>NZ_OZ246971.1:0-2162500 GCF_965232425.1 Roseibium sp.
ATCCGGACAGCGATTTCGGCGAGTTACGCCGAGTTGAGCGACGCATTGCGCGTTGCCGCGGACTATATTGCCGAAAACCAGGTGGAAATCGCCACCAGAAGCCTGCGGTCCATCGCTTCCGCGAGCGGTGTTTCGCCGGCAAGCTATACGCGCCTGGCGCGCGCGCTGGGATACACCGACTACGAAGCGCTGCGGGAACAAGCGCGCACCGAACTGACAGCGCGCGAG
Source organism: Roseibium sp. (assembly GCF_965232425.1). Lineage (GTDB taxonomy): Bacteria > Pseudomonadota > Alphaproteobacteria > Rhizobiales > Stappiaceae > Roseibium. The sequence continues at coordinate 229 of NZ_OZ246971.1, forward strand.
CAAGCGAGCTTCCAGGAAAAAGCGCGCCGCCTCCAATCGGACGCAGACCAACCGCTTCTTCCACGCCAGGTCTCCGCCTGTATCGACAACATTCAGGGGCTGATTGCCGATATCGATCCGTCGACACTTGAGGCGGTGGTGGAGCAGCTCTCGGGTTCGCGCAAGGTTGTCCTGATCGGCGCCCTCGGCTCGGCCGGTTTCTCAGACTATTTCGCTTACCTTGCCAAATGGTTCGATGACCGCTGGTCGGTCGCGGGGCGGAACGGAACCACACTGGGCAGCACGCTCGCGGGGCTGGACGGGAAGGATACGGTGCTGATCATCTCCAAGCATCCCTATGCCCACAGGTCCGTGCGCGCCGCCAAGATTGCCGCCGGCAAAGGTGCAACGGTCGTGGTTCTGACCGACAGCCGCGCCTTTCCGGGCCTGCAATACGCCGACTATCACTTCATTCAACGAACTGAAAGTCCACACTTTTTTTCGTCTTACGCAGCCACGCTCGTCCTGATAGAGACCATCACGGGCATGCTGGTTGCGCGGGCCGGGTCCGATGCCGAGGCACGGATCCAGGAAGTTGAGAAGCATAATCGCTTGCTCGACGAGATTGAAAATGTCTAGGGTGGTGTGCCACGCTTGACTTAAGAATTTTAACAATGGGGAAGTCTAGTCAAATGATGATGAAAATGAACCTTGCAGGTGCTGTTCTGGCGACCAGCATCGCATTCACCGGAGCAGCAACGGCTGAAGAATTCATCACGATCGGAACCGGTGGCGTCACTGGCGTTTACTACCCGACCGGTGGTGCGATCTGCCGGCTGGTCAACAAGGGCCGCAAGGACCACGGCATTCGCTGCTCGGTCGAATCCACGGGCGGTTCCGTGTACAACATCAACACGGTTCGTGAAGGCGAGCTTGAGTTCGGTGTCGCACAGTCTGACTGGCAGTACCATGCCTTCAACGGCACTTCGAAATTCGAAGACAAAGGCCCGTTCGAGAACCTGCGCGCCGTCTTTTCGGTTCATCCCGAGCCGTTCACGGTCGTGGCACGTGCCGATTCCGGCATCAAAAACTTCGAGGATCTCAAGGGCAAGCGCGTGAACATTGGCAACCCGGGTTCCGGTCAGCGCGGCACCATGGAAGTGCTGATGGAAGCAATGGGCTGGACCACCGGCGATTTCGCCCAGGCAACCGAGTTGAAGGCCGCCGAGCAGTCCGCAGCTCTTTGCGACAACCAGATCGATGCAATGGTCTATACGGTCGGTCACCCCTCCGGCTCCATCCAGGAAGCAACGACCGCCTGTGATTCCGTTCTGGTGAACGTGGGCGGCGGTGCCGTAGACAAGCTTGTCGGCGACAACAGCTACTACCGGACCGCGACCATTCCGGGCGGCATGTACCGCGGCAATGACGGCGACACGAACACCTTCGGTGTGGGTGCGACCTTCATCACGTCCGCAGATGTTGCCGACGACACGGTCTACACGCTGGTCAAGTCGGTGTTCGAGAACTTCGACGCCTTCAAGAAGCTGCACCCCGCATTTGCCAACCTGAAGCCGGAAGAAATGGTTGCCGACGGACTGTCCGCACCGCTTCATCCGGGTGCTGCCAAGTACTACAAAGAGCAAGGCTGGATCAACTAATCCAGAACCGCTTCGGGTCCGGGGATCAACTCTCCGGACCCACTTCTTTGCGCCGAAGAACGTCAGAAAGAACGCGGGCGCAAACGAATTGCATGTCACATTTTTCTGAGGGCCGCTGGCCCGAAACACCCGGGAATTTATGGGCGCAGCTCCTTCGCGAGCTGTTGGATGGGGGATTTTCATGGCGGATCAGAATCAACCGAACAATCAGGACCCACGGCGAGGTCTGTCGGAAGAAGAACTTCAGGAACTTGTTGCCGCTTCCGATTCCGGCTCGCGCAATCCGGCCGGAAGCGTCGGCCTGCTTTTGGCAGGGGTCGCTTTTCTATGGTCCGTGTTTCAGGTTCTGCTTGCCTCTCCGGTCGCCTACTACGTCCTTCCCGGCGACCTGATCAACAACAGCCGCCAGTTCCACCTTGCCTTTGCGATGTTCCTGGCCTTCATGGCCTATCCAGCGCTCAAGAGCAGTCCGCGCCACTACATCCCGATACAGGACTGGATACTCGCGCTGTTCGGTGCGTTCATCGCGCTCTACGGATTTTTCTTCTACGAGAAGATCGTCAATAACGGCGGCCTCGCCGACGACATGGACAAGTGGTTTGCGCTTGCCGGCATCGTCGTCCTGTTCGAAGCGGCAAGGCGCGCGCTCGGTCCCGCGATGGCGGCGGTTGCGACCGTATTCCTGCTCTATGTTTTCTTCGGTTCCTCCGAATGGGTTCCGGAGGTCATCCGCTGGAAAGGTGCGTCGCTGAAAAAGGCGATGAGCCACATGTGGATCACCTCGGAGGGGGTCTTCGGCATCGCCCTTGGCGTCTCCACCAAGTTCGTCTTTCTGTTCGTGTTGTTCGGCGCGCTTCTCGACAAGGCGGGGGCCGGAAACTACTTCATCCAGATGGCCTTCGGCGCGCTCGGGCACCTCAAGGGCGGCCCCGCCAAGGCCGCGGTTGTCGGTTCCGCCGCAACCGGCCTGATCTCCGGTTCCTCGATCGCAAACGTCGTCACGACCGGTACCTTCACGATCCCCCTGATGAAGCGCGTCGGCTTCTCATCGGAACAGGCCGGCTCTGTCGAGGTAGCCTCGTCGGTCAACGGCCAGATCATGCCTCCGGTCATGGGTGCCGCAGCGTTCCTGATGGTCGAATATGTCGGCATTTCCTATGTCGACGTGATCACGCATGCCTTCCTGCCCGCGGTCATTTCCTACATCGCGCTGGTCTATATCGTGCACCTTGAAGCCGTGAAACGGAACATGCCGACGATCGGCCACAAGACCGTTTCAACGCTGCGCACGGTGCTTGGAATGTTCTTCTTCTTTGCCGGGTTCGCAGCGCTCTGCTACGGCGTCAAGTTCCCGGTCGGCTGGATCGTCGCGGCCGTTCCCGACGGGGCAAGCTGGATCCTGGCCGTGCTGGTGTTCGTCGCCTATCTCGCGCTCCTGAAGCTTGCCGCCACCGTCGACGACCTGCATCCGGACGATCCGAACGAGAAAGAAATAACGCTTCCGGAAATCTCCGAGATCTACAAGGCAGGCCTCTATTACCTGCTGCCGATCGTGGTGCTCGTCTACTTCCTGATGATCGAACAGAAATCGCCCGGTCTTTCGGCGTTCTGGGCAACGGCCCTGCTCTTCGTGATCCTGCTGACACAACGGCCGATCAAGGCGATTTTCCGAGGGGAAAGCGAAACCGTCAACGAGCTGAAGGAAGGCGTCAACGATCTTGTCCACGGCATGATCGACGGCGCCCGCAACATGATCGGCATCGGTCTGGCGACCGCGACCGCCGGCATCATCGTCGGCACCGTCACCCTGACGGGCATCGGGCAGGTCATGGCCGATCTTGTCGAGTTCGTGTCGGGCGGCAATCTGGTCCTGATGCTGATGTTCGTGGGCGTTCTGTCACTGGTCCTCGGCATGGGTCTTCCGACCACCGCGAACTACATCGTGGTCTCCTCGCTCATGGCCGGTGTGGTGGTTGAACTGGGGGCGCAGTCCGGCCTGATCGTGCCGCTTATCGCCGTGCACCTGTTCGTGTTCTATTTCGGGATCATGGCGGACGTGACGCCTCCGGTGGGCCTGGCGTCCTTCGCCGCGGCGGCCGTGTCCGGAGGCGATGCCATCCGGACGGGGTTCACGGCCTTCTTCTACTCGCTCCGAACCGTTGCCCTGCCCTTCATGTTCATCTTCAACACCGATCTGTTGCTGATCGATGTCGGATGGCTGCAGGGAACGCTCGTCTTCGTGGTCGCAACAATCGCGATCCTCGTCTTTACCGCGGGCACGATGGGGTACTTCGTCACCAAGAGCCGGATCTACGAAAGCGTTGCTCTTGTGCTGATCGCATTCGTGCTGTTCCGGCCGGACTTCTTCATGAACCGCATCCAGCCTCCGTTCGAACAGATCCCGCCGGCGCAGTTCGTGCAGGCGGTCGGCAATGCACCGGCAGGCCAGGAGATCCGGGTGACCGTCAGCGGGCCTGATTTCGACACTGGGGAAACAACCGAGAAGACGATCATCGTCAATCCCGGCACGGAGGACGGCGGAGAAGCACGGCTCGAAGCGCTTGGTCTCACCGTTCTCGACGAGGACGGCGTCCTGAAGATCGACGAACCGTTCCCCGGCACCCCCTATTTCGAGGAGCTCGGCGACTTCGACTTCTACGGCGACGATCCCGTGATCGCCAAGGAGGCACAGGTCGAGGTCAAGCAGATGCCCAAGGAACTTGTCTATATCCCCGGCCTGTTGCTGCTGGTGGTGGTCTATCTGATCCAGCGCGCACGCGCTGGCCGCGAGAAAGGAGTGCCGGCATGAGCATCAAGTCAGTGCTGTGTGCAGTCGACATTTCACACGAGGATGATGTGCAGGTGCTTGAAACGGGCGACAAACTCGCGCGTCTCGACGGAGCCCAGCTGGATGTCATCACCGTCGTGCCGAACTATGGCGTGACGCTGGTCAACTCCTATTTCGACGAGAACTTTCAGGGCGAGCTGGTCACGAAGACCAAATCGGCCCTGAACGACATGGTCACCCGTGTGCTGGGTGACGAGCGGAACCAGTCCATTCGCCACATCGTCGCGGCCGGCTCCATCTACGAGGAGATCCTGGAGGCGGCCAAGCAAGCCGGCACCGATCTGATCGTCATCGGCGCGCACAAGCCGCATCTGAAGGAGTTTCTCCTCGGCCCGAATGCGGCACGGGTTGCGCGTCATTCCCAATGTTCGGTCTATATCGTCCGGGAATAGTGTTGCGGGTCGACACCAGCGAGTGACGCAAACGTCTTTGCAGGATTGAAGCCGTGGGGCCGATGAAGGGTTCCACGGCTTTTCGTTTCACGGCCGTCAGGCGCCGACGCCCGCGGCTTCCTGCGCCTGCGAAGCTGACCGATAGCCGTCCCGGAGCCATGCCAAGCAAGCAAAACGCGCCGGGCCATGTCCACTCAGCTTTTTCGGTCATCCAGCGCGAATCACTATATGTTCAGCACTTCGAACACAGAATTCGAATAGCAGAAGCTACCAAAAATTAAGCAAAGCAACCTTCCTCAACCAGAAAGGAAGAGGTTTGTTTACCGCAACCGGGGTAAATTTGCTGCATGCTTGGGCTTATCAGGAAATCTACGCAGAGGAAGTTTCTCGCGATCATGTTCGCGGCATTGATTGCCGTAAACGGACCGCTGCTGATTACGTTTTTTGTCATGACGAAAAACTCGGTCGAGCGCGAAATGATCGCGAAGAAACGGGTTCTGCTTGATGCCAACAGCAAGGCCCTGAGCAAGGCGCTGTGGGACTTTGATTATGACAACCTGAGAAAATGGGCCGGCGCGATCGCGAATGATCGCGACATATTCAGCATCGAGATCCTCGACGACAACGACAAGTCTCTGGCGCTGATCTCCAAGGACGGCAGCGCCGACACCGCGCTCAGCAGGGAAAATGCCCTGTTTTCAAAGGAAATCACACACAGTGTGGACGGGGTCGAGCACAGCGTCGGCACCTTGCGCATCCGCTTCATGTCCAGCCACATCAGCAATGCAGCGGTCCGGGAAGTCGTCAAATCGGCGATCCTGTTTGTCGTGTCGACCATATCGGTGCTCGTCGCCGCGCTGATAGCCAACCGTTTCATGATCTCGCGGCCGCTGCTGCGCCTGAACGATGCGATCGAAGCCACGCAACGCTCGGGCACCCGCCGGAAGGTTGACTGGAACTCCTCGGACGAGCTCGGCCGCGTTACCAGCGCCTTCAACGAAATGCAGGAGAGACTGGACCAGGACGAGGCGCAGCTGATCAGGGCCAACAAACGTTTGACGTTTCTCTACAACAACACGCCCGTGATGCTTTATTCGATCGACAGCGACGACAACATTCGCAACGTTTCGGATTACTGGCTGCACGCGACGGGCTACAGCCGCAGGAACGTCATCGGCCGCAAGTTCTGCGAATTCATCCATGACGACTTCAAATGCGACTACCTGAAAAACCGGAGCATGCTCTCGGACGGCAAGAACGAGACGCTGGAACTGACGTCGGTCTTCCAGAAGGCGGATGGCAGCTGTCTTGATGTGCTGATCACGGAAACCAAGGATTTCGACGACAGCGCGCACGGCGGCAGCTCCCTGTCGGTCATGACCGACATCAGCAAGCTGAAGGCCGCCGAGGCGGAAATCCTGCGACAGGCGCGAACCGACTACCTCACGGGACTGGTGAACCGCGAGGGTTTCGCCGACCGGTTGAATGCGGCGATAGAAAGTTCGGACGGCTCTGACGATATCGCGGTCCTCTTCTTTGATCTCGACCGCTTCAAGTGGGTCAATGACAATCTGGGACACTTCGCGGGCGACCGCGTTTTGCAGTCGGTGACCCGTGAAATCGCGGAACTGCTGGACGACGACGATTGTTTCGGCAGGTTCGGCGGCGACGAATTCGCGATCATGCTGTCGTGCAAATCGAGCAAGAAACGGGCCGTCGAACTTGCCACCAAGATCAATCGCACCCTGAACCGCCCCATCGATCTGGGCGGCCGGACGTTGCAGATTTCCGCCAGCGTCGGGATCTCGTTCTATCCCGACAACGCGAAAAGCGCGGAAGAACTCCTCAAGGCGTCCGATGTCGCGATGTACCGGCAAAAGAACAGCGGGCGAAACGGCTTTTGCGTGTTCAACGAACAGTTCGGCAAGGAGGCCAGTCAGCAGCTCGAAGTCAAGGAAGTCATCTCCGAGGCTCTGGAGAATGACTGGTTCCAGCTGCATTTCCAGCCCATCGTCGATCTGAAGAGCAGAGCGCCGATCGGCTATGAAGGACTGCTGCGCCTTGTCCACCCGCAAAAGGGTGTGCTGCCTCCCCTTGAATACATCCGCGCTGCCGAACAGACCGGAGGTATCCTGGAGATCGGCGATCTGGTTCTGGAGCTGGGTCTCGACGCGCTTGAACGCATGCAGGCGAGCCAGAACTGCAACACCGCCTACGTCGCCCTGAACTTTTCCGCCGCGCAGTTTCTGCCGGACCTGGCAAACAATCTCAGGGAAAAGCTGACGGCGCATCGCGTCGATCCGGGCCGGCTTGTTCTCGAGATCACCGAAACGACCCTCATGCAGAACAGCATGGGGCTGGACGGGCTCATTGAAGACATCCGGAAACTGGGCTGCACCTTTGCGCTGGATGATTTCGGGACAGGCTTCTCGTCTCTCAGCTACATGCATCGCTTCCCGGTCGACACGGTCAAGATCGACAGGTCGTTCATCAAAGGGCTGGACGAACGGTCAGGCATCGAGCGGACCAACAAGACAGCCGCATTGATCGAGGCGGTTGTCGGATTGTCGCAAAAGCTCAAGCTGAAGGTGATCGCAGAAGGCATCGAGACCGAGGCCCAGTGCAGCCGCCTTGTCGAACTGGGTGTCGAAACCGGTCAGGGCTTCCTGTTCGGCAAAGCCGAACCGCTTGCAGCGCATCTTTCGGAGCCTGAAACCGGACGCTGCGAAAAAACGCTGTTGCCGGACGAGAAACTGCAAAACACCGGATAGGACTGACTGACGGACCCGAGCAATCGAGGATCAAGCAATGCGAAAATTGACGAGAAGATCCGTTGTCGCCGGCCTCACCGCCGTCACCACCATGCCCGTCGCCGGTTCCGCCAGCGCGGACAGCGAGCTTGTGTCCCTGAAGGTCATGACGGAGGAATATCCGCCCTTCAACTACCATGACGGAACGGCTCTGCGCGGGATCAGCGTCGAGATCATGGAAGAGATCTTCAAGCGGACGATGTCGGGTCACACCCGGAAGGACATCGCGCTTCTTCCCTGGGCACGGGGCTACAATCTCACCCTGCAGAGACCGGGACATGCGCTCTTTTCGACCACGCGCACCCAGGACCGCGAAAGCCTGTTCCGGTGGGTCGGCCCATTCGTTTCGACGGTGGTCGGCCTGACGGCACGCAAGGATCGGAACCTGAAAATCGAAACGGTGCATGATCTTGCCAAGATCCGTATCGGGGTCGTCAAGGACGATGTGGGGCAATTGCTCCTGCGCGCCCAGGGCGTTCCGGACGATCGCATCGAACCCGTGCTTTCGAACGAGCAGAATTTCCGCAAGCTCATTGCCGGCCGCGTGGACGCCATTTCCTATGAAACCGAGGTGACACGCTGGGGCCTGCAGCAGATGGGTGCCGATCTCAGCGAATATGAGACCGTCTACGACCTCAATCGCGGGGAACTTTATCTCGCGCTCCATCACCAGACTTCGGGCGACGTGATCGATGCCCTTCAGGAAGCGTTCGATTCCATGGTCCGCGATGGCACCCATGGCAAAATCCTGCAAGGTTTCGGCATACTTTCTTCGGACTCGTGAGGCTGAGATAGCGCGCCAAGCTGGCCCCGAAAGCACCTTGCCGCGGGGCGTGTCACATCCTGCGGGACAGCACCGCCTTCAGCCTGGCGGCTTCCTCACCTAGCGGGCGCGTCTGCGGCCAGGCAATATAGTACGCCTTCCCAGTGATCATCTTGCGGTCATGCATTGCCACAAGCGCGCCCGATGCAATTTCGTCCGTCAGCAGCGGCAAAGCCCCGAGGGCCAGACCCTCTCCCCTGAGCGCCCGGCCGATTGTCTGGTTGTAGCTGGCACAGTCGACGCGTCCGTTTTGCTCGAATTCCGTCCATCCGGTTCTCTGGATCCAGACCGACCAATCGGTCCAGTTCGGCGCCATGCGCGCAAAATTCAGGAGCGGCGGTCTCGCCGCAGGCTCCCGAGCGCTTGCATTGCGGACAACGGCGGGTGTTCCGACCGGAACGATTTCCTCTTCGAACAACAGTTCCAGGTTCCAGCCCGGCAGCCTGTCCTCACCGTGCAGGATGACGAGATCGTTTTCCGGCCTGAGCAGATCACCCAGTTCGTCAGCGGTGCTCAGATTGAACGGACAAGCCTCGTCGGACAAGGCGAAGTCACGCAGTTTTGCCTGGAGCCAGAACGTTGCCAGCGCCGTAACGGAGGCAATCTGGACCACGGGCTGCGCAGGCACCTTTATGGTCCGGAAGGCCCAATCCAGGTAGTCCAGCGTCATGCCCGTCTTTTCCGCGAGATACGCTCCAGCCTCCGTCGGAACCAGCTTGCGGCCGCTGCGCACGAACAGATCGACGCCGAGCCAAAGTTCCAGCTGCTTGATGCGTTTGCTGACGGCGGCCTGTGTCACGTAGAGCTCGTCAGCGGCCTCGGTGAAATTCAGATGCCGCATGGCCGCCTCGAAAAACACGATCGTATCCAGCGGCGGCAGTGACTTGCGATAGTTTTGCATTCCGAAAAGTTATCCAATCTGCAGAGAATTTCCATGGTTTTATTGAAGTCGTACCGAGTTGATATTCCTTTTCGTAGGAAAAGGAGACAGTGGCGATGGCCGAACTGGATTGGCACGCTGAGCGCAGCGACCTCGACGGACTGGCGCAATTGGACCGAAGCCCGTCAGATGACGGCATCGACCAGGTCGCGGTGCGAACGTACCGGCAGGGCCGCGTGCGTGCACAGATGCTTGCCCATGGGGTCGATGCGGTGATCCTGTCCGATCCGGTCAATATCCGCTATGCGACGGGCACGCGGAACATGCAGGTCTTTTCCATGCGCAACACGCCGTCGCGCTATCTGGTGATGACCCAGGACCGGTCGATCCTGTTCGAGTTCACCGGATGCGAGCATCTGGCACACGGCTTTGAAACGGTCGACGAAGTGCGGCCTGCCAGAACCGCGAGCTTCGTCGCCGCCGGCCCTCACATCGCCGAACGCGAACAGGAATGGGGCCTGGAAATGGCCGCCCTGATCCGGGAGCTCACCGGTGAGAGAAAGGCGACCGTCGGCGTGGAACGCCTGAACGCCGGCTCGAAATTCGCGCTTCAAGAGGCCGGGTTGACCGTGGTCGATGCACAGCAACCCGTCGAGATGGCGCGCGCGATCAAGTCGCCCGAGGAAATGAAATGCGTGATTGCCTCGCTGCGCGCAACGGAAACGGGCGTGGCCCGTTTGCGGGAGGCGATCCGGCCGGGACAGACGGAAGCGGAACTCTGGTCCGTGCTGCATCAATCGATCATTGCGCAGAATGGAGACTATGTCGAAACGCGGCTGCTCAATGCCGGTGCGCGTACGAACCCCTGGTTCCAGGAAGCCTCCGCAAGCGTCATCAACGCCAACGACCTGATCGCGCTCGACACGGATGTCGTCGGGTGCCACGGCTACTATGCCGACTTCTCGCGCACGTTTCACGCCGGGCCGGACAGGCCCAGCGCGGCGCAGAAGGAACTCTACAAGGTCGCCTTCGAACAGGTGCACCACAACATGGATATTCTCCACCCTGGCATGACCTTCCGGAACTACGCGGACAACGCCTGGAACATTCCGGAAAAGTTCTACAAGAACCGGTACTACCTGTCCGCACACGGTGTCGGCATGACGGGTGAATATCCCTATCTCTATCATCACGGCGACTTCCCGGATGCGGGCTATGACGGCGTGCTGGAACCGGGCATGACCCTGTGCGTGGAAAGTTTCATCGGCGCGGACGGCGGCAAGGAAGGCGTGAAGCTGGAACAGCAGGTGCTGATCACGGAGACCGGGACCGAACTCCTTTCCCTGTTTCCCTTTGAAGATGAATTGCTGAACTGAGCGCAGCAGTCACGGCTCTCGTCGCGTCCGCGTCGCCTGCGCGCCGCACCCGTCTCGGTCAGGTGTGCGGAAGCGCGAGCGCGAAGATGCCGACGAGGATGAGACTGATGGCCCACACCCGGTCCAGGTTGAACCAGGCTTTCTGCAGGAATTTCAGTCCGAGCCAGGAATAAACGCCAAAGGCGATCAGACCGCCGGCCGTCGCCATTGCGAGCGTATGGACCACCGAGACCAGCAGCGCCATGCGCACGTCGGCCCCCATCAGCGTACCGGCCGCCTGGTGTCCTTCGTTCTGCACCGAGCAGATCCCGAGATAAATGGGCACGAGCATCAGCCCTGCCCCGTGCGCGATCGCGACGAGAAAAGACCAGAGCCCCAGCTTTGCCGGCGATACCCGCGCCAGAAAGCGCGGGTGCCTGTTGGTGATCAGGAGATATAGCCCCAGACCGATCACGAGGCAGGCGGCAAAGATCCTTATCTCGTTCTCCAGGCTGACCAGCGTGATCATGGCGGAAAACGGCAGCAGAATTGCCAACATGGCCAGCAAGTGCCCCGCGGCCAGTGATAGCAGCGCGCGCGGCAAGGCCTGCGCGCGCCGTTCCATCAGCGCCGCCGAGACGGCCAGCGGCCACCCCATGCCGGGATTGAGCCCGTGATAGAGGCCAGAGCCGATGACGGCCAGCCAGAGGGCCGTCATGCTCATTCCTTCCAATTTCTAGACCGACGGGTAGCAGAAACTGTCCGTCGAACAGTCGCCGCCTTCCAGCCTGATCTGGTGTGACCGGTAGCCTTGAGGGAAGTCGACCCAGAAGTTCTCGTCCAGCGTCAGGCCGCCGTTGGGGCCCGCGTTCGCCATGACCATCGCGGCGCCCCGGTCACCGGGATAGAACTGGTCATCCCAGGTGGAATAGAGGGAATTGGTCCAGTAGACCCGCTTGCCGTCCCGGCTGATCTCGACCATCTGGGGACCGTAGCCGAAGTCCTTTCCGTTTGGATGTTTTGTCTTCTTCACGATCCCGCCGATTTCCACCTTACCGGCGAGCTTGGGGTTCATCGGATCGGAGACATCGTATTGATGCATTTCGCCCGTGCCCCAGCAGGCGACATAGAGGAACTTGTCGTCGAGGCTGAGATCGATGTCCGTCACAAGGGGTGGCACCGCGGAAAAGCCTTTCAGCATGTCCGGCAAGTCATCGGGATCGGCAGGCTGCGGGTCGATCGTGACCGTCTTCTTCGCTTCAAAGGTGCCGTCGTCATTGCGCCACCAGGTGAAGATGGAGCCCTGCAGATTGGTCGTGTCGACGACGACACCGCAGAACCCGTACTGCTTGGCGGGGTCATGCGCGGGACGAATCTCCAGCGCCATCTGGTGGTTTTCGCCCAGATCGATCGTCTGAACGTTCTTGCGCGCCCTCAGGTCCCAGAAATGGATCCGGTGCCCGTACTTGTTGGACAGGAGATCTTCCGGCACCAGACCGTTTTCGAATTGCGGCGGCAGGCCCCACTCCGAAGACACCATGTAGTCGCGCGGCAGGTTCCACCAGAAGTCATAGTGCTTGTCCTGCATGCCGCGATCCATTTCGTAGCGGCCCCGGATCTCGAAGGTTTCGCAATCCATGATGAAAATGCCGGGAGGTCCGTCCGTCCCATCCTCGCCGCCGCCGCCCAGCGTCGAGACGTAGATCCCCTCCGGACCGCAATGGATCGTGTGCGGCCGGGAATATCCCGTCTTCGCAAAGACTTCTTCCGGCTCGATGATCTTGTGGATCTTCGCATCGAGCGGCTCCTTGACGTCGATGACGTAGATCCTTGAGGAACGGATGCCGGGAATGATGAGATAGCGGCGTTCGAGAAACGCGTGGCCGGTCAAGGGGGACAGTGCCGACGAACAGGCATTCCAGCCGAAATGATGAAACTCGTCGCCCGTGTTGGGCATCATGACCGTGTGAACGATCTTGCCGTAGTCGGAACTCTCGGGATCGACATTCACCACGGCCAGGCCGTCGGGCTGGGTAAAATCCGGGCTCAGCATCAGCGTGAAGGCCAGTTTTTCAACCGGGGCCTCCATCGCCATCTGCGCAGTCGGATAAAAACTCGGATCTGGCCTCAAATTCATGTCGTCCTCCCTGAATTGCGACAATTATCAAGACGGGTTACCCGCAACTGTGGTTTTCGTGTTTTAGGGTTCCGTCTTTTCCTTCCGGTCTGGTTCTCGTGACTTGCCGATCGGTCGGGACAGATGCGCGTTCTTATTGCGTCGTTCAAAGCCCCGGGAAGAAGAGGATGCCTTAACGTTACGGTCAGGTCGAGAGCAAAAATTTTCTAAATTCTTGACGTTAGGCGCAAAGTGACGGGGGCTGCGAAGGCCTTTCAACAAATGCGCGCGCAAACAATTATACCTTTCATGAAAAAACCGACCTTATTGCAAACTCGGCCTAGGCAAACTTCTCCCAACGTCCTATCTAATCGTAAGATTGCGATGAGTTCCGATCCCGGGGCGCACGCGTAACCAGGCCTGCCTTCAATCTTCCGGAGAGCTTTCCAATGAGCGATACCTCGACCTATACCCCGCCCAAAGTCTGGACGTGGGAACAGCCGAACGGCGGTGAATTTGCGAGCATCAATCGGCCGATCTCCGGTGCGACCCACGAAAAGGACCTCCCGGTCGGCGACCACCCGCTGCAGCTCTACTCTCTGGCAACCCCCAACGGCGTCAAGGTGACGATCATGCTGGAGGAGTTGCTGGCGCTCGGCCACACGGACGCCGAATACAATGCCTGGCTGATCCGCATCAACGAAGGCAACCAGTTCTCGAGCGGTTTCGTCGGCGCAAATCCCAACTCGAAAATCCCGGCTCTGGTGGATCACAGCACCAAGACGCCGACGCGGGTGTTCGAGTCCGGGTCGATCTTGATGTATCTGGCGGAAAAGTTCGGCGCATTCCTGCCGAAGGATCCTGCCGCCAGAACCGAAACGCTGAACTGGCTGTTCTGGCAGATGGGCTCCGCTCCCTATCTCGGTGGCGGTTTCGGACACTTCTATGCCTACGCACCGGAAAAGTTCGAATACCCGATCGACCGCTTCGCGATGGAAACGAAGCGTCAGCTCGATGTGCTCGACAAGGCGCTCGCCGACCGTCCCTACATCGCAGGAGACGACTACACGATCGCCGACATCGCGATTTTTCCCTGGTATGGCGGACTTGTTCTCGGGCGGCTTTACAATGCGGCCGAATTCCTCTCCGTCGATGACTACAAGAACGTCAAGGCCTGGGCCGAAAAGATCGACGCCCGTCCGGCCGTCATACGCGGACGCAGGGTCAACAAGGCCTGGGGCGAAGAGCACGAGCAATTCCACGAGCGGCACAGCGCGTCTGACCTGGACCCCAAGGAACCGGTGGAAACGGCGGCAGAATAACCGATCGGCAGCGGCCTGCGTCGACAGGTCGCTGCCACTTCACCAAGGGCACGAACGATTAGCCATCGCAGTGCCGCGACTGCGCTCAGAAAATATTACTAATTCCCACCTAAATCCGAGTATTCCGAGCGAAAATTGCGGCGGGCGCCAAGACTACAATGCCCGGCAGCGAACTTTTCTTAAAAAATCAGTTCGGAAGCTTATCCAAGGTTGGCTGCGCAATACACGCCCCTTCCCGCGGAAACACGTCTTGTCATAAGTATAATTTTCGTCTCTATATGCAGCCACGCACAGAAATCGGGGCATGCGGGGGACACTTCTCTTTCCTTTCGCCCACGATCCCACACTCTCGGCCATGTCCTGGTCACCATCTTGGAGCGACATATGTCAGAAGCCCTAAAGATCGGCACACCCAAGGAAATTTTTCCCGGGGAGGCCCGCGTGGCCATGACCCCGGACTCAGCGAAGCAACTGCAGAAGCTCGGCTATACCTGTCTTGTTCAGAGCGGTGCCGGCAAAGCAGCCGGTTTTTCCGACGAGGCTTACAAGGAAGCCGGTGTCGAAATCGTCAAGACGGCTCCCAGCCTCTGGAAGCAGTCCGACATCGTCGCCAAGGTGCGCCAGCCGGAAGACAAGGAGCTGGGGTACCTGACGGAAGGCAAGACCCTGATCTCGTTCTTCAACCCGGGCGGCAACGAGGCCGGGCTTGAAGCCGCGAAGGAAAAGGGTGCCAACGTCATCGCGATGGAAATGGTGCCGCGCATCTCGCGCGCCCAGAAAATGGATGCGCTTTCGTCCATGGCAAACATCGCCGGTTACCGTGCGGTCATTGAGGCCGGCAACAATTTCGGGCGGTTTTTCACGGGCCAGATCACGGCTGCCGGTAAAGTTCCCCCTGCCAAGGTTCTCGTGGTCGGCGCCGGTGTTGCAGGCCTTGCCGCCATCGGCACGTCGACATCGCTCGGCGCAATCACCTACGCCTTCGATGTGCGCCCTGAAGTCGCCGAACAGGTCGAATCCATGGGCGCGGAATTCGTCTATCTAGACTTCGAGGAAGAACAGACGGACGGCGCGGCCACGGGCGGCTATGCCAGCGTTTCGTCGCCGGAGTTCCGCGAGGCCCAGCTTGCCAAGTTCCGCGAACTGGCGCCGGAGATGGACATCGTGATCACGACGGCCCTCATTCCGAACCGCCCCGCGCCGAAGCTCTGGCTCGAGGACATGGTCAAGGCCATGAAGCCGGGCTCGGTCATCATCGACCTTGCCGCCGAGCGTGGCGGCAACGTGGAAGGCACCGAGGCGGACAAGAAGGTCGTCACCGACAACGGCGTCACGATCATCGGTTACACGGACTTCCCCTCGCGGATGGCATCGCAGTCCTCCAGTCTCTACGCGACGAATATCCGCCACATGATGACGGACCTGACCCCGGAAAAGGACGGTCAGCTCGTTCATGACATGGAAGACGACGTCATCCGGGGCGCGACGGTGACGCATCAGGGTGAAATCACCTTCCCGCCTCCCCCTCCGAAGGTTCAGGCAATTGCCGCGAAATCGAAGGAAAAGCCGAAGGAACTGACACCGGAGGAAAAGCGGGCCGCGGAAGCAGCTGCCTTCAAGGCGCAGACCAAGCAGCAGGTTACGCTGCTCACGGTCGGCGGCATCCTGATGCTGCTTGTCGGTCTGATCGCGCCTGCGAGCTTCCTGCAGCACTTCATCGTGTTCGTGCTCGCCGTTTTCGTCGGCTTCCAGGTCATCTGGAATGTCAGCCACTCGCTGCACACGCCGCTGATGGCGGTCACCAACGCGATTTCGTCGATCATCATCGTCGGCGCGCTGCTGCAGGTCGGGTCGGGGTCCTTCCTCATCATCCTGCTGGCCGGACTGTCCATCTTCATGGCCGGGATCAATATTTTCGGCGGTTTCCTCGTCACACGGCGCATGCTCGCCATGTTCCAGAAGTCTTAAGGAGCCCGACCCATGGAATTCGGTTTCACCACTGCCGTCTACGTGGTTGCGGCTGTTCTGTTCATTCTCTCGCTCGGAGGTCTCTCGGGTGAGGAAAGCGCAAAACGCGCCGTATGGTACGGCATTGCGGGCATGGCGCTTGCCGTCGTCGCCACGCTCATCGGTCCAGGCTCCGGCCTCTGGCTGCTCTCCCTGCTCCTGATCGCCGCCGGCGGTATCATCGGTTATTTCGTCGCCCAGCGCGTCCAGATGACGGAAATGCCCCAGCTGGTCGCGGCGATGCACTCGCTTGTCGGTCTCGCAGCCGTGTTCGTGGGCTTCAACGCCTATATCGAGCTTGGCCGCGTGCTCGCGATGAGCGAAGAGGAACGCAAGGCGCTGGAAGGCTTTGCCGCGCTTCTCGCCAAGAAGACGAGCGCCGAGCAGGCGATCCTGAAGGTCGAGGTCTTCCTCGGCGTCTTCATCGGTGCCGTCACCTTCACGGGCTCCGTCGTCGCCTTCGGCAAGCTTGCCGGCAAGATCACGTCCAAGGCGGAAAAACTGCCGGGCGGACATGCCCTCAACGCCGGCGCTGCCATCCTGTCCTTCATCCTCCTGATCCTGTTCCTGAGCGGTGCCGGGATCTGGACGCTCATTCTCACGACGTTGCTGGCCTTCTTCATCGGCTATCACCTGATCATGGGGATCGGCGGCGCGGATATGCCCGTGGTTGTCTCCATGCTCAACAGCTACTCGGGCTGGGCGGCGGCGGCCATCGGCTTCTCTCTGGGCAACGACCTGCTGATCGTGGTCGGCGCACTCGTCGGCTCGTCTGGTGCGATCCTGTCCTACATCATGTGCAAGGCGATGAACCGCTCGTTCATCTCGGTCATTCTCGGCGGCTTCGGCAACACGGCCGGCCCCGCCATGGAAGTCGAGGGCGAGCAGATCGCCATCGATGCCGACGGTGTCGCCGCAGCGCTCGATGATGCCGACAATGTCATCATCGTTCCGGGCTACGGCATGGCAGTTGCCCAGGCGCAGCAGTCGGTGAGCGAACTCACCAAACGCCTGCGTGCCAAGGGCAAGAACGTGCGCTTCGCCATTCACCCGGTCGCCGGCCGCCTGCCGGGCCACATGAACGTGCTTCTGGCCGAAGCGAAGGTGCCTTACGACATCGTTCTGGAAATGGACGAGATCAACGAGGATTTCCCGGAAACGGACGTTGCGATCGTCATCGGGTCCAACGACATCGTCAATCCGGCGGCGCAGGAAGATCCGAACTCACCGATCGCCGGCATGCCGGTTCTGGAAGTCTGGAAAGCCAAACAGGTTTTCGTTTCCAAACGCGGTCAGGGCACCGGCTATTCCGGCATCGAAAACCCGCTGTTCTACAAGGAAAACACCCGCATGTATTACGGCGATGCCAAGGCCAGCCTCGACAAGCTGCTCACGATGATCGAGTAAGCCGTCAGGCTCATCCGTTCAACGACCACCGCCCGGGGAAACCCGGGCGGTTTTTTTGTGCCACGTTCAGGAAAACGTCGCCTTGCGATTTTTTTTCGAACCTTTCCGCGCGCCCGGGGCACCAAGAAGTACTCGCACAAGCGGGGACACCAGCGCGCGATCCATTTTGACCGTTTCAGTTTAAGCCGCCGTTTCGGGCGGGCGCAGATGGTGTGTTTCATACAACAGGAGATCTGCAATGAGCTTCCTTTATTCCTTTCTGAATTTCTTCAAACCCCAGTTCATCAACGGCTCCGACAAGGGTGAGCTGCTCTTCGGAGGTTTCGCGTCCGACTTCATTTTCGGCAATGGCGGCAACGACAAGATTTTCGGCGGCTTTGGCAACGACTTCCTTTTCGGCGGCCACGGCAATGACAAGATCTTTGGCGGATTCGGCCACGACCTGATGTTCGGCGGGAAAGGCAATGACAAGATCTTCGGCGGCTACGGCAACGACCTGGCCTTTGGCGGCGCGGGGAATGACAAGATTTTCGGCGGCCACGGCGACGACCTGGCCTTTGGCGGTACGGGCAACGACAGGATTTCCGGCGGCCACGGCAACGACAACCTGAACGGCGGCGACGGCGAAGACACGTTGCGCGGCGGCAAGGGCTACGACCGCCTGGTCGGCAACAAGGGCAATGACCGCATGTTCGGCGGTTCCGGGGACGACCTACTGGTCTGGAACAATGGCGACGGCTCCGATCTCATGCATGGCGGCAGCGGTTACGACCGCGTCCAGGTCAACTTCAATACCGATCTCGTCAACAACGATCTTCAGAACAAGGATGTCGCCGAGTTCTCGGTGACGCCACAGGGTGTCCAGTTCGCGCGGGTTGAACTCAACGACCAGAACGTGAATGGCCTGTTCCAGCTCGACATTCGCAAGACCGAGGTTCTGGAAACCAATTTCGGCGGCGGTGACGACACCGCGCAGATCGTCGACACCGTTCTGGAAGAAATCAGGCTCGACCTGGATGGAGGAGACGGCATCGACACCCTGGACCTCTCCAGAGCCGCCGAAGGCCTCGATGTCGATCTCGATGCAGGTACCGTCGAAGATTCCAAGGCAGTCAATTTCGAAAACGTCATCGGTACGGAGTTCGACGACAAGATCACCGGCGACGACCAGGACAATTTCATATCCGGGCTTGGCGGCGTCGACACCATCTATGGCGGCGGCGGCAACGACATCCTTGTCGCCAACAAGGGCAACGACTTCGTCTTCGGTGAAGACGGTGACGACCTGCTTGTGTGGAACAATGGCGACGGATCGGACCTGATGGATGGCGGTGCCGACCATGACCGCGTCCAGGTCAACTTCAACACCGATCTTGTCAATGACGACCTTCAGAACAAGGACGTGGCGGAATTTTCGGTGACCCCGGAGGGTGTGAAATTCGCGCGGGTTGAGGTGAACGACCAGACCGTCAACGGCCTGTTCCAGCTCGATATCCGCAACACGGAAGCGCTTGAAACCAACTTCGGCGGCGGTGACGACACCGCGCAAATCGTCGACAACGTTCTGGAGGAAATTGAACTCGATCTCGATGGTGGGGACGGCATCGACACGCTGGACCTCTCCAGAGCTTCCGAAGGCGTCGACGTCGACCTGACGACGGGATCGCTCGGCGACAGCTCCACGGCCGTCGATTTCGAGAACGTCATCGGTACGGACTTCAATGACGTCATCGCGGGCGATGATCAGGACAACGTGATCCAGAGCGGTTCCGGTCTGGACATCCTGTCCGGTGGCGCAGGTGCAGACACGTTCGTGTTCAGCCAAGACGATACGGGCGTCAAGATCATCACCGACTTCGAAATCGGTGTCGACAGCCTGCTTTTCGTGACCGATGCGGGTCTGACGGCGGCCGACCTGGTCGACCAGCTCACGCAGATCGGCGACGACGTGCAACTCGATGTCAACGGCAAGCTGCTGACCTTCGAGAACGCGTCGGTGGAGGATTTCAGCACCGACGCCTTCCTGTTCGCCTGAGGCTTACACCAGCCACGGCTTTCACGGTTCCCGCCGGCCCCAGGCCGGCGGGATTTTTTGCGGCCGATTGCAGGCAGGTGTCACCTCGGCGTCAGGCCGGCTGCTTTCCGGTTTTGTCGTCCCGGTTTGCCGTGTCAATGGCATGACCGGGAACCAGTATTCCCAGCGTCTGAAGGCTAAACGCTGAGGGCGAACCAGGTGGTTCCTGGGCTCCGAAGCGGAGACCGCCCGGCACCGGACAGGTGCGCCTGCGCGGCAGACCGCCCATTGGTTGTGACGTGCGTCATAAGCGTTCGCGGGAACATTCCCCCATCGTAAGCGAAGGTTCTTCGGAACACCCCGGAACGTCAGTTCTTTAACAACAGGAAACCGTGCACGCCGGCGCTCTGCATGTCCGGCGAACGCTCGTTTCATGCTTGAGGTTCGAAAGCTGCGATGGGACACACCGGTTCTACTCAAAATGGCAATGCCCACTTCAGCCGGCCGGATGATCTCCAGCTTCTGATGGCCGTGACGAAGGGCGACGAACGTGCGTTCAAGGCAATTCATCAACGGCATTTCGTGAAGCTGACGTCCTTCGCGCACCGGGTCACCGGCGACCGCGCGGCGGCAGAGGAAGTGGCCAACGACACATTCTTCGTCATCTGGCGATCCTCCGGAAGCTTTCAGAAGCGCTCGAAAGTTTCGACCTGGATGTTCGGCATCGCCTATCGGATCGCCAGGAAAAAGCGGCAAAAACTGGCCCGCCGGCACCTGGACGTCGATATCGATGCCTGCGCGATCAGCGACAACCGGGACCTGGCCGCGCGGACGATCGAAAAGCGCGATGTCCTGAGGGCGCTGGACCGGTTGAAGCCCGAGTTGCGGGCGGTGATCGAACTCAGCTTCTTCCAGGGCTACCAGCAAGCGGAAATCGCGGATATGCTCGGCTGCCCTCTGGGGACCGTCAAGACTCGGACGCTAAGAGCCAAACAGCAACTGCGCCATCTCCTGCGTGAAGCCCCGGAACAGACGACCTTTCGCTGTGCAGCCTGACGGGGCCTGCCCGGCCGGGCTGCCCTTACTTCCGGCTTTTCGTCTCCAGCCACCGGAGACGTCCCGCATCTCAAGCGCTCAAGCGGTCTCCCGCTGCGTCGAAGTAATAGGACTTGCCTTCGGAGATCCCGAGATCAAGATCCCTGCCCGGCTCGATGGAATGCTGCCCGAAGAGCCGGGCGGTGACCTGGTGTCCCTTGACCATCGCAATCACGTTGGTGTCGCCGCCAAGATGCTCAACATGCTCGACGGTTGCCTGAAGGCCGCCACTTTCTGACAGATAAAGATCTTCCGGACGCACCCCGAGGGTACGTTCGTCGCCCTCGCTCACGAGGCCGGCGGGCAGGAAATTCATCGCAGGCGATCCGAGAAAGCCCGCGACGAACTTGTTGACCGGGTTGTTATAGAGCTCCATCGGACTGCCGATCTGCTCTACATAGCCGTCGCGCAGCACAACGATCTTGTCCGCCAGCGTCATCGCCTCGGACTGGTCGTGGGTCACGTAGATCATGGACGCCTCGAGCTGCCTGTGAAGGTTGGCGATCTCGAGACGCGTGTTCATTCGGAGCGCGGCATCGAGATTTGAGAGCGGCTCGTCGAACAGAAACAGTTTCGGATGCCGCACGATCGCCCGCCCGATGGCCACGCGCTGGCGCTGGCCGCCGGACAGCTCCGAGGGATACCTGTCAAGGTATTCCTCCAGATTGAGCATGCGGGTCGCTTCGGCGATTCGCTGGTCGATCACGTCTTTCGACTGGCGCTCCTGTTTCAGGGCGAGCGACATGTTGCCCCGGACATTCAGGTGCGGGTAAAGCGCATAACTCTGGAACACCATCGCGATGCCGCGCTTTGAGGGCGGTGTGAAGTTGACGTGTTCGCCGCCGATATGAATGTCACCGGACGTGACATCCTCCAGGCCGGCGATGACGCGCAGCAAGGTCGACTTGCCGCATCCGGACGGTCCGACGAAAACAACGAATTCGCCGTCCTCGACGTCCAGGTTGACATCCTTGAGGACATGAACGGACCCGAAGGACTTGTTGACGTTCTTGAGCGTGAGCGCCGTCATGACGTTGGCTCCTTCAATGAAACGGGGTGGCCCGTGCGGACGCTTTCATCCGCGGCGATGCAGATTGCCAGCGAACTCACCGCGTCCTGCATGTGCCGGGTAAGATCGAGGTTTTCGGTTATTGCGCGCAGAACGTAGGCCTGCTCCGCGTCGCACAGCTCCTGATGGCCGGGTTCATCGGGCAGATCGATGTTCCTGTCGCCTTCCGGGCGATGAACGAGCAGGCCGCCAACCTTGGTGTGGCCGTCGACATCCGCCGAGGCGCCCTTGTTGCCTTCGACGATCGATACGGATCCGGCAGGCGAAACGACATCCTTCACGAAAAAGGCTGTTTCCGACATCATCGGGCCCCAACCGGCCTCGTACCAGCCGACGGACCCATCGTCGAAAAACACCTGAAACTGGCCGTAGTTGTACATGTCTGGCGCGATTTCATCGGACAGCCGCAACCCCATGCCGTTGACCTTGACGGGTTTTGCGTCGGTAATCTGGCACCAAACGTCGATATAGTGCACGCCGCAGTCGACGATCGGCGCTGTGGTTTCCATCAGAGCCTTGTGCGTTTCCCACTCGGCTCCCGAACTCTGCTGGTTGAGATTCATGCGGAAGACGTAGGGACCGCCCAGCGCGCGTGCCTCCTCGATCAGCCGGACCCAGGACGGATGATGGCGCAGGATATAACCAACGACGAGTTTCTTCTGTGTCTCCTGTGCGCAGGCAACCACTCGCCGTGCGTCCTCGACGGTTGTCGCGAGTGGTTTCTCGACAAAGACATGCGCGCTCGCGAGCATGGCGGCCACCGCATAGTCCGCGTGGCTGTCCGAATAGGTGGCAATCACCACGAGATCGGGAGACGTCTTTTCCAGAGCAACCTTATAGTCGGTGAACACGGGATAGCCGGCGAGCTCCGGATGACCGACCTCACCTGACCGGTTGACGAGTCCGACAATCTCGGACGCCCCGTGTCTGTGGTGAGCCAATGCGTGCGAGAGCCCCATGTTGCCGAGGCCTGCAATCAAGACACGTATCATTTGACCGCTCCCGAAGTGATGCCGCGAATGAGCTGGCGCGAGAAAATGACGTAGAGAATGAGAACCGGCAGGATTGCCATGCTGAGTGCGGACAGCACCGCGTTCCAGTTGGTCACGAACTGGCCGATGAAGACCTGGCTGCCGAGCGTCAGCGTCTTGGTTTCCTCGGCCGGCGCCAGAATGAGCGGGAACCAGAGATCGTTCCAGATCGGGATCATGTTGAAGACGGCGACCGTCGCCATGGCCGGGCGAACCAGCGGCAGCACGAGGCGAAAAAAGATCGTGTATTCGGAGAGCCCGTCGATCCGGCCGGCATTTTTCAGATCATCGGACACCTGGCGCATGAATTCCGACAATATGAACACGGCAAGGGGAAGGCCCTGCGCCGTATAGACCAGAATGAGCGCGGTCAACGTGTTGACCAGACCCGTCG
Source organism: Roseibium sp. (assembly GCF_965232425.1). Lineage (GTDB taxonomy): Bacteria > Pseudomonadota > Alphaproteobacteria > Rhizobiales > Stappiaceae > Roseibium. Next base: position 23,432 of record NZ_OZ246971.1, read on the forward strand.
CCACCATCATTTCCAGGATCGCCACGGTGCCGATACGGATCGGGATCATGATGCCGAGCGCCAGATAGAGACCCATCAACATGTTGCCGCGGAACCTGTATTCGCTGAGCGCAAAGGCGGCCATGGCGCCGAACAGCAGAATGAAGAACAGCGAGACGACCGTGACGATCATCGAATTCTGGAAATAGAGAAAGAAGTCGCCCTGCTTCATCACCGTCTGGTAGCCGATCATGGAAAAGCTGTCGGCGTTGGGCAGGCTCAGCGGCTCGCGGAAGATCGCCTTCCGGTTCTTGAAGCTGTTGATCAGGATGACGAAAACCGGAAACAGCGCAATCAGGGTGTAGAGGATCAGCGCGCCGTGCATTGCGGCGGTGTTGATCGGGCTGGAACGTGCCTTGTTCATCGCTCGCCTCCCCTACAGCTGGTATCTGCGCATCCGGGTCTGGATGCCGAAGAGATAGATGCACACCCCGACCAGGATGATCCCGAACATTGCACTGGCGATCGCCGAGCCCATATAGGGATCGCCCAGTTGCAGCTGGAAGCCGAAGAACGTGCGGTAGAGAAAGGTGCCGAGGATATCCGTCGAGAAATCGGGACCGGCCAGTGCGCCCTGGGCCGCGTAGATCAGGTCGAAGGCGTTGAAGTTTCCGACGAATGTCAGGATCGAAATGATCCCGATGGACGGCAGGATCAGCGGCAGCTTGATTTTCCAGAACGCGGACATTCCGGTAATTCCGTCAATCTCGCCTGCTTCGAGTATTTCCTCCGGAATGGACAGCAGGGCGGCGTAGATGAGCATCATCGGAATGCCGATGAACTGCCAGACCGAGATCAGCGACAGGGTCGTCAGTGCATATTCTTCCTTGCCGAGCCAGGGCGCATAGAGTGATTTCAGCCCGACGGCATCGAGCATCGACGGCGCGATGCCCCAGATCGGAGACAGAATCAGCTTCCATGCAAATCCGACAATCACGAAGGACAGGATGGTCGGGATGAAGATTGCGGAGCGGTAGAAGGCCGCGAACCGGAGCCTTGGATGCGAGAGCATGGCCGCCAGCGCAATTCCGATCGGGTTCTGAACCAGCATGTGGATCAAAAAGAACCAGAAATTGTTGCCCAGCGCGTTCCAGAACTGGTCCGCCCAGATGGGGTCGCCGAACAGCGTCGTGAAATTCTCCAACCCGACGAACACGCGCTCCTGTTCGATCTTGCTGTAAAGAGCAAGACGCAACGTGTTGAAAAGCGGGAAGATCATGACGGCCGTGTAGACGAGGACCGCAGGGGCCAGGAACACGACGATATGCCATCGAAAGCGCGGCTTGCTCATTCGAAGCTCCGGTCAGTGCTTCCCGGACGAGGGGTCCCCGCCCGGGTTTGGTTTTCAGTGAAGCAGCTTACTTGTGCTTGTCGTACCAGCTGGCGAGACCGTCCTGCAGCTTCTGACCGAGTGCTTCCGGCGTCTCGGTGCCCTTGATGGCAGCGACAGATGCGCCCCAGGTCTCGTTTTCCAGGTTCGGCGTGCCGCGCGACAGGATCTGGTAGGTCGAGCGGATCGTGCTTTCGCACTCGTCACGCCAGCCGACAAATTCCTTGGCAAGCGGGTCTTCAAGGTCAACCGGCGTTTTCGAGAGCGGGAAGAAGCCCGGCAGTGCATTGCCGAAAATCGAGGCGAATTCCGGCGAGGCAACCCAGGCCAGGAAGGTTTTCGCGGCTTCAGGATGTTCGGTTGCCGCGTTCATGCCGATGCCGATATCGGTGTGATCGGAAATGTAGCAGGTGTCGCCGGCATTGCGGACCGGCGGCTTGAACGCGCCCATTTCAAAATCGGCCTGGCTGTTGAAGCCAGAAATTTCCCAGCTTCCGGCGGGGTAGATCGCAGCGCGGCCGAGCGTGAACAGGTTCTGGCTGTCCGGATAGGTCTGGGCTTCATAGCCGTCACCCAGATAAGGACCCCACTTGGCGAGCGTCGCATAGGGTGCGACCCACTGCTCGTCGGTCAGCTTCTGCTCGCCGCGGATGAGTGCGTTGCGCCCCTCCTCGCCCTTCCAGTAGTTCGGGCCGATGTTGTTGTAGCCCATCGTGGCCGCTTCCCACTGGTCATTGGTACCCATCGCCATCGGGATGTAGTTGCCGTCTTCCTTGAACTTTTCCAGAACGGCGAAGAATTCCTCTTCCGTTGCCGGAACAGAAACACCGAGCTCGTTGAACGCATCCTTGTTGTAGATGAACCCGTGGATCACGGAGGCCATCGGAACGCAGAAACTCGCCGAACCGTCATCGGACTGCCAGGCAGCCTTGGCGACATCGGAGAAATTGTTCATGGCTTCCATGTCGTCGAGATCGACAAGATGGCCTGCATCAAACAGAGCAAGCGAGGCATCAAATGGACGGCAGGTGATCAGGTCACCGGCTGAGCCGGCGTCCAGCTTGGAATTCAAGGCCGCATTGTATTCGGTCGGCGCGGACGGCGAGAAATTCACTTTGATGCCGGGATGGGCCGCTTCGAATGCCGGGATGATCTTTTCCTGCCAAAGCGCGAGATCATCGTTGCGCCAGCTTTCGATCGTCAGCGTGACGTCTTCCGCAAAGGCGCTGTTTGTTGCAAGGGCCGTACCGATCAAGGCCAAGGAGAGTAACTTACGTGTCATTGCGCTGTTCCCTGTTTTCAACGTTGGTTTCTTCTTGTTCGATCCAGTCCGACGCGAGGACGCAAAGCACGCCTGCCTGCCCTTGCCCAGCGCCAAGCCTCACCTTTGCGCTCTTTTCAGTTCAGGCAACGGGCAAGCCCCCGTCGGTCATTGGAAATATAATACCTATTTAATACCATTTGTCGACTGTTAAGTTTTCCCTTTGGGAAATCGGCCGCAATTTTGGCAATTATGCAATCTGTCCGCCCATTTTCAGCGCTTCGCAGCGTCCTGCCGGCATCAAAGGCATTGCAAAGGTATTACGTTGTTAACGCTTGAATTTCTCGAAGCAGGCGCCTTATCGGGCTGAAACCCATTCATTTTTGTGCGGTGGTCATTTAGGGTCAGGACCCATTCATTTGGGTGAATTTGCCCGGCAACGTCGTTGCAAATCTTTGGAAACCGGTCGGTTTCCTGCAGCTTTGCGCCTCGTATCCGAACAAATTCTTCCCTACCAATCAAACCAAATGAATGGGTCCTGACCCTAAGGTCAATCTCGACACCAACGCGGCGGGGTTTCATGACATTCCTGGTATTCATCGGCTCGGAACGGGAGAGCACACCGCCACGTCCGGCGCGATTGGGAGAACGCGTTGCCATGGCCTGTGCGCGCCGGCTCACCACCCATCAAGTGCAGCACGAACTCGTCGATCCGCTCAAGATCGATCAGCCGAGCCCGTTCAAACCGCACTTTTCCTATGCGAAGGGCAAGGCTCCGCGAGCACTTGAAGATCTGGCCCGCCGGATCCACGACGCAGACGGCTATGTCATGGTGAGCCCTGAATACAATCACTCCATGTCGCCCGCGCTCGCGCATCTTCTGAACCACTTCGGAAGTTCGCTCTTTTCCTACAAGCCAAGTGCGATCGTGACCTACTCGGCCGGGCAATGGGGCGGCGCACGGGCTGCGGTCAACATGCGAACTTACCTCGCCGAGCTGGGCTGTCTGCCGGTCTCCGCGATGGTGCATGTCCCCAAGGCCCACGAAATCTTTGACGAAACCGGCGCATATCTTGACGGCCTGGATCCCGATCACTGGGATGGTTATCTGGACCGGACAGTGAAACAGCTCCTCTGGTGGGCGGAAGCCGCTGCCCGGCAACGCGCTCACGGAACCGCCGAGAAACCTGCGGCATTCACCAGAGCACCATCGCAGAGAAATGCTCCGGGTAATTGAAACCTCGCACCGCGACGAGGCACCGGAATGCGAATTTCCAGCGGTTACCTATCGCAACAGGACGGTTCTCCACACCCTATTTTGAAAGGCATGACGTTCAACGTTTGCCGGGATACGCGGGCGCGCCAGGCGAAGAGAATCAAGGAAATCGCGGTGCGTGGCCCTCTCTCTCGGTCATTTCGGCGTGATGTTCAGGCGAATTTCCAATTTGGAGTTTTTCACGCAGCAATAATCTGTTAACCTAAACGTGTGTGTACGGGTGCGCTACTCGTTCAGGCAACCAAGGTTTTTTAGAATGTCATTGCTTATTGGCGCGGGAATTCTGATCTATTTCAGTGTGGCGTTTGCCTTTTTCACGATCAGCGCAACGGAACTGGTTGAGACCGGGCGCGTGCGCCCCATTCGGATTGTCAGTGCATTGCTGGCCGCGGTCTTCTGGCCGCTGACGATACTGATCCTGTCGCTGACCGTGGCCATGACGCGACAGCGGCATCCGTGAACAGCGCCGGTCAACGCAATTGTTACCGCGCCGCAATGCCGGCGAACCACATGTTTTTGGAAGATCGGAACACTTAGCGCAGAGCCCCGGAACCGGGACCGCCGGCGCAATCCCTTGGGCGCCGGCGGCCTCGACGCAGCCCCTTTTACACCAAAACCCATGCATACCCTGCATTCCTCGCCAAATCCGGCTAGGCACCCAGAATTTTTAACAGTGGTTAATTTGCGTTTTTTAAACACTAGATGCGCCGCAAAAGCGCGAAAAACGGGGAATTTCTTTTCAGCCAAACCCTTCTAGAAACACAAAAAATACGATTGACTTTGCATACAATTTTTGGTTTACGTTGTGTTAATGCGGTATATGAGGTTTGCTGCACAGCAGCGAAAGTGCGCTTTTTAAAGTGGAAAGGTCGTATAAATGAACATATTTAAGACAATCAAAGCGGCGGCAATTGCGGCCGTGCTCAGTGTTGCGACGGTTAGCGCCGTTTCCGCTGCACCGAGTTCAATTCGCTTCGGTGGCGTTATCGACAGCATCACGGCTCCAGGTACTGGCGGTTCCGTACTCGGTGCTGTTGAGTTCGGTGACGTTCTCGGTGCACCGGCTAACCCGACCCCGGGTGCCGGCGGTTGGGCCAACATCAATGCTGTTTCCGGAATCTTCCTCCCGGAAGCTGCCGGATCGCTGCTTGGCTACTTCTATAACATCGACTTCGACAACATCCCGGTCAATCCTTTCTGGGTAACGGACTTCTTCTCCTTCTCGATCGACCAGCTCGTCGACGGACCGGATTTCGAGTTCAACAACCCGGGTGGCGTTTTCTCTGACCTGGACTTCAAAGCCAAGGGTACCCTGACTGTTCTTGGCACGGGTGACACCTACACAGGCGTTGCTTCGTTCAGTGCAGACTCGTCCAATGGCATTGACATCGCGTTCTCGTCCACAGCGACTGTTCCGCTTCCTGCTTCTGTGCTGCTTCTTGGTGGCGCGCTCGTAGGTGCCGGCGCTGTCGCACGCCGCCGCAAGAAGGCTACTGAAGTAGCCTAATCCGTTGGCATAAACCGCCCTCGCCTCAAGCAAAACGAGGTGGCGGAAAAGGCGAATAGGAACTGGGGGATCAGGCCGAAAAGGTTGGTCCCCCTTTTTCATTTAGAAGGACCAAAGCGCTTTCATTTTAGCGTATTTCGGAAATCAGTGACATACTTTAACCTTGAGTCAATTTTTACGAATTGGTTACTCGAACTTTAGCGAGCATGCCCCTATCTTTAGGGCATAATTTAGATGAGATATTGCAGGAGTTGGCTTGATGACCACGGCGCCCCGTTTCAGGCAATTGGCGACAGGTTTGGTATTGTCTGCGGGTGTGTTGTTTCTGGCCGCCTGCAGTTCGTCTGAAGAAAAGGCCGAGGCACACTACAAGCGTGGCTTGGAATTGGTCGAACAAGGCGAACTCACAAAAGCCGGGCTCGAATTCCGGAACGCCTTCAAGCTGAAGTCCGATCACGTCGATGCGCTTTTTGCATTCGGCGAAATTCAGGAGCGCCAACGCAACATACAGGCTGCGTTCAGGATTTATAACGCGGTTGCTGAACAGGCAGGTGACCATGTTGAGGCCCGCTTGAAGCTGGCCTACATGCTTATGACCGCAAACCAGATCGAACAAGCACGCAAGTTCCTTGATCAGGCGAATGAAATCGCTGCGGAAAAGCCAGAAGTTCTGGTCGCGAACGGCACATATGCACTCAGAAACAACAATCCTGAAGAAGCAGAACGACTTGCCGAGGAAGCTCTGAAAGGCAATCCGGAACTTGAAGACGCATTCGTTGTTCTTGCATCTTCCCGGGTCGCCGTGAAGGATTTCAAGGGTGCCCTGGCATATCTCGACAAGGCTCCGGGAAGCAGCGCCGAAAATGTGGGAATGCAGGTCCTGCGTCTTTCGATACTCGACAGCCTCCGCGATGACGAAAAAATAGAGAAACAGCTCTCAGAAATGGTCGAGCGTTTCCCGGAGATGCCGCAATTCGCAGTTGCTTCGGCTCAATGGTACATGAGCCGGGATCGGCACGACGATGCCGAACGCTTGATGCGCAAGGTTGCCGAAGACAGGCCTGACGACACGGGTGCGCAATTACGTCTGGTGGCGTTTCTCGCCTCTCAGGGCGGTCCGGAGGCCGCGCAGACCGAGCTTGAAAAACTCATCGAAGCTCGCAAACAGGGAGATGCCGAACCCTTTCCGATTCAGGCTGCGCTCGCGCAACTGAAGTTCACCACGGGTGAACGGCCGGAAGCCATCGATTTTATGCAGTCGGTTTTGGCCGAGACAGATGAAACGGAGCAGAAGAACAGAGCACGGCTGATCCTGGCGGCGATGCTTATCGAAACCGGTAAGATAGATCAGGCTGAAGGCCATGTGACCGAAATCCTCGAGGCAGACAATAAGAATGTAGAGGCGCTCCGGATGCGCGCCTCCATCAAACTTTCGAACAATGATAGCGCGGGCGCTGCTGATGATATTTTGCTGGCCCTCAACGAGGCTCCCAACGACGCTCGTCTGCGTGTGATGCTTGCAAACGCACATGAACGGAATGGCTCGTCGGTTCTGGCGGAAGAGGAATTCGCGAAAGCGTTCGCGCTGGACAACCAATCGGTGGAAACCGGGCTGCCCATGGTGCGTTACCTTTTGAGCCACGGCAGGGCGGAACAGGCAGAACGCATCCTTGAAACGATCCGCACACGGAACCCCAACAATCGCGAAGTTCTTGCGCTCATTGCGCAGCAGAAACTGGCGCAACGCGACTTTGTGGGCGCTCAGGAGATCGCCGACACGCTTCGTAATTTAGAAGACCAGGGTTACCAAGGCTTTGCCGACAGGATTACCGCCGCTGCGCTTGGCGGACAGGAAAAGCATGACGAAAGCCTGGAGTTGCTTCAAAACTCGATGGCGAATTCCGGGCGCGAAAACCAGGCACTTCTTCCGGATCTGGTGCGCGCTTACGTTCAGTCCGGACAGCAGGAACTCGCAGTTGAAAAACTGAATGCCGTTCTGGAAGAAACTCCAGAGGATGTGCAGGCGCGCGTATTGCTCGGCGCCGTTTATATGGCAAGCGGCGATGCGGACAAGGCCGAAGCCATGTTCAAGCAAGCGGCGAGCAACGGCAGCAACGCGTCGGGAAACAGCGCGCTGGCACAGTATTATTTTTCAACGCAGGAATACGACAAGGCCGAAGAAGCGGTTCGCGCCGGTCTTGAGAAAGACAAAAACAGCATTGCGCTGCAAATGATGCTTACGACTGTCTTGCAGCAGACGGAGCGTTTCGACGACGCGATCGCTGTTTATGAGGACATGTTCGAGAGAAATCCGGGCTCCACAATCGTTGCAAACGACCTTGCGAGTCTTCTTTCGGAGCGACGTTCAGACGAAGCGTCCCTCGAGCGAGCTCTCGAGATCGCGCAGCGGTTCAGAACGTCCGAAGTGCCGCAATATCAGGACACACTGGGCTGGATTTATTATCTGAAGGGTGAGTATTCCTCCGCACTTCCACTGCTCAGAAATTCTGCGCAACAACTGACGGACTTGGGTCTCGCGCAGTATCATTACGGAATGACGCTTGCAGCGCTAGGCCAGAAGGAAGAAGCAATCGAAACCCTTCAGCGGGCACTGGATCTTAAGACACTTATGACAGAACAGGACCAGGCAGCGGCGAGCGAAACGGTGGAGAGGCTTCAAAAAGCTGAAACTGCTACCGAGTCGAACTAGTCCGGTGGTGCATGTTCACCGGGTGCTTGAAAAGAATGTGGTTGAGGAACAATGGAACAGAGTTTTGACCTTCGCACGGTAACTTCGATGGCGAAACGCCGTTACCTGTATTTTGTTCTACCTGCCGTTGTCATCTTTGCAGCTGCAGTCTTCGTCGCGTATTCATTGCCACGCGTTTACGAAGCGAAGGCGGTAATTCTCATTGAATCGCAGCGCATTCCCAATCAACTTGCGTCAGCAACGGTCAACGCCGATCCGAGTGAACGGCTGAAAGTTATCGAACAACGTCTGCTCGCGCGAGACAATCTGCTGAGTATCGCCAACGAGTATTCCCTGTATCGCGGTGGGGGTGAAACGCCTTCCCCGACGATCATCGTCGAAAAGATGCGATCTGCCATCACCATCCAGCAGATCTCGGTCGCGAGATCGCGCAAGAACACCCAGATTGTCGGATTTGAGGTCTCATACGAGTATGAGAGCCCAACGACGGCAGCTCGCGTTACAAACGAGCTCGTAAATTCGATCCTCTCGCAAAACCTTGAAACTAGATTGAGCCGCGCTGCGGAAACGAGCGAATTCTTTTACCAACAGCTTCGCGACCTGGAGAACGAGTTGCTTGAAATGGAAGCCAAGATGGCTGCGTTCAAGCGAGAGAACGAAGCGACGTTGCCGGAAACGCTGAACGAACGCCGCGCCAGCCGTGCGCAGGTCGTCACGCAACTCAACCTGATAGAACAACAGCTGCGAGCAATGAAGGAAATCGATGGCGCCGCAATTTCACCGGATGACAACGGGGCGCAGCAGCTTACCTTCAGGCTGCAATCCGCAGAACTGAGCCACGAAGCCCTGTTGGAGCGACGTGAACAGCTCGCTCCGCTATTCGAAAAAGGCTTCGTCTCCAAGAACACGATGGACGGACTCGATCGGCAAATCGCGCAGTCCGAAATCCAGATGGCTTCGATAAAGTCTCAGATGGCGCAAGAAGGCATCACGATAAACCCTGAGACAAGGCTCAAACTGCTTACAGCTCAAAAGGAAGAGCTTCAGAACCAGGCTGATGAATTGGCGCAGAGCATTGCACAGACACCGGGCATTGAAGTCCAGTTGCAAGCGATGGCTCGCGAATATGAGAACCTGCGCGGCGAATTCAATCAGACAAAGGTTAAGCTGACAGACGCGGAAATCGGTGAAAAGCTGGAACAAGACAGACAAGCCGAGCGTTTTGAGATCCTCGAGCAGGCAACGACACCCGACGAGCCGGCCAGTCCCAATCGGATTCAGATCGTGGCAGCTGGCGGCGGCGGAGCGGTCGCAGTGGGGGTGGCGCTCGTCCTGCTTCTTGAATTTCTGGACAACAGCATCCGAACCGCAGGTGACTTGGAAAAAAGGCTGCAGGTTCGGCCAATTGCGGTCATTCCATATGTGACGACTAGAAGGGAACGCGCGCGTCGATTTTTCCGTCGTATGTTAACCGTTTGCCTTGCATTGCTCGCTATTTTTGGTGCGATCGCGGTCGTGCACCTCTATGTCACGCCCGTTGATCTCTTGGCTGAAAGGCTCTGGCTCAAGGTGCAGCCGTATTTGTTGAAGCTCAACCTGATCTAAGCGCCAGGAACTAGAAAGTCGGAGTATCCGCGTGGAACATATAAAAAGTGCGCTCAAAAAGGCCGGCGTAACGGATGGAACGGAACTTGAACCTGTAGCGGAGGTGCCCAGGGTTCAAACATCCCCTCCTCCTTCGCTTAGGACATTTGATCGCGAAAACCCGGCAGCAAGCGACGAAGTGAAACCGCTCCGTCGGGTAGACATCGATCTCAAGCACCTTGAACGGAAAAGGATCGTGTCAAAATCCATGGACGATCCGAACCATATTGCGTTCAATCTCCTGCGTACGCGTGTGCGCCAGGCGATGTCGGACAACAAGTGGAAATCACTTGCCATCACGTCGCCGACGCCCGGCTGCGGCAAGACGATGGTCACGCTCAATCTTGCGTTCAGCCTTTCCCGCAATCCGGGACTGAAAACCGTTGTTGTCGATCTGGACCTCAGACGACCGTCAATCGCCCCGACCCTGAATATCGAGCCCGACCGGTCGATTGCCCAGTACTTGCTTGAAAGGGCGGATGACGCGCGTGACTGCTTTGTTCAGGCCGACGAGAACCTGGTACTTGGCCTTAACAGTGGGCATACACCGGCTTCGTCTGAACTGCTGCAAGCCCCCAGGATGCTTGAATTGTTCAAATACATTGACCGCGAGTTGTCTCCCGAGATTGTCCTTTTCGATCTTCCGCCCATGAAAAGCAGCGACGACGCACTTGGCTTCTTGCCCAGGGTGGACACGTCCTTGCTGGTTGTTGCATCGGGAACGACCACGACGGCCGAGGTCGATGAATGCGAGTTGCAGATGAGTGAACTCGACAAACTTCTCGGGATCGTTCTGAACAAGTGCGAAGATGCGCAAGCCGAGGATTACTATTATTGATTGCAATATGCCGTTCAGTTCTTTGAAAAAGAGCGAACGAGCGTCGGTGCGCGCACCCTGTTGTTTAGCCGCACCCTACCAATGAGGTGAGACAAACCTCCCCGTTCAGGCCCGCATTCATTGCTGCCGGTAACCATTATTTCAGAACAAGCGTTTGAGTTTGATATATTCGCTTGTGCGCATAAAACGCGTATGTTAGATAAATTCAAATAAAGTTACATAAACTCAAAAATTATACTTAAGGTATTCTTTTCCATGAAACTCACTTCAATGCTGTCTGTCTGTGGACTCCTTTTAATCAGTTCTTCCTCCGCTTTTGCGGCTCCATTTAAGCTGGAAAAAACCTACAGCAGCATCTTCGGCGGCGGGGGCAATGAATCGCTTAGGATTGTGAATACGGGAACTCCAAACCTGGATGCGCGGGTCAGAGCCGGAGGTTTTCGGGTTACGGATACGACAAACAATATCAACCTGATCGCATGGTGCGTTGATATTGCACACTCTCTCACTCTAAAGGGTCTCTACGAGATCACCTCGACTCCATTTTCGAACACGTTCTCGTTCAGCCAGGCGCAAAAAGACAATATCGCGAGCCTTTTTGAAACGGCATTTCGCGATCTGGATCTCACCAACAACAGCCAATCTGCCGGCTTCCAGCTTGCGCTCTGGGAAATAGCCTACGAGTCGTCTGGCACGCTTGATGTCGAAAACGGAACGTTCAGCACAGTGGCGAGCATGGGCGCAGTCGATGCTGCGAACGATTTCCTCGACAATCTCGGCGGACCGGTCACGCAGTCATACAAGGTCAACTATTACGAGTCGCTCGGCTACGAAAACGGAACAAGATACAGCCAGAACCTGGTGAGCGTCACTCCGGTCCCCCTGCCTGCTGCCGGCTTGCTGCTTGGGTGCGGATTGGCAGGTCTCTATTTGACCGGCAGGCGCAAAAAAATCCTGAGTGGTTGACCGCTTGTTTTGCAAGACTTAATAACTTCTGATCCTGGTCCACTAATAAAACGATGTATATATATTCTTTTTACACGAGCTTAGTGTACTGATTACTTTATTCACACGTTTATTTGAACTCAATATCATTAGCTGCTTCGTTTTCGCCTTATTTAATTGATATTTCGACATGGTGCCCTGAACCAAATCAGGCAAAAATCGGCTAGCTCCGGATAAGTGTTATGTGCTAAAAGGGTGCAATAACGATTTTACCATTTTCCGAGTAAAATCTTGAAAGTGTGCGAGAATATTACTTATCTGCTAAAAACGAAACGGTAAGGTAAGCTTCATAATTTAGATAAGACATGTTGCAAGCTTACCGATAGTGAACGATGCAACAAGAAACAGAATTTGAACAGTCACGCACCTCGGGGTCGATGATGTATGAGCCGTATTACGGTCTCTTGACGAAGCCATTTGCGCTTGTACCTGATCCACGCTTCATTTACTGGGCGGGGCCTCACAGCATGGCTTTTGCGATGCTGGAATACGGCATTGTCAACCATGCCGGCTTCACCGTTATCACCGGAGAGGTCGGTGCGGGCAAAACGACGCTCATTCAGCATCTGCTCAGCAAGCTGCCGGGCGATATCTGTGTCGGGCTCCTGTCGAATACCGGCGGAAGCGGAGAGCTGCTGCAATGGGTTCTGATGGCGTTTGATCAGGACTTTGACACGGACTCGCATGTCAAGCTGTACAAACAGTTCAGGGACTTCCTGATCGAGCAGTATGAACAGGGCCGCAGGACGGTTCTGATCGTTGACGAGGCGCAAAATCTCGGTTCGGAAACCCTTGAAGAGCTGAGAATGCTGTCGAACATCAACACGCATAATCGCGAGCTGCTCCAGATTGTGCTGAGCGGGCAGCCCGAGCTGAAAACGCTGCTGGCCGCACCGAGCCTCAGGCAGTTCGTTCAACGTGTGACCTCGGACTTTCATCTGTCTTTTCTGGAACAGCAGGAAGTGACCGGGTATATCGCACACAGGCTGAAGGTGGCAGGGGCGAAGCGGTCGCTGTTCACTCCGGGTGCCTGCGACCTGATCTATTATGCGACGCAGGGAACCCCTCGCCTTATCAACACCCTTTGCGATACCGCGCTTCTTTACGGATTTGCGACCGAAGCCGAAGAGATCACGCCCGATATCGTGAAACGCGTCCTGGACGACAAGCGGCGGTTCGGCGTATTCGCCGTGCAGCCCGACATGGCTCTTCCGCAATAGAGCGCCAGATTACCCGAAAGGTGGCCGGAAACGGCCACCGAAGGCTCTGCAGGCGGTAGGGACAGTGCCCTGGCCCTGTTTCAAAGAACGCACCGCGTGTGCTGATGTCTGCCACTGACCCCGCCTGAAAACGGCGTCAATCAAGCCTTCGTCACCCTCTTCGTTGCCAAACCGCGCGAGGCGATCGCATTACGTGTGTCCACGATCGGAATGTCGAGCGCCACCAGTTGCCCGAAGTCGATCGCGTCGTGGTCGGTTGAAATCAGAATCGCGTCATAGGTGTCGGGCGAAACCTCCTCCATTCGAACGGAGGTTCTGTCCAGAAGATGCGGAAACTCGCGCATCCGGGGAATTCGCGCCACATGGGGATCGAGAAAATCCACCTGGGCACCGCTTTTCTGCAAGATGTCCATCAACGTGACCGAAGGGCTTTCCCGCATGTCGGGAACGTTCTTCTTGTAGCTGATCCCGACCAGTAGGATCCTGGACGTGGACAGGCCCTTGCCACAATGCAGGTCAAGCACTTCCCGCAATTTGGAAATGACGAAGTTGGGCATGGTTACGTTGATTTCACCGGCAAGCTCTATGAAGCGCGTGGCATGGCCAAACTCGCGGGCTTTCCAGGTCAGGTAGAACGGATCGATAGGGATGCAGTGGCCACCCAGGCCCGGCCCCGGGTAAAACGGCATGAAGCCGAACGGTTTTGTCGCGGCCCCTTCTATGACATCCCACACATCGATGCCCATCGCGTCGTAGATGACCTTAAGCTCATTCACGAGCGCAATGTTGACGGCACGGAAGATGTTTTCCGTGATCTTGACCGCCTCTGCGGTCTTTGCCGAAGAAACCGGCACAACCTTGTCGACGACGTTCCCGTAAAATGCGGCGGCAAGCGTCCTTGATTCCTCGGAGTCCGCTCCGACTATCTTCGGGATTGAATGTGTCCGGTAGGTCTCGTTACCCGGATCCTCGCGTTCCGGGCTGAAGGCGACCCAGAAATCGCTGTCCGGCTTGCGCCCGTGTGATGCAAGTATGGGCGTCAGGACCTCTTCCGTCGTTCCAGGAAACGTCGTGGATTCCAGAACCACCAGCACACTGTCGCGCATGTGCTCCGCTATCGTCTGCGCCGTTTGCTCCACGTATGTGAGGTCGGGTTCACGGTGCTTTGTCAAAGGCGTCGGGACACATATGACAATCACGTCGCAGTCCGACAAGCCGGAGAAATCGGCAGTCCATGTAACGCAGCCATGGTCGCTTGCACGTTTGAGCATGTCGTGCGAAACGGCAGCAATGTAGCTTTCGCCGGCGTTCAGCTTGTCCGGTTTGCTGTCATCGATATCGAAGCCGGTCACAGTGAAACCACGAAGGGCTGCCGTAGCGGCAAGCGGCAATCCGACATAGCCGAGGCCAATCACGCCCACTCGCGCGCTTTTGTCGACGATCTTGTCGAGCAAACCGGAATGCTTCGGGGTCTCAGATTTCATTTTTCGGCGTCGTCCGTCCTGGAAATCACTCGGTCAGGTCTTGCGACTGACCCGCCGTTCCCTCTTATCCGATTTTCAGCGCCATGCATCAAAAAACGGAGACGTGCTGTGTCTTGGCCTCCACGATGAGCGCGTTCGACGAACGGTGCAGCTTTCCGGCAGGCTGACCTGAAAGTACGCGCTTCGTTGCGGAGACGCGCACCAAACGTTGTTTCGCTTCAGGAGAATGTCTTCTTGGATGCAAGAGCGGCCCGGCATACCGGGCCGCTCGCGCTTGACCGGAAATCAGGCTTCGATCGCTGGGAAGTACTGCGGCAGCATCGGCACGACGCCCTCAAGGAAAGTCTGCAGGCGATCGTCGGCCCGCTCCACGTCTTCGCCAGGCGCGATCGGTGTGACAACACGAACCAGACCGCCGTCGGAACGGCCTTCCGAGAACGTGTCCCACATGGACACGAATTTCGCCTCGAAGTCATTGGTAATCTGTCTGCCGCGCTGTTCGAACCAGAAATAGACGAGCTGGCGCTGGAGGCCGAGTTGAATGACGGCGCGGTTCACGTTGATGGTTTTTTCATTGTCGCCACTTCCGACGTTGATGGTTTTCTGCTCCCACTTGGAAACTTCCCAACCACCACCGGGCAGGCAGATCTCCGGGGAGTGAATGCCCGATCCCTCGGTCTGTGACTTGTAGAACGTCATCAAAAGGTTGACGTTTGCACCGTCCTGCTTGTAGTCGGCCAGAAGGTATTCATCCGCACCCAGAACACGTTCGATATCTCTGTCGAGGATTGTCGCCCGCCCCTGCCAGTTCTCGACATGCATCGGAAAAATTCCAAGCGGGAGACGGTTGATTGAGGCGGGCGCAGGCGTCGGTGCAAGTTGCCAGGCAATACCGGCAACCAAAGCAATGATCGACGCTGCGACAAAGGCCTTGCCCACCATTACCGAAGGAAACTTCTTCAACGGCCCCAGCACACCTTCATAGTCCATGCCGATGATGTATTTCGGACGCTCGCGCCCGAACGAAAAGTAGCGTGAAAGAATCCAGGCAAGGATGTACAGGATCACCGTGCAGGAAATAAAGATCACCCAGCCTTCGAAGTAATGAATGAAGCCCTCGGCGTGCTCAATTCCGAAGTGGTTGACCAGAACACCGATCATGCCGACACGGAACGAGTTCATCAAAATTGTAACCGGGATGGTGGCCAGGAAGATCAGGACCCGGTGCCAGTTGGGGCCGTTATAGAGAACCGCCATCAACCACCCGAAACTGAACAGCGGGAACAGATAGCGCAGGCCACTGCAGGCCTCTGCCACGAGAAGCTTGTACTCTCCAAGGTCAATCACTGTTCCATCAAGCAGAACCGGGATCCCCATGAACTGAATGACGGCAACACCTATTTCGGCCGAAACGGCCTGCAGGTGCGTTGAAATCTTGAGATAGATGAACTGAGGCAAAGGCAGCATGAAAATAAGGTGCAGCCAGCCCGGCCAGAACCTGAAGCCTTCGCGCGTGCCCGCAAGCAACAGGATGAAGGCACCCACGTACAGAATGAAACCGTAAGTGATGATGTCCGGAATTTCGACCAGGTTTCCGATCAAGCCGACGAGAAGGGCCAGCACAAAGACCGCAATGCCCACAAAGCGGCTGCCATGGTCCGGTTTCACCGGATGGCGGTGGATTTCGAGCAGCGTCATATACAAGGTGATGAGCGGAACAAGCGGACCATAGCTGTATTCCGGTCGCGACCATGCAGCGCCCAGCGAAATCAATCCGTCCCAGAAGAAAGCGACGGCTCCCAGGGACGCTACGATGATCCAAGGAATTGCGCGCATCGCTATAGATGCATAGTCACTGGAAAAACCCGCATTATTGTTACGAATATCGGCAGTCATGAATGTTTCCGTTCAAAATCGGTTTTTCGCAGGCAAACCTGCCAAGTCTAAATTATAAGCTCTTAGATCCCATATCCGTGGCAACTTTGTAACTAAATTTTTGGTGAAAATGCGCAGCTCATGAAGATTTTACTAAGATTTTCGTCAATTAACATTAATTCTGACCATCACAGGCGGGCGACAGCAACGCGGAGCCTAATATCTACTCCCTTATCTCATTAAACAATCGCCGGTCTCTTTCAGAGTGCCTGGCGATCACCAGACGCTGCAGCAAGTGCATATGCTGCACAAGTTGATGAAAGGCTTGCAGCTACCACGCCTGGAGCAAATCCAAGGCGTGATGTAAATGCCCGGGCACCCGCCTGTACCGCGGATGCGGTCACCACAAGTCTGATTTTGCTGGTGCTCGTATTGCTGCAGCCGCACCGTTATTTTGACCCATCAGCCTTGCAGACCTTCTCAATACACATATCGCCTCTGTCGTGCGCGATATCAATGTCGCCGACAGATCCTGATGCGGCCAAAGAGACCCGGTCTGCTGCGACCATGAGGCAATTCGATGTTCCCGGCAAAAAGGGTTGATGAGAAGGAACACGCCACAACGGGCTCCGTCGGGGGTTAAGCATATTCGGCGAATTTGATTGGAATTATCCTAAAAATGGATCATTTCAATATCTCTATGAAACTAGAAATATCCGCGTTGGATTTTGGGGGCGTGGTACCAATTGGCTTGATACGGGTGTATATGAATTGTAATTACCCCTTCTCAAGTCGCTGTTTGGAAAGCGAACCCGATCGAAGCAGACCACGAAGACCACTTCGTAGGGGCAAAATAAGGCAGCCCGTTTTTTCTGAACCCGACCAGATTTGAACACATCGCGAATTTTTGAAAAGGACGTTTCTCCATGCAAGTTGCCATTTTCGGCCTTGGTTATGTGGGTTTTACCGCTGCCTGCTGCATTGCCAGCGAAGGGCACAGTGTTCATGGAATTGACGTAAGCCAAAAGAAAATCGACGCGATATTGGCCGGCGAAGCGCCGATTATCGAGCCCGGCGTTTTGGAGCGGCTTCGCGATGGTCTTGGGAAGGGACTGATCACGGCAGCAACCCAGATAGGCGATGAGTTGCGGGATGTGGACCTGGCCATTGTTTGCGTCGGCACGCCGTCCGCGGCAGACGGTTCGCACAACATGGGGTACATCGCGGAGGTGACGCGACAGATCGCGCATGCCTTGAACACGTCCGGACCGCGTACGAAGCCACTTACGGTTGTTTACAGATCCACAATCCGCCCCGGCACGACAGACGAGTTGATCGCGCCGATTTTCCGCTCTGTCGCAGGTCCGAACGTGTTTGAGACCGTGTCGCTTGTCTACAACCCCGAATTCCTGCGCGAGGGTACAGCGGTCAAGGACTATTTCGAGCCACCAAAAATCGTTGTCGGCACCAAGGATGGCCTTCCAAATCCGGCCATGAGCGAACTCAACAAAAACATCGACGCGGTAACCTTTCATGTCGGTTTCCGTGAGGCCGAGATTACAAAATTCGTCGACAATAGCTGGCATGCCGTAAAGGTTGCCTACGCAAACGAGATCGGCCGTGTCTGCCTTCAACTCGGGGTCAAGGCGAGCGCGGTGCATGAAATTTTCGTTTCGGACACGAAACTGAACATATCACCTTACTATATGCGTCCGGGAGGAGCCTTCGGTGGCTCGTGCCTGCCCAAAGATGTGCGCGCCTTGCAACATATCGCCGGTGACAGCGGTGCAAACACCCCGCTTGTGGACAGCCTTCTGAGATCCAACGATGCCCACAAGCACCGAATGTTTCACTACGCGGCCGAAGGTTTGAAAGACGGGTCCAAGGTGCTGATGGCGGGCCTTGCTTTCAAGGCCGACACAGACGATTTGCGTGAAAGTCCGAACGTGGATCTTGCGCGCAAACTTCTGGAGGCAGGTTTCGACCTCAAGATTTTTGACCCGGCAATCGACGCAACAAAACTGATTGGAGCCAATCTCGGCTACGCATACGCGCAATTGCCGACCCTGGAACATCTCCTCGTTTCCAAGGAAACCGCTGAATCCACTCAGTTCGCGCGTGTTATCGCGACAAACGCAACAGCGAAACAATTGAACCTGCCGGCAAACATCGACATACGTGATGTCGGCTCCATCCCGTAACTTTTAATCAAACTCATTGTCTTTTCCGGAAGCGAGCATGTAATGTCTCTTTCTATTGTGGCGAGCCCAACCGAGCTTACAAATATTTCTTCAATGGTAACGATTGACGTCCTGCAGCGTGACAAGCCCCTGGAAGGGCGGAAGATACTCATAGTTGTCGAGAATTTGCCCCTTCCCTTCGACCGGAGGGTCTGGCACGAGTGCCGGACACTGACCGCCGCAGGTGCGCTAGTTTCCGTCATCTGCCCGACAGGAAAAGGGTACGAAAAGCGTTACGAGGAAATTGAAGGGGTTCATATTTACCGTCATCCGCTCCCGCTCGATGCAAAGGGCGCGATGGGGTATCTCGTTGAATACAGTGCTGCCCTTTTCTGGGAAACACTGTTGGCCTGGCGCATCTTTTTCAAACACGGGTTCGACACGATACAAGGCTGCAACCCACCGGATCTGATTTTTCTGGTTGCAGCTCCGTTCAAACTTCTCGGCAAACGGTTCCTGTTCGATCATCACGACATCAACCCGGAGCTCTACGAAGCCAAGTTCGGAAGGCGCGACTTTTTCTGGAAACTGATGGTCCTGTTCGAGAGGTGCACTTTCAAAGCGGCCGATGTCGTTATTTCGACCAACGAAAGCTATCGTGAAATCGCCTTGACCCGCGGGGGGAAAAAGGAACAGGACGTTTTTGTCGTTCGGTCCGGCCCCGACCTCACGCGACTTCACGTCAAGCCGGTCAATCCGGAGTGGCGTAACGGGCGCGATCACATGATCGGATATGTCGGTGTTATGGGTGATCAGGAAGGCATTGATTTGCTTCTGCAGACCGCTCACACCATCGTTCACGAGCAAAAGCGCAATGTACAGTTCTGTCTGGTTGGCGGCGGTCCCGCTCTGGATGGCCTGAAAGAGCTTACCAGAGAACTTGACCTGGAAGATCACGTCACCTTCACCGGACGTGCTCCGGACGACACGTTGTTCGAAATTCTATCGTCTGCCGACGTGTGCGTTAATCCGGATCGTGTGAATCCGATGAACGACAAATCGACGATGAACAAAATCCTTGAATACATGGCGTTTTCCAAGCCAATCGTTCAGTTCGATGTCACGGAAGGCCGACGGTCGGCACTCGACGCGTCCCTCTACGCAAGGGCGAATGACACGAACGACATGGCGGAGAAGATAATCCAGCTCCTTGACGACCCGGATCGCTGCGCCGAGATGGGCAACTTCGGTCGCAACAGAGTGGAAGAAGAACTTTCCTGGAACCACCAGATCGAGTCTCTCATTTCTGCGTACAAGCGCGTCGGCAAGTGAAACCTCCTGAACAGCGGAACTTCAATCGTGTCGTATTGGTTTTATTGGAAGCGGTCTGCAAGTAGAGCGGCGATGTAGTCGTGCCATTAGGTTCGTTGCCGCGGCCATAGCCGCAGTCTGAGCCCGAGCAAAGCTCGCATCGACCAAAAGCGCCGCAGACTTAATTCGCATTTGTACCTTGATTCCATGCCAGAAAAAGACGGACGCACGTGTAATACTGGGAACAGGGTTGCAGCCCTAAACTCATAGTTTCCCGCTTAACCCCGCGAACCCGGGCTAAAACTCGCCGGCGGTCTCAAAGAACACATCGCGACGAAAAGGAAAGACAGGCATTTGCGCGCCCCACGGAAGATTAATTATTGGGTCGTCTGAAATTATTTGCCAATATAACCAAGGAAGTATTCTAGTCACTTAATTCATCAGCATATTGGGGTCGCAATGATAAGGAAATCCGCCAAACTCTTGCTGCAGTTCATGGGCCTTAAGGTGAACCGTGTGCCGAGACATTTGCGCTTCAGTCGCGGCATTCGAGGCGACGAAATCGTTCTTCCCGAGAAATTCAATTCAGACGTGATAATAGACGTTGGAGTCGCCGGCGGGACCCCTTGGCTTTATCAACAATTCCCAACACAAAAGCTGATACTCATTGACCCTTTATTTAGAAACGACTCTCTTTATGACTTGCTCAATGGCCGCGAATACATCCAGCATGAATGCGCACTAGGAAACATAGATAGTAACATTGAGATAAACTATGATTTAGATCGCCCCTCTTTGTCTTCCCTACACGAGCGAACCGAACTCACCAAGAGGGAAGACCACAGGATTGAAAAGCAAGTCGTGCCGATCAAGAAGCTTGATCAGGTCATCGGAGAGTCCGAGCCGGACAGCGCGAAATTCGGTTTGAAAATCGACACGGAAGGCCATGAGCTTGAGGTTTTGAAAGGAGCCACGGAAACACTCAAGAAATGTGAATTCGTTGTGTGTGAGGCTTCAATCGAGAAAAGGTTCAACGACAGTTACAACTTTTCAGACCTAATCGTCTTCATGGACTCAAGGGGTTTTGAAATAACGAGGGTTTTGCGTTTCGGTGAAGATGATGCCGGCGTGATCCGGCTCGCTGACGTTCTCTTCGAGAAAAAGAGCGAGAGCTGACGGTTTCGTAGTAGCGGATTCCAAAATTCGCTGCTGTCCTTTCCCAACTCAAGGCACAACGCGGATACGGAAAAGCACGAAACGCAATCGCCACGTTAAGCAAGACGAACACTGGTGCTTCGTGTGAAGAGGTGACGGGATCCATTGGCCCCTGAAACAGGAGAAGGACACGACAAGCAATCGTGGCGCTTCTTCGAGCCGCACGATATCCGAACGAATACCAGGTTCTTTCGTGATGATTGCGAAAGAAATCGGCGTGCGCGGCAACCTGCGTTTTTCAGACCCCGAGGCTGTTCATTGAATCTCGGTAAGTTCCAACAACCCCGTTTCGTTGAAATTGTGCAGCCTTTCCGCTTTCCTGCCAGCGGAACAAGTCCTCTTTCAATCTTTTCTGGTCGACGATCAACTTGTCCATTGCACCCAAAATCGCCTGCTGATCGTGCGCGGACGCGCCAAGCGCAAAGGTTTCGTCGTCAAAAAAACCATCGATCGCCCAGTCTTTCGGAAAGACCACCGGGCATCCGGCTAAGAGCGCTTCCAAAAAGACCATCCCGAAGGTTTCCCTCTTGGACACAAGCGCGAAGCCGCACATTCCATTGAGCATGCTTTGAACCTGGGAATGCGGGATATGTCCTTTTCGAGAAAAAGCAGCGGCTTTTTGTTGCGCAACGAGATCGTCAATCGCATTCTCGTCGCTTGGACTTCCCCCTCCGTAGAGATGAAACTCGAAACCGCGGTGCCGGGTTTCAAGTACCCGACTTGCCTTTACGAGCGCGGACGCGTTCTTGTTCACCCGATCCTTCATATTGAAAACCGAAGCCAGACGCGGTTCAACAAATTGCGGCGGAATGATCTTGTCCTCGACTGACGTACACGGCAACAAAACGGTTGGTTTTTCCCGTTTTCCCAGCCACCCATCGCAGATGCGCTGCCCCATCACAGAAAAGGGGAAGACGATTGCCGCATTTTGATAAATTCGCCGGTAGGTATTCCGCAGATCCGGACGATGCTTCAAGATTTTGCGGTCCGTATTGACCTGGATCGAGAGGGCGTATGGGCATCCGATCCGCCCACTCAACCTTTCTGCCAGCAGGCCTTCCAAGGTCAGCTTGTGAGCGTGGATAATGTCCGGCTTTATGCCACGAGCAACGATGTCGTCACCGATCTTGTCAGCAAGGTGCGAAAGCGTAGCTGCCATGTAGAGCCCAGCCGGCAATCCGTCATACCTTATCGTCGTAACTCCACTTTCAACCTGCTCCATTTGCAGGTTGAACTTTGGTTTCAAAGGACTTTGAGCGAGTTTTTGAGCGATATCGTATCCAGAAGCGGCCACACGATTGATTGAATATACTTGCTGATCGAATGTGTCTTGCACAGCATCGACGAGCGAACTTACAGCTCGCGTCTTTTCCGGCTTGTAGTCGTCCGGATAATCACCGGAAATGTGCACTATTGTTTTCGTCATTTAAATCTTTGCACTCCGCAAGCGGCTCAGCTTTTGCGTTTCCGAGACCAGAATCTAAGCCGTTTCAGTTGCCTTCTTAAAGCCTCCAGAGAGTCCGAAACGGGTGTAGAGACAGTACCGTTGGAGTCTTCGATAAAACGTCCGGCCACCATAGGCTGAAATTTCCGATCCTGAATCGCACCGACAAGCTCGTTCTCAAGGTTCTGTCCCTTGATTTCGAACCGATGAGTGAGTGGCCAATAGTGTCTCAACTGATGAAAATCGACGCCGACCGTCGCCGGCAGGCCGGTTCTGGCAATCAGGCTTTTTGCTTCCTGGCCGGGCGCTACGCCATCCGATTTACGGTTCCAAACTTCAATTCCGTCAAGGTAGGGTACAAAAGCATCATCAAATTTCGCGAATGCCTGGCGCCGGATCGGATGAGCGAAGATCGCAACACCTCCCGCAGCCTTCACTCTCTGAAGCGTTTCGAGTACGGGTCTGTGCTCCTCCAGGAAGTGGTCCAGCCCCCAAGTCAAGATGTGGATGTCATTGTCGGGTGAGGAGTACTCGATCCCCGGAATGAGTGTGCATCGATCATTTGATGCTTCTGCACATTCAGCTCGATACTCTTCGAACCTGGCTGGTTCAAACCCGGTATCGTGTTCGCTCATCATGACAACATCGACACCCCGGCGCGCGAAAAACCTGGCGATCTGTTGCAGCGTCCAATGCCCGTCGTAGGACCAATCCGAATGTGCGTGAAAAACAACGTTGAGATGGCGCTTCATTTGCTTCGTTTCCGTACAGCCTTCAGTACAGTCGCCAAAGCGTCGCGCAGGAAGAAAAGCGGGAAAGCGCGATCGTAATTGTAAAACCCTGGCCGTGCATGACGCGACAAAACACCAGACAAGGACTTCAGGAAACTGGGCCACCGCTCGGCGTGAAATTCGCTTTTGGGTCCTCGCAACACAAACAGTAGGTGCAACAAATCGCGGCCAAGATGACGGACCGGCGAATCTGAGCGCACTGCCGCCAAGTTGCCTGGAATGAATTCAGGATCAGTTGCCTGCTCCACCGCCCATGTCGGATATTCGTAACCATGCCGACGAGAAAGCGCAGTGGATCCCCAAAGTCGGCCGTTTAATTCTACGAACCAATGTGTTCCATCGTCGTCAGTGAGAAATTCGACCATGAATGGTCCACGCCAACCAACTGAAGTTATGAGCGTTTTCACTTGTTCGACCAGTTCGGCGTCGGGTTTCATCGAAACACATGCGCTTGCGCCGGAGCCGTGGGGATTCATCATGCGTATTCTCTGATGGCCAAATATCTGGCTGACACCTTTGTGGCCTGCGAACCCGAAAACACCCTGACCAATGCCGTGAATAAGTGGTTGAACGAGCAAAGGAAACACTAACGTATCTGCCTTTGCCAGTTTCTGGACCGCGTCTTCATCAAACAAGTAATGTGAATCCCCCTTGCTTAGGTTTCTCTCACTTGTCATCGATATGGCAAGCGCTGGCTTAACTATTGTAGGGAAGTTCTTGATATCCGTCAGGGATTCCGGCGAGGTGACCACAAGGGTGGGAGGGACCGACAGCCCGGCTGCCTTTGCGGCTTCGATTTGCTGCGTTTTGTCGAGCGCCAGCGATTTTTGCGCCCCGGAGGCATTCGCAAAGGCCGGTTTGTGATCATCAGCCCCCAAGGCATTCAACGCCTCATTCGTGAGCCAGAGGCTGGTGTCGTCCATAGCGAGCAGAATGTCGATGTCCTGATTTGTGCGCAGTATCTCGGCCAAATCATCTTTCGCCAGATCAGCGTTTTGCTCCGGCGCGCAAATTTTGAAGGGTTCGCCCACAGGAAGCAGCCTCGACAAAGGCACCGATGAATTTGCTCTTTGGAAGACCCTAACATTATAGCCATTGTGATAGAGACTGAAAAACACTTCTGGCGCGGCCAGTGCATCCGCAAAACCTATCAGTACGGTTTTCTTTGTCTGCTCAGTATTCATAATTCAAATGATCTGTTTCTTGGCTTTGGCAATCCCGCGGCGCAGACGTCTGAGTACGCTTTCGCGACCGGACAAAAACGCCGAAACATCCTCAAGCGAAGTGTCCTCGCGAACGGACCAGCGGGGCACCGGGTAAGGAGAGCCCTGAAATCCGCCGCCGTCGCTGGAGTACACACGTTTGTACCCGTGAGCCTTCAATTGACGGAGCGTGTTCCTCCCGTAGAGCCCAAATGGAATTGCGGCCTCGGAAATGCGATCTCCGATGCAGTCCTCCAGCAGAGCCCTGGCATCCACGAGTTCTGTCTGTTCGGACCTTTCATCGAGTTCTTTCCAACTCACGTGACCATGACCGTGAGATCCTACCTTGTGCCCTGCCCTCAACAATTCTCTCAGATCTTGCGAAGACAACGATCCTTGCTTGTCCAGACGCCCGGCCAGCGGAAAGAAAGTCGCCTTAAGGTCTCGATTTTCAAGACCCGGCACACCAATTTCCAGATCAGACGCATTTCCGTCGTCGAACGTGATCTTAATCCTGTGCTGAACAGGCGCTATCAGATCGAGAATTTGCAGGTATTTTTCTTCTTCGATCCAGTACGGCCTCTCTCCGTCCTCCAATTCCCTGGAGGGTGTGCCAATTCCATGAAAATTGATGATCCGAAACTCGTTATTCTCCATAGGCTGGAAACTCCAAGCGAAGGTAGTTGCAACTATGGCGCGGAAACTTCTTCAAACCCATTCGCCCATTCTTTCCGGTCACGCCAGACGCTAAGCCAATGCTCTGCCCGCGACTCATACTTCTTTGACGCGAAAACCGCTGCTTTGTACACAAACGCTCTGTTGAATATCGCCAGCTTGAGGAGAAGCAAGCCGAGACTTCTTTTGGTCCCCGACCAATGCTTGCGTACAAGTGATACCTTTGAACTGTAGATGAGCTTCGTTTTGCGGACATTCACGGCGCCCCCCGTGGCCGCGCCGACCAGATGCATAATGTTTGCGTCGGGCGTTATCATCAGTTTGTGTCCGAGCTTTCCGGCGCGAAGACAGAAGTCTGTTTCCTCACCATACATGTAGAACGCCAGGTCAAATCCCTGGAGTTCTTCCCAGAGGCGGCGACGGGTCAGAAGAAAGCACCCGGCTACGATGTCCACCTGGCGTGCGTCGTCCCGTTTCCATGCTCCCATGATATCGGCGTTGAACACGCTGGAATTCGGGAACAAGAGAGTCAGGCCGAACGCAGAGCAGAACAGACTCCAAAGCGAACTCTGACGCCAGCAGGAGCCCAAGTTCAAAGTGCCGTCCGGGTAGTAGGTCCTTCCTCCAAAGATGCTGATCCCCGGGTGTCCTTTGGCAAAGGACACAAGATTGTCAACTGCCCCTTCGTAACACTCCGTATCCGGGTTCAAAAGCAAGAGCCATTCTGTGTTTGCTTGTTTGGCAGCTACGTTGTTTCCCGCTGCAAAGCCCAGATTTTCCTCCGAGGCGATGACTTCGACTTGCGGAAACGAATCCCGAACCGCCTCGGCGGAGCCGTCACTTGACGCGTTGTCCAACACAATCACTTTTATCTGCGTTTGAACCGTTGTCTCAAACAGCGTTTCAATTGCCTTGAGCGTAAGCTCACGCGTGTTGTAACTCACGATAAGGACTGTGACTTCAGGCTCGCCGGCGGCTTCGATTTGAGCTGACATGTGCCTCTCGTCCTCAGTGTTTACGTCACGTGTAACCAAGTTGCTCTCCCCGGTCGCGGTCGTTCAAGCCTCTCGAAATCAATGCGTTGGACGCTGCAACTCGCCAGCCGCAGATGAAATCAAGGTTTCTCAAAGCCAGTTCAAGGACAAACAAGACTCTTCTTCAACTAACCCGGCAACACTTATGTGACCGAACTTAATTTTCTGTTCTGGCATCGCAGCCAATGGTCGCTGCAGCCAATATTTCCGTCGTTTCCGAAAGGCAACGACCACAATCTGCCGGGAAGGCTGCATCCTGGCTCTCCGGTCGACCCCGGTCATGTGAAGCCAGGCAAAGCCAGCAGGTGGAAGTCCCCGGCTACCTTGAATTTGCCTGCCGCAGACCCGAACCCTACATCCCGATAAGTGAACTGCTTCCCGCGTGTTTTTAACTCATGTCTCTTTTTCGCAAAATCGTCTGCCGGGTAGACTTCAACGCAACCGGATGGACGTTCGTCAAAATCAAGAAATTCAAGTACAGCGACGTCCTATCTCGCGTTGTCGACCTTCAATTGTTTGCGTCTCGCAAGAACTGCGGCATGGAACCAGGCCACGCCGTATAGCGCGACGAGAGACAGTGCGATCAGCAGAATCCCGACCAATTCCGACGGCGGGTTGCCCTCAAATACGGCTGACATAAGATAAACGATCAAAATGTGAGCACTGAAGACCTGAAGCGAATGCTGGCCCAGAAACACAAGCGGCTTGAACGTCGTCATGGTGTAAAGCAGTTTTGACGCGAAACGGAATATAGGATTTCCGTCCTTTTCGCCCGGACCCAGCAGCCAAACCACGATGAAGAAGTCGATGGCGTAAGTCGCCACGTAAATCACGCTGAAGTTGCCACGATCCGTTTCGGACAAGATCGTGTTCGAGAAATCGACGCCAAACCAGAAGTCGAAGATTATCCTGTCATAAACGCCATAGAATAAAGCCAAGGCCAGGCAGATCTTGAAAACCACCCGCATTTCAGGACTAAACAAAAAGTCCGTGTTCAGCCGTTTGGATGCCATCAAGAAACCCAAGAACAGCCCGCCAAAAAACAGGCATTGCCAGCCGAGAATGTTGAAGAATATCCCCAACCGGATTTCGTAACCAAGGTCCAGCAGCCCGATTTCCAGAGACGCCACAAGGATGTCGCTGATCCTGGTTTGGGCAAGCGCCCAGACCGATGCAACGAGTGTGAAATAGATAAAGTATTTTCTGTCACGCAGGAGAGTAAGAGCGAAGGGAGTGACCATCATGAAGAATATGTACATGGGCAAGATGCCCATATGCGTGGACCCGGTCACCAAAGACGCAGACAGGAGACTGAACAGTATGGGGTGCCCCGCATAGGGATTGAGGATACCCGGCAAATCAAGAGCGCTGTGCGAAATCAGAATCGCGGCTGTGAGGAAAATCAAGATCAGCCCAAGCTGATAACTGTAAATCGTCTTGATCCTGTCCCATATTCCGGCCCGCATCACCGAAGCGTTGTGGCGCAGCATGCGGCCGCCGTAGACAAGACCCACCACCAGGCCGGACATGAAGACAAAGCCTTGCGCATCTTCGACCCAACCAAAATAGTGGTGGTTCAACTTGCCAAAAGTCGTATGAAGGATCGAATTGGCATGGATAATCATCATGAAAACCAAGAAAAACCCTCTAAAGCCATCGATCACAACTATGCGCATTAGTAACGTCCACCTCTTCGTATAATACTACTCAAAATTTTTCTTCCGTCACACATCATAAATTTTTGATTTTTTTGTTTTTATGTCTTGAATAATTAATGATTCTTTTTCTGACTACTTCTCTCTATTCTTAACATTGTACAGAGCACGCTGCAGTCACTTTGAAACAGTCGCCTTCGCAAGACGTGGACTATTCACCAAATTAGCATCTCAAATTCAAGAGCTTTTCGTCTATTGTCTCGCACCGGTGTCGGCAAACCACCTTATCACCGGGCTTTCTTTCAAAATAATGTCAAGCGCTTTCACGGGTATAGACGACCGGGCCCTTCCTCAATCGGAGCTACCGCTGATGCATGCCTAACGCTCAGCAATTTTCAACACTGCAGTTATCGTATTCAGGCGCTGAAATACAGACAATTTTAATGAATTTTCACCGTCCTCCAAACAAAGTTAGCAACATCGTAAACAACGCAAACCCAGACCACTGCAGACACATTTCACTGCAAGGGGTGAAAGCTGGAGTGAATCGATTTCCGACTCCACGATCGGCAAATCAAATGGGTTACCCAGGCGGGAACAGCCTCACCACGCGCAGACAGTCCACTTGGCTTTTTTTGTGAAATCCGAAAGAATCAGGTTCTTTCGTCACCGATCGAGTTCTTTCTCAACGACTAATTGCCAAGAGTTAAACAGGAATTCAACACATCAAACAAATAATGCAGGCGCTTGTGAACCATATGGTTGGTTCGCTCAAGCGCAGGATTACTTTTTTGGAGTGCTTAGATGTCAGGTTCGAACAAGGCCAACTCTGGAATATTGGTACATACGGCAGAAGAGTTGGAGAATGCCCTGGTAGCGGGGCATACCTACATTGAACTTGCGCCTGGGGACTACGGCGACTTCTTCATGCGAGAATTCAACGCCGAATCGACCGTGACGATCACGTCGCAGGACCCGGACAACGTTGCAACGTTCAACACCATCGACCTGCGGAAATGCGCGAACCTCACATTTGACGGGATCGCTGTCGAGTACACCATCGAAGATCATTCGAATCCGAGCGCTCTCGACAAGGAAAAGGCGATCTATCTCGCTGAGTGTTCGAACATCTCCGTCACGAACTCGACGGTCAAGGGTGACTATATCGAGAACCCGGATCACGAGCAGGATGGTCAACCGACCCTGACGGGCATCGTGAGCGTCTTCAGCACAAATGTCTCGATCGACAATGTCGAGTTGTCCGACCTGCGTGTCGGCGTCGTTTTCAGCCGGGGCGACAATGCCAGCCTGACCAATTCGGAGATCCACGACGTGCGCATGGACTTCACGCGCATCGTGGAAATGACGGATGTGGAGATCTCCGGCAACCACTACCATTCGCCGACGGACAATCCGAATCCGAACGAGCATCAGGACATGATCCAGATGTGGACGACGAATACGGACCACCCGTCTTCCGACATCACGATCACAGGCAACTTCTTGGATTCCGGCGATGGTGACGCCACCCAGACGATCTGGATGCGGAACGAACTTGTCGATCAGGGCAAGGCCGGTTCGGCGATGTTCTATGAAAACATCACCATCACCGACAATGTCATCTACAACAACCACAAGCACGGGATTTTTGTCGGTGAAGCCAACGGCGTAATCATCGAGAACAACACCTTGCTGCAGAACCTCGGAGCCGGGGAACGCGAGAACGAGACCGCGCCGGCGATTAAGGTCGCCGAAACCTCCACCGATGTAACGATCAGCGGGAATATCGCCGCCGATGTTTCAAGCCCTCCATATGGCGCAAAAAACTGGTCGGTGAGCGACAACCTGCTGGTTCAGCGGGATGACGCGAACGGGGAGAACTATTACGGCGAGCTTTTCGTCAATGCGTTGGCCGACGGGTCTGCGACGTTGGCGGACCTGAGAATCATTCCGGGGAGTGCAGCCGATGGCTACGGTTCCAGCCTGAGCGTGTTTGACGCAACACCGGAGGGAACCGACGGATACATCGAATCCAACGTTCACATAGGCATGGACGCCCAGACCGTGACCTTCGACGTTGACCACGTCTTCGATGGGAATGGCACCGTTGACTTTAAAGGAGCTACCGTTGCCTGGGACTTCGGTGACGGAACAAGCTTTACAGGTCCGCGCGTCACACACACATTTCAGAGCGCCGGCGACTTCAACGTAACTGCTCATGTCACGCTTGCTGATGGCAGGAGCCTAACACTCGTCAAAACAGTGGAAATCGTTTCGCCTTACGTGCTGCAGATTTCCGCCGACAGCGGCATTCAGAACTTGGTCAACGGCGGGGCCAACGTTGTCTTCGATGGCGATGTAACAGTTGAAAACGACGCAAGCAACGGCGACACACTGAGCCTGGGTGCCGGTGGCTATATCAAGGTCGAGAATGACGGTTCGCTGGTAAACAATGACAATTTCACGCTCGCGTTCGATTTCAAGATGGACAAGGCTGCGACGGATTCGGTCAGACTGATCAAGTTTGCTGACAGCTTCACGCTGCGTTTGGGGCCGGACCGGATTGAAGCCGGTGTCGTTCTCGACGGGCAAACCTATGATATCGACGTGGAGACGGATACGCCGCTCAACAGCGGCGAATGGCAATCGGTTGCTGTCACCTTCGACACCAACAAGGGTGAACTCCTGCTCTATCTCGATGAAGCCGTGATCGGCCGAATCTCCGGACTCGAAGGGCTCACCCAGATCGGGAACGAGCGTAATGATCTGATCATCGGCGATCAGAACAGCGCCGACGGTTTCCCCGGTCTCATTGACAATGTGACCTTCGCCACAGGTGCGATGAGCGCGTCTGAACTGGCTGGTGGAACCGCACCTGATGAAGGCACGCGGCCTGCCGACGTGCCGACAAGTGCTGATCAGGTTGCTCCCCCGGACCAGGACGCGCAGGATCAACCAACCGATGTGGGCTACGAAGAGTCAAACTACAACAGCATTTATGCCGGAGAGTCAGACTCGGCCGAGATTTTGGGCACAGACGCCGACGACCTGATTTACGGCACCAACTCCGCCGATACCGTAAAGGCCGGTAATGGCGACGATGTGGCTTCGCTCGAAGGTGGCGATGACAGTTTTCGCGGCGGCAACGGCAACGACACGGCCAGCGGCGGTGCGGGCAACGATCAACTCAGCGGCGACGATGGCGACGACCGTTTCTTCGGCGACGATGGCAATGACATTCTCAAAGGCGGCAATGGGGAAGATGACCTGTACGGAGGTGCTGGCAGAGATCAGCTCTTCGGCGGCAAGGAAAACGACATTCTTTATGGCGGCACAGGGAACGACTATCTTGCCGGCCACGTCGGCAACGATATCCTTGTCGGCGGAGAAGGCGCCGACAAGATCCGCGGCCACGACGGCGACGACCTGATCGTGTTCGACGCGGACGACCAGCTTGTCTCGGGTGGGGCGGGAACCGATACGCTGTTCATCAAGACGAATAACGGTGATGCCAACCTGGTGGACGAGAACATAACCTCGATTGAAATCATTGATGCCAGGAACACGAGCAATGAAAAGATCATCATCGACGGCATGAATATTCAGCGTTCCGAAACCGGCTTCCTGACCGTAGAGGGCGACCTGGGTGACGAACTCCTGATCAAGGATAACTATACGCTGGCGGAGACAATTGTGAGAGACGATCACACATATCATGTCTACCTCGATGAGGACGAGACCACAGGTGTGTTCGTCAGTTCCAACATCACGGTTTCCGACGAATTCATGTTCTGAGTACCGTTGGTCGCCTGATCCCGTCACATGGGCATGCGGCGACCAACCAACAAAAACGCGGTGGAGGACCGCATTCGGGATAAGGCGTTCACTGATGTGCGCTTCCAGTTTCAGGAGTGCGCGATTTTCACACTGGTTCAAATTCGTCGAACGACATCAACACGCTTCGAGTCCGTTGGGACTCTGGTAGTTCAGGATTTTCCGGGTCGTTCGGCATGGGTTCGTTGCAGTTTCTGTTCAGACCTGGCCAAGTCCAGGTGCTACCGGCGACAGTCCGGGTTCGGATCAGGGTTGCGGCGGCGACGAAAAGGTGTGTCCTAGAAATCACTGGTGATTGATACCGCCCTTGAGGCTCCGGATGAAACCGTTCGTGATCGATTTGTGCGATTGGACGGAAATTCGGCTGCTTGATCCGTGCAACATCACATACGTAGATCTAACAAGGTCAATTCGAACTCGTTGTCTGTGATCTCGATGATCAGCACCAACCTGCCCGCAAAACAACGAATGCGACGATAATCAAGACTGCAGGCAAGACGCAGCGATACACAGCATGGGTCAATCCGTTCGACCTGCGATCGGTGGCGATTTCGCCGACCGGTGTCTTTCGCTGATATTCTCAGGACGCCTGGGCGCTATTGGAGACTCATTCTCCCAAAATTGTCGCAAGCAAGCGCTTTCACATGTGCTTTGCAAAAAGACCGTGCCGGATCGGCCACGCTCTTTAGTTCCGTCCAGGACGCCCACCTGAATTGGTCAGCGAGAGAACGGTCCTAGGTGCACACCTTCTTTCTGCCAAGCCAGGCAAGAAGACGGCCTCCGGTACTCAGAACATGAATTCGTCGGAAACCGTGATGTTGGAACTGACGAACACACCTGTGGTCTCGTCCTCATCGAGGTAGACATGATATGTGTGATCGTCTCTCACAATTGTCTCCGCCAGCGTATAGTTATCCATGATCAGGAGTTCGTCACCCAGGTCGCCCTCTACGGTCAGGAAGCCGGTTTCGGAACGCTGAATATTCGTGCCGTCGATGATGATCTTTTCATTGCTCGTGTTCCTGGCATCGATGATTTCGATCGAGGTTATGTCCTCGTCCACCAGTTTGGCATCACCGTTGTTCGACTTGATGTAGAGCGTATCGGTTCCCGCTCCCCCCGAAACCAGCAGATCCTCCGCATCGAACACGATCAGGTCGTCGCCGTCGTGGCCGCGGATCTTGTCGGCGCCTTCTCCGCCGACAAGGATATCGTTGCCGACGTGGCCGGCAAGGTAGTCGTTCCCAGTGCCGCCATAAAGAATGTCGTTTCCCTTGCCGCCAAACAGGCTGTCTTCGCCAGACCCGCCATAAAGACCGTCGTCTCCATTGCCGCCTTTGAGAAGGTCATTGTCTTCGCCGCCGAAGAGAAGGTCGTTGCCGTTGTCGCCGATCAGTTTGTCATCGCCGGCGCCGCCGACGGCCGTGTCGTTGCCGTCGCCGCCGCGAAAGCTGTCTGCGCCACTTTCAAGGAATGCCACATCATTGCCTTTGCCGGCCTTTACGGTATCAGCGGAGTTGGTGCCGTAAATCAGGTCGTCAGCGTCTGTGCCCAAAACCTCGGCAAGGTCTGACTCCCCGGCATAAATGCTGTTGTAGTTTGACTCCTCATAGTCCGAAGCTTCCGGCTGTTCGCGCTCGTTCGGGAAAGGCGGTTCAATCGGGTCACCTGTCGGCACATCAGTAGGCCGCGTGTCTTCATCGGGTGCGGTTCCACCAGCCAGTTCAGTCGCGCTCATCGCACCTGTGGCGAAGGTCACATTGTCAATGAGACCGGGGAAACCGTCGGCGCTGTTCTGATCGCCGATGATCAGGTCGTTGCTTTCGCTACCGATCTGGGTTAGCCCTTCGAGGCCTGAGATCTGGCCGATCACGGCTTCATCGAGATAGAGCAGGAGTTCACCCTTGTCGCTGTCAAAGGTGACAGCAACCGAGTGCCATTCGCCGCTGTTGAACGGCGTATCCGTCTCCACGTTGATATTGTAGGTTTGCCCGTCGAGAACGACACCGGCTTCAATCAGGTCCGGCCCCAGACGCAGTGTAAAGCTTTTGGAAAACTTGATCAGCCTGACCGAATCCGTCGCGGTTTCATCCATCTTGAAATCGAACGCAAGCGTGAAATTGGCATTGTTTACCAGCGAACCGTCATTCTCGACCTTGATATAGCCACCGGCACCCAGGCTCAATGTGTCGCCGTTGCTTGCGTCGTTTTCAACTGTTACATCGCCATCGAAGACAACGTTGGCCCCGCCGTCGACCAAGTTCTGAATGCCACTGTCGGCGGAAATTTGCAGCACGTAGGGTGAAACGATTTCCACTGTTTTGACGAGCGTCAGACTTTCACCATTCGCCAGCGTCACGTGAGCGGTCACGTTGAAGTCGCCTGTGTCTTGATAGGTGTGTGTGACCTGGGAGCCGGTCAGTGTCGTTCCATCGCCGAAGTCCCAGACAACGGTGGCGCCATCCAAGTCGACAGTGCCGTCCCGGTCGAAGACGTGGTCAACGTCGAAGGTCACGGTCTGGGCGTCCATGCCTATGTGAACGTTGGATTCGATGTACCCGTCGGTTCCCTCCGGTGTTGCGTCAAACACGCTCAGGCTGGAACCGTAGCCATCGGCTGCACTCCCCGGAATGACTCGCAGATCTGCCAACGTCGCAGCCCCGTCGGCCAACGCATTGACGAAAAGTTCGCCGTAGTAGTTGTCGCCGTTCGGGTCATCCCGCTGGACCAGCAGGTTGTCGCTTACCGACCAGTTTTCAGCCCCTTCCGGAATTGGCGAAACACCGGCGGTGATGTTGCCGCTGATCGTTACATCGGTGGAGGTTTCGGCGACCTTAATCGCCGGCGCGGTCTCGTTCTCGCGTTCCCCGGCTCCGAGGTTCTGCAACAGGGTGTTGTTCTCGATGATTACGCCGTTGGCTTCACCGACCGAGATACCGTGCTTGTGGTTGTTGTAGATGACATTGTCGGTGATGGTGATGTTTTCATAGAACATCTCCGGACCGGCCTTGCCCTGATCGACAAGTTCATTCCGCATCCAGATCGTCTGGGTGGCGTCACTATCGCCAGAATCGAACTGATTGCCTGTGATCGTGATGTCGGATGACGGATGGCTCGTATTTGTCGTCCACATCTGGATCATGTCCTGATGCTCGTTCGGATTCGGATTGTCCGTCGGCGAATGGTAGTGGTTGCCGGAGATCTCCACATCCGCCATTTCCACGATGCGCGTGAAGTCCATGCGCACGTCGTGGATCTCCGAATTGGTCAGGCTGGCATTGTCGCCCCGGCTGAAAACGACGCCGACACGCAGGTCGGACAACTCGACATTGTCGATCGAGACATTTGTGCTGTAGACGCTCACGATGCCCGTCAGGGTCGGTTGACCATCCTGCTCGTGATCCGGGTTCTCGATATAGTCACCCTTGACCGTCGAGTTCGTGACGGAGATGTTCGAACACTCAGCGAGATAGATCGCCTTTTCCTTGTCGAGAGCGCTCGGATTCGAATGATCTTCGATGGTGTACTCGACAGCGATCCCGTCAAATGTGAGGTTCGCGCATTTCCGCAGGTCGATAGTGTTGAACGTTGCAACGTTGTCCGGGTCCTGCGACGTGATCGTCACGGTCGACTCGGCGTTGAATTCGCGCATGAAGAAGTCGCCGTAGTCCCCAGGCGCAAGTTCAATATAGGTATGCCCCGCTTCCAGGGCATTCTCCAACTCTTCTGCCGTATGTACCAATATTCCAGAGTTGGCGTTGTTCGAACCTGACATCTGAGTACTCCAAAATGGTAACTTGGAGGCAGATGGAACCACAGGAATTGTTCGAAATTCTTCATAGTCCGGGGCCGATTTAAGATAAAATTGAAGTAATTTTGAATCGGAGCTTAAATCATCGTTGAGCGCGGGAGACTCATTGCAGCACTTACGCCCCTCTCGGTCCACTAGTGCTTTGTCTTTCAAGACTTTTTTAGTGCGCGAGCGCTGCATTTTCCGCAGAGATGCGGTGACAGATACGGACGTTGCAGACTCGAGTTCGGTGGCGTGATATTCGTTTTTATTGTTTATGAATTCTTTATTTCTTTCATCGAATTCGATCGCGAAACTTTCAACACTGTTCAAAAATAGTATTGAAGAAAGTACTACGAGTAAGGTCTTCATGCAAACCTCTCCAAACAGGTCTGAGCGACTCTTGCATTGTGCAAGGCTAGGTTCCGTTGTTCGTTCTCGTCAACATTTCTGTGTTTCAGACCCTTGATTGGCTCACTAACTCAAGCCCCTCGTGATCATCGCGGGACCTGATCTGCATGATTTCAAGCTTGATTTTCACTGTCTATGTGTCAGTCGGAATAAGGCAGCGAATACGCTTCCATGCGGGCACGGAACATTGGTTCAAACCGATATGCAGATCGCTTTGAGTTCAGCAATCGCACACTTAAGCGATCGGGCTGCGGCGAGGTATTCCGTGTAAGGGTTGCCACGGCCAAACACCTCATCCGCCAACATATGCTCGGGCACAAATGTCCCGTCGGGGTCATCGATGATCTGAGCCATTGTGATCTTGCTTTTCACTATGCAAATACATTGGAAGGAGTATTGTCGGCTATTTTGTCCTCCTTTTGATCGCACCTTCCAGTACAAGACCTGTGTCATCGATCAGAATCAGAGGTCGGACGTCAAAGGCTCTGCAAACGTCGAAGTGTGCAATGGTCGACAAAGCGCTGATCGCCGGCGTCAAGTCACCGGTCAGATGCGACACCTACCGCGTTGAAGCGCGGATGTCCGCAAGACGGAGGCGAAAGCGTGCCGGCTGGAGACGAACAGCGATATTTGTGTCCGTTCCCATCGCAATGGCAAATGTAAAGACACTCTCGTTCCGCTACGAGTTCACCCTTCCACGTGCACGCTTGCGCGTTCGCAGCAGCGATCTTTCGGAGCCGGTGCCGGCCTCAGCTTCCGGACTTGCCTTGCTCTCAGACGCTGTTTCCACCATCCGTGAAATTGCTGCTGCAAGCCCCAACTGGAACGCAAACAACACTTCCATCTTGCCGAAGAAATGAACCGTTGTCCCACTGATGGAAAGCCCGACCAGCGTGAAACATGCAGCTATTCTCAACTGCTGAAGTTTTGGCGGTATGCTGTCTGCAGGGGCTTTGAAAAGCCGTCGGATAATGAGCAGCAAAGTCAGCAAGAGCAGCACGAGACCCGGAAACCCGAAACGTCCCGTCACCATTAGCCAGAAATTGTCGACAGACGACGTCATCCAGTGCAAACGCGTCCACGTTTCGATGCGAAAGCCGAATATCGGATTTCGCAAGATGTCGTCGCTCATATGTTCAAAGATCAGCAACCGGTAATAGGCCGTCCAGGAATCGAGTGTAAACCGGCTCAGGAGCACCTGGATCAGCGGACCTTTGGATGCGATTTCCAGAACGACCAGCAGAACGGCAATGGAGATCATCACCACGGTTCCCCTGTTCGGCAGCCAGCGTGTCATCCGCTCGACAAAGATCAAGCCGATTTGGACAAGGGCCGCCAGCAGAGGACCTGATGAAAGGGCAAGAAATACGCACATAAAGGTCATTGCGACCTTGAAGATGCCGCTCGCATTCGAGCGCGCACAGTACCAGACGTAGCTTATGATCGATGCGCAAAACAGTCCGTAGTTGATCGGATGCACAAAAACCGTTTTGGCGCGCAACAACCCAAGCCGTTCCACGTATTTTCCCCGGTCCGGTATGCCGGAGATCTGTGCGAAAAAGTCAGGAATATACCGTGTTTTGAGTACAGCTTCAGGGATGGCCAACGCACCAAACACAACAACAAGTAAAAAAAACAAACCCGCAGTTTTAGCAACATCTTCCGGCTTCACAATGTACATTTGCGCAAAGAAATAACAGGCAAAATACGTTATGAAAATAAATACATTAAGTCCTATATTTTCAAACCCGTAGTGTAAAAAGAAGCAAAACATTGCCCAGCTGATAAAGAGCAACAAGAAGATATCTGCAGAAATGAACCTGTACCCGGACAGCAGGCGGAGACCGCAGGCCACCGCCATGGTGAGCAGAACGATCCTTTGAGGCGTCAGAAAAACATCGGCAATGAAAAAGCCGGCGGTGCGCGGGAAAATGAAACTCAGAATGAACAGCACCAGAAGCAAAGGTATCGAAGTACGTTCGATTGAACGTCTTCGCTCGCCTCGTCCGGCAATACTATTGTCTCGAATGGTTTGTGATGATTGTCTCAAAAGCTGTAACCAAACTTTTCGATCTCGTTGTGGCAGAGTATCTCGATCAGTGCTTTTGATCGCTCATCAAGGAGTTCCTGATACTTTGCGCTTCGCGGACGTTGCGACGTCTTCATGGATTGCCCGGTTATCAAACCAACCGCGTCCTCCGACAGTCCGAGGCGTTGAACGATGCGTGTGGTATCTTCTTCGAGATGCTCCAGTCGTATATAGTCGTCAAGCAGCCAAGAACCATCTGAACTGCACAGCTGCCACGTTTGATTTATTTGCCACGGCTTTTCCACCATCCACTCAAAAACGCTCGGTCTTTCCTGCTCGCTCTTGTGACGGTTATCCCAAAAATACATGCTAACCACTTGGTCAAAGGGATTACGAACCACCGTGAAGGTGAAGTATGCATCCCAGAGTTCTTGCCCTAGCAAAGACCTCACGCGCGATGCCGAGTCGTGGTTACCGAACTTCTGCTTGGCATGCCGATTGTAGGCCAAGGAAAAGAAATCCCGAAGGCCATGCTCGGACAGCTTGAGGCGATAGTTCTGTCCCGGACGCTCTATTGAACCCTCTTTGATTTTCGACCCGTCGGAGTAAATCGGTGTCACGATATCTTCCGGACCGGTCAATTTGGCCAGCCCGATCTCCAAGGTGGTGCTGGCGGTTTTCTTTGTTTTTATGAAAATGAAGCGGTGTTTGTGTGAACAGATCATTTGGTGTTTTCCATCTTGGACTGACAAGCTTTTCACAGATCACGCGACCAGATCGGTTCCGGCTAGAGCTTTCTACCTTGATAGCTTGTTGAACAAATAATTCAGATTGCGGATGTACATTCTGCGCAGGTTGCGCCTGATTCCCGGTGACTGTTTCGGTTGATTGGACGTCGGAAATGGTTGGTCCGGAACATCACACCCCAGAAACGAACACAAATTGTCCCAATCAACCGGTTTGGAAAAGTTCATCACCAACAGGTCGTCAGGTCTGTCCTTGAAGTAGTCCAGAACGGCTTGATTGTGGTTCCGATAAACAGATCGATAGTGATCTTCGTTTCCAAAGGGCGCACCGGCATCTTCGCCATAGGTGAGCTGTTGAAGGATCGCCGGATTGTTTCCAAAGTGCCCGAGGATGCTCGCCCACCAGCTGTCCTCATCACGAAGTGTCAGAAGGAACTTCGAACCCGGGAACGCTTTATCGAGTTCGCGAAACAAAAGTGGCCACGGCATGTCCTGCACGGCATCATATTCGGTCGCGATCTTCAGACCTTCTTCGACGTAAGTTGACCTCAAGGTTTCTATCGGGGTCGTCTTGCCAAAAATGCTTGTGACCCGGTAACCCAGAATTCCCAGTGCGGTTTCCATGGATGTGGTTCCGGTCTTCTGGAAACCAACACAAAACACCTTCGTTTTCATTGATCTAGTTACCTTCGCCTTGCTTAGTGAATTTTTTGGGTGCCATGCGTATGAGCGAGATCAGGTGTCTTTCCAATCCATCAGGTTTTCCCGTTGCGAACCACGTCAAAAGGCTCGTGCAGGTATAGATCGCTCCACCGGTCAACAGATAGCAGGCAATCATTATGCAAGAATGAAGGAACGGGGTCTCTGCCGTCGTCTCAGGGACCTGGCTCTTGAACAGGACCAACCCTGCGGCCATCAGCACCGATGACAAGAGATACCGCCACGCACGGATGAACGGAGAGAACAGCGACGTCCCCGTGCTTCGGGCCGCGATCATCAGCGTCATGAAAATATATGCGCAGTTGGCAAACAAACTTGCCAAGATCACACCCAAGAAACCACCCAAGTGTATCCCCACAAGTATCGCTGGCAAAGTGATCGACAGGGCAATCAGATCCCGCGTGAACAGTTTCCAGGTTTCGTTTTCAATGAATACGAGCGCTTTGATGCCCGCATTGATCGTCATGATCGCCCAAATCGGGGCCAGGAACGTCACCACTGTGGCGGCATCCAACCATTGGGGACCCATCACGACGCGCAACAGGTCGCTTGCCCCCACGGACAAGAAAACGCCGACCGGCGTCACGATCCCCAGTGTCATGACCTGCAGCTTCAAATATGCCGAAGCCAGCTTTTCCGGATCGTTGCTGATCGAGGCTAGGCCAGGAAAAATAACGCGGTTGATAGGCCGCACAAGATGGACGGTCGACAGTTCTGAAAGATCCCTCCCCACGCGATAGAGACCTGCAGTGGTCAACCCCAACCCAGGAGCGATCAGTATCTGGTCCACGCGTCTGTTTACGTATCCAATCAAGTTGACCGCGATTATCCACCTGGTCAGCTTGTAGAAGTAGCGCCATTCGGAAAACTCCAGCCTGGAAACTGCAGGCGTACGTATGTAGCTGATCAGCGAGCGCGAAAGCTCAGAAAGCACATAACCGGCGACAAGCGCCCAGTATGATTGCCAGTATATCGCCAGGGAGATCGCAACAGCATTAAACGTTAGCCTTGGAACAATGTCTTGCAGGGCTTCTGGCCCAAAACGCAACTTCTTTGCGTAGAGCACGTAGGCTGGATTGAAAAAACCGTTCACCAGCGGACAAAGAGAAATCACCTTCAAAACGCTGGCGAGTTCATTCGCTTTGGTCCAAGCCGCCACCGGTTCTGCAAGTAAGTAGAGAACAATCGCACAAAATGCGCCAAAAATCACCCGCATGGTGAACACGGTGGAAAGATGCCCGTCGGTAACGTCTTGAAGGCGGATGAGTCCTATGTCGAACGGACGAATGATGATTGCTGCAAACAATCCGGTGGCGAACAGACAATACGCACCGATTGCCAGGTCCGCCGGCGTCAGGACCCGGCCCAGGATCGCGAGCGCGATTATGCCCACGATCTTCAGAAAAAAACCTGAAGCTGCGAATATGAGCGTGCCGACCGACAAGTCTTTGCGCAATCCACCGCGATTTGGGACGTCTCTTCCGTCGGAAGCGTCACCGCTTTGCGACGCAACAGACGGTTCCATGCGATCATGTGCCATCGTCTACTTTTCCACCGGTTCGGCAGATGTCCTCGACCGGTGCAACACGGAAAAGACCATGCTTTGTAGATATCCGACCACTGGTTTAGGTGCCTTGGGATGCGCCAGAATCGCGCGACGCATGCAGATTGATGCCGCTTTGTACTTTCCACATTTATGCAAGTACCGGCCCGCACTGAACAGGCGAGCGGCATAGATTGAGGGATAGCGTTCGAAAGACTTTTTATGCTTCTTCAATATCACCAGAAAAGAAATCGCCTTGCTACGCAATTTGCGATGGATACTGTCAGATTGGATGTACGCGACGACAACAGGTTCCGGAGTGAAGAGTATCGACGTCACCTGGGACAACCTGATCATGTATTCCCAATCATTGTTGCAAGGTAAGCGGACGTCGAAGAACCCGATTTTCTGCGCTTCATTTCGCCGAATGAGCAAGGTCTGCGGACTTATCAGGTTACCGTCTAGCATGTCCTTGCTAAGGTCGCCGCTCACAACCGTGCGATGGGTTTCCGGTGCGATGGCGACATGGCCATCGCCATAGCGGTAATTCAGGTCGTGACCGTAGATCAACTTGGAGCCAAAAGTCGCGCCATATTCGGTGCCGCTGTTCTTCAACTCGCGCACTTGACGCTCGAGCTTGTCGAGCAACCATTCGTCATCACTATCCTGGAAAGCTATCAGGCTGCCTTGTGCCTTCTCAAGGCCGGCATTTCTGGCCGCAGAAGCGCCCTGATTGTGTTCTTGCGGAACGTAGACGATACGCGCATCATCTTGTTGCCATCGGCGCACAATTTCACCGGTATTGTCAGTCGAGCAGTCGTCAACGATGATCAACTCGAGGTTCTTGTAGGTCTGAGCGAGCACACTGCGCATGGCCCTTTCGATGCAATGCGCACGATTATAAGTCGGGATAATTACGCTAACCAATTCGTCTTCAAACGCTTTGGGCTGGTGATTTTCAGACATAAGGAACCCCATTTAGACTTGTTCGAAAACTTGAATTCAAAAGCTTAAAATTTCAGATAGATACGCTGAATTGGCAGTAGAAACGTCACTCGTTCTCATTGAAATCGTCTTGCTTTTCCTCTGTTGATCGAGAGTTCGCCTGTTGATCAGGCGAAATGAGAACACCGTATTCTCCTGTCTGTATCCCGGTCTTTACGACCCGAGCAGGATTGCCAACTGCCACACTATGATCCGGAATGTCCTTGGTAACGATGCTGCCTGTTCCGACAATGCAGTGATTTCCCACGCGCACACCGGGCAAAATCACCGAGTTCGCTCCAATGAAAGTGTAGTCCCCTATGTAAGTATCCAAATGCAGGCGATTGACGAAATCATGTGTGAGTACCGCAACACCAAAAGTGATCTGCGTATGCGATCCTATGTTTATTCCCTTTGGATTGGTTTTATCCAACTTGGCGTGCACCGAAATACGCGTGTTGCTGCCGATCTTCATGCCGTACAGATTGCGGTAAAGCATACTGAGCAGCAGAGTTCGATAATGATAAAGGTTGTTTCTTACCTTGTGTATTGGGTACTTCATGGCACACCTAGTCTTTGCCGCTTGGCAAAAGTTTCTCTAAATGACTGTTTAAGAGCTCGTAGGCTTCCGGTTCAAAATGCAGGGTATCTTTTGCAAATTTCGCGGGAAGCGTCTCATTTCCGCTCGACAACAACGCGTCTGCGTCGAAAACCGTTACATGGTTGAAGCGCGCGAGACTTTTTACAAAGGCATTTGCATCATCGAGATGATCAAAGATCGCATCCGACCATACGACCCTTCGTAAGAAAGACGGTTTGGACGGTCTGACAATCGTCATCACTATGAGTTTTGTTCCATTCGCTTCCAGTTCCTGAACAATTTCTAAGAGTCTGGATTTGAAGTTATCGATGATCTCCGTCGACCTTTCGGGAAACAAGCTTGCAACAACAAGGTCGTTAATTCCGGCCTGGATCACAACGAGCGCTGGTTCATGTACCTTTACATCTTGCTCAAACCGGAGGCCAATCTGCTGTATCGTGTCGCCGCCGCGACCACTGGTCGCGATGGTGGCGCCTGGCAAGACCGGCAAGGGTTTCCATCGCGCTACTCGCGAGTCTCCCAGAAATATCGCCAGGTCCTGACCGGCGTTGGGTTTGATCAGACCTTTGCTCTTTTCCACCGGGGATGCAGTGTCAGGAAATGCGGTCTTAAGCTTTCTCTCCTTGTATGACGAGAGCGTCCCTTGAACCGCGAAAATCCCAGCGGATCCAATGGCAATCATCAAGCTTGCCGCAATTGCCCATTTGCGCCGCTTAGTCCAGGTTCTGGAGATACTTTCCATAAGCTGTTTGTCCGAAGATTTCCGCATGTTCGAGCAACCTGTTCCGGTCGATCCATCCGTTCGCATAGGAGATCTCCTCCGGACAGCCCGATTGCATGCCCTGCCTCACGGAGAGTGTTCTGACGAAATTTCCCGCATCCAGCAATGACTCGTGCGTGCCGGTGTCGAGCCATGCAAAGCCGCGGCCCATGCGTTCGACGTTCAAGGCCCCTTCCCGCAGATACATTTCCAGCAACGTGACGATTTCCAGCTCGCCGCGCGGCGATGGCTTCACTTCATGCGCCCTGCGCGGTGCGTCGCCATCCAGAAAATAGAGACCGGTGACTGCATAATTGGACGGAGGCACCGCCGGTTTTTCAATGATCTCTTCGGCCAGACCGGCGTCATCGAACTTCACGACACCATAACGCTCCGGGTCCGCTACATGGTAGCCGAAAACAGTTCCTCCCCGTTCACGGGCGTCGGCGGCACCGAGAACCTCGGGAAGTCCGTGACCGAAGAAGATATTGTCTCCAAGCACCATTGTGGACGGCGCACCGTCCAGGAAGTCCTCGGCGAGGATATAGGCCTGCGCCAGTCCATCCGGCGATGGCTGGACGATGTATTCGAAGCGCATGCCCCACTGGCTGCCGTCCCGGAGAAGGCGTCTGAATTGCGGCTGGTCCTCGGGCGTCGTGATGATCGCAACTTCACGGATCCCGGTCAGCATCAGAACAGACAGCGGATAATAGATCATCGGCTTGTCGTAGATCGGCATCAGCTGTTTCGAGACGGCCATTGTCAGAGGGAAAAGCCGTGTGCCGGATCCTCCAGCGAGGATAATGCCCTTGCGATTTGTCATGAAGTCACACCCAGTTTTGCCAAAGTGTCTGCCACGCCGTCTTTCCAGTCAGGGCGGTTCAGTTCGAATGCGGCCAGTGACCTGCAGTCCAGACGCGAGTTGAGAGGCCGTTTCGCCGGTGTCGGATAGGCTGATGTTGGAATATCCTCGACGGCGACCGATCGGCCCGCCTGCCTGAAGATCTCGCGCGCAAAGTCTGCCCAGCTTACCTCCGGCACACCGGAAAAATGGTAGGTTCCGGCTTTCGAAGGGTCCGCTGCCAGGGATCGGGCAATTTTGACACAGGCTTCCGCGATTGCAGATGCCGGTGTCGGACCTCCAATCTGATCGGCAACGATCGTCAGATGATCCCGTGTTTCCGAAAGACGCAGCATTGTCTTCAGGAAATTCGCGCCATGGGCAGAAAACACCCAGCTGGTGCGCAGGATGGCATAGACCGGCGCTGCGGCCACGATTGCCTGCTCGCCTTTCAGCTTGGTGCGTCCATAGGCTCCGAGTGGTGCGGTTCCCGCATCAGGTGCAAACGCCGTTTCACCACTGCCGTCGAACACATAGTCGGTCGAAATGTGAACCAGCGGGATGCTCAGCCTGGCTGCTGCCTTCGCCATCTCGGCGGGCGCCTGCGCATTCAGCTTCAGCGCCAGAGCT
Source organism: Roseibium sp. (assembly GCF_965232425.1). Classification (GTDB taxonomy): domain Bacteria; phylum Pseudomonadota; class Alphaproteobacteria; order Rhizobiales; family Stappiaceae; genus Roseibium. The sequence continues at coordinate 68,017 of NZ_OZ246971.1, forward strand.
TCTTCTTCTTCGGCTTTGTCTACCGCCGTATAGGCCGCCGCGTTGATAATCGCCGCCGGGCCTATTTCCTCGATGATCCCACCAATATTCGTGTGCACCGACAGATCCGCCTCCTCCCGTCCGAGAAAGACGGCGTCAGGCAATCTTTCCCGGAGTTCGGTTGCCACCTGCCCGGAGGAACCAAAAACAAGCATCATGCCCTGGCACCTGCGGCGACACCGAGCCGTTCGCCGACACCCTTGCGGTCCTGCAAGGCACGCCACCAGCTTTCGTTGTCGAGATACCACTGCACGGTTTTTTCCAGCCCCTCCTCGACATTGACACTTGGTTTCCAGCCGAGTTCTTCGCGAATGCGGGCCGGGTCGATCGCATAGCGCATATCGTGACCGGGTCTGTCAGTCACAAAGGTTATCAGTTCGGAATAAGAGCCTTGCGACCTCGGACGTTTTTGATCGAGCAGGCTGCAGATGGTTCTTACGAGATCGATATTCCTGCGTTCGTTTTCACCGCCAACATTGTAGCTGCGGCCGGGAGCACCCTTCTGCAGGACGAGGAGAAGCGCATCGGCGTGATCCTCGACGTAGAGCCAGTCGCGCACGTTTTCGCCCTTGCCGTAGACGGGGATCGGCTTGCCGGCGAGCGCGTTGAGAATGACAACGGGGATGAGTTTTTCGGGGAAGTGTTACGGACCGTAGTTGTTCGAGCAATTGGTCAGGACGATCGGAAGCCCGTAGGTTTCGTGCCATGCCCGCACGAGGTGATCAGACGCCGCCTTCGACGCCGAATAAGGACTGCGCGGATCATAGGCCGTTGTCTCGGTGAACAGACCTGTCTCGCCAAGCGAGCCGAAGACTTCATCGGTCGAAATCTGGTGGAACCGGAACGATTCTGGTTTACCGGCCTCCTGCCAATATGTCCGCGATGCCTCAAGCATGTTGAAGGTGCCGGTGATATTGGTTTCGATGAAGTCGGAAGGACCGTCGATGGACCTGTCCACGTGGCTCTCGGCGGCAAGGTGCATGACCGCGTCGGGACGGTGCTCGGCGAAGATCCGCCTCAGGGCCTGCCTGTCGCGAATATCGGCCTGTTCGAAGGCATAAAGAGGGCTGTCGGCAACAGAGGCGACATTGTCGAGACACGCAGCGTAGGTAAGGGCGTCCAGGTTGACGACGCTCAGACCGCGCTGGACGGCAAGCCGGATTACAGCCGAGCCAATGAAGCCCGCTCCGCCCGTAACAAGAATCTTCATCCAATCCCTCAATATTCAAATGGTGTTTCAAATGCAGCAAGCGCTGGCGCTGCGGCGTCCTTTTCGGACAGAACCGGTTCGATGTCTGCCAGCGGCCAGTCAATCCCGCAACTGTCCCAACGGACAGCGCCGTCGCAGTCAGGCGCATAAAAGTCGGAGCACTTGTACACGATCTCGCTGTCCGGTTCGAGTGTCATGAACCCGTGCAGGAACCCGGCCGGTACGAACAATTGCCTGCCGTTTTTGAAACTGAGTTCCGTTCCAAACCAGTTTCCGTAGGTTGGCGAGCCTCGGCGGATGTCGACCGCGACATCGAAAATCCGGCCACGTCCGCACCTGACGAGTTTTGCCTGCGCATGGGGCGGGGCTTGAAAATGAAGCCCCCTCACAGTTCCTGTTGTAGCGCTGAGGGAATGGTTGTCCTGTACGAATTCGATATTGATACCCGTGTCTGCAAACGCGCGTTTACTCCAGCTTTCGGAAAAAAAACCGCGGTCGTCACCAAACCGCTTGGGTGTAATCAACAAAACACCGGACAGTCCGGTTTTTTCGACAATCATTTCAACCTCAAAACAGACTTTTCGGAGCAAATACCAATGCTCAATGCATGCTCCTGGAGACGCTCAATTCTAACGGGGTCAACCAGATCGGATATGGCAAGCCGCGCGACCGGTTTGAGCCAGCCCTTCAATCGACCTTCGTCGCGGCGACTATAGCCATATCGACAAAAGAAAACACAAGCTTTCTTTGGCCCTTTGGGTTTTTGGTAAATTTGAAGAAAATCCGATCTAATTGCTTTGACAGGCCTTGCTTCCAAAGCCTGATTTCGCATTCCATCGCAGTTGGCGCGGGATTGTTGCGTCGCGCAAATCGCAACGGTCAGGCTGTGTCTGCCCGCAATATTCCGATCACCGAACAACACTCGACTGTCAAAGATGGTGCCGGGCAAGTACTTGCTTCGTGATCCCTGTATGCGGCTGACAAATTCCCCTGTTGGCCAGTGGAATGCGTTACGCGTTCATCGAACCGGCTGAGATTTAAGCAGCCCGTTCATGAAGCGATGATCCTTAAATCAGAAGTAACAGCGCCTCGGAATTTCTTTCAATGTCAAATGATGATGCGCTCTAGCTCTCTGATTAATCGCGCAAAATTTAGTTTCCTGCTCAACCAGTAGCAAAATTGAAGTTGCATCGCGCAGAGCAATCGATTAACGTTCAATTAACTAAATTTATGGGTACCACGTTTTTTTTTAGTGGTGGGCAGCTTTCAGACAATGCCTGATGCGCGCGTTTTTAGCGAGCATTTGCAATAAAAAGTATGAGTTTTGAGAATGACTGACAATGTTTATGGATTTCATAATACGGATTTGGGTCATGCGAATGATCCCGCTGAATCTTCTCAGACTTCCAGCTCCTTGAAGCGCGGACTGGACCTTTTCGGTGCAGTAAGCGGGCTTTTGCTCTTAACGCCACTTTTCGTCATCCTCGCGGCTGTGATCAAGGTGACGAGCAAGGGGCCTGTCCTTTTCAAACAGGACCGTCATGGTCTCGATGGAAAGACGTTCAAGGCCTACAAGTTCAGGTCGATGTATATTGATCAGTGCGATCAATCGGGAGTCCGGCAGACCGTCAAAGACGATCCGAGGATCACTCCGATCGGGCGCTTCCTGCGCAAGAGCAATTTCGACGAACTGCCGCAATTGCTGAATGTTATCAAGGGCGAGATGTCGCTTGTGGGGCCACGCCCTCACGTACCCGGGATGCTTGCCAATGGCGTCCCCTACGAGCAGTTCGATCCGCGCTACCAGACCCGCCATCGCGTAAAACCGGGAATCACCGGTCTGGCTCAAGTCAATGGTTTTCGAGGAGAGACAAAAACCGCTCACGCAGCGTCCATGCGTCTCTATTACGATCTTAAATATATCGAAGTGCGGTCAATTTTTCTGGACGTGAAGATTATCGTGAACACAGTGGTTCAGGAATTCTTTGGCGGCAAAGGATACTGAAGCCGGGTATTGAAAGCGTCACCGGAATATTCTGGATGAGTTTGAAATGAGTGAAAGGGAGAGTGAAAAGGTCGTAATCTGACAACACCTGAAATAACTTTTGGCAAGATTAAATTTCCAAAACCTGCTTACACGATTGCCATAAATCGCATCTTTACACCCATAACTTGCCCGACTTAAACAAAATATCTGAGATTTCCTTGACTGTCGCTTAATACAACTAGAAATTCACACCCTCGCTACCCAGGTTGCATCTCAGTGAATTTTGTTTTGCGCATCTATTTTTTGTTTTTTTGGATTTTAACTTAATTTTTTGTCAAAATTTATAAAAAATTACACTAATTTTCTTGACCTCGTTTGCGGCGGGTTGCAGACTAGGTTGCAGAGATCCATTCAGGCGGATCTTAAAAAGGCGCTTCGATGTTTGATGCAAGCCTTAGGTTTTGAAATCAAAGTTCAAGGTGCAAGGCTAAAACCAAAAAATGAACAATGCCTGGAATTGCATACTTCAGCAGCGCCAAAGGGCGTTTGCCTTGTTTCAATCACTGTGTGCTTAACAGCAAAGGAAGCGTATGATGAAAAAACTACTGGTTGGCGCAATCGCACTTGCCTGCGCCTCCGGCGTTGCTCATGCAGCTCCGGTAGCCGGGTTTGACGATTTTCACACGTCTGGTGGCAACATGTGGAACTTTGTGTTCGACGGATTGCCAGCAGACGTCGATGGCAAAGACGGTGGCGGCAATCCTGTCGGCATCATCTTCACCGAGGGTAGTCTGACAGTAACTGCAACCGGCTCATCAGGCGGCTCCGATCGTGTCGTCCGTCAAGACCACCCCGCAGATGGTGGTCTCGGTGTGCTGGGGTCTCCGAACGGTGACAACCTCGGTATCGGCGAAATACTGACGCTGACATTCTCCAGAGCCGTCGATATTTTGGGCTTCACGCTCAACGACGGACATACGGACGCGGCAACAGGCGGCTTTACGTTTGGTCCCCTGTCGTCCACGGCAGACCTTTTTGACGGGGTCGGAAGCGAAGGCGCGGGTCAAGGTGACCTTTGTTCTTCCTATGCCGGGTTCTGTGGTGTCACTTCGATCTCCTTGTCCTCGACAGGTTTCACCGGATATCTGGAGTCGATCAAGGTGCAAGCAGTTCCGCTACCAGCACCACTCGGACTGCTGCTCGTGGGTGCCGCCGGCCTTGGTCTCGCAGCCAGGAAGCGTCGCGGCGCATAAGGGAGCGTTTGAGCTTGGTCAGCTAAGCCAATCCACCTGGGTGTAGATTCAGGTGGCCGAAAACAGAAGCGGGCTGGTTATCCCAGCCCGCTTTTTCGTGTGGAAGCGTGCGACGTGCCGTCAAGCGCAGAATTCCAGATGATCTCCCCTCCCCAAAGCGGCAAACAAAACCTCACTTGCCCCTCTTGTGGCGGGAGCTTTTCCGGCGAAACCAACTTTCTCCAGCATGGCTCAAGGACCGGAAATTGCCAATCTCTGCCGCATTGCTACGTGGACCAGGAGCCTGCACCACCCTAGATTAAGTCAGCATGTTTCTCACCAACGCGACAGGCCGGGAGCTTTCGGACCGCGTGCCTATTTTGTCGAATTCACGATGCTTCATGATCGCGGTCATAGCATTGTTGCCGCTGCGCGGTCGCGCTTTCCAAGGCGTTTTGCTGCTGCTTGTTTGCTGCCTCGCGCTGTCAGCCCCCTCTCCCGTCCTCGCGGCCTCCCGGACACAGGTGCGCGACTGGATTACCCTCGCTATCGAACACGCCTGCGCCAATCCGGACATGCCCGGGTTTGACATTCAAAACGCGCTGCCCGGCAGCTGGTTGCTGGAAGAGGTGCGCCAACCATCGCCGGAGAACCCGGCTCGGGTGACCATGCGCTTCGCGCTGCCGGGCGGCGACGAACTCGTTCTTGAATCGCGCCTTGCGAACGGCGTCCTGCGGCAGTTCCGCGCGTCGGTGGCGGTGCAGACCGGTCAGACACTCAGGCCGCGCTTCCTGGCAATCGCCGATGGCAGTTGCACGGTGCGCTCGGCACGTGAAATCCGCGACGGCGACGATCCCTGGATTTTCCTCGATCAACTCGATGGAGACCTCCAGACTCTGCGATGGACGGAAACGCTGCAGGCGCCATGGCCGTCCGGTCAAGATGCCGGCGGTGTGCGCATCGGGCTGGTGGATTCAGGTCTGGCCTACGATCTGCCCCTCTTCCGAGACCGGCTTGCGCGCGACCCGGACGGTGTACCGTTTGGATATGATTTCTGGGATCTGGATCCCTTTCCTTATGACGGCGACACGTCACGCGGGGCTTTTCTGCCGATCCGTCACGGAACTGCAGTCGCGTCGATCATTGCCCGCGAAGCCCCCGGCGCAGCTCTTGTTCCCTATCGCTATCCGAGACCCGACATGAGCCGAATGGAAGAGCTTGTGAAGCATGCTCTCAAAAACGATATCAAGATCCTGGCGATGCCGCTTGGCAGCCGGAAACCGGCCGATTGGGAGGCTTTTGCCGCAGCGCTCAAGGACCAGGATATCCTGGCGATCGTGTCTGCGGGAAATGACGGACGCGACATAGACGCCGATCCTGTCTATCCGGCAGGCCTCGACCTCGACAACATACTCACGGTGACGTCGGCAGACGCGTTCGGGCGCCTGGCGCGCGGGTCCAACTGGGGTGCCAAGAGCGTCGACCTGATGCTGCCTGCAGAAAACATGGACGTAACAGATTTTCGCGGTGCATCAGGCGTTGCTTCCGGCTCCAGCTATGCCGTGCCGCGTCTCGCTGCCCTCGCCGCCCGTCTGCTGGCAGAGGATCCGGATCTGACGGCGTTGCAGTTGAAAGCCAGGATCCTCGAACGTGCGGTCCCCTCACCGTTCCAGAAAGACAGGCTCGTGTCATCCGGGTGGATTCCCGACCCAGAAGCTGACTGACCCGTCAGCGGCGCTCCGGTCTGGGCGGCGCGGCATCAATGAAACGCCTTGCGGCCTGCGCCTGCCGGGGATCCGCCTTCAGGAGGGCCTGGTATCCCGCCTCGGCAAGTGCAGGATCACCGCCCCAGACACCGGACTGGATGGCAAAACGCAGCGCTTGCGGATCGTCAGGCGCGGCCTCCATCAACCACCGGGCATGTTCTGTCATCTCTTCAAACCGTGCGCCCAGTTGCAGGGAAACAAGCAGGGACACTCTTGAATTGATCGAGTTGGGCACCTGTTCGACCGCCTGCCGGTGCAGTGCCGCCGCCGCGTCGAACTCACCGGACTGGGCCAGCAAGCGCCCGGCTTCCAGAAGTTGGCCATGATTTGAAGACCGCGCGCAGGCTTGCGGCAGTTGATCCGCCTGTTCACTGGCGCTTTGAGCGTCTTCCGTGCCCGCGATCGCCGCGTCACAAGCGGCGAAGTTGATCCCGAGCCGTCTGGTAATCCGCTCCGCCTCGGGATCATCGCGCTGCCTCAACAGCTCTTCGACAGCAGAAACCGGGATCGCTTCGAAGCGTCCTTCGCCCCCGCCGACGGCGATCCCCCTCAGGCGCCCGTCTTCATCCACAAGAGCGCCGCCACTCACACCGGGCTGCATGTGCGCCCTCACGTGCAAGCGCCCGAGCTCCGCCCCTTCCGCAGGGAGCATGATCAGCTCACCCGGTTCGAACACCCGGATCTCGCGGCGCGCGACATCCGCACCGACCGCATAAAAAAGATCCGCCTCGGCCCCAATTGCGGCGGGTTCAAGCACCGCGCCATCGCCGGGCAAACCCTCCACCTTCAGCAAAACGAGATCGCCGCCATAGGCAGAGGGCACGACGTTCGCCGTCCTGGGGCCAGAAGGCGTGTGGACCGTCGCCTCCTGCCGGTCCCCGACCACATGCCTGTTGGTGACAAGAAGGTCACTTGCAATCCGTGTCGCGCTCGCGACCGGATCGAAGGAAGAGACGGGGAAAACGGCCTGGCGCTGCCGGCAGACGGGCTCTGGATGCGGACACTCCGGATCGGGCGCATCGGAAATAGACATGTCAGCGTCCGGCTTGGCGCCGAACGACAGACTGACGGTGAGCCGGCCCCCTCTCCTCTGCAGAACCACAGGAACGCTCAAAGTATCAGCGGGAAGCAGCGCCAAAGCGGTAACGGCGTCCCGGGGCGTGCGTGTATGCCGCTCACCGATCTGCAGGATGAGATCGCCGGCCTCGATGCCCGCCGAGGCCGCAGCCCCGCCCGGCTGGACTAACTGCACTTCCGGCGCCGCGACCGCGGCCAGCCGGGCACGGTCGGCAAGTCCGAGACGCCATCCCGCCTTCACGTAGTCAACCGATCCCGACGAAAGCAGTGCATCCGTCACACGAAGGAGCAACGCGTTGGAAACGGCAAAATTGACACCGATATTCGCGTCCGCTCCGGAGGCGAAAATGGCGGACACGAGACCAATCAGCCGCCCGTCCGGATCGATCAAGGCACCGCCCGAGGCTCCCGGATTGATCGCTGCATCCGTCTGAATGAAGTCCTCCACGGCGTTGAAGCCCGCATTGGTCACCGCCTTTGCCGAAACGACACCGCATGTGATCGAGAGCCCGAGACCGAACGCGTTGCCGATCGCGCAGGCAGGCTGCGCCAGGCCGGGGTTCGGACCGAATTCGATCGGCGCGAGGCCGGCGTCCACGCTCAGAAGCGCGATGTCACTCGCCGCGTCGCCGGCGATGAGCCGCGCCGGCAGTATCCGGCCGTCGGACAGGCGTACATCGATACGCTCTGCCGGTTCAACGACATGAAAGGCGGTCGCGATCACGTCCGGCCGGATGACCACGCCACTGCCTTCAGGCGCGGCCCCGGGGCGCGTACCGGCTCCGCCCTGCGGCTTGCCAGGCCATACGGGAAGGACCGAAACGACATGGTCAAACGCTTCTTCCGGCGATGCCATTACCGGGAGGGAGCCTGCGACCACCATGGCCACCAGGCCGGCGAGTGTCGAAAGACGGCAGATCAGTTTCATCGGTTTGTTCCGCACTTGACGTTTCGCGTTCAGGACGCAGTCGGCCCCGCAACCGGGATTTCATTCAGACTGCAGCGCAGGATCAACCAGTTTCCGCCGGCCTGGCGCTGCAGCACATTCAAGGACGTGCCCTGGCCTTCGTCCCCTTCGCTGTAGAGGGCAAGACACCAGCCAAGGTCGCCCGACCTGCCGGCTCCCCTCACCTCGATCTTCTTGTTGACGGCGTCCTCGTCAAACCACTCCAGATGCGCAGCTTCGATCGCCGCCCGCCCGACCGCCGGTGGACCATAGGGGGAGAAAAGTTCCGCGTCGTGTGAAAACAGGGCCGCACATCCGGCAGCATCTGCGGAACGATAGCAGCCGACATAGGCGTCGAACACTGACTGGAATTCCTGTTCGTCGGACATCTCGCCTCCCCTGGTCTGTGCCAGGAGACTATCGCGGTTCACGCAAGCCGCCGCAAGGCTCGGTAGCTTTCTCAAGGAGGCAAAGAACCTCGACCGTTTCTGACACGGGAAAACCCGCTCTGGCACCCACCGATTTTCGTGACGTGGGCAGAGCCTTCAGCAAGACGCCCAATCTGAAACTGGCGTCAAACTGGTTTCCCGCAAAACAGCCCCCGGCCAACGCCGGCATCACAACATTCCACGTCCTGTTGGCAACCAAACCGGTGCGATGCCCGGGTGCCGGACGACGCGGTCGCGGACCCGGGGTCACGGGCGCTTTCGTTCCAACTCATGGCCGACTGAAACGCACATGATCTTGCGGAGCAGAGTTTTCGCTGTGCGCATAACCGTGTTTCGCAGACGCAAATATTGTCACACAGATCTCAATCAGAGCGTGCGTCTCAGGCGCAAAATATGCGAAACATCGGACTTCTGTGACTTATGCTTCCAATTTCCATTGGGCCCAGGATCATTTATTTTCACATCCCCAAATGTGCCGGCAGCACCGTGTTCAAACACATAAGGGGTAAGGTGCCATTGGGAAAACTGGACAAGTTCCTGAAGCGAAAAAGGCACACGATTGTCCACACCGAATACCATCACGCAAGAATCGACGCCGCCATATCTGAAGCGAAAAAATCAAAATTTATTTCCGGACATTTTGATACGCCGACCCTGAGCGAAATCGGCAGAAAACCGGACGATTTCGTGTTCACTTTCTTAAGGGCACCGAAGGAACGTTTGCGTAGCGCTTATCGTTACTTCGTGAGTGAACAAGGATGGCGATGGATGGACCTGCCGGGAAGCTGGACGGACTATTCGTACGAAGATTTCCTGCGGATCGAGACGCGGAGCATGGTTGCGCTGACGGACAATGCCATGGTTCGACACCTCGGAGGTGATTTGCTTGAAACGGTGGAAACAGAATCCGGGTGGCGTGAATGGACCGATAAAGCAATCTCGGAACTTGCGGAGATGGACTTCGTGGGATTTCAGAACAATTTTTATGAGGACATGAACATCTTGTGTCGTCGCCTGTCGATCGCGCCATATTTCGGGTTGAAGGCCAATGTAAGCGAAAATCGAGGCGAGTTTCCTATTTCCGATTTCGCAGCAGATATTGAGAGACGCAAAACACAATGGGACGAGATCATTTATCGAAAGTCTCTGGAACTCGTCAGATAGTGAATGCGCGCTTCCATGCGCTCAATTGACCAGTTACAGGTCACGCACAATCCGAACATTTCCAACGTTTTCTGTCGTCTGGCTGCGTGCAGCCAATGACGGCTTTACAGGAAGGTGCCGGGATTTGAGACAGGTTTTTGCTCGCTCCCTTCTCACATCGGATGGCATCGGCAAGTGCAAAGACGTTGCGGCCAGGTGAATATGAGCTGGCTTTCATTCAGGTCTGAAACGCGAAAGCCTTGTATGACGATGTGGCTACCTTCATCCAATCGTATCGTCATATCGCTTCCGTCATCGTGCATAAGCGCGGCCAATTTGACGCCATTCGAGATGCTTGTTTCCGAATGATGGGCGAAGTTACGGGCAGAAAGTCAGACGCACCGACTTCTCTATACTTTTCAGCTTCTTGAAAGAAAGGGTGGCGGAGAGGAAGGGACTCTCTCCCATTTTCTCCGTAAGTAATTGATTTTACATCGAGGCGATTCCTCAGATGGGTACGTAGCTGGGTACAATTGAACGTCAAAAATGTCAACAATTCAGAAATTGATGCAATGCGTGCTTTTTCATTCCGTTACAATTGTCAGGAAACCGGCCTTCTCTTCGTTTCTGGTTGTAATTCAGCCTGTTGCTCTCTTGCCAACCCATGCCTAATGAGTTGTATTTATCCAAACAACTATCTTTAATGGTTCTTCCGCATTACGGGCTAAAATATTGTCATCGGTTTTTTCTTCGACTTAGCAGGCAGACAATGTCTCAATCAATCAATGGATCCAAAGCACAGAAAAAAATAACTGCAAAGATGCTCCGCGACTTCTTTTCCAGGTATTCAGACATCTTCGAATCGACAGGCGGCACCCAACTCGCCACCCAAGTCTGGGGACGCCTTCCTACGGGTGACAAAAATAGTAATGAGTTTGCCGCGCGGTGCAGAGAAGCCTGCGACAACGAGGCCGGTCTCTACGTAAATCGCGGCGATCTTGCGCGATCTACAAGCTGCCGAAAACTGTTCCGCGGCCACTCCTCTACGGTCAATCACGTAGCCGTTATTGGCCCGCACCGCGCCATCTCCGCGTCCAGGGACAGCACTCTAATACTTTGGGATCTTGCCACTGGAGAGACACTTAAGGTCCTGGAAGGACATACCGATGACGTCATCCACGTTACCATCATCGACCAAGACCGCGCCCTCACCGCGTCGAGAGACAAAACCCTCAGGATCTGGGATCTCAAGACGGGCGAGACACTCAAGGTTCTGGAAGGCCATTCCAGTGCCGTCACTCGGCTTGTTGTCATCGGCAAGGACCGCGCCCTGTCGGCATCATATGACAAATCCCTAAGGCTGTGGAATCTCACAACAGGCGAGACACTCAAGGTGCTGGAAGGGCATTTTGGTTTGATCAACCATGTTGATGTAATTGGCCAGAACCGCGCCATCTCTGGGTCAAATGACCAAACCCTTAGGCTATGGGATCTCACAACAGGCGAGACTCTCAAAGTTCTGAAAGGTCATTCCCGCGCGATCTCGCAGGTTTTCTTCATTGGCCAGGATCGAGCTATCTCCGCGTCCGAAGATCAAACACTCAGGCTGTGGGATCTCAATACCGGAGAAACAATAAAGATCCTGGAAGGCCATTCCAGCGCGATTGCGGGAGTTGCTGTAATCTGCCACGACCGCGCCGTTTCCGCGTCCAATGACCGAACCCTTAGGCTGTGGGATCTCGACACAGGAGAGACACTCAAAGTTTTTGAGGGACATTCTACTTCGATCAAAAGTGTCAACGTCATTGACCAAGACCGAGTAATCTCGGCATCCGATGACAAGACTCTTAGGCTATGGAATCTCCAAACCGGAAAAGAAATCACGGTCTTTCAGGGGCATTCCCGTGAAATCACGCATCTTGCCGTCATCGGCAAGCATGGTGCCATCTCAGCCTCAAAGGACAAAACTCTTAGGCTGTGGGATCTCAAAACAGGTCAGAAACATAAGGTTCAGGAAGGTCATACCCGGGCGGTTACATCAATTGCCATTGTCTGCCAGGAAAGCGTTATCACGGCATCCGATGACAAGACGCTTAGGCTATGGGATCTCAAAACAGGTAAAACACGCAAGGTCCTTGAAAGTCATTCTGGAGCAGTAACTCATGTTGCCGTTGTCAGCCAGGACCGCGCCATCTCGGCATCACGGGACAACACTCTCAGATTGTGGGATCTCACCACAGGAAAGACCCTAAAGACCCTGGTTGGACATTCCGATCGGGTCAACCATGTTTCCGTCATCGGCCAGGACCGCGCCATCTCGGCGTCAAAGGATGACACCCTAAGGCTGTGGGATCTCGCAACAGGAAAGACACTTAGGATCCTGCATGGTCATTCCAGTGCAATCACTCAAGCTGTCGTCATCGGCCAAGACCGTATTGTCTCGGCGTCCCATGACAAAACCCTTAGGCTATGGGATCTCGACACAGGAAAGACACTCAAGGTACTGGATGGACATTCCGACACGATCACCCACCTAGCCATGGTTGGTCAGAACCGCGCCATCTCAGCCTCAAGGGACAATACCCTGAGGCTATGGGATCTCACCACGGGTGAGACACTCAAGGTTCTGGAAGGTCATTCCGATTTAGTCAGTCATGCTGCTGTCATCAGTCAGGACCGCGTCCTCTCCGCGTCCCGAGATGAGACCCTAAGGTTGTGGGATCTCAACACAGGAAGGGCCCTCAAAATCGAGGAAGGCCATTCCGGTGGTGCCAACCAAGTTGCCGTCATCGATCAGGACTGCGCCATTTCCGCGTCCGATGAGGGAGAATTAGTTCTTTGGAACACCAACCACGGGGTTTTGCTGTCCGCATTGCAATTAGATGAAACTGTGACGGCTTTAGCTTCTACAGCCGCCCCAAATAGCGTTGTGGTCGCCGGAACAGCCGCCGGGAAAGTATTGTTTCTTCGTGCTCAGTCTACAAAAAAGGACCAACCAGAAAATGAGTGAAATCGCAAAATTAGATGTCGGAGACGGCAAATTCATCCTTGTAGAGGCTGACGATATTGCGGAAGAACAGCCAAAAGGTCGTGCTCCTGCAAGTCCAGTTTCCGAGATGGCAGGAACTTTGGCATCCTCTTTCGACCAGTTTCGCGCCATTTTCGAAATTGCTCAACATTCTTTGGATGGTGTGATTGGAATGGCAGAAGAACTCAAAATCGAGATGGCTGCGAAACTGACGACGTCCGGCAATCTAGTCATAGTCAAAGGGACTGGTGAAGCTTCGATAAAAGTAACCCTGACATGGAAGGGCGGGGCTTCAGGTTAAAGATGTCATCAAAGTGGATTCAACACGCTATTCTGGACTCCAATGGAATTCCGGTCGGCTCCGGAATTCTGATTGACGACCGGCACATTCTGACCTGCGCCCATGTTCTGAACGCAGCCATGGGTCGAGCATTGGAAACAACGGCAATCCCGTCCGGCGAGTATGAGTTCACCTGCCGCCGCATTCCCTGGTCTGAATCTGCGCTCCAAATAGCAAAACTCATTGATGGATCCTGGCGCCCGCTTACTGCTCCTCATGGCACGTCCATAAAAGACATGGCCATATTGAAGTTGTCTGATCCGGATGACCAAACAAGTGTTTCGATCTATCCTGGGCGGCACTTCGATAGAGGAGATATCGACTTCTTCGGGTTTCCGAAAGAACACCCTGATGGTGTGACGACAACGATTCGACTCTCGGGGCCACTTGGTGACAGTTGGTATCAGGCTGACAATAGTCCGGGATCTGAACAACGTGTTAGGCCAGGTTTCAGTGGCAGCCCAATTCTGGACAAGCCTTCAGGCCTTAAAGCGGGGCAGCGGCTCTTGGGCTATTTATCCTGCACAGACCAGGGTGACGCCCGGAGTGGTTTTTTCATTCCAGGTTTTCTCATACTCGATTATCTGGAAGAGCTCGGCTTCGACCGAAACATGTTCGCGTCCCTTGGCCCGCTGAACAATCCCATACCTCTTCCTACCGTGCTCGAAACACGCGAAGTGTTGCTTGATCAGCTTACGAGTAATCTGGTGAGGGAAAGCGGCCAGGTGGGGTTGCTTGGTCTCCACGGCATAGGTGGCGTCGGCAAGTCGGTCATAGCAAGCCTTGCTTCCCGCCATGAGCTTATCCGGCAGCATTTTCATGACGGGATTTATGGAATTACGATCGGTCAAGATCGCACATCAAACGATCTGGCGGCGCTACAGATCGATTTAGCAGCCGCTCTTGGTGTTTCAGCGGACGGCTCAGTCAGTCTGACTGACAGATGCGCCCGCATAAGCGCAGCCTTGTCTGACCGTCAGATACTGTTCATCATCGACGACGTGTGGGATCGATTTGCGGTAGATGCCTTTAACATACAGGCACCAAACTGCTCCGTATTGTTTACCAGCCGCCGGGCGTCGTGCTTTGAACACGAAGGCATCAAGACGCAGCTCGTGGATCTTCTTGATGAGGGAGAAGCTGAGGCTCTGTTTCGCCATCGCTCTGGTATTAGGTCTGATACGCCGCTTGATGAAATCCAGCAAGCCATCCTTCGCCACTGTGGGTGCCATGCGCTGGCAATTGTAATTGCCGCCTCAATGGTCAAAAAACATCCGAGCCGGCAGGCGCTCATTCTTGATCGATTTCGCAAATCGAATGTTCAGAGCCTGATCGCTGATATCCCTGAATACCGACGTTCCGATCAATACCCGACGCAAGAGACCTCCATCTACAGCATCGTTAACGCCTCCTACGAGTTTTTGTCGTCTGAAGACCAACTGTTGCTGAAATGTTTCACGATATTTCCTGAAGATGTAGCTGTTCCGATTTCAGTTATTGAACTGTTTTCAGCTTTTTTGAAACAGGACGAACTGGAAATCGATCTGGCGCTGGATCGACTGAGTGACCTTGGCCTGATCAACCGTCGAAAGGCATCGGGAATTGCAGATGATTCCGGATTTGTCGACCTGCACGACATTCAGCTTGATTTCGTGCGAAGTCTTGACGGTGACATTTCTGAGATCGCCGAAAGTTTGGTCGCGGCGTGGTCCGAAAAGGAAGGCACACGATTTTACGATCCCGACGATCAAGGGGAAAACAACTACCTGCGGCTTCATGGCCCCTTGCACCTGAAACAAAGTGGAAGGGAAACCGAAGTACTTGAGCTGCTCAATGATCCACTCTGGATTGCGCTCAAACTGCGCCTTGACGGCGTGCATAATCTAATCTCGATATATGACCAGGCGCTCCATGATATTTGAATCTGGATCAGAGCGCCTGAAAAAACTTCGCACCAGTGCGTGTGCGCTGAAAACCTGCATGGAACGGTACTCGGATGTGTTCCAGGCATTCCCCGAATACGGTCTTGAAAACTTGCTCCCCCGGCTTGATCGGAATGACGGGGTGAGTTCCGAAACTATCGCTGCGATCGAGGCATTGTTGAGAGGCGAAGAGCGCTTGACTCTGCTTTCCGGTTCAATAGAGCGGGGAAAGCCGGTTCTCAAGACGTTCCGCGACTCCGATTGTGTCAATCATTTTGCCGTCATCGGCCAGGACCGCGCCCTATCCGCGTCTGATGACAAAACCCTCAAGCTGTGGGACCTCACAACAGGAGAGACACTCAAGGTCCTGGAAGGCCATTCCTATGCGGTCAAGCAAGTTGCCGTCATCGGCGAGGACCGCGCTATCTCCGCGTCTTGGGATAACACCATCAGGCTCTGGGAGCTCACAACAGGCAAGACACTCAAGGTGCTGAAAAGTTTTTCCAAAATAGTCTACCACATCGTCGTCATCGGCCAAAACCGTGCCCTATCCGCGTCTGATGACAACACCCTCAGGCTGTGGGATCTCACGACGGGAGAGACACTCAAAGCCCTGGAAGGCCACTCCGCAAAAGTCACCCAAATTACTGACTTAGGAAACGACCGCGCCATCTCCGCGTCCCATGACAAAACCCTCAGGCTATGGAATCTCACAACCGGAGAGACGCTCAAGGTGCTGGAAGGCCATTCCGATTGGGTCAACCAAGTTGCCGTCATAGGTGAGGACCGCGCTATCTCCGCGTCCCATGACAAAACCCTCAGGCTATGGGATCTCTCAACTGGGGGGACACTCAAGGTCCTGGAAGGCCATTCCGATTGGGTCAACCAAGTTGCCGTTGTAGGTGAGGACCGCGCTATTTCCGCGTCCCATGACAAAACCCTCAGGCTATGGGATCTCTTAACTGGGGAGACACTCAAGGTGCTGGAAGGCCATTACGATGCGGTTTTTCAGGTCGCCGCTGCCGGTCAGAACTGCGCCATCTCTGCGTCTGATGACGCCACCCTGAGGCTGTGGGATCTCACAACGGGAGAGACGCTCAAGGTGTTAGAGGGTCATACCAGTTTGATCACCCATATTGACGTCATCGGCGAAGATCGTGCCCTTTCCGCGTCCGGGGACAAAACTCTCAGGCTGTGGGATCTCACAACAGGAGAGACACTCAAGGCTACGGAAGGCCATTCTGAACGGGTCAACCATATTGACGTCATCGGCGAAGATCGTGCCCTCTCCGCGTCTCTAGACAACACTCTCAGGCTATGGGATCTCACAACAGGAGAGACGCTCAAAGTCCTGGCAGGTCATTCGCACTGGGTCAACCATGTTGCCATCATAGGTGAAGACCGCGCCCTCTCCGCGTCTCAAGACAACACTCTCAGGCTATGGGATCTCACAACAGGAGAGACACTCAAGATCCTGGAAGGCCATTCCAAGGGCGTCGGCCATGTTGCTGTCGTAAGCCAGCATCGCGCACTCTCCGCGTCTCAAGACAACACTCTCAGGCTGTGGGATCTCACAACAGGAGAGACGCTCAAGGTGCTGGAAGGCCATTCTGAACCGGTCAACCATGTTGCCATCATCGGCGAAGATCGCGCCCTTTCCGCGTCCTGGGACAAAATGCTCAGGCTATGGGATCTCACGACAGGAGAGACACTCAAGGTGCTGGAAGGCCATTCTGAACCGGTCAACCATGTTGCCATCATAAGTGAAAACCGAGCGATCTCCGCTTCCTGGGACAATACTCTCAGGCTGTGGGATCTCACGACGGGAGGGACACTCAAGGTATTGGAAGGCCATTCCAAAAATGTCTACCAGGTCGCCATTTTAGGCCAGGACCGCGCCCTTTCCGCGTCCTGGGACAAAACGCTCAGGCTGTGGGATCTCAAGACTGGAGAAACACTCAAAATCCTGAAAGGCCACTTCGGTGCGGTCTACCAAGTTGCCATAATTGGCCATAACCACGCCCTCTCCGCGTCTGAGGATAACACCCTTAGGCTATGGGATCTAACATCGGGAGAAACAGTGTCTTTGGTGTTTACGGAGTTTGGTGACCATACTGCACTGGGTAAAAATGATAATTTTATTGTTGCGGCGGGTATGCGAAACCGAGTTCTTAAGATCGTCGTGTAGTGTCCTGCTTCACTAGAATATCATCAGGCCTGTAAGCATACTGAAACCCTGGGAGTTACCTCGATCACGCATCGAGCAGTGATTAAATAACTTGACTCTTTTTCGACAACGAGGATGTGGGGATTTTCACCCATTTTCGCCATAAGCCATTGAATTTACGTCGAGGTGATCTCTCGTTTAGGTACCTATGCGGGTACAATTGAACAGCAGCATTATCAACATTTTTGGCCATCACAAGTACCAGCAGTCCCTCAATCAATCGGACCATCACCACCCCGTGTTCGGGCTGTTGAATCACCTTTTGTGTTTCATTTTCAGCGCTTTGTGTTTCAAAAAATGGGGCTCCAATTGCATCGATATCGTCATACCGTCACGCGGCAACAAACACGGAGAGTGGTCATGAAAATCAAGTTTGAAAACTGGCACTACGAGCCGAAACTGAAAAGTCACGTGCTGTATGGCAATTGGAAACAAGGAAAAACTGTCGATGGAATCGAGATTGTCGTAACGCCTACCAAGTTTGGCACAATAGAGATTGACGTCGTTTACGGGGCCGACATTTTGTTCCGCAGCCAAGAGGCTATGAGTCTAAACCAAGCAAAGAGGTTTGCGAAAAGAGCCGCTGTTAATTCAATGGCAGCCTAAGTCTACGGGGCTGGACATCGTTCGGCCCCCAATCATATGACAAATGCCCTAATATGCATTTGTTCGATATGTTCAACGGCCTCTGCCACGCCTCGCCTTGCAACAATTTCGCCTACGATTTCGGCTTCACGTCCCATAATTTCACTAAATGTTTGCTCGACTTCCTGCCTTAAGTCGTCGATTTTTTGATCAAGAATTTCTGAAACACGATCCGACGAGACAAAATCCGCCCTTTCCCTCCAGTAGTCAAAATGTGCGCAGTCATCTCCCGGACAACGAAGGTCTTGGATTTCGTTTTTCTGAAATATCTGATGCTCGAGATACCCGTGTAGATCTAAGGGGGTGCGTGCCAACAATTCTCGGAACGTTCGGTTCTGTGGGGAAAAATTTGGGTTTCTCTCTTCTCGACGGAGCCGCTTCAGGAGCTGGGAAATAGGCTGGCTTATCATTTGAATCCCTTTCTGGATATCGGAGTGAATACGCTGGATCTCGGCGATTAAAAATCAAAAACATCCGTGACAATAAACTTGAAACCAACAGTACGTTGAGGAACCAAAGCCACTTCGCTTTAGTTCTACGCCTTTTCAATGAGGCGAAGCGCCAACGATCAATGCAATCGCGTTTTCGCTTCCTGGCCCTTCGTCTCGTGTCGTGTTCCATCACTCAACGATGCCAGAAAAAATGGCCGGCGATAGTGCGCGGCAAAAAACACCGCCCTTCACCAAAGTAGCTTCCCCCTAAGAAGAATATGTTCTCCGGAGCCGCCATCGCAAGGAGCGGGCTACCGGGGCGTGGCGTGCGTTGCAAGAGCAGAAGCGTAGCGTCTCTTGCAATGTACGACAGGCGCTGGCAGATCCGTGCCTCAGATGGAGGTGAGGAAGAGCATGTTCTTTGGTGAGCCCAGATCAAGAAACACCCTTAGCAGCAGCGACTGCACCAAAAGTACTGTGCAACGGCCAGTCTCAAGGCTTTGGATCAAAGCCGATCTTTGATCGCTGGTCGAATTCTCGCTCTAGGTCTCGTCTAAAATCTTTCAGCTCCAGCGCCTGATTGGCGACACCAAGAAGCGCTTCAAACTTGAGATTGGCTCGGCCGGGATTGTCTTTCACAAGTCTGCGGACTTCATGCAGAAGCGCAAGGCTTCGGCGCGCTTCAGAGCACGCTGCTTTGCTGGACTTTTCAGTCAGTCGTCGCTTTGGATCGTTACGCCAAGCTGTTTTCAGAAGTTCTAACTTAGTCCGCGCATCGACTTGTGAAGACGTCGCAGAATTCCTGGTCACAGCTGCTTTGTTGCGAAGATCAGTCAACCGTGCCCGGTGCGCCTTCCAAGTTCTCCAAGCGTTCATGCGCAGCCAGGAGGGCTTGTTTTGATAGTGCTCATCAAGACGCTTTTGCGCAATCGTCAGCGCTGCATCTGCTTTGCCGCGCGCAACGTTAGTAGCAGAAGCGGCATGACGCGCATTCAATAGTTCTTTGGGCTCAGCTTTGCTGTTCTGAATAACAGCTTCTGCCGCTGCAATTTTTTTATCGAGCATGCGCTCGAAGTTCATGCGTCGGCTTCTAAAAAGCGCAGCGACCCGCTCCCGGAAAGATAGAGCATCGATCTTTCGGAGCCTAGCGATAGAGATCTGTCGCTGTACAAAGCGCTGCCGTGCTTTGTATGCGGCGAAATCTTTGATCTTCATAATATCTGCGGGCGTAGTGTGACGGCGTAGCCGCCCTTCAGCGATGTGATTTTTTGAAGGGCTCCAACGTTTTTCATGCCCCTTGGTGACCATATGACTCCGGATTTTAGCTCCGGTCAGTCGATTCCGTGCTGCTCGTTTTGAAGTCCGAGATGTTCTTTGATCATCTGAACGCCGTTTCTGATCTCGGCCATCAGCTCCAACATCTGATCGATCGGATCCCGTTCGTCGCGGGCTTCCTGTGGATCTAGCAGGCTCATCAACTCGCTCAGGTCGGACTTGATTACCCCGCTTCGTTTGTGGCAAACTTAGCCAATTTGCCGGAACACGCCCAAGCAAATTTGAATATTCTTGGAAAACCAGAAACTTGTAATCATTGAGTGGACGATCGCCGGCAAAATCGATGAAATTTTTTATTCGATTGATCTGTCCATTAACATTCTTTCGCGCGACGCCTTGAGAAATTTTAGTTTCACTCCACTTGGCTAGAACCGATGAGAGCATCGGCTTAGGAGGGCTGCCAGAGATCAACGATGAAATCATTGTTTCCAGATGGTTTAACCTATGCTCAAGAGGTGACAACTCTCGGCCAGCCGAAACCGCTTTCTGCCCAAGGCCTACTTTAAGCTCGCCAGCAGTTTTTTTGAGTTGTTGGATGGCTTCTCCAAGCGGGGACAGCTTCTCGCTCATAGCGCGTTGTTGTTCGAGCTCAGACGTCCGGAACCTCAGCGACTGCGCTTTTAATTCTAGTTGCCGTCGTTCTTCCGCCATTTCGAGAGCCGCCTCTGCGTCTGACATGACGGTGACAAGCATCTGCTGAAGTTCAGAAATGAGCTGGTCGCGTTCATCTATTTCTGAAGTATGTTGGGCGCTCATGGTTTTCCGCAATCTAGTTCTTGAAAAGGCCTCTTCCGAACGCCCCAATAGAAGACGACTTAGTCTACGCGCGTTCATTCTTGGAATCAGTCCAAGCGAAATTCGGATAGGTGTTTTGCCATAAATGCTTTCAAGATCACAGGGAATCCGGACCTGGAAGCGAAAGCCACTTGAGCGTTGGGTGAGGTACCGCATTGACGAGTTCCCGGGTACAAATGTGGGTACAAACCCGCCCGAAAAGACGTCTTATTCAATAAAATCAATAACTTATGAGTGGCGGAGAGGAAGGGATTCGAACCCTCGATACCGTTCCCGGTATACTCCCTTAGCAGGGGAGCGCCTTCAGCCACTCGGCCACCTCTCCGTTCCGCCCTTTTCCTTGATTTCTGAGGGTATTGCAAGATCAATTTTCGGTCGTATCAGGCTGTTTCAACAAGGTTCGATCGAGAACGGGTTGTGCTCCCACGGTTTGGCGAAAGAAAATTCGAGGTAAGCCGATTCACGTCCGCACAACGTTTCACAAGCCGGAGCGTCGCTGCCGGATAACGCTCCTAAAGCCAGCCGCGTTTGACGCAAATCGCATAACCGCGCGTTTTCTGGGGTGACATTGCAGGTAGCCAGGAACCGTTGCGCCGGGAAAGCAACTGGACGATTTTCTCAGGCTAATCGGCAACCAAAGCGCTGACGAAAGGCGGCTGAAAGGAATGACGCGTTGGTGTGGATCGCTGCGGCTCAAGGGAACCAGCACCGAGGCCACTTCTGCGCAATCTGTATAACTGCAACGTAAGGTGAGGTCTAGCCTTAACAAGGAAGTCAGTTGATCCTTTCTTTAGGCGAACCCATGTCCAAACAGGATTTTTTTCTCACCGATGATGCCGGGCCAGCCGCACGCATCTACACAAGCCGAACGCAGGTTCACGTCCCTTTTTCGTGCTCGATCACGCGCACTGACGACCCGAGGTTTGACCCTGTTGCAAACCTGATCAGCGTGCCGGACGGTTCCTGTAAAAGCATGCCGCGCCGACGCCTGCCGGGTCAGGCAAAGGCAGTTTTCCGGTCAGAAAATGCCATTCGAAATGTTCGCGAAAAAGAGCCATGCCACGCCGGGATCGCCGTTCCGCATGAACGTGTGTCAGACAGGAAAGACCCATGAAGATCAGACTGGAAATCGACCTTAGAAATCTGCCTGCAGATACGGCCGAGAAACATGCCTTCACCAAGAAAACGCAGCAGGACATTACGAGAGCGATTGCGGTCGCTCTCACGCAAAACGGTGCCGACGGCAGGATCGTGAACGTGGCCACACACATGCCCAAACCGGTCGGCTGAATATTCCAACCAGCTTAACGGACAAGGCAGTTCGATGCGGGATTTGTCGTTTGATCGGTCAATCTCAGGCAGCGCCCATTCGCCCAACGCCACTTTGCGTTACCACCCTCTGCGGTCCCGATTAACCCGAAGTGGATCTGGTAAGGCGATCACCAATCAATGATCTTGCCATTCCGGTTGAAGCGCAGCGGAAGACCGGAACCCAGTAACCACTGGCTTTTCCTTCATTTTATTCTCCGACCACAAGGGATACTGGTTCCCGGTCTTGCCGCTTTTGCGGCAAACCGGGACGACAATTCTTTATGATGACTTTGCGCCGGACGGAATAATGCAGTCTTCTCAAAAGCATATGTTCGGCAGTGTTTTAAAGAGCGGACGGCAGGGGTTAGTCCCACCTTTGCAAGCGCCCGCTGTCCATTCGGTGCCAAAGCAGGACCTTATGCCGAAAGGAGTTCGAAGGCGAGCCTGGCGACCGGCAGGCAACTGCTGCTTCGCTTCTGTAGGCACGAAACGCGGGAGACCCTTTTCCCCCGCGCGCCGTCCCTTCCGGTCACTCCGTTGCGCCGACTTCGCGGTAGTAGCGCTCCGCGCCGGGGTGCAGTTCCATCAGGCCGCGCTTGGATGCCGCGAACTTCACGTCCAGCGCCTTGGCCCACGGGGCCTCGGAAGTCACCTGTTCCAGATTGTCCCAGAAGGTCTTGGTGATCTTGTAGACGGTTTCGTCGTCCAGATCGGCGCGTACACCGATGCCGACGGCGGTGTCAAAGGACATCACAGGCCCCTCGTTGGTCTGGCCGTCATACATGCCTGCAGGCACTTCGGCACGGTAGCGCCACTTGCCGAGCCACGTGTCGACCTCCTCGCCCTCATCGCTCTCCGGACCGATGAAGCGCAGGTTTTCCGTCTCCGTGAACTGGATGAACTGGCCGCACGGGTCGAGGCAACCGTTCACGTAAACGTCGATCTTGCCGTCGAGAAACGCCTGGAACCCGGTTTGCCAGTTGGCCTTGATGGCGTCGTAGTCCTCGCCGACGACGAGGCCGG
Source organism: Roseibium sp. (assembly GCF_965232425.1). Taxonomy (GTDB): domain Bacteria; phylum Pseudomonadota; class Alphaproteobacteria; order Rhizobiales; family Stappiaceae; genus Roseibium. Next base: position 90,923 of record NZ_OZ246971.1, read on the forward strand.
TGGTGGCCTCAATCCAGCCGCGCGCGGCGTTGTAGGCGCCGCCGCCCTGGGGCCCGAGAAACACGGACGCACCCTCGATGTCGTCCAGCACCTGGATGTCACTGTCGCCCCGCACTGCGAAATGATACTGACCATAGGGGAACCACATCAACAGCCGGTAGTTCTTGGCAAGTTCGGGTGCGTCCGGCTCCTTGGCATACATCGCCTTGCCGGCAGACATGAGGTTGTAGATCACCGGGCTGGTCATCGACATGTCGAGATTGCCGCGCGCCACTTCCATCATGTGCAGCGTGGCCGCGCCGCCGCCGGAGACCTCGATTTCGACATCATCGAGATTGTCGGTGACGATGTTGGCGAAGGTCGCCATGGTAATCGCCTGACCGAGGCTCGGCGCGATCGTTGCCATCTTGAGTGTGTCCTGAGCCTGGGCCGATGCCGCCCAGATCATGGCTGCACTTGCAGCCAGTGCCAGTTTCCGCATGCGATTTCCTCCCTTAAAAAAAAGCAGTTCATGTGTTCAGGCCGATTTTGCATCGACCGGTGACGGATCTCCCCCCAGGAACCTGTGTCCGACGACAAGCCCGATCCCGGCGGCAAGCGCGGGACCCGCGATCGCCAGGTCCGGGATCAGAAGCGCACCTCCCGCCGCGACCCTCAGGACGCGCTCGATCATGTTGAGCCTGTTCTTCTCAAAGCCGGTCAGGGCCGAGGTCAGGAGCCACATGGAAAGGGTGAAGGCCATCACGATCCAGCCGAGGTCGAACCAGCTCACCGTCGCGATATCGATCATGGCCTTCGATGTCGGCACCTCGCCGCCAAACCAGCCGAACAGCACCTGGAGCTTGTAGAGAACAGCCGGGTGATAGACGAAGACGAAGGGAATGATGAAGCCCGCCAGGGCAAGCCGCGCGGCCTGAAATCCCGTGCGCACCGGGTCTGCCCCTGCAATCGGTGCCGCCGCAAAGGCAGCCAGCGCCACCGGCGGCGTCACGGTCGAAATCACGGCAAAGAACACGACGAAGAGATGCAGGGTCAGGGGCGCGATACCGACGGCATCGATGCCGGAACTAAGCGCAATGACGATGATGAAATAGGTCGCTCCCGGCGGCAGTCCCATGCCGAGGACGATCGCGCCAAGAGCGACGACAACCAGCGTCGCGAACAAGGGGCCTCCGGCGAGCTGCGCCAGAAGAAGCGACAGGCGACCGCTGAAACCGGATACCTGGATCAGGCCGACAATCAGACCGATTGCGGTGACGATCACGATGATCGACGCGGACATGCGCCCGGCACTGACAAAGGCCTTGTAGAGCTTTTCCGGCGACCGGAAACCGCGGAACAGAACGAGGGCACTGACAAGGGCAACGATGAAGCCGTAGAAGCCCGCCTTCGGCACCGAAGGCTGGGCAAACAGGAAGTAACTCAGTACGCCCAGCGGCAGAACAAAAACAAGGCATTGCACCCGTTCAATACCCGTCAGGGCCGGACGTTCTTCTGCCGGAAGCGGTCCGACGCCCTGGCGGCGCGCCTCGAAATAGACCGTCAGGAACGTGCCGAGATAGAAGAAGATCGCCGGAATGATCGCTGCTATGACGATGTAGCGGTATTCCAGGCCGATCTGACCGGCCACGAAGAAGGCAACGACACCCATTACCGGCGGCATCACCTGCCCGCCGGTGGAGGCGGCCGCTTCCACCGCCGCGGCGAACGCGGGCCGGAAACCGGAGCGTTTTATGACCGGAATGGTCATGACGCCGGTCGAGACAACATTGGAGATCGCCGCCCCGCTCAGCGTCCCGAACAGCGCGGAACTGGCGACGGCTGCATGGGCGGCGCCTCCGGTCAGCCCTCCGGTCAGCCTGTTGGCGATCTTCATCAGGAGATCCCCTGCCCCGCTCGCCATGAGCACGGCGCCAAACACGATGAAGATCAAGACGTTGCCCGAGACGACCTGAAGAGGCTGACCGAACATGCCGCCCGTCTGCGACCAGAAATTCAGAACCATGGAACGCATGCTCTGCGCCAGTGTCGCCTCGGAGCCGGCAAGAATGCCGGTCCAGTCCGGCAGCCAGCCGCGGACGAAGAAATAGATGATCCAGAAGAGGCAGAACCCGACGATGAAACCGCCGAAGCCGCGCCATGTCAGATAGAGAACAAGGGCGGTCGCGATCGGGAAAAGTACGAAGTCGAGCGGCTGTGCCGACGGCAGGGCGCCGCCGTCAACGGCAAACAGGTTCGCGACCCAGATGCAGAACACAACCGTCGACAGCGCTGCCAGCGCCCATCTCAGCCAGGACCGCGTTCCAGGCAGATTGAGAAAGGAGACCGCGAAGGAGAACAGGATCGGCAGCCCCAGGATCAGACCCGTGGGCAGGAGAAACGTCCGCTCGAACGACCTGAAGGAGCCCCCGAGCCAGTGCTCTCGCATCAAGAGCCGTTGCTGGCGCCGTGACAGTTCGTCAAAGCCGGGTGTCGTGGCCTCGATGACCCAGCGCACGAATTCGGACAGCGGTCCGGATGCGGCGTAGACAAGAATAATCATGGCAAACAGGAAGGCCAGGAGATCGGCGACGCGCCGCTCGAACCGGACCGGTGTCATCTGGCCGCCTCCCCGTTCCTCAAGCGCCGGGCATGCCAGAGATAGGTGTTGCGGGCCGTCGCGTTGATCTCATACTCGGCGAGGTTTTCCAGGGCCTCGGCCTTCAGCGCTTCAGCCGGTTCGCCAAGAGCGATCAGGTGATCGCAAAGCTCAAGCCGCCACTGCAGATCGTCGGTGGTTCGCGCCGCCGCCATCAGGGCTCCGGGCCCGCCGGCGAGCTCCGCCACATGCGCGGCCCTTTGGGCGGAAGACAGGGTTCCGAGATGGGTCGGGTTGCCGTCGTACCAGCCGAGTGTGCCGGTGGCAAAGGCCCTGGCGGACCAGCCAGCCTTGCCGTAGTACTCGCCGAGCCAGGGCTTGTCGGCGATGTCGTCCGGTAGTTGCAAGGTGGCGGCGATGTCGTCCAGGGAAAGGCCCGCGTTCATGCCGTCAGCGGTGTGTCGCATCACGTGACGGATGGCCTGCCGTGTGGTGGTCAGGACTTCGCTGACCTTGTCCCGGCCAAAGACCGGCATGGTATGGCCGGGTGCCAGCACAGCGGCGCCGAGACCTTCCAGCAGCGCCAGGCTGTCTGCCCAGGCGGCGAAGTCGCGATAGGGCGTGCCGCGAATGGCGTAAAGGTTCGGAAAGGCGTGGTACCAGTTGTCGCCGGGGATGAGAACGCCGGCATCCTTCAGCCAGACGGCCATGTGATCCTCGGTCTCACCGGGGGCCATGATCAGCCGCGCCCGGACGCCGTCAAGATCGACCTCACGGTCCTCGCCGACGAAGAGAGTCGGTGGAAGGAACCCCGCGCCCAGACCCTCCATCGGTCGATCGCCGGGACCACAGCCGAGCGACACGCGTTCTTCCGGGGAAAGACCGATGCCGAACTGCGCCGCGGTCCGGCGGTTCAAGGCCTGATGGGGCGCAATCTCATCCGCGTCCTGGCCGACAAGATCCGATTTGAACCTTGCATTCGCGATCACCGGAATGTCGCGCCCTTCAGCAAAGACGGCGGCGCCGGAAATGTGATCCCTGTGGCTGTGGGTGTAGATGATCCGTCCGACCGGCTTGTCCGTCAGCTTGCGGATTTCCGCGAGCACGTTTCCAGCGGCGCCGGTGCTTTCCGACGTATCGACGACGGTCAGCGACGTCTCGCCCTCGATCACGTGCTGTGTCGATGCCGCAAAACCGACAGCCGTCCATAGTCCGGGCGCCAGTTCCACGATCGACTTGCGGAACTGGGTTTCATTGTGATGGAGGAGTGCGGCATTGGGCATCATTCAGTCTCCCGTGTGCCTTTGCAGCGCCGGGCCGCGATATTTCTCGGTCAGTTCCTCCGGCACTTCCGAGCCGTCGACCAGGAAGGGCAGAATGCCCCTGCGGAGCGAGCGTCCGTGCATGCCCCGGATGTCGTCGTCCGAACGCGTGACCCGCTGCGCACAGCGCCTGCCCCATTCGGCGAGCGCGATGTAGAGCCTGTCGATTTCGTTTTTGTGCGACGTGCCCTTTGCCAGGTCGTGGAATTCCTCCGGATCTTCCTGAAGGTCAAAGAGCATCGGGCGGAAACCGCCCTCGGCATGCATCAGCTTGTAGCGTCCGTCAAACACCATGAAGAGGCGGCAGTCCTTGGGGTCGAGCCCCAGTTTCACGGCCTGCTGGGTCGGCGAATAATCGAATTCGGAAATTGCATACGCGCGCCAGTCCGGAGACTCGCCCCGCAGCCAGGGCAAGAGCGACCGGCCCTCCAGGATATGATCGGCAACCTTGCCGCCGGCGGCCTCGACGAATGTCGGTGCGAGATCGATGGATTCCACAAGGGCATCGCAGGTCGTGCCGCGGGTCGCGTCCGCCTCGGGTCGCGGGTCATAGACGATCATCGGGATCTTGACGGACGGATCGTGGAAGAGGTCCTTTTCCCCGAGCCAGTGATCGCCGAGATAATCGCCGTGATCGGAGGTCAGGACAATCATTGTGTCCTTCATCCGGCCTGTTCTCTCCAGATAATCGAGCAGAACGCCAAGCTGATCGTCGCATTGCTTGATCAGGCCCATATAGGCGGGAATGACCTTCCGGCGGACCTCTTCCTGTTGGAAGGCTGCCGCGATCTTGTTTTCCATATAGGCAGCAAAAACCGGATGGGCGTCCTCACGTTCCACCTCGTGACGGCAGGCAGCCGGCACGTGGTTCAGACCGAACATGTCGTGATAGGGCGCAGGCACGATGTAGGGCCAATGCGGCTTGATGTAGCTGACATGAGCGCACCAGGGCGTTGTCTGCTCCTCGATGAAATCGATGGTGCGGGCGGTCAGCCAGGGCGTCTCGCTGTCCTTTTCGGAAATGTTGGCGGGCTTGTCGGCATTGGCGAACATCCAACCGGAGGCGACCCCGCCGTCTTCGTCGATCCCGGCATTGGCGAAATCCGCCCAGGGGTTCTCGCCGGCATATCCCTTCGACTTCAGGTACTCGTTATAGGGCGACCGTTTCTCGTCGTAGAAGCCGTCGGGGCCATAGCCCCAAAGGCCGTCATCACGTATCCAGACATCGAAGCCGCATTCGGCCTGGCGGGCGCCGATCATGCTGTCCGGCGACAGGCCGAGCCGCTTCATGCCGTCCTTGTCGGCCTTCATGTGGGTCTTGCCGATCAGCCAGCAATCCATGCCCGCCGCACGCATGTGGTCGCCGAGCGTCAACTCGCCGACACGCAGGGGAAAGCCGTTCCAGGCCGCGCCGTGCGAGGAAACATACCGGCCCGTGTAAAAGCTCATCCGGCTTGCCCCACAGATCGGCGACTGGACATAGGCATTGGTAAAGCGGACGCCCTTGGCGGCGACGCGGTCGAAATGCGGGGTTTCCAGATGCGGGTGCCCGGCGCAGCCGAGATAGTCAAATCGCAGCTGGTCATACATGATGAACAGAATATTCAAGCGCGGATTTCTCCACTTTTTTGCCGGCCTTCAAAGCCGGTTTCCTCCCTCGGGCAAGGCCCGTTTGTGAAAGAAGTATTGCCCTTCTTTTCCGGCCTGTCTAATCTTCAGTCCGCTAGGCGGACCGATTGAACGATGACGGAAAACCCTCAAAACGAACGGGTCAGATCCCTTGAGCGCGGGCTCGAAATCATCGAATTTCTGTCGCGTCACACACGCTCGTCCCTCGCCGATCTGCGCCGCGCGACAGGCTATTCCAACGCGACGCTGCTGCGGCTTCTGGCCAGTCTTCAGCACAGGGGCTGGGTCCGCCGAAACATTGTCGAGGGCCAGTACGAACTCTCCCATTCGATTGGAAAGGTGCTGGGGGAAAAAGCCCGCGCCCATCCGCTTGCGGAACTGGCCGCGCCCATTCTCCTCGATCTCAAGGGACGGCAGACCGGATTGCCCTCCGACCTCAATGCAGTGACCGGTCCGGGGCGCATCGAGATCATCGAAAGCACGCGTCTGCGCGGCCCCATGGCGCCGACCCGCACGGCCCTCGGCATCCGGCCCTCCATGGTGCTGTCCGCGCACGGACGCGCCATTCTTGCCTTCTCGCCGGAACCCGTTGCGCAGAAACATCTTGAAAGCCTCCGCAAGATCGCCAGCAAGGAAGAACTGCGCCTGATCGAGAGCGGTTTCCTGGCAACCGAGATCGCCGAGACGCGCGCACGCGGCTTCGGCCTCAGGGAGGCCGCCTACTGGCAGGCCCCGTTCGACCCTGGCCCGGAACTCGGCGCCATGGCGGTCCCGATCATCTCGAAGTCGGGCGTGCACGGGTCCATCAGTATCCTTTGGATGGTCGATGACATGCGCATCGACGAGGTGCTGGCCTTCGGCTGCCTGGACGATCTTCAAAAGGCGGCCAAACGCGTTGCGGACGTGCTTGACCGGGAACGCATCCGGGCGCCTGATATTCTGTCGTTGTAACTTTTCTTGCTATGACAGTGTTTTACTTCGAAGATCGCCTTGTTTTCAGCGCCCTCAGCTTTTCCAGTACCTTATATGCCGAGCATTTTGCCCTGATCAAAACGCACGACAGTAATCCCAAAAAAAGAAAGGTGTGCAAAGTATTGTATATGTACCAACCGAGCGGCTTTGGGATAGTTATCGCTACTATAATCATTACTGAAAATGCCGGCACAATGACGATATAAAAATATTTTCTTTTCGGATCTGAGTATTTGAGCGCAATTTCCTCAATAGACGTGAAGTATGCTTTTATGGAGTTCATCGCGCGCTTCCCTGCCACCACCGCACCAATTTGATATTAGCGCTTGCAAGGGCGACACCCAAGCCACGGACGACCGCAAACAATGGATCTGTAGTCGAAGGTTGAAACACGTTCCGCTCGTTCAAAGCTCCAGCTTGTCGCTCACCGACATGGCGCTCATGCCACCGTCAATCGTGATGTCCTGACCTTTGATCCAGCCGCTTTCGGGAGAGGCGAGGAAGATGATCACGTCGGCGACTTCTTCCGGCAGGCCCGGACGGCCCGCACGCGCCACGTTTCTCGCCATCCGGTCGCCGAAGGCAGCGGCGAAATCCTTCAGGATCCCGGTACTGACGGCAGCGGGGCTGACGGAATTCATACGCAAGTCCCGGGCGACCATGCTTTCCGTTTCCGCCATCGTCATGACGATAACCGCTTCCTTGGAGAGATTGTAGGCCCTCGTCGCATCGATGCCGCGCTGCTGAATGAAATCGGCAAGCCCGTCCGGTTCGAGCGCCATCAGGGCCCTGACCTCGTCAAGGTTCTCCCGCCACATCGCGCCGGCGCGCGATGCCGTGTTGACGATGGCGCTGCCGGGTTCAAGCTTGTCTAGCATGCCGGCCATGAAGCTGCGCAAACCGAACCAGTTCACCTTGAGAACAAGTTCTTCCAGCCCGTCGCGCGGCGGCAGGCCGGCATTGTTGAGGAGCGCATCGAAACGGCCGGCTGCTGCCTCGATGGCAAAGCGGATCGAGGCCGGATCGCTCAGATCCGTCTCGATCCAGCGTGAGACGGGAACCTGCGGTTCGGAGATATCGAATGCCGTGACCTCATGCCCGAGTTCCGTCAGTTTCCGGGCGACTTCAGCCCCGATCCCCGATGAGCCGCCTGTCAACGCCACGCGCATGTCGATCCTCCCAAACCTGTTTCGTTGCGGATCTTCCGCCCAAGGGCTCTTCCCGTCAAATCCGCACGACCTTCAGCCTGGTCTTCAGGTCGGTGCGGCAGAAGGCGTGGAGGAAACAGGTCTGTTCTGAAATGTCGAGCATCTCCTGGGCCGTTTCATCGCTCTCGGACGTCTCGAGATAGACGTGGGTCTCGATCGGATCGGCCGTGCCGGCCTTGCCGGTTCCGCCTGAGGCCCCACCGAGTGAAAAGTGGGTGTCCTGCACGATGCGATAGTCAGGCAGGTTCAGCTTGAGCATGGAGACGAACCGCCCGAACTGGGTCATGAAACAGAAACCGATACCCGCGCTGATCAATGTGTCGGCATCCGGTGCCCGGCCGTCTTCGGAACTCAGGAAGCGGAAACTTGTGCCGTGAGGCGAATAGAGCATTTGCTGGATGTCCTTGATGCCATCCGGCCTGAGCTCAGCGATCGCGCCCGGGTTCAGCCGTCGGTCCTGTTCATCGGCAAGACTGGAGGCGGCGGCTGCCGTTCCAAGCGCAACCTCCTTTTTCGGCGTCATTCCGACCGGCTCGACGAGCGTCAGATCAGACGCCTGGTCCCGCGCTTTTGCGAAGTGGTTTCCCGGATCGGGGAAGAGACTTCCTTCCAGTTCGGCAACCTTTGCGGTCGGCAGTTCGGTTCCGTTCTTGCCGAGCTTGAAGAGGCTTTCCAGCTTGCCGCGCATCAGGCCGTTCAACGGCGATGCGTGGACGGCATTCATAAGGAACGAATTGAGCGCCCCGTCGTCCAGATCGCAATCGATCTCCACGGTCAGTTCGACCGGTTCGGCGCCGCCCACCATGGTGCGCTTGGGCATTGAGCCTTTCATCGTGTAATAGTTGTCCTGGATCAGCCTCAGCTTGCGGATCCTGATATCCTGAATGTCGGCCAGGGCGAGGATCTCGTTCATGTAGCTGGCAATCATGCCGGTCGTCAGGAAGGCGAGCGGACAGGGCGCCGCGTCATGTCCGTTGAGGTAAGGCCCCTCGTCGGACACCAGCCGCCAGGTGTCTCCGGTCCTCGCCGACCTGACCAGAGCTTCCTTCTGAAAGCCGGACAGGGACCGGACCCAGGTCCGTAGAGCGTCACCCTTGCGGTTCTCAGGTGCGCTTATGCCGACCTCATCGGCATTCGACACCTTGAAAAACGGCGCAAGGCTGCTTTCCCCGATGATGTTTTCGCCCAGCTTCGCCATTGCTTTCGTCTCCCGGAATTCTGATTGTCGCGACCGGTAAAAGGTCGCCGGATCTATTGTTTCGAACCGAGCAGGAACCCTGCCGGCGCGGATATGGAATGCGGTTCGGCGAATGCCAGAACGCCATCATATCCAAGGTTGCGGCCAATGCCGGATTGCTTGAAACCGCCGAATGGACCCCGGCCGTCCTGCGCCATCGGCCCGTGGCCGTTCAGGTAGGTGTAGCCTGCCTCCAGGCGGCGCGCGATGCGCACCGCGCGTTCGGCATCGGTTGTCCAGACCGAGGAACACAGGCCGAAATCGCTGTCATTGGCCTTTTCAACGGCCTCTTCCTCGGTGCGGAATTTCATGATCGGCAGGCATGGTCCGAACTGCTCCTCGCGCACCATCTTCAAGGACGGATCGGCATCATAGACAAGGGCCGGTTTCTGGAAGTAACCGCCACCCCGATATAGGTCCTCATCGGGCACCTGACCGCACTCCTTCAGATCCGCGCCTTGCGCCTTCGCCTCGGCGATCATATCGCGGACGACTTTCAGCTGCCGCGGATTGTTCACCGGGCCCATGGTGGTTTCGGGCAAAAGCCCGTCGCCGACGACAGCCCGCTCGCAGGCTGCGGTGAAACCGTCGATGACTTCGTCATAGCGGCTTTCATGCACATACATGCGCTTGAGCGCCATGCAGATCTGGCCGGAGGAACCGAAGGCGCCCCAATACATCTTGTTGAAGGCTTCGTCATTCAGCTCGGCGTCCCGAAGGATCAGCGCCGCGTCGTTGCCGCCGAGCTCCAGGGTCACGGGCGTGATGTTCTCCGCCGCCACCTTCATCACGTGACGGCCGACACCGACCGAGCCGGTGAAATTGACCATTCGCACCAGGGGATGACCCGTCAGCGTATCGCCGATCTGCTTTGCATCGCCCGTCACGATGTTGACGACGCCCGGCGGAAGCAGCCGGGCGATGATCTGAAGGGTCAGCACCGGCGCCATGGCGCTGTCCTCTGAAGGCTTCACCACAACGGTGTTGCCGGTAACGAGCGCCTGCGGCAGTTTCGCGCCGAGAATGGACAAAGGCCAGTTCCAGGGAACGATCAGGGCGGTGACCCCGCGCGGCTGACGGGTGATGATCGTGTCGAACCTCGGACCGACCTCTGCCGGCCCGAGTTCCTCGTCAACCGCCATGCGCTCGCCGTAAGCAGCGGCCTGCAGGAAACGGTCGCCCAACCGGCTCATTTCCAGGAGCGTCTCGCGCGCGATCTTGCCGTGCTCCCGGGTAAAGAGCCGGGAGCGGTACTTGACGTCTTCCTCGTCAGCCACCAGAGCGGCTGCAATCTCGCGCAGCTTGCGTGCCCGCTCCTGAAACCCGAGCGCCGCCCACGCCGGAAACGCCGCGTGAGCCGCCTCCACGGCTGCGTTCATGTCCTCCCGGCTCGCCGCCGCCGCATGGCCGACGAGTTCCGATGGCCTTGCCGGATTGTAGAGGTCGTAAACCGCATTGCCGGTCGCCGGACGCCCCTCCCCGTTGATGAAGATGTCCGTGGTGATCGCTTGATCCATGTTGGTCATGCTCGTGTCCTCAGAACTTGCCCTGGTTGTTCCATTCCTCGGGGGGAAGGATCTTTTCAGTGACATCCCAGTGTTCGTCGATCCGTCCATCCTTCAGCCGGAAGATGTCGAAGACGCAATAATGGCTCCGGCCCATCTGCACATGGCTGAGGGTGACGACAAAATTGCCCTGGCCGATCAGCTTGTGCACCTTCCAGTAGCGCATCGCCTCGCCGCGATCGGCCAGTTCGCCCGCATAGGCTGCAAATCCCGCCAGGCCGTCATCGGCATGCGGATTGTGCTGCTGGTAGGTACCCGAAATGAACTCCGGCGCGCGCTCGAACGCCCCGCCGACAAGGCATGTTTCGCAGAATTCCCGCACCAGCGCCTTGTTGGCATCGGTCTTGTCGAGATCCTCGATCTCCGTGGCACCATCCGTCATCGAGCGGCCTGACTTCGTGGCTGGCTCGAAGGCCTGGATGACATCCCAGTGCTCGATCACCCTGTCGTTTTCATCCGTGTCGAAGAGATCGCCGGTGACCCACCTGCACTCGCCGCCATTGAGGCTTTGAAAGACATGCAGGAAAACGTATGGGCCGTCCTCGATGGCGCGGACCACCTCTATCTGGCGCTCCGGGTTGCGCTCCAGGAACGGTCCGAAGAAGTCGGCAAAGCCCTGCTGTCCGTCGCCGACGCCCGTCGAGTGCTGGGTATACCGGTCGCCGGTATGCGCGTTCAGCGCTTCCCAAATCCTGCCGTCGCGGATGCCTTCAAGGTAAAGCCCCCTGGCGTGGTGTAACTTGTTGGTGCCGGTCTGCGATTGCATCTCATGCCGCCTCAAAGCTGGTGAATATTGCTCAGGATGTGGCCGGACATGCCGCCGTCGACCGTAAGGTTTGCTCCCCGGAACCATTTCGCATGCTCGCTCAGGGCAAAGGCGACGACCGGCGCCACATCCTGCGGGGTTCCCGGCCGGTCCATGTGTTTGCGGTCCTCCTCGGCCCGCTTGCCCAGGGTCTGCAGGAAATCGCCGAGAATGGGCGTATCGACAGGCCCGGGACTGATGCAGTTCATGGTGATGTCGCGCTCCCGCCAGGTCCAGCGGTTCTGGAGCGTCCAGACGATCAGCGCCTCCTTGGAGAGAAAGTAAGATCGCCCGCCTTCGGCCGCGTTGAGCCCTTCCTTCTCGCAAAAGGATGCCACGTCATCCTCGAGCGACAGGTCCATGGTGCGCTTGACCTGATCGACAGCATTGGGCCAGCCGAAACCAGCCAGGGACGCCAGATTTGCGATCGAAGCGCCGTCCGCCAGTTTCGGAACCAGACCGAATGTCAGCCGCTGCAGGCCATAGAGGTTGACCTTCAGGACCGTTTCTGCCGCCATCGTCGGCGGCACACCGGCAATGTTGGCAAGGCCGTCCGCGCCTTCGGGCAGTTGCGCCACAAGGGCGTCGATGGACGCGGGATCGCCGAGGTCCGCCCTGAAGAATTGATCCGCGTTGCCGGTCTCGTTGCGGTCGACACCGATGACGGTCGCCCCCTGTTCCTTGAGCAGACGGCAGGTTTCGGCCCCGATGCCGGATGCCGCGCCCGTCACGATGAATGTCTTGCCGTTGTTCATGAAAACTCTCCCAAGGTCAGCCCACCATCGTCTGTGGCAGGAAAATTGCGATTTGCGGAAACAGCGTGAGCAGCAGCAGCATGAAAGCCATGGCGAACCAGAACGGCCAGATGCCCCGGAAGATCTGCCCCATGGGCACGCCCGGCGCGATGGATTTCACGACAAAGACGTTGAGGCCGACCGGCGGCGAGATCATGCCCATTTCGAGCACGATCACGACGACGATCCCGAACCAGATCATCTTCATGTCCGCCATGGACGGGTCGAAGCCGAAATCGAGCGCCGCGATGATCGGAAGCACCACCGGGATGGTCAGGACCAGCATGGCGATCCCCTCCAGGAACATGCCCAGGAACATGTAGATCAGGATGATGATCAGCAGGATGCCATAGTCGCCGATCGGCAGAGAGGTCATCAGGCTGACGAGTTGTCCGGGCAACTCGGTGATCGACATGAACGGAATGAAGATGAATGCGCCGATGATGATCAGAAAGACCGTCGCCGATGCCTTCACGGTCTGAAGGATCACCTCGCGCAGCGCCCTGAAGGCCAGCGACCGGCGCCAGAGGGCGACCAGAAGCGTCAGGAACGCGCCGACGGACGAGGCTTCGACAGGCGTGAAGAAACCGGTATACATGCCGCCGATCGTCAGCCCGACAACGGCAACGAAAGGCAGCGCGGCGAGCGTTGCCGACCTACGCTCAGGCCAGCTTGCGCGCGGCCCGGGCGGCCCGGCATCCGGCCGGCGCAGGACGGTCAGATAGATCGCGGCCATGAACAGGAGCGTCATCAGGATGCCCGGAATGACCCCGGCCATGAACAGGCGCCCGATGCTCTGTTCGGTCAGCACGGCGTAGATGATCATGCCGCCGGAGGGCGGGATCAGAAATCCGAGCGTACCGCCAGCGGCAACGGATCCCGTCGCGAGGCTGTCCGCATACTTGAACTTTTTCATTTCCGGCAGCGCGACCCGGCCCATGGTGATGGCGGCGGCAAGAGAGGAGCCCGACAGGGCGGCGAAGCCGGCACAGGCCGCGATCGTGGCAGAGGCAAGCCCGCCCTTCATGTGGCCCATCCAGCGATAGGCTGCCGTGAACAGATCCGCGGACATGCCCGACACGCCGGCGAGATTGCCCATCAGGACGAACATCGGAATGACCAGAAGATTGTAGTTGGAGGCGGCTTCGAAAGTTTCGCCGGAGAGGTTCGACATCGCGGTTTTCAGGCCACGCGCCCATGCCTGCTCCGAACTCATGCCGAGCAGCAGAAAGCGATTGGCGGTCGCAACGATCGTCCCGACAACGCCGATCAGGATCATGGCCAGCGCGACCGGAAACCGCAGCGCCAGAAGCAGGAAGAGACACAGAAGGCCGAGTACCCCGAGGGCGGTCATGCTGATCACGACATCTCTCCCAGGCTGAGCTGGCTGATCCTGCCGCGCAGTATCAGTTGCACGGCGTCGCTCGCCAGAACGAGGGCATAAACGGCAACGCAAAGCGCGAGCAGGAAATAGAAGGGTTCATAGGAGATCAGCAGCTGCTGGGTCGTCTCGCCGAACTTGGTCGCCTTTTTGCCGGCCTCGACAAGTTCGTAGGCCATGAGGAGCATCAAGCCACCGCCGACGAGGCGCAGCGCGAACATCGACCAGCGTGCGAAACCCGGAGACATACGGCTTTCCATCACCTCGATCTCGATATGCGCGCCGCATCGCCCGCCAAACGGAATGGCAATGGCGACAAGGACCACCAGGGACAGGATCATGAGATCCTCGGCACCCCTGACCGGCGCATTAAGAACCTTGCGCATGACGAGCACGTTCCAGGTGCCGAACAGCGTCATGAAGGCCAGCATGGTGCCGCCCACACCAAAGGCGGTCCATGTCAGCAGCCTGTCCAACGCCTTGATCCACAAATGACCGGACACGGTGATCCTCCTTGAAAACCGGGCGGTGAGTGACCGCCCGATCCCTCACTTGTTGATCGCGTTGTAGATGTCTTCGGCATTTTCGATGCCGCGCTCGGCGTAATCCGCGAAGATGGCTTTCATGCCCTCGGCGACCGCCGCGTCCATCCTGGCGCGCTCGTCATCGGACACCTTGACCCAACTGACCTTTTCCATCTGCGGTGCGCTTTTCATGGCCTCGAGCGAGCGCTCATCCGCTCCGTGGAAACTCTGCGCGCCCATCATGGAGAAGGTTTCACCGGCAAGGTCATCGATGATCGCCCGGTGCTCGTCGGAAAGCTCCAGATACCGCTCCTTGTTCATCGCAACGAAGAACACGGCGAACTGGACCGGCACGTTCTCGATGAAGTGGCTCGACACGTCCCAGAAGTTCCAGGGTGGCGTCATGTTGTTGTAGGTGGCCGTCGTGCTGTCGATGGTTCCGGTGCTGAGGCCGGTATACATCTCCGTGACGGGCATTTGCACCGGGACGGCTCCGAGAGCCTCGACGAGCGGCGTCGTCATGGCGGCATAGGGCACCATTTTCGTGCCCTTGAGGGAATCCAGCGTGGAATAGTCCCCGGTTGCCGCCCAGGCATTGCCGGCAACGGTGAACACACCGAGCAGCTTCACGTCTTCGTATTCGTCGGCCAGGTGATCGTCATAGACCGAGAGAAGCCGTTCGGTCGCTTCCAGGGCCGTGGTTGCCTTGCCCGGCGGGATGATCAGCATCGTCTTCGGGAAGATCGCGGGCGTATAGGCCTGGAGTCCGAAGGTGATGTCGGCGACACCCTCCACGGCCCGCTTGTATTGCTGAACCGGCCCGGCCCCGAGCTGGCCAGCCGGGTAGACCTTGATCGTCAGGGATCCGCCGGAGCGTTTCTCGACTTCTTCACCGAACCATTTGAACAGGACCGAGTTGGTGTGATGCTGTGGCGGCACGAAATTCGCGACGGAAAGTTCTTCCGCGGAAAGCGTGAGCGGCATCATCGACGCGAGCACAAAGGCGGCCGCGCCAAACAGCGATTTCGATTTCATGGTTTCCTCCCAGAATGTCGACGAGACACTACGCAGAGATGGACATCGAAACCATTCATGCTTATTCATAATAGATATGAGCAAGATCGATTTTTTGAATCTGGACGGCCAGATCCTGCGTACCTTCCTGGTGATCCTTGAAGAATCTTCGGTCTCGCGCGCGGCGGAACGCCTGGAAGTGACCCAGTCCGCCGTCAGTCACACGCTTGCAAAGCTTCGGCAGATCCTGGGAGATCCGCTCTTCGTCAGATCCGGACAAGGACTGACCCCCACCGAAACGGCGCTGTCGCTGAAAGCTCCGGTGCTTCAGGTTCTGGACGGCCTGAAAGCCCTGACGGAGCAGCGCCCGTTCGATCCCAGATCCGAAGACATGCATTTCGTGGTCGCTGCCAATGACATGCAGCGGGACCTGCTTTTTCCGCAGTTGGTCCGGCAGTCGCTTCGGGACGGCGTGAACCTGACGCTGGAGTTCAAGCCCTCCGGTGTCCCGAGCGTATCCCTCCTGCGAGATGCCCGTTGCGACCTGCTGCTGACGCCGCTCCCGCCCGATGCACCGGACATGATCCAGTACAAGCTTTTCTCGGGTGAAATGATGTGCTTCTACGATCGCGCCTGCACGCAGCCGCCCGCATCCGTCGAGGATTACCTGTCGGCTCACCATGTCACGGTTCAGTTCGTCCTGGGCGGCGGGTCGAACGATGTCCTGAAAGCCCCCGACCTGCCCTACATCCCCAAGCCAACCGTGACAGTCTCGAATTTCTCCGGGATCACGCCGTTCGTTCGCGGAACGGAAATGCTTGCGACCGAAATCGAGTTCATGCACCGGACCTCGCTGCGCGGCCTGGACATGGCACCACTCCCCTTCGAGGCTGAAACGCTCAACGTCTTCATGGTCTGGCACGAAAGGTCGACCAACGACCCGGCCCACCGGTGGCTGCGGGACGCGGTCACCGACTGCTCACGTGCTCTGGTGCTTTGAGCTGCAAGACACGATTGTCCGCTCTGAAAGACACAAATGTGGAAATCGACCGCCGCGGCTTTCGCGGATTGCGCTATTCCCGATTTTGGTCATTTTCATCGGATCGTTATGCCATCCTGAGTTGAAGCCGGGATGAGGCGCACCGCGCAATGAGCGTTGTCGAACAGCAGGGCATACATCGTCTGGTGGCGGAGCGGTTTTCCTGGCTCGTTGCCGTCTGGGTTCACGTTCTGCTTTTTGCCGTCCTGGCGGGATCCGATTTCAGGACACACCACGGCACACCTGTTTCCGTCCCGCTCGCCGTCGAAATTCTGCCCTTCCGGGACTTCCTGCGCCCCGTCGTGCCCGCGCCTTTGCCTCAACCGGACACCAAGCCAGATGCGGCAGCTGATCCTGCGTCGCGACCTGATGCAGAAGTGCCGCTTCCAGGGAGCGCTGTCGCCAGGTCAAGAACGGACTGGCAACGGGCGACGTCGTTCTACGCCGCGGACGTACTCAGCGATCCGCGGTCGACGCAGGCACGTCTGGCGCTGGCCACACTGGTAAGCGGTGACAGGATCGAACAGCTTTGTGCGCTGGAGGCCATGGAGCAGCTCAGGCATGCAGATCCGCAATTCCGGCCGACACGGCTGGCTCCGCACGCGTTCCGGAATTCCGTTCAACGGGACACTGAAATCGTTGCCTCCGCTGCGGCGGTCAGAAGCAACAGAACGTGGTACGGCATCGCCTACAGGTGCCGTCTCTCGGCCAGCGGCAACGCGGTCATCGAATTCGAATTCGCACTGGGAGATCCGATAGACCGTTCGCTCTGGGACGAACACGGTCTTGCGCCAGTCCATTGAGACCCGAACCGCCTCTCGAGCAACGCCCAAAACAAAACGCGGCAGAAACACTTTCTGCCGCGTCAGAAAAATATATCAGGTTCAGGTGCCGTTTGGCCGGCAGCCTTCCGCGTGATCAATGCATTGACAGCCATTCACGCGCGGAGCGCTGCGCTTCGGCAATCTGAGACGGGCTCATTTCACCGGAGATTTCCTTGCGGTACTGAACGGCGTCCTTGTTGCCTTTCAAGGCAGCGATGTTGAACCACTTGTGCGCGGTGACCAGATCGGTTTCGCCATTGCGGCCGCACGCGCTGTCCAGACCCATCTGGAAAAGAATGTCGGCAGTTACGGGCTTTTCGCCCATGGCGGCCATATCCGCCGAATGCATTTCAAAACGAGCCATGATGCTCCCCTTTTTGTCCTCTGTTCAGACTTCCCCGAAACGCAAGTATTTGCGAATTTTTCCCCGGCGTTTCTTGAGGTCTACTTCAGCAGGAGCAGTTAAATGGCTCGTAAAAAAACAGGTTTAACGCAAACAGAACAAAAGTTTAAACAAGTCTGAAATTTACCCGCCGGTAATCATGCACAGCCGATTCCGTGTTATTTTTCAACGAATTTACCCCCGAAATTCAGAAGTCGCATAAACTCTCTGTTCACCACGCTTCGAGTTTGGGTATTTTTCTGATCCGCTCGAAGCGTCAACCACCGCCAAAGGGAACCGGGATCTCATGTCAGAGCCGACAATCGTCTTTCTTCACGGCACAAATGCATCTCCCTGGACGATGGAGCCCTTCCGACGCTTCTTCGAGGAAAAGGGCTATACCTGCCATTCGCCAACCTATCGCCATCACGATCTGCCGGACGGAGAGGAGCGCACCGAAGCGCTGCGGGGCGCGAGCATTGCCGATTATGTTGCGGACATTGCCGGCTTCCTCGCTACGCTGGATACGAGGCCCGTGGTCATCGGCCACTCGCTCGGCGGCTTGATCGCACAGCTTCTTGCCGCACGCGGACTGATCGCGGCGGGTGTGTTGATCAACAGCAGCATAATCAGCGGCACCGTGCCGACCACCGAAATGGAACGCGCGCTCGGCAAGATGTTCATGGGTGCCGGTCCATTCTGGAACGAAGTCCCGGGGCAGGACTTCGATCTTCTGGCAACCTACGGTCTGAACACGATGCCGGTCGGGCAGCAACACGAGATCTGCGACCGCCTGAGCACGGAGTCCGGCCAGGTGCTGTTCGAGCTGTTTTTCTGGATGTATGACGTCAACCAGACCACCTGGATTGATTTCAACCGCGTCAACACACCCCTCCTGTTCCTGTCAGGGTCGGAAGACAAGGTCGTTCCTCCATCCACCGCGAAAACGATGGCAGACCGGTACGGCCCGTTCGCGACCTTCATCGAAGTGCCCGGCCGGTGCCACTACATGCAGCTCGAAGACGGCCACGAGACGCTCGCCCAGCGCTGCCTCGACTGGATCCGCAGCGTGTGAGACGCGCCTCAGGTGCGTCGGCGACCGCACACGATGCCTGCCCCTCCGGCAAAAAAGTTGCTGACATGACCTTGGGTGACGGGTTTTCAACCCGAACTCAAGCCGCTACCTTCCGTTTTCGTAAACGGAAGGTATAATCTGGGGAGGAATGATGCCGAAGTCCATTTTGACCGCTGCGCTGTGCGCCGCGGGAATAGTCTCGATGAGTGCGGTGGCCTCGCTCGCGGGCGATGCCGAGGGTGACTGGGTCAGACCCAACGGCGCGTCCAAGATCCGCATCACGTCATGCGGGAATGCGCTTTGTGGCAAACTGATCTGGCTGAAGACGCCCAGAAACGATACGGCCAATCCCGATGCCTCCAAACGTGACCGTCCGCTTGTCGGGGTCCAGATCGTGCAGTCGATGAAGCCGACCAAAAAGGCCGATCAATGGAAGGGCAAGGTCTACAATGCGGAAGACGGCAAGACTTACACGGGCTTGATCGAGCTGACATCGGCCAACAAGCTCAAGCTCGAAGGCTGTGTCATGGGCGGCCTTATCTGCAAGGGCGAAACCTGGACGCGAAGCAACTAGAGCTCTTCTGACCCCAGTCAGTCAGCATGCAGGAGCAGATTGCCAGATCTCCGTGATCTGGCTGCCCCGCCATCTCATTTTTCCGACTGTGTGGCGCATCGGAGCAAGTGGCATGGCGGGGCCGAATGCAACAGGCGGCGCGCGCCCAGCGTGGACGTCAGATCAGCATCTTCTTATAACCGAGATGGCTCTGGTCATAACCGAGCCGGCGATAGAAGTGATGAGATCCCTCGCGCTCCCGATTGGACGTGAGTTGGACCATACAGACCTTTTGTGCACGCGCCAGATCTTCGGCATGCGCCATCATCAGGCGGCCAACGCCCTTGCCCCGCTGATCGGACCGCACGTGCACCGATTCAAGTTCGGCCCTCGGGCGTCCCCGGAAAGCAAGACCTTTCAGGAAGTGGATCTGGTAGGTGCCGACCACCTCGCCCGCACCATTCAGGGCAACATAGATATCAACCTCGGGAGCTGCGACGAGCGCGTCGAATGCCGGCCGGTAGTCCTGCCAGCCTTCGAATTCCTTGTCCCGACGGATGCTCGTTGCACCGGCATTGATGATGGCGACGATGGCCTGCAGATGGTCGGGCTCCGCCTTCTCGATCTTTATGTCTGTATCCACTTTCCTCGTGTCTCCGATGACGTCCGGCAAAGATCCGGCAGGCGTTTCACGGGCCGGATACACCGCCGTGCCTCTTCGCTAAGATTTGAATCAAATTCGTCCTACCTGATGTACCAAGATTTAAAGCCGCATCCATAGTGTTTCATCGCAACAAGCCGGATCGCAGGAGACAAGACCCGGCTATTGGAACCTTTCACGAGGATATGGCCTCACATGTTTGACTTGGGCGGTTGGGCAATACCTGTCGGAAGCGGTGTGGTGAGCGCGGCCTCCGTCTGGGGCCTGTCCGCAGTCGCGCGCCCGGACGGACACACCAGGGGCCATGTCTGCTTTCTCACCTACAGCCTTGCCAGCAAGTGGATTGCAGCCGCGCTCGTGCCGCTGTCGCTGCTTGTTGTTTACGCCATGGCACACGCGCCGGCCAAACACATCGCCCTGGCCTTCGTCGTCACCACGGTGTTTCTCGCCTTGACGCTGTTTGTCGTCTATCAGGTGTTCTTCGTCCGCTTCGGATATGACAGGAACGCGATCTACTTCGACAGCCCGTTCATGCGGAACAAGAAGGTCAGCTGGGACGACCTCGAACATGTCGGGCATTCAAACGCCTTTCAGGTCAATTTTCTCGAAGTTTCCGGGATCGGCCGCATCTGGTGTTCCAGTTTCCAGAACGGTCACAAGGATCTCGGCCGGTTCCTCGACATGAAGGCCGAAATGCTTCTGGTCAAGCAAAACTGACGCCCGGGACTACCGGCAGAGCGGTTCCTGCGGGTCCAGTTCGGCAACGCCCCACCAGGTGGTGCGCCATCCGTTCTCCTTCCAAAGATGTGGCCAGGAGCCCGTCAGGTAAGTCGCAGAAACGGGTGCCCCGGGACTACCGAAGGCGATTTCGGCAAAACGTTGATCTGCAGGTGTCTCCGGCTCCCGGTCGCCATGTTCCCAGACAAAGAAGCATTTTTCGCGCGGCGGCACGCGCGCAGGGATCGCCGCGGTGACGACGCGGGCATCCGGAAAGAGCACCCGAAGATTGCCGCCCGTGTAGCCGTTGTCCGCAACAAGCGTCGCTCTGTCCGCGCCAAGCCCGGCCAGCGGCTGCCTGATATCGGCATAGGGCTTCATGTGCCGGCACTTGCCGCCGCACCAGAACCGGTCGGGCGCGACAAGGCCGGGAATGCGGGCAAGAAACACGACGGCAACCGTCACGGCAGCGATGGTTGCCAGCCAGCGCCACTGCCGCTGGAATCCGAACCGCTCAAGATCCGCGAACAGATAGATCGGCAACAGCAGCATCAGGGGATGCATGTGCCGTTCCTTTACGTAGGTTGCACCGGTGACGGTGATCATGACCGCGGTCAGCAGGATCATGGCGACAACAGTGCGCCCGCAAAGCCGGGCCACGTCATTCACCGCCGGTGATGCGGCCTCCATCCTTCCCAGATAGCGCGGCCAAAAAAGCAGCAACAAAACGGGCACAAGGAGCACGGAAAAGCCAATGAGGCCGAACGCAAGCTTACCAAGGCCTTCGCCGGCCCGTGCCACATGCGATGTCTCGGAGGCAACGCCCATCGTCTTGGAGACCGAAGCAAAGAGTTGCAGGCCTTCCGTCAGGATCCAGAACGCATAGGGGCTGTAAACGATTGCCGCGGCGACGGGCACAAGCACCAGACCCGAGAGGCGGATCTGGGGACGCCAGGCGCTGTCGCTGACGGCAGCCAGTAGAAGGGCGAGCGCAAATATCGGATAGGAATGCTTGCCGATCAGCCCGGCCCCGGCCGCCACGCCGAACAGCACGTAGAATAACAGGCGGCCGGTCTCCAGCGCCCTGATAAAGAAATAGGCGCTTGCCGCGCAGGCCGTCGTCAGCACCACCGTGTGCGTGACACCTTCATGCAGGTTCCAGCCGAACTGATAGTAGAGCGAATAGCAAAAGGCACACAGAGCAGCCAGGCGCGGTGCCCGGATCGCCTTGCGGGCGATCAGGAAGAGAAACAGGGCGGCGACGGAAATCAGGCTGTACTTGACGAAAAGCGCGGCCCAGATGGTCGGGCCGAATACTTGTTGCGCAGACCAGAGGAGCCATTCGTAGAGCGGCGGCTGGCGCAGCATGTAGCCGGGTTCAAGCGTTTGAACGAGGACGTTTTCAAACATGTCGTCGGTGCCGAGAACCGGCGTCGACACAGCCCGCAACAGGAGATGCAGGGCACCCCACAAGGCGACGATGCCCCAGACGCCGAGCGGCGTCGCGTAGAAGGGGATGTCGGTCTCGCGATGAGAGGATTGCAATACGGTCATGGCAAGCGGGATACATGATTTCCGATTGCCTGTAACCCTTCAAACGGATCTGAAGGCCGGAGGGCGCGGGCGAAAACCGCGCTCTCCGTCGTCTTCACTTGGCGTCAGAGCGCGGGCAGCGGCGGCAGGGGTGTCTTCAGCCACTTTTTGGAAAGCTCGTCGAGCTTGCCGTTGAGCTTCTTGTGCAGAACGAACACGTTCACCCACTGCAGGAGGTCGATGTTTCCGGTCTTCACCCCGATATAGGACGGGGAGTTCGCGATGATGAACTTGGTCTGGAGATTGAAATCCGGATTGTCATTCGCAATTCCGAGCGCGACCATGTTGCCCGTCACGATGACGTCGGCCTGGCCTGACACGTAGGCGGCGATGGTCGCGGCGTTGTCACCGAAACGAATGATTTCAGACCCTTCCGGCGCATCCTCGGTGATCGCAAGATCTTCCAGCGTGCCGCCGGTGACGGCAATCTTCTTGCCGGCAAAGTCGGCTATCGATGCAACGGAAACATCCGGCTTTGCGAAGGCACCGGAGAAGAACGGCGCATAGGCATGCGAGAACCAGATGGACTTGGCCCGTTCCGGATTGGCGCCGAGGGTCGAGATCACGAGATCGACCCGGTCGGTCTCAAGGAACGGTATCCTCTGCTTCGAGGTCACCGGCACCAGTTCAAGCTCGACACCCAGGTCTTCCGCGATCATCTTGGCGACGTCGATGTCGTATCCCTCGTATTCGCCGTCCGCGCCGAGCGACCCGAATGGCGGGAAGTTTTCCGGTGTTGCGATCTTGATCGTTCCGGACTGCAGAATGTCCTTCAGCTCAGCCGTTGCCGGACTGGCGAAGACCAGAGCAGCCGACAGAAGGGCTCCTCCAAGACCAGTTAGTTTCTTCCACATTTCGCGACCCTCCTTTTTGGTTGAACAAGCGCGATTTTTCAGGCGGCGGCATTGCCCCCGCTCTTTGAAGATGCCGAGCCGAGCCGCCTTTCCAGGCGGCGCGACCAGACGGACAACGGAAAACAGAGACTGAAATAGATGATTGCCATCAGCGGGTAGATGACGAATGGCTGCGTGCCCGGCACGGGCGAATTCGCCCAGCGTTTGCCAACCGTCATCAGGTCATGAAAGCCGATGATATAGGCCAGCGACGTGCCCTTGATGATCTGCACCATGAAACCGATCGTCGGCGCGATCGCCAGGCGGACGGCCTGCGGCAGGATAATGAGGATCATGATCTGGAACAGCGTCAGGCCGAGCGCCTTGCCGCCCTCGTGCTGCGAGCCGGGAACCGCGAAGATGGCACCGCACCAGACCTCTGCCAGATAGGCGCTGGTATAAAGCGTCAGCGCCACTCCGGCAGCGGTCCAGGGGTCGATCCTGAGAGAAAAAAGATGCGGAACGCCGAGCCCCAATAGAAACAGGAGCATCAGCAACGGAACGGATTGAAACAGCCAGGTGTAGGCCGTCGACAGCCCGGACAGAAAGCGACCGGGTGCGACCCGCGCGGCGGTGATGATCATGGCGATGGCACCACCGCCCAGGAAGGCGATCAGCGAAAGGTAGATGGTGAACTGGGTCGCATCCAACAGCTGGTAGAGGACGATCCCGAACGGTTTTCCCAAGACCTCGGCAAACAGGTCCTTCATCGCACCACCTTCCACTTGAACAGACGGTCATGCATGAGACGCAGCGCGGTTTTGAACATCAGCGACATGAGCACGTAGATCACGGTCAGGGTGAAGAAGACCTCGAACGAGCGGAAGCTGCGGCTGTCGATGAAGACACCGGCCCAGGTCAGGTCGGTCACACCGATTTCCGAAATCACGCCCGTCGTCAGGAACAGGAAGATGAACTGGCTGTTGAGCGACGGATACATGGCTGCCACGGCCTGCGGCAGGCTGACCTTGATGAAGCTCAGCCATCTCGGTATGCCGAGCGAGTCGGCAGCTTCCCCCTGCCCGGCATCGACCGATGCCAGCCCGGCCCGCAGGATTTCGGCGAAATAGGCGGAGAAGTTCACGGACAGCGCCAGCAGGGCATGTCCCCAGAAGGGCCACTGGTAGCCGAACAGGAGCGGCAATCCGAACGCGATGAAAAACATCTGAACGATGAGCGGGGTGTTGCGGATGAACTCGACCCATGCCGTTGCCAACTGCATCAGGACCGGGATCCGGTAATGCCGGCATGCGGCGAGAAGAAGCGCGGCAATGAAGCCGAAAAGTCCTCCGCCGATTGTCAGAAGCCCACTGACCAGTGCGCCCTGAAAGAGCAGCCAGAGATATTCCGGATTCCGATAGATCTCAAAAAATCTCAGATCGGCCACTGCGACCGGTCCGGCAATTCGTATGTCTTCAAGGACGCCCCCAACCCACTATGGTTTTGGGGTTGCGTTGCAACGCGCATGCCAAACAGGAAAGAGAGTGGTCTGCGCCGCTAAACGTCTATCCGAGGCGATCTCAGCTGCTACATCGCTCAGAAAAAGGGCAGCCAGCTAAACAATTAGCCAAGTTTTTGACATATGCGTTGGTGTTTGACGACCGGTTCGAAGCTGTTTCAGTCCAGAAACGACCATGTTTCCGCGCCATCGAAATGACGCAGACCGATGGCTTCGATCGTTCCAGGCGGTGCGAGGCACAGGTTGACCGCCATTCGCCCTTTCGCATCGCCGGCAATGGCTTCCCAATGGGTTGTCGATCCACAGATCTTGCAGGTGTGAAAGGCAAGCTGGCGTTCGCCCCGTGAGTACCTGATCGTGGCGTCCGGTTCAGCGCTGATGACAATGGTCCCCGGGCCGCCATGACCCCACACCGTGCCGAGGCTCCGGCAGATCGAACAATTGCACGCGACCGCATGGCGGGGCTGCACCGACATTTCGAAGGTCACCGCACCACAGTGGCAGGCCCCCTTGATGGGAAGCGCCACCGTGGAGGGATCGCCTGCACCGGCCATGGACTATTCCAGACCGATTTTCTGTTTCAGAAGATCGTTCACGGCCTGCGGATTGGCTTTGCCCTTGGAGGCCTTCATGACCTGTCCGACGAACCAGCCGACAAGGTTCGGCTTTTCCTTGGCCTGCTCGACCTTGTCCGGGTTGGCCGCCAGGATCTCGTCGACAATCGCCTCGATCGCGCCAAGGTCCGTGACCTGTTTCATGCCGCGATCTTCCACGATCTGCGCCGGGTCGCCGCCTTCGGTCCAGACGATCTCGAACAGGTCCTTGGCAATCTTGCCGGAAATCGTTCCCGCCTTGATGAGGTCGATGATCGAACCGAGCTGATCGGCAGAAACCGGGCTTTCGGAAAGATCCTTGCCTTCCTTGTTGAGCCGCCCGAACAATTCGTTGATGACCCAGTTGGCAGACAGCTTCGCATCGCGTCCCTTGGCGACATCCTCGAAGAAATCGGCAGACGCCTTTTCGACGACCAGAATGTCGGCGTCATAGGCGGTCAGCCCGTAGTCGCTGATGAACCTTGCCTTCTTGTCGTCCGGCAGTTCCGGCAGATGGCCGGACAGGTCATCGACGAATGCCTGTGTGAATTCCAGCGGCAGCAGGTCGGGATCCGGGAAGTAGCGGTAGTCGTGCGCCTCTTCCTTGGAGCGCATGGACCGTGTCTCGCCCTTGACCGCGTCAAACAGCCTTGTTTCCTGGTCGATCTCGCCGCCGTCTTCCAGGATACCGACCTGACGGCGCGCTTCATATTCGATTGCCTGGCCGACGAAACGGATCGAGTTGACGTTCTTGATTTCGCAGCGTGTGCCGAAGTCACCGCCCGGACGGCGCACCGAAACGTTGACGTCCGCGCGCATGGAGCCCTGATCCATGTTGCCGTCGCACGTGCCGAGGTAGCGCAGGATCGTGCGCAGTTTCGTCAGATAGGCCTTGGCTTCATCGGAGGACCTGAGATCCGGCTTGGAGACAATCTCCATCAGCGCAACGCCTGACCTGTTGAGATCGACGAAAGACATGCTCGGATGCTGATCGTGCAGGGACTTGCCCGCGTCCTGTTCCAGGTGCAGGCGCTCAACCCCGATCTCGACCTGTTCGTCCGGCATGTCGAGCAGGATCTTGCCCTCGCCGACGATCGGCTGCTTGAACTGGGAGATCTGATAGCCCTGAGGAAGATCGGGATAGAAATAGTTCTTGCGGTCGAACACGGACTTCAGGTTGATCTGCGCCTTGAGGCCAAGGCCGGTGCGGATCGCCTGGCGCACGCACTCCTCGTTGATGACCGGCAGCATTCCGGGCATGGCCGCGTCGACAAGGCTGACATTGTCGTTGGGGTCCTTGCCGAATTCTGTCGAGGCGCCGGAAAAGAGCTTGGCTTCGGACGTGACCTGGGCATGGACTTCCATGCCGATCACGATCTCCCAATCGCCGGTCGCGCCCTTGATGAATTTCTTCGGGTCGGGTGTGCGTACGTCGACAATCGTCATCTTCGTCAAAAATCCTGTTCTGTTCGATTTCGCGCGCGCGATCAGGCAGGTCGGCAGGAATGCTGCGGCGCGAATTTCTAGCTGCCTGATGACCTATTCGGGAATTGCGCCGGCTGCAAGGGTTTCCTTGTGTGCCACGCCAGCTTTCACACAAAGTGACGTGTTTGAACGCCGGGCACGCATCCGGCGCGCGCACGAGGCGGGCCTGCGCAATGTTCTCAGCCTTCGCCGGGGTTCTGCGCGTTTCCCGTCCGCATGATGAAGCCGATCAGAACCGCAACGGCCTGATAGAGTTCGAGCGGGATTTCCTGGTCGATTTCGATCTGCGAGAGCGCTTCGGCCATCATCGGGTTCTGCTCGATCGGAACCCCGGCTTCCCGCGCGAGTTTTTCGATCTGCTCGGCAATCGTGCCGCCACCCTTCGCGGTGACGACGGGCGCGCCCTCGTTCTCGTATCGAAGCGCGACGGCGAGTTTCTTTTCAGGCTTATCTCCCGGCTCCATCGTCCCCTCCTCAGGATTGCCTGTCGACAAGTGTGCCGTAGCTGACGGCCGACCTCGGGGGCAGCCCGCGCACAAGCCGAAACTCCTGCAAATCAAGCCCGGCATCGGCAAAGGACGCCATCATCGTCTCCTCGAGAGCCTTCAGACTGTCGAAGGTGGCCGGTCGTTCGACCCAAAGGCTGACATAGGTGCCGCCGCCTCTCAGGCTGACGGCAGCCTCCACCGGCCCGGTCGCCGTGAGATCCATCGCGAACCGGAGCCGCCAGGCAGCCTCGTTCTCCCCGTCTTCGGACTGTCCGCCACCATCGCGGCCGACCTGCAGCTGCAAAATTCCCGTTTCCTGACCAAGGGCCAGCGGCAATTCAAGCACAAGATCCATGGGGCGGGACGCCGCCTGGGCACGGTCGTCTCCGGCAAGACCCGTGTTGACGAGCTGGGTCATCCTGACGCGCGCAAGGGCCGCGTCGGTTTCCTTCAGCATGGCCTGCAGGATCTGAGGCGTGCTTCCCGGCAGGAAGCCTCTCGAACCCGGCTGGGCTTGCCCCTGCGGCGGGTCCTGCCGCGAAGGCGGTTTGGGCTGCGCGGCGGGCCGCGTGACCTGTGCGTCTGCGCCGAACTGCTGCAACAGCGATCGGAAGGACAGCAGGACCGACTTGAGATCCGTCTGTGCACCCGGTGTGGCGCCACGCGGTAAGGCGGCGTTTGCCTCCCTGAACTGGCCCGAAAGGCGCACGGACTGCTGCATATCCGCGGCGGAAAGGTTCTGTCCCGTATTCAGGCGCAATCCGAGGATCTGCTGCATCGCCTTCACGACGGGGTCCGGCAGGGAAACCTTGCCCGACGCCTGCAAGGACACCAGATTTCCCGCCTGTGCGAAGATGTTTGCCAGGCCGGACTGCTGTTCGCCGAGTGCCTGAAAGGCCTGACGCGCAACCTGATGAGCAGGCCTTGTCTCCGTCCTCGCGTTCAGGTCCGGAGCCGCTCCCGGCTGCAGCGCAGATCCCGATCTCGGTGTCTGGTAAGGCTGGTGTTGCGCAACGCGCAGGCTTTCTCCCGCTTGCGGCAATCCCGCGCCCCCAGGATTTGCGGCCGGCGGCGGCTGCGCAGCTGAGCTTGCCGTGCCCGCGGCAGGACGGGCCTGAGGCGCTACAACATCCGCCGCCGTGCTGCCCTGTCCAGCGGGCAAAGGGCCGGTCGCCGAAACCTGTGTCTGGGTTGATACCTGAGCAGGTGCCTGGCCGGTTGGTTGGCCGGCTATCTGGGCATTTGCCTGGGCCGGCGCGGCCCTTTCCGGTACCGGGGCCGGTGAACTGACCGCAGGCCTGCCCGGCGCCGCTTGCGCAGGGACGGAACCGGATACCGGTGCAGAAGGTACCTGCCGGGTGTGAGCGGCCGTCGGGGCCGTGCCGCCCGAAGCCAGCGCCGGTGCACTTCCAGAAGTGGCAGGCGTTCCGGGTGCCGATCGCGGTGGCGGCTGTTGAATTGACGGGGTCTGCCCGCCTGCACCCGGACTTGTCTGCGCAGCGGGCCGTGCCGGTCCGGGTGCTGCTTCTGCGGACTGAAGGGGCCCCGAGGTGGTGCCTGCCGACGCCGGACTGGCCGGTGTCGCCACGGGTGCCTGCCTGATGCCTTCCGCCCCCTGTTGCAGCGCAGCAGGTGCCCCCGGCACGGTCGGGGCTGAACCGGTGGACGACGCAGAGGTTGCGCCCGGTGCTGACGCCGGCGGCTGCGCCGAACCGCGCGGAGGCAACGCCTGCGGGCTCTGCAGACCGGCATTGCCGCTTGCTGGCGCAGCGACGGTTGCCGTTGTGCCCGCACCGGTTCTGGCAGAAGCGGGAGGCGGAGCTGAACCGGAGGCCGTTTGCGGCTTGGGAACGGGTGCACCCGGATCGGTCCGCAATCCCTGCGCGCCCGGTGCAGCAGCAGGTGGGGTGCCTTGAGGCGTGACTGTTGTCGGAGATCCGGGTTGCTGCGACGGACCTGCCGGCGACTTCCCGGGAAATCCCGGATTGGGCGGAACCTGTTGCGCCGACGCGTTCTGCACGGGGAGATTTCCCCGGGCCGGCACGGCTTGTACGACTTTCGCAAGCTGCGAACCCGGCGCGCCCTGGGTTGCTGGCGGCTGTGCGGTTCCACCCCGGGCCTGTAGCGGCACGTCGTTGGTTGCCGGCCTGCCGGGCAGTAGCTGTTGTGGCGGCGGCGCGGTCTGCTGCGGCTGTTGTAACTGAACCGGTGTCGCGGGATCCGCGGGCAAAGCCTGCGCCGTTGTCACCTTGATCACGGGACTGGCCCTGTCGCCGGAAACGGAAACCGTCACATCGCTTCCCGGAGGCAGCTTGACCGGGATCTTGAGATCAATTTTCGCATCGTCAGTCGCAAGCCGGACGACACCACCGGGCAAATTGGCTTCAACCCTGGCCTTCAGTTCGGTTCCAGGCTCAAGCCGCACCGCCGCCACCGAGCTTCCCTGGGCCAGGGCGAGTGGTTGCGCGCTTACCGTTTCGACCATCGCAACGCCTCTCGCATTCGCAGTCGCAGAGATTCGCAAGGTTGCAGTATGACCGCATTCGCCCGACCTGCACAGAGTTGACCCTGATCAATGCCGCCGGAGCCTTAACGGTTCATTGTGCAGGCCTGCATGACTTGAGAAACCGACTTGGCCACTCGATTTGCTCGCGGACAACCTGGGGCTGACCTGGACTGAAGGCTGTGAAGGGAGAAACAGCGTGAACTGGATGGACCGCCTGAACGAGCGCGCCGGCTTGATGGGCAGAATGCTCGACACCATCGGTGCCATGGAAAAAATTCCAACAGGGATCAGATCCGATGCCGAGTTGCGGTCGGCTGCCCTGAGATGCATCAACTGCGGCAATGCCGAAGCCTGCAAGACATGGCTCGAAGCGCACCCGGACGGGGCACAGCGTCCCATGAAGAATTGTCCGAACGCCGAGCTTTTCGACAGCTGGCTGCAAGACTGACTGAGTTTCAGGTCTGCCTGCGCTGCCGGCGCAGCCAGAACATCGCGCCGCCCAACGCCGCGCCCCCGACAAATCGAAACGGGAACATTGCCAGCGCGCCCGCGTCCTGCGAGATCGGTTGCGGTATCTGAAGCATGCCGACCGCAGCTTCGAGCATGAGGGAAAGCGCGGCGGCTGCGAAGCCGACGATCCAGAGCTTTTGAAGCGTGTCAGCACGCCAGCCCAAGTAACCGCCGATCAGCAGCGCAAACGGATTCAAAAGTCCCGAAAATCCGAGAAGATCTATCCAAGTATCAGAAAGCACGTTCATTCCCCTCTCATAGCGGCACGTCCGTCGAATGGCGAGACATTTCGTGACGCAATTCAGAGGCTGTCCGGATATTTTTTTCTATCCGGTCAAATATTTCTCTGAAATACTGGCGATTTTACCAATCAATTCGATGAAAAATGATATTTTCTCGCAACATGAACGATCATTCATGTGTGTTTTTCGCTGTTTTACTTTTGAATTTGTTGTGATATATTATTAGGGAACATAAGTTAAATTTCCGAGACCTCTCGGAAATCAATTCTATTTGCACACCATTTAATCATGTCTTTAGCCTCAGCCGCCCCTACTGATGATCCAACCATCGAAGCTCTGGGAAAATCCGACCGGCGGCTTGGTATCATCTGCCACAATTGCGGGCGGTTCAGATATATGAACGGGTCCCGATTCTCACAGGAGCAGAAAGTCTCGGCTCTCAGTGAAACGCTTGTGTGTTCGTCCTGCAGGTCGCGGGACGTGAAGGCGATTGCCGTCTCACGGAATCCTGAGAATGGGTACTGGCCCGCGGAAAGCAGCTGACTTTTGCGGCAATTCCGCAACAGGTGGCCAGAACAGTGTTCCGTTTCCTGCCAATGCGCTGACCGAGATTGATCGCGCTCCCTCGCCGTGATACGCGGACCACCCGATAGCGAGGTTTTATGTCCGGACAACTGGAGTCCCGATAAGTCCCGGCTAAACGATAGCCGGACAGTTCAAACCGGCGTTGCGTGCGACTGGCCGCAGCGACCGTCGACCTGTATCGATTTCTCAGGCACTTCAACAATGGACATATCAAAAGCCGAACAGCGGGTTCTTCACCTGCTGGCGCAAGGTGGCTGCATCATCGTGGAGAAAGACGAAGATGGCCGCATCATCAATCAGGAAACCGTCACGCGTGACGGATGGTACTGGGGCGGATGCTCGCTGAGACTGTTCCGAAAACTCAGGTACAAACGATTGATCGCCTCAAAAAACAGCGGTCCGTACCGGATTACCCAGCTCGGACTGAAACGCGTCCGTCCCCAGCTGGACAACAGATGACACCGGGCGGACTGTCTTGAACCCGAAAGATGCGCACCGGTTTGCCGGTGCGCATCTTTCATTGACGTGTTTCACGTATCTCTTCTCAGCCCGTTCTCCAGACCGGGCCGGACGGCGGGATGGCTAGGGTACAGACCCATAAATGAAGCCGATTTGGCGGCAGAAATGGCAAAATCTCGAGAGGAAGCGTGTGCAGAACGGGCTTTATGCCCGGTCAAGCGCGGTGACGCTGCGAGGTAAAGCCATTTTGCCGTCCTTCGGTGTGGCCGTTTTGGCCATCTGCTGCGTCGCGAAAGGCTTGAAAATGAACCACATTTCCTGCGCTTTCGCTCCTCGCAGTTGGTCAAAACGATCCAAACCAAATTGACTTCATTTATGGGTCTGTACCCTAGCCCCCCTCGTCTGGGCTTGCGATGTCGGGAAGGTCGCCGAGCAGATACCTGGGGCCGCGCCCATGGCGTGCCGCAGCATCGCCTGCGTTGTAGAGCCGGCAGGACTTCATGGACAGGCACCCGCATCCGATGCACGCATCCAGTTTGTCGCGCAGCGTGGTCATTCTCTCGATCCGGTCGTCCAGGTGCTTCCGGAACTCCCTGCTCATTCTGCTCCAATCCGCCTTGTTCGGTGCCCGGCCCTCCGGCAGCTGCGCAAGCCGGGTGGCGATCTCCGAGATCGTGAAACCGAACTCCTGGGCGACGAGCGCAAACGAAAGACGGCGAATGTCCGCACGCAGAAACCTCCGCTGGCCGCCGCTGTTCCTGACGGGATGAACGAGCCCCTTTTCCTCGTAGAAACGGATCGCCGATACTGACAAGCCCGTCCTGTCCGCGAGCTCGCCGATCGAGAGAAGATCCGTCCCCTTCATAACCTTTTTCAAATAAATTCCTTTTTACCCTTGACCTCAAGTTTACTTGAGGAATTATCTCATGTGTCCACGAGGAGTCAAACCCCGAAAGGACAACACCATGAGCACTGCCTTCCTGGAACATGTCAACGTGACGGTCACCGATCCGGCGGCGACTGCAAAGCGGCTGGAGCAATGGTTCGGCTGGAAGATAAGATGGCAGGGAGCCGCCATAAACGGGGGCGTGACCTACCATATCGGCAACGACACAAGCTATGTCGCGGCCTACTCTCCCTCCACTGACACGACGCCCGTGAGCGGTGAAAGCTACAGCCATCACGGCGGCCTGAATCATATCGCGGTGGTTGTCGACGATCTCGACGCGACAGAGGCGCGGATAAAGGCCGGTGGCTACGAAACACACAACCACCAGGACTACGAACCCGGCCGGCGTTTTTATTTCGACGATGACGACGGCATCGAGTTCGAAGTGGTGAGCTACAAGTGACCGGGCTGGCCGGGTTCGGAGAAACTTGCTTCCGCAACCCGGTCCACCTTTGTTCGGTTGAGCCCGAAATCGGTTTTTTGATGACACCTCAGGATCCTGAACTGGTGACGGACGGACGCGGCCGCTTCTCCAGTGACAAATGTCGATTGTGCGTTCCAAACAGGACGGCGACGGGCTCGGTCCTACCTTTGAAAACTATTGAGAACCGGCCCCGGTTGCTCCACGGCCAGTGAAGTGCCGTGAGGGTTGCATGGCCCTATTTTGGCACTTTCTTCTGAAACACTCCCTCATTGGGTAGAATTTCCAATGTCCAAATGGCCCAAAACGGGCATCGAAGGACAAGGGGAAACCAACGGGAGGGATGCATGAAGCTGGTGCGTAACGAAGACATCGCCTGGGCCAACGGCCCCGGATACAGGAAAAAGATCCTGCTGCGGGACACGGACATCAACATGGACGGCGGCCTTGTCCAGATTGTCGAAATTCCGCCGCATACTCTGGTGAATGAGCATTTTCACAAGTCGTGCACGGAGGTGTTTCACGTCCTGTCCGGCAAGGGGACCTTCCGGATCGAAGGTCGGGAGTTCAATCTTGATCCGGGCCAGACCCTGACCTGCGAACCGCTCGAGGTGCACAGCACCGAGAACCCACACGATTTTCCATTCACTTATGTCGTTTTCAAAACCAACGTCGTCGACAACGATATTTTCTGGTGCGATCGACCAGCGCTTTAGGATACGGACTCACGCGGGAAGACCGCGCGCCCTCAGCGCGCAGCCGCACAACGTGTGCCCAGGCTCGGGTGAGCGTCAGTGTCCAGTCAGCACGAGCGCCGTGATCGGGTATCTGAGCGCCTGCCCGCGGATCATGATCGCATGGACAATGCCGACGGTGTCGACAACGTGGAGGAACACGAATTCTCCCGTCCCGAGGTTTTCGTCGGAAGTCAGCCTGTCGTGATTGCTGGTATAGGCATTGACCGAACAGCTGGCTCCGGGAGGAAGCCTGTCGAGGCCGCCTTCGTACAACGGCTCGAGGATCGCCGTGACGGTTCCCTGTTTCGTTGCTGCCTGCGACGTGTCGAACAACTGACTGCCTGCGGTCACCTGGCCGGATGCAATCACGTTCTGAACGTCCGTGACGACGAGGGGGATAATCGTAAACGGCACCGAGGGGCAGAAGGCTTCCGCGACCATTCCCGGCTTCATCACCTGCGCTTCAATCTGACTGAAACCCGCGACGATGCGTTCCTGCTGCGAATCCGCCGGGATCAGCACACCTGCCGGGCGCATCAGCGGATTGACGATATCGCCCGGTCTGAGAACGAACTGGCTCACCGTGCCGTCGACACCTGCATAGACGGTCATCTTCGACAGCTCGACTTCCGCTTCCTGCAGCCTCGCCCGCGCGCTTTCCAGGCTGGCCGGCAGGGCAACATTGATCTTCGTTTCAACAAGTTCCTTGTTGGCCTGCGCGGCGGCGAGCGCACCTTGCCTGGAATCCACCGTTGTCTGCAATTTCTCTATGTCGCGCTCACTGACCACATTGGCATTGCGTTCAAACAGTTCCTGCTTGGTGTCGAGTTCATCCTGTGCCTGTTTCAAGGCAGCTTCCGCCTGCTCGACCTGCGCGCTGGCAACGGCAAGCTCGCCCTGTGCGAGCGCGATTTCACCCTCGATTTCGGCAACCTGCTGCTTCGCTGTGTTAACATCCGCTTCCTGGCGGCTGCTGTCCAGCTTGAACAGCGCATCGCCCGCCTTCACCTCCGTGTCGAGCGACAAGGGAACGAACACTTCGGCCACCCGCCCCGAGCCTTCCGGCAGGATCGGCAGGACACGGAACGTGGACACCGCGCTTGCGGAAGAGGGATGGAAATAGAAGATGAGCGTGATCAGCGAAATCGTCAGCATCAGGCATGAGACGATGCCGTAGCGCAATTCATACCAGACGGAATAAAGCGTGATCTCGTGGCCGATCCGTTTGCCCTGGACGTATCTGCGGAAGAGATAGTCCGGCAGGATCGTGATCATGGAACAGAACAGGGTTTCAAACATGTGTCCGGCCCCCCTCGGCTTTTTCGCCGGTGCGGGTTTCGGAGACCGGGCTCTCCGCGCCGCCCTCTTGTGCCGGACCGGCTGTCGCCTGTTCCTCCCCGCTGTCGCCACTTAACGTTTCCTGTGCCTCGAGGTAGGCATCGGCCGATACCTCGCCTTTTCCATCGAACTTTTTCGCGATCCGGTTGGCAGAATTGGCAATCGTGTCCAGGGGTGACATGAAATCCGGCAATTGAATGAACGCCAGCACCAGGGCGGCAACCCAGAAGATCTGGTTATGCGTGAACAGCGCAAGAAGCCCCAGAACCGCGACCAGCTCGAATTGAATTCGGCCGTGTTTGTGGGCCAGCCGTTCGGGCAGGGAATGCAGGTAGAGATAAAAGGTTCCCAGCAGCAGAATAATCACGATCAGCGCGATCAGCACCGTCAGCATCATCTGATCGCTGCCGTCTGCCTTGGGAATGAAAAAAGGCAAATGATGAGGCGCCAGCTCGTGCATTTTTTCAGTCATTTTCAAATCCGTAAATCAACAGGTCCGCACAACCTGTTCCACTATCAACGCTGCGTCAAACGAAAAGAATGGCAGTCGCGAGGACAGAATGGGCGCGCCGGTCGGGCGGGTTGAAGCGGCGCGCCGACGTCGATACGCACGCTGGACGCGGCGTAGATGGTGCGGAAATCGGTGTCTTCAGCGGGGCGCCATCCGGATGGCTCCATCGAGCCGGATCGTCTCGCCGTTCAGCATGTCGTTTTCGCAGATTGCGCGGACGAGACCTGCATATTCGTGCGCCTTTCCGAGGCGCGAAGGAAACGGCACCTGCTGGCCGAGTGATTCTTGCACTTCCGGCGAAAGGCCCAGCAACATGGGCGTCTCGAATATGCCCGGCGCGATCGTCATGACCCGGATTCCCGACTTCGAGAGATCGCGCGCCACGGGAAGTGTCATGCCGGCGACACCTGCCTTGGAGGCTGCATAGGCAACCTGTCCGATCTGCCCGTCGAAGGCTGCGACGGAGGCGGTGGACACGATGACACCGCGCCCGCCGTCAGGGGTCACGGGCGCAAGTTCAGCCATCCCTGTCGCTGCAATCGCGATGCATCTGAAGGAGCCGACCAGATTGACCGCGATTACCTTCTCGAACATGTCCATCGGGTGCGGCTCTCCGCGCGAGGTGGTTTTTGCAACCGGTGCAATGCCCGCGCAATTGACAAGGATCCGTTCCTGGCCATGCGACTTTCTCGCGAGTTCGAAACCTGCTTCCACGCTGGACTGACTGGTGACGTCGACATCGGCGAAGACCCCGCCGATCTCGAAGGCGGTTTCACGTCCCTGCTCCGCGTTGCGGTCGAAAATCGTGACCTTGACGCCCTCCTGAGCCAGCATTCTCGCGGTGGCGGCTCCCAGACCCGATGCGCCGCCGGTGACGATTGCGGAAAGTGTTGAATCCAGTTTCAAGCGCCCATCCTTTGCTTTATATATCTGTATTTATTATTTTTTTTCTTTTAGGTTGACGAAAACGTCAATTTTCGGAGTTAAACTCGCTCAGAAGAGCCCGAGCGTCAAGTCCAATCTCGGTCAAACTGTCACGTGGAACTTTCAAACCAGCAGAGGCATTTTTTTAGGCCAGACTATAGATCCGCCAGAACGACCAAATCGACAGGCTGGCTCATGCCAGGCACGCTCATGCATGGCCTGACCTCCAACAGGGTGGCAGGGTAGCCCTGCCTGAGCGCCAGGTCCCAGGTGGGCTGGTCTGTCAGCGACGCCGATTTCTGGGACTTGTTGGCATCCTCCAGCTTCGCGGCGCGGTTGACCGCATCCCCGATCACGGTGAATTCCAGCCGGTTCTTCGATCCGATGACACCGACCGTGACTGTTCCTGCAGCCGCCGCCGTTCCTATCTTCAGTTCTCCGGGCCAACCGGCAGCGCGGAACCGCTCCTGAGTTTCGGCAACACCGCCGACAAGCTTTTCCGCTGCCCTGAGCGCGTCCGCGGCATAGGTCTCAGAGGGATGAACAGCGCCGAATGTCGCCAGGATCCCGTCGCCCAGAAACTTGTCGACGCGCCCCCCCTCCTGATTGATCACTTCAACGGCAATGTTCTGATATTCAGCCAGAACAGCCAAAACGACTTC
Organism: Roseibium sp.; assembly: GCF_965232425.1. Classification (GTDB taxonomy): domain Bacteria; phylum Pseudomonadota; class Alphaproteobacteria; order Rhizobiales; family Stappiaceae; genus Roseibium. The sequence goes on from NZ_OZ246971.1 coordinate 127,558, forward strand.
AGGCGGGAGCGTTGCAGACGTGGACGTGAAGGAACGGATGTCGGCGTAAAGGATAGCGGCCTCGCGCAAGCTGCCCTCCCCGGCCTCCAGAGACGTGTCCGCGTCGGTGATCGAGGCCGCAACCTCCGGCGCAAAGAAGCGCCGCAGGTCTTTCGCCGCGGCCTGTCCCCGCGTTGCCTCGAACAGCATCGAACGTCCGCGGTAGAGGGCAACCGAAAGGATGATCGTAACGGCAAAGATCACCATCGTCTTGTCAAGTTCGGCACCGATCAGGATGGAGTTGCCGGTCAGGTATTCGACATAGTTCCGCGTGACGCGCATGGAATCCATGTCGGCAAAAGCGGCGTAGAAGACCAGTCCCAGCCAGCCGGCAACGGCGACAAGCCCTGTCGTCAGAACGAAACGCGGGTCGAACCTGAGCGCGCGCAGTCCGATGAAGATAAAAACATACATCAGCGTCGGCGCCTTCAGATAGAACGCCGGATGCTGGTCGTACTGGATGTGGAACGAAAAAATCAGTCCGACCAGAAGCGCCATGTCGACGCCGATCGATATCAGGAGATACCACTGCGGCAGCTCGAACCTGTATGACAGTGCGAGACGCAGCACCGTAAACAGGAAGTAGGCACCCAGCGCAACCGGCACGAAATTGAAGCCGGCGGTTCCCTCGGCTCGCGGTGCGAGCGCGTAAAGCACCGAAAAGAACAGGACGAGCCCGAGTTGCACCCAACTTATCAGGCGCTCCGACGATGCTTCCCGCGCCCTGATCTCCAGCCGGACCCTTTCGGGCATGCCTGTCTCAGGAGGTCCGCCCTGCACGATGTAGCGAAGTGATTGCGAAAGTGATCTCATGTCGATCCAGCTTCAAAAACAGACCGGAGTGTCCACTTTCGGCGCGGATTTCGCAACAAGGGACGCGTGAATGTGACCGTCCGTGATGCCGCACCTCAAAAATCTCCCAAGTGCCGCAGCTGTTCCACCTTCTGCACGAGCTCACTTTGCCGCCGGCACCCGGACTTGGACAGCGCGGACTTGATCTGGTTGCGGACGGTGTGAATGCTGACCTGTCTCTGCTCCGCGACCTCCGCCGGCGTGAAGCCCTCGGCGAGCATAACCACCGACTGGGCTTCCGCATGGCTGAGCGACAACGAGCTTCGCAGCGTATCGACCACGGCGACCTGACATCCTGCAGGCTTGAGCGCAAGGAGAGTCGCGGCCATGCCGCCATTCAGGAAAGCCCCGAAAGGAGACTGATCAAGATCTCCAAGGCGCATTCCGATAGTCCGGCAAATCCACTCCCTACCGGTAAGATCGGAAAGCGCGATATTTGCAAACCGCTGCGGATTTCCCGCTGCCCGTTTTCCCGTCGCAGTCTTCAGACGCTCGTGAACATCACGCGATGAAAAATTCAGGCGTCTGAACATGTCGCTCCGGATAAGGCTGCCTGAGGCCAGCAAGCGCTGCGCTTCAGGGCATGCATAGTGGAGCACCCAGTCGGAGTCGACAACGAGCATCGCGGTCCCCGCACCGAGCAGATGCCGTTCCGATGCCCATTTCTCGAACTTCAACCCGTTGATCATGCGATTGATTTCGAGCGACTGCCGGATGGCCGGAGCTAGTGTGACGCAAAGATCCAGCCAGTCGTCTTCGTGGCCTTCCTTGTCCTTCGCGCGCATGTTGCCGCCGATCAGAAACATGCGGCTTGTATCATATGCCAGCATGGAACCGCCGCCTGCGCAAAGATCCTCAAGGGGAAGGAGTATGTCGGCGTAAAATTGCGTTCGCTTGAGCTGCTCGGGCGCGCACAGTTCATGCGACGTGATGGCCTCTCCGATACCGCATTTCCGAAAATTTGCCGCGAACGGGTTCTTGTCCGCGAAATGCGTTTCGTAGAGCGTCAGGATTGACGGATCGTACCCGGACGAACAAGCCAGCGGCGCTGCGTTGGTCATCTGGTCGTAGCCGATCAGCTGGGTGCAGACACGTGTCCTCATGGCCCCGGACATGGCGTCGAGAAACACCTGCCACTGGCCCGGATCCACGGAGGCCGCCATTGCCAGGTTGGACAATTCAATGATTTTCTTTGAAGTTACGACCACGCTTCCCCCAAAAGTGGTATCGATAACGTTTTGTGTCAGCCCACCTCTGCAACCGCATTGCAACTCAAAATTTATGGGCTCATATAGTCCATATGGACCATGCGTTTAATGCATGCGTCTAGTAAACAGATATTGATCGTGTTGTTCGGTTTCAGGCAGCGTGAATTTTGCTGTCGTTACCGTAATTCGTTTGCAACATGGGAATTCCCGCATTCCCGCAATCGGCGAGCGGTCAATTTTTAAAGCAGTGTTGTTTTTTTGGGCGGCCATTTTGGGCCGCCGTTTTTTTATACGGTCCAGGCTAACGGGCCACATTCACGACATTCAAAAAACAAAAGCGGCTCCCGAACGGGAACCGCCTTGAACTTGGTCCGCGTCCACCTGCCGTCAGGCTTTCAGGCGCCTGCGCGCCACAGCAAACAAGCCGATGCCGCTGAGCAGAAGCACGCCGCCGGCCGGAAGCGGAACGGTGGTCGGCGGATCGAAATGAACCGTCACGCTTTTCAGCTTCCAGAAGTCGTACTCCTTCTTCTTGAAGGAATCGAAGGCGCCAAACATGAAGAGCGAACTCGTGACACCACCGAAGGCAGAGAACGGGTTCGAATCCTGCCGGTAGCTCAGAAAATCGCCGTCTCCATATGCGCCATCGCCGCTCAGGTCATATCCCCAGCGGAAGTCGTCCCGGTCATCGAAAAAGCTGAAGGAAACCGAGGACATGGCCACGTCTACGGCTTCGCCGTTGTAGCTGAACGACGCCGTTATGAAATCGCTCCAGCCGCTGCTGTCCACCTGGTGGCTGTTGTCGCCGGGGCTGTTGGTTACACTTGCACCGCCGTAATACCGGCCGATGCGCGCGTCATCGGTGGCATTCAGCGTGTTGTTCGGGCCGCCGATCGTATACCCATTGACGTTGTTGTTGATGATGTTCCGATCGCTTCCGGACGCATCCAGATCATTGATGAACGCGCCCGCCGTGAAAGTCCCTGTCAGGCCGTTAACGGTAAGCGAGAACGATTTCGAAAGATTGGCGTGTTTGGTTGAATCGCCCGGATGTTTCCAAAGATTGAAAGTCGTCGGCGCAGCCGTGGCAGCGCTCATGCTCGCAATTAGCAGCACGCCGCCCAGTCCCAGTTTTTGCATTGTCTTCCTCAAAAAAAATTCTTCTAAGCACCCTAAGCCATTAACACACTGTCAAATATACCACAAGCCAATGTTAACCATGTTGCCAGTCAACTTTGCGGGATTGCCGCAGGATTGCGATACCCCTGCACTGCCGACCCCAAACATATTGCAGGGCAGGATCTTACGTGGATTGGTGCAGGTTCAACTGGCAGCGTCGCCGGATCCAGGTGCGGACCCATAAAATGAGGTTGTACCTAGGGCCTCAGAACCATGCCCTCGCTGGCGACCAGCGTGCCGGGATACGCGGCCTGAGCGGCAAGCCCGATCTCGTCAAGTTCATCGTCGGAACGGCGCGGATCGTGGTGGAACAGCACAGGTGTCCTGACATTGCCGACACGGGCAAGCTGCACGGCCTTCTGCCAGGTTGAATGCCCCCACCCCTTGAAACTCTCGTATTCGTCGTCGGTAAACATGGCGTCGTAAATCATGATGTCGGCGCCCTGCACGAACCCGGGAAGAACGTCGTCCACTTCGGGATCGCCATGTTCGTGGTCGGTGATGATGCAGATGGATTTTCCGTGATAGTCGAACCGGTAACCGCAGGCGCCTCCGGGGTGGTTGAGGCGTGTCGTGCGGATAACGAGATCGTCGTCGCGCGGAATGTTATCGCCAGCCGTGAAGGACCTGAATTCCACCGCTTTCAGCGTCTTAGCCGCAACCGGGAATATCGGTGGAGACATTATGCGGCTGACTATGTCGACAAGCTTCGTTCCGTCTTGGAAATGCCCGGCCCAAGCCGTGACTTCGAAATTCGGATCATAGGCCGGCTTGAAGAACGGCAACCCGCAAATGTGGTCGAGATGCGTATGCGTGAACAGAAGATCGAACTTGCGCGCTCTCGCCTTGCAAAGTTCCATGCCGAAATTGCGCGCACCGGACCCGCAATCGACCAGGATCAGCGCGTCACCGGCGCGGATTTCAAAGCAGGAGGTTTCTCCCCCGTATCGCAGCGTGCTTGACCCCGGTGTGGGCGTCGACCCTCTGACGCCCCAGCAGCGGAGTAAAAAATCTTCTGCCACGTTTCACTCCCTAACCACCGGAAGCCCCCCGGCGGGCATCTGCAAGATCGCGGGTCGTCCGCTCGAGCCTCAATGCCAATGTTCGCATGACTTCCAATGAAATATCCGGAAATTCTTTCAATAGTTTCAAGAAATCATCCTTGGAGACTGTCAACACGTCCATGTTGTTGGCGGCGACCAGCGTCGCCGTGCGCGGAACGTCGCACAGGATCGCAATTTCGCCGACGATCGAATTTTCCGCAACCTGGGCGACCTTCTTCTCACCTTCCGGCGTATCGACAAGAACATCCGCGGCACCGGACAGAATGATAAAGGCGCAATCGCCTTCCTCTCCCTGGGAACAAAGGCGTTCACCGGAGGTGTATTCAGTCCGTTCGCTTATGAAGGCCAGTAGACGCAACTTGGTTTCATCAATGCCATGAAACAAGGGTACCTTTCGAAGGGCTTCAACTTCTGTTTCTAGCGTCATCGCTTGCTCCCGCCGTCATTGTTGTTCCCGCTTATTCTTTTGTTGGCATGCAATTGGATGCTGCGGTTTCCATGCCTTCCCACATAAAACGGCATTTTTCTACCCTTTATCCGAAATCCGGCCCTGGTCCAGAACGAAGCGCTGGTCGAACTCGGCGGCAATTTCCGCATTCGCAGTGCCATACAGGAACGTTTTTCCGGAAAGGAAGTCCCGCAGGGCATCGCGCAACGCCTTGTCCTCCTCGGTCAGTCCGGTCGCAATATCATCCAAGATCGTAATCTTCGCGTTCTTCAAGAGACCGCGCACCAAAGCGATCCGGCGACGCTGGTTGGCCGAAAGGCGTGAACCGGACACACCGACATGGTATCCGAACCCGGCATAGATGATCGGATGCCGCAGCCCCGTTTCCTCGACAATCGTCCGGATGACGTCATCGATCCGGCGGCGGGCATCGCGCCGGTCGACACGCGCACGCCCAAACAGGAGGTTGTCTTCAATGGTCAATGGCGGCAGATAGACATCCGGATCGAACGCCACGAAGCTGTCGCTGTTGCTTACGACGCCGTCCAGGAATTTCTTGCGGGCCGCAATGACCTCATCCCGAAGTTCGTCGGTCATGACGCCAAGGCGATGCCTGGCCGGAACGAGCTTGAAGGCAAGTCCTGTCAGCTTCATGCGGTCGGCATCGGACAATCCGGGCCGTTGTTGTTCCGATTTCGCGATACGGACGATGCGTTCGAATTCCGGCAGGTCGTCCTGATTGATGAAGGAGTAGGATCCCAGCAAGCCGCTGTCGCCCGAAACGTTGGCGAACAGTTCGAGCATGGTCTCGGCGATCTTGAGACCGATCTCTTGCAGTTTCTTGTCGAACCCAGTCTCGGACAGGAACTTCTTGACCTCTTCGAGTTCCGGCACCTGATCCATCGTTATGTCCGGATCGGAGGGCACGGCGAAGAACAGATTTTCAGCCAGGCTCGCGCTCGCGTTGAAACTGTCCGCGTGCCAAAGCTCGACCAGCCCGGCAAGTTTGGGCTCGTTGGCAATCCGTCCGGCGAGGCTCTTGCGGACGTTGAGAATTTTCTCGGCAAACGCGTCGTTCATGGACGGATCCAACCGCGACTGAAGACCCAGGCGGTAGATGTCATTATCGAGCCGGACCGTCTCCAGCAGGGCAAGCGCCTTTTCGTCGAGCTCGTCGTCGTTGCTGACACCCGCGGCATCGAAGTCGTTCCAGTCCGCCGCCAGGTCATAAACCGGGTTCATGGTCTGGTTCGCCTCGTTCACGCGGCGCTTGTATTTCTTCTCCTCGTCGCTGTCCCTCTCCGGCGGTATCAACGGACGGTGGCGCAGGCCGTAATAGAGATTGTCCCTGATCGTTCCGGTCCAGACATGAACGGCGCCCCCGACATAGGCGATTTCGCGCCCGAGCGTGCTGTCGTTCAACTTGTCCAGATCGTGATCGCCGATCAGCACCTTGCCCGACGCGGCGGACACCAGACCTGCAGCCAGCTGGAGCACCTCGGATCGGCCGGACCCGTCCGGCCCCACGATCGCGCACTCGCTCTGCGCCGGCACGGTCAGCGAGATGTCCATCACTTCCTGGCCGGCCGCGCCACCCGAAAAGCTGACACGCTCGAACTTCACGTCACCGTCGAGCCTGACATCGTCGTCTGCGGTCAACCGTTCGGTGTCGTAGATATCCGGCGGATCGAAATTCTCGACAACGGTCTGGTACTTGACGCTGACATCCGCGGTCATCTGGTAGAAGGACAGAAGCAGCTTCCACGGACCGGCAAGGTCCTTGTAGGCTGCGATGACGGCGAGCAGCGCACCGATGCTGAGATTGCCCTGGATGACCAGATACCCGCCGATCAGGTAGAAGAAGAACGGCGTCAGCTGGTTCATGAAATTGTTCAGGAACTTGATGAGGAACTTCCGGTTGAAGATCTCGTAGCGGATCTTGAAGTTCTCATAGAGACGGTCGGAAATGTCCGCCGAATGCCAGGCGGCGGCGTCATTTGCGTGTATCTCCGCAACGCCGGTAATGCTTTCGCCCACCTTGTCGGCGATGACGCGTACGTTCTTGACCCGCTTGCGCGACAGGAGAATGACCTTCTTCTGCAGCATCGGGATGACGTAGCCCTGGATCGGGTAGGAACTGACGGCGGCAAGACCGAGCAGCGGATCCTGCATGAAGATGAACCCGAGCTGGACGATAAGCATGCCGCCCTGATAGGCCGGAAGCGCGAATGCCTCGCCGATATAGCCGCCGACATCCTCGACCTCGGAAGTGATCATCGGGATGATTTCACCCGAACTCACTTTCCGGAAATGCGGCAGGCGAAACCTCAAGACACGCTGAAAAAGCTCAAAGCGCAGCCTGCGCAGCATGCGCTCGCCCAGCCGCCCCTTGTAGACGTTGAGGTAGAACTTGAGCCCGTTCGAAACCACGACGAGCCCGAGAAAGGTAAGGCAGAGCAGGACCAGGTAGGGGATCTGATCGAAGTCGAAACCAAATACGTCGCGCGGGAAATTGTCTCCCTGAACCGCGTCGTTGACGATCAGCTTAGGTAATTCTAGCAGGAAATAGACCACCGGATACGTAAGTACGGTGACCATGAGGATAAATATCTGCTGGCGAGCACTGTACTTCCAAATGAATCCAAATAGGCTTTTTTCCATTCGCTCGTCCAAACACTTATGGATCAATTATGTTCATTGTGATCATATTGGTATATTAGCGACCCAAGATCGATGCGCCAGCCAGGATTAACATTTGCCACAAGCAGTTTAAATCCGTCCGATGCCGAAAATCTCATGTTCGTGAACATCCGGACGTGACAACAGTTGATGATATGAGACATAAGCTCCCAGGGGCAGCATTACAAATCAGGGGCAGTATGAGTTCCAAGACGCCGAAAATTCTGATCTACAGCCACGACTCGTTCGGACTGGGTCACCTGAGACGGTGCCGCGCGATCGCGCATTCCCTCGTTGGAGATTTCGACACCCTGTCCGTTCTGATCCTGTCAGGGTCACCGATCATCGGAAGTTTCGAATTTCGCTCACGCGTCGACTTTGTCCGGATTCCCGGCGTGATCAAGCTTCGGAATGGCGAATACACCCCGCTCTCACTCCATATCAACATCGACCAGACGCTTGCCATCCGGTCGTCAATCATCGAGCACACGGCGAAGGTCTTCGAGCCGGACATCTTCATCGTCGACAAGGAACCGCTGGGTCTGCGGGGCGAGGTTCTGGGAACGCTCGAAGCGCTGAAGCACACCGACACGCGGCTTGTGCTGGGGCTCAGGGACGTGATGGACGACACCCAGGTCCTGAAGGAAGAGTGGGACCGCAAGAATGTCTATCCCGCGCTCCGGGATCTTTATGACGAAATCTGGGTCTACGGCCCGGAGGACATCTGCGATCCGCTCGAAGGAATCGACGTTCCGGACTGCGTCACCGAGAAACTCAGATACACGGGATATCTCAGGCGCGAACTGTCGACCTCCTCGCTGGAACAGCCCGTCGCGGCCCCTTTCGGAGAAGAACCTTATGTGCTGGTCACGCCCGGCGGTGGCGGGGACGGTGTCGAGATGGTCGACTGGGTCATGCGCGCCTATGAAACGCGTCAGCGACCGCTCTTTCCGGCGCTGATCGTGCTGGGCCCGTTCATGCCTGCGGCGGCGGCGGCCCAGTTCAGCGAGCGCGCCGAACACCTGCGCGACGTCGAGATCATCCGGTTCACGCCACAGATAGAACCCTACCTGGCAAACGCGACAGCCATCGTCGGCATGGGCGGATACAATACGTTTTGCGAAATCCTTTCCTTCGACAAACCGACCCTTATGGTCCCGCGTGTTCTTCCGAGGCGGGAACAGGCAATCCGCGCGGAACGCGCGGAACAGGGCGGCCTGCTCAAGGTGCTGCCGATCGACCGCTATCCGGATTCCGATCTCATGGCGAAGGCCCTGTCCGACCTGCCCTCGCTCAAGCCGCCCTCGTCGGCCAATGTCGACCGGCTTCTGGACGGACTGGATGTCATCTCCGCGCGCGTCGGCGAGATCTTTGACATGAACCACGCCGCGGACGCGCGGAAGCTGGTCAACTTCTAGAACGCCGCGCCCACCACACCTGGAATCTACCGCACATGTCCCGTATCGCCGTTGTGGTCAAAGGCTACCCGCGTCTGTCCGAAACCTTCATCGCCCAGGAAATGCTCGGCCTGGAACGCCGCGGGATCGAGCTGCTGATCGTTGCCCTCCGGAAGCCTTACGATCCCTACATCCATGAACTGCACCGGCAGATCTCGGCGGAGATCCTGTACTTGCCGGAATATGTCAAAGACGATCCGGTGCGGGTTGCCCGCGCCAAGAACTGGGCCCGCAAGCAACCGACATTTGAGGCCGCGAAGAACCTCTTCGAGATCGACTTCCGGAAACAGCCGAATGCCGACCGCCGGCGCCGCTGGGCACAGGGGTGTGTCTTCGCGCATGAATTGCCGGACGATGTCAGCTGGATCTACACCCACTATCTCCATACGCCTTGCTCCGCGGCACGCTATGCGGCGCACCTGTCCGGCCGCAAATGGTCCTTCTCTGCGCACGCAAAGGACATCTGGACAAGCCCGGAATGGGATTTGAGGACCAAGATCAACGACGCGGACTGGGGTGTCACGTGCACGCGCGTCAATGCTGACCACCTGAGCGCACTCGCTGACGATCCCGGCAAGGTCGAGCTGCTTTATCACGGTCTTGATTTCTCGGGTTTTCCGACACCTCAAGAGCCGTATCCGATGCGCGCGGGCGACGCGGAACCGGTTCAACTGGTGTCGGTCGGACGCGCAGTTGAAAAGAAAGGCTATGACGACCTGCTCCAGGCCCTTGCCGGGCTGCCGCAAGAGCTGAACTGGCAGTTCACGCATATCGGCGGCGGAGAGCTTTCCGAAAGCTTGAAATTGGCGGCTCAATCGCTGGGACTGGCTGACCGGATAACCTGGCGGGGGGCGCAGCCGCGCGAAGAGGTGATCGCGACCTGCCGGCGTTCCGATCTCTTCATCCTACCCTCGAAGCTAGCCAGGAGCGGCGACCGCGACGGGTTGCCGAACGTCCTGATGGAAGCCCAGTCAATGGGACTGTGCTGCCTGTCGACCCGGGTTTCGGCGATCCCGGAATTGATCGTCGAGGACGAGACCGGCGTCCTGGTTGATCCGGGCGCGCCAGAACAATTGTCCGCAGCGCTGGAAAAACTGATCCGCGACCCCCAGTTGCGCCGCAACCTCGGCCTTGCGGCGGCACAGCGCGTCCGGTCACATTTTTCGACAGATCCGGGTCTTGACCGGCTGGCCGCAAAGTTTCGTAAAGTGGTGTGACGAAAAACGCCGGGCCGACCTGAATGAAAATCGCCTTCACAGCACCGATGAAGCCTTTGGATCACCCGGTGCCCTCCGGCGACCGGACGATGGGACGGCTCATTGTCAAGGCGCTTGAAACCAGGGGCCACGATCTTCGCATCGCAAGCACGTTCCGGTCCTGGCGCAAGGACGGTGCAGACGCCATCCAGGCAAAGGTCCGCAGCGAAGCGCTCGAGGAAGCCGACCGCATTTCAGCCGAGTGGGAAGCATCAGGCTACCGGCCGGACCTCTTTCTGACCTATCACCTCTACCACAAGGCACCGGACTGGATCGGACCGGCCTTGAGCGACCGGTTCGACCTGCCCTATGCCGTCGTGGAGGCAAGCCGCGCCCCGAAACGGCAGACCGGCAACTGGGCGCTCGGCTTCGCGGCCGCAGATCAGGCGCTCAAGCGGGCGGACGCGGTCGCCGCGATCCACAATGCGGACCTGGGATGCCTGAAGCCGGTCGTTTCCCCCGGAAGGCTGCAGGTTCTGCTGCCGTTCCTTGATGCCACTCCGTTTCAGGCGGCTTCCGAAACCGACCGTCCTCCCGCTTCGCCGCCGCTGAAGCTTCTTGCTGTCGGCATGATGCGCGAAGGAGACAAGCAACGCTCCTTCGAAGTGCTCGCCGAAGCGCTTGATGACATCGCTGCCCTGCCCTGGCACCTGACACTTGTTGGCGACGGTCCAGCCATGGATCACGTCCTCGGTCTGTTTCCCGCAGACAGGACAACCTGGCTCGGCGCCTTGCCTCCGGACCGGCTTCCGGCAGAATACGCCGCCCATGACCTGCTCGTCTGGCCCGCCATTCGCGAGGCCTTCGGCCTTGCGCTTCTGGAGGCTCAGGCGAGCGGCACCGGCGTGATCGCGGGTGATACGTTCGGAGTTCCCGATATTGTCCGCAACGGGAAAACAGGGCTTCTGTCGGCGGAGGGGGACGCGGCTGCCTTTGCCGCAAATCTCAGGCGCGTGATCGAAGATCCCACCCTTGCGGACCGCCTGGGCCATGCAGCAAGGGCGCATATTGCAGAGAACCACTCGCTTGCCGCCGGGGCGGCCAGACTGGATGCCCTGCTGCAGCGGGCGATCGACAATCATCTGCAGAGGGCATCGAAACGGTGACGCCAAAGGCCTTCATTCACGTGCAGCACCTGCTGGGGACCGGACATGTCGTGCGTGCGGCCGCCATCGGCAGGGCTTTGGCGGACAGAGGTGTCGAGGTCACGCTGGCAAGCGGCAACACGATACCGCCGACGCTTGACACGACGGCGCTCAAGGTCGTGGAGCTGCCTGCCTGCAAAAGCCCGGATGCGGCATTCAAGCGCCTTGTCACCCTGGATGGAGAAGACATTGACGAACAATGGAAATCCGGCCGGGTTAAAGCATCGATTCAAGCGTTTGACACGGACGAATTCGACCTGCTACTCACCGAGACCTATCCGTTCGGACGCCGCCAGCTCGACTTTGAACTGACACCGCTGCTCAGCCACGCCAAGGCAAAGAAGCGACCGCCCCTGATCGCCACATCCATCCGCGACATTCTGGTGCGCAAGAAGGAATTGTGGAAGGAACAATGGATGGCGGATCAGGCGCTGACATACTATGACCGTGTGCTTGTCCACGCCGATCCGGACTTCGTTCAACTCGGTGACAGTTTTCCCTTTGCCGACAAGGTCGAGCATCTGGTCCGCTACACCGGATATGTCGGCGGCGACAAGCGCCCGCGCGCCAGGGAGGCGGACGGAGAAGATGAAGTCATTGTGTCCTGCGGCGGCGGTGCCGTGGCCGAAGGCCTGCTGTCAGCGGCCCTTGTCGCCAAGCCGCTTTCGCGCAGGGCGGAAGACACCACCTGGCGCATCCTGATCGGGCATGACGTTCCGGAGGAAGCCTATCAGGCATACCGGCAGCGGGCGCCGGAGGGGATCCTCGTGGAACGCGCCCGGCGGGACTTTCCCGAACTCCTGAAGCGGGCGCGCCTGTCTGTCAGCCAGGCGGGATACAACACCGTTCTGGACGTCCTGATTGCAGATGTCGCCGCCGTCTTCGTTCCCTTTTCGCAGGAGAACGAAACGGAACAGACCCAGAGGGCCCATGCGCTGGAACGCCACGGCCGCGCGGTCGTCGTGGAGGAAAGCCTCCTGTCTCCCGAACGCCTTGCGGCCGCGATTGACGACGCACTGGCGCTTGCGCATCATCCGCACAAGGTTCTCCTGGGCGGCGCGGATCGAAGCGCGGACATCCTGATCCGGGACATCAACGACAACCGGCGCGGATCGGCTTCTTGACCTCGTCCATTCCCGGAGGAAATGCCCATGGAACTGCGCCATTTCAAAGCCATGAACAAAGTTCATGACACCGCCGGATATGTTGCGGCCCTGGAAGCCTTCGACAGCATTCCCCAGCTTCGCGAACTCAAGGTGCTGGCCCGTCAACGCGGCGGGATCGTGCCCGGCGGCTCCGTTCTGGATGTCGGTTGCGGTTTCGGACTGGAAACGCTGCGTCTTGCCGATGAGATCGGCTCAACGGGAACCATTGCCGGGGTCGACATCAGCCCCGACTTCATCGCCGAGGCCCGAACCCGTGCCGAAGAAGCGGGAGCTGCCGCGATCGACTACCAGGTCGGCGATGCGCATGATCTTCCCTTTGCAGATGGTACTTTCGACAGCGTGCGGGCCGAGCGCATGCTCATCTACCTAAAAGACGTTTCCAGTGTGCTCGCCGAGATGAAGCGGGTTCTGAAACCGGGAGGCCGCCTCGCCCTGATCGAGCCGGACTTTTCGACGAACACGATCAATATCGGCAACCGCCGGCTGATGCGGCGGATCGTGGATTACGAGACCGCCGTCGCCGTCGAACAGAGCTGGCTGCCCGGCCCGCTTGCGGTTGCTCTTTCCGCTATCGGTTTCAACGACATCGAGATCGCAACGCGGGTGCTGATCTTTCCGCAGGAGCTGGGCGCAACCTATTTCAAGAGCATCGGCGTTCATGCACAGGAAGCCGGCGTGATTTCCGGCGTGGAGCTGACGGAATGGCAGGACGATATTGACAGGCTGAGAGACAAGGACCAAGTGTTCGCCACGATAGGCTATTTTCTTTTCACCGCAACCGCTCCCTGACCGCACCGTGATCCCAGACAACCGCACCACCGACTTTCAGGTTTTCCGCGACGAACTCGTCCGTCACCTCGACTGGTTTGCAGATCGCGGGCGCAAGGTCTCGTTCTGGTGGCGCGATGACGACGCGATCGAACCGAGCACGGCCCTCGACAGGATGCTTGCACTTGCCAACGAACACCGGGTCGATCTTGCCCTTGCGGTCATTCCGAAGGACGCAACGGAAGCGCTCGCCCGGCGCCTTGCCGAAGAACCGCATGCCGTCGTGTTGCAGCACGGCTGGCAGCACAAGAATTTCCAGCTCAAGGCAAAGGGCGAAAAAGCCGCCGAGCTGGGGTCGCGCCGGGATCCCGATGAACTCATGGACCAGTTGCAGGCAGGAAAGGCGCGGCTCGAAACGCTTTTCGGCGACAAGTTCATTCCCGCCATCGTGCCGCCCTGGAACCGGATCGCTCCGGAGATTTCAAGACGCCTGCCCGGGGTCGGTCTTCCAGGCCTGTCCACCTTCACTTTTCACAATTTCCCGCGCGATCATCAGGTCCAGTCGCATATCGACATCCTGAAATGGAAGAAACCCGTCCGCTTCATCGGCTGGGAAAGCGCGCGCCTGCGCTTCGACCTGCAGCTGACCCGGCGGCGCAACACGGGCGTCGAACCGCTCGGTCTCCTGAGCCATCACCTCGCCCATGACGAGCCGAGCTTCGAGTTCCTGGAAAAGTTCCTCGCCATCGCCGCTCATCACGAGGGCGCGGACTGGCCGTCCGTGAAGGCATTGTTCGGCTGAGTGACGGGCCGGACCCGGTGGTAACGGGGGCCGGCCCCACCTGTCGCCACTCGTCCTTCCGGACAAGTGGGGCGAAGCCGAGCACCGATCCGGAAACCAGACGTCTTTCGCGCCGGAGGCGCGGCACCTTCGGTGGCATCGACGTTTGAGTTCGCTGTGCTCACGCTGACTTCTGGATTCCAGATCAGCGTTCGGCTTCGCCTCACTTGTCTGGAATGACGTAAAGCAAATGTCACCGGCTGCGATCGCCGCCCGTTGACGGGACAGGCTCCCTCACTCCGCCGCCGCGACCGGTTCTTTCAGCACAGCGCCGTACTGTTTTCTGAGCAGCGCCAGCTTCGGGTCGATATAGGTCTTGCAGAACGGCCGGTCGGGGCCCTTGGCGTAGTAGTTCCGGAAGCGCTCGTCGGAGGCCTTGAAGCCAGCAAGCGTGAGCACGCATGTCACCAGAGGTTCCTCGAATTGCGCCTGAAGCGCGCGCAGCGTGCGGCCGGCCTTGACACCGGTTCCCGCGTCGTAAACATAGATCGCCGAACGGTACTTGCCGCGCATCTTGTGGCGCGAGGTGCTGGAATGCGTGCGCAGATGGATCTCGATCAGGCTCTCCAGCGGCAGGACGACCGGATCGAAGGTCACGATGACGGCTTCCGACCAGTGATCCTCCGGCGGATCGGAGCGGATGAAGCCCTGCTCCACGCTCGAGACGCCTTCAAGCGCCTGAAAGACCGCTTCGGTGCACCAATGGCAGCCGCCGCCCAGCCCGATTTTCAATTCCGCCTCCACTGACATGTCTTGTCTTTCCAGTCTGCCAAAGAATGTATTTTCCGGAAAACGCCTTGGCGGAGATTCCCCCAGAGCAGTTTCACATGAATTTCAGATGCGGCCCCTTGGCGTTGCGTCCGTCGCAATTTAGGATCGCATCATCCTTCCGCCAATGGAGCCCTCCATGCCGCATCATCACGATCACGAGCATTCCGAGTTATCGGAGATCGAACTGCGTGTTCGCGCTCTGGAAACCCTCTTGACCGACAAGGGGTACATCGACCCGCCGGCACTCGACGCGCTGATCGAGACCTATGAAACCAAAGTCGGTCCGAAGAACGGGGCGAAAGTGGTGGCCAAAGCCTGGGCCGATCCGGACTACCGCGAACGGCTGATGGCAGATGCGACGGCCGCAATCGCCGAGCTCGGCTTTGTCGGTCGCCAGGGCGAACACATGGTGGCAGTCGAGAACACCGGCACGGCGCACAACATGGTCGTGTGCACCTTGTGCTCCTGTTATCCCTGGACCGTGCTCGGCCTGCCTCCCGTCTGGTACAAATCGGCGCCCTACCGGTCCCGTGCCGTGCGCGACCCGCGCGGCGTCCTGGCGGAATTCGGCGTGACGCTTCCGGCGGACAAGGAGATCAAGGTCTGGGATTCGACCGCGGAAGTCCGCTACCTGGTCGTCCCGGAACGGCCGCAGGGAACGGACGGCTGGTCCGAAGAAGACCTGGCTGACCTCGTCACCCGCGACAGCATGATCGGAACGGGACTGGCGCTTGATCCGGCCCAAAAGGAGAGCGCGGCGTGAACGGGGCACAAGATCTTGGCGGCCAGATGGGCTTTGGCCCGCTCGAACTTGAGGACAACGAACCGAATTTTCATGCCAAATGGGAAGAACGCGCCTTTGCGCTTACGCTCGCAATGGGGGCAACCGGGACCTGGAATATCGACAGTTCCCGCTTTGCGCGCGAATCCCTGCCGCCGCCGGTCTACCTGACGTCGAGCTACTACAAGATCTGGACGCTCGGTCTGGAGAAGCTTCTGGTCGACAACAGCCTTGTAAGCGCCGAGGAGCTGGACGCGGGAAAACCGCTCGGGCCGAGCCAGCCGCTCAATCGTGTCCTGAGGGTAGAAAATGTTGCGGCGACCCTGAAAAAGGGCGGCCCCGCCGACCGTCCGGAAACGCAACCGGCGCGCTACAAGGTCGGCGACAGGGTCAGAACCAGGCGCATGAACCCGGAACACCACACGCGCCTGCCCCGCTATGCCCGCGATGCGGTCGGCACGGTGGAGACGGTTCACGGCGTCCACGTCTTCCCGGACACCAATGCGCGCGGTCTCGGCGAGCAGCCAACCTGGCTTTACGGCATCGTCTTCAATGGCACGGATATCTGGGGCGCGGACAGCGACCCGACCCTCACCCTCCGCCTCGATCTCTGGGAGCCTTATCTTGACCTTGCATGAAGCAGTCAATTCGACGCCTCGCCTTCCGCTTGACGCGGATGGCGGACCGGTTTTCGAAGCGCCCTGGCAGGCACGGGTCTTTGCCATGACCTTGCAGGCCCATGAGGCCGGGATGTTCGAGTGGACCGAGTGGGCCGAAACCCTCGGCGCGGAACTTGCCGGGGACGGAGACGGCAGCGGCGAAAAGCGCGGTTACTACGATCACTGGCTGAGCGCTTTTGAGAAGATCCTGCATGCGAAGGGCGTTGCGGGTGCCGGGCAACTGGGAGAGCTTCGGCAGGCATGGGACGAAGCTGCGAAAGCGACCCCGCACGGCGCGCCGATCGAGCTGAAAAGGTGACCAGACCGAGATGAAGCTGAAGGTACCTCCCCCCCTGGTCCTGATCGTTGCGGTGACGATGACATACGCCGCCGCGTCCTGGTTCCCGGGGCTGACCTTCAAATTCCCCGGGCAGTTCGTGCTGGCGGCGATCCTGTTTTTCCTCGGCCTGATACCGGATGTGCTCGCGCTGCTGACCTTTTTTCGCAAGAAGACCACGGTGAACCCGATGACTCCGGAAAAGTCGACCACATTGGTGACGGACGGGATCTACCGCATCAGCCGGAACCCGATGTATCTGGGGCTCCTGTTTCTGCTTGTTGCCGCATCGCTCTATTTCAGCAGCTTCCTGTCGATCCTGATCATTCCGGCTTTCATCTGGTACCTGACGGAATTCCAGATCAAGCCCGAAGAGGAAAGCCTGAAACGCGTCTTCGGCGACGCCTACGAAGTCTATATGAAGAAGGTTCGCCGCTGGGTCTGAAGCCGGACTTCATGTCCCCATGTAGAGCCCGCCGCGCTCCTTGAAGGCATCAGCGGCAAAGCGCAGGAACGCCCTGATCCGCGCAACGTTTTTCAGGTCGGGATGGGTCAGGACCCAGATGTCGAGATAGCGCGACGGTTCCATGCCCGGCAGACGGACCAGATCCGGGTCCGGATCGCCGAGGAAGCACGGCAAACGGCCAATGCCCATGCCCGCCTTCACGGCCGCCAGCAGGGCGATCATGTCGTCGGCAACGAGGCTGATGAAGGCAGACGGATAACGGGCTCTGATTTCCTTGGGAACGCCCTTGCCCCACCACTTGAAAGTCACGCAGGGCAAAGAGACGCTGCCATGTCGCGTTTCCATGACCTGCCGGTGCTTGCGTGCGAAGGAACGGGACATGTAATAGCAGCGGTTCTGTCCTGTCGCCAGGCGGCCGAAAAGCGTTTCTCCCGGATTGTCCGTCACTCTCACCGCAATGTCGGCTTCGCGCCGATGCAGGCTGAGTTTTTCGTTGGCCGCGATCATCTGCAGTTCGATACGCGGGTGCCGTTCGGCGAATTGCTGCATGATTTCGGCCAGTTGCACCTGAAACAAGAGCTGCGCGGCCGTCACGCGCAGCAGACCTTCAAGTTCGGTATCCTGCGCGGTGATGCGCGTGTCGAGCGCCAGCACTTCGGCTTCCATCCGTCTGGCTGTGGCCACGGCTTCCTCGCCGGCCGCCGTCGCCACGAAGCCTTCGGGCAAGCGCTCGAACAGCCGAGTCGCCATTCGGTCCTCCAGGGCAGACAAACGCCTCGAGACCGTGGAATGGGTAACGCCGAGCCCCTTTGCCGCCTTGGTCACGTTGCCCGCGCTGGCGATGGCCAGCACGAATTTCAAGTCATCCCAGTTGTCCATGAGGTATCGATCACTTTCAAACGGCAAGATTCAAACGCCCTTTTCATGGTGGTGCATTTTTGCACAGCCCTGTTTGAAAATTGATGAATTTTTCGCGACCACGATCCGGGATAGCGTCGACGTCACTTCAACAGGGAGACCTCACATGACCGTACAAGCCCTTGCCATGATCACCGTAACCGACAGGGAGACCCTCGGGGCCTACCGCGAAAAGGCCGCCGATGCCCTTGCAAAGCATGGCGGCAGCGTCGTGGCTGCAGACCCGGAGGTCACGGTTCTTGAAGCCGCCGGCGACACGCCTAACATCGCCGCGCTGCTGTCCTTTCCGAGCGTTGAAGCCGCAAAGGCCTGGCGCGAAGACCCGGCCCTTGCCGATATCCATGCCCTTCGCAACAAGGGCGGCAAGTCCACGATCGTGGTTCTGCCGGGCTGACGGTGCGACGGTGATGCGCTCGCGCTGATGTCCGAATTACGGATCGGTGTTCTCTGGTGCGCCATTCGTCCGGACGTGCTCAACGCTGCGGCCTTGGCCTATCGCGCCAGCCGGCAACATCCCTAAAGTGTCATCCCCGGCTCGACCGGGGTCGACTCCACGTTTGACCACGCGGGTGCGCCAAGAACCGGTACCTGGGCGAAGTCTCGTTCGGACGACGACCGTTCTGGATACGAGTGGATCCCTGATCTCCGCTGCGCTGCGTCCGGGAAGACGCACCATTGGAGCATTTTCCGGCATTTGAACCGCTCCCTCATCCTGAGGAGGACCGGATGGTCCGTCTCGAAGGATGGCGGCGAGGCAGGAATACGTGGCCCATCCTTCGAGGCTCCGCTGCGCTCCGCACCTCGGGATGAGGGAGGAACGCGGCGCGGCTGCCAGGCGGCTAAGCCAAAGGCTTCACCAGCCGCATGCGCCAGGTAACGCCTTTCTTGTCGGAGACGAGGCGGTAGTCATCGAGGACTTCCCATTTTGCTGGATCGTCGGTCGCAGCCCACAGGCTGTTGATCAGCCTGTTGGCACCGGATTCCGGCCGCTTCGGCGAATACATGGACAGCGCGATGACGCCGTCCTTTTTCAGGAACGGCACGTAGCGGCTGACGACGGCAGCCGGGTCGTCGGCGAAGTGGAGCACTTCGTTGAAGACGATCGCGGAGAAGGTTTCGCCCGCCTGCGGTTCGAAGGAATGCATGTCGCCGGCCCTGAGAGACGCGATCGAGGGATCGACATCGGCGATCTCCAGCGATGCCGGGGAGAGGTCCATGCCGACATAGCGCTTGATGCCCATCGGCTGCAGGCGTTCGTAAAGGAGCCCCTCGCCGCAGCCGATATCCAGAACCTCGTCCATGGATCCGGTCAGGGACAGCCACATGCCGATGATGCCGTAGCGGCCGCTCTCCGGAAGCGAGCGCAGAAAGGCCCAGCGCCCGGCTTCGTATTCCTCGTCCCAGCCATCGGCAGTGGTGGCGTTTTTCGACATGGCGGCTTCCTGACAGCAAAGGCGGGCCGCTACGGCCCGCCGGAGAGTTTCAATATTCAAAGCATCACTTATAGGGATCTGCCGCGTCGCGCAAACCATCGCCAAGGAAATTGAACGCAAGAACCACGATAATGATCGGGATGACCGGCGCCATCAGCCAGGGATAGACCGTGACTACCGAGATGTTCTGCGCCTCGTTCAGGAGAACGCCCCAGGAGATTGCCGGCCGGCGCAGTCCGAGGTTCAGGAAGGACAGCGCCGTTTCCCCCAGGATCATGGCCGGGATCGACAGGGTCGCGGAGGCAATGATGTGACTGGTGAAACCGGGCAGAAGGTGCCGCGTGATCACGCGTTTCGGCTTGGCTCCCATGAGCACCGCCGCCTTGGCGTACTCCTCCTCGCGCAGCGACAGAAGCTTTGACCGCACCGCACGTGCAAGCCCGGGCCAGTCAAGCAATCCGAGAATGATGGTCAGCCCGAAATAGATCCAGATTGGGCCCCAGGTCACGGGGAGCGCCGCCGACAGGGCCATCCAGAGCGGGAGTTCGGGGAGCGAGCGGATGATCTCGATCATGCGCTGGATCATGCTGTCCAGAATGCCGCCGAAATATCCTGCGATCCCACCGAAGAAAAGACCGAGCACGATGGAGATCGTGACGCCGACAAGACCGACCGTGAGTGACAGCCGGGCACCATAGACAAGACCGGAAAACTGGTCGCGTCCGAGACGGTCGGTGCCGATCAGGAACAGCGTGCCGCCTTCCGCGGGGCAGAACAGGTGGAAATCCGCGTCAAAGAGCCCCCAGAACTCGTAAGACGCGCCACGACAGAAAAAGCGGATGCGCTGAACATCCTCGGTGTTCTCGGTGAACACCCATTGCAGCGTTTCCATGTCGATCTCGGAGGTCATTCCGTAGACGAACGGACCGACGAAGGAGCCCTCGTGGAACATATGCACCACCTGAGGCGGCGCGAACAGGTGCTGGCTGTCGCGCGAGTTCGGGCCGTAGGGCGCGATTACTTCGGCGAAGGGCACGCAGAGGTAAAACAGGATCAGCACGACGCCGGACCAGACGGCGATCTTGTGGCGCTTGAACTTCCACCACATGATCTGCCACTGGGACGCCTGGTAAAAGCGCTCCTGCTCAGCCGTCATTTCCTCCGTGACGGCCGGGTTGAACGGGGTCGGGTCGACGTAATGCTCTACGTTGCGGGGCGGCGTGCCGTCTCTTGCGTCCATGGTCACGACGATGCCCTCCCGCCAAGCCGTATGCGCGGATCAAGCACCGCGAGCAGAAGGTCGGATATCAGCATCCCGATCAGGGTCAGGACCGCCACGAACAAGAGGATGAACCCGGACAGGAACTGGTCCTGCGACTGCAGTGCGGACAGCAGGATCGGCCCGACGGTCGGCAGGCTCATGACGACGGAAACGATGACCGAACCGGAAACCATGGAGGGGATCAGGTTGCCGATGTCGGCAATGAACGGGTTGATCGCCATACGCAGCGGATACTTGACCAGAAGCTGGTTTTCCTTGAGCCCCTTCGCGCGGCCCGTCGTGACATATTGCTTGTGCAGTTCGTCCAGGAGGTTCGCCCGCAAGCGCCTGATCATGGCAGCGGTGCCGGAGGTCCCGATCACGATGGTCGGCACGATCAGGTGGGCGAGCACCGACATGGCCTTGTCGAAGCTCCAGGGCTGGTCGATGTACTCGGGTGCCATAAGCCCCCCGACCGACAGGCCGAACCACTGATTGAACAGGTATAGCAGGATCAGCGCGAGCAGGAAGTTGGGTGTCGCCAGGCCGATATAGCCCAGAAACGTGAAACCGTAGTCGGCCCAGGAATATTGCCGTGTCGCCGAAAAGATGCCGATCGGGAACGACACCACATAGACGAAGAGAATGGTCGCGAAATTGAGCACGATCGTCAGCGGCAGCGTTGGCCCGACGACCTGTTCAACCGGTTTGTCGAATTCGAATGACCAGCCCCAATTCCCCTGGATCAGGCCGTCAAATCCATGCGGACCGGGCCACAGACCGATCCAGATGAGGTATCGCTCGAAGAACGGCCTGTCGAGCGAGAACTCCTTGCGCAGGAATTCCAGCTTGGCGACCGAGGACTGCTCGCCGGAAGATTTCAACGCGGCGATCTGATTGGAGATGTAGTCGCCGGCAGGAAGTTCGATGATGAAGAACGTCAGAAGACTGATCACCAACAAGGTCGGGACCATCATGAAAACCCGGCGAATAATGTAATAGAGCACCTATACTCCCCTCACCCCGACGCGACCGCCGCAACGCCTCCACATAAACCTCACGCGCATGGCGGCGACTTCCGTCCTGCAGTCCGGGACTTATCCGGCACATCCCCGGCAACCCGTCCCGTCAATTCCCAATCCACTTGCATCCGTAACGCAACGAACCGAACAGCCGGTTCACGTTTCCCGCAAGCTCAGCATGTCTTCCCGCGCTCTGGCAAGTCAACATGTGCGGAAGACCATGCGCGCGGCAAATCGATATTAGCCCTGATGGAACCGTTTCGATTTGCCGCGCGTTCTTGCGCGAGGATGCCGGTCAGCCTATTCACTCAGAAAGAACTCATCCATCCGGTGAATGCCGAAATGTGCGCCGGGGTCCCAGCCGTAGATGCCTTCCAGCGGGACATTCTTGACATCCTTGATAACGACCGGCTGGCGGACGCCGGACACCAGTCCGATATGGATGGTCTCTTCGGCGTGGATCTGGAGGATCTCATCCCAGATCTTCGTGCGCTCTTCCGGCGTCTTGGACACGAGCCACGCCCGATAGAGTTCCATCAACCGCTCGGCGGGTGCCCAATCGGGTTTCTCGCCGCCCTCACCGCGGGTTTCATAGTGGTCACCCCAGGAGTGCCAGGACAGTTCGTCGCCGCGCACGGGGACATAGTCCGACGGCGGCATCTCGGATGTGGGGATGCCGTTTTCAAAGCCCCACCAGACAGACATCAGCAGATCGCCCGAGATGGCGCGCTCGCGCATGTTGTCCCGCTGGCTCGGCTTGGCAAACAGCTTGACGCCGATCTCAGCCCACATTTCCGTCACCAGTTCGAGGGCATCTTCCTGGACCTGGGCCTCACCGGCGGTCTCGACGATGATCTCAAGCGGGCGGCCGTCCGGGAGCAATCTTATGCCCTTGTCGTTGCGCTCGGTCAGGCCGATTTCGTCCAGAAGAGCGTTCGCCTTGTCCGGATCGTAGTCCGCCCACTTGCTCGTGAGCTCCGGCTTGTAGAGCGGGCTGGCCGCAAGGACGGTGTCATTGCCCGGGGTGCCGAGACCGAAAAACAGGACGCGATTGAGCAGGTTGCGGTCAATCCCCAGCGACAGGGCATGACGGAAACGCGAGTCGCGCAGAAGCTTGCGCCAGACCGGGTCCTTGACCGTCAGGTTCGGCTTGATTGCGATCTCCGATCCCTTGCTGTTGGACCAAAGCGCCGTCTTGTAGTCGTTCTGCTTTTCTCCCTTCTTCAGAACCGTGATGTCGGAGAAACTCAGGTTCCGCGCCTGAAGATTGCTTTCACCGGCCTGCGCCTTCGCCGGGATCAGCTTGCCGTCGGCCACCGTCATGATGACCTCGTCGATATAGGGCAGCTGCTGACCTGTGCTGTCGACACGGTGATAGAAGGGATTGCGTTCCAGGATGAAGCGCAGATCGCTGTCGTCGCGCTTGCGCACCCAGGGCTGCAATGTCGGCAGGTCGACATTGCGCGCGTTGTACATGTCGTCTTTCTTGTTGTGCAGCGGCGCCCAGCTGCGCGCCTTCACCTTCTCCGCTTCCTTGGCGATGAAATCAGGATCGCCGTACTTTTCGTGGAATTGCCGCAGATAGTGGGACGGCCGGTAGATGAAGGGCGGCCGGGACTTCGCCAGTTCCGGCAGGAACAGCGGATTGGGCTCTTCCCATGTGAAGCGGACGGTCGTGTCGTCGATCACCTCGAACTTCGGGCCCTTGCCGTTGACCAGAAGAAACGGTGGCAAACCGGAAGGTGTCAGGTTCTCGTCGCTGACGATATCCTCGAAGTAGTACCGGATGTCTTCGGCATCGAAGGGGTCGCCGTCGGACCACTTGTGGCCTTCGCGGGTGTGCAGCGTGAAGATCCTGCCGTCTTCGACGTCGACGGCCGCGAGGATGTCCGGAACCAGTTCTAGCTTGTCGTTGTAGCCGACCAGGCGCGCATATCCCCATACGTTGATCAGGCGCACGTCCTTGGCGCGGCCGATCAGCGTATCGAGAGACCCGCCGTGCTTGCCGACCTCGCGGCCCTTGGCTTTCAGGTCGACGACAAGCGGTTCGGAAGGAATGCGCTCGGCGATCGGCGGAAGCGAAGCGTCGAGACCGGGCGTCTCCTTCAATTCCAGCGCCGCCAGCGGCGTCGCGGCCAAGGCTGCACCTAACAGCAACCCCGCCCTTTTCAGATGTAACAATTTCATGCTGCAGTCCCTCAAGTGCCCCGGAATTCTTCAGTCCGGGTGCGCAAACAAAATGATCTGGCTCCATTTCCACCAGCAACGGCACGGTGCCGTCGGATATCTGGAACGGTTCCGGCCACAAATGCGGCTCGCTAGCCCTGTTGGCGTCGAGCGCGGCGAAATCCAAGGGTGTCGACAGGTCCGGTTCCGGCACGGCCGACAGAAGCGCCTTCGTGTACGGATGGAGCGGGTTGCCGACGACGGTGCGCGTTTCCCCCATCTCCACGAGGCGGCCACGGCACATGACCGCTATGCGATCGGCGACGTAATCGACGACGGCCAGGTTATGGCTGACGAACAGATAGGTCAGGTTGAGATCCCGTTTCAGATCCTGAAGCAGGTTGAGGATCTGCGCCTGTACCGAGACGTCGAGCGCCGATGTCGGTTCGTCGCACAGGATGAACTCCGGATTAAGCGCAAGGGCGCGCGCGATGCCGATGCGCTGGCGTTGCCCACCGGAGAAGGAATGCGGATAGCGGCGCAGGAACCTCGGGTCGAGACCAACCAGGCTCATCAGGTTGCGGACCCGTTCCGAGCGCTCCTGCTGCGTCCCGATCCCGTGCACTTCAAACGGCTCCAGCAGCGTGTCGTTGATGGTCATGCGCGGATTGAGCGAGGAGAACGGGTCCTGGAAGATGAGCTGAACCCGGCGGCGGTAATCCATAAGGTCCGCGCCCTTGAGATTGGCGACGTCTTCCAGTCCCTTGCCGCGATTGTAGAGAACCTCGCCACCCTCGATGCTGAGCGCGCGCAATATGGCTTTCGCGGCAGTGGTCTTGCCGGATCCGGACTCGCCCACGAGGCCAAGACATTCGCCGCGGCGGATCGTCAGGCTGATGTTGTCGAGCGCGGTCATGGTCCTGGTCCGGGCGCTCAGGAGCGACCCCTTGCGCAACGAAAACTGCTTGGTGACATTGCGCATCTCGACCAGAGGCTCACCCGGTGCGACATCGCAATGCGGCCGGTTGCTGGTCAGGTCTTCGGCCTTCAGCTCGATCGGGCGAATGGGGACGAGGCGCTCGTCCTTGTCCATGTGGAAACTCGGGACCGCATTCAGGAGCGCTTTGAGGTAGTCGTGCTGCGGGTTTGAGAAGAGCTGCTCGGCCGTGCCCTTTTCCATGATCCGGCCATGGTAAATGACGGCGATTTCGTCGGCCATGTTCGCCACGACGCCGAAATCGTGCGTGATCATCAGAACGGACATGCGCAGCTCGGACTGCACTTCGCGAATGAGTTTCAGGATTTCGGCCTGGATCGTCACATCCAGCGCCGTGGTCGGCTCGTCGGCGATCAGAAGAGCCGGATGGCAAATCATCGCCATGGCAATCATGGCGCGCTGGCGAAGACCGCCCGACAATTCGAAGGGATAGGTGTCCAGGGCACGCTCGGGGTCGGGAAACTGCACCAGGCGCAGCATTTCCGAGGTCAGCTCCCGCGCCTCCGCGCCTGAAACATTTCTGTGCAGGAGGGCAGCCTCGCCGATCTGGTCCCCGATCGTGTGCAAGGGGGACAGGGACGTCATCGGTTCCTGAAAGATGATTGCGACCCTGTTGCCGCGCAGATGCCGCATTTCCGGACCTTTGCGTTCGAGCCCGGCAATGTCCACCGGCGGCTCCGCACCGGTCGGGTCAGCAAGGATCACCTTGCCGGAAGAGATCGACGCTGCCTGGGGAAGCAGACCCATGATCGTCTGTGAAATTACCGTCTTTCCGGAGCCGGATTCGCCAACAAGCGCGACCGTTCGGTTTTCGGGGACGACAAAGGAAACGTCGTCAACTGCCCGAACACGGCCTTCCGCCGTATCAAAATCAACCGTCAGTCCCTCGATCGAGAGAACATTCACCGCGCGTTTCCTCCCCGGCAAGGATTGTCTGCGAGAGCCTTAATAAGCCTTTTCTGCAATAGAAAGACAACCAAATTCGCCGTTGATTAGCAATGCAGAAATGCAGCGAAATGCGCTGCGATATTCATCACTTTGATCAGAATCCTGTCTTTTTTTCAGAATCTTGCGTGCAAGTGCTTAATGCAAAGGTCATTTGGCACCCTTATTCGGCTGCCGAAACGGGAAGCTTTCGGGTCGCCGGCGTATCCGCGACCGTCTCCGGATAGGGATCGATCCAGTAGACCTCCATCAACCCGCTGCGTCCGCGCAGATGATGGGCGCCGACGGGACGCTTGTTCTGTTCCCGCGGCAGTCTGGAGACCGTGTCGGCGCTGGCCAGTATCGTCAGTTCAGGTTCACCGTCGACTTCCTTGCCAAGC
This sequence comes from Roseibium sp., assembly GCF_965232425.1. Lineage (GTDB taxonomy): Bacteria > Pseudomonadota > Alphaproteobacteria > Rhizobiales > Stappiaceae > Roseibium. Next base: position 153,796 of record NZ_OZ246971.1, read on the forward strand.
GTTTGGAGGCGTTCCGCCGCATTCACCGTGTCCCCCACGACCGTATAGTTCCAGCGGTCGAGCGCGCCGACGTTGCCGACAACGGCGCGTCCGGTGTGAATGCCGATCCTCGTATTGATCACCGGCCGTCCCTCGGACCTGGACCGCAAGTTGGACTCCTTCAGCGCACATGCGATGCGCCGCGCGGTCCTGACGGCCGCCTCGGCATGGTCGGGCCGTTCATCCGGAGCGCCCCAGAAGGCAAGCATGCCGTCACCGAGGAACTTGTCCACCGTACCGCCCTCCGATTCAACGGCTTCCACCAGGATGGCGAAGTGATCATTCAGCAGGCGGGCCGTTTCTTCGGCACTCAGGTGCTCGGACAGAGCCGTGAAGCCGACAATGTCGGTGAACAGGATGGTCAGTTCCGCTTCCCGAGCCTGTGCCGCCTCGCCGCCACCCAGCCGCATCAGCTTGATGAAAAGAGACCGCGGCACGTAGGTGTTCATCGCCTTCAGCCCCTCGACCATGGAATTGAAGGCGAGCGCAACCTGATCGATTTCCGCGACCCTGCTGCGCGGCATCGGTTCCACTTCGTTGAGCGAGAGGCTGCCGACCCTTTCCGACTGAACCGCGAGATTGCGCAGCGGCCTTGCGACCCTTCGGCCGAGCCAGAACGCGATCAGAACCGAAATCACCAGCGCGCCGAATCCGACGAACATCGACCCGGCCAGCCGGCGGACTTCCCGCGACACGGTTGCGCTCTGATAGTACTGACCGATTGTCCAGGGCTGATCGCTGAACCCGTCCAGCGATGCCTTCATCATGATATATTCTTCGTCTTCCGCCTCGACGAACGACACGTCAATGCCGAGGTCGGCGGCCTTCTGAAACTCCTCTATCGGCTGTTCGCTCGCCATCGCGGCAAGCACGGGGTCGCCGACTTTCTGCCAGGCCTCGGGGAGCTTGTTCTCGATCGCGCCGCCGGTCTGCAGGCGTCCGGCATCCGAATGCATGATGACGCGGCCGGATCCGTCGAGGATGAACACGGTGTTGTCCTGGCCCTCATCCTGCGCCCTGACGATGTGCGACAGGTCTTCCATCGAACTGGCCGCCGTCAGCGTGCCGATAAAATCACCTTCCCTCACCAGCGGCACGGACACATTCGCAAAAAGCCCGACCTCGTGTTCGACCAGCGGGCCCCAGGTCGGCGGGCTCCCCGGTTCCAGCATCGGCAGGCTGGCCGGGGTCATCCCCGGCGTGGGCACGTCGGTCTCGATACGCCACAGTTTTCCGGAAGGTGCGCGATAGATGCCGAGGCGTTTTCCGTCCGGCGCTGTAACGGCAAGCGTGGTTATGTCGCTGTTGGATTTCAGCGCGATCGACAGATCCTCCAGCGTGCGCTCGGGATCGTCGATCCGCAATGTGCCGTCATCAAAGTAAGGTTTGAGGCCGACAACCGCATTTTCGACGGAGGTGAAATGCGTGCGCAACTGCGATTCCAGCGCATCCGTACTCAGGATCGTCTTGTCGTTCAAAAGGGAAAAGGTGTTGCTGAAATTCGCGCTGACCGAAAGTCCGAGCACCAGTCCGATGGCCAAAGCGACAAACGCGCCGAAGCCCATGCCGACAATCGAAGTCAGCGGGAGCTTCATCCGTCGATCCTGGCGCTTGCCCTTGGCCATCCGGCGCAAATCCTCTCGTTGCTTCCAGCAGCTTACCTGCCAGACTCTTTGCGTCAAATTAAGGCTAGGACAGAATAAAGGCGCGGTTTTGCCAATCCGGTGTTACCCGGACTGGCCGGTGAGCTGCCGCAATGCGAGTTCCTGAAGCAACAGGATCGTTTTCCCGTCGCTGATGTCACCGGTGCGGATCATCGCCAGCGCCTCTTGCAACGGGATGTGCAGCACCTCGATGTCCTCGCCCTCGCTTTCCTCACCGCCTCCGTCCGATACCTTGTCTTTGGGCTGGTAGGTGCCCCTGTAAAACGAAAGATATTCGGTCACCGAACCCGGGCTCATATGCACGTCGAAGAGATGCTCGAGCGCAGACACCTCGTATCCCGTCTCCTCGACGAGTTCGGACCGCATGCGCTCCTCGGGGTTGGCCCCCTCCAGCAGACCAGCGGGCGTTTCGATCAGGAACGGGTCCCTGCCATTCAGCAGCACGGGCAGCCGGAACTGGCGTGTCAGCAGAACACAGTCCGTCTCCGGGTTGTGCAGCAGGCAGGTCACGCCGTTGCCGCGGTCGTAGGCTTCGCGGACCTGTTCCTGCCAGGACCCGTCGCTGCGCCGGTAGTCGAACCTGTAGCGGGTCAGCTTGCCCCAGTTGTCGGACAGGAGCGTTTGATCGATGAAGCGCAGATAGTCGGTGTCGTTCGGCAAGGAGACGTCCTCGAATTGACGTGTTCAGGTATCGGGGGTGTTGTCGGCCGCAAGCCCGATTTCGTTCAATATCTCAAGCGTGTGTTCGCCCAGCGACGGCGCAGCGCGGTCCAGCACAAGGGTGCCGTTCGTGAACGCGATCGGCGTGCGCACGGACGGAACGCTGCCCCCGGCAACGCCATCGGCGGGCAAATCGACCTTCAGGTTCCGGTGCGCGACCTGCCGGTCGCCGAAAACATCCGCGACGGAATTGATCGGTCCAGCCGGCACGCCCTCCAATTCCAGGGCGGCCAGCAGGTCGTCCCTGGCACGGACGGAGGTCTCCGCACTGATCAGCGGCACGAGTTCGGTTCTTGCGGCGACCCGTGCGGCATTGGTCGCAAATTTCGGTTGTCCGGCGAGTTCCGGCACGCCGAGCACTCCACAAAGCCTCTTGAACTGGCCGTCATTGCCGACCGCAATGATCAAGTGACCGTCCTTTGCCGGAAAGACCTGGTAGGGCACGATGTTCGGGTGGGCATTGCCGAGCCGTTTCGGGGCCTTTCCGGAGACGAAGTAGTTGAGCGCCTGGTTCGCCAGAACAGCCACCTGCGCGTCGAGCAGCGCCATGTCGACCCACTCGCCCTCGCCCGTGCGGTCGCGCCTGCGCAGGGCGGCAAGTATTCCGACGACACCGTAGAGCCCCGTGAAAATATCCGCGAACGCGACACCGATTTTCTGCGGCGCGCCCTCAGGTTCGCCGGTCAGGTCCATGATCCCGCCCATGCCCTGGATCATGAAGTCATATCCGGCCCGGTGCGCATATGGGCCGTCCTGACCAAACCCCGTGATGGAACAATAGATCAGCTTCGGATTGACCTCTTTCAGGCTGTCATAATCAAGCCCGTATTTCTTCAGGCCACCGACCTTGAAATTCTCGATGAGGATATCGGCGCCAGCCACGAGGCGGCGGACCGTTTCCTGGCCTTCCGGAGTCCTGAAATCGACCACGATCGAGCGTTTGCCGCGGTTGCATGCGTGAAAATACGCTGCATCGCGCTCGGCTCCGCCGGCCTCCTTCACGAAGGGAGGCCCCCATCCCCTCGTGTCGTCGCCCTGCGGGCTCTCCACCTTGACGACATCCGCCCCGAGATCGGCGAGCGTCTGTCCTGTCCAGGGTCCTGCCAGGATCCTGGCGAGTTCGACTACCTTGATGCCTTCCAGCGGCGCTGACATTCTTCGAAATCCCGGGGTTATGGCAAGGTCTCAGGCTTCTGCGGTCTTGCGGTAGATGTGATACCGGCCCGGATGAATCCCGTCCGGCTTTTCCAATATTTCAAAATTGGTCAGGTTCAGTTGCAGCGCCGTCAGGATATAGCCACCGACCGCCATGCGCTGATCGATCAGCGGCTCCAGCCAATTCACGATTGCCAGATCATTGGTCGGATCGGCTGACCCGATATCGATATGGGCAAAGGATGCCTTCGCGCCAACACGCGGCCCGCAAAACGCAAGCGTGTCGCGGATATCGCCCAGGATCATGTGATCGGCATCCGGTGCGCAGCTCGGGTGGCAGTTCATCGCGAAATCGAAGACAAAGATCTCCTTATCCGGATAGATTTCGCGCAGATGATCGTACGTGCGGCCGTTGCCGAGCCCCAGTTCAAGGATCGGCCCTTCGACCGCATTGACCTTGTCAACGAGGTGTTCCAGCAAGATCTTCTGCGATGTCATGCGGCGAATAAAGCTGTCCAGACGACTCATAAAACGTATCCCTGTCACTCATGAGGCCTCTCACATAGTCAAACGGGAGCCTGAGGTCAAAAGCCATGCCCGCGATTGCCGCACAATCGCGTGCCTTGCCGCTCTGAAACAGCACTTTGCCATCATCCGGGATCATGGTAACGCGTTAACCGAAGGGTCGAGAGGCAACTCCGGTTCCGGGAAAAAACACAACAACAAGCGCAGGAGACCTGAATGCGTTCCGAAACGGCGCCGGCAATACGGCTGGAAGACTATCAAACGCCTGCCTATCGCATCGACAGGGTTCACCTGACCATACGGCTCCACCCGAGCGAAACCGAAGTCGTGTCGGTTGTCTCCGTCACGCCCCAGGAGGGCACCGATGCGGGAACACCACTCCTTTTGGATGGCGACGAGCTGACCCTCCGCGCCATCGCGTTGAACGGTAGGGCGCTGGAGGCGAGCGCCTACTCCGTCTCGTCCGACAGGCTGGAAATCCTTGCTCCGCCTGCCGGACCGTTCGAACTCACGATCACGACCCTCATCAATCCGGATGCAAACACGAAACTGATGGGTCTCTTTAGATCTTCCGGCACCTATTGCACGCAATGCGAGGCCGAGGGGTTCCGGCGGATCACCTACTTCCTGGACCGCCCGGATGTGCTGGCGGTCTATACGACCCGCATCGAGGCGTCCCGGAAGGACTGTCCGGTCCTGCTTGCGAACGGTAACCCGGCAGAAGCGGGCGACATTGCAAACACGGACCGTCATTTCAGCACCTGGCACGATCCCCATCCGAAGCCCGCCTATCTGTTCGCGCTTGTCGCAGGCGATCTTGCCCGTGTTCCGGACAGCTTCCGGACGGTGTCGGGCAAGCACGTGGACCTGAACATCTTCGTTGAACACGGAAACGAAGCCCTGTGCGGCTGGGCGATGGACGCGCTCAAGCGTTCCATGACATGGGACGAAGAGACTTTCGGCCTGGAATACGATCTCGATGTCTTCAACATCGTCGCCGTTTCCGACTTCAACATGGGTGCGATGGAAAATAAGGGCCTGAATGTCTTCAACGACAAATACGTGCTCGCCGACCCTGAAACGGCGACCGACCAGGACTACGCGAACATCGAGGCCGTGATCGCCCATGAATATTTTCACAACTGGACCGGCAACAGGATCACCTGCCGCGACTGGTTCCAGCTCTGCCTCAAGGAAGGGTTGACGGTCTTCCGGGACCAGGAGTTCACCTCCGACATGCGCTCCCGCCCGGTCAAGCGAATCGCGGATGTACGGCTTTTGAAGTCGCACCAGTTCCCGGAGGATGCAGGACCGCTCGCACATCCGGTGAGGCCCAGAATCTATCACGAAATCAACAACTTCTATACGGCGACCGTTTACGAAAAGGGTGCCGAAGTCGTCAGAATGCTCAAAACGGTTCTCGGCCCGGCGAACTTCAGGAAGGGACTGGATCTCTATTTTGAACGGCATGACGGAGACGCCACGACCATCGAGGCATTCCTGACCTGCTTCGAGGATGCAACCGGCACCGACCTTGGTCAGTTTGCGCTCTGGTACGAACAGGCCGGAACCCCGGTCCTGTCCGTCAAAACCCAGCATGACCCAGCGCGCGGGACCTTTTCCGTCGATCTTGCGCAAGAGATCCCGCCGGTGCCGGGCCAGAGAAAGAGCAAACCGGTTCTGATGCCGCTTCGCTTCGGCCTCGTCGACGCCAATGGACAGGATATGGAGCCGAGTGCCGTGGATGGCATCGAGATTGCCGGCGACGTCATGCTTCTGGAGCAGGCCAGACAGAAGGTCACGTTTTCCGGCATTCCGTCAAAACCGGTGCTGTCCCTCCTGCGCGGCTTTTCGGCACCGGTGCGGCTCGACCAGAACCAGAGCGAACAGGACCTGCAGCATCTGGCGGCACATGACGGTGACCCCTTCAATCGCTGGCAGGCCGTGCAGACGCTGGCGATGCGCGAACTGCTCAGACTGACGCACCTGTCGCGCAACGACGAAGCGCTGTCACCATCGTACAGCGTGATCGATGTCTTCGGGAAGGTTTTGCAAGACAGGGAGCTCGATCCCGCGCTGAAGGCGCTTGCGCTCACCCTGCCGAGTGAAGCCGACATCGCACAGGAAATCGGTAAGGACGTCGATCCTGACGCCATTCACGATGCACGCCAGACATTTCGCAGGGAGATCGCCGCCCGGCATTCTTCCGCGCTTCGGGAAGCTTTGACGAATTCCATGCCGTCCGGCCCCTACTCGCCCGATGCGAAACCGGCCGGAATGCGCGCACTGGGCAATCGGGCGCTTCACTATTTCGCTGTTTCGGATGCCGAAAATGCAGCCGAAATCGTCTGGGACAGGTTTCGCAGCGCCGACAACATGACCGACCGAATCGCGTGCCTGACACTCATCGTGCATGATGCCATGCCGCAAAAAGACGAAGCACTGAACGCTTATCGCCTGCGCCACGAAAACAATTCCCTGGCCATGGACAAATGGTTCATGGTGCAGGCGACCGCGCCCGGGTCAGGAACCCTCGAACTTGTACGCGCCCTGAGGTCGGATCCCCTGTTCGACGAAACCAATCCCAACAGGGTGCGCGCGCTGCTGCAGTCGTTTGCAACGGGCAATCCGACGCAATTCGCCCGAATAGACGGCGCCGGGTTCGAATTCATCGTCGCAGCAATTCTGGAGCTGGACAAACGCAATCCGCAAGTCGCGTCGCGACTGTTGACCAGCTTCCGTTCGTGGAGGGCGCTTGAGTCGCAACGTTGTGCGCTGGCGGAGTCTGCGCTGTTGAAGATTTCATCATGCGAAGAACTATCGAGAGACAGCCGGGATATCATCGACAGGACACTGCAATAGTGCGCAATACTGGAAAAGGTTAACAAGAGCGCCCAGACTCTGCGGGGACGTTAACCATTTTCTTCTTGGTTGGGACTGGACAAAAACCGCATATTTGATTCAAATGGAAGTGATTCGGAGTGAGCTCCGATGCGGCGGTTTTTGAGGCACACTTTCCATGGCGCGAGCACTGACTGGCGACGCTTCCACGCGTGGCCACGAAAAGGATTCGAACGCTGAAAAGAGTTCAGGCGAAACGCGCCCGCAACTCAAGTCAGCCCTGGCAGCCTTGCGGAACGTGATCGTCACGTCCGACACGATCATACGCCGCATCATCCCCGGCCTCGCCATCGTCTTTATTCTCGTCCTTGCCCTTTTCCGCGCCGGCGAACTCGTGACGAGCCACACGGAAACCGAGAAATCCGCACAGACCACGCTCAGCCTGATGGCCTCCGTCGTGGCAACCCGCCTGAAAGCCGTCGAGGGCACGCTTCCGGCGAACGGGTTCCGGACCACGTTGAAGCGCGCACTCGCCGACAGCCTTCCGGCCGGCGCCACCGGAAAGTCGCGGGTGTTTCTGGTAGCCGACAAGCGGGGAACGATTGCCGCGACAGCCCCTGCGCACCCTGCCCTTGAAGGCAAGCCGATAACCAACCTGCTCAGCCCCTCCCAGCCACTCACCGTATTCGGCGCGCGCGCCGGCGTTCTGACGGTGCCGGTCAACCTGGCAAGCGACGGCACAAGCGAGACCTTCCTGGCGACCGTGCACCATCTCGACGGCAATCTGGGCATGATTGCCGTGCTGCAGCCGGAAAGCGCCGTCTTTGCCAGCTGGAGAGACGATCTGTCCGCGAATGTCACCCTTTTTGTCGGGACATCCCTCGTCCTGCTTGCGGTCATCTACGGTTTTTTCAGCCAGGCGACACGCGCGGAAACCGCCGACGAGATGTATGCGGCCACACGCGGGCGGATCGATACCGCGCTCACGCACGGCCGTTGCGGCCTGTTCGACTGGGACCTCTCGCGCGGACGGATGTTCTGGTCATCTTCGCTTTACGAATTGCTGGGGCGCGAACCGAAGGATGACATCCTGAGCTTTGCCGATGTCGCGGACATCACCCACCCGGACGATATCGACCTGCTTGGCCTTGCCGAGCACCTGCTTGAGACCGGTGAAACGCTGGTGGACGAAACCTTCAGGATGCGCCATGCGGACGGCAGCTGGATCTGGCTGCGGGCCCGCGGCGAAATCCAGTCCGAGCCCGGACGCGCCGAACCTCACCTGATCGGGATCTGCATCGACATCACGGAACAGCATCGCCTCGCCGAACAGAGCCGCATGGCGGATCTGCGCCTTCGCGACGCGATCGAGACCATCTCGGAAGCCTTCGTGCTGTGGAACGCAAAGAACGAACTGGTGATCTGCAACTCGAACTACCAGTCTCTGCACAGCCTGCCGAGCTACGTGATCAAGGCCGGCACGCCCTACGGAGACGTGATGGCCGCGGCCTCGAACGCGGAAGTCGCGCCGCAACCGGTCACGGTGAACCAGCGCGGCGGTGCTCCGGAAGGGTCCTACGAGGCCCAGCTCGAGGACGGCCGCTGGCTGCAGATCTCGGAGCGGCGCACCAAGGACGGCGGTTTCGTCTCCGTCGGCACGGACATCACGGCGCTGAAGAAACACGAAGAAAAACTGATGGAGTCCGAGAAACGGCTGAAGGCGACCGTTTCGGACCTCCAGAAGTCCCGCCAGACGCTTGAGTTCCAGGCGCGGCAGCTTGTCGAGATGGCAGACAAGTACCAGGAAGAAAAGACACGTGCCGAAGCGGCCAACCAGGCGAAATCGGAATTTCTCGCAAACATCTCGCATGAACTCAGAACACCGCTCAACGCGATCATCGGCTTTTCCGACATCATGACACAGGAGATGTTCGGGCCGATCGGTACGGAGCGCTATTCCGACTATTGCAAGGACATCTATTCCTCCGGGACGTATCTGCTCAACGTGATCAACGACATTCTCGACATGTCCAAGATCGAGGCCGGAAGGATGTCGATCGATACCGAAGTGGTCTGCGCCTCCTCCGCCGCCGAAGACGCCAGCCGGATCGTCACCGGAGCCGCCACCGAAAAGAACATATCGGTCAGTACCGATGTCGGCGAAGACCTGATGGTTCATGCCGACAAGCGGGCGCTGAAACAGATCCTGCTGAACCTTCTTGCAAATGCCGTCAAGTTCACGTCGGACAGCGGCGTGGTCACGCTCAAGGCAGAGCCGCGCGGCGACAAGCTCAGGTTCGAGGTCAAGGATACGGGGATCGGCATTTCGGAACGCGATATCGAACGGCTTGCGCAGCCCTTCGTCCAGGTCGAGAACCAGTTCACGAAAACACACCAGGGTTCAGGTCTCGGGCTCGCCATCGCCCGCTCGCTGGTCGAGCTGCATGGCGGGAAGCTCACGATTCATTCCGAGGTGAAAAAAGGCACGACGGTCAGCTTTACCCTGCCGCTGGCCGAAGAAGAAACCGGCGCCTAGAGTACGAACTCATAAGGAGCCACTGAACTGCTCGACGGTGAACGCGTCCTTGATCGCACTTGCCGTCTTTGCCGCATCGATGATGCCATCGATTACGTGTATCGCCATCAGTTGTTTTTGGAAAAAAGAGCCAGCATTGCCGCGCAGTCTGCGTCGCTTGGGTTTTCGGACATCACTGCTGCGCGCGCAGCTTCTTTGCTGACGCCCTGACCTGAACTCTTTCCCAACTCGATATAGAGCGCGACCAGCTTTTCGCAGGTTGGTTTGGCATCTTTTCCGTCCGCTTTTGCGGCCGCTACATGCAGAGACAGGGCCAGCGCTGCGAGGCACACAATCTTCATGGCCGTGTTTCCTTGAATGAAATGGAAGCTTGCAAGACGTCAATTCGATTTCGGGCCACAGGAAAGATCACCCGTCTGATAGATCTGAACCTCACTCATGGTGTCTGCGGGCAGGCGCACAACGAAAGTGCCTCGTTCGGAATCGATCAGCATTTCGCCGGGGCCTTCGACAGAACACATTTGCCGCGCGTTGCCGGCGTCTTCTTCGCAACGAATTTTGCCGTCCGTCGCACGCACCACGATGTCTTTGTATTCCATCAGCATGATCGCCTGTTCAAGACGCTCATAGTAAAGACCGACGTCGGAAATGATTTCGCATTCAGTCGCCTGTGCAGTGGAGGACACGGGCAGAAACACCAAGGCAAATGCCCCGAATACGCCAGAAAGCAGGCCGGGTTTGAGGCTTCCGTGGATTAGGAAAAACACATTGGTGTTTAAATGAAGCTCGACTTTTGGACGGTTCTTGACTTGTGCGATCACAGAAAATCCTTCTCTCTGCATCGACACTAACGCTGCGCAAAAAACCCTCAAGCTATGGATTTTATTAGCTGAGTGCCTAAAACATTCTTTTGGTCCGGGAGCAGACAGACGCGAAATGAAGAAACTGGAGCAGTTTGCCGACAAAATCTTGTCGGCCAATAGCCCGCAGGAAGCTTGGGAAAACACGATCGGTTTTTTCGAAAGTTTCGGCTTTAAGGGGGCCGTCTATGGCCAGCGCAGACGAAACGTCGTGCCGACTGCCAACGATATCTGGTTTTCCGATCAGTTGACCGAATGGAAGGCTGCTTACTTCAAGCAAAAAGACTACGAGCGCGACCCGCTGTTCATTTACGCGCCCAATCTGCCCAGCCAGTTCATGACGGGAATACACTTCCTGCCGGATCACGCCTATCTGACCGAGGAAGACATTGCCGTCATTCGCCGGGCTGAGGAATATGGGCTGACGTCCGGGATTGCGCTCAGAATGTCGCGAGAGGACGATCCGGTCGTCAAAGGTTGGAACCTTGTCAGTGCCTTGCCACGGGCCGATATCGAAGCAGTCAACGAAGAGTTCGGCATGTTGCTGCATATCTGTGCGGCGATTGCGCATCACAAGATCGGTCGTCTGGAGAACCTGTCGCAAGCCAGCCTGACCAACCGTGAACGCGAATGTCTTTTGTTGCTGGCCAAGGGCTTCAGAACTGCCCGGATCGCTGAACATATGTCAATTCAGGCGGTCACGGTCGACCTGCATTTGCGCAATGCACGGGCAAAGCTTGGTGCGCGTACGCGTGAGCAAGCACTGGCGACTGCGATCGTGACCGGTCGCATTCACATTTAGCAATAGCCCAGGCAGGCCCTGTGCGCACTGCGCCCAATCATACGGACTGACTGATCAGCCCAATCAATTGGCTGAAAATGAAGCCGACTAGTGCAAGCTCCGTTGAGATGCGGTCCTGCGTTATTTTCGTGTGTTCTGAGCGTACAGCCTGAGCAGCGCCAATGCCTTGCCTATGCCACCCTATGGATTTCCATAACTATCACCTTCGTAAAGGCGCAATAGTCATTTCCCTTGAAATTGTACCCTGTTGCCCGGGAGAGCGCTTTTGCAACCACCAAAGCAAACCACTCCGGTTTCCCAGCCAAGAGCCGCTATCCCCGCCGGCCAGGCGTGCCCCGCATGGCCAAACATTCAGATGAGTACTGTTGTCACTCAACCTAATGCCGGACGAGGGCACTCCGAAAAAATAAGCTAAAAAAATGAATCCTGAATGCCGATTGGACCTGGCAGGAATTTGCCCCAAGCGCGGGAGGCGGTCACACCACCGCCCCCATGCAAAGACGCTTTGATTCTCAATCGGCGGGCTCAGATCCGGTTGCCTCTCACCCAGTTCAGAAGCCGCATTTTATCGACCAGGCCACCACCGGTCCGGTTCATCTTGCTGGAGTATCTTGTCAGGCTTGCCTGGGCCGCCATGCCCGGATACGTGCAGACGAACGTGGTCATGTTCGTCCCCGGGGTTTTTTCCATCTGGTACCCGAACAGTTCCAGGCCCACGAGTTCGCGACCGGTTACGAAGTATCTGTTGTGGTTCGCGTCCCAGAAATCGGCGGCGGAGTTGATGTCGGTTTCCAGAACGAACCGTTTTTGCGCATGCACCGCGCCGAGTACCCAGCAATCATTGATCATGATCGACCAGTCCTTCAGTTTCTGGACATTGATTGCACCGCCCGGCGACAGGTTGTACCGGTGCTGGGCGTCCAGACCAAATACCCAATAAAGCTGCTGTGTCTGAGCCAGGCGGCCCATGAACATGTCGCCACCCTGTTGGAACGATTTTTGATAGACGCGCCACGCAATGTTCGATGACAGCCGGGCCAGGGTCGCGTTCGCACCGACTTGCAGACCTGCATAGACCGCCCTTTCACGGGCGTCCGGCAGGAATTGCAGTTCGCCAAGGTTGTAGTTGGCCCTGGCGGTGCGCATCAGATCATGTTCGAATTGAAGTCTTGAATACATGTGCCTTGCCTCGTTTCCAGTGTTTCACGCAGGTGCGGTTGCACACCGAAACATGGCAATTGAAGCCGCCCCTTCCGTGTGACACGCGGCACAGCGAAAGTAATCCCTCGGCATTTTCGTGGATTTCGAGAGGGCACGGCCAATCGTGCGAAGACACCACACGCTTCTCCGTGAACCGCTTGGCAGATTGAAGACACGGTCTAAGTGGCGGTGGTAACCTGCTGCCTCCTGCGGCAAACAGCGGTTTGATAGTGGTTTTTGCGGCCGCGTCAGCAGGGGCGATTGACGGGTCCGGCTTTCGACCGCTTGCGGGCCGAGCTGCATGGCGGGAAGCTCCCGCTTCATTGCGAGGTCAAAAAGGGCACCACCGTCAGTTGCACGCTTCCGGTTGCGGAACGCGATACCAACTGAGCGGCGGCACGCCTCGTATTCTTGCTAAAATCAATTTGCGCGCAGCGATTACGCAGCATGCGGGCTCAGGATCGGGTCTGCCTGTGTTTCGGGATGCTCCGCGTTCAGTCCGGCAAGCCGGAAAACCTCTTCGACCCGCCGTTCGAACTCCATTTTCTGCGCCATCTGTCTGACGGCATTTACCTGTTTTCTCTGCTCACCCTCGATGTCCAGCTGCATTCCGTGTCTCGGGTTGGCGTTCTGAAACCTGCTCAGATTGACACCAGCCCTGCGGCAGTCCTGGTTCATATTCTCCGGAAACTGCGTGCGCTCAAGCGCAACGAAGATGAGTTCTGCTCGATAAAGTCCGAAACTCTGACCCTCTTTTGCGTGAACTAATTCGAAGCTCTGGCTGGTCACGCGTTTCGGATGTGCGATCGGTGGTTCAGCGCCGTGTCCGATGCCAAGTCCATCAGGCGCGACCAATCTTGGCAATTCTGAAGCAAAATGGCTCTGGCGCCTTCTCTGATGCTTCTTGACTACCTCGATGACTGCTTTCCGCGATTCTGAAGAGTCACAGTAAATCACGACGGTGTCGCACTTTCTTGCACCTGGCGCGGCGACCTTCGCAGCGTACAACCCTGGTATGTCCCAGATCTTTTTCAGGATCGTGGTGAACGCACTGGCGCGCGTCTTTTCCTTCAGGTTGATATATACACGTTCCTTGCACTGGACCCGCTGTGATGTCCGGTAGTGGATGAATGATCCGATCCACTCGTCCCAATTTGGAAAGTCGCTCACGCTTTTCATTGCTTTCCATTCATGGCTCTGGATTATGCTAGTGACACCGGGGAGTTTGTTTTGCAGCTTATTGCTAAGCATTCTTCTGAAGCTGTCCATCGTACTCCGGGATACACGATCTTCGGGGTTTGCGGGGTTTTCGCTGCTGATGTACCCGTAGATTTTACCGATCGCGCGGTTTTGCTGTGACAGATGCGTTAGTCCTTTCGGTTTATGAGTACTTTCAACGGCTATGCGCATCAGTTCCGCACGGTTTTGCCATGTCCAGTCAACTACGGTTTGCAAGTTCCGATGAAGTCCCATTTGATCGCTCCGTGTTCAGTTCGTGACCTGAAGATGGAAGAGCAGGCGCGGCTTTCCCTGTGACGCGCGTTACAGTGCAAGCATGCCGGTGCGCCTTTCCGGATTGAGACGAACCGTCTGAATGTCGGGATTCGAGGAGGTTTTGAACTCTTCGCGTGTTGTCACTCCGGCCTGACACCACTGCTGTCCGGTTTGGAATTTGCTGTCGAACTTATGTCATTGAGAAAGAGGCAGTATTCCGTTCAGCGTCAAGTTGGGACAAGGACTGTTTCCCGGATTTGTCGTCCCGGTTTGGCGCGTAAGCGGCAAGACCGGGATCTAGTACGCCGTGTGGCCTCAGGTTAGAAGAAGCGGGAGAAACAAGGGGTTACTGGTTCCCTGCCTTCCGCTGCGCTTCAGCAGGGATGACAAGTCAGCATACGCAAGCGCGCCCAAAGGGACCCATTTCGTCTTAAACCGGACAGCAGTGGCCTGACACCGGGAATCGTCACCCCTGCAGGAGAGCAAGAAACGGGCGGATCAGCTCTCCACCACCTCGACCGCGCCGATCAATCTGACGAACGTGGTGCGCACCTTTGTCTGAAGGTCGGCGAGTTCAATCTCAAGCCGTGAAAAAGTCGGGCTTCCGGATGCCTGGACCAGAAGATCCAGAACCCCGCCCGGTGCTTCGGCAGGCTTGAAGTCTCCGGAGAGCGAAAGCCGCAGAACCTGGGTGAGCCGTTGATACATCCGCAGTGCTTCCAGCAGCAGGGCCGCGTCTCCTGGTTCGAGAAAGCCGGCTTCCCGCAGCCTTTCCAGCGCCTCCTCGGTTCCCTGGGCCAGGATGCCGGGCGTCTCATGTGCGTTGGCCAGTTGCAGGTACTGGGCCAGGAATTCGATATCGACGAGACCACCCGCGACCTGCTTCATGTCCCAGATATCCTTTGTGCCCTTCTCCTTTTCGATGCGGGCCCGCATGGACCGGACATCATCGGCGAGTTTTGTGGCATCGCGGGATTTCTTCAGGGTTTCGCAGATGCTGTCGCCGATCTTCTGAGCAAATTCCGGTGAGCTCGAGGCGATCACCCGTGCCCGTGTCAGAGCCATGTGTTCCCAGGTCCAGGCACTGTTTTCCTGATAGGAAATGAACCCATCGAGGTTCGTTGCCAGCGGCCCGGCATTGCCGGACGGACGCAGCCGAAAATCAACCTCGTAAAGGAGACCTTCCGCGGTCGGTGCCGACAGGGCGGTTACCAGTCTTTGCGTGAGACGGGTATAATACTGCGTGATCGCGAGCGGCCGCTTGCCATCCGTTTCCTTGACGTCTTCCCGTGCTTCGTAAAGCAGGATCAGGTCGAGGTCCGAGGAGGCGGTCATTTCGCGGCCGCCTAGTTTCCCCATTGCCAGGACCGCGATGTTGCCACCGGGCACGACACCGTGTGTTTCGGCGACATGGCGGATCACCTGAACCAGGGTCCGGTCCACGACCACCTCGGCAAGACGCGCGAGCGCAAAGCCGACGCGGTCTGCAGAGAGCGTGTCGGAGAGCAGTCTGAGGCCAATCAGGAACTGCTGCTCCTGGGCGAAAATGCGGGCGCGGTCGAGCGCCTCCTCGTAGAACCGCGCCTGCGACAGGGTCTGGTCCAGCCCGATCCTGAATTCCTGCACGCTCGGCATGGCACCGAAAAAGGCCGGGTCCAGCACCGCATCAAGCACGTGGACGCGTTTGGAAACAGTCTCCGCCATGCGCGGGGCCGTCCCCATGGTGGTGGCCAGCAGGGTCAACAGTTGTGGATTGGATCTGAGGAGCGAGAAGAGCTGAACACCGGCGGGTAATTTCGACAGGAAGCTGTCGAAGGCGACCAGCGCGGCGTCGGCGTTGTCGGTTGCCGCCAGAGCACCGATGAGCGTCGGATGCATTTCGGTCAGCCGTTCACGCGCCTTGGTCGACCGCGTGCACGGATAGCGGCCGAAATGCCAGGCCTTGACGATGTTGGCGGCCTCGTCCGGCTTCCTGAAACCAAGACGTGCAAGTGTCTCAAGCGTATCGGGATCGTTGTCGTCACCGGTGAAAACAAGATTGCCCAGTTCGGAGGACAGTCCGGGCTCTTCCTCGAAGAGTTCGGAATAATGCAGCTGGACCTTCTGCATGTGGCCAAGCAGTTCGGTTTCGAACGCGCCGAACGTCTCGAACCCCATGAGAGCGGAGACGCGTTTCAATCCGTCGTCATCCTTGGGCAGGAGTTGCGTCTGTTCGTCGTTCAGCATCTGGATCCTGTGTTCCACGTTGCGCAGAAACACATAGGCGTCCCGCATCTCGTCGCGGGTTCTCAACCGTATCCAGTCCGCATTGCTGAGAGCATTGAGCATGTCGAGCGTGCGCCTTCCGCGTAGCGCCGGATTGCGTCCGCCTGCGATCAGCTGTTGCGTCTGGACGAAGAACTCGACCTCTCGGATGCCGCCGCGGCCAAGCTTCACGTTGTGCCCGGCGACGGCCAGAACACCATGACCCTTGTGCATGTGGATCTGGCGCTTGATCGATTGAACGTCGGCGATCGCGGCAAAATCCAGGTATTTCCGCCAGATGAACGGCACGATTTCGTGCAGGAACGCTTCACCTGCCGGTACGTCGCCAGCGCAAGCCCGCGCCTTGATAAGCGCCGCCCGCTCCCAGTTCTGACCCAGCGATTCGTAGTAGACCAGCGCTGCCGGCACGGACATCGCCAACGGTGTCGCTCCCGGATCCGGCCGCAAACGCAGATCCGTGCGGAAGACATAGCCGTCCTCTGTCCGGTCCTGCATGATCTTGACCAGGCGGCGTGTGAGGCGCACGAACTCGACCGGCGCTTCCGCACTGCCGGACATGGGGGCCTTTTCGGGATCGTAAAGCACGATGAGATCGATATCGGAGGAATAGTTCAGCTCATTGGCGCCGTGTTTTCCCATCGCCAGCACGATCAACCCGCTGCCGACCTCCGGCTTCTCCGGATCGAGCGGTGTGAACTTGCCCCGGCGTGCCAGATCGTTCAGGCAAAACCGCGCACCCGCGTTGAGCGCCGCGTCGGCAAATCCGGCGAGAGCGCGCGTGACCTGATCCAGTTCGACGGCGCCGCCGATATCCGCGAGCCCGAGCGTCAGGGCGAGGTCCTGCTTCAGGTGACGAAGTTGCCGCATGATCGACGCCTCGTCTTCCGCCCTTGCCTCCGATGCGTCTTGCAGCAGCCGCCGAATACGCTTTTCCGGAGCCTCCTGCAGGATACCGAACGCTCTTGCGGGATCGGAAAGAATGAGGTCGCGCAGGTAAGGTGAGTTTCCGAGGATACCGGTCAGGAACGCCGCGATCAGAGGCCTGTCCTGAAAACATGTGCGAAACGTGTCGCCCATGTCCTCGTGGTTGAGCAGATCATCGACGAAGAGCGCGGCGCGCGCACTATCAGGAGCTTCCGGAACGATCCTGATCCGATCTATCAAGGCTCCCTTCGCGGCGTCATCCGCCGCGTGGCTGTTCGGTCCGACCGGATCTTTCTTCTCCATCCCCGCTCCTGACACTTTCATGCGAAACCGGCGTCAAATCTATGCGGGCACTCAGTCCCGGATGTTCATTTTTGAAGCGCAAGTCTCCGCCATGCAAGCGGGCAACCGCCTTGACCAGGCTCAATCCCAAGCCGGTTCCCGGTTCCGATCTGCTTTCTTCAAGCCGGACGAAGCGATCCATGACCCGGTCGTGGTCCTTTTCCGGTATCCCCGGACCGTTGTCCGATACGGACAGCCAGACGCGTCCCCCCTCTTCCCCTCCCTTCAAGCGAAGCACCAGGGGGCCTTCTTCCGGGCGGCCGTATTTCAGCGCGTTTTCAATCAGGTTGACCAGAACCTGGCTGATGAGATCCCTGTTGCAAACGGCCTCCAAGTTTTCCGCAACGTCGATCTCCAGACGGCCGCCCTCGTCTTCGACAAGAGGTTCGTAGAGTTCGGCAATCTCCGCAACGAGACGGTTCAGGTCCGCCGGTTCCATCACCGAACCCGGGGCCATCGATTCGACGCGCGCAATCCGCAGAAGCGCGTTGAAAATGCGCAGCAGATGATCGGTCTCATGAAGCGTGCTTTCAAGGGCGCCTCGATACCCCGCTTCCCCCTTTGCGTCCCGCAACGCCGTTTCGACACGGGTCTGCAGCCGGGTCAGCGGAGTTTTCAGGTCGTGGGCAATGTTGTCCGTCACGTCCTTCATCGACTGCATCAGCAATTCGATACGGTCCAGCATGTCATTGAGATTGACGGCCAGCCGGTCGAACTCGTCGTTTGTTCCGGCAAGCGACAGGCGTTCGGAGAGATCGCCGTCCATGATCATCCGGCTGGAGGCGGATATGTCGTCGATGCGTTTCATCACGCGCCGGCTGACGAAGAACCATGTGATCGCGGCCATGACCACCACGACGACCAGCCAGAGGCGCAGGGCGTTGGCAAGCAGGTTGGAAAATCTGAGCTGATCGCCGAGGTCCCGGCCGACGAGCAGTCGAAACCCGCCGCGCAGCTCGAATGTGCGCACCATTGCCTGGCGCTCGACATCCTCGGTCCCCTGCCCCAGTAGCGTGTAGCGCACCCGGCGCAAACCGCCGTCCGCCTCTTCCAGAACAACGGTCGGAAGGCGCGCAATGTTGCCGACAAGAGCGTTGCCGGCGAAATCGACAAGCAGATAGAGACTGGCATCGGGGTGCTGGGTGCGGTCGTCGACGGTTTCGACGAGATCGCGGATGCCGCCCCGCACATAGACATCCGAAAGACCCTTGAGTTCCGCATCCACGGCCTGAACGACCTGTTCGGACATCAGGTTGTCGGTGCTCTCGGAAACATAGACGACGAGCACGCCCGACATGACTGTGAAAACAGCAATGTAGAGCAAGGACAGCTTGAACGCTGTCGTGCGGACAAATCTAGTGAGCCGCGTCACGGATGGTGTACCCGGCCCCGCGGATTGTGTGCAGAAGGGGCGTTTCGAAGCCCTTGTCGATCTTTCCGCGGAGGCGTGAGATATGAACGTCGATGACGTTCGTCTGCGGGTCGAAGTGATACTCCCAGACGTTCTCCAGAAGCATTGTCCGCGTCACGACCTGACCGGCGTGCTGCATCAGATACTCCAGAAGACGGAATTCACGGGGCTGGAGCGGGATCTCGGTTTCGCCGCGCCGGCAGGAATGCGCCATTCTGTCGAGAATGAGATCACCGACCGTGTAAGTGGTTTCAACCTGGCTGGATGATTTGGGCCTGCGCGCCAGCGCTTCGACACGCGCCTGAAGCTCGGTGAAGGCATAAGGCTTGGGGAGATAATCGTCTCCGCCCGCCTTCAGACCCTTGACCCTGTCGTCAACCTGGCCGAGTGCGGAGAGGATCAGCACAGGCGTGTGATTGTCTTCCTGCCGCAGTTCCTGAATGATCGAAAGTCCGTCAAGCTTGGGCAACATGCGATCGACAATGAGAATGTCGTAGCTGCTGTGCAGGGCCATATCCAGACCGCTCTGTCCGTCCGCAGCATGATCGGCCGTGTGGCCGAGTTCGCTCAATCCCTTGACGAGATAGCTCGCCGCTTCTGGATCATCTTCGATAACAAGAATCCGCAACATGAAACCCTTTTACCTTGAGTGAGCATGAAATGGAATGGCTGGCGGCGGCAATGGATGTGAGGCGCCGCCGCCAGTCCGGCTGGGTTTACGGGCGAAACCCATGGCGAAGACCGGCCCGTCGGGGTTGGGGGCAGAGGGCAAGCCGGTCCCGCCAGTCAGGTTCCGGTTCCAAGACGAACCGGTTCCTGATCAGGCCAGGTTCATGGGCAGAGCCACGAACCGGGTTGTATCGTTGGTCTCGATCCGGAAGAGGACCGCCTTGCGGCCGTCGTTTTCCGCCTTGTCGAGCGCCTTGAGGACATCGTCGGCCGAATTGACCTTCATACCGGCGACTTCGAGGATCACATCACCCGTCGAAAGACGCTTGTCTGCGGCCGGTCCGTCCGGATCGATTTCCGCAATCACGACGCCCTCACCTTCCAGACCGGCTTCCGCCTTGGTCGTCACGACCAGGCCGAGATCGTCCAGGCTGGTCTTGGTTTCTTCAACCTGGGGCTCGGCAGCTTCCGCAACCTTTTCCTGGTCCTGAAGACGTCCGAGGGTCACGGAGATGTCCTGCTCCTTGTCGTCGCGCCAGATCGTAACCTTGACCTCGGTGTCCGGCTCATAAGCCGCAACGATCCTGGACAGGTCGCGCGGGCCGTCCACCTTCGTGCCGTCAACGGCAAGAATGGTGTCGCCTGAGCGCAGGCCAGCCTTCTCAGCCGGGCTGTTTTCCTGCGCTTCCGCGACGATGGCGCCGCGGGCCTCCTTGAGGCCAAGGCTTTCCGCGATGTCATCAGTCACGTTCTGGATTTGAACGCCGAGCCAGCCACGAACAACGGTGCCGTCGTTCCTGAGCTCCATGATGACATCTTGCGCGGTCGAAGCCGGGATTGCGAAAGCAATGCCGACATTGCCACCGGACGGCGAGAAGATCGCCGCATTCACACCGATCACTTCACCGTTCATGTTGAACGCCGGGCCACCGGAGTTGCCCCGGTTGACGGGTGCATCGATCTGGATGAAATCGTCATACGGGCCGGCACCGATGTCGCGGCCACGTGCAGACACGATCCCTGCGGTCACAGAGCCGCCAAGTCCGAACGGGTTGCCGATCGCGACGGTCCACTCACCGACATGCGGTGCTTCGTCGGCAAAGTCCACATAGGTGAACTCGTCGCCGCTCTCGACCTTGAGAAGCGCCAGATCCGTGCGCTTGTCTGAACCGATGAGGGTCGCATTGTACTCGTCGCCGTTCTTGTCGATCACGGTGAACTCGGTGCCGCGGTCGATCACGTGGTGATTGGTAACGACATATCCGTCCTTGGAAATGAAGAAACCGGATCCTTGCGACATACCGTACTGGCGCGGCGAACGGCGCTCATTGCGGCCTTCTTCACCGCCCCGGCCACCGAAGTCGCGGAAGAACCGCTCGAACGGATGGCCATCGGGCATGCCCTTGAAGAACTCTTCGAAACCATTGCCGCCGTTGCCGCCGTTGAAATTCATCATGCGCGGCTCAGCAGCCTGCTTGACGCGTACGCTCACGACAGCCGGGCTGACGGTGCGCACGACATCGGAGAAGTCCGCGGGTGCCGCGGCATCGACCCGGACGGCTTCGGCCTGAGCCAGCTGGCTCGGAACAAGCGTCTGCGCGGTCAACGCACCGGCGGCGCCCAGAGCGACAACACCTGCCAGCAATTTGGCACGGCGCGAACGCAAGGGAGAGACTGACCCACGATTTTGCATATTTTCTACCTCTGTCGACATAACTATTGGAGGCCAATACGGAGCGCATGGGGATCTGCGTTCCGGGCTCAAGGAAGAAAGTAGGTTGTCGTGCCTTACCGTTGCCTGTCGGGGGAATTACAAATTCGTAACGTTCGCGCCTCACCGAGACGGAGAGTCAAGCTGCGCTTCTAAAGTACTGTTTTCATTGATATTCAGAATAATCGCCGAACCGGACACCCGTTCCACATGCGACTAAAAATCGGTGTGCGGCGCAGTTTCAGGCCGGAAACCTGACCGGTGTGTCGCCGGAAACCCACTTTGTCCACTTCGGCATGACGGCCTGGAACGCGCCGGACGATTCAAAGGATTCGAGCCAGCTCCGCAGCGGATGCCAGTTCTGCGCATCAAACCAGGCGCGGTCGGCATTCGCGAACTGCCGGACAAACGGCAAGATCGCGTAGTCCGCCAGTGACGCGGACCCGCCAAACAGCCACGGTCCCCGCGTCAGGCGTTCATCAAGCTCGCAGAGAAACACTCCGGCGCGCGCCCGCTCCTCTTCCCTGTCGGCATCCTCGTAGCGCACATCGTACTTGTAGCGATCGAGATGCGACTTGAACGGACCGTCGCATTGCAGAACCAGTTCCCGCATGTCGGCCATCGTTGCCCGCTCCGGCTGTAGCCAGTTGTCCGGGTCGGCAAATTC
The DNA here is from genome assembly GCF_965232425.1 of Roseibium sp. Classification (GTDB taxonomy): domain Bacteria; phylum Pseudomonadota; class Alphaproteobacteria; order Rhizobiales; family Stappiaceae; genus Roseibium. Next base: position 175,621 of record NZ_OZ246971.1, read on the forward strand.
AAGCGCCCAAAGCATGATGTCCCAGCTCTCGTCGATGACCCCGTCGCCTGTCTTGAGACACGGAACCGTTGCCGTAGGCGAAGCCTCAAGGAATTCCGGCGCCTTGTCCCGAAGCACAATTTCGCGCAGTTCGACCGGACGGCCGCTGGAAGCGATCGCAAGCCTGGCGCGAATTGCGTATGGACAGCGCCGGAAGGAATAAAGAACCGGAAGTTTGCTCATGGAATTGAAATGCCGCAAGCCCGGGCAAAGGTCAACTGCACCCAAGGATTGCATTTCGTCCAACTCGAACGCCGTTTTTCACGAGATGTAAAGAAAATGTGATGATACTTATCCTCATAGGGTAACATCATGACTGACTCGCTGCTTCAACTGGCCAAGGACAGTTCTTCGGAGAAAAAACACGAGCTCGCAGAGCACGTAACGGGTCTGCTTTCGTCGCGCTCCGAAGAAGACAGGACCAAGGAAACCGACCTCCTCAACAACATGCTGGAGGGGGTTTACGATTCCCTGACGCCCGAAGCCCGCCAGAAAATGTCCGAGACACTCGCAGACGTGAAAGCCACGTCCTCGACACTTGCCGGTGCCATTGCCAAGGACGAAATCCAGATCGCCCAGGCCATACTGGAACGGTCGACATCGCTCTCGGACGACACCCTGCTCGAAATTGCCCAGTTGAAAGACCAGGGGCACCTGCTTGCCATGGCCAAGCGGGACCATATCAGCAAGAAAGTCACCCAGCAGCTGATCAAGCGCGGCGGCAAGGAAGTCAAGCAGGCCATCGCCTCCAACCTGGGCGCCGAGCTCGAAATGCCGGTTTTCGAGGATCTGGTCAAGGAGATCCCGAAACAACTGGGCGACCGGATGCGGCACCTGCGCAAGTCCAACGAGGAACTCATCGAGGACCTGTTCCGGGAAGACGGCGAAATCGCCTCAGGCCCGAAACTTGAGAAAAAGCCGTCGAAAATCAGTCCGAAGGCCTGGCTCGCGGGTATCAGGCTCGGCAAAACCAACCTGAACAAGGCCGTCTACCAGCTGTGCATCGAACACAACCTCCTGGACATCGTCGGACTTCTCTCGGTGTTTTCAGACCTTGACATGAAATACGTCCACAACCTCATGGTCCGCTTTGACGCAACTGGAATCGCCAGCGTGTGCCGGGCCAGCGGCATCGGCGCACGCGAGTTCCAGGCAATCTGCAAGGAACGCTGCAAGCACCTGAAGTTTCCCGAAAGCACCGGCAGCAAGTGGCTGACCAACTATCACATGCTTGATGAAACCGACGCCCGTCGCCTGCTCGCGGTCATGAGAGCCAAACTGGAAAGCCAGGCAACGCACCAGGCTGCCTGACGCCGGCGCCGACACGGGCCTGCGGAACCGGGCGTGGCGCGCACCGTACCTGTCTTCGCACAAAAAATGCACGGCCACACAAGTGGAACATGCGGCCGTGCAGTTGCTTCAATAAATGGTGCGCCTTCTTCGCCTAGCCAAGCGGGCGCAGAAATGTCTTCAAGTATTCCCCAGCCCCTTCTTGGTCTTTGCGCTCCTGCGAGAACGCCGCTTCGTGCAACCTTGCCGGTTGATTATCGATTAGGAAATTTCCGAATTCATCGCATTCCCCAATTGGGTAATGACCGCAAAATTCTTTAACTGTTAGAATTGATCATGGGGCAATCCGGATTTCGATTGCCGTCATGACTTTTTGAGTAGTTGCACTGCGATGCAAGGTGGCGTGAAAGACAATCTGGCGCGGGTTTTCTCGATCCTTCCCGAGGAACGGATCGAACAGGCTGTGAACGGAACGCTCCAGCGCCTGAAGTCCGTCGAGACGAACACCAAGGCGGTTCTCAAATGGTGTGATTTCGATGAGCGGGGCAGGTTTGTGCGCGGCGGTGCGACGGACTTGTCCGACTACATGGTCAAGATGGTTTCAGCGCCCGCCGATGACCCGGAACTTGAAACCATGGCGCGCGATGTCGCAGACGGTTTCGCAGAACCGGGCCGCGTCACGTGCAACGAAGATGGCACCCGGTTCACACTGTTCCTGCCCGATCGTGTGTCGACTCCCCAAGCTGCACCCGTTCCGCGCATTCGCGGCTTCATCGTCGACTTTCAGGTGTTCAAGAAAATCCATCTGACCTTCCAAAGCGAAAGCAGGCTGACGGACGCGGAGATGCGGGTCGCATTCCAGTTGCTCGCCGGCATAACTTTGCGGCATGCTGCGTCGCTGGATGACGTCACCGTGGAAACGAAGCGCGCGCAGATCAAGACCGCGGCAGCCAAAATGCAGTGCAGCGGACAGCTCGATCTGGTTCGGCTTCTGATGGGCCAGCTGTCCATCATCAGCGTCATTGCCGACGATGAAATGCGACATGCCTCCTTCGCAGAAACCTTCATTTCCGAAAAGCTCGGCCGCGATGCGCGCCTGGTGGTCGAACGGCTCGGGAATGGACAGATTCTCAGATGTGTCGAGGCAGGCCCGGCCGACGGCATACCTGTTGTTGTCTTGCATGGAATGATGTTCGGAATGTTGCTTTCCGGCGCGGCCGAGCATCTTAAGACCGAAGGCCTGCGCCTGCTTATGCCCCTTCGACGGGGCTATCTTGATGCGCGGCCCATGCTTGATCTTGCCGCCGGCGACAGTCTCGTCGAAGAGAGCTACAAGGATCTCAACCTGTTTCTCGAACGGCGCGCCATGAAAGACGTGACACTGCTTGGCCACTCCCTGGGCGCCGTTCTTGCCTTGCACTACGCAAGACGCTTCCCGGAGCGCCTGAGTCAACTCGTTCTGCTCTCCGCCAACACGGCGGGCGCGGACACCGAACGCGACAGTTACGCCGACATCCTGTACGGCGGATACAAGACACTGGGTGAGGGAACTTCCCTCTCCAGGGCGATCACGCTGGAATTCAGCCGGCACTATCCAGATCAGGCAACGGCGAAGACCATGCTTGACCGCATGTTCAACGCTTCCCCGGCAGATCTATCGGCAATGGAAGGCCTGGAAACCGCAACACCCGTTCATGCATGGTTTCCGGACTTATACCGGAGTTCGGTCGCCGGCATCTCTGACGACTATGACTTTGTGATGGGCGCCCGGCTTCCCGAGCCGATCACGCAGATCACAGCCAGGTTCATACACGGCACCGAAGATCCGCTCACGCCGGTCGGGACCATCCGGACTCTCGTCGAGAAGCACAGCCCGGCAGACATTTCCACGATCTCGGGTGCGGGCCACTTCGCACCCGCAAGCCATGCGGAACAGGTGTGGCGGCTCGTCGCCGAGCAGGTCCGCCACAGGTAACGCAGCTCTGAACGCAAACTGCGCCTTTGCCCCTTTTTCAACGCGTCTGCCTTCGCCTGTTCTTGCGGCAAGCCCGCGTGCCGCGCGGCAAGCATGACGATCCGAGGCGGCCCGCGCAGGGATAATTGGCTTTTCTGCCGATAGAAGCCGCAGTCTTGCGCAAATTTCCTTCCACTCTTTAGACACTTGTAAACTGTCTCTAGGGTATTCTCCGATCCAAACGAATGGATGGATCCGACATGCTCAATGATCTTCTCAACCAAGCGCAGGACAGTTCTCCTGAAAAACGCCACAAGCTGGTTGAACATGTCACTGACCTGTTTGTAACCGGTGCGAACAGTTATCAGACGGAAGAAATATCGCTCTTCAACGCCGTGCTGGAACGCATGTTGCCGTCGATGGAGGCGGAGCAGAAACAGACCGTTTCCGAACGGCTGGCTCCGATCGACACAACCTCACATGCCGTTGCCTATGAACTGGCCAGCGACGAAATCGAGATTGCGCGCCCGATGCTGACAACATCCAAGGCGCTGAAATCCGATGACATCCTGCGGCTCGCGAAGACAATGGGCCAGGGCCACCTGCTCGCCATTTCAAAACGTGACCACCTGGAAGCGAAGGTCACCGATGTGCTGCTGGAGCGCGGGGAAAGCCCTGTCAAACAGTCTGTGGCGGCCAACTCCGGTGCAGAGCTGTCCGACTGGGGTGGACGCCTTCTCGTGAAACTCGCCGAGCGCGACGACAAGATCCGCGACGCGATGATCGAACGCGCGGATGTCTCGGAAGACGACTACGAGAAGCTGATTTCCCAGATGCCGGCGCAGCAACAGACCAAGATCAGGAAAATGCGCGAGGACAACGAGGAACTCGTGCGCACGCTTTTCCACGAGGCCAGCAAGGTTGTCGCCAGCACGAAGCTGGAGCGCAAGAAAACCCGCATCGATGCGAAGGTCGCTTTGAAGGACATCCGCGAAGGTCGCGGAACCCTCGGACAGGCGCTGACGCAGATGGCGCTGTCCAACAACCTGTTCGACATCTGCTTCCTGCTCGCGGAACTGGCCGGGCTCGACCAGAAATACATCACGAACGTCATGGTTCGCTACGATGCGACCGGTGTTGCCGTGCTGTGCAAGGCGCTTGGTGTCGACAAGAACGGTTACGTTGCCCTGTGCCGCGCACGTGCTGCAAACAACAAGCAGCCCGCAACGACCGTCCAGAACTGGATCAACGACTACCAGGAACTGACGGACAAGGACGCAAGGCGCCTGCTGTCGTTCATGAAGGTACGTCTGAGCACTCTGGAAGAACAGGCAGCCTGACCGGGCTGCCTGCGCTTGTCGCTCCAACTCTCATGAAGATGCGGCTTCCCGTGTGATGACGGCGGCACCGTGCTCCAGTGTGCGGTGAACCGGACACTTGTCGGCGATTTCGAGCATGCGCTGCCGGGTTGCGGCGTCAAGGTCTCCCTCCAGAGTGATCAGCCGCTCGAAACGGTCGATCTTACCGCCCTTTTCCTTCAGTTCCTCCGAGCAATCCGCGCAGTCGGCCGCGTGCACCTTGTTGTGCAGAACCTGCGTGCCGATCCGATCAACCTTCAGTCCCTTGCGGTCCGCATACATGCGCAGCGTCATGACGGTGCAGGCACCCAGCGCCGTTGACAGAAAATCATACGGTGACGGCCCGCTGTCAAAGCCGCCATAGCTGACAGGTTCATCCGCGATCAGCCGGTGCTGGCCGGCGGCGACCATCGCCTGGAACTTGCCCTGTCCGGTTTCGACGACGCCAACGCCCTCTTTTGCGGTCTCGTCCCGCCGCGAGGCGTCCTCCCTGTCCAGATACCCGCTGGCCCACCCCGCGATAACCCTCGCCGCGTAGGCAGCGTCCTCACCGCGGGTCAGCAGATGATCCGCCTTGTCGAGCGACACGAAACTCTTGGGATGTTTCGCGGCGACGAAGATCTCGGTGGCGTTCTCGACCCCGACCGTATCGTCCAGCGGCGCATGCATGACGAGAAGCGCCTTGCCCAGCTTCGCCGTCCTTTCCTTAACGGTCTGCGCTTCCAGATCCTCCAGGAATTCCTTGCGTATCGTGAACGAGCGCCCCGCGAGATCAACGCTTCCCGATCCCTTTTCGCGGATCTCGTCGACAGATCCCTTGAAGTTGTGAATGACATGATCGGCATCCGACGGCGCACCGATGGTGACGACCGCCCGGACTTCGGGGATATCCGCGGCGACGGACAAAACCGCAGCACCTCCAAGAGAATGACCGATCAGAAGCTGTGGTGCCTCGTAGTTGGTCCGCAGAAAGTCGGCGGCGAGCTTGAGATCATCGACATTGGACGAAAAGCCCGTCGACGAAAAATCGCCGCCGCTGCCGCCAAGACCCGTGAAATCGAACCGCAAGACGGCAATGCCCTCGGCGCTGAGCGCACCCGCGATGTGGCGGGCTGCCGGTATGTCCTTGGAACATGTGAAACAATGGGCGAACAGCGCGAATGCGCGGATCTTGCCGGCCGGAAGATCGAGCCGTGCCGCCAGTTTTGCGCCATGCGCACCGTCAAATTCCAGTCGCAGCGGTCTGTTTGCCATGGTTCAACCCTCCAGCGTTTCAACGCGCCTGAAATAAGCACGAACCGATGTCATGCAAGTCACGGCTTGGTGCGGAGCCTGTGAAGAGCTTAGCACCAGGTACCGGCGGGCGTGTATGGGTTCAGGCAAATTCCTTGAACGTTTCAAGCGCGGCGCGGTCATACCCCTGAGATGCCGTCCAGAGTTGGCGCGTGTAGTCGTGCCGGACGTTGCCGGAGCGCATCTGCTCTTCGCTCATTTCCTCCACGACCTCGCCCCGGTTCATGACGGCGATCCGGCTGCACAGGTGGCCGACGACAGCCAGGTCATGGCTCACCATGATGTAGGTGAGCCCATGGGTCTTGCGCAGCGCCGACAGCAGATTGAGGATTTCGGCCTGCACCGACACATCCAACGCACTGGTGGGTTCGTCGAGCAGGATCACCCTGGGCTCCAGGATCAGGGCCCGGGCGATGGCCACGCGCTGACGCTGGCCGCCGGAAAGCTGGTGCGGATACCGGAACCGGAATTCCGGCCCGAGCCCCACTTCCTTCAAGATCTTCAGAACGCGGTCTTCCCGGTTCTTCAGCCCGTGGATGATCAGCGGTTCGCTCAAGGTATCGTCAATGGTCCTGCGTGGATGAAGAGAGCCGTAAGGATCCTGAAACACCATCTGCATGTGCTTGCGCGACGACACGGACCTTTTGGTCTTGAGCGGTTCACCGGCGATCCGGATTGTACCCGTCCAATGGGAATAGATCCCGACCATGGCGCGCAGGACGGTTGACTTTCCGGACCCCGATTCACCGACGATGCCATAGCTCTCGCCTTCGGCGACGGTCAGGCTGACGTTCCTGACCGCAGTGATCTGGGACTTTCCGGAACCGAAGACGATGCCGAGATTTTCAATATCGATCATCGTCAGCCCGCCTCCCCGGTCATGTCCTGCGTTTCGTGCAGCCAGGCGGGATCCCGCTTGAGGACCGGCAGATCATCGTGTTTTCCGTCGAGACGCGGAAGGCAGTTCAGAAGGCCCTTCGTGTAGGGGTGCTGTGCGCGGTCAAGGTGCTTGGCGTCGAGCGTTTCCATGATGCGGCCACCATACATGACAAGCACGCGATCGCAGAAGCTGGAGACAAGATTGAGATCGTGACTGATCAGCACCAGCCCCATGCCCCGCTCGCGCACCATGTCGTCCAGAAGAGACAGGACCTGCATCTGAACGGTCACATCCAGCGCGGACGTCGGCTCGTCGGCAATCATCACCTGAGGATTGGTGATCAGCATCATCGCGATCATGATGCGCTGTCCCATGCCTCCCGAAACCTGATGCGGATAGAGCGAATAGACCTTCTCCGACTCGCGGATGCGGACCGTCTCGAGCATCGCAAGAGCACGCCGGCGCGCTTCCGAGCGGGACACGTTCTCGTGCCGGCGGCAGGATTCGGCAATCTGGGTGCCCACCGTCAGCACGGGATTGAGTGAGTATTTGGGATCCTGCATGATCATCGAAATCCGCGATCCGCGGATACTGCGCATGGTCTTCGCACCGGCCTTCATCAGGTCCATGCCGTCAAACATCATGCGACTTGCGTCGATCGTGCCGTTTCCGGCGGTCAGGCGCAGGAGGGCGCGGCCGGTCTGTGATTTGCCCGAGCCGGATTCGCCGACGATCCCGAGCCGCTCGCGCCCCAGATCGAAGCTGACGCCGCGTACCGCGTGGACGGGGCCCTTGGGCGTTGAAAACCGGACATGGAGATCGCGCACCGAAATCAGGGGAGCTTCATTCGGGTCGTCTGACTGAAAACCGGCCATCTTCATCTCGTTCATCGTCAATGCCCTCCCGAGCTGCGCGGGTCGAGCACGTCGCGAAGACCGTCGCCCAGGAGATTGAAGCCCAGCGAGACGACAAGAATGGCAATGCCGGGGATGGTCGGAACCCACCACTGATCAAGCAGATAGTCGCGGCCGGAGGCGATCATGGCACCCCATTCGGCAAGCGGCGGCTGCGCTCCCAGCCCAAGGAACCCGAGGCCGGCCGCCGTCAGGATGATACCGGCCATGTCGAGCGTCAGGCGGACGATGGTGGAGGAGAGACACATCGGCATGATATGGGCGAACAGCACCCTGATCCGGGAGGCGCCCATGATCTGCGCCGCCATGATGTATTCGCTGTTGCGCAAGGTCAGCGTTTCGGCCCGGGCAAGCCGCGCATAGGGTGACCATGTCGTCAGGGCGATGGCCAGCACGGCATTTTCCAGGCCCGGCCCGAGCACGGCAACGAATGCCAGCGCCAGGATCAGGCGCGGAAACGCCAGGAAAATATCGGTGATGCGCATCAGCGTGGCATCGACAACCCCTCCCAGAAGCCCCGCGGTCGTGCCGATGATCAGCCCGATCGGCATCACGATAATGGAGACGAGGAAGATGATGTAGAGCGTGACCCGCGAGCCCCAGACAATGCGCGCAAAGATGTCCCTGCCGAGTTCGTCCGTCCCGAACCAGTGTTCCGCGCTCGGCGGGGCAAGGCGGTTGGCAAGATCCTGCGTGGTGCCGTCCCCGCCCGCGATCAGCGGCGCAAACAGGGCCACGAGGCAAAGGAAGAGCACGATGGCCAGCCCAAACATGGCAATGGGATTGGACCGGAAGGCCAGCCAGCCGATATAGGCGCGCTGGCACTTTGCCTGGAACGCGTTTTTCGGCGAGTCGGCCAGCAGCCAGGAGGACGAACCGGATTTCTGATCAAGCGCGGTTTCCGACATCATTTCGCCCTCGGGTCGACGATCCGGTAGAGCATATCGGATAGCATGTTGATGAAGACGAACGAGATCCCGACGACCAGCGTGCCGCCGATGACGGCGTTCATGTCGGCGTTGAACAGGGAATTCGTGATGTATTGGCCGATGCCGGGCCAGGCGAAGACGGTCTCCGTCAGCACCGATCCTTCCAGCAGACTGGCATAGGTCAGGCCAATGATCGTGATGAGCTGAACGAGGACGTTCCGGAAGGCGTGATACCAGATGACCGTGCCCTCGCGCAGGCCCTTGACGCGGGCTGTCAGAACATATTCCTGGTTCAGCTGATCGAGCATGAAAGAACGGGTCATGCGGGCGATATAGGCGAGCGAGTAGATCGCCAGCATGGAGGCCGGCAGGATCACATGCGACAGGGCGTTGTGAAAAACGTCCCACTCCCCGGCCAGGGCGGCATCGATCATGATGACACCGGTCACGGGGTCGACGATGCCGTCATAGAAGAAATCGATCCGTCCCGGTCCCGCGACCCAGTCCAGTTTTGCGTAGAAGATCAAAAGGGCGACCATGCCCAGCCAGAAGATCGGGATGGAATGTCCAAGCAGGCCGACGACCCGGACGACATGATCGATCAGGGTTCCCTGGCGCACGGCAGCCAGCACACCGGCCGGAACCCCTATGATCACGCCGACAACCGTCGCGATGGTGGCCAGCTCCAGCGTGGCCGGGAAGAACCGCTTGATGTCCTCGATTACGGGCTGCCCGGTCATCACCGAACTGCCGAAATCGCCGCGCAGGATGTCACCCAGGAAAATCAGATATTGCTGCCAGATCGGCTTGTCGAGACCGAGCTGCAGGTACATGGCATCATAGACCTCCTTCGACGCCCGGTCGCCGACGATCGCGACAACGGGATCGTTGGGCATGATGCGGCCGATGATGAAAGTGATCGCGGTCAGGCCGATGAAGGTCAGGAGCAGCATGAAGATGCCGCCACCAATCTTTTTTGCCACGCCCAGATACGGCTTGAAATCCATCGCCGAGCGCTGCACTGCGGAACTGTCGCTCATTGCGAACGAAACCCCCGGTTGTTCCTGCTTGCCTACACAAAGCCGCGCTTCTTCATCTGAGACATGAAGAAGCGCGGTTCATTCCGAATGCGGCCTGCCGCACTGCTCTCAAGACCAGTGCGGCCGGTCTATCCGATTTATTTTGTCACGGTCTTGTAGAAGGCCTGGTCCGACGTCACGCCGTTGACGAAGCCGTCTACATTGGCCCGTTTGCCATAGGTGCCGATCGCCTGGAACATGATCGTGAAGGGCGAGTCCTCCTGAACCATTTTCTGCAGCTTGGCGTAGATTTCCTCACGCACCTCCGGATCGGATTCCGCGGCCGCCTGATCTGTCAGTTCCGTCAGGCCTTCCGCCGGCCAGGCGTTGCGCCAGGTCAGTTTGCCGGTCAGCTTGGCTTCGAAATTGTTGTCCGGGTTGTGGGCAAACGCGTCGGCGTTGGAATGCGGATCGGAATAGTCCGGGCCCCAGCGCGCGACAATGAGTTCGTGCTTGCGTGCACGGTATTTCGGCCAGAGCGTGGCACCGTCGGACAGGATGATTTCGGAATCGATGCCCAGTTCCTTCAGGCTGGCCTGCACGCTCTGGGCCACTTCGGTGAAGGGCGACTTGTTGAGCGTGTCGATGGTGATCTTCGTGTCGCCGTCGAGGCCGGCATCGGCGATCAGCGCCTTGGCCTTGTCCATGTTGTAGCTGTAGGGCGTATCCGTAGCCGCAGCCCACATGCCGGACGGCCAGAAGTTCTGGTGGATCTTGTACTGACCGTCGAGGAACGAGCCGACCATACCGTCATAGTCGACCATGTATTTGAGCGCCTCGCGAACTTCGGGCTTGGACAGGACCGGATGGTCCATGTTGGACGCCAGGTACATCAGGTATCCCTTGGGATAACTCTCCGCCGAAACGTCCGCGTTGCCGGACAGGCCCTTCAACTGGTCGGCCGTTAGTTCCATCGCAGCGTCGACGTCGCCCTTTTCAAGCAAGAGACGCTGTGCGGACGGTTCCGCGACATGGCGGATGACGACACGGTTCATGGCAGGCTTGCCCTGGCGATAACCGTCAAAGGCTTCCAGCATGACGACTTCGTTGGCTTTCCAGGTCTTCAACTTGTAGGGGCCGGACCCTGCCGAATTGTCCTTCAGCCAGGCATACCCCATGTCGCCGTCGACTTCGTGGCTCTGCACTTCCTTCATATCGACGATCGAGGCGACACTGGAAGACAGAAGGTTCAACACGAGTGCGGGCGACAGGTCCGCCAGGATGTTGATCTCGACCGTACCCTCGTCGACGGCCACCACGGCTTCATCGACGTTGTCGGCGGTCCAACCGATCTGCTTGATGATGAAGGCCGGGGTCTTGTCCAGCTTGACCGCGCGGCTCAGGGAATAGGCCACGTCCGCAGCCGTCACCGGGTTCCCGGAGTGGAATGTCAGTCCGGGACGCAGCTTGACGGTGATCTTCTTGCCGTCTTCGGAAAACTCGTAGGATTCCGCGATGCCGCCGACAAGCTTGGTCAGGTCGTCCGGCTCGAACAGGAACAGGCGCTCATAGATGTTGGCAACGATCCGGCTGCCGGTGAATTCGAAGCACTCGGCCGGATCGAGCGTGATGGCATCGGCCGTGTTGCGCGCGATCACGAAAGTATCGGCCGGTGTCGCGGCGATCACAGGAAAGGCGACGGACGTCGCGAGCAATGCCGCAAGTGAAAGACTTTTCAATGGAGTTGTGATGTTCACGATCATTCCCCCTCTGGAACAAAACGAATGGGATGGAGCCGGTTGATCCCGGCGGGATCGTGTGCGGTCACGCTTCGTTGGTCGAGCGCGGATTCCACACCTGAACCAGAAGCTTAAACCCGCCGGTTGAATTCAACCAAGAGTCTTGTTATGCAAATTTTGCATAGTTATTCATACTGCTTACTTATTCGGCAGCTTCCCTTAAGGAATGATGCAGTGGACACCAACTGGCTGGCCGATTTTCTGGTCCTGAGCAATCGCGGGAATTTTTCCCAGGCCGCGGACGAGAGAAACATCACGCAATCGGCGTTCAGCCGCCGGATCAAGGCGCTGGAGACCTGGCTCGGCACCGAACTCTTCGACCGGAGCAGCTATCCGGTCACGTTGACGCCGGAAGGGCAGGTCTTCCACGCGACCGCTCAGAACGTGTTGAGGGAACTGGAACTCAACCGGGTGGAGTTTCAACGGCGCAATTCCGGGACGACACCCGATATCCGCCTAGCGGCATCAACCTCCCTCGCTCTCAGTTTCGTGCCGGAATGGCTGCAGCAGATCAAGGACGCCTGCGGCGCCTTTTCGGTGTCCCTGGACACGTATGACTTTTACGAAATGATCGAACTGCTCGGCGACCGGAAGATGGATCTGGTGGTGCTGTATTCTAAGCCAGAGGTACCGGCATTTTTTGAGCATCAGGCCTTTGAATCGATCAAACTGGGCGAAGACACTATGCATCTTTGTACTGCGCTTGATGCGGAAGGGCGGCCCGCCTTCGACGTCGACAACCCGCCGAGCAGTGGCCTGGAATATATCGGCTACGGTCAGACAGGATATTTTTCGAAGGTCGAGGATCTGCTTTTTTCGACGATGACCTCCCAGGACCCGGAGTTCGTCTGCACCTCGCAGAGCGGAACCTGCGAATTCATGAAACGCCTCGCCTTGATGGATCAGAAAATGATCTGGCTTCCGGCCTGCAGCGCCTATGAGGATATCAAGTCAGGCCAGTTCGCACTGGCGGGCAACGGCAGATACGACACGAATCTCGACATTTGGGTGTACCGGAACCGGGAAACGACGTCAGCACTCGTCGAAGCGATCTGGGCACATCTCAAGACCGACCCCTGCACAAGTCACCTGCAGCGGTTTCAGCTCAGGCAGAGCTGAGCATCGGCTAGGCACCGACGGAGCCGACCAGGCCACCAGAGGCTCGCGAATAGCGAAGGCTCTAGGGTACGGACTTATAAATGAAGTCAATTTGGTTTGGATCGTTTTGACCAGCTGCGAGGAGCGAAAGCGCAGGAAATGTGGTTCATTTTCAAGCCTTTCGCGACGTGGCGGATGGCCAAAACGACCAAATCCGAAGGACGGCAAAATGGCTTTACCTCGCAGCGTCACCGCGCTTGACCGGGCAAAAAGCCCGCCCTGCGCACGTTTCCTCGCGAGATTTTGCCATTTCTGCCGCCAAATCGGCTTCATTTATGGGTCCGTACCCTAGCCCTGCCCGTCGCCGTCCCGCTTTTCAAGCAGCGCCTTCAGCCGTTCTTCCTCGCCCTCGGAAAGTTTCGCAGACCCTGCCGCGGCCACCGGGAACCCGCGCCGGGAGCGGTTTCTGAGCGCGAGGACAATCGCGATGATACCGGCGACAAGAGCAATCGGCCCGGCCGCCCACAGCCCGAGCGTGTGCCAGGCAAAGCGCGGCTTAAGAAGCACGAATTCACCGTAGCGGGACACCAGGTAGTCGATCACCTGTCCGTCCGTATCGCCTGCCACCAGGCGCTCGCGCACGAGCACCCGCAAGTCCTTGGCAAGCGGTGCGTCGCTGTCGTCGATCGACTGGTTCTGGCACACCATGCAGCGAAGTTCCGCAGACAGGGCCCTGGCCCGTTCTTCCAGGGCCGGGTCGTCCAGCACCTCGTCCGGGGCAACCGCAAATGCCGGCGCACCCAACAGGGGAAGCCACAGCAAGAGGCTGGCAAGAAATGCACGCATTCCCAATTCCTATTCGGCTGGCGCGGGCTGCGCCGCCTTGCGTTTTGCCGCCGGCTTCGGTGCGCCGATGCGCAACCGGCGATCGGCCATGGAGAACACCGCACCGATTGACATAATCACGCAGCCGATCCAGATCAGCGTGATCAACGGCTTGAAATAGACCCGGACATCGACAGCCCCGTCGCCGCGGCTTTCGCCGAGGGAGAGATAGAGCTGCGAGAAACCGATGGTGTGGATCCCGGCTTCGGTCGTCGGCATCTGCCGCGCCGTGTAGACCCTCTTGGACGGTTCCATTTCGGTGACCAGCGCCCCGGCTTGGCGGACGGTGAAATGCCCCACCTCCTCGGTGAAGTTGGGACCCTGTCTCGGCACCGCGCCATCGAATGTCACATCGTAGCCATTGACCTCGACGGTCTGGCCGGGCCGCATCGTCTCGATGCGCTCTTCCTGAAAGGCCGATGCCGTCACGATGCCGAGAACCGTGACACCGACCCCGAAATGGGCGATGGCCGTGCCCCATGCGGAGCCGGGCAGACCGACCAGACGCGATAGTGCTCTTTTCGGACCGATTTCGAAGAATTTCACGCGCGTGACAATTTCAGAAACAGCGCCGGCCATGACCCAGACAGCCAGCCCGACACCAAGGGGAGCGAGGATCTTTTCCATGCCCCAGAGCCAGAAGGTGAAGAGCGTGAGCACCAGCGCGAGACCGAACGCGGCATAGAGCCGCTGGCAGGCCGCCAGGAGATCGCCGCGTTTCCAGGACAGGATCGGTCCGAAGGGGATCGCCATCAGCAGCGGGATCATCAGCGGCCCGAAGGTCAGATTGAAGAAGGGTTCACCGACCGAGATCTTCTCGCCCGTTACCGCGTCCAGTGCCAAGGGGTAGAGCGTTCCCACGAAGACGGCGGTACAGGCCGCCGTCAGGAACAGGTTGTTGAGCACCAATCCGCCTTCGCGGCTGATCGGGGCGAACAGACCGCCCTGCTTGAGCATCGGTGCCCGCCAGGCATACAGCGCCAGGGAGCCGCCGATGAAGAAACACAGCAGGCCGAGAATGAAGACACCGCGTGCCGGGTCCGTTGCGAATGCGTGGACCGATGTCAGCACGCCCGAGCGCACCAGGAAGGTTCCCAGGAGCGAAAGCGAGAACGTGAAAATCGCGAGCAGGACGGTCCACACCTTCAGCGCCTCGCGCTTTTCCATCACGATCGCCGAATGAAGCAGCGCGGTGCCGGCAAGCCAGGGCATGAAGCTGGCATTTTCAACCGGGTCCCAGAACCACCAGCCGCCCCAGCCGAGCTCGTAGTAGGCCCAGTAGGACCCCATGGCGATGCCGAGTGTCAGGAAGCACCAGGCAAGCAGGGTCCAGGGGCGTACCCAACGCGCCCAGGCTGCGTCCGTCCGGCCGAGGATCAGCGCGGCGACCGCGAACGAGAAGGTGATCGAGAAGCCGACATAACCGACGTAAAGAAGCGGCGGGTGGATCGCCAGACCGATGTCCTGGAGGATCGGATTGAGGTCCGCACCTTCCAGAGGCGGATTGGGAACGCGTGCGAAGGGATTGGACGTTACCAGCAGAAACAGGATGAACCCGCCGGTCACCCAGGCCTGGACAGCCAGCGTCGCGGCTTTCAGATCCTGGGGCAGGTTGCCGCCGAACACGCCGACAAGTGCCCCGAAGAACACCAGGATCAGCACCCAGAGCAGCATCGAGCCTTCATGGTTGCCCCACACGCCGGTAAACTTGTAGAGCAGCGGTTTTGCCGAATGGGAATTCTGCACAACGTTCAGAACGGAGAAGTCCGACGCCAGGTATGCAATCGTCAGCGCGACGAAAGAGACCAGGATCAGCATGAAAAGCGTGACGGAAATCGGCGGCGCGACCGCCATCAGCCTGCCGTCTCCCGACAGGGCTCCCCACAAGGGCAAGACACACTGAACAAGGGTCAGTGCAAATGCCAAGACAAGTGCGTAGTGTCCCAATTCTACGATCATGCGCGCGTCCCGTGTTCCCCCGCAGGCCCCGGTTCCTAGTTGGCTTCGCCTTCGCCGCCTTGCCAGTGACCCTGGTCTTTCAGCGCTTCGGCAACTTCCTTGGGCATGTAGTTCTCGTCATGCTTCGCAAGGACACTGTCGGCGACGAACACGCCGTCGGTCCCGACAATTCCTTCCGTCACAACACCCTGCCCCTCGCGAAAGAGGTCGGGTAGTATTCCTTTATAGGTAACGGCAACCGCATTCGCCATGTCCGTTACCCGAAAACTCACTTCGGCGTTGTCCGAACGCACCACCGAGCCTTCTTCCACCAGGCCGCCAAGACGGATGCGCTGACCGGCCGGGATCTGCTTTTCGGTGATATCGGTCGGGCTCTGGAAAAAAACGATCTGGTCATTGAGCGCAAAAAGGATCAGGCCGAGCGCGACTGCGAGCACTGCGCCTGCCGATCCGATCAAGGTCAATCTTCTTTGCTTGCGTGTCATTTCCCTGCGTCCGGTTATGCGCCTGCCGGGGGCACGACCCCCGGGGCAATTCTTTCCATCAGGACCCGCTTAGCCCGAGCGAGGTGGCCGTGTCCTTGATCAGTGACAAATCGTCCGGTTTTCCGGCATAGGCATCCTCGGCGGCTGCGAGTGCTTCGCGCGCCTTCTGCGGCTCGCCCAGAACCATGTACGCCCTGATCAGCCGGCTCCACTCCCCCGCACTGCCGCCATCCGCTGCCAGCCTTTCGGCGAGGCCGGCGACCATGCTGCCGATCATCGCCTGCCGGTCCTCGGCGGACATCTCCTGCGAGGCGGCGACGTCTTCGGCTGTCGGACCACTCAGCTGACCGGCAACCGGCCGCTGTTCCAGACCCGCAAGTTGCTGACGCGCGGCAGCCACCCAGGGTGCCGTTTCATCCGCGCCTTCCAGCAGGGACTTCCATGCCTCGACTGCACCGTCCCGGTCCCCGTCCTGCCCCAGCGCGATTGCAAGAAAGAACCGAGGCTTCACGGCAGAAGGCTGGAGCGACACGGCCTGTTCGAAGGCGCGCTTTGCGTCCGCCGTGACAAGACCCTGGTTGGCCATGGTGAGGGCCTCGCCCATGTCCGTCAGCCAGTCGGGTCTCGGCCCGAGGATACGAAGGGCGTTGGCATAGGCGCGCGCCGAAGCCTGCGGTTGGCCCATTGAAAGATAGACCGGCGCGACGACGGCCCAGCCTTCACCATCCTGCGGATTTTCCGCCAGATGACGTTCCACGCGCGCGACCAGCAGCTCAACCGACTGTTCCTCGGCCGGCGCGTTCAAGCGCGTGACCAACGGTTGATCGGGTTTGTCGGGAGAGCCGAGCGCGAAGTAGGTCGCCAGCGAGATCAGCGGAAGAGCGGCAAGGGCGACGACCTGTGCGGTCTTCAGCCGAAACCCGGAGGATGAGCCTTTCTGACGGCTTTCGTTCTTGTCATGAGCGGCGAGCAGCCGCCGCGCGGTTTCAGTCCGTGCCGCCGCGGCAGCCTCGGCATCGATCAGACCGCGTTCCAACTCGCTTTCGATCGCGGCGAGTTGCTCCCGGTAAACAGCCTCGTCGGCACTGCCGATCGTCTCCGCCTGCGACCGCCCTGCCCGCGCCAACGGAACGAGAACCGACAATGCGGCAATTCCTGTCATCAGTGCGAGTAAAATCCAGAATATCATGGGCGCACTATAGACAGTGCAATACGGGCAAATGCAAGACGAACCGGATGTGACCCGCCGTCGCGCCGCTCACAATCGTGTTGGCGGATACCGGGATGAAAGGTGCCGTTCAGTACCTGGCGAGAACGCTCGACACCAGTTTGCGCTCCGGTGCCGGCTCGCTTGGAGCGTCCTGGTTCGACGCCTTCGCGAAGGCAGCGTCGCGGCTGCGGCGCAACTGCGTGGCATAGTCGGCGCCGAAGTAGATCTCCGAGAGCGTGATTGCCACGTCCGCGGCGGATGCGTGCGCCTGTATCTGGGCACCTTCCGCCTTTCCAAGGTCGGTGATCAGGGACCTCGTGACGATCTCGAGCGTCTGTTCGACAGCCTGGCGGGTCTGCTTGCCAACCTCGTTCACGGCGAAGGTCTCAGACGCCGTGCGCGCCATGGTCACGACGCGAAGTGTCCTGACCGCATCGTCGACGGCCGTCTTGTCGGTCACGAGCACGCCGTCCTTGTCGAATTTCGGCACTTGAAGGGCACGGCGAATCGCGCCGCTCGCACCTTTCAGTTCGCGGGTGACCTCCCCGGAGATATTGCGCTTGGTGTCTGCCAGCCGCTGATGCCAACGCCCTGACAGCGACAGATCCATATCGCGTTCAACACCGCGCACGAGCGCATGATAGTCGGACAGGGCTTCCGAAAAGGAGCTGGGGTCGTCGCTGTTGTGACGGTGGTCCAGCGCCCGGATCTGGAGGCGCTCGGCCTCGCTCATGACGATGTCGACGAAGGGCGCGAATTTCGAGCCGGCAATCGTCCTCGGGTCCGGGTCGCCGGCAAGTCTGCCGGCGAACGTGCACAGGGCAGACGGTGTGTCGGAACGATCCACCAGGGCCGCGGCGATGATCGGAACGTGATCCGGGAAGCGGTTCGAGCACTTGTCCACCAGACGCAACACGTCGAGGTCCTGCTTGAGGCGGTGTTCGTTGATCCGTTCCGGAATGTTCTGCAGGAAGGGCGACAACCATCGCTCCGCGGCAAACACCTTCTGGATGTCTTTGAGCTCGGCTATACCGCGCTCACCGCCGAGTTCAGCGCCGATGATACGCCGCTTCTTCTCGGAGATTTCACTTGCTTCCAGGGCTTCGCCGAGCGCCTCGACCGCACGCGTCCTGAGCGCCTGGACGAGTGCATCGACCCGTTCACCGCTGACGGCGGCATTTCCCGCCTGGTCGAGCACGGTCTTGACTTCATTCGGCATGACATCGCGCGAAAGCCACGTCCAGACCCGCTCAAGCATGGCGCTCTGGATGCGGCCTTCCTGCCGGTTCGGCAGTGTTTCATCTATCAGAAAGCCGTTCAGCGGCGCGAAAAACAGTTTGTGAACCTGCCCGCGTCTCACGTCGACATCGGGTACGTCGAGCGCGTCCGGGAGTGGCCCGTCAACCAGGGCCGATGCGGCGGTGAGGATGAGATCCAGATGCGGATCGGTGCTTTCCTTGCGCTTGGAATTCTCCAAGTTTCTGACCAGCGAGCCCAGCGCTTTCGGACTGAGACTGCTCAGATATGTCCTTATTTTGATTTCAAGCTCGTTTGAACGGGTCATCCAAGGGTTCGGCGCAAGATCTTGATCCGGCCAATGATACCCGCACAAGGATTAAGCAATTGTTGAGAGAAAACGCAGCGCCATCAACGGTTTTGGGGCGAAAAAGCTAGCCGATTACCAGCCAGTTGCCACGGTCTGTTTCGCAGGCGGTTCCGCGTGCCTGAAGGGTGCGTCCGCGCAGCACCATTTCATGAGTGAACTCACGGCACTTCGTGTCGTTGACCGTGTAGACCGGCCCGGGACGAACCTGACCGCTGCGGCCCGTGCGCTCATTCTGCCACGCCACTGCCGCACCCAGGCCACGCGCCCGCAGCGCGCGGTTCTGCGCGTCTTCAGCCGCCCGCCGGTCCGACGGGTCCAACGCATCGCCGAACTCGTTGTTCACGAGAACCGAGATTGCCGTGTTGGCTTCTGAGCCGGCGACGTTTTGAGACGGATCACCGAAGAACGACCCGAGGCCCTCCGTATTCGTGGAGCCGGACGTCATCGAGCATCCGGCCAAGGCGGCGGCAAAGGCAACAATGGCGATATCGCGCAGTCGCATGCTCGGAAGCTCCCAGGGTGTGCGGTGTCCGGGTTAAACCCGGCGACGAACAATTGATATTTTCAATTTGTGGCCGAACTTGGCCACAAGAATGTCTTTTCGGTGCGGCGCCCGTTCACTTCCTATCACAGCTCTTCGACCTGATTCTTAACAAGAACTTGAAAATTACTAGTCAGGTGACAAGGCCGGAAGGATCAGACTCGCCTTCAGTCCGCCAAGATGCGAGCCGGCAAGCTTCAATTCCCCGCCATAAAGCGCTGCAAGGTCAGCAACAATCGACAATCCGAGCCCGGTTCCCGGTACGGTTTCATCCAGTCTGCGGCCCCGCTTGACGGCTTCTGCGCGCTGCTCGGGAGACAGGCCCGGGCCGTCGTCTTCCACAATGAGCGCGAACATCTCGCGATTGCTGTCCGGCCCGCTCACGGCCTCGATCTTCACGTTTACCCGCGCAGCTGCCCACTTGCAGGCGTTGTCGATCAGATTTCCGCTCATTTCCTCAAGGTCCTGGCTTTCCCCCCGGAAACGCAGGTCTCCGCCAGGCTGAAAGGCAACCGTGATTCCCTTGTCCTGATAGATCTTTCCCATCGCGCGAATCAGTCTAGCAAGCACGGGTTCGGTTTCGCAGGACACGCCGATGACCCGTCTTTGTGCCGCCATGCGCGCCCGTTCGAGGTGATGCTGTATCTGTGTCGACATGATCGCCGACTGTTCGGCAACCTTGTCGGCGAGCGCGCCTTCGGATGCGCGCGCCTCATTGGAAATGACCGAAAGCGGCGTCTTAAGACCATGCGCGAGGTTACCGACATGCGTGCGTGCCCGCTCGACGATTTCCTTGTTGGAAACGATAAGAGCATTCAGTTCGACGGCCAAAGGCGCGATTTCGGTGGGCAGGGCCTCGTCTATCCGGTCCGCCTCGCCCAGGCGGACAGCCGAAAGCGATGCGCGCAGCCTTGTAAGAGGCTTGAGGCCGAACCGGACCTGAAGAAAGATCGCGAGGATCAGTCCCAGGCCGACGATGCACAGCGTGATCGTCACCATTCGGGAAAATTCAGCGACGTCCGCCCAGAACCCGGCAGTGGCCGCGCCGACGGCGATCACATAAGGCGTGTCTCCGATCGATATGCGTTGTTGCAGGACACGTACCTCGTCACCGGTCGGACCGGCGATAAAGCCGACGCTGTCGTCCATGTCCGCGATCGGCGGCGTGTTCAGGGGGTCTCCAACCAGGGATTCGGATGCATAGAGGATACTTGGGCTGTCCGCGCGCCGCACGGTCCAGTACCAGCCGGACAGCGGCAGAGAGAATCGGGGGTCGCCGCGGTAGACCGGCTCCCTGACGGTCTGAACCTGGGGCTGCCCGTCGGCGCCGTTGTCCTGCCCGGTGTCCAGCATCTCGGCGATGAGCGCCTTGATGTGGATTTCAAGCTGGGCGTCGAACGCCCGCTCACTGGCATTGCGGTAAAGGCCGACCAGAAAGATCCCGGCAAGAGCAAGCGTGATCGCGGACCAGAGCGCGGCGACAAAAACAAGCCGCGTTGCAAGGGACCGCTGCGGTTTGACGGTTGCCTGCGGCCCCGGACCTGCGCCTTTGTCAGTCGTCACCGGCTGCTCCAAGACGATAGCCGAGACCCCGGATCGTCTCGATCATGTCCGAGCCGATTTTTTTGCGCAACCTGCCAACAAACACCTCGACCGTATTGGAATCGCGATCGAAATCCTGATCGTAGAGATGTTCCGTGAGCTCGGTCCTGGAGATCACCTTGCCTTGATGGTGCAGAAGATAGGACAGCAGGCGATACTCGTGCGAGGTGAGTTTTATCGGGCTGCCGTCCACGGTCACCCGGCCCGCCCTGAGATCAAGCCGAACGGGTCCGCAGGTCAATTCGTTGGAGGCATGGCCTGCGGCCCTGCGCACGAGCGCCCGCACACGGGCGAGCACCTCTTCCATGTGGAAGGGTTTGGCGACGTAGTCGTCCGCGCCGGCATCTATGCCGGCGACCTTGTCGGACCAGCGGTCGCGTGCCGTCAGGATCAGGACCGGCATCGTGCGGCCGTCCCGCCGCCAGTTTTCAAGAACCGAGAGACCATCAAGCGTCGGCAAACCCAGATCGAGAACGACCGCATCATAGGGTTCCGTATCGCCGAGAAAGTGGCCATCTTCGCCGTCGCTCGCGCTGTCGACCACATAGCCCGCCTCTTCCAGGGCGGTCACGAGCTGACGGTTCAGGTCTGTATCATCTTCGACTACGAGAATGCGCATATTGGCCAACTTCTTGAAAGATCGTGCGTTGCTTTGGCAACCGGCAAAAATGGTTCGGATTTGCGGATCAAGTATCAGCTACCGGTTGGCATTGACTGTGACCTTTGTCACCTTGCCGCCCTTCAGCACCGACAGGACATAGACATAACCGCCGCCCTGCTGACACAGCTGCGCCTTGACGATTTCCCCTCCGGCCCTGCCGGCAACCGACCCGAGCGGCGCCGCCTTGCCGCTGGCAACCGCCTGCCGTGCCTGGGACTGGGACAGGCACGCTGCATGGGCAGGCTGGACCATCGACAGGGTCAGCAGCAGTATTGCAAAGAACCGTTTCACGTAACCTGTTCCGAATTCGTGTTTCGCTTTCATGGGCAAGGTGTAATCAATTTTTCCTGAACGCAAGCTGAACCCGGCGTTTAGAAACGATTTTGACAGGTCCGGGCGTCCGATGGCGATTGCTCTGGAAAATCGACCTGCTAATCTTTCTCGATGTCCAGGTCAAAACGACTGCCAGCAACGCACGCGTTCGTCAAAGCAGGGCTTTCCTGCGCCACGGGCCATCTGCGTTCACTCGCCTTCTGTCTCGCTGCGGTTGCCGCCCCCGCGCCCGCCGCAGCCTGTTCGCTGTCGCTCGTTCTCGCCATGGACGCGTCATCGAGTGTCGATCATCTCGAACATGACCTGCAGCTGAACGGCCTGGCGAACGCGCTGAGCGACCCGGAAGTAGTGCAAGCCATCGAAGCCGTCGGCGGGATCTGGATCATGAGTTTCGAGTGGAGCGGTCAGCGCCAGCACTTTCTGCAGTTCGGCTGGCGCTATCTCGAAGATGCCGAAGACGCCGAAGAGGCAGCCGAGGAACTCAGAACGTCCCACAGAGGCTTCATCGGCTTTCCGACCGCGATCGGCTATGCCCTGGGCTATGCTGCGGTTCAGATGGGCCGGGCGCCCGCCGACTGCGCGCGCAAGGTGATCGACGTGGCCGGAGATGGCATCAACAATGACGGCTTTCCCCCCTCCAGCGCCTACAAGGCGTTTGATTTCGAAGGCGTGACCGTCAACGGCCTCGTCATTGCCGACCAGGACACGACGACGATCGACTACTACCGCGAGCACGTGATCAGCGGCCCCGGTGCCTTTATCGAAGTCGCCGCCGACTACGAGGACTATGCGCGCGCGATGAAGCGCAAGCTCATTCGTGAAATCATCGGCAACGGCTACGCTGCAAGGAATTGAGCGCTCACGCCTTGCGCCGTGCCGACTGCGTTTCAAGGGCCGCGGCGAAGTCCTCTGCGGACATCCCCTCTCCCAATGCTTTCAGAAACAGCTGTTTTTGGGTTTGCGGCGCAAGACCGCCGACAGGGGGATTCGTGTCCAGGTTGGTCGGGAACGAATAACCTTCCGCACATGCGGAGACCGCCGCCTCGATTTCCGCCCTGCCCCAGTCACCGGAGCGGCTCTTTTCCAGGAGGACCGGATAGAGCACCTTGGACATTCCCTCCCGATCGATGTTCTCCATCGCGCGGCAAAATGCAGACGATATCTGGAGCAGGTTGGCCATGCGCTGAATATCGGCGCTTCTGTTCTCGCCAGCGGCGTGAAACAGCGCGGGATTGAAAAAGATCGCATCGCCTTTTTTCAACGGCAACTGCACATAGGCGCCTTCGAAGAAATCCTGGAACACCTTTTCGCGGTAGGCCATGTAACCCGGCCGGTAAAGCTGTGAAAACGGCAGCAGCTTGGTCGGACCGCTTTCAACGGGCATGTCGGCATGGGCAATGCCCCCCTGCAGCGTCATGACCGGGGACAGGTCGTGGACATGGGCCGGATAGCCTGCACAGGTTTCCGCATCCTGAAATCCGAGATGGTAGTCCCTGTGCGCCTGCTGCGCCGCGCCGCCCGGACGCACGACGTTGACCTGCGCTGTCATCTGGTAGTTCGGCCCGAGCCATGCCTCGCAAACCGCGTCGACAAACGGATTGGCAAAGCATCCGGCGAAGGCTTCGGGATCGCGAAAGCACAATTTCTGCAACGAATTCCAGATCCGGTCATTGGCGCCGGCCGCCGCGAAATGGTCGGCACCGCCGCCGGCGGCGGCCTTTTCTTCGCGGATGATGTCCTGGAAAACCCGCGATGCGGCATCAAGAGGCGTGGTGTCGGCAAAGGCGCCGTCAAGCACCAGCACACCCGAGCGATGCATCAGGACATGCGCCCACTCCGCCATGAGCCGGCGTTTTCCCGCCTCACCGGAAATCACGCGGCCAAGTTCGCTCGCCTTGTAGGTGGGAACATTCGAGACGATGCGCTCGGCAAGCGGCACCTCGCTCTGTTCGAGCTTCTGGTCAACAAGTGCCTTGAAATCGTCGATGCTGCAGCTGCCCGCATCGAAATAGCCATTGGCGACGACCTGACGATCCATGTTTTCCTCCCGATTTGTCCGTTGAGGACAGAGTACGCAAAAACCGGGTTGCCGGGGGATGCAAAATCCATCAAGAATCCATCAATGACCCATCGTTTTCCCGTCAAGGAAATTGCGGTCCAGTCCGGGTTGAGCACGGCCACCGTCGACCGGGTTCTGAACAACCGCGCCCATGTCAGCCCGCAGACGCGCAGGCGTGTCCAGGACGCGATTGCGGAACTGACGCGGCAGGAAAGCCAGCTTGCGGCCAGGGGCCGGCGGTTTTTCATCGACCTCGTCGCCGAAGCCCCCGTGAGGTTCACCCGTCAGATCCAGCAGGCGACCGAGGCGGTTCTTGCCGAATTCAGACCCGCGGCGCTCCGCCCGCGCTTCACCTTCGCCGAGACAATGAGCGCAGAGGAAACCGGCGCGATCGTCGAGAGAATCCTGCGCCGCGGCTCTCAGGGAGTGTGCCTCAAGGCACGAAACACTGTGGAAACCAGGCGGGCGGTCAGGCAACTCGAAGACAAAGGCATTCCAGTCGTTACCATTTTTACCGACATCCCGGACATAGACCGGCTCGCCTATGTGGGGCTGAACAACGAAAAGGCCGGGCGAACGGCCGCCTACCTGATGCAGAAACTGCTCAAGGAAGACGACAGGACACTCCTGACAACGCTCAGCCAGCACAGTTTTCAGGGCGAGGAAGACCGCTTCAGAGCCTTCCGGTCCGAGCTTAGAAGGCTGCGTCCCGAGCTGGAACTGATCGATGCCAGCGGCGGCGGCGGGCTCAGCCCGGCAACCGCGCTTGGCGTGCGCGACAAGCTTCACGGCGTGAAGGCAATCTCCGGCGTCTATTCGATGGGCGGCGGAAATCTGGCGATCCTCAGAGCGCTGGACGCAGCGGGGATCGAACCGGGTGTCTTCATTGCCCACGATCTGGATGAAGACAATCTCGAGCTGCTGCGCGCCGAAAAACTGTCGCTGGTGCTCTATCACGACCTGCGAGCAGACATGCGGCTGGCCTTCCGGCATCTGCTCGCCTTCCACGGTGTCGGCGAGCCGCCGCGCGCGTCGGAGAGCGACATTCAGGTGGTCACGCCCCTGAACATTCCCGGTGACATCTGAACCGGGGCCCGCTCACGCATCGGGCCGCCCGTGGCCCTGCGCTTCCATGGAGCGATAGAAATCCTTGAGCGTCTTGCCGGGCTCCGGCCGGAAGACATCGCCCGTGTCCTTCACGTCGGACATGCGGTCCAGGCGGAACATGCGAAAGTCCCGGCGCAGTTCGCACCACGCCACAAGTGTCCAGACCTTGCCCCAGAACCAGAGGCCCAGCGGCCTGATCACGCGCGCCGACGCATCGCCCTTGCCGTCCATGTAGGAGATCGACAGGCTCTTGCGTGCGTCCGCCGACATCTCCAGGAAGTCGATGAGCGCGCGCACCTCCGGCGTCATTTCCGGCGCGAAGGCGTGGATCTCGATCTCGTTCTGGCGCACGCGCATCTTGTCCGGCATGACGGCGTCGATCTTGATCATTGCCTCTTCGGCAGCGCGCGCCATCGCGGCGCCGCCCCAGGCGCGGATCAGACGGGCGCCGGCCAGAAGCGCAACTATTTCGTCACGGGTGAACATGAGCGGAGGAAGGTCATAGCCATCGCGCATGATGTAGCCGACCCCGGCCGCCCCCTCGATGGGAACACCGGATGCCTGAAGATCGGCAACGTCGCGATAGATCGTGCGCTCCGATACTTCCAGCCATTCGGACAGCTGCCGGGCCCGGACAAGCCGTCCACCGCGCAGATACTGCACAATCTGGAACAGGCGGTCGGCGCGTCTCATGCGCCGGGGCCCCTTCGAAGAACAGGTTTCAAAACGTCACTCCACATTCTCCAAAAGGGCTCCCGGTTACATTCTAGCTTGCATTGAAGGCAAACATTCCGATCGAATTCCCGTCCGGGTCAATGCCATAGGCAAATCGGCCGGCCGGTATGGGGATCGGATCGGATACTACCTCGCCGCCTGCTTTCGCGAAGCGTTCCATCGTGGCTTCGAGCGCATCGGGACACAGTATGTGGATCGTCGGTCCCGTCCCTTTTGCAGCAGGTTGCCCGGGATACAGATGTCCCGCAACGCCCATGTCCGTCTTGGTCGGGAACATGGCGATGTGGTTCGGCCCCATATCCGTGATCAGGTTAAGCTCGGTCTGGAATACCTCGTTGTAAAAGCGGATCGCCTTGTCGAGGTCCGAAACCGGAATTTCCATCCAGACATTGAAATTGTCAGGAACGAAAGTCATGAAAAGTCTCCTGTTGTGCTGCGATGAGAGGACCCTAGCAGCCCCCTCCTGACAGCCTTCTGTCAGGATAGTTTCCGGTTTTCGTTTCTGATGCCGAGGCGATTGACCACCGGCGTGTGACACTTTCGAGAATGTGTGACATTGCGTGCATCCTGTTTGATGCAAAACCTTAACGTGATAGACAATCTATCGTCACCAAAGCCATTGACAGTCGGCTTGGCTGGCTCAGCAGCCATACCCTTCGGAGGCTCTCATGAAAAAACTGACCCTGGCCCTGCTTCTGGCAGGCACGAGTGCATTCGCATCCGGTGCGAATGCCAAGGATGCAAGTTACGTCGGCGGCGTGGACGTGGTTCGTGGCGATCAGGAAGCGGAAACAGCGCGCGGAAAGGTATTCGTCGACACGAACCGCAATTCCAGACTGGACGAAGGTGAAACGGGTCTCGCGGGTGTTCTGGTCTCGAACGGCAAGGAAGTCACCGTGACCGGATCCGACGGCTCCTACGAGCTGCCTTCCTACGACGACATGAACCTCTTCATCACCAAGCCCGCCGGGTATGCGACGCCGGTCAGCGAGGACATGGTTCCCCAGTTCAACTACGTGCATAAGGTCGCCGGCTCGCCGGACCTGCGCTTCGGCGGCATCGCGCCGACCGGTCCGCTGCCGCAGGCCGTGAATTTCCCACTGATCGAGGACATGGTCGGCGATGACTTCCAGTGTCTCGTCTTCGGCGACCCCCAGCCATACAGCAATGCCGAGATCTCCTATGTCCGCAAGACGGTCGGCAACATGCTGATGAACCGCGACAACTCCAAAACGGAATGTCTGCTCTTCGAAGGCGATGTCATGGGGGACGACCTGTCGCTCTATCCCAGGTTCAAGAAGATCATCGCGACCGGCGGCGTGCCGCAATACTACGTTGCCGGCAACCATGACCTCGATTTCGATGCAAAAAGCGATGCTGACAGCTTTGACACCTTCCGCCGTGAATTCGGGCCGGAATATTATTCGTTCGACATAGGCCGGGTGCATTTCGTCGTTCTCGATGACGTGCGCTATCCGTGCAACGGTGTCGATGACCACGCGTTCTGCGACCTGTCCGCCAGGCCGTCCTATAACGGCGTCATATCCGAGCGCCAGCTGGAGTGGCTGAAGAACGACCTCGCCAATGTTCCGCAAGACAAGCTGATTGTCTTGAACGCGCATATCCCGTTCGTGACCTACACGGATGCGCGCGCTCAGAAGCACCAGGTCGACAACCTGGACAAGCTCTACGACCTCATCGGCGACCGCCCGGCGCTCGGCCTTTCCGGCCACACGCACACAACGGAACAGATCCTGCCGGGCGAATATTTCAAAGGCTGGAAGGAAGCGACCAATACCGGACCGGCGAAATTCCACCAGATCGTGACCGGTGCGGTGTCCGGCAGCTGGTGGGCGGGTGATCTGAACAATTCGGGCGTGCCCCATGGAACGCAGCGCCTGGGCTCACCGCGCGGCTACTACGTTCTGGATTTCTCAGGCCCAGACTATGTCGACACCTACCTGACCTTCGAAGGCACGAGCAACGACCAGATGCACGTCTCCTTCAACACGCCGCGGTTCCGCACATGGGCGGAAAGGCTGATCGGCTACACCAAACTCTACGATGTGCCGAGCGACATCACGCCGCCGGTCACGGTCAACGACCTCGGTGACATGGACATGCTGACCAGGGACGATCTGGCCGGCACGACCTATGTTGCCATCAACGTCTGGAACGGATCAAGGGACTCCAAGGTTTCGTTCAAGATCAACGGGGGTGCGGTGACCGAGGCGGTACGCACACAAAAGGGGGAAGGCGAAGAAGCACTGGTTGGTCCGGCCTATGCCGATCCTCTCGCCCTTGCGAAACAGTCGACCAACGGCCGGATCGCGGTTAAGAGCACCGATGGCGGAGAGGAGACCGCAGGCTTCTACACCTGGAAGGGTACCCACTGGACCGGGGTTGCGGGTCCGTTCCAGGACTGGATGCTTTCCAACAAATCCAGCCATTTGTGGCGCGCGGAACTGCCGAAGGATCTGCCTGTCGGCGTTCATGTACTCGAAGTGACGACAACAGACCGCTACGGGCGCATGTTCAAACAGTCCAGGACGTTTGAAATCGTCGAGGAGTTGCCGCAGATGACGTGGCAGGAAAATTTCTGGCAGTAGTCCGGCAAAACTGCCGGAGACCGCCTGCGAAGCTTGTCCCGGGTGCATGCCGTGCCCGGGACCGTTTGGACAAGGACCATGAAACCGATTTGCCAGCGCATCAGTCGTACCCTCGAAATTTTCGTTTTCTGCGCGGTTGCGGTGCTGCTGACCTGTGCGCCTTCTTCCGCTCATTTTTCCGAGGGAACGAAGGTTCGCACGATCCTTGTCGCGGAAGACGGCGGCGATCTCGTCGCCATCGTGCGGGTGCCCGCGCCGCTGGTGTTTTCCGACCTTGTCGGCAGGGCGCAAGTGGACCAGGTGTCGTTGTCGTCGCCCTTTCTGCGCCTGGAAAGCACAGGCACCGGTGTGCGCTACCGGATCGACATGGAAGCCGTTGCCCGGGACCGGCCGGGTTTTGAGGACAGGCTCCTGGACGCTCTCGTTTTTTCGCAGGCCGGGCTCGACCTGACCGCCTCCCTCACCGGTTTCACGGTTCATGCCCGCAGGCCGCAACAGGTACTGGACAGCCTGGACGCGGCGCAGGCAGCGGTCAGGGGCGACAGCACCTCCCTCGATCCCGTCTTCGGCGCGGCGGTCGTCGACTATGCCGTGCGGATCGAAAGCCCGGATCCTGCCGGCGACATCGAGATCAGATCGGGATACGCCCCTCTGCTGCCGGGACCCGGCGTCGCGATCGAAAACCATCTCGTCGATGCAAGAACGCAGCCGCCGCTGTCATCGACCGCGCCGGGACAACTGGAAACACCGGTGGTTCTGGACGGATCGCGCCTGTCCACCTTCCTGCATTTCATCTACCAGGGTATGCTGCATATTCTCGAGGGGCTGGATCATGTTCTTCTGGTCATTGCGCTCGCGCTCGGTGTCGGTGCGACGCGCAAGCTCATTTACCTTGTAACCGCCTTCACGATCGGTCACTCCGTCACGCTGATCGCGACCTTTCTAGGCGCAACGCCCGCCTGGCCGTGGTTCATTCCGGCCGTGGAGGCGGCGATCGCGGCCTCCGTCCTCTATGCGGCGGTCGCGGCGATGGTCCGGAAATCCGGATCCGTGCTGATCTTTGCCGGGATCGGATTGCTCCACGGTCTCGGGTTTTCCTTCGTGCTCGGCGACATCCTCGGACGGGACACGCCGGATCTTGTGCCGGCGCTGCTTGCCTTCAATGTCGGCATCGAGGTCGGCCAGCTGCTGATTCTGGCGGTCACCCTATCCGTCGTGTTTTGCCTCGAAAAACTGGCCACACCGGCCTTGCGGCCTGCAAGGCTCGGCACACTTGCCGCCATTGCGATCCTGTCTTCGTGGTGGGTCGCGGAGCGTCTGGGCGGGGTCGTGTCGGCTGTCTGACAGCGTGCCCCTCAGCCGATCTCTCCGCACCGGTTGCGCAAGGTCTTCGGATCTGCGCGTTTTGCGCGGCAAGCGCGGACGCTTTCCACGATCCGTTGCCCTTTCACCAAGGGATTTGCCGGCTGATTGATCTGCCTCAAGGTCGCTCGTGCGTCTTGACGGCACCTTGTGCTTCTAAAAAGGAGGCATGAATGAGCCACGTTCCCCACGAACTGCACGAAGAATTTCCCGAAGCCGCGGACGCGATCCACACGTTGAAAACCAATGACGCCCACTTTTCGCGCCTGGCCGAGGAGTATCACACCGTCAATCGCGAAGTGCATCGCATTGAAACGAATGTGGAACCCGCTGCAGACGAGGTACTGGAAGACCTGAAGAAAAAACGCCTTCATCTGAAGGACCAGATAGCCGCGATGTTGACGGCTGCGGCAAACACCGCGACCTGAGCCCCTCCTTTTCAGGCCGGTGTGAGTGCCCGCGTCGTCCCCGTCCGACGGCGCGGGCCGCCCTTCCAGGGCAACATGACGCTGCGCGCAAGGCCGCGGCAGTCCTTCCCGATCACTTCCGTTCAACGGTCAGCCACCACGACGACGTGGAC
Organism: Roseibium sp.; assembly: GCF_965232425.1. Lineage (GTDB taxonomy): Bacteria > Pseudomonadota > Alphaproteobacteria > Rhizobiales > Stappiaceae > Roseibium. The sequence goes on from NZ_OZ246971.1 coordinate 205,928, forward strand.
GGAGCCCGCTTTCCAAGCAGCGCTGAAATTGTTTCGCTATTTACATAACGCAGCGGTAGTTGGTCTTGTAGGCTGCGCGAATGAATCGGAGAAACCCTTTTAGGGCCATATATTTGAGAGATCCTGGCACAACCGGAGATACCGGTCTCCAGGTTGACGCTGCGGCGTTCCATCGCGGATTAACGCAGGCCGACCGCCTTGCCAAAGCATTCTCCGATGTGGCCCTGAACCGCTCCGGATCGTTGCTCCGGTCGATGCGCCCACCGGCTTCGCTCTCCTCGAAAGCCAGACGCGTTCCGCCTTCAGATGTTACCCTGCGCAGCCCCTTCCCCTGCGCACACACCCCGCAGATACCGTCATTGCGTGCAGTGGCGCCCGGTGCCCGCCATGCAGTATGACAGGATACGGGTCACCGTTCACACCTCCTTCGAGGCGGAAAACAAGGCTGAGGAGCGTGCGGCCCGCTTTGCGTTCTTCTTCGTGATCGAGGTCGACGATTTCAGCATCGCCTTGCCGATTGCGATCGACGACCCCGACCCCGGCAAGCTGGAGACGATCCGACAGACTGCAATTCAGGACTTCCGGATGCTCGTCCACCAGATCGCCGACGCACCCGTCGCCAACGGCGTGACCGCACTCCCGAAAGCGCATGATATCAGCATTGACGCCTGACCGGGACGGGCGGCCGCGGAAACAGAAGCCCCGGGCGATATGGCACCACCATCTTGGCGGTCGCACCACCCGAGCTCAACCGTCGCAGCCTTACTCTGGACCGGCTGTGTCGGATATCGACCCAGCAAATTTGGCGAAGTCGTCCATCGACATAAGCTGAACGCCCTGCCGCTGCATGGCAACAAGTCCGCCCGGATAGACCTGCGTGATCGCCTCCGGAACGGCGCCGACGCGATAGTGGTGATCGGTCGCGCCGTATTGCGTCGCCCGCACGCAATTTGGGAAAGTCATGCCAATGAAAACGACGCTGTCGATATCCTTCGCTTTTAAGAAAGCATTCAGGCTGCTGCGGTCAAAGCCGTTATAGTGCGGCTTGTAGATGACGTATTCATTCGGCCCGATCTGCTGTACACCGAGGTTGAGCAGCGTCTTGTAATCCAGTGTCACGTCACCGGGCGTTGTCGAGGCGACCAACTCAGACCCCCACGTTCCGGGCACGGCCATTGTGAACTGGCCCTTTTCCATCTGCCATCGACGCGCCATGTCAGCGTCGCTTCCATCTGCGTAATACATCCGCACAATGTGGACGATCAGGGAACCGGTTTCCCGCCATAGGCTGGTTTGCTTCGCGATGTTCGGAACAACGGTTTCGATATCCGTTTCCGGAGCCGAACCTTTCGCCGTTCCCCAATCGTTTTGGGTGTCGATAATCAGGAGGGCCGTCTTGTCGCGATGAAGTTCGGTATCTGGCGTCTGGAGATTGTGCCGCAGCAGTTCCTGGAAGGTCTTCTTTTGCGTTACAGTCCATGGCACCTTGGTATAGAAATTCTTGTCATAAAAACTGGCGCTTGTATCGTTAAAGTCGGCCTCGGCACCGGAGACCGACAGGGCGATGAGAACGCATGTCAAGATGGTGATCGGTGCAGCTTTCAATGCGGTCGACATGATTAACACCTTCGCAGCCACGTAAAACTTTTACGTGTTTTTTTGATTTTCCAACTTTAAATTTAGTATCGTTACGTAAGTCCCGTTATGCAGATTGCGCAAAACGTTCGCCTGTAGCCCGGGACTGCGCGCATATCCACTCATGCCTCCGCCCTCCTGAAGATTCGCATATTGCCTAATCCGGCCGATCGGTTTCTGGTAAGCGCAGCGCCGAGGCATGTCGTCTTCCGGATGCAGCGCAACCTGTTTCCAGACCACGCGACAGAACCACCCGCCGTTTCGTGCGCAGCTTCTCTCGACTTTCGGTTGCACTTTTGCTTGTATGCAGGCGGGGGACCGGAAAGGTCTGATATGGAAGTGACGTTCGCGGCTGTTCTGGCAGCCTGCGGAGGCTGGTTCAGGCGGAAGGTGCTCACACGACTGGATCCCGTGTACGACAGTCCAACGCCCACGGACAGAGCCGACCCCTTCACCCGGTACTACAACCCCGCCGAGTTTCAGGAGCTTGCCGAACCCTATCGGGATACCAGGCACCGGCTGTGGGCCAAGATCGCGAAGAAACGCTGGAAGATGAACCCCGCCTATATGGGCATGCCACGCCTTGAGGAACTTGACGCGGTCGTTGAAGAAGCCGGGGAAACCCGCACGGCGTTTGCGGTGTTCTGGAACCATGAGCGCGCGGAAGACGATGAGCTTCATGACCTGGTGAATCAGGAATATGCCAAGCTTGTCAGGCTCGAAATGGACGCCGAAGATGCCCGGTTTGAATGGCTTGAACAAATCGCCCGGTGGCTTGACGGTATAGGCGCGCTTTCGCTTGAAGAGATCCACAGCCATGAGCCCAAGGAATGGTCCGACGCCGTGCGTCAGGCTCTTGACCGCCAGATAAACGGCAAGTCCCCACCTGTTCAGAAAACCGCGCCGCCGGAAGAAACGGCCCCAGCACCGACAGACTAGGTTCTCGACATTCGGCAAAGACTTTGCCTGGATGCGGCCCGGGGGACCGGAAAGGGATCTCGTAAGGCGATCTCCAGTCTACGAAATTGTCATTCCGGCTGTAGCGCAGCGGAAGGCCGGAACCCAGCAACCCCTTGTTTCTCCGTTTTGCATTCATCTTCGACCGCCCGGAAAACTGGGTCCCGGGCTTGCCGCTTGCGCGGCAGACCGGGATGACAAATTCGAGATAAAACCAGGCATCCCGATTCGGCATCGGACGGGATTTGCCGCTTGTTCAAGGTCGCTGACAGATTTCCGCATGCGGCGGTCGTGCGATGGCTTGACCATGGCAACCATGCCGTTTCGGATCCATTCTACAGGCCTGCAATGGGCTGCGAAGTCAGGGCATGGATTGCCAGATCAAGTCTGGCAATGACGGCGGGTGGAAGTTTGAGGCTTGTGAAACTACCATCGGTTCACAAAAGCAGAATTCGCGCCATCGGGTCGCCAGAACCGGCCGTTCAAACCACCTCGAACCACATCATCATGCTAGGGTACGGACCCATAAATGAGCCCGTACCCTAGAGGCCGCGTGGCCGAGCATGTGGCAGCCGATAAGACCTGGACGTCCGCCGCGCCGCGTTTCACCTGAAAACTCTGCACCCACATACGCCAAGCCAGAACGCGGTTTGCGCTTATGGTCTAATCCGCCGCGGGCATCCTCGCCTAGATTGTCTGCATGACTTTGTTTCTTGGCATCGCCGCGCTGGCCGCGCTCATGGCGTCCGTTGTCTTTCTCCTGTTGCTGCCTTTCACGCCGGGCCGCCGGTCGCGCCTGCTTGGCGGGTCAATTGGTTTCCTATTCACGTCGATCACCTGCGCGACGCTTGCCTACAGTTCTGACCTGGTCAAGCTTGCCGAGTATGCGAGGGAAGGCAAAAACGGATCGCCGGACGATTGCGGCACTGCAATGGATTGCTGGCTCGACAAGTCGTGGCGTACCGCCACCCTTTACTGCCCCGCCATCATCGAGCGGTTTGCAATGCGGGACTTTGAATGGATCGACGGGCTCCTCGAGCCGAAGTTCAACGGCTTCCGCCTGGAAAATCCGCAAGGTTCTGCAGTCACCATGATCGGCGACAAGCTCAGGTTTCAGAATAGCTCCGGCGAATGGTTACGAATGACGTACGAATGCGACGTCCTTCCGGATACCGACATTATCGTCGACGTCCGCGTCGACGCGAGGGACTGACGAGGGATGAACGGGTGACCGGTAGAGAGGCGTTCATGAGTGTTCTCATTTTCATCCTGGCCGCCGGCGTCCTTTTGGGGTCGTTTCTGGGATATCGAGAAGGGACAAAAGACGGCTTCGACCGCGGGTTCGAACGCGGCGTTTTGCGCGCAGACAAGATGTGGGCAGACAGGAGCCACACCCTCGTGGATACGCTCGCCGACGGTGCCACCCGGAGATACGCTCAAAACAGGCTCTGCGGCTGGATGGGCAAGCACTTCGATTTCAACAAAGGAAGATGCGTTCCCCAAAAAAAAGCGCCCAGATAGGCATCAGGGGCTCGAACGAATGGCCCGCTGACAAACCGATCATCCTTGTTCTCTGCAGTTCGACCCTTTCGTAACTACAAAACAACCCTTAGCACTCAAAAAAATGGCGCCAGGACTTTATCGAAAGCCCGGCGCCAGTCTGGGGAGGAACGACCCTCATCGTTCGAGTAAAATGTGGGATTTCCGGGCCAAACTTACAAGGAAATAAAGTGTGAGATAAGTGTGAGGAAAGACCGCTTTCCCTTCGCTTTCTTCAAATAATACAAAAGCTTATTCGAGACCTTGACGAAGCGGAATGAGTCCTGTTTGCTCTGGGATATCTTCAATCCCCGGGGCGATTCATGGCCAGATTCCTCCTCATCTTCTCCTGTTTCCTTCTGTTCGTGCCCGGGCTTGCCCTGGCCGCCGACTACTGCGTGGACGTCAATTCGAAAAAGGGCTGGCAGGGTGTCACCATTCCCAATGGCCAGATCACGCGGGTCAGCTTTTCGGGCGGCTGGAGTGTGATCAACGGGGTCTACAAGCCTGTCGGGCCACGCGGCTATTCCGGCAAGGATGCCAAGAGCCTCGGCCCGTTTTACGGCTACAAGTTCGACCAGTCCTACGCCTTCGGGGAAATGCTCGTGAGAGACCAGGCTGGGCGCATCGTGCCCTTTGCCGAATTCAGTGCCCTGGCCGTCAACACACGCAATCCGGCAGGAAATTACGCGTTCCGCATCAACGACCTCGACAAGGCCCTGTGGGACAATGCCGGGGTCATCAAGGTCTGCATATCCATGCGCTGAGACGTGTTTCAGGAGAAAACGGCGACATGAGCCAAAAAACAGCACTTGTCACCGGTGCCGCGCGCGGCATCGGACTGGCGACCTCGAAACTGATGATCGAGCGCGGCTGGCAGGTTGCCATGCTGGACCGGGACACTGAGGAACTTGCAAAGGTTTCCGCTGACCTGCAGCACGCCGTGCCGTTTTGCTGCGACGTGTCGATCCAGAGTGACGTCGATGAGACCATACCGGCCATTCTTGAGAGGTTCGGGCGGCTCGACGCCGTGGTCAACAATGCCGGCGTTGCCCAGTTCGGTCCGATCGAAGGCACCGATTTCGAGACCTGGCGCACGGTGATGGAGACCAATCTGGACGGGGTGTTTCTGGTTTCACAGGCGGCCGTCCCCGCACTGAAAGAAACGCGGGGGTCGATCGTGAACATTGCCTCGATCTCCGGTCTGCGCGCCTCCACGCTGCGCGTCGCCTATGGCACCTCCAAGGCCGCCGTCATTCATCTGACCAAGCAACAGGCGGCGGAACTCGGCGAATTCGGTGTGCGCGTGAACTGCGTCTGCCCGGGTCCGGTGCGCACGAAGCTGGCCATGGCCGTCCACAGCCAGGACATCATCGACGCCTATCATGACGCCATTCCGCTCAACCGCTACGGCAGCGAGAGCGAAATCGCCGAGGTCATCGAATTCCTGTGTTCGGAACGTGCGAGTTACGTCACCGGCCAGATCATCGCCTCCGATGGTGGTTTCGAAAGCACGGGGATCGGCCTGCCGTCGCTGCGGAGCTGAGTTGAACTACGCCGATGCCGCCAGAAACTGCGCCGCGACCTGACGGTGATGCGGCCGGTCGCGGTGCTCGAAGAGATAGATCCCCTGCCAGGTTCCCAGCACCATTTCGCCATCCACGACCGGAATGGACAGGGAAACGGGCAGCAGCGACGCCTTGATATGGGCGGGCATGTCGTCCGGCCCCTCGTAGGTGTGGATCAGGTACTGCATGCTGGGGTGATTTGAATGCGGTACGAGACGCTCAAAGAACGCCTTGAGATCAACCTGCACATCCGGATCGGCATTTTCCTGGATCAGCAGGGAACAGGACGTGTGCCGGACAAAGAGCGTCAGCAGCCCCTCACCCGCTCCTTTTTCCCGGAGCCAGGCGGACACGGTGCGCGTGAACTCGTAAAGACCCGGCCCCCCGGTTTTCAAGGAAAAGACTGTGTGCATTCCGGTCCCGTTTCCCGTGTCATATTCATGACTTGGGACGACCTTACACCAACCTCGACAAGTAAGAAGCTATTCGATGGTCTTTTTCAGGTTCGCCAGCAAGGAGCGGTGCGCGGGGCGGCCTGGTTGGCCGGTCACGCGGCGCGACGCAGTCCGGCGGGCCTGAAAAAACCACCGGAGGCCGCGACATGAGAGCGTTCCACCGTGTCGCGCATCTTGGCTGATGCTCCACATCGCCCTGCGACACGCTCCTCGCGGAACACTCTCATGTCACGGTCGAATAAGTTCTTACTTTTTGAGGTTGGTATGAGCGAATAAAGCCCAGGTTGCAATTGCCCGAACCCACCGCCATCTTGATGGTTCGACCTGTTCTCAACCGGTTTGCACCCTCCGGAAGCCCCATGCCAAATGCAAGACCCAAGATACTGATCGCGACGCTCGGAACGCGTGGCGATGTCCAGCCTTATGTCGCACTGGCACAGGAACTGGCCCTGCAAGGGGCAGACGTGGTGCTGAGCACGGGGGAAGGTTTTAAGGACATGATCGAGCGCGCCGGCGCACGGGCCCGGCCGGTGCCGGTGAACTACCAGACCCTGTTGCAACAGGAGGACATCAAGGCTGCCCTGCATTCGCTCAAGGGGATGATCAAGGCCGCGCGTCAGAACATCTTGCTCCAGCGGGAGATCGTGAAAAAGCTCTGGCAGATCGGCCTGGAGGAAAAACCGGACCTGATCCTCTTCAACCTGAAGGCAACTGTGATGACGCTTGTGGGCCGCAGGCTGGGCGTTCCGGCCCTGCCGACCAGCCTGCAACCGGTTCTGGCCGCAACAGGCGACTTTCCGCTGGCGCTGTTCGGACCGCCTGACATGGGCGCCTTCCTCAATCGCCGCAGTTACGATTTCGGGCGCCTTTTGATGAAGGCCGGTCTCGGATCGCTTTTCAGGCCCCTCAAACAGGACGCGGTGGCAGAGCTCTCCATGCCGGGTTCGACAATCGACGGGTTTCTGCCCGCCGGCGGCAAGGCACTTTCACTCCAGGCCTTCTCGTGCGCGCTGGTGCCGACACCGGTCGACTGGTCCACCGAATTCTGGCAGTGCGGCTACTGGTTCACCCCGGCTCCGGCTGACTACGCTCCCCCCGATGATCTGAGGCGGTTTCTCACCGCAGGCGCTCCGCCGGTCTATCTCGGCTTCGGCTCCATGCCGAGCAAGAACCCGGAAGACCTGACGAAAACAGTGCTTGCGGCGCTCCTGCAAACCGGCCAGCGCGCCATCCTTGCCACCGGCTGGGGCGGACTTACCCGGGAGGCATTGCCGGGCGGGCTTTCCGATACCGTCTTTCTGATCGAAAAGGCACCGCACAGCTGGCTGTTCCCGCAATGCAGCGGTGTCGTGCACCACGGCGGTGCCGGTACCACGCACGAAGCACTGCGCTGGGGCCGGCCGTCGCTTGTCTGCCCCGTTTTCGGCGACCAGCCGTTCTGGGGCCAGCGTGTGCACGGGATCGGGGCCGGACCGGAGCCGGTCGCCCAGAAGAAACTGACACCGGACACCCTTGCCCGGGCCCTGAAGGCGCTCGAACACCCGGACCATGCTGCCGCAGCCGGCACGGCGGCAGAGGTGATAGGCAATGAACCCGGGGCAAAAGGCGCCGCCTCGCGCATCCTGACCCTCGCGACAACCGGATAATCCGGCGACTTGTCCGCGAGGGAGAGGTTAGTCTCCGTCTCGTGCCGAGCCAGGCAACTGCCGTGATCAGGCTTCGAGCGCCTTGCTGATCTCCTGGTTGGTCACCCAGCCGATCACCGGCTCGGACGGGCTTCCGTTCGCCGTCACGAAGACATCCTGGCAATCGTCCCTGCTTTCCATGCGCATCTTTGCGTCGGCAAGGGTTGCGCCTGCGCGTGCAAAGGCGATGGAATGCGTGATGAAGTTGCCGAATTTTTCAGGGGCGCGGGTTTCGCTTTCAAGATCATGCACCTTGTCCAGCGTGTCGGCATTGGCCGCCTCGTTCTTGAAGTTCACGGCTGCACCGGATGACGCCACCACGGCCCGCATCTCGCTCCAGATGCTCCTGTGAATGATACCGATACACGCCTTGTTCGCCGTCAGGATGACGACTCTGGAAATCGGCCTGCCACCGGGTAGCTTCTGTTCCATCGCTTCCGCGATCTTCTGCAGCGGCACGTCCCGCAGGCTGTCGTTGGGGGCGTCCACGCTGCCGACGATGGCGCTGAGCGGGATCATCGCCTCCTCGATCGACACGGACCTGAGTTTCTTGCCCGACAGCTTGACCAGGCTTTCCGTCGCCTTGCTGGCTGCCTCGAAGTTCTGCTTGCTGAAGTAGTAGGCAAGAACGGTTCCGACCCAGGTCGCGAACAGCGGCAGAAGAGCCGCGAAAACATATTGACTGTTCTCGACCTGCTTATCGGGGTCCTTGACTACAACCGTGCCGACAAACAGCACCACGAGAGACACGACAACCAGTCCGCCAATGGACAGTTTCACAATGTCTTCGGCAAGCATTTCACGGAAGCCCGACGACGCTCCTGACGCAGCGTTCGCCTGCCCAGCAGCCTTGTCTCTGGCCTTCCAGAGCAAAACAACCACAATAAAGATGGCAACCAAAAGCCCGATTATTATTGCGTTCGACATACCTGTTCCGAGCACAGCCCCCTCCGTAAATTCCAAAATCGAAAAATGACTTTTAAAAACAGGTTCGAATACTAAATCAGCAGTCAGGCGGCCACTACTAACCGGGTCGCAACCTGAAATTGAACGACGCCAAGCCAAGATCCGGCTCACGATCAGAAACGGTGACGTGAACCGCCCGCAACCGCTCCGGGGAAACGGATTGGCGCGGCATTATCGGCCCGCCCTCTGCGCAGGTCTTCCGGCCGGTGCGGACACGTGGGCGACGCATTCGGATTTGGCGGCTGTGCTTTCGTTGGTGTTCTCTCTTTTCTTTTCTGCGGCAGCCTGACACAACTGTTGCAGCCAGTTTCCGAAAAGGGGTCAGCCATCGTGTTTCCTGCCCGCTACAATGTTTTTGCCATTTGCCTTGCCCTGACGCTTGTCGCTTTCGTTCTCATGTTCGCGGTCAGTGTTCATTTCTTCTGGCCTTTCCTGATCGTGGCAGCGCTATCGCTGGTCGGCCTCTACGACCTGCGGCAGACCAAGCATGCGGTTCTCAGGAACTATCCGGTTTCCGGCCATTTCCGGTATATTTTCGAAGCCATCAGACCGGAACTCAGACAGTATTTCTTTGAAAGCAACCAGGACGGAAAACCGTTTTCACGCGAACGCCGTTCGATGGTCTACGACCGCGCAAAGAACATTGAGGACGTCCTGCCTTTCGGGACCGAACTCGATGTTTACAACGACCATTACGGCTGGGTGAATCACTCCATCACGCCCAAGCACGAGAACCACGAAGAACTGCGCGTGACAATCGGCGGTCCGGACTGCAAGCAGCCCTACTCCGCATCGCTCTACAATATCTCGGCGATGAGTTTCGGTTCACTGTCCGGCAATGCCATCCTCGCACTGAACAAGGGTGCGAAGGCCGGGCATTTCTATCATGACACCGGTGAAGGCAGCGTGTCGCGATACCACCGCGAAGGCGGCGGCGATCTCGTCTGGGAACTCGGCAGCGGTTACTTCGGCTGCCGCACGCCGGAGGGAAAATTCGATCCGGAGAAGTTCAAGGCGCAGGCGGCCGATCCCCAGATCAAGATGATCGAAATCAAGATGAGCCAGGGCGCGAAACCCGGACATGGCGGCGTGCTGCCCGGTGCCAAGGTGACGGAGGAAATCGCCGAGGCGCGCGGTGTTCCCATCGGCGAGGACTGCATCTCGCCGGCGTCCCATTCCGCATTCTCAACGCCGATCGAGCTTCTGGAGTTCATCAAGACGCTGCGCGACCTGTCCGGCGGAAAACCCGTCGGTTTCAAGCTCTGCATCGGCCACCGTTGGGAATTCATGGCAATCGTCAAGGCGATGCTGAAGACCGGGATCAAACCGGACTTCATCGTCGTGGACGGCGCGGAGGGCGGTACCGGCGCGGCCCCGATCGAGTTTGCGAACCGGCTCGGAACCCCGCTCCTGCAAGGGCTTCTTTTCGTTCACAACAGCCTTGTGGCCACGGGCATACGCGACGACATCAAACTGGGCGCCAGCGGCAAGCTGATCAGCGCTTTCGACATTTCGGGGACCATGTGCCTCGGCGCTGACTGGGTGAATTCCGCGCGCGGGTTCATGTTCGCGGTCGGCTGTATCCAGTCGCAAAGCTGCCACACCAACCGCTGCCCGACCGGTGTCGCCACGCAGGATCCGAAACGCCAGCAGGCGCTCGTGGTTCCGGACAAGGCCGAGCGGGTCACGAATTTTCACCGGAACACGCTGAAGTCCCTCATGGCCTTTACTGCGGCCGCGGGCCTCGATCACCCGAGCGAGTTCAAGCCGGAACACTTCTTCCTGCGCGGCGGACCGCGTGAAGTCATGTCCGCGAATGCCGCCTTCACCTGGTTGAAAAAAGGCGCCCTTCTGGACGACGTGCACGACATCCCCGGCTACTCGGCATTCTGGGCGATGGCGGAGCCGGAAAGCTTCCAGCCGTCAAAGTCACTCGATGCGGCGAGAATGCTCAACCACCACCGGTCGCATCACTGACCCGGACCCTGGTGCGGCCCCGCCAAACCGGCGGCCGCTCAAGGCAGGTGATAGAACCAGCGTTGCTTCGGTTCCGCCTCGGAAAAACAGAGGATCCGGCTGTCAGACACTCTGCGAACACAGGGTGCCTTGTTGATAAATGCAAAGTCGGCAAGTTCGTCGTTCCACCGCACCGGTCCGCCGTCGAAATACTGGACCTGGACCCGTTCCTCCGGCCAGCTGAAATCAATTCTGCAGCGCGCGGTGTCCGGTTCACAGGACCGGTCGTAACGGCACATCAGTGTCTCGACCGTCTCCCTGTCGTCCGAGATCTGACACCAGCCGTCCAGTTCGAGATCCGGGCTTCCGGGGACCGGTGTCTCCGGTCCCGCCGGCTCGTTGAGGTCCGGGAAGAGCCGGGTCCCGTTTCCGGTTCGCTTCGCGATTGCCGCAGCGCTGTCGCGATAAAGCTGTGATATCCGGGTTGCCTGTTTGTGGAATGCATCTTTCAGCTCTTCACAGGTCTTGAACGCTGGAAACCGCGTGTAAAGTTGACCGATTTCAGTGACGGAACTCACGCCACTGGACATGATCTGTTCCCTGTACAGATCGATTGCCGCGCTCGTGCGCCTCAGACGCGCGCGCATTTCCGGAGTGGCCTCGGATTTATGCCGCCAGCGCGGTATCCAGTTTTCGAACTCGACGGATGAATCAACCCTGCTGAGGACACATCCTTTCTCCGTTTCCCGCCACCATATGTGCCAGTTGGTCGACCAGATGTTTTTCGCCCAGAAGAAGTTGCCCCAGTTCGCATCCTTTCGGGCGTGATGCTCCAGATTTTTCGTGATTTCCAGCTCGGTAGCACCTGGCACGTAAAAATAGTTGTTCTTTGTCGTGACTTCAGGTGCGGACAGCGCCAGCGGCACCGGCAACACGAAGCAAAAGACAAAAGAAAGAAATGCGGTCCGTTTCGCAATTCCCGAAATGCTCATGATACGAAGACTTTCCTTGTACAAACCATTGTGCCGCCAGGACAGAATTGCCTTGCGATCAGCCGACAGGCTCCCGGCCGACACGCTTTCACCTCTCCACACGGACCTCTTCGAACGGAACGCCGGTTCCGTCTATTTGGAACTGAGCGAGTGAAAATGACTGTGTTCCGACCGCCGGCTCGAAGAACCGGAACCGCAGCTTGACCGGCCGGGTCTTGCTCACGAACACCGTGGCCTTGTGGCGCACCTCGTTCTTGCTTCCGGTCCCGAGTGAAAAGGAGGAAATCGGATAAGTGATGCCGTCTTCGTCCTCCAGGAGGGTGCTCTGGTTCGAGATTTCCACCCTGCGGCCCGCATCTCCCAAAGCCTCCAAAGAGATGTCGCAGTACACGTACATCATCTTCTCCGAACAGGAGGCGAGATCGACCTGAATGTCGTTTATGACCTTTCGCCTCTTTCCCTTTGAGACAACAACCCCATTCCCCGGATTGGCATGAAGGCTTCCTGCTTCGGCCAGCTTTTCGAGTTCGCCGACGCGCGCCTGAAGGTCCTCGATTTCGTTATTCGGAATGTCTGCATTCGCTGCATTCGAATCCCTGGCCTCTGCTTCCAGCTTCGTGACTTGCCTGCGAAGAGCGATTTGCTCTTTCCGCAACCGGTTGAAGTCCTGGTTGATCCCGAGGTTTATCGGACGCTGCTCAAACGCCTCAATCCTGGAGAGAAGCTCCTGCTTGTCGTCGTAAAGCCGGTTCACCTCGGTGTAGAAGTGATAGACGACCCCGGCAAACAGGATCAGCAGTACGAAAATCATGATCGCAGAGATCTCGAGAAACAGGTTCCCGCGCTTGTGGAATTGGTCTTCCTTGTTTTCGTAGTCCATCCCGTTCCACCAGATTTCATCCCGCCGGAAACCGACTACCCCAGAGGATCAAGGCCTCAGGGGCGCGGTCCGGTTCCGGCCTGACCGTACCGATATCCCGGCACCAACAGGCGCCGGGACATGTCTCACTTCCACCGATCAGGCAGCAGGATCTGCGCTTTCCGGCTTGGGCGGCTTGGGAGCTTTATCCGCTGCCGCCTTAATGGCCGGGTCCGCCGCGGCCGTATCAATCGACCCGTCCGGCAAAGCTTCAACAGGGCCGGTTTCGACCGGGTCAATTTCCTTGGCGGGTGCCTCGGAAAGGCCATTGGTCAGCCCGGACAAACCGGACCCGTCCAGACCGACTTCCTTCATCATGGCATCCAGAAGCGGAGCCTGGGAGCGGTACTTCAGTGCAGACGAGACCATCTGATCGGCGAGGTTTCCACCGCCGCCTCCGTTCGGCCCGGCACTGCCGGCGGCACCACCGGCGCCTCCGGTCATGCCATCGACCTGGATGATCTTGATGCCGTCGATCTGCTCCATCGGCCTGACGCTTTCCGCAATGATCTCAGGCAGCTGCTCCAGAAGCTTGACACGAACCTGCATCGCGATCTGATCCGGCGACAACAGATTGGCCGCTTCGTTGATCGCGCGCTGACCGGCGGCTTCCACCTCGTAGAGAGCCTTCTCGGCTTCCGCCCGGAGCTTGTCGGCTTCCGCGGAACCCTGCGCTTCGATGCGAAGCTTCGCGGCTTCCGCTTCCGCCGATATACGAACGGCCTCGGCATGATCGGCAGCCGCCTGTTTCTGGGCTTCCGCACCGACGGTGACCGCGACCGCGTCCATTTCGGCAGCCTTGCGGGCTTCGATCAGTTCGATCTGCTTGTCACGCTCTGCCACCTCGGTTTCCCGCGCGGTCGCGACCTGTTCGGCCGCACGCGCCGCAATGGCCCTTGCCTCGTCTGCCTCGGCCTCCGCCTCGGACTTTTCACGCGACTTGGCGGCAACGGCAATGTCGCGATCCTGCTCCGCCAGTTCGATCAGCTTCTGCTTGTCGACATTGGCTGCCTCGACGGTCCGCTCCTTGGAGATCTCGCGCTCGCGGACCTGCTGGTCCATCGCGATCTGGCGCTCGGTGACAGCCTGGTTGGATTCAATGTCCTTTTCCTTGACCTTCTGGCTTGCAAGGATCTTGGCTTCTTCGGCTTCGCGCTCGCGCTCGGCCTGCTGCTTGGCGATCAGCGAGGACTGCTCGGCCCTGCGGATCTCGATTTCGCGCTGCTGTTCGAGCTTGGCGAATTCTTCCTCGCGGCTGATCTGCAGACGCTCCTGCTCCGCCTCGAGATTCTTGCGCTGAATCAGGACTTCCGTCTCCTGTTCGATGTCGTTGCGCTTCTTGCGGCGCTCCTCGATTTCCTGGGTCAGCTTGGTCAGACCTTCGGCGTCGAAGGCATTTTCCGGGTTGAAGTATTCCCGGTTGGTCTGGTCGAGGCCGGTGAGCGACACGGATTCCAGTTCGAGACCGTTTTTCAGAATGTCTTCGGAAACGGCAGCCTGCACCTTCTGAACGAAGTTCACGCGCTGCTCGTGCAGCTCTTCCATTGCCATTTCAGCGGCAACGGCGCGCAGGGCGTCAACGAACTTGCCTTCGACCAGTTCGCGCAGGGCTTCGGGTTTCATGGTCCGCTGACCCAGTGTCTGTGCGGCGTTGGCAATGGATTCGATGGTCGGCTGAACGCGGACGTAGAATTCCGCCAGAACGTCGACGCGCATGCGATCCCTGGTGATCAGGGCCTGGTCGTTGGAACGGCGCACCTCGAGGCGCAGCGTGTTCATGTTGACGGGAATGACATCGTGCAGCACCGGCAGCACGAGCGTTCCGCCATTCATGATCACGCGCTGGCCACCGAAACCGGTCCGTACGAAGGAGACTTCTTTTGAAGACCGGCGGTAGAGCCTGGAAATGATCAAACCGATTGCCAGCAGGGCCACAAAGCCGATGCCGACGAGAATCAAAATGCTTATGAGTTGGTCCATAACTTACAACTCCCTTTTTCTTTTGATGAAATTCATGAGCCCGGCGCGGGCGTCAGCCGTCAGCGCCGGTCAAAGTCGCGTTCGTGTTCCTGATCGCGGTGAAATGCGGGCCCTGCTGACGGACGATGATGATGTCCGTCCCCTGCTCAAGCACCTCGCCCTCCACGTCCGGCTCGACCAGAACGTAGTGAGATTGTCCGGTCGGATCACTGAGACGCGCCTGTGCAGGCAGTCCCGGCCTGGCGTGGCCCTGAACGATGACGGCGGGCTTGCCGACGAATGTCTGCCGCGAGACGGCATCGCTCTCGTCCTTGGGCATGACCCGTGACAGCCCCAGCGCCGTCACCCGTGTGAAGGGCAGCGCCCCCGCGAACGCCCCGGCAGATGCCAGGATACCCGGCAGGAGGAAACCGGTCACCGATTGCACAAGGCCCTGCAGCACATAACCGACGAGGCCAAATCCGGTGAGAAAGATCACCAGGATGATCAGTGCGGGCACCCGCCCGAAACAGAGCCAGCCAAGGATCTGGCTGAAGAGCCCTTGTCCCGGCCCGGAAATTTCCGTTCCCGCTGCAACCGTTTCAAGATTTCCCGGCAGTGCGCCTCCCTGGATGTCCGCGTCGAATTCCGGCGCGTCGATTTCGGGGAGATCCACATCCGGCAGGTCCACTTCCGGAAGCAGGCTGTCGATCATGCTCGACAGACCCAGTCCCATGAGCGTGCCCACACCTTCGGCGAGCGCGATCGCAATCATCAGGCCAAGAGCGACCGCGAAAGGCGTGTTCGGCCCGGCTAGGATGAACTCGAACATGTTCAACCGTCTTTCGCCGACGCCTTCAATGCTGCAAGGCGTTCGGAAACCCTGTTCTTGCGGGCAAGGTCCTCAAGCTCCGCAAGTTTGGTTGCATCGGCCCTGTCGGCCGTTTGCGTCCCCGGCAGGCCGGTCGCACTCTGCATGACACGGTCGAAGGCTTCTTCCGCCTTGCGTGTCTTGCCCTCGACACTGTCCTTGGGTGCGGCTGCACCCGATGCTGCACCGTCCGTCGCACTTTGCTGCTGGGCACGGCGGAAGTTGTCGAGCTCGGCTTCCATTTCCCGCTTGCGGGCCTGGAGCGCACCTATGTAGCCCTCCAATTCCTTTTCCTCGCGGCTGGCTTCCGCAACGGCGGATTCCAGGACGGGGATCTGGACTTCCAGATCGAGCTGCCGCGCAATCGCTGCTTCGGCGAGATCGTCGCGCCCCTCTTTCACCGCCAGGGCGATCTGACCCTGGAGTTCTTCGTGACGCGAGGTCGTCTCCCCAAGCCGCGTGTTCGCAAGATGCTTGTTCGCAAGCACACCGGCCAGTTCATCACGAACCTGGTCGACAGCCCGGTCGACTTCGCGGATCGCCTCCGCCATGACGGTTTCGGGGGAAGTGTTTTCAATGGAGTCCACCAACTGGTTCACACCGCCGGAAACCAGACGCGTTACGCGCGCTACAAGACCTTCTGCCATTTTTTTCCTTCCTTTCCGTTCATCTTCGTCCGTAAGTCAAAAACAAATACATCCGGGGCATCACGCATTGCGATGCATACGGCAATCGCCGGCCGGCCTCATCAGCCCCATTCTCCAATCCCCGGCGCCATGAATTTGCTGCCGGGCAACTATCAGTCCCTCGCCGCGCGCCTCTGATCCAGCAGTCGGGCGACCTCCAGGATCGGCTCCAGCCGCTTGTCCATCAGCGCCGGATCATACGTCCGGCTCGGTGTTGTCAGTCCGAGGTCGAAAATCTCCTCGATCACCGAAAACAGTTCCGCAGACAAGGCGGCTTCGAATTTTACCAGATCCTGCTCGCCTTGCTCAGGCCCGGGGGCCGACGCAATCAGTTCCGCGAGCATTTCGGGCAATCGTTCATACAGTTTCATGACAAGGTCGGACCTTATCCCGGTTTCCCTCTGCAATTGCCGCAAGCCCCTTTCCGCAGGCCGCACCATCGAGCGAAGCAGGTCTTCGCACGCGGCGACGTCCTGAACGCCTTCCTCTCGTTCGCGGGCCGCTTTCAGGATTTCGCGCATCTTGTCGCTCGGAGTTCGAGCGCCCTGAACCTCATAGCCCGCGAGAAAGGCCACATCGTCATCACTGAGCCTGACGCTGATCGGAATACTCTTCGGCATAGACGTCACCAATCGTCTTCGTTTGTCTCAATATGTTTACATATGTACACAAAGGTTTTCATTTGTCAAGAAAAATCGACCATCAAGTGCAGGATTTGGCAATTGCACGTCAGGGATTCAAGAGAGTTGTCCGTCCATGCCTCGCGTCAATTCCCGGTATTTCCCTTTTGAAACCGTCGGAAAACTGCACTCCGGAAGGCTACGACCGCTGATCCTTGCGCCCGGTCATGCCTGCAACTGGTTCAGGAAAGACGGTGCCCGGCCCTCTCAGACATCTTCCGCGAGCCGCGACACGAATGCCCCGGCCTCGTGCGACCTGACGACGGCATGTCGCACGAGATCGTCGAAATGGCTGGCGAAGAGCTGAATGTGGCGCGTGTTGGAAAAGGCGAGGTAGCGCTGCCCCAGATAGAGGGCCGCCCATTTCTGGCCGAAAACAGTGAAGGGCGACGAATACCGGTCCGTTGCACCGAACAGGTGCAGGCGCAGGGAGGGATAGAGATCGGAGAGGCTCTTTCCCATGACCTCCAGCTGTTCCCTGCGTTCGTCGGGAGAAAGACCGGACCAAAGTCCCTCGCCGCGCGCAAACGCCTCAAGGGCTTCCTTGGAAAGCGCGATTTCCATGTCCGATTCAGCGCGTCCGAGCAGTGCTCTCTGGTCGCGTGTGCCGGTGATGGCCTGGTCCGCGGTCCGGAGCGTCTCGCCGGCATATTCATAGGCCAGCACCGCATCCGTTTTCAGAACATCAGGCAGATTTGCCGGAACGTGCCGGATCTTCGCCCCGACGGCGTCGCGGTACCAGGCCAGAAGGTGTTCATCGACCGGATGCCGGTCGGTTTCGGCGATCTGAACCGCCTGATCAAGGATCTCCGCCGCAGCCCCGCGATGTGTCGACAGACCGAGGAGCCAGTCCGCGGACACCCCAAGCGCCGTGGAAATCGATGCCAGCGCCTGGCCGTTCGGCAGGCGCGGGGCCTCCTCGGACAGGAGTTGCGAGACGGTCGAGCGGTCAAGGTTTGCGCCGCGCGCCAGGTCGCTGCGGTTCATGTCACGGCTGCGGATGGCATCCGAAAGCCGTTCACGGAAGAGTTCTGCGCGTTCTCGCTTGTCCATCGGTGATTATTGTCTGCCGGATTTTGTAAAATCAACACGGCGTTGACCAAAGTCGGCAAGTTACGAGCGTCCTCCACATGCTGCGCACTCTCTGTCCCGCTTCCGCCGACCACGCCGGATGAGGAATTCACCTTGTCCGCGGCACCGCGTGGCAGAACAGCGTGAGCCAGCGCTGATCCGGCTGCAGGTTCACGACGATCGAATCAGGTCTTCACGCCGCCATCAAAGTGGGCGATCCTATACGGGTTCCGACGGCGATTGCCGTAGAACAGCTTTTTTGAGGGGGGACCGACATGTCAGCGGACGAGGGAACATCGCCATCGACGGAGGGGATGGTCGACTATGACGCCAACTCGCGGGCTCAGAAGGAACATGCGCTCGGAAACTCGGAGATCATCGCGGACCTTGCGCGGCGCGTCGCGAACCTTCCGCATGACCTGAACATGACCGATTACGGGTGCGGTCCCGGACAAAGCGCCGTCGAGACGGTGCGGCCCGCTCTCGACGCCTGGAGCCGTGAGACTGCCCTGAAATCCGTTTCCGTCTGTCATGCAGACCAGCATGGCAACGACTGGAACACGCTCATGAACCTGGTCGCGGGAAAGAGCGGTTACCTGAACCGCCCGCATCCTCCCTTGGTTTCAGCCGCCGTCGGCTCGTTCTATGACCGCATGGTCGCCGATCGCTCCGTCTCCCTGGGCACCTGTTTCTTCGCAAGTCACTGGCTCAGGTCGACCGTCAGCCTTCACGCCCCCGACACCGTCTGGTTTGCCGACCTGACCGGCGACGCAAGGCAGGTGATGTGGCAAAAGGCAAAGGACGACTGGATCCGGTTCCTGCGCCTGCGCTCAGAAGAGCTTCAGCCGGGCGGGTACCTGTTCGTATCGACCATCGGCGCCGTTCCGGAAGCCGGTGAAATCAACGGCACGGCCGCATCCGGGCGCGGGATCTACCGTGCGATGCAGGCCGTGACCGCATCCATGGCCGAAGAAGGCCTGCTTGACCGTAGCGCCGCAGACAATTTCGTTTTCGGGCTCTGGTTCCTGACCGCGCAGGAAGCGCGGCAACCCTTCGAAGAGGGGTCGGGTCTTGCCGACCTCTATGAGGTCGATACGATCGACGTTGCCGGTGTTGCGGGTGGCGGTGATGTCTTTGTGTCCTCTGTGAATGATCCTGCGGACTACGCCAGAAAATATGCCGGCTACACCAAAGCCTTTGCGGCAAGCTCGTTGCGTGCAGGCCTGTTCGAAGCAACGGTCGGCGACGGCAGGGATACGGCGCCGCTGGAGAACGAATTCTTCGGCCGCCTTGAGGATCTCTATCGCGAGAAAACGACGGCCTATGCCCTTGAGCAGTGGCATCTCAAGGTCATCCTGAGGCGAAAAAAGGACTAGGGTACGGACCCATAAATGACGCCGATTTGGCGGCCCGACCCCGCACCCGGGCGCCTATTCGGCAGCGTGTGCCAGGAAGCCGCCCGACTGGCGTTCCCACAAGGTGGCGTAGAGACCGCCGCGTGCCAGGAGATCGCGGTGCGTTCCCTCTTCAATGATGCGGCCACCGTCCATGACGACGAGCCTGTCCATTGCCGCGATGGTCGACAACCTGTGGGCCACCGCGAGCGTGGTCCTTCCTTCCATCATCTGAGCCAGGTTCTGCTGGATGGCGAGTTCCGCCTCGCTGTCGAGCGCGGATGTTGCCTCATCGAGGATCAGGATCGGTGCGTCCTTGAGGAGCACTCTGGCGATGGTGATCCGTTGCCGCTGCCCGCCGGACAGCTTGACACCCCTGTCACCGACATGCGCGTCCAGCCCGACCCGTTCCTTGCTGTCCCTCTGCTCGGAAATGAAGGCCTCGGCCTCGGATGCACGTGCGGCGGCCATCACTTCAGCATCGCTCGCGGCGGGTTTGCCGTAGCGAATGTTGTCGCGGATCGACCTGTTGAGCAGCGAGATGTCCTGGGTGACGACCCCGATCTGCCGGCGCAGCGATTCCTGCGTCACGTCCCTGATATCCTGGTCATCGATCGCGATGCTGCCTTGCGACACGTCCCTCAGGCGCATGAGCAGCGCAATCACCGTCGACTTGCCAGCGCCTGAAAGACCGACCAGACCGACGCGCTCTCCCGGGGCGATGGTCAGGTCGAAGTTCTCCAGAACCGGCTTGCGGTCCTTCTGATAGGCAAACGAGACCGCATCGAAGCGGATCTGCCCCTGTGTCACGGTCAGGTCCCCGGCGCCCGCATGGTCCTTGATCTCGGGCCTGCTGGTCATGATCGGCATCGCATCCTTGATCGTGCCGAGCGTGCTGGTGATGGACTGTCCGACGCTGATGAAGTTGGAAGAGGCGGCCGACAGTGACCTTGTTACCGTCAGCCCGGCCACGAAGTCGCCGAGCGTGACCCAGTTCCCGACAAGCCCCCAGAAGCCGATCACGGCAACCGCCAGCATCAGGAGCACGTTGAGGAAATAGACGCTGCTGTCGGTCAGGATATAGGACCGGTTTTCACTGTGCCTGGTATCGATCGTTTCGCCGATCACCTTGCGGATCGCACCGGCCTCGGAGTCTTCTGCGGCAAACAGCTTCACCATCGCGATGTTGGAATAGACATCGGTCATCGCGCCGGTCGCCCGGGAGTTGGCAGCGGCGACCTTGGCGGAGCGCTGCATGTAGGTCGGGATTGCCAGCCAGGCGACCAGAACATTTGCGGCGATCCAGAAAAAGACCGGGACCGCAAGCGGCCAGGCGAGTGCAAGCAGCAACAGGAACGACCCGCCGAACTGGATGATCAGAAAGGGGATCGTTTCGATTGCCAGCATCATCTGGCGATGGACCGACATTGTCACCTGGGCAATGCGCGAGGCGACCTGCCCTGCGAACGTGTCCTCGAAGAAGGCGAGATCCTGCATCTCGACGGCCTTGTGCGCCTGCCAGCGCATGGCGGCAGGCAGGAGAATGCGGACGGTCTGAAAGGCGAATGTCTGCCGCAACAGGAACACCAGCGGGCTGACGATGACGAACAGGACGAAGAAACCGGCCAGGATCCACATGTTTCCGAGAAGAAACGCACGTGCACCTTCGGCTGTCACGCCGTCAACGACAAACGCAATCGCCCAGATCCCCAGAAGTCCGAGCAGCGACGAGATCATTGCCAGGATCGAGACAATGACGAGTTGCCTGCGGAACATCCTTGCGAAATGCCAGACCAGTCTCAACGGGCCTTTGTCGGGCATCGGGGTGACCGGCAGTTCCAGCGGCTTCAAGTGCGTTTCAAACGGACGGAAGTAACGCTCGATCAAGCCGGCAAAAATCGGTCTGGCAAAAGCCACGCCACGTACTCCTGAATGGTCTTCCAAAACCGGCAATGCCCGGGGTGACAATGTGTACCGGGATCCGGTCAATCCCCGACCGGGTCACATCACCGCTCAACGGGATGTTTCCCCAGCGGTCTACTTGCCGGTATCAGCGCGTTCGCAAGGTGTTATCCTGTACATGCAGCGGCGGTCGCCGGACAAGAGATGCTCAATGCGCTCAACCTTGGCCTCCGGGCCGAGGACGTCCTTGAAGAGCGTGAGCTCCGAGCGGCAAAATCCCTGGCAGGCCGTCGCCGCGGCGCAGATCGAACAATGGTTTTCCACCAGAAGGAAAGCGCCGTCCTCGCGGATGACCTCCGCCATGTAGCCTTCCCGGCTGCGCAGATCCGCCAGCATCTCGACCCGGCCGTGCAAGTCTTGCGCACCGCTCATGGCCGTCTTGTAAAGCTGGCCCGTTTTCGCTTCGCGATGCGCAATCAGGTTTTCCAGGCCGTCTTCGCCATAGAGATCCGACAGCCCTTCCAGCAGCCCGACAATCAGGGTCGAGTGGCTGTCGGGAAATTGCTGGTGCCCGGCGGCCGTCAGTCCCCAGACACGCTTCGGACGCCCGACCGAGCCTTTGACATCCTCGAAATCGACCAGTCCCTCACCATGCATTCCGTCAAGATGTTGCCGCACCGCGACCGATGTCACGTTCAGGTTGTCCGCAAGATCGGCAGCCGTCTGCGGGCCCGATGACTTGAGTGCGTTTAGGAGGCGGGTTCTCGTACGGTCGGCCATGGCTTCAATATAGGGCCGGTTTCGCATTAAAAAATAGTTCTCTTATCAAATTGTCGTTCGACGAGAGAGAAAAAAGGACTGCGACCTTCAACGGCCAGCGGGTTCCGAAATTGATTCCAGTGATTGGCGTAAGCCACTGACATTCCTGAAACTTCAGAAAAGTCTCTGCAAAAGCATGCCCAATCCTCTTTGGATTGATAGTCAGCGCGGTTTTTACAGGTTGCCGCAAGAAACAGTTCTGGTTTTATGAGTTCTGACAAAATACAATCGGAAGCAAATTCACTCTTTTGCCTAAACTAAAAGTAGGTACTCTAACCTTTCTTTTAGCTTCTTCCGTTAAGAGACAGTCCAGTTGGAGGAGTTGATGGAAAAAATCCGGGTTTTTCTGAGATGGATGTCGATAGACCCGCGCCATCCGGAAATCGCGCAAGCGCAGTACAACGAACTGAAAACCCAGATCCCCTCCCTTTACGCGCTGCTCATGGTGAACGCGATTGCCGTCGCGTATACCCATTACGACGTGGCACCCGTCTACCTCACTGTCGGCGTTCTGGTGCCGATGCTCATTCTGACGAGCATTCGCATGGTCGCCTGGATCCGCGCCAGGCATGTCACCCTGGGCCCGGAAGACGCCATCCGGAAAATGCGTCAGACCGTCATTCTGGGCAGCGTGATGGCGGCCATCTACATCACCTGGTCGCTCGCTCTCGACGGTTATGGCGGTCCGGAAGAACGCGGCCACGTGGCACTCTTCATCGCGATCACCGTGATCGGCTGCATATTCTGCCTGATGAACCTGCCCCAGGCCGCGTTTGCGGTCATGTTCATCGTCACAGTGCCCTATCTGGTCTACTATGTCCGGCAGGATCAGGACGTCTATTTCGCAATCGCGATGAACATCTTTCTGGTCTGCCTGGTCGTTCTCCAGGTTCTGATCAGCGGCTACCGGGGCTTTTGCAAGCTGGTGCAGTCACAGTCCGACCTTGCAGCCAAGCAGCAGGAAACCGAACGCCTGAATGCGGAAAATGCGCGGCTTGCCCAGACGGATGCACTTACCGACCTTCCCAATCGCCGTTATTTCTTCAACCGGCTCGAGGCGCTGATCGGGGACGTTGAGGGAAGTGAAACCAGGTTTGCCGTCGGCGTCGTCGATCTGGACCGTTTCAAGCCGATCAACGACACCTACGGGCACCAGCTTGGTGATCAGCTTCTGATGGAGGTCGGCAATCGGCTCAAGGCACTGGATTCGCAGAATGTCGAGGTCTGCAGGCTCGGGGGTGACGAATTCGGCTTCCTGTTCCACGGCGACACCAACGAGGCGGCGAATGCGGGTCAGTCGATCTGCGACCTGATCACCGAGCCCTACAAGATCGGAGATCTCACGCTGTCCGTCGGCGCGTCCTGCGGCATTGCTGTTTATCCGGACGCCGGAAAAACCGCGCACGCCCTTTTCGACCGCTCCGACTATGCGCTTTACAATTCCAAGACAACCTCACGCGGCCATACGACGGTTTACTCCGAAGAGCACGAGGCGCGGATACGGTCGGAGCGGGCGATCGAAACAGCCCTGCAGAACGCCAACCTGGACGCGGAGTTCCAGGTCTATTTCCAGCCCGTCGTCTCCCTGCCCGACAAGACGGTGGTCGGGTTCGAAGCCCTGGCGAGATGGCACAGTCCTGTCCTGAAAAGCGTCCCTCCGGATCGGTTCATTGCGGTTGCGGAACGGACCGGACAGATCAACCGCCTCACCTTGTCCCTGTTTGACAAGGCTGTCCGGCAGATCAAGGATTTGCCCGGGGACCTCAGTCTTTCCTTCAACCTGTCCGCCCAGGACATCACGTCGGCGGTGACCGTCCATGCGCTGCTTGACGCCATCGAACGTCACGGCGTCAATCCAAGGCTGATCACCTTCGAAATCACCGAAACCTCGGTCATCGGCAGCTACGAAGCCGCCGAGGAGTGCCTGCAGACGTTGCGCAGTGCAGGTGTCAAACTGGCACTGGATGATTTCGGAACAGGCTATTCGAGCCTGGGTTATCTGCACCGCCTGCCGATCGACTGCGTCAAGGTCGACCGCAGTTTTGTTGCCGGCATCCACGAACCCGTCGCAAGCGGCGTGATCACGTCGATCATCAACCTTTGCCGCTCGATGGAAATGCTCTGTGTCGTGGAAGGTGTCGAGGACCGGACACAGCTCGACCTGCTGTCGGCCCTGCGCTGCAATCTGGTACAGGGTTACCACTTCGCCCCGCCGCTACCATTCGACCAAATCCTGGAAAGCGCACGCGCAAACGGAACGGTTGCCGGTCTCGCGCTCTCCAGCACGGACGGCATGGAAGAACTGAGACTGTCCAGCGCCTGACCAAATGGATGTCAGCGCCAACCGCGATGTCAGGGAGACCCATTCTTGAGCGGCGGCACAAAGCGGCAGAAGGAGATGCGCAAGGCCCTGCGCAGCCTCGCACCCAGGGTCCCGATGAGCGACGCGGAAGCGATACTCGGCATCGCGCTTTCCGCTCACCTGCGCCATCTGCCGCCGTCGATAGCACTCTGGCAGGCGACCACCAGTCACGTCCGGCACGCGCTGACAGAGTACGACACACTGCTGGAAGAAGGCTATGACCGGGACGCGGCCCGTTTTTTTGTTGTCCAGACGATGAACGACATTCTCAGCGAGTGGGGGTGCAACAAGGAAGTCTCGGTCGACCCGGACCCGTCCGGCTGATCCGCGTCATACCCTAGGGTACGGACCCATAAATGAAGCCGATTTGGCGGCAGAAATGGCGAAATCTCGCGAGGAAGCGTGCGCAGAGCGGGCTTTTGCCCGATCAAGCGCGGTGACGCTGCGAGGTAAAGCCATTTTGCCGTCCTCCGGATTTGGCCGTTTTGGCCATCCGCCACGTCGCGAAAGGCTTGAAAATGAACCACATTTCCTACGCTTTCGCTCCTCGCAGCTGGTCAAAACGATCCAAACCAAATTGACTTCATTTATGAGTCCGTACCCTAAGGCCGTTTGGCGACCAGATCGATTTCGACCAGGGCATCCACGGCAAGACCGGAGACGCCCACACAGGTGCGGCCCGGCAGCTTGTCCGGCGGGAAGAACGCCCTGTAAGTCTCGTTCATCCTGGCATAGTCACGCTTGAACTCGGTCAGGTAGACGCGCGCAAAGACCGCGTGTTCCAGCCCGAGGCCGACGCCTGCCAGCACAAGCTTGAGGTTCTCCATCACCCGTCTGGTCTGCGCCTCGATGCCGTCCGGCAACGGCGCCTCGGGATCGTCCGGAAGTGTCGGCATCTGCCCGGTGACATAGACCCAGCCGTCAGCCTCGACGGCATGGGAAAACGGGGCAACTGGCTGCGGCGCGTTGCCGACCATGTGATGGATTGGAAGCATGCGTGTCTCCGGTAATTTTCAGTCTTGAACCAGAGCCAGACTAGCGTCATGACCGCGGATAAATCCACTGTTCGGGGATATGCGCCGTCACGGTCTCACCGGTTTCGATCACGCCGGGTTTTTCGACATAGCCGACAAGGCCGCGCAGGCCCCGCGCGACCTGCGGAAACAGCAGGTCGAGCCCCTCGCGATCGGGGTAATTCGCGGCAATCGCCGCACCCGCAAAGCGGCACGGGGCGTTATCGCCGTCAACGCGGATCACCGTTCCGCCTTCGAAGACCAGCCGGGTGCGGGGCGGGATGCGAGTCAGGTTGGCAATTCCGGAAACCAGAATGTTACCGCCAATCCATTCAGCTTTCAGTTCCCCGATCTTCATTCTGGCTGCGACTTCGGAAAGCTCGTCGACCGACAGGATCGACACCTGCCGTTCGTTGCACATTTCCGTACCGCGCGGATACCAAGGTTCCCGTCCTCCGGACTTGCGGGTGAAACCGGCGTGCCGGTCTCCGGGAACCCCCTCGAAGCTCAGCTCGAGGTGCTCGGCGGGCGCCGTCTGAAAATCATCCGGGGACGGCGTGCGGTAAACGCCCTGAACCTTCCCGTCCACCTTGAACTTGCGTGCAATCCGGATCTCTTCCGGCATCAGTGCGGGCTGGTCAGTCATTGTCGGCTCCTGTTTTCTGACACCGAGGGGTAATACCAACATCAACAAGTAAGAACCTGTTCGATGGTCTTTTTCAGGTTCGCCGGCAAGGAGCGGTGCGCAGGTCGGCCTGGTTGGCCGGTCAAGCGGCGCGACGCAGTCCGGCGGGCCTGAAAAAACCACCGGAGGCCGCGACATGAGAGCGTTCCGCCGCGTTGCGCATCTTGGCCGATGCCCCACATCGCCCTGCGACACGCTCCTTGCGGAACACTCTCATGTCCCGGTCGAATAGGTTCTTGCTTATTGAGGTTGGTATAAGCCCGCCGGACGAAGGACACCAGCAAATCAAATTGATCAACGCATCAAACGTGTTGATCTTTCCCGCCGGCCGGATCCAGGCTGTCCTGCACCACGCAAAAAGGGCCCGCAGCACTGTGCGGGCCCTGAACCATGTTTCCCCGGTTACTGGAGTTTCACGGTGCACACCATCTGTGTGTGCTGCGAGTTGATCCAGCAGTTGGGCGGCAACGGTCCGGTCGGGATCGGATAGTAGTAATAGGTCGGCTGGTTCGCCGCGTTGGCAATCGCCGCGCCGGTCGCTACGCCGGCAGCATAGGCGCCCGGATGATAGTAGGGGCCATACGGCGGGTAGTAC
Source organism: Roseibium sp. (assembly GCF_965232425.1). Classification (GTDB taxonomy): domain Bacteria; phylum Pseudomonadota; class Alphaproteobacteria; order Rhizobiales; family Stappiaceae; genus Roseibium. The sequence goes on from NZ_OZ246971.1 coordinate 232,637, forward strand.
GGACGGTAAGGCGGATAGTAGGGATGATACGGGTGATAGGGATGATGCCAGGCGCGGCAGCGCGGGTCCTGCGGCGAGTGGTAGCAATAGGGACCATAGGGCTCGAAACCGACCGATCCCGGCGCAGTTGCGGTTGCCCGGCCGTGATGGTGATGAGGCTGGCGGGCGCTGCGGTCAATGAAAAGCGCGACGCCTTTTGCCGTTTCCGGCAAATCGCCCCGCAACACCGTCACGCCGTAGACCATTGATGACCCGTCGGTCCTGGCCGAAGTCAGTTCGACGAGCGCAGGCGCCTTTCCGGTTTCGCTCAGAACAGAGACAACCGCATTGGGCGGATCCCCCTTGAAACCGTCATCGGAATTCCAGTAGTCCGCAAAATCGGCATTCGAGATCTGGCCGCCCACACGATACGGCCTGTCGGAGAAAAACAGGACGCCCGTGTTGGCATCCGAGAGTGTCAGGGAGGTGCCGTCATAGGACATCTCGCCCGCCTGCTGGACGAAGTCGTAGGTTGGCGGCGGCGTCGGATCGGCATTGACCGGCTGCGCCGTCTGGGCGCTTGCCGGTCCGGCTGCAATCATTGCCAACAGGCCGGCGCAGACCGTGAGGCCGCGCGGAATTCGTTTAAACTGCATGTGTTGTTCCTCCTCCGGGCCAAGCGGGGTGCCCGATTGCTGACACGCAAATCTTGCACAAAGCGCCGGTTGAAATTGTGACATAAAACACAGTCTTTACGGGCAATTGCAGCCGGATCAAGGCCTTGAAATTAATATTCGGTAAGGCTCAGGTCCGAGGTTCAGGTTTCAGGGGCACTTGCGTTCAGGTCCGACGTCGCACTCCAGATGTGTTCCTGCCGGAGCCCTTGCAGGCAGCGTACGACTTTCCGGGCGTAGTAGAGTGTTGCCACCCAGTCGGTCATCAGGTCGATGTCGGCCGTTTCAGGGGCCGGCATCGCGGCCAGCCACTCTTCCGCCAGCCCAGGCACCGTTTGCTGCGCCCGGTTCTGCAGCACGGCATCGAACTCCTCGAGGACGCGCTGGTCCATGCGTTCCAGAAGATCGCCAACCGAAGGCTCCCGGCGGTTTTGCGCCACTTCCGTTCGAATGGCATTGCGCGCCTGGCGGTAGAGGATGACGTAGTCGGCAAGAACAATCACAAGGACATCGAGATCCCCGCTTGTCCGCGCACTCGACGCCCAGGGGATCTGCTCCGCACGGTAATTCTGCGCAGCGCCCATCAGGTCCCGTGCCTTGTCCTTCAAGGACGCATAGGCGGCCCGGTCCGTCCCGGACGTGTCTCCAGCTTCGCTCAGGAAGGTCTTGCACGAGAGCAGATAGGCGCTCGCCAGCCCCTTGACCCCTTCGCCGCTGCGCCTTGGAAACAGCAGCCAGGCGGCCGCCAGTCCGGCACCCGCGCCAATCAGGGTGTCGTAAAGCCGGTCCCAGAATTCAGAGACCGGCAGGCCGGTCATGGCTTCCAGTCCGATCAGCACCATGAAACTGATGATCCCGACGGCGATGCCGTAGTTGCGCTCGAACAGGATGATGATCGGCGGCAGCAGCGCCACGATCAGGAACAGCCTGAATTCCGGCACCTTCGACAGAAGCGGTTCCATCAACATCGCCACGACAAAGCCGGCCAGCGTCCCGGCAGTCCGCTGTGCCGTCTTGTGAATGGTCGCACCGAGGCTGCTGCACAGAACCACGATGACGGTGATCGTGATCCAATAGGCGTGGCTCAACTGAAAGACGTGGCCGATGCCATAGCCGACGGCTGCCGCGACACTGGCCTGTGCCGCGAGCCGCCAGGAAACCCGGTTCCAGAGACCTGACCCTTTCCCTCCGGCAGGCGCATCCTTTGCCCCGGCTTCGATCACCTCGTCTCCCCCGGCAAGCTGCCACAAACGGTCGAAGGCCTGGGCAATCCGGAGGATCTGGAACGTGTCCTGCCTGCCAAATCTGGCGGCGCCGCGTGCCCACTCCAGATCAGGCCGCGTGGCATCGGATCCGTCCCGACCGGTTTCAATGCGCCGCAAAACCTCTTTCAGGGACGACCGGTAGGTTTCATTGGCGATCAGATCGCGCCGAACGTCGGCAGAGAGCGCTTCAAGGGCGTTGCGCACGACCTCCAGCGCCAGTCGCATCATCGCCACGGCTTCCGCGGACAGGCCGCGCAGCTCACCTTCCGCGCCTGCCAGCTCCGCGGAGAGTTCCAGTTCGGCACGCAGTCCGGCAAGGTCATGAAGAGCGGCCCGGCTGGTCTTGTCGCTCCGCGAGCGGCCGGTCGCGGCATGGTCAAGATAACCGGCAATCGCCTTGCGGTTGGCAGCGGCGACGCGCTCGTAGGTCCGACGTGCCGACGGCCGCCAAAGGCCAATCCGCGCCAGGACTGCAATCAAAACGCTGAGCACCGTCATGAGCGGCAGCCAGAGGCCCGGAGACTGGGGGGTACTGGACATGATCACGAACAGCCAGAAAATCGAGATCATGCGCCCTGCGCGCAGCCAGAAAGGCCCGAGACCATCCAGCGCGAAACCGAGCGCGATCACGCCGATCCAGATCAGCTGTAGCACCACGGGCGCAGCGTTGCCGGACAAGGCGCCGATCAGGGCACCGGTGGCGGCCAGGCCCGTCAGAACCGCCCCGAAGCGCACCAGCTCGCCGGCCTCGCGCCGCCGGGTTGAAACCGGGGTGAACATGAGCACATGTGCGGCCGCCGACGCGCAGATGACCGCAAGGGCAAAACCCGGAATGCCCTGCGCAAGGCTGCCGACATGATCGGCGATCAGCGCGGCGGCAACGACCGCAAGCGTCAGATGGATACCCCTGACGAGGCGCAGGGCGCCCGGGTCGTATCGATACATGCGCGACAGCGTACGGGAGACGGCTTGAAGCATTTGAGGAACTTGAAACACCTTCGCCAAGGAACTGATTTCATTTTGAAGCATGCCCTTGAATTCATGCAACCGTAAAGCAAAAGCCGTGGTTGCCTGGCGGCCGGGACCGTCCATTCCTTCCGGGGGAATTGAGATGCGCCTCTGTTTCGCGCATCTCTCACACACGTTCAGCAGAGAGAGAGAAAGAGCCAACCGCATGAAATCGCTTTATCTTGCCGCCGCCTTCGTCGGGACCCTGGTGCCCTGGATCTTTTTCGGCGGATTCATTGCGGAGAACGGGATCAACCTTCCGCTCTTTGTTGCCATGATCTTCGCAACAAAACCGGCAAGCGGGTTCGCAGCCGATCTGCTGATCTGCTGCGCCGTCTTCTGGATCTGGTCATGGCGCGATGCGCGCGAAACCGGTGTGCGCGGCTGGTGGCTCACGGTCCCGGCGGTCTGGCTCGTCGGCCTGTCGCTGGCCCTGCCACTTTACCTGTGGCTTCGCGAGCGCGCTGGCGAGGGCGAATGAAGAACTTTGCCAGTGTGAAGCCGAAGATCGCCGAGACCTCCAAATAAAGGCTCGGAAGCCGGCAGGAAAGGTGCGAAGCGCTCCGTCGTCACCCCGGGCGAACGGTGTGAGACCCGGGGCCGGAGAGCCCCGGAGAGGCCACCCCCGAAGACCCGCCAAGGCGTTGTCGCCCCGATCCCGGATCTCCCTCAGGTCGTCCGGGATGACGTTGCAAGACCAGTGCCGGCCGATTGAGCTTTGATACGAATAGTCAAGGAGCCGGGCACCGTGCCTCTTCCTCATCCTGAGGAGGACCGACAGGTCCGTCTCGAAGGATCGGCGGAGGTCTCAGGACAAGCGGTTCATCCTTCGAGACAGCGCTGCGCGCTGCCTCCGGATGAGGTTCCTTCAGGTGCTCTGCGGAACGCCCACTATCGTCATTCCGGCCAAGCGCAGCGCGAGCCGGAACTGGGGAGCCACGGGCTGTTGCGATATTCTGGAGACGCCATCGTTTGCGGATCTCCCTCTCGCTGTCCGGCATAACGAAAAAAGGCGGCCACCGGGGCCGCCTCTTAAAGTTGTTTTGCCTGCAACACTCAGCGCGTCAGCGGCTTGTACTTGATCCGGCGCGGGTCGGCGGCGTGGGCGCCGAGACGGCGGACCTTGTCCTTTTCGTAGTCCTCGAAGTTGCCTTCGAACCACTCCACGTGGCTGTCGCCCTCAAAGGCGAGCATGTGCGTGGCCAGACGGTCGAGGAACATGCGGTCGTGGCTGATGACCACGGCGCAGCCGGCGTAGTTTTCAAGCGCGTCTTCCAGGGCCGCCAGCGTCTCGGTGTCGAGGTCGTTGGTCGGTTCGTCGAGCAGGAGCACGTTGGCGCCCTTCTTCAGGACCTTCGCCAGGTGCACGCGGTTGCGCTGACCGCCGGAGAGGTCGCCGACCTTGGCCTGCTGTGCCGGGCCCTTGAAGTTGAAGGACGAGCAATAGGCGCGCGAGTTGATTTCCTTGTCATCGAGATAGATCACCTCGGCACCGCCGGAAATCTCTTCCCAGACCGTCTTGTCCGGGTCGAGCGCATCGCGCGACTGGTCGACATAGCCGAGCTGGACGCTGTCGCCGATGACGACATTGCCGCTGTCCGGCTTTTCCTGGCCTGTCAGCATCTTGAAGAGCGTCGACTTGCCGGCGCCGTTCGGGCCGATCACGCCGACAATGCCGCCGCGCGGCAGCTTGAAGGAGAGATCCTCGATCAGGAGACGGTCCCCGAAGCCCTTGGAAACGCCCTCCAGGTCGATGACGTTGGCGCCGAGGCGCTCGCCGACCGGAATGAGGATCTGCTCGATGGACGGCTGACGCTCCTCCTGCATCGCGACAAGATCCTGATAGGCGCGGATACGCGCCTTGGACTTGGTCTGACGGCCTTTCGGCGACATGCCCATCCACTCGCGCTCGCGGGCGATCGCCTTGGAGCGGGCCATGTTCTCGCGGCCTTCCTGCTCCATGCGCTTGGTCTTCTTTTCCAGATAGACCGAGTAGTTGCCCTCGTAGGGAATGCCCCTGCCCCGGTCGAGTTCCAGGATCCAGCCGGTGACGTTGTCGAGGAAGTAGCGGTCGTGGGTGATGATCAGGACCGATCCCTTGAACTCGCGCAGATGCCGTTCCAGCCAGTGGACGGTTTCCGCGTCCAGGTGGTTGGTTGGTTCGTCGAGAAGCAGGAGATCCGGCTCGGACAGGAGCAGCTTGCAGAGCGCGACGCGGCGGCGCTCACCACCGGAGAGATTGTCGACGGCACTGTCGGAGGGCGGGCAGCGCAGCGCTTCCATCGCCATTTCGACCTGGCTTTCCAGGTTCCACAGGTCCTGGGCGTCAATCTCGTCCTGAAGCGTGGCGGCCTCTTCGGCGGTCTCGTCCGAATAGTCCATCATCAGCTCGTTGTAGCGGTCGAGCTTGGCCTGCTTGTGGGCAACGCCTTCCATGATGTTTTCCATGACCGTCTTGGAATTGTCGAGCTGCGGCTCCTGCGGCAGGTAGCCGACCTTGGCGCCTTCGGCGGCCCAGGCCTCGCCGGAATATTCCTTGTCGATGCCGGCCATGATTTTCAGAAGCGTCGACTTGCCCGCCCCGTTCGGACCCAGGATGCCGATCTTGGCGTCCGGGTAGAAGGAGAGATGGATGTTGTCGAGGACTTTCTTGTCGTTATAGGCCTTGGAGAGGCCATGCATGTGATAGATGAACTGGCGCGCCATGGGGCTCCGCTTCTCCACTTTCGAAAACTGACGGGATTCTTAGGAATTCTGCCGGGTCTTTTAGGGGAAATGCGCGCCGGGGGCAATGGGGGGAAATGTTCAAACGGCGTCATTTTCTCAATGACATAACATAAGCTTCAGAACATCCGCATTCGATGCGGCCAACGTCGCATGCATCTTCAGTCTGACAGGTTGCAGCGGGCGAAGTCACCCTCCGCGCTTTTCCTCTTTTCTGAGACGCGATTTCTTGTAAAGTCCGGCGGCTGAAACCCACTCACCTCAAAGCTTCCTTCCCGCCGGATACCCCATGCAAAAACCCGACATTCTCATGACCAAACCCATGCTTCCCGTGGTCGAGGAGCAGCTGGACGCCGCCTTTAGCGTGCACCGGCTGCATGCGGCGGACGATCCGGACGCGATGCTGGCGGACATCGGCCCGAAGATCCGGGGCGTGGCGCTTTCCTGGGCGGAGGTCAACGACGCGTTCCTGGCGCAATTCCCGAACCTGGAGATCGTCTCCAGTTTCGGCGTCGGCTACGACCATGTGGATACGGATGCCTGTCTGCGCGCCAAGGTGATGGTCACGCACACGCCGGACGTGCTGACGGATGAAGTGGCGGACACAGCCATCGGCCTGATGATCATGACGGTACGCGAACTCGGCCAGGCCGAAACCTGGCTCAGGGACGGCAACTGGACCAAAAAGGGCGGCTACCCGCTCAGCCAGGCAACGCTTCAGGGGCGCACGCTCGGCATTTTCGGCCTCGGGCGCATCGGCAAGGCGATCGCCAAGCGCGCCGAAAGCTTCGGGCTGAAGATCGCCTATCACGGCCGCTCGCAGCAGGCCGGCGTCGACTATCCTTACCACGCAAGCCTGGTCTCTCTGGCGGAGGCCTGCGACACGCTGATGGTGGTGGCGCCGGGCGGTGCGGAAACTCAGCATGCGGTCAACGCCGACGTCTTGAAGGCCCTTGGCCCGAACGGCATCGTCCTCAATATCGGCCGGGGGTCGGTGATCGATGAAGACGCCCTTGCCGAGACGCTCGAAAGCGGCACGATCTACGGTGCCGGGCTGGATGTGTTCGAACAGGAACCGTGCACGCCGGAACGGCTGATGAAGCTGCCGCGTGTCACGCTGCTGCCCCACGTCGGCTCGGCGTCACAGGCGACCCGCAACGCCATGGGCCAGCTCGTGGTCGACAATCTGAAAAGCTGGTTTGAAAGCGGCAAACCGCTGACGGCAGTTCCGGAAATGAAATAGTGGCCACGCGCCGGGGAACGTGCCCCGGCGCATGGTTTTCCCTAATCTTCAGTCGACGCTCTCAGCCAGCGCCGCGCCAATCTCGGCAATTGCCTTGTTGCGCGTCTGGAATGCGGCGGTTGTCTGGGTGATGTAGATTGCGACGACCACCGGATCGCGGCCCTCCGGCCAGATGACGGCAATGTTGTTGCGCGAACCGTTGGCCCCAGCCCCGGTCTTGTCGGCAATCCGCCAACCCTTCGGAATGCCTGCGCGCAGGGTCGCGTTGCCAACCTTGTTGCCTTCCAGCCACGATGTGAGCGTCGCCCTCGCCTGCGGGTCAAGGGCATCGCCCAGAACCAGTTTGCGGAGCGTATCGGCGGCTGCCCACGGCGTCGTCGTGTCCCTTTCGTCGCCCGGGATACCGGTGTTCGATTCCGGTTCCCAGCGGTCGATACGGGTCTTGTCATCACCGATCCGCCGCAGGTAGGCCGTCACACCGTCCGGTCCGCCGAGCTCGGCCATCACAAGGTTCGCGGCCGCATTGTCGCTGATCGTGACCGTGACCTCGCAGAGCTCCGCGATCGAGAACTTCTTGCCGCCGATATGCTTTTCCATCACGGGCGAATAGGACACGATGTCGCTCTCCTGCACCACCACCTGGCGATCGGAATCCGCGGTTCCCTTTTCTGCCGCATCCAGAAGCGCGGCGCACAGGAAGGCCTTGAAGGTGCTGTTGAGCGGAAAGCGCTCGTCGCCCCTGTTCGACCAGGTCCTGCCGGATTGCGTGTCGATGATCGCCACCCCAACCCTTGCGGACAAACGCGCTTCAACGTCCTCGACCGCTCTTGCGACGGGAGCCGGGTCGAAACCGGCCGCTTCGGCGGGAATACCCGACAGGAGTGGCAACAAAACACCCAGGAGGGCAAACCTGCGATTGCTCAAAATCATGATCGTCTCCAGACAGTATGAAATATCACCCGCTGCATCCTGCCCCCCTGGCGAACCGCATCAGGCGCGACGGAGATTGCGCTTGCGCTTCTCATAAGGCAAATGATGATTGATAACGTCAGGCATGAGAAAAACTTGGTCATAATTTCATGGATCTTTCGAGAATACCGCTCAATGCGCTCCGGGCGTTTGAAGCCTCGGCGCGGCTGCAGAGTTTCACCCGTGCGGGGCTGGAGCTTCGCGTGTCGCAGACCGCCGTGAGCCACCAGGTGAAACTGCTTGAGGAAACGCTGCGGGTGTCGCTCTTCAAGAGAGGATCGCGTGGCGTGACGCTGACCGATGAAGGCCAGGCACTGCTGCCGGTCCTGTCCGATGCCTTCCGGCGCATGAGCGATGCGCTGAGCCGGTTCGAGGACGGAAACTTCCGCGATGTCCTGACCGTCGGGGTCGTCAACAGCTTTGCCACGGGTTGGCTCCTGCCCCGGCTTGACGCCTTTTCGACCCTTCATCCGGAGATCGACATCCGGCTGAAGACGAACAACAATCGTGCCGACCTGCTTGAGGACGGACTGGACTGCTTCCTTCGTTTCGGCGACGGCGCCTGGCATGGAACGGAAGCCGCCTGCTTGTTCGAGGCCAAGCTCTGTCCGGTCTGTTCACCCGTGACGGCGGAACGCTTGAGCGAACCGGCCGATCTCTTGCACGAAAACCTGCTGCGATCCTACAGACAGAACGAATGGGCACTCTGGTTCCAGGCTGCGACCCTGCCGCCGCCCAGAAGCCGCGGCTGGATGTTCGATTCGTCGCTCTCCATCGTCGAGGCGGCCGCACAAGGTGCCGGGGTCGGTCTCGTTCCCGTTCGCCTGTTCGAACGCGACCTTGAGACCGGGCGGATCGTCAAACCCTTTGAGGCCGGTATCGTGACAGGCAGTTACTGGCTGACCTGGCTGAAGTCGCGCGCGGAAACCGGCGCCATGCGTGCCTTTCGCGACTGGCTCACAGAAACGGCGACGGAGCAGCCGTGAGCGGGCTCAGTCTTTCCGCCCGACTATCATCTCGCGTTTGCCGGCAAATCCCGGTTTCTTTTCGATGGTGAATCCTGCGGCCTGAAGATTGCGGCGAACCCAGCCTGCGGCGGTATAGGTCGCGAGGGTGCCACCCGGCGCAGTCAGGTCCGCAGCTTTCGCCAGAAGGTCCAGGTCCCACAGCTCCGGGTTCTTCGCAGGGCTGAACCCGTCGAGATACCAGGCATCCACCGGGGGAATGACAGGGTCAGCGCTCCCTTCGGGTCCGCCTTCCAAGACGAGATCGGTTATCATTTCCCGTGCATCGCCAACGCCGAGCAGAAGCTCCGCACCGGCAATCGTCATCCGGTTCCAGCCCGGGGCCGGTGCCCACGCGCAAAGCAATTCGTCACTCATTGCGGAAAGCGCCGGAAAGGCAGCCAGCGCGCGTTCGAGCTGATCAGCGGACAGCGGGTAAAGCTCGAACGACAGGAACACGAGCTTTGGCGCTGTTGCCAGCGCGGCCACCAGTTCAAGCGTCGTCAGGAGGTTCAGTCCGGTTCCGAAGCCCAGTTCGGCGATGGTGAAACGCTCTCTGCCCGGCAAGCGCTCCGGCAGCCGGTTGCCGCCGATGAACACATGCCGGGTTTCCTCAAGACCTCCGGCCTTGGAGAAATACGTGTCGCCGAAACCGGGTGCGCGCGGCACATCGCCGTCCAGCCATTCCAGCTCCGGTGCCCCGTTCGGCTTCATGTCCGTCTTGCCGTTTCCCGCACCAGTCTCCTGAGGCATGCGCTAAACTCTTTGCCAAATCCCATCTGTTCTCATAAGAGAGCCGTCGATCGCTTTCAATCCCGGGACCTTGCCTGACCATGCCTTCCCCGTCCGACGCGCCTTTCGACATTGCGGTTGCCGGTGCCGGAATTTTCGGACTTTCGATCGCGCACCGTGCGACCAGGAAGGGTCTGCGCACGCTCGTTCTGGAGGCTTCACATGTCGGTGCCGGATCCAGTGGCGGGCTGCTCGGCGCGCTGATGCCGCATATGCCGGCGCGCTGGAATCCGAAGAAGGAGTTCCAGTTCCAGGCCCTGCTTTCGCTGGAGAACCACATCCGGCAGCTCGAGCAAGAGACCGGCCTGAGCTGCGGCTACGCGCGCTGCGGCCGCATCCTGCCGCTGACAACGAAAGACAAGCTGGATCACCACCTGGAACGCGCCGAGGAAAGCAAGCTGCGCTGGCATCCGGAGGCGACCGGGTTCACGTATGACGTCGAACCGGCCGGCAGCCGATCGGACTGGCTGGACGCATCAGCGGCCCCTTTCGGCCTCGTTTACGAGACACTCGCGGCACGCATGTCGCCGCGCGACTATCTTGCCACGCTTGCGGCATACGTTCGCCGTCACGGACGCCTTGCCGAAAACGCACATGTCACAGGCTACGACGAGACATCCGGGACGCTTCAGCTTTCCAGTGGTGAAACGGCAAAGGCGAAAATAGTCGTTCTTGCGGGCGGATTTTCCACATTCGACCTGATCGAACAGCTTACGGGCGAACGAATCGGCCGCGGAGAAAAGGGCCAGGCCCTGCTGATGGACGGCAATGGCCTGGAGGACAAGCCGGCCATCTACTGCGACGGGCTCTACGTTGTGCCGCACGGAAACGGCACCATTGCCGTCGGCAGCACGGCCGACCGGGACTATGCCGACGCCGCGCCATCACCGGCGCGCAGCGCCGAACTCGTCGAACGCGCGACACGATTCTGTCCTGCACTCGATGGCCGCAAGGTCCTGTCGGAATGGGCCGGTATCAGACCGCGTTGTCACAAGCGGGACCCCCTTGTGGGCCGTCTGCCGGGCCATCACTCGATCTTTGCAGCCACGGGCGGATACAAGATTTCCTTTGGGATCGCGCACCTGGTGGCGGAGTGCCTTGTGTCGGAGATCTTGCAAGAGCGCGCGCCGCATGAATTGCCGCAAACCTTTGCACCACAACACCATTTCGGCGACAATCGCCTGGATGCGGACGGATTTTAGCTTGGAATGCAGGCGTGTACGCCACCGTCCAGGAAGGGCTGATGCATGCGCGCCTGAATATCGGATTGCGAGGTTGGACGGTTCAGGAAAGGATCAGCGGCTCACAAAAGTGTTGCGGCCGTGTAAATGCCGTAAAGGCTCAGGGAAATCGAACCCCAGAAAAGGAGGTTCTTTGCGAGCAGGAACGGAACGGTTGCCACCCCGTCGTGATCCTTCAAAACGGCAGCCTTTTCACGCCCGCCCAATTTGGGGTTGTGAACTTCTCCGGCGGCTGTCATCGCTCTGGCCATGTTGGCGTTCCTCGACATATTGCGCCTTCAAGACGCTTTCACGTATTTCTCCGTCACATTATCAATAAGCATTATGGAGCAAGTGTTTAACTCTCGTTTAAATTCAGTATGAACGCTTTGTTAATTTCGAACAGGTGAATTTTAATTTAATTCACAAGTAGTCTTCGTGCCTGTTGATTGTTCTTAGGCCTTAATAATGTCAATTTTTACGATCTCGTTACTAACTAGGGATGCCAGGAACCAATGAGCCTCACCAGCGTACGTCAACACCTTGCGATTGCAGCGCCGGAGCTGACGATCATCGAAACGGATCAGAGCAGCGCAACCGTTGACCTGGCAGCGGAGGCCCATGGCGTTGCCCCCGGTCAGATCGCAAAAACGCTGTCGTTTCAGTTGAAGGACAAGATCTTTCTTGTCGTGGCACGTGGAGATGCCCGCATGGACAACAAGAAGGCCAAGGCGGCGTTCGGCGGAAAGATAAAGATGCTCGGGCTTGAGGACGTGGAAAAGCTGACCGGGCATCCCGTTGGGGGTGTCTGCCCCTTCGGGCTCGCGCATCCGCTGCAGGTCTACTGCGACGTGTCCCTTAAGGCGTTCGACATCGTCATCCCGGCTGCCGGGGCGACAAACGCCGCCGTCAGGATCAGTCCGGAACGCCTCGCGGACATCACCGACGCGCACTGGGTGGACGTGTGCCAGCCACCGCCGGAGGCCGGTTGAGGATCAGACCTGGTAGTATTCCCTGTACCAGGCGACGAACTTCGCAATCCCCTCGCGCACCGATGTTTTCGGCGTGTAGCCGGTCAGTCTTTGCAGCAGGTCGGCATTCGCCCAGGTGGCAACGACATCGCCGGGCTGCATCGGCATGAGGTTGCGTTCGGCCGTTCGGCTTGTCGCTTCTTCGATCGCATCGATGAACTCTGTCAGCTGCACGCTTGTCGAGTTGCCGATGTTGACGATGCGCCAGGGCGCTACCGGCGACAGGCTGTCTCCCTCGGCGACCGCCTCGCCTTCGGCGGGGCGAACGGGAACCGCGTCCATGAGCAGGCGAATGCCCTCGACAAGGTCCTCGACATAGGTGAAGTCCCGTTTCATGTCGCCGTAATTGTAGACGTCGATCGGCCGTCCCTCGAGGATCGCCTTGGCGAATTTGTGATGCGCCATGTCGGGCCGTGCCCAGGGACCATAGACGGTGAAGAAACGGAACATGGTGATCGGAAGACCGTAGAGATGCGCATAGGAGTGCGCCATCGACTCCGTCGCCTTCTTGGTCGCGGCATAGAAGGACACCTGATGATCAGCCTTGTCGGTTTCCGTATAAGGCATCACGTCGTTGGCGCCATAGGCAGACGAGGTCGAAGCCAGAAGCATGTGTTCAGGCGGAAACGCCCTGGCTGCCTCGAGGAGTTCGAATGTGCCGCAAATGTTGCTTTCCAAATAGGACCGCGGGTTTTCAATCGAGTAACGCACCCCGGCCTGTGCCGCCAGGTGGATGACAAAATCAGGCGTTTCCGTACGAAACAGGGACATGAGCAGGTCCGGCGTTTCAACACGTTCGTTCACGGGCTCGAAGTGCTCGTGCTGAAGCAGCATCTGCTGCCTGCGTTCCTTCAGCCGGACATCGTAGTAGTCGGTCATGGCATCGAGACCGATGACCCGGAAACCGTCTCTCAACAGACGCGTGCACAAGAAGTATCCGATAAATCCGGCCGCACCGGTTACCAAAACGGTTTTCATCTGCGCACGTCACCCTTTAGCCGAGAGGGAATGTTGTTGCCCGGGTCTTATAGCGCTTCGGCTGCACGGGCAACGGCAAAGTCCACTTCCGGAGTCGGCTGGCCGAACATCCCCTGCGTCAAGAAAAAACGCGGCCCCACCTGGTGAGGCCGCGTCTTTGAGGGAGTGTCCCACGTTGCGGGGATATCAGGCGCTGAGGTAGCCATTCTGACGGAGATAACCGATTATCTCCTCGGCCACGTCCTCGGGGTCCCGGTCGACATTGCGGATGTGGATTTCGGGATGCTCTGGTGCCTCATACGGGCTGTCGATCCCGGTGAAGTTCTTGATTTCACCCCTGTCAGCCTTCTCATAAAGGCCCTTCGGATCGCGCTGACGGCAAACCTCGATCGGGGTGTCGACAAAGACTTCCACGAATTCTCCTTCTCCCAACAGGTCGCGCGCCATCCGGCGCTCGGAGATAAAGGGAGAGATGAAGGAGACGAGCGTGATCAGGCCGGCATCAGTGAACAGTTTCGCGACCTCACCCACGCGCCGGATGTTTTCCACGCGGTCCGCATCGGTGAAACCGAGATCCTTGTTGAGCCCGTGGCGCACATTGTCGCCATCAAGCGTGTAGGTGTGCTTTCCGTCGATATGCAGCTTCTTTTCCACGATCGAGGCGATTGTGGATTTGCCCGATCCGGACAGGCCGGTAAACCAGAGAACGGCAGGCTTCTGGCCCAGTTTCTCCGAGCGGGCGGTCTTGTCCACGTCCAGTGCCTGCCAGTGAATGTTGCTGGCGCGGCGAAGTGCAAACCAGACCATTCCGGCACCGACGGTGGCGTTGGACATCCGGTCGATCAAAATGAAGGATCCCGTCGACCGGTTGGCTTCGTAGGGATCAAAGGGGACGGCTGCGGAAAGCGCGAAGTTGCAGAACGCAATCTCGTTCAGCTCCAGCGTTTTGCCGGCGGCGTGCTCGAATGTATTCACGTTGATCTTGTGCTTGATCTCCGAAACCGTTGCGGTCACGGTCCGCGTCCCGATCTTCAACAGGTAGGGGCGTCCCGGCAGCAGCGGCTCGTCGCTCATCCAGATAACATGTGCGGCAAACTGGTCTGCGACGTCCGGACGGTGAGCCGCAGAAGACAGAAGATCGCCGCGCGAGATGTCGATTTCATCCTCAAGCGTCAGCGTGACGGCCTCTCCCGCCCGCGCTTCCGTGACATCTCCCGAGGCGCCGATGATGGACTTGACGCGGGACGTTTTCGCCGGTCCGGCGACAACGAGTTCTTCCCCGACCGACACGCGGCCGCTGGCAATCGTTCCCGAATATCCACGGAAATCAAGATTGGGCCGGTTGACCCACTGCACCGGAAAACGGAATGGTGCCTCGAGGGCATGCTCTCCAACCTCGACGCTTTCCAGGTGCTCCAGAAGGGTCGGACCCATGTACCAGCTCAGCTTCTCGGTCCTGGCCGTCACGTTGTCGCCGAAGCGGGCCGACATCGGGATCGCTTCCAGGGTTTCGAAGTCGAACCCGTTTGCGAAGACCTCGAATTCCTTGCGGATTTCATCGAACCGCTGCTGTGAGTAGTCGACAAGATCGATCTTGTTGACGGCCAGCACAACGTGGCGAATTCCGAGCAGCGATGCGATGAAGGCATGGCGGCGGGTCTGCACCAGCAACCCGTTACGGGCATCTACAAGAAGAACCGCCAGATCGGCGGTAGAGGCGCCGGTCGCCATGTTGCGCGTATACTGTTCGTGCCCGGGCGTGTCGGCGACGATGAACTTGCGCTTGTCGGTCGCGAAGAACCGGTAGGCGACATCGATCGTGATGCCCTGCTCGCGCTCGGCCTCCAGACCGTCGACCAGGAGAGCAAGATCGATGTCCTCGCCGACGGTGCCATGTTTCTTCGAGTCGCGCTCCAGCGCTGCGAGCTGGTCTTCGAAGATCAGCTTGGTGTCGTAGAGCAGACGGCCGATCAGTGTCGACTTGCCGTCATCGACCGAGCCGCATGTGAGAAACCGGAGCTGATCCTTGGATTCCTGCGCAAGGATATAGTCCGTGACCGCTGCCTCTGCAGCTTCTGTGACATTTGCAGTCATCTTAGAAATACCCTTCCCGCTTTTTCTTTTCCATGGACGCGCTTTCATCCTTGTCGATCAGGCGGCCCTGCCGTTCGGATGTGCGGGCGATCAGCATTTCCCGAACGATTGCCGGAAGGGTGTCGGCGTCCGATTCAATGGCGCCCGTCAGCGGATAACAGCCGAGCGTCCGGAACCGGACACTTTTTTCCTGGATGATTTCACCGGGTTGCAGCTTCATGCGCTCGTCATCGACCATGATGAGCATGCCGTCTCTTTCTACCACCGGACGGCGCGCCGCCAGGTAGAGAGGCACCATGGGAATGTTCTCCGTCAGGATGTACTGCCAGATGTCCAGCTCGGTCCAGTTGGACAGCGGGAATGCCCGGATGCTCTCCCCTTTTGCGACACGCGCGTTGTAGAGGTTCCAGAGTTCAGGACGCTGGTTTTTCGGGTCCCAACCGTGGTTGGAATTCCGGAACGAAAACACGCGCTCCTTGGCGCGGGACTTTTCCTCGTCGCGGCGCGCGCCACCGAATGCCGCGTCGAACCCGTATTTGTCGAGCGCCTGCTTCAGGGCTTCGGTCTTCATGATATGGGTGTGGACCGAAGAGCCGTGATCAAACGGATTGATGTTTTTCTGAACACCTTCCGGATTGGTATAGACAAGCAAGTCCAGGCCAAGCTGTTTTGCGGTTTCGTCCCGAAACCGTATCATGTCCTGGAACTTCCACGTCGTATCCACGTGAAGCAGTGGAAACGGCGGCTTGGAGGGATAAAACGCCTTCATTGCAAGATGCAGCATGACGCCGGAATCCTTGCCGATGGAATACAGCATCACCGGGTTTGAAAACTCCGCTGCCACTTCCCTGATGATGTGGATGCTCTCCGCTTCAAGGCGTTTCAGATTGCTGAGACGCTCCGGTGTGATCCCGTGAGATTGCATGTTCATGTTCGCTTTTCCGTTCTGACCGGCGAACCGGCTTTATCTGGATATGTCCTGTCTTTTTTGTGGCAGCGTGTCTTCAGGCCGCCGTCGGTTCCGGCAGCAGTTCTTTCGAGGTAACGGCAATGAAATGCGGATTGAGCAGATCGTCCTTTGTGGCATTCGCAGGAACCGAATAAACAAAATCGGTTCCGTCCGCCGCCAGGACCACCGCGCCGCCCGCTGCGCGCACGACGGCATCTCCCGCCGCGATATCCCATTGCATTGTCGGAGCGAGGCGTGGGTAGAGATCCGCCTTTCCCGCCGCCACCCAGCACAGTTTCAGCGACGATCCGACAGAAAGCCGTTCTGCAACGTTCAGACGATCGATCAGGGCCGAGGTCTCTTCCGAAAGATGTGAGCGGCTTGCGAGCACGCTCAGTCCGCCCGCCGGCGGTGTCCGGACCCTGACCGGTTCAACATCGACAAGGCTTCTTTCGGCAATTCTAGCCTTGAAGGCCCGTCGTTCACCGTTTGCAATGGATGTCAGTTCACCCCAATAGATCTCGCCAAGTGCCGGTGCCGAGACAACGCCGAATACAGGCACACCCTTGTCGATCAGTGCAATGTTGACCGTGAACTCCCCGTTCTTCTTCAGAAACTCCTTGGTGCCGTCGAGTGGATCCACAAGAAAGTAAACGTCGCCTACCGTCGGCAGGTTTCCTGCTTCGACGGACTCCTCTGCCACCACTGGAATGTTCGGGAAGGCATCACGGAGACCGGCCAGAATGATCCGTTCAGCGGCTGCATCGGCCTTGGTCACCGGCGACCCGTCCGCCTTGCTCTCCACCTCGAACGGCTCGGCATAAATTTTCAGGATTTCCTCGCCGGCCCGCACGGCCAACTGGCACAATAAGGATATCTGCTCTTCTGTCATCAACGCCTCGAATACGCCGAAACCTGCTGGTTCCGGTCGGGTTTCACCAGTCTTACCGGCAGGTAGATAAAGGAAACAGGTGCATCAGTTCAAGCAATGGCATTCCACTGATCCACCTGTTCGGGGAACGCCTCGAACCTGCCACTCGCGACTAGCGGGTGTTTGTTGCGTGCGAAACTCGGTTTGCTAAAATACTCCAGACACGCATACGCAACGTCATTTGCTCGTGTCCCCCTCGAAATCGTGCCTTGTCGGACTTGAAATAGGCCTTTGCCGCACCGCAGCATATTTATGCTCGCGAGCGTAATGCATACAGAAAAAACTTGCAAGAATTCTTCCAAAGCAGTCAATTCCGTAAAACAAATTTGGCAGAAAAGTACAACCATTTTATTCGAAATTTACGTATTTACGTTAATTTTGGTTTCTTTCCAGAATTTCTACATCCAAAAGCTGCAACAACTCACTCTGTGACCTTGAAAAAATGAGATTCATATCGCTTTCCCTTGTTTATTCATTCAAATTCACTTCTTGGAAACAGCTTTAAACTAGGCTTAAAATTCAAAATCGGCTGAACATTTGCGAGTCTATGCGAGATGACCATGTCGACTGTCAATCCTGCACCGCAGCAAGACGCGGACAACAAAGACAACGAGGATTTCACGCCGCGTGCGCGCCGGGCGCGCGTCTACAAGAAAGGCAAGATGGTCTTTCAGAACGGCCTGAGATCCATTCCCTGTGTGGTCCGGAACATTTCGGACGGAGGCGCAATGCTCGAGTTCGATCAACCCTACATTCTGCCAAAAGACTTCGAACTCTACATCGATCTCGAAGACTATGAAGTCTCGTGCGAGCGCAGATGGGAAACGGGTTTGAAATGCGGCGTGATGTTCACGAGCGAACGACGCCACGTTCCGCAAAAGCGCTATCAGACACTCAGCCCTTCGGATGCTGCCCTGCAGAACGGATTTGACGCGTTCCACGCGCATCACGAGGAACCCGAGGACGAAGGCGAAGATAGCGCAGACACATCCGGTGATCCGGAAATCTCGCCGAACGGCGGCAAGCCGTCCTTCGGCCGGCGGCGCTAATGCGTCTTTCCTGTTTGAGGGCCGGATTCACGGAATGACAAGGACTTCCTGATAGAAACGGCATGTTTGTGGGTGTCCCGCACATCCCAAAATACACGAGAAGCGAAACAGACATGCCCGACACCGAAAACGCAGCACAGTCGCCCTCCGACGACCTTGAAACCGAGCAGAACGAGCGCGCCCGCCGGTCACGTGCCCTCAAGAAGGGAAAACTGATCTTCAATCGCGGCTTGCGATCGGTCCCCTGTATCGTCCGCAACCTGTCCGATAGCGGTGCAAAGCTGGAATTCGAGCAGGCTTACCTGCTGCCCCAGGAGTTTGTGCTTCAGATCGATCTCGAAGACTTCGAGGTCACCTGCCAGAGACGCTGGGAAGACGGGCTTCGCTGCGGCGTCGAGTTCATTTCCGGAAAGCGCGCAGTCGGTCAGTTGCGCTCGCAAACGCTGAAGTCGTCGGACGACGCATTGACGGAAGAAATCGACGAACTCAGGGACTCGCCGGACAATTTCTTTTCGCGCAAACGGGTTCTTGACCGTAAGCACCCGGACGAGTCTGACGGGCCTGCTGCAAACACCCGCCCGGCCGCGAACAGCGCAAAGGGTTTCGGACGGCGCCGCTGACATCGCGTGCCGTTGCTCTCACCCGGTTCGACCTTCTACTGAACTGTGAGGAGACTGGCTGGGGTGGCTGGATTCGAACCAGCGCATGGCGGTACCAAAAACCGCTGCCTTACCGCTTGGCTACACCCCAAGGCCGTGGGAACGCTGTATAGCGAGGAGATTTCCGAAGCGCAAGCCTCCCACCTGCCTATCTTTTCGACCCCATCCCGGGTTTTCCCCAAGCTCCTGAAAACAAATCTGTTCACAATGACAGAAGGGTCAATCCGGTTTATAGCTCCGCACTTCACAGGCCCGCTTTGCGTCTCTCATCCATCCCGGTCCTAGGCTTGTTAGGCGCGACAAAAAAGAGTCCGATCCCTTTCAAATCGCTTGCGGGATCAGCTGAGCTTTGCTAAACGACCCTCCACGCAGCGGGACCTTGTCGCGCTGTTCCCGACGGGTTTATCCTGAAACCCGGTAAAAGTGTCGGAGTGTAGCGCAGCCTGGTAGCGCACCTCGTTCGGGACGAGGGGGTCGGAGGTTCGAATCCTCTCACTCCGACCATTTCTACTTGATGTTGGTTTTTAAGCAGCTTTCGCGCTTGCGGGACTTGCGCCGAATTTCCGCCGTTTCCGGGCCAATGATCGGGCCAACGTTTCCGGCTGTTTCGTTGCGCGTTGATTTTACGCGTATTCCGAAAGCCGACATTTGTTCCATACGCAGCACATGCGACGGATGGACGTGAAGAGGGCATTCGCGCATTCGTCACATTCGGCTCAGTTTCGGCATGATTTACATGACCTATTCACAAGCAGTCGAAGTTCCGGTTGAATTGCGTGGCCGTATCCTCGTCACCCGGCCGCCGGAACAGCGGCTGACTGGAGCCTTCATGCGCCTGCTTGCCTTCGCCCTTGCCGTTGTTCTTCTTTGTGCGCCCGCATTGGCCGGCATCAAGGAAAAGGTCGCCGGCGTTGCACCGTCGGGTGTCGTGCTGGTGCTGGATGGCGAGGGCAATGAACTGGTGGCGCAAAACGCTGGTAAATCCTTCGTTCCTGCGTCCGTCGCCAAGATCGTCACCGCATGGCTGGCGATGGAGGTTCTGGGGAGTGACCACCGGTTCCAGACCCGGTTTTACCTGGACAGCGACAGGATGCTCTATGTGCGCGGCGGCGGTGACCCCTTCCTTGTCTCCGAGGAGCTTGCGCTGCTTGCGCCCGAGCTTGTCGCCGCAACCGGCAAGGAGCCGTTCGCAGGCATGGTTCTTGACGCAAGTTATTACCCTCAAGAGCTGCGCATCCCCGGCATCGAGGACACCGGCCGGGCGTATGACGCCCTCAACTCGGCGCTTGCGGTCAACTTCAACACGATCCACGCCGTCAAAAAGGGAAAATCCGTCCGCTCCGCGGAAAAGCAAACCCCGATCACGCCCCTGGCGGTGAGCCAATTCCGCAAACGCGGCCCAAACGGGCGCGGCCGCATCAGCCTTGCCCAGGAAGATCCTTCCGTCGGCGTGCGCTACGCCGGCGAGCTTCTCGCCGTCTTTATCGAACAAGCCGGTGGCAGCGTTGAAGGCGAGATATCG
The DNA here is from genome assembly GCF_965232425.1 of Roseibium sp. Taxonomy (GTDB): domain Bacteria; phylum Pseudomonadota; class Alphaproteobacteria; order Rhizobiales; family Stappiaceae; genus Roseibium. Next base: position 252,728 of record NZ_OZ246971.1, read on the forward strand.
GTCGGAACCATCCCGGAGGGACTCGAGCCCATCCACGTGCACAGCCAGTCCCGAGCCCTGCCGGAGATCTTGACCCAGATGCTGCTGGGGTCGAACAACTATGTCGCCAACCAGATCTTCCTGGAGGTTGGCGCACACCGTCTCGGCGGACCGGTCAGTCTTGCAAAGTCGCAAAAAGTCGCGGAGCTGATCCTTGATGAGCATGGCATCACCGAGGGCATCGACCTCAAGGAGGGCTCGGGCATCAGTACAGAGAACCGCTTCTCTACCCAGGGCCTTGCCAGGGTGCTGGCCGAGTTTGCACCGTATGCCGAGCTGCTCCCCAGGACCAAGGCCGGTTCGCGCTACAAGACAGGCACGATCCCTGGTGTCAAAGCTCTGGCAGGATACGTGAACACCACCAAACACGGCCTGGTGCCCTTCGTGATCTCGCTCGGCGGCAAGACGGGAAAGACCCGGTTCCGCCTTCTCAGGCACCTTGAGCTCGGTCTTTAGGGAACGGCACCTCGCTCAATGCATATCCTCCTGAAAACAAAATCGCGTGGTGCACGGCGCGTTGATGGTCTCCGGGTTCGTGCCGTCGGACCGGGTCCGTTGACGAGGCACCGCCAGGCACGCCGTGGCAACGCGGTCTCCGCGAGGCCGATCGCCGCGCTCCCGGAAACCGGCGTCCTGGTCAAGCCGATAGAGGTCCGACAGGTGCGAAACGAAAGCACGCAACGGTGAACCCGTTCCATCCTGGAAGCTTTGCGCGGCTCGGCGCCTCCTGGAAGAGCCAGTCGCCGGTCATTCGGGGTGTGGTGATGATGTGTGCCTCGACCGTTGCCTTCGCGGTCATGCACTTTTCTGTCCGGGTCGCGTCCAGCGAGCTCCATCCCTTTCAGATCGCCTTCTTTCGCAACCTGTTCGGCCTCGCCTTTCTTGTGCCCCTGCTGATCGGGCCGGGTTTTGTGCAGATGCGGACAAGCCGGTTCGGCCTTCATGCGCTGCGCGGGGTCGTGAACATAGCGGCAATGTTCCTGTTCTTCACAGCATTGGCCATAACACCGCTCGCAAAGGTCACCGCGCTCGGTTTTACGGCCCCGATCTTTACCTCGGTCCTGAGCGTTCTGATCTTCAAGGAAAAAATCCGGCTGAGACGATGGACCGCGATTGGCCTCGGCTTCGTCGGCATGCTGATCATCCTGCGTCCGGGCCTGGCCGTCGTGGAGACCGGCTCCCTGCTGGTCATCGCTGCGGCGCTGTTGTGGTCGCTTGCCCTGATCATCGTCAAGAGCCTGTCGCGCACGGAGAGCAGCGTCGCCATCGTCGCCTGGATGGGGATCTTCCTGTCGGTGTTTTCGGTCGGCCCGGCCCTTTGGGTCTGGAAGGACCCGAGCCTATGGGCCTGGGGCTGGCTGCTGTTCATCGGTTTCGCCGGATCGGTCGCCCAGGTCAGCCTGAGCCAGGCCTTGAAGGAAACGGATCCGACCGCCGTCATGCCCTTCGACTTCCTGAAGCTGATCTGGGCGGCGCTGCTGGCGTTCTGGTTCCTGGGAGAAATCCCCGACGAGATGACATTTGTCGGGGCGGCGGTGATATTCGGCTCCGGCCTCTATGTCGCGCAGCGGGAACGGGCTGCCGCCAGGGCTGGCAAATAACCGGGCGGCTTGCCGAATGACCCAAATTGGCCGGAAAAAGCTCTAGACAAAGCTGATCGTTGCGCCCGGCAGATCGATGCCGTCGAGCCGGGTGGTCCAGCGGTCACCCGGCATGACCGGCGCAGCGTCGGTCAGGGTTCCGGTGGTTACGATCTCTCCCGCACTCAGCCGCGGTGCAGCGGTGTCGGCTGCCAGTGTGTCGAGGAGATGACCCAGCGCCGTGAGCGGACCGTCCAGCACATCCGCTCCGCAGCCCGTAAGCCGCTTGCCGCGCGGCCCCTCAAGCACCACGCGAAAGCGCGGCAGTTGCTCGATAACGGATTGCGTCAGGGGCAGCCTCGGGCCGAGATAGAGCGCGCCGTGCAAGCCGAAAGCGGCGGTACAGTCCGCGTCGGAGAAACGCCAGCCGGGGTAAGAGGAAAATACGACCTCAAACCCGTGTGACACCCAGTCGATGCACCCGGCAAGCTCGGTCTCGCTCATCCCGGCCCTTGGCGCGGATTTCAGGCCGAAGACAATCTCGGGCTCAAGCCGCGGCTCGGGCAATTCCGGCAATCGGTGCGGCCCTTCACCGATATCATGCAGGGTCGTATCCCAAACCGGCCCCCACATCGGACCCGTGACGTCGTAAAGCGGCCAGATCGTCCGGTTCGTGAAACCGATCTTGCGGCCCACCCTCCGCTCGCCCCGGGCCTCGCGCAGTGCGTTGACCCTGTGGGCGATGGAATACGCCGTTTCGGCGTCAAAAGCCGGATCGCGACCGGTTATTGGCGCAATCTGCCGGCCCGTGTCATAGGCCTCAAGCAGTTCGGCGGCATAGGCATCAAGCGTCACATCTTCCATCTTGGCCGACCTCCAGGTAACTCCTTCCAGTGCCCGTGCGAGACTGTCGCTGCCCTGTGCGCTCTTTTCAACTCCGAGGGAACCAGGTAAGTGTCGCTTGAGGTCATGACCCTAGTCGGCTGACGGCGTCCGCCATCACACGCAGGCCGGTTATCAAGTCGGCCTCATGCGTGTCCTCGGCAAAGTCGTGGCTGATCCCGTCTATGGACGGAACGAACAACATTGCCGACGGCATCACCCGCGCCATGTTTGAAGCGTCGTGCAACGCGCCCGATGGCATCTCGCGCCATTTGCCGGGGGCCTGCGCCTCAGCGGCGGCGCTCAAGGCCGCGCGCAAATTGGCGTCCATCGGAACCGGCTGCAGGGCCTTGATCGGCACAATTTCAGCCTGCATTTCTTGGTCACCGGCAATCTCGGCAACAAGATCGCGAACAAGTGTTTCCATCCGGGCCAGCCGATCGTCATCAACATCGCGCCACTGCACGTCGAACACCACTTCACCGGGCACAATGGAGGGTGCATTGGGCCGCAGTTGTATCCGGCCAATCGTCCAGACCGTGCGCGGTGTCACAATGTTCCGAAGGCGGTCGTTCAGCGCCGCGTTGAAGGCCGACAGCGCCTGAAACGCATCTCTTCGCTGGTGCATCAGCGTGGTGCCAGCGTGGTTTTGCTGACCTGTCAGGGTGACCTGCACTTGCCGGGATCCAACAATATCCGTGACAACGCCAATCGCCTCGCCCGCGTCGTCCAATGTGCTGCCCTGTTCGATATGCAGTTCGATGAAACCCGAGAACTGGTCTTGTGGCACGAACGCCCCTGCAAGATCCGCAACTGAAGACCGCGCCTCGCGGAATGAGACGCCGTTCATGTCCGTGAATGCATCGGCCTCGGCAAGTGTGATCTTGCCTGAATAAATGCTGGATCCGGTCAGCGCACCGAACCGCCCTTCTTCATCCTGGAAGTTCACAACTGAGACCGGCGGACCACCCGCCTCTTTCGCGGCGCGCGCGACCTCCAATGCGACGATGACACCCAAGGCCCCATCAAGCCAGCCCCCTTCGGGTTGGGTATCGGAATGAGACCCCAAAAGCACGGATGGAGCATCGGTCAGACCGAAGACGTTGCCCGCAGGATCCACATGTGAGGCCAGACCCGCCGCCTCCAACTGGTTGATCAGCCACTTTCGGGCAGCCACGTCCGGTTCAGAAAACGCCGGACGTACCACTCCCTTGCCCACGCCACTCGCACCGAAGGAGCGGAGCGTAAGAAGATCTCTCAAAAACCTGTCTGGCAGAACGTTCATCTTGACCTTTTAAACCTGAGAACACCCGGAGTTTGCCCGGCATTCCGAAATTGGAACGTTTTGTTTTGATGCTGCAGCCGATTTGCTCACCTTTCAAGCCAAGTGACCCAAAATCGTGTCAATCAGCAGAGCGCCAAGCGGGCCATGGCACCCACGGTCTTGCAGTCTCCAACGCGCTCTACCTGGACCTTTCCGGTTCGCGGGGCTTGTGCTGGCATTTGGCCCCGAGGTACTTCGGCAACGCGGTCTACGTTGCCCTGGAGGGCCGATGACTGCTGACCGCCATGCTCAGATTGCCCGTATCCGATTGTTTCTGGCGTTGTGTTCGAGTTCTGCCAGACCCAGCAGCTCCAGGGTTGGACCGACATAGTTGGCAAAGCGCCCCCTGTAACCCTTGCGCAAACCGTAGTACCCGCCGACCGGGTTCGCCGCTGAACGCGCCCAGTCTTCCAGCGTCCCCGGTTTCGTTGGTTTGCCTTCGTCTGCGTTGCCAAGCGGCATCCAATCGCCGTGGGCCTTGAGCATTGCGTGGGCATCCTCGATCGCTCGAAGCTGGTAGGACAGTCTTGTCTTACCCACTTGAACGACCAACGCAGGCGGGTCGTTCGTGACGTCCTTCCAGACCTGAAACTCAGAGGTCAACGGCGGGGTCTTCAAAAGCCAGGGATCTTCTTCGATGCCGGAACCATAGACAACATCATTCATTGCTTTCTGCCTTTTCTTTCAATGTCTTTGCGAACTTTTCAAAACTTGGATTCAGGTCGGGGATGGTCTTCATGATCAGCCCGGACATGAGACCGCCAAAGACCTCCTGCATATCAAATGTGGTCGTGTCACCTGTCGCCGAAAGCGCGAATGTCCGCGTTCCGGTGAACAGCCCCAAGGGCATTCCGCCTTGCCAGACCATCTTTCGCGGCGCCTGGAATACAACTACGCGCAGCACGAACACGCGTTTGGGATCGATCTCCGACCAAAGCCTGATCCGGCTGTGCAACGAGAGGTTTCCCTCAATCTTCAATATGCCAAACGGCACCGGATCGTTTTGCAGGCCGTCAATCAAGGCTGACCAAACCCGTTCGGCCGTGGCCGAGATTTCGATGGATGTGGCGTAAGTCTTCATGTCCTTCCCTTCCTTGCAAAGGTAGGCATAAAGGAAGTAACATGACATCTTCTGTCATGTTTGGTTGAACATCATGCGTGCTGCACGCCTGCTTCAAATTCTGCTTCTTCTGCAAAATCGCGGGCGCCAAACCTCGGTTCAGCTCGCTCGGGAACTGGAAGTCGCCCCGCGGACAATTCTCCGCGACGTGGATGCCATGACGGAGGCCGGTTTGCCGATCATCGTGCATCAGGGAAACGGTGGCGGAATTGAACTGGGATTTAACTACCGTACGCGGCTGACCGGTCTTGCAAGAGACGAGGCCGCCGCGCTGGCGCTCATCCTTTCGGCAGAAAACCCGATAGTCTCCGCTCTGGGCCTTGAGAACGCCGCCAAACGTGCGCAGGCCAAGCTGATTGAAAGTCTTCCGGACAAAACGAGGCTGGAAACGAAGACGACGGCTGCAAGGTTCATCCTGAATGAACGTGAACCCGTCCAAGACAAGCGGCTCCGCGCGATGGCGCGGGCCGTTCAGGCAGAAACAATCGTGCGCGTACGTTTCGCGACAAAGACAGAACAAATGATCTATCCAGTCCGTTTGGAAAAGGATGAGAGGACATGGCGCGTGCATGACAGCCTGTCCGAAACCGCGTTGCCCGTCGAGAATTGGGGGAGATTGAACATCTCGTCGATGCGTATTCCACTGGACAAGAGAGCCGGAAGGCAAACCGGTCAAGTCTAGCGGACATCCGGGCAAGCCCGGCATCTGGACGTTTCAGCGCGTTTCCGTCAGTCACTTCGCGCCTTTGTCTGCCCGCATTTGGCCATTTGCAAGCTCCCGGTTTCCGCACTTTGCAAAAAAGTACAGATGTCAGCCAAACGCCCGGTGCCGCCAATCGCTACCTGACCTCAAGTGCCTCCAGGATCAGCGGCAGACGCTGGCCCTGGAGCATCATGTGGTCCCGCATCAGTTCGTCAGCCTGGAGCCCGTCATTGGCAAGGATCGCCTGCAGGATCCGGGTGTGTTCCTCGGTCGACTTTTCCAGGCGCCCGCGCATGCTGTAGGGAAGTGCGCGATACGGGTTGATGTGCCCGGAGAGCTGTTCGATCTGTTCGATGAGACGGTTGTTACCCGCTGCCTGATGGATCGCGGCGTGGAATGCCAGGTTCGCCCTGGCATAGGCGTTGGGGTCGTTCGCCTTGGCGGCCTCTTCGCATTCGGTAAGCCTGTCCTGCATCGCGTCCGCCTTTTGCGCCGTCAAACGCTCGGCAGCCAGTCTGCAGGCCATGCCTTCGAGTTCCGCCGCGACTTCGAAGAGATCGATAATTTCCTTGGCGGTTAGCGTACGAACCAATGCCCCCTTGCGCGGCCTCGTCTCCAGCAGACCGCTGTCGACAAGCGAACGCACGGCTTCACGAACAGGGGTGCGCGACACGCCGAACCGCTCTGCAAGGGCAGCTTCCTCCAGCTGATCGCCGGGACGCAAAACGCCGGACCGGATGTCATTTCGCAAAGTCTCGATGAGTTGGTCAGCAACACGGGCCATCTTCAATCCCCTGATTTGAAACCTCTTTTACCCCGCAGCGCAGACTTTGTCGATACACATGTTGACATCTATTAATTTTTATATCTCTTATATGTATACATATAGATTTTATATGTACCCATTGGAGGAGAGTGACATGAAGACATATCTGCTGACTTTCGCGGCCGCAGCCGCGCTGCTATCCGCGCAAGCAACCCAGGCAACGGAACTGCGGCTGTCGCATCAATGGTCCACCAAGGATGTCAGGCACGCAGTTGCCGAGATTGTCGCCAACGAGGTTGCGGCAGCTGATGTCGACCTGAGCATCAAGATTTTTCCGTCGAAGTCGCTGTTCAAACCGCGCGAACAATACCGCCCCTTGAGCCGCGGCCAGCTCGACATGACCGTGTTTCCGCTCAGCTATGCCGGTGGCCAGCAACCGGCCTTCAATCTCACCCTGATGCCGGGTCTGGTGAAGAACCATGATCATGCGTCCCGGCTCTCCAAATCGCCGTTCATGGACGCGCTTGAAGCCAAGATGGCCGAGGACGATGTCATGGTGCTTGTCCACGGCTACCTGGCAGGTGGCTTTGTCGGCAAGAACAAGTGCATTACCAAGCCGGCGGATGTGGAAGGCCTGCAAACGCGGGCAGCCGGCAAGTCCTTTGAAGAAATGCTGGTTGGTGCCGGGGCCTCCATTGCCTCCATGGCCTCGTCCGAGATTTACAGCGCGATGCAAACCGGCGTGCTCGATGCGGCGAACACTTCGTCGTCATCGTTCGTCTCCTACCGCATCTTCGAACAGGTCGCCTGCTACACACCCGCAGGCGACGTGGCACTCTGGTTCCTGTACCAGCCGCTACTGATGAACAAGACCACATTCGATGGTCTTTCCGAGGTGCAGCAGACGGCACTTCTGGAAGCGGCTGCCAAGGCGGAAGCCCATTACCTGGAAGAAGCAAAGAAACAGGACGCGCTTTCCGTCGACGTCTTCAAGGAAGCCGGCGTCGAAATTGCCGAGATGTCACCCGAGGACTTCGCTGCCTGGCAGGCCCTTGCAAAGGAAACTTCCTACAAATCCTTTGTCGAGAGCGTTCCCGACGGACAGGACCTCCTCGATATGGCGCTCTCCGTGGAGTGACGATCCGTGCGGGCGCGGGTGTTCAGCCCCCGCCCGTCCACATTCGCAAACGATCGGAGACAAAACCAATGGAAACCACCCTACCCGCCCGCCCCGCCAAGCCGCGCGTGTTCCAGCAAGCCATCGGCTGGATCTCGGAAGTTTCAGGCTGGACCGCAGCTGCGATGATCCTTGGCGCGGTGTTGCTGACGTGCCAGATGATCTTTGTCAGGTTTGTGCTGAACGCGTCCACCGTCTGGCAAACCGAGGTCGTTGTTTACCTGATGGTCGGTGCCACGCTTGTCGGGCTGGCCTTCGTGCAGAAACACAAGGGCCACGTGAACGTGGACCTTCTGAAGCTGTGGCTGAGCCCGAATGCCGGCCGGACGCTCGAGATCGTGACCCATTCGGCCGCGATCATCGTGATCGGTGTCTGCCTGTTCTACGGCTACGAGTTCTGGCATCTGGCGCAATCGCGCGGCTGGACATCCGACACCGTCACAGCCGTGCCGCTCTGGATCCCGTATCTGGCGCTGCCCGTGGGACTGGGCCTGATGCTGTTGCAACTGATTGCCGATCTTCTGGACGTCCTGTCCACTGCACCTACCGGGGAGGCATCGTGATGGATCCTCTCATACTTGGCGCGATCATCGGGCTTGCAACGATCTTCGTCCTGTTTTCCGGAATTTCCGTCGCCGTTGGCCTGCTGCTGGTGTCTGCCGTGTTCCTGCTCACGTTCGACGGCCTGCGCTCGCTGGAACTCATGCCGGAGATCCTGTTTGGAAAGCTCGACAGTTTCGCGCTTCTCTCCATCCCCATGTTCATCATCATGGGGGCTTCGATTGCCTCGACCCGGGCGGGCGCCGATCTCTACGAAGCGCTCGAGCGATGGCTGACCCGGGTGCCCGGCGGTCTGGTTGTCTCCAACCTTGGCGCCTGTGCCCTGTTCTCGGCGATGTCCGGATCGAGCCCTGCAACCTGCGCAGCCATCGGCAAGATGGGCATTCCGGAGATGCGCAAGCGCGGTTATTCCGAAGAAATCGCCACGGGGTCGATTGCTGCCGGTGGAACTCTCGGGATCCTGATCCCGCCCTCCATAACCATGATCGTCTACGGCATTGCCACCGAGACTTCGATCGGCCGGCTGTTCCTGGCCGGAGTCGTACCCGGTTTGCTGCTGGTCGGGCTCTTCATGGCCTGGTCGATTTATGCCACATGGGCTTCCGGGGAGCGTGCGAGCCTCGGCCGCGTGACCTACAGCTGGCGCCAGCGGTTTGAAATCATGCCGAGGGTCCTGCCGTTCATCGCGATCATCATCGGCGTGCTCTACGCCATGTATGGCGGTGTCGCAACGCCATCGGAAACCGCAGCCGTCGGCGCGTTGCTCTGTCTTGTCGTGGCGATGATCGTCTACAAGCTCGTGCGGCCTTCGGCCCTCTGGTCGGTTCTGCGCGACAGCACCAAGGAAAGCGTGATGATCCTGTTCATCATCGCGGCCGCCGGGGTGTTTTCCTACATGCTGTCCAGTCTGTTCATCACCCAGGCGATCGCCGCGTGGATCAGCGAACTGGAGGTCAACCGCTGGATGCTGCTCGGCGCGATCAACGTGTTCCTGATCGTTGCGGGCTTCTTCCTACCGCCCGTTGCCGTGATCCTGATGACGGCACCGATCCTGCTCCCGGTCATAACAGGTGCCGGGTTCGACCCGATCTGGTTCGCGGTTGTCCTGACCATCAACATGGAGATCGGCCTGATCTCTCCACCGGTGGGCCTCAATCTTTACGTGATCAACGGCATCGCGCCGGACATCTCGCTTCGCAAGATCCTGCTGGGCTCCCTGCCCTTTGTCGGATGCATGCTGATCGCCATCCTTGTTCTGTGTCTGTTTCCCGGTCTGGCCACCTGGTTACCCAATTTCGTCATGGGGCCAGCGCTTTGAGCGCCGGCACCCGAAACAGGAGATATCTCATGTCCCAAGCTTCCCTTTTTCGCCGTATCGGACTTATCGTCCCGAGCTCCAACGTCACCATGGAAACCGAGATCCCTGCGCTGCTGAAAGCGCGAGAGTCGATCCTGCCCGACCGGTTCACGTTCCACTCCTCACGCATGCGCATGAAGGCCGTGGTCAAGGAAGAACTGGAGGCGATGGATGCCGACAGCCTCCGCTGTGCGAGCGAACTCTCCGATGCTGCCGTTGAAGTCCAGGCCTATGCCTGCCTCGTCGCGATCATGTCCATGGGTCTCGGCTACCACCGCACGTCATCTGAAAAGCTCCACCAGGCAACGGCGGCAAACGGATGTCCGACACCGGTTCTGAACTCCGCCGGAGCCCTGGTGGAGAGCCTGAAGGAAATGGGCGTAAAGAAAGTCTCGATCATATGCCCCTACATGAAGCCGTTGACGAAGCTGGTCGTCGATTACATCGAGCATGAAGGCGTCGAGGTTCAGGATTTTCTCGCGCTCGAGATCCCGGACAATCTGGATGTCGCGTCCCAGGACCCGGCGGCTCCGGCTGAGCTGTGGCGCAAGCTGGACGTGCGCGGCGTCGATGCCATCGTCGCGTCCGCCTGCGTTCAAATGCCGTCTCTTCCGGCAATTGAAATGATCGAGCGCGCCTCTGGCTTGCCGACGGTTTCAGCGGCTGTCGCGACAACCCGCAAAATCCTTCAAAGCCTCGGCCTGACCGAAGTTGCACCGGGTGGCGGCGCGCTTCTGTCAGGCGGTCAGCTTGCAACATTGCCAAAGGTAGCCTGATCTCTTCAGGACCACGGCGCCACGGTCAGAGCGGCATACGCTGGCCTCTCTGGTATTGGCCAACGCTGCGGGGTCTGTCTTTGCAGACCCCGGCCTTTTCAATTCCGCTTGTGATACCAGTCTTTTTCATACATATTCAAATATAAGAATTTTATATGAGGAAGCGCAATGTCCCTGTCCCGCCGTGCCTTTTTGTCCGGTTGTGCCGCCCTGCCCCTTTCCGCGCAAATCAGCCGGTTTGCGCTGGCCGAGACGTCGATCGGCCAGGGAACGCTGACGACCATCAGCGACGGACACCTGACGCTTCCGGGCGGCTTCATTTTCGATCCGATGCCGCAGGACCAGCTTCTCCCCTTGCTGGAAGAAGCCGGGGTTTCCCAGGAAACGCTGATGCCGGACTGCAATGTCTCGCTCTACCGCGACGGCACCAACACGGTGCTGTTCGACGTCGGATCGGGACCGGATTTCCAACCGTCTGCCGGCGAGCTTGCGGAGGGACTGGAGCAGGCCGGTGTCGCCCCCGAAGACGTCACGCACGTGGTCTTCACCCACGCCCATCCGGATCACATCTGGGGCCTGCTCGACGCGTTCGATGACCCGGTCTTCAGCAATGCGAGCTACATGATCGGCCGCGCCGAGTGGGACTACTGGTGGAACCCGGAGACCGTCAACACGATCGGCGAAGCCCGCGCTGCCATGGCGGTCGGTGCCAGACGCAGGCTGGAGGCCATCGAGGATACGGTCGAGTTCTTCACGGGCGATCAGGAAATCCTGCCAGGGATTCAAGCCGTTTCCACTCCCGGGCACACACCCGGCCACATGAGTTTCGAAATCCGAAGCGGTTCGCAGGCCGCACTCGTGATCGGGGATGCCATCGGCAACCACCACGTCGCCTTCATGCGGCCCGCGTGGCCGAGCGGATCGGATCAGGATGCCGAGGTTGCCGCCTCGACGCGGATCGCCCTCCTGGACCGGATCATCGCCGACGATCTCAGAATCGCCGGTTTTCACCTTCCCGGCGGCGGGATCGGGAATGTCGAGCGCACGGGCGACGCCTTCCGCTTTCTACCGGAGGCGTCCTGATGCGTATCGCCAGCGTGTTCCTTTCCGTTTGTTTCGCCACATCGGTGCTGGCCAGCGAAGACATTGCAGACCAGTATCCCGGCTCTGCGCTCTATTCAAAGCCGGTCGAAGTCATCCCGCATGTCTGGTCCGCCATCGGCGCGACGGCACCGCCGACCTATGAAAACTCCGGCCACAACAACAATCTGAGTTTCATCGTGACCGGCGATGGTGTCATCGTGATCAATGGCGGGGCGGCCTATGTTCTGGCAAAAGCGCTTCACGAGGAAATCAGGGCAGTCACCGATCAGCCAGTCAAACTCGTCATCGACGAAAACGGCCAGGGTCACGCGATGCTCGGCAACTCCTACTGGTCGGAACAAGGTGTCCCGATCCTGGCGCATGTCGATGCCGCCCATGAAATCGAGGAACGCGGCAACCAGATCCTTGAGGGGATGAAACGGTACAACCGGGACAAGGCTGAGGGCACCTTCGTCGCGCCGCCGACGCAGACTTTCGAAGACAGGCATGTCATCGAGATGGGCAACTTCCGCATCGAAGTCCTTCACCTCGGCCCGGCACACGGCCCGGGGGACACGCAGGTATGGCTGCCGGAGCAAAGCCTCGTGATCGCCGGCGACATGGCCTTTCACGAGCGCATGCTGCCGATTTTCGAGGACACGATCGCCGCGGACTGGCTGGAAACATGGGAGACCGGCTTCGAGGCCCTGAACGCGACCTACGTCATTCCGGGCCATGGCCACCCGACCAACATGGCACAGGTCCGCCGCTACACGCGCGACTACCTGCTTTACCTGCGCGAGAAGATCGGCGCGCATATCGAAGACGGCGGCGACCTGGCCGACGCCTACTATGTCGACCAGTCTCCCTATGCTCATCTGGATACGTTCGAGGAACTTGCCACTCGGAATGCAGGCCGGGTCTATGAGCAGATGGAGTTCGAATAGACCGACCCATTATTGCAGGGCGGCCGCAGCGATAGTGCGGCAACGTTCTCGCATCTCATCCGGTCCCGGCAATCGTGTGAGCGGGGACCGCAAAAAACGTCGGAAGTGCCTCAGTTGCCGATTGCCTCGGCGACGATCTGCTGCATCAGGTTCTCGACCGCCTGCATGGACCCGTCCGGATAATCCTTGTGGCCGATCGTGACGCCCTCATCCGTCTCCATGACGAATATTCCATACGGGCAATGCACAATGTTCATCGGATCCTTCTCCATGACCTGACGCGAGATCAGGGCAGAGCAGAACAGGAAGATATCGGCGTTCTTGAAGATTGTTTCCTCACTGCCGACATCGGCCGCCGTCCGGTTGAGCATGGCTCCGACATGGCTGACGGAATCGATCACCAGCCCCTCCCCGACGATGGCGCTTTCGACAGCGAAAGTCGCGTCCTCGAAGGACCCGTCAAAGGAATAGGTGAATGGCTGATCGGCCAAGGCTGCGCTGCTGAAGGTGAGGCCGAAAACGGCCACAAGAACAAGGGATTTCATAGTCTTATCCTCCACGTTTCAACGCAATTCTGGAACCTGGCAGCACCCCGGGCATTGATCGAAATCAGTCCCGGGACGCTGCGAACGCAAAGATTTAGCCGAGCATGTCCGTGGTGATGCCGGTGTACCAGCCTTCCGATTCCTCGTAGGTCGCCTTGCGCAGGTCCGCGCTTTCACCGGTCTGCGAAATGAAGCCGTCGACCTTGGCGATTTTCTCCGGCGTTGCCTCATAGGTGGCACCGACCTTGACGCCATCGTCGGGTGCGATCAGCGACCAGCAGGTATTGGAGAATTTCGCCGGGAAGACCTTGGACCCCGTGAGTGCGCCGCGCACGGCATTGGCACAGACCTTGGCCTGGGAGTTCGCGGAAAATCCTGATTTCGGCATGTCGCCCTGGCTCGAGGCGTCGCCGAGGACGTAGATGTCGGCATCGGCCTTGGTCGACATGTCGGCGGCATTCACTGGCGCCCAGTTGCCATCGGTAACACCGGCGAGATCGGCAATCCGGCCGGCCTTCATGGCCGGGATGACATTGCAGACGTCGACCTTCGTCTCCTCGCCGTCGATGGTGACCGTCATGGCGCCGGGGTCGACGGAGACGTTGCCGCCGCCGAAGTCTTCGCCGATCCAGTCGACCATGCCTTCATAGTGGTTCGCCCAGCCTTCCTGGAAGAGCGCCATCTTGGAAAATTTCGGTTTCGGGTCGGCGACGATGATCTTCGCGGTCGGATTGTTCTGCTTCAGGAAATGCGCGACCATCGACACCCGCTCATAAGGTCCCGGAGGACAGCGATAGGGGTTCGGCGGCGCGACCATGGCAAAGGTTCCACCTTCCGGCATCGCCATCAGCTGAGCCTTCAAAAGCTCCGATTGCGAGCCCGCCTTGTAGGCATGCGGCATCGCGTTCTGCGCACCCAGGCCCCAGCCTTCGACCGCCCCTTCGACGAAGTCGATACCCGGGCTCAGGATCAGCTTGTCGTAAGGCACAGACCCGCCGCCCGCCAGGGTCACGGTCCTGGCGTCGCGATCGACACCGATCGCCCAGTCATGGACGACGTTGACGCCACCTGCGGCAAGACCGCCATAGGTGTGGCCGATGTCCTCGATTTCCTTGAAGCCGCCGAGATAAAGGTTGGAAAAGAAGCAGGTGTAGTACTTGCGTGTCGGTTCGATCAGGGTGACGTCGACCGCCCCCTTGCTGTCCTTGGCGATGTAGCGTGCGGCCGTGGCCCCACCGGCACCACCCCCGACGACCACGACACGCGGTGTGCCCTGCGCCTTGACCATGGGAGCGGACAGGACGGCCGCCATTGCGGCGGTCGTGCCGACAAATTGTCTTCTGTTCAGCGTCATTTCTTCCTCCCTAAAAGCACCGTCATTGTTCAAGCGCGGCAAAGTAGGCTGCCAGCGCTGCTATCTCTTCCGCATTGAGCCGCCCGGCCATCATCTGCATGACCGGATGGGCGCGTTTCTTGTTCTTGTAGGCATGCATCGCGACCACGAAATCCTCTTCCGGCCACAGCACGATCGACGGGATACCGTCGTCCGCACCATCTGCCTGATGGCAGGTCGTGCACTCGCTGCTGAGATATTCGCCGTATTCCGGATCGCCCTTGAGCGCGAGAATGGCCGGGTCGAGATCGTGGTTTGTCGGGGTCGCCGTCGGATCCGCCTCGGGAATGTTGGCCGGGTCATCGGAGAACGTGCGCAGGTAGGCGATCAGGTCGAGCCGGTCCGCCGGTTTCCTCAGACCCGAAAAGCTCATGCGCGTCCCGCTGGCAAGCGCCCGCGGCTTTTCCAGGAACGCGTCCAGCGTGTCGGCATGCCATTCAAGCCCGCCGGTCCCGGCCCGGACGAGGGCCTTGGAATAGCGGAAATCGTCATGCGTTCCGGCCTGCCGGCCGAAGATCCCGTTCAGGTGAGGCCCGATCCGGTGTTTCGCGCCCTCACCCACCATGTGGCAGCTCTTGCACTTCTTGAAGACTGCCTCGCCGGCAACAGGATCGCCGAAGTCGTCTGCCAGCGCGGCCGAGCACAGCAGCCAGAAGACAATAGCGGGAAGGTTTCGGGCGAGGCGCATCTTCGCTTACTCTCCGACCGACTTCAGATAGGCCGTGATGGCATCGAGGTCGTCCTGTTTCTTCAGCCCGGAGAAGGCCATTTTCGTGCCTTTCATGTAAGATCTCGGCTTGGCCAGGAACTCCGCCAGAGCCGCCTCGTCCCAGACCTTGCCTTCTTCCTGCGCGGCCACGAACACCTTGGAATACCTGAAACCCTCCACGGAGCCCATCTGGCGGCCGATGAGCGCATTGAGGTGCGGACCGGACTTGTTCTTCGCGCCTGCACCGACTGCGTGACAGGCGCTGCATTTCTTGAAGACCTTCTCGCCCGAAGCCACCAGTGCAGGATCAAGCGATGCCGACACGGCAGCAGGCGATGCCGCCCCGGTGGCGGTCTCTTCCGAAGGCGCCGCCGTTGCGACAAAGGTCGGCGTGTCGTCCGCGCTCGCGTGGTTCATGATCGACTCGCCGCCATCTTCCGGCGTCACGTCAAGGAACGTGGCCCGCATGGTGATCTCGACGCTCGGCTTGCAGTTTTCCATGCAGGGCTCGGCCCGCCACTTGGTGTATTCCAGCGCCGGACGATCGTCGATCACGAACCCGTCCGTGTTGTACATTTCGAATTCGGCGAAATTCTCGTGGCTCAGCTCAAAGTCGTCGTCCACGAGATCGTTGGAATAAAGGATATAGGCGACAATCGCATAGGTCTCGTCGGCGGTGAGCGTCTGCGCTTCGCCGAACGGCATGGAGCGGTGCACGTAGTCCCAGACAGTCGAAAGATACGGCCAGTAGGAGCCGACGGTCTTAACCGGATCCTTGTCGCCGAGCGTGTCGAACCCGCCGGCAAGAACGGGCCAGTTGTCCACGCCCTCGGCGAAGTCCCCGTGACAGGAGGCACATTTTTCGGCGAAGACCTCTTCGCCCCAGTAGGCATCGCCCCGGCCCTCGGGCAGGCCGCGCCCGTCGGGCAGCACGTCAACATCCCAGGCCGCGATTTCTTCGGCACGGGCCTCCCGGCCCAGCCCGAATTTTCCGTCCTTTTCCGGAGCATATTCCGTAAGGTCGCTGCCAAGCGCCGCGCGTTCTTCCGCCGCGGCCTGGATCTCGGCGATTTTTTCCTTCAGGTCCGAGACGGCCGCCGCCTCTTCTTCAGCGCGCTGGTTCGCCGATGCCGCCTGCAGGGAGACCTGTTCGACCCGTTGTTCCAGCGCACCGATCTTCTTTTGCCCGTAGTCCATGTTGGCAAACAGGAGCGCGGCCGAAAGCGCAAGCGCCGTCCCGCCGGCAACCGGGAGAACGATCTGGTTAAGAGACTTCGACATTCTCGGCGACCCCGTTTTCATCCACGAACCAGGTCTGGATGCAATTGTTGTGATAGACGGCGTTCTCGCCGCGCATTTCGCGAAGTTGGTCCTTGGTCGGCTGGACGTATCCGGTCTCGTCCATGGCACGCGACTGAAGCAGCATCGGATTGCCGTCCCAGTCGATGTCCAGGTAGAAGCGGGTCAGGGCCTTGGTGTCACCCTGCTTGCCAAGACGCGCCGTCTCCCAGGTGATGCCCCCGTCCCTTGACACATCGACCCGCGTGATCTTGCCGTGTCCGGACCAGGCGAGCCCGGAGATGACCAGGGGACCCTTCCCGTGTGAAATCGGCATTTGCGGGCTTGGCGAGGTAATGACGGATTTCGCGTCCATCACCCAGGTCCATTTCCGGGCAGTGCCGTCCTCGTAGACGTCGGTGTATTTCGAGGTTTCCTCGCGGCTTTCCACCGCCATGTCGGTGACTTCGATGCGGCGCAGCCACTTCACCCACATGTTGCCTTCCCAGCCCGGCACCACGAGGCGGACCGGGTAGCCGTGCTCCATGCGCAGCGCCTCGCCATTGGCCTTGAACGCCACCAGCACATCGTCCAGGGCCTTTTCCATCGGGATCGAGCGGCCGTTGGAGGATGCATCCGCGCCTTCGACGTAGACCCACTTGTCCTTGAGGTCGCCCGCTGCGGCGAGGCCCGCCTCGTTCAGGAGCGTGCGCAGCGGGACGCCGGTATATTCCATGTTGTGGATCATGCCATGCGTGAACTGGGCCCCGTTCAGCTGGGCGCCCGCCCATTCCATGCCGGTGTTGGCGGCACATTCGCAAAAGTAGACATGGTTCTCCCGCGGGAACCGCTCCAGATCCGCGTAGTGAAACACCAGGGGCCTGTCGACGAGGCCGTTGATCATCAGCCGGTAGTCTTCCTTGCGCAGTTCGATCGCACCCGAGTGGTGGCGCTCGAACGCACAGCCCTGCGGCGTGATCGTGCCGTCCAGCGCATGTATCGGCGTGAAGTTGATGGAAGAAATCGGAGACGCGGTCAGCCATTCGACATTGCGGCGAACCACGTCCTTCTCGAAACTGATCGGCATGCCATAAGGCGTCTCATCCACGCCGGCGCCTGTGATCGAGGCCCAGTCCTGAACTTGTGTGATCAGCGGGTCGGCTTCGCTCGCGCTCGCGGTTCCGGCGACCGACGCGCCCGCAATCGCGACGCTGCCCTTGAGAAAGGACCTTCGGGACGGTTTGGTTTTCGCGTCCATCAATGAGGACTCCCTGCCTAAACTATGCACCAATGACTTCGACGCTGTTGCTCGGCCGCGTTGACACCGTACCGAGCTTGCGAATGTGATTTTCAACGACGTCCCAGATCTGAGGCCCTTCCGTGCCCTCGTTCACACTGGCCCATCCGGCCACCACGTATGAGCGCGACGGGTCGATAGCCTCGCCTGTCTCCAGGAGCGTCATGTTCGAGATGCGGCTGCCCTGCGGCTGGGCGATATCGATCCTGTATCCGAGTCCCCCGGTTCTCACCATGTCGCCGCCCTGCTGGTAGTAGGGGTCCGGGTTGAAGATGTTGTCCGCGACGTCTTCCAGGACCACTTTCAGGAACTCACCCGTCATTTCCGTGCGATAGGCCTTGCCGTAGGTCATCGAGGTGACGTTGAAAATGTCTTCGCGCGTGATCTCCTGGCCCGGGATCAGCGAGGGGCCCCAACGCACGCCGGGACTGAGCGCAATCTCGGCATCGCGTTCGGACAGCAGCGCATCGCAGATGAGATCGTCCCAGGTGCCGTTGAAATTGCCCCGGCGGTACAGCAGGCTGTCGGTCCTGCCGATGACTTCCGACAGGTCGTCAAGATAAGGCGCTCGCTGCTCGTCGATGAGCGCGGCGACTTCCGCATCCGGTTCGATGACGTCGGCGAAGACCGGAATGAGCTTGTGGCGGTAGCCCATCAGCTGACCGTTGCGGATGTCGAGATCGACCCGGCTGACGAATTTCCCGTTCGAGCCGGACGGAACGATGATCGTCTTGCCCGACAGCACCGGTTCCGGCAGTGCATCGTGGGTATGGCCGGAGAGGATGACGTCGATGCCGCTGACCACGGTCGCCATCTTCTTGTCGACATCGAACCCGTTGTGGCTGAGAACAACGACGCATTCGGCGCCATCCGCGCGCACTTCGTCGACCATGGCCTGCATGTTTTCATCGCGGATGCCAAAGGCGTATTCGGGGAACATCCAGCCCGGATTGGCGATCGGCATATAGGGAAATGCCTGCCCGATGACCGCGACCTTCGTGCCACCACGCTCGAACATCTTGTAGGGCGGAAAGAGCTCCGTCGGCTCGTCCCATTCGACATCGAAAATATTCTGGCCGAGCGCTGCGAACGGAAGGTTTTCGACAATCTCGTTGACGCGGTCGCTGCCGAGCGTGAATTCCCAATGGAATGTCATCGCGTCCGGGTTCAGCGCGTTCATGACGTTGACCATGTCCTGCCCCGCCGTCTTGTAGCAGGTGTAGGAGCCGTGCCAGGTGTCTCCGCCATCCAGCAGGATCGCGTCTGGACGGTCGGCGCGAATGGACTTGATGACGGTCGCAACACGGTCCAGTCCGCCGACCCGGCCATACCCCTTCGCCAGTGATGAGAAGTCACCTGAACTCAGGGCATAATGGCTCGGGCTGCCGTCCGCGATCCCGTAAAGCTTGCGGAACTGCGCGCCGGTCACGTGCGGTACGGCACCCCGGTTTTCACCCACACCGATGTTTTCGGACGGCTCCCGGAAATAGATCGGTTTCAGCTGCGCATGAATGTCGGTGACGTGAATGAGGGAGACGTTTCCGAACGTGTCGAATTCCAGAAGCTGGTCCTGAGTGAGCGCCTGCTGTGCGGCGAGGCGCGCCCAGTTGCCGAAACCCGAGGCGCCGACAACCGCGGATGCTGCCATTCCGACCTGCAGAAAATCGCGACGCGATATCATATTCCTGCTCGCTCCTCTTAACATATGCGCATAAGTGAATATATCACTTTGCAAAAAGGGTCTCGGCGGTTATCCGAGACCCGGTAATGGCGTCAGTTGCGGACGGACGGCCCTTCGACGCTCAATCCGTTTCCACGCGAGGCAACATAAAGTTCCAGCGCAATGAACTCGGGCGAGCCCGGCTTGTAGGTCTGCGCGCGCGTGTCGCGCACACACCCCTTGAACCGTGCATGCACGGAATTCAGCTTGGTGTTTTTCAGCCGGTAGGTCGGAAAGCCGTTGATGTGGCCCTGGCTCAGGTGATCGGCGCGGATCATGAGACCATAGCTGTCTTCGTGGCAGTTTGCGCAGGACAGCTCAAGCTGGCCGGTCCGGGTATAGTAGAGTTCCTTGCCCTGCTCCCAGGTTTCCCTGGCTGGACCGTCTATCGCGACATTCACGGGCATGCCGCGCGAAACGGAGGAAATCAGGGCGACCATGTCGGTCATGTCGCCGCCGGTATATTTCCACTTCTCCGCGCCCATGTGCGTCGTGCGGCAATCGTTGATCTCCATTTCGATGGTGGTCACCTTGCCTTTTTCGTCGTTCCATTTCGGATAGACGGCACGAACACCGGCCATGGTTTCAGGACCTTCGTGGCAACTTGCGCAGGATTTGCCTGCGGTTCCGTCGACCGTTTCCCAATTGACCATCGCGTTTTCGACACCAATCATTCCCGGATTGTCGAAATCGTCCATCTGGAAAGCCTGGGTCTCGTCGGAGCGGAACCGCCAGCCGGAGTAGATCGTCGAGAGATTTTCCGTGTGCGCCGGCGCATCGGTCTCCGTGACGATCGAAATGTCGCCATTGATCGTCAGGCTGTCCTCGTCCGGATCGGACATTGCCAGACCCGGCATTAACACCAATGCAGCAGCGGACCCGATTGCTATTGTCGTTTTCTTCACGCCTTCCTCCCTCAACCAGACGCTTGTCATTGACGGTCAGCTGACCGTGATCTTCTTCGTCGTGTCGTAGACTGACCCGTCGTCGTCGTACCAGGTGAACTTGAATTCACCGGACTCGGGCACGACCGCTTCGAACTGGAAGTAGGGATTGGTCGAGATTGCGGGTTCGAGCACCACGTCGATCACGTTCTGACCGTTGAAGTCGGCGGTGAAGCGGTTGATGATCGAGCGCGGAATGACATTGCCGTCATCGTCCTTGCGCTGACCGCTTTCCATCTTGTGGCTGATCAGCGTCTTGATGGTGATCGTCTCGCCCGCCGCAGCCTTCTTGGGTACCTTTACCCGTGGTTTCACACCGGATGCCATGATTTATCTCCTAATGCCTTGCCGATCAGCCGCCGCAGCCGCCGATGGTCACTTTCACGTTGGCCTTGGCCATCTGGAAGGAGCCGTCTTCCATCTTGGCGATCGCCACCACGTTCTGTGTCGTGGCAAGGCGGATGCGCGTCGAGGCGCTGCGCGAGGCACTGAGCGGGCCGAACTTGAACGTAGCCACGTTCGGAACCGGGTTGCCGTCAGCAAACAGCGTGACTTCCGCCGCGCCCGGAGCATCAAAGGCGATCGGAACGGTGTTGCCGTTTTCGGCGATTTCCGGCGCCGTCAGGGTGATGGCTCCCTCGCCCATGTCCGCGCCACCGGTCAGCGCCGCGATCGCATCGTCCGTCAGGGAAGCAAATGCGGGCAGGCTCGACAGGGTGGCGAGGGCGAATGTGCCGGAGCCGAATGCGAGTAGCTTTCGCCGTGTCATTTCCATGTTGATCTCCATGTCAGGAAGCTCACTCTTCCTTGAGCGTTACGAGAAAGGCGACAACGTCTTCGATCTGCTGGGCTGTCAGCAGCGGCTGCACGTCGCCGTCGCCATGGGCATCGCCGGTATAGGCATCCCCGAGGCGAACGAACCCTTCGGTCTTGTAAAAGGACGGCATAAGGCTGCCTTCGAACATCACCTTCGCATTCGCTACGATGCCGCGCAGCTCCGCGACGGACCACCGGTCCGCGACGCCGTCGAGCGGCGGTCCGATCTCGCCGTGAAACGCCAGGTGGCTCAGGACGGACACCTGATGACAGGCAATGCAGTTGCCGGCACCCTTGTTCATGATTTCGGCCCCCGCGGCAGGATCGCCGGCCACGCCCGAGAGCGAAACGTCAACAGCGCCGTCAGTGAAGACGACATCCGTCGGCTTGACCGCCTCGGCGAACGCCGTCGATGCAGCAAGCATTGCGCCTATGCCGAATAATACGTGTTTCATGGGTCCTCCCTCAGCCGATTCCCGGCGACCTTTCATGCGACCATACAGCACATATTCGCGTTTACGCAATAACAAATTCAATTAAATGAATTTATCTATCTGTTCGCACGCGCAGCAAAAACGCAATAATATGTCGCGCTGCGGTATGGTTCGTTACTTGTTTTGGCTTTCGAACTTGCGTGCGTGGTATTTCTGGAAGGGTTCGTCGCTGTTGTAGCCTTCTTCCACCACCCAGGTCAGCATGTTCATCGTTGTCCACCGCCCGAAAGCGCCCGGCATGTTGGCGACAGCCGCCTGAGGTGCAGTGACGCCGTCGTCGACTGCGGCCGGGAAGAAGAAGATATTGGGCGTGAACAGAGCGCCCCACCGTTTGACCATGTCCTTTTCCGGCAGTGTCGTGCCGTCGAAATCGGTGACCTCGACGTCTCCGAACATGTTGATCTGGACGACGAAATAATTGTCTTCGATGTATTGCGAGATCTCCGGAATGACGAAAACTTCCTCGTGCATCCGCTTGCAGTAGATGCAGCCGCGCTGCTCGACAATCACCATCAGGCGCTTGCCTTCCGCGTTCGCTTCCTCAAGATCTTCGGAGAGATCCTTGAACGTGTCCCGCATCCAGGACGCCTTATGGAGACCGTCATCGCCGATTTCGGCCGCGAACACCTGCGCCGAGAACAAGAGCGCGCAAAGCACCGCAAACAAACGTGTCATTGTCATTCCTCCTCCACTAGCCAATGGCGCTGAACCAGGGGACGTTTTCCAGCATCCATTGGGCGATGATGTTGATGGAATTCGTCGCGATCAGGATCCCGAACAGGATCAGGAACGCCCCCATGAGCTTTTCAACGACGCCAAGATATTTTCGAAAACCGGCCATCCAGGTCATGAACGGGCCGATGAAAAGAGCCGCGACAACAAAAGGCAGCGTCATGCCGAGGCCGTAGACGAAGAGCAGCGTCGCGCCCTGACCCGCTGTCTGCTGGCCTGCAGCCGTGAACAGGATCGCGGCAAGCACCGGGCCGACGCACGGGGTCCAACCGAAGGCAAACGCGAGCCCGACGACATAGGCCCCGAGCAGACTGACGCCCGCCGCATTGCCGGTTTCGACCCGAAGCTGCCGATAGAGGATGCCGATCCGGACGAGTCCCAGGAAATGAAGCCCCATCGCGATGATGATCGCAGCTGCAATCCAGCGCAACACGTCGAAATATTCGCGCACCAACTGACCGAACGTGCTGGCCGTGGCCCCCAGTCCCATGAAGACGGTGATCACCCCGAGGGCAAACAAACAGGCCGACAGGAAAGCGCGCAGCTTGACGGCACCAGAAACGCACGCCTCCGATTCCACCTGGTTCACCCCGACACCCGCCAGGTAACTCAGGTAGAAGGGAACGATCGGCAGGATGCAGGGCGACAGGAACGACAAAAGCCCTGCGGCCAGCGCACCGAAATAGGTGATCTCGAACATGGATTGAGCTGCTTCTCAGCTTGATATATTCACAAATTAGATTATGATTAAGTGTGTGCACTCGTCAATCGGGGTTTCGAATTGACTTTGTTGAAGACGCTGATCGTTC
Source organism: Roseibium sp. (assembly GCF_965232425.1). Classification (GTDB taxonomy): domain Bacteria; phylum Pseudomonadota; class Alphaproteobacteria; order Rhizobiales; family Stappiaceae; genus Roseibium. The sequence goes on from NZ_OZ246971.1 coordinate 275,780, forward strand.
TGTTGCTGACGCTCGCGCCGGCCGCGGCGCATGCCGACACGTTCCTGCTTATGGCGGAGGAAGACGGGTGTCACTGGTGTGCCAGGTGGAACAAGGAGATCGCGCATATCTACCCGAAAACGGCCGAGGGTAGAACCGCCCCGCTGAAGCGCTATAACCTGCACGGCGAGACGCCCGATGTGGTCTTCGAACGGAAGGTCCGCTTCACACCGACCTTCATTCTCGTGCACAATGGCGGAGAAGTCGGTCGAATCGAGGGGTACCCCGGTGAGGATTTTTTCTGGAGCTTGCTCAGCATGATGTTCAGCAAAGCGAATATTCCGCTGGATCAGACAGGTTGAGAAACGATGAGCGCTGACACGCAAGGCACGCCCGAAGACGCGAGCGAAACCACTTCCCGCCTGCCGGTGTTCGATGCCGACATGTGTGCCGAAGACATGGACAGGATGATGAAGAACGCCCAGCGCGCCTCCAATTTCCTGAAAGCCATCAGCCACGAAGGCCGGTTGATGATCCTGTGCCACCTCGCCTCGGGTGAAAAGTCCGTGGCGGAACTGGAAAATCTTCTGTCCGCGCGGCAAGCCGCCGTGTCGCAGCAACTGACGCGGCTCAGACTTGAAGGCCTTGTGACCCCGCGCCGCGACGGCAAGGCGATCTACTACAGCTTGACAGACGACCGGCCCAAGCAAATCATGGAAGTGGTTTATGACCTGTTCTGCCGAGAGGACTAACCGAACGCTCGACTAGCGTCCGGGTAGGGTCAGGACCCTGGGGAGGAGCCGGACATGCTGGAGGCGCTTGGAGAAGCCAACACGGTTGCGCTGATTGGCCTTTTGGGCGGGATCGCCCTTGGACTTGCTGCGCGTATCGGACGCTTCTGCACGCTCGGCGCCATTGAAGACGTTCTCTACGGAGCGGACGACCGGCGTCTGCGCATGTGGGGTCTTGCAATCGGTGTCGCCATTATCGGCTCCCATGCCGCCATGTCCTCCGGACTTCTCGAAGGATCAAGCACGGCCTATCTCGACAGGGTCTGGAACCCGTTTGGCTCGATCGTCGGCGGGCTGATGTTCGGCTACGGCATGGCCCTTTGCGGCAATTGCGGATACGGCGCACTCGCTCGCCTCGGCGGCGGGGACCTGCGCGCGTTTGTCATGGTGATCGTCATGGGACTGTCCGCCTATTTCGTCATGTCCGGGCCCCTCGCCCATGCGCGCGTCTGGCTGTTTCCGGTCGAAACCGGCGCTCAGTCCCCGCAGGGTGTCAGCCAGTTCGTTGATGCCACCTTCGGGATCGCGCCAATCATCACGGGCCTTGCCGTCGGCGGGCTGATCATCGCCTTCACGCTCACCAGTGCCGCATTCAGGACGTCGCCCAAGCACGTTTTCTGGGGAAGTGTCGTCGGCCTTGCGATCGTGTCGGGCTGGGTCGGCACCTACTGGGTCGCCATGACCGGTTTCGAGGCGGAACCGATCGAGACGCACACATTCGCCGCGCCGATCGGCGACACGATCTATTACGGCATGACCGCCTCTGGAAACACCTTGTCCTTCAGCGTCGGATCGGTCGTCGGCGTCGTCATCGGTGCGTTCCTCGGCTCCTTCGCCAAGGGACACTTCCGCTGGGAAGCCTGCGAGGACCCCCGCGAACTCCGGCGTCAGATTACCGGCGCTGCAATCATGGGTCCGGGCGCGATCCTTGCCGTCGGCTGCAGCGTCGGTCAGGGCATTTCCGCCTTTTCCGTGCTTGCCTACAGCGCACCGATCACGTTTCTGGCGATTTTCGCCGGCGCCGCTTTCGGCCTGAAGCAACTCATCACCGGCTTTGCGCCTGCCGAGTAACACCGTCTGCCGGAGCAGCGAAGGCCAAATCGGCTGCCGTGGCCATTATTCATATTCAAAAATTCGAATTTTCTGTTTCATTCTTGAGATCGGTCAATGCGCGCCGGTTCGCTGCCTTCACACTGGTCGGATCTTGAACTGCTGACAGCGTTGAGCCCGCTGCGCCGGATCGCTTATGGACCTGACCGCACTACTCGACAGATTGCCGGAACCCACCGTGCTCGTGCTCGGCGGGCTGACTGTCGGCATCCTGTTCGGTGCATTCGCACAGCAGAGCCGGTTCTGCCTCAGGGCCGCCGCTTTGGAGTTTTCCCGCCGCAGACCCGCCGACCGGCTTCCCATCTGGCTGCTGGCGTTTTCCAGCGCCCTGATCGCGACACAGTTTCTGGCACTGCTTGGCGAAGTCGATACCGGCGAAACGCGCCAGCTGGCATCGCCGCAAAGCCTCTCCGGGGCGCTCATCGGGGGGGCGATGTTCGGAACGGGCATGGTAATGGCCCGCGGGTGCGCGAGCCGGCTGCTGGTGCTTTCGGCAACGGGCAACCTGAGGGCCCTGCTGTCCGGCCTGGTTTTTGCCGTCGTTGCCCAGGCCAGTCTTTACGGTGCCCTGAAACCCCTGCGCGACTGGCTGTCCGGATTGTGGACAACGGTCGATACAGGCGGCAATGATCTCACGACATTCCTGGGCATGAGCGAGGCATCGGTCTTTCTGTTCGGCGGCCTCTGGCTGCTCGCGGGCCTCGGTTTCGCCTGGCGCAACCGGAGTTCCGTCTGGCGGTTGGCAGCCGCCATCGGCGCAGGTCTGACGGTGCCGCTGGCGCTCTGGTTCACGACCGCCATGACCCGGCAGGCCTTCGATCCGGTACAGGTGGAAGGCGTGACCTTCACCGGGCCTTCGGCCGACATGCTGATGCTGTTCCTGTCCGCCCCCTTCGAAGAGCTCGGATTCAATTCCGGACTTGTGCCGGGCGTCTTCCTCGGCTCGTTTTTCGCCGCCTTCCTCACCCGGCAACTGATGCTGCAGGGGTTCGAAAGCGGCCCGTCCATGGCCCGGTACCTCACCGGCGCGGCCCTGATGGGGTTCGGCGGAATGCTCGCGGGCGGCTGCGCCGTCGGTGCCGGCATAACGGGAGCCTCCCTTTTCGCGGTGACCGCGTGGCTGACGCTTGTCGGCATCTGGCTTTCCGCGATCGTGACGGATCATGTGCTCGCGAAGATACCGCGCGCGCACGTCGCCGCACTGGACACCTTTCCAGGCGGACGGCAGTCAACGCCGTGAAGCGCACGCAGCGGGCCGACCCTCGATGAGGCGCACACTCCGTGGTGCGCGGACCGGATCACGGTTCTCTGACGATCTCCTCCGACCACGACCAGGCGATCGGGGACTTGCGCTTGAGGGCGCCGCTCAGATGTCGGCGCATGAGGTATGACGCGTCGGCGACCTGCCCTCTTTCCAGCAGCCCGATAATCTCCAGATGCTCGGTGCACTGTTCGACAAGCCGGTCCTTGTCGATCTTGGCCCGGTATTCCATCAGGCGGCGCATCTGGTTGACCCTTTGCAGCGCGGTGTAAAAATACGGGTTGTTCGACAGCTTGATCAGTTCCTCGTGGAACAGAGCCCCGTTCTTCAGAAGCTGTTCGGGCTGGAACCTGTCCAGGTCCGCCTCAAGCAGGCGTTCCTGCATGCGGCGCTGTTCGTCGAGCACACGCCGGTCAATTTCAAATCCCGGCTCAAGCATCGCCGCCGGTTCAATTGCCATCCTGAAGCGGTAAATCTCGTCGAAGGCCTCGGCAGTCTTGGCAACGGGCAGGAAACGCCAGCCGTAGCCGTCTTTCCGCTCTGCCCAGCCCTCGCGCACCGCGCGCACTAGAACGTCATTCAGTTTCGCCTTGGTCAGACCGTATCGTTGACGCAGAAACTGTTCCGTCACCTCTTCGGGAAGCTGGTCCGTCAACCAGTCCTCGGCAATACGATGGTACTCCCCGTTCTCGGCCCCCTGTTGGGAACGCAGGCTTTCGGGAACCTCCTGCAGCGGCGTCTCGGTGACGAAATAGCCCCGGTTGTGCCGGTGCTCCAGGACGCCCGCCGTTTCCAGCGTGATCAATGCATCCCGCGCAGGCGTGCGCGACACGTTATAGCGGTCCGCGATCGATTGCGCGCGAATGTGCTCACCCGGCTCAAAGGCACCCGAGACGATATCCTGTGCCAGTTGGAGCGAAATCCGTTCCGTCAGACCGCTTGTTCTCATGTTCAGATCCAGTTCCCGGATATGCGGCCTGGTTGAGGCGCAGAGGCTTCCAAAGACCGCTCTTGACTGCGGCGCGACCCAGCTAAACCGAAGCGGGTTCTCTTGTAAATGTACATCGCAAGCGAAATGCAATGTCAATCAATTTTGCATTTTTAGATTTTAATGAACAAAATTTCAGAATCTGCAATCTACGCAGAACCCCTCTTCATATTCAGCTATTTCGCTCTATTAATTCATTTTTTTCTTGATTTTGAAATTCGATTTCGCGTTTCAAAGTGCTCGTGTCCGGCTTTTTGGATGTAAAAATGCAATTTTCGTATTTGCATTTTTATATTTAAATATGCAATATCGCCGTCGAAGCGCTTACGGCTTCCGAAATCGACTGCTTTGGGAGGAACCCACAATGAACAGGAAATTTGCCACGCTCAGTGCCGTGGCCGCACTTGCGTTCACCCTCAACACGCCTGCGGCCATGGCCGCAGACTTCAAGCCCGAGAGCCCGGAATGCATTGCCCCGTCGAACCCGGGCGGCGGATGGGATTTCATTTGCCGCACGACGGCCAAGTTTCTCTTCGATCTCGGCAAGATCGATGATTCCATGCAGGTCACCAACATGTCCGGCGGTGGCGGCGGGGTTGCCTTCGCGCACGTCACGAAGGAACGGAATGACGACAATGCCCTGATCGTCGCCGCCTCCATGTCGACCAGCGCCCGGATCGCCCAGGGGATCTACGAGGATGCCTCGAAGGAAGACGTGCACTGGCTTGCAACCTTCGGCGCGGAATACGGCGCGATCGCCGTTCCCAAAGATTCCGAATTCCAGACACTCAACGACATGATGGACGCGATCCTGAAGGACCCCCGCTCGGTCGGCATCGCCGGTGGTTCCTCCGTCGGCAGCTATGACCACATCAAGCCGATGCTTGTCGCCCAGGCGGCCGGCCTGGAAGATGTGACCAAACTGAAATACGTCTCCTTTTCCGGCGGCGGCGAAGCCATGACAGGTCTCCTGTCCGGTTCCGTCGAGGCGCTCTCGGGCGATTTTTCCGAAATGCTCGGGTTCCTGGAAAGCGGTGACATCAGGATCATCGGCATCCTGGCGCCGGAGCGCCTGGAGAACTTTCCCGACATTCCGACCGCCAAGGAACAGGGTTACGATGTCGTCGGCGCAAACTGGCGCGGTCTGTACATGCCAGCCGGCGCATCGGACGAAGCCAAGGAATTCTGGAAGGCCGCGATCATGGAGATGACCGAGGACGAAGGCTTCCAGGCGTCTCTCGAGGCGGCCGCAATCGCACCTTTCAACAATTTCGGTGACGACATGGACACCTTTGTCGCGGGCACGATCGACGATGTGACCAAGCTCTCCAAGGAAATCGGCATCATCCAGTAACGGTGCCGTGGCCGCCCCGGTGCCACGGGGCGGCCCAATCAATCAGACACATTTTGCGGAGGAAAAGATGAGCGACCGGATTTTCGGCGCCGTCGGGCTGGCTGTTGCCGCCTTCTACATCTGGGCGGCCTCCATCATTCCCGACAGTTTCATGGTCGACGTCGTCGGACCAAGAGCCTTCCCCTACATCGTCGGTGCCGTCATGGCGGTCTGCTCCCTCGTTTTCCTGTTCCGTCCCGACACGGAACCGTCCTGGCCCGTCTTCCGCGATTTCGCCGAAATCGCTTACGCAGCCGCGATGATGTTTCTCTATGCCTGGGTGTTGCCGGAACTTGGCTTCGTGATCTCGACAATATTCGCAACTGCCTATCTGACCTGGAGACTGGGTACCTCGCCCCTGATGTCCCTGGTAACCGGCGCCGCCACATCGGCCGGCATCTACGTCACTTTCCATCTGATCCTGGGCCTGTCGCTGGCCAAGGGTCCGCTTGGCTTCTAGGGGACCGGTTCAATGGAAATTTTCAGTTCACTCGCAGACGGATTCACGGTTGCCCTCACCACCCAGAACCTGTTTCTCGCACTCCTTGGCTGCTTTCTGGGGACACTCATGGGCGCGCTGCCCGGCCTGGGGCCAGCGAACGGGGTCGCCATCCTGATCCCGATCGCCTTCTCGCTCGGGCTCGGGCCGACCCCATCGCTCATCCTGCTCACCAGTGTCTATTACGGTGCGATGTATGGCGGACGCATCAGTTCGATTCTGCTGAACATTCCCGGCGACGAGCCGGCGATGATGACCTGCCTCGACGGGTATCCCATGGCCCGCCAGGGCAAGGCGGGCGAAGCGCTGTCCCTGTCCGGCATCGCGTCTTTCGTAGGCGCTTTCTTCGCAACCTGCGGCCTGGTGCTGCTGGCGCCGCAGCTCGTCAAGATCGCGCTTCTGTTCGGGCCGGCGGAGTATTTCGTGCTGTTCACGCTCGCCTTTGCAACGCTTGGCGGGATCTCTTCGACCAATCAGGCGAAGTCGGCCTTCGCCGCGGCGCTCGGCCTCGGCATAGCCATGATCGGCAGCGACTCCCAAACCGGCTCGCAGCGCTTCACCTTCGGCGAAATCCATCTCTTCGACGGGATCGATTTCCTGATCGCCATCGTCGGACTGTTCGCCCTCTCCGAGGTGTTCATCTTCCTGGAGCATCACCGCGGCGATGCCGTCGGCAGAAAGGGCGGCATGCAGATCGGCCGTCTTCTGCCGGACCTGGCGGTGCTGCGCCGCTGTGTCCCGACCATGGGTCGGTCCACCATCATCGGCTTCATTTCCGGCGTTCTTCCCGGCGCAGGCGCGTCGCTGGGGTCCTTTCTGTCCTACTCGCTGGAAAAGTCCGCCGTTGACCGGGACGGCAAGACCTTCGGCAAGGGGGATCCGCGCGGCGTCGTTGCCCCGGAAGTCGGAAACAACGCCGCCTCGGGTGGCGCCCTGGTTCCCATGCTGGCGCTGGGTGTGCCGGGATCCGGCACGACCGCGGTGCTGCTTGCCGTGCTCCTGCAACTCAACATCACGCCCGGCCCGCTCCTGTTCCAGAAAAACCCCGATGTGGTCTGGGGACTGATCGCGGCCCTGTTCATCGGCAACTTCATGCTGCTGGCGCTCAACATTCCGCTGGTCGGCCTGTTCACCCGTGTGCTGCTGGTCCCGACCCGTATCCTGATGCCGGTCGTCGCGATGATTTCGTTCATGGGGATCTACGGCATCACCGGCTCCACCTTCGACGTGATGCTGATGGTCGGCTTCGGTCTGCTCGGCTGGGTTCTCAGAAAACTGGACGTGCCACTGGTCCCGATCATTCTCGGCATCCTTCTGGGCAACGAAATGGAAGTGAACCTTCGACGCGCCATGACCATTTCCGATGGCGACTGGTCCATTCTCGTCGGAAGCCCTCTCGCCGTCATTCTCTGGGTGATCGCGATCACTGGATTTCTTCTGCCGATATTCCTGGGAGCCCGGGTCAAGAACCGGATGAAGAAAGACAGGCTCATCGAAGAAATGGACGCTGCCGACTAGGTTGCCAGCCCCTGACACAGAGCCCTTCCAGGTGCTCCCGATACATGGCGCCGGATTGCGCCGAACCATGGAGTGAACAATGCGCATCATGACCCTGCCCTGTGACGGTATCGGTCCGGAAATCATGGCGGCAACGCTAGACGTCGTCGAGGCCGCCAACCGCCGCTTCGACCTCGGCATCTCCTTCCACGAGGAGGAATCCGGCTTCACCAGCCTGAAAAACCACGGCATCACGCTTAGGGAAGACGTGCTGGAAGGGGCACGGACCGCGTTCGACGGTGTCATCCTGGGAACCCAGTCCCACATGGACTATCCGCCCGTCGCCGAAGGGGGACGCAACGTGTCAGCCGGTTTCCGCATTGGCCTGGACCTTTATGCGAATGTCCGCCCCGCCCGCTCCCGACCCTTCATCGCGAACAAGGCCCCCGGCATGGATCTGGTCATCATGCGTGAAGCAACGGAAGGGTTCTATCCCGACCGCAACATGTTCCGGGGCGTGGGTGAAATGATGCCCGACCCCGACATGGCGCTTTCCGTTCGCAAGATTACGCGCCACGGTTCGATGCGCATCTGCCGTGAAGCCTTCAAGCTGGCGATGCAACGCAAGAAAAAACTTGCCGCCATTCACAAGGCGAATTCCTTCCTGATGACCGATGGCCTTTTCCTGGAGTGCTTCAGGACAGTCGGCCGGGAGTTTCCCGAAGTGGAAACCGAAGAACTGATCGTCGATGCCTTTGCCGCGTTGCTGGTACGCAAACCCGAGACGTACGATGTCGTCGTCGCGACGAACTTCTATGGCGACATCCTGTCGGACCTGGCATCGGAACTGTCGGGGTCGCTCGGGCTTGCCGGATCAATCAACGCGAATGCGGAAACCGGCTTGTGCTGCGCGCAGGCGCAGCATGGATCAGCGCCGGACATTGCCGGACGGAACATCGCCAACCCGACCTCGCTGATCCTCTCGGCGGCGATGATGCTGACGTGGCTCGGCGAGCAACGCGGCGAAACGGCGCTGATGGATGCCGGACAGGCAATCTCGGACGCCGTCGACACGGTGCTCGACGACCCGTCCAAACGCACGCGGGACCTCGGCGGTGCCGTCAACACGGATACGTTCGGCAGCCTTGTCGCCGAAACCGTGCGCCACCGTGCCCAAGCGGCTTGATGCTTCCTCCCGACGGACAACAACGTCCGTCACCTTGTGGTGCCGCGGCATTGCGGCACCACCTTTTCCCGACCGGACCTGACCTGATGTCTTCTCGCCCCCGTCTTGCCCTGATCCATGCCACGCGCGTTGCGATCGATCCCATCGAGAAAGCGGCCGCAGATCTCTGGCCGGAAGCCGAGACGGTTTCCATTCTGGACGCGGCATTGTCCATTGACCGGGCGGCGGCGAGCGACCTGACAGCCAAGCTTCGCGACCGCATTCTCGGTCTTTCGCGCTATGCCGAGCTCACCGGGGCGGACGGCATTCTGTTCAGTTGTTCCGCGTTCGGATCCGCAATCGAGGCGGCCGCGGATCAATCGCACCTGCCGGTCATGAAGCCCAATGAGGCGATGTTCGAAGCTGCCTTCGACCACGGCACGCGCGTCGCCCTGATCCACACATTCATGCCCGCGGCAAAGAGCATGGAACGCGAGTTCGCCGAGGCGTCCGCTTCCAGGGGCGTTACGACACGGCTCGTCCCGCATTTCTGTGAAGACGCACTTGCCGCCAAGCGGGACGGTGATGACGAAGAACATGATCGGCTGGTCGCCGAGACAGCGGCGGCAGTCGGGGACGCGGATGTAATCCTCCTGGCGCAGTTCTCCATGGCGAGTGCCGCGCCGCGCGCGCGTACCATGACACGTATTCCCGTTCTGACCAGCCCGGAGGCCGCAATCGCGGAAATTCGCAGGCGTGTCGAGGCGCGGGAGAGGACCTAAGTCATGCTCATCGGTGTGATAGCGGATGATTTTACCGGCGCGAGCGATATTGCCAACACGTTGGCAAGGGGCATCGCTTCCGAAGGCGGGATCAGAACCGCGCAGTATGCCGGCATTCCGGACCATGAGGCACCTCGGGATATCGATGCCGGCGTTATCTCGCTGAAAAGCCGGTCCGCACCCGTCGATGAAGCCGTCGCGCAATCGCTTGACGCCCTTGCCTGGCTGCTGGACCAGGGGTGTCGGCAAATCGTCTTCAAGTACTGCTCGACATTCGATTCCACGCCTGACGGCAACATCGGTCCTGTTGCCAGTGCACTTGCCGGCGCGCTGGGTACAAAAGGGGTCGTGGTCTGTCCGGCCTTTCCGGCCACCGGTCGAACCGTCTTCCAGGGGCGTTTGTTCGTGGGCGACCGCCTGCTCAATGAAAGCGGATTGCAGAACCATCCGCTCACGCCGATGACCGACCCGGACATACGAAGGGTGCTGGCAAGCCAGATCGCCGGGACGGTCGGACATATTCCCTATCCTGTCGTGACGGAGGGAAACGTGCGCATTGCCGAGGAAGTGAAACGATGTGCGGAAGACGCGGATTTCATCGTTGTCGACGCGGCCGTGGACGCGGATCTCCTGAACATCGGCGCTGCGCTCGCAGACGCGCCTCTCGTTACCGGCAGCTCCGGTATCGCACTCGGACTGCCGGGCAATCTGATCTCCCGCGGACTGGCGCGGCGGAGTTGTTTCGAAGCGCCTGCCGTCAATGGTCCCGGTGCCATTCTTGCCGGTTCCTGTTCGGGCGCCACGCTCGGGCAGATCGCGCATCACGAGACACGCCATCCCGTCTATCCGATCGATGTCCCCGCTGTGCTGTCGGGGCACATAACCGCCGACACGTTGGTCAGTTTCATCACCTCGCATGTGGACCGGGCACCACTGATCTACTCGTCCGGGCGTCCCGAGGCCGTGAAAGCACTTCAGGAATCCTTCGGGCGTGAGGCGATTGCCGCACGGCTGGACGATCTGTTCGCGCGCACCGCGCAAACCCTGCTGCAGAAAGGGTACCGCCGGCTGGTTGTCGCCGGCGGCGAAACGTCCGGGGCGGTCGCGCAGGCGATCGCCCGGTGCCTCGGACACCCGGCCATGATGATCGGTGCCGAAATCGATCCGGGTGTGCCCGTGTTGACCCTCGGGAAAACGGAACCGGTCGCACTTGCGCTCAAGTCCGGAAACTTCGGCGCCGGGAATTTCTTCGAAAAAGCGCTTGCAGTCATGGCGGGTGAGCGATGACGCGCGAAGCGCAGACGACGCGTCAAGAGATGGCAACGTCTCCAGTAAAAAGCGTAAGGGACGGTTGGCGGAAAGCAGGTTATGAACTCGGCATCGGAAGAACCGTTCTGAAACCTGGCGGATGGCTGTATGGTGATGCCGACGGTGTGCTCAACAGCGAGATCGAATGCCGCTGACACTTAACAAACATGCCTGGCTCCGGTCTGCCGCGACCTGCGTTCTTGCCGGGCTCGCAGGCTGGATCGTTTCCCTGACAGGCCTGCCGCTCGGCTGGATGATGGGGGCCATGCTGGCGGTGGCCGCCGCCTCCCTGCTCAAGTTACCGGCGGAGCAGCCCACCGCACTCATGCCATATGTCAGGGCGTCGGTCGGAACCATGCTCGGAGCGTCGGTAACTGCAGGACTGTTGCTGTCGTTCCCCGAGTGGTGGACATCCCTCGTTTTCCTGCTGATCGCCCTTCTCCTGTCCGGTTCAATCAATTTCTTGCTCCTCAGCAAGCTTCTGCGGTTCCAAAAACCGACTGCCGTGCTGTGTGCCGCTCCGGGCGGAATCGCAGAAATGATCCTGCTGAGCGAACAGGCAGGAGCCGATCAGGCCAAGGTTGCCATCGTCCATGCCCTGCGCATCGCGCTTTCAATTCTGATACTGCCGCTCCTGATCGCATGGTTCATGCATGTGGACGTTCAGCGCAGCGCGGCCGGAGCCACCCCGTCGCTCTCGCTGATCGACACCGGCTGGTTCCTTGCCTGCATCGCTGCGGGTGTTGCCGCTGACCGGTGGACACGTCTGCCCGCACGGGTCATTGTCGTGCCCCTGATCGTGAGTGCCGCGCTGCATATATCCGGGGTGACGCATTTCGTCGTTCCCGAATGGGTGACCAACATCGTCCAGGTCTTCATCGGCATCAATGTGGGCGGACGCTTTCTGGGGATCTCGGCCCGCCAGCTCTCCCACGTGGTTGGTGCCGCGTTTCTCGTGATCAGCGTGCAGATCGCGATCGCGTTTTCGGCGGCCATCCTCGTTGCGCGAAACTCGGATCTTGATCCGCTTGCGCTCATGCTGGCCTATGCCCCAGGCGGCCTGGCCGAAATGTCGCTGATCGCGATCGCGATGGGCCGGGAAGTCGCCTTCGTCGGACTGCATCACCTGTTCCGGGTGATGGTTTCACTGGCCCTCGGCCCCTTGCTGTTGTCCCGACTGAAGAGACCGGCAGACAAAGTCGATAGGGACAACTGAGGGCAAAAGGCAATCGCTTCTGCAGGTTCCGGGAAGTGCGATATTCGTTGAAGCGACCGCACGTATTGCAGGAGGCCCGTTGCAGGCCGTCCCTGTCAAATCTTACAGTTGTGTTAGCACGTAAATCAAAATCGGCCTATTTCAGCTAGATTTCCGTTATGTCAGGTGCAACGCAAATCAGGGTTGGCCGAGAGCACAGGCGGCTGCAGATGATTGCCGTGGCGCTCTGCACCTGTCTGGTCTCTTCACAGGCAAGTGCCGAGAGGACCATCGTGCTCGCCCTTTCCGAAAACGTTCTGCCCGTCGAAGAAAGTGCGGAAATCGTGACGTCGGCCTACGCAGCGCTCGGCATTCGCGTCGAGCTCGTGCGCGCACCCAGATCAAGAACGCTGGTCCTGTCCTCGACCGGACAGGTGGATGGGGAAGTTGTCGCAGGCAGCGCGATCGAGGCGAGATATCCGTCTCTCAAGCGAGTCGACGTTCCGCTGATGACAGTCGAAGTGATGGTGTTTACCTGCAGCGAAGGCCTGTCTTCCAGCCCGGGAGCCGGCCTTGCCTCGAAACGGGTTGGCCGCCTTGCCGGTGCCGTTGTCCTTGAAAACCTCACGGAACGTTTTCAGGACGTCTGGGAAGGTGAAACCTTCGAGGAACTGTTCGACATGCTGAAACTCGGACGGCTGGACGCGGTTCTGGGTGCCCGGCAAGTGCTGGAGGCATACAGGGCTGAAAACGAGATCGGCTGCATCCGGGTGAGCGACGAACCGCTCCACAGCTTGCGGCTGTTTCATTACCTGCACGAAAAAAACGCCGACCTTATCCCGTCGGTCCGTTCCGCGCTGATGGAACATTCCGCCGAAAACGGCACAGGTCCGGGCCATTGAAACGCGGGCAGCGGCGATTTCAGGGCCGCATGCCCGCTTGTCGATGTGCCGCTACTGGTTGCTCATCGCCTTGAGCGGAGGCGTCACGTCGTCCGGGATCGGACAGGCATAGGGATCCCGTCCCAGCCTGGCATGGTGTGCGTCGATCGCGTTTTGAAGAACATCCTGATCCTCGAACAGGTCAATGGCGGTGCCGGCCATGATCTTTGCCGCATGGGTCATTCCCTTGTGCGCGGCCGGAGCCTTGCCCTGGGCCGTCAGTTGCCAGGTGTGAAAAGGCGTTCCCACGGCGCAGGTCGCGACACGTGCCTGCACGGTCGGTACCGCCCAGCTGACGTCACCGACATCGGTGGAGCCTTCCCCGCCCTCGCTGTGGCGGTCGAGCGGTGCAATGAAGTCGCAGAGGGCCAGATCCGGATTCACCTCCGCGCCGATCCGGCGGAACGAGACGGTGATGTTGTCCTTGCTCAAGGTGGCGCGGATTTTCTCGGCGAATTCCCGATCGTGATCGTCGAAATCGGGGGGGCCGAGCCGTTCCATGTTCCGTTGCATGGTCTCTTCCAGGGGCCGGTTGCCGATCAGGTTGGAAACGCCGCTCACCACGTGGGTCTCGACTTCGGTTTCCGTCATCAGGGCAGCGCCCTCGGCGATCTTGCGGACACGCGCGATCAGCCCGCGCAGTTCCGAAAGATCGCGCGCCCTGACGAGTTGGCGCACCGTCGCCTTGGATTGAACGACGTTCGGGGCAATGCCGCCTGCATCCAGATAGGCATAATGCACCCTCGCCTCGTCCGGCATGTGCTCACGCATGTAGTTGACGCCGACATTCATCAGCTCAATGGCATCGAGCGCGCTGCGGCCGAGTTCAGGCGCTCCCGCGGCATGCGCCGCTCGGCCGTGAAAGGTGAAATCAATGCGGGTGTTGGCCAGCGACCGCGCTTCGTTGACGGCGGTGAAGGTTGCCGGATGCCAGGAAATCGCAGCATCGACATCGTCAAAGACGCCCTCCCGCACCATGAAGGTCTTGGCGGCACCGCCCTCCTCGGCCGGGCAACCATAGTAGCGCACACGGCCCTTGAGACCCCGCTCCGCGAGATAGTCTTTCACGGCAGAGGCGGCCATGAGTGCCGCCGAGCCGAGCAGGTTGTGACCGCACCCGTGGCCCGGCCCGCCGGATTCGACCGGCTGATGTTCCGCAACGCCTGCCACCTGCCCCAACTCGGGAAGCGCATCAAACTCGCCCAGAATGGCGATCACAGGTCCCTCGTCGCCGGCCTCTCCGACAATCGCGGTCGGAATCCCGGCAATGCCTTCCTTGATCCGGAAACCTTCCTGTTCCAGCATCTTCTTGTGTTCGGCGACCGACTTGAACTCGGTATAGGCAATCTCCGGCTGATCGAAGACTCGATCGGAAAGTCCGACATAGTCGTCCCGGCGCGCATCGACCAAATCCCAGACCCGATCCGTGTTTTTCATTCTTTCCTCCAAATTCTGCCGATGCTTGTTGCAACGGTTTCAGGCCGTTCGATCGCTTAGGAAAAAGCTGTTCGAGTGCCGTTTATTCACTTCAGTGTGGGCGGACGCCCGACAAGCCGCAGCAGGTTTCTGTCCTGGCCAGCGCGGCGACCCGCGTGGTCAAATGTCTTTCCAGTAGTGGCACGCGACCTTGTGTCCCGCGTCTATGGCCTCCAGCATCGGCTGATCGGCACGGCACAGGTCTTGCGCATGCGGGCAGCGCGGGTTGAAGAAGCATCCGTCGGGCGGGTTAAGGGGCGAGGGAATTTCACCTTCAATGGGAGCGAAATCCCGCTTGCGCTGGTCCAGCCGTGGCGCTTCGGCCAGAAGCGCCCTCGTATAGGGATGCCGCGGCGCGTTGAAGATCTCCTCGGTCGACGCGCTTTCAACAATGCGGCCGAGATACATGATGGCCACCCTGTCGGCGATGTGTTCGACGACGCTCAGGTCATGGCTGATGAAGAGATAGGTCAGGCCGAACTCCTCGCGAAGATCCATGAACAGGTTGATCACCTGTGCCTGGATCGATACGTCCAGCGCCGCAATCGCCTCGTCACAGACGAGAAACTTCGGCTTCACGGCGAGTGCCCGTGCAATGCCGATCCGCTGCCGCTGCCCGCCGGAAAACTGGTGGGCGTAACGCCGCTTTAGAGACGGATCCAGCCCGACCTTGCGCATGATGTCGTCGACGTAGTCCGGCGCTTCGGACCCGGAGACAATACCATGGACCCGCGGGGCTTCCCCGATGATGTCTTCAACGCGCATTCTCGGATTCAGGCTCGCAAACGGGTCCTGAAAGATCATCTGAATGGCAAGGGTCGCCGCACGGCGGTCCGCCCCCGACATGGAAGCAACATCGTTTCCCTGGTAGAGCAGTTGTCCGGACGTCGGCGCGTGAATGCCGGCGACCACGCGGCCGAGCGTGGATTTGCCGCAACCGGATTCGCCGACGAGACCGAGCACCTCGCCCTCCCTGACCTCGAGATTGACCTCGTCAACCGCATGGACCACTTCTTCGCGTACGCCTGCGCCCAGCTTCTGTGCGATCTTTCCGGCAACATCGAGACGCTTGGCGAAGCGTTTGGAAACATCGCGGATTTCTACCAAAGGCGCCGTCATTCAGCTGCCACCTGTGACTGGGGGTGATAACAACGAAGCTCCCGTTCCGCCACGTGCTCGACGGCTGGCGGAACCTTGCAGGCCGCGCTGGCAAAACCGCAGCGCGGCGAGAAGGCGCAGCCTTCAGGCAGAGCCAGCATGTTGGGTGTCATGCCCTCGATCTGGAACAGACGCTCACCGCGTTTGTTGGCGGTCGGCACCGAGCCCAGCAGGCCAACGGTATAGGGATGGAGCGGATGATCGATGACATTGTCCGTCTGGCCCTGTTCGACGATCCGGCCCGCATACATGACCGAAATCCGGTCGGCCAGACCGGCGACCACCGCAAGATCGTGCGTGATCCAGATCATCGCGGTGCCTGTCTGCCGGGTGAGTTTCTGGGCCTCGTGGATGATCTGTGCCTGAATGGTGACATCGAGCGCCGTTGTCGGTTCGTCGGCGATGATCAGATCCGGTTTGTTCAGAAAAGCGATCGCGATGGATACACGCTGCCGCATTCCGCCCGAAAGCTGATGCGGATAGGCCTTGAGGCGTTCTTCGGGAGACGGAATACCGACGAGGCCAAGGGCATCCCGGCACCGCTCCCAGGCTTCCTTTTTAGGCACCTTTTCGTGGGCGAGGATCGCTTCCATCATCTGGCAATCGATACGCAGCACCGGGTTGAGCGTCATCATCGGATCCTGGAAGATCATGGATATCCGGTTCCCGCGGATCGCCTTGAGCTTTTCCTCAGGTGCATTGGCGATGTCCTCGCCGTTGAACCTGATCGCGCCTTCGACGATCCGGCCGGGCGGATCGATGAGCCCCAGAATGGAAAACCCGGTTATGGACTTGCCCGATCCGGATTCCCCGACAAGGCCCATGACTTCACCCTTGCTGACGGTGAAGTCGACCCCGTCGACCGCCTTGACCACGCCGGCATGGGTGAAGAAATGCGTTTTGAGCCCGCTCACTTCCAGAACAGCGGTCATTTTTTCAGCCTCGGATTGAGCACGTCGCGCAACTGGTCGCCGACAAGATTGATCGACGCGACGGTCATGAGCAGCGCGATCCCGGGAAAGACCGAGATCCAGTATCTGCCCGACAGCATGTATTCAAAGCCGTTGGCGATCAAAACGCCCAGCGACGGTTCGGTCTGCGGCAGCCCGACCCCCAGGAACGAGAGGGTCGCCTCGAGGGAAACGGCATGGGCCGTCTGCACGGTGCCGACCACGATCAGGGGCGCCAGGCAATTCGGCAGGATATGGCGGAACACCACCCGCGAACGAGACAGACCGAGGCATTGCGCCGCCTCGACATATTCCTTGCCGCGTTCGACAAGAGCGGTCGCGCGCACCGTCCGGGCATAATACGCCCATTGCGCCACGACGAGCGCGAGGATGATCTTGTCGACCCCCTTGCCCAGCGCCGCGACGAGCATGAGGGCGACGAGCGATGCCAGAAAAGACAGTTGCAGGTCGACAACACGCATGATGATCGCCTCCGTCCGGCCACCTGCATATGCTGCGATCAGCCCCACCGTCATGCCGATGAAAAGAGCGATCACCCCGGACGCCAGTCCGACGGAAATCGAGATCCTCAACCCGTAGAGGATCGCGGAGTAAAGGTCGCGCCCCGCGCCGTCGGAGCCGAGCCACATCGTATATCCGGCAAAAGCTTCCGACCCGGGGGGCAAACGGCCATCCAATACATCGACCTGCGCAAGATCGTAAGGGTTTTGGGGCGTGATCCAGGGGGCGAGGATCGCCAGCAAGACGATGACGACCAGAACAACGAAGGCGGTCGCAGCAATGCGGCTTTCGAAGAATTCGGCACGAAAGCGCTGGAAAGGCGTTTCGACCTTGGCGGCGGCCGGGCCTGCGGACTGGATTGCTGTGTCGGTCATGCGCCCTGGTCCTGAATGCGGACCCGCGGGTCCAGGATGGAATAGAGGATGTCGACGATCAGATTGATCAGGACAAAGAACAGGACCATGATCATCAGGTAGGCCACGACAACCGGACGGTCGAGCTGCAGGATTGCGTCGATCAGAAGCTTGCCCATGCCCGGCCAGGCAAAGATCGTTTCCGTGACAACGGAGAAGCCGATCAGGCTGCCGAACTCGAGCCCCATCACCGTGATCACCGGGATCATGATGTTCTTCATGACATGGACGAAAATGATGCGTTTGGTCGAAATGCCCTTGGCGCGTGCGTATTTGACATAGTCCTGCCCCATCGCTTCGCGGACACCGGCGCGGGTCAGGCGGATCGCAAGCGAAATTTTCAGCAGCGACAGGTTCAGCGCCGGAAGGAAGATGTGCCGGATACCGTCCCAGGTCGCCAGGCTGGTCTCGATCCCGAATATGGATGCCGTGTCCCCCCTCCCGGTGGAGGGCAGCCAGCCGAGTTCGACGGCGAAAAGGAGGATCAGCATCAGGCCGACCCAGAATGTTGGCAGCGAGAAGCCCAGTATGGACCCCGCCATGATGCCTTTCGACACCGGGTTATCCGGGTAGAGCCCCGAAAACAGTCCCAGCGGAATTCCGAGCACGATGGACAGGAAGAGCGCGCTGAACGCCAGTTCCAGCGTTGCCGGCATGTGGTGCAGGATCAGTTTTAGCGCCGGTTCGCCGAAGACGAAGCTGTCCCCGAGATTGCCCTGTGCCGCCCCCTTCAGAAACAGGAGGTATTGTTCCCAAATGGGCCGGTCGAGCCCGAGACGGCGGATGGCGGCTTCGATGTCGGCCTGATCGGCATCGGGGCTGACCAGCATGTACACCGGATCGCCGACGATGTTCACGCCGAAGAAGACAATCACCGACATCAGAAAGACGACGAAGAACGCCTGCATCAACCGCCGGATGACGAAAACAGTCATGGGATTTTCTCGGTTGGAAGAAGAACCGGGCCGCCGATGACGGCGACCCGGCAGGGAGGAATCATTCCTTCACGACACCCATCGCAAGGGTGTACTCGTCGGTCCTGGGCGTATATTTCAGGCCTTTCTTGGCCGCCCACGTGTTGACCTGGAAGTGCGTCGGGATGATCGCAACGTTCTCGATCGCCATTTCCGTCGATTGAGCGAGCAGGTCCTGACGTTTCTCGTCATCGACGGTCCTGAGTGCTTCCTCGATCAGAGCATCGATCTCGGCGTTGGAGTGACGGCCGCGGTTCGAGGACCCGAAACCCTTGTCCTTGTCGTAGGTGTGGATCAGGGACTTCAGAGGCGACGAAGCCTCGCCGGAACCGGCACCCCATCCAACCAGGATGAAGCTGAACTCGGGAAGACCATCGGCGCCGCCGCGCGATGCACGTCCGAAATAGACCGACCTCGGCATTGTCTCGACCGCGGTCTTGATGCCGATCCGGGTGAGCATCTGACCGATTGCCTCGGCAATCTTGGCGTCGTTGATGTACCGGTCATTCGGGCCGTGAATGGTCATCTGGAACCCGTCCGGGTAACCGGCTTCGGCGAGCAGCGCCTTGGCGGCTTCCGGATCATAGCCTTCAGGCTGCAGTTTGTCGGAGACACCGAAGAAGCCTTCCGGCAGCAGCTGTCCGGCAGGGATCGCGACCCCTTCCATGACACGTTCGACGATGGCGTCACGGTTGATGGCCTTGGAGATTGCCAGACGGACACGCTGATCCATCAGCGGATTCTTGATGTCGCTGCCGTCATTGCCTTTCACGAAGGGAGAGTTCTCGCGGAACTGGTCCATGTGAAGATAGATGACGCGGTTCGAAACACCCTGGCTGAGCTGGATATCGTCCTTGCCTTCAAGCGTCGAAATGTCCGTCGTCGGAACACCGGCGATCATGTCGACATCGCCGGCCAGCAGGGCCGCGACGCGGCTCGGGCCGGACTTGATCGGCCGGAATTCGACCTCGCTCCAGGTCGGGGCATCGCCCCAGTAGTCGTCGTTGCGCACGAGCGTGATGCTCTCACCGGGCTTGTAGTCGGAGAACTTGAACGGTCCCGTGCCGACGGCGGCGGTTCCTGCGTTGAAGTCTTCCGTTGCAGCCCCGCAACCGGCGCTGTCGGAAATGACCGGGATCGTGGAGATGTCGTTCGCCATCAGCGGGTAAGGCGCCTCGGTGATGGCATGAACGGTATAGTCATCGATCTTCTTGAAGGTCTTGCCCTTCAGATAGGTGCCGTAGCCGGAGGGCGAGTTGGGCACCTCCGGTGCGCGCTCCATCGTACAGATGACATCATCTGCATTGAAATCGCTGCCGTCGTGAAACTTCACGCCCTCGCGCAGCTTGAATTCCCAGGTCAGATCGTCGATCGGTTCCCAGGACACGGCGAGGCCCGGCGACAGGCGCTGCTTTTCATCCTGCGCGATGAGACGATCAAACAAATGGACCGACATGGCGTTGTTCGGTCCAAGGTTGTGAAAATGGGGGTCCATCGATGTCGGCTCCGAAGCCAGACCGATGGTCAGTTTTTCTGCTTGGGCTGCTCCGGTCGCGAGTGCCAGAGCACTCACCGTGACAGCGGCTAAAATCCTGAATCTTCTCATGGTTTCCTAACTCCCTCGGAAGGTGCGGTGTCCTTTTCCGGATATTTTGCCGCACGATGGAAAAGATGTTAGCTTGCAGAAAACTCATTGCCAATATTAAAATGTATCCATTTTTGCATAGGATAATTCAACTTTAGGACCTCCAACATCCGGAAACGCAATTCATGGCAGGCCATCGACACAGACTCCGCGAAATGGAAGCCCTGCGCGCCCTGGTGACAACAGGTACCACGCTCGCCGCCGCGCGCAGGCTTGGCGTTTCCCAATCCTCCGTCAGCCGCGCCCTCGGGCAGCTGGAACAGCGGGTCGGACGGAAGCTGTTCTTGCGCACATCCGGGCGGATCGAACCGCTGGCATCTGCCCTTCGGCTCAATGCGCAACTGGATCCGCTCTTTGAGACACTGGCCCGGATCGAAGGCGCCGAGTGGGCGGCGGCCGACGAAGAACCACTGCGATTGATCGTGCCGCCGACACTCGCCCACAACTTCATCATCCAGAGGGTGGCGGCCTTCCTCAAACAGAACCCGGGCAAGAGCCTGCAACTCGATATCCAGGCGACAGACGTCCTGGTGTCGGGCATTCTCGACCTGCGCTACGATCTCGGACTGACCAGCGCGATGATCCAGCGCTCAGGTGTCACGCTGGTGCCCTGGCGTCGTTCTCAAGTCGTCTGCGCGATGCCGAGCGGCCACCCCCTTGCGAAGAAGGACATCATCAGACCGGCGGATCTCGAGGACGTGGAGCTGATCGAGTTCCTGCGCAGGCTTGGAACCCGCGCGATTACCGAGCAGGTGTTCGCGCGCGCAGGCGTGCGCCCCAGAACGGTTGCCGAAACCGCCACGAACATGGCCGCGATCGAACTCGTCCGGGAAGGCCTCGGTGTCACCTTGCTAAACCCGTTCCCGGTCCTGTCCGGCGGCATGCCGAACATCACGGTCCGGCCATTCGACGCCCCGATCACCTACAACACCAGCTTCGTGCTCCCTTCGGGCCGTCAGCCTTCAGAACTCGCGCAGCAGTTCATGGAATACGTCAAGGTCACCACGCCACCGGATGAATATTCGGAGATTGTCTAGCCTTCGCCGCTATCGTTCCAGACCGTATCCGGATCCAGCGGGAAGCTGGGCCGGGGTATGAATTCGAAGGGCCAGCGCTCCAGCACCGGGCTCGTCAGCCCCGCCGTATCGATCTCGAAGACCTGCTCGGGTGCGAACCATCCGGAGAACCCTGCACGAAAATGTCCGCGGGACTTCACGACGACACACCTGGCGCGCTCGATTTCGAGCCCCAGCATATGGAAGAAAACCGGGTCGGCTGTCTGCGCCCGGTCAGAAATCACGACGACCCGAATGCCCCCAAGCTCAAGCGCGGCGCAGGGTCCGAGATGCATCTGCCGTCCGGCGGTCATGCCGCGTTCTCCGACAACATTTCCGTCGTGCAGCGCAAGAACCTTTGCCGGAGCCAAGAACCTTCGATCCCATTGCTCCCAGGCGGCCTTGCCGGCGTTGCGATTGAAGCAGGCGGTGAACTTGGCCCCCACCCCCAGCTTGTGGGCTTCCGCAGCAAGGTCTGGGTCGAAAAAAGACCCGTAGAGAACATTCCCGGCGCCACCGGCATGGAGCGCAGCAAGCAGTTCGGTGGTTCTGCCGGACCCGCCTCCGCCCGGATTGTCGCCTGCGTCCGAAAAGATGACCGGCGGCCCATCCGGATCGCAGGCCATCGAAACGGCCCGGTCCACGGTGCTCAGGGTTCTGACAAAGCTCTCGCGCTGCGACCAGGCGTGGTCCGCGATCTCGGCGGCCAGCTTTTGCGCCGTCTCCAGGTCATCGCGCGCCGTGACAACCACGCTCACGCCATTGTCCGGTGTGTCGGAGAAAATGAAATTGCCGAATACGGAGACATTCAGAATTGCGCCGCCCAGTTCCGCCTGACGCCGCTGGCCGTAGTCGATCAGCGCGCCGTAGGGCGCTTCAGCCGTCAGAAGGGCAACGGATGCCGGAACGATCGGCGGCTTTGCAAGTGCAATCTTCGGACGCCGGCCGGAGGCAAGGCAGCGCCTCAAGGAGAATGCGGCCTCTTCTCCGCGCTCGATCATGTCGACATGGGGATTGGTCCGGTAGCCGACGATCAGATCACAGGCCTCCGTCATCTTTTCCGAGATGTTTCCGTGCAGGTCCAGCGTGCTGATGATCAGGGTCCCGGGACCGACCAGGGCCCGAACCCGCGCCATCAGGTCTCCGTCCGGATCATGATTGTGTTCGGCAACCATGGCGCCGTGATTGCAGACATAGACCGCGTCGAGCGGCCCGGCGGCGGCAAGCTGGCTCTCGATGTTGCCCGCAATCGTCTCGAAGACGTTCTTGTCGACAGGCCCCGCCGGATGACTGGCCGCCAGGGTGCAAGGAACGGGATGCCAGGGGCCGGTGGCGTCCATCGCCCGGACGAATGCGGCAAATTCGGCGGCCAGCGACGGCGTCGCAGACCGGGCCTCGTCAAGAAGCGCCTTTCCGCCAAGCCAGGTCAGGGAACGGAAATCATGCTCATTTGCCGGGCGTGCAAACCTGTTCGATTCCAGTATCATGCCCAACAGCGCAACCTTGGGTTCCCTCACCGAAATTCCTCCGCGTATGGTTATCATCGCAAAAGGAGCACGATCCGATGGCCGAAATCAACATTCCGAACGAATACAAGGTTGAACTGACCCCGCCCGATCTGTCCCCTTACAAGACCGGCAATACCGGCATTCCCTATGTCTGGCGTTTCGAGAGCGGTGCTCCGGGGCCGAATGTGATGCTCAGCGCCATCGTCCACGGCAACGAGCCCTGCGGTGCGATCGCGCTTGACTGGCTGATGCAGCGAGACACGCGGCCCTTGGCGGGATCGCTGACGATGGCATTCATGAACATAGCCGCCTACGAGGCGTTCGATCCCGGGGACCCGAATGCGACGCGATGGATCGACGAGGACTTCAACCGTGTCTGGGACAAGGACGTGCTTGAAGGAGACCGCGACAGCGTCGAGCTTCGCCGCGCACGCGAGGTCCGTCCTTCGCTGGAAGACATCGATTTTCTTCTGGACATTCACAGCATGCAGCACCTGGCACCGCCGCTCATGATGTCGGGACGCCATGCACGGGCAAAAGCACTGGCGGCT
Organism: Roseibium sp.; assembly: GCF_965232425.1. Lineage (GTDB taxonomy): Bacteria > Pseudomonadota > Alphaproteobacteria > Rhizobiales > Stappiaceae > Roseibium. The sequence goes on from NZ_OZ246971.1 coordinate 298,941, forward strand.
GCCGTCGGCGTGCCGGAGAGGGTTGTCGGAGATGCGGGTCACGCGGCGGGCCGGCGCATGCGGGACTACGGCGCCTTCGATGATCCAGATGCCACGCAAACGGCGCTGCTGATCGAATGCGGCCAGCACTGGGAGGCACCCGCTGGTCTTCTTGCCCGCGAATCCGCGGCACGGTTTCTCGTGGCAACCGGTACCCTTCCGCAAGACATACTGAGTGAGTTTGCTCCCCCTTCGACGCCGCAAACGGCCTACACGGTCATCGAGGCGATCACCATCAAGAACGCAGAATTCGTTTTTGAAAGACCGTTTTCGGGTGGTGAAATCATCGCCGACAAGGGAACGGTGCTCGGATATGACGGCGGCAGACCCGTCTGCACGCCGGAGGACAATCTCATGCTCGTCATGCCGTCGAAACGCCTGTGGCAGGGACAAACGGCTGTCAGACTTGCACGGCGCGACCGCTAGTTTCGGGGCGCGCGCTCCGACAACAGCCGGTCAATCAACCTTGAATATTTCATCTATCAGTATTCACGCAATAGTAGCGCCTGCCAACCACAAATAGATACACGCAAAAGCAGACAACGCCTTCCAAAACAAAGTCTTTACCGATTTTTTCGTTGACTATGCGCCATTTTAAAATACGAAAATTCCGCCAAACATTACGTGATGCCGGACAAGTCAACGCTCTCTTTGCTTGCTGCCCGCAGTTTAATCTGGCCTGCTTTCCGGGATAGTGTTAGTTTTTATTGCATTTAAGAATTCATTGCTCTGGAGATGCGCCGCAGATGAAGCCTGTCTTGACTGCGATCCTATATGCGGATGCGGTGGGATATAGTGCACTGATCCGTCGTGACGAAATGCTCGGCATCAAGAGCATTCGCCATCACCTGCGAGAAATTGCAGATCTCATCAAGAGACATGGCGGTGAGCGCCGTGGTGGCGCGGGCGACAGCGTGCTCGCCACCTTTCCCAGCGCGCGGGCAGCCATGTCATGCGCGGTGGATATCCAGGAAAGAAAGCACAACCAGACGGACCTGCAGGACATACGCTTCCGGATCGGGATCCACACGGGTGATACGGTCGAGGCTGACGGTCAGCTGCACGGTGACAGCGTCAATATCGCAGCCCGGCTTGAACCGCTCGCACAACCCGGCGGTATCTGTGTCTCCGACACCGTGAGCAGCGAACTGCGCGGGCTGACGGACTTTCAGTTCGTCTCGCTGGGGCACCCGGAACTCAAGAACATGGGGCGGGATCTGGAGGTCTTCCGCGTGGTCGGCTTCGGCGACACGGATGCTTCAATCATCGTGCAATCAGACAGCCCGGACCAGACACTAGCCACCAGTAGCTTCCGGCCATCGGTTGCCGTGCTGCCATTCACCTGCGTAAGCGCGCGCGAAGACCTGGCTGCGCTTGCGGACGGCTTCGCCTCCGAGATCATCGGTTTCCTGACACGGTTCAGGGGTCTGGATGTCATCGCGCCGGGTTCTTCCGCGCTTGGGATCGTGACGCTGCCCGGCGACCTAATGCAGCGCCTGAAAGTGCGTTACACGGTCAACGGCAAGGTTCAGCTCACGGAACGGCGGATACGGGTCAAGGTGCATCTTTACGACGCCGAGCAGGACAAGGCCATCTGGACCGAGAGCTACGACCGGACATTCGACGATATCTTCGATGTGCAGGAAGAGATTGCCGAATGCGGAGCTGCCTCCATGGCCGTGCAGATCGAGGAAGCCGAACGCTGGCTTGCGCGGGCCCGCAATCCCGATTCCCTGAACGCTTACGCCCTGCAACTCCGGGCCAGCTCGGAAATTTTTCTGAACGAGCGGGAAACCTGCCAGGCGGGCATGAACCTGATCGGGCGCGCCCTTGAAATCAGCCCGAACTACGCCCGGTCCTATGCCGTGCTGTCGCGCGCCCATCACCTGGACTGGAAATACAGCTGGAGCAAGGATCCGGAAAAGAGTTTCCACGCGGCACACGAAGCCGCGGTGAAGGCGACGGTGGTCGACGGGTCCGACGCCAGGGGGCAGGCGGAGGTCGGCTCTGTGTCCCTTTACCGCCGGGAGCATGACCGGTCCCTTGCCGCCTATAAACGCGCGCTCGATCTCAATCCCTCCGACGCGGATATCATCGGGGAATATGCCGACACGCTGAAGCACGCCGGCGAAAAGGAAAAGGCGATCAAGCTCTTCGACCGCGCCATTCGCCTGAACCCCCTCCACGCCGATCGCTACAGGCGGGATCTGGCACACGCCCACCTCGTCAACCGCGACTTCGAAGCCGCGATCAAGACGGTCATGGAAATGTCGGACCCGACACAGGCTCTGCGCGTCCTGACCGCAAGCTCAGCCTATTTGGGCCGAATGGAAGACGCCAGGCACTGGGCCGAGGTTCTGCGCAAGAAATATCCCGGCTTCTCGGCCCGCGCCTGGGCGCATATCGTCCCCGACCGAGACCCCGCCGACACGGAAATATTTGTCGAGGGGCTGGAGCGGGCGGGGCTTTAGTCGACTCTTTTCGGGCAATCTGCGACCAACGTAAATTCGCAGTCATCTACAAATTCGTACGCACCGCTCTGTGTCTTTCTCCACGAACGCGCAACAGGGTTACTCAGGTTTCCATCATCATCTTTTGTCTTGTATGCTTCGAAAAACTTATCACCAAATCTAGTGCCACTACCAATTGCATCAATCGTAATCGGGAAAACGTATATCAGCGGATAATCCGGCGATCTTTCAGATGCAATTATTTCGAATTCGTCCATCTCTAGCGGACACGTACTGTCTTCCTGATCGCTTCTGCGCAAAATTCTTATGTACAATGTAGAGTTCGTTAACTTTGGCTCCTCGTTGATAGGCTCCTCAGGAACATGGAGCAACAGGACCATGTCGGATCCCCCTGTCTTTTTGGTAGGGTCCTCGGGGCAATCATAGATGTCATCCTCAACTGTGACCGATACAAACTCGTGGTCAGTTTCGGCAAGACACGTTTCTTCCGCAGGTGGATCCTCTTGCTGGTCCGCCTGACCCGCGTTGGCTCCATCAGGATTTTGGATGTTCTCTTCACACATTGCGACCTCCAAAAGTGTTTATTTTAATCTCCAGAACCTCGCCAACGGCGGCGTCGCGGCGGTGGCGGAGGTGGTGGTACATCGTCGCCGTCGCCCGCACCCATCGAACCGGAACGGATACTACCCAGTTCAGCTTCGAGCAAAACGCGCTCGAAAGTACCTGTTTCAGTGTCGAGGCGGATTGTGAAGTCAGCCCGATCATACAACCAAACCTTGATGTACGGCCCAAAGGAGGCTGTTTGACTGACCACACCTGAGCGGTCCGTGTAAGTCGGCATACGGCGTAAGAAGGGGTTTTCTCGACCATCAGCCCCCTCTCTGGTGAACTCAACAGGAGCACCTTTGCCATGAACCAAGAAGATTGCAGGGCGTACAAGGTTATAAAGTTGGTTTTGATACGAAAAGGCCATGATCCGAGCGAGACGTGCTTTGTTGCTGCTAAGCTGATTCACTAGGAAATCGTTTTCGCTCAGTCTCGGAGGGATAGGCCCACTCGGCAATCGGCCACCGTATGGTTTGATGCGCTTGCTCTTCGGTTTCCGCAAGACGATGTCCCACATTGGCCGACCAAAAAGCCGAATAGAGCTCTCACCAACGAGTGTGTCGTATTCACCTGACAATGGACCAGGTTTTTCATCAGCCATGTGTTACCTCCTTGCGAAGTGGCCCTAAGCGCCACGAGTTAAGTTTTTTCACCTCATTGATTCCGCACCGGGGCCAGCATGCGCGCCGAGTAGGCGTGGCTGTTCTCGTCGGGGGCGCGCAGTCTTGCGCCGACGCGGCTTTGTCCGATCCGGCGAAACAGGAAACTGTTGTCCAGCAGCCGTGACAGGCGTCCGCCCGTTCTTTCCCGGTCGATGTCGACCGTGATCCGGCGCAGATCGGAGAACGTGAAACTTTCCTTTTCAATGCGTTCCCAGATCGCGATCAGGTATTCGGCCGAAAGATCACGCACTTCCTCAAGCGCCTCTCGGAAGGCGTCAGGCGCGCGCTCGTAGGCGCGGTCGAAGCCGCGCTGCACGTGCGGTCGCAGGCCGGAATCACGCTCGGCGCGGTCGGCCAGATCCTCCAGCGCGGGCGGCACGGCGCCCATCTCCAGCAGGATCTCATGGTAGGTGTCGACGAAGATATCGAAAAAGGCCCCGATCAGCGGCTGCGCCAGCTGGTGCTCGTTTTCCCAGCCGTCGGTGAATTCGTCCAGCGTCCGGCTGTTGTTGGCAAGGCGGATCTGGGCCGAGGACGAGACTTCGCCGAACCGGCTGAACCGGTTGAACGTGTCGAGGTTGCCGCTGGTGTTTTCCAGAAGCTCGTCGATGACACTGTCGAAATGAAGCGATGCGATCAGCGCGACCCAGTCGGACGACATCTCGTGGAACGCTTCGAAGGCTTCGGGCACCGTGCCTGGCACGAACGGGCCGGTCATGGCGACCAGAATGGCGTGGCCGATCTCGTGGGCGATGATGTCGAAATTAAGCGCGTAGGGCAGCAGATGCCCGGTTTCGTCCCGCCGCGCACCGGTCTCCAGATAGCCGTACCCCATGTGGGCGTTCGCCCAGGTCTCGATCATCGAAAGCTCCAGCCTCTCGTAGTCGGACTGGAAGTGCCAGGGAATTTCCTCGCCGAGATACGCCTCCCAGACATCCAGCGTGAAGCGCACGGCGCCGAACAGATGCACGGCGGCGAAGGCAGGATCGTCTGGCGGGATGTGATCGAAGTGTCCGCCCGGCCCAGGGCGCGGCGGCGGCACGACAGGCCCGTCCCACGGCGGCAGGTACAGCGTTTCGCCGATCGGACCGGGAACAAGGCCGTAAGGCATCTCCTTGCCGACCGGATTGACGGCATACATGCGGTGATCCGACGGCCCAGGGCCCAAACTGCCCGCGGGGCTCGAAACCCTCACCGTCACCAGCCGGCCCGGCTCACCGTCGAGCGGGGGATGAGTATAAAGACGGAAGCGTGTTCCCTCTCGCTGACGCAACGTCGGTCTCATGCGGCGTCCTCCCGGGCACGGGCACGCTCGAATTCGCGCCTGAGAAGCCGATGCAGCGCCGCACGGTCCGGAAGGCCGAGGCTGCGCGCAAGGTTGTCCGCGTCGTCCGTCGGCAGGGCGAGCTTGCGCGTCTGGCAGAACCAGTCGAGAAGGTCACGCAGGTCGAAATCGGCGAAGGCTGCCGGAACGCTCATGCGCCGGTCACCGAGAAGTTCCGCCTTGGTTTCGGCGCGCTCAAGATAGTCTTCAAAGAGGCTGTCCGCCCGGAGTTCATCCAGCACGGCGGGCGCCAGCTCACGGGCAGCCCTGTCGAGCGCTTCCTCGAGTGCCTCGTCGGCGGACAGAAAGGCCGCAAGCCTTGCTTCGCAAGCGTCGTTTGCCTCAAGCCAGCCGTGGAACTGCGCCGCCGTGCCAAGGCCGAGGTCGGAGCGCAGCGCCTCGATCAGCTGGCCGTCCCGGTCCGAAGAGACGGTGTCGGCCGCCCTGCGTGCAAACGCCCGCAGCAGGCGCTCCCGATAGCGCACGGGATCCAGACGCAATTCGTCCAGCACGGCACGCTCGGTTTCGCTCAACCCGTCTTCAGTGTTCTCGTGGCGGGCTTCAAGGGATTTCCAGTGATGGGTTCGCTGCAGCTCGAATTCGGCGCGGAAAGGCGGCAGACCGGCGTCCATCGCCTCACCGAGGGCAGCAATCAGTTCTGCCGCGTCCGCCTTCTTTGCATCAACACGCCTGCGGCCAAGCGCCGAGACTTTCTCGCCAAGCGCCCCGGCACCCAAGGCATCACGAAGTGATTTCCAGGTGAGCTGCGCATAGGGAATTTCCCTTGCGGCGACCAGGATCTCCGCCGCCTCCCCTGCGGAAATGTCGCCTTCGCCCTGCGCAACCTTCAAGGTTTCGCGGATGTTCACCAGCGGCTCGTTCAACGCCGGATAACCGAGTTCCGCAGGCCCGTGCTGCACGGCAACCTCGTGATCGTCAACGAGCAAACCATCCCGGTACGCACGATAAATCCCGCCGATGCCGCGCATGCCGAACCGATCGCATTCCGCTGCACGAAGCGCTCCCATGCTGGCCGCTCCCCAGACATGCACGCCCTGCTCCAGTGCAAAGAGGATCTCCTTGTGCTGCACGGTCTGGAATTCCTGGAATCCGGCGTCCACGAGCGCGATGAGCTCAGCCCCGCGCCTAACGGCCCTGTAGACGTCGCCCGCAACTGCGGGCGGGCATTGTTCAACACCCTCCGGCAGGGCGACGTCGGCCGGCAAACTCGGCCCGATGAACATCACCACCTTCATTGGGCCACCTCGTATCCGAGCAGTCCCGGCGCAATCACCCTCACGACGGAAAATCGGGGATCATCCGACAAATCAACGGCCACGACCGGCCGGTGCCCGGCCCCGGACACGGCGGCAACCAGCAGATCGAGATCCTGATCGAGGCTGTCGGTCGCCAGATCCGGAAGATCAGCGAAGGATGTCTTGTCGCCCTGAACAGGTTCGGTCAGCCAGCGCGCCCGGATACCCTCGGCTGTGCCGAACTGCCCGCTCTTCAGGTCATCGCGCGCGCCCGAAATCCGCGTCAGCCGCGCCTGGGCCGCCTCGGTCAAAGCACGGCAGAGCGCAACAGACCGGCTGGCGTGGCAACCTGCGCCAAACCCGGGCGGGATCGACGTATTGCGGCTGTCGGCTATGGCTGCGACACAGGTGGCAATTCCGGTCTCGCCGGTTGCGTTCCAGACACGCACCGCGATCTCCGCGTCGCGGAACTGCTCCAGCAGACGTTGCGCGGACGGATCCTGCACGGACTGAAGATCGATTATGCGCGCCGCACGGACTTCCGGTGCAACCCTCGCAAGTGTTGCCGTGTCGTGCCGCTCAACGATTTCGCACACGCCGTGGATCAGGGCCTCTGTCCGGGTGCCCCCGGACGCCAGCCCATTCGTGGAAACGGGAAACTTGGTCCCGCGCACCTGCGCGTCGTCCGTGAAACACGTATGGACGAGATCGAAGGGAACGGCGACCGGTTCTTTCGTGGCCAGATCGGTTCCTTCGCACCAGAATATCGAGGCAGCGCCCAGCGGCCGGCCAAGGAACCCATCAAGTGCCGAAGGGTCCATGGCATTCGGAACCCTGTCCCGTGCTCCGAACAGAAGCGGCGCCATTGGATTTTCGGCATGCCAGAGTTCGATCGCCTCCATCACTCCGGACAGTTCAGCAGCCTCCCGGGTACATCCTTTTCCCTGCGCGACCGAGAGGCCCTTTGCATTCGGACGAATGACCGCAAAAACCTCAACGCCGATCCGATCGAGGCCGGTGATCCGCGCAACCCGGGTGATCCCATACTTGCCGAGTTCGCCTTCAAGCGACTTCAGCAGGTGACCGGGGTGATGGGCACGATGCGTACCTTGAAGGAAACCCTTGGAATCGTCGTGATCAAGGTTGCACTCGGGGTGAACGGACGGCTCTGCGCCCGTTGCAAGTGTCGCGATGCTGAGACTGTCACTCGCCATTCGACCCCCCGATCCGAAAACAGTATGACTTCCACTCCTGTAAACTTCAAGTTGAATGTAAATTTTAGATAAATCTGTTCCAGAACATATCTAATTTACAAATAGATAGAGACTCGTTCGGAAGCGTTTTTTGCCTCGACTCCTCGATTTTTTTCCTCTTCAGTTGCGAAAGGAATTTTTCAAACTCTAGGGAAAATTCAATTGCAACTGGCTTGTTCCGCTACTGCATCGATCTTGATGATCTGCTGTAATTGAATGACTTGGATATGACCCCTAATACGTGTATTTCAAATTGTTCGCAGGTCCTTAGAATTCATCGCATTGCCCGGAGGTTTTCATTTATGCCAACACGTGAGGCCGCGATCGAAGCGGCGGTGACCTATTTCGACGCGGGAGGGTTCAAGGCCGACCTGGCCGAGCAGGTGGCGATCCCGACTTCCAGCCGCGAAGAAGACCATCGGCACGATGTCCTGCGGTATCTGGACCTGATGCGCGCACGTTTCGAAGCAATGGGGTTTGGCGTTGAAATCCATCCCAATCCGGCCCTCGAACGCGCCCCCTTCCTGGTGGCAAAGCGCATCGAGGATCCGGCTCTGCCCACCCTGTTCTGTTACGGTCACGGCGACACCGTGCCCGGCGAGGAAGGGCGCTGGAGTGAGGACCGCGATCCATGGACGCTCGATGTCGCTGAAACAGCATCCGGCGAGCGCTGGTACGGCCGCGGCACTGCCGACAACAAGTCCCAGCATGCCATCAACATGGAAGCCATGCGCCACGTCATCGAAACGCGGGGCCATCTTGGATACAACGTCACGTTCCTCATCGAGACGGCAGAGGAAATGGGATCTGCCGGACTGTCCGACTTCTGCCGGGAAAACCGTGACATGCTCGCGGCCGATCTCCTGATCGCTTCAGACGGACCGCGCTTTTCAACCGACGGCCCGGATATCAAGCTGGGTACGCGCGGCGGTCTGAACATCCGCTTTCGACTGGAGTACCGCGAAGGTGGCCACCATTCCGGGAACTGGGGCGGACTGCTGGCAAATCCGGCGATCGTGCTGATGCATGCGCTCACCACCCTGGTCAGCCGGAACGGCCAGATCCTGCACCCCGGCCTGAAACCGGACCGCATCAAGAATTCCGTGCGCGAAGCGCTCGGCAGCATCACGGTCAGTTCCGGCCCCGGCGATCCGGAGATCGATCCGTGGTGGGGCGAACCGGGGCTCAGCAGCGCCGAGAAAGTTTTCGGCTGGAACACGTTCGAAGTTCTGTCTTTCATCACGGGCGATCCGGAAAGCCCTCAAAACGCCGTCCCGCCCTTCGCGGAAGCCATCTGCCAGATCCGCTTTGTTGTCGACACCGATCCGGATACCGTTCTGCCCCTGATCCGCAAGCATCTCGAAGACGAGGGATTTGAAGGCATCACCGTGGAACCGGCCCGGATGTTCATGCTGCGTGCCTCACGACTGGACCCGGAACACCCGGCGGTCGGCTGGGCGGTCAAATCCATGGAGCGCACGACCGGGAAACCGGTCACGGTCATTCCCAATGCAGGCGGTTCCCTGCCCAACGGCGTGTTTCTCAACATCATCGGCATGCCGACGCTGTGGGTGCCGCACAGCTACACCGGCTGCTCCCAGCACGCTCCCGACGAGCATGTCCTGCCGCACCTGATGAAGGAAGGGCTCGAGATGATGACCGGTCTCTTCTGGGATCTCGGCGACGGCTTTCCGTGACCATCCGCAGCGACGTCCCCCGCCGCGCGCGGTCTCAAGCACTTCGTTTCAGACGAAGCGGAAAAAGCTTCAGGTCGGCAACAACCTTGAGGAAGGCCACTATGGCGAGGGCGCAAAGCGCGACCTTGCTTGTCGTCTCCATCGTGCCCTCGATCAAAAGAGCATGGATCACCGTGCCGGCGACAATCACGAGCGCGAACGCTGTATGGGCCAACCGCCATGTGCGTGGCCGCACCCGCAGCTTCCGGCGAAACAGCGCGAGGAGCGCACTCAGGAACACTGCCCACATGGCGAGCACGCCCCATACGGAAAACGGTGTCGGTGAACGGAACAGCAAGGCGTCAACAACATCCGGCGGGCTGGTGATCCACAGGCCGGCAACATGGACGATCACGACGAAAACCAGAAGCACGCCGGTCCAGCGGTGAAGAACACGGCCGCGCGGTGCGGCAAGCCCGGGCAGATAACCACCGGCCAAAAGCGGCTGTAGGAGCAGAAGAATGAGCGCGACAATGCCTGCGAACCCGGCGGCGATATAGACCGGCTGGCGCCATTGCAACAGCGGGCTTTGCGCCGCTGCCACAAGCGGGACAAGCACGATCCCTGCAAGGGCAATCCAGATCAGGATCGCACGCAGCCGCATCGAGCTTCGCGTTCCCGATCGATCAGGCAGGCCGAAGCACGAAATGTGCTTCGAGACTGGTGTCTTTCGCGCTCGGCATGACGGGTCTCAGAAACACGGTCTCGAACTCGTCGCTGTCATAGGCCAGATGGGCATGGGGCTGTCCGAACGCCGGCACGATCTGGGGCATTTCGAGACGAAACACGCCGTTTTCGTCGGTCAGGGTCGCCCCGTGAGAGCGTGCATCGCGCTCATGTCCCTCGGTCGTGTGCGCCCAAATCTGGATACGCTGACCGGCAAGCGGTGCGCCGTCACCGGCGCGGCGCACCGTTCCGGACATCCAGAAACCGCCGCCGCCGATCCGGTCGACGATCGGTGCACCGGGCCGATAGTTGTTGGACCCACCGCGCATCGATCGTGTCGGCGCGAGGCCCTGGGCACGGGCAGGAACAATGAGGCCGGACATCCCGGTCACCGCAACAGCGCTACCTGCGGCAAGCAGCTTCCGGCGGGTGAACAGGTCGTTGGTCATCTGTGGTCTCCTATCGGACAGAAATTGCACCGCCGAAGTCTCTAAGGCGGTCTGTTCTCAGTGCTCAGATATAGTGCGATTGTGTCGATTTCCGAGACCGGGCCAACGGAACGTGCGGCACTGGGCTCACGGTTTCGTGAAGTCGCTTTGCAAGTCCCCGGCGCACGGCGCGTTTCCACTCGGGTTCGGTCAGCGCGCCGCCACCCGGATGCCGGTTCACGACGACAGAGACAACTCCTTGATGACCGTTTGCACCGCAAGCATGAAAATCTGCACCTCCGGCGTTTGCGGCGCGTTCGGCCGGGTCATGAGGCCCACTGGCCCCTTGGTGATATCGCTGTCGAAGGGCAGGCGGACCAGAGAGCCGTCCTCGGTCTCGGTCTGAACCACACCGGACGAAATGATCCAGACAGCGTCGGTCTGGCGGGTATAGAGCCGCCCGAATGCGCCCGAAACGCTTTCGATCCGGTGGGGGATCTCGCCAACGCCGTTTGCAATCATGAAGCGTTCGACCAACGGGCGGATTGCAGCCCCTTCGGGAGGATAGATCACGGGCCAGTCGACGATGCGCTTCACATCCGGGCTGTCAAGCAGCGGGTGCCCCTTGCGCACGACGAGATCGACCCGCTCGGAGTAGAGCTGTGTGAAGGAGACGCCCTCCATCGAATCGGGACGGCCCAGGCGCCCGATCACCAGATCAAGCTCACCCAGTTTCAGTCTTTCAATGAGAAAGCCGTGCGGCCCGTCCATGATCTTGACCAGGACGTTCGGCGCAAGCTCCGTGAATTCGCGGATCAGCGGCGGAATGAAGCTCGCGGCAACGCTCGGCAGCGCGCCCACCTTCAAGGTTGCACGTGCCTGCTCGCCCTCCTTCTCGACGCCATCCAGACCCTGCTGAAGGCTCGCGAGCGAAATCTGCGCGAAATGCAGAAAGACCTTTCCCTGCTTCGTGAGTGCGATGCCGGCCCTGTTCCGCGTCATGAGCGAGGCGCCGATGATTTCCTCCAATTCCTTCAGCGTCTTGGATATGGCCGGTTGCGTGAGCGACAGCTTGTCGGCGGCCAGCTTCAGGCTGCGTTCATGCGCGATCTCCACGAAACACTGGATGTGGCGGAACTTGATGCGGCGATCGATCATTTAGTTTCCAATTCGAGAAACAAAAAGGCGTGTTATCTCATTTTACTTCTCAATTTCGGACATTCAATATAGGAGGAACAGAGGAGGAAAGCATGCGCACTCAGGTTGTCATTGTAGGCGGCGGGCCGTCCGGTCTGCTGCTCGGACAGCTGCTCCACAAGCACGGCATCGAGACGGTCATTCTTGAGCGCAAAACGCGGGAGTACGTCCTTGCGCGCATCCGGGCCGGCATTCTTGAAACCGGGCTGGTCAACATGATGCGCGAAGCGGGCGTCGCGGAGCGTATGGACCGCGAGTGCTTCGTTCATCACGGGACGTGCATTTCCTACGAAAACGAGATGTTCGACATCAACTTTCAGAAGCTGATCGGGCAAAACGTCATCGTCTACGGCCAGACGGAGGTGACGCATGATCTTTACGATGCGCGGGCGGCGGTCGGCGCGAAGACCATTTTCGAAGTCGAGAATGTGCGGATTTGCGATGCGGACCGGGACGCGCCTTATGTCACGTTTCATGCAGACGGCGCCGAGCAGCGCCTCGACTGCGATTTCGTCGCCGGTTGCGACGGGTTTCATGGCGTCAGCCGGAAAACGATCCCAGAGACGGTGCGCAGGGAATACGAAAAGATCTTTCCGTTCGGCTGGCTCGGTATCCTGTCCGAGACGCCGCCCGTCCACGAGGAGCTGATTTACGCCAATTCCACGCGGGGATTTGCGCTCTGTTCCATGCGAAACGAGAACCTGTCGCGCTACTACGTCCAGTGCGAGCTCACCGACAAGGCCGAGAACTGGAGTGATGAGGCCTTCTGGGACGAGCTGAAACGCCGTCTGCCGGAAGCGATCGCGGAAAAGCTCGTCACCGGACCTTCCATCGAGAAATCGATCGCGCCGCTGCGTTCATTCGTGACGGAACCGATGCGCTGGGGACGCCTGTTCCTGTGCGGCGATGCTGCCCATATCGTTCCGCCGACCGGGGCGAAGGGACTGAACACTGCGGCATCGGACGTGCACTATCTCTCCGAAGCCCTGGTTCGGCACTATCGCGACAACGAAGACGAGGGCATCGAGCATTATTCCGAGAAGGCGCTGGCGCGGGTCTGGAAGGCGGAGCGCTTCAGTTGGGCGACGACCAATCTGCTGCACCGTTTTCCGGACCAGACGCCGTTTGACCTCAAGATGCAACGGGCGGAAATCGAGTCCCTTCACTACAACGAAATCGCGCAGAGATGGTTTGCGCAGAATTATGTGGGACTGCCCTACTGATGAACATCGCGCGGCTCAAGTCTGTCGACCTTCACTGGCGGGAGGATGGAGATCCGGCCGGTGTTCCGGTTGTCTTCGGCAATTCCCTGGGAACCGATCTGCGCCTCTGGGACAAGATCATCCCGCTGTTGCCGGCCTCGGGGCTGCGCCTGATCCGTTTCGACAAGAGAGGCCATGGTCTTTCCTCGTGTCCAAAACCGCCCTATTCGATGGAAGCACTTTGTGAAGACGCGGAAGAGTTATTGCAGCAGATCGGGATAACAAGCTGTATTTTCGTGGGTCTTTCCATTGGCGGCTGCATCGGACAACTCCTGGCCAGCCGCCGGCCGGACCTTGTGAAAGGCCTGGTTCTTTCCAACAGCGCGGCAAAAATGGGGACCACGCAAATGTGGGAAGAGCGGATCGAGCGCATTCACACAGGCGGCATGGAATCGATTGCGGACGCCGTGCTTCAACGCTGGTTTGGAGACGCGTTCCGCCGGACGGACGAGGCCATCTTGTGGCGTAACATGATGACCCGGACCCCGGCGGACGGCTACACGGGCTGCAGCGCGGCGCTTGCAGCAAGCGACCTCACCGCGTCCACGTCAAAGCTCACCTTGCCGGTTCTCGGGATCGGCGGCGAATACGACCTGGCAAGCCCGCCGGACATCGTCAGGGCGACGACGCAACTCATTCCGGGCAGCCGGTATGTCGAAATCGCCGATGCCGGGCATCTGCCTTGCGTGGAACACCCGCAGGATTACGCGGGCCATCTGATGACTTTTCTGAAGGAGGATCTCCATGTCGGAACGCTATGACCGCGGCATGGACGTACGCCGCGCCGTCCTGGGCGACGATCATGTCGACCGCGCGGAAAGCTGCAAGACGGAGCTGGACCGTCCCTTCCAGACCCTGATCACCGAGAGCGCATGGGGGAACGTCTGGTCATCCGACGGCATCAGCCCGCGCGAACGCTCCATGCTCACGCTTGCACTGCTGGCAGCACTCGGTAACTTCGAGGAAATTCCGATGCATATCCGGGCAACGCAGCGCACCGGAGCAAGCAAGCAGGATGTCCTGGAGGCCTTTCAACATGTGGCAATCTACGCCGGCGTGCCGCGGGCGAACCAGGCCCTTAAACTTGCCAAACAGACATATGCCGAGATGGAAGCCGAGTAGGCTCCGCCGGCATCTCAGGAGAGGAACCGATGCTCAAACCGGGTGAATACCACCAGCGCGACCGAGACCGCCAGCCGCCCGCCCTGACGCCGGACTACAAGACGTCCGTGTCGCGGTCGCCGCAATATGCCCTGATCAGCCTGGAGAACACGGTCTCGGAAATCACCGGGCCCGTTTTCGGACACAACGACATCGATCCGCTCGACAGGGATCTGCTGCACAACTACGCCAAGCCGGGGGAAAGCGCGATCGGGGAACGTATCATCCTGCACGGACGCGTCCTCGACGAGAACGCCAGACCGGTACCGAACACCCTGGTGGAAATCTGGCAGGCCAATGCCGGTGGACGCTACCGACACCGGAAGGACACTTACCTTGCCCCGATCGACCCGAATTTCGGCGGCTGCGGCCGGACGCTGACCGACGAAAACGGCTATTTTTGCTTCCGCACCGTGAAACCGGGAGCCTACCCCTGGCGGAACCGGGTGAACAACTGGCGGCCGGCGCATGTGCATGTGTCGATCTTCGGATCCGCATTCTGTCAGCGTCTCATCACCCAGTGCTACTTCGAGGGCGACCCCCTGATACCGATCTGCCCGATCGTCAACACCATTCCCGACCCGGACGCGATCGAGCAGCTCACGGCGAAACTGGACCTCAATGCGACCATCCCGCTCGACACGATTGCCTACAAGTTCGACATCGTCCTGCGCGGGCGCCGGTCGACCCTGTTCGAGAACCGCCTGGAAGGGAACTGAGACATGCCGCAGGAACTCTCCTATCTGAAGGAATCGGCGTCGCAAACGGCAGGTCCCTACGTCCATATCGGTCTCGCTCCGGGTGCGGCCGGTTTCGATATCTACGCGCATGAACTCGGCTGGGACATCGCCGGTCCGAATGCCAAGGGCGAACGCATCCGCGTCGAAGGCGTGGTGACAGACGGCATGGGCTCGCCCATCAAGGATGTTCTGCTGGAAGTCTGGCAGGCCAATGCGGACGGGAACTTTGCCCATCCCGAAGGCGGCGGTCCCGTTGAAGACGGGTTCCGTGGCTGGGGCCGTGTCATCACCGATTTCGACACGGGCGAATGGGGCTTCGACACCGTCAAACCAGGCCTCTGCCCTGGCCGCAGTGGAAGCGTTCAGGCACCGCATCTGAACCTTTGGCTGGTCTCGCGCGGGATCAACATCGGTTTGAACACGCGCATGTATTTTGACGACGAAACGGACGCAAACGCCAAGGACCCGGTGCTGAACCTGATTGAATGGGAGCGCCGCCGGGCGACCCTGATCGCAAAAAGAAGTGTACGGGACGGGAAAATCGTTTACCGGTTTGATATCAAGCTCCAGGGCGAGGACGAGACGGTCTTTTTCGACATCTGAGACAAGAACAATGACAAAACCCTGCATCATCTGCGCAGCCATCACCGGATCGGTGGCAAGAAAGGAAAACAATCCCGCCGTGCCGATCACGGTCGCGGAACAGCTGGAGAGCACGCACGAGGCCTTCGAGGCCGGAGCTGCCATCGTTCACGCACATGTGCGGAACGACGATCAGTCGCCGAGCTCGGATCCAGAGAAATTCGCGCGTTTGAAGGAAGGCCTGGAGAAGCATTGCCCCGGCATGATCATCCAGTTCTCGACAGGCGGGCGCTCCGGCGCGGGAGAGGCGCGCGGCGGCATGCTGCCGCTCAGGCCGGACATGGCGTCGCTGTCGGTCGGATCCAACAATTTCCCGACACGGGTCTACGAGAACCCGCCGGATCTTGTTGACTGGCTGGCCGGCGAGATGCGGACCAACAGCGTCAAACCCGAGATCGAGGCCTTCGATCTCAGCCACATCCATCAGGCGGCGGCGATGAACAGGGACGGCCGGATACCGGGCAGGCTCTACGTGCAGTTCGTCATGGGTGTGAAAAACGCCATGCCCGTCGACCGCGACGTCTTCGACTATTACATCAAGACGGTTGAGCGGTTGGTCCCTGATGCGGACTGGTGCGCAGCGGGCATCGGCGCCAATCAGCTGACTGTCAACGAGTGGTGCATCGCGGCCGGTGGCCACACCCGGACCGGGCTTGAGGACAACGTGCGCCTGGACCGGGAAACGCTTGCGCCGTCGAATGCAGCGCTGGTGAAGCGCGCCGCGGACCTTTGCGAAAAATACGAGCGTCCGGTCGCGACCTGGCGCCAAGCCCGCGAGATCCTGGACCTGCCACTCAGGGCCGCGGCTTGACGCTGCGCTCCGCCTGGCTCTCAATTGAGGGCAAATCCCAGTAGTTGAGAGCCATGCCCGTTTCCCTTTTTTCCAGCCAAATCCATTCCGGTCTCTTTGCGGACGCAGATCTCGCGCAAGTGTTCGGCGATGCCGGTGATATCGCGCAGATGGTCCGTTTCGAACAGGCGCTTGCCGTGGTCCAGGGGCGGCTCGGGATCATTCCCGCAGATGCGGCAGCAGGGATCGCCGAAAGCCTCCAGGAGGCCGCGCCGGACCCTGCCAGCTTGCGTGAGGGAACCACGGCTGCAGGCGTCCCCGTGCCTGCGCTCGTCGCCGAGTTACGCAAGACAGCCGGAGATGAAGCCGGGACGTGGCTCCACTGGGGCGCGACCAGCCAGGACGTCATGGATACGGTGCAGATGCTGCAGGCCAAGACCGCGCTCGATATCTTGCAGGCCCGGCTCGACCGCCTGATCGATACGCTGGAAGCGCAAAGCAACCTGCATGCGGACCGGTTGCTGGCCGGACGGACGCGCAGCCAGGTGTCAACACCGGTGACCCTCGGCTACAGGATCGCGCAGTGGGCTCATCCGCTGATCGATGCGCGCAACGAGATGGCCGCGCTCCGCCAAAATGCCCTCAAGGTCCAGTTCGGCGGCGCGTCCGGGGTGAATAGCGCCATTGCACCGGATGGCACGCGCGTTGCGGAGGCCCTGGCATCCGAACTCGGGCTCGGCGACGCACCTTCGTGGCACACCGACCGGACGCCGGTCCTGCTCCTGTCCGGCTGGCTGCAGCGCATTTGCGTTGCGCTTGCCAAGATGGCTGGCGACCTGATCCTGATGGGCCGCTCGGACATCAGCGAATTGGCCAGCGGAACAGGTGGCGGCTCGTCCACCATGCCGCAGAAATCGAACCCTGTTCAGGCGGAAACCATCCAGGTTCTTGGCCAGATCGCCAATCATGCGCACAGCGCTCTGGCCGCCGCCGCAGATCCGCTGGAGGAACGCGACGGAACGAAGTGGCCGCTGGAATGGATGATGCTGCCGCAGATGTTTCTGGCAGCGGGCTCGGCCCTCAATCATGCGCAGGGACTGTCGGACAGCCTGCGGCCGAACGAAACGGGCCTCGACGCGAGCCTGGCCGACAACCCGGAGATCATGGCCGAAGCGGCGAGCTTCGCACTCGCCAGGGCGGGCGTTTCACGATCCGAGGCGAAGGATCTGGTCGCCAGGGCCGCTGCTGAAAATGCTCCCTTCCCCGAAGCACTTGCCAAGCTCAGTTCCGCCGGGATCGACTGGACCGCGGTGCTGGACCCCCGCTCCGCGATAGACCCTTGCAAGGAAATGTCCCGCAGGATTTTCGCGAAACGTTCCGAACCCTAAAGCAACTATCTCAAGACTTGCGGCAGCCAGAGCGTGATCGCCGGGAAACTGACCAGCAGGATCACCCGGAGAACCTCCGCGCCGAAGAACGGCACGACGCCCTTGAAGGTCTCGATCATCGGCGTGTCGCGCGCGAGTGAGGAGATCACGAACACATTCATACCGACCGGCGGCGTGATCAGGCCGAGTTCCACGACGATAAGGGCCAGAATGCCGAACCAGATCTTCAGATCCTCGGTGCTCATGCCGAAGCCCGCACCATCCGCGCCCTGATAGATGCCGCCGTTGATCTCGACCAGTACCGGCCAGAAGAACGGGATCACGAGGAGGATCATGGAGAGGCTGTCCATCAGGCAGCCGAGGAAGATCAGCGCGATCAGCAAGATGATCAGAACCGTCATCGGTTCTAGACCGGAGCCCGCGATCCAGGCAGCCGTCTCCTGCGGCAGTCCCACGCGGGACATGAAGATCTTCAGGAGTTCTGCGCCCAGAATGATCAGGTAGATCATTCCGGACGTGCCGGCCGTTTCCTTGAGTGCCGCAACGAAGTCCGGACGGGATAGCTTGCGCTGCACCAGCCCGAAGAAAAGAACGAGAAACACACCGACCGCCGCCGCCGGAGTCGGATTGAAGAAGCCGAAATAGATGCCGCCGATGACAAGTCCGAAAATGACCAGGACGGGGATCATGCCGATGGTCGCCTCGACGAACTCGCTGCTGCTGGCGACGCCTCCCTTTGGACCGGACGCCGGTTTGATGGCGACATAGACCGCGATCGTCAGGAGAAAAAGGACAACGGCCAGAAGGCCCGGCAGGAACGCTGCCATGAACATGGTGACAATGTTCGCCTCGACGATGACCGCGTAGATGATCAGGACGACGGATGGCGGAATGAGGATGCCCAGCACGCCGCCGGCCGCCAGGGTGCCGGTCGCCAGTGCGCCGGAATAGTTGTAGCGGCGCAGTTCGGGAAGCGCGACCTTGCCCATGGTGGAGGCGGTCGCGAGCGAGGAACCGCAAACGGCGCCGAACCCGGCGCATCCGGCGATGGCGGCCATGGCCGTTCCGCCGCGCATCCAGCCGAGCCAGGCATTCGCTCCCCTGAAGAGGGCCTGGCTCAGGCCGATCTTGGAGGCAATCGCCCCCATCAGGACGAACATCGGGACGACCGACAGATCGTAAATGGAGAACTGGCCGTAGGCCAGGGTCTTGAGCTGGCTGAGCACGAGGGCCGGACCGTTCAGCATCATCGTGCCGACACCGCCGACCAGGATCATCGCATAGGCGATCGGTATCCGGATCGCGATCAGGAAGACGAGTACGGCCAGCGCACCGAGGCCGAGGACAAGAGCGTCCGTCATGCTGTGATCATCCTTTCGACAGAGCGCTTGCGTCTCGCAGCAGGGTCACAATCGCCGCGACGGCGAGCAGCGCGAGCGAGACGAGGATCGGAATGAAGGCGATCCAGTGCGGGATCTGCAGAATGGTGGTCGTGTAGTCGTATTCTTTCTGGTCGAGCATGCCGAAATACATGCGCCAGATCAGCAGGCTTGCGAACCCGAGCGCGACCAGAGATCCGAGCAGCGTGAAAAACGCGATCGTTCTCTTGGAAGCCCCAGAGGTGAAAATGTCCGCGGATACATTCGCTCCGACCAGCTGGCAATAGGGCAGGAAGGTGAACACCGCGACCGCCACGCCCATCTCGGTTAGCTCGAAATCGCCGGGAAACGGCTTTCCGAAAACCGATCCGATGATCGATACCATGTTCACGCCAACAACGGCCAGAAGCAGCAATCCCCCCAGGAGCGCCCAAACCGTGATCAGCCGGCTGGCAGCCCCGACAAGTCCGGAGCTGCCCTGTTGAATGTCATCCGTCATCAGTTGGACGCGTTGTTGGCAACAGCCGCCCTGGCTTTTCCAACCAGCGCGGTTCCGTCGATTCCCTTTTCGCCAACTTCCGCGACCCAGCGATCGACGACAGGTGCCAGGACTTCGTTGAAGGCGGCGGTTTCTTCAGGCGACAGCGTGATATGCGTGTTGCCGGCCTTGGTTGCGAGCCCGATGCCGAAATCATCGGCGCCGGCCCAGATGTTGCCGACTTCCTTGGCCCAGACCTCGTCGGACGCATCGCGGAACGCCTGTTTCACATCATCGGGCAACGCGTCCCAGCGGGCCTTGTTCATGGACACCTGGAAAACAGTCGTCCCGAAGCGTTCCTTGTCCGCGCCCTCGATCTGGTATTCCGTCTGTTCCTGGATCTTGAGCGGCGGAATGATCTCCCAGGGGATCATGGCCCCGTCGATGACGCCCTTCTGAAGGGCCGTCGGCAGTTCGGGAACCGGCATGGCCACCGGCGACGCGCCGAGCGCCTCGATCACCCAGGCACCCGTCCGTGTCGGAATGCGGATTTTCTTGCCTTCAAGGTCGGTGGGTTTGCGAACCTCGGTATCCGTCATGTGAATGCCCTGGCCTGCGTGAACATGCAGGAACATGACCTCGACACCCTTGTAGTCGTCCTTCAGATCGCTTTCGAAAAGTTCCTTCAGGGCAAGGTTCGTCGCGGCCGTATCGTTCTTGTGAACGCCGGGCAGTTCAAACACCTCCGAGCGCGGAAAGAGACCGGGCGTATACCCGTTCACCGTCCAGACAAGGTCAACGACACCATCGCGGACCTGGTTGATCAGTTCCGGCGGACGGCCACCGAGCGTCATGGCGGGATAGATCTCGATGGACACCTTGCCGCCGGAGTTCTCTTCGACCCGCTTTGCCCACGGCACCAGCATCTGCGCGTGCGCGGGCGCTTTTTCACCGATGAAGTGATGCAGCTTGAATTCGTGATCCGCAGCCGCTCCGGGCGTTGCACCCAGTGCCAGCAGGGCGGCGCCCAGAACCAGTTTCTTGAGATGTCTCATGTTCTCTCCTCCACTCGGATACCGGTTACGGATCCGTATTCTTATTCCTGCGTTGTTCTTGCGGCGAACCCTGACCTGAATTCACCTGGCTGCGCAACCGGACATCTTGTCCTTGATTTCCGGTCCGCCCCTCCCCTTCGCGGACGTCACGTTTTCATTTCGTGTGACTTTTCAACCAGACGAGAGGTATCACGGCCGCACCCGACCGCGTTAGCGCTTCAAAACATTCTCACTAATAGATTTCGGAATGTAAATTAAGATCTGAGCCCATATAGTTTCCGTTTTTGGAAACAAACACTACGATCTAGCTGTTCGGTGTCAACCCGGTCAAGGAACGCTCATGCGCCGGCTTAGCTTGGCTTCGCATCGATGACACCGCTTTCCACCCACCTGTCGAAGATCTCAAGTGCCGTTTCGCTGAACGCGGCGTCGTTGATATGTGCGTCGATCTCGACGAGATGAACACGCCCCGGAAGCACGGTGCGCGCTTCGTCAATGAAGGCCGCAAGCCCTTCCGGGTCATGGGCCTCCTGCCCGGGCCGATCCCATTCCTCGATGCCTCCAAGCGGAAGCAGGAACCGCGTTTCACCGGTGGCCTTTTCGAGCCGTTCTGCAAGGTCATGAACCCAGCGCCGGCGCTCCTCGGCATTGAACACCGAACTCTTGATAAGCCTGTTGTGCTCATGGAAGGGCCGGTCCGAATACTCCGGCGGGATGTCCTGCCAGCCGGCAAAGTCGACCAGATCGAGGGCACCGGGTGCAACCATCTGAGGCGTTCCGTTCCCGCCAGCGCTGGTCAGGCGGTCCGCTCCGCTGCTGACAAGCGATCCGGCCAGCAGGTTGCCGAATTCCTGCAGGCAGAAGTCCATCACGCAACAGAAGGCGCCTTCCTTCGCCAGCTTCTCAAACGCCATGCCGCCCATGCCGGTGGAGTGAAACACCGCAACTTCAAAGCCGCGTTGTTCGAGCGCAGGCTTCAACGTTTTCATGTAACTCAGGCAACTCGATCCGAGCGAGGTCATGCCGACAAGCGGCTTGGAATTGTCCGGCGGCTGCGCCGCCTTCGCGGCCCCGAGAACAGCTCCGGCAGCCTGTGCCAGCGACGACTTGCAGATCGAATTAAGGCCGTAAAGCCCGCCCGCCCAGAGAATCATCTGGATATCGGGCGTCAGGCGATCCGGCGGGATCAGCGGCGAAAAGCTGACGGTCGATACGATGAACTTGGGCACGCCGAGCGGCAGCGCCTGCGCGCAATCGAGCGCCAGATCGGTTCCCATGGTGCCGCCAAGCGCGATCATTCCGTCGATCCGCCCTTCGCGCCAGGCCTGCGTCACAAGATCGGCAGCGCCTTGAGACATGACACGGAAGGCCCTGTTTTCGTCACCCTGTGCGATCACCTCTTCGATCGTCATGCCACCGGCGCGTGCAACATCGTGCTTGGATATGTCCGTCGGCTTTTCCGGGTCTCCCAGGACGCTCACATCCATCGTGAGAACCCTGCCGCCCTGCGCTTCGATGCAGGACTGGATGAACTCCAGTTCCGCATTCTTGGTGTCGTAGGTTCCAATCGAAAGGATGGTCTTGGTCATGCTGACACCTCCTATTGCAGAACGGATGATTTGCGGGGAGAAAACCCGCGCTTCCAAGAGGCGCAGTTCCTCACAACTGGATCCAGGCGGTCTTGAGGTCGTGATACTTGTCGAGCGCGTGCAGCGACTTGTCGTGTCCGTTGCCAGATTGCTTGACGCCGCCCAGGGGTACGGTGAGGTCCGCTCCCCCATAGGTGTTCACATGGACGACACCGGCGCGAACGGCCGAAATCATGCGGTGGGCACGGCCGAGGTTCTGCGTCCAGATCCCGGCTGCCAAACCGAATTCGGTGCCGTTTGCGATGCGGATCGCTTCCGCTTCGTCCTTGAACGGCGTCACGGCCAGAACGGGACCGAACACTTCCTTTGTGGCGAGCGTATCGGTCGGTTTCACATTGGTCATGACAGTCGGCTGCATGTAGTAGCCGCCGCTCTCCTCCAAAATCCTGTCTCCGCCCGTCCGGCGGAGCGCACCTTCCCGTTCCGCGGTCCCGACGAATTTCAGATCAGCCTCCAGCTGAGGCAGGCTGTGCACGGCCCCGATCTGAGAGGCCAGATCAAGCGGATCACCGACGCGAAACGCCTCGGCATGCCCGCAGATCTCGGACACGAAGTCGTCGTGAATGTCTTCCTGCACGAGCAGCCGGGAGCCGGCGACGCAAACCTGCCCGGAATTGCGGAAGATCCCAGCAGCGGACACTTTTGCCGCCTTGGCAAGGTCCGGTGCATCGTTGAAGACGATGTTCGGTGACTTGCCACCCAGTTCCAGGTAGCAGCGTTTCAAGTTGGACTGGGCCGAATAGGTCAGGAGGCGGCGGCCCGTCGCACCTGAACCTGTGAACGCGAGCACGTCGACCTCCATCGACAGCGCGAGCGCCTCACCCGTCACGGCACCGGCACCCGTTACCACGTTGAAGACGCCTTCCGGAACGCCCGCTTCAACAGCCAGTGCCGCGATCCTGAGCAGGGACAGGGACGCGGTCTCCGCCGGCTTCAGCACGACTGCGTTCGCGGCGGCAAGCGCCGGGGCGACTTTCCATGCTCCGATCATTAGCGGGAAGTTCCAGGGAACGATGGCGCCGACGACACCAACCGGTGCGCGATGCACAAGCCCGAGAACGTTTTCTGCGGTCGGCGCGATCTCGCCGTAGACCTTGTCGACGAGTTCGGCGTAATAGCGGAACGTTGCGGCCGCAGACAGCGCCTCGGCCTTGTAGGCCATGTTGATTTCCGTGCCGTTGTCCCGGACCCCGAGCACGGTCAGCGCGAGCGCGTCTCTCTCGATCAGGTCGGCAAGCCGGTGAAGGATTTTCTTGCGGTGTGCCGGTGCTGTTTTCGACCAGCGCCCGTCCTCGAATGCAGCGCGCGCGGAGCTGATGGCGCGGTCCATGTCGGCGGCGGAACCGGCGGCAAGGCCGCAGATGCGCGTGCCGTCGATCGGGGAAATGACGTCCATCGTTTCACCGGACCGAGCGGGCTCCTTCCGGCCGTCAATGAAATGGCCCTGATCGGGGATGCCTGCCCGCCGCAGGGAATCGATCGCGCTCTGATCCAGCATTGAACCCTACCCTTGCTGCGTGGATGCTTCTGAATTCCTTGACGTTTCGTGTTCCCGCCGCGACTTGTGTTCCCTGATCACGGTCCTGACGTGCAGGATCAGGATGAGCAGGATCATCGCGAACAGGATGGCGGCGATGGGCCGGTCGACAAAATCGAGCGGCGATTTCACCCGCGCCATGGCGCTGCGCAGTTTCACTTCCATGATGCCGCCGAGCACCATGCCGAGGATGATCGGCACGATCGGGAGATTGAGACGTTTCAGAATGAGACCGAAGACGCCGAACGCGGAGGCAACGGCGCAGTCGGTGATCGAGTTGCGGAGCGAATAGACGCCGACAAAGGACAGCGTCAGGATCATCACGCCCAGGAAACGCGTCGGGATCTGAATGATCCTCAGAAGCAGGTTCGTGGACGACAGCAGGAAGGCCAGAACGATGACATTGAGAAGGATCAGCGCAATGTAGATCGCGATCACGAAATCGAGCTGGCCCTGAAAGAGCTGGGGTCCGGGAATGACGTTGTGGACGTAGAAGACCGACAGCATCATGGCGGTCAGGGCTTCACCTGGAATGCCGAGCGCCAGCAGCGGGATCATGGCCGCTCCGGGCACCGCGTTGTTGGCAGCTTCGGACGCGACCAGGCCTTCAGGCGAGCCATTGCCGAAGTCGTCCGGCTTTTTCGATGTCTTCTGGGCATAGGTGTAGGACAGGAACTGCGCCGTGAACTCGCCGACACCGGGGATCATGCCCATCAGCACCCCGAGACTGGAGGAGACGGAGGCGATGCGCTTGAAGCGGAACAGTTCGCTAAGCCCGGAAAAGAGGTTGCCGTCGACATGCGCCTTGCCGGGCTTGTGGTCCTTGTCGACCAGAAGCAGCAGCGCCTGCGAGATCGCGAAAAGACCGAGCACGACGACGATCAGGTTGATGCCGGAGGTCAGCCAGGTCATGTCGAAGGTGAAGCGCTTGGTGTATTTCACCGGCTCCAGCCCGATCGTGCTCAGGAAAATGCCGAAGGAGGCAAGCATCCCGGCCGCAAAGACCTGGCCGCGATGCGCGAGCACCACGAGGATGATCCCCAGAAGGGCTGCCAGGAAAATCTCCCGGCTGCCGAAATGCGGGGCGATCATCGCCAGAAGCGGCGACAGCAGGATGAGGCAGAGGACCGAAAAGATGCCACCGAAGAACGAGGCGGAATAGGCGAGCGACAGGGCGCGGTGGCCCTCGCCGCGCTTGGTCATCGGGTAACCGTCATAGGTTGTCAGCGCGTTGACGGCTGTACCGGGCGTATTGATCAGGATCGCCGGAATGGCTCCGCCATACATGGACGAGCCGTAGACGCCGAGCATCAGCGTCAGGCCGACGATCGGCTCGAAAGCGAAGGTTGCCGGCAGAAGGATGGCGATGGCAACCGCTGCACCCACGCCGGGCAGCGCGCCGATGATGACGCCGCCGATCGATCCGAGAAGCAGGGCGGCCAGAACCTGCCACTGGGACAGGATGGTGAGGCTTGAAAGAACCGTTTCCATCATCACCTCACAGGTAGGTCAGCGCGAAGGCTTTGAGGGGATCGGGGAAAGCCTCGTAGAGCTGTCCGGCGGGTATCTTGACCTGGAGAACGGCGCGGAAAATCACGGCAACGCA
Source organism: Roseibium sp. (assembly GCF_965232425.1). GTDB lineage: Bacteria > Pseudomonadota > Alphaproteobacteria > Rhizobiales > Stappiaceae > Roseibium. The sequence goes on from NZ_OZ246971.1 coordinate 324,266, forward strand.
CACGGCAAATGCGCTCGAAGCCAGCAGAAACCGGGGTGTCGCCAATCCGACGCGCACGGTCAGGAAACACGTGAACAGCACCGTTGACGGCAGGTAGCCGAGCAACGGCACGACGGCGACGTAGAGCAGAAAATAGAGCACGAATTCCAGCGACCGCAGCCAGAAGACAACTTCGAGCCACCTGCCGAGGATACGCGGAGAGCACAGAGAGCCGATGAAGTGGAGCAGCGCAAAAAGCGTCATGAAGATCAGTGACACGGCCGGCCAGAAACGCGGCTGCGCGAACCATTTCGTGCGCTTGACCCAGGAGGTCTCACCATAGATCTGCGACAGCAGAAAGATGGAAAACGCCAGAAACACGAGTGCAAAGACGATGTCTCCGGGGCGTCTGTGCCGCCGGAAAAGCTCCTGAAGTGTCTTGATATGCGCCATCGATCCCGACCCCTTGCCATGCAATTGCCGGGCGGCCGCAAGAAGCGCCGCCCGGACGAAGGAGTGGCTTATTCGCCGAGCAGTTCGGAGATCTTGCCGTTGACCTCCTTGTCGGAGGCAATCTGGGCGTTGGACGCGTCTGCATCCTGCCAGTAGATCAGAACACCCGTTTCACCGATCAGCTTCTGCGCCTCCGGCTTCTCGAGCGCCGCCTTTGCAGCGGTTTCGATCTTTGCACGGGCGTCCGCCGGTACGTCCTTGTGCACGAACAGACCGTTCCAGAGCGCGACGTCCAGATCGGGATTGAGTTCCGACACCCGCGGAACGTCAGGAATGATCGAAATGCGCTCGGTGCCGATGCTTGCGAGGATTTTCAGATCATCCTTGCACGGCAGGATCTGCTGCAGGGTCGTGTTGATCACGTCGACATCGCCCGAAGCGAGCGTGTTGCAGTTCAGCTCATCGAAAGCCGCGTCGCTGCCGAAATCGAAATCGGACGATGCGGCGAGCGCCAGCGTGATGCGCGTGGGCGGCAGCACCGAGCCGAAGTGACCGAGCGCGACATCGTTCTCCTTGGCATAGGCAACCAGCTCTTCCCACGTGGAATAAGGTGCGTCGCTGCCTGCGGCAATCACGAAGGGATAGGTCATGAAGATGCCGACCGGCTCGAACGGGTTGGGCGTCAGTTCCGGAATCCCGATGAGTTCACCGGCAATCGGAACGGCAGGGACGAAAGAACCGATGGTGTACCCGTCCGCCGGTGCCGTTGCGACCTCGACAGCCCCAGGGAACGGGCCGCCGCCACCGCCCGGCTTGTTCACGACAGCTGCAGGAACGCCGTACATTTCCTGGAACTCGTCTGCAATCAGCCGTGTCAAAACGTCCTCCAAGTCACCCGGAGGCCAGGGAACGATGAATGAAACGGGTTTTTCCGGATAGTCGGCCAACGCGGCGGTGATGCTCATTAGGCCGGCTGCAGTCAGGGCAATCGCATGCTTTCTCATTTGCTGGTCCCTCATCTGGTTTTTCTGCCGATCTTGCCGATCGGTCTTGATGATTTTTATTTGCTTTGTTAAAAGTTGTCATATTAAATAAATATATGTCAACCTCTAATCACGCAGCAACAGGGAGTTTCTCACGTCGACCGAAGGTTCAAATAATGAACCACAGGTCTCAAAATAATTATTGTTTCATTTGTAACTATCTGTCAAGATAAATGCATCACCGCACCATCGGCACAGCCGCAAAGCATGCCGATCAGGACAGGAAACAGACCGGAAATTCGATGGGCACCATCACCAAAGCACTCAACCTGCTGAACCATTTCTGCCCGGGCCGGGCGGAGATCGGACTGACGGAATTCAGAACGCTGAGCGGACAGGACAAGGCAACCGTCCACCGGCATCTGAACGAGCTCGCTGCAAACGGTTTCCTGGAGCAGAACCCGGTCACGCGCGGATACCGGCTTGGTCCGGCGATCCTGCGGCTGGCTGCCGTGCGTGAGCGTCTCTTTCCCGCACGAACCATCGTCGCCCCGATTGTGGAGAAATTGTCGTCAGACCTCGGCGAACTGGTGCACGTGTCGCTGCGGGACGGACTGCATCTCTCGCCGCTCATCCACCATGATGCCCTGATCCACGGCACGCGCGTCTATTTCGATGAGGCTGAACTGCTGCCGCTCCACGCAACCGCATCCGGCCATGCGATGCTTGCGTTCGGCCCGGAAGAGCTGCTGCCCGACGTCCTGAATGGCGACCTCCGGCCGTCAACCGCACACACGATCACTGATCCCGTCCGGCTGAAGGAAATTGTCGACGGCGTTCGGCTTGAGGGCATTGCTTTTGTCGACCAGGGCTTCGAGACGGACGTTTCCTCGTTTGCCGCACCACTGTTCGCGGATCAGCCGGAGGCTATCGGGACAATCGCGGTCGCCGTACCGACCATCCGGATGACGGACGATATGAAGCGCAGGATCAGGGACGCGCTGCCGGCAAGCGCAGCCGAGGTGACGGACAAGCTCGGCGGCGTCGTGCCTGCGCATCTGCAGAGGATCTGGGCCGATGCCGCCTGAAGCCGAAGCCCTTGTTCTGGATTTCGGCGGCGTGGTCACGCGGACGCTGTTCGAGACCCATGACCTGACCGAGGAGGCGCTCGGCCTGCCTGCCGGCACGCTCACCTGGAAAGGCCCCTTCGATCCTGGAAACGATCCTCTTTGGCGATCGATGCAGGTCGACGAGATTTCCGAGCGCGATTACTGGCACAGGCGCACCGAAGACGTTGCCAGGCTGACCGGACGGCCCTTCACGGAGATGTCGGATTTCGTCAAGGCGGCCCGCGGCGCCGACCCGGAGGCCGTGATGCGCCCGGAAGCCCTGGAAGCCATCGACCGCGCCCGGATGGCCGGCAAGAAACTCGCCATCCTGTCCAATGAACTGGACCTCTTTTACGGTGCGGATTTCCGCGAAAGGCTGCCTTTTCTGAAAGACTTCGACGTGATCGTCGATGCCACCTATACCAAGATCCTCAAGCCGGATCCACGCGCCTACGCGCTCTGCATTGAGGAGCTGAACGTTCCCGCGCGGGCCTGTGTCTTCGTCGATGATCAGCGCCGCAACATCACCGGTGCCGCCACCGCCGGCATGCAGACCGTGCATTTCGACGTGCTCGACCCCGGCGCCTCTTTCGCAGACGCGCTGCGCCTGCTCGCCCTGCCATCCAGTTAAAGGAGTTCCGCAATGAAGGAAGCCAATTTCCTGAAGGAAAACAATGCCCGCCACCTGTGGCATCCGATGGCGCATCCGGCTGACAGCCTTGCGAACCCGCCCGACATCATTGTCGGCGGCGATGGCGTTGAGATCGTGGATGTGGACGGCAAGAAGGTCGTCGATGCGGTCGGCGGGCTCTGGAACGTCAATCTCGGCTATTCCTGCGAGCCGGTCAAACAGGCCATTTCCGAGCAACTGGACAAGCTGCCCTACTACTCGATCTTCCGCGGCACCACCAATGACGCGGTGATCGAACTGAGCATGATGCTGAAGGATTTCTTCGAACCCGACGGCCTGAGCCGGGCCTTCTTCACATCGGGTGGATCGGACAGTGTCGAGGTCTCGCTGCGGCTGGCGCGCCAGTACCACAAGCTTCGCGGCGAGGCCGGCCGCGTCAAGTTTCTCAGCCTCAAGAAAGGCTATCACGGCACCCACACGATGGGTGCCTCGGTCAACGGGAATGCCAATTTCCGCACGGCCTACGAGCCGCTGATGCCGGGTTGCTATCACATCCCCTCGCCTTACACGTACCGCAATCCCTTCAACGAGACGGATCCGGAAAAACTGGCCCAGCTTTGCCTGTCGGCGCTTGAAGACGAAATCAGGTTCCAGGACCCGGGCACGATCGCCGCGTTCATCATGGAACCGGTGCTCGGGGCCGGCGGGGTCATCCCGCCGCATGAGAGCTTCATGCCCGGCGTTCGCGAGATCTGTTCGAAACACGGGATTCTGCTGATATCCGACGAGGTCATCACAGCCTTCGGGCGAACAGGCAGCTGGACAGGCGCCCGGCACTGGGGTGTGCAGCCGGATCTTCTGTGCTGCGCCAAGGCGATCACCAACGGCTATTTCCCGTTCGGGGCCGTCATGGTCTCGGACAGCGTGGCCGAGGCATTCGAAAACGATGCGTCCGGCAAGGGCGCGATCGGCTCCGGTTACACCTATTCCGGACACCCGGTCGGTGCGGCGGCTGCGATCGCCTGCCTGAAGGAGACCGAACGCCTCAACGTCAAGGACAACGCCGCAGCGCGCGGCAAGCAGCTTTTCGAAGGCCTTCGAAAGCTGTTCATGAAACACGAGCTGGTCGGCGACGTCCGCGGCGGCCACGGGCTGATGTGCGCGCTGGAACTCGTTTCCGACCGGGCGAGCAAGGCCCCGATCGACAAGGCCACCATCGGCAAGGTGCACCGCACCGCCTATGACAACGGCGCCATGATCCGCGTTTCGGGAAACAACATCATCCTGTCACCTCCCCTCGTTCTGAGCGAAGCGCACGTAGAGACGATCTTGACGGCACTCGACAGGGGACTGGCGGCGGCTGGCTGATCCTGATTACCCGGGACACTCCTATGGCCAGCCAGCTTTATTTAAGGCTGGCTGACCTGGAAAGTGCGTTAAACTTATGTGCTTGAGAAAGCGGCACAAACCCGTTCTTCCCCAAGTTGGAAACCCGAATTGTTTTCCGGATTTGTCGTCCCGGTTTGTCGCGCAAGCGGCAAGACCGGGACCCAGTACTCCGTGCGACCGGCGGCGTAGCAAAACAGCAAAACAAGCGCTTACCGGGTTCCGGCCTTCCGCTGCGCTTCAGCCGGAATGACAATAGAATTGATTTGAAACCGCCCAACAGGACTCATTTCGCGCTACGCCAGATAGCAGCGATCGCCTCTGCGAAAGCCATCGCACTCACGTTTCATTCGAATAAATCAGAGCGAAGTCGAGGGACCGGGAATAAAGAAACACCTTGTCCATTCCTCGTGTACTATAGGCGACCCAGGACCCTGGCTCTTGCATGGCCTGAAGGGCTTTGTCCACAACTCCGTCGGAAAAGCCGCAGTTTCGCATTCGCCGGGCATGATGTAGCGCCCGTTCTTCGGAGAGGGGTGTGCGGCGCCATGCCTCCTGTCCATTTGGCTGCATCTCGGGCGATCCATCGACTTCAGGCTGCCAATCTTTGTCGCCGGGCAATTGTGAAAAGGGCTGCGCCTGGGCATCTGGCTCCAAAGCGACAGCCATATGATCGCACCACCCGAAGACCGAAGATCTTTCAATTGTCGAGCGGTAGCTGACATGATTGTCAAGTTCTCTTGCGACTTCAAATGGCCATGCAAAGAGTTGTGCGTAGACGATCGCAAGGAGCGCAAATGGTGCACGCCCCCAAAAAAGGCTCATGATTGACGCAAGAAAGATGGGAAGAGAGAAAGCCAGGGCAATCAGTCCTGAAAAGCACATCAGGGCCTTTTTCGTAAGAGCAAGAATGTACATCTGGAAAGTGTTTCCTCACTGAGATCCAGCTCGGATACAAACATCCCCGATTGCATTTTTGTCCTAGAATTCGAGCATTTTCCGGTGCTCTTGCCGGCCTTTCGCAGCGACAATCGCGTGCCAGAAGGCCGTTCTCACAGCTTCTGGAAATCGTCCAGAATATCCAGAAGCTCGGACAGGCGCTTCCTGCCGATGACGTCCTCGATCCGCGCAGCGATCGCCTGCGCCTCGTCCAGCTTGTCGAGGATGATCTGCCGTCCGGCCTCGGTGATGGCGACGGTCTGTTTGCGCCGGTCCTTTTCGTCCGCCTGACGGGTGACGAGACCTTTTTCAAGAAGTGTCTGCACGATCCGTGTCTGGCTCGGAAGCAACAGGCACGCACGCTCTGCCAGCGAGGAGGCATCCTGCGGGCCGAATTCCTCAAGGACGCGCAAAATCCGCCATTGCTGCTCGGTGATGCCGCAGTCGGACAGCATCTCGCGAATGGGCCCCATGACCTTTTCACGCGCACGGATGAGCGCAATCGGGACGGAGCGTTTTGTCGACGGCAGCGCGCGGCCACCCTTCTTGTCCATGTCTTCGGTCATGTCCGGCTCATAACGATTTCTGGCTTAAATAGACACAAAAAGTTTGACATTTTCGACTTCATATATTTAACATCGCAACTATTATCTTGTTAAGGAACTGCGATGCCGCACATATCCATCGAATATTCCGCCAATCTGGAACAGCGCACGGATATTCAGGCCTTGTGCGATGTCCTGAGGTCCGAGGCGGCCGGCATCGAAGCCTTTCCGACACCGGGCATTCGCGTTCGTGCCTTGAGGGCCGACCATTTCAGCATTGCGGACGGCGATCCGAAACATGCCTTTGTCGACATTTCCGTTCGTCTGCGCGCCGGAAGACCCGACGACGTCAAAAAGGATGCGGTCAAGCGGTTGTTCGACGCCGCACAAACCTTTCTGAAACCCGTTCTTGAAACAAGTTCGCTCGCGCTTTCCCTGGAAATGCGTGACATCGACCCGGACCTGTCGCCCAAAACGGGCAGCATCCGCGAACATTTGGGGACCGCTTGAACCATGTCTGGCCTTAGTGAGAACATCGACAAGCTGAACGGATATCTTGCCCGTTTCACGGAGACAGGGATCCTCAACCAGATCGGCGGAAAAGCATGTCCAGCGCATTCCGGCGAAACCTTCGAAACGCATTCTCCGGTCGATGAGAGCCTGATCTGCAGCGTTGCCAAGGGCGGTGCTGCCGATATCGACGCCGCCGCAAGGGCAGCCAGGGCAGCCTTCCCGGCCTGGCGGGATATGGCGGCCGGTGAACGCAGGAAGATCCTTCACAGGATCGCGGACAAGATCGTCGAACGGGCGGAGGAAATCGCGCTGTGCGAATGCTGGGACACCGGCCAGGCCCTTCGTTTCATGTCGAAAGCCGCCCTGCGCGGTGCGGAAAACTTCCGGTTTTTTGCCGACAAGGCTCCGAGCGCACGGGATGGGCAGTCCCTGCCCTCGCCCACCCTCATGAACGTCACGACACGTGTCCCCATCGGTCCGGTCGGGGTCATCACGCCCTGGAACACGCCGTTCATGCTGTCCACCTGGAAGATCGCGCCGGCGCTTGCCGCCGGATGCACGGTGGTTCACAAGCCGGCGGAATTCTCGCCGCTGACCGCGCGCATCCTGATGGAGATTGCGGAAGAGGCCGGGTTGCCAGAAGGCGTCTGGAACCTTGTCAACGGTTTCGGGGAAGATGCCGGCAAGGCATTGACCGAACATCCTGATATCAAGGCGATCGCCTTTGTCGGTGAAAGCCGAACCGGGTCGATGATCATGAAACAGGGTGCGGACACCCTGAAACGCGTGCATTTCGAACTCGGCGGCAAGAACCCCGTCGTTGTATTCGACGATGCCGATCTCGACCGCGCACTCGATGCGGTGATCTTCATGATCTATTCGCTCAACGGCGAACGCTGTACGTCTTCGTCGCGGCTGCTGGTGCAGGAGAATATCGCCGACGCCTTCGAAGCGAAGTTGATCGAACGGGTCAATGCGATCCGCGTCGGTCATCCGCTTGATCCGCAAACGGAAGTCGGCCCGCTGATCCACAAGACCCATTTCGACAAGGTCACCGGCTATTTCAACCTTGCCCGGGAGAACGGCGCAACTGTCGCTGCCGGAGGTTCGCGGGTGGGCGGCACCGGCTATTTCGTCCGGCCGACCCTCTTCACCCGCGCGCACAACGAGATGGGCATCGCCCAGCAGGAGATTTTCGGGCCGGTGCTGACCAGCATCCGCTTCAAGGACGAGGACGATGCGCTGAAGCTTGCCAATGACGTGCAATACGGCCTGACCGGTTATGTCTGGACAAATGACCTGACCCGCGCGCTCCGCTTCACCGACGCCCTGGAAGCGGGCATGATCTGGGTGAACTCAGAAAACGTGCGTCACCTGCCGACCCCGTTCGGCGGCGTCAAGGCAAGCGGCATCGGCCGGGATGGCGGAGACTGGTCGTTCGAGTTCTACATGGAACAGAAGAACGTTGCCTTTGCCACCGGTCACCACAAGATCCCGCGCCTCGGCGCTTGAGGCATCACAGCCCAAACCAACAAACCCTATGCACCACCAACCGACACCCGACAGGACAGGAACATGCCGATCCCAGCCCCGAACCTTTACCCGCCCTTCAACATCGTGCGCCTGAGCCATGTGGAACTGGCGGTCACGGATCTCGCGAAAAGCCGGGCTTTCTATGTCGATACGCTCGGATTGCAGGTCACCGACGAAAGCGCCGACGCCATCTATTTGCGCGCGATGGAAGAGCGCGGCCACCACTGCATTGTCCTGCGCAGGTCATCCGCAGCCTGCGCCCGAGATCTCGGGTTCAAGGTCTACGATGAAGACAGCCTCGACAAGGCGGCGCATTTCTTTCAGGGCAAAGGCCTGCCAGTCGACTGGGTGGAGCGGCCGTTTCAGTCCCGGACGTTCAGGACCCGCGATCCGCACGGTGTTCCGCTGGAGTTCTACGCCAAGATGGACCGCCTGCCCCCAATCCATCAGCAATACGCGCTTTATCGCGGCGTGAAACCGCTGCGTATCGATCACTTCAACTGCTTCTCGCCGAATGTCGACGAGTCGGTCGCCTTCTACAACGAGTTGGGATTTCGGGTGACGGAATACACGGAAGACGAGGAAACCGGCCGGCTCTGGGCGGCATGGACACATCGCAAGGGCGGCGTTCACGACCTCGCCTTCACCAATGGCAAGGGGCCGCGCCTGCATCACACCGCGTTCTGGGTTCCGACACCGCTGAACATCATCGATCTCCTGGATCTCATGTCGACGACCGGCTGGGTTGACAACATCGAGCGCGGCCCGGGACGGCACGGCATATCCAACGCGTTTTTTCTCTACATCCGGGACCCGGACGGCCACAGGATCGAAATCTACTGTTCCGACTATCAGACCGTCGACCCGGATCTGGAACCCATCAAATGGGACCTGAAGGACTCGCAGCGCCAGACGCTCTGGGGCGCACCGGCGCCGAAAAGCTGGTTCGAGGAAGGCTCCGTTTTCGAAGGCACAGAGATCCAGGTCTCCAGTCTTGCCGCCCAACCGATTGTCGCGCCCTGATTTAGGCTCATAATCGCCCGATCGATTCACTGGTCGCCGAGGAGGAATTCATGGACTGGGACGCGTTCGCCCACTGGAGCAAGCATATCTCGGACTGGGCAGCGGATTATCACAAGACCCTGCCGGACCGCCCCGTGCGTGCGCAAACCTCTCCAGGTGACATAGCGGCGCAATTGCCCTCAATGCCACCCGAGACGGCCGAGGCCATGGAAGACGTCCTGTCCGATTTCGAGCGTATCGTCATGCCGGGGATAACCCACTGGCAGCATCCGCGCTTCTTTGCCTATTTCGCCGCAAATGCCGCACCTCCCTCCATGCTTGCCGAGATGCTGGTTACGACGATCGCCGCCCAGTGCATGCTCTGGCAGACCTCGCCCGCAGCAACGGAAATGGAGGGCGTCATGGTCGACTGGCTGCGACAGGCCCTCGGGCTGCCGGAGGGCTATACGGGTGTCATCCAGGACAGCGCGTCCTCCGCAACTCTGTCGGCGGTTCTGACGATGCGGGAACGCGCGACGGGCTATACCGGCAACAGGGACGGTCTGTCGGCTAAGGGCAACCTGCGCATCTACTGTTCCGATCAGGTGCACAGCTCGATCGACCGTGCCTGCTGGGTTGCCGGCATCGGCCAGGAAAACCTGGTCAAGCTGCCGGTATCCGGCCCGCGCTATGCGCTTGACGTGGATGCGTTGCGCGTGGCCATCGCCGACGATCTCGAGGCAGGCCAAAAACCCGCGGGAATCATCGCGATCACGGGCGGCACCGGTGTCGGAGCGTCGGATACACTCGGTCCCGTTCTGGATGTTGCGCGCGAATACGATCTCTACACGCATCTGGATGCGGCCTGGGCCGGCGCGGCCATGATCTGCCCGGAACTGCGCGAAGACTTCTGGAAGGGCGTGGACGGCTATGACAGCATCGTCTTCAATCCGCACAAGTGGCTCGGCGCCCAGTTCGACTGTTCCATCCAGTTTCTCGCCGACCCGCAGCCGCAGCTCAACACGCTGAAGATCGAGCCCGAATACCTCAAGACCTCGGGCGATGCGGTCACTAACTACTCGGAGTGGACGATCCCCCTCGGCCGCAGGTTCCGGGCGTTGAAGATCTGGTTCCTGATCCGCTCCTACGGACTCGAAGGGCTGCGCGCACGTATCCGCAATCACGTCAGATGGTCGGGCGAACTCTGTGAGCACATTCGGGGCCTGGAAGGGTTCGAGATTGTTACGGAGCCCATCCTGAGCCTGTTTTCCTTCCGGTGCCCAGGCGATGACAATGACCAGCAGCGCCTCGTCGACGCTCTCAATGATGACGGCCGCATCTACATCACCCAGGGTGCCTTTGAAGGCCGCAAGGTGATCCGGTTCCAGGTGGGCCAGTTCGATACGACGCGGGAGGATGTCATGATGGCCGGAGACGTCATTGAAGATGTCTGGAGGAAACTAGCGTGAATTTTGCGACCTATTCGGCAAACGGCAATACCTATTACGGGGCGGTCGCTCCGGAGGGCATGATCGCGCTGTCGCCGCACTTTCCGCACTGGCCGACGCTCCATGACGTCGTTGCCGGCGGCGGTCTGACAGCCCTTGCCGAGGCAGCGAACGCGCACCCCGTTACCCATACCGACTACACTCACGAAATGGTCCTGCCGAACGCTCCGCGCATCCTTTGCGTCGGCGTGAATTTTCCCGACCGGAATGCCGAATACAAGGATGGCAGCGCGCAGCCGAAATACATGTCGCTGTTTCCGCGTTTTGCGAGCGGTTTCACAGGCCACGAGCGCCCGCTGATCCGCCCGCCGGAGAACCACACGCTCGACTATGAAGGCGAAGTCGCGATCGTGATCGGAAAGAAAGGCCGGCGCATCCGGCCCGAGGACGCGTATGATCACATAGCGGCGCTAACTCTGTGCAACGAAGGCACCATCCGCGACTGGGTGCGGCACGCAAAGTTCAATGTCACCCAGGGCAAGAACTGGGACAGGTCCGGCGCGATGGGACCCTGGCTGGTCCCATTTACAGATGCCGCACAGCTGGACGAAGCCCGGATCCTCACCCGGGTCAACGGCGAGGTTCGCCAGGACGACTATCTGAAGCGCATGATGTTCCCGATCCGCGAGGAGATCGCCTACATCTCGACCTTCATGACCCTGCAGCCCGGAGACATCATCGTCACGGGCACGCCAACGGGTGCCGGCGCGCGCTTTGATCCGCCGCGCTATCTGAAGCCGGGGGACGTCGTTGAAATCGAGGTCGAGGGGATCGGGACTTTGCGGAACGGTGTCGAGGACGAGCAATGACACCTGAAGACCATGCCCGCGCAGCAGCTGATCTCCTCGAAGCAGAAAGAACAGGACGGCAGATCGGCCTCCTCTCCCTTCGTCATCCTGACATCGGCATGGATGATGCCTATGCAATCCAGAATGCCATCCATGTGCAGAAACTTGCCGAGGGGCGGCATGTCATCGGCTGGAAGATCGGCCTGACTTCGAAAGCGATGCAGTCCGCCTTGAAAATCGATATCCCGGACAGCGGCATCCTGTTCGACGACATGGCATTCGACAGTGGCGCGACCGTGAGGCAAGGTCGGTTCATTCAGCCGCGTATCGAGGCCGAAATCGCGTTTGTCATGACTTCGGAGCTTGGCGGTGAAGATGTGACGCGCGACGACGTTCTTGCCGCGACCGGCCATGTCGTCCCGGCTATCGAAATTCTGGACACCCGCATTCTGCGTTCCGATCCTGACACCGGCAAGGTGCGAACCGTCCATGACACGATCAGCGACAACGCCGCAAACGCGGGTATCGTTCTCGGAAAAGAACGGCACGCCCCTGATGCGTTTGATCTGCGCTGGGTCGGGGCGCTTGTGTTCCGTAACGGCGAGATCGAGGAAACCGGACTCGGTGCCGGGGTGTTGAACGACCCGGCTGAAAGCGTTGCCTGGCTTGCCCGGCGCATGGCCGGATACGGTCAGAAAATCGAACCCGGTCACGTTGTCCTCTCCGGCAGCTTCGTCAGACCCGTCGAGTGCCCGCCCGGGTCCGAGATCCATGCCGACTTCGGTGTGTTCGGATCCGTGGATATCCACTTCGGCTGAACAAAAAAAAGGCGGCCCGGAGGCCGCCTTGAGTCGAGTTGGAGGCCCGCGTCACGCGGAGGCGACGCGTTCCAGGAAGGTTTCAATGCCCTTCTTCAAATCAGTGCTGCGATTGCTGAGATCGCCGGAGGCGGCAAGCACGTTGCCGGACACCTGCCTGGTCTCCTCGACCGCATCGGAAAGACGGGAAATGTTGCTTCTCACGGCCAGCGTGCTTTCGGCAGCGCGCTGAACGTTGCCCGAGATCTCGTTGGTTGCCGCTCCCTGCTGGGAAACGGACGACGAGATGCCCTGCGTGTAGCCGTTGACCTCTTCCATGGTGTCGGAGATGGAAGCGATCGCGGTCGCGGCATCCGTCGTGGAATCCTGAATGGTCTGGATCTGCGACGAGATTTCCTCGGTTGCCCTTGATGTCTGCGTTGCCAGTTCCTTGACCTCGGCCGCCACAACCGCAAAGCCCTTGCCGGCTTCGCCGGCCCTGGCCGCTTCGATCGTTGCGTTGAGCGCGAGAAGGTTGGTCTGTTCTGCGATCGCCTGAATGAGGCTGACCACTTCGCCGATCTTCGTCGCCGCTTCGGCAAGGTTCTGCACCTTGCCGTTGGTCTCGTGCACGGCACCGGTCGCCTTGGTGACGATCTCGGAGGAGCGGGTGACCTGATCGCCGATTTCCGCGATCGAAGCGGACAATTCCTCCGCCGCGCTTGCGACGTTTTCAACGCTGTTGGACGCATCGTCACTGATCCGGGACGTATCGCTTGCCTGCTCTGCGCTGCTCTCGGCAATCCCGCCAAGCGCGGCCGCCGTTTCGGACATGCCTGCGGCTGTCTCATCCATGGCTCCGAGGAGCTCCTGCACTTCCTGTCGGAAGCCGTCGATCAGGTTCTCGATTTCAGATTGCCGCGCATTTTGCTCCTGCTGATGCGCCCTGGTCTCGTGTTCCAGCCGGACGCGATCCTTCGCATTTTCCTGGAAAATCTTAACGGTCCGGCTCATGTCGCCGAGTTCATCGCGTTGGTCGGATGCGGGAATGACCACATCGGTGTCACCGTCCGCGAGCCGCGCCATGGCAGAGGTCAAGGCGCGCGTCGGCCTGGTGATGACAAGCGAGACGACATAGGCCAGCAGTCCGCCGACAACGACCGCTGTCACGAGGGCGAGCGCAATGAACCAGAGTGCGCTGTTCGCCCTCGCATATGCGCTCGACGACTGCGCCTCGGCCAGTCCGGTGATCACATTGCGGACGTCGGCGGAAATCGCAATCAGCGCTTCCCGCTTAAGCTCAAAAGCATCTGTCGCTGCGACCATACCTGCGAATTCGGTTTCGAACGCGTCGACCTCCTGATCGATCCTGGCAACCGTGTCGCCGATCTCGGGAAATGCCGCACTGTCGGCCTTGAGGGTGTTGGCGAGGTTTCTGATGATGCCGATCCGCGTGTTGACCGCGTCGGCGCTCATCGATTCAAACCCTGCAAAGAACTCCATTGTTGCCGATCTGATTTCAAGAGAAGCACTCAGGAACTTCGACGCGTTTACATTCACGAGATCGACGATGCCGAGTTTCGATTGAGCGGTCGCAGCCGTTTTCTTGGCCGTGTCGGCGGCTTCATAAACGGCCTTCCTGAGTTCCGACGCCTGAAGATGCAGGGTCGCAAGATCAGCAGCGATCTTCTTGGCGACATCCTTCGCAACCGCACCTGCCGCGCCGTCCGCACCTTCGGTACTAGGCAATTGGTCCGCGATCGCGCCCGTGGCGGCGGACAACCCTTTCAAACTCGCGGGATCAACACCGTCCACCTTGAGTTTGGCCGACTTCTTCGCAGTCTTGACGAGCGTTGCAAGTTCCTCGCGCGCCATCTGCGCGTCTTTTTCCGGCAGGTCTCCGAAGAGCGCGGCCTTCTTGATCGACGCGCTCAGCTCCGTCGATGTGTCTTCTATGTGAGACAACATGCGTCCGACCTTGTCGGCGCGGTTGCGCGTTCCGGACGCCTTCTTGGCCGCGGCTCCAGCCTCGCGTTTGATTTTTGACATCTGCTCGGAGATCTCAACGGCGAGCGTTTCAAGCCCAAGCGCGGACTGCAGCAGCTTGTCGACCTGTACCTGGCGGCCATCCACTGCGGATACCACCCCCTCGAATTCCGTTCCAAGGCGGCCGACCAGTGATATGGCCTGCGTTGTCGGGTTCTGCGCCGTGCTGTTGCCGTACGCTTTGTTCAGGACCTGCAGGGATGCCTCGAGATTTTCGATCTGGCCGTTGGCCGCAACCGCCAACGCCGCGCTCCCGCCGGAGAGATACGCTTCCTGCGCCTGCGCCACCTGCTGCAACCCGGCCATGGAGGCGGTTGCCTTTGCGCTGATATCCGACTGGGTCCGCAAACCCAGGATCGCCACCGTTCCGACGGCACCGACAGCCGCTGCCACCAATATCATCGTGAGAAATCCGCCACCGACCTTGGTCGCGAAGCGCGCGTTCTTGAGTGGTGTAAGTAACCTGGACATCGTATCCCCCAACACTTTCAACGAGTAAGTGTCGGAGCAGATAAACAATTGATGAAGATAAGGAATTTACTGCGAGGGCTATGAGGGTAAATTAAATGGAGCCCGAAAATCCATTTCTTTGCAATCGGATACTCGGTAAAATTGTTTAAGGCGTTCGCCCCCAAAATAAATAGCAGCGCCTAAAAATGCGGTTGATGAAACACGCATTGCCACCATTGGTTTTGATTATCCGCCCAGTGTGCGATTCGCTTGCCGCAGCCCGGGCCGTCCGGGAGCGAAAAGAGACAAAATGCCTATTTCCGTTTCGCCGCGTCGAGCAGTTCCCTCAGAACATTTGCGTCCGCGATATGATTGGCCATCAGGAGAATGAGACGTGCGTTGTAAGCATCGCTCTCCGCCTTGCTGAGATCTTCATGCGCTGCGAGCAAATCGGCGTAGAACGCGTCCGGGGTTTCCAGTTTCGGTGCGGTTAAGTCAGGTGTCATTGTCCTTGCCATCCCGTTGCAATTCTCAAAGCGGTCGCGACGTCTTTTTCGGAATATTCTAGCCAGCGTGCGGCAACATGCTGATCCGGACGGATCAGGTAGACCGCTCTTTCAGATGTGCCCAGGTAACGGTTGTTTAGTTCCGGACCGACGGCGTCCTCCGGGATCGACAGGCCTTCAATGACGATCCCGCCCGTTTCCAGACGTTCCGGGACATCGATACCGATCCCGAGGAGCAAGAACGCGCCGCCGAGATCCTCAAGAAGCCAGCCGTCGCCGATGGGGGCGTCCACGGCGGGACTTCCGGGCCGGGTGCGTTCGGGAAGCGTGGCCGCGTCGGGACCGTTCAGGGGCGACCCGTCGTAGACGCACGGAACCGACAGCCGCCCGGAATTGACCAGCGGGCGCGCGAATGCGTAGTGCTCGGACAGATCCAGGACGGCGTCCCTGAAGATCCGGCTCATCTCTGATTTCGGCGTGATGAAATCCGTCGAGCGGGAGCTTTGCAGGATGTTCTCGTCCGCGCCGTGCTCACGTTCGAACGTGTAGCTGTCGAGCAGCGTTTCGGGCGCCTTGCCGTTAAGAACCAGTTTGAGCTTCCAGCCGAGATTGTCGACATCCTGAAAACCGGAATTGGCTCCGCGTGCGCCGAACGGCGAGACCTGGTGCGCACTGTCACCGGCGAAGATGACCCGCCCATGCCGGAACTCCTCCATGCGGCGGCACTGGAACGTGTAGATCGACACCCATTCCAGATCGAACTCCACGTCCTCGCCGAGCATCTGCTTCAGCCTGGGAATGACGTTTTCGGGCTTCTTTTCTTTTTCCTTGTCGATGTCCCATCCGAGCTGCAGGTCGATGCGCCAGACGCCGTCCGGCTGTTTGTGCAGCAGCGCCGACTGGTCCTTGTTGAACGGCGGGTCGAACCAGAACCAGCGTTCGGTCGGAAAATCCGCCTTCATGACGACATCGGCAATCAGGAAATTGTCCTCGAACACCCGGCCGACAAAGTCGAGGTCGAGCATGCGGCGTGCCGGTGAATTGGCGCCATCGCAGGCAATCAGCCAGTCGGCTTCCAGATTGTAGGCGCCCTCGGCCGTCTCGATGGTGACAAGCGTGTGGTCGTCATATTGGTGCAGGTTCTCGACACGGTTGCCGCCCCGGATCTCGACCGGCTTGCCTTCAGCCTGCAGCGCCCTGATGCGTTCGACCAGATAGAGCTCGCAGTAATATTGCTGCAGATTGATGAAGGCCGGACGCCTGTGACCGGCTTCCGGGAGCAGATCGAAATTATAGACCTGGCGGTCGCCGAAATAGACCTTGCCAAGGTTCCAGACGACCCCTTTTTCGACCATTTCATCGCCGCAGCCGAGCCGGTCGAATATCTCGAGAGACCGTTTGGCGAAGCAGATCGCGCGCGAGCCGACGCTCACCTTGTCGTTGTCGTCGAGGACGAGTACCGGCACATCCGCCTGCGCAAGATCAATCGCCATGGCCAGACCGACAGGCCCGGCACCGATGATGACGACCGGATGGCGAACGGGCGCAGGCGCATCCTGATCAGGGCTGTGCCTGTAGGGGTAAAGCGGCACTTCGAAAAGCTTGGTCACAGATGAACCTCCCAGTTCACGCGTCACATGAGTTTGGCCGCCACCGGATGGCGGCCAAACTCAAGAAAGAAGTCGTCAAGCTGCGGCGCCTTCACGCTCGTTCCGGCCAGCATGGCGTGCACCTGGCCGCGGTGGTGGACCTGGTGCTGAAAGAGATGCAGAAGCGTCGCGCCGATCGTTTCCCGATGCACACCGTTGGCACCTCTTTCATGCAGAACCGTTCTTTTCAGATCCGCTTCCGTGAGAGCGTCGCAGAACCGGATCAGCTTCCGGTCTTCGAGCGCCTGCGCCGTCATGAGCGCGTCCGCCGTTTCCAGATGCGGTGTCTCGTAGACCGTCAGTCCCCTGCCTTCTTCGCAAAGCGCATCGAGATAGTAGCGGTCGACCTCCCAGATGTGATTGAGGGTCTCGCGAATGGACGGAAAGAAGTTCGTCCGTTCCGCCTCGAATTCGCTCTGCGAAAGGCTGCAACAGGCGTCATGGAGCCGTTCATTGGCATAGGCATTGTTGCGGGCCATCAGCCTGAGGTGTTCAGGAAACGCGCTCACGGGTCAGCCCTGCAGATCCGCCCACATCTTTGCATCGCGCTCCGCCGTCCAGATACGCGGCGTGTCGATGTCCTGGGCTTCGTCATAGGCGCGGGCGACATTGAACGGCAGGCAATGCTCGTAGATGGCGTAGTCCTTGAACTTGGCATCGCAGGCGGCACGGCAGGCGTCCCAGGCTTCCTTCAGAGACCCGCCGCGCTTGGCAACCTTCGCCACCGGCTCATAGGTCGAGCGGACGAAATCCGCCGTTGAATCGAGCGCCGCATTGACCATGTCGGATCCGACGAGGGCATCGCCCCTTCCCGGCGCGATGGCGTCGAGATCGAACTTGCGGATCTGTTCCAGTGTTCCCGGCCAGTCGCCGAAGTGACCGTCGCCGCAATAACAGGCCGAGTGATACTCCACGATATCGCCGGTAAACATGACATTGGCGTCCGGCACATAGGCGACGATATCGCCCGCTGTGTGCGCACGGCCGAGGAACATCAGGTCGACCCGGCGCTTGCCGAGATAGACCGTCATGCGGTCATTGAAGGTCGTGGTCGGCCATGTCAGACCCGGAATGCTCTCGTGGCCCTGGAAGAGACGCGGAAAGCGCTCGAATTCGCTCGCCCAGTCCTCCTTGCCGCGCTCGGCGACCATGGAGCGCGCCTTCTCGCTCATGATGACGGTTTGAGCGCCATAGGCGGACGCTCCCAGGACGCGCACGGCGTGATAGTGGGTCAAAACGAGATGGGTGATCGGCTTGTCGGTGACGGAACGCACCTTCTCGATCACCTTTTCGGCCAGGCGCGGGGTCGCCTGCGCCTCGATGATCATGACACTGTCATCGCCGATGATGACGCCGGAATTCGGGTCGCCCTCGGCGGTGAAAGCCCAGAGATCCCGGCCGATTTCGGTAAAGGAGATTTCCTTTTCCGCCATGTCTCCGGCGGATGCGAATTGCTTGCTCATGTGACCTCCCGGGGCCAATTTCCGTTTGTGTGCGGCACCGGTGTGGCACCGGCGTCTCATATGAAATCCAGTCGCAGGGTTCCTGCGTCAGCCTTTTTCAACTGTCTGTTCGATCGCTCCAAAGATCGAATGCCCGTCCGCGTCCAGCATCTCGATGCGGACCGTGTCGCCGAACTTCATGAAAGGTGTCTTTGCCTGACCGTCATTGATGGTTTCGATCATTCGGATCTCGGCAATGCAGGAATAGCCGACACCGCCTTCAGATACCGGTTTGCCGGGTCCGCCATCAAGCTTGTTGGAAACGGTGCCGGAGCCGATGATCGTGCCGGCGCCGAGGTTGCGCGACTTGGCGGCATGGGCAATCAGCTGGCCGAAATCGAAGGTCATGTCGACACCGGCCTGAGCCCGGCCGAACGGCGCACCGTTCAGATCGACGTTGAGCGGCAGATGCAGCTTGCCGTCCTGCCAGGCATCGCCAAGCTCCTCAGGCGTGACGGCGACGGGCGAAAACGCGGAAGACGGTTTCGACTGGAAGAAGCCGAAGCCCTTGCCGAGTTCGGCCGGGATCAGTCCGCGCAGCGACACGTCGTTGACGATCATCACCAGTTGGATCGAATTCCTGGCCTCCTCTGGGCTGATGCCCATGGGAACGTCACCGGTGACAACGGCAATCTCGCCCTCCATGTCGATGCCCCAGGCCTCGTCGCGCATGCGGATCGGATCGCGCGGCGCGAGAAACGTGTCGGACCCGCCCTGATACATCAGCGGATCGGTCCAGAAACTGTCCGGCATCTGCGCACCCCTGGCCTTGCGGACCAGTTCGACGTGATTGACATAGGCGGAGCCGTCCGCCCACTGGTAGGCACGCGGCAGGGGCGACAGGGCGTCATGCTCGTGAAACCGGATGGTCGGCACGGCGTCATGCGACAGGCTTTCGGCGAGCAGCGCCAGCTTGGGTGCAACGGCATCCCAGTCATCCAGTGCGGCCTGCAATGTCGGTGCGATGTGGCTTGCGTCCGTGCAATAGGTCAGCCTCTCGTTGACCACCACCAGCTTGCCGTCCCGGCTGCCATCCTTGAGCGTCGCCAGTTTCATGAATTTCTGCTCCTTGTGCGTGTCGGCCCCCTCCGGCCAACAGAATTTTCGCCTTCCAGGGCCCCGGCGGCACACCGCCGCTTTCGTGTTTCAAGGCCCGTGCCCCGGCCAAAGGGCCGGACCGGTTTTTCAACCCTTGTTCCAGGTTCCTTCCGGGGTCCCGTCGAATTTTTTCTCCAGGCTGTCCCAGCAGTCAATGTAATCGTCCTGCAGCGGCGCTTCGCTTGCGGCGAATTCCGTTAGGTGTTGCGGGAACCGTGTTTCGAACATGAACGACATGGTGTTGTCGAGTTTTTCGGCCTTCAGATCCGCGTTGGACGCGCCTTCAAAGGCATTCTTGTCCGGCCCGTGCGGGATCATCATGTTGTGCAGGCTCATGCCGCCCGGAACGAAGCCCTGCGGCTTGGCATCGTACTGCCCATAGATGTTGCCCATCAGCTCCGACATGATGTTCTTGTGGTACCAGGGCGGGCGGAACGTATCTTCCATCACCATCCAGCGCTCCCGGAACAGGACGAAATCGATATTGGCGGTACCCGGCACTCCGGACGGCGCCGTCAGAACGGTGAAGATCGACGGGTCCGGGTGATCGAACAGGATCGCGCCAATCGGGCAATAGTTCCTGAGATCATACTTGCAGGGCGCATAGTTGCCGTGCCAGGCAACGACGTCGAGCGGCGAGTGCCCGATCTTTGTCTGGTGAAACTGGCCGCACCACTTCACGGTCAATACGGAGGCAACCTCGCGGTCCTCGAAGCAGGCGACCGGCGTCTTGAAATCGCGGCGGTTCGCCATGCAGTTGGCCCCGATCGGTCCCCTGCCCGGCAGCTCGAATTTCTGGCCGTAGTTCTCGCAGACGAAACCGCGCGCCGGGCCTTTCACGACCTCGACCCTGTAGACAAGGCCACGCGGAATAATGGCGATTTCCTTGGGCTCCAGCTCGATCACGCCGAGTTCCGTACAAAAGCGCAGAACACCTTCCTGCGGCACGACCAGAAGTTCGCTGTCCGCGGAAAAGAAGTACTCGTCTTCCATGGATTTCGTGACGAGATAGATGTGGCTCGCCATGCCGACCTGGGTGTTGACGTCGCCCGCCGTGGTCATGGTGCGCATGCCCGTCAGCCAGGAAAGCTCCTCCTCGGCATGCGGAACCGGGTCCCAGCGATACTGGCCAAGCGAGATCACGTCCTCGTTGATGTTCGGCGCGCTTTTCCAATAGGGCAGCTCAATCTTTTCAAACCGGCTGGTGTGCTTCACCGACGGACGGATGCGGTAACACCAGGTTCTCTCGTTCTGATGGCTCGGGGCGGTGAACGCGGTGCCGGATAGCTGTTCGCCGTATAGCCCGTAGGCGCATTTTTGCGGGCTGTTCATGCCCTGCGGCAGGGACCCCGGCAGCGCTTCGGTTTCAAAGTCGTTGCCGAAGCCCGGCATGTAGTCGAAGGCTCCGGAATTGTGCCCGTTTCCAGTCAAATCCCGCGTGCTGTCCGTTCTCTGATCCATGATGTCCTCCCGGTCCGGGGCCAAATTAGTTACATATGTAACCAATTTGATATGCAAGTTCAAGAACCATCGGATAGGAATTTTCAGGCCACTGATTTTGCTGAGATTTCCCGCTCGCCGCCGCATCCCCCGTCCCAATCGTCGCGGAATCTGAGGCGCGCCGTCTTGATCAAAAATCGCATTTGAGTTAAATAGAACAAATCAAGAACATTTGAGGTGAGCAATGCAGTTTGTCAGCCCCTTGCAAGGTCAGTATTCCGCTATCCTGCGATCTGAGGCAGCCAGCCGGGAATTGCCGCCGACGACCGATGTCACCCGGTCGGAGGTCACGCAGATGATCGCCTACCTGCGCAAGGCGAAGGACCGAGCGGTTGAGATCCGCGACCGCGCACCGGCGGGCAGCTACATGGAAAACGTTCTGGCCCGGACCATCGACGGCATCACCCTGGAGCTTTCACAGCTGGAATACCTTCTTGCGCTCAAACCTGTCGAAGTGGACCCGTCTGCAGATGCCAAGCGCCGCATGAGGCCGGCGATCTGATCCTTTTGGTTCTTGGCGTAAGGCGTCTCAGCGGTATTTTGCGGCGGTGATGAACTCGCCGAATGCCTCGCACCAGACAAGGACGGTCGTATAGTCGTCGATGCTCACATCCGGCGGAACATCAACGATGAAGCCGTCGAAGGTCTTGATGTCGCCAAGTTGCACCGCCGTATCCTTGAGATCAAGGAAACCTGCTTCGTCCTCAACGAACTCCTTGACGAGATAAAGCTTGTAATCGGGACCGGGAGACAGTTCTCCCGTGTGCACGATCCGATCCGGCGAGAGACTGACCGTGCCCTCGCCCCAGTGCAGGAAGTCGCTGCCTGCAAGGTCCCTTGTCAGGCTCACCTCATATTGCGCGCCCTGGGCCGCCTCCGCCAGAACAGCTTCGTCCGGCCCCTGCGGTTCTGTCAGGATCGGCAGGAAATAGACGCCGAGAGCGAAACCCGCGGCCAGCATGGCGCCATGGGAGCACAGAAGCAGAATCAGCCGGATCATCCTGGGTCCTCTTGATCAATTGCACGTGACTTAGCTGGGAAACACGACGGCCGGTTCAACACAAGGCTGAATGACATTTTCGTGGCTTCCGGTTTATTGCAAACCTCGCAAGAGGTCAGTCTAGGCTGCTGCCTCGTCGCCCGGGGCCGTCTGCCAGCCGAGATCGGTCAGAGTCACGATCCGATTGCCGCGCAGATCCGTCGCGCAGACGAGAAATCCGCGTTCTTCCATGTGGCTCAGGAGCCAGCGGGCCCGTCCCGGGGACCGCGTTCCGTAGGCGGTGGCGATCTCGATGTTGCCGGGGCACGGCGCCTTGGCCAGTGCGGCCTTGGCAAGAAGCAGGTAGACGCCGCGCATGTCGTCGGGCAGTTCGCCCGCGATCAGTTCCGCCTGTGACCAGGCACCGTCATCCATCTCGCCCTTCTCGATGCCCGCACGGGCAACCGAGAGCTTTTCCCGGAAAGCCTGCAGATCGGGCGGTCCGCCTGCGAGCTTGGCAATCCGGCAGCGGACCTGAAAGTCCTGGTAGAGCGTTGCGATCGGCTGAAAGGCCGCCTCCTCGTCTTCCAGAATACCGGCGATGATCTCGGCGATCTTTTCTTCCCGTTCGCCGAAGTCCAGCAGGCTGTCCGCCTGCGGTTCGGCGTCGTCATTCGCCTGTTCGGCACTGGAAAGCCTGTCCAGAACCTCGCCGGTGGAGACGGTGGGTTCCAGGAAGCGGGGTCGTGACGGTGGTGCCTCGCCC
The DNA here is from genome assembly GCF_965232425.1 of Roseibium sp. Lineage (GTDB taxonomy): Bacteria > Pseudomonadota > Alphaproteobacteria > Rhizobiales > Stappiaceae > Roseibium. The sequence goes on from NZ_OZ246971.1 coordinate 346,928, forward strand.
ACTGCGGGGGTGAAGATCAGATCCTTGGCATCTTCCTTCGGCTGCTCCGGCAACGGCATCAGCTTCGGACTGCCGCCGCGCCCCATGGTCTCCACCGGACCGATCCTGATGGGAACGGGACGCCGCGACAGGGCCGGGCCGAGCGCGATGAAATTGCCCCTGTCGAGATTGCGGAAGCTCTCCGCCTGCCGCCGCTCCATTCCGAGAAGATCGGCCGCACGTGCCATGTCGATATCGAGAAAGGTTCTGCCCATCAGGAAGTTGGACGCTTCGGCGGCGACGTTCTTGGCAAGCTTGGCGAGGCGCTGCGTGGCGATGATGCCGGCCAGCCCGCGCTTCCGGCCCCGGCACATGAGGTTGGTCATGGCTCCGAGCGAGCGCCGGCGCGCTTCTTCCGTCACCTCTCCGGCGGCTGCCGGGGCGAACAGCTGCGCCTCGTCGACGACGACGACCATCGGGTACCAGAGATCCCTTTCCGCATCGAACAGGCCGTCGAGAAAGGTCGCGGCCGCCTTCATCTGGCGGTCCGCGTCGAGGCCTTCCAGGTTGAGAACGACGGAAACGCGGTGCTGGCGGACCCTTCCCGCGATCATCTGCAGATCCTTTTCGGTGCCGACCGCGTCGACGACGACATGACCGAACTTCTCGGCCAGCGACACGAAATCGCCTTCCGGATCGATGATGGCCTGCTGGACCCAGCTTGCGGACTGTTCGAGCAGACGGCGGAGCAGATGCGACTTTCCCGACCCGGAATTGCCCTGAACGAGAAGGCGCGTTGCCAGCAACTCTTCCAGATCGAGCCCGGCGCGCGCGCCGCTCGTCATTTCCCCGATATCGATCTCGACCGTCATGCACACATGATCAGCGCGTTGAAGCGCTGCAATCACTCCGCTCCTGCTCAGCTACTGTCCGCGAGTCAGCACGATTCCGAAATCATTGCAAAGACCGCAGGGGCGAAAACCGGCGTTTTCCCGTACTTCCTCGGTCCGGCAAGAAAAGCCGGCACAATGGCGCGCGGGGATGTTCAGGCTGCCTCGGACAATTCCTGGCGAACCGCGTTATCCAGCACCGAGGAAGCGATTTTCTTGTGAAACGGCAGGATCAACGCAAGGTAGGCGTGGCCGAAGAGATTGTGCCGCTTGCAGCAGGTCGAGGCATAAACGCGCGGCGTCGGCCATTCGCTGCGGAAGATCGACAGCCTGAAATCCTGGTGCCAGTCATCCTCGCCGAGAACGATCTCGTTGTCGCTGACCTGGTAGATCCTGAAGAAGCCGATCCTGTCTCCAGGCTCCCGCTCCGCGACCGGTTTGCCGGACTGTTCGAGCGCGAGTGTCGTCGTGGTCTTCAGCCCGAGCGGCTTCACCAGTGTGTCCCGAAGCGACAGCAGCGCGTTCATCCAGCCAATATCGGCCATCAGCATGTGATCGGCCAGAACACGTATGTCTGCGTTGACGAGATCCTCGCGCCCCTTGAGCGACACGGAAAAGACATCCATGAAATCCCGCGACGAATAATAGGTGTTCAGGCTGCTTTCCGCCGGCAGCTTGTCGGACATGCTCATGACGAATACCCCACTTGTTTCATCGGTGTGGTCTAGCAGATCCGGCGCCCTGTTTCGCCGCGCCGATTGACACACCCGGCGCACCATCGTAACCGGCTGCGATTGTGGATACGCGCAGCCTCAACCCGGCACATCCTAAAATTGTGGATCAGGCCTCAGCCCCACGAAAAATTAAAGTTATTTCAATCGCCCCACCGCGCTTTCCGGTTATGATGCCTTCAAACGACAGAAGACAAGACTTCGGCAGGAGGCGTCATGAAAGCTGCGAAGGTGATGTTGGGGATGGCTGTTGCGCTTGCAGGCGCGCTTCCGGCCGCCGCGCAGGAGAGCGGCTCCGCCGCGCAGAAAGTCACGGTCGCGAAGGTTCAGATGATCACGCCGAACAACAGTTCGCGCTATGTCGGACGGGTCGAGGCGACCAAGACAGTCGATATCGTCGCGCGGGTGGAAGGTTACCTCACGGAGCGCAAGTTCACCGAAGGCGGTTTCGTCAAGCAGGGAGACCTGCTCTACGTCATCGAGAAGGATCTCTACCAGGCAAGCGTAGACCAGTCCAAGGCGACGCTCGAAGGCGCGCAGGCGACGCTGAAGAATTCCCAGATCGAGCTGGAGCGCCAGCGCCAGCTGCTCGCCAAGGGCGATGTTTCCCAGGCCACCTATGACAGCGCCAAGGCGACCATGGACGTCGATCAGGCCAATGTCGACGAGGCGCAGGCCAACCTTGAGACCGCGGACATCAATCTCAGCTACACCGACATCAACAGCCCGATCGACGGACGCATCAGCAAGACCAACGTGAATGTCGGCAATCTGGTGGATTCCAACACCGGAACGCTCGCGACTGTCACGAGCGTCGATCCGATCTATGTCAGCTTCTACATGGGTGAAAAGGACCTGATCAAGGACCGCGAAGCCGGTCTCATCGGCAACGACTCCTCGACCCTTCAGGTCGGCCTGACCCTGACCGATGGCACAAAATATCCCAGTGACGGAAAGATCACCTATGTGGGGACGTCGGTCGAGGAAGGCAGCGATTCCATCGAGCTGCGCGCGACGTTCGACAATCCGAAAAACATCCTGATCCCCGGACAGTTCGTCAATGTCACGGTCGACAGCAAGAACCAGACGGCGGTGGCGGCGATCCCGCAACCGGCGATCCAACTCGATTCCAAGGGCCACTATGTGTACGTCGTCGGCCCGGACAACAAGGTGGAGCGCCGGGACGTGGTTCTGGGCCGCCAGTCCGGCACGCTCTGGGAAGTCACGTCCGGCCTCAAGGACGGTGAACAGGTTGTCGTCTCAGGTCTGCAGCGGATCGGTCCGGACATGACCGTCGATCCCGTCGAAGCCAAAAGCTAAAAGAGACGATCGATCATGCTGTCCAGATTCTTCATCGACCGTCCGAATTTCGCGCTGGTTCTGTCCCTGATCGCCTCGCTGATCGGGGTGATCGCCATCATCCTGATCCCGATTGCGGAATATCCTGATGTCACCCCGCCGCAGGTGGTGGTGAACGCCCAGTATCCGGGGGCCGATTCCGAACTGATCGAAAAATCGGTGGCGATCCCGATCGAGGAACAGGTCAACGGCGTCGACGACATGATCTACATGTCCTCGACAAGCTCCAATGCCGGCACCTACCAGCTCACGATCACGTTCGAGGTCGGCACGGACCCGGATATCGCCGCGGTGAACGTCCAGAACCGGGTCGCGCTGGCGGAGCCGACATTGCCGACAGCGGTCAAGACCCTCGGCGTTGCCACGCAGAAGCAGTCCGCCAACATGCTTCAGGTGATCAACCTCGTCTCCCCGGACGAGAGCCGCGACGCCATCTTCCTGAGCAACTACGCGACGATCAACATGCAGGACCGCCTGTCGCGCCTGCCCGGCGTCGGCAGCGTCTCCCAGTTCGGCCCGCTGGACTACAGCATGCGGGTGTGGATGAACCCGGACCAGATGTCCGCGCTCAATCTGACGGCCGCCGACCTTTCCAACGCGATCCAGGCCCAGAACACGGAGGCGACCGCCGGCCAGATCGGCGGCGCGCCGTTCGCAGGTCCGACCGACCTGCAGTTCACGCTGAAATCCCAGGGGCTTCTGGAGACGACCGAGCAGTTCGGCGATATCGTCGTTTCGGGCGACGCCTCGGGACAGCTGGTGCGGCTGCGCGACGTGGCCCGGGTGGAACTCGGCTCCAGTTCCTATTCGGCCTATTCGGCGCTCAACAACAAGCCGGCCACCTCCATCGCGATCTACCAGAGCCCGGGGGCCAACGCGCTCGACGTGGCGACTGCCGTTGCCGCCGAACTGGAAAAGATGAAGGCGGGTTTCCCGGAAGGCGTCGACTACGAGCTTCTCTACGACATCACCAAGGCTGTGAAGGCCTCGATCGAGGAGATCCTGACGACCCTGGCAATGACCACGGCGCTCGTGGTGTTCGTCGTGTTCATGTTCCTGATGAACTGGCGCGCGGTCATCATTCCGGCCGTTGCCATTCCCGTTTCGCTGCTGGGAACGCTCGCGATCCTCTACCTGATCGGCTTCTCGGCCAACCTCATCACCCTGTTCGGCATCGTCCTGGCGATCACGCTCGTGGTCGACGATGCCATCGTCATCATCGAGAACACCGAACGCATCATGAGCGAAGAGGGTCTTGCGCCGCGCGAGGCGACCCTGAAGGCCATGAGCCAGGTCACCAGCCCGATCGTCGCGACCACCTTCGTGCTGCTGGCGGTGTTCGTACCGGTCTGTTTCTTTCCCGGCATCACCGGGCAGATCTACCTGCAATTCGCGCTGACCATCACCGTCGCGTTCTGCCTGTCGGCCGTCAACGCGCTGACGCTGTCCCCCGTCCTGTGTTCCATGCTGCTGCGCCGCTCGGACACCAAACCGCCGCGTATCCTGGGCTTCTTCGGCACTTTCGTCGACAAGGTGCGCGACGGCTATGTCTGGCTGGTCCGACGCATGATCCGGCACGCATTTCTTTCGCTGCTCATTCTGGTTGGCGCGATTGCCGCAACGGTTTTCATGTTCCGCGAAACGGCAACCGGCTTCATACCGCTTGAAGACAAGGGCGTGCTCTTTGCCAATGTCCAGCTGCCGGACGGGGCGTCCCTGCAGCGCTCCGATGCGCTGGCCAAGGAAATGACCAAGGCCATGCTCGAAGTGGAAGGCGTGAGCGACGTCATCTCGGTCACCGGCTTCAGCATCATCGCCGGCGAAGGGTCGAACTACGTGACCCTGATCCCGATCCTTGCCCCCTGGGACGAGCGCAAGACCAAGGCGACGCTGTGGTACAACATCCTCGGGACGCTGAACGAAAAGCTGTCAGCCTTCGAAGGCGCGATTTCCTTCGTATTCCCGCTGCCGCCGATTGACGGCCTCGGCATCTCCGGCGGCATCGCCGCGCAGATCCAGGACGATGCGGGGGCGAGTGTCGTGGACCTCGGCGCGGTGACGAACTCGGTTTTATCCGCCGCCAACCGGGATCCGGTGTTCCGGCAGGTGTTCAGCTCGCTCTCGGCCAACACGCCGCAATACGAGGTCGATCTCGACCGGGACAAGGCGGAAGCGCTCGGGGTCAATATCAGCGACATCTTCACCGCGCTGCAGGCCAATCTCGGCTCCTACTACGTCAACAACTTCATTCTGGACAGCAAGATTTTCTGGGTGATCCTTGCGTCCGATTCCGAATACCGGCAGACGCTGGACGATGTCGGCAACATCTATGTGCGCGGATCCTCCGGCGACATGATCCCGCTCAGCACGCTGGTCAGCCTCACGCCGGTCGTCGGGCCGCAGAGCGTCACGCGCTACGACATGGCCCGCTCGGCCGCCGTTCAGGGCCTGACCAGCACCGGCCACAGCACCGGCGACGGCATCAAGGCGTTCGAGAAGGCGGCTGCGGAAGTCCTGCCGGACGGGTATTCCATCGAGTGGACCGGCATGTCGCTTCAGGAAATCGAGGCAGGCTCCTACGTCATCTACATTTTCCTGCTGGCCTTCCTGTTCGCCTATCTCTGCCTGGTGGCCCAATATGAAAGCTGGCTGCTGCCGATTGCGGTGATGCTGTCCGCCGTCTTCGCGGTCTGCGGGGCGATGATCCCGCTCTACCTGATCGACGTCCTCAACAACAACATCTATGCCCAGATCGGCATGGTGCTCCTGATCGGTCTCGCCGCCAAGAAGGCGATCATGCTGGTCGAGTTCTCACGCAACTGCCGCGACGAGGGCATGAGCATCGTCGATGCCGCGATCAGCGCCGCCCATACCCGGTTCCGCCCGGTGACCATGACGGGCCTCTGCTTCATCGTCGGCGTGCTGCCGCTGGTGTTCGCCTCCGGCGCCGGCTCCGCCAGCCGCGTCTCCATCGGCCTGCCGGTCTTCGCCGGCATGATCCTCGACAGCACCATCGGCCTGCTGATGATCCCGGTTCTCTACGTGGTGGTTCAGCGGATCCGGGAGAAGTTCGGCCGCAAGCCGGCGGAAACGGGCGAGGATGTGAAGGCCGGGTCGGGGGCTTGATTGGAGCCTGCTGCCTAATGGCAAATGAACGATGAAAGCAAGAAGGGCGAGAGCCGGATTGCCGAACTCGCCCCTTACCGTTCCCGAACTACAGCCTCGGTCTTACCCCCACCTCCCCTCAAACGCGATCTCGCCCAGCGGCTTGCGGGCGCTTGGGACCTCGCGGGCGCGTAAGGTTTCCGGCAGGTCCTCGACCCGGCTGCGCTTGCCGATGGCGATGGCGATTTCGGCCTTGAAGCGGGGCGGGACGCCGAGCTGATCGTGGATTTCGTCGCGTTTGATCCCGGCCATGGCGTGGGTGTGATAGCCCATTTCGGTTGCCTGCAGGGCCGCATTGGCCCAAGCAGCACCGGCATCGAAGGAATGGGTGCCGCTCTTCCGGCTGGGTTTGCCGTCCTTGCCGTCGACTTCCGTGTCGGAGAACAGGAACAGCAGCGCGGAGGCATGCTGCGCCCAGTCGAGATTGAACGGGTTCAGGAGGTTGAGAAGCGTGTCCCAGCCCTCCCCGCCGCGCCGGGCGTAAACAAAGCGCCAGGGCTGGATGTTGAAGGCGGACGGGGCCCAGCGCGCGGCTTCCAGGATCGTTTTCAGATCCGCGTCCGGCATCTCGGACCGGTCGAAGGACCGGGGTGACCAGCGGTTGACAATGAGGTCGTGAACGGGGTGGTCGGGATTGCGGGCAGTCATCAGTCTTCTCTCCAAAACGCTTCCGGGCTTCTCATACCAACCGTCATAGATAGAAACCCATTTCACCGGGATTATTTTGCCACAAGGCAAGGCGCGGTTTGCGCGCTAGTGCCGGCACTTCAAGCAAATCGCAACGCAGCATTGGGGCAAAAGAACCCGGCCTCCGGTGGCATGAAACCGGCCATCGGCTGCGTTGCGGCGCTTGCCCGATGCGCCGGCATCGCGCTGCGCACCACGCCTGGCCGAGTGGACCGGTTTGATGCCATGAAATGGGTTCTATCTATGAAGGTTGGTATTTAAACGGGTCGCGCAGGAGATAGTCACTTTTTATCTTTATATCAAGATACTTTTTATTGGGATAAATTAGCCGGCCTGGATCGCCTGCCGTTTGCCTGCCGGCTCAGGGGCCGGAGCGGGTGCGGGCGCAACGAGGATGGCGGAGAGCACAAGCACCGCGCAGACAAGTTCCACCAGCCCGAAGGCCTCGCCGAAAATCAGCCAGCCGATCAGGAACATGGTCGGCAACTCGAAACTGCCCGCAGCCGCGGTTCTGATCGGCCCGATCTTCTGACAGGCGATCGTGTACATGATCTGCGGGATCAGCGCGGTAACGAGGCCCATCAGAACGATCAGCCAGAGTTCGTTGAAGGAGGACGGCAAGACCGAGCCACCGCCCTCGAAGAGGGCAAGCGGCAAAAGGCCTGCAATGGCTCCGATCAGGGTGCAGACGGCGCGTTCCATCGGATTGAGATCGCCGCCCATGCCGCTCAGGACGACAATCAGGAAGCCGAAGGCGATCGGCGCGGGAATGGCCCAGATGAGGGCCGAAAGCGCCTCGGGCGACAGCGTTGCCGGGTCCAGGAGAAGAGCTGCTGCGCCAAGCACAAGGCCGATCGCCGCGAAGGTTCTCCAGGTGAGAGCCTGCCGCAGAAGGACCAGTGCGAACAGGGCCGCGAAGGCCGGATAGGACATGTAAACGACACCGACGGCGGCAAGCGGCGCCTTGCTGATCGCCTCCAGATAGCCGATGACGCTGAGCCCGACGACCGCCCCGGCGCCCGCAAGCAGCAGCGCCTTGCCGCGTTTGTGCCGTTCTCGCGGCAGGAACGGCAGCAGGACCAGCACCGAAATGGCGTATCTGTAGAGTGCGATGGTCGCCGGACCTGTGCCCAGCCCCTGCAGTTCGCGCACGAAGACGGGCACGAGACCGAAGCCGACCGCCGTCACGACAATGACAAGCGTGGCGGCGGCGGGCGTGAGTTCGAAACGGGGCACGGTGAAGACTGACATGTTTCTTCGATAGCGCGCCTTTGCACATAAATAAAATTCTTAGTTTTCATTCTCTTCATGAAATGATTTCATGGGTGAATGATACCGAAACTTGCCATTCATCACCTCACCCTGCTTGCCGCCCTCAGTGAGACCGGCAGCATGACCGTTTCCGCGTCGCGCCTCGGCATCACCCAGTCAGCCGCCTCGCACAGGTTGCGCGAAGCGGAACGCAGGATCGGAGTGTCCCTGGTTCAACGGGGAGATGCCGGGCTGCAGCTGACACCGGAAGGCGAACGCCTCAGGCGGCTGGGGGACAGCTTTCTGGCCGAGCTTTTCCGGCTGGAACAGGACATCGAAGCCTCCGCGCAGGAAAAGCGTCTGCTGGTCCGGCTGGGCCAGGCAACCTACAGCCGCTACCACTGGCTGCCGGCCTTTCTCGACTATCTTGAACGGGAAGACCGGCGCCTCACGGTGGATCTGTCGGGAAACGCGACGGCGCGGCCGCTTGCCTCCCTCATCGACGGGTCGGTCGATGTCTCGCTTGTCTTCGGCCGCGCGCCCGCGCAGGGCCAGTTCACGTCTTCGAAGCTGGGGCCCGATCCGATCGTCGCCGTCATGTCGGCCAATCATCCGCTGGCCGGCGAGCCCGTGGTCAACAGCATCAACATGGGCGATGAGCGCTTCTTCGTCTATCCGCTGACGGCGGAACCGGGATTTGACTGGACCGCGCTGCTGGGCGCACCGGTCGAGCCGTTCCGGCGGATGACCGCGATGCCGACCCCGGAAGCCGTCATCGACCTTGTGCGGGCCAATTTCGGCGTCGCCATCTTCAGCCAATGGGCCATCGAACCGGAACTGGCCGACGGTACGCTGGTCGCGCGTCCGATCGCGGAGGAAGGCATCTCGCTCGACTGGTGGTGCGTCAGGCGCAGCTCCGACCCCGATGACGGCCCGGCGGCCCGGCTTTCCGACGCGCTGGTGTCCTGGAGCCGGCGGTCCGACCGGGCCCTGTCGACGCTCGGTTTCGGCGGAGGCGCGCCAGCCGGCTGAGGCCGATGCCAAGAAACTGCTTTGCGCCGCTCCCGATGCTGACCTAAGCTGCGGGAAACGTTTTTGTAAAAGATGATTGCGAACGACAGGGAGACGATTGTTACATGGCCCTAGCCGAAAAGGAGCGCAAGCGCGGCCTGGTCCTGGCGGTGGGCTGCCTCGGCGGTCTGGTGATGCTGGACGAAACGGTTCTCGGCGTGTCGCTCCCCGCCATTCGCGAGCATTTTCATCTTTCGGCGACCACGACACACTGGATCATCAACGCCTACATGCTGGCATTCACCTGCTTTGCGGCCGTCGGCGGCAAGGCGATCGATCTCTTCGGGTTCCGGCCGACCCTCATTGTCTGCAGCGTGATCTTCGCCGTTGCAAGTCTTGTTGCCGGTTTCGCCGACAGCATCGCCATGCTGATTTCCATGCGCGTCGTCCAGGGACTTTGCGCCGCAGTGATGTTTCCGATGACGCTTGCCGCCGCAACCCTGACCTTCGACGAGAACGAACGCGGCCGGGCCATCGGCACACTTGCGGCAATGGCGACCATTTTCCTTGCCGCCGGACCGCTGGTCGGCGGCATTCTGACGGACTTCCTGTCGTGGAGATGGGTCTTCTGGATCAATGTCCCGATCGTTGCGGCCGGAAGCGCCCTCGCCTGCATCCTGTGGCGCAATCCGGAGCACCCGCGGCCGCGACCGGTCGTCGATCCCATTGGCCTGGTTCTGCTGCTCATCGGCCTGACAGCGCTCATCTTCGGATTGATGGAAGGTCCGGATTTCGGCTGGGTCTCGCCCGTCATCATCCCGACCATTCTCGGCGGCATCGCGTTCCTCGGCATTTTCATCTATTTCGAAGCGAAGGACGACAAGCCGCTGATCGACGTGCGGCTGTTCAAGCTGCCGCCGTTTCACGCCAGCACGCTGATTATTCTCCTGACCCAGATGAGCAAGATCGTGGTTGCGATCTACGTGCCGCATTTTCTGCAGCTCGAAATGTCCTACAGCGCGCTTTGGGCTGGCATCGGAACGGTGATCGCAGTGCTGCCCATGCCGATCCTCGCCGCGCCTGCGGGCAAGTTCTCCGACAAGTACGGCTCCCGCAAACCGGTGCTTGTCGCCATGGCGCTTCTGTCCGTTTCAACGATCCTCATCGGCCTCATGATGCTCCTGGACAATTACTGGCTGCTGGCACCGGCACTGCTCCTGTGGGGCATTTTCCTCCCCGTTGCGATGATCCCGACCGGGCGCATCACCGCCAATTCCGTGCCGCGGGACAAGCAGGGCGAAGTCAGCGGATTGATCATCACGGCACGCCTCGTCGGCGGAACGCTCGGCGTGACCCTCGGCAGTGTCCTCCTTGCCATGGGAGCGGATTTCACGTCGATCTTCGTGACCATGGGCGTTCTGCTCGCCCTCTCCTGCGCCTACAGCTCGATTGCGCTGGAACATGATGACGCCAAGTGATCGGAGACCGCCCGGATGACGGAGTTCAGACCGCAGAGCCTCGCAGAGCTGATCGCCGACGGTGCAATCCATGTGATCGGCATCTGCCTCGGCCTGACCGCGACCGTCATCCTTGCGGTCACGCTCTGGCACAACGATGACCCCACCCGCCAGGTCACGGTGATGATCTATGCCGCCTGCCTGATGGCAATGCTGATCTGCTCCGCGCTCTACAACATGCTCGCCAAGGACCACAAATCCGGCATCCTTCGGCGGCTGGACCATGCCGCGATCTTCCTCATGATCGCCGGCACCTATACGCCGCTTGCCGCGGTCATCATTGGCGGCTGGACCGGCGGCATCCTGCTGGCGACGGTGTGGACCGGCGCCATCACGGGCGCGATCCTGAAACTGGTGCGCCTTTCAAAGGCGGAGAAACTCTCCGTGCCGATCTATCTCGGTCTCGGCTGGGTGGTTGTCTTCGCGGCCAATCCCCTGATTGAACGCGCGTCCATGTTCGGGCTTTGCATGATCCTGGCCGGCGGTCTGCTCTACACAATTGGCACCGTCTTCTACGCCTGGAAACGGCTGCCGTTCCAGAACGCGATCTGGCATGCCTTCGTGCTCGCCGCAGCGGTCTGCCACTTCGGCGCCGTTCTGCACGATGTCGCGCTGACCTGAGAATAGGGCCTAGGCCGCGTCCGCGTTCGGGTCCTCACTCAGGACCACGACCTTGGTCCTCAGCGGCACGCGGTTGAACAGGTCGATCACGTCCTGCTGCCACATCCGGATGCATCCCGAGGAAACGCTCTTGCCGATCGAAGACGGTTGGTTAGTGCCATGGATACGGTAGAGCGTATCGACCGGTCCCTGCCAGAGATCCATCGCGCGGGCTCCCAGCGGGTTCTTGAGCCCCGGCGGATAGCCCTTTTCCCAATAGCGTTCGAGTGACGGCTTGCGCGCGATCATCTCGCGTGGAGGGCGCCAGATCGGGTGCTCGCGCTTGACGCGCACAAGGGCCTCGCCGGACCAGTCGAAGCCTGCGCGGCCGACACCGATCCCGTAGCGTAACGCCTTCTTGTTGCCGAGTGTCCAGTAGAGGTAGTTGTTGTAAGGGTCGACGATGATCGTTCCCGGCATTTCACGGGTCTTGTACTCCACGACCTGGCGCAAGTAGCTCTCGTCGAAATTCTTGTAGTTGATCGCCGGCCAGGTGAAATCGCCGTCCGGCAGCGCCGCATAGGCAGATGCGTAGTCGAAATCCTCGTCAGGCAGCTCCGCCTGATCGGGCAGCCCGACAGCCGTTTGACAACCGGCAAGCGCCCCGCCAGCCAGGAGCAGGCTTCCCGTCAGGATCGAGCGGCGTGACAACCCAGGTCTTTCCACCAATTCCGTATCCTCGTTCACCAACGGCGCGCGCGCCGCGTAACATATCAACAAACCGGCCCCCTTCTTGGGCCAGCTTTGCACGAGTTTCAAGTCACATTCGCTCCAGATTCAATACTCATTCATCCCCGCCGGTTCATTCAAATGAACAGGTCCTGACCCGGGAGCCTTACAATCCGCGTCTGATTGACTAGATTGATATCTGAAGATTCCATTTCCCTTCCGCCTTTCGGCCTGCCAGCAACTTCAAGGACACTTCGTGCAAAACGAGACTTCACCGCGCCGGTTCCCGGTTTTCGACGGCCATAACGATACGCTGCTCAAACTGGAGATAGACGCGATCAAGGGGACCGAGCGCAGTTTCTTCGACCGCTCGGAAAGAGGGCATATCGACGCCGTGCGCGCCAAGGAGGCCGGATTTTCCGGCGGCCTGTTCGCCATGTTCGTCCCCTCGAACCCGGACCAGGACTTCTCCAAGCCCTTCAATCCCAACGATCCCGTCAATTTTCAGGAAGTTCCCCAGAAGCAGGCCCTCGACTTCACGATGCGGATGCTGGAGCGTGCCGAACAGATCGAGGCCGCGTCCCAGGGTGATGTCGTGATCTGCAGGTCCGCGGAAGAGAACCTGGCGGCCGTCGAGGCCGGCAAATTGGCCATCAGCCTCCATATCGAAGGCGCCGAGGCGATCGACACCGGCTTTCTGGCTCTTGAAGACCTCTACAATCGCGGGCTTCGGTCGCTCGGGCTGGTGTGGAGCCGGGAAAATGCCTTTGGCTCCGGCGTACCGATGGCCTTTCCGGCCTCTCCCGACACAGGTCCGGGGCTGACATCCGCCGGACGCGCGCTCGTTCAGGAATGCAACAAGCTCGGGATCCTGCTCGATGTTTCCCATCTCAATGAAAAAGGCTTCTGGGATCTGGCGGGTATCACGGACAGGCCGATCGTCGCCAGCCATTCAAACGTTCACGCCATTTGCGAAAGCAGCCGCAACCTGACGGACAGGCAACTGGACGCCATCAGGGAAAGCGAAGGACTGGTCGGCGTCAATTTCCACGTCGCCTTCCTGCGCCCGGACGGAAAACACCAGAAGGACACGCCGCTTGAGACCGTCGCGGATCATGTCGCCCGTCTTGTCGACCATCTTGGCGCCGATCACGTGGGGCTCGGTTCCGATTTCGACGGTTGTCTGCCGCCCGAAGGTCTGAGCGACGTGACCGGTCTGCCGTCCCTCTTCGACGTGCTGCGCGAACGGGGTTTTGACGATGCGACGCTGGAAAAGATCGCCTACCGAAACTGGATCTCCATGCTTGAAAAATCGGCGGAGTGAGCAGAGACGATCTGCGGAAGGCCGGACGAGACCGTCAAATCGGTCAAGGCTAACGGGCGCCGAGTCGCGGGCTGCGCGGTTTTCATCAGTACTTTTACCGCTCGCGAAATTGTCAGTTGAGATCGGCGAAAATGCCTGGACAGGCGCTCCGCAAACGGACAAGCAGGTCCACATGGACCGAAATTGACGGCGCTTGCCGCGCTTATCGGCAAATTTGACCACCGAGGCCCATTGACCATGCGCGCAAAGGTGGCAGACACTCGGCTGAGCGGGAGACACTTGAAAACAATCCCGTGTTTGGCCTCGAGGCAATGCAACAAAAGAAATCGACGCCGGTGTGGGGGCAACGACGTGACCATTCGAAGTGCTGCGAACAATGCTTCGCACGAGAAAGACGCATTCGGCGAGAAGCGCGGCCGAAAATCGGAATCCGTCTTTCAGGACCTGAAGGGCCGCATTCTGACCGGCGAGCTCAAGTCGGACAGCGCAATGACGGAGCAGTCCCTGGCACAGGAATATGCCTGTTCACAGAGCACCATCCGGGAAGCCCTTATGCTTCTGCAGGAATGCGGTCTGGTCGTTCGGAAGGGATACCAGGGCACTTTCGTGACCGATCCTTCCGTCGCCGAGGCGATCCTTCTCCTGCGGCTCAGAATCAATACCGAGGTGGCGGGCATTACCGAAGCGGCCAAGGTGATCACGCCGGAGCAGGTCGCGGAGCTGCGGGACCTTGACCGGCAGTTCATGGAAGCGCGCAGCCAAAGGGATATCTATAGCTGCGCGGAGATCGACCGGGAATTCCATTTGCAGATTTTCAGATTTGCAGGAATGTCCGCGCTGGAACCAATACTGGTCAGAACCCTGGTCATGCTCCAGAAGATCACGCTGGCGACGCCGAGACCGGACGATGCCTGGACCCATCCGAACATCGTCAAGCACAACCGTATCCTGGACGCGCTTGAAGCCCGGGACATTGATGCGGCTGTCAGCGCGCTCAAATCGCATGTCTTTTCAAGCGTCACCCTGCTGGCGCCGCAGTTCTACGGGCAGGATACGGCCAAGCTGCAGGCGCAGCACGAACCCGACCTCATCCCGGCATCCCTTTAGGACTTTTCTTGTGCCCCGGGCTACGGCCTCATCCATGGGAGGTGGGTCCTGACCCTAGTCACCTGAGTTTGAAGTTCGCTTCGCAGACTGCTGCAGCAATGATGCGAACTTCAAATTCACCGCACTAGGCCGTTTCCCTCATGTGCTTCTGGGTCAGCATTGCGGCTCCGACCAGTTCCTTCGTGTAGTCCTGTTTCGGGTCTTCGAAGATCGCGTCCGCCGGACCGGCTTCAACCACCTTGCCGCGCTGCATTACCATGACCGTGTCCGACAGGGCCCTGACAACGGCAAGATCGTGGGAAATGAACAGGTAGGTCAGTCCGTGTGCCGTCTGCAGGTCGCGCAGTAGCTCGACAACCTGCTTCTGGATGGTGCGGTCAAGAGCCGAAGTCGGTTCGTCCAGCACCACGAATTCCGGCTTCAGAACCATCGTGCGCGCAATCGCGATGCGTTGACGCTGACCGCCCGAGAATTCGTGCGGGTAACGGTTCCGCATCACCGGATCGAGAGAGACTTCTTCCAGCGCCTGGCAGGCGCGCCTGTCCCGGTCCTGTGCGCTGAGTGACGGTTCATGTACGAGCAAACCTTCGGAGATGATCTGGCCGACGGTCATCCGGGGACTGAGCGAACCGAACGGGTCTTGGAAAATCAGCTGCATGTCCTTGCGCAGGGCGCGCATGGCGCTCCGGTCCAGCCCGGAAATCTGCTTGCCGTGAAAGACAACGCGCCCGCCGGCCGGCAACAGGTTCAGGATCGCACGTCCGAGCGTCGACTTGCCGGAACCGCTTTCGCCGACGATCCCGAGCGTCTGTCCCTTGCGCAGGGAAAAACTGATGTTGTCGACCGCCCGCAGCACGTGTTTGGGCTGAAGGAAGCCGGAATCCAGTTCAAACTCCACCTCGACCTTCTGTGCCTCCAGCAGAACCGGGGTGCTGTCCGGCACCGGCGGCTTGTGTCCGGTCGGTTCCGCATCCAGCAGCATCTTCGTGTAGGGATGCTCGGGCTGCGTGAAGATCTTCTGCGTGTCGCCGTTTTCGACGACGTCACCGGTCTTCATCACATAGACCCGGTCCGAGATCCGGCGGACGATGCCCAGATCATGCGTGATGAAGATGACCGCCATCCCGAGACGCTTCTGCAGATCGCGAAGCAGATCGAGGATCTGCGCCTGCGTAGTGACATCAAGCGCCGTGGTCGGCTCGTCGGCAATCAGGACATCCGGGTCATTGGCGAGCGCCATGGCGATCATGACGCGCTGGCGCTGGCCGCCCGACATCTCGTAGGGATACGCCTTGATCTTGCGCTCCGGTTCTGGAATGTTCACCAGCTTCAGAAGCTCCAGCGCCTTCGCCCTTGCCGCCTTCCAGGACAGGCCCCCGTGAACGACCATGGGCTCGGACAACTGACGGCCGATGGTGTAGAGCGGGTCGAGCGATGTCATCGGTTCCTGAAAGATCATGGTGATCTTCTCACCGCGGACCTTGTTCAATTGCGCGACAGACAGACCGAGAATGTTGCGCCCTTCGTAGATCACCTCGCCCTGCGTGCGGCCATTGGAGGCGAGAAGCCCCATGGCCGCCATCATGGTCTGGCTTTTTCCCGAGCCGCTTTCCCCGACAATCGCCACTGTCTCGCCGGCCTCGACATGAATATCGACGCCGCGCACCGCGTTCACTGTCCCGGTCGCGGTTTCGAAATCGACTTTCAGGTCCCGGATGGCGAGGACGGTTTTCTGTGTTTCGTTGCTCATGCCGCTCTCCTCACCGGTCTTTCGGATCCAGCGCATCGCGCAGGCCGTCGCCGATGAAATTCAGCGCGAACAAGGTCGATGTCAGGAAGATGGACGGGAAGATGAGCATCCAGGCCGCGCCCTGAAGGTTGCGCGCGCCCTCGGAGATCAGGACACCCCAACTCGTCATCGGCTCCTGGATACCGAGGCCCAGGAACGACAGGAAGCTCTCTAGAAGAATGACTTTCGGCACGAGCAGCGTCATGTAGACCACCACCGGGCCCAGGGTGTTCGGGATGACGTGCCGGCGCAGGATACCGCCGTCGTCGACACCCATGGCTTCGGCAGCCTGAACGTATTCCTGGCGTTTGATCGTCAGCGTCTGTCCGCGCACGATGCGGGCCATGTCAAGCCACTCGACCGCACCGACCGCGATGAACATCAGGATGAAGTTCCGGCCGAAAAAGACCACCAGCATGATGACGAAGAAAATGAAGGGCAGCGAATAGAGGATGTCGACAACGCGCATCATCATCTGGTCGACGCGCCCGCCCATGTAACCCGATGTGGCGCCGTAGATGACACCGATCGAAATGGCGACCACGGTGGCCAGCAACCCGATCGTCAGGGACACGCGCCCGGCGATGAAGGTTCTCGTCATCATGTCGCGGCCGTTCGCATCCGTGCCGAAATAAAAGTGCATGTAGTTGATGTCGGCGCGTATCGTTGCCGAAAGGCCGTCGCCGGCAAGGTCGGTCAGCTGCGTGTCCTTAAACAGGTTGCTCCGGTCGAAATAGCGCGTGGCACGCGGGTCGATCTCGCGTTTGGAGGTCACGTTGGCAACGACCGTATCTCCCTCCCGCTCGTAGCTCTCCACGGTCATGCGGGCCCGCTTGGCCACCGACATGAAAGCCGGCTCGACCTGTTCCGGCCGCGGATAGGCCTCGAGGCTCGCTGGAACCTTGACGTAGTCCCGGTAGACCGTATCGAACTGGTGCGGCGACAGGACCGGACCGAGGATCGACAACAGTGCAATCGCCGCGAGCACGACCATGCTCACGACGGCCGCCCGGTTCGCCAGCAGGCGGTCACGAGCGTCGTCCCACAGGGAGCGACCTTTTTCGGGAACCGTGTTGTTATCTGCCGTAATCGTCATGGCCGGCCCCCTCAGTCGTAGCGCACGCGCGGATCAAGCAATGCGTAAAGCAGATCCACGATGAGGTTGAAGAGAATGACGAAACAGGCAACGACGACGACCGTTCCCATCACGAGCGTATAGTCGCGGTTGAGCGCACCCTGGACGAAATACCGGCCGATACCCGGAATTCCGAATATGGTTTCGATGACGACAGAGCCTGTCAGGAGCGCGGCGGCTGCCGGCCCGAGATAGGAGACGACCGGGAGGATGGCGCCGCGCAGGGCGTGAACCACGATCACCATGTATCCGGTCAGGCCGTAGGCTCTTGCCGTACGGACGTGATTGGAGCGGAGCGCCTCGATCATCGACCCCCGGGTCAGGCGTGCGACCACGGCCACCTGCGGCAAGGCAAGCGTGACGACCGGCAGGATCACGTTCACGAACGCGCCTCCGTTCCATCCGCCCACCGGCAACCAGCCCAGCCAGACACCCAGGATCAGCGTAAGGATCGGCGCCACGACGAAATTCGGAATGGTGACGCCAAGGGTCGCTGCGGCCATGACCGTGTAGTCGGTCGCCTGGTTCTGACGCAGGGCTGCAATCACACCAAGCGTTCCGCCGACGACCAGTGCCAGGCACAGGGCCGACAAGCCGAGCTGGATCGAAATCGGCAGGCTCTGGGCGAAGAGTTCGTTGATCGAAAAATCACGGAAGTAGAAGCTCGGTCCGAAATCCAGCTGCGCGATGCTCTTGAGGTAGAGCAGGTACTGGTTCCACAGCGGTTCGTCGAGGTGATAGATCTTGTTCAGATTCTCCATCACCTTTGCCTCGAGCGGACGTTCCAGGTCAAAAGGTCCGCCCGGCGCGATCCGGATGAGGAAAAAGGAAATTGTAACGATCAGAAAGAGGGTCGGGATTGCGCTGAGCAATCGACCGAGCACGTAGCGGTGCATAAGCTCTGCCCCTGTTGGTGTGCC
Organism: Roseibium sp.; assembly: GCF_965232425.1. Lineage (GTDB taxonomy): Bacteria > Pseudomonadota > Alphaproteobacteria > Rhizobiales > Stappiaceae > Roseibium. The sequence continues at coordinate 365,122 of NZ_OZ246971.1, forward strand.
GGCGGTCTTCCGGTGCCGCCTTTGCAAAGAACCGGCAGGAAATCTCCTGCCGGTTCCAGTGTTGCGGTTACTCGGAAATGCTCATGAAGCGTGTCGGGTGAACGTTGAGGAGATTGTCCTCAAATCCGGACACCTTGTCGGACACCATGTTCATGGAACCGTAGTACATCAGCGGAATGAAGGGCAGATCCCGCATGAACATTTCTTCGGCCTGCTTGAGGATCTCCGCGCGTTTCTCCAGATCGATCGTCGCTGCGGCCTCATCCATCAGCGCATCGTATTCGGGGTTCTCGTAGCGCGCGTAGTTGAAGCCGGTGTTGTCGCTCTCGACCATGAATAGGAAGTTCTGCGGGTCGGAATAGTCGCCAATCCAGCCGGCACGGGCGATATCGAAGTCCTGACGGTCACGCAGCATGGCGTAGTGCGTCTTGGTGTCGGTGTTCACCATGGAGACTTCGACGCCAAGCGGCTTCCACATGTCGGCAATTGCGACGGCCGTGTTCTTGTGGTTCTCGGACGTGTTGTAGTTGATCGTGAGCTTCACCGGATTGTCCGGTCCGAAACCGGCTTTCTCCAACAGCTCCATCGCCTTTTCTTCACGATCGATCTGGGACATATCCATGTAGTCGGCAAAAGCGGGTTCGCCGTAGTTGCCGATGCCCGGCGGTACGAACGAGTAGCCGGCGACCATGGTGGAGCCCCAGATTTCATCCGCCAGGAACTCGCGATCGACAGCCATCGACAGCGCCTGACGAACCTCGGGGCTGCTCAGCGTCTCGTCTTCGTGGTTGAGCGCGTAATAATAGGTGCCGAGATAGGGCGCGACACGGAACTGATCGCCCAGGTTCTCCTTCATGAAGGCAACCTGTTCGGTGGGCGCATCGTTGTTGGTGTGCAGTTCACCTGCCTGGAACCGGCGCAGGGCCGCACCGCGATCTTCGGTCGGATAGAAGAAAACCGTGTCGATCTGCACGTTTGCCGCATCGTGGAAGTTCGGGTTCTTGACGGCCTTCACGTGTGCATTCGGAATGAATTCCGCGAGCACGTAGGCACCGTTGGTGACAATATTCTCCGGCTTCACGAAGTCCGTGCCGTGCGCTTCAACGGTGGCCGGATGAACGGGCAGCCCGGTCTGGTGCGTCAGCTGCTCGATGAAGTAGGGTGTCGGTGCTTCAAGCGAAATCTCAAGCGTCTTGTCATCCAGGGCCTTCACGCCGATTTCTTCCGGTGCGAGTTCGCCCTTGTTGACCTTTTCGGCATTCTTGATCGGGTAGAGGATATTGGCGTATTTCGCGCCTGTCTCCGGGGTCATGATGCGCTGCAGGGAATAGACGAAGTCGCCGGCAACGACCGGGTCGCCGTTCGACCATTTGGCGTCATCACGCAGCGTGAAGGTATAGACCGTACCGTCGTCGGAGATAGTCCAGTCGGTCGCAACGCCCGGAATGACCTTGCCGGCGGCATCATACGCCACCAAGCCTTCATAGAGGTCACGCAGGATATGCGCTTCGTAGGTTGTGGACGTCTTGTGCTGATCCAGTGTTTCCGGATCGGCCGTGTTGCCACGATGATAGACCACCTCGGCAAACGCGGTCAGAGATGTGGCAGCCATCAAGGCAGCCGCAAGCGCCGTCACACGCATGGACTTGAACATATCGCTCTCCCCTCTTGGGTTATAGTTGCAGCTTGAAACGATAGCGGACAAGATTCCACGCTCTTTACGCGCAATCAAGCATTCCCCGGCGGCATATTTCAACTACCGGGAAAGAAAGGCGATGTTTTTGCAGTTTTCGCGAAGATGCAGGAAAAATTTTCTCCACCTTCACGGCATCGTTATACCGACCGCTAAACGGGTGCGAAATTAAATTACAATTCTAACGGCAGAAACGATATTTTCCGCTGTAGGCCAGATAGGTGCCCGTGTTCGGATTGAAGGACTTGAACTTCCGAGAACAGTAAGCGACCCACTGAGGCGTGAACGGAGCGAGACCGGTCTTGGTGTAGGGCACGCGCCGGGGCTGGCCGACATAGCCTCCGCGTGGGGCAACGTAGACCCCTCTGGGTGCAATATAAAGCGGCGGCCTGTAGCGTGGCGCGACATAGCGCCGGGAGCGATACGGATAAGCGCGCCGGTCATAGGGGTGGTAATAATAGGGCGGGCCGTAGGGCCGGAACGGAGGTCCGGCAAACCCGCCGCGATAGCCGCCATAAAAGACGCCGCCACGATAGCCTCCGGTTCCGAACGCGAAGCCGACACCTCCGGTTCCTATGTAGAACGAATCGGCCTTGGCGGCTCCCGGTTGGACAGCGGCCGTCAGCCCGGCTCCGGCAAAAGCCAGCGCCATCGCAAGACCGAGTGACCTCAGTTTGCGTGCGAAATTCCCGGACTTCACGGGACCCTTGATCAGACAAAACATCTTCAGTCTCCTTCCGGCATTTCAGCCGGCAAATGGACGATAGGCCCCTGACCACGCGTTAGCTTAACCCATTTCCCGGCAAAAATCCGACAGAAAGCCATCAAAAATCCCGGAAGTCCTTTTCTGGCTCTCATTTATGGGTCCATCGCCTGGACTTGGCCGGTTTGGCGCTTGCGCGGCCGGGACAGGACCAGTAATACCGACCTTCATAGATCGAAACCCATTTCATGGCATCAAACCGGTCCACTCGGTCAGGCGTGGTGCGCAGCGCGATGCCGGCGCATCGGGCAAGCGCCGCAACGCAGCCGATGGCCGGTTTCATGCCACCGGAGGCCGGGTTCTTTTGCCCCAATGCCGCGTTGCGATTTGCTTGAAGTGCCGGCACAACCACGCAAACCGCGCCTTGCCTTGTGGCAAAATAATCCCGGTGAAATGGGTTTCTATCTATGGCGGTTGGTATAAACCAAGCGCCGTTCTTCACAGACCAAGGGAAACCATGGCCCCGCCCCTTCTGATACTGCGCGACGTTCAGCTGACCTTCGGCGGCACGCCGCTCCTGACCGGCGCGGACCTGTCCGTGTCCGAAGGTGACCGCATCTGCCTGGTCGGACGGAACGGGTCAGGAAAATCAACGCTGCTGAAGATCGCGGCAGGCCAGGTCGAGATGGACAAGGGCGAACGCTTCTTCCAGCCGGGACGCACAGTTCGCTACCTGCCGCAGGATCCGGATCTTTCCGCCTATGCCTCGACGCTCGACTATGTCAACGAAGGCCTGACCGAGGGGGACGATCCCTATCGCGGCGCCTACCTTCTCGAGGTGCTCGGTTTGAACGGACGGGAAGATCCAAAGTCTCTTTCCGGGGGTGAAGCCAGGCGCGCCGCGCTTGCGCGTACCCTCGCGCCGGAACCGGACATCCTGCTCCTGGATGAACCCACCAACCACCTGGACCTGCCGGCGATCGAGTGGCTTGAGACGGAGCTGAAGAGCCTCAAGTCGGCGCTCGTGCTGATCTCGCACGACCGGCGTTTCCTGGAAAATCTCTCGCGCGCGACGGTCTGGATTGACCGGGGCGTGTCCCGGCGCATGGACAAGGGCTTTGCCCATTTCGAGACCTGGCGAGACGAGGTCTTCGAGCAGGAGGAGATCGACCAGCACAAGCTCGCGCAGAAGATCAAGCGCGAGGAGCACTGGATGACCTATGGCGTCACCGCCCGGCGCAAGCGGAACATGCGCCGGGTGCGCGAACTCGCCGACCTCAGGAAACAGAAACGCGAGCATCGTGGGCCGCAGGGCACCGCCAAGCTCAATGCCAGCGATGCGGAGGCCTCCGGCAAACTGGTCATCGAGGCGAAGCACCTGGCCAAATCCTATGGCGGACGCAGCATCGTCAAGGATTTCTCCACCCGCATCCAGCGCGGTGACCGGATCGGTTTCGTCGGCCCCAACGGGGCGGGCAAGACAACACTCCTGAAGATGCTGACCGGCGAGCTTGAACCGGACGCCGGAACCAACCGGCTCGGCACCAGCCTGGAAATGGTCACGCTCGATCAGAAGCGCGAGAAGCTCGACCTGACGGATACGCTCTCCGCGGTATTGACCGGCGGACGCGGGGACATGGTGTCCGTCGGCGACGAGAGCAAACACGTGATGTCCTACATGAAGGATTTCCTGTTTTCGCCCGAACAGGCACGAACACCGGTCGGTGTCCTGTCCGGCGGCGAGCGGGCACGGGCGATGCTGGCGCGAGCGCTGGCGAACAAGTCCAACATGATGGTGCTCGACGAGCCGACCAACGATCTCGACCTTGAAACGCTCGACCTCCTGCAGGAACTTCTGGCGGACTACAGCGGCACGGCCCTGATCGTGTCGCACGACCGCGATTTTCTCGACCGGGTGGCCACCTCCGTGATCGTTTCGGAAGGAAACGGCGTCTGGCGTGAATATGCCGGCGGCTACACCGACATGCTCGCCCAGCGCGGCGAAGGTGTCACGGCCCGGAAGGCCGAGAAAGCCGCGCCGGCAAAGAAGGAAAAGCAGAGTCCTTCAAACGGTTCGGCGGAAAAACCTAAAGCAAAGTCGAAGCTCACCTTCACCCAGCAGCATCTTCTGAAAACCCTGCCGGACACGATCGAGCAACTTGAAGTGAAGCTCGAACAGCTTCAGGGCGAAATGAACGACCCGCAGCTTTACGCGAAGAACCCGGAGAAGTTTGCCAGGCTCTCGCAGCAAATCACTGACCTTGCTGCGGAAAAAGACGCAGCGGAAGAACAGTGGCTCGAGCTGGAGATGCTGAACGAGTGAGAACGGCGCGCGGAGCTACCAGTCGCTCATCATCAAGACAGTGCACCTCTTAAAGTAGATTTTCTCTTCTTTTCAATCCTGGGATTAGATGCTGCGCGCTCGACGGTCCAACTCAAGAGACGTCAGTCGCAGGAAACGAAAACACTGTGCTTAGCCTGAAATCAGTTTCTTTTGTTCTTTTGTGTGTCTTGCTGATCAGTTGCCAGTCCAGCAGCGAAAATGGCACATCTGAAGTATCGTTTGCCCAGAGCAATTGCGAAAAGTCCAAGGCAGCGGGGAACTACAACACCGTGGAGGGCCGCGCGGTGTCCAATCTCATTTGCTCGGGCAAAACCTTTCCTGACTACAAGACATACAGCACGGCTGCATGGCGTGAAATGACCCGCCAGGACGGGTGCAAGCAGGCAACCGGAAAACTGTGCGAGGACTAGTTCTCCTACAACCGTTTCACCTTCGATGCCCTGCCTATTGGCGACGAAACGGTATGGATGCCATGGTCGCGCCTTGGCATGGCCGGAAGGGAAGAGGTTTGGACAGTGTCCAGACTGCCGGGCATCGATTGCGCGCAGCCCAAACGTCTCTCAACGCAGATCCTTGTAAAAGACGGTTGTCGCATCGAGATTTCCGTGGCTGCCATAGGCGTAGTCGGGAATGATGCCGACTTTCCGGTAGCCGCATGTGGGGTAGAGCGTTTCCGCGCGATCGCCGGTGACGGTGTCGAGCACCAGCAGCCAGCGGTCCAGTGACAGGGCAAGGCCGTCGATTGCCGCCATCAGCCGGCGCGCCAGGCCCTTGCGCCGATGGTCCGGATGGACCATCAGCTTGGCGACCTCGGCCCGGTGGCCACCATTGTCCTGCGGGGCCAGCGCCAGCATGACGACGGCGGCGATCGCTTCCTTGTCCCGGGCGACCATCAGGAAGGCTCTGCCGTCTTCCACGGCCGCCACCTGTTCCCGCCAGAAAGCCTCGGCCTTTTCCTGACTGAGCGGCAGGATGAAACCGATCCCCGCCCCGTCCTCGACGCAAGCCCTGAGCAAGGCTCCAAGAGCACCGGCGGATGTTTGAATCTCCGTTGCGGACAACAGAAAGACAGGAGGTTCGGGTCGAAATCCGGTCATGGCGTGATCACCGTCAGGAAATAGCGGGCCGGCTTCGGACCCGGTGCGTGGTAGGCGTTGGGGGCATTCAGACGGAAGCGCAGGCAGTCCCCGGGTGCGAGGTCATGGCGCGCATCGCCAATGGTCATCACGAGTGCGCCCTCAAGCAGCACCAGGTGATGTTCCAGGTCAGGCAGGGGCGGGACGGAATAGGAAATCGTAGCGCCCGCTGGCAGTTCGCCCTCGATCACGCTGCCGCGGAAACCGCTTGAAGCGGGCGACACGCTGCGCCGGCGAAAGCCGGTTGCCGGGTCTTCCCAAAGCGGCTGATCTGCCCGCGCAATCCTGGCGTCATCGGCAGGTGCGCCGAAGCCGAACAGATCCGCCATCGTGATGCCGAAGGCACGAGCGAGCTGTCCGAGCACGACGGCCGTCGGGCTGGTATCGCCGCGCTCGATCCGCGAAAGCGTTGCCCGGCTCACGCCGGACCGTTCCGCGAGTTCTTCCAGTCGCCAGTCACGCGCCTTGCGCAACCCCGCGATCCGCCCACCGATGTCAGGTTCCGTGTCAGTCATTGGATTTTCCCATTAATGAGATTTATCTCATATATGGGAAAAAACTGATCGCCAAGCCTGATTTTTCATCAGCGCTGGTCATGCCCGTTCTTCCAGACGCCACCAGTACGGTCTCGAAGGATGGACCGCGCCCTTGGTATCTGCCGCCGATCCCTCGAGACGGGCCCTTGGCCCTCCTCAGGATGAGAAATGTTCTGGGGCCAAGGTCCGCAAATTCGCCTCCTTGATTTCAGCTGTCACTGCCAGACCTGATCTGGCAATCCAAGCCCTTGCCTCTCAACGGTGACAGGCCTTGCAGCCGGACAGGGAATGGCATGGCTGCCATGGTCAAGCCATGGCATGACCTGGAAGGCGAGAGGTTTGTATGGGGTTGCCCCCTCCTGCGTCACCCTGGACAAGCGAGCCGGAAACCCGGTTGCCCGCCACAGGGCACGCTTGTCAGACCGCCACTTGTCAGATCCTGGAAAATACCGCGCTGGCATTGACGCCGCCGAAACCGAACCCGTTGGTCAGGACATGATCGACCTGGCGGCCGATCGCGCTGCCGGGCACCATTTCGAACCGCGCCATGGCTTCGTCGGGCATTTCCAGATTGCGTGAAGGCGGCAGCTGGCCGGTTGTCAGCGCCATCACGCAGGCAACCGCCTCCACAGCTCCGGCAGCCCCGAGCAGATGGCCGAACATGGACTTGGACGAGGACACTGCCAGGTCCTTGCCGCGCCCTTCAAACAGCGTCGTCAAGGCCGCGATTTCCGCCGCATCGCCGACCGGGGTCGAGGTCGAGTGCGCATTGACATAGCCGATGTCGCCGGCTGTCAGCCCTGCCGTCGAGACCGCCTTCTTCATGGCGCGCAACCCGCCCTCGCCGTCCGGAGAGGACGCGGTGACATGAAAGGCGTCGGCGGTGGTGCCATAGCCCTTCAGTTCCGCAAGAATGGTGGCACCCCGCGCCTTCGCGTGTTCCATTTCTTCCAGGATCAGAATGCCGGCCCCTTCCCCCATGATGAAACCGTCCCGGTCCTGATCGAACGGCCTTGAGGCGTGGGCCGGGTCGTCATTGCGCTTGGAGGACATCGCCTTGGCGGCGCAGAACCCGGCATAGGACACCTTGTCAATGCAGGCTTCGGTCCCGCCGGCGACCATGACATCCGCTTCCCCGGACCGGATCAGCCGGGCGGCGTCGCCGAGCGCCTGCAGGCTCGCCGCGCAAGCGGTGACCGGCGCGCCGATCGGGCCTTTCAGGCCGTAGCGGATCGACACCTGTCCGGCGGCGAGGTTGGCGAGAAACGAGGGCACAAGAAAGGGCGACGCCCGGCGCGGTCCCTTTTCATCAACCAGCCGGGTCCCGGCGGTCATTGCCGGAAAGCCGCCGACACCGGTCGCGATGATCGTGCCGGTCCGTTCCTTTTCTTCCGGTGATTCCGGCTGCCAGCCGGACTGCGCGAGCGCTTCCTGAGCCGCGCCCATGGCGAAATGGATGAACCGGTCGGAGCGTCTTTGTTCGCGCGCATCAAGAACCGCGTCAACATCGAACCCGAATTCGTCCTCGTCCTTCGAGGGAACCTCGCCGGCGACCTGGCAGGCGAGATCGCCCGGATCGAAGTGGCTGATCCGGCGGATCCCGTTCGCGCCTGATGTCACGCGTTGCCAGAAGCCGTCCAATCCTGTCCCGAGCGGCGAAACGATTCCCATACCTGTTACGACTACCCGGCGCATCACTACCTCGTTCTGTCTGGTGCTGTCAGCGCCCGGCCCGTTGCCGGACCCAGGCCCTGTTCAAGGCTCTTCAGAAACTGATTCAAAGAGCAGGCTTCATAGTTGCGAAAGTCTTTGCAACACATTGATTGTCTTTAGGAACTCTTCCGTTCCAAGAAGTTCTTCGACGTCTTTTTGCGCTCTCCGCCACAGTGGAAGGGCTTCCTGCAGCAAGGCTTCACCCTTGTCCGTGACACTGAAACACTTGGCCTTTCCGTCCGCTGCCAGAGCCGAGACAACCAGGCCGTCACGCTCCAGGAGCGCGACATTGCGCACCAGGGTCGTCCGGTCCATCGACAGCCGCTCGGCCAGGTCTGCGGTGCTCCGCTCCCGAACCTGCCTGATCGCGACCAAGACCGAAAACTGGCCGGCCGTCATCCCGACCTTGCGGGCCAGACGGTCATAGTGCCGGCTGACGGCCCGCGCCGCCTTGCGCGCATTGTCGAGAACGCAAAGTGAGAAGTCGTCTTCTTCCATGCCACGTTGTGTGCATATACACATCAAATGTCAAGCCCGGTAATCCCCAGCCCTAACCGACCGGAATGTCATCAAGATTTTGTGATTTCCTGCGAAGCGGTTACGGTGCGGGAGCAACCGGAACGTGAGGAGGTCAAAATGGCAGATGCGGTTCAGGCTGTTGAAGACATGAAAGCGAAAATCCAGGAGAACTGGGGCTGGTTCCTGGCTCTCGGCGTGGCACTGGTCATTGGCGGGATCATCCTGATCGCAGCGCCGCTCGCAACGTCCATTGCCGTGACGATCCTGATCGCTGCGGTCCTGTTCGTCGGCGGTCTCGTGCAGATCTACAATGCCTTCAAGACGCAAGGTACGACCAGCTTCATCTGGAATCTGATCACGGGCATCATCGCGGTGATCGGCGGCGTCGTGATCTACCTTAACCCGCTCGCGGGGACCTTCGCACTGACCCTCGTGATCGCCGCGATCTTCGTGGCCCAGGGCGTCAGCCAGATCCTGCTGGCATTCAAGCTGAAGCCGCATGACGGTTGGGTCTGGGTGCTCATCGCCGGGATCGTCTCGCTGCTGGCCGGGATCATGATCTGGATGGACCTGCCGGGCTCCGCCGCCTGGGCCCTTGGCTTGATCGCCGGCATTTCCGTCCTGGTCAACGGCTGGAGCTATATCGCCATTGCGCTGGCGGCCAAGGCATCCAAAGGCTGAATTTACCCGGCCCGTGCAATGACTTAATTCTTATCCGCGCCCGGCAATTTCCTGTTGCCGGGCGTTTTTATCGGTGGCATCTTGCGGCGCAGTTGTTCCTCGAAGGCGATGCCTTCCAACCGGCCTTTTCGGATGCTTTCAATTCTCGGGCGCAGTCCCGGCAATCCGCATAACAAAGCCTACTGGTGGTGGCCGCCTCCCGCCCGCCGTTGATGATTGTCCAGTCTCCCTGAAACACATCAACGGATCTCATTCATGACAACTGCAAATCTGCGCGGTGAAGACCGCGTGCTCAATGTCGTCTGGCCGAACGGCACCAGCGCCGACTTTCCCTTTCTGTGGCTTCGCGACAATTGTCCGAGCGGCTTTCACCCGGACACGCATGAACGCCAGTTCGACCTGACCAGTATCTCGCCGGATCTGGTTGCCAGCGGCGTTTCCGTGGACGGTGGCAACATCGTCATCACCTGGGATGGCGAAGCCCACACCAGCCGCTTCGATCCGGAGTGGCTCTTCAACCACCGGCCAGGCATCGGCCTTGAAGACCCGGCAAAGGTGGAGCCGATCCACTGGCGCGGTAACATCCCGCAGGAAGATCTGCCCCGCGCAGACGCAGCAGCACTGATGTCGGACGACACCGCCCTGCTCGGCTTCCTGATCGAGGCCAAGCGGACCGGCCTTGCCTTTGTCGATGGCATGTCCGGCGACGCGGATGCCGGCATGGCCATGGCACGGCGGATCGGGTTTCTGCGGGAGACCAATTTCGGCACGACATTCGAGGTGATGTCCAAACCGAACCCGAACAATCTCGCCTATACGTCGCACGCCCTGCCGCTGCACACGGACCTTGCCAACCAGGAACTGCCTCCCGGGTTCCAGTTCCTGCATTGCCTTGCCAACGAAGCTGAAGGAGGCGGCTCGACCTTCTGCGACGGGTTCGCCATTGCCGCCGATCTGCGCGAAGAAGATCCGGAGGCGTTCAGGCTCCTGTCGCAAACGCCGGTGCCGTTCCGCTTCCACGATCAGGACTACGACATCCGGCGTCATCACACCGTGATCGATCTGGATCCGTTCGGCAACATGCAGGAACTGCACTTCAATGCGCATCTTGCCGGTATTTTCGATCTGCCGGCCGCCCTCATGGAGCCTTACTACCGGGCCTACCGGAAGGTGATGCAGATGACGCGATCCCAAACCTATGTTCTGACGACGCGTCTCAGGGGGGGAGAAATGGTGATCTTCGACAACCGGCGCGTGATGCACGGACGTGCGGCCTTCAACCCCAACACGGGCTTCCGCCATCTGCGCGGCTGTTACGTGGACCGGGGCGAATTCGACAGCCGCATCCGCGTTCTCAGCAGAGACAACAGCTAGCCGGGAATGCGCATGACCGCCCGGGCTTCTGTTGGAGGGCCGGGCGGCTTGATTGTCGCGCAGCCGGGAATGCAGCGGGGATCCCTGTCCCGAATTTCCGGTGTTCAGAGCCGAAAAGCGAGTAGGCCCCGGATCTGCGCGTTGCTTGTCCGGGGCGACCAAATGGGAAGACGTATTTCGCCCATCACAATGGGCCTGTTTCGCTGAGGTTATCAATCCTCGACCTCATCCTGAGGAAGGCCGCAGGCCTGTCTCGAAGGATGGGCAAATGAACAGAGATGCCAGCCGCCCATCCTTCGAGACAGCGCTAGCGCGCTTCCTCAGGATGAGGATATTCAATTCAATCGTCACCCCGGACAAGCGCAGCGCAGATCCGGGGTCTACTCGCCTTTGTGCTTGCGCTGAGCGGATGATTGACTGCTGAAGTCAGGCAGCAGATGCGCGGTACATCACGAGAAGATGAGCGCTATTTCCTCTTCTGAAACCACTTTCCAGCCGCCCTCGTCCACACCATCCAGCCCGAGGGAGCCGATCCTGCTGCGCTTCAGCTCTGTCACATGGTTGCCGGTCGCGGCGAACATGCGGCGGACCTGGTGATAGCGGCCCTCATGCAGGGTCAGGCGTGCGGCCCTTTCGTCGATGACCTCCAGTTCGGCCGGCTTCAGTGGCTTTTCCTCGCTTTCCAGCATCATTTCCCCGGACGCGAACAGACCGGTCTCGGTCCCGGTCATCGGACGGTCGAGCGACACGTCGTAGACTTTCGGCACCTCCGATTTCGGCGAGATCACCTTGTGCAGGAAGGTTCCGTCATCGGTGAACAGCAGCAGGCCCGACGTTTCCTTGTCGAGGCGCCCGATTGTCGAAAGCGCGGGTTTGCGCACGCGAAACCGGTCAGGCAGGAGATCGTAGACCAGTCGGCCCTGGTCCTTGGCCGAGCAGGTGTAACCGACCGGTTTGTTCATCAGGATCACGACGCCCTGGGCCGGGTCGAGCGGCTCGTCATCGAACAGGATATCTTCATGCGCGGTCCTGCTGTCCGCCTTCAGGCGGTTGCCGTCCTTGTCGGTGACCCAGCCATTGCGGATTGCGAGCTGCATTTCCTTGCGGCTGCCGTAGCCGAGATTGGCGAGAAGCTTTACCAGCCGCATGTCATCGCCCTCCCTTTGCCTTCACAGCCCTGATCACCTTGTATCCGCCCTCATCGGCCAGCTGCGTGACATCCGCAAAAACGGCTGACAGCGTTCTTTCGTATGGCAGATGACGATTGGCAACCATGTAGAATTCACCGCCGGGGCGCAGACCAGCGGCAGCCGCCTTGATGAAACCCTGCCCGACATCGGCGCGGTCGGCCTTGCCGGTCTGGTGAAACGGCGGATTGGAAACGATGAAATCGTAAGGCCCCTCGATGCCTTTCGTGACATCGCACCAGATACCGTTCATGGTCCTTTTGCCCTTGAACGCCGACAGGTTGTTTTCCGCGAGATCAAGCGCGCGCTTTTCGGCTTCATAGAGATCGATCGCAGTCACCTTGGGCGCTTTTTCAAGAACCGTTCTAGCCAGGTATCCGAATCCGGCGCCGAGGTCGGCCCCGCGTCCCTTGAGCGTCTCGGGAAGCATTCCTGCAAGGAGTTTCGACGCCGAGTCGATGCGATCCCAGGCGAAGAGGCCGGGCCTGCTGAAATAGGCCCCGTCCAGGACTTTCCTCGGCGCATCAAGCTCACGCCACTGCCGCAGGAGCGCCGTGTCCACCCGGCCCTCATGCACCTGTCCCCAGACGGCCCGGCACTTGCTCTTGGTGAGTTTGTCGACCTCCCCGATCAGATCCGACAGGTCCTTTTCAACCGTCTTTGCTCCCTCCGTGTTGGGGGCACAGGCGATGACAAGCCCGCCCGCCTTTGCCCGCGAAACGGCCTCGGCGAGCTGCGCCCGCGCCTCCTGTCTCTGCCGCCCGGGCAGGACAAGGACGGCGTCAAACTGTCCGTCCGGCGCTTCGGCAGCGACCTTGAAACCGGACTTTTCCAGAGCGTCCCGGTCGGGTGCGAAGCTCTGTACGCATGTGAGGTCCAAGTCGTTGACGGACGCCAGCGCGCGGCCTGCGCGCGCGCGCAGAAACAGCACCGATGCCGACCTGTCGAGGTCGACGGCTTCGGTTTCAAGAGGCAACATCAGCGTCTCTAACGCAGGATCGGACATGAAGGACTTTCGCAGCTGTTTCGGATCAATGCTGGCTCATACAGCCAGCCTTGCCCGCCGTCAAAAACTACCGTCCGACTTGAAGACCTTGCCGTCGACCAGCAGGTTCAGCGGCAAGGAGCGGCCGTCCCCGGCGATCGCCACTTCCAGCAGGACCCGGCTGGTATCGAGCCTTTCGATCTCGCGGCCTTCTCCCTCGGGCAGAAAAAAGGCATCGATGCCGTAGTCGATCCAGACCGTCTCCGCGGTGCTGGACCTGACACGTCCCGCAATCGCGAGTTCGCCGGATTGCGGGCGATCCGGTGAAACGGAAACCGGACGCGCAGCGCCCTCGCCCTCCTGTTCAAGCGTGACAAAGACCGTTTGACCGGCCTTGAGGCTCTCCGCCCCCTCCATGGTTCTCGGAAGTCGTCCGATCGCCAGATTGATGATGACGTAGTCTCCCCTGAGGAGATCCCTCGGATCGACCGGAACCAGCTCCAGGGGCACCACAGCGCCCGACATCTGCACGTCGAGCCGGTCCACAAGCGGAACGGAGATCAGGGCAAGCTGCAGTAGCGCCAGAAGGCCCCACTTCAGGTAGGTGAGCGGGACACTTGAACGCCGGGCCAGGCCGGCGTCTGCCGGGACATCGCTCATGACGGGGCCTCCCGTTTACCCGGTTCGACGGGTGCGGACGGTGCGCCGCTTCTGAAGACACGTGCAAGCCACAGCGCAACGCCGAGCAGGAGGACACCCGCCACCAAGAAAAACACGGATTGCCCGAGCAGCGTCCCGATCGTGACCTGCAGAAGCCAGAGTGCGACCGCCGTAAGCCCGAGATAGGAGCACAGCATCCAGTAGCGATTGTTGAACCATGTGGCGAGGGCACACAGTCCGACAAGCGCCGACATGGATGCGGCTGCCAGCACGAGCGTGTTCGATGTGACCACCGGCATCAGGACGGCGAGAAGCGCCAGGCCGGTTGCACCGAACAGCGCCTGCGCCTTCGCGGTCTTGTAGGACAGCAAAAGCCCGGCAACGAGAAGAGCGACGGCGGCAGCAAGCGGGACAAGCGCCGGCACCGTCCAGATCGCGGCACCGTCGACATCCGATGCGAGTTCGGGAACCACGATGAGCGCGGCGACAACAAGCGCGTTCAACACCAGAAACCCGGCATCCTGCAGGGACCGGCTCATCAGCCAGCGGCCATGCGAACGCGCCGGCAACTCGCTGTTCCACTTCACGAAAAGATCGGCGATCGGATCGATCAGCACCATGAGCACCGCCAGTCCGCCAGCGCCTGCGAGCGACATGGCAAGCGCAAACCCGTCACCGGCAGAGTGCAGATCGGCGGATTCGGCCAGCCATCTGCCAAAGGTCACCCACAGCAACAAAATGGCAAGCCAGCGCGACAATCTGGCGGGAGCGAAGATCGCGTGGGCAAACACCGCAATCAGGATCGCAAGGCCGATCAGGTCCTGAATTGTTGTCGTTTCCCCCAGATCGGCGCGGCTGAACTGCCAGGTCAGCGCGGCGACCGCGGCCACGGTCAGCGACGCTTTCGATCCGGTGAACCAGGCCGCCGCCAGAGCGCCCATGCAGACGAGAAATGCACCTCCGGCCCAGTCCTCGGGCAAATGAAACATCTGCCCGACAAGAGCCATGCCGCCGACGAAAACAAGGGTTGCAAAGCCGGTGAGAAGGTCGGCAATACCCTTTCGGCCTTTCGTGGCGGCCCGTGCCGCCGCCAGATGGCTGGCAACGAGCAGCACCGTTATCCCGACAAGCTTTACGGTTTTCGGAATGACAGCCCAGTTGGCCGCGATAAAGGCGAACAAGGCCAGGGCAACGCAGATCATGCCGATCCCGGCCAGCGCCATCGGCAGCCGCGACCGTCCGTCCTCGCGCTCCTGATCGCGCAGGATCGAGGCGGCACCGGACGAACTGACCCATCCTTTCGCCACCCAGTCTTCCAGGTCGTCTTTCAGTCTTTTCCTGTAAGCCCAGTCGAACATCGATTTCCGTCGGAAGCGCCTTGTGTTGTTCGGGTGAAACTTGAATGTGATAGCAGGCCCGGTCGATTCAACAGGGCCCTGGTTGGGGGTTGGTGCGGCCTCAACAGAATAAGGTGTCACCACGCGGGTTCGCAAACAGGTATTTTCATGCTGATCCTTGCCGGACCGAAGCGCGCGCGGTGAATCGCGGAGTGCCGGTTTCCGTCAGAAACGTCAGGTGTTTCCAGCGTTCCAGGACCAGCGGCGAACAATCCCGTCCCGTTGTCCCCGGCGTAAATTTCAACAGGCGATTGACTATATTGAAGGCACACAAATATCGTGCTTGATTTTTGTGCAAGCACCTTTCACACTTCGCCGGAAAAATCGAAAACACAGGGGAACAACATGCGTCTTTTGAAAAGCGCCGCGCTCGCATTGATGATCAGTGGAGGCAGCGCGTATGCCGAGACCGATATCAAATTCACACTGGACTGGAAATTCGAAGGCCCGTCGGCGCCCTTCTTCATTGCTCTCGACAAGGGCTACTTCAAGGACGAGGGTCTGAACGTGACCATCGACAGCGGCGCCGGTTCGCGCGAATCGCTGCCGCGCGTCGCGACCGGGACCTATGACATGGGCTTCGGCGACATCAATGCGCTCATCAAGCTGATGGACGAACAGCCGGATCTCAAGGTCAAGGCCGTCATGATGGCCTACGAAACACCGCCGTTCGCCGTGATCGGCCGCAAGAGCCAGGGCGTTACGGAAGATCCGAAGTCGCTTGAAGGCAAGACACTGGGCGCCCCGCCGCCTGATGCCGCTTTCGGACAATGGCCCGCCTTTGTGGATGTCGCCGGCCTCGACACCAGCGGCATCACCATTGAGAATGTCGGCTTCCCGGTTCGCGAGCCGATGCTGGCGCAGGGACAGGTGGACGCGATTTTCGGATTCTCGTTCTCCTCCGTCCTGAACCTGAAGGCACAGGGTGTTCCGGAGGACGATATCTCACTGATCCTCATGGGTGAAAACGGCCTCGACCTCTACGGAAACGTGGTCATCGCCAACACCGACTTCGCTGCCGAGAACCCGGATGCGGTCAAGGGCTTCGTCAAGGCTCTGACCAAGGGCTATCTCGACGCGATCGCCGATCCGGCCGCCGCCATTCCCTATGTCATGAAGCGGAACGAAGTCCTCGATGAAGCCGTCGAAGTGGATCGCCTGACGATGGCCGTCGAAGGTTCGATCGCGACACCGGCCGTCAAGGAAAACGGCTTCGGTGGCGTCGACATGGAAAAACTGGCGAAATCCATGGAGTACCTTCAGACATCCATGGGTGTCAGCGATACGCCGCCGAGCCCGGAGAAGGTTTTCGACAGCAGCTATCTTCCTCCCAAGGAAGAACGGATGGTCAAGTAATCCCACCGCTTCTCCTCAAATCAATCGCTTCTGCGGTCAGCATGATGACCGCAGGAGCCCTGTTTCGGACCTCGTCTTGACCGGATTTGTAGACCTCAGAAACGTGCGCCTGTCCTACGGCCAGGCAGCCGATGCGACCCTTGCCCTCGACGGATTGGACATGAGCATCCAGGAAGGTGAGTTCGCGGCCGTCGTCGGCCCGTCGGGCTGCGGAAAATCAACGCTCATGAAACTCGCCACCGGGCTGATCAACCCGCAGGAAGGAACCGTCGAAGTTGCCCACCAGGAGGTGTCGGGACCGGTTTCCATTGCGGGCATGGCCTTCCAGAACCCGTCGATGCTGCCCTGGCGCAGCACGATTTCCAACGTGATGCTGCCGCTGGAGATCGTCCAGCCGCACCGCGCCAACCTGCGGCGTGAAAAGGCGGCCTACACGGCAAAGGCGGAGGAACTGCTCAAGCTTGTCGGCCTCGGCGGATTCGGAGAGAAATTTCCCTGGCAGCTGTCCGGCGGCATGCAGCAGCGCGCAAACCTCTGCCGCGCGCTCATTCACGATCCGGCCTTGCTGATGCTCGACGAACCCTTCGGCGCGCTGGACGCCTTCACGCGCGAGGAACTCTGGCAGGTCATGCGCGACCTGCATGCGGAAAAAAGCTTCACGGTCATCCTCGTCACCCACGATCTCAGAGAAGCCGTTTATCTTGCAGACACCGTTTTCGTCATGAGTGCGCGACCGGGCAAGATCATCGAGCGGCGGGAAGTCTCCTTCCCCCGGCCCCGGCCGATCGACCTGATCTACGAGGCGGCGTTCAATGACATCGTTCACGACCTGAGGGCGCTGATCGCGGAAGCGAGGGTGGCGGCATGACCTCTTCGCGCTGGATCGCTCTCGCCCCCTGGCTTTGGACGATCGGACTGTTCCTGGTCTGGGAACTGGCGGTCAAGATTTTCGATCTGCCGGTGTTCATTCTGCCGGCGCCGACGGACATCTGGGCCGCGATCGTGAAATACTGGTCGCCGATCTGGAAGAATTCCGTGCAGACGCTGTTCACCACCGTTGCCGGCTTTCTGCTCGCCGTCGTCGGTGGACTTGCGCTCGGTCTTGCCATCGGCTGGAGCCGTGCGATCTATGCCGGTCTCTACCCGCTGATGATCGGCTTCAACTCCATTCCGAAGGTCGCGGTCGTTCCGATCCTGGTGATCTGGTTCGGCATCGGAACCATTCCGGCTGTGCTGACCGCGTTCCTGATCGCGTTCTTCCCGATCGTTGTGAATGTCGCCACGGGTCTTGCGACCATCGAACCGGAGATGGAAGACGTCCTGCGCGCGCTCGGCGCCAAGAAGCTGGACATCATGCTGAAAGTCGGCATTCCGCGATCGATGCCCTATTTCTTCGGCTCGCTGAAAGTGGCGATAACGCTTGCCTTCGTCGGCTCGGTCATTTCGGAAACCGTGGCCGCAAACTCCGGCATCGGACACATGATGCTCGCTGCGCAATCGCAGTTCAACGTTCCCCTCGTATGGGCCGGACTTGTCGCGCTCGCGGTGCTTGGCATCGTGATGTATGCGATCATGGCGTGGCTGGAACTACGGATGACCGGCTGGGCGCACCGCGGCAACAGGTCCTAGGGTCAGGACCCATTTCAGAGCCTCTTTCCGGGGAACACCACAAGGGGGCTCTGGAGGGGCGTCCGAGAGGCCCGGACGCCCTTTTTTTGACTTTCGCTTATTCGGCAGGTTCTTCGGACTTGCGCGCAGACGTGCCTTGTTTGCGGCCGGTGGCCGGCTTGGAAGCAGCCGCCTTGCGCGTGGCGGCTTTTCGTGCCGCAGGCTTGCGCGGTGATGCCTTCTGCGCCGTCCTCGTCTTTGCCGCGGCGGCTGCGGGTTTCCTGACCGGCGCCTCGGTGACAGCCGGCTCGATATCCGCGTCCGCTTTCGCCGGAGTAGCGCTCTCTGCCAGCGGGTCTTCGGTGATGTTGCCGGTCGCGGGCGGCAGCCCGAGCACCTTGTGGAAACTCTGAAGCATCTCCAGCGTGTGCGGCGTCATCTCGTCGATATCGCCCGGGATGTAACGCACGACCTTCGCCGCAAGCTCACGCTCCTCCTTCGATTTCAGAAGCTTCGGCAATGACGACAAGGCGCGCTCCGGCGCGAATTCGACGATCAGCGTCTGCTCCTGGAGCATGAAACTGCGCTCGTCCGGTGTAAGCGACCTGAAGGGTTCGTCCTGGGTGAGGACACGTGAGGACCGTTCCAGCCTGTCCCGGCGCACATTGCCGCGGCTCTCGGCGAGCAGGATCAGCATCCGGACAACCGCCTCGCGGAAACCACCCTCCTCGACATGCATCAGGGCGGCCTGGACCGGCGGCAGGCTGCGCAGTTCGTCCGCATGCTTGAGCGTACGGCCCGGCTGCTTCGTTCGTCCGAACCAGCGCATGTAGGGCGATCCCCAGATGGTATAGAACAGGTTCTCATACATGGTGTCGCGCAGGTCACGGAACAGATCCATGGATTGCTCGATCATCGCCGCGTTGACCCGTTCCAGTTCCACGAAGGGATTGTCGGATGCAACCGGTTGACGCTCGGCCTTCGCTTTTTCGGCCCAGCCCGGGAGCGCGCTCAGGAACGGGTTCATGCTGGAAAGGAGCTCCCGCTGCAGCCGCAGGGGATGGGTGCGCCGCCGCAAATCCGCGCTCTGCTCGGTTACACCTGCCTGAACGAACGGGCGCACGCACACGTCGTAGAACTCGGCCTGCTGTTCGGACGCCCTTGCGACCGCGGCAAACGGAATCTCGTCTTCGCGGCCATCGTCGAGCGCGCGCAGGTCATCCATGCCCCGTTCGTGGAAACTGACGGTGAATTGGCGGTCGAGCAGCTCGCCCTCGTAGTCGTCGATCGACATCTCGTAGAGACCCGGTGGCAGCGCCTCGATGGTCTTCAGAGTCGAGGTCACTTCCGTGTGCTCCTTCTTGGCAATCTTGGAGGACACGAAAATTCCGAGGTGACCGACCTGGTCATGAACCATGTAGATGATCCGCTGGCCGCGGATCGCGATTTCCCGCTCGTCCGCGTAGGTGTCGAGGATCCAGTTCAGCGCCTGCTGCGGCGGGGTGATGTTGTCGCCGAAGCTGGCAAAAACGATAATGGGCGCGCGGATCTGCTTGATATCGACATTCCGGCCCGGCTCGAGCTGCGCTTCGTTCTTGGACAGGCGGTTGCCGACGAAAAGCTGTTCGACGATCCACTTCATTTCCGCCTCGTTCAGCAGGAAATAGCCACCCCACCAGCGCTCGAATTCGAGGAAGCGATGCGGCTCCGTGTCGACCTTGGCATAAAGGTCGTAATACTTGCCGAAATAGTTTCTCGCCGGATTGAGGAGCTCGAAATTCTGGACAATGTCCGCTCCGTCAAACACGCCGTGCCCAAGGTCGGAGTAGAACATGGCGTTGTAGGTTCCGCCCAGAATGCCGCCGTTGTAGCGCATCGGATTTTCGCCGACCCGCCCCGCCCAGGTCGAAACCGGCGCGCCGTTGAGAATGATCGGACCGGTGAGATCCGGGTTTGTCGCGGCGAGCAGCAGCGTTGCCCAGCCTCCCTGACAGTTTCCCGTGACCACCGGGTTGGGCGCCTCGGGATGCAATTCCTTCACCTTGCGCACGAACGCGGCCTCGGCGCGCGTGACGTCGGCGAGCGTCTGGCCCTTTTCCGGCATGCGCTTGAAGGCGACAAAATAAACGGGGTGACCGTCCCGGAGAGCGACCCCGACCTGACTGTCCGGCTTGAAACCGCCGATGCCCGCACCGTGTCCGGCGCGCGGATCGATGATGATATAGGGCCGTTTCCATGGCTTGGGATCGCGGCACGGGGTGTTTTCAGGCGGCCTGATCTTCAGCAGCATGTAGCAGCAGGGATGCGGCAGATCCGCGCCGTCCAGCACCAGATCATAGTCATAGATCAGGACCGGCGGGCATCCAGCCTCCTCGTGCTCGATGAAATTGTCGCCGCGCTGACGCAATGTGTCCATCGTGAGCACGACACGCTGAGCCGCATCCTTCCAGTAACTCTCAAAAGCGTTGTAGAGCGCGCCTTGCGTCTGCGCCTGCGTGAGGTCTTCAAACGCTTTGCCATAGGCCGTCAGGCTGTCCTGCCAGCGCTGCTTGTGCACATCCGTGATGTGGGTCAGATGCTTGGTGAGGCCGCGCCCCATCAATTCCGCCATGTTCGACATCTCGGCCGCCTGGGCCTGCCATGCGGTGATGCGCTGCGAAGGTGACCAGGCGGTCGCATCTTCCAGGGAATGCAGAAACTCGTTGTGGCCCTTTTCGAGCGCGTCGAAAATGTCCTTCATGAGGACCTCCTATCCAACAATGCTGTAGCCGCCGTCGATGAAGTGAATGCCGCCCGTGACGTTGAAGGCTTCACGGCTCGCAAGAAACGCGGCATAGGCACCGACATCGTCGATCGTTGCAAGGTGATGTGTGGGCGCACGCTCGGCGGCGTCATTGAGAAGTTCGTCGAACTCCGCGATCCCGGATGCCGCTCGTGTCCTCAAGGGTCCGGGAGACAGTGCGTGCACCGATATCCCCCTTGGCCCCATCTCGGCCGCCGCGTAGCGGGTCGCGGCTTCGAGCGCCGCCTTGACCGGCCCCATGACCCCGTAGTTCTCGACCACCTTCTGCGCGCCCATGAACGAGACCGTCATGCAGGTGCCCCCGTGCGGCATCAGGGGCTCGGCCCTGCGTATGAGCCGCAGAAACGAGTGGACGGAAATGTCCATCGCCAGGGAAAACCCGTCCGCGGAGCAATCCACGACACGGCCATGAAGGTCTTCCTTCTTCGAAAAGGCGATGGAATGCAGCAGCGTGTCGAGCTTGCCCCATTTCTCGTCGATCGCGGCGAAGAGGGCATCCGCTTCGCCTTCATCGCGCACGTCGAGCGGTGCGATGATGTCCGCGCCAAGCTCTTCGGCCAGCGGACGCACATAGGGCTCCGCCTTCTCATTGAGATAGGTGATCGCCAGGTCGGCCCCCTGCTCACGAAAGGCTTTCGCACAGCCATACGCGATGGACTGGTCGTTGGCGACCCCGACCACAAGGGCCTTGAACCCCGTCAAATCAAACATGACTGTCAGCTCCTGACGTCAAAACAGACTGGAACCGGCCTGAAGCCGGACGAGACCTCCCGTCGTTTCGGCCGCAACCTGAAACTCTTCGCACTGCAACATGATCACTGTGACGACACAATGACTTTCCGCAAAATAGGTGATTGTGCGTGGTGGATGTTATCGCGAAATTTACTTACTTTAGGTTAGTTTAAGCAATACAACCGGCATACAACTTCAATTTGAAAATAATTAAAGCCTTGTTATTTTGGAAAAAAGGCTCATCTTAAATTATGGTTATGTTGTGATTTCAACTCAATCTGTGTTAATTAAACAGAAAAATATATTAGACTTGAGGACCGCGTCATGAAGAAAGTTTTGATTGTCCTTCTGCTATTGTCCGGCAGTTCTGCACCAGGCTTTGCACAGACAGCGTGTAACCCGGCAACGCAATATTGCCGGTAACACGGCAAATGTAGACTGGCACCGGACATGCCCGACCTCGTCGCCCTGCTATTTGGCGCGCTGATCATCGGCGTGTTTTCCTACGAGCGTTTCAATAAGGCGACTTATGGCAGCCGAAGGCAACTCGAACGCCTTGTCGACCTGCTGACGCCCGACAAGCTTCGGGCGCGCAAGACGGTTTTTCACGCGTATACGTTCTACGCGCTGACAATGCTGCTCATCTACTTCTTCCTGTGCGCCTACGCAGAGGTCATCCCCTATCTCGGGGGACCGGACATCCTGGCCGATACGGTCGGCGCCAGCCAGCTGCCGACCGCACCGACCGAGGAAGCGGCCGGTTCCACGGTCGGTTTCGTGCCGCTCAGCAACAACGAGAGCGTTTTCTGGGCCCAGCCGCTGTCGAGCGAAACAGGCCCAGCCGAAAAACGGAACTTTCTCGACATCGGCATCGACCCGTCCATCTCGCTCACGATCGCACTCATCATCGTCGGCCTTGCCCCGACCTTCCCGATCCTGCAGCGTTTCGAAGACTGGATGCGCAGTGCGGCGCACCGGCTGGCAGGCATTCCGACGCGCGTCATCGGCGCGGGCGAGGATCTTCAGCGCAACTCGATCCAGCTTCGTGATGAAGGCGACGAAGACAACGACATTCCGAAAAACAGCCTGCTGATCCCGCGCGGTCATTGGGAACGCATCCGGCACTATTCGCAGGCTGCCGGCGGGCAACTGGCCGATCCTCAGGATTTTCACGAGGATCTTGACCTCATTTTTTCCATTTCCTCGTGGATCCTGGACCGGAAACTCAAGCTGGCGAATGCCAGCCAGCGCGAAGAATTCGACAAGCTCGAAGCCGCCCTGACACGGCGCCGGGACGTCCTGCTGCTGGAGCTCGATGAAAAATCGAGCTACCAGGCCGGTGAAACTGCCGCGGTCCCGGAGAAAGCCGATGCGACAGCAGAAGCCGAAACTCCCCAGGAAGGAAACGGTTCAGGAGAAAACCCGGCGGCCACCGAGAAGAAACGTGCCAGCTGGGAACGGCTGGCCGAAGAAGCCGATCACCTCGCCGATGACCTCTGCATCTTGCTGGCGCTCTATGTCGAGCATGAAATCATCATCCCGGATTCAGGCGCTCAACGGCTTGAGAAAAATGCCACCAGTTCGGTCAGGCAACAGATCCTTGCGAAGAAGAAGCTCGAGGCCTTTTTGAGCGATCTGTTCAATGAGCATGCGGGCCCCGTACACTCCCGCTCACACGCGATGCTGACGATCCTGTGGTCCGCTGGTATTACCGTCTCGCTCGCGCTTGCCTGGAGCGTCTTTCCCGGTCCATATGAAACCGCGCTTCAAAGCGGCTCCGCGGGGAGCCCCTACTGGCGCGCGCTCGGATATGCCACCACCTCTTTCAACAGCTTCTGCGTTCCGATCATCATCGCCCTTGCGCTGCGCGACGGTGCACGCCAGACCCACCGCTGGCGGAACATGTCGCAGGCGCACTGGACGAAAAGACTACCGCAGGCCGCGGCACTTGTCTTCGTTTCCTGGGCAGTTGCGACACTCTTCATCATTGGCCTGGTTCTCTGGCGTTCGGCCATTGAATCGGGCGGATGGGAAGAAAACCAGCGCACCGTCTGGGCGACGCTGCAGGCATCCTTCGAATACAATGCGCCAACCCCTCTGAGAGGCGCAGTCCTTGCCCTGATCCTCGTCGTTCTGCTGGATGCAGCAACGTCATTGTCCCGAGCCGAAGTGTCGCAAAAGACGATGGCCTGGAGCCGGGGCTGGGCAATCCGGGCAGCAATCCTCATGGGGCTGTGCGGCGGCGCTACCCGTTTCCTCACGTCCTGGGCGTCCGCGCTCAACCGGTCGGCAGAGCAGCCGCAACTCGACGCGATCGACCATGGCCTGATCGCCTACGCGGCAATCTATTCCGCGATACTCGGTTTCCTTGTGGTCTTCTGCGTCGCCGAGGCGCTCCAGAACCAGCGCAGGCGGCAATCAGGGGTGAGCACAAAATCAGGACCGCTCGTCGGCCAGACGTCGACAAAGTCCAGATCGGCAGCGTCGTCATGAAGTGGCTGATTTGTCTTTCCCTGGTTTTCGTGCAGGCTTTCGCTGTCACCTGGACGGCATCCGCAGACGAACACGCTGCACCCATCAAGATGGCCGTTCGCACGGATACACGCCCCTTCATCTGGAAGAACACTGCCTCGGACGAATTTCTGGGTTTTTACTGGGACATCTGTACGGAGGCGATCTACCGCGCAGGCTACCAGGTTGAGACTGTCGAAATCAGCTCGGCGGAGCGGATATCCATTCTAAACACCGGCCGGACCGGTCCGGACGATGGCCGGAAAGCAACAGCCAAAATCGCATCTCTGAAAGGCGAGCTGCCCGCTGGCAGTAAAGCGAAGCCCGCGTCCACCGAAATTGATTTTCTGTGTGACCCGACCACGATCACGCTTCAGCGCATGCGCAGCTTTCCGATCGAAAAGAAGACGCCCATCCTACATTTTTCTCAGATCGTCTTTGTCGCCAACAGCTCCTTCGTGAAGTCCAAGCAGGGCAAGGACATCACCAAGAACGAAGGCAAATTGCCAGAAGACGGGCCGGAACCGACATGCGACTGCATCCTTCCCTGGATTGACCATCTCGGTGCCACAGCGCGCGGCGAGCCGTCTCCCGCGCACAGTTGCAAGACCCCCTGGTGGCCGGAAAAGACAGAGGAACAGGCCGACACTTCCGCGGACGACGACGCAACCGGTACCGAAGGAGAGCCCCAGACCAAACAGGCAAGTTTCTGGGACCGGTTCAAGATCGAGTTTCAGTTCGTTCCGGCAACACCCCTGCAGGTCAAGACCGAAGGGCCCAAGGACTATGAAATCTGGGGGTACGTGGAAGGTTCGACGATCGGCGATGCGCTCAATACGCTGCTGAGCAAGCCGCCCAGGAACCGGATCGGAGCCAAGATCGTCTGTTCGCGCAGCTACACCTCGCATACGGCAGCGGCGCGGGCATTCTGCAACGGGAACCTGTCCCGCTACTATGGCGATCTCGACATCGTGCAGGCCTCGCTTGCGGACCAGCGCAACCAGACCCGGACGGAATGCGCCATGGATCCGGCGCCGTCGGGCACCGGCCGCTACGAGCCCTACGCCTTCGTCATTTCATCGAGAGAACATCCGGGCTTGCCGGAAAAAATCGATCTCGCCCTTTACAGCATGTTTCAGGACGGCACGATCGAGCGCCTGTTCGCCGGCCATTTCCCGGACACCCAGATGTCCGACTTCCTCAACACGCTCTTCCGGATCAACAGCATTCCCGCCGGGACCATCGTGGTGGAAGGCGCTGAAGACGAACAGTCCGACGAGACAGCTCAGAACTGAAAAAGCCGGCCCCGCGATCGCGGGGCCGGCCTTCATTCGCATGCGCCTCTGTGCGTAATCTTACGCCAGATCGAAACGGTCCGCATTCATGACCTTGGTCCAGGCGACAACGAAGTCCTTGACGAACTTGGCCTGGTTGTCGTCCTGGGCGTAGACCTCTGCATAGGCGCGCAGGATCGAGTTGGAGCCGAAGACGAGGTCCGCGCTGGTCGCCGTCCATTTCAGCGTGTTCAGCTGGCGGTCCCGGATCTCGTAAGTTCCGTCGGACGCCGGCAGCCAGCTGTTGGACATGTCGGTCAGGTTGACGAAGAAATCCGTCGTCAAAGCGCCTTCGCGGTCGGTGAAGACACCGTGCTTGGAGCCGCCGTGGTTCGCGCCGACGACGCGCAGGCCGCCGACGAGAACCGTCATTTCCTGCCCCGTCAACCCGAGCAGCTGCGCCCGGTCGAGCATCATTTCTTCAGGGCTGACCGCGTAGTCTTTCTTTTCCCAGTTGCGGAAGCCGTCCGCAAGCGGTTCCAGAACCTCGAAGCTTTCCGCGTCGGTCTGCGCGTCGGTCGCGTCACCACGGCCTGCGCTGAACGGGACGACGGTGTCGAAACCGGCGGCCTTGATGGCCTGCTCGACACCGACATTGCCGGCCAGAACGATGACGTCGGCAAGCGAGGCACCGCTCTCCGTCGCGATCGGCTTAAGGGCAGCGAGTACTTTGGCGAGCCGTGCCGGTTCGTTGCCTTCCCAGTCCTTCTGCGGGGCAAGCCGGATGCGGGCGCCGTTGGCACCACCACGCTTGTCGGAGCCGCGGAACGTGCGGGCGCTGTCCCAGGCAGTGGCGATCATGTCGGCAGCGGAGAGACCGCTTGCGGCAATCTTCGCCTTGACCGCATCGACGTCGTAGGAGGTCGATCCTGCCGGGATCGGATCCTGCCAGATCAGGTCTTCAGCCGGGACGTCCGGTCCGAGATAGTTGGCACGCGGACCCATGTCGCGGTGGGTCAGCTTGAACCAGGCGCGGGCAAAGGTGTCACGGAAGTAGGCTTCGTCTTCCATGAACTTGCGGCAGATCTCGTTGTAGACCGGGTCCATTTTCATGGCCATGTCGGCATCGGTCATCATCGGGTCGTGGCGGATGGACGGGTCGGTCGCGTCGACCGGCTTCTCGCCTTCCGGCATGTCGACCGGTTTCCACTGCCATGCGCCTGCCGGAGACTTCGTCAATTCCCATTCATAGTTGAACAGGTAGTCGAAATAGCCCATGTCGAATTTCGTCGGCTCTTTCGTCCAGGCGCCTTCGATACCGGAGGTGAACGCATTGGTCGCCTTGCCGTCCTGGCCGGGGTTGGACCAGCCGAGACCCTGTGCTTCAACGCCGGTCGCTTCCGGCTCGACACCGATCTTGTCGACGGCACCGCGGCCATGCGCCTTGCCGACGGTGTGGCCGCCACAGGTGAGCGCAGCCGTTTCCTCGTCGTTCATGGCCATGCGCCTGAAGGTTTCGCGGATATGCGCGCCGGTCTTGACCGGGTCCGGGTTGCCGTTGACGCCTTCCGGGTTCACGTAGATCAGTCCCATGTGAACGGCTGCAAGCGGATTTTCCAGCGTCGACGCATCGTCCAGATCGTCATAGCGGTTTTCGGACGGCGCCAGCCATTCCTGCTCTGATCCCCAGTAGACGTCTGTCTCCGGACCCCAGATGTCCTCGCGGCCGAAGCCGAAGCCGAAGGTCTTGAAGCCCATGGTCTCGTAGGCCATGTTGCCGGCCAGGATGATCAGGTCGGCCCAGGACAGGGCGTTGCCGTATTTCTTCTTCACCGGCCAGAGCAGACGGCGTGCCTTGTCGAGGCTGGCATTGTCCGGCCAGGAGTTGAGCGGCGCGAAGCGGATGTTGCCGGAACCGGCACCACCACGGCCGTCCTGCATGCGGTAGGAGCCCGCCGAGTGCCATGCCAGGCGAATCATGAGCCCGCCGTAGTGACCCCAGTCAGCCGGCCACCAGTCCTGGCTGTCGGTCATCAGGGCGCGGACGTCGGCCTTGACCGCTTCATGATCCAGACCCTTCGCGGCTTCGCGGAAGTTGAAATCCGGATCCATCGGGTTGGTCCGGGCACCGTGCTGGTGCAGAATGTCGAGGTTGAGCGCATTCGGCCACCATTTCGTAACCGGCTTGTCCATCGACGTGTTCCCGCCGTGCATGACCGGGCATCCACCCGCTTTGTCGACTTTTGCGTCCATATTCCTCTCCAATTCGAGTCCCGGTGCGACGCACCGCACTTACACAACTCCGATCCGGTGACAGCATTTTGACAGTTCGCGCTTCCATGAGCGCGCTGACGATCCAGATGCTGGCAGGTGGCCGGAGAACTCCGTGATCTGTTACCAGACCGGTCCGTGTGCCTACATTTAAGGTGCAGATCACGCGTTTCCAGTCTGGTGTGATTCTAAACTAGCAGAGCCTATCGATCAGAAGAAGTTGAATTTACTGATCGCTTTGATAGGATTTTCTTATGATAAATATCACGCTGAAACAACTCCGTTATTTTGAAGCCCTGGCCCGTCACGGGCACTTCGGCAAAGCGGCGGATGCCTGTGCGATTTCGCAACCGGCCCTGTCGATGCAGATCAAGGAAATGGAGGAAGCGCTGGGTGCGTCCCTGATCGAACGCGGCCCCCGGCAGGTCAGGCTGACGCATTTCGGCGAAGTCGCCGTCGAGCGTGCCCGCGACATCCTGCGCGCCGCCGAAGAACTCGGCGATCTGGCCCGGGCTTCGCGCGACCGGCTTGTCGGGCGGCTGCGTATCGGCGTGATCCCGACGATCGCGCCCTACCTGTTGCCGCGCGTCATCGGGGCCTTGTCCGATCAGCATCCCGAGCTTGAGATCCACGTCCGTGAAACGGTGACCCCCAAACTCATTCAGGAACTCGGCGAGAGCAAGCTGGACACGGCAATCGTCGCCCTGCCCGTTTCCGAAGGATCTCTCGCGGAGACGCCCCTGTTCAGCGAGGCCTTCATGCTGGTCCGCTCGGCCAGCGATGCGGACGCGCCCATGCCCAGCGCCGACAGACTGCGGGAAATGCGGCTTTTGCTGCTTGAGGAAGGCCATTGCTTTCGCGACCAGGCGCTGTCCTTCTGCAACCTTCCGTCCGGCCCGCCGCGCGAAGTGCTGGATGCCAGTTCCCTGTCCACGCTGGTCCAGATGGTCAGCGCCGGCATGGGGGTGACGCTCATTCCGGAAATGGCCGTTCCGGTCGAAACCCGTTCGGCATCCGTCTCCGTGTGCCGTTTCGAAAACCCTGAACCAACGCGGACCGTTGGCATGGTCTGGCGCAAATCCAGCCCGCTGGCCGGTCAGCTTGGCGAAATCGCGGAGATCGTCAGGACCTGCTGCTAGGGCCAGGGCCCAAGGCGGCAGCCGTCACAGGCCGCTGGTCGCGTCCAGAAGCGCCGGGACGACTTCGAGGAAAAGAAGCGTGTTCATCCGAACGGTCTCCGTCTGCGGATAACCGCCATTCATGGCGATGACGGTTCCCGTTTCCTTTTCCATGACCAGCACCTGGCCGTGAATTCCGATGAAGACCATCATCTTGTGGCCCTTGATGTTCAGGATCCTGATCTGGTCCTTGTACCAGCCGTCGGACGCAAGAGCGGCCTCCTTGCCGACGGACCAGGCTGCCCTGACCCGGTCGTTGCCTTCCCAGATTGCATCCAGGAACGACTGCGGCACGATCTGCTCACCGAGATGGTTCCTGCCGTCATTCAGGAACATGCGGCCGACACGCGCCAGGTCGCGCGTGCGCATGTTCAACCCGCCGGAAGCCACCGTGTAACCGCGCGGATCGGCCATCCAGTAGGCGTTGCCTTCGGCCCCGAGCCTTGACCACAAACGCTCCTGCATGAACGCGGCAAGGCCGGTTCCCGTCACCTTTTCGGTCACGAGACCCAGCAATTCCGTATTCGGATCCTGATACTGGTAATGGGTCCCCGGTTCGTATTTCCGCTCGGACAGGGTCTGCAGATACTCGTTGATGCCCGACAGACCGCTGTCGTTCGGGCCGTTCCATTCCTGCGACTGCGTGAATTTCGGGTCCCAGGACATGAACGGCGGCGTGGGGATATCAAGCCCGGAATTCATGTCGGCGACATCCTGAACCGACACACCGCCAAACGCGGTCGCGGCATATTCCGGAAGGTAGTGTTCCACGGGTTTGCTCATGTCGAGCAGCCCTTCGGCGGCCGCGATGCCGGCCAGTGTCGCCGTGAACGATTTGGTCACCGACATGTCGAGATGGGTCGAAGCCGACGTCATCCCGTCCCAGAAATGCTGATGCAGCAGCCGATCGCCCTTCAGCACCACCATCGAATGATTGAGCAGCCTGTCGCGCAGGATTGTCTGCAGGTCATGGACGCCATCGGCATCTCTGGCAGTCAGAGCCGCGAGATCAAGCGCCCCGGTCTCGTCCCGCCATTGTTCGGGCGCGACCGCATCACCGGCGCTGATTTCGTAGTGCCTTGTGAACCGGTAGGCCTGCGGAAACGTGACCGCGGCGAATTCGCCGCTGTCCCAGTTCTCCTGCGTGATGCCGAATGCTGCAACCTGGTCCAGAAAACCGGCGTCCGGAGGAAGGAGGTCCGCGGAGACTGCGGCTGCCGACACCGTCATACCAATCGCAAATGAAAGCGTTCTGAGCATGAGTAAGGCCTCCAAGATCCGGGATAGATGCTCTGTAAGGCGGAACGGTAATGCCGGAACCACAATCCTGCAATGCGTTCGATGCCCTGATTCACGCCAACCGGTCTCCAAGGCCGGCAGTTTTTGCACCTGTCAGAAATGAAGGTGTTTTCCCCGTCATCAACTCTTTGATTTGAACAGATGGGAAGTCCAACGTTTCTGCCTATCCCGAGGAGCAAGCTCTGGTGCGTTTCGAAGGATGGGCGATTGGCGTCCTGCCGGGCGGCCCATCCTTCGAGACAGCGCTGACACGCTTCCTCAGGATGAGGTTGTTCCTCTCGCCCTTCACGTCCCGGCGGCAAGCTTGACGCACCGCTGTCCGGTTTAACCTGAATTGATCCAGTGAGGCAGTCTGCAGCCAATGAACTTTTCATTCCGGCTGAAGCAAAGCGGAAGGCCGGAACCCAGCAATCACCTGTTTCTTCTTCGCGCAATCTCGGGCCATTTGGAGTAATGGTTCCCGGTCTTGCCGCGTTTGCGGCAAACCGGGACGACAAATCGGGGAAAACAATTCCGGAACTTTCACTGGCCGTCCACGGCTTTGCGTGGCAGACCGCGTCCCGGCATCTGTCCTTCCTTTCGGGTCATGTCATGGCTTGACCATGGCATCCATGCCGTTCCATTGTCGGCTACGCGGTCTATCGCCATGGAGACGCAATGGCATGGATTGCCAGATCAAGTCTGGCAATGACGCGCGATGGCGCAATTGCCCGTTTGCCGGTTCGATTTCGAACAAATGCCTCAATCTTCAAAACAGGGCTAGCGCTCGTCGCTATCGTTCGATAGCACCCCGTCGGCAATCGTGCTCCAAGCCGTTCCGCCCCTGCATTATCCACCGTCATCCCGGCCAAGCGCAGCGCGAGCCGGGATCGGGGAGCCGCAGACTTTAGCGATTATTGAACGTCCCGTCCCCCAAAACAGCCGTTCCCCGGCCCCGGGTCTCACGTTGTTCACCCGGGGGCGACGGTGGAACAATTGCGGCCGCTGTCCGGGGAGAAACCATCGCCTAGATCTTCCTGGCAACGACAAAGCGGCTGCGCGGTTCCGGATAGGTACCGGTTTCAATGATGTCAAAACCGGCCTGGCCGATCAGGTCTTCGACCGCGGCAAAGGTATAGGAACGCACGAACGGGGCCTTGCCGAAAAGCTGCATCACCTTGATCATCGGCACGAACAGCCAGGCCTTGTCGCCGAGGCAGACGGTTTTTGAAATAAAGAGGCCGCCCGGCTTCAGGAGACCATGGACGCGGGCGAGCAGG
Source organism: Roseibium sp. (assembly GCF_965232425.1). Lineage (GTDB taxonomy): Bacteria > Pseudomonadota > Alphaproteobacteria > Rhizobiales > Stappiaceae > Roseibium. Next base: position 396,341 of record NZ_OZ246971.1, read on the forward strand.
TCTTCGGGATTTTCCACCAGGTGCAGAAAGTTGAAGCCGAGGATGGCGTCATAACCCTTGCCGTTGTCGACTGCTTCACTGAAGGCGTCGGCAACCGCAAAGCGGAGCCCGGCCGGAACGTTGTTTTCCTCGCTTGCTGCGACAAGCTTCTCGTCGGCGATCCGGATCATGCCAGGCGCGAAGTCCGTCGCCAGATAGGACGATACGTTGCCGGCCAGAAGAAGCGCCGTCGAGCCGGTTCCGCAGCCGAGTTCCAGGACGTCGTCGGTTGGCCCCAGATGCTCCACGGTGCGTGCGAGCGTCTTTTCGTAGGCCCCCTGATCCTTGATCGGCGAGCTTGCATATTTGTCAGAGATCTTGTCCCAGAACCGGGTCGAGGGTGTCATGTCATTGGTCCAGGTGATGGTCATGGTCTTTCTTTCCTATCATGTCGGGCGTCAGGCTGCGGCCATCGCGATGCCGGGCGCTGTGTTTTCTCTATCGGCAGGCTTGCGTCCGACGACGGCCGTGCTCCAGAACCGGGTCCAGCGCCGGGCGCCAACCTGCAGCGTTGTCAGTTGATCCAGGCCGCGCTGCCGCAGCTGCTGCTGCACCATCGCCGCGTCGAACCGGTGCGTCCGCCACTTCAACTGGACGAACGTTCCAAGGAGTGACTTGCGGGTTGTCACCAGCAAAAGGCTGCCGCCGGGTTTCAGAACCCGGCACATTTCCGCAAGCGCCGTTTCGGGTTTTGCGAGATGTTCAAGCGCATGCGCGCACATCACGAAATCAAAGCTGTCACTGTCGTAGGGCAGCGCGGAAATGTCGGCGAGATCCGCGCGGCAGCCGATACCGGCGCCCTGAAGATTGGCGGATGCCTCCTGCAGCATGACCGGCGAGATGTCGACTGCCGTCAGATCGAACGCACGCGGCATTTCCCTTGCCAGCGCCAGCGACATGGCACCGGTGCCTACCCCGCAATCGAGCACCTTCACGGGTGCCGCATCGCCTTCGTTCAAACCGGCAGCCACCTGGCCCAGCAGGTCGCGGTATGCGGAGGGAAAGCCGAGCCGTCCGATCTTGCGATCCCAGCACGGGGCACAGGCGTCATAGGCCGCGCGCAACTGGTCGGTCCCGAAACTGTCCCGACTGACGGCAATCTGCCAGGAGCCGAGCCGGCGTTCGAAAACCGGGATCTGCGGAGTGTGATGTTCAAGTGTCATGGTCACTCCCCCCGGCCGCCGCGCAGACCGATCCGGCTCAGGATGTCGCGGCCGATCGCCCGGCCACCGCCAGGCGAGGCCACAAAGTCGAGACAGGCAATACAGATTTTCAACAACACCACGGCGAACGAATGCGGACACATGGGGAACTCCTTTCGAGCGCTTGTTACCCCCAACGCAAGTGAATAGAAATTGCCGAAATCTCGTTAGGTGATATACAAATTTGCATGAACTGGCAGAGCATCACATTTGACTGGAACCAGGCGCGCGCTTTTCTCGTGACCGCCGAAGAAGGGTCGCTCTCGGCAGCCGCCCGTGCGCTCGGGCTCACCCAGCCGACCCTGAGCCGGCAGGTCGCCGCGCTTGAAGAGACTCTCGGCGTGACACTGTTCGAGCGGGTCAACAAAAGCCTTATATTGACGGAAGCGGGAGTTGAGCTCGCCGAACACGTGCGCAGCATGGGCGAAGCGGCGAGCCGGGTGTCCCTGGCCGCGTCAGGACAGTCCCAACAGATCGAGGGGCTGGTCACCATTTCCACGACCGACGTCCTGGCCGCTTATGTCCTGCCGGACATTTTCAAGGATCTGCGGCGCAAGGCGCCCGGCATCGAGATCAGGGTCATATCTACGAACAGCCTGAGTGACCTCCGCCGCCGGGAGGCCGACATTGCCATCCGCCATGTTGCGCCGGATCACCCCGAGCTTTACGCACGAAAGCTGCGAGATGCGAACGGGCGGATCTTCGCCGCCCGCTCCTATCTCGAACGGTTCGGACGGAAGCTGACGACGGCCGATGCTCCGCAGCTCGATTTCCTGGGATATGAAGACAACGAGCAACTGATCGGTTACCTGCGCGCGCTTGGTCTGGACGTCACGCAGGCCAACATCAAGATCAGTTCACCGAACCTGCTTGTCGCCTGGGAATATGTGCGTCTCGGGTTCGGCCTTGGTGTCGGTGCCGACGAGATTGCCGCCCGTTGCCCGGAAATCGTCCCGGCATTTGAAGATGTGCCCGCCCTCAGTTTCCCGATCTGGCTCGTAACCCACCGCGAACTGCACACCAGCTTGCGCATCCGTACCGTGTTCGATCATCTTGCAGACGGACTGCTTGCGGCCGGACATGAGCGCCGGGCAGATTGCGCGTAGGGCTTCACTGGCCGGCAACCACGCGATGCACACCCGAGGATTCAGGTGCTGAATCACGCGGATGAATGTCGGCAAAGATCTCGATCGCGTTGTTTTCCGGATCCCGGAAGAACAGCGTGCGATGCGGAAAATCCTGGTTTGTCGGCGGTTCGATGATATCGACGCCCTTTTCCTGCAATGTCTGAAAGGCAATATCCACGTCCGCCGGCGGCACCCTGAAACTGACTTGCACGCTGGCGGATACTGCTGGAACCGGCGGACCGTCATAGGATCGGCCGCGCGGCCGGAGCCCCAGGAACTGGCTTCCCACCCTGAACGCGATCCAGTGACCTTCTTCCTGTTCTTCGATCTCGAAGTTGAAAATATCCTTGTAGAAGGCTTTCATTCTGTTCAGATCATCACACAGGATGATCACGTAACCAATGCTTCGGATTGCACGAAGTCCACTGAGTTCATTCATGTTCCAACCTCCTTTGTTGCCCGGATTGGATTAGCTGCCGACGATGCGATCCTTCAACTCAGATGTGCTAACGCACAGGGATAGAATTTCTCTGTCTCACAGACCGGCACGGATCAAACGACATGACCTACCGACTTCCGTCCCTGAACACCCTGCGCGCCTTCGAGGCCGCCGCGCGGCACCTCAGTTTCAAGACTGCGGCAAGTGAACTGGGTGTCACCGCGGGCGCGGTCAGCCAGCAGATCAAGAAGCTTGAAGCATCGCTCGGCGTCATCCTGTTTCGCCGCTTGCCAAACGGACTTCTGCTCACCGGTGCAGGGGAAACGTATTTGCCGGCCATCACGAGGGTTTTCGACGACCTGACCCGCGCGACCGAACAGATCGCGCCGGACATCAACAGCAGAAAATTCGTGATCGGTGTTTCCCCGTCCGCCAGGTCCCTGCTGCCGGAAAGCTGGCCTCACCGACGCGATACATTGCATCACCACGTGCGCGAATGCATCGAAACCACGGATATCAATCTGCTTTTGAACAACGAGCTCGACTGCCTTGTCAGAGCCGAGAGCGGACCCTACCGGGACCTTACGCTTGTGGTCATAGCGAACACACGGGACGGGCCCGACCTGCATTTTGTCTGCAAACCCGGAACGGCGGAATGCGCGCAGTCGAAGGCCATATTGAAGGATCTGGCCCGGCACCTGGCCGCGCCGCGGGACCGGCCTGCGGACGCCTGAAACACCTCAAATCGCGGGAAGCAGGGAAAAACCTGTCCGGGCCATCAGCGTTTCGAAATAGGCCCGCACGTTGGCCGGAAACTCCAGCTCCTTGACGACGGCGGCGGACCGCAACAACGGCAGCAGGCGAATGTCGTCCCTTGACAACGTGCCGTTCACAGCCCCCGGACTACTGATTTCACTGTCCAGTTCCTGCAGCACGGGCTTCAGGTCACGGATGAATTCCCGCGTCCTGGCTCGGAGCGCGACAAAATCTTCATAGACCTTGAGCTTGCGGACCATGTAGTGGTCATGCGCTGCGATCGTTGCCATTTCCGGCAGCCCGAGCAACGGGTAACGCGGCATGGTGAGATAGGGGGTGATCTTCAAAATGCGATCGCACAGGCCGGCGATTTCGGGACGCTCCATTCCGGTCAGAAGAGGAGCGCCGATTGCCTCGATGTGATCGACCATGTCCATGCTCTCCAGCATGGGCGATCCATCGTCCAGGACCAGGATCGGGATAACGCGTCTGCCGACAAGAGAGATCATCGCCTCGCTGTCGTCATCAAGCACCACCTGCTCTTCCAGCGGAATGCCCTTGAGTGCTGCAATCATGCGCACGCGAAAGCAGAGCGAACAGTGCTCGAACATGAGAAGTTTCATGACGTATCCACTTCACAACAGGGCATTGGAACATCGGTGCGGTCAGCGCGGTTTGTCGAACGAGGCATGCGGCGTGCCGCGCAGACAGGCGACGATCCAGGGATAGGCGTCGGTCACATAGTAGGCATAGCGGCCGTTGATCGTCATGCCGTTGCATTCATCCAGGTCGCCGGCGCCGGTGAATTCATAATCCGAGCGATAAAGCCCGTTATAGACGCCCCCCGGATTGCCGTCTCCCGACGGACGGTTTCCAGCCTTCAAAGTGTATCCCGGCACGGCCTTTCTGACGGTCCCGGTCCCGTCCTTGAAATAGGAGCCGTAAACCGGAAATCCGTCCGCTGCAAAGCCGATGAGAGGCGACCCTTCCGGACCCGGATTGTCATCAAAAAGCGCGTTCGGATTGCCGTGGTAGTGATAGCGGCCGTCCGGCTGGGTATGGGCGTGGTGATTGTCTTCGGCAAAGGTCGCCAGGGGCGACATCGGGTCAAGCAGCCAGGGATCGTCGGCGCGGCAGCCGGCGAGGACGTTGCCGTCGGCGTCGGCCTGCGGGCTCGACGGCCGGTAGCAGCCTGCAGACTGGATGTCGACCACGGCCCCGTTCAGAAGCACCGCGTCGAATGTCGTGTGTCCGAGTTCGGAAATCTCGCCTGTGAATTCCGGTTTGCGCGCAATGAAGAACGTGTGGCCGATCGCGGCAACCTCGGACGCGAAGTCGCGCCTGGAGTCGCCGCCGACATCGTGGTTGGGGATACCGTTCGACTGGATCGTGCAGGTATCGTCCTGGGCGGTAACGATCACCGCCCCGCTGAGCGATCTCTTTTGCTGAAGATCGGTGATTTCGGAGGAATAGGCACTGGCATAGTCTGCACAGTCCGGCGACGTGTTCGTCAGGATCTTTCCCGTGATCTTGACGGTCCCGGGATCGCTCTCGACGGCTTCAAGGATGACCCCTGCAGCTTCCTGAGCCGAAGCCGGTCCAGTGAACAGCAACGCGCCATATACGAAGGCCGTCCCGACTGCAAAACCTGATCGCATCATCCTTCCTCCCTACATTCATCGCAACCGAGGCAGCAACCCGAATGAACCTTGCCTGTTCTCAGAACGCCTTCGCCTTCGGCAAGCCACCGTCGCCGCAGCATCCTGGTCAGCTCTCGTCCTCATCCAACTCCAGTTCAGTCGGCTCGTAGTTATTGCCCTCACCGCGGAGAAACGCGCTGCCTACCGGAGCAGACAACAGATCGACAAAACTGTCATCCCTGTTCAGAACAGCCCCGATGGCGACGTAGGACGGGCTCGGGTTTTCGTTGTATTCCTCGTCACTGAGTTCGTCGACATCCGCCCGGATGCGCCAGCCCGTGTCAGGGTAACGATCGCTCTCCTTGTGCTCCGGCTGCTCACGATACAGGAAACCGGCGCGCGCGCGCCCCTCGAGAACCGCCTTGTCGACAAAACAGCGCGCGAACCAGTTGTTGAAGTCGGTCCTGAAGCGTTCCTTCTGCGCAGGATCGTCCCAATCGATGTCGATGATATGATGCAGGCGGAACGCGACCCTGTCTCCGCGTGCGAGGCCAGGGATGTCAACGGGCTCGTTGTCGAGAACTCCAGACAGCACATCGCCATCACGGTGGTCGATTTCCACCCACATGCGTTCGGCGCCATAGGTCTCGGTCGGGGGAACAGCCCTGAAGATCAGCTGCACGAGAACCCCGGCAGCGACTTCCTCCAGCTGTTCGTTTCCAGGCAGATAAAACGTATAGGGCGCTTCCCGCCTGATGGGGCGTGGGTCGTCCAATTCGTAACCGGCATCACTCATCGTTTCGTCCGCTGGCTGCAAACGTTGCCTTCAACCCCGTTCCACCGTCACCGCAGCATCCAGTTGAGCACCAGCCGCCAGTCGGTCATGCGGATCGGGGTGCCGTGGGTGCCGGTGTCGAACAGCGTGAACTTGATGGGATAGTTCGGTGCGCGCGACTTGATCTGCTTGAAGAAGTTTGCCTGGGTTTCCCAGTTGTAGACACGGTCCAGGGTTCCCTGGCCCATATAGATGGGGACGTTGCGCGACAGTGCGCCGGAACCGAAGATGTTGGGGTCCTTGGGCGAACCGAGCAGCATGATGCCGCTCAGGAGCTTCGCGTAGTTGGCATTGCGCACGAGGTTCCAGCAGATGATGCCGCCCATCGAGCCGCAGGCGACAACCACCTTCGCACCCGGCGACACCTGTTTCTGGTACTGGATCAGCGCAGCGACATCCGCTGTGCCGCGCTTGTCGAAATTCTTGATGTCCACGGTCAGATAGGCACCGCCGTTGCGCACCATCAGGTTCTGGATGCGGTTGAAATTGCCGCCGAAGGACACGTCGTTCATGCCCTGGAAGCGGTTGCCGCCCTGGCCGTGGATGTAGATCACGACCATGCGCGCGCCGCCCTTCCACTTGCCGGTCCCCATATAGGTGACGGTGCGCCCGTTGGCCTGGAGCTCCGCGCTGCCCCTGCCCCGCTTCGGCTTGTAGGAGACGTAGTTGCCGAACACCTTGCGTTCATCGACTTCGTCACGGTCGCGCAGGTCGCGCTGCTTGGAATATTCGACGACGATGAAATCACCGTCGTAAAGCGTTTCAGTGACCTTCTTGTATTTGAACAGGCGATCCTTGTAGGGCTTCAAGGCATCTGCCTGTGCGCTCCCCGCCCAGGCGACGAGCGTTCCCAGAACAATGGCCCCGGCCAATCGGGCCGGGACGACTGACTTCAATCGGTGCAGCATTCTGGGTCCTTCATTCGGGCAGCGCGTTCATTCGATTTGCAGGCCAGACTACGCGCCGCCCCGGATCAGTGCAATTGCGGAGGATGCGAAAGCGGGCGGTCATCCCCGCCGGAGAAGTCAAATATCCCGGAGAGTGGATTTCCGGCGCGAAACCCGGAACGGGTGCCAATCACGGGAAAATCAACTCGAAAAACCGGCTTTCACAATCTGTCACTGCGATTATTACCGAGGAATTCCTTAAGGTTATCCACACCTTAGAGCGTGTTTTGAATAACTTGCTCGCAAATTGCGAATTTAAGGAATTGGTAACCATAAAAATCCAAGACTGCAGGACACAAAGGTCCGCAAGAGGCCCGACCGCAAGACAATGCACGGCTAGTTCAGGAGAACCCAGATGCCAGTCATTTCCTTTGCAAATGCAAAAGGCGGCGCAGGTAAGACCACGGCCGCCTTGCTGCTTGCGACAGAAGTCGCGGCGCGGGGCAAACGCGTGACCATATTCGACGCCGACCCGCAGAAATGGATCTCCAAGTGGCACGACCTGCCCGAACACTGCCCCGGCATCTCGGTGGTCAGTGAAATGTCACCGGCCTCGATCACCGAACAGATCACCCATGCCAGCGAAACGTCGGACTACGTGATCGTCGATCTCGAAGGCACCGAGAACCTGATCGTTGCCAACGCGCTGTCGGTCTCCGACCTTGTCGTCGTTCCGATCCAGGGATCTTCGATGGATGCGCGCGGTGGCGCCAAGATCCTGACCCTGATCAAGAAGCTGGAGAAGATCGTCCGGCAGGATATCAACCACTGCGTTGTGCTGACGCGCACCAACGCGGCCGTGACCACCCGCGCCATGAAGGCAGTGCAGGACTTTCTGGCGGCCCAGAATATCGACGTCCTGATGACACCGATCGTGGAACGGGCCGCGTTCCGGGATCTCTTCGAATTCGGCGGCGGGCTCGCCGGTCTCGATCCGAAAGTCGTCTCGGGTGTCGCGAAGGCCAGGGAGAACGCGGCTCTTTACGCTGCCGAGATCCTGGAGCGGGCCATCAAGGTTCCCCAGAAACGGTGGTACAATATCTTCAAGCGCGCCAGTTGACGCCGCGCCATCATGACGGGCAGAAGCCGGGTTTTGTCCCGGCTTTTTCTTTTGGGAAACCCATCCGCTCACGCGCCTGCAAAAACCCTCGCGATTTTCTTCACTTGGTTTCCGGCCGGACGCCACGCTAGGGTACGGACCCATAAATGAAGTCAATTTGGTTTGGATCGGTTTGACCGTCTGTGAGGAGCGAAAGCTCAGGAAATGTGGTGCATTTTCAAGCCTTTTGCGACGATGCAGATGGCCGAAACGGCCAAATCCGAAGGACGGCAAAATGGCTTCCCCTCGCAGCGTCACCGCGCTTGACCGGGCAAAAAGCCCGCTCTGCACACGCTTCCTCGCGAGAATTTGCCATTTCTGTTGCCAAATCGGTTTCATTTATGGGTCCGTACCCTAAGGTAGCCACAGACCGCGCGCCGGTGAATGAACTGGAGGACCTCATGTTTCCGTTGCCCTTTCGTGCCACTCCCCTCTTCGCCGCCGGCTTCCTGCTTGCCGGCTGCTTCGGCGAAGACGGCAATGTTGCGCTCGGGACCATCGAGAGAGACAGGGTCGCGCTGACGGCCACCGCCAACGAGATATTGGTAGACCTGCCTGTCGCGCAGGGAACATTCGTCGAGGCCGGCACCATCCTTGCCCAGCTGGACCCGACCCAGCAGCAGGCCGTCGTCAATCAGGCGCGGGCCGAAATGCAAAAGAGCAAGGCAAACCTCGACAAGCTGGTCAACGGATCCCGGCCGGAGGAAATCGCCCAGGCGCGTGCGAGCGTTGCCAGCGCGCGGGCAAACCTTCTGAACGCGGAAGCCTCGTTCGAGCGCTATGACGACCTGACAACACGGGGCACCACAAGCCAGGCCCAACTGGACAGTGCCCGCGCCAGCCGGGACGCGGCGGCCGCCAGCCTCGACGGGGCAAGAGAGAATCTCAAGGAACTCGAGATCGGCTCGCGCGAGGAAGACATCCAGATCGCCAGGGCCGAACTTGCCGCGGCCGCGGCCAATCTGGAAACCCAGGAAACAATCCTCTCGGACCTTACGATCACGGCGTCCAGGAACGGTGTCCTGGACAGTCTGCCCTGGAACCTCGGCGAACGGGTCACGGTCGGCAGCCCGGTCGCCGTCATGCTGGCAGGCTCGGCTCCCTATGCCCGCATCTATGTACCCGAGCCCTACCGGGTGAAGGTCAAGGAAGGTGACAGTCTCGAGGTTCGGATCGACGGTCTCGACGCCACCATCGAGGGTGAAGTCAGGTGGATCAGTTCGGACCCGTCGTTCACGCCCTATTACGCGCTCAACCAGTCGGAGCGCGCGCGGCTGATGTATGTTGCCGAAATCCAGTTGCCGGACAGTGCGTCGGATCTTCCCAACGGTGTTCCGGCGCAGGTTGTGCTGCCGTGAGCGATCCGGACAGCGACATCGTCGTCAGGGCGACGGGACTCGTCAAGAAGTTCAAGGATTTCCGGGCTGTCGACGGGCTCGACCTGGTGATCGAGCGCGGCATGATCTACGGGTTTCTGGGCCCGAACGGCTGCGGCAAGACGACGGCGATGCGCATGCTGACGGGGCTTCTGACACCAACGGAGGGTACCGTTGAGGTCCTGGGTCTATCGGTGCCGAAGGACGCCGAAACGCTGAAATACAAGATCGGCTACATGACCCAGACCTTCTCGCTCTACGGCGATCTGACGGTGCAGGAAAACCTCAACTTCATGGCGACGATCTACGGCCTGACCGGAGCGCAGCGGACGCAGCGGATCGGCGAGGTCATGGAGCGCTACGATCTCACCGATCTCAAGACCCGCTTCGCCGGAAAGATGTCCGGCGGCCAGCGCCAGCGCCTCGCCCTTGCAACGGCCGTCCTGCACCAGCCGCAACTCCTGTTCCTGGACGAGCCGACCTCGGCGGTCGATCCGGAATCCCGGCGGCATTTCTGGGAACAGCTGTTCGACCTCGTCGAAGGCGGCACGTCGATCATCGTGACGACCCATTTCATGGATGAAGCCGAGCGCTGCCACAAGATCGCCATTCTGGAGGCCGGCCAGAAGCGGGCGGACGGTGCGCCGAAGGACCTGATGGCGGCGATGGGTGCGAATGTCGTGGAGATCGAAGGACCGAACCTGCGCGACATCCGGCGAAAGCTGCTCGGCTCGGAGGGCATCATGGCCGCGGCCCAGCTGGGGGCGCGGTTGCGTGTCCTGGTCAGGAACGACGTGCCCGAGCCCGAAACGTTCCTGAAGGACAAACCGGAGACCGATGGGGCCACCCTGATCGAGCGTGTCCGGCCGAACCTTGAAGACGTCTTCGTGACGGCAACCGGAGAGGGCCGGCAATGAGACCGCTTTCCCGCATCTCCGCAATCTTCTTCAAGGAGCTGGCCCAGCTCAGACGGGATCGCATGACTTTCGGCATGGTGATCATGATCCCGCTGATCCAGCTGATCCTGTTCGGTTATGCCATCAACACGAATATCCGCGACATCCCGGTTGCCGTTGTCGACCAGAGCCAGACCGGCCTCAGCCGCATCCTGATCCAGATGGTCGAGGCAACTCGGGTGGTCAAGGTGACCGAGCGGCTGGCAACGCCGGAAGAGGCGGAAGCGGCCATCAAGGCCGCGCGGGTGCGCGCCGCCTTCATCCTGCCCGATGACCTGCCCCAGCGCATCGCGCGCTCGCCTGCCGTCGGTCTCGGTACACCGCCGTCAACGGATGAAGAAACCAGCCGGCCGGTCGCACAGTGGATCGTTGACGGCTCCGACACGATGATCGCAGGTGCGATCAAGGCGCTCCGGTCAATGCCGCTCTCCGAACTCAACCGGCAGGCACCCAACCGGTCCACGCCGACTTTTGAGGTCGCGCTCTTCTTCAATCCGGAACAGATCACGGCCATCAACATCGTTCCGGGCCTTGTCGGGATCATTCTCACCATGACGATGATCATGTTCACGTCGGCCGCGATCGTGCGTGAACGCGAACGCGGCAACATGGAAATGCTGATCAATACGCCCGTTCGCCCGCTGGAGCTGATGATCGGCAAGATCATCCCCTATATCTTCATCGGTCTCCTGCAGACAGTGATCATTCTCGGGCTCGGGCATGTGCTCTTCAACGTGCCGTTCGGCGACAGGACCTTCGATCTCTTCATCGGAACGCTGCTCTTCATCGGCGCGAGCCTGTCGCTCGGACTGGTCCTGTCGACCATCGCGCAAAGCCAGCTTCAGGCAACGCAGATGACCGTTTTCGTGCTGCTGCCGTCGATCCTGCTGTCCGGTTTCATGTTCCCCTACGAGGGCATGCCGGTGATCGCGCAGTATATCGCCGAAGCCTTCCCCGCGACCCACTTCATGCGCATGATCCGCGGCTTCGTTCTGCGAGACGCCGACCTGATCGACCTGCACCGCGACGTGATCTGGATGTGCGGTTTCTTCGTCCTCGGCATGATCATCGCCGCCCTGCGGTTCAAGAAACGGCTGGATTGAGGGTTTCCATCCCAACCGCGACGGTCCAGACCGCCTGGCCACTGCCTCCCCAATCCCGGCTCTGCGCTGCGCTTGGCCGGGATGACGCATGGCTAACCGCCGCTCCCTGGCAGACTTCCCTTCTCCGGGTCATGCCATGGCCTGACCATGGCATCCATTCCGTTTCGTTTCCGCTGGATCGCTTCGCCGTTTGTGAAACGGAACGGCGTAGATCCCCGATCGAGTCGGGGGTGACACAAGAGGTGAGGCCAAGGCAGTCTGAACTGGCTACTGCGGGCCCTTCCGTGCTGACGCGGCATGCCTATTTCGGCTGCGGACCGGTGTCGACGCGGGGGTTCGCGGTGCGCAGAACCGGTGTCTTTTCCGAGACGTTTTCGCGGCTTTCGCGCCAGACGACGAACATGCCCGACAGGATGATCACCGACGAGCCGATGGCGACGTAGCGGTCGGGCGTTTCGGCAAAGAACAGCGCGCCAAACAGGGTCGCCCACAGGATCTGGCTGTATTGCAGGGGTGCCACGAAGGCGGCTGGCGCGGCCCGGTAGGCGCCCAGGATGCAGAGCTGGGCAAGAACCGACAGGAACCCGACAATCGCCATCAAGCCCAGGTCCGGCAGCGTCACGGGCACATAGACGACCGGCAGGGTCATCGACATCACCAGCATGGACAGGAGCATCGGAAACAGGATCAGGACCGCCGGCCGCTCCTTGCCGCCGAGTTTGCGGGCAAGAATGGAGGACATGGCGCTTGCCGCTGCGGCAATGAGACCGGCGGCATGGCCGGCGGTCAGCTCGGTCAGCCCCGGCCGCAGGACGATCAGGACGCCGACAAGGCCAACGACGACCGCGCCCCAGCGCTGCATGCGGACCGTTTCGCCGAGAAGCGGAACGGACAAGGCGGTGACCAGGAGCGGCGTCGCGAACAGCAGCGAATAGACCTCCGCGAGCGGCAACACCGTGAAGGCGTAGAACGCGCAGGACATGGCAACGATCGAGAGGCCGGCACGGCAAAGGACCAGAACCGGATAGTGCGGGCGGAAATTGTCGATGGCCTTGTCGGCCAGCATGATGATCGACATGGGAACGAAGGCGAACAGCATCGAGAAGAAGATGATCTGGAAGACTTCATAAGTCGCACCGAGCGACTTGATCACCGCATCATGCGTCGAGAACAGGGCGAATGCCCCGAGCGCGGCAAAGAGTCCCTTGAGCGTAGCTGTCATTGCCAGAGCCCTGTCGGTTCGTGCGGATCATGTTGCTTGTTGCGCCGTCCCGGAGACCGGGTCTCACCTGCGCAGCCGTGAATTGAGGCCGCAGGGTGCATCGGGAAAAACGCTCAGAAAGTCATCAATACCAGAAAAGGGGCAGCTGCAACAGATCGCGTGAAGGCCGTTCGGAAATATTGACCGGAGACTTCAAAAAGGTGCCGCCGCGCTGCCCGATCAGACGAACACCCGCGCCAGCGTTGCCACGGCAAGCGCGGTCGCGGCGCGTTTCGGGCCGTCGAATTCGGAGGCGGCCTGCCCGGGCACGGTCAGACGGATGCTGTTGAGGTCATCGGCTTCCAGATGATCAAGATCGGCGGACTTTGCCGCTTCTTCCGCGGACAAACGGATCTCGTCGAGCATCCGCACGAGTCCCTGCCAGATGTGCAGCGGCGGCGCCTCGCTTGTTTCGCACCAGCGAACAATTTCATCTTTCGACACATCAAGAGCCGCTGCAGCCTCGTCGGCCGTCAAGCCAATATATCGAACTATATCACTGAAATTACTCATTTTTTACCCCAAGCGCCGCACGCCGGAAAAATACTTACACCTTATAGTGCGCTGCAATATGGCGAAAATCCAGCACTTTACCAGATTTTCGTTAAATCCTGTTCGGGCTAAGGAATTCTGCGCCGGGTTTCAGCTCTGATTCTGCCGGCCGGGCTCGGTAGATCTGGCGAGCCCTAGCGGCGCCAATTCGCGATCAGGATAGGCTGAACAGTCAATTGCCTGAAATTGTTCGAAAAAATCGATATCGGTGGAAAACAGACCGCTCTCGGGATGCAAGCTCCGGATAATGCTAGGTTTATTCGACCAAATCACCTGACCAGACAATGCCGCCGGACCTCTTAAATGAAGTTCAAGGGAAAATCCTTTATTGCCATCGTGCTCGCCCCGGAGCAGCCGTTCGACAGCTGGTTCGCGGAGCTTGACCGGATCATCGAACGTTCGCCCGGGTTCTTTATCGACCGGCCGATCATTCTCGATGTGCGCGGCAGCAACATTCCGATCGAAGATCTCGAACAGGTCCTGGCCGGTCTCGCAGAGCGGTCGATACGTGTCATGGGCATTGACGGGATTTCCGGGACACGGCTGAAGGAGGGCATGCCGCCAAGTTTTGGCGGCGGGCGCCTGACCACCGACGTAGACGTACCGGAACCCGCTGCGCAGGCCGGCAAGGCTGACGAAGCCGCCGGCGGCAACAATCCACAGGTCAAGGAAAAGAACGGCCCCTCCGGCGATGCCCCGAGCGCATCAGAGGCGAATGGCCATTCTTTTGCCAAGTCTCTGGACGAGCTTGAGCGCGAAAGCGCCAGACAGGGAGATTCGTCCATCGTCATTTCCGATCACGTTCGCTCCGGGCAGAGCATTCTTCATCCCGACGGCGATGTCACCGTGATCGGGTCCGTCAGCTCCGGTGCCGAAATCATCGCCGGCGGCTCGATACACATCTACGGCACCTTGCGCGGCCGTGCACTGGCAGGCGTTGCGGGCAAGGACAATGCCAGGATCTTCTGCACCAAGCTCGACGCCGAGCTTGTTTCCATCAACGGACTTTACAAGGTCGCGGATGACTTCGACGGAACCTTGCGCAATTCGCCTGCGCAAATCCGGTTCGAGAACGAAACGCTGGTCTTTGAAGGACTGAGCTAACAGGGACCGGCTGGAGGTCAGCCGGCCCGGAACACACAGGACGGACACCATGAGCAACGCCACTGTCGTTGTGGTCACGTCGGGCAAGGGCGGCGTCGGCAAGACGACAACAACCGCCGCAATTGCCTCGGCGCTTGCCAAGGAAGGCTACCAGGTCTGCGCGATCGATTTCGACGTCGGACTGCGCAATCTCGACCTGATCATGGGTGCGGAACGCCGGGTCGTCTTCGACCTGGTGAATGTTGTTCGCGGCGAGGCATCCATCAAACAGGCGCTGGTCCGTGACAAGAAGCTCAGCAATCTCTACCTGCTGCCCGCCTCGCAGACCCGCGACAAGGATGCCCTCACCGAAGAAGGCGTCGAGACCGTCATCAACGAATTGCGCGGCTATTTCGACTATGTGATCTGCGACAGCCCAGCCGGGATCGAGCGCGGCGCGACGCTGGCCATGCGCCATGCGGACGAAGCCATCATCGTCTCCAACCCGGAAGTGTCTTCGGTGCGCGACTGCGATCGGATCATCGGCCTGCTCGACGCCAAGACGAAGATCGCCGAAGACGGCGGACGGATGCCAAAACACCTGATGATCACGCGCTACGATACGGACCGGGCGAAGACAGGCGACATGCTGGCAACCGACGACGTCGTCGATATCCTGTCCGTACCGCTGATCGGTGTCGTGCCGGAAAGCAAGGACGTCCTGAAAGCTTCGAACGTCGGGTTGCCCGTGACGCTCTCGGACGAGAACTCGCCACCGGCAAAGGCCTACTTGGAGGCAACGCGCCGGTTGCTGGGGGAGAACATCCCCGTGACGATCCCGGAAGAAAAGAAGAGCCTCTTCGGCAAACTCTTCAGAGGGAGGGCGGCATGAACATCCTGAGCCTCTTTGGCAAAAGAGGCGAAAGCGCCTCGGTCGCCAAGAACCGGCTTCAAATTCTGCTGGCGCATGAACGTGCCGACGACGGCTCGGACGCTGTCCTGATTTCAAGCCTCCGGGAGGATATCCTGGCGGTGGTTGCCAAGCGCGTCGAAATCGACCCGGACTCCGTACGCCTTGAGATGGACCGGTCCGGCGATGTCACCACGCTCGGCATCGATATTGAACTACCGGCGGCCAAGGCCTCCTGAAATTCGCGAACCGGCCCTCAAGGCCGGTTCGCCTTCGGAAAACTTGAGTTCATGCCCTTTCGTGCGAATGGACGGTTACGGGTTCAACGCCGCCTTGCCCGGATCGAGCAGTCTTGACGAATAGATGGCAAGCTGTCCCTTACCCTGACGTTTTGCTGAATAAAGTGCGACATCAGCCTGCCTGAGCAGTTCGGAGGTTGCGATCGCGTTGCTGTCCAGCGAGCGCGCGAGCAGAACAACGAGCGCCAAAGGGCTGACCGCGCCAATCAGAAGGGTTGCCCAAAAGGGTTTTGACAGATGGCGGATCTCCGCCGCCTGCGCGTCAGCCTTCACTTCGTGAAGGATTTTCGAAGGACTGTCGCGGCCCAATTCGACATTTCTGGACTCACTCAACCACCAGAACCCCCACGGTTTCATGTGGCGAATACAATCGTCCTTATCGATTTTAGAGTAAATTCGTGCTTTCACGTAAATAAATTCGAAAATATACCCTTGACTATGCTCAAGCTTTATCAGAACCGAAACTAGAAAGAACACGGTAATTTTCAACAATTCCAAAAATTTTCTACGCGAGTATGAGAAATATCTTTTTCCGGAACTGAATTTCGAACCGCGTTCGTTTTGTTGCTACACTCGCCCAGGCAACCATTCCAGACTGGGGAACCGATCATGTCCACAACCAGATTTCTCGCCTGCGTTTGCGTGTTTGTGCTGGCTGGCATGCCAGAACCCTCTTTCAGCCAGGAAAGCGGGCCCAACATTGGTGGCTGTCTTGATGCGGTCGGCACATACATGACCGAACGCACATCGCAACTGGACGGAAAATCGAGGATCGATCGGGGCCTTATTGCCCTAACGAATGGAGGTCATGCCTTTGTGACGGACTCCGCCCAGGGAGGGCTTGAAGGCTATCAGCCCTTTTCGAACGGAAGCGGTGTCTGGCGCTGTCTCGGAAAAGAGGGCGGCAAAGACAAGTTGAAAATCATGACCTTTGACTTCACGACCACACCGAACGCGCAGACCGATCGCTACATCGCGCGCGTAACCGTCGAGGCGATTGCGGACCCCGTGGCCAATGTCATCAGCGGCACCTCCGTGGTCGAGTTTCTGGCAATCGATGCAGCGCCGGACAGCACCGAGACGGTCCGGCCGCCGGTTTCATATGATTTCAAGGGCGTCAGGGTTGTCCTGAAAGACTGACGGCCGCTTTCATGCCGCGTTCGCTGTGCCGGGCGTCGCGAACTGCCCTGCCCTTTCGATAAGCTTCGGCAAGCGCCAGATGACGGGGATCGCAACAAGCGTTGCGGCGACCGCATAATAGACCGGTGCATAGTCGTCGCCCGTCCTGTTGACCAGGTAGGTTGCGATCATCGGAGTCGTTCCACCGAAGACGGCCATGCAGATGTTGTAGCCGAGGGCGACCACGCTGCAGCGCAGGTGCGCGGGGGCCGTGAGCGTCAGAGCCGTGACCGACAGCGCCCAGCCTGCCGTGCTGCTGAGCGTCAGGCCCAACTGGCCCGCAAACACGGAAAACACGTCCGTCCGGTGCATCAGCCACCAGCTCGGCCCGGCCAGAACCAGCGTCGCAATGGCCCCGGCCATGAAGACAGGGCGCAAGCC
Organism: Roseibium sp.; assembly: GCF_965232425.1. GTDB lineage: Bacteria > Pseudomonadota > Alphaproteobacteria > Rhizobiales > Stappiaceae > Roseibium. The sequence continues at coordinate 413,525 of NZ_OZ246971.1, forward strand.
GAACCGGTCCGCCGCCAGGCCGCAGACCGGCACGAAGAGCGCCATGACGATGAGGTTGATCGTGGTGATATCCAGCGCTGACGCCGAGGAAAACCCGGCTTCGGAGCTCAGATAGGACACGGCATAGACGTAGATGACGAAGTAGATGACCGCCGTCGGGATCAGCAACAGGACCATCTGTCCGATGAGTGCTTTATGATCCCGCAGGCTCTGGATGACTGGAGACGTTCCGTCACCCGGATCCTCGGATCGTTCGCTTTCGGTCAGGTTCAAACGCAGGATCGCACTGAAGATCGCAACCAGGCCGCCAAGCGCAAACGGTATCCGCCAGCCCCAGTCCGTCATCTGTTCCGAACTGAGGATGGAACTGAGCCCGGCCGGAACGGCAGAGCCGAGAACACAGCCCCACATCATGGCAAAGGCAACCCAGGCGCCGGTCATCGCCTTGCGGCCTTCGCCCGCCTGTTCGACCAGCAGCACGCCGGACGCCGTATATTCCCCGGCGACGGATATTCCCTGAACGATCCGGATTGCCACGAGCAGGAACGCGGCCGTCAACCCGACCTGCTCATAGGTCGGCAATGCGGCGATCGAAAACGATCCGCCACCCATCAGGAGCACGGAAATCATCAGCGCTGCCTTGCGGCCGACCCGGTCGCCGATATGTCCGAATATGACGCTGCCGACCGGCCGCGCCGCGTAACCGACCGCGAGGACCGCGAAGGCGGACAAGAGCGAGGCCAGCTTGTCTTCGGACGGGAAGAACAGGGTTGCGAGCGTCGGGGCGAGAAAGCCGTAAACGGTGAAGTCATACCACTCCAGGACGTTGCCACTGGATGCGGCGACGATTGCCCTCGGTGTCAGTTTCGTTTTCTGTTCGGACATTGCATTCCTTTTGACAAGGATCCTGACGCGTGAAGCCGCACGCAGGCAACAGGCGGACAATCGTGGCGGCGTTAAAGTTCTGGATGAAGAGCGGCTGCGAACGGATTAGATGAGTCTTTGTCCGAGTTTAGAGCGTTTCGTTCCGAAGTTGAATCATTTCCTGAACAAGTACGAAAACGGGAAACAGGCCGTGCCCGCGAGGGTGTCGCGATAACTTGCCGGCGCGACAGGCGCAAACCGGACCACTCGAAAAGCGGCCTTGAAGCCCGTGACCTTTCAGGGCAGCGGTGCTGCCTACCCGGCCTTTTCCGCCGACAGGACGATGCAGCTCGGGTTGTCGAGATACCAGGCCCAGCCGACAAGGTGATGCTCCTGATCCGGCGGAAATTTCAAAGGATGCCAGCGGACATTTTTGAGCCCTGCGCGGTGCAGGGCCTGCTCATGCTGCTCCCTGCTCCACTGCCAGATCGGCACATCGAAATCCCCGATCACGAGCGCGTGCGCCGGTGGTTCGATGATGCGGTAGCGGAAGCCGATGCGGGCCTCCATGTCGTCCGGCGCACTGGTGAAGTCATAGTCCGGATTGATGGTGTAGGTGACGAACCTTCCTCCGGGCGCCAGGTTGCGGCCGATCAGGTCCGCCATCCGGTCGAGTTCTTCACCACTATGCGCATAGTGGAAGAGGTACATTGCCGTGACGATGTCCGCCGGCGGTGTCATCTGGAAGGTCTCGTCCGCCGCGCTGATCTCGGCATAGGTGACCCTGTCGGCGAAGGCTTCCGGCTGCCCCTCCACGTTCTGCGCGCGGGCGCGGTCCAGCATTTCCTCCGAGACGTCGAGCCCGAGAACCTCCGCTGCGCCGCCATGAGCCAGGACACGCGTCAGACGGCCATCCCCGCAGGCGAGGTCCAGGATCCTCCTGCCCTCGACGGAGCCGAGCACGTCCAGGAATGTTGTCCATTCAAGCAACCGGTAGGGGTTGTCGGCAACCGACTGCTGCAGGTACGGCGAGGGATTCTTGTCATAATCTGCCATCGAAGCTCCCCGTCGATTGCGGCACGGCCCATCCTGTCACGCATCGTGGCACGGGCTCTTGTTGTTCCGTGTCCGCAAACCTCAACAGGCTCTTGGACGCTGCCGGGAAGTGTCCTGCGAATGGCGCATGAAATCAATTTCGATTTTGGGCTGGCGCACTGCCGGCACCTGACCCATGTCGACTGGTTCCGCCTGCGTGGTTATCTTTCAGAAGGAAGTGCCTGCGATAGAGAGCCAAATATCGCCCCCCTTCCGATCGTCATTGCAGGGGCTGACCAACTGCTGTTCGGGTTAACCCTTAGGTCATCCAGTTGGGCGGTCCTCAGTCAATGAACCTGTCATTCCGGCTGAAGCGTAGCGGAAGGCCGGAACCCAGTAACCACCTGTTTTTCCTTCTTCTTGCAGCCTCGGGCCACAGGGAGTACTGGATCCCTGCCTTCGCAGGGATGACAAGAAGATAGACGTGCGCGGCTCCAGTTCGCACCAAGTGTTGCCGACAGACGACTGCGCCAGCGCGGGATGCCAGCGGTTTTCTCGGCTCGGAAGCCTGAGAGGCATCAATCCGGTGCCAGAAGCTTTTCCATTTCAGCTGTCCCCCGCCAGCCGTCCTGTTCGTAGAGCGGGCGGGACATGTCCGTTGCGTGGAGAACGGCGTAGGTCAGACCGCGCTTCCTGAATTCGCTCTCGGCTGCCTGCACCAGTTGCCGGGCTATGCCCTGCCCCCGCGCCTCAGGCTCCACAAAAAGGTTCAGAATACGCCCCCGCCTGGTGGTTTCGGGATGGGCCGGATGAGGCGGAAACTCGATCTCCATCAGACCAATGCCGCCGACGGGACGATTGTCCAGGTCGGCGACAAACCCGAAATAGGTCCCGTCAGAAAGCCGGTCCCGAAGCCATGCGCGAAAGGCAGGGTCCATCCGGGTGATCAGGTCCTCGGACATCTCCATCGAGCGGAACATGTCGTTGCGCTGTCGGCAGATCAGGTCCAGGTCGTGAGGCGTCAGGGGTCTGAGATCGCAGGTCATCGGCGGATGGGCAACGTTACGCCTCGTAGACGATCTCGCGGGTTTCGCGGAAGGTCACATCGGGGAATTTCTCGGTGACATGACCGACTTCCCAGGCGTTCTTGAACAGGAACACCGGCTTGTCGTCGCGATCGTTGGCGACCGACATGCGGTGACCCTCGATGATCTTCTGGAGCGTCTGGCCATCCGTCTCGATCCAGCGGGCGGTGTTGTAGGGCACCGCTTCAAAACCGATCTCGGTGCCGTATTCCGCCTTCAGCCTGTCGACAACGACGTCAAGCTGCAGGGCTCCGACCACGCCGACGATCCAGTTGGAGCCGAGATCCGGCTTGAAGATCTGCACGAGCCCCTCCTCGGCGAGGTCCTGCAGGCCCTGGCGCATCTGCTTGACGCGCATGGTGTCGGACAGGCGCACGCGGCGCAGGATTTCCGGCGCGAAGGCCGGTAGACCGGTGACGTGGATGTTCTCGCCCTCGGTCAACGTGTCGCCGACGCGAAGCTGGCCGTGGTTTGGGACGCCAATGACGTCACCCGGATAGGCCAGGTCGGCGATCTCGCGTTCCTCGGCAAAGAAGAAGATCGGCGCGGACACGGCGATCTGCTTGTTCGCACGCACGTGTTTCAGCTTCATGCCGCGCTTGAAGGTGCCCGAACACAGGCGCACGAAGGCGATGCGGTCGCGGTGCTTCGGATCCATGTTGGCCTGCACCTTGAAGACGAAGCCGGTGACCTTGTCCTCTTCCGGCATGATCGTGCGTCCACCGGTGGCCGGCTGGGAATGCGGTGCCGGAGCATTGTCGGCGATGAAGTCGAGCACTTCCTCGATGCCGTAGTCGCGAAGCGCCGAGCCGAAGAAGACCGGGGTCAGGTGGCCCTCGAGAAAGCTCTCCTTATCGAATTCGGCATAACCTTCGGCGCCGAGTTCAACGTTCTCGGTGAGCTCCTCCATGATCCGGTCGAACACGGTGCCGGTCAGCACCTCGTCCTCAAGGCCGGTGACGTCCTTCGTCTCGGCATAAGGCCCGCCGCGCTCGCCCTCGGAGGTGTGGAACTTCTTCTGCTGCCAGTCATAAACGCCGAAGAAATCGGAGCCCATGCCGACCGGCCAGGTCTGGGGCGAGACGTCAAGCGCGAGCGCTTCCTGCACCTCGTCCAGGATCTCCAGCGCGTGGCGGCCTTCCCGGTCGATCTTGTTGACGAAGGTGATGATCGGAATGTCGCGCAGGCGGCAGACCTCGAACAGCTTGCGGGTCTGCGTCTCGATGCCCTTGGCGGCGTCGATCACCATGATCGCCGCGTCCACGGCGGTCAGCGTGCGGTAAGTGTCTTCGGAAAAGTCCTCGTGGCCCGGCGTATCGAGCAGATTGTAGACGATGCCCTTGCGCTCGAAGGTCATGACCGAGGACGAGACGGAGATGCCGCGTTCCTGCTCGATCTTCATCCAGTCGGAACGCGCCCGGCGGCGCTCACCGCGTGCCCGCACCTGCCCGGCGGCCCGGATCGCACCGCCCGACAGAAGCAGCTTTTCGGTCAAGGTCGTCTTGCCGGCATCCGGGTGGGAAATGATTGCAAACGTGCGCCGTGCTTGAAACGGCGCTGCACCGTTGAGGCCAGACATGAAGGTCTCCTGGTCCGTTGAGCCGGCGGCGTCTGCGCATTCGCGACGGTTGAAACCGGTGCGCAACAACACTCTTGGTGGCCGGACGGATTGATGTTTCGTTGGCGCAAGGTCATAGAGGGAATAGCGGCGATTTTCCAGCAAAGAATCGCCGCAAGCCCCAGCGGTCACGGGAGAAACGTTTGAGCCACAAGAAATGCCTGATCATCGGCCTTCTCATGATCGTCGCGACGGCCGTCATTCTGCTGGCCATGGGCCGCATTCCGATCTGTGACTGCGGCTATGTTCTCTTCTGGACGCCTGCGGACGATCTTGCCGGCTCGTCCCAGCATATCGCCGACTGGTACACGTTCTCCCATATCATTCACGGCTTCATTTTCTACTGGGTGCTCTGGCTGCTGTTCCGCCGCAGCACGGTTTGCGAGCGCGCGCTGGGGGCGATCTTTCTGGAAGCGGCGTGGGAGATCGCCGAAAACAGTCCCTGGATCATCGACCGGTACCGCGAGGCGACGATCGCCGTCGGCTACACCGGCGACAGCGTGCTCAACTCCATCTTCGATATCCTCTGGATGCTGGCCGGGTTCTTCTTCGCCTGGCGCGTGCCGGTCTGGGTGACGATCCTCGTTGCAGTCGCCTTCGAACTGCTGGCGCTCTGGGTGATCCGCGACAACCTGACCCTCAATGTCATCATGCTGCTTTATCCCGTCGAGGCGATCAGGACCTGGCAGGGGGGGTAGCGGTCATGGACGCGGTGTTGCGAAACATATCCTCGAAGCTGTAATGCTACGCGAGTAAATCAGCGCTCAAGCTTGTCGCCCCACGCTCCTCATCCTGAGGAAGCGCAACGCGCTGTCTCGAAGGATGGGCTGCTTGCTCAGAGAGGGCCGCCCATCCTTCGAGACAGGCCTGCGGGCTTCCTCAGGATGAGGATGGAAGTCTTGAACAGCGCACAGATACCAAGCGGAACACTTCCAGCTCATCATCCCGGTTTGCCGTATAGGCGTCACCCCGGACAAGCGAGAGCGCAGATCCGGGGTCATCTCGCCTGACGACTTGTCTACGCGACTGCAGGCAACGTGTCGCTGCCGGCCCATGAACTGCGCCGGAAATGAGTTGGTTCCGGATCTCGCTCCGCTCGTCCGGGATGACGATGGAACGATTTAACTTTGCGGAAGTGTCACTTCCCTCGTTCCGGTATCTGAACCCCTGCCTAATTCTGAGGAGAACCGAATGGTTCGTCTCGAAGGATGGATTGCTTGCTCAGAGAGCGCCCCATCCTTCGAGACAGGCCTGCGGCCTTCCTCAGGATGCGGAGGCGTTGCGGGACGCTCCCTGGCCCTTTCAGCCCAGGGAGCCTGTGATCGATGACGGTGCAAAATGGCGGCCGGGCATTCAGGCCCGGCCACCTCACACCTCAGCGCAGCTGCGCGGCCGGCTTGACGGGCGGAATGGCGTTCACGTCCAGCGCGGCTTTGCGGACAACGCCCGGCGCAGCGTCCCGCGCGGCGTGTTCTTCCTCTTCTTTTTCCGGGTCGAGATCGATCAGGATCAGGTTTTCCAGGAAGGCGATCAACGCCGCACGGTCTTCCTCGGGCAGGGTTTCATAGGCCAGACGGCTGTCCTGAGCCTCGCCGCCATGGGCCAGGATGGCGTCTTCCAGCGTCGTTGCATTGCCATCGTGCAGCCAGGGTCCGGTCGAGCCGACGCCTGCCAGTGATGCCGTCGGCCAGACCGAGGCGCCAAACCCGTGTACGTCGACGGGGTCGGTGAGCTTTTCGCCCATGTCGTGACGCTTGAAATCGGCATACCAGGCAACCAGGGCAGACCCGTCTTCCGCTTTCGGGAACGCGCCCAGATTGACGACCTCGCCGCCCGGAAGCTCAACGTGGTTGTTCGGCGAGTCGCTCGTCAGGTCGAACCAGATGGCGGTGTCGGCAGCAAGGCCCGCATCCGCGGTTTTCTGGCCGGACGGAAACACGGTCTCCCGAAACCCATCCTGCAAGCTCGGCTCGCTGAAAATCGGGGTCGAAACACGCATGACGGGGATGTGGCAAGCCGTGCACTTCGCTTCGACAAGCATCTCCTCGCCCCGTTCGATCTGTGCCCTTTCCTCCGGCTCAAGCTGCAGAATTCCGCGGCGGTGAAGTTCCAGCCTGGACACCGGGCGCTCCAGCGCGGCCATGTAGATGGTCAGTGCCGTCAGGTCTCCGACGGACAATTCGTTGGTCACGCCGTCATGATCTCCGTCATGACTGCCCACGAGTTCTTCCGCCTGCATGCCGAGTTCGTTATGCGCCGCGTGGCGGGTGAAGGCGCGCAAGGTGGCGTGCGATCCCTTCCAGCCGAACATCCTGACGACAAGGTCCTCGTCAACGCCCTCCACGCCGCTGCGGTCATAGTCTGCGACACATGTTCCGGTTTCCGGACTGAGCATCGGCTTTGCCGACAGCATGCCGAATTCAACGCTTTTGGCGACAAGCGGTACGGACACGCGGTCGTTGAGCTTGCAGGCGTCCGCTTCTAGCTTCGCCTCCGCGGCTTTCAGCTCGGCCGTCATTTCCTCCGCAATGCGCTGGACTGCACCCAGCGCGAAGAGGTGCGGCGTGTTGCGATGGAGATACTTTGCCGGATCGCCCGAATGCAATGGATCGACAATGGCGTTGAGCGGGTTCGGGCCGGCCCCGTTGGCATAGGGCGCCGAGTGGCACGAGATGCAGGACTGGGCGACCGGTCCGGCCTCCCTCTTCGGCAGATGGTTGGTCCACTCGCCAAAGGCATCGAGATCCGCCCGGGGCATGCGCGTGAAACGGTGGCCGTCCTGAGAGACCTTGGCGCCGACACCGCGCTCCAGCGTGAAGGACGCCTCCGTCAACTCATCCCCCGCATCGAAGGCATCGATGAAGGCCTCCCCGGGGTCCTCCTTCACCTTCTCGTTCAGAACGGACTGGTCGAGTTTCTCGGGTGCCTCGGCCAGGCTGGTTGCGGGTACCCCGAGCGTTAGCAATATCCAGAGAATGCCAGTTTGACGTGCAGATGATGCGGCCATGATTACTGCCCTTATTTTCGGCTTTTCAACAATCACCGATCACGTTTGCGTGAGAATAAGGCGCAAAAAAGTATTCCCTCAAAAATTATTACATTAAATTTTTGGAACAAAATCCGACTTCAGGTGTAGCGAAACGGAGAGTATTTTTCTTATTTAAAATCAAAGGTTAGATATTTTCCGCTTCGGAACTTTATCTGACCATTTGCTTTGCTGTGGTCGCGCCGCCCGCGTTTGCGCGGTCAGTCGTTGACGCGAAACAGGCCATGTCGCTCCACGGATTTAGAGCTGAAACAGCTTGTGCTTCTTGAGAAGATCTATCAGCACCTCACGCGCATCGCGTCGGTGGTTGCGGTGGCGTTCGCGCGCAAGTGCCGGGTTGCCCTGCCGGATCGCGTCATAGACAGCGCGGTGATCTTCGTTCGACTTGACCGGCAACGGGCGGATGAACAGGGTCATGGCGCGCGCGCGCCGGACCTGGTTCGCCATCATCGCCACGATGGTCTCCACCCTGGAATTGCCGCCCAGCCTCACAAGTTCCTCGTGGAAGGCGTTGTCCGCGACGGCCCAGGCCTCACGATCCTGTTGCTCAAGCGCGGTTTCCATCGCCTCGATCGACTGCTTCAGCGCGCCCAGAGCGTCTTCGGAATAGTCCTTTTCCGCCGCTTGTTCCGCAGCGAGGCTCTCCAGTTCGGTCAGGACGGCATAGATTTCTTCCATGTCCTTCAGTGACAGGGATGAAATGCGAACGCCCTTTCTCGGACGGACTTCAAGGAGCCCCTGCTGGGCAAGCATCAGGGTTGCCTCCCTGACCGGTGTGCGCGACATCCCCAGACGCTCGGCAAGTTCACTTTCCAGGTGATCTGATCCGGCTGCAAGTTCACCATCGAAGATCAGCTGACGGATCTGTTCCATCGCCAGTGTCGTGATCGTCTTCGGCTTCGGTGCTTCAAGCAACGGCAAACTCCCGGATTTTCTGACCCAACCGGTCGGACTCATAGATTGCCTGTTCTATCGCAATTACCTTCAGATAGTCACTTGCCTCATTTTCCAATGGTTTACCGTCCAGCATCCCGTCAACCACGTGGCTGATGAGGTTCCTGACACAGTCGCCGCCGAACCCCTCCCATTCCCTCGCGGGAAGCAGGACGCTGTCTTCGAGCGATCCGAAATGGCGCAGATGAACGGACCCGTCGCCGGCAAGGGTCAAGGTGCCCCGCGTCCCCTCAACGAGCGCTTCGCCGAGCGTTGTCCGGCAGTTTTCAGCCGCGTGGTCGAGCAGACGATTGCCGTCGAAAAGCGCCCGCACGCCATTGGCATGATCGAAGATGAAATAACCGGCGTCCTCTCCGGCGATAACCGGATTGAGTTTGCGAAGGTCGGCATAGACGGCCTCGGGCTCTCCAAGGAGGTAGCGGAAGGTGTCGACCCAGTGCACGCCGGTTTCGTGGATCAGAAGCTTCGGCATCGTCTGAAAATAAGGCTGCCGGTCGAGGTAAGCCTCCGGCCCCTGCCCGTCCCCTGTGCGGAGCCTGAACGTGAGCTGGAGAAGATCTCCGATCAGGTTTTCGTCCAGCGCCTGCTTGATCGCACGATACCAGGGCTGGAAGCGGAAGTTTTCGTGGACCACCAGCACGACGCCCGCCTTCGATGCCAAATCTGCCGCCTCGCGCGCTTCGGACAGCGAGGTGCAAAACGGTTTCTGGCAGATGATCGCCCTGACCCCGCTTGAAATCGCGGCCGTTATTGCCGGCAGGTGGGTTGGCGGCGGCGTGATGATGTCCAGCAGGTCGGGACTGGTCATCCTGAGCATGGTGTCCAGGTCATCAAAGGCGGATTGTCCCGTTGCCTTTGCCTTTTCCGGATCGCGGTCGCACGCACCGACAAGTCTGACCCTTTGCAGTTTCCGCCAGGCTTCGTAGTGGAACCGGGCAAAATAGCCCGCTCCCAAGCAGGCGACGCGCAAGGTGTCCTTGCCTTCCACCATCGGTTCACTCCCCTTCAGACGAGTCTTTCTAGCAGTTCTTTTGAGCCGTTGCCCGCTGTTCCGGCGCCGGCCTGTTGCCTTTCGTGATACGGGAGCCGGGCCGAGTTGACAAGGGATTGAATTACGTATACGCAAACAAATGTGCAAATTGATACGATCTCAAATCCGATCGTGGGAGGAGACCCAATGCTTGACAAGAAATCCCTGAGCCGCCTGTTTTTGAGCGCGGCGCTCGTCGTCGCCGGTGCCGGCAGCGCCCTTGCCGTCGAAACGCTTCGGTTCAGCCACACCGACAACCCCGGCGGATCGCGCCAGGCGGCTGCGGAGCTGTTCGCCGAGAAGGTCGCCGAGTACACGGACGGCCGCTACGAAGTGCAGATCTTCCCGTCCGGACAGCTCGCCAACGACCCGAAGGCAATCGAACTTCTGCAGCTTGGCGGCATCGACTTCACGGTGTCCGCGACAGGCAGCTATGCAACGCATCTGCCGTCCCTGAACCTCACCGCCATGCCGTTCCTCGTCGACACCTACGAGCAGGGCTGGGAGCTCTATGACAACTCGGCCTGGCTGCAGGGCGAATTCGAAAAACTGCCGGAAAAAGGGTTCCGCGTCCTGTCGACCTGGGAAGCCGGCTTCCGCAGCTTCACCACCAACGAGCCGCTCGCGTCGCCGACCGATGCGGAATCAATGAAAATGCGCGTTTTCCCGAACGACATGATCCGCTGGTCCATGGAGGCAATCGGCTTCCAGACGGTGGTGATGCCGATCACCGACGTTTATCTCTCCATCCAGCAGGGCATCGTGAACGGCCAGGAAAACCCGGTCGACACGATCAACTCCCTGAGGTTCTACGAGGTCGCGCCGCATATCACGCTGACCCGGCACGTCTACAGCCCGCTGCCGCTGACCATCGCGGAAAAGACCTGGCAGTCCTTCTCCGATGAAGACAAGGAAGCCGTCCTGAAGGCGGCTGCGGAATCGGCAACATTCAGCCGCGACCTCGTCAAAAGCTCGGTCGACAGCCAGCTGACGCAGATGACCGAGGAAGGCGCCAAGGTCAGCGTGCCGGAGATCGGCCCGTTCCGCGATGCCGTCCAGCCGGTCTATGCAAAGGCGAAGGACGTCTATGGAGCAGAAGCCGTCGACAACATCCTTTCCGATGCCGCGGCCATCAGGGAAGCGCTTCCGGCTCAGAACTGACCAAGCAGGAAGGTCATCCCCTGCACGCCGGGCTGCAACGGCGTGCAGGCATGACCTGACGGATTGACTGGCCGGAACCGGATCGGTTCCGGCTCTTTTCGAAAAAGAGAAATCCCTTGGATTACCGAGATCATTATCCGGCTGTGCTGCGCTGGCTCAGCCATCTGGTGGACGTTTGCCTCATGCTGGGCGGGTTTTCCATCGTCACGCTGGTTTTCTGCAACGCATCGCTGCGCGGTTTTGCCGGCTTCGATCTGGCCTGGTCGCTCGAGGTCACCAGCTTCCTGTTGCTCTGGAGCACGTTCATCGGTTGCGCCGCAGCCGTTGCGAGAGGGGCGCATATGCGCGTGACCGAAATCGTCGAACGGTTGATGCCCCATCGCGGCCAGCGCGTGCTTTCGATCGCCATCGATGTCATCATCGCCGTCCTGCTCATGAGCCTGATCTACACCGGATACAACATCTCGGTTCATACCTGGGCGCAGAAGACGACGGTCCTCTACTGGCCGGTCGGGCTCCTGTACGCGTCCATGCCGGTCGGCATGGCCCTCACGCTGATTTTCCATCTCTTCAACATGGTGTTCGACATTCGCAATCCCGTCGTTCCCCATGCAACCCATTCTGACGGTGGCGAGGCGCTGCTATGATCCTGCTGTTTGTCGTTGCCGTTTTCCTGACGACGGTTTTTCTCGGTATTCCCCTGGTCTGGGCCATCCTGATCACGGCCGTTCTGCCCATCATCGTGTTCGATCTCGGCTATCCGCTGCAGGCGCTGTTCCTGAACTTCATCGGCGGTGTCGAACCGAACCACTTCCTCGCCATACCGCTGTTCATCGTCGCGGGCGAAATGATGAGCCGGGGCGGTGTCGGACTGCGCATCATCGGCTTCGCCCGTGCCGCCTTCGGCTTCATGGCAGGCGGGCTCGGAATGGTCGTCGTCGGCGCATCAATGATCTTCGGCGGCATTTCAGGATCGGCGATCGCGGACAGCGCCGCGATCGGATCGGTCATGATCAAGAACATGTCGCGGGAAGGCTACAACACCGCATTCGCGGCCGGGCTTGTCGCGGCAGCCGGCACCATCGGTATCATTATCCCACCCTCGATCCCGATGCTGATCTACGGTTTTGTCGGAAATGTCTCGGTCGCGGACCTGTTTCTGGCCGGCATGGTCCCCGGCATCCTGTTCGGCGCCATGTTCATGGCGGTCTGCTACTATGTCGGCAAGACCAGCAAATGCGATCCGGGCGGACGCACCACCACCTTGCAGGAGCTGACGAGCTCGTTCATCGGCACGGCCCCGGCCCTTTTCATGCCGGTGCTGATCCTAGGCGGCATCTTCACCGGATGGGTGACACCCACAGAAGCCGCGGCGCTTGCCGTTGTCTACGGCCTGTTCGTCACCACCGTCGTCTACCGGGACTTCAAGCTGAAGGATCTGCCCAGGCTGCTGGTCGATTCCTTCGTGACCAGTTCCGTCGTCATGGTCGTGATCGGCGCGACAACCGTCCTCGGCTGGCTGATCACGCTGGAACAGATGCCGCAGATCCTGGTGGGATTTGTCCAGGACTTTTCCAGCGGCCCGTGGATGTTCCTGCTCCTGGTCAACATTGTCCTCTTGGTTCTCGGCCTGGTGCTGGACCCGGTGCCCGCCATCCTGCTGACCGCGCCGCTGTTCCTGCCGACAGCCAAGGCGTTCGGGGTCGACCCGGTCCATCTCGGCGTGATCATGACCTGCAACGTGGCCGTCGGCCTGTTTACCCCGCCTGTCGGCGCGACACTTTATGTCGCCTCGAGGATCTCCGGGGTCGGCGTCCTGTCGATCGCCCGCAACATGGCGCATCTTTACCTGGCGGCGATCGCTGCCCTTCTCGCTGTCACCTACCTTCCCTTCGTGTCGATGGGTATGGTCTACTTGTTCCGATAGGGAGGAAAGACAGGTGTTTGCAGTCACAGTCCGATTCGAAATCAGGGACGGGATGTTCGAGACGTTCATGAACCTGATGCTCGACAACGCAAAAGCGTCTCTCCGGGAAGAGCCCGGTTGCCACCAGTTCGATGTCTGTACCGATCCGGGCAGGCCCGGCGAGGTTTTTCTCTACGAGATCTACGACGACGCCGAAGCCTTTCAGGTTCATCTGAAGACGCCGCATTTTCTTGCCTTCGATGCGCAGGTTTCAACGATGATCACGGACAAGTCGGTCGCGACCTATTCGAAGGTGAGTTCATGACACCCTGGGAAGTTTTTGCCGTCAAATATGCCGACCGGAATGAACGGACGCGGAAGGACAGTTTTCTTTTTGATGACGACCATCACCTGCCGCATGACATGGACTACTTCATCTGGGTGCTCCGGCGGGTCAACGAGATCATCCTCGTGGACACCGGTTACGACCAGGACGAGGGAGACCGGCGCGGCCGTCCGGTCCGGCTGAACCCCGTTGAGGCGCTGGCGCCGCTCGGGATCGATCCCGAAGCGGTCTCAACCATCATCGTGACCCATCTCCATTACGACCACGCCGGCGGTCTGAAACACTTTCCAAACGCCACCATCCACCTGCAGGCGGCGGAAATGGCCTACGCGACCGGCCCGTGCATGTGCCACGGCACCCTGCAGGCGCCGTTCACGGTCGACCACGTCTGCGAAGCCGTCAAGCGGCTCTATTCCGGGCGTGTCGTCTTTCATGAAGGCGAAGGTGAAGTCCGCGAAGGCGTCACCGTTCATCACACGGGCGGCCACAGCAAGGGGCTCCAGGCCGTGCGCGTGCTGACGCAGGCCGGCTGGATGTGCCTGGCGTCGGACACCTCGCACTATTACGAGAACTTCCTGGAAGCCAAACCGTTCCCGATCGTGGTCGATCTGGACGACATGCTGGAAGGCTTCCAGACCATTCGCAAGCTGGCGAGTTCCGACAGGCTCGTCGTGCCGGGGCACGATCCGCTGGTGCGCGATCTCTTCCCCGCACATGGACCGGATCATGTCATCCGTCTCGACGCCGGCCCGCAAAAATGGATCAAGCCATGAAGCTCGGCGTGATCGCAGACGATTTTACCGGCGCATCCGACATTGCACTGACGCTTTCGGAGGGCGGCCTGCGGACGGCCCAGTTCGTTGGCGTCCCGAAGCGTGCGCCGGACGGCGACATAGCGGCCGGAGTTGTCGGACTGAAGTCACGAACGATCCCGGCCGCCGAAGCCGTGAAAGGCTCACTGGCAGCCTGCGACTGGCTTCTCGCCCAGGGCTGCACGCAAATCGTGTTCAAGGTCTGCTCGACCTTCGATTCCACGGACGAGGGCAATATCGGCACCGTCGCCGCCGCGCTTGCCAAGCGTCTCGGCGAGACCCGGGTTCTGGTCTGCCCGGCGTTCCCGGAAAACGGACGGACGGTTTACCAGGGGCACCTGTTCGTCAAGGACACGCTGCTGAGCGAAAGCGGCATGCAGAACCATCCGCTCACGCCCATGCGCGATCCCGATCTTCGCCGGGTTCTGTCCCGGCAGACGGACTGGCCTGTCTCGCACCTGTCGCTGTCCGGTCTCCACGAAGGTGAAGACGCGTCTTCCGATCCAGCAGCGGACAAATCCATGGTCATCGCCGACGCGATCACGAATGAGGACCTGTTCGCGATCGGACGCGCCGCGAAAAACAGGAAACTGGTTGTCGGCGGTTCGGGCATCGCTCTCGGACTACCCGGCAATTTCGGAGCAACACCCGGAGATACCGCGTGGCAGGGGCATCGCGGCAAGGCAATCGTCCTTTCCGGTTCCTGCTCGGTTGCGACGCGCGAACAGGTCGAAACCTTCAAGGCCAAGGCCCCGAGCCGGGAACTGGCTGTCTCCGACATCATGGAAAACAGGCTGTCCCTTCAAGAGCTCGTCGAATGGACCCTGCAACAGGAACAGCCCCCCCTGCTCTATTCGTCCGCCGAGCCGGAAACCGTTGCTGCCGCGCAGCAGAAATACGGCAAGGAAAAGAGCTCTCAAGCCGTTGAACGGCTGTTTGCAAATCTTGCCGCGGCTCTTTCGCAGTCCGGTGTGACGCGGATCGTCGTCGCCGGCGGCGAAACCTCCGGCGCTGTGGTATCCGGCGTGTCTGCGCAATCGCTTGAAGTCGGTCCGCGTATCGCGGCGGGCGTTCCTGCGCTCAAGGTTGCCGAAAGCGACCTTCTGCTGGCGCTCAAATCGGGCAATTTCGGAGGCCCGGACTTTTTCCGCGAAGCGCTCTCGGTTCTGGGAGAGGCTTCGTGAGCGAAATCGCACGGACACGGGAACAGATCGCGACATACGCAAAGTCCATGTTCGACCGGGGCCTGACGCACGGCTCGACAGGCAACATATCGGCGAGACTTTCCGACGGCAGCCTCCTGGTGACGCCGACAGGTTCTTCCATGGGGTTTCTCGATCCGGCCCGCATCAGCCATCTGTCGGAAAAAGGCGCGCTCATTTCCGGGGACAAGCCGACCAAGGAAATACCGCTGCATGCAGCGTTTTATGAAACGCGGCACCGGACCGGGGCCGTGGTGCATCTGCATTCCTGTCATTCGGTCGCATTGTCGCTTCTGCCTGAAATCGACCCGGACAATGTGCTGCCTCCCCTGACCGCCTACGGAATCATGCTGCTCGGAAAGGTCCGCTTGCTTCCGTTTTTCGTACCAGGTGATCCGGCGATGGGTGATGCGGTCCGCGGTCTCGCCGGAAAACGGTCCGCCGTGCTCTTGGCAAATCACGGGCCGGTTGTTGCGGGGAAGGACCTTCAGGCGGCCGTTTACGCGATGGAAGAGCTGGAAGCGACTGCTAAACTCGCGTTGCTGTTGCGCGGCGCAAATGCTACCGCGCTGAATGAGGACCAGATAGATATGGTCGTGAAGCAGTTTGACGTTGAATGGACGTGAGGACAAAAGAATGAGAATTGCCCTGATCAAAGGCGACGGTATCGGCGTGGACGTTTCCGAAGCGACCATGGCCGTGGTGGAGTCCGCGCTTCACAAAACGGGACACGCCAAACCGTCCTATGACGAGATTCATGCAGGTGCCGGCTACTTCAGGGATACGGGAAGCGATATCGAAGCCGACGGCGAAAAACGCGCCGAGGAAGCCGACGCAATCTTTCTCGGCGCGATCGGCCTGCCGTCGATAAGGCATGCGGACGGCACGGAGATTTCGCCCCATCTCAGGCTGCGCGACGCTTTCGGCCTTTATGCCGGCGTCCGGCCGGTCAAGGCCTATCCCAACGCACCGCAACGGCTGGCAGACCCGCGTGCATCCGACATCGATCTCGTCATCCTGAGGGAGTCGACGGAAGGTCTGTTTTACTCCGCAGCCACCCACAATCGCAGTCTTGTCGTCAATGACGACGAGGTTCAGGACATTCTGAGGATCACCCGCAAGACCACGACGAAGCTGCATGAGTTTGCCTTCAACCTCGCCCGCAAGCGGCGCGAACGCGGCAGTTCCGGCAAACTGACCTGCGTCGACAAGGCCAATGTCTTCACCTCCCTCGCTTTCTTCCGGCAGCTCTTTGACGAGGTGAAAGCAAGGCACCCGGACGTAGACGTGGGTTACAACTATGTCGATGCGCAGGCGCTCGATCTCGTGCGCAAGCCCTGGGAATTCGACGTACTGGTGACCGAGAACATGTTCGGCGACATCCTGTCGGACCTGGCCGGCGGGCTGGTCGGCGGCATGGGCATGGCCGCCTGTGCGGAGATCGGCGATCAGGTCGGCCTGTTCCAGCCCGCACATGGCAGCGCACCCGACATCATGGGCCAGGACAAGGCCAACCCGCTCGCCGCCATTCTCAGCGGCGCCCTGATGCTGGACTACCTGTCGGAGAAACTCGACGACCCCGGCCTTGCAGACGCGGCGGATCTGATCAACGCAGCCGTGGACACAGGGTTTGCGCAAAATGCCCTGAGACCGATGGAATTCGGCGGCGACATGGGTACACGCGCGGTGACGGAGCAGATCCTCGCGACCATTCAGGACACATCGGCGGCGCGCAGCAGCGCCAGCGCGTAGTCGCGCGTTCAGCTCCGTTTTCTGGCAACGCCCGCGCAGCTTTCGCGCACGATCAGATCGCCGTGCAGAAGCTGCGAACGCGTCTCGAGCGACCGGTTCGCCAGGCGGTCGAGCAGAATGTTCATCGCCTTTTCGCCGATGTGGTGGCGCGGCTGGCGGATCGTCGTCAGCGCCGGCGAAAAATTGCTGGCGAAAGGAATGTCGTCAAAGCCCAGAACGGAAAAGTCCTCCGGGACCCGGTAACCGCGCAGCTGCAACGCCGAGATAACGCCGATGGCCGTGTTGTCGTTGAAGCAGAAGAACGCGGTCGGCAGGTCATCCTTGATGAACAGCCTTTCGACGGCCGCACGGCCGCTTTCGCTCGTGCCGTCTCCCTCGACGCGCCAGTCACGCAGGGCTTCGGGCGATTCCTTCAATCCCTGGCAATAGCCCTCGTGCCTCAGATCGCTGCGGATATCGGCACGTCCGCCGGAGATGAAGGTGATCCTGCGATGGCCGAGCGAGATCAGGTACTCCGTTGCCATCTTGGAGGCGGCCACATCGTCCACACCGACATAACTGATCTCGGAGGTGTTGACCGGCCGCTCCGTGGCAACGATCGGCGGCAGTGTCGTCAAAGGTGTTTTCGGCTCGCCGGCGACCGGAATGTGACCGGTCAGGAGCACAAGTCCGTCGGCCATGCCTGTCGACAGAAAGCGCAGGTAATTCTGTTCCAGACCCGTGGTTCCCTCGGTATTGCCGATGAGGACGCCGTAGCCGCGGTCGTTGGCCGCCTTTTCCAGACCAGTCAGGATGCCGGCGAAATTCGGATCGGCAATCGAGGACGCAAGCACCAACACCATCTTGGACCGCTGCATGCGCAGGTTCTGCGCCATCGCGTTTGCGGTGTAGCCGGTGCGCGCAATGGCGGCGGTGACCTTCTTGCGCGTGCTCTCGGCAACCTTTTCCGGTGACCGCAACGCGCGGCTCACAGTTGCGATGGAGACACCCGCAAGCTTTGCAACATCTTCAATTGTCGCCGGACGGTCCACCGGTTCGCTCATTCAACGATCCCTGCCGCGTTGCTCTTTGCACATCGATAAGTGCATGAAATTCAACGTACTCATTGCTGTATATAGCCTGAACTGATTCATGAAAAGGTTTACAAATGCGAATGTAAAGGTTTACATCAACTGTGAAAACGTTTACATAAGAATCATTGCGCCAGTGTGAAACAATATCAGCGGCGCGTGGGAGGATCTTCAGATGGATGTCGCGACGTCCGCTTCGGCGGCGGTGATTGAAGCTGTCAATATCAGCAAGTCATTCGGGCCCGTACCGGTTCTGTTCAGCGTGAGCATGGATGTCCGCGCCGGCGAAGTGCACGCGCTGATCGGCGAGAACGGCGCCGGAAAATCCACCCTGATGAAAATCCTCTCCGGGTTCCACGATCCGACATCCGGCCAGATCCGGCTGGACGGAAAGACCACCGACCTGCCGCCGAATGGCGGCGCGGAAAAACTCGGCATCGTTCTCATTCACCAGGAACTCAACCTTGCCGAACAGATGACGGTCGAGGAAAACGTCTTTCTGGGAAGAGAGACCCGTTCGCGCGGTTTTCTGGACCGCGCCGGCATGCGCCGGACCGTGCAGAAATACCTGGACGAGATCGGTCTCGACATCTCGCCCGCGGACCGGATCTCCGACCTGACGATCGCGCAGAAGCAGATGGTCGAAATCGTGAAGGCCGTCAGCCGGAATGCGCGTATCCTGATCATGGACGAGCCGACCGCCGTGCTCACCGAGGAAGAAACCGACGTGTTTTTCCGGCAGGTGGAGAAGCTGAAAGCCGGCGGTGTCGGCATCGTGTTCGTTTCCCACAAACTCAATGAAGTGAAGGCGATCGCCGACAGGATCACGATCCTGAGGGACGGGCAGTGGATCGACACGCGCCCGTCCGGTGACCTGACTCCGGATACCATGGCCCAGATGATGGTCGGGCGCGAATTGTCCGATCTCTATCCGCCCATGCACGAGGCGGATGTGGATGCCGACCTGGTCCTTGAGGTCACGAACCTGAAGGCGCCCGGCGTCCACGATGTCAGTTTCGGCCTGCGCAAGGGCGAGATCCTCGGATTCTCCGGCCTGATCGGCTCCGGACGCACCGCCGTCTTTGAAGCGATTTGCGGGCTCGCGCCGATCGAAAGCGGCACGGTCAGCCTTTACGGACGCGAGGCCGGCGCCATGAGCGTTGCCCAGGCCCGGGACGCGGGTCTCGCCTACCTGACCAAGGACAGGAAGGAAAAGGGGCTGCTGCTCGACAAGAAAATGCAGCCGAACCTCACACTGTTCGCCTTGCCGAAATTCGTGAAGACCCTTGCCGTGAACCGGAAGGCGGAAGAAAAGGCCCTTGAACGCGCCATTCGCCGCTTCGATGTGCGTGCGCGCGATCCGAACGTGACCGTCGGCAAGCTCTCCGGCGGCAACCAGCAGAAACTGCTGCTTGCCAAGATCATGGAATGCGATCCGAAGATCGTCATCATCGACGAGCCGACGCGGGGCATCGATGTCGGCACCAAGCAGCAGATCTACCATTTTATTGCCGCGCTTGCCGCCGAAGGCGTGTCCGTCGTGGTGATCTCGTCGGAAATGCCGGAGATCATTGGCATCTGCCACCGGGTCGCCGTGATGCGCGAGGGCCGGATTGCCGGTGTCCTGACCGGCGATCACATCAACGAAAACGAAATCATGCGCTACGCCGCCGGGCTGAAACGGGAGGACCTCCATTGACCATGATGACCGCATCTGAAGACGGAAACGCAAAGGCCGCCAGGAAGGTTGCCGTCGACTTCAAGACACTCGGCCCTGCCCTCGCCCTGCTGCTGCTGTGCGTGATCGGATACCTGCTCAACCCGGCCTTCGCGAGCGAGGGCAACCTGACCAACCTGCTTACACGTTCGGCCTTTATCGGCATCATCGCGGTCGGCGCGACCTTCGTCATCACGGCAGGCGGCATCGACCTGTCCGTCGGCTCGATGGCGGCAGCCATATCGGGTGTCATGATCATCGTCATGAACAACGCGGTGGAAACGCTCGGAACAGGCGTTCCGACGGTCCTGCTCGGATGCGGGCTGGCGATCCTGCTCGGCATCGGCGCCGGCTGGATCAACGGAGCGTTGACGACGAAAGGCAAGATCGAGGCCTTCATCGTGACGCTCGGCACGATGGGCATCTACCGCTCGCTGGTGACCTATTTCGCCGACGGGGGAACCCTGTCGCTCAACTTCGACATCCGCGGAACCTACCGCCCGGTCTATTACGACAGCTTTCTGGGACTGCCCTTCCCGGTCTGGGTGTTCATTGGCGTCGCCATCTGCGGCTGGCTGCTCCTGAACCGGACCGCGTTCGGACGGTACTGCACCGCGATCGGCTCCAACGAGGCGGTCGCCAAATACTCGGCCATCAATGTCGACCGCGTGAAAACGCTGACCTACATCATCCAGGGCCTGTGCGTCTCCTTCGCGACGATCATCTACGTGCCACGGCTCGGATCGGCCTCCGCATCCACCGGCGTTCTGTGGGAACTGGAGGCAATCGCGGCCGTGATCATCGGCGGCACCGTTCTGAAAGGCGGCTATGGCCGGATCGGCGGCACGATCCTGGGTGCGCTCATTCTCACGACCATCGGCAACATCCTGAACTTCACCGACATGATCTCGAACTATCTCAACGGAACGATGCAGGGCCTGATCATCATCGTCGCGGTTCTCCTGCAGCGAAGTGACTGGAAATTCGGCAAGAAAACCAAAACCTGACGTTCTGATTTCAACCCATCGGGGCCCGTCCCCTGCACGGAACCGGTTCGCACCGGACGGGAGAGGTGCGTCCGAACGGAAGCAATTGAGGAGGAAACAATGCTCTGGAAAACAACACTCGGAATGATGGCGGTCACAAGCATGCTGGCCTTTGCCGGCCCGGCCGCCGCCGAAGACAAGATCAAGATCGGCGTCAGCTATCCGACGCCGACCCACGCCTGGGCAGCCGGCATGAACTGGCACGCCGAGCAGGCTGAAAAACGCCTTGAGGCGCTTCACCCGGATGTGGATCTGATCCTGGTCAACTCGCCCGATCCGGGCGCTCAGGCAAGCGCCCTTGAGGATCTCGTGTCCGTTCACCAGATCGACGCCCTTGTCGTTTTGCCGTTCGAATCCGAGCCCCTGACCGATCCCGTTCTCAACGTGAAGAAATCGGGAGCCTGGATCACCGTCGTGGACCGGGGCCTCAGCCAGCCCGGTATCGAGGATCTCTATGTTGCCGGAAACAACCCGGAACTCGGCCGCGTTTCGGCGCAGTACATGAAGGGCCGCCTCAAGGACGGCGACAACATAGTCGTCCTGCGCGGCATTCCGACCGTCATCGACAATGAACGCTTCGACGCGTTCATGGCCGAGATCGAAGGTTCGGGGATCAATGTGCTGGATCACAAGCATGCCAACTGGAACCGCGACGACGGCTTCGAGGTCATGCAGGATTTCCTCTCGCGCTTTCCCGACATCGATGCCGTGTGGGCGCAGGACGATGACATCGCAATCGGTGTCGTGGCCGCCCTCAAGCAGGCCGGCCGGGACGGCAACGGCATGTTCGTCGTCGGCGGCGCAGGCATGAAAGAGATCATCAAGGGCATCATGGATGGCGATGAACTGATCCCGGTCAACGTGCTTTATCCGCCCGCAATGATCGCGACCGCCATGGACGCGACGGTCAATGCGGTCAAGTCGAACGGACCGGTCGCAGGACGCTATATCCTCGGCGCCACCTTGATCACACGCGACAATGCCGAGAGCTACTACTTCCCGGACTCTCCGTTCTAAGCACTGTCACGCACCTACCTGGCCGGGGTCTTTCGCGATGGGATCCCGGCCCTTTTTCAATCAGCCTGCCGGAATCGGGAGACCATCATGAAGACCATCAAGGGCCCTGCCCTTTTCCTTGCCCAGTTCGCCGGTGACGACGCTCCGTTCAATTCCTGGGACAGCATCACGAAATGGGCCGCCGATTGCGGCTATGCCGGCGTACAGATACCGAGTTGGGACAGCCGCCTGATCGATCTCTCCAAAGCCGCCAGTTCCATGTCCTATTGCGAGGATCTTGCCGGGCGCGCCAGGGAGAACGGCGTCGAGATCACCGAACTCTCGACCCATCTTCAAGGGCAACTGGTCGCCGTGCATCCGGCCTATGACACTGCGTTTGACGGCTTTGCCGCGCCGAAAGTCCGCGGCAACCCTTCTGCCCGGCAGGCCTGGGCCGTGGATCAGGTCAAACTGGCGCTGGCTGCGAGCCGGAACCTCGGCATCGGTGCGCATGCAACCTTCTCCGGCGCCCTCGCCTGGCCCTATCTCTATCCGTGGCCGCAACGGCCGGCCGGACTTGTCGAAACGGCGTTTGACGAACTGGCCAAGCGCTGGCGTCCGATCCTCGACTATGCGGACGAGATGGGTGTCGATGTCTGCTACGAGATCCATCCGGGGGAAGACCTGCATGACGGCGTCACTTTCGAGATGTTCCTCGACTGCGTCGATGCGCATCCGCGCTGCAAGATGCTCTACGATCCGTCGCACTACGTTCTTCAGTGCCTCGACTATCTCGACAATCTCGACATCTACAAGGACAGGATCGGCATGTTCCACGTCAAGGATGCCGAGTTCAACCCGACGGGCCGCCAGGGCGTCTACGGCGGCTACGCGTCCTGGGTGGACCGCGCCGGCCGGTTCCGTTCGCTTGGAGACGGACAGGTCGACTTCGGCGCGGTTTTCTCCAAGATGGCGGCGAACGATTTCGACGGCTGGGCCGTTGTCGAGTGGGAGTGCTGTCTGAAACACCCCGAGGACGGAGCCCGCGAGGGCGCGGCCTTTGTCCGGGATCACATCATCAGAGTGACGGAAAAAGCCTTTGACGATTTCGCAGATGGCGGTACCGATGATGCAGCCAACAGGAAAATGCTGGGTATAGGCTAGGCCCGGCCCACTCAGCGCCAAAGGTGAAACTTTGATACCCTTGAAGACCGGACACGAAAAACGCCACGACCCGTCACGGCGGGCCGGGCCCTTTTGCAGCCTCTTGAGCGATTGCCTGGCAAGAGGTTTCTCTATAGAAATGTAATCGATTACAGAGCGACTGCCCGCGCACATGAAGGGCAAACAGGAGGAGCAGAATGGCGATAGAAGGAAAAGACAATCCGCAGTCGAAACCAATCCGGCTCGGCATGGTCGGGGGCGGCAAGGATGCCTTTATCGGCGCGGTTCACCGCATCGCGTCGAGGATCGACGGACGCTACGAACTGGTTGCCGGTGCGCTCTCCTCGACGCCGGAAAAGGCCCTGGAATCGGGCCAGGCACTCGGGCTGAAGCAGGACCGGATCTACACCGATTTCGAGGCAATGGCCAAGCGCGAGGCGCGTCTGAAAGACGGCATCGAAGCGGTCGCCATCGTCACGCCCAACCATGTCCACTATCCGGCGGCAAAGGCGTTTCTCAAACGCGGCATCCACGTAATCTGCGACAAGCCGCTGACATCGACATTGGCCGACGCCAGGAAACTGGTCAAAGCGGCCGAAAGCTCAGATGCGTTGTTCTTCCTGACGCATAACTACACCGGCTACCCGATGGTGCGGCAGGCGCGCGAAATGGTTCAAAATGGCGATCTCGGCGCCATCCGTGTGATCCAGGTCGAGTATCCGCAGGACTGGCTGACCGTCGAGCAGAACAACAAGCAGGCGGACTGGCGCACCGATCCCGCCAGGTCGGGTGCCGGGGGATCGACCGGCGATATCGGTACTCATGCCTACAATCTCGCCTGTTTCATCACCGGCCAGTCCGCCGAAAGCCTTGCAGCCGACCTGCAATCCTTCGTGCCCGGACGGCAGGTCGACGACAACGGTCACGTCATGCTGCGCTACGCCAGCGGTACGCGCGGCATGCTCTGGTGTTCCCAGGTCGCGCCGGGCAACGAGAACAATCTCAAGATCCGTATCTATGGCGACAAGGGCGGCCTCGAGTGGCACCAGGAGAACCCGAACTACCTTCATGTCACGCCCTTCGGCGAACCGAAGCGCATCATCACGCGTGGAGGCGCCGGCATGCTGGACAGCATCGCCCCGGCAACGCGCATCCCTCCGGGCCACCCGGAAGGTTACCTGGAAGGCTTCGCAAATCTCTACAAGGACGCCGCGGATGTGATCCGGGCGCACCAGGCCGGCAATAACCAGGACTCGCTCGTGCCGGGCATCAGCGACGGACTTGTCGGTGTTCAATTCGTCGATGCGTGCGTCAGGTCCTCCGCGAGAAACGCCGCCTGGGTGAAGCTCGGCGGCTGAGGCACCTGATCCTCGGGCGCGGGGAGATCAAAGACCCCTGCCACGAGGCGAATGAAACCGACTGCCTGCGAAACCGGTCCGGACACGGAGCGTTTCGCAGGCAGTTGCATATTCAACGCATGGCACATGCGATTCATTTGCAGGCCAAACGCGGCCCTGTTCGCCGCTCAGTTGTATCCGGTGTCATGCTGCGCGTCTGGAACGCAGAACCCGCGATGCTCTGCGAAATGCAACCCGCCTACAACCAAGCTAAATTTTGATTGATAAATTTAATAGAAAAGAGCCTGAAAAAAGACTTACGGAATGTCAGGTCCGAGCCGCCTGAAGTTTAAGCGAAAATTAAATAATAATGGCCCTCCGGGCAGCGATGAGGATGAAGTCTCATCGTCATTTTTCACATTAATTCCAATGCCTTCATGATTTTTGACAAATCGACGCTTTTACTTGCGTTACTTGAGACAGATTTTTTTCAAATTATTGTATCTTTTTTGCCTTATTTGACCTGATTTTTTGTCAAATTGTCGCGAATACATTAAGCGCACAAGAACAAATCACCCAACAAATCGCTTGGACACAATCGCCAAAAATGCCGAGGCACACTTCGGCAAAACGGGCCTTTTTTGCCTGATCAGGGGAGCCAAGCATGCCAACGACAAGATCGACCACAGTCCCGTCTCCCGTCTTCGCTCTTGAAGGCGCAACGGAGTTCTCCGGCGAGAAGGGTGACTACCTGGATGCGGGCGATGCGCAAGCGCTGTCGCTTGAGGCCGGCACCATCGCCCTGACCTTCAATGCCGATCATGTCTGGGGCAGCCAGGCCCTGTTTTCCAAGGACGGCAGCGGCTATGACGACGGCGGGCATCTGACCGTCTGGCTCAAGGACGGGCGCATCATCGTGCGCCAGCAAACCGACGACAGCACCGAGTATCTCAAGGTCCCGGACCTGATGATCGAGAAGGACACCGACTACCACTTCGCCGTCTCCTTCGGCGAGGGCGGGCTCAATGTCTATGTCAACGGACAGCTCTGGGCCGCCGAGCCGGAGATGAAGCAGGGCATGGACATGAACGAGCGCTCCTTCCTGGTCGGCGCCTCCGGGGCCTGGCGATCCGATGACGCCCACACCGCACACCAGCAGTTCAACGGCACAATCTCAAACGTCATGGTCTTCGACGAACAGGTCGGGGGCGAGGCCATGGCAGCGCTGGCAGGCGAGGTCGACCCGGCATTCGAGGCCGATGCCCTGGCCGCCCTTGCCCAGGACGACCTGATGCCTGCCTTCCAGCAGCTCCATCACGGCTCCGACGAGGCCAAGGCGCTCGCCATGGCCTACGGCTTCAACCACATGGGCGAGATGACCTCCGGCGCCGCCTACCAGGAAGGCACCGACCAGGGCGAGACCATCGAGGGAACCGATCAGGACGACGCCATCAATGCCGGCCTCGGCGACGACACCGTCAACGGCAACGGCGGCAACGACATCCTCCAGGGCTCCTACGGCAACGACATTCTCAATGGCGGCGACGGCAACGACGTCCTGGACGGCGGACACGGCGAGGACATCCTCAACGGCGGTAACGGCAACGACCTGCTCATCTCCCAGTCCGACGGACGCGAGGGCGACGTCGCCTACGACCCGGACCGCGACGAGGGCGATCCGCTCGGAGAACTCACAAACGGCAAGCTCTATCCCGACCAGCCCCTTCATGCCGACGACGTCATGACAGGCGGTGCGGGCGCAGACACCTTCTACTTCCAGACCCTCATCAACGCCAAGGCCCGCTTCATCGAGGAACACACACAGGATGACGGCACAATAAGGTGGCATGGCGTGGCCGGAGAGAACGCCAACATCCACGACCACTGGGTCGGCGTCATCGGCAACGACATCATCACCGACTTCAACCGCGCAGAGGGCGACAGCATCCTGATCGAGGGACACACCACCAAGATCAGCTCCATCACCTATGGCGACAGCAACAATGACGGCATCGTCGACCACTCCGTCATCTCCCTTTATTCCGACCAGGGATCGGGCGGCGGTGCCCACGCGAATGACGAACTGGGAACCGTCACCGTCTATGGCGACCTGATCACGCTCTCCGACATCTCCACCTCGGCGAAACCGGCCTACGGCATCGTCAAGTCCATCGCCGACATCGACGAGGCCATCAAGCCCATCGAGATGGGAACCGACCGCGGCGAGATCGCACCGCCCGACGACATCCCAACCAAGGACGACCTGCCCCTGCCCGAAGGCATGGCCCCCGTCTTCGCCATCGCGGGACCGACGGAGTTCTCCGGCGAGAAGGGTGACTACCTGGATGCGGGCGATGCGCAAGCGCTGTCGCTTGAGGCCGGCACCATCGCGCTGACCTTCAATGCCGATCATGTCTGGGGCAGCCAGGCCCTGTTTTCCAAGGACGGCAGCGGCTATGACGACGGCGGGCACCTCACCGTCTGGCTCAAGGACGGGCGCATTCTCGTGCGCCAGCAAACAGACGACAGCACCGAGTATCTCAAGGTCCCGGACCTGATGATCGAGAAGGACACCGACTACCACTTCGCCGTCTCCTTCGGCGAGGACGGGCTCAATGTCTATGTCAACGGACAGCTCTGGGCCGCCGAGCCGGAGATGAAGCAGGGCATGGACATGAACGAGCGCTCCTTCCTGGTCGGCGCCTCCGGGGCCTGGCGATCCGATGACGCCCACACCGCACACCAGCAGTTCAACGGCACAATCTCAAACGTCATGGTCTTCGACGAACAGGTCGGGGGCGAGGCCATGGCAGCGCTGGCAGGCGAGGTCGACCCGGCATTCGAGGCCGATGCCCTGGCCGCCCTTGCCCAGGACGACCTGATGCCTGCCTTCCAGCAGCTCCATCACGGCTCCGACGAGGCCAAGGCGCTCGCCATGGCCTACGGCTTCAACCACATGGGCGAGATGACCTCCGGCGCAACATATTCCGAAGGCACCGACCAGGGCGAGACCATCGAGGGAACCGATCAGGACGACGCCATCAATGCCGGCCTCGGCGACGACACCGTCAACGGCAACGGCGGCAACGACATCCTCCAGGGCTCCTACGGCAACGACATTCTCAATGGCGGTGACGGCAACGACGTCCTGGACGGCGGACACGGCGAGGACATCCTCAACGGCGGTGACGGCAACGACCTGCTCATCTCCCAGTCCGACGGACGCGAGGGCGACGTCGCCTACGACCCGGACCGCGACGAGGGTGATCCGCTCGGAGAACTCACAAACGGCAAGCTCTATCCCGACCAGCCCCTTCATGCCGACGACGTCATGACAGGCGGTGCGGGCGCAGACACCTTCTACTTCCAGACCCTCATCAACGCCAAGGCCCGCTTCATCGAGGAACACACACAGGATGACGGCACAATAAGGTGGCATGGCGTGGCCGGAGAGAACGAAAACATCCACGACCACTGGGTCGGCGTCATCGGCAACGACATCATCACCGACTTCAACCGCGCAGAGGGCGACAGCATCCTGATCGAGGGACACACCACCAAGATCAGCTCCATCACCTATGGCGACAGCAACAATGACGGCATCGTCGACCACTCCGTCATCTCCCTTTATTCCGACCAGGGATCGGGCGGCGGTGCCCACGCGAATGACGAACTGGGAACCGTCACCGTCTATGGCGACCTGATCACGCTCTCCGACATCTCCACCTCGGCGAAACCGGCCTACGGCATCGTCAAGTCCATCGCCGACATCGACGAGGCCATCAAGCCCATCGAGATGGCAACCGACCGCGGCGAGATCGCACCGCCCGACGACATCCCAACCAAGGACGACCTGCCCCTGCCCGAAGGCATGGCCCCCGTCTTCGCCATCGCGGGACCGACGGAGTTCTCCGGCGAGAAGGGTGACTACCTGGATGCGGGCGATGCGCAAGCGCTGTCGCTTGAGGCCGGCACCATCGCGCTGACCTTCAACGCCGATCATGTCTGGGGCAGCCAGGCCCTGTTTTCCAAGGACGGCAGCGGCTATGACGACGGCGGGCACCTCACCGTCTGGCTCAAGGACGGGCGCATTCTCGTGCGCCAGCAAACAGACGACAGCACCGAGTATCTCAAGGTCCCGGACCTGATGATCGAGAAGGACACCGACTACCACTTCGCCGTCTCCTTCGGCGAGGACGGGCTCAATGTCTATGTCAACGGACAGCTCTGGGCCGCCGAGCCGGAGATGAAGCAGGGCATGGACATGAACGAGCGCTCCTTCCTGGTCGGCGCCTCCGGGGCCTGGCGATCCGATGACGCCCACACCGCACACCAGCAGTTCAACGGCACAATCTCAAACGTCATGGTCTTCGACGAACAGGTCGGGGGCGAGGCCATGGCAGCGCTGGCAGGCGAGGTCGACCCGGCATTCGAGGCCGATGCCCTGGCCGCCCTTGCCCAGGACGACCTGATGCCTGCCTTCCAGCAGCTCCATCACGGCTCCGACGAGGCCAAGGCGCTCGCCATGGCCTACGGCTTCAACCACATGGGCGAGATGACCTCCGGCGCAACATATTCCGAAGGCACCGACCAGGGCGAGACCATCGAGGGAACCGATCAGGACGACGCCATCAATGCCGGCCTCGGCGACGACACCGTCAACGGCAACGGCGGCAACGACATCCTCCAGGGCTCCTACGGCAACGACATTCTCAATGGCGGTGACGGCAACGACGTCCTGGACGGCGGACACGGCGAGGACATCCTCAACGGCGGTGACGGCAACGACCTGCTCATCTCCCAGTCCGACGGACGCGAGGGCGACGTCGCCTACGACCCGGACCGCGACGAGGGTGATCCGCTCGGAGAACTCACAAACGGCAAGCTCTATCCCGACCAGCCCCTTCATGCCGACGACGTCATGACAGGCGGTGCGGGCGCAGACACCTTCTACTTCCAGACCCTCATCAACGCCAAGGCCCGCTTCATCGAGGAACACACACAGGATGACGGCACAATAAGGTGGCATGGCGTGGCCGGAGAGAACGAAAACATCCACGACCACTGGGTCGGCGTCATCGGCAACGACATCATCACCGACTTCAACCGCGCAGAGGGCGACAGCATCCTGATCGAGGGACACACCACCAAGATCAGCTCCATCACCTATGGCGACAGCAACAATGACGGCATCGTCGACCACTCCGTCATCTCCCTTTATTCCGACCAGGGATCGGGCGGCGGTGCCCACGCGAATGACGAACTGGGAACCGTCACCGTCTATGGCGACCTGATCACGCTCTCCGACATCTCCACCTCGGCAAAACCGGCCTACGGCATCGTCAAGTCCATCGCCGACATCGACGAGGCCATCAAGCCCATCGAGATGGGAACCGACCGCGGCGAGATCGCACCGCCCGACGACATCCCAACCAAGGACGACCTGCCCCTGCCCGAAGGCATGGCCCCCGTCTTCGCCATCGCGGGACCGACGGAGTTCTCCGGCGAGAAGGGTGACTACCTGGATGCGGGCGATGCGCAAGCGCTGTCGCTTGAGGCCGGCACCATCGCGCTGACCTTCAATGCCGATCATGTCTGGGGCAGCCAGGCCCTGTTTTCCAAGGACGGCAGCGGCTATGACGACGGCGGGCACCTCACCGTCTGGCTCAAGGACGGGCGCATTCTCGTGCGCCAGCAAACAGACGACAGCACCGAGTATCTCAAGGTCCCGGACCTGATGATCGAGAAGGACACCGACTACCACTTCGCCGTCTCCTTCGGCGAGGACGGGCTCAATGTCTATGTCAACGGACAGCTCTGGGCCGCCGAGCCGGAGATGAAGCAGGGCATGGACATGAACGAGCGCTCCTTCCTGGTCGGCGCCTCCGGGGCCTGGCGATCCGATGACGCCCACACCGCACACCAGCAGTTCAACGGCACAATCTCAAACGTCATGGTCTTCGACGAACAGGTCGGGGGCGAGGCCATGGCAGCGCTGGCAGGCGAGGTCGACCCGGCATTCGAGGCCGATGCCCTGGCCGCCCTTGCCCAGGACGACCTGATGCCTGCCTTCCAGCAGCTCCATCACGGCTCCGACGAGGCCAAGGCGCTCGCCATGGCCTACGGCTTCAACCACATGGGCGAGATGACCTCCGGCGCAACATATTCCGAAGGCACCGACCAGGGCGAGACCATCGAGGGAACCGATCAGGACGACGCCATCAATGCCGGCCTCGGCGACGACACCGTCAACGGCAACGGCGGCAACGACATCCTCCAGGGCTCCTACGGCAACGACATTCTCAATGGCGGTGACGGCAACGACGTCCTGGACGGCGGACACGGCGAGGACATCCTCAACGGCGGTGACGGCAACGACCTGCTCATCTCCCAGTCCGACGGACGCGAGGGCGACGTCGCCTACGACCCGGACCGCGACGAGGGTGATCCGCTCGGAGAACTCACAAACGGCAAGCTCTATCCCGACCAGCCCCTTCATGCCGACGACGTCATGACAGGCGGTGCGGGCGCAGACACCTTCTACTTCCAGACCCTCATCAACGCCAAGGCCCGCTTCATCGAGGAACACACACAGGATGACGGCACAATAAGGTGGCATGGCGTGGCCGGAGAGAACGAAAACATCCACGACCACTGGGTCGGCGTCATCGGCAACGACATCATCACCGACTTCAACCGCGCAGAGGGCGACAGCATCCTGATCGAGGGACACACCACCAAGATCAGCTCCATCACCTATGGCGACAGCAACAATGACGGCATCGTCGACCACTCCGTCATCTCCCTTTATTCCGACCAGGGATCGGGCGGCGGTGCCCACGCGAATGACGAACTGGGAACCGTCACCGTCTATGGCGACCTGATCACGCTCTCCGACATCTCCACCTCGGCGAAACCGGCCTACGGCATCGTCAAGTCCATCGCCGACATCGACGAGGCCATCAAGCCCATCGAGATGGCAACCGACCGCGGCGAGATCGCACCGCCCGACGACATCCCAACCAAGGACGACCTGCCCCTGCCCGAAGGCATGTCCCCCGTCTTCGCCATCGCGGGGGAGATGGTGCTGGACGGCACGCGCGACGGCCAGATTGCGATACAGCATTCCGAGACAATGGAAATCCCTGAAGGAACGATCGCATTTTCCTTCAGGGCCGATACCGTCAGCGGCTGCGATGCGCTGTTTTCGAAGGATGCAAGCGGATACGTCACCGGCGGTCATCTCACCGCCTGGGTCACCGACGGAGGCGACATCAAGGTGCGCTTCCAGGATGAGACAAGTTCGCTATGGCTCAAGGCGGAAGACGTCTTCGAAGTCGGCAAGGAACACGATTTCGCGTTCACGTTCGGCGAAGAAGGCGCGGTCCTTTATGTCGACGGGGTCGCCGTCGACAGCGACGACGACTTTGAGTCCGACTGGCTCGGCAACGAGGAATACCTGATGATCGGTGCGAACGGCTGGAGCAGCCCGAGCGGTGAAATCGGATGGACCGGCAATCACTTCGACGGGGTCATTTCGGACTTCACCGTGCTGGGTGAACAGCTCGACGCGGACCGGGTCAGGGACGAGCTGTTCGCTTAGGCGACGTGGGCGACACGGACAGTCGTACATGCAGCGGCGGTCCGAGAGACATTGGCCCTGCTTGATCCGCCGCACAAAAAGAAAGCGGCCCGAGGGCCGCTTTCCAGAGATCTATAGGCAACGCGTTCAGGACGCTTTTCTTCTGCGCCAGCCAAAGAAACCGAGCGCACCCAGAGCACCACCCAGGAGCGGAAGTGCTGCCGGGATCGGCACGTTCGTCGGGTTGATGACAGTCCCGGAAATCGTGAACTGGCCGTTCATATTCGGATTCAACAATGACCACTCCGCCGTCGGATTGGCAATCGGCGTCCAGTTGAACTGGTAGGTTCCCGGTGTCAGACCCGCGAACAACGCACCCTGCCAGTGATCCGGCTGACCGAAGCTTGAAGCACTACCGGTACAGGAGTTTGTAAGCGCGCCGGTACTGTTACAACCGTAGAAGTTTGTAGTGCCATCGACCAAGCCCGCCGGCTTCGCGGCACCCTGATACCCGGCATAACCCTGCCAAAGCGCGCCACCGACACCGGCAGCAAGCGTGAACGGGTTGGTCTGATTGTAGATCACGTCCACACCTGTCAGGTTCATGCTACCTTCAAGATGGTGGCTGCTCGTGCCGTGGTTATATGTACCAAGCCAAACGGCGACGATCCCCGGACCGGCATTCGCATAGCCGATAGAGGTCGCGTGCGCGCTAGCCTCTTTCATTCCAACCAAAGAGGCGCCAGCTGCGAACAATCCCACAGCCAAGCCCCTCAAATATTTACTTTTAGCAAACATAAAAACCCCCTTCTTTCAAATCTCTAAATTCGCTAAAATTTACGCTTGGTTAGTTTAGCGTAAAAATTAAGCAAACGTCAATAAAATTAGCAAAATTTTAAATAATTTTCCTTTGCTGAACGCAAGACATGCTAAGATGATACTTAAGTTGAGCATGCGCACTCGGGACTTTGCCACAGTATTACTGTGACAGTCCTTGATCGGCTGACACCGTTCTAATCACTCAGTGTTGGTTCACCTATCGGCGAAATATGCCGAAGCCCCGTGAAAAAGCAAAATCAATCGATACTCAGCCCACGCCCCCATAAGCAAAATTATCACGTATATGTTATTCGTATTTTAAACAAAATTCAATCTAATTTTTGCCGGAAGCTCCGCGACAACCCTGCACCCTCCCCAACGGAAAAAAGAAATTAATCTAAATATCTGTCAGATATGATTATTTCTTGTCACTACGATTTCCGGAGAGCTGTATCCCGGGGCAGTATCATGCACTCTCCGGCCTATGAAGCGGCAATGACCGATCTGCAAACAGGAGAACAAGCCGCGCCGGAACAGGCAAGACGGGTCAGAACCTGGCCTGCCCGCAGTTGCACACAAATTGGTTCCACCGCGAGTGTGTTGTCCGGCGCAGGTGCGACCGGCCGGTCTTTGGCCCGTCCTCGTTTACCAAATCACACTAGGTGATGGACCCATAAATGAGACTGAAATGGCATGCGAAATGGCGAGATCCCGTTAGGAAGCGTGTGCGGAGCAGGCTTCCTGCCCGGTCAAGCACGCTGACGCCACGGGGTGAAGCCATTTCCATGTCCTTCGGATTTGACCGGATTGCGCCTCCCCGGCGTCGCGGAAGGCTTGAAAATGAGCCACATTTCCTGCGCTTCCGCTCCTTGAGGAGAAGCAATCCGCCTCACACCACCTCCGCCTCATTTAAGTGCCCGTACCCTAGAGGCCGTTTTGCGAGATGAACTGGCTCAACTCGTTCTCACAGAAGGATCTTTCCGGCCTCAGCCCGTAATCCTTGAGCCGCGTTACCAAAGTAACGCCGTTCAGATTTGCCGTGTAAAGATCGGCGCCCTCGCCGGCATCAAAATCAAACAGATCCTGGCTCAGCTCCTGATGGCCACACAGCACGGACAAACCCTTGACGAAGGCCGCGATTTCGGTGCGCTTCACCAATTCAAGCCTCCCGACCCGCGCGGACAGCTGATCGATTTCATGTATTTCCAAGCGTGCAATCCGTTCGGAAAGCTGATTGGTGACGTATAGGGTTCCTGTGAGAAGCACTGCGATGACCACGAGCGCGGCGTACCAGACAAGTTTCACTTGTATCTCCGAATCCGGAAGGTCCCCGCAACCTCCATGCAATCAGACGTGGTCGCCTTTTTCAATAGCTACTTTTCAGGGATTTGATCGTCTGCTGAACGATTCACCGCACCTGACATCTGTGCAGCGATACCGGCACCAAAGTACCGGTTACATATCCCGGATGGCATGCTAGGCTTTTTTTGCGAAAATCGCTTAGAGGAGGAAAAACATGAAAACCTGGAAAAAGCCGTCCACGAAGGCCACTGAAGCCGGCTTCGAAGTCACGCGTTACATGCCTGCCGAAATCGGCACCTGCAAGCGCAAGTAAGTCACGGCTAAGCAAGAGCCACGATGAAAATCAGGGTTCTGGGCGCGGCGGCCGGAGGCGGCTTCCCGCAATGGAATTGTAATGCGCCTCTCAGCCGCGCAGTTCGTGAAAACCGGCCCGGTTTTCTAGCCAGAACGCAGTCCAGCATTGCTGCGAGTGCCGATGGCCGGAACTGGGCCGTTTTCAATGCGTCACCGGACATCCGCCAGCAAATCGCCGCAACATCGGACCTGCAGCCTGCCGCCGATGCACCCCTGCGCTCAACGCCGATCAGGGCCGTCATTCTCACGAATGCCGACGTCGATCACATTGCGGGTCTTCTTTCCCTGCGCGAAAGGGAGCCGTTCACCCTTTACGCCACGCGGCGGGTTCTTGAGACGCTGGCCTCGAACAGCATTTTTCAGGTGCTCAACCCGGATCATGTCGAGCGCCGCGAGCTGGCGCTTGAAGGAGAAACGGAGCTTCACGGTCCCGATGGCCCTCTCGGCCTTTCCATCGAGACCTTCAGCGTCCCGGGAAAAGTTGCGCTGTTTCTTGAAGACCCGGAAAAGTCGGATTTCGGCACGTCAAGCGGTGACACGATCGGACTTGCCGTCCGCAGGACCGCCAACATCGGCGCGGCGGACAAGACGCTCTTCTACGTCCCCGGCTGTGCCGCAATCGAGGCCCCATTCAAGCAACGGATCTCCGGCGGAGGCTGCCTGATGTTCGACGGGACCGTATTTGAGAACGATGAAATGGCCAACACGGGCGTTGGCTCGAAGACCGGCGCGCGCATGGGGCATCTTGCCATCGGCGGACCGGAGGGAAGTCTGGCGGGCCTGGCCGATGTCTACCTGAAGCGCCGTGTCTTCATCCATATCAACAACACCAACCCGATCCTCGATCCGCGTTCGGCCGAAACGTCAGCCGTTCTTGCGGCAGGCTGGGAAGTCGCCTTCGACGGAATGGAGCTGGAGCTATGACAGATCTTGCCGTTTCTCACCCTGCCGCGATCGCGGAGCCGATCGGCAGCGGCGTCCCGGAATCGGCGGCGGACCGCATCAGGAAAGACGGCAGGCTGCTCTCTGCGGCCGAACTGACGGAGGTCCTGCGCACCGCCGGATTCGACCGCTACCATATCCATCACCCGTTCCACAAAATGATGAACGCGGGCGAGCTCAGCAAAGCGCAAATGCAGGCCTGGGCGCTCAATCGTTTCTGTTACCAGGATGCCATTCCCAAGAAGGACAGCATCATCCTGTCCCGGTCCGACGATCCCGAGTTCCGGCGGGAATGGATCAAGCGCATCGTCGATCACGACGGCAATGACGACCTTGAACAGGACGGTGGCATAAAGCGCTGGCTCAAGCTTGCGGAAGGGCTGGGGCTCGACACGGGCATGGTGCGCTCGCGCAGGTTTGCCCTGCCCGCAACGCGATACGCGGTCGGTGCCTATCTCGATCTTGTTTCGAATTCGTCCCTGCTTGTCGCCGTTGCCTCCTCCCTGACGGAACTGTTCTCGCCGGTGGCGATCGGCGAGCGCGTGCCCGCGATGCTAGCCCGCTACGACTACATCACCGAGGACACGCTGGCCTATTTCACGCCACGGCTGAAACAGGCACCGCGAGATGCGGAACATGCCCTGGCGCTCGTCATTGCGTGGGCGGACACACCGGACAAACAGGCCGATGCGGTCGACGCCCTTCTTTCCAAGTGTGACCTGTTGTGGGCGATGCTGGACGCGCTTCAGCACGCCTATGTTTCGCCCGGCAGCATTCCGCCCGGCGCGTTCCGTCCGCGCGAGGAAGACAAAAGACAATAAGGGTGGCGACAGGCCGTGACGGTGGTACGCAAACGGATAATCCTGAAAGCAGACAGCATTCCAAGACTGCCTGCGCATGTGCGCCTGGTTTTCAACGAAAAACGCGATAGCTGGGTGGTGCTTGCGCCCGAGAAAATCCTGTGGCCGGACGATATAAGCGTGGTGATCCTGAAAAACTGCGACGGCACACGGTCCATTGGTGAGATCGCGGAGGCCTTGTCGAAGGAATTCAGCGCGCCCTGTTCGGAAATCCTGGCAGACGTCCTGGAGTTTCTCCAGGACTGGAGCGACAGGCTGCTTGTCAGACCTGCTTGCGGGAATGGCGCTCCGCAATGAGCGACACGATCGACATGCCTCTCGGACTCCTTGCGGAACTCACGCACCGGTGTCCGCTGCAATGCGGTTATTGTTCCAATCCGCTTGAACTGCTGAAGGCCAACCGGGAGCTGGACACGGCAACCTGGCTCGACGTTTTCAGACAGGCCGCCGATCTCGGCGTCCTGCAGGTGCATCTTTCAGGCGGCGAACCGACGCTCAGGCCGGATCTTGAAAACCTTGTCGCCCGCCTCGCGGAAGGCGGCGTCTATACCAACCTGATCACGGCGGCCGTGACACTTTCTGCCGAGCGTCTGCAGGCCCTGAAAGACGCGGGACTGGACCATATCCAGATCAGTTTTCAGGGGGCAACCGACGAGACGACGTTCAGGATCGGGCATTACAGGAACGCCTTCGAAAAGAAGCGTGCAGCGGCCCGTCAGGCCCGCGAACTTGGGCTGCCGCTGACGATCAATGCGCCGATCCACAGGCTCAATATCGAAGAGGTTCCGAAGTTCGTGGAGCTCGCGCTCGACCTTGATGCGGAGCGTCTCGAGATTGCCAATGTGCAGTATTACGGCTGGGCGGAGCTCAACAAGGCGGCCCTCTTGCCCGACCGCGAGCAGGTCTCCCGGCAGATCGACTTCGTGACCCGGGTGCGGGAAGAGCTGACAGGTGTGCTCAACATCGACTTTGTGCCCCCCGACTACTACGCCGACTATCCTAAACCCTGCATGGGCGGGTGGGCGAAGGACGCCTTCATGATCGCACCTGACGGCACGATGCTGCCGTGTCATGCGGCGCAATCGATCACAAGCCTTTCCTTCGAGAACGTGCGCGAGAAACCGCTGCAAACGATCTGGGAGCACTCCGACAGCTTCAACGCCTACCGCGGAACGGACTGGATGTCGGACCGTTGCAAAGCGTGCCCGCGCCAGGACATCGATTTCGGCGGCTGCCGCTGCCAGGCCTTCGCCGTCACCGGCAATGCCGCGGAGACCGACCCCGCCTGCATCAAGTCGCCGTTCCACGAGGATCTGCGGGCCTTCTCAACCAGCACCACGGTCCACAAACGCGTGATCGGCGCAGGTAATACAGAACGGCACTGAGCCCCACTGAGACAAGACCCGTTGCAATGCCAACCATGAGGCGCTGAAAAACAGGTGCGACGTAGGTGTCGGCTGTTTCCGCTACCTGAGGCAACACGGGGATGAGCCGACTTTCCATGACATACGTGTTGGAAGCGACCATAATGAGCAGCAGACCGTTGAAACACAAAGCCCATTGCAGAAAAAGCAAGGCAAGATTGGCTGTTTGACGCATGGCTCGTTTCACCTTTGAATGAATCGTGCGCCGATCGGGAGACGCCATCCTTGTTTGTCGCGTCTCGTTCGGTATTCCAACCAGTTCTTCTGGTTTCAGATCGGGATATGCTTCGAAGATCGGGTTCATGACATCGAGCAACATGTTCCCCATCACCTTTCCGACCGACCGGCGATAGGTATTGTATTCGCTTTCGGAGCTGGCGTGCTGCACAAGTGACACCGACTGATCGAGCCTTGCACCGAACTCCAGAAACAGGTCAACGACCTGCGCTGCAACTTCCTTTTTCATATTGCTCAGGCGCTCCGTATTTCAGCCAAGAGCTTGTACACAAACCACATGGATGCCCGTTTTCCCTGGGTTCAGATCCCACGACCTCGTCACCTCGTGCCACGATTTCCGCAGAAAAAAGCCGGAAATAGGCTGCCATGGACCCCGCATTGTTCCTGTTGAAAGGAGGAAAACTATAGGAGAAGCACTGGCAGCGAATTATGCCGAGAGCGCAACTTCTGAAGACTTCGCCGTCACATTCAGCGTCTATTCCGGCGCACCAGCAAGCACCCCCGGCACACCAGAGAATACCTGCAGCGGCGTTTGTCCATATATTCCCCGCAACACGGGCGAATGGAGCAACAAAACAATGTGATAAAGGAAGGGAAAGAGTGGTGCCCAGAGGCGGAATCGAACCACCGACACGCGGATTTTCAATCCGCTGCTCTACCAACTGAGCTATCTGGGCGCGCTTGCAAGCAGGTGGAGCGGAGCCCCGTTCGTTGAAAGCCCGGTCCTTATAGAGGCTCGCTCAGACCTTGTCCAGCATTCCGGCAAAGTTTTTTGAGCTTCGATGACGATGTGGATGAGATCCTCCGGCAGAAGCATCAAGACGCTGAAAAACATGACCTTTCTGCGAACAATCGAAGCGGTTCGCGCGGCAGGAAATCAGCGTCCTGCCTCGGGTCGATGTCCCTGCCCGGTGCGGTCAGGCGCAGAGCCTGGCGGGCTTCCGGTTCATGACCTCGAAAGCAGGGCGTCGAGACGCGCAGTCGTCTTACGCCGGCGTCCTTCGAGACAGGCCTGCGGCCTTCCTCAGGATGAGACCGGGTCGGGAACAGGGATCGGAAAGCACCCATCCGTCGGTTTTTGCCAGACTTGATCCACTGCCGTCCGGTCCAACCCGGATATGATTTGTTGAGGCGATCTCCAATCAATGAACTTGTCATTCCGGCTGAAGCGCAGCGGAGGGCCGGAAACCAGTAGCCAGTTGTTTCTCCTTCTTCATTTCACACCCCGAGTGTCGGGGTACCGGATCCCGACCTGGCGCGTTACAGCGCGGGCAGCGGCCACATAAAAAAGCGCGCCGTGCTTCGGCGCGCTTCCTTTTCCCGCTAATGCGTGGATTACTGTTCGGTGATCCGGCCATCCGTATAGGGCGCATAGCCGCCCTGAGCGGCGATATAATCCGCCACGACGACCTCAAGACCCGGCCCGTAGTCATAGGCATTCATGCCGTTATCGGCGAAGACCTTGTAGCCGTCGCCACCGCCGCGCATGTAGTTGTTGGATACGACGCCATAGACCTTGTCCGGGTCAAGCGGCACCCAGTTGCCGTCTTCCATGACTTCCACCAGCAGAACGCGGCCAGCGCCCGGGTCCTTCTTGCGGGTCCAGGAGTACTTGATACCGGAGACCTGCGGGAAGCGCCCGGCGCCCTCCTCGACCTGGGAGACACCGTTTTCAAGTGCGGCCACGACGTCCGAGCCCTTCAGCTGAAAGGTGGACAGCGTGTTCTGGAAAGGCAGCACGGTCAGCACTTCGCCCATGGTGACTTCACCGCCGTCAATGGAGGCGCGCAGGCCGCCGCCGTTCTGGATCGCGATCTGGACACCCTGGTCCTTCACCCGGTCGAGCATGGCGTCGGCGACGAGATTGCCCATCTGGCACTCGCCAGCGCGGCAGGATCCGCGGTCGCCGTCGATCGCGCCTTCGCTC
The DNA here is from genome assembly GCF_965232425.1 of Roseibium sp. GTDB lineage: Bacteria > Pseudomonadota > Alphaproteobacteria > Rhizobiales > Stappiaceae > Roseibium. The sequence goes on from NZ_OZ246971.1 coordinate 453,113, forward strand.
GACCCGATGACCTTTGCCTTCAGTTCCTCGATCGGCGCTGCCAGCTCCGCAACCCGGGCCGCAAAGCCCTCGTCCGGCGTCACGGATGCATCGAGAAGGATGGGCTCACCTTCGGCCTTCACAAGATTGCCGTCATCGTCCCAGGTCACGTCCAGTTCGCCGAGGAACTTGCCATAGGCATAGGCCTGGACAATCGGCACCTCGTTGCCATCGGGGTTCTTTACCAGAACCGGATAGGGGCCGGACGCCCTTTCCTGGGTGTTGGACAGAAGCGTGTGCGAATGCCCTCCGACAATCACGTCGATCCCGGGAACCGCAGCCGCGATCTCCATGTCCCGTGACAGGCCCATGTGGGTCAGTGCGATGATCTTGTTGATGCCGGCGGCTTCAAGACCTTCAACCGCTCCCTTCAGGTAGTCCTCGGCCTGGATGAAGCGGACATTCTCGCCCGGCGAGGAGGTTTCGGACGTGTCTTCGGCGAGCGCGGAGACAATACCGATCTTCTCGCCGCCACGCTCCAGGATGACGATGCCCGGAACCTTGCCCGTCAAGGCCGGTTCGGCACTGACATCGATGTTGCCTGAAATGACCGGAAACTCGGCCTTGTCGATGAATGTCGCCAGGACTTCGGGGCCATCATCAAACTCGTGGTTGCCGACGACCATGGCATCGAGACCGAGGCCATTGGCAAACTCCACCGCGGCGTCGCCCTTATAGGTGGTGTAGAAGAGAGAGCCCTGGAACTGGTCACCCGCATCGACCACGATCACATTCTTGCCCTCGGCCTCAAGCTCCGCGCGCCGTTGATCGAGCATGGTCTTGATCCGGGCGATGCCGCCGAAACACTTTCCTTCCGCCTCATCCTCGGCACCGCAGGTGGAATCGTACTTGTTGATCGATTCAATGCGTGAATGCAGATCGTTCAAATGCAATATGGAAAGTGAATAGTCGGCATATGCCGCCGTCGACAGGCCTGTCGACAGACACAGCGCCGAAGCGATCAGAAAACGGTTCTTCATCGGACCCTCGCCCTTGATTCTGTTTGTTTGCTCAGAGGCACCTGCGCCTTTCCGTCCCGCAACCCAACGCCATGCCGCAGCCTCGCGCCTCGGGCGTGAAATGTCCGCGATGACCGGGAGTTGGAGACCGACTGGCCGGTGAAGGCAAATCTTCGAACAGATTTCCAGCAACCGCAAGCGCTCTTGCCGGATTGTGGGAAATAAAATTAGCCAGATAATTTCTGCAGCAGAATGAAAGGTATAGGGTCAGGACCCATTCATTTGGTTGAATTGGCACAGCAAACGGTGCAGTTGCGGCCCCTTCAGGAAAAACCGCACCGTCGGCACCAGTCCAAGCGCGAAAGGCTCACTCGTCCGGAAAGTTGCTTTCGTCGATGTCGTCGGTTTCCACGACCGGAATCGTGTAGCCTTCGGTGAACCAGCGGTTCAGATCGATCTTCGCACACCTGTCGGAGCAGAAAGGATAGTCCTCGCGCGTGGACAGTTTCGAACAGATCGGACACGGGCGCATGCGGCGCGCGGATGTCTTGTCATCACTCACTGATTTGTGCCTCGTCGTGTTGCCCGGACAGCCGGGCGCGCATCAGGCTGCAGCGGTCGCCCACCCCTGGTGCACAGGATACCCGGCGGCCGTCAACAGGTTGACGGTCTCGACCAGTGGCAATCCGACCACCGAGGGATAGGATCCCACAAGCTTGACCACGAAACTGCCTGCCAGGCCCTGGATGGCATAGCCACCGGCCTTGCCGCGCCATTCCCCGGATGCAATGTAATCATCGACGTCCTTGCGCGACAAGCGTTTGAAGCGAATGCGTGTCTCGACCAGCTTGGAGCGCACCTTGCCATTCGCCTCGGCGACGGCAACCCCGGTGAAAACCCGGTGCCCCCTGCCCGAAAGCATCGACAGGCACATGAGCGCCTGCTCGGTCAGTTCCGCCTTGGGCAAGGCACGCCGCCCGACCGCGACAACCGTATCTGCGGCGAGCACGATGCCGCCCTGTGTTTCCTGCAGGGCATCTGCGGACTGGCGAACAGTTTCCGCTTTTGTCCGGGCAAGTCTCAGCGCAAGCGAGCGCGGCGTTTCGTGCTTTCTGGGAGCTTCGTCGATGTCGGCCGGCATGAGATGATCGGGATCAAGACCGATCTGCTGGAGCAGCGCGAGGCGGCGCGGAGATGCGGAAGCCAGAATAAGCTGAGGAGCATCGGTCATGTGGGAAAGAACCTTGCAGCCGGCATCACAGTGCGAACCCGCTATTTGAAGCGGTAGGTGATCCGCCCCTTGGTGAGATCGTAAGGGGTCATTTCAACGAGAACCTTGTCGCCCGCCAGAACGCGGATGCGGTTCTTGCGCATGCGCCCTGCCGTGTGGGCGATGATCTCGTGATCGTTTTCCAGTTTTACGCGGAACGTGGCATTGGGCAACAGTTCCGTCACGACGCCCGGAAACTCCAGAGCTTCTTCTTTGGCCATTTGATATCCTGATTAAAGCGGGCCCGGCCCGCGGGTGCCGGGGAAACTAACGGATTAGCGGGCGAAAGTGAACCTTTCTTTCCGATCCTTACAAAAAAGAAATTCAGTCCGCGGCAGTCGGTGACCAGTCGAGCCTTTTCTTGATGCGCATCATGAGCTGATCGCGTACGGCACGGTATTCATTCAGGATCTGCTCGCGGCTTCCGGTTGCCAGTGTCGGGTCCAGGGTCGGCCAGTATTCCACGTCCACGGCCTCTGTCCGGGTCATTTCAAGCGCCTTGTGGTGGGCCTCAGGCGCGAGCGACACGATCAGGTCGAAGCCGGATTCATCCAGGTCCTCGAACGTCTTGGGCTGATGGCGGCTCATGTCGACACCGATTTCCGACATGACGGCATCCACGAAAGGGTCGGTCTTGCCCTCCCGTACGCCCGCAGAGCGCACGTAAATCTGTCCCGGAAACAGTTTTTGCGTCAGGGCTTCGGCCATGGGAGAGCGAACGGAATTCATCCCGCAGGCAAACAGAACCGCAGTCGGACGGAGGCCCGGCCCGGTCACCTGTGTCAGCCCTTCCAGTGGAGGGCATAAACGAGCGTGAACAATCGTCTTGCCGTTTGCATGTCCACCTCGATCTTGCCTTCCAGGCGCTCCATCAGGATCGTCGATCCTTCATTGTGGACACCCCTGCGACCCATGTCGATCGCCTCGATCTGACTGGGTGTCGCATGACGTATAGCCTCGTAGTAGCTCTCGCAGATCAGGTCGTAGTCCTTGACGATCTTGCGCAGTGGCGAGAGAGAAAGGACGTGCGTGACCACATCCCGCTCATCTTCCGTCTTGATCCGAAAGACGAGCCTCTTTTCGACCACGGCAAGATTGAGAACATATTTCGTCGCCGGATGCCCGACGGGCTGGAAGCTGTTTTCCTCGATGAGGTCGTAGATCGCAACGGCCCGATCGTGCTCCACTTCCGGTGTCGAGCGCGCGATCGAGGCCTCGTCCAGCACAACATCGACCAACCGCCCTCCGGCGGATTGCGAGCTGGTGTCCGGTTGCGTATCGCTCATGGGCGAGAAACCTCTTTGCTCCCGATTACATGTTCAACCTGATGGAAACAGAGCGCGCGTGCGCCGACAAGCCCTCAGATTCACCCAGCGTGATAGCTGCCGGGCCAAGCGCCCGCAGATTATCCGCATTACACTTCAGGATCGAGGTGCGTTTGACAAATTCCAATACGGAAAGACCTGAGGAAAACCGTGCGGATCGCGCCGTCGGCAGCACGTGATTGGAGCCGCCGACATAGTCCCCGATCGCTTCGGGGGTATAATGCCCCAGAAAAACCGCGCCCGCGTTGCGGACCTTCTTCAACAGAGCTTCCGGATCGGTAACGGCGAGTTCAAGATGCTCAGGTGCGATCCGGTTGGCGAGCGGCATTGCAGCCGCAAGGTCTTCAACCACGATGACCGCACCGAAATCCTGCCAACTCGCCCTGGCGACCTCTTCGCGCGGCAAGGTCCTGAGCTGTGCCTCGACCGCTTCTTCCACCTGCAGTGCCAGATCTTCGCTGTCGGTGATCAGAATCGACTGAGCGGCAGTGTCGTGTTCTGCCTGCGCGAGCAGATCCGCAGCGATCCAGTCCGGATTGTTGCCTTCGTCGGCGACGATCAGGACCTCGGACGGTCCGGCGATCATGTCGATGCCCACCGTTCCGAAAACACGCCGCTTTGCGGCAGCAACATAGGCATTTCCCGGACCGACGATCTTGGCGACCGGGGCGATGGTCTCGGTCCCGAAGGCAAGCGCGGCAATCGCCTGCGCGCCGCCGATCCGGTAAATTTCCGTGACGCCCGCGACCTTTGCCGCCGCCAGAACAAGCGGATTCAGAACCCCGTCGGGGCTCGGCACGACCATGACGATGCGCTCAACGCCTGCGACGCGAGCCGGAACGACATTCATGAGAACCGAACTCGGATAGCTCGCAAGACCGCCCGGCACGTAGACGCCGACAGCCTCGATGGCCGTCCACAGGGATCCGAGCTCCACCCCGAGCGCGTCCCGGTAACGGTCGTCCTGCGGCATCTGGCGCGCATGATGGGAGCTGATCCGGTCATGTGCGAGCTGCAGGGCTTCCAGCGTTTCGGCAGGAACCTCGCTGACGGCCCTGTCGATCTCCTCTTCGGAGACAGTCAGCGCCGCCATGTCGCCCGCGTCGAGCCTGTCGAATTTCGCCGTGTACTCCAGCACGGCCCTGTCGCCGTTCCTGCGGACCGCGTCGATGATGTCCCTCACGACAAGATCAACGTCCTCCGAGACCTCGCGCTTGGAGGACAGAAGTTCGTCGAACCTTGCTTCGAAACCGGCTTCGGATTTGTTCAGGCGGTGGACCACGCGTGGCTCCATCATGGTTTTTCGGTGTCAGTGCTGATGTCCTTTCGGCATCCGGCGCCAGCCGGAGCCGTCGGCGTCCATCAGCTCAGATCATGTTGCGGCAGATTGGGGGTTGCCCACGCAGCACCGAGATCGGACAGCTGGGCCTCGATACATTCGACTTGAAGGGCAATGCTCGAACCGCCTGCAAAGGCAAGCTGGATCGTACCGGAGGGGTCTTCGCCTGCCTCGAAGGTGACCGCGAGCAACTCCAGAACAAGACCTTTCGCATCCTGGCGGATGTTCTGGGCCTTCATGTTGGTGACCTGGGTGAACGCGAGCGCGGACCGGCGCCGTTCATGCTCCCTGCTCCGCTTGTCCGCCTTCTTGTCCCAGACGAAACGGTTCATCACGAACACCGCTTTTTTCTCTTTCGGAAGAAAGCGGATATCGGCAACCGTCAGGACGGCGTCCTGGATATGTGCGGAAAGAACTTCGAGATCTTCCTGGTCGAGGGCGGCAAGTTTCAGTTGATCCATGGCGGTCTGAATTCTGATCCGTTCGTTCGTTTTCGGGCAGTCCGCATATAGGTGGGGTTCTGCCGCATCCCAAGATTGTTGACCTAATGCGGATTCAAGAATTTTGCAACGCACGAATGACGGCTGACCATGGTCTCAGGGTCCCTCATCAACGCGTTGACGCAGGTCGTCCTTGGTTTCCTGCAACGTTGCGCGCCGCTTGAACACGCGCCGCCCCAGCCAGAGACCGAAGACGAGCAGGAAAAACCCGAGCGTCGGGCCGAAGGGCGGCGGCACGACAACGACGGCCAGCATCCCGGCAAAGGCGAACCCTATCTGGATCAGAAACCGGACTGTCTGTGCACCCATTGCGCCCTCCTCTTGCCTTTGTCATCCTCGCTCCGGCGATCACCGGTGCAGAGCGTCCCTGCTACAATGCTGCGTGGCAGAGCTTGCAATCAACCATGGCATCCCGGACAGTGATCAGGTCTTTGCACTTCAACACCGTGGCGGATACCCATGCATCTCAGGCTCCCGGCCCTCTATCTAGCGCTTTGTTTTCTTCTGGCACCGGCCAGTCAGGCACAGGACATGAGCGAAAAGGTTCTCGGCGAGCGCATCTACGTGCCGGCCTATTCACGGATCTTTTCCTACCCGCAGCGCTCCGACCTGCTTGCCGCCACGCTTGCCGTTCACAATGTCGATCCAGACACAACAATCACATTGACGCGGGTCGACTATCATGGCGAAGACGGCCAGGTGTTGCGCAGCCTGCTCGAATCGCCGCTGGAACTGGCACCCTTCCAGTCGAAAACGGTGCTCATCCCCATCAACGATACAAGTGGCGGCGTCGGCGCGAATTTCATCGTCGAGTGGACCTCCGGATCTCCTGCCCTCAGTCCAATCGCAGAGGCGATCATGACAAGCGGAAGCGGCGGGCCGGGACCGTCCTTCACGACCAGAGGCAGGGTGATCGAGCGCCGGCATGCAGACTAGACCGGGAAGCACGGATGCTTGCCGGTTCTGCGACAGGATTGGTGATCTAACCTGAAATGCGCTCGATCTGCGCGCCGCAGCGGGTCAGCTTGTCTTCCAGCCGCTCGAAGCCGCGATCAAGATGGTAGACCCTGTTGACGGTGGTTTCGCCTTCGGCGGCGAGGCCGGCGATCACGAGGGAAACGGACGCTCTGAGGTCCGTCGCCATGACCGGCGCGCCGCGCAATTCGGAGACCCCGTCGATCGTTGCCGTCCGGCCATCGACCTGGATCTGGGCCCCAAGGCGGGCAAGCTCCTGCACGTGCATGAAGCGGTTTTCGAAGATGGTTTCGGTAACCCGGCTCTTGCCACCCGCCTTGGTCATCAGCGCCATGAACTGTGCCTGCAGGTCCGTCGGAAAGCCGGGAAACGGTTCCGTGGTGACGTCGACCGGCTGAATGCCGTTGCCGTTGCGATAGACCTTGAGACCCTCGTCGGTCTGGGTGATGTCCGCCCCGGCCTGCCGCAATGTGTCGAGAGCGCTTTCCAGGAGGTCGGAGCGCGCGCCCTGAAGCAGAACGTCGCCACCGGTCATCGCGACCGCCATGGCGTAGGTGCCGGTCTCGATCCGGTCGGGCACCACGGCATGGTGCGCGCCGTGAAGCCGGGGAACACCCTGGATCCGGATGGTGGATGTTCCCGCGCCCTCGATCTTCGCGCCCATGGCCTTGAGGCAATTGGCAAGATCGACCACTTCGGGCTCACGCGCGGCGTTGACCAGTTCCGTCTCGCCGTCGGCGAGCGTTGCCGCCATCATGATCGTGTGGGTCGCACCAACGGATACCTTGGGGAACTCGACACGGGCGCCCTTCAGGCCTCCCGGAGCGCTGACCACCACATAGCCGCCCTCGATCTCGATATCGGCGCCGAGCGCCGCCAGCCCGTCGATGAAGAAGTCGACCGGGCGCGTGCCGATGGCACAGCCGCCCGGCAGCGAGACCCGCGCTTCGCGCATGCGCGCGACCAGCGGACCAATCACCCAGAAGCTTGCCCGCATTTTCGAGACAAGTTCATAAGGCGCCGTCGTGTCGACGATTTCCCGGGCTGTCAGGTTCAGGGTCTGGCCGGCGAGATCGTTCTGACCGCTGCGCTTGCCGTTGACGGAATAGTCGACCCCGTGATTGGAGAGGATCTGCATGAGCTGCGCGACGTCGCGAAGGCGCGGCACATTGGACAGCGTCAGGGTTTCGTCCGTCAGCAGCGAGGCGATCATCAGGGGCAGCGTTGCATTCTTTGCTCCCGAGATCGGAATGATACCGTTCAGCTCGGCGCCGCCGACGACCTTGATGCTATCCATATGAAACCCCGCATCCGGCCGTCCATCACGACGACCGTCCCATTTGAAGACATGCACTAATGACTTGCGGTCTACACACAAGTTGCGGCCCGCGCAAGGCAGCGCTACGTCCGTCTTCGGGCCATTTCATGGCAGGCAAAAACCTGACCCCGGTTTTGCCCGGAATTCTCAGTCGCTCTTGCGGGATTTTGCAGCCGTCTTCCGGCGACGCAGGTTTGCCCGCAAGGCTTCCGCGAGACGCTCTTCCTTCGACTGAGCAGCCTTTACCTTGTCCGGCCCTGTCGCGCTCTCGCCGTCCTCTCCCGGCTGCTTGTCAAGCAATTGACCCTTATCGTCTTTCCTGCTCATCTTCGGGCTCGCAATCTCTTTCTTTTCCTGTTTCGGAAGCCCGGTGCCTGCCGCTGCCATGGCCGCACCGCAGGCCGTTTCCGCCGCTCCGCCGGATGTCCCGCGCACCGTCTTTCAAAGCCGGTCTTTCAGCCCCTGTCCGGTGCATGATCAAGGCCCGGCAAGGGCTCGCGAAGCTTCTTCAGAAACTCAACAAGTGTCCACCAAAAAAAACGAAAACACAGCTTGCGTCCCCGGTGCTCTTGTGGCAAAAGCGCCCTCATTCCGGGCAGCGGCGCTGGCCGGAACAGCAAGTCGCGTCCGAACCCGCTGCTTTCTCAAAGGCCGATCCGACGCCGGGCATCTCAAGATCCGCCCACATGCTGCCGTAGCTCAGGGGTAGAGCACTCCCTTGGTAAGGGAGAGGTCGAGAGTTCAAATCTCTCCGGCAGCACCATATCAAGCTCTTGATTTCACAGAACTCTTTGATATTGATTGGACATCCGCCAGCCGACTTGTACACAAGGCTGGAACACATGGTCCTTCCTATGCCCCGTCCAATCAAGAACAAAGCCACCTCCGTCTATTACCTTAGAATTCGCACTCCGAGTGATCTTCGCGAGAAAGCTAGGGGCCGAACCGTCACGCTGACCATCGGTACTCAGAAGGCAAGCGTTAAGATCGGTGATGCAGTCAAAGTGTCTCTGCAGACAAAAGACTGGTCCGAAGCCAAGCAGCGGTTTCGGGTCGCTGAAGCAGAACTGCAGACGATCTGGGAGGGGCTCCGCAACGGACCACTTAAGCTTAACAACAAGCAAGTCTTTGCGCTTGATTGCCTCACCCCATCCTTGTAAGCCGCGAGGCATTCCGCGTGTGGATGACAGGCGTGTCCTGAACGGCATTTTCTGGATCTTTAGGTTGGGAGCGCCGTGGCGTGACCTGCCCGAGTGCTTCGGCCCTATGGGTATTCGCCATGTAGGTGGAATTAGGGAGTGGGGAGGTTATCAACGAGCCAAGCTAGTTGCTGACATGCGTGATAAACATCACTTGGATGCTTCATCAATTTCAGATCGAATAGGTCTGAGTGTAGTCGAGGTAAATCGCCGATACAGAGCTTTCAAGTCGTTGGAACAAATGCAAGAGGACGAAAACTACGGTGAGCACGCCGGACCTCATATGTATCCTTTGTTCCATGAAGCAGTATCTTTGCCCGTGGTAAGGGAGTGGTTAGGTTGGGACGCAGATCAATGCATTTTCACTGACGCCGAACAGCGCGAGATATTTTACCAGTTGATCTCACCACGCATACCCGAAGTTGGACCACAAATACCGCCCAAGCTCAAAAGTTTTTCAGATATTCGAGCCCTAAAAGACGTTCTTGTGAATGCAGACGCCAAAAACAATTTATTTCAACTTGATTCAGAGTTAGTGGACGCGATTGCAATAGTGACCAGAGATAAGATTACTAGACGTTGGCGCCACGAAATCAACGAAGCGAAGGCAGCACTACAAAATATTCCCGCTCTAGAAGTTGAGGCTTTTGAGCAAGAAGATACCGCGGCTATCGAAGATTTGATCAACGTGGCGAATAGGATTTTGGCAGCACACAGAAGGGCGGCCGATATCTAAAATGAAACCTGGCCCCTTCAACGCCGCGAATCTCATCAACGAATTTGTGTCATTCGACATGGCGCCCAAGCAGACGTTATTGCTTCTTGAAGAGATTATTGTCGCGCAGAACTGGCACGAACAAAATGAAGCAATTGAGCTTGCTGAAAAATGGCTACCAAAGTTTGAGAGCCGACTACAACGAAAGGCTCAGGACGAAAACGAAGCTGCCCAAGTTTCGCGTTTTGCTTTTAATGAGGCCAATCCTCGGTTCATCCAAGGAAGTTGTTTTGTTGAACCGCGAGATAGCCAAAAAATTGCAGAAGCAAAAAAAAAGCGGGCCAACTGCATCCATCTGTATGATGCTCTCAATAGCGTATCAGACAACGATTTTGAAAAATTGTGCGCAAAGATAATTACTTTGTGGAACGTCCAAGATGCTGTCTACACTCGGGCAAGCGCAGATCAAGGAATTGATTTCTTTGGACAAGTACCCTTTGGAGAAGTGATCAAGAAATCGGCAATAGCGCCTGGCGCTGAAAAGCAAATGAAAGTCTGGCTAGTTGGTCAGGCTAAAAACTACACTCGGTCCACAGTTTCAACAAAAGACATTCGTGAGCTAGTAGGGTCTGTTCAACTCGCTAAATCTAAAGCGTATGCAGGGTCTATTGATCCACTTGCAAAGCTGCAGATGCGGTCTTGCGATCCAGTGTTTTTTCTATTTTTCACTACCGGCCGATTGACACAGGACGCACTTGATTTGCTCAAGAAGGCAGGGGTTGTCGCTATGGATGGGCATCAACTTTCGGTATTTCTTGCGGATCACGATATAGGCATTGTGAACAATCAGTTTGACGACCACAATTTTAGGGCATGGGCATTTGGACCCTAGTCTAATCCTTTGTTGGTAGGGCCCTAGGTGGTCACAAAATTTCGATAAACCGTTTCAGAACAAAAAGCAGTTGAAAACACGGAGAGATTTGCGACTTACGAAGTGGCATTCGACATGAACAGTTGAATAAAACCGCAACGTGGAAAACAAGTCGATGATCTTTGCTGCTCTGTTACGCGGTCGCCTGTCATTGGAGCCCTTAAGAGCAACTGTCGTGCAAATTGCTCAGGGCATGAAAAAGAGGATCTTCCAATCCCCTTGAGGTTGCCGCCGCATGATAACCCAAGATAGAACACCGTTTCCTTGTCCATCTAATATGACCAGGTATTCAACCAACACGTCCCCACTGCCTTTGATGTTCAATCGTGCTTTATTTGAATGGTTTACAAAGGATGCGTTGTCGAAAAGCGTTGAGTTTGTAGTCTCGAAGGCAAGCACCTCGCCAAGCAGCTTTGTAATTCGCTCGGTCGTCATACAGAACTCAGTTCTTGGCAATGCTGCGCTCGCCTGCGGGTCCATACTTTCTTGCAAGAAAGCAACGCAATTTCTTTCATGCAAGGGCCGAAGCAACCGCGACAATGACTGAGAAGCATCGGATTCTAAGTTAGATGCCTCTTTTTCTTTCAAGAAAAAAAATCGCTGATTGGTATCTTCGAAGAAATCTACCAACGACCCATTGCGTATCGAGAGCTTGGTGTTGAACGCCTTTTTGGCGGCTACACCTGAGCAAACTCCGTAGCAGCGGTCGTACTCCGCAGTGACATCTAAGCGTCCATTTTCTTCTAAAGAACCAAGCACAGCCCACCAATCCGCACGATGCTCCATGTTTGTAAGTGTCGGAGGGTTATCACATCCAGCAATCGAACCGAGCACAACTCGATTAGTGGCAAGACCGTATTGTCCCTGCAATCGTTCGTCCGGTGTCAACCTTAGACTGTAACGGCGCACTGTGACATTCAACATCCGACAAGAAAGAGTGCTGTGCTCATCCTCGGTAATAATGGTGTGTCGCCAGTCTCCAACAAACGACTGAACGTCCGCGTTCGTTTCGTGTGTCAACAATGCAATTGTGACCAACGCAATTTGACAAATCGAGAGAAGCTTCATGGCCTAGTGAACCTCTCTTCTAAAAACTCACCGTCGGCAACTAAATCCATGTGGAGGCCGCTGCTATCAACCAGCACTGAGCCAATGACAGGGATGCGACCGCGCAATACGCTTTCTTCTACACTCAGTCGGGGAAGTTTCCCTTCCAACCGGCCTCGTAATTCCCCACGATTTTGAGGCAGATTAGCCCTGAAATTCCAACATTCTGGTCCACATGGGGTGACCTCAAGAAAGCCAAGGCCACTCGCAATCCACACACCGTCAGGGAGCGGCCCACATGAGACCGTAACTTCAAATAGCGCTTCAACAGAAACATCAAAGGTACTGGGCTCGCAAGACGCATATTGCGCGGTTACATTGTGCAAGCCGCTTAGACTCTCCGCGCAGCCATCTTTATCCAGTAAAAGCAATCCCTTAGGGCCAGAAATAGCAATACCATGTTCCAGCCCATTGCGAATACTAACACAAACGGTCGTCGGCGAGGGACGCCTTGGAACTGATACGAGCTGATAAGCACCTGGTCCGATTTCCGTATGTACGATCTCGGCGATATCTGGCAAGGACACTAACTGTTGCGCTCTAGTACCCAAGTAGATACCTACAATCCCTCGCGTTGTCGAAATTGGAGCCCCTGACTGCCCAGGAGATTCCAAGAGATCTTCAAATTTTGCGACCCTTCCTGCTTCAACGCCACTTACAATCGCATTTCCCCCTGCGTATCCAATTGTTTGTACGCTTGCCATTAGCTCTGCCCGGTCGCCTATTCGGGGTTCAGAGTCAAATACTTGCGCTCGCCAATGGTCTGCAATTAGCGGCGTCACACCATCTCCACGCGGTTGCCTTGGGACGTACACTTCAATAATTGCGAGGTCCATTTCCTTTGAACCTGTAACCCTATGAGGCAACGCTTCCCAAGTCTCATTCAAACGATAGAGCTTTACGGTGACAGGCGTAGGAGCCGGGTCAGGCCAAATAAAGGATTCCGGCAAAATGTGGAATGCGGTCGCAACGTAAAGAAGATCGAATTCCCTTCCAATAATTAGACCGTAACCTTGCTTTTCCCCTTTGATTTTAACAACGTTGTAAAGAAAATCTTCACGGACGAAATTTCGATGCTGCTCATCTATGTCTTGTGCTGCCAGGTTTGCTGATCGCAACAAAAAAAAGATGACAAGGAAAGTTGTGAGGCGATAGTTCACTGTCTCCACCATGTTTTAAGGAGTTTTAGCCCATTCCAGATCGTCCCAAATAGACCAATCGCCATTGCAAGTAGTAATGCAGGAGGCGACTTGGTGGCGTAAGTCAAGAGGTTAGGCAGCAAGTCATCGCCAATAATAGCAGGAGCAGCACTAAATATTTTAGGATCGACTACTCGCCCTTCAAGTGTAATCGCAAGTACACCATCAGTTCGGCGTACTACGAGGTTCGTCGATCGCATACCTTCAAGTACGAGCCTGTCAGTTGACATGAGTTCCCGAGCTTCGCCAACGTCGGTGAGCAAAAGTGAGCCTTCAACGACTGTCGATGCTTCGAGACGCGGTGCGTCGTCACGATACAAGCGCGTGAGCCTGACCTCATCCACACTGCCTAGGAGAAAAGGATCCGTACTCTCGGCACCACAAAACTCTGCGTAATCTCCAGGCTTGAGCTGGCGTGGGGCTACCGGCGCCCGTTTCGATTGTGCCTCGCTTGAAACTCCCATTGTAATCTCGGCGCCTGTGTCGGTCTGCGAGGTGCCAAGAATGCGAATAAGAAGGCATTCTTCGCCGGTGACAACCAACTCGAATCTTGTATCCTTCACGATAAGGACTTCTTCGACCCTTTCTACCGGCAAGAGATCTTCGGTAGTTGCGCCGCCCGAAAGTACGCTCAAACTAGACACATCAAAGGCGGTGAAGCTCGATAGCGCGGGCCGCTCTTCCAAACCGTAAGCACCTGTCGAAGCTGCCTTAATAGTCAATGCCCATACTTGGGCTTGTAATCTGAAGTTCGCCTCTGAAACGGTAAAAGACAACCCTAAACCAATCAACCCAACCACCAAAAATGTAGTCGAAAGCCAAAGGAAAATCGTGGCGTGACGATGGGGTTGCGCCAAACGGTGTTCCGCCCGTTCGACGGCTTGCAATTCCGCGTCAAGCATAGCTACGAGATTCGGGTCGTTTTTGTCTAGGAGCGCAGCGTCGAGTTTACTGCGAAGTTCAATCCTCCGTTCCGCCAGTTTTCGACGCTTTGACAGCTTTTCGCGCATCGAAGCCATTTCAAAGATCGAAATCGAATGAGCCGGTTGGAAAATCACCTGCTGCTGTCGAAGCAGTGACAACAGTAAGTCGATATCTCCCCGGAGCGACACCGCTCGGTAACTCTATCCGAATGAGAGCGTCCTCTGCAGAATTCTCTAGTTTGGCTACGACTTCAGTCTCGCAGTCGTGTTCTTTAACCGGGCAGAGTTTTGCAAACCGGATTGCTCGTAGGCGGGTGGGGCTACGCAAAACCACGGAAATGGGTCCACTCCCACCCGCAATCAAAGGCGCATACACTGTAGAAATACCCTCCTTGCGCCAAGCGTATATCCCAATGTGTTCTGGAGTAATCGCCATTGGCTTTATTGCGGCGTTTAAGTCCACCAACACTTTTCCATCACTTAAGTCTCCGTCAAGCCGATAAGAACCTGCCTGTCGAAGGTCCAATCCGCGCACGAAAAAAGCCGATCCGCTCTTGAGTGCCAATTCCAATCGATCGCTGCCAAATTTAACCGGACCGTGCGTCATTGATCGCAATTCGAGGCGCCCACCATGCTGCGCTGCTGCGGCGCCGTCACAGTATTCCGGCCCGCGTGCAGCATATGGTGGTTGAAGATTTGCAATACGCGACTGCTCGATAAGATCTTCAGCGCAAGCGCTGGAAACCTGGGCCGAAATACCAGAAGTCGAAAGAGCTATGATTTGCCACGCGAGCCCCATAGCGGCAGCTAGGAGCTTAGATTCCATTGAACCACAAAACGCCTACCCGCCCTCTAGGAGAACGTCCAAACTGCCAAATGGTACGTCCACGCTGGTGCTGAACAAGATAAATGTCAATTCCGTTCTCGGTTGTTTCGTATCTTACATCAACAATGCGACCAAGCTGCTGTAGCCAAGGCTGAATCCTCGGCAATTGTTCTCTAACAGCTATTCTCAGCGTAGCTTCCATATCTTCATAGTTGGGCTGGCCCTCTCTCAATTCAGCTATGATGGTTTGCAGCTCGTCAGCACTGGTAGTATCTTGTGCAATGGCGAATCTACTCGCCAAAATTGACAAAAGTACTATAAAAACAAAAGTATAACATCGCTTGAACATAGAATTCCCCTAAGTCTAGTTAAGCGCTGTCAAATTCAATCACGTTAAAGTTGTTAATGCAACAACTTTCTCTAGGTAACCATCGACCGAGCCGACTCATGCCTGAGCCGCTAGGGAGACTTTTGACTTGAAGCTACCCATCCTGCGAAAGCGCGGAAGTTGGGTTAGATGCGCACTTGACGAGCTGCCGAAACCAAAAATGTTAATTTGCTTTACAATCCGTTCGAAGTATGAGATCCGAGAGTTATGAGCTGGTCCCCAGTGTTGGTACACAGGGCAATCAGATCAAAGGAAAAAGTTGTTTGATATCAACGCGATGTAGCTTCCAAGTCCTGAGTTCAAATCTCTCCGGCAGCACCATCCATCCTTCCGGCAAACCCTGCTGCTTTCCCGACTGCGTCGAGTAGCTCGACGTCCGCAGGGTCGCTCACAGATGGCCTCCGCTCACCAACGAATGCACCAACCTCCCGATGACGGGCCCCTCCCCGCACGACTGCGGCAGCCGTGGACGCCGTCCGGCTTGTGGATGATGCCGGCAGGTGCTTTACCTGACCGCCTTTGCGACCCGTTACATCTCCCGAAAGATCCTCTAAGGTTGCTATAGGTCGTATTTAGACAGGTGCGGCACGAGAGGTATCGCGAAGGGGGCGAGACGTGATCGAGCGCTATTTTGAAACAGGTTTCACCTACACCTGGAACCCGCCAAAGCCTATTGAGAGAGACCCCTGGGACGGTCACGTCGTTCGTTCGGGCACCGACCATGCCCCAGCGCTCACGTATACGGGGTATCACCCAAGTCTGTATAACGGCGCGGCACGGCCTTCGGCGTTGGGTATCGTGATAGGCGCGACAATACGACATCGCTGGCTCAACTACGTCGTTGGACGAACGGCCTACGTGCGTTCCACCAATACCGATGTGCTGACGGGCTTCATGAGCGGCTGCTGGATCTGCTCCTGGATCGGAAAAAGCGGAAACAGGCGCGTCGGCCACATTGGCACGTCGTCGGTGGCGGCGGGGAACATGCCGCCAAATACCACGGTAAAACAACGCTTTATCGATGACGATGCCATGCGCCGCGGCTCTCACATCCGTGGATACAGTCCTGCGGCGGCCTGGAACGCAACTGAAGTAGCGCAGGTCCAGAGACAAACAAGTATGGTGACTGCGTCCCACATATTGAGCCTCGTCACCACCCGCGACGAATTCTATTCCATACTCATGATGCAGACGACAACAGCTGGCAAGTGGATCTGCGGCGGAAAGAAGCGGGTTCACGGCAAGGACAGGGGAAGAATACAAGCCGCGCTCTCCTGAAGCGGCAATTGCGCCTTGGAATACCGGTGAACCTCGCAAAGGAAAGGTGCCATGGCAGCAGTTCCCGCTTCGCGCGCACCCGCCTCATCCGGCTTTGCCTGACGCTTCAGTAGGTCGCCCGGCCACCCGACAGATCGAACACCGCGCCGGTGGTGAAGCTGTTTTCCGGGCTGCACAGCCAGGCGATCATGTCCGCGGCCTCGGACACTTCGAGAAAACGATTTCTCGGGATTTTCGACAGCATGTAGTCGATGTGCTCCTGGCTCATCTGATCGAAAATGCGTGTGCGCGCGGCAGCAGGCGTCACGGCGTTGATGGCAATGTCGTAACCCGCGCATTCCTTGCCCGCGCTCTTCGCGAGTGCCATGACGGCCGCCTTCGAGGCGCTGTAGGCCGAGGCGTTCGGGTTGCCCTCCTTGCCGGCGACGGAGGCGATCAGGACGACACGGCCGTAATTGTTCTTCTTCATGTCGGGAAGAACCGCCTTGAGCACATGGAACGATCCGTTGGTGTTGATCTCCATGATGCGCGCCCAGTCGGCGACGGGATAGTCTTCAACGGGCGCGTTGGGTCCGGCGATCCCGGCCGAGTTGACGACGATGGCAGCGCTGCCGACAAGCGACTTGGTGCGCTCATGGGCTTCGGAAACCGCGTTCCAGTCGGACAGGTCCACCTTGATGGCCGTCGCATCGAGTTCATCGGCGGCCGTCGCCAGAACCTCCTCGTCCATATCCCACAGAACAAGACGCGCACCGTCGGTCTTCAGTCTCTTCGCACAGGCAAAGCCGATGCCCTGCGCACCTCCGGTTACGATCGCGATCCTGCTCATTCAATGCCTCCTATCCAAGCGCGGACATGACCGAGGCAACCGACGTGACATGGGCCACATTCTGCATGGCGTAATTGATCGACGCGCGGTGCCAGTCGGCGTTCATTGTAGAGCAGGCATCTTCCGGCACAACCACCCTGAAGCCCTTGTCCGCGGCCGTGCGCGCCGTGTGTTCCACGCTCATGTTGGTCCACGAACCGGTGTTGATGATCGTGTCGATGCCCGCGTGGCGCAGGTAGCTTTCAAGCCGTGACGTCTCCCAGCCGCTCATGGACATCTTCTCGCAGACGAGGTCCCCCGGCTTCGGTTCCAGCCCCGGCACCGGCGCAACGCCCCACGTCCCCCGCACCAGGGCGTTTTCGCCCTTGAGCCCCTGAAACAGCGGCGCGTGCTGGGCCAGCAGCGGGTGACCGGGTTCGCACACCATCCAGATGTGAATGACGGGAATTCCCTGCCGCCGGGCCGCATCGGCAAGCGCAATCGCGTTGGCGACCACATTCTGCTCGCGCGCATGCTGCGGCGACCCCGTGCCCTCGAAAGCGCCCCCGTCGATCATGACGTCGTTTTGCAGATCCTGGATCAGGAGCGCGGTTTTCTTCGGGTCGAGTGCGGGGCATTCGGACAGTTGCAGCCCCTTGGAAGACGTGCTGGCAGTACCGGCAGCACCCGCGGGCTTGGCGGCCGCCGAACGGCTTGCCGGTTGCGCCGACATGAAGGGTTCCGATCGCGGCCGGACCTTCGTCTTGACGGTGTAGACGGACGTGCAGGCACACATGAAAAGGGTCTGCCAGTCCTCGCCGCCCCAATGCAGGTTGGCGACCATTTCCGGGACCTCGACCTTGCCGATCAGAAGCCCCTCAAACGAATAGACCCAGACACCGCCGGGTGCCGTCACCCAGACATTGCCGTTGGCATCGGCCTTCATGCCGTCCGGAACCCCAGCCTTGACCGCATCCTTGATACCGGAGGCAAAGATGCGCCCGTTCCTGAGCCTGCCGTCCTCGCCGACATCGAACATGCGGATGTTCGCCTGCTCGGTGTCGTTCACCCACATCCAGCGCTCGCACGGCGAAAAGCAGAGCCCGTTCGGCTGGGTGAACATGTAGCGGTCGGAAACGAGAACCGCCTCGTCGCCCGGCCTGTGGCCGGGAGGCAGCATGTAGACCCCCTGAAAGCCCTGCTGGAGTGCCCTCGGTACGCCGAAATGCTCCATGCGGCCATAGGTCGGGTCGGTGAAGAAGATCGCCCCATCGGACCTTACGACGATGTCGTTCGGGGAGTTGAGTTCCCTGCCCTCGTAATGCGAAGCCAGCAGTTCCCGCGATCCGTCCGGCCGGAACCTGGCCACCGAACTCGTGGCGTGTTCACAGACGAGGAGGTTCAGCTCCGCGTCGTAGGTCATGCCGTTGCCCTTGTTCGACGGGCGCAGATATTCGCTCACACCGTCCCGCGGCGTCCACTTGCGCCTGACATCGCCGGGCATGTCGGAAAACAGGAGATGGTGCTCCACCGGATGCCAGATGGGCCCCTCGGTGAACACGAAACCGGTGCCGATCCGTTCAACAGCGGCGTGCTGGTCCATCAGGTCCAGGAATTTCGGGTCGACGACGGTATGTCCCACAGATCCCTCCCAGTCTTTTCTTGGCGGAGAAGCACAGGCTTCCCGTGATTTCATCTGTTACATCGGGAACCATTGCCGCTCGGGGACGGTCTCCGTCATCGGGCCCGGAACGGTCATGGACAGGCGTCCGACAACCTGCTGGTTCTGGATCTTCGCCGGCCGGTCATGGACCGGCAGCAGGAAGGTGTAGTTGTTGAGGAGCTTCTTGATGGCGCCCTTTTCCTCGCGCTTGGAACCGGCATGGTTGCCGGTGACACGCGGCTCCATCCAGTTGTTCGTATAGACGTGATTGACGATCTGGTCGTTGAAATCGTAGATGACGTCGCCGCAGATGCAGGCCAGGCCTTCCGCCGTTTCCACGATCACGTTCATGGATCCTTCGGTATGCGCGCCGGCTGCCTCGCACCACACGCCCGGAATGATCTCCTCCGCGCCGGTGATTTCCAGATCGAGGAAGCGCATGGCCTCCGGTTCGTAGATCCGCTCGACAAGGTGCATGATGTCCGGCTTCGGATATTGCGGATACATGATGCCGGAGACCGAGAATTCCATCTCCCTCCGGTTCAGGACGACCGTCGTATTCATGGGGAACAAGTCGTCCTTGCCCGCGTGATCGATATGCAGATGGGTGTGCAGGATGTAGCGGATGTCGCCCAGTTTCAGACCGTGCTTGGCAAGCTGGTTCTCGATCATGTTGTCGTGGAACTGGAGGCCGCGCATGCCGAGGCTTTCCATGATCGCGTTGTCGCGATAGCCGGTATCGACCAGAACGGGATGCGTACCGCCGAGGATCAGGAAGCCGTAGACCGGGACCCGCCGGATCCGGCCGCATTCGTGGCCGAGCACGAGAAAGGAAGTCTCGAGCTCAATGTCTCCGTAGTCCAGAACGTGGATGGTAAGGGCCATTTGTGTTTCTCCCGTAGATGAAAGGCGGTCAGGATGACAGGCGGCTAGAGCCGGTAGATCCGTTCAGCCGTATCGTGAAAAATCGCTTGCTGTTTGTTCTTCGAAAGTCCCTTCGCGCCCTGCCGGAAGGCCGCAAAGAGATCGGTGTAGGTGGTCCAGAGTTTTTCGATCGGAAAATTCGAGCCGAACATGCAGCGCTCGGCGCTGAAGAGGTCCAGGCTCTGCTTGATCAAGAAGGCAATGAAGTCCGGGTCGTTCTTGTGAATGAACGTGCCGAAGGCCGAAAGCTTGGTGAAAACGTTCGGACATGCCGCGAGCCTGCGCATGCCCTTGCGCCAGGCCTTGACGCCGTCTGGTGACGTATCTTCCAACATGCCTGCATGCATCAGGATGAAGGGGACATCCGGGCAGCTCTCGGCAAGACCGGCAGCATCCTCCATCTGCGATGCAAAGACCTGCAGGTCGAAGGACCATCCGTAATCGGCAAGACAGGCGATGTTCTTGCGCACAAGCGGATCTGCCGGGAGCCCCGGATGCGGCGCGAAGCGGTAGAGCGGGTTTTCATGCCAGTGCAGCTGCTGGCGGATCCCGCGCACCAGCGGGTATTTCTTCAGCCTGTCCAGCTGCGGGCGCACGTCGTCCACCGTGAAGTCGGCGAAACCGACGATCCCGTGCGGCCAGCCGGACTGATCGGCCACGGACTGGACCCAGGCAACTTCGTCCTCGAACCAGTTCGGCGCCCAGTTGGCCTGGACGTAGACCGACTTCTCGATCCCGGTTCCTTTGAGATCGGCGAGAAATTCGTCGATCAGGTAGTCCCGCTTGATGGCGGCGTAGGGGCCGAAGATGCGCGGCTGTTCGGGGCCCAGGAGCCAGGGCAGATCTTTCTGAAGCCAGATATGATGGTGCGCGTCGATCATGCGGGCCTCGCAAGGGACAGAACGTGGGTGCACATGGCATCGATCCGGTCGCAGGGCACGAGCGCATCGAGATAGGGAAGACAGGCGGACAGGGCTTCCGTCCGCGGTTCGTAGAGCGGGTCGGCGGCGAGTGGCGACAGCCAGTCAAGCCGCCACGACACCCGCGACAAGCGTTGAACCGCCGAAATCAGCGCCTCGGGAGAGCCGCGCTCAAGACCGTCGGAGAGGACAAGCGTCGCGGCTCCGCGCGCATAGGCAGCGAAGCGCGGCACGGCCAGAAAGGCTGCCAGCGCCTCGCCGATGCGCGTGCCGCCGTCGAAATCGGCAACCGCCGCCCCGACATGGTCCAGCGCACGGTCAGCGTCCTTGATCCTGAGAGGCGCGGTGATACGCGTCAGCCGTGTGCCCAGGCTGAAAACCTCGACACTGTCCGCCGACTGCACCAGTGCATGGGCAAACCGCAGCGCACCGTCGCTCTGGTCCTTCATTGACCCTGACACATCGATCAATAGAAGAATGCGGCGCTGCTTGGTCTTGCGCCTTGTCTTCGGCAGATCGAAAACCTCGCCGTCGCGCCGGAGGGCCTGCCGCAAGGCGCGGCGCAGGTCGATCCGCGTTCCGCGGCTGTCGAGGAAGCGCCGGTAGGACTGTCTGCGCGGCAGTTCCTTGCCTGCCCGCCGCGCGAGATCCCTGAGGGCGTCGGGATCGGCGATTGGCGGAAACTGCCGCCGTCCCAGAAGTTCTGCGGAGGTTGCAAGTTCGCCCGGCTCTTCGTCGCCCTCATCCTGGTCGATCTCGATCGTTTCCGAGGACGGCTCGAACGCGTCGACACCCTCCTCGCCCTCCTCGTCCTCGATCGGAGCGGCCAGTGCCTGCCCGAGAAAATAGGCCTGGAACAGGGCATCGAATTCCGCATGGCGTTCCCGCGGGATCGCGAGAGTGGCAAGAGCGGCGCGCCGGATATCGGCGATGTCGCGCGGCCCCAGAAGGCTGATCGCTTGCAGGAAGTCGATGGTCTGATCCGGCGCGACGGCAAACCCGTGTGCCCTCAGGATCGCGGGAAACTCGACAAAGGGCCTGCTGGTCCGCGGGAGGGTCATGCGGCCTCCTGCGGCATGAAACCGTCGAGCCGCCCTTCAAGAAAGGTCAGGTCGTCGTGGTCCTTGAGCGCCACGCCGATTGCGCGGCGGAACGCCTCGGGCCAGGCCGCACCCTGATTGTGAAGCAGCGTCGCCGCTTCCGCCCATTCCACCGTCTCGGCAACGCCGGGCGGTTTGGCGAGCGGCTCCGTCCGGAGCCTGGCGACCGCACCGGCCACCGCGTTTGCTGTCGCCTCGGCGACGGAACTTGCCCGTGCCATGACGATCCGGGCCTCGAGGTGGATGTCCGGGTAGTCAATCCAGTGATAGACGCAGCGGCGGCGGAGCGCCTCGTGCAGGTCGCGGGTCCGGTTGGAGGTGAGAACCACAACAGGCGGACGCGCCGCGCGGACCGTGCCGGTCTCCGGAATGGAAATGGCAAAGTCGGACAGGAACTCCAGCAGGAAGGCCTCGAATTCCTGATCCGAACGGTCGATCTCGTCGATCAGCAGCACGCAGTCATCGGGAGAGCGCAGCGCTTCCAGCATGGGCCGCTGGAGCAGGAACTGGTCCTCATAGATGTTGACGTAGTCGTCGCCTGCCTGCCGGATCGCGAGCATCTGCCTCGTGTAGTTCCACTCGTAAAGCGCGGAGGCGGCATCGATCCCCTCGAAACATTGCAGGCGGACAACGCGCCTGCCGAGCACCGAGGAGATGGCCTTTGCCGCTTCCGTCTTGCCGACACCCGGCGCGCCTTCCAGAAGCAGCGGTTTGCCCAGCGCCAGGGCGAGATAGGCGGCCGTCGACAGATCTTCACCCGCGATATACTGCGCGGCATTGAGTGCGTCCCGGAGGCGGTCCGGGCTATCGATCCCGACGATGGACGGCTTGACGGGCATGGTTCAGCGCGCTCCCTGCGGCCGCGCGCCGCCATTGGCGAGAATGCCCCGCAGGACCTTTTCGGGCGTAATCGGGAGCGTGTCGCAGCGCACGCCGACGGCGTTGTAGACGGCGTTGGCGATTGCCGGAAGAACGGGGTTGGCGCACATCTCGCCCGGTCCCTTGCCCCCGAAAGGCGCATCTTCGGCGGGTCTTTCCAGGACCGCGATGTTGTGGTTCACGATCTCGCCTGGTCCGGGCATCAGGTAGGTGTTGAAATCCACCGGACCGTGGCTCCGGTCCGGGTAATAGGGTTCCGTCGTCTCATAAAGGGCATGCGAAACGCCCATCCAGGCACCGCCGATCAGCTGCTGCTCGACGAGACGCGGATTCAGCGCCCGCCCGACTTCATAGGCGGAATTGATCTCCGTCACCGAGACCTCGCCGGTTTCATCGTCCACCTCCAGATCGACGACCAGCGCGGCATGCGCGAAACAGGAGACGGGCGTCATCTCGCCCGTGTCCGGGTCAACGTCGGAGGGCGGGATAAGGAAGATGCCGCGCCCGGACAGGGTCCGGCCCTGCTTGAACTGCGCGGCAATGGCGGTATCGGCGACGGTGATCGTGCGGCCCGGCGCACCCTTGACCTGGATGTTGCCCTGACCGTCCGTTTCAAGGTCTGTCGCATTGACTTCCAGCTCTTCGGCGGCGGCCTCCAGCAGCGCCTTGCGCGCCTCGGTCGCGGCCCGGATCACGGCATTGCCGACCCGGTGTGTTCCGCGCGAGGCAAAGGACCCCATGCAATGGGGGCCGGTGTCGCTGTCCGCCGTGTCGACATAGACATCCGACACCGGGACACCGAGCGTTTCCGCCGCGATCTGGCGTGTGACCGATTTCATGCCCTGCCCCAGGTCGATCGAGGACAGCGACACCATGAACTTGCCGTCCGGCGTGGAATGGACGAGGGCCTGGCTCGGATCGCCGCCGAGATTCATGCCGATCGGGTAGTTGATGCAGGCAAAGCCGCGCCCCTTGTGAATGGCCATGATCAGCGCCTCCTTGAACCGGACAGAAAACGGGAGACACCGGGCCGCTTGACCCCGCGCGAGAACGGCTGCTCGGGCTTGTAAGGCGCCGGAGCCGGATCAGGGGTGGTCTGCGGCGGCTGTGGTGCCGCAGGTTGCGGCGCGGATGGCTGCGGCGCAACAGGTTGCCGAGGCGCTGCAGTTTGCTGCGGCGGCACGGGCGCAGCTGTCGGTGCCGCTGCTGGCGCAACAGGGATTGATGGCGCTGCGCCAGGTTCCGGCGACGCCGCCGGCGCATGCCGGAACCCCATGCGCGCCGGATCCGTGATCATGTCGTCATCCTGCGGGGCTGCTGCGACGATCGGGATACCCTGCGTCCCGGCTGCGACGCGGCCCTTGGAGGACGCGCCCTGTCCCGGCTCCGTCGGAATATCGGCGCGTCTGCGTTCGCCGATCCGGCCGACGCTGTCGGTAATGCTTTCCGGGATGTCGGCCCGCGTGCCGCCTCCGCCGGTCAGACTGGACTGGCGCGCAGCGTCGGCACTGATCGCCCATCCGGATTTCTGGCTGGCCACCTGGCAGCACTCGATCAGCGCCGTGTTCTTCGCCAGGCGGCGATGCGGCTTCATGTCGCCGTCCCGGTAGGCGTTCAGGATCCTGAGTTCGATCGGGTTCAGGCCGACGGTCTCGGCTACCTTGTCCATGTGACACTCAATGGCGAAATCGACGCCGGTGATGCCGAAACCGCGCATTGCCGTTGCCGGCGTCCGGTTGGTGAAGACGCAATAGACGTTGGAGGCAACATTCGGGATCGAATAGGGCCCGGGAATATGGCCGGTACACTTGATGATGGCGTAGGAGGACAGCCGCGTGTAGGCGCCTGCATCAAAGAAACCCGTGAACGCCCGCGCCAGAATGCGGCCATCACGGGCAACACCGTCCTTGATGCGCCAGCGCTCCGCGCCGCGCGGCGCGCCGACCTGCATTTCCTCCGCGCGGTCCCACATGAACTTGACGGGCCGCCCGGTCAGAACCGCGCCGAGCACGGACAGGGGTTCGACGATACTGTCGACCTTGCCGCCGAAGCCTCCGCCCACTGTTCCGCCGACAAAATGCAGGCGGGATGACGGCATGTTCAAGAGCTTGGCAGTCGTTCCCAGAGAGAAGAACAGCGCTTGCGTAGAGGTGTAACAGACGAACCGATCGTTGGTCTCCGGCGCGGCAATCGCGCCACAGGTCTCGATGGGCGCCTGCTCGATCGGCGACATCTGGTATTCGCCTTCAACGATGTGGTCGGCGTCGGAGAAGCCTTTCTCGACGTCTCCGAAGCGCAGCTTCTGGTGGTCGTAGAGATCGTGGTAATCGAAAGTGTTGTTCGGATAGACCTCGTTGACGACCGGCGCGTCCGGTTTCAGCGAAGCTTCCGGGTCGAGAACATGCGGCAAGACTTCATATTCGACCCTGACGGCGGCGCAGGCCGCACGCGCCTGAGCTTCGGTTTCGGCAATGATCGCGGCAACGGGCTCGCCGGCATAGGCAACCTTCGTGTCCTGGATCAGTTTTTCCTCGTCCTTGCCGAAATTGATCAGCGAGAGGAGCGTGTTGAGGTTGTTCGGAACGTCACGCGCCAGCACGACACGCACCACGCCGGGCATGCGTTCCGCCTGGCTGGTATCGATGGACCGGATGCGGGCATGGTGATGCGGCGAACGCACGCAGCGCATGTGCAGCAGACCGTCGAACAGATGATCGTCGTAATAGGGCGAGCGTCCGGTCACATGGCCCAGGATGTCCTGGCGCCGTGTCGGTTTACCGATTTCCTGCAGGTTGTCGTCGCGCTCGTCCGAAAAGAGGTCTTTCCTGAATTCAACCGATGACATCAGCCGGTCCTCCGTGTCGGCTGACCGCTCGCGGCCAGAATGGCGTCGATGATCGGCTCGTAGCCCGTGCAGCGGCAGATGTTGCCGGAAATCGCCTCGACGATTTCCTCCCGGCTCGGACGCGGCGTCCGATCCAGCAGGGCCTTCGCGGCCATGAGCATGCCCGGCGTGCAATAGCCGCATTGCGCCGCGAAATTCTCCATGAAGGCTTCCTGAAGGGCGTGGAGATCCGGGCCATCGGCGAGACCGTTGGTGGTCTCCACGTGCTGACCCTCAACGGTCTCGGCAAGGGTCAGGCAGCTCAGGCGCGGCTCGCCGTCAATGATCACGGTGCAGCTGCCACACGTGCCCTGGCCGCAGCCATATTTAGGCGACAGGTCGCCGACGCCGCGACGCAGCAGGTCGAGCAGATTCTGCCCTTCGTCGGAAAACACGGCGACGGGTGAACCGTTCAATTGAAACTGGACAGGTTTCTTGGTCATGGCCGGCTCCCCCCGCCCAGCAAAAGTCGTTTCAGGTGAACGGGCGCAACCTGGCTGCGGTACCAGCCCGACGCCAGCCCGTCATCCGGCGGGTTGAGGCCTTGCGTTGCCGCGGAAAGGGCGCCCGAAACCCCGGTTTCGTCGAGCGCCGCACCTTCAAGCGCGGCTTCCGCTGCCCTGGCCCGGACCGGTGTCGGCGCCATGGCTCCAAACGCGATGCGCGCGCCGGAAATGCGGCCGGCTGATCTCGGCAGCCACGCGGCAAGGCTCATCACGGAAACGCCCTTGGGCTTCACCCGGCTGACTTTCCGGAACCTGAAATCGTCCCCCGAAGGCCTGACGATCGATACCGATTCCACGAGGCGTCTCTCGCTGTCGCGAGACGCCAGCAGGCTTTCCAGATCGGTCTCGCTGCCGTCGGACAGGTGCAGCCTTGCGTCGAGCGCCAGAAGCGCGACCGCGAAATCGCCATAGGGGTGCGGCGCAAAGATGTTGCCCCCGACCGTCGCCATGTTGCGGATGGCCGGACCGCCGACCTGGCGCGCGACCGGATGCAGGAAGGACACATCCGATGAACGGAGAATATCGCCCATGGTGGCTGCCGCACCGATCAGGATACGCGCACCGTCCGCCCTGATGCCCCGCAATGCCGCTGCGCTGCGCAGCCGGACGATTTGCGAAACTGCCTGTTCCCCGTAGTTGACGCTTCGCATCACCAGCGTGCCGCCCCCCAGAAAAACGGCCTGCCCGGCACTGCTCGCCGCGGCTTCCTGGAGTGTGTCGACCGTCGTCACCGTCACCATGCGTTACGCCTCCACCCCGATATGTTCGGCAACTGCCTTGAAGCCGGCGACATAGATGTCATTGCCGACCAGTTCTGCCAGTTCCCGGTCCCGCCCCTTCGGCGTATCGAACCGGCTTTCCCATTCCCACATCGTCCAGTCCTCGTCCGTCACCGGGAACAGGCGCACATGCGCCACGTAGTTGAAGAGCGGGATCGGCGTATCCAGCAGGCAGTAGGAAAAACTCTGCTCCAGATCCGACATGGTCAGCAGCTGTTCCCGCAGTTCAGATCCGTCCTGCAGCTTGAACCGGCGCACCGCCCCGACCCTGTCGGAGCTTTCGCCCCGCTCCATCTGGCTGGTGGCAACGGCCGGGTGCCAGCGGTCGTGGCCGTTGAAGTCACGCAGGACATCCCACACGGCCTCGATCGGCGCCTTCAAAACAGTGCTGCGAACAACCTTGACCACGACCGCTTCACCTTCGATTACTTGAACTTCATGTCGTTCGGATCGAACGTGGTGACCTGCGCATACATCAGGCCATCGCGCGTCACGTAGGCATCAGCACCCTTGTAAGGCTCGGCAAGGAAGTCTGCTTCCACGCGCCAAGACACATTGACGGTGTCACCGATCGTCTTGACTTTCTCGGCTATGAAAGTTGCGCCCTTGAAACCGCCCTCTTCGCGCGGTTTGCAGAAGCCTGCAAAGACGTCGCCAATGTTTTTACGGCCTTCGATCCAGACCCCGTTCGGCAAAATGAACAAGACCTCTTCCGGGTATTGCGCCATCAGCCGGTTCCAGTCGCAAGCGTTCAATGCCTCGATATGCTCAAAAGTGACAAGCTCTGCATTTGGCTGCACGACAAGCGGCGGCAAATCCTGCGCCATGGCGGACGTCGCCAGGAATCCGATACCTATCGCGCCTAAAACAGTCCGGTATGTCATTGTCCATCCTCCATTTATTGACAACGAAACCTTGCACTTACCCCCCGAAATGCCTCTTCAGGGCATCGAAGCCGCCCTGAAAGACATTCGTCCCGATCCCGCTGACGAGATCGTCCTCGTTCTCCGGATCGCATTCGAATTCCGCGGACCATTCGATGAAGGTGCGGTCGCCCTCCGTCACCGGCGTGAGGCGGAGCGTGGCGATGTAGTCGCTGAGCGGCATCGGTCCTTCGAGCATCGAGTAGCTGTAGAAGAGGTCGTAGTCGGACAGACCCAGCAGCTGCTCGCGGATATTGTCGCCGTTCTGCAGATTGAAATTCCGGATGCAGCCGACCTTGTCCGCCGGCAGTGCATCCTCGATGCGGCTCTCGCGAATGCGCGGGTGCCACTTGGGCAGGCCGTTGAAATCCCGGATCCGTTCCCAGACCTTTGACGCCGGCGCGTTGATCACGGAGGACGTGTAGACCCGGGCCATTACTTGCTCTCCTTCGAAGAGCCGGTGCCCTTGGGCTTGTCATCTGCCTTGAGACGCTTCATCTCGTTCGCGGCGCGGGTCATGTCGTTGGCGGTGCGCATGACATCGGACTTGGCCAGGTTCGACCCGTCGATGCCGATATCGCTCAACAGGCTGTCGACCATGGGGGCCTGAACCCGGTAACGCAGAGCCGAGTTGATGACCTCGTCGGTCGGACTGCCGCCGCCGCCTCCGCCACCGCCGCCACCGGCTGCGCCGCCATTGCCATCGGCCCAGCCAAGGCCGCCCGTGCCGTTGCCGCCAAGCTGCATGATCTTGATGTCGTTGATCTTCTCAAGCGGCTTGACGGAGGCGGCGACGATGCCTTCGACATGCTCCAGCATCTTGCGCTTGAACAGAGAATGACGGGCACCGTCGGTGAGAACGTTTTCCGCCTCGTTGATGAGTTTCTGCGCCTCGGCCTCCACGGCCCTGCGGATGCGTTCTGCTTCTGCCGCGATGCGTTTTTCCTCTGCTTCCTTTTCCGCCAGAACCACGTCGACGGACTTGCGGCGCGTGGCGACTTCCGTCTCCTGTGCCGTCTTGACCTTTTCCGCTGCCTCAGTGGCGCGCGCACGGGCGGCCTCCGCCTCGACGGCGGCAGCGCTTTCATCCAGCGACTTCTTGTAAAGCTCGATGGCCTTGTCCATCTGGGCGCTTTCGACCGACTTCTCGCGTTCGATCTCCAGGCGCCTGCGCTCGGTCTGATGGCCGATACGGGCATCGTCCAGACCGCGTTCGGAGGCGATCTGTGCGCGTTCGATCTCTTCCTGGCTGACGATCTCGGCTTCGCGCAAGGCCTGGACGCGGGCGATCTCGAGCTGCTCGAGCACCTTCTTGCGTTCCAGTTTCTTGGCGTCGAGTTCCTGTTCCGCCAGGATCTTTTCCGCGTCGATTGACTTCGCCTTGGCAACCCTGGCCGCCTCGACCGCCTGGTCCGCTGCGACCTGGGCCTCGTCGATGGCCTTGTTGCGGGCAATCTCCAGCGACCTGATGGTCTCGTCGCGGGCAATCTTCTCGGCGGTCGTTTTCTGCTCCTGCGCGATACGCGCCTGCTCGACAGTGCGCCGCGAGGCGACCTCGGCGGTTTCGATTGCCTCGGTTTTCTCGATCTCGCGGGTGCGGATGTCCGCATCCTTGGCGATCTCTGCCGTGCGCACCTTGTTTTCCTGCGCGATGCGGGCGGCCTCGACAAGCTCCTGTGCGGAGATGTTGGCGACGTCGACCGCGCGATTGCGGGCAATCTCGCGTTCGCGCAGATCCTGCTCGTAGGCGATGCGTTCCGCAGCGACCTTCTTTTCCTTTGCAATACGCGCCGCTTCGGTTGCCTCCAGCTTGGCGATTTCCGCCGCCTCGATGGCCTTTGCGCGGGCGACGTCGCGTTCGCGCGTTGCCTCCTCGCTCTCGATCCGCTGCAGCGTGATCTTGGCCTCTTGTGCAATCCGGGCCGCGTCGACCGCTTCGCGCGCCGCGATCTCGGCTTCCTCGACGGCCTTGTTGCGTGCGATTTCCAACCCGCGCGTTTCCTGTTCGAAGGAAATGCGTTCCGCGGCGATCACCTTCTCCTGGGCAATGCGCTTGGCCTCGGTTGCCTCCTTGGCGGCGATATTGGCCGCATCGAGTGCCGCCTGACGGGCCACATCGCGTTCATCGGTCGCTTCCTGCGCCGCGATGCGCTCGAACGACAGCTGCCTGTCCTGGGCGATGCGGGCCTTCTCGACCGCTTCGCGCGCGGCGATTTCCGCCTCGTCGATCGCCTTGTTGGAGGCTATCTCCAGGTTCCTGATGCGCTCTTCCTGCGCGATGCGCGTCTTGTTGGTTTCCTCGCGTGCCGCGATCTGGGCAATATCGATCTGCTGCTGACGCTCGATCTCGAGCGCGCGCGTTGCCTGCTCGGAGGCGATACGCTCTGCAGACAGGGCCTTTTCCCGCGCAATCCGTGCCGCTTCGGTCGCCTTCTGGCTGGCAATTTCGGCCTCTTCGAGGATCTTCTGACGTTCGATTTCCAGCCGGCGGGTTTCACGGTCCGCCTCGATGCGCGAGGCATTGACCGTCTGCTCCTGGGCGACACGCAGCTTTTCAGCCGCTTCGCGCGATGCGATCTCGGCCTGTTCCACGGCAAGATTGCGCGCGATTTCCCGCTCACGGGTCGAGCGCTCAAAGGTGATCCGCGCCTCGGTCACCGCCTCTTCCTGCGCGATCTTCGCCTTTTCGATCAGTTCGCGCGCGGCAATGTCGGTTTCCTCGATGGTCTTCCGGCGCTCGATCTCCAGGGCTTCGGTTTCCCGGTCCTTGGCAATGCGCGCCTCGGACAGCGCGCGTTCCTGTGCAATCCGGGCCTTTTCGACCGCCTCCTTGGCGGCGATGTCCGCCGCCTCGGTCATCTGCTGCGTCTTGATCCGCTCCTCGGTCAGGTTCTTTTCCTGCCCGATCCGCGCTTTTTCAACGGCTTCGCGGGTGACGATCTCGGCTTCGTCAATGACCCGCTGGCGATCGATTTCCTTCTGGCGGACTTCCTTTTCGGAGGCGATGCGCGCTTCGGAAATGAGCCGCTCGTTTTCAATCCGGGCGGTTTCGATCGCTTCCCGGCTCAACAGGGAGGCCTGCTCGGCTTCCTTCTCCCGTTCCGCGCGTTCACGTACGAGGTCCGTGTGCTGCTGGGCGCGCCGGAATTCGATCTCGCGCTCCTGTTCCAGGCGCGCATTCTCACTTTCGCGCTCGATATCCAGAACCTGCTTTTCCGCCTCCAGATTGCGCGAGCGGATGCGGATCATGGAATCCTGTTCGATATCGTTACGCAGCTTCCGCCGGTCCTCGATCTCGCGGATGACCGTTGTCAGACCCTCGGCATCGAACCTGTTGGACGGATTGAAATATTCGATCCCGGTCTGATCGATATCGGTGATCGCGACGCTTTCAAGCTCCAGTCCGTTCTTGTCGAGCCCCACCTGCGCGGCCTCAAGCACGCGATCGACATAAAGATGCCGGCTTTCGTGAAGCTCCTCCATCGTCATTTCCGATGCAACGGTTCTGAGCGCGGAGATGAACTTGCCCGACAGCAGCGAGTGAATGCGTTCCGGTTCGAGCGTGCGCCGCCCGAGGGTCGATGCCGCCAGGCTGACCGCCGTCTTCGTCTGACCGACCCGCACGTAGAATTCCGCGTCCACGTCGACCCTGAGACGATCCTTGGTGATCAGCGCGTCTTCCTTTTCGCGGGTCAGTGCCATCTGCAGGGAGTTCATGTTGACCGGCGTGATGTCATGGATGATCGGCCAGACGAACGCGCCGCCGTCGATCACGACCTTTTCGCCGAGGAAACCCGTTCGCACGAACGCGACCTCCTTGGTCGAGCGCCGGTAAAGCCAGTGCATCACCCAATAGAGGATGAAGACGACGATGACCGCGAGTATGAGCCAAAGCACCAATTGCCCGATGAGCTGACCAGCCATGTTCGATCCTCCCCCCCGGCTCAAGAGCCGCGGATTTCCTTGAATTTTCTGGTTTGTTCGACGAGCGCGACCTCGGTCGGCAGGCGTTCCATCGAGGACGCACCGTAGAAACCGTGGCAGTTGCGCGTGTTCTTCAAGACGAATTCGGCATCATCCGGCATCGCCACCGGGCCGCCATGGACCAGGACGACGGCGTCGGGATTTACCGCCAGGGCCGCCGCGGACCACTCGTCGACGATCGCCGGACAGTCCGCCAGCTTCAGCGAGGTTTCCGCGCCGATGCTGCCGCCGGTGGTCAGGCCGAGATGACACACGATGATGTCGGCGCCAGCCCGTGCCATCGCGGCCGCGTCCTCGGTGGAAAACACGTATGGCGTCGTGAGCATGTCCTTGCGGTGCGCCATCGCGACCATGTCGACTTCCAGCTGATAGGACATTCCCGTCTCTTCCAGGTTGGCCCGGAAGTTGCCGTCGATCAGTCCGACGGTCGGAAAGTTCTGGACGCCTGAAAATCCGGCGGCCTTGACCTCGTCCAGAAACTTGTCCATCAGCCGGAACGGGTCCGACGCACAGACACCGGCAAGGACCGGCGTGTTCTTCACGACGGGCAGGACCTCACCGGCCATTTCCATGACCACGCTGTTGGCATCGCCATAGGGCATCAGGCCGGCCAGGCTGCCGCGTCCGGCCATCCGGTAGCGGCCGGAATTGTAGATGACGATCAGGTCTATGCCGCCGGCTTCCTCGCCCTTGGCGGAAAGCCCCGTCCCGGCGCCACCGCCGATGATCGGTTCTCCGCGGGCAATCATGGCCCGGTATTTTTCGACAAGGTGCTTGCGTTCGAACATCGTCAATCTCCTGCTGCACGGCTGCGCCGGCTAGAATGAAAGCCGCGGAAGGTTTCGACGATCAGCTCGGCGAATTCCGGGTCGTTGATATTGTGGGGCACACGGATCAGCCGGCGTTCGCTGGTCTGGCGCACGGTGTCCTCGAGAGCTCTGAAAAGCGCTTCGTCGGCGGCCGGGTCGTGAAAGGCCATGCCGGGGGCGTCCAGCAGCGAGACCCCGCCCTCGGGCAGGAAGAAGCGGACCGGTGAGGTCATCTCGTTGAGGCGGTTGCCGATCCAGCGGCCCATTTCGATGTTTTCGTCGACCGTGGTCCGCATCAGCGTGATTTGCGGATTGTGCTCGTAGAAGAGACGGCCGCGATAGCGCTCGGGGACGGTTTCGGGGGCGTTGAAGTTGACCATGTCGAGCGCGCCGCAAGCCCCGATATAAGGCAGGCCTGCGCGGATCGATGCACCGAACCTGTCCTCGTTTGCCGCGAACACGCCTCCGGCGACCATGTCGCAGATTTCTGTTGTGGTCAGATCCACCACGGCGGCGAGCATGCCGCTGTCCAGGAGCTTTTCCATGGACCTGCCGCCAACGCCCGTCGCGTGGAACACCAGGCAGTCGAAGTCGTCTTCAAGAGCCGCCGTCACCTGCTGAACGCAGGGGGTCGTCACGCCGAACATGGTGAAGCCGACCGCAGGCTTGGCATTGCGGACAGGCTTGAGCTTTGACCGGGCCTTGACCGCGCCCGCAAGTGCGCCGGCGCCATTGCCGAGCACTTCGCGGGTGATCGAATTCAGGCCCTGAACGTCGGCAACCGAATAGAGCATCATGATGTCGGACGGGCCAACATATTGTTCCACGTTGCCGCTGGCGACGGTCGAGACAATCACCTTCGGGATGCCGACCGGCAGCGTGCGCATGGCGGGGCTGACCAGCGCCGTGCCGCCCGATCCTCCGGCGGAAATGACGCCTGCGATATCAGTCTGCGCCTGCATCCAGCGTTCGAATGCCAATGTCATCCCGGCAACAGCCGTGCCCCGGTCTCCGGTGAAGACACCGTTCGCTCCGCGCGGGTGAAAGGCGGCGACCGCATGCGGCGGGACTTCCGCTCCTGACGGCTTGCCGCTCGTCGAAAGATCGACAAGCCGGACCGTCAGTTCCTCCGCCTTCAGAATGTCGCGGATGTAGCGCAGTTCCTCGCCCTTGGTGTCGAGCGTCCCGGCGACGTAGACGGTCGCGCCACCGCCGGTTCGCTGTGCGAACAGCGGCGTGACGGGCGTTGCCGCCGATACCGCCACGGCCGTGCTCGTACGCGCCGTGTTTTCGATCACGCGGACCGGAACCGGCCGCGACCAGCGTGTCGGCGTTTTCGGATTGGAAAGATACACCCGCTGAACATGCGGTGCGGCCGGCGCTGCCTGATCCGTTTCGGGTTCACGTGCCGGGGCAGGTGTTTCGTCATGCGCGTGGCGGCCGACGCCGAGAAGAGCCTGCTGCAGGTCCCTGTCGGCCGCAAGCTGATTGGACGGCAGGATCCTGTTGATCCGGCCATTGACCATGATCGCGACCTGGTCGGCGACCGCGCAGGCGACACCGATATTCTGTTCGATCACGAGGACATCGATGTCGCCTTCCTGGCCGAGACGCACCAGCATCTCGGCGACCTGATTGACGATCACCGGCGCGAGCCCCTCTGTCGGTTCGTCCATGACGAGAAGCTTCGGATTGAGCAGAAGGGCCCGGCCGATGGCCAGCATCTGCTGCTCGCCGCCGGACAGCTGCGCCCCGCCATTGCTGCGCCGTTCCGCCAGTCTCGGGAACACGGAATAGACTCGCTCCGGTGTCCAGGCACCGCCGCGGCGGGAGACCAGTTGCAGGTGTTCATCGACCGTGAGCGATCGCCACAGACGTCGGCCCTGGGGAACGTAGCCGATCCCGAGCCGCGCGATTTCGGCGGGACCGAGCCCTGCCAGGTTCCGTCCGAACAGACTGATGCCGCCGGACGCCACGGGAACAAGGCCCATGATCGCCTTGCAAGTCGTCGTCTTGCCCATGCCGTTGCGGCCGACGACGGACAGGACCCCGTGATCCAGGGTCAGATTGACCCCTTGCAAGGCATGCGACTGGCCGTAATAGACATTGAGATCCTTGATCTCGAGCGCGGGGGAAGAGCGTTCAGCCATGACCGAGCCCCTCTTCACCGCCGAGATAGAGGGCCTGTACCTCTTCGTCCTCTTCGATTTCGGCGGGTTTGCCTTCCTTGAAGATCCGACCGTTGTGCATCATCGTGACGGATTCGGCGACACGCAGGGCAACGTCCATGTCGTGCTCGATGATGATGTATCCCATGTGGCTCGGCAGCCCGGTGAGTATTTCGATCAGTTCCTGCCGCTCCGTCGGGGAGAGACCGGCCGCCGGTTCGTCGAACAGGATGAAACGCGGCGCACCGGACAGCGCCATCGCGATTTCCAGCTGGCGCTGCTGCCCGTAGGACAGATCGGAGACCTTCGTGTCGCGGACATCGTCGAGATGAACCACGTGAACCAGGTTTTCGGCGCTGGCCATCAGGGCATCGTTCCGGCGCGGGCGGACAAACGAAAAGCGGCCGCGCGACACGCCGCAGCAGGCGAGATAGACGTTGTCGAGGACAGACAGGCCGGTGAACAGGAGCGAGATCTGGTAGGTCCTGCGCAGTCCGCGCCGGATGCGCTCCTGGGCCGGAAACGCGGCCACTTCCTCGCCGAAAAACCTGATCGACCCGGTTGTCGGGGCGAAGTCGCCGGTGATGCAGTTGAACAAGGTGGTTTTTCCGGCCCCGTTCGAGCCAAGGACAGCGCGCCGCTCACCCGGTTTGACGATCAAGTCGATATCGCTCAGCGCCGCGAGGGCCCCAAAGAGTTTGCTGACCCCGCGCAGTTCCAGCGCGTTCGCCGTGCCGGTGACGCTCAGGCGGTCGGAGACGGAGGTGCCGGCGGCTTCGAGCAGCGTCACAGCCTGTCCTCCCCACGGTCCAGCAAGGGATCGCGCTTGCGGTAGTCCTGCCAGCGGTCCCAGAGGCCGAGAAGGCCGTCCGGTGAAAAGAAGACGATCGCGAGAAAACCGAGGCCGATGAGCAACTGAAAGCGTTCACCACTCAGCCCGACGGACAGGAGCACGTCGATGGCGAAGGTCTTGAGAAGCACGTAGATGAACGCGCCGATGAACGGACCGATGGGACGGCTCATTCCGCCGATCACCGCGATCACGAGAATGTCGATCGCCGGACCGATCCCTGCGGTGCCCGGCGAAATCTGCGCCGACTGCCAGGTCAGGAGAATGCCCCCGGTTCCGGCGATCAGGGCGGCGAAGGCATAGGCGGCGATCCTGTGGGCGTTGACATTGTAGCCGAGCGCGGCCATGCGGCGCGGATTGTCACGCACACCCTGCAAGGCAAGACCGAAAGGTGCGCGGGAGATGTACAGAACCGCAAAATAGGCGACGGCGGCCCAGAACAGGGTCAGGTAGTAGAAGGGAATGCTCTGCCGCCAGTCGACGCCGAACAGGTTGGGCGGCAGCACCCCGTTGAAACCGGAGAAGCCGTTGAAGACGGCGTAGTTCTGGCGCGTGAAGTAGAAGAACGCGGCGGCAACCGCCAGCGTGATCATGATGGTGTAGATGCCCTCGGTGCGCACGGCGAGAGACCCGACAACGGTTCCGAAGAAGATCGCGACGACGAGCGCAAGCGGAATGGCGATGTACCAGGGCCAGCCCAGGCTGATATCGGTGATGGCACTGTCGCCGAAAATCGCGACCATGTAACCGGCCAGGCCGGCAACCGACATCTGCACGAGGCTCACCATGCCACCGTAGCCGCCCAGGAACATGAGGCTCAGCGAGATCATGCCGAGAATGAAGGACCAGCCGAACACCTGGTAAAGCGTGAACTCGCTGGCGAAGGCCGGCATGATCAGTAGCGCAATGCAGACGACCCAGTAGCCGGCAGGTATGCGCTCGAACCAGCCCCGCTCACGCACATCGCGAACCTTGGTTGCGGGATTGCTCTCAGCCAGCGCCATGGATCACGACCTTCCCATCAGGCCCTGCGGGCGGAAAGCCAGCACCAGCACCATGATCAGGAACGTGAGAACGACGGCATAGGTCGGGAAGTAGACGGACCCGAACTGCTCCGCGAGCCCGATCAGGAGAGCGCCCAGTGCCGCGCCGGTGATGGATCCCATGCCGCCGACGATGACAACCACGAGGGAGGCCAGAAGAAAGCGGATGTCTTCGCCCGGGGCGACGGACTGGAACGTGCCGCCGACGACCCCCGCGATACCGGCAAGGCCCGCTCCGAATGCGAAGACGCCGACGAAGACAAGCTGAATGCGTGCGCCCGTTGCCGAGAGCATGTCGCGGTCGTCGACACCGGCGCGGATCATCATGCCGATCTGGGTGCGGTTCAGGATAAGCCACATCGCCACACCGATCACGACGGACGCCAGGAAAATGACAACCCGGACCACAGGATATTTCAGATAAATCAGTTCTCCCGAGGAGCGTTTCACGCCCGTCACGAACAGGGTCTCCATCGGTCCGCTCAGCCAGCTTGGCGGGGAAATATTGTAGAAATCTCCCCCGAAGCCCCAGAGCATCAGGTCCGCCATGACGATGGAAATCCCGATCGTGACGAGCGTCTGCCTGAGATCCTGTCCCTCCATCCTGCGGAAGATGAAGATCTGCAAAAGAATGCCGACGATGGCGACAAGAACGAAGGCAACCGGGAAAGCGAGCAGCCAGAAACCGGTGGAACTGGCCACGAAATATCCGATGTAGCCGCCCAGGAGGTAGAGTGACCCGTGCGCCAGATTGACGTTGCGCATCAGGCCGAAGATCAGGGTGAAGCCGCTTGCCACGAGGAAATAAAGGCCGCCGAGCGTGATGCCGTTGAAGACCGCGTTCAGGAAGACCTTCTTGCGCCCGATAACATCGACAAGCCCTTTCGGCCAGACGGCAAAGATCAGCCATATGAAAACGGCGACTGCCAACAGGATGATGACTGTCCAGACCGGATGTCTCGATGCGTAGTCCCTCATCGGAAACGCCCTCCGGCAGCGGTGCATTGACCGAGATGTTTTTGCCGCAACACGCGACGCCCTCCCTAAGCTCTATCGACAGTGAGGTCGCTGGCTCAGGAAAAGGCTAAGTGGGAAGCTCCGGAATCGACGTACCCGATAGTCTTCTCTGTTGGCCCATCATCGGCATAATTGATGTCCGGCACCGGCGGACCGCTCCGCTTACGTGACGTGTGCCACGCGGCGGTAGTCACTGGGCGGAATCCCGACATTGGACGAAAAGAAACGGGTGAAGCTGGCCTGCGAGGAAAATCCGAGATCGTAGCTGATTTCGGTCACCGACTTGTCGGTGGTCATCAGGTCGGAAATCGCCTGTTCCGCCCTCAGCGTGTTCAGATACAGGTTGGGTGTAATTCCCATCTGCTTCTTGAAAAGCTTGAAGAAATGCGGACGGGACAGGCCGACCTCGCGCGCCAGCCACTCCACCTCGACTTCCTCGGTATAGTTTTCCTGCATGAGACGGAGCGAGCGGCGCACCCGGTAGTCCGTGAACCTGTGGCGGCTGTCGCTGAGAACCGAATTGCGGTCCGCATGGCGCCAGGACTGCTCGAAACACTGCAACGTGGTCCGGTACAGATAGCCATCGAACAGATGATCGTTGCCGCCGTCCAGCAACAGCGACGTCAGGCGCTTCACCCAGTTGGAAACGTCGGGTGTCATGGAGATGAATGACCGGCCGAAATTCAGTGCAAATTCAGCAGATTGGCTGTTTTCCAGAAACCAGATCGGCTTGATGTAAAGCACCAGGCACATGCAGGCCTCGACCGGGTTCTTGTCTTTCAGGTGAAAGCTGTGCTGCTCCCAGGGACTGACGGCCACGCCGGTGTTCCGGTCGGCCGCGACCCATTTCCCGGAGACACTGACCTTCGCCTCGGCACCGCCCAGATAGAAAATCAGATGCCCCTCCCGGTGGGCATGCGTGATGATAGGCTTATCCAGCTTGTAAAGAGCCGCGCGCCCGAATTCACCGTGGTGAACGGATATCGCTTCGCTCATAGTCCCCTCCTCCCGAGGATTATCGCGATCGTTTATTTTTTTGTTTCCTGAAGTAAACCTCGCAAAAATACCGATTTGCAAGACAAACAGCCTTACAAAGAGACTCAGAGTTACGAAATCAGACTGAAATTCATGCTGCGGCGCAGTAATACCAACCTTCATAGATAGAAACCCATTTCATAGCATCAAACCGGTCCACTCGGTCAGGCGTGGTGCGCAGCGCGATGCCGGCGCATCGGGCAAGCGCCACAACGCAGCCGATGGCCGGTTTCATGCCACCGGAGGCCGGGTTCTTTTGCCCCAATGCCGCGTTGCAATTTGCTTGAAGTGCCGGCACTACCGCGCAAACCGCGCCTTGCCTTGTGGCAAAACAATCCCGGTGAAATGGGTTTCTATCCATGACGGTTGGTATAATCAGGCGCGAACATACCCGGTCTTGACCGTCGTAAAAAATTCCGCCGCGTAACGGCCCTGCTCCCGCGGACCGAAGCTCGAACCTTTCCTGCCGCCGAAGGGAACATGATAGTCGACGCCCGCCGTCGGCAGGTTGACCATCACCATGCCGGCCTTCGAATTCTTGCGAAAGTGGCTCGAATGCTTGAGGCTGGTCGTGCAGATCCCCGCACACAAGCCGAACTCCGTTTCGTTGGCAACGTGAAGCGCCTCATCATAGTCCTTCACGCGAATGACCGAGGCGACGGGGCCGAACACCTCTTCCGTGTTGATGCGCATGTCGTTGGTCGTGTCGGTGAAGAGCGCGGGCTGCAGAAAGTATCCGTCCGTCTCCCGGCGCAGGCGCTCGCCTCCGCAGCGCAGGTTGCCGCCCTGGGCGCGGCCGATTTCGATGTATCTCAGGTCGGTCTCAAGCTGGTCCGCGCTTGCGACCGGTCCGATCTCGGTACCCTCGGTCAGCGCGTTGCCGACCGTCAGCGCCTTGCAGCGATCGGCCAGTTTCTCGATGAAACGACCGCAAATGTCTTCCGTCACGATCAGGCGCGACGAGGCCGTGCATCTTTGCCCAGTCGAAAAGAAGGCGCCATCCACCGCGACGTCCACGGCCTGATCGAGATCGGCATCGTTCAGCACGACAAGCGGGTTCTTGCCACCCATCTCGAGCTGAACCTTGTGCAGCTTTTCCAGGCAGGACGCCGCGACCCGATGCCCGATCGTCTGCGACCCAGTGAAGGTTATCCCGTCGATCAGGGGTGACTCCAGCAGTGCCTGACCAACAACCGATCCCTTACCCGTCACCAGATTGAAGACCCCGTCCGGCACACCGGCTCTTTTGAGGATATCCGCGAGGATCCAGGCACAGCCCGGCACCAGTTCGGCAGGTTTGAAAACGACCGCATTGCCGTAGCAGAGCGCCGGAGCGATTTTCCAGGCCGGTATCGCGATCGGAAAATTCCACGGCGTGATGATGCCGACGACGCCGAGTGGTTCACGTGTCACCTCGACATCGATGCCGGGGCGCACGGAGGGAAGCAGGTCACCCGTCTGCCGCACGCACTCACCGGCAAAGAAACGAAAGATGTTCGCGGCCC
Source organism: Roseibium sp. (assembly GCF_965232425.1). Lineage (GTDB taxonomy): Bacteria > Pseudomonadota > Alphaproteobacteria > Rhizobiales > Stappiaceae > Roseibium. The sequence goes on from NZ_OZ246971.1 coordinate 493,201, forward strand.
GCTCCGCTTCCAGGAGACCTTCGCGGAGCGTCTTGCCTTCCTCGCGCGACAGCAGCGTACCGATTTCCTGTCTTCGCAGCGCCAGCTCATCAGCGGCCCTGTTCAGGATCTCGAACCGCTGCTGCGGCGATGTGGCAGCCCAGCCGGGGGCCGCAGCCGCGGCTGCATCCATTGCCGCCTGGGTTTCGGGAACACCGGCATGCGCATATAGATCGATCACGTCGGAGAGATCGGACGGATTCCGGTTTTCCGCGGCGCTGGCAGTCGCCACCCATTCCCCGTTGATCAGCAAAGGTTTCATCAGGCCACCCGGGTTCTGTCCAAATGCACCGATTTCATGATCGAGTAGAGACTTGAACTGGAGAGCGCGCGCGGGCTGCGCACGGCAGCCAGGTCCGATGCTGCCAAATCGGCGGCGGTTCGAAGCTCGTCCTCACCGATGCCCATTTCATTTAGGCTTTCCGGCAGGGGAAGATCGTGCAGGAACTCGGTCACGCTCCGGGCCGGTCCGCTGTCGCCGTTCGGGTCGAAAAGGTTCTGCAGGGTGCTGAACTTCTCGCGCGCGGCCCCGGCGTTGAACTGAAGCACCGAGGGCAGCAGCAGGCGGCTCAGAGCTCCCGGGTCCAGGCGGCGGTCGACGACTGTCTCCAGTGCGCAGCCGATGGCGTGGATGGTTCCAAGCCCCTTCTGCAGCGCGAGCGCACCGTTCAGGCTGGCGGCCATCAGCTCACGGCGGGCCGTGACACTGTCGTTTTCCAGCACCTTGTGCAGATTGGCGATCACCCGCCCAAGCCCGTCGAGCGCGATTCCGTCGGCAGGCGGATTGTAACCAGGGGACAGGTAGGCTTCGACGCATCGGCCGAGCGCATCGGCCCCGGCACTCGCGCTTTCGACCGGCGTTGCGCCCAGCGTCAGCGTCGGGTCGCAAATTGTCACGGTCGGCACCAGTTTCTTGCACATCAGGCGCGTGCGCTCACCGTCCTGAAGAACGACCGGCGCATGAGCACTGACGGCAGAACCAAATCCCTGGATGCCGGGAACGGCGTAGAGATCGGGCAGATTGTTGCCGATCCGTCTGGAGCCGCCGGTTGCGTAGGAGAAGGTCTCAAGCGGTTCGCTGTGCGCAATCGATATGCGCGAGATCTTGGCAAGATCGATCGCGGTGTTGCGCCCGAATGCAATCAGGAGATCGCGCTCGGTGCGTTGGTAAATCTCCGCAATGCGGCGGGCGGCGCTCTCGTTGGGAATGTCGGGCACGTCGCTGACGACCTCGACCGATGTGCGCACCGGCAACCCGGCAAGCAGCCGTTCATACAGTTCGCTGTCCAGATGGGTCTCGTCTGTGACGATCAGGGGCCGCGTCTTGCGATTGACCTCAACTTCCGACCACAGCGCTTCTTCCAAAACGCCATCGGCAAAATGAACTCGCGTAACGTAGGTAATGAGAGTCATTGCCAGAACTCGACACGAAGCTGCGGGAAGCGGCGGCCCGGTAGGAAAACCGGGCGGCACAGGCCGCCCGGCGCTTTGCGGTCAGTAAGACGTCTTGCACTCAGGCGTCTCACGGCTTGGGAGGCCGATCTTTGCAAAGACTTCAGGATCGATGCCGAGAGTCTGCGGCACGTTTTCCTTGATCGCGACCAGTTTGGTCACGAGCGTTCCGTCATCCTGTTCGGCGACTTCGGAGACGAAATTCGCCCCGATGGCCTGACGGTTGCCGTCAAGCGTGATCTTACCGTTGGGGGCATCGAGTTCCAGGTTGGCGAGGCAACCGCGGAACTTTGCGTGTCCATCGGACAGATCACCGCCCACTTCATCCAGGCAGGTCATCGCGGCGGTCGTCGCGTTGTAGTACCCGGTTGCCAGGAGCGAGGGGCTCGGGAACCGCTGGTCCGGCGGGAACGCATCCTGATAGGCCTTCACGTAGGCCTTCCAGTTCGCGTCATCCCAGGTGTCGGCCTGCGGGCCTGCCGACGGCGTTCCGATGAGCGCCTTTTTCGCGTCGCCCTTGGAGTTCAGAACGGTACCGTCCACCATGATTGAGCCACCGATCAGGTTGGCGTCGCCACCGGCCTGCTGATACTGGTTCAGGAAGTTGACCGCGTCGCCGCCGCCAAGGCCGAGATAGATCGCATCCACATCATCGGGAAGCGACGCGATGATCGAGCCGAAATCCTTCGTTCCGAGCGGCACCCAGAAACGTTCGGTGATCTCGCCGCCCGCCTGGCAGAATTCAAGCGCAAAGCCGAAAACCTGCGTGTAGATGAAGGAATAGTCCTCCCCGATCGTCGCAACGCTTTTCCAGCCCTTGTCGTTGAAGACGTAGTCGCCAAGGCCCGCGGACCATTGCGCTCCATCCGTGTTGAAGCGGAAGAAATTGTCCGACGGCGTCACGTAGGTGGTTTCCTGCGCACCTGAAATCCCGTTCAGGAACGTCACCTGCGGCTGGGTCTTGGAGTAGTCCCGGATCGCAATGCCTTCCGAACCGGAGAGCGGTCCGATCACGAGGTCGACCTTGTCCTGCTCGACCAGTTTGCGGGCGCCGCGCACCGCGCTGTCCGGCGATGCGTCCGTCGACTGAATGATCAGTTCGATGTCACGGCCGCCTGCCTTGGGACCCTTGACGGCCATCGCCGTCTTGAGGCCCCGAACACCGTCCTCGCCGAGAACCGTGTATGTCCCTTCGAGCGTTGCGAGAACGCCGACCTTGAGGGGACCATCCGCCGCAAAAGCTGCGCCGGTTGAAAGAAATGCAGCCGCGGAGACAGCGGCCAGGAGATGCTTTTTCATCCGTTCCTCCCAACGAATACTCAGCCGCTTGTCATCGCATGCGAGATCGGAACCGGTGAAAATTGCGACCATCAATTGCGTCTGCGGCAATGCCTTCAGCATGCGTCAGGGATGGGTTTGCAACTATCTCGGAGAGTGCGGGTGATATAACGCACAGTCTGTTTTTGGCCCCCTTTCCGGCGCCTGCGGGCCACACTCACCCGGTCAAGCCACCCGCGAATGTCACTGCGCGATGACACTGACATGGGCTGCGACCACCTTCCAGCCGTTCTCGGTCCTCATCCAGGTCTGCATCTGGCGGCCGACCTTTCCGGGGGCCGTGTCGCGATAGAACAGGGTCGCGGCGGTGGCAAAGTCCGTGCCGTAGGTGGTGATCACGGTCCTCTCCAACCGCCTTTGCAGGTTGCCGTCGCTTCGTGCCGACCTGAAGGCCGCGATCTCGTCATACCCGTAGAGATTCTCGCCGCCCCCGTATCTGATCGTCGTCGGCGCGTCGAGAAACAGACGGTCGAGCGTTGCGACATCGTTGCCGACAAGCGCCGTTTCGTATTCGGCAAACACCGCTTCAACCTCGGCTTTCACGGACGGAATATTGATTTCCATCGATCACCCCCTCCCCTTGGACTTCAGGCGGTCGCGAAGTGTTTCAAGAAACGGGATATCCCGGAACTGGTCCGGCTGGACGGCATCCCAGGCGACGCCTTCCGGCTGCGGAAACTTCGTGCCGGTTTCGATCAGTTCGGTCTCCGTCGCAATCGCGTCGAGCGCGCTGTCATGGTCCATCATGACAAGCTGATCGTTGCCGACGACCTGCGAGGAATGAACCGTCGTCGTGATCAGGGTATCCGGTTTCAGCTTGTCCAGTTCCCGGAAAATACCGAGTTCGAGATCGGCAAAACCGCCACCCTTGCCGGTCCTCGCGCCCGAGCGGCTGACGGCGACACATCCGACGACCACGAAATCAAGCCGTTCCATGTCCTCGAATTCCACCGCCTCACCGTGTTCGACAAAGCCCTGGGAGGTCGCCGCCAGTTCGAACTGGATGCCCTTCCGTTCGAGCTTTTCAGGATCGAGGCGGACGAAGGGAAAGGGTTTGAGCAGTTCGGGCACTGGGGCATAGACGATCTTGCCTTCGTAGAGCGCGCGCAACCTGACCGGGATCTGCGGCGGATCGGGATTGCACTTCACCACTCTCGCCGCCTGCCACGCGGGAAGCCGCGCAAGGTTGCGCGCCGCAAGGTCCGCGCCCGCGAAATTCGGAATGCAGCTGTGTGCCGGACCTATGCTGGTGCCGCTCTTTTCAAGACCGGACCAGACAAGGTCCCTGATCCGGTCCTTGTCCCGATTCCGCCCGGACCAGCGTGCGTCATCCATGATCTTCCCCTCAAAGCAAGGTTTCAGGCGGCGACAGGCGCCCTGCAGACGCCGGTGCGTTCAAGTTCGGCGGCAGCGCGCAGCGCAAGGTCTTCACGCCACGCCGGTGCGATCACCTGGACGCCGATGGGCAGCGCCGCGCCTTCAAGCCAGACCGGAACCGCAACCACCGGCAGCCCGATGAAGGACACGGGCTGGGTGAACAGACCGATATTCGGCCGTGCGGGCATCGTGATACCATCCAGCGTGATGGTCTTCGTTCCCGACGGCAGGGCGGAAAAGGGTGTCGCCGGCGCCAGCAGAATATCGACGTCCTCGAATATCCTGCGCATCTTTGCGCGGAACCAGCTGCGAAAACGCTGCGCCTGCTGCACCCAAAGGGCCGGGACCGTGGTCCCTGCCAGAAACCTGTCGCGCGTGTCCGGATCGTAGTCGCCGGGGCGCGCCACGATCCGGTCGAAGTGCAGGTTCGCGCCTTCCGCGCTGGTGATCACATAGGCCGCAGCCCGCGCGCGCGCGGCCTCGGTGATATCGATTTCATCCGAAGCTCCGAGCGCCCGCGCAACGGTGTCCACGGCGGCAAGCGCTTCCGGTTCCGCCCTTTCCCGGAAATAGCCGCCGGCAACCGCGATGCGCAGTCTGTCCGCCCCCTGATCGATCTGTTCATAGGTCGCGAGCGCGGGTCTTGCCGCCTGTGCGGGGTCGATCGGATCGGCTCCCTGAAGCACATCGAACACCAGCGCCAGATCGGCGGCCGATCTGGCCATGGGTCCGAGGTGGTCGAGGCTGCCGACAAACGGATAGGTGCCATGGCGTGACAGGCGTCCGTAGGTGGGCTTGAGACCGAAAAGGCCGCAGAAGGACGACGGCACCCGGATCGACCCGTTGGTGTCCGATCCGAGGCTCACCGGCACCATGCCGGAGGCAACCGCCGCCCCGGACCCCGAAGACGATCCCCCGCTCATCCGGCTAAGATCGTGAGGGTTCAGGCAGTTTCCGTCATGGATGTTTTCGCCCGTGAAATCATAGGCATATTCGCCCATGTTCAGCCCACCCATCAGGACGGCGCCCTGCCTGCGCAGGTGTTTAACGAGTGTCGCGTCGGCCGTTGCAGGCGCGTTGCCGCGATTGATCTTCGACCCGGCCCGCGTCACGACGCCCTCAATGTCGAACAGGTTCTTCACCGCAAATGGAACGCCGGCGAGCGGCAATCTCGTGCCGGCTGCAACAGCATCGTCAATCTTTCGCGCGTCCGCCAGGGCGGCATCTGCCGTTACGTCGGTGAAGGCGTTGATCGCCGGATTGCGCTTTTCGATCTGCACGAGCGACGCCTCGACAACGTCCTTTGCCGATACGCTGCCGCTGCCGACGGCGTACGCGATCTCCGCCGCGGTCATCGGGGTGACGCCGGTTCCGCCGCTCATGCCTCGAACACCGGTGCGGCTTCAACCTCTTCGTCCAGAGGAAAGGACCGGACAAGCGCGGCCGCCTTTTCAATTGCGGAAATATGCGCCTCGACCACCGGCCGCCATTCCTCCTCGATCTTGAGACCCATGAGATTTTCCATGTGCGCAACATGGGCTTTGGCGTCGAACTCTTCGCTCATCTGATATCGTCCTGGGGATTGAGTGCCACGGCAAATGACTTCAGGGGGGCGGTCCAGCCGACGATGCCGCCCTGTGCCCGGATCATGTCGAGCGTCGCCGCCTTGAACTCGGGAAAATAGCTCTCGGTCGCCTCCTCGATCAGGAGGCATTCATAGCCGCGGTCATTGGCCTCGCGCATGGTCGTCTGAACGCAGACTTCCGTTGTGACACCGGCAAAGACGAGGCTCCGGATCTTCAGTCGTTCAAGATCCTCGCCAAGGGATGTCGCGTAGAACGCGCCCTTCCCGGGCTTGTCGATGACGATCTCGCCCGCGAGCGGGGCGCATTCGGCGACAATCTCGGCACCCGGTTCCCCTCTTACGAGGATGCGGCCCATCGGCCCGTCATCTCCGATGCGCATCAACGGGTTGCCGCGGTCCCTTTTGGCCGGCGGGCAGTCGCTGAGGTCGGCGGCGTGGCACTCCCGTGTGTGAAAGACCGGCCATCCTTTTTGCCGGAACAGCTTCAGCAGGTCCCGCGTCGGCGCAATTGCCCGTTGCATGTGGGACACGTCGTTGCCGAGCGTCTCACCGAACCCGCCCGGCTCGATGAAGTCGCGTTGCATGTCGATCACGACCAGCGCCGTGCTGGACGGATCAAACGTGAACGTGAAGGGATCGGCATTGACCTTGAGCATCAGTGGTGCCCCGCCATGGCGTGGCCGATCGTCGCCCGGTCCGTTTCCACCATTGGAGACTGATAGGTAATCTTTCCCTCGGACATGACTGCGACCGTGTCGGCAAGTTCCAGGATTTCGTCCAGATCCTCCGAGACGAGGAGGATCGCGGCCCCGTTGTTGCGCTGATCCATGATCTGCGCCCTGATTTCGGCAACGGACGCGAAATCCAGCCCGAAACAGGGGTTGGCAACGATCAGGATGTCAACGTCACCGGAGAGTTCCCGCGCGAGGATCGCGCGTTGCACGTTTCCGCCGGAGAGATTTTCGATCGGTTCTTCGGTGGAGGGTGTCTTGACCCGGTAGGCCGCGATCAGCGCCCGGGCCTGACGGCGCATGGGCGGTGGCGACAGCCAGCCCTTGAAGGGAGAGATCGGCGCCTTGTCGAAGGTGCGGAACGCCATGTTTTCCGCAACGCTCATACGGGGCACCGCCACGTTCTTGAGCGGTTCTTCGGAGAACCCGAACACCTTGAACGTGTCCATCTGTCCGCGCTCGGGCTCATAGGGCTTCTTGTCGATGAAGATCCGGCCGTCCTTCAAGAGGCGCTGGCCGGAGAGCACTTCGATCAGCTCGGACTGGCCGTTGCCGGACACGCCCGCGATGCCGAGAATTTCGCCCGCGTGGATCTTCAGGCTGACGGCTTCGATGGCAGGCAGTTCCTCGTCGTCATCGGCGAACAGTCCGGCCAGTTCCAGCTTGAGCGCCGGCTGCCGATGAGATGCCCGTTCAGCGCTTTCCCGGATTTCCGTTTCGCCGATCATCATGCGGCTCATGTCGTCGACGGACAGATCCCGGACCCGGCCGCCGCCGACCACGCGCCCGCGCCGCAATACGGTGACATCGTCCGCATAGGCCGTGACTTCGCGGAACTTGTGCGTGATCATCAGGATTGTCAGGTCACCGGCCTCGGTCATCCCCCGCAACAGCCCGAGCACTTCATCGGCCTCGTCCGGCGTAAGCACCGAGGTCGGTTCATCCAGGATCAGGAACCGCTGATCCAGATAGAGCTGCTTGAGAATTTCCAGCTTCTGCTTTTCACCCGCCGACAGCCCGGACACCGGGACGTCGAGCGGCACCTTGAACGGCGTCGTCTCCAGAAAGGCGCTCAGCGCTCGGCGTTCGGCTTTCCAGTCAATGACGCGCGGAGCGTCCGCGCGCGCGATGACGAGGTTTTCAGCCGCTGTCAGGGACGGCACCAGCGTGAAGTGCTGGTACACCATGCCGATGCCGAGCGCGTGCGCGGCGCGCGGATTTGGAACGCCGACTTCGCTTTCATTGACGAGCATGGTGCCGCTTGTCGGCTGGTAGAACCCCATCATGCATTTGACAAGCGTCGACTTGCCGGCGCCATTTTCACCGAGCAGCGCGTGAAAGGACCCGGGAGTTACCCGGATCGAAACATCATCCAGTGCGACCAGATTGCCGAAAGCCTTGGTCATGCCGACGGTTTCCACACCGATTGCACGTGATGTCGAGACCGTATCCGGAGCAATGCTCATGCGCCCGCGGCTCCCCGCGCCTGCCGCAAACCGGCAAGAAATGTCGCGCTGTCCGCCACGGCGCCGAAGACCCCGCCCTGCATGGTCACCATCTTCAGGGCAGCGTCGTGATTTCCCTGGTCCGTCGCGCCGCAGCAATCGGACAGGACCAGGCATTCGAAGCCGCGATCATTGGCCTCGCGCATGGTCGTGTGCACGCAGACATCCGTCGTGATGCCGGTCAGGACGAGGTTGTCGATGCCCCTGGTCCGCAGCAGCAGTTCCAGATCCGTCGCGCAGAACGACCCCTTTCCGGGCTTGTCGATGACCGGCTCGCCCGGCAGTGGCGCAAGTTCGGGAATGATTCCCCAGCCGGGCTCGCCCCGGACGAGGATCTTGCCGCAAGGTCCCGGGTCGCCGATACCGGCCCCGATCCGCTGCGAGCGCCAACGCTTGTTCGCCGGCAGGTCGGCGAGGTCAGGCCGGTGCCCTTCGCGCGTGTGGATGATGTGATACCCGCTCGCGCGCATGGCGGCCAGGACCGTCCTGATCGGGTCTATCGGCGCGCGCGTCAGGCTGATGTCGTAGCCCATGCTGTCGACATAACCGCCCTTGCCGCAGAAGTCGGTCTGCATGTCGATGATGATCAGCGCCGTGTTGGCCGGCCTGAGATCGCCATTGTAGGGCCAGGGATAGGGATCGGCGGCAACGGCCCCTTCGATGTCCTCGGAAGGGATGTCGGCAAGGCTCATGTCACTCACTCCGCTGCATCGCTCATGGCCTTGTCACCGAAACGGCGCACCGGCGCTTCGAACCCGCAGGACGTACCGTCCGTGTGAACGACCTCGTCTTCCCAGGGAAGACGGTATTTTCCCGCCGCAAGGTCGGTCATGTAGGTATAGGGGCAATCCTGCGCTCCCCCCTTCACGGCGACGTAACCGCGATGGCCGAACTGGTAGATGTTGTTCTCAACGCCCCAGTTGATGCGTGCCTCGCGCACCAGATCCGGGCGCACCTCCGCCGTGATGATCTCGTTGGCGCGCCCGCTGGTACCATGGGCCAGGATTGTACCGTCGAAATTGACGATCATGCCTTCCCCCATACTGTCGAACGTACCGTCCGTGCCGCACATGCAGACATTCGCGGTCACCATCAGGTTGCAGAACGCGTTGGACTGATTGGTGAATTTCCAGCTTTCACGGATCGGGGCCGTGTAGCCCGCGGTGCGGATCATGATTTCGGCGCCCTTGTAAGCGCATTCGCGGGCCATTTCCGGGAACATGCCGTCGTGGCAGATGATCAGGGCCATCTTGCATCCGTTCGGACCGTCGATGACCGGAATGCCCTGGTCGCCCGGCTCCCAGGGTTCAACCGGCACCCAGGGATGCATCTTGCGGTAATAAAGCTTGAGCTCGCCCTTGTTGTCGATGATCAGGCCGGAGTTATACGGCATGCCTCCGGGATTGAATTCCATGATCGAGAAGCAGCCCCAGATGTCGTTGTCGACACAGGCCTTCTTGAACGCCGCCACTTCCGGGCCGTCAAGCGAGCACATGATGTCCGGGTTGATGTCCATGGAAAGGCCGTGAAGGGCGTATTCGGGGAATACGACCATGTCCATTGTCGGCATGTTGCGGCGCGCCTTCGCCACCATGTCGACGATGACCTCCGTCTGGTTCGCCAGATCGATTTCGGTTGCGACGGTCGGCAATTGCAGTTGCACCATGCCCAGAACCACTCCGTTCGGGGCTTTGTTCAGTCCACCAAGTCCGCTCATTGCATGGCTCCTTATTTGGTGATCGACAATTCGCCCGGGGCTCCCTTCAGGGAGCGCCTTGGCGACGTGCTCGCGATCATGATCAAAAGGGTCAGGATGTAGGGCGCGGCGTTGAAGAAGTGATAGCCGCGCGAAATGCCTATGGATTGAAGCGCCGGCCCAAGCGCTCCCGCCGCACCGAACAGAAGGGCCGCCCAGAAGCAGTAGAGCGGATTCCAGCGCGCGAAGATCACAAGCGCGACCGCCATCAATCCCTGCCCGGAGGAAAGACCTTCGGTCCAGCTCCCCGGATAATAGAGTGACAGGAAGGACCCGCCGATACCGGCGAAGAACCCGCCCGCCATGGTGGACAGAAGCCGCACCCGGTCGACATTGATCCCCAGGGCCAGGGCTGCAGGCGCACTGTCGCCTGTTGTCCGTATGATCAGGCCGTAGCGCGTGTTCTTGAGCGCCCACCACAGGAAGACGGCCAGCACAATCCCCAAGAGGAACAGCGGATTGATTTCCAATGCCTGGCGAATACCGGGATGATCGCTCCAGGCACCGAAGGATATTGCCGGCAATCGGGGTGCAGACGGCTGGATGTAGGCCTTTCCGAAAAAGAACGCGAGACCGGTCCCGAACAGCATCAACGCTATGCCGATCGCGATGTCATTCACTTTCGGGAGCTTGCACAGATAGCCGTGCAGCGCGCCGAAGGCCGATCCGCAGACGCCGGCGACAAGCACGCCAAGCCAGGGCGAACCGGTGTGATAGGAGATCGCGTAGCCCGACATGGCCCCAAAGACCAGCGTGCCTTCAAGGCCCAGATTGATGCGCCCGGACTTTTCGGTGAGCGTTTCGCCGAGGCTTACGAACAGGAAGGGTGTCGATACCCGGATTGCACCGGCGAACATGGCCAGAAGCACTGTCATCAGGCCCGCATCGTCGCTCATTGCGCAGCTCCCTTCGACTTGAAGATGGACAGCCGCCCGTAGAAGGTTTCCGACACGAGGATGACGAGGAACAGAAGCCCCTGCAGCACGAGGACCGTTGCGTCCGGGAGATCCATGCGCCGCTGAACCAGTCCGCCTGACGCGGCAATACCGCCGAGGAAGATGGCGACCGGCACGATCACGAGCGGATTGTGGCGGGCCAGGAACGACACGAGGATCCCGGTAAAGCCATAGCCTGCGATCAGCGAGGCATTCGCCTTGCCATGGATCGCGGCAACCTCGAAAAAACCGGCCAGACCTGCACAGGCACCGGCAATGGCGCAGGACACGACCACGAGACGGCCGACGGGAAGCCCCTGGGCCTGCGCGGCCCTCAGGTTGCCGCCGGCAATCTGGGCCGCAAAGCCGAAGGTGGTCCGGTTCATGAGAAGGTAGAGCAAGCCGCACAGGAGCACGCCGATCAGGAGCCCCCAGTGCACGTCCGTCCCCGGGATGACACCGATCATGTTTTCCGATCCGATCGGCTTCGTGGACGGCTTGTTCGGGTCGGACGGGTCACGAAGCGCGCCTTCGACAAAGAAATTCAGGATCGAGACCGCGATATAGAACATCAGCAGGGAGGCGATGGTCTCGTTCACGCCGCGATAGTGCCGCAGGGCCCCGACGCAGCCGATCCAGATGGCTCCGGCCAGCATGCCCGCGAACGCCATGATGGCAAGCATCAGGTATCCGGGCATCCAGCCGATCATCGGTATGGCAATCGCGGCAGAGGCAAATCCGCCGAGCACAAGAGCCCCCTCGCCGCCGATGATGACGAGGCCCAGGCGTGCCGGTATGGCGACGCAAAGGGCGGTGAAAATCAGCGGAGCGGCCCGTACGAGCGTATTCTGCCAGGAAAAGCTGGTGCCGAAGCCCCCACGCCAGACCAGGGAAAAGAACTCCGCCGGCGACTTGCCGAGCGTCAACAGGAATACGGAAAAAAGCGCTCCCGAAAAGACCAGAGCAAGGAGCGGAATGACCACATATTCAGACGAGCGTCTGAGCCGGTCCAATAGATCGTTTGCGACGCCGGGCTGAACGGCCATGCCGGGCGTTTCCGTGGTATCTGCCATACCTCTTCCCTGAGACTTGGGTGGCCGCACACTCAGACGGTAGCGGCCACGCCCTGCTGTTCACTGCACCGGCGCCAAGTCCTTGAGACAAGCCACGGGTGCAAAGGTCGATTGGTGCTCAGGTGATCGAGCCGACAACGCCTTCGATCAGGTAGTCCGTCTGATCCAGGGACGGCTCGTAATTGTCGAAACTTGCCCCGGCAGCGAGCAGCGGCGAACCGTCCTGCTTGTTGATGGGTCCGACAAAGATCGGCTTGCCTGCCTTCACGTCCGCACGTGCCGCGTCGGCAGACGCGATCGCCGCTTCCGTGGCTCCGGCGCCATAGGGTGTGGACCGGACGAAATCGACGTCAAACCCGCCGCCGGTGAAGTTCGGCAGAGGCTGGCCTTCGGCGAGATTGACGGCGAACATCTTGTAGATGGTTTCCCACTTGTATTCCGCACCGGTGATGAAGCCGTTGGGCGCAAGCGGTGCCTGGGAGGCGTTGTGACCGCAGCACTTGATGCCGCGCGACTCTGCCGTTTCGATCACGACCTTCGGACCGTCGACATGACAGGTCAGCACATCGCACCCGGCGTCCACCAGCGCATTAGCCGCCTCGGCTTCACGGACCGGCATCGACCATTCTCCCGTGAAGATCACCTGGACGGTGGCTTCCGGGTTGACCTTGCGCGCACCAAGCAGGAAGGAGTTGATGTTTCGCAGAACGGTTCCGATCGGCTTGGCGGCGACGAAGCCGAGCTTGTTGCTGGTGGTCGACAGGCCGGCCGCGACGCCGTTCACGTAATGGGCCTGGTCGAGATAGCCGAAATAGCTGCCGGCGTTTTTCGGGTCGGCATCGGTCCAAAGAGGCGCCGCGTGGCGGAACTCAACGTCGGTATATTTGCCGGCAAGATCCAGAACGAAGGGCTTGTAGTAGCCGAAGGATGTCGCGAAGATCAGCTTGGCGCCATCGAGATTGATCATGGATTCCATGGATTTTTCGACCGCGACCGTCTCCGGTACGTTTTCTTCCTCGACGACGGTGACGCCCGGCACGTCCTTCAGGGCGGCCGCGGCGACAGCGTGGGCCTGGTTCCAGCCGAAGTCGTCGCGCGGTCCGACATAGACGATACCGACCGTCAGGTCCGAAGCATGCGCAAGGCGCGACAAACCCCCTGCCGAGAGAGCGGCGAGACCGGCAGCAGACGATTTCAGGATGGTGCGGCGTGAAAGTTCAAACTTTGACATTACGTCCTCCGTTTTATGACGAAGCCATGCGTCATCGCCCGCTCCGTTTTTCGTCGATATGATTTTGCAATCCCCGTGCCATTTCCCCGCGAGACAAGTCACTTCAAGTTTTTTGATTTAACTTATTGATTTTTATTACTTTAATTGATTTTCTTGACACACGAACACGCACACATCCTCACTGCGCCGGGCTTGTGACCCCACGTTAAAGCCTATTTTTTAGCCTGTTAAATTTTCTGGCTAATTTTTAGTCATTCAACTGCCCAAATCTCGAGCCGCCTTGACTGGTTCGTAACTCGCATCCAGCCTTGTTTTCAGATAATCGGCACCGGAGATAGCCGGGTATTTCGGTTGTTCACCTTCGTTCAGGCAGCCTGGCAGGCAGGCGACTTCCGCGTCCGGATTGGGATCGAGAAAGAACGCGATCGAATAGCGTTCGCGGCCACTGGAATTGACGACGCGATGCGGTGTGGAGACGTAGATGTCGTTGGTCCACCGCATCAGGCAATCGCCGATGTTGCAGACGAAAGCACCTTCGATCGTCGGGGCCTTCAACCATGCACCGTCGCGCCGCTGCACCTCCAGCCCCCCGACTTCATCGGGCAGGAGTATGGTTATGTTGCCGTAGTCGGTGTGCGTGCCCGCTCCGATCTGCCCGGCTTCCGCGCTCTCCGGCTGTGGCGGATAATGCAAGAGGCGCAGCGTCGCCATCGGCGCATCGAGCTTGGTCTCGAAGAAATCGCGGTCAACGCCGAGATCGACCGAGATGGCCTGGTGAAGTCTGCGGCCGAGCGCCCAGACCTCGTTGAAGTAGCTCAGCAGGGTCTCTTTCCAGCCAGGCAGATCCGGCCACTGATTCACCGCCCGGAACGGCTCCCCGGCAACTATTCTCGGGTCATCCGGCGCAAGATCCAGACCGATGTTGAAGGCTTCTTTCAGATCGGAGGGTTTCGACGGGTCGAGGTTTTCCCCCTTCATGGGGACGTAACCGCGGTTGGTTTTGAAGAAATCCTTGGTCAGCGCCATCTTGGCATCGAGCGGCTCGCCGAAGAGCTGGTGCGCCGCCCTGAACGTCCGCTCGATCAATGCGGCATCGACTCCGTGGTTCCTGACATAGAAGAAACCGATCTCGCGGGCCGCGTGCCCGATTTCCGAAGCAACGGCCGCCACGCCTTCCTGTGTTCCATCCGAAAGGGGAGCCAGATCGATTACGGGAAGACCCTGGTCTGTCATCGTGTCACCGGACTTTCGTTCGTTTCATTCCGCCGCGGCCACCGGCCGCGCAGCTTTCAACCCATCCATATAGGTCCGCCAGCTGCCGAGATGAGAGATGTCTTCGGCCCCGTCCGTTCCAACTGCTTCACAGACGAAGCCGGTGACCGTGCTGCCATCGACAAGTTCAACGGTTCCAAGTCCGAGCGGGGCGGGAATGCCGGCAAGGAACCCGCCGACTTCAGCCTTCGGCAGGGCCCAGATTTCAAGCTCGATCCCGTGACCCGAACCAGGCGCGCCGCGCACGAGCCCTGGCCGCTTGGGAGGGCCGCCCGCAAGGGCGTAGAGCGCGTAGGCGTCACTCGTTGAAGAGCTACGCAGGAACCGCCCGCCGCGGCTGGTCAACTCGCCATTCAGGGCCATGCCGGACATGTGCGCCCCGCACACGGCAATCGCGATTTCGTCCGGAGTTTCAGAGACCGCAAACGCCCCCGGTTCCGGCGCGGTCCAGCCGGTCGCGCCGAGGGAATGAGGTGCCATCTTCTCCAGTTCGATGCCGAGCGATGCGATCAGTCCGTCCTGCCCCGCCGCTGCCAGCAGCGTGACACTGCCGGGCCGGCCGTCCTCGCGCGCGGAGACCGGCAGGGCAAGACCGCACATATCCAGGAGATTGACAAAATTGGTGTAGGTGCCGTTGCGCGAATTCGGACCGACGGGATCCGCTTCAAGATCAGCCACGCTGTAGAAAGTCGGGATGGTCGGCACGCACAGAAGGTCAAGCGCCGCCAGAACCGGCTCGGTCTTGCGCGCGAGTTCTTTCAAGCGGTAGATGCCCCGGAATGCATCGGTGGCGCTGAGATCGAGGGCCGCGCCGACGATTTGCCGGGTCACGGGATGGACGGCGTCAGGCGTGTCACGCATCAGGTCTTCGATCACCGTGTGCCGTTCGGCCACCCAGGCGCCTTCGTAGAGCATGTGCGCGACATCGTAAAAGGGCGTGAAATCGACCTCGACAATCTCCGCGCCGCTTTCCTTCAGCAGAGCCACCGTCTCCCGGAAGGATGCTTCCTGGATGTCGTCACCGTAGAATTCGATTGAGGCAGCGTCCGGTATGCCGATTTTCAGGTGAGATGGCGAGGCTGCAAGATCCTTGACGGCGATCTTTCTGGAATAGGCATCCGTTTCGTCATAACCGGCAGCGGCCTGGAACGCCGTGTAGGCGTCCTCAACCGTCAGGGCGAAAATCGAGATCGTATCAAGCGTGCGGCAAGCCGGCACGACGCCGGTCGCGGACAGGGACCCGAGCGTCGGTTTCAGCCCGACGATGTTGTTGAGCGCGGCCGGCACGCGGCCCGATCCTGCCGTGTCGGTGCCAAGGGAAAAACTGACGATGCCATGCCCGACCGCGACGGCTGAGCCGGCAGAAGACCCGCCCGGAACGATCGCGGGATCCACCGCGTTCTTGGGAGGCTGAAACGGAGAGCGGACGCCGACCAGGCCGGTCGCGAACTGGTCGAGATTGGTCTTTCCGATCAGAAGTGCGCCCGCCTCTCGAAGCTTTTTAACGACAAACGCATCTTCGATCGCGTCGTACGCGTAGGCCGGGCATGCAGCCGTGGTCGGTTTCCCGGCCACGTCGATATTGTCCTTGATGACAAACGGCACGCCCCACAACGGCTTCTGCGGGTCGTAGGCACCCAGGGCGTCGGCGTCCTGCAACACGTCCTGCTTGTCGCACAGGTGGATGAAAATACCCGGATCGTCGACGGCTGCGATCCGGTGGTAGACTTCCTCGACGACCTTCGTCGGGCTGACGCCATCTTCATAAGCGGTCTTCAGCGAAGCAAGCGTGAAAGGAAGGTCGAACATCTTAATCCTCAAAGTCTTTCAATTCTCATTCGGCCGCGGAACTGGCCGGCTCTTGCAAGGCAGGCGGAACCGGTGCCGCCGCCAGCAATTCCCGTGTGTAAGGGTGGGACGGGGTCTGCATGACCGTTGCCACCGGCCCCTCCTCGACGATTTCACCGTCCCGCATGACGATGACATAATCGCACAAAAGCCGAACCACGTGCAGATCATGGCTGACAAAGAGATAGCTGATGCCAAGCTTTGCGCGCAGGTCGACCAAGAGGTTCAGAACGATCGCCTGGATCGAGACGTCGAGCGCAGCCGTGGGCTCGTCAAGAACGAGGAATTCCGGCTCGAGCGCAATCGCCCGCGCAATGCCGACGCGCGCCTTCTGGCCACCCGAAAGCTGATGCGGGAACCGGTCGAGCAATGGGCGCGGCAAGCCGACAAGGTCGGCCAGTTCGCCGACCCGTTCCTTGCGCTCCCGCCGCGACAATCCGCCGAGGCGCGCGAGAGGTTCCTCGATGGAGTGCCGCGCCGTGTGCCGCGGATTGAAACTGTCGGTGGCATCCTGGAACACCATCTGGATCTTCGCCCGGCGCGGGTCCCGCGCAAAGTTTTTCGCCGGCGTCTTTGCAAGGTCGTCGCCGTCGAAGAGAATCTCGCCCGATGTCGGATCGGCCAGGCGCACGAGGATCGATGATGTCGTTGACTTGCCGCAGCCCGATTCACCCACCAGCCCGACGCTCTGGCCTTTCATCACGGAAAAGGAAACACCCTTCACCGCATGCACCGCTCCGGACTTGCCCTGATAGGTCTTGACCAGATCCCTGACTTCCATCAGCGGCACGTCTGACTTCGGAAGGACCGGCTCCGGTGTCCTCTGCTCTTCGGGCAGGAGCGAGCGGATGCTTGCGCCGGCCCTGGGCGTCGCGTCGACGAGCTTGCGGGTATAGGCGTGCTGCGGTGCCGTGAACAGACGCTCCGCGCTGCCTGCTTCCACCACCTCGCCATCCTTCATCACGACGATCCTGTCGCAATACTGCGCGGCAAGGCCGAGATCGTGCGTGATCACCATGGCACTCATGTCGCGCTCGGACATGAGTTCGGCGATGAGATCCATGACGGCCTTCTGGGTGGTTATGTCGAGACCCGTCGTCGGTTCGTCTGCGATCAGCAGCTTCGGGTCGCAGGCAAGGGCTAGGGCAATGACGACGCGCTGGCACATTCCGCCCGACAGTTCGAACGGGTAGGCGTCGTAGCGGGCCTCTGCGTCCCGGATCTTCACCGCCTCCAGCGCCTTGATCGCTTCGGCCCTGGCGCTGGATCGCGTCGCCCTGGAATGGCGGCGCAACACGTCCTCGATCTGGTGCCCGACCTTGCGGATCGGGTTGAGCGCCGCGCGCGGGTTCTGGAAGATCATTGAGATCTCGCGGCCGCGCAGATCCCGCATCGTGCTTTCGCGGACGGTCTTCAGGTCGATGCCGCCATAGCTGAGAGCCCCTCCGGTGATGCTGCCGTTCTTGTCCAGCAAGCGCATCAGGGCATAGGAGGTTACGGATTTGCCCGATCCGGATTCACCGACGATCCCGAGAATTTCTCCCTTGCCGATCTCCAGCGAGACACCCCTGACGGCATTGACGCTGCCACGGCGGGTCTGGAAGGAGACCTTCAGATCCTGGATGGAAAGCAGGCTCATGAACGCTGCCGCGGGTCGACAATGTCGCGCAACCCGTCTCCCAGAAGATTGAAGGTGAACACGGCGAACATGAGCGCCAGGCCCGGGAAAATGGCCAGCCACCATTCGCCGGAAACGATGAAATTCGCGCCTTCGGCCACCATGATCCCCCATTCCGCCGTGGGCGGCCGGACACCGAGGCCGATGAAGCTCAGACCGGCCGCGTTGAGGATCGCCCAGCCGAGATTGAGGGACACCTGCACCATCATGGGCGGCAGCGCGTTCGGAAAGATGTGGAGGGCAAGCACGCGGATGTCCGAATTGCCGGCAAGCTTGGCGGCCTGCGCGAAACCCGCGTCGCGCCGGATATTGACCTCGGCCCTGACGAGGCGCGCATAGAAGGGAATGTTGATGACCGCGGTCGCATAGACGATGTTTTCCACGGTGTTGCCGAGCGCCGCCACGATGCCCATCGCGAGCACGAACAGCGGGAAGGCCATGATGGTGTCGAACAGGCGGTTCAGCACGGCATCGATCCAGCCGCCCCAGTATCCCGCGATGCTGCCGAGCACGGACCCGATCACGAAGGACAGGGCGACCGCGGCAACGGAGATCGCGAGATCCAGGCGTGTCGCGACCACGACCCGGCTGAGAACATCGCGGCCCAGATTGTCGGTCCCGAACCAATGATCGAACGAGGGTGGCTGCAGCGCACGCGCCGCGTTGGATTCAAGCGGATCGTACGGCACCAGGGCCGGACCGAGAACGGCTGTGAAGATCAGCACGGCGAACATCGCGAACGCCAGCAGCGTCACCGGGTTGGACCGCAAAACGTAGACGATATGCGCGACTGTGCTGTCGGTGCCCTTCGCTATCCCGGGTGCGCTTGCCAGATCACTCATTTGGTTTCAAATCCGATGCGCGGGTCGATGAGCGTGTAGGTGAGATCGATCACCAGATTGAGGGCGACGAACAGGAGCGCCATCGCCAGCACGAAGCCCTGGACGGCGGCGTAGTCCGAGACGACCAGCGCCTCGACCGCATAGGACCCGATACCCGGCCAGGCAAAGACCTTCTCGACCAGAACGTTGGCGCCGAGCGTGAAGGAAAACACCATTCCGAGCGTGGTGACAACGGGCAGCAGGGCGTTCCGGAATGCGTAGGTGAACAGCACCTTGTCCTCCGTCAGACCGGCGGCCCGGGCCGTTCGGATATAGTCCGAGGACAGGGCGCTGAGCATGGCGGCCCGCGTCATTCGCGCCAGCGGGGCGAGCGTGAAGAGGGCCAGAGTCGCCGCAGGCAGCACAAGTTGCTTGAGTGCGCCCAGCCAGGTCTCCCAGTCACCCGCGATGGCGGCATCGATCAGATAGAAACCGGTCACGTGATCCGGCTCGATATAGATGAAATCAAGCCGCCCCAAGGGCGAGGGTGCAATCCCGAGCAGGTAGTAGAACACATAGATCAGGACAACACCGGTAAAGAATGTCGGCAGCGACACACCGGCGGTGACAAGCACGCGGCACAGGTGATCCACTGCCGACCCTGGGCGTGTGGCTGCAAGCACGCCAAGCGGAATCGCGATCGAGCATGACAGCAGCAGCGCTGTCAGCGTCAGTTCGAGCGAGGCCGGAAGCCGGTTCGCCAGATCCTCCAGCACCGGTTGCCCGGTGGACAGGGAGTTTCCGAGATCGCCGGTGGCGACATCGCCCGCATAGATGATGAACTGTTCGTAGAGGGGCTTGTCCAGACCGAGCGCCGTCCTGATTTCCGCAATCGATTCCTCGTCAGCGGCAGCACCGGCAAAATAGACGGCCGGGTCGCCAGGGAGGGCGCGGGTCAGCAAGAAGCTGACCACGACGACCCCCAGGATCACGGGAATGGCGTGTGTGATCCTGACCCCGATTGTGGACAAGCGCCCGGACATGCCGATCAAACCTTCTTCAGCCCGCGAACGTCGAGCTGACGGTGGAACCAGTACTCGTAGCCCTCCAGGCTGCTGGTTCCCACGTTCAGCGCCGGTTGCCAGAGGGCGATGCGGGGCACTTCATCCCAGGCGATCTCGATCATCCGCTTGATCTTCGGCGCGTAGTCCGGATCGTCGACATTCATGTGAAGCGTCTCGGAGGTGAGCGTTTCGATCTCTTCATTCCGGTAGTTTGACGAGTTGAAGAGATGGCCTTCGAGATAGGCCCAGAAGAAGTAGTAACAGGGGTAATTCAGCCATCCGCCGAAGGTTTCAAGGTGCAGCGGCAGGCGCTTTTCAACGAGGGATGCCGTCCGCCAGTTAGCGCCCGGTATCTTCTCGATTTCCGCCTTGACCCCGACCTTGGCAAGGTTCTCCTGGATCAGCAGCGCTGCCGGCTCCATCCAGTCGGCCTGGCTGAGCGAGATGGACAGCGGGACTTCAAAACCCGAACCGTACCCAGCCTCTTCGAGCAAGGCCTTGGCCTTGTCCAGATCGGTCGAATAGGGGAACTTCTGCGGCCAGGCGATATCGGCCGGTGTGGTCGCCTCACCGCCCCACATGGGCGCACCGCGGCCATAGGCAGCGGTCTGGAACACCTCCTCGTAGGGCACGGACCAAGCAATCGCCTGACGCACCTTCTTGTCCTTGAACGGTTCGAATGACAGGTTCGGGCAGAGGCAGTAAATCGCGTTTTCAATCGGTGTCGTCGCGACGGTGATGTCGCCTTTGCCGGACAGTTCCTTGGCGTCCTTGTTGGGCATGTTGAACGACATGTTGACATCGCCGCGCTCCAGCAGCGCGCGCCGGGTTGCCGGGCTCGGCACTTCACGCAGAACAACCCGCTTCACGGCGGGCACCGGTCCCGACGTCCAGTTGTCGTTGCGTTCGTAGACAAGCTGCTCGCCCGGTTTCCACGATGCCACCTTGAAGGCTCCGGACCCGGCGGGGTTCTTGTGCAGGTATTCCATAGCCCACGGGTCGTCGTCCGTGGCGTGTTCACGCGCGACCTTGGCATTGATGATCATGGGCACCGGCACGGCAAGATCCGGAAGGGTCAGCTTGGATTTGCGCAGCAGATTGATCTTGAAGGTCATGTCGTCGACGACTTCGAACTGCTCCGGCTTTTCGAGCGATCCGGCCTTCATCTGCACTGTCGGAAACCCGCCGACACTGACGGCCCTGTCGAAGGACCATTTCACGTCGTCCGCGGTAATCGGCGATCCGTCCTGGAACTTGCCGTCCGGGCGCAGCTTGAAGACGATCGCCATGCCGTCGTCGGTGAACTCCCAGCTTTCCGCGATTTCCGGCTCGATCACCGAGTAGTCGTAGGACAGGCTGCCGTCTTCAAGCGTCTTGGTGCCGAAGCTGACGAGGCGGTCATAGACATTCACGGCCACCTGGTAGCTCGGCCGGTTCGTGCCCGTGCGATGGATATCCAGACTGTTGATCGTCTGTCCGGTGACGGCCACCACAACGTCATTTCCGGCCGCCGATGCGGGCAACACCTTCAGGAACGGTAAAACCGACGCTCCGAGCGCCGTTGCGCCGGCACCTTTCAGGAAACTGCGGCGTGAAGTTTCATTGGTCATGTCAATCCCCTCTTGGAAGGAAGGGGCGATACGCCCTTCCCGCTTGGAAACACGATGCGCGGAACGGGTGCGTACTTCTATTGCTATTTTTGCATCCTTGTGCTTCAAAATTTGCAGCACAATTCCTAAGGCGCTGAAAATGAAACACCTTCAGACACTCAAACTGATCGATGCGGTGAACAAGGCTGGCTCGATCCGCAAGGCCGCCGAAGACATGCACATCACGTCCTCGGCTCTCAACCGTCGGATCCTGGGATTCGAGGAGGAATTCGGCGCTCCCATTTTCGAACGCCTGCACGGCGGCGTCCGGCTCAACCCGGCAGGAGAACTCCTGATCGAGCACATTCGCGGACAAATGGCGGATCTGGAGCGCGTGCGCAGCCAGGTCGCGGACCTCTCCGGCCTTCGCCGCGGTCATGTCAGCATTGCCTGCTCCCAGGCTCTTCAGCCCTATTTCATGCCGGTGCAGATTGCGGATTACAGAGCAGAGCACCCCGGCGTTTCCTTTTCCGTCCAGGTGCGCGACAGGGAGGCGGCCGAAGAAGACCTGCGCGCGTTCCAGAGCGACCTCGCCCTTGTTTTCGAACCGGTGCACCTCGGCGACTTCGACGTTCTGCTCTCCGTGGAACAACCTGTTTTCGCGGTGATGGCAAAGGACCACCCGCTGGTCGGGAAACGAAACCTCCGGCTGCGCGACTGCCTCAGTTTCCCGCATGTCGTCCCGCCGAAACGGATCGGCATCCGCTTTCTTCTGGATCTGGCCGTCAGCCGCATGTCCCAGAAACTGGAACCGATCGCGGAGGCCGATTCCTTTGAGTTCATGCGCCACTACGTGCAGCATGAACAGGCTGTCGGCTTTCAGTTTCCGATCGGGCTGAACCTTGCGGCTGACGACCGCCTCGTGTTCCGCCCGCTTCCCAAGAGCGACGTCACATACGGCAATCTTACCTTGATGCAGATGAAGGGAAGAACGCTGTCCGTCGCCTCCGCCAGGTTCGCCAACCAGCTGGCCGCCGCGCTGAACGATCGGGCCGGAGCGCAGGATTGATCCAGGCCCCGCCGGCTTGCCCATCTGCAGCCAGCCGCGCGCCCGATCTTTTCTTCGCGCATGTTGCTCCGAATCCGGACGGGCGGAAGACTGCCCGGGGTACAAAGGCACGGGGCTGTGGAAGCCCGCAACGAGTTGCGCAAATCACCTAACGTTGCCGCTGATTGCAGACATAGCGTGTCGCAACTGCAATGCAGCGACGGGGCTGATTCGTGACCTGCAAGATCGAGAACATCAAGCTTGGGCAGTCAAACTGCGCGCCAGGAAGCGGGACCCCTTTGCTGGCGACCCGGACCAGCAAGGTGATGCGACGGATCAAACCGTGACCGTTTCCATGAAAATCCATCGGGACCGGATCCGGACCTCACGGGACAGCCGTTGGGCGCTTCCCCTCGGCATCACGCGAGCAACGAACGCTTCACAAAGTCCTCCGGAGCGCCCTGCGCATACGTTCAGGTCCTGTGATCAGGAGAGATCCGCCGACGCTCTGAGAGCCAGGAACAAGGCGCGGACATGAGAGAGCACTGACACATGGCGAAGACCAAGCTTGAGGCATGGGCGCCTTTCCCGGAAACCGCCGCAGACAGGCACAAACGGGAAAAACAGGAACTTGGCAAGAAATGGATCCGGGCGGGAACGCTTCTCGTCACGGCAATCGCGCTGGTGATTTTCTGCCTCCTCTTCGTCAGCTGGATCACGTTCATCTTCGGCTGGCATGTCCCCGTGATCCTCGTGCTGATCGTTTCCAAGGTCATCCTGATCGTGGCCGGGGTGAAGAGCATCGAAGACTAGAAGGCACACGTCCCTTGGTTCTCACTGACAGCATGATCGATCAGTACGCGGAGATGCTTGACAGTTACGGGGCCGCGTTTTCCGTCAATTTCAGGAAATACGACGCCATAAAAGACGATGAATCCAAACGAAACATCGGCGGGGAAATCGACAAGTCGCTGGCCGAAGTTCTGAAAGCAGCCAATGGCTTTGCGTCAACGCTGACATGCCTGGAGACGGAAGAACTGCCCTTTTTCGGCAGATCGGCACTAAAAAGAAAGCGCGCGCAATTGCTTTCCCACTTTCACGCGAACCTGTCACGCATGAGCAGCCACATATCCTCCGTGCCAAAAGACTTCCTGGACGGCGCAAACCTGCAAATCACGCGAGACGTCCTCAGAGAGAAAATGATGGGCATGACTTTAGGTGATGGCGCCGGTTGAGGTTCCTCTCGTTCGGTCCAGGACGCTCACATCCGGCACACACCCCTCACCTCGGCGTTGCCTTCCGCGCCAGAAGCGTTTCGCGGTGCCAGACATAGACGCCGGCGGAGACGATCACGGCAGCGCCGACATAGGTGAAGGTGTCCGGGAAATCGGCAAAGAAGACCATGCCCCAGATGATCGCAAACAGCAGTCCGACATAGGTGAAGGGCGCAATGGCGCTGGCTTCGGCGACCATGAGCGCGCGGATGACGCAGAAATGGCCAAGCGCGCCGACGGCCCCCATGACCAGCATCAGCATCGTCGCGGTCGGATCGGGCTTCACCCAGTAGAACGGCACGATCACGCTGAAGACGATCGTGCCGAATGCGGCCGTATAGAGCAGCGATGTCCACGCGTCCTCATTGCGGCCGACGAAGCGCGTGGTGAGCGCATAGCCCGCATAGGCGAAGGCGGCGCAGAGCGGCAGCAGCGCGACGCTTGAGAATACGTCCGAGCCCGGACGGATGATGATCAGGGCACCGATGAGCGCCGCACCGACGCCGATAGCCCGCCGGGGTCCGAAGCGTTCGCCCAGGATCAGCGCCGCGCCGACGGTGATCAGCACCGGGTTCAGCGACATTATCGCGGCGGCATTTGCCAGACCGATGGTCACGAAGCCGAAGAAGAAGAAGGTCGTGGCCAGAAGCAGGAAGATCGAGCGCAGCAGCTGCAGCCCCGGATACCGGGTCTTGAGGACCTGTTTCAGACGCGGTGCCGCGAGGAGCGCAACCACGACCGTCTGTCCGGTGTAGCGCGCCCAGATCGCCATGACGGTATCGGTGCGGTGCGCGACCTCCTTGGCCATCGCGTCCATCACGCTGAAAAGAAACATCGTCGCGATCATGAGCAAGATGCCTTGCCCCGTACCGCCAAGACTGGGCCTGATTTTCATGAAGGTGCCAAAACTCGCGTAGAACACGAACCTTATAGGATTTTCGCCCGGACAAATTAAGCGAAAAGTTTCAGGCTGCGTGCAGGCCGGATGTAACCCGATCTCCTCCGGGGCAGGCATGTACGCATGCCCCTTCAGGCGAAGGGCAAGCGCATGGCCTCGGCAATCTTGGAGATCAGCCGGCTTCGCGGCGCATTGCGGCGGCTGGCCAGCACCACGCGCCGCTCGAATGCCCCCGCGTCCAGCGGCCAGCTGCGTATGCCCTCCGGCACCTTTGTCAGCGCCCGCTTCGGCAGGATGGAGACCCCCAGATCGTACCGCACCAGGGCTTCGACCGCTTCGAAGGAGTCGACCTCCATGGCGGTTCTGGGGTGCAGACCGCGGGCGAGCAGATAGGCCTCGACCTGCTGCGACAACCGGCTCCGGCGGTCGAACCAGATGAAGGACCGCTCGCCAAGCAGCTCTTCCAGCGTTTCAAGCGGTTCCGCCAGCGAGGTGATGACATGGAACGGTTCGTTGCAGATCCCGGCTAGCGCCAGGTTGGGATCGTCCATTTTCGGATCGGTCACCAGCGCCGCGTGCACGGTGCCGTCGCTCACCAGCTCAATCAGCTTCTGGGACAGCGCAACCATGAGCTCGACCTTGAGATCCGGGTGCTCGGCATGAATGGCGGCAAGGGCCGGTGCGGTGATGTTGGAGATGGTGGAGGGAACCGCCCCGAGCGTCACCCGGCCATGCAGCCTGCGCCGGTCGGCCAGGGCCTCGATGTCGCTGGAAATATCCTCCATGCGTCTGGCGTGCTCCACCAGCGCCAGGCCCTCGGCCGTCAGAACCGGAGGGCGTTTCGAACGGTCGAGGATCTGAAACTCGAGTTCTTCCTCGAGCGCCTTGATCTGAAGACTGACCGCGGAATGGCTCAAGCCGAGGCTTCTCGCCGCCGCATTCAGCGAACTGTGCTGAGACACCGCAATCACCGTTTTGAGAAAACGAAGGTTCATCCGAGGCCATAGTGTTAGTTTTTCTAACTTTATATCGCAGTTTTTATCGCTTTTCCATTGATTTTGTAACGCTTATTCTGTTGCAACGTCTTCCAGGGGGCAAGACGACGGGCTGGCCGGCCCCGAGATTTCCGGCCGCGGAAAGGCGATTTCCATGAACACCCATGCCGCTTTCTTCACTCGGGACCGGACGGGCAATCCCTGGCTGGACCGGATGCGGGACCTTTCTCCGGGCGTCGCAGAGCGCGCGGCCCGGTGGGATCGGGAACGCAGCTATTGCTGGCAGAACGTTGCCGAGCTTGCCGAGGCCGGGCTCATGGGCATGTCGATCCCCCGGCGGTTCGGAGGTGGCGGGGCATCGTTCCTCCAGGTGGCCGAGGTCGTCGAGGAAGCCGCACGCCACTGCACGCTGACGGCGCGGGTCCTGGTCGAGGCGAATATGGGCGGCCTCAGCGCCGTGATGGCCTATGGCACGGACGCGCAGCGCGCCTTCGTCGCTCCCATCGTGCTGGCGGGAGACAAGCCGGCCATCTGCATTTCCGAACCCGAGGCAGGCAGCGCCGCAACGCAAATGACCACCCGTGCGGACCGCAGGGGCGACCGCTGGATCCTGAATGGCCGCAAACACTGGATCACCGGCGGCGGCGTTTCCAAACTCCATCTGATCTTCGCCCGCGCCTTTGACGAAGACGGGAGCGAACTCGGCATCGGCGGTTTTCTCGTTCACGTCGACCCGGCGAAAGGCATCGAGCCCGACGGCTTCAGGGTCGTGCGCCTTGAACGCACCATGGGCCTGTGCGGCATGCCGGAAGCGGAACTCGGCTTCGACAATCTCGAGGTGCCGGACGACATGGTGCTGCGCACCCCGTCCGGCTTCGAACATGGCTTCAAGGACCTGATGACGGCCTATAACAGCCAGCGGGTCGGCGCAGGCACGATCGCAATGGGCGTTGCCGCCGGGGCGCTGGACCGTGCCAAGGACTATATCAGGGAACGGGAGCAGTTCGGCCGGCCGCTGGCCGAATTCCAGGGCCTGCAATGGATGATCGCCGACATGGAGGCGCTGGTCCACGCCTCCCGGCTGATGCTGTTCGAGGCGGCCCATTCCGCGGCCCTCTCGGACACCGGCTTCCCCGACATGACCAGGGCCGCCCAGGCGAAAGCCTTTGCGTCGGAAAATGCCATAAAGGTCGTCAATGACGCTCTTCAGATGTTCGGCGCACGCGGCTATGGTGATCTGGAGCCGCTTGAGCGCATGTACCGCGATGTACGCATGTTCACGATCGGCGGCGGCACCGCGCAGATCCTGAAGACACAGGTCGCCGGGGCCGTTCTGGGGATAAAGACACCGCAAACGCGCCGGGGAACCTGAGCATAGCACGCAAGGTTCCGGCGACCGGGAGGCCGATCGGCATGGGACTGAGCAGCTATAGTGACACGAACGATCTGAGCTACACCGCAAGTTCTCCCGAAAGCGCCCAGGCGTTCTCGAAACTCACGTCCGCCTATATGGGCTTCCGACGGGAGACCGGCGCGATCCTGAAAGGTCTTCTGGAAACCGATCCGGACATGCCGATGGCCCTTTGCGCCAAGGGCTATTTCGCCAAGCTCATGGGCAGCTCAAACCATTCCGCACGCGCGGCGAAGGTCTCCGAGAACCTCAACGAACACCTTGCCGCGATCGGTGCAAACGAGCGCGAAAAGCAGCATGCCGCGGCGCTCTCCTCATGGTGCGACGGCGACCTGGAGAAAACCACCCGCATCTGGGAAGACATCCTGCTTCAGCATCCGACCGACGGCCTGGCGCTGAGGCTGGCCCATTTCACGCATTTTTATTCCGGCAACGGCAGGCAGATGCGCGACTCGCTGGCGCGGGTGCTGCCGCTCTGGTCCGAGGATCATCCGGACTACGGATTTCTTTTGGGCATGTATGCCTTCGGACTGGAGGAGTCAGGGGAATATGCGAAGGCCGAAGAGTACGGGCGCGCGGCGGTGGCCCGCAATCCGCGGGACGCCTGGTCGGTGCACTCGATTGCACACGTCCTTGAGATGACGGAGCGCCACGAAGAAGGGATCGCGTGGGTCGCGGGCCTTGAGAAGGATTGGTCGACCGTCAACAACTTCCGTTTTCACCTATACTGGCACAAATGCCTGTATCACCTGGAGCGCGGCGAATTCGACCTTGTCCTGAAGATCTACGACGAGCAGGTCGCGTCGGACATTGAATCAGATTTCTATCTCGACATCTGCAACTGTTCGTCGCTGCTCTGGCGGCTGGAGATGTTCGGGATCGATGTCGGTGACCGGTGGCGCGACCTGTCCTCGGTGGCGCAGAAACACCTCGGCGACAAGGACCTGATCTTTGTCTCCCTGCATTATCTCATGGCCCTGGTGGCCAATGGCGACAGGGCTGCCGCACGGCAGCTACAGGACGGCCTGCGGGAATGGTCCGGCCTCGACGGGACACAGGCACGGATCTGCGCCGATGTCGGGCTGGCGATTGCCGAGGGTTTGCAGCGCGCGCGCGATGGCGATTTCGCCGCCGCCGTTGCCCGCATGGAACCCGTGCGCTACAGCCTCAACCGGATCGGCGGCAGCGCCGCACAACGCGATGTCTTCATGATGATCATGCTGGATGCGGCCAGGGCGAGCCACGACGCCCTGAAGGCACGTGCCCTTTTTGCCGACCGGCTTGGAGACAAGGTGCATTCCAGCTGGACCTGGAAGAATTACGGCAGCATTCTTGAATCCATGGGCCGGACGGACGAAGCCGCCCGGGCCCTGGAGCAATCCCGCAAGGCTCTGGCGCGGTAAGCGGGCGGCCTTCTGCACACCCACCGCGTCCGGTTTGTGCCGGCAAGGATCCAGTGCGGCGCTCCCCGGTCAATGAACGTTTCGTTCCGGCTGAAACAAAGAGGAAGGCCGGACCGCTATCCGTTCAGTTCGGCGATCAGATGCCAGTGCCACGACCCTGGTTTGCTGTGCACCTTGTCTTCCAGGTAGCTGAGCTCGAACCGGCCGAACAGGTCAACGAGTTCACGCGCGCTGCAATAGTAGTGAGGGTGGTCCTTGTCATCGTCGCCTTCGCGTACCCAGGTGTCGGGTGCGACTTCGGTGCCGATGCCGAAATTGGCATTCCGCTTGGACAGCATCGTGCCCTGAAAGAGCCCGCCCGGTTTCAGAACGCGCGCGATTTCAGACACGCACGTGCGGACGATCTCCGGGTCGCCGTGATAGATGACATTGAAAGACAGGACATAGTCGAAAAAGTCGTCCTCGAACGGCAGTTCGGTCATCGACGCAAGATGTGTCGCAATCTTGAGGTCCTCTGCGCGGGCACTTTCCTGAAGCTCCTGAAGACCGGCATTGGACAGATCCATGGCATGCGTGTCGAAACCGGCCCTTGCAAAGGCCAGTGCGTGACGGCCGACGCCGCAGCCGAGGTCGAGAGCCTTGACGGGACCTTTCCGGGCGAGCTTTCCGATCAGGGCGGAGACATCCTCGGCGGGCTTCAGCCAGTCGGCGCGCCCCTCTTCGGTCTGCCAGCGCTTGTCCCAGGCTAGGTGGGCGGTGTCGGTTTTTTCCATCGGTTCCGTGACGCTCATCGGGGCGATCCTTCCAGTATCTTGTTGCGGGCGATGCTGCCCAGACGTTCGACAAAAAGCACCAGGACAAAAATCATCAAGACGATCGTCATGGCGAGTTGGTAATCGAAGAAATCCATCGCGACCTTGAGTTCGATCCCGATCCCCCCTGCCCCGACGAGGCCGAGAACGACCGAGGAGCGTGTTGCCTTTTCAAGGGCGAAGAGGGATGTCGTGATGAAAGACGGCATCGCGGCGGGAACGACCGCGCAGAAGATCGTGTCGACCTTGCCGGCTCCGGCAGCCGTCAGCGCCTCGCTGGGACCTTTCTCGACATCTTCCATGGATTCTGCAAAGAAGCGCCCGCAGAAGCCGATCGTGTCAACGGCGATGGCAAGTGTTCCGGCGAAGGGTCCGAGCCCGACCGTAATGACAAAAACCAGTGCCCAGACGAGATCGGGAACCGTTCGGAACAGCGCGATCAGCAGGCGCGACGAGGTGTAGAAGAACCGGGAAACAATCGTCTGCCGCGCCAAGCCCCTGGCGGCGAGAACCGCGAGCGGCAGGCTGATGATGATCCCGATGATGGTTCCGGCAAGCGCCATCTGGAAGGTTTCCAGCAGGGCAAGCGACAGCTGCGGCAACCGTTCCATGGATGGCGGCCAGGCGCGCGACAGGAAGTCGGCCATGGCCGGACCACCGGACAAAAGGGCAGAGAATGAAAAGCCTGCCCCCTGAAACGACCAGATGACGAAGGCTGCGAGCGCCACATAGACCGTGAACTGCAAAGCGCCCGGACGCTCGAACCGGCCCGGCAGCAGGCGCCCTCTCTTGACCTCGATATCAGCCATAGTGCCGGCCCAGGTCGGTTGGTGAAAGCGAGTTGCTTGCCTCGTCAAGGACGATTTCACCGCGCCTGATCGCAAGCACCCGGTCGGAGTAGCTCAATGCCTGTTCGACATTGTGCGAGGTGAACAGCAAGGTGATGCCCTGTTCGCGCGTGAGCTGGTGAAACAGTTCCATGACCTCGTGTCCCGCGACGGGATCGAGGCTCGCGACGGGCTCGTCCGCAACCACCATCTTGGGTTCCTGCATCAGTGCCCTTGCGATGGCGACACGCTGCGACTGGCCGCCGGACAACTGGTCCGCGCGCTGCAGGGCCGCGTCCGCAAGGCCGACACGTTCCAGACAGTCCATTGCCTTTTCGCGGAGTTCGGCTGGTGCGAACAGCTGCGACCATCCGCGGATCCCGCCGGACCGGCCCAGACTGCCGTGGATCACGTTGGTCAGCGCCGAGACACGCGGCACGAGATTGTGCTTTTGAAAGACGAAGCCGACCTTTGCGCGGATCTTGCGCAATCTGCTCAGGCGCACGGACGTGACATCCGCATCAAACAGGTGCACCGCCCCTTGTTCCGGTTCAATCAGGCGCAGGGCGCAGCGGAGCGCCGTCGACTTTCCCGCGCCATTGGAGCCGATCAGGGCGACAGCCTCCCGGTTGCGCACCGAGAACGAAACACCGCGCAGAACGTCCTTGTCCTTGCCGAACGACTTGCACAGACCACGGACCGACAGGTCACAGCGGCTGCTTTCTTCAAAAGCTGCAGGGAATGCCGCCGGCGCAGGTGCGCCGACGATCTGATGCTGGGCTTGTGCCATCATTCACCGATGAACTTGTCGAATTGAGGGAAACCGGCAGTGGTGTACATGGACCGGACGAGGTCGTAGGCACCGTCTTCGATGGCGACCAGATCCATACCGCCATACTTGTCGTTTTCCTCATGCTGCAGGATTGCAGTGATGATGGCGTCCTTGTTCTCCAGGATCGCCGTGCGGACTCCGTCAGCCGCCGCCGCGTCGACATGCGAGGCCACCATGAGCATGTCGTTCGGCAGGTCACCGGACCGCGCGATCACGCGGAAGAAACCGTTGGGCACGCTCTCGTCCTTGTTGCGGACCCTTGTCCATGAATTGTGGTTGGTGCCCATGCCGTCGATATCGCCCTTTTTCAACGCCTCATGCGCAATGTTGCGGGAGGTGTGCAGCTTGTTGACGTCCTTGACCGGATCAACGCCGTAGTCGGCCATGAGCTGCATCGGACAAAGCATGTTGGACGTGGACCCGATGTCACCGAAAGCGACCTTCTTGCCTTTCAAGTCGGCCGGGCGGGTGATGCCGCTGTCGGCGCGGACCACGATTGCGCAGAAGTAATCGGGCCGGCCAAGGCCGATCAGCGGTGTCGCGTCGGTCAGCTTGTTGATGACGATGTATTCGGCCGGTCCGGTGACAACGAAGTCGACCTTTTTGGCGCGCAGCGCTTCTGCAGCTGCCGTGCGGCTGGTAACCGGGAAAAACTCGAACGTGTGGTCCGTCGCATTCTCAAGAGCCTCCTTGAACGGCCCCCATTCAAGTTGCAGGCGCTCCAGTCCCTCCACATCCGTAACGGCCAGTCTGTACGTGTCAGCCAGGGTGGATGAAAGTGAAAGCGCGAGCGCAGCAGCCGCAAGCGCGGCGGATTTCAAGAAACGCATTTTAGGAACTCCCCAAGAAGCCGAGACATTACCGGCGAAGCGAGGCGAGCCTAGCGAGGCCGCGGGCGTCGAATGTGAAACAAATATGTAAAATTTACGAAATTTACTTTTATATCACTTATCATCAGCGTGCTGATTTTGAGATTTATTTCATCTTCATTTTTGGATTCTTATACTTATTTATTTCCCGGCAAATAGATTCTGCAACTCCGTCACAAAAAATCATAAAAGTATAATCGTATAGACATCTGCAAACCGCAGATTTCTGCTAGGTGCGTCCACGTTTCGCGGAGGGCGCCATGCTGGTCATTGAACAATTATCCAAAGTATTCGGGGACTTGGTTGCGGTCGACAGTGTTTCACTGGCGATCCCCAGGGGGCAGATGGTCGGCGTGATCGGCCGGTCCGGTGCCGGCAAATCCACGTTGCTTCGCATGGTCAACCGCCTCGCGGATCCCAGCCAAGGCACGATCATCAACGACGGCCAGAACGTCACCGCCCTGAAAGGCCGGGAGCTGCGGCTCTGGCGGGCCTCCTGCGCGATGATTTTTCAACAGTTCAATCTTGTCGAACGCATGGATGTGCTGACCAACGTCATGGTCGGGCGGATCGCCCATACAGGGTTCGCGCGCTCGATGCTCAAGTCCTTTACCGATGAAGACAGAGCCCTTGCCATTCACGCCCTCGACCGGCTCGACCTCGTGCCGCAGGCGCTTCAGCGTGCGGGTACGCTGTCCGGCGGTCAGCAGCAGCGCGTCGCGATCGCCAAGGCCCTGGTTCAGAACCCGCGCATCATGCTTGCGGACGAACCGATCGCCTCGCTTGACCCGGCAAATGCAAGCCGCGTCATGGAGGCTCTTAGGCAAATCAACAGGGACGACGGCCTGACGGTTCTTGTCAATCTCCACACGCTGGATACGGCCCGCACCTATTGCGACCGCATCGTCGCGATGAAGGCCGGACAGGTGCATTTCGACGGCGCGCCTGCCGACCTGACCACCGACAAGGTGCGCGCCATCTACGGCACGGACGGTCTCGGGGACGACATCAATGAAGCCGTCACCTCCACTTCTCTTCACCCGGCTTCGCCGCGACAACCGAAACAGGCTGTCGGGGCGTGAACCGCGCGTGCAGCTTCCAGGCATGCGCCTCTCTTGCGGCCGCGTCCGCGCACTAACCGCCGTCCCGTGCGGCGAACATGGAGACTACGATGAAGGCTATTTTCGCAGCAGCGGTTTCAGCTGTCGTTCTTGCCACCTCGCCGGCCCTGGCAGAGAGCTGGAAAGATCAATACAAGACCATCAAATTCGGCATTCTTTCCGGTGAAAACGAGAAAGACCGGATCGCGCGCTATACCCCGTTCGAGAAATACCTGGAGAACCAGCTGGGCGTAGAGGTCGAGATCTTCACGGCCGGTTCATATGACGGCGTGATCCAGGCGATCGCCGCCGACCAGATCGAGTTCGCCTTCTTCGGATCGTCTTCCTATGCGGCGGCCTACACGGAAACGAATGGCGGTGTCGTGCCACTCGTCTCGCGCCTGCAAAAGGACGGCTCCACCGGCTACTTCTCCGTTATCGCGGTCCGTTGCGACAGCGGCCTGGCGTCGCTTGACGACCTGAAGGGCAAGACGCTCGCGTTCGCAGATCCCGATTCCACGTCCGGCTACGCGGTCCCCTATTTCAACCTGAACAAACAGGGCTACGACCCGAAGACCTATTTCGGCGCAACCCCGTTTTCCGGTGCACACGAGACCGGTGTCCTGGGCGTCGCAAACAAGCAGTACGACGCGGCAGCGACCTACATCACCAATGAGACCAACGGCATTCCGCAGCGCATGGTCACGAAGGGCATGATCAAGGAAGGCGAGATCTGCATGATCTGGAAGTCGCCCGAGATCACCTCCGGCCCGCTGGCGGCCCGCGCCAACCTTCCCGAAGGCCTGATCCAGGACATGCGCAAGGCGGTCATGGACATTCCGGAAAACGACACGCTTGCCTTCATCGAAATGACAGGCGGCGAAGACTCCACGCAACAAGGCTGGATCGAGGTCGACCACGACCGGTACCAGTGGATTGTCGACATGCGTGACTGGCTGAAGAAACAGCGCCGCGGCTAACCGCCAAAACCTGGAGAGGTGCGCTTGCACCTCTCTTTTCTTCCAGTCCGACAGGCCCCGTCCATGACAGTCCATTCCCCGGCGATCGATCAGTTCGAAATCGACTACACCGCAGCGCGCAAGGCGGCGCTTCGCGTCAACCTCGTCTCGACCACGCTGTTCGGCATCTGCTTTTTCTTTGCCGCGTGGATCGGCGGCTTTTTCGACATGACCGATGTCACTCTTGCGAACGGCGACAGGGTCTCGATGTGGAAAATCTGGGCGGGCCTGCCCCGGCTCGGGGAATACCTCTACAAGACCCTTCCAGTTCTGCGCTGGGAAACGCTCGGAGCGGATATCGCCAATTGGTTCTGGCGCTGGAAGGTCTGGCTCGAACTCCTGATCGAAACAATCCTGATTGCCTATCTGGCAACGCTCATGGGCGTTGTCGGTGCGTTCCTGCTCAGCTTTCCGGCCTCCAGGAACCTGGCGCCCAATGCTCTTGTTCTCAATCTGACGCGCCGCTACCTGGAGATCGTCCGCACGGTGCCGGAACTCGTCTGGGCACTGATCTTCGTTTTCTGCTTTGGCGTCGGTCCCCTCGCCGGTGTTCTCGCAATCGGCCTTCACTCCACCGGGGCTCTCGGGAAACTCTACTCCGAGGCCAACGAGAATGCCGACATGCGTGCGGTTGAGGGCATCAGGGCGTCGGGCGGCTCCTGGTTCGATCAGGTCCGCTACGGGATCGTCCCGCAGGTTGTTCCAAATGTCATCAGCTACACGCTGCTTCGGTTCGAGATCAACGTTCGCTCGTCATCGATCATCGGGTTCGTCGGTGCGGGCGGGCTCGGCCAGGAGATCCGGGTCGCCATGTCGCTTCAGGAATACACGGACCTGTCCGCGCTCTTCATCATCATCTTCGTGACGGTGATCCTGATCGACATGATCAGCGAAAAGGTCCGGCACCGGATCATCGGGCTGACGGGCAAGGGAGTTTGAAGATGGACAGATCATCCAGTAAGCTCGCCGAGGCCCGGGACCTAGTCCCAGGAGCGTTCCGCAGACCCCTGAAATCGAAAGTGGTCCGTCTGGCAGGATGGGCGGCCTTTGTGCTGCTGACGGCCTGGTGCCTGTGGGACTTCGGGTTTGCGCCAGGCCGCATCCTGGACGGCATCACGCGTTTCGGAACCGTGCTTTCCTTCATGTTTCCCCCTCATGTCTGGGAGACCTGGGAGGAATGGCGCGAGGTCTTCAAAGGACTTGGCGAAACGGTCGCGATGGCGTTCATGGGAACCCTTCTCGGGGCCGTTGTCGCCTTTCCGCTTTCATTCCTTGGCGCGAAAAACATCATGCCGATATCCTGGCTGCGGCTGAGTGCCCGCCGCGGTTTTGACGCCCTGCGGGCCGTCGAGCAGATCATTCTCGCGCTGATCTTCATCCGCGCCTTCGGCCTCGGGCCGCTGGCCGGGATCCTGGCCATTGCCGTTTCGGAAATCGGCACCTTTTCCAAACTGTTTTCCGAAGCGCTCGAGAACACCTCGAAGAAGCCGGTCGACGGGGTCAAGGCCTCCGGCGGCGGCACCGCGCAGACAATCCGCTTCGCTGTCCTGCCGCAGGCACTTCCCGTGATCCTTTCGGTCATTCTCTACAACTTTGAATCCAATACACGTTCAGGCACGATCCTCGGCATCGTCGGGGCCGGTGGCATCGGCTTTCTGCTGGCTGACCGGATCAGCGCCTACCGGTGGCCTGAAGCCTGGTCGATCATCTTCCTGATCATCTTCACGGTTTATCTGATCGATGCCCTGTCAGGATATCTGCGGCGGCGGCTGATCGGCAGTGATGAAAAAGGCAGGACCTGACGACGGGAGACAAGGGCCAGATCGGCAAACCGCGCGTCCGTTACAGAACGCGCTGCGCCTTCAGCCAGGCCTGTCTGACAACAGGATGACCGGCATGAACGCCGACATGCAGAAGGTCCGCACGTTTGCCGACAGCGATCTCTCCCCTGTCCGTTAGTCCGGACACCACGGCCGGTGTCTTGGTCACCGTGCGGATCGCCGCTGGCAGATCCTCGCTGAAGTCCTCATCGGAGGCGATCATGAAAGCAGCGTCCAACATGGAGCGGGGCACATAGTCGGACGCCAGGATATCGACGAGCCCTTCCGCCATCAGGTCCCTGACGGCGACGTTGCCGGATTGCGAGCCGCCACGCAGCACATTGGGTGCACCGCCGACAACCGACATGCCGTGGCTCTTCGCCTTGCGTGCTGCTGCGAGCGTGCACGGGAACTCCGAAACCGTGACGCCTTCGGCAAGCGCTTCGTCGACGTGATGCAATTCGGTATCGTCGTGGCTCAGGAGGGGCAGGCCGCGTTCGCGGGCCAGGGCGACAACCGCAGGACGCACCTTCGCGCTGATGTCGTCGGAGAAATCCAAAAGGCCCCTCACCGACTTATCCGCTTCGGCGCGCGTTTCACCCGTATCGGCCATGCGCCGCTGCATATAGGCCTCGATGTCCTTGCTCTGACGGCGCCCCGGCAAATGCTCCATCACGGACACCATGCGCACGATCGGCTTGGCGATGTTTTCTTCCGTCAGGCGCGCCGTCTCTGCATCCGTGATCTCGCAGCGAAGATGCACGAGATGCTCGGCACGAAAGATCCCTGCCGCTTGGGCCGCCTCGATGGCATCCACCATGGGGCCGAGGACTTCACGCCGTTCCGGCTTCGTGACTGTCGCGCCGACACACAGGCTGTCGAACACCGTGGTGATGCCGCTGCCGATGATCTGCGCGTCGTGGGCAAGGGCCGCGCGCAGCGGGTCCCATTTCACATGCGCGCGCGGATAGACATGTTTCTCGAAATGATCGGTGTGGATGTCGAGCAGACCGGGGATCAGATACTCGCCGTCCAGATCGTGACCGGCCTGCGGGGTAACTCCGGTGTCGATGGCAACAATCTGCCCATCCGAGATCGCCACGTGCCCCTGAACAACTTCGTCAGCGAGAACGATCCTGGCGTTCTTGAGAACCGTCAGTTCGCTTCCGGTCGGCAGGGTCTTGTCGGCAAAGGTCATGGCTCACTCCGGCATGGCAGACGACCCCGAGGCATGCGGGATCGTGCCGTTCTGGTTCAGGAAAGAGGCCTTTTACTCCCAAATGCGCCACTTATTGTGACAGTTTGGGCAAGAGACTGTGACATCCCGAGGGTTTCCGTCCCGGCTGACGCTGCAAACGGAACACGCCCTTTTACCGCACCATGGTCAGCCGGTTCCAGTCGGCATAGTCGGGTGAGCCCTCACGGCGGATTTCACCCCGATAGCCGTATTCCACCATATGCACCATCACAGAGGTGTCGTCGGCCAGAATGACGGCATAGCTCTCGTGAAGGTCGGACGCACTCAGATTGCCGCCATTGCCGAAGTCGGGCCAGCCGGCGTGGTTGGTTCCGCGCGGCGCACTGAAAGGCAACCCGTGGAAGGACCCGCAAAGCGGCAGATGGCAATGCCCGTGGAAGATATGACGGATCCTGGATTTGTGTTTCCTGACCACGTCTCCGAATGCCCCGGCATCCAGCAGCATGATCTTGTCCATCGGCGCGATCCCCGTCGGAACGGGATTGTGATGCATGAACAGAAACACAGGCCCCGGTGCAGCGGCCAATTCGGCGTCGAGCCAACGCAGACGCTCGTCGCAGTAGTATCCGGCATGCGAATTCGGGCCCCACGTGTCGAGTAGGAGAGCGCGGCCGCCAGGAAGATCCAGCACCGACTGAACAAAGCCGTTTTCATCGACCCGTTCGGGAAAGACGGAGGCGAACACGTCGCGTTCGTCATGATTGCCGATGCACAGGGAAACCGGGACCGGCGAGGTGGCGATCAGGTCCTTGAGCCGCAGGTAGTCGGAACGGTCGCCCCAGTCGGACAGGTCGCCGGTGATGACAAGCGCATCCGCATCCGGATGATGGGTGATCGCATGATCGAGCGCTTTCTTGAAATTGTCGTTCGGTTCGCGTCCGCCGATGGTATCACCGGGCGTGGTCAGGTGAATGTCGGTCAGTTGAAGAAGTTTCACGTCTTCCTCCGGTTCTTGTTCTGATTGACCTGCTGCCCGCAAACGCGGGCAGCAGCCGTTATTGGAAAGAAGCGGGATCAGTTGGACGGCAGCAGGTCCTGAACTTCCTCGGTCAGTTCTTCCTGCAGTTCGCCCATGTCCTCGAATTCACCGGTGACGATGCCCTCGATGCCGTCATAGATCACCTGTGTGATCGCCAGGCCGTTATCGCCCGGGTAGGCCTGCCAGTCGCGCAGCAGCGGCAGCTGACGGACGGCCGTTTCCTTGTTCGGGTTCTGCTTGTAGAAATCGGCAAGGATCACTTCGTTGGCGGCCTTGTTCGGCGGCATGTAGCCGGTCGTGCGGGCCACGTCGGCAGCGCCTTCGCCGGAGGTGATGAATTTCAGCCATTTCCAGGAGGCGTCGAGAACTTTCGGATCATCGCTGGTGGACACCAGCATGGCCGAATTGCCACCGGCCGGAAGTCCCATGGGCCCGCTTGCAACGAGGCCGGGATACTCGTTGGTTTTCAGTTCAAAGTCACCCTTGGCGCGTTCAACGGCGCCCAGCGCCGAAGTCGACCAGAACATCATGCCGATTTCGCCGGCGGAGAAGGATGCGAGTGCCGCCTTCCATTCGATGTTCTGCATGTCGCAGCCACGGAAAAGGCCCTTCATGGTCTCAAGAGCCTTCAGGCCTTCCGGCGAGGCAATCTGGATTTCGCTACCTTCCATGGTCGCCTTGTCCTGCGACCACATCAGCGCCTGCAGGAACCAGTTGCCGGTGATGTTCCAGCCCCAGAACATTGGGTTCTTCACGCCGGCTTCGCGCAGCGTGCCGCACACCTCGACGACCTCGTCCCAGGTTTTCGGAAGCTGATCGGCGGAGGTGATGCCGGCTTTGGCCATGACATCCATGTTGTAGTAGCCAACCGGAAGCGAGACGGAGAACGGCAGACCGTAGATGTCGTCGTTGAACGTGCCGAGTGCCAGCATGGCATCGTGATAGCCGTCCTTGGCAAAATCTTCCTCTTTCAGGATGAACGGCTCAAGCGACTTGGCGATGCCCTTTTCGACCAGGATCGCCTGGCGGTTGAGGCCCTGCATGGTCACGTCGGGCAGCGTGCCGGCGACAGCCTCGCGCAGGATCGTGTTGGTACCGTCTTCGTAGGATTCGTAGGTCGCCCGGATCTTCACATCGATGTTCGGATGCTGCTCCTTGAACTTGGGCAGGATCTTTTCATAGGTCACATCGAACAAGTGGCTGTAAGGATAAGCGAACTCGATGGTAATCGTGTCTTCCGCCTGTGCGGCGGATGCCGCGAACAGCATTGCTATTGCGGTGAGGGTCTTTTTCATGGAACTCTCCGTCTGTTGCCGGGGGAACGGCAGGTCGCCAAACTCGCCCGTTCCCTTGTGATCCCTTCAGCGGGATTTCGGTGATGGGACCGCCTTAGGGCGGTCCCGCATATCGGCCGGGTCATTTCATCCCCGACAGCGTGATGCCTTCGATGAAGCGCCGCTGCGCGATCATGAACGCCACGATCAGGGGCGCGACGATGATGGACGCAGTGGCCATCATCGGCCCGAAATTGTCGCCGTCCGCATCCCCCTTGAATTCGCGAAGACCGAGCGGCGGCGTGAACAGGGACCGGTCACCGGTGACGACGATGCGCGGCCAGAAATAGTCGTTCCAGTGCGCCACCACCGAGAAGATCGCGAAGGCCAGCAGCGCGGGGATCGCCGTCGGCAGCATCACGTTCCAGATGATCGAAAACTCACTCATGCCGTCCATGCGTGCCGCGTCGATCAGATCGTCCGGGACGGTCATGAAGAACTGCCGCATGAGAAAGATGCCGAAGACCGAGATGGTCCAGGGAATGACAAGCGCGGCATAGGTGTTGGTGAGGCCCAGCTTGGCCAGCATGATGTAGAGGGGCAGCGCGATGGCATGCACGGGAATGAGCAGGCAGAAGAGCACCAGACCGAAGACGGCTTCCCGGCCCCAGAAACGCAGCTTGGCGAGGGCGTAGGCACAAGGCAACGCGACCAGCACCTGAATGAAGAAGATCGACGCGGTCACGACGACACCGTTGAAGAGGTATCGGACGAGCGGGGCTTTTTCGAAGGCGGTGGTGTAGTTGTAGATGACCGGCGTCACCATGCAGTCGGCAACATCCCTGCCGAGCTTGATGCAGTAGTCGTCCCGGAACAGCTCCTGCGTTCCGAAGAAGCCGCCGGTGTTCTGCATGATCTCCGCCGGGCTTTTGAAGCTGTAGCTCAGCATCACGTAAAACGGCAGCAGCACGATCAGGCTGCCGAGGATCAGCACCACGTGCCTGATCGTCTCGGCCGCCGAGAACCGGAAGGCAGGAAGGGAAACCGGGGTCGTGGCCGGAAGACTCGCCTCGCTCATGTGTAATGCACCCTTCTTTCAACGAGCCAGCGCTGGACAATCGTGAGGAACATGACGAAGGCCAGGAACACCACGGTGATCGCGGCGCCGATGCCCATCAGGTTCTGCTGGATCGCCTTTTCGTAGATGGCGAACATCATCACGTAGACCGATTTCGACGGCCCTCCTCCCTGCGGGTAGAAAGCTTCCACCGTGTCGAAGACCTGGAAGGAGCGGATGAAGGAAATCGTGACGACGAAGACGGTTGTCGGGCCCAGCATCGGCCATGTGACCAGCCGGAACCGGTCCCAGGCGGTCTCGGCGCCGTCCATCTCGGCCGCGTGGTAGAGCTCACGCGGCACGCTTGTCAGCCCGGCAAGATAGAGCACCATGTTGAAGCCGAAACCCTGCCACACGCCGATGAAGGCCACGGTCCAGATCGCGTAGTCGCGGTCGGTCAGCCAGAGCGGAAAGCCGCGCTCGCAACCGTTCGCGAACCAGGACCAGATTTCCAGAAACGAACCGCAACCACGCTCAAGCGTGGAGTTGACGATGCCGATGGTCGGATGAAAAGCGAACTCCCAGACGATCGCCATTGCAATCAGGGCCGCCATGACAGGCAGAAAATAGATCGTCTTGTAGAGATCGCCGAAGCGCCTGGTGGAATTGATCAGGAGGGCTGCTCCGAGGCCGAGACCGACGGACAGCGGCACGACGACGAAGACATAGCGGAAGGTCGCGCCGAACATCTTCTCGTAGGTCGAACGGGTGAAGATCTTCTCGTAGTTCTCCAGGCCGACGAATTCTGCCCCCGGATTGCCGAGGCTGTAATTGGTCAAGCTGAGAGCACCGGCAATGGCAATCGGCATCAGCAGGATGACAACCATCAGAAACAAAGCGGGGCCGACAAACCACCAGTGCGCCTTTGTGGTCTGCATCACGCCACCTCGGCGACATTGCCGGTAGCAGCGCTATTCAGGTCCAGTCTCTTGCCGTCCTTGCCGAAGACGAGCGCCTGGCCGTGTTCACGAATGACATGGACGGTCTGGCCGAAGGACGCCCCCTGCCCCTCATGCGGTGAAACCCGCACGACAAGCCTTTGAGACCCGTTCAGAACCGACACATGCAGGTAAATGTCGGCACCCAGGTTTTCCTTGTGCACGACCTGGCCCGAAAGCGCTTCCGGCGTTCCCTTTTCGCACAGGGACAGGTGTTCCGGACGCAGCCCGATACTGACCGATCCGACCACACCCCTTGTCGCTGTGCGGGTAAGCACGATCTCACCGCAGCGGGCATGTCCGTTGTTATCGAGTGACCCCGGCAACAGATTGATCTTGGGCGCACC
Source organism: Roseibium sp. (assembly GCF_965232425.1). Classification (GTDB taxonomy): domain Bacteria; phylum Pseudomonadota; class Alphaproteobacteria; order Rhizobiales; family Stappiaceae; genus Roseibium. The sequence goes on from NZ_OZ246971.1 coordinate 534,716, forward strand.
GACAAACTCGGCAACGCGTATGTCCTGCGGATCGTTGTAGACGGCATGCGGCGCGCCGAGCTGAAGGATTTCGCCATCCATCATGACTGCCATCCGGTCCGACATGGTCAGGGCTTCGGCCTGGTCGTGGGTTACGTAGACAAATGTCGTCTTCAACGAGCGGTGCAATTCGGCAAGCTCCGAGCGCATGTGAATACGCAGCGCGGCGTCCAGGTTGGACAGAGGTTCGTCCATCAGGAACGCCACCGGTTTGCGCACCATGGCGCGGCCGAGCGCGGCCCTCTGTCTCTGTCCGCCCGACAACTGGCCGGGTTTGCGGTCCAGCAAGTGATCGATCTTCAGGATCTGCGCCGTTTCGCGCACCTGTTCCAAGATTGCCCTGTACTGACCGCGCGCGAGCACCGGGCCGAGCAGTGGTAACCGTCCGGCAAGCGACAGATCCCTCAGCTTCAGCGGCGTCATCATGTTCTGCAGGACGGTCAGATGCGGGTAAAGCGCGTAGGACTGGAACACCATTGCCAGGTTGCGCCTGGCCGGGCGGACGCCATTCACTGTCTGGCCGCCGATCACGACCTCTCCGGAAGACGGGGCTTCCAGTCCGGCAAGAATGCGCAGAAGGGTCGATTTTCCGCAGCCCGACGGCCCGACCAGCGTCAGGAATTCTCCGTCGGCGATCTCGAGATCGATTCCGTTCAGAACCGACGTGGTTCCAAAGCTCTTTTCAATCGACGACAAGGATATGGCGGTCATGTATCGCTCCCGGTTTCGCGGGGACCCTAGTCAGGCTGATTGAACCGGGTGTGACGTAATATTAGTGTTGCTAATGGCTCCTAAGGTTTGGCAGCGCAGGTAACACGGAACTGTCATGAACACCCCGCCAAGCCCCTATCAGATCAAGGCCTTCACGCATGTCGCCCGCGAAGGCAGCTTCTCGCTGGCAGCGAAGGTTCTCGGCGTCACCCAGTCCTCGGTCACGCAGCATGTCGGCAAACTCGAGACAGTGATGGGGACCCAGCTGTTCATTCGCCGCCGGGGTGCGCTGGAGCTGACCCGGGCAGGCAGGGAACTCTTCGCCATTTCCGACCGGCTCACGACACTGGAGCAGCTGGTCAACGAAAAAATCAGCGATTTCAGTTCGCTGGCAGATGGACATATCAAGCTGATCGCGAACGCTCCGCGCCCCGCGATGCCGATCATTGCCGAATACGGAAAACGCTACCCACAGGTCCAGATCGACTTCACGCTCTATGACTGGACATCGGCAATGTCGCTCCTGAACGAACGGCAGGTCGACATGGCGATCATCACGGAGCCGGCGGAAAGCGCCACCGTCGTCACGCATGAGCTGCGCCGCTCCAGGTACATGGCGTACATGAGGTGCGATCATCGGCTGGCGAACAGCGATGTGGTGTCACTCAGGGATTTGCAGAACGAGACGCTGGTGCTTCCCGGCGACGGATCGTTGACGCAGCGGGTGGTGAACGCCAAGATCCGCAAGCACGGCCTGACCTTTTCCCGCATATTGAAAACGACCACGTTTCCGATGGTCAAGGAGGCCCTTCTGCACAATCTGGGCGTGGGTCTTCTGCTGGAAAACAGCCTCTATCCGTCGCAGAACCTCGTGGCCATACCGGTTCTGGAGATGCCGGAGACCTACCGCGATTGCGTCGTGATACCGAAGGACAAGAACGACCTGCGTCTGATCAAGAGCTTTCTGGGTGTGTGTATTGAACTGGTCGTCTCGGAAGAAGACGCGCTAGATGACGCCCGCTGCCAATAGGGAGAAAATGCCGGCGGCGCATCACGCGGCGAGCGTGAGCGCGCCGCGTGACCGCAGTGTTGCAACGGACGTGTCGCCGAAGCCCCTGATATCGACTGTTCTGGGATCGGCTGCCACAAGTCCTTCGGGACCGTCGGCACAGAACTCGGCCGTGGCTGTTACCTCCATCGGGTTGGACAGGGCCTGCAGCCGGGACGCCAGGTTCACGGCAGGACCGAAGACGTCGTAGACGTATTTCTGCACGCCCACCACCGATCCGACGACCGAACCTGACGCAACGCCGATCCGTGCCTGCCACTTGTGCGCATGGCTCTGATTGCGTCTTTCCAGATAGCGGATCATCTTGAACGCGCACTGGGAAACGGCGGCGGCATGATCCGGGTCAGGTGTCGGCAGGCCCGCGACGGCGAGATAGGCGTCACCAATCGTCTTGATCCGCTCGCAGCCGTGCATTTCGGCAATTCGGTCGAAGGCCGTGAAGATGTCATTCAACTCCGTGACGGTGACGGTCGGGTCCGCTGCTGCGGCCATCTGGGTGAAGCCGACGAAATCCAGCATGAGCACGGAAACCGGTTCGTAGAGCTTCGGTGTGACCGTTCCAAAGGCGGTGTATTCCTCGTAGACGGAACGCGGCATGACATTGAGAAGCAGCTTCTCGACGCGGTTCTTCTCCAGTTCCAGTTCACGCGCCTTGCGCTCGGCTATGCGGGCATAGCTGTCGATCATGGCTTCGGTTTCGCGCAACCGCGAGATGTTCTGACACTCGACAACGAGTATCCTGTTGCCGTCGCTTTCCGCGTGCCGGATGACCGTTTCGATTGTCAGGAGCCGGCGCCTGCGTTTCAGCGCGACATCGATCTTGGTTGCCTCCTGCTCCGCGAGGCGCTGCAGAAGTTCCGCGCGTGTCACGTTCGCAAATGCACCGTCCAGGGTCGCGTTTTCGCCGACATCGAACCAGTCTGCAAATGCCGGGTTCCGGTAACGGATTGACAGATCCTCCGGATCCGCCAGCGCAACGCCGACCCCGATATTGGACAGCATGCGCATGCTGATCGTATCGATATTCATGCCGCCTTGCTCCTCCTGACGATAACCGAGCGCCGCGCTTCGACCGCTGCGATTGCCTTCACCCGGTCCTGCTTCTCGAAGCCCGCGTCCGTGAGGGTTTCGTTCAGGATCAGCGCGATCTCGTCGAAATGGTGATGTTCGACTTCCAGATGTGCATGCGCCATCGCCAGGCGCGCATCCGAAATCTCGACCGGTCCGCCGAGCAGGCCTGCAATCATCTTGGTCTGGTGATCGATGAGCCGGGCCATGTTGACGTCTTCGAAGAAGTGGCCGACGACGTCATTGTCGAGCGCGCGTTCATAGAACTCCGTCACGACTTGCCGTACGCCCGGAAAGCCACCGTATTTCTCGTAAAGCGTCTGCTTGCTGCCAGTCATTTGATTGCTCCGTTCCAGGGGGCTGTGTTTGGGGAGACGCGCGGGCCTGAAGTTGCCCGCGCCTTCTATGGTGAATTGGAATGCCGCCATTCAGCGCTTTTGAATGATGACTTCCGCGTATTCGGCCGGGACGATCATCGCCCGTTCGCCGCCGACAGAGGCCGTCTCGGCAACCGCAACCAGATCGTCCTCGAGCGCATTTGCACCGGTTTCACCGACGGCCTGGAACGCCTTGTTCATCGGGCCGTAGATTTCGCGCCAGGTTTCGACCCAGTCGCGGGCCGAGCGGTAGCGGAAGACGAATTTGCGCGACGAGACCGAGATCGATGCTGCCTCGTGCCCGAAAAGTTCTGTCAGCCGGTCTTCCGATGCCCATTCAAGGGGAGAGCGCACGCCGGCGGGCGGTGGCATGTGACGGCCGATCGTCTTGAAGACCTGACCAATGAAACCGGCGGGTGTCCAGTTTGCCATGCCGATGCGGCCCCCGGGCCTCAGGACCCTGAGCATCGATTGCGCGGCCGCTTCCTGATCGGCTGTGAACATGACGCCGAAGGTCGACGTCACGACGTCGAACGTGGCATCATCAAAAGGCAGGGCCTCCGCATCCGCTTCCCGGAACGCGACCGACAGACCTTCCGCTTTCGCCCGCTCCATGCCGGCGCGAAGCCAGGCTTCGACATAGTCCGTCGACACGACATCGCAGAAACGGCGGGCGGCCGCCAGCGTCGCGTTGCCGTTTCCGGCCGCGACATCAAGCACGCGTTCGCCCGGTGCAAGGTCCAGGTCTTCGGCAAGCATTTCGCCGACGATCTGAAGGGTTGTGCCGACGACCGGGTAGTCGCCCGTCGACCAGACGGTCTGCTGACGTTGCTTGACCGCCTTGAGATCCGGTCCTTCGAAGGATGGCTGATTGAGTGCGTTCATCACTGTGCTCCATTCAGGTTCATGTTGACGGAGCATTGATCGCACCGAGGGGATCAGAGCGCTTGAAGATTGCCTGAGGGCTCTGTGGGGATTATCTGAGGAGAGCCTGAAATCTCATGGAATCTCCATTCCGGACGCCCTGCGCAGGCCGAAACGCGTAAAAAATCCAGGCCGGCGGACGCCGGCCTGGACAGCACTCGAACCTGACGGCTCAGCTCAGCCGCATTGAAGCGCGTCTGTATGTTTCATGTGCGCGCGGTTGGCTTCGATGTAGTCGATCATGCCCGCAAAGACGCTGGGCTGTCCGTCGAAACCGGACCAGGGCTTGAAGTGCGGAATGTGCAGGAACGTGGTTGAATCGCGTTTCAGCAGATTTGCGAAGACAGAAGCCACGATCCGTCCGCCCGCACCTGTCAGCTTGCCGCCGCCATGCGTCTCGGCTTCCTGCAGGGAGTAGAACCAGAGCGGTGTCCGGGTGAACCCCTTCGCCGCGAGCTGCTCCGGTACCGGCACCGTCGGCGTTCCGAGCCGCGCGGCAACATGCTGACCGCTCGCAAGCTGGTAGGTGTAGCGATCGCGGATCATGTTGCGCAGGGCCAGGTTTCTCGCCTGTTCGACGGTCAGGGTTTCCTCAATATCAGGCAGTTCGATCTCGTTGTGAACGAAGGGGAGGTTCAGAAGCGGTGCACCCATCTTCGGGCCGACCGGACGCGCTTTCTGGGACGCGGGGCCGCCATTCAGCTGGAAATACATGCCCAGTTCGATGTTTCCGTCCACGGGGCGCGGGCCGAAGCCCGGCAGCGCAAACAGGCCCTTGGGGTCGCCACCCTTGTGCAAGGCATATTTGAACTGAGTGGTCGCATGCCCGAACCGGTAACAGGCGCCGGAAAACTCAACCGGCATCACGGGCGCGTTCCAGCCAAACGCCTCTTCCCTCAGGGCCCAGTCGAGGCAGGCCTGATCGACGAAGGCCGGAAGCAGTTCATTCCAGACGACCCACTGGTAATGCAAACGAATGAAGCGGCGTACTTCTTCGAACCCGCTCAGCTTGGGATGAACATGCGCATGCCAGATGTCGTCGCTCATGCCGTGATGCGCACAGGCGACGATGTCGTTTGCGGTGCTGCCGTTGTCAACGTGCTTGCTCATCAGCAGGTTGTGCAGCTCGATGAAGATGCCCTGAACCTGCGCAACGATGATGTTCTCGTCGTTGCGGGGATCCCCGATCAGGGCCTTGCCCGCGCAGGTCCGCGCCAGATCTCTCGGGTTGTCCTTGCGGCCGAAGACGAGAAAATGCTCGGCATCACCGGAGCCGTAAAGATGCGGAGACGCCTCGGGTCCGGCTCCATAGACGCAATCCAGATCGAGGCTCGGTGTCCTGATATTGGCGATCGTTGCCGGATCGATGCGCGACCCAAGGGCAGACGTTGCGTCGAGCGTGATGTCGTGATCGACAAACTGGCCAAGGAACGTCATGCCGGCATCCGCCGGTCCGTCGGTGTTCTCCGTCGCGGCCATGTCCGATGCCAGATGATCGAGCGCGTGGATGACGTCCTTGTGGGTGATGTTCTTGATCTTCACCGGGTTCGCCGGAAACAGACGCCCGAACGTCTGGGCGAAAGGGCGGGAAGGGCCTTCACCGTGAATGCAGGTCTTGACGAGTTGATCCAGCCTTGTCAGGCCGTGATGGGTGCCGGTCATGGTGCCTCCGAAAAATAGAAAATAAAAAAACTAAACGCAGGAAGGGTGCCGCTGAGCTTGACGTAAAGTCAAGTATGCATTTCTTGCAAAAGTTGCAAAACTGATTGGAATAGGTTGTGCAATTCTGGAAATATGTTTGTAAACAATACTATTTTTGTTCAAATATTTTTTCGCAATTTCGAGCGAGAAATCAAATCAGTTTGAATTACAACCTCTAATCAATCTAAAATTGAATATTTTAGGTGCCAAAAAATACTTCACCTCAGATAAAATTACTTTTGATTTAAATACAAAGTCGATGCAACTCGCCAATCATCACATCGCTCAATCACTCTCTCGGGCAGGAAAACGGGCCGGCCGGGCGTGTGCGTCACACCCGGCCGGCCCGTGATGGATAGTGTGTCCGCTCCCTCCCTTGGGGTGTCGATGGGGGCAAAGTGGGAGGGAGCGGACGGGAGCGTGGGGTCTACCAGCCTATGCCGATATAATGAGAAGAGTTTCGGGCTTCGTCGGAGATGCGGACTAGATCCACCACCGTTGCCTCTTCCTTCTTGGACCTGAGCACGCTCCGGAGCTCTGGCAGTTTCTGGGTGACGACGATGACGTCGGCATCGCATGCGGCGTCTTCCGGTGTCGCCTGCATGAAGTCCGCAAGACCGTCGACCACGTTCTGCAGATGCGGTGCCGCATAACGCATGTAGTCGAACTGCTTGGTGATATGCGGACCGGGCTGGATCGCCGGGTCGTAAGCGACGATCTCAGCGCCCTCGTCCTGCAATTGCGCGATCAGCTCCAGGGCCGGGCTCTCACGCAGGTCGTCCGTGCCGGGCTTGAAGGCGACGCCGAGAACGGCAACCTTCTTTGCGCCGGTTTCACGCACCAGGTCGACCGCCTGCTCGACCTGCTTCTCGTTGGACGGCGTCAGCGCGTCCATCAGCGGGGTCGAGACACCGAGCTTGTCGGCAAGATGGGTCACCGCGCGCACTTCCTTGGGCAGGCAGGACCCGCCGAACGCAAAGCCGGGCTTCAGGTAGTAGGGCGACAGGTTGAGCTTGGTGTCCTGAACGAAAATATCCATGACCGCGTGACTGTCGATGCCCATCGGCTTGCACAGACGCCCGACCTCGTTGGCGAAGACAACCTTGGTCGCGTGCCAGACATTGTCGACATATTTCACCAGTTCGGCGACTTCGACCGTGGTGACGATCGGGTTTTCGTCGACCGGTGCGTAGATCTCCGCGAGCACGGCAGCCGTCCTCGGGTCGGACACGCCAATCACGGTTTTCGGCGGTGCGTGGAAATCGGCGATCGCCGTACCTTCACGCAGAAACTCCGGATTGAAACAGATGCCGAACCCCTGCCCGGCGATCTTGCCGGAGTAGCGCTCAAGGACGGGCTTCATGATGTCAAGCGTCGTTCCGGGAGGAACTGAACAACGCAGGACGACAATGTGAAACCCGTCCTTTTTCGCCAGGGCTTCGCCGATGCCGCGTGCAACGGCCTCAATGGCCCGGGTGTCGCAGCCGCCGTCTTCGCTGGTCGGGGTGCCGACGGAAACAAATGTGACATCCGTCTCCATGACCGCCCTTTCCAGGTCGGTGGTTGCGCTGAGGAGATCACCGTCAACACCTTTGGTCAGGAGTTCACCGAGCCGGTCTTCGTGGATCGGGCTTTCGCCCCAGGAAATGGAGTCGACTTTCTGGTTATCGATATCGGTGCCGACAACGCGGTGACCGAGGTCACTCAGGCAGGCAAGCGACACGGCGCCGACATAGCCCAGTCCAACAACGCTGATCGCTTTTTTCTCATCCGCGAGCTTCAGCTCAAAACCGTCAATCTCGCGTGCCGTCTCGAAGTTTCCAACAAATATGTTCATGTCATTGCTCCCATTGAATTGTTTCTGGGAACTACAAGAACAATCTCCGTGCCAAACGAGCTGGCATGAATTTAATTGTTATATTTCAATGTCTTAAAAATTATCTGTTTTTTGGCATAGTGTCGTGGCTTTCGAATTTGGCAACGGAAAATTCCCGTTTTCGATTTTTCGATTGCAATTCCGCAAAGCCCGTCCGGTCTGACAAACCGCGTGCCAGTGCGCCTTCGCCAAACTCCCGGTCGACATTAGGGTGCGGGCTAATTTGTGAGTCCATACCCCAGACCACCGGCCGCTGATCGAGCCCCTATATATAAAGCGTCCACGCCATCGACAGTTCCGGGACGCGGCGTTTTCGAAATCAAGAAAAGCGTTTTGCCATTTCGCAAAACTTTCTCGCGCCGAGTGAGCACCCCGATAGAAAAAAATCTATAAAACATTGGTTTTTATATATTTTTCTCACTACCGATATTTGGCCGCCGATTTGCAATGCCTTCCGCAAGTCTGAATTCGAGGAGGCAAAGCAATGTATTCGAACACACACTTCGACACCGTCGGCAAGGTCGCCGTTCCTTTCGGCACATCGCAGGACGCACCGCGAGAGAACGTCTTTCTTTTCGATGCCAACGCGCTGCTGGACGCCAACCATGGAGAAATGGACCACGCCTTTGCCGGCTACCTGGCGGATTTTGCAGAACAGCGGTCCTGCTACATCCTGTCTAATCTGAACTATACCGAAACGGCTTCGCGTATCCCTTCCCGGTTGCGCAGGCGGCTTGCGGGCATTTTCACGTCCGCCGGAACGGAATTCTGGCGGAGAAATGAACTGCTGGTCCGCCACGACCATGATTTTTCCGACGAGGTCTACGAATATGTCGCCCGGATGGTGCTCCATAGCGCCTATCCAAATAAGCAGGCCCCGTTGATCGACAGCGGCTCCGCGACGCTGCGCATCTGTCTTGCCGGAACCCGTGTCGGGCGGACGGCGAAGAAGGCCTATCTTGCCTGGGAGAACGAACACCGGGAACTCGATAGCTTCATCGCGTCGTTTTCGCGCCGTTTCCCGGATCACGCGATCTTTAAGGACACCCAGACCAGCCTGCTGATCACGCCGAATTCCTTTTCGACGGCCGAGGTGCAGAACCAGATGCTGCGGCGTCACAAGGCGGCACGTGTCATTGCCTATCTCGGCAAGACGGCCGCCGGCGGTTACGCCAAGCCCATGTGCGATGCGCTGCTGAGCCGGAATGTTCTGTCGACCGTTGCCGGTCCGAGCGATATCAGCCAGCTGCTCAGCTACGAAAAACGCTCGATGAAAACCGTTATGCCCAAGATCGCGGCCCCCAGCCGCCTGTTCCAGGGAGCCTGGCAATGAAGGCCTCTCCGATCGTTCTGGATGACCCGCACTGGTCGGTGCTTCAAAGCGATACCGTCTACGATTCCGGCAAGAGCCTGCGTGTCTTGCGTCAAACCGTGCAGTTGCCCGACAGCCGGATCATCGACGATTACTTCCGGATCGACCTTCCGTCCTTCTCCTCGGTCTACGCGGTCACGGAAGACAATGAAGTGCTGCTGTTAAGGCAGTACAAGCACGGTGCCGGTCAGGTGTGCCTGACGCTTCCCGGCGGGCAGGTCGATCCCGGCGAAGATCCGGAGTTTTCCGCAAGGCGCGAACTGCTGGAGGAGACCGGCTACGGCGGCGGCAGATGGATGGCGGGTCCGTCGCTGGTCCTTCACGGCAACCAGGGCATCGCGCGGGCACACGTGTTTGTTGCCAGCCACGTCATCAAACTTGGCGAACCCTGTTCGGACGACCTTGAGGAAGCGGTGCTGCTGACACGCCGGCGCGCCTATCTGCGCGAGGCAATGCTGAGAGGCGAGTTTCCCGTGACGTCGCATGTTGCAACGATCGGCATTGCCGAAGCGCTTTTGCGCTAACCGGGGCTGACCAAACGGAACGGGTCCTCAGGCGCTTTCCGCCGAGAGCCCGTCGTCCGAAACCGCAGCCTCGTCTTGCTCCGCCCAGATTTCCTTCTTCCGGTAGAGCGTCGAAGGGCTGACCTGCAGGGTTCGGGCCGTTTTGGGGAGGCTTCCGCCGCAAGCGTCGATGGTCGCCTCGATAATCTGCCTCTCGAGCTGTTCGAACGGTTGTCCCAACGACACCGTAATCGCCGGCCACGAGCCCGCCGCAGCCGCGACCGCCCTGTCACCGGGAACGGCCTGGGGGGCAACGCTCTGAACCGCTGCCTGCTCGGCCTGGATCTTCGGCGCGGGCGCGCGTCCCTGAAGCGTCGTCAGCATGCCGGCTTCCACGAACGGACCTTCATTGAGGACGACGAGGTTCCGGATGGTGTTCTGCATTTCGCGCACATTGCCGGGCCAGGAGTGCGACAGCAACGCCTCTTCCGCTTCCACGGAAAACCCTTCGAACGCTTTTCCTTCCTCGCCGGCGAACTGGGTCAGGAAATGCTTGGCCAGCTCCAGGACGTCGGCCCCTCGGGATCTCAGGGGCGGCAGGCCGATGGGCAAAACGTGCAGCCGGTAGAACAGGTCTTCGCGGAACCTTCCGGCCTCGACTTCGGCAAGCGGGTCCCTGTTGGTGGCGCATACGATGCGCACATCCACCTTCTTGAGTGCATCGCTGCCGACTTTCTGGACCGTGCCGCTTTGCAGGAAACGCAGCAGCTTCGCCTGAAGGGCAAGTTCCAGCTCGCAGATTTCGTCAAGAAACAGCGTGCCGCCATCCGCGCGCGCGGCCGCGCCATCGCGATCCGACGTCGCCCCGGTGAACGCACCCTTGATGTGGCCGAAGATCTCGGACTCGATCAGATCCTTCGGGATGGCGGCGCAGTTCAGCGGAACGAAGGGCTTCTTGGCGCGCGGGCTGGAGCGATGAATGGCCTCCGCGCAAACCTCCTTGCCGGTGCCGCTTTCGCCCGTGATGAAGACGGACGCGTTGGAACGCGCCACGCTTTCGATCATCTTGTAGACAGCGGTCATCGGCAGGGACGAGCCGACGAAACCATGCTGAAGTTTGCCGGCAGCGGGTTTGCGCACCTCTTCGACAACTTCCGTGAGGGTTTCGCGCTCAAGCGCGTTGCGCGTCGTCGTAACGAGACGCTCCTCTGCGACCGGCTTGACGATGAAATCGTAAGCGCCGGCCTGCATGGCGTCGACGGCCGTCTTGATGGAACCGGAACTGGTGACGACCACGACGGTTACGGGAAGTTGTTCTTCGCGGATCGTCGCCAGGACGTCCATTCCGCTGATGTCAGGCAGCTGCAAATCCAGGAGAACGACGCTGATGCCGCCCTTGCGCAGCCGCGCCAGGGCGTCCGTTCCTGTTTCCACGTGAACCGTGTCGAGACCTGCGCGTGACAACTGATGACCGTACACCGTCGCAAGCGGCAGAGCGTCTTCAACGATCAGAACTTTCACCTCGTGCTCCTTCCGCGGCGCAGATCATCCATCAGGTTTCAAGAGATATCTGTACACCTATTTCGTCTGCCAATGCTTTAACTTCCGTTAGTGTGCGGTCACAGATGTCGGAAAGATCGTCCATTTTACCCATGGCCGCCGTCTCCTTGCCGTCGCGGACCAGGGTGTTGACCGTGGTCGCGATCGTTGCGAGTTCCAGGGCGCCGAATGTGCCGGCCACGCTTTTGAGGGCATGCGTCGCCTGTTCGAGCTTTTCCGGTTCGTTTGCCTCGGCTGCCTCAAGCGCGGCGGTCCGGCGCTTCAGCGTATCGTCGACGAATTGCTGCAGCAGCTTCTGCTTCAACTCGTCCGGCATGGTACCGAGGATTTCCCTGGCAGCTTCCAGAGACGCCTTCGTTCCGGAGGGAACAGTTTCGGGCTCGCCGGCAACGATCCGGGAAACATTGCGGGATATGCAGGCAAGCAGGTCTTCCTTTTCAACCGGCTTTGCCAGGAAATCCGACATGCCGGAGTCGAGAAAACGTTCCCGGTCACCGCGCAGCGAATAGGCGGTGAGCGCGACAATGGGGGTCTTGAGATTGCGCTGCCCTTGCCTGATGCGGCGCGTGGCTTCAATCCCGTCCATCTCCGGCATCGAAATGTCCATCAGGATACAGTCGTAGTCGCGCTTCGAGGCGGCCTGAACCGCCTCCTTGCCGTTATTCGCGATATCGATGTCGCAGCCGGCGCTGCGCAGGGCATGGCTGACCACGATCTGGTTGGTCGCGTTGTCTTCGGCAAGAAGAATGGTCAGATTGTCGGGCAGTTCTGCCTGTTCGTGCGGGTGGTCTTCGTCCAGCGCCACCGTCTGGTCGTCCGCGAGGCGGATCGGCACGACGAACTGGAAGGTGCTGCCCACATCCTCTTCGCTTTCAACGAAAACTTCTCCGTCCATCAGGTGCGCGATCTGCCTGCAGATCGCAAGGCCAAGCCCGGTTCCGCCCTCTTTCTTGGTATAGCTCGTATCGACCGTGACGAAATCGCCGAAGAGCGCTTCATGCTTGTCCTCCGGTATGCCGATCCCGGAATCCCGGACCGAGAACCGGAACGTCGGCTCGACCGGATCATCCTTGGTGATGTCGACGGAAATCTCGACGAAGCCGATCTCGGTGAACTTGATGGCATTCGAGACCAGGTTCAGGACGACCTGCCGCAAACGGCCAGAATCCCCCACGACGTTGTGAGGCAGATCGGACGGATACTTCATGGAAAGCTGCAGCCCCTTGTCCTGGGCGATCGGCTTGAACAGGTCGACCACGCTCTTGACGAGTGTCTTGAGCCGGAACGGCGCAATGTCCAGTTCCATGCGGCCGGCCTCGAGCTTGGAAAAGTCCAGAATGTCGTTGATCAGCTCCAGGAGGGACCGGCCGGACTCGCGGGCCGTCTTGACGTAGTCGGCCTGAGCCGGGTTCAGATCGGTGTCGCGCAGCAGGCTGAGAATGCCGAGTACCCCGTTCATCGGCGTGCGGATCTCGTGGCTCATCATCGCCAGGAACTTGGCCTTGGCCTCGTTCGCGGCCTCGGCTTTTTCCTTGGCGTCCCTGAGGGCCGCGTCGGCGGCCTTGCGCTCGGTGATGTCGCGGACATATCCGAGGAACAGCGGTCCTTCGGCGCCCCGGGTGTGCCGGATCGCCAGTTCGACGATGATCTCATGACCCTCCTTGTGGAGGCCTTCGATTTCGATGCGCTTTCCGAGAACCGGCCCCTCGCCCGTCTCCAGAAACCTGGCAAGGCCACCATCATGCGCCTTGCGGTGCTGGTCCGGGATGATGTAGTCGGACATCTTCCTGCCGATGAGCTCGGTGGCTGTCCAGCCAAAGACATCCTCGGCCGCCGGACTGAAATCCAGCACGATGCCATCCCCGTTCATGACGATGACACCGTCAAAGGACGCATCGACGACATTGCGCAACAGGTCTTCGTTGCGCCTGAGCTCGGCTTCCCGGTTCTTGAGTTCCGTGATGTCGACGCGGAAGCCGACCATTCCGCCTTCGCTCGTGCGCGACTCGATCACCCGCAGCCAGCGACCGTCATCCAGATGCTGCTCCATGGGCGCGCCCGGGTTCTGGTGACGTTCCATGCGCATGGCGACCCAGTCTTCCAGGATATCCTCGTTGACCTGGTACTGGCCGCGCATGGCGCCTTTTCTGATGATCTCCTCGAATTTCGCCCCCGGCTGAATGAGATCCGCGCTGGAGCTGTAGAACTCCCTGTACTTGCTGTTGCACAGGACAAGCCGGTCCTCGGCGTCATAGAGCACGAAGCCGTCCGGCAGAGATTCGATCGCATCGACAAGCCGGGTTTCCGCCTGCTTGATCTTTGCAGCCGCGGCCTTCCGGTCCGTCAGGTCCCTGAAGATCGCCGTGAAGGTGGCCGATCCGTCGATCACCACCTCCGACAGGGACATCTCGACCGGGTATTCGCCGCCGTCCAGACGCCGGCCGGTTGCCTCCAGGCGTTTGCCGGACGTCTCGATGGACGTTGCCGCGCCCGGGCAACATTCGAAGGGCAGCTCCTCCTCGCCCGTGTCGGGGAGAATATCGCTGATCAGCCGGCCGACCAGATCACCGCTTCCAGACGCGCCGAACATGGCCAGAGCCCGCTTGTTGGCGCTCAGGACTTCCCCGGATGGCGAGAGGGTCAGTACCCCGTCCAGCATCGTATCCAGAATTGCACTGACCTGCGCTTCGCCCGTTTCGGCGCGCAATGTGGCCTTTACCAGCGCGTCGTTCTTTTCACGTTCCGCTTCGGCAAGACCGGCGAGACGCCGCATGGCGCGCTGGCGCTGAAGCGACAGCACGAAGGTCAGGGCAAGTGCTGCGGCGAACGCGATCGCCAGCATGAAGATCAGGTTGTCGATCGAGGTGAACCCGGTCCCGTAGAGCGCACTTGCGGGAATGATGACTTCCTGCAGTCCCCTGACATCGCCGACTTCCCAAACGGTTCTCGGCGATTCAGGATGGGTGTTGTGACAGGCGACGCAGCTTTCTTCCATGCGCACCGCCGACGCACTGCGGAAGAAGGTTCCGTCCTCGCGCTGTTCAAGGCGTTGAAACGGCTTGGTCGGGTCCTTCTCGATTGCGGCAAGGGCAGCCGTTTCAAACGCGTCCAGAGCCCGGTCCTCGCGCCACGGCCAGGGATGGGTCGACAGCATCCGGATGGCACTGCTGGCTCCCTGCGCCTTCAATTCGTCCTCAAGCGCCAGGGTCATCGACACGGGCGCGGGAATTGTCAGGTCCTTGTCGTGATAGTCATGGCTGACCGAGACATCCTGCGAGGAATAAAGCTTGTCCACCACCTCGCGCGAATAGAACGACCGCGCGGCCGTCAGCAATTCCGATTGCGCGCGGGCCGCTGCAGACAGATCTGCCGTTCTCGCCTTTTGTCCGAAGTCAACGGCAATCACGTACGCGGCAATGGCCGACGCTGAAATGAAGACCAGGACCAGCCAGAATGTGGCATCGACTGTCAGTTCCCGGATCCACTTGCGCATTCTTTGTCCCCTCGGTTCCCTTTGCCGGACCCGCCCCCCTTGCTCACGCACTTTGGTCCATCCTCCCCATTGGTTATGAATTTTCGATTTAAGGCGGTGACATACCTGCTCCCGCAGCCTTTCAGTTTCCCAGGGTTTCCGTCGAAATCCGGAAAAACGGATTGCCGCTCATGAAGGCGTCCAGACTTGCGTAGGAAAGTTCCTTCTCGCGGGTGCAAAGATCCGTGCAGCTGTAGACGTCAATCGTCAGCTGAAACGGCTCCGAGGCATCGAACAGGCGGGAATAGGCGTAGAGCGTGTCAGCCGAGTTTTGTCCGGGCACGGGCGCTGAATAGATGTCTTCAAACATCGGTGTCGCGTAGTGGCTCCAGCCGCTTGCAGGAAACCAGCGATCGCCCTGCGGCCCTCCTCCATCAAGGTCCCGGGGCGTCGCAATGCCGAAGTCCAGCAGGTAGTCGAGACGCTTTTGCACGGCTTCGGAAATCTCGGCACGCGCTCCTGACACAAAGTCGCCGAGTGTAAGAAGCGTGATCCCTGCGTGGCCCGTATCCTCATATCTCTGGGTGGACAGCTGTTCGGGTGTCAACCCCTTCTCCCGGTAGTAGCCTGCGGGCCAATAGCGCCAGAGACCGCCATTTTCATCCTGTTCCCACTCGTCCAGAAACACGCCGACGATATCGCGCGCCCTTGCCTTGAGGTCCCTGTCCGGCAATGCATCCAGAACTCCGGCAAAGGCAATCTGCCAGTTCCACGGAGCGGGTTTGCCGGCGAAGCGGAAGTCGATCTCTCCATTGATGCGGTAAAGGCCGAGATCGGCATCGAAGTCAGGTTCGAACGCACGGGCAAGACAGGCATTCGTTTCGGAGATCTGCTTCAAAAGGTCCTGCGGACACAGATTGTCGAGTGTCTTGCAGGAAGCCGTGAGCGCATTGGCAATCATCGCCTGGTTGATCATCAGGGTCAGCCGTTCGCCCGGGGTTGTTCCGTAGATCGTCGAACTCCATCCGCATTGCGGTCGATCGGGATCCGCGCGGTTTTGCAAAGCGTCGTTTGCGGCAAGCGTCAGGCGCATGGACTTCAGCGCCAGGCGGGCAAAAACCTCCGCGCCGGTTTTTTCGTAAAGGGACGACAGCGCGCGCAGCCGATAGCTCTGGTTCCAGCTCTGCAGTCCCTCTGCATCGGAAGAACACGCACGAACCTCTCCTGTCTGGGACAGCAGCAGGCCCGAAACGGCATAGAAGAACCGAAGGGCGGCAGGCGTACCGGAGACGTCCATCACCGTCTGGCCGCCCGAAAGTTCAAACGACTTCGGCAGCTTCGTGAACTCCGCCCCTCGCGAACTCATCACTGGCTTGCCGATGGTTCCAGACGTGAGATCAATCCTGTAGATACCCTTGTCTTCACCTGCGCCGCAGTCGAGCTGGGCCCAGAGCACGTTTCCGGCAATCCGCATGCGACCGGGTTCACAGGTGCCAAAGTCGACGAGTGTCTCCGCCTGCGCCATGACCTGTCCGTCCGGGTTCCTGGGATATCTGTTGAGACGCCAGGCTTGCGCCGCCTGTCGTTCCAGAAGCAGCACCGCGTCGGTCGTGTAGCGCAGCAGTTTCACGGACCTGTCCCGCGTCCAGCTCCTGGCAATCTGTCCGTCCTGCAGCAGTTCGGTCTGTTTTTCCCCGGTCTTCCAGGTGCGCAAAACGGCCAGGGAGCCGTCCCGGGCCAGGCGCAGCGCTCCCATCCGAGCGTGTCCGGAAGCGTCCGCGACCCAATCCTGCTCGATCCCGTTGACCGTGACCGTGGGACGATCGTCGCCCGGGTTCTTCCGGACGACCAGTTTGTGAGGCCCGGCCTGTGAGACCGTTTCCAGGCAAAGCCCGCGTACTCCCTGGCGTGAGACGATGCCGGTCTCAAGATCAACCGACATCTTCTGGACCGGCAAGGACAGCTTGCTGCCCGAAGGATCCGCCCCCGCTGCCTGGGTGCCAGGGGCACACAGGAGCGCGGAAAGACCAAGAATCTGAAACAGATATCGCATTTCAACCAACCGGTTAGAAGTTGAAGTAGATAAATTCGGTCAGCTCGGCCAGGCGGTAGGTCTGGATGAGCGCAACGCCGAACAGAACGGACACCGCTGCCGCCCAGCCTGCCGTCGGCTTCCAGCGCACCGGCAGGAAACCGTCCGAATGCCTTTGCGACACGAATTTCTTCAGGCCGAGGATCGGGTTATAGTTCTCCGTGAACTCGATCGAGTTCGGCAACAGGAAGACAATCGCCGCTAGGCAGATCATCGCTGCCCAGACCGGTGCCGTTCCGGTGACCATCGTGGTCCAGAGCGTGGGCTCGTAGACTGTGGACAGGCCGGTCATGCCGAGAATGATGTTGTTGGCACCGTCAAAGCTCTCGGCGCGGAAATACACCCAGGCAACCACGACGGCCAAGAGGGTGATGCCGCGGGAGAGAACATTGCCAACCGGCTTGGGCAGGATCGAGGGAACGTAGCCGGCAGAAACCAGGGCCGACCAGCCGTGATTGATGGCCAGGTAGGCGCCGTGCAGGCCGCCCCAGAAAACGAAGGTCCAGCTGGCACCGTGCCACAGGCCGCCGAGCAGCATCGTGATCATCAGGTTGGAATAGCGGCGCACCGGACCACTGCGATTGCCGCCAAGCGGGATATAGAGGTAGTCCCGCAGGAAATGCGACAGGGTGATGTGCCAGCGGCGCCAGAAATCGGAAATGCTGGTGGCCTTGTAGGGCGAGTTGAAGTTCACCGGCAAACGGATGCCGAAGAGCCTTGCAAGACCCAGCGCCATGTCGCAATAGCCGGAAAAGTCGAAATACAGCTGGAACGTATAGGCCAGCGCCCCGATCCAGGCAGCCTCGAACGGGACTCCCGACGTGGTTTCAGCCATGTTGAAGACAGCATTGGCATAAGGCGCGATGCCGTCAGCGAGCACGATCTTCTTGAACAGACCGATGGCAAACAGCGTGCTGCCGACAGCAAGGTTCAGGACCAGCTTGTTCTTGAAGACCGGCAGCTTGAACTGCGGGATGGTCTCCTTCTGCATCACGATCGGCCCGGCAATCAGCTGCGGGAAGAACACGACGAAGAGCATGTAGCGCGGGAAATCACAGTCCGTCACATCACCCTTCCAGGTGTCGATCAGGAACGAGATCTGCTGGAACGTGAAGAACGATATCGCCAGGGGCAACACCAGGTGCAGCAGCGGGATATCCGCTCCGGCAATGACATTCGCGTTGCCGATGAAGAAATCGGCATATTTGAAAACCGCGATCAGCGCGAGGTTGAAGACAATCCCGCTGACCAGGATGAACTTGTCCTTCACAGCGCGCAGAACGCGATGAAAACCGTAGTTGATGACAACCGAGCCCAAGAGCAGCGGCAGATAGATCGGCGTCCACCAGCCATAGAAGACAAGCGAAGCCAGGATGAGCCACCAGATGATGCCGTTTTCCCAGCCGAAGTGCCGGAGGATCAGGTATCCAATCAGGACCGGAGGCAGGAACAGGTAGATGAATTCCAATGAACTGAAGACCATGACTCAGCCCTCCTTCTTGTCAGCAACGGGTTGAACGGATTTCTCGATAACCGTCAGATTTGCTTCGTCTTCCTGCAGGAGCTTTTCCAGCAGGCTGGTGCTGCCCTGGTGGCCGCGATCGGCTCCCTTCCGGGCCAGCTCGATTGCCTTCTGGCGGTCCTGGAGCACGAGGCCGCCCTCGGCGAACAGCCGGGCGAGTTCCTGCATTGCACCGGGATGACCGACGGCAACGCCGCGTTCAAGCAACGTGACTGCCGCGTCCGGCTCGAGACCGTGTTTGCTCTTGAGGTGAAGACGGGCGAGTGCGGTCAGTGCACCGCCGTGTTCGGCGGTCGCCGCCAGCCGCAGCCACTTCAGAGCTTCAGCGGTGTTTTCGTCGTCCGGTGCCCCCGTAAGGAGCATCTGTGCGAGATCGTGCATCGCGCCGGCATCGCCAAGGTTTGCCGAGCGCAGGAACCAGTCCCCCGCGAGCGACCGGTCGGCGGCCATGAATTCGCCATCGCGGTAAATCCGACCCAGCGTCTTTGCCGAGCTCGCGGATCCGTCGCGGGCTTTCTGCTCAAGACCGGTGATGGCACGCTCCGCCCAGAAACGGGCACGGTCCGGATCCGGGGTCAGACCGTAACGGCCCGTCAGCAGGATGCGTGCATAATTGATGGTGGACGAGGGATACCCGGCGATGGCCGCCTGTTCGTAGTGGTGGAAGGCCGCGTTCAGGTCGCGCTCCGCACCAATGCCGCGCTCATAGTGCTTGGCAAGCTGCACATGCGCCTTGGGATAGTCCCACTCAAGTGACTTGAGGAACCACTGCAAGGCAATCTCGGCACAATGTTCGCCGGACGAGCGCTGGAACAGACGGCCGAGTTCGTAGGCTGTCTCGCCACGAAACGCGAAGGAATACCGGACGGCTTCCATGAAGATCAGTCGCGACTGGTCCAAGTCGGCCTCGACGCCCCAGCCGTTCTTGTAGGCTCTGCCGAGATGGAAAAGCGCGACCGGATGACCGTCGTTGGCAAGCTGGGTCAGAATATCGGCTGCCGCTTCCCAGCGGCCAACTTTCTGCAGACCGCGCGCCTGCTTGATCATTTCCTCGATGGTCGGGTCGATCCGCTCTGACTTGGCCTTCACCGGCGTGGTGTCGGAGGAGAGCGCCACGGCACCGGCGACACCGAATACAGCTCCGAGCAAGAGCCCTTTCCAAAGCAGCGATTTCTTGTTCATCCGGGTCATAGCAGCACCTCCAGGGTGAGTTCCGTATCCAGCCGGCCAACGTTGACCTTGTTCAGCAGCAGTTCGTATTCGTTGCAGGAGCATTCCTGCTCTTCGTGCTTTTGAGGGGTCTGGATCTGCGCTTCCTTGAAACCCGCGGCGACGATGGCACCAATGATCAGGCCTGTTGCGCAGATGATTGTTTCTTCAAACGGAAAGAACGGTTTAGCCATTGTTCTGCCTCCAGATTCTGCAGGAGACGCCTTCCAGGAGTTCCAACGTGCCTTCCTTGTGGGATGTTGCCGTTTCAGCCGGCGTTACCGGGCAGACCAGGTCCTTGCGGCGCTTGGCTGCCAGCGCAACATGCTCCGGGTCACGGTCGATCAGCATCAGCAGTTCGCCGACGATCCGGCGCGCCGGGTCGGAACTGAAGTGATAGGCATCCGTGAAGTTCCCCAGGTCGCGCGTGAAGGGCGTGTCGAAATCCAGATCCACGACGGGGGCCAGCGTTGAAAGCCGCTCACGGAACTTGTGATTGGCGGCCGTGAGCCCGAAATCGGAGATCCGGCGCTGCATCTCGGAGATGGTCGGCGGGATCAGGAAGATGAGATCCACATCGTTATCAGCGGACCAGGAGGCGATTTCCTCGACCATGCCCCACAGCTCATCCGACTGCTTGAAGCGGCGCCAGTCGGCCGCACCGTTGGTGCCGACCTGCTTGGCGAAAAGCTGCGGCAGGTCACGTTCAATGAGGATTTCGGGCCAGTACCTGCCCCAGCGCCCAAGGCCATAACCGTGTCCGTGGTAAACCGCCGGAAGCCGCAGGGCCGAAACCGAAGTGCTCAGGGCGCATTCGTCACACAGGGCCGGATCGAGAAGCGCTTCGACCGAGAGCGTGCCGATCGCGTTGAAATCGGCCGCCCTGGCTTCCTGAACGGGCCAGAAGGAGATGTCTTCGAAAGATCCCGTCAGGGTCGGATAGCGTTCCTCGAGCAGGCGCCATCCGGTCTTGGTAACGAACCAGTTGGTGTAATAGCCGAAGGGATTGTCGGCGAGCGCGATTGCTTCGGGAACTCGGTTCATGCCGCCCTTGAAACGGGCGTCCATGCTTCTGAGCGGCAGGCTCACGATCAGCGTCTCGAGGTCAACTGAATCGCGCAGGTATTTGAACGTGTCGTAGATCTCGTAGACGGTCGCCCCGCCATAGGCGAAGTTGTAGACGTCGTCACGGCCGAGTTCCTGCCAGTACTTGTCCTGAAGCGCCCGTGCGCGGCTGTCTCCGAGAACAACGGTCGATGCCTTGATCCGCGGATACTCGATCATCTTGTAGAGCGGGTAATGCGCCTTGACGCTGGTTTCCTTCTTGTTCAGGTCAAGATCCACCAGCCGGTTGTGATCGAACGCGTCGACGACGACATTGAACGCGACCGGAGCCAGCGCGATCATCGCGGTCATGGCCATGGCGGCGGTGTAGAGTCTTGAAGTCGGTCTCATGGCAAAGCCCCTGAAATTGTTTCTGGGTCTTTAGAAACAAGAACCGGGCCAGCACGCACTTATCTAGAAAAACTTAATAAATACAGATACTTGAACTGATTTTCTGATTTTGGGAAGTCGCCCTCTGTCCGATTTTGAAAATGCGCGTTTTGCAAAATTGGAAACCGTATCAACCGTCAAACCGAGGCCGTCCACCCCAGCAGGTAGGTGATCATGCCGCTGCTCGGCGGATCGATGAGACCGGCCATCAGGCAGACGCCGAGGAAGAGCATGGTGACGTAAAGAAAGGTCAGATAGCTTGCCATCCAGTTCTGAAGGGTCGCAATGAGACCGTCGCCTTCGCCTGCGCGCTGGTCCCCCCGGTTCGACCAGCGCTGCTTCGACAGGCGGAAGATGCAATAGACCTTCACCGACGCATTGATGAGCTGGTTGAAGTAGAGGATGAACGGATAGCTGAGATCCACCTTGCGCGCATACTGAAACAGGAACAGCGACAGAAGCATCCGCGTGATGCAGATGAAAACGACGTAGCCGAAGATGTAGTGCGGGTCGTAGAGGAAAGACGTGCAGACGGCGAGGACCGGGCTCACCAGCATGGTCCACATGGAGACCCGCTGGTCGAGCAGGCACCACCAGATGAAGAACGGCATGCGGTGCGGACCGAGCGCCAGCGCCCGGGAGCCGTTGCGCAGCATGTTGCCGGACCAGCGGCGGAAATTCTGCACCATCCGGTCCATGCCGGACCCTTCGATCACCTCGACCGTGTAGCCCATGGCGTCGGGTACGTAGAGCATGCGGCAACCCGACTGCAGCATGTAGTACCAGGTGCTCTTGTCGTCGCCGGACAGGAAACGGAATTTGCCCCAGAGCCAGTGTTCCAGGTGATCTGCCTCCAGCAGACGGATGAACTTCAGCTTCACAAGGTGATTGGCCCGGAAAACGGACATGCGTCCGGTCAGCGTCAGAACCCTGCCGGACAGGGAGTGGGACTGCATGGCAAGACGTCTCTGGGCAAACCGCATGGTCAGCCAGTTGGCGACCCAACGCGGTCCGATGCAGAGCACTTCCTCGTCGGTGGTGCAGGCCTGAAGATCGGGATAGAGCTTGAACAGCGGCAGGCAGGCACCAACGGCGTTGGGTGCCAGAATGAAGTCGCCATCCATGAAGATGATCAGGTCGTCGGCCTCGACATTGCCGCGGCTCATCGCGCGCAGCACGAGGCCGATGGCGAGGCGCTTGCCCGGCTGGTTCTGCCGCACGACATGCAGCGTGACATCCAGATCCGACCATTCGCGAACGAGCAGGTTGGAAATCAGCTCCTCGTCATAGCGGTCGCCCGAGCCGAGCCAGATCGTGCCGGGAACCCCTGCGTCCCTGATCTCGCGGCAGATCGAGCGGATGACCTTCTCGGTGATGTCGCGATGCTCCTTGTAGGTGGTCATCATGAAATGCAGATGCCGCGGGCGCCAGCCATCGTCCCAGACCTTCTTGCCCGCATCGCGCATCGACGGATAGACGAACTTGCCGTAGATCCACGCTCGGACGGCATGGGTGAACCACCAGCCGTAGCGCCAGATGCCCAGAAGCCCGATGACAAAGGTGATTTCCTTCGTGGACGGGCTGAAGAACACGTTTTCGAAGATCGTTAGGCCGATGAAGCAGCAGCCGAAATAGAGCGCGATCTGGAACAGGGCCCAGGGCGTCCACTTCGCCCAGCCTTTTGGCTGGTGCATGATCTCGTCGACCTTGTAGGGAAGGGTTGATCTGTCCTGTGCCATCACAACCCGCTCACCAGTTGCTGGGCGGTCCGGAAGACGATGTTGTTCCGGTGGCGCTCGAAATAGACCGTGATGGGCGTGCCGCTGGCCGGGAATGCCTCGCCGTCCGGTACGAGCGTCACCTTTGCGGAGCGTGCATCCGGGGCCCTGAACCGGAAGGTTTCCGACACTTCATCAACAAAACCATCCGTGCGATCGATGTGGTCGACCGTACCCCTCACCCAGCGGTTTTCCGAAGGAACGAAGATATTGGCGGTGGTTCCAAGACGGATATGCAGAACCTCGTCCTGGGTGAGATAGGCGCTGACCTCTTCCGACGCTGACCTTTCAAGCACCAGCAGCGGCTCGCCCTGCTTGGCAGACGTGCCCTCCAGTATGTCTCTTTCCTTGATGAGGCCCGCGAAAGGAGCGGCGACCTTCAGCCGGGCTTCCTTGTCCATCAGGTCCTGAACCATGGACGCCTGGAACGTCTCCTGGGACTTGAGCCTTGCCACCCTCGCCCTCATCTCAGCAAGGCGTCCAGCAAAAGCGTTGCCGGTGAACAGCCGGACACTGTCGCCGCCGGCAATCAGCTCTTCCAGTTCCTGAATGTGGATCTGCTTGCGTTCCAGGTCCGAGATGACCGACTTGAGTTCCAGCTCCGCGGCCTCGACGTCATCGGCAAGCGCCAGCCCCTTCTTCGCGAGGGAGCGCATGCGCTCGACCTTGAGGAGAGCGTTTTCCTTCGCGAGCTCCAGCCCTTCGACCTGAGATCCCGCCTGGCGGACATTGTTGCGCGCGACAAGGGCGTAGCCTTCGGCTTTCCGGTTTTCCTCGGCAAGCAAGGCCTCCGTTTCGGCAAGCTCCGCACGGGTCGTGGCCAGGGCTGACTGTGCCCGGCGCAACGTCTCTTCGTGCCGTCCGTCCTCCATGACCAACAGAACCTGTCCGGCGGCAACGACGTCGCCAACGCCATGCTGTGCCGTCAGGACCCGGCCGTTTGCCGGTGCAGTGATCGCCTGCCGCTCGGACGTGACGACCGCCGACGTAACCTCGAGACGGAAGAGGGTTGCGAAGACGTAAAGCCCGACATAGCCGAACACCACCGCACCGAGGGCGAAATAGAACAGTGTCATCACGATCTGTCTGACCGGCCAGCGCCGGACCGGCAGGGCCTCGACCGGGTTGGGATCAGGCTTTGTCGGAACAGGCGTGACGGGTGTATCGATGCGCACGATCGTGTCGGCGACATCCGTCATCTTGCCGCGCACAAGATCTTCGACGAAGTGCTGCATCAGCGCAGTCTCACGCTCACCGAGCTGCACGAAGCGGTAAGCCACCTCGCCTTTTTCCTCGTCAAGGCGAATGACTTCGGCGTCGGCCTTCAGCGTGATGTTGAAGCCCTGGAACGGGAGGGTACACAGCAATGTCTGGCTGGAACCGACTTCCGGAAGCTCACGAAAGACGCCTGCAATCCGGCAGCCGCCAAGACCCCAGTCGACAGCGTCGAAAGACTGCTCTCCGACGGCAACGCGCATCGGCGCCGTTACCCGGTAGTGCAGCCTTTGGCTGGGTCTTTCGTGAATGATTTCCAAGTTTTGCTTCCCATTGTTGCGTCGACAGCGAACCTTCTGCAACTGGGATGCCAACGGCCCAACGTGATTAACGCCTGATCCGGAACACGACCAATTTTCATTAACTCATTGATTTTTTGAATTTTTCTTAAATTCTACTTTCAAATGCCCGGGAATGGCTTTGCAAAATGAAAAACCCCCGGCGGCCTGTGCGGCCCGGAGGTTTTCCCATTTTGCAAAGATTTCAACGTGTGCGGGGAGCGGAAACAGGCCGCGAAACAAGTTCCGCGGCCTGTCTGGATGTCAGAATTCAATCCTCAGAAAACGAAACAATCATTGTCATAGAGGAACTGCAGAGACTGCTCACCAACACCGCTCAGCGTGCAGATGTCGTTGTAGCTGCCGTCTCCGGACAGGTCGACGGACAGGAGCGTGTCACCATCGGATCCGGTCGCCTGCAGCTTGCCGAGGAAGGTCTGGTCATCATCGCTGCCGGCAAGGTGGCTGAAATCCAGCAAGTCCGTGCCGATGACGAAATCGGTGATGAGGTCCAACCCGCTCAGGTCGTAGCTGCGGAAGATGAACGTGTCGATGCCAGTGCCGCCGGTCAGCGTGTCGCTGCCGCCGAGGCTCCTGATCTCGTCATTGCCGGCACCGCCGTCAATCACGTTGACACCGGACGTCCCTTTCAGGATGTCGTTGCCCGACCCGGACTTGATGTTGTCGATGAAGTGCAACGTGTCCGTTCCGATCTCCAGGCCATGGGCCTTCTTGTTGTGGAGCAGGATCGACAGGTCGACGCCGAAGGCGGAGTAGTCGACGGTGTCGTTACCCTGGCCGCCATGCATGTAGTCGTTACCGGCATCCCCGTAGAACGTGTCATCGTCGTGACCGCCGTAGAGCTTGTCGTTGTTGTGACCACCGCGCAGTTCGTCGTTTCCGGCACCGCCCTTGAGGATGTCTTCGCCGTAGCCGCCCTGCATGATGTCGTCGCCGGAGCCGCCGATGAGCATGTCGACACCGTTGCCGCCATCCATGGTGTCGTTGCCGGTGCCGCCGTTCATCGTGTCGTCACCATAGCCACCCTGCATGACATCGTCGCCGGAGCCGCCGTTGAGCGTGTCATCGTCATTGCCGCCATCCAGCGTGTCATTGCCGGAGCCGCCATTGAGCGTGTCATCGCCGGATTCGCCGTAAAGCGTGTCATCGCCGTTGTTGCCGTTCAGCTCGTCGTTCTGCTGACCGCCATGGAGGATGTCGTTGCCGGAATTGCCGTAGAGCTTGTCTTCGCCCGACCCTCCATAAAGGGTGTCGTTGCCGCTGCCACCGTGCAGGTCGTCATTGCCGTTGTTGCCGTAGAGCCAGTCGTCGCCGGACCGCCCGTGAAGTTCATCGGCACCGGTGCCACCATGCAGGTGGTCATTGTCGGACCGTTCGATGACAACCGGCGTGTCGCCACCGTTGCCGGGTTCGGGGTCGGTGCCGCCGGAGCCCTGATTGTAGTGGGCGTTCAGGACCAGGGCGTTGGCGAGACCGATATCGACCGTAAAAACGCTGTCGTCGAAATCGCGGTCGCCGCCGTTGAAGAGATCTTCAAACCCGAGGGTGAGCGTGCCCGCGTCGGTTTTCAGGACGCCGGTCGTGTGAAGGATATTGTCCGGGTTCAGGTCGACCGTGTCGCCATATGCGGCGGTGTGGTACGGATCGTACTGGATGAGCGTCTTCGTGCCATCAGGTGCGATGTGATAGAGGCGCGGGCTGTCGCTGTCGAGCGTTGCCTGCGTTCCATCGGAGTTCTGGAATTCGAGCGTGCCGTTTTCCATATCGAGATGCGAATATCCGCCGTTGCGGCTATAGCCGTTGGACACAATGAAAAACGCGACACGGTCGCCGGCACTGACATCCAGGAATTCGCGGGTTTCGCCGGCGATGAGATTGCCGCCGCTGCCCTGCAGCGAGGCGTTCGGCCAGATGAACTCGACATCCTGGATCGTGCCGTCTTCGGCGATCTTGTAGTAGCCGAACGTGTTGCGGTAGCCGGCAGTTTCACCCTCGAACACCACGGAAACCGGATAGTCGTCAGTGATCTCGACCGACGTTACCTGCACGAGGCTCGGACCGCCCGAGCCGTAGAGAATGTCGTTGCCGTTGTCGCCGTAGAGCGTGTCGTCTCCGGTTCCGCCCCAGATTTCGTCATTGCCGTTCTTGCCGGTCAGGAGATCGTCACCGAAACGTCCGGACATTACGTCGGAGTGTTTCGAGCCATTCAAAACATCATCTTCATTGGTCCCGATGACGGGACGTGTTGCGGGTAAGCTGGGCATGTCAATGCACTCCTTCTGATAATGCGCAGACGCGCAGTTTCAGGCGGAGCTGTGCAGTTAACGGGCCATTAACCACATAAATGTAGATCAGATTTTCTTTATTTTTTTCAATGCTTTATTTGTTAACTTTGTTTCAGCTGGCCACGTCGTTTTCGAAAAAACAACAGGGCCTTTCAGTTCTGCAAACGGAAATTTCGGTTATGGGAATTCCGCGTGATCCTCGGAAATGCTCTGCCGTTGCCGCCTATCGTTCTCTCAACCCGTCTTGGCAGCTGACGCCGCTCTCGTCAGCAGGAGCCGCCGCGCGAAGGCCGCAACGAACACCAGCGTCAGGATCAGGATGATCGTCGGCGCGGGGGCGCTGTCGAGAAAGAAACTGGCGTAGGTTCCGGCGAGCATGGACGACATGCAGACAAGTACAGACACCCAGAGCATGGTGCCGAAGGTTCTCACCAGCAGGAAGGCAATTGCCCCGGGTGCGATCAGCAACCCGATGGCGAGGATAAGACCTGCCGCCGAAAGGGTGGCCACGATAGTGAGCGAAAGCGCCGCCAGAAGCCCGTAATGCAGCAGGTTGACGGGTAGACCCGATGCACGGGCCTGTGCGGCATCGAAACTGTGCAGGACGAGATCCTTCCACTTCAGCACCAGGGCACCGCTCACGAGATGCGCGATGATACCGGCGGTGACGAGATCCGACGTTCCGACGCCGAGCATGTTGCCGAACAGGATATGATCGAGATGGGCGTCGGTTTCGATGGCGACGTAAAGCACGATCCCGAGGCCGAACATGCCCGAGAAGACGACACCCATCACGGTGTCCTGCTTCACCCGGCTGTTGCCGGCCAGATACCCGGTTGCCAGGGCGCAGACCATTCCGGCCGCAAACGCGCCGATCAGGAGCGGAATACCGAATATATAGGCAACCACGATCCCGGGCAGGATCGCATGGCTGACCGCATCGCCCATCAGCGCCCAGCCCTTCATGACCAGAAAGCACGAGAGCAGCGCGGTCGGGATGGAGACGATGATGCAGATCAGAAAGGCGTTCTGCATGAAGGGGAAGCGGAACGGCAACAGCAGCGTATCGAGATCCATCAGGCGGCCTCCCCGCCTTTCTGGTCCGCTTCGTTCGGCTGACCTTCCCGAAGGGCTGCCGCCGCCTTGCGCCTTGCTGCCAAAAGCCCGTGCTTGGGCGCGAACACGAATGCGGTCAGAAAGACCAGGGTCTGAAGCGTCACGATAATGCCACCCGTCGCGCCATCCAGGAAGTAGCTGACATAAGCGCCTGAAAAGCTGGTCAGCGCGCCGATGGCGACAGAGAGCGCGATCAGACGCGGAAAGCGGTCGCACAGCAGATAGGCCGTGGCACCGGGCGTCACCACCATGGCGATGACCAGGAACGCTCCCACCGTCTGCATCGCCGCGACCACGGAGGCGGACAGAAGCACGAAGAAAACGGCTTTCAATGCGCCCGGGTTCAAACCGATGGAACGTGCATGGCTCTCGTCGAAGAACGTCACCATCAGGTCTTTCCACTTCGCCAGCAGTACCGCCAGCGACACAAAACCGATGATGGCAAGCTGGAGGGTGTCTTCGGGCGTGATCGCCAGGATGTTGCCCATCGTGATTGTCTGGATGGAGACCGACATCGGGTTCACGGAAACAATGAACAGGCCGAGGCCGAAAAAGGAGGTGAAGATAAGACCGATGATAACGTCCGGTTTCAATCCGGATCGTTCTGAGAGGAAAAGCATCGCACCGGCGGCCAGCCCGCCCGCGAGAAAGGCGCCGAGCGAAAACGGCAGTCCGAGAACGTAGGCCCCGGCGACGCCCGGCACGACGGAGTGAGACAGTGCATCTCCGATCAGGGACCAGCCCTTCAGCATCAGGTATGCGGACAGAAATGCACAGACACCGCCCACCAGGGCCGAAACCCACATGGCATTGACCATGTAATTGTAGGCAAAAGGTTCCAGAAGGATCGACATCATCGCTTGCCGTCCGTGGTCTGGACCTCGTCGCCGTACTGCACGAACGGTCTTTCGTCGTCGGTGAGGATCGTTACCGTGCGCTGGTCACCATCGGTGTGCAGCGTTTCGTCCGAAATGGTGAAATGGCGCAACACGCCACCGAAGGCCTGTTCCAGGTTTTCCCGTGTGAAGGTCGTCTGCGTCGCGCCATAGGCCAGCACGGTTCCCTTCACCAGCACGGTCCGATCGCAGAACTCGGGAACCGAGCCGAGATTATGGGTCGAAACCAGCATGACCCGGCCCTCCTCCCGGAGTTCCTTCAGAAGCGCAACAATCTGCTCTTCGGTCTTGACGTCCACGCCGGTGAAGGGTTCATCCAGTAGAATAACCTGGCCGTCCTGTGCGAGCGCACGGGCAAGAAAGACGCGTTTGCGCTGCCCGCCGGACAATTCGCCGATCTGGCGCTGGCGGAAGTCCTGCATGTTGACCCGGCGCAGCGCCGTGTCGACCGCAGCGTGATCGGCCGGTTTCGGACGGCGCAAAAACCCCATGTGGCCGTACCGGCCCATCATGACGACGTCCTCGACCAGTACCGGGAAAGACCAGTCGACCTCCTCCGATTGCGGCACATACGCAACCAGGTTCTGCTTCAGCGCCTCGCGCACCGGCAGATCGAGAATGCGTATCTCGCCCTGTGCCGCAGGGACAAAACCCATGATCGCCTTGAACAGCGTCGACTTGCCCGCACCGTTCACGCCAACCAAGGCCGTCACCGTGCCCCTTGGAATGGAAAAACTTGCATTCCACAACGCCGTGTGACCGTTGCGATAGGTAACGGTCACATCCTTTGCGGAAAGTCCGCCAGCGTCCGCTGACACGGTCGCATCCATTTCGGGGTCCTTGACGATTTGCAGCACGGGTCACCCCATTAAAGAGTACTCTTCACGACATAACAATCGGGTGGCGGCCGCTCGGCCCGCAGCGATCAGTTCGACGCCGACTTCAAACCTTCGGCAACGGTTGTGGCGGTCACTCTCAGGAGATCGAGATAGGTCGGCACCTTGCCACCGGCCTCGCTCAACGAGTCCACGTAGAGCTCGCCGCCGTAGCTTGCGCCGGTCTCACGCGCGACCTGCTTTGCCGGCGCGGTGTTCACCGTGCTTTCGCAGAAGACGACCGGGATCTCGTTTTCCCTGACACCATCGATCACGGACCTCACCTGCTGAGGCGTGCCGACCTGGTCGGCATTCATCGGCCAGAGATAGAGTTCCTTCATGCCGAAGTCCCGGGCGAGATAACTGAAGGCCCCTTCGCAGGTAACCAGCCAGCGCTGCGCCTCCGGGATTTCCGCAACCGCCTCGCGAAGCGGTTCGATGGTCGCCCGCAACTGCTCCTTGTAGGCTTCCGCATTCTGTTCGTATGTCGCGGCGTTATCCGGATCCTGCGCTGAAAAGGCCGCAACGATGTTGTCGATATAGACCAGCGCGTTGTCGAGCCCCATCCAGGCATGCGGATTCGGCTTGCCTTGATAGGCGCCCGAACGGATGGCGATCGGATCGATGCCGTCCGTCAGCGTCGCCGACGGGATGTCACCGAGATTGGACAGGAACTGCTCGAACCAGAGTTCCAGGTTCATGCCGTTCCAGAGGATCAGATCGGCATCGGATGCCCGTACGATGTCCTGTGGTGTCGGCTGGTAACCGTGGATTTCCGCGCCCGGTTTGGTGATCGACACGACTTCGGCAGCCTCTCCCGCCACATTGCCGGCGATGTCGGCAATCACGGTAAAGGTGGTCGCGACCTTCATCTTGTCAGCCGCCTGGGCAACCGGTGACAGGAGTATCGCGAGGGAGGTCATGGACGCGGCAAACAAGGACCTTCTGATCATTCCGGACTCCAAACTGGGATTTCGCTCCATCTTCTGCAATTGATATTGCAAATCATTTGCAACTGTCAACCCAGTTGCGAACGATTCTCATTAAACTTCGGCAATCAAGGAAAGACGTAGAGTTTTGCGGTCAAAAGAAAAGGCCAAGCCTGCGCAGTCACGAAACGCCTACAGCGCGTAGATGATTTCAGCTGCACGCACAGCCGCTGACGCCCTGTTTTCGACGCCGAGTTTGACGAAGATCTGCTCGAGGTGCTTGTTGACCGTGCGCGGCGAGAGACCGAGGATCTCGCCGATGTCCTTGTTCGACTTGCCCTTGGCGATCCAGATCAGCACCTCGGCTTCGCGCTGGGTGAGTTCGAACCGGTCCTGAAGCGCCCGGATCTGACCCGCTTCGTCCTCTTTCGTGACGCGGAACAAGTTTTCGTCCGGCCCGACGCGGCCAAGCGGATGCAGCTGGACCGCGAGCTTGTCGGACAGCCCGAGCATGAAACTCTTGTGGTAGGCGCCGGAAGGTTCTGACGTGTCGAGCCAGTCGCCAAGCGCCTTGCCAAGCTGCCGCAGGCTCGTCTCCGCGTTTCCGGCCTGTTCGAGAAGCGACTGGATCTGCGGCGTCGACCAGAGAATGTTGCCTGCTGCATTGACCGCGACGAGATGGCGGCCGGCGGCATCCAGCGCGACGTGGGCGCTCTGCACCGAACGCGCATTCTTGAGATGAACCTTGATGCGCGCCTTCAGTTCATCAACGTCGATCGGCTTGGTCAGGAAGTCGACACCACCCGATTCCAGCGCCTTCACGATATGCTCGGTTTCCGACAGCCCCGTCATGAAGATCACCGGCACATGCTTCAGGGCCGGGTTGTCCTTGATCCTCCGGCAGGTTTCGAAGCCGTCCAGCCCGGGCATGACCGCGTCCATCAGGATCGTGTCGGGCGTGACCTTGCCGCAAATCGTGAGCGCCGCCTCGCCGCTGGTCGCAACCAGGACGGCGACGCCCGTCTTTTTCAGCGCCTCGGTCACGAACCCGAGGGTTTCCGGGCTGTCGTCCACCACAAGGACGGTATCGCGGCGGTCATCCGTCATTGGTTTCCAGTTCGCTCAGAACGTCGTTGTAAGCGTCAAAATCAAAGCGGTTGAGATGACCATGAAGCGTTTCGACAAGGGGTTTATTCTCGGGTGTCCCGGCAAGTTCGGCAAGCTTTGCCTCGATCCCCTCCACATATCCGATCTCGGCTAGCGAGATCAGATCGGCGACATGTTTTGCACCCGGTGATCTCAGGCGTACCCGTTTGGCAGGTTCCGGGCCGTCCTGCTGAACCGTCTCCGTCCAGGTCAGGCCGAGATGCTTCTGCAACAGATCAAGCAACTGGCCGATGTCAAACGGTTTCGCCAGGGTCGCATCATGGAGCGAGGGCCCGTCGGGCCGAAGAGACTGGTCGCCGATATTGGCCGACAGCATTACGATCGGTGTGTGCTCATCCGCGCGGCGCAGCGCCTGGGTCAGTTCCCATCCGTTCATGCCGGGCATCAGAATGTCGACGAGATAGAGATCCGGCGCAAGATCAACCAGCGCCGAAAGGCACTCTGACCCGTTTGCGGCTTCCAGGACCGTGAAGCCGATCGGTTTCAGGATTTCACTCACCAGCGCGCGGTGGTCGGGATTGTCGTCGACCACGGCGATGGTCTTGCGCGCGCCCTTGTAGCCCCTCACCTGGTGCTCAAGGCGCACGATGTCGACCGGCCGGTCCACGGCGGCCAGCATGAGGCGAACCTCGAAGGATGCGCCCTTTCCGGGCTCGCTCGCGAGCGCGATCGCCCCGCCCATGGTTTCCGTCAAGAGCTTGGTGATGGTCAGGCCGAGGCCAAGCCCCGGGGCAGAGCGGCTCGCCGGCGCCTTACTGCGGCCGAACGGTTCGAAGATCTTGGCCTGCTCTTTGAGATCGATACCCGGCCCGGTGTCCCTGATGACGAAGCTTGCGACCTGGGACCGGTAGCCAACGCTGAGCGAAACCTTGCCGCTTTCGGTGAACTTGATGGCGTTGGAGAGAAGGTTGACCAGAATCTGACGCAATCGCTTCTCGTCGGTCCTGACGAAGACCGGCAGGTTGGGCGCGGCGTCGAATTCGAACCCGAGCCCCTTCGCGCTTGCCTGCATTTCGAACATGTCGACGATCTGGTCGAGGAAATCGTGGATGTTGATCTCGTTGGAGTAGATCTGCAGACGGCCCGCCTCGATCCGCGATATGTCCAGCAGCCCGTCGATCAGACCGGAGAGATGTTCGGCACTGCGCCGGATCGTGCTGACGGCGGGCTTGCGGGCCATGGGCAGCGTTTCATCACGTTCCAGCACCTGCGCATAGCCGAGCACGGCATTCAGAGGCGTCCTGAGTTCGTGGCTGAGACCAACCACGTAGCGGCTCTTGGCGAGGTTCGCCGCCTCGGCATCTTCCTTGGCCTTTTGCAGGGCCGCATCGGTCACGCCGTGCGCGTCTATCTCCTTCTGGAGGAGGGCGTTCTGGCGCGCCGATTCTTCCTCGGCGACCCGGCGCGTGTCATGGGCGAGAACCAGGAACCAGCAGGCTATTCCGGCGACGATCGTGAAGACGAAGAAAATCAGGGTGATCGTCTGGGCGATGATGCCGGTCGGATCTCCGAAGCGGCTAACGGCCTGCGCGTAGATCACCCACAGGACGAGGCCGATCCCGGTGATGGAAATTGCTGACGCGATGGCGTAGCGGCCCAGACGCGAGTTCAGGGAGGAGATCACCTGTTCCGGCAACACCAGCGATGCGACGCTGCCGACCTGATGCGCCAAGCGTGCATTGGGCTTGCAGGAATCATGGCACCTTGCATCGAGCGAGCAGCACAGCGAGCAGATCGGTGCCTGATAGGCCGGGCAGTAGGCCATGTCCTCCGGTTCGAAGGGATTTTCGCAAATCGAACAGGCAATGCTTGATTTGTCCTGCCAACTGGCACGCGGCTTGCGCGCCAGATAGTATTTTCCCCTGGTCGCGTAGGCGATCAGGGGCGCTGCCACAAAAGCGATCGCCATCGCCAGGAAGGTGGCGAGTGCCGCCGGGACTTCTCCGAACTGGCCAAAATGCGCTGCAAGCGAAAGACCCGCCGCAAGCAGCATCGCGCCGGTCCCGACGGGATTGATGTCATAAAGGTGGGCCCGCTTGAATTCGATGCCGGGCGGCGACAGTCCGAGCGGCTTGTTGATGAACAGATCCGCGGAGATCGCAGACAGCCAGGCCATTGCGACAATGGAAAAGACCCCGAGCGTCTCCTCCAGCAACGTGTAGATGCCAAGTTCCATCAGAAGCAGGGCGATTCCGACATTGAACACCAGCCAGACCACGCGTCCGGGATGCGAATGCGTCAGCCTTGAGAAGAAGTTCGACCAGGCAAGAGACCCGGCATAGGCGTTCATCACGTTGATCTTGAGCTGGGCGACCACGACAAAGGCAGCCATCAGCAGGAGCACGACGGTCTCGTTGGGGATCATGTAGCCGAAAGCAACGGTATACATGCGCGAGGGTTCGTCGGCGTGCTCGACGGGGACGCCGTGCGACAGCACCAGCACGGCGAGGAAGGACCCCGCGATCATTTTCGGAGCGCCCAGAACGACCCAGCCCGGTCCGGCAAGGAAAAGGGCGAGCCGGTGCCGTCGGCGCGCAAAGTCTTCCGCAGGCAGGAACCGGAGGAAATCGACCTGTTCACCGATCTGCGCCATCAGGGCAAGGATGACGGCTGTCGCAGCACCAAAGCTGATCAGGTTGACGCTTTCCCAGCCTCCCGGTTCGGTCCTGGGTGCCTGGGTTACCGGATCGATACCGGAGAATGTCAGCCACTGTCCGACAGACTGCCAGTCCGTAAACGCGATGAACACGAAGGGCAGGATGTTCAGGACGATCCAGAACGGCTGGGTGGCAAGCTGGAACCGGCTGATCCAGGTGATGCCGTGGGTCACCAGCGGAATGACGGCGACGGCGCTGATGATGTATCCCAGCCAGAGGGGGACACCGAAGGCGAACTCGAGCGCGCTCGACATGATCGAGGCTTCGATGGCGAACAGGATGAAGGTGAAACTGGCGTAGATGAGCGACGTTATGGTCGATCCGATGTAACCAAACCCCGCGCCGCGGGTCAGCAGGTCGATATCGACGCCGTAACGCATGGCATAGCGGCTGATCGGCAAGCCGACGATCAGGAGGACCAGGCTTCCCACCAGGATGGCGACGAAGGCGTTGGCGGTCCCGTGAGACAGCGTGATCGCACCGCCGATCGCTTCCAGCGCCAGAAAGGAGATCGCGCCTATCGCGGTCTGGGAAATGGCCCGCGAGGAAAACCGGCGCGCGCCCTTGGCCGTGAAACGGAGGGCATAGTCCTCAAGCGTCTGGTTGTTGACCCATTTGTTGTACTGACGGCGAACGGGCAATATGCGCTGACGGGCGGTCAATGCGTCTTCCCTGCCCTGCTTTTGGCCATGTGCCTATTTTTTCGGCAAAAAGCCGTCTGCATTGCCCCAACTTTCCCTGTTTACAGTCCAAGGCGATCTACACAGCACAATCCGTGCCGACCGGTGCCGGCAATGCCGGACCGTCCCCACCGCCGCTTACGTCAATTGACGTATGTTGCGCCGCAGTTGTTCCGGCGCACGATCCGTCCCCGATGGCGGCAATCCTTCCAGCCGTCCTGCACCGGCAGGGAACCGGTGCATCGTATCAAGGGGACTTACATGAAAAACACATTCACCAAATTCGCCCTCGCAGGCCTGATGGCCTCCACCATGATCGGTGGCGCAGCTGCCGACGACGACACGATCAAGGTCGGTATCCTGCACTCGCTTTCGGGCACGATGGCGATCTCCGAAACCACGCTCAAAGACGCCATGCTGATGCTCATCGAGGAGCAGAACAAGAAGGGCGGTCTTCTGGGCAAGAAGCTTGAAGCCGTCGTCGTCGATCCGGCATCCGACTGGCCGCTGTTTGCCGAGAAGGCACGCGAACTGATCGAAGTGAACGGCGTCGATGCCGTCTTCGGCTGCTGGACATCCGTTTCGCGCAAGTCCGTGCTTCCGGTCTTCGAAGAGCTGAACTCGCTTCTCTTCTACCCGGTTCAGTATGAAGGCGAAGAGTCCCAGCGCAACGTTTTCTACACGGGTGCCGCTCCGAACCAGCAGGCGATTCCGGCTGTTGACTACCTGATGAACGAAGAAGGCGTCGAGCGCTGGGTTCTTGCCGGAACCGACTATGTCTATCCGCGCACGACCAACAAGATCCTCGAAGCCTACCTGAAGTCCAAGGGTGTCGCTGAAGAAGACATCATGATCAACTACACGCCGTTCGGTCATTCCGACTGGCAGACGATCGTTTCGGACATCAAGACCTTCGGTTCGGGCGGCAAGAAAACCGCCGTGGTCTCCACGATCAACGGCGACGCCAACGTTCCGTTCTACAAGGAACTGGCAAACGCCGGCATCAAGGCCGAAGACATTCCGGTCGTTGCCTTCTCCGTGGGTGAGGAAGAACTCGCCGGCCTCGACACCGGCCCGCTTGTCGGCCACCTCGCTGCCTGGAACTACTTCCAGTCCGCCGATACCGACATCAACGCCGAATTCATCGATGCATGGCATGCCTTCATCGGCGACGAGGACCGTGTGACCAACGACCCGATGGAAGCACACTTCATCGGCTTCAACATGTGGGTTGAAGCTGTCGAGAAAGCCGGCACGACCGATCCGGATGCCGTGATCGACGCAATCGTCGGTGTCTCCGTGCCGAACCTGACAGGCGGATACTCGGCCATGATGCCGAACCACCACATCACCAAGCCTGTTCTGATCGGCGAGATCCAGGACGACGGCCAGTTTGAAACCGTCTGGGAAACCTCCGGTACGGTGGTTGGCGATGCATGGTCCGACTACCTGGAAGGCTCCAAGGATCTGATCTCGGATTGGCGTGCGCCGCTTTCCTGCGGCAACTTCAACACCGCCACCGGCAAGTGCGGCGGTTCCGGGTCCTAAGGGAGGAACCGGCGGAGCGGGTTTTTACGGGCCCGCTCCGCACCTTTCCTGCCACTGTTGTCCCGGATGTCGAATGGGAAACCCGGGAAGACGCGAGAACCAAAACCTCATCCTGAGGAGGACCCAAGGGTCCGCCTGAACGGCTCCCGGGGATGAGGCGTTTTATTCAAATTCACAGCGCCGGTGGACCTATGTCCTTCTTGAAATCGCTTCTGATATTCCTTTGCCTGCTAGCCAGCCCGGCACTTGCACAATCCGACCCGGAAACGCTCCGTCCGCTGATCAACGAACTCGCCAAGGGAAAATACGCCGAAACCGAGCAGCAGATCGGCAACCTGGCGGCGACGGGCGATCCCGCGGTTGCTCCGGCGCTCGAAGCCCTGGGCGCGGGTGATCTTTATTTCCGCAAGTCGGACGGGCAGGTCTTCATTGCGGAGAAGGACGGCAAACAATTCAAACTCACGGATCCGCTGACGCTGGAAGCGCAAGGCGAAGCCGGCCGGCGCGAAGTCACGAAGATCAAGGTGAACAACAAGCTGCGACGGGTTATCCGCTCTGCGCTCGGTTCCCTTACCCTGATGGCGCCGGACC
Organism: Roseibium sp.; assembly: GCF_965232425.1. GTDB lineage: Bacteria > Pseudomonadota > Alphaproteobacteria > Rhizobiales > Stappiaceae > Roseibium. Next base: position 571,801 of record NZ_OZ246971.1, read on the forward strand.
CGAAGGTCCGCATCGCGGCCGCAGAAGCCGTCTTCAAGGCGAAAGACCCCGGCAGCATCGAAGCTCTCGACACGGCAATTGCCGCCGAGCAGGACGAAAACGTTCTCCGGGTCATGCAACAGGCGCGCGCTGCGGCCGTTCTGAATTCGGATCTGGACGAGGCCGACAAGATCGCGGCTGTCGAAACGCTTTCCGAGATGGGCAACCGCGAAGCGCTGTCGCTGCTGATCGCCGTCAGGTCGACCAACGAGGGCGCGGTTCAAGTTGCTGCCACGGCCGCCGTCACGAAAATCGAGAAATCCATCGCGGCATGGGACGCGGCTCAGAACATCTGGTACGGCATCTCGCTCGGATCGGTCCTGCTGCTTGCCGCCATCGGGCTTGCCATCACATTCGGCGTGATGGGCGTCATCAACATGGCGCATGGCGAGATGGTCATGATCGGGGCCTACACGACCTTCGTCGTCCAGGAACTCATCCGGACATCGGCCCCGGGCCTGTTCGACTATTCTCTCTTCATCGCACTGCCCCTCGCCTTTCTGACCGCGGGCCTGATCGGAATTGCGATCGAGCGCGGCGTCATCCGCTGGCTCTACGGACGCCCGTTGGAAACGCTCCTGGCTACGTGGGGGATCTCGCTCATCCTGCAACAGGCCGTGCGCTCGATCTTCGGCCCGACGAACCGTGAAGTCGGCAACCCGGACTGGATGTCCGGAGCGTTCGAACTTGGCCAGATGACCATCACCTATAATCGCATGTGGATCGTCGTCTTCGCCTTGCTGGTGTTTGCGGGCCTGATGCTGGTCCTGAAGAAAACGCCGTTCGGGCTCTATACGAGAGCCGTTACCCAGAACCGGCGCATGGCGGCCTCCATGGGGATCCGCACACCCTGGATCGACGCGCTGACCTTCGGTCTCGGTTCCGGAATTGCCGGAATTGCCGGCGTCGCGCTGTCTCAGATTGACAATGTGTCGCCCAACCTCGGCCAGGGGTACATCATCGACAGCTTCATGGTCGTTGTCTTCGGCGGTGTCGGAAACCTCTGGGGCACGCTGGTGGGCGCAATGACACTTGGCGTGGTCAACAAGTTCCTGGAACCCTATGCAGGAGCGGTGCTCGGCAAGATCTTCGTTCTCGTCTTTATCATCCTGTTCATTCAGAAGCGTCCGAGGGGGCTGTTCGCCCTCAAGGGCCGGGCAGTCGAAGCATGATGTCGTCGTTTCTCTTCCGCGCGATGGATGCGCGGGCCGGTGTGTTCCTGGCGATCATGGCCGCCGTCATCATTCTCGTTCCGGCCTGCAATCTTTTCGTGCCGGAGACTTCTGCCTTTCACGTGCCGACCTATGCCGTCACGCTGATGGGCAAGTACCTGACCTATGCGCTGCTTGCGCTGGCGGTCGATCTGGTCTGGGGCTATTGCGGCATTCTCTCGCTCGGCCATGCGGCATTCTTCGCACTCGGCGGCTACGCCATGGGCATGTATCTCATGCGGCAGATCGGCACCCGGGGGGTCTACGGTGACCCTCTCCTTCCGGACTTCATGGTGTTCCTGAACTGGCAGGAGCTGCCGTGGTACTGGTACGGCTTCGACATGTTCTGGTTCGCCGCCCTCATGGTCGTGCTGGTTCCGGGACTGCTGGCCTTCGTGTTCGGCTGGTTCGCTTTCCGCTCGCGGGTCACAGGTGTCTATCTGTCTATCATCACCCAGGCCCTCACCTACGCGCTTCTGCTGGCGTTCTTCCGCAATGACATGGGATTTGGCGGCAACAATGGCCTGACCGACTTCAAGGACATTCTGGGTTTCGACATCCAGGCGGACACGACACGTGCCGGCCTGTTTGCGGCCTCGGGAATTGCCCTGGTCATCTGCTTCCTGATCTGCCGGTCCATCACGCGTTCGAAGCTCGGAAAGGTTCTCGTGGCGGTTCGTGATGCGGAGAGCCGGACGCGCTTCCTCGGTTACCGTGTGGAACACTACAAGCTGTTCGTCTGGACACTTTCGGCCATGATGGCCGGCGTTGCCGGCGCGCTCTACGTCCCGCAGGTCGGCATCATCAACCCGGGTGAATTCGCACCCGCAAACTCGATCGAAGTCGTGATCTGGGTCGCGGTCGGCGGCAGGGGAACGCTTGTCGGTGCTGTGCTTGGTGCGGTCCTGGTCAACTTTGCAAAGACATGGTTCACGGCCGCTCTGCCGGATATCTGGCTGTTTGCCCTCGGCGGCCTGTTTGTCTTCGTGACCCTGTTCCTGCCGAAGGGAATCGTCGGCACCGTGAGCCAGGGCTGGACGGCCTTGCGCCAGCGCAAGATCTCCTCCGACTTCGGCGAAGGATCCGGTGACCCGCCGACGCAGCCTCCCCAGTCACCCGGTGCCCAGGCGAATGTCGAAAAGCCGGCCTCTGCAATCTCGCGCGCCGGGGCGGCGCATCCACAACCAGCGGAGTGAAGCATGACCCGGACCACAAGCCTGCTCTACCTTGACGGAGTGTCGGTGTCCTTCGACGGCTTCAAGGCCCTGAACGAGCTTTCGCTCATGATCGCGCCCGGCGAGATGCGCGCCATCATCGGACCGAACGGCGCCGGCAAGACGACCATGATGGACGTGATCACCGGCAAGACCCGGCCCGATACCGGCGAGGTCTTCTTCAACGGAACGATCGACCTGACCGGCGAGGACGAGGCCGCGATTGCCGAGCTTGGTGTCGGGCGGAAGTTCCAGAAGCCGACCGTCTTTGAAAGCCACACGGTCTGGGACAATCTGGAACTGGCGCTCAAGGCACCGAGGGGACCGTTCAACACCCTCTTCCACGTCATTACGGGCGGAGAGAAAAGCCGGATCGAGCAATTGCTGGAACTGATCAGGCTGAGCGACAAACGGGGAGAACTTGCCGCCAATCTCAGCCATGGACAGAAGCAGTGGCTCGAAATCGGGATGCTGCTCGCCCAGGATCCGAAACTGCTTCTGGTGGATGAACCGGCGGCGGGAATGACCGATGCTGAAACCGCCGAAACCGCCGACCTTCTCAAGGACATTGCCCGGGACCATTCGGTTGTCGTCGTCGAACACGACATGGATTTCGTGCGCTCGCTCGGGGTCAAGGTCACCGTTCTTCACGAAGGCTCGGTGCTCGCCGAAGGTTCACTCGATCATGTTTCCGCCGATGAGCGGGTTGTTGAAGTCTATCTGGGACGCTGATCCATGCTGAATGTTGATCAAATCGACCTCTATTACGGCGCTGCGCAGGCATTGAAGGGCGTTTCGCTTTCGGCGGAGACCGGAAAGGTCACGTGCCTGATGGGCCGCAACGGTGTCGGCAAGACATCGACGTTGCGTGCGATTTCCGGCCAGCAGGGCATTGCTTCGGGCAAGATCATCTGGGATGGGCAGGACATTTCCAACCTGCCCGCCCATGCGCGCGCACGTGCCGGGATCGCCCTGGTGCCACAGGGCCGGGAAATTTTCCCACTGCTTTCGGTCAAGGAAAACCTCGAAACTGGTTTTGCTCCGGTGAAACGCAAGGACAGGCACATACCCGACACGATCTTTGAGCTCTTTCCCGTTCTCAAGGACATGCTGAACCGGCGGGGCGGTGACCTTTCCGGCGGCCAGCAGCAGCAGCTTGCCATTGCGCGCGCCCTGGTGACGCGGCCGAAACTGCTGGTTCTCGACGAACCGACGGAGGGCATTCAACCGTCCATCATCAAGGATATCGGGCGCGCCATTGCCTGGCTCAGGGATCAGGGAACAATGGCCATCGTTCTCGTTGAGCAGTATTTCGAATTTGCCCGCGACCTCGCAGACACATATGCGGTCATGGATCGCGGGGAAGTCGTCCTTGCAGGTTCCGGCGCGGACCTCTCGGAGAGCGAAGTTCGCCGCTATCTGACGGTCTAACTCCCCGGAAACCCGGTTAAGGTAAAGCACAGATCGTTGGCCTGGTTCGACCCTTTGTGGGTAGAAATCACGTCCGCAGTCGTGTTAGGGGCTGTGCAGCTTTCACGCTGCCGCACGGATCCGTGCGCCCGCGGCCTGACCGGTGCGGGCTTCTGAATTTGGAACTGGAAATTTGCTATGCGCGTTGCAATGATTGGGACCGGCTATGTCGGTCTCGTATCCGGCACTTGTTTTGCCGATTTCGGTCACGTGGTGACCTGTATTGATAAGGACGCCACCAAGATTGACGCCTTGAATTCGGGGCAGATACCTATCTATGAACCCGGTCTTCAGGATCTGGTTGCCAAGAATGTTGCGGAAGAACGCCTCTATTTCACGACCGACCCGTCCGAAGCGATCCGGTCCGCCGATGCCGTCTTCATCGCCGTGGGCACGCCCACCAGGCGCGGAGACGGGCACGCTGACCTGTCCTACGTCTATGCGGCCGCGGAAGAAATCGCCCGGCTGATCGAAGGCTTTACGGTTATTGTCACCAAGTCGACCGTACCGGTGGGAACGGGCGATGAAGTGGAAGACATCATCCGCAAGACCAATCCGGACGCAAAGTTCGCGGTCGTTTCCAATCCCGAATTCCTGCGCGAAGGCGCGGCCATCAACGATTTCAAGCGGCCGGACCGGGTGGTTGTCGGGACCGACAGCGAAGAAGCGGCAGACGTCATGCGGGAACTTTACCGTCCGCTCTTCCTCAACGAAACGCCGATCATCGTCACCAGACGGCGCACGTCCGAGCTGATAAAATATGCAGCAAACGCTTTCCTGGCCGTCAAGATCACCTTCATCAACGAGATCGCGGATCTTTGCGAAAGCGTCGGTGCGAATGTCCAGGAAGTGTCGCGCGGAATCGGCCTCGACAACCGTATCGGATCAAAGTTCCTGCACGCCGGTCCGGGCTACGGCGGATCCTGCTTTCCCAAGGACACGCTGGCGCTTTCCAAGATTGCCGCAGACGCCAAGTCCGACCTGAAGATCGTCGATGCGGTGATCGATGTAAATGCCGAACGAAAGAAGAAGATGGCCGACAAGGTCATCGAGTTCCTGGGCGGTGATGTGAACGGCAAGACGATCGCGCTGCTCGGCCTTGCCTTCAAGCCGAACACCGACGACATGCGCGAGGCTCCCAGCCTCGACATTGTCAAGAAGCTGCAGTCCGCAGGTGCCACCATCAGGGCCTACGATCCGGCCAGCATGGAGGAGGCCAGCCATCTGATGTCCGACGTCATGTTCTGCGACGGTCCTTACCATGCGCTGGAAAACGCGGACGTCGTGGTCATCGTCACGGAGTGGGACCAGTTCCGGGCGCTCGACCTCGACAGGGTCAAGGCCCTGGTGAAAGCGCCGAAGGTGGTCGACCTCAGGAACATCTACACGCCCGACTACATGAGCGCCCGCGGGTTTGAATATACCAGTGTCGGGCGCAGTTACTGACGCCGCCCCAAAAGCCTCGCTTGCGCATAACACACACCGTTGCCGGCCGTTTCAGGGGCCGGCGGCACTCCCGCAGTATTTACAGGAAATCAGTTCACGTCTTCCGTGATGCTGTTGCGGCGCGCGGGACGAACTGTTAATCAGCATGCTGAAATTTTGATTTTTAAGCATTTCGTTGGGCTTGTGTTAACGAAACGCACGCCAGCGGCGTTCGCTTCACTGGATTCGAAGGCACACCGCGAAACCCGTATATTGGAGCGTGGAGCTTGCAAAGCTTGGCAAACAAATCACTCAGATCCGACAAGCGCGCAAGTTTCCGGCAATCCGACACAGGCTCTGACTACAAGATCCACAGATCACATTTCGATCAGGACAATGAGCCGTTGCCTTGGACACCGGCTCCCGGATCCGGCAACAGGAAACTGAAAAGAACCCTCGACATTCTTGGCGCGGTCACTGGGCTGATCCTTTTGATGCCGCTTTTGCTGGCCATTTCCATCGCGATCAAGATCACAAGCCGGGGACCCGTCATTTTCCGGCAGGAAAGATATGGCCTGAACGGCGTTGTTTTCACAATTTTCAAGTTCAGAACCATGTACACCCATCTGGGCGACGGGTCCGGGGTTGAGCAGACCGTGTGCGGCGACCCGCGTGTCACACGGGTCGGTTCGTTTTTGCGCAAAAGCAACTTTGATGAATTGCCGCAGCTCGTGAATGTGCTCAAGGGCGAGATGTCGCTTGTCGGTCCGCGCCCGCACGTGCCGGGCATGCTGGCGGCCGGCCGGGACTATGAAGACTTTGATACAAGATACATGAACCGTCACCGGGTCCGTCCGGGTATCACGGGGCTCGCACAGGTCAACGGCTGCCGTGGTGCGACCACGGATCCGATATCTGCGCGCAAGCGCCTCGAATACGACCTGGAATACCAGGAAAGACAGTCGCTGTTGCTCGATCTCAAGATCATCGCGCAGACGATCGCACGCGAATTCCTGCACGGAAACGGATACTAGGGTCCAGGGCCGCTCAGGTCTCCTGAAGCAGCGTGGCGGCGCGCCTAAGCGCCAACAGGTACCCTTCGATCCCGCAACCGGCAATAACAGCATCCGCGCGCTGCGACACGTAGGAGAAGTGCCTGAAGGCCTCCCTTTTGTGTATGTTGGAGACATGCACTTCCAGTACGGGAAAGTGGCATGCGCTCAGCGCGTCCAAAATCCCGATCGAGGTATGGGAATAGGCCGCCGGATTGATGATGATCGCCTGGGCCGCTTCGCGCGCCTCCTGCACCCAGTCGATCAGGTCGTGTTCCGCATTGCTCTGACGGAAGACGATTTCGAGCCCGAGTTCCCGGGCAAGCGAGACACACATCTCATTGACGTCATCCAGCGTCTGATGACCGTAAATCTCGGGCTCCCTCTTCCCCAGCAGGTTGAGATTGGGTCCGTTCAGGATATAGACGACTTTAGGCATATGAGTCCCTTGATATCATTCCGGTAAGATGTGCCTAAACTGCGCAATTTTCCAGCAATTCCCGGCAATTCTCCACACAGGGCTGTGGACGGTTGCCGCCGTCAGACGAACCTGGAAGATGGTCTCTTGCACCAGTTGTATTTACACCGTATTAACCATGATTATTCATCGTGGCAGAAACACAATCCGACGGAAAATCATGATTAAGCTGCGTGAAAGACTGGACACCCAGGAAGCCCTCATGGAAGCGATCGAAGGATACCAGCACCTTCCGATCGATACACTGTCACAGTTCTTGCTCGACAACTATACGGTTGATCTCGACGTTCTGGCTCAGTTTGCGAATGCTCTGGAGGTCAGGGCGAGCGAAGTGGCCCGAATTGGCGAAAACGCAGCTGCCAGCGCACAATCCGCAGCCTGAAATCAGGCGGTTCCCGAACCTATCCGATTGCCGTGACGTTTTCTTCAGGTCCGTCGGCGGCCTGCCCCTGCGGCTGGCCCGGAGGCCCGCCCTGCCAGATTTTCTGCCTGTTCCTGATCTCTCTTGGCGCCGGACCGAAGTAAGTCGCCGTCTTGATGAAGTCCCGCGGGTGCAGGATCACGCTCTAAACGCGCTGGTAAAGAGACTTTGCCGAGATCGGCTTGGACAACAACTCGTGCACGCCCAGCCGGCGCGCTTCCACGATCCGGCTGCGTTCGGTATGCGCCGTGACCATGATGATCGGTATGTAGGCGAACGGATTGTTCGGACTGCGGATCATGCGCACCATGTCCGCGCCATCCAGGATGGGCATGACCCAGTCCAGGATGAGAATGTCCGGGTTGGCACGGTCCATCGCTTCGAGACCGGACGCACCGTCTTCGGCTTCCACAATGCGGCGTGCGCCGAAGCCCTGCAGCATTGTCCGCAGGATCGTACGCATGTAAGCACTGTCTTCGACCAGCAAAAACGTCAAAGAGGCAAGATCGAGGCTCACCAAACCCTCCTAGTTTCTCTCGTCTTGACATGAAAATCTGAAGATTGGGTTAGCCGTGAAACGCTCCCGACCGCCTCTGCCGCCGGAAATTGCACATGGGACACGAGCCGTCATTCGTGACCGTGATCGCGCAAACAGCGGATGTCAGGTTCACCACTTGGTAATGTTGCCCGCAGTTAACTCTTTAGAACACAACGGATTAACGTGACTTTCAGAGCTGTCGATCATCCTAGGCTCGCAATCAGAAAAACGAGAAACAATCTTTCGATGATCACGAGCCTAATGACCACAGATCCGGACAAGAGCAGACAAGACGAGCAGCTCGCAGGAAGTCACGAGCCTTCCGCGAAGGACTCGAACGGATCGCGCGAGAACCTGCTTCTGTTCTCCGGGGTCGGTCTCGTGCTTCTGGCCGTGGCCATGGCGCTTTCCAACATTTTCGCCTGAACTTCGGCTGCGCGCCGCCGTTCACGAGCGATCGCGATTACCGGGCAGGTCGTCGTCATCCAGAATGCGCCACTTGGCGCCTTCAAGGTCATCATACTGGCCGCTCTTGAGCGACCAGAGAAAAGCGCCCAGTCCAAGACCTCCCAGAAGAAGCGCTATCGGGATCAGGTAGATGAGGACGTCCATCAGCCTTGCCTCTCTATTGGAACTGGCCGGCCGGTGACGTCTGCGCCTGAAGCGTTTCGATTGCCCTTGTCGCGCCACCTCAGCTTGAGAGCATTGGCCGTGACCGCGATCGAGGATGCGGACATTGCCACCGCTGCCATGAGCGGTGTGACGAAGCCGGCCACGGCGATCGGGACGGCCACCACATTGTAAAGCGCCGAAATCCAGAGGTTCTGTTCAATTGCCGCGCGTGCCCTCTTTGACAGGCGCAGGGCATCGGCAACCGGCATCAGCCTGTCACCCAGGAAGACGGCATCGGCCGCCGCCTGGCTCAGATGAACCGCAGAGACGGGTGACAGCGACACATGTGCTCCGGCAAGCGCCGGCGCATCGTTGAGGCCATCGCCGACCATCAGAACCTTCCGACCCATCGCCTGAAGTTCCTCCAGCCGTGCAATTTTCTGCGCCGGTTTCATGGCGGATTGCCAATCGGCAATTTCGAGCGTCCTGGCACAATCGGCCACGGCGGGCCGGGTGTCTCCGGACAGGATCTCCAGCCGATAGCCACGTTTCCTGAGGACGTCGATGACGTCCTTTGCATCCGGCCTCAGACTCTGGCGGAAAGTCAGCAGGCGCACCGGCCGGTTCTCCTGCCTGATCGCCAGCAAGGACGCACCGGGAACGCGCGCAAGCGCGGCTTCGATCTCGAGATCGGAGGCGCCACAGAATTGCGGACTGCCGAGCCGCAGTCTTTTGCCACCGACTGTTGTTTCCAGTCCGGCACCGGGGATCTCTTCCACGTCCGGCAGCGGCACAAGGGCACCGGTTGCCTTCACCAGTGCCGCAGACAGCGGATGGCGGCTCGCAAGCGCGAGACGGCCGCCGAGCGCGATTGTTTCGTCTGCCGGATCGATGCCCGCGCAAAGTTCGGGTTCGGCCCGGGTCAGAGTGCCTGTCTTGTCAAACAGGATCGTGTCCACCTCGGCGAGACGCTCGATCGCATCCCCCGAATTGAGCAGAACGCCGTTGCGGAACAGTTGGCCCGACGCCACTACCTGAACCGCCGGGACGGCCAAGCCCAGAGCGCATGGACACGTGATGATCAGAACGGAAATCGAAATGACAAGTGCCGGCTGCCAGCTCATTCCGGCCAGAAGCCAGCCGAGGAACGTCAGAGCCGCAGCTCCGTGCACCAGGGGTGCGTAGAGACGCGCGGCCCTGTCCGCGATCCGCACATAAGCAGACTTCGCCTGCGAGGCCGTCTCCAGCAACCGGTTGACCTCGTCGAGCAACGTTGCCCCGGACGCCGCCTCGACCCGAACCTGCAAGGCCCCCGCCCCGTTCATCGTGCCGGCATAAATTCTCTGTCCCGGATTGACCGGAACCAGAACGCTTTCACCCGTGACCAGGCTCTGATCGATTTCGGACCGGCCGCTTTCGACGACACCATCGACCGGGACGCGTTCGCCGCCGGAGACGAGAACGAGATCGCCGGCGGCAATCTTGGAAAGCGGGACTTCCCGGACGGTTCCGTCCGGTCCCAGGCGGGCAGCGACTTCGGCTTTGAGAGCAGCGATGTTTTCAGCAAACGAGCGCGTTCGCCCCCGCATGTTGTGATCGAGATAGCGGCCGACCAGAAGGAAAAACAGCAGCATGACCGCGGATTCAAAATAGGCATGATGGTGATGCTGAAGCGTTTGCACCACGGAAAGCGCGACGGCCAGGAAGACCCCGATCACGATCGGAACATCCATGTTGAGCCGGCCGGCGGCGAGCGCACCAAACGCGCTCTTGACGAACGGGCGCCCCGCATAGGCGACCGTCGGCAGCGCGATAAGGGCCGACAGCCAATGGAAGAAGTCGCGTGTCTCTGGCGTGATGTCGGTCGCGTTGCCCGACCACACGGAGACCGACAGGAGCATGATGTTCATGCCGGCGAAACCGGAGACCGCGAGACACCTAAGGAGCTGTTTGCCGGTCTTGTCCTGGCGATCCTTCTGGCTGGCGGGGTCAAACGGATGCGCCGTGTAGCCGAGCCGGGAAAGTTCCCGGACGATTTCCTCCGCACCGGTCTGATCCTCGACCCAATCGACCGCAAGCCGCTGGCTGGTCAGGTTGACGCGCGCGCTGCGGATGCCGGGCAAGCGCTTCAGACCGCGTTCAATGTCGCCCATGCAGGCTGCACAGGTTATCCCCTCGACGGCAAGATCCATGTGGACCGCGCCGTCATCCGCCGGGGTTATGAAAGCCTGCCAGTCGCGCTGATGTCCCGTCACGATGCACGCCTCAATCGCTGATGAAAATGCGGTTCTCGGACTTGAACCTGCGGGCCCCGTCCTGCTCGATTTCCAGGACCAGGGTCCAGTTGCCCGATGCCAGCTTGTCGACCTCGCCGACATATCGTCCACCGCCGTCTGCTCGCAGAACCGCGGTCACGTCCTCGTTTTCCTGTGCCGGGTGCCGGAGCGCCGCATTGACGGTAATGCCGTAGAGGGGAACCCCTTGTGCGTCCATCGCCGTCACGACGAGTTTTGCACCGTCCGCAGACAAACGCGTGATTTCGCCTGACACCTGCCACCCCAGCCCGGCCTGCGCCTTGGCCGCGGCGATTTCCTGATTGTAGGCCTGGCCGGCCTCATAGGAACTGTCGACCACGACGCCCGGAAAGGATCCGAGCGCGAGGTAAAGGAAAATTCCATTTGCCGTGAACACGACACCGAAGAAGCAGAGCAGCCAGGCCAGAACGGTCTTGCCCGTGATCGCCTTTGGATCCTTCATGTTCGATTGAGCCATCGTCATTTCATTCTCCTCAGGGCTTGTCCGGTGCTTTGAACGTGTCTTTCGCCGTCACGACTTCGCCCATCACGCTTTCGGTGATGCGGAAGGTGACCGGCGTCGAATGCGGCATGTCCGCCCCCGGGGGGGAGCTCACCAGGACACGAACCTCGCGCGTGGTGTCGGGTCCGACCTCGACGATCGGCCGTCCGGCAAAGACAGACTCCGCGCCGACCGCCTCGACCAGCGTGTTCGGCGGCATGCCTTCGACATGCAGCATGAACGCCCTCTGGTGGCGGCGCTTGTTCGACAGGCGCACCGTATAGCCGTTTCTGACGGACCCGTCGGACTGTTCGACGAACACGGGGTTCCGGTCGTGCAGGACGCTGATGTCTGCGAAATCCCGGTTGAGCAGCGCGAACAGCATGATGGCACCGACCAGGGCAATCACCGCTGCATAAATGACCGTTCGGGTGCGGACGATTTCGTAAACCGGCTCCTTGCCTTCGAGGCGGCGTTCGATGTTCTCATCCGTGTCGTAGGCGATCAGACCGGTCGGCTTGCCGATCTTCGTCATGATGTTGTCGCAGGCATCGATGCAAAGGCCGCACTGGATGCAGTCCAGCTGCATGCCCTTTCGGATGTCGACGCCGGTCGGACACACCTGGAAGCACTGGTAACAGTCGATGCAGTCACCGGCTGGCAGACCCTGGGCCTCCAGCTTCTTGTTGTGCTTCAGAGACCCACGCGGTTCACCCCGGTCCCAGCGATAGGTCACGTTGAGTGCCTTCTCGTCGGTCAGGGCGGCCTGAATGCGCGGCCAGGGGCACATGTAGATGCAGACCTGCTCGCGCATGAAACCGGCAAGCAGATAGGTCGTCGTCGTCAGGATGCCGATCCAGACATAGGCGGCCATCGGTGCCTGGAACGTCAGAAGCTGCCAGACCAGCGTCGGTGCATCGTTGAAATAGAGAACCCATGCGCCGCCGGTCCACCAGGCGATCATGAGCCAGAAGAAGTGTTTCGTCGCCCGCTTGCGGACCTTGTCGAAGGTCCACGGATCCTTGTCGAGCGCAATGCGTTCACGGCGGTCGCCCTCGATCTTGCGCTCGACCCACAAGAACAGGTCCGTCCAGACCGTCTGCGGACACAAATATCCGCACCAGATGCGTCCTGCGACCGCATTCATGAGAAACAGCGCAACGGCCGCGATGATCAGGAGACCGGTCAGGTAGTAGACTTCCTGCGGCCAGATCTCGATGAAAAAGAAGTAGGCCCGGCGGTGCTCCATGTCGATGAGAACAGCCTGGTCCGGGGCATCCGGTCCGCGGTCATAGCGGATGAACGGAAGGAAGTAATAGATCCCGAGCGTGATGAAAAGCAGCGCCCACTTGATCCTGCGAAACAGGCCGTGGGTGGCCATGGGGTAGATTTTCTTGGCCGACGCAAACCACTCTTCGGAATGTTCGCCCTCATGCGTTTCGGTGTCCGCAGACATACCGTCCGTCCTCTCAAACGCGATCCTGCCCCAATAGGATCCTGGTCAAAGCAAGAGCGGGGTTCCCGCTCCGGAGTGCAGATCTTAACCGGCACTTCCTGAAGTTAATCCGGCGCAAAGCGTCACACCTTGCGCCGGATCAAATGTTCTGCGCGATCCGGCGGTAATGCCGCATCCTCACACCGCCATTACTGGCCGCCCCCGAAGGAGTGCACGTAGACGGTCAGCGACTTGATGGTCGCCGGGTCAAGGCGCTCGACCCAGCCGGGCATCACGCCGTTGCGCGGATTTGCAATCTGCGCCTTGATCTCCTCAAGCGAGTTTCCATAAAGGTAGTTCGCAGACATCAGGCTGGGTGCACCGACCTCCTGAATGCCTTCAAGGCTGTCGCCGTGACAGGCGGCGCAATTGTCCTCGTAGAGCACCTGACCGGCCGCAAGATCGATCCCTTCGTCCGTTTCGACGCCCGCCCGGGCGGCAACGAAATTGGCGACCTGATCGATCTCCTCCTTGCTCAGCAACTCGTCGGCACCGAAGGCCGGCATGTCACCGATGCGCGCATCGTCATTGTCGGAGCGGATGCCGTAGAGCAGTGTCGTATGGATATCGTCGAGCGTACCGCCCCAGATCCAGGTGTCGTCCTGCAGGTTCGGATAGCCTTCCGAACCGGTGCCGCCTGCCCCGTGACAGGGCGCACAGTTGTCGCCGAACGCCGCCTGGCCGTTGGCCAGTGCGAATTGCAGCAATTCCTGGTCCTTGGTGATGTCTTCCAGGGACGTGGCAACGATCTTGTCGGCGAACTGGGACCGGTCGGCGACGCCCTTGTCATAGGCGGCGATGGCCTCCTGGCGCTGGTTGGCGCCCAGGACACCCTTGGTGTAGCTGGAAACCAGCGGCCATGACGGGTAAAGCACCCAGTAGATCACGGCCCAGACCACCGTTGCGTAGAAGATGTAGAGCCACCATTTCGGCAACGGGTTGTTCAGTTCCTTCAGGCCGTCCCACTCGTGACCGGTGGTCTCGACCCCGGAGATCTGGTCGACTTCCTTGTTGTGTGTGTCTGCCATCAATCAGTCCTCACGGAACGGGATCTGAGCAGCATCGTCGAACTTTTTCCGGTTCTTCGGCCACAATGCGTAGGCCAGAACGATGCCAAACAGGATCATGAAATAGATAAGGCCCCAGGTCTGTGCGAAGCCTGCGAAGGCGCTATAGGTCTCGTTCATCGCACTTACCTCGCGTTTGCTGCGTCATCGTAGATGGAGAAGTCGACCATGGTGCCGAGCACCTGCAGATAGGCGACGAGTGCATCCATCTCGGTGACTTCCCTCGGATTGCCGTCGAAGTCCCGGACCTTGGCGTTCGGCCAGCGTTCCTCGAAGTCGTAGGCCGCGTCGGAGTCCGGCATGGCCTGGCCCAGAAGGTCAGATGCCGCATTCTCGATCTGCTCCTCGGTATAGGGAACACCGACGATCGCATTGGCGGAAAGATGAGCCTTGATGTCCCGGGCGTTCACCCGGTTTTCGCCAGGAACGGATAGCCCGGCATGATGGAAGCAGGCACCAGCGAGCGCGGATCGACCAAGTGTTCGACGTGCCAGTCGTCGGAGTATTTTCCGCCGACACGCGCCAGGTCCGGTCCAGTCCGTTTCGATCCCCACTGGAACGGATGATCATACATGCTTTCCGCAGCGAGCGAGAAGTGACCGTAGCGCTCCAGCTCGTCCCGCATGGGGCGGATCATCTGCGAATGACACAGATAACAGCCCTCACGGATGTAGACGTCGCGTCCGGCCAGTTCCAGCGGCGTATAGGGCCGCATGCCTTCGGTCTTCTCGATCGTGCTCTTCAGGTAGAAAAGAGGCGCGATTTCGACCAGGCCGCCAATGGCGACCGCGACCAGGATTCCGACGAGAAGAACGAAGGAGTTCTTCTCGAAGACTTCATGTTTTTTCCATGCAGACATTCAGTGTCCCTCCCTTATTCGGCCGGAGCCAGGGAGCCGACCGGCGTGGTGTCGGCTTCTTCAGCCTCACCATGACGGACAGTCATCCAGAGATTGTAGGCCATGATCACGGCGCCAACCACGAAGAGCGCACCACCGAGAGCACGGATGATGTAGAAGGGATGCATCGCCTCCACGGTTTCCACGAAGGAGTACTCCAGGAAGCCGAGGCTGTCGTAGGCGCGCCACATCAGGCCCTGCATGATGCCGGACACCCACATTGCGGTGATGTAGAGAACGATCCCAAGTGTCGAGAGCCAGAAGTGCCAGTTCACCAGTTTCAGCGAATAGAGGCCCCTCTTGTTCCACAGCCATGGTACCAGGCAGTAGATCGCACCGAAGGAGATGTATCCGACCCAGCCAAGCGCACCTGAATGCACGTGACCGATTGTCCAGTCAGTGTAGTGCGACAGCGAGTTGACGGAGCGCAGGCTCATCAGCGGACCTTCGAAGGTCGACATGCCGTAGAAGGCGACAGAGACGACCATCATGCGCAGGACCGGATCGGTCCTGAGCTTGTCCCAGGCACCGGACAGCGTCATCAGGCCGTTGATCATGCCACCCCAGGACGGCATCCACAGGATGATCGAGAAGGTCGCACCGAGCGTCGACGCCCATTGCGGCAATGCCGTGTAGTGCAGATGGTGCGGACCGGCCCAGATGTAGATGAAGATCAGCGCCCAGAAGTGCACGATCGACAGACGGTAGGAGTAAACCGGACGATCGGCCTGCTTCGGAATGAAGTAGTACATGATCGCCAGGAAGCCCGCGGTCAGGAAGAAGCCCACCGCGTTGTGGCCATACCACCACTGAACCATCGCGTCCTGAACACCCGACCAGACGATGTAGGACTTGGTCGAATAGATCGAGACCGGGATGGTCAGGTTGTTGGTGATGTGCAGCATGGCGATGGTGACGATGAACGCCAGGTAGAACCAGTTGGCCACATAGATGTGCGGTTCCTTGCGCTTCCAGAGCGTGCCCAGGAACAGGAGCAGATACATGACCCAGACGATGGTCAGCCAGAGATCGGCGTACCACTCGGGCTCCGCGTATTCCTTGCTCTGGGTGACGCCGAGCAGATAGCCCGTTCCCGCGATGAGGATGAACACGTTGTAGCCGAGGATGACGAACCAGGGCAGAATCTTGCCCGGCATGCGCACGCGGCAGGTCCGCTGGACCACATACATCGATGTCGCCAGCAGCACGTTACCGCCGAAGGCGAAGATCACCGCGGAGGTGTGCAGGGGACGCAGGCGGCCGAAATTCGTCCAGGGAAGATCGAAGTTCAATGCCGGCCATGCCAGCTGCAACGCGATCACGAGACCGACGGTGAACCCGGCCAGCCCCCAGAACATTGCCGCGATGGTTCCGAACTTGACCGGCCCCATGTTGTAGTTCGGTTTTCCGTCGATTTCGGCCGGGATCGGTTCGCCGCCGTCGTCGAAGAAGTTCTTGAAGATCAGGAAGACACTGACTGCGGCGAGCAATGCGCCCAAGCCAGCGTGAAAAGCCATGACCTGATCAAAGGTTTTGCCTGCAATAATTATGCAAGCGAATGCAAGCAGCACGAGGAAGATGGCGAATCCCCCCTCCTCGAGCGAGACCAAACCGGTCCTTTTTTGTGCCATTTCAGCGCCCCAGTTCTTAGAATCCATGCAAGGTGCCAACGATGGGACGACCATGCGCACGACTCCCAACGAGCCGCGTTGATTCATATCAAGAGGGGTCTTACGGCATTCGAAGATGTGAAAATTGCCCGCACAATGTCGCACGGCGCAGGCACGTTGTCGCAATCGTAGTTTTGCGTACAGGGCCTTCCGAAGGCAAACGCCTGTACCGCTCATCCGATGCCCAGCACCGGCGGACCGGCTTCAGGAACGCGTGTCTGTCAGGGTTTCGATGACCGTTTCCAGAATGTCGGGATTTGCGGTTCCCGGCTGAATCCAGATGCAGATTTTCCGCGGCAGGGGCACCGGCTGCGTGAACGGCGCCACAAGATCGCCGTTGTGCAGATGCGCTTCAACAAGTGCCTTGTGTGCCATCAGCACCCCCGCCCCGTTCAGCGCTTCCTCCAGGGCGACCGCGTAGAGCGAATAGGCCGGCCCTTTCGGCACGAAGTCCTCTCCCGGCATTGCCGAGGCCGCCCAGTCGGACCAGTCGCTCTCCCAGGCCGTGTCCGTCAGGCACACCGCATGTTTCAGATCGCGCGGATGGGTCAGCTTTTTGGCGATTTCCGGCGTACAGACCGGAAGCAGCTCGTCGGTTTCAGTCCAGACCTGCCGCCCGCTCCTGCCGTCGCCATAAAACAGGCAGATATCGAACGGCACACGCTTGAGATTGGGGGGCGTTTCGAGAGCCGTGACGGAGACGTCGATATCAGGAAGGATCTGGCGCAACAGAGGCAGCCGAGGAGCGAGCCAGAGCTGCGCCAGAGCAGGAAGCGCCGCGATACGGACCTTGTGGGGCGCTGCATCCTGCCGGAGTTCATGCACAGCTGTGGCCAGACGATCGAAGACGTCGACAAATCCCGGCAAGGCCCGCTGACCGAGCGGCGTGAGCACGACGCCGCGCGCGCCCCGCACAAAAAGCGGTGCACCGAGTTCCTCCTCCAGCGACTTGATCTGCGCGGCAACCGCGCCAGGCGTCACACCGAGTTCCGCAGCAGCAAGCGCGAATCCCCCAAGGCGCGCTGCGGCTTCGAAGGCGCGCAACGCGTTGAGCGAGGGAATGCGGGGTGTCGGTGGAGCAACCGGCATAAAATGACCTATTTTTTCTAGCCCTTATTTTTCTAAAATCTCGTTTGCGAATTTGCAAGCGGACGCGCACTCTGGGATCAACACGCTTGGAGGATCTTCAATGTCAGTACACGAACTCAAGCCATGGCTGCCGCAGGACGTGGCAACAAGGATCGACGGGATCAGCACGGCAACGCGCGGGCTGAGCTCGGATCTGATCGCCGGCCGCATCGATCATCTGGTGGATGAAAACCGGAAGATCCACGAGCGGGACTGCTTCAACCTCAATCCGGCAACCAATGTGATGAACCCGAAAGCGGAAGCGCTTCTGGCCAGCGGCCTCGGCTCGCGACCTTCGCTCGGGTATCCGGGCGACAAGTACGAGATGGGCCTTGAAGCGATCGAGGAGATCGAGGTGATCGCGGCGGATCTCGCCTGCGAGATCTTCAACGCGCAACATGCCGAAATCCGGGTCGCGTCCGGCGCGCTCGGCAACCTTTATGCCTTCATGGCGACCACCAAACCCGGCGATGTTATAATCGCGCCGCCCGCATCCGTCGGCGGCCACGTCACGCACCATGAACCGGGATGCGCCGGGCTCTACGGTCTCGAAATTCACGAAGCCCCGGTGGATGCCGACGGCTACACCATCGACCTGGCAGGCCTGCGCGACATGGCACACCGGTTCAAGCCGAAACTGATCACCATCGGCATGAGCCTAAATCTCTTCCCGCATCCGGTGTCAAGCATCCGGGCAATCGCCGACGAGGTCGGTGCGTACGTTCTTTTCGATGCGGCGCACCAGTGCGGCATGATCGCCGGCGGTGTCTTTTCCGACCCGCTTGCCGAGGGTGCGCACCTGATGACGATGAGCACCTACAAGAGCCTGGGCGGCCCCGCAGGCGGGCTAATTGTCACCAACGATCCGGACCTTGCCCGGAAACTGGACGCAATCGCCTTTCCCGGCCTGACGGCCAATTTCGATGTCGCCAAATCCGCTGCGCTTGCCGTCTCGCTGCTGGACTGGCGGGACTTCGGCGCCGGCTATGCCCAGGAAATGGTGGCGTCTGCCCAGGCGCTTGCACGCGCCCTTGCAGCTGAAGGCATCCCGGTGTTCGAAACATCGAAGGGGATAACAGCGTCGCACCAATTCGCAGTGGAAGCGGCGGCCTTCGGTGGCGGGCAGACCGCGTCGAAGAAACTGCGCAAGGCCGGATTCCTTGCCTGCGGCATCGGGCTGCCGGGCGCGCCGGTCGACGGGGACATGAACGGATTGCGGATCGGCACGCCGGAACTGGTGCGCTGGGGCATGACCTCCGCCGACATGCCGCGCCTTGCCGGCCTGATCGCCGAGGCCTTGCGTGCCAACGACCCAGAGGCGATGGCGGCAAGAGTGTCCGCCTGGCGGCAGGAATTCGCAGCGCTGCACTTCGTCCGGACCTGAGCGCGCCGCGTGCGTTCTGGACGCCAACACGACATTGTGCGGATTTCGGAAGAGACAAACGGGCGTTGTTTCCTGTGGGGAACACTCGCTCTGCGCTCTTCCGTTTTTCTGCTTCTCCGCCTACGCTTGCTTCATTGAGCAGTCAGCGCTTCGTGGGGGAGACTGAAATGCAAGGCCGCATGGACCAGGGCTACGCCGCTCTTGAAAAGATCGCGGGGACATCACCCGATCTTCTCAAATCCCTGCTGGAAGGCTCGCCCGACACGGTCAGTGTTTCGGATGCGCACCAGCCCGACCTGCCGCTCACGTACGTCAATCCGTCTTTTCAAAGAACCACCGGGTATGCCGCTGAGGAAGCGCTGGGGCGGAACTGCCGGTTCCTGCAGGGCGAGGAGACCAGCGCCGACGATGTCGCCCGGATCCGGAAGGCGATCGCCGACCGGGAGCCGATTGATGTGGTTCTGCTCAATTACCGCAAGACCGGCGAACCCTTTCTCAATTCCCTGCGCATGGCGCCGATCTTCGATGCAAACGGGGCCCTCTCCGCCTATCTGGGAATCCAGCGGGATATCACCGAGGAGCGTCTGAGGGCGGAGAGTGAAATCTCGCGAAACCGTCTGGAGGCGCTCGGAACCGCGTCCGGTGCGCTCGCCCATCAGCTCAACAATCTGCTGCATCCCGTCACCAGCCTGATCTCGCTGCACCTGCCCGACATTTCCGACCCCGGTATCCGGACCGACCTGGAGATGGCGCATTACAGCGCAACGCAGGCTGCGGAGCTGTCAAACAACCTGCTGGGCCTGTCCAGAGGCCGGTTCGAAGACGAATCAGGTGTAACGACCCTCCCCGACGCTCTCATCCGCGCAGTCGAACTCGTGCGCCTGATGCTGCCACCGACAGTCACTATTGAAACCGGTTTCAGGAACGTTCCAAAGGATCTGAACATTCCGATCAGTGAAACCATGTTTGCACAAGTAATCATCAATATCGTCACAAACGCCTCCCAGGCGACCAAGCATTCCGGGACAATACGTATAGAACTCGCAGAACTTGAAGGTTCAAAGGCGCAAATCTCGATTGCTGATAATGGACCAGGCATTCCATTTGGGCTGAGACATAAAGTATTCGATCCTTTTTACTCAAATAGCATCAGTAAAAATAGCACTGGTCTTGGACTTTCTGTCGCTTTGCAAATTATTAATAAAGTTGATGGAAAAATAATAGTTGCAGAGGGCCTATTACAACCTAGTGGTGACGGCCGAGGTTGTATGTTTACTATAGATATACCGACAATTACGTAGGGTTGTAGTTCGGTAGATCTGGGAGATACCGAACTATGTGCCACATACTACTGATTGACGATATGCAGCCGGTTCGGCATGCCATCGCAGCAACGCTTCGCAAAGCCGGTCATGACGTCGTCGAAGCCGATGACGGCAACAAGGGACTGGAGATTGCCTCGTCGCGGCAGTTCGATCTCGTCATCACGGATATCATGATGCCGGCTTCGGACGGAACCGATGTTGTGTTCGAGTTGAAGACGAAAACGACGGCTCCGAAGGTGATCGCCATGTCCGGCGGCGGTGCCGGCATTCCGGCCGACAATGCCCTGCAGCTTTCCTCGACCCGGGCGGACGCGGTTCTGAAGAAACCCTTCACGAACGATGTCCTGATCGAGACGGTGAGCGAGCTCACCTCGAACTGATCTTTTTTCAACCACGCTTTCGGAGGGGAAAATCGTGGCCTGGTTTTACAATATGCGGCTGACGCAGAAGCTTCTGCTCGCCTTCGGTGCATTGCTTGTCCTGATGCTCTTTCTCGGCGGAAAATCCGCTATGATGTTCCACACACTGGATCAGGAATTCACCGAATTCACCGAACACGGCAATGCGCTTGCCGCCGCGACAGACGTCACCCAAGCCTTCTCCCAAATGGAGATCAAGGCGATCGAATTCGTCGAGAATTCATCAGATGACAAGCTTCAGGCGGTCGACGCCGCGCACACGAACGTGCTGACGCTGATCGACGAGAAGATCAAGAAACTGCATGTGCCGGAAGAGATCGAGCGGCTCGAAGATGCCCGGAAGCATGTCGAGATCTACTGGAAGAACTTCCAGAAGGTCGCGCATGAGCGCGCGCTTCAAAGGGATATTGTCGACAACAGCCTGCACAAGGCCGGCGACAAGCTCCAAGACGAGATCGTGACGGTGTTCAAGCACAAGCAGGAGCAGGACTCCAAGAACGGCAAGCCGTCGGAGACCGTCGAACTCGTCACGGACGCCGTGATCCACCTTCTGATCGCCCGTGACCACGCCAACCGGTTCATCTATTCCGGAATGGAAAGCGAACTCGACTATGCACTTTCGGAGATCGACCGGGTCAAGAAGGACCTGACCAGCGACGCCATGGCCAAGCTCGACGGCGAGGACAAGCAACTGGTCGACGATGCGCTCAAGCAGATTGAGGTCTATGTAAGCGCTCTCAACGAGTTCCGGACGCTTGAAAAGGATATCCGGCACCTGGAACACGATGTCTTGTTCGCCGAAGCGAAGATCGTTGCCGACGACCTTGCCGCGATCAAGCAACTGGCGATCGATGCAGAGCACAAGCTGGAAGCCAAGGTGCATGCGCAGACGGCGAGCTCGATCCTGTTCTCGGTCGGCGGAACCGCGATCGGATTTGTCATCGGTCTCGCCGCGGCCCTGATGCTCGGACGGATGATCAGCCGGCCGATCAACGGGCTTGCAAAAACGATGGATGATCTGTCCCACAATCGTCTGGAGACCGAGATCGCGGCAATCAAAGGCAAAGACGAAATCGCCGAGATGACCCGCGCGGTCATGGTGTTCCGCGACGGTCTTGTCGAACGCCAGACGATGCGCGAGCAGCAGGAAAAGAATCGCGAAACCACCAACCGCCGGCGCGACGAGCTGGATCAGATGATCGGCATCTTCGGCAACACCATTCGCGGCATCTTCAAGCGCATGTCCCAGTCCTCGACGGAAATGTCGGAGACCGCGGAAACGCTGACGCAGACATCGGACAACTCGACCAACCAGGCGACGGTGCTCGACAAGGAAGCCAGCGACACGTCCTCGATGGTGGCAACCGTTTCCTCGGCGGCGGAAGAACTGATTTCCTCCATTCAGGAGATCCGGCGCAATGCGGATCACTCTGCGGAAATCGCGGCCAGGGCCTCGGACCGGGCGGAAGAGACGAAGTCCAACTTCACCGAACTCGTCACCGCGTCCGACCAGATCACGAGCGTTGTCGACCTGATCCGCGAAATCGCCGATCAGACCAACCTGCTCGCGCTCAACGCGACGATCGAGGCGGCGCGCGCCGGGGAAGCCGGCAAGGGCTTCGCGGTGGTTGCCTCGGAAGTCAAGGAACTCGCGGCACAAACCTCCCGGGCCACCGGTGAGATCAGCAACCAGGTCGGCGCGGTCCAGCGCACGGCACAGAGCGCCGAGCAATCCATCGGCGAGATCTATGGCACGGTCCGCGAGATCAATGATGTCGCCACCAGCATCGCCTCCTCAGTCACCCAGCAGGAAAGCGCGACGTCCGAAATCGCGCGCAGCATGGAAACAGTGTCCAGCAGCGCGGCACGCGTGCGCGACAGCGTTTCGGTGATGCGCCAGAATTCGGAGGACACCGCCAATTCCTCCAAACTGGTGAAGGACGGCAGCTCGGTCGTCTATGACGAGGCTGTACTCTTGGGCGACGAAGTGGAAACCTTCCTCGACGCGATCGGCAACCGCGGCGACGACGAGACCTACCGGATCTATGACGTCCACTGGCCCGCGACACTGACGATCGGTGACAAGCAGGTCGCGGCAAGCGCAGTGAAGATCTCGTCGGCCAACTGCCTCGTCAATGTGCGGATAGATGTTGTGCCCGGCACACGCGTCACCTTCGAGTGCGCAGAACTGTCAAGGCCGATCGAGGCGCGTGTCGCGGTCAGCGAGGGCGACACCACGACGCTGCAATTCCCGCTGAACCTCGATCACATTGCCGATCTGAGAATGCAGCTCGAAGAACGCGCGCTAGCTCCCGCAGCCTGAGCCGAGCAACGGAACACCACCGGGAAGCCGGGGGCCCTGCCCCCGGCTTTCTGATTCCTACCTGGAACTTTTTCCCAGAACGAGCGCCGTGATCAGCGGCAGCAGCAGCACCATCCCGGTGAACCTGGCAATCTGGTGAGCGGCAACGAAGGCCGGATCCAGATCGAGCATGAACGCCAGCAACGTCATGACCTCAAGGCCGCCCGGCGCATAGGCGAGAAGAGCCTGCCCGAAGGGAATGTCCACCAGCGAGGATACGATCCAGGCGCCCAGGATGGACATCAGGAAGGCGGCGCTAAAGGCCGCGATCGAGGCGCCGAGAACGCTGACGAACTGGCGGACCGTCATGTTGGCGAAGCGGCATCCGATCATCGCACCCATCATCACGAAACAGGGCACGACGAGATAGGCCGGCAGGACCAGCGTCCAGGCCCCGGATGCGTTCAGGCCGGCGCTCATGAAAAAGGCTCCGGTCATCAGACCACCAGGCACATTGAGCTTCTGCGCGATCAGGCTGGCAAGCAGGCAAAGCGGCAGGCCGATGAGGATCTCAAACCAGGTGGACACGACGATTGCGCCCCCCTCGCCCTCCAGTGTTCCGCTGGTCGAGACCACCGCGAAAGGCAGGATCGCCACGAGCACGAAAAGCCGGAGCGACTGGCTCGACGCGATCCGGGGCAGGTCCGCCCCCCGGTCGGTCGCCAGTGCGATCACGTAGTTGAGCGCGCCCGGGATCGCCCCGAAAAAGGCCGTTTCCCGCGACCACTTGGCCCCGAAATGAAGAACCGCGTAGCCGGCGAACGTGACGCAGACGACGACAACGAGCAGAAGCGCCATGGAGACCGGCCAGTCCCCGATCCGTTCCACGACGTCCGGACGCACTCCGGCGCCCATCGATACGCCGATCACGACGAACAGGGCATCGCGCAGCCGGTCCGGCATGACGGTCGGAGCGCCTGCAAGCGTTGCGACCGCGACAAAGACCATGGCCCCGGACAGCCACGCGGCGGGCAATCCGAGCACAAAGAAAGTAACGCCGCCACCTGCCGCGAGCAGGATCGTCAGCAGGAGTTTTGCCACGGTCGAGTTTGTCATCGCTGTAATCATAGGGTCCGTATGCGGTTCGAGCCAATACGGTACCGGCTAATATATTGGTTGATTATCATCGTCATGATTGATTGCATCGATCAACATAAAGTCTTTTTCCGATCATTTCTCCCGCGCGAACGCCACCGGCGTCGGCGCCGTGAAGGGCGCACCATCGATCAGCTCAAGCTGGCACGCCCTTTGAACCGAAGGTCTGGCTTCCAGTTCCTCCAGGAGCCTGAATAACCGGGGACAGCGGTCAGCCGGCCAAACCCCGCATGTGCCATAGATCTGCGCCCAGCGCGCGCAGGCTGCCAGGTAGAAATCGAGACAGCTGAGACCCGCGCCCAGCAGGAACGGTCCCCCGCATGCTTCAAGCTCCTGCTCCAGCAGGGAAAAACTTGCATCGATACGGCTCCGGAGCGCCGCGTTGAGACCAGGCATGCACGCTTTGTCGGGCATGTAGCGGTGCGGCTTGAAGGAGATGCGCAGATCCGCATGCAGTGTGTTGGAGAGAAAGAACAGCCACTTCAGGAACCTGCCGCGCCCGGGCGTATCCAGTGCGGGAGCGAGAGAGCGATGCCGCTCCGAAAGCATCAGGAGGATGGCTCCGGTTTCAAATGTCACCGCGTCCTGCCCCGGCACTTCCAGCACGGGGATCAACCCCTGCGGATTGAGCTTCCGGTACTCGTCCGACTTCTGCTCGCCCGCAGCCCTGTCAACGGAGACGAATTCGTAGCGTGCGCCGAGCTCCTCGAGGACCATCCGGACGACGAAATTCGCATTGTCGGGGGCACCATGCAGCCTGTAAACGCCCTGCCCGGCAGGGCCAAGTGTCTCTTCCGCGCTTGCAATCACATTGTTTCTCCAGATTCAGACCACCGGGTTGAGCAATATCAAGGCTCCCGCCGAGGTTAGCCGGAATGATGGGCTCATGACCAATGACCCGCTTTCCTATGCGCTGCGCAACGTTCCGCGTTACACCAGCTATCCCACAGCCCCGCATTTCCACAGCGGCGTGACCGAGGGCACCTATGCCGACTGGCTGTCCGCGATCACACGGCAAGACAGCCTGTCGCTCTATCTGCACGTGCCCTATTGCCGGGAGCTTTGTCATTATTGCGGCTGCCACACGAAGGCGACGCGCAAGGATGCGCCGCTGAAAGTCTATGCTGCGACATTGGCACAGGAGATCGGCCTGGTCGCAGAACATCTGAAAAACGCCGGGCCGGTTCGCCACATCCACTGGGGCGGTGGGACCCCGAGCCTGCTCTCGCGGGAGAGCCTTGTCGACGTGACGGGCCTGATGCGCGTCTTGTTCGACCTGTCGCCCGATCTTGAACACGCGATCGAACTCGATCCACGGCTCGTAACTGCGGACCTTGCCGAAACGCTGGCGATGATCGGGATCAACCGCGCCAGTCTCGGCGTCCAGGATTTCGATCCTGCCGTTCAACAGGCAATCGGCCGCGTCCAGCCCTATGAGACCGTTGCACGGGCATCGGAATTTCTGAGATCCGCGGGACTGGACGCCCTCAATTTCGATCTCATGTACGGCTTGCCGGAACAGTCGCCTCAGACAATCCGCGATACGATCGAGAAAACACTGGAACTTGCACCGGGCCGGATCGCACTGTTCGGCTATGCCCATGTTCCGTGGATGCGCAAACATCAGCGGCTGATCGACGAGACACGCCTGCCGTCTGCGGCCGAGCGGCTTGAACTGGCCAACCTGGCAAGGCGTGAATTGTTGAACGCCGGTTACGTTGCGATCGGCCTGGACCATTTTGCGCGCGCCGATGACAGCATGGCCGTCGCCCTTTCCGACGGATCGCTGAAACGGAACTTCCAGGGGTACACCACCGATCAGGGCGAACAGCTCATCGGGTTCGGCGTCTCCTCGATCGGCAAGCTGACCGGCGGGTTCGTTCAGAACATGCCAGATGTCGGCAATTGGCGCCGGAGCATCCTTGCCGGAAAGCTGCCGTTGTCAAAAGGGCTTGCGCTGAGCGCCGATGACAGATTGCGGGGCCACATTATCGAGGACCTGATGACCAACTACGCGTGTGACCTCGGCCCGGTCTGCGCGAGCCACGGGCTGTCCATCAGAAATGTCAGCGACGCGTTCGACGGTCTCGAGGATCTCGTGGCCGACGGGCTCGTGACCCTGGATCTGAACGGGGACGATCAGGCCCGGGTCAGCGTGACGGAGGCAGGGCGGCCTTACGTCCGGCTGGCGGCAGCGGCGTTCGATGCCTATCTGGCCGACAGCCAGGCGAGCGGAAAGGCGCGGCACTCGGCCGCCGTCTGACTGAACGTCAAAGATCTTCAGCCGGCGCGTGCGCCGCTGACCGTCACTTCGATCAGAAGCAGAACCGAAGCGATCATGCGATAGGCAGACTGCAAAGGGACCGGCTGGCTGAGTTCCAGAGCCCAATCCCGGTCCTTGAACAGACCGGCAAGTTTCTGGAAGCGGTTCACCGGTTCCGCTTCGCCGGGTTTCAACGCGCGCCGGATGATACCGACACATTCGTCCCCTGAAACGATGGCATAGCTGTCCGGCCAGCTTCCCAGCATGGTTTCAAGCGTTTTTGCGGCCAGCTTGCGAGGGTCGACGACCCTGAAAAGCTCCGCTTGAGCTGCGTCCTGCACGAGCCACACGTCAGATCCCCTGGCCGCGATCTGTCCATCCTCGCCCGGATCCCCGCCGGCAAGATGCCATTGTCTGCACAGGAGCTTCCTTTCCGGTGTCAGTGTCCGGATCGACCGATCAAGCAGATTGACCATGTCCACCGGTTTGCCGATCGTCCTTTTCGTCAGATCAAGGCGGACAAATTCGGTTTCGTCTGCAAGCACGTGGTAGCGCTTGTGAGCGCCCCCTTCAGGATTTCGCTCCTGAACAAATCTGAGAGAATTGATCTGCATTGCCACCGCGCCCTGATTGCAAAAAGCCGGCGTTTATATGCAGCTTCACCTGTTAAAAAAGAAGCGGGTCGCCGCCGAAGGTGCCCTTAAGGCAGCCTGAAACGGTGAACATGCCTAACGAAGACTTTCCTTGCCGCCCGAAATCCCGTGGATCGCAGACAAAAAAAGGCCGCGACGATGCGCGGCCCTTGAGTTCGGGAGGTGGGAGGCGTCAATGCATGCCCGTCATGCGGCACAGGCCGCAGACCTTGTTGAGGTGGATCTTGTCCGCCTTGTCGACCCGGATGACCCCGCGCCGCTTCAGTTCCGAAACCACGCGGCTGACCGTTTCGATCGTCAGGCCGAGATAGTCGGCGATTTCCTGGCGGGTCATGTGGAGTTGAAGGTCAAAGCCGTCGTCGTCCTCGTCGACCGGGCCGACACAGCCGGCGCCGCCACGATCGGGCACCATGTGCATCAGGAAACTGGCCACCCGCTCAACTGCAGACTTGCGGCCGAGCAGCACCGCATGCTCGTGAAGCGCACGCATCTGGTTGGTCAGGCATCTTGTCAGGCTTTTCTGAAGTTCTTCGGAAGCTTCAACTTTCCTGAGATCGATTTCCTGGACCAGCGACTTGGTCAGTGTCTCGGCGGTGCAGTCATGCTCGTCGCCGTTCGCGAGCCCGAAGATGTCTCCGGGACGCAGAACCTCGACAACCTGTCTGCGTCCGTCCGGAAGAAGCTTGTAGAGCATGAGGGAGCCGCGAACCAGTTCGTAAAGACGCCTTGCGGGGTCTCCCTCGTAGTAGACGACGGCATGGGTGTCATATTCGCTTGCCTTGCCGCCAACATCGGCGAAACCTGCCTGCGTGGCGTGCAACGGTGTCGCGACACCCGCGCGCGCACCAGCACCGTGACCTGCAACACCTGCTTCGAAATATGCCATTTTTCCCTCCTTCGCGCATTCTTGCGCGGCCTAGCCAACCCCGGCAGGTCCTGTTTCCTTTCAGGCGGAGCCGCCCTCAAAACCGATGAAACAAGGAAGTTCCCCTGCCGGCGAAACGCCCCGTCCGACGTTTCGCAACTTGCAGGCATAACTCTAAAGCGAGGAATCTATTGTAGGAATTCGGTCGACTGCGTAAGAGAAACTACATATGGCAAAAGGCCGCAGCCAGCTCTTACATCAGGTCGGATCAAGGAAAATGCGTAGGCGCGCCGGGCCTCAGGCCATCGCGGCTGTCAGCATGTCGATGGACAGCGGCTTGCGTAGAACCTTGAGCCCATCGAATTCGCTGACCTGGCGAGCGATCTTTATCCGCGACTTGCCGGAAATCGCTATGATCCTGGGCGGCGCCGCAAGGTCGTTCAGTTTTCTGACGATTTCAGCGCCACTTATTCCAGGCAGACCGAGGTCCACGATAACCCAGTGGCCGGAAGACAAGTCCGCTTCCGCCATGAAGGTTTCACCGTCAAAATAGGTCCGGGCGCGATGATTCAGAAGTTCGAGCGCAATCGTCAGCGCATCGGCAACAGCTTCATCATCCTCGATTATGTGAACAACCAAACGCGTGTTTCCGGTGACTCAGGCGACATTGCCAAAATCACCTAGAAACATACGCGACAAATTGAGCTGCGAATGTACGCAGAAATACGTTTACCGATAAAAACTTGCGTGAACGGACGGAAGGTTTTCGAACTAGCCCGCCGTTGGATGCCCCAGGACGATCCGTACCAGATCGGCCGCGTTGCGCGCACTGAGCTTTTCCATGATCCGCGCGCGGTGAACCTCGACGGTTCTGGGACTGATACCAAGCGTCCTGCCGGCTTCCTTGTTCGATGCCCCTTCCGTGATTTCCTTCAGGACTTCCAGTTCCCTGCGCGTCAGAAGCTCCGCACCCTCGAACGTCTGGGACGTATCGACATCCTGCCGCTGCCTCATCGCGGCAACCGCTTCCTTCACACGCTCAAGCACCGTCTCGGCGGAAAACGGTTTTTCGATGAAGTCGAAAGCGCCGTTGCGGATCGCCTCGACCGCCATGGGTATGTCGCCCTGTCCGGAAATGATGAAAATCGGAGCGGGATAGTGCTCGGCGTTCAGAGCCTTGAGGATCTCGATGCCGGAACGCCCCGGCATGTGAACATCAAGCATGACACAGGCGGGAACTGATTTACTGGCGGACTGCACGAATGTGTCTCCGTCCGAGAAGGTTTCGACAACGTAGCCTTCCATGTTGAACAGGACAGACAGCGCATCTCGCACCGCGGGGTCATCATCAACGATGTAAACGGCCTCTGCGCCAGCTTCCATTTGTTTCCGTCCTTGCTTCTTTGGTCTTGTCGCCCGTTAAAGATCCTTGTCCGTTGCTTCTTCGCGCGGGTGAACCGGCAAGGTCAACAGAAACGAAGCCCCACTTTCGTCGGATAAGGTCTCCAACTTCAGATCTCCACCGTGGTTTTGCGCAATGGAACGCGATATCGCCAACCCGAGACCGACCCCCTTGTGCTTCGCACCGGTGAATGCCCGGAACAGTCCCTCCACAAGTTCGGCGGGCACGCCCGGTCCGTTGTCGGACACCCTGAATTCGAGCAGGTCCCCATTCAGGCTGACCGACAGATGCACGCGCTTTTCGTGCTGATCGGCGACGGCTTCGCGCGCATTGCGCAAAAGATTTATCAGAATCTGGCGGATCTGGACCGGATCAGCCTGCAGCGGGGGCAAGCCGGGTTCGACGCTGGACGACAGGAATGTTCGCGTTTCGCCGTTGCCGAGTTCCGCCATCTCCATGCAGGATTGCACGACGTCCTCCACATCGAGCGTCTGCCGCTCCGGCGCTTTCTTCTCCACAAGCTGGCGCATGCGCTGGATGATTTCACCTGCCCGTTCAGCCTCCCGCTCGGCCTTTTCAATCACCGAAAGAAGCTGTGGATCCATCGTGCCGTCGTTCCTGGCCTTTCTGGAGACGGACTGGAGATAGAGCAGAACCGCGGTCAGCGGCTGATTGAGTTCATGCGCGATCGCGGCACCCATTTCGTCCAGCGCACTGAGGCGGGTCATGTGAAGAAGCTGCGCCTGTGCCTTTGCCAGACGTTCCTCGATGATCTTCCTTGATCTCAGGTCCCGAAGTATGCCGATGAACTGACGGCCATAGGGTGTGTCCGCCTCGCCGACCGACAACTCGATCGGGAATACGGTTCCGTCCTTGTGCTGCGCCTTGACCTCCCGGCCAATGCCGATGATCTTCTTTTCGCCCGTATCAATGTAGTTTCGGACATATTGATCATGAGCGTGCGCATAGTCCTGCGGCATGATCTTGTTGACATTGCGTCCCAGCAGATCAGCAGCTTCGTATCCGAACAGGCGCTCGCAGGCCTTGTTGTAGGCCAGAACGAGACCCCGTTCATTGATCACGATGATGCCGTCGACCGCCGTGTCGAACACGCTCGACAGCCGCGCGTCCGACACCGCAGCGGTTTCCGCATCCCGATCAATTAGAAACTCGTCTGCCATCCCTCAACCCACATGGAAATCACATCCATTCAAGGTTAAGGGGTTTCACGTAGACCAGCAACCCGTCGCAAATCTAAAACGCTGGAAGCCAAGCATTAATTCGCCGGACGGCTTCTTCGAGATGCGCGCGCTTGCGGGCATAACACAGACGCAGGAACCGCTCGCCACCCGGACCGAACGCGGTTCCGGGCGCGAGGCCCACGCCCGTCTGGCGCACCAGGTCGAGCGCAAAACGGCGCGTGTCATCAACACCGTCGACCGAGAAGAAGAGATAGAACGCCCCTTCAGGCGGCGCTACGCTGATTCGTCCGCTCTCCCGCAACCCGCTCACGACAACACTCCGCCCGTCACGCGCCCGCGCGATCTGCGATTCGAGGAATTCCCGGCCTTCGCTCAAAGCGGCAAGGGCCCCGTGCTGCAAGAACGCCGGAACGCCGGAGGTGGAATATTGCACCAGATTTTCAATAACCTGACCGATGGCGGGCGGGGCCGACATCCAGCCGACGCGCCACCCCGTCATGGCCCAGTTCTTTGAAAAGGAATTCACGAAAATGATCTGATCATCATCTTCGGCAATGTCATAGAATGACGGCGACCTGGCTGTGTTGCCGTAATAGTAGAGGGCGTAGATTTCGTCGGCAATGATCCAGAGGCCATGTTGGCGGGCGAGATCGAGACAGGCCCTCAACAGGTCCAGATCGGCGACCCAACCTGTCGGATTGCTCGGCGAATTGAGGAAGATCGCAGCTGTTTGGGGCGTGATCGCGGCTTCGACATCCTCCAGGTGCAATTCCCATCCGCCGTTTGCCTCGCGCATGGGTACGAACACCGACTTCGCACCATGTATCTCGACGGACGCGGAAATGTTGGGCCAGGACGGGGACGGCACGATGATTTCCTGTCCGGCGTCCGAGATGGCCTGAACGGCAAGCTGGATCGCCTGCATGCCGGAACCGGTAACAAAAAAGCGCTCCGGGGAAAACGGGCGGCCATAGATTTCACCGTGGTAGACGGCCAGGGCCTCGCGCAGTTCCGGGATACCGCGTTGATAGGTGTAAAAGGTCTCGCCCCTGTCAAGCGACGCCTTGACGGCCCGGTTGATGAAGTCGGGGGTCGGCAGGTCCCCTTCCCCCGCCCAGAGCGGGATCAGTGCCTCGTGACCCGACGCGGCATTGAAAATTTCAATGATCCCGCTTTCGGGCGTGTTTCGCGCACCTGTGCTCAGGCGCTGCATCAAGTCGGACACCGTTTCTTCCTCTCAGCTCATTCCCGTCACACCATAACGCGAATGCAGCCCGTTTTTGCATGAAACGATGTGAACTAGACTTCACCAAAGTTGATTGGTTTCAACCTGTTGCAAACGGGTTCATAATCGGGGTTGCGAGTAGGGTCAGGACCCTAGTCGCAAGGCGAATGGACATGCGCCCGGCACTATGATCGGATTGGAAAAAGTGGCAGAACACGTGTCTGCAAACCGGTCGGGAGGACGGTAACGGCAACATGCTGCACGGTTGGATCGTGATACTGGTCGCAACGGCCTATATCCTGCTGCTCTTTGCCATTGCGAGTTTCGGCGACAGGATGACGCGCAACTCTCCGTCGAGGGCGGGGGGCCGTCCCTTCATCTATGCGCTGTCCCTGTCGGTTTATTGCACCTCCTGGACGTTCTTCGGATCCGTGGGCAACGCGACGCGCAACGGTGCCGAGTTTCTGACGATCTATATCGGGCCCCTGCTGGTCTTCGCCCTCGGATATCCGTTGCTGCGCCGGATCATCCAGATCTCGAAAACCGAGAGCATCACCTCGATTGCCGACTTCATCGGCGCGCGTTACGGCAAGAGCCAGTCCGTGGCCGCGCTTGCGACCCTGATCGCGGTAATTGGCGTCATTCCGTATATTGCGCTGCAGCTGAAAGCCGTCTCCTTCTCGGTCACGACCATGGTCGGTCCGCTGATCTCCCAGGGCTTCAGCTTTGCCCCGTTTTTCAATGACATCACGCTGCTGATCGCGCTCGGCATGGCTATTTTCAGCTGGGCATTCGGCACCCGGCACATCGACGCCACCGAACACCAGGAAGGCCTGATGCTGGCCATCGCGGCCGAAGCGATCGTCAAGCTGCTGGCTTTCCTGGCCGTCGGCATCTGGGTCACCTACTGGCTCTTCGACGGTCCGTTCGATCTGGTGCGCGCCATTTCCGAAGCTCCGGAAGTCGCCGAGGTGTTCGAACAGCCGATCAATGTGGGCAACTGGCTGATCCTGTCCATCCTGTCCGGGTTTGCGGTCCTCATGCTGCCGCGCCAGTTTCACGTGACCGTCACCGAAAACAACTCGGATTCGGAACTCCGATGCGCGACGTGGATGTTCCCGCTCTACCTGGTCCTGATAAACCTGTTCGTTATCCCGATCGCCGCGGCGGGCATGCTGCGGTTCGGACAGGATATCAATGCCGACACCTATGTCCTCGCCCTGCCCATAGACGCGGGCCAGGAATGGCTTGCCCTCTTCGCCTTCATCGGCGGTCTGTCGGCGGCGACCGCGATGGTGATCGTCGCGACCGTTGCCCTGGCAATCATGATTTCCAACGACATCGTGGTGCCGCTCCTGTTGCGCAGGCAGGGGGAAGAGAACCTGATCAACAGCAGCGGGCGCGACATGAGCCGCCACCTGCTGACAATCCGCAGGCTGGCGATTTTCGGCATTCTTCTGCTGGCCTACGCCTACTACAAGGCGGCGGGGGACACGGCCGCCCTCGTGTCCATCGGCCTCCTATCCTTTGCCGCGATCGCGCAGTTCGCGCCCGCATTCATCGGCGCACTGTTCTGGAGGCGCGCGACATCGCTCGGCGCGCTTGCCGGTCTCAGCAGCGGTTTCCTTCTGTGGGGCTATACGCTGCTCCTGCCGACATTCGCGCAATCCGGTCTCCTGTCGACCGACTTCCTGGAGACCGGCCCTTTCGGGCTGGGTTTCCTGAACCCGCAGTCGCTTTTCGGTCTGCAGCTGGATCCCTTCATCCACGGCACGCTCTGGAGCCTGCTCGTCAATATCCTTCTGTTTGTCGGCGTGTCCTTCGTCAGAAAACCGCTTCCGGCCGAAACCCTCCAGGCCAATGTCTTCGTGCCCGCGGAATTGACACCGTCGCCCAGCCTCCGCTACTGGCGCACGTCCGTCACAGCGGCCGACCTGCAATCGACCGTCGCGCGCTACCTTGGCGAGGAGCGCACTGAGCGATCGTTCCACCGCTTCGCGAGCGAGCGTGGGATACCGCTCGATCCGAACACCCTCGCCGATGCCAATCTGCTCCGCTTTTCCGAACAGCTGCTGGCAAGCGCGATCGGCGCGGCCTCGTCGAGGCTTGTGCTGACACTTATGCTCAAGCGGCATGATCCGTCCACCAAGGGTGCGGTGAAACTTCTCGACGATGCCTCGATCGCCATTCAGTACAACAGGGACCTGCTGCAGACGGCGCTCAACCAGGTCCGGCAGGGCATCGGCGTCTTCGACCGTGACCTGCGCCTGATCTGCTGGAACCGCCAGTTCCGCGATCTTCTGGGGCTCCCGGCCGAATACGGGCAGGTCGGAACCACGCTTGACGCCATCCTTCGCTACAACACGCAAAGGGGTGAATATGGCCCGGGGCCGGTCGAAAGCATCGTTGCCGATCGCATCGAGAAACTGGTGGTGGTCCAGGAAACCTTCCAGGAGCGACTTGAATCGACCGGCGCGGTCTTCGAAGTCCGGATCAGCCCCATGCCCGATGGCGGCATCGTCACCACCTATACCGACATCACCGAACGCGTGATGGCAGAAGAAGCGCTCGCCCGGGCCAATGAAACCCTGGAACGGCGCGTGCGGGAAAGGACGGAGGAGCTCACCCACGTCAACGAGCGCCTTGTGGAGGCGACCCATGCGGCGGAAGAGGCCAATATCGGCAAGACGCGATTCCTTGCCGCCGCCGGACACGACATTCTGCAACCGCTCAATGCCGCACGCCTCTACGCGTCCGTGCTTGTGGAGAAGCTGAACGCAGGAGAAGACGGTGAACTCGTGCGCAATGTCGAATCCGCCCTGGAATCGGTCGAGGACATTCTCGGCGCCGTCCTCGACATTTCGCGGCTGGACACCGGTGCACTGAAACCGGAACCGACGGTCTTCCGGCTGGACGAGATCCTGCGCGGGCTCGCCCTGGACTTTCTGCCCGTCGCACAGGAGAAGGGTCTTGAGCTGCGCATCGTGCCAACGACGGTGTCCGTGCGGACGGACCGCAGGCTGTTGCGCAGGTTGCTTCAAAACCTCGTTTCCAATGCGTTGAAATACACGCAGGACGGCCGCGTGCTGGTTGGATGCCGCCGGCACGGCAATCGCGTGATCGTTGAAATACACGACACCGGAATGGGAATACCCGAAAGCAAGCAGACGGCCATCTTTCAGGAATTTCACAGGCTTGACGACGGCATGCGCGTCGCCAAGGGTCTCGGACTGGGTCTGTCGATCGTCGAGCGGATCAGTCACGTTCTGGACCATCCGGTCGCACTCAGATCCACCCTTGAAAAAGGCTCCTGTTTTTCGGTCGAACTGCCGCGCGCGGCGGCCGTTCCCGATACGCTTCCGGAAATGCAGGCGCCGGCCGCAATCGGCAATCTGGACGGATTGTGCGTTGTTGCAATCGACAACGAGCCCGACATCCTGAGCGGCATGCACCACCTGCTGTCGAGCTGGAATTGCCTGGTCGTTACGGCCGGCAACGAACAGGAGGCAGCGGCGCATCTGAACAAGGCCGGTCTGACACCCGACGTCATTCTCGCCGACTATCATCTGGACAACGGCACGGGGATCGAAGCCATCGTGAAGTTGCGGTGGAAATTCGGGCGTCATATCCCGGCAATCCTGATTACCGCGGATCGCAGCAGGCCGGTACG
Organism: Roseibium sp.; assembly: GCF_965232425.1. GTDB lineage: Bacteria > Pseudomonadota > Alphaproteobacteria > Rhizobiales > Stappiaceae > Roseibium. The sequence continues at coordinate 607,180 of NZ_OZ246971.1, forward strand.
GTCCGAGGCCGGGGAAAAGGATATCGCGTTTTTCAACAAGCCGGTCAAACCCGCCGCCCTGCGGGCACAACTGGCACGCTGCCGCGCGGGCCAGGCTGCCGAGTAGGTTTTCAGTTCGCGGAAACCGCCGCTGACGCCTTTTGTGTATCGTCGTCGCCGTCCGGCACGGGCTCTTGTTCCTGCGCGTCCCAATCCTCGGATGCGGCCTGCATGATATGCATCGGGTTCGCACTCGGTTTTCCGAAGAAGTATCCCTGCAAGGTGTCGCAGCCCAGGGTCCTCAGCGCATCCACCTGGAAGCGGCGTTCAACGCCTTCAGCCGTGACTTCGAGACCCAGGTTATGGGCAAGGGCGATGACGGCTGAAATGATCGCGAGACCGTCGCTGCGCTCGCCGATCTCGTCGACAAAGGTTTTGTCGATCTTGATCTTGTCGAACTTGTATTTTCGCAGATAGGACAGAGACGAATACCCGGTACCGAAGTCATCGAGCGAGATCTTGATACCCAGGTTGCGCAATTTCTTCAGTTTCTCGGGCGCGGCTCCCGAATCGCGCAGGAATACGGATTCCGTGATTTCCAGAACCAGTCTTTCCGGCGGGAACCCGGTCTCGTCCAGGACCGTGGTGATCTGGCTGACGAGATTGGGATCCATGAACTGTACCGCCGACAGATTGACGGCGACACTTTCAAGGTCGGGGCACTGGGCCGCTGCCGCGCAGGCCTTTCGCAGCACCCAGTTTCCGAGCGGCAGGATCAGTCCTGCATGTTCGGCGATCGGCAGGAACGTGTCCGGCGTGACCTCGCCACGGGTCGGATGGAACCAGCGGACCAGCACCTCGCTGGATATCACCTTGCCCGAACGTGCATTGACGATCGGCTGGAATTCGACGCTGAGCTTGCCGAATTCGAATGCCTCGCGCAGATCCGCTTCCAGCTCGCGTCGTTCACGGACTTCCCTCTCCATGGCGGATTCAAAAGCAAGGGCCCGCCCGCGGCCGCTTTCCTTGGCCTTGTAAAGAGCAATGTCGGCATTGCGCATGAGATCGTCGACGGTGTCGCCGGCCCCCCTCAGCCTGGTGAAACCGACGGTGGCTCCGATCGCAAAGTCCCGGTTTCCGATCCTGAACGGCTTGCGGGCGACATTGACGAGCTCCTCGGCGAAGGCGCTCGCCGCCTGGTCACTGACGAAGCGTCCGAGTGCCGCGAATTCGTCGCCGCCGAAGCGCGCCAGCGACGTCCGGCCTTCACTGATGGCAGTGAAGCGATCGGCAACCTGTCTGAGCAGTTCATCGCCCGCAGGGTGTCCGCTGGTGTCGTTGACGACCTTGAAGTTGTCGAGATCGATCAGGAAGAGTGTCAGGGTGTTCTGTCCACCCTTCACCTGCTCGGCAAGCAGGTCTTCCGCCTGGTTCAGGAACCAGCTGCGATTGCCGATCCCGGTCAGGGAGTCGTGCTCGGCGAGATGGGTCACCAACTTTTCAGCGCGTCTGGCCTCGGTGATGTCAGAGGCAACGCCCCGGTATCCGGTAAACGAGCCGTGATCATCGTAGACGGGACGCGCGGCAATCGACCACCAGCGTTCATCACCGTTCACGGCCAGCCCGATGACAATCTCGCGAAATGACTTCTGCAGGCTGATGGCTTCTTCCAGGCCGGCAACCTGCGCGCGCGCGTCTTCGCTGTCGAGCGAATAGGCCAGATCGACCATGCGCATGGAATGAAGTTCCGGCCGCGTCCGGCCGCTGGCGTGAAGAAACCGGTCGGAGACGTTCCGGAAGTTGCCGGTGCTGCTCGTTTCCCAGATCCAGTCGCTCGATGTTTCTTCAAACTCGTTCAGCAGAAGGGCAATCAGGTCGCCGTTCTTTTCGAGTTCCGCCTCAGCCAGGAAGTGAGACGCGAACAGCCATCCCGCCGCAGTCGTGCTGCCGATGACAACGAATGTGTAGCTCGTCAGCAGAACCAGAAGCGGCCACATCATGACGCTCTGATCGATCACCAGGGCAACGACAGTGGCGGCATACAGGATCGCCACCCAGCGAAACGCCGCCTGCGGCACGGTCGCAAGCGCAAAGCCGCCACCGCAGATCATTCCCGTGGTCACGCAGGACGCGATCCAGATCGCGTTCACGTTTCCGCTCATGAAAGCGGCAACCGGGACCACTGCCCACAAGAGGCTCAAAAACGTTGCATGCCGGACAGCCGCGTTCAGCGCCCGGTGCGATGCGAGCTCGATGGGTGAGCGCGACGACAGGAACCATTTGATGGTCGTCAGGGCCATGAGGCTCATCGCCGCCACGACCCATGCGATTACATAGGCAAACGGCAGGGCCTGCGCGAGAACCGGCAAGACCACGACGACGTTGACGACATTTGCAAAAACCGTCAGCGGTGTCAGACGTGCAATGCTTGCGATCTGGGCCGCCCGGACACGGCACGCCAGATACTGATCGACAACCGGATGACCGAACGCAAGCAACAGCGCGCGGGTCGGGCTGGCATCCATGTGCCCGTCCGGCCGCATCGCCGCGTGCTTGACGCGGGAGCCGGGTGACACAAGCGCCAGAAGGATCGTCTGAAGGACCAATTTCCAATGGGCACCGGGCCGCATTTTTACTCCGCATCACTGTCTTGTTGCTGCGCATGGGGCACAGCGCCTTGTGATGCAGATGTATCCTTAATTCCCTGAAATTCCGGTAAAGAACCTTGTGAAATATTCGGAGTTTCGTGAGTCTTTCGAGGAATTTAGCGCTAACTCTTGTTTACCTTAACGAACTTGCCAACACGGCCGGCCGGCAGCCGAAAGGCGCGGCACGGCGCAAAATACATCGCGATCTGGACGGTTGAACAAGGGTCTGCCGACGAGCGTATCAAGCTCCTGCTGCTTCCTGCTCCTCCCCGCCCAGTTGCCATTGGCCCGCCTCGATCTTGGACGCGGCGATGACCGCCTGGGTCCGGCTTTCGACGCCCAGTTTCTGCAAGATGGCCGACACGTGGGCTTTCACCGTGGCTTCGGACACCGACAGTTCATAGGCGATCTGCTTGTTCAAAAGCCCTTCCGACAGCATCATCAACACGCGCACCTGCTGGGGGGTCAGGGTCGAAAGCCGCTGGATAAGGTCGTCGCTGCCATCGTCCGCCTTGAGATCGACATCGGGAGGTGTCCAGACGTTGCCCGACATGACGTCCGATATCGCCTGCCTGATCACCTCAATGCCGTGCGACTTGGGAATGAAGCCGGACGCGCCGAACTCTATTGCACGGCGGATTGCCTGCGGCTCCTCGTTTGCGGATACGACGACAACCGGGACACCGGAGAATTGGGCACGCAGATACATGAGGCCGGAAAATCCGCGCATGCCCGGCATAGTCAGGTCAAGCAGAATGAGATCGGCATCACCATCCTGCTCCAGACGTGCCGTGACGTCTTCAAGTGCGCCCGCCTCTTCAATCGAGGCGTCAGGATACTGTTTTTCCAGTGTCTGCCGCAGCGCCCCTCGAAACAGGGGATGATCATCTGCGATGATAAAGCGATACGAGGTTGCCGACACGTTGTTTTTCCTCCCTCAACGGTCTTTTCGCAGCTGTACCAATCCCTTGCTTGCCGAGCGCTCAGGTTGTCACCGAGCGCTTCTAGGCCTTTTCTTTGGCTTCTGGTCTGATAGAGCTACCGCGTTGAAGTATGTTTGCAACACCCCTCAGGTGCAAGTCAAACAATCGATTTGGCGCGTACGCTCAACATCAAACAAAGCCGCGAGCGCTTGCGAGAGTAAATCCACGCCAGAATCCACACAAGTAAAAGTAAAGCCGACATAAAAATACATCAAAAATAGTACAACCAGTGGTTTAAATTTCAATTTCCGCAGCATCCATTCAAATCCAAAGAATATAACTCTCCGAATTAGAATTATTTTTTCCACAGTCTACATTTCTATTGATAATTTCCCGAAAGGAGGCAACAAATGAACTTATGGTGACTCCTGAATATCTATCTTTTAAACACTTGCGCGAAGTTTTGAAATGACAATTCAATCTACCCTTTATTCATTTGTTAATCGCTGGGAATGCGATGAAAACGATCACCTGAATGTCCAGTTCTATTTCAGCCGATTTGAGGAAGCGGACCGTCAATTTCGCCTGATGTGCGGATTGAGCGAGACGATCGTAGGTGCGCGGCGGGTCCGTCACGTGCGTTATCACAAGGAGCTGAGAACCGGCGACCTGGTCACAATACACTCCAGCGTCGCCTTTGACGGTCCTCATATGCTGACCGTGGTGCATGAAATGCGCGACGGCGCCAGCGGCGTCCTCGCGGCGACCGCACTGGACGGGTACGAACCCAGCCCGAATTCGGCAAAATCATTGCGGCAGCGGTTCAAGGATTTTCAGACACCGATGATCTCCGACGCCGCGCCGCGCGGCATAAAATCCGGCCCCTCCGGCGTGCGCGGAACGCTTCAGTCACTGCTTGGTCAGGGCGCGGAGATCTGCTTCCGGGGAACGGTGATGCCGCGCGACGTCGGACCGGACGGCAAGGCCGACGATCAATACGCACTCGCCTGCTGCACCGACGGTGTCGCGCATGTGTGGCAACGGACGCCCATGGACCTGGCCTATCTCACGGAGAACGGGTACGGCCGTGTCGCCGTCGAAATGAAGCTGACCTGGTCAACGCCTTTGAAGACCGGAGATGCCGTTGTTGTCGCGACCGGCTTTACCAATGTGAGTGCGCGCACGTTCTCCATGCGGCATCATCTTTACGAAAGCCGAACGGCGCGTCTGGCGGCAACACTTGATGTGGTTGCCCTGCCCATGGACCTGACTTTGCGCAAATCGGTTGAACTGCCGGAAAGCGCGCATGCGGCCATATCCAAGATGCTGATCGACTGAAGTATAACGTCCAGGCAATCGGACCAGGCGTTCAAATGACCGGTCTCAATGCGACCGCCTGCGGAGCGCCTAGTGCGGTGAATTTGAAGTTCGCATCATTGCTGCAGCAGTCTCCGAAGCGAACTTCAAATTCGTAAACCGCACTAGAAACATAGACTTGCTAGTCACCTTCTTGAATCTGAAGTTCGTTCGAAGCCCGCTGAAAAATGAGTCGAACTTCAGATTCAGGTGACTAGTTGCCCTCGCCTTCAAAGTCTTTCTGCAGCTCCCGTACCATGCCGAAAAACCGGCGCATGGCGCTTTCGGTGAATGTCAGGACACGCTCGAGTTCCTCGTCATCGTCGGTCCAGTCGGAGCCGACGTCCGGCTGCGTCTGTTTCGGCGAGGGCGCCGGTGATTTCGAAGACCCGCCGGTCGCGTCGAGCTCCTCAAGACGGGCCGTGAGGCGGTCGACTTCCGCAGCCAATTCGTTGATTTCGGCAAGATAGGCCTCTTCAGCCAGCGGCACCGGATTGCATCGCCAGGCCCCGTTCTGTTCCTGACAGATCGAGATCGTGCCGTTTTGCCTATCGACCCTCAAGATGTCGCCATCCGTTTCAACCAGCGAAAACCGGTCCGGTGCACCATCCGTCACGGCCTTCCTGGCCTCGCCCGTCAATTCGGACTGCGCCCTGACCGGGGCAGCCTGCATCAGCAACACAGCGGTCACGGCAGACAGGGACAGAAGTTTCAAAATACGCGTCGTCATGGAATTCTCCGAATACCGGCAGGGGATCCGGGGATCACCCCTGTGCTTCCTTCCGTTACGCAGACGTGCCACAAATCCATGGCCAAAGCACGGCCAAAAAGCCCGCGCCTGTCTCCCGGTGGACTTCATTGCGCCGGATCCTCCTGCTTCGGCAGCAACGCTTCCAACGTTTCGATCCGATCGGCTTCCCCGGCCGGCTTGTCCCACCGCAGCCTGGATATTCTGGGAAAGCGCATGGCGACACCCGACTTGTGCCGCTTTGACCGGTTCAGCCCTTCAAAGGCGACTTCAAGAACCAGTCCTTCCAATTTGCCGTGTTTCACTTCCCGCACCGGGCCGAAGCGGTTGAGCGTGTTGTTGCGCACGAACCGGTCGATTTCGCGCAGTTCCTCGTCGGTGAAACCGAAATAGGCCTTGCCGACCGGCACGAGCTGGTCGCCGTCATCACCGCCGCGCCAGACACCGAAGGTGTAGTCGGAATAGAACGAAGACCGCTTGCCGTGGCCCCGTTGGGCGTACATCAACACGGCGTCGACGAGGTAGGGTTCCCGCTTCCACTTGAACCAGAGACCTTTCGGCCTGCCGGTGACATAGGGCGCATCGCGGCGTTTCAGCATCAGTCCTTCGACGGCGTCCGCATTGCCTGTATCCAGAAGGGAATGCGGGTTTGCGCGCGCTGCTGCGATCTGGTCCCAATCCCCGGCGTCCAGCATGGGCGACAGATCGATGGCGGGCACGGCGAGGGATTGGACAAAACCGGCCAGTCTCTGACGGCGCGCCGCAAACGGCAATGCGCGCAGATCTTCGCCTTCAAGCTCAAGTAGGTCATAGGCCCTGATTGCGGCCGGGTAGTCGCGCATCAGTTTCGGTCCGGCCGTTTTCCTGTTCAAGCGTTTCTGAAGGTCGGAAAACGGTCGCACGATCCCGTCGCTCACCACGAGGAGTTCGCCATCGATGCAGGCATTGAAATTCAGCAAATCGACAATGTCCGGAAAGGCTCTGGAAATATCCTCGCCCGTCCGGCTGTAGAGACGGCGAACCACGTCACCTGCCCCGGTTTGCCCCGCCGCGGCCTGGACCCTGATGCCGTCCCACTTCCATTCGACGGCAAACTCCGCGGCGTCCAGCTGGGGCAGGTCACGCTCCTCGTCCAGCGGGTGTGCGAGCATGACGGGCCGAAAGGGGGCCGGGTCCTGGTTGTCCGGCTTGCCGCTCCTGCCCTCGGCCCAGGCAAACAGGCTCTCGTAGGGGGGCTCGAGTCCGTGCCAGACCTCCTCGACCTGGGCAACATCCAGTACCCCAAGGCGGGCAACGGCGGTCTTGGCAAGCCGCGCGGACACGCCGACGCGCAATCCGCCCGTCACAAGTTTCAAAAGCGCCCACCGGCCGGTCTCGTCCGAACGGTCCAGCCAGTCGACCAGTAGGCGCGGAACATCGGTCTTGCCGGCGGTTTCCAGTGCCTGAACCACGTTGCCGAGTGACAGTTTTTCCCGGGTGTCATTGCCTGGCGCGTCGCCGGCGGCCGGCCACATCAGGGCTATCGTTTCCGACAGGTCTCCGACAAAATCATAAGACAGGGCAAAGAGCTGAGGATCGGTCCGATCGCTTATGAGCGTGCGCAAAAGCGCGGGTTTCGCATTCTTGAAATTCAAACCGCCGGTCAAGGCCGCCAGCGCATAGCCGCGGTCGGGGTCCGCAGTCTCCCGGAAATACCTGACTAGCAGCGCTTCCTTGGCCAACCGGCGCGGTTCGAGCGAAAGCCTGTCCAGCAATTGGGAAAATGCGCGCATACGCTAGACATACCCGGAAAGACCTGCAGGGCAAGTCTTTCTCTAACCGGATATGGGTCGGGTAAGTGTAGGGTCAGGACCCACAAACGAGCGAGCGCAAATGACTGCTTTCGGCGAAACCTCCAAAGACAATAACCAAACGCGCAGGCCAGCATTGCGGACTGAACGCACATATATGCGTCGATTATGAATGGCAGTTTTGAGGCCGAAAACGGACTGTCGGGTTTTTGTGGCAGACACAGTAAACCGGCCATGACAGCTGCGCCCGGATGCGGACATTCACGGCCCTGAGCGGACATTCGTGCCGCTAGCAACAAACGTCCGGATCGAGCCCAATCCTCCCAAATTCAGCAACGCTCATGAATGGTGGCGAGCATGTGCCAAGCGGACCCCATCTGCGAAGTAAAAGACCCTGGCGGTTAGTTGAACAAACGGCCGGAGTGCAGCAGTTGCATACCCCGCTGTTGCAAATTGCCGTAAGGTGATGGCAGTATGATCGAGTGTTTGGGGCGCACTTTTTCAAAACAGAAAGATCGTTTCTGGCGTTGCGACCTCCAACGACAAGAGGGGTGCATTTTGCTTAAAGTTTCCTGCGCGACAGTTTTTCTTTTGGCATTGACGTTCCCGGAGCAAGGGTTCGGCGCCGACAGGGAGCTGGGAGAAACCAGATACAAGAAGACTTGCATTAATTGTCATGGGAAAGCCGGAAGAGGTGCGGCCAGCTATCCAAAAGTTTCTGGCAATCCGGTTTCCTATACGACGGAAAAACTGAGGGCGTACAGAGAAGGCATCAAGCAAGGCCCGAATTCGTCCCTGATGATCATGATGTCAAAGCCATTGACAGACGAAGAAATCGACAACCTAGCCGCGTATTTGGAGGGCGCGGATTAACGAGCCAAGTAACATTTCACTAGGGAGGTAGACATGAAAACAGCAAAAAACAGATTCGTGTCAGGACTGGCGGCTGCTACTTTGACATTTGGACTGCCGCTTTCTGCTCAAGCAGACAACCACGAAGGCATGGACGTTCCCAAGATCACGCCAATCAAGGTCCTCGAGGGACTCGAGAACCCTTGGGACATGGCGTTTCTGCCGGACGGCACGATGTTCTTCACCGAAAAATGCAAAGGCCTGTCGGTAAGAACCACTGATGGAACTGTGCACGCCTTGTACGGGATGAAAGACAGCAGCGGTTATGCCGACAGTGCAGATGACCTGTTCTGTGAGGGACAGGCCGGTATGCTCGGTGTGGTTGCCGATCGTCAATTTGCGAACAACCGCACCATCTACGTCTATTCGTCTTCGACGAAGTATCACGGAGAAGGCTGCGAGACAAATTTCGGTAAATGCGACGGCAATATCGTCATGAGGTTCACGGTTGGCGATGACCTTACGAGTGTTTCGGATCGGACCGACATCGTCACAGACATTCAATATAAGCCGTTGGCATCCGATCAACCGTTTGGAGGCCCTGGCGCGCACAACGGCGGTCGGATCCGGATCGGACCCGGAGGCTATCTTTGGGTCGCTGGCGGTGATCGTCACCGCGGTATCTGCCCTCAAGATGGGCAACTCCTGTGCGGGAAAGTGCTCAGGATTGACGGAGACGGGAATGCACACCCGGACAACAATCCACCTGAAGGCTTCGACAAGCGGATTTACACCTACGGACATAGAAACGTCCAAGGCATCGACTTCCGTCCAAGTGACGGCAAGGCGTTCACCGCAGAACATGGCCCCTGGCACAATGACGAGATCACTGCTCTTGTGAACGGCGGCAACGCCGGCTGGGATCCTGCTCAGAACACCGGTGGCCGTGGCGAATGTCCGGATGAGTACTGCGGCTACGAACCAAATCAAATGGACGGTATGGATCCTGCGGTGCGTGCTGCCTATACGCCGATGAGCGATACACGCTTTGACGATTTGATGCCGCCGAGCTGGAACAACAATGGTTTCTCGCAAGGCACCGGTTCTGCTGCTTTCCTGAAAGGTGGCAACTGGGGCATCTACGAGGGGCGTTTGGCGGTCGGCATCATGGGTATCGGCTTCGGCGATACGCCTCCTGGCTCGCGGGTCGACATGATCAGTCTGACGCCCGATGGTTTGGGAATTAACGGGATCACTCGCATGCCGCTCGGATTTTCGACACGGTTCCGTGGCTTGGTCATGGGACCCGACAACGCGCTATACGTTGCGACCGATGACGGTGATATTTACCAGGTCACAGCGGAAAGCATGAAGTGAGTTCGGAAACCTGAGGTAAACCCTCTGGCTAAGTGTCCGTGGTATCCAGATATTGCGGGCACTTTTTCGTTCAGACAAACAAGGCGCTTGTTTAACAGTTCCGGCGACCAAACCGTCTGTCAGTCGCACACCATTTGAGCCAGCCGTTCTGTTGTCGATCCAACCGCGATCTTTGTCTTCGGCTTTCCCTTGGTGTCCGTTTTCATGGCGGCATTTTCCCAATGCTCGTCTGTGAAAAAAGTACTCTGCAAGATTCTTTGCGTTCGCTCGGAACAATTGATTTCCAAAAGACTTAGGAAACTAGACGCCCCCATGACGGACGTTTTGTATCGAACCCCATCCCAAACGTGCCGCAAGGTTTTGATCCTCTCCACGCGTGACGGATCATAAAAATATAGATCACCATTCGCTTTCTCAGCGTACATGACCCATTCTCCGCCTCCGGCATCATTCGCCAAAGCGTTGCCATTTGTTACGGCAAGAGCTGCGGAAACAATCAATAATGTTGCCAACCTCGTTCGGTTCATGCGTAAGATTCTGCTCTAGTTTTTTTGTTATGACCAGCAAAAAAGCTTCCACCCTACTGGCGGCATCAATGGGTGCCTGTTCACTCTTGCCTAGTTGGCGCGGCCGACATGCAAATGCAGCGAACGGCCACTTCGCAGATAGGTTCAAGATTCAGCGAACGACCAGATTGGCGGCGTGAAGCAGTCATTCATGCCAAACGCACCAACCGTCACCAGGGCCTCCAAACCGTCGGTCGGCCTAACCGACAAAGGTGTTGCATCTGCGGGCAAAGCAGAGATTGAAGTTTGGCCAGCCGGCGCGGTTCGAGCGAAAGCCTGTCCAGCAATTTGGAAAATGCGCGCATACGCTAGACATACCGGGAAAGACCTGAGGGGCAAGTCTTTCCCGGCCTGGATGCGGCCACAACCTGTCTCCTCAGGACACAAGGCTGTCAGGCCGCAACGTCCTCTCGACCTTCACCAGCACGGTACTGAAGACCCAGCGTGTCGCCCTGCACCCATCTGACTTCCATTGGGAACTCGTCCCCGTTGTTATCAATGTAGGTGACAAGCATGCCGATCACCGCACCATCAAACACCGTAACGCCGATGCCGCCGTCGGAACTGTTGACCAGGGATGTCTCGAACCTGCGGCCGTCTTCGGTCACGAGCGTGACTCGCTGACCGGTTTCCTGTTTTCGCGAGGCCCGGCGCCGCTCCTCGACATCCTGCGTCATTTCCTCCAGGAAACCTTCGATACCCTGCGCCATGGTGTCGGCAACGGTCTTGACGTCGCCCGCAATCGTATCGACGGTTTCCGCCTCGCTCGCCGTCGCCTGGATTGCGCCATCGACGGTTTCGGCGCTGTCGACCGCGTTTCCTGTCTCCGTCGCGGCCATCGTTATGCTTTGCGAGATTTCCTGCGTTGCGACGCTCTGCTCGCCGACCGCCGTCGAGATTGCCCCGGTGACTTCGCTGATCATCTCGATGGAACCCGAGATCTTGCGGATCGAATCGACCGCTTCATTCGTCAGCCCTTGCACCGAGGAAATCTGGTTGGAAATTTCTTCCGTTGCCTTGGCGGTCTGTGTCGAAAGCTCCTTTACCTCCGCAGCAACAACCGCAAAGCCCTTGCCGGCTTCACCAGCCCTTGCCGCTTCAATCGTCGCGTTGAGCGCAAGAAGATTGGTCTGTTCCGCGATCGCGCGGATCATCTCGACGACCGTGCCGATCTTTTCCACCGCCTCGGCGAGACTTGAAACATTGCTGTCCGTCCTGCTCGCAATCGTCGTGGCATCATCGATGACGCCGTTCGCGCGCTCCGCCTGGTTCATGATTTCCTGGATCGCGGCGGACATCTCTTCGGCCGCGGCGGCAACCGTCTGAACGTTGTTGGACGAAGAGGCGGATGCATCTCGCGCCTGGCCGGCGGCCGAGGACGCATCCTGCGAGATCGAGCGGACGCGGGCAGCAATATCGGTCATGGAGGAGGTCTTGTCGTGAACCTCTCCCGTAACGCTCTCCATCAATTCCCTGAACTTGTTGATAAGCGCTTCAACGTGGTTCTGGCGCATGCGTTCGCGGTCACGCTCCTTGGCGGCCTCGGCCTCCAGAATCTGCCGCACGCGCGCATTTTCCTGGAAGATCCCGCCTGCACGGGCAAGGTCTCCGATGGCGTCGCGGCGGTCAGCGTATGGCATCTTGAAATCAACGTCGCCCTCCGAAATCCTGACCAGGTTTGCCGTGAGGTTGGCCAGAAGGCCGTTGACGCTGCGCAATTGCCAAATGCAGATGAAGAGCGTGACGAGCACGACGCCGACTGTCTCCGCGATCACATACTGAAGATGGCCGTTTGCAGCATTGGCAAGTTCCTGCGCGCGCGCCTCCGCCGCCTTGAGCATCCCGATCGACGTCTGACGGATCAGGTTCAGGCGTTCGGTTGCCTTGCCGAACCACACCGAGCCTTCAATTCCCTGCCCGTCCTTCGTTTCGGGCAATGTTCTCAGCACGGTGCGCCACTCCATGACCTGATCGACCGCCGGCCCCGAAACAGCTTCGTCAAAACCCGCGATTTCCTCAGGTGAAGCAACGCTTCGGAAATTTTTCAGAAAGGCTGTTTCGACCGACAGACGATCGAAATAGGCCAGGAACCTGTCATTCGGCACGTCACCCGTCTTGCCGACGATGGTGAACAACTGACCGCCAATGGCGCGCTCAAGTCCGCCTGCCTCGATGGCTTCGGTCAGCAGCAGGAACGGGGTCATCTTCTGGGCGTACTCCGGGTCAGAGCTCGCCGTTTGCGCTTCCTGGACGATCCCGATCAGGCTGCGAACTTTTCCGGAATAAAACGCCAGGTTCTGCTTTCCACCAAGCGTGCCGTTGTCGATGCCGGACCTGTGGCCCGTGATCTCGCCAAGTGCAGCGACAGTCGCGCGAACCTCGTTTTGCAGCTTGGTATTGCTTACATCGAAGTCCGCTACCGTTTGCCGGAGATCTTGCAATGCCGCGTCCGTCGCGCCGCGTTGCTTGGCCAGGAGCTCGCGGGGCGCGTCGGCGAAACCCGATGCAAGCAGCACCGCCGTCCGCCCACGCTCCTTCTGCAACTCGTGCAGCACGGCTTCCGACTTTTCGGCGACGAGTGCGGTCGGATAGATTTCGGAGGCAACCCTGCTTTCGGTGTAGGCCTCGTTAAGCGCAATGAATGTCGCGACCACATAGGCCAACAGCGGCACGATCGCCAGGAGGGCAATCTGCATGCGAATCGATTTCAGCATCGAACACTCCCATCACCAGAATTCGCCTTCATTTGAGGGGGGCCGGGTTAACAAATTCACCAACCAAAAGCTGAAATAGAACCTGTTACACGCACCATTGGCAATTTTGCCCGGTCAGTCATTCCGGCTGCGACTGCAACCATCGTCACACCTTTCAAGTGTGCCCAAAATTACTGCATGCAGCTGATGTGGACGGCGCGGGGTTTTGCATATATAAGCCGCGCCATCCCTTGCCCGGCAGACGTCCGGGCCGATCCGGTAGACTGCTGATTGGTACGCAGATGATCCGGAGCAGTTGAAAGATCTCTATGACTGAATTGATGTCACTCGCCCCGGCCCTGTCGGCCGCGCTGGCGAAACGGGGCTATGAGAGCCTCACTCCCGTCCAGGAAAGTGTCCTGAACGACGCCCCTGCAGAAGCCGACCTGCTCGTCTCCGCCCAGACCGGCTCCGGAAAGACCGTGGCCTTCGGCCTCGCCCTGGCGCCGACCCTGCTTCAGGGTGAAACCCATCTCGGCAAAGCTGCCGCGCCGATCGCCCTGGCGATCGCCCCGACGCGCGAACTTGCGCTGCAGGTCAAAGAAGAGCTGACCTGGCTTTACGAAGAAGCCGGCGCCGTCACCGCCTCCTGTGTCGGCGGCATGGATCCGCGCACCGAACGCCGCCAGTTGGAGCGTGGTGCGCATATCGTTGTCGGCACCCCCGGCCGCCTTAGGGATCATATTGAACGCGGCGCTCTGGACCTCTCCGAAATCCGCGCCGTCGTGCTGGACGAAGCGGACGAGATGCTCGACATGGGCTTCCGCGAAGACCTGGAATTCATTCTCGACGCGGCCCCGCGCGAGCGGCGCACGCTGATGTTCTCGGCAACCGTTCCAAAGCCGATCGCGGAACTGGCCAAAAGGTTCCAGAAGGACGCGGTTCGCCTGTCCACCATCAACGCCAGGGAGCAGCACGGCGATATTGACTACGTCGCCCATCCCGTTGCGCCCAACGAGCGCGAGAACGCAATCATAAATGTGCTCAGGCTGCACGAGGCGGAAAAGGCGATCGTCTTCTGTTCGACCCGTGAAGCCGTCAGCCGGTTGACGTCGCGCCTGGCAAACCGGGGTTTCTCGATCGTCTCGCTGTCCGGCGAACTCAGCCAGGAGCAGCGCTCAAGTGCGCTGGCCGCCATGAAAGACGGCCGGGCACGTGTGTGTGTTGCAACCGACGTTGCCGCGCGCGGGATCGATCTTCCGAATCTCGACCTCGTCATTCACGCCGATCTTCCCACCGGCAAGGCCGCTCTGCTGCACAGGTCCGGCCGGACGGGGCGCGCCGGGCGCAAGGGAACCTGCGTTCTGATGGTCCCCTTTCCCCGCCGCCGCCAGGCCGAGCGCGTGCTTCATTTCGCCGGCATAAAGGCGACCTGGCTTGGCGCACCGACCGCGGACCAGATCCGCGCAAAGGACAAGGAACGTCTCCTGGCGGACCCCGCGCTGTCGGTGGAACTCGAGGACGAGGACCGTGCCGTGGCGATGGAACTGCTTGCCCTCCACAGCCCCGAGCAGCTTGCTGCCGCTTTCGTCAAGCTGCGGCAGTCGCGCATGCCCGCACCTGAGGACATCACGACGCTTGATGAAACGTCGCTGAAGGGCCGCGACGCCGGATCCCGCGGCGGCCGCAACGCCGAGATCACCGGAAAGTTCGAAGATGGCGTCTGGTTCTCCCTGTCACTGGGCCATCGCCAGCGGGCCGAACCGCGCTGGATTCTTCCGCTGATCTGCCGTGCCGGGCATGTGACCAAACGGGAAGTCGGCGCCATCAAGATCTTCCAGAACCAGCTCTATTTCGAGATTGCCGGAAGTCACGGCGAACGATTTGCCGATGTCATCAAGCGCGACGGGTCGGGTGAGGACAATGTCACGATCGCGCTTCTCGATGCACGCGGCGGCAAGGTCCCGACCGCTCCGAAGGAAGACGGCTACCGCAGGGACAGAGGTGGCGCCCCCAAACGGCGGCCGCGCGGGGCCGACGCGCCCGACTACGAGAACATGGGCCGCGAGGACAGCATGAAGCCCGGCCGGTCACGGCAGGGGCCGAAAAAAGACTTCGACGCACCGCGCGGGAAAAAACGGCGGCGCGGCAACGACGAAGCTGCGCCGCACCACCCCGCCTACGAGCCGCTCGACATGAAGGCTCTTGCCGGGAACGCCGACGACGGCGCCGCCCCGAAACGGCGGTCCGCCAAAGGGGATGATGACCGGCGCAAACCCAAGACCCGCGCTGCGTCGAAAGACACCGGTGCAAAAAAGAAAAGCGCGAAGAAAAACAAACCCTCGCGCGCAGCAAGGAAAGCGGCGAAGGCGAAGAAGTAACGGAGAGAACCTTTTGGCGTCTCCTTGCTGGAGACGCACGAGGGAGTTGAAACGGAGGCTGGAGAGCAGCAGTTACCGCACTTCGAGGGAGGGAGGCTTCTGCCGTGGAATTGGATCGCGCGGATCTCGTTAGGCAAACGCATAAGCGCCTCTTGAGCGTGATGAGGGCGCGCGACGTTCCCGCCGTTCTGACATCAGACCCGATCAATATCCTCTACGCGACCGGTGCCCGCAACATGACGGTCTTCAGTCACATGGGGCCGTTCCGCTTCGCGCTTGTCCTGGCGTCCGGCGACACCGTCCTGTGGGAGTTTTCGGGCTGTGAACACCTGCAGAAAGACAATCCCGTTGTCACCGACATCCGCCCGGCGCCCGGCGTCACCGCCCTTGTCGGAGCGGGCCATGTGTCGGAGATTGCGCGTTTCGTCGCGGATCTGACCGCCATCATCGGCAGGGACCGCCGCCTCGCTATCGAAGGCTTTGACGTCCCGGTCACCGATCGCCTGCGCCATGCCGGTTTCGCGCTTCTGGATGCAACCGGGGTATTTTCCACAGCCCGCCTGATCAAGCAACCGATGGAAATCGCGGTCATGCACGAGGCGGTTGAGCGTGTAGAAGCCGCGGCAGGCTCGCTCGAAGCGGCCATTGCCCCGGGCGCCAGCGAGGTCGAGGTCTGGTCCGAATTTCACCGTCACCTCATCGCAACGGAAGGGGAATACATCTCGACACGGCTGTTTCAGTCCGGCTCCAGAACCTTTCCCTATTTCCAGGAAGCCGGCCCCCGGCGCATGGAGACCGGTGATCTGGTCTGCTTCGACACCGATGCCCTCGGATATTTGCACTATGCGGTGGACTTTTCACGGACTTTTCTGTGTGGAGACCGGCCTGCCGCCCAGAAACAAAAAGATCTCTACCGGCTCGCCCACGCGCAACTTTCTCACAATGCGGCGCTCCTTCGACCGGGTATCAGCTACGAGGACTTTGCCCGCGCGGCCTGGCCGGTCCCAGCCGAAAACCGCGGGCACGGCTACTACTGCCTCGGCCACGGCCTCGGACTGTGCGGCGAGTTCCCCTATATCCCGCATTTTTTCGACGAGGCGCCCTATGGATTCGAGGGTCAGTTCGAACCCGGCATGGTGATCTGCATCGAGAGCTACATCGGCGAAGAAGCCGCGCAAGAAGGCGTGAAACTGGAAGACCAGTTCCTGATTACCGGCGACGGTGCCGAACGCATGACCACCTATCCGTTTTGCCAGGCGTTGCTTTCCTGACGCGCACGCGCGCTTCTCTGGTCATTCGTTGACGATGGTCGCAATCACCCAGTCCACGCCGTCCTGGATAAGCTGATAGTGGCACGTGAATTCGAGCACAGTCTCGCCGTCTGCGCTTTCCTGCGACCAGTCGAGCGTGACAAGCGCGGAAGACCCGCTGACATGGCTCGAGACGACCTGAAAATCGGAATGGGTGACGCCTTCCTTTTCCAGCGCCTTCAGGAGGGCCTCGATGTTCTCGATCAGTTCCTCGTCATCGGCGAAGATGTGGCCCTTTTCGTGCTGCCAGATAACGGCAGGCAAGGCAAAACAGTCGCAGATCCGGTCGATATCATAGTCGTTGAAACCGGCCTGATAGTCATCAAAGAGCTGGGCAATCGCCTCTTCCGCGCCCTCGTTCGAACCGGCCCCGTTCGCATGACCGTTGCCGGTGTTGTCAGCACCACCGCTGTTCATATGACCGCCTCCCTCAGGATCCGGACAGCTGCTTCAAGGTCAGTTTGCCCCTGAGACCTCGCCACCGTCGGCATCCTCGCCATCGTCATAGCCTATCATATTGAGAGGACGGGCCTTTCGTCCATTCAATTCGCACCAGTGGACAAGTGCTTCCTCGGCCCCGTGGGTGACCCAGATCTGCTCGGCTTCCGTTTCCAGGATCGTCCGGCACAGATCGTCCCAGTCCGCGTGATCCGATACGATGAGCGGCAGTTCCGCGCCGCGCTGACGCGCTCGCGCCCTCACCCGCATCCAGCCCGATGCCATGGCAGCGACCGGATCGCCGAAACGCCGTGCCCACCTGTCGCTCAATTGACCGGGCGGACAGATCACGATTTCGCCTTTCAGCTCCTTGCCGCGCTTGCCGACCGGTTCAAGAGCGCCGAGGTCGACCCCCTCGGACTGGTAGTAGGCCGAGAGCTTTTCCAGGGCGCCATGTAGATAGATGACCTTGTCGTAGCCGGCCGCGCGCAATTCGCCGATGATGCGCTGCGCCTTGCCAAGCGCATAGGCGCCGACAAGGTGCGTCTGCCCGGGAAAGAGATCCACCGACGACAGGAGTTTCGCGATCTCCTGGCCCGCCGGCGGGTGGCGGAACACGGGCAAACCAAATGTCGCCTCGGTGACGAACGTGTCGCATTTGACCAGTTCGAAGGCCGCACAGGTCGGATCGTCCTGGCGCTTGTAGTCCCCCGACACAACGGTTCTGTGACCGGATGCTTCCAGAAGCACCTGCGCAGAGCCGAGAACATGACCGGCCGGATGCAGGGACACATCGGCACTGCCGACCTTCAGGATCTCGCCGCAGTCGATGGCCTGCGCGCTGCCGCAAAAGTTTTCCCCGTATCGGATCGCCATGATGTCGAGCGTCTGCCGTGTCGCCAGAACCGCACCATGCCCCGCACGGGCGTGGTCAGCGTGCCCGTGGGTGATAATGGCCTTTTCAACCGGGCGCACCGGGTCGATATGTGCACCGGCTACGGGTGAATAGAGGCCTTCGGGCGTTATCGTGAGAAGCTCTGACATCAGAGGCCATTAGTTCGTGGATTGAGCGCATATTCAAGTGGCCGCCGCGCGATAGAACACAAAGTGAACATTTTTGATCGCACCCCCTCGCCTTTTTCGGGCCGCTATCCTAAAACTGCCTCATGGACGCTGCGCTGCTACCCAATCGATTTCAGAGCTGGTTTGCCTCCCGGGGCTGGGCCCCCAGGCCTCATCAGCTGCAGCTGATCGATCATCTGGCGCAGGGCCACTCGACACTGCTGATCGCCCCGACAGGTGCCGGCAAGACGCTTGCCGGGTTCCTGCCCAGCCTTGTGGAACTGGAGATGCGGGGCAAGGTGAAACCCGGCCAGGCCGGCGGTGGTGTGCACACGCTCTATATCTCCCCGCTGAAGGCGCTGGCTGTCGATATCGCCCGGAACCTGGAAGCACCTGTTGCCGAAATGGGCCTGCCGATCAGGCTGGAAACACGTACCGGCGATACCCCGTCGCATAAACGGCAGCGGCAGAAACTCAATCCGCCGGACATCCTGCTGACGACACCCGAACAGATCGCGTTGCTCTTGTCCGATCCGGCATCCGCGCGGCTGTTTGCATCGCTCAAGACGGTGATCCTGGACGAATTGCATGCTCTGGTAACCTCCAAGCGGGGCGACCTGCTTTCCCTCGGGCTTGCACGCCTGCGCCGCCTCGCGCCGAAGCTCAGAACAATCGGCCTGTCGGCAACCGTCGCCGAACCGGACGACCTGCGCGCGTATCTGGTCGATCAGCCTAGTCAAAACAGGAAGGCGCTGTCGCACGTGGTCGAAGTCTCGGGCGGCGCCATGCCGGAGATCTCCATTCTCGACTCCGAACAGAGACTGCCCTGGTCCGGTCATTCCTCACGCTACGCAATCGGCGACATCTACGAGCTGATCAAGGCGCATAACGTGTCGCTGCTCTTCGTGAACACGCGCAGCCAGGCGGAAATGGTGTTTCAGGAACTCTGGCGCATCAACGAGGACACGCTGCCGATCGCCCTTCACCACGGCTCGCTCGATGTCGGGCAGCGGCGCAAGGTAGAGGCGGCGATGTCGTCCGGTGCGCTGCGCGCCGTCGTCGCGACCTCTTCGCTCGACATGGGGATCGACTGGGGCGGCATCGATCTCGTCGTCAATATCGGCGCGCCCAAGGGAGCCAGCCGGCTGGCGCAACGTATCGGCCGGGCCAATCACCGCATGGACGAACCCTCCAAGGCCGTCCTGATCCCGTCCAACAGGTTCGAGGTGCTGGAATGCCAGGCGGCGCTCGCCGCCTCGAAACGCGGCGATCAGGATACCCCGCCCCTGCGCAAGGGCGCGCTCGATGTCCTGGCGCAGCATGTCATGGGCCTGGCCTGCGCCGAGCCGCTCGATCTGACCGCGACCTTCGATGAAATCCGCTCCAGCGAAACCTACAGGTCTCTTGACTGGGAAACCTTCGAGCGGGTTGTCGATTTCGTCGCGACCGGCGGATATGCACTGAAAAGCTATGACCAGTATGCCAAACTGAAAAAGGGCAAGGACGGTCTGTGGCGGATTTCGCATCCAAAGCTTGCCCAGCAGTACCGGCTGAATGTCGGAACGATCGTCGAGGCCCCGAAACTGAAGGTGCGGCTGATCCGGTCCAAGGCGGACGGACGGCGCACCCCGGTCGGACGCGGCGGCCGCATCCTGGGGGAGATCGAGGAATATTTCGTCGACCAGATGGTGCCCGGAGACACGTTTCTGTTCGGCGGCGAGGTGGTGCGTTTCGAGGCTATCCGCGAGAACGAAACCTATGTCTCCAGAGCCAAGACCGACAATCCGATGATCCCGTCCTACATGGGCGGCAAGTTTCCGCTGTCCACATACCTGGCGGAGGGTGTGCGCGCGATGCTCGCCAGTCCCAAAAGCTGGAAACACCTGCCGGTCCAGGTCCGGGAATGGCTGGAAATCCAGAAGGCAAAGTCTGTCCTGCCCGCGCGCGACGGCCTGCTCGTGGAGACATTTCCACGTTCCAACAAGCACTACATGGTCTGTTATCCCTTCGAGGGGCGCCTGGCCCACCAGACGCTCGGCATGCTGCTCACCAAGCGCCTGGAACGCCTGGGTGCCCGGCCGATGGGGTTCGTTGCCAACGACTACGCGCTGTCGGTCTGGGGGCTCGGCGACCTGTCGCTGCTATTCTCAAGCGGGCAGATTTCGTTGGATGCGCTCTTCGAGGAGGACATTCTGGGCGATGATCTGGATGCCTGGCTGGCGGATTCCAGCCTGATGAAGCGGACATTCCGCAACTGTGCCGTCATCGCCGGCCTGATCGAGCGCCGGCACCCGGGCCGGGAAAAGACCGGGCGTCAGGTCACGGTTTCCTCCGACCTGATCTACGACGTCCTGCGCACGCATGAACCGGATCATATCCTGCTCAAGGCCACCTGGGCGGACGCCGCCGAAGGACTTCTGGATATCTCGCGGCTGGGGGAACTTCTTGCGCGCGTTCGTGGCAGAATCACGCATAGTGTCCTTGCGCGCGTTTCTCCGCTTGCCGTGCCGATCCTTCTGGAAATCGGCAAGGAACCGGTCTATGGCGAGGCGATGGATTCGCTCCTTGAAGACGCTGCGGAAGATCTTGTTCACGAGGCCATGGCATGAATGTTCTGACATCCCATCTGCGCAAGTACGAGACCGCGCCGGTATGTCATGACATCCAGGTCAACGGGCAGCTGGTCGGCCTGCATGACAGCGGCGTCCTGTGGTGGCCGGAGGAATCCCTTCTGGTCGTCGCCGACCTTCATCTCGAAAAAGGCTCCAGCTTTGCCCGGCGCGGCGTCATGCTGCCGCCCTACGACACCGGGGCGACGCTGGAAAAGCTCGCAGGTGTCATGGACGCCTTCGATCCGGCCCGCGTCATCTGCCTCGGCGACAGTTTCCACGACGCGGACGGGTCCGACAGATTGCCCGCGCCCTACCGGGCGATGCTCACGACGCTCCAGCTGGGCCGGGAGTGGATCTGGGTGACGGGCAACCATGACCCGGTCGCCCCCGTCCGGCTTTGCGGGGAGACGGTCGACGAAATCTCGTTCGGGCCGCTGAAGTTCCGGCATGAACCGGTTGAGGAAATCGGTTCGGAAGACACCGCCGGCGAGATCTGCGGACATCTTCACCCGGTCGCGCGGGTGCGCCGTTTCGGGCGTTCCATCCGCCGCGCCTGTTTCATCACCGACGGAACCCGCCTGGTTCTTCCGGCCTTCGGCGCACTGACGGGTGGCCTCAACGTCGCTGACCGTGCCTATTCGTCCCTGTTTACGAGACGCCAGTTCTCGGTGTTCATGCTGGGCAACGACCGGCTCTATCCATTCACGGCGAGCCGGCTGGTCGGGGATTGATCTTCGCCACGACGCAATCTTTTCTGCATCCAGCTTTCCGTCCCCTCACCCGGAGCTGCGCTCCGACCTCTCCCAATGGGAGAGGTAACCTTTGACCTTGTGACGCAGTTCCGAACACAGCCGCGTTCCCTCTCCCCCTGGGAGAGGTTGCTTTCGGCAAAACCGTGATTGGTTAGACAAGAATACCGTCTTCTACTCACCCTCGCCCACTTTCACCCATGCGATGACCAGTTCGTAGAACACCGCCAAGACAACCGGGCCGAGGAACAGGCCGAGCAGGCCGTGGGTGATCGTGCCGCCGAGAACGCCGATGAGGATGACCAGCATTGGCACGTCAAGGCCGCGCGACATCAGGATCGGGCGCAGGACGTTGTCGACCAGCATCACCGGCACCATGAGGACCGTGAAGGCGAGCGCGGGAACGAATTCCCAGGAGCTCCACGCCCAGATGATGGTGGGTATGATCACCAGCGCCGGACCGATCTGGATGATGCACAGGATCAGGGCGATGAAGGTCAGGACACCGGCAAGAGGCACGCTGAAGGCGATCAGAAGGATGCCGGTCAGAAGGCCCTGGATCACCGCGACGCCGATCACGCCGCGCGAGACGTTGCGGATGGTCGCGCCCGCGAGATCGACGAATTCCGATCCCCTCGGTGCCATGATGCGGTCGGCGAAACGCTTGGCTCCCCTGCCGAGCGCCGGACCCGGCACGAACAGGCAACCGGCCAGAATGATGGAAACGATGAAGAACAGAACGCTGCCGCTCAGCGAGGCGAGCATGGACAGGATCCGCCCTCCTGCCGGCACCAGCATCGGGCCGACCTTGGTGAAGAACAGTTCCAGACTGCGGCTGGCGAGGGCCCAGAGTTCGGCGATGCGATCACCAACGACCGGAAGCGCCGCGAGTTTTTCCGGCATCTTCGGCAAGGTGAGCCCGTCCCCGGTGATGCCGTGAAACCAGCCGCTGAGCGTTTCGACGAGGCTGACGACCAGCAACGCGACCGGCCCGATGACGATGGCCAGGCACAGCAAGGTTATCAGGATCGCGGACATCACCTTGCGCCCTCCCAGTTTCCCGGCCAGCCAGTCATAGGCCGGATAAAGCGCCACGGTGAGCACGACGGCCCAGAGCAGGAAAAGGAAAAACGGCGCAATAAGCTGCAGGGAGAAATAGGCGAAGAGGCCGAGGACACCGAGGCGAATGGCGATATCGATCACCTTTGCGTCGAGCGTCGGCTCGCGCTTGCCCGTGTTGCCGCCCGCCTGTTCGGGAGAAGACTGGTCCGTCATGGTGCCCCACCTCGTGATTCCATGGTCATGCCACTTCAGCACAATAGCCGCAGGGTGTGCGAGCACCAGATGATAATATCTGCAGGCGCGAGTCCAGAATGGAGATGCTGCGGGTGCCCGCCGGCCAGGCGGCTGCAGCCGGCAATCAGTCCTTCTTGAATATCACGCCCGCGAGCCAGCCGGTGAAGATCGCCAGGATGACCGCCAGCACGCCATAGACGAGCGGGTAGTTCTGTGCGAGCTCGAACGTGACCTGTTCGAAACCGATTTTCGCGACCGCCAGGATCTGCTGCGTTTCAGAGACGAGTTCCCCCTGATTGAACAGGTAGCTCTTCACGGTGTAGTCGCCGACCGGGATGTTTGCCGGCAGCGGTATCTTGGTACGGAACATGGTGTCGGTTAGAAACTCGATCGACGTTTCGCGCTCCGAATACAGGCCCGTTTCCTCGCGCAGGCGGACAAAGGCGCGTCGGAAGTCGTCACGATCCGAGAGCGCCACGTTCGAGACGCCCGAAACCGCCAGATTGATGTGATTGAGGCCAATGCTGTACTCGTCAAGCACGTTCCGGTGCGCGATTTCGCCGATATCGGCCGTGCTCGCCACGGCATAGAACGAGGGAACGTTCTGAAAGCGTTCCGCCTCGCGGTTCACCCAGACGCCCAGAAACCGTCCCTTGCGCCGCGTCGTGATGTCCTGCGGGGGGCCTTCGACCACGATCGCGAGCTGAAAATCATCCTCGTCACCGGCATTGTCCCGGATGTGGCTCGCCTGGCCGAAAATGACGATCTCCGTGCCGGTGAAGTTCGACTGGATCGACACCATGTCCGAGGACAACGCCGTGACCAGGTCCTTCGAGCGCTCTTCCTCCTCCGCGAGCCCCGCGGAAAGGCCGGCAAGGGCGAAAACCATGACAAGCAGAGAGCGGATCATACCCCGGCTCCCTTGCGTATGGCGATGGAATAAAGATCATCGGGCACGAGCAGCAGATCGACGGCAAAGCGCAGCCCGACACCGAGCACCAGCAGGGCAAGCAGCAGGCGCAGCTGGTCACCGCGCAGGTTCTGTCCCATGCGCGCGCCGAACTGGGCTCCGATCACGCCGCCGATCATCAGCGTCATCGCCAGGACGATATCAACGGTCTTGGTGCCCATGGCATGGAAGATCGTCGCCGCGGCCATCGTGAACAGGATCTGGAACAGGGACGTTCCGATGACGATGTTTGTCGGCACCCTGAGGAGATAGATCAGCGCAGGCACCATCATGAAGCCGCCGCCGATACCCAGGATCGTGCCGAGGAAACCGATAATCGCGCCCAGCCCGACCACGGGAATGATGCTGACATAGAGCTTGGACTGCCGGAACCGCACCTTGAGCGGCAGACCGTGGATCCAGTTGTGCTGGCCCGGTTTGCGTGCGGACGGTGCTGCGCCGGATTTCCGCCGCCGGATCGCACGGAGGGATTCCACCAGCATCAACCCGCCGATCGCGCCCAGAAAGGTCACGTAGGACAGGGAAATCACCAGGTCCAGCTGACCGACAGATTGCAAGACGTCGAACAATATGACGCCGATCAGCGACCCGAAGACACCGCCCGCCAATAATATCGAGGCCAGCTTGAGATCGATCGCTTTCCGCCGCCAGTAGGTGACCACGGCGGACGCGGACGAGGCAACGACCTGCGTCGTGACGGTGGCAACGGAAACAGCCGGAGGAATGCCGGAAAAGATCAGCAGAGGCGTCAGCAGGAAGCCGCCACCGATGCCGAACAGGCCCGACAGAAAACCCACGGCTCCGCCCATGGCAAATATCACGAAGATATTGACCGGGATTTCGGCTATGGGCAGATATAGTTGCACTGGGTTACGCCGGAACAGGATGCAGACAGGGCTGCAAGAAAAGTAGACTAAAGTGGTTAAAAACCCGTGCCGGTCGATGTGTCAACCGACCAGCATCTCACTTTGGTTCGGAAACCCCGAAAATCGTCAGATTGCCTGACTTTTGAGCTCGTCAATCAGCTTGGCGTCGACTTCGCCCGTTTCCGGCATGCCGATGCTGCGCTGGAAGGCACGGATGGCGCTGCGCGTGCGCGGACCCATTTGCCCGTCCGGTGTGCCCGTGTCAAAGCCGAGATAATTCAGCTTGTCCTGGGCTTCCCGGATCATGTCGACATTGCCGCTCTGCGCCGGTGCCGAAACGTTTGCCGCAGGCAAGGAGGACTGTTCCGCCCAGGACGGCTCCAGCGTCACCTTGTTCGCCGCCGGATCCGCATCCTTGAGCTTGAAGCCTTCCACTGCAAGGCGGGCATTGGCCAGGGTCTGCTGATCCATCATGTTGGCGACATCGTCGCGGCGCTTTGCGGCTTCCGGGTCGCCCTTGTCGGCGGCGATCGCAAACCACTTGTAGCTTGCCACGAGATCCTTATCGACGCCGATGCCGCCGGCATAAAGAATGCCGAGGTTGAACAGGCTGTCCTTCACGCCGTAATTGGCCGCGGATTCAAACCACATTGCCGCCTTGGCATAATCCGGCTCCTCGCCGCCGCCCTCGGCATAAAGAACCGCGAGATTGTGCATGGCCTTGGCGTTGCCGGCCTGTGCCGCCTGCGAGTACCAGGCCCGCGCCTTGGCCACGTCCTTTTCCACGCCGCGGCCTTTTTCGTAGAGGCTGGCGAGCCGGTACTGAGCGGGCGGAAGCCCCTTGTTGGCCGCTTTCTGGTACCAGACCGCGGCCTTTTCCAGGTCGGCCGGAACACCCTGGCCTTCTGTGTATCTCACACCGACGAGAAACTCGGCAGCCGGGTTGCCGCTTGCAGCGGCGCTCCGGAGCGCCATCGGGCCGACGCCTTCGGGCGGCAGGTTCGCAAGAAGGGAAGACGTGTCCAGGTTCTGCGTTTCTGCGGCCGGTGCGAGCGTTCCCGGGTCAACCACCGTCTCATTGCCGAAACTGCTGGCGACGCCGGCCGGTGCCGCGAAGGCAGCTTCTGCTTCGGGAACATCCTGCGCCGTCGCCGACGTGGCCGGGATGCTTCCGCCGGCAACAAGGGGCTCGCCCTGAGGTGCAGGTTCCGGTGCCTGCGCCGGTGTTGCTTCCGCGACAACGGGCGTATCTGCAGCCGCGGGGTCGGAGTCCTTGGCAGCTGCTGCGGCGTCAACCGGAACGGCTTCTGGCGGCGGAGACTGCGCGCCTTCGGGCAGGGCGGCGGCAACATCGGCTTCCTGCACAGGCTGTGCGGACTGTTCGTCCACAGCAGCGGCGAGAGGTGCGGTTTCCGCGACGCCTGTCGTTTCCTGGCCTGCGGACGCAACGTTTTCCTGTTCAGGCGACCCCCCGACAAAGCGATAGGCCGTCAGTGTTCCGAGCGCGAGAACCACGGCAACGGCGGCGAGCAGTATGGCCTTGCGGCGGCTTCCGCCGCGTTCCTTGATTTCAGGTGCCGGACGATCGCCCGGCAGGACCGGCGCCTGGTCGGCGTCGAACTGTTCCCTCGCAAGGTCATCCTCACGCAGTTCAAGCTCATCCGCCATGTCCGATGCCGTGTCCGGCTCCATATCAGGGGTGTCGCTGTCAGCCTTGGCCGTGTTGTCGCGCTTGAGAACATTGCGCAGCCAGCCGACACGCGCCTTGCCGCGGCCTTCATCCGCCGCCTCGGTGCCGGTTTCGGCGGATTTGGTCTTTTCGAGTTTTGCCGCTTCGGCGGACGCGGCCTGCGCGGCCCTGCGCGCTGCGGCAATGAAGTCCGCCTTGCGGTCCCTTGCCCTATCTTCCGGCTGTGCGGCGGCCGAACCATCCTCGCCTGCGCCGGTTTCGGGCGTCTCCCTGCTTATACGTGCAGCCTGTGTGAACGGGAACGGTTCATGTTCGCTCATGGCCGGTGCCGCGGGCCGCGTGATGCCAGGCATGACAGGCATGCCGGCAGGCACTTCGGCTGTGGGAGCGCTTGTCTCCGTGCGCTCCAGACTGTCGAGCCGGTCGGTCAGCGAGCCCAGCACCGACTTGACGCTTTCGAAGGTCTTCCTGGTGCGCTGCTCGCCGCCTTCGGCGGCGTCGATCAACCGTTTCAGGTCTCCCTGGAGCGCGGAAATGGCCTCGTCATACTGAGCGACCTGTGGCTGGGGCGCGTTTGCCACGGCATCGAAAGCCGCCTTTCTGGCAATGTCGGTGACGTCGGACCGGGTCTGCTCCAGACCACGTTCAATCCGTTCAAGAATGGGGGCGACCTGGTCCAGCCCCGGGGCTTCGGAAGAACTTGATTCGATCTGTGCGGCAAGCGCCGCGACCTTTTCCCCGAGCAATTCGAAGCGGTCATCGTCGGCCGCATCCCCGCCTTTCGAGACCAGTTGTGCAAGATCCGCAATCCTGGCTTCCAGGGACTCGGTGGACTGCGGCAGCGCGACGCTCTCGCGCATCGAGCCGATTTCCTCGCGCAGCTTGTCGAGGTCGGACGAGGTGACCGTGTCTTTCGGCTCATCGAGCCGCGACGACAAATCGGTCAGCCGCTCCTGCAATTGCGCCAGGAATTCCGTGTCCGGTCCGGCGATCGCCCGTAGCGCTTCCGGATCCAGTGCCGGCGCCGGCTTCGAGGCCTTTTTCTCGATCTTGTCGATCTTGCCGGCGATCTTTTCAAGACGAGTTTCAAGCGCCTGGAAGGCACCGCTGTCTGCGGACGGCAGCGGCGCGGACTGTTCCATCCGTTCCAGTCTTTCGACAATCTCGTCAAGACGCTGGTCCACCTGCGACAGGTGTTCGTAATCTGCGCCGGACGCCTTGTCCTCCGCCATCATCCCCGCGATGTCTTCAAGACGTCCCTGCAGCCTGGCTATCGTTTCCGGCTGCGGCATGCGTTCTTCCATCGCGGACAAACGCGCATCGAGCCCGCGCTGCTCACGTGCAAGCGCTTCAAGATCATCCAGCCGGCCGGAGACGAATTTCATCCGGTCGTCGATGCCTTCGACGAGCCCCTTGATGTCGATCTGTTCGACATAGCCGCGGACCTCGCGCAGCTCAGTGCGCAGAGGCTCCAGTTCGACCTGGTGCTCACGCTGAAGCAGTTCGTCCACACGTTCGGCAATGTTGGCGACCCTGTCTTCAAGCACCATCATGTGCTCTGACTGCGGAAGCGTGGAAAAGGCCTCTTCGATTTCATTCAATCGCGCGGTCACACCCCGCAGGACACGCGGATCAAGGGAAGCCCGGGACAGCTCGTCGAGGCGTTGAAGGATATGGGCATAGCCGTGTTCAAGCGTCTCCAGCGCGCCTTCCACGTTGGTGCGCCCGACCATGGATTTCAGGTCCGCGACTTCCTTGCGGATTTCGACAGCGAACTGCTCGCCGCGCTTGTCGGCGCGCAGGCGCTCGACCATGTCCGCAAGGCGGCGCAGTTCGGCATTCTGACGACCGACGGTTTCGCTGGTTCCTCTCGAAATGCCGCCGAGCGCCTCACGCAAGGAACCGAGTTCCTCGCGAACCTGGGTGAACGCCTTTTCCTGTGGCGCGCGGAGCGCATCGATACGCCGGCCGAGATCCTTGTAGATATGCAGAGAGGCATCGTTATGCGCGTAAGAGGACTGGCTTCGGGCGAGGCGCGACGCGAATGCATCGTCCTCATAGCCGGCGGAATACTCCTCGCCCTGATGCCCTGTCAGACTGTTGTGGTAGTCGTGATTTTCCAAGGCATCCATGGCGTAACGTCCGGCCTGGGGATAGGAGCGTGAAGAGGGAAGCTCGTCGTAGTCCTGTGCGGCCGATGCATTTGCCAGTCCCTGCACCTGCTCGTCGAGACGATCCAGCGCACCCAGGACATCGTCCATGCCGGAAGCCTGCGCCGAGGCGCGCCTGGAAGGGACCGCGCGCTGAGGCCTGGCTGCGCGCTTCGAGCGGCCCGGGCCACTGCCACCGCGTTCGGACAACATGCGGTCGAGCTCGTCGGCAACCGCGTTCAGATCATCATCGCGGCCGCGGGGCGCAGGCCCGCCTCCGAGAGCTGTCGCTGTCCGCGTCAACCGCTCGATGCGTTCGTGCGCAGGCTCCCTGCCCGATGTTCCGTAGTAGTCGTCGCTTTCATACGCATCACGGCCGCGGCGTCCTGCCTCGTGTTTATTCCAAGACGGCATATCTCAACCCTGGACTGACGGTCACCGTGACCGCGGTTTGAGCTGGCTACCATCCGTTTCCGTCGAAAAACGGCACGGTGGCAGCGTTTCAACGAACTTTGTCGACTTAGGGTAAACAGGTAGTTAACCATCGTTGCTAAATGCGAAAATCAAGCTTTTTTGCCGAAAATGACCTGTTCATATGTCTGTTTCCGGCGTGAACGAATTGAATTTTCTTAATTTTTCTTAACCTTTCACGCTCCCCTCTGGACCTTTACGCGTACGTAAGCTAAATAGGCGCCAATCACCGGCGCGCAGACCTGTTTTCGCAGCAATAGCAAGACAGTAACCAACTGCGATGTCTGCGCGCAGGTCAAAGAGAAAGAAAAGCCAACATTGCCGGGGAACGGCAAAGAATCGAGTTGAGACTGCCATGAGCGAAGCGCTTTCAATCCTTAATGAAGACGATCTTGTCGATGTCGTGTCCGCTTCGGACGACAGCACAAAGAAAACCCAGTTCACGATCGGCGACCTTGCCAAGGAATTCGGCTGCACGCTGAGAACACTGCGCTTTTACGAAGACAAGGGTCTTTTGAACCCGAAGCGTGACGGCTTGAACCGTGTCTACAACCGCCGCGACCGGGCCCGGCTGAAACTTGTCCTGATGGGCAAGCGCGTCGGTTTCTCGCTGACGGAGATCCGGGACATGCTGGATCTGTATGACCTGCGCGACGGCCAGGTCACGCAGCTGCGGGTCGCCCTTTCGAAGTTCAATGAACAGATTGCGGTGCTGGAAGACCAGAGAAAAGATATCGAACAGGCGATCGAGGAACTGTCGCGCACGGTGGAAATCGTGTCCGGCATGCTCAAGCACAAGGAAGCCGAGGAAGCCTGATCCTCGCCCGAACGACGGCAACGCGAAACACCGGCCACCTGGCCGGTGTTTTTTTGTCTTGCGCCCCGTTCGTCCGCTTTTCACCGCCGTATGGCCGTGTGTGCACCAGACCCGAAAACCCTCAAAAAAACGTCATCACAACATGAATTTGATGCCGGCATTGACGAAAACGCTTCCATTTTGCCTGTTTTGGGCACATTTTTTTGCAATCCCTTCCGTTGGGACACCACTTGCCGCATCAAATCAAGACGCGTATATAGGCGCTAGATGACGTTTACGGAAACGTAAACCAAAAACCGATCCGGCAGATCTGGGAGGATGTGCATGCCAAGCTATACCGCGCCCGTCGACGACACGCTTTTCCTGCTGAAAGATGTTTTCGGCTACGACCGCTATTCAAACCTGCCGGGCTTCTCCGACGCGCCGCTCGACCTTGTCGAAGCCATCCTGCGTGAAGGCGGCAAATTCGCGGAAGAAGTGCTGCAGCCGCTCAACCAGAGCGGGGACCAGGAAGGCTGCACCCGGAATGAAGACGGGTCTGTCACCACGCCTAAAGGCTTTTCCGAGGCGTATCAGGCCTTCTGCGAGAATGGCTGGGGCACGTTGTCGGCCGATCCCGACCATGGCGGCCAGGGCCTGCCGCACACGCTTGCGACCATCTTCAACGAATATGCGTCTTCGGCGAACATGGCCTTTTCCATGTATCCGGGTCTCACGGCAGGGGCCGTGGCAGCCTTGACCATTCACGGCACCGACGACCAGAAACAGACCTATCTTCCCAACATGATCGCCGGCACCTGGACCGGGACCATGAACCTGACCGAACCGCATTGCGGAACCGATCTCGGACTGATCCGGACAAAAGCGGTTCCCCAACCCGACGGATCGTACAAGATCTCGGGAACCAAGATCTTCATTTCGGCAGGCGAACACGACATGTCGGAAAACATCATTCATCTGGTGCTCGCCCGGATCGAGGGTGCGCCGGACGGCGTCAAGGGCATTTCGCTTTTCGTCGTGCCCAGGAACAGGGTCGGCGAAGACGGTGACGTCGGTGAAAACAACGGTGTCTCGTGCGGCTCCATCGAACACAAGATGGGCATTCACGGCAACGCCACCTGCGTGATGAACTACGACGATGCGACCGGCTGGCTGGTCGGCGAGGAAAACAAGGGTCTCAAGGCGATGTTCGTCATGATGAACGAAGCGCGTCTCGGCGTTGCCGTTCAGGGCCTGTCCCAATCCGAGGTCGCCTATCAGAACGCGGTCACCTACGCCAGGGACCGCCTTCAGGGCCGCGCGCTGACCGGTCCCAAAAGTCCGGACAAGGCAGCGGATCCGATCATCGTGCACCCGGATGTCCGCCGGACACTGATGTCCATCCGCGCCTTCAACGAGGCGGCGCGGGCCCTGATCATCTGGACGGCCCTTCACGGCGACATTTCGCACCGCTCGGACGACGAAAAGGACCGGCAATACTCCGATGACATGATGGGACTGATGACACCGGTGCTGAAAGGGGTTCTGACCGACACCGGTTTCGCCAACGCCGTCAATGCGCAACAGATGTATGGCGGTCACGGCTACATCGCGGAATGGGGCATGGAACAGTTCGTGCGTGATGCGCGCATCGCGATGATCTACGAAGGTGCCAACGGCATTCAGGCGCTCGATCTCGTCGGGCGGAAGCTGCCGGCAAATGGCGGACGCGCCGTGATGAGCTTCTTCAACGAAGTGAACACGTTCCTTAAGGAAAACAAGGACAACGAGGATCTTGCGGCCTTTACCGGACCGTTGAAGAAAGGCATGGACGACCTTCAGGGCGCGACCATGTGGTTCATGAACAACGCCATGAAGAACCCGGACAATGCGGGCGCGGGATCCACCGACTACATGCATCTGTTCGGACTGGTTGCCCTCGGCTACATGTGGACCAGGATGGCCAAGTCCATCCAGGAAGCACTTGCCGGCGACGCGGGCGAGAAGGCCGACTGGCTGAAGACCAAGCTGGCCTTCGGGACGTTTTTCATGGAACGCACGATGCCGGAGACAGCGGCTCACCTTGCGCGGATATCTTCCGGCTCCGAAACACTGATGTCGCTGGACGCGGACGCATTCTGATCCGGTATTGCCCGGCTTTTCCGGGGCCGGAATTAAGCGCGCGCGAATCCGCGATGGCCGGTGTAGGTTCTCAACCTACGCAACCAGCCAGGGAGACGAAACAGGTATGGCCGACTACGTTCTTTATTGCATGGCCCAGTCGGGGCACTCGTACAAGGTGGCACTGATGCTGGAACTGTGCGGTGCCGACTGGGAGCCGAAATGGGTGGACTTCTTCAACGGCGAGACCCGTTCGGAAGAGTTCCGCAGCTCGCTCAATGAAATGGGTGAGGTGCCGGTTCTGGTGCATGGCGACACGACCTTGACCCAGTCCGGGGCCATTCTCGACTATCTGGTGGAAAAGTTCGGCAAGTTTGGCGGGGCGGACAACGACGAGCGCCGCGAAATCCTGCGATGGACGATCTTCGACAACCAGAAGATCTCAGGTGTGGCCGGGCCCCTGCGGTTTCTGCGGATCTATGCGAAGACCGGTGAGACGGAGGTCACGAAGTGGCTGGAAGGCAGGTTCAAGAGCGCGCTCGCGATCCTGGAAAAACACTTCGCGTCGAATGCTTTTGCCATCGGCGACAAGCCGACGACCGCCGACTTTTCGCTGTGCGGCTACCTGTTCGTCCGCGACGAGATCGGAACGGATTTTGCCCCCTACCCGAACGTCGCCGCCTGGCTGGAGCGGATCAAGGCGCTGCCCGGCTGGAAACACCCCTATGACCTGATGCCCGGCCACCCGTTGCCGGTCGCCGACTAGAAATCACCGTCCGAAGGAGGACCAGATGGCTGAAGCCTATATCTTCGATCACGTCAGAACCCCGCGCGGCAGGGGCAAGAAGGACGGCGCGCTTCATGAAGTGCCGTCCGTGCGACTGGCGGCAACGGCGTTGGAAGCGGTCCGCGACCGCAACGGGCTCGACACGGCCAGAGTGGACGACGTCATCCTGGGATGTGTCGATCCCGTCGGCGAAGCAGGTGGCGATATCGCCCGTGCCGCGGTTTTCGCCGCAGGCTACGACACGTCGGTCCCCGGCATGCAGATCAACCGCTTCTGCGCGTCCGGGCTCGACGCGGTCAACATGGCATCGGCCCAGGTGATGTCCGGTCAGCACAAGCTGGTCATCGCAGGCGGCGTTGAGAGCATGAGCCGGGTCGGCATCGGCGCCTCTGGCGGCGCCTGGCCGATCGAGCCGCAGGTGGCCGTTCCCTCCTATTTCATGCCGCAGGGTGTTTCCGCCGACCTGATCGCGACCAAATACGGCTTCAGCCGCGACGATTGCGACGGCTATGCGGTCGAGAGCCAGAAACGTGCCGCGAAATCCTGGGAAGACGGGCGGTTCTCCAAATCCGTGGTGCCGGTGAAGGACATCAACGGCATCACCATCCTGGACCGCGACGAGCACATGCGGCCGGAGACAGACATGCAGTCCCTCGCTTCGCTCAATCCTTCGTTCGAACTGATGGGGGCCATGGGCGGGTTCGATGCCGTCGGTATCCAGGCCCATCCGGAAATCGAGGCGATCAAGCATGTGCACCATGCTGGCAACTCGTCCGGGATCGTTGACGGATCGGCCGCGGTTCTGATCGGCTCGAGCACGGCCGGCCGGTCTTCGGGACTGAAGCCCCGCGCCCGCATCAAGGCCTTTGCCAATATCGGTTCGGAGCCTGCCCTGATGCTGACGGGGCCGGTGGACGTGACGAAGAAACTGCTCAAGAACGCCAAGATGGAGATGAAGGATCTCGACCTCGTCGAAATCAACGAAGCCTTCGCTTCCGTGGTTCTGCGCTACCAGCAGGCATTCGACCTCGACCCGGACATCGTCAACGTGAATGGCGGTGCGATCGCCATGGGCCACCCGCTTGGTGCGACCGGTGCGATGATCCTGGGCACGGTTCTCGACGAACTGGAACGCCGCGATCTGAACACGGCGCTCGTCACGCTTTGCATCGGTGCCGGCATGGGTACGGCCACCATCATCGAGCGCGTCTGAGCCATGATCAGCAATATCGAAAAGGAATTCGACGCCATTACCGACACCTGGTCGCCGCGTGTCGTCGCGGATGTAAACGGCCAGTGCGTCAAGCTGGCGAAACTGAAGGGCGAATTCGTCTGGCACGACCACGCGGAAGAAGACGAACTGTTCTTCGTGGTCAAGGGCGCACTGACGATCCGGTACCGCGATCGGGATGATGCCGTGCTGAGCGCCGGAGACCTGCACGTCGTTCCCAGGGGCGTCCAGCACAATCCGATCGCGGAAGACGAGTGCTGGGTCATGCTTTTCGAACCCGCAGAAACCAAACACACAGGCGAGGTCATCGTCGAAGGCACCAGGACGGCCGCGCAGCAGCGCGCCCATATGCAGTCCGAGAGCCTGCCCTCAAAAGGCGCCTGATCCGAGGAGGTATTCCCATGAGCTACAAGAACTTCACTCTCGAAACCGACGCTGACGGCATTGCCGTGATCACCTGGGACATGCCCGAGAAGTCTTTGAACGTCATTGACCTGACGGTGATGGATGAACTTGACGCGATCATCGACCAGGTTGCGCAGGACGACGCCATAACGGGTGCGGTGATCCATTCCGGGAAAGCGGCCTTTTCCGGCGGCGCGGACCTGACCATGATGGAAGGCCTGTTGAAGGACTTCCACGTCAAGCGCGGAGCCGATCCGGAAGGGGCGGCAAAAATGCTTTACGAAGGCTCCCGCCGTCTGACGCTCATCTACCGCAAGCTGGAAACATGCGGCAAACCGTTTGTGGCCGCCGTCGCGGGTACCTGCATGGGCGGCGGCACGGAATTGGCGCTTGCCTGCCATGCCCGCGTGGCGGACGAGGGCCTGAAAATGGGCCTTCCGGAAGTCAAGGTCGGACTTTTCCCGGGGGCTGGCGGTACGCAGCGCGTCATGCGCATGACCGACGGACAGCAGGGAATGCAGTTCCTTCTGCAGGGACGGACCCTGCGGGCTCCCCAGGCGTTGCAGATGAAACTGATCAATGAGGTCACCGGCACGAAGAAGCTGGTCGGAGCGGCAAAGAAATTGCTGAAGAGCGGCCTCGATCCGGTCAAGGACTGGGACAAGAAGGGCTACAAACTGCCGAATGGCAAGATCTATTCCCCGGCCGGTTTCCAGTTCTGGCCCGCCGCAAATGCCATCTATCGCCGCGAGACCTACGACAATTATCCGGGCGCCCGCTATCTCCTGAGTGCCGTCGTCGAAGGTCTGCAACTGCCGATGGACCTCGCGCTCCAGGTCGAGAGCCGTTATTTCGCCAAGGTGCTCCAGACACCGGAAGCGGCCAACATGATCCGCTCCCTGTTCGTTTCCATGCAGGAGCTGAACAAGCTTGCCCGCCGCCCGGCCGACCAGAGACCGAACAAGATCAAGAAAGTCGGGATCCTCGGGGCCGGCTTCATGGGCGCCGGCATTGCCTATGTGTCCGCGAATGCCGGCATAGATGTCGTGCTGATCGACCGCGACCAGGACGCCGCGGACAAGGGCAAGGCCCATTCGGACGAGTTGATGAGCAAGGCCGTCAAGCGCGGCCGGGCGAGTGAAGACCAGAAGGACAAGCTGCTCGCACGCATCACGCCGACAACGGACTACGACGCGCTCGCCGATTGCGATCTTGTAATCGAAGCCGTCTTCGAAGACCGCGAGATCAAGCGGACAGTGACCCAGGCCGCCGAGGCGGTTATGAAGTCGCGGGCGATCTTTGCGTCAAACACCTCGACACTGCCGATCACCTCGCTGGCGCAGGCCTCGAAGCGGCCGAAGAATTTCATCGGCATTCACTTCTTTTCGCCCGTGGACAAGATGATGCTTGTCGAGGTGATCCTGGGCAAGCGTACCTCAGACAGGGCACTGGCAATGGCACTGGACTACATCAAGGCCATCAAGAAAACGCCGATCGTCGTCAATGACAGCCGCGGCTTCTATACCTCCCGCGTTGTCATGACCTACATCCGCGAAGGGCTGATGATGCTGGGTGACGGCGTTCCCGCCGCGATGATCGAGAATGCCGGAAAGATGGCGGGCATGCCCGTCGGGCCGCTTTCCCTCGGGGACGAGGTCGCACTCGACCTTGCATGGAAAATCGTCTCCGCCACGCGCAAGGATCTCGGCGTGAAATATGTGGAAGGGCCGCTCGACAACATTCTTGAGGACATGGTCGTCAAGAGAGAGCGCTTCGGCCGAAAGAACGGCAAGGGCTTCTATGACTACAAGGGCAAGGACAAGAAGCTCTGGCCCGGCCTGACCGACGTGACCGGCCAGCCCAAACCGGCGGACAGCTTCAACATCGAAGAGCTCAAGCAGCGGCTTCTGGTGATGCAGGCGCTCGAGACGGCGCGCATCTTCGAAGAGCGGTGCCTGACCGACGTGCGCGAGGCCGATGTCGGTTCCATTCTCGGCTTTGGCTTTGCCCCCTATTCGGGAGGAACGCTCAGCTATATCGACATGATGGGCACCCCGGCTTTCGTGGACATCTGCAAGAAGTTCACACGCAAGTGGGGTCCAAGGTTCAAGCCCAACAAGCTGCTGCGCGACATGGCCAAGGAAAACGAGACTTTCTACGGAAAGTTTCCGCCCAAGGCCGGCGACACCGCCAGGGAAGCCGCATAAATCCCGCGAACCATCTCACTCGGTGAGATGGTTCGTTTCATTTGAAAAGACGTGTGAATTGCGTGCCGAATCTTGATCCTTGAGGCCCAGTCATGCACAGTTCACCTGAGAAGTGTGCACGAATTAGCCGGAGACAGGAATGCCGCTTGAAGGCGAATGGGCACGTGCGGACGTGTTCCGGGTCTTGCGAGAGATCAGTTCGAACTCAGATTTGAACTGGCCGCAAATCGCGGCGCGCTATGACTTTGACCTGGCTGCAATCGATGACCCCCAAGGTGTCGTGCCCATCACCGCGTGGCACGGCGTGTTCGAGGAAGTTGCCAAGTCCCTCGACAACGATGCCGTCATGTTCGACCTCTTCAACAATGTCGACCTCGGCTGCTTTTCCCTGTTCGACTATGTTTTTTCCTGTGCTCCCACCGTCAGGGACGCCTGTCTTGCCTGGGTCAAGTTCATACCGATTCGGACAAACGCCTACCGCATCGTTTTCGAAGAGGACGAAACCGGCGGATATGTCGAATGGCCGATCCTGGAGGGACGCGGCGAATGGCGGCAGAACATGTTCGCCCGGGTCGGCTGGGCGGCACAACAGCTGGAACACGCA
The DNA here is from genome assembly GCF_965232425.1 of Roseibium sp. GTDB lineage: Bacteria > Pseudomonadota > Alphaproteobacteria > Rhizobiales > Stappiaceae > Roseibium. Next base: position 644,258 of record NZ_OZ246971.1, read on the forward strand.
CTCGAACAACAGGTTCCACCGATCCTGATCGAGTTGGCGACCTCACCGCCCCGGAAAAAATCGGCATTTCAGAAGAAGTATCAGGGCCGGCTCAAGTTCGGCGCCTCGCACAATCGCATCTTCATCCCCAAGGCTCTGCTGACGCGTCCGCTGCGCCAGAGTGACAGCCACCTCTACGAGATCATTCTGAGATCTGCGATGGAGGAACTGGACACATTCGGGCAACTGGAATCGCCGCTCACCAGAATTGCAAATGAAGTTGCCTCGAACCTTGCACACGGTGCCTGTACGCTGCCGCATATCTCGGCGAAACTCGGCATGTCGCAGCGCGCGGTGCAGCGGCTGCTCGAACGGGAAGGCACAAGTTTCCGCAAGCTGAGCGAAGAAATCCGGCGGTCCGCCGCCGACAGGTATCTGCGCGGCACGGATCTGCCCATGAAAGAGATCGCCTATCTCATCGGCTTTTCGGAACTCAGCACGTTTTCCAGAGCTGTCAAATCGTGGTTCGGCATGTCGCCGCGGAAATACCGCGAAGGGTCGCACAGACACGCGGCCTCCGGTGCAAGTGCCCGCAAGAAACCGGAGGCGGTCCGGCTCATGAGCGTTCCGCATCCCGCCGTACGCAGCGTCAAAGCGATGCCGCGGAAATCGAGTGCGACCGCGGACTGATCACGCGTCGCGCGGAAAAGCCAAGATGGTGATTTGAAGAATTCCGGCACGGTGGTGATTACGGGCTGAACCACCGCCGCGCCTGAGATAAATCCGTGGTCCTGTCTGCACTCGTCACTCCAAGCGGATGCAGCGACTCTTTTGCGGAAGCGACCCCCTCAAGCTGCAAGAGGTATCCCTTCCGGTCCCGGACCGGCCTGCAGCGTGCTTTTTTATCGCGTCGACCGGGGGGTTCCGGATCGGCGTTTTCTTTCGCCACAGATTGAGGGTATCGCTGCCTTATGGGAAGTGGGCATTCCGACTTCAGCAGATTGTTCTCGTACCCAAGTCAATAATTACGCCACCTAAAGTTAATTGTCATTAACATGAGATCACCAGCATTTGGCTTTTCGCGACATTTTGCATACGAATTCAGCAAAACAGCCAAGGTTCTGATATTACGTTACAATATAGGGTGTTTACAGGGTGCGTTGTATTTGCCGGTGTTTGTCCCTAATTATCAGGCACCATGACAGTCACCACGTCCGGAGGAACACATGTCCGATAGCGGCCTGAGCCGATTTCTTGGCGGGTCTCCCGCCCAGGTTCTCTTGCGGCTGGTGTTCCTGTCCTTCGTTGTCGGTATCATCCTGTCCGCACTGAACCTCGACCCGCTCGACCTTGTCCACATGACCGTCAACTTCGTCGAACGGCTCTGGAACATGGGTTTCCACGCCATCGGCAGACTTGGAAACTACCTTGTCGTCGGCGCTATTGTGGTCCTTCCGATCTGGTTCGTCATGCGCCTTCTGGCGATGGGCAAGTCCCGCTAGACCGCCGCCGCACCGGCGCTTTCAGCCAACACGCTCCTGGCAGTTCTGTGCAGGATCAGGTGGCGATCGGCCAGTTCGTCAATGTCCGAGGAATAGCCACCGCCCAGCACACCGGCGAGCGGCAACCCCGCCTGCCTGACCGTCCCGATGACATATCGGTCCCGTCTCTTCAGGCCGTCCCGTGACAGTTTCAACCGGCCCAGCCGGTCGTTCCGGTAGGGATCGACACCCGCATTGTAGACGACGATGTCCCAAGGTTCGCGCGCGAGCAGGCCCGGCAAGGTCTCTTCCAGGATCGTGAGATAGTCTTCGTCGCCCGTCGCGTCGGGCAGGCCGACATCGAGATGGGAGGGCACCTTGCGGACGGGGTAGTTCTTCTGCGAGTGCATCGAAAACGTGAAGATGTCCGGATCACCCTGGAAGATATCCGCGGTGCCGTCTCCCTGGTGCACGTCCAGGTCGATCACCAGCGCCTTGCGAATGGCGCCGTCCGCCTGCAGCACGCGAAGGGCCACCGCCACATCGTTGAATACACAGAACCCGGCCCCGTGAAGCCGCCGCGCGTGGTGGCTGCCGCCTGCCGTGTTGCACGCAATGCCATGCTCCAGCGCGAGGTAGGCGGTGAGGACCGTTCCACCCGTGGCGCAACGGGCGCGCAGCGCAATGTCCTCGCGCATGGGAAAACCGATTTCTCTTGCGACCTTGTCGGGCACCTTGCCGTTGAAGACCTGGTCCACATAGGCCGGATCATGCGCAAGCGCGACCCATTCGAACGGCGCGGGCCTCGGCCGGAAAAACGATCCGCCATCAAGCAGGTCTTCCGTCCGGATCAGGTCGGCAACGGCGCGGAACTTGTCCATCGGGAACCTGTGATTGGCCGGCAGGTCGGCACAATAAGCGGGGTGATGAACGATCGGCAGAGGCATTGCCTGCACTATAGCGCGCGGCCCGCGGCTTGCCAGTGCCTGTGGCAGCCGCCGGAAATCGCTTCCGGCGGCGATTCCATCAGGCACTTGCTGCAGAAAAGCGCGCCGCTCCGCGAAGCTTGACGATCGAAAAGACATGGGCGGCCAGAAAGATCGGAACAAAGAATGCAGGGAACAACACCAGCGGAAAATTGTTGATGATGTTGGGATTTTCCAGCGCCATGACATGCAGGAAACCGACGGACGTCATCAGTCCCGTCAGAACCGCGACCGCGAAATCCAGAAGGCCGATGATGTTGGCCCGCCAAACAAGCGCGTTGGCGTCCGCCCGCCCCGCCTCAAGCGCCCTGAAGGCCTGCCAACCGGCAATGCCTGCCCAGATATCGCCGAGACCGGCTGGCAGCGCAAATTGCCATGGGATGTCCCCGACGGCCCAGCCGATGAGAAAAATGCCTCCCATCACGCGCGGTGCCTGCAAGGCAATGAGTTCGCGCTGATCGGCCCCTGCAAACAGTCTCCTGCCGGAAGCGGTCGCGAAGGCAAGCAGAACCAGGAGAGCGGTTCCGCCAAACAGGAAAAACAGGATGTAGGGAACACCCGTTGCCGTTTCGGGAGGTGCGAGAATGCCAAGCTCACCGAGGCGCGCCGCCAGCGCATACCAGACCCCGAACAGCAGACCGAGCACCACAAGAACGATAACGGTCGACGACCGGGACAAGCCGGCGCGATGCGCTGCCACCGCGACAGCGGTCACGGCAAGCACCGGCAGCAAGATCGCGAACACCCGGACATAGAACTCGAGAAAGATTGGAAACATGACACAATTCCTAACTTCATTTTGGATAGTAACTACTTATTTCGTAGTGACTTCACAAATTGCAAGTGGCTGCCTACATTCCGGGCATGAAAAAGATTTCGCGCGCCCATTGTCCGATCCGCCGGGCAACAGACATTCTGACCGACCAGTGGTCGTTCCTGATCCTTCGGGAGTTCTTTCTGGAAGGTGAGACGCGCCGTTTCCAGGATCTGCAGACCGAACTCGGGCTGTCCCCGAACACGCTGTCAAATCGGCTGAAGCACCTTGAAACCGCTGGTATCCTTGAACGGCAGCTCTATTCCAGCCACCCGCCGAGAGCTGAATATGTGCTGACCGAAATGGGCCGCCGGTTCGGCCCGGTACTGGAAGCCATGTATGACTGGGGGACACTCTACCCGGACGCTGCCGACAAAAGCGATTGACGAACGCTCCTCGTGCGGACAGAAAGGCGCTGACTTCAACCTGAGCTTTTCATGGCACCTTCCAGCGCAGCGGGCGAGCCGACACGCCGCCCCTTCTCCGTAACGCACCGATCGGTCCTGGCAATCGCCATTCCCATGACGCTCGGTTACCTGTCGACGCCCCTGCTCGGCGTTGTCGACATGGCTGTCATCGGACGCCTGGGCGACGCTGCGCTTCTCGGCGGGATTGCCCTTGGCGGGATCATCTTCGACCTCGTCTTCACGACCTTCAATTTCCTGCGTGCCGGCACGACGGGTCTGACCGCGCAGGCGGTCGGCGGCCAGAACCAGGAAGAAATCAAGGCGACGCTTGCGCGGGCGCTTGTCATCGCCGCAGTCGGCGGCCTCCTCGTCATCCTGCTGCAGTCCCCGCTGCTTCATGCCGGGCAATGGTTCCTGGGCGGCAGTGCGGACGTTCAGGCCGTGACCACGCGATATTTCGACATACGCGTGCTCAGTGCGCCGTTTCTCCTGGCAAATTACGCGATCCTCGGCTGGTTCATCGGACTTGGCCGCGCCGGGACCGGCCTGTTGCTGCAACTCTTCCTGAACGGCCTGAACATCGCGCTCAGCGTCTGGTTTGTCGTCGGACTGGGATGGAGCGTGGAAGGCGTCGCGTTTGCGACCGTCCTGAGCGAAATTGCAACGACGCTGCTCGGACTTGCTCTCGTATTGAAAAGTGCGGGCCGCAGGTCCTGGCCCGCATTGCAGGTGATTTTCGACAGGCGGCTGCTGATGCGCATGATGGCCCTGAACCGGGACATCATGATCCGCTCCTTCGCGCTGCTTTACGCCTATGCGTTCTTCATGGCCCGATCGGCAGACCAGGGCGATGCCGTTCTTGCGGCAAACGCAGTGCTTGAGAAATTCATCCTGGTGTCCGGCTACTTCCTGGACGGATTGGCAACGGCGGCGGAACAGCTTGCCGGCCGCGCGGTCGGTGCCAGGTACAGACCGGCCTTCGACAGAACGGTGAAACTGACCGCGGTCTGGAGTTTCGCCATGGCCGGTGTCCTCTCGCTGATCTTCCTGCTGCTGGGATCTGCCATGATCGACTTCATGACCACCTCGCCGGAGGTCCGCAGCCTTGGCAACACCTATCTCATCTGGGCGGTCCTGGCGCCACTGCTGGGTGTGCTGGCCTTCCAGATGGACGGCATTTACATCGGCGCAACCTGGTCGGACACGATGCGGAACATGATGCTGCTGTCGCTCGCCTTCTACGTGGCGGCCTATTACCTGCTGTTCCCCGTTCTGGGCAACCACGGGCTCTGGCTCGCCATCTCGCTGTTTCTGGGACTGCGCGGGCTCACGCTGCTGGCGGTCTGCAAACGCCGGGCCGACAGGACGTTTGCCCAGTCCTAGCGAACGAAACCGAAATCGACGCGAGCCTAGGGTACGGACCCATAAATGAAGCCGATTTGGCGGCAGAAATGGCAAAATCTCGCGAGGAAGTGTGCGCAGAGCGGGCTTTATGCCCGGTCAAGCGCGGTGACGTTGCGAGGTGAAGCCATTTTGCCGTCCTTCGGATTTGGCCGTTTTGGCCATCTGCCACGTCGCGAAAGGCTTGAAAATGAACCACATTTCCTGCACTTTCGCTCCTCGCAGTTGGTCAAAACGATCCAAACCAAATTGACTTCATTTATGAGTCCGTACCCTAAAGCTCTTCGGAGGCCCAGGCATCCACGTTGGCATCCCGGGCTTCGCGCAGGGACGAAAACCCGTGTTTGTCCAGCCTGTCCGCCAGACCTTTCAGGATGTCTCCGACCAGTGCGGGTCCCTTGAAAACCAGCGAGGAATAGACCTGCAGCAGGTCTGCACCGGCCGCGATCTTGGTCCAGGCCGTCTCGGCGCTGTCAATGCCGCCGACCCCGACAATGACGAGATCGGGTCCGGCCAGTTTGCGCGCCCGCGCGAGCGCGATCGTGGATTTTCGAAACAGCGGCCTGCCCGACAGCCCGCCGGCCTCCTGATGCGGGCCTTGCCCGCTCAGCCCGGTCCTGTCGATCGTCGTGTTCGACACGATCAGCCCGTCGATGGCCTTTTCCAGCACTTCCTCGACAATGTCCTTCAGGTCTTCTTCCGCGACATCCGGTGCGATCTTGAGGAAGAGCGGCACCCGCCGTCCCGTTTCCCCGGCCCGCGCGTCGCGCGCGGCGACGACGCCCTTGAGAAGATCGGCGAGCGTGGAACGCGCCTGCAGATCCCTCAGGCCCGGCGTATTGGGCGACGAGATATTGACGGTGAAATAGGATGCCAGATCGGCGAATTCGTTGATCCCGGCGACATAGTCGGCAATGCGGTCGGCCGCGTTCTTGTTGGCCCCGACATTGATGCCGACGATGCCCTGCCGCGTCTTCCTTGCAAGCAGGCGTTCGCGCATGGCCGCGTGACCGTCATTGTTGAAGCCGTAGCGATTGATCACGCCTTCATCGGCGGCCAGGCGGAAGACGCGCGGCCGCGGGTTCCCTGGCTGTCCCAAGGGCGTCACGGAGCCGACTTCGGTAAAGCCGAAGCCCAGGTTCAACACGGCATCGGGAACATCCGCGTTCTTGTCGAACCCGGCCGCCATTCCGAGCGGGTTGGGGAAATCGAGATCCCAATGCGTGACCTTGAGACGTGGATCGCACGGCTCAGGTCTCGCCGCGAGCAGGCCGGATTTCAACGCAAGAACCGTCAGCTTGTGGGCGTTTTCCGCATCGAGCAGATGCAGTCCCTTCAACGCAAGGCCTTGAAGCGGTCCGGCTGTCACGCGCTCATCTCCGGAAAGACATGCGCGCCATCCGCAGACAAGGGCAGTGCCTTGACCCAGAGTGCCGCATCGGGCTTCAGTTCCGCGTAGAGGTGCGGAAACAGGGCGCCGCCGCGTGACGGTTCCCATTTGAGCGCCTCTCCAAAGGCTTCGCTTTCAAAAGCCGCCAGCAGCAGATCCTCCTGACCGCTGAAGTGTTTTGCCGCCGTTTCGCGCGCCTGGTCGGCCGTCGAAAAATGGATGTAACCATCGGCGAGGTCGACCGGGGCTCCCTTGAAAACGCCTGCCGCTTGCGCCTCCTGCCACATGGCCCGTGGGACGATCTTGAATATCAGTGTCATTTTCCGTGTGTCCGTCGCGACGTGTCCGCTGTCTTCATGTCCGGGCGGACACTACTCACAGCCCGGTCCGCAAACAAGCGGGCTGCGCGGACTTTCTGCCTGCATGACAAATTCACATGGAAAATGCAGAATAGCGCTGCGTTACGTCTTCGGGATTCGATCCAAAAAGCCCTATGATGAGATGACAAAAGGAACAAGTGACCCGCAATGAAGCTTCGGCCTTTCCTGGTGCCCGTGCTCCTGCTGACCGCCTTCGCGGGCGTCGTCGCCTGGCTGCTGCTTGCAGAACCGCCGTCACCACCGGACGCACAGCTTGCCGAAGCACTCAGACCGGGGATCAGCGATCCGGCCGAGGCCATGATCGAAAACAGCACTGGCGACAAGGCACCCCAGACGGCGCAGACCGAAGGCGATATCGCGGCTCCGCTTCCCGACAACATTCGCGATGTGTCTCCGGACGGTGTGTCCGCACCGGATGTGGATGGCGGCCTGACGCGGATCGAACCGTCCGAACGCTATCAGGAACTCATCAATCCACCGGTCGAACCGGTCCCGGACGGACCTCTGGAACTTCGGCGCGTGCAGGTGCTGGATGGCGGCCGGATCAAGTCTGGCAAGCTTGTGGTCACCCTGGCCCATATCGAGCCGATCAAGCTCGATGAAACCTGCGTTGCTCGCCAGGGCGGCCTCTGGCCCTGCGGCGCGCGGGCGCGCACCTTCCTGCGCGGACTGATCCGCCAGTTCAAGGTGACGTGCGAAAAACTGGCCGAAACAGGACCGCAGCAGATCGTGGCAACCTGCAAGCGCGGAAAGATCGATCTCAGCACACGCATGGTGCGTTACGGGTGGGCCGAACCGGCTGCCGGCGCGCCCGAGGGTTTCGAAGACTTCGCGCTTCTGGCGGAACAAAGAAAACTCGGGAAATGGAAAGACGAATGGCAGGTCGCCGCACCGCGTTCAAACTGGGAGGCGGACCCCGATGCGCCCTTGCCCGGTCTTGAGGACCTGGCGCCCGAAATCGTCGAATGGAGCCAGAGCACCGATAGCGATCCGACGGGCCAGCCGTTCTTCGGCGCGGAGCCGGATATTCCGGGCGTGCTGCCTCAGCAGTGACGGCGCGTCTCCAGGTTTCCTGGCGGTTCGCGACAATCCTCCTGTGGAGCGCGATATTCCTGCAGACAGACTTTTCAGCACGGTCGATTCGCAGGTGACAAAAAAGACGGGAGCCTCGCTCCCGCCTTGTTCGCCAGGCCTTGCCGGTTTCAGGCAGCCAGTTCGCCCGTAAGCGCCTTGCCGATCATATCCCGTGTTTCGGAAATGCCGTAGAGCGCCACGAACGATCCGAAACGCGGGCCTTTTTCCTGCCCGAGAAGCAACTGGTAAAGCGCCGAAAACCAGGCAACCGAAACGCCCGGCCCACCGTCGGGGCCCTTCTTGTTCGGATCCTGATAGCGCTCGATCGCGCGGGCGACATCGAGAACGGCGTCCTGAATGGCGGCACCGTCCGCGTCGGCTGGCAGGTCGGCCAGTTTCGCGTCCAGTTGCTTGAGGGCAGTGATTTCAACGTCGTCCGGCACCTTGAAGGATTTTGTCGGCTTGACGAAGTCATCGAAATACCGGATCGCATAGCCGACAAGGGCATCAAGTTCCGGGTGCGTTGTGGCCGTCACGCCCGGCGCATAGCGGGAAATGAAGGCCCACAGCACGTCCTTGTTTTCCGCGTTGGACGCCGAGACCAGGTTCAGGAGCATCGCGAACGGCACGGGCATGTCGATCTTCGGAATATTTCCGGAATGGATATGCCAGGCGGGGTTCTGCAGCTTCTGTTCCACCGGCATCTGCTCGTATTTCTGGACAAAGGTGTAGTACTCGTCCACGGCCTTCGGGATGACGTCGAAATAGAGCTTCTTGGCCGTTTTCGGCTTCTGATAGTTATACAGCGCCAGGCTCTCCGGGGACGCGTAGGTCAGCCATTCGTCGATCGTCAGACCGTTGCCCTTGGACTTGGAGATCTTCTCGCCCTTGTCGTCGAGGAACAGTTCGTAGACGTAGTGCTCCGGTGCCTTGCCGCCGAGGATGTTGCAGATCTTGTCGTAGATCGGTGCATTGGTCTGGTGGTCCTTGCCGAACATCTCGAAGTCGACATCGAGCGCAGCCCAGCGCATGCCGAAGTCCGGCTTCCACTGCAGCTTCACATTGCCCCCGGTGACGGACAGGGTGATTTCCTCGCCCGTTTCGTCATCGAAGGTGATCGTTCCGTCCTTCGGATTGACCTCCTTCATCGGCACGTAGAGAACACGGCCGGATGTGGGCGAGATCGGCAGGAACGGCGAATAGGTCGCCTGACGCTCGGCCCCCAGCGTCGGCAGCATCACATCCATGATCTTCTGGTACTTTTCCGTCGCGCGGATCAGGACATCGTCGAACTTTCCGGACTTGTAGTACTCGGTTGCGCTCGCGAATTCATAATCAAAGCCGAACGTATCCAGGAACCGGCGCAGCATGGCGTTGTTGTGCGCGGCGAAGCTGTCGTAGTCGCCGCCGAACGGATTGGGCACCGCGCTGAGCGGCATTTGCAGATAGGGTTCCAGGGCCGCGCGATCGGGAACGTTTTCCGGGATCTTACGCATTCCGTCCATGTCGTCGGAAAACGACAGCAGGCGCGTCGGGATCCTGTCTTCGGTGAGCAGTCGGAAGGCGGTGCGCACCATCGTCGTGCGCAGAACTTCGCCGAAGGTCCCGATATGCGGCAAGCCCGACGGGCCATAGCCGGTTTCGAACAGAACCGGTTTTTCCGGATCCCGCTTGCCGATGCGTTTGACCAGTTTGCGTGCTTCCTCGAACGGCCAGGCTTTCGATTTGGCGGCCGCCTCGACAAAGTCTTGCGAAAGGTCAAGCGTGGGCAGGGATTGGTCGGTCATGTTCGGGTTTCATTCTGTTGAATTTGAGAGATAAGATGCAATTTCCGGCGGCCGGGCTTTCGGCCGGCCGCATGTTGCGGCGCGACACTAGAAAAGCGCGGGCCAAAGGTCAATCAAATGTCGCATTTGGTTGACTTGAAGCTTTCCCGCCAACCCTTTATACCACCCGTCGCAAATCAGAACCTTTCTGACCGCGTTTTTGCCCTTACACCGGCGCACTGGAGAATGAATAGTGTCTATCAATGAACCGATCAGCGTTCAGGAAGCCCTCATCTACGTGATGGTGATTGTGTCCGCGTCAGACAATGCGATGACCGACAAGGAACTGGCCACGATCGGTGACATGATCAAGATGTTGCCGGTGTTCGGCGACTACGACGGCAACCGGATCATTCCGGCCGCGCAGCGCTGCGGTGATATTCTCCAGGAAGAAAACGGCCTGTCGCTGGTTCTGGAACTTGTCGGCGATGTCCTGCCGCCGAAGCTCTACGACACGGCCTACGCACTGGCTGTCGAGGTTGCTGCTGCCGATCTGCACGTGGAACAGGAAGAATTGCGCATCCTGCAGATGCTGCGCGACCGCTTCGGCCTGGACAAGCTGACGGTCGCCGCCATCGAGCGCGGTGCGATCGCCCGCCACAGGACGGTCTGACGCCGCTTTCCCCGCTTTCAAGTTGAGTGATCCGCGGTGCTGGCGAAAAGCGCCGAAACGCGCCTGCGCTCAGTTCAGGCTGCGGATCGCATCCGGCAGGTCGAGAGAAAACGGCGGGATGGCGACGTGAAACCGCGATCCGTCCGGCCGCTCCATCGCGTAGGAACCGGCCATGATGCCGCTGTCCGTCGATAGGGGGCAGTGAGAGGAATATTCGTAGGTTTCACCAGGCTCGATGACCGGCTGTTCGCCGACAACGCCCTCGCCGCTGACTTCCTCCTGGCGGCCCATCGCATCGGTGATCTGCCAGTAGCGCGATTTCAGCTGTACGGGCTCGGGACCGCCATTGTGGATCTCGACCATATAGGCCCAGATGAACTCGCTCTCTTCCGGCTTCGATTCATCGTCCAGATAAAACGGTTCCACAGAGACCTCGATCCCCTGCGTAATGGCGCTGTAACTACCTGACACGGTTGTTCCTTCACTTCCGGGCAATCGCCCACGACTTCAGGAAGGGCTTATAGGGCGAATGACATAAGCGTGAAAGAGTCTTACTTGTGATTTCCTGAAGGATTTTGCATTTACAGCGCTGTTTCCTCCAAGTCAGGTGGCTTTTCAAGTGTTTGACGCCCGTATCCGTCCTGTCATCGACCCGGTTCTGAACCGCCTCGGGGCGCTTCTGGCCGCAACCGGCATCGGCGCGAACGGCGTGACCCTGATCGGATTCGCCCTTGGCATCGGTGCCGCCATCGCCATTGCGACCGGCCACTTCCTGCTCGGTTTCGTGCTGATCGCTCTCAACCGGATCGCCGACGGTCTGGATGGCGCGATTGCGCGCGTGACCCGGAAGACGGACCTCGGCGGCTATCTCGACATCTCCCTCGACTTCTTCTTCTACGGCGCGATCCCGCTCGCTTTCGCCATTCAGGACCCGGGCAACAATGCACTTCCCGCAGCGGCCCTTCTGTGCAGTTTCTACGCCAATGGTTCCGCTTTCCTGGCTTTTGCGATCATGGCGGAGCGGCGGGGTCTTGCGACCGATCATCAGGGTTCGAAATCGCTCTACTATCTCGGCGGGCTGGCGGAAGGCACGGAGACCATTGTGCTGTTTCTGCTGATGGCGCTGCTGCCGGGCTGGTTTCCGGTTCTGGCCTGGGGATTTGCGGCCGTCTGCTTCGTTTCGGCAAGCGCGCGCGTCCTGATCGGGGTGAAGTCTCTCGGCCCAAAGGACGATGACGGCTGACGAGAGCTCAGGTTGCCGGTTGCATAAGGGTGAACCCATCCGTTGGTTCAAAGCAGCGACCGCCAGTGACTGTGGCAGGCGTCCCAACCGCCATCCAAGGAAAACGGACTGTCATCATCGTGTGATGACAGTCCGCTCATCAGGCGACACATATCCCGGGAGGAAGAAGGAAATGTGTCGCTTGCCGTAAAACCAACATTCTGCTCAGGCTGCGGCGCGATCCCGTCTGGAATGCGGTTTGCTTGCCGTGGAACCGTACTTCATACAGAGCGTCGCTGCGGACAGAGCCGCGATGCCGACGTCCCCGTATTGCCTGTGCAGCCGGGGCCGGCTTTCCGTATCCCCATTCCGGCGCTGATTGCGCGCAATGATCTCTTCCAGCGTCGGAATGCTTGCCAACTGGTCGTCCGAGAAACGAAGTGTCATGTCTTTACCCCTTGTCTGGTTGCACTGGGAAACACCTCACAAGGAACGTGCCAAATCGCGCGTTCATAATTAGCTTATATTTTTCAGATACTTAGCATCGAACCAAATTTCAGGCAGTCTGAATTGACTTTCGAAATTGAGAAAATGTTTCATTTTTGGGCAAAGCTTGAACGCGACTGCACCCGATCACGTCGGTCTCACCGGAAAACAGGGCGAAATCCGTGTGCGTCGCGAAACGGTCCGTGCCGACGTCCTGCAAGCCCGGTTTTCCGACCAATGAAAAACCTTTGCCCGGACAGCTCAATTCAGGCTAATCGATGTCCATTCGAGAATTCCAAGAGGGAATGCCATGGCTCTGATCAACTATGTGACCCGCGTCCAGTTCGGGTTTGGCGAACTCGGCACCTTGAAAGCGGAGCTTGAACTGGCCGGGATCTCGCGTCCGATGGTGGTGACCGACAAGGGCGTCCGCCAGCTTGGGTTTCTCGACAGGATCGAAGCGGTTCTGGGCGAAGCCCCGGCGGGTGTCTATGACGACACTCCCGGCAACCCGAACGAGGCCGCGGTCCGGGCAGCAACCGAGCTTTTCAAGACGGTCGGCGCCGACGGCATCATCGCGATCGGCGGTGGCTCGTCCCTGGATCTTGCCAAGGCGGTCGCCATCCTCGCGGCCCATGGCGGTACGCTCAAAACCTTTGCCGTCATCGAGGGCGGACTTGAGAAAATCACCGCCAGAACCTGGCCCACGATCGCGATCCCGACCACGTCGGGCACCGGCAGCGAGGTGGGGCGCGGGGCGATCGTCATTCTGGATGACGGCCGCAAGGTCGGCCTGCTGTCCCCTCACCTCATCCCCAGGGCAGCCATCGTCGATCCGGATCTGACCATGACACTGCCAGCCATGCTGACGGCCGCTACCGGGATGGACGCGATCTCGCACTGTATCGAAACCTACCTCGCGCCCTCCTTCAATCCACCGGCTGACGGCATTGCCCTTGAGGGCCTGCGGCGCGCGTGGACCCACATCCGCCGGGCCACGGAAAACCCGGCGGACAAGGATGCCCGGGCCAACATGGCGATCGCCGCGACCATGGGAGCCATGGCATTCCAGAAAGGGCTCGGCTGCGTGCACAGCCTGAGCCACGCGCTCGGCGGGCTGAACCCGAAGCTGCATCACGGCACGCTAAACGCCGTGTTCATGCCGGCGGTTCTGGACTTCAACAGCGACGCCCCTGCCCAGGCAGGAGAAGACAAATACGCGCGCATGGCAGACGCCATGGGGCTTGCCGACGGGGCGCAGGTCAGGGATGCGATCAAGGACATGACCGCTGCAATCGGTTTGCCCGTGCGACTGTCGGAGCTGGGCGTTCCGAAGGACCTGTTCGACCGGATCATCACCGGTGCGCTTGCCGATCACAGCCACAAGACCAACCCGAAGGAGGCAAGCGCAGAGGATTACCGGCGGATGCTGGAAGACTCTTTCTGATCCTTTTCGACGCACCCCGCTGCGGGGGTGCTAACCACCGCCGGCGAGCTTGCCGGTCGCAACGACCGTTTCGAAATACTCCACTTTCAGATCGAAGGATTTCAGCAGTTTCTGCGTGCTCGGCTTGACGACCGCATCGTCGAACGCGCCCTTTTCGAAATGCCCTGCCGAGGCGAGGTCCGACCAGAGGCTCATGACCACCAGTTCCTGATCTTCGCCCTTGACCTTGACGGCCAGAGACGCGCCCAGATGCCCGGGAAGTTCGGCCATCTCGACGAATGTCGTTCTTTCAAGATGCTCCGCATATTGCTGCAGGACCTCTTGCGAGCCCGCGACCGCCCGCCACCAACGTATGATCATGTGTGCCTCGAGTTTATCCCTGCCGCCTTCGTCAGCCTCACGCACGCGCTGAGCGCGCGCCCGCGATTTAGACCGCGGCAAGTGCCTTTTCGACGTCTTCCAGAAGATCCTGAGGATCTTCCAGCCCGACCGACAGGCGCAGGATGCCGTCCGAAATTCCAAGCTCGGCACGCGCTTCTTCGCCAATGGACTGGTGCGTCGTGGTCGCCGGATGGGTGATCAGGCTCTTGGCGTCGCCCAGATTGTTGGAGATCCGGATGATGTCCAGCGCGTTGGTGAACCGGAAGGCCGCTTCCTTGCCGCCCTCGATCTCCAGAGCGACCATCGTCGAGCCGCCGCGCATCTGCTTGCGGGCAAGCTCGGCCTGCGGGTGATCGTCGCGGCCCGGATAGATCAGGCGGCTGACCTTGGATTGCCCGGCGAGAAAATCGGCGATCTGACCGGCGCTCTCGGTCTGGCGGGCGACGCGGATCGGAAGCGTTTCCAGACCCTTCATCAGGACCCAGGCATTGAACGGGCTCATATGCGGGCCGGTATGCTTGACGAACGGCATCACTTCCTCTGTGATCCATTCCTCGTCCGACAGGACAACGCCGCCGAGGCAGCGGCCCTGCCCGTCGATGTGTTTCGTTGCGGAATAGACGACCACGTCCGCGCCAAGCTGTAAGGGCGACTGGTAAAGCGGTGTCGCAAAGACATTGTCGACGATCAGCCGGGCGCCAACGGTCTTGGCAATGTCGGCGACCGCCGGAATCTCGATGATCTCCAGCGTCGGATTGGTCGGGCTTTCCAGAAAGAGCGCGCGCGTATTCGGCCGCACGGCGGCTTTCCATTGCTCGATATCCGTGCCGTCAACGAGCGTGCTTTCCACACCATAGCGCGGCAGCAGGGTCTCGCAGATATAGCGGCAGGAACCGAACAGGGCCTTGGCGGCGACCACGTGATCGCCTGCCTTGACGGACGCCATCAGGGCAAGGTTGACCGCCGCCATGCCGCTTGCCGTGCCGCGCGCGGCTTCCGCGCCTTCGAGCATCTTGATGCGGTCCTCGAACATGGAAACGGTCGGATTGGCATAGCGCGAATAGACAAAGCCCGGGTCTTCGCCGTTGAAGCGGGCTTCCGCCGCCTCGGCGTTGTCGTAGACAAAACCCTGGGTCAGGTACATGGCTTCCGAGGTTTCACCAAAGGGGGACCGCATGGTGCCGCCGTGAACCAGTGAGGTTGCAGGACGCCAGCTCTTGTTGGTGGTCTCAGTCATCTTCCATTCGCTCCAAACGCAAAAAACCCCAGCCTGAGGACCGGGGTTCGCACCTCCGGCCTTTTTTAGCGACTTGTTTAACGTGGCTGCAAGCCGGCCGGCCCAAATCACCACGGAGTGGACTTGTCCTATGCGATAATGCTCCGAGGGTCAATCGTCTTTGAGGAAAGTTCCCGTGAACGGGCAAAACTTGACGGTTCATGATAGAGCCGTCACCGGCACGGAAACGCTTCCCGGAAGGCCTGCAAGACCAGCTTCCGGGCAGACGTGTCCCGGAACGTCGGATGGTCGCGAAGGTAGGCGACCACCGCATCGGTTTGCTGCCGGTTCGTTGCCTGTTCGGGAATGCAGAAGCGAAGCAGAATATCCAACGCCAGCTTGAAATCTTCAGCACTCAGAAACCTCGCACCGGCGTCGACCAGCGCGGTCTCCGTCCCGCCGAGAAGACCGTAGCGCATTCCCTGGATATAGCCTTCACAGTAGACCGCCCGCGCCTCATCGGTACAGATTTCATAGAGGTCCTGGCCATTGAGCGACTTGCTCTGGCCCGTGCCGAGCGCGGCAAGAAAAACGATCAGGCATAGCGTCAAAGCTCTCATGACAACAGCTTATCCCCGGCGACCGGCGCGCTCAAGAAGATGCATGGGGGACACCGATATGCAAAGATTAATCAATGAATTCAATGACTTGCATTTTATGTTGGAATCCGTTAAGGATTTCAATAAGGAAAAACGACGGGAATTCTTCATGAACGGGACAACGGGGCAGGCCTTGAGCGGAAGCGCGACACTTGCTGAGAGCGGCATTTTGCCGGAGCGGGTCATCCGCGCAATGTTTGCCGCAGGCGAAATCGCCGCCGCTGAGCCGCCCGTCGGCGGTCAGATCCAGCCGGCCAGCCTCGACCTTCGTCTCGGAGCGCTTGCCTACCGCGTGCGGGCAAGCTTTCTGCCCGGTCCCGAAATCCGGGTCGCCGACCGGCTGGAAGAACTCAAGCTTCACACCGTGGATCTGAAGGACGGTGCGGTTCTGGAGACCGGCTGCGTCTATATCGTACCGCTGCAGGAAAGCCTTGCTCTTGCCGCCGACATTTCGGCGACGGCCAACCCGAAGAGCTCCACCGGACGGCTGGATGTGTTCACGCGGGTCATTACCGACAACGGCCTTGCCTTCGATACCGTCCCGGCGGGCTACACCGGACCGCTTTACGCCGAGATTTCGCCGCTCACCTTTCCGATCCTCGTCCGCAGCGGTTCGCGCCTCAGCCAGATCCGCTTCCGGCGCGGGCAAGCGATCATTGCCGATGACGTGCTGCAGGACGTCCATCGCGACCACACGCTGATGAGCGGTGGCAACGAACGGATCGGCGGCGGTGTGCAACTGTCGATCGACCTTGAAGGCGACGGCCCGGGGAGCCTGATCGGCTACCGCGCCAAGCATCATTCGGGCCTGATCGATGTCGATGTCGTCGGGGCTCAGGACCCACTGGATTTCTGGGAACCGATCTACCGGCGCAACAAGGGTGAACTGATCCTCGATCCGGACGCGTTCTATATTCTCGTCAGCCAGGAGGCCGTGCACGTGCCGCCCGACTATGCCGCCGAGATGGTGCCGTTCGATCCGCTGGTCGGGGAATTCAGGGTGCACTATGCCGGTTTCTTCGATCCGGGTTTCGGTCACGCGGGCGCGGGCGGCGTCGGGTCCCGGGCGGTTCTGGAAGTCCGCTCGCATGATGTTCCCTTCATCGTCGAACACGGCCAGACCATCGGCCGCCTCGTCTACGAACACATGGCCGAGCGGCCCGAAACGCTCTACGGCGAAGGCATCGGCTCGAATTACCAGGGCCAGGCCCTCAAACTGTCGAAACACTTCAAGGTGCCGGCCTAGCGTTTCGAACCTGACACACGATCCATATCGCCAAAATGGACCTCAAGACCGTCACACGCGAACACGAAGGCTTTCTGGAAGACCGCAAGTCCCGCTTCCTTGCCCATCTTGTCCCGATCGAGATCTTCGAGCGGCGGCTTGAGGAGCTGCGCAGGGAACACCGGAAAGCCAACCACATCGTGACCGCGCACCGCCGTCTTCTCGATGACGGCCGGATCGAGGAAAGCGGCAAGGATGACGGGGAACCGGCCGGCACGTCCGGCATGCCGACCCTGCGTGTCCTGCAGGGCGCTCACCTGATCAACTGCGCTGTGCTCGTTGTGCGCTATTTCGGCGGCACGAAGCTCGGCGGCGGCGGTCTCGCGCGCGCCTATTCCGGCGCCGCCCAGGACGCGATCAGCCGCGCTGAGCTGATCCCCTTCCGCAAGATGGGGACCAGAACGGTTCGCGCCGATTTTGCGTCGAGCTCGGAACTTGAACGCAGGATCGAACTGCTCGGTGTGACGGTTGTTGCGCGGGACTACACCGAGGACGGGGTCCAACTCACCGTCGAGGGGCCGGAAGAGGTGCTTGCAACCCTCTAAGCCCGGTTTGCCTGCGCCGCCTGGGTTGATTTTGAGACCAGCCGCCCCCCTCATCCTGAGGAGCACGCCTGCGTGCGTCTCGAAGGATGGACCGCGCAGTTCCGGATATGCCGCCCATCCTTCGAGACAGCGCCTCCGCGCTTCCTCAGGATGAGGTTGTTTTACGATGATAGTTTTAGAGATATCCGCCGATGTGCGCCGCCCCCTCTCCGCTGTCATCCCGGACGCAGCGCAGCGGAGATCCGGGACCGGGGAGCCAGGGTCCGTCGATAAGGTACCGGAAGACCGCCAGAACCGTGCCTCACCGATCCCGGCTCGCGCTTTGCTTGGCCGGGATGACGACAGAGGAGGTTTGACGATGCGCTTCTGCCTGAGTTTGCCCCAAGTTCGTCCCCGATACCTCATCCTGAGGAGGATCGTCAGGTCCGTCTCGAAGGAAGGGCCACGCAGTTCCAAGCATGCCGCCCGTCCTTCGAAACAGCGCACCCGCACTTCTTCAGGATGAGGTTGGTATTCCGCGGCAGCTCTTGAATTTTGCAGGGTGCCTGAGCAGACGTCCCAGGGATGCCTTCGCCTCTCCGCTGTCATCCCGGACGCAGCGCAGCGGAGATCCGGGACCGGGGAGCCAGGGTCCGTCGATAGGGTACCGGAAGACCGCCAGAACCGTGCCTCCCCGATCCCGGCTCGCGCTTTGCTTCGCCGGGATGACGACGGAGGAGGTTTGACGATGCGCCTCCGCCCGAGTTGGCTCCTGTTTCGTCCCCGACACCTCATCCTGAGGAGGACCGTCAGGTCCGTCTCGAAGGATGGGCCACGCAGTTCCAAGCATGCCGCCCATCCTTCGAGACAGCGCACCCGCACTTCTTCAGGATGAGGGTGGCGTTCCGAGGCGAGGACAAACAGGTTTCATTCGCTGGCTGCGCCGGAACTCCATGGCCTTCCTGCCTTTCCTCACTCGACAATCACCGCGGCCCCTTCCCTGCGGCTGTCACCGATGCCGGAAAACGTGCCGTGGCCATCGGTGCTGACGGCATGTACGCCGCCGAAGAACATGTTCTTCTCCGGCCAGATGCGATGATCGGGAAAAAGATCTGTCAACGGGCCAACATCAGCTTCGGCACCGGGCAGCTCCAGGTCAAGATGACCGTTTTCGACATGAAGCCGCGAGGCGCGCACGGCGTCTTCAAGCGGCGCTTCCTCAAGGCACAGGCGGGCGACGACCTGGAAGACAGCCGAGCGGATCCGGCTGGAGCCGCCCGAGCCGAGGGCGATGAGACGTCCGTCCGGCATGTCGATCAGCGCCGGGCACATCATGGACGCAAGCCGCTGGTCTGCCGGCCAATCGGCCGATCCGTGCGGATTGACGTCCTCTTCGCCGAGAATGTTGTTCAGCATGAAGCCGTAGCTGCCGACGATTTCGCCGTTGCCGGTGCCGTTGGAAACGGTGACCGAACAGGCATTACCTTCAGCATCTATCGTTGAAATGTGGGTTGTTCCCTGCTGGCGCATCGGGCGATCCAGAAGCGCCTGCAGGTCGCCGCGCGCTGCCAGCCTTGCCCGGTCTGCCGCCTCAAGCGCACCGGCAAAGGCGGTCCTGCCGCTGCCTTCAAGGAGCTGGAGGGCGTAGCGGATCAGCACGCCGCCGGCAGCAGGCGGCGCGTTGAGATGGACAGTCGCCGCCCCGAGCCTGAGGGACAGGGGTTCGCGCGGTTCCACGCGGTAGTTTTCAAGGTCCGCACGCGTCAGATGCCCCCCGGCCTCCTGCTCTTTCAGGATCTGGCCCGCGATCCCGGTCCGAAGCCAGTCTTTCCGGGCCAGCTCTTCATACATCTCGGCAAGGCCCGGATTGCGGAACAACGACCCGGCTGCGGGCAGATCGCCTGCCGGCGCATAAAGGGTCCGGGCGGCTTCGGTCGCGGTCAGGATCGGGCGCACCACCGTCGACAGGTAGTGCTGATACCGGGTTACGATGTGACCCGCTCTGGCCGCTTCGATAGCAGGCGAAAACAGATCGGCGAAGGGCAGCGTGCCGCCTTGCCGGTGCAGCGCCGACAGCCCGGCCAGAAATCCCGGTGTGGCGACGGTGGCCGGTCCGATGTGAAATACCTGCGTCGCCGAGCCGAAATCGGCGGTGATGCTGTGAAAGCCTTCGGAGGACCCGCTGCGTTTTTGCCGGGGCGTTTGCGGAAAGAAGTCGAGCAGGGTGGTCTTGCCGGTCTCCCCGCTGCGGATCATGGCAAAGCCGCCGCCGCCGGGAGAGGCCAGCACCGGTTCGCACACGCAGGACATCGCCAGTGCGGCGATCGCCGCATCGACCGCGTTGCCGCCATCGCGCAGCATTTGTGCACCCGCCTCCGCGGTCAGCTGATGCCCGGCCGCTATGCTGCCTTTCGGTGTGTCCCTTGAACTGGCTGCCATATCACGGTCAAATCATGCGGCTGCCGGAAACGCAAGCCTGACGGGGCCTGCACATCCGGCCGGTCAATCGGCGACCTTCATGCGCAGCTCCTTCAGCTCCGCGCGCAGCGCCTTGACCTCTTCCAGGATCAGGCCGGTGTCGTCATGGATCGCCTGCCGGTTGGCGTCGGCCTCCGCCTCGTGCTCCTCCTGCATGGCCGAGACGATGATACCGATGAAGAGGTTCAGGACCGTGAAGGCGGTGCACAGGATGAAGGGCACGAAGAACAGCCAGGAAAGCGGATAGACCTCCATGACCGGCCGGACGATGCCCATGGACCAGCTTTCCAGCGTCATGATCTGGAACAGCGTATAGAGCGAGGCTCCAAGGTCGCCGAACCAGTCCGGGAAGGTTTCGCCGAACAGCTTCGTTGCCATGACGGCAAAGACGTAAAACACCAGCGCCATCAGGACGACGATCGAGCCCATGCCCGGCAGCGCGGCGATCAGCCCACCGATCACGCGTCTGAGGGACGGCACAACGGAAATCAGGCGCAGGACACGCAGGATACGCAGCGAGCGGAGCACCGACATCGGACCGGTCGAGGGCACCAGCGCAATGCCGACGATGGCGAAATCGAACAGGCTCCAGGGGTCCTTGAAGAATTTCAGGCCATGCGCGTAAAGGCGCAGGATCAGCTCGACCACGAAAATCCCGAGGATGATCCGGTCGATCGTGATGAGCAGCGCGCCGAACCTGTCCATCATCCAAGGACTTGTTTCCAGGCCGAGCGTCACCGCGTTCAGCATGATGATCCCGATGATGCAGAATTCCCAATTGCGCGAGGTGACCAGCGCCTTGACCTGATTTCGCATGTATCCGACCTGGAGTTTGTCCGTGAACCGAAGCGCGTGCGCGCCGGCGCGACCATGGCGATTTTTGCACCGCAGCGCAAGATGCCGCTTGGCCGGAAAGGCAAAGTTCCGAACTTGACAGTTTTGCTTTACCGGATCAGTAATCGGAACGGACCACGCGGGTGTAGC
The DNA here is from genome assembly GCF_965232425.1 of Roseibium sp. Lineage (GTDB taxonomy): Bacteria > Pseudomonadota > Alphaproteobacteria > Rhizobiales > Stappiaceae > Roseibium. The sequence goes on from NZ_OZ246971.1 coordinate 665,291, forward strand.
TCAATGGTAGAGCAGGAGCTTCCCAAGCTTAAGACGAGGGTTCGATTCCCTTCACCCGCTCCATTTCCTTGGCAGACCGAGCTGCGCTTTTTCCGCGCCCACCCCAAAAAATAAGTGGCGGAGAAAATCTCCGCCACCGAATAGAACTAAAAAGCAATGTATGGTCAAAGGTCTGGCGCGTCTGGGCCGGACGGCCCGTCGGCAAAAAGGGATTGTGCGGTTGCCCGCGAAACCAGCGCCCTCTTCCTTCAAAAGGGCTCTGAAACGTCAGACGATGGGATATCCATCGATCAGGTTGCGGTAAAAGCCCGCAATGTCCTTGGACGCATCCAGATCGGGATGAAATTCGTCCGTCCAGCGCCCTCGCACCACGTTGCGGATATCGACAACCGTCACGTTCGGATGGGCCGCGTCGATCTCGTTCAGGAACTCGTAGAACCGGTCGACAAGATAAGCGAGGATGGCGTGGATCAGGTCCCGGTCGGCCTCGAAGCGGAAATTGCGCTTGATGAACGGGCGGCCGAACCACGGTCCGTCGCTATGGGCCACGGGATAGTCGTAGCCATGCACAAGCAGCTGCGTGCGCGGTGCCTTTGTGTGCAGGTAGCGTGCGATCTCGACATAGCCGCTTTTCAGCCTTGCGAGGGTGTCTTCCAGCTTCTCCATCTGGAGGAAATCCTCCGGATCGTCGGACCCGAGCCCCGCGCTCCTGTCCTTGAGCAGCCGCGTCAGCGCGCAGCCGCCGAGGACCTCATCGCCGCCGCCCGAAAAGACGAGATAGTCATAGACACCCCGGTCGACATGGACGCGGAAGGGCTTTTCCGTGACGACATCCTCGAAACTGTGACCCGGCCACGCGGAGCTTGCCGTCTGGTAGTAGCCTTCCAGAATATCGAAGAAGGTCTTGTTGTAGCCAAGGTACCGGGACACTTCGATCACCACGTTGATCCAGGCATCTCCGCAGGCGCAGACACGCAGGGGTGACCGGTTGATCCGGATCGGATGCGTGTCATCACCCTTGCCTGACGCCGACCAGTGAGCGGCGACCTGTTCCTGGGTCAGAGGTGCCCGCATGTCGTCTAGAACATGATAGGCAAGGCACCTGTTCGGATCCTTTTCATACCGCGTGTTGTTCAGGACTGTCGCTTCCAGGATATCGGCGTACATGGCTACCTCCTAAGCTGGCGTGAACTTGCGTGACAGGGAGTCAAGCGATCCCGCGATCCCTCTTTTCCCCGTGCGGAACCGCCCCTACCGGCCCGCATCAACGCAGTCTTCCCGATCCGCTCAGATCCCCACTTGAGTGCGTCGTTGATGAGATTTTTGTACAATATTCATTGGGTTCACGCGCGTGAGAAAAGCGTGAATTCAGCACACTGCAAAAAGAAAGGCCCGGTCGAAACCGGGCCTGACAGTAAACTTGGTAAATTTATCTATTCAGATAACAAGGAATTTTCCGAAACGCGCGCGATCATCCTCATTCTGACCCGGCAATTCGAGTTTTTGCAGGATCGGAAGATAATTGTCCTCTTCCGCATTCTTGATATCTGCATCGGAATGCGTTGCGAAAGCTTCCGACAATCGTCTCGCGACAAGCGGGGCCGCGACGCTGGTTCCCTGCACCGACGCATAGGAACCGCTGCGCGTCCCGGCCGCGACGATGCCCGGACTGATGATCGACCGGTCGGCCGGAGCCGCGCAATCAACGCTGCCGACTGCATCGCCCGCCCCCGATTTACCGGCGGAACTGAAGGCCGATGCGTCTATTTCGGCACTTCCCGGCAACGCGCCGATACGGGGCACGGCCCCGGAAACCACCAGTGTTGTCGCACCGGTCGCCATGCCGTTGAGGCTGCCGAAGCGTTTGACATGGCTTTCGGACCGGTCGGTGTCATCCCCGGTGCCCCTGTCGTCAAAGAGCCGGTAGTCATCATCGTGGAGATAACTCTGCCGGGAGCCGGTCAGAAACGCCTCCAGATCAATATCCCTTTGCACCCAAAGATAGATCGGCCCGTGGCCGGCAGGCGCCGCCGGGCCCCGCTTGAGCGTCACCTTCCAGTCCCCGGCAGGCGCCGCCGCAAGGGCAGCGTCATGCGGTTCGCTCGGAGCCAGTGCGATCAGAACGCGCCAGCGCCCCGTTCGCCTGTGGTTGTCAAGACTGATCTGCCCGATGGCATCGCCCGAACCGGTCCGGATGGTCTCGAAGTTTCTCGGATCGCCGTGCTGGTATGCCGGATCCGGTTTCAGTTCGAGGCCTGCCGTCACCTTGCCGAACGGCCCCGAGACCTCGACACCGAAATCGCCGGGATCGAGCTGATCCGGGAACCAGATTTCCAGATAGTTCGATGACCGGTCGTTCGGTTGAACGCGCCAGGTGAATTCGAAGGCACCGGACGCCAGGTCTTCGGCCGTGATCTCGCCATGGAGGCGATCCAGGAACGTGTTTCCCGACGGAATGACAATCGCCGTCGGCCTGCCCAGCTGGCGGCGCTTTTCGACCAGTTCGTCAATGGCCGCTTCCAGTTCCCCCTGGCCGTCGTGACGGCCGGCCGAAAACCCGTAACTGATGTTGATGGTCACGCGAATGTCCGGGACGCCGTAGCCTGCCGCAATCCGCTCCGCGCGCTCAAGGATGTAATGCACGGCGGACAGCATATACATGTCCTTGCCGAAGCTGGACGTATCCCAACCGTAGGTGTTGGGAAGCTGCACGGCGATGAGACGGGTTTCCTCGGGCGGAACAAGTCCCTTGTCCGGGTTGGCGCCCGCGGCAATATCCATGACGTTCGCACCATGGGTCGCGAGACGTCTTATGGCTGCGCCGGACCCGAACTGCCGTTCGGAAGCGCCCGCTACTTCGTAAAGCGCATCCTCGTCGTCGCCATGCGCGTGAACGAGCTGCTCAATATCTGCCCGCGTCAGTTCGCGGCCGAACAGCACGCTCGGGGTTTCGTCCCCGTCGCGCCCGTGTGCCGATTGCAGCCAGCAGAACTCCAGCCGGCTGCGTTTTCCGTCCGCGGCCCGGAAATTCCGGTGCGCAAACGGAATGCCGTCGTCGATGACCGCCAGGATGTTGAGCGTCCTGCCTTGTAGATCCGTGGCCTGAACCTTCGGATCCGGGCTCCAGTCCGGTGCCGACGGCAATCTACCCTCGAGCCGGTGCATTGCCGTTTCCTCCACCGGAAACGCCATTCTGAAGCGGGCATCGGTCGTGGCAGCCGGCTGCAGGGCTTCGCTCAGGTTCAGGCTCAGGCAGTCCGGCGCGATGTCGCCGCCAGACCGGTTCTCGACCACGATCGGCCAGAACTTCAGGGAAACACCGTCCGTCCTGCCCCAGATCGTGGGGAGCCACATGCCGCGCGGTCCGTCGCCCCCGTCCGCAAGCGTGTGCGGGTTTTTCGGCTCGGAATGCTCGGCCAGGGCCGTCAGGAACCGGACATCCGTGCTTCGATAGACAGGAAAGGCGTAGTCCTTGCCTATGCCGAAGTTCCAGGCCTCATACGGTCCGAGATAGTTCCGGAGTGCGACGGCCTTGTCCTGGCCGCCGTTTGCTGTGATGTCGGTCATGTTCGAGGTGCCCTTTCTTAAAGGTCATACTCATCGACCGCTCTCTTCCAGAGCCATTCGAACTGGTCGCTCTTGTCGATCGCGCAGAGCTGAAGTTCGGTGACACCGTGCGCGCCCCATTTCGACGGCACGTAGTCCGAGACCATGAAGTCGGACGCTGCGTGTGCCTCGTATTTCAGACCGCGCATTTCCGTTTGCGCGCCACACTTGTTCAGGACGATCTCACCGACCATTTTGCCGAGCAACGCTCCGGCCCAGCTGTCGACCGGGTAATGCACCCCGGCGACCGTGCGGCTGACCGCAATGCGCTCCGCCTGTTTGCGCAACAGGTTCTTGCGCTTGTCCTTGTCCGGGTAGTGGGTGCCGGATGCATCGATCAGGCCTTCCAGCATGCGCACGACGGCAAAGGCTTCCGTCGCATGAGCGCTCGGGAAGCTGCCATGCGCAGGGGTCGGGATCATCGGCAGGATCGATGCTCCGATACGGTCCGGACGCCGGATCGCAAGATGGTGTTTCACGATCATGGCCACATGCGCCGCGAGGACCTGCGTCAGGGTGATCAGCTCAAGCGTGTTGTCGTTCCTGCCCGGGATGAGACCCAGGATCATTGCGAAATACGGGGTCGGGAAGCCGAGCTGCGACGTGATTTCAGCTGTCCGCTCCGGGCGCTGATCCATATAGGACCGCACCAGATCCAGCTGTTTGTCGAACAACTCGCCATCGGGGCGAACAACGGAGAAGAAGGGTTGCACGGGACCGCCACCGTGCGGCCGGTACGAGAGAGTGACTTCGGAGCTGGTGCCGTCCCTCGTTTCCCAGGACAGCTCGCTCATGAAATCGCTGAGATAGAGCGAAGCCCGGACCCATCCCGCCCATTTGCCGAGATTCTCGCTCGACGAGAAGTCCATTTCACGGGACGGGTGGGCCGCGCCGTCTCCGGCTGCGTGGGCAATGGCCTGTGCGCTGGTCTGCAGACCCTGTATCGTCAGGGAGTCCAGACCACCGCCGCCGCCGATGAAACCGCCGAGACCGGTTGCGTTGAGGCCGATGCCACCGATGCCGCCTATGCCACCGATGCCGCCGATGCCGCCAATGCCTCCGATACCACCAATGCCGCCGATACCACCGATACCGCCAATTCCGCCGAAATAGGCCATTTATTCCCCCTAGAAGTCCTCGTTAGAAACCAACCGCGCGCAAGGCGCGCATTGCATTTTGACCAACCTGATAATCGGCCGCCGGGTGCGCATTCATGTAACCCTCAACGGAGAAGGTCGGTTGTCTGCGCCGCAATTCATCCGCGACTGTCTTTGCTTCTGCGGTCCTATCAAGGTAATGAAGAGCAATAATTTTTGCGCGAAGGGTCGACAGGTGACGCTGGTTCCGCTCCAGCGAGCTGTTGGCGAAATCCAGTGCCTTTTCGTAGTCTTCGGACGCCAGATAAGCGGTCGCGCTCAAACAGTCATAGAAATACTTGAATGGATCGATGGGAGACAGCTTGCGCGCCTTGTCCGCAGCGTGCACCGCCTGGCTGCCAGAATCCTGAAACGCGTAAAGCGCACTGCGCAACAACCAGGACAGTGCTTCATTCGGATTGTGCTCAAGGGCATTCTCGTAACGGGTTGACGCAACATCGAGGCGGCGGAGCAGGTTGTTGTGCGCGAAACCGTCAATGGTCATGCAGAACGCGTTTTCCGGATCGATATCCAACGCCTTCGAGGTGCTGCCGACCGCGCTCTTGGTGTCCTTGGAGGGGTCCGAACTCCATCCGTTGACAACGCTGAGCACGTGCCACTTGCCGCGCCAGGCGTGGACCTCCGCCGAGCGCGGGGATCTCCTGAGGGCTTCGTCCAGCAGTTCGCGCGACTTTGCAAAATCCCGCAAGGTCGAGCGGTGCATGAGGCTGACGCTCGCCATCAGCAGCTTGTGATCGGCGATTTCGTTGATCGGGCGGCCGCGCACGTACCGCAACGTGTCGGACGCGATCGCATTGCCGACGGAGGTCACGATATTGGTGAGCCCCTGACCCGAGTCGTTGATGAACTCGGACTGCTTGCCGCTGAACTGGCGGGTCCAGAGAATACGCCCGGTCTCTGCGTCCAGGAAGTCGACGTCGGTGATCACCTCGTCGCCAATCTGCCGGATGCTGCCGGCGACACAATAGTCGACCGCGAGCTTTGTCCGTATCGCTTCGATATCGATCCGGCGCCCCGCCAGGGCCCGGCTCGAGAAATGTGATATGACGGCCAGAAGATTCGTGCGCGAGAGCGACCGGCAGATTTCCTCCGCGAACCAATCCCCGAGCATCGACAGCTCCGGATTGCTCTCGATGCTCAAGAGCGGCATGACCGTCACGGTCGGAACCGGAGGCCGCGGAAGAGACGACGCCGGGGTTCGAAACAGCGCGTGGACCTGTTCCGGATTGGCCCTGACCGCGTCGCGCCAGGCTTCGAACAGCGGCGCGGGAACGTCGAGGCCTTCCAGAAAAGTCCCCTGCCCCGGCTGACCGGCAAAAACGACATTGCCGAGATCGAGCGTGACTTCGGAATTGTTGGTCGTGATCAGCTGATTGTAATAGGGACCCATCGCCGACTTGATGTCGGAGAGCGCGCGCCTGAGGCTCTGCCTGCCGGTGTCGTAGCAGGAGGCACCCCAAAGCGTCTCCTGCAGGAAGGTCCGGCTTCTGCAGCCATGCGGCGCAGTTGCAAGCAGCGCGAAGATCGCGCGATGCTTTTTACCTGTAATCTCGAAAGCTCCGGGTTCCAGGGAACGGACAATACAGGACCCGAACAAGCTGATTTCCAGTAACTTCGCGTGCATGCCCCATCGCCTCGAGAAAAGTACGTATTCTATAGAACAGCACTTATAGCCTCTATCCAACCACTTCACACTTTTTTCACGCTCGCCGAAATGCTTCTCCAACTAAACTCACGCTGTGAGGAACAGAACCGTGAGCAGGAAAATTGTCAGAAAAAAACCCTATTATCGACGATGTTTCGGATGTTGTTGATTTCTTCCTGGCCTGGAACAATCATCGTGAAACCGTATTGAAAATCTCGGAAATGGACCAGCTGGACAGCGACCAGAAGAAAACCCTTCACTGGCTCGTCAAGATGGCGGACAGGGTCAGCCTGACCGATCTGGAGAAAGACGATCTGCATTAGGGTACTGACCCAAGGGCATGCAGAAACTCCCATGAACGGTTTTGGCGTTAGGCCGCCAACATGACTGCAAAAAGCTCGATCGCGCCGCCGCGCGCGTGCCGCGGGGCGCTTCGCTCACGCGTGCGCCGGAGCATCTGCGCTTTCAAGGGTTGCGCCATTCGGGGATTGGTCCGAGCCGGATCGGTTTGCGCATTCTCATTTTGCCCAGCAGGCTGACTTTGCGGTATCATCCCCGCACGGACGGTGACTCGCGCGCGATGCGCTATGTGACCCGTCGCCCGAGTTGCAGACAATCATAGCGGTTTCACGATCCAGCATTCATGAAGATACATCCGGTTGCGTTCCTGATCGCGCTTCTTTTCACCTCCCTGCTGCCCGCTCAAGGTCTTGCGCAGGACGAGGGCGTGCGCGTGCCGAATTTCTGGGACCCCAAGGCGGTCAGCGACCGGCCGAGTTCCATACCGGACAAGATCCAGTTCCTGGCAACCGACAACCACCCGCCCTTCGTGTTCCGCGACCCGCAGGGCCGCCTGACCGGTTTCAATGTCGATCTGGCGCGCGCGCTCTGCCAGGAACTTGGAAGCTCCTGTGCGCTCCGGATCAAGAATTTCAACGTCCTTCTGTCTGCTCTGGACGAGGAAGAGGGCGACGCCATCATTGCCGGGCTCTCGCGGGGCCTGCCGGCGACACGGCGCCTGAATTTCACCGACGACTACCTCAAACTGCCTGCACGCTTCGTGGTAGCCGCAGACAAGGCCGGTGATTTCGATGAGCAGGCGCTCGGCGGCAAGACCATCGCGGCGGTGACCGGGTCCCGCTACGAAGCTTTTGCGAAGCGGTTCTGGCCGGAAGCCGATATCCTCGGGCTGGAGAGCGTGTCCCTGGCACGAGACGCGGTGAAGAACGGCGACGCCGACGCCCATTTCGGCGACGGACTGAGCCTTGCGTTCTGGCTCCCCAGCGAGGCCGCCGCGTCCTGCTGCGCTTTCGCAGGCGGCCCCTGGCTGGAACCGGGTTTCTTTGACCGGGGCATGGCGATTGCAACGCGCCCGGAAGATACCGAGCGTGCGGCCGCGCTCAACTACGCGCTGGCGCAGCTTCAGCAAAAAGGCATCTACCGCGAACTTTACCTGCGATATTTTCCGCTCAGCTTTTACTGATTGCTGCGCACGTCCATCGCTTCGGGTTCTTCCGACTTCGTCCTTGAACTTCCCAGGAACGGTATCGCGAGGCTGAAGGGGAACTGATGCGCCCTGGGGGTGAGCGGTGCCCCGAGACCGATCTCCATGCCGTCATGGCCCTTTTCCGGCTGGTCCACATAGGTTCCGAACATCCGGTCCCAGATCGACAGGTAGAAGCCATAATTGCTGTCCGTTTCCCGCCGGATCACCGAGTGATGGACCCGGTGCATGTCCGGCGTCACGATGACCAGGCGCAGAAGCCTGTCCAGCCACAGGGGCAGGCGGACATTTGCATGTCCGAAGACGGCAGAGGCGTTCAGCACGATCTCGAAGATCAGCACCGCCTCGACCGGACCGCCCAGCGCGACGATCACGAGCCCCTTCCAGACGAACGACAGCAGGATCTCGATCGGATGGAACCTGAGCGCCGTCGTTGCATCCACTTCGCTGTCCGCGTGATGGACGCGGTGTATCCGCCAGAACCAGGGGATCTTGTGGGACGCGACATGCTGGCCCCAGACGGCGAAATCGAGCGCGAAGAAGGTCAGGACACCGGCAAGCACGCCCGACCAGCCGAGCAATCCGAACAGGCCCCAGCCGCTTTCCTTCGCCAGAAGTGCGAGCCCGACACCTCCGATCGGAAAGATCAGCCGCACCAGAATCGAATCCAGCAGGATAAGGCCCCAGTTGGTCGGCCAGCGCTTCAGACGTCCGTTTTCCAGACGACGCCTGGGCAACCCCGCCTCGAGCAGGGCCATGACCAGGAAAATCCCGGCAAAGCAGGCCATGCGCACCTGGTTTATGTCGATCTCTTCAAACATTCGTCCCCGTGTCCGCCGAGTTGCAAAGCAGCTTGCCATTGTCCGGAAGGCGCGCTAGGGCATCTGACGATCGGAAGCTCTATTTCACCTTTCGTGAAAATATAGCCCACTCTCCCAAAAAAGAAGCTGCGACAGATCACATCACCATGAGCGACTTTCTCTGGAACCGCCCCGAAGACGAACCGGCAGCCACGCTGCTGATGGCCCACGGTGCCGGAGCGCCGATGGATTCGGCCTTCATGGAAAAGCTTGCCGGTGCGCTCGCCGATGAAGGCATTGCCGTTGCGCGGTTCGAGTTCGCCTATATGGCCGGGCGCCGAACCGGCGGAAGCAAAAGACCGCCGCCACGCGCGGACCGTCTGATCGGCGAATTTCAGACAGCACTACAAACCCTCCTGGCGGACGCCAGCGGCCCCCTGCTTCTGGGCGGAAAATCGATGGGTGGTCGCGTCGCGGCCATGCTGGGCGGCGGCGGTTCTCTGCCCCAACGGGTGCGAGGCATATGCTGTTTCGGCTACCCGTTTCATCCCACCGGCAAACCGGATGCCGAATGGCGGCTGTCGCCGCTTCAGGAAAGCAAGCGGCCGGTTCTGATCCTCCAGGGCGACCGGGACCCGTTCGGATCCAAGGCGGAACTCGACGCGGTGACACTGCCGGGCCATGTTTCCCTGACCTACCTGGAAGACGGCAATCACGATTTCGGCCCACGCGGCAAGTCACCTGCGACACTGGACGGCAACATCCGGAGTGCCGCAGGCGCCGTGGCGGCGTTCGCGGCGTCACTCCGGGACTGAGGCCACCCTGTCAGGTTTTGAAAGCTCCATGATTGCGTCCAGCGCATAGCCTGGAAAAAGGACAGTCACCCGGATTTGTCATCCCGGTTTGCCGCAGGCGCGGCAGGACCGGAAACCAGTATCCCCAGTGGCTGAAGGTTAAAGGATGACGGTGAAACAAGCGGTTACTGGGTTCCGGCCTTCCGTTGCGCTTCAGCCGGAATGACGGGTTCGTTGACCGGAGATCGTCTCGCCAGTTTCATTTCCGGTTAAATCGGGTAGCGGCTGATTGAGGCCTTCATTCGGCAGGTGTCACACTCCGGCCGCTTCCCGGCAGGGCGGGACGGTTCTGGCGCCTGCTCAGGAAAATGACCCGGCCGATATCATCACCGATCATGACGAGCGCGGGCACAAGCACCAGGACAAGCGCGGTCGCGGTCGCCAGCCCGAACACGATGGTGATTGCCATGGGCAGCAGGAACTGCGCCTGCAGGCTGGTCTCGAACATGAGTGGCAGCAGACCGCCAATGGTCGTCATCGATGTCAACAGCACGGCCCGCAGACGGTCGCAGCTGGCACCGATTGCCGCCGCGTCCAGGTCTTCGCCTCCGGTCAGACGTTCTTCAAAACGCGCGACGAGGATGATCGAGTTGTTCACGAGGATGCCGGCGAGCCCGAGCAGGCCGATCATGCTGAGGATCGTCAGGTTGAAGCCCATCAGGTAGTGCCCGACAATTGCTCCCACGATGCCGAAGGGGATGATCGACATCACCACGATCGGCCTCGAATAACTGCCGAAGATCGCCGCCAGGATGATGTAGATCCCCGCCACTGCCATCAAGATGCCGGTCAGGAGATCGGAAAACGCGTTCGACTGCTCTTCCGCCCGTCCGGCGAAGGAATATTCAAGACCGTATCTCTGCGAAAGCGCCGGCAGGAATTCCGTGCTCAGTTCCGCAATGATCTCGTTGTTCGAAGTGATCGTGCTGTCGACATCGGCCACGACCGTTACGACGGTGCGCCCGTCCCGGCGGAGGATGACCGAAAAGCCCTGCGCATCGGTCAGATCGACGATTTCCGTCAGCGGAACGAATTCACCGGCAGGCGTACGCAGGGAGAGTTGCCTCAAAGCCGCCGTCCCGTCTGAATCGAACACCTGTTTGACCCTTACGGACACCTCCTCGTCTCCCTCGGCGAAACGCCGGGCGATGTTGCCCTCAAAGGCGTTGCGGATCTGACGGGCGGCACTTTCCACCGTGAAGCCGAGAGCACGGCCGCGCGGGGTCAGATCGACAAGAAGTTCAGGTTTGCCCCACGGGAGATCGTCCTCCACGGCGCTTGTGCCGGGGAATGCGGACAATTCCTCCTGGAGTTCCTCGGCCGCTGCCTTCAAGTCCTGCAGAGACGCGCCGGTGAGGCGGATATCGAGGTCCCGTCCGGGAGGCCCGCCACGCCTTTCGGCGACAGCAACACGCGCCGCGCCCGGGATCGCCGGCAGCGCCGCGCGCCAGGCGCGGACGATTTCAGGTGTCCGGATCGTGCGCTCCTCCGACCGGCTGAGTTGTACGGATATGTTGGCGACATTGTCGCCGCGGTTGTTGCCCGCCTGGCCGAGGGTCGCGTATGTCGCTTCGACAAGCGTCTCGCCGTTGTCTCGCGTCAGACTGGCCTCGGCATCCTTGAGCGCCTGCTCGATCCGGGCGATGCCGTCGATCGCATCTGCTTCGGGAATGCCGGCGTGGAAGAAAATGGATGCGGTCAGGTTTTCCGCTTCCGGAGACGGGAAGAAGGTGAAACCGACCCGCCCGCCTCGTACGAGCCCGACCGCCAGAACCATGGCCGCGATGGCAACGGCGAGCGTCACGTATCGCCAGTGGACGGCAAGGGAGACAAAAGCACGGAACGGGTAGTCGCGTATCCAGCCGAAACCGGTGTCGAACCCGCGTCGGAACCAGCTTGGCCTGTCCGGCTCCTGTCTTTGCTGCTTCCTGCGGCGCAACGCCATCAGCAGCGTCTCGAATGCAAGCGCGGCAAGAAAACAGACGCCGATGACAATCATCTCGAACACGACCACACCCGCAGCATCCCTCAGGGCGCGCAGGGGGTCATCAACGACATCGAGATAAGGCGGCACGGAGATATCCGGTTGCGCAACAAGAGCGCTCAGGAAGAAGGCCGGCACACCTGCGACAATGACAACGCGCCACCAGCTCCAGCCGGGCCGGCTCCCGAGCGCGTGTGACAGGTGGCCGGGCAGCACCAGAAAACACTCGATCAGCGAAGCGATCACGACCGCGATCACGACAATGGGCAGCGTGCCCATGATCTGGCCGAGCACGTCGCCGATCAGGAGGATGGGGAGAAAGGCTGCAATCGTGGTCAGGCTTGCCGCGAAGATCGGCGCCAGCATGGTGGTCGCACCATTGACCGCCGCTTCGTCCGGACTATCACCCATGCTCTGGCGCGTTGCCGTATGCTCTCCGACGACAATCGCGTCGTCGACGATCACACCCAGCATCATGATCAGCGCGAACATGGAGATCATGTTGATGCTCTCGCCCATGAGCCACATGATGCCGAGCGTCGCCATCATCGCGACCGGGATGCCGGCGGCAACCCAAAGCGCGATCCTGGCGTTGAGGAACAGGAACAGGATCGCGACCACCAGGACGAGACCGGTCAGGCCATTTTCGAGCAGAAGCGTTATCCGCCCCTTCACCGCGTCGGCGCGCACGTCGTATTTCAGGATTTCGAGGGTCTGCGGCAGCTGTTGGGAAATCTCGGTGAGATAGTCGTCGACGATCTGCGCGGCTTTCAGCGTATCGGTCTTCTCGGTTCTGAGAATTTGCAGTTCGATCGCCCGGGTTCCGTTTGAAAACCCCTGGTTCTCGCCGGAATCGAAGTCCCGCACGACGGTACCGATATCGTCGACCAGCGTCTTTTCGCCGGAGGCGAAGGACTTGACCTCCACCCTGCCGACGGCCTCCGGCGAGCGCTCTTCGGAGAGGGCGCGGATCTGCCTTTCGACATCGCCGTCCAGATTGCCCGCGGGAACGTCGATGGTGTTGCCAGCAATCTGGGTGGCGACATCGGAAATGGTCAGGTCGAGGCGCCTGAGCTCGCGCTCAGGGATCTCGACCAGGTATTCCGGCGCGCGATAACCGTAGAGCTCGACCTTGTCGATCCCGCGCGCAAGCAGGTCATCGCGCATCTGGCGCGCGAACACCTTGAGCGCCTGCTCCGAAAAGGGACCCCGAAGGGCGATCGTTGCGACACCGTCGGTGAATGTGGACGCCGACACGACCGGCGTTTCGGAATCGACCGGCAATGTCGTGACACCGGAGATCGCCTGCTCCACGTCCGACAGCGCCTGCTGCATGTTGGTGCCTTCGATGAACTCCATCTGCACCGATGCGGCCCCCTCGCGGCCGTAGGAGACAATCTCGTCGAGCCCATCGATGAAGCGCAGTTCCGGTTCGATCACCTCAAGAATGTTCGTGGTGACATCCTCGGCGCTCGCCCCCGGCCAGATGATCGACACAGATATCCGGTCGGTCTTCACGGTCGGAAAGAACTGGGTGTTCAGTTTTGCCAGACCGTAGGCGCCGAACAGCACCATGACGACCATGATGAGATTGGCGGCGTTCGCATGCCGGACGATCAGTTCAAGGAAGCCTCTGGACCGGATCTCTCTCATCACCGCACCCCTGTCTACTGCGCGTCGGCGTTGCGATTGCCCGCCGTTTGCGCAGCATCGTTTCCGGTCCCGGAGGACGGTGCGTCGGGCGACGGCGCGGCCACGTCATTGACCAGCAGTCCGGCGCCTGCCTCGGGAATGCGCGTCGTCAGCAATATTTCGCCGGGCTGGAGATTGCCCCTTACCAGAATGAAACCATCGTCGATCGCCAGAGCCTCAACCTCGCGCGGCTCCAGCCGGTTGTCCTTCACGACATAAACCGTGCCTTCGCCGTAGTAACCCGTTTCGGGGATGCGGAAGCTTTCCATGTAAGTCTGGTCCGGAAGCGACACTTCAACGAACGCGCCGGGACGAAGCGGCACGGATGCATCCGTGTTATCGATCGCGGCAATCAGTTCCACTCCGCCGCGGGTGCTGGCGACATCGGCACCGACACGGGTGACCTGCGCCGGGTAGGTCACAGGGGTGTTGCCGAGAAACCAGGTCACGTTGACCGGGCGGCCGATCACGGTGCCGCTGTCTGCGAGCAGACGGCCATACTGGTTGTCGGACAGCGTGAAGCGGACTTCGAATTCATCGCTGCTATAGAGCGAAACGACCGCGTCATTGACGCTGACCAGACGGCCGGGTTCGGCCGCCTCCGTGCGCACGACGGCGTCGAAAGGCGCTCTCAGGATGGTGTTGTCGAGCTGGCGGTTGGCATTTTCCAGGCCCCACTCGAGGCGCTTGACGGTCGCCGTCTGCTGAACAACCTTGGCCTCTTCGAGCGCAAGCGAGTTCTGACGCTGCTCAACCGCCTGCTGGCGCTGTGAAACGAGCAGACGCCTGTCGTCAACGGTCCGTTCCGTCACTGCACCGCGTCCGATCAGTTCCTCGGCACGCTGCAGATCCCGCTCAGCGAACTCAAGCTGCTCCTGAGCCCTGACAACATTGGCCTTTTCAAGTTCGACGCGGCCCTCGCTTTCAACCAGCCCGGCCTTTGCCTCGGCCAGGTTGGCTTCCGCCTCGGTCACGGCGCCCTCGTAGTCGAAACGATCGATCGCAACCAGCAGGTCTCCCTGAGAGACGTGGCCGCCGGCCTTGAGATCAGGGTGTACTTCCGTGACTTCTCCGCCAACAAGCGAGCGGAGTTCCACTTCCCGCCCCGCCGCGGTTTCGCCGAACACGCGGATGTCGGGTGCAAAATCGCCCTGTTCCAGAACCGTGGTCACGACCGCATAGCTTCGTTCCTGTATCGGCCGCTTGGGAACGTCGGGCTTGGTCGCGACAAGCGTCTTCATGCCCATGAACGCGCCGACCAGAATGGCAAAGGCGATGAGGGCCTGAAGCAACGCTTTCAGGATCAGCATCACCCGCCGCCAGCCGTTGCCCGGCTCCGGGGCGGCAGGGGGGAGAAATTCGGAAACCGGTTCCTTTCCGGGTTCCTGAGGCAAGGACTGCAACATTGTCGGCGTTCCGGACTACGGTATCTCGATCGGGCATATGAAATGTGCGCTTGCAGATAGATTTACTTCGCACTGCAAAATTCAAGTCCCGCATACGCAATGGCATGCAGGATGACACCTTCAAAATTGTAACGAAATGTGTCTGAAGACTCAAAATTGTCCCGTCGCGCGGGCGATCAACGTTCGAAATCGTATGTCGCGTTGCAGAACTCGCAGGTCACTTCGATCCTGCCGTTCACGGTGACTTCCTCGATTTCCTCGGCACTGAAGCCTGCCAGCACACCCTCGATCTTTTCGCGTGAACAGCGGCACTTGTCCGCCAGCGGCTGCGGATCGAACAGGCGAACACCGCGTTCGTGGAACAGCCGGAAGAGCAACATCTCGACGCTGACTTCCGGATCCGTCAGTTCATCGTCCTGAACCGTGTCGACCAGAACCTTGGCCTCGACCCAGGCATCGTCTTCTTCCACCGCGTGCGGCGTCGTGCCTTCAGGCGCATCTCCCGGGTCGATATCGGCCTGTCTCAGGCGCTCCGGCGCTTCGGGCAGAAACTGGATGAGGATGCCGCCCGCGGTCCAGGTCCTGGCGTGGCCCTCGCCTTCCTTGCGCGTGTAGAGTTCGCCGACCCCGAGACGGACTTCCGTCGGGATCTGCTCCGAGCGCTCGAAGTAGCGCCGTGCGACTTCCTCAAGCGAAATGCCGTCAAGCTCGACCAGTCCCTGGTAGCGCTGCATGTGCTGACCCTGGTCGATGGTCATCGCCAGATGACCGTGACCGAGCAATGCTTCGGGTGTCGCCTTCCCGGCTTCCATCAGAGCGTGAACCCGATCGCCGTCGAAGGTTGCACATGCCCGGATCGCATCAGGAGACGCAAAATCCACAACCAGCATGGAAACCGGGCCTTCGGTCTGGGTCTGCAGTGTGAAGCGGCCGTCGAATTTCAGCGACGTGCCGAGCAGGCCGGTCAGCACGATGGCTTCCGCCAGAAGCCGCGAGACCGGCTCGGGATAGTCGTGCCGCCCGAGAATGCTGTCCAGCACGGGGCCGAACGCGATGGCGCGCCCCCGGACATCCAGTTCCTCGACGGCAAAGGGCCGGACAGCGTCCAGCCCTGCGGGTGCGATACCCAGTTCTTCAAGATTCAATGCCACGTCGGCTTTGCCTCAATCCTTGCCGAAGCACCAGGCCAGAATGCCCTTCTGGGCGTGCAGCCTGTTTTCGGCTTCATCAAACACCACCGAATTGGGGCCGTCCATGACTTCGGACGTAACTTCCTCGCCGCGGTGCGCGGGGAGGCAGTGCATGAACAGCGCATCGCCGTTCGCTTCCGACATCAGGCGCTCGTTGACCTGATACGCGCTCAGGAGGTTGTGGCGCGTTTCGGAATCGTCGTCGCCCATGGACACCCAGCAATCCGTGATCACACAATCGGTTCCCTTGACGGCCTCATATGGGTCGCTCGTCACCTGAATGGAACCCCCTTTTGCGCGGGCAACGTCGATCAGGTCCTGCGGCGGTGCAAGTTCCGCCGGGGTCGCTATGCGCAATTCGAAGTCGAAACGCGGAGCCGCATGTATCCAGGATGCCAGGACATTGTTGCTGTCGCCGGTCCAGGCGACGCTTTTGCCCTGGATCGAACCGCGATGCTCTTCGAAGGTCATCAGGTCGGCCATGATCTGGCACGGATGCGAAATCTTGGTGAGACCGTTGATCACCGGAACGGTGGCATGCTCGGCCAACTGGTTCAGCTCGTCATGATCCAGGATCCGGATCATGATGGCATCAACGAAGCGGGACAGAACCTTCGCGGTGTCGCTGATCGACTCCCCGCGTCCGAGCTGCATCTCCGCGCCGGTCAGCATGAGTGTTTCGCCGCCCAGTTCACGCATGCCGACATCAAAGGAGATGCGCGTGCGCGTCGACGGCTGTTCGAAGATCATCGCCAAGACCTTGCCTGCAAGCGGTCCCTCGCCGGGGCGGACACCGCTGCGGGCCGCCTTGATCTTTTTCGCGGTCTGAAGAATGGCACGCAGTTCGTCACCCTCGAACTGCGTGAGATCCAGAAAGTTCCGGTAGGAGCCGTTCGCGGTCATTCGGCCGCTCCTTCCACCAGTTTTGCCTCGACGCTCTGAGCCGCCTGTTCCAGGCGCTCGAGGGCCGTGGCAATTTCGTCCTCGGTCATGGTCAGGGGCGGCATGATCCGGACAACATTGTCGCCCGCCGGAACGGCCAGAAGGCCTGCCTCGCGGGCAGCTGCAACATAGTCGCCCGCAGGGACGACACATCTCAGCCCCAGCATCAGCCCCATGCCGCGGACCTGGTCGAGAACCTTGGGATGCCCGTCGACGAGACCGGCCAGTTTCTGCTTGAAACTCAGGCCCTTCTTCTGGACATCCTCCAGGAAGCCGTCTGCCAGGATCACGTCGAGAACCGCATTGCCGACCGCCATGGCCAGCGGATTGCCGCCGAAGGTCGTTCCGTGGGTGCCCGGTGCCAGCGCGAACGCGGTCTCGGCGGTTGCAAGGCACGCGCCGAGGGGAAATCCGCCACCGATGCCTTTCGCGACCGCCATGATATCCGGGCTGACGCCTGCCCATTCGTGAGCAAAGAGCTTGCCGGTCCGGCCGACGCCGGTCTGGATCTCGTCGAAAATGAGCAGGATGCCCTGATCGTCGCAGAGCTGGCGCAAAGCGCGCAGGAAGTCCGGCTGGATTTCGCGAATGCCGCCTTCGCCCTGGATCGGCTCGATGGCAAGCGCCGCCGTCTGGGGCCCGATGGCGGCCTTGAGGGCGTCAAGATCACCGGACGGCACCTGGTCGAAACCGGGTGCCTTCGGGCCGAACCCTTCCAGATATTTCTCCTGTCCACCGGCCGCGATCGTGCCGAGCGTCCGGCCGTGAAACGCACCTTCGAAGGTGATGATCTGATACCGGTCCGGCTGACCATTGTCATAATGATAGCGGCGCGCGCACTTGATGGCGGCTTCCATCGCTTCAGCGCCGGAATTCACGAACAGCACCTTGTCTGCGAAACTCGCCTCGGTCAGCCGCTGCGCCAGCCGTTCGCCCTCGGGCATCTGGTGCAGGTTGGACACGTGCCAGAGCTTCGCCGCCTGGTCCTGCAGGGCCTTGACGAGATGCGGATGACTGTGACCGCAGGCGTTCACTGCAATGCCGGAGCCGCAGTCGAGGAATCGTCGGCCGTCGGTCGTAACCAGCCAGACACCTTCCCCATGATCGAATGTCAGGTTCGATCTTGCGTAGTTTCCGAATAGTGCAGTCGCGGACATAACCTCGTCTAACTCCCTAGAGCATTCTGCCTGCGGTTCAGTGCAAGCCAGTGGCTCCTTGCGATTGGTTTCAACCGGGAAATCCTGCCGCCGTTCACGGCTGCCCCTTCCCGGATCTGGAAAAGCCTATCCTCGCAGCGAAACGTGCGTTTCACACCGATGCATCTCAAAGGTGAAAATAAGCCAAAACGCAACGTGCCGCCCCGAAGAGGCGGCACGTCGCGCCTTTCTTATACACTGTCAGCACGGTGATCTGTCAATGGGCCGCGCGCGCGGGGGCCGCGAAACCGAATTCGTAAAATTCCCGAAGAACTTACCATAACTGGGGAAAAGTCGGTTCATCCCCAACTGCTTTGGGTGCAACGGTTGCCTGCCAAATTAACGTTATTGTAACCTTTGGCATATCAGACACGAGATCTCGTGTCACAAACCATCCAGAGGCACAAGATATGCCACACTGGGCGTGCGGGCGCACGTCCTGACGGGGACTATTGGCTCTCAGGGCCAGACAAAAGGGTGCGGGCAATGAGTTGGACGAACGAACGGGTTGAACTGCTCAAGAAACTTTGGAGCGAAGGCCTGAGCGCGAGCCAGATCGCGGGCGAACTCGGCGGTGTGACACGCAATGCCGTCATCGGAAAGGTGCACCGGCTCGGGCTGTCCGGGCGCGCCAAGACGTCCAGCTCGGCAGGCAAACCCCGCCGTCCGCGGGCGGCTTCTCCGGCAACCGGGGGGGCACCCAAGAAACCTGAACACCAGCCGCAATCCATCGGCGCGACGGCACTCAAGGCCGATACCGCTCCTGCACCGGCAGTCGCGATCAAGCCGCGCCTGGAACCGGTCCCCGAAATGGTTGTTCCGATTTCCGAGCGAGCCACCATTCTGACGCTGACCGAGCGGACCTGCAAATGGCCGATCGGGGATCCGGCGACGGACGACTTCTACTTCTGCGGCCGGCAATCGGACCCGAACGTGCCCTACTGCACTTATCACTGCAAGATCGCGTATCAGCCTGTCGCCGACCGGCGCCGTGACCGCAAGGTCGCCCAGGCTTCCTGAAGCAGACCAAATGATCTCAAGACCCGCCAGTTGGCGGGTTTTTTGTTTTTATTTACCTTACCTAGAGAAAGATATCTCGAAGCGTCTCTCATATACGCTTTTGTGACCGATATTACAGATAATTCCCGAAACTCTTCTAACTTACAGCCATCACGGACGCAGAGTTGCTTAACTATACAAGAACTCTGAATCTCCTATTCGGAATATTACATTCCAGGCGAAGACATTATTAGAGGATCAGGATGAAATACATCGCGAAAACCACAGTGACCGCGCTTGCGCTCGGCCTGGCTGTTTCCACACCCGGGTTGGCGGAGCCGTCTTCCATGTTCATTCTGGATGCCTCCGGATCCATGTGGGGCCGCCTCGACGATGGACGCCCCAAGATCACGGCTGCGCGCGAGGTGATGGGCGACCTTACCTCCAAGCTTCCGGCTTCGCTGAAGGCCGGCCTGATCGCCTACGGCCACAGACGCAAGGCAGACTGCTCCGATATCGAAGTGGTGCACCCTGTTTCGACGGCAGGCGGCGCGGTTATCGGAGCCAAGGTCGGCTCGATCTCGCCACGCGGCAAAACACCCATCACGGACGCCTTGCGTCTTGCCGCCGAAAGGTTGACCGGAAACGAAGACAACAGAACCATCGTTCTGGTCAGCGATGGCATTGAAACCTGCGAAGGCGATCCCTGCGCACTGGCCGAGGCGCTGCACAAATCCGATGCGGGTCTCAAGATCCACGTGGTCGGATACGGTGTTGATGCTCAGGCGCAAAAACAGCTGCAGTGCGTCGCGGAAAAAGGTGGCGGAGCGTATTTCACCGCAAACGATACCTCTGGTCTCAGTGCCGCGCTTACCCAGGTCACCGAGAGCATTTCCAATCAGGAAGAGATCGTTGTCGAAGCGCCGGAAGTCACGGAAACCGCGAGCACGATCCAGCTCCAGATTGCAGGCCCCGGTACGATCAAGCTGAAACTCGCGGACTGGGCGCAGATGCCCAAGTACTGGAAAATCACGAACCCGGAAACCGCTGAAGAGATGGCGAAGGTCACCGAAGACAGCGTGACCGCGATGCCGGGGTCTTACCAGCTCGTCTGGCGGCACCTGGAGCATGGCGCACAGGAGGTGACGCTCCCCGAAGTGGTGTCCGTTTCCTCCGGCCAAACGAGCGAAGTGTCGATCGATACGGGTCTCCAGCTTGTGCCGCCGGCAGGTCAGGACAGGCCGTATTACTGGCAACTGCTGACCAACGACACTGACCTTGAGAACGGTTTCCGGAAAAGAGAGCCCGCCGCCTGGTACTGGGTCTGGGATGCCGTGCCCGTTCCTCCGGGTGACTACACCCTGATTGTACGTCAGAGCGAGCATGATCATTCGGAGGTGAATCTCGGAAAGATCTCGCTGGAAAAAGGCAAGCTGCAACAGATTGCGCTCGATCAGGGCCTCAATCTCTACTGGAACGAGGACTGGGACAGCATCTCCTATCTCAAGATCACGGATTCAAGCGGTGTTGAAACCAAGTTCGACGGACGCGGTCCGGTGTTCCTGGCCCCCGGCACCTATGATCTTGCGTTGCGGCTGACCGAACACAATCACACCGAGGCGGATTTCGGCAAGATCACTGTTCCGGAACAGGGCTTTGTCGATGCGAAGCTGACATCCGGGATCAAGTTCGACACCCAGATCCCTGGCGAAATCAAAGTGACTGCCAGGAATCTCGACAATGGCCGCGAAGCCTCGATCAGCTGGAGCAGGACGTCCAGCAATCCCTGGCCGCCGATGCCGCTAGGCGCGGGACGCTACCAGATCGACATGCAGATCAAGGGCTCCGCCCCCATGACGATCGTCCCGGAAGTCACGATAGAGCCAGGACAGTTCATCACGGCGAAGATGTAAGGCAACGCCCCACGAAAATACCCGCTGCTTCAGCGGGTATTTTTTTTCAGCGTCAGGTTTGACGAGACGTACCGAGCGTTTCAGCTGGCGATCGAGAACTGGTCGTTGAAGGCATAGCCCGCGCCGCGGACCGTGCGGATCGGGTCCTTCGCCTTTCCCCGGTTCAGGGCCTTGCGCAGACGTCCGACATGGACGTCCACGGTGCGTTCGTCGACATAGACATCATGTCCCCACACGCCGTCGAGCAGCTGTTCACGCGAAAACACGCGCCCGGGCGAGGTCATCAGAAATTCCAGCAAGCGGAATTCAGTCGGTCCAAGGTGAATTTCCTTGGTATTCCGGCGGACGCGATGGGTCTCGCGATCAAGCTCGATGTCGCCGGACCGCAGCATCGTGGAGACGACTTCCGGGCTGGCGCGGCGCAGGATCGCGCGCACGCGGGCCATCAGTTCCGGCACTGAGAACGGTTTGACGACATAGTCGTCGGCGCCGGTGGACAGCCCGCGAATGCGTTCGGCTTCCTCGCCGCGCGCGGTCAGCATGATCACCGGCAGGCGCTCGGTGTCTTCGCGCGCGCGCAGGCGCCGGCAGAGTTCAATTCCGGAAAGCCCCGGCAGCATCCAGTCCAGCAACAGAAGATCGGGCAGGCTTTCGCGCAGACGGATTTCCGCCTCGTCTCCGCGAACACAGGATTCCACCTGATATCCTTCCGCTTCCAGATTGTATCTCAAAAGAAGGCTGAGAGGTTCTTCGTCCTCAACGATGAGCACCTTCGGCATTCAACTTAGCTCCGGTTGTCCCGGCCGGCACCAGGGCGCCGGCCCAAATTCAATCCGCCCTGATGGTTCAGACAGTGCCTGACATTTCGTCGACTTTTTCCCGCTCTTCGGGGAGGCGCTCGCCGGTCACCATGAAGTAGACGTTCTCGGCGATATTGGTGGCATGATCGCCAATGCGCTCGATGTTCTTGGCGCAGAACAGGAGATGGACGCATTGCGTGATAATGCGCGGGTCTTCCATCATATAGGTCAGGAGCTCGCGGAAAAGGGAGGTGTAAATCGCGTCCACTTCCGCGTCGGCTTCCTGGACCCGGCGTGCGGCTTCCGCGTCCCGGCGCGTATACGCGTCCAGAACCTGCTTGAGCTGGCCGAGAGCGAGCTCGGTCATGTGCTCCACACCGATCGCCAGTTTCTTGGACTGGAGATTGCTGTCGATCGCAATTGCGCGTTTGGCAACGTTCTTGGCCAGGTCGCCGACCCGCTCCAGATCGTTGGCGATACGGCTGGCGGCGGTGATTTCGCGCAGGTCCTGGCCCATCGGCTGGCGGCGTGCGATCATCTCGATGAGCTTCGCCTCGACGGCCTGATGGAGCACATCAAGACGTTCGTCATTTGCAATCGTGGTTTTGGCAAGCTCGTGATCCTGAGAAACAAGCGCGGCAACCGCATCGGCAAACGCGCGCTCGGCAAGTCCGCCCATCTCGGCGACCTTGCCGGCCATTTCCGTCAGTTCCTCGTCATATGCCGAGACAATGTGTTCAGACATCCTGTGTCCCCTTCCGATTTCGGAAAATCGCCTAGCCGAAGCGGCCAGTAATATAATCCTGAGTGCGCTTGTCTTTCGGGTTTGTGAAGATGTCCTCGGTCGGACCTTCTTCGACCAGTATACCCAGATGAAAGAACGCGGTGCGCTGCGAGACGCGGGCGGCCTGCTGCATGGAGTGCGTCACGATCACGATCGTGTAGTTCTCGCGCAACTCGTCGATCAGTTCCTCGACCTTCGCCGTCGCAATCGGGTCGAGGGCCGAACAGGGCTCATCCATGAGAATGACTTCCGGGCTGACGGCGATTGCCCGGGCAATGCACAGGCGCTGCTGCTGCCCGCCGGACATGCCGGTTCCGGGTTCGTCCAGTCGGTTCTTGACCTCTTCCCAGAGACCGGCCTTCTGCAGGCTGGAGGAGACGATATCGTCGAGCTCGGCCTTGTTGCGCGCCAGGCCATGGATGCGCGGGCCATAGGCGATGTTGTCGTAAATCGACTTCGGGAACGGGTTTGGCTTCTGGAACACCATGCCGACCTTCGCGCGCAGTTGCACCGGATCGACTTTCGGATCGTAGATATCCTCGTTGTCGATCTTGATGGATCCTTCGACGCGGCAGATGTCGATCGTGTCGTTCATGCGGTTGATGGTCCGCAGGAACGTGGATTTACCGCAGCCGCTCGGACCGATGAAGGAGGTCACCGAGCGCGGCTGGATCTCGATGTCGACGTCCTTGATGGCGTGTGTATCGCCATAAAAGACCTGGACCTTGTTTGCGGAAATCTTGCTCTCAGTCATGTCACTCGCCTGTTCAATGCTCGGCATTTCGTTCATCGCAGCAATCCTTACCAGCGGCGCTCAAACCTGCGGCGCAGGATGATCGCGATAATATTCATCGAAAGGAGGAAGATGAGGAGGACGATAATTCCGCCCCAGGCTTTTTCCGTAAAGGCCAGATCGGACCGTGCTGCCCAAGTATAGATCTGGGCCGGCATTGCCGAGTTCGGCTCGGTGAAACCGGCAATGAAGCCGTCCGGGTATCCGCGCGCAACGAAACCGACCATGCCGATCAGGAGAAGCGGCGCCGTCTCACCCAGGGCCTGCGCAAGGCCAATGATAGTGCCGGTCAGGATACCGGGCATGGCCAGGGGAAGCACATGGTGGAAGATCGCCTGCATCTTGGAGGCCCCGACACCGAGCGCAGCATCGCGGATGCTCGGTGGAACCGCCTTCAACGACGCACGCGTGGAGATAATGATTGTCGGCAGCGTCATCAGCGTCAGCACCAGTCCGCCAACCAGCGGCGCGGATTGCGGCAGATGCATGAACTGGATGAACACCGCCAGGCCCAGAATACCGAACACGATCGAGGGAACGGCGGCAAGGTTCGAGATGTTCACCTCGATCAGGTCGGTAAACCTGTTCTGCGGGGCGAATTCCTCCAGATAGATGGATGCGGCGACCCCGATCGGAAGCGACAGGAACAACACCACCAGCATCATGAAGAAGGACCCGATCACGGAAGCGCCAATGCCTGCGGCAGCCGCATTGTCGACGCCCGCATCGGCACCGGTGATGAAGGGCCAGTTGAACACCGTCTTGATGACACCCGCCTCGACCAGATTGTCAACGACGTCCAGATCCGATGACATCAGGAAGCGGCTGTCGGTCATGCCCTCACGGGTGATCCGGCCGCTCATGTAGCCGTCCACCCTGGATGACGCCGCCAGGTCGAACCGGACCGGTTGGCCCAGCTGGTCCTCGTTTTCCCGGAAGAACTCGCGGATGGTGCTGCCCGGCTTGCCGACGATGCGCTCGATGGCTTCCGGCTCGACCGCTGTTTCGATGCCGCTGTTCTGAAGCTGGCCGGACAGGGCGTTGATGAAGATCTCTTCGTAAGCCCTGGTCTTGAAAAGCGTGCTCTCAGCCGCGTCGTACTGCTCCTGCGTCAGGGTAAATTCGACCTCGACCACAGTGCGCGAGAAGGCGGGAATGCCCTGCGAAATGATCGCGTAGGCCAGGACAACAAGGAAGAAGAGTCCGATTAGAATCGCCCCGATGCCGTAGGCCTGGAAGCGCTTTTCCGCGGCGTTGCGTTTGCGCGTCAGATCATCGAGCGCGTAAAGCGACTTCGGCTGCCCCGGATCTTTTGCGGGTGATGCGGATGTCTCGGGAGGAAGTGTTGCGTCGGTCATCAGTCATACTGCTCCCGGTATTTGCGCACGATGTAGAGTGCGACAATATTGAGACCCAGGGTTATCACGAAGAGTGTCATGCCGAGCGCGAAGGCGACCAGCGCAACCGGTGAGGCAAAGTCCGCGTCGCCCGTCAGCTGGCTGACGATCTTGGCGGTGACGGTTGTCATGGCCTCGAAGGGATTGAGGCTGAGACGCGCGGCCGCGCCGGCGCCGAGCACCACGATCATGGTTTCGCCGATGGCCCGCGAGGCCGCGAGCAGGATCGCACCGACGATCCCGGGAAGCGCAGCCGGCAGGATCACCTGGCGCACCGTTTCGGACTTGGTGGCTCCAAGACCGTATGAACCGTCGCGCATCGCCTGCGGCACGGCGTTGATGATGTCATCCGAGAGCGAGCTTACGAAGGGGATCAGCATGATGCCCATGACGAGGCCCGCGGTCATGACCGCCGTTCCGGCCTGCATGATTCCCAATCCCTCGTTGCCGAAGACGGACAAAAGCAGCGGGCCGACCGTCAGAAGCGCAAAGAGGCCGTAGACGATGGTCGGGATACCGGCCAGAACCTCGAGCAGCGGTTTGGCGACGGCACGAACTTTCGGCCCGGCATATTCCGACAGGTAGACCGCGGCGAAAAGGCCGATCGGCACGGCGACAAGTAGCGCAACGATGGAAATGTAAAACGTGCCCCAGAGCAACGGCAGGATGCCGAGCTGGGAGGAACTGCCGCGTCCTGAGAAACTCGGCGACCAGGTCAAACCGAAAAAGAAATCCGAAGCAGGGTACAGCCGGAAAAACTCCCAGGTATTGAACACCAGCGAGAGCACAATTCCGATCGTCGTCAAAATGGCGATGGATGCCGCCGCGATCAGGATCGCCTTGATGCCCTGCTCGACGACGTTGCGGGCCCTGAACTCTGCATTGGTCTCTCGCAGCGCCCAGAACGCGCCAAACAATGCGACCAGAACGACCACGATCGACATGATCAGGTTGCCGGTCGAATTCAGAATTCGATAGCGCTGTGCGGCACGCAGGATCGGTTGCGTGATCTCGGACGTCACGATCTGGCCGGCATCCCTGAGGCGTGCGCTGATATCGGCGAAGTCGGCGCGGGCGTTACGCGCGAACTCCTCGGTCATCGCACCGCTTGCAACGACGTTGTCAAGGCCTCTCGCGGCGCGGCGCACCTCGGCAAGCACCAGCCCCCGGGACGACCCTTCTTCGATCGACGTTTCGGGAATCATGCCCGAAATGACGCTGTTAACGTAAAACGGCTGCGCGAGCAGCCAGACAATGAGGAGCAGGAAGGCAGGGACAACCACCTTCATCGCAACGTTTGCCCCGTAATAGGACGGCAGGGAATGCAGAGCTGAGAGCTCCCCCCCGGCGCTGGACATGGCCCGCGACCGCCCCAGAACGTACCCCACCGCAGCGATGGCAAGCACGATCAAGATGAGCCAGAACAAAGGCATTTGCTCCCCCGGAAATGTAACGAAAAGCGAAAAGAAAAAGGGGCGGCGGAAACTGCCGCCCCTCGATCGAGCAAGGGCTCGATTACTTCATTGTTTCTTCGTTGTTGACGGAAGCCTGCACAGCCGCCAGCTCCGGGTCGGAAACCAGACCGTACTGTGCCAGCGGGCCCTGAGGACCGGCAATTTCGTCAGCGATGAAGAACTGAGCGTATTCCTTCAGACCCGGGATCACGCCGATGTGCGCCTTCTTGACGTAGAAGTACAGCGGGCGGGAAACCGGATACTCACCGGATGCGATCGTCTCGGTGGACGGAGCGATGCCGCTCATGGTCGCAACCTTAAGCTTGTCGGTGTTGTTCTCGTAGAACGCGAGACCGAAAACGCCGATGCCGTTCGGGTTGGTGTCGATGCGGGCGAGGGTCTCGGTGTAGTCACCGTCGATGTCTACGGACTTGCCGTCACGACGAACCGCGATGCAGGCATCTTCAGCGTCGTCTTCAGACATGCCACCGTCGATCATGGCCTTCAGGGCGCCGGACTCTTCACAACCAACTGCAAGAACCTTCTCTTCGAAGACTTCGCGGGTGCCGTGCTTGGTGCCCGGGATGAAGGCAGCAATGTCGACATCCGGCAGGTCGGAATTGAACTCGGCCCACGTGTTGTACGGGTTGTCGACGATCTGGCCGTCCTTGAGGACCTTGGCACCGAGAGCGTTGAACACGTCAACCGGTTCGAAAGCGGTGAAGGCAGGACCATCCTTCTGCGAAGCGAAGACGATGCCGTCGTAGCCGATGCGGACTTCGATGATGTCCTTGACGCCAGCTTCGGCGCAGGCCTTGATTTCCTTGTCGCGGATCTTGCGGGACGCATTGGCAACGTCGATGGTGTTCTCGCCAACGCCTTCGCAGAAACGCTTGAGGCCAGCGGAAGACCCACCGGACTCAACAACCGGCGTCGGGAAGTCGGTGTTTTCGCCGAAAGCTTCAGCTACGATGGAAGCGTAGGGAAGAACCGTGGAAGAACCAGCAACTTGGACCTGGTCGCGAGCCTGGGCTGCGCCAACGAATGCAGTGGATGCAACCGCGAGGGCAGTTGCGCTTACGAGGGTCGTAAATTTCACTTGACCACTCCCTTTGAATGTCAAGGTTTATGGATAGTCGCCACGCGTTACGTGCGTGAACGATGCGGGGACCGTAGGCCCCGTGGATGAGAGTTCTATGACAATTTCTTATCAGTTGTGTGACAATTTAACTTATTGAAAATAAATAGCTTTATGGATAATTTGACTGTTTTGTGTCAGAAACTGCGACGCAGAAAGTCACATCCGATTTCCGGGTACCTGAGTCCTTCACCCAATTAACGGTGGGGCAATTGCAGACGCGGCAACCCTTGCACGTGCTAGCTTCTTTGAGAGTGCTCGGCCGGGTCTTCCGCTTCCTCAAGAGCCGGAAGGTAGATCTTGAAGGTCGCGCCCTCACCCGGCTCGCTCTCCACTTCCATACGCGCCTTGTGGCGGGTCAGGATGTGCTTGACGATCGCAAGTCCCAGGCCGGTCCCCTTCAGGGCCCTGCTGGACTCCACGTCGACGCGGTAAAACCGCTCGGTCAGCCTGGGCAGATGCTCCTTCGGTATGCCCTCCCCGTAGTCCCGGATCGAGAAGACCCACACCGGATCAACATCCGTTTCCTGCATCAGGCGCAGCGAAACGTCGACATACTTGCCGGAACTGCCGTATTTCAGCGCATTTTCCATCAGGTTTTCCGCAACCTGAATGAGTTCGTCGCGGTCCCCCCGCAGTCTCGTCGGCCCGTCCGGCAGGTCAATCCGGATGTCGACATCGAGATCGCGTGCGAGGGGCGACAGTGCATCCGCCGTGTGGCGCACGATCTCCGCAAGGTCGACCACGGTCACCGGCCGCACATGGGCCTTCAGCTCGATTCGCGAGAGAGACAGGATGTCGTCGATAAGCCGGCGCATGCGCGCCGCCTGGTCCAGCATGATCGACAAGAACCGGTCCTGGGCATCGGGATCGTTTTTTGCAGGCCCCTGTATCGTTTCGATAAACCCCGTCAGCGATGCCAGGGGTGTGCGCAATTCATGGCTCGCGTTTGCAACGAAGTCGGTCCGCATGCGCTCCAGACGCCGGTTTTCCGTCAGGTCCTGGATGACCACCAGAATGAAGTCCGGAAGATGGGTGCGCCCGTGGTTTGCCGAGCCGGGCATGTATATCGGGGCAATATGCGCTTCGTACCAGGTTTCGGTCGGCACCTTTTCGATCCAGGATATGCGCTCTTCCTTCCCGGAACTGCACACGCGGTCAAACGCCTCGAGCAATGACGGCGCGCGCAGTGAAAACGACAACGGATCCCCCGGCTTCACACCCTCATAAATCGCATGGGCCTTGGCATTGACGTAGCGCGTGATCCCGCGTCCGTCGGCGACGAAGCAGGGTGTCGGCAGGGCGTCGACCGTCACCTTCATGCCCGTGCCCGGCCACATCCGCCGGATCTCGCGCTGGGTGTTCAGTTTCACGCGCCTGCTCGCGGACCGTCTGGGGACAAAGGCGGCGACGACGGTCATCAGAACGACGGCGCCCGCTGCAGGCCAGAACGGCACCTGGAACATCAGGACGGCAGCCAGTGCCGCACAAAGGGCGGTCAGAAGGATCCAGCGCGCCTCGCCGATCCTGGTGAGCGGCGATGCGGGGGGATGCCCTTCGGGCGTTTCCTCTACAGACATGGAAGACATGAAAACGAGCGCAAGATCGGAAACCTGTGGGTTACGCCTCAATTGCCGCACACTATTTCGTCGCCTCAGTAATTTGCAAGGTCGAAATCAGGTTTTGGGACAAAGGCTGCTGCTGCCTTACCACAGCTTCCATGTCAGCGAAGCGACAGCAATGCGATTGGCATGCGCTCTCTGCGAGTTATCGCCAGGATGCCGTCTGCGCCGCGGATTTCAATCCGGATATCATCCGGGGCCATCCGTTCTCTTGCCGCATGAAGGCGCAATAGTCCGCGCCGTTTTCACCATGGCGCAGGAACTCCGTGTGAACGATCTCAACCCGGGTGTTTTCTCCAGCCTCCCGGAAGTTGACCATCACCCGGCTGGCGGTGAGAGGATCGGCGACTTCTTCCCCCTCCAGAGAGACCTGCCACGCCAAGCGGATGTAGATCGGCGGCTCGATCGAAAGCACAGTTCCCCAGTTGCGGCTGGTGCCGTTGCCGTCGATTTCGTAGCAGCGCCCGCCCACACAGGGCTCGATATGCGGTTCGACCCCGCTTTCACCGGCATCCCGGAACGGCGACGTCCACCATGTGTCAAGCCTGTCGACGAAGAGCGAGAATGCCCGTTCACGGGGCAGGCCCAGGACAACTTCGAACCGGCATTCCTGATCATCTGCCATGTCTAAAGCACCACGTTCCCGGTTTTGAGCCTTGGTCATTTTCAATTCATTCTAGCCCACGAAGAAGAAATATTCTGTGTCCGAAGTGCATCAGCTTTCTTTTCATTCGACGAAGAACCGCACCCGCGCCGGCAAGACCGGTCCGGATTTTCCAGGCGATCCCGGCACTTTTTGAGGCACTAGCTGATTCTAACGTCAGACAAATGACGGCGGGCCGGCGCCGTTCCAGGTCGAAATTGGGAGTTGCCAAAGGCTGTTCGTTGGCGGACGTTCATGAAGACAGACGCTCCTTTCCATCCGACCGAGACGTTCCGCCGGACAAAATGAAACACAATCTCGATTTCGATCCTGACCACGGCACCGCCGTCGAACTTCTTCCCGGCCTCCGGCGACTGACTGCCCGCAATCCGGGTCCATTCACCTTCCGGGGCACCAACACCTACCTGATCGGAACGAGGCGGACCGTGGTGGTCGATCCGGGGCCCGCGCTGGAGAATCATATCGACACCATCCTCAGCGCGATCGAGGGAAGCGTGCTGGACGCCATCCTGGTCAGCCACACGCATATGGATCATTCACCGGGCGCACGCTTGCTGCAACGCCGGACCGGTGCGCCGATTGTCGGCTGCGGTCCGCACCGGGCTGCACGGGCGTTGATGGAAAACGAGGTCAATCCGCTCGACAGCAGCGGTGACAAGGATCATAAACCCGATCAGCTGCTGCGGGACGGTGACGTTTACGACGCAAGCGAAGTCTCCATCGAAACAATTGCAACACCGGGTCACACTGCGAACCACCTCTGCTTTGCCATATCCGGGGAAGATGTGCTCCTGTCAGCGGATCATGTGATGGGATGGTCTACCTCCATAGTCGCACCTCCCGACGGGTCCATGCGGGACTACATGGCGTCGCTCGAGACACTTCTGGCGCGGCCGGAACAGACCTACTACCCGGGGCACGGCGGACACATCGACAACGCGCCAGCCTATGTCGCGGATCTGAAGCAGCACCGTCTGCAGCGCGAACAGTCCATTCTGTCGGAGATTTCGGCGGTGGAAAGATCTATCCCGGAGATCGTCGCCACGCTCTACGCATCCGTCGACCCATCGCTTCATCCGGCGGCATCGCTTTCGGTTTTTGCGCATCTGGAGGATCTTGCCGAGCGGGGCCTGGCGACGGCAAGACCCGGTATTTCGCTTTCCGCCCGTTTCAAGGCGACCCGGTAGATCGTCAGCCTTCCAGGTCCGGCAGGTCCGACGCTTCCGGATCGGTGGTCTCGCCATCCTCAAAATAGGGCTTGAAGCCAGGCAGCGGAATGACCTCCCTCTGATCTTCAAGAACAACCGGCGGCAGGTCCTCTTCCTCCTCTCCCTCTTCAACCGAAAGACGGGCAAGGTTTCCGTAGGTTTCCAGCAGAACACGATCGATCTCGTCGAAAACGGTCCTGATCTGCCCGGCATTGGTCGACAGGTCCCGCAAGGAGGTTCTGGACCGCGAACGTACATCCAAGAGGGCTCCAACCGTGTCGGGGCGTATTCTCAACGCCACGTCGAATTTCAGGCCAAGGACACGCGTTTCCCCTTCGGCCTGAAGGCGCGTTGCGGCGTCGAGCAGGTCGGGCGGCAACTCATCGACGATCGTCCAGTTCAGGTTTTCCAGCGCCTTGGCACCGGCAACGTGCAATTGGCCGGGTGCAATCCTGTACCTGCGCGGAACGATATCCACTGCCCGGCGATCCGGTTCAAGGCCCTGGAAAGCGGCTTGAGGCGACAACTCGGACAGCAGCGGAAATGCCTTCTCCCTGAGAAGATCCGTGGTCCAGTTCAAGAACGGCTGCTGTTCGGCCAGGGCCTGGGTTTTCAGTTCGGGTGGGTCCACAGGGTTGGTCGCGATATCGTTCACGCCGCCGCTCGTGATCAGCATTCCGACGACAACCGCCGGCGGGAAAAGCGCCGCAAGCCCGAGAAAGACCCCGGTCAAGGCAGCCGGAACACCCGGGCCTCCCTTGCTCCAGATCCGCTGAAAGGCAACACATGCGGCCAGGAGCGCAAGCAGCGCAACGCAGGCGGCAAACAAGAGCGAGAGGACGAAGACATCTGCGTCGATGTAGCCGAAACGCTTAGCTGCAAACGCAGTTACCGTGATCGCAAGCGCGACCGAAGCGATCGTGCGGCTCGCCGGCGCGGAAGCTGTTCTATGGACTGCATAGCGTTTCATCTGTTTCCAACCCGGATCGCGGCACGAGCATCGGGTGTGCGATCACCAAGACCCCGTCTGTTTTTTGTGTTTGCGGACTATTTGTCAAATTAGAACTTCACTTATGCGGTGCACACTTCATAATTCCTTGCGTCAAGGTACGAATCATTCTGCGTCTGAGGTGGGAAAAAAGCCTTAAAAGCAAGGAGCCGTGCACGATTGGAATGAACTCCCGACACTCCACCGACGAAATCTGTCACGATTCCGATGCGCACCGGCAGGCAGAAACTGTCAGCGCCAAGGGCCTGTTCACACCCGGCTTTGGCAACATCGTGCTCTGCTACATCTCAATATGCACTGTCTTGCTGGCGCCGCTGGCCTTGTTCTTTTCAGCAAGTTACGCCAACCAGGAAGAAGAAAATCTTTTCTCTCACTACTATTACATCAGAACGACAATTGCCCTGATGGTTATCGGGAGCTGTTCCGGTGTAATCATGGTTATCCTGGGAGCGGATTTTTCAACGAACCTCATTCTTGCGGGCCTATTACTAACCTTGCTGACCGGAATGCTTGCAATTGCGCGATGTATAAAGGGCATTTCTTTCGCCCTGACGCGTAGATCTCCCTCTTCCTATCGTTCCTATATTTTGTGAAATGCCGCGCGTACTTGCCTCAAATGGCCGTCCGCATAAAAGAAAGTTAAATTTTACTTAATCCATTACTTCAAA
The DNA here is from genome assembly GCF_965232425.1 of Roseibium sp. Classification (GTDB taxonomy): domain Bacteria; phylum Pseudomonadota; class Alphaproteobacteria; order Rhizobiales; family Stappiaceae; genus Roseibium. Next base: position 697,716 of record NZ_OZ246971.1, read on the forward strand.
TTCGCTGCCCTAGCGTTACATCCTGTTATAGAATTTGACTGGCTGAGACGGCTAAAGAAGCGCATCATTCCGATGCTGGTTGCGAGTTTTCTGAGGTTTGCAGAAGCTTGCCCTTTGAATGCCGCAATTGGACACGACATGCACGCGGCCCGCAATTATCCGCGCATCGAAACGCCAGTGAGCGGGAACTGGTAACAAACAACGGACCTTGGAAAAATGTCTGAGCAAACATCCCAACCGGCTGCAGAAGTACCGGCGGGAGCCAAATTGGAAAATCAATATAAGCCTGTCGGAATCGCTGCACTGAACGCAGCCGCCCTTTGCAAGAATTCGGGCGCTTCGACAAAGAAAAACAAGTAGTCGTCCGCCGCAACGCGGCACGATGAAAAGGGACCATATTTCGGTCCACGCGAACTGCGAACCGCATCCTTTCGGGTTCCAACACGCTTGCCGTGTGCCAACGTGTTGGGCAAACTGCGCCCACTAAGGTCTGTCGAGAATCGCGTTCGACCCAGGTCGCTTACGGATCGGCACCTCCGGTTTGCCTTGGCACGTGCGCGCAAAAACGCTCACGAACACCGCGTCCGGAGGGCATGGGTCCCTTGTGGATGGCACTGCAGGTCACGCGCCCTTCGCGGAGTGTCCTGCACATGCCGCCGGTTCTACCCGGACGCCGGGTGCATGCGGCCAACGTCAGTTTCTTGCCAGATACGGAACAAAATGCAGGCCGGCAATGCGCGGCCTGACCGTGCGGAGTCTGACTTGATGATCATTGCCTACTGCCCTTCCGTGAATGGTCTTGAACGCATTGAACTCGCCCCCGATACGGCTTTGCCCTCCACGTCCGTCTGGATCGACCTCATCTCGCCGACCCGGGAAGAGCAGAAAGCCGCCGAGAAACTGATGGGCGCGGAAATTCCGACACGGGACGAAATCGCCTCCATAGAGACGTCCGAGCGGCTTTACGCCGAGCCCGGCGCGCTTGTCATGACGGTTCAGATGCCGATGGCCACGCGCACGCTCGACCCGATCCTGTCTTCCGTAACCTTCGTTCTCAGCTCAAAGCGGCTTGTCACCGTCCGATATGGCGAGCCAAAGTCGATCGCCCTCCTGTCCAAGAAGGTGCAAGGCGACGCGACGATCGCCCATCTGGGTCCGGCCGTGCTGTTCGCTCTGCTCGAGATCATCGTGGACCGCTGCGCCGATGAAATGGAAAACGCGTCGGCCCGTTATGACGAACTGGCCGTTCAAGTGTTCGGAGACGGCCTCAACATGCGCAAGACGGCAAGCTACCAGGTGGCCATCAAGCAACTGGGACAGGTCGGCCTGCACGTCGCCAAGATGCACGACGTGTGCACGAGCCTGTCGCGCGCGCTGCTGTTCCTCAACACCAATGCGAAGCGGGTCGGCCTGGGCGAGGACCAGGCCGCGGAAGTCAAGACCTACGGGCGTGATGTGCGATCAATCAAGGAACACGCCGATGCGATGGACAACAAGCTCGCGTTTCTGCTGGATGCGACCGTCGGCCTCGTCACGCTGGAACAGAACCAGATCTCGAAAATCTTCACCGTGCTGGGTCTCGTTTTCCTGCCCCCGACGCTGATTGCGTCCATCTACGGCATGAATTTCACCAACATGCCCGAACTCAAATGGGAACAGGGGTTTCTGTTCTCGCTCGGAATGATGTTCGTGTCGGTGGTGGCAACGTTCCTGTTTTTCCGCTGGAAACGCCTATTGTGATGCGGATCATGACGGACTTTCACCACCCCCTCGTCCGTTCTTACGGGTAAAGCCTGTCCTTCTCCCAGGGCTGGTCGGCGGCGCTGCGCGAAAACACGATCCTGTCGTGCAGGCGGAACGGTCTGTCATGCCAGAATTCGATCGACGTAGGCACAAGACGCAGTCCGGACCAGTGCTCCGGGCGCGGAATGTCACCGACACCGAATTTCGCGGTATACTTTGCGACTTCCTTTTCGAGCGCAAACCGGCTTTCCAGCGATCTGGACTGTTTGGACGCCCAGGCGCCGATCCGGCTGCCCCGCGGTCGCGACTGGTAATAGGCGTCCGCCTCCTCGTCGGACACCTTTTGCACCTCGCCCCGAATGCGCACCTGCCGTCTCAGGGACTTCCAGTGAAAGCACATTGCAGCCTTTCCGGACGTCAGCAGTTCGACGCCCTTCGCGCTTTCGAAATTCGTATAGAAGACGAAGCCCCGCTCATCGAAACCCTTGAGCAGGACCATGCGCACATTCGGCAGCCCGGTTTCGTCGACCGTTGCCAGCGCAAGCGCATTCGGATCGTTGGGTTCGGATCCCTTGGCATCCTCAAGCCATTCAGAAAAAAGGTCAAATGGCTTCTTGACGTCCGCAAAGTCACCTTTTGTTAACTCTTCAGTAGGAAGCTTGGGGTCTGTCATGGGTTACCTGTCGAAGAACTCGACTGCCTGAAGCACGGCAAGGATATGCCAGTGAAGGGGCCGTCTGAAACATTGTATCTTATGCGTTCATATACTCTCAGACGCGGCAAGATCCACCCCCTTGTCGCCGCAGCATCGCTTCTCTCGGTCTGCCTTGCCGGGTGCGCACAGGTCACGGTGCCGATGGGCAGCAACAACGTCGAGACACCGACGGTGCTCACGGGATCCATTCCTTCGTCATCAGACCAGGCCTATTCCGACGTCAATGCGGACGATCGCGCGGTCATCGCCGAAAATCTCGACACGCTGAGCGGTGAACTGGATCTGGGTGCGCAGAGCCAGAACGTCATGCTGTCCTGGCTGAACCCGGTCAGCGGCAATTCGGGGACGCTGACGAAGATTGAAACCGGTACGTTCGACGCGACCGGGTGTCTTTCCTTCCACACGACCGCTAACACCATTGCGGGGATAAGGCTTTATTCGGGAACCGCCTGCCGGGACATCACCCAGAGATTCGCGGTCACGGCGCTCAGCGTCACCGACGCCTGATCCCCGGCAAGCCGTGCATCGCAAGCCGTTGCGCGGATCTGCGCGGCGCAGGACTGGAATTTTGCCTGTTCCGTTCCGATATAGTAGACAAGTCCGGTCAGTTCAGCTTCAGGAAAACGCGCGCTTCGGAGCAGGTCATGTGTCCGAAGCGTTTCCGCGTGAGGCGGGCGGCCGGAAAATCTTAGATACCTGGTGATGTGAATGCGAGATCCCTACAGCGTTCTCGGGGTGGCGAAAAATGCCAGCGAGGGCGACATTAAAAAGGCTTTTCGGAAGTTGGCCAAGAAATACCATCCTGATCAGAACAAGGACGATCCGGGTGCACAGCAGCGCTTTGCCGAGGTCAACCAGGCCTATGAAATCGTGGGTGACAAGGATAAGCGCGCCCAGTTCGATCGCGGCGAGATCGACGCGGAAGGCAAGCAGCGCTTCCAGTCAAAGGGGTTTGACGGTTTCTCCGGCTTCGAAGATTTCGGGGCTGCCGGCGGGGCCCAGGGCTTCCGCTCCAGCGGCGGCGGCAGTGGCGGCGGCTTCGACGACATCCTGAACGATATCTTCGGCGGTTTCGGCGGTCGCGGCGGCCGCTCCGGTGCAGGTGCGGGTCCGGGTGCCGGCGGCTTTGCCGGTGGCGGTGCGCGCGCAAAGGCCCCGCCGCGAAAAAAGGGCAAGAATGCAGACATCGTCGCCCGCGTGTCGCTCGAGGACATCGTGAATTCGGGAAAGACGCAGGTTACGCTGCCGAGCGGCAAGACGGTCAACGTGACACTGCCGAAAGGTGTCGAGGAAGGTGAGAAGATCCGGCTCAAGGGCCAGGGCCATCCGGGAGAACATGGCGGTCCTGCCGGCGACGCGATGGTCGAAGTCAGGATCAAGCCGCACAAGCTGTTCGAAATGAAGGGCACGGATCTCCACCTCGATCTCCCGCTCACGCTTTACGAAGCCGTCCTGGGAGCAAAGGTGCGCACACCGACCCTTTCCGGCGCAGTCAATCTGACAATCCCGCCCAACACGTCGAGCGGCAAGGCGATGCGTCTGAAGGGAAAGGGCCTGCCAAACAAGACCGGCGGCCACGGAGATCTCCTGGTGAAGCCGCAGATCATCATGGCGCCGCACAGCGACAACGAACTCGACACGCTGATGAAGGCGTGGAAGGAAATCACCCCCTATCGTGCGCGTGGACCGGAATACGACTGATCCTCGCGCACCGGCCGGAACGGAAAATCCGGCACCCTGTCCGACAGGCCGCCCGCCAGCGAGGCGAGCGGCCTTTCAATTTGTTCAAACCTTGAGTTCCACCAGCAGCTCCGCCAGCATTTCCATGCCTTTGCCCCAGCCCTGGTCGAGACCGCTGATGGCTCCGGCAAAGCAGGATATTTCGGCATCTGTCGCTTCATGAGGCGTCCACACGAGGCGCATTTCCGTATCGTCGCCCGCCTCGGTGAAGGTCACCGTCGTCAGGAGCGTTCTCGGCCAGTCCGGCATCATGGGATTGGAAGCCGGGTCCCAGTTCTCGTCCGACACAGAATGCAGCCAGACAAGTCTTTCCGGTTCAATGACCTCGGTGTATTCGACACGCTGGTAGTGCGAGCCACCACCGTATCTCATCTCGTTCAACCAGAGCCCGCCTGGCCTGACATCCAGCTTGTGAATGACGGTTTCCACGCCCGGTCCGTACCAGCGCGCGAGCAGGTCGGGCTCCGTCCATGTTTTCCAGACAAGCTCACGCGGCGCATTGAAACGTCTTTCCAAAATATACTCGGGCAAGGACACGCTATTTCTCCCAGTTTTCCGTGTTTTTCAGTTCATCGAGCAATGTGTCGAGCTGATCGAAACTCGATGACCAGGACTTTCTGAATTCTTCCAGCCAGGCGACGGCTTCCTTCATGGGAGCCGCATTCAATTTAGCCGGGCGCCGCTGACGATCGGAACCGCGCATGATCAGGCCTGCGCGCTCCAGCACTTTCAGATGCTTGGAGACCGCGGGCTGGCTCATGTCGAACGGCTCTGCAATTTCGTTGACAGACGCCTCGCCAGCCGCCAACCGCGTCAGGATCGCTCTGCGTGTCGGATCGGACAACGCGGCAAAAACGGCATCAAGCGAAGCGTCGCCCCTTATATAACCAACTTGTTCCATAACTGAATGGTTATTTTTAGTTGCCATCCCTGTCAAGTGCCTTGATTTACATACCATGTTATATTACTTGTTATATAAATGGGAGATCCCGATGGTCGAAGATATCGTCCGTGCGCTTGGATACGGAACGCTTGGCAGCCGGTTGAAGCGGCTGGGAGAAAAGCTGCAGGCACAGACCCAGGAGATCAGCGCGATGACGCAGCAGACAAACCTGCCGGCATCCCATCACCCGGTTCTCGCGGCACTCGACCGGAACGGGCCGCTGAGCATCGGAAGCCTGGCTGACGCCGTCGGCCTGAGCCAGCCGGGCGTGACACGCATGGTCAACAAGCTGAAATCAGACGGATTGGTCGAGGCGTTGCCGGACCCGCGTGATCGCCGCGTCGCCAGGATTGCGCTGAGCGAAAACGGTCAGGCATTGGTCCGGCATTTGCAGCAAACGCTCTGGCCGGACATCATCGTGGCGGTCGCGGATGCCTGTTCCGGACTGAACGGCAGCCTGCTTCAACAGCTATCACAGCTTGAAGACGCCCTAGAGGCCCGCCCCCTGAGTTCCCGGCGCGAAGCCGAACCGCTGCCGGACTGGAAGGACATCACGTCGAACATGGAGACACCGCAGTGATCAGGCGCATTTGGCATGGCTGGACAACACCGGACAATGCTGACCGGTATCTCAGCGTCCTTTCCGGGACAGTCATTCCCGGGATCAGGGACCTGTCCATTCCGGGATTTCTCGGGATAGACGTTCTGCGGCGGGACCTTGCAGACGAGGTCGAGTTCGCAACCATCATGACCTTCAGCAGCCTCGACGATGTCGTCGCCTTTCAGGGTCCGGACTACGCGCGCAGCCACGTTCCCGCGGCAGCCCGGGACGTGCTGAGTCGCTGGGACGAAACCGCCACTCACTATGAGGTCATGACCTTGCCCACTCCCGCGGAGCCTTGACATGAGCGAGCTTCTCAATCGCGTTGTATGGTCGGCACTCGCAACACGGCAGACCGCATTCTCGCAGGGCACCGCGCTCGCGCGGCGCTTTGATCCCGGCGTTTCCCCTTTCGCTTCCGCAAAAGACAATTCGGACGAAGCACTTGCCGCGCTCGAGGACCTGTTTCCAGCCGGTGACGATCGTGCCTTTCTCCTGCAGGCGGAAGACATTCTGCTGCCCGGGAACCTTGTCGCTGAAAAGACAGCTCTCGGCGTCCTGATGATCGAGAAAACAGCGATCGTGCCGCCTTCCCGGCATGCCGAGATCCAGCCCCTATCGGTTGAAGATGTTCCGGAAATGGTCGCGCTGGCGGAACTGACACAACCCGGTCCCTTCACGGACCGCACGCCCGAACTCGGCACCTTTTTCGGAGTGAGACTTGACGGCCGCCTCGCGGCGATGGGCGGAACGCGGCTCAACCTGAGCGGCTACAGGGAAATCAGCGGGCTTTGTACCCATCCCGACTTTCAGGGGCGCGGCCTTGCTAGCGCCCTCACCCTTCATGTTGCTGCCAGGATACGGGCTGACGGCGACACACCGTTTCTCCATGCCTATGCGGACAATCACGGCGCCATCGGGCTTTACCGCAAGCTCGGGTTCGAAATCTGGAACGAGGTCAACGTCGCCGTGGTGCGCCGCCGCACCTGATCTGCGAACGCGGAGCCTCGGCCGACTGACGGGCACCTCACTCCCGGTCCCGTCGCCACGCCTTCACCCGTTGCCGCAGGTACTTTGCCGCCGACCGGTAGTGACTGGGACCGGCAGCTTCCGCCCAGCGGCCAGTCGTCCAGGCATTTCGGCCACCCTTCATCGGTTTGTCATACAGATCTTCCTGCGACAGGCTCTCCAGGAAGGTCAACAGGTCATCGTGCCTGACTTGCAACAGCGCAACGGCGTCGTCCCAACTCATCTTCGCCTGCCGTCTCCGGAGATCCGCATTGTATCGTGTGAGCTCATTCCACTTGTAGCCTCGGGCGGGAAAATGGACCGGGTTGCCAACCTGTCCGTCCGAATACCAGCTCCGAAACAGTTCGATCCAATGCGCCCTGTGCCCGACAATGTCCTTGGGCGAGATGCCATCGCCATCCTTCGCCAGCCTCAAGGGCTCCGGCAGCGTGTCCAGAATGTTACCGAGCTTGCGGTATTCCACTCTGACCAAATCCAACAATTCCTGTTTCGTCGATGCCGCCACTGGACCACTCCCTGTTCAAGGCAGCGAAGCAAGGCCGGCTCGGGACCGCATTGACTTCAAGCAACAGAGCGCCCGCCAAACGCCACTGCTATCAAAAGTTGCGTTTCTGCAACATGCCCCGGCAATACGCGGTCCTCGAACGGTGCTTGATTGCAATCAGGAAGCGCATTCTTTAGGGTTTGCATCATTGTATAAAATCACAAGGCACGACAATGCGCTCACTCTTCCTTTCCGTCCTTATTCTGTTGTTTCCAGTTCTCGCCCTGGCGGACACGATCCGGGAAACCGTTCCTGCAAACAGGGCAAGCGCGGTTGGATCCCATGCGACCTACGGGCCTGACTGCGGTGGCGGGGTGATCCCGAAGATGAAAGTCACCCGGCAGCCGAAAAACGGCTCCGTGTCGTTTCAGCAGATCACCAGAACGCTCAGTGAAAAAGCGGGACGTTGCGCCGGCCGCCCCGTCAAGGGCACGGTCGTCATCTACACACCGAACAGGGGGTTCCGCGGCGAGGATGTGTTCAACGTCAGGTTCACGATGGACATGCACACCTATGGCACGGCCAAGATCCGAAACATTTCGAACAAGTACATCGTCCAGGTCAAGTGATCGGTTGGCCGGCCGGCACGTGGCCGGGTCTCACGCGTCCTGCCAGCCGTACAGCCAGTAGGCACCCTGCAGATAGAACTTGCGGAACAGCGGCAGCGGAAACTTCTTCAGTGGCTGTTGCAACGGCGCAGGCAGGTCCTGCTGTTTCAGTACTCCGGTGATCAACCCGGCGAGTTTTTCTCCCGAGATCGAGGCCATGGCGATCCCGCTGCCGTGCCAGCCGAGCGCGGCATAGACCCCTTCCATGCCGGGTACCGCACCGACAAAGGGGGTCAGCGTACGCGCCATGCAGACGTTCCCATGCCAGCTGTGCTCGGTCTCGACGTCCGCCCATGCCGGAAACATGGTTTCGAAGTCTGAGCGCGCGCGCTTGCGCATTTTGGTGAGGGCAGGTTCGGCATCGAATATCCCTCCGCGTGTTCCGAACAGAAATCTCCTGTCCGGCAACAGGCGGAAATAATGGAGCAAAATGCGGGTATCGGCAGCCATGGTGTCCGATGTCCATCCCTGAGCGGATAGTTCACTGTCGCTCAAGGGGCGAGTCACCTGGATCGAGGACATGACCGGCAACGTCCGGCCGTAAAGCCATTTGGGGGCATTTTCCCGCGCATATCCGTTCCCGGCGAGCACCACCTTTTTTGCACGCACATAGCCATGCATGGTCTCAAGATGCCAGCGCTCGCCATCCCTGGTCAGATTTGTCACCGGCGATTTGCCGAAAATGCCGCCGCCCGCTTTTCGCACCTGGTCCGCGAGTGCAAGAACGTATGTCATCGGGTTGAGCGCAAAGCCGTAAGGCACGTGCAGACCGCCATGAAAACCGTCGCCGCCGAAACCCTCTTCCCCCAACGCTTCCTTTGAAAGCAGACGCGCCTTCATTCCGAAGTTTTCTTTCAGGAAGGCTGCTTCCGATTTCAGAGCCGCGACATCCCTGCTGCGATGCGCCAGGTACATTTCACCCCTTGAATGGCGATCTGCATCGACGCCCCAGGCTTCGAGCCTTTGCGCAACCAGATTTATCCCGGCGACCTGGTAGGCGACAAACCTGCGCGCTTCTTCCAGGCCGAACTTGCGGATCAGTTGACGTCCGTCCAGCTTCGTTCCACCCAGGCAGCAGAAACCGCCGTTGCGCCCTGACGCTCCAAAACCGACGTGTTCGGCCTCCAGCACGCAAACGGAAACACCGCTCTGCGCTAGCTTCAAGGCTGCGCTGAGCCCGGCATAGCCTGCACCGATGACAGCCACGTCAAACAGTGCGTTGCCCATCAACTGACGATCCAGGCGCGGCTGCCCGGCGTTTGCCTCCCAGTAGCTGCCGATCACCTCTCGCGGTGGCTTGCTCTGCTGCAGCATCTCAGATCCCCAGCCTGTCCCGCAGCGAGAACCAGGTCATTGCAAGGACCAGGAGTGGAAAGCGCAGGCGGTCACCGCCGGGAAACGCGGGAATGTTAAGCTTTTCAAAGACATCAAACCGTCCGGCTGTCCCGGCGACGGTCTCGGCCAGGATCTGGCCGCCGAGCGTCGCCATGGCAACGCCGTGCCCCGAGTAACCGGACGCTGTCAGCATATTGGGCGCGGGACGCGCGAAGTAGGGCATGCGTTTCGGCGTGATGGCCAGCGTCCCCCCCCAACCGTAATCGAGGCCGACGTCCTTGAGCTGAGGAAAGATCTCCTGCAGGGGCGCACGGACAAAGGACTTTATGTCCTCCGGAAACCGGTAACCGTAGTTCTCACCGCCGCCAAACAGCAGGCGCCGGTCGGCGGACAACCGGAAATAGTTGATCACGAACTTGCTGTCGGCGACGGCCACGTTGCCCCGAATGATGCGTTCCGCCTCTTCAGGCGAAAACGGTTCCGTTGCGACGATGAAGTTGTTTATCGGCATGACGTGCGAGGCTGTCTGCCGGTCGAGCCTGCCAAGATAGCCGTTGCATGCAAGAATGAGATGATCGGCGGTGACTTTCCCCTGCCCCGTTGCAACCGTGATCCGGCCGCTGCCCTTGCCGTCGATTCCCGTGACCTTTGTCTCTTCGAATATCCTGGCGCCGGCCGCCTCGGCGGCGCGGCCCAGTCCCAGCGCGAAGTTCAGCGGATGAAGATGCCCGGCGCCCATGTCGAGCGAGCCGCCGAAATAGCGCGGGCTGCCCACGAGGTCTCCGATTTCATCGCCGTCGACAAAACGGATGTCGTCGTATCCGTAGGTGAGCCGGAGGTGTTCGACATGGTCCCGGCTTTCCTCCACATACGCCTTGCGATGATCAGCGTGCAGGATGCCGGGCGCATAGTCGCACGCGATGCCGTGACGGGAAATCAGATCGCGGACAAGCGCCTTGGATTGTTCGGCAAGGTCCCAGAGAAGCTTCGCATGCGCCTTGCCGTGCCGTTCTTCCAGAACAGTCTGCTCAACGCGCTGGCCCGATCCAACCTGGCCGCCATTGCGCCCGGACGCGCCCCAGCCGATCCGGTTGGCTTCGAGAAGCACAACGTCGATGCCGCGTTCAGCCAGATGCAGTGCCGCCGACAGACCTGTATAGCCGCCACCGACAACGCAGACCTGATAAGTTACAGATCCTTCCAGAGACGGGTTGTTCGTCGCCCTGTTCGCGGTCGCGGCATAGTAGGAAGGTGCATGCTGGCCCGGTGTGTCATTCGCCGTGAGGAGATCAAGCGCTGTTATCATCGCGGACCGCTAGCTCCCGTTGACTGAAACCCGGTGTTGAACTGGAACAAGGTGCCACCTTCCCGCGTTCAGATGCCAACTTCAAGACGAAAAACGAGTTTCTGCGCGCAAGTTTCGCTTGTTTTTGCAAGCTCTTGGAACTCACCCGACGTCAACACTGACCCTTGACAGCCCGGGCAGGACTGGTGACATGATCAAATTCAGATGACCCACAAGAAAGGCAAAACTGTGTTGGGACCCGCAGAACACCCCTGGCTCGATCCGTTGTGGCGGCGGGTTGCACTCGTTGTCTTTTGCGGCGGCTGGACCATCGTGGAATTTGCGGCAGGCAACACGGGCTGGGCGAGCATTGTCGGCGCCATCACCGCCTATGCGGCCTGGTGCTATCTCTATGCCTACAAGGGCGCCGACGACCCGTCCCGGAAAGACCCCGCGCAGGCGAATGAAGACGAGGCTCAGTAAGCGGCATGCGGCGGGCACTTGCAGTCGGGATCCTGAATGCAGCGAGGACGGCCGTCCTCGCCGGGATCGGTGCGATTGTCCTCCTCACCGGGCAAACGGCCGGTTCGCACGAGGCTACCGCCAGCGAGACGGTTTCCGGTCCGCATTCGTCCGTGCAAGACACATTGAACAAGCGCTGCGTCGTCTGCCACGGGTGTTATGACGCGCCCTGTCAGTTGAAACTGTCTTCTCCCGCCGGTTGGCAGCGCGGAGCGACAACGGCGAAGGTGTACGATTCCAAACGGCTGGAAGACGCACCGACCACGCGCCTTGGTATCGATGCGACGACCGTTCCCGGATGGCGTCAGAAAGGCTTCTTTCCCGTGACCGCGGACCCGGGCAGCACATCCGTCCTGGAACACCTGCTGAAAGCCGGGCGCCGGCAGAGCTTCAAACTGGGCGCAGCCCTGCCCGACGATCTCAACATCAGTCCGCTGAGACGCAATAGCTGCCCCAAACCCGATGAAATCGAAGACTATCTGTCCGACCACAGATACGGAGGCATGCCCTTCGGCACGGCACCATTGCCGGACCGGGACTATGAAACGCTCCTTGCCTGGGCCGCCGCAGGATCTCCCGCCGCAAACGAGGAGATCCGGATCCCGGATCACGTTGCCGCAAGCGTCGAGGAGATCGAGACGTTCTTCAACCGGGACACCCTTCGGGCCAGGCTCGTTGCCCGCTACATCTACGAACACCTGTTCCTTGCCCATCTGCATATCGAAGGGGATGATCCGAGGCGCTTCTTCAGGATCATCCGCTCACGCACGCCCGCAGAACGCCCACACGAAGAAATCCCGTCACGGCGCCCGTTCGACGACCCCGGAGGCCCCTTCTTCTACCGGCTCATTCCGATAGACGGCACGATCCTGCACAAGGAGCACATCGTCTATGAAATCGGGGCTGACCGGCTGGCGCGCTACCGGGACCTGTTCCTCGCACCGGACTGGGAACTCGACGCGCTGCCGCCCTACTCGAGGGAGGCCGGCGGCAACCCGCTCTCGACTTTCCAGGCGATCCCGCCGCGCAGCAGGTACCAGTTCCTTCTCGATGACGCGCTGTTTTTCGTGCGCACCTTCATCCGCGGGCCGGTCTGCTACGGTCAGGTCGCGGTGAATGTCATTCAGGACCGGTTCTGGGTGTCTTTCCTCGATCCCGATGCGGACCTTTCCGTGACGGATCCGAGTTTTCTCAGGGACGCGATCCCGGTCCTGGAGCTGCCCGTCGCATTGTCGGACGACAAGTTATCGGAACGGCTGAAGAGTTTTCTGCTGGTCGGACCGCTGAAGTATCAGGCCTTCCGGCAGCAACGCTACGCCGAACGGGCCGCCCGCGACGGCGGTCTCGATTATTCGGATATCTGGGACGGGGACGGCACCAACACCAAAGCACGTCTGACGATCTACAGGAACTTCTCGTCCGCGTCCGTGGTCACCGGCTTCGAGGGCGCGATCCCCAAGACGGCCTGGGTGATCGACTTCCCGCTCTTCGAGCGGATCTACTACGATCTGGTGGCCGGTTTCGACGTGTTCGGCAATGTCGAGCACCAACTGACAACGCGCATGTACATGGACAATCTACGCCGGGAAGGCGAGCGCATGTTCCTCTACTTCCTGCCGGCGGACCGGCGCGATGCCCTCCATGACAGCTGGTACAAGGGGCCGCTCGCCAACCTGTTGGACCTTTGGAAGGAAAGCCCGATCGACGACACGACACCGACGGGCATTCGCTTTGAAACCGACAGGCCCAAGACGGAGTTTCTGACGCGTTTGCTGACCATCGCGCCTCGGCTCTGGCCGGAAGCCGATCCGATCAACCGCTGCTCCGGAGAGACCTGCGCCGACGCGACGTCGGCAGCCGGCAGGCTGCGTGGCCTGAGCGACCAGCCCGCACCCTGGGCGAAGTTCATGGCCGACGTTTCGGTCCTCGTCGTCGAAGACGGCGACACGACAGACGTGTTCACGATTGCCCACGACATGGCGCACAGCAACGTCGCCTTCATCTTCAACGAGGATCTGCGCCGCGAACCGGAGCAGGACGAGCTCACCATCGTGAAGGGGCAGTTCAGCAGCTACCCGAATTTCATCTTCAGAATGAAGGCAGAACAGGTTCCCGATTTCGTGACCGCTGTCAGAGCCATCCGCAGCCAGCGGGACTATCTGGACGTGATCGCGGCCCATGGCATCAGACGGACCGATCCGCGCTTCTGGGAAAGCATCGACCTTATCCAGTCCGAACTCAACGCCCAGAGCGCGATCCAGGCGGGTCTGCTCGACATCAACCGCTACACCGATCCCAAACCACTGGACCCGATTGAGCGGCTGTTCGAATTCACCTTCTCCGTAGACTGAGTGACGTCCAGTGCAGGCAGGCGTCACTTTCCGCCGGTTCTGCCCAGTTCGGTGATCAGCCATTCGCAGAATGCTGCAGCATCCTGACCGAGTGCCTGACGCGGTCCCGACGTGACCAGATGGTAGCTGTGGCGGCTCTTGATCTTGCGGCTTGAGGAGATGACCAGCCGGCCAGCGTCCAGATAGGGTTGCGCAAGACTTTGCAGGACGAGCGCGTGCCCGTGGCCGAGAGCGGCAAGTTCAAGCGCGGACAGCGTCTGATCAACCTGAAGACCGGTGCGCTGCGGCACCGGATGGCCAAAGGCCCTGAAAAAACTCTCCCAGGTGTCGATCACACCCATGATGTCGAGACGCACCGCCTTCGCCAGCGCCGTGAGATCCCTTTCCTTGGTCCCAAGCGCGAGGTCCGAATGGCACACCGGGACGATCGGGTCATTCAGCAGAAATTCGACATGCCCGTCCGTCCAGCTGCCGTCCCCGAAGCGAATGTCGATGTCAAAGAGATCGGGCTGAAGCGTCTCCGCCCAGGCAGCCGAAATCATCTGCAGTTCTATGTCCGGGAACGCATCCTGAAAAGCCTTCAGCCGCGGGATCATCCAGAGGTGGCCGAAACTGTTGAGACAGCGGAAGCGCACCGGCTGGCGGTCGCGTTCCCCGAACACCGAAACGGTTGCGATGGACAGATCCGAAAACGCCTTTTCGACGCTCGGCAGGTATGTTTGCCCGAGCCGCGTCAGCACCAGTTCCCGGTGAACCCTGTCGAAGAGCGGAAAGCCGAGTTTCTTCTCCAGCTGCCGCACCTGATAGCTGACGGCTGCCGGTGTGAGCAGCAGTTCCTCCGCAGCCCTGGTGAAGTTTCCGAGCCGTGCAGCGGCCTCGAATGCACGCAGCCAGGACAAGGGTGGCAGACTGTATGTCAAGAACACCTCCCGCGGCCACTACCTTGCTTTTCTTATGAACAACAGTTTCTTTCTACAAATTTTTTCAATGTATTGCCAAATTTTTTTTCGTTTTAAGATTTCGCTGCACTCGGTGAAAATCCACTGCAAACGACGTCACCTGGCGATAGAGCGATGGACACTTTCGACTACATCATTGTCGGCGCCGGGTCTGCCGGGTGCATCCTGGCCGAACGCCTGAGCGCTGATCCCGGAACCTCCGTCCTGTTGCTCGAAGCGGGCGGACCCGACAGTTCGCCCTGGGTTCGCATGCCGCTGGGATATGCAAAACTCGTCACCAGCGCAAAACACACATGGCAGTTCAGGACCGACCCGGATGCCGGGCTCAACGGGCGCAGCATCTCCTGGCCGCGCGGCAAGATGCTCGGGGGATCCGGGTCCATCAACGCCATGGTTTATTGCCGCGGTCTTCCCGAAGACTTCAACGATTGGGAACGTGCAGGCGCACGCGGATGGGGCTGGAAAGAGGTCAAAGCGGTCTTCGAACGCCTGGAAACCAAGGTCGGGCCCACGGGTGAAAAGACCGGCGCGGGCGCGATCCACGTGCAAGATACGTCCAGCGAGATCCACAAGCTGAATCGGCACTTCTTCGCCGCGCTCGAAGAAACCGGTCTGCCGAGGTCCGGCGATTTCAACGGTGCGGCGCCCGAAGGCGGCGGCGTCTACCACATCACCACGCAAAACGGCGAACGCTGTTCTTCCGCGCGTGCGTTCTTGCGGCCCGTGCTTGCACGGCCCAATCTGTCGCTGCGAACCTGTGCCCGGGCAAGCCGCATCCTCTTTGAAGATAATTCTGCGGTCGGCATCCTGCTTGCGGATGGCGAGCGGGTTACCGCCCGGCACGAGGTCATCCTCTCAGCGGGTGCGATCGGATCTCCGCACCTGCTGCAGGTCTCCGGCATCGGTCCCGGCCGGCTGTTGCAGTCGCTCAAGATCCCGGTCATTTGCGCCAACGACAATGTCGGCGCAAATCTTCAGGACCATCTGGCGGCTACCTACACCTTCAGGGCCAGGGAAAGCACGCTGAATTCCGTCCTGCGGCCGCTGGCCGGCCAGGCACGGGCTGCCCTGCAATATGCCTTCACCCGGCGCGGGCCCCTCGCCCTTTCGGTCAATCAATGCGGCGGGTTCCTGAGATCCCGCCCTGAATTGGACCGGCCGGACCAGCAACTCTACTTCAACCCGATCAGCTACCGGATGGCGCAGACCGGGGCTCGAACCAGACTGGCGCTCGACCCGTTCGACGGCTTCATCATCTGTGCCCAGCCGACCCGGCCGACGAGCCGCGGGCAGATAAGCATCACAAGCGCCGATGCCGCTGTCGCACCGGGGATCCAGCCGAATTCGCTCAGCACCGAAGAAGACCGGCAAGCCGTTGTCGCAGGCGGCCGGCTCTGCCAGAAAATCATGGGCAGCCACGCGATGCGCGGCGTCGTGGAGACATCACTCGCGCCGCATCTCGAAACGCTGGGAGACGCCGAACTGCTCGCCGATTTCCGGGAGCGGGCGAGCACGGTCTATCATCCGGTCTCGACCTGCCGGATGGGCGCGGACCGGACCTCCGCCGTTCTTGACAGCCGCCTCAGCGTGTACGGCGTCAAACACCTGCGCGTCGTCGACGCTTCCGCCTTTCCCAACATCACTTCTGGCAATACAAATGCCCCGACCATGATGCTCGCCCTGAAAGGGGCGGACCTGATCCTGCAAGACCGGAAACGAGCCGCAACATGACAGCTGAGACCATCGCCCGAACCTACCTGGATACCGGCCACCTGCCCTCCCTGCCCGACGGCCACTTCATCGACGGAAAGACGACACCGCCGTCGAACCGCAAGATGGAAAGCTTCGACCCGGGACGGGCCGAGGCCTTCGCGGAATTTTCACTCGGCGAAACGTCCGACATGGACCGGGCAATCGCGTCGGCTGAAAAAGCTGCGGCGCACTGGCGCCAGGTCCCGCCGGGAGAGCGATGCACGATCCTCAACACTGTCGCCCGCCTGTTTCGCGAGAATGCCGATCGCCTCGCGGTCATCGAAGTTGTCGACAGCGGCAAGACCCTCGCCGAAGCACAGAGCGATGTTCAGTCCTCCGCGCGGCTGTTTGAATACTACGCCGGTGCCGCAGACAAGCTCGACGGCCGGTCCGTCAATCTCGGCCCGGGCCATACCGCCTTCACGGTGCGCGAACCGGTCGGCGTCACCGGGCATATCATTCCATGGAACTATCCGACCTCGACATTCGCACGCGGGGTCGCCCCGGCCCTTGCCGCGGGCTGCTCCGTCGTTGCCAAGCCTGCGGAGACGACGCCCTTCACGGCGTTGGTGATGGCGGAGCTGCTGTGCGAGGCGGGCGTTCCGGGCGGCCTTGTCAACGTCGTCACCGGCCTCGGCGCCGACATGGGCGCTCAGCTGGCACGCGATCCCAGGATCAAGCAGCTCACCTTCACCGGATCCGTCTCAACCGGTATCAATGTCGCGCAGATGGCCGCGCCGAATGTCACCCGGCTGACGCTGGAACTCGGCGGCAAGTCGCCGCTGATCGCGTTCGAGGATGCGGACCCGGAAAAGGTCGCCGACGGCTCCTACTGGGCGATCTTCTCCAATTCCGGCCAGATCTGTTCCGCCGGGTCCCGGCTGATCCTGCACAAGGCGATCCGCGATGACGTCCTCGCCATCCTCGCCGAACGCGCAAAGTCCATCAAACCCGGACACGGACTGTCGGACCCCGACATGGGTGCCATCAACTCGGACCTGCACCTGTCGCGCATCAAGGCCCATGTCGAGGCGGCAAAGGCCCGTGGCGCTTCCCTTCTGACCGGCGGCGACGTTACGGTCGACGCGGACACCGGCAAAGGCTGGTTCTTCCAGCCGACGGTGATTGCCGATCTGGGACCTGACGATCCGGCCGTGCAGGACGAGATTTTCGGTCCCGTTCTGTCCGTGCAGAATTTCGAGACCGAGGCAGAAGCCATCCGGCTTGCCAACGGCACCGAATTCGGGCTGATTGCCAGTGTTTATACGAGCGATGTCGGGCGCGCGATGCGGGTTGCACATGCGATGGATTGCGGTCAGGTTTCCGTCAATGACTATTGGGCCGGCGGCCTGGAACTGCCGTTCGGAGGCAACAAGAAATCCGGATACGGCCGTGAAAAGGGCTGGGAGGGGCTGGATGCCTACACCAAGGTGAAGTCGATCACGATCAGCAACGGGAGTTGAGTGCGTTCCATGAAACTCGACCAAATCGAGACCTTTGTGGTCGGCAATCCGCCACCGCGTCACGGCGGCCGCTACTTCATCTTCGTCAAGCTGGTGACGGCCTGCGGTCTTACCGGTTACGGCGAGATCTACAACGCGACCTTCGGGCCGCACCTCGTCGCCGCGATGGCGGAAGACGTGTTCAAGCGGCAGTTTGAAGGCCAGGACCCGCATCACATCGAAAAGCTGTGGCACAAGACATATGGAGCCGGCTATACGCAGCGGCCCGATGTATCGGTGATGGGTGTCCTGTCCGGGCTGGAGATGGCCTGCTGGGACATCATCGGCAAGGCGGCGGGCAAGCCCGTCTACGAATTGCTGGGCGGCAAGGTTCACGACAGGCTCCGCTCCTACACCTACCTTTATCCCGAGGCTGGCGATGTCTACCCGGATCCGGACACGCCCAATGTCTACAACGATCCGGATATCGCGGCCGAGGCCGCCGTCGCGGCCGTTGAAAAAGGCTTCACGGCCGTCAAGTTCGACCCGGCCGGCCCCTACACGATCTATGACGGACACCAGCCGAGCCTGCAGGACCTGGACCGTTCGGAAGCGTTCTGCCGCACGATCCGGGAGGCGGTCGGCAACAGGGCGGATCTGCTTTTCGGCACCCATGGGCAGTTCACCGCGTCCGGTGCCAAGCGCATGGCAAGACGGCTGGAAGCGTATGACCCGCTCTGGTTCGAAGAGCCGATCCCGCCGGAAAAACCGGAGGACATGGCCGAGGTCGCGCGCTTTACGTCGATACCGGTGGCGACGGGCGAGCGCCTTTGCACCAAATACGAATTCTCCCGCGTTCTGGAAACAGGAGCCGCCAGCATCCTGCAGATGAATCTCGGACGCGTCGGCGGCCTGCTCGAAGCCAAGAAAATCGCCGCAATGGCCGAGTGCCATTCCGCCCAGGTCGCACCGCATCTCTATTGCGGTCCGCTGGTCGCGCTCGCCAACATTCAGCTGGCCACCTGCAGTCCGAATTTCCTGGTGCTGGAATCGATCCGCACGTTCGACGGATTTTATGCCGATCTTCTGAAGACGCCGATCCAGTGGGAAGACGGCTATGTCATTCCCCCTGCGGAACCGGGTCTTGGATCGGATCTCAATGAAGACGTCGCCCGCGCGCATCCCTACGAAGGCGACGAGCTGCATCTCGGCCTGCAGGAAAGCCCAGCGCTGCCGCTCTGAAGATCGGCCTAACTACCGAACCCGCACCGTGTCGAGCACCATGGTAACGAGGCGCGCGCGTAGCTGCTCCTGTCCGGCATCCGTGAAAAGGTCATCGCCATAGAGGTGCGAGAAGGTTGCCCGGTTGGAGATGTTGAACACGCAGAACGCGGATATGGTCCAGTGCAGTTCCAGCGGATCGACGTCGTCCCGGAATGCGCCCTCCTCGACACCGCGGCGGCACAGATCTTCCAACCCCGTGATGATCTGGCTGTTCAGCTTCGGTATGGTTTCCGACTGCTTCAGATGTTTGCCGTGATGGATATTCTCGATCGCGATCAGGCGAATATACTCGGGGTTTTCACGGTGGAAGTCGAAGGTGAAGGCGGCGAGTTTCGCAAGCGCGTCCAGGGGCGGCAAAGCCTCCAGATCGAGTTGCCCCTCGCCCTTGCGGAGCCGCGTGTAGGCCGCTTCGAGAACCTTGGAATAAAGGCCGCTCTTGTCGCCGAAATAGTAGTAGATCATCCGCTTTGAGGTTTTCGTCCGCCGGATGATCTCGTCGATCCGGGCGCCGGAAAACCCGGCTTCGGCGAAAACGGACGTGGCCACGGCAAGAATGTCGGCCTTTACGCCCTCCGGGTCCTGTTTCCAGCTCGTCTTGCGCTCGCCTTCCGTCTTTTTCACGCGCCTGACCTGCCTTTCAGAGAATTGATCATTGACAAATTAACCCTTTGGTACATTCTGAGGTGCCTGTGAACCTGGTGCGTGTTTCGGAGGAGGGCAACACGGTGAAGACGTCGATAGCGACGGTGTCCATTGCCGGAGATCTGCCGCAGAAGCTCGCGGCTATTTCCGCTGCCGGCTTCGACGGTATCGAGATATTCGAACAGGACTTCATCGCACATGACGGTGGCGCTACAGATGTCGGAAAAATGGTCCGAGACCATGGGCTAGAAATCCTGCTGTTTCAACCCCTACGCGACTTCGAGGGACTGCCAGAGCCCCAGCGCGCCCGCGCGTTTGACCGCGCAAAGCGCAAGTTCGACGTCATGAACAGGCTCGGAACCGATCTGGTCCTGATCTGTTCAAGCGTACATCCGAAGGCGCTCGGCGGCATCGACCGGGCGGCATCCGACCTTGCCGAACTCGGTGACATTGCAAAGGCGCACGGTGTACGTGTCGGCTATGAGGCGCTCGCCTGGGGCCGTTACATCAACGATCAGCGCGACGCATGGGAAATCGTGCGCCGGGCGGATCATCCGTCCGTCGGTCTGATCGTCGACAGTTTCCATACGCTCGGGCGCAAACTCTCGCCGGACAGCATCCAGTCGATCCCCGGCGACAGGATCTTCTTCGTCCAGCTTGCCGACGCGCCGCGGATCGACATGGACCTGCTTTACTGGTCCCGCCATTTTCGCAACATGCCGGGAGAAGGCGATCTCGATGTCACCGGATTTCTGAAAGCCGTCGCCGCAACCGGGTATGACGGTCCGATTTCCCTGGAGATTTTCAACGACCAGTTCCGGGGCGGCAGTCCCGAGCTGATCGCGCGTGACGGCTACCGCTCGCTGATGGCACTGGCCGACGACGTGGAACGGGATGCACCGCAGTCCCGGATCGGCATTCAGCCGATGCCGGCGCGCCCTCGTGTCGAACGGGTCGAGTTCATCGAGTTCACGGCGGATGAGCCGTCAGCCGCCGAATTCGAACAGCTGCTTGCAAGCCTCGGCTTTCGCCTGGCGGCGCGACACATCAACAAGGCGGTTGCCGTCTGGCAACAGGGCGGCATCCGGATTGTCATCAACAAGGACGACAGCGGGTTCGCACGCTCCTGCTTCGAGAAGCATGGCCTTGGCGTTTGTGACATCGGCCTGCGTGTCGACAGCGCGAAGGCGGCCGTGAACCGCGCCACCCGCCTTGGTGCGGAGCCGTTTCGCCAGCCGCTCAACGACGGGGAAATGGCGCTGCCGGCGATCCATGCCGTCAGCGGGTCAATCATGCATCTGCTTGATGAACCAAGCGGGTTGTCCGATGTCTGGGACGTGGAGTTCGAGCCTGTGGAGAGCGGTCCCGATGCCGGCCGGCTTCAGACCGTCGATCACATCGCGCAGACGATGGACTACGCGGAGATGCTGAGCTGGTCGCTTTTCTACACTGCGCAATTCGACCTCACCAAGCGTCCTGTCTTCGACGTGGTCGACCCTGGCGGCATTGTGCGCAGCCAGGTGATCGAGGCGCCCGACGGCGTCTTCCGCCTGACGCTGAACGGGGCGGAGTCGAAAGACACGCTTGCCGGACAATTCATCTCGGGCCGAAGCGCGTCCGCGGTGCAGCACATCGCTCTGTCCTGCGACGACATTTTCGAGACCGCAGCAGAACTTCGGTCCCGAGGCTTCCAGCCACTGGTCCTGCCCGGCAACTACTATGACGATCTTGCAGCCAGGTTCGGGTTTGACGATCAGGAGATCGAGCGCCTGAAACAGTCGGCCATTCTCTATGACGAAGACGAACTGGGCGCCTTCTACCAAGTTTACAGCCGGCCCGTGGCCGGCGGGTTCTTTTTCGAAATCGTTCAAAGAACGGGCAAGTATGCGGGTTATGGCGGGCCGAACGCCCCGTTCCGGACCGCTGCCATGAAGCGGCTGATGCGGCAGGAGGCGACATGACGCTCCTGAAGGTCGGCCTGATTGGCTGCGGACGCATCAGCGACATTTACCTCAAGAACTGTGCTGCGTTTGACGGATTGGAGATCACCGCCTGCGCCAGCCTCGACATCGAGGCAAGCAGGGCCAAGGCTGCGCAACATGGTGTGCCGAAAGCCTGCGAGCCGGCAGAGCTCCTTTCCGACCCCGATATCGATTGCGTTCTCAACCTGACCATTCCCGCAGCGCATGCAGATATCTGCAGGATGGCGCTTCAAAGCGGCAAACATGTCTACTCCGAGAAGCCCTTCGTGACGACCCTGAACGACGGGCCGGAAATCCTGGAACTTGCACGCACCCGCGGGCTCCTGGTCGGCAACGCGCCCGATACGTTCCTGGGCGGGCGCTGGCAGACCGTGCGCAAGCTCCTGGACAGCGGCGTCATCGGAGCCCCCACGGGCGTGTCGGCCTTCGTGCCGACACACGGGGTCGAACGCCATCACCCGAACCCGGATTTCTACTACCAGGATGGCGGCGGCCCGCTGCTCGATCTCGGCCCCTACTACCTGACCGCGATGGTATTTCTGCTCGGACCGATCACGCGCGTTGCCGGGATGGCACGCAAGACCTTCCCCGAACGCATGATCGAGAACGGGCCACGACACGGCGCGATGATGCCGGTCGAGGTCGACACCCATTGCCTGAGCATGTTCGAATTCGACAGCGGCGTCATCGGCCAGATGATGGTGTCCTTCGATGTCTGGGAAAGCGAGACACCGCGTCTGGAAATCTACGGTGAGGACGGCACGATCTGCATTCCGGACCCCGACCCCGGCGATGGCGCCAACATTTTCGCCGGCCCCGTCTGGTACAGAACGCGCGCCGAGTCCCGCTGGACCATGCGGCCACGCCCACAGGCACCGGCGGAATGGTGCGTGGCCGAGGTGGATCATGGCTACAATTGGGATGCACGCGGGATCGGCCTGCTGGATCTGGCCTTTGCGGTGCGCGACAGCCGGCCACCGCGCGCCAGCGGAGCGATGGCCTATCACGTGTGCGAGATCATGCAGGGCATGCTGAAGTCTCCCGAAATTGGAGCGTTCGTTGATATTTCCAGCCGCTGCGATGTGCCCGACCCGTTGCCTCAGAATTTCCCCGACAGCGAGGGCTAAGCGTATGCCGACCAAAATACTCGATTTCGCAGAACCTTTTTTCACAGTGAAACTGGTTACAGGCGAGCCGACGGTCAGTGTCGGCGGCAAGGTCATCCTCCTGAACCTTGCAGAGAAACCCGTCAGGATCTTCGACCAGTTTCTTGAACACCTGCAGTCCGCCGTCGTTGCTGATGCGGACATCACGGACGTGGACAAGGCAATCCTGATCGAGCGTTTCGACGATTATCCGGACACGGACGCCCTGTTCGATCAGGTCAAACGTACATGGCCGTCAGCCTATGATGTGCGGCAGGAAGAGCGGCTCAGAGGGGTCAGCCACTACATGTCGCCCAAGGTCTGGATCGGCCGCATCGGGCTGACCATGTATCATTCCGGCTCGGTGCCGCTCAATGTGGGCCTGCACAAGGACCATCCCTTTTGTCCCGTGCCCGGCTTCCGCGAAGTCCATACCCAGGTTGTCGGCTTCGGCAAGATGCAGCAATGCCGAGAGAAAGACCCGTCGACCCTCTACCTGGAGGAACCGATGGCGCCGGGCACGACCCACCGCCCGATGTACGATGCCGAAGGCAACTATCCCTGGCATCAGTTCGAAACCATTACGCCGTCGATATTCATGGCTGTCGAGATGCTGCCGGAAGGCGCACAGCCACCGGCTTGAGGTGACCCATGACCGAGAAACTTCTTCCCCAATCCTTCGATTTTGACGGCCCCTTCCCGCGCCTTTCGAGACGTCTCCGGCTCGGGATCGTCGGCGGCGGCAGGATTTCCGCGACGCAGGCGATGGCCGCACGGATGACGGATCTCTGGGAGATCAGCGCCGGTGCCCTGTCGTCCGACCCGGAAAAGGCGAAAGCCAGAGGCGCGGATCTCTTCCTCGATCCGGAACGCTGCTACGGCTCGTTCGAAGAGATGGCGGACTCCGAGGCCGCGCGCAGCGACGGGGTCGATGCGGTCATGATCACGACGCCGAACAACATGCATCATCCGGCGGCCCTCGCCTTCCTCGAGGTAGGCATCGACATCCTCTGCGACAAGCCGCTCACCAACGAAATTGCCGAGGCGGAGGATCTTGCCGCGCGGAGCGCGGAGGCCGGAGTGGTGTTCGGCGTTTCCTACGTGATGTCGTGCTATCCTATGATCCGCCAGGCCAGGGAAATCGTTGCCGCGGGCACTCTTGGGGACATCAACCAGATCCACGTGGAATTCATGCAGGACTGGATGATCCCGGACGGTGTGGAAGCCGCACCGCACGTCAAATGGCGGGTCGATCCAAAGATATCCGGGCCAACGAGCTGCACAGGCGATATCGGCACCCATGCAGCGCATCTGGCGAGTTTCGTCTCCGGACTGCCGCTGACCCATGTGCGGGCCGAAATGCATGTGTGCGGCGCTCCCAAACCGCTGGAAGACACCGTCTTCATGATGACCCGGTATGGCGACGGGGTCCCGGGCACGCTGATGGCGACCCGCCTCGCCTCCGGCAACAGGGGTGGATTGCGTCTCAGGATCTTCGGATCGAAGGGCGGTCTGGAATGGGACATGGAAGACGCCGAGCGATTGCGGCTCAACGTGTTCGGAGACCCCGACCGGGTCCTGAGCCGGGGCCATGGTCACGGCGTATCCGCCGCCACCGAGCGCTTCGTGCGCACCGGGCGCGGCTTTCCGGAAGGCCTCATCGAGGCCTGGGCCAATCTCTATACCGAGTTCGCCATGGCCGTCGCCGCCCGCCGTGACGGTGTCGCGATCCCGCCTGACTGGATCGGCCTGCCGCAGGTCGGCGATGGCGAAGGCGGTGTGCGCTTCATCCATGCCGCCGTCGCATCCCATAATGAAGGCTCCATCTGGGTCGACGTCTGACGACCGGGAGCACCCGGACCCTATCCATGCTGCAAAACGGCCTATTTTCCAGATAGCTAGGGTGCGTGTCGCTTGACCGGGGGCACCGGTTTTTCTAGCCTCACGGTCAGGGTGCCAATGGATGCATGCAAGCATGGGGGATGGAAATGGATGCAGCGGAAGCGGCGATGCTTTGCCTGATCGCCGTGATCGGTCACCTGATGGCCCTGTTCTGGTTATGCGTCGAGGACTACGAAGTCGATCTCTCGCGCGACCGGATCTACAGCCTGCCGATCAAAGACCCGCAGGTGCGGCGGGAACTGAAGAACTCCCTGCACACGCCGCTGCATGCACTCATGCTGATGATTTTCCTGCTGTTCGGGCTCTTCGACAGCCGGTCGTTTGCCAGCTTCTTCGGCAGTCTCTTGCTCACGGCGCTCTGGGCCGAGATCTGGCACTATGCATCCCACCGCGCCTTTCATCTGAAATCGCTCCACTGGATCCATGCCGAGCATCACCGCAGCCGCCTGTCCAGCCCGTTCACGGCGCTGTCCTTTTCCTTCTGGGAAAAGTTCATTTTCGACCTCGGCATTCTCGGGGTGCTTGCGCTGGTGGACCAGTTCCTGATGCCGCTGAACTTCTTCGGCATCGCGACCTGGTTTGCGCTTTACCTCGTGATCAATTCCTACGGTCACGCCAACTACGAAATCCGCTCCGAAAACTTCATGAAGGTCAAGGGCAAGTACATCACGTCGACGGTGTACCATGCGCTTCATCATTCACGATACACGGGGAACTATGGCCTCGGCACGCGGTTTCTCGACCGCATGTTCGGAACGGAGTGGCCGGACTCGGAAGCGGTTTTCGAGCGCGTGGTAGTGGAGAAAAAGCCGTTGACGTCGCTCAAGGAGACCGTGGCGAAACCGGACGGGAGCTGACCGATGGAACCCGATATCCTGACCGAACTGACGTCCATCTGCGACGAACGCCGGTTCCCGCCCGGGCATGTGCTGCGCTACGAAGGCGGATTTGCGGGCGACATGCTGCTCGTGCTGGAGGGTGAGGTGGAAGTCCGTTTCGAGCAGGGCGACATGTCCACCCGGCTGACATCCGGCCGCAACACGATCCTCGGTGAAATCGGCTTCCTGACAGGAAGCGGGGCATCGGCACGCGTCGAAACGCTCACGGACATTCGCGCGCTCGGCATCGGCCGAAAGGAACTCGATCTCCTGGAAACACGGCAGCCGGACATGGCCGCCGCCTTTTCAAGATATCTTGCGAAGCTGATGCGGGCGCGACTGCAGCAGAACGACGTCCTGCTCGACGATTTCGAAAAAGCGGCCCCGCCGCCACTCGAAGTGTTCCAGTGCAACACCGAGGAGCTTATTCTTCGCGCGCAACACCTGCGCTACGAGGTCTATTGCGGTGAGTTCGGGCGCCCCTCTCCTTATGCCGACCATGAGGCGTGCACGCTCATCGATCCGCTTGACGAGCACGGCACCAGCTTCATCGCCGTCTACGAGGGCGAAGACGCGGGCACCGCGCGTGTCAATCTCGCGCAGCACGGCGGGCTTTCCATCCTGCCGGAGCTCTACGGCATGGGCGCTTCCGATCACCATCCGCACAAGACCTGCGTCATCACCAAATACGCGATCCCGGAGAAATGGCGCGGCGGTGCGACCTACATGCGAATCTTCGCCGCCATCGCGACATTCGTGCAGGCCACCGGCATTCGCGAGATCTACATCGACTGCGTGCCGGATCTGGCGCGCTTCTACGCGACGATGAAGTTCCGGCAATCGGCGGACGAGTTCGTTCACTACGAGAACGGCCTCTCGGTCCCGATGGTGCTTGATGTCGCGGAATACCACGCGCGCATCCCCATCGACGAACGCCTGAGGCGCAATCGCTGGCGCTGAACGTTGAGGATCAGCCGGCAGCCAGTTCCTGCTTATGCGCCTCGACCAGATCCGCCATGCTGTCGAACCGGAAATCGACTGTCGGCATGTCTCCCGGGTTCATGGTCGCTCCAAATCCTTGCTTGTCGTGGCGGCGATAGATCCAGCAGTTCGCGAGTCCGTGGCGGTTGGCCGGAGCATGATCATGAAACATGCTTTCCGCCGTGTGCAGGATTTCATGCCTGGCGATGCCGTTGCGGGCGAGCGTTTCGAGCATGTATTCGAAATTGCGATCCGCGGGCTTGTAGCTGCCGACATCCTCGGCGGTGTAGACCCCGTCGAAGTGGACGCCGAGACGGCCGTTCGAGCCCGAAAAGCTCAGATTGTCCGTGTTGGTCAGCACGACCAGCTTGAAGTGTTCCTTCAGATAGGCGAGCGCCTCCCTGCTGTCGTCGAAGGCCGGCCACTGGCGCACGGACAGGCCATAGGCCGCACACTCTTCCCAGGTCACCTCCACGTCCCATTCTTCGGCGAGACGCCGATAGACGACACCCAGCAGATCCGAATACTTCTTTGCCGGTGTCCAGCGCTGGCTGGTGGATTCATGATAGGCGTGCGCTTCCAGAATGTCGTCCCGGCTCAGGTGCAGGCTGACCTTGTCGGTCAGCGGTTTGAGCGCGGTCACCATGCCGCTCTCCCAGTCGATCAATGTGCCGTAGACGTCAAACGTGAGGGCCTTGAAATCAGAAAGCTTCATTGGGGTGTCCGATCTGTTGAAGATATTATGTGGATCCGGCACATCATTTTTGCCGGCTCAGGAAATCGACCAGCAGTCCAGAAATCTTTTCGGGCTTATCTTCCATCGCGAAGTGCCCGCAGTCTTCGAGAACATGCAGCTCCGAGCCCGGGATTGCGTCGTGAAGCTTGTGCGCCCAGTCGACAACCTGCCAGGCATCGTCCGCCCCCCAGATCAGCTGCACCGGGAGCCTGCCGAGTTCGTGCAGCCGGTCTGCAACCTCCTGCGTGTGCCGCGGATCGTAATGCCGGACCTGATGCTGGAAGAGACTGCCTTGGCCGATCGGGCCTGATATGAAATCCAGATAAATGCCTGCCGCGGTTTCGTCCAATCCATCCGGGTCGTGAACGGTGCTGCGCAGCCAGTCGTGGAAGTGTTGCCGATGCTCGCCATCACCCGCCTTGATGAGCCTTTCCAGGCCATTTTGCATCTGTTCGTTCGTGCGCTTCGACGGCCATGAGCCGAACGAAACAGTGTCGATCATGGTCAGCGACCGGAGCCGTTCCGGATACGAGACACCGAAGCGCTGAGCGATGCCGCCACCGATGTCATGGGCGATCAGATGGAAATAATCCAAACCCCAATGACGCAGCAAACCCTGAAGGATCGGAACCTGACCGGTGACGGAGGTGTCAACGTCCGGGCTCCAGGGACGTTCCGACAAACCGAAGCCGAGAAGATCGTAGACGTGGACCTTGTAACCAGCGTCCACCAGGGCCGGGGAAATCTTGCGCCAGATGTAGGACGAGGACGGTGTCCCGTGGATAAGGACGACGGGCTCGCCCTTGCCGTGGATGCCGTGCGCAATGCGGGTGTTGTCGATCAGCGCGTGGTCATTGACGAGATGCATGAATGCCGCTCCATGAAATGAGGTCTTTCCAAATTCCTAGCGCACACCTATGCTATGAAGCAAATGAATGAATGTCATACAACCATCTAATTTTGTCATTGGAGATCCGAAATGCCGGAACGTTTGGAGATCGATGCCCTTCGCGCGTTGCTGACGATCGTGCAGCAGGGCGGCGTCACCAGGGCGGCCGAGCATCTTTGCGTGTCCCAGTCGGCGGTCAGTCACAAGATCCGGCGGCTGGAGCAGAACCTTGATTGCGAGCTTCTGACCAGACGTTCGGGCGCACCGCTTCTGACGGAAGACGGTGAACGGCTCAAAACCTACGCAAGCCGGATTGTCGATCTGCATGACGAGGCGCTGGCATCGCTTCGAAAGCGGCCGGTGTCCGGCACGATCCGGCTCGGGATGACCGAAGACACGACAACGAGCGGTGTTGCCCGGATCCTCGGCCGGTTCACGCGGCTGTTTCCCGAGATCACGGTTCACACGCGCGCAAGCCAGAGCCTGTGCGTTCAGGATTGGCTGCAGGCGGGTGAACTCGATGTCGCCGTGATGCAAGTCTTCCGGAAAGACGTGAAACCGAGCGATCTGATCCTCTTCGAGGACACGCTGCACTGGGTCCGGTCACCGGATCTCGTCCTGGACACGAGCGCTCGCATTCCGTTTCTGTCCTTTGACAGCAACTGCTTCTACAAGGTCTGGGCGTTCTCCGAGGGCCTCTCGGCGGGGCACAGGCTCGAAAACGTTCTGGAGTGCCCGAGCGCAGCGGGCATCCAGTCGGCGGTCAAGTCGGGTCTGGGCGTCGCGCTTTTGAACGGGCTTCACGTCACACCGGACATTGCCACAATCGATAGCGAGCTTCCCACCCCGCCGGACATCACCTATATCGCCCGGGTGCGTGACGGTGCCGACAGTCCGGCGGTCAATGCCTTGATCAGCGAGATCGCCAAGGAAGTGCAGTCGGCCATCCCGCTGCGCATTGCGGGCTGAACCGCAGCCGGACGGAGGAGCCGGCCAATACCGGCATGCGAACACAAACAAAAACGGCGGCTGCTAAGAGAGGCAGCCGCCGCAATTGTTAAATCATCCGGACCTCCGTCCGCAGTTCCGACGAGATCAGGCCGCCCTGGCCTTGAATTCGATCCGGCGGCGGTGAAGCACCGGCTCGGTATAGCCGTTCGGCTGGCTGGTGCCTTCGATCACGAGTTCGCACGCCGCCTGGAATGCGACGGAGTTGTCGAAGTCGGCGGCCATCGGCCGGTAGAGCGGGTCACCGGCATTCTGCTCATCGACAACCGCGGCCATGCGTTTCATGGTTTCCATGACCTGCTCTTTCGTGGCCACGCCATGATGCAGCCAGTTGGCGATATGCTGCGACGAAATCCGCAGGGTGGCCCGGTCTTCCATCAAACCGACATTGTTGATGTCCGGCACCTTGGAACAGCCGATCCCCTGCTCAACCCAGCGCACGACATAGCCCAGAATGCCCTGCGCGTTGTTGTCGAGTTCGGCCTGAATGTCCTCCGGTGCCCAGTTCGGCCGCTCGGCGACGGGGATGGAGAGGATATCCTCGACCCTGGCCGCATCGCGCGACCTGAGTTCTGCCTGACGGTTCGCAACCGAGACCTGGTAGTAGTGAAGCGCGTGCAGGGTCGCGGCCGTCGGGGACGGCACCCAGGCGGTGTTGGCGCCGGACATCGGGTGCCCGATCTTCTGTTCCAGCATCGCCTGCATCAGGTCCGGCATCGCCCACATGCCCTTGCCGATCTGCGCGTGGCCCGGCAGGCCGCAAGCGAGGCCGACATCGACATTGTTGTTTTCATAGGCGCCGATCCAGGTTGATGTCTTCATGTCGCCCTTGCGGATCATCGGACCGGCTTCCATGGACGTGTGCATCTCGTCGCCCGTGCGGTCCAGGAACCCGGTGTTGATGAAGAAAACACGGTCCTTCGCCTGACGGATGCACTCCTTGAGATTGATCGTCGTGCGGCGCTCCTCGTCCATGATGCCCATCTTGAGCGTGTTGCGCTCAAGGCCCAGCGCATCTTCGACACGGTCGAAGATCTCGGAGGCGAACGCCACTTCCTCTGGGCCGTGCATCTTCGGCTTGACGATATAGACCGACCCGGAGCGGCTGTTGAGATTACCGCCATTTGGGCCAATGTCGTGGAGCGCGATCAGCGAGGTGATCATACCGTCGAGCAGGCCTTCGGGCACTTCGTTGCCGTCCTTGTCCAGAACCGCGTCGATGGTCATCAGGTGACCGACATTGCGCACCAGAAGTAGCGAGCGGCCGTGGAGCGTCAGGGCGGAGCCGCCGGGCGCCGTGTAGTTGCGGTCACCATTGAGGCGGCGCGTGACGGACTTGCCACCTTTTTCGAACGTGTCTTCAAGGTCGCCCTTCATCAGGCCGAGCCAGTTGCCGTAGACGACGACCTTGTCCTCGGCGTCGACCGCCGCCACCGAATCCTCGCAGTCCATGATCGTCGACATGGCCGATTCGAGGACCACGTCGGAGATGTGTGCCGCGTCGGTCTTGCCGATCGGATGCTGCGCATCGATGTTGATTTCCAGGTGCAGGCCGTTTTTGACCAGCAGGATCTTGTAAGGCGCATCGGTGTCACCCGAATAGCCGGCAAACTGCGACGGGTCCGCCAGGGCGACATCCCCGCCTGCCGTCTTCACGAGCAACGCTTCGGCGCTGACGGCAAACCCCGTTGCCCGTGTCCAGCTGCCCGAGGCGAGCGGTGCAGCCTCATCGAGTACCTTGCGCGCATAGGCGATCACCTCGGCGCCGCGCGCCGGATCGAAGCCTCCGGGCGCCGGTTTCGAGCCCATCGCGTCCGTGCCGTAGAGCGCATCGTAGAGGGACCCCCAGCGCGCGTTTGCGGCATTGAGCGCATAGCGCGCATTCATGACAGGCACCACGAGCTGCGGGCCGGCAACCGATCCGATTTCGGGATCGACCCGGTCCGTGCCGACGCCGAAGTCGTCGCCCTGGGGCACGAGATAGCCGATGTCGCTCAGGAAGGCCTTGTAGGTGGCCATGTCGGGCGTTCCAGGATTGGCCTTGTGCCAGGCATCGATCTTTTCCTGCAGCGCATCGCGCTTTTCCAGCAGCGCCTTGTTGCGTGGCGCCAGATCATGGATGAGGGACGACAGGCTGCTCCAGAAATGATCCTGGTCTATTCCAGTCCCCGGCAATGCCTGAGTGTTCACAAAGTCATAGAGAACGTCGGCAACTTGCAATCCGTGGGCATTCGTTCGGGCGGTCATTCGTTTCTCCAGGCGCATGGCTCGAGTTTTGTCATTTAACCGGTGTTTTGGGGCGTTCGGCATCGTTCGTCAATTGCTCAAGAGAACGCATGACTTTTTCCAAAATGGAAAAAATAAACATTATTATATCTGAAATTGCACTCCCGGAGCGAAGATTTGGCTTTCCGTCCAACGGCTGATCCTATACCGGTGTCTGCTCCAGACGGTTCCGCTCTCCAGGCCTTTCATGTTCGCGATTGCTCGAAGATTCGGCGACATGACATACGGCAATGCCTTTGTCATGCTGACGCTCACCACGCTTTTCTGGGGCGGCAACACGGTTGCCGGCCGTCTTGCCGTCGGCGAGGTGTCCCCGATGATGGTGGTGTTCCTGCGCTGGGTCCTCGTTGCCGGAATTCTCGTTCCGCTGTGCTGGACCAGGATGCGGGCCGACTGGGATGTCATGCGCCCTTACCTGCCGCGCATGATCCTGATGGCCGCGTTCGGGTTCGTCGGCTTCAACTCGCTGTTCTATATCGCGGCGACACAGACAACGGCGGTGAACCTGGGCATCATCCAGGGCTCGATGCCGATCATCGTGCTGATCGGGTCCGTAATCTTTTTCGGAACGAAGGTCCGGATCCTGCAGATACTCGGCATTCTGCTGACCCTCGTGGGCGTGACGATGATCGCGGCACAGGGAAGCCTCGAGGTGTTGATGTCGCTCGCGGTGAACCCGGGCGACGGCTACATGCTGCTGTCTTGCCTTCTCTATTCAAGTTACGCGCTTGCACTGCGAAATCGCCCGAAGGTTTCCGGACTGACCTTCTTTGCGGTCCTGTCGGCCATATCCGTCGTCGCCTCGGTACCCGGGCTGGTTTTCGAGGTCTCGACGGGAACGGCCCAGTGGCCGACCTTCGACGGCTGGCTTGTCGTCCTCTATATCGCCGTCTTCCCCTCCTGCCTTTCGCAGATCTTCTTCATGCGCGGCGTGGATCTCATCGGACCTGCGCGCGCGGGCGTGTTCGTCAACCTCGTCCCGATTTTCGCGGCCGTGCTGGCCGTCTCGATCCTGAGCGAACCGTTCAAGTGGCACCACGGCATCGCCCTTGTTCTGGTGCTGGGCGGGATCTGGCTTTCCGAACGCAAGGCCGATCCTGCAGCCTGAACGCAGGTGCGAAATAAAATTTCAGTGAATTTGATATCGCCGCATTCACAAGGCACATTGGGTTTATGGAAACACCATTGATTACAGGCGCATTCGCGCTTTTATTGATAACAATCTCATTGCTGCAACCGCTGGCCCGGCGGCTCGGTCTCGCGCCGAGCGTGCTGCTTGCGATCGTCGGGACCCTGATCGGGATCTCGGCCACCTATCTGTTCTACACGAACCATACCAACCGCTTCGACGACTTTGCCGAGATCTTTGCCGATCCGCCTCTGAACTCGGAAATGATCCTCTACATGTTCCTGCCGTTGCTGCTGTTCCAGACAACGATCACGCTCGATATCCGCAGGATCCTGGAAGACATCGTTCCGATCCTGGTGATGGCGGTCCTGGCGGTGTTTGTCGCGACCGGGTTCATCGGTCTCGCGCTCTATCCGCTGGCATCGGTCTTCCTGTCACCCGAAATCACACTGATCGTGTGTCTGCTGCTCGGCGCGATCGTTGCGACCACCGACCCGGTGGCCGTCGTCGCCATTTTCAGGGATATCGGCGCGCCTGCGCGGCTCGGCCGGATCGTCGAAGGCGAGAGCCTTTTGAACGATGCCGCCGCGATCGTGATCTTCGTCATCCTGCTCGGCGTTTTGACACAGCACGAAACGATCACCCCGAGCGAAGCGGCTATCGCCTTCGGCAGATCCTTCATCGGCGGACTGGTCGTGGGTGCAATCCTGGCACGCGTGGCGGTCAGTCTCCTGGCGCTGATGCGCGACCTGCCGCTGGCCCAGGTTACCCTCAGCCTTGCCCTTCCCTACGGCACATACGTGCTGAGCGACCAGTTCGCGGATGTTTCGGCCGTTGTCGCCGTCGTGTGCGCGGGCACGATCTTCAACCTTTACGGACTGTCGCGCATCCAGCCGTCGAACTGGCAGTTCCTGCATTCTGTCTGGGAGCAGCTCTCCTTCTGGGCGGCCTCGCTGATCTTTCTTCTGTCCGCGATCCTCATTCCCAAGCTGGTGGGCGGGTTCGCGCCCATCGACATCCTGTTGCTGGCCGTCGTGATCGTCGCCGCACTGGCCGCGCGTGCGCTGGTGATTTTCGGGCTCCTGCCGATGATGAGCCTGTTCGGTGCAGGACAATCCGTCAGCAACAAATACAAGACGGTCATTCTGTGGGGCGGCATGCGCGGCGCGGTCACGCTGATCCTGGCGCTCAGCGTTTCGGAGCACGCGGTCCTCAATGCGGAAGTGTCTGGCTTCGTCACCAAACTTGCCACCGGCTTCGTCCTGTTCACACTGCTCGTCTACGGCACCAGTCTTAAACCCCTGATCCGTCTTCTCGGACTGGACCGGCTGAATGCAAGGGACGAAGCGCTCAGAACGCAATTTCTTTCGCTCGCCATGCTGGATGTGCGCTCGGAACTCGAAAGCGCCGCCAAGAGCTACCACATCGACGAACGGGTCGCCTCGGGGGTTCTGAAGGGCTACGAGGACCGGGCAGCGGCAGCGGCCTCCGAAACGAACAAGCTCGAGGAACTCTCGGACTGGGACCGCGTCCGCATCGGCCTGATCGCGCTGGCCGACCGGGAGCAGCAGCTCGTGCTTGAGCATTTTCACGAAAAGACGATCTCGGGACGCGCGGTTTCGCGGTTCCTGACCCTGACAGGACAGATCGGCGACCTGACCCGAAGCGATGGCCGCGCGGGTTACAACAAGGCCACCCGGCAGCCCCTGAAATTCGGGTTCGGCTTCCGGTTTGCGCAGACCCTCCAGAGGCGCCTGCGGATCGCGCGGCCGCTGGCCAACCAGCTTGCCGACAGGTTCGAGTTCCTGCTGATCTACCGGATCCTCGCCGACGAGTTGATCGACTTCAACAACCGCCGCATCCGGCCGCTTCTGGGGGAACGCGTCGGCGACATTCTCAACGACACGCTGTGCCTGCGGCAGGACGAAACGATCCAGGCCATCGATGCGCTGCGCCTCCAGTATCCGGACTATGCGGATTCACTGGAGCGCCTGTTCCTGCTGAAGGCCGGCGTGCGACTGGAAGAGACCGCCTATGACGATGCCAAGGAGCAAATGCTGATCGGCACGGAACTGCACCGCGATCTTCTGCGCGACGTGGAAAGCTCCAGAAAGACAAGCCACACACGGCCAACCCTGGATCTGGGCCTGAAGACACGTGATCTCGTCAGCGCGCATCCGTTGTTCAAGGATCTTCCCGGCAAGCAGCAGAAGGCGATACGCCGGATGATGCGGCCGCAGTTTGCCACGCCGCGCGAGAAGCTGATCCGCCGCGGCGACCGGGGCGATGCCGCCTATTTCATTGCATCCGGCGCGGTCGAGGTTCAGGCGCCGAGCCACAGCGTTCGTCTCGGACGCGGAGACGTCTTCGGAGAAATCGCGCTCATGACGGGTGGACGGCGCAGCGCCGACGTCGTCGCGCTCGGCTATTGTCAGCTGCTCAGCCTCGGCGCCCATGACTTCAAGTCGCTCATGGACCAGCATCCGGACCTGCGCGAACATGTCGTTGCGCTTGCCGAGATGCGGCAGCTGATGAACACCGACATGGCGGAGCACGAAATAGAAGACCCTGTGGTGCCGCAATTCGCTTCCGAAGATCCCCCGCAGAACGCGGAAGAACAGGGCGAAACAACCGGCGGCGACGGCAATCCGCCCAGCGCAGCAGAAGAGGCTGCGGGCCCGGCGGATGCGGATGAGGAAACGGTCAACATCGAGGTCACGGAGGAAATCAAGGTGACCGAGACAATCACGGTTTCCAAGAGCAAGGACAAGACCGCGACCGAGAATGCGCCGGACACCGCCGCCGAAGAGGAAACCACACCGGAAACGGGCACAAAAAAGGAGACCGCCTCGGGTTGAGGCGGCCTCCCTTCAGGTACCTGAAACCGTTTATCCGGCCTTCTGGATCTCGACCGAATGCGGATAGGGGATGGAAACGCCGCCGGCATCGAAGGCTTCCTTGACGGCCTTGAGCATGTGGAATTTCAGTTCCCAATAGTCTCCCGCCTCGCACCAGAGGCGAACACCGAGGTCGACGGAACTGTCGCCGAGATTGGTGACGCGCACCCAGGGCTCAGGGTCCTTCTGGACGCGTTCGTCCGCGTTGGCGACATCCAGGATAATCTGGATGGCCTTGTCGGCATCGTCGCCGTAGTCAATGCCGAAAGTCAGATCGAGACGGCGTGTGTCATGCGCCGAATAGTTGGTGACGACCGCCCCCCAGGCCTGGCCGTTGGGCATGATGATCTGAACGTTGTCGGGTGTCACGAGTTCCGTGACGAAGATATTGAGATCCTTGACCGTGCCCGACGTGCCGCCGATGTCG
Source organism: Roseibium sp. (assembly GCF_965232425.1). GTDB lineage: Bacteria > Pseudomonadota > Alphaproteobacteria > Rhizobiales > Stappiaceae > Roseibium. The sequence continues at coordinate 733,471 of NZ_OZ246971.1, forward strand.
ACAAACTGGCCGATCTTGTAGGGGCGGAAGATGATCAGCATCACCCCGGCGGCTACGTCACTGAGCGTTCCCTGCAGCGCCAGGCCGATGGCCAGCGTGCCCGCGCCGAGGACGGCGACAAGGCTTGTTGCCTCGATGCCGAAGAGCTGAAGGATCGCAATCAGCGTGACCAGAAGGATCAACCAGCGGACGATGGACGCGGCGAAACCGCCAATCGTGTCGTCGATCTGCGGATGGCTGACAATCCTGCGCCGTACCAGTCCGGAGACCATGCCCGCCACGATCCAGCCGATGATGAGAACAACGACTGCTTTCACCGCGTTGATTATCAGTGGCCCGTAAGCGCCAACCTGATCCATTGCACTTTCCATGCGATCCCCCTTTTTGGAACTGCCCCGACTAAACTCCAGAAACGTGAATGCGTCAAAACAATCAGCGCTTCGACCACAGATTGGTGCGGCCACCTGCACCTTTTCCTATGGATGTGGGTCGCGCCAGTCTTCCAGGAACTGAACCATGTCCTCGTTGCCGCACCCAGATATGAAATCGGGATAAAGCACGCTGCCCGCTTCCAGCAGCAGCCGCGCACAGGATATGTGGTCGGCTTCCGGGCGCTTGGGGGCGAATTCGGACCCGTGTATCACCGTGTCGAGGGCGTCGCCGCCGTAGTCGTTCTTGCGCGTCAGATCCGGACTGAGCGTGAGAAAATAGGCCACTTCCTCGACAAGCCCGTTCCAGCCGGCCACGTGAAGGGGCGGCAAGCCCATGCTGTCGGGCACATCCGGATCGAGGCCGGCGCTCACCAGCCGCTTCATGTGATCAAGCTTGCCCGGGATGAAGGCCAGCCGGGTCAAAAGGCCCTTGTCTTCCTCGCTCAGACCGCTGAGATCCAGCGAGCCGGGCACGTCCGCCCCGGACGCGCAGGCCGCCAGGATGCGTTCATTCCTGTCAAGCGGGGTGGCAAACCCCTTCCCTGCCAGATGGTCCGCAACGGGAAGATTGCCGTAAAGGCAGGCCATTGCATGGGCCGTGTGGCCATCCCACACCGCGTTCGGATCGGCGCCGAATGTCAGCAGCAGGTCGACCACGCCGACCGAAGCGCCACGCCGCGCCGCCTGGTGCAACGACGGGATCGTGTTCATGGGCAGACCGCTCGGATGATCGGGCACCGTCAGGTTCGGGTCCGCGCCCGCCTCCAGAAGCATCCGAACCATCTCCAGATTGTCGAAATCGAGTGCCCTTGGAAGCGCGTTGGTGCCATCGGGTTTTGCGCCGTGTTTCAGGAGCAGAGCCAAGGCCCGCGTGTGTCCGAGTTCGGTGCTGTGGTAGAGGCTTTCGTCATCATTCGGATTGGCACCCTTTTCCAGAAGCCATTTGCCCAGCGCGTAATTATCCGCATGGCACATCGCTCCATAAAGTGCGGACAGCGTGTAGTCGCCATCGGGATCCGGCGAATAGCCGTCATCGACGCCGGCGCCGCCCGCCAAAAGCATTTCCGCGATCGCGAGCATATCGCCGGATTTCTCCGGGCTGCGATGGATCTCCTGTGAATAGGCAAGGTGCAGCATCGGCGACCTGATGCCGACCTTGCGCGTCGCCGATCCCTGATCCGCCTCGATCGCGCGGCGGACACCGTCCAGATCGTAGAGCGCGACCTTGAGACCCAGATTGTCGTCTTTCAGGTCCGGCTCATCCTTCAGCAGACGCTCCGTCACCCAGTGCTGACCGAAGTAAAGCGCGACCTTCAGACGCTCGGCCTTCTCTGACCGGCTCATGGCCCGGCTCTCGATGGCGAATTTGAGTTTCGGCCAGCTGTCCTGCCCGGCCTCGCGGGCAATGACATGCAGGAAATCCGCATGTCGGAGCTGCCTGTCCCCGCTCACATGCGCGGATACGCGCGCGGCGGCGTCCGCATCGCCTGCCGCGTGTTGCTTTCGCAACCGGCGCGCAGCTTTCTTGTGAGCGTCAAGGTCCGGGGGAATGCCGTTGGTCATGGCTTTTCTCCTGTTCGTACCGCCCGGACGATCCGCTGGTTTCGGGCGCAGGTGAAAAACCGGCTATTTGCATCTGGTGTCAGGGTGCTTTCGCTGTCCGCGGATCCGGTTGCCGCCCTCATCGGCCCGGAAAGGCTGCCTGAACGGGCTCACAATTGCAAGCCCGCTGCGTCTCGTGGCACCGTGCGCCAGTCAGGACTTTGCCGGTCCGAGATCCGCCGGGGCGGGAATGTCGTCGGGGACAAAGAAGTCCGGCGCCAGCGACAGGCTCGGATCGACCCGGTAGGCGTCGAAATCGGTAACGCCGCGGCTGGCAAGGAAAGTGTCGTCGATCAGGAACTGGCCGGTGAAGTCCTTTGACGGAGATGAGAAGATCTCATGGGCGGCATCAGCGAGAATGTCGGGCGTCCGGCTCTGCTGCATCATCTTGTCGCCGCCGATGATGTTCTTGATCGCGGCCGTTGCGATGGTGGTTCTGGGCCAGAGCGCGTTGACGGCAATGCCCTTGGAGCGCAACTCGCCCGCCAGGCCGAGAACAACCAGGCTCATGCCGTATTTGGCGATCGCGTAAGGCGTGAACGGCGCGAACCATTTCTCCTGCATGTCGAGCGGCGGCGACAGCATGAGTATGTGCGGATTTTCGGCACTCTTCAGATGCGCGATCGCGTGTTTGCAGCAGGCCAGCGTGCCGCGCGTGTTGATCTGGTGCATCAGGTCGAAACGCTTCATGTCGGTCTGTTCGACAGGCGTCAGCTGGATGGCACTGGCATTGTTCACCAGGATATCCAGGCCGCCGAAGTGGACTGCCGTCTTGTCTATCGCGGCTTTCACCGCTTCATCGTCGCGAACGTCCACGACCAGCGGCAGCGCCTTCCCGCCGGCCGCCTCGATTTCTTCGGCTGCCGTGTAGATCGTTCCCTCGAGCCTGGGATGCGGTTCCGCCGTCTTCGCGGCAATGGCGATGTTGGCGCCGTCCCGTGCCGCTCTGAGCGCGATAGCCTTGCCGATGCCGCGCGAGGCACCCGTGACGAACAGTGTCTTGCCTTTCAGGGACATGCTTGTTTCCTCCGGAGAGTTGCCGTTGTGACCAGGTTCCGTGCGCGCACGTCCGGTCACGCCTTTTTCTTGGTCATGAAGGCCTGGAATGCCGCAATGGTTTCAGGCGCGGTCAGCCGGTCGGCGAAAATGCTGATTTCTTCCTCCACGCGCTCCGACAGCGCGCCGGTGTCCCCCTTGAGAAGCTGTCTCGACAGGGCCATCGCCTCCGGCGGCTTTGCCGCGATCTGTTTCGCACAGGCGAGAGCCGTATCGTCGACATTGTCATCGACGATCTCGTTCACCAGTCCCAGACGCTCCGCCTTTTCCGCGGTCAGCGGATTGCCGAGGCACAGGAGTTCGAATGCGCGCGCGTGCCCCATCAGCTGAGGTCCGAGCAGGCTCGAACCGGCCTCGGGCACAAGCCCGAGATCGACGAACGGAGAGCGGATAAATGCGCGCGGACTGGCAAAGACCATGTCGCAATGCATCAGCAGTGTCGTGCCGACTCCGATGGCGAGCCCGTCCACCGACGCAACCAGCGGCTTCTGCGTACGGACCAGAGCCCGAAGGAACCGGACCACCGGTGTCTCGGCCACCGCCACCCGTCCGGCATATTGCAGGAAATCGCCGATATCGTTGCCGGCAGTGAACACCTCCGGCTGGCCGCAGATCAGGTGGCAGCGGATATCCGGGTTTTCGTTTCCGGCTTCCAGCGCATCGGCAAGATCGGTGTACATGGCGCCCGTCAGGGCATTCTTTTTCTCCGGCCGATCGAGGCGCAGGGTCTGGACGCCCTCGTCCAGGCTAATGCGGATCATTGGTCACTCTCCCGTCTCAGGATGCCAGCGCTTCAGGGTCAAACGCCTTGATCGCGTCCGCGGACAGAACGACGTCCGATTTCAATCCACCGGTCTCGCCCAGCACCGTTTCGCAGAAACTGCGTGCGAGCAAGGTTCGCTCGGCCTGCCGTTCGGCCGGCGCTTCCGAGGAGCGAAGCGCGCCCCTGGCAAGTAGGGCGCCACCCAGGGCAAGACCCGCGACCCGCAGATAGGGCGTTGCGCCGGAAAGCGCGTCCGCCGTGCGTCCGTCGGCAAGGGCGGCAAGCATGTAGCCGGTCGCCTCCTCAAGATCCCGAACGCTTTCGCCCAATCGTGCTGCGGTCGCTCCGAATTCCGGCCGGAGGGAGGCGGCAACCTCACCGGCGACCGCCTTCAGCTCGGCAATGAACCCCTTGATGTGCTCACCGCCCGATAGCGGCAGCTTGCGAAGCACAAGGTCAATGGATTGTATCCCGTTGGTGCCCTCGTAGATCGGGGCGATGCGCGCGTCGCGCAGATGCTGAGCTGCGCCGGTCTCCTCGACATACCCCATGCCGCCATGGATCTGGACACCGAGCGAAGCGACCTCGACACCGAAATCGGTCGAAAGTGCTTTCGCGATCGGCGTCAGCAGGCTGGCGCGTTCGTTCCAGAATGTCCGCCCTGCTTCGTCTTCACTGACATTGGCCATATCGATCGCATGGGCGCAGGCGTAGCAGATCGCACGGGCAACCTGCGTCTTGGACTTCATCGTCAGGAGCATGCGCTTGATATCCGGATGACGCGCGATCGGGCTCATGCCCTCGCCGCTATCGCCCGGCGCCCTGCCCTGCTTCCTGTCGATGGCATAGTGAAGGGCCTGCTGATAGGCCCGCTCGGCAACACCCAGCCCCTGGATACCGACGGCGAGGCGGGCGTTGTTCATCATGGTGAACATGCAGGCAAGACCCTTGTTCTCCTCGCCAACGAGCCAGCCGGTCGCGCCGCCTTCGTCGCCATACACCATCGTGCAGGTCGGTGACCCGTGGATGCCTAGCTTGTGCTCGACACCGGCAACGCGGACATCATTCCGCGCGCCAAGCGAGCCGTCCTGGTTGACCAGGAACTTGGGCACGAGGAACATGGAAATGCCCCGGGTCCCCGCCGGCGCATCCGGCAAACGCGCCAGGACCATGTGCACGATGTTGTCGGTCAGGTCGTGATCGCCATAGGTGATGAAGATCTTCTGGCCGAAAATCCTGTAGGTGCCATCGTCGTTGCGTTCCGCCTTCGCCCGCAGCGCGTTGAGGTCCGAGCCGGCCTGCGGCTCGGTCAGGTTCATGGTGCCCATCCATTCGCCCGACACCAGCTTGTCCAGATAGGTCGCCTTCAGCTCGTCCGAGGCATGTTTCTCCATCGCCTCGACCGCACCGATCGTCAGCGTCGGTCCGATCGCAAAGGCCATCGACCCGGAATTCCACATTTCCATTGCCGCCGCGGAGAGCATCTGCGGCAAGCCCTGACCACCGGACTCCACGTCGGCCGACAGGCCGTTCCAGCCTCCCTCGATCCAGGCATGGTAAGCCTCGCGCCACCCGGGAGGCGTGCTGACCGTGCCATTTTTCAAGGGCGTGCCATGCTTGTCGGCCACCGCATTCAAGGGCGCGATTTCCTCCGCAGCGAAACGGCCGGCCTCGTTGACGATCGCGTCGACAAGGTCATCCCCCAGTTCGGAGTGGCGTGGATTTTTCTGCAAATCACCAAGGCCGCACACATGCCTCAGTGTAAAAACGATCTCGTCGACGGGTGCGCGATACATTCAGGTCCTCCCCAGAACCGCCCGGCCTCTTTGCCGCCAGTCATTCTGTGTTTTCTTCGTTCGACGCTTGACGGATGCAGTGCTTGTCCGCAAAAGGCGCTGGAAACATTTCGGGACTGGACAATAGACCAGTTGACGTTAACGTCAACCCATGTCGCTACGGCAGGTCACCCACATTTCGCACAACGGGATTTGCAAAACGGGCAAAGTGGACTGAATGCAGCTCTGGACCGTCAATTTGAAGAAGCCTGACTGGCAGGATGCTCCTGAAGCGCCTGACGTCTGCGCCGCGCTGACCGCGGGCGAGCTCGTTGCCGTTCCGACCGAGACGGTCTACGGACTTGCCGCCGACGCCACGAACGGTGTCGCCTGCGCGAAAATCTTCGAAGCAAAGGGCCGCCCGCAATTCAACCCGCTGATTTCGCACGTACCAAGCCTTGAAGACGCGCGCCTGCATGGCCGGTTTGATGCGCTTGCGCTGCGCCTGGCCGAGGCTTTCTGGCCCGGACCCTTGACCCTCGTCGTGCCGAAGACCGAAGGCTCACCGATCTCGGACATGGCGACGGCAGGGCTGATGACAGTGGCCCTGCGCGTCCCCGCGGGTCCCGTGATGCGGTTTCTTGCCGACAGAACCGGCAAGCCGCTCGCGGCCCCAAGCGCCAACCTGTCCGGCAGGATCAGTCCGACCCGCGCGCAGGACGTCATTGACGATCTCGGGGAGGCACTGAGCTTCGTCGTCGACGCCGGACCATGCCGTGTCGGAATTGAATCCACCATTGTCGGCATCGTGGACGGCAGTCCGAGGCTGCTGCGTCCGGGCGGCATATCGCGCGAGGAGATTGAAGATGCCCTGGGCACAAGCCTGCTCGCCGCCGCACCCGGCATGCGCCCCGATGCGCCGGCCGCGCCGGGCATGCTCGCCTCGCACTATGCCCCGAACGCGTCCATGGTCCTGAACGCGCGGGAGGTCACGCAGGACGATGCGCTGCTCTCATTCGGCCCGGAGCGAATTCAAGGTGCCGAGCATGCCCGCATGGAATTCAACCTGAGCCCTGAAGGTGATCTGGCAGAAGCGGCGGCCAATCTGTTTCAGGGAATGCGAACGCTGGACGCAAGCATGGCCCGCACGATCCGGGTGCAGTTTATCCCCAGCTTTGGGCTTGGCGAGGCTATCAACGACCGGCTGAAGCGGGCCGCTGCACCGCGTCCATGATATCGATAACCAAAATCGCCTGCCGCTAGCACCGCCTCCGTTCCCCGGCGGCGCGTGATGCAATTTTCAGCTGCATCAAAAAAAGGCATATATTTCAGCGTTTCCCGACCCAAACGCGCGTCACAAGTTGAAGCCTTGACCAATGAAGTCAAGGTCCGGGGTCAACAAGTTTCCAATATAACAGATAAACGAAAATCAAGTTTACAACTGCAATACACGCAAGAAATGAAGCCGGAATTTTGCGTGCGCAGCTTGACGTTTCGCGAGTTATCAACACCGACCTTTGGCGGATTACGGTAAAAAACTCGCATTCCCTTACGAGAATCACGTAACCTTACTCACACAATTGAGATGCAGCGGACCTCCCCTCGGGCATTGCGGTGCTCGCACCTTTGAACAGGCCGGCAAGAAAGCCGGCCTTCTTTTTTTGTTTTGGGCCACGTTTCCGCTTTCCGGACAAACCTTCGCTTCATGCGACCTATCATCAATTGACAGCACCGTTTCAGACCTTTCTGATGGGCTTGCTCAATCCAAAACAAACCTTTCCGGAAACGCCTCTTTGTCTACACTCCTCCTGCACCATCCCTGCTATCTCGATCACCTTACTCCGCTCGGACACCCTGAACGGCCTGACCGGATCAGGGCGATCGACAGGATCCTGGAACACGAGAAGTTTCAATCTGTTGAGCGGGATATCGCCCCGATGGGCACCGTCGAGGACATCGCGCGCGCGCACCCGATGGGATATGTCGACCAACTGCACCGGCTTGCACCCGATGAAGGCGTTGCTCGGGTCGATGCGGATACGACGATGTCGCCCGGAACCTGGGAAGCAGCGCTCAGAGGGGTCGGAGGCGCGTGCCGCGCGGTCGACGAGGTCCTATCAAAAAAGGTCAGCAACGCGTTTTCCGCGTCGCGCCCGCCCGGTCACCACGCGGAAAAAGAACGGGCCATGGGTTTTTGTTTCTTCAACAACGTGGCGATCGCCGCGCGCTACGCCCAGGCGAAGCACGGGGTTGGCCGCGTCGCAATCGTCGACTTCGACGTACACCACGGCAACGGAACGCAGGACATTTTCTGGGACGATGGCAGCGTGATGTATTGCTCGACCCACCAGATGCCGCTCTATCCCGGGTCCGGGGCCGCGTCGGAGACCGGTGAAAAGAACACGATCGTCAATGTACCTCTCGCACCCGGTGAGGACGGACCGGCGTTCAAGGAAGCCTTCGAGGTTGCCGTGCTGCCGCGCCTCGACGATTTCCAGCCGGAACTTGTCATCATCTCGGCCGGGTTCGATGCGCATGCGCGTGACCCGCTCGGCGGGCTCAACCTTGTCGAAGCCGATTTCGCCTGGGCGACGCGGGTCCTGATGGATGTTGCCGACAGGCACAGCAACGGGCACGTCGTTTCGGTCCTTGAAGGCGGCTACGATCTGGAAGGCCTGGCCCGGTCGACGGCGGCCCATGTCATGACGCTGATGACCGGCTGAAGGTCGTCACGCCAAAAAATTCACCGGGGATCAAAGGGGGCAACTTCACATTCCTTGCTTGACCTTTGTGCTCCGTCCCGCGACTTTCCAGATACTGTCCGGCTTCAAGAGGGAACGCACCGATGAGTGACGCTTCAACAGACATTTCCGAACTGACTTTCGAAGATGCGCTCCGGCAGCTGGAGACAATCGTGCGCGAGCTCGAACAGGGCAACGTTCCGCTTGAACGCAGCATCGAGATGTATGAACGCGGCGATGCGCTGCGCAAACGGTGTGACACGCTGCTGAAGTCCGCGGAAGCGAAAGTCGAGAAAATTCAGCTCGGACAGGACGGCAACGCGCGCGGTACGACCGAGCTGGATCCGCAATAGCGCAGGCGTGACAGCCCCGAATTCCGGCGGATTTCCGTGCTTTCGGGCGGCTCTGACGTCGCCTTTTTCCTCTTCTCGAAAATGACCCTTCCCCAGGCTTCGCTTCGCCGCAGCGTGAGCAGGATCGCGGTCGCATACGCGCCGGCAAACAGCTTCCCAAACACCGTGCCGTTTCCCTGCCTATGAGAGCGGCAGACCTCCGCGAGCACCTGTCCCCAACCCAATCAGGGCCGCGCTCTGAACCCTGCAAATGGGCTTCTATTGCCATTTTTCGCACAAATTGATAGTAATATTTACAAGTATAATAAATCTTTATGTAATATTTAGTTGACGCTTTGGACAATGCCATCACTCAGCAAGACAGACGAAGCAGATCTACTTTTACGAGTACTGGAATGCGCGACACACTCTGACGGATGGGCCTCCATTCTGGACTCGATTGACTTGAAGCTGAACTGCATTTCTTTCCTGTGCGAATTCGCGCAGGGCGGTGGGCCGACCTCGAACTTCGATGGCGGGCGGTCGTCGCAGCGACTGAACGACGTGTTTTTTCCGCGGGCGGCGAAGGGGAGCGACGAGGCCCTGAAGTTCCTGCTGGAAGAAGCAGAGCTGCGCTTCCCGTATTGCAAGACCACGCTGAGCAAGGGCGACTTTGGCAGCAACAGGCCTGTCACAGGGTCACAGCAGCCCATCGGCGCCCGGACCGGAAACGCCTTCGACGGAACGGACGCCGACGCTCACGCAGCGGATACCGCAGGGTTGGTCTCGCCCCTGATGCGGGATGAAGGGTCGACAATCCTGTTCGGATGCCTGTTCAAGGAACACACGACCGAGACAATTGACGTCGAGGCTGCACACCAGACGTTCCGGACACTCACGAAGGTTCTGACGCCGGGTATCGACGCGTTCTTCCGGTCCGAGCGGCACAAGGCGAAAAACCGGATCCAGGAAGCACTCCTCCTGGGGTCGGCTTGCCCGACGGTGTTGCTGACCAGGGACAAGGAATTGCTCGGACATTCAGCATCCGGACTTGAAAAACTTCTGGCGACCGGAAGCGTGCGGTTCAATGCCTCCCGGTTCGAGTTCAAGAACAAACAGCTGGAGACCGCGTTTCAGGACGTTCTCGGCGCATTCGACAGCAGCGGCGAACCGGCAGTGAAACAGGCAAACAGCCGCGAGCCGGTCAAAGACGAAACCGGCGATCATTCCGTTTGTCTTGAAGATCCGGACGACCGCCTGAAACGCATAACGATCAAAGCCGTCCCCGCCACTACCGCACGAAATGGCAACGGAAGCGGCCCCTGGATCGTCCTCCAGATTTTCGAGACATCAGACCTTCCGGAAGCCCTGGAGTTCGTCCTGCAGGACCGTTTCGAACTTTCGCATTCGGAGGCTCATCTGGCACGCCACCTGACGATGAGCGGTTCCATGAACGATACGGTGCGGGACCTCGGGATAACGCGAAATACGGCCAAAACCCATTTGCGGCGCATCTTCGACAAGACCGGCGTCAACACGCAACTGCAGCTCGCAAGGCTGGTTCACGGGATCTCGCGCCTGTTCTGAATTTCGGGTTGTCAGGGGGCGATACACTGCACGGAAACGTCAGGCGGCCTCTTGCTCAGAGCCAAATGTGCGGCAGCCACAAAAAGGGGCCGCGAGATGCGACCCCAAGTTGATCACTGTGCACGTGGCCCCATCGACCACACCAATTCCTTAGGCCAGATCAACGGCAGATGCATCACCCAAAAGGGTGACTGAAATTCAAAAACGATCAACACTGCCAAAATTGCACGTGATCTGCACCCCAAATCAAAAATATTGAGACACGATCACCCCTAGATCTCCTGTTGAGATGACGTAACAATTTGGCGCATTACTGCTGCAGCATTTGCGCCCTATAATCCGTTGGTGTATGCCTGCCCGCCAGATTTCATTTCGTGGAGCCTTCAGCAGAGTGTCTTCAAAACCCGATACCCCACTTCTCGACAAGATCAATTCCCCCGCGGAATTGCGCACGCTGGATGAAACCGATCTGAATCAGCTCGCTGACGAACTCAGATCGGAGACCATCGATGCCGTGTCGATCACCGGTGGTCATCTTGGTGCCGGACTCGGGGTCGTCGAGCTGACGGTTGCGCTTCACTATGTCTTCAACACGCCCGACGACAAGATCATCTGGGACGTCGGCCATCAGTGCTATCCGCACAAGATCCTGACCGAGCGGCGCGACCGGATCCGCACTCTCAGGCAGGGCAACGGTCTGTCCGGCTTCACCAAGCGCGCCGAAAGCCGCTACGACCCGTTCGGGGCCGCCCATTCATCGACGTCGATTTCCGCGGGCCTCGGGATGGCTGCCGCAAGAGACCTCGACGGTGGCGACAACAATGTCATCGCCGTTATCGGCGACGGGGCGATGTCCGCCGGCATGGCCTATGAAGCCATGAACAACGCGGGGCATCTGGGCTCCCGCCTGATTGTCATCCTGAATGACAACGACATGTCCATCGCGCCCCCGGTCGGCGCCATGTCGGCCTATCTGGCAAAGCTGGTTTCCGGCCCGACCTATCAGACCCTGCGCGATGCCGCCAAGAACATTGCCAAGAACCTGCCGAAGCCGGTCTTCGAAAAGGCGGCGCGCGCTGAAGAATACGCGCGCGGCTTCTGGACCGGCGGGACCATGTTCGAGGAACTCGGCTTCTACTATGTCGGCCCCGTCGACGGACACAATCTGGAACACCTGCTGCCGATCCTGAAAAATGTCCGCGACACCCATCACGGCCCCGTGCTCATTCACGCGGTGACCCAGAAGGGCAAGGGATATGCGCCGGCAGAGGGCGCCAAGGACAAGTATCACGGCGTCGCCAAATTCGACGTCATCACCGGCAAGCAGTCAAAGCCGAAGGCGAATGCACCAAGCTATACCAATGTCTTCGCCACCTCGTTGATCAAGGAAGCCGAACACGACGACAAGGTCGTCGCGATCACGGCAGCCATGCCGGACGGCACCGGGCTAAACCTATTCGGCGAAGCGTTTCCCAAACGCACCTTCGACGTCGGCATCGCGGAACAGCACGCGGTGACCTTCGCCGCCGGTCTTGCAACCGAAGGCTACAAGCCGTTTGCCGCGATCTACTCGACATTCCTGCAGCGGGCGTACGACCAGGTGATCCACGATGTGGCGATCCAGGGCCTGCCCGTGCGGTTCCCGATCGACCGGGCCGGCCTGGTCGGGGCGGACGGTCCGACGCATGCGGGCGCATTCGATACCGCGTTCCTGTCATGCCTGCCGGGTTTCGTCGTCATGGCGGCAGCCGACGAAGTGGAGCTGCGCCACATGGTGGCGACTGCGGCCGCCTATGATGAAGGCCCGATCTCCTTCCGCTATCCGCGCGGCGAAGGTGTCGGGCTGGACATGCCCGAACGGGGCAGCGTTCTGGAGATCGGCAAGGGCGTGATCCGGCGCGAAGGGACCAAGGTCGCGCTGCTGAGTTTCGGCGGTCGCATGAACGAGTGCCTGAAAGCCGCCGACGAACTCGATGCCGCCGGCCTGTCGACCACGGTTGCCGATGCCCGGTTCGCGAAACCCCTGGACATGGATCTGATCCGGCGTCTTGCGCGCGAGCACGAGGTTCTCGTGACGATCGAGGAAGGCTCCGCAGGCGGTTTCGGCAGCCACGTGCTTAGCCGGCTTGCCGAAGAAGGTTTGCTGGATAACGGGCTCAAGATCCGCACGCTTGCACTCCCGGATGCCTATATCGATCAGGACAAGCCCGATGCCATGTATGCAAGGGCCGGTCTCAATTGCGACGGCATCATGCAGGCGGTTTTCACCGCGCTCGGAACGGAAATGCTGAGCGCCCCGCAACGCGCCTGACCGGGTTCCGGATCCGGCAAAATCGACACCCCGGGCCGCAAATGCGGCACGCCTGAAATCGTGATTGACACGAGCCGTCATTACTGGAAAGGCTGGTGATCAGGATCAATCGCGTCGGCCCCGACCGGCGCTTTTGTTTTTCACCATTTCCAGGGGTCGACCATGGCTCAGACGCTCCTTTCCGTCTCCGCACTCTTGCTGTCGGTTGCGTTGCTCATTTTCGGGCACGGCCTCCAGACGACCCTGCTGCCGCTCGCGGCCGACCGCTATTATTTTACCGACTTCGAGATCGGGGCAATCTCGTCGGCCTACTTCGTCGGGCTTGTGCTGGGCTGCCTTGCCGCGCCGCTGCTGATCATGCGCGCCGGCCATATCCGTGCCTTTGCAGCGCTCGTCTCGCTGATGTCCGGGGCCGCCATCCTGCACCCGGTGATCATCGACCCCTACGCCTGGTTCATCATCCGCGTCGTTTCGGGCTTCAGCCTTGCCGGGTTCTACATGATCGTCGAAAGCTGGCTGAACGAGAGTGCGACGAACGAGAATCGCGGCACCATCATGTCGATCTACATCGTGATCGTCTTCGGGTCCCTGATCCTGGGACAGGTCTCGATCGCAAGCATGAGCATCGCATCCTTCGTCCCCTTCGCGGTTGCCTCCGTGGCCCTGAGCCTTGCCGTGATGCCGATTTCGCTGACCACGGCAACGCAGCCGGCGCCGATCACGCTGGTGCGCTTCAGGCCGATACGGCTCTACCAGACATCGCCGGCCGCCTTTGTCGGGATTCTCCTGATCGGGATCTGCCAGGGTGCGGTTTTCACACTTTCGCCGCTCTACGGATCGCAGATCGGGCTGTCGACGAACCAGTCCGCCTACTATGCGGCGGCCATCATCGGCGGCGGCATGATCGCCCAATGGCCGGTCGGACGTCTTTCCGACCGCGTAGACCGCCGTCTCGTGCTCGTCGGCCTCGGCGTTGCAACGACAGTGGCGTCACTTGCCATCGTGTTCTTCTCGCCGACTGCGTTTCCGATCGCGGCGATGACCGCGGTTCTGGTCGGGATGTTCACCCAGCCGCTTTACGCGATCGCCGTGGCGCACGCTTTCGACCATGCGGCCCCTGAAGATTTTGTCGAGACCTCCTCGGGCATGCTGCTCTCCTTCGGCATCGGATCGATCATCGGCCCGCTGGTCGCCTCGCTTGTCATGGGACAGATCGGTCCGTCCGGCCTCTACGTGATGATCGGCACCGTCAGTCTTGCGATGGCGGCCTTCGTTCTCACCCGCGTGCTTACGCGGCAGGCGCTCACCGACGACGAAAAGACGGACTTCGAATACGCGGCCACGGCCCAGGTCGGTTCGGTCATTTCCCCCGAGCCGCTTGATGCGGAGGCCGAGGAATACGTCATTCCGCCGGAAGAGTTTCCGGCCTACGAGGACGATATCTACAATTTCGACACGGGCTCCGACGAGAGCGAGGAGTCCGGAGACGCAAAAGACGCTGAGGCAAAGGTGGACGCAGCGCCGGGCGAGACAGCGGAAGAGGCAGACAAGGCAAAGCCGGCATACGGCACAAATGCCGATGATGCCGCGCCTACGAAAACGCCCGAAACCAGGTCCTGACCCAGTGCGGATGTGCCTGCGCGGTTTCGCCCCTCGACACGCCAACCGAACGGCCCTATAGCCGTGTCATGGCCATGCGTGGTGAAAATCTTCAACTGCTGAGGCGTGAGCGTCACCCCCTGGTGGCGCTGGCGACGCTGGCGTTCACGCTGCGCCTGTGTCTTGTCATCCTGGCCAGCGCGCTCGCTCCGGAATTCGCCGCGGCAACGGGGTTGACGAAGCTCTGCCAAACCTCGGGCGAACAGCATTCACTTGCGTTCCATGACCCGGCCGTCTGCCAATGCGGACCTGCCTGCGTGCATGGATGCTCGCTTGCCCCGGCTGTGCCGGCGGGCACGGCCGCGCTTTCGGGGAACGGTCTTGCGGCGAACGGGGCCTTTCCCGAAGCGGGCCGTGACACGCGAACCGCCCTTTCTGGTCGCGTCACCGCAATCCGGGCGCCGCCATCCTCCTTGATCTGACCCTGTCTCAAAACTTCAGATACCAAGGAACTGTCATGAAACTCTGGACTTCGATCGCCGCAGCGACGGCGCTTACACTTGCATCCCTATCTGCCACCGCCGCCGACTACAGTGCCGGCGACCTCTCGCTGTCCAAGACCTGGACACGCGCAACCCCGCCCAAAGCGAGGGCCGGCGGTGGTTTCGTCGAGATCGTCAATACCGGCTCGGAAGACGACCGCCTTGTCTCGGCCTCCTCGGACGTCGCCAAAAACGTCGAACTCCATGAAATGGCGGTCACCGACGGCGTGATGAAGATGCGCGAGATGGAGGGCGGCATCGAGATACCGGCAGGGGAAACCGTGACCTTGAAGCCGGGGGGCCTGCACATCATGTTCATGGGACTGAACCAGCCGTTTACGGAAGGCACGACTGTTCCCGTCGTGCTGACCTTTGAAAAGGCGGGCGACGTCGCCATCGAACTTGACGTTGCCAAGATGGGCGCGAAATCGATGAAACACGGCCACGGTGATCACGATCACGGCAGCCACGACCACAAGAACCACAGCAAAAACTGATTTTGCCAGAAGAGGAAACGCCATGTCCGGTTTGAAACTCTTCCGATATGTGGCCTGGGCGGCGGTTGCCGTCCTTGCCGCCGCATCCGGCTTTCTCGTTTATCAGCAGACCGTGGGAAACGAGAATTCAGGCTCGCTGATCGAACCCCTCGCCGCCATCGGCGGCCCGTTTGAGCTTGTCGACGGCAACGGAGAAACGGTTACCGATGCGACCTTCGCCGGCAAGCCGCTGGTGCTGTTCTTCGGTTTCACCTATTGCCCGGATGTCTGTCCGACGACCCTTTCCGAACTGCAGGGCTGGATCGAGGCGCTCGGGCCTGATGCCGAAAAGCTGAACTATGCGTTCGTGACCGTGGATCCCGAGCGCGATACGCCCGATGTGATGCGGGACTACGTCTGGGCTTTCGACAAGCGCATTGCGCCCCTGACCGGGTCACGTGAACAGATCGATGCCGTCATCAAGGCCTATCGGGTGTATGCCAAGAAGGTTCCGCTTGACGACGGCGACTATACGATGGACCATTCTGCCGCCGTGTATCTGATGAATTCGGACAACAAGTTTGTCGGGACCATCGCTTATGCGGAGGCCGAGGAAACGGCCCTGCAGAAGCTGCGCCGGCTGATTGCCAACGCACCGGCTTCCAGCTGAGGACCAGAGGACGCAGACACGATCCGATGCGCATGCCGCTCTACATAGGATTGACCGCCGGCGCGACAGGCCTCGTCGCGCTGTCGGTGGTCCTTTGGCTCTATGCCGGAGAGCGGGTCTATGCGGACCGGCTGCTGTCCGCGATCGCGAGCTGTTTCGGCTGAACCGCGCTCTTCATCTCTTTCGTGCAGACACTGCCTGAAAGGCCGGCCATGTCTTCCAAACGCCTCGACCAGCATCTCGTCGACACCGGCCTGTTCGCGAGCAGGGCCCGGGCACGTGACGCGATTCTGCGCGGCACCGTGCTCATGGACAGGACGGTGTGCAAGAAACCGGCGCAGAAAGTGACCGAAGGCGTCTCGATCGAGGTCAACGACCCTGCCTCGGCCTATGTCTCGCGTGCTGCGCTCAAGCTGCTGGAAGCACTGGAACGGTTCAAGGTCGAACCGGCGGGGCGGATCTGCCTGGATATCGGTGCGTCCACCGGCGGCTTCACGCAGGTGCTTCTTCAATATGGGGCAGCAAAGGTTCATGCGATCGATGTCGGCCACGGCCAGTTGCATGAAAGCCTCGCATCCCATCCGGGGGTCACCGCACAGGAGGGTGTCAATGCGCGTGACCTCACGAGCGCGCACCTTGGCGGCGACACGCCGGAACTCATCGTGTCCGACGTCAGCTTCATTTCGCTGAAGCTTGCCCTGCCCCCGGCGCTTGCGCTGGCCGCCGAAGGTGCTGAAGGCATCTTTCTGGTCAAACCGCAATTCGAGGCGGGCAAGGACAGGATCGGCAAGGGCGGCCTCGTCGATCCCGACATTGCCGAAGAGACGGCGCGCGGACTGCAGATGTGGCTGTCATCCGTTCCGGACTGGGAAGCGGGCGACCTCGTGTCCTCACCCGTCAAGGGCGGAGACGGCAATGCCGAGTGGCTGCTTTATGGGAAGAAAGCGGGCTGATCTGACGGCAGTGGCCCACGCGCGGCTCAGGTTCCGGATCAGGTCCGAGACGGGGCTGGGTGCTTGTTGAGAGCTTGAAGCGAATCCACACCGTCACGCAATGTCACCTCGGCCTCGAGCCGGGGACCACTCGCCGATCAGCTTGCCGAAGGGTCTGAATTGGCTGCGGTAGCGCAACAGATCACACCAGTGTTTCTGCAAATGAGTAGGCCCCGGATCTCCGCTGCGCTGCGTCCGGGGTGACAGCTGAAAGCTGAACAAAATGCCGCCGTCCTCTCGTTGCCGCCTCTGCACTGGGCCGGGCCTCCTTGGCAGGTGCTGCTCAGGTCCCGGAGCTGGTTGTCACGGGCGCGGGGGCTGTTCAGGAATGGCCGCTGAGCCAGAATTCACCAACGACATTCAATTAGGCGTGCGCCATAGCTTGCCCCCGGGAAGCGTTGGCGGTATCGCTCGCTCATGAGTGAGAGAGAACTGACAATCAGCGAACTCGGCCACCGGGGTGACGGGATCGCGCAGACGGATGCCGGCCCGGTCTACGTCGCGGGTGCCCTGCCGGGCGAGGTCGTCACGGCATCGGTCGCCGATGGCCGCGCCAGAAACCCGATGTTCAAGTCCTTTTCACCGGACAGGATCACGCCGGTCTGCAGGCATTTCGAGACCTGCGGCGGCTGTACCGTTCAACATCTAGCGCCGGCACCTTATCTCGCCTGGAAACGCGCGCTGGTGGAAAAGGCGCTGCGCGACCGCGGCATCGAACCCGACGTTTCCGACACCGTTGCCGCGACCGCAGGTGGACGGCGCCGCGCCGTCTTTGCGGCAACGCGCGCGGGACGGCACACACTGCTCGGATACCATGAAAAATCGAGCCACAGGCTGGTCGATATCAGGGAATGCCCGATCCTCGACCCCGCCATCGTCAACGCGCTGGACGGCTTGAAATCGCTGGTGTCGGAGATCCTGCCCCGGAAAGGGGAGGCCCGATTGACGGTGCTGAACACCACGGCGGGGCTGGATGTCGCGATCGACAAGGCGGACAAGGCCTATGAGCGCAAGATCCCGGCCCTGTCGCAAAAGACGATCGAGATGGACCTTGCCCGGCTGTCGATCAACGGCGAGGTTCTTCTGGAGGTTCGTCCGCCGATGCTGGACATGGACGGCATCGGTCTTGCCGCGGCACCGGGCGGTTTCACCCAGGCGACGCTCGCGGCCGAGGCCGCACTCTCGGAGCTTGTGATTGACGGCGTCGGCAAGGCCCGGACGGTTGCGGATCTCTTTTCAGGGGCCGGCACCTTTGCGCTGCGCCTTGCGCGGCAAGCCAACGTGCACGCCGTGGAGGGCGATGCAGCGGCGATCGCCGCCTTCGACAAGGCTCTGCGAAAACCGCGTGGACTGAAGAAGGTCAGTTACGAACGGCGCGACCTGTTCCGACGGCCTCTGGTGCTGGAAGAACTGGAGCCCTTCGATGCGGTCGTCTTCGACCCTCCGCGCGCCGGGGCACAGGCGCAGGCCGAACTTCTCGCGAAATCCAAGGTCAGGACAGTCGTTGCGGTCTCCTGCAATCCGGCAACCTTTGCACGCGACATACGTCTGCTCCTGGATGGCGGTTACACGCTTCAAAGCGTCACACCGGTAGACCAGTTCCTTTATTCGCCCCATATTGAAGTGGTCGGTGTACTGATCAGGGAGTGATCCATGGCTAAGGCAAATGACGATGAACGCGTGTCCAGCGGCGGCCGCAGCCTTCCCCCCGTCATGAGCCTTGCCCGGCGCACCCGTTACGCATTGCACCAGGGGAGCCGTGTTGCGCTCTACACGCTTCACTCCGAAGCCATGCGCCGCATGAACAAGCGCATACAGAAAGAACTTCCCGAGACACCGAAGGTCGTTCCGGAGGGCCCGGTTCCCGGCCAGAGGCGGATGCTGGCGGACATTTTCAAGCTTTTTGCCGACGACCTGAAAGCAGTTGAGGATGGCCTTTATCCGATGCCCTCGGACGGAACGCTCTCGCCGCGCGAACTGCTCGACACCAGCCGCGCATTTTTCAAGGACGTGCCCGAGGTGGCGCGGCGGCGGGCGACGGGTGCTCACCAGGAGGTGAACGAGGAAGTTTCAGGGTTTGCCGAAGCGCTGCCGCGCTACTACCGGCAGAATTTTCATTTCCAGACGGATGGCTGGCTCACCGAGGACAGTGCCAAGCTCTACGATTTCCAGGTTGACGTCCTGTTCTCTGGCGCGACGGCAGCGATGCGCCGCAAGGCGCTGCTTCCCTTCGCACACATCCTGAAGCAGAAGGACCAGCGCAAAGTCGTCTATGCCGACGTTGCCTGCGGAACCGGTGGCCTGCTGCGCCCTGCCCTCAAGGCCTTTCCCAGACTGCGGGGCATCGGGCTGGACCTCTCGGAGCCTTATCTGAACGTTGCGCGGGAAAGGCTGAAAACGCATCGCGCAAGCCATGTCACCGCCATGGCCGAGAAACTGCCATTTGCCGATGCCTCGGTCGACGTTGTTTCCTGCGTGTTTCTCTTCCACGAGTTGCCGCCCAAGATCCGGCGCCAGGTGATTGCCGAGATTTCCCGGGTTCTGAAGCCGGGCGGGTCGTTCCTGTTCGTCGACAGCCTGCAGACCGGCGACGTGCCGGATTATGACGGTCTTCTGTCGGTGTTCCCGCAGCTTTTCCACGAGCCCTACTACACATCCTATCTCAGGGAAGACCTGACGGGCCTTTGCGCGGAACAGGGGCTGGAAGAGCGATGGATGGTGCCTGCCTTCGTGTCGCGCGCGGCAGAATTCGTCAAGGTAGCCTAGACCTACCTTTCAGTGTCACTGAAAATTCTTCCAAGTTTGTCTTGTGACTGAATTCGTTCGCGCGTATATGCGTGAAGATGAGACTCGATCAATGGCTTTTGCAGACTGGTGAAGGACGGAGCGCATTCGCGCGCCGGGCCGACTTGTCGCCTGCGTCTGTATCGGCCCTTTGCAACGATCCGAATGTCTGGGTGTCGCGGGAGATGGCCCGCAAGATTGCCATTGCGACCGATGGCGCCGTCACGCCCAATGATTTTCTCGGACTGTCCACAACCAAGGAGCATCCCGTGTCCCAGGCCCGTGTCGCAGAAGCAATCCGCGCGTTCGAACGTGGAGAAATGGTGGTCGTGACCGACGATGACGACCGCGAAAATGAAGGCGACCTGATCGTCGCGGCGTCCAAGATCACCTCCGAACAGATGGCCTTCATGGTCCGGCACACCTCCGGCATCATCTGCGCACCGATGACGGTCGCCAATGCGCGCCGGCTGCGCCTCGACCCTATGGTTGCGGAAAACGACGCACCGCTCGCGACCGCTTTCACCATCTCCGTCGACTACCGGCAGGGGCTGACGACCGGCATTTCCGCAGAAGAACGTTGCGCGACCGTCCATGCGCTCGCAAACCCGAATGTCGCTGCCGACGATTTTGTCCGGCCCGGCCACATCTTCCCGCTGGTCGCCAAGGAAGGCGGCGTGATGATGCGCTCCGGGCATACGGAGGCAGCCGTCGATCTCTGCCGTCTTTCAGGCCTTGAAGAGGTCGGTGTGATCAGCGAACTCGTCAATGACGACGGCACCGTCAAGCGGGGGACACAGGTAGCGGAATTCGCGTCCGAACACGATCTCAAGATGGTGTCGGTCTCGGACCTGATCGCCTGGCGCCAGCGCACCGAACGCATGGTCGAGCGTGTGAATGAGCAACCGGTCGACACCATTGCAGGCCCTGCTTACGCAATGACCTATTCAACGCCCTATGATCAGATGCACCACCTTGCCATCGTCTACGGAGACATTCTGGACGGACGCAGCGTGCCGGTGCGGCTGCAGCTTGAATCGGTCCTGGACGACGTGTTCGGCGAGGCACGTCCCCTTGACATGATCATGAAGCACTTCGCCGAGCGCGGGCGCGGCGTCATCGTTTTCCTGAGAGAAGGATCGGTCGGGGTCGCGCGCCAGTCGCGCCGTGCCCGCTCAGACTTCGAAGCCGCCGAAACGGAAGAACACGGGTCCGCGCAGGCAAGGCAGGAACAATGGCGGGAAGTCGGTCTCGGCGCGCAGATCCTGAAAGATCTCGGTGTCAGTTCCATTCGCCTGCTGGCCTCGCGCGAGCGGCACTATGTCGGCCTGGAAGGGTTCGACATCAAGATCGACGAGACGGAGATCCTCGACACCTGATGCTGAGGAAAGACCCTTGAAAGCAAGCGGGTGCGGGATAAGTTATCCCGCACCCGCTTTCCATTCTACATCAGGTGTTCCTTGAAGAACGCAACCGTGCGTTCTTCCGCAAGCTTGGCGGCCTCCGGGTCGAAGCGCGGCGTCGTGTCGTTGTGAAACCCGTGATTGACGCCCGGATACATGTGGGCGACGTAGTCCTTGCCGTTCGCCTTGAGCGCTTCCTCGTAGGCTGGCCAGCCGGCATTGATGCGTTCATCCAATTCGGCAAACTGCAGCATGAGCGGCGCCTGGATGTTCGGGACATCGGCCGCGTCCGCCTGACGTCCGTAGAACGGCACGCCGGCGGCCAGTTCCGGATAGGCAACCGCGATCGCGTTGACGACACCGCCGCCATAGCAGAAGCCGACCGCGCCGACCTTGCCCGTGCTGTCGTCGCTGTTGAGCAGATACTCGAAGCCTGCGAAGAAGTCGTTCAGGAGCTTTTCCCTGTCGACGGTGCGCTGCAGTTCACGCCCCTTGTCGTCTGTGCCCGGATAGCCGCCGACCGATGTCAGGCCGTCAGGGGCCATCGCCATGAACCCGGCCTTGCCGAGCCGGCGGGCAACGTCCTCGATATAGGGGTTGAGGCCGCGGTTCTCGTGTATCACCAGCACTGCCGGCAGCTTTCCGGTCGCGCCCGCGGGTTTCACCAGATAGGCATTCACCTCGCCATGGCCGTTCGGCGACGGATACGTGATCCGCTGGGTTTCTATGGACGCATCATCAGGCTCGACCTGCTGGGCAAGCGCGTAGTCAGGCGACAGCTGATCGAGGAGCATGGCCGCCGTCACGCCCGCAACGGCGAACTTTGCCGCGCCGTTCAGGAATTCGCGTTTCGTGATCTTGCCATGGGCATAGTAATCGTAGAGGTCCAGCAGTTCCTGGGGGAAGTCCTTCGCCGTCTTGCGGCGGACCGGGGTCATGTCGTTCATCACGTTGCTCCCTGAATTGTGCGAATGTGTACGCAGTCCCGCGATCATCTTAGTCAAGTTCCACTAGGTCCGGCAGGATTTTCTGTAACGGTTTGTATCAGAGCAGACTGCTCGTCAGCCTTGCACACACGGCTCAAGCAACGTTCAGGAAAACAGCTCTTCGATCCATCGGCTGACGGCCAGCATGCGGGCAAGTCCGGCCTGATCGGCATGCTGCATCAGCCAGACCTCCCGCTGCAGATCCGGCTTCGGCGCGTCCAGCATCTGGAGGCGATGATCCGTTCCGGCGAGCCTTTTCGGGATAATGGATCGTCCGATGCCCGCCGCAACCGCTTCAATCACGCCCTCCAGGTCACTGGGACGAATTCTGGCGATCGCAGCCCCCTCACCTTTCAGATGATCGGCCATCCAGCGCGCCTGAGGCAGGAAGCTCATGTTCTCGTGATACGTGATCCAGGGCAGGTCTTCGGCGCAGACGCCTGCCGGTCCGTAGGCAGCGTGCTCGAGAACCGCAATCCGCCGCGCGGTCACGTTCTGCCCGCCGTCACGGGGACGGCCGAGGCGGATCGCCATGTCGGTTTCCCGCCGTGTCAGGCTGACATTGCGTATCTCGGAGGCCAGGTGCAGCTCAATTCCGGGATGCCGTCGGCAAAAGCGGCTGACCTGCGGCATCAGGATCCTGGTATTGACCACGGGCACCGACGAAATCCGGACCATGCCCTCCTCGGCCAGCCCGGCTCCCGTCAGTTCAGAGGTCAGCACGTTGAGGGAGGTTTCCAGCGTTTCGCCGTAGGTGACCGCCTTCTGGCCGGCGGAGGTCAATTCCAGAGAGCCGCTGGCGGACCTTTCCAGCAACTGTGTTCCAATTTCCTTTTGCAGCGCCGTCAAGCGCCGGGATACGGTCGTGGCATCAACGCCCAACCGGTCCGCTGCGGAAGACAGGGACCCAGCGCGATAGAACGCGAGGAGGTATTTCAGATTTTCCCAGTTCATGACTGCATTATTGCAGCTCCAGTCTGCAATTTCGATTATTTACTTGCGTTTATGCAGCCTGCTAGAAGGCAACTCGTCCAATCGGAAGAGTAGCAATGCTAGAGGATCTGAGCGTCTGGACCGGGCTGCCGCCGACGCAACTCATCATTTGTGCCGTGATCGTATTCATCGCAGGGCTGGTACGCGGCTTTGCCGGTTTCGGTCTGTCGGCGGTTCTCATGGCGAGCATCGTCGTCTTCATTCCGCCGGTCGAACTGATCCCGGTCTGCTTTCTGCTGGAGGCGGCGGCGAGCCTCGCCATGTTCCGCGGCGGGCTGAGAGACGCCGACATTGGAACCGCGGCCATCCTCGCGATCTGCAGCGCCCTCGGTGTGCCGCTCGGCCTCGCCCTGACCACGAGCATCGACGTGGACCTTTCCAAGCTGATCGCGCTCGTGATCGTTCTTTCGCTCACGATCCTTCAGCTCATGAAGATCAACATCCTTCCCGCATCGCAGAAGGTCGCCCTGCCGGCCACGGGCATCGCAGCCGGCATCGTCAGCGGACTGGCCGCGGTCGGCGGCATGGTGATCGCCCTTTATGTCCTCGCCTCACCCAAGAAAGCACGGGAAATGCGCGGTTCCCTCGTGCTCTACCTCTTCTTCGGAATGCTGACGTCGTCCGTGACGCTTTACCTGTTCGGCGTTCTCGAAGGGGACGCGATCACGCGCGGGGCGGTCTTCTCGCCTCTCGTCCTCGCTGGCGTCTTTGCCGGCAGCAAGCTGTTCAGCCGCAGTCTCGATCAAACCTACCGGCGGGCCTGCCTGTACCTGCTTGTGGCCTTCGCAAGCGCAGGCCTCGTGCGCCTCGTGATCTTTTGAGCGGCGGCGCTAGGGTCCGTACCCTAGCCGACCTGGCCCCTGTGACGCAGGAAGTGATCAGCGAGCACGCAGGCCATCATCGCTTCCCCGACCGGTACCGCGCGTATGCCGACACATGGATCGTGACGACCCTTGGTCATGACATCAACTTCCTCGCCCTTGCGGGTGATGGACTTGCGCTCTGTCAGGATGGACGAGGTCGGCTTGACGGCGAACCGCACGACCAGCGGATCCCCGTTCGAAATGCCGCCAAGAACGCCGCCCGAATTGTTGGTCAGGAACACCGGCCTGCCGACATCGTCCACGCGGATCTCATCGGCATTTTCCTCGCCCGTCAGGCTGGCGGCCTCGAAGCCGTTGCCGACCTCGACGCCCTTCACGGCATTGATGGACATCATGGCCGCCGCCAGATCGGTATCAAGCTTGCCGTAGATCGGCGCGCCCCAGCCGGCGGGCACGCCTTCTGCGACAACCTCGATCACGGCGCCCACCGACGACCCGGCCTTGCGCACGGCATCGAGATAGTCCGCCCAGTTGGCGGCGGCATCGGCGTCGGGTGAAAAGAACGGATTGTTGTCGACCTCGGCCCAGTTCCAGTTGCCTCGATCGATCTTCCGTTCACCGACCTGAACCAGCGCGGCCCGGACCGTGACGCCCTGCAGAACCTTTCGGGCCACCGCACCGGCGGCGACCCGCATGGCGGTTTCGCGCGCCGAGGAGCGGCCACCGCCGCGATAGTCCCGGATTCCGTATTTGGCGTCGTAGGTGAAGTCCGCGTGTCCCGGGCGGAAGCGGTCCTTGATCTCGGAATAGTCCTTCGAACGCTGGTCGGTGTTCTCGACCAGGAGCGAGATGGGCGTCCCGGTGGTCTTCTGGACCCCGTCCTCGTCAACCATCACACCGGACAGGATCTTCACCTCGTCCGCCTCGCGTCGCTGTGTCGTGAAGCGGGACTGTCCGGGTTTACGTTTTTCCATGTAGCCCTGGATATAGGCTTCGCTCAGCGGAATAAGCGGCGGGCATCCATCGATGACACAGCCGATCGCCGGACCGTGGCTTTCTCCCCAGGTCGTGACGCGAAACAAGTGACCAAAACTGTTGTGCGACATGAAAACTTCCAGAACTGCAGCGAAAAAACATCAGGCGCGAGCGATAAGCCAAAGCGGCGGCAAGCTCAAGCCCCGGCGAAAATTTGCCGCGTGGCGGCAGAATTGCATGCAGGGACTAAGATCAACCAATTGTGAAGCTTTTCAAATTTTTTTATTAAGTAAATATTAGATATTCATCCGGAATCGATCAAAATAAAATGAACTCTTCTTTTCACCATTACTGCGACAAATTGCATTTATTCTGTATTTTTTTGCCAATCTTTAAGGCTCAGGTTCTATCAATTCCCCACAGGAATGTGGTTTTGGGGCACAAAAGTGCATATTCGTGGTTGGCTCACAGGTCTGATCGTTTTCTTGCTGGCACCCTGCCTGCTGTTCGCATCCCTGTGGTTTCACAGCAAATTCGAAGACGTCGGCTCGATCGATCGCAGTCTGGAGGGGTTGAATCTCATCCAGGCACTTGGGCCGCTCATGCAGGAAAAGGCGTTGACCGGAGAGGTCAGCCAGCCAACTGAAATGCTCGTGCGGCAACTCGCATCGTTCGACACCGCTCCGCAAGAGGCAAGTCTCGTTTCCGAATTTGCGGCCTTCCTGCACGAGCCAGGTGTTCCCGATGCCCTTCGCAAGGCAAGATCTGTTGCGTCGCTCATTGCGCACCAGTCGAACCTGAGTTCTGCATCAACCTATGAAACGTCCGAGCTGCCGCATCTGATCAGCCACACGCTGCTGACGGTGGTCATCGAAACGTCGGTGATGGTCCAAAACGGCACGATGCTCTCGGCCAAGGACACGATCAACACCTGGGACAAGATGCTGGTGCCCGTACAGGGAGGAAGTTTCAAGGTGGCCGCGGACCATGCGTCACGCGCCACGAAGCAACATTTCAACCGGCTCTCCGGACCCAACGCGGCAACCCTTCAGGACAAGGCCGCCGCCTACCGGTCGGCGAACCTCGTCTATCAGTCGGCGGGCGCGAAGCTGCTGTCTTCGACGATCAAGGGCGAAACCGGCGCAGACATCCAGAACGAACAGCTGAACGCGGTGCAGCCGGATTTCGCCCGCACGATCTTCGCCCTGTGGGAGGAAACCGTCGACTATCTTCACGCGGACCTGCAGCACACGCGCGCGGAAACGATCTTCGCCGTTGCCCTCGCGGGTCTCGTCGGCGGCCTCGTCATCATTGCGGCTTTCGCCATTGCCGTTGCCCTCAGCCGCGCCCTAGCCGACCGCACGCAGCAGGAGTTCGAAAACCTCGGGTTCCACGATCCGCTGACCGGCTTGCCGAACCGGCGCGCGCTGCTGAAGAAGCTGCGCTCCCTGGCCGACCGTGAAACCGAAGACCAGCTGGGGCTCCTGATCCTGGATCTCCGACACTTCAAGAAGATCAACGACCTCTATGGCGATCAGTCCGGTGACACCATATTGCGGGACGTTGCAGAACAGCTCGTGCAATACGCGGAACCGGAAGACTTCCTGTGCAGAACCGGCGGCACCGAGTTCATGCTGTTGCGGCCCGATCTGTCCGGCACGGCAGACTTTGAAACGCTGCCTGCAAAGATCATCCGCGACCTTGCTACCGAACGCGAGCTCAACAGCCAGAAAATGGTTCTGGAATCGAACGCGGGACTGGTCATCAACCGGCCCGGCGATCCCGTTTCGGACCAGTTGCTCGTCGATGCGGAACTGGCCCTGCGTTCAGCCAAGCAGAAGGCACCGCGCAAGTTCGCCCGTTTCACCTCCGAAATGCGGATCGCGTTCGAGGAAAACGGAGAAATCGCCAAGCAGCTCCTGAAAGCGCTGGATCGGGGCGACGTCGTGCCCTGGTTCCAGCCGCAGATTGATCTTGGCACCGGCGACGTGGTTGGAGCCGAAGCCCTCGTTCGCTGGCTGGACAACGACAAGATCCACTATCCGGGATACTTCCTGCCCGCAGCACAGGAAGCCGGGTACATGGAGCGGATCGAAGACATTGTCCGCCGGAAGACACTCGAGTTTGCCGCATCTCTGGCGGGCTCATCCCGGCGCGACGTGCATTTCGGGCTCAACATATCCGCGGACATCCTCAGCAATGCGAAAGCCGTGGACAGCCTTCACCGCCAGGTCATCGGCACAGGCCTCGACCCGTCCCTGGTCAGCCTGGAAATTCTTGAAGCCGTGATGATCGACGAAGACAAGGCCGCGCCGATCAAGTCGAACATCGCGCACCTGTCCGATCTCGGCTACTTCATCGAACTCGATGATTTCGGAACAGGCCATTCCAGCATCTCCAGCCTCAGGGACCTGAACATAAATCGGGTCAAGATCGACCGCAGTTTCGTCTCGGACGTCGATACCAAGCCCGAACTGCAGAAGTTCACCAGCGCCCTGATCAATCTTGCCAAGAGCCTTGATATCAGCGTGCTCGCGGAAGGCGTCGAAACCGAAGGCGAGCGCGCCTGGCTCAAGGAACACGGCTGCGACGTGATCCAGGGTTTCCTGGTTTCAAAAGCCGTGCCGGAGACCCAGCTGGGTGCGATGATCCTGAAAAACAAATTCGCCGCCCCCCTGACGGCGATCGACGGACGAAGCTCCGCGGCCGGCTGAAGCGGCACGCCGGCCCTTGTCAGGGCGCATGAAGCCGAACGCGCGCCAACTCCGCCTGCCGTTCCTTGAACTCCGCCGCCGCAAGGGACAACCCTCCGTTCGAACCATCCACGAAATGGATATGCTGGCTGTTGCCAATGTCCTGAACAAAGCAGGTCATCAGGGCTTCGCTGGAAACATGCAATCCGAATATCGCGTCGCCCTCTTCGAACGCGGTGGCAAGACAGGACCGCAGGGAGTCCAGCTGCGATGACGACAGATCCAGAACCAGTTGCAGACTGTCGCCAACCTTTCGGTGATCGGTGTTGAGACTGAGTTCCTTGAAATACTTTTTCGGGTCGAACGGTCCGACCTTGAAGCCTGTCGCGTAGCTCCAGACGAAGAAGAGGCATTCGACAGAGGTCTTCACCCAGCCTTTTGCAAGATTGCGGGCGGAGGTCAGATTGACCTCAAGGCCGAGGCCCCTCGGCGGAAACCGGAACTTCAGATGCGCCTCGTCCGCCATCCGGGTCCGGGTGTCGTCGAGAAGGGGATTGAAACCGAGTTCGCCGGCTACCCTGTCCATCAGCTCGGTCAGGGACTTGCGTCCGGCCGGCTTCATGATCAGTGAAACGATGTTGCCGTTGAGGGCCGGCAGGGGTTCCCAGCGGCAGGACAGGCCATCCAGCGGCGGCAGCTCGGCATCCTCGGCCCTAATGGCGTAGGGCTTCACGGCGTCCGGGTCCTTCAGGATCGAGTCGGAGATCCCCAGACCGTCGCCAACGATCATGGCCAGGTGATTGCCCGGGCTCAGCAGGTATTTCCGCAATCGGATGTCCCCGCCGGCAGAGCGGATATCGGCAACGGGGATCGCGGCGGCGCGAAGCTCGAGCTCCATCACCTGCCGTGCCAGACCGACGACGCCAGCCAGCGCTTCCCGCCCCTTTTGCAAATCCTTGTGCGGCACCAGCAACGTGGCCCCGTCACCGCCGAAGACGAATGGTGCACGGTCCCGGCCGACACTGTTGAGTACCGCGGCGATTACGGCGGCGCCGACCATGTTGACGTCCTTGTAGCGCCCATCCGCTACAGCTTTTCCCGAACTCACGATATCTGCGGTCAGGACATACCAGTCATCGGGGACAGCGCGGTAGTCTTCCAGATCCGCAACATTGCTGAAGTCGGAGAAGCTGGGCAGCTCACGGTAGAATTCGTCTGCAGACACGGTCTTGCCCCCTCAAATTGCTGAGCGTACGCCGCACACGCCAAGGCCGATCACAGCAAGCGATGACCTCAGTGTAACTTATTTGTGTATCGGAAAGTCAAATGGCTGCGAAACGGCCGTCTCTCCAGACGAAAACCTTGTCCTGAGGTGCATCCAGCTTGGGAACGTGGATGCTTTCCAGGCCTTCAAGCAGTCCCCGCACGACACGGAACACCCCGCCATGCGAGACCACGATCGTGGGCTTAGAGACGGTCTTGAGCCAGGCACCGACGCGCTCCGACAGCATCTCGTAGCTTTCGCCGCGCGGCGGAACGAAGCGCCACTTGTCCGCGCGCCGCTGCAGCAGCAATTCCTGTTCGTCGTCGGCAAGATCCTCGAACGTGAACCCTTCCCAGTCCCCGAACGTCAGCTCGGCAACGCGCTGCTCGAGGCGATAGTCTTGCGTCGGCAAACCCAGGCCCGCGCGAACAAGCTCCATGGTGGACCGGGTGCGTCCGAGCGGAGAGGAAACGAAATCAAGCCCGTCGGGATCGACACCTTCCTGTTCCAGGAAGACGCGAAGCCGTTCGCCGTTCTGTGCCGCCTGCCCCCGGCCGGTCTCGTTCAGCGGAATATCGCGATGTCCCTGCATCCGGCCTTCCCGGTTCCAGTCGGTCTGCCCGTGTCGCACGAACACGAGAAATGCCGGATCATGGATCCTGGGCAGCTGAATGTTCGGGCCGGGAGTGAACACTTTCGTCATGCCGTTTTGCCAGACACACTGCGAGGCAAGCGCCTCTGAAAAGAAAATGGCCGGTGACCCGGCCAATGATTTTGTCAATCCTTGACGACGGAGATGTCGGGCGCGTCGACCGCCTTCATGCCGACAATATTGTAACCGCAGTCGACATGCTGGATCTCGCCGGTGACACCGCGCCCGAGGTCGGACAAGAGAAACAGGGCACTGTCTCCGACTTCCTCGATCGTGACCGTGCGCCGCAGCGGCGAATTGTATTCGTTCCACTTCAGGATATAGCGGAAGTCGCCGATACCGGATGCCGCCAGCGTCTTGATCGGTCCGGCGGAAATCGCGTTGACCCGGATGTTCTGCGGTCCCAGATCCATTGCGAGATATTTCACGCTCGTCTCGAGCGCGGCCTTGGCGACCCCCATGACATTGTAATGCGGCATGACCTTCTCGGCACCGTAGTAGGTCAATGTGAGGATGGATCCGCCTTCCGGCATCAGTTTCTCGGCGCGCTGCGTCACGGCCGTCAGCGAGTAGCAGGAAATGTCCATCGTGCGGGCGAAGTTGTCGGAGGACGTATCGACGAACCGGCCTGTCAGTTCCGCCTTGTCCGAAAACGCGACAGCGTGCACAACAAAATCAATCCCGCCCCATTTCTCCTCAAGCAGGTTGAACACGGCATCGATTGTCTCGCCTTCGGTGACATCGCAATGGCCCGCGACGATCGCACCCAACTGGTCCGCAAGCGGCTCGACCCGTTTCTTCAGTGCATCTCCCTGATAGGTCAGGGCGAGTTCAGCGCCCGCGTCGGCAAGTGCTTTGGCAATTCCCCAGGCAATCGACTTGTTGTTTGCCACGCCCATGATCAGGCCGCGTTTGCCATTCATCAGTCCGCGCGCTGCTTCCGCCATCTTCATCTCCGAACAGGATTCCCTACCGCCCGAACGGGCTGGCCTCCTATGGCACACGGGGTTTGTTCCTTCAAGAGACGCAGCGACCGAATGCACCGTCGACGGCGGAGGCAAGTGTCATTATGTTAGCGCGCTCATTTCCTGCTCACGCTCACGAGGATCCCACACATGGTGCAGACTGCACATGCCGACCGTTTCGCTGAATTGATCGGCGCTGCGAACGTACTGACGACGCCCGCGGACCAGGAACCCTACCTGACCGAGTGGCGGGATCTTTACCGTGGCGTGACCCCGATCGTGCTGCGCCCCGGGAGCACCGAAGAGGTGAGCGCGGTCATGAAGTATGCATATGAGCATGATCTCAAGATCGTGCCGCAGGGAGGCAACACGGGACTGGTCGGCGGCCAAATCCCGCAGGAAACCGGGGATGAATTCGTCCTGTCGCTTGCGCGGCTGACGAAGGTCCGCGAGGTGGACGCCGCCGGTTTCACCATCACGGTCGAGGCTGGCGTGGTTCTGGAAAACCTGCACAACGAGGCTGAAAAGGTCGACCGCCTGTTTCCCCTGTCCCTCGGCGCGCAGGGGTCCTGTCAGATCGGCGGCAACATCTCCACCAACGCAGGCGGCACCGCAGTCCTTTCCTACGGCAACACGCGAGACCTTGTTCTGGGGCTCGAGGTCGTCCTCCCCTCCGGTGAGATCTGGGACGGTCTGAGAAGCCTCAGAAAGGACAATACCGGTTATGATTTGAAACAATTATTTATCGGTGCAGAGGGTACCCTGGGGATAATTACGGCTGCCTCTCTCAAGCTTTTTCCCAAACCGAAGAAACTGGAAGCGGCTTTTGTCGGACTGGCGACGCCGCAGGCGGCACTCGGCCTGTTCACCGAAGCGAAAGCCCAGGCCGGTCCCGTCCTGACCGGCTTCGAAATCATGCCGAGAGTCGGGCTCGAATTCTGCCTGTCGCACCTCAGCGGCGCGCGCGACCCGCTTGCGGGAGAACACGCCTGGTACGTGCTCATGGAACTGTCGAGCGGCTCCGACGCCTTTCCCGTTCGTGATCTCCTGGAAGGCATTCTCGGCGAAGCTTTCGAAAACGGCCTGGTCGAGGACGCGGCCTTCGCCGAAAGCCTGGCACAGGTTCAGGATTTCTGGCACATCCGGCACGGCATGTCGGAGGTGCAAAAGGCGGAAGGCGGTTCGATCAAGCACGATGTCTCCGTCCCCGTTGCCTCTGTCCCCGATTTTCTCGACAAGGCGATGGCAGCCGTGGAAACATTCGTGCCCGGATGCAGACCCGTGCCGTTCGGCCATATCGGCGACGGCAACATCCATTTCAATGTCAGCCAGCCAGTTGGTGCCGACAAGTCCGCCTACCTTTCGAAATGGGACGAGATGAACGAGATCGTTCACGGGATCGTCGGCGATTTCGGTGGCAGCATATCCGCCGAGCACGGCATCGGACGCTTGAAGCGGGACCTTCTCAAATCGGTCAAATCCGATATCGAGCTTGACCTCATGCGCAGGATCAAGCGCGAATTCGATCCGAAGAACCTCCTGAATCCCGGCCGGATTCTCTAGGATCAGGATCCATAAGTGCGGCCGCACTCCAGCCCGCCGACAGGCGAAAATACACCCGCAGATTGGTTGGCAGGCCGCCCTGCCACCGCCCCGGCGAATTACTTATGCAATTCTTGAGCGTAGCCGAGTTGTACTCGATTTTGCTGCGCGGGCAGACAAATGGGTTTCCCGATACCCGGACATGACGAGATCGGGAAATTGCCACCCGCTCCGGTAGCAACCTGCTTGCCGCTTTCCGCCTCCTTCGTGAAACATCTGATTTCAAAACGTCCGACAGCCTGCTGATTCGGCTTGTGATTACGATCATCGACGATAGGCCCCGACGGGCATGAATTTGCACGACATCGTTGTTTCCCGGCGCGCAGTTGTCCCCAGATTGCTCCAAAATCGTTCCAGTACGGGCCGCCAGATCCTTGGAAAATCGTGACTGGCGCAGTGGACAGAGTTTAGACCGGGATCCCGGCACTTGTAAAAAATGACTTATTTTTCAATCAGAAGAAAAATTTTGCATCGACGAAACTGACCAGTTTCATACTCATCTTTTGAAAACTTTCAGAAAAAATCCAAAATAACTAAAATTTTCTTAAAAATGCTTGCATGCCTGAAGGCAGAGCGGAAACAGCCAAAGGAGGAAATCTAAAGCAGGACTTGCGAAAAGTCCTGATACAGATGGAGGCACAGGTTTTCCATGTAAAAACTTACATACAACCCGGCCTACACCTTAAAGAAGAAAGATACGAACCGTCTATGACCTCATAAGAATAAGCTATTTGTAAACGTGGTAAGTAAAAGGTTAATTATGTGTCATCGGCGCCAATAAGCCATCCGGTCGAAAGACCTAACGAAAGCAAAAAGAGCAACGAAGGCGGAATTCGCGGCTCTTAGACAGTGCACGAGAGAGACCGACCCCATCGCTCTCTCACATGGAGGCCTTAATGCAGGTTCAGAACTTAGCTAGTTCGGATCACTGGGATCGTGTGAAAAAAGAACTAAAAAATGAACTCGGAGAGGATGTCTTTTCAAATTGGTTCGGGAGGGTAAAGCACGAAGAAACCGTTGGTGATTCAGTCCGTCTTTCCGTTCCCACGCGCTTTTTGAAAAACTGGATCAAGAGCAATTACGAAAAGAAGCTCGTTGGTCTTTGGAAACGCGAAATCGATGACATCAATCGCGTTGAACTGACGGTACGCGGTGCGCTCAGGCCGCGCCGGATCAATGTCAATCAGCCACCCAAAGCCATCACGGCGCGCAGGATCAGCGGACGCCCGGCTCCTTTTGAAAGCGTACCGCAGATCGGTTCGTCCTCCAGCCTTGCGGCCATTCCCTGCCTTGCGGATACGGGCGATGAGGCCGCCGCGGAGTTCCTGAGCGGGGCAGCGCTCAATCCCAAACTCACGTTCGAATCCTTTGCCGAAGGGGCTTCCAACAGCCTCGCCTGCGCGGTGATCCGTCAGATGTCGGCAGATCATGACGGCAGCCTGCCGATGCTTTTCATGCATTCCGGCACCGGCATCGGCAAAACCCATCTGCTTCAAGCCGCCGCGATGGAAGCGCGGCGCAGGGGCCGGAGCGTTGCCTATCTTTCGGCCGAGTTCTTCATGTACCATCTCGTGCCTGCCCTGCGGACACCGGCCTTTCCCGTGCTGCGGCAAGCCATGAAGTCAATCGATCTTCTGCTCGTGGACGACCTTCAGTTCCTGCACGGAAAACAGGGGCAAGACGAGTTCAGCAGGACACTGGAGATCCTGATGGAAGCCCCGCGCCAGATCATCATGGCTGCCGACAGGGCACCGGATGCACTGGGGACGCTGAGCGCCAAGGTGATGCAGCGCATCCAGACCGGCGAAGTGGTCAGCATCCAGGCGACGGACTATGCCCTGCGCCACGACATCCTGAGAAAACGGATTGCGGCGGCCCGGCGTACGCACCCGTCCTTCGCGGTCCCCGATCCTGTCGCCGACTACATAGCCCGCTATGTCATTTCGTCGGCACGCGATCTTGAAGGTGCCTTGAACCGGCTGTTCGCACACAATCAGCTGACCCGGCAGCCCGTCACGATGGATCTCGCGGAAAAGACGCTCCATGACCTCGTGCGCATCGGCGAGCCGCGCGCGATCAAGGTCGAGGAGATCCAGCAGGTTGTCTGCAAGCATTTCAGTGTCACCAAGGCAGACCTGCTGTCGTCCTGCAGGGCGCGCACCCTGGTGCGTCCGAGGCAGATCGCGATGTATATCGCCAAGGTCGTCACCGGACGGTCACTGCCCGAAATCGGCAGGCGCTTCGGAAACCGTGATCACACGACCGTGCTTCATGCCGTTCGCAAGATCGAGGACATGATCACCAAAGACGAGGCCCTCGCACAGGAAGTCGAGCTGCTCAAGCGTCTAATCAACAGTTGAAGAGCTTCAGGGCCACCCCTGCCCTGTTTGCAAGCGACGGTGCCCAAGGGCTCCGCCGCAAAAGGAACCGGCAGGACTGAAACCGGTTGCCACTCACAAACCTCCCATCCCTCAAGCCGCGCAAGCGGCTTGTTTTTTTGCCGGTTGACAGACGGCATCGGCCAACCTACCTACAGGGCCGGTTTGAAGGAGCCGGCCGCCCGCAGGCATGATGCCGTGGTGAATTCCTTTCAACGAAACACACTCGTTGACTTGTCGACCTTCACAAGACAGTGCAGGACTTGGCAATGCGGGCCCCGACGGAAGGCATCGCCTTTCGACCCTGCCTTTCTTGAAAAGGTAAGACCATGACACTTCCAAGTGTAACGGAGCTGAAGTCGCAGGCGAAACGCTTGCGGAAGGCTCTCACTGCCAACGGCCAGACACTCTCTCACAGCCAGGCGCTCGAACTCGTTTCCGCGCAACATGGCTTCCGGGACTGGAATACGGCCTGCGCGACCGCGTCCCGGCCCAACGACTTTCCGTTTCCGGTCGGGTCCCGCGTGAGCGGCACCTACATGCAGCAACCCTTCCGGGGTGAAGTCCAGGCGCTTTCGAAAACCGGGCCAGGGGACCAGTACCGCGTGACCGTTCAGTTCGACGAACCGGTCGACGTGGTCACGTTCGACAGTTTCTCCGCTTTCCGAAGCCGGGTGACCTGTCTCGTCCAGCCCGATGGCGTCGCGGTCAAGAAAACCTCGAACGGTGAACCCTACATGCGGTTGTCGGCTGGAAGCTAGTTGCGACCTGCCGGGTGGGCACATCTGCTGTCCACCCGGTTTGCCGGCCCGGCAGACCCGCCGCGAAGCGACGCTTTCAGCGGCAAAACGCAGGCATATCCGAAATGCGCGCGCCGCGATTGCGCTGGCATTCAAACGGGACACGATGCAATAATCTTCCCCAAGGGGGACACGATATGCATCGCCATGGAGCAAGCGCCGCAACGCAGCTGAAAGCCATCGGACTTTTCCTTGTGTCGGCTGTCTGCCTGCTTTTTCTGTCACTGCAGGATACGCGGGCGGCCGTCATGCCGGGCGGCAATGGCGGCTGGCTTGTCGTCGCAAGCCGTCCGAGTGCCCCGGAGGCCATCAACACGGCAAGGGGATTTGCAGGCCGTTTCCCGCAAACAACCGTCTTTCAGTCGAATAACGGCTGGTTCGCCGTTTCGCTCGGATGGATGACGCAACCCGACGGCAATCGCTACAGGGCCAGCCTGATCTCCTCCGGTGCCATTCCGGGCGACAGCTATTTCCACAACGGCCAGCGTTTCCAGTTTGCAATCTGGTCGGCAACGGGTGTCACAGGCGGCGCGTCCCAGTCGCTCTTTGCCTCGACCCGCATCTCCGCCCAGCCTCCGGGACGTCCCGCCCCCGCACCGTCCGCCCAGCAGGCCTACGTCACCGGCCTCGATCCGACGGGCGACAATTTCCTGTCCCTGCGTACCGGGCCGAGCACACGGTATCGCGAGATTGCCAGAATGGGGATGAACACGCCGCTGACCATTCTCGGCAGAAGCGGGACCTGGCTCAATGTCGCCCTGTCGGACGGGCGGACAGGCTGGGCATACGGGAAATACGTCTCGTCCACCCCGGCCTACACGGCTCCGCCCGCAGTTGCGCCCGCGCCCGTTGCGCCGGCCACGGCCGCCAAGAGATCGATCACCCCGCCGCGGCGCGGCGTTGTCGGCAACCTGAGTGCGACCGGAGACACCTTCCTGTCGCTGCGAAGCGGTGCAGGAACCCGTTTTGCGGAAATTGCCAGACTGCTTGAGGGAACCGACGTGACCATGCTGGCGCAGCAGGGTGCCTGGTTTGAAGTGGAACTCTCCAACGGCATGCGCGGCTGGGCCTATGGCCGGTATCTGGACGCGGCCCAACCGCGCCAAAGCGCATCCACCGATATCCCGACGATCGGTCCGAACAAGGATGAAAACAACGCTGCCCCGCCACCATCGCCGCCGACCGAGCTGACCCAGTCCGGCCCGAACCTGCCGGATCTCGGAACCCTTCCCGAAGGCAAGCGGGTCGCGCTGATCATCGGCAACTCCGCCTATGAACATGCGCCGGTGTTGCCCAATCCGAAGAACGACGCAACGGACCTGATGCAATCACTCAAGCGCCTGGGATTCACCGTGATACTCGGCCTTGACCAGAGCAAGGTGGCCATGGAAGGGACCGTCCGGGCCTATGTCCGCGCCATCCAGGATGCCGACGTCGCCCTGTTCTTCTATGCCGGCCACGCGATGCAGCTCAGCGGACGCAACTATCTCATTCCGATCGACGCGAAACTGGAAGACCAGACTGCGGTCGATTTTGAAACCATCGAGCTCGGCACCTTGCTGGACTACATGAACGCGCCCGGGCGACTGTCGATCGCATTGCTGGATGCCTGCCGGGACAATCCCCTCTCGCGCCGGTTTTCGCGCAGCCTCGGAGTGAGCAGAAGTTCGCAGGTGGAACGCGGGCTTGCCGCGCCGCAGGCCGGTGGCGGTAACATCCTCATCGGGTTCGCAACGGCGCCGGGTGAAGTCGCGCTGGACGGAGACGAGGACAACAGCCCGTTCACGACCGCGCTGCTGTCGCATATCGAAACTCCGGGGCTCGAGATCGAGATCATGATGAAGCGGGTCAAGGCAGACGTCTACGATGCCACGCGCGGAACGCAGTCTCCCTGGCACAACTCCGCCCTGCGGCGCGAGTTCTATTTCAGGAAATAGCCGACCTAGTCCGGCCGCTCCCGCAGACGGGCGACCAGCAGGTGACCGGGGACCGGTTCGCCCTCCTCGAGCCGCACCGTTATCGGTTCCATGGCGAGAATGTCGAAGCCGGCAGATGACAACGCGGTTCGAATATAGCCTTCGCCCTGCGCGAACCGGTTTTTCGGTCCGACCATGTAGAGCTGGCCGCCCATGACCGGATCCGGAAGCGTCTCGGTTGAAAAGGCCAGACAGCCACCGGGCGAGAGCCGCGTCACCGCGCCGTTCAAGAAGGGTTCGACAGCGCCGAGATACGGAAACACGTCGGTCGCGGTGATCAGATCCCAGGCAGGTCTTTGACCGTCTTCATCCTCGAACTCGCGCAGAAACTCCACTGCCTCCCCGACATAAAGGTCGTCGTATGCCTCCCGGTCAAAGGCGAGTTCGACGATCTTTTCCGACAGATCAACGCCGGTTCGATGCGATGTGCAATCGAGGAGCGCCATGCCCGTCAGGCCCGTTCCGCAGCCCAGGTCGAGCAAACGGTCAAATGACGAGAGATTCAGGCGGCCAAGAAGGTCACGCAGAAGCAACGGGACGCAATAGCCGAGTTCATCGACAAGGATCTCGTCGAAGACATCGGCATGCTGGTCAAACAGGGTCGCGACATAGGCGTCCGGCATCTTGGCGGGCGAAGTCTCAGCGCCCATGGCGGCCAGCCGGATGCTCACGCCGCCGGTGTCGTCCGGGTCAAGGGCAAGAGCTTGCCGGAACGCCTGCGCGGCTCCCGCGAAATCGCCGGATTTCTGGAGGTCCAGGCCACGATTATAGGCCTCGGCCAGCGCGTCGTCGTCCGCGCTGTCCGGGTTGCCGGCTTCCTGGTCTTCGTCCCTGGTCATGTCTGTCAGCTGCCTGTCGATCCGTGTCCGCCCTGCCTTACACCGGTGCCTTTCTCATTGCACGGGAAATGACGCGGTGCGGATCAAAACAGATCGAGCTGGCTGGTGTCAGGCTTTGGCTTGGCCTTCCGGCTCTCCTGTGCATTCCCGCCGGTTTCTTCCGGGGTCACCGGCGCCTGGATATCCGGGTCGTCATTCGCGACCTTGTTCACCCGGTTGGAGACCGGTGTCGCCACGAGATAGTCGTCTTCAACCGGCTTCAGCAGCGTGCCCGCTTCCTTCTTGTCGACATTCGCCGTATCGAGCCAGGTGTCAAACTGGTCCGGCTTCAGGATGACGGGCATGCGATGGTGGATGCCCGACATCATGCGGTTCGATCCGATCGTCAGAATGGCGCCTGTGTCCATGTCACCGCCGTCAGGGTCGGACCAGGTCTCCCAAAGGCCCGCAAAGGCCATGATGTCGCCGTCGGCAGGCTTGATCCAGAAGGCCTGCTTGCTGTCTCCGGTCCGGCGCCATTCGTAAAAGCCCGATGCCGGAATGAGGCAGCGGCCATGGCGCATGGCATTGCGGAAAGAAGGCTTCTCGGCCGCCGTTTCAGCCCTGGCATTGATCAGCAGGGTAAAGCTGGCCGGGTCCTTGACCCAGGACGGAATAAGCCCCCAGCGAACGAGATGAAACCTTCGCGCATTGTACTCGTAGCGCACGGTCGCGATGGGCTGTGTCGGCGCGATGTTGTAGCGCGGCGGAAAGTTCGGCTGATCCGTGTAGCTGAAAAAGTCCCTCACGGCATCCGGTGGTGTCGTTAGGGCAAGGCGTCCGCACATTGCGTTTCTCCTGTCCGGTTCGGCCGGTGGCTCGCGCTGGTCTCTGCCTAAACACCGCTCACTGAGCCAAAGTTAGGCAATTGGAAACAAAAAAGAAGTAGCTTGTTTCTGAAGTCAATAACCAGGGGGCCGGTATGGAATGTTTGGATCCAGTTTTGGGCGCCGGAGATCTGGCCGCCGAACGGCTGGAGCAGGCGAACATCAATCCGCAGACCGGACTTGCCACCGATTACCTCAATCACTTCAACGAAGTGATGATGCTTCTCGAAATGCTCCCTGATATGCCCGACTGTTCGGACGATGTTCTGGACTGGGGTCCGCTGGACTATGAGGGTCATTTCGAAAACTCGACGTTCAAGGACAAGCAACTCGCCATCCGGGCCTATTACGCTGCACCTGCCTATCTTCGCGAACATCTGGAAGCGCATGTCTCCGGCATCAATGATCTCGTCGGCGAAATTCAGGAACAGCTGCGCCAGAGCGGCGACGCGGCCTCCGTTGCAGGTGACATTGCCTTCAAGGCGACCCACGAGATCAAGCCGCTGATTGCGCTTGCCGGGGCTGTCATTCACGGTCATGTTGAACCGGAAGCAACGCAGCACGAAGGGGACGCGGCACAGGCTGAAATCGACGCCCTCTTCGCCTGATTTCCTGTCGACCCCGATCCGAAAGCCAGTCCGTCCATGTCCCGTTTCTATCCGGATGCGCCGCGCGTGGGTGTCAGCGTCCTGTGTCACGACAGGGGCCGCGTGCTGCTCATCAAACGTGGCAAAGACCCTTTCAAGGGATATTGGAGCCTTCCGGGAGGTCTCGTCGAACTGGGAGAACCGTTGTTGGAGGCCGCGAAACGGGAGCTTCGGGAAGAAACCGGCGTCGAGGCGGATCTGTCCGAGCCGGTGGAAACGTTTGATTCCATTCAGTTCGACGAAAACGGCAAGGTTCTGACCCATTTCATAC
Source organism: Roseibium sp. (assembly GCF_965232425.1). GTDB lineage: Bacteria > Pseudomonadota > Alphaproteobacteria > Rhizobiales > Stappiaceae > Roseibium. The sequence continues at coordinate 773,266 of NZ_OZ246971.1, forward strand.
TCACGGTCTTCTGTGGTGCCCTCAGATCCGGAGAAGCGGTCGCGGCGGACGATGCGAGCGAGACCGACTGGGTCCGTCCGGAAGATCTCGACGACCGGCAGACGACGCCCGGCACACCGGAGCGCATCCGCCGGCACCTGCCGCTCTGAGCCGTCCTCGCTCAACCTTCACACAGGTTTGCGGAACCGTGATTTCCCGATTTCGGGTGCGCCGGGCGAAAATGCCTCCGCGATCGTCGAACGGAGGCACGCATGCAGATCCAGCATATATGGATGTTACTTCTGGCCATAAGCGGATTCCTGGTCTTTTCGCTTCTCACGCTGCTTTCTCCGGCGCATGCGAACCCTGACCACTGGCGCCAGGCGGGTTTTTCGACCGACTTTTCTATCCATTCGGTCGATTTGGGAACGATCTTTTCCGGGGGGCCGCCCAAGGACGGGATACCGTCTATCGACGCGCCGCGCTTTCAGCCGGCCGATGAGATCGACTGGCTTCAGAACAACGAACCGGTGATTTTCCTGGAACTGGACGGAACCGCCAAGGCCTATCCGCTGCAAATCCTGATCTGGCACGAGATCGTCAACGACCGGATCGGTGACACCCCGGTCTCGGTGACCTATTGTCCGCTGTGCAATTCCTCCGTCGTGTTCGACCGCCGCATCGACGGTACGGTGCTCGACTTCGGCACCACGGGACTGTTGAGAAACTCGGACCTGGTCATGTATGACCGGCAGACCGAAACCTGGTGGCAGCAGTTTACCGGCGATGGAATTGTCGGCACGCATACGGGCCGCGAGCTGAAAATGATCCCGTCACGGGTCACTGCCTTCGAGGCGTTCCGGAAGGAACATCCGGCAGGCGCCGTGCTCGCACGCCCCACGTTTTCACCCCGCAGTTACGGCACCAATCCTTACGCCGGATATGACAGCCGGTCCGCCCCCTATCCGTTTTTCCAGGGGGATCTGCCGGACGGCATCAACCCGATGGCACGCGTTGTCGTGGTGCGTGACGATGACGACGTATTTGCGGTCGCACTCGAACACGTGCGAACGAACGGCCCAGTGACGCTTTCCACCGGCATAGACGTGCGGTGGGCCGGCGAGCAGGCCTCCGTCCTCGATCAGCGCGAGACGGGACGCGGCCGGGCGATCGGCTCGGTCGAAGCTTTCAAGACCGTAGCGGGCGGGCAAGCGCCCCTTGTTCACGACGTCACGTTCGCCTTTGTGGCGCACGCATTCCATCCGGATGTGGCAATTCTTGGGATCACTTCGCCGTAGCGCTTGAAGTGCTCACCGGTGGCGCGCATGATCCGCGCATGAGAAACGGTCAGATTTCCGATTTCATCCGGCGAACGGTTTTTGCCGCTGCGTTCGTGCTGGCGATGCCGGTTCAGGTTGTGCTTGCACAGCAGCCTGGCATCGACGCGCCGCCCTATGAACAGCAGCTCATGCGCCTTTCGGAGATCTTTGGCGCGCTTCACTTTCTGCGGCCGCTCTGCAACGAAAACGATACCCCAAGCTGGCGCGACCAGATGGAGGACTTTTTAGATGCAGAAACGGTTAACGAAAATCGGCGGCGCAGGTTCATCGAACGATTTAATCAAGGTTATCGTGGATTCTCAGTTGCTTACAGGGAGTGTACAGATGCCGCGCGTATCGCAATGGTACAGTATTTGCGTGAAGGCGAGACCATAATAGGCGACGTGACAAGCCGTTACGGGCGATAATCCTGTCGAAATCTCTCAAACGTTACGAGTTGGTTAACCTTTTGAATCAAATTTGTGGGTGGGCGTTAAGTTTGCGTTCACGGTTGCTTATCAGCACAGATCACCGTGCTAGGATCAGGTAATGAGATTCGGGAGAGGGACACGCGGGAGTTGTCTCCACGGGTTCGGGACAGACCGGTAAGGGAACGAATGATAAACGACGATTATGCTGAAGCGGCCATGGATGCCGAGTTTGCCGAAGACGAAGATATCAGACGCGCAGCGCTCGGCTTCATTTCCGATGCCTGGGCCGAGGCCATTGCCAATGGTGTCGATGCAGACGCCGTAGCGCATGCGGCCATGTTCACGGCCCTGGCCGACCTTGTGGCAGCCTATGGCGAGGATGCTGTCGCAAAACTTGCCGAAGGACTGCCGGACCGCATCCTGCAGGGCGACTACACGGTGAACCGGGTTCTGCAGTAGACCCGAAACTCCAGAAGACCAGGGGCCGGCACAGCCGGCCTTTTTTGTGCCGAAGACACTGATCCAGCGGCCCTGGGGTACGGCCCCATAAATGAAGTCAACTTGGTTTGGATCGTTTTGACCAACTGCGAGAAGCGGAAGCGCAGGAAATGTGGTTCATTTTCAAGCCTTTCGCGACGAAGCAGATGGTCAAAACGGCCAAATCCGAAGGACGGCAAAATGGCTTCACCTCGCAGCGTCACCGCGCTTAACCGGGCATAAAGTCCGCTCTGCACACGCTTCCTCGCGAGATTTTGCAATTTCTGCCGCCAAATGGCTTCATTTATGGGTTCACACCCCAATGACCGGCGGCATGACTGAGACCGTTGATCGCCAGATCGAGATAGATCAGGCCGCCGAAGGCGATCAGCGCGACGCCGGCTATGTGATTGACCCGGTCGAGCCACTGATCATCGATCCTCGCCTTGAAATGCGACACGAGCGCGGAAACAAACACCCACCAGGTCGTCGCTCCGGCCGCGACGCCCGCAACCATCATCAGCGCGCCAAAATGATCGCCGTGCTCCGGTCGGTAATTGCCAAGCGCGCCGAAAATGAAAGCGAAGAAGAATATTGTCCCGGGATTGGTGATCGCGATGAAAAAGGCAGCCGTTGAGTCGCCCAGATAGCTGTATTCCGCGTCATTGGCGTCCTTCGTCAGATGGGGGTGCGTATGCCAGATCTTAAACCCGAAAATGATCAGCAGCGCCCCGCCGACCACCTCGATCAGCCGCAATTGACCATCAATGAAGTTGGTGACGGCCGAAACCCCGAAAATGGCGGCGGCGGCGAAAATCGTGTCGGCGACGACGGCACCCAGCCCGACGAAAACACCGTGGCTGAACCCGCTTCTGACGGCGTGCTGGATCGCCATGACGTTGACCGGACCGACGGGCGCGGTGGTCACGATGCCGATGAAAAAGCCGATCAGCACATATTCCAGAACAGTCACGGCCGGTCCTTTTTTCTAAGGGTCAGGACTCATTGGCAAAAAAGCACACGGCCTTTGGATAGCGGCCTGCGGCCTTCCTGACAAGGACGGGAAATTCCCTTCACCCGCTTTGCAGTCTTGCATGAATTGTTTAAGGAATGTCCCCGGTGGGCAAACGTCATCTTGTCTCGACGTGGGAGATTGCCATGAAGCAGGTTTATTGGATTGCAGCCCTGGCGCTTTGCCTGTTGCCGGCACAGGGAATGGGCAAGAACGTGACCACCGAAACCATTCAGCTTGCGCCGGACACCGGCTCCGGGACAGCCCCGATCCCTGACGATCAGCTCCAGGTGCCGCAGACTGCGCCCTCTCCTTCCCCGGACAGCACCAGCGCGCCGGCCGAACTGGCGCCGCCGCAAGTGCTTTACAACACCGCCGTTCTGCCGAAGCCGGTTGCCCGCATGCATGCACAGCTGAAAGAAGCCGCGGAATACGGTGACCTGCAACGCATCCGCATGATCCTGGAGAGCAACGAGCTTCCGCCGACACTTTCCTTCACGGAGATCGGTGACCCGATCGAGTTTCTGAAGGAAAGCTCGGGCGATGGCGAAGGCTTTGAAATTCTCGCGATCCTTGCCGACACGCTCGACAGCGGCTTCATCCACGTGGATGTGGGCACACCGCAGGAAATGTACATCTGGCCCTATTTTGCCCGGTACCCGCTGGACAGCCTGACACCCGACCAGAAGGTCGAGATGTACCGCATCATCACGGCAGGCGATTTTGCGGAGATGGAGCAGTTCGGAGCCTGGACCTTCTACCGTGTCGGTATCGGCCCGGACGGAACGCTGCACTATTTCGTCGCCGGCGATTGATAAGGCAGTGCACACCGGCCTCGCTGCCGCATCGAAGAAACGCGGGTCAGGGTCGATCTGAACGCATCAACCGACAATCTCCAGACCTTCGTCCGCGCAAACCCGGGCAACCCATGCCATATCGAGTTCTGGTTCAGGTTTCGGCCACTCTCGAGACCCTGGTGCCAGTTTTGTACCGCAAGTCCGGAAAACGTTTTCGTGGATGGAACCCGGAACGTTGAGGATCAGCATTTCCGCGTCCTCACCGCTCGTGTTGCGGAACGAATGGACTTCACCGCGAGGTACTTTCACAAACTGGCCTTGCCCTGCAAGAATGGTCTCGTTTCCCACCGTGAATTCGATCTGCCCCTTTTGGACAAAGAAAGACTCCTGATCGTTCATGTGGCGATTGGGCGGTGCACCGGCACCGTTTGACAGGATCGCACTACAAAGAAAATACCCGTCTTCCTTGCTCGAGGAATGAAAATCCATGATCATTCCCATAAGATAGTAAGTTTCCGACATATCGCTCCCCCGACACTCAAATTCAGATCAAAAATACGCTCTTTTTTATTTGAGTTACTCTTCGTAACATGATCAAAAACACAAAAAAACTCAGTAAAATTCAGGACGTGCGCGGTATCGGCAGCCAGGAGGAGGCACAGTCTCTCCGCCCGGGCACGCACCGACACGCATTCTCCTTGGCAACTCGGGGGGATCAGGTTCTGGTCAGCTCGGCGTAGTCGGCATAGCCCCGATAAAGGTGGCGGAACCGGAGCCGGCAGCCCGAACCGGCTGCCAGGGCCTCCAGCTCGTTTTCAAGCTCGGCGCGGGGCGTGACGTGGAACGATTTAAGCCACGAGAAGAGCAGCCTGGCGAACCAGCGCGGCAGCCCCTGCTGCTGACCGAAATCGACGACATGGATGCGCCCCCCCTCTTTCAGACGGGCTGACCCGGCCCGCAACGCCTCCCGCCAGATGGGGATCATCGAGAGTGTGTAGGAATAGAACACGCGATCGAATGCGGAAACGCCCAGGCCTTCGGTCGCGGACGGATTTGCAGCGTCGCCCTCGATCAAGGTGATCCTGCCACTCAGCCCCGCAGTCGCAATGTTCTTCTCTGCCGTTTCCAGCATGTGACGGGAAATGTCCAGTCCGTAGAAGCGGGCCTCGGGATAAAGCCTGGCTGCCGCGATCAGGTTACGCCCCGTGCCGCAGCCCAGTTCGAGCACATCGCCGCCGCGCGGCGGTCTCAGTTCCCTGATCAGGTGATCGCGTCCCAGCAGATAATACTTGCGCGTGACATCGTAGATGTGCCGCTGACGCCGATAGACAGCGTCCATAAGCCTCGCCGTTTCGACCGCACCGCTCATGTCAGGTACCGCTCAGCCGTTGTAGACATAAAGATGGAAGCCGCCATAGATGGACGAACGGTCCTGCCGGCCCAGTTCCAGGCTTTCCTCTTCTTCATAGGTCCAGCAGTCAAGCGTCTCGTCGGCGACCCGCCCGGGAAGAAGGGTGGGCGCAGCGGCAGTGCGGAAAACAACTCTTGCGCCGGACCTGGCCGTTCGCGTGATTTCCGACCAGAGCGCGTTCAGCTGCGCGTCCGTCATCCAGTCCTGTGCGTCGAGCAGAACATAGGCGTCGAGGCTGTTGCTCGCCGCCGACTGGAGATGCTCGGTAAAGTTCCGATTGAGAACGCGGACGCGGCCGGCGCGGGCGCGGATTTCTTCGAAATGCGCCCGCTTCAGATAGGGCGGCAGCGGGCCGGACTCACCGGACGATTCGCCGGCCCGGGGCGCATATCCGCGCCCGAACGCCTGCCAGGCGAAGTAGTTGTCCTTCATGGAGAAATCACAGGCGAGCTTTTCAAGCCGATCCTTGAGGACCGCTGACATGTCGCCCTCGGCATTTGCCGAGACCAGCGCGTCATACTGTGCGGGCGGAATGCCAAGACCATAGAGCGACATTTTCTTCGAGGTCGCCCAGCGGACGAGCCGCTTGTCGAAGAGCGGCGCGAGGGCCGTGTCGAAGAAAGTGCGCTGCTCTTCCAGCGACCGTGTCTTGACCATGTGCTTGGGGTCGATGCCGTAGAGCCTGGCCACGAGATGGCCGACACCGATACAGTAGCCGAGCAAACCGTGGTGGTAGAGATCGCGCGAAAACAGCGTGATCCGCTTGCGGCCCCAATTGGCAACGTCTCGGCCTTCCCAGTAGGCGATGGTTTCCGCGTCGAGATTGTCTTTCAGGAACCGGTTGTAGGCCGCCACATTGGCCTTTTCGTCCGCTTCGCCGAAAAACCGGTAAAACGTCTCGTAGTTCGGAAAGTGCCTTGCGGCGGCGAGTTTCAGGCGCCCGAGCGCAACATGGGCCCGGTTGAGATCGACGGCGGTGATCTCCGCAGGGTTTGCCGTGAGATAGGACATGACGTTGCAGCCGCCCGAGGCGATCGCGATCATGCGCGAGTCCGGCGTCAGGCGCAGCGCCTTCATGTCCACGTCCGGGTCTTCCCATATCTGCGGATAGACCAGACCCTTGAACGCAAAGGTGAAGAGACGCTCCAATATTCCTTCCCGAGAGGCGGCGTCCGAGCGGTGAACCGCATTGTTGAGCCGTTTCTTGGATGCTGTGAGCGTGCTCTGCGCCATGATTTTCTCCCGGGTCGCCGCGCGAATAAACAGCCTTCCGATACGTGAGTGAGACGACAGTTTGGTGACGCTGCGCCCAAAAACCGGAGTTATCCGGACAATAAAAAACCCCCGCGGAGGCGGGGGCTTTCATTTCCGATCGCGATTGCCGGAATGGCGTCAGCGCGTGATCACGACGAAGTCCGTGCCAAGACCGGTGTTGCGCTTGAAGCTCCGGTCGGTGATCGTCAGCGAGGTTCCCGGCGTCAGCATCCTGGAAAGATCGCGTGCAACCTTTTCCGGGATATCGATGCGGTTCAGGACGTCATCCGAAGGTCCGCCGCGGTCGCCTTCCGCGGATACCGCGATCCACTCGACGCTGTCTTCACCCTGTTCGAAGTCGAGCGCGGTGTAGACATGGGTGCCGATTTCCTGCTCCAGATGCTTGATGGAGACCGGTGCGGAATAGATGTCCCTGAACTTGCGCCGCACGCGGAGGGTCGCATTGTGGCTCTTCTCGTAGCCAGCATCCAAGTGCACCCGCGCAATCAGGGCGTCCGTCACCTTCTCCGTGACCGGCTGATCGGTGACTTCCTGGTAGAGGCCGATCGCGGCGCGGGTCTTGCGGCCGACGACACCGTCGACGGGGCCTGAATTGTAGCCCATTTCGTTCAGGAGCTTCTGCAGCACCTTGATCTTGTTCGGCTGCTTGCGCGGCGTGATGATCATGCGCAGCGGACGGTCGAAATGCGGGTTCTCGGGCTGCGCGATTTCAAGCGCCGCCCGCAGCGTTGCCGGGCTGATCGCGCCACGCAGTGCCGGATCCGCGTCAATCGTCGAACCGGAGAGGCTGGCGACTTCCGTGGCCGGCACGAAAGGCTGCGGCAGGACATCATGGCTGACGGCCTGCGGTGCGGCGGAGCCGCGGGTCACGACCACATGCATGCCCCGGTTGGTCATCTTGTAGAGCGACTTGGCGAAAGGGCGCGGCAGGCGAATGCAGCCGTGCGACGCCGGATACCCAGGCAGCTTGCCGACATGAAGCGCGATACCCGACCATGTCAGGCGCTGCATGAACGGCATCGGGGCGTTGTCGTACAGGTTGGAAAAGTGCTTGCGCCGCTTCTCAAGGATCGAGAACACGCCTGTCGGTGTGCTGTGGCCGCGTTTTCCGGACGAGATCGGAGACTGCTCGATCAGGTCCAGGCCGCGATAGACCTTGATCTGCTGATCATCGATCGACACGAGCATGTGAAGCGGTGTCTCGTCGACGGCTTCCTTGGCGGTATCGGCTGCGGTGTCACGTGCGGCGGCCGTGGAAACGGCGCCGGCTGAAAAAATCGCGGCCGTGACAAGAACGCCAAGTCCGCCTTTACGCATAAACTGAAACATTTTGACGACATCCCTGAGCTCTCTAACGCTGAACCCTGAAGCTCGCTGAAAACTCTACTCAAAACCCTTTTAGATCGGGTTAGGAAACACAGTTACCCGTTGGTTTCCTTCCCGTGTTTGCAATACCACCCTGTCATTTTAGGCAAGTCGGCGCTGTTATACACATCACAAATTGTTCGGATGGTTATCAGACACGCGCACAAGACCCGAGTCGCGCGTCATCCACGCGTCCCGGTGCGCTCTTTCCTGAAGTCCCGGCAGCTGAATTGTCTGCTATTTTTTCAGGCCATCCTGAAACAGGACCGCCTCGCCCGTCGAGGGCGTGGTCAGCTCGCCTTCCCACATGACCCGCCGGCCGCGGACCATCGTTCCGACCGGCCAGCCTGTGACGTCCTTGCCGTCATAGGGCGTCCAGCCGCATTTGGAGGCGATCCAGTCGTTGGTGATGGTTTCGCGCCGCTTGAGGTCGACGACGGTGAAGTCGGCATCATAGCCGACGGCAATGCGCCCCTTGCGCGCCGTCTGGAACAGGCGTGCCGGCCCGGCACTGGTCATGTCGACAAACCTTGCCAGGCTCAAGCGTCCGTTGCCGACATGGTCCAGCATGATGGGGACGAGTGTCTGGACCCCTGTCATGCCGGATGGCGACGCCGGATAGGTCTTCTGCTTTTCTTCCAGAAGATGAGGTGCGTGGTCAGAGCCGAAGATATCGAGGATCCCCTGTTCAAGGCCCCACCAAAGGTGCTGCGAGTGACGCGGTTCGCGCACCGGCGGGTTCATCTGCACCAGGGTTCCGAGACGTCCGTAGGCCTCGTCCGTCAGGGTCAGGTGATGCGGTGTGACCTCGATCGAGGCGACATCCTTGTGGTCGATCAGGTAGTCGACCTCTTCTGCGGTCGACAGGTGCAGGATGTGGATCTTCGCGCCCGTTTCGCGCGCGATCCCGACGAGGCGCTGCGTGCATTGCAGGGCGGTGGTCACATCCCGCCAGACCGGGTGAGAGCGCGGGTCGCCCTCGATACGCTCGCCCTGGCGGTCCCGGAGGCGGAATTCGTCTTCAGAATGGAACGCCGCGCGGCGGCGTGTCACGGAAAGAATATCGCGTACCCCGTCATCGTCTTCCACGAGCAGATTACCGGTCGATGATCCCATGAAGACCTTGATGCCGGCGGCTGCCGGAAGGCGTTCAAGTTCTGGAATGTCCTTCACGTTTTCGCGCGTCCCGCCGACCCAGAAGGCGAAGTCGCAATGCATGCGGTGGTGCCCGCGCCTGACCTTGTCTGCAAGAGCCCCCTCGTCGGTCGTCAGCGGATTGGTGTTGGGCATTTCGAAGACCGTCGTGACACCGCCCATCACCGCTGCGCGGGAACCCGTTTCAAGGTCTTCCTTGTGGTCGAGGCCCGGTTCGCGGAAATGCACCTGCGTGTCCATGACCCCCGGCAGGACATGCAGTCCGGTGCAGTCGATCGTTTCACCCGCCTGCGACGCATCAAAGGATCCGATCCCGGCGATCCGTCCGTCCCGGATGGCGACATCGCGACCACCTTCCCCGTCCTGATTGACGACGGTGCCCCCCTTCAGGATCAGGTCATAGGTCTCGCTCATGGAATATCCTCCGGCAGTCTCTGGCTGGCTTGTCCTTCTACCGGGCTTATACGCGCGCGGCAGGAAAAGAACCAGATGCGCGAGACGAAATCCCGACCTTGTCGTCAGCATTCAAAAGAACTATTTCGCCGGTAGACATCCGTCGCGACACCTCTGTTCCAGGAGCCCCTCTTGCCGTCCGTCAAGATTGCCCATCTCACCGATCGCGCCCTGATCCGGATCGCCGGGGACGACGCGCATCATTTTCTGCAGAATCTCGTCACAGCCGACGTCGAGGAGACCGATGCAAATGGCGCGTCTTCGGCCGCATTGCTGACCCCGCAAGGCAAGATCCTGTTCGACTTCCTGCTCTACAGGACGGGCGACGGCTATGTCGCCGACGTCCCGGCCCAGGCGGCCGCGGACCTCCTGAAGCGCCTCACTTTCTACAGACTGAGAGCAAAGGTCGATCTTGAACTGCTGGGCGCGGAAACGGGCGTCTTCGCCGTCTGGGACGGCCCGCTGGAGATCGACGGCGCTCTTGTTGCCGTGACAGACCCCCGGACACCGCTGCTCGGCCGGCGCATCATTGCGCCCGTTGCCGCGATGGCCGGTCAGGCAGACGCAACCGGGGCGGACCTGGACGGTTACGAACGGCATCGCATTGCAACGGGTGTTCCGGAGGGACTGAAAGACTATTCCTACTCGGACATTTTCCCTCATGACGCCGATCTCGATCAACTGGGCGGTGTCTCCTTCACAAAGGGCTGCTATGTCGGGCAGGAGGTGGTCTCGCGGGTTCAGCACCGGGGGACCGCACGCAAGAGGTTCGTTCTTGTCGACGGCGTCGGCGCGCTGCCCGAAAAGGGGACACCGGTCACGGCTGATGCAAAGACCATCGGCGAACTCGGCTCGTCCATCGCATCGGAAGCGGGTGAAAGTGTCGGGCTCGCGCTCCTGCGCCTTGACAAGGTTGCCCAGGCCAAGGACAACGGCAACCCGCTCAACTGCGGCGATGTCGAGATTGAGGTCCGCATACCCGACTGGGCGACTTTCTCCCTTCCGGAACAGAACGACCCGACCTGAAACCGCCCGAGTTCATCAAGGAACCAATCCTATCGCCCGTCTCGATCAGCCTCCCCGCGCCTGGCAGCGCATGTTGTCAGGCCGTCGCCTCAATCTGCTGGACCCCTCGCCTCTTGACGTCGAGATTTCCGACATTGCGCACGGCCTGGCCCGTGTTGCCCGCTGGAATGGTCAGACGCACGGAGACCATGCGTTTTCCGTGGCAGAGCACTGCCTGGTCGTCGAGGAGATCGCCCTGAAGCTGAAACCGGACCTCTCGCCGGACTGGCGCCAGGCCGTGCTGCTGCATGACGCACCCGAATATGTCATCGGGGACATGATTTCCCCGTTCAAGGCGGTGATCGGTGAAGCCTACAAAGCCGTGGAAGCACGCCTGCAGGCGGCGATCCATCTTCGTTTCGGACTGCCCGCGGAGATCCCGCAGACGATCAAGAAACTGGCAAAGCGGGCAGACATCATCTGCGCCTATTACGAAGCCGTCGAACTGGCCGGCTTCGACGAGGAGGAAGCCGCCCGGATTTTCGGCCGGCCGACCGGTCTGGCGGCAACAAGCGAAGGCACCCTTCGTTACGGTCTTGAGCCCATGTCCGTTGCCGTGGCCCAGGAGATGTTCCTGAAGCGCTTCGATGAGATCGAAAAGCTGCGTGAAGCTGGGAACAACGGAAAAAGCAGTCACGCAAAGGCGTGACCTTGCCTGCGAATGACCCTAATTTACAAAATGAAACGATAACTGTGGTCCCGTCATGCTGCACGTGTGCTCTCTTTCCAAACTGAACGAAACCGTCGCGTCGACCGGCGCGAAGTCCATCATCACGCTGATCAACGCGGAAATGGATGTTCCGACGCCCGAAGGCGTCCTGCCCGACAGGCATCTCTTCCTCGCCTTCAACGACATTGTCGAACAGATTGCGGGCCTCACACCGCCCAATGAGAAACACATCGAGGACCTTGTCGCCTTTGTCGAGGACTGGGACAGGAGCGCACCGCTGGTGATCCATTGCTGGGCAGGCATCAGCCGCTCGACGGCAGGGGCCTATGTCGCCGCCTGTGCTCTCAATCCGGAGGCGGACGAATACCGGCTCGCGACGTTGTTGCGTGAAAACTCGGCGTCCGCGACACCGAACGCCCGCCTCGTCGCCATGGCTGACAAGCTGCTCGGCCGCGACGGGCGCATGATCGACGCCATACGGGGCATCGGCCGCGGTGCCAATGCCTTCGAAGGCACTCCATTCATCATGCCGCTCGATTAAGGAACCAATACAGGGAGCCTTCATGCCGAACAGGCACGCCAGTATCGAGATCGGATTGAACGCGGTCGTCGTGTCCGTTTCGGACGGGCTGCCGCAGATCGTTCACGTCAATGACGAGAACAACGGCGAACTCGACAGCCTGCCCTACGGCCCGTTCGATCCGATCCATCACAGGACAATCGAGATCGGCCTGAGATCCTGGGTGGAAAGCCAGACGGCCCTGCGCCTCGGATATGTGGAGCAGCTCTATACATTCGGTGATCGCGGACGGCACCGGGTGTCGGGTGACGAGGGACCGCACGTGGTGTCGGTCGGCTATCTCGCGCTGACCCGTCAGACAGCTGATTCCGAAAACACGCTGGCAAGGCACAAGTCCGCCTGGCGATCCTGGTACGACTACTTTCCCTGGGAAGACTGGCGCGCCGGCAGACCCGCTTTGCTCGATACCGACATTCTGCCTGCGCTGGAGACCTGGGCACAGGAACCGCCGCCGGAAGGTGAACCGCCCAAACCGCTGGACCGGCAGGAACGGGTGCGCCTCGCCTTCGGCCTGGAAGCCTCGCACTGGGACGAAGAACGGGCCCTGGAGCGGTACGAATTGCTTTACGAGGCCGGGCTTGTCCCGGAAGCGAAGCGCGACGGCCGTCCGGCGGCGCTCGAGCGCAAGGACCAGCCCTATCTCGGCGTTGCGATGCGGTTCGACCACAGGCGGGTCCTGGCAACGGCGATCACGCGCCTGCGCGGCAAGCTGAAATACCGACCGGTGATTTTCGAACTCATGCCGGAAGTGTTCACGTTGACGGAATTGCAGACATCCGTGGAAGCCATCTCGGGCCGGCATCTGCACAAGCAGAACTTCAGGCGGCTGGTTGAAAATGCGGATCTCGTCGAACCGACCGGTGCAACCTCGACCGCGACCGGCGGCCGGCCGGCGGCCCTCTTCCGCTTCCGGCACCAGCTCATGAGCGAGCGCCCGGCACCCGGCCTGCGGCTGGGCAGCCGTTAAGACCTTCTTAAGCAATTCCGGTAGTAAAGCATCCGTGATCGCAACCTAACACCTTGCCGTATTAACCATAATTTTGCTCCGCTCAGAAAAAACGTCGCGAATACCGGTCGATTTCGCGTTCATTAACGCTCTTTCAAGGTTAAGCCTGCATCCTGATTTCCGGCGCCACTGTTTACAGAGCGTTAGTGCTTATCGCCCGGCGCATCGGGACGGTGTGAAACGAGTTGGAGTTGGCTGCGTATGTTTGGCCCTGGATCCCGCGTAGGAATGCAACTTTTTCTGAAAGCGACACAGAGCAGGACGCCGGCGCGTGTCCGCCTGCGCCGTCTGAAATACGCGCTCGCCGCGAGCCCGCTGCTTTTTTTCGGACTCGGCGACTCGATCGGCGATCAGGACATCTTCGCCCTGATCAATGCACGCCATGACCAGTCTCCGCGCTGGATGATGGCACTCGTACCGGCGAATTTCACCACCAGGATCAGCCCGAAACTTGCCCTCGGAACACCCGCGGTGCCCGATTACACGAGTGCACCGGTGCTGACGCTGACATCAGCCGAAAAGGGAACCGAGGCGCGCCCCCTCTACGGGCTCGGCGATGTTGTCGCGAGCGCACGGCCGGTCGAGATCCCCGACGAGATTGCCACGAACAAGTCCGCGAAGGGCAACAGGAAGATCACCGTTGCACCGGACCGGCATCTGGTCGACCGGGCGGCCGGCAACGTCTATGCGATGTCCAGCCTGATCTCCAACGAAAAGAAACACGAGGACCTGCCACGGGTTGCCTTCGTCAAGCCCGAGCCGCTGGACTCCAAGGAGAGCAGCCGCCTTGCCGAGGCCGGAAAGGACGGCCTTCTTGAGGAAGGACCGCTTGACCTGCAAAAAGTGATGATGGCCAGGAATGCCGCGGCAGCCAGTTTTTCCCTCGTTTCCGCCTATGCGCCGGACAGCGTGAAGGAAACCAAGGAGCCGTTCGACGCCTTGTTCGGCGCAGCCAAATACGAGCAGGAGCTGCCGCCGCCCGAAGATCCGAACAACCCGCACTGGTGGGCGCAAAAACCGCTTCCGCTTGCCGTCGGTTCCAAAAAGGAACAGCGCTGCCTCGCCGAAGCCATCTATTTCGAAGCACGCGGCGAAACCGAGGAAGGCCAGGTGGCCGTTGCCCAGGTCGTTCTGAACCGGGTGAAAAACCCGTCCTATCCGAATTCCATCTGCGGCGTGGTCTACCAGAACAAGCACAAGCGCAACCGCTGCCAGTTCTCGTTTGCCTGCGACGGCATCAAGGACCGGATCTCGAGCAAGGGTGCGTGGAAGACCGCCCAACGGCTTGCGCGCGAAGTGTCAGACGGCAAGCAATACCTGAAGATGGTCGATGCCTCGACGCATTACCATGCGACCTATGTCAACCCGCGCTGGGCAAGATCGATGGCGAAACGCGGACAGGTCGGGCTGCACATCTTCTACAAGACCTATGCCGGCGGCTGGAACTAACAGCCTCGCATTTCCTCAGTCGTTTGTCCTGAAGACATTGGTCACCACATAGGTGGCCAGAAGCACCACGTGAAAGCCCAGAAGCGCCGCGACCTGGAGCGGGTCGACGTGGGAAAACTCCAGCAGTTCACTCAAGACGTGGATCGATGCGATGATGACGATCGTCGACACGATCCGATGCTTCATGCGGCGATAAGCGCGTTCGCTTTCCTTGATGAAACCCTCGCCATAGGCGGAGGATTTCAGCCGGAACGTGTTGTAGGTGTTGTTCGCGACCATGACGACGAGGTTGGCGATGAACACCATATCGAGCAGATTGAGGATCAGCAGGATCGTCTTCTTGCGGTCCAGGAACTCGTAGGTTGAGACCGCGTCGTAGATATCGACGAAAAACGTGATCAGAAAAAGCACCATGCCGACGGACAGACCGATCAGCATCGGCACTTGCGCCAGACGGGTCAGCCGGTGTGCAAGATCAAACTCGTTCGCGCCGTCATTCGCCGGTTTCTGCTCGCTCATCGCCTTCCCACGCACTCTCGCCGCCACAACCTGTCCGCCACGCTAGTTTGCGACGCACCGGCAATCAATATCTAGCCGTTTTCTAGCGAATGTCGATGTCGAGCCCGAGGTCGAGAACCGGGGCCGAGTGCGTGATCCAGCCGGAGGAAATCAGATCGACGCCGGCTTCGGCAACTGCCTTGACCGTATCAAGCTCTATGCCCCCGGAGGCTTCCAGAAGCGCCCGCCCGCTCGTGAGGTCCACAGCCTCGCGCAGTGTCTCGGGGCTCATGTTGTCGAGCATGACGACATCCGGCCCTGCATCGAGCGCCTCTTTCAGCTGCTCCAGCGTGTCGACTTCCACCTCCACCTTCACGAGATGACCGGCGAAGGCCTTTGCCGCTTCAATCGCCTTGCGTACACCACCGGCGACCGCGATGTGATTGTCCTTGATGAGGATTGCATCATCGAGCCCGAACCTGTGATTGGCACCACCACCGCATTTGACGGCGTATTTTTCAAACGCACGAAGCCCCGGTGTCGTCTTGCGCGTACAGACAATCTTCGCTTTCGTATGGGAGATCTGCGTGGCAAAGCGCCCGGTTGCCGTGGCGATTCCCGACAGATGCCCCAGGAAATTGAGCGCAACGCGCTCAGCGCCGAGGAGCGCCCGCGCGGGGCCCTTTATGCGCGCAACCGTGTCCCCGGGTGCCAGCGGGTCCCCGTCCCGTTTCAGCGCCTCGAAGGAGAGCGCCGCGTCTGTTTGCCTGAAAGCGCTCTCTGCAAATTGCAGCCCTGCCAGAACGCCGGTCTTGCGCGAAGCGATGCGGGCAACCGCACGCGCGTCTGACGGCAGTGTCGCCTGGCTGGTGATATCACCGGCCCGTCCCCAGTCTTCCAGGAGGGCGGCTTTCACAGCGTCGTCGATCATGAGCCGGGGCAACTCGGGAAGTCGATTTTCAGTCATGCCGATGCGCTCTCTCACGCCGTTTCCAACGCTTCGGCAACAATCGCGTCGACGTCTTTCAAGGTGGTGTACGACCGTCTGGCCATGGCCGGATTGGCCTCCGGGAAGTCGTTCCGGAAATGGCCGCCGCGGCTCTCCTCCCGCTTGAGCGCGGACGCCGCGATGATCCTGCCGGTAATCATCATGTTCCTGATCGATTGGCGCACGCAGATGCTTTCCGCACCCGCAATGTCGGCCAGAGCAGTCTTCAGTCCGGCAGCATCGCGCAAGACGCCGACGTTTCTGGACAGCGTGGCGCGGAGCGTGCTGATTGCCTCGCGTTCCTCGACGTTGCGCTGGCTCGGCAGACCGGGCGCATCGTCCATGGTGTTCCAGAACGCGCTGCGCGGCGTCGGCATGAGGCCCTGGATGTCTTCGGCAATGCGTGCCGCAAAGACCACCGCCTCGAGCAAGGAATTAGAGGCAAGCCTGTTTGCGCCATGCGCACCGGTCGACGCGACCTCCCCGGCCGCCCAGAGACCATCAAGGGAGGTTCGGCCGTTCGCGTCGGTCAGCACGCCGCCCATGTGGTAGTGCTCTGCCGGCGCGACCGGTATCAGGTCTTTCTCCGGGTCGATGCCCGCCCCCGTCGCCGCCCGGTAGACGGTCGGGAATTCTTCCTTGAACTTGGAGCCGATCGTTTCGCGGCAATCGAGAAACGCCCCCTGCCCCGCCTGGATCTCCCGGTAGATCGCGCGGGCGACGATGTCGCGCGGCGCAAGTTCCAGATCGGGATGAACGCCTTCCATGAAGCGCTCGCCTGCGCCGTTGACAAGCAGGGCGCCCTCTCCGCGAAGCGCCTCGGTCGCCAGCGGGGTCGGGTCCTTGCCGACGTCAAGCGCGGTCGGGTGAAACTGAACGAATTCGGCATCCGCAATGACGGCACCGGCCCGCGCCGCCATTGCCAGCCCGTGACCGTTCGCCTCGGGCGGGTTGGTGGTCAGTCCATAGAGGTGACCGACGCCACCGGATGCCAGAACCACCGCCTTGGCCGGAAAGGCGAGACGCGTGATCCCACCTCGTTTGCGGACAAGAACGCCGGTAACGTACCTTCCCTCCCCCAGGAAACTTTCACCAAGATAGCCTTCCAGAACGCGGATGGAGGGTGTCTTGCGAACTTCGGAGATCAGCGCATCCATGATGGCGCGGCCGGCCATGTCGCCGCGGACACGCACGACGCGGCTTTCGGAATGCGCGGCTTCCCGCGACAGCTGCAGACGGCCTTCCAGATCCTGGTCGAAGGGCACTCCGTAGGACAGGAGATCGTGGACCCTGTCCGTGCCCTCGCGGGTCATCTGTTCGACAATCTTCGGCTCGCAGATACCGCACCCAGCCGCCAGCGTGTCGTCGCGGTGCTGTTCGACGGAGTCCTGTTCCGAAATGGCGGCAGCAATGCCACCCTGGGCCCAGGCGGATGATGCCCCCTGGCCGATCGGTGCGTTCGTGATGACGGTGACCGGCCTCGGGCTGAGCTTGAGTGCGCAGAACAGACCCGCGAGCCCGCCTCCAAGAATGACGACATCATCCACATCCTCGCCGATATAGGCAGGTGCGAAATCCTCAACGGACACGGCCATTGGTTTCTTCCCGGAACGAATGGGGCATTGCCCCCGAAGGGTCTCCGGGCCGCAACAGGTTGGGCGGCCCGAAAACGATGCTTTGCGCGGTTTAGACCAAAGCCGGTCAGATTTTCAAGTTGATCATCCGCTCGACAGCCGTGCGCGCGCGCTCCGCGACAGCCGGATCCACGATGACCTCTTCCTTCATGTCGACAAGGCTGTCGAGGATCTTGCCGAGCGTGATGCGCTTCATGTGCGGGCACAGGTTGCACGGGCGGATGTAGTCCACACCCGGCGTCTCGCTGGCAACATTGTCCGCCATGGAACACTCGGTGACCATCATGACCTTTTCGGGACGCTTGGTCTTGACCCAGTTGATCATGTGCGCGGTCGAACCTGCGAAGTCGGCTTCCGCAACCACTTCCGGCGGACATTCCGGATGCGCGATGATCTTCACGTCCGGTTCGATCTTGCGGTAGTCGCGCAATTCTTCGGCGGTGAAGCGCTCATGCACCTCGCAGGCCCCGTCCCAGACGAGCACTTCGACGTCCGTCTTGTTGCCGACATTGGCGGCAAGATATTTGTCCGGGATCAGGAAGACCCTGTCGACGCCGAAGCTTTCGACGACCTGCAACGCGTTGGAGGACGTGCAGCAGATATCGCACTCCGCCTTAACGTCCGCAGAGGTGTTGACATAGGTGATGATCGGAACACCCGGATTGCGCTCACGCAGCGCACGGACATCGGCACCGGTGATGGATTCGGCAAGCGAACAGCCGGCACGCATGTCCGGGATCAGAACCGTTTTCTCCGGGCTGAGGATCTTGGAGGTTTCGGCCATGAAGTGCACGCCGCACTGAACGATCACCTCGGCATCCGTGCGCGTCGCCTCGATCGCGAGCTGCAGGCTGTCACCGACAATGTCAGCCACGCCGTGATAGATGTCCGGCGTCATGTAGTTATGCGCCAGGATCACCGCGTTGCGCTCTTTTTTCAGCTTGTTGATCGCGTGGACCGTCGGTGCAAGCGCCGCCCATTCGATGGCCGGAATGATATGCTTGACCTTTTCGTAGATCGGCGCGGTCGCCTCCGCGATCTCAGGTGTGTAGCTCAGGTCCGGCCGGTCCACGCGTCCATAGCGCTCAAGCGCGGTCAGACCGGGCGTGATCGGTTCGGAAACCTCAAAGGCTTTTTGGGCAACAGACATGGCGCCCCTCCTGTAAGCAGGCTGAACAAGAACTTTCAGCTCACGGATTATTATACTCAAGTTGAGCATATATCTCGCAAAAGAAAACGGGCACTGCGGCCCAGACCCTTTTGCTCGTTCAGAGTTTATATAATCCCATCGTGACCAAAAATCCATCACTTTCAGCCAATTTTTCCGTCTTTTTCACTTTCCCATTTTGATTTCAATGCCTTGAACAACAATTCTTCGCCACTTTGGTAGCCAGCTAATCGAAATCCGGGCCGGTCCGATGCCGATCTGCCTTTGTTACAAATCCATTCCGTATTTTGATCCATTGATCAAAAATACACGTTTTACGATCTCCATTATCCAGCTATCTTGTCGTCGGCTCCACTAAGAGGTTTCCGATGACCGCCCCATCCGCGCATGTCAGACAAGGCCCGAACATCCCGCTCATCATCATCTGCGGATGCCTGATTGCGCTTATTTCCTTCGGGCCCCGTTCGGCAATGGGACTGTTTTTCCAGCCGATGACGGACGCCAGGGACTGGAGCCGGGAGATCTTTGCGCTCGCCATTGCCATCCAGAACCTCGTCTGGGGGATCGGACAACCGTTCGCCGGAATGATGGCCGACCGCTACGGCACATGGAAGACGATGACATTCGGCTCCGTGCTCTACGTGGCAGGCCTCCTGCTCATGGTCGACGCGCAAAGCGCCGTTGCCCTGCATATCTCGGCAGGTGTCCTCATCGGGCTCGGCATATCCTTTTCGTCGTTTTCCCTTGTATTGGCAGCCTTTGGAAGGAGCGTTTCGGCAGAGCAGCGCTCGCTCGCGTTCGGGATCGGGACCGCCTCCGGTTCGCTCGGGCAGTTCCTGTTCGCCCCGCTTGGCGGCGCGCTGCTTGCCAATGTCGGCTGGCAGCAGACGCTGATCATCTTCGCCGGTCTCGTCGCGCTCGTGCCCCTGCTTGCGGTGGCCCTGCGCGGCAAACCGCAGCAGACCGCCGAAACGGCGCAGACAGGCGACCAGAAACTCACGGACGCAATTGCCGAAGCCTTCGGGACAAGAGGCTTCATCCTTCTGACGATCGGTTTCTTCGTCTGCGGCTTTCACGTCGCCTTCATCACCGTTCACCTTCCCCCTTTCATCGTCGATTCGGGGCTTGATCTGAGTTGGGGTGCCTGGGCGATCGCGCTTATCGGGCTGTTCAATATCGTCGGGTCGCTCGCTTCGGGGTATGGCGGCGGCCGCTACTCAAAGCCGATCCTGCTGTCGCTGATCTATCTGGGACGGTCCATCGCCATTCTGGCCTTCATCATGCTGCCGATCACACCGGCAACGGTGCTTATCTTTTCCGCCGTGATGGGACTACTCTGGCTGTCGACCATCCCGCTGACCTCGGGGCTCGTCGCGGTCATGTTCGGACCGCGGTACATGGCGACCCTGTTCGGCTTCGTTTTCCTGTCGCACCAGATCGGCGCATTTCTGGGGGTGTGGCTCGGCGGCAAGCTCTATGACGACACGGGGTCCTACGATGCGATCTGGTGGTGCGGTATCGTGCTCGGTGTCCTGGCGGCGATCATTCACTGGCCGATCCAGGAACGTCCCGTGCCACGTCTGACGCAGCAGCCTGCGGAGTGACGAAAATCGTAAGTCGTGTCCGGAATACCACGACCACGCGACGGGGAAATACGGCTTTACATGGGCCTAGCCAAGCAAGGGTCTTGCTTCGGAAAACGACAACAATCGCCTGGAGTTCTCATCCCACAGATGAAGCCGGACGCTGGCAAGGCTCTGGCTGATCGTCATTCGGTTGCGATCCGCCAATTCCTTGTGATCGCGAAGCACCTCCGGCAGCCGATAAAACGGGATCCGGCTGTTCAGATGATGCACGTGATGAATGCCGATATTGGCACTCGACCATTGCAAGACCGACGGCAAAACATAGTGAGAGCTGCCATGAAGAGCGGCATCATGCAGTTGCCAGTCCTCGTCCGTGTCCCAGTGGGTCCACTCGAACTGATGTTGCACGTAAAACAACCAAACACCCAGCGTCGCCGCGAGAAGCGTCGTTGGCAAGAAGATCAGCAAGATCGGCATCCAGCCACCAAAAATCAGGATAAGCGCCAGGGCAGCGAAGATCGCGAGATTGGTGAACATGGCATAAACCCAGTATCGGGCATGCGTCATGTAGCCGATCGGCAAGCGGTTCTCGAGGAAGAACGTGTAGAACGGCCCAAGGCCAAACAGCACGAGAGGAGACCGATAGAGCCGGTACCACATCCTGCTGCGTGGCGTCATCGCCCTGTATTCCGCGACCGTCAACGTATGAATGTCGCCAAATCCACGTTTTCCCAGATTTCCCGACGTACTGTGATGCGTCGCGTGGGTCCGCCGCCAAACGTCGTAGGGCGTCAGCGTCAGAACGCCTATCGCCCTGCCGAGCCAATCGCTCACGGTTCGGTTCCTGAGAAAGGACCCATGTCCGCAGTCGTGCTGAATGGCGAACAGCCGAACCAGAAAAGCAGCGTTGATCAGGGCGATCGCCGCGGTGAGCCAGTAACTGATGTCCAACGACACCCAGGCCAAAATCCACAACAGCAGGAATGAACTGACTGTAACGCCAAGCTCGAAGGAACTTCGCAACGTGCTCGGCTCGCGGTATTGCGCGAGAATAGCCACCCAGTCACGCGGCGCACGGATTTCCGGCTTCGCGCCAGGGACATCATCTAGATCGCACATATACCTGCTTCTTGTTATTTCGTCTCCCTACATAGACTGTTGCGCAAGGCATGCAATGCTCTTGTGGAGGCGCTGAGCACTATTCCCGGGCCTTATCACGCGAAAGTGCGTTCGCGGAGCGCGTTGGCACCGCACCTGACAGGCCGTGCGTTGCCATCTTGATCCGGATATGCGCAAGGCTCAAACGGGTGTGTATTTCTTGGAAACGGTTTCTTCGCCGGACCGGTAGTCCTCGAAGCCCATGCGCGCATAATAGGACAACCCGCCGGTGTTCTCCCTGCGGATCGTGGCATCGATCGCGCTGACACCGGCGTCCGCTGCCGCGGCGGCGGTGCGCGCAAAAAGCGCGCGGCCTATCCCCTTGCCGTGCGTTTCCGGATCGACATAGGTGGCGATCACCGCCCAATCGGACGGCAAGCGGTCTTCGCCCGGCCAGGAAGGGTCGCTCCACAAAAGCGCCTGGAAGCCGCAGACCGTTCCGGTCTCAACCGCGACATGACAACAGATCGCAAGCTCGGGGCCGATGAATTCGCTGATGATCTTCCGGCCGTCAAAGGGCGTGCGATAGGCTGTCGTGCCGCCGATCGCGATGATCCGATTGATCAGCTCCGCCATCTGGTCCGCGTCCGAACTCAGCGCGGTGCGCACGTCAACGGTCAATGCGGTTTTCCTCCCGTGTACGCCCCGCCCCGCTCAAACGCCTCCAGAACGGACTTCACCCTGCAACCTTTGAAAAGTCCGCGACGACATGGGTCGCATCCCGGATTTCCGCCAGCAACTGCAGGCGATTGGTGCGCAGGGCCGGCTCCTCGGCGTTGACGAGGATGTCTTCGAAGAAGCGGTCGACCGGCGCGCGCAATTTCGACAGGGCTTCCATGGCGCCCTCGAAATTCTCTTCCGCGACCGCATCGGCCGCTTCGGCACGGGCCGTATCGATGGCGGCCGCAAGATCGATTTCCGCCTGTTCGCGCAGGTGATCCGCATGCGGGCGGCCCGAGACCGCAGACCCGTCCTTCTTTTCTTCCGCCCTCAGGATGTTGACGGCGCGCTTGTAGCCGGCAAGCAGATTGGCGCCGTCATCGGAGGACACGAAATTGCCCAGCGCTTCAACACGTTTGACCACCATGAGAAGGTCGTCCTGGCCGTCCAGCGCGAACACCGCGTCGATCAGGTCGTGGCGAGCGCCCTCGTCCTTGAGGTGAACCTTCAGGCGGTCGCCAAAGAAGGAGAGAAGATCGTCGACAAGTGCGTCGGCGTCTTCAATCGGGACATCGATGGGGCCGAGCGCCTTCAGGATCGGGGCTCCGAGCCGAAGCCGAAGTTCGTTCTCCAGAACGATCCGGATCACGCCCAGTGCGGCCCGCCTGAGCGCATAGGGATCCTTGGATCCGGTCGGTTTTTCGTCAATCGCCCAGAAGCCCGCCAGAAGGTCCAGCTTTTCGGCAAGCGCGACGCTGACGGCGACCGGGTCCGACGGCACGCTGTCGCTCGGCCCCTGCGGCTTGTAGTGCTCTTCAATGGCGAGCGCGACGGACGCGTCCTCGCCCTGGGCGGCGGCGTAGTAGCGGCCCATCAGACCCTGCAGCTCGGGAAATTCGAACACCATGTTGGACACAAGGTCGGCCTTTGCCAGTCCGGCGGCCCGTTCCGCCTTGGCAGTGTCCGCACCGACGACCGGGGCAAGGTCCGATGACAACGCGACAAGCCTCTCGATGCGGGCGCCGACGCTGCCGAGCTTTTCGTGAAACTTTACCTCGTCCAGCCTGGGCAGGTTGTCGGAGAGCTTTCCCTTCAGGTCCGTATCCCAGAAGAAGCGGGCGTCGGACAGGCGCGCGCGGATGACTTTTTCGTTTCCGGCGACGATCAGCTTGCCGCCATCTTCAGCGACGATGTTGGAAACCAGAACGAACCTGTTGGCCAGACGCCCGCTTGCCGGGTCTTTGAGAACGAAACACTTCTGGTTGACGCGGATCGTAAGCTGAATGCACTCGTCCGGGATCGACAGGAAGTCCTCGTCGAAGCTGCCGGTCAGCACGACCGGCCACTCGACCAGGCCCGCGACCTCCTCGAGCAGGCCAGGGTCCTCGACCAGTTCCAGACCCAGCGCCAGCGCACGGTCCTTGGCATCGTTCAGGATCATGTCCTTGCGCCGGTCCGCATCCAGGACAACCTTGTGTTTTTCCAGCCCGGTCGCATAGTCATCGAAGCGCCGGACCTCGAAGGCCTCGTCGGCGAGAAACCTGTGGCCGCGCGTGATCTGCCCGGATCTGATACCGTCGAACTCGAACGAAATGACGTCCGGCTCCTCGGTTTCGGGCCCGAATGTCGCGACGATGGAGTGCAGCGGACGTACCCAGCGCGTCGCTGTCGAGCCCCAGCGCATGGACTTCGGCCAGGGAAACCCGCGCAGGATGCCTGGCATGAATTCGGCAATGATATCAATTGCGGACCGGCCCGGTTTCTCTATGACCGCGACGTAGAAATCACCCTTTTTCGGATCGCTCTGGATGCTTGCTTCTTCGACCGAGGAAAGTCCCGCTCCGCGCAGAAACCCTTCAACCGCCTTGTCCGGCGCTCCGACGCGCGGCCCCTTTCGTTCCTCTCGGGTCGCGGCAGATCCTGCCGGAACACCTGCGACATGCAGCGCCAGACGGCGCGGGGTTGCGAATGCCTTTGCCCCTTCATAGGGCAGACCGGCCTCCACCAGAGCATTGGTAACAAGCGTTTTCAGGTCTTCGGCCGCCTTGCGTTGCATGCGGGCCGGAATTTCTTCGCTGAAGAGTTCAAGCAGAAGATCGGGCATGGAGTTTTACGCCTTCGGGTTTGGAAGGAGACTTCCGGAAACAGCTGTGCGTCCGTTAGCAACTCAACGTGCGCTTGTCACCCCTTTTCCAGCTTTCCCGGCAACGCCGCCATCGACAAAAATAGCAGTAGCAAATCATAGTCTTGCTTCACTCTTCTTCAAGAAATACCTGCGACACTCCTCACTTGGTAAAGCAGTACGAAGTATCAGGACGAGATAGTGATCAATCAGGAAGCCGCAGGCGTCCGCATCTTGGCACGCTCACTTGCCGCGATTTTCGTCGCGGCGATCCTCAGTTTTGCGGTCTTCGTCTTCATTCCCCACTTGCTGGAAGACAGCCACTCAGGTGACGGTCACCTGCTTTATGACGCTGCCGCAGCCGTTTTCCTGTTCTTCGCCCTGATCGGGCTCATCTACGGACTCTGGGTGACACGCAAGCTGCGCAGCGAACTGAGTGCCCGTTCGTCGGAACATTCCAAGGCCCTGGCCCTGGCCCAGCATGACGCGCTGACCGGCCTTCCGAACCGCCGCCGCCTGCTTGAGGCCTTTTCGGATCTCAGCCGCAACGTGAAGGACGGCAGCTTCCGCGCAATCATGATGCTGGACCTCGACGGGTTCAAACCCATCAATGACGTCTACGGGCATTCGTTCGGCGACAACCTGCTGCGCAGCTTCGCAGAGCGGCTTGCCGAAACGGTCGGCAACGACGGCATCGTCGCGCGGCTCGGCGGCGATGAATTCGCGATCGTGTCGCCTGTCTTCTCGGACAAGAGCGAGGCCTCGGGTTTCGCACGCCGCCTGCTGACACGCATCAGCGACCGGTTCGAAATCGGCGAACGCCAGATCTCGATCGGGTCCGGTATCGGGATCTCCCTTTATCCGCATGACGGCCATGCCATCACGGAACTTCTGCGACGCGCGGACATTGCCCTTTACAGGGCCAAGTCTTCCGGGCGCTCGACCTATCGCTTCTTTGAAGTCGACATGGATGCCTCGATCCTGCACAGGACGCTCCTGGAGCAACGGCTGAGACGGGCTATCGAAGTCGAGGACGTCAAGGTCCACTACCAGCCCATCCTGGACATGAACACGGGACGCATCGCGGGCTTCGAGGCGCTTGCACGCTGGACCGACAGCGACTTCGGCAACGTGCCGCCGCTGCAATTCATTCCGATCGCCGAAGACTGCGGCATCATTTCCGAACTGACGCGCCACCTGCTGGCAAAAGCCTGCGAGACCGCGGCGAAATGGCCGGAAGAGCTCTACCTCTCCTTCAACCTGTCGCCGGTCCAGCTGCAGGATCCGGCCTTGCCGGACCAGATCAAGACGATCCTGGGAACCTACGGCTATCCTTGCGAGCGGCTCGTTCTGGAGATCACCGAGACTTCGCTGGTCAAGAACCCGGAAGCGGCAAGACGCATTCTGGACGAGTTGACCGCCACCGGCATCACGATCGCGCTGGACGATTTCGGCGCAGGTCACTCCTCGCTGAGCTACCTCCGGGACTTTCCGATCAAGAAGGTCAAGATCGACAAGTCGTTTACCGAACGCATGCTGACCGACAAACAATGCGCCGCGATCGTGGAAGCGGTGCTCGTCCTTTCGAAGGGACTGGAAATCGACGCGGTGGCCGAAGGCATCGAGAACGATGCCGTGCACTCCGCGCTGAGCTCAAACGGCTGTCACTACGGCCAGGGCTTTCTTTATGCAAAGGCCGTCTCGGCCGAGGATGCGGATGACCTTCTGGCGGCGCAGGACGGCGGCCGTCTTCCGTTCGCCGAAAACTCCAACGTGGCCTGACCGCGCGCTCGGTCCGATGACGCGGCCGCTACCAGCCGCCGCCACCGCCACCGCCGCCACCACCGCCGGAAGATCCCCCTGAAGACCCACCGGAAAAGCCAGAGCTTGAAGACTTCGGCACGGGTAGCGACGACCTGAACGACTGGGCCATCGCGCTCGTTGTGTTGGACAGCGAATGCGAGACATGGTGCGCATCGAAGGTGCGCCCGCTGTACCAGTTCGGATGATAGCTCGCGGCGGCCGCAGCTCCGGCCGCGGTCGAGAGCCAGCCCTGGAACGCATTGGACCACGGCTTTTCAACGCCGAGTGCCACCGCATAGGGAAGCAGTTCCTCGAAATGCACGGTGGTCATGTCCGGCGCTTCGGCCATGTTGAGCCGTTCCTGCTCAGCGACAGACAGGTAAAGTTTCAGGCCCTCGATCTCGTCGAGCACCTGCCGGCCCAGCGCAGTCGGTGCGCTGAGCAGAAAGAAGAACAGCACGTTCAACGCAACGAGGGCAGCGGCTACGACCGGCAGGACCGGCAATGTCGAGACCCCGCCGGAGATGTTGTTGGCCACCAGACCGGTTCCAACCATGGCGGCGAGGAACAACAGGAAAATCAGCGCCATCCTGAGCTGCATGTTGGGAATGCGGAAGACGGCCTTGCCGATGTTCACCGAGAACGCTGCGGCGAAAATCGACAGCACCATGAACAGAAACGCGAACTCCATCTGGTCGGGCGGCATCTGGCCGAAGGCGAACAGCCCGATAATCACCACGATGCTCAAAATGGCGCCCGGCACCAGGAAGGACCGGTTGTTCCTGAAGAAGACGTCCCGGCTTTCCTTTTCGATCGCGCTCCGGAATTTGCTCCCCATCGCCTTGATCGCGCCACCGTTGTTCTTGTCGACTGGAAGCGGCGAGCCGCGCCCGCTCAAATAGGTGACGAGAGCCGCCTCTCCCTTCGGCAAATCGCGCGTGTCGGTGCCGAGCGCATCGTACAGTTCCAGCACCACGTCGCCGTCCTTTTCGTCGAAACGAAGCCGGTGTTTGACGGCAAGGTTGAGGCTGGCCGCTGCGAGCGCAACCCATCCGCCATCGCTGAACCCGCGTGTTGACACGTATCTGGCAAGCGCAGGGGAGACATTGGCAGGCGCCTTGAACCGTGGATAGACCACGCCACTTGCCGGATCCCGGCCGACGAACAGCCAGGCCATCAGGTAGTAGAAAAGCACCAGCAGCACACCCGCACCACCGATGAGTTCGGGGCGGTAGTCGTCCAGAAAATATCCGAGCTGTTCGGCTTCCGTGGGTGCGGCAACAACACCCTTCGGCATCCCGACCACGACGGTCAGTCCCTCGTAGGGCCGCAGGCCCCGGGTAGTGCTGAAGATGACCTCGCGGCCGTCCTCGGCGATGCGTGCATCGAAATCGCCGCCTCTTTCGCCGAAGCTACCTGTATAGGCTGTCCAGTCCAGTGCGCGTGTTCCCGGTGGCAGGATCACACGTGCGACGACCTCGTCGATCGGAAAGATCCATTCGTTGCCGGTCGCGTTCCAGTAAACCTCGTCGTGGTCATCGAAGAACCGGATCTGGCGGTCGGTCTCGTAAACAATCGTGTAGGTGTAGCCGCCCGGCTGCAGAAAAACGTTCTCCTCGCCGATATAGACCCGCACACCGTCGCCGCTCGCTCTTTGAAAATAGCTGGCTTCCTTCCCGTCCTGGAGAACGGAAAGCACCTTGAACCCGACCCGGTAGGTGTGCCCGTCCGGCCCTTCGGCCCGAAGTGGAAAATCCCGGTAGATCCCGCGCTTGATCTGGTTTCCTTCCGCGCGGACGCGAATGGTCTCGGTCACGGTCAGCAAGCCGCTTTCCGCGACCTCGACATTGGAGACAAACCGGTGAATGCGTTCTTCCGCAAAGGCGGATCCAGCCCCGGCCGACAGCAAAAGCGCCAGCAGGAACCCGATGAAAACCGATCTCATCGTCATGGAGATGCCCCCTTGGGTTCTGACCCTAGAATTCAACCTTGGGCACAGCCCGGTCGGCTTCGTCCTCGATCTCGAAATACTCGGCCTTTTCGAACTTGAACTGGTTGGCAACGAGATTGGAGGGAAAACTCTCCACGGCAACATTCAGGCCGCGCACTGCGCCGTTATAGTAGCGGCGCGCCATCTGGATCGCGTTTTCGATTTCGTCCAGCGAATTGTGAAGATCGGAAAAGTTCTCGCTGGCCTTGAGGTCGGGATAGGCCTCGGCGACGGCGAACAGGCGCCCCAGCGCCTGACCCAGCGCGCCCTCGGCCTTGGCACGCCCGGCGACATCGTCGCGCGGCACTGAGCCGACCGAGGCCCGCAGCTTCGTCACCGCGTCGAGCGTCTCCTGTTCGTGACCGGCATAGCCCTTCACGGTTTCCACCAGGTTGGGAATGAGATTGGCGCGGCGCTTGAGCTGCACGTCGATGCCGCTCCAGCCCTCCTCGACCATCTGCCGTTTCTTGACCAGCGTGTTGTAGAGAAAAATCGCGTAGACGGAGAGCGCGATCAATAGCGCGAGAATTATCCAGGACAACGGGCGGATCCTCCTTCAAGAACGATCCGGAGGCTATCGCCTGTCGGCAGACATGTCATCCTGTCCGGGCCACCAAACAGGCGTTAACCCACATGTGTCAGCTTGAATCCGCGCCTTGGGCGTAGCCACACCCCGGCGCGGCCCTTCTCCAAGGGGTAATCGCGCTACTCTGCGGCCTGGTTGTGATAACCGACGCCGCCTGCCTCCGTTTCCAGAAAGGCGGTTCCGCAGGCCTTGGCGAGTTCGCGCACGCGCAGAATGTAGCTCTGGCGCTCGGTCACGGAAATGACGCCGCGCGCGTCCAGTAGATTGAAGGCGTGGCTGGCCTTGATGCACTGGTCATAAGCCGGGAGCACGACCTGGTGGACGCTCGCGCCGGCCTCGTCTCTTGCCTTTGCCCCGGCGTCCAAAAGCGCCTTGCATTCGGTTTCCGCGTCCTTGAAATGGCGGAACAGCATTTCCGTGTCGGCATGCTCGAAGTTGTGGCGGGAATATTCCTGCTCGGCCTGAAGGAAGACATCGCCATAGGTGACCTTGTCCGCGCCTTCCATGCCGTTGTAATTCAGTTCGTAGACGTTATCGACGCCCTGGATATACATGGCCAGGCGTTCGAGCCCGTAGGTGAGTTCGCCGGAGACCGGGGAACACTCGAAACCGGCGACCTGCTGAAAATAGGTGAACTGCGAGACTTCCATGCCGTCGCACCAGCACTCCCAGCCGAGTCCCCACGCCCCGAGCGTCGGACTTTCCCAGTCGTCTTCAACAAACCGGATGTCATGAAGTTTCGGATCGAGACCGATGGCATAAAGAGATTTCAGGTAGAGATCCTGCAGGTCGGCCGGCGACGGTTTGAGGATCACCTGGAACTGGTAGTAGTGCTGCAGCCTGTTCGGGTTTTCGCCGTAGCGGCCATCCGTCGGACGCCGGGACGGCTGAACATAGGCCGCACGCCAGGGACGCGGGCCGAGGGAGCGCAGCGTCGTTGCCGGGTGAAACGTTCCGGCACCGACTTCCATGTCATACGGCTGAAGCACGACGCAACCCTGGTCCGCCCAGAAGCGCTGAAGCGTCAGGATCAGTCCCTGAAATGAGTTTTCCGGGCGCATATGCGCCGGCAATGTGTCCGTCGACATGACTATCATCCGCATGTGGTGTGTCACGGCAGGCCATTCCACCGCGCGACGCGAGAGGTGCCACGACGCGCAGGCAAGGTCAAGACAGGCCCGCCTCCGTTTTGCGGCCCGCGGCCGCCCGCTTGACGCGGCGGCCGTCGTCGACTACCAGAAGTGCGGCCCCGGACGCCGGCCGCTCGCAGACCAACGGTCGTGGTGAAGTTCCGGTTCAGACAATTTCGTTCCCCCGTAGCGTTTCGCTCAGGTGGCAATGCGAGCACTTCCCTTCCCGCGAAATGCCTGCACCTGGAGAACGGAATGTCGAACGACACGTCCCGGACAAATTTCTATACGCATGGCCCGCTGGTTCCGACACTGTTAAAGACCGCTCTTCCGATCATTGTCGTGATGAGCATGAACGGCCTTCTGACGGTTGCCGACGCGCTTTTTCTCGGCCGTTTCGTCGGACCGGATGCGCTCAGCGCGGTCTCGCTCATGTTTCCCGCCTACATGATCCTCGTCGCGACAGCGACGCTGATTTCAAGCGGGATGTCCAGTATCCTGGCGCGTCATCTCGGCGCCGGGCGATACCCCGACGCCCAACGGGTTTTTGCCGGCGCGCATGGTCTGTCGGTCGGGATCGGTTTTCTCACCGTCGCCGTCTTTTCGGTGGTCGGATACCCTCTCATCGTCATCGCCGCCGAAGGTTCCGACGCAATTGCGGGCATGGCCTACACCTACATGGTGATCACCGTGTGCACCTCTCCACTGCTGTTCGTCCTGTCGATCCAGTCGGACGCCTTGCGCTGTGAAGGCTTTGTCATGCAAATGGCCGGTGTCAGCCTGTTGGTGTCGCTGCTCAACATCGCGCTGAACTTCGTTTTCGTCGTTGTCTTGCACTACGGCGTTGCGGGAACCGCCGCCGGAACCGCGCTGGCGCAGCTGCTGTCGCTGCTGGTGATCACAGGCTTCCGGCTGCGCGCGGACAGTCAGTTGAAGCCGAGGGTTCTTTTCAGGACCTCGTGGACATCCTGCTGGCGATCCATTTTCGCGCTCGGCGCTCCGCAAAGCCTCAACTTCGCGGGCATCGCAATCGGTTCCGCGGCCACATTCGCAGCGCTGCAGCTGGCCGGGTCGAGCGGATACGAAGCCACGGTCGCCGCCTTCGGGCTGCTCACGCGGATCATGACATTCGTTTTCCTGCCCCTGCTCGGGCTGATCCACGCGCTGCAGGCGATGATCGGCAACAATTACGGGGCGCGCGCGTTCGAGCGCACGGACGCCACGCTTCGACTCGGTTTGCTGACGGCGCTTTTCTACAGCCTCGCGGTCCAGCTCCTCCTGAGCCTTTTTGCGCGGCCGATCGGATTTCTGTTCGTGGATGATCCCGCGATTGTCTCCGAACTTGGCAGGATCATGCCGATCAACATCGCGCTCATGTTCGCGGCGGGTCCGCTGTTCGTGATCGGGGGATATTTCCAGGCACTCGGCGACGCGAAACGGGCTGCTTTGATCGGACTGATCAAGCCCTATGCCTTTTTCCTGCCGCTGCTGTTCGGGCTGCCGTTCTATTTCGGTGAAGTCGGCATCTGGCTGGCAGGGCCTGTTTCGGAAGGGCTGCTGCTTATGCTGGTTGCAGCCATGCTCTGTTCAGCGGCAAGAAACACCGATGCGCGCTGGGGCCTGTTTCTCGCCAATCGACCGACTTGAGATCAACCGGCGGCGCAACGCGCTGCCGGTCCCGTTCAGTTGACGGGCCGGTACTTTCCCGTTTCGGGATCAAGGACCAGTTTCGCACCCTTGCCATTGGGATCGGCCTTCGCGGCCGCCCGCGAGATCTCGTTCTCGACCTGGGCCATCTTGCGCTTGACGCGTTGAACAATCCAGTAACCGCCGACCGCAAGTGCCGCCACGCCAATCAGTTCCGTCATATCGTTCCCCTTGCTTTCCCCGAGATCACATGCCCATTGCGCCTTTTTAAAGGCCGTAGCGCATCCAGAGCGCCCGCTCCTCGACGGCTGAGATCAGGTCCTCTCCCAGCCCCTCGGTCAGGCGATGGCCCTTCGACCCGATACCGGCCGCCGCACGTCTGCCGAACAGGCCGCGCGGTGCGGAGATCAGCTTGGGTTCAACTTTCTCGCCAAACCTTTCCCTTAGGACGCCGCGCAAATCGCCGATTGCGTCGACGAGACCGAGTTCGACAGCCTTGCGGCCCGTCCAGAACTTGCCCGTGAAGAGATCAGGATCTTCGCTCAGCACATCTGCGCGGCGCGATTTCACGAGATCGATGAAGGTCTCATGCAATTCGAGCTGAAGGCCCTTGAGATAGGCAATGTCGTCGGGCACTTCGGGCTGGAAGGGATCAAGGGTCACTTTCTTTTCGCCAGCGGTGTAGACCCGCCGGTCGACGCCGATCTTCTTGATGAGTTCGGTGAACCCGAAGCCGGCCGCGACCACACCTATCGACCCGACGATGGAAGACGGATCGACGAAAACCTCGTCGCCGGCAACAGCGATCATGTAGCCGCCGCTCGCGGCGACATCTTCCACGAAGACCAGCACTTCCTTTTCGTTTTCCTCGGCGAGGTCGCGGATGCGCTTGAAGATCAAACGGGACTGAACCGGCGAACCGCCGGGCGAGTTGATGATCAGGGCGACTGCAGGCGCCTTCTTGATGGAAAAGGCTTTTTCGAGCGGCAGGGCCGCCGACGCCAGTGACAAACCCGACCGCATCGGGCTCTGCATCCCGATCGCGCCCTGGAGGCGGACGACGGGGATGATCGGTTTGTCATTGCGGAAACGTTTGGGAAGAATGCTGCGGATTTTTGAAAGCACGCTGAAAGGCCCTGAGAGAGTACGATATTCCCTCCGATATATGTATCGTCCGGGAACTTGCAAACACCAGGGGTCCGGTTATTCAGGCAGACGCCTTGAACGTCCTCACAATACAGGTCACGACCCGAAGGCACTTATGCGTTTTCTGGGCTTATCCGGCTGTTTTGCAGCGGATCGCATTTCCTGCTCGCGGTCCAGCATCGCCGTGACCGCTTCGGGTGTCAGGACCGGTGCCGGATCGAAGGGCCAGTTGAGGCGGACGCCTGCCTGCCCGTTCCTGCGCCAGATGATTTTCGCGGCAATCGGCATATCGAGACCCGGGATGGAAATCTCGATATCCTGCGGCAGCCGGTCCAGACCGTCAGCCTCGAGCCTGCATCCAGACTTGCTGGCATCGACAATGCGGCACTTGACAAGGAACGGGCTTGTTTTTCCGCTCACCACGGTGCTGATCCACACAGACCGCCGGATTTCGCGGCGTTTTTCCCCGATAGCCTGGTCATCTGCCAGGAAGCTGACCCTGGCCTCGTTGTCCGCGTAGGCAGTTACGGTGCCGCGCACGAGTTTGTCTTTGCCGGCAAGGCGCAGGCCGACTTCCTTCTTGAGCAGATCCACCTTGTCGGACACAATCCAGCAGCCGGTGTCGTTCAGGTCGACTGCGGACGCTTCGAAGCAGGACATGTCGCCCAGGTCCACGACGAGCGCCGTCACGCAGTTGTCGGAAATTCTGACAGCACTGGTGTCGGTCAAGTCAGCCTCCGTTTCGGTTACATTCCACCCTACAACCGGAAGTCTGAAAGCTGCGTTAACGCAAGGGCAGGGCCCCGTAAATGAAGTCAACTTGGTTTGGATCGTTCTGACCAACTGCGAGGAGCGAAAGCGCAGGAAATGTGGTTCATTTTCGAGCCTTTCGCGACGTGGCAGATGGCCGAAACGGCCAAATCCAAAGGACAGCAAAATGGCTTTACCTCGCAGCGTCACCGCGCTTGACCGGGCAAAGGCCCGCTCTGCACACGCTTCCTCGCGAGATTTTGCAATTTCTGCCGCCAAATCGGCTTCATTTATGGGTCCGAACCCTAGGGAAGCTGATGTCCTTACAGTCCGGCCAGGCGGGACCGGATGCTGAGGAAGTCGCGCCAGGACAGGCGCTTTTCAAGCGGGCTGCGCAACAGGTATGCCGGATGATACGTGGCGACCGCCGCAATTTCCCGATCCCGGAGCGCGTAATTCATCCAGCGGCCGCGCATTTTGCGAATACCGTCCTGAACGCCGAGAAGGTTCTTTGCGGAGGCAGCGCCCAGAAACACCAGAACGTCGGGATTGACCAACTCGATCTGCCGTTTGATGAAGGGCTTGCAGATTTCCGTTTCCTGAGGTGTCGGCGTGCGGTTGCCCGGCGGGCGCCAGGGAACGACGTTGGCGATGTAGGCGGCTTCCCGGTCAAGTCCGATCGCGTCAAGCATGCGGTCGAGCAATTGCCCGGAACGGCCCACGAATGGTTTTCCCTGAAGGTCCTCGTCCCGGCCCGGTGCTTCACCGACCAGCATCAGCCGGGCATCGGGATTGCCGTCACCGAAAACAAGCGTTTTCGCTGTCAGCTTGAGATTGCAGCCTTCGAACGTCTCCAGGCAGGCTTTAAGATCGGCCAAAGACGCCGCGGCGGCGGCGAGATCCCGCGCAGAGGCGATCGTTTCGCGATCCGGCATGACGGCCGCTTGCGGTGGCGCGCTGGCTGGCTGTTGCCGCGGGGCGGCCGCCTGCTGTCGCGGGGTGCTCTTTGGTGCTGCATGACTCGCAGCGGCTGTCCGGTCCGGCCCGCCGGCCATTTGAGGCGGCGATGCCGGAGCGGCCTGATGCCTTTGCGCCGCCTGGCGCGCACTTGCTTCCACCCAGTCGACCGGTGCATCACCCAGAAAACAGTCGACGCCCGCGCTCCGGTAAAACTCGAGCAGGCTTTCGATGTCCTTCAGATTGTCGTGGGAATGTTGCAAGTGACGGCCTCCAGAGGCAGATACTAACCGGCTGATCCCCGGGCACAAGCACCGCGCACCGATCTTGACACTGGACCCCCAACCTTCTGGCGTTCCATCTGCCTCACTCCTGAAACGAAATACGTCTTACTCTTACGTAAACGTAATTCTTTTTCTTGACGCCCGAGCAAGGCTTTGGTCTATCTGGGCGAAATTCGACAAAATAAGGGCCGGATTTCGCTAACGGAATTGAAAAATGTCGTGTATTGCGCTGCGAAATATTGCAAACAGGGCGCTACGGACAAGGCCTTGCCGGCTTGAGGGAGAAGAAGATGAGCGAACAAGACGAGCTTGGTGAACGCGAGAGCATGGATGTCGACGTCGTGATCGTCGGCGCGGGACCGGCGGGTCTCGCCGCCGCGATCCGCCTGAAGCAGATCGCCAACGAAAAGGGCGAGGAACTCAGTATCGTCGTTCTGGAAAAAGGGTCCGAGGTCGGTGCGCATATCCTCTCGGGCGCGGTGATCGATCCGATCGCGCTGGACCAGCTCCTGCCCGAGTGGCGCGAAGAGGACAGCCCGATCAAGACGGCCGTCACGGACGACCATTTTCTGGTGCTCGGACCGGCCGGGTCTGCACGTCTTCCGAACATGTTCATGCCGAAACTGATGAACAATCACGGCAATTACATCGTTTCTCTCGGGAATGTCTGCCGCTGGCTGGCCGAAAAGGCGGAGGCGCTCGGCGTCGAGATCTACCCGGGGTTTGCCGCCGCCGAACTGCTCTACGACGAGGACGGCAATGTCGTCGGCGTTGCGACCGGCGACATGGGCATCGGCCGGGACGGAAAGCCGAACGCCATGTTCACGCGCGGCATGGAACTGCGCGGAAAATACACGCTTATCGGCGAGGGCGCGCGCGGGTCCCTGGCGAAGCAGCTCATCGAGAAATTCGCGCTCGACAAGGACAGCGACGTTCCGAAGTTCGGCATCGGCATCAAGGAACTGTGGCAGGTTGCGCCCGAAAAGCACAAGCTCGGCCTCGTGCAGCACTCTTTCGGCTGGCCGCTTGACGGTAAGACCGGCGGCGGGTCGTTCCTCTATCACCTTGAGGATAACCAGGTGGCTGTCGGGTTCGTTGTTCATCTGAACTACGATAACCCGTGGCTGTCGCCCTTCGATGA
Organism: Roseibium sp.; assembly: GCF_965232425.1. Lineage (GTDB taxonomy): Bacteria > Pseudomonadota > Alphaproteobacteria > Rhizobiales > Stappiaceae > Roseibium. Next base: position 808,958 of record NZ_OZ246971.1, read on the forward strand.
ATTCCAGCGCTTCAAGACGCATCCGACGATCCGCGACACGTTCGAGGGTGGCAAGCGGATCTCCTACGGTGCGCGCGCCATCACCGAGGGCGGATACCAGTCCGTGCCGAAGCTGTCCTTCCCCGGCGGTCTGCTGATGGGATGCTCGGCAGGGTTCGTGAATGTGCCGCGCATCAAGGGTTCGCACAACGCGATGCTGTCCGGCATGCTGGCCGCAGAAGAGGTCATGGCGGCCATCGGACGGGGCGAGGCGCACACGGAACTGACCAACTACGACACCGCCTGGCGCAACAGCCCGATCGGTGAAGACCTGAAAAAGGTGCGCAACGCGAAACCGCTCTGGTCGAAATTCGGCACCTGGCTCGGCATCGGCCTCGGTGGCCTCGACATGTGGACGAACGAATTGTTCGGCTTTTCCTTCTTCGGAACGATGAAACACGGCAAGCGCGATTCAGAGACGCTGAAACCGGCCAAGGACTGCAGGAAGATCGAGTACCCGAAGCCCGACGGTGTCGTTTCGTTCGACAAGCTTTCCTCAGTGTTCCTGTCCAACACGAACCATGAGGAAGACCAGCCGATCCATCTGAAAGTCAGCGACCTAGCCGTTCAGAAATCCTCCGAACATGACGTTTTCGCGGGTCCGTCGAACCGGTACTGCCCGGCGGGCGTTTACGAGTGGGTCGAGGAAGGCGAGGATGCGCCCCGGTTCCAGATCAATTCGCAGAACTGCGTGCACTGCAAGACCTGCGACATCAAGGATCCGAACCGCAACATTACCTGGACGGTCCCGGAAGGGGCTGGCGGACCGAATTATCCGAACATGTAAGGTTTGAGAAGAATTCGCGGAACGCGGCAGTGGACCGGAATGGCTTCGGCCGTTCCGGTTCTGTTTCCGGGCGCTGCATTGGCCGAAGTCTGCGACAAGATGAGACCCGGCTGGGATCCGTCGCAGGGTCAGGTCTCTCAACTAGACGATGTCCTTTACTTCTTCGGTACTTCGCCTTTCATGCTCACATATGCCGGGTTGATCGTGGCGTCGCTTTTGTTGCGAAACAGGTGGCTGTGTTTTGTTTCCGCTCTTGTTTCGATCGCGTTCGCGGCACTGCATGCCGGCGATTGGATGTTCGAGTGGAGTGGCACGGTGCACAAAGGCGCCATAGCCGAGGGGTGCATGGCCCCGCCCTATTTGCTCATAGGATTGTTTTTGTCCGCCTTCATGGCTTGCGTCTTTGTGGCGTTCAAACCGCGCAGAATGGTCTGAAGGGACAATCCACAAAACCGGTTTCGGAAACAAACAACGCCGGGAAGCAGAGCTTCCCGGCGTTGTCGTCTTGTGGACGATGGGTTGTATCAGGCCGGTTAAAGTGGGGGTACCGGCCCGTTGCGGTTGTCAACCGCGCAAAACTGGAAGGCCGGACGTTCCAGACGTCCTGTTGTTGCGCGATCGCCCGCGCCACAAGGCCTGAGCTGTCTTCGCAGACAGCAATTTTTGGGAAACGGAGGTCCAGATGGAGCCAACGTGCACCGTTCCAGATCTTTGCCTGGTTATTGTGCTTCGGCTCTATTGATCTTGGTTAATAAGTTCCGAAGCGAGGGCCGATGTATCTTCACCTTACGGAAACGTCAACCGTCAATTTGAGCAAATAAGAACTTATTTTGGATTCAGCAGGAAAATTTATACCAATTGGTCAATTTTTTCGAAACAAGCGAGCCTGCCTCCAAGCGGCCGCCATGACAGCTTGCAGAAACAAACAGAATCGTACTTGAAAAATGACGCCATTTTTTCTCATTATTTTCAGCCGGTTATGGCTTCCACCCTCGAAATCAGCGCCCATAAGAATTTTCTATACAACAATAGATAAAGAGTATGAATTTTGCAATTCTTTGAAACTAAAGAACTTCTCGGCCTTGGACTTGGTCGGCTTCAATCAGGGGTTATCCGAAAAATTGAACCATCCGGAACAATTTTCCAATAACCATCTGTTTTTAAATATTCTTTTTGATATCCACATGCTCCGACCCGCGTGGAGAGTAATGATTGCAGTATTGATTTCGTTAATCTAGTTTTACTTCTGACGGGGGCGTAGATGATTGATTTCCAGCATGTTTTGGAAATCTCGATCAAGTCGCGCACAGAAATGCTGTGACATCCCCCAGATAATCGGAATTCGGTTGCTCAGCAGCGCAATCGGGTACCTTGTGGGCAGGAAGTAGCAGCTTACCTCCGGACTGCGGCGGCGACGGATCGGGTCAGGTGTCTTTCTAAAGAACAGTCAGGACAGCACGTGTTGTTCTGACCCCCATCGACCACAAGGTCTGGCACCGGGAAGGCCACTTCCCGGTGCATTTTTTTGACCGTCAGGGCAGACGCGGCTCAGGCCGCGCTTTTCCGGTTTCCCGACTTGCGGTGCTTGTGCGGCCGCGCGCCGGGCGTGTTGTCGTTGTGGTTCTTTGCGGAGCGCTTGCGCGAGGGCTTCTTGGCAGCCGGTTTGTTGCCCCGGTTCTGCCCGCCGCGCTTGGATCGACCCGCGGCTGCCGACAACGGCGGCACCTCGCCCCCGGCGACCGGGATCTCGACGCCGATCAGTTTTTCAATCTGCCGGAACAACCCGATTTCCTCAGGCGCGCAAAGCGCAATCGCATCGCCGTCCGCACCGGCACGGGCCGTTCGCCCGATCCGGTGAACATAGGCCTCCGCAACTTCCGGCAGCTCGAAATTGTAGACGTGGCTCACACCCGGAATGTCGATGCCACGCGCCGCTACGTCAGTGGCGACGAGCACATTGATCTTGCCGTCCCGCAGATCACGGATCGCGCGGTCACGCTGGTTCTGGCTCTTGTTGCCGTGAATGGAACCGGCTTCGATGCCTTTTTGCGACAGTCTGCGCATCAGGCGTTCAGCGCCGTGTTTCGTGCGGCAGAAGACGAGGGACATGCCATCGGGATTGGCTTTCAGCTGCTGGAGCAGGAAGTCGCTCTTGGCCTTCTGGTCCATGAAATGAACCGATTGCGTAACCTTGTCGGCCGTGCGTCCGGTCGGTGCCACTTCCACGCGTTCCGGATTGCGCAAATAGGACCTGGCGAGGTCTTCGATCTGCTTCGGCATCGTTGCGGAAAACAGCAGCGTCTGACGCTCCTTGCGTACCAGGCCGCTAATCCTGCGCAGCGCATGAATGAAGCCGAGATCAAGCATCTGGTCCGCCTCGTCGAGAACGAGATAGGATGCCGTGCCCAGATCGACAGCCTTGCGGTCGACAAGGTCCAGCAGGCGGCCCGGGGTTGCGACCAGAATGTCGGTTCCCCTGGACAAACGCTTGATCTGCGCGTTGATCGACACGCCGCCGACAACCGAGGTCACCCGGAGCGGGGTCGTCTTGAGGTAGGAAACCAGGTTCTTCGCGATCTGGTTCACCAGTTCGCGCGTCGGCGCAAGGATAAGCGCGCGGGTGCCGCCTTTCGGCGCAACGTCTCCATCGGCAAGCAGGCGGTCAATCAGCGGCAGACCAAATGCAGCGGTCTTGCCGGTGCCGGTCTGGGCGAGACCGAGCAGGTCGTGGCCTTCTAAAATAAGCGGGATCGCTTTTTCCTGGATCGGCGTCGGCGACGCGTAGCCGTTTTCCGAAACAGCCTTCAACAAGCCGCCGGAGAGCCCCAGGTTCTGAAAATCAGTCAATATCATTTCCTTGTTGCGAGCATCAAAATGCTCTTGTTGCCGCAAGGCGTTTCCCTGCAGCATTTTGTTGGTGCGCGGCAGCCGGTTCGTTCAGAACCGGCTCTAGGCCGCCAGACCCTAGGGTACGGGCTCATAAATGAAGTCAATTTGGTTTGGATCGTTTTGACCAGCTGCGAGAAGTGAAAGCGCAGGAAATGTGGTTCATTTTCAAGCCTTTCGCGACGATGCAGATGGCCAAAACGGCCAAATCCGAAGGACGGCAAAATGGCCTTACCTCGCAGCGTCACCGCGCTTGACCGGGCAAAAAGCCCGTTCTGCGCACGCTTCCTCGCGAGATCTTGCCATTTCTGCCGCCAAATCGGCCTCATTTATGGGTCCGTACCCTGGCGTGACATGGGAACTGGTTGAGCCTCTCATCAGGCTCCAAATCTCTTGCAACTGGTGGGTATCGGGTCCAGGGACGGTGTTGTCACTGGCACGCGGACGTCCTGTCTGCTCACGCGGCAGCAATCGCACTGCGGTATATCTGCCTGATCAGTCGAAATGTCAAGCTGCCGTTAGGTCGCCGTGTCCCGCCCGGAAGCGCTCTGCCACCTCAGGGAACCAGGCGGATCAACTGCCCGTCGTCGCTGTCGGTCAGAACATAGAGGTATCCGTCTGGCGCCTGGCGTACGTCGCGGATGCGCGCGTCCAGATCGCCCAGAAGCTGCACCTCGGACACGATTTTCTCGCCGTCGAGATCGAGCTTGGACAAATGACGGCCGCGCAGCGCTCCGACGAGCAGGTCTCCCTGCCAATCGGGGTAAAGCTCGCTGGTGACGAATGCCATTCCCGATGGCGCGATGGACGGGTCCCAGTAGTGGATCGGCTGTTCCATGCCGGCCTTTTCCGTTCCCTCGCCGATCTTGCCGCCCGAATAGTGGCGGCCGTAGGAGATCACGGGCCAGCCGTAGTTCTTTCCGGCTTCGGGAATGTTGATCTCGTCTCCGCCGCGGGCACCGTGTTCCACGGTCCAGAGCACGCCCGTTGCCGGGTTGATCGCGGCGCTCTGCGGGTTCCGGTGGCCGATCGACCAGATTTCCGGCTTGTGACCGGCCTCTCCTTCGAACGGGTTGCCCGCAACCGGTTCACCGTCCCGCGTCAACCGCAGCACGGAGCCGGTGTGATCGGATGCGTCCTGCGATCTTGGACCGTCACCCCGGTCGCCGAGCGTCATGAACAGGGATCCGTCCGGCGCAAAGGCGAGCCTGGAGCCAAAGTGACGTCCGCCATAGGCACGATTGTTTGCGCGGAAAATCGTCGTTCCATCCTGCAGCCGGTAGCCATCGCCGTCTTCGGCAAGCGTTGCCCGGAACAAGGAAGTACCGGCGCCCTCCGGTGAGCCTTGCGAGAAGGACATGAAGATTGTCCGGTCCGTCTCGAAAGCGGGACTGAGAACGACGTCGAGCAGCCCGCCCTGCCCTTGCGCGAAGACCTCCGGCGTGCCTGGCACGACACTCTGGTCGCCTTCCGCAGAAACGTGTTTCAGGAGCCCGTCCCGTTCCGTCACGAGGTAACCGCCTTCAGGAAGAAAGGCGACGCTCCAGGGGTAGGACAGCCCCTCGGTGACCGTTTCGAGAGCAATGGAAGACTGCGCTGCAGCTGGCAAGACAGCCATGGGGCTGAGTGCCACGAAAAGTGCAGCCGTTGAGGAGATGAGAGAATTCCGCGTCATCATGCGAGGCTCCGTAGAAGGCGATCAGTCAACCTTCCCAATACCTAGGCACTCCAATCCCGATGAACAGTCATGACCGGATTAAAAATCTTCAATCCGCCGGGGTGCCCTTACCGCCTGCCTCCTTCAGAAGTCGCTCTGCAATCACCCGTTTCTCGAATGCGATGTTCCAGTCGATCAGCGTCCGCCAGACCAGTTCCGCCTGGTCCGGGTCCAAGGCAAGATCACCGGCCTGGCCCCTGATCGCGGCAATCATGCTCTCGATCCGCGTCCCGTCGAACGCTTCGTCCGGGTGGTGCTTGAGCTCGGCCATGCGGCGCACGTAGCTCTGCCGTTCGGCGAACAGCCGCACGAGTTCACCGTCCAGCCGATCGATTTCCGTGCGGATGTCCTGCTTTGTCAGACACGCGTCAGGCGTTTTCAATTCAGTCTTCCGGTTTTGCAGACCTGTGGCCAAGCGGAGAACACAAGTCCTGTTCGAGAGAAAAGGTCAGGCGTGCGCCACGCGCGAGGTCAGTCAACCATGCGTGTTTGCGCCTCGACGCTGGAGAGCGCCGACATGTTCACGACCCCGCGCGACGTGACGGACGGCGTCAGGATATGCGCGGTCTTCGCCGCTCCGAGCAGGATCGGCCCGACGTGAAGCGCCTGGGTCGCGACTTTCAAAAGGTTGTGGGCGATGTTGGCGGAGTCCAGGTTCGGGAAAAGCAGAAGATTGGCTTCCCCCTTCAGCTTGCTGCCGGGCATCACGCGTTCGCGCAGGGCTTCGCTCAAGGCGGAATCGCCATGCATTTCCCCATCCACCTCCAGCTCGGGATGGCGGTCCCAGATCAATTCAAGCGCTTCACGCATCTTGCGCGACGACGGCGTTTCCCTGGACCCGAAATTCGACATGGACAGAAGCGCGATTTTCGGCTCGATGCCGAAGCGCCGGATCTCCTGCGCTGCCAGAACGGCCATCTCGGAGATCTCCTCCGCGGTCGGGTCTTCCGTCACGAAGGTGTCGGACATGAACAGCGCGCCTTGGCTGTTGATCAGGAGCGACATGGCGGAGAGATCGCGCGCGGTCTCGCACACACCGATCACCTGCTTGATGTCGCGCAGATGCCGGATGAAACGCCCTTCAAGGCCGCAGATCACCGCATCGGCGTCGCCGCGACGCACGGCAAGTGCCGATATGACGGTCGCGTTGGTGCGCACAACCGTCCGGGCCGCATTGGGCGGCAGCCCCTTGCGGCCGACACACTCGAAATACTCATCGACATAATCCCGGTAGCGTGGATCATCCTGCGGGTTGACGTACTCGAAATCGACATCCGGCCGGATCTTCAGACCAAACCGTTCGCAGCGCTGCTGCAGAACATCCGGCCGGCCAACCAGGATCGGCTTGGCGATGTTGTCTTCAATCAGAACCTGCGCGGCCCGAAGGACACGCTCGTCCTCGCCTTCCGCGTAGATGATCCGCTGCGGGTCCTTGGCGGCGTTCTGGATGATCGGCTTCATGATCAGGCCGGACCTGAACACGAAGCGGTTCAGCCGGTCCAGGTAGGCATCGAAGTCGGTGATCGGACGGGTCGCAACGCCGGACTCCATCGCCGCCTTCGCCACTGCCGGAGCAATGCGCAGAATGAGGCGCTGATCGAAGGGAGACGGGATCAGGTAGTTCGGGCCGAAGGTCTCGGTCTTGCCGCCATAGGCGCGCGCGACGACATCGGACGGTTCTTCCTGGGCGAGGCCCGCGATGGCCTCGACGGCCGCCCGCTTCATCTCCTCGTTGATGGTCGTCGCACCAACATCGAGCGCACCACGGAAGATGAAGGGAAAGCAGAGAACGTTGTTGACCTGGTTGGGATAGTCGGAGCGGCCCGTGCACATGACGACGTCATTGCGCACCGCAAGCGCATCTTCCGGCATGATTTCCGGGTTCGGATTGGCCAGCGCGAGGATCAGTGGGCCCTTGCCCATCTTTTCCACCATCTGCGGCTTGAGCACGCCGCCGACCGACAGACCGAGGAACACATCGGCGCCTTCGATGATCTCGTCGAGCGTGCGCTTGTCGGTTTTCTGGGCAAAGACGGACTTCCACTCGTCCATCAGCTTTTCACGGCCTTCGAAGACAACGCCCTCAATGTCCGTGATCCAGATGTTTTCCCGCTTCGCGCCGAGGGACACCAGCATGTTCAGGCAGGCAAGCGCGGCGGCACCGGCGCCGGAGGCGACGATTTTCGCGTCCTCGATCTTCTTGCCGGCAAGATGCAATCCGTTGCGAACCGCGGCGCCGACGATGATGGCCGTGCCGTGCTGATCGTCGTGAAACACCGGAATGTTCATCTTCTCCCGGAGCTTCGCTTCCACCATGAAGCATTCGGGAGCCTTGATGTCTTCCAGGTTGATCCCGCCAAAGGTGGGTTCCAGCACCGAGACGGCGTCGACGAACTTGTCGACATCGGTCTCGTCGACCTCGATGTCGAAAACGTCGATCCCGGCAAATTTCTTGAACAGGACCGCCTTGCCTTCCATGACCGGCTTGGAGGCGAGCGGGCCGATATTGCCGAGACCCAGAACGGCCGTTCCGTTGGAGATGACCGCGACAAGATTTCCGCGCGACGTGTAGTTGGCCGCCTTGGACGGATCATCCGCGATTTCCAGGCAGGGTGCAGCAACGCCGGGCGAATAGGCCAGCGCGAGGTCACGCTGGTTGCCGAGCGGCTTGGTCGGCTGGATCTCGAGCTTACCGGGTTTCGGATTTTCGTGATAAAAAAGCGCGGCTTCCGACAGATCGTGTTCGGTCTTGCTGGTATCGCTCATGACGTTTTCTGTCTCCCTGGCCTCTTTCGCGCTTTCATTGCTTTTCGTCGCAAAACGGCATGCCCCGCGTGTCGCGTTACGGAGCGCAATTTTCCAATGTGTCTCTGTGGTTTACCCGGCCCGCTGCAAAATGAGAACCCGTATCAGCAAAAACAGCACAACACTGTTCAGGATATGCCACATGAAGTGAATTCCGAACGTCACCTGCGCGCAAAGGGGTTCATCGAGGGTGCGCACGGTCAAGGACGCCAGAAACACCAGGCCGGTCAGCAGGACCTGGGCACCGAGTCTTCCGTCCCTGCGGGCAAACAGCGCACCGACAACGAAGATGGCAAGCAGCGCCGGAACATAACCGGCGGAGGAGCCGACGAGAGGCGCGAACAGCCGATCGGCAAACAGGACCGTCGCCACGAGGAAAGCGATAACGATGCCGAGCGCCAGCCACCAGCGCAGATCCAGATAGCGGTTCAGCGCCACGTAGAGATAGACATGTATGAAGATGACGATGGGTATGACATCGGCCAGGCCGGCCCAGCGGGTCGCGAAGGTGTGAAACAGAAACGACCCGACACCAATTGCAAAAAGAACCGCGATCAGGCCAAGACCCGCCCAGTCATCCGGTGTCTTGCGGCGCCAGAGGGCGAAGGCAAGGAGTGCAGCAATGATAAAGGCGGCATTCGTGACGGCATTGAGCGGCTCGGACCAGAATTCCGGCCCGACGCGCTCGCAGTAATTGTCAACCTGTTCCCAAAGATCCATCTCGAACGCTTCTTGTGTACACCCTGCCCCGCCTTTCTTATCGTCTGGATGTGACAATTTCGGCAATCAGGCTGCCGAGCCTTGAGATCCCGGCCTCGATCTTGTCTTCTTCGGCGCAGGAAAAACTCAGCCGCAGCGTATTCCTGCCGCTTCCGTCCGGATGGAAGGCACCGCCGGGAACAAAGGCGACCTTGGCCGTTTCGACCGAACGCTCAAGCAGCTCCGATGCGTTCGTTCCCGCCGGCAATTCAACCCAGATGAACATGCCGCCTTCCGGCCTTGTCCAGCGGACGCCCTCCGGCATATGCCGTTCAAGCGCCGCAAGCATGGCATCGCGGCGTGTCTTGTAGACCGCATTGGTTTTCGCGGTGTGGGTCTCGAAATCGCTCTCGGCCACCCTTGCCATGGCTTCCTGGTTCAGCACCGGTGTGTTCAAGTCGCTGGCCTGCTTGATGAGAACCAGCCTGGAGACTACCTCACTCGCCGCGCAGATCCAGCCAAGCCGGAGGCCCGGCGACAATGATTTCGAAAAACTGCCGCAGTAGAGCGTGCGGCTGTTTTCGATCCCGCCGTTCTGAGCGCAATCAAGTGAAAGCAGTGCCGGAACCGCCTCGCCGTCATAGCGCAAGCTCTCGTAAGGCGCGTCTTCGATCACCGCGCAGGACAGATCCTTTGCAAGCGACAGAATGCGTCTGCGTTCTTCCAGGTCGAGCGACAGGCCCGTCGGGTTCGCGAAGTCGGGCGACAGGTAGGCGAACTTGACCGCGCCGCCCTTTTCTTGCGCCTGGGATCTGTATTCAGCCGGCGACCGGTTGGTGCGCGGATCGAGACGGTCAAAACTCAGTTCATAGGCATTGAACGCCTGCACGGCACCAAGATAGGTCGGCCATTGTACCAGCGCCGTGTCGCCCTCCGACAGGAACAGTTTGCCGATATAGTCGAGCCCCTGCTGCGATCCCGACGTGACGAGAATGTTGTCGGGCGTACAGGAGACGCCCAGCTTGCCCATATGATCGACGATCCACGCACGCAGCCTCGGGCTGCCTTCACTGACGCCGTACTGGAGCGCCCGTTCGGCATCCGGCCCGCCCAGGATCTCGGCATAGGCCTTCTGGAAAGCTTCGGCAGGAAACAGGGCCGGGTCGGGAATGCCGCCGGCAAACGAGATCACGTCCGGGCGGTCGAGGAGTTTCAGGAGTTCGCGGATCTCGGAAGCGCGCATTCGGGTCGCGCGCCTTGCATAAAGACTGTCCCAGGTGGTCATGATCGGCTCATATGTGGGTTACATCGATTATTTAAGTCAATAATATTGACCTATCTATTTGGCAAGTGTCGCAATCTTGTTATTTTTTGTAACTTTATTGCGCAATCACAAATCCGACTGTCCCTTGAGCGCGACCACTGGCGGATCGAGACGTGTTCCCCTATCTCTTGAAGGCAAAGGAGTTGCCATGTCCCGCATCGATGAAAGCCGTCCGTTCATACCGCTCAATATTGCCGTCCTGACCGTATCCGATACCCGGAAGCCCGAGGACGACCGGTCCGGAAACACCCTGTCGGAGCGCGTGACGAAGGCCGGACACGTGCTTGCCGCCCGGAAGATCGTCACGGATGACATCGCGGCGATCCAGGCGGTCGTCCGGGAGTGGATCGCCAATCAGGGCGTTGACGTGGTCATTTCGACGGGTGGTACGGGTTTCACCGGCCGGGATGTCACGCCGGAGGCCGTCGAACCGCTGTTCGAAAAGCGCATGGATGGCTTTTCCGAAGTGTTTCACCGGATTTCCTATGACAAGATCGGCACATCGACGATCCAGTCCCGCGCGACCGGAGGCGTTGCCGGAGCCACCTACATCTTTGCGCTGCCAGGCTCGCCCGGCGCCTGCAAGGATGCCTGGGACGGCATCTTGAAGTGGCAGCTCGACTACCGGCACATGCCCTGCAATTTCGTCGAGATCATGCCGAGGCTCGACGAACACCTGAAACGCGGGAAACTTCAGGAAGCCTGAACCTTGTCCTTCCAAGTCCGCCTATCGACGGAAGCCGACAGTGAATCGGTGACCGTGCTCCTGCAAAAGAGCTACGCCAGCCTTCTAAGGGCCGCCTATGATGCCAGCACGCTGGAAGCAGCGCTTCCGCTGATCACGAAGGCGCGGCCGGACCTGCTGGTTTCCGGAAGCTATTATGTGGCAGAAGACGATACCGGCCATATCATCGGCGCCGGCGGTTGGACGAGACACTCGCCGACCGGGCAGGGCGAAACGCCTGACAACGGAAATATCCGCCATTTCGGCACGGACCCGGTTCACATTGGCAAAGGGATCGGCCGGGCGCTGATGTCACGATGCATCTCGGATGCCCGCGCGTCGGGCGTCACCGAATTCAACTGCTATTCGACGCTGAACGGCGAAGCGTTTTACCGGGCTTGCGGATTTCGGTCCGTCGAACCCTTCCCTATCACCTTGCCGGGCGGTGTGGTTTTCCCTTCCGTCCGCATGAGCCGATCGCTGTGAAACCAGGCGGTCAGGCCGGAGACACCAATGGGACTGCTTGTTGACGGAATCTGGGATGCAGACGCGACGGGGGACAGCGTTGCCTCCGACCGTTTCGAACGCTCGAAGGCGCAAATCCGCAACTGGGTCACGAAAGACGGCTCTCCCGGACCGAGCGGAAGCGGCGGCTTCAAGGCGGAAAGCGGCCGGTATCATCTTTATGTCGCCTGGAACTGCCCGTGGGCGCACCGCACGCTGTTGATGCGGGCCCTCAAGGGACTTCAGTCCCATATCCCCATTTCCATTCTCGCGCCCAGGCGGACGGAGGCGGGCTGGGTGTTCGATCCTGAGAACGGGTATGTCGACACGCTGTCCGGTGCGGCTGCGCTTCACCAGGTCTACGCGGCGGGAACGCAGGCCTATACGGGCCGGGTCACCGTTCCGGTCCTCTTCGATACGGCGTCCGGCAAACTGGTCAGCAACGAGTCCGCCGAGATCATCCGGATGTTCAATGAAGCCTTTCAGGACCTGGCCGGGAACAAATCCGACTTCAACCCGGCGCCCCTTCTCCACGAGATCGACAACTGGAACGCCTACATCTACCCGAAACTGAACAATGGTGTTTACCGGACCGGTTTCGCACGCTCCCAGACGGCCTATGACGAAGGGGTGAAGGATGTCTTCGAAGCGCTGGACAGGATCGAAAAGACGCTGGAGACCAGCACGTGGCTTCTGGGCGACCGGCTGACGGAAGCCGATATCCGCCTGTTCCCCACGCTTGCCCGCTTCGATGTTGCCTATTGGAGCGCGTTCAAGTGCAATCTCCGGCGCCTGATCGACTATCCGAACCTGTGGGCCTATGCGCGGCGTTTCCATGCGCTGCCGGGTGTCGCCGAAACGGTCAAACTGGAGATCTACCGGCGCGGCTATCACTCGCCAAGCGAGGTGCGCAACCCGCACGGGATTGTCCCGCTCGGGCCTCTTGTCGATTTTTCCGAAGCTGTCTAGGGTCCGTACTCGAGCCGAGTGAACCGGATATCCTCATCAAAATGATCCAAATTGGTCGGAAAATGCTCTAGCCGTGCAGCTTCACGGCCACGCTCGCCGGAATGCGCAAGGTTCCGACACAGAAGCGCGCGAGCGACTGCCGGAAGCGCGAAACGGCGCTTTCGTTTGCGGATGCCCCGGAGGTCACGGCAGCGGCACGCAGGAAGACGATGCGGCTGCGCCCGATCCGCTTGGCGATATCGAGATCTTCCAGCTCCGGTAACGGCCGGTGGCCGCCAAGCTTCTGGTAGAACTGCCGCGAAATCAGCAGTCCCTGATTTCCGTAAGGCATACCGAGAAGCTGGGAACGCAGGGCCGCGATGGATTCGCTGATGCGAGCGCTCATGCCGAACGCTTCGTATCTCAGCCGGAAGCTGGCTGCAGTCCGCGTGCCATTCGGAGCGCGTCCGGCGCGCTCAATGAAGGCCTGTGCCTCATGGTGCCAGCCGCTTTCCAGAAGCGTCTCGGGCCGCAGGAACAAAAGCCAGTCACCGCGCCTTGCGAGACCCGCCCCATAGGTGAGGCGTTCACTTCGGGACATGTCCGCGCGGCTGACCCAATGACAGCCGGCGGCGTCCGCGACGCGCTCGGTGGCGTCGGTCGAGCCGCCATCCACAACAATCACTTCCCGGATGATGCCCTCGGCCGCGGCCGTCACCAGAGACGAAAGCGAGTGCACCAGTTCGGTTTCCGAGTTCTTTGTCGGTACAATGACACTTATCATGAGGCCGTCTTTTACATCAAAAATTCGCAAGTGCGAAATATCCGGGTTGTATCGGCCGTTTTTTTCGCTAATGTTCATGGTATGTTCTCATCATGCAGCGTATCGCAAGTATGAACACGGCCCCGCAACGCGTTTCCGACATTGATCCCGACGAGATCGTGCATGCGGAAAGCGCACGACCGGCGGAAGACCGCCGTCGCGGCCGAGCGGCCGGCCTGAACAAGAGCGGCCGCTACGAACCTGTGTCGCGCGAAAGTTTCGATGATGGCTGGGACACTCTGGACGACCTGCCCCCGCTCAAAACCGAGGTTCAGGAAGAGCGTGCGCGCACCATCATAACCCGCAATGAATCTCCCGATCTTTCATTCGACCGATCGATAAATCCCTACCGGGGTTGTGAGCACGGTTGCATCTACTGCTTCGCGCGACCGACCCACGCCTATATGGGACTGTCGCCGGGCCTCGACTTCGAAACCAGGCTGTTCGCCAAGCCCAACGCTGCCGCTCTATTGGAGCGGGAGCTCTCTAAGCCCGGCTACATTCCGCGCGTGATCGCCATCGGCACCAACACGGATCCCTATCAGCCGCTGGAGCGGAGCTACCAGCTGATGCGCGAGATCCTGGACGTGCTCGACAGGAGTTCTCATCCGGTGGCGATCGTCACGAAATCGGCGCTCGTGACGCGCGACATCGACATCCTCTCCAAAATGGCGGAGCGCAATCTGGTCAAGGTGGCCTTGTCCGTCACCACGCTCGACAAGAAGCTGTGCCGGGCGATGGAACCGCGCGCGTCGGCACCGCACAAGCGCCTCAAGGCAATCCAGGCGCTCTCCGGCGCCGGCATACCGACCTCGGTCATGATGTCTCCGATCATTCCGGCACTCACCGACAGCGAGATCGAGAGCCTGCTGGGCGCAGCAGCGGAGCATGGCGCGCAAGAGGCCAGCTTCATCCTGTTGCGCCTGCCGCTTGAAGTCTCAGAACTGTTCCGTGACTGGCTCCTACGTGAGCGTCCCGACCGGTACCGGCACGTCATGAGCCTGATCCGTTCCATGCGCGGCGGCAAGGATTACGATGCCAGATGGGGCGAACGCATGCGCGGCCGGGGTCCCTATGCCGATCAGATTGCGAAAAGGTTCTCACTCGCGGCCAGGCGGCTCGGCCTCAACCTGCGCCGGAAGAAACTGAACACCGGCGACTTCGTGCAGCCGCAAAAAGGCGGTGTGCAACTTGACCTTTTCTGACATTCCGGCTTGCGCATTGCCCGGTGCGACGGCAGCGTTTCCGGATGACCCATGGCCCGTCCCTCTTCGATCTGCCCTTTCCCGACAGTCCGGATCCTGAACTGGAACGCCGCCATGCAGCGGCCTTTGACGGCGCGCTGTGCGGTGTCGACGAGGCCGGACGCGGTCCGTGGGCAGGGCCAGTCGTGACCGCAGCCGTCGTCCTTGACTACGACAATCTCCCGGAGGGTCTCAACGATTCGAAAAAACTGACCGAAGCAAAGCGCGAAGAGCTGTTCGACCAGATCGTCGCCCGCGCACATGTCTGCACCGCGAGTGCGTCACCAGCAACCATCGACGCTCTGAACATCCGCGCCGCGACCCTCGCCGCCATGGTCCGGGCCGTCAACGGTCTCGCCCTGGTACCTGACTATGTTCTGGTGGACGGACGTGATGTACCGCGCGGGTTGCAACAGCCGGGACAGGCACTGGTGAAAGGAGACGGCCGGTGCCTGTGTATCGCAGCGGCCTCCATCGTCGCCAAGGTCACGCGCGACAGGATGATGGCGCGTCTTGAAGGCCATGTGCCCGGATACGGCTTTGCGCAGCACAAGGGCTACGGCGTCCCGCAACATCAGGTGGCCCTGGCCGAACTTGGTCCCAGCGATCATCACCGGATGAGTTTCAAGCCGGTCCGGTTTGCCGGTCCGTGACGGCATTTGCGCGGCCATAGGGGGAGCCTCTTCCCTCCTGCCTCTTTGCCGTCATCCCGGACGCAGCGCGGCGGAGATCCGGGATCGGAGAGCCACGGCAAGAACGCGCAGACATGTGCCTCCCCGGTCCCGGCTGGCGCTTCGTTTGGCCGGGATGAAAAACAGGGCGAAGGCACGACAAGCTGCCCTCATCCTGAGGAGGACCGAAGGGCCCGTCTCGAAGGATGGGCCGCCCAGCTCTGAACCTGCCGCCCATCCTTCGAGACAGCGCTCGGGCGCTTCCTCAGGATGAGGTTGTTTCTATGGCAAGGTTTTTTGCTCAAGAGGACGTATGGCCGGGATGACGGACGAGAAGCAAGAGCATCCCATGCCGCGCTCCGTCCGGGATGACCAGGTTGAGGCCGCGTGGAGCGCGCAACGTACCCCAAAAAAAAGAGCGGCCCGGGGGCCGCTCCTGAATTTCCTTGTCGAACCAGACTTGCGTCAGTTCAGACGTTCCTTCACCTGGTCGATACTCTTGGACAGAATATCGTCGGCAACCTTGTCCTTGACCTTCGAGCTGAGGATCTCCTCGGCAGCGGCAACGGCGATGTCCGCCGCTTTCGCGCGAACTTCGGCAATTGCCTGTGTTTCCGCCTGGGCGATCTTCACTTCAGCGGCCTTGGTGCGCCGTGTGATCATCTCTTCCAGAGCCTGATTGGTCGCGACCGTCAACCGCTCGGCTTCGGCGTTGGCTTCCGCGATGATCGCTTCGGCTTCGCCTTCCGCCTCGTGACGCTTGCGCTGGTACTCGGACAAGAGAGCCTGGGCTTCTTCGCGCATCTTGCGCGCTTCTTCCAGTTCCTTGCGGATACCGTCCGCGCGGTTGTCCAGAGACCCGCCGATCTTGCCCGGCACCTTGAGATAGATGATCAGGGCGAAGAAGAGGATGAGACCGACGAGGGCCCAAAATGTTGCATCCATAATGGTCTCCTCAGTCCATCGCCGACTTCAGCGCCTTGGTCAGGTCGGTCTTTGTCGGGGCCTTGCCAATCAGCTGCTCGACAAGCGCTGACGTGGTGTCTCCGGCAATGTCTCCGATCTGGGACAAGGCTTCGGTCTTGATGCCTGCAATCTGCGCTTCGGCAGCCTGAAGCTTTTCGTTCAGCTCGGTTTCCGCTTTCTCGCGGCGAGCTTCCTGCTCAGCCTTCAGCTTGGCACGCGTGTCATGGGCGATGCTGTGTGCCTTGTTGCGGGCTTCAGCAAGGGCCTGCTCGTAAGCTGCGATCGCCGCATCGGTTTCGTCTTTCAGGCGGTTCGCCTCTGAAAGATCACCGGCAATCCGGTCCTTCCGATCCTCCAGGATCCCTGCAATCCGCGGCATCGCCACGTTTTTCATGATCCAGTAGAAGATGCCGAAGGTGATGGCGAGCCAAAGCAGCTGGGACGCAAACGTGGTCGCGTCGAACGGCGGGAAACCCACGCCGTGCTCGGCGGCCGTGTCAACGATCGCTGTCTGGCTTTCAGTGGTCGTATCGCCTGCCATTTCCTGTCTCCTAAATCCGGCTTGGCGACGCCTTCAGGGCGCCGCCACCGGAGTCGCATCTCTTGTCGCTACTCTCGAGCGATTAAGCGAACAGGATGAGGAAGGCGATCAGAAGGGAGAAGATGCCCAGAGCTTCCGTCACGGCGAAGCCGAAGATCAGGCGGCCGAACTGGCCATCAGCTGCGGACGGGTTGCGCAGAGCGCCAGCGAGGTAGTTACCGAAGATGGTGCCGAGGCCGATGCCTGCACCGCCCATGCCGAGACATGCGATACCTGCACCGATGTATTTTGCTGCTTCTGCTTCCATGACACGTGCTCCTAGATGTGTTTGCAGATTTCTCACTTTCGGCGCTACGGCCGCGTGATTTGGATAACCCTTAGTGTGAAGGATGAAGTGCGTCGTTCAGGTACATGCAGGTCAGAACGGCGAAGACGTAGGCCTGCAGGAACGCCACCAGGAATTCCAGCGCCGTAAGGGCAACTGTCATTGCGAGGGGCAGAACCGCGCCGGCAATGCCGACAGCGCCCATGGCACCGAGGCTGACGACAAAGCCCGAGAACACCTTCAGGGTGATGTGACCGGCAAGCATGTTCGCGAACAGACGAACCGAAAGACTGATCGGGCGCGACAGGAACGAGATGACCTCGATCATCGTCACCAGCGGGATCAGTGCACCTGGCACGCCGCTCGGGACGAACAGTTTGAGGAAACTCATGCCGTTGCGCATGAAGCCGTAGATGATGACCGTGAGGATCACCAGCATCGCCAGAGCGAACGTGACGATGATGTGGCTCGTAACCGTGAAGAAGTACGGGAACATCCCGAAAAGGTTGGCCACGAGAACGAACATGAACAGGGAGAACACCAACGGGAAGAACCGCATTCCGTCCGTCCCCGTCGCATCCCGCAGCGTCCCGGCTATGAACTCGTACATCATTTCCGAAACGGACTGGACACGACTCGGCACGAGTCCACGGCCACTGGTCGAGAAGATCAGGAATGCGGAGGTCGCCGCCACGGTCAAGACCATGAACAGGGAAGAGTTGGTAAATGAGAAATCCATGCCTCCGACTTCAATCGGAAAAATCTTCTGGATCTGGAACTGTGAGATCGGATCGTTCGCCACCGGCCAGCCTTCTTCGCTCGTTCACAACCACTGCGCCCTCGGGCGCGACAAATTCTATCGAGATCCGTCCTTGTCGCGGCGAATTCCGACCTGCGGCTGCTCGACCACGCCGGCCGAACGCAAGACATTCAGAACTCCCGCCGCAAAACCCAGTAGCAGGAATATGATCAACCCAAAGGGCGCCGTTCCCAGCCACTGATCGGCAACCCAACCGATACCTGCCCCGACCAGAACACCCGCGATGAATTCCGAAGACAGTTTCATCGCCTGGGCATATCCGGAGGAGTTGCTCTCGGACTTGCGCGCCGCCTTTTCCTCGACCGCGCGCTGTTCCTCGAGCTTCCGGTTCAGCTGGGTCCGCCGCTCCGACAGACCCGCTTGCGAAACATCGTCGTCCCGATCTTTATTTTGGTCGTTTTCCGAAGACATGTTCCTCTGTCCCCAGTGCCCCGACATGTCAGATCAAACAACAGGAGTGCCCCGTAAGCCGCGCGCACCATAGTCGGCACCTCATGCCGTGTCAAGGAGACTTGATTAATAATTATCTCATTGAAAATATTGGTATTTTTCGGCCTGAACGAAATTTACAAGACCTAAGTTGTACGCCTGCTCCCAAGTGACGCAGGTCTTGAGGCTGCGGTCAGCCCGTTTCGCGGAATCGTTCCGCGGTCTCAAGGTCGACGGAGACGAGCTGGGAAACGCCGCGTTCGGCCATGGTCACGCCGAAAAGCCGGTTCATCCGCGCCATGGTGATCGGGTTGTGCGTGATCACGACAAAGCGCGTCTCGGTGCTTGCCGACATTTCATCGAGCAGGTCGCAGTAGCGCTCGACATTGGCGTCGTCCAGCGGCGCATCGACCTCGTCGAGCACGCAGATCGGCGCGGGATTGGTCAGGAAAACGGCAAAGATCAGCGACATTGCCGTCAGGGCCTGTTCGCCGCCCGACAACAGCGTCATCGTCTGCGGCTTCTTTCCGGGCGGCCTTGCGATGATTTCCAGCCCCGCGTCGAGCGGATCGTCGGAATCCACAAGCTGAAGCTCTGCCGTGCCGCCGCCGAACAGATGCGTGAACAGGCGCTGGAAGTGTCCATTGACCACTTCGAAGGAAGCCAGCAGGCGCTCGCGCGCCTCTCGGTTGAGATTGGAGATCCCCGTGCGCAAACGCCGGATCGCCTCGATCAGATCGTCGCGCTCGGAGGTAAGGGTGGTTTTCTGCTCGTCGACTTCCTTCAGCTCTTCTTCGGCGCGCAGGTTCACACCACCCAGGCGTTCGCGCTCGGCCTTGAGCCGTTCCAGCTTGCGTTCCACGCCGACCGGATCCGGCAATGGTGCGCTTTCCTTCAGTCCGGCGATTTCGGGCAGCGCGGCAACGGCGACCTCGAGATCCTCATCGATGCGCCGCTCCAGAACGGCCTTGCGTTCCCGTGCCGCCTCGAAGCGTTCCTCGGCGCGGATCTTCTGTTCGCGCGCGCCGGCCATCGCCTCCATCGCGGCCTTGGCCGCGCGGTCAACCTCGGCAAGGTCGAGTTCCGCCTGCTGCAGCTGATCGTCCCGGCCCTTCTTTTCCTCCTCCGCCTTCGAGATTGCGGAAAAGAGGTCGCGCCGCTTGATTTCAATGTCTTCCGGTGCCTCGACGAGTTCCGCCCGCTCTTCCTCGGCTTCGTCGCGGCGTTCGGTCAGAACCGTGACCTGCCGGGCAGCGTTCTGCGCGCGCGTCTTCCAGCCGTCGTATTCGCGCTTGATGGCCTCAAGCCGCCGGTCGCGCATCTGCTGTTCACGGGCAAGACCTTCGGCGACCGCCCGCGCCTCCGCATGTGCGCCGCGCGCGGAAGCGACTTCGGCCTGCAGATCGGTGATCCGGTCCTGAAAATCAGTGCTTTCTGGCGTTCCGGCAAGCTGACCTTCCGCCTCGGCGGCCTGTTCACGCGCAAGTTCCGCCTCTTCGCCCAGGCGCTCGGAGCGCTCCTGGGCCGCTGCCCGTTTCGCGGTCAGTTGCGCAACGGAGCGTTCGGCAAGGACAAGTGCTTCGCGGACCGATGCCGCGTTGCGCTGCGCATCCCTCACCTTGCCCCGGGCCGCCTGTTCGGTTTCGGCATGACCGCGGACGTCGGCAGCCGCCTGTTCCAGCGCCTGCTGCCTGTCTTCAAACGCGCGGCGCGCCGTTTCGATCTCGTCGGCAAGCTCGATCAGCCGGTTCTTCTGCGACAGTCGCTGCGCGGCCGGTGTCGGCGCGTTGGCCGCGACAACGAACCCGTCCCAGCGCCACAGATCGCCTTCCACGGAGACCAGTCTCTGACCGGGCTTCAGTTTGGCGCGAAGTGCCGGTCCCTCGTCCTGCGCGACGATGCCGATCTGGCGCAGGCGGCGGGCAAGCTCTTGCGGAGCGATTACGACGTCGGACAGCGCGCGCGCGCCCTCGGGCAGATCCGCATCCAGATCATGTCCGAGTGCCGGGCCCCATTTCACCGGTGCGCTCCCGCTGAGGGACGCATCGAGGTCCTCGCCAAGCGCGGCGCCAAGCGCGGTTTCGTACCCCTGTTCCACCTGGATCTTTTCAACGACAGGCGTGAAATCCTGATCGGCATGTGCGTTGAGCACCTGATCGAGCGTGCGTGCCTCGGTCTCCAGTCCCTGCAGGAGCTGCTGCGCGTCGCTCAACGGAGTCCTAGCGGATTGCTCCCTGTCCCGCGCTTCACGGGTTGCCGTCTCGGCAGCTTCGACCGTGGCCTCGGCCTCCATCAACGCTTCTTCGGCCAGTTCCAGTTCTTCCCGGCTTTCGGAGATCCTGTCATGGCCGGCCATCTCAAGATCTATGACCTCCAGCGCCGCTCGCGCATCCTGGACCTGCGCCAACAGCCGGTCGGCGCGAAGACGGCTTTCCGCAACTGCCCGTTCGAGCTGGCGCCGTTCTGCGGTCGCACGGGCTTCGGCCGCGGTCAGATCGGAGAGCCGCGTTTCCAGATCGCGCACGATCTCTCCAGCTTCCGCAACCTTTTCCCCGGCGGTTTCCGTGCGCTCCTGGACGAGCTCGTTTTCCTCCAGCAGTTCGGCGCGTTCTTCGGACAGGCGCTCCAGCACCTCATCGTTCTCGGACACCATTGACTGTTCGCGCCGGATGTCGTCCGCCAGCTGGACAAGGCGGCGTTCCAGATCCTGCAGACGTTCCTTCACGCGGCGTTCTTCGGCATCCAGCTCGTTGCGTGCGATCACGAGCCGTTGCAGGGCCGCTGCGGCCCGGGCCGATTCGTCCCGCAGTTCGGGAAGCTTGTGCGCGGCGATCGCCTGGACGCGGGCGCTTTCGGCCTGCAGCGCCGTGGCCTCGTTGACCTGCTTCTGCGCTTCGGCGAACTGGACTTCCGCCGTGGTCAGCGCATCGCGCGATTCGATCCAGCGGATGTAGAGGATGGCAGCCTCCGCCGCGCGGATTTCGGAGGACAGGTTGCGGTACCTGCTGGCCTGGCGCGACTGGCGCTTCAAATTGTCCAGCTGGCCGTCGATCTGGACAAGGACATCTTCGAGCCGCTCAAGGTTCTGTTCAGCGGCCCTGAGGCGGATCTCTGCTTCGTGACGGCGCGAGTGCAGTCCGGAAATGCCGGCCGCCTCTTCCAGGATCTGGCGTCTCGCGGTCGGCTTGGCGGCAATCAGTTCGCCGATCTGTCCCTGCCGCACCATTGCCGGTGAGCGCGCGCCTGTCGACGCATCTGCAAACAGGAGCTGAACGTCGCGGGCGCGCACGTCCTTGGCGTTGATCTTGTAGTTGGATCCCTGCTCGCGCTCGATACGCCTGCTGACTTCCAAGAGGTCGGCATCGTTGAACGCGGCAGGCGCGGTCCTGTCTGAATTCTCGAGGAAAAGCGCGACTTCGGCCGTGTTGCGCGCCGGGCGGTTCAGGCTCCCGGAAAAGATCACGTCATCCATGCCGGATGCGCGCATGTTCTTGTAGGAGTTTTCCCCCATGACCCAGCGGAGGGCTTCGACGAGATTGGACTTGCCGCACCCGTTGGGGCCAACCACGCCCGTCAGTCCGTCGCCGATAATAAATTCCATCGGCTCGACGAAAGACTTGAAACCCACCACGCGGAGTTTGGAGAACCTCATCGGCGCTCACCCCTTAACGAAGCAAGCGCCGCAGATCGGATCAGGTATTGCGCACACGGATCGGTGCCCGGCGAAGTTTCCGCCGGTTCAGAGCTCAGCGTCGATGAGTGCTCCCATCTGGTCAATCGACATTGCTCCCGGGTGCCGCGCACCGTTGATGAAGAATGTCGGCGTCGAATTCACCCCGAATTCATTCGCCGCACGGTCTCTCACTGCATTTACTGCGTCAAGAAGACCCTGGTTTGTCAAGCATTCCTCGAAGGACTCCTGTGTAAATCCGATCTGTTTGGAAAAGTCGAGGAGCGAATTGTACGGATTGTCGGTAAAAGCCCACGCCCGCTGGTTTTCGAACATGGTATCCACAATTTCAAAATACTTCTCAGCCGGAGCACAGCGGGCCAGCATGAACGCAGCGGCAGAGACCGGATCCAGCGGGAATTCGCGGAAAATGAAGCGCACCTTGCCGGTGTCGACATACTGCTCCTTGAGCGGCTTCCATGTGTTCTTGTGGAAGTTTGCACAGTGACCGCAGGTCATAGACGCATATTCCACCACCGTGACCGGCGCGTTCTCGTCTCCCAGGACCTTGTCACCGAGCGGACCGGGAACAAGCAGATCGTCGATGTCGACGGATTGTGCGAAGGCCGGAATGCTTGCGGCAACACCGAGTGCTGCGCTCGCCAAGGCCGTGGTCTTGAGAAACTGTCTGCGGGTCTGGGTCACGGGGTCGTCCTGTCACTTGTTACAACGCGCAGCACCTAATGGTGCCGGTTCCATCGCTTCATTTGCCCTTTGAGGCAGCAGCCGTCAACAAGGCTTATCAAATGTGGCAGGAGAGAGGACAGCAGAAAGCTGCGTTTCACGATGATGTTATTGTCTTGTTATTGCCCGATGAAGACAACGGGAATGACCGGATCAGGCAACCGCGTCGTCATGTTTGGCGATGACCTGAGCGCCGAGCTTTTTCAACGCTTCCCGCAGACGGGTGTTTTGAACGCCTTCCAGTTGCGCATCGAGCTTTTTTTCTTCCTTGTCGGTCAGCGACCGCAACTGCTTGCGCTCTGCGGCCGCTTTCACGGCGACGGGCTTTTGCAGGATCTTGATGCGGCCGACGGCCGCCCAGCCATAGAAGGTGTTGATGCGCTCGATCATCTGGGCGCTCTCGTGAGACAGAAGCAGCGCCGTTGCGCCGTCCGTGTGCACGACAAGGGTTGCAGGTTGCGTCGGTGTCTCCGGATCCGTCAGTTCCGGCTGGCGGGGCCAGACAAGCTTGTCGGGCTGCACACGCGTTCCGTAGCGCTCGCCGACAATGTCACCCCAGGCCGCCACGATGTCGACGGAGGCAAAACCGCGCTTCCGGCACGCAGGCGTCATCGCCTTGCCGACAAGATCGGCAAGCTGTTTCGCCTCGGGAGGCTTGCGATGTGCATTTGCCTTCGTCACGCTCTTGACCTACTTCCTCAACCGGCTGTCCGGCTGGATCCGAATTGCCACGGATCGCAGATTGAGGTGATGTGTCCCAATAGAATACGACAAAAAGACGACGAATACTTAATGGCATCCCTGTCGCCCATCAACTCTACCCAAGTTGTCCCCAGGCTTTCCAAAGGGACACAGCATATTTCACTGACAACTACACCGCCGATCTCATGACAAATGCTTCACTCAGTCAATCCTTGCTCAACTGGTACGACCGGCACGCGCGGCGCCTGCCGTGGCGCGTTGCGCCGGAAGACCGGATATCGGGAGAAGTCCCCGACCCTTACAGGATATGGCTGTCCGAAGTGATGCTGCAGCAAACCACTGTCGCTGCGGTGAAAGACTACTTCGAGAGGTTCACGAAAACATGGCCGCGTGTCGAGGACCTCGCTGCGGCCGACGAGGAAGACGTGATGAAAGCCTGGGCCGGCCTCGGGTATTACTCGCGCGCGCGCAACCTGAAAAAATGCGCGGAGACGATCGCGCGCGACCACGCGGGCCGGTTCCCGGAAACGGAGGACGCCCTGCTCGCGCTTCCCGGGATCGGACCCTACACCGCGGCAGCCATCGCAACGATCGCCTTCGACAGACATGCCGCTGTCGTCGACGGCAATGTCGAACGCGTGCTGTCACGGTTGCGGCGGATCGAAACGCCGCTGCCGGCAGCGAAAACGGAGATCAGGAGGGAAATGGCGGAGCTCACGCCGGAGGAGCGTCCCGGCGATTTTGCCCAGGCGGTCATGGATCTGGGCGCGACGATCTGCACACCCAAGCGCCCGGCCTGCGGACTGTGCCCATGGATGGGGGCGTGCAGCGTCCAGAATTCCAGCCTCGCCGAGACCCTGCCTCGAAAAGCACCGAAGAAGGAAAAACCCACCCGTTTCGGCGCCGCGTTCGTTGCCGTCGACGGATCGAGCGGGGCGGTGCTGCTCAGGCGGCGCCCGCCCAAAGGCCTGCTCGGCGGCATGACCGAAGTTCCGGGCACGGACTGGTCGGAGACTTTTGATCCATCGACAGCCGTCGAAGCCGCCCCGTTTCAGGGCGCCTGGCAGGTCTGCACCGGCGAGGTCAGGCACACGTTCACGCACTTTCATCTGCGCTTGCAGGTGTACCGGGCCGAGACACGGATGAAGGCCACAGAGCGCGTGGACGGTTCCTGGTGGTCACCACCGGGCACGCTTGCGGAGGAAGCCCTGCCGACGGTCATGCGCAAGGTGCTGGCGGTGGCACTCGGCTGACCGCTCTCTGCCGTCAGTCCGCTCAGATGATTTCCCCGACATCGATCCTATTGCCGTCGTGATCGGCGAAGACGAAGGCGCGCAAGCCGTAGTCCTTGTCCTGGAGGCGCTTGATGATGCGGAGGCCGTTTTCCTGACACATCCGGTAGGTTTGCGCTGCATCGGAGACCAGCATGTGCGCCACGTTGAACGTGGCTGCCTTGTGCGTCTTCTGGAGCGTGAGATGCAATTCGGCATCGTCCTTTTGCAGGATCATGAATCCGACCGGATCCCCGTTCTCGAATACCTTCTCGAACCCGAACACTTCCCGGTAGACCCGGAAGGACTGTTCAATATCGCTGACGGGCAGCATCGGCGCGATGCGGCCGAGCTTCAATTCATCGGCTGGCGTGGAGGGCATGGCCTTCCTCTTGTTCAGATGCGCGCGCGCCATGGATCCGGGCGGTGCCGATTTCCGGGCCGGTCAACGCTGTTCAGGGCGGTGCCTGGCCGGAGACTAGCAAACAAAAGCACTTGAACAAAGGTCAGGAAGAGATGCTTTTGAGCGCGTTTTCAAGCTCTGCCGGGGCGTGGCCGCCGCAACGGAAAGATGCTATGGATTTGCAGCTCTCGTGAGAAGGAATTTCGTTATGCCCTTAATGGTTGGTGATATTGAAATCCATCTTGGTCCACAGGAACAGGGCGGCCCCGATTCCCTTCTGGACCCCATCCTCGAATTCATCGGACGCGCGGGCAGCCGGCAAAACCTCATGATTGCCGTGCAGGAGATCGACAACCCCGCCATTGCAAACGCCATCATAGCGGCACGGCTAAGGGGCGCGGTTATCGATCTGGTCGTCGAACAGAGCTACCTGCTGGCAGCGAAAAAACCGAAGGATCTCGCGGGGGCGCACGCGCCGGGCGGCAAACACGAGATCAACCGCGAGCTTTTCAACGCCATCCTGCGCTCCACGGCCGATGTGAAGGTCGACTTCAACCCGAACATCTTCCACCAGAAATTCATGGTTCTCGGCAACCGGGTCCTGACCGGCTCGACGAATTTCACCACGACCGGGGTCACGAAGAACCTGAACCATGTCGTCGTCATCAACGACGCCGAAGTCGCCAATGCCTACAAGAAGGAATTCAAGGAAATCAGGGAGGGCCGTTTCGGCAAGTTCTCCGTTGCGCACGGCCCTGCTCCGAAGGAGGCAAAAGTGTCCGGCATCCGCGTCAAACCGCTGTTCGCGCCCGATCACGCGCCGGAGATGGAAATCATGAAACAGATCCTGAAAGCCAAGGAGCGGGTCGACTTCGCCGCCTTCACTTTCGCCCAGTCTTCGGGCATCGACGATGCGCTGATCGCCGCGCACAGGAACGGGATCACGATCAACGGCGTCCTGGACCGCCGCCAGGCGAACCAGAAATGGGCCGCCAAGCACTCACTGCATGCCGCCGGCATCAAGGTTGCCGTCGCAGGCGGACGCGGCCAGCTCGGCAAGGTGCACCACAAGCTGATGACGATCGACAACAAGGTCTCGATCTTCGGCAGCTTCAACTACACGAAGCCGGCCAACAAATCGAATGATGAGAACATCATCGTCGTCGGCGAAGTGAGCGAAACGGACACGGCAGCGAAGGCTGCACAAAAGAAGATCGCGCTTGCCGCGCGCAAGGAAATCGACCGGATCATTGCCGATTTCGGCGAATAGGCCGGCCGACGGCAAGAGCGGTTCACGGACGCGCCTGGCAGCACTTTCCGCACACACTTCATGGAGGCCGGGTATCCTTGCGTTCGGAAACACGGCGTCCGGGTCACAAAACGATTGCGGTCCGGCGCGCAACGCGCTTGAAAGGCAGGGTCAATCTCACGGATCAGCCCCATGTTCACCCACACCCTCCCTGCCCTTTTCACACCAGGCGAATGCCGTGACATCCTTCAGCTGAGCGAGGCAGAAGCGCAGGACAGCGGCGGACTTGTCGGCGGTGTCCAAGGTGGGGACATCCGCCGCGCCAGGATCAGCTGGCTCGACGACGAAGGCGCGGCCGGATGGGTGATGAGGCGCATCATGGAAGCCGTCGCGCAGGCGAACCGGGAGACGTTCGACTTCGATATCACCGAATTCCGGGAACGGCTGCAGGTTGCGCGGTACGATGACAGCGAAGCGGGGCACTACGACTGGCATTCGGACATTGGCGAAGGCCGAATTGCACAATTCCGGAAGGCGACGATCGTGACGCAACTGTCGCCGGCCGATGCGTATGAGGGTGGCGGGCTCGAGATCAATCTCGGAAACCGGATCATGTCGGCACCACGGGATCAGGGCAGTGCGGTCGTCTTTGCGAGTTTCATGCTCCACCGGGTTGTTCCGGTGACAAGGGGCACGCGGGCGTCCCTGACGTGCTGGAGCCACGGCCCCCGGTTTCGATGAGGCTTCACGTCCTCCTGTCGGGCATATAAACATGAACGCGCGCGTGACGTATCAAAAGCTTGATTGGATCATCGGCTGAGGCGTGTAAATCCGCGTTCACTTTTTCCTCATCCAATTTTGTTCGGCAGCCGTAATTCTCCGCAACACAGGTTACACCAACCCTTTGTATCCGTTCGGGAAAAAACCATTTCCCGGAACGCCTAATCCTTGCCTGTGTCCAGCTCGGGAGTGTGTCATGAAACTGATCCAGAAATTCGTATTCGCCCTTCTCCTCGTTCTTCCGCTGTCCGCTGCAAAAGCGGGCGAGAAGGATATTGTCGACACTGCAGTCGGCGCGGGCTCCTTCAACACCCTCGTCGCCGCCGTCCAGGCCGCAGGTCTTGTCGACACGCTCAAGGGCGAAGGACCTTTCACTGTCTTTGCTCCGACCGACGAAGCTTTCGCAGCCCTTCCGGCAGGCACCGTTGAAAACCTGCTGAAGCCGGAAAACAAGGACCAGCTCGTTGCCATCCTGACCTATCACGTCGTACCGGGCAAAGTGATGTCTTCCGATATCGCCGGCAAGAAAGCTGAAGTGGCGTCCGTTCAGGGTGGCGAGATCTCCGTCGACGCAACGGATGGTGTGAAGGTTGATGGCGCCAAGGTCGTCAGCGCCGACATCGAAACGTCCAACGGCGTCATCCACGTCATCGACGCGGTCATCCTGCCGAAATCCTAAGGTTCAGACGGGTACATCCTTAGCCCCATCATGTACCGTCTGAAGGCGCGGTCTCACACGAGGCCGCGCCTTTGGCGTTTTCCGGGTGCCCGGGACAAAAAATGTGCGCCCTGCGACGAACTGGGTCTGGACACGCTTCGCAAAATAGTCCAGAACACTTTCTAGAATAATTCTAAACTATCAATTCCACAGACTCGCAAGGAGAGGTTTCCATGAAGGGAAGTGAGAAGGTTATCGAACGCCTGAACGAAGCACTGTTTCTGGAACTGGGCGCCATCAACCAGTACTGGCTGCACTACCGCCTCCTGAGCGATTGGGGCTTTGCGCGCCTTGCCAAGAAGGAGCGCGAGGAATCCATCGAGGAAATGCAACACGCCGACAAGCTCACGGACCGGATCATCTTCCTGGAAGGTCATCCGAACATGCAGAAAGTCGCACCTCTGCGCATCGGCCAGAACATCAAGGAAGTTCTGGAGAGCGATCTCGCAGGCGAGTATGAGGCGCGGACATCCTACAAGACGTCACGCGACATCTGCCGTGACGAAGGCGACTACGTCTCCATGGCCCTGTTCGAGGAACTGCTTGCCGACGAGGAAGGTCATATCGACTTCCTGGAAACCCAGCTTGAGCTTCTGGAGAAGATCGGCGAAGAGCGCTACGGCCTGCTGAACGCCGCGCCTGCCGACGAAGCCGAATAAAAGCCGGCAAATTGAGATCCCGTCGACGCGCGCCTGAAAAGGCGCGCGTTTTTTTAATCCGCCAGCCCCTCATTAACGTAAGGTTAATATGACTTGAGGAGGCAGGCATGCACAAAGAAAGACTGACACAACTGGCGGATATGCTGGAGGCGCAGATCCGGATCCTTGCAGACACTGGCTATTCCAGGGAAGCCGATGTCGCGAGGCAGGAAGTCCTTTCTCTCAGGCTTCTGGCGGGCGTGACGGACTGAACCTCATCCTGAGGAACGAACCAACGCCGGTTTGCAAGCTATTCCCTTCTCCCGGCGGGAGAGGGCCAAGGTTAGGGGCCGGATCTCTCAAGGAAACGTCAACACCTTTCCCCTCACCCGGCCTGTCAGGCCGACCTCTCCCAAGGGAGAGGTGACAAACGCCTCCGCTCTACTGAAACGCGGTTTCCGCGAAGCTTCGGAGTTTGCGCGAGTGCAGGCGTTCGGCGGTCATGTTGCGCATTTTCTCCAGGGCGCTGATGCCGATCTGCAGATGCTGCGCGACCTGGCGTTTGTAGAAGTCTGTTGCCATGCCCGGCAGTTTCAGTTCTCCATGGAGCGGCTTGTCTGAAATGCACAAAAGTGTTCCGTAGGGAACGCGGAAGCGGAAGCCATTGGCGGCGATTGTCGCCGATTCCATGTCGAGCGCGATTGCCCTTGATTGCGAGAAGCGTTTGACCAGTTCCGGCTGATCCCACAATTCCCAGTTCCTGTTGTCGAGCGAGACCACAGTGCCAGTGCGCATCAGGCGCTTGAGTTCATAGCCGTCAAGACCGGTGATCTCGGCAACCGCATCCTCAAGGGCCACCTGCACTTCGGCCAGCGGCGGGATCGGAACCCAGGTCGGCAGATCCTGATTGAGCACGTTGTCGTCGCGCACATAGCCGTGCGCCAGCACATAGTCCCCGAGTGTCTGGCTGTTTCTGAGACCGGCGCAGTGGCCCAGCATGAGCCAGACATGCGGTCGCAGCACGGCAATGTGGTCGGTTATGGTTTTGGCGTTCGAGGGACCGACGCCGATATTCACCATGGTGATGCCGCTGCCGTCGGCCCGTTTGAGATGATAGGCCGGCATTTGCGGCAGTTTGGCCGGTTCCGTGCCACAGGAGGGCTCGCTCTCGCCCGCCTCGGTCGTGAGGTTGCCCGGCGCGACAAAGGCCTCGTATCCGCTGCCCGACGTGTTCAGGAGTTCCTTCGACATGCGGCAGAACTCGTCGATATAGAACTGGTAGTTCGTGAAAAGCACGTAGTTCTGAAAGTGCTCCGCCGCCGTCGCCGTATAGTGCTGCAGGCGATGCAGCGAGTAGTCGATCCGCGGTGCCGTGAACGGGGCCAGCGGCATGACACCGTCAGCCGGTTCATAGGTTCCATTGGCAATGGAATCGTCCATGACCGTCAGGTCAGGCAAATCGAAGATGTCGGCCAGTGGCCGTTCAAGATTCGCAGCGGCAGCCCCGCCTTCAACATGCGTGCCGTCGTAGAAGGCAAAATGAAGCGGTATCGGCGTGTCGCTGTCACCGACGAGTATCGGCACGTCGTGGTTCTTCATCAGCAGCTTGAGCTGCGCCTCCAGGTAATGGCGAAAGAGATCCGGGCGCGTGATCGTCGCCGCATGTGTTCCCGGTCCCGAAACGAAGCCGTAGGACAGGCGGCTGTCCAGACGCACGTGGCTGTCGGTGACAACCCGGACCTGGGGATAGTAGGCCCTGACGTGCTCCTGGATGTTTTCTCCGTCCAGAAGGTCGTTGAAATGCGAACGCAAAAAAGCCGTGTTCGCCTCGAAGATGTCTATCAGGCGGTCAACCGCGTGTTTCGCGTTCGTAAACACCTCGAGCGGATGCGAAGGCGCCTTGCGCATACGCCTCTTGCCCAGCGGGTAGTCGCCCTTGATCATATTGGACATGAAAGTCTCCTTATTGTTGTTATGGCGAACACAGTCCTGCCAGATGTCCCCTGCGTCAATACACGGAACACGTGTTTTTGAATTTTTTTTCGCGAAGAGAAAATTTCTTCAATCAAACCAGTGGCGAATTCCGGGACACGAGCCCGGCGCACCTTCCCGTCGAAGGCACTCGGGTACGGACCCATAAATGAAGCCGATTTGACGGCAGAAATGGCAAGATCTCGCGAGGAAGCGTGCGCAGAGCGGGCTTTTTGCCCGGTCAAGCGCGGTGACGCTGCGAGGTAAGGCCACTTTGCCGTCCTTCGGATTTGGTCGCTTTGGCCATCTGCCGCGTCGCGAAAGGCTTGAAAATGAACCACATTTCCTGCGCTTTCGCTCCTCGCAGTTGGTCAAAACGATCCAAACCAAGTTGACTTCATTTATGAGTCCGTACCTAGGCCTCTTCGCAGCGTATCATCGCCGGGGTGCTCTGGCAGGTTGATCCCTGACAGAGCGATGAAACGGACTTTCCGCCGGTTCGCAATCCCGGTACTATCGGTCCGAATTCTGATCAGGAGCTTCCCCATGAAACGTATCCTTTTGAGCCTTGCGGTTGCTGTCTT
This sequence comes from Roseibium sp., assembly GCF_965232425.1. Taxonomy (GTDB): domain Bacteria; phylum Pseudomonadota; class Alphaproteobacteria; order Rhizobiales; family Stappiaceae; genus Roseibium. The sequence continues at coordinate 839,940 of NZ_OZ246971.1, forward strand.
GCCGATGCTTGGTGCCGGGTCCGTCGCTTACGCGGCCGATCTGCCCGACCTTGGAGGCCGGGAGGTTGTGATCGCATCCGAAAACACCTATCCGCCGCTGCAGTTCATCGATCCGAAAACCAGTCAGCCGGCGGGCTGGGAGTACGAGGCGGTTGCCGAAATCGCCAAGCGGCTGAACATGACGGTCACCTATGAGAACGTGAGCTGGGATGCGATGATCCCCGCGGTCTCTGCCGGCGAATATGATGTCGCGATGAACGGCATCACCATCCGCGAAGACCGCGCGGAGAAAGTCGCCTTTTCCGATCCCTACATGCGTTCGGAGATGTTCATGCTGGTTCGCGCCGACGAAGACCGGTTTACCGATCCCGAGGGGTTCGCCGCCAACGCCGACTTCCTCGCTGGTGCCCAGCCGGGGACGACCCCTTTCTACGTGACCGTCTACGAAGTCCTGGACGGTGACGAAAACAATCAGCGCATCAAGCTGTTCGAAACATTCGGCGCGGCCGTTCAGGCGCTCAAGGTCGGGGATGTCGACCTTGTTCTGACCGACAGCACCGGCGGGCAAGGTTATGTCAACGCCAACCCGGACACGTTCAAGCTGATCGGCGATCCGATGGGCACGGAGGATTTCGGCTTCATCTTCCCGAAGAACACGGACCTGATCGAGCCGTTCAATGCCGCCATTGCGAGCATGCGCGCGGACGGGACGCTGGATGCACTCAACAAGAAATGGTTCTTCGACTACAAGGCGGGTCAGTAACCGCCTCGCGGTCCATCCCTGAGTGACGGACAAGCGCTTGCGTGGCCGGTATCGGGACATTGCCCGGCGCCGGCCACTTTCTTTTGCAGCCTGCCGTACTCCCGGCCCGAAACCACATACCCGCCCCAAGCACAAGAGACCGCCATGTTCCGAAAAAAGACCGCAACGGTTTCCCCCAAACAGGACTTTCCCTACTGGCTGGCCGCCGCCTGCGTGATCGCCGCCTTTCTCCTGTTCCGGATCGGAACCGACGAGATCTATTCACAGGTGATGGCGACGGTGTCGCGCGGCATCGGCCTGACGATCTTTGTCACGCTCGTGGCGTTCTTCCTGGCTTCCGTGATCGGCCTCTTGCTGGCGCTGGCGTCGCTGTCGGGTTCGATTGTCCTGCGCCAGTCGGCGAGGTTCTACATCGAGGTCGTGCGCGGACTGCCGATCATCGTCCTCTTGCTCTACATCGCCTTCGTCGGCACGCCCCTGATCGTTGCCGCGATCAATGCCGTCCTGGAGCCGCTAGGTGCAGATCCGATGCGCACGCGCGACTTTCCGCTTCTCTGGCGTGCAATCGCGGCCTTGACGATCGGCTATTCCGCGTTCATCGCCGAGGTTTTCCGCGCCGGGATCCAGGCTGTCGACAAGGGGCAGATCGAGGCCGCGGAAGCCCTCGGCATGAACCGCTGGCTGCGGTTCCGGCTGATCATCTTTCCGCAGGCGCTCAAGACCATCCTGCCACCGCTCGGCAATGATTTCGTCGCCATGATCAAGGACAGCTCGCTCGTTTCCGTTCTCGGGGTCGCGGATATCACCCAGCTCGGCAAGGTCTATGCCGCGGGCTCGTTCCGCTATTTCGAGACTTACAACGTGGTCGCACTGATCTACCTGATGATGACCATCACCCTGTCTCTCGCCCTGCGCCGTTTCGAACGCTCCAAGGAGATTGGAGGGCGGTAAAGCGCCAACGGTTGCACCTGCGTTGGTCTTGCGGCCAAGATGAAATGAAAAGGAGAACAGTCCCATGCGTTCCTTCGAAGAAATCGAGGCCCTGGCGGCAGAAAAGAAGGGCGGAGCCAAGAAGCTCAAGGCGCTGCTGGCAGAACACAATCTGCCCAAGTCCGAGGCCGAGCTGACAACGACCGGTGACGACCGATGGCTGTCCATGTTCACCAGATGCGTGTTCCAGGCCGGGTTCAGCTGGAAGGTGATCGACCAGAAATGGCCCGGTTTCGAGGAGGCCTTCGAAGGCTTCGATGTCGCCCGGCTCGCCTTCCTGCCGGACGAAGCCTTCGAAGCTCTGCTCAAGGATACGCGGATCGTGCGCAATGGCGCCAAGATCAAGGCCGTGCAGGACAACGCGGTGTTCCTCAGGGATCTTGCGGCGGAGCATGGCAGCGCAGCGGCGTTTTTCGCCAGCTACCCGGTGAGCGACCAGATCGGACTGATGGACCTTATGAAAAAGCGCGGCAGCCGCCTTGGCGGGACGACGGGACAACTTGCCCTGCGCTTCATGGGCAAGGAGAGTTTCATTCTCACCGGCGACGTGGTTAACGCCCTTATCCGCGAAAATGTCATTGATAACGATCGCATGTCGAAAAAAAATCTGTCAGCCGCACAAGCCGCCTTTAACGATTGGAAGACAACCAGCGGTCGCAGTTTGAATGAAATCAGCAGAATTCTGGCGTTTTCGGTCGGACCAGCGCATTAACCTCTCATTTAACTTTTACGATTGTAAACAAAGCCTTGATTCAAAGGTAATTTTTCTTTTTTCGACTTAACCGCTGATTTACCAAAACCGGTAACCATGACACTCGAAATTGCGTGAGGTATTGCGTCGCAATGAGTGTACTGAGTACCGGGGTGTCCATAGCGGCACCCCATCCGACTGAAAAACCGGAAGCTTCCGCTTCCTGGATGAACACGATCCTGAAGGGCGACTGCGTGTCCGCCCTTGAGAACCTGCCGTCCCGTTCCGTGGACCTGGTGTTTGCAGATCCCCCCTATAATCTGCAGCTGGGCGGTGACCTTCACCGGCCGGACCAGTCCAAGGTCGATGCCTGCGACGACCACTGGGACCAGTTCGAGAGCTTCGAAGCCTATGATGCCTTCACCAGGGCCTGGCTCCTGGCAACGCGCCGGGTGATGAAGCCGGACGGCTCGCTCTACGTGATCGGCTCCTATCACAACATCTTCCGCGTCGGCGCGATCCTTCAGGATCTCGGCTTCTGGATCATGAATGACATCGTCTGGCTGAAGTCGAACCCGATGCCGAACTTCCGCGGCAAACGGTTCACCAATGCCCACGAGACCATGATCTGGGCGGTAAAGTCGAAAGACGCCAAGCCGACATTCAACTACGATGCCCTGAAGACGTTCAACGACGATCTCCAGATGCGCTCCGACTGGCATCTGCCCCTTTGTACCGGCTCGGAACGGCTGAAGGACGGAAACGGCCAGAAGGTGCATCCGACCCAGAAACCGGAAGCGCTGCTCTACCGTGTGCTCACCGCTTCGTCCAAGCCGGGCGACGTCGTGATGGACCCGTTCTTCGGCACGGGAACGACCGGAGCCGTCGCCAAGAAACTGGGCCGCAATTTCGTCGGTGTCGAGCGCGAGCAGGACTATATCGATGCCGCGACCGCACGGATCGCGTCCATCGAGACCAGCGACGGCGAAGCGCTCGAGATGCAGCAGGGCAAACGGGCCCAGAAACGCATTCCCTTCGGCACCCTCCTGGAAAACGGACTGCTTTCCCCGGGCACCGAGCTCACCTGTTCCAAGGGTAAGCACATTGCCATCGTGCGTGCCGACGGGTCGCTGAAATCCGGTGACCATACCGGGTCGATCCACAAGGTCGGTGCGCTGGTGCAAGGTCAGGAAGCCTGCAACGGCTGGACGTTCTGGCACACGAAAGAGGGCGCGGCCAAGTCACCGATCGACGAGTTGCGCAAGGAAATCAGATCCCGCCTGCAGGTATAAGCAGGCTGACAAGCAGAAGCGATTTCGCTATCCCCGTGAAGCCACTTCTCCCCGCCTCCTCACCCGAGGCGGGTTTTCTTTTTCCCGATAACCACGGCGGCCGAGCCTATCCGCTACGCCAGCCGTTCCAGCAGATCGGCGAGTGCCAGCGGTTCCGTCACCATCGCGTCGTGTCCGGTGGCAATCTCCCCAACCGGCCAGCCGAGTTTTCGAGCCCGGTCCAGGGCGACGCCGGCCGGACGGTAGGGCGGGTCGGTGCAGCGGATATAGGCGGCGGGAAGGCCGTTGCCGACCGGGTTCTTCAGATCGAGCGCCGTCGTGAACGTCCGGAAGGGATGTGGCGTCAGGCGCGGCTGGACGAAGGCAACGTCCTCGGGCCGTTCGACCCCGAAGCTTTCCGCAGGCGCCGGCGGCAATGAAAGCCCGCCACTGGTTTCCTGCGCCAACCGTGTCCTGTCCTCGGCCATATCTTCCGGCAAAAGGCTCATCCAGGTTTCGCCCGTTCCCAGCATGATCGCATCGAGATAGATCAGCCTGGCGATCCGGTCTGGCACCAGATCCGCTGCGCCGGTGATCGGGATGCCGCCGAAGCTGTGCCCGACAAGGGTGACGTTCTTAAGGTCGTTGAACTCCAGGTGCCGGACGATGTCCTCAACAAAGGTCTTTATGGTGATCTCGGGTGAGAGCAGATGCGCGCGCTCCCCGAGGCCGGTCTGGGTCGGTGCCGAGACGCGGTGACCGCGCTTACGCAGGATCTCCGCGACCCTGGACCAGCACCAGCCGCCATGCCAGACACCATGCACAAGAACGAAGGTTTTCTGATCCATCAGGCTACTTTCGCCAACGCCGCATCGATCATTCCGCAGCTTCCGCCGCAGGTTCATAACCACGCAGCTGTTTCAGCTTGTGACCGACCTCGACAATCGCTTCAAGGGCCGGGATCAGTTCCTCGCCCAGCGCCGTCAGTTCGTATTCGACAGACGGGGGTGATGTCGGGCGCACGTGGCGCAGAAGTACGCCGCGGTCTTCCAGCTCCGACAAACGCGCCGACAGGACCTTTGATGACACCGGAGGAATATCCGCCTTGAGTTCGTTGAACCGGCGCGGACCGGCCCTCAGGCTCCAGATGACATTGGGTGCCCACGCCCCGGCGATCACCTGCATGCACTCGGTCAGGAGGCAGGGCTCCGGCGGTTTCGGGCTCCGGTTCTTGCGCATCTTGAGGGTCATCTTGCCTGTAACTCCACCGAAATCAGGTTTCTCCAGGGTAACTCGAAAACGATGGTTACCATCAGAAACCTACTTGTCAAGAGTGACCTAAGCAAACACCTTCCTGTCATCAAAACACAATTTGGAGCGAAACCATGAAACTGTTCTACAAACCCGGCGCCTGTTCCATGGCGGCCCATATCCTGCTGAACGAGGCAGGCGTTGCCTTTCAGCTTGAAAAGGTCGATACGGACAAGGGAACAACCGAGACCGGTGCATCTTTCCTGACGACCAATCCGCGCGGTTACGTGCCCGCCCTCAAACTGGAAGACGGTGAAGTCCTGACGGAAAACGTCGCGATCCTGCATTGGATCGGCGAACAGTTTCCCGATTTTGCCGCGGGCAACGACAACCAGCCCCTGCAGCGGTACCGACAGCTTGAACTCCTGAGCTTCCTGTCGTCGGAACTGCACAAGGCGTTCAGTCCCTACTTCTCGGGCAAAACCTTCTCCGACAGCGAACAGGCGGCGATCCGGAAGAAGCTCGATACGAAACTCGATCAGTTCGAAGAGCTGCTGGACGGCACCTCCCCCTTTCTGCTCGGCAGCGCGTTTTCGGTCGTCGACGCCTACGCGTTCGTCATCCTGAACTGGACGAATTTCATCGGCGTCTCCCTGGACGACTGGCCGCTGACGAAGGCCTATGTCGCGCGGATCGGTGCGCGCCCGGCAACCCGCAAAACCCTCCAGGAAGAAGGACTGGCCGCATGAGCACCGCATTTGCAGACCTCAACGCCGTCATCAGGGACTATTTCGACGCGCTTTATCACTGCGACACCGGACTTCTGCAGAAAGTGTTTCATCCAAGGGCGGTCTATGCGACCGCGGACGAGACACCCCTCCTCCACCGGACAATGGAAGATTACGTTCCCGTGGTTGCCGCGCGCGTGTCACCGGCTTCGCGCGGCGAAGCGCGCCATGATGTCATCGACGAAATCCAGCTTGCCGGAGACAACACCGCCTTTGCCCGTGTCCGTTGCACGATGGCGGGCAACGCCTATGTCGACTTCCTGACCTTCGTCCGCGAGGACGGCCGCTGGCGGATCATGGCGAAGGTTTTCCAGATGAGCCCTGCAAAAGAGGGAGGCAACTGATCATGCCCTACGTCAACATTCAGGTGACCCGCGAGGGCGTTACACAGGAACAGAAGTCGCAGCTTATCAAGGGCGCGACCGACCTCCTTGTCGACGTCCTGGGAAAGACCCCGTCAACCACCTTCGTGGTGATCGACGAGGTCGAGATGGAGAACTGGGGGATCGGCGGCTTGCCAGTGGAAGAATTCCGGGCACAGGTCTCCCTGAAAGGCAGGTAAAACAGTCTATCGAAAGCCGGGTCGCTGCCCGGCTTTCGCGGTTCAATTGGCAGGGATTTGTGAACCATCTTGCCAATCAAAGGTTGCAAATTTGATGACTGAATGCTCAATCTGCACCTTCCACAAAGCTCTCGAACCATCGTCTGCCGACCCATGCCGCGCGCGCTCTACCAGACAATTCTGGGTGAAAGGTTTCAGCAGGTCCCTGCCCAGATCCGCGACATGCACACGTTTGCCAGGCGCGCCGACGGGACAGCAAATGTCTGGTGGGGTGCGTCGCCTGTCGCCCGATTGATTTGCCGTCTGGCATCCCTTCCGCAAGCGCAGGAGAATGCGCGGATTGAAACGTCTTTTACAGAAATCGACGGCGGTGAACGCTGGGTCCGCAGGTTTGATGGTCAGCCGTTTGCAACGGACATGATCGCGGGCAAGGATGAAGCGTTTCCCTGCATGCTGGAACGGCTTGGTCCGTTCCTTTTCAAGATGCGCGTCACGCCAAGTTCCGCAGGCATCGATCTCACACCGGAACACGTTTTCCTTGGCCCCCTGAAAATTCCCAAAGCACTCGCACCAAGGGCAACAGGCCGCGAGCGCGTTGAGAACGACCGCTACAGCCTGTCGGTTGAAGTCAGCTTTCCGCTTGTCGGCAAGGTGTTCGGATATGAGGGAACAATCGCACCTTGCGAGTTGGTATCTGATCGCGAAACCGCCTAGCTGCCTGTCTCCGCTCAAAGCCGGTCCGCCCATCCTTCGAGACGGGCCTTCGGCCCTCCTCAGCATGAGGATGTCGTCGGGGACAAGGTTCGCGCATTCATCCCCTTCCTGTCAGCCGTCATTGCCAGACCTGATCTGGCAATCCATGCCATGGCCTCTCGACGAGGCAAGGCCGTGCAACCGGAAACGCAACGGCATGGAAGCCATGGCATGACTTGGAAAACGATCTGGTGCGGCGGTCTGCTCGCAGCCGATTTTCATCGGACGTTCAGTTCAAGCCTAGAACGCATCCATCGTCACCCCGGGCGAACGGCGTGAGACCCGGGGCCGGGGAGCCCGGGCAAGCAGAATGATAACCGCAGGATCCGGCAGGTCCTTGCCTCCCCGATCCCGGATCTTCGCTGCGCTCCGTCCGGGATGACGACAGAAAGTGATAGAGCCCCCCTCACTCGAACCCGACCAGCGCCTTGCGGCGTTTGCCGACCGAGACGGCCAGCCTGTCATTCGCCTTCAGGTCGCCGGTCGCGATGCGGCGTCTCGGGTCGTCGACGATGCGGCTGTTGAGACGCACGCCACCGCCCTCCACCAGACGCCGCGCCGCGCCGTTCGAGGCGGCAAAGCCGATGGCGACGACGAGTTCCAGAAGGCCCAGCCCCTCTGCCAGGCGCGACAGCGGCAAAATGTGCGTCGGCTCGAGGAGCTCGCCTTCTCCCGCGAAAAGCGCGTCGCCCTGCTGCAGGGCCGCGCGGGCCTCCTCGGGGCCGTGCACAATCGTCGTGACCTGGGTTGCCAGAACGCGCTTGGCCTCGTTCATTTCCGCGCCCTGAAGCGCGGAAAGCCGTTCCACTTCGCTGATCGGCAGCTCCGTGAACAGACGCAGGCACTTGCCGACATCAGCGTCGGCCGTGTTGCGCCAGAACTGCCAGAACCCGAAGGGAGAGAGATGTTCCGGGTGCAGCCAGACGGCGCCCGCGGCGGTCTTGCCCATCTTGGCACCGCTCGCGGTCGTCAGCAGCGGGACCGTCAGGCCATGCAGCTTGCGCCCGTCGCGGCGGCCGAGTTCAACGCCGTTGACGATGTTGCCCCACTGATCCGAACCGCCCACCTGAAGCGCGCAGTCATGGCGCCTGGCCAGTTCCAGGAAATCGACGGCCTGAAGCATCATGTAGCAGAATTCCAGAACGGTCAGCGGCATCTGTGCCTCCAGGCGCGACTTGACGCTGTCGAAGGTCATCATGCGGTTGACGGTGAACTGGGAGCCATAATCGCGGAGAAATTCCAGGAAGCGGAATTCATTCAGCCACTCCGCGTTGTCGACCAGCAGGGCACCATCCGGACCGTCCATGTCGACAAGCCGCTCCACCGACCGGCGGATGGTCGCGATGTTGGCTGAGATCTGGCGCTGTTCCAGGAGCGGCCGGGCATCGTTGCGGAAACTCGGGTCGCCGATCTGGCTGGTGCCGCCGCCCAGAACGATGATCGGCCGATGACCGAGTTTCTGCAGCCAGCGCATGGTCATCAGCGGCATCAGGTGGCCGACATGAAGACTTGCGGCGGTGGCATCAAAGCCGGCATAGGCGGTGACCGGACCTTCGGACAGCCTCTTGTCGAGGGCTTCGACGTCCGTGCACTGGTGCACGAGGCCGCGTTCCAGCAGCACGGCGAGCGCTTCCGATCTGAGCTTGGTCGCCGGTTTTCCGGCTTCGATCATGTGTTTGGTCATTTTCGGCTTCCTGGTTTCCCCGCCAGGAGCCCTTGAAACCAAAAAGCCGCCTGACGCGGCGGCTTTTGAGGTTTCTATAAAGTGAGCAAGATCCTACGCAGCCGCCGGTATGTCGGTGACGTAATAAAAATACACGAAAGATGCGGCAATCTTGGTCATGTAATTGTAGATGCGGCATGCCACGTGCAGAGTCAAGCCGCTAGTCACCTGAATCTGAAGTTCGACCCATTTTGCAGCGGGCTTCGAACGAACTTCAGATTCAAGAAGGTGACTAGCAAGTCTGTGTTTCTAGTGCGGTTTACGAATTTGAAGTTCGCTTCGCAGACTGCTGCAACAATTATGCGAACTTCAAATTCACCGCACTAGTTTCCGGCTGGAAGCATGACGCACGCAGTGTTGCATTTTTTCAAGACAGGTCCACGTCCGCTTCGCCGCGTCCCAGAAGAACCGGCATGATCAGATCCTCTTCATCCGTGAGATGCTGCTTGAGGCCCATGAGCAACGCAACGCTTGTCCGTTCGTAATCGTCTACCGCAGCCCGAATTGCGTCGGGTGTCCCGTCCCGGACGCTGGCGAACATCTGAGCAGCGCTGCGGACAACGGCTTCCATTTTCTGGTGCAGGAGAGCGTGGTCGCTTTCCAGAAGCTCCATGCCCGGCAGCAGGTCTGCCTCCGCTTCCAGAAGCGCAGGGAAGTACTGCTGGTCCTCCACCATGTTGTGCGTGTGGAGTTCCGACAGGAAATGCTGGAGCTGAGGTGCCAGGATGGCGACAAAGCGCTCGGCCGGGAGCTGATTTTCCCGATACTGTTTCAACAGCGAAATCAGGGTATTGCCAGTACTGCGGAAGCTATCATGGCGATTGAGCCAGAGCTCCGAAACCGGCCCGTAATTCTCGTGGGTCAGCCAGTCGCCGCGCGAAATGTCTTCATAGAGAAGCCATTCGCGTGGCAGGCCATGGCGGGTGTCGAGCCGGAATTCGTCGGGCCCGCCAACATTCGGTCTGCGCTCCTGCAACAGCCGGTGTGTCATTTCGCAGGGTTGCCGCCTGCCGAGGATCAAGTGATACATCATTTCCGTTCAGCCAATTCAAACCATGATTGCCGGTCGACTGGTTCTGCCGCCCCGGCATGGGAAACCTTGCCGGCGCGACAATTCCGCGATCACTGCACCGAAAGCGGGCGGGTGAAAAGCACGGCCTTGTTGTCTCCGTTGAAGTAACGCAGCTCGTAGCTCCCCGCCTCCTTCGGCGCCGTCACGCTGACGGTCTGCGCATCAATGTCACCGGACCAGACGCGTCTTTCGAAAACGGCGCGTCCATTCCCTCCGCGCCCTGCCGGGTCCCAGATCTGCACGGAGTCATAACGCGCACCCGGGCCCTTCCAGGAAACCGAGAACTTCGTTTCCGTTTCGACGCTCTCCGGTGCGTCGATCGAGAGTTCAAGCGGTACGACGGTGATCGGGCGGGTCAGCAGTACGGTCTTGTTGTCGCCGTTGAAATAGCGAAGCTCATAGTTTCCCGGCTTTGCAGCACTTGGCAGGGTGACCTTGCTGTTGTCGAAATCGTCGTTGCGCAGGCGCTTTTGATGGACAACGCGGCCATCGCCCGCCCGCGCCCTGGGATCGAAGAACTGAACGCTGTCATAGCGCGCACCCGGACCGGTCCAGGTCACCGTCAGGTGGCGGCCCTGACCTATTTCGTCCGGCGCTTGAAGTTCGACAACCGTCGCGGTCACCTCGATCGGGATCGACGCCAGAACCGCCTTGTTGTCGCCGTTGTAGTACTGAAGTTCATAGGGGCCGGGCTTTACCGGGCCCGGCAGGGTGATCCGCTGATTTTCGAAGTCATCATTTCTGAGGCGTTTTTCGTGCAGTTTCTTGCCGTTCGCCGGATCAACCAGCTTGACGCTATCGTAGCGGGCGCCGGGGCCGACCCAGTCGACCACGATCGGCTTTCCAGCTTCCGCCGCCTCTCCCGTTTCGAGCAGGACCACCGCCTCGATGATCTGGAGCGGACGTGTGGCCAGCACCGCCTTGTCCTCTCCCGCGTAGTAGCGAAGCTCGTAGGTGCCCGGTTTTGCGGGTGTCGGCATCGTCACCTTGTTGTTGTCGAAATCGTCGTTGCGCAGCCGCTTGTTGTGCAGAACCTTGCCTTCGCCGCCACGGGCGCTGGCGTCATAGAGCTCGACGGCATCGTAGCGCCCACCCGGACCGATCCATTCCACGGTTACCGGACGGGCCATCGCGATCTCGTCGGGGGCGAACAGGGCCACCTCGGCCGGCGTCACCTCAATGGTGCGGCTCGCCAGAACCTGGCGGCCCGAGCCATCCCAGTACCGGAGCTCATAGGTGCCGGGTTCGGTCACGACCGTCATGGTCACCTGCTTGTTGTCGAAGTCACCGTTGACGACCGACTTGGAGCGCAGGCGCTTGCCCTCGCCGCCACGGGCGGCAGGATCATGGAATTCGACCTGATCATAGCGGCCACCCGGTCCCTGCCACGCGACATCGATCCGGGAGCCGATTTCCGCCTTGTCCGGCGCTTCGAGCGAGGCCTCGGGCACTTGCGCCGGCGCGGCCGCTGCCTCCTTCACCGGGGCCGTCTCGACCGTTGCCGTGAGGGCGCCGGACAGTTCCTCCGTGCTGCCCGCCTGGATGTAGAGACCTCCGGTGTTTTCAGCGAGGCACGCCACCTGGCGCCCTTCTTCTTCGCTCAGTCCGAAGCCGATGACGTGGGCGGTGAAATTCACACCCAGCTTGGCCAGTTCATTGCCAAGCGCGCAGGGGTCGGCGTTGCAGGTCTCAATCCCGTCGGTCACGAGCACGACGGTTGCCTTGTCCTCGGTGTAGCGCAGAGTTTCGGCAGCTTGCCGGACGGCGGCAGAAAGGGGTGTCTTGCCCCGCGGCGTGATGCCGTCGGTTGCCGCCTTGATGGCGGCCGCCGTGCCGGCGCCCGGCGGCACGATCAGCTCGATATCGGAACAGTTGCCCTTTTCCCGATGGCCGTAGGCGAACAGCCCGAGTTCCAGATCGCCCGGCAGATTGCCAAGCACACCGGACATCGCATCGCGGGCGATTTCGATCTTGGTCCGGCCTTCGATCTGACCCCACATGGAGCCTGAACCGTCAAAGACGATGGCGACCCTGTCGGCGGCCTGAGAGACTGAAGAAAAAACGGAAAGTGCGGTAATTGCAAAAACAAACGGTCGAAACATGGTTCCCCCGACAAATGTGTCCAACGACGTGTCGCAACGTAACCGTGCCACATGTCCTGTCCGTCGCCTAGATCACACAATGTCGGATTTCAAATTGCCCTAACAGAACACAGCCCCGGCATCGGAGAGTTCCTGTTTCAGCGGACCCCATTTTTGCGGCGTTGCCGTCAGGGTTCCCGGCTCCCTGATCTCGACCTGAAACCCGCGTGCAAGTGCACCTTTCGCCGTCAGCTGCACGCAGTGGCAGGAATCCAGTCCGACGAGCGTGAGCCGTCCGACTTTCTTCTCGGCGAGCCAGTCCTCGAATGCCGCACTGGAGAACGCGTCTCCGACCGACTTTTCAAAGACCGGGGCCTCTCGCCTCTCCAGCGCCGGATCGATCCGCAATTCCGGCCTGCCCGGCGTTCCCACGCCTTTTGCTACCAGCTTCACGAGAAGGATTGCCAGCCAGTCCCGGAACACGTGCTTTATGAAGACCACCTCGGTCCCGTCAGTGCGCGCCGACACAAGGGCCTGATTGATCTCCGCAATGGCGGCATCCCGGTAACCAGGTTCGAATGCGTTTGACCCGGTGCTGCGCGTGAAATCCTCCTGCACATCGATCACGACCAGGGCCGCGTTGGGGCGCGTGCCAGGGTCGATCCTCTCGCCGTGGGTCGGCGTGCCGATCTTGCGCATGATTTTAAAGGTGTAGAGAACCAGACCTGCCAGACCGACAGCCAACAATCCGATCACGCTCCATAGTCCTGTCATCGTTCTACTCCCGATGGGTCAATCTCAAAAAGGTCTCGGACGATCAGGATCGTCTTCATATTCCGCGAAGTGATCGAGCATCGCGCAGAGCACCCGTTGTGAAGACCGGAGGTCCTGGGCGGTGAAGGCTTCGCAGATCATCTCGATCTCATCATTTTCCGCTGCCCGGATTTCACCGAAAACCGACCGGCCACGATCGCTCAGAGCGAACAGGGGCGAGCGTTTGTGCGCCGGGTTCGGCCTGCGCTCGACAAACGCGCCTTCCTCGAGCGCGTTCATCAGAAGCTGAATCTGCTGACGCGCCAGAAACAGTGTCCGGGCGGTATCGGGGACCGAGATCGGTCCGGCTTCATCGATGACCTCCATCACCGCCCGCATGCCGACGGTCACACCCGTGCCGTTCAGCTTGGCCTCCACGGCCCGCGCCAGGCGGCGATGCACCGGCCGGATCAAACGGATGATTTCATAAAGTTCGACGGATTTTTTCACTGAACCTCTCTTTGACAATTAAATTGCCATTATGACAATAATATTGTCAAGATAGAATCGTTACCCCACTTACCTTGCCCGGACGCGCACCACGTCCTGAAACGAAAAAGCCCCGGCAGATGGCCGGGGCGGTTTCAAGACGGAGCGTAAACGCGCGAAGTTCGAATCAGGGCCCAATCAGGTTCACCGGCTCCGGCTCCACGACGATCTCGCACTTGACCGAGTTGGCGATGAAGCAGACGTCATGCGCCTTTTCGTGGATCGCCGTCAGCCACTCCTGATCGGGTTTCTGCGTGCCGATCAGCGTGATCTCGGGCCGCAGCACGACCTTGGTGATCGCCATCTTGCCACGCGCGATGCGGCTCATCTCGCCTTCGGCGTGGTCGCGGTAACTGGCGACGTTGAAATCCGCACGCCTGGCAAGATCGAGAAACCAGAGCATGTGGCAGGACGAGATGGCCGCCACGAACGCTTCTTCCGGATCGACGGCGGCTTCCACCGAATGCGGCAGAGGAACCACTGTCGGAGACGCACTGGCAGGAACTTCAAGCCCACCATCAAATCGCCAGATGTGACCACGCGAATACGCATTCGCAGCGTAATCGCCGTCGCAGGCCCACTCCACCAGAGCCTTGTAGAAATGCCCCGCCATGTTTCACAAGGTCTCCAGAAAGGCCTTGTAGCCTGCCGAATCGAGCAGTTCGGATAGCTGGCTTTCGTCGCCGAAGGTCATCTTCAGGAACCAGGCCGCTCCTTCCGGGTCCTCGTTCACTTTCCCCGGTTCTTCTGCCAGAGCTTCGTTGACCTCGACGACCTCACCGTCAATCGGTGCGTAGACTTCGCTGGCTGCCTTGACCGATTCGACGACACCTGCCTCGTCGCCCTGCGCGATCTGCGCGCCCACTTCTGGCAGTTCGACGAAGACGACGTCCCCGAGCTGCTCCTGCGCGTAAGTCGTGATGCCGACGGTTGCCACGCCTGCATCAACGGAAATCCATTCGTGGTCTTTTGAAAAATAGGTCGTCATGGCGTCATCCTAAGTGAGCGGTGTACTGGGTGCAGCTGCCCGACTTAGGTCCAGGGGACCCTTGCCGTCCAGCACCCCCTCTGTCCGAGAACCTGAGAGATTTCCCGCAGAACGCGGAACGCGCCCGGCAGCTACTCCGTCGGTGAGCAGTCCGCGAAAGGCATGGCGGAGCACTGCTTTCCAGAGCGTTTTTCCCCTTGCGGTCCTTTCGCCTGAGAGTTTCCGGGGCGGTTGCTCCTTCGGCACCGGGCACATCCACCCGATTTCTCCCGCATGGGACACGCGCGCACAAACGCGCCCATCAGGGCACGACCCTGAGTGGAAACGGATTGTGAGAGGGCTGCATGCCCTTGTCAATACGGGAGAAACTGCAAGAAACCTGCAAACTGGCCTAGGATACGGACCCATAAATGAAGCCGATTTGGCGGCAGAAATGGCAAAACCTCGCGAGGAAGCGTGTGCAGAGCGGGCTTTATGCCCGGTCAAGCGCTGTGACGCCGCGAGGTGAAGCCATTTTGCCGTCCTTCGGATTTGGTCGTTTCGGCCACCTGCATCGTCGCGAAAGGCTTGAAAATGAACCACATTTCCTGCGCTTTCGCTCCTTGCAGCTGGTCAAAACGATCCAAATCAAATTGACTTCATTTATGAGTCCGTACCCTAGCGGCGGCGTCCCTCGTCAAAGCCGAACACGACCTTGACGCTCGCGCCCTGCGGTATCGTGAACTTGTCTTCGATCAGCGTCCACTTTTCGGCCGGCGCCCCCTGGTTCAGCGTAACGGGAACCGTGAGCACTTCGGAACTCAGAGGTTCGGCACCCGATCCCCCGGGAACGACAGCGACACGGAGCGGGAGTTTCACCTCGCCGCCCGTCCAGGCCGGACCGGGCGTGACATCGCCTGACAGACCGATCTTCATGCGCCGGCCGCCACCTGCTTCCTGGGTGCAGCTGTTCGCCCAGTCTTCCACCGTCGCCTGGTAAAGCAGGCCTTCCGACTCGTCCTGTTTTCCGCGCACATAGTTGCGGATCAGGAACGTGTTCGACTTGAGCTCCATCGGCGGACACGGCACCGGAGGCGCAAAGGTCGCGGGGGACACTTCGATCGGTTCCTGGCCGCCGCTGATGATCTTGCCCGCGACACTGTCGGCGCCACCGCCGCAGCCGGAGAGTACCGCCGCGCAGACGCCGGCCGACAGGCAGGTTTTCAGCTTCACATTCGCAAGGGCCTGAAACGCAGTGATCATCATCTTTCCATCGGATCGAGGAGCAACATGGCGGAGTGTCATAGCAGGAAGCCTGCGCCTTGGCGAGGCCACTTCCGAGGAATGCTTCAAGCAGCACAATGTGGCTGAAATAGTGCGCAGTTCCGCACACCCGACTTGACAGGAAACGGCTTGAACCCCTTATTGCGGCTAGACAGATTTGCTGAAAGGGCAAAATGACCATCCCCGAGCAGAACAAACCGCCGCTTTCCATTCGGCTTTGCGCCCCGCGCGGGTTTTGCGCAGGCGTCGATCGGGCCATCCAGATCGTTGAACTGGCGCTGGAAAAATACGGCCGTCCGGTCTACGTGCGTCACGAAATCGTGCATAACAAGTTCGTTGTCGACGGCTTGAAGGCGAAAGGCGCCGTGTTCGTTGAAGAGCTGGACGAGATCCCCGCCGCCGATGTCGAAAGGCCGGTCATCTTTTCCGCGCACGGCGTTCCGAAGTCCGTTCCCGAGGATGCGCAGGCCCGCAACATGTTCTTCCTGGACGCGACCTGTCCACTGGTCTCGAAGGTTCACAAGGAAGCGCAGATCCATGACCGGCGCGACCGCGAGGTGCTCCTGATCGGGCATGCCGGCCATCCGGAAGTCATCGGAACCATGGGCCAGTTGCCCGAAGGCACGGTCGAACTCATCGAAACGGAGGAAGATGCGCGCAGCTTCCAGCCGAAATCGGACAAGCACCTTGCCTACATCACGCAAACGACCCTGTCCGTCGACGACACCGCGGGAATCGTTGCGGTGCTGAAGGAGCGATTTCCGGACATCGTCGCGCCCCACAAGGAAGATATCTGCTACGCGACCACGAACCGCCAGGAAGCCGTCAAGCACGTTGCGCCGAGCGTCGATGCAATGGTGGTCGTGGGGGCTCCGAACTCATCGAATTCGCAGCGGCTGCGGGAAGTCGCCGAAAGAGCGGGGTGCCGGGTTGCCGTTCTGATCCAGCGCGCAAGCGATATCGACTGGCCCGATTTCGACGGCATAGGCTCGCTCGGCCTGACGGCCGGCGCGTCGGCGCCGGAAACCCTGGTCGAGGAGATCATCGGCGCATTTGCGCAGCGGTTCGATGTCACCGTCGAAACCGTACGCACAGCCGAAGAAACCATTTCCTTCAATCTGCCGCGGGAACTCAGAGACGTGGTCTCCTCCGCCCGGGCAGCGACCGGATAACAAGATGGCCGTTTATACCGAAGTGACCGATGAGGAGCTGCAAGCCTTCATCGGCTCCTACGATGTCGGGCGCCTGCTCTCCTTCAAGGGCATTGCCGAAGGCGTCGAGAACAGCAACTTTCTGGTTCACACGGACAAGGCCTCCTACATCCTCACACTCTACGAAAAGCGTGTGAACCCGGACGATCTGCCGTTTTTCCTGAACCTGCTCCAGCACCTGGCCAGCAAGGGTCTTTCCTGTCCGACGCCCGTTCCCTCGAAGGACGGCAAACTGCTCGGCGAACTGGCCGGACGGCCCGCCGCGCTCGTCACCTTTCTGGAAGGGATGTGGGTCAAGAGACCGCGGGTCGAACATTGCGCCGAGCTCGGCAAGGCGATGGCCGAACTTCATCTGGACGGACGCGACTACGCGGGGTTCCGGACCAATGCACTCAACGTCGATGGCTGGCGGCCGCTGTTCGACCAGTGCAGCGATCGGAGCGACGACGTTCTTCCCGGGCTCGGGACGGAAATCGCAACCGAACTGGATTACCTGGAACGGGCCTGGCCGGCCAATCTGCCGAACGGTGTCATTCATGCGGATCTGTTTCCGGACAACGTGTTCTTTCTCGGCGACGAGCTTTCCGGCCTGATCGACTTCTACTTCGCCTGCAATGACGCGCTGGCCTATGACATCGCGATCTGCCTGAATGCCTGGTGCTTCGAAAAGGACCTTTCCTTCAACGTGACCAAGGCGCGGGCGCTTCTGAAGGGCTATACCAGCGTGCGGCCCCTGGAAGCTGACGAATACACGTCCCTGCCGACGTTGTGCCGGGGGGCTGCACTGAGGTTCCTGCTCACACGGCTGTTCGACTGGCTGAGTGTGCCGGAAGGCGCGCTCGTCACGCCCAAGGATCCGCTTGAGTTTCTGAAGAAGCTTCGGTTTCACCAGACGATCGAAGGAACACAGGCCTACGGACTGGAACGATGACGGCTCAGAACCGCGTGACGATTTTCACGGACGGCGCGTGTTCGGGCAATCCCGGACCGGGCGGCTGGGGTGTGCTCCTGCGCTTCGGTGAACACGAGAAGGAACTGAAGGGCGGCGAACCGGAGACCACCAACAACCGGATGGAACTGACGGCGGCCATCGAAGCCCTGAACGCGCTCAAGCGGCCCTGCGCCATCGACCTTTACACCGACAGCACCTACGTGCGCAGCGGTATCCGCGAATGGCTGGAGGGGTGGAAGCGCAAGAACTGGCGCACGAGCACCAACAAGCCGGTGAAGAACGCGGATCTTTGGCAAGCCCTCGACGAAGCGCAACAGCGCCATGACGTGACCTGGCACTGGGTCAAGGGTCATGCGGGTCATCCCGACAACGAACGTGCAGATGAACTGGCGCGCGGAGGCATGGCCCCCTATAAGAACGGCGGCTGATTTTCACTTTCCGGTCGAAAGAGGACATTGCGTGAGAGTATTCTGGTGGTCCGCCCCGATTTCCAAGCGCCGATCGGCGCCGGACATGCCCGGTTCTGTCCTCATCATGGCGAATCCGACATCGGGCGGATACAACGCCGATTTCCTCGACAGCGTCCGCAACCGCCTGGAGGACCTGGGGTTTCGGACAGTCATCAGGCTGACGAAACACGCAGGAGAGATCGGCGAGACCTGCGCCGACCCCGATTTCAACGTCCGCACACTCGTTGTTGCGGGGGGTGACGGGTCGATCAACGAGGCATTGACCGGCCTGCAGAACCATCCCAATCCGCCACAGCTCGCCGTTATCCCGTTCGGGACCGCAAATGTCCTGGCCCTGGAACTCGGCCTGCCGCGAAACCCGCGCGCGATTGCCGAGATGATCTGGCGGCAGAAGACAAAGCCGCTCCATTTCGGTCTCGCGAACGGCAGACCATTCGTGCTTATGGCGTCCAGCGGATTCGACGCGGAGGTCGTTCACGCGGTTCCGCTCGCCCTCAAGAGAAAGCTCGGCAAGCTGGCCTACGTGATCACGGCGCTCAAGATCGCGTTCAAACGCAAGGCGACGAAACTGAACATTCTGCTTGATGGCGAAACGCTCTCGGGAAAGTTTGCCGTTGCCAGCAATGCGCGCCACTACGGCGGCCCCTTCGTCATTTGCCCGGGCGGCGCGACCGATCCGGACCTGCATATGCTCGTGCTTGAACGCGACGACCCGTGGTCCTCCCTTCAATATGGGATTGCGCTGATGATGGGCCGGATCCACAAGGCAAGGGGCGCGGCCGTGCGTCCGTTTTCGACCGCCAGGATCAGCGCCGAACAGCCGGTCGCAGCACAAGTCGACGGCGATCCCTTCGGCGCGACACCCGTCGATATCCGGAAAACCGATAAAACGGTGCCCGTCCTCGTTCCCTGACACTGTCTTCGTGCTGGCAGGGGGCCGGCACTTCAAGCAAATCGCAACGCGGCATTGGGGCAAAAGAACCCGGCCTCCGGTGGCATGAAACGGGTTTCTATCTACGAAGGCTGGTATCAGGCGCTTTCGGCTTCGGCCGGCATTTTCCGGAGCATCTTGGTCGCTTCGGAGGCGGACATGGCCTCCCCGAAGAAGAAGCCCTGGGCATATTCGCAGCCGAGCTGATAGAGCTCGAGCGCATCGCCTTCGCTCTCCGCCCCTTCGGCAACCACCGACATGCCCAGATCGTGCCCCATGGCGACGATGGTGCGCAGGAGCACCGACCTTGCGGAGGTGTTGTTCGGCTTCACGAAGGACTGGTCGATCTTGATCGTGTCGAACGGGAAACGCTGCAGGTAGGACAGCGACGAATGGCCGGTTCCGAAGTCGTCGAGCGACAGGCCGGCACCCAGGCCACGGAGCCGTTCCAGCACCTTGGCCGAGTATTCCGGATTGGACATGACGAGCGATTCCGTCAGCTCCAGCTTCAGTGTTCCCGGTTCAAGCGAAGTTCTGGACAGCACGGCTTTCACGTCGTTGATGAGGTCCTGCTTCAGCAGCTGCCTGGACGACAGGTTGACGGACACGAACAGCGGCCGCTGCATCGGATATTCGCGCTGCCAGAACGCCAGCTGCTGCGCGCCTTTGTCGAGAACATACATCCCCAGTTCGTTGATCAGACCGGACTGTTCGGCAATCGGAATGAATTCGGAGGGTGCGATCTTGCCGCGCTTGGGATGGTTCCAGCGCGCCAGGACCTCGTAGCCGGCGATCGACTGGTCCTCCAGGCGAACGATGGGCTGGAAAAAGACCCCGAGCGTTTCCTTCTTGATCGCGTCCCGCAGATCCGCTTCCAGATCCACGATGTTCTTGTCGAGCGGCCTCAGGATCGGGCGGAACACTTCCTGCCGGTCGCCGCCGAGCCGCTTGGCGTGGTTGAGCGCGATCTCCGCATTGGTCAGCATGTCCTCGACCGCCTGCTTGCCGCCCTCGAAAAAGGCAATGCCGACCGAGCAGGTCAGGAAGATTTCGCGGTCGCCGAACGTGATCGGCGCACGCACCGCCTTTCGCAACGCATCGGCGAGCGCCACGATCCTGTCCGGTTCCTGCTCCGACAACAGGACCAGCCCGTACTGGTCGCCAGACAGGCGTCCGAGCGTGTCCTGCTGGCCGATCAGGCGTCCCAGCCGGCGTGCAACGGTCAACAATATGCTGTCACCGGCCGACAGGCCGATGCTGTCGTTGACCTGTTTGAAGCGATCCAGATTGAGGACCAGAAGTGTCGGTTTGGAGGTTTCCTCCGCCTTCGAACGGACAACGCTCGTGCGCAACCGGTCGACGAACAGCTCGCGGTTGGGCAGGCCGGTGAGATTGTCATGGACCGCATCGTGGAGCAGGCGTTCCTCCGCCGTGCGTTCTTCGGTAACGTCGAGCAACGTGCCGACGCACCTTATGACCTCGCCGTCAGCGCCGATGATCGGACGCGCCCTCAGGCGGAACCAGCGAAAGTGGCCGTCTTCGGATCTTAGACGGAACGTCTGCATGACCTTGCCGCGCCGCTGGTCGATAACTGCATCCAGTGTCGCGCGAAAACGGTCACGGTCCTGCGGATGCAGCACTTCCAGCCAGTCCCGTGCCGGACCTTCCAGGGCACCGCGCTTCAGGTTGAGTAGTTCCTCGACCTCGTTTCCGGTGTAGATCCGATCCCGGTCGATATCCCAGTCCCAGATGATGTCGCCCGCGCCGGTAAGGGCAAGTGCCTTGCGCTCAACATCGGAAATGAGGCCCTGTGCGATGGCACCGCCCGCAAAGGCGTGCTGCATGACGGTAAAGCCGATCAGGAGAACGATCAGCACGAGGCCGCCGCCAAGGGCAGGCTGGACGATGTCGTTGGAAAGGTAACCGGTCACGGTCATGCCGGAGCCGACCAGCCACGCGATCAGAAGACACCATGTCGGAATCAGCAGGATGGCGCGGTCATAGTGCTGAAAGGCCAGGACCGCGATCGTGATGAAGCCAAGGGCGCCGATCACGGCGAGCGAAAGGCGGGCAATGCCGGCGGCGATCGACGGATCCCAGACCGCGACCCCGAGAAGCCCCAGGATCAGGATCAGCGTCGTCAGTGCCAGATGGGAGTAGTGAATGTTCCAGCGATTCAGATTGAGATAGGCATATAGGAAGATCAGCAAGCTGGCCGCGAGCATGACCTCGGCGCAGGCACGCGCCAGCTGGCTGCTGCCGCCGTCGAGATTGAAGACCAGCCCCCAGAAACCGAAATCGATGCACAGATAAGCCAGAACGGACCAGGCCAGAGCGGCCGTCGCCGGGAACATCACGGTCCCCTTCACCACGAACAGGATCGTGAGGAACAGCGCCAGCAGACCCGAGATGCCGAGTATGATGCCCCGGTAAAGCGTGTAGGCGTTGATCGTTTCCTTGTAGACGTCCGGCTCCCAGATCCGGACTTCGGGCAGGTTCGGCGTCGTCAGTTCCGCGACGAACGTGACGATCGAACCGGGATCCAGCGTCACCAGGAAGACATCCGCCTCAAGGCTCTTGAGCCGGACCGGCGCGATGCCTTGGCTCGGCGTGATGGCGGTAATGCGGGACGAGCCCAGATCCGGCCAGAAAAGATCCGATCCGTCGAGCTTGTAGTTCGGCACCACGATCAGGCGGTCGATCTGTTCATCGCTCGTGTTTGCAAGAGCGAACACGGCCCAGTTGGTGTTGCTGCCGTCCCGTGAGGGCACTTCGATCCGACGCACGATCCCGTCAGCGCCCGGGGCGGTCGAGACCTGCAGGCGGGTGCCGGCATCCCGGTGCATTTCGATCGAATCCGTAACGTCCAGCGCTTCGACATCGATCGGTACGGGGATCGGTTCGAGAGCAAGCGCAGGCGCACCAGCAAACGCTGCGACGACGATACAAAAGACAAAAAACGTACGTCTGATCAAACCAAGCATCTGATCCGGTGAAAAAATCGACATGGAGCGAAGAACTACCGGGTTGTGGCTCATGTCACAAGAATTCTTTCAACATACCCTCTACACTCGGCGTAATTTTCCCTGATAACGCGGCATGGTCCTCCGCGAGACAGGCAAAAAGCAGGTGATCCTGCCAAGTCCCGTTAATTAACAGGTAGTTGCGTGCATAGCCCTCCCGGCGAAACCCGGCCTTCTCGAGCAGACGTATGGAGGGGGTGTTGACCGGTATACAGGCGGCTTCGATGCGATGAAGGTTCAGAACGTTGAAGCAAAACGGCAGAATCATGGCGACGGCAGCGGACATGTGTCCCTTGCCGGCGTGGCGTTCGCCCATCCAGTATCCCAGTGTTGCGGACTGACTGACACCGCGCCGAATGTTGCTGAGCGTCAACCCGCCGAGGATGTCCTGCCTTCTTGAACGGAACAGAAGGAATGTCAGGCTGCGGCCTTCCTTCCTGTCTTTCGAATAGCGCCTCAACCGCCGCCGGAAACCGGACTTCGACAAGTCGTCCGACGGCCAGAGCGGTTCCCACGGCTTGAGGAACGCGCGGCTGTCCTCGCGCAGTTCCGACCAGGCCTTGAAGTCGCACATCAGCGGCGGGCGCATGAAATAGCCCCCCGCTTCGATAAGCAGCTCGGCGTCAGGTGCAGATCCCGGCCGTAGCAACGCCATGCACAGAACTCCGTGTCTACAAGGATGCGGCCCGTAAAACCGGGCCCTGCTCCAGTCTTCCCGTCAGGTCATCGAGCGTCATGATGCCATCCACGGGACCAATCGCAGTCAGCGTTGGTGCCGTGCCGACAAAGGTCTCATGCGCAACCCGGCGCATGTCTTCCGCAGTGACAGCCTCGATCTTACTCGAAATTTCGTCCGGACCAAGTACCCGTCCGTGCACCAGGATCTGCCGCGCAATCTGGCCGGCGCGTGCCGCAGGACTCTCCAGGGCCATCATCAGACCGGCCCGTATCTGCGCGCGCGATCTTGCAACTTCCTCGTCGGTAATCGTCTGTGACGCCGATACCAGCTCGTCGGCGATCATCGGCATGAGAGCGGCAAGGTCGTCATGGCTGGTCGCCGCATGCAGACCGAACAGGCCCGTATCGGAAAACGCCCAGTGGAAGCTGTAGATCGCGTAACACAGCCCGTGCTTTTCCCGGATTTCCTGGAACAGCCGCGATGACATGCCGCCGCCCAGAACGGATGCGAGGATCTGGATGGTGTAATAGTCATCGGACTTGTAGGGCAGCCCCTCGAAGCCGATGAGTACCTGAGCTTCCATCAGGTCCTTGCTGCGCAGGGTCTCGCCACCGCGATACTTCGCGGTCGTGTCGCCCGCTGCGGGCGCGTTGCTGAAGCCGCTGAACTTTTCGCGCGCCAGGGCGACAAGTTCGTCGTGGTCAACCGCACCGGCAGCGGCCAAGACCATGTCGGGCGCCCTGTAACGATCGGCCAGATACGCGTTCAGTGCGTCCCTGTTGAAGCCCTGCACCGTTTCAGGCGTCCCGAGAATGGGGCGTCCGATCGCCTGATCCGGCCAGGCCGTTCCCTGAAACAGATCGAAGGCCTGATCTTCCGGCGAATCGTTCGCTGCACCGATCTCCTGCAGGATGACGTGCTGCTCGCGCGCGAGTTCCTGGGCATCAAAGGTGGAGTTCTGCAGGATGTCCGACAGGATATCGACCGCCAGCGGCGTGTCTTCGGACAGGATGCGCGCGTAGTAATTCGTGTGTTCTATGCTGGTTGACGCATTCAATTCACCGCCGACCGCTTCGATCTCCTCCGCGATGCTGCGAGCGGTTCTGGTCTTGGTACCCTTGAATGCCATGTGCTCGAGCAGATGCGTGATGCCGTTCTGCTGCACGGTTTCCGCGCGGGATCCGGTCCGCACCCACACCCCGAGCGCTGCCGTCTTCAGATACGGCATCTGGTCGGTCACGACCGTCATCCCGTTGTCCAGGACCGTTGTTTGTACTTTCATATAGCTACACCCTGGCGGTGACGGCCCTGGCGTGATTTTCGATGTATCGCTCCACCACGTCCTGTTCTGCCGCCAAAACCTGCTGGCGCTCCTCCGCAGTCATCATGTTCTTCAGGTCATCAGGCAATTCTGGACGATTACCCGAGGCTTTTTCAACCGCATCCGGAAACTTTGCCGGATGCGCAGTTCCAAGGACCACCATGGGAACCGAACCGTCGTCGTGATCTTTCGCCACGTGAACGCCGATCGCGGTATGCGGGTCCAGCAGATATCCGGCCTCCTTCCAGACCTCTGCTATCGTTTCGGATGTCTGTGTTTCGCTGCATCTTCCCGCGCCGAAATGCGCCCGGATCTCAGAAAGCGGGCCTTCCGGAATGGAAAAACTGCCCGATTGGGACAGCTGGTTCATCATCTGGCGGACAGCCGCGCCGTCGCGGTCGCTCACCTCGGCCAGGAGTCGCTCGAAATTGGACGAGACCTGGATATCCATCGACGGCGAGATCGTCGGCGTGACGCCCCGCTTTTCGTAACGTCCGGTTTCGAGCGTGCGCGCCAGGATGTCATTCATGTTGGTGGCGACAATCAGCTTCTCCACCGGCAGACCCATCTTCATGGCTGCATAGCCAGCGAAAATATCGCCGAAATTGCCCGTGGGCACCGTGAAGGAGACCTTGCGAGACGGCGCTCCCAATGCCGCGCCAGCGACGAAGTAATAGACGATCTGCGCCAGGATGCGTGCCCAGTTGATGGAATTGACGCCCGAAAGCGCAACCCGGTCCCTGAACGAGAAGTGGTTGAACATGCCCTTCACGATCGCCTGGCAATCGTCGAAGTTACCGGTCAGCGCAAGCGCGTGCACGTTGTGCTCGGACGGGGTGGTCATCTGACGGCGCTGTACGCTGGAAACGCGGCCATCCGGAAACAGGATGAAGATGTCGGTCCGGTCACGCCCCCGAAAGGCTTCGATGGCCGCGCCGCCCGTATCGCCCGACGTGGCGCCGACGATGGTCGCACGCAGCCCCTTCTGCGTCAGCACGTAGTCCATCATGCGGCCCAGGAGCTGCATGGCCACGTCCTTGAACGCCAGTGTCGGTCCGTGAAAAAGTTCCAGCACGAACGTGTTCGGCGCAGTCTGAACGAGAGGCGTCACAGCGGGGTGTCTGAACCCGGCATACGCCTCGTCGATCATCTGCTTCAGATCGTCGTGCGGTATCGCATCGCCGACAAAGGGCCGAATGATCTGGAGTGCGACGTCCTGATAGGGTCTGCCTGCAAAGGAAGCGATCGTGTCGGCATCGAACTGCGGCCAGGTTTCAGGGAGATACAGACCGCCATCGCGGGCAAGTCCCTGCAGCAGGACATCGGAAAATTCCAAGACCGGCGCTTCGCCGCGCGTACTGCTGTATTTCACCCTGTCACTTCCCTCTTCCGCTTGTCCGGCGGGCCTTCAATGCATTCCGGGCGTCCCGCCACCGGGCATGCGCGTAGCCCGAAATTCGCCGAACAA
Source organism: Roseibium sp. (assembly GCF_965232425.1). GTDB lineage: Bacteria > Pseudomonadota > Alphaproteobacteria > Rhizobiales > Stappiaceae > Roseibium. The sequence continues at coordinate 865,493 of NZ_OZ246971.1, forward strand.
CATGCCATTCAAGCGACTTACGCGCCATAACATTCAAGTGCAAGTCGGTTTTGGCGAATTCAATGACCGTCTGCGGACAGTCCCGGAAGGTTGCGACGGGCATCCGGATCAGGCGTGCCCGGCATCGGTGTAGAGCATCGCCGGATCCACCCCCATGGATCCGAGTGCCCGATGCCACTTGGCGTCAAAATCCGTGTCGAACAGAATCTCGGGATCGGCGGGCGCAGTCAGCCAGCCGTTCGCCTGGATTTCATTCTCCAGCTGGCCAGGTGCCCAGCCGGCGTAGCCGAGCGCCAGGATGGCCTGTTCCGGCCCGTCTCCCTGCGCGAGCGCCCGCAGGATTTCCAGCGTTGCCGTCAGGCAGATGCCGTTGTCGATCGTCAGTGTCGACTGGTTGAGCATGAAGTCATCGCTGTGCAGGACAAAGCCCCGTTCCACCTCCACGGGGCCTCCCTTGTGCACATTCATGTCACGGACGCTGTCCGGCAGGCGAATGGAACTCTCGTCATTGACGATATCAAGCTGGATCAAAAGTTCCTCGAGAGAGAGATGCCTAGCAATCTGATTGACGACCAGGCCCATGGCGCCCTGCTCGGAATGAGAACACAGATAGATCACCGAATGTTCGAACCGGCTGTCCGCCATGCTCGGCATTGCAATCAGAAACTGTCCTTCAAGGGAGTCCGTTTCGTCTGCTTCGGCCATCTACACCTCGACACGCTCTGTGACATTCGTCGATATGCATTGAGCATAGCGGGTTTGAGCGGCTTTGTTAATGACTGTTTCTACCTGCGATACCCCCGGTGTCACTCCAGCGTAACATCAACGTCACGAGGTTATGACCGTGCGTGCTCGGGGCAGCCGATGACGCGATACGCAAAGTGGTGTAGCACAGGCCCATGATCAAAACCGTCCTCACGTTTCTTGCTGCATTGCTCTGCACACTTGCCCCTGCCCGCGCCGCCATGACGGACTGGGTTGAAGTGCACGGAGGAGCCGTGCGCCTGATCTCTTCAGGCCCGTTGCAGGACGGGCGCTACCAGGCGGGCCTGGAGTTTCTGATGGAACCTGGATGGCATACCTACTGGCGCTATGCGGGAGAAGCCGGAATCCCGCCGCAGATTACCGTCACGAAGTCCGATAATGTCGCGGAGTTCGACATTCTCTATCCGGTACCCGAGCGCTACGACGACGGCTTTTCGGAATCGATCGTCTATCACGACGGCATCGTTCTGCCCTTCGTCATTACGCCCGAAAGCGCCGCAGCCCCTGCCCGGCTCGAGATCGAGGTCTTCTTCGGCATCTGCAAGGATATCTGTGTGCCCGGCGATGCGTCATTGGCGCTGGATTTTGGTCCCGAAGACAGTAATGACAAACTGGCCGGAAGGCTCATTCAGCGAGACCTTGCGGCGGTCCCCGGCCCGGGACCTGCCGATGGTCTTGAGTTCCGGTCCGTGTCCTTCGACGATGCCGGCTATCTCATGGTCGAGACGGAGGTTGCTGAAAACCAGGAGCCCGATCTGTTTGCAGCGGGCCCCGAAGGCTCGTTCATCGGACTGCCGAAGCTCGTTTCCCATTCCGACGGCATTGCCGTCTGGCGTCTTTCGACCAAGGGCCTGGCCACAAGCCCCGACGACGATCAGCTCAGGTTCGTTCTGACGGCGAACGGATCGGGTATCGAACTGTTGGAGCGCGTCCGGCCCGAATGGCTGAAATAACGCGGCCCGAAGGGTCCGTTTTCGATGCCGCCACACAACACACCCCTCGACGTTTGACGGACAACGCCCTATGTCTGCGTCTGACGATTTCTTCGTTCAGCCATCCAGCAAAGGGATAATCAAGATGACAATCAAGGTTGGGGACCGTCTTCCGGACGCGACATTCAAGATCATGGGCAGCGATGGACCCGGCGAGATGTCAATTGCTGACCTATCGGGCGGCAAGACCCTCGTCCTGTTCGGCGTTCCGGGTGCTTTCACGCCGACATGTCACATGAACCACCTGCCGGGTTTTGTCGAACACGCGGAAACCTTGAAGAACAAGGGCGTCGATACGATCGCGGTCCTGTCGGTAAACGATGTCTTTGTCATGGATGCCTGGGAAAAGGCGTCGAACACGGGTGGGAAAATCACCTTCCTGGCCGACACGGGCGCGGAATTCGTCGAAGCGATCGGTCTTGGTCTCGGACCGGCACCCATCTTCGGTCACCTGCGCTCACAGCGTTTTGCGCTGATCGCAAAGGACGGCGAAGTGACATTCCTGGCCGTCGAAGATGCACCCGGCGAAGCCACGAAAACCGGCGCGGCCGCCATTCTCGAAGCGCTCGGCTAAGCCCCTTGATCCTGCTTGCGCGGCCACAGAACGCTGGCCGCGTAGGCGAGAAACACGCCCACAAGCGTCGCCGCGAGGCCGAACCAGGTCAGTGCGTATCCGAGATGGTCATTCTTGAAGCGCACCAGGGTTTCGCCGGCCTGCGGCAAGCCCGATGCCGGTGTCGCGTCCGCATTCAGATCAACGCTGTATGGGGCAAGGCTGCCGGGGTCCAGACCGAGAACGTCACCCATTGCACCGGTATCACGCGCGAACCATAGCCGGTCAGTTGCATTCGGCTCGGGTGTCGTCCAGTTCGGCTTTTCGCTCAACCGCAGCAGTCCCGTGACCTCAACGTTGCCCTTTGGCACACCGAGCGCTTGCTGCCGCGGCTCGCCGGCAAGGTCCTGCGGCAGGAACCCGCGATTGACAAAGACCGTCCAGCCGTCGTTGGTTCTGAACGGAGCGTAGACCATCACCCCGGGGCCGCCGACAGGCCCAGCCGGGTCCGACAGCGCCGTGTAGTAGAAGGTGTTTCCATCCAGGAACGCCCCTTTCAGGACGACATGAAGATAGTCGTCGCCTTCGCCGATCGCGTCCCAGGCGGCCGGTCCCGGGGCGGCGACCGGCGGTTTTCCAATGCCGTCCTCGACCTGCGCGATCAGGTCGGTTTTCCATTCCAGGCGATTGAGCTGCCAGAAACCGAGATTCAGAAGGATCGCCAGTCCGATGGCCGCCGCGATTGCCGGTATGAGGAGTCTCTTAAATCCACCCATGGGCAGGTCGTGTTTCCTTGTTCAAGGGTCGCAGTGGTTTCAGTCTTCGCCAGTCCTGTCCAGCCGGCCTTCTTCCGCCTGGTGCCGGAACTGCAGCGCAATCATCAGTCCCTTCAAGGGCCGCAAAACCGATGCGGCGAGGATGACGGTCAGTGGAAGCCACAGGACCAGATGAAGCCATATGGGCGGCTGGAACGACAGTTCGACAAAGAGCACCAGACCCACGATCACGAAGCCGACGATCATGATCACGAAAACAGCCGGCCCGTCCCCGCTGTCCGCAAAGGAATAGTCCAGACCGCAAGCTGCGCAGGATCTCTTTACACTCAGGAACCCGTCGAACAACCTGCCCTGCCCGCAGCGCGGACATTTGCCTGACAACCCGGCCGAAACCGGATTCACGGACGGAAAATGCGCTTTGTCTTCCATGGCCCTTCTCTTGACGCCTGAAGCAAAAACGCCCGGACTGTGATGCAGACCGGGCGTTTCCAGTTGAGCGGGTTTACCGGCTTAGTGCGGTGCTGGCGTTCCGGCACCCCAGATGTAAATGGCGACGAAAAGGAACAGCCAGACAACATCGACGAAGTGCCAGTACCAGGCGGCCGCCTCGAAGCCGAAATGCTTCTCGACCGTGAACTGTCCGGCCAGCGCCCGCAACAGGCAGACCAGCAGGAAGATCGTTCCCACGATCACGTGGAAGCCGTGGAAGCCGGTCGCCATGTAGAAGGTTGCACCGTAGATGTTGCCATCGAATGTGAAGGCGGCGTGGCCGTATTCGTAGGCCTGCACGATCGTGAACAGGACACCAAGCAGCACGGTCAGCACCAGGCCCCACTTCAGGCCCTCGCGGTCGTTGTGAAGAAGCGCGTGGTGCGCCCAGGTTACCGTGGTGCCCGAGCACAGCAGGATCAGCGTGTTCAGGAGCGGCAGGTGCCAGGGGTCGAACGTCAGGATTCCATCCGGCGGCCAGTGGCCTCCAGTGGCTTCGACCCGGCTGAACTGGATTGCCTCGCCGGCAAAAAGGGCCGCATCGAAATAGGCCCAGAACCAGGCGACGAAGAACATGACTTCGGAGGCGATGAACAAGAGCATGCCGTAGCGCAGGTGCAAGGACACGACGCGCGTGTGGTGGCCTTCCTGCGATTCCTTGATGGTGTCGCTCCACCAGCCGTACATGACGTAGAGCACCACCAGCAGTCCGACAGCGAACAGCATCCAGCTGGTCCCGGCAAGGTTCATGCCGAACAGCGTGAAGTCGTTGCCTCCGGCCGCCTTCATCCAAGCGATTGCACCGATCGCCATGATGAACGCGCCGACAGACCCGATGAAGGGCCACGGGCTCGGCTCCACCAGGTGGTAATCGTGGTTCTTGGTATGTGCCTCAGCCATCGGCAAGCTCCCCAAACACAGTCATTTCATGCGCGCCTTGCGCAAGTCTCACAATTTCGTTTCAGCGGCGGGTGCTTCGACCCGTGCTGCAACAGGTTGTTCCGGTTCTTCTACCGGGAAGAACGTGTAGGACAAAGTGATTTCCTTCACATGCTTCAATTCAGGATCCTTGTCCATCTCGGGATCGACAAAGAACACAACAGGCATCTCGACGGTTTCGCCGGCCTCAAGCGGCTGTTCCGTAAAGCAGAAACAGTCCAGCTTGTTGAAATAGGCTCCGGCTGCCGGCGGCCAGACGTTGAAGGTGGATGTGCCGACCGTGGTACCGTCGCCGACATTGGTCGCCACATAGGCAAGCTGCGCGCTTTCCCCCATCTTCAGGGACACGGAGCGCTGCTCGGGCTTGAACTTCCAGGACAGCTTGTTGACGTTGCCGTCGAAGCGGACCGTGATCATGCGGTCGATGACCATGTCGCTTTCGCTCTCGGCTATCTGCGGCGTGCCGCCGAAACCCGTGACGCGGCAGAAAAGGTCGTAAAGCGGAACCGCGGCATACGAGGCTCCGATCATCAGGCCGAACATGCCCGCACAGGCAAATGCCACCTTGCGGTTGCTTCTGACCGTAGCTGCCTTTGTGTCCTGATCCTTGCTCACGCGTTTTTCCCTATAGAGCCCTGTCCATGACGCCCGGTCCCAACTTCACGATGGTGACCACGTAAAACAAAACCACGAGCGCGAGCAAAGCCAGTGCAATCGCGATCGACCGCGACCTGCGCTTCTTCTGCTGCTCCTCGGTGAGCCGGATGCCCTGTTCGTCCTGCGCCATCATCCTAGACCCCGGCGATCAGGCTTTCGCCCAGCAACAGGGCGAACAGCATAAAGAGGTAGAAGATGGAAAACTTGAACAGGCGCACACAGGCCTGACGGGCGATGTCACCCTCGCGCTTCCGCCAGACATCGGCTGCAAGCGCGACAAACACCGCGCCGAGCGCTGCGGACGCCACACCATAGACCGGGCTGACATAGCCGAGCAGGTAGGGGGCAATGCCAATCGGCGCCAAAAGCACGGAATAGATCAGGATCTGGTGCCGCGTGTTGGTCTCGCCCGCGACGACCGGAAGCATCGGTACGCCTGCCGAGCGGTAGTCGCCGCTCTTGAACAGCGCGAGCGCCCAGAAGTGCGGCGGCGTCCACATGAAGACGATCAGGAACAGAACGAAGCTCTCAAGGCTTACACTTCCGGTCACGGATGCCCAGCCGATCATCGGAGGAAACGCGCCTGCGGCACCGCCGATGACGATATTCTGCGGTGTCGAGCGTTTCAGCCACATCGTGTAGACGACGACGTAGAAGAAGATGGTGAAGGCCAGAAAGGCGCCGGCGAACCAGTTGACCAGAAGTCCGAGCGTGACCACGGAGCCGATCGACAATGTCATGCCGAACGCAAACGCTTCCTCGCGCGAGATCTTGCCGGCAGGGATTGCGCGTTTGCGGGTTCGCGACATGACCTCGTCAATGTCGGCGTCGTACCACATGTTCAGCGCGCCGGATGCGCCTGCACCAATCGCAATGCACAGGATAGCGACTGCACCCAGGATCGGATGAACCGAGCCGGGTGCGAGCATCAGGCCGACAAATGCCGTGAAGATCACCAGCGACATGACGCGCGGCTTCATGAGCGAGACGTAGTCGCCCACGGACCCCATGCCACCGTCCCAGGCGGCGGTTTCCTGACCCAATGTATCGTGGCGCTCAACGAGCGACATGCGCAAGCCCTTCACATTTCATACCGGTTCCGCCGATTGCTCCGGCGGTGCGGACATGCCGTCCGGTCAGTCTTTCAAAGGAGCACCGCGCTGACTGCCAGCGCGGTGCCGATTTCCGATCCGGAGCATCAGCTCCGGAGGTCGTTACTTGATCCGCGGCAGCGTTTCGAACTGGTGGTGCGGCGGCGGAGAAGACAGCGTCCACTCCAGGGTCGTCGCACCTTCGCCCCACGGGTTGTTGCCTACGGCGCGCTTCTTGGCGAATGCCTCGTAGATGCCATACAGGAACACCAGCACCGCGAATGCGGAAATGTACGATCCGATGGAGGACACGAAGTTCCAGCCGGCCAGCGCATCCGGGTAGTCGGCATAGCGGCGCGGCATGCCGTTCAGACCCAGGAAGTGCTGCGGGAAGAACACCAGGTTCACGCCGATGAAGGTGATCCAGAAGTGCGCCTTGCCGATTGCCTCGCTGTACATGTAACCGAACATTTTCGGGAACCAGTAGTACCAGGCGGCAAAGATCGCGAACACGGCGCCAAGCGACAGAACGTAGTGGAAGTGGGCAACCACGTAGTAGGTGTCGTGGAAGGCACGGTCGAGACCGGCGTTGGCCAGTTGCACCCCGGTGACACCACCGACGGTGAAGAGGAAAATAAAGCCGATCGCCCAGACCATGGGTGTCTTGAACTCGATCGATCCACCCCACATCGTCGCGATCCAGGAGAAGATCTTCACCCCGGTTGGAACGGCGATCACCATCGTGGCGGCGACGAAGTAGGCCTGCGTCTCGGACGACATGCCGACCGTGTACATGTGGTGCGCCCACACGATGAAGCCGACGACACCGATCGCAACCATGGCGTAAGCCATGCCGAGGTAACCGAAGATCGGCTTGCGGGAGAAGGTCGAGATGATGTGGCTGACGATACCGAAGCCCGGGAGGATCAGGATGTAAACTTCCGGATGGCCGAAGAACCAGAACAGGTGCTGGAACAGGATCGGGTCACCGCCACCGGCCGGATCGAAGAACGTCGTGCCGAAGTTCCGGTCAGTCAGCAGCATCGTGATCGCGCCGGCAAGAACCGGGAGCGACAGGAGCAGCAGGAATGCGGTGATCAGCACCGACCAGGCGAACAGCGGCATCTTGTGAAGGGTCATGCCCGGCGCCCGCATGTTGAAGATGGTCGTGATGAAGTTGATCGCACCCAGGATGGACGAGGCACCGGCAATGTGCAGCGACAGGATCGCGAGATCCATGGCCGGTCCCGGCTGTCCGGAGGTCGAAAGCGGCGGATAGATCGTCCAGCCGCCGCCAACACCGTTCATGTTGCTCGGGCCCTCGACGAAGAGAGACAGCAGAAGCAGCAGGAAGGCCGGCGGCAGAAGCCAGAACGAAATGTTGTTCATGCGCGGGAACGCCATGTCCGGGGCACCGATCATGATCGGCACGAAGTAGTTGGCATAGCCGCCGATCATGGCAGGCATGACCATGAAGAAGATCATGATCAGGCCGTGGGCCGTCGTGAACACGTTGAACATGTGCGGGCTGCCGAAGATCTGCATCCCCGGATCCTGCAGTTCCATCCGCATGCCGACGCTGAGTGCGCCGCCCACGATCCCGGCAAAGATCGCGAACATGAGATACATCAGACCGATGTCTTTGTGGTTGGTCGAATAGACCCACCGGCGCCATCCATAGGGATGGTCGTGTGCCGCATGTGCTTCGCTCGCAGCCATTTGGGGCTCCCTCTTTAAATTCTCTCGGCGAGGCTGCGTCTCATCGCGCTTCGCCGGTCAACCGATGGCCGCCGCGTTACTTCGCGGCGACGGAGATGTCTTCACGCTTGCCTTCGGCAAGCTTCTTTTCCTCGTTGATGGATGCCATCAGCTGCTTGTTGGCCGCCTCGAGATCGTCCTGTGCAGCAGCGGCCCACGCCGCGTACTGCTCCTTGGAAACAACCCTGATCACGATCGGCATGAATGCATGGTTCACACCGCACAGCTCCGAGCACTGGCCGTAGTAGACACCTTCGGTGCGCGCACGGAACCAGGTTTCGTTCAGACGTCCGGGGATCGCGTCGATCTTGAGACCCATGGACGGCATTGCGAAACCGTGGATCACGTCTTCGGCCGTCACCTGAACGCGGACCGTGGTGTCGACCGGAACGACCATTTCGGTGTCCGCGGCAAGCAGGCGCGGCACTTCGGCGAGCGTCACACCGCGTTCAGCGGCGACCGCTTCCCGGTCTTTCAGCGTCTGTTCTGCATCTGTCGGATTGCCGATCATGTAGCTGTCGAAGTAGAGGTCGCCCATGCCTTCGTCGGTATATTCATAGCCCCAGTACCACTTGTAACCGATCGCCTTCACGGTCATTTCGTATTCGGGGATATCAAGCTGCTTGTAGAGCAGGCGGAAGGACGGGATCGCGATCACGACCAGGATCAGGATGGGGATCACGGTCCAGGCCACCTCGATCATGGTGTTGTGCGATGTGCGCGACGGCACCGGGTTGGCCTTGGCGCTGTACTTCACGATGCAGATCACGAGCAGGGCCAGGACAAACAGCGTGATCACGGTGATGATCACGAGCGTGAAGGTGTTGAACCAGGTGATGTCGTCCATCACTCCGGATACAGACTCCTGAAAGCCCAGCTGCCAGTTCGTCATTCCGGATTCAGCTGCCAGGGCCGCAGTGGACACCCCGGCAAATGTCGCCGCCATACCGGCCATTGTCATGAGACGCTTGAAGATCGACTTCACGTCCGCGCTCCCTTCCCTCAGCCGCAGCAAAGCGGCACATGCATACATCCCGGACCAGCGAACGGGTCCAATCCGGTCGGGCAGTAACGGGCTTGGCGCAACTTCGCAAGCCTGAATCTGCCGCACCATCAGATCGAACCATCTCGTCCGGTCGCCGGACTATAACCATAAACACCTATCAAGGGCGATGGTTACTGTTTGCCAGAGCGGCGATCTGCCGCATCACACAAGAACCACCCTCGTGCCGCACAAAAAACACAAGAAACGCGACGCTGCAACGGAATTTCCCACTTTTCACAGCCATGCAGAGGCACCAACCTCTTGAGACATGTCAAGGACACGCCGATTTTTGACAAAAATTGCCGGTAAACGCATGCGCTGCCCGCGCGAGACTGGAATCGGACGCCATCATGCGGCAATGTCTGGCCGGGCCCAAACATGATTCGCACCGTGTCCTGATATTTGTCAGTGTGCGGTGGCAGGATCGGACAAAGACTGACCGGAGGATTTCTTGTCGACACACATCCAGCCGTCCTCGCTCCCGCGCCGTGACCGCCGTACCGCCAAGCGTTTTTCGGCCTTCGGTCTTGCTGCAGCCCTCGTCCTCGGCGGCCTTGTTCAGGGAACCCAAAGCGCCCACGCCCAGGGAGAAGTCCGTTCCTCGCACGGCGACTGGCAGATGCGGTGTGACACGCCTCCCGGAGCGTCCAGCGAACAGTGCGCCCTCATACAGAACGTCACTGCCTCGGACCGGGAGAATGTGGGCCTGTCGGTCATCGTCCTGAAGACGGCTGACAAGCAGGCAAGGATCCTGCGCGTTCTGGCCCCCCTCGGCGTTCTGCTTCCCTCGGGTCTCGGGCTGCGCGTCGACAATGCGGATATCGGCCGCGCCGGGTTCGTGCGCTGCCTGCCGAACGGTTGCATCGCCGAAGTCATTCTGGAGGACGAGTTGCTGTCGAAGCTCAAGGCCGGAGCGCAGGCAACCTTCATCATCTTTCAGACGCCTGAAGAAGGCATCGGAATTCCCATTTCCCTCAATGGATTCTCGGACGGTTTCGACACGCTGCCCTAGGTGACGGACCCATAAATGCGACTGAAGTCCGTGGCTCAGGCGGTCTCGTTGTGCTGCGCGGGCATTCCCTGCCTGTCTTCGGAGCGCCTGCGCGGGGTCACCTTGTGAAGCCGGTCCGATCCGGCAAACATTCCCTGTTCCATCTGCACCGCGAGACGCTCCTGGTCCCTTGCGCGCACGTCTTCCTCGATCTGGTCGATCCGGTCTAGCGGCGTGCCAAGAGCTTCAAGGGCCGCGCGGCCGAAGACGACGCTTGATTCGAATGTCTCGCGGATCTGGTAGTCGACGCCCCGTCTGGTGAGGTCCAGAACATGCGCGCGGTCGGTGGCGCGGCAGAAGATCAGGGCGTCGGGGAAGCCGTCGCGGATCTCGTCGATGGCCCGGGCCATGATCTTGTCGTTTTCGATGCACATGGCGACAAGAGCCGCCTTTCCGGCACCGGCGGCGGCAAGCACGTCTGCGCGCGTGGCGTCGCCGTAATAGACCTTGTAGCCCTGCTTTCGAGCGTAATCGATGCGGTCGGGCCGGTTGTCGATGGCGGTGATCTCCAGGCCTTCGGAAGTCAGGATCTGTGCGACAACCATTCCGAAACGGCCAAACCCGATGACGAGAACCGTCGGGGCCGCCTCTTCGAAGGTCTCGATGGACGGATTTTCGACGCCCCGCGCCTTGGCGCGGGCGGCAAGGCGGTCGAGCGCCAGGCAGGCGAGCGGTGTCAGAAGCATTGTCAGGATGACGATGGCGTTGAGAAGGTTGGCGGTCTGGTAGTCGAGAAGACTGTTGCTGACGGCTGCGGTGAAGAGCACGAACGCGAACTCGCCGCCCTGCGGCAGCGTCACGGCGATGCGCATGGCGTCCGAATTCGGTGACCCGGTGCCTCGGGACAGGCCCCAGAGAAACAGGCCCTTGATCCCCATGACGATGGCCACGCCGGCCGCAACGACAAGCCAGTTCTCGATCACGAGCGACACGTCGAGTGACATGCCAACGGCCACAAAGAACAGCCCCATCAGGAGCGAACGGAACGGTTCGATATCCGCTTCAAGCGTGTGTCTGAAACTCGATTCAGCCAGAAGCACGCCGGCCAGAAAGGCACCCAGTGCCATCGACAGGCCGACCGAGTGCATGATCCCGGCGCTGCCCAGCGCGACCAGCAGGGCCGCCGTCAGCATGACCTCGCGCGCACGGCTGGCGGCCAGAAACAGGAATATCGGGGAAATGAGATAGCGACCGGTCAGGATCACAGCCGCGACGGCCCCCAGAACAATCAGGACTTCCGTCACGATTTCGGCAGCGGTGGACGGGCCCTCGCCCGGCGCCAGGATGGCAACCATCGCCAGGAGCGGCACGATGGCGATGTCCTGGAGCAGCAGAATACCGAAGGCACGCTGACCATAGGGCGACGACAGCTGCCCGCGTTCCTGAAGGATCTGAAGGGCAAATGCCGTTGACGACAAGGCGAGGCCGAACCCGGCCACGAAGGCCGTTGAAAAGGGCATTCCAACCAGCCGGGCGACTGCGAACAGGCTTGCGCCGGTCAGGACGACCTGTGCGGTTCCCAACCCGAATATGTCCCGCTTCATGCGCCAGAGTTTTCGGGGATCGAGTTCCAGGCCGATCACGAACAGCAGCAACACAACGCCAAGTTCAGCGACATGAAGGACGTCTTCGCCCGAGCCGAGCAATTGCAGGCCGTGGGGACCGATCGCGGCACCGGCGGCCAGATAGCCGACAACAGACCCAAGACCGAGACGCTTGGCAATCGGCACGGCGACGCAGGTGGCTGCCAGAAACACGATTGCTTCTGCAAAAAACGGAGGTGCGCCCTCTGTTGCCATCCCTACTCCTTACGTCGCCCCGGCGTAGACCCCTTGTTCCCCGTCGATCAAATCAGGATTTGATTAGATTTTAGCTAAGATAGAGCAATTGGCTTTGACAAATATTAAAGTTTCCCGCGCGGTTGTGCTGATTTTGAAGGCATTTGGCCAGAACCGCGCCGCTGCGACGCATGCGGGCCGTTGGCAACCGGCACCCGGCCGGTTCCGACCAAGCAGAAAATACGCAGGTTTCAGATCAGCTTGTGCTCGTTCAGGAAGCTGTAAAGCCGGTCGTGGGATGTGAAGACATGGCCCGTCAGACCTGCCTGTTCCGCCCCCTCGACATTGTCTTCGCGGTCATCGACAAACGCGCATTCGCCGGGTGCGTAGCCGTATGCCGCGCAGATGCGCCGAAAGACAAGAGGGTCCGGTTTCCTGGCCTTGAATTCCGCCGAAACATGCGCCTTTTCGCCAAATATCCCGATGACCTCAGGAGCGCAGACGGGCAAGGCGGACTTGAGCAGCATGCCGTTGTTGGTCAGGAGCGCCAGATCGACGTTCTTCGCCAGGCGGCGCACAAGTCCGAGCACATCCCGCCGTGGACGCATCATCTGCCTGCGGATGTCCGCCCAGGTGTCGAAGTCGATCGGATAGCCGAGCAACTGCGCATATTGCGCCAGATAGCCTTCCGGCGTCGCGGGCGACCCTGCCTCTGCCCGGCTTTCATGCGGTCCGCCCCAGACCGCCGCGTCGATTTCATGTGCGGAACGGCCGGTCAGCTTTTCCAGGAGGCCGAGGCGTATCTGATGATCATAGTCATAGAGCACCTCGTCCATGTCGAAGATGACGAACCTGATCTGCGGCATCCCGAATGCACAGCCCCACTCAGACCGCCGTGCCGCCGATCGTCATTTCGTTGATGCGCATGGAGGGCTGGCCGACGCCGACCGGGACGCCCTGCCCCTGCTTGCCGCAGGTGCCCATCCCGGGATCGAGTTTCATGTCGTTGCCGATCATGGCGACGCGGGTCAGGGCATCGGGACCGTTTCCGATCAGCATCGCGCCCTTGACCGGCGCGCCGACCTTGCCGTTTTCGACCCGGTAGGCTTCGGTGCAGGAAAACACGAACTTGCCGGAGGTGATGTCGACCTGGCCGCCGCCGAAGGAAACCGCGTAGATCCCGTCCTTGACCGATTCAAGAATTTCCGCCGGATCCTTGTCACCAGCCATCATGACCGTGTTGGTCATGCGCGGCATCGGGATATGTGCAAAGGACTGGCGGCGCCCGTTGCCGGTTGGCTCCATGCCCATCAGACGCGCGTTCTGGCGGTCCTGCATGTAACCCTTGAGAATACCGTCTTCGATCAGCACGGTCCGGCTCGCCGGGGTGCCTTCATCGTCGACGCTCAGCGATCCGCGCCGGTCCGGGATCGTTCCGTCATCCACGATCGTCACGCCGGGGGAGGCAACACGTTCGCCCATCAGCCCCGCGAAAGCCGATGTCTTCTTGCGGTTGAAGTCGCCTTCCAGACCGTGGCCAACGGCTTCGTGCAGCAGAATGCCGGGCCAGCCCGGGCCGAGCACGACGTCAAAGGACCCGGCGGGCGCAGGAACGGCCTCCAGGTTCACAAGCGCCTGCCGCAGGGCTTCGTCGACGCCGCCCTGCCAGTTCTCCGTGGTGATGAAGCGCTCGAAGCCCTCTCGTCCGCCGCAACCGAACATGCCGCTTTCCTGGCGCTCGTCGTTTCCGGCAACAACTGAAATGGACAGCCGAACCATCGGGCGCACATCGCGCACGAGGTGCCCGTCGGCGCGCAGGATTTCCACAACCTGCCAGGACCCGGCAAGCGAAGCCGTCACCTGGCGGACACGCGGATCCTTGGCCCTTGCGTAAGCGTCGATCTCCTGCAGCAGCTTGACCTTCTCCTCGAAGTTCGGGCCGCCCAGCGGGTTGGCATCGGTGTAGAGCGACTGGTTGGTGCGCGCCGGCGCTGCCGCGTAGTTGCCGGAATATCCTTTCTTGACGGCGCTCACGGCATCGGCAGCGCGCGTCAGCGCCGCTTCGGAGATGTCGCCTGCATGCGCATAACCGGCCGCTTCACCGGCCACGGCGCGCAGGCCGAAACCCTGTGCCGTGTCATAGTTCGCGCCCTTAAGCCGGCCGTTGTCGAAAACCAGCCCCTCGGTCTGGCGGTACTCGACGAACAGTTCGCCATCGTCCGCGCCCGACAACGCGTCCTGCGTGATCCGCGTGGCGGCGTCCAATCCGAGGCCTGACGTTTCGATGAGGTCGGTCGATGAAAGGGTCATGTGTTTTTCCTGTTTGGCCCGGCATCTACCGGGCTGGCCCGCCGCAGACAGCCGACCGTTTGTCCTGTTTCCTCTGAACATAGGGACATTGCATCCGTTTTTCACATGAAAAGCTGGAAAATCCACTTGAGCCCGATTTAACTTGAATATAAAACTCAGCTTTAATCCGTTGCCGCAAAAACCGCAACGCAGCCAAGCGCGTCCCGCGGCCCAGCCAATCCGCTGAAACCCACGCGATCTCCGCCGCAGACAGCGCGGAGCGAGGATTGCCTATGTCCAAGTTCTTCCTGGCCCCAATCGGGCGTTCCCTGAATGCCTTTCACAATCTGGCTGCGCAGCGCGGTGACGGGCTTCACCCCGCGCTTCTGGAAGCGCTGTCAAAAAGCGGGTCCGTTTCAGGACCGCCTGCCGCAAGAGACCAGAACACGGACAACGTCATAAAGGGCCGTTTCAGCTCCAATGGCGACACCACGCCAGGCGAGTGGAAGGCAACGAAATGAAGGCGATCCTGGTTGCCATGCATCTGGTCGCCTGCCAGCCGGATCTCCTGATCTGCGAAGACATGTCCGTGAGTGCCAAACGCTGGCCCGACATGGAAACGTGCCGGCAGGACCGGGACACCGAAATGGTCCGCGCCAGGCAAGGACTGCCGGACGAGGTGGTCGTCATGTCGCGCTGCCGTTACCTCATCGGCCGGGACCGCCGAACGACACCTGCGTTCTAGAACAGTTTCAAAATAATCGACTTGTTTCTTCGGGCTTTGACTTGCCGGAAAGGCTCGATCTGCCGTAAAAGACGGATGCAATCCGCAAAACCAGACGGCAAACCGCAGACCATGAACCGATACGAAAACCCACGAATTCCGAGCGAAGCCCGCGTCCGCTACCTGGATGGCGACTACCAGGTGGAAACGCCGGGAACATTCGTGCGCTGTGCGGTCACTGGTGCAGCGATTCCGCTTGACGAGCTCAAATACTGGTCGGTGGAGCACCAGGAAGCCTATGTTGACGCAAAGGCGTCGATGAAACGCTACCTGGAAAACCGCCAAGGCTAGGGTACGGACCCATAAATGAAGCCGATTTGGCGGCAGAAATGGCAAAATCTCGCGAGGAAGCGTGCGCAGAGCGGGCTTTATGCCCGGTCAAGCGCGGTGACGCTGCGAGGTGAAGCCATTTTGCCGTCCTCCGGATTTGGCCGTTTCGGCCATCTGCATCGTCGCGAAATGCTTGAAAATGCACCACTTTTCCTGCGCCTTCGCTCCTCGCAGCTGGTCAAAACGATCCAAACCAAATTGACTTCATTTATGAGTCCGTACCCTAGCGCTCGAAGACTTTCGCGCGGAGCCTTTCCCGGACGAGCGCGATCAGGCGGTCCGGATCATCAATCGTCATCGCGACCTCCAGAACCTCCGTCTTGGCGGCCAGCCAGCGGAACAGTTCCGTTTCCGAGGACAGTAAACGCATCATGTCCTTGCGCGTCGTGACCAGCTGCAAGCCGCCATTCTCCGCCTCTGTCAACAGTGCGCGCGCGTCGGTTTCCGAATAGCGGTGATGGTCCGGAAACTCCCTGGTTTCGTGAACGGCATATCCCATCTCTTCCAGCGACTTGAAGAATTTCCGCGGGCGCCCGATGCCGGCGAAGGCGAACAGACGTTTGCCCTCCAGCGCGTCGCTCGGCCGTGGCTGCACATGCGCATGCAGGAGCGGGAGACCCTTGCGCCCGGCAAGGTGGACCGCCTCGTCTGCTTCGTCACCCTCGCCGATGAGGACCAGGCAATCGGCTTTCACGATCTGCAGGTGCGCGGGTGCACGCAGAGGGCCTGCGGGCAGGCACAAGCCATTGCCGAACCCGGTGCTGCAGTCAACCAGGACGAGATTCAGATCCTTGGCTAGAGACGGGTTCTGAAAGCCGTCATCCATGATGAGAACATCGATCGGCTGCTCCTCGGCGAGGCGTGCACCCGCCGGTCTGTCAGACGAAATGACGGTCGGCGCATGCGCTGAAAGGAGCAGTGCCTCATCGCCGACATCTGCCGCGTCATGCGTTTGCGGGTCGACAAGAAGCGGCCCCTTGTTGCGCCCGCCATATCCTCTGAGAAGAAATCCTGGCGTGAGGCCTTCTTGCCGCAACAGGCGCGCCAGCTCGATCGCAAAGGGTGTCTTGCCGGTGCCGCCAACGACAAAATTGCCGACACAGATGACCGGCAGCCGGCTTCTTGCCCGCGGTTTCCGGTGCATTCTGCGGCCCGAGACACGGCCGTAGACCCAGCCGGCCGGCTTCAGAAGATGGGCCAGCGGCGGCAACGTCCGCTGCCACCAAAAGTCAGGTGCTCTTTTCATCTTCCGGCTCCGAACGCCGTCCGCTTCGCGCACCCTCCAGGACCCGCTTCAGCACTTCCAGGGTCTTTTCAAGCGCACCGCGTCCTTCCTCGACAAGCGATCTGGCGGTTCCAACCTGTTGGCTGACCTTGTCCGGGTCGCTCAAGAGCGCACCGACGCTGGCAGCAAGGTCTGCCGGCTCGCTGACCCGGACGGCCGCGCCCCTGTTCCAGAAATCCTTGTACACGCCGCGTGCGTTTGCAACCCTCGGACCCGTGATCAATGCGGATCCCGCCAGCGCAGCCTCGACCGGATTATGTCCGCCGACATCAACAAAGGAACCGCCCAGGAACGTTACCGGCGCAAGCCGGTAGAACAGACCCATTTCACCCAGCGTGTCGCCCAGGAAAACATCGGTCTCGGCAAGTACCGGTTCCGCAGAGCTGCGGGAGACGAGTGCCAGTCCCCGTTCACCCGCCTCACCGGAAATCGCGGACGCCCTTGCCGGGTGCCGCGGAACGAGCACCAGCAGGAGGTCCGGAAAATCCCGGCGCAGCCGGTCAAAGGCATCCAACACGATCTCGTCTTCACCCGGGTGGGTCAGCGCCGCGAGCCAAACGGGACGGCCGCCGGTCTGGGACTTCAGCAGCGCCAGGGCATTCGCGTCCGCGGCGGGTTCGGCGGCGTCGAATTTCAGGTTTCCGGGAACGTCCACGGACGCGCATCCCATGGAGGTGAACCGGTCCGCATCCGTCCTGCTCTGAGCCAGGACGGCATCAAGGCATCCAAAGATATAGCGCGACGTCGCCGGGATGCGGGACCAGTTCCGCTGCGATCCGTCAGACAATCTTCCGTTCAACAGGACGAAAGGAATGTCACGGCCTTTCATCTCGTCAAACAGGCAGGGCCAGATTTCCGATTCGACGACCATCGCCAGATCCGGCGACCAATGATCGACGAACCGTCTGATCGGCGCCGGGGCGTCATAGGGTACGAACTGGTGAAATGCCCCTTCGGGCAGTCTCTTGTCCGCGAGTTCCGATGCAGTCACGGTGACGGTGGTCAACAGCACCTTGTGGCCTTCACCCGTCAGCGCACCGATCAGCGGAAGAACCGACATGGTTTCACCGACGCTTGCGGCGTGGATCCAGATCAGCGTTCCCTGCGGACGCGTGCGCCCGGCTCTTCCGAAACGCTCCGCCTTGCGGGCCGGAATTTCCTTTGAAGAACGGCTGCGAAGCGCAAAAAGCGCGTGAAACAGTGGTGAAACGCCTTGTGCAGCGGCCCTGTAGAGACTGAGCAGGAATGGGCGTTTTTCAACCATCCGACCTGCCGACCAGCTCGTAGGCACGCCGCGTGGCAGCGTTCAGGCCGTTTTCGACGTCCAGGCGGAAGGCCTCGAGCGCGTCGTCCTCCGTTTCCGCTGGCACCCAGATCAGATCGCCCACGGCGATGCTGCCGCGACCGAAGGGCAGGTTGATGCTGGCCTTGTCCCAGCTATCGAGTTCGATGCTGCGGCTCGTCGCAACGGCAACCGGCAGGATCGGACGTCCGGAATGCTTGGCAAGCTGCACAATGCCTTCGCCCGCCTTGCGCGACGGCCCTTTCGGGACATCGGCGGTCATGGCGATGCTGTAGCCGTCCTTCAGGGATCTTACGGCCTCGATGAACCCCCGCATGCCGCCGCGTTTCTTGATCTGGCGGGCGTTCCGCCCCCCGGACGCCCGGATCAAGCCGAGGCCGAACTTGCTTGCGGCAATCGCATTCACCTCCCCGTCAGCCGACCGGGAGATCATGACCTTGGCAGGCCAGTGCTGCGGTTTCGCAAAAGGCACCATGAAATGCTGTCCGTGCCACATCGCAACGATCACCGGAAGCTGTTTCTCGGTTTCATCGTGCACGCCCTCAGGCTCTATCACAAACCGGTTGGTGTGATAGACCAGTTTCAGCCATGCGGCCATTAACGAGCCGACACTAGCCAGTACCCAGGGATGGCGGCCGAGGCGCTTGATCATGTTTTTTGTCGCCTGATTGCTTCGTTGCTATTCCGCCGTGTCCGGATCCAGAAGACGATGCATGTGCACGATGAAGTAGCGCATGTGGGCATTGTCGACCGTTGCCTGTGCCTTGGCTTTCCAGGCCGTGTAGGCTTCCGCGTAGTTCGGGTAGATGCCGACGATGTCCAGCGCGTCCAGATCCCGGAACGTCAGGCCTTCAGGCGTTTCCAGCTCACCGCCAAAGACAAGGTGCAAAAGCTGTTTCGGGGTGTCTGTCTCGCTCATGAGCATCCTCGTTGAATTCGTGACGCCGCAGCCTGCTAACGGAGAATGTCCCCGAGAACTGCACGCACTGGTCCTATAAGCCCGGTCGATGCCGCGATCAATGCCGGGTGCCCCGTCCGGGGACGATTGTAGGTCAAAACGTTGCCGTCCACGTCCGTCAGCGCACCTCCGGCTTCCTGAACCACGAGATCGGCGGCCGCGAGATCCCAGTCACTCGGACCACCGCGCGCCGTTCCCACGTCAACGCGCCCTGCGGCGATTACCACCAGACGGTATGCAAGGGACCTGAAGAACTCCGTCTTCTGAAATCCAGCCCCCAGCACATCCGTGTTCGCAACAATCGAATGAGGGCCGGTCAGTGTTGCGCCGGACACGTCAAGCCGATCCGAGACGGTGATCCTGCTCCCGTTCAGAAACGCGCCACCTCCGGCGCGCGCCGTAAACATCTCCTTCCGGATGGGACAGAACACGGCGCCTGCGACCGGTCGGCCACCTTCAACGACGGCAACGGACACGGTCCACTCATCACCGCCTGCAAGAAAGGCGCGCGTTCCGTCGATCGGGTCGACGATGAACACGCGCTCGCATGTCAACCTGGCCCGATCGTCGGCGGTCTCTTCAGACAACCAGCCGTAATCCGGGCGCTCCGTCAAAAGGCGGTCTGCAAGGAACCGGTCGACGGCAATATCCGCCTCGGAGACGGGTGACCTGTTGTTTCCCTTGAACCAGGTTTCGAGACCCTGTCCGAAGTAGCCGAGCGCAAGTTCCCCGGCCTGGCGTGCCGCCGTTTCCAGCAGTTCAAGATCTACTTCCGAGCTGCGCTTTCGGATTTCCTGTTCAGCTTCCGGCAAGCGCCATTCCTTCAATCATGACCGAGGGCGTGGCAGCCGAATAGCGATTGTCGAGATCGCTGCCCGGAACCAGGCGCTTAAACATGTCGTTGAGATTGCCGGCAATCGTGATTTCGCTGACTGGTTCGATGATCTCTCCGTTCTCGAACCAGAAACCGGCTGCGCCGCGCGAATAGTCGCCGGTGACACCATTGACACCATGACCGATGAGATCGGACACCAGCAGGCCGCTTCCGGCGTCCGCCATCAGCTCTTCCATGGACTTGTCACCAGGCATCAGGGTCACGTTCGTGGCGCCGGGCGACGTTCCGCTGCCGCTCCGTTGTGCGCGCCCATTGGGTGCAAGGCCCAGTTCGCGCGCCGAAGCACCGTCCAGAAACCAGTGCTGCAGCACACCATCGTCGATCATGTTGAGCACCGAGGCAGCCGTCCCCTCGCCGTCGAAGGGGCGCGTTGCTGCTCCCCGGCGCTTGAACGGATCGTCCACCACCCGAATGCCCGGTGCAAACACCGCTTCACCCATCCGGTCTTTCAGGAAACTGGTCTTTCGCGCGATCGAGGCACCATTGATGGCCCCGGTCAGGTGGCCGAGAATACTGCGCGCGGCGCGCGATTCATAAATGACGTTGGCTGTCCGCGTCGAGAGCTTCTGCGGGTTTAGGCGGCGCACGGCGCGTTCCCCGGCTCTGCGTCCGATGTCCGCCGGACTGTCAAGATCCTCGAAAAAGGTTCTGCTGTCGAAGTCGTAGTCGCGCTCCATTCCGGTCCCGTCGCCGGCCACCGCGGTCATCGACATGCCATGGCGCGAGGTCATGTAAGCGCCCTCGAAACCGTGACTCGTGGCCAGCACGACCCCGGCCAGGCGCCAGGAGGCTCCCGCGCCGCCGGATTTGCTGACACCCGGAACCGCCAGTCCCGCGGCCTCGGCCTCGAGTGCGATCCCGGCGAGATCGTCCGCGGTCATTTCCTTGCTGTCGAGAAGTTCCAGCTCCGGCAGCTGCCTGACAAGAAGGCCGTCATCGGCGAGGCCCGCATAAGGATCTTCCGGTGCGACACGCGCCATGGCGACCGCGCGTTCGGCCAGCGTATCGGGATCATCCAGCTGATTTGCCGAAACGGCGGCGGTTTTCCTGCCGACGAACACGCGCAGGGTGACATCGTCGCCTTCCGCACGCTCCGTCTCTTCGACCTTGCCTTCCCGGACATCGACGGAGAGGGACACGCCCGTGACGGCAACCGCATCGCAGGAATCCGCACCGGCCTTGCGTGCCGCTTCGACGAGACGTACCGCGCGCGACTGCAGGTCGCTCTGATCAATCATTTCCGACATTCATTCCGCCTTGATGTGTCTGTTCCATTGGCCCCGCTTCGGCTGTTGTTTACGCCCAGTGCCGTGGCTCCGCAACAATTTGGGGTCAATGGATTACATAGGGACGTCGCAAGCATATTGAAGCGTCTTTGGAATTTCGGCTTCGGCCCAATTCCGACACAGGCATGAACAGATGGTTTCCGGGTCGCTTACATTCCGGTAACCCTTTTTGAAATCACAGTTTTTTAACTCTATCTCTTAAGCGGTTCACGACGTTTCTCAAGTAGCTTTCATTCCATCAAGAGACCAAAAGGTCCGACGGAGAGTCATTTGAGACGTCAAACAGAACAACAGGTGCCAGCGGCAGCCGGGAGCAATGCAGAAACACAACTGCACCCCGGTTGCCTGCCGGTCCAATTCACGCAAAGACTCGAATCCCGTCCCGGCACACCTTCTCTTCCCGCCGAAATCTTTCTCGATCAGACCCGGGTCATCTACAAGCGACGCGTCGCCGGTGTGCCCGTTAACGTGGTTGTGCCGGTCACCGGCTTCGACGGCGTCATGGTCCGCATCGTTCCAGGCCAGATGGCCGGCAGCGTCGTCACGGCGCTCATCCTGAAACATCCCGACAGCGCGTTGTCGATCACGCTCGCGGAAACCGAGAATTCCGACGAACTCGCGATCCTGTGGAGCCGTTGGGCACACACCTTGAACCTGCCGATGCTGGTCTGCGACCTCGGCGGCGATGTCAAACCGATTGACGCCTACAGCGCCACGTCCTCTGACCGGCCTGCGCCACGCCGCAAATTGCGTCTGCTGACCGGACGCCGGCCCCGCTTCCTGAACAAGCGGTCCACGGGCAGAAAAGACGCGCGCGCAGCGAATTTCGCACATGAACGCGAAATCATCGCACGCTCCTGACCGCAACTGACTGAATTCTAGAGCTTTTTCCGGCCAATTTGGTTCATTTGATGAGGATATCCGGTTCACTCGGGTAGGCGGGTCACGAAGCGCGATGCGGTGCATCGTGCAAGTGGCACAACGTAGCCGATGGGCTGGATATCCTCACCCGTTGTGGAACGCATTCAAGCGACAAGCGGCAAGATTGGCCGGGCCCTTTTACGCTCTGGCATCGTTGGTCCACCCTTGTGGTGGGAAACACCACAGCGGGCGAACCGCCTCGCCAGCGCGAAAAAGGGCCTCGGTCAAATGATCCAAATTGGTCGGAAAAAGCTCTACAGCGTTGCACCGATCAATGCATCGGCGACAAAGCCCGCGAAAACGATCCACCCAAAGGTGCTGTTGGAACGGAACAGCTTCAGGCACTGGTCGCCGTCGTCGATATCAAGGACGACGACCTGCCAGAGCAGATGGACCGCACCCGCGAGGATCCCGGCAAATGCGGCCGGTCCCGCGTCGGCGAACGCGGCGGCAAGACCGAAGAGAACGGTTGCAAGCGCATAGAGCACGATGAGTGCCGCCTTGGTATGGGATCCGAAAAGCCGCGCGGTCGACCGGACCCCCACCAGCGCATCGTCTTCCTTGTCCTGGTGCGCATAGATGGTGTCGTAGCCGATCGTCCAGCAGATACCGCCGAAATAAAGCAACACCGGCGTCAGAGCCAACGATCCGAATTCGGCAGCCCATCCCATCAACGCCCCCCAGGAAAACGCAAACCCCAGGAACAGCTGCGGCCAGTCCGTGACGCGCTTCATGAATGGGTAGATGGCAACGGGCACGAGCGAGGCGATCCCGAGCGCAATCGAGAAGGTGTTGAACTGGATGAGCACGAGGAAGCCCAGCAAGGCCTGCACGACGAGGAAGATCCTGGCCTGCGACTTGGTCACCTGCCCGGCCGGTATCGGGCGTGAGCGCGTCCGCTCCACTTTCGAATCGATATCGACATCGACGATGTCGTTGTAGGTGCAGCCGGCTCCGCGCATGGCAACCGCGCCGACGAAAAAGAGGACAAGATGCCATAGGTTCGGCAAGGCGTTCCCCGCGGCAACGGCCGCAAGCGCCGCCGACCACCAGCACGGCCAGAGCAGCAGCCACCAGCCTATGGGCCGCTCCCAACGGGCGAGCCGGGCGTAAGGCCGCAGTCCTGCCGGCAGTTTCGTGTCGACCCAGTGCCGCTTTACCGCGTCCGCAACCGGTCCGGTGTCCCTGGTGGAGAAAAACATGAGCTGCCCTTTTCGAATTTGCCCGTTCTACCGAATTTGACGACGGATTACATCTTGCAAATGGTCACAGCCTTCATTGTGGCCCGGTCCCGGCCGCCGCACCGGACGTGTTTGCGACAGGCGATGCTCCGTGATAGACCGCGATCTCGCATGGTCGACTCAGGTCAAGCCCGGTCGGCAAGATGGACCGTTTGAAGAGATCCGCTTGACATGAAACTCCTGCTTATCGGCTCCGGTGGCCGTGAACACGCTTTGGCATGGGCACTCGCCAAGTCCCCGAAACTGACAAAGCTCTTTGCCGCTCCCGGCAATGCCGGAATTGCCGATCTGGCGGAGATCGCGCAGATCGATGTCGCCGATCACCAGGCGGTCATAACATTCTGCAAGTCAAACGCGGTCGACCTCGTCGTGGTCGGACCCGAGGCCCCGCTCGTCGCAGGCCTTGTCGACGACCTGGATGCCGCGGGGATCAAGGCCTTCGGACCGACACAAGCCGCCGCGCAACTGGAGGGGTCCAAGGCATTCACGAAAGGCGTCTGCGACGAGGCCGCGATCCCGACAGCCGCCTACGGGCGCTTCACCAGCCGGGAAGACGCGCTCGCGTATCTGCAAAGGGAAGGCGCCCCGATCGTCGTGAAGGCGGACGGTCTTGCCGCCGGCAAAGGCGTCGTGGTGGCCATGTCCCTTGCCGAAGCCGAAGACGCCGTGAAAGCGTGCTTCGACGGCTCGTTCGGTGACGCGGGCGCGGAAGTCGTCATCGAGGAATTTCTCGACGGGGAAGAAGCGAGCTTCTTCGTCCTGTCCGACGGAAGCAATGCCCTTGCGCTTGCCACCGCCCAGGACCACAAGCGCGCCCATGACGGCGACGAGGGTCCCAACACGGGCGGCATGGGGGCCTACTCCCCGGCTCCCGTCATGACGCAAGCCCTGATCGACCGGGTGATGGCGGACATCATCTCGCCGACGATCAGCACGCTGGCGGCGCGCGGCACACCCTTCAAGGGCGTGCTTTACGCCGGTCTCATGATCACGAGCGACGGCCCCAAACTGATTGAATACAATACACGTTTCGGCGATCCGGAATGCCAGGTCCTGGTCATGCGCCTGAAAAGCGACCTTCTGGAGCTTCTTGTTGACAGTGTCGAGGGGCGTCTGGGAACCGCACGTGCGGAATGGCACGACCAGGCAGCCCTCAGCGTCGTCATGGCCGCGAACGGATATCCGGGTTCCTACAAGAAAGGCACGGAGATCCGCGGGCTTGAGCAGATGGGATCGGATGTTCTGCAGGTCTTTCACGCCGGGACGACACGCACGGACGGACGCCTGCTCGCAAACGGTGGGCGGGTTCTGAACGTGACGGCGCTCGGCAACACGGTCGCGGACGCGAAAGAACATGCCTATGATGCGATCGGCAAGATAGACTGGCCGGACGGCTTCTGCCGAAGCGACATCGGATGGCGCGCGATTGCGCGTGAAGCGCAAAACGAAGACTGAGATCTGACGGTCATACAGCGCAAGGCGTCTGCTGCACCGGCCTTGCGGCGCAGCGATGCCATCGCCGGACTGTCACGCCCTGTGCATCGGAGGCTTGCTTTTGACGAGGGAACTGCCGGACCTGTTTCCGGATTTCGACACCAGGATCGTTCGCGCGATGAGCACGGACTTTTTTTGCCGCATCGGGGGATCGGGGCCGCCCCTTCTGCTCCTTCACGGCTACCCCCAGTCCCATGTCATCTGGCACAAGATTGCACCACGTCTGGCGAGCCGCTTCACTTTGGTCATGCCCGACCTTCCCGGATATGGTCGCTCCTCGATCCCGCCGAGGACATCCGGTCACGCAACCTATTCCAAACGCGCCTGGGCGGAGGCGCTCACCGAAATGTTGCGCCTCCTCGGCCACGAGACATTCTTTCTGGCGGGCCATGACCGCGGGGCACGTGTCGGCTACAGGCTTGCGCTCGACTTTCCCGGTTCGGTCAAGAAACTGGCGGTGCTCGATATCCTGCCGACATCGGATTACTGGGACCTCATGGACCGCGGATTCGGCCTCAAGATCTATCACTGGATGTTCCTTGCCCAGCCGTTTCCGTTTCCGGAAAAGATGATTTCGGCCGCGCCCGTCCGTTTCCTCGAGCATACGCTCGCCAGCTGGACTGCGGAGAAAACCCTCGACTGTTTTTCCGACGGCGCACTGGAACACACGAGAGACTGGTTCTGCCGGCCTGACCGGATATGCGCGAGCTGCGAGGATTACCGCGCCGGCGCCACGATCGACTACGATCATGACAAGGCCGACCGGGACTCTGAGAAGACCATTTCAGCCGGAGTGCTGGCCCTTTGGGGCAGCAAGGGCATTGCCTCAAGCGTCGACGATCCACTGGCGGTCTGGCGCCGCTGGAGCCCGGATGCGCAGGGAATGGCTCTTCCCGGCGGGCATTTTCTGCCCGAAGAAGCCCCGGACGAGACCGCGGACGCGTTGCTGAGCTATTTCGGCGGCTGATTGACTTCCGGGCGGATACACCTCAGTCGAACTACCGAGATACCAGAAGTTCTTAACTTGGAAAATTCTTTTAAAAGTTGAATTTACCAAGAAAATCAATGAACTTCTTAATTGTATTTAAGAATTCCATTCAAGACAATTTAACTAATCTATCATATTAAAACTTACGGCGACGAAGGTTTGCAGTGAGTGCCATGAAGGACATCCAAACACACCTTGCAGACGGTTTCGCCCGTGTATTTGCAGCTGCGGCTGCCGGGGGTATTTGTGCTGGGTCTGGGCAGACAGAAGTCGATCAAACAGAAGAACCTGCGGGACAGCGCCTCCCGCCGGCCCCAGCCCGACACCTTCCTTGACCGCATCGTTGCGCGGCTTTCTCCGAAAGACGACCTGAATTTCGAAAAACCGATCCGGATGGTGTTCCTGTCCTTCCTGGGACTGATCGTGTGCATCCTCATCGCCCAGAACATCTCGTCGGAGTTCCGGAACCTGCGCGAGCCGCAGGAAGCGATTGTGAATACGGCCGAACGGCTGGTGATGCAGCAGAAAGAACTCGGAGGCGATACACTTGCGGAGATCTTCAGGATCCTTGGCAACGGCACGGACCTTCAGGATGCCATTCGCGCCAAGGACGAGCGCAAGGTGAGACGCCTGGCGGCAGCACTCTTCGCTTCCAAGGCTCATCGACGCGATATAGTGGAACTTTCGATCTTCAGACCTGACATGACGCCGGTCTATCCGCCGGAGGCAAAGCCGGTCGTGCTTGGACCGGCAGACGGCCACAGGATCGGTCCGGTTGAAATCGCTGCCGGATATTACGACGGGGTCGAACTGGGTCCGGACAAGCGCTTCGTCGTCGGTGTCCTGCGGCCCTGGCTGTCCGACGGGCAATTGCTCGGCTACCTGAAGCTGTCGACTGACATCGAGCGCTCTCTTGCACTTGCCAGCACGGCCATCGATGCCCAGATCGTGAAGACAAGCCGGTTGCCGGGCCGGAACGCGAGCGGCGCCGACCGGACGATCCACAGGGTTCTGGGAAGCTTTGTGCCCGGCGGATTTGATCTGGAGGTCTTTTCCAACCCCGGCCGGGGCACAGGCATTGAGCCGTTCTATGTCCAGGATGGCCGGGTCTACATGGTGCGCGACCTGCCTCTCGCCCTGTCCAGGGGCGGCAACGACATCAACTTGCGCGTCATCAAGGACGTCACGGATAACATGTGGGCATTTCTCCGGGGTGTCCTCGTTTCTGTGCTGATCGGCGTGGGCTTGTCGCTGATTACGTGGGCGGTGATCCAGCGCTTGTTGACCGGCCTGCAGTCTTCGGTCCAGGTCACGCGGCATCGCCTCGAAGCGGAAGTTCGCGACTATACCGACCAACTGGAGAGCAACACGTCCAAGCTTCTGGAAGCCCAGCGCATCGCCACGGTCGGCAGCTGGGAACGGGATCTTGCGACGAACGAAGTCAGTGCAACGGAAGAATATTTCCGGATCATGCATGTCGACAGCAAGTTGCCCTCGCACCAGATCATAGACAAGGTTTACGCACAGATCCCCGAGCACGAGCGCCGGGCGGCAAAGCTCATGGTTCAAAACGCGGTCGAGACCTGCGGAGAATTCGATTTCGAGCACTCGCTGATCCCGGATGCGGGCAAACCGCGTGCCCTTCACATTCGCGGTTATGTCGAGCCCGGTCCGGACGGGAAAGCCGCGAAAGTTGTCGGGACCGTGCACGACGTCACCGAGCGCACCGAGGCCGAGCAGCGGAACCTTCTGCTCGCCAATATCCTGGAATCGTCTCTCAACGAGATCTTCATCCTTGATGCGGCGACGTTCCGGTTCCGATATGCCAACAGGTGCGCCCTGAACAATCTCGGCTACCTCCCGGACAGTCTTCAGTCCATGCATCTTTGGGATGTCAACTCGATCTACAACGAAGATGCCATAAGGCATCAGGTCAGGCCGCTCCTGACCGGAGACCTCGAGGGCATCGCAGCGGAAACCGTTCACCGGCGCAAGGACGGATCCGAATATCCGGTCGAACTGCGCATACAGCTGCTGAAGGACAAGGACGAGGACCTCTTTGTCATCATCGCGAACGATGTCACGGAAAGGGTCATGCGGGAGACCGAGACCCGCGAGGCAAGGGTGCGTGCAGAGCGGCTGGCCTATTTCGATCCGCTGACCAAGCTCTCCAACAGGGCCGGTTGCCAGCGCGATGCGAAACTGCGCTTCGAACGGGCCGACAAGCCGGCATTTCTGGTTCATGTCGACATGGACAATTTCAAGCGCGTGAACGATACGCTCGGCCACCTTGCAGGCGACTACTGCCTGGAGGAAACCGGCCGCAGGCTGCGTGAGGTGTCGCGCGGGCTCGGCACGCCCTATCGCTGGGGCGGCGACGAGTTCGTCATCATCGCGGACAGTCCCGGCGCCGACCCCAATGAACTGTTCGAACGCGCCCGGCGGCTCATGCGCCTGCCGATGGAATTCAACGGCAACCGGTTCTGGCCGACGGTCAGCATGGGGATCGCACTGTGTCCTCAGGACGGTTCGTCGTTCGAGGACCTTCTATTCAACGCCGACCTGGCGCTCTACCAGTCCAAGGAAAGCGGCAAGGACCGGTTCACGTTCTTCAAGTCCAGCATGAAGACGGAAAGCGAGACCGAGGCAAGGATCGAGCGCGAGCTGCAAAATGCGGTCAAGGACAACCAGTTCTTCATGGTCTTTCAGCCGCAGGTCAATTTGCGGTCCCAGAACATCACCGGCATCGAAGCGCTGATACGCTGGGACC
The DNA here is from genome assembly GCF_965232425.1 of Roseibium sp. Lineage (GTDB taxonomy): Bacteria > Pseudomonadota > Alphaproteobacteria > Rhizobiales > Stappiaceae > Roseibium. The sequence continues at coordinate 893,931 of NZ_OZ246971.1, forward strand.
ATCCCGAGCGCGGCATCCTTCCACCGGCGGAGTTTCTGCCGGTCGTCGAGAAAACCAGCCTCGCCCCGGTTCTCGGCGAAATCATCATCGACAGGGCCTTTGCCGCGGCCAAACACTGGCTGGTCAGCGGGCTCGATTTCGGCCGCATCTCGGTGAACGTCTCTCCCTCTCACCTCGCCTCGGGGCTTCTGGTGGAGCATTTCAAGGCCGCAATGGCCAAATACGAGATCGGTGCAGAGCGCATTACCGCAGAAGTTCTGGAGTCCGTTTTCCTGAACGACACCCGTTCCGGTCACCTGACGGCGCTCCGGGAGTTGTTCGAGCTTGGTGTTCATATCGAGCTGGATGACTTCGGCACGGGTTATGCGTCGCTGACCCACGTCGCCGACCTGCCGATCAACGGACTGAAGATCGATCGCTCCTTCACCGCCCAGATGATCGATGACCCGCGCAAGGAAGCGGTCGTCAACCAGCTCGTCCATCTGGCAAGATCCCTGAACGTCGCCGTCGTGTGCGAAGGTGTCGAGACCGAGGCGCAGTACCACCGTCTGCGCATGATGGGTGACTTCTCCATCCAGGGATATCTGATCGCCGAACCGATGCCGCTTGACCAGATGACCGAGTGGATGGCAGAGGCATCCGACGATCTTTATTTCGTCATCTGACGCGCGTTATCTTCCATGTCGTGAACGATCTGCCCGCCACGTAAGCGAGACCGCCAGCCTTGGAAAATGACGCCCGCACTCCCATGTCAGGGCAGATGAGCGATGAAAGGACGGCGCACACAATGACCGCGCACACGGCGACTTCCACGACGCCTCCCCGGATCGGACTTGCCCTGGGTGGCGGCGGTGCCCGCGGGCTGGCGCATATCCCTGTTCTTGAAGCGTTCGACGATCTGGGTCTGAAGCCCACGCGGATTGCCGGAACCTCGATCGGCGCAATTCTCGGTGCCGCCTATGCGAGCGGCTACAGCGGAGAGGAGATCCGCCGGATTGTTCTGGAGCTTTTCGCCGACCGGAACACCGTTCTGTCGAAAGTCTGGCAATTGCGGCCGAAGCGAATTGCCGACATGTTCCGGGCCCGTCCGGTACAGCTCGATCCGGAACGGGTGCTCGACGTCTTCATTGCCGAGCACCTGCCGAAGAGCTTCGAAGATCTGCACATTCCGCTTCGTGTGCTTGCGACGGACTTCTTCGGTTGTGAAGAACGCGACTTTGAAGAGGGGCCCCTGCTGCCAGCGATTGCGGCATCAATAGCGATCCCCGCGATTTTCCGGCCGGTGCAGCATGCAGACCGCTTCCTGATCGACGGCGGTGTCGTGAATCCCCTGCCCTTCGAAGGCATGCGCTCCGATTGCGACATTGTCGTTGCGGTGGATGTCGTCGGCGCACCGGTGCCGCGATCGAACAGGTCGGACATCAACATGCTGGATGCCCTGTTCGGTTCATCGCAGATCCTGATGCAGACGATCACGTCGCAAAAACTCAAGCTGGAACAACCGGATATCCTGGTGCGCCCTCCCCATGACACGGTCCGCGTCCTCGATTTCCTGAAGGCAGAGCAAATTCTTGAAAGAGCCGAAGCCTTGAGAGCATCAACAAGAGAACAACTATCAGCACTGACAAAACAACCTATGATAGTTACTTGAAAACGCCTAAGTAAATTTCACCATCCAATTGATTTTTCCTGTAAAAAATCCGGAAATTAATTTTTTTTTAATGCCACTGGGGAATATTATTCTTAAAAACCAGAGGTAAGACAATGCACAAATCGGGGTCTGCGGATCTGGAGAATTGTCCGGTTCCAGAGGATTTGCTGAAACAGCTTCTTGAAGCGACACTGAACGTTGTCACGGATGTTGGAATTGAGCTTCCCGAACGACAGAGGGCGGCCCTCGCGGTTTATTGCTACAGACGCTCGCATTTGCGCCGGCTCGGACTGTCGATGGCAAGACTTTGCAGCCGTTCGTCCCTGATGATGGAAGCCGGACACGCCGGTGAACTCATTCATGTGCAGGCGCAGGCGAACGTAACTGGTGAAGCAGAGGCGGACATCCGTCAGCGGGGCGGAAAAGCGCCGGTCAGTCTTCACGTGGTTTGAGATTTCATTCGGGGCTGGTTCTTCCTCCCTCCCGCCCCCACCTGCGGCAACCGCCTCCGCGAATTTCGACGCGCTGGCCGGTTGCCTTTTTCTTCCGCCAACGCGTTTGCAAATCCCCAATGACGTCAACGATATGCAGACGTGACCAATTTTCGTGCTTGCCTCGGCCAAACCGACCGCTAGTCTTTTAGTCAGCCCGGCTGAAATCAGGGACGAGCACATGAATAAAGGCACCGAAGCTTCAAACCAGACACGTCGCCGCCTCCGAAGCGCGCGCCGGACCGCAATGCTGCTGCTGGGCCTTGTGGCCGCAACGTTCGCGTCGCCTGCCATGGCTATCTGCCAACTCGTGGCAAATGCCCCCTTTCTCGCCCCCGGCGCCGATGAGGTCCGGGTCTGGCAGGCCGCGCTGCAGGCCGGCGAGGTGCAGATCAGGTATATCGGTCATTCCACCTTCGAGCTGGAGACCCCCGGCAGTATTCGCATCGCCACCGACTACAACGACATTCACCGCCCGTTCCTGCCGCCGACGGTCGCCACGATGAACGGCGCGCATTCCACGCACTATTCGCTTTCACCGGACCCGGAAATCGAGCACCTGCTCTACGGCTGGAATCCGGAAGGCGGTCCTATGGATCACGACCTGACGGTCGGAGACGTACGGATCAGGAATATCCAGACGAATATCCGCAGCTGGGACGGCGAGACACGGCGCCTGGGTAACTCGATCTTCATTTTCGAGATTGCCGATCTGTGCATTGCCCATCTCGGACATCTGCATCACAGACTGACGAAAGAGGATTACCTGCGCCTCGGCCAGATCGACGTCGTGTTTGCCGCGATCGACAATTCCTCGACACTGCGCCTCGACAGCCTGATGGATGTCCTTAAGGGCATCGGCCCGGCAATGATCATCCCGATGCACTTTCATTTCGCGGGCGCCCTGCCGGCGTTCACAGGCCGGGCCGCCGAAGCCGGTTACGAAATCGTGCAGGCCGACCTGCCCAAACTCGTGATCAGCAAGGCGACGCTTCCATCGCGGACGACGGTCTATATCATGATGCCCGGCGGCGCCTGATCGGCAGAACGTGCCTTCAGGCTTCCCGAAATGTTAGGAAGATGACCTGGCTGTCCCCCGCCTGACGCCGGTCCGTTTCCGAAAACATGGGCGGCAGTTCGAGTGCCGCGGCGGCGCTTTCCTCAAGGACGCAGACTGCACCGGGTGCCAGCCAGCCGCCCTTTGCAGCTGATGCAAGCGCCCGTTCTCCCAACCCCTTGCCGTAAGGCGGGTCGGCAAAGACCAGGCTGAACGGTTCGATCGTCCCGGCCGCGCCAAGTCGCGTCGCATCGCGCCGGAAGATCTTGGCAACGCCATTCAGACCCAGGTTTTCCATGTTCGTGCGGATCACACCACGGGCCTCGGCGCCTTCCTCGATGAAGGTGCAATGGCGCGCTCCACGGCTGACGGCCTCAAATCCGAGCGCACCTGTTCCGGCAAACAGATCAAGGACACGCGCGCCCTCGACATCGAAGGCCAGCCCGTGCGCGAGAATGTTGAAGATCGTCTCTCTGAGCCGGTCACTCGTCGGTCTGGTTCCGTGCGACTTCGGCGAGGCGAGCGACTTGCCCCTGAACCGCCCGGCAACAATTCTCAAGAGCGCCTGCCCCCCTTGGGCCGGTCGTCGCCCCCCGCCGGTCCGCGGCGGTCACGTCCGGGCTTTTCCGATCTCTTTTGCTGTTGCTTGTCTTCCACCAGACCGTCCTCGCTCCAGATACGCCGCTGGGGAGCGGACCGTTCCTCGGCGAACTCCTTGCGCGGCCGCGGCTCGGACGTCATGCGAAAGCGCGAACGCGGCGACACCTTTTCCTGGCGCGGCCCGGCATTGCCGCGTTTGGGCCGCTTCTGGCCCGGATCCGACGGTCTTTCCGATGTTCTTGATGCCTTGCGCTTGTCGGTTTCCGATTTTCCCTCGCGCGCCGTGAGCCACTTGCCCTGCGTCTGCGCACGTCCAGCGCCGGGCTTGCCCTGAGACCTGCCTCCGGCACCGCGTGACTTTCCGGAGGACTTCGCTGGGGCCTCCTGTTTCGGCTGGTGGAAAATCGGAGCGTCGAAATCCGCACCCGCCTCTTGCGCCAATGTCTCGCCGAGTTGGTCGCGCAGGATCCTGCCGCGAATTTCCCGGACATCACCATCGGCAAGGTCCATCAGCTGAAACGGTCCATAGGAGAGGCGGATGAGGCGGTTGACGGCCAGGCCAAGGTGCTCGAGCACCCGCTTGACTTCCCGGTTCTTGCCCTCGCGCAAGCCGACGGTCAGCCAGATATTGCCACCCTGCTCCTTGTCCAGCGTCGCTTCGATTGCGCCGTAAAGAACGCCGTCAATGGCGATTCCGTCATTCAGGGCATCCAGATCGGTTTGCGTGACCTTGCCGAATGCACGCACGCGATACCGCCGCAGCCACCCGGTCGACGGCAGCTCGAGAACCCGCGCCAGACCGCCGTCATTGGTCAGGAGCAGCAGACCTTCGGTGTTGATGTCGAGCCGGCCGACCGTGAGCACGCGCGGCAGATCCTTCGGCAACCGGTCGAACACCGTGGGGCGCCCCTCCGGGTCCTTGTTGGTCGTCACCAGTCCCTTCGGCTTGTGATACAGCCAGAGGCGGGTCCGTTCGTGCATGGGCAATGGCTCGCCGTCCACCAGCACCTTGTCGTTTTCAGAAACGGTGACGGCGGGTGTCGCAAGCACGACACCGTTCAGCTGAACGCGTCCGGCCTCGATCCACTTTTCCGCTTCCCGCCGGGAGCACAGGCCGGCGCGGGCCATCACCTTGGCAATCCGGTCTCCCCGTTCCGCGTCGGCGGCATGAGAGGGCATCGGGGCTGCGTCCACCCGCCTCTTGGGCTTGGTGGATGTCGCGCGCTTCTTGTCAGGCGCTGCGTTCCGGCGTCCGGAGCCTTTTGCCGGCTGGGGGCGTCCGCGTGTTGGTTTTCTTGTTGTCATGGGCGCCTCATAGCAGAGCTTGACCGTTTCTGAAATCACCTCCAGGCCGCTATTTTCGCAACCCGGCTCTTTTCCTTGCGCATGACACATGCGAAACAGGCATGTTTGCGGAAACCGGAGCAACCTGTCCGCCGGCATGGTACGGCGTCAGCATTTTGCGGTGCCGCCGAGACCCCAACAAGGGCAAATCACATGAACACGGGCAGAAGGTCCTTCATGAGCATGGCACTGGAGGAGGCGGAAGCCGCGGCCGCCCGGGGAGAGGTGCCCGTCGGTGCGGTGGTCGTCAGGAACGAGGAGGTTCTGGCGAGGGACGGCAACCGGACGCTGGAACTCAATGATCCGACCGCACATGCGGAAATCCTGGTCATCCGGAAGGCTTGCGCCCTGCTGAGCTCGCAACGCCTCACCGGTTGCGATCTTTATGTGACGCTCGAACCGTGTTCAATGTGCGCCGGCGCAATTTCCTTTGCACGGATCAGACGGCTCTACTACGGGGCGGGCGACGAAAAAGGCGGTGCGGTTGAACACGGCACGCGATTCTTTTCCCAGTCCACGTGTCACCACCAGCCGGAAATCTACGCGGGGATCGGCGAGACGGCCTCGGCAGAAATACTTAAAACCTTCTTTTCTTCCAAACGGTAAGGGCCGTCTTGCGTTGCGCAATAGCAACAATGGATGCAGGAACGTGCGCGAAGGGCAGTCGAGGCCGACTTTCCGTTGGCCTCCTGTCACACAGATCGCCCATAGTTGCGGTCTCACCTCTTGCCACCCGGAGAGTGCAATGACCCGTATTATCGCTCTAGGAATGCTCGCGGGGCTCGCCGGCGCAGCCGCGCCTGCAGTTGCCGCTGATCTTCCGATCGCACCGGAACCGGTAGACTACGTTCGCATCTGCGACGCCTACGGTGCCAGGTTCTACTATATTCCGGGAACCGAAACGTGCCTGAGGGTGCGCGGCCGGCTGCGCACGGAATTCCGGGTGAGGAACTTCGGCGAGGCGGAAAACGACTGGGGCGAGCGGGACAGCGACGGCTACCAGTGGCGGTCACGCGGCTACCTCTATCTGGATGCACGAACGCAGACCAGCTTCGGAACGCTGCGCGGGTTCATCGAACTCTACATGCAGCAGACGAATGACCGGGCGGGATATTCCATCGACAATGCCTATATCCAGTGGGGCGGTCTCACGGCCGGTCTGACGAATTCGAATTTCGACTTTTTCACGGGCTATGCCTACAACGCCCAGATCGAGAGCTATTCGGATCAGTCTCTGAACCAGATCGCCTATACCTATGCATTCGGTAACGGTTTCAATGCCACGGTTGCGGTCGAAGACCGCTCCGACCGTCAGGCTAGTATCGGGCTGAATGGCACCACGCTTGGCTACGGCGGTACCCGGATGCCCGACCTGATCGGTGTTCTCGGCGTCAGCCAGGGATGGGGCGAAGCACAGGTCATGGGCGCGCTGCATCAGGTTTATCCGAATGCCGCGTTCAACGGGCAAACCGGAAGCTCGGAGGACGAACTCGGTTTTGCGGTCGGTGCCGGCGTCGAGATCAATTTCGGCGGGCTTGCGCAAGGCGGCAGCATCGCCTTGCAGGGCGTCTATACGGACGGGGCCAGTGCCTACGGATCGACCGGCTGGAATGGCCTGATAACCGACGCCGTCTGGGACGGAAACAGCACAGAAACAACCCGGACATGGAACGTGTTCGGCGGCGTCAGCCTCGATCTGACAAGCTCGCTCGAACTCAATGTCGAGGGCGGCTACCACAATGTCGACGCGGCAACCAGTGCTTACGATTTCACGCAATGGAGCGTCACCAGCAACCTCGTTTGGGAACCGGTGCCCGGTTTCATCATGGGGCCGGAGATCCAGTATCGTGATCTCGATTTCGATGCCGCTTCCGGGTTCGACGACACCTATCAGGTGTATGGAGCCTTCCGGATGCAGCGCTCGTTCTGATCGTCAGGCAGAATCAAAAGAAAAACTCCAGGCCGACGGCCCGGAGTTTTTTTGTTTCAAGGCTGCTCGCCGGTCCACTTGTCCTGGACGCTGTCCCAAAGCCCGCGCTTCCACAAGTCTCCGTGGCCCGCGCCTTCAAAGATCAGCAGTTCCTTCGGTTCGGATGCATACTGGAATACCTGTTCGCCGTGCTCGACCGGAATGATGGCGTCCTCGGTGCCGTGAATGATCAGCGCCGGTGCCTCGACCTTGCCGATCCGCTCGCGTGTCTTCATCTGGTCCTTCATCAGGAAGCCGACAGGGAGCCAGGGATAGCTGGCTGCGGCCATGTCCACGAGCGCCGTATAAGGCGCTTCCAGGACCAGCAAACCCGCTTCGGGCCGCTCGGCGGCGACTGCGGTTGCAACACCTGATCCCAGGCTTTCGCCGTGAACGATGATCGGCGTTCCTGCAGCGGCTGCCCGGTCGAAATGCTCCAGCGCATCGGAAATAATCGCGATTTCGGACGGGCTTCCCTCGCTGCCCGCATAGCCGCGATAAGTCGGCGCATAAAGGCCGTATCCGCTGTCCAGGATCATCTTGAAGCGCTGCCAGCGTCCCGAGAGGTTGCTCGAGTTACCGTGGAAATAGACCACCGTCGGCAGGCCTTCTTCCGCCGGCTCTGCCGTCCAGACGGTGGTTCTTGTTCCGTCCGCCATTTCAACAAGCTCGACCGAAACATTCTGCAGTCCCTTGTCTTCCGGCGTCAGAAGCTCTCCGCTCGGGACAAAAATGAAGCTGCGCTGGTTCAGGTACATGTAACCGGCCGCCATTGAATAAGCGATGGCGGCGGCAATCAGCAGCTTGACCAGACCGCCGCGGAGTTTCGCCCGCACGCCTGCCGTCTTTTCCCCTACTTCGCCGGTGCTGCCTGTTTCGGCCTCGGCCATCGTCATGCTCCTTGTTGCACTCGATGATTGTTACGCATGGCAGGACAACACCGATCAGATTTCGAGATCACTTGCGTCCGAAAAGGCGCTCGATGTCCGACAGTTTCAGTTCGACCCAGGTCGGTCTGCCGTGATTACACTGGCCTGATTTGGGCGTTGCCTCCATGTCGCGCAAGAGGGCATCCATTTCCTGGGGCCGCATGCGTCTTCCCGCCCGGACCGAGCCGTGACAGGCCATCGTCGCCGCGACGTGATCGAGTTTTTCCCGCAATCCGTCGGCCGTCTCCCATTCGGCGAGTTCGTCGGCGAGATTGCGGACCATGCCCTGAATATCCATGTCACCGAGGATCGCGGGTGTTTCCCGCACCGCGACGGCGCCCGGGCCGAAGGCTTCCAGCACAAGACCGACCTCCGCCAGATCCGCCGCCCTGTCGTTCAGGCGCAGCGCGTCCTCCTCGGTCAGTTCGACGATCTCCGGAATGAGAAGGATCTGGCGCGCGACATCCTTTTTGGCGACTGCCTCCTTCAGGCGTTCATAGACGAGCCGTTCGTGGGCCGCGTGCTGATCGACGATAACAACACCGTCTTCCGTCTGCGAAATGATGTAGGTCTCGTGAACCTGTGCGCGCGCTGCGCCCAGAGGAAGCCGCGTTTTCTCCGTTTCGGCAGGAGCGTCGCCAGCTCGCGCATCGGCGGACGGGACAGCAATGCCGGCAAGCCCCGCCTGACCGTCGAACCCGGCGCCTGCGGCTTCCGCAAAGCCGGCCGTTGCAGCGCCGTCTTGCTCCAGGGGACGGAAGGCCGCCGGATCCCAGCGCGCCGTCTGCGTCGGCGCATAGCCAGGCCGCCCGCCCGCGGAAGCGGCCGGTGCGTGAGAGGACGCAGCGGAAAATCCACCGTTGGCAGATGGCCTGTAACCGGCCGGTTCCGACCTCAACGCGTCAAGGGCAACGGCGGCATTGCCGGTGGAGGACCGGTGTCCGGCCTGCACCAGCGCGTGCTTGATCGCACCGACCAGCAAGCCACGCACGAGCTGGCCATCGCGGAAACGCACATCGGCCTTGGCCGGGTGCACATTGACATCCACCTGGGCCGGGTCGAGATCGATAAACAGCACAACGACGGGATGCCGGTCCCTTGCCAGAACATCGGCATAGGCGCCCCTGAGACCGGACAGCAGAAGCTTGTCCTTGACCGGACGCCCGTTCACGAAAAAGAACTGGTGCTGCGCATTGCCGCGATGGTGGGTCGGCAGACCGGCGAAACCGGTGAGGCGCACACCTTCGCGTTCCGCATCGAGCTCCATTGCATTGTCGACGAAGCCCTGCCCGAGGATCTGGGCAATGCGGGCAAGCTGGGGCTCGCTGCCCCGGGCGGCGGGCCAGCTCTGCGGCTGGCGATCCGCCCCGGACAGGGAAAACCCGATCCCTGGATAGGCAAGGGCAATGCGCTTGACGATCTCGGTGATGGCCGCCGCCTCGGCGCGGTCGGACTTCAGGAACTTCAGTCTGGCAGGGGTCGCGAAAAACAGATCGCGGACTTCAACCTGGGTTCCTTTCGCGCGGGCGGCGGGCGCAGGCGCTGTCTCCCTGCCGCCTTCCACGGCAATCGCCCAGGCATGGTCTTCGTCCTGGTGGCGGGTCTGGATGGCAAGGCGCGCAACGGAGCCTATGGAAGGCAGTGCCTCGCCGCGAAATCCGAGCGTGCGGATATCAAAAAGGTCGTCGTCCGATATCTTGGAGGTGCAATGGCGCCGTATCGCGAGCGTCAGATCCTCGGCGCGCATGCCCGCGCCGTCGTCGGACACACGCATCAGCGTCTTGCCGCCTGCAGCGGTGACGATCTCGATCTGCGCCGCACCGGCGTCGACTGCGTTTTCAACCAGTTCCTTGATGACGCTCGCGGGCCGCTCGATGACCTCGCCGGCCGCGATCTGATTGATCACGCGTTCGCCAAGTTGCCTGACCTGCATGAAACTTCCTCTACTCGGTTTCGCACCGCGCCCTGTTCCTATATGGTCCGCGCCGAACTGTCCCGATTCTTTCCCGAGCTTATCAGATCAAGCACCATCGAAGTGAGACCCCATGACCGTTTCTGCACCGCTTCTGATCGACGGGCTGCGCACCGTCGCCCCGCTCTACAAGGGGATCCTGTGCGATGTGTGGGGTGTGCTGCACAATGGCGTTGCCGCGTTCGAAGACGCCCACAAGGCGCTGACGACCTATCGGGAGGAGGCCGGTGGCAAGGTGGTTCTGATCACCAACGCCCCCCGTCCCGCCAAGCAGGTCGGAGAGATGCTCACGAAGCTGGGCGTCCCAGCCAGCGCCTATGACGACATCGTCACCTCGGGGGATGTCACGAGATCGATCCTGGAAGCGCAGGGCAGGAAGACGCTTCTGCATCTGGGCCCGAACCGCGACCAGCCGCTCTACTGGAACCTTGAAGCCACCTTCACGACGAATGACGACGAGGCAGAAGCGATCAGCTGTACCGGGCTCGTCGACGACGAAACCGAAACGCCCGACGACTACCGGGACCGGCTGCAGAAACTTGCGGACCGGGGGCTTTTGATGATTTGCGCCAATCCAGACATCGTTGTCGAACGCGGCGACAAGCTTGTCTGGTGTGCCGGTGCACTCGCGCGTCTCTACGAGGATCTCGGCGGCGAGGTCGCCATTTTGGGCAAGCCCCACGCCCCGATCTATCACGCGGCGCTCAAGCGGCTTGAAGACCTCGCGGGCGAACCGGTCAGCAAGGAAGATGCGCTTGCAATCGGCGATGGCCTGCCGACGGATATCCGCGGAGCCGTTTCGCAGGATATCGATGTCCTGTTCATCACGGCGGGTATTCATGCGTCCGACTTCGGGCCGAGCGAAGCGCCGGAAGAGCATCTGATCCGCAAACGGCTGATCGAGGAAGGTCTGCGTGCCCGCGCGGCGCTGCCGCGTCTGTGGTGGTAGGCACAAAAAAGGCCGCCGGTGGCGACCTTCGTCATGGCAGGATCTGAGCTGGTTCAGTCGAACAACTTGTCGATATCAGCCTGTGCGTCCATCAGCATTGAATCGATGTCGTCCTGGGAAACGCCCTCGCCGCTGTGCTGCGGCCCGTGCAGGATCAGCTCGCGCTTGCGGCGTTCCTCTTCGGTTTCTTCGAATTCCGCATCCAGATCGCCGGGAATGCGCAGATGCTCGATGAAGGATGACACGCGCTCATCGATGTAGTTCAGCGTCGTCACGACCTTCGAAATCCGCTGGCCGGTGATGTCCTGGAACGTGCAGGCCTCGAAGATGCCGATCATCTTGTTGCTCACCAGTTCCTGGTACGCTTCCGGGTCGCTCGTGTCGGCGCCCATGATTTCCTCGGCGGCTTCCATGATCGTGTTGGTGGCGTCTTCCGTCGCTTCCACGATCGCGTCGAGTTCACGGCCGGCGTCCGGAATCTTGTTGCCGGTCATGTCGTTGGCACGGAGCTGAGAAATTTCCACCTTCATGCGTGCGATTTCCTTGCCGATAGCTCTCAGCTCATCGGTCACCGTCGGCTGGACAGTGGACAGGAAATCGTGCATCGAGCCGGACATGACTTCGGCGAGATGCATGACATCGGTCAGCGAAACTTCGCCGTCGCGTTGTTTGTTCTGTTCCAGGAAATCAATGACGCGAGCGACATTTTCCTGCTTCATATTGGCCATTAGGATAGCCTCCCCATGCGAAAGCCCCCCCCGTACGCGTCCCCGTTTGAAGAGCCGACGCGCATTTCGTAACCAACCGGTTTTTGTGTTGCTGAACGCCCGCCCTGGGACTTGACAACCCGGCTGTCCTGCCTGCACCGGCGGGCCCCCCTACGTCGGTCCCGCCAGGCGCAAGAAGACATTACTCGGAGAAGACTGCCTCGATCTTGCCCTTCAGCGTCTGTGCGTTGAACGGCTTCACGATATAGTTGTTCACGCCAGCCTTCTTGGCGGCAATGACGTTTTCAGTCTTGGATTCCGCCGTCACCATGATGAACGGGGTTTTGCTGAGACCGGAGTCGGACCGAACCTGCTTGAGCAGCTCGTAGCCGGTCATCGGCTCCATGTTCCAATCCGAAATGACCAGACCGTAGCGGCGCTGCTTCATTTTTTCCAAGGCTTCGGTGCCGTCCGCGGCATCGTCGATGTCTTCGAAACCAAGCTGCTTCAGCAAGTTCCGAATGATGCGAATCATCGTCTTGTAGTCATCGACCACGAGGACCGGCATCTGAAGATCAAGGGCCATTGTCTACTCCATACTGTCAATAAGCGCGGCCCCTGGCCGTGGGCCGGTGGATACGCGATTTGACTCCGAAGGAGAGCGACACAACATTTGTGTCCTCACCTCCCCACACTCGATGGACTTTACGCTCCTCACCTGAAAAGACCGTTAATAACGCAAGCTTTTTTCTTCGCCGAAAGCATAATTGCCAGAAATCCGCGTCCCGCCTAGCGTCCACGCCGAGGGCAAAGAAGATCAAACCGGGCGGAAATCACAATGTTGGAACTGCGAACACTCTACTTCGAAGACCTGGAAACAGGCATGCAAGAAGAACTCGTCAAACATGTCAGTTCATCCGATGTTGTCGGCTTCGCCGAAGTATCGGGCGACCGCAACCCCATACACCTTTCGGAACACTTCGCAGCACGCACCCCCTTCAAGACCCGGATCGCACACGGCCTCTACACGGCAAGTCTCATTTCCGCGGTTCTGGGAACCCGGCTCCCGGGCCCCGGTGCGATCTATCTGTCGCAGACCCTCAACTTCAAGGCACCTGTCAAGATAGGCGACGACGTCAAAGTGACGGTTACCGTCGAAGAACTGATGGAACGGGGCAACCGGGCTCGGCTTTCCTGCATCTGCAGCGTGGAGGACACCGTTGTCCTCGAAGGCGAAGCGCTCGTGAAGGTTCCGGGCCGCGACGACGACAGCGCGCGGACCTGACCGCAAAACCTGTCCGGGTGCGGCGGTGATTTCCCCACCTTGACGTTTTCCTGCGCACACGGCAGTTTCCTCGCCGGTGCCCAAATGCGGCGCCGGTCCCAGTGCTTGTCCTGATTGCCGATTCCAAAAAAGCCGTTCCGGCCGTACTATGCGCGAAGGTTTGCTGCATGAACCCGTCCCGATCCGCCGATTTCCTCGTTGCCGACAGCCTGGAATCGTTTCCCGATGAGCTGAAGGGCGGCGTCGTTGCGATCGGCAATTTCGACGGATTGCACCGCGGCCACCGGGCCGTGCTCGACGCCGCTCTCGGTCTCGGCCGCGGCATGCATCACCCCGTTTTCGCGATGAGTTTCGAACCGCATCCCCGGACCGTTTTCAACCCGTCAAAACCGGTCTTCCGGCTGACGCCGGCGCCTCAGAAAGTCGACATGCTGAAAGTCTGCGGGCTGGACGGAGCACTGATCCTGCCCTTCAACAAGGAATTTGCAGGCGTCGAAGCGCGTGCGTTCGTGCAGGACATCCTGATCGACACGCTCGGGATTTCGCATGCCGTGACCGGTTACGATTTTCACTTCGGCAAGGCCCGGCAGGGAACACCGGACTATCTGCGCACGGCCGGGGCCGAACACGGTTTCGGCGTGACCATCGTGCAGCGCGAAGAAGACGAAGGTGCCGAAGTCATCTCGTCCACACGCATTCGCGACTGCCTTGCCGCGGGCGATATCGCCCAGGCCAATGCCCTGCTTGGCTACAGGTGGTTCTTCGAAGGAACCGTCGAACACGGCAACAAGCGCGGGCGGGATCTCGGCTACCCGACCGCGAACCTGCACATGAACGCCGACTGTCCCCTGCTCGAGGGTATCTATGCGGTCAAGGTGAGAACGCCGGATGGCTGGTTCGACGGCGTGGCCAGCTACGGCCGGCGGCCGACTTTCGACAATGGTGCCGTCGTTTTCGAGGTGTTCCTGTTCGATTTTTCCGGCGATCTCTATGGCCAGCCGCTCAGGGTGCACCTTGTGTCGCATCTGCGCGGCGAGGAAAAATTCGAAACCGCGGAAGCCCTGGTTGCGCAGATGGACAAGGACAGCGCGGAAGCGCGTGCCGCACTCGCCTCGATCCGGCCGCTGTCCGACATTGACCTGAAACTTCTGGACCTTGCCGGGTGACCGCCACTTCGACGCGGGTGCAGATCCCGCACAGTCCGATGCTGGCCATGCTGCTAATGACGGTCGCCATGCTGATCGTGCCCGTCATGGACATCGCGGCCAAGTACCTGTCGGCCTGGCTGCCTGCGCTTGAAGTGACATTCGGGCGGTTTTTCTTTCAGTTCCTGATCTGTCTGGTCATTGCCGTCGCCGCCGGCCGCATCACCCGGCTGAAGGCACGCCAGCCGGTGATCAATTTCGTGCGCGGTATCCTGCTCGCGGTGGCCTCCCTGAGCTTCTTCACGGCGGTCAAGTACATGTCGGTCGCCACCGCGATTTCGATCTTTTTCATCGAACCCATGATCCTGACCGTGCTCGCCGCGCTAATCCTGAAGGAGAAGGTCGGGATCCGCCGGATCGCCGCGATCCTCGTCGGACTGCTGGGTGCGGTCATCATCCTGCGGCCGAACCTTGCGGAAATCGGCCTTGTCAGCCTGTTGCCGGCCTTCACGGCCCTGGTGTTCTCGTTCTATCTGCTGATCAACAAACTCTACCCGGTTGAGGACGACCTGCTCACGATCCAGTTCGGGGCTGGTCTATCCGGAGCTCTCCTGCTGGGCTGTGCCCTCCTGATCGGCTCCTATGGCGAGGTCGAAGGATATGAATTCGTGCTGCCCACGTTCGGCCAGACTGCCTTGCTTGCCCTTATCGGCCTGATTTCCTTCGCGGCGCACGGGCTTGTCGTCGCGGCGTTTCAGCGCGGCAGCGCCAGCCTGCTCGCGCCGCTGCAATATGTGGAGATCGTGGGGGCGACCCTGTTCGGCTATCTCGTCTTTGCCGACTTTCCCGACGGGCCGACCTGGGTTGGGATCGCGCTGATCATCGGCAGCGGCCTTTACATCGCGCACCGGGAACGGCTCCGGAAAACCGGAGCTCAGGCAGATGCGGTCCCGGAGATGTGACCCGGTTCGCCCGCTTGCGCGCGGCCTTCGCCGGAAAGATCAAGACGCCGGAGCCCGAGCCACACGATAGCGAGCGGCAGGAGCGGCGCCATCGGAAACCCGAGAAAAATGGCAAAGGCGGGTGTCGACGCGGACAGACTGATCACGAATGCCAGCAGGATCTTCTCGAACGGCAAGAATCCGTTCCTCAGCCCGTCCCGGATCACGAAGGCGCAGGGTATGATCAGCAGCGTCAGGTCATAGGACAGGGCAAATGGTGTCACCAGAAGCGTTCCGCCGACCAGAACCGCCGACCTGACCGCCATGTCCTCCGTCCGCCGCCAGACCCTCCAGACGCACACGAGGGCGCCGATGCCGACACCAGCCTGCAGTCCCATGGCAACAGCGTGCCCGATGCCGAGCTGGCGGAGGCTGCCGTAAACCGAGATCATCTTGCCCCACTCGACGCCGCCGATTTCCATCATCGCGGACGCAACCGGTGCCTGCTGCCAGAACACCTGCCAGACACCGACCCCGAAGAAAAGCACGCTCGCGGCCGCAAGCACCAGAGTGGTTGCCGACGCGCTCAGGAAAGTTCGCCAGTTCAAGGTCGCGATCAATGCCACCGGGGCCAAGATCCCGAGTTGCGGCTTGATCGTCAAAATGCCGAGGGCAATACCTGCAAGAATCATGCGCTGCCGCTCGACGCCGACAAGAAAGAACCCGTAAAGCGCCGCAGTCAGTGCCGCGTTCTGTCCGTGAAATGCATTGTTGGCACAGGCCGGAATGATGATCAGGCACGCAGCCAGAAGCCATTTGCCTGTGATCAGCCTGCAGGAAACGCACAGGAGCGCCGTCGTGGACAGGATGAACACCGCGAAAGCAGCCTTGTAGGGCAGCGCCGCAAACGGGGTGAGCAGCATCTGGAATGTCGGCGGGTAGAAGAACCCGAACACGGTGTCTGAGCCCGACAGGCTCTTTTGAAGCGCTGAAAATTCCGCCGGTATGTAGACGAGTTCCGGTGCGCCCGCGAGCGCCTGCCGCCCGGCCAGCCAGAAGCTGAAATAATCCATCAGGACCGTGCCGTTGGCCGCGCCGAAGGAATTGGGAACCAGAAGCATCCAGACGAGACCGAGGCTCAGGCCGATGCCTGAACACAGGCAGGCGAAACCGATCCTGTCCCAGGTCAGCCAGGCCCCTTCGCGAATGCCCTTTTGCCAGAAAGTCGTCCGGAAATTCCTTGCCGTCATGCCAGTGCCCCGACTTCACGCGGTTGCGATAGACTGTGGAGGCGCACCGACACGAACAGCAGCAACGCCGGAGCGAGAAGGCCCAGCGGCACACCGGTGACAGCGCCGAGATACCTGCTCGATGCGGACACAAGAACCGCGACCGCGACGAGCGTCCACATGTAGGCAAAGGCCTGCTTGCGGCGCGTCGCCTGCATCAGAAACGCGATTGCGATGGCCATGGCCGCCAGATCGTAGGGAAGCACATAGGGGGTCGCAAAGAAGCCGGCGGAAACCAGCACCGCCGCCTTGATGCCGAATTCGGCTTGCGATCGCCAGACCTTCCAGATCAAGACCGCCGCAGCCACGGCGGCCAGGGCCTGCACCAGGTAGGCCGGCGAAGCCGACATCCCGAGCATGCGGGCCGAAGCATAGACAGACGCCATCTTGAAAAATCCGGCCATGCCCTGGTCCGTCGCCTGACCCGTGAAGACAGCCTGTTGAAAGAAGGCCAGCCAGGTGTCGTTGCCCAGAACCGCCCAGCTGAGAGCCGCAAAGACAACCGCGGTTACCGCGGCAGACAGGAATGCACGGTGGTAACCGGCGGCCAGAAAAGCGATGGGCAGCAGGACACCCATCTGGGGCTTTATCGTCAAAAGCCCGATTAAGACGCCTGCAAGCACCTGGCGGCGCTCGGAAAGAGCAGCCAGGCCGCCGCCCAGCAGCGCCGCACACAAAAGCGCATTTTGACCATGAAACAGCGCGTTGAAGGTCGCTGGCATGGCTGCGACCAGCAGGAACCCCGTCCAGCTGCGCAAGATCCTCGCGCAAGCGCCCCCCGCGAGCGCCAGGCAGACAGCCTGGGAAAGCGCGTAGGCCGGAATGGCGGCCATCATCCCGAGCGGCGCGACGAGAAGCAGGAATGTCGGAGGATAGAAGAACGGATAGAAGGCGCCGTCTTCCAGGTAAGGCGCCTGCAAAGCGTGGAACGCGGAATTGTCATAAACGACGTGCGGCGTGCCGCGCATCACCTCACCGCCAGCCAGCCAGAAACACAGGAAATCGCTGATCGGAACGGCTCCGTCGACAATAGCCGGTCCTGACGGAGAGAAAAAATAGATCAGCACGCCGAGATAGGCCGCGAAGGCCATCAGCCCGGCCGGGATCAGACGATCCCGCGTCGCCCAGTGTGCTTCCGAGAAATACGCAACCATGCCTTCCTCTTCTCCGATTGCCCTCTTCTTTAACGACTAGCCGTTAAAGAAAGCCTGCAATTCGGTTTCAGAGCGCAGCGAAATGCGGGGTCGCCTCTTTATTCGGTTCGCAAGTGCTGCTATGTCCCATCCCATGCACGACAAGGACTTCATATTCACCGGCATACGGATGATCGCGATTGCGCGAATTACCTGCCCGGCCTTCGGCTGACGCGAATGACGCGGCGCCAGGGACCGGGACCTTCGTGTTCTTGCCGCCTGACGACAGGTGCGCACTCTCTTGAAAAAATGACGGGCCCAACGCCCGAACGACCGGATCGAATTGACGATGACCGAAACAGATAAACGCGACTATTCAGAAACGCTGAACCTGCCGCAAACCGACTTTCCCATGCGCGCCGGACTTCCCAAGAAGGAGCCCGAGATCCTCGCTCGCTGGGAAAGGCTCGACGTCTACCGGAAGCTGCGCGAACAGGGCAAGGACCGCAACAAGTTCGTGCTGCATGACGGCCCGCCTTATGCAAACGGCAACATTCACATCGGCCACGCGCTGAACAAGACGCTCAAGGACATCGTGACCCGGTCCATGCAGATGATGGGTTACGAGAGCAACTACGTTCCGGGCTGGGACTGCCACGGCCTGCCGATCGAGTGGAAGATCGAGGAACAGTACCGCGCCAAGGGCAAGAACAAGGACGAAGTTCCGATCAACGAATTCCGCAAGGAATGCCGGGAGTTCGCCGAGCACTGGATCGACATCCAGCGCAAGGAATTCAAGCGTCTCGGGATCGAGGGCGATTGGGACAATCCCTACCTGACGATGCGCTTCGACAGCGAGGCGACCATCGCGCGGGAACTCATGAAATTCGCCATGTCCGGACAGCTCTACCGCGGTTCGAAGCCGGTCATGTGGTCCGTTGTCGAAAAGACGGCGCTCGCCGAGGCGGAGATCGAGTATCAGGACTACAAGTCCGACATGATCTGGGTGAAATTCCCGATCACGACCGCCGGGGGCAGCGACGAAGCCGCCGTGAACCAGCTGCTCGACGCCGCGCTCGTCATCTGGACGACCACGCCCTGGACCATCCCGGGCAACCGGGCCATCTGCTATTCCTCCCGCATCGCCTACAGCCTCTACGAGGTCACGCAGGACGGATTGCCGGACGACAACTGGGTGCAGAAGGGCGACCTGCTCGTGCTGGCCGACGCACTCGCGGCGGATGTGTTCAAGAATGCCCGCATTGAGGCCTTCGAACGGGTGCGCGCGGTTGCGCCTGAAGAACTGGCTGCGGTCACATGCGCTCACCCGCTCGCCGAGCTGGATCTGGGCGGCTACGAGTTCGACGTGCCCGTGCTGGACGGCGACCACGTGACCGACGATGCCGGCACGGGTTTCGTGCACACGGCACCCGGCCACGGTTCAGACGACTTCGAGATCTGGATGGAAAAGCGCGCCGACCTGGACGCACGCGGCATCAACACCGCCATTCCGTTCACGGTCGCCGATGACGGCTTCTATACGAAGGATGCGCCCGGTTTCGAAGGCTTCGAGGTCATCACCCACAAGGGTGAAAAGGGCAAGGCGAACAGGGCAGTCATCGAGAAGCTGAAGGAAAGCGGCAACCTCATCGGTCTCGGACGGCTGACGCACTCCTACCCGCATTCCTGGCGCTCCAAGAAACCGGTGATCTTCCGCAACACGCCGCAGTGGTTTGTCTATATGGACAAGGCCCTGTCCGGCGACAAGGACACGCTGCGGACCCGCGCGCTCACCGCGATCGACGAAACGCGCTTCGTGCCCGGAAGCGGCCAGAACCGTCTGCGGTCCATGATCGAAAACCGGCCGGACTGGGTGCTGTCGCGCCAGCGCGCCTGGGGCGTTCCCATCACCGTCTTCATTCACAAGGACACGGCCGAGATCCTGAAGGACGAGACGGTCAACAGCCGCATTTTCGAGGCGTTTTGCGAAGAGGGTGCGGATGCGTGGTATGCGGACGGCGCCAAGGAAAGGTTCCTCGGCAATGACCATGCCGCCGACGACTGGGACATGGTGACGGACATTCTTGATGTCTGGTTCGATTCCGGGTCCACACATGCCTTCGTCCTGGAGCAGCGCGAAGATCTCAGACCGGTGCGCCGCAAGGACGGCGGCAATGACTACGTGCTCTACCTGGAAGGCTCGGACCAGCATCGCGGCTGGTTCCATTCCTCGCTCCTGGAAAGCTGCGGCACGCGCGGCACCGCGCCCTACGACGCCGTTCTGACGCACGGCTTCACGATGGCGGAAGACGGGCGGAAGATGTCGAAGTCACTCAACAACCAGGTGTTCCCGCAGGATGTGATCAAGCAGTACGGCGCCGACATCCTGCGCCTTTGGGTCGCCTCCACCGACTACTGGGAAGACCAGCGTCTCGGCCAGGAAATCATCAAGACCAATGTCGACAGCTACCGGAAGCTCCGCAACACGCTGCGCTGGATGCTCGGCTCCCTGGCGCACGCAGACGGCGAGGACATTGCCCTGTCGGAGATGCCGGAACTTGAACGGCTCATGCTGCACCGCCTGACCGAGCTGGATAAACTGGTGCGCGAAGCCTACTGGGAATTCGACTACAAGAAAGTCACCCATCAGCTGTTCACGTTCATGACCGTCGAGCTGTCCGCCTTCTATTTCGACGTGCGCAAGGACACGCTCTATTGCGACGCCACCTCGTCGAACCGGCGCAAGGCCTCGCTTTACGTGATCGACAAACTGTTCAACTGCCTGGTGACGTGGATGGCGCCGATGCTGCCTTTCACCATGGACGAGACATGGGTCACACGGTACGGCGAAGGCACGTCCGTTCACCTTGAACAGTTTCCGGCCGTTCCGGCGAACTGGAAGGATGACGCGCTTGCCGCCAAATGGGCAAAGATCCGGACGGTGCGCCGGGTGATCACCGGTGCGCTTGAAATCGAGCGCCGGGAAAAACGGATCGGGTCCTCCCTGGAGGCACATCCGGTCGTACACGTGACCGACCCGGAGCTGATGGCTGCACTGGACGGCCAGAACATGGCTGACATCGCCATTACCAGCCAGCTGACGCTCTCCGCGGAGCCCGCCCCAGCTGGCGCCTTCATGCTCGACGACACCAACGGTGTTGCGGTCGTGCCGGCACTTGCGGAGGGCCAGAAATGCGCGAGATCGTGGAAGATCCTGCCTGAAGTCGGCACGGATCCGGACTATCCCGATGTCACGTTGCGCGACGCTGCAGCCCTCCGGGAGTGGGATGCGGCGCAAGCCCCTGCCTGAGGCCGCGGAGACGGAGAGCGCATGAGCGACCTTCAGCAACCCGATCCGGTCACAGCCAAACGGCCCCTTGTCTGGGGCCGTTTCAGCTCCCTTGTGCTTGCGGTGGCCCTGACAGGCCTCGTGCTGGACCAGGCGAGCAAGCTCTGGCTGCTGTTCGGCTACGGGCTTGGCGTGAACGGGCCGATCGAGGTTCTGCCCTTTGTGGAGTTCGTTCTGGTCTGGAACCGGGGGGTTTCCTACGGGCTTTTTCAACAGGACAGCCTTGCCGGCCAGTGGATCCTTGCCGGCCTGACCCTTGCGATCACGATCGGAATGTGGGTCTGGTCCGCAAGGTGCCAGTCAAAGCTCGTGGCCTTGGCGCTCGGCCTCGTGATTGCCGGGGCGCTCGGCAACGGTGTCGACCGATTCGCCTATGGCGCTGTTGTCGACTTCGTGCATTTTCACGTCGGCGATTTCTCCTGGTATGTCTTCAACATCGCCGATGTGTGCATCATTGCAGGTGTTGCCGGTCTCCTGTATGACAGTTTCAGGAATGGTCCTAATTCAGCCGCAAAATGAATGTTTAAGGCTGGACAGGTCGACGTTGGGATCGTGTTCCCAACTCTTAACACAGGCAATCGGGGAGTCTGCTGTGGTGCGGACGAAAGCGAACTGGATCAAAAACGGTGCCATTGCCGTCCTGTTGACAGGACTGGCAGCTTGCCAGGCAGCCGACGGGACGTCCCAGGCGCCGGACGTGGCGCTGGTCAACTCGTTCATGACGGGCCTCGGTGCCGTTGACCCGAACGAAAAGCCGATCGACTACAAACCGCGCGCACCGCTTGCGATGCCTGCCGAACCCGGGGCGCTTCCCGAGCCGGAAACGAAGGTTGCGGGAACCGACTCCGCCAACTGGCCCAAGCAGGAAGAAAACACGCAGTTCCAGGAGCTTAAAGAGCTTTATGCAGGGTCAGGCGGTGTCAACAAGGAACCGCTGACACCCGAACAGATGCGTGGCTTCAAGATCACCGGGGTGACCGGGCAGGCGACGCGCAATCTGGATGAGGAACGCCGTCAAAACGACATCGCCGAAGGCGAGCTTCTGACCCGCGACCAGCAACGCGCCGAGTGGGAGAAGTACCAGCAGCTCAAGGGGCAGCAGGCAGGCCTGGAAAACAACGGTGTGGCCACACGCCGCTACCTGACCGAACCGCCGACATCCTACAGCACACCCTCTCCGGACGCGCCGATGCCGGACATCGTGAAGAAGGAAAACAAGGGCAAGCCGACAAACTACGACCCCTATTCGAGCACGCCGATCGATCCGCGTTGTCTTGAGGGCCAGTCACAATATTGTAACTGACCCAGCCCCGGTATACTGCGGATAACAAATTTTTAATGGGACCTTCGGACCGGCTTTCCTATATGGAAGGGTCAGTCCGGAGGTTTTTTGTTTCAGGCCAGAACGGGAGTTGCACGTGAACCCATTGCATAAAAAGCTTCACCCAACGAATTCACACAGACTGAAAATGTCGGCCCGCTTGCTCTTGTTGCCGGCCCTGCTGCTGGGAACCACCGCCATGGTCCCGGCGACGCCGGCCAAAGCCGAGCCCCTCTTTTCCAGCAACATCGTCATTGCTCCAAACCTTGAAAGCTTCAGACTTGAAAACGGTCTGGAAGTGATCGTCATCCCGGATCGCCGCGCGCCGGTCGCCACGCACATGATCTGGTACAAGGTCGGCTCGGCGGACGAACCGGAGGGCCAGTCGGGTGTCGCCCATTTCCTTGAGCACCTGATGTTCAAGGGAACGCGTGCCCATCCCGATGGCGCGTTTTCGAAGATGATCGCCGAACGCGGCGGACAGGAAAACGCCTTCACCAGCCTGGACTACACGGCCTACTTCCAGAAAGTCGCTAAGGAACATCTTCCGCTGATGATGAAGATGGAAGCGGACCGCATGGAAAATCTGGTCCTGACCGACGAGGTCGTCGCTCCGGAACGCGACGTCGTACTCGAGGAACGGCGCAGCCGTGTCGACAGCGAACCGGGATCGAGGCTGCGCGAGGCGATGAGCGCCATCACGTTCGTGAACCATCCCTATGGCTCTCCCGTCATCGGATGGCAGAGCGAAATCGAGGCGCTGAACAAGGAAGCCGCGATCGACTTCTACAACCGCTTCTACACACCAAACAATGCGGTGGTGGTGATTGCCGGCGATGTCAATGTCGACGATGTCCGCAAACTTGCGGAAGAGACCTACGGCAAGGTTCCGCGGCGCGCCGAGCCGGGAGAACGGATCCGGGCGGCCGAGCCGCCGCTGGCAGGCGAACGCCGCGTTGCGGTATCCGACCCCAGGGTGCGTCAGGAATCCATCTCACAGACCTGGGTGGTGCCCAGCCAGACCACAGGCGAAGGCAAAACGCCCGAAGCGCTGGATATCCTGTCCTATATTCTGGGAGAAGGCCCCTCCAGCCGTCTGCACAAGTCCCTGGTGCTCGACCAGGAGGTCGCGACCGGTGCAGGCGCCTACTATCAGAGCCGCGCGCTCGATGATGGCCGCTTCGGCATCTATGCGGCGCCACGCCCCGGTCATACGCTTGAAGAGATGGAGCGCCTGATATCCGTCGAGGTTCAGAAACTGCTCGACGAAGGCGTCACCGATGACGAAGTCGCGCGTGCAAAGAACAGCATGATCGCGAGCGCGATCTATGCCCAGGACAGCCAGTCGGGCCTTGCGCGCCTGTTCGGCAGTGCGCTGACGACCGGCCAGACCATCGCGGATGTACAGAGCTGGCCTGCTCAGATCGGTTCGATCACGGCGCAGGACGTCTTGGACGCTGCCCGCAAGTACCTCAAGGGTACGCCCGTCTATGGCGAACTCAGATTTGAAAACCCGACCGAGCCGGAAGCGGCCCTGACAAGTGCAACCAATATCAACGACAAGTCCTGATAGATGATGCAAAACAGAGTACTTCACGCGACGGCGTCGCTCGTTGCCGCAACGTTCATCACGTTGCTGGCATTCACCCGCCTTGCTCATGCAGTCGAGGTTGAAAAGGTTGTCAGTCCCAAGGGTATAGAAGCCTGGCTTGTCGAGGATCACACCGTCCCGATCATTGCGCTGAATTTCTCCTTTGACGGCGGCACGACACAGGATCCCGCCGGGAAAGAGGGGCTGACGCGCCTTCTTGCCGCCTCCCTGGATGAAGGGGCCGGCGACCTCAGCTCCGAGGAATTCCAGGGCAAGCTGGAAGAACTGGCCGTCAGCATTAGCTTCAGTGCCGGCAGAGACCGTTTTTACGGCAGCCTGCGCACGCTGAAACCGATGCTGCCGCAGGCCACAGAGCTTCTGTCTCTGGCAGTGAACGCGCCGCGTTTCGACGACAACCCGGTCGAACGCATGAAAGTGCAGCTGACGACGCAGATCAGGCGTAACGAAAGCAGCCCGAATGCGATTGCAGGTCGTCAGCTTGCCGATTTCATGTTCAGCGATCATCCCTACGCCCGTCCGACGATGGGGACTGTCGACACGATGGCAGCCCTCAGCCCGGACGATTTGCGCGCGCAGCATGAGAAGATCCTGTCGCGGCGCGACCTGAAAATCGGCGTCGTCGGTGCGATCGACGCAGACATGCTCGCCCAGATGCTGGACACGGTTTTCGCGTCCCTTCCGGACGACTCGGACCTTGCAGAAGTGGCCGAACTCATGCCCCAGACCGGTTCGAACCTGCACCGGGAACTCGAGGTGCCGCAAACCACCATCCTTGTGGCTCTGCCCGGCCTGAAGCGTGACGATCCGGACTACCAGGCCGCCTATGTCATGAACCACATCCTCGGCGGCGGCACGTTCACGTCCTGGATGTATCAGGAAGTCCGGGAAAAGCGCGGTCTGTCCTACGGCGCAAGCACCTCCTTGTCTCCCTACCGGCACACGGGACTGCTGATCGGATCGGCAGCGACCAGGTCGGACCGCGCCGACGAAACGGTGGATGTGATGCTGGATCAGCTACAGCGCATGGCGACGACCGGCCCGACGGAAGCGGAACTGGATGCGGCGAAACGCTTCATCACCGGCTCCTACGCGCTCCGGTTCGACACATCGGGCAAGATCGCACGCCAACTGGTCGCCCTGCAGAACGCGGATCTCGGCATCGACTATTTCGACCGCCGCAACAGCGAGATCGAAGCGGTGACGCTGGAAGATGTGCAGCGTGTCGCCAAGCGGCTGCTCGCCGAGCAGACGCCGACAATCGTAACGGTCGGCATGAAGCAGATCTGATCTGAAGGCATCCAAAACGACGGCAGGCTCATCAGGCTGCCCTGGCGGTTTCGGGATCTACCCGGCCGCCGTTCGCGCCGGGCCCGGCGCCGCCGTGCCTTGCAGGACCTCAGCCCTGACGGGGCGCGGTGGCGAGAACAGGTTGCCCTGGGCGAACTTCACGTCATAGTCGAGCAGTTCCAGGACCTGGGACTCCGTCTCCACGTGATCGGTGATCAGTTCCATTCCGTAGCGATGCAGCAGATCGCCGAAATCCGACGGATGAATGTGACCGTGGTTGGCTTCCCGTCTGCCGATCAGATAGTCGCCATGTAACTTGGCGAATTTGAAGCCCCGGCCCGCGAGCGAGTTGAAATCCATCTTCATGTCGCTGATGCGATCTATGGAAAACCGGAAGCCGGCTTCGTAGAGCGCATTCAGGCTTTCAAGTTCGATGCCACCCATTGCGGCGACGTCGGTCTGGGAAAACTCGAACACGAGCACGTCGGCATAGGCCCGGTTGGACTGGACGAATTCAAGGAAGCTCGGGAAAAAGGCGTCATCAATCAGGGACGCCGAAGAGATGTTGCAAAACAGGACCGCATTCCGATTGCGTGACGTCAGCCGCTTGATCACCTGCAGCGACCGCTGCAGAAGCAGGCTGTCGATGCGCGCGATTTGCCCGGAAAGAACGGCTTCGGGAAGAAACACGCTTGCCTCGACCGCATTGCCTTCGGTGTCGCGCAACCTGGTGAAGGCCTCGTAGTATTTCACCTGCCTCTGGGGCAGAGTCACGATCGGCTGCAGGAAAAGTTCGACCCGATTGGCATTGAGGGCGGAGGTGATCAATTCCCGCATGGCCAAGTTCGGTTTCGGCTGATCGGCGGCGGCCGCGCCGGTGTCAGCGAACGGGAAATCGTCTTCCGGACCAGCCTCGTGTCCGGCCTGCGAACCGGCTCCGAAGGGAACAGGCGCAGGCCCGGCCGCCGCGACCGGTGTGACCCCGTATTTGCGGTCCCAGGCATCCATGTCGGCCTGTGCGGCGCTTTCACCGGCCTGCACCTGGCCGTGATGCCAGTGCGGCTGTTCGGCAGGCATGGCTGGCGTCTGACCGGGGCCCTGCTGCTGCCCGGCATGCGGCGTGGTGACAGGCGGCGGGGCGGCGGCGTGCGGCGGGGCTGAAAAGGCAGGAGGCTGTGCGAATGCCTGAGCGCGCATGTCCGGCTGGGTTTGAGGATAGTGCGGCAAGGATGGTGCCGGAGGCGGTGGTGCCAGCGCCTGTTGGTCTTCGACCCGCGTTTCAAGGTCCGACATGGCCTCGGCCATCTGCTTCACCAGGGTTCCCAGAACCTCCACTTCCGCGAAGAGCGGGTCCATCTCGGCACGCGTTCTGCGGGGCATGGTGTGTTCCATGCCGGTCAACCGTCCCTCCAGGTTACCGACATCCTCGTCCAGATCCGCCATCCGGTCCTCGAGGCGATCGACCGCTTCGCTGACCGCGCCGCGATCACGCGCCCGGCCGACCAGCAGGTGGATCAGGATCATGGTGCACATGAGAGCAAGCGACAGGGACACAGCTTCACCGAACGGCCGGCCGAACTGGAATATCAGCACCGTCGCGGACGACAGTGCGATAATGGCCATGCATATTGCTACAAAGATGGTCCCCGTCCGGCCCATGGTGTCTGAGAGTTCCGACCCGAATCAAAATTACCGGTCAATCATGCCTTAAGATCTGGCACACTCCGAATCCGCAAGCCCGTTTCCGGTGCGAAATGCGTGACTTGTCCCCGACTAAGCACAACCAAAGGCGCTGACAATCGGGTTTGCTCCCGAATCCAAGGACGGCGTGCATACCTGCTCGATCTAGAAGACGCTACGTGACGCTGCGGATTTAGGGATTTGCAATCACCTGTAAGTCGGTTAAAATTACGTTAGGGCAATTTGTCGTGGTGCTTTTGGACCGGTTACCATAGGGGACTGGAATGCACGCCGCCGCCCGCACGGGACGTCATCGCACAGATCGAAGAGACCAGGACGACCAGACCGAAACCGGCCCGCTCGCCCGGTCCGGCGCGATCGCCCCCCCTCCCGTGGAGCGCAGCGACGGTCCCGTGTGCAGCGACGAAACCGTGAAGGCCGCCCTGGTCAACGCGCTTGAGAGCCCCGAGTTTCGATCCGCACCGCAGCTCAGGTCTTTCCTCGACTTCATCGTGCACGCGGCGCTGGAGAACAATCAGGAAAAGATAAAGGGCTACACGATTGCCGTGGAAGCGCTGGGGCGCTCCGAGGACTTCAATCCCGTCACCGATCCGATTGTGCGCGTCGAGGCCGCGCGGCTGCGCCGCCGGCTGGCGAAGTATTACGCGGGAACCGGAGCATCCGAACGCGTGCGCATCGTCATTCCGAAAGGAAGCTACGCCCCGGAGTTCGAGGCCATCCCGCAACCTGTGATCGACAAGGACGGTCCATCACCTTCCGACGATGTCGCCACCATGTCGGCTTTACAGGGAAGTGGTGATGCACTCGCTTCGTCCGAAATGCCGGCAAACGCGGACGCTGCCGAGACTCGTCACATTGACCCGGAAGACAGAAATGTCGAGACCTCGCCCCTGGGCACCTACAAGGAAGTGCAAACGTTGAGCGGCGGCACCGCCCAACCCCTGTTCCGCAAGCACGTCTCGTTACCGGTCGCGCTCACATTGGCCCTGGCATGCTTTCTTGCAGGCTTGCTGGCGGGCTCGCTCTGACAGCCGGTTTTTGCCTCACAACTCGTAATCTTGGCGAGATAACTCAGCAAAAACTGCAAATTGCATCATCTGACAACGCTTTGTTTACCCTGTTCTGAGAATTATCAGGATGACGAATCTTTCGATGTCCGTCTGACCCAGATCTAGTGATGGGAGTTGCCCAGCGATGGGGAGTAATGAGGGCAATGCGTTGCCTGTGATTGTACGTGTACTTGATGCATCGGCTTCCGAAGCCGCACGCACCTCCGCTGTTTGCGCAAAACTGTCCACCTCTTGCGCCGATCCAATTCTCTATACGGACTCCGCCTCCTGCCTTCAGGATCTTGCGGACAAGTCAACCGACATTCTCATCATCGACCTGGAAACGATCGGCGGCGACGAAGCCCTGGAGGCCTATGCCGTCAGATGTCCGAAAGCCGTGATCATGGCGGTTTCGGCCAAGGGGTCCGTCTCGCGCGCCGTCAGTGCGATGCGCGCCGGAGCGCACGATTTCCTGACCAAGCCGTTTTCCCTGGACGCACTTGCGTCAAAGATCTCGTTTCAGCTGAAGCAGCGCAGACCGGTCCCGGACGCGCCATCAGTCAACGCGAGTGCACCCCTGGACGTGAGCAGAGCACCCGACCGCCAGCCTTCCAAGGCTCCGCCGGCGCCGGCCATACAGGCCGAAACACCGGGTACCGGCAAACTGATCGGCGTCTCGGTCCAGATGCGCGATGTGCACGAGCAGATTGCCCGGATGGCGCCTTCCCAGGCCCCGGTTTTCATCACGGGTGAATCGGGAACGGGCAAGGAACTGTGCGCGAATGCCATTCACGATCTGTCGGAGCGCAATCCGAACCGGTTCGTCACGCTGAACTGTGCCGCGATCCCGCGCGACCTGATCGAGAGCGAAATTTTCGGCTACATGCGGGGCGCTTTCACCGGCGCCACGGAAAACCGGACCGGCGCCGCCGAGCAAGCCGACGGCGGCACGCTGTTTCTTGATGAGATCGGTGAAATGGATCTCATGCTGCAGAGCAAGCTGCTGAGGTTCCTGCAGACCGGCACGTTCCAGCGGCTGGGTGACACGCAATCCCGCCAGGTCGATGCCCGCATCATTTGCGCGACAAACAGAAACCCGGTTGCGGAAATCACCGCCGGCCGGTTCCGCGAAGACCTCTACTACCGGCTTCACGTGCTGCCGATCCACTTGCCGCCCCTGAGGGAACGCAGGGATGACATCCTGCCCCTGGCGGAAGCCTTCCTGACGCGGTACTCCACCGAAGAGCGCCGGAGCTTCAAGGGCTTCGATGCGGATGCCGAGGCGCGGATCCTGTCCTATTCCTGGCCCGGAAACGTGCGGCAGCTCGAAAACACCGTCCGGCAGATCGTTGTCATGAACGAAGGCGCAGCGGTCACGTTCGACATGCTGCCGATGGTCATCCGCGATCAGAGCGGCCGCCCGAATGCCGTTATCGACCTTTCCAGGGAACGCTCGCGCATCAGCGTGCCAAGCCGGCCGTTCGGTGCCATCGAACCGTTGTGGGCGCAGGAGCGCAAAATCATCGAGGATGCGCTCGACGCCTTTGACGGCAACATCGCGATGGCAGCCGCGGCGCTGGAAATCAGCCCGTCGACAATATACCGCAAACGGCAGTCCTGGACGGCGCGCAGCGTTTAACCGGCTATTGTTTACTGCATTGCACACATTTTCTTGTGTAACGCCTTAAGTCAGTCTATATCGGCAAAAATTCGCCAAGAATCGACAAGACTAAAAGGTGTTCCGGAAAGTGAACATGCTGCGCAACAATCGGATATCCCGAAAGGCCATTTCCGCTCTCCTCGTGACAACGGGCGTCGTTGCTGGGACGTGTTCCGCACTTGCGCAATCCCCCATCATTGCCACCCCCGCCGCAGCCTTCACCACGGCACAGGGCGCCTATGACGCCGCCTGGACCGACAACGGCCTTGCCTTCGTGGTCGCGACCTTCACCCAGGATGGCGGGACGGCTTACGGCCAGTACACACCGCGCAGCGGATCGGTTTTTCGCGACGACGAAGTGATGTCGATCTACGCCGAACCCGTGGGTTACGCCTTCACGGAAACGGATGGCGTTTATGCCTTTGACCTCACCGCAAGC
Source organism: Roseibium sp. (assembly GCF_965232425.1). Classification (GTDB taxonomy): domain Bacteria; phylum Pseudomonadota; class Alphaproteobacteria; order Rhizobiales; family Stappiaceae; genus Roseibium. The sequence continues at coordinate 923,811 of NZ_OZ246971.1, forward strand.
TACAGGCTCCTCAACTCCTCCGGGCAGGTACTGGCCGAACAGGAGAATTTCGCGGCGTTTTCCGGCGAAGGCCGGTCGAAGCAGCGCGAGCTTGCCGCGGCACTTTCGTTCCAGTTCAGCGGGCTTCCGGCCGGCGAATACGAGCTCGAAACGCGTTTCAAGGACCGGGCCGACGGAAAAGAAGCCGGTTTCACCTTGCCATTCACCATCGCCGATCCCAACTAGGTGATGGACTCATAAATGAGACTGAAATGGCATGCGAAATGGCGAAATCCCGTTAGGAAGGGTGTGCGGAGCGGGCTTCCTGCCCGGTCAAGCACGCTGACGACACGGGGTGAAGCCATTTCCATATCCTTCGGATTTGACCGGATTGCGCCTCCCCGGTGTCGCGAAAGGCTTGAAAATGAACCACATTTCCTGCGCTTCCGCTCCTTGAGGAGACGCAATCCGCCTCAAACCATTTCCGCCTCATTTATGGGTCCATCACCTAGGGCGTGAGCGCGTCGCGCGGGCAACGGAGGGCCGGAAACCTGTCCGTACCGCTGCAACCGCGTCGCCGGGTCGCGACGGCAGGCAATCCGGCCGGATCTCCGGATTAAATTCTCGTCACAAAGCATTGACAAAACGGGCGCCGCTGCATAAATCCATGGCGCTGTTAGCACTCGCCTTGAGGGAGTGCTAGCGTGCAGCGGGAATAACGCATTCCTGCTTCAGTCAACCCAATAATCATGTCTCGCGCGCTGCCAATTGCGTGGGGCGCGCTCATGAGAGGAAACAGTCTTATGGCATTTCGTCCACTGCACGACCGTGTCGTAGTTCGCCGCGTCGACTCCGAAGAGAAGACCGCCGGCGGCATCATCATTCCGGATACCGCTAAAGAGAAGCCGCAGGAAGGCGAGATCATTTCCGTCGGCACCGGCGCCCGCAAAGACAACGGCGAAATCGTTGCGCTCGATGTCAAAGCCGGCGACCGCGTTCTGTTCGGCAAGTGGTCCGGCACCGAAGTCAAGATCGATGGTGAAGACCTCCTGATCATGAAGGAATCCGACATCATGGGCGTGATCGCTTAATCCGACAGCGAACCGCTCCTGATCTCTTCAACTTCCCAATTTAGGTGAGACGACTCTATGTCTGCTAAAGAAGTAAAATTCTCCTCCGACGCACGTGAGCGCATGCTCCGTGGTGTCGACACCCTCGCAAACGCCGTCAAGGTAACCCTCGGCCCGAAAGGCCGCAACGTCGTTCTCGACAAAGCCTTCGGTGCACCGCGCATCACCAAGGATGGTGTTTCCGTTGCGAAGGAAATCGAACTGGAAGACAAGTTCGAAAACATGGGCGCACAGATGGTGCGTGAAGTCGCTTCCAAGACCAACGACATCGCTGGTGACGGCACGACGACCGCAACCGTCCTGGCCCAGTCCATCGTCAAGGAAGGCGCCAAGTCCGTTGCCGCCGGCATGAACCCGATGGACCTGAAGCGCGGCGTCGACATGGCTGCGGCTGAAGCCGTCAAGGCTCTGGAAGCCGCCTCCAAAACCATCACCACGTCCGAAGAAGTTGCCCAGGTCGGCACGATCTCCGCAAACGGCGACGTTCAGGTTGGCCAAGACATTTCTGAAGCCATGCAGAAAGTCGGCAACGAAGGCGTGATCACCGTCGAGGAAGCCAAGTCCCTGGAAACCGAACTTGAAGTCGTTGAAGGCATGCAGTTCGACCGTGGCTACCTGTCTCCCTACTTCGTCACCAATGCCGACAAGATGCTGGCTGACCTGGAAAAGCCGTACATCCTGCTGCACGAGAAGAAACTTTCCAACCTGCAGGCCATGCTGCCGATCCTGGAAGCTGTCGTTCAGTCTTCCCGTCCGCTCCTGATCATCGCTGAAGATGTCGAAGGCGAAGCGCTGGCAACTCTCGTCGTCAACAAACTGCGCGGCGGCCTGAAAATCGCAGCCGTCAAGGCACCGGGCTTCGGCGACCGCCGCAAGGCCATGCTCGAAGACATCGCGATCCTGACCGGCGGCACCGTGATCTCCGAAGATCTCGGCATCAAGCTGGAAAACGTTTCCCTCGACATGCTCGGCACCGCCGAGAAAGTTGCGATCACCAAGGAAACCACCACCATCGTTGACGGTGCCGGTTCCAAGGAAGACATCGACGGCCGCGTCGGTCAGATCAAGGCCCAGATCGAGGAAACCACGTCCGATTACGACCGCGAGAAGCTCCAGGAGCGTCTTGCCAAGCTCGCAGGCGGTGTTGCCGTTATCCGCGTTGGCGGTGCGACCGAAATCGAAGTGAAGGAAAAGAAAGACCGCGTCGACGATGCTCTGAACGCAACGCGTGCCGCTGTCGAAGAAGGCATCGTACCGGGTGGCGGCGCAGCCCTGCTGCGTGCGAAGAAAGCCGTCTCCGCTCTGTCTTCCGACAATGCCGACATCGAAGCCGGTATCAAGATCGTTCTGCGTGCTCTTGAAGCTCCGATCCGTCAGATCGCTGAAAACGCTGGTGTCGAAGGCTCCATCGTGGTCGGCAAGATCCAGGAAAACGACGACGACAGCTTCGGCTTCAACGCGCAGACCGAAGAGTTCGTCAACATGATCGAAGCCGGCATCATCGACCCGACCAAGGTTGTCCGCACGGCTCTGCAGGACGCAGCTTCCGTTGCCGGCCTGCTGATCACCACCGAAGCCATGGTTGCCGAGCTGCCGAAGAAAGACGCAGCACCGGCAATGCCGGGTGGCGACATGGGCGGCATGGGCGGCATGGGCTTCTAAGAAGCCTCAGCTCACAAGCTTTGCGGAAAGGGCGGCTCTCGGGCCGCCCTTTTTTACATGACACGCCGCCCACCTTTTTCAGTTTGTGCCGCTGTGCGGCACGGGGGAGCGGCATGGGCTTCCAGGAAGCCTCAGCTCACAAGCTTTGCGGAAAGGGCGGCTCCCGGGCCGCCCTTTTTGCGTGTCGCGCTCTTTGTCTGTCTGTCCCCAGTCTGTTACAGCTAGCGCATGGATCCTGCTTCTCTTCTTCTGCTGGCAACCGCAACCGGCATCCTCGTCCTGATTCCCGGACCCAATGTGGCGCTCTTTATTGCGAACACGCTCGCCCACGGCCCGCGCTACGGTTGCGCAACGGTGGTCGGAACGACGATCGGCGTGGGCGTTCAGCTCGTGATTGTCGTGCTGGGGTTTTCCGCCCTGCTTCAGTTTGCTGCAAGCGCGCTCACCTGGCTGAAATGGGTTGGCGTTGTCTACCTGATCTATCTGGGCGTCCGTGCCTGGCGTCAGGGAATTGACGATGCGGACCAGGTTCAGGCAACCGGAGGAACCTTGACCGGGCTTTTCTTTCAGGGCCTGTTCCTCGCAATTGCCAATCCGAAGACCCTGGTCTTCATCGCGGCCTTCCTGCCCCAGTTCACCGGCGATGTCCCGACTGCGGCCCACATGGCAACGGCGGCGTCCGTCTATCTCACGATCGTCTTTTTCGGTGATCTCTTGTGGGTGGCGGCAGCGAATATCTCCCGGCCTCTGGTCCTGCAATTGGGGCGCATTCGTCACAGACTGACCGGCGCGCTTTTCATAGGCGCCGGCGTCGGTCTCGCGCTGGCCCGCGTCGAGCGCTGACACTCAGTTTTCCTCACATCCGCACCGAAACAGACCTTTTCACAGAAGATCTAGAAAGCGCGTCATGTCCGTTGTCGAGTATGTCTATTCCGCCCATTCCGCATTTGCCTATCTCGGCTCGGCCGAGATCCTGCGCATCTGTGCGGACCATGACGCCGTTCTGGTGCATCGGCCTATCCTTCTTTCGCCCGTCGTCGAAGCGCAGCGAAGTCCCGCCTTCCGCAAGCGGACACAGCAGCATGTCGACTATTTTTTCGGGCGGGAGATCGAACGGTGGGCGGAGTTCCGCTCCGTTCCGATCATCAACCACCGGCCAAGCCAGCATGACGCCGATTACAGCGTCGCGTCGGGCATGATCATCGCCCTCGGGGCAACGGGTCCCGACACCGACAGGATGGCGCACCGGCTCATGGAAGCGCACTGGCGCGACGACGTCGACCTGTCGGATGTGACCGCCCTCAAGGCGATTGCGAGGGAACTCGAGCTCGACCCGGAAGCGCATCTTGCGCAAGCCGCTTCACAGGAAGTCCAGGACAGGCTGAAGGAAAATACACAATGGGCGGTCTCGAAAGCGCTGTTCGGGTCTCCAACCTACGTCGTCGACGGCGATCCGTTCTACGGACAGGATCACCTGCAACTTGTGGAGCGCGCGCTTCAAACCCCGTTCAGGCCGAATGACTGGGCCAATCCGAACGTCGAATGAATATCCCGGCGCTATGCCAACGCCGCCAACCGCGCGCGCAGAAGATTGATCGTCGGCAGATCGGTTGCGAGGGAAATTGCCTTTTCATAGCAGCGTGACGCCGCCTCGCGGTTGCCGCACCCCGCGTTGAGGTCTGCCCGGGCCGCCCAGAGCGGCTGGAAGCCGGTTCCGGCCTGTGCCTCTGCAATCTCGAGCGCCCGCAATCCCGCAGCCGCTCCGTGGAGCCTGCCGGTGATGACAGCCTGCGCAACCAGTCCGCCGGCGGACGGCGCCAGTTGCTGAAGCGCGAAATAGAGCTTGTTCAACGCCTGCCAGTCGGTCTGACCGGTGTCCTTTCGCGCGACATGAACGGCTTCAATCGCCGCTTCGATCTGAAACCTTCCGACCGCTGATTTGCCATAGGCGCGGGTCAGTTGCCGGTTGCCGTAGGCGATGAGGTCGTCGCGCCAGAGGGAGACATCCTGTTCACCGGTCGGCACCAGCATGCCGTCCATGATCCGCGCCCCGGCCCTTGCATGGCTGAAGGCGATCAGCGCCGCCAGGCCAAGAGCCTCGGGATTGTCTGCCATCAGGCGGCTGGAGAGATCGGCAAGATAGAGCGCCTCGTCACCCAAAGTGTCAGCCGGGTCCAGCCAGTCATGAGCATGCAGGGCATAAAGCGCTTCAAACAATGCGGAGCTGCGTTCCTCCAGAACGGCCCCCTCCGGGATCTGGAACGGAATGCCCGCGTCCCTGATTTTGGCCTTTGCGCGGACCAGGCGCTTGGCGAGCGCAGCGGGCGAGATCAGGAACAATCGCGCGATGATCCTGGCTTCCATGCCGAGAACGGTCTGCAGCATCAGCGGAACATGCAAATCAGCCGCGATCGCCGGATGGGCACATACCAGCAGCAGCGACAGCCGCTTGTCAGGCAGGCCCTCTTCCCCCCGATCATCGTCGGGCATATCCGGAATTTCAGATTCGCTCGGAAAACGCAGCTGTTTTCGCTGCCAGTCGGTCAACCTGTTGCGGGCCGTGGTGAGCAGCCACGCATCAGGCTTGTCCGGAACACCGTGCGAGGGCCAGTGATCAAGCGCCTTGGCAAAGGCGTCCGCCAGGGCATCTTCCGCCAGCGCAATATCATGGGTGCGCGCCGACAGGAGCGCCAGGAGGCGTCCATAACTGTCCCGCGCAGCCAGTTCGGCTGCGCGCGCAGCATCCGTCACACCGAGCCCATCGCGGAGGCCCTGATCTCGACCTTTCCGGTCTTGGCGGCGGGGCACTTTTCAGCCCAGGCCATGGCCGCGTCCAGATCCGGAACGTCAATAACGAAAAACCCACCAAGCGTTTCCTTCGTGTCGGCAAACGGTCCGTCCTGCACCTGCCGGCTGCCCCCTTTCAAGGAGAGCGTCGTCGCGGTTTCAACCGGCTGCAGCCAGTCCGTATCCACGAAAACCCCCGCCTTCTGCAGGGCGCCAATATAGGCTCCGTAGACCTCCTTTTCGGCGGCCCAGTCTTCCGGTGTCATGCCAGCGAGATCGGCCGGGTCGGTGTAAAGCAGAAATGTGTAACGCATGTTCAATATCCTTGTTGTCTCAATCTGATCAGGTGGCGGACGCCAGGTTGTCAAGGCCCTGCTCGAAGCTCCTGCCCACCATACCGTCCAGGAATAGGCCGAACACGCGGGCAACCGGATTGAAGCCGAGGTCCATATCCATGGTCCAGGTGACTTTCGTACCGTCGGGCAGGCCTTGCGCGGAGATTTCCTGCACCGGTTTGCCCATCGCGCCCAGGTCGATGTCATAACGCACGCTGGTTTCCGTCACCTTGGCGACGGTCTGGGTGCCCTTGCCTTCCTTGCCGTCGAAGTGAAATCCGGATCCCAAGCCCGTATCCGGTCCGAAGGGTTTGATTTTAAGCTCCGGATCGGAGGTCAGATACGGGTTGAATGTCTGATAGCCGTGGTTCGAAGCCGCCAGTTCCAGAACGGTTTCCGGTGATGCGGCAATCTTGGCATGGCGCTCCACATGCACGTTTTTCGGCAGCAACAGCGTCCCGGCACCGAGCAGTGCAACCACGCCCGCACCACCTGCGAGGATCGTCCAGATCGTCATTTCCATCTCCTGTCAAATCAGCAAAGGCGACATTGCCTTCACTCACATGACGAACGGGGTGATGCCCGATGGACATCTGCCGCATTTTTTTTCAAGCCCGGCCGATTTCGGTGGTCATGACACGGCTGCGGTGACCCGGTACCATCCATGCATGACAGGCTGCCAGGATACGGATATGGAAATGCTGCTGTTATGCGCCGGTGCGCGTGACAAGACGTGGACGGGCGCAAAGACCGCTTGCCCGCTGCGTACGAAAGGCAAGCGGCAGGCACAGAAAATCGGTTGCTGGCTCGGCCGGAACGGCCTGCGCCCGGATGCCGTCTTTACCGAACCTGCGAACCGCGCGAAGGTAACGGCGGAAAAAGCTCTGAAGGCCGCTGGTTGGACGGCGGGTGGAATAAAAGCTTCGAAAGACCTGTCCGACGGGCGCCTCCCCCCGGTTTCGGCCGAAAACCGTGTGCTCCTCGTTGCCGCCCCGAAACGTATCAAGGCCTTGGCGACCCGTTTGGCACTTGAGATTGTTACCCGTTCCGGCGGGCTTTTGATTGTCGAAACCCGGGGGGGCCGCGCCAATTTGCGCGAATGCGTCGACCCACGGGATCTGCCGGAGCTGTTTCCCTATCCGTCTCCGGACGGACCCGAGCGCAGACCACGGCCAGCCTACTACTACACCCAATCGGCGGTCATTCCCTTTCGAAGAACGAAGGCGGGCACGGAAGTTCTGATCATAGGGTCCAGCAGCGGCCGCAACTGGGTCGTTCCAAAGGGAATTGTCGAACCCGGTTTGAGCCCGGCACGGTCGGCCATGATCGAAGCCCGCGAGGAAGCCGGTGTGGAAGGCTCGACCGGCGATGAGCCTCTTGGCTCTTACAGCTACGTGAAGTGGGGTGCGTCCTGCAATGTCGCCGTCTATGCCATGGAGGTCAGCCGCGTACTGCCGGATGACGAGTGGGAGGAAAATCACCGGAACCGGCGCTGGGTATCCGCTGAAGAAGCAGCGGTGCTTCTGAACGAGACCGCCTTCAAGGAATTCATTCCGCTTGTTTAGCGACGACCCGGATCGTCCTTCACGCCCAGTCGAATCGTACGCCTCCGAGACAGAAGATCGCCATGCTGACGGTCGTGGCAAGAACGCCTGTGCCTGCGGCTTCCAGCCATTCCCCGTTAGAGGGGGCAGCCGTGTTGAGCGCGCCGTCGCGGATCGAGACCGGACTTTCGAGCATGGGTTCGTTGGACCAGCCATCTTCCTGAAGACTGGTTGCAACAATCGCCGCAGCCGGCTCGTCGAGACGCAAGCGTTGCTGGACCCTAGTGATTTCGCGCCTGGTCAGGTTTTCATAGTATAGGGTCTCGAAGGCATAGAACGGACCCGTTCCGTTGTTCCTGGCAACGGCAGCGGTGGCAAAGATCACTGAGATAAGTGCCACGGCGACAAACCGGACAAGGCCGCCACGTGTTCGACTGATTGCCCGCATCCTTGCTCCTTCAATATGATTTTCAACAGAAACGCCGTTGTTTCCCGCGAACGCCTTAGGGTACGGACCCTAATCCAAATCTTTACGAAACTTCGGTATTTTTTGCCGTGTTTCAAGATCCAGGCATGTCTCGACATGCCCAGAAGCGGTGTGTCTCTTGGCGGTTAGACTGGCATCCATCAGGACGATTTTCGGAATAGATCTTCGTACGCTGGCGCTGTTTCGCGTCCTTCTGAGCCTGTGGATCCTGATCGATCTTTTCATGCGCACACGCGACCTCGTCGCCCACTACACAGACGCCGGTGTGATGCCGCGCAGCGTACAGATAGAGCATCTGTATGCCACCACGTGGTCGTTCCACCTGGCAAACGGATCAGCCTGGTTCCAGGCCCTGCTGTTCATCGTGGCCGGACTTGCCGCCCTTGCGCTCATGCTCGGCTGGCGCACCCGCCTGATGACCGTAATTTCCTGGGCGCTGCTTTTGTCGCTGCAAAACAGGAACACGTTCATCCTGTCCGGCGAGGACAATCTTGCACTGATGCTGCTGTTCTGGGCCATGTTTCTGCCGCTTGGCGCGCGCTATTCGATCGATGCCGCCTTGTCGCGGCGGCCTGTCTTCACCGGAAATACCTATTGCACGATCGCAACCGCCGCCCTGCTGCTTCAGGGCATGTCGATGTATTTCTTCAGCGCGCTGTTGAAGACGCACCCTATCTGGACGCAGGACGGGACTGCCGTCTACTACGCGCTGCAGCTCGATTACCTGGTCACTCCGTTCGCGCTCTGGTTCCGGCAGTTCGAAGGTCTCCTGACGGGATTGACCTTTTACGTCTACCTCCTGGAACTGGTCGGCCCGATCCTGATATTTTCACCGCTGTTTCACCGCACATTCCGAACGGTGCTGATGCTGGCCTTCATCACCATGCATCTGTCGTTCGCGCTCTTCCTTGAGATCGGCTTCTTTCCGTTCATCTCGATCATCATGAATCTGACCTTCATGCCGGGCTGGATGTGGGACAGGCTCGCGCGCCTCCTGCCTGCGCGCGCGGACAGGCCCGTCGCCATCTGGTTCGATCGCGGCTGCGATTTCTGCGAGAAGACGTGCCAGATCCTGAAGGTGTTTCTGTTCCTTCCCGCAACGCCCGTCCGGCCCGCGCAGGACGATGCGGAGATCGGAGCCGAGCTCGAAGCGCGCAATTCCTGGGTACTGACCATCGGAAACGATCGCCACTTCAAGTTCGACGCGCTGAGCAGGCTGGTCGCGATCTCGCCGGTCTTGTTTCCGCTCGGGACGCTTCTGGGCCTCAAGGTCTTCCGGAAACCCGGTGACCGGTTTTATGACTGGGTCGGGCGCAACCGGTCCTCGTTCTCGCGCGTGACGGCATTCGCGCTGCCGTGGCGTGACCGGCCACCGCGCTTCGGTGCCGTCACGCAGATGCTTGCAGCAGCCGCCTTCGTGTTCGTTACCGTACAGAACATATCGACCATTCCGGCAAGCGGCCTGACGCTGCCCGCACAGTTCGTCGGCGTACGACAGGCGCTCGGGCTTTACCAGAACTGGACCATGTTTGCGCCCTATCCGGAAATGACGAGCCCCTGGCCGGTGATCGAAGGTGAACTTGCGGACGGGACGATGGCGGACGTTTACAACGGCAGGACCGGACTGGGCGATTTCGAAAAGCCGGAGATCGTTTCGCAGCGTTATGCGAATTACCGGTGGCGCAAGTTCCTGTCCAATCTCGAGGACCAGTCCTATGAAGACGAACCCCAGGTCCTGTCGCTCAACTATGCCCGTTACCTTTGCCGGAGCTGGCCGGACAGCGTGGCGAACGTGGCCGCGCTTTCCAACTTCGTCATCTATTTCCAGATCGAGCGAACGCCTTCTCCGGGCGACCGCAAGACGGTCGAGACGCGGCAGGTCTGGAACCATGACTGTTTTGGCTAGACGCGATCAAACGCGTTCAGCCCGAGATCCTCAGCGTCATAAAGTCATCGTCATGCGAGCGGCCATCAATCCGCACACTGTCGATAAACCTTGCTGCCTGCGCAAAGCCGAAGCGCTGGTAGAACCGGATTGCCCGGACATTTTCGGTATCGACGAACAGTTCCAACTGCTCGACACCTCCTGTCCGTGCTTCCTCGATTACTCCCGACATCAGGACATCGGCGGCACCGCTACCCTGAAAACGCGCCGTAACGAAAAACGGTCCGAGCTCCGCTCGATGACGCAGGCGCTCAAGTTGCGAACGGCGGAACCCGCAAAACCCGGTGAGAACCTTGCCTGAAAAAACACCGCGTGTTGTCCCGGACGCAAGAATATCGGCTGCGCGCTCAAGGCTTGTCGTTGCAGCTTCTTGTTCCGTCACCAGAAACCCGACCGGAAAGTCACGAGTACCTTCAAGGCGCAGGCTCTGCCACTGTTGCGCATTCTCCCGCGTCAAAGCGGCGTAGCGAAAGTCCATTTTTCAGCCTTTCCCAAGGTGCAATTGCCGCCCTTTTCAGCAACCCTGCATCAAATTCGTCCTATAAGCTTCATCTGTCGGTTGTAGAATACCAAGCATAGCAAAAGGATGCTTTCCCATGACCGACGCTACTGCCACAGCACCCGCCGGCGATGTTCTGAAACTGTTCGATGATTTGCGGTACCGACGGATACCGACAAATTTTTTCGATGTCATCAACAACCGCAACGCGCTGTTGGACCGACTCTTTTACAACACGTCCAACCTGTCGGAGGACGAACTGGCGATGCTGCTTTCGCAACGAAATGACGAGGGCAGCATTCTTGTCGTGTCACCGTCCGACCGGACGCGGAAGGACGCAGTGCGCAAGTTTGAGGATTTCGCTTCGTTTCGTGCGGCGCCGGGCGAACTTCTGCAGCGCTTCGTGATTGCGGGCGTCGGCAGCTCCGATATCGGTGCAGCAGCCTTTGCCCGTTCGGTTGCCAACCGCTACGACACACCGGTCGGCGCGATTGTCGCGGGCTACGGGATAGCCGATCTGATGACCGAAGCCCTGGGTGGCTGGTTTGTACTGGGTGCCGCGAACCGCATGCTGGACACCTACCAGCGGTTCTTCAATATTCCGGGTTCCACCGCGCCCGCTGACAAACCCCTGACGACCACTGCAGCACCACGACTTGGAGGCAATGCGTACCAGTCGGACACGCAGACGCTGCTGAGGCTGTTGCGGGAGCCTGAGCGCAACGTGGTCTCGGTCGCCGGGCACAGCAAGGGTTGTCTTTCGATTGCCTATGCAATGAACGCGCTTGCCCTTGGTGATGACGAAGCTGCGCTGGAAAGAGCCAGACAGACACGTGTTGTCACAGTCGGCGCCGTGACAGCGTTCCCCACGGGTTTCAACAACTGCGCCCAGTATATCGGCGATATCGACTGGTTCGGCGGGATGAATTCAAGGCTGAAAGTGCCGCATACCAAGGTGGACAAAGCCTGGCATCACCTGAACACGGAGCTGCCTTATGATCTCGATTTTGACGCGGTCCTTGCGGGCGAACCGGATTGACGGCCAGGCGCGCAGAGCGCGCCCGGTCTCGACACCCTAAGGTACGGACCCTAGTCCCGGGCTGGAATGTTGATCGCCTTCTGGCTGGCAGGACGCGCCAGGCAGGTGTCGACCCACCGGACGACGTTCTTGAAATCATGGTAGCCGACGACGTCGGCCGCCTCGTAAAATCCGTTGATGTTGCGCGCCCAGGGCCATGAGGTGATATCGGCGATCGTGAACTGATCGCCCATGATGTAGTCACGACCGTCAAGCTGCCGGTCGAGCACGTTCAAGAGGCGCTTGACCTCGTCGCGGTAGCGTTCGAACGGACGGCGGTCTTCATATTCGCGGCCCGCGAACTTGTGAAAGAAGCCGAGCTGCCCGGTCATCGGGCCGAAACCGCCCATCTGCCACATCACCCACTGGATCGCCTCATATTTCTCGCCCGGATCGGAGGGGATGAGTTTCCCGGTCTTTTCTGCCAGGTAGATCAGAATCGCACCGGATTCCCAGAGTGCGAGCGGTTTGCCGCCGGGACCGTCCGGATCGATGATCGCGGGGATCTTGTTGTTGGGATTGAGCGACAGGAATTCCGGAGTAAGCTGATCGTTCGTGCCGAAGTCGACCTTGTGGGGCTCGTAGGGCAAGCCGGTTTCCTCGAGCATTGCCGAGACCTTGATCCCGTTCGGCGTCGGCAGCGAATAGAGCTGGAGGCGCTCCGGGTGCTGGGCTGGCCATCTCTTTGTGATCGGGAAATCGGACAAGGCGGTCATGAAAATCTCTTTCGTTGTGCCCCTGCAGGTGGCGCGGGGATCCCGTTGCTCATATAGCACTCACGCAGCGCGATTAAACCCATCGGCATGTTACGATGAATAAATTTGTTTTCGGGACCCGTTTCGGCCTGTATCACCGGCGCCCGACACAAGACAGGGGATGTTCCATGCCAACAGATCATGAAGCACGGATCGAGCAGCTTGAAATCGACCTGGCGCATGCCGGCCGCACGATCGAGGATCTCAACGGCGTGGTCGTGGAACAGGGCAAGCAGATCGATCGCCTGACACGCCTGGTGGACAAGATGACCGACCAGGTGGAGGAGCTGGCGGAGCAGGTTCTTCCCGCCCATCATGTCGAGAAACCACCGCATTACTGAATAGAAGCCGCGAAGGCGAGCCATTGTTCGGAATCGTTTCCCGGGTGTGTCATCCCGGTTTGCCGTTCGAGCGGCAAGACCGGGACTCAGAATTCCCTGCGGCCAGAGGTAGAAAGGAGACGGAGGAACCATTGGTTTCTGGTTTCCGGCCTTCCCGGAATGACAAGTCCATTCACCCGGGATCGCCTCGCAAGACCCGTTTCCAGGTAAACCGGGCCGCAATGGGTCGGAATTGATCCATGACATGGACGCGGTAATGGCAGACCCTAGTGTGATGATCCTGAAACATGCCTCCCCTGGCGGCAATCGCCGGAGCGTGTTTCGGATTGAAGCGACTCACGTCGTGACAACACACACGGATGCCACATGCGTTCACTTCGCTATCCAGTTCTGCTTTCCCTGCTCGCTGCCGTGATCGCGGCCGCATACTGGTGGGCCAGCCGTCCGCCGGAGGTCAACGTTATCCGGCCTCACCGGGGGAGTGCCGCCGAAGTCGTTTATGCCACCGCAGTGGTGGAGCCGGTCCGGTGGGCGAAGGTCACGAGCATCATTCGCGAGCGCATCATTTCGCTCTGCGGCTGCGAGGGCGCGGAGGTCCGCCAGGGCGACCAGCTCGCGGAGCTTGACAGCGGCGATGCCCGCGCGACGCTCGCGGAGCTGGAAGCGCGCCGCGAGCTTGCGCAATCAGACCGGGAGCGCGCCCTGCAGCTGCTCGACCGGCGTGTCGTCAGCCAGCAGGTCTACGACAAGGCGCAGAACGAGGTGATCCGCATCAACGCCATGATCGCGGCCCAGAAGGAACGGCTCCGGGACTACCTGATTACCGCGCCCATGGACGGTGTCGTCCTGCGTCAGGACGGATCCGTCGGCGAAGTCGCGGAACCTGGCGAAATCCTGTTCTGGATCGGGCAGCCCCTGCCCCTGCAGCTGGTTGCGGAAGTGAACGAAGAGGACATTCCGAAAGTCCGCAAAGGCCACAAGGCGCTCATCCGCTCCGATGCATTCCCGGACGAGATGCTCACGGCAACGGTCGCAAGCATCACCCCGAAAGGCGATCCCGTTCTCAAGAACTACCGTGTCTATCTCGAGCTTCCCCGCGACACGCTGCTGCGGATCGGAATGACCACGGAAATCAACATTGTCACCCGCGAAAAGGACGATGCCCTGCTGCTGCCGCTCGCAGCCTTTGACGGATCGGTCCTGCAGATGCTGAAAGAGAAAAACCGGATTTCACGCGTGGACGTCAAGACCGGCATTCGCGGCACGAGAACGGTCGAGGTGCTGGAAGGTGTCAGCGAACAAGACCAGATTGTTTTCCCGTTCCTGGAAGATCTATCGGAAGGAGACAAGGTCAGCCCGAACGCCGAAGGAGCCAGGTAGTGCTGCTTCTCCGGATCGCATCGACGCATGTCCGCAACCGACTGCGGCAAACCATTGTTTCCACGCTTGGCGTTGCGCTGGGTGTCGGCTTTTCGGTCGCCATGGCCAGTCTCATGGAAGGCTCGCAACGAGATTTCATGACGACCCTGATAGAAGCCATTCCGCATGTCGAAATTCTGGACGAGAAACGCAATCCGGCCGAACAGCCCGCGACCGCCATCTACGACGCGGTTGCCTTCCACGGTCTCCGGCCCCTGGAAGACTTGCGCGGCATCCGCAATCCGACCGAGGCGATCGCCTCGCTGCGCGAGTGGGTCGAGGGCGACTTCGCCCAACGGCTGAGCGGGCAATCCGTGCTGCGCTACAGCGGACAGGATATAGGTATCACGCTGGTTGGCGTGGTGCCGAAGCGCGAACTGAAGGTTTCCAAGATCCGGGATGACATGCGGACCGGCAGTTTCGAAGCGCTCGATTCGACCGCGAACGGCCTGGTGCTCGGCCGCAAGGCCGCGGAGCGTCTCGGCGCCGAACTCGGCGATACGGTGACGCTGACATCGGCAAACGGTCTCGCGAAACGCTTCAAGATCGTCGGGCTGTTCCACACGGGCATCACGACAAGCGACGAGGGCCTAGCCTATGCGCCTCTCAAGGCGGTGCAGATCCTCCTGGAAAAACCGGACATCATCAACAGCATTTCGGTCAGGCTTGCCGACATCAACGACGCGACCGAGATCGCGGCACGTGCCGAGCGTCAGCTGGGCTACAAGGCCGTTTCCTGGGAAGAGGCCAATGAAGGTCTCATGGAAGCCTTCGTCGTGCGCAATGCGATCATGTACACGGTTGTCGGCGCCATCCTCGTGGTTGCCGGCTTCGGTATCTTCAACATCGTGTCCACGATCGTGCATGAAAAGGCCCGGGACATTGCAATCCTGAAGTCTCTCGGTTTTCCCGAAACCGACATCCAGCAGATCTTCGTTCTCGAGGGACTGGTGATCGGCATTCTCGGGGCGATGGCCGGGTGCCTGCTCGGCTTCGGGCTTTCAAGTTATCTCGCCACGGTCAAGTTCGAGGTCACGACCGACATCGAGATGACCCGGCTGCCGATCCACTTTTCGTATGTGCACTATGTCCTTGCCTGCCTTCTCGCGTTGTTCTCGTCCGGAATAGCGGGGCTCATCCCGGCCAGAAAAGCCGCAAAACTCAATCCCGTCGACATCATCCGGGGGGCGACATGAGCGCAGCCCGGCCTCAGGCGGCACCCGGTGCCGAGCCGCTTCTCCAGACCCGCAGCCTCACCCGCATTCTGCCCGCAATTGTTCCGGCCACCCTGGTTGAGGATATTGATTTCAGCGTCGGGACGTCGGAGTTTGTTGCCATCACCGGCCCGTCCGGCTCCGGGAAGTCGTCGCTGCTCTACCTGCTTGGCCTGCTCGACAGGCCGACATCCGGCGAAGTGCTGATCGAAGGCTGCCCCACGGCGGATCTCACCTCGGGCGAAATGGCGTCGATGCGCCTTGAGAAGATCGGTTTCGTGTTTCAGTTCCACTTTCTCCTGCCGGAGTTCACGGCCCTGGAGAACATCCTGATCCCGATGCAGAAACTCGGACGTCTTTCCGCAAAGGACCAGCTCGAGCACGCGACAGGGCTGCTCGTGGATCTCGGACTGGAAGACTTTCTGCATCGCCGGCCGGCGCAGCTGTCGGGCGGACAGCGGCAGCGGGTCGCCGTTGCGCGCGCGCTCGCGAATGCCCCCGACCTGATCCTGGCGGACGAACCGACCGGCAGTCTCGATTCCGCGTCAACCGAGCAGGTGTTCGAGAGCCTTCAGGCCATCGTGGAAACGCAAAAGACGACGGTGGTCGCGGTGACGCACGACATGGATCTTGCCGCGCGCATGCAACGCCGGGTTCATCTTGTCGATGGCCGGGTCGACTATGACCGGATCCAGTCCTGACGGGCATATCAACTTTTTCTGTCCGGCTTGCCAAGGCCGCTGTCTCATGTCATAACCGCGCCATCATCAAGAGAAGGGCTGGCGCCCTCGCCAACCTGCCAGACCGGGCAAGGTGGTTTCCGCAACAGGGATGCGGTCGTCTGGAACCTCAAAGAGGCCATTCGGCAACGAATCGGTTTGATTGCATGCGCCAGTCCTCCTCGGGAAACCGATGGAGGATTTTTTGTATCAGGAGCCTATCGCGGGACGCGCGGCAGTTCTCATTGAAGATCACCTGGCGGCGCATGCGTCGCACGCCGATCTGGCCGTGTGGCAGCAAGCTGCCGAGAACTGCGTGATGATGCGCATCCGGAGCCTGCGTGTGCTTGGCGGCCTGCCGCGGCACAAGGCGCCGCTGTCACAGGAGCAGCGCGTCACCCGCCTGAAAGATCTGCTCAGGCTGTGGGCGAACGGGTGTACCTGTGCCGTCGACGAGGATCTTTTCGCCGATATCCTGAACCGCCGGAGCTGAAGGACGGGCGGCGGCCTATTTCGGCACCGGTATCGGGCGCCCGTTGTCATCCACGCAGACAAAGGTGAACTGCGCTTCGGTCACCTTCTCGCGGATACCGAAGCGATGGCGCAGGGCCCAGGCCTCCAGCTTGATTTCCATGGACGTGTTTCCGACCCGCATGATATCCGTGTAGACGCAAAGAACATCCCCGACATGGACCGGCCTGATGAACTTCATGCCGTCGACGGCAATGGTGACGACCCGGGCAGATGCGCGCTGACCGGCGGCAATGCCCCCTGCCAGGTCCATCTGGGAGAGCACCCAGCCGCCGAAAATGTCGCCCGCCGCGTTGGTGTCTGCCGGCATGGCCATGGTTCGCAGCGTCAGCTCACCGCTGGGTTTGTCAGTTTCGTCGCTCACGCCGCACCCCTCCGTTCTCTGTCGGGAAAAGACTAACGGCAGCCGGACAGATCACAAGGGTTTCCTGTCAGATCACCAGCATCAGAATTGCCATGATCCACAGGGGAAGCGGTGCTGCGACCCAGATCAGCAAAATGGGCAGGCCGCGCGGCATGAGTTTGGACAAGGTCATTTTGTTTTCCTTTTAACCTAAGACCGGCAACTCGAAGACGGTCAGTGCGCCGAGCGCCACGAGCCCCGTGACAAAGGCGAGTTTCGCGCTGCCGATCAGCGTGCGTCCGGCGACGTCGATCTTCGGCACCGGCATCTGCCGGGAGTCCAGATACATGGACAGAAGCATGAGCGAGAAAATTGCGAACCAAACGACGACAAGGATTTCGGCAACAAGAACAATCGCTACCAGCATGATCCACTCCATTGTGATTGTTGCGAGGTGAGATTCGGAGGTGGTGAGGACCCGGCATGGCCGAACGTGGCCAGCCAGAGGCTTTGCGCGATCCGTTCCGCGACCGCTACGATCTCATCGGCCAGTTCGGGCACGAACAGTTCACGCACGACCGGGCGGAAGACGGACAGCCACTCGCCATAGTCGGAACTGACCACTTCCTTGAGCTTCAGATGCGCCGGAACAGGCTTGCCCTTGTATGCCCCGTTCTTCAAGAGAACGGATTGCCAGAAGGCTTCCATCTTCGGCAGATGCTCATCCCACTTGCCGTCCAGGCGTCCGTTGAAAATGAGACCGAGACGCGGATGTTCACGAATGCAGCCGTAAAACGTGTGCACCATCACCTGAATGGCCTGTTCGTCGACGGCCTCGTAGCGGCGCAGGCGATCGCCTGTCCTGTCGTCCGGGCGCAGCCGCAGCCTGTACTTCTCGGCATTCAAACCGTGGGCTTCCATCGAAACCTCCATAACATTCATTTTAGATGCATCTTTTAAATGACACGAACACACACTAAAATCAACATCTCAGATGAATGTTTTTTAGGACCCTGCCATGCGCCTCAGTCAGGCCAGCGATTTTGCCTTGAGAATCCTGATGGCAACCGGTCAGACGGACAGCCCGCAAACCGTCGACGGCCTGAGCAAAAAGCTCGGGTTGGCAAAATCACATGTCATGAAAATCGTCGCCCAGCTCGCACGGGCCGGATATCTGGAAACCACACGCGGCCGCGGCGGCGGCATCCGTCTCGGCCGGTCGCCGGAGGAGATCCGGCTCGGTGATGTGGTCCGGCTGATCGAACCGGACCTCGGCGTCGTCGCCTGCCTCAAGCCCGAGGCCGCCAGTTGCGCATTCCTGCCGCGCTGTGCGCTGAAGGGCGCCATGGCACATGCCGCGGAGGCCTTTCTCGACAGTCTGAACACGCAGACGCTGGCGACGATATTGGCTGGAACACAGCGGGTCGTTGCGCCTGAATAGGCACCAATAATGTTCGGATTAACGCGATAAGAATCTTGTGATGCGATCACCCGTCAATGATCTTGTCATTTCGGCCGAAACGCAGCGAAAGACCACCCAGTCATCACTGGATTCTCATTTTTGTCTCCGACCACAAAGGATACTGGTTCCCCATCTTGCCGCTTTCGCAGCAAACCGGGACGACAAACCCGGGAAACAATTCTATGTCCCGGCTCGACACCGGATGGAACTATACCGCCTTCCGAACGGCTTTTGTTCGACAGTGTTTTCCAATTCAGACAGCAGTGAAAAAGTTCCAGGCGGCGTGTCCGCTTTTCTACAAGGCGAGACCAGCGCCAGCGCCGTATCCTGCTGCTCGGTGTCGTTACAGCGTTGAAGCCTGCTCCAGGAAGTCCATGTCTTCCAGGCAATAATAGCCGGAGATCCGGCTGATCGTGCCGGAGCGCTTCCAGTCGTTGAGAACGCGGCTGACATTTTCACGCGCCGCGCCGGCCATGTTGGCAATGTCCGCCTGGCTGAGCTTGTAGTGAATGAGCGTCCGGCCGTCGTCCAGCTTCTTGCCGAAAGTCTCGGACAGCTGCAGCAGCGTCTGGGCAACCCGTCCGGGCAGTGGCAGGAAGGATCTCGCCGCCAGAACGTCATTGGCATGCCGCAGGCGCTTGCCGACAATTGACAGCATGTGGCGGTAGACAGCCGGATGATCATCGGAAAAGCGCTGGAAAGCCGCCTTGTCGATAAAGGCAAGATTTGCTTCCTTCAGGGCACTGACCGTGGCCGAACGCGGACGGCCGTCGAGAAGCGCCAGCTCGCCGACCAGATCGCCCGGCCCCAGAACTGCCAGAAGCTGCTCGTCACCTTCCACGGACAGAAGGGACACCTTCAACGAGCCTTCCAGAACGGCGTAGCAACCGTTGCCAGGATCCCCGTTCTCGAAAAGAATCGTACCGGCCGCCAGCTTCATCGGTCTGGCGAGACGGGACAGTCCGACAGCAAGCTCCGGCTCCAGCCCTTCCAGGGAAAAGCTGTTCTTCAAGAAGTCTTTTATTTCTGCCACACCCACCCCCTGCCAAGGATCTTCACGACACAAAAAATTTAAGGCCACGCGCAATCCTGTGATTTCCATCACGTGCGTTCAAGAAAAAAATACCTATATCAGAGTCATGGAAGCGGGGCCGCCCCTCCCCCCTTCCTGACCTCCACGAAAAACGGCTCTGTTCCCCGCAGAGCCGTTTTTTCGTTCAAACGGTAAAAAAACCGCAGGAAGTCGGGCGTTTCTCAGCGCAGAAAAATGTTCTTGCGGTCGAGGGTCTGAAAAAAACGGTCGCTTCTCAGGACTTCGTACTGACACTCGCGCACGGCGATTTTTTTCCGCGGCTCCTCACGCATCAGCCGGTCATCCGACTTTCCGGGAATGGCAGCGACGAAGCTCCGGTCGCTCATGCCATCGAAATGATTGAGCAAAAGCTGTTGTAATTCCTCGGAATCCGCGGTTGGCGGCAGCGGTTCCGAGCTGGGCAGAACCGGCAGTCCGTGGCTTTTCGCAAGCCGCGCCAGGCGCAGGGTCTTCAGACCCGATTGCAGCGGCGAAATCACCAGGGGCGGTTTCTCGAAATCCGAGCGTTCCACGGCCTTGAAGATGATGCGTGCCAGGGATGTTCGCGCAAGGAGACCCTCGCGCACAGCCACGAAATCGGGCGGTCTTTGCATCAGCACGCTGTACCGCGCCAATTGGGCAATCGCTTCATCCATCAGCAGTTCGTCCGGCAGAAGCCGGAAGAAGGCGCGCCTGTTCAACTTCTCGCGAGTGAACATCCGCCCGCCGTATATCTCCTGCATGCGCGAGCTGACCGGCATGACCCTGTCGCCGCTGAAGGCAAGCGTGATTCCGAAAAGCGTCTGCTGCCCGACCTTTTCCGCCACTTCCTGAAGCGGCCGGAATTCGCGCGGCCAGAGCTCGGTCGTCACGAGCGCACCAACGGCGCTCAACCGCCCGTTCTCGGCAAGGTCGCGCAATGCGCGATCAACGCCGAAGGCGAGACCATAATCCAGTGCACCGAGTGTAATTCGCTTCATGAAGTCTGACGGGCGGCCGTGTGAGTCGGAAAGTTCTCTTTCCCTGCGGCATTCGTGAAGTCAATGCAAGCCTCAACTCCGGCGGACAGGCCCGTTTTTCGGGATCACCTGACCGAAAACGGCTCAAAGACCGGGCCTTTCAGACCCTCCACCTTGTAAACGACAAGCTCTTCCAGCGGCACGCCCTCCACCTTGCGCTCCAGAACGGCCAGTTCCTTGACCGTTTCGAACGCGCGTTCGAGGTCACCTGCCCTGTTGCGGCGTTTTTCGGTGATGTAGAGGCCCGGCCTTGCGAAAAGCCGTTCGTCGGGATCCGGCATCATGATGTAGCGGATCCGCTCCGTCGTCTGATAGACGGGCAACCGATCCTTCATCAGATAGTCGGCCTGACCGTTGAGGCCGTAGCTGGTGGTCAGCATGAAAGCGGCCTGTTCCTGCTCGGCGAGTTCCGCCAAGGCCGCACCGATCTTATCCCAGCCGCGCAACTGGAAGGTCGGGTCCTTGCGGGCAAGTTGCCCCGTGACCGGGTGGACGGCATGGACCTGGACCACGACAGCGGTGAGCACACCGACGGCGACGCCCGCAATCGCGACCCTGCGCCAGAGTGCCTGGTCTGCGCGCAGGGAGGTAACGAAGACGCCGGCCATGATGGCGAATGCCGGAAAGAGCGGCGCTGGCCAATTGGCCTGAACACGCGAATGGAGCGCGTGATAGAGAAGGTATGCCAAAAAGGGCAGCGTGGTCAGCAGAACCAGGGACGCCGCGCCGTCCCGCGCCCGGAAAGCCCTGAACAGCATCGCCGCACCGCCCGCCGCCAGAAGCGCGATCAGCGGGTTCAAAAGCCCGACAAGCGCACCCAGAAACTCGAAGATGTATTTTGCCGTGTATCCGCTGCTGCCGGCGCGGCCGAACTGCTTGTAGAAGCTTACCCACTCGTGGGCGTGGTTCCAGTAGAGCACCGGCGAGAAACACAAGAGCGCGAGCGCGCCGCCTGCCCAGAGCTGCCAGGAGGTCCACCAGCGCCTGGCGTCCGGAACCCACAGGAGCCAGAGCACGATCCCCGCGCCCAGAAACAAGAGCGAGTACTTGGAGAGAAGACCGAGGCCGGCCATCAATCCGACCACCAGCCACCAGTTCGGGTTTTTCGATACGTTCAGTTCGGCCAAGGCCCAGAATGTCAGACCCCAGAACACTACGGACGGTGCATCCGGTGTCGCCAGAATGCCGCCGATCCCGATCATCAGGCTGGTGTTGAGAAAGAGAACGGCCCAGCCGGCGGTGCGCGCATCGAAAAGGATCGCCGCCGTGCGCCAAAGCGCAAGGGAACCGATCACGCCGGAGAAGACGACGATTGCGCGCAGGCCGAATACGGTGTCGCCGAAAAGCACCTGTCCGGCGGTGATCCACCATCCGATCATCGGCGGGTGGTCGTAGTAACTCAGCGCCGGATACAGGCCCCAGATCCGGTAATAGGCTTCATCCTCGACAATATACGCATTGGCCGCCGCGAAAACCTTCAGCGCCGTCAGGAGGCCGACAATGACGACAAGTCCGGTTGGCCGAAGCCAGAACGGCAGATCCGAAGTCTGTGACACGCGTGTTTCAGTCCGCTCTTCAGGAACGCCGCCAGGTCAGTGCCGAGCTGGCGGCATAATTCCAAACCGCTCCCATGACAGCACCGGCGGTGCCCGCAACCCACCAATAGGCCGGATCCGCATAGATCAGGTTCGCGACCCCAACATTCGCAAGCACGCCGACCGAACAGACCGCATAGAAGGTCACCAAACCGATCAGCGCCCGGAAGCCGCGCAGGCGGCGGTCCCGATAAGTCAGCTGATTGTTCAGGAAGAAGTTGGACGTCATGGCAACGAAGGACGCCGCTGTCTGCGCAAGATTGAACTCCATCCCGCCCAGCAGAAAGAACCGCAGCGCGACAAGATGCACGAACAGCCCGCTGGCACCGACCAGTCCGAACATCAGGAACCGGACGGAGACGATGTCGCCGAAATACTTGGCCAGCAGGAGACCGAAATAGTCCAGCGTCACCAAGGTATCGAGCTTGCTTTCACCGTGCTGGCGCTCGCGGAACGTGAACGGAAGTTCCTTGATTTTCAGCGAGCCGTTTGCGCTGGAAACGAGATCGAGCAGGATCTTGAAACCCTGCGGCGACAGGCGCGGCGCCAGAGCCTCCGCCTTTTCCCGCCGCACCATGAAATACCCGCTCATCGGGTCAGTCAAAGTGACGTTCAGCAGCTTTTGCGCCAGGCCATTGGCGATATTCGAGCCCCAGGCGCGTATCTTGGAAAGCCCCTCACCGACCGTTCCGCCCTCGACCTTCCGGCTTGCCACGACGAGATCCGTCCCGTCCGCCTTGATTTCCTGCAGCATCGCCGGCAGCAACGTTTCGTCATGCTGCAGATCGGCGTCCATGACCGCGACGAAAGGCGCGGACGACGACAGGATGCCTTCGATGCAGGCCCCGGATAGTCCCCTGCGGCCAATGCGGCGGATGACCCTGACCCGCGGATCAGTGGCCGCCAGACCACGCGCCACCTCCGTCGTGCCATCGGGCGAATTGTCGTCAACGACGATGGCCTCCCAAGCGATCCCGGCAAGCGCCTTGTCGAGCAGTTCAATCAGGGGCGGAATGTTTCCGGCCTCGTTGAAGCTGGGCAGGACAACGCTGAGCTCGGCAACCCGCGCACCGGACGCCTGCCGGGTGTCGTCCCAGCCCGCTTCCTCCGTGCCGTGTGCAATACTGGCTGCGCTGTCCATGTTTCAACCTTGTGGCCCGTCCGGTTTCCAGCGTTTGGACCGTGAGGGCTTCGCATCTTTCAGAATTTGCGCGGACCATAGCCCGGCAAGCGTTAAATACAAGCAAAGAGATGACGCATCCCGGCGGCAGCCCGACTTTCCACGCCTGTTTGCAGAGGTCCTGCGCGTTTGACCGCCTTTTGACGGGCAAGTGTGATGCAATCATGGCTGCGGCGAAAACTTCGAGCTTTCCGATCTGCCCATCGGGCATGGCTGCGTCTTGCCCTCACCTGCCGTTTCGTCTAGGACAACCGCAACTTATTTAAGGTCGGTGTCCGCTTTTGTCTGCCGCCGGCCTGGAACTCGCCGGGATCTGACGACTTCATGGCCAAAAAACCGAACAAACTGAAGGCCCGCCTGCCGCGGGGCTTTGTCGACCGCTCTGCCGACGACATCCGGGCAACGGATGAAATGATCGGCAAGATCCGCGCGGTCTACGAGCAATACGGATTCGACCCGGTCGAAACGCCCGCCTTCGAATACACCGACTGCCTCGGCAAATTCCTGCCGGACACCGACCGGCCGAATGCCGGGGTGTTCTCCGTGCAGGACGATGACGAGCAATGGATGAGCCTGCGCTACGACCTGACCGCGCCGCTGGCCCGTCATGTCTCGGAAAACATCAACGACATCCAGCTGCCCTACCGCACCTACCGCGCCGGCTGGGTGTTCCGGAACGAGAAGCCCGGACCGGGCCGGTTCCGGCAGTTCATGCAGTTCGATGCCGACACGGTCGGCGCACCCGGCGTGCAGGCGGATGCGGAAATGTGCATGATGATGGCCGACACGATGGAGGCGCTCGGCATCGCGCGCGGCCAGTACGTTATCCGGGTCAACAACCGGAAGGTTCTCGACGGTGTGCTGGAAAGCATCGGTCTTGGCGGCGAGGAAAACGGCGAGCGCCGACTGACGGTGCTGCGCGCGATCGACAAGCTTGACAAGTTCGGAATTGAAGGCGTCCGTCTCCTGCTCGGCGAGGGCCGCAAGGATGACAGCGGCGACTTCACCAAGGGTGCGGGTCTCGACACGTCCGCCATCGACACGATCGCGGACTTCGTTTCCGGCACCGGATCGCTGGAAAACGAGGGCATCACGGAACTGAACACGATGGCGGCCATGTTCGAGGCCTGCGGATATGGCGACGACCGGATCAAGATAGACCCTTCCGTGGTGCGTGGCCTCGAATATTACACGGGGCCCGTCTACGAGGCCGAGTTTCTGTTCGACGTCACCAACGAAAAGGGCGACGTCGTCCAGTTCGGGTCCGTCGGCGGCGGCGGGCGCTATGACGGTCTGGTCAAGCGTTTCACCGGACGCGACGTTCCGGCGACGGGCTTTTCGATCGGCGTCTCGCGGCTGATGACGGCCCTGAAGAACCTCGGCAAGCTCGACACGTCGGACGTCGTCGCACCGGTTCTGGTCACGGTGATGGACGGCGATGTCCAGGCGCTCGGGCGCTACCAGAAAATGGTTCAGGACTTGCGCAACGCCGGGATCCGGGCGGAAATGTACCAGGGCAACTGGAAGAAGTTCGGCAACCAGCTGAAATATGCCGACCGGCGCAATTGCCCTGTCGCCATCATTCAGGGATCGGACGAGCGCGATACAGGTGAACTTCAGGTCAAGGACCTGATCGAGGGCAAGCGCCTGTCTGCCGAAATCACCGACAACATCACCTGGCGCGAAAGCCGTCCGGCGCAGATCACGATCAGGGAAACGGACCTGATCGAGACCGTGCGCAGCATTCTGGACGGTCAGGCAGACGACCGCAGGCGTCAGAGCGAGGGCTGAAACATGACGGCGGCTCCAACATCCGGGCTGGACCCGGCCAGGATCGAAGCGGTTCTGACGCTTTTCAAGGATGCGGGCCATGCATTCGTCAATCCGCCCATCCTGCAGCCGGCAGATGTCTTTCTCGACCTGACGGGCGAGGATATCCGGCGGCGTCTCTACCTTACCCAGGGCAGCGATGGCACCGATCTTTGCCTGCGGCCGGACTTCACCATTCCGGTGTGCCGTCAGCATGTCGCTTCCGGTGGCGCAAACCTTCCGGCGGCCTATTGCTACAACGGACCGGTTTTCCGCCAACGCCCGGACGGGCTCGGCGAGATCCCGCAACTGGGTGCGGAAAGCCTGGGACGTACGGATACCGCACAGGCGGACGCGGATCTTCTTGCGCTTTCCGTGCGCGCGCTGGATGCCTTCGGCGTCTCGAACACCCACATCCGGATCGGTGATGAAACCCTGTTCGCAGCCGTTCTCGCCGGCCTGGGCCTGCCGAGCGTCTGGCAGCGGCGGCTGCGCGATCTCTTCGGAGAAACCGACAAGCTGATGGCAGCGATTGATCGCATGGCGGGAGGCAGCAGCACCGACGATGACAGCCGGGATGTCCGGCTCGGTTTCCTTTCCGCGCTCGAAGGCGCAGATCCCGAAGCGGCACATGCCGTTGTCGAGGACCTCCTGTCGATTGCCGGCATTTCCGCCGTCGGCGGACGGACGCCAAGTGAAATTGCCGACCGGTTCCTCGAACAGGCGGCCCTGGCCAGCGCCGGGCGGGGGCACGAAATGGCGGCCGCCTCGCTGCGCGCCTACCTTGCCCTGAAGGCGGACGGTGCCGAGGCGGTTCCATCCCTTCGCGCGTTCAGCTCGACGCATGGTCTTGATCTGGCGGACCCCATCGCGGCATTCGAACACCGTCTCGCTGCGCTGGACGCCAAGGGCATTGCACCCTCCAGCCTGTCATTTGCCGCGGAGTTCGGCCGGCGTCTCGACTATTACTCGGGCTTCGTGTTCGAGATCCATTCAGCAACCGGCGAAACGAGCGGACCGCTGGTCGGCGGCGGGCGCTATGACAGGTTGCTCACGCTTCTGGGCGCCGGTGCCAACGTGCCGGGAATCGGGTTTTCCATGTGGCTCGACCGCATCGCCGCGCATACCGGGACGGACTCATGAGCAAGCTGATCATCGCCATTCCCTCCAAGGGCCGCCTTCAGGAAAACACCCACGCCTTCTTCGGACGGGCGGGACTGCAGGTTCTCCAGCCGGGCGGCGCAAGAAACTATCGCGGAGCGATCAAGGGATTGCCCAGCGTCGAGATCGCTTTCCTGTCCGCATCGGAAATCGCGCGGGAGCTTGCCGAAGGCTCGGTTCATTTCGGCGTCACCGGTCTTGATCTGGTCGAGGAAAACATCGCGGATCCGGCGGCAACGGTCCATGTCGTCACGCCGCTCGGCTTCGGCCCGGCCGATGTCGTCGTCGCGGTTCCGAAAGCCTGGATCGACGTGGAAACCATGTCCGATCTCGGTGATGTCGCTTCCGACTTTCGCGGCCGCCACGGCCGCCGCCTGCGCGTTGCCACCAAATATGTCAATCTCACACGGAGCTTCTTCGCGCGCCACGGGATCGCCGATTACCGGATCGTCGAAAGCGCCGGGGCAACGGAAGGCGCTCCCGCTGCCGGTGCCGCCGAACTCATCGTCGACATCACCACGACGGGATCGACCCTCCACGCCAACAATCTGAAAATCCTCGCCGATGGCGTGATGCTGAAAAGCCAGGCCAACCTCGTTGCGTCCCTCAACGCGGACTGGACGGAGATCGCGCTTGACGGCGCTCGATCCATCCTTGACCGGGTGGCGGCGGAAGAGGCGGCCAGGAACGTCAAGCTGGTCAAGGCGGTGGTCGATGACCGGACCCAGGCGCTGCGCTCGGTCAGCAGGGTCGGTGCGATCCAGAGGTTTTCGGAGAGCGACAGCCCCAACCGGGTCAACGTGCTGTGCCCAAGCGACTCGGTGGCGGAATGCGCCAAGCTCCTGATCGAGGAAGGTGCGGACACGGTCACGGTCGAAACGCTGGACTATGTCTTCTCCCGTGAAAACCCGCTTTTTGCGCCCCTGAAGCAGAAGGTCGGCGGGTGAGGCGGCCGGACCGCTCCGGACCGCCTGACAGCGTTCAGTTCAGCACCGTCGACTGTCGGAGCCGGTCACGCGCCAGGTCCAGGAAACTGCGCACCTTCACCGAGACGCGGCGGCCCTCGTAGTGCACGAGATGAACCGGCAAGGGCTCCGGCTCATATTCCTCCAGCACGGTCTGCAAGGTACCGGACTGCAGGTCCGGCCCGACCTGGTAGGACAGCGCCCGTGTCAGCCCCCAGCCGGACCGCGCCAGAGAGGTTGCGGTCGCGACACTGGTGACGGACAGCCTCGGAAAGACCTTGACGACCCTGTCCTGCGCCTTGCCGAAACGCCATTCGTTGCTCGGTGTAACCGTGGCGGCGGCGACGATCTTGTGACCCGTCACGTCCTCCGGTGACTGCGGCACGCCGTGTTCCCTGAAATAGTCCGGCGATCCGCAAACCACGCGGCGCACGGTGCCGACCTTGACCGCCATGAGACCCGATGCCGACAGCGGACCGATCCGCACGCCGACATCCAGGCCCTCCTCGGCCAGGTTCACGATCCGGTCGACCATCAGCATGCTTGCGGAGACACCGGGAAACCGGTCGAGATATTCCGCGACGATCGGTGCCACATAGATGCGTCCGAACTCGACCGGCGACGTGACCCGCAGATACCCCCGGGGCCGCCCGACCGCGCCAGACACCGCCTCGTTCGCCGCGCTCAGATCCGCAAGAATTCCTCGCACTTCTTCCAGATAGGTCCGGCCGACATCCGTAAGCCGCACCACGCGCGTGGTGCGCGTGAACAGGCGCGCCCCCAGGCGCTCCTCCAGTTCGTTGACCGCGCGCGTGGCCGAGGGCGCACTGATGTTCATTTGCCGGGCGCCTCCGGCAAAACTCTCCGCTTCGGCAACAGCCACGAACACGTCCAGCGCCTGCAGTCTGTCCAAGCTGACCTCCCGTTCATTTCAGAAACTGAAATAATAACTTTCATATTTCCATTATTCTTTCAAGACGGCAGTGACGCTACATGTGGCTCATCGAATGGCACCGGGTTTCGGCCCAGACAGTTTGGATGACCGCATGACACATGAAGCCCCCCGACATCCCCTGCCACCTTTCACGGCAGAAACCGCGCGTGAGAAGGTCCGCCTTGCCGAAGACGGCTGGAACTCCCGCGATCCGGCCAAGGTGGCGCTCGCCTATACGCCCGACAGCTTGTGGCGGAACAGAGCCGAGTTTCCGCGCGGCCGGCAGGAGATCGCGGACTTTCTGACACGCAAGTGGGACAAGGAACTCGACTACCGGCTGATCAAGGAGCTCTGGGCCTTCTCCGGCAACCGCATCGCGGTGCGCTATGCCTATGAATACCACGACGACAGCGGCAACTGGTTCCGCGCCTATGGCAACGAGAACTGGGAGTTCGACGCGAACGGCTTCATGGCCCACCGCCATGCCAGCATCAACGAAAAACCGATCCGGGAGGACGAACGGAAATTCCGGTGGCCGCTCGGCCGGCGTCCGGACGATCACCCGGGCCTGAGTGAATTCGGCTTCTGAACCTCCAATCCAGCAAGGAAAGACAATCCCATGACCACACCAATCAAGCTTTACAGAAATGCCAAGTCCGGCCACTGCCACCGGGTTGAACTGATGCTGTCCCTGCTCGGCCTTCCCTACGAGGCGATCGATCTCGACATGGCGAACGGAGCGCACAAGGCACCCGACTTCCTGAAAATCAGCCCGTTCGGGCTGGTGCCCGCGATTGATGACGGCGGCTACACGCTCGCCGACAGCAATGCCATTCTCATTTACCTGGTGAAGACCTACGCAAAGGGATCGGACTGGCTGCCTGACGACCCCAAGGAAGCCGCCGAGGTACAGCGCTGGCTGACCGTTGCCGCCGACAACATCTATGCAGGCCCGTGCGCTGCGCGCCTGGTGAAGGTCTTCAACGTGCCGCTCGATCATCAGGCCGCGGTGAACAAGGCGCATGACCTCTTCAAGGTCATGGACGCGCATCTTGCCGATCGTAACTGGCTTGCAACGGACAAGATCACCGTCGCCGACGTCGCGGGCTACAGCTACATCGCCCACGCGCCGGAGGGCGGTGTCGACCTGGCGCCCTATCCAAACATCCGTGCCTGGCTGGAACGGGTTGAAAACCAGACCGGCTTCGTCGGCATGGCAAAATCGCCGATCCCGGAACTCGTCTAGGCACGACCGGGCGCGCCGGTGCCCCTCCTCTCCGGCGCGCCAGTTCTCACCACAAAGGAACACCAAGATGTTGACGTCACCCGCGAACAACCCGTTTCATTCCGGAGAACTGGAAGCCCAGGCACGCGCCGGCGTCGGCGACGTGGCGAAATGGGCCGGCGGCTTCATCCGCGATTACCTGCCCGAGCAGCATCGCCTGTTCCACACGTCTCAGCCGTTTCTGGTGGTTGCCGGAGGCGATCTCGAGGGGCGCACATGGATCACCGTCGTCGACGGGCCGGACGGCTTCGCGGCCTCTCCCGATCCGCGCCGGATCACGCTGGCAACCGAACTGGAAGCCAGCGATCCGCTTGCCGGAGCCTTCCGGGAAGGGGCCGATATCGGCGTTCTGGGCATCGAGCTAGCCACGCGCCGACGCAACCGCTTCAGCGGACGGGTGAGCACCAGTGCGGGCGGATACACCATCGATGTCCGCCAGACCTTCGGCAATTGCCCGCAATACATCCACGAACGTGCCTGGTCGCGGGCTCCCAGGACCGGGGCGGTCGAGGCCGTTCGCAGCACATCCCTCAGTGCAGATCAGATCAAACGGATCACATCCGCCGACACGCTGTTCATCGGATCAGGCCATCAGGGCGACGACGGCGCCGCGTCGAACGGCTATGACGCGTCCCATCGCGGCGGTGCGCCGGGCTTCGTGAAGGTGGTGGACGGCACGCATCTGCGGATACCCGACTACGCCGGGAACAACTTCTTCAACACGATCGGAAACATCCTGTCGAACCCGCGGATCGGTCTGTTGTTCGTCGACTTCGAAACGGGCGGCCTGCTGCATCTTGCCGGGCGGGCCACGATCGACTGGGATCCGCAGGGCGCTCAGGACCAGGACGCCTGGCGCGTCATCGACGTGGAGATCGATGCCGTACTCGATCGTCCGGGCGCGGTCGGACTGCGCTGGACGAAACAGGACCACCTCTCGCGCCCCCTGCGGCTGGCGGAGCGCGTTCAGGAAACGCCGACAATCACCTCGTTCTACCTTGAAGCTGCCGACGGACGCCCTTTGGAGCCGTTTGCACCCGGTCAGCATCTGCCGGTCGAGATCCGCATTCCCGGGCAGGCCGAGCCTTCAAAGCGCAGCTATTCGCTGTCAGGTTCGCCGGCGGACACGACGCGGTACCGGCTGAGCGTCAAGCGTGAGGACCAGGGGCTCGTATCGCGGCGTCTGCATGAGCACCTGCAGGTCGGCGCCCTGATCGAGGCACGCCAACCGTCGGGAGACTTCGTCATTCCCTGCGACGACTGCCCCCTGGTGCTGGTCAGCGCCGGCGTCGGACTGACACCGGTGCTGTCAATGCTGCATGCAAGCGCATTGCAGCAGAAACGACCTGTCTGGTACGTGCATGGCACCCGCAACGGCCGTGACCATGCGCTGCGCGCGGAAGTCGACCGGCTGGTCGCCGCCAATGACCAGCTTCGGCAGAAAACCTATTACAGCCAGCCGGACGATACCGATCTGCCCGACCGGGACTATGACGGCAAGGGCCGTGTGACTGCAGAGAGGCTGCTCGCGCTCAATGCCGGCCCCGAGGCCAGATACATGCTTTGCGGCCCGGCTGCGTTCCTGTCGGACATCCGCAACGGGCTCGAAGCCGCCGGCGTCCCTGAAGATCACATTCACTTCGAAACATTCGGACCGACGGGATGAATGCAACGCCCAGGTCAGGAACACCAGCGAGACACGCTGACGCCGCATCGATGACCGATCGGATCAGGCTGCTGGAACAAATGCTTGAGGCGCGGGACAGGAAGATCAGACGCCTGTCGGACGAGTTGCAGGCCTTGCGGCAGAAGGCCTGGGCGACAGATGCCTGCGGTGATGACCTCTGGGATCTCGATTGACGATGGCGCGCATGCGGATCGCAGCCGTTTCGACCCGGGACAAATCGCCCTCGAGGCGGACAAGCAATTGATCGCGGAATGCATCCGGTGTTTCATGCCGCATCGTATCACCTGCCGGCAGCGAACCTCCGGCCCCGCTTCCCGTTTTTGCAACCGAAACAGAGACAGCCCATGACCGAGCTTCCCGTCACGATCTCCCGCCTGAACCGTTTTCCGGTCAAGGGCATGAGCGCGGAACCCATGGGCTCCGTCATGCTCAAAGCAGGCGAAGGCATTCCGGGGGATCGTCTCTACGGTTTTGCACGATACGATAGCGGCTTCGATCCGATGAACCCCGAACCGTTGCCTAAGGAACGCTTTGTCGTCCTGGTCAAGGAGGCGGCGCTCGCAGGCCTGAAAACACGCTTCAGTCCGGACGGCGAAGTGCTTGAGATCGATGTGAGCGGCGAAACGCACCGGTTCGACATGAGGGAACCGGAGACACGCGGCGAAGCTGCCCGCTTCCTGCACGATGTCCTGAAGCTGAGCGACCCGGAACCGCCCGTTTTCGTATCTTCGGCGCCGCACCGATTCACGGATGTCTCGGTCGTGTCACCGCAGATGATGAATGCGATTTCGGTTCTCAACCTCGCGTCCGTAAAGGCCCTCGGCGAGCGACTGGGTACCGAAGTTCACCCGGGCCGCTTCCGCGCCAATATCGAGATTGACGGATTGCCGCCCTTTTCAGAACTCGATGCGATCGGACAGGTCCTGGCATTCGGCGATGTCCGGCTGCGCATCCTGTCGCGCACCAGACGCTGTGCTGCGACGGAGGTGAACCCGGTGACGGCGGAAAGGGATCTGAAGGTACCCTACCTTCTGCGCAAGGAACTCGGACACATGGACATGGGTGTCTATGTCGAGGTTGAAACCGGCGGCCAGATCCGTGCCGGACAGGACGGGGCGCTGAACCCCCAAGTGAACCAGGGGCTGTTTTGACGTCCTCGACCTACCAGCACCGCGCCGGATAAATCAACATATTCGCCTCTAAGATGCACTCCGGCTGCAGTGCAATTCGTTTGCAAGGCGCCACCGGTCGGTGGCAGACTGCCCGCCTGCTACAAAGCGGGTGTTCAGATGTTCAATCGCCAAGCGAACAATATTGCCAACGCGGTCCGGCTGCTCGTCGCCATGAGCGGTATGCTTTCGGCTCCCGGCCTGAAATCCGGCCTCGGTGTTTTCGACACCATACGAAAGGTTGCCGCCCGTCCGCCAAAGTCACTCACGACCATGGCAGACGAGCTTGATCGCGCGGCCCGCACGGTTTTTGACAGCTTTCGCGAGCTGCCGGTAGATGCGGATATCCGTTTCGTTCAGATGGTGGAGATCGGCCTGCTGACCCCTGCCGAGATCACCGAGGCAGGCATGGATGCCGAAGCATGCGCCGGAGCCATGCTAGCCAAGCTCAAGGACGAAACGGACCCGTCGCGCGAGTTGCGTCACGCCGGGATGCAAAGCGTTTTTCGCGCGATCGTCGAACCCACGCTCGGCCGCCTGTTCCGCACGAAGGAATATGCTGCCGATCTGACCCCGGCCTTCATGACAGACATGCTTCAGACGGCGCGCCGCTCGGAAGACAAACTGGACAATGTCGCGGAGCGGCTGGACGATCTCGAAGAACAGACACGCGGGACCCTCGACCTCCTCGCCTACCATTTCGGCCAGAAAGATCCGGAAGCCATGTCGCTCCAGGACGTGCGCGGCTTCTTGAACAAGAAGGCCCAGGACTACCACGCCCTGAAGGAGGAAGTCGAAGCCCTGCGCGGCACACTGGCCAGTGAGGACGATGCCTTTGCGGATGTCGACAAGGCCATCGAGAGACTGGACCTCGACGAGGCCAACCGTCTCCTGAGCGACCTAAGGGAAACGGCAACCGCTTCCTTGCAAGCACCTCTGGAGCGGAACGCCAGGATCCTGGAGGCGCAGGCGCGCGTCGCGTTTCTGAAGGGAGACCCCGCATCGGCGAAGCAACGTCTTTTGATGGCAGCCGACAGCCTTGCCGTGGTCAGCGAGGAAGCGTATCACCGCAAGCGCTTCAACGCCGCCCGGCTCCTGCACGAACACGGCTTGAGTTATGGCGGGGATGCCATTGCGCAGGCCATCGAGCTGGCCGAGGAAACCCTGCCCGCGGCGATGGAAACCGTGCCCACGGCAGAATTGCTCGTGATGCACCACGCCTATGCTGCGATGCTTGAGAACCAGGGACGCCGCCTTGCGGAACCGGACGCGTCGCAGTGCTTTGACCGTGCCGCACAAATTCACGAACTCATTATTCAAACACTTGCCATGGACCACGGTAACGAACCCATCCGCGCCGCGGCCCTGACAAGTCTTGCCGGCGTGTTGACCGAAAAGGCCAGACGCCAACCCCGTGAAAGCGCATATGCGCTCTTGCAGCGTGCGCAAAGCTGCCACGAGGAAGCGATCCAGATCCTGGACCCGAAGGAAGACCGGGGCAACTGGATCAGTGCGAAGTCCGGGCTCGCCGCCACGCTGCGGCACTTGTCCGGCCTGGATCCCGAAGCGTCCCCGAAGCTCCTTGATGCTGCCGCAACTGCATTGAACGACATCGACAGCACAGTCTCGAGGGAAGAAGACCCGGAGGCCTGGCGGATCAACCTCTACAATCTGGCGAACATATATGCGCAGCAGGCCGAGCATGCGGACGGATCGGACAGGCGCGGATTGCTGACCGCCGCTCTGCAGAACTACGGCAAGGTGCTGGATGCCCTCTCGCCCGGCAAGCAGCCCGTGACCTGGGCTTCAACCCTCTTTGCGCGCGCCCTTTGCCTGTCGCAGATGGGTGCAATGGGGGGCGAGGACGGGCTCAGCGCGATGACCGCCGCCGTGAGCGACCTGCTCGATGTCTACGAAGTTCAAACACGTGTCGGGTCCACCTTCGAAACGGGGGCCACGCTGCGCACCCTGGCGACTGTTCATGAAAACTCTGCGGCGCTGGAAATCTGCACCGACCCGGTCTGCGAACTCGAAAAGGCGGCACACTTCCTTGAGCTGGCGCACCAATCCTTCTTGGAAGCCGGAGCGGAGCAGGACGCGCTAGAGATCGCGGCAGCTCAGGAACGCGTCGCGGAGAAGCTTTCGAAGGTGTCCTGACCGGGCGCGCCGGATACCGGTCTTGCTGCATATCACCAATAGGGACCGAAGGGCCGGCAAAAGGGTTTGCGTTCACGCGGGTTTCCGCTGGCCGCGCCACAGGATGAACAGGCCGGAGACCACGATCAACCCCGAACCGACAAGCATCTCGAAACTGAGGTGTTCGCCGAACACGAAGACCCCGAGGCCAATTCCGAAAAGCAGGCGCGAATATCTGAAAGGGGTAACGGCCGACACTTCACCCGTCCGCATTGCCTTCATCAGGAAGGCATAGGCCGCGACGCCGGCAAGGACAGCTCCGAGCAGCAGGGCAGACAGCACCAGCCCGGGAAGAACGAAGGCTTCACCCTGCACGAAGGTATAAAGGACGCCCGCGACGACGACGGACAGGAAACCGTAGAACCCCAGCAGCACGGTTCCGATCGTGGCCGGTGCAATCCGGCTGGCAAGATCGCGTCCGGCAAAACCGATCATTCCAATAACCGCGAGAAGTGAAAGCGGCGAGAATCCGTCCGTGCCGGGTTGAACGATGACGATGACGCCGGCAAGCCCGATCCCGATCGCAAGCCATCGGCGCCAGCCGACTTTCTCCTTGAAGACCAGCACCGCGCCCGCGACGACCACGATCGGGGTCGCCTGAAGAATGACGGTGGCGGCTGACAAGGGGATCAACGCGACCGCAAGCACGTAGAACAACCGGCCGGTGATCTCGAATCCGGCCCTGACAAGCATAGGACGGGAAACCACATCGCGGACGAACAGCGGCTCCCTGTTCCAAAGTGCCACGGCCGCAAATACGATCATGCCACCGACGCCGAAGAGGCACAGGATCTGGCCGATCGGAAGCGCACTTGCGGCCGCTTTGACAAAGACGTCCTCGATGGCGAAAGCCCCCATCGACAGGATCATCCAGCAGCTGCCGGCGAGGTTCGCCTTCCGGTCCGTTGCAATTGTCGTGGTCAAGAAGCCTCCAAGGGGGCGGGAGGGGGGCGGAGTTCCGAACTGCGGTTGGAGATCGGTCAGCCGGACCAACCGTCTCCGACCCGTGCGCCATTTGTCCTGCCCGGTCAAGCGGGAAGATGCGTTGTCAGAGGAAAACGACACGCGGCCGCGGCGGGTTTCACAAGCCCGGCTCCTTATCTAGGCACCGGTCTTGCAAATGCGTTGCGCGCGTCTTCAACAGGTTCTCGGCAACAGCAGCCTTCGAGATGGTCGTTGACCATACCCATCGACTGCATGAAGGCGTAAACGGTCGTCGGGCCGACAAAACTCCAGCCGCGTTTTTTCAGATCCATGGAGAGCGCCGTGCTTTCGGCGGTCTTTCCGAGCGTCCTTGCGGTCGCAAAATCTATTTTCGGCGGCCGGTTTTCGGGCGCCGGTTCGAAGGACCAGAAATATGCGGCCAGCGAGCCGAACTCCTTGTGCAATTCCAGGGCGCGGCCGGCATTGTTGATGGTCGACTCGATCTTCTTGCGGTGGCGCACGATGCCGGCGTCGGCGAGACAGCGCTCGACATCGTCTTCGGTGAAGGCTGCGACCTTGTCGAACTCGAAATTGGCGAAGGCCGCCCGGAACGCCTCGCGTTTCCTCAAGATGGTCAGCCACGACAGCCCGGACTGGAAACCTTCAAGACAGATTTTTTCAAAAAGACGGCGGTCATCCTCGACCGGCCAACCCCATTCGGTGTCGTGGTAGTGCATGTAGTCGTCCAGGCCGCCGTGCCACCAGCAGCGGTCCTTGCCATCTTCTCCCCGGAGAAGTCCCGTGACGGGATCACGTTCGGGTTTCGCGCCTTTGGCCGTGGTCTGTTCGCTCATGTCTCACCCAATATTCACTGTTTGTTCTTTTTCTATCGATCCATCAGACGATATTCAAGGCGCGCCGGACACAAAAAAGCCCGGCACAGGCCGGGCTCTGGATCACCTTGCTGTTCCGAGATCACGCAAACAGGGCGTCGATGTCGTCCTGCGTGGCAACATCCGTGTCGCTTTCCAGCGCCGGACCATTGAGGAGGGCCGCATCGCCTTCCTTGATGTCGCGTTCCTCGACCGAAATGTCCTTGAACGTCTCGATGCCGCCCCAGATGTCCATCATCTGCATGATCCTGTCCTCGACGAAGCGCAGCGTGCCGACGACCTTGGTGATGCGCTGGCCGGTCAGATCCTGGAAGTTGCAGGCCTCGAAGATCTGAACGACCTTGTCCTGGATGTCATTTGCCAGCTCTGAATCCTCCTGGCCGACCCGGGCGGACAGGGTGTTGGCGGTTTCATCAATGAACTCGGCGGCTGCGAGGATCGTTTCGGTCGCGCCTTCGGTGCCATCGACGACTGCATCCAGTTCGTTGGTCACGCGGGTCATTTCCTCACCCTTGGACCCGGTCGTATGGTGCAGCGTAGCGATTTCCTTCTTCGTCTGCGCGATCGCTTCGTAAATCGCATCGAGCTCGACTTTCAGCTTTGCCGCTTCCGAAAGCTCCTTACGGAACTCGGCCATGAATTTTTCGCTCATCTCTTCCGGATTGAGCGCATTTTCCTGAGCGACCCCGCCTCTACTGATAAGGGATTTGAGACTGCTGATCTCCGAAAGGACTTCCTGGTGCCGACGTTCTTCGGCGAAGACGGGATCGTTGTCGACCCCGGAATTCATACGTATCAAGCTTTCCGCCCGAAAGGATCTCTTCACCGCGGCCATGCCAACTCC
Organism: Roseibium sp.; assembly: GCF_965232425.1. Lineage (GTDB taxonomy): Bacteria > Pseudomonadota > Alphaproteobacteria > Rhizobiales > Stappiaceae > Roseibium. The sequence goes on from NZ_OZ246971.1 coordinate 960,774, forward strand.
CGTCCCTTGCCCCACTGGCGCATTTAAGTACCCGTTAGCCGATTGATAGCAGGGGAAGTTTAAGGAAATGTTTTTGCGGTACCTGCTGAAATTTACAAAGGTCGAGGCACATTTAGTTCCCCGTCTCATGTTTTATTCCCAAACGGTTTGGTTATCTTTTTCTGCGAAAACTTGAGGCCATCGATTTGTGATTTGTACCGGCTCGATCACGAATGCCGTGAAACCGGTGAACTTGTGTGGCTGTGAAAGGCGTTCTGAAATATATGAAGAGTATGCGTTTTCGAAACCTGCCCGCTCTGTTGCTCAGTCTGCTCATCCCGGCGCTCGTCGCCGCCGGGCCGGTTCGCGCCGCAAACGATTCATTTTCGACCGAAGAAATCCTGAAGGGGTTTGAGAAAACCGTCTTCGGGCTGGAATATCGCAGCTGGAGCTGGCGGCCTTATCTAGTGAAGAAATTCACCCAGCCGGTCACCTTCTACGTTCACAATCTTTCCCGCCGTGACCGCACGCGCGTGGTGCACCGCTTCGTGCGCGAGATCGATCGCCGGATCGGCGGACTGAAAACCAGTATCACCAACGACCCGGCTGCTGCGAATTTCGAGGTCTTCGTGGTCGATCGCGCGCAGTACGTTCCCGTTGTTCAGCGCGATATCTACAAGAACAACCGGGCCAAGGTGCCCGGACGGTGTCTCGTTCGGGTCGTGTCGGGCCGGAACGGGATCAAAAGGTCCGCCGCGGTCATCGTGTCCGATGAGGGTGAGTTCCTGTTCAACCGCTGTCTCGTGGAAGAAATCCTGCAGGGCCTCGGCCCCATGAACGACAACCGCGATCTGACGCATTCCGTCTTTAACGATGCATCGCGTCACAGCCGCTTCACGATCTTCGACCAGATCATTTTGAACATGCTCTACGATCCGCGGATCCGGCCGGGCATGTCGATGAAGCAGACCAAGCCGCTCCTGCCCCTGGTGGCGCGCGATGCACGCCGGCGCGTGCGTTAACCAACGATCCGCGAAAACGGCAAGGATATCAGTGCGCCAAACGGCTGCGTTGCGGGGCAGCGGCACGCCACAAAGATTCCATTAATCCTGTTTCGCAAGACTTGGATAACCATAAGAAACATTTACCGAATTTCTCACTTCGGGATTCACTTTTGAAAGAACTTGCGTCCGTATCATCCTTGCCAGTTCGTTAACCGGTCCGTTCAATTGCCGGTGGACTTGGTCGAAGTTGAGTAAAGAGTGCCGCCATGTTCTTTCAGATGAAACGTTCCTGGAACGTCTTGTTTCTTGCCGGAGCCGTCCTTGCCGGCACCGCGTTTTTCTCAGGTCCGGCAATCGCCGGACAGGTTGCCCCTCCGCCGCTGGTCCTCAGCCCCAATCTCACGGAGCCCTGGATGATGCAGCTGCAGCCGGGAGCCGCCCGCCGCGCTGCGCCCGTCCAGCGCCGGCAGGTTCAGCAGCCCCAGGTGCGCCGCGCCAACTGGTGGTCCCGGCGGATGGAACCGGCCCGCCAGCAGCCGAAACGGCAGACACGCCAGATCGCACCGCAGTTCCTGCCGACGATCGTCGAGTACAACGGCAAGCATAAGCCCGGCACAATCGTGATCGACACCAATGCCCGCTTTCTCTATCTCGTTCAGTCGGACGGCACCGCGCGCCGGTACGGCGTGGGCGTCGGCAAGCCCGGCTTCGAATGGGCCGGATCCCACCGCATAACACGCAAGGCGGAATGGCCGGACTGGCGTCCGCCCGCAGCCATGCGCAAGCGCCGTCCCGAGCTGCCGGCCTTCATGGCCGGTGGGCCGGAAAATCCGCTCGGCGCACGTGCGCTTTATCTCGGATCGACCCTCTACCGCATTCACGGTTCCAACCAGCCCTGGACCATCGGACACGCGGTCTCGTCCGGCTGCATTCGCATGCGCAATGAGGATGTCATGGACCTTTACGAGCGCGTCGGCGTCGGCACCCGGGTCTACGTCCTTTAAGGCAGCGCCCCTGGCCCAGATTTCTGACACGGAAACGCACGGCTTGCCCGTGCGTTTTGCGTCCGGGGGCAAGCGACGCCTTGCACAAATTCCCGTTTCTTTGCAGTTTGTCTGCGTGACCGAGCGAATCCCCGCTCCGATTTTTCAGGACCAAAGGGTATGGCCCGGCGCTCCGACATTTTCTCCGCAAGTTCCGACACGGCCTATTTCCTAAAGGCCGCACTGGTCGGTCTTCTTGTCGGCGGACTTGCGACCGGCTTTCACGCGGGCCTGGAGTTCCTGTTTGCGCAATATGCCGCCCTGAGAAGTTCGCTCGGCGGAGGGGTTCTTCCCTACGCGGTTTCGATCCTCCTGTCCGCATCCTGCGTGACCGCTGCCTTTCTGCTCGTGCAGCGGGTTGCGCCCGAAGCCGCAGGCAGCGGGATCCAGGAAATCGAAGGCGCGATGGAGGACAAGCGACCGGTACACTGGCCACAGGTCCTCATCGCCAAGTTTTTCGGAGGGCTGCTCGCGCTCGGGTCCGGGCTTGTGCTCGGGCGGGAAGGACCGACCATCCACATGGGGGCGATGACGGCGGAAGCACTGTCGCGATCGCACAACATGTCGTCCGCCGACCACAAGGGGTTGCTAGCTGCCGGCGCTGCGGCCGGACTGGCCGCCGCGTTCAACGCGCCGCTTGCCGCCATATTATTCATCGTCGAGGAAACACGGCGCCAGTTCCCGTTCGGCTACCGGACCTACATGGCCGTGATCATCGCATCGATCCTCAGCGCCGCCGTGACCGAACAGCTGACCCAGACCGGGCCGCTGCTCGTCGTCGACGTCAATTACCTGCCCGTGTGGAGCTATGTTCTTCTGGCGGTGCTGGGCATCTTGCTGGGAGCTCTCGGCGTCTTCTTCAACCGGGCACTGATCACCGTGATGGATCTCTTCCTGAAGATCCCGAAACGTCTGCGCTGGCTGCCCGCGCTGGCGATCGGTGCGGTCACAGGCATCTTGCTGAACGCGTTTCCGGACGCGACCGGCGGAGGCGAAGATCTCGTTCATGACCTCATCTCCAGCCACTACGGTGTGCTTGCCCTTTTGCTGCTGACCTTTTTGAGATTCGGCGGCGTCCTGTTTTCCTACGCGTCCGGCGTCCCCGGCGGGATCTTCGCCCCGATGCTTTCCATCGCGACCTGTGCCGGTCTTGCCTTCGGCGTTCTGGCGGTCGAAACGCTTCCCATCGAAGACGATTTCCGCTCGGCCTGCGCCGTTGCCGCGATGGGCGGTTTTTTCGCCGCTTCCGTCCGTGCGCCGCTTGTCGGCGTCGTGCTGGTCATGGAGCTGACGGGAGCGTACGCGCTGATCATGCCGGTCCTGGTCACCTGTACGACGGCATCGCTGACCGCGCATCATCTCGGCGGCAACCCGATCTACGAAGAGCTGCTGGAGCGGACATTGCGGCTGTCGGGACAACCGCAGGATACGGAGCCGGACAAGACGCCGGTTCAACTGGGCACGCGCGAAAGCTGATAGCGCGCAGCGTTTCTTCTACTCCGCTGCTTCCGCCGGGCGCGAGGCAAGCGCTTCGGGCTGTTTGCCGCCATAGACCCAGTCAAGAAGCTCGGCCGTATGCAGGATCGGGATCTCCGTTCCCAGGCCGATCTGCGTCATGCAGCCGATGTTGCCCGTGGCGATCACATCGGGTGCCGTTTTCTCGATGTTGGCGACTTTGCGGTCCCGGAGCCTGCGCGCGATTTCGGGCTGCATGATGTTGTAGGTTCCCGCAGAGCCGCAGCAAAGGTGGCCTTCCGGCACGTCCTTGACGTCGAACCCCGCGGCCTTGAGCAGATCTTTCGGCTGCCGCGTGATTTTCTGGCCGTGCTGCATGGAACAGGCCGAATGATAGGCGACCGTCAAACCGGGTTTGAGAGCGGGGGCGCCGAGATCGACTTCCGTCAGGAACTCGGTGATGTCCTTGGCAAGCGCGGACACCCTGGCCGCCTTTTCGGCGTAGGCGGGATCCTCGCGCAGCATGAATCCGTAATCCTTGATGGTGGTGCCGCAGCCGGAGGCAGTGATCAGAACCGCATCGAGCCCCTCACCGTCAGCCTCGTTGATCCACACGTCCACATTCCGCCTGGCATTTTCCAGTGCGCTGTCTTCCTTGCCCATGTGATGAACGAGCGCTCCGCAGCAGACTTCGCCCCTGGGCAGGACGATTTCGTAGCCGGCCCGCCGCAGCAGCCGGATCGTGGCGTCGTTGATGGCCGGGTTGAGCACCGGCTGGGCGCAGCCGCTCAAAAGCGCGACGCGTCCTTTCTTCGATGCTGTTTCAGGTTCGAAAACGCCCGGTCCCTCCAGCTCTCCGCGTATCGGCGCAGCCGCCGGGGCCAGTTCCAGCATGGCCCCCATTCTGGCGAGCGTTCCGCCCATCGACTTCAGGATGCCGGCGAACGGCCGGCCGAAGAACGCGCCGATCAGGGCGAAGCGGAAACGTTTCGGATATGGCAGGACAAAAGAAAGGATGCCGCGCATCAGCCGGTCCGGCAACGGACGCTTGTACGTCTTTTCGATATGCGCGCGGGCATGGTCGACGAGATGCATGTAGTGCACCCCGGACGGGCATGTCGTCATGCACGCCAGACAGGACAGGCACCGGTCGATATGCTTGACGATCTTGTCATCCGCCGGGCGATCGTTCTCGAGCATGTCCTTGATGAGGTAGATGCGGCCGCGCGGGCTGTCGAGTTCGTCGCCAAGCAGCGTGAAGGTCGGGCAGGTGGCCGTGCAAAACCCGCAATGCACGCATTTGCGCAGAATTTTCTCTGACTCCGCAACATGACTGTCCTTCAGTTGCTCAGCGGTAAAATTCGTCTGCATTGCGCCGTGCGCCCTCTCCGTTGCTCCAGATCGCGCGATGGTAAGCTTTGGCCCTAGGGGGCACAAGGTACGTTTCGGGCATAAGGGTTTTGCAAAAAGGGACATTCTGTCCCATGCAGTTTCCGCCGATGCCCGGTGCCGGAACACAGGGCATCCCCGCAATCAACCGGTTTTGAAACAGGTGTCCGGTGCTCAGAACATCCAGGTCTGAGGATTGGGAACCGGTTCTCCGCGCCCGGCAAGCTGCAGGCCCTTGATGCAGCGGATGATGGCCCAGACCAACGTTGCGATCAGAACAAAAATACCGATGAACACGAACATCAGGACAACGCCGATGATGCTGAACAGGAACCCGATCCAGAATGTCCTGATCTGGTAGACGTAGTGGGTATCCACCCATTCGGCCGCCTTGCCCTTGTTCAGATAGGCAAGGATCACACCGACGATCGACGTGATCCCGACGATGATGCTCACGAGATAAAGGATGTAGATCAGCGTGGCATTCTTGCCGCCCGGTTCCATGTACCCGGCGACATCGCTTTGGTCGTTCATTTCCCCCACCTCCGCTCAAAAAAATGCATCAAACATGCGCACCCGCCGCAAGCGAGGCAACACGGGTTTCACCCTATGCGACGGACCCGGAATTGCAACATCTTTGGCAGGGTGCGCGCTGACAGCACCGGGGAAGCGAAGGCCATACGACTAGGGTACGGCCTCATAAATGAAGTCAATTTGGTTTGGATCGTTTTGACCAACTGCGAGGAGCGAAAGCGCAGGAAATGTGGTTCATTTTCAAGCCTTTCGCGACGTGGCAGATGGTCAAAACGGCCAAATCCGAAGGACGGCAAAATGGCTTTACCTCGCAGCGTCACCGCGCTTGACCGGGCATAAAGCCCGCTCTGCGCACGCTTCCTCGCGAGATTTTGCCATTTCTGCCGCCAAATCGGCTTCAATTATGGGTCCGTGCCCTAGGTACGGCCTCATGAATGAGTCCGTGCCTAGACGCCCGCCGTCATGCGTCCCGGATTGAGGATACCGCTGGGATCGAACTGCGCTTTCAGACGCGCTGACAGAGACGCGAGCGGCGCCGGCTGCGGCTGAAAAACGTCCATGTTGGAGCGGACAGACGGAACAGCGCGCACCAGGGTGGCATGGCCGCCGCCGGCTTCCTGCAACGTGCCGCGTATGTCGCTCTCGTGCACGAGGCCGTCGACAAGAGACACCCAGACGAGGCCGCCGCTCCAATCGTAATAGGCCTCGATATCCAGCTTCCCGCGCAAAAGCTCGACCAGTTTCGGGCCCTGCGTCGGAGCAACCGAGATGCGCCAGACGGGAGCATTCGATCCGGCAAACGGTTCGACATCCCGGATCGTCCGCCACAGCGACCGCGAATCATTTTCGGCAAGCCGTTCGGGTGAGCCGAAGGCGCTCAGCAGCTGCTGAAGCCCCTTGAACCGGTAGTCGACCGATGTCTCGAAGCCTTCCAGCCGGAGGATCGTGCGGCTCTTTTCTCCGCCGACACCGGCCGGGAGATGTGCTGCGCCGGACACCTCCGCCGACGAACCCATCGCCTGGCACAGGGCCGCAATGGCGCTTTCGTCTCCGAGCCCGGTGAGGACGAACGAGGCCGACGTTTCCGGTTTCGGGTTGACCTTCAACGTGACGGTCGAGGCGACGGCCAGCGTCCCGAAGGAACCGCACAGCGCGCGCGGCAGGTCGTAGCCGGTCACGTTCTTGACGACCTTGCCGCCCGAATTGAAGATTTCCCCACGCCCGGAAACGGCCTCCATTCCGAGAACATGATCGCGGGCCGCGCCGGCCTTGATGCGCCGCGGCCCCGACAGGTTCGCAGCAAGAACCCCGCCGACTGTCCCCTTGCCCGCGTCGACACCCTGCAAGGGTCCGTAATCCATCGGTTCGAAGGAGAGTTCCTGCGCGTTTTCGTCAACGAGTTTTTCAACCTCGGCGATCGGCGTCCCGGCCTTCACGGTGAGGATGAGCTCCGCCGGTTCGTAGCTGTCAACACCCGAAATGTCCGACAGGTCCAGAACATGTGCGGCCTGAACCGGCCGTCCCAGGCCCCGCTTGGAGCCCTGGCCAATGATCTCAAGCGGCTGTTCCTCGGCGGCCGCCCATTTTACCGCATCCTCGAGTTCCTGGGTCGTCCGCGGTTTCAGTGTCGCATCCATTTGTCGTGATCCTCAGAACCGGGGAATGTCGGGGAAAGGCAACTGGCCCTTGTGGACGTGCATCTTGCCCAGCTCCGCACAGCGATGCAGGACGGGAAACACCTTGCCCGGGTTGAGCAGGTGTTTTTCATCGAAGGCGCATTTGACGCGCTGCTGCTGTTTCAGGTCCGCGTCGGAGAACATGTCCGTCATCAGATCGCGCTTTTCGATGCCGACACCGTGCTCACCGGTCAGGACACCGCCGACCTCCACGCACAGGCGCAGGATATCGGCACCGAATTCTTCCGCTGCATCCAGCTCGCCCGGCTTGTTCGCGTCGTAGAGAATGAGCGGGTGGAGATTGCCGTCTCCCGCATGAAAGACGTTGGCGACGCCGAGCCCGTGCTTTTCGGACAATTCGCGCATGCGTGCCAGGACCTTCGGCAGTTCGCGGCGGGGAATGGTGCCGTCCATGCACAGATAGTCCGGCGAGATCCTGCCGACAGCGGGAAAGGCGGCCTTGCGTCCGGCCCAGAAGGTCATGCGCTCTTCTTCGCTTTCCGAAATGCGCACATGGCTCGCCTGATTCTGCCTGGCGATTTCCTCGACGCGCCCGATCAGGAAATTGACCTCATCCTCCGGCCCGTCCAGTTCGACGATCAGAAGCGCTTCCACGTCCCGCGGGTAACCTGCATTGACAAAATCCTCGGCCGCATGGATCGCCGGCTTGTCCATCATCTCCATACCACCGGGAATGATGCCGGCCGCGATGATGTCGGCGACGCAGCGCCCGCCGTCTTCGCTTGTCGGGAACCCGATCAGGAGCGCGCGCGCCGTTTCCGGCTTCTGCAGGATCCGGACGATCACTTCCGTCACGACGCCCAGCAGTCCCTCGGACCCTGTCATCAGTGCCAGGAGATCGTATCCTTCGCTGTCGAGATGCTTACCGCCGAGGCGAACCACCTCGCCATTGATCAGAACCATTTCCAGACCAAGCACGTTGTTGGTTGTCAGGCCGTATTTCAGGCAGTGCACACCACCGGAGTTTTCAGCGATGTTGCCGCCGATGGAACAGGCGATCTGCGACGACGGATCGGGCGCGTAGTAAAAGCCCTCGTGCTCCACCGCCCGCGTGATTCCCAGGTTCGTGACCCCCGGCTGAACGACAACCGCGCGGTTGTCGAAATCGATATCCAGGACCCTGTTGAATTTCATCATGGACAGGAGGACGCCATCTGCAAGCGGCAACGCGCCGCCGGACAGGGACGTTCCGGCACCGCGGGGCACGACCTTCACGTCGTTGTCATGGCAGTATTTCAGGATCTTCGAGACCTGCTCGACGGTTTCGGGCAGCACGACGATCAGTGGCAACTGGCGATAGGCAGTCAGCGCATCAGTCTCGTAAGCGCGCATTTCGCGTTCTTCATGGATCACACCTTCGCCGGGCACGATTGCCTGAAGGGCTTTCAGTATGTCCTCACGGCGGGCAAGAACGTCCTCGTCCGGTGCAGGCATCGCGATCGCGGTCACGGCTGTCTCCTCGCGGTTTTCATAAAATTGATCCAGTCGGCTCGCCCTGTCGTAACAGGTGCTGGTAGTTCATCGGCTTTTCCAGAATGTGACAAGTCTGGTCGCGTTGGGAAGTGTTCGCTGAACAATAATTGTCTTTCTGAGAGATTGAAAATGAGCAATCTTACGGACATGGAAATCTTCGCACGCGTGGTCAGCTCGGGCAGCATGTCGGCGGCCGGTCGTGAGATGAGCCTGTCGCCGGCCGTGGTTTCCAAGAGGATCCGCCGGCTCGAAGAAAAGCTCGGAACGCGCCTCCTGCAGCGGACCACACGCCAGATCGCCATGACAGAGGCCGGTCAGGGTTTCTATGAACGCGTCGTCGCGATCCTCGCCTCCGTGGAAGAGGCGGAGTCCTTTGTCTCACGCGGCTCGGCGAAGGCACGCGGCAACCTGCGCGTCGCCGTCCCGACATCATTCGGACGGCTGCACATCGCGCCGCATCTCGGACGGTTCCTTTCCGAAAACCCTGATCTGGCGGTCAATCTCGACCTGTCCGACGACTTCGTCGATATCGTCGGCGACGGCTACGATCTGGCGGTCCGGATTGCCGAACTGTCGGATTCCAGTCTGGTCGCCCGCCGCCTCGCGCCCGTGCATCGCATCTTGTGCGCGAGCCCGGAGTATCTCGAAAAACACGGAGTTCCCCAGAGTATCGAAGATTTGGCAAGCAATCATGTGACGCTTGCCGCGACGAACCAGGATCCGTGGCGGCTGGCCGGCCCGCAGGGCATCGAGACCGTGAGAACGCAAGCACCGATCAAGACCAATTCGAACGAAGTCGTGCGGGAATGCCTGCTTGAAGGCGTCGGCATTGCCCTGCGCTCGACTTGGGACGTCGGTCCGGAATTGCGCGAAGGCAAACTGAAAATCCTGTTGCCGCAGTACCGCGCCTCCAAGGATGTCGGACTTTATGCCGTTTACCCGAGCCGGCAGTTCCTCCCGGCCAAGGTCCGGGTGTTCATCGACTTCCTGGCAAAGCTCTACGGTTCTTCGCCTTACTGGGACGCGGGACTTGACGACTGGCTGCGGTTGCCAAGCAACGCGAAGGCAAGCTGATCACCCGCTTTTGAGAGTGCTGCCGCCCGGATGCGGATTAGTATCTCTCCCGATGCGACCGTGCGTCACTTGCACTTTCGAGTTCCATCCTGTTGTGTGTGTGCGTGCTCCTGCACGCAAATTGAGGGAGAGATGTATGCATCGTCTGCTGATGATCGCCGGAAGCGCGCTTCTGGCACTGACCGCTCAGGCAAGTGCCGAGGGCGACCCTGTCAAGGGTGAGAAAGTCTTCAAGAAATGCGCCGCGTGCCACGCCGTTGGCGAAAACGCGAAGAACAAGGTGGGGCCGCAATTGAACGGGGTCGTTGGAAGCCCTTGGGGCCGCATCGACGGGTTCAAGTATTCCAAGGCTCTCATCGAAATCGGTGACGGCAAGGTCTGGGACGAGGAAACCCTCTCCGTTTACCTGACCAAGCCGCGGGACCTCATTCCAAAAGGCAAGATGGCTTTTGCCGGCCTGCGGAAGGAAGAAGACCGCGCCAACGTGATTGCCTACCTGGCGCAGTACAAGGAAGACGGCACGACCGAATAGCGGCACGCCTGACTTACCGGACCAAAGCAAAGGCTGGGATTTCCCAGCCTTTCGTCTTTTCTGATCGCCGTTTCAGTGCTCGCCGTGATGCTTGCGGATCCGGCGGACCACCCACCAGATCAGAAGGACGACCAGCGGGACAGCGAGACCCGTCGTGATATTCGCGTTCGGAACCGGAAGACCCGCCTCCTTGCCCGCTTTTGCCAGATAGGAGATCAGGCCGACGACGTAGTAGCTGACGGCCGCGACCGACAGGCCTTCGACCGTCTGCTGCAGTCTCAGCTGCAGCCGGGCCCTGCGGTTCATCGACTGCAGCAGGCTCCGGTTCTGGCGCTCGAGTTCGACATCGACCCGGGTGCGCAACAGCGTTGTCGCCCGGGCGAGCTTTTGTGACAACATCGCCTGCCTGTCCTCGATCGCCTGACAGGTACGCATCGCGGGTGCAAGGCGACGCCCCAGAAACGACGACATGGACAGCTCACCGGGTGCGGCAGCCTCGTTCAAGGTTGCGAACCGCGCCTTGACGATTTCGTCATATGCCCGGCTCGCACCGAAACGGAAGCTGCTTGCGGTTGCACCGGCTTCGAGAACGGCGGCCAGTTCGGTGAACTTGTCCAGCAGTTCCTGGTTTGCGCCGAGGGCCGAGGCATCCTTCATCTGCCCGGTCAGTTTGGCGAGTTCGATCTCCGCGCGCCTGATCTCCGGTTGCAGGCCTCCCGCCTCGAACAGGCCGAGCATCGCCAACGTTCGGTAGGTTTCGATTTCCAGAAGCCGCTGCACCACGGCTCCGGCCTGCACGTCGCTCAGTGACCGGTTGAAGACCAGAATGCGTGTCAGCCCATCGCCGTCCTGCCGGAAATCCGTTGCCGCAAGGGCCGCGCCGTCCTCCAGTGTCGACACCGTCAGGCTGCTTTCGTCGAAATGGCCGCGCCAGTCGGTTTCCTCGGCGGGCTCGCGCAGTTCCAGCCGGACGGCAACCAGAAGATCGCCCGGCGCACGGAACGCCGCGCCAAAGGGATGAGCCGCCGGCAGGTCGCCGAAAATCCGGTCTGCCCGTGCCGCCCCGTCCCAGGTGTAGGTGATGAACTCGGCATGCTGCTCCCAGCTCAAGGTGCCGCCGCCAAAGGACAGGGTGTGGTGCCTGGTTCCGGGGGCTGGACCCGGTGCTCCCCTGGAAACGCAGAACTCCGACAGCCATGCCTGATCGGCAGCCGCTTCCTCCGTATTGGCGAGGAACGCGTAGTGCAGGATCGTCCGGGGACCGGCAAGCGGACGGAAGGGACGCGCATGTACCTCACCCAGCACCCGCTCGCGCATCGGCGATGTGCGAAAGGCCGGCAGTGTCGACCCGTTTTCTGATCCCTGTCCCAAGATTCCCGCCTCGCCCCTATGAAGACTGCGCTTACTTTGCTCACACCGGACGCGTTATACCAAGGTCTAATATTGTCACAGGTGGTGATGGCAGCGCCGGTGTCGCCACGATACAGCAAATTGGATAAAAAATTGACCAATTGAGAAACCGCCCCTATTGTGCGCCGAAACACCGGGGACCCCGCGGACATGTTCCAGCCTGTCGATCATCAGAAAACCGCCGATGCCGCAGTCGAGCAGATCGAGAATCTGATCCTGAAAGGCGTCCTGCATTCAGGCGACCGGCTGCCCTCGGAGCGGGACCTTGCCGAACAGATGAAAGTGTCGCGGCCGGTCCTGCGGGACGCGCTCAAGATCCTTGAAGAACGCAGGCTGATCGAGGCGCGCCGTGGCGGCGGAACCTTCGTTTGCGACCTGATCGGGCCGATCTTTTCCGATGCCGTCATCGAACTGATTGCGCGGCACCCGTCCGCGATCAGTGACTATTTCGAGTTTCGAAGGGGCATCGAGGGACAGGCGGCCGCCCAGGCGGCGATGCGTGCCGCACCGTCCGACATCGAACGCCTGGAAGAGATCGTCCGGCAGATGCACAGCGCACATGAGGCGGAAGACCTTACTGCCGAAGCCCTGCTTGACGTCGACTTTCACCATGCGGTCGGCGAAGCCGCCCACAATGTCGTCATGCTGCACACGCTGCGTTCGTGCTACCGCCTGCTTGAAAACGGCGTCTTCTATAATCGGGGCCGGCTCTATCACCATCCCACGGCGCGCAGTGAATTGCTGCAGCAGCACAGCGCGATCGCGGCCGCCATCTGCAACGCGGACCCCGCGGGCGCACGGCGCGCTTCGGAAGAACATATCGACTATGTACGCGGCACGCTGAGCGAAGCCGAACAGCTCGATCAGCGTGAACGGCTGGCTGAACTCAGGCGCGTCAAACCCCTCAAGAAATCTGCAAGATCCTGACAATCCGGGAGGATGAACCATGACAATCGTAACCGATGTTGCCGACATGCAGGCGCTGGCGAAACGCCGCGTCCCGAAGATGTTCTATGACTATGCGGACACCGGCTCCTGGACGCAAAGCACCTACCATGCGAACGAGGCCGCGCTGCAGCGCCAGAAGCTGCGTCAGCGCGTCGCGCGCAATATCGACAACAGGTCGGTCAAGAGCACCATGACCGGACAGGATGTTTCCATGCCGGTCGCGCTTGCCCCGGTCGGCCTGACCGGCATGCAACATGCGGATGGGGAAATCCTGGCGGCACAGGCAGCAGAAGAATTCGGCGTTCCCTTCACGCTGTCGACCATGAGCGTGTGCTCGATCGAGGATGTGGCCGAACACACGAAGAACCCGTTCTGGTTCCAACTCTATGTCATGCGCGACCGGGGGTTTTCCGAAAGCCTGATGCAACGGGCGAAGGCCGCCGACTGTTCGGCCCTCGTGCTGACGCTCGATCTGCAGGTTCTCGGACAGCGACACCAGGATATCAAGAACGGCCTGAGCACGCCTCCGAAGCCGAAACCGCATGTTCTGCTTGATCTTGCCTTCAAGCCGCGCTGGTGCCTGAACATGCTGCAGACCAAACGGCGTGAATTCGGCAACATTACCGGCCATGTCTCCGGCGTCGACGACATGACTTCCCTTGCGGAATGGACCGCGAGCCAGTTCGACCCGACCCTCGACTGGTCGTCCGTGGAGTGGGTCAAGAAGCACTGGGACCGCAAGCTGATCCTCAAGGGCATCAATGATGTGGAGGACGCCAAGACCGCCGCTGAAATCGGTGCCGACGCAATCGTGGTGTCGAACCATGGCGGCCGCCAGCTCGATGGTGCCCTTGCCTCCTATGACGTCCTCGGCGATATCGTCGACGCCGTCGGTGACAAGATCGAAGTCCAGTTCGACGGCGGCATACGTTCAGGACAGGACGTTTTCCGCGCGGTCGCGATGGGCGCCCACGGCACCTATATCGGCCGTGCCTTTATCTATGGCCTCGGCGCGATGGGCAAACCGGGCGTCACCAAGGTTCTGGAGATGATCCACAAGGAGCTCGACGTGACCATGGGTCTGTGCGGGGAGACCGACATCAAGGACGTCGGCCGGCACAACCTGGTTCTCTAGTCTCTGCGATCAAAGGAGCGCGAGCCATGCTTCGGTAAGAGCTGCTCCGATCCGGTCCGCCTCGCCGGCGTTCAGCCTCGCTTCTTGCTCCATGCGCTCCGGCCAGTCTGGCGTATGGGGCAGGATCTCGTCCGCGAGGTGATGCGACCAGCCGGTGACGTCCTCAAGTGCGGCTTCGAAGTGAAACTGGATGGCATAGGTCGCACGCCCCATGCGGAATGCCTGGATGGGCGTCATCGCGCTGCTTGCCAGATGTACCGCACCCTCGGGCAGCGACACGGTGTCAGTGTGCCAGTGGAACAGCGGTCCGCCCTCCCCCAGCATCCTGAGCACCGGATCGTTCCGCCCCGCCGCCGTGGGTGACACCTGATGCCAGCCGAACTCGATCGGCCGCGCCAGAATGTTGTCCGCGCCGAACGCCCGGCCGATCAGCTGGCAGCCGAGACAGATGCCGAGCACCGGACGGTTTGCCTCATGAAAGCGCCTGATCAGCGCGCATACGTCCGGCAAGAACGGGTACTGCGCATCGGCGAGGGCATCCTGCCCGCCTCCGAGCACCACCAGGCCGCTGTGGTGTCCGGCACTGTCCGGCACGGTCTCTCCCGCGTAGGCCCTGACGACCCGGTATGCGATCCCCATGGCGTCCGCCTTCCTGCCGAACGCCGCAAGATCGGCCTTCGGATAGTTCTCAATCACGAGCAGAGGCATCTTCTGAAACAGCTCCGTACGGGGCGTCCGCGTTCGAATCGACAAGACGTTATACCAACCTCAATAAGTAAGAACCTGTTCGATGGTTTTTTTCAGGTTCGCCGGCAAGGAGCGGTGCGCGGGCCGGCCTGGGTGTCCGGTCAAGCGACGCGACGCAGGCCGGCGGGCCTGAAAAACCACCGGAGGCCGCGCCATGAGAGTGTGCCGCCGCGTTGCGCATCTTGGCCGATGCCCCACATCGCGCTGCGACACGCTCCTTACGGAACACTCTCATGTCACGGTCGAACAGATTCTTACTTCTTAAGGTTGGTATTAATCATCTGCAGCTGTGATGAAAACATCAAAAACAATCATTTGCGCTGAACCGGGTGCCACGCCAGATTCCAGACAAGAATTTTCAGGACATGGTGTTTTCATGAGCGTCGCTTCTTCCGCGATCAGCCGCGACCCGAACGGCTTTACGGCCACTGACTATGGTCTTTATGCCGTGACGGTGCTCGCCTGGGGTTTCAGCTGGATCGCCATGAAAAGCCAGGTCGCGACCGTTGTTCCGGAAGTGTCCGTGTTCTGGCGGTTTGTTCTTGCCGCATCGATCATGATGGTCTGGGTCAAGTTCCGGGGGCACACACTTTCCTTCGGTTGGCGCGAGCACATCAGGTTCGCGGGCCTCGGCGCGCTTCTTTTCTCGACCAACTTCACGCTGTTCTACTACGGTGCCATGCAGATACCCTCCGGTCTTCTCGCGGTCATCTTCTCAACGGCATCGATCTTCAACCTGTTCCTGAGCCTGGTCCTGTTCGGTCAGCGCCCGAATCTGCTTGCCCTCGCCGCGGGCTTTCTGGGCTTTGCCGGAATTGCGTTCATGTTCTGGCCGAAATTCGCGGATGCCGAGTTCAACACACACGCCGCCGTGGGACTGGGCATGTGTATCGCGGGTACCTTGTCCTTCTGCTTCGGCAACATGGTGTCTGCGGACACGCAGAAAGAGGGCATCGCCGTTGCGCCGGCCACCGCCTGGGGAATGGTCTATGGGGCTTGTTTTCTGGGCTTGTTTTCGGCGCTTCGCGGCCAGAGCTTTGCCGTTGAGTGGTCCTATTCCTATTTCGGCGGGCTGGTGTTTCTCGCGATTGTCTCGTCCGTGATCGCCTTTGCGTCCTACCTGACGCTGCTCGGCCGGATCGGCTCCGCCCGTGCGGGCTACGCCACGGTCATGTTTCCCGTCGTGGCGCTCACGCTGTCGACGATCTTCGAGGGCTATCAGTGGACCGCCATTGCGGCGCTTGGCCTCGTCTGCGTGCTGGGCGGCAACATCATGATGCTCAAGGCGCGCTGAGGCGCTCCAGGATTATTCCGCAGCAAGCTGGGCGGCGGAGGTGCCGACATTTCCGATTGCCGCGATCAGGTGATTGCACAGGGTATCGTGCATCGCTTCACGCGCTGCGTCCGAGCGCAACAGCGCAATGTCGCAAGAGGGGAGCGTCGGGAAACCGTCCCGTTCATCCAGAATACGCATTCCATCCCGGATCGCGCTTTCCGGGAACACGGTCACGGCCAGTCCGGCCTGAACCGCGCCGACCAGAGCGGCAGCGCTGGAACTCGTGTAAGAAACGCGGTAACGCCTGCCCGCCCGGTCCAGGGCATCCATGGACATGCGCCGCCAGCCGCAGGAGGCTGGCCCCAGCGCAAGGCGGACAGTGTCCTGCGTGTGCGCGCAATGCTGCGTGGACGTCACCCAGTAGAGCGGTTCGCGGCGAATGATCTCGCCCCTGAGATCCATTGTGTCGCTCGACGTGGTGATCGCCACGTCCAGCGTGCCCTCGCGGATGGACTCGGTCAGTTTGCTGCTGCCCGAGCACTCGACCTGTACCTCGATCGACGGGTTCAACCTGTTGAACGCCGCCAGCACCTGGGGCAGGAGGCGGTCCGCGTAGTCATCCGGCACGCCGAGTTTCACGTGGCCGACTTCCTTCTTGCCGTTGAAAGCAGACAGGGTCTCGTCGTTGAGCAGGATCATCCGGCGGGCGAACTCGACCAGGCGCTGACCGTCTTCCGTCAGGCGCGACTGGCGGCCGTCCTTGATGAAAATCGGTTGGCCGACGCGTTCCTCCAGCCGCCGCATCTGCATCGAGACGGCCGACTGGGTCTTGTGAACGGCTTCACCGGCCTTGGTGAAGCTGCCCAGCTCGGCAATCGCTAAAAACGTGCGGAGCTGATCAATGTCCAACGCGTGATTCATCGGAATACTCCGCGGTTCAACCACATATCAAGCGGATGATTTGAGATTCGAATTGATTTGGCAAAGATACATCAAAATTTCTTACATTACAAACGGAATTTCCGCGCCTCAACTTAGGCAGAATTCATTTAAGATACTGAATTAATTTTATTTTCTGAACTACACGTTACTCGGCCGCGTGGGGCACCGACAGGTTGTCGAGCGACGAAACAATGTGCTCCACGAGGGCATCGGTCACGCGCGAGCTGTTATGCCAGGAACGCATGATGCCGATTTCACAATCCGGCAGTTTCGGAAAACCGTCGGCTTCCGTCAGCACACGCATGCCGGACCGAAGGGCACTTTCCGGCAGAACGGATATGGCGAGACCTGCCAGCACGGCAGCGCCGACCGCCGTCGAATTCCAGCTCGAATACAGAAGACGGTGCTCGCGCATCTGGTCGCCGAGCGCATTGATCGCGGCTTTGCGCCAATCGCAGGTCGCACGGCCAAGCGCCAGCGGCAGCGGCGATTCGTTTTCTATGGCGTGACGTGCGGACGCAACCCACAGGAGCGGTTCGCGCCTGACGAGGTCGACGTGTTTGCGCCCCTTCTTCTGGACGTGGGTGATGATCGCAACGTCCAGTTCGCCCTCGCCGATCATGTCGGCCAGATTGGGGGTCGGCGCACACACGACGCTAACCTCCGCCTTGGGATTGGACCTTGAGAACCGCGCCAGGATTTCAGGCAGGAACCGATCCGCATAATCGTCGGGAGTGCCGAGACGTACGAGGCCGGCAAGTTCGGTGTCGTCGAACGCGGCAAGGGTTTCGTCGTTCAGCTGCACCAGCCGCCGCGCATAGTGAAGCAGGCGTTCTCCGTGCTCGGTCAACCGGGACTGCCGCCCCACCCTGACAAACAAGGGTTTGCCGATCCGTTCTTCCAGCCGCCGCATCTGCATCGAAACGGCAGACTGGGTCTTGTGCACGTTTTCCGCGGCCCTGGTGAAACTGCCGCTCTCGGCAATGGCAACGAATGTCCGCAGCTGATCAAGATCGAGCATTAGCCCCCCAATGATAAGAGATCGTCATGTTTATCATGACATCCATTCGAAGGTGAAATGATTATTCTCCCAGACCCCATCACGCGGCGGATCTCCGGCGCGACCTGCTCACATCACACATTCTGATCTATTCCATCACAAACATTCGTTGGATTTATGTTTGTGGAATTGGCATCTTGAGGATGTTCCTCAAACAAGGATCGCCACAACTGGCGCGGAACAAGCTGCCGACACTTCCGTCGGCCGCTCACAGGAGACTTTTGCCATGACGCATTTCGCAAGCATCCCCTTCGTCGCTCTTCTCGGGCAGATGGCTGCCCGTGCATGGCGTGTGTTTAACAACCGGCGCCACGTGAACGAACTCACGCACTGGTCCGACGAACAACTCAAGGACATTGGCCTGACGCGGAGCGACGTTCGACGCGCGTTGGCCGAACCGTTCTATCGAGACCCGACATCTGTTTTGAGCACCACAACGACATTCGGCGGCGCTTTCAATCTCAGCGCAGCCAATAGCGTTCTGGAGAAACAGCCCCTTATCCTGATCGACGGACACAAGGGAAAACCAGGACAGATCGCCGCCTGAGTTCTTTCTGCGTCCCCGGATTTGCAGCCCCTGTCGGCAAGCCTTGCTGACGAAAACTGACCCGCCCCCCGGCGGGTCTTTTTTTATTTGTTCTCGTCGAGATCCCGGGCTGCTTTTTCAAAGAAACTGTCGAAGGCCCTGAACTGGTTCGACTGGAAGTCGCGTCCGGCCGCCATCCAGCTCGAGACCATTTCGTCGAATTCCGACGCCTGCTCCTCGGCTACGTCGTCGTCTTCTTCGGGGAGATCTTCTTCCGGCTCCGGGTCCGCGACGTGTTCGGCCGGTTGGCTGACAACGCTTGCCGGTTGCAGGAAGGATCCCCAGAACGCCGTCATCGCATCGGCATAGCCCTGCATGTAGTCGACCGGCGTCGGCTGCGGTTTCGGGCGCCCCCGGGCAAATCCGCGCAGATAGGCATCCAGCAGGTTCCGTGCCTCGCCTTGCAGGAACGGGCGCGCGACTTGTCCCATCGCGAGCGTTGCGGCAACGGGCATCATCTCTTGTATCGCATCGCTCTGAAGGCCGGTCAGACCCGAGATCTGCGCGGCCAGCGCGTTCTGGACGGCCTCCGGACCGAAGAACGGCGTCAGCGCGGTCCCGGACGCGTTCTGCATGAAGCTGGAAAAGGGCGAATCATCGCCGGTTCCGAATGACGAGGGCACACCGGGGAACTCGGCAAAGCCGGGCACGGCGCTGCCGAAATAGCGGAAGCCGTTCAGGGCCGCCGGCAAGAGCTGCTCCATGACCTTGCTCAGATCATCGTTCGACCATCCGAAGCGTTCCCTGACATCTTCGGACAAGGAAAAAACGTCAAATGGAGGCATCCCCATATCGCTGCCAATCATGGCATTGCTCCCCTCGGACCCGGGCAAGGCCTTGAGACAAAAGGCCGTCCCCAAGAAGAGTGGCCTTTTCGGGAGGTCAGGTCAATTGATGCCTTTCGCCAGACCGGATGAACGAACAGATTTCGTTTGCCGGCAGCGTCCGTTCAATAGGCGTATTCGCGGAAAACCTGGGTGATATCACCGTTCCAGGAGCCTTCGTAGCGCTGCAGGAGGATGTCGGCGGGGCACATGCCAGCCGCCAGGCCCTCTTCCAGGGGTGCCAGGTGAACGCGCTCGTCGAGATCACCGTCACTCAACCGGTTCCGCCGCTTCAAACCTTCCATCGACAGCGCGAGAACCTGCTTGGCGACATCGAGAACGGTGCCACTGCGGAAAGGCGTCTGCAGCGCGGTCCTCGGAACGCCGGCGCGCAACGCCGCACGTTCTTCCTGCGTCCAGTCCCGAACCAGTTCCCAGGCCTGATCGAGCACGCCATCGTCATAAAACAGACCGACCCAGAGCGCAGGAAGCGCGCAGATACGGCGCCACGGGCCGCCGTCGGCGCCGCGCATCTCGATGTATTTCTTGAGCCGGACATCCGGAAACAATGTCGACAGGTGGTTGTTCCAGTCGCCAAGGCTCGGCGTGGCGTCCGGCACCCGCCCCTCCAGAGCCCCGTTCATGAACTGGCGGAAGGTGGTATCGGTCACGTCGTAATAGGTGGTGCCGCGCTTGACGAAATACATCGGAATGTCGAGCGCCCACTCGACATAGCGTTCGAAGCCGAAACCGTCGTCGAACGCGAAGGGCATATCGCCGGTCCGGTCCTGGTCGGTATCGGTCCATATCTGCGCGCGGAAGGACTTGAAGCCGTTGGGCCGGCCGTCCGTGAACGGGGAATTTGCGAACATCGCGGTGGCAATCGGCTGCAAGGCCAGCCCGATGCGCATCTTGCGCACCATGTCGGCCTCGGACGAGAAGTCGAGATTCACCTGGATGGTCGAGGTCCGGTACATCATGTCGAGGCCGAGAGTGCCGACCTTCGGCATGTAGTTGGTCATGATGTCGTAGCGCGACTTCGGCATGCGCGGAACGTCTTCCCGCGTCCAGGTCGGCGTCATGCCGATCCCGAGAAAGCCGACACCCATGGGCTCGGCGATCTGGCGGACATGCGCCAGGTGCTGATTGGCCTCACGGCACGTCTGGTGAAGGTTCTCAAGCGGTGCGCCGGACAGCTCGAACTGGCCACCCGGTTCAATGGAGATCGCGCCGCCGCCCTCGTTGTCCGCAAGACCGATGATCTTGCCGGCGTCCTCGATCCGCTCCCACTCGAGCAGCCGTTCCATGCCCTCCAGAACCGCCTCGACACCATTGGCGCCTTCATAGGGAATCGGCGAGAGCTGCTCCAGGCAGAAACCGAATTTCTCGTGCTCGGTGCCGATCCGGAAACTGTCTTCCGGTTTGCATCCCGCCTCAAGGGTCGCTGCCAGATCGGCAACAGTTTCAATCGGCGTGGTATCGACCGTATCGCGGGCCATGAGGCAGTCCTAAATGTCTGCGCGGGTTACCGGGAGGAATTCGAAATCGACCTGGATACCGCATTGATCCGGCGCGTTTTTCGCTAAACGCCCTCGAGCTTGGGTGATTTAGGAGGCTTCATGGAAGAATGCAAGCAATGAAACCCGATCCCGGTTGCTTCACGCGATTCTGAACACGGTCAGCGGTTCGTCCCGGCCACGCAGCTTTACCTTTCCAAGGCTCATGCCGCCGTAACCTTCCGGAATCTGCGCGACTGTCTCGCCACTCGCCAGGGCGATCACGCGGGCGCTTGCATCGACTTCCTTGCCGTGTTCCTGGAGCCTGGCGGCAACATTCACGGCATCACCGATGACAGTGTAGTTCATGCGGGCGGTCGTTCCGATGTCCCCGACGACCACCTTGCCGGTATGCACGCCGATCCTGACCCGCATGTCCTCACTGCCGGAGGCATTGATCCGTTCGGCCAGCTTGGCAACGGCGCGGATCGCCATCGCAGCATGATCCGGCTGATCGGACGGAGCGCCCCAGAACGCCATGACGCCGTCGCCGAGGAACTTGTCGATCGTTCCGTCACTTTCGGCGATCGCCTCGGACACCGTCTCGAAATATGTGTTGAGATAGTTGGCGGTCTCCTCCGGCGTCAGATGGGAAGCCTTTCCGGTAAATCCTGCCAGATCGGCGAAGACGATCGTCATCTCCCGCAGCTCGATGTTGCGCGAACGCGTCATGCCTTCCTCGATCAGACGGGACACAAGCTCGCGGGGCACATATTTCGCAAACGCGTTCAACGCGCCGACGGAGCCGTTGAAGGCCTGGTTGACGTCATCCAGTTCGGCAAGACGGGAGCGCGGCAGACGCTGCGCTTCGTCGAAATTAAGTTGCCGGAGTTCGGCAGCCGACATGGCCAGGCGTGTCAGCGGTCGGCCCAGCATGCGGCCAACCAGGAAAGACAGGATCGCGCCAACGATCAAGACGCCGAGAGCCACGTAGAGCACGACCCAAGTCTGGTCGAGAACCGCTCCGAATTCATCTGCCCGGTAGAGCGTGCCGACGATCCAGCCGCTGGCCGGTCCGCTCGTGACCTCGCCGTATATGGCGGTGTACATGCCCCCGTCAGCCGGAAACAGTCTGCCCTCAATGCCTTCACCGAGCTCTCGCCCGCGCGGCTGATCGTGCCAGAGCAGGCGGAGCGGTGTGCCGCTCAGGCCGCCAAGATCCGGAAGGACCGCGCCGGGAGACGCGGCAAACCGTTCCTCCGGCACACCGTCAACCGCGATTGCCCTGTCCGGACCGGCGAGGAGAAAGATCCGCTGCCGCTCATCCCAGGACATTTCGCGCGCCAGCCGGGCAAAAACCGTTTGCGGAAAATATCCGAGAAGGATCTGGCCGTTTCCAAGGTCGATTTCCAGTTCCCGGACCGCGGTTGAAAAGCCTTGCCGGTATTTGAACTCCGACCAGTTGGCCTCCGGCAACCGGTCGGCGGGCGCCTCGTCCAGGACTGCGCGGCCGAGATCAAGCTTCACACCCTCGGGAAGCAGTTCCAGATACGGCGTCAGGTCGGAGGACGTCATCCGGCGTCCCGACTGTGCGGCATGACTCGCGATCGATTGGAACAGGTGTTCCTGGCGCGTGAAGAAATTGTGCAGGACTTCCTCGTGCCCCTTCAGCACGGCACGCGCCTGTTCGTTCAGGAGCCGTTTGGCGATGTTGCGGTCGGAGGATGCCAGAAACGCGATGATGATACCGCACAAGACCACGAGGGAAACGGAGAAGACGAGACCCAGAGCGATGCCGACGGGCAGGCGAAACGGTTTGGCCGCCGCAGATGGTTCCGACTGCGCAGCGATGTCCCCTTGCAGATGTTCCGTCAGCCCGCCGGCGCCGTTGTCGGCTTTTTTGTCCGGCAGGCGCCTCTCCGGCCCCATTTCTATCTCCAGTCACCCACCGTCGCCTGAATGATCGTCAAGGCCGCGACGGCGGCGGTATCCGCCCGCAGGATACGCGGGCCAAGCGGGATCGCGGTCACGAAGTCGAGGGCCCGGAGCTGCGCTCTCTCGTCTTCGGAAAAGCCTCCCTCGGGACCTACTATAACAGCAAGCGGCTGGGGCCCCGCCTCTTTCATCTGCGCGAGCGTCAACAGCGGATTGTGCGTTCCCGCCGCCTCGTCACAGAACAGAAGGCGCCGGTCCGGGTGCATGTCGGGCCATTCGGCCAGCACCTCCCTGAGCGGCTGGGGACCGACAACTTCGGGGATGGAAAGGACACCGCACTGCTCGGCAGCTTCAATGACATTGGCTTCCATGCGTTCCAGGTTGATGCGGCTCGACTGGGTGTGCTGCGTCATGACCGGCTGCAGGCTGCCGACGCCCATTTCGACTGCCTTTTGCACCATGTAGTCCAGCCGCGCATGCTTGAGCGGTGCGAACAGATAGATCAGGTCATTGTGCGCAGTCTGTTCGCGCGTGCGCTCCATGATCTGAAAGGCGCATTCGCGGCGGCCGCTGCTGGAAATCTTCGCCAGCCACTCGCCGTCGTTGCCGTTGAACACCAGGATGTAATCGCCATCCTTCATCCGCAGCACGTTGATCAGATAGTTCGCCTGACCCCGGTCGGCCTCGATCCGGGCTCCTTCAGCGAGAATGTGCCTCAAGAACAGCCGCTGCATCTTGAACTCGTATTTTCCCATTGTTTTTAGTACGCCCTCGAATGTGAGTGTTTCAAGGCGGAAGATCCAGCCGGGAGCGAACTGCACATATTTCGATTGGAAGGACAGGGAAGCAGGGATACGATTTTCACAAAGCGCAGGGGGACGCGCGGCTTTAGCTCCTTGTCTTTCAGAACGTATCGCACCCTGCCCTTCATGCGCGCAGCCCGGATCGATTGCATGGACTTGAAAGTGACCAACTGGTGCCTCGCAGGCCTGCTTCCGCTCAGGACATCACGATTGATCCCCGAAATTCTGGCAGGTCTCACGCTTGCGACGATCGCGATCCCGGAAGTCATGGGGTACACGAAGATTTCCGGGACACCCGTGATAACCGGTCTCTACACGCTGCTGGTGCCCATGGCCCTGTTCGCGCTGTTCGGATCTTCGCGCCATCTCGTCGTCGGCGCCGATTCGGCTACGGCCGCGATCCTTGCGACGGCCATTGCAGGAATGGCCGCGACAGGCAGCGCAGACTATGTCGCCCTTGCGGGCCTGCTGGCACTCATGGTTGGCGTTCTCCTGATGGTCGCGAGTGCTGCACGGCTCGGCTTCATGGCCGATTTCCTGTCGCGAACCGTGCTCACGGGGTTCCTGACCGGCGTCGGGATACAGGTTGCCGCGCATTCGATTGCAGGCATGGGCGAGGTGAAACTGCCGGATGCGGGCGCTCTTGCGCTATGGCAACACCCCGCTTCGGTGCCGGCGCATGTCAACGTCTACGCCCTTGCCGTTTCGCTTGGCGTGCTGGCCGTCATTTTCGGCCTCAAGCTGTTCTTCAAATCGATTCCGGGGGCCATCGTCGCACTGGCTCTTGCCACGTTCGCGAGCTGGCATTTCGATCTGGCATCGCATCTTGACGTCGTCGGGCGCGTTCCCGCCGGCCTGCCGGAATTTTTTCTCCCGGACGTTGACTGGTCGCCCGGTCTTGTCCTGCAGCTCGGGCCGACCGCACTTGCGATGCTCGTGGTCATTCTGGCTCAGAGCGCGGCAACCGCGCGGGCCTACGCGACCAGATATGACGAGCCTCTTGCAGAAAGCGCCGACCTGCGGGCGCTCGGGCTTGCGAACCTGGGTGCGGGTCTGACCGGGACCTTCGTGGTGAACGGAAGCCCGACAAAAAGCAAGATGGTGGAAAGCGCCGGCGGCAGATCCCAGCTTGCGATGCTCGTCACGGTGCTTGTCGTCCTGCTGGTCCTGCTTTTCTTTACCGGCCTGCTTGCCTTTCTGCCGGAAGCGGCCCTTTCCGCCATCGTTTTCAAGATCGGCCTCGATCTCATGGACTTGGACGGGATGAAGAAAATCTACAAGGAGCGGCGTCCGGAATTCTGGGTCAGTGCGGCAACCATTCTTGTCGTCGTATTCGCAGGCGTCGGTCCCGGCATCGTACTTGCCATCGTCTTGTCGCTTATCCTGCATACCCGGCACGGCTACCGCCCGGTCAATGTGCTTTTGACGCGCGCAGCCCCGGACGGCTGGAGCGCCAGTCCGTTGGCGACACGGGCACGCGCGGCGCCCGGCCTGATGATCTACCGTTTCACGCACGGAATGTACTATGCCAATGCGGATCGCATGGCGAGCGAGGTCAGAGAACTGAGCGGCCAAGACACGCCCGGTCTCAGGTATTTCTGCATGGACACCTCCTGTGTGGACGACATCGACTTCACCGCGCTGGAGACACTCAAGACGCTGCAGACGGAGCTTGAGGCAAGGCACATCGAACTCCTCTTTGCGCACATGCTCGATGATCCGACCGCGCACAGCCGTCTTCAGTTGATCGCGGCGTTCGGCGAGGGAAAGGTATTCGACACCGTCGACGCCCTCCTTGCCCATGTCTCGGCATCCCCAACTGCATTGTTCGACGAAACTCCCGCACCTTGACCCTTGTCTCGCGAGCGGCCACTTTCAGAACGAACAGAGGAATCACCCGCGTGAGCGAAACGCCATCCAACGTCGCCGAGTTTTCCGTTTCCGAGATCTCGTTTTCCATCAAACGGACGATGGAAGACACGTTCGGCTACGTGCGCGTGCGCGGTGAACTGGGGCGGATCTCCCGACCAGGCTCCGGGCACATCTACCTGGACCTGAAGGATGACCGGGCGGTCCTGTCCGGCGTGATCTGGCGCGGGGTTGCCTCGAAGCTGAAGATCCAGCCCGAGCAGGGCCTCGAGGTGATCGCCACGGGCAAGATCACGACGTTCCCCGGCCAGTCGAAATATCAGATGGTCATCGATGCGCTTGAACCGGCAGGCGCCGGTGCGCTGATGGCCCTCCTGGAGGAACGCAAGAAGAAACTCGCGGCGGAGGGCCTGTTCGCGGAAGAACGCAAGCGGCCGCTGCCGCCGATGCCGCGCGTCATCGGTGTGGTGACCTCGCCGACGGGTGCCGTCATCCGGGACATCCTGCACCGGATAGCCGACCGGTTTCCGCTGCACGTGCTGGTCTGGCCAGTGCGGGTTCAGGGAGAAACGTCCGGCGCGGAAGTCGCCAACGGTATTCGTGGTTTCAATGCGCTCGAAGACGGCGGTGCCCTGCCGCGGCCCGACGTTCTGATCGTCGCACGCGGGGGCGGCAGCATCGAAGACCTGTGGGGCTTCAACGAGGAAGCCGTGGTCAGGGCGGCGGCGGAGAGTGCGATCCCGCTGATTTCCGCCGTTGGTCACGAAACCGACTGGACGCTCATCGACCTTGCTGCCGATGTGCGCGCGCCGACACCGACCGGCGCGGCGGAGATCGCGGTGCCGGTCAAGGCCGACCTGATGGCGATGGTGGACGACCGGTCGAGGCGCCTCAATTCCGGGCTCGTCCGTTTCGTGACAGGCCGGCGAACCGAGCTGAGGGCCGCCAGCGCGGCTCTGCCCGCCCCGCAGGACCTGCTCGCCCTGCCGCGGCAGAAATTCGATTCCCTGGCAAGCGGTCTTGAACGGGCTCTCATCGTCAGCACCCGGAACCACCGGTCAGGGTTTGAAGGCCTGGCAAGCCGCCTGTCGCCGCTTCTTCTGTCGCGGCTCAGCACCAAGGCGCGGCAGGATCTGGAGCAGGCCGGAGACCGGCAGCAACGCGCGCTCTCCGTGGCGATCGGGCAGAAGCGACAGGCCTTCGAGGCGCAGGCCGTGCGCCTGACACCCGCGCGCCTGTCACAGCAGACGACCCTGGGCAGGGAACGCATGGCCGGTCTCTCCGAAAGGCTCGACCGGGCCTATCTTGCCCGCGTCACCCAGGAGAAATCGAAGCTCGACGGCCTGCAGAAACTGCTCAAATCGCTGTCCTACAAGGACGTGCTTGCACGCGGCTATGCCGTCGTGCGGGATGAGAGCGGGCACCCCGTCCGCTCCGCGGCGGCCATCGCGCCCGGCGCCCTGATTGGCATTGAACTGGCCGACGGACGCATCGCTGCCGTTGCAGGGGAAAAGGACGCGAAAGCCGCGCCGCGCAAGACCAAGCCCAGGGCAAATAAAACACCGCCGCCCAAGGTCACTCCGGAAGATCAGGGCGATCTCTTCTGACAGAGAACAAATTCAAACAAGAAATTTTACAGAAACCGGCAAGACAAGATTAAACACGGCGCTTTTATTCTTTTGGCTTAGCATTCGTTTAACCAGTTCCCTTACCCCTATCTTAAGTTGTCCTGCGTATATTGTCCGCAATCTTGCCATAGGCTTTTGTACGGGGCAGTCAAATGCAGCGCAAACAATTCGGAAAGCGCGGAGCTCATCAATCCGTTCCGCAATTCGGTGACCGGCAAACCAGTTATGCGGGCGCGGCGATGCCGGCCTATGCCGGCGCAGGCGGAGGTGCGGTCTATACCGACGATGGCGACAGTTTTTCCATCGGCAAGGCGCTCTCCGGCTTCCTCTCGATCTTCTTCAGCTTCCACGGGCGCATGGGCCGGATGGAATACTGGACAATCGGCACCGCGCGCTGGGTCATGGACATCATCCTGCTCGTGACGCTGTTCATGTCCCAGTTTTCCGAGCTGCAGCAGGTCATGGCGCTGGAGGGCACGGTCCCGGAGGACGAACATGCGCAGATGGTTTTCGGCGCCCTGTTCGGTTCAACAACCGCACTGATCTGCATGGGATTGTTGCTGATTTCGACCGTGTCTTATTGGTCGATCCAGGTGCGGCGCAGTCATGACCGGGATGCATCGGGCTTGATGCTTCTGATCATGTTCGTGCCGATTATCGGCGCATTCTATGCCATCTGGATCTTCATCGCCAACGGGTTCTTCCCGGGAACGCCCGGACCGAACAGGTTCGATACCGCGCGCAGCCAGGCGCATGTCTTCGACTGACCCAGAGCGGGCGCACTCCTAAAATGCGGATGACCGCTCTCGGTCGCCCACAAGACGCTGATCTATTGATGCTTTAGGTCAGCAAAGCGAGACGAAGCTGGCATCCAGCGCGAAGCTCGCATGCCAGCTTCTTAAAGCTTTCAAGGCCGCGAAAATTCGTTCACGGTATCGGTCTCAACGTGAACGACCGAGTTTCCCGGTCAGTTTCAGGCCATCGCGAATGTTCAATCCCATCATGGCAAGGTTTGCCGCACCGGCGATCAGTTCAACTCCCTGCAGGACGTAAAAGGTGCCATCGAATTCGTCAGCGGCGGCCTTTTGAGCCAAGACCCAGGCGACCGGAACCAGGACCAGCAAACCGTTCAGTGCAATGATGGGCATACGTTTCTTCTTGGCTTGCGTCAGCGCATCCTTTCGTCTCCTGCCCATTGCCATCCCCGAGCTGCCGACGATCGCCATCGCAGGAACAAGAACGAGCATACCCACGAGGATCAATCCTTTGACGGCTGCAACCGACTCGTGGCTTGCGAACACTTCGCTGATCACGGTGGACGTCCAGAAGAGGAAGACCATCAAAAAGCCGATGCCGCCTGCTATTGCGTGAACGCGTTTTTTCAACTTCGTTCCTCCTATTCGATTCTTCGCGGAGAGTTCACTCAGGCCGTGCAGCAATTTGTTACGGCAATTTTTTCGAACAGATGCGGCGCCGTGACAGCGCTCGACGGATAGTGGCTCAGCGCATTTTGAAATTCCGGGTTCGAGAATGCCGTTCGGAAGTCGGCTACCGAGTCCCAGATGGCGTAATTCAGGTACATGCTGCTTTCGCCAACCGCCTTGTGCAGTTGCGTGCTGATGTAGCCCGGCTGCTTCTTCATCCAGAGCGCATCTTGTTTCCAGGCCTCTACCAGAGCTTCCTGATCAGCAACATCAACAGTGAACAGGTTGACCAAGACGACCGGCCCGGCGCCAACGCCCAGTTGTTGTTCAATCGAAAACTCGGGATCGAGAGGTTTGAAGTTGACCATCCAATTTGTTCCTTGAGTGATTTTGATATTTGACAATATGTTGTCAATTTAAATTCATTAAGCAATTTGACAACGCATTGTCAATGCAATAATCAGTCGACATGAAAAAAGAGAAATGGACAGAGTCCGGAGAAGCAGTGACGGCGCTGATCCTGGACGTGTTTCGATTGAACGGTCGACTACAACTTGCCGGGGACCGGCTTGTTGCGGAGCTCGGATTGACAAGCGCACGCTGGCAAGTCCTTGGAGCAATCGCATATGCCGAGAGGCCGGAATCGGTGGCGTGGCATGCGCGCACCATGGGCGTTCACCGACAGGGCATTCAACGGATCGTGAATGAACTGGAAAAGGAAGGAATTGTCGAGTTCCAGCCAAATCCTCATCACAAACGAGCGCACCTCGTCACACTGACCGCAAAGGGCCAAAACCTGTTCGAAGCCGCAATCGCGTTACAAGTCCCCTGGGTAAATGATCTCTCCAAAGGCCTCTCGCCAGCTGACCTCGCAACCACGCGAGAGGTCATCAGTCTCCTGAAACGGCGGCTGTAAGAAATCTCAAGGTCCGGTCGTCCAGGCTCCGCTTTCACAACGTCGAAACGACCCGGTGGTCCTCACCAGCGGGCTTATGACGGTACAGCGACACGACCTCTGGTCAGTTCGCGCGGCGATGGGCGAACGTTCCACCCCTGAAACGAGAATGCCGCTGGAAGAGAGGACCTCCAGCGGCATTTTTCTGGTCAAACCGGCGATGCGGGTAACATCGCCCGCGTCTTCACCTCCCCGCTTCAGCCCATCAAGGAGGGCAGGATCGTGATGATCGAGGGGAATGCCAGCAGACCGGCAATGGTCAGGACGTCGGCAACAAAGAACGGAATGCAGCCGCGGAAGACTTCCTGGACCGGTATATCCGGCCGCACGCCCGAGACCACGAAACAGTTCAGTCCTATGGGTGGCGTGATCAGACAGAGCTCCGCCATCTTGACCACCAGGATCCCGAACCAGATCGCGCAGGCCTCGCCCGACATGCCGAAGGCACTGTCCGCGGCCGAAACACCCTCGCCGCCGTTCAGGGCGATCACCGCCGGATAGACGACCGGAAGTGTCAGGATCAGCATGCCGATCGCATCCATGAACATGCCGAGTACGGCATAGGCGAGCAGAATGCAGATCATGACGATCCAGGGCGAGTATTCCAGTCCGACGATGAAGTCACGGAAAGCATCGGGCAACCCGGCAAAACCCAGGAACCGGACATAGACGAGAACGCCCCAGATCAGCGTGAAGATCATCACGGTGAGCTTCGCGGTTTCGTGCAGAGCCTGCCCGAGCTGCTTTGCCTTCATGCCCTTGGCAAAGGCAACGACGAGAACCACGAACGCGCCCAGCGAGCCGGCTTCCGTGGGTGTTGCCAGTCCGAAGAAGAACGAGCAGAAGATGATCGCGACCACGGCAATGATCGGCAGCGTTCCGGGTACGCTCTCGAGCCGTTCGGCCCAGGTGAACCCCTTGACCGCCGGTGCGTCGCCCCGCCAGGCCGACACCGCCACGATGATCGCAACGTAGATCAGTGCGGAGAAGACACCGGGCAGGAACCCGGCGATCAGCAGCTTGCCGACCGACTGCTCAACCAAGATCGCGTAGATCACGAGGATGGCGGACGGCGGGATGAGCGAGGCGAGCGTGCCGCCCGCGGCAACGACGGCCGCCGACAGGCGCTTTGAGTATCCGGCGGCGAGCATTTCGGGAATGGCCACGCGTGCGAACACGGCGGCGGTCGCGACAGATGCACCGGACACGGCGGCAAAGCCTGCCGTCGAAAAGACGGTTCCGACCGCCATGCCGCCCGGCAACCAGCCAAGCCAGCGCTTTGCCGCTTCGAACAGCTGCTTGGTGAAGCCGGCATAAAACGCCAGGAAGCCGATCAGGATGAAGGTCGGCAGCACGGACAGCGCGTAGGTGACGGACTTGGAATGCGGGATCGTGCCCGCCATCTTGAGGGCGACGAAAAAGCCGCGTTCGAATCCCATTTTCATGGAGAAGTGAATGATCAGGCCGACAAGGCCGGTGAAGGCGGCGGCGAATGCGACGCGCACGCCGAATATGACCAGGACGAGCAGGACGCCCGTCATGAGAAGGCCGACTTCAAACGGGGTCATTTGGAGCCCTCCCCTTCCGTGTCTTCGCCGAAGGCTTCCTCGATTTCATGCTGGGCGACTTCCTCGACCTTCTCGATGACCGGAACCGCCACGGGCTCGCGCGAGGGATCGGCAACAAGGCGAGCATAGCCGTAGATCTGCAGGAGCAGCCGCAGGAGCAGGACACTGAGGGCGACCGGGACAACCAGTTTCGACGGCCAGGTCGGCAACCGGATATCCATCGTGCTGTCACCGATGTTCCAGGATCTCTCGAAGTGGTACCACGCCCCCCAGATCAGCAGCGCGACGGTGAAGGCAATCAGGATCACGCCGAGCATTTCGCAGATGTAGAGCGCACGCCCGCGAAGCTGGCCAAGCACGATCTCCATCCGGATATGCCCGCCGACACGCTGACAGTAGGCGACACCGGCGAACGCAAAAATCGCCATGGCCTGTTCGGTAATGTCGATGAAGCCGGGGATCGGGGTGTTGAACAGGAGACGTCCGAACACCTGCGCCACGGCGAGGAAGATCAGCGCGATGATCGAGAAAGCGGCGATCAGGTTGAACCCGTTTTCAACATGGGCCAGCAGCCCGCTGAAACGGATGTAGGTCGTCGGTCGCTCCTCACCGGAACGTCCCGCAGGATCAATTGTCATCATGAATGTAAAGCCCCGGGTCAAGGCTCTCCGGCGGTCCTGAAAACGCCGGAGAGCAATTGGTGCAAACCAGGTCGGCCGGTTTATTCGGCGATGGTTTTCTTGACCATGTCGAGCAGTTCCTGAGCCGGTAGGCCGGCGGCTGTCTGCTCTTCGATCCAGGCGTCATGGATCGGCCCGGCCTTTGCGGCAAAGGCGCTGAGTTCGTCGTCGCTGAACTCAACCTCGACGATGCCGCGCTCCTTCAGCTCCGGCCACCACTTGTCGTAAACCTTGGCGTAGGTCGCCAGATAATGGTCGAGAGCCGGATCGACGGACGCGTCGAGGGCCGCCTTGAAGTCATCCGGCAGGGCCTCGTAGGCCTCCACGTTGACGACGACCGGGCAATGGACGGTGCCCGGGTTGAGGTTCTTGGTCCACCAGTCCGCGACTTCAACCACCTTGAACGACAGATGCGCGTGCGGCGCAAAGCCGGCGGCCTGAACGGTTCCGGAATCGATTGCCTGGTAGGTTTCCGATGCGGTGACCGATGTCGGCACGGCGCCGGCAGCTTCCATCAGCTTGCCGAGACCGCCGAGTGCGCGCACGCGCATACCGTCGAAGTCGGCAACCGACGCCGGCACTTCACCCTTGCCGGCGAAGTTGTATTGCGGCATCGGCGAGGGCATCAGCAGCTTCGCGTTCCAGCGGCCGAGATCCGCCTGAACAGCCGGATGGTCGTACAGTGCCTTGGAGACCTTGACCTCTGTTTCAAGGTCATTGACGCCCAGGAACGGCAGTTCCAGAACCGTCAGGGTGGGGTTCTTGTCGGCGTGATAGGACGCGCAGAACTGCGCCATTTCGAACGCGCCGAAGGAAATTCCGTCCAGGTTCTCGCGCGACTTGGACAGGGCGCCACCGTAATGCAGCTTGATCTCGAACTTGCCGTCCGTTTTGGCCGAAACCTGTTCAGCCAGCTTTTCGACGTGCTCGGTAAAGGCGCGGCGCTTGCCCCAGAGCGACACGTTCCAGGTTACGTCTGCAGCGAATGTTTCTGTGGCAAAAATAGCTGTAAGCGCGACCGCGGAAACTGCGGTTGCGGACTTCAAAGAGAAGAGCATGAAATCCTCCCAGAGATTGTGCTCATTATCCTTGGACACTGAACCCGCGCGCGTTTCGACACGCGAACCCGTTCCAAGTCAAACAGCTTAAAGCATGCTCCGTGCCAGTCACGCGCAAATAAGGGAATTCGGCGGATTTGAAGGGTTTTTTCCCAGAGACGTAGCGTCAATTCGGCGGTCAATCGGCAAAAACTTGCCGATCGCTGCGGGCTGTCGGCAAGTTTCCGCTCAACCTTCCGGAATGTCCGTCATGCCCGTCTGATCGCGCGTCAGGCCATGGCGGGTCATCTTCTCGTTGAGTGTCCGGCGGGGAAGGTTGAGCTCCCTGAGCACATCTGCAACGCGTCCCTTGTGCCGGCGCAGCGCACTTTCGATCAGGTTGCGTTCGTATTCGTCCATCAGCGCCTTCAGGCCATCCGAACCCTTGGGTGCGGCAAGCGCCTTGTGGCCGGTGACCAGGATTTCCAGCGGCTGCGGACTGACGCCCGCGTTCAGGACGAAGCGTTCGGCCGCGTTGCGAAGCTCGCGGACATTGCCGGGCCACGGGTAGGTCTGCAGGAAAGCTTCGTCGCGCGCGGAGACATCCGGTGCATTCAGGCCGTACTGGGCAGCCAGCCGGTTCACGAACGTGTCGAACAGCAGCAGGCTGTCGCGCCCACGCTCGCGCAACGGCGGCACGTGGAGTTCGATGGCATTCAGGCGGAACAGCAGGTCTTCCCGCAACCGCCCGGAGCTGACAGCCTCGCGGGGGTCGAGGTTGGAGGCACTGACGAGACGAATGTCGACGTCGACCGATCTGGCACCGCCGATCCTGTCGACTTTCCGTTCCTGGAGCACACGGAGCAGTTTGGGCTGCAGCGCGAGCGGCATCGATACGATCTCATCCAGGAAGAGAACGCCTTCATGCGCCGTCTCGATGCGGCCGATATGCTGCCGGTCAGCGCCCGTGAACGCCCCGGCCTCGTGACCGAACAGCTCCGCCTCGACCATCGCCTCGGGCAATGCAGCTGCGTTGATCGCGACGAAAGGGCCGTCCTTGCGGTTGCTGAAATCGTGGAGCGCCTGGGCGATCACTTCCTTGCCGGTTCCCGTTTCGCCCGTGATCAGAACGGCCGCATCGGTCCTGGCGAAATGCAGGATCTGCTGACGCAGCGTATGCATCGCCGGACTGTTCCCGATCAGGCGGCTTTCAAGGCCGGCGCCATCCGACAGCTGTTGCTTGAGCGCCCTGTTCTCTATGACGAGCGCCCGCTTGTCCGCTGCACGGCGCACGACCTCGGCGATGTGATCCGGATCAAACGGCTTTTCTATGAAGTCATAGGCACCGGCCCGCATTGCCTCAACGGCCATCGGCACGTCGCCGTGGCCCGTTATGAGCACGACCGGCAGATCCCCGTCGAGCTCGCCGATCCGGCGCAGGAGAGACAGGCCGTCCTCGCCTTCCAGCTTGACGTCAGAGACGACACAGCCGTCAAACTCGGGGGACAGCCTGGACATGGCCTCGTCAGCCGTCGCCACCTCCACGGTGGCAAATCCGGCAAGCCGGATCCATTGCCGCAAGGCGGCCCTCATGGAAGGATCGTCGTCGACGATCAGAACCTTGCGGCTGTCCTGTTGTCCCGTCATTCTGCGGCTTCGTTTTCCAGATCGAGTGGCGGATTGGTCCGGGCCATGTCGCTGTCCACGGCGGGAAGTTTCAGCTCGAACACCGCTCCCTTAGGCGTATTCGCCCTGACGGACAAGCTGCCGCCCAGGTCGTCTGCAAGGCGCATGGAGATCGCGAGCCCCAGCCCCATGCCGCCGGAACTGGTCTTGGTGGAAAAGAACGGGTCAAAAATGCGCTCCAGAAGATCGTCGGGAATGCCCGGCCCGTTGTCGGAAATCCTGAGGACGATCTCGTTGCCGGCAGCTGCGGCCTCCAACTTGACATGTCCGTCGTCTTCGCCTGCCGCGGCATCGGCGCCGTTGCGCAACAGATTGACGAGGATCTGTTCGACCCTGAGCGGTGCCGTCTCGACATCGAGATCCGCCTCGGGCAGGTCGAGTTTCAGGACAACCCCGGTTTCCTCGAACCTCGGACGGGCAATCTTTTCCGCCGCCTTGACGCTGTCCCGGAGATCGATCTTCTCGATGCGGCTTTCGCCCGGACGCGCAAACCGCTTCAGCTCCTGGGTGAGGCTGGCCATGCGGAGCTGGATGGAATCGATCTCTTCGAGATTCTCCACGGCCGTCGTGGTGTCGCCCTTGTCCAGGAACTTGCGCGTACCGGCGACGAACATCCTGAGGGCGGCAAGCGGCTGGCTCAGTTCGTGGACGACGGCCGCCGACATTTCCCCGACAGCCGCGAGCCGGTTGGACCGGGCCAGGCCGCGCTGCGCTTCCAGCAGCTCGCGCTCGACGCGCCTGCGTTCCTGGATCTCGCCGACAAGGCGCGAATTGAGTTCCTTCAGATCCGCGGATTCCTGCCGCAACTGAACGGACGTCTTGCGCAGGCGCCGACCGCGCAGCACCAGGAGGATGATCGCATAGACCAGGCACAGCGCGACGGCGGCGGTCCAGATCGGCAGGACGCTCTTGCGGGTCTCTTCCAGCGGAACCAGGAAGTGAAGCGTCCATCCGAGCAGACCCACATCGGCCGCGTTGTGCCGGAACACGTTGCCGTCGATGGTGAGCAATTTGCTCATGCTGACGGGCTGATCGCTGACAGGGTCGAGGTCCTGGGTAGCGTATTGACGGGTCGTGTCGATCGTTTCCCGCACGGCCGACGGCAACTCGGCAAGGGTTCTGTAGCGCCACTCCGCCCGGCTGGAGAGAAAGATCACACCGTTTTCGTCAGAAGCGAAAACCGTCTCCCCGCCTTCGGCCCAGGCCGCCTCGAGCGGTCGCATGTCAACCTTGACGACGGCGACGCCCGTCGGCGTGCCGGAAACCGGGGTCGGGCGCGACAGGAACAGGCCCGGCTCCCCGAGGGTCGCGCCGATCGCGAAGAACTGCCCCTCCTCGCCCTCGATCGCGGACTTGAAATAGGGTCGGAAGGCATAGTTGCGGCCGACAAGGGAGAGCTCGTCGCGCCAGTTGCTTGCTGCCAGTGTCGTCCCCTCGCGGTTCATCACGTAGAGAAGATCGGCTCCGGAGTTGTCTGCCATTTCCTGAAGGAACCGGTTCGCCGTTTCATCGGGCCTGCCGGTGGCCAGGGCGGAGGTTGCCCTCGGGTCGCGGGCGATCATGTAGGGAAGATAGCGGTATTTCTGGTATTCGCCGAGAATCGTCTGGCGATAAAGGGTCAGCCGTTCCGCAGCCTTGCGGTCGACGCCGTCCTCGTCCAGATCCATGAAGAGCTGGACGAGTACAAAGGCCGCAGCCAGAAACACAAGAGGCGGCAATGCCAGAAAGAGCCAGCGTTTCGTCATGCTCACCTTATCGCGTATTTTTCCTGCGCGCGCCAGCCGGCCGCTCGCGAGCCGGCCGTTGCGAAAGAAAATGATTGATACGGGTCAAGGACGCGGTTCAAGTGGTCCCACTAGATTGTTTTCAGTGACCTGGCGCTGAAACCGCGGCCCAAGGAGGGACAAATGCCCATCAAAGACATATTGACCATTCTCGACCTTTCAGGCGATCAGCCTGCAGCGAAATACGCATTGGAGTTCGGCCGCACACATGATGCACATGTCACCGGGCTCGCCCTTGCATTTGAACCCGTCGTCCCGGCATTCGCCGCAGCACCCATGCCCGTGGATTACATGCAGGCCGCCCACGAACAGGCGATCGCCGCTGCCAACGAAGCCAAGAAGGACTTCGACGAACTTGCCCGCCTCGCCGCCGTCAACAATGAAGGCCGTATCGCGGAAATCCTGACCGGAGGCCCCCTGGACAGCGTGCTGGTTCACTGCAGGCCCACCGATCTTGTCGTCATCGGCCAGACCAATCCGGACCGGCCCGAACCGATGCGGGAACTTCTCATTGAAACGGTTCTTTTCGAAAGCGGCGTCCCGGTTCTGCTCGTTCCCTATATCGGCAGCAACGCCTTCCAACCCAAGAACGTGCTCGTCGGCTGGGACGGCAGTTCGACGGCCACACGGGCGATTCACGCCGCGCTTCCCGTTCTGGAGAAAGCCGACAACATCACTGTTCTGGTGATCGAAAAACGGGCGCAAACGGATCAGGGCCAACCCGGCGCGGAGGTTGCCAACTACCTTGCGCGGCATAACATGAACGTCACGGTGGAAGTTGTCACCAATCCGCAGACGGGTGTCGCCGACGCGGTGCTCAACCAGGTGTCCGACAACGGCCACGACCTGGTCGTCATGGGCGGTTACGGGCACAGCCGCATGCGCGAATTCCTGTTCGGCGGTGCGACGCGTGAAATCCTTGAAGCGATGACGGTTCCGGTGCTCATGGCGCACTGAGCCGTTGTGTCACGGCATCCACCCGCGGATCGGATGAAATCCGGCCCGCGGGACACTTTTTTTGTCTTAAAACTTCGCTAGGCTGCGAATCCGCCGTTTTGTGAAAAGGCCCTTTTCCGTGACCATTCGCAATCTTGAAGGTTTCTTCTCGCCTGCTTCCATTGCCGTGATCGGCCCGTGCCGGCATCCCGGCCCGATCACGGCAAGGCTGCTGGACTGCCTGCGCTCCTTCGAGCCCGCTCATGCGGTTCATCTCGTCGGGATGGAGACGGACCTCACCATCGAAGGGCACAGGGTCGACTCGCTGGACGACTTGCAGAACATGCCGGACCTGGCGATCTGGCTCGGCCCGGCCGGGGACCTTCCGGAAACCATCGAAAAGCTCGGGGCAGGAGGAACACGCGCCGTTCTTATCCCCTCACCGGGTTACGAATCCTGGCCGGAAGATCTGATGCAGGCCTGCAGGGAAGCGGCGCGCAAGTTCAATCTGCGCCTGATCGGCCCGGGAACGCTCGGGATCGCCGTCCCTTCCTCCAATCTGAACGCGCTGCTCAGTGCGGAAACCCCGGCGCGGGGCGACATCGCGTTCTTCTCCCGGTCCAGCGCCGTACTGAATGCAACGCTTTCCTGGGCAAAGACCCACAATACGGGGTTTTCAGCGGTGGTGTCGCTGGGTGCGCGCATCGATGTCGACCTCGGCGACCTGATCGACTATTTCGCCCAGGACTACCGCACACGCTCCATTGTGCTGCACCTGGAAGGGATCGCCTTTCCCCGGAAATTCATCTCCGCAGCCCGGGCGGCTGCGCGCAGCAAACCCGTGATCGTCATCCGGTCAGGCAAGAGCCTGGATGCCGGGGGATCAGGCCGTACGCATGCCGGGCGGCTGGCAACCACCGATCTTGTTTATGAAACCGTTTTCCGGCGCACCGGTCTGCTGCGCGTCTACGACCTCGACGAGATGTTCGAAGCGCTCGAAACGCTGTCCCATATTCGCGTACCGAGATGCAACGAGATCGCCGTGATCGCGAACGGGCGCAGCCTTGCCAGCCTGGCCGTCGACCGGCTGCAGGATCTCGGCGGACAGTTCGCGACGCTGAGCGCCGACACCAGAAAACAACTCGAACCTGTCTGCCGTGCCGCTTCGGACAATGACGTTACG
This sequence comes from Roseibium sp., assembly GCF_965232425.1. GTDB lineage: Bacteria > Pseudomonadota > Alphaproteobacteria > Rhizobiales > Stappiaceae > Roseibium. The sequence goes on from NZ_OZ246971.1 coordinate 998,866, forward strand.
GCCGCTGCGGGCGGCTCGGTCATTCTCACGGAGACCGTCACACCGGAGGACATCTCGTCGGCCATCACCACGGTGCTCAAGGATCCGTCCGTCGACGGCGCGATCGTGCTCCAGGCGGCCAGCGCGTTCACCCCCCTGAAATCCATTGCCGAAGCGGTCATGAACGCCTCGGCGACGGACAAGAAACGGACGGGCCGAAAAAAGGCGCTTGTCACCGGCCTCATCGGCAGCGACGGCACGATCCGGGCGGAGCTGACGGCCGCGAAGATACCCAACTATGCCAGTCCGGCCGAGGCGGCACGCAGCCTCATGCATCTGGCACATGATGCCCAGGCACGTGAATTCCTGATGGCGGTGCCGCCGAGCCTGCCGGCAAGCTTTTCGCCCGATGTGACGCTTGCGCGGACCATCGTCGAGGCGGCGCTCGCCCAGGACCGGAGCTGGCTCAACCCGGAAGAGGTCTGCGACGTTCTGAAGGCCTACGATCTGCCGATCATGGAAACCCGCATGGCCGCGTCGGCCGAGGAAGCGGCGGAGTTGTCAGCCGGTTTCTTCGAGGCGTCCCGACACTGTGTCACAAAACTCGTCTCCCCCGATCTGCCGTTCAAGTCCCGGATCGACGGCGTCCGTCTCGGACTTGATAACCCGGACGCGGTGCGCTCGGCTGCGCAGGAGCTGATCGAAAACACGCAAAGAGATTATCCGGGTGCTGCGATCGCGGGGATCTCGGTTCATCCGATGTTAGAGGATCGCCACGGAATGGAACTGTATCTCGGCCTTGCCGAAACCCGCGAGTTCGGTCCGGTGCTCGTGTTCGGCCATGGCGGAACTTCCATCGAGGAGAGCCGGGACATCGCGCTCGAGCTGCCTCCGCTCGACCTCAAACTGGCGCAGGCACAAATCGACCGCACCCGGATTTCAAAACTCCTATCCGGCGGCCCCTCCCGGCCTGCTCTCGACAAGGAGGCACTCGCCGAGGCCCTGGTCAAACTGTCGCAGATCACCATAGATATTCCGGAGATCCAGGAGCTCGACATCAATCCGATCGTCGCGCTGCCGTCCGGCCTCATTGGCCTCGATGCGCGCATGACGCTCGGCCACCCTGAAAAGCGCCCGGGGAGAGCGGGTGCCTCGCGTCTTGCCATCGCTCCCTATCCCCAGGAATGGGAACAGACGCTTACGCTAAAGGGCGATCGCGCTATCTTCGTGAGACCGGTCAGGCCGGAGGACGAGGAGCTTTTCAGAGCGTTTTTCGAAACCATCACGCCCGAAGATCTGCGGCTTCGTTTCTTCGCCCCGGTGAGAGATTTCAGCCATCGGTTTCTGTCGCGGCTCACCCAGCTCGACTATGCGCGTGCAATCGCGTTTGCTGCCATCGATCCGGCATCCGGAGATCTGCTCGGCGTCGTGCGCCTTCACGCCGATCCGGATCACCAGACCGGGGAGTATGCGGTGATGGTCCGCTCCGACCTCAAGGGCGTCGGCCTCGGGTGGGCGCTCATGAAGCTCATCATCCGCTACGCCAGGGTGGACGGGATCCAGACCATCAAGGGTGAGGTTCTGAAGGAAAACACCTCGATGATCTCCATGTGCCAGGCGCTCGGTTTCACCGTTGGGACGTCACCGGATGATCCGGGCATCGCGCTGGTGACGCTGACCGTCGGAGACGTTCCGGCCGACGATTGAAACTGTCTCTCGATTTTCGATCGAGTTCTGGCTTAGTCTGGGAGCGCGCGGCGCTGCTGGAAGGGGGATCTATATGGACAGCAAGGCAAAGCGGATCCTGGGAGCGGTTTCGATACCCTCCTTCATGATCGGCACGGACTTTACCGGAGCCATGCTACTGGTGACCCCGATCGAACAGGAATACTCGGTCGACATCACGACGACGCAATGGGTCCTGAACGCCTATGCCCTCACGCTTTCCATGGGGCTGGTTGCGGGCGGGCGCCTAGGAGACCTGCTCGGGCACCGCCGCTACGTTCTGATCGGCCTCGGCATCTTCTTCCTCGCCTCTCTCGGCTGCATTCTCGCGCCGGATGTCAACACGCTGATCTTCGCGCGCGCGGCCCAGGGCGTCGGGTCGGCCCTGATCTGGCCCTGCATTCTTGCCCTGGCGGCCACTTCGGTCGAGGAAGACGAACGCGGCAAGGCCATGGGCATCCTCATGGGGACGGTCGCGGCCGGAAACGTGCTAGCGCCGTTCATCGCCGGATCGCTCTCCGCACTGGGGGACTGGCGCGGTTTCTTCGTCTTCAACGCCATCTTCGCGGTCATCGCGGCCGCGCTGATCTTCCGTTTCATCGATCGCGAAAAGGACCATGCGACCAACGAGGCCGTCGACGTGACCGGCATGGCCGTGCTTGCGGTCGCGGTGTTCTGCCTGCTGTTCGCCCTGGATACGGGTGCCGACAACGGCTGGCTATCGGTTCCCACCCTGTTGCTCCTGGGCGGTTCCATCGGGTTTTTCGTCGCCTTCCCCCTTGTCGAGCAGCACGTCAAGGACCCCATGATCCCGCTTTCGATGATGCGCAATCACCAGTTCGTGCGAACGCTCGCGCTCAACGGCCTGCCGGCCGTCGTCCTTTTTCTTTGCCTGCTCTACCTGCCGCAATACATGCAGAAGGTGCTCGGGTGGTCGATCTTCTGGAGCTCGATGGGCATGTTGCCGCTGGCGGTGGTGCTGGCGACGATGAACCTGCTGGTCGGCAACTACTACAACGCGATCGGGCCACGAAAACTGATGGCAGCCGGCAATGCCTGTCTCATTCTCGGCTGCGTCCTGATGCTGTTCCTGGAAACGTCCTGGGGCTACCTGGCGCTTGTTCCGGTGATGCTCGTTGTCGGGCTTGGGGGCGGGCTGGTCTTCGGACCGGCGGGAACGGCAGCGGTCAACGCGGTCGGTGCCAAGGGCGCGGGGCTTGCCGGCGGTCTTTCCTTCATGTTCCATCTCGGGCTCGGCGCGATCGGCATTGCCTGCGCGACGGCGATGATGTTCATCGCGGCAGTCCGTAAGGTCGAAGCGGTCACCGCTGCGGCCAGCGTCACCCTGCCGGCAGGAGATGTGCGCGTGCTGGCCGCCGGGACGCTGGAAGATCCGGCGGTCAAGGCGATCACGGGGCGCTTTTCGGGCAATGAAGCAGATGCAGTCGTGAACGCGGTGCGCGAGTCCTTCGCCACAGGTCTCCACGCAGCCTTCTGGTTCGGCCTCGCCGTTGCCATTGTCGGCTTCATCGTCGCGGTCAGCATCGACGAGAGCAAGCTCAGAACCGACGCCCCGGAAGAGGAAGCCGCCGAGATCTGAGCGCAAGTCCCGTCAGCGATGTGTTTCGGCCGCGCTGCGCAGCTGGCTCAGCGTCGCCGCGGGGGTGATCGCCTCCGGATCGAGCATCAGATGCAGGATGGCCGGTTTGCCGGATGCGCGTGCGGCCACAAAGGCGGGGCCGAAGTCCTCCGCCGTTTCCACGCGCGCACCAAACGCACCGTAACTCTGCGCCAAGGCGGCGAAGTCAGGATTGATCAGCCGTGTTGCCGACGGGCGGCCGGGATAGGTCTTTTCCTGGTGCATCCTAATCGTGCCGTACATGCCGTTGTCGATGGCGAGCACGATGATGTTGGCGCCGTCCTGGCAGGCGGTTCCGAATTCCTGCATCGTCATCTGAAGACAGCCGTCGCCGGCAAAACACACCACTTCCCTCTCCGGAAACATCAGCTTGGCGGCAACCGCGGCCGGCAGTCCGTAGCCCATGGAGCCCGATGTCGGCGCCGCCTGCGTGCCGTACCGGCGGAAGCGATGAAAGCGATGCAGCCAGGTCGCGTAATTTCCCGCCCCGTTGGTACAGACCGCATCCTCCGGCAGGTTCTTCTCCAGCCAGTCCATGACAGCCGACATCTGCAAACTCCCGGGGATCTCGGGACGAGCGCCGGACCAATCCAGATAATCCCGATGCGCATCTTCCGCCGCGCCTGCCCAGCCGATCTCGTTCGGCGGCTGCAAGCCTTCGGCTGCCTTGCAGAAGGCGGTTGGACTGGCGTTGATCGAAAGATCGGCCCGGTAGACGCGTCCGAGTTCCTCTGCGTCCGCGTGGACATGCACGAGCGTCTGTTCCGGGGATGGAATGCCCAGAAGGCTGTAGGACTGGCTCGGCATTTCGGAAAGCCTGCCACCCGCCAGAAGCACGAGATCCGCGTTCTTGATCCTGGCGAGCAGTTTCGGATTGATCCCGATGCCGACGTCACCCGCATAATTCGGGTGGAGGTTATCGAACAGCATCTGGCGCCGGAAGGAACATGCCACCGGGAGCTCGAACCGCTCCGAGAAGCGCGTGAAGGCGGCGACCGCGTCTGCCGACCAGCGGCTTCCGCCCAGAATGGCAATCGGGCGCTCGGCGGCCCACAGGCGCTTCTGCAGGTCCGCCATCTGCGTCAGTCCCGGATAGGTTTCCACCTGCTCCCACGCGGGCGGCTGCGCGACCGCTGCCGTGTCGACAAGCATGTCCTCGGGAAGCGCGAGTACAACGGGGCCTGGCCGGCCCGAGGTCGCCACGTGAAACGCCCGCGAAAGCATTTCAGGCACCCTGTCGGCCTGATCGATCTCGGCGACCCATTTCGCGATACCGCCGAACATCTGGCGATAGTCGATTTCCTGGAACGCCTCGCGCTCGCGCATGCCGCGTTCGATCTGGCCGATGAACAGGATCATCGGCGTGGAGTCCTGCGCGGCGATGTGAACGCCGGCCGACGCGTTGGTCGCGCCCGGACCGCGGGTCACCATGCAGATGCCGGGTTTGCCGGTCAGTTTGCCGTAGGCGTCCGCCATCATCGCGGCCCCGCCTTCCTGCCGGCACACGGTCACGGGAATGGACGCATCATGCAGCGCGTCGAGCACGGCGAGATAGCTTTCGCCGGGCACGCAAAAGACCCGTTCAGCTCCGTGCCGTTCCAGCGCGCCCACCAACAATTCCCCGCCGGTTTTACGGTCCATGTCACCCATCCTGATGCTTTCGAATTCCACCAGTCATTCTATAGCGTAACAAACAGGCTGCTGTCAGAGCGTGAAATCAGATTTATTTGAAATAGGTTCATTCCAGAATGGATTGATACTGTTATGACTGCCTTCAATCGACCGCCCTTGAGAGAGATGGTCGGTGCAGCCAAACTCCCCCGCGTCATGCCATGGCGTGACCATGGCATCCATGCCGTGACGGCGCCACTCGACAGGCTTCCCGTGTGGAGAGCAATCGGCATGGATTGCAGGATCAAGTCCTGCAATGACCGACTGAGGAGTGGCGACCGGGAGACAAAACCTCCCCACCCGGGCTTGCGACGTCCCGGGGAGGGAACGCCCTGCGGAAGAACAAATGGCTGCCAGGTCCTTACCCGTCAGACGGGCAAGACCGTGACGACCTGGAACGTGTGCATGTCGCCGTCTTCGTCCTTGATGGAGACGTATTCGCCGGGATTGAAGGTGTGCGCACCGAAGCGGTAGCCGGCTTCGTCGTCATCATCGCCGTCGATGTCGTAGTGGAAGGCCCAGGACCCGCCGGGTCGATGGATCAGATGACCGATCTCCTCTTCCTCGGCGCCCCAGAAACGGCGCACACGGCAGTGATCGCGTTCCTTCTTCCAAAGCGTCGCGTCGATGTGACCTGTTTCGTCAAGCGGTGCCGTGAACTCGTATCCGTGTCTTGCAGATCCTTGAGGAAAGTCCCGGGTCCTTGCGAGATTCAGCCTGATCTTTCTCAGCGCCGGATAGTCAGTCATCGATTCCTCCTGTAAAGAACGTGCACCCATTCTTGCCAATTCCCCCATGCGCACATTGAGAAGAATCAAACCGCAAGGCCATCGCATGGGGCAGAGTCGGCACGCGTCATCACAGGAACGGCCATGGATCAATCGCAGAACAGCGTGTTTCATTTCTTCGAGGAGATGGGATCGCATGCCCCGCAGCAGCCCGGCTTCGAACGGATCGATACCCATGCCAACGTGATCTTTCTGATCGGCGACCGGGCCTACAAGATGAAACGCGCGGTCCGGTACCCGTTTCTCGACTATTCTACGCTTGCGCTGCGCGAAGCGGCCTGCAAGACGGAAATCACCTTCAACCGGCCAAACGCACCGCAAATCTACCGGGAAGCCGTCCCGGTGACCCGGGCCGCGGATGGCCGTCTTGCGCTTGGCGGGACCGGCGAAACCGTGGACTGGGTTGTGGTGATGAACCGCTTCGAACGCCGGGGGGAACTCGACATCCTCGCTGGCGAGACGCGGTTTCCCGATGACCTTTCCGACAAGCTGGCTCGGATGATGGTGGCCGCGCACGCAGCCGCGCCCGAACGTTCGGGCATCGGCTTCTTCGACGAACTGGCGAGCTATGTCGACCAGAACGAGGCAGCCTTTCACGAACATCCGGATCTTTTTCCGGTCGACGAGGTGCGCCATCTCACGGAACAGTCGAGACATCTGCTTGCCACGCTGCGCGAGCTCATCCTGAAGCGCGGCGAGAAGGGGCTGATCCGCCGCTGCCACGGCGACGCACACCTGCGCAATATCGTGCTGATCGACGACGAGCCGGTGCTGTTCGACGCGGTCGAGTTTTCAGACGCGATCGCAACGGGCGACGTGCTCTACGACCTTGCCTTCCTGCTCATGGATCTTTGGGAGCGCGGACAATCCAGATCAGCGAGCCGTGTCTTCAACAGGTACCTGGACCTGAGCCGGCTCGACACGCATGCCGAGGGGCTTGCCGCGCTGCCGTTCTACCTGATGATGCGGGCGGCGATCCGCTCGAAAATTGCGGCAAGCGCGGCGCTTGCGCAAAGCGACCCTGCGCAGAGCGATCTGCACAAGACCCTCGCGCAAACCTATTTCGGTTTTGCGCAGTCGTTTCTGGAACCATCCCGGCCGGAACTCGTCGCGATCGGCGGGCTCTCGGGCACCGGCAAAACCACCCTTGCCTACGAGCTGGCCCCCGACATCGGACGCGCGCCCGGCGCCCGGGTTCTCAGGACGGATGTCATGCGCAAGCGGCTGCTTGATATTCCGGAAGACGAGGCCGCTCCCAGGGACGCCTACACGCTGGAAGCCTCGCGCCGCGTCTACGCGGAAATCGACAACGCCCTCCAGAGCGTCCTTGCCGCCGGGCACTCCGCGATCTTCGATGCGGTCTTTGCAGCAGAGAGCGAGCGCGACAAGATCAGGCGGATCGCCGGCAGCATCGAGGCGGGGTTCACAGGGCTCTGGCTGACCGCGCCGGGCGAAACGCTGAAGGACCGGGTCTCCCATCGCACCGGCGATGCATCAGACGCGACCGCAGACGTCGTCGACACGCAACTGGGTTACGACATCGGCACGATGACCTGGGCGGAGATCGATGCGTCCCAAAGCCCCGAACACACCGCCGAATCTGCGCGCGAGGAACTTCCCTAGGACCCGAAGGGTTACATTCCACCGGCGCGCAGCGCCGCAGCGGCCGCGGCCGCGCAGAAGACGGCGATATATTCCTTTTTCATCCTGAGCTGGGCAGCAACAGCGACGATGATGCACAGACCGACGACCAGTCCGCCCTGCAGGATGATCGGCAGGATCGTGGAGACAATGATGGCGCCGGGCAGCGCTTCCAGCCCGCGCCGGATCCTCGGCGTGACGTGGACACGTCCCATGATCCAGTAGCCGCCGGCGCGGAGCGCGTAGGTCACCATCGCCATGCCGAGAATGGCGGCCAGGATCATGGTATCGGCGGTAAAGGCGCCCTCAGTCATCGAGATAAGCCCCCGCGATTGCCCCCGCGAACGCGCCGGTAAAGATACCCCAGTACCCGCCGAAGACCGTCCAGGTCACCCAGGCAACGCCACCGGCGATCGCCCAGCTCCAGGTTTGCCGCCTGCCCTTCCATAGCGGCACAAGCAGCGCTGCAAAAAAGGCCGGAAGAACCAGGTCCAGTCCGAAGGTCTTCGGATCGGAAATAAGACTGCCCGCGAAATATCCCGGGATCACCGACAAGGACCAGACCGACCAGACGGTCAGGCCGCTGCCCAGATATATGCCCCAGTCACGCTCCCCCTTGTCGTATTGCGCCAGGGTGAGCAGCCAGTTGATGTCGGTCAGGAAAAACAGGGCCGGGTAGGTCTGGTGGCCGGGCAGCTGCCCGAGCCAGGGCCTGAGGCTCGCGCCGATCAGCAACATGCGCATATTCACGGCCGCGGTGACACCGATCATGGCAAGCAGGGTGCCCTGGTCCAAGGGTTCCTTGAAAATCTCCATCGCAACAAACTGACTCGCGCCTGCATAGACCAGCGAATTCATCAGGAGCGTTTCGAGAAATGTCAGGCCCTTTTGCGCCGCGACGGTGCCAAAGACGGCACCGAACACGATGATGCCGGGGAAGACCGGCACGCACATGAGAGCGCCCTGCACGCAGCCCTTCAGGCTGAGGGTGACATTTTTTTCAAGCATTTTCGACCAAGACGCGTTTGGAACAGGCCCGTATGAGGCAGCTCACTATCGCGGGAATTTCGATTGCGGACCAATGAAAGCTTTTGATCCAAGTATAACGGACGTTTGTGCCTGGGCCAGCCGGCAAACCCGGGTACCGGGCCGACTGGCTCCGCAGCCTAGAAGAAAACGTCGTAGATCATGCGCAGACCCGTGAAGCCGAGGAACAGCGCGAACACGAGTTTCAGCTTCGACGGGTCGATGGCATGGGCGATCCTGGCGCCAAGAGGTGCGGTTAGCGTCGACGCCGGTATGATCAGCAGGAAGCCGATCAGGTTGACGTAACCCAGAGACAGGGGCGGCCGGCCGTCGAGATCAAAGCCGAAATAGATCGACAGCAGGGTTCCGGGGACCGCGATGATCAGGCCGATCGCCGCTGCAGTGCCGACGGCCTTGCGGATCGGATAGTTGAACAGTGTGAGCGTCGGCACGCCGAGGGTTCCGCCACCGATTCCCATCATCACCGATATGCCGCCGATCAGAAAACCGAGAACTTCACGGAACGGCGATCCGGGCAGTTTCTCGGCAAGATGCGATCCCTCTTTTCGAAAGATCATATTTGCCGAAACGGCAAGAGCGACAATGCCAAAGACCAGGGTCAGGGCGCCGCCCGAGATATTGCCCGCAAGCGTCGCACCTGCCAGAACACCCAGCGCGATGGCCCACCACCAGCGCTTGAGGAGATCCATGTCCACGCTGCCGCGATTATAATGCGCACGCGCGGAGGACGCACCCGTTGCCAGGATTGTCGCCAGCGATGTTCCAACCGCGACATGCATCAGGACGGATGGATCGATCTTCAGCGCCGTGAACATGTAGTAGAGAACCGGAACAATCACGATCCCGCCGCCAACGCCGAGCAATCCCGCGATGATACCCGCCACCACACCGGTGGCCAGGAGTGAGACCGCCAGCAGGCCGAGCGAAACGAGGCTGAGATCTTCCAACTTTACGTCCTTTCAAAAGCCGATGAACCGGATCACCGGCATGCAACCCGTTGCTTTTAGGACAAGCCGGACCGGTTTTGCCAGCCGGATCTCGTAACAAATGGTTCCGATCCTCAAAGAAGCGCTTGATGTCCCCCCGGTTTGCGGACAGTGTGCAACGCTGAGGGATCGGGAGGAGACATGTCAGAACACTGGCTCGCGCTATATACATTCGCGCAATTCCGCACGCGTGCGGACGATCCGGTCAATGACGAATTCTTCAGCAGCGAACCGGTGATCTGGGCCGCGATGGAACGGGCCGACGGGTTCATTGCGCGGGCCGGATACGAGGACGAACCGGGCACGGAGATCTGGGGCGAACAGGTATTCCCGAAATACTGGACCGACAACGGCGATGGCTGGGCCCCGTCGACGATCTCGCTCTGGCAGAACCTGGAATCCGCGCTGGCCGCCGTCTACCGCGGCGTTCACGCCGACATCATGCGTCTCGGGCACCTTTTTCAGAGCGATACAGCCGACTATCCGCCCTATGTCCTGTGGTGGGTGCCCAAGGACCACCAGCCGGACTGGGACGAGGCCGTCGAACGCCTGGAACTTCTCGGTGATGACGGACCGACGGCGGATGCCTTCACGTTCAAGGCCGCCTTCGCCCCGAACGGCAAACCGGTGACCGTGGACACCGACCGGTCCCGCGCCATCGCGGAACACAACCGCCTGCGTGCCGATCTGCCCAAATCCGTTCAGTAGGGATTGTTCAAAAATCGATGACTAATCGTCAAATTTCCAGGCGATTGTCAGAACATGCTTTCATAACGATCTTAGGCCCAACAGCGCACGGTACGCCCGTGCAACAGTTGGGAAAGGATTGACACATGAACCAGATCTTACGTCCGTCGGACGCCCGCGGCGATGCCGATTTCGGCTGGCTGAAAAGCAAGCACACGTTTTCGTTCGGCTCCTATTTCGATCCGAACCATATCGGCTTCGGCGCCCTGCGCGTGATCAACGAGGACCGGGTCGCGCCGTCCGGCGGGTTTCCGACCCATCCGCACCAGAACATGGAGATCATCTCCTATGTCGTCTCCGGCGGCCTGGAGCACAAGGATTCGCTCGGGACCGGTTCGGTGATCCGTCCGGGCGACCTTCAGCGCATGAGCGCGGGCACCGGCGTGCGCCACAGCGAGTACAACCACTCGGCCACGGAGCCCGTGCACTTCCTGCAGATCTGGATCGTGCCGGAGGCCGACGGCCTCACGCCAAGCTACGAGCAGAAGGCGTTTGCGGAAAACGAGCGCCAGGACACGCTCCGGCTGATCGGCTCGCGCGACGGGCGCGACGGGTCCGTGGTCATCCATCAGGATGTGGACCTCTATGCGTCGCTTCTTACCGCAGACAAGAGCGTTGCCTTCGACATCAAGCCCGGCAGGAAGGTCTGGCTGCAGATCGTCAAGGGTAAGATCAGCGTCGACGGCCAGGCGCTTGCCGCCGGTGACGGGCTTGGCCTTCTCGATGCGGGCACGATCAATCTGGCCGCGCAGGAAAACGCAGAATTTCTGCTTTTCGACCTGACTGCCTAGTGTCAGGGAGGGATTTCCCTCCCTGATCTCCCGGCCAATTACACCGATATCCCGGTCTCCCCTGCCCGTTTCAAACTGATCCGGGCCGGGGAGACCACCCGTAGACTTGACGAGCGGGGGCTCGCACCAGGAGGCAGGAATGTCCGGAACGTCTTCTCCATCCATCACCCAAGAGCGCCAGGGCGCCAAGGGACGTTACGTCGCGCTGATCGACGGCATCGAGGAACCCGCGGAGCTGACATATTCCATCGTCAACGATCACCTGATCATCGCCGACCACACGGGCGTGCCCGACGCCATGCGCGGCATGGGTGTCGGCAAGGCGCTGGTGGAACGTCTTGTCACGGATGCGCGCGAAAAACAGATCAGGATCGTTCCGCTGTGCCCTTACGTGAACGCGCAACGGCAGAAACATCCCGAATGGGCGGACGTCTTCCAGGGCTAGGCTTCGGAGACCCGGCCTGTTCGCCGTGCTCCGACAATCGGGGCTATCCTCATCATCAGCCTTGCGGTGGCGCGTCCGTCTGCACGGCATTGCAGCCCCGGACGGACAGGAGCGTTTCGGTGAGGGTCTCGCCGGCCTGCCTGAAGGCCGCCTCCGTTATGTCCGGGCCGGCAGAGCCCAGTCTGTCCGCTGCCGCCTTCAGACCGCTCAAGGTGCGGTTCAATTCCGCGACCTGCATGGTCAGGGCGCGATCATCGCGGACCCCGGCCGTTTCCAGCTGGCCGACAAGCGCGGCAACTCTGCCGTCAACCGACTGCAGGCGCTCCTTCAGCGCCGCCGGCGTCATCTCCAGCTTTGAGAGCGCGGCCTCGGTGACCGTTCCGGCAATCCGCTCGCTCGCCTGATCGACGCGGTTCAGCACCACGATGACCAGCACGCACGCGACAATGACGAGAAGGGCCGTCGCGTTGATGACGGCGAGCAGCAGCTGTCCGGGCAGGCGTTTCAGGCGGGTGGAAAGGGTCGGTGCGGCGGTCATGCGGCTTTTCCTCGATTGACGACGAGGGCTTTGCGCTGAACGGCCTTTAACGTCGCTGCCCCCTCTGGTCCATGAGGACGGCAGGCCATGCCGCTGTCAATATCTGCAATTTTAACGAGTGCACTAAGCTGGACCAAACGCTTGACTGTTAGAAGAACCCATTCTTCCACAAACGGGTTCGCTGACCATGAGACTGTCAAACATCGCCATTTCAATCGTCTGCGTGTATTCCGCCTCGGCGCTGATGAAACTGGGCAACGAGAAGTACGAATTGGTCAAGGCCGATTTCGGCATCGCCGGCCCGCTTTTCATTCTGGCGACAGGAATCTTTCTCGTCATCCTCGGCATCGTGGTGTTCTTCCGCGCATTCCGGAAGGCGTGAAGCGGGGATTGCGGGCCGGCTCTACCCGCTCAGGTGCGCGGCAACAGGTCGTGCGCAGCCCGCACGGCAAACACGCAGGGTCTCTTCAAACAGCAGTAGACATTTTTTGGGAATGGTACAGACGAGTGGATTCGAACCACCGACCTTCGGAGCCACAATCCGACGCTCTAACCAACTGAGCTACGTCTGCAAAGGTCTTGAAGTGGCGCGGACGATACTCGCCCGGGACGCCATTTGCAAGGGCGTCTTCTAAACCCGTTTCCCATTGCAGGCAAGCGCGAATTTTCGGAAAAACGGGGTTGTTGAAAAGCAAAAGCCCGGGGCAGAACCCCGGGCCGAATAGCGTGCCGCATCCGATGTGCGGCGCAACCTGATCAGTTGACCTTAATGTCCTTGAAGGATTTTTCCATCGCTTCCTTGACCGGAGCGGAAACGTCGGTGCCGAGCTTGGTGGCCAGCTCCTGCATTTCCTTGGTCTGCGCGCTCAGAGCGTCGAACTGCTGGCGTGCGAACGTGGACTGAAGTTCGATGGCTTCAGCAACGGTCTTCACGGACATGATGTCCTTGATGAAGTTGAAGGTCGCATCGGCGTTGGTCTTTGCAGCGTCGACAGCCTTGTGGTTGAACTCGACAACGCCCTGGCGGGAGGTCTCGAACGTATCTTCCATCAGGTCGGTCGCGTCTTCAGCAGCGGTCTTGACCTTTGCGTATGCTTCGCGTGCGCTCTCGATGCCTTTTTCGGTGACTTCGCGGAATGCAGCCGGAACTTCCATTTTCGGCATGGCGAAGGCTTCGAAATCCGGGAAAGCCGGTGCAGCAGCCGGAGCGGCCTTGGCTTTGGTTGCGCGGCTCTTGGGAGCAGCTTTTGCAGTCGTGGTTGCTTCTGTCATGATCTCATCTCCTTGTGTCCGGATGCGATCACTGGTGCAAATTCAATCCGCCGGATCGTGTCGCCGGCGAACCCTGTCGTCATCCGCAGACCCTACATAGTGCATCTTTTGCTGCATTGCAATATTTTTTTGCACTGCACAATAAAACTTCCGTTGGGTCCGGCTGGAGTTTTGAAAGGCTGGGGGCGACCGGTCCCTGCGCGCGTCCGCTTCGGACGGGCTGATCGCTGCTCCCGGAGACACAAGGTCTATTGCGCCACACCCGGCTCGGAGCCAGCGGCAACCGGCCCCGGGTGACTGGCAGGTCCAGAAACAGGCCACAGGGCCGGCGCGTGAGACACCGCCCGGCGCGTGGCGCCTATTTCTTCTGGGCGGCCTTTGCGGCGTCCTGAACGGCCTTCGTGGCCGAGTTGGAGAATTCGCGCGCCTGCTCGCCGAGGGCTTCCATCTGACCGCGGAGGTAGGTCTGCTGCAGCTTCATCATGTCCTCGACATTGTCGGCCTTGACCAGTTCCTGTGCGAACTTGAAGGCCGCGTTGACATGCTCTTCCGCGTAAGTCAGCGCCTTCTTGTTGACGTCGGCCGCGCCCGCCTGCACGGCGTTGGCGCTGTCTTCGACATTGGTGACGGCCTTGTGCGTGGCGCCCATGAAATCGTCGAACGCCTTGCGCGCCTGGTCGACGCTCTTTTCCGCGAATTCGCGCATTTGCTCGGGGACTTCAAAACCGGTCTTGTCAGTGCTCATGTCAGCGCTCCTCGGATGACGGACGGGCCCGTCCGCCTCTTCTCAGTAATTACCTTGCCAAAAATTCGTAACATGCAGATGGCAATCCGGCAAACAAATGGGGACAGATTAACCACGCCTTCATGTAAGTCCTTTAGCAAACTTGCTTTACATGGACGACGCTAAGCTTTGCTTGTATTAACAGAGTGTTTATGCACGCAGGCAAATTGGAAACAGCCTCGCCAAAATTCGGTATCGCCGACCATCGGAGCAACACCATGGACAATCAGACCCAATCGTTCCTGGAACTGTGTGCCATGAATGATCTGGTCCAGCTTGCCGCCGACAAGCGGGCGGCTTGGCTGTGGTCTGCCGATGGCTCCCGGATCCTGTGGTCGAACGCCGCCGGCGCCGCTTTTTTTTCCGCGCAGTCCGTCGCTGATGTCTATGCACTGACCGCGCTGGAGCGCTCGCCTGCGCGTCCGCATATCGCCCGCATCGCTGCGTCGGGCCTGACGGACAGGTTCAGCATCGACCGGCTCCGGTTCTACCGTGGCCTCCGGGTCATGCTGCTGACCTGCCAGTGCAAGCGGGTCGATCTGGGCGACGGCGAGACCGCGGCCCTGATCGTGTGCAGCGACAAGGGACTGGCCCTGACCAAGGAGCCGATCCCGGCCTTTGCCCATCTTCTGCGCTCGGCGGGCTCGACCGTGTTTCTGGTTTCGGAGGGCAAGACCGACGAGTCGCACGGTGTCCTGGAAGGCACGCCGGAGACCCTCAGCCTGCCCGAAGGCCAGAAGGTGCTGATCGGCCACCTGGAACTGAATGGCCGCAGCCATGACGGCGGGATGCTGCAGATCCCCGCGGGACCGCAGATCTACGTGCTGAGTGATGACGCTCTGGAAGAGACCCATGCGGACGAGACGGATCTTCCTGGCGAAGACGGCCCGGCGCTCGAAGATGCGGCACCCCTCGCGCCTGCCCTTGCCTCCGCAGTCCCGGACGAAGCGCCCGCTACCGAAACGGATGCTACTGAGACCGCAGCTGAGACACAGCCCGGGGAACCGGAAGAATTCGACGCTGTCGAAGAGACCGCTGCGTCCGCAGGACCGCAGGAAGATGCCGCGCGGCAGGATGAAGATCTTGCCGACGCAGAAGACGCCGAAGACACGCCGGACGCGGATGCCGAAGCGCAGGAAGAGATGGCAGCGGATGACGCGCGCGCCGATGCGGCAGAAGATGATGCGGACGTCGAAACGGCCCAGGACGTGGCGAGCGACGGCGCGGAGACTGCGGCCGGGCCGGAGGCAGACGCTGGCGGCGCGGCGGAGGAAGACCAGACTGCACCGGATGGCGAAGATGCGCCGGCGGCCGCAACGGCCGACGATGCGGCGTCTACCGAAGCGGAAGAGACCGGGGACGGTTCCGAGGCACATTTCGTGTTCCAACCGCGGCGGCGGCCGGTCCGGTTTGCCTGGAAGATGGATGTCGACCAGCGCTTCACCTTTCTCTCGGACGAATTTGCCGAGGTGCTCGGCCCTGACGCCACCGATATCGTCGGATGCACCTGGCAAGACGTGTCCGATGCGTTCGGTCTCGATCCGCGCGAGCAGATTTCAAGGGCGCTGGACAGACGCGACACATGGAGCGGCAAGACGGTCGCCTGGCCCGTGACCGGAGCGGCGCTGCGCGTTCCCGTTGACCTGGCCGCTTTGCCTGCCTTCGACCGAAACAGGAAATTCGAAGGATACCGGGGTTTCGGTGTCTGCCGGACATCCGACGCCGTGCCGGATCCTAGCGGGTTCATTCCCATGCCGTTGCAAACACCCGACAACGCGGCAGCCGAAGAAGATCTGCAGCAGTCCGTGGACGACGACGCAGATGCGTCCGACATGCCGGATGCCGTTTCGGACCCGATTGAACCGGCCGGCGAAGAAGAAGACCACGGCGACCATGTGCCGGAGAGCGAACTTGCAATCGAAACAGGGGAAGAAACCGGCGCCGAGCAGGACGAAAGCCAGCATGAATTCGTCGAGCCCGGGACGGACGAACCGGATGCCGAAGGTGCGGAACACGACGCTACACCGGACGCTGGCGACAGCCTTGAAGACGAGGTCGCACAGGAGCCATCTCCCGCCTCCGGTATGGATGACGCTGCTGCGGAAGAAACCCTGGGTGTTTCCGGCGACACGGACGCCGGCGCCGAAGAAGACGTGAGCGCCCTGGAAGAGCCCGACGCCAAGGCAGCTCGGGGCGACACGGAAGAGACGGGCGACGCCGATCGTGTCTCCTCGTCACAGGACGAACCTGCCGCTTCTTCAGATCATCGGGAGGAAGAGCCGACCGGGTCCCCGGACGAGAATTCCGGAGAGGGTCATGAAGATCGAGACGGACAAAGCGCCGCAGACCTGACACCCGCCAAACCGGATTCCCTTGGAGGCAAGACCTTCCTCGGAGCCAGCGCGGCGGCGCTGGTCGGGTCGCTTGCAAGGTTCAAGGGCAAGAAGACACCTGCCGCCGCTGCGGCGTCCAACGACCAGGATGATATCCCGCAAGAGATACCGACTGAAGACATCAGCCTGTCGGAAGACCTGAAGAACGCCGCAGCCGCTCTCGATGCCGGTCTCGATGACGACCTGCCCGCGATTGACGACAGCGAAACCACCGGAGACGAACCGGCGCCGTTGGAAGAGCATGACGCGACCGCCCCGGACATGGTTGCCGATGAAAGCGGCGAACACAGTCCTGAAGACGTATCCGAACCGGCACCGGCGGCAGAAGGCGATGCGTCGCCCGCCGAGGATGGGGCAGATTTCCCGGAGGCTGCTTTCAGCCACGAAAACGGAGACTACATCGCGGAAGTTTCGGTCTCCGAGCAAAACGAAGACCTGCCGGATGAGCGCGCGCCTGAACCAGATGCCGACGGGACGGAACCCGAAGAACCGGTCGGGATCGCCGGTTCGGCTCCGCTGAAACCTGCGGAAATCGAAAAAGCGGTCAAGACGCTGGCCAAATCCTACAAACCGCCGGAACGCCGCTCGCCGGACCTGTTCGATGAGACAGCCGACGCAACGACTGCAGACGAGGCAGTGGCCGATCCCGCGTTGGGCGCTTCCGAAGACAGTCCCTCTGAAGAAACGGGCGTTGAGGCAAACGCGACGCCTGCGGAACAAGAAGACGACACGGCGCTCTCATCGGACGATGTGCAGGACGAGCCGTCCGTCGCAGAAGCCGCTGAGCAAACCGGCGAAGACCCGTCAAGCGCTCCGGACGACGAAAACGAAGACACCGACCAGCCCAGCGCCGACCTTCTGCCGGAGACCGAGGAAGATCCCGCGCTCGACGAAGAGCGCGAGTTTTTCGAGGAAACGGCCGCCTTCGAGCACGAGGAGCGCGCCGCGGAAGCGGAAGGCGCTGTTGCGGATGAGGCCGAGCCGACCCGTAAGACCGGTGAAGTCATTCCGCTTGCGACCGCGCGTCCGCGTGTCGTTCCGGTCGATACGTCCGGCCTGTCACGCCCGGAACGCCAGGCGTTCCGCAAGATCGCTGAAGCGCTCGGAGCACGTCTCGAAGGTGATCTGGAGGACTTCGAAGCCCCGGACCCGGAGGACGCGGACGTTGTGGGCGATCTGCCGCCGGACGTGCCGGAAGCCGGACCGATCGATCCCAGCCTGCTCGACCGTCTGCCGATCGGAATTGCGATCGTCCACGACCGGGAAGTCCTTTACGCCAACAAGGCGCTTCTTTCCATGCTCGGCTACACATCCATTGCCGCGCTGTCCGAGGCCGGCGGGCTCGAAGCGCTCTTCATCGACGATACCGATGAATTCGCCGACGCCGTCGGCGTGGATGGCGAGGTCGACGAAGCCATGAAGGTGCGTCTTGCCGACGGCGGTGTGCTCACCGTGGACGCCCATATGCATTCCGTTCCTTGGAACGGCACCCGCGGCCTGATGATTTCCATCAGCAAGCGCGAGACGAAACAGGTCTCCGCGGCGCCGACGCTCTCGTCGCCCAACTTTTTCGCCGAGGTCCGCTCCGAGCTGGACAATGCGCATGACCAGATCGCCGAAATGGACACGATCCTGGAAACCGCCACCGATGGTGTGCTGGTGCTCGACCAGCATGGCACGATCGTGAAGGTGAACGGGTCCGCAGAGGCGCTGTTCAGCGCCAACCGCGCCGACATGATCGGTGCACCGTTCACCCAGTACCTGGCCCCCGAGAGCCACCGCGCAGCCATGGACTATCTCGACGGATTGTCGCGCAACGGGGTCGCCAGCATCCTGAATGACGGCCGCGAGGTTCTCGGACAGGTGCCGGCCGGCGGGCTCATTCCGCTGTTCATGACCATGGGCCGCATTACCAACCGGGACGACGATGCCAAGTACTGTGCCGTCCTGCGCGACATCACCCAGTGGAAGACCGCCGAGGAAGAACTGACCCAGGCCAAACGCCAGGCAGAGAACGCCAGTTCCCAGAAATCGGATTTCCTGGCCAAGATCAGCCACGAGATCCGCACACCGCTCAACGCGATCATCGGTTTTTCGGAAGTCATGATGGAGGAGCGGTTCGGCTCGATCGGCAACGACCGGTACAAGGACTACCTGAAGGACATCCGCACGTCCGGATCTCACATCATGAGCCTTGTCAACGATCTGCTGGACCTGTCCAAGATCGAGGCGGGAAAGCTTGACCTGAAATTCACGGCCGTCTCGACCAACGACGTGATCAATGAGTGCGTCGCGCTGATGCAGCCGCAGGCGAACAGGGAGCGCGTCATCATCCGGGCCAGCCTTCCCGATTCCGTGCCCGATGTCGTCGCCGACCAGCGATCGCTTCGGCAGATCGTGCTGAACCTCCTGTCCAACGGCATCAAGTACAACAAGTCCGGCGGCCAGGTGATCCTGTCGACGGCGCTGGAAAGCAACGGCGAGGTTGCGCTGCGGGTTCGCGATACGGGCACCGGCATGACATCGAAGCAGCTCAGTGCAGCCCTGGAGCCGTTCCGGCAGCTGCACACTTCCAGCCGCGGCGGCGGCACCGGCCTCGGGCTGCCGTTGACCAAGGCGCTTGTGGAAGCGAACCGCGCAAGCTTCCATATCGATTCGACGCCCGACCAGGGAACGCTTGTCGAGATCGTCTTCCCGACCCAGCGGGTTCTGTCGGAATAAAGCCCACCGAACCTCTTGCGCCGCCGGTCGCAGTCCGCGGCGCGCGAGACGCGCTCCCCGTAGGTTCCCGTTTCAATGAAACGGAAAAGACGTCCTGTTCACGTTTTCGTGAACAGCATGGCAAGCATATGCCGGCGGGTGGCTCCGAATAAAAGTAGAGGCATAAACTCCTGTTTTCCCTTTCCTTTTGAACACTATAGTGGAGCCAAAAACTCCAGTTAGTTTTGAATCATTCTAAAGTATTGATTTTATTATATTTATTGACTTCTTTTCACCCTGACGACATATTCCACATCAATCGCTGCGGCGCTTCAGCCGGGGCGGCATACCAACCGGATCTCTGGGAGAGTTCTATGCGTTCCACCCTTCGCGCCCTGACCGGCGTTCTGGCCATGACCACCGTCACCTTTGCCGCTGCGCCGGCAATCGCGGCAGACGAGGTCAATATCTATTCCTACCGTCAGCCATTCCTGATCCAGCCGCTGCTGGATGCCTTTACGGCTGAAACCGGTATCAAGCCGAACGTGATCTTTGCGTCCAAAGGTCTCGGCGAACGGATCGCGGCCGAAGGCGACAACTCTCCCGCCGACGTTCTCTTGACCGTCGACATCGGCCGCCTGGACGGCGCCAAGCAGCTCGGCATCACACAGCCTGTCGTTTCGGATGTGGTCAACGAGAACATCCCCGCACAGTTCCGCGACCCGGAAGGCCACTGGATCGGCCTGACCAACCGCGCCCGCATCATCTACGCCTCCAGGGACCGGGTCGACCAGGACAGCATCACCTATGAAGAACTCGCCGACCCGAAGTGGAAGGGCCGCGTCTGCACCCGTTCCGGTCAGCACGTCTACACGATCGGCCTGATCGCCTCCATGGTCGCCCATCACGGTGCGGAGAAGACCGAGGAATGGCTTGCCGGTGTCCGTGACAACCTGGCGCGCAAGCCGGCCGGGAACGACCGGGCGCAGGTGAAGGCGATCTACGCCGGCGAATGCGACATTTCCATCGGCAACACCTATTACATGGGCAAGATGGAAACCAACGACAAAGAGCCGGAACAGAAGGAATGGGCCAAGTCCGTTCGCATTCTCTTCCCGAATGCCGACGAGCGCGGCACACATGTCAACCTGGCCGGTATCGTTCTGGCGAAGAACGCACCGAACAAGGACAACGCGGTCAAGCTGATCGAGTTCCTGTCCTCCGCCAACGCGCAGAAGATTTATGCCGAAACCAACTTCGAATACCCGGTCACGCCCGGCGTCGAGGTGTCCGAGCGAGTCAAGGGCTGGGGCGAGTTGAACCCGGATGATCTTTCCCTTGCCGACATCGCCGAAAACCGCAAGACCGCCAGCGAGATCGTCGACAAGGTCGGTTTCGACAACGGGCCTGCCTCCTGACCGCGTCGACAAGATAATGCCGAAAGCGCCGCAATCTGCGGCGCTTTTTGCATTCCGTGCAGATTCCCGATAGAGGTTTCCGCGAGCCACCACGAACAAACAGATTATACTTGCTGCGCACCCCCTCGCTTACCCTGACCGACCGTTTCTGGCAGATCGCCGCGATCGCGATCACGGGGCTCGTGTTGCTGCCGATTGCTGCCATCGTCTGGATCGCGCTCAGTCCGACAGGTGATCTCTGGGGCCAGCTGCTGCGCACCGTTCTGCCCGGCTCGCTTCAGACCACCCTGTTGCTGATGGCAGGTGTGGGCGTCATTACGGCAGCCGTCGGCGTGGGCACCGCCTGGATCGTCACCATGTGTGCGTTTCCGGGCCGCAAGATCCTCGATTGGGCGCTCCTCGTTCCGCTCGCGGTCCCGACCTACATCGTCGCCTTCGCCTATATCGAGATCCTCGACTATACCGGCCCGGTCCAGAGCCTGATCCGGTCCCTCTTCGGATTCAAGACCTCACGCGAGTACTGGTTCCCGGAAATCAGGTCACTGGGGGGCGCCGTTTTCGTGATGAGCGCGGTCCTCTACCCATACGTCTACCTGACGGCGCGGGCGAGCTTCCTGATCCAGTCGGCGTCGATGCTGGATGTGTCGCGGACGCTCGGGGCGTCCCCCTACGGCCTTTTCTTCCGGATCGCGCTTCCCCTGGCCCGCCCGGCGATCGCCATCGGCGTGTCGCTTGCGCTGATGGAATGCCTCAACGATATCGGTGCGGTGACCTTCTTCGGCGTCAGAACGCTGACCTTCTCCGTCTATGATGTATGGCTGAACAGATCCAGTCTGAGTGGTGCGGCGCAGCTTGCCCTCGCCATGCTCGTGATGGTGCTGCTGCTCATCTGGCTGGAGCGGCTCGGGCGGAGCAGGCAACGTTTCGACGCGGGGGGCAGTTCTAAACAGCGGGCGCCGACACGTTTTACCCTGACGGGCTTCAGGGCCGGCCTGGTCTTTGCCGTCTGCTTTCTGCCGATCCTCTTCGGGTTCGTGATCCCCGGCCTGCTGCTTGCGGACCGTGCCAGCAGGCGCCTCGATACGCTGCTAACCCCAGGATTCCTCGAAACGGTCTGGAACAGCTTCAGCCTTGCCGCTATCGCCGCACTGATCACCGTCGTCATCTCCGTCGCGCTTGCCTATGCCCTGCGGATCAACAACAAGGGCCCGCTTAAAGCAGCCGTCAGGCTGGCATCGGTCGGCTATGCCATCCCCGGAACCGTGCTTGCGATCGGGATCCTGATCCCGCTGGCGACATTCGACAACGCGCTCGACGCCTGGATGCGCGACACCTTCGGCATCAAGACCGGGCTGCTTCTGCTCGGTAGCGGCACCGGTCTCGTCTACGCCTACGTGGTGCGCTTTCTCGCTGTTTCCTACGGCCAGGTCGAAGGCGGCTTCGGGCGGATCACGCCGCACCTGGACATGGCCGCAAGGACTCTGGGACGAAATAGCGGGCAGACCCTCACGCAGGTTCACATTCCGCTTCTGAAGCCGATCCTTTTGTCGGCGGCGCTGCTCAGCTTTGTCGATTGCATGAAGGAATTGCCCGCGACGATCCTGCTGCGCCCGTTCAATTTCGAAACGCTGGCCACGACCGTTTTCGAGGCGGCTTCGCGCGAAGCCTTCGAGGAAGCCGCTTTGCCGTCCCTCGCCATCGTTCTGGTCGGCCTGATCCCCGTGATCTACCTGGCCCGGTCGAGCGCGGCGTCGTTCCGCACGAAGATGTCGCAGCGGACGCAAGCCGCCGCCTGACGCCAGTGCGCGTCTGCACCTTGACAGGGTGAAACCAAATCGTCCCAATGGCGGCATCGGCCGCATCGCTTTCGAGACAGGTTTTTGCATGGAAAAGAAACATCAGATCAATCTCTGGTACGCCTTCATCGCCATGATGCTCGTGCTCATGTTCCAGAGCTGGTGGACCACCTACAAGACGGTCGAGGCGATCCCCTACAGCCAGTTCGAGACCTATCTCAAGGACAAGAAGATCGAGGAGATCTCGATCCGGGAAAACACCATCGAGGGGAAATTCAAGGAGCCCCTGAAGGACGGCAAACAGTATTTCGTGACGACGCGCGTCGATATCCCGCTCGCCGAGGAACTGACCAAATACGACGTCAAGTTCACCGGTGTGGTCCAGAGCACCTTCGTCCGGGACATCCTGTCCTGGGTGCTGCCCGTGCTGCTTTTCTTCGGCCTGTGGATGTTCTTCATCCGGCGCATTGCGGAAAAGCAGGGTATCGGCGGCATGATGACCGTCGGCAAGTCGAAGGCGAAGGTCTATGTGGAGACCGATGTCGACGTGCGCTTCGACAACGTGGCCGGTGTCGACGAAGCCAAGCGTGAACTGAAGGAAGTCGTCGATTTCCTGAAGGACCCGAAATCCTATGGGCGGCTCGGTGCACATGTGCCCAAGGGCATCCTGCTGGTCGGGCCTCCGGGAACCGGCAAGACCCTCCTGGCCCGGGCGGTCGCCGGTGAGGCAGCCGTGCCGTTCTTTTCGATATCCGGTTCGGAGTTCGTGGAAATGTTCGTCGGCGTGGGCGCGGCCCGCGTCCGCGATCTTTTCGAGCAGGCGCGCAAGTCGGCACCTGCAATCATCTTCATCGACGAACTGGACGCGCTTGGGCGAGCACGCTCCAGCGGCGCGATGGGAACCAATGACGAGAAGGAGCAGACGCTCAACCAGTTGCTGACCGAACTCGACGGCTTCGACCCTTCCAGCGGGATCATCCTGCTGGCCGCGACCAACCGCCCGGAAATCCTCGACCCTGCCCTGTTGCGCGCGGGCCGGTTTGACCGGCAGGTGCTTGTCGACCGGCCGGACAAGTCGGGACGCCTGGCGATCCTCGAAGTCCACATCAAGAAGATCAAGCTCGACCCCGCGACCGACCTTGACCAGATCGCGCAACTGACGGCCGGGTTTTCCGGCGCGGATCTTGCCACGCTCGTGAATGAAGCCGCACTCCTGGCAACACGCCGGCAGGCAGAGGCCGTGTCGCTGCAGGACTTCAACGAAGCCGTTGAGCGTGTCGTCGCGGGCCTGGAAAAGCGCAGCCGCATCCTGTCCGACAAGGAACGCAAGACCGTGGCCTTTCACGAAATGGGCCACGCGCTCGTCGCCGCCAACCTGGAAGGGTGCGACCCGGTGCACAAGATTTCGATCATTCCACGCGGCATCGGCGCGCTCGGCTACACGATGCAGCGCCCGACCGAGGACCGGTTTCTCCTGTCGACGCAGGATCTGGAAAACAGGATGGCCGTCCTGATGGGCGGACGGGCAGCAGAAGAAATCATCTTCGGCGAAATCTCGACCGGCGCTTCGGACGATCTGCAGAAGGTGACGGAAGTCGCCCGTGACATGGTCATGCGTTACGGCATGGAAGCCGGTCTCGGAAATCGCGCCTATGCCACGCAGCGCCAGAATTTCCTCGGCCAGCCCGCGGGCGATGTGGCGGAGGTTTCACCCGACACTCAGCGCGAGATCGACCTGGCGATCAAGGCGCGTGTCGAGACTGCCTTTGCGCGGGCAAAGGAACTCCTGAACGAACACCGGCAAGAGCTCGACGAGGGGGCTGGTCTTCTGCTGTCGAAGGAAACCCTCACCGATACTGACTTTCCAGCGATCCGCCCGATTGCCGAGCGCCGGGAAAGTCAGGCAGCGGAATAGCGCGGATCTGCAGCGGCGGCCTGCCGGACACACAAAAAACGCCCTCAACTCAGTTGAGGGCGTTTTCGTCTTTCCCATTGCGATCCAGCGGATCGCTCCGACGTCCGTCAGACGATCGTTGCCTGGGTCTTTTCCCTGACCTCTTCCAGGCTCACCTCAGGTGCCAGTTCGACAACCTTGAGACCGCCTTCGACAACGTCGAAGACGCCGTAGTTGGTGATGATGCGGTCGACGCATTTCACACCGGTCAGCGGCAGCGTGCATTCCTTCAGGAGCTTCGGGTCGCCCGCCTTGGAGGTGTGATCCATGATCACGACCACGCGCTTCACTCCGGCGACCAGATCCATGGCGCCGCCCATGCCCTTGACCATTTTTCCCGGGATCATCCAGTTGGCAAGATCACCGGTTTCGGCCACTTCCATGGCGCCCAGAATGGACAGATCGATGTGACCGCCGCGGATCATGCCGAAACTGTCGGCAGAGGAGAAGTAGCTCGTCTGCGGCAGCTCGGTGATCGTCTGTTTGCCGGCGTTGATGAGATCGGCGTCGACTTCGTCATCCGTCGGAAACGGACCCATGCCGAGCATGCCGTTTTCCGACTGGAGCGTCACGTGGACGCCGTCCGGGATGTAGTTGGACACCAGCGTGGGAATGCCGATGCCAAGGTTCACGTAGAACCCGTCTTCAAGTTCCTGCGCAGCGCGCTTTGCCATGTCATCACGAGTCCAGGCCATGATGTATCCTCCTCAGGCTGCGCGCGTCGTGCGCTTTTCAATGCGTTTTTCATGATCGCCGACGATGATGCGGTCGACGAAAATTCCGGCGGTGTGGATGTTGTCGGCATCGAGTTCACCGATCTCGACAAGCTCCTCGACCTCGACCACACAGACCTTGCCGGCGGTTGCCATCATCGGATTGAAGTTGCGCGCGGTTTTCCGGTAGATCAGGTTGCCTTCCTTGTCGGCTTTCCAGGCCTTCACGAGGGACACGTCGGACACAAGACCGGTTTCCATGATGTAGGTCTCGCCGTTGAAATCCTTGTGTTCCTTGCCTTCGGCGATCAGGGTGCCGACACCTGTCTTGGTGTAAAAACCCGGGATGCCGGCACCGCCTGCACGAATTCTTTCGGCAAGGGTTCCCTGCGGGTTGAATTCCAGCTCCAGTTCGCCGTTCAGGTATTGCTTTTCGAAGGTCGCATTCTCACCCACATAGGACGAGACCATCTTCTTGATCTGACGCGTCTGCAGGAGAAGGCCAAGGCCGAAGTCATCAACACCCGCATTGTTCGAAATCGCGGTGATGTCCTTCGCGCCGGATTCCCTGAGCGCAATGATCAAGTTCTCCGGAATGCCGCACAGGCCAAATCCGCCGGCCATCACAGTCATGCCGTCAAAGGTCAGCCCGTCCAGGGCGGCCTTTGCGTCCGGATATATTTTGTTCATGTTTCACTCCCAGTTGAGACCGCATGGTGCGTGACGCGCACATTCGCCGCTCGGTTCTTCCCGGTCAAGAGATCTTTGCCGCATTGCAGCGAAAAAGGAGAGGCACGCACAAACGGCGCACTTTCGCTCCTCTTTTTTGAGCTGCCGGGGTCCATTTTGCGGATGAAAATCGACACCGGCAGACCATTCTCTGCGTGTTTCAAACACGTTGCACCGCACCAGGACAAAGCCCGGCGGGTCTGCAACGCCGATCGTTTTCAGCCGTGTTCATGGTTTTTAAAGTCTTAAGATGAAAAATCATCGTGCCGACGCGAGACGCAGAAGACCGGTTCGTGTCGCCCTATCGCCATCGATGAGCACCGAGAGACCCCAGGCGCCGTGTATCCATTCTGGTCGACACTTTTCAGGATCGCAGTGTTTTCCCTGCTCGTGGGTGCAGGGCTGTCCTTCGTCAATGTCTCGGCGGAGGACATTCTCGGATCCGTCGGTCTCAGCCCGCTGGAACTCTGGATCTACATGATCGAGTTCAAGGACTGGGCCGTCCCGAACATGATCCTCGGCGCCTTCATCGTGGTCCCCGTCTGGCTGGTGCTCTACCTGATCCGCCCGCCGCGCGCCGGTTGACGCCTCACGTCAGTTGTCCGCACCAAAGGCTGCCCTTTCATCGCGTTCACGCTGGATCTGCTGGCGCTTGGTGGCCAGTGAAGCCGCAATCACGCCGATGGTCACGAACGCCACCAGGATCGTGCAGACGGCGTTGATCTCAGGTGTCACACCGAGGCGCACCTGGGAGTAGATCTTCATCGGCAGCGTCGTAGCGCCCGGCCCGGTGGTGAAGCTTGCAATCACCAGATCGTCCAGCGACAGCGTGAAGGCCAGCATCCAGCCGGCAATGACGCCCGGCAGGATGATCGGCAGCGTGATCAGGAAGAACGTCTTGACCGGCGGGCAGCCGAGGTCTTCCGCCGCCTCTTCAACGGACTTGTCGAAGCCGACCAGGCGGGACTGCACGACGACCGCCACGTAGCACATGGCAAAGGTCGTGTGCGCCAGCATGACCGTCCAGAAACCACGCGCCGTGTCCATGGCCACGAACAGCAGCAGCAGCGACAGGCCGAGGATGACCTCCGGCATGACCAGCGGCGCGAAGATCATGCCCGAAAACAGCGAGCGGCCGATGAACCGGCCGGACCGCACGAGTACCAGAGCCGCCAGCGTGCCGAGCACGGTCGCGATCGACGCCGACGTGAAGGCGACGCGCAGGGTGACCCAGGCCGCGTCGAGCAGCTGGTCGTTCTGCAGCAGCGAGGCGTACCACTTGGTCGAGAACCCGCCCCAGACCGTGACCAGCCGGCTCTCGTTGAAGGAATAGATCACCAGCAGCACGATCGGCAGGTACAGGAACGAAAAGCCGAGGACCAGCGAGGTGATGTTGAACCAGGTCGGGCCGCGCGTCATCCGTCTTTCTCCGACATTTTCTGTTGCTGGTTCTGGAACAGCACGATCGGGATGACGAGGATCAGAAGCAGGATCACCGCAACCGCCGAGGAGACCGGCCAGTCCCGGTTGTTGAAGAATTCGACCCAGAGCGTCTTGCCGATCATGAGCGTGTTCGAGCCGCCGAGAAGGTCCGGGATGACGAATTCCCCAACGGCGGGAATGAACACCAGGAAGCAGCCGGCGATGATGCCGGGGAGCGACAGCGGCACCGTGATCTTCCAGAAGGCCTTCCAGGCCGGGCAGCCGAGGTCCTCGGCTGCCTCCAGCAGGGTACCGTCGAGCCTTTCAAGGCTGGCGTAGAGCGGCAGTACGAGGAACGGCAGGTAGGAATACACGATCCCGACATAGACGGCGGCATTGGTGTTCAGGATCACCAGCGGTTCGCTGATCAGGCCCAGAGACAAGAGCAGCTGGTTCAGCAGGCCCTCGTTCTTCAGGATGCCGATCCAGGCGTAGACGCGGATCAGGAAGCTCGTCCAGAACGGCAGGATCACCAGCATCAGCAGCGTCGGCCGCCAGGACTGGGGACTGCGTGCCATGCCGTAGGCGATCGGATACCCGATCAGAAGCGTCAGGAAAGTCGAGACGGCGGCAATGGAGACCGACGAGACATAGGACTTCCAGTAAAGGGCGTCCTCCGTCAGCCATACGTAGTTCTCGAACGAAAACTCGGCGAAGCTCTCGGTGAAGGCCTGCCATCCTTCCGACAGATCGAAGGTGGGCACGTAGGGCGGGATCGCGATCGCCGTCTGGGACAGCGAAATCTTCATGACGATCAGGAAAGGCGCCAGGAAAAACAGAAACAGCCAGAAGTAGGGAACGGCGATCAGCAGCCATCCCCCGAGGCTTTTCTTGACCGGAGCGGCGACGTTGTCATCTGCCATACTGCCCTCCTATCGCGTCAGGATCACGCCGGCGTCCCGGTCGAAGGTCAGGACGACATTGTCGTCCCAGTTGATCGGGTTCTCGACCATGCGGGAGATGTTGGCGAAGGTTGCCCGGATGGTGTCGTGATCATCCTCGCCCACCTTGGCATGGATGATCGATACATCCCCGAGATAGGCGATGTCCCAGACGATGCCGCCGATCTGGTTGACGACACCGGGTTCCGTCTCGCCGTGCGCAATGCGGACCTTCTCCGGCCGAATGGCATACCAGACCGTGTCGCCGACAGTCGCCTCCGTCTCCTGGTCGCACTCTATGGCAAAGCCGTCGACGACGGAGACCAGCCGGGTCAGCGATCCGTTTTTCTCCGCAACCTTGGCCTCGATCAGATTGATGTCGCCGATGAAATCCGCGACGAATTTCGAGTTGGGTGCCTCGTAGATCTCCGAGGGCGTGGCCACCTGCACCAGTTCCCCCTTGTCCATCACCGCAATGCGGTCCGCGACGGTCATGGCTTCTTCCTGATCGTGGGTGACGATCAGGAAAGTCATCTTGAGATCTTCCTGGAGCCCCATCAGCTCGAACTGGGTCTCCTCGCGCAGCTTCCGGTCGAGGGCACCGAGCGGTTCGTCGAGCAGCAGAACCTTGGGGCGTTTTGCCAGCGAGCGTGCGAGCGCCACGCGCTGCCGCTGTCCGCCGGACAGCTGGTGCGGCTTGCGCTTGGCGAACTGCTCCAGCTTGGTCAGGCGCAGCATCTCCGCGACACGCGCCTCGATCTCCCCAGCCGGCATGCTGTCCTGCTTCAGTCCGAAGGCAATGTTCTTTTCCACATTCATGTGCGGAAACAGAGCGTAGGACTGGAACATCATGTTGGAGGGACGCCGGTAGGGCGGGATTCCGGCCAGGTCCTGGCCGTCGAGAAAGATCTGTCCCGAGGTCGGTGTCTCGAACCCGGCGAGCATGCGCATCAGCGTGGTCTTGCCGCAGCCGGATCCCCCGAGAAGGGCGAAGAATTCCTTTTCGTAAATCTTCAGGGACAGGTTGTTCACGGCCGTGAAGTCACCGAACTTCTTGGTGACGTTCCGAAATTCGATGAAGGGCGGATGATCCGGGCTTTCCCACGGACTGAACTCCCTGCGCACCGGTCCCATCGATTTTTTCGCCACGACAATCCCTCACCCCTAAGAGACTTGAACAAAACAAAAAACCAGGCCCGGTTGGTGGGGCCTGGTTTCTTTTCGTCACATCACTGACCGCTTTTCACCGATGTCCAGGTGCGGGTCACGATCCGTTGCACCTTCGGCGGATAAGGGGTGGTGGTGTAAAGGTTGCTCACCGTTTCCTCGTCCGGGTAGATCGCCGTGTCGCCGATCACGTCTTCATTGAGGAGCTCCTTGGATGCCTCGTTGCCATTGGCGTAGTAGACATAGTTGGAGGCCTTTGCCATGACGTCGGGCCGCATGATGTAGTTGAGGAACTCATGCGCCTCTTCCATGTTCGGCGCGTCGGCGGGGATCGCCATCTGGTCGAACCACATCTGGGCGCCCTCTTTCGGGATCACGTATTCCACGGTCACGCCATTGTCGGCTTCCGCCGCGCGGTCGCGTGCCTGCAGAACATCACCGGACCAGCCGACAGCCACGCAGATGTCGCCATTGGCAAGCGCGTTGATGTACTCGGAAGAATGGTACTTCTGGATGCTCGGGCGGATGGACTTCAGAAGCTCGCCCGCCTGCTCGATCTCGCCGCGGTCCTTGCTGTCCGGATCCAGTCCGAGATAGTTCAGCGCGGCCGGGATCATTTCCGTCGGAGCGTCCAGCATGAACACGCCGCAATCCTTGAGCTTTTCGATGTTCTCAGGCTTGAACAGAAGGTCCCAGCTGTCGACCGGCGCATCTTCGCCGAGAGCTTCCTTCACCTTCTCGACATTATAGCCGATGCCGGTCGTGCCCCACATGTAGTTGATGGAGTAGGCATTGCCCGGGTCGTATTTCTCGACGCGCTGCTCGATGTCCTTCCACATGTTCGACAGGTTGGACAGTTTGGACTTGTCGAGTTCCGTAAACGCGCCTGCCTGGATCTGGCGGGCCAGGAAGGTGCCGGTCGGAACGACGACGTCGTAGCCCGTACCACCTGCCAGAAGCTTGGTTTCCAGGACCTCGTTGCTGTCAAAGACGTCATAGACGACCTTGATACCGGTTTCCTTGGTAAAGTCTTCCAGGATCGATTCATCAATATAGTCGGACCAGTTATAGACATTCACGGTCCGGTCCTGGGCGTTGGCGATGCCGCTCAAAAGACTGAGGGCGGCGACCCCCGTCAACAAAGTCTTCACAGTCATTTAGAACTCCCCTTCAGAGTTTCAGCGATGGCCGTTTTCGGCCTTGTTCCTGATTGTAAACGGACATTTCCGTTTCGTTCATTGTTCTCGTTTGAACATTGGCGACGCGCCGGTTGTTTGTCCAGCGTCGATTTTGGGCACCAGATGCATCAAAGATAGGTTTGCCGTTCGAGCGACGAAATCTCCCGCCCGAATTCGTTCAGTTCCTCCCGCTTGATCTCCGTCAGCACCTTGTGCATTTCGGCCCCAACGGCCCGTTTCATCAGTTTCGAAGCCTCGAAGGCATCAATGGCCTCGTCCATCCAGGGCGTCAGCCGTTTCTTCCGTTTTTCGTAGGCATTGCCGGTGACCGGTGCCGGCGGTTCCTTTTTCTGCTCGAGCCCTTCCAGCATGCCCGCCAGAATTCCCGTGAGCACGAGGTAGGGGTTGGCATCCGCGCCGGCGATGCGGTGTTCCACGCGCGCGGCTTCCGGGCTGGAGGCGGGCACGCGCAGCGCGACGGACCTGTTGTCGTAGCCCCAGCAGATCGAGGCGGGTGCATAGGACCCGGGCTGCATCCGACGGAACCCGTTGAAGGTCGAGATGAACAGAAGCAGCGCCTCCGGCATGGTCTTCAACAGGCCGTTGATGGCGTAACCGAGGCGCTCTGGCCCCTTGTCGGGGTCCGCAAAGAGATTGCCGTTTTCATCTTCCATCGAGACATGCACATGCATGCCGTTGCCCGGCCATTCCACGAAGGGTTTGGCCATGAAAGAGGCCTTGAGTTCGTGCTTGCGGGCAACGCCGGCGACCAGGCGGCGCAGCAGGACCACGTCGTCGGCGGCCAGCAGCGGGTTGCGTCGGTGATGCAGGTTCAATTCGAACTGGCCAGGCGCGGCTTCGGACACCGCGGCGTCAGCCGGAATGCCCTGCGCTTCACAGGCCTTGCGCAGGTCATCGACCACCGGCAGAAGCGCCTCCAGATCAGACAGCGCATACATGTTCTGGCGTGCCGGGCCGAGATGGGTCGAAAACAGCGGCTTGGGCTGCTCGGTCCAGTCGCCGTCGCTTTCCTCGAACAGGTAGAACTCCAGCTCGAAGGCGCAGGTTGCGGTGACGCCGAACTCGGACTTCAGACGCTCGACCATGTTTTCCAGAACGTGGCGCGGGTCCGCCAGAAACGGCTCTCCGTCGCGGTCATACATGGAAAGAAGCACCTGCGCCGTCTTGCGTTCGGTCCAGGGCACCAGCTTGAGACTTTCCGGGATCGGCCAGCAGACGCCGTCCTTGTCACCCGTTTCCAGATGCATGCCGGTGGCTTCCACCTCACGTCCCCAGACGTCGAGACCGAACAGCGAATAGGGAAAGGCGACGCCCTGTTCGAAGACCTTTTTCAGGGCCTTGCCTGGCAGCCACTTGCCGCGCAGAACACCATTGGTGTCCGGCAAGACAACTTCGAGCGTGTCGAGATCGGAATGTTCAGCCAGAAAGGCGTCAAAATCCACCTTCCATCCGGGCTCCGCCGGATGTTCCAGTATCTGGTGGGGTAGTTCGTTCATCTAGCGCGCTTGTCGCCCCTGGGTTCAGCCGAGTTGCCCGGTCCCATCGTTTCACCCGGCTCTCAGCTTTCGTTTGCGTCCTTGCCAAAAATGTGATCACTTTCTGTGAGCCTGTCAAGGCGGATCGCTTGTGTTGAGAATTTGTAATGGTTGGGAGACCCTGTTGGCGGCCCGGTATTCTGCTCTGACAAACAGCCCGACGGGCAATGACACCGAGGCCCCTTCGACGCGCGGGGCAACACGCGGACAGGTGGACGCCGCGATCCGTTCCGGCCTGCTGACCGGGCAGTTCATTCCGGGAAAGGCCGTCACGATCCGCGGACTTGCCTCGGAACTCGGCGTCAGTCCGATGCCGGTGCGCGAAGTTCTCCAGAGGCTCGCGGCCGAAAACGCGCTGGAAGTGAAAAGCAACGGCCGCGTCCAGGTGCCGGACATGACGCCGGAGCGGTTTGACGAAGTCTTGAAAGCCAGGCTTCTGCTGGAGCCTGAACTCGCCGAACGCGCACTGTTCAGTCTGACAAAGCAGGACGTCAAGACACTCACCAGGATCGACGACGAGATCGACGCCTGTATCGTCAGCGGTGACGCGGAAGCCTACATGCAACTCAACCACGCCTTCCACTTTCACATCTACGCGGCGTCAGGTTCTCAGGTCCTGCTTCCGCTCATCGACAGTCTCTGGCTTCAGTTCGCTCCGTTCATGCGCACGGTCTACGGGCGCGTGGGCACGGTCAATCTCGTGGATCAGCACAAGGAAGCCATCCGCGCGATCGAGCAGAAGGATGCGTCGGCGCTGCGAGCTGCCATCTCCGGCGACATCACCGACGGGATGGGGCTGCTCGGCAAGGAAATCCTCCAGAACACGACAAGTGGTTGATCCGGCCTGCAGTCCGTGTCATTTTGTGATCACAAAATAGCCACGCCGTTGCAAACGGGACCTCAGCCAGCGTCCACTTTGCCGGTGTGAAAGTCCCGACCCAGGCCAACCTGCCAGACCTTGAAAAGACCCCGGAGCCTCTCGTGAGTGATCAGACGCCGACCAACACCCGTCCCAATGCAGCCGAGAGTTTGCGCGGCGTGCCAGACGGCGATGCGGCGCGCGAGTGGCTGCATGCGCGCAACATCGAGGATATCGAGTGCATCGTTCCCGATATCGCGGGCGTTGCGCGCGGAAAGATGATGCCGGTGGAGAAGTTCTTCTCCGGGCCCGTGATGACCATGCCCGCGTCCATCTTCGCGCAGACGATTTCCGGCGACTATCCGGACGACGACGACCGTTTCCAGCACAATCCGACCGACGGCGATCTCTATTTCCGGGCGGATTACAGCACGCTGACCTCGGTCCCGTGGGAGAGCGATCCGACCGCCCAGCTCATCCACGACGCCTATACGCGCCAGGGTGCCCCGGTCGAGACTGCGCCCCGCAACGTTCTGAAACGCATTTTGAAGCTTTACGAAGACAAGGGCTGGAAACCGGTCATCGCACCTGAAATCGAGTTTTACCTGGTGCGGCCGAACACCGATCCGGACTACCCGCTCGAACCACCGACGGGCCGCTCGGGCCGCCCCGAAGTCGGACGCCAGTCCTATTCCATTTCCGCCCTGAACGAGTTCGACGAACTCATCGACGATATCTACGACCTGTCCGAACAACAGGGTCTGGAGATCGACACGCTGATCCACGAGGAAGGCGCCGCGCAGATGGAAATCAACCTGCGTCACGGCAATCCGCTCGCCCTCGCCGACCAGGTCTTCCTGTTCAAGCGCACGATCCGTGAAGCCGCCCTCCGGCACGACATGTACGCTACCTTCATGTCCAAGCCGATGTCGCACCAGCCGGGCTCGGCGATGCATATCCACCAGTCGGTGATCGACATGGAAACGGGGCAGAACATCTTCGCCGGCGAAAACGGTGAAGAGACCCCGGCGTTCCTGTCCTTCATCGCCGGGCATCAGGTCTACCTGCCCAAAGTGACCTGCATAATGGCACCTTTCGTGAACTCCTACCGCCGGTTTTCCAAGACATCGACATCGCCGGTGAATGTCTACTGGGGTTACGACAACAGGACCGTCGGCCTGCGGGTTCCCTATTCCAGTCCGGAGGCACGGCGGCTGGAGAACCGCATTCCGGGATCCGACGCCAATCCCTATCTCTCGATCGCCGCCAGCCTTGCCTGCGGATATCTCGGCATCGTCAACGAACTCAAACCGGACGCGCCTCGGAGCGATGACTGCACGGAGCTTGCCAAATCGCTGCCGCGCGGCCTGCCGGAAGCGGTTGCCCAGTTCGAGACTTCCGAAGAGATGATCGAGGTGTTCGGCGAGACCTTCGTCGCCACGTACCGCGCGATCAAATACGAAGAATTCGAAACCTTCATGTCCGTGATCAGCGCCTGGGAGCGGGAATATCTCCTGCTCAACGTCTGATCCGTTCCCCACTTTCCGGAGTTCATGCCATGACGGCCCATTCCAACATCTACCCGACAAAGGCCCTGCAGGAGATCGATGCCGCCCATCATTGGCACCCGTTCTCGGACATGAAGTCCCTGAACGCGGAAGGCAGCCGCATCGTCACGTCGGCCAATGGCGTCTGGATCACGGATTCCGACGGCAAGAAGATCCTCGACGGAATGGCAGGCCTGTGGTGCGTCCAGGTCGGCCACGGGCGGACCGAGATCGCCGATGCCGTCTATCGCCAGATGAACGAGCTTGCCTATTACAACACGTTCTTCAAGACGACGCACCCGCCGGCGATCGCGCTGTCGGAAAAGCTGGCGCGGCTCGCGCCCGACCACATCAACACCGTCTTCTATTGCTCGTCGGGTTCGGAAGCCAATGACACGGTTTTCCGCATGGTCCGCACGTACTGGGACAAGATGGGCAAGCCGGACAAGAAGGTGATCATCGGCCGCTGGAACGGCTATCACGGATCGACCCTTGCCGGTACGAGCCTGGGCGGCATGAAGGCGATGCATGCACAGGGCGACCTGCCGGTGGCGGGCGTCCATCACATCGACCAGCCCTACTGGTTCGGCGAAGGCCAGGACATGAGCCCGGAGGACTTCGGGCGCCAAGCGGCGCGCAAGCTGGAAGAGGCGATCGACGAAATCGGCGAGGACAATGTCGGCGCGTTCATCGCGGAACCGATCCAGGGCGCAGGCGGCGTAATCATTCCGCCGGACAGCTACTGGCCGGAAGTGCGCCGGATCCTGGACGAACGCGAGATCCTGTTTGTCTCCGACGAGGTCATCTGCGGCTTCGGACGCCTTGGTGAGTGGTTCGGATCTACCTATTTCGGCATGAAACCGGACCTGATGCCGATCGCGAAGGGCCTCACGTCCGGGTACCTGCCGATGGGCGGCGTTCTCGTGTCCGACCGCGTCGCGGAAGGTCTGATGAATGCGGGCGACGATTTCAACCACGGCTACACCTATTCCGGCCATCCGGTCTGTGCGGCAGCCGCCCTTGCCAATCTTGAAATCATCGAACGCGAGGGCCTCGTTGAGCGCGTAAAGTCAGATATCGGACCCTATCTTCAGGAGCGCTGGCGCAGGCTTGGCGAGCATCCGCTTGTCGGTGAAGCCCGCATGACCGGACTGATGGGCGCCCTGGAACTCGTGCCGGACAAGACCGATCTGAAAAAGGCGTTCCCGGACGTGGGCACGGTCGGCACGATCTGCCGCGACATCTCGTTCCAGAACGGCATGGTGATGCGCGCTGTCCGCGACAGCATGATCATTTCGCCGCCTCTGGTGCTCAGCCACGAGGAAGCCGACGTCCTCGTCAAGACGGCGGAAAAGACCCTTGATGATACCTATCAGGCCCTGAAGAAGGATGGCTGGCTCTCCTGAGCCAGCTTTGCGGCAGTGCGGTCAAGCAGGTCCGAAGGACATGATTCGCTCGATCAGCCAGAAGCTTGAGAGACTGCCGATCGCGTAGGCCATCATCAGGCTGACAGGCCGGTAGGCCAGCAGCGGCCCTTTCAGGAGCAGTCTGGAAATCAGCGTCAGCACGGCCAGGGCCGCCACGACGAATGCAAGCTGGCCTGCTTCCACACCGACATTGAAGGCAAGCAGGGCGAGCGGGATGTCCGACTGCGGCAGCCCGATCTCCTTCAAGGCGCCCGCGAAACCGAGGCCGTGCAGGAGACCGAAGGCAAAGGTCACCAGCCAGGGAGCCGATTGGGACAGCCGTGCCCGGCCATCGCCGCTGAGCGCGATTTCGCTCGCCAGGAAGACGATCGACAGGGCAATCACCGCCTCGACCGGCGCGGGCGGCAAGGCAATCCAGCCGAGCGTCGCCGCCGCAAGCGTCAGGCTGTGCGCGACGGTGAACGCGGTCACGGCACCGACCATTCGCCAGAAGTCACGGATAAGCACCAGCAACGCAAACAGGAACAACAGGTGGTCCCATCCTTCGAGGATGTGCTCGAAACCGAGGCCGACATAGGCGGTAAAGACGTCAAGCGAACTCGGATTTGCGGGCACGATCGCGGCGGGTTCGGCGGCAGTCAGGCGAAGCGAGACCGTCGTGCTTTCCATGGGCGAAATCCGCACGAGAACATCCGTCCGGGTTTTCTCAAGCCCCGGAATGGATACGGTGCCGCCTGCGAATGGCCCATCGCAAACAGCGGTCCACCATGCCTCCCAGGCCCCTTCCCGCGCGGTTGCGAGAGGTCCCGTCTGCGGCGCACATCCGGCGGGAAGCGACAGATCAATCGGCATGGGCCGCCCGGAGACGTCGGGTTTGCGCCAATAGACCTGCCAGGTGTTGTCACCAACCTGTTCCAGCGACGCGTAGCCGGGCTGGAGGGCATGGCCGTAGGCAGCATCTTGCGCGCCGAGGCAAGCGAAAAACAGAGAAAGGACCAGGGAGATCCGCCGGATCATCGTTCAGCCTCCGGCAGGACAACACGATACCGTTGCCGCATGGCTTCAAGCGCGTCCGCCCTGATGTCCTGGGCCCTCTTCTGCGTCCAGTCGGTCACGACATCTTCCCTGACGGTGTCGAAGGAAAGCAGTTCCGGCGGCTGGTACTCGGTGACGCGCACCAGATGCGCGCCATATCCGGATTTGACCGGACCCTGCCACCCGTTGCGCGGCAGCCCCTCCAACCGTTCGAAAGCCCCCTCGCCGAGGAGACCCTCGATCCGCGCCTTATCGGAAAGGCGCACCCGGAACGGCAACAGCGTGCGTTTGCCCAGCCGTTCCGGGTTCGCGCCTGTGCGCAGGCTCTCCCGGAGTTCGTCAACGAGTTCTTCATCCACGGCCGGACCGAGAAAAACCTGTTCAAAGGCGATGCGTCCGGGCCGGCGGTAATAGGCCTCGTTGGCCGCGTAGAAGTCCTTCAGATCCTGTTCCGCCGGTTGCTGCGAACGGGCGGCGGAAGTCGCCAGGAAGTCCATTTTCTGCGCAAGGCGACGGCGAATGACCGTATCTCCCTGGTCCAGACCCAGCCGGAGCGCTTCGCGAACCAGGATTTCCTCGCGGATGTATCCGTCGATAAGCGCCTCTTTCTCCTCAGGCCCCGGTGGGCGCTGCCATGTGGCGTGGTATTCCTCAATCAGCCGATCAAGCTGCTGCTGCGTCACAATAATGTCTTCACCTGGCTGTTCGGGCTCGGTCTCCGAGCCCGGTGCAACAAGGCCATAGGCGGCGAAGATGAGCGCGCCAAGCAGCATAAAGTGCAGCAGCGGCTGACGAAAGAACTGACGAAGACCGGACATCACTGAACTTTCACCAACCCCATCTGTCTCATTGCACCGGCGATTTGCCCGATTCCGTTTGTCTGTGGTTCACGCGCGCCTGCGCAACATAGGCCGCCACGACCAGCTTGCCGCCCGATGACAGGTTTCCGCCGGTTTCAAGGAAGGCCTCGAGGCTGGCGCCGAACGCCCAGTTCCGCCTTTGCGAAAACTGCCGGGCGATCAGAACGGACCCGCCCGGTCGATTTCCGGCAAATTCGGTCAGGACATCGAACACCGCTTCCCGGATGGCGGGCGAACCGGCACCGTGATGTATCGCCATTGCCTCGACGATGGATTCCAGCTTTTCCAATGGCTGCCCGGGGTCGGTCAGAAACGGTTCGAGCCTGGCAATTCCGTTTACGCCTTCCTGTTCTATCAGCGCTGTCGCGAACGGTCCCAAGTGTTCCGCCCATTGCCAATCGAGGGAGCGGTCGACAAAGTCGCGGATGAAAGCTTGCGCTTCGGCCGACCTGTGCAGCCCAAGAAGAAGGGCGACAATGGGCCGGTAGGCATAGGCCTCGCGCGAGCGCAGCAGGTCCGTCAGATACGCGACCGGAACCTGTGGGTTTAGCCGGCGAAGGAGCGCATAGGGTGCGCGGTCGATCTCAAGCAGGGCCAGCTTGCTCAGCTCGGGATCCGGATGTCCGAGATATGCCGAAAAACGCTCGATCCGTTCAGGATGGTAGTCCTGGTCGCGCCATGCCCGCGCTTTGGCAACAACCTCGTCGAGCGCCGTCCGATAGTCTTCCTTCACATAGGCGATCCGGACCCAGGACCCGGTCGCGTTCAGCCCGAAAAGAACGGTGTCATTCCGGTTTTGAACCAGCTTCGCACGCGTGGCGCTGTCGATCAGAAACGGTGGGGCCTCTATTCCGGCATCCCCGCGCAAAACCTGCGTGACCTTGTAGGAAAACCGGTTTTCAGGATCGGGCCGTGCAAGCACCGCAGCCTGTCCGGTCAATACCCAGTCCACCGCCGTCCGGGCCGGAACGTAATTGTGGAAGGAGCATGCAGCGGCGCTGCCCGCCCAGAAGACCGCGACCCACGTGGCTGCCACGCAGTTGAACAGGACCGACCCTCTTTCAAATCGCCGAAGCGGACGAAATCGCATGATCGCGTGGCGCATTCAGGTCACCTTCGTGGGCTGGCCGACTCACGGCCCTTTTTTCTTGACGCTGTCCAGAAACACCAGCGCGAGGTTGAAGACGCCGAAAACAAGGATGGCACCGAAGACGAGGACACCGAGCTGCTTCGTCCCCATTCCGACCGGAAGATTGAACGCCATCACGATCATGCCGAACAGCGCCAGGAGCATGATCACCGGGAAAATCGTGTCTTTGAGTTTCATGCAGGGGCTCTCCTGTCTGTGACCGGGTCTGGCGGGGTCGAAACGGCCCAGCCGGTCTCATCATACCCCGAGCAAAATGCGCCGCAACGACATGCCTCAAGGAGAGCCCGGCCCGCCTTCTGCATGATCACGATTCCGGCGTGAACCAGATCGGAGAGGTGTAGGCCCGTTCCTGCTGCGCCGTCGGTGCGCCTTCGGGGATGCCGACACCGTAGCGGAATGCATCATAGACGTACCAGGGCGGTGTCGGGATCTCCAGGACACGCGCATAGTAGAAGGCGCGCTCGGCCGGATCGAAATCCGGATCGGTCCAGATCGTCGCCAATTCCGAGGCCCCGATCGAGTTGGTCCAGCTTGCGCTCGCGACGTCGACGGTGTTGCCGACGGCAGGCAGCTTGCCGTCGCTTCCCGGCTGGCGGCCATCGGACCAAGCCACGTCATAGACCTTTTCCTGCGTGTTGCCGTCGGCATCCAGCCAGCCTTTGACGATCTGGATCCGGTCGAGGTTCGCCCCGACCGCGTCGCGCAGCGCGTAGACCATGAAGGACGGTGCCTCGGCCGCGTCCGGTTTCGGCATCAGGTCGCCGCCCATGGGCACGCCCTTGCGATATCCGAGCAAGGCCGGATTGCGGGTCTGCATGTCCTGGTCGGTGAATTCCCAGCCGCCGAACAAACGCACCATGATGCGCGGGCCGGTCGTCGCATAGACTTCCTTGCGCTGCATCGCGTCGAAAATGGATTCGCGCGTGTTCTCTTCCGCCCACACGCCCGTAATGCCGGACGATACCATCTGCCAGGCAAAAAGCTCCCCGTTCTCGGTCTTCACGAACGGATGGGTCAGCCGCTCCGGCGAGGGTTCGTAACCGGTGTGCTTGCCGAAGAAGTTTTCCTCCTCGAACGTTGCCAGTCCCGTGTGACTGTCGGTGGCGCCGGAAAAGCCGAACTTGTAAGGGTTCGTGCCGAATTTTTCCTCCAGCAGGAAGCCGTTCTTGAGTGCTTCGCGCGCGTATTCGCCCGCAAGCATGTCGTTGGTCTTGGCGGTGGTCAGGTCGAGATTGCCGGCATCCCAGTTGTAGTAGTCCGCAAACTCGTCATTCGGGGACAGGAACGGATGCGCCTCACCATCCCCCTTGATCTGGGTGATCTCGTAAAGCGGTTCCCACTTGGCGCGCTTTTCAACATAGTCCTGGTCCAGCGCCTTGCCCGTGAATTGCTTGTCGATCGGGAACATGACGCCGTTGGAGAGGTTGCCGTTATGCGCCAGCGCAAGCACGGCACCATTGGTCCTGTCCTCGTAAGTCTGCATCCACTCGTAGAGGTCGAGCGGATCGGGGCTTCCGAAGGGCGGGGTCATGGTGAAGGGCACGACCTGCCCGGCCCTTTCCGCGCCATCGCGGAAAATCACGTTGCGGTGCAGGTTGTTGCCCTTGTCGAGCGACGTCCATTCGAACCCGATCAGTGCCGTGAACCGCCCCGGTTCGTTGAAGGCGTCCGCCGTTCTGACATTGTCCGACCAGATTGATGCGAACCGGCGCGCGCCCGGCTGGTACTGGGCGAAAAGCTCCGGGTTGACTTGCCCCTGGCTGAACTGCGTGATCAGGTCGATCGTCGCGGCCACCGCTTCCTGTCCGCCGGCCCTGTAGCCCTCCGACCACTTTCGGCCCTGCTCGTATTTGGTCACGCCGGGAGCGGCATCCAGAATGTCGGTGATCAGCCCCATCCCGTCCGAGTGTTCGGTAATCACGAGCCAGTCCAGAGGCCTGTAAAGGCGCACAGGCTGCCCGGACGACGCGGTGATTTCCTCGCCGCGCGCGAAGCGCCACGCCTGTTCTTGCGTCAGCCTCGCACCGAACCCGCCCGCATCCATGGACTGTCCGGTATGCAGATGCGTGTCGCCCCACAGCGGATGCTCCGGAAAGTTGCGGCCCGCATATGGCGAATAGGCTTCGCCGGGGTAAACGTCCTGGAGCTGGTCCTCGTTGACGTCGAACTCCTGCGCCGAGGGCACTGAAGCCACGGAAAAGCAGGCCAGAATTGCAAGGGTAGCGGTACGCATCAAAGTTCTCCCACAAAGAACGCCGCGGAAAGTAATGCATATTCCTTGGGGCTGGAGAACCTTGCCAATTTTAGCGATGTAATTGAGTAACATCGCTTTTTTCGTTTTTGCTGGCCAGATTTCCCTCGCCATGCCCCACGCAATTTTCTTAATTGCCTGGTGTCGGATATGCTCGGGCCGGAACGTTCCTCGGTCATCGATCCCGTAAACCCGGAGACCAAAAAGATGCTGTTTTCCGTGCTGATATATGCCAGCGAAGATATCATGGATGCCGTTTCGCCGGAGGAGCATGCCGAGATCATGAGCCACCATCGCGCCTTTCACGAACACACCAAGACAAGCAAGAGCTTTGCAGCCGCGACCAAGCTGATGTCGACCGGGACCGCCGTGACCGTCAACAAGGAGAACGACGGCTACCTGGTGACCGACGGCCCGTTCGCGGAGACAAAGGAGCAATTCATGGGATTTTATCTCATCGATTGCGCGTCGCTCGAAGACGCCATCGACACGGTGAAGCTGCTGCCTCTCGAATATGGTCGGGTCGAGGTGCGTCCGGTGGAATATTTCGAGGGAGCCGATTTCAAGAATGGCGAACGCCTGGTTATCGACGCATCTTAGGGCGGCCCGCCCGCGTGCGCTGGCGGCCCTGAACCGGGTGCTTGGCGATATCGATCTTGCAGAAGACGCCTTTCAGGAGGCCTCGCTCAAGGCACACAGAACGTGGCAGCGGGACGCGCTCCCCAAGGATCCGACCGCGTGGCTGATCGTTGCCGGCCGGAATGCCGGCATAGATGCCCTTCGCAAGAAGCGGCGCGAAACGCTGGCGTCGCCGGAAGACCTAGAGGCTCACTTCGACAATACAAACCCGGAAGAAGAGTTGACGACGTCGCTGGACCGTTCGGTTTACAGGGATGAGTTCCTGAGGCTGCTGTTTACCTGCTGCCACCCTGTTTTAAGGCGGGACCAACAGATCGCTCTTGCTTTGAAGATCGTTGCCGGACTGTCGGTCGACGAGATCGCACGGGCCTTTCTCATACAGCCCAAGACGATGGAGCAGCGGATCACGCGTGCGAAAAAACGTCTGCAAGCTGCAAAACTCCGTTACGAGGAACCGGATGAAAAAGGCCGCGCCGAGCGGTTTT
The DNA here is from genome assembly GCF_965232425.1 of Roseibium sp. Taxonomy (GTDB): domain Bacteria; phylum Pseudomonadota; class Alphaproteobacteria; order Rhizobiales; family Stappiaceae; genus Roseibium. The sequence continues at coordinate 1,041,139 of NZ_OZ246971.1, forward strand.
CAGCCGTCGCCAACGCAATCTATCTTCTGTTCAACGAGGGCTACTCTGCCTCGAAGGGGTCTTCGCTCATTCGGGTCACCTTGTGCGAGGAAGCCATTCGCCTTTCACGCCTTCTCGTCCGCCTCTATCCGGAAGAACCCGAGTTGCGCGGGCTTCTGGCGCTCTGCCTCATCCAGCATTCCCGCCGGCACGCGCGCGTGTCAGATGACGGGGCGGCGATCACGCTCGAACATCAGGACCGGACCAAGTGGGATCGACGAAACATCGCCGAAGGCACGGTTCTCCTTGAAGCCGCCCTGCGCAAGGGAACCCCCGGCCCTCTCCAGATCGAAGCCGCCATTGCGGCAACCCACACGCGGGCCGAGGCCTATGCCGATACGGACTGGGCCGAGCTCAACAGGCTCTATCTTGCGCTTGAACATATCCGCCCATCACCGATCGTGTCATTGAACAGGGCGGTTGTCGTTGCAAAACTGAAGGGTCCGAGAGAAGCGCTTGATCTATTGGAACTCCTCTCTGCCCCGCTGGAACGATATAGCAGTTTTCACGCGACAAAAGCTGCCTTTCAGACAGATATTTTGCTAAATCTGGAAGCATTGAAGTCTTATAACCTTGCACTTCGCCAAGCAGGAACCGAGATTGAGCGTAAATACATAAGATCAAAAATTCAAAAATTAAAAGAAAGTCTTTAGATTGAAAATTTTTTTACAACACCTATATTAATATTGTGACTAAAAGAATTCATGTGGGAGATAATATAGTGGAGACGATTGAAAAACTTCTTTCTATTCCTCTGCCCGTCTGGATCGGGCTCCTGGTGGGCGTCACGCTTCTGGTCATGTTCCTGAGGGCAACAAGCCTGAGCAACGTGAAAGGCGACTACAAAGTCTCCAAGCCGGAAAGACCTTTGGCCAACGGATCGCCGCATGGACACGGTCGGGACATGCATTTCGATGGGCTTGAGTTTCCAGGAAGAGTCCGGGAGAACCCGGCAGACAGAAAATCCCACTGAAACAAGGCGTTGTTGCATCCATCGTTTCTTTGGAACCGCCCGGAAGCGGCTCCTCTCGGCAGCGCATCAGACCGACCGCGTGATGCCGCCATCGACGCGGATGTTCTGGCCCGTGATGTAGCCGGCGCCATCCGATGCGAGAAAGGCGACGACCGATGCAATCTCTTCTAACGACTTTCCGTAGCGCCCCATCGGTATCCGCACGCGAAACTCCTCCTTTTCCGGCAAGCTGTCGATAAAGCCCGGCAGGACGTTGTTCATGCGGATGTTGTCAGCGGCGTATCTGTCGGAAAACAGTTTGGCATAAGCCGCCAGGCCGGCCCGGAAAACGCCTGATGTCGGGAAAACCGGGTCCGGTTCGAACGCTGCGAAGGTGGAAATGTTGATGATTGCGCCGGACTTCTGCTTCTGCATGACAGGTGCAACAAGGCGCGTCGGACGGACGACATTCATGAAATAGACGTCCAGCCCCGTGTGCCAGTCTTCATCGCTCAGGTCCAGAACCGGTGCACGCGGACCATGACCCGCGCTGTTGACCAGCACGTCCACCCGGCCCCATCGCTCCAGTGTCAGATCCACGAGCCGCTTGAGATCGTCGTTGGATTGATTGGACCCGGACACGCCGATGCCGCCCAGTTCGGCGGCAAGCGCCTCCCCCTTTCCGGACGAGGAGAGAATGGCGACCTCATGGCCGTCCCGTGCCAGCTTGCGCGCACTGTCGGCTCCCATGCCGCTGCCGCCGGCCGTCACGATCGCCACCTTTGTTTCCGTCATCACCAACCTCCAGGTTCTGAAAAATTCTGATACGAAGCTAGACGCGCCGGACCGGCTTGACCAATCATTTCCGAACCGCTTAGACTATAGAAAAACTACTGTCTTGACACCAATGCGCGCACCGAAACTCCAACACATCAAGATGTTTGATGCCGCGGCCCGGCATCTGAATTTTCGGCTTGCCGCTGAAGAACTCAATCTCACGCAGGGCGCCGTGGCACAGGCTGTCCGTTCGCTGGAAGCTGATCTCGGCGTCATGCTGTTCGACCGCAGAGCCCGCGGACTATCGTTCACGGAAGCGGGCAGACGCTACCACGGCGATACGTCAAAAGGCCTTGAAATCATCAACGAGGCTACAAGAAACTTACTACCTTCCATCAACAGGGTCTCCATCAGTGTGCCGCCGTCCTTTGCCTCGAAATGGCTGGTGCCGCGGCTGCCGCAATTCATGGAGATCAACCCGGATATCGATGTCAGGATCATTGCCAGCGAACACCTGACGGATTTTCAAACGCAAGATGTCGATATTGCGGTCCGGCAGGGACGACGCCCATTGGACCGGAAACTTGCCATCCACCTCCTGGCACCGATCGACCTGGGCGCCTATTGCGGCCCGGCGATCGACCTGCCTCGTGGTGCACCGCGCACCCTTGCGGATTTGACCGGCCTGCCGCTGATACAGGATGGGCACAGGTACTGGGAACACTTGCTGGCGGAACACGACCTTCCTTGCCCGCAGCCGGTCCTCCAGTTCAATCAGACGTCGCTGGCACTGGACGCGGCGGCAAACGGGCAAGGCATGGCGGTCGCGCCCAAGCTCATCGCGCGTGCCGACGTGAAATCCGGGCGCCTGCAAGAAGTCTGGCATGACGACAGCGAGAGGGACCTCGGTTTCTGGTTGCTTCGTCCCGCGGGCAAATCGGCCAATCAAGACGCTTCGACAGCGCTGACCGACTGGATCCTCAACGAGATCCGCTGACACTGCGGGCTGACCTACACTGCCTTGCCCCCCAAAAAAACTTTCACACCTGTCGGATCTGACAAGTCTCCCGCGTCCTCCGATCACCTGGCCCGCCCAGGCAGATCATGAACCTTGAGGATGGAAAACATGAGCAACCCGATGCAAACCCATGGTGCGTTCAGCTGGATGGAACTTCACAGCGGTGACGGCGCAAAGGCGAAGGAATTTTACACCGGTCTCCTCGGCTGGGGCCTGGAAGACATGGAAATGCCGGGCATGACCTACACGGTTATTGCGAACGGCGATGACAAGATCGGCGGATTTCCGCCCATGGCGGCCGAGGCGCCGCGCTGGTTGCCCTATGTCACCGTGGATGATGTGGATGCACGGGTGGAAAAGGCCAAGGCACTGGGCGCGACCATTGCCGGCGACCCCATGACCGTTCCCGGTGTCGGGCGCATGGCAACGCTGATCGATCCGGTCGGCGGGGTCATCGCGCTCATAACCTATGAAGCACCGGCCGAGAGCTGATCCCCGACAACATCTCTTCAGACCGCCGGCGGTGCGCCTGCGTTCCGCAACCGCCGGCCGTATCCTCCGATGCTCCAGAAATGGGAGAGCCCAACAATGGAAATCCTTTCCGCGCTGCCCGTCACAATCGTTTTCGTTGCCGTTTTCGCGCTGATACAGATCCCGATGACAGTCGCCGTCGGACTTCGCAGGCTCCAGACCGACGTCCAGTTCATGGACGGCGGCGACAGCGTCCTGCTTCAGCGGATGCGCGCGCATGGCAATTTCACCGAGACCGTGCCGATCGCCCTGCTCGCGATGGCGGCAGCGGAACTTGCCGGTGCACCCCAGGTACTGCTGTGGGCCGGCGGGACCGCGCTTCTGCTCGGACGTCTCATCCACTATGCAACGATCGTCACCACGGGGTTCGGCATAGGGCGTGCAATCGGCATGCTTCTGACCCTGTCGTCGCTCGTCCTGTTTCCGGGCTTCGTGCTGCTCAAGACCACCGGCCTTGCCACCTGAACACCGCGTTGCAGGCAGCCGGTGCCGGAACGGGATCCGGCACCGGCTGCCTGCAATCCCGGCATGACAGTCCGCGATGCCGAAACTGCGCAAAATCTGCACAGCGACTGATACCGGGCTGCAAGGGTCTCCGGCAAAAGGGCTAGGGTACGGACTCATAAATGAGACTGAAATGGCATGGGAAATGGCGAGATCCCGTTTGGAAGGGTGCGCGGAGCGGGCTTTCTGCCCGGTCAAGCACGCTGACGACACGGGGTGAAGCCATTTCCGCCTCATTTATGGGTCCGTACCCTAGAGTCCCGCTTGTCAGGAGAACAGTTCAGATGCCTTTCCTTATGCGTTACTTACCAGCCAGGATCAGCCGGTTAATGCGAAAGCCACCGGATATCGTCCGCAAGCCTTGCCGCAACACGCTTTTGTTCATGACGGCTAGGGTTGACACCTCGCTCCCCCGTTCGTTGCGCAGGGACGGCTGGTGGCTGGAAACATGAAACGGCCCCGGTTGTTTTTTAACTCCCTGCGTTGATAGTCATATGCGCAGACACATCCGCATGCTGTGCGGGAACTCTCATGTCCGGACCGGTCCATTGCAGTCAAAAACCATTCTTGTCGTCGACGATGATCCGAATATCCGCGAGGTGATCTGCTTCGCGCTCCAAAAGGCATCCTATCGCCACGAGATCGCGACCGACGGCAAGGACGCGCTCGACAAGGCAGCACTTCATGCGCCTGCACTGATCATCCTGGATATCGGCCTGCCGGAGATGGACGGCCTGGACGTTTGCCGGGAGCTCAGGAAAAGATCCGAAGTGCCGATCCTGTTCCTGTCGGCGCGCGACGATGAAATCGACCGGATCATCGGGCTCGAACTCGGAGCCGACGACTACGTCACCAAACCTTTCAGCCCGAGGGAACTGATTGCAAGGGTGGGCGTCATTCTGAAGCGGTACGGGGCGCCGCAGACCGCCCAGGCAGCGGAGCCCCCCCTGCGTCAACACGGCCTGCTTGCGCTGGAAAAGGAAGAACGGCAGGTGAGGGTCCAGGACACCGAGATCAGTCTGACGGCCATCGAATTTGAAATCCTGTCCGCGCTGATGGACCGGCCCAAGATCGTCTATACGCGGGAACGTATTCTGGAGAAGGCCTACAAGGACAATATTCACGTTTCGGATCGTACGATCGACAGTCATATTCGCAACATCCGCGCCAAGCTTGCCGCGGCCGGATGCAGCGATGCCATCGAGACGGTGCACGGTGTCGGTTTCCGGCTCGGCCCCTGTGAAGACACCAGCTGACCCTGAAACCGGATGAAAATTTCCAGCTCATTCCGCGATCGTTGGCGCCCCTCCATCAGCTTGGTCATAGCGATGGTGCTCGCAATCATGCTGCTGGTCCCTCTCGCGGGGATCGTGTTTTTCCGTGTCTACGAAAATCAGCTGATCCAGACCACGGAAGGCGAGCTCATCGCCCAGTCTGCCGCGATCGCGGCGATCACGGCGCAATATCTGAAGCAGCATGACGGCGACACGCTTCCCCTGGGCCCGGTTGCCCGTCCCCCCTCGCCCTATTCGACGGACCCGCTGTCCCTGGCGGTCAGCAGAAGATACGACACGAAGCCTGCGGGAGACTGGACACCGCAATTGCCGGTTCTCGATCTCAACAAGACCGCCGTGCTGCCGTCCCGTCCCGATCCGCGCACGTCCGAGCATGACATCCATCCGGCCCATGCAGCGGCGGGAACGGCCATCGGGCAGGTGCTGAAGGACACACAGAAACTGACGCTTGCCGGTTTCAGGGTGCTCGATCCGAACGGGACAATCATTGCCGGACGGGACGATACCGGGCTTTCGCTTGCGCATGTTGCGGAGGTCAAGAACGCAATGGCCGGCCGGTATTCCAGCGTCCTGCGCGAACGCGTTGTCCAGAACCCGCAGCCGATCTATTCCATCAGTCGGGGCACCAGCGTGCGCGTGTTTGCCGCTCTGCCGATCCTGATCGACAACCGGGTCGCGGGTATCGTCTACGCCTCGCGCACACCGAGCAATATCCTCAGGGAAATGTTCCTCAAATGGGAAACCGTGGTTCTGGTTCTGGCATTCGTGCTAAGCGCGACATTCGTGGTCGGTTTCATTTTCGCACGCGGGATCGCGGGCCCGATCAAGGCGCTCACGGACCGCTCCCTGAAAATCGGCCGCGGTGACCGCGACGCCCTGAAACCGCTGCGCATCCACGGCAACCGGGAGATCCATGCGCTGTCGACCAGCATGCTGGAAACCTCACGGAAACTGTTTGACCGGAACGAATATATCAACACCTTCGCCAACCACGTGACCCATGAACTGAAGACCCCGCTGACCGCGATCCAGGGCGCGGCGGAACTGCTCCGGGACGGCGGGAACGAGCTGGACGTCACCGAACGGGAAAGGTTCCTTCGAAACATTCTGGCGGATACCGAGCGCGCCTCCAGGCTGCTGAACCGCCTCAGGGAACTGGCGCGGGCGGACAGCGTGGAAATCGGAGGAACGAGCCGGCTATCGGAGGTTCTGGACGAGATCCGAAGCCGGTTCAGGCGGATAACGATAGAAGCGGATGGCGACTGCGCGATCCCCATGTCCGCGGAAAACGCCCGGATCGTCTTCGAAAACATGATCGACAATTCCGTCCGGCACGGTGCCGACCGGGTCATGTTTTCAGCCCAGGGGACGGCAAACGGCCTGTCTCTGATGATTTCGGACAATGGAGACGGCATCTCGGAAGGAAACCGGGACCAGATATTCGACCTCTTCTTCACGACGCGCCGGGACAGCGGCGGCACGGGGATGGGTCTCGGCATCATCCAGGCTCTGCTCAAGGCCCACAACGCGTCGATCGCACTGGTTCCGCGCGATGGCGGTGCCTGCTTCGAAATCGACTTTCCGCACACGCGGACGTGACTGATACGGCGCATGTTTCCTTATTCTTAAGCACGTCTTTTATGCGTTGCTTAACTCGACCTTCGTAGTCTCCACCCGGGTATCTTAGGGGAAAGACACGATGCAGCAGACGCAGCAAACTTCGCTCCCGGCGAACGAAGGTGGTCAATTCGGCGTTGCCATTCCGGTTCTGCAGGTTTTTGCGGGCACACTTTTCCTGAGCGCTTTCCTGCTGTTTTCGGTCCAGCCGTTCTTTTCCAAGCTGGTCCTGCCAAAGCTTGGCGGGTCTCCCGGCGTCTGGTCCGTGGCCATGGTCTTTTTCCAGAGCGTTCTGCTCCTCGGATACACCTATGCGCATTTGCTGACCCGTTACCTCAAGACAAAGCATGCGATCCTCGTGCACACGCTGGTGCTGCTGTCCGCCTGCCTGTTCCTGCCGCTGGGTATTGCCAGCGGCTGGGATACACCGCCCGCCGAATACCAGGAGATCTGGCTGCTGGGCCTGTTCGCCGTTTCCGTCGGCCTGCCATTTTTCGCGGTCTCCGCAAATGCGCCCCTGCTGCAGGCCTGGTTCACGCAAACCGGCCACAAGCACGCATCCGATCCGTACTTCCTCTATGGTGCAAGCAATATAGGCAGTTTCGCCTCGCTCTATCTCTACATCCTCGTATTGGAACCGGCTCTCAAGCTCGGCACCCAGTCCCTGTTGTGGACGGCGGGATATTTCGGCCTCGTGATCGCGATCCTGCTGTGTGCTGCCGCGGTCCTTCGCCGTCCGCAGGCCGAAGCGGCCGGTCAGTCGGGTGACAACGACAGGGAAGAGCCGTCCCCGGCGACACCGATTTCGGCGAAGCAGATTTTCGTCTATCTCGGCCTCGCTGCCGTTCCCTCAGCCCTGACGATCGCGCTTACTGCACATATCGCGGTGGACATCGCCTCCGCACCCTTCATGTGGGTGGTGCCGCTGTCGCTGTTTCTGCTGACCTTCGTCATCGCGTTCAAAACCAAGCCGCTGATTTCCGTCGAGTTTCTGTCGAACATCCTGCCGTTTGCGGCGATCCTGGCCACCGCCGTGATCTTCCTGCCCAAGATCCTGCCGCTGACATTCGGACTGGGCGCCAACCTGCTGATCTATTTCATAACGGTGCTCTACTGCCATGCCCGGCTCTATCAGCTGCGCCCGCCTGCGAGCCAGTTGACCGCGTTCTATCTGTGGATGTCGGTCGGGGGCGTTCTCGGCGGCATCTTCGCAGGCCTGATTGCACCGAACGTCTTCAACTGGGTTGCCGAATATCCGATGCTGATGCTGACAGCGCTCTTCCTGCTGCCGCTCAAGAACGGTGCCACGGCCAATTCCGTGTTGAAGACCATCCTCTTCGGTGCCGCACTGACCCTCCTGTTCTGGATCGGCCTCACGCGCGGCTGGATTCCCGAGGTCGAAGGTCATGAAGTCGTCATGGTGTCGATCATCGCCCTTGTGGCGCTTGCCGCACTGGCTCAGCTGAAGTGGCAGTCCATCTCGCATGTCCTCCTGATCCTGACCGTCCCGCTGGTGCTGGTGCTTCAACTTCACCCGAGCGTCGTTCACACCGAGCGGTCGTTCTTCGGCGTGGTGAAGGTCAAGGACACGGATGACGGCACGTATCGCCGCATGGTGCACGGCACGACCGTGCACGGCAGCATCGCAATGAGCGCCTTCGAGCCGGAAATCGGCGAAGGCTCGCCGGAACCGCTCGCCTACTATCATGAAACGGGCGAGATGGCGGCGACGCTTTTCGCTGCACGCGCATCTGCCGGCGGCGATCTCGGCCATGTCGGCGTTGTCGGCCTCGGCACCGGCAGCTTCCTGTGCCACCGCGCCCCCGGCGAAACCTGGACAGTCTACGAGATCGACAAGTCGGTGATCGATGTCGCTTCAAATCCGTCCTATTTCCGGTTCATCTCCGACTGCGGGCCCGACACGAAGATGGTCCTGGGGGATGCCCGGCTCACGCTGGAAGCGGAACCGGACAGCAAGTTCGACTACCTCCTGATCGATGCATTCTCGTCCGACTCCATCCCGGTGCACCTGATGACCCGCGAGGCCATCGATCTGTTCTTCTCGAAAATCGGGGAAAACGGCCTGCTGGCAATGCATATCTCCAACAGGTACCTGGAACTGGCGAGCGTCCTGGCCGCCATCGCGGAGCTGGACGGATACGAGATCCGGTTCGCCTCCTACAAGCCGGGAGACCGCCAGGAGAGGCCTGATCAGGTCTTCGCCTCGAATGTCATGGTGTTTGCTCGGAACGACGCCGACCTCGGACCGCTGCTCGACAACGAAAGATGGGAAACGGTTGCCTCGGACGGAACTGCACCGTGGACGGACGATTATTCCAATATCGTCGGCGCCATCATCAGACACGAATTCAACAAGGACTGACGCACAAAAGGCCCGGCCACAGCGAGCTGCAACCGGGCCTTCCACCAGATAAAGCCGGCGAAGGAAACGGGACGCGTTGTTTCCGCAACGCCGGGCTCTTGGGTCCTGACCCTAGACCGACGCCTACTCGGCTGCGACGGCGACGTCTCTGAAGGAGCGGCGAGCCCAGGGGCGCGTGCCGACCGGTATTTCGTCAACCGTGCCGACAGGCTGAAGATACTTGGTCACTTCCGGCCATTCGCCGGCCTTGAGCGCTTTCAACACTTCCGGCTTGGAAATCTCGAACGAAGACACACCGCATCGGCGCGCCAGCGGCACCTGGTCGAGAATGTATTTTCCGGCGGCGCGAATGTCGCCCTGGTACCCGATCTGCTCACGCAGGACACGCGCTGCCGAAAATCCGCGCCCATCCGCGAAACTCGGAAAGTCCACGGCAACATAGGCCAACCGGCCGAGATACGGCGCGATCTGTTCCACGTCGTCGCCGGCTTCGACAAGAACGGCCGTTTCGGCGTCGCGGCTCAGATAGTCTTCCACCGCTTCCAGAAACAGGCTCTGCGGTACCAGCGCGTCGCCGGCAACAGCGGTGCCGGTCTCGGCATCCGCCCTGGTCCAGTTCTCTTCGACGAATTCGCCGTCCTTAAAAATCGTGGTCATGTTCTGCGTCCTCATTTGCGTTAAGTGCAGCGGTCAGATGCCGCTGCCGTCGATTTCCTTGCCATGGGTCGGCCAGTGAATGCCGCATTCGGTCTTGTCCTGACCGCGCCAGCGGCCGGCCCGCGGATCCTCGCCCGCGGCCACCTTGCTCGTGCAGGGCAGGCAGCCGATGGACGGATAGCCCTGCGCGACGAGTGGATGGGGCGGCAATTCATGGGTCCGGGCGTAGTCGAGCACCTCGGCGGCAGACCAGTCGGCCAGCGGGTTGACCTTCACCCGCCCGGCTTCGATCTCGAAGTGTTCCAGACCTGCCCGTGTCGAACTCTGGTGGCGCTTGCGGCCGGAGATCCAGGCCTCGAACCCACCAAGGGCCCGTTCCAGCGGCACGACCTTGCGGATGTGGCAGCAGGCGTCCGTATCGGACATCCACAACATTCCCGCAGGGTCCTTTTCGGCGAGGTCTTCCCGGGTCGGCTTGAAGGTGCGCACGTCGGTCAGGCCAAGCTTTTCGATCAGCTCTTCGCGATACAGCAGCGTTGCCGGGAAAAGCTTCACCGTGTCGATGAAGAGCACGGGCGTCGACGGATCAATCTGAGCGACCATGTGCAGAAGCACGGCCGAGTCGGCACCAAAGCTGGAGACCATGGCGATGTCACCGGCAAACTGGTGCCGGATCGCTCCCATCAGGATCTCCTGCGCCGAGGTATCCTCGTATTGAGAATTCAGAGCGGCAACTTCCGCCTGCAGTCCCAGTTCAGGATCCACGCCCAGAGAGAAGGTCTCATGCAGCGCCATAAAGGGCCTCCTTGAACGGCGCCTCCCCAACCCGGCGATACGCCTCCAGGAAGGTTTCCTCGTTCCCGGACCGCAGTCCGAGATAGGTGTCGACAAGGTTCTCGATCGCGTCGACAACTTCTTCGGATGAAAATCCGCGCCCGACGATTTCGCCGATGGACGCGTTTTCGTTGGCCGAACCGCCGAGGGTCACCTGGTAGAATTCCTCGCCCTTCTTCTCCAGGCCGAGGATGCCGATATGGCCGACGTGGTGATGGCCGCAGGCGTTGATGCAGCCGGAGATCTTGATCTTCAGCTCGCCGATTTCCGCCTGACGTTCCGCCGTGCCGAAACGTTCCGAAATACGCTGAGCGACGGGGATGGAGCGCGCGGTGGCCAGAGCGCAATAGTCCATTCCCGGACATGCGATGATGTCGGTGATGAGACCGGCATTGCCTTCGGCGATCTCCGCGGCCGCGAGCCTGTCGTAGATTGCGGGCACATCCTCCAGCTTCACATGGGGCAGAATGACGTTCTGTTCGTGGCTGATACGGATTTCGTCGTGGCCGTACTGTTCGGCAAGGTCTGCGATCACTTCCATCTGTGCATCGGATGCATCTCCCGGGATACCGCCGATCGGCTTCATGGACAGCGTCACGGACGTATAGCCCGGTACCCGGTGCGGGTTCAGGTTATGCTTCAGGAACTGGGCGAAGGCGGCATCGGTTTCACGGCGCGCTTCAACCGCGGCCGAGACAACCGGGCCGACCTCAAGCGGTGGCGGTGCAAAATATGTCTCGATACGCCGGACTTCCTCGTCCGGAAGACGCAGGACGCCGAAGCGGATCTTTTCAAATTCCGCCTCGATATCCGCCTTCAGTTCCTCAAGACCCGTTTCGTGCACGAGGATCTTGATCCGCGCCTTGTACTTGTTGTCGCGCCGGCCGTAGCGGTTGTAGACCCGCAGGATCGCTTCGGAATAGGCCAGCAGGTCTTCTTCGGGCAGGAAGTCACGCACCTTGCGGCCGATCATGGGCGTGCGGCCGAGGCCACCGCCGACATAGACGACGAAACCGATCTCGCCGTCATCGTTGCGAGCCAGCTGCAGACCGATGTCATGCACCTGCACCGCGGCACGGTCATTCGGCGCGCCGGTGATCGCGATCTTGAACTTGCGCGGCAGGAACGAGAATTCCGGATGCAGCGACGACCACTGCCGCAGGATCTCGGCATAGGGACGCGGGTCGGCAATCTCGTCCGCCGCTGCCCCGGCAAAATGATCCGCCGTGACGTTGCGGATGCAGTTTCCGGACGTCTGAATGGCGTGCATCTCGACTTCCGCAAGCTCTTCCAGGATCTTTGGCGTATCTTCGAGCTTCGGCCAGTTGAACTGGATGTTCTGGCGCGTCGTGAAGTGGCCATAGCCCTTGTCATAGGTGCGGGCAATATGGGCCAGCTTGCGCATCTGACGGCCGTTCAGTGTTCCATAGGGGATTGCGACCCGGAGCATGTAGGCATGAAGCTGGAGATAGAGCCCGTTCATCAGCCGGAGCGGCTTGAACTCTTCCTCGGACAGCTCGCCTGCCAGACGGCGGCGGACCTGGTCCTTGAACTGTTCGGTGCGCTGATTGACAAAGCTCGCGTCAAATTCGTCGTAGCGGTACATCGGTCTTCTCTCCTGTCGGGCGCTGCCGGTATGCTTCCTGCCGGCGCTGCCCTGATCGCTTTTCCGTTCAGGCGGAAACCGCCTGGGCCTGTTTGCCGAAGTGCGGATGGGTGGTCGGTCCGGCGGCACGAATGCGCTCACGCAGGCGGACGGGAACAAGCACGCCGTCTTCCAGCGTCACGTCCGTCTCGTAGACGCCGACGACTTCCTGGTCCTTTTCGGCCTGCTGCCCGATCGCAAGCCCTTCGGCGACCTGATCCTTGCCCTCGAAAGTGCGGGCCAGCGTGACGCGCTCGACCCAGTTGCCGTTTTCTCCGAGCCAGACAACGTCGCCGTTCAAGAGACGATTGGCGGTGATGACCTTCATTTCGACTACTCTCTTTCGTCAGGCGACCGCCGCATGCGCAACTTCAAGCGGCGCCAGCGGTTCAGCCTTGTTCAGGGCGGCGTGGCCGACGGCCTCGCCAACGACTATGAGGACCGGGCCCTCGATTTCCGCCCGGTTCGACAGGACAGCGAGTTCGGAAAGGGATCCGGCAAACAGGCGTTCGTCGGCATGCGCCGCATTTTCGACCACCGCGACCGGGGTCTCGGGACGAAGCCCCGCGCCGATCATCTTGTCGGCAACGGCAGCGGCAACAGTCCGGCCCATGTAGACGGCAACGGTCGCGCCCTTGAGGGCAAGCCCGGCCCAATCGGGCAGTGTTTCGGACTTGGCGTTGTGCCCGGTCGCAAAGACGAGGTTGGAGGCAACGCCGCGCAGGGTCAGCGGGATCTGGGCCGAGGCCGCGGCGGCGAAGGCTGCAGTCACGCCCGGCACGATCTCGAATCCGATCCCGCCCGCGCGGAGTGCCTCCATTTCCTCTGCTGCCCGGCCGAAGATCATCGGATCTCCCGCCTTGAGACGCACGACTTTCAAACCCTTGCCGCCCAGTTCCACAAGCAGCTCGCAGATCTCGGATTGCGGCACGGAGTGTGCGCCCTTGCGCTTGCCCACCGAAATGCGTTCCGCGTCGCGCCGGCCCATGGCGACAACGCTCGCGGGAACGAGGGCGTCGTGTACGATGACATCCGCTTCCTGGAGAAGACGCTGTGCCCGCAAGGTCAGGAGATCTTCGGCTCCGGGACCGGCGCCGACCAGCCAGACAAATCCCGGCTCGTCCGCCATGCCGTTCAGGAGGCGTTGCGCCTCGGCACGTGCGATCTCCGGCTTGCCGGCATAAAGGTTCGTTGCAACCGACCCGGAGAAAAACCGCGCCCAGAAATTCCGGCGCAGGGCGCCGTCGGAGATCACCTTGGTCGCCGCATCGCGGAAGCTCTCCGCAAGCCGCGCCAGTTGACCGGTCGCGCGCGGCAGCATTGCCTCGATACGCGCCCGGATATGCCGGGACAGGACCGGGCCGACGCCGGTCGAGGTGATGGCGACGGCTATCGGCGCTCGGTTTACCAGCGCGCCGGTGTAGAAGTCGCAGAGCTCGGGTTTGTCGACGGCATTGACGGGCACACCCATGATCCGGGCCGCATCGACAACGGCCTTGTCGAGATCCCAGTCCTCGCGTGCCGAAAAGACCAGGGCGGCACCCGTCAGGTGCGCCGGCCGGAAGTCCTCGGCGACGTGCTCTGCCTGGAACAGCTCGATTGCTTCGCCCAGGTCGGGCTCAATCTCCTTGCCGATGACGACGATTGCCGCATTGGTCTCGCCGAGCAGACGCACCTTTGCCGCTGCTTCGCCGCCATGCCCGACCACAAGCACGCGCCGTCCCGCGACTTTCACGAATGCGGGAAATACATCGAGCCGGTCTTCGGGCTTTTTCAGCGTTTTCACAATGTCACCGCGGCGGCTGGCCATCCTGCAGGGTCTCCAATCCCAGTTTGATGGCTCTAATGTAATTTGCCGATCCGAGAAGTTCCGGGCACCTGTTTTCAAAGCTCAGCACGGATGAGGAATAGTTTTTTGCAGACGCGCCGAATGACCGATTCCGGTTCCGGCCGGGGTGCAATTTACGGTATCCATTGAAAAAAACGCCTTCAGGCCGCATCATGGCACATCGACTCGTCGTGGGGGACCTGTCACCGGCAGTCTTGATTGCCTGAGCGCCAGACGCACAGACAAATGAAGGCCTCATGACTTCCCTGAAGCAATCCCTTCCGGCTGCATTCCTTTTCTGCCTGCTCGGCTTTTCCGTTTCTGCGACCGCACAGGACGCGGCCCAAAAATCAGACAAGGATGTCCTCTGGCAAACGCGCTGCGTTGGAGCATCCAGAACGTCCGACGCCCTGATCTGCGAATCCTCACAGAGCGTCCGGGCCCAGGAAAACGGCCGGCTGCTCCTCAAGGTCGACATCATCTACCCGGCAAACAAGGCGGCCCCGGTTCTTCAGATGGTGCTGCCGCTCGGAATTCACATTCCCGGGCAGGTCAAGCTGTCGGTCGATGGCACAGCCATGGGCGATTTTGCGGTCGGCAGCTGCAACACGCAGGGGTGTTTTCTTTCTGCGCCGGCGTCACCCGGCATGATCGATGCCATGAAGGCGGGAGCGAAACTCAAGGTGGACTATGCACCGATGGCGGGAAAGCGGCAGGCGATCGAGATTCCCCTCACCGGGTTCAGCCGCGCGATGGCGGCAATCCAGTAGAGCGGCAGGTGTTGGAAGGCGGTTCGTCACGCTGTCCGGGCTTTGACCCGGGCCGGCGTGACGCAGCTTTTCAGTTCCCGTTTCTGTAGGCCCTGATCGTGTCCAGGAGGCGGTGACTGTCGGTTTTCAGGCACCAGGCCGCGATCAGGACATGGGTTGGTCCCGCAGACTTTCGCGATGCCTTGAGCGCCTTTTGGGAGAGGGAGAACGGGTAGGACCTGGCGTATTTCCTGCGCAGGGTCAGCGACACATACTCCCCCTTGCGCACGACGTTGCTGATCTCGCTCCACGGAATCCAGACGTTTCCGGCCCGAAAATCGGCAAAGCCTTCCGCGTTTATCCGCACGGGCGGCCCCCAGGGAACGAAGCACCTGTAGAGAACGAAAACAGACAATACCGAAAAAACGGGCAGCATGATGAAAGAGGCGTTTCGAAAACGCCGGTCATAGTAACCATCCGGTTCCGTCAGCACGCCGTAGAGGGACGCGGCAACGATCCCGACGCAAATGACAAGCAGTGCGAGCGTTCGCCCCCAATCCCGCCTGATGTGTGTCTCACCGTTTGCCGGCAGTGCCTCGTCGTTACCCGTCTGCTCGGTCATCTACTGCAACGGCTTCTTGTCTGTGCGTTGGTTCCTCATCTCCGATACGCTGGCATGTTCCGTACAACTTTCCAACACGCAATAAAGAGTGGGTCGGCTTTGGTCCGCTTCGCAAGGAAGCCGGGTCTTGCGCGGCGCCCTCGTCCGGTTGCACTTGCCATCCTGGCTGGAGCGCGGCTGAAGGCCGGAAAACAGCAAATGCTTGCTTCCCGTTTTCAACCTGATCAGACCGAGCACCGGGCTCTCCGGTCCCGGCCCGCGCTGCGCATGGCCGGGATGACGATGGCGAGGGTGTACCAGGATCTCACGGTGTTCACGCGGGGTGGCGGCGGATGTTGTTACGTTCACCCGTCGTCATTCCAGACAAGTGAGGCGGAGCCGAACGCCGATCTGGAATCTAGAGATCTGCGTGAGCGCAGCGAACACTCTTCCCGATGCCGCTATGATAAGCCGCGCCTTCGGTGCGAAATACTTCTGGTTCCGGATCGGCGCGCAGCTTGCGCTGCACGGGTCCGGAATGACGGTTTCTTCCAGCCTTCGCCATCCCGGACGCAGCGACGCGGAGATCCGGGATCGGAGAGGCACAGAGTTGGTGGTCAATCCGGGAAACAGTCTCGTGGCCCGGTTTGGAACAAGACAAAAAAGCCGGCGGAAGCCGCCGGCTCTTTCGTTGGAGGTCTTTCAGTGCCTAGCGCATGGCCTGCATGACCGAAACGAAGTTGGCAACCGCGGCGCCGCCCATGTTGAAGATGCCGCCGATTTCCGCGTCCTTGACCTGGATGTCGCCGGCCGAGCCGGTGAGCTGCATGGCGGTCAGGACATGCATGGAAACGCCGGTTGCGCCAATCGGATGACCCTTTGATTTCAGGCCGCCGGACGGGTTGACCGGGAGCTTGCCGTCCATCTCGGTCCAGCCTTCCAGAATGGCCCTGGCGCCCTCGCCTTCCGCCGTCAGACCCATGGCTTCGTATTCGAGCAGTTCGGCGATGGTGAAACAGTCATGGGTCTCGACGAAAGACAGATCGTCGAGGGCCAGATTGGCATCGCCCAGCGCTTCGCCCCAGGCCTTCGAGCAGCCTTCGAATTTCAGAATATCCCGGCGCGACATCGGCAGGAAATCCTGCACATGCGCCATGCCGCGGAAGGCAACCGCCTTTTTCATGCCGAGCGCCGTTGCCGGATCGGTCAGGACAAGTGCCGCCGCACCGTCGGACACGAGCGAGCAGTCCGTCCGTTTCAGCGGACCGGCCACGAACGGGTTCTTTTCGCTTTCCGCCCGGCAGAACTCGAAGCCGAGGTCCTTGCGCATCTGGGCGTAGGGGTTGCCGGTGCCGTTCTTGTGGTTCTTTGCGGCAATCTTGGCAAGGGCGTCGGACTGGTCACCGAATTTCTGGAAATAGGCGTCGGCGATCTTGCCGAAGACACCGGCGAAACCCGCCGGGATGTCGCCCTCTTCCTTCAGATAGGAGGCTTTCAGAAGGTTCTTGCCGATCTCGGGACCGGGCGTTGTGGTCATCTGCTCCACGCCGACGACAAGGACAATGCGCGCATCGCCGGAGGCAATCGCGCGGACACCCTGATGAACGGCGGCCGAGCCCGTCGCGCAGGCATTTTCGACACGCGTCGCCGGCTTGAAGCGCAGAGCCGGATCGGCCTGAAGTACCAGTGAAGCCGTGAAGTCCTGGGCCGAGAAGCCTGCATTGAAGTGACCAAGCAGGATTTCGTCGACGTCTTCGGGTCCGATGCCCGCGTCGTGAATGGCATCGACCGCCACCTTGACGATCATGCTTTCAACGGTTTCTTCCGCATGCTTGCCGAAGGGCATATGCGCCCACCCAACCATTGCCGCCGTCATGAGATTTCCTCCAAATGCATCCTGTGGCAAAGAAACGCGTCCCGCAGCCGTTTCAAGCGCGGCAAACAGCCTTTCCCTTACCATATGGGAACTTCGCTGCACCGGACACTCCCAGCTTCAAACACGTATTGCAACAGGAAATTGACCTAAACGTCATTGTTTTTATTTTTCATCATAAATTTCAATATCTTGAAGTTTCAAAAATCTAATCTCTTGCCCAGCAAGCTCTCCTTCCTGTCAAAACGGCAGTTTTTTAATATTTTGTTCACGCGACTGTCATGCCGATCGCTTAGCAGTGCCTTTGTTCAAAACAATTTCTTCTTTTGAGGCAATTACGTCGCGTTTCGCCGGTCCTGGTAACAGGGCCGGTTTTTTCTTTTCAACCGCGTCAGGCGGCTCAAGACGCAGAATCTTGTCCCCTGAACACGACTTTTCGTGCGTTGTAACTTGACCTCGCGATCCGCGGCATATAGCCATTCAAAGCGCTTTGAATTCACATCCCGCAAGACGCGGAACGGAGACCGGCAATGTTTGAAGAAGCCGAAACCGGCCAGGAGGCCGTCATGCCCGAGGAAACGATCGGAGATCGGGACTGGTGGCGGGGTGCGGTGATCTACCAGATCTATCCGCGCTCCTTCAACGATTCCAACAATGACGGTATCGGCGATCTCAACGGCGTCACCGAACGCATGGATTACATCGCCTCGCTCGGGGTCGATGCCATCTGGCTGTCGCCGTTCTTCACTTCTCCCATGGACGATTTCGGGTATGACGTCTCCGACTATGAAGATGTCGATCCGATGTTCGGATCGCTCGCCGATTTCGACCGCATGACCCGCGCCGCACATGAACGCGGGCTGAAGGTCATGATCGACCTTGTCATCTCGCACACGTCCGATCAGCACGCGTGGTTCAAGGAAAGCCGGTCTTCGAAGGACAATGCCAAGGCGGACTGGTATGTCTGGGCCGACAGCAAGCCCGACGGGACACCGCCCAACAACTGGCTTTCGCTGTTCGGCGGACCGGCCTGGGAATGGGACAGCCGCCGCTGCCAGTTCTACATGCATAATTTTCTGACCAGCCAGCCTGATCTCAACTTCCACAACAGGGACGTTCAGGACGCGGTTCTGGATGTGGCCCGGTTCTGGCTCGATCGCGGCGTGGACGGCTTCCGCCTGGACACGGTGAACTTCTATTTTCACGACGCGGAATTGCGGGACAACCCGCCGCTCAGCTCAGACGAGACACCATCCACCGTGGATCCGACCAACCCCTACGGGTTTCAGAACCACATCTACGACAAGACCCGGCCGGAAAACCTCGCCTTTCTCGAACGGTTCCGGGCGCTGCTCGACAGGTATCCGGGTGCAACATCCGTTGGCGAGATCGGCGCGGACGGTCAGGCCGTGGAACTGACGGCGTCCTACACGGAAGAGAACAAGCGCATTCACATGGCCTACAGCTTCGATCTGCTGACGCCGCAGCACTCGGCGGCCTATATCCGTCGGATCGTCGAGGAAATGAATGCCGGGATCGGCTCGGGCTGGGCCAGCTGGGCGCTGTCCAATCACGATGTCCAGAGGGTCGCCAGCCGCTGGGGAGACGGCAAGGACCTTGCCAGGTTCGCACCCCTGGGAGCGGCGCTCTGCGCAAGCCTGCGCGGCACGCCCTGTCTCTACCAGGGCGAAGAGCTTGGCCTGCCTCAGGTCGAGGTGCCGTTTGAACAGCTGCAGGACCCCTACGGCATCCGCTTCTGGCCGGAATACAAGGGCCGCGACGGCTGCCGCACGCCGATGCCATGGGTGAACAACAACGCCAATGGCGGGTTTTCCGAGGCCGACCCCTGGTTGCCGGTCGCCAGCGAACATCTGCAGCTGGCCGCCTCCGAGCAGGACAAAGACGCAGGCTCGATCCTGAACCGGAACCGTGCCTTTTTTGCCTGGCGGCAGAACAGGATGCCGCTCAAGAAGGGCGACATGGTCTTCCTGGAAAGCCCGGACGACACGCTGGTCTTCACCCGGAGCTTCAAGGACGAGACCACCCTGTGCGCCTTCAATCTGTCGGCAGACCCGGCGACCATCACGCTGGACGGACTTGCCCTTGAAAACCTCGAAGCGCCCGGTTTCACCGGAACCGCCGAAGGCGGCATGATCTCGCTCGGCGGACTGGATGCATGCTTTGCTAGGGTGAAATCCTGAAATCCCTGCTTCAAATCGCCTTCCGGTGCGGCTAAAAAGGCGCACCGGACATCCTCCGGCCCCTGTCGACACCTTGCCGGACCCTGAATGACCGACCGCCTGCCCCTGTCCGCGTTCATCATTTCCAAGAACGAAGCCGACCGGATCAGCCGGCCGATCCGGAGCGTCGTCGACTGGGTGGACGAGGTGATCGTCGTCGACAGCGGCTCCACGGACGACACTGTGGCCGTTGCCGAAAAGCTTGGTGCGCGGGTGGTGCACCATGACTGGAAGGGATACGGCCCGCAAAAACGCTACGGCGAAGAGCAATGCCGTAACGACTGGCTGCTCAACCTCGACGCGGACGAGGAAGTCACGCCGGAGCTTGCAGACGAAATCAAGTCGAAATTCGCCGACGGCAGCTACGGGACGGCCGACGGCTGGCGGATCATGATCCGGGACATGTATGCCCACGAAGAGGCCCCCGCGCCCTGGGCCTACGGCTATCACCAGATCCGCCTTTACGACCGCCGGAAGGGGCGTTTTTCCGCATCGACCGTTCACGATACGGTGCGCCCCGAAGACGGTGCAACGATCGACAACCTGGCCGGGATCATGGCGCATCGGTCCATCCGCTCGCTCGATTTTCAGGTCGGCAAGTACAACCGCTATTCGGGCATGCAGGTGGAAGACATGCGCGCACGCGGGCGCAAACTGCCCCGGAGCCGCCTGCTGACGGAGTTTCCGGTGAGTTTCTTCAAGGCGTATTTCGTGCGCAAGTACCGTAAATACGGCTGGTGGGGGTTCATCCTGTCCGTGAATTACGCGCACGCGCGGTTTCTGCGCGTCGCGAAAGCGTACGAAGCAGAATTGCTGGAGAAGCAGGGAGAGTAGACTTTGCGCAGGCGGCCCGGACGCCTTCTGTCTCCAGACCGTGCCCAGCCCTACCCCGTCGCGCCCAGTGCCTCCTTTGGCACCGCATGCCGTTCGACCCGGATCGGCTGGCGCACGCCCGTGGTGTGGTGGAAGTGTTCCAGGCGGCGGATGGTCGTCGGTGTCAGGGTGTGATCGCGGGACAGGACAAGTTCGTGGCTGGTCTCCGTAAGCACATCATCGACCAGAATATCGCCGGGCCGGAGCGAGTGGATGTTGCACTCCGAAATCTGCCCGCTGCGGTCCTCCAGCCCCTCTTCCAGAAGGACCTTTCTGGCGATTTCCAGAAGCTTCTGGTCATATTTGGTCCGCTTGATCGCCAGCGCCTCGAAGGCAGCGGCATCCGGCCCGCCTTCCGGACTGGCATACCACAGGTCCGTCAGCAGCTTCAGGATGCGCGAGATCATGGGAATGTCCTCGCCCGTGGGACCGTCTTTCGGGAAGCCGGACCCGTCGAAGCCGCGCGCGGACAGGTAGAGAAACTCCGATACCTTCTCCAGATGCGGAATGTTCTGCAACAGGTCACGGGTCTGCACGGGCGAGCGGTCCAGCACGTCGCGTTCCTGCTCCGTCAGGCCGCGCGCGGCGCGGTAACGGGCCAGGATCTGTTTCGGCAGAAGGGCTTCCCCCAGCGGTGACAGCATGACCGCCATCTCCAGTTCCCAGGTTTTGCGGATGCCGACTTCCTGCGCGATCTTGAGCGCCTGTTTGCGCACGATCCCGGTGCGCCGGAACGCTTCGGGATGGAACAGCGCCAGCATGTCGATCAGCAGCTTGACCGACCCAGCAAGGGTGCGTTCCAGGAGCAGCCGGTCCTTCGCCTGCTGCCTGTGATGGGCCAATGCGGTTTCAAGCGCGCTGGCAAGCTCTTCCTGCGGACAGGGCTTTTCAAGATAGATGAAGGCATGCGCCTCGTTGAGCGCCTTTTTGATGGCCTCCGCGGACGTCTCGCGTGTCAGCATGACACGCGCCGCCTGTGGAACAATCATTTCCGATGCGCGCAGGAAGGCCGTCCCGCCCCGGCCCGGCAGGTGGTAGCAGGAAAAGATCACGCAGGTGGCCGGATTCTGCTTGAGAAAACGCAGAGCTTCCTCGGATTCGGCAAAGCAGGCCACCTTGTGATGGTCGCCGAAAAGGCGTTCGAAGCCACGCCTGACGGCTTCGTCATGATCTGCAACGACAATCAGGTCGCCTGGCTCATCCATGAAACACTCTTTCGCCGGTGCCCGGCCGGTCGCCCGCCGGGCTCTGGTTGTTTCCCGTTTCATGGTCTCACGAGAGGGATAACAAAAACTTGCCGGGCCGTGCCGAAACGGTGCGGCTGCGGGTGCGAAAGGTGATGAGCGGTTTGCAAGGCCATTCAGGTGTGGCGTTGTGAACGCAAGTCGCCCTATAAGGCGGCATGCTTGATGTCCTCGTCATCGGAGCCGGACCGGCCGGCCTTTACGCGGCCGACCGTTTGGCGGCCGCGGGCCTTAAGGTTGAGATCATCGACCGGATGCCGTCGCCTGCGCGAAAGTTCCTGATGGCCGGGCGCGGCGGGCTCAACATCACCCACAGCGAAGACCTGGACACGTTTGTTGACCGTTACCGCGAGGCAGCGCCGTTTCTCGCCCCCCTGATCGAGGCGTTTCCGCCCAAGGCCCTGACTGACTGGTGCCACGGGCTCGGGCAGGACACGTTTGTCGGTTCAAGCGGCCGCGTCTTTCCCGTCGCGATGAAAGCGTCCCCCCTGTTGCGCGCCCTCCTCAGACAGCTTCAGGATCGCGGCGTTTCACTCAAGACCCGGCAGTCGCTCACAGGACTGTCCGCGTCAAACATGGCAATCGTTCAATCGGAAAACGGAGAGACATGCGAAATCGGAGCACGCGCCATCTTGCTCGCCCTGGGCGGCGCCAGCTGGCCGAAACTCGGATCGACGGCGGCCTGGGTGCCGCTGCTTGAGAAACGCGGCGTGAAGGTGACGCCGTTCCAAGCGGCGAATTGCGGCTTCGAGATTGCCTGGAGCCCGTTTCTGAAAGACAGGTTTTCCGGCTCTCCGCTAAAACGGATCGGCCTGTGCCTTGCCGGCCACCACGTGCTTGGCGAAGCCATTCTTTCCGAAAAGGGGCTGGAGGGCGGTGCAGTCTATGCCCTGTCCGCCGAAATCCGGGATACCATCAACCGTCTCGGTTCGGCGGAACTTGAAATCGACCTGCGTCCCGGACTGTCAGCCGGCCAGCTTGCGGAAAAACTTGCCCGTCCCCGGGGAAAACAGACATGGTCCACGTTCCTGAAAAAGGCACTCAGACTGAAGCCCGTCGAAATTGCCCTGCTGCATGAAACCGGTCCGCTGCCGGATGATCCTGCGTCCCTTTCAGATCGAATCAAGCGCGTGAAACTGACCAGCAAGGCCCCCTATCCGATCGATCGCGCGATTTCCTCGGCGGGTGGTATCGCGCTTGACGAGCTTGAGGACACACTGATGCTCAAGAAGATCCCCGGTGTCTTTGCGGCCGGGGAAATGCTCGATTGGGAAGCACCGACCGGCGGTTATCTGCTGCAGGCCTGTTTTGCAACGGCGCATCGCGCGGCTTCGGCAATCACGACCTATCTGAAAACAGACAAAGCAGGACACAAGCCATGACGGTCCTTTTCGTGGACGCGGATGCCTGCCCGGTGAAGGACGAAGCCGTCCGGGTCGGCGAGCGGCACAAGGTCGAAATAAAATTCGTTTCAAACAGCTGGATGCGGCTGCCGGAAGGCGACCTTATCGAGCGGGTCGTCGTCCCCGAAGGACCGGACGAGGCCGACAACTGGATCGCCGAACGGGCGAAAGAAGGCGATGTCGTGGTGACGGCGGACGTGCCGCTTGCGGCGCGTTGCGTCAAGGCGGGGGCCCTGGTGATCGGTCCGACCGGGAAACCATTCCGGGAAGACGGTATCGGCATGCGCCTCGCCATGCGCGATCTCAACACGCATCTGAGGGAAACCGGCGAAATCCGCGAAGGCGGTCCGTCTTTCACCAAGGCCGACCGGTCAAGGTTTCTGAATCAGCTTGAAACCATCATGCGCGCTGCCAGGCGCATCTCCGGGGCAAAATAAAAACTCCCTGCAAGGTTGGGAGGAGACCTTGCAGGGAGACGCCGGGGGGCACTTTGTGCCGCATCTGAACCGGCTGAGTCGCATTGTCCTTGTTCGGCGGGAGCCGGCGATCCGGCTCCGCAACCTTCAAAACCTTAGCGGCAGAACTTGTACTGACCGGAATAGGCCAGGAAGTAGCCAGTGTTCGGGTTGAACGAACGATATTTCGCGTGGCAGTAGTTGTACCAAGCCGGGGTCCACGGAGCCGGACGGTAAGTGACGACCGGAGCCGGTGCCGGGTAGTAGGCCGGCGGCGGAGCAACGTAGGTCGGCGGTGCGTAACGGGGCCGCGCCAGGGCGGAACCGATGATGGCGCCAGCGGCGATACCGCCTGCAATGCCTGCACCGACGCGCCAGCCGTTTCCAGCTTCGGCAGTGGTTGTCTGAGAGGTAAGAACAACACCGGCAACGAGAGCGAGGGCGGTGGTGGTGGTAGCGATTTTCTTAAACATTCTAAAGTCCCTTCATGGTTGCGAGGCCCTGAATGTTTCCCTGCCTCAGCTCATGAAAAGACCATAGCGCTGACCCTCGACCAGCTCTGTGACCGGGGTCACAAGGTGTCACATTTGCCTTTTTTCCGGTTTCAGGGCCGGAATCCTGCGTCCGGGAGGCACTCCGCAGATGTCATTTGTCCAGGCATGCATCGAATCGGGACCATGAGACCGCCAGCACACCGCGCGGTCGACGTGCCGCTGGGGCATCGAGACCTCATCCGTATCATTGTCAGGACCCATGGTCTGAGCGCTGACCGGAACGCGGAATTTGGAATTCGCGGAGCTTCGGCGAAAACTCACACTAGTTTCACTTGCCACGCCCTTGGCTCAGACCTACATTGTCGAGCATCGGCGCGCGTTGCGCCGTACGGGACATGACGAAAGACCCGGTGAGACTGATTTCGGTGGCGCTTCTGAAGCGTTGCTCTGAATAGCCAAGCTTTCCGTTTCTTATTGACTTCTCGTATATCCGCGCTCTGCTGGTCCTCCCGCAGGCGCACAAACAACGGAAAGGTTTCTCCATGCGCGAGAACGGCACCATCAAGTTCTTCAACCACGACCGTGGTTTCGGTTTCATCACGCCGGATAGCGGCGGCAAGGACGTCTTCGTCCATGTGACAGCATTCGAACAGGCAGGCATCGGTGCGCCGGTCGAAGGCGCGAAGATCTCCTTCGTCGCAGAAGACGATCGCCGCGGTCGCGGCAAACAGGCTGCACAGCTCGAGCTTCTCTAAGGCTCATGGGTTCGTTTCGAACCCGGAAAACTGCCAAATTGAAAACGGGGCCGTGCGGCCCCGTTTTTGTTTCCGGATTTATCGCCTGTTCTTTCGGATGCTGACCGGCGTCAGCTCGCAGTTTAAAATTTTCTCTCCCAATCACCGGAGACCCTGATGATGCCAGAGCTACCGCAATCACCGCTCATACTTCAGATTGCGGCTGCGCTGCTTACGATGGGCAGTGTTGCCGGTTTCCTGATATGTTTCTGCGTTATCATCCGTCTCTTCCTCAGATACAATTTTTCCGAAGACTATCGTGACGCGTCCAGCGAAGTCGCAAGGTCCAACAAAGCCATGAATGACTTTCTGCTGTCGGCAAAGTTTAGCCGCGAACGCCGTATCCTGTACTGGACCTTTCCGGCAATCGTGCTTTGCATGCTTCTCCTGCTCCTGCTGAGCACCTTCTACGGACCGATTTCGATCGGGTAAGGCCACGCGCTCGGCCTTGTCAGTTTGTCTCGGGAGGTGTTTTTTTGGGCCCTCCAAGGGATGAGACCCGGGGATTGAAAACCGGTGTTTCCGCCGAAGCGGTTACCTCTCCCATCGGGAGAGGGTAGTTTTTGGAAAGTTGGCGCCGCGAAGACATGCTTGCCTCAAGACTGTGCTTTCGCACTTCCTCAGGATGAGGTCACCGGATCTGGTGATGACCTGAATAGCCCCGCCATCGTCATCCCGGCCAAGCGTCAGCGCGTGTCGGGACCGGGGAGCCCGTGACTGCGGATCTGCCAAGGGTCAGCAACCGGCGCCGTGGCTCACCGATCCCGGATCACCGCTGCGCTGCGTCCGGGATAACGGCGCTAAGTTGGAGAGAGGGTCGAGGGCAGTGTTGCCCTCGGCTCATTTCAGCATGCAGTCGAGCAGTTCGCCGTCGCCGATGACACCGACGATGGCGCCGTCTTTCTGCACCACGACGGGCTCGGTGCTGGACCGCTTCAGTCTGGCGACCTCGCGTACCGGTGTTCCCACTTCGCAGGTCAGCCCGCTCGCCAGGGATCCCGGCAGACTGCCGGGCGGAACCATGATGTCACGTGCCCTGAGCACATTGAGCGGGTTCATGTGGCTGACGAAGTCGGCGACATAACCGTCTTCCGGGTTCTTGACGATTTCCTGCGGCGTTCCGAGCTGGATGATCCGGCCGCCTTCCATGATGGCGATGCGCGAGCCGATCTTGGCCGCCTCGTCCAGATCGTGGCTGACGAAGATGATCGTCCGGTTGAGTTCCTTCTGAAGATCCAGGAGTTCATCCTGCAACTTGTCGCGGATGAGCGGATCGAGCGCTGAGAACGGCTCGTCCATCAACAGGATCGGGGCGTCCGTAGCGAAGGCGCGGGCGAGGCCGACGCGCTGCTGCATGCCGCCGGACAGCTCGTGAACGTATTTCTCGCCCCAGCCGGACAGGCCGACGAGCTTCAGCTGTTCCTCCACCTTGGACGCGCGGTCCTTGGGAGTCATGCCGGCGAGCTCAAGGCCAAAACCGACATTTTCCGAAACGGTGCGCCAGGGCAGGAGACCGAATTGCTGGAAGACCATGGCAATGCGGCTGCGGCGCAGTTCGCGCAGATCGTTCGCGGAGCAGGTTTCCGGATTCACGTAGCTGTTGCCGTCGTGAACCTGGACCTCGCCCCGGATCACCGGATTGAGGCCGTTGACAGCACGCAGCAAGGTGGATTTTCCGGAGCCGGACAGACCCATCAGGACCAGAACCTCGCCCTCGTGGATGTCGAGACTCGCGCCGGCAACGCCCAGGATCTGGCCCGTCTCCGCCTGGATTTCCTGCCGGGTCTTGCCGGTGTCGATCATCGGCAAGGCCGATTTGGGGTCGTCTCCAAAAACGATGTCGACATCGCGGAAGGAGACGATCGGGGATGTGGCTGTTTCCGTCATCGCTTGCCTCCTTCTTCTTTCCTGAAGAACCTGTCGAGCACGATCGCGATCAGAACGATGCAGACGCCGACCTCGAAACCCTGGGCGATATTCACGGTGTTCAGTGCCCGGAGCGTCGGCACCCCGAGGCCATCGGCACCGACCAGAGCCGCGATGACGACCATGGAGAGCGACAGCATGATGGTCTGGGTGAGACCGGCCATGATCTGCGGCAGCGCATAGGGAAGCTCGACCTTCCAGAGGAGCTGCGATTTCGTCGCGCCAAACGCCTCGCCCGCTTCCAGCAGCGCTTTCGGTGTGGAAGAAACGCCAAGCTGCGTCAACCGGATCGGCGCGGGAATGGCGAAAATGACTGTCGCGATCAGGCCGGGCACCATGCCGAGACCGAACAGGATCAGCGCCGGGATCAGGTAGACGAAGGTGGGGATGGTCTGCATGAGATCGAGCACGGGCCGGATCGCGGCATAAAAACGTGGATTGTGCGCGCCCAGAACACCAATCGGAACACCGGCGACCATGCAGACAACCGCGGCCGCCAGCACCAGCGCGAGCGTTTCGGTGGTCTCTTCCCAATAACCCTGGTTGATCGTCAGAAGCAGCGCCAGAATGACAAAGGCGGTGAATGCAATTGTGCGGTGAACGGCGTAGCCGATGCCTGCGGCGATGGCGACGATGACCAGCGGGTGCGGGGTTTGCAGCAACCACAGGATCCCGTCGATCAGGGACTCCAGAAAGATGGAGATGCCGTCAAAGATCCAGGCGGCATTCACGGTCAGCCAGTCAAAAAAGGCTTTCGCCCATTTCCCGATCGGCAATTTGTACTCTGTAAGCCAGTCCAAGCCGCTGCTCCGCTTCGTCTCAGTTCAAAAAAAATGCGCCGGGCGGAAGGTCCGCACCGGCGCTGTGTCAGGCCCTATTCGACGCCAAGGGCACCCTTGACCGCGGCGAAGCTGTCACCGCCGTCGAAGGTCTTGACCCCGACAAGCCAGCTTTCGAACGTGGCCGGATGAACCTTGAGCCAGGCGGCGGCCGCCTTGTTCGGGTCTTCGCCGTCATTCAGGATCGCACCCATGATCTCGTTTTCCATCGCGAGCGAGAATTCGAGATTTTCCAGAAGCTTGCCGACATTCGGGCATTCGCCGACGTAACCGGCACGGACATTGGTGTAGACGGTGGCGCCACCGAAGTCCGGGCCGAAGATGTCATCGCCGCCTTCCAGGTAGGCCATTTCGAAATTGGCGTTCATCGGGTGCGGTTCCCAGCCGAGGAACACGATGTCGTTTTCACGCTTACCGGCCCGGGCCACCTGCGCGAGCATGCCCTGTTCGGAGGACTCGACAACCTCGAACCCTTCCAGATCGAAGAGGTTCTGGTCGATCATGCCGATGATCAGACGGTTGCCGTCGTTGCCCGGCTCGATGCCGTAGATCTTGCCGTCGAGATCGTCGCGGAACTTGGCAATGTCCGCAAAGCTCTTGAGGCCCTTGTCATAGGTGTATTTCGGCACGGCGAGCGTGTATTTCGCACCTTCCAGATTGGCGCGCACGGTCTCGACGGACCCGTCTTCGCGATAGGCCTTGATGTCGCCTTCCATGGTCGGCATCCAGTTGCCGAGGAAGACGTCGATGTCCTTGTTCTTCAGGGACGCGTAGGTCACCGGAACCGAGAGGATCTTGACCTCGGGCTCGTATCCGAGCGCTTCGAGCACGACCGACGTCGCAGCGGTGGTCGCCGTGATGTCCGTCCAGCCGACATCCGAGAAACGCACCGTCTTGCAGGCCTCCGGTTCGCTGGCCATTGCCGTGCCGGACAGCATGACAGCCAATGCAAGGCCTCCAGCGAGTTTCGCTGCAATGTTCATGAGTAAACCTCCTTTGGAAAGCAAATTATCGTTTGTGCAGGGAGCAAAGTCCCGCCCGAGGCGTAAACTTCGACCACCAGATCTCAAGGGCGCAGTCTGAAACGTGCGCGATCGGTCTGCCAACCCCTGTCCCGCCGCAATCCAAGCATCCGTAGCGACATTTTGCAAGTTTTCATTGATTGATTGATCAATTAAAAATAAGAATCGGAAAAGTCCGGAGATCAGGATGCCCAAAGTCGGAATGGAAGCACAGCGCCGGCGGAGCCTCATCGATGCCACCGTGGATGCGATACACGAACGCGGTTACAGCGACGTAACGATGGCCCAGATCGCCAAGCGTGCAGGCGTTTCCGGCGGTCTAGTGCACCACTATTTCGGCTCGAAAGATCAATTACTTGCCGCAACGATGCGGCACCTGTTGACCGAGCTCGGGCGCGCCATACGCGAGAACCTCGCCAAGGCGGAAACACCACGCGAGCGCATCTCCGCGATCATTGCGGGCAACTTCGCCGTGGACCAGTTTCAACCTGCGGTGATCGCCGCCTGGCTGGCGTTCTACGTGCAATCCAGAACCACCGAAAGTAACAACCGCCTGCTGCGGATCTATGCCGCAAGGCTTGCCTCCAACCTGACCTACAATCTCCGTTTCTTCCTTCCAAGGAGCGAAGCGCGCCGGATTGCGGAAGGCACTGCGTCCATGATCGACGGGGTCTGGATCCGGCAGGCCCTGAGCGACGCGCAGACCGACAGGCATGCAGCCATCGCGATGGTCGAGGACTATGTCGAAAACCAGATTGCCGCTCATGCGGACCGCAGCAAGGACCACTGAGCCGGAGTTTCGCAATGACCGACGAATTTGATTTCATCATCGTAGGGGCCGGGTCCGCCGGTTGCGCGATGGCCAGCCGGCTCTCCGAGGACCCGAAAAACCGGGTTCTCGTGCTGGAATTCGGCGGCACGGATGTCGGGCCGCTGATCCAGATGCCCGCCGCCCTCTCCTATCCCATGAACATGCCGATCTACGACTGGGGCTATGAAAGCGAGCCGGAACCGCATCTCGGCGGCCGCCGCCTCGCGACGCCGCGCGGCAAGGTGATCGGCGGCTCGTCGTCGATCAACGGCATGGTCTATGTGCGCGGCCATGCCTGTGACTTCGACACCTGGGAAGAAATGGGCGCAAGCGGCTGGGGCTACCGGCACGTGCTGCCCTATTACAAGCGGCAGGAACAGAACCCGCAGGGCCAGGCCGGGTGGCGCGGTGAAAACGGTCCGCTGCACGTGCAACGGGGTACCAAGTGGAACCCCCTGTTTCACGCGTTCCGCGATGCCGGCCGCCAGGCGGGGTACGAGATCACCGAGGACTACAACGGCGAGAAGCAGGAAGGCTTCGGCGACATGGAAATGACGGTCCACAAGGGCCGCCGCTGGTCAGCCGCAAACGCCTATCTCAAGCCGGCCCTGAAGCGTGGCAACCTGGATCTCATCAAGGGTGCCCTTGTCCGCAAGGTCCTGATCGAGAACAACCGGGCCGTTGGTGTTGAATTCGAGATCGGCGGCGAAATCCGGGAAGCCAGGGCCACACGCGAGGTCATCCTCGCCGCTTCGTCGATCAATTCGCCGAAGATCCTGATGCTGTCGGGCATCGGCCCGGCAGACAAACTGTCCGAACTCGGCATCGATGTCGTTGCCGATCGCCCCGGTGTCGGCGCCAACCTGCAGGATCACCTGGAGCTTTATATCCAGCAGGCCTGTTCGCAGCCGATCACGCTCTACAAGCACTGGAACCTCTTTTCCAAGGCCTTGATCGGTGCGCAATGGCTGTTCTTCAAGAATGGCCTGGGCGCATCCAACCAGTTCGAGAGCTGCGCCTTCATCCGCAGCAAGGCCGGCGTCAAGTATCCCGACATCCAGTACCACTTCCTGCCCTTCGCGGTCCGCTATGACGGGCAGGCCGCAGCCGAAGGGCACGGTTTCCAGGCGCATGTCGGACCGATGCGGTCGAAATCGCGCGGACAGGTGTCCCTGACGTCCTCCGACCCGAAGGCCAAGCCTTCGATCCTGTTCAACTACATGTCACACGATGAAGACTGGGAAGACTTCAGGACCTGCATCAGGCTCACGCGGGAAATCTTCGGCCAGGACGCCTTCGCCGACTATCGCGGCAAGGAAATCCAGCCGGGCGACAAGGTACAGAGCGACGAAGAGCTCAACGATTTCATCCGTGAGCACGTGGAAAGCGCCTACCATCCATGCGGCACCTGCAGGATGGGCGCCAAAAGCGATCCGCTGGCTGTGGTCGATCCGGAGTGCCGCGTCATCGGTGTCGATGGCCTTCGGGTCGCCGACAGTTCCATCTTTCCGCTGATCACAAACGGAAACCTGAACGGGCCCTCCATCATGGTGGGTGAGAAAGCCTCCGACCACATTCTCGGCAAGGACCCGCTTCCGGCCTCCAATCAACAGCCCTGGATCCACCCGGACTGGGAAAACAGTCAACGCTGAATTCTGGCCGGGCCGCCGGTCACACCTTTTGCAGGAGCACTTCAATGCGCGCCCAACCGAATGCCTCACACTTCGTCGGCGGATCCTATCTGGAAAGCCAGTCGGGAACACCGTTCGACAGCGTCTATCCCGCGACCGGCGAGGCAATTGCCCGCATCACACCGGCCGACGATGCCGTCATCGAGGCCGCGATCTCGGCCGCCAGGAAGGGCCAGAAGGTCTGGGCAGAGACGCCCCCGGCCGAGCGGGGGCGCGTGCTGCGCCGGGCAGCCGACATTCTCAGGGAGAAGAACCGCGAACTGTCGATCCTGGAGACCCTCGACACAGGCAAGCCGTTGCAGGAAACGCTTGTCGCGGATGCCGCTTCGGGAGCGGACTGCCTGGAATATTACGGTGGCCTTGCCGCTACGCTTACCGGCGAACATATCGACCTTGGCGGCTCGTTCGCCTACACGAAGCGCGAACCACTGGGGATCTGCTTCGGCATCGGCGCCTGGAACTACCCGATCCAGATCGCCTGCTGGAAGGCCGCTCCCGCGCTTGTCTGCGGCAACGCCATGATTTTCAAGCCGTCCGAGGTGACGCCGCTGAGCGCGCTCAAGCTCGCCGAAGCCCTGAGCGAAGCCGGGCTGCCGGACGGCGTCTTCAACGTGATCCAGGGATTTGGCGATGTCGGCGCAAAAATGGTGGCGCATCCCGACATTGCCAAGGTGTCGCTGACGGGCTCCGTCCCGACCGGCGCCAAGGTGGCAGCCCTCGCAGGCGAACACCTGAAGAAGACGACGCTCGAACTTGGCGGCAAATCCCCGCTGATCATCTTTGACGACGCGGATATCGAGAACGCGGTGTCCGCCGCGATCAACGCCAATTTCTATTCGACCGGGCAGATCTGCTCGAACGGAACACGGGTCTTCGTTCAAGCAGCCATCAAGGACCGGTTCCTCGCACGCCTTTCCGAGCGAACGGCGAATGCCGTGCTCGGCGATCCGCTCGACGAGGCGACCAGTATCGGCCCGCTTGTCTCCAAGGCACAGTTCGACAAGGTGCTGAACTATCTGAAGATCGGACAAGACGAAGGCGCCCGCCTCGTGTGCGGCGGCGGCGCGGCCGAGGTGGCGCGTTTCCCGGAAGGTCTCTTCGTGCAGCCGACCGTATTCGCCGATGTCACGGACACCATGACAATCGCGCGGGAAGAGATCTTCGGCCCCGTTCTGAGCGTGCTCGATTTCGACGATGAGGACGATGTCGTCGCCCGAGCGAACGATACCGAATTCGGCCTGGCGGCCGGGGTTTTCACGAACGACATTCAGCGCGCGCACCGCGTAATCGGCCGGCTGCAGGCCGGCACCTGCTGGATCAACACCTACAATCTCACGCCAATCGAAATGCCTTTTGGCGGCTACAAGAAATCCGGGATCGGCCGGGAGAATGGTCACGCGGCGATCGAATATTACAGCCAGCTGAAAAGCGTCTATGTCGAAATGGACGGCGTTGAAGCTGCATTCTGACCGCGCTGGTTGCGATTTCACAGACAAGCCCTGGCCTCAGGCCGGGGTTTTTTTGTCGTCCAGGAGACCGTAACAGATTGAAGTTTCTCCGCAGCAAACCAGATTAACGTCAACACAGCTTCGTCAGGAGACCGTATGACCCGCACCGTGCTTGATCCCGCACCGCGCAGTTACGCACCGCATGTTTACGTTCTCAACCGGTCACAACGCGGACCGGCCTGCGCACCCGAGCACCAGAGCATCCAAGACCTGCACAACTGGCTGTTGCACGAGGCGACGCGGATCGACAACGTGATGCTGATGTTCGAGGAATTCATGTGGCGCTGCAAGGCGGCCGACCTCGGCATTGACCGCT
Source organism: Roseibium sp. (assembly GCF_965232425.1). GTDB lineage: Bacteria > Pseudomonadota > Alphaproteobacteria > Rhizobiales > Stappiaceae > Roseibium. The sequence goes on from NZ_OZ246971.1 coordinate 1,074,058, forward strand.
GCACACTTCACATGGGCACCCTGCACCCCCGGGTGATCGGGTTTTCCTGGTTCTGGAGCCGTCTTGACGAGTTATGCGACGAGATCGCTGCCGACGCGGGTGCCGTCAATGAAGCCGCGTTCACGCGCAATCCGCTCTACAAGGTGATCATGGAAGGCCAGATGATAAGGGTCGACCTGGAAACCGAAGACGGCCGGACGTCCTCCCCGCTGATGCAGGAACTCGCCGACCAGGGTTTCACGTCCTATGTCGCGCTTCCGCTGAGTGCATCGGGCAAGACCTTCAACGCGATGACATTTGGAACGACGCGGCCGGGCGGGTTCGGAACCTCGGACAAGGACGAAATCCGCCGGCTGATCGACCTTCTGGCTCTCCATGTAGAGCGGCACATCGTCCAGCGCATCGCGCGCAACGTCGCCGACACCTACCTCGGTCCGATCGCGGGACGGCGCGTCCTTGACGGGGAGATCCGGCGCGGCGACGGCGAGGCCATTCAGGCCGTCGTCTTCATGGCCGACATGCGCGGCTTCACCCAGCTTGCCGACCGTCTCAGCGGTCCTGAGGTAACGGCCATCCTGAATGCATATTTCGACCGGATCTCCGGCGCCATCCTGAGCCATGGCGGCGACATTCTGAAATTCATGGGCGACGGCGTGCTTGCCGTTTTCGACCAGAAGGCCCTTGGCGAAGGGGCAGCGGCAACCGCTGCCGTCAAGGCCGCGCGGACCGCGCTTGATGCCATCGAGGCCCTGAACGAGACACCGCCCGACGACCTGCCGGATCCCGATCTCTGGCATCCGCTGAAAATCGGCATCGGACTGCACAGAGGCGAGGTCTTTTTCGGCAATGTCGGTGGCGAGGAGCGTCTCGATTTCACGGTGATCGGACGTGCCGTGAACGAGACCAGCCGGGTGGAATCTCTCTGCAAACCCTTGGGCCGGGAACTTCTCCTGACCGAACCGGTGCGCAACGCACTGGCAGGGGATCTCAAAACCAGCCTGAACGAAATGGGCGAACATGCCCTTCGCGGTGTCGGCAAACCTGTTGCGATCTATTCGGCCTGAGTTTGATTGCCAATCCCGGAACTGCGACCGGGACCGGCGGGAAAGGGAATGTCCCCTTCCCCCAAAGTGGGTCGGGGGAAGGGGCAGGGAGACCGCGTGACCCGAAGAGGCCTCGGCGATCGCCCTTCGCGGAGCCGCCCGCACCTAGGGTACGGACGGCGCATCGGATGTATTTCGGTGTCACTTCGTGAGGATCAGTTTTCCCTGCTTGGTAATGGAGAGACGATAAGTGTCCTCGTTATGCTGAATCTGGATCTGCCTCAGACCGCTGAAGAGCTCACGCGAATCGAATTCCGATTTCTGTTCGCGCGCCGGCTTGCCCGCCCAGGCGGATCTTGAGCTGCCCGCGGACGAAATTGAGAGGCGTCGCTTCTGGCTGTTGGCGGTGAGTGTCATGGCACTATCGGTCCCTGGCCTATGCTGTTTTGCCGGATCAAGGGAGGCTCAACCCGGCGTCCAATTCAGAACGATTAAAAGGTGAGTTTCTTACTCAACTTTATACTTGACACTCATACTCAACTTTTCCTATCAAGGCAATGCCTGATCGAGACGGAACTGGAAATCGCGTCCTCCGGTTTTGAACGAGACAGGGTCCGCGGGAAACCGCGGACGAAAAATGCCAGGCCAGCCAACCGCCCTCTCCTCTCCCTCAGCGGCTAGCCAGCCCGGCCTTTTCTCCAAAACCTGCCTGATCGAAAAGGGTGCCGGTGCGCTCCGCGCGGGCCGTCACGCAACAAAAAAGCGCCAACCGGATGGTGGCGCTTCTGGTCAACACAACGAAGTGGCGTGTTCAGGCATTTGCCGCGATCGGTGCGTCCGTCACGTCGATCTTCAAGAGATCACGCATGCCGAACCTGTCCTCGGACAAGTCAGCAATCGACTTGGTATCCAGCACTGCCATGAAGGCTTCAAGCGCCTCATGCAAAAGACCGTTGAAGCCACAGGACATGATCAGCGGGCAATCCTTGCGCCCCGAATCGAAGCACTCGGCAAGAAGAAAGCTTTCCTCTGCCGCGCGCACGACCTCGCCCACCGAAATCTGCTCCGCCGGCCGGCCCAGCATGACACCTCCGTTCCGCCCGCGAATGGTCTTGATCAGATTGGCATCGACCAGGACCTTCATGATCTTGAACAGGTGGGTTTCCGACATGTCGAAGCTGGCAGCGATATCGGCAACCTTGCTCGGCTTGTCCGGGTTGACGGCGCAGTACATGAGGGCACGCACAGCGTAGTTTGTTTGTTGTGTCAGTCGCATGCCCTAGATATGCGGTGCGGCGTCTCAAAGGTCAACGAAAAAATCTGAGTGTAATATGTCACTTTCTGCGCGATTTCGGCGTTAAACCGCTTCGGGCAGATTGTCCTTCAGAAAAATATCGATGCCGATGCGTTCCTGGCCCTCAATGATGGGTTTCTTGTCGCACAGCGCCTTCAATACCCGCACGGCACTTCTGATCTCGTGCCCCGGATCCTGCGCAATGACCGCGTCCATGATGCCGGCCTGCAAGGCGTCCCGCGTGTAAGGGGTCAATTCGTGACCGACAAAGACAATCTCTTTGCGTTGATGTCCTTCGGAAAGCGCGGCGATGATGCCCCTGTTTCCCGCACCGATGTTGTAGAGCCCCGCCAGGTCTGCATGATCCTGGAGCAGACGCTCCACAAGATCTGCATTCCTGGCGTTGTCATCGCGTCCCTCGCGAACCTTCAGAAGCTGAAGATGCGGAAAATCCGTCTCCAGGATGGTCTTGCAGCCCGCGAACCTTTCGGCATGGTCTCTCAGCCCCAGAGAGCCGGCGATCAGGCCGATCTTTGCGTCTTTCTCGGGTAGAAACCGTCCGAGGAGCCTGCCTGCGGTGCGGCCGGCCGCCGTGTTGTCGATGCCGACAAAATGCTGGCGCGCGGAGACCGGGTGATCGGACACGAGGGTCACGACGGGAACCCCGCGGTCCTGCAGCCGGTCGATGGCCGCCCGAACCTCGGGAAACGCTGGCGCCACCACCGCAACGCCGTCGCACACGGACCGGTCCAGGACCGCAAGCGTGCCCGCAACCCGGTGGCCGTCAAAGGCGTCGATCGGCTCAACGTGAACCGTGACACGGTCGCTGCTCAGGGTCTCCGCGTGTGCCCTCGCTTCGCGCGTGAGATCCTCCATGAAGGCATTCGGACCGTCGGGAATGAGAAAATGAAGTCTGTAAACACGCTTCTTGGCAAGACCGGCGGCAAAGACATCCGGTTTGTAGTTCAGCCCGTCGGCAGCCGACCTGACCTTATCAATGGTTGCCTTGCGCACGCCCGGGCGACCGTTCATCACCCTGTCGACCGTCGCCAGGCTCACGCCCGCAGCTTCAGCCACATCATGAATGGTCACACGCTTCATTCGTTCCTCTTTTTCCGCGAGTATACAGCTCAATGAGGAACGGTCATCAAAAAATGCTGCAGCGCATGATCAGGTGATAATTTCCGTCCGTTCAAACGAATTGCCCGGCCGCGTGGCCTGACGACCAGGCCCACTGGAAATTGAAACCGCCAAGGTGTCCGGTGACGTCAACGACCTCGCCGATGAAATAAAGGCCGGGCACCCTGGAGCTTTCCATCGTCTTGGAGGACAGTTCCTTCGTGCTGACGCCGCCGAGCGTAACCTCCGCCGTCCGGTAACCTTCCGTCCCGACCGGCGTGAGCTGCCAGCGGTTGAGCTGGTCCGAGGCCCGCCGCAGCACCTTGTCGGACTGGTCGGCCAGGCGGCCACCCAGAGAAAACGCTTTCGCCAGCTCCTCGGCGAGCCGGTTGGGCAGCAATTGCGTGAGGGATGTCCTCAGGTCCTGTTTCGGATTGTCGCGGCGCGCGTTGCGAAGGGCGTCGAACACATCTGTCTGCGGCAGCAGGTCGACAGATATCGGATTGCCTTCTTTCCAGTAGGACGAGATCTGGAGGATCGACGGCCCCGACAGGCCGCGATGGGTGAACAGCAGTCCCTCGCGAAAAATGGTCTTGCCGAAGGAGACGCAGGCATCGACCGAAATGCCGGACAAGCGCGCGCACAGATCCTTGTTGGCATCTGAGAAGGTCAGCGGCACCAGCGCGGCGCGCGGCGGAACCACATCCAGCCCGAATTGCCTGGCGAGATCATAGCCGAAGCCGGTCGCCCCCATTTTCGGGATCGACGGTCCCCCCGTTGCCACGACCAGCGATTTCGCCTTGAGCGGCCCCTTGGACGTTGCCACCGAAAACCACGCGTCGGGTTTTTCAACCGCTTTTATGCCGGTTTCCAGTTGAAGCGTTCCGCCGGCCGCCTCGAGTTCGTCCAGGAGCATGCGGATGATGTCCTTGGCGCTGTTGTCGCAGAAGAGCTGGCCGAGGGTTTTCTCGTGCCAGGCAATGCGGTGCTTTTCGACAAGCGCCAAAAAGTCCTGCTGGGTGTAGCGCTTGAGCGCCGAAACGCAGAAGCGCGGGTTCTGCGACAGAAAATTCGCGGGCGTGCAGTGCAGGTTGGTGAAATTGCAGCGGCCGCCACCCGAGATCCGGATCTTGTCCGCCGGCCGTTTCGCATGGTCTATGACCAGCACCTTGCGACCGCGTTTGGCGGCCTCAATTCCACACATCAGACCGGCCGCACCGCCGCCAAGCACAAGAACATCCAGATCACGCATGCGCGCGCTTATAGCGGGTTTGGATCGTGTGAGTAAGGGTGCCCGGCCTTTTGATTTCCGAGCGCAGGTAACCTCTCCCACTGGGAGAGGTCGGCGCGCATGCGCCGGGTGAGGGCTCAAACCGCGGTCAGACATGCAAACGTCTGATCCCTCACCCTGACCCTCTCCCACCGGGAGAGGGAACTTTGGCTTCGACCGTGCTCCTCAGGATGAGGAGGACGTGCAAGAAGCGATCGACCAGCTCAAAGAAAAACCGGCGGCTCTTTCGAACCGCCGGCTTTCTGAAATGCTTTTTTTGAAAAAAGCTTATTTCATTTCGGTGATGGTCTCGAAGCCGTTGGAGCCGACCTCGAAGAGGGCGTAGGTGCCCGGAACGTCGCCCTTGGCATCGAAGTTGTGATCACCGGCTGCGCCCTTGTAGTCGATGGCGGTACCCGCCGCGATCAGTTCCTTGGCCTTCTTCCATTCACCCGGAAGAATGGCCTCGCCTTCGCCGTTGGAGACTTCAACGACGGCTGCTGCAACGTCTTCTTTCTTGCCGCCGGCCTTTTCAACGGCCAGCGCCAGCAGGAAGGCAGCGTCATAGGAGGTGTTGGCGAAGATCGCATCCGGATCGCCGCCGACGCCCTTGAAGGCTTCGTTGAACATGTCCAGCGACTTGGAGGCTTCACCGACCGGCGAGGACGCGACGAAGGTCGACAGGTTTTCCGCGCCGAGTTCGTTGATCACGGCGTCGGACTTCATGCCGTCTCCGCCGACGAACTTGTCGAAGAAACCGTTTTCCAGCGCCTGCCGCAGGATGGTCAGGCCGGTGCCGTCGCCGTAGTCGAAGATCACGAGCGTATCCGCGCCGCCCTTGGCGAGTTCCGCAAGGTTGGAGCGATAGGAGGCCTTGCCTTCCTCATGTGCGGCGAACTGGGTGATGTCACCGCCGAGCTCATCGACATATTCGGCCTTGAATGCATTGGCGAGACCGGTGCCGTAGTCGTTGTTGAGATAGGCGACAGCGACCTTGCCGTAGCCCATGTCCTTCATGGTGCGGGCGAGCGCACGGCCCTGATAGTCATCGGACGGCACGGTGCGGAACACGGTGCCCTTGTCTTCCAGGCCGGAGATTTCCGGAGATGTGCCGGACGGCGTGATCAGCGCGATGCCCGCCGGGATCGTGACCGATCCGGCGGCGGCCAGAACAGCGCCCGAGCAATGCGGGCCGACGATGCCGACGACACCTTCGATGTTGACGGCCTTGGTGGCCGCGTCCGTTCCACCCTGCGGGTTGCAGGCGCTGTCGCCGACGACGCCGACAAGCGTCTCACCGTCGCCGATTCCACCCTGCTCGTTCACCTGCTGAACGGCCAGCTGGGCCGCGTCGATCATGGCCGGAGCCATGGCCGCGATCGGGCCGGACACGCCGCCGATCAGACCGATCTTCACGTCGGCCTGGGCCGGCACGGATGCCAGCGCGGTTGCCGCCATCATGCCGGCTGCAAGTGCAAGAAACTTGGTTTTCATCAAGAGTACCTCCTCAATGGTCCGGTCTTTGCCGGGTCTTTAGGAACCTTGGCTCCCGCGCCCTTGAAACCAGGGCGACGGGACCCACGGAACGGGCCTAATTCTGGTCCGCCCCGGATTTCGTTACCCGTTGGTCTCCCCTCAATGGCTCGGGGAGCAGCCCCTCCGGCCGGAAGCGCAACACGAGCTGCAGCATGAGGCCGATCAGGAACAGACGGATGTATTTTGCCTGGACCGCATATTCAGTCGGAAGGCGGTCGGTTGCAATCTCTGAAACGGACCAAATGATCCAGACGACGGCCGCGCCGAGTATCGCGCCGCGATTGTTACCGGATCCGCCGAGGATCAACATGATCCAGATCAGGAATGTCGCCACCATCGGATCGATGGCCTCCGGCGTGATCGAGCGGTTGAAGTGGGCAAACAGCGCACCACCGAGCCCCATCAGCGCCGCACCGAATATGAAGGCTTCCAGGCGGCGGAACTCGACATTCTTGCCCATTGCCTTGGCCGCGTCTTCATTGTCGCGGATGGCGCGCATCATGCGGCCCCAGGGCGCATTGAACTGGCGCTCAACCAGGAAATAGGCCGCGATCAGAACCGCGAGCACGATGACCAGATAAGCGATCTGGGACTCCATGTAAGCCAGGTCGCCCGCCGGACGGGGAATGCTGGAAATCCCGCGTGCGCCATTGGTCAGGGCGGGCTCGGACTTGATCACCAGCCGGATGATCTCGGCAATGCCGATGGTTGCGATCGCCAGATAGTCGGACCGGAAGCGCAGACAGATCTTGCCGATCGGCCAGGCCACAAGCGCTGCGGCCAGCATGGCCGCGATCCAGCCGACAACGAAGTGAAGGTCGAAGCCGCCAATTCGGCCATCTGCCGGTGGCGTCGAAATGATCGCGGACGTGTAGGCTCCGACGGCGAAGAAACCGGCGATCCCGGCATTGAACAGGCCCGCAAACCCCCACTGGATGTTGAGGCCAAGGGCCAGCAGGGCATAAATGCAGATGAAGATCGCCATGAAGAGGGCGTAGTTGACGAGACCCAGAAGTTCCATCCTGCTCCCTCCCCTTAAAGCACTTTGCCCTTGAGCAGCCCGGTCGGGCGCACAAGCAACATGAACAGCAAGATCGCAAAGGCCATGGCGGCTTTGTACTCGCTTGGAATGAACAGCACCGAGACCTCTTCGGCAACACCGACGATCAGACCGCCAAGCACGGCGCCTTCCACCCGCCCGACGCCGCCCAGAATGGCGGCGGCGAACATGGGCAGCAGCATGTGCCAGCCCATCATGGCCTTCAGCTCTGTGTTGATCCCGAGGAAAAAGCCGGATGCGGCACAGAGGCCGCCGGCAATCACCCAGGTCAGCATGACCACTTTCTTGTTGTCGATGCCGGACAAGAGGGCGAGGTTCGGATTGTCGGACATGGCCCGCATGGCCTTGCCCCATTTTGATCTTGTCAGGAAGATCTGCAGGACGCCGACGAGAACCACCATTGCCAGGATCGTGTAAATTTCCCGGTCGCGGACCCGGATACCGAAATAATCTTCGGGGCGGACGATGCCGCGGGAATAGGTCTGCGTGTCGACACCCCAGACGACCTGCACAACAGCGCGGATCATCAGCGCGATGCCGAGCGAGGCCATCACGGTCACGATCTTGGGCCGCTCGCGCAGGTGCTCGTAGAAGACCTTGTCGATCCCGACGGCGACTGCCGCCGTTCCGATGATGGCGACAGGCAGCGCGGCATAGGGCGAGACGCCAAATCCGGTGACGACAGCGAGCGCCAGGAACGCCCCGAGGGTCGCCAGATCGCCGTGCGCGAGATGGGCATAGCGCAGGATGCCGAAAATCAGGGTGATCCCGACCGCACCCAGGGCATAGATGGATCCGAGCACGACGCCCGGCACGATGTAGAAATTCAGAAGCTCAAATAGGTCCATGCCTATCACCCACCCAGGAACATTTCGGCGACTTCACGGTCGGCCAGGAGATCCGCACCGGTGCCTTCGTGCCGGTTCTTGCCGGCTGCCAGAACATATCCCCGGTCGGCAAAGGCGAGCGCCTGCTTGGCATGCTGCTCGACAAGCAGGATGGCAACGCCGGTGTCGCGCACATCGCGGCAGATCTGGAAAATCTGTTCCATGTATTTCGGCGACAGACCCGCCGTCGGTTCATCCAGCAGAAGCAGCTTGGGGTCGAGCATCAGGGCGCGCCCCATGGCGACCATCTGGCGCTGACCGCCGGACAGGCTTCCGGCAAGCGTCTTGCGGCGTTCCTTCAGATCGGGGAACAGTTCATACACCCTGTCATAGGCCGCCGACAGATCGCCGGTCTTGAGAAAGCCGCCCATTTCCAGATTTTCCTGGATCGACATTTCCCGGAAGATGTTGTCCACCTGCGGCACGTAGCAGATCCCACGCTGAACGATGCGGTTCGGTGCCCAGCCGGTGATATCATCGCCGTCGAACAGCATCTTGCCGCCGCGAATGGTCAGCAATCCGAAGACGGACTTCATGGCCGTGGACTTGCCGGCACCATTCGGGCCGACAATGACGACAATCTCGTCCTGGGAAACGGACAGGGAGACATCCTGCAGGATATCGGCCTCACCGTAACCGCCGGTGAGGTGTTCCATCGACAGAAGCGCAGTCATGCGGCATCTCCCGTGGTTTCGCCCAGATACGCTTCCAGGACCTGCGGGTCGGAGCGAACGGTCTGGAAATCGCCCTGGATCAGCACCCGGCCTTCCGCCATGCACACGACCGGGTCGCAGAGCTTCTCGATCATTTCCATATCGTGTTCGATCAGGATGAAGGTGTAGCCGCGGTCCTTATTCAGGATCTCGATCTTGGTTTCCAGCTTGCGCAACAGGGTCCGGTTGACGCCGGCTGCAGGCTCGTCCAGCAGAACCAGTTTCGCGTCGGTCATCATGGTGCGGCCCAGTTCAAGCAGCTTCTTCTGGCCGCCCGACAGGTTGCCTGCGCGTTCATGGGCAACATGGCTCAATTCCAGAAACTCGAGCGTTTCATAGGCCTTGTGCTCCACGTCGTGCTCAGAGGACTTGACCCGCCCCCACGCGAGCCAGTTCGCGAACAGGCTCTCGCCGGGCTGGGACGGCGGCACCATCATCAGATTTTCGAGCGCGGTCAGTTTGTGAAACTCGTGCGGGATCTGGAACGTGCGCACGAGGCCCTTGTGAAACAGCTGATGGCTGGCAAGGCTCGTGACGTCTTCCCCCAGGAACCGGATGCTGCCGCTCGTCGGCTGCAGCGCCCCGGCAATGAGGTTGAAGAGTGTCGTCTTTCCCGCCCCGTTGGGGCCGATCAGTCCGGTGATGCTGTTTTCTTCGACGCGGAACGAGCAGCCGTTGACAGCCTTGAATCCACTGAAGTCCATGACGAGCTGGTCAAGCTCAAGCATTCAAGCTCCTTGCCGCCCCCCTGAAGCGGTCTTTCTTTTTTCGTTTCGCTGTGCCCCACCTTTTGGCGTTGGTTGTTCGGTCCGCACAAGACAGCCCGTCACAGCGTTCAGACCTTCTAACTTTATTGACGGCGCAATCAACCGGTAATCACCGGCTTTTGCGTCAGAAAGGGCAAGATTTTTCAAAAAAACCGAACCAGCGGAATGAGCTATTCGCCAGTCGCGGTGATCTCCCCGGCATTTGTTCCCTCAAGCGGCGGAATCCGGAGTCTACAAAGTCGAATTTCACGTGTACAATCTCCAGAACTCTCGCCAAACGCGAAGTTGAACCATCCGGGAGCGGAAGCAAAAATGCGTCCAACAAAGAATTCGCCCATCATTCACTACGTAAATTTGACGATAACGCGACGACTTTTCCTCAGCGAATTCAATTTGAAACATTATTCTTAGGCCGGCTTCAGGAATTCTCGATTACTGTTTCGGGACGCCTGCGGCAATCGCAAGCGGACCGGACCGAAAAACAAGAAGACTAAGTGACATCAGGCTGAACCGGTATGCGGCCGAAGTCGTGGTTGCTCGTTGGAGGGAAAACTGTCGAACCGCGCGGAATTGTTCGTAAATGACGTAGAAGGTGAAAGCGCTGTCCAGATCGACATAGCCGAGGGCAAAGTCGATCAGAGCATCCTTCTGGAGCTTTACGACCGTCTCGACTCGGCTGTCTGGATTTTCGATTTCGACCACAAGCGCTACCTGTGGGCCAACCGCAAGACGCTGGAAATCACGGACGCTCTGTCCCTGGCGGAACTGCAATCGCGCGACCTCGGCGCGGACATGTCGCCCGCCGTGGAACAGCGCCTGCGGCAATATCAGCAGGACTTCTGCACAAGCGACGTCAGTTTTTCGGAGATCTGGACTCTTTATCCGAAGGGCAAGCCCAAGGTCCTGCAGATCGCGATGAGCGGCATCCGCCTGCGCGACGGCCGGATGGCACTCCTGTGCGAAGGCCGCGAGCACCACGAGCAGCAACCGGAAACGCTTCGCAGCGCGGAAGCGCTTCTGCACACCACCGTGATGATCTCGCTGTTCTCCAAGGAAGGCACGTCGCTCTACAGGAACACGGCCTCACGTGCGGCCTCACCCACGCTTGACACACCTTTTCTCGAACAGTTCGTGCATGCCGAGGACGCGACCGACCTGTTCGAGATCGTCGAACGCGAACGCACGCACAAATTCGTCGCCCGCGTCAAAACGAGATCGGGACCGCGTTGGCATGAACTGACGGTTCGCGCCTGCCACGATGCCGTGACCGGCCAGCCCGCCTACCTTGTCAGCGAGACCGATGTCACGGAGCTTCACGAGACCAAGGAACGCGCGCAGTATCTTGCAAGCCACGATACGCTGACAGGCCTGGCCAACCGGACCTACCTTCAGGAGCGGCTCACGCTGATCCTGCATGCGGCGAAGCGGAACAACCAGACCGCTTCCTTCTATCTTCTGGATCTCGACGACTTCAAACTGGTCAACGATTCCCTCGGACATGCGGCGGGCGACACGCTCCTGCAGATCGTCGCTGACGAACTCAAGTCCCTCGCCCGTCCGGAAGACGTGATTGCCCGGCATGGCGGCGACGAGTTTCTGATCTGTACGCTGGAAGGCAGGGATGGCACGGAACCGGGCCGTTTCGGCCACGCCTTGCTGCAGTCCTTTGCCAGGCCAAGGGTCATCGAGGGCAAACAGAGGAAAGTCGGCCTCAGTATCGGCTTTGCCTGTTTCCCGCAAGATGGCGACACGGTCGATGAACTCATGAGACATGCGGATCTGGCGCTTTACCAGGCCAAGTCCGATGCCAACAACAAATGCGTCCGGTTCGACGCCTACATGCGCCGGCTGCGCGACGAACACAGGGCCATCAAGAAGGACCTTGAACGTGCGCTGAAAGAGGATGAATTCATCCTTCACTACCAACCGATCGCCTGCACGAGTTCCGACCGGGTTGTCTCCGGCGAGGCGCTGTTGCGCTGGCAGCATCCCGAAAGGGGCCTCATCGGACCGGATGATTTCGTGCACATCGCGGAAGAGGCCGGGCTCATTTCGGACATCGGCGCATGGGTCGCCCGGGAAGTCGCCAAGCTGCAGAAACGTCTGGACGAGCTTGGACACTGTATCCCGCTGACGCTCGCGCTCAATGTGTCACCGCGGCAACTGTCGGACAGCGGGTTTCTCGGTTTCATGAAGGCCTTGCCCGGCCAGACCGGCTGCGCACCTGACAGGATTTCCCTGGAAATCACCGAATCCGTGATCCTCGGTGACATACCCAACGCCCGCGAGACACTGGCGACCCTCAAGGAATGCGGCTACCAGATCGTCATTGACGATTTCGGCACCGGTTATTCCAACCTCGCCTATCTTCACAACTACCCGATCGACGGCATCAAGATCGACCGCGTGTTCATGGAGGACATCGATGCGGGCGGGGAGATCGTAAAACTCATCCTGTCACTGGCCACGGCGCTCGGTGCGGATGTCGTCGCCGAAGGGGTCGAAACCATCGAACAACGGTCGTGGCTGTCCAGGAACGGTTGCGACCGGTACCAGGGCTACCTCTATTCCAGGCCGGTGCCCCTCGAGCGGTTCCTGTCCATGCTGGAAACGCAGCAACGGCTGGCCGCTATGTGACCTTGGCGCGCGTCTTGAACTCGGGCCGGTCCCAGCTGCCGGTATTCAGGATGTCCTCCAGGATCGTGACCGCGTCGATGATATCGCCGTGTGACAGGTAAAGGGGTGTGAACCCGAAGCGCATAACGTCCGGCGCGCGGAAATCGCCGATGACGCCGCGCGCGATCAGGGCCTGCATCACTGCATAGCCTTCCTCGAACCGGAACGAAACCTGGCTACCCCGCGCATCCGGGTCGCGCGGGCTCGCCAAGGTCAGTTGCGGGCATCTTGCCTCGACTTCCGCGATGAACAATTCGCTGAGCGAAACCGACTTGGCCCGGATCGCGGCCATGTCGACATCCTCGAACACATCCAGCGCCGCGTGAAGGCTGGAAAGCGCCAGGATCGCGGGCGTTCCAACCGTCATGCGGCTGATGCCCGAGACCGGCCTGTAGTCGAGATCGAATGCAAACGGGGCTTCGTGCCCCATCCAGCCGGTCAGGGGTGAGGTGACCTGATCGAGGTGCCTGGCCGCAACATAGAGGAAGGCCGGTGCGCCCGGGCCGCCATTGAGGTACTTGTAGCCGCAACCGATCGCGAAGTCGGCGTCGGCTCCCTCCAGATCGACCTCGATCGCTCCGGCCGAATGGGCAAGATCCCAGACCGCAAGCGCGCCGGCTTCGTGCGCTTTTCGGGTCAGCGCCTCCATGTCGTGAACGCGGCCCGTCCGGTAGTCGACCTGGGTCAGCATCATAACCGCCACCGTGTCGTCGATGGCGGTCCCGACTTCCTCCGGTGCAACGATCTTCAGTTCATGACCGCGCGCCAGAAGGTCCTTCAGACCGGAGGCCACGTAAAGATCGGTTGGGAAATTTCCGTTGTCGGACAGAATGACCTTGCGGCCGGGATTGAGCGACAAGGCGGCGGACAGCACCTTGAAGACGTTGACCGACGTGCTGTCGCAGGCGACCACCGTACCGCCCGGCGCTCCGATGAGACGGCCGATCCGGTCACCGGTCCGCTGGGGAAGGTCGATCCAGCTATGGGTGTTCCAGGCGCGGATCAGGCTCGTTCCCCACTCGGTACCGATAACATCGGCAATCCTGTCCGGAACGTGTTTCGGCAGCACTCCGAGCGAATTGCCGTCGAGATAGATCACGCCTTCAGGAATGGAAAAGGCGTCTTTCTTGCGGGCTAAGGTATCGGTCTCATCTAGCGGGTGCGGTGAGGTCATCAACGGCTCTTCTGGAACGGACGGTGGAGAGAAAGGCCGCACGCTATCAAAGCCCGGTCCGGCAAACAACCACATCCCGGCCGATGTCCGGGCAACGGCAAGAAACCTGCGGTCGCCATGCCGGATGTCGCAATCAGCACATATTTGCCCGTATGAGCATCGGACGCCGCAGACCGTTTTGGTAGCGTGTGCGGGCAAGTCACCAAGTCTGCAACACCTTGAAACACGGCAAGACCCCATGTTCATCAGCGTCTTCGACATCTTCAAGATCGGGATCGGTCCCTCCAGCTCACACACCGTCGGCCCGATGGTGGCCGTTGGCCGGTACCTGGACAGGGTGCGCGGCCTGGCCGGAGCCGAAGCAAAGGCGGCTCGCCTCACCGTGACCCTGCACGGCTCGCTTGCGTTCACGGGGAAAGGTCATGCGACCGACAAGGCAGTTTGCCTCGGCCTGTTGGGCGAGCGCCCCGACACGCTCGACCCGGACTGCGTCGAGCCGTTGCTGGATGCGCTTCAAAGGGACCGGAAGCTTCGCATTGCGGGTCTGCCCGAGCTTGATTTCGATCCCGCGCGGGATGTCGTTTTCGACTACGGCCCGCCGCTGCCATTGCATGCCAACGGCATGACTTTCCGGCTTCTGGGCGAGGCGGGTTCCGAGATCGACAGCTACGTCTACTATTCCATCGGCGGCGGCTTCGTCGTCAGCGAACCGGAACTCCGCAACACGACCAACGCACCGGTCGCTGACCTGTCGGCACAGAGCGTTCCTTTCCCGTTCGCGACGGCGAAGCAGATGCTCGAGATGGGCCGCGAGGCGGGTCTTTCGATCGCGGAGATGAAGCTGCACAACGAATGCGCCGGCAAGTCCGTCGAGGAGGTCGAGGCCGGGATCGACCGGCTCTGGTCGGCCATGGACGCCTGCATCAACCGGGGCATTACCCAGGCCGGCATTCTTCCCGGCGGCCTCAAGGTGAAAAGGCGTGCCGCCGACATCTATCAGCAGCTCATCCGCGAGGGCCGAAGCAATCCGCTGTTCGAACACAGCGTGGTCGACTGGCTCGGTGTCTACGCCATGGCGGTCAACGAGGAAAATGCCGCCGGAGGACGGGTGGTCACCGCACCGACCAACGGCGCGGCCGGCGTCATTCCCGCCGTCACGCGCTATTATCTCGACCACTGTCCCTCGGCCGATCAGGCCGGCGTGCGCGTGTTTCTCCTGACGGCTGCGGCCGTCGGAGGGATCATCAAGTCGAACGCATCGATCTCCGGCGCCGAGGTCGGCTGCCAGGGGGAAGTCGGGTCTGCATCTGCGATGGCGGCCGCCGGACTGTGCGCCGCGCTCGGCGGTACCAACGCGCAGATCGAAAACGCCGCGGAGATCGCGCTGGAGCATCACCTCGGCATGACCTGTGACCCCATTGCCGGCCTCGTTCAGGTTCCGTGCATCGAGCGCAACGCACTCGGCTCGGTCAAGGCGGTGACTGCCGCCTCGCTTGCCCTGCGCGGCGACGGAACGCATTTCGTTCCGCTGGACGGGTGCATCGAAACCATGCGCCAGACAGGCATGGACATGATGGAACAGTACAAGGAAACCTCGCAGGGCGGCCTCGCCGTTAACATCGTTGAATGTTAAAGCACTGACAGAAATAACAGTTTCGAAGAAATATTTGCCGTAGGCGACAAAACCGGCGATAGTCCGTCCCTGGGTTGGTGATTTTCTCCTTTGCACCAATCAAGGGAGGTATTTGATGGATGTCCTGACGTGGCTGGCGGCGCAGTCGTCGCTGATTTTCCTGTTCATAGCAGTCGCGCTTGGTTACTTTGCCGGCAAATTGAAGATCGGCAATTTCGTTCTCGGCGGCATCGCCGGGACCCTGATCATGGGCGTCGTCCTCGGGCAGGTCGGGGTCACGATCGACAGCGCGGTCAAGGACATTTTCTTTGCGCTGTTCATCTACGCGGTCGGTTACCAGGGCGGGCCGCAGTTCTTCCGGGCCCTGTCGCTGAAGTCGCTCAACCAGCTTCTGTCGGCCGCGGTCATGTGTATTCTCGGGCTGCTCACGGTGCTGGTGTTTGCGTGGAGCTTCGGCCTGGACCGGGGAACAGCAGCGGGTCTTGCCGCCGGTGGCCTGACTCAATCAGCGATCATCGGAACGGCTGGCGAGACGATCCAGAAGCTCAGTGTTTCAGCCGATCTGAAGCAGATCATGGAAACCAACATCGCGGTCGGCTACGCAGTCTGCTACATTTTCGGCTCCATCGGCCCGATCATCATGGTCACGTGGTTCTTTCCGACCGTCATGCGCTGGGACATCCGCAAGGAAGCGCTCAAGCTGGCCGAAAAAATGTCCGGCGGTGCGGCCGAGCTGGAACCGGGCCAGTTCAATGCCGCGCGGCGCATCGACACCCGCTTTTACCAACTCGGCAGCGAAGCGCCGTTTGTCGGCAGGTCGGCGCAGGAGCTCGACGCGTCCCTTGACGATGCCGCGGTTGAAGCCGTGCTGCGTTCCGGCCAGGAGATCCACCTGGAAGACGCACAATCGCTTCAAGCAGGCGACGTTGTTGCCGTGACCGGTCTCGTTTCCACCTTAGACAATCCGGCCAACGCACTTGGCACGGAGACCCAGGCGCCGGACGGTTACAGGCTTGTTCTTGAAAACCGGCACATCGTTCTGACGAATCCCGACTATGCCGGCAACAAGCTGCAGGGCATTCACGATCACACCCGATCGAACGCCCTGAACGATGTCTTCGTCACCGGTGTCAACCGCATGGGCCGTGATCTGCCCCTGCTGCCGGACCTTGAAATTCACAAGGGCGACGAACTGCAGCTGACCGGCAGTCCGCGGGATCTGAACGCCGTTCAGAAGTCCCTCGGCTATCCGATCACGTCCGCCGCGGTGACCGATTTCATTTTCTTCGGCATCGGCATGACGCTCGGACTGCTGCTCGGGCTCATCGAATTCAAGATCGGCGGCGTTCCGGTTTCGGTCGGCAGCGGCGGCGGCTGCCTGCTGTCGGGTCTCCTGTTCGGCTGGCTCAGGAGTACGCATCCACGCTATGCCGCGCTGCCCACCGGTGCCGTGAATTTCCTCAGGGATTTCGGCCTCGCCGTCTTCGTTGGCGTCGTCGGCATCAGCGCGGGTCCTCAGGTCCTGACAACGCTGCAGGAACAGGGCATGAGTATTTTCCTGTTCGGCATCGGCGTCACGCTGATCCCGCAGTTCATAGGATTTTTCTTCTCCTATTACGTGCTGCGGATCCAGAACCCGATCGAAGCACTTGCCTGTGTTGCCGGCGGCCGCAGTGCCAACCCCGCCTTCGCGGCCCTTCTGGGCAAGGCGCAGAACGCGACCCCGGTCGTCACCTTCACCGTTACCTACGCCGTCGCCAACGTGCTGCTGACCCTCTGGGGCCCGCTCATCGTCGGCCTCGTTTCCACCAATCCGGCCCAGTAAAAATCCGGGAGATTTCCGATGAGTGCACAAGACTATTCCCAGTATCAGGAACTCAGCCCGTTCGAACTCAAAGACAAGCTTATCGAGATTGCGTCCTCGGCGGCCCAGCGCATGATGCTGAATGCAGGCCGGGGCAATCCGAACTTTCTCGCAACGCATCCGCGCCGGGGCTTTCTGCGTCTCGGTGACTTCTCGGTCGAGGAAGCCGAGCGCTCCTACTCCTATCTCGACAGCGGCTTCGGGGGGCTGCCCGACAAGGAGGGCATGCTGCTCCGGTTTGAAAACTTCATCCATCGGCACGAGGACCGCGACGGCACCACGTTTCTGCGTGCCGCGCTTTCCTACGCCAAGGACCAGCTCGGCATTCACCGGCACGAGCTTCTTCACGAAATGGTCGAGGGATTTCTCGGCTGCAATTACCCGGTGCCCCCGCGCATGCTCACCCATGCGGAGCAGATCGTCGGCGCGTATCTCGCCAAGGAAATGTTCGGCAACGAGCCGCAGCAGGGCCCGTTTTCCGTCTTCGCGACCGAAGGCGGGACGGCGGCCATGACCTATATTTTCCAGACACTGAAAGCGAACGGACTGGTGAAGCCGGGAGACAAGGTCGCGCTCGGCACGCCGATCTTCTCGCCCTATCTCGAAATCCCGCCGCTGCCGGAATACGACATGCCCATTGTCGATATCCGGATGGAGGAAGGCGCCGACTGGCAATTCAGCGACGAAGAACTCGCCAAACTGGACGACCCGGATATCAAGGTGTTCTGCATCGTAAATCCGAGCAACCCGCCTTCCGTCAAGCTTTCTCCCGACGACCTCGACAGGGTTGCGGCGGTGATCAACGAAAGGCGGCCCGACCTTTTCGTGGTGACGGATGATGTCTACGGCACCTTTGCCGACGATTTCGTCTCGCTGTTCGCGAAGTGTCCGCGCAACACGCTGTGCGTCTATTCGTTCTCCAAATACTTCGGAGCGACGGGATGGCGGCTCGGCGTGATCGCCCTGCACGAGGACAATGTCTTCGACGAGGCGCTCGCCGCTCTTGCCGAAGACAAGAAAAAGGAACTCGACCGGCGCTATTCCTCGCTGACGACGACGCCGCGCGACATCAGGTTCATCGACAGGCTGGTTGCCGACAGCCGGGCCGTCGCGCTGAACCACACGGCGGGCGCATCGACTCCGCAGCAGATCCAGATGATGCTGTTCGCCCTCGCCGGTCTGCTGGACCGGGACGACCGCTACAAGGATGCGGCCAAGAGCCTGATCCGGAAACGCTTCAACACGCTTGAACTCAACATGGGCGTGACACCGCACCGCGAGCCCAACGACGTCAACTACTACACGCTGATCAATCTGCAGCATTTGAGCGGGCGACTTTACGGGGACGCCTTCGCGGACTGGTTCGTTGCCAACAAGAAGGGCTATGACTTCCTGTTCCGCCTGGCCGAGGAGACGAGCGTCGTTCTCCTGCCCGGAAAAGGCTTTGAAGTGGTCGACGCCTCCGCCCGCGTGTCGCTCGCCAACCTGACCGAAGCCGAATATGCGAAGATCGGCGCCTTTGCACGCAAGGTGATCTCGGAGTATCACGATGAGTACACAAAGCAGTAGTGCTGTTGGCTGACGAGGCCTCAGGCACCAACTGACAAGAACACGAGCTGAACCGGCCCCGCCGGTTCAGCGAATCGTTTACAGTCTGCCGGCGCGTGCCGGCGCTGAAAGACATACTTGCTGCCGGGTGCTGGAGAATATTGTGACCATCGTCATCACCCCTGTTGTCGCAAGCCTGTTGGCCCTGCTCTACGTCTTCTTGAGCATCCGGGTGATTGGCGCGCGCCGAACGGAAAGAATCAGTCTCGGTGACCGGGGCAACGATCTCATGCTGCGGCGCATGCGGGTCCACAGCAATTTCGCCGAATACACGCCCTTCGCGCTCCTGCTGCTTCTCATGCTGGAGCTACTTGGCGGTGCGCACTGGCTGCTCTACGGACTGGGTCTTTTCCTGCTCGTCGGCCGGAGCGTTCATGCCTATGGTGTCAGCAGTGACCCGGAACCCATGGCGTTCCGTGTCACGGGCATGCTGCTCACCTTCACGGTGATCGGTGTCACCGCGCTGGCCAATCTGGTCCTTTCAATCGACAAGCTCATGGCGGTGGGACGTCTCGGGCAACCGGCATTGTAACCCCCCGGCAAGAAGGGCATTTCCTGTCTCTTCAATCATCTGCCGCATGCGGGCCGTCTTGTAATCACACGCCACCTCGTGCAAGCAAAGTGTCTCTCTTGCAGCGGATCGAAGACACGTCTTCGCTGGCTGCGGGAGTGCCGCGTGCAACTGTCGACGGCATCGGGCACGGGCGACACCATGCAACAGGAACGTCTGAATGAACTTGACCTCAACCGCCCCGCGCCCAATGCGGGATTTCGGCCTGGAAGTGTTTTTTTCAAGGTGGGAATTCACCGCGCAACACCATATGACGGCTTCCGATCTTGAAAGCATGTCGCTGTCCGAGCTTCTTTCTCTCGCGTCCGACGAGGACCGTGCGGGTTTCGAGACCCTCTGGCTTGGATACACGGAAACCTGGGGAGCACCGGCGCTGCGCCGGGAGATTGCAGGCACCTATGACCGGCTTTCGGACAGCAACATCCTGTGTCTGGCAGGGGCCGGAGAAGGTCTTTACGCCATTCCGAATATTCTGCTGACGCGCGATGACCATGCCATCGTGCCAACGCCCAACTATCAGGGCTCGGAGACCATTCCCCTGTCCATCTGCGACGTGACCGGGGTACCGATGGACTATGCCCCTCCTTCGGTTTCAAACGGCGCTCAAGGCGGATGGCGTCTCGACCTCGACCGCCTGAAAGATGCCATCCGGCCGAATACGAAGCTGATCTCGCTGAATTTTCCGCACAACCCGACCGGTTTGCTCCTGTCCGGCGATGATCTCGAAGCCCTCGTATCGCTGGCCCGAACACACGGTATCTACATCCTGAGTGACGAGGTCTATCGCGGTGTCGAACTGGACGAGGCCAACCGGATGCCGCAGATGGCCGATATCTACGAGCATGGCATCTCCCTCAACGTGATGTCCAAGGCATACGGACTGCCGGGCCTGCGGATCGGCTGGATCGCGTCGCAGGACCGCGACCTCCTGCAAAAAACAGAGCGGTTCAAGCACTTCCTGTCGATCTGCAATTCCGGCCCGTCGGAGGTGCTGGCCCTAATCGCGCTGAAGGCAAGGCAGAAAATCCTGTCGCGCAACCGTTCGATCATGCTGGAAAATGCCGCCGCGCTCGAACGGGTCTTCAGCGCCTTTCCGGATCTCTTCGAGTGGCAACGTCCGATGGGCGGCTGTGTCGCCTTTCCGAGATATCGCGGCCCGGACGGCGTCGAGACCTTCACGCAACGTCTTATCGAGGAAAGCGGTGTCCTGCTCCTGCCCTCGTCCATTTATGCAAGCGATCTCGGCGACACGCCGCAAGATCACTTCCGCATCGGCATCGGCCGGGACCAGGTCTTCAAGGACGGCTTGACCGCGATGGAGGCGCATCTCGACAAGACCTACCCGCAATTCCGGAAGTAAGCGATACGCAAACGAGGACGATCCGTGCAGCAAGACCTGACCACCATCGACAGGGAAGCCTGGGACACGCTGGACGCGGCCGCCGCCGATGCCCGGCAGCCGTTCCGATACCTGACCCTGGCGTCGATTGGCCGTTGCCAGTTCCCCGAAGCGCGCACCGTCGTGCTTCGGTCCGTGAACGTCTCGAGCCGCGTCCTGGAGTTTCACACCGATACGCGTAGCCCGAAATGGCAGGAGTTGCAGGATAACGGCAATACGACGATCCTCGGTTATTCGGATGCCCTGAGGCTGCAGTTGCGACTGCGCGGAACTATAGAACTTGAACCTCCCGGTTCGCACGCGGCCGAGCAGGTCTGGAGCCGGTTGCCCCTGCACACCAGGGCCACCTACCAGGGAGGGCCTCCCGGGGACGAACTTCCGCCCGTGAATGGCCCCGTTTTTGATGCGCCTGTGTCCGGGATCGAAGAAACCGGCAAGGAGCGCTTTGGCGTTCTGTTCTTCAGGGCACTCTCCCTGGATTGGTGCCGGCTGGCGCGCGACAACAATTTGCGGGCCAGGTTTTCCTACGGCACCAGCGGAAGCCTCAAAAGCGCAAGCTGGATTGCGCCCTGAGGGCGCAACGGCAGCGCCTTTTCCGCGTTGCTCAGATCTGTTGCAGGCGGGTCTTGTGCGCGTGGGCGATGTGCAGGCGTGCGGCCGCCTCCGCCGCTTCGCTGTCACCCTTCGCAATCGCCTCCACGATAGCCGCATGTTCTTCAACCGCTGTTTCCCGGCGTTCCGGCGTATCCAGCGTGGTGCCGGCCATCAGGATCAGCGACAGGCGAAGGTGCTCGATCAGGTCGACCAGGTACCGGTTGTGCGAGGCCAGGCACAGGCGCCGGTGAAAGTCCCGGTTGGAGCGCACGAGGCTGTCCTTGTCGGCCATGCGCTGGCGGTCTTCCCGCACGAGATCCTGCAGAATTTCGACTTCCGGTGCAGAGGCGTGCTTGGCGGCAAGCCCGGCGGCCGTTCCCTCCAGCATCTCGCGCATGAAATAGACTTCGTTGATCTGGCCGTGATCGAGTGTCGGCACGACCATGCCCCGGTTGGGCTCGTGAACGGCCAGGCCCTGCGCCTCGAGCCGCTTCAGGCCTTCGCGGATCGGTGTCCGCGAGACGCCGAACTCTTCGGCAAGGTCGGCTTCCCGCAGGCGGTCGCCCGGCTTCAGCACCCTGTCCTCGATAAGACCGATAAGACGCTTGTAGATTTCAGATCCGTTCATTGGGTCTGGTTAGCGTCAAGACAGGATTTAAGCAAGGGAGAGTGCGGGGAAGGAAGTATTCCCCCTTCCCTCGCGCGGGTGTCAGACACCGACTTTCAGATCACTGAAGGCAAGTCCGTCCGCCCCTGCATCCGTTTCGAACACCCGCGATACGGTCCAGGACGCGGTATCGATTTCAGCGACCCGAGCGCCGTCCTGGGCACCGGTGAACAACGACGTGCCGTCCGGAGAGAACAACAGGGACGCGGGTCCATGCGCACCATGGGGTGCAAGGTCGATTTCGGCTTTCACCTTCAGGCTCTCGCCATCATAGACGACAACCCGGTCTCCGTTCAGGTCGGCAACGGCGGCCAGCGTGCCGGCAGGATTGAATTTCACCCGGATCGGCAGGAAACCGGTCTCGATCACGTGCCGGCGCTCCATCGTATCCGTGTCGAACACGATGATGGTCTCTGACTGGTTGTTGCCGACCCAAAGGGATTTTCCATCCGGGCTGACATCAACGGCTTCCGGACCGGTATCCGCTTTCACGGTGGTCACGGTCTCCATCGTCTTCACGTCGATCACCGAGACCTTGTCGGACCCCCGGCTGGTGACGAACGCGATATCGTCATCCGGTGACATGGCCAGCAAATGCGAGCCGATCAGCCCGGTTTCCGCTTGTCCCGTCACCTCGCCTTTCACCACATCGACGGTGATCACGTCCCTTGTTTCCTCGGTGGTCACGATCACGCTGTCGCTGTCGCCAAGCCAGGCAATGCCGTGCGGCGCCATATGGGGCGATATGTCGATTGTCTTCAGGTGCCCACCCGTCGCGACGTCGAACACATTGAGTTCGCGGCCGATGTAACCGTCTTCGAGATAGGACACGACCACGACCTTGTCGCCGTCCGGAGACACGGCCAGTTCATGAGGCGAGCCGCCCGCGATCGGCCGTTGCATCTCCTGCCCCGTATCCAGGTCGATGAAGCTGACGGTTCCGGCGTATTTGTTGCCGACCATCAGCGTTGCCGCGCTAGCGGAAAGGGCCGTTCCGGCGAGAAGACACATCGCCGTCGCGGCACTGGTGAATACTTTCGTGAAAGACATGTTCAACCTCCAGTCTGTTTCAGTCTTTGGACAGACACCCCTTGCCTTTTCAGATCAAAGAAACATCTTGGAGACTTATTTGATTCCGATTTCTGTATTTCCTAATTAAATTTCAGTAATAGCGCTCTGAATTACGGATAAATTCATCAAAATAAGGAAATACAGAACTCCTATATTTCATGACTACGATTTTTCAGCGTAAAACGAGACACTATACTGATGTCACAGGCGTTTACTTCGAAAGATCCTGCGCGAGCATGAGTGCGTTGCCGTCCGGGTCATAGAAGGTTGCAGTGCTGACCATGCCTTCAATGGTCTCCGTGTCGCCGTCGAATTTCACGCCTGCCTTCTCCAGGGCGGCGCGTGCGGACGAGATGTCGGCAATGCCGAATACCGGAACCATGTTGCCGGGTGCCGGTTCGACCTGTTCCCCAAGCCCCAGCGTGACCCCTTCTGTCAGGGTCTGCAGTTCGCTCCAGCCGGCTTCGTCCGCATGATAGAGAAGTTCGAAACCGAGATTGTCCGCATACCACTTCGCGCTGGCATGCCTGTCGCGCACCGAGAGGGCCAAAGTGATTGTGTTTTCCAGAGAAACGATGGGCATGACACTTTCCTATGTAGCAAAAATATATTAAATATACTTTATGGAATTAGACCTGCTTGTCAAGCTCACATCCAAAGCCTGGTCGCTGAAGATCCTGGCGCTTCTGAATGACGGCGTCCCGGGACGGCAGGCACCGCTGGTCGCGGCAACGGGCGCAAGCCGCACATCATTCGCCAACAGCCTCGAGCATCTGATCCGGCTCAAGATGATCGAGAGGAACCCGGGCCACGGGCATCCCTTGCGGCCGGAATTCCGCCTGACCGCGGAAGGTGCCGTCGTGGCTGCGATGGCAAGCCGGATCCTCAAAAGCGTGCCGGACGAGGACGCATTTTCGATTCTGAAACGAAGCTGGGCGGTCCCGATCCTTGCCCTTACCGAAACCCCGACACGGTTTTCGGCGATCAAGTCGGGGCTCGGACAGATCACGGACCGGGCGCTCTCCCAGTCCCTGTGTCTCCTGGAAGACCGGGAGTGGCTGAAGCGGGATATCGACGTCAGCCAGCGCGCACCCTATCCGACCTATCTGGCCGTGAATGCGGGCCGGAAGGTCAACCGGGCGATCGGACTCGGCGCCTGACGGCCCGGCAGAACGCGGCAGGTTTACGCGCCTTTGCGGTCACGTCCCGGGACGAAAGATCTTGCCGCCGACGACAGGTTGGCTTGCACCCGTCGTTTCCGGAAATGTCGTCGGCAAACCCGCCGTCAGCCGCGCGCCCAGAAAGGCCATCGCCTGTGCTTCAAGCGCGTCCCCGTCGATCCTGAAATCATCGGCAGACACGACGTCCCCGGAAAGACGGTCTCGCAGAGCCTGCATCAGAACCGGGTTCAGTCTGCCGCCGCCGCAGACGAGCCAGAGGCGCGGCTTGCGGGGCAGCAGGCCTTCGGCCTTCGCGATCACCTCGGCAGTGAAGGTCATGAGCGTCGCCGCCCCGTCCTCGAGCCCCATGCCGTCGACAAAGCTGCCTGAAAAGCTGTAGCGGTCCAGCGACTTCGGTCCGAGTTCGGACAGGAACGGGTGTTTCAAGGCCTCGGTCAAACGCGCTTCATCCACCGCGCCCTTGGCTGCAATTGCCCCTTCGGCATCGAAATCACCCGCGCCATGCCGTCTCACCCAGTCGTCAAGGAGCGCGTTGCCGGGACCGATATCGAAGGCGAGCAGGTCCTCGCCGTCGATGAAGGTCAGGTTGGAAACACCGCCTATGTTGAGAAAGCAGAGCGGTTCGCGGTCCGTGCCGACCAGCGTCTTGGCAAGTGCCCGGTGATAGACCGGCACAAGCGGCGCGCCCTCGCCGCCTGCTTCCATATCCGCGAGACGCACGTCGCCGATGACCGGCAGGCGAAGGTCATCCGCCAGCGCCTGCGGATCGCCGAGCTGGATGGTTTCACCGGCTTTCGGGTCATGCCAGACCGTCTGCCCATGAAACACGATCGCGTCCGGCGTGAGCGCATGCCGGCCGATGAAGGCGCGAATGGCGGCGACATGGTCCTCGGTTACATTCCGCGCGATCTGCGGCCAGTGCTGGCGGCCCTCGCCCTTCAGTCCGGCGGCTTCCAGGACGCGTTCGCGCGTTGCCGGCCGGTACCCGGTTGTCTCCGACGGACCGAAGCGGTCGATCGTATCTCCGTCCGTGCTGATTTCCGCCAGATCGATGCCGTCTGCGGACGTCCCGCTGATGGTGCCGACGACCGACCAGCCGGTCATAGGGCGTCGGCCACTTTCTTCAGGCTCTGCTCGGCAATGTCGAACATCTCGTGCACCTGCTGCTCTGTGATGATCAGCGGCGGACAGAACGCCATGGCATCCAGCATCGCCCGCGAAATCAGGCCGTTTTCGTGGAAGATCACATTGGCTGCCGCACCGAGGGAACCCGGCGTGTCGGAATGGGCCGGATGATGCAGTTCCGCCGCACCGATCAGACCGATGCCCCGCGTCTCGACAACAAGCGGGTTCTCACCGAGACCCTTGAGCCGCGCCTGGAATGTCGGTGCGATGGTCTTTACGTGTCCGACCAGGTCGCGCTCCTCGATGATTTTCAGGTTTTCCAGGGCAACGGCCGCCGCGACCGGATGGCCGCTGCCGGTATAGCCGTGCCCCAGTACGCCGATGCGATGGGATTCGTCGGCAATCGGTTCATAGACGGTGTCGTTGATCAGAAGCGCGGAGATCGGCTGGTAGGAGGACGAGAGTGCCTTCGACAGCGTCATCATGTCCGGCTGCAGGTTGAAGGTCTCGGTGCCGAACATGTTGCCCGTGCGCCCGAACCCGCAGATCACCTCGTCGGCAACGAAGAGGATGCCGTATTTCTTCAGGATCGGCTGGACCGCTTCCCAGTAGCCTTCGGGCGGCACCACGACGCCGCCGGCGCCCATGACGGGTTCGGCAAAGAAGGCCGCGATGGTCTCCGGTCCTTCGGCAAGGATCAGGTCTTCCAGGTCCTGCGCGCAGCGTTGTGCGAACGCTGCCTCGCTCTCGCCGTCTTGTTTCATCGTGCGATAATGCGGGCTGGTCGTGTGCAGGATCTGCGGCAGCGGCAGGTCAAAGGACCGGTGATTGTTCGGCAGCCCGGTCAGGCTGGCGGAGGCAACCGTCACGCCGTGATAGCCGCGCATGCGCGAGATGATCTTCTTGCGCTCCGGCTGACCGAGGGCGTTGGAGCGGTACCAGATCAGCTTGACCGCGGTGTCGTTGGCTTCCGAACCCGAATTGGTGAAATAGACCTTGGACATGGGCACCGGCGCCATCTCGATCAGCTTTTCGGCAAGCTCGATGGAGGGACCGTGGGTCTTGTAGGTGAAGGTGTGATAGTAGGGCAGCTTTTCCATCTGGCGGGTCGCGGCCTCCACCAGCCGCTTTTCGCCGAACCCGACGGCAACGCTCCAGAGACCTGCCATGCCCTCGATGTAGCGCTTGCCGTTGATGTCTTCCACGTAGATCCCCTCGCCCTTGTCGATGACGAGCGATCCGGTGTCCTCCTGACGCCGGGCGTCGGCATAGGAATGAAGTTGAACAGCGATATCGCGGGCTTCGAGAGAATTCGGCAACTGCGCCATGAAACGCCTCTTGTGAACTGGCTGAGTGGAAGATGAACAGGCCGGCAGCCACATGTGCCGCGAACCGATAATCACCACGCTAGTGCCGTCCAGAGCGCAGTACAACGAGAATCTTTTGCCTTTGACCGGCGACATGGCACGGAAGAGAGGTTTTCGAGCCGCAAAAACAAAAAGACCGCGCCGAAGCGCGGTCAATGAGGCTCACGGCCGGCCGTGGCCGGGAACCACAGCCCGTTCGTCGCGGCCGATGGGGGGGGCAGAACAAGCGCGACGAACAACCGTATAGCCAGAGTAGGCAATCTTTCCGCGACGACCTTATAATTTACCGACGGTTTTTATCGTGCGGAATTTCTTTGTTTTATCAATACCGTCTGTACAATTGTTATTTGGGTGCGCAATCGCGCTTCCGATTGTCAGCGCCAGCCAATATGCTGTCATTTCGTGCCAAATAGCCTGGGGGAGGCCATTTTGAGCGAAGCCGAAGTCGACGCCGCATTGATCAGGGCCGCCGTGAAGGTGATGGAAAGCCGCGGCGCGGATCACGCCGACGCACTTGAGGCGGCCGGGCTGAACCCTGGGGACCTCGAAGGCTTCGACCGCCGGGTCCCGCTCAAGAAATCCGATGCGTTTCTGGAACAGGCGGCCAAGTATCTTGATGACGACCTGTTCGGTTTCGATGTCGGCAAGGCAACGCCCACCGGCACGTTCGGGGTGATCGCCTATCTCGGCATCTCGGCGGCAACGCTGGAACAGGCCATCCAGAACCACGTCAAATACGTCAACATCTTCGTCGACAGCTACCGGCTCTCGCTCGCCAAGACCGAGACCACCGCGAAACTCTCCTACCAGGAGGTGGATCGCAGTTCCTATTTCAAACGGCAGGCCAATGAGGCGGGCATGGCCGCGATCGTGTCGAACTACCGCTATGGAACCGGCAGGATCCTCAGACCGGCCGAGATCCATTTTCACCACCAGCGCACCGAAGCGCCTGCGGAGATGAAGCTCTTTTTCGGCTGCCCGATCTTTTTCGGCAGCGACATGCACGGGATCGTGTTTCACGCCTCGGATCTCACGACACCGCTGGTGCATTCCGACAAGGATCTGCTGGCGCTCATGTCCAATGTCGCCGACCGGATGCTGGAAGAGCGGCGCTCGGCCCCCAAGTCGTTTCTTGCCAATGTCGAGTTTCACGTGATCGACGGATTGCCGCGCGGCCAGAGTTCCGCGGGCACGGTGTCGGCCAAGCTGGGCATGACCGAGCGGACCTTCGCCCGGCGGCTTGCCGACGAAGGCACCACGTTTTCAGAAGTGCTCGAAGATGTCAGGCGCAACCTTTCCGAAGAGTACCTGCACAAGAGCGATCTCTCCCTGCCGGAAATCGCCTACCTGCTGGGCTACTCGGATTCCCCCGCCTTCATCCGCGCCTACAAGCGCTGGTTCGGCGTCACCCCCGGCGCCCGCGCCTCCGAAGTGCGCGGCCTGAAAGCGGGTTAATGCTGTTCCCGCAACACTGGCAACGCTGCGGGTATCTATGAATCACAACGCGATTCTTCCTCGCAGCGAAAACACGCCCAGCAAATCGCTTGCCGGGTCCGTCGCCGGATCGACGATGACCTGAACGTCCGGTGTCAGCGCGAATTGCGGCGTCAGCTGCATGCGGTAGAACGCCTCCACCGCATATTGATTATCAAGCGCCGCGTTCCACGGATCTCCCCAGCTGACGCCGATGCCGATGACGTCCGCGTCGTAGCCGAAGACATTTTCGAAACCGGCGCCGATGCTCGCGAACTGCTTGAGGGTGGTCGCGCCGCCGTTCGAATAGCCGTAACGGGCATAAGGCACGACATTGCCGAAGCCCTTTTGCGCAGAAGCGGTAAAGCCCCAGCCCTCCGGACGGCCGATCTTCTCACGGGCGTCGGAATGCCAGACTGTCAGGTGGTAGTCGTCATTTCCGGGCCGGAAGTCCTTGCCCGGCTCCAGGCCGAAGACGAAATCCGGAGCCCAGCCGACCTCGGCGATGGAAAAGAGTTCGCCGTCTTCGAAAAGCGTGTCGAAGCCGGGCCGGATGGGCGAACCGTTGGCGTCGAACACGCCGCCGACGACATAGCCGCCATTGGTCAGCCGTGCTGCAGCACCGAAGCCGAGGGCAGACGGCGGGAATGGGATCGTCGGATTGAAATTCTGTGGCTGGCCGAGAAAGGCGACGCGCGGGCTCTTGTACTTGTAATAGTCGAACACGGTGAACGGCGCGATCTTGCCGAAGCGCAGCAGGACCCTGTCCCGGACCAGGTGCTGCTCGTACCAGAGTTGCGACAGGGACGGATCCTGTTCGCCATAGCCGATGGCGCCCGACCAGATCGACCCGGCAGCCGGTGCGACCGACTGAGGTGCGGTGGCGTTCAGAAGATTGAACCGGGTCTCGAACTTGCCGCCGATCAGGCCCTTCGGCCCAGTGCCACCACGCCCGAACAGCTCCCAGGTAAAATCGAACTCCGCCTGCGCCCCGGACCCGGTCTGCCATCGGCTGTCGCTGGACGCGGCCTGCAGCACCTGGGTGTAGGCGATGGAAAACTTGATTCCGGCGGCATCGTCGAGGCTCTTCTTGAAAGCGCCCCACCGCTCCATGAAGCTCTGCGAGACCGGCGGGTCAAGCCGGCTTTCCTTCGGTGTGTTGGCGCTTTCGATAATGTTGGGAATGTCATCCGCGCTGCGAAAGCCGTCGTCGTCCGGGACCACGGCTTGGGCAAACCCGTTCGTGGCAGCAAGCACGCTGAGCGCTGCCGCGAGCGCAACTGCCTGCACCTTCGTTTCACCCATCCCCAATGCCAAAGGCCATTTCATCTTCATCCGCCGTGAGCAACTCTCGGCCAACACGTATCACTCCACAAGGTGCGCTATGATTGCATAGAACGTGTTGAGATGGAGGCCGTCATAAGGGTCGCCGTTTGACGCAGGCTGAGAGGACAGTTTGACAATCGCAATGTCATTGTTGATGTCGAGATAAATCCACTGACCGTGAATACCGATCGCCGTGAAGGCTTCCTTGCCTGGCGTATGCTTCACCCACCATTGCGCCCGGTAGCTCCACTCACCGCCTGGATGGTTGCTGTCGGCATCCGGTCCGTTTGCAAAGGCGTCGAGATCGCCACCCGCAGCCAGTTTTTCGATGACGCTCCTTGCGACGACTTGCTGGCCATTGAAAACGCCATCATTGATCATCATCGTTGCGAAGCGGGCGAGGTTGTTCGGAGTCGCGTTCAGGCCGCCACCGGCAACCAGCGTCGCGTTCTTGTCGAGAAGAACATAAGTCTCCCCTTCCGTCCCTAGCTTCGACCAGAGTTGCTCATACATCGCGTCCTGGAAAGACTGACCATTCACACGGTTGGTAACCCAGTTCACCACGTCGGTCTTCGGTGTCTGGTAGTGGAAAATCTCGCCGTGTGCGTGGTCCTTGTCGATCGGCAAGGTCACGAGATAGTCATAGAGATTGGACTCATACTCGATATCAGGCAGCGGCTCGGTCCAGCCAAGTGTGGCCCCGTATTTGCGCACGCCCGACTGCGGATCGGCATAGTCCTCGGTGAAATCCATGGAGTTGGTCATGTCCAGAACCTGGCCAAAGGTTGCCTCGCCGAAGGCCCCGGACGCCTTCAGTTCCGGGACATGCTCGGTAACCGGATCGTCTTCGGAAAGTTTGCCGGCTTCGACCGCCATCAGACCGAGAAGGCCTCCGAAGGACTTGGTGACCGACATCATCTGATGCGGCTGGTCGGCATTCATGCCGTTGAAATACCGTTCGTAGACGACCTTGTTCCCCTCGATGACGAGAATTGCGTCCGTGAAACTCTGCTCCAGCGCATCGGCCATGCTCAGCATTTCACCGGTCTCGGGATGCTTCACATCAACCGCGTCGATGGAGCCGTTGATCCTGCGGTCAAGATGCACGGGATACTGGGCAGAGCCGATCGGCGCTGACGGATAGATCATGCGCATGTGCTGGTAGGACCACCGGTTGAAAGGAGGGGTAAGAAGGGCGTTTTCCTTGGTGACCTGTTTGTCCGGAGATGGGGGAAACCCTTCCATGAGGCCAAGCTCGTCAGCCGTTGCGTAAGGATTGTCTTCCGCGGCAGAAAGAGGAGACACAATCGACAAAACCAGGCATCCCGACACCAACCCCTTCAGGACCATGGTTTGATACTTGTCCCGTCTCATTTTTCACTCCCTTTTTTGTTGTCTTCTTGCGGTCTCGCTTGACGGGAACCTGCCTTCAATCGGCACTTTCACCAATCCGAACGCTGCACCGGTCGTGCTGCCCGTCCCCACGGCCACAATCACGTCCATTCCGGTCAATTGACGAAAGATTCGACCCTAACAGCGTTGAGCGCATAGCTCGCTTGTACACCGGTTGCCGCACCGTCATAAAAAAGAACATCGCTCTTGGTATTTTCTGCGGCCAGTTCCCCCTCGATCCAGAAGGCATCGAAGATCGATGAAAAGGCTATCCCTTCCGGGTAGCTCACATGGACGATCTGGTTCGGGGCCGGTGTCGGTGTGTGGACACACGCTCCCGCGACGGGCACGAACAGGAATTCCGTGACCGCCTGGTCATTGAAAGCCAGAGGCACCACGTAACCCGGCAAGCGGATAGTGGCTCCCAGGATGTCCGGATTCGCCCCACGTGCAATGCGTCCGTTGCGGGCGATGATCTTCCGGCGTTCGCGCATCAATCCTTCAACATCAATGTCATTCGCTTCGAGCAACGTGATTGCCGCGTTGTGTTCCGCGATGAAGGCTTCGTCCGAGCGGGCACTGCGCTTTGACGTTCTCCACCGGACATGCGTGCGCATGGCTTCCAGAAGCGGCTCCGGAAGGGAGGCAAACGGTGCCTCAAGCGACTTCGCGACCGGCCGCAGGTCGGTCCAGGCAATCGTGTTGCCGTCCGTCGCAGCGGGTGCTGCGGTTGCCATGGATCTGGCAAAGGGAAGCGAACCGGCAGCCGCTTGAGGCGTCGCGGCCCTTTCTCTCAAGGATCCGGTTTCGACCGCGACACCCGGTGCAGAAAGCAGGGCTGCCGTGAAACAGGAAAGCACAAAGACGGATATCCGGGACATCTTGCTTCTCCGTTTCGCACTCAAGGAAAGAACACCGACACGCCGAACTTGACCTGTGCGTCCGCGCCGCCGTTCGGATGCGCGGCAAGGGCGTATCCGCCGAGATTGGCATCAACGGCGAACCCGCCGTCCAGAAGGAAGGTCTTGCCGACTGTCAGGCCGACCGGCACCTGCCAGCGGTCGCCGGCGTTTGCCGTCCAGTTGTAGGTGATGGAATTGTTGTAGCCGATATAGGAGCCGCCCAGGAAATCGGTGTTGTAGAAGACGATCGGTTGAAGTGTCGTCAGGTTGAAATTGTCTTCGCCCCAATGGTGGCCGACGATACCGCCATAGGAGAGATTTCCGGCGAACCCAAAGGCGACGGCGGCAAGCCCCCCGCCCCAGCCCGGACCACCGACCGCATCATCGGTGCGGCTGCGCAGCGACACTTGAGGGCCGAAACCGAATTTGATCGGTGCGTTTTCGATCTGCGGGACGATGAAGCCCTGAAGGACTATGTCGGAAATGCCCCAGGTATAGCCGGTGCCGCCGATCTGGTCCGGTCCGAGTTTCGGAAAGGCCGCGCCGTTGTGGACGCCGACCACCGGAATGACGCCCCGCGCGATGAAATTGAAACCGTTTTCCGTCGGGATCGAATAGACCGGCTGGATCTGGAAGCCGTAACCGGTCTGTTCATCCGCGGTTCCAAAGGCGATGGTGTTATCGGTCATGATCGCCCGGACATCCGCCAGCGGATCCTGCGCATTGCGGAGCGCCTGGCACTCCGCATCACAGTCTTCGGCCATTGCGAATGGCGTCAGAAGGCCCGAGAACACCATCGCACCAATCAAGACAACAGGTTTCATTACGTCGTATCCCCGAAGAACGCTCACGTCAGTCTCCCAGCCTTCCCTGCGCTATGCCGCCAATCGGCGTTCCGATTTCCGCGCCCATGGCTTCAAATCCGGGGCGACTGGACTCGCTAACGTCTGTCAACGTGACGATTTTTTCAAACTCTGCGAGTTCCATCAGTTCCGGCAAAAACGGTTCGATCAGGGCCTGGTGCCGTTCATGGGCGGCATCGTCGGTGTAGCGCTCATAGCCGTAGACCGTCTCGCCTGTTCTGGCGAACTCGTAGATCAGCAATCCGTCATCAACTCTGGAAGCATCAAGCATCTTCTGCGCCAGTACATCGAAGGCGACCTGGTTGGCCTGCGACACCTTCAGGATGACCAGGAAGGCAACATCTGCCATGGCTGCCGTGCTACCACCCCCCGCAAGCCAGAAAACCGTGGCGCATACCGTCAAAAATCGAAGACCCATACCTCCCCCTCTTCCACCGGGCTGCCATGTCCTCCGGCGTTTGGTCTTCAAAGCCCTTCTCGATGCGTGAAGCGGCCGTCCATGACTGTTCCAAGGACCTTGATGTCGGAAATATCGCGCGGTGCAACGGTGGTGATGTCCGTGTCGAGCACGACGAGGTCAGCGTATTTGCCGACTTCAATTGAGCCGATCTTGTCCTGCATGTCCTGCTGCGCGGCCGGATAGATCGTCACGCCCTTCAACGACTGCATGAGCGTGGCGGGCTTCCGCGACAGCGGGAACGGTTTGCTGTCGGGATTCATCGGGTCCTGGAGCGTCATCGCGATTTCGACGTTCAGCAACGGGGCAATCAGGTCGATCGGCGAAGACGGCACGTCTGCGGACAATGACACGTTGTGATCAAGCGCCATCAAGGACGAATACCGCCCATAAGTCGCTTCGACGCGAGCCCGGCCCAGCAGGTCCAATGCGTTCACATCCTGCGATTCCCAATCGACGTGAAAGAGCGGTGTCGTGTTCACCATGATCTCATTGTCGATCACGGCCTGATGGTCTTCATCCGACACCCAGAAATAATGATGCAGCAGGTTGTTGGGAACGTCGTAGCCCGCACCACGGGACGTGAGGATTGCATTCACGGTGTTACGGACCGTCTGCGAGCCATCCACATGAGTGCCGACCGGCAAGCCATTTTTGTTTGCCTCCAGATAGACAGAGGTGATCATCGGCCCTTCGATGGCAGCAGCGCCCCGGGTGTTCGAGCCGTCTGCGTAGTCGG
The DNA here is from genome assembly GCF_965232425.1 of Roseibium sp. Lineage (GTDB taxonomy): Bacteria > Pseudomonadota > Alphaproteobacteria > Rhizobiales > Stappiaceae > Roseibium. The sequence continues at coordinate 1,107,829 of NZ_OZ246971.1, forward strand.
CAAGCATCCACGCTGTTTTGGAACTCCAGTTGCCTTCCGGGTGGATCTTGATCCCCCAGACACGCAGCATGTCGCTATCGTATTGCTCCCGAAGTTCGAGCGTATGCGAGACGATGTCTTCGGCATTGGCCGTCGGGTCCTTGAAGCCCGTGGCAACGAACGTGCGGATGGTCAGGTCGCCAGCTTTTTCGAGTTCGTGCAAATGCGCGAGCGCGAGTTTTTCGTCCTCCTTGACCAGAGGCAGGTCAGTGACGGTCGGCATCGCCAGAAGGGGCACATGCACGGCAGTGATCCCGGTCTTGACCGACTGTGCATAAAGATCGCGCTGAATATCCGGAATCTCGCCTGCAGGATCCCAAGCACCGGCCGCACGGAAGGCCGAAGCCCATTGGAATTCAATTCCAATCCCTGTCTGGTTCCCCTCTGCATCGCGCTGCCAGAACATCACGCCCGGCACCTGGTCCTCTTCATCAGGAGAAACCTCGCCGACTTCAAACGCTTTGGAGTTCATCCAGACATCGTGGATGGTAAAGTCAAGAATGAACACGGGGCGGTCCGGAACGACCTCGTCAAGGTCCTCCTTGGTCGGCCAACCGCCATAGCTGACCTGATTGAACCCGAAGCCCAGGATCAATTCCTCATCAGGGTTGGCGTCCGCATACTCTTTGACTGCGGCCTTGGCGTCTTCAAGAGATTCAATTCCCATCAAGCTGACGCCGCGAGACGTCCACCCCGAAGCGACGATGTGATCGTGCCCTGAGACAAATCCGGGCAGAAGCGTGTCGCCGCCAAGATCGAAAACCTCCGTGTTGTCCCCAACCAGCGCTTCGGCGCCCGCGGCATCGCCCACATAGGTGATCTGATTGCCGGTCACCGCGACCGCCTCGGCGGTCGGGTTGTCGTCGTTCATCGTGAGCACGCTCGCATTGGTGAAGACCATGTCCGCGGTCTGCGCGGCCGCGACGGACGCGGAGCAGGCAAGCAAGAGCGACAAGAGTGTTGGAGACAAAGTTCTGATCATGCGTTTCACCGGTTCCAAGTCATAAGTTGATGCAGCGTTCTGGTTGAAATTATCCGCCTGCCGGCCTTTCCCGGACAAGTTACAAAGGCCAAGGAACCTGCCGAAAGGACAAATCCTGCCAAAACGCGAGCGGGAACTGATCTCCACATAACTTGTTGTTTTAATTTCTCTAAATGTTACTTGCGCAAGAAAGTGTTCAAAAACGCCCTCGAAGTTTTGCCCGGCTGGCAGTGCAGCACCAAAGAACCAGGCGGGGAAAGTCTTGTCATTTTTGCCATCGCTTCAAATCACGTCGTTTGTTTGAAAAATCAGACGTGCCAGCACTCGGTGGAAACGACACTCACCGTTGCATTTGGCCGCGTCCGGGATATTCTTTCCGCAAGAATGAGAGAAGCTTGCGTTCCTGGGGAGACGGTTTGGAAATCCACCCTTTCATCAAGAGACTTGCGTGCGAAGATGTCGAGGACTACAGCGATCTCTTCGACGGCTGGACGCACACGATCACCCAGATGCAGGCGGGCCGTTTCGGGTACAAAGGCCTGTCGGTCACGCTTCCCGGTCTCAAAGTCTTCATCGACAGGCACACGCGCTCACTGCGCTGGTGCGAATATCCCCATATCCCCGTCACGGCGATTTTCATTCCGTTGCAAAGTTCCGGCGAGATCCGGTGGCGCGGCCGGGAAATGTCTCAGGAAGACATCGTGGTGCAGGGAACGGGAGAGGAGCAGCATTTTGTCACCGGTGCCCACATGCAGGCGGTTTACATCGATGTCAGCGAGCAGCTCATGCGTGACCTCGGCTGGAGCGAGTTGAAAAACGGGCATGTGAAAATTGCCGCCAGGCCGCGCCAAAGGCTCGTCCGATACTGCCTTGACCTCGTCGCCTCACAGCAAAATCAAGCCCTTGCGCGGAACGCCTTGTTTCATCGGAACGCCCTACTGCGGATCTTGCGCGAGATGCTCTTTCCGGCAATGGCTGTAGGCCAAGCCGATGAAGACATCCGGCTTGAAATGTCGGACTTCGAGGTCCTGCTCCTGTGTGAAGAAAACCTGCGCAAGACCGGCATGACAAATCAGGTGACCAACACCGAACTCGCGAGCCGGATCGGAATTTCGGAGCGTCAACTCTACCGGGCATTCGAAACCCAGATCGGGATGAGCCCGACCCGATATATGGAACTTCTTCGTCTTCATGCGCTCAGAAGACACCTTCAGTCCGACGGTCGCAGAGGCCAACGGATTGCAGACACGATGGCCGAATTCGGCTTCACCAATGCCGGCCGAACGGCGCGGCGGTATGCAGAACTCTTTCACGAATATCCAAAGGAGACGGTGTCTCGGGGCCAATTGAAGGTCTCGTGAGGCACCGTCAGCCAGAGGCGACCAGCGCGCCAACAGGCCTCAGTCGCCGCCGGACACATCCGGGATGGTCGCCCGTGTGACGGTTTTGGCCTGAAGCGTGTAGGCGGTCGTTGCCAGATGAGTCTTGCTTTGCTGAAGCCGCAGCACGCCGGTCACCCAGATGGGATCCGCGGTGACATCCAGCCCGTCCGGAAACTCGACGGCGATCACCTGGTCCGGCAGGGGCGGCGGCGGATGGTTGCAGTCCTGACGCAGCGGCGGGATCAGCAGGAAGGTCTTTACATCCCTGAATTCGAATTCCAGCGGGTGGGCGTATCCGGCGATCCGGACCGCGCGGCCGTCCAGGCTGTCGGTGCCCGGCGCGCAGGTTTCGTAGCGGCGCGACAGCAATCGCGCCGAGCCCGCCTGCTGCGCGCATTTCGGCTGGTTCAGGTAGTTGTTGAGAAACGCGGCACAGGCGTCAGGCCGGTTTGCGCGCAGATCCGCCCAGCTGACCGTCACCGGGTCCGCCGCGGCGGCCCCGGTCAAGAGCGCCGTAGCAACAAGGGCGCCGGCAACCAGCCGGTCAGTTCTTGTCCTGGCCATGGGTGACCGTCAGCGGGCTCAGGTAGTGCGGATCGGTCAATCCCTGCTTGCGCATGGCAATGCCGGTCAGACACTCGCGGATTACCCGGTTGGCATTGAGGGCGGAGACATAGGTCGGGTCCATCAGCGGCGCAAGTTCCACCAGTTCGAAACCGACCACGTTCGATTCCGCGCAGAGGCGGCGGATGATCGGAAAGACCTCGCGCGGCATCAGTCCGCCGGGCTCCGGCGTTCCCGTTCCCGGCACGAAGGCCGGATCGAGCGTGTCGATGTCGAACGAAACGAAGATGTATTCCGGCCCGTCATTGGCCTCCTCGATCACGTCCTCCATGACCGCGTCGAAGCCCCGGCGCTCGATCTCAGCCATGGTGTGATAGCGAAAGCCATTCTCGCGCATCCATTCGAAGGCCTTCTCATCCGGGTAATAGCCGCGCAGGGCCACCTGGATGAAATTGCGCCCGTCAACAAGCCCTTCCTCGATCAGGCGATAGACGGGCATGCCATGATTGATGAGGTGGCCGAAGCCGTATTTGCCGGCGTCGTAGTGGGCGTCGAAATGCACCACGCCGACATTGCCTTTGCCGTAGACATCGGTCAGCGCTGCGACATCGGGATACATCAGCGAATGATCGCCGCCGATGATGAAGGGGATCACGCGGCTGCCGTCTGCGCGCTGAACTTCCGCGACCTGGCGCACGAAGGAGCGCACTGCGTGAATGGTGCGTTCCGTGCTCATCATGTCGTTCGGCGCGTTGCCGTAGTCCACGACGGTCATGTCCTGGAGCGGATCGACCATGACATGCATATGCGGCTGGCGTGCGCCGTAGCCGAGATAGATCGATGAATTGCGCACCGCGTTCGGGCCGCGCGATGCGCCGCGTGCGCCGCTGCCCATGTCGGTGAAGGCGCCCATGATCGCGACATCGACGTCTGCGGCGGCGAGATCCTCGGGCGTGAACGCCAGCGGCTGGTGCAGGAAAGTCGGCAGTTGGGCGTATCCCTGGCCGTAGAACCGCGCCGGGTCCACCAGACCCGGCGTGCGGCCCTCTTTCTCACCCTCGTAACTGGGCAGCGGCGTGCGCCAGGCATTGTAGGTCGGGTCCTCGGTGTCGAGCGGCACAACAGGCTGTTCGCCCTCCCGGATCGGCGCCTGCGTGCCCTCATATTCGTGGCCGAAATACTGCGCCGATACCGCCGTGGACAGCAACAGGGCACAGGTTGCGGCCAGGGCCGGCAGCGCGGTTCTGATGTGGGCATTCTTGAGCATGTTTCCCCCCATGTATGTTTTTGAAAATAGGCTCACCCGTGAAGCGATCTGCCCCCTTCAGAAGAAGACTTTCAGAGCCTGGTCACTCGCGTGCTGCTGTGTCCTGGCTAGGTCGAACGAAAGCATTTCGTCAAAGCTCAGACCGTCCCGCCAGACGCCTTTCAGGGCATTGACGCTGGTGATCAGATCATAGCGCTCGATCTGGCGGAGACCGGCAGCCGGAACGAATTCCACGCCAGACTCGCGGCTGAAACGAATGACGGCAACCTCGTCCGCGAGCAGGATGGTCAGGGACTGCCCCGGCTCCAGCCTGCTTTCCACGGTCGGTTTCATTTCCTTCGCCAGATCCATGATCCAGGCCTTGGACCAGACATGATAGGCCTCGCCGGGCCTGGCGTCGTAGACCCTGGCCGTGATCAGGCCGTTCCCGCGTGCGGCGAGTTCGGCCTCGTAGACGACCCTGGCCTCCGGTACCTTGGCGAACAACATCGCCCAGAGCAGCGGATTGCCACAGGCGAAACCGGCCGACGTGCCGGTCACAAGAACAAGAGCTGCCAGAAGAATACGCATACCCGGCCTCCCCTAGTCTGCCGTGCTGTCATGGGTGAGCCGGCCACCCATCATGGTGTAAAGCACGTCGACCTCTGAAATGTCGTTCGGATCTATGTCGAGAAGGTTCTCGTTCAGCACCACGAGATCGGCTTTCTTGCCGACTTCCAGGCTGCCAATGTCGTCGGCCATGCCCATGCCGTGCGCCGCGTTGATCGTGTGGGCTCGAAGGGCTTGATCAAGTGTCAACCGCGCGCTCTCGCCACCAAGAGGCGGTACATCCTTGCGGCCGTCAAGCTGACGCAGGACAGCGGCCTCAATACTCGAAAGCGGGCGGTACTCGGAAACATAGCCCGAAACCGGCCAGTCCGACCCAAGCGAGAACGAACCGCCGGCGGCAATGACGTTCGCGGCCGGAAATGCGTTGTCCCTTCGCTCTTCACCGACACGGCTGTTTGCGATCGTTTGCATCAGCGGGTCCAGACTCATCCACGCTCCTGACGAATCGTAAGTCACGCCCAGCTCACCAAACCTTTCGAAGTCGTCCGGGTGAATGTAGACCCCGTGCGTGATCTTGTGATGCCGGTCTCGCGGAGGGTTGGCTTCGATCGCGGCTTCGATTGCATCGAGCACTTTCCGGACTGCGAGATCGCCGAAACAGTGGCATGTCACGTCGATCCCGGCGGCATCGGCGCGAATGACCGCATCTTCCATGATGTCGTAGGGGATGATGGGGTTCGGAATGTTGTCGGGTTCGTCAACATAAGGATCGACCATCAGGGCAGTCCACTTGTCGTCCCCACCGTCCATGTTGATCTTGAGATACTTGGCCTTAACAAGCTCGGAATTGTAGTTCTCACGCAGCTCCATTGTGCCCGGGATCGGATCGATCGACGGATCGTTCCAGTACCAGGATCCCACGACCCGAATGGGCAGCTTGCCCTCCCGTTCGAACTCCTGCAGCATCTGGAACCCTTCGTCCTGTCCGAGGCCCTGAATGCCGTGATCGTGCACAGCGGTGATACCGGATGCAGCAAACCGGCCCATCCACATTTCGACACCTTCGGCGATGAACGACGGTTCGATATCGAGCAGCGCGGACAGAACCTGAAGCTGTGCTGGAACCTCGACGATCCAGCCCGTCGGATTGCCCTCGTCGTCACGCTCGAAAAACGCAAATCCGGGCACCGTGTCCGGCGTGTCCTTGTCGATCTTGGCCATTTCCAGGGCCTTGGAGTTGACCCAGGCCGCGTGTCCGTCAATGGCCCAGAAGAACATCGGACGGTCGGATTCGATCTCGTCCAGCATGGCCGCCGTCGGGTTGCCATCCGTCCACGGGTTGAAGCGCACGCCATATCCTAGGATCAGGTCGTCATCGTTGCTCTGCACTTGTTCCCGGATGCGCGCGAAGAGTTCATCCTTGTCATCGGTCTGCAAATCGACACCGAGCATGATCAGGCCACCGGCGGCGGCATGAATATGCCCGTCAACGAAACCGGGCAGCACCATCCTGCCCTCCAGATCGATCACTTCCGTGCCGAGGCCGATGACGTCGCCGAGACCTGCCGCGTCGCCGACATAGACGATCTCGTCGCCTTCGATGGCGATCGCCTCGGCCACCGTGCCGTTTTCGTCCATCGTGTGGATCTGGCCGTTGATCAGGGCAAAGTCGGTCGACGGGTTTGCCCTCGGGTTCTGTGCGAACGTGAACGTGGACGCACTCACCAGAAGTGCCGCCGTCAAGGTGATCAAGCTTCCAAAACGCATGTATTTCTCTCCAGCGCGATGACCCGTCGACCGCAATATGTTATAAGATTACGCTTCGTTCCCAATGCCTTAGACAAGCCGAGCGTCACACATCCAAGAGCGATTGTCAGGGTGTCAATCCTGACAAGGTCCACGCCGATCTTTTCCGTTTGCCGGAGCGGCAGGCCACGCGCGGCTGAAAAAGCGAAGATTTCCGTTGCCGTTTGGGCTGGGGCCCTTCGGCCGGAAAGACTACTTGGGACCGGAGTTTTTCGGCAGGGTGCAGGGGCGTGCCTTTTCGTCGATCGGACCCGAGCCCCTGAAAATGTGGCTGACGAGGTTGAGCGGCAGCGACACGACCTCGCCGATGGCCCTGCCCGGCCCGGCATCCTTGACGGTGACATCAGGCTTGCCGAGCGTGCCGTGAACCTCGAACGGCGAGACGATTTCGACAAGCTGCTTGCGCTTGGCGCGGGGCGCAAAGGAAAGATCCAGCGCGCCGGATCTCAGGTTCACGGTGCCCGCACCGACAAGCTGGACATTTTCCGTTTCAACGATCATGCGCTTCGACGTCGCGACGCCGTTCCTGAAATGCAGCGGCAGCACCGCGCAGACGAGCTTGCTGGTGTGGTCCTTGTTGCTGGTCACCAGCCAGGTGAAGACGTTCAGCCCGGTCAGATCCAGCAGCCGGTTCGGCAGTGTTCCGCCCCAGAGCGACGCCGACACGTTGCCGGACAGCGTCTTCAGAAAGCCTGCCTCGGAGCGGGCATTGCCGGTGACATCGAAGCTGGCATAAACGGTGCTGGAAATCGGCGCCGTCAGGCCAATCTCGCGCATCAGGCTCCTGAGCGGAAATTTCTCCATGCGCCCGTGGGCGTGGGCCGGGTGGCTCTCCTTGCCGAGATCGACGCCGAAATCGCCGCTGACCGTGCCGCCGATATAGTCGAGCTTCAGCCCGGCCAGCTTGAGGTGATCGGCGTCATATTCCAGGGTTCCGGTCAGGTTGCCGGCGTGTTTCTTGCCCGAGACGATCTTCTTCACGTCCAGTTCGACACGCGCACTCAGGGCGGCGTCGAACTCCTTGGTCAGCTCTATGTCAGGGCCGTTTTCCTCGCCGGTCACGCTCAACTGCGCGAAGTCGGAGAGTGCGGCCAGATCGATAAAGTCCATCTCCTGCGACGAGATCGCTCCGGTCAGCATCCATTTGCCGTCTGTCTCCGCCGGGCCGATCTGAAGGTCCGCATTCACCTGCGTTGCGCCGGAGACCAGATCTCCCGTGAAGTTGGCTCCATCCGAGGAGAGTCCGCTGGAGCCGGAGAAACGAATTTCGGGAAAGGTCCTGTCGGTCTGGATGCCGAGTTCGGCCAGCGCCGCTTCCGGCTTCGGCAAGGTCAGTTCGGTCGAGAATTCCAGTTCGTTTAGCACGCGGAATTCCCGGATCGCGAGGGCAAAGCCCAGGTCCATGAGGTCCGTTCCAGCCGTTTTGCCGCGCAGCTCCTCAAGCCCGAGCGCCCCGGAGGTCTCCCCGACAACCACCGTTCCCCTGACCGTGCCGAGACCCGGCGCGTCGCCTGCGGGCCGGTTGAGCAGAACGGCTGTCGGCAGCTCGAATGTGCCTGACAGCGAGACACCCTTGAGTGCCAGGATGTCCTCGACGTCACCCTTCATGACCAAGTATGGCGCGCCTTCCGGCCCGTCGAGGATGGTTATGTCCTTTAGGCCGATCCGGTTGCCGTCGCCCTTGATGATGCGCCCGACCGAGATGGGCCCGATCTCGTCGAATTCCAGCAACACGGCGTTCGTCGTCACGATCGTCCGGTCGATGGAAAGCGCCTCCACCGGTCCGCTGACCCGTCCGGAAATCTCCTTCAGGTTGATCGAAAGCGAGGAGCTCGAGGCCGCTTCGGGCTGTGCAAGTGTCGACGTGAAGTCCAGGTCAAAGACAGATCCCCGAAACACGTCCGAGACCGTTCCCTGAACATGGATGACATCGCCGTCGTCGCCGTCGAAATCGAAGGTCAGCCCGGCAATGTCGAAGCCGTCGATCGGGCCGCTCGACTGCCATGCCAGCGTTGCCTTGCCTTCGACTGCGCTTTCAAGGCCGAGCGACGCCAGCAACTCCGTCACCGAGCCGGATGTTGCCGACAGGTCGCCGTCGATGCGCGCGACCTTCGCCGAGGTGTCGACCGTGCCGCTCAGACGGCTCTCGAGACCAGGAAAGGCGAGCGTCAGGTCGAACGGTCCGCGGCCGTTGTTGTCGCGCACCCAGACCGACGAGGGCACCACACCCGAAACACTCAGGGGCGTGCCGTTGACGGCTGCCTCGATACTGACTTCCGTCGACGGCGATGTGTCGGTTGTCACCAGCTTGAAAGTCTCGATCCTGAAAACCTCGTTCCAGCCGTCTGACTCGTCGATGAAGCGGAACTCGACATCGGTCAGTTCGAGATTGTCGAAGATAGGATTGTTGAGGAGGATCGACAGCAGTTCGAACGACCAGGTCTGCCGGCGTTCGCCGGACGGATCGGCGCGGTATTCGATATCCGCACCGCTCATGCGGAAGTTTCGGATACCGGACACGTCACCGCGCAAAAGACCATAGGGTGCGTCGAATTCCACGGTGTCGAAGACGCGCCCCTCTCCCTTGGCGGAACCGGATGATCTCTCGATGTAGGTGTCCTCGATCTTCACGCCGAGACGACGGCCTGGCGTGAGCACGACCTGCCCGCGCACCTCCACCGGGCGGTCGAAAATCCGGGTCAGGACCTGAGCAGCCTGCTCCTGGCGCACGGAGGAATAAAGGTCCAGGGTCGCAACCGCATAGGCACCGGCCAGACCGGCGACCAGGATCGTCACCAGTGCCACGGCGGAAATCCGCAGCAGCCGCATCAGCCCGCCCGTTCTGTCCTCACCCTTGCCGCTCAAACCGCCGACCCTTCCTCAAATCGTTCGCGGCGATGCCGCCGTTTACAGTCTACGCCGTTTCGGCGGCGAAGGAACGCGGCATTCGACAGGGCGGCATAAAATCCGCGTCAGGTCCACCGCTACCCCGGTTGCACGGGCGCGCTAACACCTTTAAGTCAATTTGAACAAGACCGGCATTCCCGCAGGCGCAATGTCACACGGCGTCCCGCAACGGACGGCGGGACCCTTTCGAAAGGCCGGCCATCACGAGACACAGGTTTGAACAACGAGGACTTTCAATGGCAAAGGTTGCATTTCTTGGGCTTGGCGTCATGGGCTACCCGATGGCCGGATACCTGCAAAAGGCCGGTCACGATGTGACGGTCTACAACCGCACAACGGCAAAGGCGGAAAAATGGGCGGCCGAATTTGGCGGCGGTTTCGCGGCTACCCCGCGCGAGGCGGCGGCCGGTGCCGCCTTCGTGATGGCCTGTGTCGGCAATGATGACGACCTGCGCTCAATCTGCCTCGGAGACGACGGCGCGTTCAAGGACATGGCGTCCGGCTCGATCTTCGTCGACCACACCACCGTTTCGGCCAAGGTCACGCGCGAGCTTTACGACGTTGCCAAAGCCCGCGGCATCTCCTTTGTCGACGCACCGGTTTCCGGCGGGCAGGCAGGCGCTGAAAATGGCCAGCTCGTGGTCATGTGCGGCGGAGACCAGGCGGCCTATGACGCGGCCGAACCCTTCATCGACGCCTATGCCAAGAAATGCGTCAGGCTCGGGGAAAGCGGTGCCGGTCAGCTGACCAAGATGGTCAACCAGATCTGCATCGCCGGTCTCGTCCAGGGGCTGTCGGAAGGCCTGCACTTTGCCGAAAAGGCAGGGCTTGACGGGCGCGCGGTCATCGACCTGATCGGCGGGGGCGCCGCCGGCAGCTGGCAGATGGTCAACCGCTATGAGACCATGCTCGACGATCACTTCGATCACGGTTTCGCCGTCGACTGGATGCGCAAGGACCTCGGCATCTGTCTCGCCACTGCCAATGAAAACGGCGCCAGCCTGCCTGTGACCGCTCTCGTTGACCAGTTCTACAAGGACGTTCAGAAAATGGGCGGCGGCCGCTGGGACACCTCGTCCCTCGTCAAACGCCTTCGCAAGTTGGACTGAGGCGCCAGCAAACGCCGAAGCGCGGCGCTGGACAGCGCCTCCGGTATCAGTAGGTCCATCCGCGTGAGGGATCACGCGGGTGGTTTCTTGTAAGGAGCGGTACCGGTCTCGGGTATTGACAGAAGCCTATCTTGCCTATTCCGCTTCCAATCCTTCGATCATTCCCTTCAATCGGGACATCTCGCTGAAGACGATCGACCCGTCGTCAGACGTTGCGGCCGAATGCGGGTCGTAACGCAGCACCGTCATTCGGGCCGCCTTCGCAGCCTGAACACCGACGTCACTGTCTTCCACGACGATGCAGGCCTCAGGTGCGTATCCCATGCTGCGGGCCGCGTGCAGAAAGAGGCCTGGCTCGGGTTTCCAGATGCCGACGACATAGGAGCTGAAGGTGTTCGGTCCGAAATGCGAAGCCAGGCCGCTCACCTTCAGCGAATGGGCGATTTTCTGCGGCGGCCCGCTGGAGGCGATGCATCTGGGCCGGTTCAGGCTCTCCAGCATGGCAGCGGCACCGGGCACCGGCTGCAGCCTTTCATCGAACAGCTGTGCCACACGTTCGCGGTAGGTCACCTCGAACGTTTCCGGAAGTGTCCTGCCGATCCGTTCTTCCAGATCAGCCAGGGTCAGGTCGAGCTTGATGCCGCGGTAGCGGCGCATCAACTGCTCTGCCGTTTCGCCCAGTTCCGGCAGAAGATCGACAAAGGCCTGGTTGCACAGGATCTCGCTGTCGACGAGCGTTCCGTCCAGATCGAAGATGACGCAAGTGTCTGCCATGTGCCCGCCGTCGGATCTCGCGCGTTGTATTGCTTCAGCCCTTGGTAACGCCAATAACTGCAAGATTCAAAGGGAGGTGTGATTATCAGCGCGCGGTTCTCGCTCCTCCAAACTGCATATGTCGTGACAAATGCCGGTTCAGCCCGGAAAGGGTTGCCATTTGAGACACCGTCCCGAAAGAGCGAACGCGGTGATCGCACACAACACGAGGAGCACGCCGGCCGCCCCCTGAAGAACGGCTAGAACGATCTTCTCGGAGCCGGCCAGATCGAGATGTCTTGCAAATCCGACATACATGGATACCGAGCAGACAATCCCCGTCAATACCACGATCTGGACAAGGCGTGTGCGACTTGGCCGGCCTGCCAAGGGCCAGAACAGCAGGCAAGGCAGAAGTGCCGAAGCAGAGAGCGCTGCATAGGCGAGGTTGCGGCTGATTTCGCCGTCACTGAGGAAAGCTCCGTAAGCGTACCCGCAAATCGGGGCAAGCACGGCATAGAACAGTCGCCACCCTACGCCCAGCCGCGGCAGAAACGTCGCGGCAATCCATGTCGCCCCCAGCATGATGAGCATGTCGGGCGCAAACTGGAGCCGGTCGAATGCAACCTCCCGGTTTCCTGCCGCAGGGTTCGGAAAGGCGGTGAACAGCAGAAATCCGGAAAACATCCGAAACAGCGCCCCGACAAGCGTTGCAATGACAAGGGCCAACGCAATCGTGGCAAGCAGCTTGAGGGGGCGGCCGTCCGGCGTTCCATTCAGAACCATGCTGGCAAAATACGGCAAAGGCAGCAAAAGCAGCCACAGAGCGAAGAAAAACAAAGCCTGGTGCACGACGAGTGGATCGGATGGTATTGGCTTGATCCAGAGAGCCTCGCCGATATTGATGAGTGCAGCCAGCGTTGCGGTTACCAATCCGGTGACGATGGCAATCGCATCCTGCTTTGCGACGTCGCGGAAACTCACCGTCAGGATAATGACAGCGGCGGTGCCGATCGCAAGGCCCGCCAGCGCGATTTCAAAAGCCGCCGAAGGTTTTGAGACACCTTTGTCATGCAGCCAGAGCCCCATCTGCGCGAGGATCAATGATTTTTCGCCCAGGAGAAACAGGATGGCCGCAAGCAGGATTGACCATGCATGCCCCTGTACATTCCGGCCCTGTCCGGACCCGGTGTTCGTCTCTGGAACAGGCCCGTTGCCGGCAAGGGCCTGTCCCGTTCCGTTTTCGGTCTCGAGCATCGCCTCACCTCACAGGATTGAAGCCGACGACGCGTATGTTGCCCGTCGTTGAAATCATCAACTCAATGGAAGACTCTTCCGGCAAAAGACGCAGATCGGAGACGTCCAGCTCGCCGCTTCCGGTCATTGTGAACTCCGGCGTCAGATCGCGGTTGAGAGCTGCATTCATTGCCCTTTTCAACGCAGCGATTTCCCTGTTCAGTTCGACGGAGTACGTGTCTGCCAAGAAAACCGTGGCAGCGCTCAGCATCGCCGACTTCGCGATACCTGAAAGTCCGGCGTCGACCGAGGTCAGTTCGATATCGGAGAACTGAATCTCCTCGCTGACACTGTCGAAAGACGGTTGCGCGGAGATGCGGACCGCTTCCTGTTCAAGGGTCAGCGGACCTCCTTCGGCGTCGGCCACGACATCCAGAGACAACCGCGTGCCGTCAATTTTCGCACGCACCTTATGCACGGTGACGGTCACACTTCCCTCTTCGCCAAGGGAAAAGGCTCTGGGCAGCGATTGCGCTGCAATCGCGTTCAGCGTTTTTGTGTGAAGGCGCACCGGTACTTTCAGGGCAACCCCGGCATCCTTCATCGCCGTCATGTTGGGGAGCCTTGTCCTTGACGGGCCGGTTGCCTCGCCGGTCACTTGCGCGGTCAGTGCAATGTCCAACCGCGCATGAAGTTCGCGGTTGTCGAATGATGGCCCCGTGAGCCCCACGGCGTGTGGTCTCAGATGCAGATAGAGTGCGTCGTTGCCCGGCAGCTCCAGACGATGCGGTTTCTGGACAGCCTGCCAAAGCCTGTCTGCGGCAGACCTCAGATCGATCCGCGCCAGTTCTGCCTGCAAGCCATTTTGTTTGAAGTCGCTGATCGCCCTGTCCAGGGGAGGACCCAGCGTGCTGCCCAGTGTTACGGGGAACAGGTTGAACAGCCTGAACTCCGGGCGCTGTAGCCACCTGTATGAGATGTCCAATTCGAGATCCGGGGTCCAGTCAGGCAGGACGCGCGGGCGTGCCGTGATGGTCATCTGCGCGCGCGCGCGAACGGTCTGCCGGATGTTCCTGCCGATGTCACCGCGTCCCCTGACGGTCCCGGAGCCATAAGCATCCTGCTGCAGGGTGATTTGTCCACCACTGCCAGAAAGACGCAACGGGCCTTCGCGCCGAACCGTTTCGGAAATGGTGCAATCGATCCGCGGTGTGACCTCGACGCAGCGGTTCTTCATGGTCACCTTGAAGCCGCGGAATTCGGGAACCTTCGTGCATGCCCGTTCCGGTTCGACGCAGGTTCTCCCGTATTCGTTCTGGTGGAGTGTCGATGGCAACCGGCCATTTGCGTATCCCTCAAGATCCGCAAGGCTGATCGTGACCGGGACCGAGATCCGGCTTTCAGGAAGATCACCCGATGATGCCAAAGTGGCAAAGCCGGTCAAGAAAACGAAGGGAAATGAGAAAAGCAATGTGCGTTTCATAAAAGTCTCCATGAATTTGAAGGCATTCCATGCGGTCCCGGGTATCAGGCGTGATCCCGCAACGGCGGCGATCCCGATCCCTCCGTGCGTCGAGCCCGGACCGCGTCGAGTGGCTTAGTGCAGCGGATCATCCGGAGGATGCCTGGCGCGTGAACATCGGAACGTCGTTTTCGCCGTTGCCGCCGAGACCGGTGCAGTGCGCTTCACCACGGTCCGCCGCCCAGTTTTCAAAAGGGCCGCAGCCTGTCCCGATCTTCAATACTGACCGGCTGTAGCTGGGCTGGTCGCGCAGTCACGCCAAGAGGCTGGGGACCTTCAAGACGGACGTTGTCATTGGCCGCGATATCACCGGCGACAATCGTCTGTGATCCAACCAGCGAAAACAGTAAGAACATTTCTCGCATCATGAACTCCTGCCTGTTTTGAGACCTAAAGAGCAGTGCAACGGAAGACTGGCAGATCGTCAGCGGGAGTTAGGTGGCAATTGCCACATTGAGGAAGATTTGTTCGAAGAAAAATCCAGTCAGAAATCATCCGATACCGGAAAGCCCAACGCCGCTCAAAAATCCTGGCGAACAGACATCAGCCGTCGTGACGTACGCACCGTAACCGGGCGTCTGTCATCGATCCCTTTTACCGATCTGACTAACGCGGGGTTGATTGTGGAGAGTATCTCGTGATCGGCTCGATATGGAATGCCTCGCCGAGTACGGCCGTCACGGCCTCAATGGCCTCGTCGGACGCCTCGACAACCAATCGACCGAACTTTGGTTCGCCGCAAACCTCCACACCCGCGACGGACTGAACCTGATCGATCCAGTCCGCACGAAGCTGATCACGAAACTCGCGTTTTGCAGCGATCACATATTGCATGATGCAATCTTGCCGATTTCGCCAGGGTTGATCAATATCTGGGTAGCCCGTTCCCTTGATTTGCCCGAGGCAATCCAATCGTTCGACAGATCTGAGCAAGGGCCGAGCGCGCCGTTTGAGCACGAGTCAAATCTCGCGGCAGGCTTGTGTACAATGTGTCATCAGCCAGCGCCCGCGCAAGCGTTCCCGTCGCAATCGGCGTTGCCATTGACGTTCCGTCCAGCGCCGCATAGGGAGTCGTCAACCCATGGCGCGCCGGCACCGCTGCAACGATCCCCACACCAGGCGCGATGGCGTCGACCTCCGGGCCGAAACAAGAGAAATCTGCGAAGTAAAGCTGGTCCCGGCCGAACAGTTCGGGATCGTCCGGCAATGTATCAGCCGAAACCGAACCCAGCGGTGCCGCGCCAATTTTACCCAATGCGGAGATCGCGACTGCTTCGGGAAACGCCGCCGGGAACTCGACAGGCCCTGAAGAGTTTGCCGCGGCGCAAATACACAGTGTCCCCCTCTCCTCGGCATCCTGAATGGCGTCTCTGATCAGATCGGAGCCAACAGGGGCACCGAGGCTCATGTTGATCAAATCGCATTGCCTGTCTCGTGAGAGAAAGTCGATTGCGTTGGCAATGTCGACGTTCGTGGCGCCAGCTCCGGCGGGAAACACGCGAACCGAAAACAGTGTCACGCCTGGTGCGACACCGGAGATCCGCAAGGCACCGCCCGCGTTCCCTGCAATTGTTCCGCAAACATGACTCCCATGTATGTCGACATCCGCTCCGGCGCTCGGATCAAACGTGTTGGCAATGAAGGCCCCTTCGTCCGTCCCGCCAAGGTCAGGGTGAGGGCCGAAACCGGTATCGATCACACCAACACGGATCCCTGACCCAGCCGTCTTGTCGAACGATCGAAAACCGGTTTCCCGGTGCCACCAGTCAAGGCGCTGATTGCTGGGCAACGGCGGACAATCGAATGTGGCGTTCCCCGTGAACAACGATTGAAGCGGCCAGAAATCCGCATAGGGAGACGCGATCACAAAAATGGGCTGGAAGAATGCAGACAGATCATAGGTCACTTCCCCAGAGCCGTCGGTGACCCGGTCCAGTCGCCTCACCCGTCCCGTAAGCTCTCGCACGAAGAGCATAACGGTCGCACTCGCAAGAGGCTTGCCACGCCCACGCACCGTGAACTTTACCTGGTTTCCGGTGCCCGTCGGGAAGCTGCTGGCCGGTGAGACGACATCGACTGCCCGGAAACTGCGAAAAAGTGCATTGCCGTGCTGATGTTCGATCAAAGGCTCGACAATCACGTCGCCGGGTGCGTCGCGCTTAGCAGTTTGATAGTCCGTTTCATTTCCTTCCATAACGACGGTTCTTCTCGCTTGCCTGTCGTCAGGTTCACGATCTTGAAGGATCGGCGGATGGTGTCCGCTTGTCATGGTGGACAAAAATGATTTGACCGCGTTTCGCGACGCCTCCTTGTCGGTTTCGCGGAACTTGCCGGCACGGCGGTTTGCTACAACGAATTTCATGTCCGTTTTCCTTATCTTCGATTGAATGTATGTCGCCTATCGTTGCGACCACGAAACCCGGATGTTCAGGCCGGTACCTTCTCCAGCGTGTTGATGGAAACATGCGGCCAGCGGATGAGGCCGGGCATGCCGTCTCGGCGCGGAAAGAAATCCAGCATGACGATTTGCGAATATTGCAGGCGTCTTTTGACCACGCCCGGGTGCTTCTCGTCGGTGACTTCGGAAATCCAGAAAGTGGATTTCATGTCCGCTGCGTTGGCCTGTTTCACGATGAACGGGATGTTCACGATGCCGCCGGTCCCAAGCGTCGTGTCGAACACCAGTTCAGTGGTGTCCGAAAATGTCAGACCCTTGTTGGCTTCTTCCAGAAGGTCATTCGGTGCGGCGGGATCGAACAATCCGTTGAAAGGCTGATCGATGAAGTGCTTGTACGGCGCCAGGTAAGGGTTGTTGTCGACATCGGTTGATACGCCAATCGGCAAACCGCTTATCGTGGGAATGGACGGAGCGCCCGCGTGCGCCCGCCAGCGGCCGAGTGCCAGGACGGAATCACCGTGAGGGATTGTCGCAAGCCGCGCGATGTCCAGACCGTCGGTGGTGCGGTTGAGCATTTGCAGAAGCAGACCAGGCTCGTGGTGGATTGCCAGCCCCGGTTTGCCGGCCAGTCCGCTGTCCGGAGAGTCTTCGGCGGAGATCTGCTCGATGGTTTGCTCATAGTCGATCGCGACCAGGAACTGGTCTGCCTCATCCGGCGGAACGCCGAGCGCCAGGCCCCGGTTGGGCACACCCTTGTCAACGAGGCTGAACTTGAGCGTCTCGTTGTACTGGTTCATCAACAGGCGGTACTTGAACGTGCCTTTTTCGAAGGGCAGCGCAATCATGTTCCAGCCGCGCCCCGGCAGGCTTTTCCACGTTCCCGGCAAGTGAGCAAAAGGCCCGAGATCCGCATCGCCATCTTGCGCAGGAGCGAGGGTGCGGCCGGCGGATTTCATCACCGAAAGTGCTTTCTGGTCAGCCATTTTTCTCTTCCTTGAAGTCGATTGAAATTATGCGTCACTGGTTGAATACGGCATCAGGATGCCGGCAAGAGCGCCGACCGAAGCGGATGCGGTGGCGATCAGGATGTCCGGGATCGAGGTGTTTTCACCCGGATAGAGGGCAATGATGATTGCGCCGGCCACGGATCCCAGAAGCGCCAGCCCCAACGAGCCGACCACCAGTCGATAGACCTGCGTGTCCGGGACCGCTGCGCTCTTGATTTCCTCGAGTGCGTTGATCGGATCACTCTTGATCTTGCTTTCAAGGTCCGGATCTTTTTTCAGAACGGAAAGCAACTGGTTGACCGATTTGATAGAATTACTTCCAGACATAGACATGTTCCTTTCCTGGGTTTCAGTTTCACTCCGGCCGCCGGTCCGCCGGGTCCGGCGCGGAAATCCCGGTCTGTCAACTTGGAAATCCGACGATCGCCTTGAGGATGGTTGCGGGAATGGAGATGCAGCCGAGGATTTCGCTGGGTTTGGTAATGTCGGCCTTTGTGAGAACACCGTCCTCAAAGGTCAGATCCGTGACCTTCTTCACGCAGGCGGCGCGGCGAACATCAAACGAACTGACCTGCTTGGTATTGACGACATCGACCGTCTGCCGGGATACGAGCGTCCCGCCGTTGGCCTTGATTTCCAAGATAATGGGGCGTGTGGTCCGGAAGCAGAAACTGCCTTCGCACTGCCGCGCGACGGTGACGTTTTCCCGGACTTCCGACAGCCGGCTGCCGGGAAAGAAGGTCGCCCTCGATCGTCTTCAGAAACAAATGAAACGTGCCGGCACTGGCGTAACTCAACTGGCGTGCGGAGTAGGCGACTTGCCTTGGGTCATCCGGATCGAAGACGAGGTCAATGCTGAATGGCGGGGGAGACCTATCGTCACTACCATCATCGTCTTGAGTTGAAATTGCCTTTCCCACCTCAGTGAGCAGCGATGTCGCGGAACTGATAATGTCAGCGGTCTTGTCTTCGTTGGTGATCTTGGCCGAGTTGAGAAGCCCGTCTGCGCCGACGGCCAGGGTAAACTGATCGTTGGCGGTCGGAAGCTGTTTCAGGTTCAACCGATAATGCGCATTCGGGTCCGCAACTCTTTTTTCCGTCGCTTTGCCAATTGTCACCTTGCCGTCTTTGTCGAGCGCAACATTGAGAGAAACGATCGACTTGGGCAGATGGTAGGCCACATAGGGGGCATGCGGTTGTTTGTTTGCCACAAAACTGGATTCAACTGACAACGCAGTGCAACCCGCCAGTAAAAACGGCAGAGACAGAGTGTAACACCACTTACTGCGCGAAGCTTTCGCTTTAATAATCACAGGAAGCAACATCAACACCCGGGCCTTTCATGAATGCGAACAGTCTTTCCGCATCATGAATGGCAGAGCATCTACGTTACTTAAGTGGGAAATCCCACATTGGGCGGAATTTGTTTTGAAATTCCTGTTTCAACTGCGATCACGCGCGCCCGCCTGGTTTACCTCGAAACAAGGAAGCCCTGTCGGGTGCAGGGAGGAGGTCACGGGTCCGGTATGACTGATGCGGCACGGCTGACAGACCCTCAGGCACGGACAGACCGACTGCCGGCATTCGCGGGAAACTGTCATCACGGGAGCGGGATCAGGAAGTGCCGCAAATCCAGATGGAAAACGTCACGCCAAATCGTCGCCCGACACCGCCCGCCTCAACCGCGGCAGGTCCGTGATCGTGATGCTGCGCCGCTCGAGCCTGGCTATTCCCTGCGAAACCAGACGGTTCAATTCCTTGGTGACGGCTTCCCGGTGCGTTGCAATCCGCGTGGCGAGTTCGTAGTGGGATGGCGCCGGCGAGATCGTGCAGACCTGCCCGTTCGCCGCTTCGGTGTCGCACAAGCGCAATATCTCGGCATGCAGTCTTTGGCGAACCGATAGAGCCCCATACTCGAAGACGCGCTGACTGAGACCCCTGGCCTTTGCCACGAGATGTTCCGCAAGCCGCAATCCGAATGCGCCGTCGGAGGCGATCAGCTTGCGGAAATCCTGCGCGCTCATGCTGGCGATCGTGGCGTCGGCCTTGGCTTCAATTGATGCGGATCGCGGTCTGCCGTCGATTGCAGCGAATTCACCAAAAATCCCGCCGGTGCTGATTTCCAAATATGAAACCTCCTTACCATCAATCGAGTAATCACGGACAGAAACAGTCCCGTCGATAATCAAGAACACGTCCGTCGTCTCGTCGTTCCGTTTGAGGATAGTTTCACCGGCGGTAACACGTGTGATCAAACACATGCGACTTATTTGAAATTCATCAAATTTATCAATGCCTTCAAACAACGGAATCGCCTGTTTGATTGACACCTTGTTTTGTGACGCCATGCGCAGCCCCCCCGCTCGCCTGCCAACAACACGCAGGAGTATAATGGAACCGGGCCGACAACCTAGTCTTATTGCTGTTCCTGACTGCAAAAAAGCAGCGAAACATCATCATTATCTGGTGAGGATTGCCGGTGTGTCACGCTTCCGCGGCGACAGGCCTTTCGAAGGTGTCAGTGACAGACCCTTCCCCCCGGCACCCGTCTGCCCGCGCTGCAACGTTTTCTACCGCTTCAGAACAAGATCGTCATTCGGGCTCTCCCGTGGTTGCCCGGCTTTGCGCAACCTTGCGAAAATCTTACACGAGCAGCGACTTGATAAAGGCGGCGTACGCGCTCGAACAGGATCCTGATCGGGAGCTGTTGAAGATACGGTTGCTTTGAGATATGGCGCACCCAAGATCAGAAAGTATGAACTCTCAGGTCAGGCCGCAAGGCGATCAGACTTCACCGTAAACATCATCAAACAGTGAGCCCAGTGAGGCAGGGTAGCACTCGCGGCAACAAAAATATTTCGTCTTACTTTACGGCTCTACAGGCCGGTGAAAACACTCTTTTGTGAAACAAAACTCTAAGGTGTTTCAATGCGAAGGAACGCTTTTTTGTCTTTTCTAGCCGTCGCAGGAAAGGCGTACAGCGGGAGTGGAAAGAGCAAGAAGCCGTAAGTCTTCGAGTTTTTGCTTGTAATCCATGCCCGTCAGTGAGAGCCCTTCGGGGCTCCATGTGTAGCGAAGTACCATCCCGTGCACGTCGCCTTTGCTCAATCGAAGGACCACCAAATGCTCAACCAGATCGTCCCCCAGTTCGGTCACCTGATAAACAGTGCCACCATTGAAGGCAACATCAGCTGCCAGTTTCGTCAGCGATTGAGCGGCTGCCGCTTTGCTTTCCGGCAGCCAGCTACTCGCGGCGTCGTTCAGCGACGACTCGATCGCATCGATGTTGTTGCTGCCCAATGCGTCAAGTAGGCCACAGGAGGTGTCGTGCGGGGTCGCCTGTGCGCTGGTTGCGGACAAGATAAAACCGAAGCACAGCCCAATGCACAAAGTCAGGCGATTGATCATTATTGCAGTCCTTGGCTCGAAGATTGTGTACAAAGAAGGGCGGCGCAATGCGCCGCCCTTTGTCACATTCATTCACTGGTCTCAGGCATTCGACCGGCGACGAGTAATCATGCCCACGCCGGCGACTGCCACCAGCAGCAACGGCAATGAAGCAGGAAGCGGTACGGTGGTCGGGTCGATGCCGCCACCGCCGGTGCTTGTGCCACCACCGAGACCTGTGATGAAGACACCAGAGTCGAACGCGGTATCGTTTGTGTCACCAATGGCGATCTTGATTGTATGAGTGGCAAGGTTCATGTCCAGAATGCCCGTAAGCGACAACGGCTGATAGATGCCGTCATACTCCAGAGCCGTTCCGCTTGCATCCTCGAACGGATCTGCCGAACCGAAATCATTATCGAAGAAAAGCCCGGCATTCGCCGATCCCAGGGTAAAGTTTACGAGATCGCCATTCGGAAAGAAGGCATAGTTGATGCCATCTACGAAGACGCCGAAGATGTCGGTCACAGACTGGTTCGGAAACTCATCGCTCGCGAACACGAAGTCCAGATCGATCGAGGTTATGCCGGGAGCAGCGGTAAAGTCGAACGAGAGGACGTTGGCGTCATTGGTCACAGTCTGCGCGGATATGGATTGCAGATCAGCGTCTGATCCGGCACCTGGATTGCTGCTGATAGCGGTACTATCATTGCCGGGAATATCTCCGACATCGCCCGATGTCAGGACAACGCCATCACCGAGTGTTATCGTGGTGGTGGAGTTCGACAGACTGAAACCGCTGTAGGTGCCGCCTTGGGTTGCACCGCCTTGGTAGGTTTCCGAACCGCCGACGATGCTGATGCCAGAGCCTGGTGAAACCAGTGCCGAAGCCAAGGCTGACGCGGACGAGTTGGAAACAACGGAAAGAGCGCTTGCAGGCGTGGCTGCCATTATTGCACACGACGCAAGAGCAAGTAGTTTAAGCTTCATATATTTGCCCCTTCAATAAAATAAGTAAGAAAAAACATGCTCAGCATGAATAAAAATATGAAGGCCACCCATGCCTTACATGCTTCTCACTTTCTACGAGGACCCGAGGGAAACCTCACAATTTTCCCCTGCGGTACTTTTTCAAACAACTAAACTCTATATTAACAGATAGTTAATGTCAAACTCGAACCGACGCTGGGGCAACCTAATTGACTTAACGGCAAGTGAACACGCGCAACATGCTGTAAAACTCGAAAATACCCCTACTACCTATGTTGCAACAGAGAATGCGAAAGCCACGCGAATCAATTCCGAAAGCCAAATTGGAAGGCGCATTTGACGATGCGTCAATGAAATTGGAATCCGTAGGGGAGATTCACGACTTGGCGATGGTGATGTTCAAGTTTGCGCACGCTAACAAACTAAGCAAACCCGAAGAAAACAGCAATCATTTAGAAGACTTATTAAGTATTCCAACAAGAAAATCGACCTGATCATAACCAGGATCGCTGACGCAAATGGCGAATTGAAAAACTAGAGAAGGAAAAGTCATTACTCAAGAGCAGATGAAAAACACCGGTAAACCTCAGCTAGGTTTTCAAGAGACATTTGAACACGCTCTCAATTTCCTCTCAAGCCTTTGATTTATATGTAATAATCATAACAATAAGTGAAACAGAACGGTGCTTCGGTCGATTTCTTCGGAGCCTGTTTCACACCGTCGAACCGACGGGCTTCGAACCCCTGAAACTTCGTTACCTTTCAAGGCGTTGAAGACGATCTGCGGGTCCAAATACAGAATGGCGCACCGGGGAGGATTCGAACCCCCGACCCCCAGATTCGTAGTCTGGGTTCTACTTATGTTATAATCCCTCGCACCTTCTCATTAGCACTATATATCAGCGGTTTAATCGACATTTGTTTTCGGTGACACTTTGTTTTTCGCATCGGTATGGTTGCTAACGGGTTGCTGTGTGCTAGCTTGAAGCCATGAGCAACACACGCAAACGCATCTCCAAGTCTGTCGTCGATAAACTCGAGCCGGGCGAACTGGTGTGGGACAGCGAGGTCCGTGGCTTTGGCGTCCGCTGCCAACGCAAGGCGAAGAAGTACGTTCTGAAAACTCGTGTCGACGGCAGGCAGCGCTGGTTCACGATCGGAGAGCACGGCTCTCCCTGGACTGCTGACACCGCCCGCAAGGAAGCACTTCGGCTATTGGGCAGCAAACACGCTGGCGCCAGCATCGACGAAATCAGGAAGCCCCGGTCAGCACAAGTTACCATGGCGGATCTCTGTGATCGCTTCATCGAGGACTACGCGCGGCAGCACAAAAAGGCCAGTAGCGTGTTGATGGATGAGATGAACATCCGTAACCATGTCCTTCCGCTTCTGGGCAAGAAGCTGGTCACTGAAATAACGCGTTCGGATATTGATACCTTCAAGCTTGCCGTCCGAAATGGCAAGACGGCTCCCAGGGACGGTCGCTCTCATGGAAGCGGCCACAAGGGAGGAGCGGTCGTCTCAGGTGGAGAGGGTGTTGCCAACAGATGTCTCGCTCTGCTCTCCAAGATGTTCAATCTCGCTGAGCGTTGGGAACTGAGGCCCGATGGATCCAATCCCGTCCGACATATCGAGAAGTACAGGGAGAACAAGGTCGAGCGCTACCTGACAAAGGAAGAGTTCGCGAGGCTTGCGAGCGTGCTTGAAGCTGCAGAAGAGCAGAAGCTTGAAGACCCTTTTGTTGTCGCCGCTATCAGGCTGCTGATCTTCACGGGCGCCAGGCTTGGTGAGATCCTGTCTCTGAAGTGGGAGTACGTTGACTATGAGGGTGCGCGCCTGTTGTTGCCGGACAGCAAGACGGGGAGGAAAACGCTATATCTCAACAGCCTTGCAAGCGAAGTCCTCACGACCTTACCCAGAATAGATGGCAATCCTTTTGTCATCGTTGGAAAGAAACCCGGCGAACATCTCGTCAACCTGAGAAAGCCTTGGTACCGGATCCGGAAACAGGCCGATATCGAAGATGTCCGCATTCATGATCTGCGCCATAGCTTTGCAAGCTTCGCAGTAGCAGAGGGTCTTAGCCTCCCGGTCATTGGAAAGTTGCTGGGCCACAAGAAAGCCTCAACGACTGAACGCTACGCGCACTTGGCGGACGATCCGATACGAAGCGCCAACGAACGGGTGGCAGAACAGCTAGCAGTATCGAAATGAGAAAATGGTCGAGATACGTAGAGCCGAAAAGCTCAGTATAGATCGGACTATCTCGGCCAGTGTTCATTTGCCAGAAACGTAAACTCATGCAGTCAGCAAAGCCTATTTTCGCCTACTTTAGAGCCAAGGGTTTAGCTCGCAACAGTATGAAATTACTTCAGGATGAATCACTCTGCCGAACTGTCGGGGCAGACCGACGCTAGATCCGGTGGTTAAGGTCCAATTCGGGCGGGAAACGGACGTTCGCTGCGGCGCGAACGAACAAACGGCCGAGAGACAAGCGGCACATTTCCATTCAGATTTTCAAAGATCACCCAATCTCGCGAAAACGCTGAACTTACATTGCGATTGCAGCTCTGATTGCATCGATATAGTCGGGCCCTAAATGCTACAGTCGAGGGGCGATCCTCGCGCGTTCCAGATCACTGCGAGAAGGTGACCCACAACGGCCAGTGATCGGATCCTGTTGCCTGATCGTCGATCGACGCCGCCGCCACTTGCGGTGCAAGCGATGCAGAGACGAAACAATGGTCAATTCGGGTCATGGCATTTGGGTGCGTGGACCCTGAGGTTTCGTCGTGTCCACCCAGAACCCAGGCGTCGAGGAGCCCTGCGCGGTTGGTGAGCCGGCCGTATCCCGGGGCAATCTCGCCAATCATTCTGGCATACTCTCTCGATCCGGGAGAAAAATTCAAATCCCCCAAGAGGACAAGCTCCGAAGGCATCGGAGGTTCGTGTTCCTCAAGCCAGTCGCTTTTCGGATCCGGATGCCCGCCGCACCATGCGCCCCCCTCTACGGGCGCGGAGGCCAGGATCTCGAGAATTCGATCGATCTGGGGCAACCTTGTCGCTTCGCACAAGTGACTGAGATGCACCGAATAAAAGCGAACAGGGCCGAACGGTGTCGCGATCACCGCCTCCAAGATCCCTTGCTGTATGGAGTGGTGTTGACGATCTCCCCATTTTGGCAACGGAAAATTGCGTGAAGACAGGATCGGCCAACGGCTTAATATCATCGTGCCAAACTGCTTGCGGCGCGAAATTTTGCGGCCATCCGCGATCCAGCCGGCGTTCATGTCCAAATTCGCGCCATAAACCCAATAATGATCCGGCAAATGATCCGAAAGAACCTGTGGGCTGTCGACCATGCCGCTTCTCTTCCAAAAGCGGTCAACTTCCTGAAGGGCGATCACGTCCGCGTCTTCGATTTCCCCTGCAATGCGGGCAAGGTCGTAGCGCCCATCGGCCCCGAGGCCGTACTGGATATTGTAGGAAACGACTTTCATGGGTTCTCTCCCAAGACTTTCAAAGCAACTTCAAGATGGTCAAGGTTGATGTAGTCAACATGCGTGTCAGCGAAGCACTTGAAGACGGCAGGTGTGCTGCTTTCGGAATACCCGATGATTTCAAGCCCCACGGCTCTTGCAGCGCGCACAACGGCATCCGTGCATTCTGCTTGTTCAAGCTCAATGAAGTCGGCGCGGTACAGCGAACGCGCGACGGAGACATTTCGCGCAACAGAAAGAAGAGTGCTGGTGCGCAGGTCCGGCGCGGCACTGGCAAGACCAATTGCCATCTCCGGTTTGTGGGCGAAAGCGAAAGAGTGTTCCATCATGCGCGTTTCGCGCAGAATTCCGGCCAGGGTGTCCGGGTTGCACCACTTTACTTCAACATACGCCCCCGCGCCCCGAGCGCGAAGGTTATCGAGAAAGGCGTCGAGCCGAGGAACCTTTGCACTGCAAAACTCCGGCGCAAACCAGCGCCCCGCATCCAAGGCGTCAATGTCCGCGGAATGCATAAGTTCCAGTAAACCGGCACCATCCGTGGTTCGGTCGACGGTGCGATCGTGCAGCACATAAAGGACACCGTCCGCGCTTTCGCGGACATCCAGTTCGATGATGTCGGCGCCCAGATCGAGAGCCGCATTCGCGGCCTCAAATGTGTTTTCCGGTGCGACGAGGGACGCGCCCCGGTGTGCGATAAGACGTGGTTTCAAGGCATGAACCGCGCAGTTACGAGTTCGTGATCCGACAGATAATCACCATGCGAGGAGATCGCCGGCACCGTCATCGGTTCGAGACTGTCGAGACCTCGCACGAAAAGCCAATCAAGCCGCTTCAAGGGATATTCGACAGGTTTTCCGGGGGCCGAACGTGTGGTCGGCTCGCCGTTGTTGGCAGTTTTCCAGCCGAAACCGTCAGCTTCGAATGCCCCGAAACAAGGTTCCCAGATTTGAGGTTTATTCAGACAGGAAAACACGGATCTACCTGCCAGGTCTGCCGTGTTCAGATCGCCGCCAATGATCATCGGGGCTGGTCCGTAAACTCTGCGCAATGCGGAAAGCATCGTTTCGGCTTGTTGAAGACGTTCCTGCGCATCGGACTCGCTTTCGAAATGGACAGCAACCAGGGTAATGGGGGCCGGGCCAACCTCCACATCTGCGGCGATCGCCATGCGACCGCCGACCCGTCGTTGCCCGTCGGACTTTGGAGATCCTGTGAACCACTGCCCCTGATCATCAAGCGGAATGACCCTGGGTCTATGCAACGGAAATCTCGACAGGATCGCGTTGCCATGCAGCCCGGCGAGATTAGCGACATCGGAAAAGAGACGGGTTTCGTAAGTGTCGCCGGTTCCAAGCTCGACAAACTCCACCCCGTACACATATCCAAACCCCAGCAGGCGGGCTAAATCCCTTGTCGTGTGCCGTTGCCCGGATCGGGCCATCCCGTAATCCATCTCGGTCGCAAGAACGATATCGACACCTGCGCGCCGGAGCAGATCAGCGCTGTCCTCGACGCGTTTGCAACGCTCCATGTTCCATGCGGCGATTTTCATCTCTGATGGATTGGAAAAGGCGGCTGGTGGCGGGGCCAGTTCGATGGTCTGCAAACAGCGCCAGTCAGCAAGGTAACGGCTGTGACGTTCCCCTGTCGCTTCGCCATGGGCGGCTTTAAGGCGTTCATCCGGAGCTGGGGGCAAGATTTCGAAGACGCACTCGCTGAGGATGTCACGCATTTTCCGCAACCAGTCTTGCGTGCCCATCCATGCGCCGGCCGTCTCGGTCGAAACAGACCGCGTCTGTTTCTTCGAATCGCAGAAACAGGTCCGCACCCGACTGCCAGCGTGTCGCAGACGAGGCTTCCAGAAAGCGGACATCACCCAATGTCGTTTCGCAGGTGATCAACGTCTCACGTCCCATCAATTCGACAGTATTTACCGTGGCTTTTAAACCCGCTCCTGCGGGCCGGATGTTTTCAGGGCGAACACCAATCTTTTTGGTGCCTTCGGGTGCATTGATTTCCACCCGTCCGGCCTCGAAGAAATTGATTGGCGGCGAGCCGATGAAACCTGCGACAAATGTGGTGTCCGGCCGCTGATAAAGATCGAGAGCGCTGCCGCGCTGTTCAATCTGCCCCGTATTCATGCAGACGATCCGATCCGCCATCGTGGTCGCTTCCAGTTGATCGTGCGTCACGAGAACCGTTGTCACCCCAAGTTCGCGAGTTATCCGCCGGATTTCCGCACGCATGGTCAGACGCAGGGTGGCGTCTAGATTGGAAAGTGGTTCGTCCAACAGGAGCAGGTTCGGGGCCTTGATCAATGCCCTGGCAAGGGCAACCCTCTGCTGCTGTCCGCCGGACAACTCCGAAGGGCGTCTGTTCAAAAGTCCATCCACCTGGACGAGTTCCGCCATTTCCCGCGCCTTTGCTTCCGGGTTGTCGATTTTTTGAAAGCGTGTCGGGAAGAGGATGTTCTGCAACACGTTCATATTCGGATAGAGCGCGT
The DNA here is from genome assembly GCF_965232425.1 of Roseibium sp. Lineage (GTDB taxonomy): Bacteria > Pseudomonadota > Alphaproteobacteria > Rhizobiales > Stappiaceae > Roseibium. The sequence goes on from NZ_OZ246971.1 coordinate 1,135,730, forward strand.
ATGACTGAAAAACGATCCCGACATTGCGCAGGCGCGCTTCGACCTCATTGACCCTCGCGCCGTCGAAAAGAATCTCACCGGAGGTCGGCAGGTAGACGCCGGCCAGCATGAAAAGCGTGGTGGATTTACCGCATCCGGACGGACCGAGGATGGCAAGAAATTCACCGTCTTCGATCGTGAGTGAAATGTCGTCGACGGCGACCACATCCCCCCAGCTCTTCCGTAATTGGTTCAATGTAACCCTGGCCATCAGCCCTTGATGCCTCCCAGTGTCATTTGCGTAAGGTAGCGTTGGCAGAACAGATAAAGGGCAAGCGAAGGAATGATGTAGAATACGGAGACTGCAGCGACGAGGCCGTAGTCCACGCCCATGACATCCTCGGCCACGTAATAGAGATACGTGGACATGACCCAGTAGGATGTGCCCGTTCGAAGTGCGGTGACAAAAACGTATTCCTCCCAGCCCTGGATAAATCCAAGAACGGAGATCGCGATAAGCCCGGCGCGCACCTGGGGCAACACGACATACCAGAAGGCCTGCCGGCGCGAGGCACCGTCTGTCATTGCAGACATTTCGATGTCCCACGGCACCGCGTCGAAAAACCCTTTCATGATGAAAATGAAAAAGGGCAGTTGAATCGCCGTCAGCACCAGGATCGGTCCCGTCAGCGTGTTCAGCAATCCCACCCAGAAGATGACCAGGAAAATCGGGATTGCGAGCATCCATGGATGAAAGACTTCAATCAGCAGGAGGCCCTGCAGAAAGGCAGATCGGCCTGCAAACGCAAAGCGGCTGATGTAGTAGCCTGCCAAGGTCGCGACACTCACCTTCAGGGCCGTCGAGGATGCCGCAACCAAAAGCGAATTGCCGAAAGCTTCCCACACCCAGGGGAACTGACCGCCGGCCGTCGCAGAGCCCCGTATGTCCTCGATCAAATTCGGATTGATCAGGAAACGGTAGTTGTTGAGATGCAGCTCGCTGCCAACCGTTACCCATAGGCCGAGTATGGCTGCGCCCAGACACGCCAGAGCGGACCATATCCGGTGTCTCGGCAACGAAAGATGAAGTGCCACATAAGCCAGGGTTGCCGGCATGAGCACGGCGCAGGCCCGCCATAATACAGCGCTTTCCACTCCCCCCGTTCGAGCAGACAGCGAAATGACCAGCATCCAGAAGAACGGCAAAAGCACCGGCAGGGACACAATCGTCAGCAACACGATCAACGCGGCATTTTTCAGGGTTCTTTGGCGCTGCGATATCTTCGCCAACTTGTGCCAGTCGCTCATCAATGCACCTCGATTCGCGGTTTTGCGAGCAGGCGCTTCATGTTGGTCAGCCGCCAGAGGATCATGGCGACAGCCATGCCGATCACGATGAGGATCAATGTGATTGCAGCGCCGTAGGCGTATTGCCCGGAGCCAATGTCCGGGGCCAACGTCTTCGTGTACGCCAGCATGGACATTGTCATGGTCTGACGCGCCGGCCCCATGATCAGGAAAATGTATTCAAAGCTCACAAGGAGAGCGAGAGTTTGAAACACGGTGATGTAACTGAGCGGCCACCTCAAAGCGGGCAGGATAATGTGCCGGACGATTGAGAGGCTGCCGGCGCCGTCGGCGCGGGCGGCGTAGAAAAGGTGTTGCGGTATCGAGCGGATGGCAGATGTCAGGATGAGCATGCCGAGCGAAGCGCCAATGAACCCGTTTGCAAAGACAATTAGTGTGACCGGTGCATCCAGCTTCATGTTGACCGGGCCAAGGCCGACAACTCCGATGATCTGGTTCAGTAGCCCGCGTTCCGTTGGGTCGACGGTCCAAAGCCACAAAAGACCGTAAACGACAGAGGGTGACATCCGCGGGAGCAGCCAGATGGCACGGTAGAGCCCACCCAACCAATCCGGTAAAGCGGTGGTTGTAAGCGCCAGGATCAAGGCGAATGTCACGTTGAAGATCGCAAGGGTGAAGAACACGTAAATGGCCGAAAGAGACAGCGCACGATAGAATGATCCCCTGAACTCGAAGCCCCACCAACTGTCTTCGGAAGGCCGCGCCAGCTTTTCGAACTGGCTCGTTGTGAATTCGTTCACCTTGATCGTCTGGCTCATGTCGGTGAAGGCGACCACTAGGTCGACGACGATCGGCACCAGCAGGAGACAAAACAGAAACAGGCATGCCGGGCCCAGGAACACCAGCGCATTGACGGTTTGACGGGAGCTTGATGTGGACATGGCGAGGAGAAGACGGGGCAGCTAGTGCCGTCCCGTCAAAGACCCTTTAGTCAAGGATGATCACGTCGTCGCCGAGCTCGACTTCGAGCTCTTCAATGACCATTTCCGTCGCTTCGGCAGGGGTCATTTCACCCGTTTCAACAGCCTGCACTCCGGAATAGGTGATGGCGTTGTACTGACCTATCTTGGCGTGGTTCGGCATGAACTCGGCAAATTCAAGCATGGGTGTGCCGGCGATCAATGCCCAGCCCTCTTTCTGAAACTTCGGCATTGCGGTCTGACCGTACATGATAGGCGTGTGATTGGTCGTCACCGCGTGTTCGGTATTGGGAACGTGCTGCGAAGCCATCGCAACGAGCATTGCGGCAAGATCCTTGTTCTCCGTTTCGCCTACGATGTAGATGATCGGGTGACTGAGGTTTTTCGGCGCGCCGCCCTTTTCGGCAGGTGGAGAATGGATCCAGGTGATCTTGTTGAAGTAGTCTTCCGGACCCGACAAGTCGAAAGCCTCCATCTGTGCGCCGACATTCCAGATACCGTGGAATTTTCCAAGCGCGCTGCCACCGCGGAAAGCCGCGTGTGTGCTGTCCCAGCTGTAGGTCGTCATGTCCGCTGGCAAAGAACCGTTGTCGACACAATACTTCAGCCAGCCGTAATATTTTTCCAGGCCGGATTTCGTGATCTGGAGCTTGGCTTCGTCTTCATTGTAGATGTCGATGCCGAACGAGGCCATTGCCATCTGGAAATCGGGGCCGACATTCGGGCGATGCACCCAACCGATTTTCGCAGCGCCCTTGTTGACCGCGTCCGCCGCAAGGTCGCACCAGTCGTACATGGTGAACTCGCCGGCTTCCACTTTGCCCGGAAGCTCATCGATGAAGGTCTGGTCGTACCCGGCCGCGCGCAGGATATCGTTGTTCACGAAGAACATGCGGATCTCGGAATCCTGCGGAATACCGTAGCGCTCTCCCTTATACATGACCGAGTTCCACAAGGATGGAATCATGTCTGAGTACAACGCTTCATTCGCAGCAATATGGTCCTCAAGGTTGGCAGCTAGACCCGCTTCAACAAAGGACCCAATCCACTCATGCGCGGCCACGGCTATGTCGGGTGTGTCACCTACCGAATGGGCTTTCAGCAGATCGAGTGCGTCGGCGTCGAAACCCTTGGCATTGGTTTCGATGAGGTTCACCTCGACCCGGGTCTCCGAACCGGCAGCCTCGAACACCCGGTTGAGTTGCTCGGCCGCGGCAACGATGTTACCGGCGCGCAGCGGACCGGACCGATCAGCACGAGACCAAAGATCGATGGTGACGGTTTCAGCAATTGCAGGGGCAGCGACTGTCAGCGCGACAAGGCTCGCCGATATTGATTTCAAGATGTGCATGGTATCTCCCCAAAACTGGATGGCAGCTTTGGTTAACCAGCAAATTAACGTAACGAACAAATGTCGATATTATGAATTTATTAAAACGTCACGATTTTCAATTAGGCGCCTAATCTATTTTTCAAAGTAGTTGTATTGCTATGGATGAATTGGCACTTTGGAAAAACTTCGAGCGCATCGCTCGATTTTTATACCACTGCCTCCACCTGACACTACGACCGGCCCAGACAGGGGTAAGCCTTTCTATTACTATCGCCTGTCACCGGACCGCAAACGGGTCCTCTTCGGTGGAGGGGTTACCGGTTCAGGGACAGGTTCGGCATCTGACACATGAGTGTCGTGGGCTGCAAGGGATTGGTGATTTACGCGAGAGAGGCTTCAACGGCGACGAAACCAAACGTCCCGCCTGTCGGAGATGATCTGGCGGGTCTCGTTGTGCCAATGCCGGGAATGGCCATCGAGGGCGGAAAGCGGATATTCGCTGCGGCGTAAGACGAGTGCTTAAGCTCCAAATGCAACCAGGTTTGTAGCCCTTTGCCAGTCTGGAACCATCACTTTTCAATCAAGCGCCGTCCGGAATTGAAATCGTGTTCTCGAAGCCATCCACAAGCAGGATCGACATGACAAGTCGATTCTTTGCTTGACAATGACACCGGTGTCATGACATCGGTGTCATTGTATTTTGCTTCGACCGTTGGGAGGCGGACCGGTGGCAACGATTTACGATGTGGCCAAACGCGCGAATGTTTCGCCCAAGACCGTCAGCCGGGTTCTGAACGGCGATGCGCCCGTGTCCGAAAAGACCCGCAAGGCCGTGTCGGAGGCGATGGCCGCTCTTGGCTACGTTCCCTCTCACGCGGCGCGTTCCATCAAGTCAAACCGTTCCGGCCTGATCGGACTGATCACCGGCGCAATCAGCAATGCCGACGAAGTTGCCCGCGCGGCGGGTCTGCCGGAGCTGTTCATCGTGCAGGGGGCGCAGGCGGTCGTCGAGCAATCCAGGAAAACACTGCTGATCTCGGACACAGGTGGCCGGCTTGACCGGGTTCCGGACCTGATGCGCACGTTTCAGGAGCACCGCGTCGAGGGCATCCTTTATGTCGCAGACTTTCACAAGCCGCTGGATATTGCCCTGCCACAAACCGGCATCCGCACAGTGTTGATCAACTGCTACGATGAAGAGGGCACGCCTGCGGTCATTCCGGATGATGAAGCCGGGCAATTTGCGCTGACAAAGGCCGTGGCTACTGCCGGTCACGAGAAGATTGCTTATCTCACGCTGGCACCGGCTCTGCAGGTCACCCGATTGCGGCTGAACGGGTACCGGCGCGCGCTGACGGAGGCCGGGATCGACTATGACCCGAGCCTCGTGCAACCGGCGGACCTTTTCGGTGCGCCGGGCGAGCATCAACTGATCTGGGATGCGCTCGACAAGTTCTTTGCGATCGATGATCCGCCAACGGCAATCTGCTGCGGTAATGACCGTCTTGCACTCGCGGTATACGGAATCCTGCGAAAACGCGGTCTCGCGGTGCCGGAGGATGTCTCCGTTGTCGGATATGACGACCACCGCCTGATTTCCGAAACCCTTTATCCGGCCCTGACCACCGCGGAACTGCCCTATGGGGCGATGGGTGCACGCGGGGCCCAGCTTCTGCTTGACCTTCTGACCGACCCGATAGCTGCCGCTCCCAAGGAGCCGATGCTGGTTGGAGGCCAGCTTCAGATGCGCGGCTCATTGGTTGCGCCGCGTCAGAACGACAGAAACGTCATACGTCTCAAAGGGAGGACTGAGAAATGAACCGGACATTGATGCTGAGTTGCCTGATTGCTGGCAGCCTGGGTGCACCGGCCCTCGCCGAAACCGAGTTGAGCCTCTGGTACCACGGTGCTGGCAGCGCGAATGCCGAGGAAGCCCTGGTCAATCAACTGGTAGAGGAGTTCAATGCCAGCCAGTCCGACTGGAAGGTCGTGCTCGAGACATTTCCTCAACTTGCGTATAACGACGCCGTCGGTGCCGCCGCTCTCGCGGGCAAACTCCCGGACATACTCGACGTGGACGGACCGGTCATGCCGAACTGGGCCTGGGCCGGCTACATGCAGCCGCTCAGCATCGACGAGGCCAAGCTGGAGGGGTATCTGCCCGGTACGATCGGGCGCTGGAACGGTGAGGTCTATTCCGTTGGACTTTGGGACGCAGCGGTTGCTCTGACAACCCGGCGCTCAACCTTGGAGAAATACGGCATTAGGGTGCCGACGCTGGACACGCCCTGGTCGCTTGAGGAGTTCAATAGCGCCCTTGAGACGATCAAGGCATCCGGCGATTTCGAATATCCGCTCGATCTTGGTATGGCGTGGAAAGGGGAATGGTATCCATATGCCTTCTCTCCGTTCCTGCAGAGCTTTGGCGGCGACATTGTTGACCGGGGCACCTATCAGACGGCCGAAGGCATTCTGAATGGCGACGAGGCGATTGCGTTTGGCGACTGGTGGCAGTCGCTTTTCACAAACGGTTATGTGCCCGGGACCAGTCAGGACGCGGCAGACCGCGAAACCGGCCTGCTTGAAGGTAAGTATGCGATGTCCTGGAACGGCAACTGGGCGGCCTTGCCGGTGGTCGAGGCCTTCGGCGACGATGCACTGTTCTTGCCTGCTCCCGATTTTGGCAACGGATCGAAAATCGGCGCCGCATCGTGGCAGTTCGGTATCTCGGGCACGTCGGAACATCCGGAAGGTGCGCGCGCGTTCATTGAATTTGCCCTTCAGGACAAGTGGTTTGCTGCCTTCTCTGATGGTACGGGCCTCATTCCGGTAACGGCGAGTGCGGCCAAAGCGACCGAAAACTACAAGCCGGGTGGTTCCCTGGAAGCATTCTACGGGCTCTCGGAGGCGCAGGCCTTGGTGCGCCCGGTGACCCCGGGCTACATCGTCCAGGCCAAGGTGTTCGAAAAGGCGCTCGCCGACATCGCCAACGGTGCGGATGTTGCCGACACGCTTGATGCGGCCGCAGACGAGGTCAACGAAGACATCGAGAACAATAGCGGCTACGGCCATTGAATTGATGCTCTCTTTACCGCCCGGCAAACGGCTGGGCGGTCCCCAGCTTAAGGAGACGATCGCATGGCGTCGAAACTGACGCGGTCGAACCGCGCCGGCTGGCTCATGGCATCGCCAGGCGTTGCCCTCATCGCCGCCTTTATCATTCTTCCGTTTTTCCTGGCGTTCACGTTTTCACTGACAAACCAGCGCCTCGCCTCGCCGAATCCGACGAAGTATATCGGTTTCGAAAACTACAACGACCTGTTGGGTGTTGCGTTTTTCACGCTGGAACCGGAGCGGGACGATGCGGGCGCGGTTGTGCGCAGCGCCAACGGCGAGATCAAGTATCCGCGGCTGCGGGCCTTTACCCGCAACAATCCTGACTATCCCCATCTGCAGGGCAAGCGTGAATGGTTTAGCTGGCAGTCGGGCGAGTCCCGTAAGGTCGTGCTCGCCTCGGATGTCGTTTTCATGAAGTCGCTTGTCAACACGATTACATTCGTTCTTGTCGTCGCGCCTGTTCAGGCGGGACTGGCGCTCGTGCTGGCTCTTCTGATCAACCAGAAGCTCAAGGGCATCAGTCTGTTTCGCGCTGTATATTTCATGCCGGTCGTCGTTTCGATCGTGGTTGTCTCTCTCCTCTGGCGTTTCATCTATTCACCCGGCGACGGATTGTTGAACAATCTTCTGTCAGCAATGACATTCGGCGCGTTCCAACCAGTGGACTGGCTCGGCAACACGTCCACGGCGCTTGGTTCGATCATGGCCATGTCGGTCTGGCAAGGTGTCGGATTCCATATGGTCATATGGCTGTCGGGCCTGCAAACGATCTCGCCCACGCTGTACGAGGCCGCGCAAATCGAAGGGTCGTCTAAATGGCAGACTTTTCGGTATGTGACCTGGCCCGGTTTGCGAAATACGGCGGTGCTCATTCTGATCGTCATCACGATGCAGGCCTTTGCCCTGTTCGCTCAGGTTGCTGTCATGACCCAGGGTGGGCCGCTCGACAGCACGCAGGTTCTTGTTTTCCAGGCTTTCGAGCGAGGCTATGGCAAACAGGACATTTCGGGGGGGTCGACAATCTCCGTCATCCTGTTCCTGATCGTTCTCAGCGTCTCGCTGTTGCAACGCTGGCTGACACGGGAGAAAAGCTGATGGCTGCTGTTTCTGCTGAAAACCGTGGCCTGAGGCTGGCCGCACGCTACGCCGTGCTGGTCCTGGTCGCGATCATCTTTGTCTTTCCTCTGCTGTTCATGGCGATGTCGTCGTTGAAGCCCGATCAGCAGTTGTTGGCCGATACAGACAGCCTGAGGGCCTTTCTTCCGGTCGGCGACATTTCCTTCGACAACTATGTCGCCGCCTTTGAACGTGCCCCGATCGGCGTGTTTGTGTTCAACTCGGTGCTGGTAACCGGCATCACCGTCGTTCTGACGATCATCGTGTGTTCGCTTGCCGCGTTCGCTTTTGTCTTTCTTCACTGGACAGGGCGCGGGATAATCTTCTCAATCCTCCTGGCCACACTCATCATCCCGTACGAGACAATCTTCATCCCCTTGCTGCTGATGGCATCGCAATTGCCGTGGATCGGAACGCAAGGCCTCGAGATTGGCTGGCTCAACACATACCGGGTCCAGATCATCCCTTTCATTGCGGATGGCCTGTCGATCTTCCTGTTCGTTCAGTTTTTCAAGGACCTGCCGCGCGAACTGATAGAGGCGAGCCGCGTGGAGGGGGCAAGCTGGTGGTTCGTCTACCGCCGGATCGTCATGCCACTTTCAGGCCCGGTGATCGCGACAGCGGCAATTCTGAAGTTTCTTTTCATGTACAACCAGTATCTCTGGCCGCTTATGGTAGTGCAGGCCGAAGAGATACGTCCCGTCATGGTCGGTCTTGGTTATTTTACCGATCAGCTTAACGTTCCCTGGGGCGAGGTCATGGCCTACCTCACGGTCATCACGATACCTGTCCTGGCGTTCTATCTGTCGCTCCAACGTGTCTTCATCGCCTCGGTGGCATCCACGGGGGTCAAGGGCTGATGGTTCTGGCGCTCGACGACAAATGGGTCTGGGACAGCTGGTACGTCCGTGAGGGAAACCTCTGGCATTGTTTCTTTCTCCAGGCGCCGAAGTCGATCGGGGATCCGGATCTCCGTCATTGGCACGTGTCCTACGGACACGCGGTCAGCCGCGATCTCAAGTCATGGACCCAACTCGGAACCTGTTTTGCGCCTTCGGCCGGGCCCGCATGGGACGACAATACAACCTGGACCGGATCGGTTGTGCGTGGTGACGACGGCATCTGGCACCTGTTCTACACCGGAACCAGCAAGGCGGATGATGGCAAGCATCAGAAACTGGGCCACGCGGTTTCGAACGACCTGCACATGTGGCAACGCGTCGGCTCCGGGCTCATCCTGGACCGGGACGAACGCTACGAAGAATATTCACCCGGGCGATGGCACGACCGGGCTTTCCGAGATCCGTGGGTTCTGCGCGACCCGGAGGGGAGCGGCTGGCTTATGTATTTCACTGCGCGCAGTCCCGATGCAGCAAACACGCTGGAGGCCGGCGCGATCGGCCTTGCCACATCTCCTGACCTTTATGACTGGACCCTCGAAGATCCTGTGTTCACCGGCGGGTTCGGGGAGCTCGAGGTCCCTCAGGTCTTTGAAGTTTCCGGCCGCTGGTATTGTCTTTTTTGCACAGCCGCACGCTTCTGGTCTCCGCAGGCAGAAAAACTTGTCGGTCCGCCAATGACAGGAAGCCACTACCTGATCGGCGATAACCCGCGAGGGCCTTGGCAGATCGCTCCCGGTCCGATGCTGGACGGCGGCAATCGATACGCGGCGCGTATTCTCAACACGAGCGGCTCTCTGAAACTGATGGGCTTCCTCATGGATGATGCCGAGACGGGCGCGTTCAGAGGCATCATCGATGACCCGGCCGAAGTTCACGTGACTTCGGATCAACGCCTGACACTTACCGAAACTGTTTAGAAGGAGCGAAGCAATGGCAGACGTGCTTCTGAAAGACATCAGGAAAAGCTATGGATCGGTCGACGTGATCAAGGGCGTCGACATCGACATCCGCGATGGCGAGTTTGTCGTGTTTGTCGGCCCGTCCGGCTGCGGCAAGTCCACGCTCCTGCGCATGATTGCGGGACTGGAAGACATCACCGGCGGCACCCTGGAAATCGGCGGGCGTGTGGTCAACGACATTCAGGCATCGGAGCGCGGCATTGCCATGGTGTTCCAGTCTTATGCCATATTCCCTCATATGACCGTGCGCGAGAACGTTGCCTTCGGCCTTACAATTGCAGGCGCTTCCAAGGCAGAGAAGGATGCGAAAGTGGCCGATGCAGCGCGGATCCTGCAAATGGAACACCTTCTTGACCGACGTCCGAGCCAGTTATCGGGAGGTCAACGACAGCGCGTCGCCATCGGCCGTGCGATCGTGCGCAAGCCGGAAGTCTTTCTCTTTGACGAGCCCCTCTCCAACCTGGATGCGGCCCTGCGGCTCGACATGCGGATTGAGATCGGAAAGCTTCACAAGTCGCTCGGTGCCACCATGGTCTATGTCACGCATGACCAGGTTGAAGCCATGACGCTGGCCGACAAGATCGTGGTTCTAAAGGACGGTTACGTACAGCAGATCGGCGCGCCGATGGATTTGTATCATCGGCCAGTCAACCGCTTCGTCGCAGGCTTTATCGGCGCACCGTCAATGAACTTCCTGGACGTGGAGGTTGCCGGGCGCGATGGCGAGAATGCACGGGTAAGATCCGATCTTGTCGCCGAATTCGCCGCGCCGGTCTGGCGAGACGGCATACCGTCAACGGGCCGCGCGACTCTCGGCATCCGGCCGCAGGACCTTTATACCGTCGACAGTGGCGGGGTTCTGCGCGGCCACGTCACCCTCGCGGAACGGTTGGGTATCGAGACCGTCGTCGACGTGGCTCTGAACGATGGTACGCGACTCCTCGTGTCGCTCGCGGAGGATCGGATTTTCGAACCAGGGCAAGCCATCGAACTCGGCTTCGATCCGGCCCATGCCCATCTGTTTGCAGCCGATACGGATCCGCTTCGGGACGCGGCCTGACCATGAAACCTTCGCTCATTCTGGATCAGCATTTTCGAAAGCTCGAAGAGCTCTTCAGCGCAAGCACTTTCGAGGCGCTGCGAGACCTGTGCGAGGTACATGGCGGTCAGAACTGGCCCATGCCGAACACCAGGATCGATGAGCTTTTGCCAAAAGCAGAGTTTTATGTCGCCGCGCAACCGGTCTTGTCAGCATCTGGTGTTGCACGTGCACAGAATCTGCGGGCAACTATCGAGGTTTCGGGCGCCTTCCGGACCGGTCTTGACTACGAGGCCTGCTTTTCAAGGGGCATTGAAGTCCTGTCCTGTTCTCCAGGTTTCCGAACCTCGGTTGCCGAAATGACCCTGGCCATGATCCTGGCAGGCGGTCGCGGACTTGTCGCAGAGCACGAAGCTTTCCGGCACGGTGCCGAAAGATGGCTGGATGACCGCGAATCGACCGATTTTTCTCTCTATGGACAGACGATCGGTTTCATCGGCTATGGGCAGATCTCGCGCGAAACGCATCGGTTGCTGGCTCCTTTCGCTCCCAACGTACTGGCCCATGATCCCTATCTCGCAGGTGAAACGGAGAACGTCACACTGTGTGATCTTGAGACGCTTGTTGCGCGATGCCGCGTCGTCGTGGTCGCCGCAGTTCCTTCCGAAGACACGCGCGGCCTGTTGAGCGCTAAACTGATCGAACGCCTCCGGCCGGGAGCTCTGGTTGTCTTGATCAGCCGCGCCTGGTGTGCCGACTTCAATGCCCTGGTCAAGGCTGCCGAAAGTGGACGCATAACCGTCGCGACAGATGTCTTCCCCGAAGAGCCCCTGATGGCAAATGATCCCTTGCGCCAGGCCCGTAACGTCATCCTTTCCCCCCACAGGGCAGCGGCTGTGCCAGAAGGACGGCAACTGATCGGAGACATGATCCTTCATGATGTCACAGCCATTCTAGACGGACGGCCTGAACGTCAGTTGAAAGCCGCAGATCCGGACTTGGTTCAAGGTCTGGTCAGCGCACAAAACAACATAGGGGTGCTTCCCAACACCTCATGAGCGGGAGTCGCTATGCGAGATCCGAAAGCCTGCGCCGTTCTGGGCACTGGTGACAGCAGTCTGTTTCCAACGATCAGGTGTGTTGATTTGGGTTATACCGAGCCGTTCGCAGGAATATGCTGGAGATTTGCGCTTGCGAAGCAATTCTGGAATGTCCGCTTCGGGCCGTTTCCGACCAAGTCGCGTTCGGGCGGAGAGTGTGAATTCGCTGCGCTCCGCACAAAGGTCCGAAATGCGGACATTGCTGTCATTTAGGCTCGAAAAAGACTGTTGGCCTATTTCTCGTTGCTGCATAAGGTCAACTGGAAGGAGGACCTGTCGATGCGCCACGTTTTTTTGTCGTTCGCTTTGGCTATATGGGCGTCAGTTCTCCAAGCCCAATCATATGACCTGGTCATTCTGAACGGTCGCGTCATCGACCCGGAAACTGGACTTGACGCAGTGCGGAACGTCGGCATCGATGATGACAAGATCGCGGCCATAAGCGAGTTCGATATGGACGGGGCAAAGGTGATCGACGCCACTGGTCATGTCGTATCTCCGGGGTTTATTGACCTTCACGCGCACGGGATGAACGTGGGCGACATGCGGATGCAAGCGATGCAGGGCGTCACGACAGTCTTGGAGCTTGAATCCGGCATCTTGCCGATTGCGGACTGGTATGAGGAGATGGAAACACAGCAAACACCGCTCAATTACGGCGCATCAGCGGCTTGGACATTCGGTCGTATCGCGGCGTTCTCCGGCGAAGGTCCCGAAGCATCGATTGATTACTTTCAAGACGCTCAAGGGCGGAGCGACTGGAAATTGCAGATCGCCGACCCGTTACAGGCAGCTGAGTTAATGAACCACGTGGAACAGGGCCTGAAGGAAGGGGCTTTGGGGATAGGCATTAATGCGGGATATGCCCCGGGATATGGACAGAAAGAGTATTTTGCGCTTGCGCAAATGGCGGCCGAATACGGCGTAGCGACGTACACACATGTGCGATATGCCTCCAATCTGGAGCCCCAAAGCTCATTTGAAGCGATCAAGGAACTCATTGCGAACGCAGCTTTGACCGGCGCGCATATGCACATCTGCCACATCAACAGCTCATCTCTGCAAGACATTCATGCAACGCTCGACCTCGTTGAACGCGCACAAGCCGAAGGCATCAATGTCACCGTAGAAGCCTATCCATACGGAGCCGGAAATACGGTCGTCGGGGCAGCCATGTTCTCTGGCGAAGGTTGGCGAGAGCGCATGAGTTCCACCGCGCAGAATTTTCAACTGGGCACCGACCGAATGACTGAGGACGAGCTTGCAGACTATCAGGCAAATGAGCCCGGGACGTTTATCACATGGCATTTTCTGGATGAGGATGACCCTGAGGGGTTAGCATTGCTGGACGCATCTGTGACGCATCCATCGGTAATGATCGCGTCCGATGCGGTCTTTTGGTCCTACTTTGACGAGAATGGCGCTATTCAAAACTATGACGGGGACGCATGGCCTTTGCCGGAAGATGTGTTCAGCCACCCGCGTTCGGCTGGCGCATTCGCGAAAATACTACGCTCTTACGTGCGTGAAAGAGGATTATTGTCACTCGAAGACGCAATCAGAAAGATGTCACTCATGCCCGCGCAAACACTAGAAGACTTCGTCCCACAAATGAGATTGAAAGGTCGTCTTCAGGTTGGGATGGACGCGGATATCGTCGTGTTCGATCCTGAAACTATTGCTGATCTTGCAACCTACGAGAATGCAAACCAAGCAGCAGTTGGTGTAAGAACGGTCTTGGTGAATGGCGCTATGGTTGTTGATGATGGTGCGCTTGTTCTCGACGCAGACGCAGGTGTGCCCATCAGGAGAGACGCCGCTCGATAACCAATTAGCCTTACTTGGCATTTACGCTAACTGGTCCGAAAGTAATTTCCGCTTCGGGCACGTTCCTGACCTTTGCCGCACGTTGCACCTAGGTCGCCTCCGGGCCGAATCGTGCCGGAGCCGTCAATTGATCGCAGGCAAGTCTAGACCTCTCAAGCGAAGCGGATACAAAAAGAGGAAGCGGATGGCCGCTTCCCCTCGTGTTGTTTTCCCAATGATCCCCTGGGTCGGGAGGTCAGCTCGAGAACAGATCGGTGCCCGACAGGTCGAGTTGGGCCAACAGCGGATCGTGATCGCTGGCGCGCGTGTCCGTTTCGGCAAACTCGGAGTTCACGTGGACAAAGTCGAAAGACGCCCCGTCGGCAAGATGATCACTGACGAGAATATGATCCAATGCCTGCGAATTGCCCTGGAAGATGAAGCTGTAAATCTCGTCTTCATCGACCGTGTTCGTCAGATTGACGAGGCCGCCTCCGCTGTTTTCGAGGGTCTCGAGCGGGGAGATGAACTCGAATTCGTTCATGTCGCCAAGGACAACGATGTTCGCATTCGGGTCTTCATCGGCAATTGCGTCAACGAAGCCGGCAACGGCCGCCGCCTGGGCCTGGCGTTCGTCCAGGCTGCCGTTGACAGTGACATCTTCCTGCCGCTCATCGAAGGGCTGCTCGGTGCCGAGGATCGGCGCCGATCCGCCCTTTGACGACAGGTGATTGTTGACGATGGTGACCTCGTCGCCGCTGAAGTCGAACGTTGCTGCAAACGGCAGCCTTGCCCCGTCGAAGGCACTGCCTTCGCTCTGGTCACCGACAGGTACAACGGACCCTTCAACCAGTTCGACGCGATCCGTGTTGTAGAGGAACGCCGTGCGGATGTTGCCGCCCGGTTGGCCTCCGGACGCGTTGTCGGTGATGAAGGTGTTGTCGATGAACGCGTAGTTCAGGCTGCCGTTCACGAGACCATCGTCAGCCTTGTCGATTTCGTCGACTAGAAGCTGCAATGTCTGGTTTGCCGACACAACGCCGTCGTCGACGGACCCACTGTTGTCCTGGATCTCCTGCAGGCCGATAATGTCCGGCGTGGCAAGGTTGTTGACGATCTGCTCCGCAATCTTGGTGAACCGGCCGTTGGCAACGTCCATGTCGCTGTCGGTATCGTTCGGATCGAGGTTCAGGACGTTGTAGCTGGCAACCGTCAAGAGATCTTCAGAACCGGTGATTTCGGTCGTCTCTTCCTGGAGAGCGGCGGAAACGATCTGATCGGTAAAGTCGACCGTGGGAGCGATTTCGAAGTTGCCGAAGTTGTAGGTCACCACACCGGTCACGTCGCCGAGCTGGTAGCCGACATTCACATCCGGGAAGTCGAAATCGAGGATGTCACTGTCGAAGTCGATTTGCACTTTCTCCGGATTGAAGTCGTCCGGAGAAATGTTGAGCGTTCCGCGAGAACTGATCCCGGTGGCATCAGCGCCCTGGTCAACAACGCCGAAGATCTCACCGAAGCGGTTGGTCCCGGCGACTGCGACAACGTCCTGGGCTGTGACAAGCATTCCTTCAAGGCTTTCAAAGAAATCAATGCCGTCGGTTTCAGGATCAAAGCCGCCGTTTCCGGAAATCGTGCCGAATGCGTCGTCGTCGATGACCTCGCTCGGCGGGACGCGTCCGCCCTGGCCGATGACCGTTGCCGCAATTGCAGCGCCCGTTCCCGTCACCGTGACGACCGGGCTGACAAGCTGGGTCGTGGAGAGGTTGCGGGTGCTGACACCTCCCGGCGTGAACTCGGCAACCGATGCCTCGACATCGACGGCGTCCCCAACGGCCACCGTCGGGGCGCTGCCGGTGAAGACGAAGATGCCGTCCGAGGTGGCGATATCACCGTCACCATCCGGATCCTGCATGTAGAAACCGTTGGAGTCGACCGCCGTTACCACGCCGGAGGTCATGACGGTCTCGCCTTCGAAGGCAGATGTATGACCAGCGCCCTGGATCTCGTAGATTGCCAATTCCTGTGGCCCGTTGCCACCGCCGTTGTCCTCGTTCCCGGGTGTCGGGGTATTGACGGCCGGGTTGTTGAAGAAGTCGAGGAAGTCCCAATCGGCTTCCGTGTCCGTGTCGACGCCATCAGCGATGCGGCCGACACCTGCTGGGAAGAAAGAGCCATCAGGCCCGAGGACCGGTGCGTCGAAAAAGAAGCTGTCCGTTTCGCCGCCATCGCTGACGCCAACCGTATCGACAACGATTTCCGACCCGGTGACGGTTGTCCCGGTGATACTTGCGGTCTCGACAAGCGCGATCGTGTAGGAACTGTTTTCGATGAAGTTATCCGGAATGGTGTCATCGGCATCGACGCCATATGTCAGTTCCGCAAGGTCGTTGGCGACAAGGTAGAAGCCGTTTTCACCGATAACGGCGTCGTCCCCGAAGTCGAAGCGGCTATCAATGGTGCCGTTCGACGCCTGGTCATCACTTTCGACAACGATCAGGCTAAGGCCCGCGAGCGACTCACCCGGTGTTCCGAACAGTTCGATATACTCGCTGTCGGAGCCTGTCGTGCTGCCTAGAACCTCGTTGATGACCAGTTCCTGTTCAGTTGACAGTGTCAGATCGTAGACCAAGGTTGTGCCGGAGATCTCGTAGGCGACGGCGATCTGCGCGTTGCCGGTCGTGCTCTCATCTGCCGGGATGAAAGCGATGGTTTCAGGCCCATGGCGCGCCACGTCTTGCGGACCGGCATTGTCGATATGAATTGGCGGGATATAGTCCACGAAGGACGCGTTCGCCGGATCATCGATGTTGTAGATCATGATGCCGCTGTCGCGTTCCAGCCCGATGAACGCATAAACGCTCCCGTTGACCGTGCCCGTGATGATGGCCTCCGGCTCCGGCCCCTTTGCGTCTGAGCGGTTTTCGCTGTCATCACCGTCGTCGGAGTTGAAGCGTTCAGGCGCAATTTCCGCGATTTTCTCTTCGAACTCTGAGCCGCTGTCGAAAACCAGATTGCCGTCTTCATCGAAGATCGAAAAGGAGCGCGAGGAGAAGGTGTGAAGGACATCAATGTCTCCATCACCGTCCGTGTCGCCATCCAACGTCGAAACCTCGAGCCGTCCGAGACCGAAGTCTTCGTTCGACAGGTCAAGCTGACCGGAGTCGATCAGCTGCTGCTGCACCGTCGGGTCGATCAGGCCGTCCTGTGCGAGGTCGAAAACCCGATCCTCGTCAAAGTCCCGGCTGTCGCCTTCATTGGCCGTCAGAACATAGGTCTGACCGCCGATCTCTGCCGTTGCAATCGCATCGGGCATGCGGAAGCCAACGAGATTGTCGAACGTCCGGATGTTGATGGTGCCGTCGTCAAGCGGATCAAGGCTCACCTGGCTGTAATCGGTCACACCCAGATCGAAGACATCGATGATTAGCTTGGATTCAAGATCGATTTTGGCGATTGCGTTGTTTTCCTGCAGCGAGACAAAGGCTGTCTTCCCATCCGGGCTGACCGCGATGTATTCCGGCTCGACGTCAGCGGCGAAGTCGACACCTTCCTGAATGCGCAGACCCGCCGCCCGTGCGGCATCCTCAAAGCCGTTGAAGGCCGTAAAATCAAGGATGTGGGCGCTGAAGTCGCTGACATCAATCAGGGCAACCGTGCCCAGCGGGTTTGTCGCAACACCGTCGTCAATGCTGTCTTCGTTGAACTGACCTTCACCCGCAACCAGCAGCATTGTGCCGTCATTGTTGAAGGTCAGCATATCGGGAAGATTACCGACTTCGACCGTGGTAACCAGCGCAAGGGTTTCGGCGTCGAAGAGGGCAACGAAGCCTGGCTGTTCCACAAGTTTGGTCACGCCGAAGTTGGTGACCTCAACCGGCGCTCGGGAGATGGCCACTGCGACAAGGCCGTTCTTGACCGCGACCGATTGAACACCGTCATAACCATCCAGACCACCCAGCGGGATCGTGTTCGCCAGCGTGTCGCCGGCAATGTCGAAGATGTCGATCCGGTCGTTGGCACCGTTGGTGACGTAAAGCAGGCCATCTTCGTGTGCAACCACTTCGGACGCCCCTTCCGGATCGTCCGGATCACCGCTGTCGCCCTCAAACGCGGCCGCGATGGCAAATGCCTTATCATCGTCGAAGACGATACCCTCGAAGACTGTGTCTTCGCGGAAGGTGAGGTTCTGGATGCGCTCGTCGTCCTGTGGGCCTGTGTCGGCTTCGTCGTAGGCCGAGCCGCCGTTGTCCGGGTTGAAGTTGTCATCCAGATACTCGGCCAGAGCATCCTGCTCCGATCCGTCGGCGGCAAACGTGGCGTCGCCGGTGAAGGCGTCGTCGTCGTTGCCGTCCGCATCGAGGTCGATGAGGTCCACCCGATTCGGATTGGAGAGGGTCGACAGGATCTCGTCACCGGCATTGGCGAGGAAGTTCAGCGTCACGATGCGGAAGCTCTCCGCCGGATCGCCGACAATCTGGCCATCGCGGACAATCGCGGAGATCAGGTTGCCGTCGGCATCGAAGATGCCCGCATTGATCACACGCTCACCGGCGGTGTCGATGTTGCCGTCGACATCGTAGGTCTGCGCGGTTCCGGTTTCGTCGAAGGAGAACTTCAGGCCGGAGATCTGCGGGAAGCCGCCGGAGACGCCGTCGGGCAGGGCGCTGACCGCGCCTTCCAGGAAGGCCTTGATCTCGGTCTTGGTGATGTCAAGCAACGTCAGACCGTTGTTGAAGGCCAGAGTGGTGGCAATGTCGTTCTGGCTGATGCCGCCTTCCGGTTTGACTACATTGCCGTCTTCGTCGAGGATTTCCTCGTTCGGAACACGTTCGGCCTCCGTGCCGCCGGCGGGCACGACGATCTGGCCGATATTAGCGCGAATGCCGCCGCCGTTCTTGATGGAGATGACGACTTCGTCGCCAAGGCCTTCGGCTGCGATGATCTCGTTGGCATAGGCAAGGTTGGCATCCGCGGTCAGGTTGCCGAGATTGGTCTCCTGGGTGCGCACGCCATCGGGATCATCTGGAGCGAAGGTGCCCGAGCGGTTGCCGTTCAGGAACACGTCCGAGACGCCGAAGACGTTGGATTCGGTCGCCACGATCTGCGCCTGAATGGCGTCCGTGATCGCGTCGATTTCCGGGTCGATCAGATCTTCCGCGTTGAGGTCCGCAACGCCCTGGTCGTCGGTGGCATAGGCACCGGAGACGTTCTCGTCGTAGCTGTCGGCGATGATGTTGCCGTCTGCGTCGAAATCGACAACCAGGCGGCCGACATATTTGTAGTTGCCGTCGGTGTTGACCACGGCGGTTGTGGTGCCGCCGGCATTGGTGATGAACTGCGGGTATTCACCCTGATCGCTGTCGCCGTCGCGAATGCGGTCGTTGTCGTCGAACAGACGGGTGTTGGAACCGCCGGCGACAATGATGTCGACGTTTTCAAGACGCGTTGCCAGATCCTGCTCGATGCTGATCTGCTGCATGTGGCTCAAAAGGATGACTTTGTTGAGTTCCGGATTGTCGCTCAGCAGCTGGTCGACCTCGGCCTGGATGATGGCCGCAAGTGCGTCGAGTTCTTCATCCGTCGGCGAGCCGCTGGCCCAGGCCGGGGAGATGCCCAGATCGTCTCCGGGGCTTGAGATTGACCGGATCGTGGGAACGGTCGCGCCGATGATGGCTATCTTTTCGCCGTTGACATCGGAAATGGAGGAGGAGGTGACAATGTTCTGGAGCGTTGCCGTGTCCTGACCGCCGGCCACCTCGAGCGGTGCAAGGTTGGGATCGGTGGAGAAGTCCAGGTTGGCCGAGAGATAAGGGAAGAGTGCGCCTTCAAAGTCGGCGCCTTCCAGATCCGTGCCGTCAAACGCGCTGTTGGTGAAGCCGCCGGTCGCATCGCCGCTGATCAAGCCGGCAAGCAGCCCGGTGCCGAGGTCGAACTCGTGGTTGCCAAGGGCGATCGCCTGGACGCCCAGCTCATTCTGGATCTGGATGTCGGCAATGCCCTGCGAGCCGAAGACCGCTTCAGACGCATCGAAGAAGAGGCCCGGAATGATCGCATCGCCGGAACTGAGGGTCAGGGTGTTGTCGGCAATGCCGTCATCACCGAGATCTTCAGCGCGCAGCGCGTTCAGAACGCCGGACAGGTTGTCGATGTTGTCGATCGTTGCCGCGTTGGCTTCCTGATCGGCGAAATGCAGAAGCTCAAGCGTGAACACTTCAGGTTCGATCAGGCTGATCGTCATGTCCCTGAATTCGAGATATTCGATGTTCACGAACGTGTCGGTACCGTCCTTGTTGCTCTTGCGGAGATCCCTGACCGTGCCGGCATCGAGGTCAACTTCGTAGTGTTTGCGTTTTCCGGAGAAGATGAGCGTGTCGATGCCTTCGCCGCCATCTGCGAAATCGTTGCCCCGGCCACCCTTGATGTTGTCGTCACCACGATTGCCGAAGAGGTTGTCGTTACCCCGGCCACCGTTGATGTCGTCGTCGCCGCGATTGCCAAAAATCGTGTCGTTGCCGCGACGGCCGAAAATTTCGTCATCGCCATTCAGGCCAAAGATGGTGTTGCTCTTGTTGTTGCCCTTGATGGTGTCTTCACCTCGGGTGCCAATGATCAACCGGCCGAAGTTGAAACCGTTGCCAAAACCAAAGTCGAAAGGCTGGAAGATACCGCCGAAAATGGAGGAGTGATGATGGCCGCCGAGCCCAAACTTGGCAGAGTGGTAGCCCTCAAGACAGGCCGAAAGGCTGCCCTGTGCGTCTTCCATCTGCTTATTGTGGCGTTCGCCGATCTCGTGTGTTCTGGAAAGGAAGTCACGTGAAATCTTGGACCTGAAGTGGTAACCCATAATCAACCCTCGCCCTGTTGTTTGAAATATTCATCTTGAGCGGACGTGTCTTTAGTAATGCTTAAGTATAATTTTACGCAAAACTAAATACATCATCAATAATACTCGAAGAATGCCCGAATTTTTGTAGGGTTCGGGTCATAGCAGTCTTTCTTGACACATTAATGAATGGTTAATGACGTAAAAATTCTGGACTAAATACCACTTAGCCGAAGAACTACTATTCCCTGTGAATGGAAAGGATTGTAGGGTGAAAAGTCGCTTCGAGGAGGGTGTGGATAAAATTCAAAAAAAGCGGTTGTTGCCACTTTTGCACACTCGGTTAGAAAAGTGAAAATTGTCAGTCGTGCAGCATTCACTGTACGGGGCACCAACGTCCGCTATGGGCGAATTCCGTTGAAAAACTCCTGTTGTGCTGAGCCAAGCGCGCTGATTCAATCTCCTTATTGATTTTGGAGATCCGCGCGATGATGGGTCCGAGACAAGAAGCGCAAGGCGCTTTGTTTTACGCGTTTTCGGTTGATGATCATGTGCCGAAGGATCATCTGCTGCGGGCGATTGACCGGTTCGTTGATCTGGCAGATCTTCGCAAGCATCTGGCTCCGTTTTACAGTTCCACTGGCCGCCCATCGGTCGATCCGGAACTGATGATCCGGATGCTGATCGTCGGCTACACGATGGGGATCCGCTCGGAACGTCACCTTTGCGAAGAAGTTCATCTCAACCTTGCCTATCGTTGGTTCTGCCGTCTTGACCTGGCGGCCCCAATACCGGATCACTCGACTTTCTCAAAGAACAGACACGGGCGGTTCAGCCACGCCTGGATGGGGTTCGTTGGCTACACATTCGACACGCTCGCCCATTGCAGAGACGACAACGGCCTTTATTTCGCAGCTGGATTTGCGGGTCAGGCGTCGGCTTGGCCAGCTATCTCGGCATGCGCATGGGCAGGAAAGCCTCCGGCCTTGAAACCGCACCCTCCGTATTCGAACGCATTCCCTTCTCGACCCGCCGACTCTATTCCGGATACCCTTGGTTCTTGGCACCGGCGCTGCTGGTGTACCAGCTGAGGGACAGGCTTGGCATCTGAAACTTGCGGGTCGCGTGTCGCCAGCGAACTAAGCGCGAGATGGCTCCAACGGCGGCGAAACCAAACGTCTCGCCTGTCGGAGGTGGTCAGGCCGTTTTTTTGTGGCAATGCCGGGAATGGCTATCGAGGGCCGGAAACGGCAATCAACTCTGGCCTGATAATTCGAGGGTTGGGCAAGGCTCAGCTGCCGACCCTAGGGCTCATCCCCAAGGCGCAATCGCGGTTACTCTAGGATACCAGTATCTGACTTATAAAATCGGCCATTGGCCCATGGGGACGATACAGTCGGCAGGCGTTGCTGTTCTGTCTCCAAAACCCATGCTCGCATCATTCAGCAGCGATAGAGTCTTCCAACCCGCAATGCTTCAACAGTAAATTCGTCTGGTTAAATTGTTTATTGCCAGTAATCTCGCGTCCCACCCAACTCGGCTTGTCAAAGCACTGATCCGCACTGTGCAGTTCGATTTCAGCAAAAAGCAAGCCGCCCAACGTGCCATGATACTCATCAATACACCAAAGCCCATAACTCACCGGAACATAGAAACGAGTCTTTCTCAGTATTTCCCCAATCCGATGATCCCGAAGCATTGCAACTCCGTCTTCCTTGGGGATCTCATACTCAAATTCGTCTCGTGTGATGCCGTTTTTGGGCCCTTTAACAGTCAGGGTCGCGCGACTATCGTAGAGCCGGACCCGGATTTTCCGTCCTTCGTGGATCGCCAAAATCCCATCCTGGATTTCCACGCTTCCCGAGACATGCCGCCTCCACTCATCCGATACAATAAGAAATTTCCGTTCAATTTCTTTTGCCATATCGAGGCCCTATTCGCTTACTCCGAGATACAATCTGACTTAACTGTAATTCCTAGACATCTGACTGAAAAGAAAAACTTTATTGTCCCTGATGTGCTGCAGAAAGAATTAAAGGCAGCTCGCCCTCAATCGGGCGCGCTGTGTCACAAATGAATATGATGTGGTTTCCTGCGCCCGGATAAGGCGGCTATATTGCCGTGCCGATGACGAAAAATCGGCGCGGTCGAACACGAGACCCGATTCATTACCCAACCGACCTGCCACAATGAACCGGAAGTATATGCAGGCATTTGGTGAAACTGCCTCTGCAGACATACTTAAGACCGTCTTTGCCTCCAGGCGGCAAGGCCAGTTTGCGTTGCGCAAAGGCAACATCTCGCGATCAAACCAACCAAGCGTCAGTTTTTTGGCTCGCGTAACCATGCGGTGTCATCTTTGCCCTGCATGCTAGCGGCAGTTCCAATCTCGCGTCTCGGAGTTTCAAATGACACGTCTTTCCGTTCTCGGGGCAATTGCCGGCCTGACGGTCGTCTCAACCCCGCTTCACGCTGCCGATTTGCCGGTAGCTCCGGAACCGGTCGACTATGTACGTATCTGCGATGCCTACGGTGCGCGCTTCTACTACATTCCCGGCACAGAGACCTGCCTACGGGTCCGGGGACGGGTCCGCACCGAATTCCGCGTCCGGAATTTCGGGGATTCCCCAAATGCCTGGGATCAGCGCGACACGGACGGTTACCAATGGCGAACACGCGGTTACATGTACCTGGATGCGCGCACGGCAACCGAGTTTGGCACGCTGCGCACCTATATCGAATGGTACATGCAGCAGCAGAACAACAGCGGCGGCTTTTCCTTCGAGAAGGGCTACATCCAGTGGGGCGGGGTGCTTGCCGGTTACACGAGCTCGAACTTCGATTTCTTCACCGGATACTCGATGGATGCGCAGATCGAGTCCTATTCCGACCAGACGATCAACCAGCTTGCTTATACTTTCGCATTTGGCAACGGATTCAGCGCAACACTCGCCCTGGAAGACCGCTCAAGCCGCGAAACCGGCATTGGCCTGAATGGCAGCGTTCTCGACTATGGCGGCACACGGATGCCGGACGTTGTCGGCGTATTGGCCGTCAGCCAGGGATGGGGCCAGGCGCAGCTCATGGGTGCCCTGCATCAGGTTTACCCGAATTCGACCTATAACGGCATCACCGGCGGATCCGAGGACGAACTCGGCTGGGCTATCGGAGCGGGTGTTGAACTCGACTTCGACTTCGCCGCAGGTGTCAGCGTCGCGCTGCAGGGCGTTTATACCGACGGTGCCAGCGGCTATGGTTCGACGGGCTGGGTCGACCAGATCACAGATGCTGTCTGGGACGGCAACAGCACCGAAACGACCAGAACCTGGAACGTCTTTGGCGGCGTGAGCGTCGGCCTCAACGATCACTGGATCGTCAATGCCGAAGGCGGTTACCACAATGTGGACGCTGGAACGGACGCCTATGACTTCACCCAGTGGAGCGCCACGGGCAACGTCATGTGGGAGCCGGTCAAGGGTTTCGAGATGGGCCCGGAAATCCAGTATCGCGACATCGACTATGATGCGGCATCAGGTTTGGACGATACCCAGCAAATCTTTGGCACTTTCCGGCTTCAAAGATCTTTCTGATCAGACCGAGGAGGCATCTGAAAACTCCGGGCCGGCGGCCCGGAGTTTTTGTTTCAAGGGTGCTTGCCGGTCCATTTTTCCCGGATCATGTCCCAAAAGCGCGCTTCCAAAGATCACCGTGGCCCGCGCCTTCGGCGATCAGGAGTTCCTTGGGGTCGGATGCATAGCCACCAGATACCGGTACTGCGGACAGATCTGCCGTTGGTGGCAACTGAACAAGCGACGGCAATCCGGAGACAGCCTGGGAGTTGCATGCGACGGTTGGCTGAGACATGCACGTTAGTCGCCTCGAGCAATGCCCGCTTTGTCCGCATTTCGGACCTTTGTGCGGAGCGCAGCGAATTCACACTCTCCGCCCAACTTAGACCTTTGACACGCGACTATTGTCACCTCGCTACTCTGGAAAATCTTCGATGCACTTTGCCAACGCATTTGCCAGTTTCTGGAGTTCCACCGCCTCTTTCGTGCGCCCACCATGCTTGTAAGCTGGACTTGCCTTCCCGGGCTTCGAGCCACCACGAGCACCATGCATGCGGCAAACGGACCAGCCCTTCACTGCGGGGTTCTTGCATGGCTCACCCGTCCGCTTTGAACGCGCCGTGCACCGTGGCGCCTTGTGCATGGGGTATGCGTCAGCTTTTTTCATTTCCCGCATTTCCGCTGTTCACGTTGCCGACAATCGCCTGACCGCCGTCAGAGACGTTCACATCCCGAACTCGAACAGGATCAGCGCGGTACTTCTTCAGTGTTTCAATTTGGGTCGTGAAGGTACGGCAGAGCTTGTTCAAGGTTCTTTCGGCACTGTCGACCGCCTTTATGTCTTTGTTGCCGTAGAGCATCCATCGGCTAGCCCGCATGATTGCAAAGTGCGTCGCAGCCATTTGGGTAGCTAGCATGCCCTCAAGCTGATCGCGCGGCTCAATTCCTTCCACGATCGAAGCCACATATGCGCTCGTCCGTTCATCGAGGTCTTCGGTGTCTTCGTTGGCGATCGCCAAGATGTTCGCGGCAATGCCATGGATAAAATCCTCGTCCTTCGAGCCAAATAACAAAGCGCCAGCTTCGGGGCTCTTGAGCTCGATAACTCCATCATCGCGTATGGTCAGTGGTTTCCGTTTCGACCCTGATTTTTGTATCGCAACATCGTCCGACATGGTCCTTCAGTTCCTTTTGAATATGGGTGTTTCGGGAAGTAATGTTCAGTTACCGTCTGCAAGCTGCCAGGGGGCGGTAACAGCGGTAACAACGGTAACTTTGCCTGTTCCAGGACTTAGAAACTGTTGGAATTCGGAGGATTGTTACCGCTGTTACCGCTGTTACCGGGGGTGGGGATTCCCGGTTCTTCGGTAACGAAATGCGCATTTTCCGGGTGGATATACTGACCGTGCCCGGTTTTCTGCGCTTCTCCAGCCGCAACCATTTTGATCAGAAGCCGCCGAACGTTACCGGGCTTCATACCGGTAACATCTGCGATAACGTTTGGCTTCCATGGTTCGGTAGCATCGCGAAGAGCAGACAAAATGCGAGATCGCTCTTTGGATCGATGCACTTCGGCAGCATCGCCCTGGATAGTCCAAAGGCCGCCGTCAAAGTGCATTGCGACATCTATTTCCGCGAGGTCTCGGCCGCGACCATAAAGAGTGGTGCCGTTTGAATCCTTGTCGAGCAGGAAGGTGGTATCTGCGACCGCAGAAAGACCGTTGGATCCGGACAGGGCTTCAAGCGGATCGTCAGCACCACCCTTCTTGGTATGATGCAATGCCAGAAGCGCGACATTCCTCGCCTTCAACCAACGCTGGAGAGGTGTGAAGATCCGGTAGTCTTTCTCGTATGCGTTCTGTGAACCACGGCTTACGGGTTTGATGTGGGACAAAACATCAATAACGATCAATCGCGGCTCCGGTACGGATCCCAACCAGTTTCCAACCGCGTCGGTAAATCCGGCATCGAGCGGAATAACCTCGGTCGCCCACCTCAGCCGTCCGAGATCCGGCGCTCCATCGGGAAAGAAGGTTCTGATCCGATCCTGAATGCGCCTGGGGCCATTTTCCATATCGATATAGAGGACATCGCCTTGCTCACAGGGGATCGACCCCATCGCACATCCACCGGTCGCGACGGCCACTGCCCAATCGATCGCAAGCCACGTTTTGCCCAACTTCTGACGGCCTGCAAGAACCGAAAACCCCTCGGGTAAATAGCCCGGAATAGCCCAACATATTTCTGGGTAGTGGGTTTCCAGAATGGTGTTGGTGTCGAGGACGGTGAAGGTTTTGCCTGATTGAGATTTGGCGCCTTGCTGGCCCTGCAATAGGTCATGGGTGATGTTCTGTCCATTTGCCTGAACCCATTCTTCTGGGGAGACAAGTTCGCTCATGCCGCCCTCCTGTCGGCAAAGTCGGTGCCGACGACCTTTGGTGCAAGGATACGAACTTCTCGGCCAGCGTCATGCCAACGCCCCGCGCACTCCGCAGCCGCTGCCTGACCCGTTCCGCTCTTGTCGTTGTCCGCAAAGACCGTCAGGGCCTCTATGCCTGACAGTATAGGAAAGGTTCTCATGCCACCCGCAGAGAGGCAGGACCAGAGTGGTCGAAAGCCAGCAGCAAGTAGCGCGAGACCTGTCTCGATACCTTCACAGATATGCAGGCCCTCAAGGACGTCCTCATCCGGAGAAAGCTTCACACAGCCGCCGCCGACGGGCCCCAGCATCTTTTTGTCCTTCGGATTGAGGCGAGTCCTGTGAATGGCCCGAAAGGTGTTTGTCTTGACGTCAAACACCGGAGCGATCAGCGCAGCGACTTTCTCACCGCCGAATGGGCACGCAGGATGAAATCGCAGCGCCGCAGTCTCGGGCACCGCCGAAAGGCCCCGACCCAAAAGATAAGCCTCAACCGGGGAGCCAATGGCCGATCGTGACTGGTCCCAGATCCGTTGGGCAAACGCCGTTCGATCTGTTTGGCTGGTCTGCTTACGGTTCGATGTCGCAAGCGGCTGAATGGGTTTCGACCCGGAAACCCCGAGAAGTTCGCGAACATGCTTACGGCACTCTATGGGATCGTCGCCAGCGAAGGAGTGTACCAAGAAACCATCGGGTGCAGTGGGCTTGAACGATACATGAAGGCTACGGTCCGAGCCGCTGTGACCTGGACCCGGGATCAGGATGCCGTCATGAGTTGGGTTGCCTCGGAGCCGCGACTGGTTTGAGCTCAATCTCAGCATCAATCAGCCTCCCAGTACTTGAGAGGTTGAAACTCGTTTGGACGCATTCAACCAGGTGTCAACGTCGCTTTGGCGATAGAGCACCCGACGGCCAGCCTTGAGATAGGCCGGTCCGGTTCCTTCAACGCGCCAGCGTTCGAGCGTGCGCTCTGAGATATCAAGTCGCTCGGCGACGGTTTTTTGGTTGCAAAGTGGATCTGGCCGCATTTCCAACAATCCTTTCGATCATGAGCGCGTCGTTGCGCCGATGAGCGAAAGATTGTCGGTTGTCGCTCAGAATGCGATCCGGCAAAGGGTTCGACTGTTTCGGGTGAAAGGGTTCATCCCTTTGAATAAAGGCCTGAAACTAAATGTCTTTCATCCTCTTGTTCCCACCCTTCTTATCCTCAGGGCGGCGGAGGAACGTGGCCATCTTCTCTATTTCGTCGTTTCTCCTGTTTGGGTCGAGCGCACCAAACTCAGAAGGCCAGTTGGCAATCAGCCATTCCTTCACATTGTCCTTGATCGGCATGTTATCCGGATGGATCTCAAGTTCTCTGGACGCTCTGATCATGAAGTGGATGTAGGGCGAGAGGAATGGCGGCAAAGAATCTGAAGCAAACGATGGCACTTGGTGAGACGCAATTCTTTCTACTCTTGATTGGAGAGCGGCAAAGTCAATAGTCACATCCGCAAAACTAGTCTTCCATTGCCAACCTTCGTTTCTCGGGCACCTCAACTGAATTTTTTTCAAGGTCTCATTGTTTATCAACCACGTAAACTCTGGTTGTGACACTTCTATTTCTGAAAGCGAAAAACTGACGTCTTTAAGTAATATACGCTCTGGATCAATTTGATGATCGCGTAAATATCTAACTGGTGGGCTCCAATCTTTCAGTTCCGGCTGATCGGCGGAATTAAGGTAGTAATTATGGGCCTCGAATGTCAGATCGCCTTTCAATGCAATCTTGTTTGCGACCATCATTAGAAAGAAGGCGCGCCTTTGATCGTCTGGTTCATCGACAAAGACGGGGGCCTGTTTAAAAACTTTGTCTGGAAGCGGCGTGACATTCTCGTTGAACCAAAGAAAGGCCTGCGACAGCAGACAACGGTCAGGAACGTCAAACATAGCTTTTCCTAAGTGCCACATCTTGTGAGGAACTATGGCTCGTCCTAAACAAAAAAAGCAAGGCCATGCGGTTGCTAGTTGGTTGCTAGCAAACTCTTAGCGGCCTGTTGCCCTGACATAACACATTGAAAAATTTGGCGCACCGGGGAGGATTCGAACCCCCGACCCCCAGATTCGTAGTCTGGTGCTCTATCCAGCTGAGCTACCGGTGCTTCGGGTGCAGGGACGGTCATTCAGGCTATCTTGAAGCGAATAACGGTCCTGCGCAGCGGGGCCGCGTGTGCCCCGGACAGGGCGCTTACCTACTGCGCCCCGAGAGGGAATGCAAGGGACTTTTTGAACTTTTTTTCAAGGAATTGTCACGCGGTTCCAAAACTTTCAGGAAAGCCAAGGAATTGGGCGCAGGCACAGGCAACGCCTCGTGCCGGGATCCCGTTCAGGACCGGCGGTCGGGAACCTTGAGACGGAAACAGGCGCCCGGTCTGGTCTCGTCCAGATCGATGCTGCCGCCATGGGCCTTGAGCAGTTCGGCGACGATGGCGAGACCGAGCCCGACACCGCCCTTCTTTGAGCCGCTGTGAAACGCCTTGAAGAGCGCTTTCCGGGTGTTTTCGGGAATGCCGGGCCCGGTGTCGGAGATCACCACGTGCACGCATTCCCCCTCACGCATCGCCTCCATGGTGATCCGACGAACAAGCGTCTCGTCCTTCTCCGATTCAAGGGCCTGCAGCGCGTTGCGCACGAGGTTGAGCAGCACGCGGAAGATCTGCTCCGGGTCCGCGTCGATCTCGATGTGCTCCGGTACCTTGTTCTCGAAACCGACCGTGTCATGGTCGTGCAGCCCGAGAACGTCGGCAACATCGTCCCCGACCCGCTGCAGGGCAAGCAGGCGGCGCTGCGGCGGGCGTTCCTGCGCCTTGCCGTAGGACATCACCGCCTGGGTGTAGCCGACGGCCCTGTCGAGGGTCGCAAGGATCTTCGGCGCCAGCCGGCTGACCGTCGGATCCGGCACGTGTTCCAGGCGTTCCAGGAACAGTTGCGCGGAGGCCAGAAGGTTGCGCAGGTCGTGATTGATTTTCGAGACCGCGAGCCCGAGATCGGCAAGGCGCTGCTTCTGCTGCAGCGCCCGCGACAGGGCCTCTTCCATCGCGGCGAGCCGGATCTCGGCATCGCCCAGTTCGTCCTGACGGCCGGAAACCGTGATGATCCGGCTGGTGTCCTCGGGGTTCTCGGCAAAGCGCTCCATGGACCGCGTCAGGCGGCGGAGCGGGCGGATGAAGAGCGCGCGCAGGGTGATGTAGACAAGGCTCGCGGTGATCACGGAAATGAACAGCGACAGCGCGAGGATGCGGCCGGAAAAAGCCAGCATGTCCTGCTGCAGCAGGGTCACGGGCAAAACCACGTCGACACGCTCCGTGTGGCCCATCTGGCCGACACCGATCACGCGCATGACGCCGTCTCCGCTGTAGGTCAGGATCTGGAAACTGCCGATGATCGAGGAAAGCGCCGAAACGTTGGCCATGTCGACCACGAAATCGACTTCTCCGGGCACGTCGTTCATGGCGATCAGACTGCGCCGCGTTCCCTGGTCGAGCGAGATCGCAACCGCGCCCGTCGTCTGCAGCAGTTCTTCCTGCAGCCTCGGTGCGATCGTGCTCGTTTCGGCCAGCACGGAAGCGGCAACACCGGCGGTCGTCAGCCGGTCCATCAGCCAGGTGTTGCGGTAGTTGGCGATGGACGGAACATAGATGAACACTTCCGACAGCATCACGAAGACGACGGTCAGAAGCAGGAGCTTTCCCGACAGGCCGCTGAGTCGGGGCCGTTCCGACCGGTCAATCGCCCGGGGTGTCTTTCCCGTATCGTCTGCAGGGACCGCTGCGCCTTCCGGCGCGCCCTCATGCTTCATCTTCTGTCCGTCCCAAGAATCACTCTGTCATAGGCTCATAAAATAAGCCGCAATTGTCTGAAAATATGACCTAAACCGGCAACAACAACGACAAAACTCATCCGAACTTGCGCAAGATCGCAAGCAACCGGCGCAGCCAAACATTCTTTGGCGCGTCCGCATAGTACGAAATTGCCGCGCGCCGCACCAGTTCTCCAAGCGTCGGATAAGGCGCAATGAAACCGGCCAGGTCCTTCATCGTCATCTTCTTTGACAGGGCCAGCGAAAGCAGATTGAGAATTTCGCCGGCCTGGGCTCCGACGATATCCGCCCCGGCCAGTCGTCCTCCCGGACCGACGATCAGTTTCAGTTTTCCCATGGTTGCACCTTCCGCCTGGGCTCGGTCATTGCCGGCATACTCGGCACTCAGGACCTTCACGGCGCCGCTATAGGCCCGCTTGGCTTCGGTCACCGTCATGCCGATATGCCCGAGCTCCGGCGAGGTGTAGGTCACCCACGGTACGAGTGTGTTGTTCATCTTGACTGGCATGCGGAACAGAATCGAACGGATGACGAGGCCCGCCTGGTATCCGGCGACATGGGTAAACTGCAATCCGCCGGCGACATCGCCGATCGCGTAGACCTTGCGGTTGGTCGTGCGCAGACCAGCGTCGACCTCAATCCCCTTGCGGTCGAACCTGATCCCGGCCGCCTCCAATCCGAGATCCTCGACATTCGGTGCCCGGCCCGTCGCAACGAGCAGATGACTCGCCTCGGTCTCCAATGGTGTTCCGTCGGCGGTCTTCGCAAAAATCTTCACCCCGCCGTCCGCAGCGGCGACGCGCTCGACGGCCGTCTCTTCGAGGATCTCGATGCCTTCGTCCCTGAGCGACTGGAGAACGATGCCGGCCAGCTCGGGATCGTCCTTGCCGAGGGACTTGGCCGCCTCGAAAACGGTGACCTCAGCGCCCAGGCGGCGGTGTGCCTGCGCCATCTCCAAGCCGATCGGCCCGCCGCCGATAATCGCCAGGTGACTAGGTGCCTCGCGCAGTTCGAACAGGGTCTCGTTGATGAGATAAGGCACCTCGTCCAATCCGGGGATCGGTGGCACCAGGGCCGTCGACCCGGTCGCGACCACGAAACGGCGCGCCCTGATCCTGACATCTCCGACCGCGACCGTTTTTTCGTCCGTGAAGCGGGCGGCCTCGCGCAGCACCGTGACACCGAGACCTTCGAAGCGCTCCTGCGAATCATGCGGCTCGATCGCCGCAATCACGCTGCGCACATGATCGTTGGCCCGGGCAAAGTCGATTTCGATCCCTTCCGTATGAATGCCGAACCGGTCCTGCGCCCGGTTTCCGGCCGCGGCTTTCGCCGCGGCGAGCAGCGCCTTGGACGGCACACAGCCATAATTGAGGCAATCGCCACCCATGAGGCCCTTTTCGATCAGCACGACCTCAACGCCGAACGCGGCAGCAGCGGCGGCCACGGAGAGGCCACCCGAGCCGGCACCAATCACACAAATGTCGGGGGTGAGCAGTTTTGCCATTGAGGGCTCCGGTTGCGGTGAATGAGACAAAAGCGAAGGTTTCGGCCGCGATTGTCAGGCCGAGCGAATTCTTTTGAGGACGACCGGGATAAGGCTCGCGATCCCGAGCGCGAAGAAAGCCGCCAGCAGCTGAGGGGTCACCAGCGCAGATATCTCGATTTCGCAGGTCCCGGCCGACGCGCAACCCGGATTTGCAGCTTCCTGCGCCTCGATGACGCTGTCGAGGCCGGACCCGATGAAGGCAAAGGCGAAGGTTCCCGGGATGATGCCGATGAAGGTCGCCAAGGCGTAGGTGGGAAGACGCACCTGAAAGATCGCGGGTGCAATGTTGACGAGCCAGAACGGAAACACCGGTGTCAGCCGCAGGAACAGGAGATAATTGAAACTCTCATTGCGGAACCCTTCGGCAAGGCGTGACAGGAACGGGCCGGCGCGTTTTGTCAGGACTTCCCCGAAAGACGACCGTGCGACGAGGAAGACAGCACATGCCCCGATGGTGGCCCCGACAACCGTGACGGTTCCACCCGCGATCCAGCCAAACAGGAAGCCGCCGGCGATCGTCAGAAGCGAGGCTCCGGGAAAGGACAGCGCGACGCAGACGATGTAGGCCAGACAGAACACGGCGAGCGCCGAGAGCAGGTTCTGGTCGACAAAGCCGATGAGTTCCTGGCGCTGCATGATCAGGTTGGACAGGGTCAGCTGCTTGTGCAGGCCCTGGGAAAAGGCAACGATCATCAGGACGACCAGGACGACCAACGGAAGCCACTTCCTGAATCTGCCCGAGGCGGACGGTTTTCCCGTTTCCTCGATGTCCTGTTCCGTTTGCTTCGGCCCGGTCATTCGGTCAGCCTTTTCCCCCAGCATGTCACGCCCCATGAGAAGTTCGTTTGCGGCGATTCTTGATGACGCCGTAGTGGTCTTTCTGCCAGATGTACCTTAAACGTCTTAAAAAGAACCGTGCTTCACCGATAAGTGACGCCATGGTGTCGTCGGTTCACCTGTGCGTGAACGGATTTTCCGCCCGAGATTCTTGGCCCACAACGTTGACTTGAGACGGCGCGGCGCTTATAAGCGCGCACGACTGGGACATGCATTCGGACCCAAGGCTGTTTTGAGCCGCGCTCTTCCAGCGCTTCGGATGCTTCCACCAAAGAATTTAAAAATGAAAAGGGCCGCGCACGAACCGCGCGGGTAAGAACGATGAAGCGTACGTATCAACCGAGCCGTCTTGTCCGCAAGCGCCGCCACGGATTCCGCGCACGTATGGCAACCAAGAACGGTCGTCAGGTGCTCGCACGCCGGCGTGCAAAGGGTCGCAAGAGCCTCAGCGCCTGATCGGCAACCTGTGCGCAGTGCGCCGGGTTGGCGGCTGCTGCCAACACCAATCCGCTGCCATGGACACTTTGAAAAAGCGCTCCGAATTCCTCGCGGTTGCCAAAGGCGGCCGATTGGGTCGGCGCGCTTTCGTCGTTCAGGGACTGAAGCGCAACAGCGACGCGGCATCGCGGGTCGGCTACACCGTCACGAAGAAAACCGGTAACTCCGTCATGCGCAGCCGCATCAAGCGGCGCCTGCGGGCGGCGGTCGGTGAGCTTTGCCGTGACGATATTCCGCAAAATGCGGATTTTGTGCTGGTTGCACGCGATTCCGCGCTCACTCTTCCCTTTCAAAAACTCGTTGCAGACCTTAAGTCAGGCCTAAGCCAAGTGCTGGATCCGGAGACACCGCGCGGACGGGGAAAACCGCGCCGGGGAAACCGGTCGTCTCAACCGACACCGCGCAGGAAACAGGGGTAATACCAGTTGATCTCCGAAAACCGAAACACGATTCTGGCAATCGTACTGTCCCTGATCGTCCTGCTCGCCTGGCAGTACTTCGTTGCCACACCGGAACTGGAACGCCAGCAGGCCGCCATCGAGGCGCAGCAGCAGGCGGATGCCGCACGTCAGGCCGCAACGGCCGGCGGCGCCAATCCCGATGCGCCGCAACCTTCGGCGTCTTCGAGCGGGAACGCGGCCCTTCCGGCGCAATCAGTGGGTCAGAATGCCGTTTTCGGCAGTCGTGAACTGGCGGTTGCCGCCAGCGACAGGGTCGTGATCGACACGCCGCGCCTCGAAGGTTCGATCAACCTCACCGGCGCCCGCCTCGACGACCTGCGTCTCAAGGACTATCACGAGACCGTCGACAGAAGCAGTCCGACAATCGCGCTGTTTTCGCCCAAGGGCAGCCCGCAGCCCTACTACACGGACTATGGCTGGGTTGCCGACCCGGGCACGAATGTGGCACTCCCCGGACCCGACAGCGTCTGGACCGTGGAAGGCACTGCGACACTGACTCCGTCGACACCCCTGACGCTGAGCTGGGACAACGGCACAGGCCTCGTCTTCAAACGTACCTTCTCCGTCGACGAGAACTACATGTTCACCGTCGCACAATCCGTCGACAACAGCTCCGCCGAAGCGGTAACGCTTTATCCCTACGGGCTCATTGCGCGGCAGGGCATTCCGGAAACGACGGGTATCTGGATCCTGCATGAAGGCCTTCTCGGCGTGTTCGGCGAAGAAGGCCTCCTTGAGGTCGACTATTCGGACCTCGAGGAAGAGGGCATGAACCGCCCGGCCAAGGTCGACAATGGCTGGCTCGGCATCACCGACAAGTACTGGGCCGCGACGCTTATCCCGGTTCCGGGGCAGGAGTTTCAACCCAGTTTCAGCTTCTCCAGCGTGACCGGCAATTTCCAGGCGGACTATCTCGGCAACGGCGTCGCCGTTCCGGCCGGGGGAACCGCGGAAACAAGCTCCTACCTGTTTGCAGGCGCCAAGGAAACGAAGCTCATCGACGCCTACGAGGAGTCCATCGGCATCAACCGGTTCGAACTCCTGATCGACTGGGGCTGGTTCTACTTCCTGACAAAGCCGATGTTCTTCGCGATCGACTATTTCTTCCATCTTCTCGGAAACTTCGGCGTCGCCATCCTGGTCGTGACGGTCATCATCAAGCTGATCTTCTTCCCGCTGGCGAACAAGTCCTATGTCTCAATGAGCAAGATGAAGCTCGTGCAGCCGCAGATGACCGAAATCCGGGAAACCTACAAGGATGACCGGCAGAAGCAGCAGCAGGCTCTCATGGAGCTGTACAAGAAGGAAAAGATCAATCCGCTGGCGGGCTGTCTGCCGATCCTGATCCAGATCCCGGTGTTCTTCGCGCTCTACAAGGTCCTGTTCGTCACCATCGAAATGCGCCATGCGCCGTTCTTCGGCTGGATCCAGGATCTGTCCGCACCGGATCCGACGTCGCTGTTCAACCTCTTCGGGCTCATCCCCTGGGATCCGCCGCAGCTGCTGATGCTCGGCGTGTGGCCGCTGCTGATGGGCATCACCATGTTCATCCAGATGAAGATGAACCCGGCGCCGCCCGATCCGACCCAGCAGATGATCTTCACCTGGATGCCGGTCGTGTTCACCTTCATGCTGGCCTCTTTCCCGGCCGGTCTCGTGATCTACTGGGCCTGGAACAACTTCCTCTCCATCACGCAGCAATATGTGATCATGCGCCGCCAGGGAGCGAAAGTTGAGCTATGGGACAATCTCGGGTCCATGTTCAAGCGAAAGAAGCCGGCCTCGGACGACGAGGCTGACAAGGCCGAAAAGAGCTGATACAACCCAAGGCCCCGCCACCCGGCGGGGCCTTTCGATTTGACAAGAAAACCAAAGGAGCCTGCAATCCGATGATCCGATGAAGCAAGACCTAATCCGCAAGGCGAAGCCGCCAACCGGCAGGTCGAATGCGTTCGATACGCAACACACCCTTCCCTTGTTTCTTGCTTACCGGAGGTCTCATGCACGGCCCTTCTCCAGACACGCTTCATCCGTTCCACGGCGAAAACCACACCGTTTTCCTGAAAAACGTCATCACCCGGCCAAACATCGAGGTGGGTGACTACACCTACTATCATGATTTCGAGAACGCTCTCGATTTCGAAAACCGGAACGTGCGTTACCATTTCGACACTATCGGCGACCGGCTGAAAATCGGAAAGTTCTGCGCGCTGGCGTGCGGAACCAGCTTCATCATGAACGGCGCCAATCACGCCCTGACGGGGTTCACCACCTATCCGTTCCACATCTTTGCGGAGGAATGGATGGAGAAGTTCGACCCGGAAACCATATTCGGACATCTGCGCGGCGACACGATCGTCGGCAATGACGTCTGGTTCGGGACCAATTCCACAATCATGCCAGGTGTCACGATCTGCTCGGGCGCCATCATCGGCGCGCATGCGGTCGTGGCCTCCGACGTTCCGCCCTACGCGGTCGTCGTCGGCAATCCGGGGCGGGTCGTGCGGCTCAGATTCGACGAAGCAACCATCGAGCGTCTTCTCTGCGTTTCCTGGTGGGACTGGCCGATCGAAAAGATCTCCCGTCATCTC
The DNA here is from genome assembly GCF_965232425.1 of Roseibium sp. GTDB lineage: Bacteria > Pseudomonadota > Alphaproteobacteria > Rhizobiales > Stappiaceae > Roseibium. The sequence goes on from NZ_OZ246971.1 coordinate 1,171,978, forward strand.
AAGGCGATCTGGGGTGCGGATATCGACGCGCTCGAACAGGCAGCCCTTGAGACCGAACACGGCCTCGACGGAAGATCAAAGGCAAGCTAAAAGCAGCCCATGAGCGACGAACAAACCTATTCGCAGGAAGACCTGGAAGCGGGCCGGCTGATGTTTGCCCGCCCCTGGGACTTTCTGACCAGCGTGACCGACATGTCCAACCTTCCGGACGCGGCGGGCACGGAAATCGCCTTTGCCGGCCGGTCCAATGTCGGCAAGTCCAGCCTGATCAACGCGCTGACCGGCCGAAAGGGTCTTGCCAGAACCTCGTCGACGCCCGGCCGGACGCAGATGCTGAACTTCTTCGTTGCCCCCGATACACCGCTGACGATCGTGGACATGCCCGGCTATGGCTACGCGCAGGCCCCGAAGGAACTTGTCGACGCCTGGACCAATCTGGTCTTTTCCTACCTGCGCGGCCGCCCCAACCTGCGCCGGGTGATCCTGCTTGTCGACAGCCGGCACGGGATCAAGAAAAACGATCTGGAGGCAATGGCGCTGCTGGACAGAGCTGCCGTCGTCTACCAGGTGGTGCTGACGAAGTCCGACAAGATCAAGCCGCCGCAACTGGCCCGTCTCGTTTCCGAAACAGAAGCAGCACTTGCCAAGCGCGTCGCGGCGCATCCGCTGATTGTCGCGACGTCCTCGGAAAAGAACCGGGGCATCGATGAGCTGAGGGCCGAGCTCTGCAATCTGGCCAACCAGTAGAGTTAGAACCCAGCCGTCAGCAGGCGATTTGTGCCGCCCTGACAAACCGGTTATAGCAGGGACCCTCTGATCGTGTTCTTTAGGTGATGGACCCATAAATGAGACTGAAATGGCATGCGAATTGGCGAAATCCCGTTAGGAAGGGTGTGCGGAGCGGGCTTCCTGCCCGGTCAGCCGAGCTGACGCCACGGGGTGAAACCATTTTCATGTCCTTCGGATTTGACCGGCTTGCGCCTCCTCCGCGTTGCGAAAGGCTTGAAAATGAAGCACATTTTCCGCGCTTCCGCGCCTTGACGATAAGCAATCCGCCTCAAACCCTTTCGGCCTCATTTATGGCTCCATCACCTATGCCCAGTTGAGTAGTAAGCCTCGATGACAAATCCCGACATGTCCAGCCGCGCGCACATCATTGCGCATGCCCTGCCCTACATGCAGCGCTACGACGACAAGACCGTTGTCGTGAAGTACGGCGGCAACGCCATGGGTGATCCGGCGCTCGGCCAGGCCTTCGCGCGCGACATCACGCTGCTGCGTCAATCCGGCGTCAATCCCGTGGTCGTTCACGGCGGCGGGCCGCAAATCGGCAGGATGCTGCAGCGGCTGAACATCGTGAGCGAGTTCAAGGGTGGATTGCGCGTCACCGACAAGGCCACCGTCGAGGTCGTGGAGATGGTCTTGGCCGGGTCGATCAACAAGGAAATCGTCCAGATGATCAATGCGGAAGGCGGCCGCGCGGTCGGCCTTTGCGGCAAGGACGGCAATCTTGTCACCGCGCGCAAGCTCAACCGCACCGTTGTCGATCCGGACAGCAATATCGAGAGCGTGGTCGATCTCGGCTTTGTCGGCGAGCCGGCACATGTCGATCCGACCGTCCTGAGGCTGGTGCTGAAGGAAGCCATCATTCCCGTCGTCGCGCCGGTGGCGCACGGCGAGGACGGTGAGACATACAACATAAACGCGGACACGGCTGCCGGCGCGATCGCCGGCTCCCTGAGTGCAAAGCGGCTGCTTTTCCTGACGGATGTTCCCGGTGTTCTCGATAAGGAAGGCAACCTGATCAAGCAGCTCACCGTTTCAAAGGCCCGCGCACTGATGGCCGACGGAACGATCTCGGGCGGCATGATCCCCAAGGTTGAGACCTGCATCGAGGCGCTTGACCGCGGCGTGGAAGGCGTGGTCATCCTTAACGGCAAGGTGCCGCATGCGGTTCTTCTCGAACTGTTCACCGACGGCGGCGCAGGGACGTTGATACGCCCGTGACCGGAAAACGCATCCTGCCCGTAGAGGGCCAGCACGCACACCGCCAGGACCTGCGGGTGTTCAAGGGCGTGGAGGCCTGGGTGTTCGACCTGGACAACACGCTTTATCCACACGAGGCGGACCTGTTTTCGCAGATCGATGAACAGATCTCCCTTTACGTCCAGAGGATCATGGACCTCAACCGCTCCGAGGCGATGGTGCATCAGAAGGCGCTGTATCACGAATACGGCACCACGTTGCGCGGGCTGATGACGACGCAGAACATCGATCCGGACGACTATCTGGCCTTCGTGCACGACATCGACTACTCCGGACTTGAGCCCAATCCGGATCTGGCGGCGGCGATCGAGGCCCTGCCCGGAAAGAAGTTCATCTTCACCAACGGCGATCGTCCGCATGCGGAACGCACCGCAGCCGCGCTCGGTATCTCCGATCATTTCGAGGACATCTTCGACATCGTGTCCGCGGATCTCGTGCCAAAGCCCAATCGCGAGACCTATGACAAGTTCATCGAACTGACGGGCATTTCTCCGGCCCGGGCCGCGATGTTCGAGGACCTGCCGAAAAACCTCAAGGTTCCGCACACGCTCGGAATGCGCACGGCATTGATCATCCCCACGGGATCGCGCGCCGTCTTCGAGGAAAGCTGGGACCTTGAGGGCGATCCCTATCCCCATGTGGATTTCGTTACCGAGGACCTGACCGGTTTTCTGAAGGCGGTTCTGGGGTCCCTGCGCTAGAGCGGGCCGCAGATCGGTTACAGCATATACAAAGGCTTTCCGTTGCCGCCATCCTTCGAGACAGCGCTTTGCGCTTCCTCAGGATGAGGGTGCAGAGTTTGTCATGCGCTGCAACGGTTCCTTCGTCACCCCGGACGAACAGCGTGAGATCCGGGGCCGGGGAGCCCGGGTGTGCCGGGACGGGCATCGTACAAACCGCCGGGCGTGTGCCTCTCCGATCTCGGCTCGCGCTACGCTTGGCCGGGATGACGAGGGTGCGGGACGATTCGCTCGCGCCATTCCTCGGACCAGCCGTCTCTCCAACGAAGAAAAATGCTGTCTCGAAGGATCGGCGGAAGCGTCTGTTCAAGATTACAGTCTGGTGCCCGGTTCACCATCGCACTAACGCGGTGCTACCAAGTCCGGTGAAACTCCTTTAGATTGAGGAAAACTCAATCAACCGGAACGCGTTCGCACATGGCTTCCCTTCGTGCCCTTCACGCCTTTTCCCTGCTGGCCCGCCATGGCCGCGCGTCGATTGCGGCGGAAAAGCTCGGCGTTTCTCCCTCCGCGCTGTCGCACCTCATGCGCAAGTTGGAGAGCGAACTTGGGGCAACACTGGTCAATCGCGATGGACGGGGGCTGACCCTGACGGATGAGGGGCAGCGGCTTGCGCTCAGTCTCGGCGACGCCTTCGACCGGATCGAAGAGGCTGTCGACAGCTTCAAGCGGCGCGGACGCACGGAACTCAGGATCAGCACGGTCTCCACCTTCGCGACGCGCTGGCTGATCCCGCGGCTGCCGGACTTTCAGGCCGAGCAGCCCGATGTCGAACTGCTCCTGTCGACCTCAACGCGCATGGTGGACCTCGATCGCGAGAACTATGACTGCGCGATCCGGCTGGGGACCGGCAACTGGCCAAGCGTCGAAAGCCATCTCCTGTGGCGGGAACATCTCGCCGTTGCCATGGCGCCCGGCCTCGTGAGCGGCAAGGACCCTTCAGATCCCGCCGTCCTGGAGAGCCTGCCTCTCCTGCACAGTTCCGCCCGCAGGAGCGACTGGACCGAATGGCTTGAGACGGCCGGTATCGCGCATCCCGATATTAACTCCGGAACAGTCCTGCAAAGCCGCGACCTTGCGATCCAGGCGGCGATTGCCGGCATGGGCGCCATCGTGATCGACCGTCGGTTCGTGTCCCAGGAACTGGACGCGGGACATCTGGTTTCGCCCGATTGGACGGTTCGGGAACTGGAAACCGGATACTGGTTCGTCAGGTCGCCCGTGAGGACATTGACCCGGCCCGTTGCCGCGTTCCGGGACTGGCTGCAAGGATCGGCAAGCGCCTAGGGCCAAGATCATATCCGCGCAACGCCATGGCCGCAGAAGGGCCGGTTAACCGGAATCGACCTAACTTTTAATAAATTTATTGTTAATTTGCACCATCTCGTTTTTTACACTAACGTGGCGGAAAATAATTTTGTGCAGTGCAGTTGATGCCGCGTGCATCCAAGGAGTGACAATGCGTTCTGCGATTATGGGATTGGCATTTTGCCTTTCGGCCGCGCTTGTACCCGCGAGCGGACAGGCCATGGTTTATACCTTTGATTTCGACGAGTTCAGCGGCGGTGACGTGATCACGTCCGTCACGCGCGGCGCGCTGAGCGCCAGCGTTTCGGCGACCGGAGGTATCGGCGAGGTCGTCGCTTTCGACACGAACAATCCGACCGGTGGCGATAGCGATCTGGGCGCCGATATCACGGATCTGTCCGGGACACCCAAGGCGTTCGGCTTCATCCCGATCATCCAGGAAAACGGCAGCGTGAACAACGGAACAGTCAGTGATCCGGATGACGCAGCCGGTGGCGGCACATTCACGTTTGTGTTCAACCAGATGATCCGTTTCCTCGGTGCCGACTTCATCGATATCGAAGAGCCCGGCGCGACCATTCTTCTGGATGGCGTTCCCATCCTCGGCCCGGTCGGCGCCAGTGGCGACCGGCAGTTCGCAAGTGTCGACGGCGACCCCTTGAACCGGTTCGGCACAACACTCTCGATCCAGTTGGTAGGTTCCGGTTCCTTTGACAACCTGTCCGTTGCCACCGTGCCCCTGCCGATGGCCGGGTGGCTGCTGATCAGCGGGGTTGGCGGACTTTTCCTGATGGGCCGGCGCAGGAAAGCAGTCTGAGCGCATCCTTCTTAAGGACATACCGTTGCCCGCAGCGCTTCAGGTGCTGCGGGTTTCGCGTCTTCACGCCCACATCCATTCCTCGGGTGCGGACGTCCCGAGGTAAACCCTAGCGTTTTTCAGTTGGCTTCGATCAGAAGATCGCCGAGCGACTTCGCGCAGTCTGTTGCCTGGTCACCGTGTAGCGGCCAGTCCTGCATCAGTCCTTCGACGATCAATGTGATCTCTCCTTGCCGGTCCGGAAGACCCGACAAATCGGCGACTGCCTGCGCCACCTCGTTCTTATGTTTCGCAAGCAGGGCGCGGAGCCTCTTGTCCCGTGGCGCGGCGGCGACCGCGGCGTGAAACAGGCAGCCGTGGGCGGCCTCCGACGCCATCCAGCCGGCTATTCTATCAATGAGTGTATGCAGCGCCGGTTTTCCTGTTGCCGGCACGTTGGCGAAGACGAATTGCATGTAGCGCCGATGGCGGTGCTCCAGCGCGCACAGCACCATTTCCTCCCGCGACGGCACGTATTTGTAGAGCGTCCTCAGGCTGACGCCGGCCGCCTCGCGCAGGCTGTCGATATTCGGCTCCGCAAATCCGTTTTCCGCAAAAGCGCGCTCAAGCCCGGCTGCGATCCTGGTTTTCGTGTCGGTCATGGTTGACGAGGTAGAATAAATCCTCTACCTGAGCAAGTAGAACAAACATTCTACCGGAGAAATTCCATGTCCGTTCCCGAAAAAATGCATGGTGTGGTCCTGATCGGACACGGCGGTCCAGACATGCTGCAGTGGCGGGAAGATCTCGACACGCCGCGCCCGGCGCCCGGAGACGTGCTCGTTCGCGTGCTTGCAGCCGGTGTCAACAACACGGACGTCAACACGCGTATCGGCTGGTATTCAAAGGGAGACAATGACGCGGAAGACGCGGCCTGGACGGGCGTTGCGCTGAAACTGCCGCTGGTTCAGGGCGCGGATGTATGCGGCACGATCGTTGCCGTCGGTGAGGGGGTCGACCCGGGACGGATCGGCGAACGTGTCCTGATAGAGCCCAGCCTGGTGGAAGCCGACGGCAAAACGCTCGCCTCACCGTGGTATTTCGGATCGGAATGCAACGGCGGCTTTGCCGAGTTCACCAAGGTGGCCTCGCGCCATGCCCACACGGTTACTTGCGATCTGACCGACGCCGAGCTGGCCTCGTTTCCCTGTTCCTATTCGACGGCCGAGAACATGCTCGAACGCACGGGCGTCAAGGCAGGCGACACGGTGTTCGTGACCGGCGCTTCCGGCGGTGTCGGCTCGGCAGCGATCCAGCTTGCCAGGGCCAGGGGCGCCAGGGTGATCGCAGTGACAAGCCCGTCGAAATCCGATGCGCTGCTGGCGCTTGGCGCTGACAGGACCCTCACCAGGGATGCGGACTATGCCGGTGAACTCGGGACCAGTTCCGTAGATGTGGTGATCGATCTTGTCGCCGGCGAGAAGTGGCCCTCCCTGCTCGATATCCTGAAGCCACGCGGGCGGTACGCCGTCTCCGGCGCAATCGGTGGCCCCATGGTGGAACTCGACGTACGCACGCTTTACCTGAAGGATCTGTGTTTCTTCGGCTGCACGGTTCTGGAACCCCAGGTCTTCGGCAACCTTGTCAAACGGATCGAGGCCGGGGAGATCAAGCCGCTTGTTGCGGAGACCCATCCCTTGCGCGACATCGCCATTGCGCAGGACGCATTCGGGAAAAAGGGTCACATCGGCAAGATTGTTCTGGAAGTCGCTTAGGTGGATCTCCGGGTCCGTCCGGCGCGGCGTCAGCCCGCCAGGATGATGCCGACGACGGCCGCGACGATCAAAAGGCAACCGAAGATCTCCGAGCGCGTGATCACCTCCTTGAAGACCAGCCAGGACGCCAGGAAGGTGAAGACCAGTTCGATCTGGGCGAGGGCGCGGACATAGGCGACATTCTGCAAGGTCATGGCGGTGAACCAGCCGATGGAACCTGCGACACCCGAGGCGCCGACCCAGATCGCGGCGCGCCAGGCTTTCAGGCTGGCACGCAGTTCTTCCGGTTCGCGCATGCGCATCCAGATGGTCATCGCGAGGGTCTGGAACAGGGTCGCATAGACAAGGGCCGTCGCCGCCTGCATCGCGACGGTCGTCCCTTCCAGTGACAGGGACGCAGTGCGATAGGCAACCGCGGATGCGCCGAACAGGGCTGCCGAGGCCAGCCCGATCAGGGCGGGCCGGCCGAAAAGCGATGAGCGAACGGCCGAAACGGTCAGCGGCACACGCGCAAGCGAAATGACAATGACGCCAGCGATACCGATCATGATGCAAAAGGCGGCGGCCCAGGTGACACGTTCGCCCAGAACCACAAGCCCGAACAGCGCCGCCTGGATCGGTTCGGTTTTCGAATAGGCCGTGCCAACCGCAAAATTGCGGAAGGAGAACAGATAGATCAGCAGGAAGGTGGCACCGATCTGCGCCAGTCCGCCGAGCGCGCCTGCGATGAACAGGGTCGCAGTCGGTTCCGGCAGCGGACTGGCGAAGACAAAATGCAGGACCGCGGCATAGACCAGGGCGAAGGGTGCACCGTAGCCGAAACGGACGAAGGTCGCGCCGGTGTTGCCGAGCCTGCCCTTCAGATGCTTTTGCATCGCCGTCCGCAGGTTCTGGCAGAAGGCGGCAAATATCGTGATGGGGATCCAGAGTTCCACGTCCGTGCGCTCGCTTCAGTTGATGTCAGATCACCTTATGCTGTCCGCTTTCTTTGGAAACTAGCGCAAACGGCAAGGGTCACGTTATTTTTTCTCAACAGAGACCAAACGCGGAAGCGACGGGTTCCACGTGGAGACCGAGGACAACGCGCCTGTCTCGCGGCTCCCCGATCCCGGCTCTGCGCTGCGCTTGGCCGGGATGACGACGGAAGGCAGACACGCATCCAGAGGAAGCGCGAAGCCCTATCCCGAAGCAACATGCTTGTGTTGCCAGTCCCCTCTCTCCAATGTCACCCCGGACAAGCGAAGCGATATCCGGGGCCCACTCGTTTCCAGAGCCTTGATCGTAGTGCGCGTGGTTCGGACCTGACGCCAACACGCCTGCCATCGATTTGCGGCACCGTGGATTGGATCCCGGATCAAGTCCGGGATGACAGCAGATTTCAGTTCACCGCCCTCTCCTCGGTCGTCACCCCGGGCGAACAACGTGAGACCCGGGGCCGGGGAGCCCGGGTGTGCCAGGACCGACATCGCACACACCACCAGACTTCTGGCTCCTCGATCCCGGCTCTGCGCTGCGCTTGGCCGGGATGACGACGGAAGGCAGGATCAAGTGAGCGCGAGAAAGTCGCGTCTCGAGGGAGGCCGACAACCTGTCCCGCTGGTCAGGCCATACACACCTTGTCGTCCCGGTTTGCTGCGCAAGCGGCAAGGCCGGGAACCAGTGGTCCGTGCGGTTGGCCAGTGATAAAGACGGTCAGGCAAGAGTTTACTGGATCCCTGCCTTCGCAGGGATGACAACGAAAGACTGTGCCACAGACGCTTCCGCCTCACATCCGCAAGACCTCATCCTGAGGAGGACCTTCAGGTCCGTCTCGAAGGACTGGCGGCAGGATCCGGACGCGCGGCATGTTCTTCAAGACAGCGCTGATGCGCTTCCCAGGATGAGGCCATGGATCAGAGGGACGGCAGTCAGGAGCAGGACGGTCGGAGCGCGCACCTCGTCCATCGTTTGCCCGGGCGACGTGCATGCGCGGAGCGGCAATGTCGCCTTCGGAACACTTGGTATCCCGGCAATGCTTGACAGGGCTCGGTCCGGCGGCTTAGGTCCGCGCACGCATTCATCAACGCCCGGAGAGTTCATCCAGATGACCCACGACCTTGCCGCCCTGTCCCAGATTATTGACGCGGCATTTGAAGACCGCGCTTCCATCGATACCTCCACCACGGGTGACGTCCGCGATGCCGTCGAAGCGACACTGACCCTGCTCGACCACGGACAGTTGCGCGTTGCGGAAAAGAAGGACGGTGACTGGATCGTCAACCAGTGGGCCAAAAAGGCGGTTCTGCTGTCGTTCCGGCTCAACGCCATGGAAGTCATCAAGGGCGGTCCGGGCGAAGCCGTGTGGTGGGACAAGGTTCCGTCCAAATTCGACAGCTGGAGCGGGCTGGAATTTGAACAGGCCGGTTTCCGCGCCGTGCCGAACTGTACCGTGCGCCGTTCCGCCTTCATCGGCAAGGGCGTCGTCTTGATGCCGTCCTTCGTGAACCTCGGCGCCTATGTCGACGAGGGGACCATGGTCGACACCTGGGCGACGGTCGGTTCCTGCGCGCAGATCGGCAAGAATGTTCACCTTTCCGGTGGCGTCGGCATCGGCGGTGTGCTGGAGCCCCTGCAGGCCGGTCCGGTGATCATCGAAGACAATTGCTTCATCGGTGCCCGCTCGGAGGTTGTCGAAGGCTGTGTCGTGCGCGAGGGGTCCGTCCTCGGCATGGGTGTCTATATCGGCAAGTCGACGCGGATCGTGAACCGCATGACCGGCGAGATCAGCTACGGCGAAGTGCCGCCCTACTCCGTGGTCGTTGCCGGTTCGATGCCGACCGCCAGTCTGATGGGCAACGGCGAAGCAGCTCCCAACCTCTATTGCGCCGTCATCGTGAAGACGGTTGACGAACAGACCCGGTCGAAGACAGCCATCAACGAGCTGTTGCGCGACTGACCGTCGTCACGCCGCCAGGATCCGGAACCCCGCCTCACAAGGCGGGGTTTTTCATGCCCGCCAGAGAATACCCACCACCTGCCCGATCACGAGTGACAGAAGGATATCGAGAACGACGACGCCGATCGCCAGACTGATCGATGCCTGAAGCACGATCCTGGCGATCAGGAAGTGGTACCAGAGGATCACACCCAGACTGGTCAGCGACAGCAGGACTGCAATCCCCGGCGATATGATGCCGAGCAGGAACAGGATGTAGGTGATCATGTAGGGTACGGCGGTCAGCAGGCTTGTCCAGTTGCGGACCACGATAAACGGCACATAGCGCTGGGAAATACCGATGGGGGCGGCAATCAGCGCCAGGATGACCGGCAAGGCGAGCCAGTTAACGCCATGCCCGAAAAACTGTGCCGTCCAGAAGGCGCTGTCGGGGAACCCCTCCGGATGAAACATGTTTTCCGCGATATAGAGTTGCTTTTCGAACAGACCGCTCAGAAGAAACAGCGGGATCAGTAGAAAGATTACCTGAAACGAGCGCCAGAAGCCCTGGAGCGACTGATCGAAATACGCCTGACCTTCCGGACGGTTGCGCAACAACAGCCAGGACCCGTCGAGAGCCGCACGGATTTCGTTCATGCTGATCAAGGTCGAGCCGCTCCCGGTTCCATTGAAAAGTACCTGATGAGAAATCTTTTGTAGATTGCGGTCAGGCGGTCAAGATCCTCCAGGCTCACGCATTCATCAACCTTGTGCATGGTCTGACCGACCAGCCCGAACTCGACAACGGGGCAATAGTTCTTGATGAACCGGGCGTCCGAGGTGCCGCCGCCGGTGGACAATTCGGGCCTTCGCCCGGTTTCCGACTCAACGGCCGCGCCCAGCGTCTCGATCAGCGCGTCGTCCTTCGTTAGGAACGATTCGCTGGCGTCTCTCTTGAATTCCAGCTCGAGTTTCAGGTCGCCAAGTGCAACGGCGGCAAGAGTGTCCTGGATCTTTGCCTTGAGACCTTCAAGCGACCATGCGTCGTTGTAGCGAATGTTGAACCGGGCCTCGGCATGCGCCGGGATGACATTGAAAGCCGGATTGCCGACGTCGACCGTGACGATTTCCAGATTGGAGGGCTGGAACCGCGCGTTGCCCGTGTCGAGTTCCAGGGCTTCAAGCGCTGTCAGAAGCCGGACGAGCCCGGGAATGGGATTGTCCGCGAGATGGGGATAGGCGGCATGCCCTTGCGTGCCGGACACGGTTATGGTGCCGGAAAGCGATCCCCTGCGGCCCACCTTGATGGCGTCTCCCAGACTTTCCGGGTTGGTCGGTTCCCCGACGATGCAGGCATCGAAGCTGTGGCCCTGCTCTTCGGCCCACTCTAGCAGCTTGACCGTGCCGTTCACGGCGGGCCCTTCCTCGTCGCCCGTGATGAGAAAGGAAATCGCCCCACCGAAATCCGGACCGGCCTCGCCCAGGAACTCCAACGCAGCGGCGGCGAAGGCGGCAACTGCACCTTTCATGTCGACCGCGCCGCGGCCATAAAGGATGCCGTCGGAAATGTCGGCGCTGAACGGTCCGTGGGTCCAGTCGTTCTCGGCGCCTGCCGGCACGACGTCCGTATGCCCTGCAAAGACAAAATGCGGACGTCCGGACCCGATCGTCGCAAACAGGTTCTCGACGTCGGGCGTGTCCACGTCTGAAAAGACGACCCTGGAGACTGAAAATCCGGCTTCCTCCAGGAGTTCCTCGAGCCGGGCCAGTGCCCCGCCTTCCGCGGGTGTCACGGATGGGCAGCGAATAAGGTCCTGGGCGATGGAGACGGCATTTGACGGCATGACGGGCGGGATCTCACGACAGAATTATGATGGAAATTGGATGGCGTCAGCTCTTGCGCCAATAGCTGTTGGGCAGCGGGCCGTTCTTGTTCGCCTGCATCTGGCTGGGAATAAAGCCGAGAACCAAAACAACGATGAGATTGATACCCGGCAGAAAAATGAGCAGAGCCCAGAAACCGCTCTGACCGATGTCCTGAAACCGCTTGATCACGATGGCGAGTTCGAACCATTGGAGCACGAAAAACAGAAGCGGGAACAACGGATTTGAACCGGCAAAGGCGCTTGGCGTCACATCTTCCGGGTTCGGAATACCCGGGATGGACAAAAACCAGATGCGAATTGCGATGCCGATGATGACCCAGACAAGCGCAAAACAGAGCCAGTAAGGCTCCCTGCCGATCCGGCCGAAGGGACTCATGAGGGCCCATACCGGACCTGGTGCGATATTCGCGCTCTGAGGGGGCGTGTTCATTCAATCCGGCTCGCGTAAATTAGTCTTGGACACGGAGGTAGACGCATAAGCGCCCGGGATCAAGCACCGTCGTTCCGTCGAACATTCGCAAAAGCCGGCTGGTGTCGCCGCAAGATCACGAAAAGTGTCCACATGCTGGAATTTACGCGGCGGAATTTTTATGGATTATGCACCGCAAGCATGTCTAGTTTAATGTGATTCAAAAACAACACCGTCGGGGGGCCCCATCATGACCGGTGCTATACAAAAACTCATATCCGCCTGCACTTTAGCATTCTTTTTTTCGATAGCCGTTTTGACAGTGTCAACGGGAATGGCTCAGGACGCATCGTCCGAGCTGCCGCCACCGCTGCAGCCCGAAGCCATGGAAAAACTGGTGTCGGACCTTGATCCGGAACAGGTCGAGGCGCTCACGGACCTGATGACGCTGCTGCAGCAAAGCGCCGCAGCAGGCGAAGCTGCGGACGCAGTGCCCGAAGGCCCGGGGCTGATCGCGCAACTGCAAATGGCTGCGGGAAATTTCGGTGGCATGGTGGTCGGGCATTTCCAGAACCTTCCCGACCTGTTCACCAGTCTGTTTTCGGCCATCGGAGCGCTGTTTTCCGGATCGATCGCGGGCCCGATACACTTTCTGATCGGCGCCATCGCCATCATTCTTGCCGCTGGCTTTGCCGCCGAGTTCCTGGTCAACCGCCTTGTGGCCAGCCGGCGTGACACCATCCAGAGCAAGTCGCCGGAAAGTCTCTTTGAAACCGTCAAGCTGGTGTCCACGCGCGCCGGTTTTGATCTCGGCGGCCTGATCGTCTTCGCCGTTGTCGCGCTCATTGTCGCGCGGGTCGCGGTTTTCGATCCCGTCACCCGCTCCTATGCACTCGGCGCGGTCTTCTGGATCGTGTTCATGCCGCGGCTGGTCGCCGCGCTATTGCGCTTCGCCCTGGCGCCAAACAGGAGCGAACTGCGCCTCGTCACGGCTGACGATCCGACGGCGAAGTCGCTCTACCACAGCTTCACCACGCTGTTTGCCGTGGTCGGCGTCGCCTTCTTCCTGCGTAACCTGATGGAAGGCGCCGGAACGGATGCCGGCGGAACCTTCCGCTTCTTCGTCGGCTTCGGTGTCAATGCCTGGATCATCGCGGTGATCTGGAAAGCCCGCCACGGACTGACCAGCATTATCCTGGGCGACGAGAACGATCCGACCTCGGGTCTGGAGCGGATGGCGCGGTTCTGGCCCTATTTCTCCATGGCCTTCATTGCCTTCAACTGGCTGCTGGTGCAGTTCACCGCGAGCATGGGTGTCGACGCGTTGACCGCGGGGCGCTCGCTCGCCGTGATCGCGCTCGTCGTCTTTGCGCCGTTTCTCGACACGATGGTGCGCGGCATCGTTTCCCATATCGTGCCGCCCATGCAGGGAGAAGGCCCGGTTGCCGAGGCGGCCCACATGCAGACCCGGCACAGCTACGTCCGGATCGCCCGTGTCGCGCTTCTGGCGTTTCTCGTTCTGGTCGTTGGCCGTATCTATGGCCTCAACCTGCTTGCGCTCGGCGGCGATGACGGATCCGCCGTTGCCCGCAACAGCGTCATTTTCCTTCTGATCCTGGCGGCCGGCTATCTTGCCTGGGAAATCACCAACCTCTGGGTTGCGCATCAGCTGGCAAAGGATTCGCCGCCCGCGGAGTCCCAGGACGACGACGCGGAAATGGGTGGTGCCGGAAAATCACGGCTTGCCACGATCCTGCCGCTGATGCGGGTGGTTCTTCAGATCACCATCATCACCCTCACCGCGCTTCTCGCGCTCAGCCAGCTCGGCATCAACATCACGCCGCTCCTTGCCGGTGCGGGCGTGATCGGCCTGGCCATCGGTTTCGGGGCGCAGACGCTGGTGCAGGACGTGGTTTCAGGTGTGTTCTTCCTGATGGACGACGCCTTCCGGCTCGGCGAATTCATCGATACGGGCGGCACCCAGGGCACCATCGAGAAGATCTCGATCCGCTCGCTCCAGCTGCGCGGAACGAAAGGCGCGGTTCATATCGTTCCCTATGGCCAGATCCCGAAACTGACCAACCTGTCGCGCGACTGGGTGATCATGAAGCTGAAATTCACGGTCCCGTTCGATACGGATGTCGAAAAGGTGCGCAAGCTCTTCAAGAAGATCGGCCAGGAAATCATGGAGATGGAAGAGTTCAAGGACGACCTGCTGGCCCCCTTCAAGGGACAGGGCGTCGCCGACGTGGACGATGTCGGCATCGTCGTGCGCGGCAAGTTCACCACCAAACCCGGCAAACAGTTCGGTGTGCGAAAGGAAATCTACAAGCGCGTGCAAAAGGCGTTTGAAGAAAACGATATCCAGTTCGCACGCAAGGAGGTCCGGGTTCAGCTTCCGGAAAACGCCAATCTCGACGACAAGCAGAAGGAGGCGCTCGCGTCCGCCGCTGCTGCAGCCTCGGCCGCGGAAACGGGCAAACCGCCTGCGTAACCGCGAGATTTCCCGAACCGGCGGGCCGGCCTTGTCGGATCCCGCCTGTTCGGACTTGCCCAATCTTTCGAAATGGAATGCTCCGGCCCGATCGGCGGGCCGGCGCGACGTAAGCCTTTCTCCTCATTGAGCGATGCCGCCTTCCATGCCTAAAATCGGCTGTCTGTAGGAGGGCAGTCTTCTTTTAATCGGCTTTGGGAGGAAGCTGGCACATGAACGAGAATACGACGACCCCGGTCGAGCACGGGACAGACACCGCGCCAGCCGCCGGGGCATCAGGAAACGCCGCGAAAGATAAGCTCCGGCCGATGCCGCTCGTCAACAAGATTACCGCCGACGATGTGATCGATGCGCTGGCCAGCGGACTTGCCGATTTCCGCAAGGCGCCGGTCTACGGCCTCGCGATCGGCGCCCTCTTTGCCGCCGGCGGCCTGTTTGTCATCCTGAGCGCCGCCGCCCTGAAAATGAGCTACCTGTCCTACCCGGCCGCCGCCGGTTTTGTCCTGATCGGCCCGTTTGCCGCGGTCGGCCTCTATGAAGTCAGCCGGCGTCTGTCGACGGGCGAGGAGCTCTCCTGGTCCGCCATCCTGGGGACCATGTGGGCGCAGAAGAGCCGCGAGCTGTCCTGGATGGCCTTTGTCGTGCTTTTCATCCAGATCATGTGGATGTACCAGGTCAGGCTGCTGCTGGCCCTGTTCCTCGGGTTCAAGTCCTTCGCGACGTTTGATGAGTTTCTGACGGAGGTCATCACCACACCGGAAGGCCTGATGTTCCTCGCGGTCGGACATGTCGTCGGTGCCATCCTGTCGCTGATCCTGTTCTCCCTGACCGTGATTTCCTTTCCGCTGCTGCTGGAGGAAGACCGGGATTTCATCACCGCGATGATCACCAGCGTGCGTGCCGTCGTCACGTCCCCGATCCCGATGATCGGCTGGGCGCTTGTCGTGACGGCGCTGCTGATCGTGTCGATGGTGCCGGCGTTCCTCGGCCTGATCGTGGTCCTGCCCGTTCTCGGACACACGACCTGGCATCTCTACAAGAAATGTGTCGTAATCCCTGAAGAGAGTTCACAAGGCGCGGTAAATTAACGAAGGTTTGCGGTGACCTCGGAATAGTCTTACGTTGAATAAACGCTGCCTTAGCCCGAGTGTGGCACAACATGACGGTTATGCGGGATCACCAGCTTTGCAAGGACGGCGCATGAGCGAAGCAGCAAAATCAGCAACACCCTGGTCGGGTCTGGCCGGCATGGCATTCGGCGCCCTGGCGCTTGTCCTGGCGCTTTTTCTGCACAGCGCCGGACCGCTCGATCCCCAACCGACGATCGGCCAATCAATCGGCGAGATCGCGGCGGATATCCGCACATCTGCGCTGAAAGGCCTCAAGGGTGAGGAACTGCCGGAGCCGCAGGCCCAGGCGTGGAGCCTCGACCGGACGCTCGCGGTTGTTGCCTATGTCCTTGCCGGACTTGCGGTCGTCCTTGGTATCGTCGGTCTCGTTCTGAGAGAAAACCGGCGCGTTGCCGTCGCGGCCCTCGGCTTTGGCGGCATCGCAATCGGGTTTCAGCTGTTCGTCTGGACGGTCATGATCATCGCAGGCGTGATGATCATCGGATACATTCTGACCCATCTCGGCGACATCTTCGGCGGATTTGGCTAGGGACAACAGTCTGTCGCTTCATTTATGGGTCCGCACCCTAGTCCGCTTCGATGTTCTCTGCCTTCTTGTCCTGCCATTCCCGCAACAATTCGATGTCGGTTTCGGCAGGGCGGTAGTCGACGCGCGTCAGATAAAGTCCATCGGCGGGCGCGACCGGGCCGCAGGCCTTGCGGTCACGGGCCTGAAGCGCCTTGGTGATGGCGCCCGGACCCCATTTGCCTTCGCCGACAAGCCGCAGCGAACCGACCATCGAGCGGACCTGATTGTGCAGAAAAGACCGGGAGGAACACTCCGCGATGACGAATTCGCCGTCCCGGAAGACCCGAAAATCCTCGAGCGTTTTTTCCGGGCTCTTCGCCTGACAGCGCGCGTGCCGGAACGTTGTGAAATCGTGGTGGCCGACAAATTCCTGCGCGGCCTCGTTCATCGCGTCCGCATCGAGATCCGGCTTCACGTGCCAGGCAAGACCGAGCTGATGGGTCAGCGGCGGCACGCGGTTGTGGATCCGGTACCGGTAGGACCGGCGGATGGCCGAAAAGCGGGCATCAAAGCCCTCATGCATTTCGGCGCAATCCAGGATCACGACCGGATCCGGCTGGCAGTGAAAATTCATCGCTCCCATGATGGTCCGGACGGGCCAGGGTTTCGAAAGATCCGCATGGCAGACCTGTCCGGTCGCATGGACCCCCGTGTCCGTTCGCCCGGCCCCGCCGATCGTGACCTCTTCGCCTGAAAACGCCTTAATGGCGCGCTCGATCACGGCCTGAACGGATGGTCCGTTGGCCTGCCGCTGCCATCCGCAAAACGGGCGGCCGTCATATTCCACGGTCAGCTTGTATCGCGGCATTCCGGAAAGCTCTGTCTATTCGAATTCTTGGAACGGAGTGGCAAAGGCCACTTCGATGGGGAGATCCCGGGAGCCCGCGTCGGTCAGAGCCAACGCCATGAAAGCGTCGCCCGCATATGGTCCCTGAACCTTGCGCGCCAGAACCGGATCGAAGCCGAAGCGCGGATAGTAGGACGGCGGACCGAGCACCAGAACAAGATCCTCCCCGATCTCCTTCAGCCGGTTCAGCGACGCGGTGATCAGGGCGGAACCGACGCCCTGCCGCTGGTCTCCCGGCCAGACGGAAACCGGTGCAAGGCAGGCAACCTGGAGCCCCTGCCCCGGACCGATCGCTGCCGGTGTGACACGGCTATAGGCGACATGGCCAACCGTCTTGCCGTCTGCATTCACCGCGACCTGCTCAAGGACCAGGGCGCCGCAGTGACGCAGTTTCTCGACAAGCCGTGCTTCCATGTCGGACGGAAAGGCAGCTGCCACGAGATCGCGGACGGTGGCTTCATCCTTTGCCTCCACTTCGCGGATCGTCAGGCCGCCGGCAGTGGTGTCATCGCTCATGCGTGTCTCCTGTCGCCTGCATCTAAGGGTACGGACTCATGAATGAGGCCGAAAGGGTTTGAGGCGGATTGCTTGACCGGGAAGGAAGCCCGCTCCGCGCACCCTTCCTGACGGGATTTCGCCAATTCACATGCCATATCGGTCTCATTTATGTGTCCGTACCCTAGTGCGGTGAATTTGAAGTTCGTTCGAAGCCCGCTGCAAATGAGTCGAACTTCAGATTCAGGTGACTAGTCCAGGCGTGCCCCTTCAGAAAGAGATGCGCCGCGCAGGAAGTCGGCCCCGCTCATCGGCTTCTTGCCCGCCCTTTGCACCTGCTCCAGGCGGACGGCACCGGAACCACAGGAGATCACCGGGACCTCGGCCATGTCGATGACGGTGCCCGCCGCTCCGGACCCACCGGCAACGGAGCTCCTGAGGACTTTCACACGTTCCGGCTTGCCACCAAGCGGCATTTCACACCAGGCACCGGGAAAGGGCGACAGACCGCGAATGTGATTGTGCACCTCTTCGGCCGACTTCGACCAGTCGATCCTGGTTTCCTGTTTCGACAGTTTCGCCGCGTAGGTGACGCCCTCCTCCGCCTGGGGCTGCTCGCCGAGCGCGCCGCGTGACAGGGCCGCCAGGGCACGGACCATGAGGTCACCCCCGAGGCCCGAGAGCTGGTCATGCAACTCCCCGGCGGTCATGTTGGCGCCGATCGCAACGGTTTCCGACATGCAGACCGGACCGGTGTCGAGACCTTCTTCCATTTGCATGACCTGCACGGCGGTTTCCGTGTCACCAGCCATGATGGCCCGGTTGATGGGGGCAGCGCCACGCCAACGCGGCAGCATCGAGGCGTGCAGGTTGAGGCAGCCGTATTGCGGAGCGTCGAGCACCGCTTTCGGCAGCAGAAGGCCATAGGCGACGACGACGGCAACATCCACGTCCAGCGAGGCGAACTTTTCCTGCTCTTCAGCGTCCTTCAGGCTCTTCGGCGTAAAGACCGGGATGGCGAAGGACTCGGCGGCCTCGTGGACCGGGGACTTCTTCAGGTCCATGCCCCTGCCAGCCGGCCGTGGTGGCTGCGAATAGCAGGCAATGACGTCATGCCCCTGTCCGACGATTTCCATGAGGGTCGGCACCGAAAATTCAGGTGTACCCATAAAGACGACGCGAAGAGACATGTGGCTCCTTTGAGCTTCACCGTTAATCCCGAGTTTCGCGCCCCTTATTGCGCCTTAAGCCGCTGCGGGCAAGTGCGCAGGTGGCTACCGACGAAAACGGACTTCTTTCCAAGTGCAATCGCTCGCAAAATAAAGGTGTCGCTCTTCCAAAGGTGTCATCCCGGCCAAGCGCAGCAAGCCTGCGCACTGATTCTGAATGAACTTTTCTGCTGCGCCGTCCCGGACCTGATCCGGGACCTCCGGTGTTCAGCCCAAACAGGCCCCGGTTCGAGACCGGGGCGGCGAAGCCGGTGTGAGCGAGGCGAACACTCTTGTCGGTACCACCAATAAGTCGCGCCTTCGGCGCGAAATACCCCTGGTTTCCGGATCGGCGCGCAGCTTGCGCTGCACTTGTCCGGAATGACAAACTTTTCCAACAGTTTGTCATCCCCGCCAAAGGCAACGCGGGCCGGGGACAGGCAACTCCGTCGAAGCCTAAGCCAGACCGGGCCACAGCACCTTGAGACTGTCCGTCATCATTTCCATTGCGATGGCGGCGAGGATCATGCCCATGAGGCGGCTCATGACGCTGTTTGCGGTTTCGCCGAGAAACCGCTGCAGAAACGGGGCGGAGAAAAAGGTTGCGATCAGGACGGCGATCGACGCGGCGACGGCGGCGATATAGGCGATTTCCTGACTGAAGTCGTGCACCTGCCCGCGAAAGATGATCATGGTCGAGATCGACCCGGGGCCAAGCAGGATCGGCACGGTCAACGGGTAGATCGCCGGATTGTCCTGCGCCTTCATGTTCGCCTTTTCCTTGTCTGATCCGTGATGCACCGGGGTGCTCTGGCCGCGAATGAGGTCAAGTGCGATCAGGAGGATCAGGAAACCGCCGGCAAGGCGGAAGGCATCGAGGCTGATGCCGAAGACCTTGAGGATGATGTCGCCGGTCAGGCCGATCACCAGTGCGCCCGCGGACAGGCTGATCAGCAACGTGAAGGCGACCTTACGTTCGAACGCAGGTCCGCGGTCCGAGGTCAGGGCGAGAAAGACCGGCAGATTGGCGATCGGGCTCATGATCGCAAAGAGCGCGGCAAAGGTCTTCAGGAACAGTTCCTGATCCATACGTCCGCTCCCCTTTCCGCTGTCAGATCTTGCCGGCGAGTTTTGCCTGCTTGGTGAATTTCTTGACGACCCGGTCGCGCTTCAGCTTCGACAGGTAATCAATGAACAGTTTCCCGTTGAGATGGTCAAGCTCGTGCTGAATGCAGGTCGCCAGCAATCCGTCGGCCCTGATCTCCTTCTGCGCGCCGTCCCGGTCGAGAAACTGCACGGTCACCTCGGCCGGGCGTTCGACATCCTCGAAATATTCCGGGATCGACAGGCAGCCTTCCTGATAGACCGACATGTCTTCGCTCGACCAGACGATCTCCGGATTGATGAAAACCATCGGTTCCTTGGGCGCATCTTCCTTTGCGACGTCCAGCACGAACATGCGCTTCAGAATGCCGATCTGGCTCGCCGCCAGACCGATACCGGGGGCATCGTACATGGTCTCCAGCATATCGTCGGAGAGCGCGCGGATGTCATCGTCGACCGTCGAGATCGGCGTACAGACCTCGCGCAGGACCGGGTCCGGGATTGTAATGATCGGGCGTTTTGTCATGCGCCTGACATAGGCAAAAGCGCGGCGGGGGTCAACGCGGAAATCAAGGGCTTCAGGCGTGTTTTCAACGTTTCCGGATCCGGTTGCGGATGTGCCTTGCGACCGAATCGTTCTATGTTTGTTTCATGAACGAGATTCTGTTTGAGGTGAGTGGCCGTCCGGTGACGGCGCTTGAGGCTGCCATTGCGGGCGGCCTGTTCCTGCTTGCGTTGATTGTCTGGCTGGTACTGAAGACCATGCGCCAGATCCGCGAACGCGCGGACGCGGACAGTGCCGCGACGGAGCGTATCCACGAACTGGAAAGCCATCTGTCGCAGCTTCTGAAATCCCAGGGCGAAATGACGGGCCGCATGCAGACGATGGCGGAAGTCTTCGGCACGCGCCAGTCTGACATGATGCGCGCCGTCAACGAACGTCTCGACGGCATGGGGCACAAGCTCGGCCTGTCCATGTCCGACACGACCAAGAAAACCCAGGACGGCCTGAGGCAGTTGCACGAGCGTCTCGCAGTCATTGACCGGGCACAGCGAACCATCACCGACCTGTCCGGGCAGGTCGGCCAGCTGCAGGCGATCCTGTCGAACAAGCAGACGCGGGGTGCCTTCGGGCAGGGCCGGATGGAAGCGATCATCCAGGACCAGATGGCGCCCAGCACTTACTCGTTCCAGGCGACGCTTTCCAACAACAGCCGCCCGGATTGCCTCATTCACATGCCGAACGGCGCACCGTCCCTGGCAATCGATGCGAAGTTTCCGCTCGAGGCCTTCAACCTCCTGCGCAACGCGGAAACGGAGGAACAGCTGAAATACGCGCAGTCCCAGTTCCGCCGGGACTTTGCCAAACACATTCAGGACATCAGCGAGAAATATCTTCTGCCGGGCGAAACACAGGACACGGCGTTCCTGTTTGTTCCGTCCGAAAGCGTATTCGCGGAGCTGAACGAGGGCTTCGAAGACCTGATCCAGAAGGCACACCGGTCCCGGGTGGTGATCGTGTCACCGTCGCTGCTGATGCTGTCGATCCAGGTGATCCAGTCGGTCCTGCGGGATGCCAAGATGCGTGAACAGGCGCATCTCATCCAGGCGGAAGTCGGTCACCTGATTACGGATGTCGGCCGTCTCAACGACCGGGTCGGCAAGCTGCAGTCCCATTTCGCGCAGGCGAACAAGGATATCGACCAGATCCTCATCTCTACAGACAAGATCACCAAGCGGAGCCGCAAGATCGAGGACCTGGAGCTCGGAGAAGCGGAAGCGCAACGCGAAGAGGTGGCCGAGCCCCGTGAGCCGCAGCTGTCGCTGGCTCCGAAAGCCTAGGTCCGAACCCCAGCCAAATCCGTCAGGGCGTGTCCAGCCGGCGGGCGTTGGTGACCGCGCCCCATTCCGTCGCAGCAATACGCTCGACCGCGCTGTCGAGCGGCTCGTAGGCGACCGTCATCGTAAACCCGTTTGCATGCAGTAGCATGTTGGGTCCGGTGACAATCCCGACATGCCCCTTCCAGAACACGAGATCCCCGCGCCGGAAAGCCGATGGATCATCGTGCGGGATTTCATGCCCGGCATTGTGTTCCTGCATGTCACTGTCGCGCGGGATGTCGATACCACCGGCCTGCGCGGCCAGCTGGACAAGCGCTGAGCAATCCAGCCCCACACTGGTGCGCCCTCCCCACAGGTACGGGGTGCCCAGCATTTCCTCGGCAACGCCGACCCAGTCCGTCGCAACGTCGTCAAGGCCGACCAGATGCTTGCCGACAACCGCCGAGCCGTCGCTCAACAGCGCATATGTCAACCCGCGCGTTTCCGTTTCGCCGACGACCGTCACCTTCGAGCCGATCGAGAGAAAGCCCAGCGGCGGGAACTTCAGATCCGGGCCCGGATAGCGATAGGTTCGAAGCGCCCGAACCCGGTGCGTTGCCGCCTTCACCGGTCCCAGTCCGTCCGAAGAAATCCAGCCGACATATCCGTCCGTGTCCAGTTGACCCCACGCCCAGCCTTCCGCGGTCTTCTCGTAGACGGTCATCCACTCACCGCAAAGGACCTCGGTATCGATGGGACAATCCGGCCGGGGGTCCGGCCGCATGGCGAGACTGTCGGCCGTTACCTGCAGAACCTCGCCCTCGACGAAGCGCTCGGCTTCGACCCGCCCCTGATAATCCAGTGCCGCCAGATCGAGGCGGACCGGGTGAAGGCGGCGGTCGAACAGGTTTTTCATTTTCAAATCGGTTTCCAAACAGGCATGTGACGGCTATCGGGGGAGTTCCCGGGCCTTGTCTACCACGAGATCGCCCAGGTGTTCGAGGTAAAGAGCGCCCTCGACCGTACGCGTGATGATCACGTTGCGCTTGTCGGCCTCGTCGCGCTTGCGCGACAGCAGCCGGAGACCGCCGAGCGTGTCAAGTGCCCGGGTGATGGCCGGCTTGGTTACGTTCAGCTTGGCGGCAAGACCGCGCACCGTGTGCGGCGGCGGCTCGAGATAGACCGTCAGGAGGATCGTCAACTGGCGCGCCGACAGGTCCTGCTCGCTGTCCCGCACCAGCGCCAGGTTGACTTCATGCAACAATTTCAGTGCCTGAGAGGCGCGTATGTCGACAACCATGACCGAACCGATTTTACTCCTTGGCCATGGGTATCGAAACACAAAAACGTTTCGGACCCGTTATTGTGAGGTGGCATATCGCTCGGAGATGACGTCGAAGAGACACCTGATGCCCTGCGTATCGCCACCTGCCGTCTTGCCGGGCTTGTCCGCAGGTGCCCATCCGTAGATGTCGAAATGCACCCAGCTCTCCGTGTTCTCGACAAAGCGCGACAGGAACAGGGCGGCGGTGATCGAGCCGGCAAAGCCGGTGCCGGACGTGTTGATGTGATTGATGTCCGCAACCTTGCTGTCGAGATACTTCATGTAGGGCTGCCAGAGCGGCAGACGCCACAGGGGATCGGCCGAGGCTTCCGAAACGACGGCAATGTCATCGGCAAGGCCCTCGTCATGCGTGTAGAAAGGCGGCAGATCCGGTCCGAGGGCAACGCGCGCCGCACCGGTCAACGTTGCCATGTCGATCATGAGATCCGGCGTTTCCTCGTCTGCGAGCGCAAGCGCGTCGCCCAGTATGAGCCGGCCTTCCGCATCGGTGTTGCCGATCTCCACGCTCAACCCCTTGCGGCTCGCCAGCACGTCACCCGGACGGAAGGCGCTACCGGCAACGGCATTTTCGACGCAGGGGACAATAACACGCAAACGCACGGGCAGCCCGGCCGCCATGATCATCGAAGCAAGACCCAGGACGTTTGCCGCTCCGCCCATGTCCTTTTTCATCAGCGACATGGAGTTGCCCGGCTTGAGATTGAGACCGCCCGTATCGAAGACGACCCCCTTGCCGACAAGCGTCACCTTGGGATCGGTGTCCTTGCCCCACGTGAAATCGGCAAGGCGCGGCGCCCTGGAGCTGGCACGCCCGACCGCGTGCACCATCGGGAAATCCTGCGTCAGCAGATCCTCGCCCACGACAATGTGCCCCGCGCCGCCATGCTTCTGAAAAAGATCGGCGACAGCAGCAGCCAGTTCCTCCGGACCCAGGTCATTCGCGGGCGTGTTGATCAGATCGCGCGCCAGCTGCACGCCATCCAGAATGATGCCGATCCGGTCCAGATCGACATCCGTGCCGACGCCCAGCCGGGAAACCTTGCCGGACGGCTTCAGGTAGCGCTCGAAGCGATAGGACGACAGGCCGAACCCGAGCGCGGCCTGGTCCGGATCGGGGAACCCGTCTGCAAGGGCGTAGTCCCCTTTCGGCAGGCTTTTGACGAGCGCGCCAAGCGCAAAGGGGTGCGGCAAGCCGCTGTCTTCAACGCCGAACAGAACCGCTGTGCCATGCCTTTCGGCCCCGGGGATCAGCAATGAGGACGCGGGTTTGCCCGTGAATGCATTGAAACTGCACCATTGGCCTGCACTGTCCCCGAGCTCTGAAAGAGTGCTGTCAAGCGTCGCCTCCGTGACCGCAATGATCGGGGTTGCGTTGGGCATGTCGGACTTGCGGACCAGGGATTCGCGCACGTTTGAAACTCCATGAAACGGGATTGCCGGTCTCCACAGGTAAGCCGCCTTCGCGAAAGACGCAATACGGGTGTAAATTCGCCCACCTTTCTTGCAAATCGCAACGGTGCTTAACCATCCATTAGGGTTAATTATTTATTTCTCTAAGGGACCTTCACAGCTGCGGACAACAAGGATGTTGAAAATGCAAGCGCCCAGAACAGGATCCGTCTCACGCCGCAACAGAGTGGCGTCTGCGCTCGTGGCCTTGACCGCACTTGCGCTGGTAACCGGATGCGCGTCGAACAAGTCCAATACCGGCACCTATTCTCCTGCCAACGGCACGCACACCGTCAGCCCGGGCTCAAACCTGGCGCGGGCGGAAGTCTCCAAATGGGCCAAGACCTACGAAAAAGACCGCAGCAACCGGACCGCGGTGCTCGGCTACGCCAACGCGCTCAACCAGAACGGCCAGATCGAACAATCACTGGCAGTGCTGAGAGCAGGCGTCATCGCGCACCAGAAAGACCGCGAGATTGCCTCCGCCTATGGCAAGATCCTTGCGATGAACGGCCGGTTTGACGAAGCCCTCAACGTGCTCCGCCGCGCACAGCGGCCCGACCTGCCCGACTGGAAGATCATGTCGGCGGAAGCCGCGATCTACGACCAGACAGGCAAGCATGAAAAGGCACGCAGCCTTTACAAGCAGGCGCTCAAGATCGCGCCGGACGACCCGAGCCTCTTGAACAATCTCGGACTGTCCTATCTCCTGTCGAACAAGCTGCCAGACGCCGAATACACCCTGAGACGCGCCGCCAGCCTGCCCGGTGCGGATAGCCGCGTACGCCAGAACCTGGCGCTCGTTCTGGGCATTCAGGGAAAAGTCGAAGAAGCCGTCGAGGTTGCCACCTCCGAGCTTGATCCGCGGCAGGCCAAGGCGAATATCGCCTATCTGCAGACGATGATGCAGAGCCGTCAGCGCAGCTGACGCAGACCTGCGAGCGGCAGCACCCGTCTTCCCCCTCATTTATGGGTCCATCGCCTAGTCCGTGATCCGTACCCGATCGCTTTCCAGCAGGTCCCCGACCCAGTCGGGGACACGCATTCCGGCGGCTACCCTTTCGTCCTGCGCGTGTTCTGCCGCGCGCACTTTTTCAAGGCTGGCAATGACATCGTCCAGTCTTTCGAACGGGACGACCACCACGCCATCCCGGTCGGCAACGATCATGTCCCCCGTCTCCACCTCCTGTCCGCCGATCTGGACCGGCATGCCGACGGTTCCGGGTCCTGACATGTGCGGCGATGCCGGCGTTATGCCGGCGCACCAGACCGGAAGGCCGACCTTCACGATTCCGGTGTAGTCGCGCATCGGGCCATCGGTAACGAACCCCGCCGCCCCGCAATTCCTCATCATGCCGACGAGACCATCGCCACCGGCGGCGCAACCGGTGTGAGCTGCAAAGGCAGAGACCACGATATCGCCGGGCCGAATGTATTTGAGCGCGGCGAATGCGGCCAGCACGTCGGCAGCGCCGCAATCGGCGGTGAGTGCCGGTCCCGCCGCAACGCAGTCCAGGTCCCGTCCAAATCCGACGGGCGCGATGTTGCGCGACAAGGCGCCTCCGCCGTGAAGCGCATCGACCACAAATCCGGTCGATACATCCTGAAAAGACGCGATCTGCTGCTCCGTCGGCCGCCTCATCGAGGCCTTGATCGTGAGGATTGGAGGGGCTTCGATCATGTCGATCTCCTTCGCCGTTGTCATGACATCCCCGGCAGTTGTCGGATTCCGCTGCCGGATTGACAAGTCACTTCGGACGAAGAACAGGACGGCAAAAACGAAAAAACCCGCCGGTCATCAGATACCGGCGGGGTTTTTCGTACTTGTGCATTTCAGCGGGCCGGTTCGGGCCCCCTTTTTGATCTTCAGAAACCTTCCAGGTCCATGACCTGCATGACCGCCGGGCTCATGATGATGAAGAACAGGACCGGCAGGAAGAAAATGATCATCGGAACCGTCAGCTTCGGCGGCAAGGACGCAGCTTTCTGTTCGGCGAACAGCATGCGCTGCTCGCGCGTATCGTCCGCCATCGTGCGAATGGCGGTGCCGACCGGCGTACCGTACCGTTCTGCCTGAACAAGCGCCATCATCACGTTCTTGACACCATCCACACCCGTGCGTTTGGCAAGGTTTTCGTATGCCGTGCGGCGTTCGCTGAGATAGGACAGCTCGGCTGTCGTCAGCGACAATTCCTCGGCCAGGTCGACTGACTGGATCCCGACCTCTTCAGCGACCTTCTGAAAGGCGCCCTCGATGGACATGCCCGATTCGACGCAGATCAGCATGAGGTCGAGCGCATCCGGCCAGGCACGCTGGATGTTGAGCTTGCGCTTGTCGATCTTGTTCTTAAGGAACAGGTTCGGCAGAAACGCGCCGACGCCGGCGACCGCAATGGACAGGCACACCTTGGTCACCGTCGGCAACCAGTCCGGGATAACCACGAGCGAATAGAACAGCGCAATGACCAGCAGCACGACCGGAATGGCAACGCGCGCCGTCAGGTAATAGTAGAGCGGCGCAGTACCGCGATAGCCGGCCATTCTCAACTTGTCGTTCGTGCTTTCATCGGAAAGCATTTCCCTCAGGTTGAGCTGGTCGACCAGGCTCTTCATCTGAGCCTTCGGCTGATTGCGAAGGGACGCGCGAGCGTCCTGTTGCTGGTTGGCCTGCAACCGTGCGCGCTCCTTGGCGCGCAGCTTGTCGCGCTCCAGGGCGACCGACTTCATGCGGGTCTTCAGCGTGTCCCGCGACAGGATGGGTGCCACCAGCGAGAAGATCGTGCCGGTGACCGCGACCATGGCGAGCAACCCTGCAAGAAACTGGCTCGATGCAATTGATTCCAGATCCATGCCGCCCCCTTAAAAGTCGAAGTTGATCATGTGACGCATGACCATGATGCCGATGAACATCCAGAAGAGGCATCCGCCGATGATGATGTTGCCACCCGTGGTGGTGAACAGCAGGCTGATGTAGTCCGGCGCAATCAGGTAGATGATGCCGCCAACACCGAACGGCATCGCGCCGATGATCATCGCTGACGACTTGGCTTCCGAGCTCAGTGCCTGGATCTTACCCTTGAGCGATTTGCGGCCGCGCAGAACCTTGGACAGGTTTCCGAGCGCTTCGGCCAGACCGCCACCGGCCTTTTGCTGAATGGCGACCACGATCGCGAAGAAGTTGGCCTCCGCGACCGGTACACGTTCTGGCAGCTTGGCAACGGCATCTGCAAGGGAAAGGCCCATGACCTGGGTTTCGGTGATCTTGCGGAATTCGGTTGCCACCGGCTCGCGGGATTCGCGGGCAACCACCTTGATACAGTCCGCAAGCGGCAGGCCCGCCTTCACGCCGCGCACGATGATATCCACACCGTTGGGCAATTCCGCCAGGAACTGGTTGAAGCGGCGCTTGCGCTTGTTGCCGACATACCAGCGCGGAAAGCCGAGAGCACCGGCGAAGCCGGCCGCGAACGTGATCCAGAGGTTGCCGCTGGCAACGAACCCGACCACGAGGAAGATCAGGCAGGAGAAGATGCTGAAAATGACGAAATGCTTCATCTCCCAGCCAAGGCCCGCCTGCTCCATCTTGACCTTCAGCGACACTTTCTGCTGCCGGTGGTGCTTGGCCTTCTGCCTTTCCTCGAAGTCCTTCAGCTGATCCTGGATCGACTTCTTGCGCCGGTCATTGTCCCGGATCTGCTTCCGCTGTTTTTCAGATTGCGGCCGTGCCGCCACCGCCAGCATGCGCTGGTCGCGGCGTTTCGTTCCGGAAAGCGAGGGCGCGAACAGGCTGAAAATCAAACCGCCGACGGCGAACATGACGAGAAGCGCTACGGCGATCCCGGTCACCTGTGGGGTCAAAAAGTCTTCAAATCCGGACATCCGCTTCTCATTCCGCTACATAGTCAGGCAGTTCGGCAGCATCGAGTGCCTGTGCCAAACGCGATTCCTCGCCAAAATAACGCGCACGCTCCCAGAATTTCGGCCGTCCAATCCCGGTGGAACGGTGGCGGCCGATGATGCGTCCATTCGGATCTTCACCGACAATGTCGTAGAGGAAGACGTCCTGCGTCGTGATGATGTCACCTTCCATGCCAACCACTTCGGTCACATGGGTGATACGGCGGGATCCGTCGCGCAGGCGGGCGGCCTGAACGACAACGTCGATCGACGAGACGATCATTTCCCGGAGCGTTCTGGACGGCAGCGAGAAGCCACCCATCGTGATCATGGATTCAAGCCTGGAAAGGGCTTCGCGGGGCGAGTTGGCGTGAAGCGTTCCCATCGAACCATCGTGACCCGTGTTCATGGCCTGCAGCAGGTCGAAGGCTTCCGGTCCGCGCACCTCGCCCACGATGATGCGCTCAGGACGCATACGCAGACAGTTCTTCACGAGATCGCGCATCGTGATCTCGCCCTCACCTTCCAGATTGGGCGGACGTGTCTCAAGGCGCACGACGTGAGGCTGCTGGAGCTGAAGTTCCGCGGAGTCCTCGCATGTGATGATGCGCTCGGTGCTCTCGATATAGGCGGTCAGACAGTTCAGGAGTGTCGTCTTGCCCGAACCGGTACCGCCGGAAATCAGGACGTTACACCGTGAGCGCCCGATGATCTGGAGGATCGTCGCCCCTTCCGGGGTTATCGAGCCGAACTTGGTGAGCTGGTCGAGGGTGAGCTTGTCCTTCTTGAACTTACGAATGGTGAGCGCGGGACCGTCGATCGAAAGCGGCGGCGCAATCACGTTCACGCGAGAACCGTCGGGCAGGCGCGCGTCACAGATCGGGCTCGCGTCATCGACGCGGCGGCCGACCTGGCTCACGATCCGCTGACAGATATTCATCAGCTGGGCATTGTCGCGGAAGTTCACGCCCGTCTGCTCGACCTTGCCCGCAGTCTCGATATAGACCGTGTGCGCCCCGTTCACCATGATGTCGGCGATGTCGTCGCGCGCAAGAAGCGGTTCCAGCGGCCCATAGCCCAGAACGTCGTTGCAGATGTCCTCCAGCAGGTCTTCCTGCTCGGCGATGGACATGATGACATTTTTCAGGGCGATGATGTCGTTGACGACGTCCCGGATCTCGTCACGGGCATCTTCGGCGTCGAGACGGGCCAGCTGCGACAGGTCGATCGCTTCGACAAGTGCGTTGAAGATCTGCGCCTTGGTTTCGTAATATTCGTTGTTCTTCTTTTTCGGTGCGGGCGCAGGTGCCTTGGCTTCCGGTGCCGGCGCAGGCGCCGCTGCAGGCGCAGCTGCCGGAGCGGGTGCCTTTTCGCTCTCCGCGGGCTTGGCCTGGGCTTCCGGCTCAACGGACGGGGCCGGAGTTGGCGTTTCCGCAGACGGTTCCGGTGCGCCCCCGGGGACGCCTTCCGGACGTGCTGTCTGCGCTCCAGACGATGAATTGCCGCGTCTTCCAAACATAGCGATCTTTCAGCTCCGCTTACGAACCAGTTAACCGGACTTTCGTTTCAATTTAGAAAACAAGCCACCTAGCCCAGACCGCGTCACCTTCGGCGGCTGAACCTTGCCGGAAATGGCATTTGCGAGGTCGTCGAACTGACGAGCCACGGCGTGCTTTCCGTCCATTTCACTGATCATCTGGCCGTTGTTCGCCGCTGTTCCGAACAGGTGCGGCTCAAAGGGAATGGCCGCCTGGACCGTGAGCCCGAGGGCACTTGCAAACTCGTCCGGCTTGATTTCCGGCCGCTTGGGAACATTGACCTTGTTCATGACGAGATGCGGCGCACGGTCATTGGGACGCAGTTGCTTCAGCATGTCGACGGCATTTTTCGCATTGCGCAGATTGGCCAGATCGGGTTCCGCCACGAGAACGATCTCGTCCACATTCAAAAGCGTATTCTTGACCCAGGCGTTCCAGGTATGCGGAACGTCAAGCACGACGTTGGGCACACTGGCGCGCATCGTTTCAAACAACAGCTCGAACGACTTTTCGCTGTGGTCATACGTTCTTTCCAGCGTGGCCGGTGCTGCCAGCAAGCTCAGATGCTCGCTGCACTTGGAAAGGATGCGGTCGAGATATGTTTCATCCAGACGGTCGGGCGAGGAAATCGCTTCAAAGACCCCCTGCAGCGGATCCTGGTTGTAGTCCAGGCCCGCCGTTCCGAACGGCAGGTCGAGATCCGTGACGACGACTTCACTCTGGAAATTGCGTCCCAGCACCCATGCGCAGTTGTGTGCGATGGTGGACGATCCGCAACCGCCCTTTATGCCGAAAAACGCGGTCGTCCGGCCCAGAGGTTCGGATTCGGGATCCGCGTACAACTCCGCGATCGCGCCGATCAACTGATAGACATTCACGGGACTGATCAGATATTCGCTCACGCCGCGCGCGATCAGCTCGCGGTAGAGAAGAACGTCGTTCATGTTGCCGATCACGATCACCTTCGTGCCCGCGTCGCAATACTCGGCCAGCTGATCGAGACTGGTCAGGAGCTCTTCGCGCTGCCCGTTGGTCTCCACCATGATCAGGTTGGGCGTCGGTGCCTGGGCGAAGACGTCGATGGCCGCGGGTATGCCGCCCATTTCCAGCTTGAGATGCGCCTTCGCCATCCGGCGGTCTTCCATCGCCGTTTCGGCCATGTGCATGGTCGCATCGGTCAGGCAGAAGCCGTGCACGGTAATCCTCGGCACAGATCCGATATTCGCCGTATCCTCAGCCCCTGCGTACTGGTTTTCAGCAGGTTCCGACATAGGATCGAGATAGCCCGGCGTGTCCTGTAGTTCTGCGTTCGTGCTCATGCTTCCACCTATTCTGAGACTTCCGCGCCGACACCCTCAGTGTATGTGCTGGTGGTGTTGGAACCCGTGCGGTAGTTTTCGATCACGACGGCGCGCCGTGCCTGATCAGCCGGAGTAGACGCCCGCGGCGTCAGCAGGTCCGAAGGATTGTCGACCATCGCCGCGAGGTTCGATTGTGTCGCACAACCGAAGTTTTCGTATTCGGTGTTTTCGCCGATGCCGCCGCCGATATTTTTCGGCCAGGCCCCGCAAGGTCCGGCGGTTGCCTGCATCGCCGCATAGGACAGGCGGATCGGCGCTTCGGCCTTGGGATCCTGTACCGCGTAGGTCCGCGTCGAGATCCGGGACCGGCTGACGCCACCACGCTGCAATGCGTGCCTGATGTCTCCGGTCACCGCGTGAACGGCGGCTTCGTTGGCACCACCCGAGGGCACGAGAATTTCAACGGCCCCATTTCCCTTTCTGCGGGATTCGACGGCAAATGCCGTGATCGTGCCTTCGATCGGACCGTACAGATTGCGCGTGTTCTGCCCGATCGGCAGGTCCAGCGTCTCCGGCTCCTCCGTGATGACGATCGGATGCCTGTACCGATAGTCGTGAGAGGCGAGCAATTCCGCGTTGCTCTGGGTCCTGTTCTGGCAGCCTGCGACAACCAGGCACCCTGCGAACAGGAGGAGGGATTTGGATGCGGCAGATAACCGGACTGTCTTTTTCGTCTTCATCCGTCCGTCCTCACTTGTAGATAAAGCCGACCTGGCCGTGGTACTCGCTCTGAACCACGTCACCCGTCGGATTGAAGATTTTGTTTAGCCGGTTCAGGAAGATCGTCTCCGCGTCCGACGGCGGCATCAGGTTCTTGTCCGGCCGTACGACCTTGTTCCGTGCGATCGGGCGGACGACGTAAGGTGTCACGAAGACCGTCAGCTCCGTCTGATCGCGCAGGAAGTCACGGCTCTTGAAGAGGGCTCCCAGGATCGGGATCTGCATCAGTCCGGGAATGCCTTCGATGGACTGCTGGTAGGATTCCTGCAGCAGTCCTGCCATCACCAGCGTACCGCCCGACGGCAGTTCCACCGTTGATTCGGCCCGCCGAACCTTCAGCGCGGAGATGGTGATGCCGCCGGCGCTCACTGCACCTTCATTGCTGAGCTCGCTCACCTCCGTCAGGACGCGCAGGCTGATGCGGCCTTCCGAAAGAACCACCGGTGTGAAGTCCAGGCCGACACCGAATTTCTTGAATTCGACGGTGACCGTGTTGTCTTCCTGGGCAATCGGGATCGGGAATTCACCACCTGCCAGGAAGCTTGCATTTTCGCCGGAAATGGCTGTCAGCGTCGGTTCCGCGAGGGTCCGGATGACACCTTCTCTCTGCAGGGCCTCGATCTCAGCGTTGATCGACGCCGCGCCGCTCAGGAAACTGACACCTGCGGTGGCCTGGTTGACGATCGACGGGTTGACGTTGAAGCCCGGCTGGTTGCTGAAGTTCGGCGTGAAGTTCCCGGTACCGACACTGCCGTTGAACTGGACACCGAGCTGCTTGATGATCGACCGCTCGACCTCGGCAACGGTCACTTTCAGATGAACCTGATCCTTGCCTTCGACGGTAATGAGATTGACGACGTCCGTCGCGTTGTCATCGCCCTGGAAACGCGCCGCGATGTCGGCTGCCTGCTGCGCCTCCAGCGTGCTTCTCGCAGTGCCGCTCAGGATGACGTTGCCGTTGACCGATTCAGCGGAGATGTTCGAGCCTGGGATCAGTTTCCGGATGATCCTGGCCAAATCCGAGGTGTCGCTTTCCACGCGGATATCAAAGCTTGCCAGTTCGCGGCCACTGCGGCTGAACAGGACCAGTCTGGCCTGCCCGGCCGTGTTTCCGAGAACGAAGATCCGCCGCGGCGTTCTGAGCACCGCATCGGCGATTTCCGGGTTGGAGATCAGGACATCCGCCGCGTCTTCCGCCAGATTGATGACCACCGAGCGGCCGATACCGACATTCAGGATCCGCCCGCTTGCACGTTCACCTGCAGCAACATGGACCTGGCTGGGAAAATTGCTTTGTGCCTGCGCTGCCGGCACCGTTGCCGAAAGGAAGGCCGCCAGGATTGCAGCAGCGGCTGCAAATCTGAGAATTTGGTTTTTCATCGCGCCCCTCATGCTTGAGGTCCTCGTCAGATCCGGTTTCATCTCGAGACCTTCTTGCTGGTGATGCCGTACTTCACGTAACTCACATCGTTACGGCGGCTTTTGTCTTCTTCGGCGTCGTCCGCCGAGTCCTGTGCACTGCGCAAAGCAAGGGAAATCGTTCCTGTCTGCTGCGCCTGTGCGACAATTTCCGATTCAGCGAGCGTCAGCTCCAGGGTGGCCGTCTTCTTGGGCGACAGGTTCTTCTGGTCCTGTTCGCCAGCCGTGGTCGCGTCGATCGCCAGGACCCGCTTGTTTTCCAGGATCGTCTCGCTGAAGACGATGTCGTCGAGGTTCCGCGTCAGGATGAGGTCCACCTTGTCACCCGGCAGGATGAAGCCGCCGGCGGTCGTCTCTTCTTCCACGCTCACTGCGATCGCGCGCTTGCCCTTCGGCAGGATCGCCGACATGAAGCCCTTGTCGGTATTGATCAGACGCTCCGGCCGGATCGGTTCGCCGGCGAAAATCGGCGCCTTGGCGATTCGGCCCAGAAATTCCTTTTCCGCGGTCGGGTCGGTTGTCTTGGTGACCGACCCCCTCGGCAGCGCCTCCTCTGGCCAGTCGGCCCAGGCGAAATTGTCATTGGTCAGCTTCCCGCCGAGCGGAATGTCGACTTCCGCGACCAGAACCTTCACCTTCGATGTCTCGACAGGTGCCTGAACAATTTGTGGAGCGGGTTCGCCGCCACCTGACAACATGACCATACGAAATGCCAGCAGCCCTGCTACCACCGCGACGACCAGTACTAAGATTCGAGCGAATTTCATGGCAAAAACCCAATGATCCTGTGCGCAAATGCGTTTTGTGAGCATAGGATGACGGGTAATTGGTCAAAACATGGTTAACCAGGAGTAGAAGTTTTTGGTTAATTTCCGTTAACTTTACTAAAAAACGTCTAAATCGCTTTCAATTTGCGAAAATGAGAACGAATTGGACCGAATACGCGGCCATGAGCGCACCATTCTTCAACAGTTTTCTTCGAACACAATCAGCTCGGCCGGAGCACGCATGGCCGACAAAACGGCATTTACGTCAACAAATGCGGTTTCCCGGGAAGGATTCAGCCGGGTGCGGGCTCAGTCCAAGCCAGGGAATCGGTCGCGGCATCGTATCAAGGGGGCGTTGAGCGCGCCAAGCCCGGGACGGGCTCACCTCTACCGCGGGAACAGTTTCCGAACATAAAGACGGGTTCGACTGTGCCGATCCGCGCAGCCGGAAGTGCGTACGGGGCAATTCACCTTGTCTTGCAGATCCCGCAACACCGCTCTTGGGCGGTTCAAAGCCATACGGAGTTGGCGAAGCGGCCTGAAAAAAGAACCGGCGCAAATGTGAAGGCAGTTTCTTGCGGCAATCGGGGGGCTGTGAAGACGCTATATATATAGGTGGGCTTTCCGCGGCATCGGAAAGTACCCCTAGTAACCGGTACCGATCATCTGGAACCAGGTGGTCATCGGATAGATCTGCAAACCTGCAATCGCGATCGCGATTCCATAGGGGATCCCGCTTTTCCTGTCATGCAGCCGCACAATCCATTCCTGTCTTGCGAGCGCGTTGGGCAGAACGACGTTGGTCCTCATATAGAGCAGACCCATCGTCAGGAACATTCCGTAGACCGACACGAGCAGAACAAAGCCGGCAAGTTCGGGCGTGAAGCCGATCCAAAGGGCCATCGCGGTCAGGAACTTCGCATCACCGCCGCCCATCCAGCCAAGCGTCCAGAACAAAAAACACACCGGAAACACGACAAGCGCGCCGAGCCCGTGCGTCCCCCAGGCTACCAGCGGCAGTCCGCTCGCAAGGGACAACGCGACGAATCCTACGATCAGCAGGATCGAAACCCGGTTCCGAATGGTCATGGTCAACAGATCCGACGCCCCGCCGAAGGCGACCAGCATCGGAAATACGACCAAAAGTGCAGCTTCGAGCATGAAGCACCCGTTTCTTGTTTCGTCGGGTCGATTTTAGGCAGGCCAGGTTAACGAAAGACGGACAGGCCAACAAAAAACGGGCGGTAAACCGCCCGTTTTCGTTTCAGAGCACCTGACCAGGTGCCGTAAAGTCGTTCGACGATTACTTGATCGAATCGTCGAGCTTGCCAGCGATGTTGCTGAATACGGCAGTCAGGGACGTACCGGCCAGTGCAACAGCGGCGATGATGACGATGGACAGAAGACCAGCGATCAGGCCGTATTCAATTGCAGTTGCGCCAGATTCGTCTTTAGCGAAACGGTTCATAAGAGATTTCATTGTATTTGCTCCAAGTACCACTGAGTTGACAGCTTCAAGTTCGCCGGATCTTTTTTTGGTCCGTTCGAACATGAACTCACCTTAGGGCTCAGAGCTTTCCAACCAGTTAAAGCGACCACAGAAACCAGCATTAATCGTGATATGTTTAACTATAGTTAAAATTTGGTATAGATAAAAAATAGTTAATGCATACATAGTATTGAAGTATTATTATAAACGAAATCCGTTTTTCTTTATATTTTCTAATTTTTCTTATTTCTGAGTAATTCTTTTCAAAGGCGAGAGTGTAGTTTGCCAACCTTCTGCCAACGCATACTTTCAAGCCGCTCGAATAGACGGCCGATTCCATTCTCTCGCGCGCAGTTTCTTCGGAACTGTTTCGAAAATCATCTCAAAACAATTCGAACGCAACCAGCCCCCTGACAATAAAGTCAGTGTTTTCTAATTTTCGCGGCGTTAGCAGATCGTTCACCACGTTTGCGGCATCATCTCGAAAGGATCGACACGAATGGAGTATTCATAAGCATGTTTATGAACCTAATCAGATGGACTGGCGTGCTTGTGTTGGCAGTTCAAGCAAGCACCGCAATGGCTCAGGACGGACCGGTAATGGTGACAGTGGATCGTGCGAAAATCTTCCGGATTGAAGATGGCGCGTCTGCCGTGATCGTTGGCAACCCGTTCATAGCGGACGTCTCGCTGTTCGACGACAACACGGTTGTCGTCACCGGCAAGAGCTACGGTTCGACCAATCTGGTCATTCTGGACGCCGACAGCAAACCGATCGTCGATGAAGTCATTACAGTGCGCGCTTCCGACGAAGACGTGGTTGCCGTCTACCGCAAGTCCATGCGCACATCCCTTTCCTGCAGCCCGAGCTGCGAGCCGACGCTTCGCTTGGGCGATGGTCTGGAAGCTTTCAAGAATGCAGCTGATCAGGCCACCAACAGGAATTCACTGGCGGCCGAGGCTGCGGGCGTCGAGTAACCGCCCAGAAACGTGAGAGAACGATGATTGGCAGATTGAGACGCACGTGCTTCCCAGGCAGGAGAAAGATCAAGTCTTTCGCGAAGGACCGGGACGGTGTGACCGCTGTCGAGTTTTCGATGGTGGCTCTGCCATTCTTCATTATCGTTTTCGGTATCATCGAAGTCGGCGTGTCGATGTTGGTGAACCGCATGGTCGACAACTCGGTGATCAGCGCCGCCCGCATGATCAGAACCGGCCAGGCGCATACGAGCGGCTTGACGGCCGAGCAGTTCAAGACCCAGATCTGCGATTTCATGCCTTCATTCATGTGCGATGCCGACCGGATCGTCGTTGAGGTCGACAGCGTCGGGTCATTCGCCGACGCGGGATCGACCGACAGCCTCTACGACGCCGAGGGCAACCTGAAGGATGACGACGATCTTGCCTACAATATCGGCGGCGCCGGAAACATCGTCATCGTCAAGGTGATCTACAAGTGGCCGATGATGACGTCGGCGCTGAATCTCGCTCTTGATGACAATGGTACGGAACGTTATCTCACCTCAACCTTGGTATTCCGCAATGAACCCTGGGAATGATGTCAGAAACAGCTTCATTGACACGAAGCAAATCACATCGGACGCCGCGAAAGGGCTGTGCAAGGACGAACGTGCCGTTTCGGCGGTCGAGTTCGCCATGATCCTGCCCTTCATGTTCCTGCTGCTGATCGGCATGACCGAACTGGCAGAGGCGCTCAACCAGGACCGGAAAGTCAGCCGTATCGCGAACTCCATCGCCGACTTGATCGCCCAGGAAGAGGGTGTCTCGACCGGTGACCTGGATTCCCTCCTGGTGATCGGCGAAAAGATTCTGGATCCCTACCCCGCCGACAATCTCCAGGTCATCGTCGCCAGCATCACGTTCGATGAAGACGGCGATGCCACCGTCGACTGGAGCCGGGACTCGGCCGGTACGGAGCCCTGGTCTTCGGGAGCCGTCCCACCGATCACGCTTCCGGGAACAGTTGCCGTTCCCAACTCCTCCATCGTGGTTGGACAGACAAACCTGACCTACACACCGAGCTTCACCGGTCTGTTCACGGGGATTTTCAACTGGAGCCCGTCGGCGCTCGACCTCAGCGATACCTATTATCTTTCGCCGCGGATCACCGGAACGGTGACCTGCAGCAATTGCTGAGCTGATCATTTCGCCCCGATACCAAAACTTGCGTATTTGTATCGTCGTACAATCCGGGTAATCTCAGGCATGGATGTTGCGCTGCAATATCTCCTGTAGATCCTGGGTGAGACGACCGATGCCGACAAACAAGACCTTCGAACAGATCAACGTGGGCGACTGCGCGGAAATCGTGCGGGAGTGTTCCAGCAACGACCTGCTGGTATTCGCGCACGCCTCGGGAAACCACAACCCGATTCACCTGCCCGACACCGACTGGACCGGCGACGGGGTCGTCGACAAACCCGTCGCGCCCGCGATGTGGGTCGGTTGCCTGGCATCTGCGGTTCTGGGAAATATCCTGCCGGGGCCGGGAACCATCTACAAGTCGCAGTCCTTCCGCTTTCTCGAAGGTGCCGCCGTCGGTGACCAGCTGCACGTGAAAGTGACGGCAAAGGAAAAGCGACCGGAGAAAATCATCGTTTTCGACCTGACCGTGACGCGTGGCGACGGTGTCCGGCTGGTGGAAGGCGTTGCCGAAGTCAGGGCGCCGGGCGAAACCATCGAGTTCGATGCAAGCAACATTCCTGCCCTGCTCGTTCAGCGGCACCGCCATTTCAACAAGATGATCGAGCTTGCCAAGACGCTGCCGGCGCTGCCGACGGCCGTGGCTGCACCTGATGATCCCAACTCGCTGGAAGGTGCGCTGATGGCCGCGCGCGAAGGCCTGATCCACCCGATCCTGATCGGAGCGAGGGACAGGATCGAAGGCGCCGCGAAGGAACTCGACGAAGACATCAGCGCCTTCCAGCTGATCGATATCGAAGACGAGATGGAGGCCGCGGGCCGCGCGGTCGCCCTGGTGCACGAAGGCAAGGTCAAGGCGGTGATGAAAGGTCATCTGCACACAGACCACCTGCTCCATCACGTGGTGAAACGTGACGGCGGACTTCGCACCAAACGCCGGATCAGCCACGTGTTCGCAATGGACATCCCGGGCCGGAAAACACCGGTCCTCATCTCCGACGCGGCAATCAACATCACACCGGACCTCAACACCAAGGTGGACATCACCCAGAACGCGATCGACGCGGCGATTTCGATCGGCCTCGAAACGCCGCGCGTCGGCATTCTGTCGGCCATCGAGACCGTCAATCCAGCCATACCGTCCAGCCTTGATGCAGCGGTGCTGTCGAAAATGGCCGAGCGCGGCCAGATCACGGGTGCGATCGTGGACGGGCCGCTGGCCATGGACAACGCTATCGACGTGCAGGCGGCCCGGACGAAGGGCATCACGTCGCTGGTCGCGGGTCACGCGGAAGTTCTGATCGTTCCCAATCTCGAAGCAGGAAACATGCTCGCCAAAGAGTTGACATTCATCGCCCATGCGGAGGCCGCCGGCCTCGTCATCGGCGCCAAGGTGCCCGTGATGCTGACAAGCCGTGCCGATGATGGCCGGGCGCGTCTGGCCTCGTGCGCGCTCGCAATGCTCTATACGCACTGGCAGACTACCGGGAGCCCCGCCGGGATCCTGGACCGCGAGGCCGACTGAACATGGCCCCGGTCATCCTCGTCCTCAATTCAGGATCCTCGTCCATCAAGTTCACCCTGTATCACGGAACGCAAACGGAACTCTCCGGGCAAGTGTCCGGGCTTGGTGCGTCCCCGCATCTCAGTCTCACCTCGCACGCCGCGTCGCTGACGATCGACCGCGACCTTTCCGAACATGACGGGCGCAACCACCACGACGTCCTCATCGCCCTTCTGCCGATCCTGGAAGCCGCAATGAAGGGACGGAACGTCGATGCGGTCGGGCACCGGGTCGTGCACGGGGGAACCGACTATGTGCAACCGGTGCGCATCGATGCGTCCATTCTGGACAAGCTCAAGGCGCTCGAGCCTCTCGCTCCCTTGCATCAACCACACAACATCGCCGGCATTCTGGCCGCGCAGGATGCCTTTCCGGAGGCCGCGCAGGTCGCCTGTTTCGATACCGCGTTCCATCGCAAACATCCGTGGGTCAACGACACGTTCGCCTTGCCGCGCTCCTATTACGAGGAAGGTGTCAGGCGCTATGGATTCCACGGCATGTCCTATGAGTATATCTGCGACTATCTGAAACGAAATCACCCGGACGCATACGGCGGCAGGGTCGTTGTCGCCCATCTCGGCAACGGAGCCTCCATGTGCGCAATCCGGAACGGACAGAGTGTCGGCTCAACCATGGGCTTCACCGCCCTCGACGGGCTGCCTATGGGAACGCGCTGCGGACAGCTTGATCCCGGTGTCGTGCTCTATCTCCTGACAAGCAAGGGCATGTCAGCGGACGAGGTGTCGGATCTGCTTTACAAGGACTCCGGCCTGAAGGGCCTGTCCGGGATCAGCCAGGACATGCGCACGCTGTCGCAGAGCAGCGATCCCCGCGCCAGGGAAGCGATCGACTATTTCGTCTTTCGCATCAGGCGGGAACTCGGCGCCATGTCCGCCGTGCTGAGCGGTCTCGACACTTTTGTCTTCACCGGTGGCATTGGCGAGAACGCGGCGAATATCCGTTCGCGCGTGTGCGCCGGTCAGGACTGGCTCGGAATGGAGATCGATGAAGGCAGAAATGACGAAAACCGGATCGACATCAGTACGGACGCCTCGCGCACCAGCGTGCTGGTCATTCCGACGGACGAGGAAGAAATGATCCGCAGACACACCGAGGCGCTGATGTGACGTTGTGACTTTGGCAGTGCGCGCCGTCAATCGCGCGCAAGGACCTTGGCGAAGTCGTCTTCATAGGTTCTCAGAACGGGTCTGTAATCGGCGTGCACGACCGGCTCGAAGCCTCCGGGCAGATCCGGTTCGATAGCGAGATACGCATCGGGCGCTTCGCGGCGCAGATCCATCAGGCCGGCGCGAAGGCGGCGCTTGAGCGCGTCCGGCAGGTTCTTGGCGACCACGTGCGCCGAATAGGGAATGGGGGGCGACCGCCAGACAATTTCAAGATCGCTGAACCCCTTTGCGCCGGACACGTAGTAGTCGTTCAACGTTCCGGCCGTGAACCCGTTCTTGGCCTCTCCGGCCAGGCTCGACCACGCGAGCGACGCCTGCACACGTCCGTCCAGGATCGCTCTCAAGCCCTCAAGCGGATTCTGGACTTCGACCAGGGTCTGGAAATGCGCGCGGGCGTTGACCCCGTCCGCGGCCAGGTTGGCCAGGGGCACCCGGTACGCGGCCACGGCATGCTTGTTGCCGACAGCGAGACGCGTGCCCTTGAGGTCTTCAAGCGACGTGTTCCCGGCCCCGCGCTTGCTGACCAGAATTGCATAGAACCGGGCCGGAAAGTCGTCGGGGCCTGCGGTTACGAGCGGCTCGACACAGTCGCAGATCCTGTGTGCCGCCGCATATGCGGACGGGGACAGGCGGACGTAGTCGATTTTTCCGTCCACGATTCTCTCGATCGCATCTCCGAGCGTATCGAGCAAAAACAGGTCAACCGGCAGGTCGACAATCTCTTCCATGGCGAGCCGAAAGGGTTCCACACGGTCACGGGCAGTGTCATCCGCTGCCACGACCACGCCGAGACGCAAACGATCCGGCATGTCCCCGGATGCTTCGGCCTGCGCGGCATTTACCCAGCCGAAGGTGAAAAGAATCACTGCAACAATTTTCACAAACCTGGTCAGCAAGGCCACAGTCCTGTCATAAACCTTTGAGTAAGTTGCGAAAAATTCCCGGCATGGTCGATCACCCGACCACCATCAATTTGGATCGAATTATGAACAATTCTATCACGACGGTTGTCTTCGATATAGGTAATGTGCTGCTCGAATGGAATCCTGAACATCTTTATAAGAAACTGATTCCCGATGCGCCCGAGCGAAAGCGCTTTCTTGACACGGTCTGCACGCCGGACTGGAACCTCCAGCAGGATCTTGGCCGCACCTGGGAAGATGCCGTTCAGACCTTGTCAGCCGAACACCCTGACAAGGCCGATCTGATTGCCGCCTACTCGGATCGCTGGCACGAAATGGTTCCGGGTGAGGTTCCGGGCGTGCGAAGCCTGCTGCTCAATCTGAAGTCCCGCGGCACGCCGCTTTACGCCATCACCAATTTTTCGTCGGAAAAATTCGCGGAAGCCCAGGACCGGTTTCCGTTCCTCAAATCGAGCTTCGCCGACATCGTCGTGTCTGCGGAGGAACGGCTTCTGAAACCCGATCCACGGATCTACCACGTGCTGTTCGAACGCAATGCCCTTGCGCCTGAAACCTGCTTCTTCATCGACGATTCAGCGGCAAATGTTGACGCGGCCCGCAGCGTCGGCATGGCCGCTCACCACTTCCGGACAGCGGACGCACTCGCGGAGGAACTCGCACAACTCGGCCTGTTGCCCGACGGGGAAACGCGGTGATGCCGAACCAGCGTACCGACCCATGAATGAGGCCGTCTCCTAGTGCGATGAGGTTGAAGCTCGTTCGAAGCCCGCTGCAAAGTGAACCGAACTTCAGATTCAGGTGACTAGCCTGCGTAACCGTCCAGGACATTCACGCAATTCGTGCCGAGCTCTTCCACGGCGTAGCCGCCTTCCAGGATGAACAGCGTCGGCACGCCCACCTTGGCGAGCCGTTGGCCGAGCAGAAGGTAGTCGTCACTCTTGAACCTGAACCCGGCGATCGGATCCTTCTCGAAACAGTCCAGCCCCAGCGACACGATCAGGGCGTCGGGCTTGTAGACCAGCAGCCAGCGGCACGCCTCTTCCAGTGCGGGAACATAGCTCTCCCAGTCCGTTCCGTGCGGCAGGGGCCAATTGCGGGTGAAGCCTGTTCCGGCGTGTTCACCGGTCTCGTCGGCAAATCCGAGGAAATAGGGATATTCGACCTTCGGGTCCGCATGGATCGACAGGAACAGAACATCCGGGCGGTCATAAAAGAGCGCTTGCGTGCCGTTTCCGTGGTGATAATCGACGTCCAGGATGGCAATCCGGTTCATGCCGCCGTCACGAAGATATTGCGCCGCAACGGCCGCGTTGTTGAAAAAGCAGTAGCCGCCGAAGAAGTCGAAACCCGCATGGTGTCCGGGCGGACGGCACAGCGCAAACGCGGAGGTTTCACCTTCCAGGAGCAGCTTTGCCCCCGTCAGGGACGTCTCCGCCGACGCGCGCGCGGCCGCGAAAGTGTGTTCCCCCAGAGGTGTTCCGGCATCCATCGAGTAACGGCCGAGCAATCCGTCGATATGTTCTATCTCCACGTCCTGGCGCAGGCTTCGAATGGGCCATACGAAGGGAAAGGCTTCCTTGGTCCGTCCGGCCTCGGTCCACTTGCTCCAGAAACTTTCAAGGAAGGACACGTAATGCGGTGCGTGCACCCGATGGAGGCACCGCATGGCAAAACTTTCGGGCGCAATGATCTCGCCCAGTTTGCGATCCTTCACGGCGTTGAGGACAAACTCGGCCCGGGAGGGTATTTCGACCGCCGGTTTCAATTCGCCATCGGATATTTCCTGTAGCGGCGCATGGGCGAGCTGAAGGTCAGAAAAAACCGTTTTCATGATCCGTCCCTTCCGTTGCCACCGTTTCGCTCTGTGTCTGCCTCAGACAGTCTCAATGTAACCCATCTCAGGAAAAACGGAATTCCGTTACATGCGTGTATGTCTCGGACGGATGCAGCAGGACGGGGGTGAAGTTGTCCCGGTTGACGCTGTCCGGCCACCTTTGCGCCTCCAGGCACAGCCCGGCATGCGCCCCGTAGGTTTTGCCCCCGAGACCGGGAACGGGAATATCGAGACGCGCCGCATCATAGAGCTGCAGACCGGGCTCCGTCGTCCAGACTTCCATGCGGCGCTCGCCGTCCCGGTCCTCAAGGGCCGCTGCGAACTCGACGGTCTGCCGCGGTTGCCCGTCCAGGCAGAAATTATGGTCGTAGACGACGTTCTCCTCACCGGATCGGCGTTTCAGCCTGCGGCCGTCGCGAAAGTCATACGGGGTCCATTCCACCCTCCGGACCTCACCCGTCGGGATCAGGGCATCGTCGACCGGAAGATAGTTTTCCGCCGCTATTTCAAGACTGTGACCCAGAATATCGGCACCGCCGTCCAGATTGAAATAGCTGTGCTGGGTCAGGTTGACCGGCGTGGTCCGGTCGGTCGTCGCTGTGATCTTCACCCGCAGCGCACCTGCTCCGGTCAGGGTGTAGCGCACCAATGCCTCGACACGTCCGGGATACCCCATCTCGCCGTCCTCCGACACAAGCTTCAGGAGCACGCTCGCCTTGTCATGCTGTTCCAGCTGCCAGTTTCTGCCGGAGAACCCCGAAGCACCGCCGTGCAGGTGGTTCCGGCCACCGTCATTGCAGTCAAGCTGATACGCCGTTCCGTCGACAGTCATCCTGCCGCCGGCAATGCGGTTGGCGCACCGTCCGGCAATCGCACCGAAATAGGGAGAATGGTCGAGGTAGCTTTGCAGGTCTTCAAAGCCGAGAACGACGGACTGGCCATCGACCTTCAGGTCGCGGATGATCGCGCCGAAGGTCAGCACGGAGGCTTCGAGCGGTCCCTTTTTCAAGGTGACTTCCCGAACGGGTGAGCCGTCCGGCAACGTGCCGAATTCAGTGATCATGTCGTCTCCCGGGAAACCCGCCTGCCCCACCGCAAGGTGATCGCGGGCGGGACACAAAGCAAGT
This sequence comes from Roseibium sp., assembly GCF_965232425.1. Classification (GTDB taxonomy): domain Bacteria; phylum Pseudomonadota; class Alphaproteobacteria; order Rhizobiales; family Stappiaceae; genus Roseibium. Next base: position 1,216,302 of record NZ_OZ246971.1, read on the forward strand.
CCTAAATCGTCTGGTTGTAGTCACCGACTTCAGTGTTCTCGCGCAGAATGCCATCCACGGCCCTGAACATTTCGTGGAGACGTTCCTCGGAAACCGGGCTCTCGACCACGACCACCAGTTCCGGCTTGTTGGAGGACGCGCGCACCAGACCCCAGGTTCCGTCATCGCTCACGACCCGGATGCCGTTCACGGTGATCAGGTCCGTGATCGCCCTGCCTGCGACGGTGTCGCCGTTTTCCTTCATCTGCTTGAAGCGCGCAATGACCCGGTCGACGACATCGTATTTGACCTCATCCGCGCATTTCGGCGACATCGTGGGCGAGCCCCAGGTCTTGGGGAGATCCCGGCGCAGATCCGCCATCGACTTGCACGGGTTCCTGTCCAGCATGTCCAGGATCGCGATTGCAGACACCAGACCGTCGTCATAACCGCGCCCGATCGGCGCATTGAAGAAATAGTGACCGGACTTTTCAAACCCGACAATTGCGTCCAGTTCGTTGACGCGGCGCTTGATGTAGGAGTGCCCCGTCTTGAAATAGTCCGTCTTCGCGCCGTTGGCCTGCAACACAGGGTCGGTGTTGAAAAGACCGGTCGATTTCACGTCAACGACAAACTGGCTGCCGGGATGAATCGCTGAAATGTCCCGTGCCAGCATGACACCGACCTTGTCGGCGAAAATCTCCTCGCCCTCGTTGTCGACGACGCCGCAGCGGTCTCCATCTCCGTCGAAGCCCAGTCCGACTTCCGCACCCACTTCCAGAACCTTGTCCCGAAGCGCGTGCAACATATGCATGTCCTCCGGATTGGGGTTATAGCGCGGGAACGTGTGATCGAGCTCTGCATCCAGCGGAATGACCTCTGCGCCAAGCGCTTCCAGGATCTTCGGCGCGAACGCACCCGCCGTACCGTTGCCGCAGGCTGCCACGACCTTGATCGGCCGCTTGAGTTTCGGCCGGTCCGTGAGTTCCCTGGCATAAATGTCGGCAAAGCCGTCAACGAAGCGGTAGCTGCCGCCGCCCTTGAGTTCGAAAGCGGCCTCCAGAACGATTTCCTTCAGCCGCCCCATTTCTTCGGGCCCGAATGTCATCGGCCGGTCGATGCCCATCTTGACGCCCGTCCAGCCGTTGTCGTTATGCGAGGCGGTGATCATGGCGACCGCAGGCAGATCCAATGCAAACTGTCCGAAATAGGCCATCGGCGACAAGGCCAGACCGATATCATGCACATTGACGCCCGCCGCCAGGAGACCGTTGATGACGGCCATCTTGATCGACGCGGAATAGCCGCGGAAATCGTGACCGACAACGATGTCGGGACGCACGCCGCGTTCGTGAATAAGTGTGCCGATTCCCATCCCCAGGGCCTGCATCCCCATGAGATTTATCTCTTTTTCGAAGAGCCAGCGCGCATCGTACTCGCGAAAGCCCGTCGGCTTCACCATCGGCAGGCTTTCATATTCAAGCGTGTTCGGCGTCAGGCTCGGGAGGGGTTTGGGAAACATCGGTTCCTCGCATTGGATTGAAGGATAGGGTCGGGACCCGCATGCCGGCTCCGGGTCAGAATCACTGGACTAGCACGAGTGTACCACTGGAAATGTCGAACCGCTTCAGCTGGCCGAGAGCGGACATGCCGAGCAGCGGCACGCCCAGGCTGTCGTCTTTCAGAACGATTGCCTCGACATTCCGGAACCGGATGGCACCGATCCTGATCTTGTCGATTTCGGCGCGCGCACCGTAGACCGTGCCGTTTGCCGTACCGATCGGATGCTTGTAGTCGGAGGCGGACAGGAAGATCCCGATGTCACTGGCAACCGAGGCGGGCAGAGCCGTCAGGGTCGCACCGGTGTCGACAAGCATGTCCACGCCGCGCCCGTTCAGGTACGCATCGGCGACATAATGTCCCCGGCGGTCAACGGAAATCCGGTGCCGTCTCGGGCCGGAGCTCTCCTCCTCGTCCCCGCGCTCCCGTTCGGCGCGCTCTGTCCGGTCGGCTGCTCCAAGCCGCGCCTCGACGAGGCTCGGCACCACAGGTGCCAATCCGACGAGCAACAGCAGAATGACAAGGTATCGCAGCATGGGGTTACCCGGGTCTTTCCAACGGACACCCGGCTTACCACGGTTTCCTTAGCGGCCAGTAAAGCCAATTCAGACGATTTGATCTGCGAGGCGGCGAATGTCCTCGCGGCGCGGCGCGCTCGACTGCGCACCCGTCGCCATGCAGGCCAATGCTCCGGCGGCGACGCCTTCCTTTAAGGCACGCCCGATGGGTGTTACCGCATCCAGTGCAGCGGCCAGCGCCCCGCAAAATGCATCGCCCGCGCCGGTCGTGTCGACGACCCTGAGTACCGGAGAGGCAACCTCGAAACGGTCCCCGGCAACGCCCGCCTTCACCCCTTTCGCACCCAAGGTCACGACGACCCGGCGGGTGCCTGTCGCAAAGTGTCCGATAAAGGCATCGAGATCCGCAGCCAGGCCTGCGCGCGCGGCGATGTCCTGCGCCTCGCTCTCGTTGACGACCAGCGTGTCGACGGCATCGAGGCTCGAAACGATGTCTTCCCGCGGCACCGGTGCCGGGTTCCAGAATACGGCGGCGCCGGTCTCGCGGGCACGCCCGATTGCCCGCGTCATCTGGCCGAAAGGCACTTCTCCCTGCAGGAGCAGCGTATCGGCATCGGAAAGACAGCCGTCGAGCCAGTCGGCGTCAACGCGGGCATTGGCGCCGCTGGCGACGATGATCTGGTTTTCGCCCCTGGCGTCGATCCCGATGAAGGCAAGGCCCGACGCGCCGGGCAAGGAGCGGACCGCCGACAGATCTACGCCGGCGTCGCGCATATTGGTCAGGGCGAGCGGTCCGAAGGCATCCTGACCGACCGCGCCGACCATGCGGACCGACGCCCCGGCGCGGCGCGCCGCGAGCGCCTGGTTCGCGCCCTTGCCTCCCGGGAAGGTCTGATGATCCGGCCCGCTCACTGTCTGCCCCGCCCTCGGCAGTTCCTGAACGGCGACGACAAGATCCAGATTGATGGAGCCAAAGACCGTGATCATGACCGGCCCGCCGGGTTACTTGGTGCCGTACATCCGGTCGCCAGCATCACCGAGACCGGGAACGATATAGCCTTTTTCATTCAGCTTCTCGTCGATCGCCGCGGTGTAGATCGGCACGTCCGGGTGCATCTCGTTGAATTTCGCGACACCTTCCGGCGCGCCGAGAAGGCACAGGAAGCGGATGTTGTTGGCACCGCGTTCCTTCAGTTTTTGAACCGCGGCAATGGCGGAATTCGCGGTGGCCAGCATCGGGTCGACAACGATCACCAGGCGCTCGTTCAGGTCTTCCGGTGCCTTGAAGTAGTATTCGACCGGCTGAAGGGTCTCCGGGTCGCGGTAGAGGCCGACATGTGCGACGCGCGCAGAGGGGACCAGTTCAAGCATGCCTTCCAGCAAACCGTTGCCTGCGCGCAGGACCGAGGCGAAGACGAGTTTCTTGCCCGCAAGCGTCGGTGCCTGCATTTCGGCAAGCGGCGTCTCGATGGTCTGGCGGACCAGCGGCAGATCGCGGGTGACCTCATAGCACAGCAGTGTGGAGATCTCGCGCAGCAGACGCCGGAAACCCTGCGTCGATGTTGCCTTGTTGCGCATGATGGAAAGTTTGTGCTGAACCAGCGGATGGCTGATGACGTTGGCTCCGGACATAGAAGCAGACCTTTCGTAACACATTGCGGCCATTTGCAAACTCAAGAGACTGATGTCAAATGGCTTTCCGGCGTTGTTATTGCTTTTGGCAGCCGCCTGCGACCATCGATAGCGGCCTCGTCGGAGGCTTTGTCGGGTATCGGATCGCAGATTGAGCAGCTACCCCTGTAAGGGTGTTCTTACCTTGGTAGCACGCGGAAAGAAAATACTAAAAGCAGCAATAAGAACTCAGCGCCCGGGCTGTGAAAAAGCCGCAGCGCTCGCGGCGGCATATCCGGGCACCATCCTCAGATCGCCGGGTAGGGTTGCCGCGAAAAGTGTCTTGTCCGGATGGTCGAAGCCGCGTTCGGTGCGTACCGCGCTGCCGGCGGAGACGCTTCCGTCTGCGTGGACGTCTTTCCCCGCTGGTCCCTCACCCTTGCGACGATCCACTCGCCCACACCCCAATTTATGAAAAATGTCGCGACGATCGTGACGGCGTACTGGATTGTTATGGCTTCAAAACTCCAGTCTGCCGATCCGGCAATCGCGCCTGATGCCAGCAGAAGGCGCGCCGTCACGACCATCGCAAGACAGGCGTAGCTGCGGATGATCCAGGCAATGTGCCGCTCCAGATCACCGGATACGATCGCGTGAACAGCCATGAAGGTCGCGAGGCACCAACCGGCGGCGCCCGCCGTATAGGCAATGCTGGTCACCAGCATGTCATGGTGAAGCGTCCATGCCAGCGGAACCGCAGTCGTGGATGCGATCACCGACGACACCACGTAGGTTTTTCCAAGAACCATGTGCCAGCGTGACTTGGTACCGCGCAGTATCAGGAGGAACTGGACAGCGCCGCTGACCATGGCGAACGTGCCCGCAATTCCGTGCGCAAAGAACGGCAATTTCGGATGCGCTGCAGCCATCTTGAGGAACATGACCGTTCCATAGACGAGGGGAAAACTGTCCCGGACAGGCGCACCCAGTTGCCACGCGACGTAAAAGATCATCTTCCAGGCCATGAAGGCCGCAAAGACCAGGCAGAAGAGCAGCAAAAGAGCCGCCGTGACCCGCATTGCGTTTTGCCGGCCCGCCACGTTTCGCAACATGACTGCACAGTCGTTGGCGTAATCGATTGGCGCTGGTCGCATCAGAATGTCCTCATCGGTGTTCAGCGCGGCAAACAATTTGCCGTCCCCAAGGACAATCTGTGCGTTAAAGAGGCTGCTTACCTGTGATGCGGGACACTCCACAAATGCAACGTTTCCGACGCTTGCAATGAAGAGAAGAAAATGCCGGATCCCAGGGTACGGACCCATAAATGAAGCCGATTTGGCGGCAGAAATGGCAAAATCTCGCAAGGAAGCGTGCGCAGAGCGGGCTTTATGCCCGGTCAAGCGCGGTGACGTTGCGAGGTGAAGCCATTTTGCCGTCCTTCGGATTTGGCCGTTTTGGCCATCTGCCACGTCGCGAAAGGCTTGAAAATGAACCACATTTCCTGCACTTTCGCTCCTCGCAGTTGGTCAAAACGATCCAAACCAAATTGACTTCATTTATGGGTCCGTACCCTAGGCCCCGAACGGCAACCAGAAAACACCGCCGGGATTGAGAAAACGCCCGAGTTTTTCCAATTCGCCTTCGGATTGCTGCAAGGCGCGTTCCCCGGCGCGGCTCGTTCCCCCTTCCAGAATGCAGGTCAGGGGCAATTGATCTTCCGGCACCTCGAGTTCCGTCCTCAAAAGGTCCGCGAGCCTGTCGGTCAGCGCGGTGGTCACGCCGCGGATCTCGACCATCCTGTCGCGCACGCTGTCCTCGGTCGGGGATTCCGGACCATCCTTGATCTTCAACACACCCGAGAAGACAAACAGCGCGGAGTGCATGTCGTCCGCCGGGGCCGTCAGAAGCTCCAGGTCCGCGACCTCCAGACCGGCCCACGCATAGGGCTCGACCAGGGCGTAGACCATTTCCTGCGCCGCCATGTGGAAGGGATAGATGCTCGCGTTTTCCGCGCCGTTCAGCGCCGAATGCGCGAAGCTGTCTCCGAGCGTGATCTCACCGCTCTCCGCCCCGCCCGGCCAGACCGGCGCGAGCGCTTCGAGCAGTCTGTCCAGCAGGTTGCGCGCGCTGACGGCACCTTCCGCCTCCCGCGCGGCCCGGACCACGAGAAGGCCCGGACGCGTGAAATAGCCTTCCGAAAACAGATCGGACCGCAACGCCAATGCCTCGCCCAGGCGCTTGAGGTGTTTCTGCATGGCATCCAGCAGATCCGTGTCGTCCTGAAGGTCCCATTGCAGGCCCGATGCGAGCTCGTCCTTTTCCATGCGAATGAGCGTTTCGGCATCAACGCGATAGGGATCGGTCATCTCGCTGGAAAACGATCCGGCCGCGAACATGTGGAAGGCCGCGAGCGCGGATGCATGTTTGCCGGACACGCGCGTGCCCGTCATGGGATCCTCGAACGTCCACCCCGGCGGATGCATCGTCTTCATGTATGCGGCGAGGATTGCCAGGTCGGCGGCTGCGGTAAGCATGTGTTCCGCACCCTCGAACGAGCGCGCGTCCGCGAGAGCGGCCCAGCGGTCGATGCCGCCGGCCTCGAAGGCGCGCCAGACCCCGTAAGGCGGGATATGAAAGTCAGGATAGGTTTCCTTGGTGGTTTCCAGCAGAACCAGCAGCGCATCACCAAGGTGCGACAGATCCACCTGAACGTGTCTGAGTTTCCCGTCCGCGGCAAGCGTGAGCAGATCCTGAGACCTGCGCCGAATTTCGCGCGGATCAAAATAGGCCAGTGCCGAACTTTCGCTCGCCATGCCGGGTCACCTCCCTCAGTTGCCGCTGGTTTCCTGTACTGCGCTTTCCAGCCTCACCAGCAGCCGGTTCCTGGTGGCCGCATCGCAGAAAGCGGCTTCGATTGCCGTCCGCGTCACCGCGATCTGATCCTCAAACGACCAGTTGAATGTTTTTGCGACCGAGCTGTATTCCTTGCCGAGCGTCGTTCCGAAGAATGGCGGGTCATCTGAATTCAGGGTGATCTTCACCCCTTCCCTGCGCAGGATGTTCACCGGGTGAAAGCGCAAATGGGAATAAACACCAAGCGCGACATTGGAGCCCGGACACACCTCGAGGACGATCTCCTCGTCGGCAAGTCTCTTGACCAGCTCCTTGTCTTCGATCGCTCTGACACCGTGCCCGATGCGCTTGACCCGCAGAAACTCAAGAGCTGCGATAACGCTGTCCGGCCCGCCGAATTCACCGGCATGCGCGGTCGTCCCAAGCCCGGCCTCAGCCGCCATGCGGAAGGCCCTGGAAAAGTTGGCGGGATGACCGGAGCGTTCGTCTCCGGCAAGACCGAAACCGGTCACCAGCGGATGCGGGGTCGCGATCACTTCCTTGGCGACGCGCTCCACCGAGGCCGATCCGAAATGGCGCACGCCAATCGCGATCATGCGGCCCTCGATCGCAGTTTCCGTCTTGGCCCGCTCGATCCCGGCAGCCAGCCCTTCGACATAGGATTTGTAGGACAGTCCGGCAGCCTGGGCGTGATCCGGCGAGATCGTGATTTCACCGTAGATCGCGCCTTCGGCTGCAAGCATGCGGAAATAGGTTTCCGCCAGCAGCGCGTAATCGGACGGCGTCTTGAAAACCGAACTGGAGACGTCATAAGCCTTCAGAAAAGTGGTGAAGTCCGACCAGACATACTTTCCCTTGCCGTCGATGATTTCGCTTACGTCGATATCATGCTGCCTTGCCAGCCTGCGGACCAGGCTCGGCGGGGCCGCCCCCTCGATGTGACAATGCAATTCAGCCTTAGGAACGTTCACGTTTCACCCATCTCCGGCAGACCGGGGCATGACCTTTCAGCGAGGTTTGCCACCCTGATCACTATCAAAGAAAACTCGACCCGTGGGGACCTTGCGCAATTCCGAGATGATCGGCAATGCTCTCGCCGATATCCGCATAGGTCTTTCTGCCACCAATGCCCCGGCCCGTCACGCCGGGTCCGGTCGCGATTACGGGAACATGTTCGCGCGTGTGATCCGTTCCGGCCCAGGTCGGATCGCAGCCGTGATCGGCGGTCAGCAGCAGCAGATCGCCGTCTTTCAGCCGGGAAATCATCTCCGGGAGCCGCCTGTCGAAATGCTCGAGCGCGGCGGCATAGCCGGGCACATCCCTGCGGTGTCCGTAGAGAGAATCGAAGTCGATGAAATTGGAAAAGACGAGGTCACCGTCTTCCGCCATGTCGATTGCCTCGAGTGTCCGGTCGAAAAGCTGGTCGTTGCCTGCCCCTTTCAGCACTTTCGCGACGCCCTGGTGCGCAAAGATGTCCGAGATCTTGCCGACACCGATGACGGTCCGGCCCGCTTCGCTCAAGCGGTCAAGCAATGTCGGTTCGGGCGGCAGCACGGAATAGTCGCGCCTGTTGGGCGTGCGTTCGAAGGTCTGCGCGCTGTCGCCCAGAAAAGGACGCGCAATCACCCGGCCGATATTATAGGGGTCGGCAAACTCCCGCGTCGTCTCGCACAGCTTCAAGAGCCGGTCGAGGCCGAAATGGTCTTCGTGCGCCGCGATCTGAATGACGGAGTCGGCGGAGGTATAGAAGATCGGCTTGCCCGTTCTGACATGTTCCTCGCCAAGTTCGGCGATGATCTCCGTACCGGAGGCATGCTTGTTGCCCAGAACACCGTCCAGCTGCGCTGCGGCACAGATCGGATCGATAAGGTCCGCCGGGAAAGTCGGAATTGTGTTCGGAAAGTAGCCCCAGTCGAAGCGGACCGGTACGCCGGCGATCTCCCAGTGACCGGACGGCGTGTCCTTGCCGTTCGACACTTCGGCGGCATAGCCCCAGATCCCTTCGGGAGTGCCGTCATGGTCGAGCCCGGGCACGTCCTTGCCGGTCGACAGGCGCGCAGCAGCGCCCAGCCCCAGACGATCCATGTTGGGAACGGCAAGGGGACCGCGGCGCAGTCCGTCCCGGTCGCCCTCGCCACGCGCACAGCATTCGGCTATGTGACCCAGCGTGTCGGATCCGGCGTCACCGAAGGCTGCAGCATCCGCCGCACCGCCGATGCCGAAACTGTCCAGCACACACAGGAATGCTCGAGGCATGGGTCTCTCCTCAGTTCTCTCTCTTGCCGGTCGTTGGAACCGGAGGGCCGGGACAAGTGCACCGGCCGGCAGTTGCTCAGGGCGCGATGCGATCAACCACGCTCGGATGATCTTCAACGTCGATGGCCGATCCGACGGAATAGGCGTTTCTCACTTCGATTGCCGCCGCCTCGGCTTCTTCTTCCGTTCGCGCGTGCACGATGGCCAGCGGCGCATCCGCATCCACGGTGTTGCCGATACCCGCAAGATCGGTGAGACCGACCGAGGGGTTGATCACGTCGGCCGCGGCCCTGCGTCCGCCGCCAAGTGCGACGACCGCGACGCCGACGGCACGGGCATCGATTGCCGTCACGACCCCGTCCCTGTCGGCGTAGACGGGTGCCTGGACCGGCGCCTTGGCGAGATAGAGTTCGCTTTTTTCGATGAAGTCGGCGGGACCACCGAGGGCGTGCACCATCTGCCCGAATTTTTCCGCTGCCTTGCCGCTGTCGAACGCCTCGCGCATCATCTCCGCCCCGGTATCCGCCGTCGGCGCGATGCCGCCCGTCGCCAGAAGTTCACCGCCCTGGGCAACGGTCACGTCCCACAGGCGGTTGTCGACAGACGTGCCTTTCAGGAAGTCGACCGCGTTCTGCATCTCAACCGCATTGCCGGCTGCCGAGGCGAGCGGTTCGTTCATGTCCGTCAGCAGGGCGGTCGTTTTCAATCCGGCTCCGTTGGCAACGAGAACGAGGCTCTCGGCGAGTGCACGTGCCTCGTCCAGGGAGGCCATGAAAGCACCGGTGCCCCATTTCACGTCGAGCACGAGACCTTCCAGCCCGGCCGCCAGTTTCTTGGACAGAATGGACGCGGTGATCAGGTCGATGCTCTCCACCGTCGCAGTGACATCGCGAATGGCGTAGAACCGCTTGTCCGCCGGCGCCAGATTGCCCGTCTGGCCGATCACCGCACAGCCGATGTCGCGCACCACTTTCTTGAACAGCAGATTGTCCGGCTGGGTCTGGTAACCGGGGATGGTGTCGAACTTGTCGAGCGTTCCCCCGGTGTGTCCGAGACCGCGCCCCGATATCATCGGCACGGCAGCGCCGCATGCGGCGAGCGCTGGCGCGAGCATCAGAGACACGTTGTCTCCGACGCCACCGGTGGAATGCTTGTCGAGGACCGGCGCCTCGATCTCCTGCCAGTTCATCACGTCGCCGCTGTCGCGCATGGCAAGTGTGAGGGCGACACGCTCATCAATGGTAAGTCCCTTGAAGAAGACCGCCATGGCAAGGGCGGATACCTGCCCCTCCGTGACGGTTCCGTCTGCGAGACCCTTGACGAAAAACGCGATTTCCTCCGCGTCGAGTGCGCCCCCGTCGCGTTTCTTCCGAATGAGTTCCTGCGGCAGCATTTTGTTGGATCCTTTTTGGTGCCGTTAGTAGCCTTGGGCCGGTGCCGGCTCCGTGCCCTCGATCGTCGCGATCAGGGCGTCCAGAAGACCGCTCGCCCCGAAACGGAAGGTGGAGGCGGAAGCCCAGTTGTGCCCGAGGATCCGGTCGGCGAGCGCGAGATAGGCCTCGGCATCCTCGCTTGTCCTGATGCCACCGGCAGGCTTGAAGCCGATCACCCGTTCGGCGTTGTCGCGGCGGGCTTCCTCGATTGCGGTGAGCATGATCTCCGCCGCTTCAAGAGTCGCGTTGACCTTGACCTTGCCCGTGGACGTCTTGATGAAATCGGCCCCAGCTGCGATGGCAACGTTCGACGCCGCGTGGATCAGGAGCGGATCCCCGATTTCTCCCGTCTCCAGGATGACCTTCAGGATGGCCGGTGCGGGAATGGCTTCCTTGACCCTGATGATCTGCTCTTCAACGAAGCCCTTACGGCCCGCGACAAAGGCCTCGTACGCCATGACGTGATCGATCTCGTCGGCGCCGTCCTCGATGGCTTTCAGCGTTTCGGCGACGACGGCGCCGGTCTCCACACCGCCTTGCGGAAAGTTCACCACCGTTGCGACCTTCACGCCGGTCCCGGTCAGTTCCTTCGCGGCCTGCGCAACGAACCGCGGCCAGACGCAAACAGCGGCGACCGAGCCATGATCGGTGACGGTGCGTTCCGTCAGCTTCGAAATGTCGTCCGGCGTGCAATCGTCATTCAGGTTGGTCAGGTCCACCAGCCCGAGAGCCCGTTTTGCGTTTTCAATCCTGTCGCTCATCAGCCGACCTCCTTCACGAATGCCCGTACCAGCTGTTTCATGCGTTCCATGCCTGTCAGCGCGACGCTCTTGGTTTCGTCGTGGGACAATTCGTGGGTCTGCATTCCGGCGCCGTAGTTGGTGATGATCGACATGGCGACCACGCGCAGTCCCAGGAACCTTGCAACAATGACTTCCGGCACCGTCGACATGCCGACCGCATCGGCGCCCAGCATCCGTGCAGCGCGGATCTCTGCCGGGGTTTCGAACGAGGGCCCGGAGAACCACATGTAGACACCGTCCGCGATCGGATCACCGGTCTCGGCGGCAACCTTCTTCATCGCCGCCTGCAGGTCCCTGTCATAGGCGGCGCTCAGATCCAGAAAGCGCTTTTCGTCTTCTTCACCGATCAACGGGTTCTTGCCGGACCAGTTGATGTGATCGGAAATCAGCATTGGCGAACCGGGGGCGACCTCCTCCCGCAGCGAACCGGCGGCATTGGTCGCCAGCAGGATATCGCAGCCGAGTTCTTTCAGGGTCTCAACCGGTGTGCGCATGACCGTCGGATCACCGCTCTCGTAATAGTGCGCCCGTCCGGACAGGATGACCACCGGAACACCGGCGAGCGTTCCGGCGACGAGTTCGCTGGAATGCGACGTCACGGTGGACACCGGGAACTCCGTCAGGTGTCCGTATGGTATCCGGACAGCATCCTCGACTTCTTCGGCAAGGGCACCGAGGCCCGAACCGAGGATCATGCCAATCTTGTAGGAACCCTTGCGGGCCGCACGGACTATGTCAGCGCATTCACGGCCGTAACCACTCATGGTGGGTCAGTCCTTCTATTTTTGCTCTAATTCAAAAGCGGCAGGCAGCAGTTCCTCCAGCGTGAAACTGCGCTTGATGCCGTTCAGGTCCGCGACATGGACAACGAGATTGTCCGTGCCGAATTCGGCGAAACGCTGGCGGCAGACACCGCAAGGCGTGCAAAGGGCCGCGTCGCCGACAACCACGGCTTCTTCGATCTCCCGGTAACCGGCGGCGATCATGGCGCTGACCGCGCCCCCTTCGGCGCAAACACTGACGGGGTAGGAGGCGTTCTCGACATTGCAGCCGGTAAACACCGTCCCGTCAGGCGTTCTGAAGGCCGCCCCGACGAGAAAGTTCGAATAGGGGGCATAGGCCTTCTCGCGGACTGCCTTCGCAGCATCGAAAAGCGCGTCCAGATCGCTCATGACCGCTCCTTGAGATACGGGATACCGGCCGCCTTCGGCGGGATCGCCTTGCCGATGAAGCCGGCCAGCAGGATAACCGTCAGAATGTAGGGCAGAGCCTGGAAGAACTGCACCGGGATCTCGCCGACACCGGGAAGCTCCTGACCCTGCATGCGGATCGCGACGGCATCGAGGAAGCCGAACAGGAGGCAGGTCAGCATGGCGCTTGCCGGCCGCCACTTGGCGAAGATCAGCGCAGCGAGCGCGATGAAGCCCTTGCCGGCGGTCATGTTGACGCCGAAACCGGCTCCCTGCGCGATGGAGAGATAGGCCCCGGCAAACCCGCACAGGATGCCGCAGGCTATCACGGCGCGATAGCGCAGCCAGGTCACCGAAATACCGGCGGTATCAACGGCCGCCGGGTTTTCGCCAACGGCGCGCAGGCGCAGACCGAAACGCGTCCGGAACAGGATCCACCACGTCAGCGGCACTGCAAGGAAAGCGGCGTAGACGAGGATGTTGTGGCCGGACAGAAGCTCAGAATAGATCGGCCCGATCACCGGGACGTCGCGCAGCTGCTCGGACATCGGCCAGGTAACGTCGGTAAAGCGGCCGCCTTCGGGCAGGGCCGGCGTGCGCCCGCCCTGGCGGAACCAGGTCTGGCCGAGCAGCGCCGTCAGACCGGCGGCCAGAAAGTTGATGGCGACGCCCGACACGATCTGGTTGCCGCGGTTGGAGATCGACGCAAAACCGTGCAGCAGTCCGAGGGATACGGACACGCCGATACCGGCGAGCAGACCAAGCCAGGCATTGGCGGTGATATAGGCCACCGCCCCTGCCCCGAATGCCGCGCCGAGCATCTTTCCTTCCAGGCCGATGTCGACGACGCCGGAGCGTTCCGAATAGAGACCGGCAAGGCAGGCAAGCAGAAGCGGCGTGGACAGGCGAACGGTCGAATCGAGGATCAGAATGAAATCTTCAAACATGATTACGCCTCCTTGGCCTTGAGTGCCTGGGAAGGCGTGAACAACTTGATGATCGCTGGCCGGAACATGTACTCAAGAGCGCCTGCAAACAGGATCACGAGACCCTGGATGACGATGATCATGTCGCGGGTGATGTTGGGCATTTCGAAGGAAAGCTCGGCCCCGCCCTGGTAGAGCATCCCGAAGAGAATGGCTGCCAGGATGATGCCGACCGGATGCGCGCGGCCCATCAGGGCAACGGCAATGCCGACGAATCCATAGCCCGTCACGAAGTCGATCAGGAGACGGTGCTGGGATCCCATGATCTCGTTGATCGCCATCATGCCGGCCAGGCCGCCGGAGATCAGCATCGTGATGACGATCGTGCGTACCGGCGAAATGCCGGCATAGACAGCTGCCGTGGCATTGGCACCGAAGGACCTGATTTCGAAGCCGAGCTTCGTGCGCCAGATCAGGAGCCAGACGAGCAGACAGGCACCCAGCGCCAGGAAGAGCGACAGGTTGACCGGCGCATAGCCAAATCCGAAAGACGGGAAAATGTCATTGAGGAACGGCAGGCGGCCGCCGTCTTCGAAGGTTCTGGTCTCCGGCTGCATCGAGCCCTGTTCCTTCAGCATGCCATTGAGCAGATAGACCATAAGCGACGACGCGATGAAGTTGAACATGATCGTGGTGATCACGACATGGCTGCCCCGGGTTGCCTGCAGCCAGGCCGGAATGAAGGCCCAGGCTGCGCCCGTCAGGGCCGACCCGATGACGGCAAAAGGCAACGTGACGTACCAGGGCACAACGCTGTCGAACGCCAGGCAGGCAAACGCGACGCCCAGGCCGCCGAGATAGGCCTGGCCCTCGCCGCCGATATTGAAGAGACCGGCATGAAAGGCGACCGCGACCGCCAGTCCGGTGAAAATGAAGTTGGTTGCGTAGAACAGCGTGAACCCGATGCCCTCGCCGTAGCCAAGCGATCCCCAGACGAGGATCTGCACCGCTTCAAGCGGGTTCTCGCCGATAAGGACAACGACCAGGCCCGACACGAGAAACGCGGCAGCCAGGTTGAGGAAGGGAATGAGGCCGAGATCGACCCAGCGTGGAAGCTGACCGGCAGTCATTGCACACCTCCCTGCGCGGACGGGGTATTGTCGACGCCGGCCATCAGCAGGCCGAGGTCACCTTCTTCCGCATTGGCTCCGCGTTCACCGACGATCCTGCCGTCGAACATCACCAGGACCCGATCGGACAGCGCCCGGATTTCGTCCAGTTCGACCGACACCAGCAATACGCCCTTTTCGGCGTCGCGCAGTTCCACCAGCCGCCGGTGGATGAACTCGATCGCGCCGATGTCGACACCGCGCGTCGGCTGGCCGACCAGAAGCACCTCCGGGTCCCGCTCGATCTCGCGCGCCAGAACGATCTTCTGCTGGTTGCCACCAGAAAAATTCGCGGTTTTCAGCATCGGGTTCGGCGGGCGAATGTCATATTTCTCGATTTCGGCGACCGCGTTTTTCTTGATGGTGCCGAGATCCATCAAAAGGCCCTTGGAATAGGCCGGATCGCGGTGATATCCGAGGATGGAATTTTCGTATTCGGTGAAGCTGTTGATCAGCCCCATCCGGTGGCGGTCTTCGGGAACGTGCCCCATGCTCTTTTCGCGCATGTCGGCAGCATCAAGCGTGCTTGTGCTGAGATCGATCGTTTCCCCGTGGATTTTCAGGGTGCCGGTGGTCGCGCGGCGGATGCCGGAGAGCGTTTCCAGAAGTTCGGACTGGCCGTTGCCGGAAACGCCCGCAATGCCGACGATTTCGCCGGCCCTGACCGAAAACGACACGTCCTTGACCACCTGAACGCCTCGGCTGTCGGTCACGGTGAGGTTGGACACTTCCATCACCGGCGCTTTCGGTTCCGCAGGCTTCTTGTCCACCCGCAGCAGCACCGAGCGGCCGACCATCAGTTCGGCGAGTTGCTCCATGGACGTGTCCTTGGTTTCCACCGTGGCCACCATCTCGCCGCGCCGCATGACCGAAACCGTGTCCGTGATCGCCATGATTTCACGCAGCTTGTGCGTGATCAGAAGAACGGTCTTGCCTTCGTTCCTGAGGACTTCGAGGATCTTGAAAAGGTGGTCCGCTTCGGCCGGTGTCAGGACGCCTGTCGGCTCATCGAGAATGAGGATCTCGGCGCTGCGGTAGAGCGCCTTCAGGATCTCGACCCGCTGCTGAAGGCCAACGGGAAGATCTTCAATCAACGTGTCGGGATCGACCCTCAGTTCGTATTCTTCTTCCAGGCGCTTCAGCTCGGAGCGAGCGCGAAACAGGCCGCCGGCGAGCAACTGGCTGTCTTCGGCACCCAGCACGACATTTTCCAGGACGGAGAAATTGTCCACCAGCATGAAGTGCTGGTGGACCATGCCGATCCCCATCGCGATCGCCGCCTTGGAATCGGGGATCGTCTGTTTCGCACCGTCGATGAGAATGTCTCCGTCATCGGCGTGATAGAAGCCGTAAAGGATGGACATCAGGGTGGACTTGCCTGCGCCGTTTTCCCCGATGATGCCGTGGATGGACCCTTTCTTCACGACAAGGTCGATGTCCTTGTTCGCGTGAACCGGGCCAAATCGCTTGTTTATCTTTCGCAGCTCGATTGCCGGCGTTTCGCTCATGCCTTCCCCCAGGCCCGACGGTTGTTTCCTGTCATTCTTCCTGCCCCCAGTCGACGCATCTGCGGATCAGAGCGGACACGCGCCTTCGGTCACCACATCATGCACCTTGATACGGCCAGCGGAAATGTCGGCGACCGCCTTGTCGGCAGCGGCTTTCATGTCGTCCGAAACGAGATCCGCGTTGTTTTCGTCCAGCACCCAGTCCATGCCGCCCTCGGCGAGACCGAGCACCTGGATGCCCGGTGCGAAGGTGCCGTCCCGGGCGGATATGAAACTGTCGAACACCGCATTGTCGACCCGCTTGCGGATCGAGGTCAGCACCTTGCCGGGATGCAGGCCGTTCTGGTTGCTGTCCGTGCCGATCCCCAGGATATCCGCATCCGCGGCAGCCTGGAGCACGCCAAGCCCCGTTCCGCCGGCGGCCTGAATGATCACGTCGGCGCCACGCTGGATCTGACCGATTGCAAGTTCGCCGCCGCGCACCGGGTCGGTGAAGGCCGCAGGCGTGTCCCCGGTCATGTTGAAGACGACGCTGACTTTCGGGTTCGCGGCCTGCGCTCCCTGCTTGTAGCCGCACAGGAACCTCTGGATGATCGGAATGTCCATGCCGCCGACAAAGCCGATGGTTCCGGATTTCGTCGCCATGGCCGCAAGCAGACCCGCGATATAGGCCCCCTCCTGTTCCTTGAACACGTAGGAGCGCACGTTCGGCTGGTCGACGACCATGTCGACGATCGCGAAATCGGTCTCCGGAAAGTCCGGCGCGACCTGCCCGAGCGCGTTGGCCTGGTTGAAGCCGATCGCGACCACCGGTTCGCTGCCACGGCTGGCAAAGTTCCGCAGGGCCTGCAGGCTCTGGGAATCCCGTTCCAGGGCAAACTCCCGCACGGCCGCACCGGTTTCATCCTGAAACCGCTGCACGCCCGTGTAGGCACTTTCGTTGAAGGAGCCGTCGAACTTGCCGCCGACGGAATAGACGATCGCGGGATCCGCGAAGGCAGCCGACGCGGTGAATGCCGCGGCCAGGGCCGCTGTGAACAGTCCAGATTTCAAGCTGATCATCCGATCCCCCGGCAGAACGTTTGGGCGGCAGGTGATATCAGGTGGATGCCTCCGCGCCCCTGGGCGCGGAGGCTGAGTTTTCGAGAACCCTCAGTTCGGGCAGGATTCGTCGGACATGTAGTCGTGGACGACGATTTCGCCGGAGATGATCTGCTGGCTCGCCTGCTCGACGGCGGCTTTCATCTCGTCGTTCACGAGTTCCGCATTGTTGTCGTCCAGCGCCCAGTCGACGCCGCCTTCCTTGAGGCCGAGGACTTCGAAGCCGGAGGACCAGCTGTCGTTTTCCGCGTCTTCGAACGCCTGGTAAACGGCAATGTCGACTCGCTTCAGCATGGAGGTCAGAACGGAGCCGGGGTGCAGTCCGTTCTGGTTGCTGTCGACGCCGATGCCCAGCTTGCCGGCATCAGCTGCCGCCTGAAGAACACCGATGCCGGTGCCGCCGGCTGCGTGATAGACCACGTCGGCACCGCGGTCGAACTGCGACTTGGCCAGTTCACCGCCCTTGACCGGGTCGTTCCAGGCCGCACCGGTCGTACCGGTCATGTTCTCGAACACCTCGGCATCCGGATTGGCGGCTGCCACACCCTGCTTGTAGCCGCAGGCGAACTTGCTGATCAGCGGGATGTCCATGCCGCCGACAAAACCGACCTTGCCGGTCTCGGAGGCCATGGCGGCCAGAAGACCGACGATGTAGGAGCCTTCGTGCTCCTTGAAGAGAATGGAGCGGACGTTGGGCAGGTCGACGACCATGTCGACAATCGCGAATTGCGTGTCCGGGAATTCCGCGGCGACCTTCTCGACCGCGTTGGCCTGCGAGAAGCCGATGGCGACGATCGGGTTCATGCCGCGCTTGGCAAAGTTGCGCAGCGCCTGTTCGCGCTGGCTGTCGTTCTGGATCTCGAAATCGCGGTACTCGATGCCGTAGTCCTGCTTGAATTTCTCAGCACCGGTGTAGGCTGCCTCGTTGAACGACTTGTCGAACCGTCCGCCGAGATCGTAAAGCACGGCCGGCTTGGTTTCAGCCGCTGCGGTCGCGACGGTAAAGGCCAGTCCGGCAAGCGCCGTGCCGATGGTTAGAAGCTTCTTCACGTTTATGTCCTCCGACATGCGGGGGCCTGCTTTTTGTCAGACCCGTTTCCCCTCGTGACCCAGCCGCTTCATGCGGACTGTGCCAGTTGCAATCCGGCCTTCGCACTCAGAGCCCTCGCGAGGGTCTCGTCCGTGACAAGGTCGGTAATGACACCGGTGCGCAGTGCGGCAAGGGTTGCATCCACCTTGCTCAGCCCACCCACCAGCGCAATGACGCGGCGCCCGCGCACTTCGTCGAAGTGCAGACCCACGGCGCAATCGCCGAGCGAATTGGGAGCCAGTTTTCCTTCAATCGTCAAAAAGCGGCCCATCAAATCACAGACGGCGCCGCATGACATCAATTGTTCCTGTTCCTGCTTTGAAATCATGCCGCGCTGGACCAGGTGCCCCTCGTTCTCGACCGACCCGATGCCGATCAGGAAGGCATCGGACTGGCGCGCACGCGCCATCAGGTCCTGGACGCTGCGCTGGGTCAGGAACATGGCCTTTTCGTCGGGATTTTCGGCAAAATACGGTACGGGCAGATAGTAGCCGATCCCGCCCGTGCGTTCCTGCATCTTCTGCACGATATCATAGGGGTTCGCTGCCAATGTGCGCGTCAGCGAGCCGCAGATGGACATGATTTCCAGATCCTGGCGCGCTGTCTTGGGCAGGGCCTCGACGGAGGCCTTCATGGTGCGGCCCATGCCTACACCGAGACGCTTGACGCTCGGGCCGGACAGCAATCCGGTCAGGAACTGTGATGCCGAAACGGCGACGGCGCGCAGAACCCCTTCATCATCTCCGCCGCCAAGATCGGGCGCGATGATGCAGTTGGTGAGATCGAAGAAACGCGTGAGTTCCTTTTCCAGCTGCAGGCATTCCATCGGTCTGCCGTCGACCTGAAACTTTACGTAACCTGCTTTCTGCGCATGCGCGATCAGCCGATGCACCTTGGCCGGCGAGACGCCCAGCTGAGACGCGATCTCGCCCTGGGTGCGGCCGCCCACGAAAGACAGCCATGCCGCCCGGATGGCCATATATGATGTCCAGTCGTCTTCGTGCGCCTGCATGTTACGTCGACACCTTCCCACGGCCGGATCAAAGATGCTCCGAACCCGCCAACGAATCCGGCCCTTTCAACGGGCCCTTGTTTTCTTCCGGTGCGATTTTCAGATCGCACCGAAAAATTCTTCACCAAGTGAGAATTTATTCAGATCATGACCAGTGCACTTGGGTTCGTCAACCAAAAAAGCTCCCGAATTTTAAGCAGAATGCTTCATTTCAGGGCATTCATGCAGCTTAGACCAAAAAATCCGGCCCGGCAGTTTTTGCCGCCTGATGCCGGAAACGTGACAGCACCCGGCAAAATCTGCCTAGCAATCCGGCAGAAAGTTCCTATCTGTGGAAGATACGCACTCCGTGCACATTTGATTTTGCCAGTTAATTTGATTTCAGCTAGATTTGGCACGTAGCTTGCTAAGTAAATCCTGAAACAAACCCAAGGCGATTCGCACGCATTCGCAAGAATCACAAGGACTGTAAAGACGAGTAACAGAACAACAAAATAACACTGGGGAGACGTGGCACCGCGGTCGAAA
The DNA here is from genome assembly GCF_965232425.1 of Roseibium sp. Lineage (GTDB taxonomy): Bacteria > Pseudomonadota > Alphaproteobacteria > Rhizobiales > Stappiaceae > Roseibium. The sequence goes on from NZ_OZ246971.1 coordinate 1,235,839, forward strand.
GGCCGGAATAAGGAGAAAACAATGCGTCTCGACAAAATAAAAGACTGTGCACTGACAGTAGCGAAAGTGCTGTCCCTTCCAGCAGCGGCCATGCTGCTCATCCTTCCCGCCGAAGCCCGGGACCTCCGGCCGGCGATGCCTTCGACCGCAAATCTCTCGTACGATCCGGCCAACGAGGTCGACGTGGAACTCGTGCTCGCGGTCGACATCTCACAATCCATGGACACCGAAGAACAGGAAATCCAGCGGGCGGGCTATGTCGCCGCGCTGACCTCGCGCGAATTCATCGATGCCATCCAGGTCGGACCGATCGGCCGCGTCGCCGTGACCTACATGGAATGGGGCGGTGTCGATGAACATTTCATCGTCGCCGACTGGACCGTCGTGAAGGATGCGGCAACCGCCTCGCATTTCGCGTCCAAGATCGCCGAAGCGCCCCTCAGGCAGGTGCAGCGGACGTCAATCGTGTCGGCGCTCGAAAAATCCGTCGAACTGGTCCAGACCAACCAGTATATGGGGCTGCGCCGCGTCATTGACATTTCCGGGGACGGCCCGAACAACCAGGGTGGCTCCGTGACGGAAATGCGCGACCGCATGGTTGCCGCCGGCGTAACGATCAACGGGTTGCCGCTGATGATGAAAACGAACAAGAACTCCTGGCAGGCCATGCTGAACCTCGATCACTATTACGAAGACTGCGTGATCGGCGGCCCCGGCTCGTTCGCGATCCCCGTCCGGTCGAAGGAAGGGTTCGCCGATGCCATTCGCATGAAGCTCGTCCTGGAAATCGCCGGGCTGCATCTGAAAGAACCCGACCCCTATTTCCGCCGCGTTTCAGCGCGTGAACCGGTCCGGTGCAACCTGTTCGACTAGGGTCCGCACCCCAGACCAGCCACGTCTTCTCCCTATCGACTGCCGCGCTCCGTGGAGGGCGCGGCTTTTTTTTGTCTCCCGAATTTTTTCGCCGGAATCGCGCCTTTCCGCAATCTTCTGGCGGTTCCCCCTTTGCGCGCAGCCCACTTTGCGGCTAATAACCAAGCCGCCCATCGGTCTTGCCGCGAGAGGAACCCGAATGCCAGCCACGCCGACACTTGCCCTTGTTGCGCATGACGCAAAAAAGGATGCGATGGTGGACTTCGCCCTGCGCCACCGCGAAAAACTGGCGGCGTTCAACCTGGTCGGGACCGGCACGACCGGCGGCCGCGTGCTGGAGGCCTGTCCGGAACTCCGGCTCGAGCGCCTGAAGAGCGGTCCTCTCGGCGGAGACCAGCAACTGGGCGCGATGATCGCGGAAGGGAAGCTGCAGGGCCTGTTTTTCTTTGTCGACCCCCTATCCCCGATGCCGCATGACGTTGATGTCAAAGCGCTGATGCGGCTGGCACTGGTCTACGACATTCCCATGGCGCTCAACGAATCCACGGCAGACATCCTGCTCCGGTCAGCGCGCCTGCAGGGCCTTCAGACAACATCCGATACACCTGAGGTCGGTACGTCCAAGTCATGAATTGCAAGCCAGGTTCTAAATCCTTCGCGTATCCCGTTCTCGTTGCCGATATCGGCGGCACCAATGCCCGTTTCGCGCTTGTCGACAGCAGTGACGCGCCCACACGCATGTGCGGGAAGACGGCAACAGCCGATCATCCGGACATTTCCTCCGCCATACGTGCAGCCGTGTTTCCGGAAGCCGAAGCGCGACCCCGGACAGCGATCATTGCCGTTGCCGGCCCGGTAACCGGCGATGCCATCCCGCTGACCAACGCCGCCTGGGTCATCGAACCTCTGAAGATGATCGCCGATCTCGGCCTGGAAGAGGTCGTGGTTCTCAATGACTTCGAGGCGCAGGCGCTTGCCTTGCCGGGATACAGCGGCGGCGATATCGAACAGGTCGGGACCGGAGCCATCCGCACAAACAGTGCCAAATTCGTCCTCGGTCCCGGAACCGGGCTCGGTGCAGCGGCAATGATCTTCGCGGCCGGAACCTGGGTTCCCGTACCCGGCGAAGGCGGACATGTCGAACTCGGACCGGTGAGCGAAGAAGATGTCCAGATCTGGCCGCATATCGAGCGGGTCGGCGGGCGCATCGGCGCGGAACAGCTTCTGAGCGGGACGGGGTTGCCGCGCCTGGCACGGGCCGTCGGCGTCTGGATGAACGCCGAACGGTCCTTCGACACGCCCGCCACGATCACGCAGGCGGCCGAAGACAACGATCCGGTCGCGGTCAAGACGCTGAACATCTTTGCCAGAAGCCTGGGACGCGTTGCCGGCGACTGCGCTCTTACCGTCCTTGCGCGTGGCGGTGTCTACCTGACCGGGGGCATTACGCCCCGCATCACGCGGTTTCTGACCGATGGCGATTTCAGGTCCGCGTTCGAAGCCAAGTCACCTCATGAAACGCTCATGGGCAAGATACCGACCTTCATCGTGCGCCATCCCGATCCGGCGCTTGAAGGGCTTGCCTCCTTCGCACGCGAGCCGAACGCCTTCGCGGTCGACATGCAGGGACGGCAGTGGACAGCCGACAGCACATCACCTGCAGCTTAGAGCACCAGGCCATGGCCGTGTCCCGCATCTTCTCGTCGAGACTTCCGATAGACGCGGTTCTGCCGGACCTTCTGCACACGCTCGAAGAAAGACCGAACGCGGTCCTGGTTGCGGAACCGGGTGCGGGCAAGACGACACGCGTTCCGCTCGCCCTCCTGGATGCGCCCTGGCGCCGGGATGGAAAGATCCTGGTTCTGGAGCCGCGCCGGCTTGCCGCGCGCACGGCGGCGCGGCGCATGGCGAGCGAGCTTGGCGAACGGCCGGGAGACACCGTCGGCTACCGGGTGCGCATGGAAACCAAGGTCAGCTCCAGAACCCGCATCGAGGTGATCACCGAAGGCGTGTTCACCCGGCTGATCCTCGACGATCCGGAGCTGACCGGCGTTGCCGCGGTCCTGTTCGACGAGTTTCACGAGCGCTCGCTCGACGGGGACCTCGGACTTGCTCTGGCACTGGACGTGCAATCGGCGCTTCGCGAAGACCTGCGCCTCGTGCCGATGTCGGCAACGCTTGATGCCGCCTCCGTTTCCAAACTGCTCTGCGACGCGCCCGTCCTGGAAAGCAAGGGGCGGAGCTTCCCGGTCGAAACGCGCTATCTGGGCCGCGATGCCAAGGCCAGGATCGAACCGCAGATCGTCGGTGCCATTCACCATGCCTTGCGCGACGAAGCGGGTTCGCTGCTGGTGTTTCTCCCCGGCCAGGGCGAAATCAGGCGTGTCGCGGACCTCCTTTCCGGCAAGGTCCCGGTACATTGCACCATCGCACCGCTCTATGGCGGGCTGGACGCAAGATCACAGGACGCGGCCATCCGGCCGGCCGAAGACGGAACCCGCAAGATCGTGCTCGCCAGCGCCATCGCCCAGACGTCCCTGACGATCGAGGGCGTTCGCGTCGTGATCGACAGCGGTCTCGCGCGCGTTCCCAGATACGAACCCCAGACCGGCCTCACTCGTCTTGAAACGGTACGCGTGTCGCGCGCTTCCGCGGACCAGCGGCAGGGACGCGCGGGCAGAACCGAACCCGGTGTCTGTTATCGTCTCTGGGATGAAGCCCAGACAGCGGCTTTGCCAGCGGCCGAGGCTCCGGAAATCCTGGAGGCCGATCTGACCGGGCTCGTTCTGGATCTCGCTGCCTGGGGAACGCTCGATCCGGGAAGCCTTGCGTTCGCGGACCCGCCGCCGGCAGCCGCCTGGAAAGAAGCGAAATCCCTTCTGGAGGATCTTCACGCAATCGACGCGGCCGGTCGCCTGACGCGCGCGGGCAAGGCGCTTTCAAAGCTGCCCCTGCATCCGCGCCTTGCGCATATGGTGATCGAGGGCATCGGCCAGCGGCTCGGATACACGGCGGCGCTCGTTGCGTTGTGCCTCTCCGAACCGGGTCTCGGCGGACGCGATCCGGATTTGCGCGCACGGTTGCGCGCCCTGCGGTCCGACAAGGGCCAGCGTGCGAAGGACGGCCGGGCCCTCGCGACCAGGTGGCTGAAACAGGCCGGGGGCGCCGATGCCGATACCGACATCGACAGCGCAGGGCTTTTGCTTGCCCTTGCCTATCCGGACCGGGTTGCGCAGGCACGCGGGCAGAGCGGCCGTTTCCGCCTCGCCAATGGACGCGGTGCAGAGCTGGAGCCGGAACACGCCCTTGCCGGGGAACGGTTCCTCGTCGTCGCGGACATACAGGGCAAGGCCGCCAATGGCCGCATTCAACTGTGCGCGCCAATCTCAAGGGAAGAGATCGAGGATCTCTTCACCGGGGAGATCGTCGAGGAAGACGATGTTCAGCTGACGCCCGACGGCGCGCTCAAGGCCCGGCGCGTCACCCGCTACAAGGCGGTGGAACTGCAGACGGCCGCGATTAAATCCGCTTCACCGGAGGCCGTTGAAAAAGCTCTCACGAAGGAGATCCGCCGGCGCGGCATTGCCCGGCTGCCCTGGAGCAAGGAACAGAACCGCCTGCGCAAACGGGTTGCCTACGCGCGGGACAACGGCGCGGCCGATCTTCCCGAACTCGGCGACCAGCATCTTCTGGAAACGCTTGAAGACTGGCTGCAGCCGTATCTGTCCGGGCTGACGGCGATCGGCGCCGTCGATGCCGGGGTCCTCGGAAACGCGCTTGCCGGATTAATGCCTTATGATGCATCGGCGAGACTGGACGCTCTTGCGCCCTCTCATTTCACCGCTCCGACCGGCAGCAAGGTTCCGATCGACTACGGCGCTGCGGCCGGGCCGACGCTCTCGATCCGCGTCCAGGAACTTTTCGGTTTGACGGAGCACCCGAGCGTCTGCGACGGCAAGCTGCCGCTGATCCTGGAACTGCTCTCGCCTGCGCAACGTCCCATCCAGGTCACCAAGGACCTGCCCGGCTTCTGGGCAGGGTCGTGGGCGGATGTGAAAGCCGACATGAAGGGCCGCTATCCGAAACATCCCTGGCCGGACGATCCGACAGAGGCCGAAGCAACGCGGCGGGCGAAGCCGAGAGGGACGTGAGCTTGTGCACCTTCCTTTCCTTCGGGCCTTGACGCTGCGGAATAGAGGTGTGGTGACCAAGGAAACTGGGCGGTTCCGTCTCAACCGGCGTCAAGCCGTGCCACGATCCACTGCTGTCCGGATTGATCCGGGAATGATCTCTTGAAACGATCCCCAGTCAATGAACTTGTCATTCCGGCTGACGCGCAACGGAAGGCCGGAAGCCAGTAGCCACTTGTTTCTCCTTCTTCTTTTAACTTCTCGTCATAGGGATACTGGTTCCCGGTCTTGCCACATATGCGGCAAATCGGGACGACAAATCCGGAAAAAGCGTATCCAGATTTGACATCGATCGGAATTATGCCGCGTTCTCAACGATATAACCGCGAAAGTATTTTCCAGTCCGGACAGCCGTGGACCCGATCATGGCATCCATGCCGTTTCGCCTCACTCGGACAGGAACTTGCCGGAAACACCCGTGGCATGGATTGCAGGGTCACGCCCTGCAAAGACGGAGAGGGGGATGGGCAAGGCCTCATCCTGAGGAAGCGTGGGAGCGCTGTCTCGAAGGATGGGCGGCAAATTCTGTGCCCTGTCTTCCATCCTTCGAGACGGACCTGACGGTCCTCCTCAGGATGAGGTTGTTTTATTGGGCGAGCCGTGGCGGCACTTAAGGGATTGGCGGACCATTGCCATTTCGTCGTCCCGGATCTCCGCTCCGCTGGGTCCGGAGTGACGATGGAGGGCCGTTGCGCAAGAGACAGAGCGAAATTTCCCTCTCCCAGTGGGAGAGGGTCAGGGTGAGGGATCAGACGACTGACTATCCCGCAGCGGATTGTCCCCTCACCCGGCGCATGCGCGCCGACCTCTCCCAATGGGAGAGGTAACAGACGCTCAGCGGGCAAGTGGATCGTTCGACGGCGATCAGAAGCGTGTCAATCATCCGATGCCGCGACGAGGCTGGCGTTGCCGCCGGCGGCGGCCGTGTTGATGGAGACGACCTGTTCCAGCGCGAAACGGGTCAGATAGATCGGACCGCCCGCCTTCGGCCCCGTTCCGGACAGGCCAGAGCCGCCGAAAGGCTGGGTTCCGACGACCGCGCCGATGGTGTTGCGGTTGACATAGACGTTGCCGACGGAGAGACGGTCGACGACCTTCTTGACCGTCGCGTCGATGCGGCTGTGAACGCCGAGGGTTAGCCCGTAGCCGGTGGAGGCGATCTGGTCGAGCACGCTGTCGATGTCGCCTGCCTTGTAGCGCACCACGTGCAGGACCGGGCCGAAGACCTCGCGGGTCAGCGCATCCGCGCTGTCCAGCTCGATGATGTGCGGCGCGACCCAGGAACCGTTGGCGAGGTCTCCATCCGGTACTTTGCCGGCAAACCGCAGCGTTTGCGTTTCGCTCATGTCGTGGATGTGGGACATGATGTTGTCGCGCGCCTCCTCATCGATCACCGGACCGATATCCGTTGACGGCTGGCGCGGATCTCCAAGACCGAGTTCCTTCGCCGCGCCTTCCAGCATCGCGAGCAGCGTGTCGGCGACATCGTCCTGGACATAGAGCAGGCGCAATGCCGAGCAGCGCTGGCCGGCGGAACGGAAGGCGGACATCATGACATCGTCGCAGACCTGTTCCGGCAGCGCGGTGGCATCCACCAGCATGGCATTGATGCCGCCGGTCTCGGCAATCAGCGGCACGATCGGGCCGCGTTTAGCCGCGAGCGTTCCATTGATGGCCCAGGCGGTCTCGGTCGACCCCGTGAAGGCGACACCCGCGACGGCGGGATGTGCGGTCAGTGCCGCGCCGATATCGCCCTCGCCCGGCAGAAGGAAAAAGGCGTCTTCGGGAATGCCGGCCTGGTACATCAGTCTGGCGGTTTCAAAGGCGATCAAAGGCGTTTGCTCCGCCGGCTTGGCGACCACCGCGTTGCCGCCGAGAAGCGCGGCGCTGATCTGTCCGAGGAAAATGGCGAGCGGGAAATTCCATGGCGAAATGCAGACGAAAACACCCCGGCCGCGGTAGCGGTAGCGGTTCTCCTCGCCGGTCGGCCCCGGCATCAGCCGGCCTTCGCCGAACAGCGTTCTGGCCTCATTGGCGTAGTAGCGGCAGAAGTCGACTGCTTCGCGGATTTCGGCAATGCCGTCCGGAAGGCACTTTCCGGCTTCCATGGAAAGGATCATCATCAGCCGGTCGCGGTTTTCCTCCAGCAGATCGCCCAGCCGTTCAAGTGCCGCCGCCCTTTCGTTGACGGGTTTGCGTGACCAGGCCTCGAAACCCTTCCGGGCCGTCTCGATCGCCTTGCGGGCGGTCTCGGTGTCGGCGAACCGGACCGTGCCGACCCTTGTCGTGCCGTCCATCGGCGCGAATACCGGGTGCGCCTCACCGCCCGGGACAAGGCCCTTGCCGAGCGGGCCGGCCTCCGTGAACGGTGCCTGCGTCCGGGCCATGCCCTCGACAAGCGCATTGCGCTCGGCGGCGCAGCCGAATTCGACTCCTTCCGCGTTGCGTCGGCTGTCGCCGTAAAGGTCGATCGGCAAGGGTATCGAGCGATTGACCGCATGGTGGCCGTTGTCGAGGATTTCAGCCGGGCGCTTCAGCATGGATTCAACGGAGACGGAAGCATCGCCGACAATCGTCACGAAGGACGAATTGGCGCCGTTTTCAAGAAGACGCCGCACGAGATAGGCAAGGAGATCCTTGTACCCGCCGACAGGGGCGTAGATCCGGGTCGGAAAGCCGTCGCGCTCGCAAACGGACTTGTAGAGACTTTCGCCCATGCCATGAAGACGCTGGAACTCGTAGCCTTCGGACGATCCGCCGGCAAGCTCGATGATCTGCGCGACCGTCAGGGCGTTGTGGGTGGCAAATTGCGGGTAGAGAACATCCCTGGCCGCCAGCATGCGCTTGGCGCAGCACAGGTAGGAAAGATCCGTCGCCGCCTTGCGGGTGAAGACCGGATATCCGTCGACACCCTCTTCCTGGGCCCGCTTGATTTCCGTGTCCCAGTAGGCGCCCTTGACCAGGCGGACCATCAGCTTCCGGCCGGTCTTGCGGGCAGCGTCGACGAGCCAGTCGATCACGTCGGTGCCGCACTTCTGATAGGCCTGGACCGCAAGGCCGAACCCGTCCCAGCCCTCCGTCACCGGATCGGTGAGCAGCGCGGCGATCACATCAAGAGAAATCTCCAGCCGGTCGGCCTCCTCGGCATCGACCGTGAAATTGAGGTTGCGGTCCTTCGCCATCTGCACGAGTTCCCGCAGTTTCGGCAGCAGTTCGTCGCGGACGCGTTCGCCGTTGACCGCTTCATAGCGCGGATGCAGCGCAGACAGCTTGACGGATATCCCCGGCCGGTTGGGCAGAGCTTTATCCCCTGCCGATTTCCCGATGGCTTCGATGGCGTTGGCGTAAGACCGGAAGTAGCGCTCGGCGTCCTTCGCCGTGCGGGCGCCCTCGCCAAGCATGTCGTAGGAATACCGGTAGCCCTTGGCTTCCTGCGCCTTTGCGCGCTCTAACGCTTTCTGAATCGTTTCGCCCAGAACGAACTGATGTCCGAGAAGGGTCATCGCCTTGCGCGTCGCAACGCGCACGGTTGGCATGCCCATCCGCTTGACCAGGCTGGACAGGATGCTTTGAGGCGTATCGCCGGGATGAAGCAGGCGGGACGTCACGCCCAGCGCCCAGGAAGAGGCGGAAACGAGCCAGGTGTCGGACTTGTGGCCGGACGGGTCGTCAAACCGGGCGGCAGCCAGCTTGTCTTCAATGAGCTTGTCGGCGGTGCTCGCATCCGGCACGCGCAGCAGCGCCTCGGCCAGCACCATCATGGCAAGACCCTCACGGGTCGTCAGGCCGAACTCCCGCATGAAGTCCTCAACGCCGCCAAGACCGACCTGAACGGCGCGCATGTCGTGAATATAGCCGCGCGCGCGCTGATCGATCAGCTTCTCCACGACCGGATCTCCGGCGGCATCCTTCAGCATCGCCTCCACCGTTTGCCGTTCATCGGGGGCATAGGCGGATCGGAACGGCACCAGATCGCTATCGTTCATCGTTGTCACTGCGGCAGCGGCTGCGGTCATGAGCACCTCCCAAAACGCCTCAACAGGCGCATCCAGACTATTTCCCTAAATTAACGGAAAATGTACGGATGTTTTCACTATTTTTCGGTCTCAATTCAGTTTATTCTCCATTAAACTTGAAATTTACAGGGATTTCCCCAATGCTCAATGCCACTGACCGGAGAATTTTGAAGGTGCTGCAGGAAGACGGCCGCGTCACCAATACGGACCTCGCAGAGCGGGTCAGCCTCTCGCCGACGGCAACGGCAGAGCGTATGAAGCGTCTTGTCCGGGAAGGGTATATCGAAGGTTTCTCGGCGACACTCGATCCAAGGAAGGTCGAGCGCGGCTTGCTGGTGTTCGTCGAAATCCGTCTTGAAAGAACGTCGCCCGAAATCTTCGATGCGTTCAAGCGTGCGGTCGAACGCGCCCCGGACATCCTTGAGTGTCACATGGTGGCCGGCGGGTTCGATTATCTCATGAAAAGCCGTGTCAGGGACATGGAAGCCTACAGGGCCTTTCTGTCCGACGTGGTTCTGGCCCTTCCCGGCGTGCGCGAAACACATACCTATGCCGTCATGGAAGAAATCAAGGACACGCATATATTGCCTGTCTGAGGGCCCTCCGGACACAACACACGGGGCCGTTTCGACACGCCTAATTCACAAAGCCTTGTGTTGACCGTGTCGGGCCGGATGCGCGAGGGAACGGGCAGCAAAAAAGAACCAAAATTGGGGACATGGATGAAGCGACTGCTTTCCACCGCCACCGGCCTTGCCGGGCTCCTTCTTGCCACGCTTGGGGCGCATGCCCAGGATCAGGACTGGCAGGCCGTCCTTGACAACGCCAAGGGACAGACCGTCTATTTTCATGCGTGGGGCGGAGAACCGCGCATCAACGCCTACATCCAATGGGCGGCGCGCGAAGTCGAGCGCGACTACGGCGTCCGGGTCGTCCACGTGAAAGCGAGCGATACGGCGAATGTGGTCTCGCAAGTGCTTGCGGAAAAGTCGGTCGGCAAGGAAAACGGCGGGGCGGTCGATCTCATCTGGATCAACGGCGAGAATTTCGCGTCCATGAAGAAGAACGGACTTCTGGCGGCGCCGGGCTGGGCGCAAACCCTGCCCAACTGGCAATATGTCGATGTTGAGAACAAACCGACCGTCGCCGTCGACTTTACCGTTCCGACCGACGGTCAGGAAAGTCCGTGGGGCATGGCCAAGCTCGTGTTCATGTATGACAGCGCCAGACTGGAGACGCCGCCATCCGATCTGAACGGGTTGCTGGACTATGCAAAACAGAACCCCGGTCGGTTTTCCTACCCCCAGCCGCCGAATTTCTATGGCACCACCTTCCTGAAACAGGCGCTTGCCGACACGGTTGCGAACACGTCCGTCCTGTCGTCCCCGGTGGATGAAAGCACATTCGAGGAAACGGTCGCACCACTGTTTGCCTTCCTGGACGATCTGCACCCGCATTTGTGGCGGCAGGGCCAGGCTTTTCCGAAGAACGCGGCCGACATGCGCCAGCTGCTGGCCGACAGCGAACTGGATATTGCCTTTTCCTTCAATCCGGGTGACGCCTCCGGTGCGATCGCAAACGGGGAGCTGCCCGAAACGGTGCGGACGTTCGTTTTCGATGGCGGCACGATCGGCAACACCCATTTCGTGGCCATCCCCTTCAACAGTTCCAACAAGGCCGGCGCGAAGGTCTATGCGAATTTCCTGCTGAGCCCCATGGCGCAAACGCGCAAGCAGGAGCCCGAGATCTGGGGCGATCCGACCGTCCTTAACGTCGCCGCGCTACCCGCGAACGAGAAAGCCCTGTTCGATGCGATGGATCTGGGACCGGCGACACTGGCGCCCGAGGATCTCGGATCGGTTCTGCCGGAACCGCATCCAAGCTGGGTCGCCGCAGTGGAGGAGGCGTGGACCGCGCGCTACGGCGCCGGCAGCGAGTAGGCCATTGCCGGCACAGAGCCGCATATTCAACCTTCCGACCCTGATCGTGGTGATCCTGCTGGCCGGCCCGGTTCTCGCTGGACTGGCCGGGACCATCCTGCCCGCCTTCGGGTATCTGCCGGTGCTGGGCTACACGTCGCTTTCGCTCGCTCCGCTGCACAGTCTTCTGGAGATGCCCGGGCTTTCAAGATCGGTCCTGCTCAGCTTCGGCACCGGATTGGCAGCCTCGCTTCTGTCGCTGGCCATCGTCCTGGTCTTCACCGCCGGCTGGGCAGGCACCCGCACCTTCCAGCGTGTGACCCGCTTCCTGTCACCGCTTCTGTCCGTTCCACATGCCGCCGCGGCGATCGGGCTCGCGTTCCTGATCGCGCCATCCGGTTTTCTCGTCCGCCTTTTCTCGCCTTGGGCGACCGGATGGAGCAGACCGCCGGACGTCCTGATCCTGAACGATCCCGCAGGTCTCGCGATGACCTTCGGGCTCGTGGCGAAGGAAGTCCCTTTCCTGTTCCTGATGACGCTCGCAGCGCTCAACAGGCCGTATATCAAGGATTTCTACAAGGCCGGAGCGAGCCTCGGCTATGGCCGCATGAGCGTCTTTTTCAAGGTGGTTCTGCCGCAGATCTACCCGTTGATCCGCCTGCCGATGCTGGCGGTGATCGCCTATTCGACCTCGGTGGTTGACGTGGCGCAAATCCTCGGACCCACGACGCCGCCCCCGCTCGCACCCCGTCTCGTCGCCTGGATGAACGACCCCGATCTGAGCAAACGGCTGATGGCGTCCGCCGGTGCCCTCTTGCAGCTTCTGGTCAGTGCGTTCGCCTTGCTGACCTATCTGGGCATCGAACGCCTTGCGGGGCTCTGGCAAACCTCGCGATACGCGAGCGGGCATCGCCGGCGGCGCGACTTTCCTGTCCGGCAGGCCGGCCTCATTCCGATGATCCTGATTGTTGCCGTCATGACGTCGTCCATGGCGCTGCTGGCCATATGGACGGCAGCAAGATCCTGGTGGTTCCCCGCCGTCCTGCCGCAGACATGGAGCCTCGAGCGCATGGCGGACGCCTTCGGCATGGGAGCACCCGCGCTTGCGGCAACGCTCGCTCTTGCCTTTGCCGCGGCGGGCGCTGCCACGGCACTCGCCCTGTGGCTGCTCGACGCACGCAGTTTCCGCGGCCTCCCGGTGCGGGGACGGCTCAACATCCTGATCTTTCTTCCTCTGCTGCTGCCGCAGATCAGCTTCCTGTTCGGGCTGCAGATGCTGTTTCTTCTCGGTGGTTTGAGCGGGACGTTCCAGGCGGTCCTGCTTGCCCATCTCGTGTTCGTGTTTCCCTACGCCTTTCTCGCCCTGAGCGATCCCTGGAACCGGCTCGACCCGCGCTACGCCAAGGTGGCCATGTCCATGGGCGCATCCAGGTTCAAGGTATTCTGGCAGATAAGGCTGCCGCTTCTGCTGCGCCCCGTCCTGGTGACATTCGCCGTGGCGGCCGCCGTCTCGGTCGGGCAATATCTTCCAACACTGATGATCGGTGCGGGACGCGTTGTGACGGTCACGACGGAAAGCGTGGCGCTGGCAAGCGGCGGCAATCGCCAGGTCGCCGCGCTCTATGCGGTTCTCCAGCTGATCATTCCGCTCGCCGTTTTTGTTGTCGCGGCCCTGGTTCCTTCTCTGGTATTCAGAAACCGTGCCGCGATGCGGCTGGAAAGGTGAATTCGGATGGGTGCACAAGAAGACACATCCGGCCTCGTTCTGGAGGCGGTCTGCCTCCGTCTGGACGGGGCACCGCTCATCAGCATCGACTGCCGGATCCGGCCGGGAAGCATTCTGACCATCATGGGGGAAAGCGGCAGTGGAAAGTCCAGCCTGCTGGACTTCATCGCCGGTTTCCTGAAGCCGGACTTTCAGGCGGAAGGCAGACTTTTCCTGGACGGCGAGGACGTGACCGAGCGGCCCGCGCAGGAGCGGCATATCGGGCTGATGTTTCAAGCGCCCCTGCTCTTCCCGCACATGTCGGTATTGCAGAACCTTCTGTTCGCGATTCCAGCCTCTATCAGAAAGCGGTCCGAAAGGGTGGAGATTGCCCAGAAAGCCCTTGAAGACGTCGGTCTTTCGGGATTTGCAGGGCGCGATCCGGCGACGCTTTCAGGCGGACAGCAAACACGTGTCGCCCTGATGCGAACGCTACTCGCAGACCCAAAAGCGCTGCTGCTCGACGAGCCTTTTTCGAGCCTCGACCAGACCCGCAGGGCCGGTGTCCGCGATCTTGTTTTCCGCCTCGCGCGGGAAAAGAACCTGCCAGTGCTTCTGGTGACCCATGATCAGGACGATGCGGTGGCGGCCGGCGGCATGATCCACTATCTCGATGGCCGGGACCCCGGCACGGGATGCTCCGGGTCCACCCGGCCGCAGCCGGTTTCGGCTCAAAGCTGACGCGTCATTCCGCCTGGTCGGCCGACTTCGCCTGCAGCAGGGAATAGTTGTCGATACCGATCCGCTCGATGAGGTCGAGCTGGGTTTCCAGAAAGTCGATGTGGCTTTCCTCGTCGCTCAACAGCTTTTCGAAGAGTTCCATGGAAACATAGTCGCCGATGTCACGGCAAATCTCGCGGGCTTCGTGGTAGAGGGCCCGCGCGACATATTCCGCCGCCAGATCTCCTTCCAGGCATTCCTTGACATTCTGCCCGATCCTGAGCGGATCCAGCGTCTGCAGGTTCGGAAGACCTTCCAGGAATATGATCCGGTCCATGAGGTCCTGGGCGTGCTGGCGTTCCTCGTCGGCTTCTTCCAGTTCCTTGTCGGCGAGCTTGCCGAAACCCCAGTCGGCGAGGAGCCGCGCATGGACCCAGTACTGGTTGACCGCGGTCAGTTCGTGACGCAGAGCCTTGTTCAGGTATTCGATTACTTGTGCTTCACCCTTCATCAGGCTCTCCTCTTCCTATCGCCCCGCGGCGCGTTTCAGGGTTGCAGGCCCGGCCTCGGCACCACCTGCTTCTTCAGACCCCTTTTCATGAATGATGTCAATCACGGACGGAAAACAGCTGCCGCATCTCGGCCGGCAGCCCAGATGCCGGAACACAGCGCCGGGTGTCGGCACCTTGCCGTTCGGGTCGGCACGCATTTCCTCCGCCGCTTCACGAAGCTGCTTCTCAGAAAGGACATTACAGGAGCAGACGATCATTGTAGGGTTCGCACAGGGTCCGGCTATCCGACCATATTGGCATTCGGGGTTTCATGCGCAATAACGAAACCCTACTATAAGAGTCAACTTTTTCCGACTCGTCCCTCAACTGACAGGAAACCGACATGAGCGGCCAGGACACATCCGACACCCGCCCGACACTCGTCCTGACCGGCGCAAGCCGCGGCATCGGGCACGCGACCGTCAAGCGGTTTTCCGCGGAAGGCTGGCGCGTCATCACCTGTTCGCGCCAGGCGTTTTCGGACAAATGCCCCTGGCCCATGGGACCGGAAGACCACATTCAGGTCGATCTTTCCGATCCGGAGAACCTCGGCTTCGCCGTTCAGGAAATCCGCAAGCGCCTCGAGGCAAACGGCTCACGGCTGAATGCGCTGGTGAACAATGCCGGCATCAGCCCGAAGGGATCCGAAGGAGAGCGGCTCAATTCGCTCAACACGGCGATGCACGAGTGGCGCACCGTCTTCCAGGTCAATTTCTTCGCGCCCATCCTGCTCGGCCGCGGCCTCTTCGAGGAACTGAAATCCGCCGGCGGCTCGGTAGTCAACGTGACATCCATTGCCGGGATGCATGTCCATCCCTTCGCGGGCACCGCCTATGCGACCTCGAAGGCCGCCCTGGCCGCCCTGACCCGCGAGATGGCCGCGGACTTCGGACCGCACGGCATCCGCGTCAACGCGATCGCGCCGGGCGAGATCGACACGTCGATTCTTTCGCCGGGAACCGAGAAGCTGGTGGAGGACATTCCGCTGAGGCGACTGGGCCTGCCCGATGAAGTTGCCGACACGATCTTCTATCTGTGTTCCGAGCGAAGTTCTTACGTTACGGGATCCGAAATCCATATCAACGGCGGACAACATGTGTGAAAATCCGGCCGAAAAGGTCTTGTGCCGTTTTTGACAAAAAGAAATATCGACGAATACGCATTAATTACAATCAATATGTATACCCCCGGGGTAGAAATACGTATCCAATTTACGCAAAATTCATTGCTTCCCGCGACACTCCCTGCAGGGAAACGCTGTAATACAGCCATGCGGGGATCGTATGAAACAGATTCTGAAATCTTTGGTCGACCTGAAGTTCGGCTTCAAGGTCGGTGGCGGCTTCTTCGCCGTTCTGCTCCTGACAGCCGTTGTCGGAGCCGTCGGCTACTTCGCCATCCAGAACCTCTCGTCCAGTTTCGTGGTTGCCGATCATGCTGCCAAGGTCGCCGGCCAGGTGCAGGCAACCTCGATCAAACGGGAAGACTATCTCAACAACCCGACAGCGGAGTTGAGCGAGGCGGTCAACCAGGAAATCGGCAAGCTGAGCGCCTCTCTTCAGGAACTGGAGCACGAAGTCGCGGGCAATCCGGAAGCCGAAAGCCAGGTGGCCGGCGCAAAGGAAGCCGTGACCAAGTTCGAGACAACGTTCGGTGAAGTGGTCGCCCAGACGAACCAGCAGGCCGAACGTCTCGCAACGCTGCAGGACAGCACGTCCGACCTCGGACAGCTGGCCTTCACCATCAGCGATGCCGTGCTGACCGAGGAAAAACAGGTCAGCGCGGAGGCATTTTCCGCGGACAGCCGCCTTGACGATGCCGCCGCCATCCAGCGCGGGATCTTCGAACTGAAAGACGGCGTCACGCAGATCCAGCTTCTCTACCTGGAAGGCAACGGCAACCTGCAAGGCGACGCGCTGCAAACCGCCATCCAGACTGCGAGCGAACTGGTCGCATCGGCAAAGCAGATCCGGATGAAGCAGATCGAGGGCATGCAGCCCAAGACGCTGGCACAACTCGCCGCGAAAACCAAAAACCTCCTCGATGTCGTTGAAAACCTCAACAGGGAACTCGGCTTTTCGGAAGGCTACGAAGCGCGGCTTGCAGTGGGTACGGGCATCGAGGAAATGAACGCCCAGACCGACGAGGTTCTGAAGCAGGTTGCACCCGTCGTCGAGACGGCAAAGAGCGACGCCCTCACGGCGTCGACGCGGCTCGCAACGATCCGTGCGATCTCGGACAAGGCCAAATCGCTGAGCAAGGCATCGGAGTCGGCGCGTGCGGAATTGCTTTACCTGTTCGGATCCTTCGGCGTCGAAGACAAGTCTGCGGTTGAAACCCAGATCTCCAATGTGGTCGCGCTCGAAGAAGAACTCGTCAAATACGCCAACGTTATGCCGTCTGCTGCGGAAGCCATCGAGGCAATCGCGACATCCGTCGCAACGCTGGACAGGTCCTTCAAGGAAATGCTGACGGCGAAAACCGAGCTTCTGGCAAAGCGCCAGCAACTCGACGGCCTGACGCGCCAGGTCAGCGGCGACATTGCCGCGATCTCCAGCGAACAGTCCAAGGCAGCCAACAGCGCCGCAGGCTCTGCCGAGCTGCAGATCATCATGACG
This sequence comes from Roseibium sp., assembly GCF_965232425.1. Taxonomy (GTDB): domain Bacteria; phylum Pseudomonadota; class Alphaproteobacteria; order Rhizobiales; family Stappiaceae; genus Roseibium. The sequence continues at coordinate 1,252,431 of NZ_OZ246971.1, forward strand.
ATCCTGCTCGCGATCCTCGGCGGCGTCGGCCTTGCCTTCATCCTCAACATGGCGATCACCAAACCGATCCAGACGATCACGAATGTCATGGACAGGCTCGCCAACGGCGACAATGAAGTCGACATTCCGGGCATCGAGCGCGGCGATGAAATCGGCAACATGAGCCGCACGGTTCAGGTGTTCCGCGACAACGCGGTCGAGCGTGCGCATCTGCAGGAGCAGAACGCTCACGAGGAAGAAGCCCGTCACGCCCGTCAGCAAAGGGTCGACGACCTGATCAACGGCTTCCGCGCCACCGCCGAAGAAGCGCTCGGATCCGTTGCCTCAACGGCCGGCGGTCTCGACAACACCGCCCAGGCGCTGACGGAAATCGCGCGTGACAGCGCCGGCTACGCGAACGAGACACAGTCGTCGTCCAACGAGACCACGACGAATGTTCAGACGGTTGCCAGCGCGGCGGAAGAGCTTGCCGCCTCCATCGGCGAGATTTCACGCCAGGTTGCGCAGACCACGGAGATCGTGGGACGTGCGACAACCGGGACACGGGAGACCAACGAAAAGGTCGAAGGTCTGGCGGAAGCCGCAACCAAGATCGGTGAAGTGGTCACGCTGATCCAGGCCATTGCCGAACAGACCAACCTGCTTGCACTCAACGCGACCATCGAAGCGGCCCGCGCCGGCGAAGCGGGCAAGGGTTTTGCGGTTGTCGCCGCAGAGGTGAAGGAGCTGGCGACGCAGACGTCACGGGCAACCGAGGAAATCAGCTCCCAGATCACCGAGATCCAGAACGCCACGAAGGAATCGGTCGTCGCCATCGGGGAAATCGCCGAAACCATGAACGAGGTCAACAGCTACACCACGGCGATTGCGTCCGCGGTGGAAGAGCAAGGCGCGGCAACTGCGGAGATCTCGCAGAACGTCCAGCGTGCCGCCCAGGGCACCGGTGCCGTGTCCTCGTCCATGACCCAGCTGTCACAGGCCGTCGACCAGACATCCTCCTCGGCCGACATGGTGCTGTCGGCCTCCGGAGAGCTGACGGAAAAGACCGACCAGTTGAAGCAGGAAGTCGAACAGTTCCTGTCGGAGGTCGCCGCGGCCTGATCAACCGGGCCATCCAATATCGGGGCGGAGTGCCGGGCACTCCGCCCTTTTTCGTTCTCCGGCCCGCTCGGTGATTGACCTTGCCCGCCCGGGGGACTATGCGGAAACGGACAAACCCGAATTCCAGCGAGATACCGTCTTGGCGAAGCAGATCGACGCCGCAGCCTTTGCCCCCCATGGCAGCCCTCCCGAACAATCCTGGCCGGTGATCCTGGAAACCAGGGGCTGGAAGGATTATCGCCTCCTCGACATGGGCGCGGGCGAAAAGCTCGAGCGTTACGGCCGCTTCACCATCGTCCGGCCGGAGCCCCAGGCGATGGGAACGCGCAAACTCAAGGACAGTGTCTGGAACCGCGCGGACGCGGTCTTCTCCGGCGATACGGAGGAGGAAGGGCCGGGACGCTGGAAGTTTTCCGGCAACGTGCCCGAAACCTGGCCGATGTCCTATGGCCCTGTCCGCTACAACGGCCGTTTCATGTCCTTCCGCCACGTCGGCGTCTTTCCGGAGCAGGCGGCGCACTGGGACTGGGTCAACGGCAAGGTGCGCGCCGAGCGGGAGCGCACTCCTGACAGGCCGCTGAAGATCCTGAACCTGTTCGGCTACACGGGCCTGGCGTCGCTTCTGCCGGCCACCGAGGGCGCACAGGTGACCCATGTGGATGCCTCCAAGAAGGCCATCGGCTATGCGCGCGAGAACCAGGCGCTCTCCGGACTGGAAGACCTCCCGATCCGGTGGATCTGCGAGGATGCGGCGAAGTTCGTTGCCCGGGAAGTGCGACGCGGCAACGCCTATGACGGCATCATTCTGGATCCGCCAAAATACGGGCGCGGGCCGAAGGGGGAGGTCTGGGATCTCTACACCAGCCTGCCGGGCATGCTCAGCGACCTGCGCCAGTTGCTGACCAGCGACTCGCTGTTCATGATCCTGACAGCCTATGCGATCCGCTCCAGCTTTCTTTCCATCCACGAGCTGATGGCGGAGACGCTCGCCGACCAGGGCGGACTTCTGGAATCGGGTGAACTCGTCATCGGCGAGGAAGGCGGAGACCGTGCGCTTTCAACCTCCCTCTTTTCCAGGTGGAGCAGCCGCTGAGCGCGGCTACTCTGCCGCGATCGCCGACCGGTAATTGTCATTCGACCATGTTTCGTCCGACTTGACGGCCTCCTCGTCCGCGGCGGGCTGCGCTGCGGTGGTTTCACCTGACTTGCGCCGGCGGGCGTAAACCATCGCGAACATGGGCGGGGCGAAATAGAACGAAATCACCGTCGACAGCAGGACGCCGCCGGCGATCGACATCGCAAAGGGCGGCCAGAAGCCGCCGCCGCCGAGGATCAGCGGCAGAAAGCCGCCGAACGTCGTCAGCGTTGTGGACACGATATGGCGGCTCGAGCCCATGACCACGTCGACCATTGCAGCCTGGTCGCCGTTCGCCGCGGCCTCGTTCTGCTGCATGCCCGTGAGGATGATGATCGCCGCGTTGATCGAGACGCCGATCGACCCGATCACGCCGATGATCGCGTTGATCCCGAACGGGTACTGGAACACCGCAAGCGCAAAGATGCTCAATCCCGCGGACAGACCGGCGACCGCAAGCGTTACGGCAGCAAGACGGAACGAATTGAAGGTCAGGACGATCGCCGCGATGGAGAGCGGCACGATCAGACCGAGGGAACCAATGAGGTTTTTCAGCGTGTCGTCCCTCGCGTCTGAATCTCCGCCTGTCTCCATGCGGTAACCGTCGGGCAGAGCGTATCCGGCACCTTCCAGCTCCGACTGGAGTTTTTTCAGAGCTTCTTCCGGCAGGACGCCATACTGGACAAAGGCCTGGACCGTGTTGGTGCGTTCACCGTTGCGGCGGTTGATCTGTCCCTCGGAGGGCTCCACACGCAGGTCGGCGATTGCGGACAGGGGCACCCCTTCGTAACCGGCCGTCCCGGGTACGCCGCTGCCCGGCAGGAGCGGCAGGCTGGCAATGCGCGCGAGATCACCCCGCTTCGCATCTCCCACGCGCACGCGCACCGGCAGTTCTTCCGTGCCCTCGATGAGGCTGCCCCCGGTCGCCCCCTCCAGTGTCGCTTCAAGCTGCCGTGCGACATCTGCGAGCCCGAGACCCAGAAGGCGGGCCTTGTCCTCGTCGACCGACAGTTTCAGCTTCGGGGATCCGCCGTCCAGCGTCGTGCGCACGACGGTTACTTCCTCGACGCGCGCCGCCAGGCGGCGCAGGATGTCCCCCTGCTCGCGCAAAACCTCCAGCGACGGGCCGACGAGGCGCAGCTCGACCGGCGCGTCCACGGGCGGGCCCTGAACCAGATCCCGCACAAGTATCCTCGCATTCGGAAACCGCGCAGACAGGTCCGCCTGGAGATCCGGGACAAGACGCGTGGTCGCGTCTTCGGACACGGTCGTGACAAGCGCCTGCGCGAAGGCCGGGGCCTGATCCCGGTTGCCGACAATGTTGTAGTAGAAGGCCGGGGCGCTTTTCCCGACGACCCAGGTGATCTGCTCAACGCCCTGTGTCCCGGCAAGCACCTGGTCGATTTCGCGGGCGGTCGACATGGTCTGCGAGATCGCCGTCCCATCCGCAAGCTCGACCTCGACGTGAAACTGGTTCCGGTCGACGCCCGGGAAGAACTGCGCGGTGAGCGTCGGCATGCTCATGAAGCCGATCACGGGCAACACGAGCGCGAACGCGACAGAGCTCGCCGGATTGCGCATCGCCATCTTCAGCGAGAACCGGAACGGGACCGACAGGAGCCGTGCCGGCGAGAACCCGCTGCGCCGTGCCTCTTCCGGACGCACGGGGAGCACCCAGCCGGCAATGGCGGCCGTCAGCGTCACGGCGACGACAAACGACCACAGCAACATGATGATCACGGCAATCGCGATCGCGCCGACAAAGTCTCCCGCCGGTCCCGGCAGCAGCACCATCGGCATGAAGGACAGTGCCGTCGTGACTGTTGACGCCAGCAACGGGGCGAACAGACGTCGGACCGCATTCCCGACCGCCTCGCGCCGGCTCAGCCCGCGTTGCAGCGCCTGCCCGATCTCGTCGGTCATGACGATCCCGGCATCCACCAGCAGCCCGAGCGCAACGATCAGGCCAGTCAGGGACATCTGGTGAAGCGGCAGGCCGATCATGCTCATCGTGGCGAAGGACGCGAGCGTGACCACAGGCAGCACCATGGCGACGATCAAGGCCGACCGGAACCCCATGGTTACCAGCAGAACCGCAACAACGAGACCCATGCCGATCGCGATGTTGAGGCCGACATTGGACAGGCGATCGATGGTGTAGAGGCTTTGGTCGAACACCAGCTGGTGTTCGATGGAATACGGCATGTCCGCTTCGAACCCGGCAATCTCATCACGTACCCGTTCCATCCAGGCGTCGACCTGGAGGCCGTCGGCAATTTTTGCGGCAACGAGGATCGCGGGCCGTCCGCCCGAAAAGGCGCGCTCCTCGACGGGTTCCCGTTTGCCCTTGCCGACCGTCGCAATATCGCCGACACGGGTCACGATACCCGTCCGGCCGGTCGTCACCGGGATCTGGCGGATCCTGTCCAACGCGGTGATTTCGCCTTCCACCTCGATCAGGAATTCACGCTCGGAGGCACGCAGGCGGCCGGCGCGCACCTTTGCGTCCGCGGATCTGATCGCAGTCGATACCTGTTCAACCGTCAGCGACAGGGATGCCAGGAGCGCCGGATCGATCCTGACCAGAATTTCCTCTTCCACCTCACCGAAGATCTCGACGGATTTCGTTCCGGGTACATTCCGCAGGACGTCGGACAACCCTTCGGCATAGCGCAGAAGGACCGCATCCGACACGCTGTCATGCCGCGGGACAAGGGCGCTGATCGAGGCAAACGCGCCCGCGCCTTCCGTGCTGAATTCCGGTTCCAGGACGCCTTGCGGAAATTCGCGGGTGGCATCGCCGATCTTGTCGCGGATCTCCGACCAGACCTGTTCGATCACATCGTCCTGCAAGGTGTCGAGGAGTTCGATCTGGATGATGGATATTGAGGAAGAGGACGTCGATTCGATCACGTCGATCTCTTCGATCTCGCGCAGTTCCTCTTCCACCTTCTCCGTCACCAGCGCTTCGACGCGCGCCGGGTCGGCACCGGGATAGACGGTGGTCACGGTTGCGAAGAGATTGGTGATCGTCGGGTCTTCCTGCCGGCCGATCCCGACCAGGGCGGACAGTCCGGCGGCAATGATGACGAGGATCGTGAGGGCGACCAGGCGCGGTTGCCTGAAGAACATCGTGTACATGCTCATGCCCCCTCACCGCTCAGGCCGACCTCTTGACCGACGACAACCCGGTGCACGCCCTCCGCAACGATGTTCGTGTCACCCGAAATCGTGCCGCGCACGAAGGATCGCGTCGCATCGGCGTGAAGCACCTCGACGGCTTCCCGCCGGATCTCAAACCTGTCTTCACCGGTGTCGGTGCGGATTTCGACCACCGCCAGCAGTGTCCAAAGGCCGCGTGGCCCTTCTTTCAGCGCTGCGGTCGGCACCCAGTAACCTTCGGTCTCGATCCGCTCTGTGAGCGACAGTTCGGCGAGGCGGCCGAATTGCGGCGCGGCATCTGCGCCGTCGAGCTCAAACAGGGTTTCGATCGTGCGCGTGCTGGTCTGAAGATCCGGACGCAGACCGGACAACCTTGCCTTGAACTGCCGTTCGGATATGCGGATCTGAAACGTGCCATTGCGATCGAGACGATCGACGACTTCCGGGGCCAGGCCGATACGCACCGTCGGTTTTGCCACTTCCAGCAGGCGAAGCACGGGCGCGCCGGGCGCGACGGTTGCCCCCTCGTCCAGCAGTCTCTCCCCGACCGATCCGTCGAAGGGAGCCGTCAATACGGATTTGTCGAGACTGATCTCGATGGCCTCGATCGCCGCATCAATCTGATCAAGCGTGGCGTCGAGCCGGGAGAGGGCAAGGCGGGCTTCATCCAGGATTTGGTCGCTGACATGACCGCCGTCGCGCAGTTTCTGGCGGCGCTCCAGCGTCAGCGTGGCAAGTTCCCTGTCGCTCTCCGCCGCCTTGCGGTTGGCGGTCTGACGCCTTTTTTCGGCTGCCAGCGCGCGGGTGTCCAGAACCGCGATCACCTCGCCCTTCCTGACGGGATCACCCTCATCGAACTCTATGGCGAGGATCGTGCCGGACAGTTCAAACCCGAGATCGGTCCGCCGGGCCGGTTCCAGGCGGCCGACAAAACTTCTGGTCACCTCGTATCCGGCCTGATGCTCGGGTTTGACAGGGCGAACCTCGACGAGCGGAGCCGCCTCCACGGCAGGTTTTTCCGCGGCGCGCATCTGGATCGTGGTGACGCCTATCATCACGGCCGCCGCCGCGATGCCGATATTGATCGAGAACGTCGTCAGGCTGACGAGCCTGCGGCCCAGTCTTTTCAGAAATCCATTGCCGGTCTTGCCCGTATCAGAAACAGAACTCTCGCTCGACATTGCTTTGTCCTCATCTTCCGTTTGACGGCAACCGCTCAAAGCCCGCATGAATCCTGAATGTGAACGGCTCTAACTATGTTATTGTTGCTAACATATGTTAGAAGAACTAACTTCGACAAGGGATTCGACGGAAAAAATTTCAGAAACAGCGAAAAATGGCCGAGAGTAAAATCAAGAAAAAGCGCGCCTATCATCACGGCGACCTGCGCGGACAGCTTCTTTCAGCAGCCAGAAATCTGCTCGAGGAACACGGGCCCGACGGGTTTTCCATGTCCGATGCCTGCCGTCTTGCGGGGGTCAGCACCGCAGCCCCCTACCGCCACTTCGCGAACAAGCAGGACCTGTTGCTCGAGGTCGCCAAGGACGGCCTCCAGAGGCTCGGAGCCGAGATGGAGGAAAATGCGTCGAAGTACGACAGAGGCACGGTGCCGTCGATTTCGGCCATCGGGCGCGTCTATGTCGATTTCGCGATCCGGGAACCGCATACCTTCCGGCTGATGTTCAGCACACGCTCGCATTCAGGACGCATCGAGGAACTGCGGGAAGTCGGCCGCGCCTCATATGGCGTGCTCCTGCGCGAAGTGGCGCGCTACCTGGGTGAGCAGGACATCACCGAAACCGTCACCCGTGCAGCCTTTCCCCTCTGGACACAGGTGCACGGTCTTTCCTTTCTGGCGATCGACGGCAAACTGGAAGTCACGGCCTTTCCGGTCGACATCGACGAGTCCATTCTGATCGCCACGGAACGGCTGCTGCCGCCCGCAGCCGACACCAAAGCTTGACCGGATCCCGCCTTGCGCCTAATCCAACGCGCAGGATCATCATTTCAAAACGCGGCTCGTCCGATGGCCGCCGGAGCGGGGCATGTCCCAGACAGGCAGAGACAAACGTCAGGGCGCGGTGAAACAGATCACCAGCCACGCCAACCCGATCGTCAAGGAGATCAAGGGACTGGTCGCCCAGCGCAAGCATCGCAGTCAATCCGGACTGTTCGTCGCCGAGGGCCTGAAGCTTGCGACCGACGCGCTGGAAGCCGGCTGGGAGGTGCGGTATCTCGCACTCGGTCCGGAAGCCAGGGAAAACCCGGTCGCCCAGAAGGCAGCCGCAACGGCGAAGGCCCGTGGCGCACTCATCCTGGAAGTGTCGACGGCCGTGATGTCCGCCATGACGCGCAAGGACAACCCGCAGATGGTTGTCGGCGTCTACGAACAGAAAATCCTTGATGCGAAGGACATCGACCCGACCGGGAGCACGCTCTGGGTCGCACTCGACCGGGTCCGGGACCCCGGAAACCTCGGCACGATCATCCGGACCGTGGACGCCATCGGCGGCAGCGGTGTCATGCTGGTCGGCGATTGCACGGATCCATTTGCGGTCGAAACCGTGCGCGCAACGATGGGGTCGCTGTTCCATGTTCCCTTGGCCAGAATGAGCAAGGACGCGTTCAAGTCCCTTGCCGGAACCTGGCCCGGGACGGTTGCGGCAACCCACCTGAAGGGGTCCGTGGACTACCGCACGCCCGAATACGCGGATCCGGTGCTTCTGGTCATGGGCAATGAACAAAAGGGGCTGGAAGACGACATGGCCGCCGCCTGCCCGACCCTGATCAGAATTCCACAGGCCGGCCAGGCCGACAGCCTCAATCTGGCGGTCGCGACCGGCGTCGCCCTTTATGAAATCCGCCGCAAACATCTGGAGCTCTGAAGTCATGCGTCTTTTCGTCTTCGGCGTCGGTTTTTCGTCCAGGGCCTTCATCGAGGAATGCCGCGACCGGTTCGACTGGATCGGCGGAACCACCCGTTCGGAAGAAAAAGCGGAAGTGCTGGAGGACATGGGCGTCGCTCCTTTTCTCTTCAACGGAGAAGACCAGGGAGACGGCATTGCCGAAGCGCTCCAAACGGCGACACATGTGCTCGTTTCCATCGCGCCGAACGAGACGGGCGACCCCGTGCTCAACCTGCATGGCGATGACATCGCCGCAGGCAGACCCGGCTGGCTCGGATATCTGTCGACCGTCGGCGTCTACGGCAATCACGACGGCGCCTGGGTGGATGAAGACACACCTTGCCGGCCGGTTTCAAAACGGTCGGTGCAGCGGGTTGCCGCAGAGACCGCGTGGCTCGATTTTTCCGCACAGCATGGCGTCCCGGTTCAGATCTTCCGCCTCTCCGGGATCTACGGCCCCGGCAGGAACACGTTCGAGAATTTCCGCAAGGGCAGAGCCCGTCGTCTCGTGAAACCCGGCCAGGTCTTCAACCGTATTCACGTGGCCGATATTGCAGGTGCCCTGAAACTTGCGATCGAAAAGCCTGAAACGCGGATCTACAATATCACCGACGATGAGCCGGCGCCGCCGCAGGATGTCGTCACCTATGCCGCGGAGTTGCTCAGCGTGACGCCGCCACCTGAAATCCCTTTCGAGACCGCGGACCTGACGCCCATGGCACGATCCTTTTACGGCGAGAACAAACGCGTTTCGAACGCGCGGATCAAAACCGAACTGGGATATACTTTCCGCTATCCCAACTACAGGGTCGCCTTGAAAGACCTGCTGACAACCCTCTAAGATGCGCTGAAGCGCTCGCAGCCCGCCTGGTGGTTCACCCCGATGCGAATAGCATGGAAGATCTTTGGAATATCGCTGATCGTTTTCGTGATCATGGCAACAGCCGCCACCTATTCGATTTACAAAATATACGAGATCAACAAAGAGCTTCAGCTGATTTCGAGCGTGTTTTCGCCCCTCCGGCACGAGGTCGCGCAGATCGAAGTCATCGCACTTCAGGAAGAACTCGAGCTGGAGCGGGTTGAAAAGCTGGAAGCGGAACTGCGCGCCGATCGTCTGGAGGCGCTCAGTTACGGCAAGAGCGCGGCCGAGATCGACGCCGCGGTCACGCAGAACCCGGAGCTTGTTGCCCGCATCCGCCACCTGGAGGAGCGGCTCGAAACCGGTCTGGCGCAGTTTGAAACCAGCGCGAACAAGGTGGAAGAGCTGCTCCGGTCCGCCGAAAACCGTGTCCGGGACGCTCAGGACGAGGCCTCGTCGCTGCAAGACAAACTGGAGCTTGCGGCCCTTTACCCGACCCTGATCGCGATCGAGACCCAGCACAGCAGTTTTCACGGTCATGCGCTCAATCTCGTCAAATCCGCCGATCTGCCGCCGGCAACGCGGGAGAATCTGGAAGAACAGCTGGAGAGCGAAGAGCAAAAACTCATCGAGAGACTGGACTCCTTGAGAGAACATGTCAGCGCGTTCACGGACCAGTCGATTGCAACGGCGGCGCTGCATGAACAGCAGGCGCTCTACGCCAGCATTGCGGCGACGGCAACGGCGGGGCTGCTTGCCCTGCTCCTGTCCTCTCTGGTGATTTCCGGAATACTCAGACCCATGCGCGCCCTCTCCTCGGGTGCGAAGCGCGTGGAAGAAGGTGATTTCGAGATCGAGCTCAAACCGCTTTCCAAGGACGAGATCGGCTCCCTGACACGCAGCTTCAACACGATGGTCGACGGGTTGCGCAGCACCCAGAGGATCAAGGACACGTTCGGGCAGTATCTCGACCCGCGGGTCGTCTCGGGTCTGATCGCAGATCAGTCGGATGCAACGGCGGGTCAGAAGAAGGTGGTCTCGGTCTATTTCTCGGACCTTGCCGACTTCACCACGATCTCCGAGCAATTCACGCCCGCAGGCCTCGTCCGCGTGCTCAACCGCTACCTCGACCTGATGTCGTCGGAGATCACCGCGCGGGAAGGCGTCATCGACAAATATATCGGCGACGCGATCATGGCCTACTGGGCGCAGCCGTTCTCCGATGACGGCAACCAGGCCGCGCTTGCGGTGGAGAGCGCCCTGACGAATGTTCACCTCATGAAGCAGTTCCAGCATGAACTTCCGGAGCTGACCGGCCTGCAGAAAAACCTGCCTGTCCTGCGGCAGAGGATCGGCATCGCCACCGGAGAAGCGGTGATCGGGTCGATCGGGTCGGCCAAGACCAAGAATTACACCATCATGGGCGACACGGTGAATCTCGGTGCGCGCCTAGAGGCTGCGAACAAGATCTACGGGACGCAGATCCTTGTGTGCCAGAGAACACGGGACACCGCGGCCGGTATCGAGTTCAGGGCGATCGACAAGATCCAGGTGAAAGGCAAGACGGAACCGACCAGAGTTTATGCGCCGCTCGCCCACACAAGCAAAATGACCGATACGCTCAGGCAACTGCAGACAGATTCCGAGGCCGCGCTTCAGGCCTTTTCCGACGCGAACTGGTCCGAGGCGCGGGCCGGGTTCGAAAAGATACTTGCCGCGCATCCTCACGATGGGATCGCGGCCGTTTTCCTGAACCGGCTCGACCTGATTTCAACCCAGGGAGCACCAGCAGACTGGGACGGTGTCTGGCACCTGAATACGAAATAGCGACCCAAGGACGGGGCAGACAGCATCAAGCGCATTTGGCGGCGGGACTTGACGCCGCAGCATCGGCGACCCAGCTTCGGTGCAAAGCTGTCAGCCGGCTGGCCGCAACACAAAGGAAAGACACATGAGCAATTGGCGCGTTTACCTGTCAGGTGAAATTCACACGGACTGGCGCGAGCGGATCATCGAAGGCGTCAAGGCCCTCGACCTGCCGGTCGAGTTTTCCGCACCGGTCACCGATCATGGCGCCAGTGACGATTGCGGCGCCCACATACTCGGCGATGAGGACAAGAAATTCTGGTACGATCACAAGGGTGCCAAGGTCAACGCCATCCGCACCCGTACGCTGATCGAAAAGGCCGACATCGTGGTCGTACGCTTCGGCGACAAGTACAAACAATGGAACGCCGCCTTCGATGCCGGTTACGCCTCGGCTCTCGGCAAGTCGCTGATCGTCGTCCACGACCCGTCGCTCACCCATCCGCTCAAGGAGGTCGACGGCGCGGCCCTGGCGGTCGCAGAAACCTCCGAACAGGTCGCAGAGATCCTGAAATATGTCATTCTGGGGCAGCTGGATCGCTGACCCTGTCCGCAGCGCGCGCCCGCGGACAACCGCGCGCACGTTGATGATGAATTTCCAGTGCGCGGGCATCACCTTGCCCGCGACCGTCTCTGCGCTAAGTTGGCGCCATCTTGAAATTAACAAATTTCTTACCATAATAAGTGACACTAAGCTTTCCCGCGCCACTTAGCCGGGAAAGTAGAACCCTTCATAAAATGAACTGCGCACAGGACTGCGGCAGCGAAGAGTAGCTGCGCGGAAGAGCGTTTATTTTTGAAGGAAAACTGAGGAGTACTTCAGTCACCTTTGAAACAGTGTCATCAAGACGTTGAAAAGCTGGGATATGAACCCCGCGTGTATGTCTAGATGCGTAATTTTGGAAAGCAAGCTCCATGCAACATGGAAACGTAAGATGGTTCGATCAGCGCCGCGGTGTCGGTACGATCCAACCCGAAGACGGCGAGGATATTCTCGTCGAGATTTCAGCCCTGCACCGGTCAGGCATCGACACCTTGAAGGAGGGCCAGCTCGTGGCGTTCGATCTCGAGTGGCGCCGCGGTCAGATGGTAGCTGAAGATCTGAAAGTCCTGTAAGCTCACCTTACGGATCTTTCCGACAGCAAGGGCGGTTCGACCGCCCTTTTTTATTGGGGGACACATGCAAACTGACGAAAGGCTGCAGGAAGGTATCGCCGCGCATCGCAACGGCGACCTTGCGAGCGCGCAGGACATCTACCTCGAAATCCTGGGCAAGAACCCGGAAGACGCGGACGGTTTGCACTTCCTCGGCCTGCTTCACTTCGATGTCGGGCGCGCTGACAGCGCGATCGAATTGATCCAGAGATCTCTCGAAATCAATGGAAGCAACACATCGGCCCTGAACAATCTGGGCAACATCCTGAAGCTCACCGGCGAACCGAAAGGTGCGCTTGCTGCCTATGTTCAGGCCGTTGAATACGAACCCCGGCACCCGGAAGCATGGAAGAACATCAACGTGCTGCTGCGCAATACCGGCGACTATGAAGGGCTTTTGACCATCATGTCGGAGATCGTGCGGCTGGATCCCGAAAACCCCGAAGCATGGCACACATACGGTCTTGCCAATATGTTCCTGGGGCGCAGCGAAGAGGCAACCGACGCGTTCAACAAGTCGCTGGAAATTGACTCGCCAACATCTCCGAGTGCCGTCTGGCGCGCACGCATCCTTGCCGCCGAAGGCCGTGAGGATCTCGCGCTGAAACACCTTGAGCGGATCGTCGACGCCGACCCGAACAACAAGGCGGCGCAGTATCATCTTGCAGCCGTGCGCGGAGACGAGCTTGAGGGCGCTCCGAAAGACTATGTTACAGGACATTTCGACAAGTTTGCCGCGAGCTTCGACGAAGTTCTGGAAAAACTGGGATATCGGGCACCGGACCTGGTTGCCGAAGATGTCGTCGCCCTGGCGGAGAAGGAGACCGCCAAGTTCCAGGACGTGGTCGACCTGGGCTGTGGAACCGGGCTTTGCGGTCCGCTGATCCGCGACCACTGCGTGAAGCTGACCGGTGTCGACCTGTCCAAGGGGATGATGCAAAAAGCAGCCGAGCTGGAGGTCTACGACTTTCTGGTGGAGGGCGAGCTTGTCTCGTTCCTGAGCGATGACCTGCCAACCCGGTTCGACCTTGCCGTCTGCGTCGACACTTTATGCTACATCGGCAATCTCCAGCCTTTCATGGAGGCCCTGGCCAAGGCGCTCAAACCTGGAGGACGGCTGATCGCAAGTGTCGAACACCTGGAAGACGGCAGCGCGCGGGGTTTTCGCGTCGACAGCTCGGGACGCTATGCGCATACGCCGGACTACATCCGGAAATGTGCCGAAAGCGCATCCCTCATTTACGCACAGGACCGAAAGGACGTCCTGCGCCGGGAACTCGGCAAGGACGTGCAGGGCCTGATCTTCCAGGTGATGGCGCCGCAATCATCCTGAGCGCGGGCAGGCTGAGGCCGGGCGGGGCTGGCCAGAAGCAAACCATCGTGTTTTTTATGTCAACTCCGGCCCGCTTGCGGCCACAACCATTGCGATCTGCCAGGAAAATGCCTTGCCGTCCAATCCGCCAAATCGCGGTGCACTCGGGTTCATCCTTGTCACGCTGATCATCAACTCCATGGGCATCGGACTGATGATGCCGGTCATGCCGTCCCTGCTGACGGAACTGACCCAGCTGCCGGTGAGCGAAGCGGCGCGATGGGGCGGCGCCCTGAGCGTCATCTATGCGTTGATGCAGTTCGTGTTCGGACCGACACTTGGAAATCTGTCCGACCGCTTCGGCCGCCGCCCGGTCCTTCTGGTGTCCATGTTCACCATGGCGGTCGACTATCTGGTCATGGCCCTGTCGTGGAACCTGCTGGTGCTCTTCATCGGCCGCACGATTTCCGGCGTCGCCGGCGCCACGTTTTCGGCAGCCTCCGCCTACATAGCCGATGTCTCATCGAAGAAAGACCGGGCCAAAAACTTCGGCCTTGTGGGGGCCGGGTTCGGTGTCGGGTTCGTGCTTGGCCCGATGATCGGCGGCTTCCTCGGGGAATATGGCCCTCGGGCGCCCTTCTTTGCGGCAGCGGCGCTGTCCTTCGTCAACTTCCTCTTCGGTTATTTCATACTGCCTGAAACGCTCAAGCAGGAGAACCGCCGCCCATTCGACTGGAAACGGGCAAACCCGCTCGGTGCATTGAAGCAGATCGCCAAGTTTCCCGCCGTACGTACGCTGCTCCTTGCTCTCTTCCTTTTTGACATCGGCCATTATGTCTATCCCGCGATCTGGAGCTTCTTCACGCAAGAAAGATTTGCCTGGACGCCAGCCGATATCGGCTTGTCACTCGCGCTTGTCGGCGTCGGGTTCGCGATCGCCCAAGGCTACCTGATCCGCGTCATCGAACCGAAGTTCGGGGCCGGCCGCACGCTCTTCATCGGATTGAGCGCAAACCTCGTGGCCATGACAGGCCTTGCGTTCGCCGAGAGCGGCTGGATGGCCTACGCGATGATCGTTTTCGCCTCACTCGGCGCTCTGGCGACACCCGCCTTCACGGGTCTTATGTCCAATCGCATACCGGACAACGCGCAAGGTGAATTGCAGGGCCTGATTTCAGCCGTGGCCGGCCTGTCCATGGTCATCAGCCCGTTTGTCATGACGCAGACCTTTGCCTATTTTTCCGCACCCGGCGCGCCGTTCTATTTTCCCGGTGCGCCCTTCGCACTCGCCTGGCTGCTGATCCTGGCTGCGATGCTGATCGCGCTGCCGTTCCTGAAGCTCGGGAACACGCTTTCCGACAGTGCCGAGCCCGGTAACCGAACCCCGTAGCGGAGCATCAAAGCATGACGGACGCCCCTGATCTTGATGGCCCCAGACGTCTTCCCGATGACGGCTTACCGGTGCGCCGGCTTGTCGTTCTGCTGCACGGGTATGGTGCCGACGGCAACGACCTGATCGATCTCGGCCGTTTCTGGCAGGCCCTGCTTCCGGACGCGGCTTTCATCGCACCGCACGCGCCTGAACCTCTGCCGTTTGCCGGGTTCGGCGGACGCCAATGGTTCGCCCTGAGCGAACGCACGCCGGCAGAATACCGGATCGGCGCGGAGGCAGCCCGGCCGGTTCTTGACCGGTTCCTGGACATGGTGCTGGCAGAGTTCGCCCTGAAAGACGACGCTCTTGCGCTGTTCGGTTTCAGCCAGGGTGCCATGATGGCGCTGCAGTGCGGCCTCAGGCGAAGCCGGCCACCGGCCGCCCTTCTCGCCTATTCCGGTCTGCTCCCGGGAGCCGACCGGCTTCAAGGGGTTCAGACGGAGAGCCCGGTTCTCATCGTTCACGGCGAGGACGACGATGTCGTTCCCAGCTATCATGCAGCTGTGGCCAGCGACGCATTGTCAGGCGCCGGAGTCGAAACGGACCTCCATGAACTGCCCGGGCTCGGCCATTCCATCGACGACAGGGGCGTGACGCTGGGCGGGCGTTTTCTTCAGGACGCCTTTTCCGGAAGGCCGTGAGACGCCGGACTGCAGGCCGTTCCAGGGTTAACGGCATGTTTACTTGATTAAGTGAATATTAAGAGAACTCCGCCTGCCCAGAACGGTCAGGTGAACCCGGGACCACGCCCATGCAAATCACAGTCGAAACCACGACACAGAGTGCAAGCCTGTTTTCCGCCTCGTTTTCGAGCAATGGTCCGGAAGGATCCAGACCCGGCCCGAAAGGCAACGCATACGGGCACGAAATCGGCCAGCGCAACGGCCTCAACAAGACCGCCCCCGCTTCCGCTCTCGAAGCCGCCAGCAAGAAAGCCGAGGAAGACGCGGTCGTGATCGCAGCGCTTCAGCAGGCCGTGGAAAAGGGCAAGGGCGAGGACGAGGAAGAAAGCCGTGAGCGCGCTCTGGCAACGGTCGAAGACTATCAGAAAACGGCCGGAAAACTGCAGGCAGCACTCGGTGAAGAAGACAGCGGCGTGTCGGCATCCGTTGCCTATGAAAGCGCATCGATTTCAACAACCACGATCGAAGCCGAGATTGGCGGAGAAACGATATCCGCGCAGTTCGTCTCCTACGAGCGGGTATCCTACGACAGCGAAACGGGACTGTCGGTCCGCTCGGCCAGCGCGGCCACGATCGAGGGAGACTTCGGCGACAGCTCGTTCAGCTATCTGAGCGCATCGGTCAGCGAACTCTATGCCGGAACCGGCGAACAGGTTTCCAACCTGGCCAACCGGCTCGCCTGAACGACCTGATCCCTGATGCCGGCGGACGAACCGCCGTGCAAAGTCCATCGGCCCCGCCCCTGAGGCGGGGTTTTGCTTTTGGTGCGCGATGATCCTGGCCAGTCAAACTCCGTAAATAGACTTGTCACTCCGACTGAAGCGCAGCGAAAGGCCGGAACCCAGCAACCACTTGTTTCTCCGTCTTCTTTCAGTCACTAGAGACAGCGGGTCCCGGTCTTGCCGCTCACGCGGCAAACCGGGAAGACAAATCCGGGACGCGTTCCGCATTCCGACCTGGTCACAAGCGGAAACAATCCTGAATTGACCGGTGACAATCGATCCCTTCCACCAATCCTGGCGGCAATGCCTCTGCGCCGATTTTTTGGACCGCACCTCTCCCGAAGAATCTGTTATCGACGCTGTCGACCCGTACCCGAAGAGGGTGCGGACACGGGAGAAAAGCGCATATGATCACCTGTTACATCAAATACGAGATCAATCCGGCCAAGACGGCGGAGTTTGAAGAATATGCCCGCATGTGGATCCCGCTCGTGGAGAAGTTCGGCGGCACCCATCACGGCTACTACCTGCCGCATGAAGGTCCGAACGATCTCGCGGTCTGCCTGTTTTCGTACCCGTCCCTTGCAGCATATGAAGCCTATCGCGCGCAAAGCATGGAAGACGAGGCATGCCGGAAGGCGATCGCCTTTGCGGAGGAAACGGACTGCATCCGCCGATATGACCGGCACTTTCTGAGGCCCGTGACGGCTGACGGCTGACGCCTTAGCGTTGACGTCGGCGCGCGCCAGCCGCCTCAATTCCTAAGATCGTCACGCAATGGGGCTCGCCCCGTGACCGCATCAGCTCTTGGCTTTTTTCAGATAGGCAACGAGCACATCCAGCGCCGCCTGAAGGTCCGACTTGTGGATCATCTCGGTGACCGTGTGAATGTAGCGTGTCCCGACCACGATGCCGACGGCCTTGGCGCCCGCGGCAGCCTGCTGGGCCGCTGCGCCGTCCTGGCCACCGGCCGCGAGCATGGTGCGCTGGAACGGGATCTTTTCCTTCTGCGCCAGCGCCTCGAATTCCTTCACGAGGTCCCGGTCCGCGATGAAACTGCTGTCCTTGACATGAAGGCCGAAGCCGTTGCCCTGAACGGTAGTGCGGTCCTGTTCGGGCACACCCGGCGTGTCGCAGGCAAGGGTCGTGTCGACGCCAAGACCGATATCCGGCTTGATGGCGAAGGACGAAGTCCGCGCGCCGCGCAGTCCGACTTCCTCCTGACAGGTGAACGCGACATGGATTTCGCATTCGTGCCTGGCCTTGCCGAGACCCTTGACGGCCTCGATCCCGAGCCAGCAGGCAATGCGGTTGTCGAGCGCCTTCGAGACGACCTTCTCGCCGATTTCGATCAGCGGCTCGTCCATCGTCACCATGTCGCCGACATTGATCACATCCTTGGTCTTTTCGCCCAGACCCAGATCGACCACGAAGTCCTTGGGCTCGGGAATTTTCTTGCGTTCTTCCGGGGACGAGATGTGGATCGGCTTGCCGCCCGGGTTCATGACCCCCTTGAAGTCGCCATCATCGGTGGAGACAAGAACGCGGCGCGAGAACAGGTTCCGCGCATCAAAGCCGCCGACCGGCTGAACGTGCAGAAACCCCTTGTCGGTGACATGGGAGACCAGAAAACCGATCTCGTCCATATGGCACAGCAGCATGACCTTTTTCGGGGCGCCTTTCCTGGGAGCCTTGCGGCTGTCACGCCGGCACAGAAGCGATCCCATCGGGTCGACCGTGACCTCGTCGAAAAGCCCCTTGATCTCATCCTGGATAAGCGCGCGCACGCGGTGCTCGTGGCCCGGCACACCCGGAGTTTCGCAAAGTCGGCGCAGTAGATCGATATTCATGGGACGTCCTGTTGGGGGTATTGGCAATCGGGGCGATCCTAGTCCGAAATCAACCTCCGGATAAAGGGTCGCCAGTGTGTATTGCGGGTTGTATCTGTGGCAAATCGGGAAATTCAGCAGAATTCCAACTATTCGCTTAACCTGTTGCTCTCCAAATTTGCCATTTGAGGCCTATCTTTAAAAAATTGCCATTGCAGTGTCGCAATTGGTCGCAAACATTTAATCAACGATCACATAAGCGTATGATGCCGGTTTGCGAACAGGCGCTGCCCCTACGAATTTGACCACCCCGGGACTGACCATGACCCAGAAAAAGCGTTTCATCCTATCGATTGACGGCGGCGGTGTCCGCGGCCTTATTCCCCTGCGCGTGCTTGAATCCCTCGAGGCCCGGTTGGGTCAGCGCGGCGTCAACAAACCCTTTCACCAGATGTTCGACCTGATGGCCGGCACGTCGACCGGCGGCCTGATCACAGCCGGATTGAGCGCACCGCGGCCGGGCGGCAAAGCGGGCGAAGCGGCCGCCACGATCGACGAGCTGCGTGCGTTCTACGAACGCGAAGCCAGGGATATCTTCACAAACTCCATCACCGCGCGCTTCGCACGTGCCGTCACAAATCCGCTTGGCCTGTTCGACGAAACCTATGACGCGCGTCCGCTGGAGAAGCTGCTCAAGGAGCGTTTCGGCTGGACCTCCATGGCAAGCGCGCTGACCAAACTCGTGCTGACAGCCTACGACATCGAGCAGCGCAAGGCTGTCTTCATGACGAACGGACTGGAGGAAAATGGCGGCCGGCCCGACGACTATTATTTCTGGCAAGCCGTGCGGGCGACGACTGCAGCGCCTTCCTATTTCGAACCGGCGCGCGTTGAAAACCTGAGCCGCAAACGCGAAGAGGCCCTGGTCGACGGGGGCGTGTTCATGAAGGATCCGGCGATCGCAGCCTATCTTGAGACACGCAAGCTCGGCT
Organism: Roseibium sp.; assembly: GCF_965232425.1. GTDB lineage: Bacteria > Pseudomonadota > Alphaproteobacteria > Rhizobiales > Stappiaceae > Roseibium. The sequence goes on from NZ_OZ246971.1 coordinate 1,271,588, forward strand.
GGGAGGGCGACGAGATCGTCATTCTCTCCCTCGGCACCGGCCGCGCCTCGGAACGGCCATTTCCCTACCAGGAGGCTATCGGCTGGGGAGCCCTCGGCTGGATGCAGCCATCAAAGGGTGTCCCGATCCTGTCCATCTTCTCCGACGGACAATCGCAGACCGCCGAGTACCAGGCGGAGCACCTGTTCGGCCTGATGGACAACGTCACCTATCACCGTCTCGATACCGCACTGGAACCGGAAGCCGAGGACATGGACAACGCCCGCCCGGGCAACATCATCCTGCTGAATGGTGCGGCTGACCGGATCATTCGGGACAACACCGTTCTTCTCGACGAGTTCGCCGATCTGTTGAAAGCGCAGGTGGAAACCTCGGAAACAGATGCGCAGGGGGCCGATCTGGTGCATGCTGCCTGAAGGCGCGCGCCGCCGCGACCAATCTCCCGCCAAGCGGCCCGCAGGGAACATGCACGAGGCACTGACGTGAGCAAGTCCCAAGCAGCGAAACGGATGTCCTGCAAGCTGCCCCTTGCCGGTTTCGGTCTCCTTTTGGGTCTGAGTTCAGCCGGACCGGCGCTTGCAAATCCGATGCCCGTTCCCGCAGACAAACCGGCACGGAGCGTCGCCGAAATCACCCAGCCGAGCGTCCCCACCGTTGCCGGGGTTCCGGTACCGGTGAGGAAACGCGATGTCCCGGAAGGATATGTCGCCGAAACGCCGAAACTCGTGCTGCGCTCGCAATTGCCGGCGAAGGACTATTTCGGCGCGGCGGACGGCCCTGCGCCGCTGAAAGCACGGGCGATCGGATCCTACGCAAAAGGTTGCCTGGCGGGCGGTGCCTCGCTTCCCGCAGACGGTCCGACCTGGCAGGTGATGAAGCTTTCCAGGAACCGAGCATGGGGTCATCCCGACCTGATCGACTATCTGAAGGATCTTGCGGCGGATGCTCCCAAGGTGGGCTGGAACGGTCTGCTCGTCGGTGATCTGGCGCAGCCGCGCGGCGGACCGATGCTGTTCGGCCACTCCAGCCACCAGATCGGACTTGATGCCGACATCTGGCTGAGGGAAATGCCGAACCGGCGCCTGAGTGCCGAAGAGCGCGAGGAAATTCCCTTCATCTCGATGCTCAAGGGGCCGCTTGACGTCAAGGGCGCCGACCGCAGCGTCGACCCGGCCAAATGGACAGACACGCATGCGCGGCTGATCCGCCGGGCAGCGTCCGACGCTCGTGTCGCCCGTATCTTCGTCAATCCGACGATCAAAAAGGCGCTCTGCGAATTCGAAAAGAGCAAGGACCGCGCCTGGCTCCGGAAGGTGCGGCCGTGGTGGGGCCATCACTATCATTTTCATGTCCGGCTCTCCTGTCCGGCAGGAAGTGCCGGCTGCAAGAACCAGGACCCGCCGCCGCCCGGCGACGGCTGCGGATCGCACCTGGCCTACTGGCTCTCCGATGAACCGTGGGTGCCGAAGAACCCGCCCAAGGCGGGCGAGAAACCCAAGGTCGTCAAGAAACGCCCGATGGCGCTTGCGGCGCTTCCAAAAGACTGCAGGACGGTTCTGACGGCGAACTGACCGCGTCCCCACCCCCCTCCTGTCGCGCTCCGACGGGCGAGTATGACCGGCTGGCAGGCCTCGCTTTCTCGCGTTCCCGATCCGCAACACGCCACGCCAATCGGCGCTTTGTCTTCGACGTCGGGCACCTTGCGGCCGGTTCATTCCAAAAAGTTGAAAAAAAGCAACGGATTTCCGGCCTTCGCGCTCGCATTTTTCTGGTCGAAAGCAAATTGCGGTGGTAAACGGGCGGCCATGACGACGAAGACGCTTTCCAACATCCGAAATTTCTCCATCGTTGCCCACATCGATCACGGCAAATCGACCCTGGCCGACCGCCTGATCCAGATGACGGGAACGATGACCGATCGCGAAATGACCGATCAGGTTCTCGATTCCATGGATATCGAGCGCGAACGCGGCATCACCATCAAGGCGCAGACCGTCCGGCTCATCTACAATGCCAAGGACGGCCAGCAATACACGCTGAACCTGATCGACACGCCGGGCCACGTGGACTTCGCCTACGAGGTGTCCCGCTCGCTTGCCGCCTGCGAAGGTTCGCTGCTTGTGGTCGATGCGTCGCAGGGCGTGGAAGCGCAGACGCTAGCCAACGTCTATCAGGCGATCGACAACGACCACGAAATCGTCACCGTCCTGAACAAGATCGACCTCCCCGCTGCCGAGCCGGACCGGATCAAGGAACAGATCGAGGATGTCATCGGCATTGACGCGTCGGATGCCTGCATGATCTCCGCCAAGACCGGGCTTGGCGTGGAAGACGTCCTGGAAGCGATCGTCCAGAAGCTGCCCGCCCCGGAAGGCGATCCGGACGACACGCTGAAGGCGATGCTAGTCGACAGCTGGTACGACACCTATCTCGGCGTGATGGTTCTGGTGCGCGTCATCAACGGCACCCTCAAGAAGGGCCAGAAGATCAAGATGATGGGCACCGGCGCGTCCTATGACGTCGACCGGGTCGGCGTCATGACGCCGAAATTCATCCAGGTGGACGAGTTGCGGTCAGGCGAAATCGGCGTCATCACCGGCTCGATCAAGGAAGTGGCCGACACGAGGGTCGGCGATACCATCACGCTGGACAAGAAACCCTGCACCGAGCCGCTGCCGGGCTTCAAGCCGGCCCAGCCGGTCGTGTTCTGCGGCCTGTTTCCGGTCGATGCCAACGATTTCGAAGACCTGCGTGCGGCGATGGGCAAGCTGCGCCTCAACGATGCAAGCTTCTCCTTCGAGATGGAAACGTCGGCGGCGCTCGGCTTCGGCTTCCGCTGCGGCTTTCTCGGCCTGCTGCACCTGGAGATCATTCAGGAGCGGCTGTCGCGCGAATTCAATCTGGACCTGATTGCAACGGCCCCGTCCGTTGTCTACCAGATGACGCTGACCGACGGCTCAGATGTCGAGCTGCACAACCCGGCCGACATGCCGGATGTCGTCAAGATTTCCGAAATCCGTGAACCGTGGATCCGGGCGACCATCATGACCCCGGACGAGTATCTGGGCGCGATCCTGAAACTGTGCCAGGAACGGCGCGGCATCCAGGTGGACCTGTCCTATGTAGGGAGCCGTGCCATGGTCTCCTACGACCTGCCGCTCAACGAAGTCGTCTTCGATTTCTACGACCGGCTGAAGTCGGTCTCCAAGGGCTATGCCTCGTTCGACTACCAGATTTCCGACTACCGGGCCGGCGATCTCGTCAAGATGTCGATCCTGGTCAACGAGGAACCGGTCGACGCGCTGTCCGTGCTGGTGCACCGCAGCCAGGCGGAGCGGCGCGGCCGCGCCATGTGCGAAAAGCTGAAGGACCTGATCCCGCGGCACATGTTCAAGATCCCGATCCAGGCCGCCCTCGGCGGACGCGTCATTGCCCGCGAGACGATCGCCGCGCTGCGCAAGGACGTGACCGCGAAATGCTACGGCGGCGATGCCACCCGCAAGCGCAAGCTTCTGGAAAAGCAGAAGGCGGGCAAGAAGAAGATGCGCCAGTTCGGCAAGGTCGAAATCCCCCAGGAAGCCTTCATCCAGGCCCTCAAGATGGACGAGTGAACAGGGGTGCAAGCGCTGGAGGCACGGTTCAGCCGCGCGCGCAGCCTGTCCAACTCCCGTTCTTGCCGGACCTGATCCGGCAGTCCACGCCCTGACGCCTTCACACGCATAAGCCGTACCAGATGGGACCGGAACGGCATGGATGCCATGGTCAAGCCATGGCATGACGGCAAACGCTTGCCGGTGCGCGTTGCTGTCGTTGTCTTCGCGGCAAATCCCGATGAGTTTATTTTTAAATCAAAATAAATATCGCAAATAATACTATAATTACGCAATACAAATGCCACTTTCTTATCTAATTTATTTTGTAATTTAATATTCGAATCGAACAATAAAGTAATAATTCTTCCAATTCAAAATTCATCGGCAGCGCGCCGAGTGAAACCGCCTAGGCATTTGCAAGCTCTCAAGTCTATCCAACCACCCTTGAGGAAATTGCGATGAGCACTGCAAACGACTCTTTTGCCGCCGCGCCCGGTGAGGGGCTTCTGACCTTTTACCTGGCAGATGCCGACACCAACGAGATCATCCGATACTTGTCACCCGGCGACGACATCAGCCCGGACGACTATTCAGGCCGGAACGTCACGATCGCTGCCCGGGCGCACGAGGACGGGCCTGCCATCGGCAGCGTGGAGCTGTCGCTCGGCGGCACGACCCGCGTTGAAAATGTCAGCCCGTTCGCGCTTTTCGGCGACATCAATGGCAACTACAGCGGCACGACCGGGTTCACATCTGGTGACCAGTCCCTCAGCGTCATGGTCTATAGCGGTCCGAACAAGACGGGGAGCCTGCTTGATTCCTTTTCCCTGCCCTTCAGCTTCGAAGACGGCTCGCCCGGGGATGACGAAGGGCCTGACGACGACCCGGTCACGGTCGCACCGGACGCCCTGATCAACCAGTTCGACCACGTGTTCTTCCATTTTGACGGCAACAACAACGATCCGGACGATATCGCCGCAATACCGGTTGCCGCCCTCCTGGCAAAGGCGGCCGGGATCGAGGACAAGACGACGCTGCTCTATGGCAACAATCTTGCCGAGGCCAATGCGAACGGGCGCAAGGCCAAGCTCGATGACGGCGGCGAATTCGCGAAGAGCCTCGGCCTTGATGCCCATAACTACCAGGACGACATCGACGGCACCACGGCCCTGCTCGTCGAGAAGCTGAATTCGGGTCAGAAGGTCCTGATGATCGAGGGCGGTCCAATGGAAGCCGTCTACCGTGCGCTTGAGCAGACCGACCCGTCGAACCACGCAAACATCACGCTCCTGTCCCATTCCAGCTGGAACGAAAACCGGGACGTCATCAACAATCCGAGCGATCCGGACCTGACCGCAGCCAGAACGTGGGACGATATCCGCGATGACTTTCCCGAGGTCACGCAAATCGACATCCGGGACCAGAATGACGGCAACAACAACTCCAAGGGTTTCAACAACAGCGGCTGGTCCTGGCTGGACGCAGCCGACGATCCGACGCTGCAGGATGCGCGCGATATCATGGACACAGCCGGCTCCACCAAGAAGAATGATCCGTCCGACGCGGGCATGTTGTTCTACGCCCTCACCGGGATCGAGAACGGCACGCCGGAAGACGCCAGATCCTTCATCGAAGGCTCGCCCGCCTTCGGAGGGCCGGGGGCTCCGGCAAATACCGCGCCGGTGGCAAACGCCGACACCGCATCCACATCGGCCGGCGAACCGGTCGTCATCGACGTCCTTGCCAATGACAGCGATGCGGACGGGGATGCCCTGACCATCACGATCACCGAGCCACCGGCAAGCGGCAGCGCGGAGGTCAGTAACGGCAAGATTGTTTTTACGCCGGATGCGGACGCTGCCGGTGAACAGTCGTTCCAATATGAAGTTTCCGACGGGAATGGCGGCGTCAGCGGCGAAGCGACCGTCACGGTCACAGTGACCGGCACAGGTTCCGATCCGGACGAGGCCTCGGACTATCTCACGTTCAACTTCGTCGACACGGACACGAACGAGGTCATCACCACGCTGAGCGACGGCGACGTACTTGCCGCGGACCTGTTCGAGGGACGCAACGTGTCGATCGCCGCCTACCATCTCGACGCGGACAGTCCGGTGGAGAGTGTCCGGCTCACGCTCGGATCGCAATCCCGCCTGGAGAACGTTGAGCCTTATGCGCTCTTTGGCGACACCAGGGGAGACTTCTATGATGGCATGATGCTGGAAGCAGGTCCGCAGGAACTTCAGTTCAGCGCCTATAGCGAGGACAAGGGTGCCGGCGACCTGCTGGAAACCATGACCCTGCAATTCACCGTCGAGGACACCGGGCTCGGGCTGACCTGACCGGCTCGCAGACTGACAAACCCGTCTCGGCCCACCGCACCCATATGCGGTGGGCCGATGACACAAAGCGATCAGTCAACGGTGACGACCTGGCCCGTGATCGCACCTTCGACGCATTTGGCATAGGCCAGGCCGACGCGTCTTGAGGAGACCAGGTCGTGGCCGGGGAACCAGGCACCGTACTGCTCCGCCGAGACTTCGAGCAGACCGGGGCTGACCACGTTGATCCTCCGGCTTCCCGGCATGTCGATCGCCGCCGATTTGACAAAACCGGCGAGCGCTCCGTTCGCGATCGCGGCCCCGGTTCCCATCAGGACAGGGTCCCGATCCAGAATGCCGCTGGTCAATGTGAACGAACCGCCGTCCCGGACCGTTGTCAAACCGGCCAGAACGAGCCCGACCTGCGTAAGCGCCTTGTTCTCAAGACCGAACCGGTACTTCTCGACGCTCATGTCCCCAAGGCGCGCGAATTCGACCTCGCCGGCGGCCGAGACGACCGCATCGACTGGACCGGTCGCCCGGTACATAGCCTCGACACTCTCGGGCGATGCCAGATCCACGCGCACGTCGCCCGAGTTGCGGCCCGCCGTGATGATTTCGTGCCGTCCGGAAAGTTCGTCAAAAGCCGCCTTTCCGACGTCGCCCGACGCTCCGACGAGAATGATCTTCATGACACCTCTCCTTCAATTTTCTTGTAAGTCGCGATCTTGTGGGCAAGCACGCCCGCGCAGCGGTCCAGTTCGGCCCGGCGCTTATGGAGGCGCTCTTCATGATTGAGCAGCACCGCCTTACGCTCCGCAATACTTGCCTCGCCCTGGCGGTAAAGCGCTGCAAACCGCCGCATTTCCTTCATCGGCATACCGGTCTTGCGCAGCCAGTAGAGCAGGATGAGCCAGTCGACGTTTTCCGGCGAAAAGCGCCGCAAGCCGTCGGGTCCGCGCTCGATCGGCGGCACAAGACCGGACTTTTCGTAGAACCTGATGGTATCGACACTCAGGCCGGACCTTGTTGACGCTTCTGAAATCCGCATGAGGAGATTCTCCGGGTTGGGGCAAACTTACCCGTCTGGAGCGACTCCAGGTCAAGGCCAATTCGTCTCGCGGTCAAAAAACAGAAACGGCGCCGGACAGGGTCCAGGCGCCGTTTTCTGTTCTTGTTAAGTGTGACTGCCCGGCTGGCCGGACATGTCTGGCTTCTCATGAGACCGGCCTTTCAGCCGGTCCGGGGGTCAACGCCGGTTGAACGGCAGGTCCGCGAGTTCCCGCGGGCTCATGCGCTGGATGGCCGGATGGGACAGGGGATCGGTCCGATCGTACCAGGACGGCGATGTCGCCTTGGTCTGGCGGCGTAAAAGCAGTTTCATCATGAGTTTCAGTCTCCTTTTTATTGTATTTTTGGGCATGCCAAATTCCTTTTATGAATTTAGCTATGCTGGATATTTATAGCGTATTACTGCTGAAAAAAATCGACTTCTTCTGATTTTCGATTTAGTTTTTCTAAAATGAAGAACCTCAACAGAATCCACCTTTCCGGATTGCGGGCCGTTGAAGCCGCCGCTCGGCTCGGATCGATCAAGGGCGCGGCGGAAGAACTCGGTGTCACCGTCGGGGCCGTCAGCCAGCAGGTCCAGAAATCCGAAGCCCAACTGGGCATGCAGCTGTTCGAGCGCCGGAACCGGCTCTTGCTGCCGACGGCGCACATGCTTGCGATGCAGCCGCATCTGACGACGGCCATGACCTCGCTGTCCACGGCGATCGCAACCACCGAACGCGGCCGGGAAGACGCGCTGACCATCTCCGTCGCTCCGGTCTTTGCCGGCAAGTGGCTTGTCTGGCACCTGAAGAGTTTCAACAGGGCGCATCCGGGCATTCGCGTGCGCGTGGAGGCGACCGTCGACCTCGTCGACCCGGATACCAGCGACGTCGACCTGTGCATCCGGGTCGGGCGCGGCCCCTACCCCGGGCTCAATGCGAAAAAGCTCCTCAACCAGCGGGTCTTTCCGGTCTGCAGTCCGGCCCTGGCAGAGGAGATCCGCGAACCGGCGGATATCGGCAAGCTGCCGATCATCCGCGATCCCGGTCAGATGTTCAGCTGGAAAACCTGGCTCGATCTCTTTAGCCTGGAGGAGGGCATCCTGAAGGATGGCCCGACCTTCTCGGACGGCTCGCTCTGCCTTGATGCCGCCATCGCCGGCCAGGGTGTGTTTCTCGCCTGGGAAACCCTTGCCGTTTACGCGGTGAAGTCCGGCCAGGTCATCGCCCCGTTCCCGCAGCGCCCGGCAACGGGGCTCGGCTACTGGCTTATCAGCGGCAGGACGGCCCCGCGCACGAACGCAAAGAGCGCATTCGAAAGCTGGCTTCCAGAGGAACTCCAGGCCTCGATCGGACGGCCCAAAGGCGCGGACGAGGTGGAGGTGTAGCCTTGGGATGAGTAAGGTCGTCATTCCGGACAAGTGAGGCAGAGCCGAACGCTGATCCGGAATCCAGATGTCAGTAGGCGCACTGCGCCTTCAATTTGGGTTGATACGAAAAATCGGTGCGCTTTCAGCGCAAATGACGTCTGGATTCCGGATCGGCGCGCAGTTTCCACTGCGCTTGTCCGGAATGACGATCACGCAGAGCCTCTCTGCGGCAGGCCGAGGCGAGCCTGCCATTGCCTCTTGCCTTCGCCTCGTCTTCAGGTACATTGCGCCCATGACCGACCGCACGAAGCATCGCTGTTCCTCGGGCCACGCCGCAGTTTCGCTGCGCTTGCGTGCCTTTGCGGTGCGTGTGCCCGAACTGCAGGGTCCGGCCTGCGGACGATTTATGCGCTGAGGCGCCCGGTCTTTCATCCCTGAAAAGCGGCGTTTTTCCATTCACCTGGGGCTCACGCAATAATGCGGTCGAGGCCGTGGCATTCAGCGTCATTATTCGCTAAAAGACCCCGACTTTCATTTCTGCGCGCGGCGCGCGCACCGACAACCGAGCACGCATGTCAAATCTCGACGTTTTAGAAACCGATCTCCTGGCGGCCATCGACGGCGCGGAGACCGAAACCGCCCTTGAGGACATCCGGGTCACGACCCTTGGCAAGAAGGGCAAGATCTCCGAGCAGATGAAGACGCTCGGCAAGATGACGCCGGAAGAGCGCCAGGTCATGGGGCCGGCCCTCAACGGGCTGAAAGCCAGGATCACCGACGCGATCAGCGCCCGCAAGGACATCCTCGCGGAAGCGGCCCTGGAGGCGCGCCTTGCCAGCGAAACCGTCGATGTCACCCTGCCGCTGCGCCCGTCTCCGGCCGAAGCCGGCCGCATTCATCCGGTCAGCCAGGTGATCGACGAACTCACCGCCATCTTTGCCGATATGGGATTCTCGATTGCCGAAGGTCCGGACATCGAGACGGATGAACTGAACTTCACCGCCCTCAACTTTCCCGAGGGCCATCCCGCACGCGAAATGCATGACACGTTCTTCTTCAACGAAAAGGAAGACGGCGAACGCCTGCTGCTGCGCACGCACACCTCGCCCGTGCAGATCCGAACCATGCGCTCGCAGGAGCCGCCGATCCGCGTGATCATTCCGGGCCGCACCTATCGCTGCGACAGCGACCAGACCCACACGCCGATGTTCCACCAGGTGGAAGGCCTGGTGATCGACAAGGAGAGCCATTTCGGCCATCTGAAATGGGTCCTGCTGGAGTTCTGCAAGGCCTTCTTCGAAGTCGACGACATCAAGATGCGCTTCCGCCCGAGCTTCTTCCCGTTCACGGAACCGTCGATGGAAGTCGACATCCAGTGCGACCGCTCCGGCGGCGAGGTCAGGATCGGCCAGGGCGATGACTGGCTGGAGATCCTCGGCTGCGGCATGGTCCATCCGAACGTCATCCGCAACTGCGGCCTGGATCCGGATGTCTACCAGGGGTTCGCCTGGGGCATGGGGATCGACCGGATCGCCATGCTGAAATACGGCATGCCGGACCTGAGAGCCTTCTTCGACGCGGATGTCCGCTGGATCCAGCATTACGGCTTCCGTCCGCTTGATCTGCCGACCCTGTTCGGCGGCCTGTCCACCTAATCACCCGGATCCTGGGGCAAACGTCTATGTCATTGATCACCCGCTTAACCCTCGTCCTCATGCTGTTTCTCGGCGCTGTCCTGCCGGCCACCGCCCAGACGGCAGACAGAGACGAGCGCGTGCCGACACCAACGTCGTTCATGGAAGCGTGCGCCGAGAAGATCGAGTCCCGTGGCCGCCTGAGATTTTGCGACACCTATTTCCGCGACAAGCTCGGCACGGAGGCGGACGCCCTGCTTTACCTGCGGGACCGGATCACCACGCTGCGCGCCAATCACGAAGCGAGCTCGGCCGAAAAGTACCAGAGTTTCCTGCAGGCGATCTACATCGTGGCCTTTCTGACGATTGCCTCGATGGTCCTGATCGCCAGCGACCGGCGCATTGGCGGAACGGCCAAGTGGGCGGGCCTGACAAGCACGGCGGCCCTGCTGGTCATGGTCGTGATCGTCGCGATGGGATGGCTCGGGAAATACCGGGCGGAGTACGCGGCCCAGGTCGAACTCGGCATCCTGCGCGACCGCATCGAGGCGGAAGCCGCACAGGCGATTGCCACCAATCAGCAGATCACGCCGGACATGGTGCGCCGCTGGACAGGCGAATTCGGCGAGATCGGCCGCCGTTTCGCGGAAAGCTACGGCGACGCGACCGTGCTGCCCGAGGTCGGCCGGTTCGGCAACTGATCTTTCGAATTGACCGGATTTGCGGCCCATGACGCCGCGCAAGAGATAAAGAGTACCGAAGATGAAGTTCACCCTTTCCTGGCTCAAGGAGCACCTGGAAACCGATGCCAGCCTGGAAGAGATCGTCGAACGGCTGACGATGATCGGGCTGGAGGTCGAAGAGGTCACCAACCGCGCCGACCGGCTGAAACCCTTTCGGATCGCCAAGGTCCTGGAAGCCGAACAGCATCCGAATGCCGACAGGCTGCGTGTGCTCAAGGTGGATACCGGCGAAGGCGATCCGGTTCAGATCGTCTGCGGGGCGCCCAATGCGCGCGCCGGACTTGTCGGCGTGCTCGGCAAGCCGGGTGATTATATTCCCGGTCTGGACACCACCTTGTCCGTGGGCAAGATCCGCGACGTGGAAAGCTTCGGCATGATGTGCTCGGAGCGCGAGCTTGAACTGTCGGACGAACATGACGGCATCATCGACCTGCCCGCGGACGCGCCTGTCGGTGTGAACTATGCCGAGTGGGCGGGACTGGACGAACCGGTCATCGAAATCGGACTGACGCCGAACCGTCCGGACTGCACCGGCGTCTACGGCATTGCCCGCGACCTGGCCGCCGCCGGCCTCGGCAAGCTGAAAGAACGCTCGCATGAGCAGATCCGCGGCAGTTATCCGTGCCCGGTTTCGGTATCGCTCGACTTCGGCGACACGAAGCCGATGTGCAAGGCGTTCGGACTGCGCATGGTCAAGGGCATCAAGAACGGCCCGTCGCCGCAATGGCTGCAGGATCGCCTCACGGCGATCGGCCTCAGACCGATCAACATCCTTGTCGACATCACCAACTACATCACCTTTGACCAGGGCCGTCCGCTGCACGTGTTCGACGCCGACAAGGTGCACGGAAACCTGGTGGTCCGCCGTGGCAAGGAAGGCGAGAGCCTCGATGGTCTCAACGGCAAGTCCTACGAGATCGACGACACCGTCTGCGTGATCGCCGACGACAACGCCGTGGAAAGTCTTGGCGGCATCCTCGGCGGGGAACCGTCGGGCTGTACGGATGAAACGGTGAATGTCCTGATCGAATCCGCGCTTTGGGACGAGGACGACATTGCTGCCACCGGCCGCAAGCTCGGCGTCAACACCGATGCGCGCTACCGCTTCGAACGCGGGGTCGATCCGGACTACATGATGCCGGGGCTGGAATATGCCACCCGCATGGTGCTCGATCTGTGCGGCGGTGAGCCGTCGGAAACGACGCAGGCCGGCCGCGTTCCGGACAGCAGCAACATTATCGAGTTCCCGTATTCGGAAATCCGGCGTCTCTCCGGTGTCGAGGTTTCACTCGCCGAGGCAAACCTGACGCTGAAATCGCTCGGCTTCTGGATTTCCGGCGGCGGCGACACGGTCAAGGTCGCAGCGCCGAGCTGGCGTCCGGACATCGAGGGCAAGGCAGACCTGGTGGAAGAGATCGTGCGCATCATCGGTCTGGACCGGGTACCGCTGACCCCCCTGCCGCGTACCGGTACCGTCGGGCAGAAGGTCCTGACGACCGGGCAAATCCGGCGCAACCGGGCACGGCGTGCACTTGCCGCGCGCGGGTTCAACGAGGCCGTGACCTGGTCATTCATCTCAAGGCCCCAGGCCGAACTTTTCGGCGGCGGCAACGCTGCGCTCGAACTCGCCAATCCGATCTCTCCCGAAATGTCGGACATGCGCCCGAGCCTGCTTCCGGGCCTTTTGGCCGCGGCCCAGCGCAATGCCGACCGGGGTTTCGGCGACGTTGCCCTGTTCGAGATCGGCCAGGTTTTTCACGGCGACACGCCCGAGGGCCAGAAGATGGTTGCCGCCGGCGTGCGCCGGGGCACGGCGAAACTTCAGGGTCCCGCCCGGCACTGGTCCGGAAACTCCGCAGAGGTGGACGTCTTTGACGCAAAGGCCGACGCGGAAGCCGCGCTTGCCGCGATCGGCGCACCGGTCGACCGGCTGCAGGTCTATACCGATGCCCCGTCGACGTTTCACCCCGGACGTTCCGGCTGCCTGAAACTCGGGCCGAAAAACACACTTGCCGTCTTCGGCGAAGTTCACCCGCGCACGCTTGCCGAGCTTGATATCGAAGGCCCCCTGGTGGCATTCGAGATCGACCTCGACGCTCTGCCGCAACCGAAGAAAAAGGCGGGCGGCTCCAAGGGCGCGCTCAACGCCAGCCACCTGATGCCGGTCCGGCGCGACTTCGCATTCCTCGTCGGCCAGGATGTTGTTGCCGAGACGGTGCTGAAAGCGGCCAGAGGTGCGGAAAAGAACCTGATTGCCGACGTGACCCTGTTCGACATCTATGAAGGCCAGGGCGTCCCGGACGGACAGAAATCCGTCGCGATCGACGTGCTGCTGCAGCCGCGCCAGAAAACGCTGACGGACGAGGAAATCGACGTGGTGGCGAAGAAGATCATCGCCAATGTCGAAAAGGCGACCGGCGGCACGCTTCGGGGCTGACCTGCGCCGGAGAGAGTAACCTGAACGCGCGCAGTGGAATCTTCAAAATACGCTGCGCGCGACGCGCCGTGCGGCCCGATTACCGCGCAACGGGGCCTAGGTGATGGACTCATAAATGAGACTGAAATGGCATGGGAAATGGCGAGATCCTGTTAGGAAGGGTGTGCGGAGCGGGCTTCCTGCCCGGTCAAGCACGCTGACGCCACGGGGTGAAGCCATTTCCATGTCCTTCGGATTTGACCGGATTGCGCCTCCTCTGCGTCGCGAAAGGCTTGAAAATGAACCACATTTCCTGCGCTTCCGCTCCTTGAGGAGAAGCAATCCGCCTCAAACCATTTCCGCCTCATTTATGAGTCCATCACCTAACGGAAGTTCCGGCTCCGGAAGCACTGGTTGCCGACTGCGCATTTCTTGTTGTCTTTCGTCGGTGCGAATTTCGGGCGCAGCATCTTCGCATCAGGCGAGCAGTAGTTCGACGTCGCGACAAACTTGTCGAAGGTCGTCGGACCTGTGGTCATGACGACACTGCCTCTCTGTTTGACGAGAGCCTGTGCCTGGGCGCATGTGAGCTGACGCGTGTCGGGCCGCGCCTGCGCATGTGTCACGGACACGGATGCCATCAGGGTCACCGCCGTAAGGCCAATGGCGGCCACTGCGGCGCAAAAGGGTCTGGCGAAGATCATCAGGCACACTCCCCACTCGGCGGGCCGGCGGACGTTTCCGTCCGGCGGCCGTCTGTCTCGTTCACACGCGTCAATCCCGCACCGCCATCGGCACATCCCGGGGCGGCACGAGATACTGTTTCATTCTAGAAGTCGTTGAACCTCAGGATATTCGGATCAATACAGACACGCACCAGGCATTGCCGCACGTCCTTGGTCGGCACCCACTGCTTGTTTGTGACCTCTCCGTGCTGGCAGAAGTTCCGGGTATAGACGTACCGGTCAAACGTATACTGACCGGTGCGCAGGACCGCAGCGCCATTCTGCTTGATCAGCGATTGCACCTGTCCACAGGTGAGAGAGCGCGTGTCGGGCCTGCCTGACTGTGCGGTCGCTCCCTGAACCGAAACTGTGGTGAGTGCCGTAGCCCCGACCGCCAATACCATGCATTTACGCAGGGTTTTCGAGACGTCTTCGGAAAATGTCTTCATTCGAACCATCCAGATCTGGCTGCCCCGTCTCAAACATGGCACCGGAAACGGGTGTGTCAAGCAAGAGACGGATGTACATCTGATCACTCATTTTCAACTGTGCCGGGCGGCCTCGTAAAAGCTACGTATGCTTTAGGGTCAGGACCCTGGCAGCAGAATCGGATAGCGTCGGCGACCTGCAAGAAGGACCATCCAATGACGCAACGATCTGGAGCCAGCAAGCCCGCCATATTCGGCGATCCGTATCAGGCCCGCGAGGAAGACCGCATTGCCCACCTGAAGGACGTGATCGCGTCCGTGCCGCATGTCATGGAGATCCTTGCTGCGATCCGCGATCTCGACCTGCCCGATGCCTGGCTGGTTTCCGGCGGCCTTTACCAGACGGTCTGGAATGTCCTGACCGGGCGGGCGCTGCTTTACGGTATCAAGGATTTCGACGTCATCTATTTCGACGGGCAGGACCTTTCCTACGAGGCCGAAGACGACGTCATCAGGCGCATGAACGACGCCCTGCCCGAGTTCGCCGACCTGCTCGAAGTGCGCAACCAGGCGCGCGTCCACCTGTGGTACGAGCAGCGCTTCGGACGGCCATACCGGCCGCTCGATTGCTCCATGGATGCGCTGACAACCTATGCGGCCCGCACACACGCGGTTGCCGCGCGCCTGGGGGCCGACGGCACGCTCGACATTCACGCGCCGTTCGGCCTGGCGAACCTCTTTGCCATGCGGCTGGTGCCGAACTTTACTCAGCAGAATGAAGAGACTTACGTGGAGAAGGCCAAGCGGATGAAGGATCTCTGGCCGGAGCTGGAGATGGTGCCGTGGCGGCAAACCGGGTGATCACCGATTGACAACGGCAACAGTCTGTAGAGAGGTGTGACAAACGCTTTGGAGGGGACCGATCAAATGCGGACATTCGGATTGGCAGTGGCGACCTGTGCCCTGGTGACGCTCATGGATGCGAAACCGGCACATGCCCTATCGGGCAATGATCTGTTCTCGGCCTGCCAGTACGGCCGGCCGGTCAGCAAGGATGTCTGCTACGGATATGTCGTCGGCGCTCTGGCGCAGATTTCAGCCGGCAGACAGCAGGCGCAACGGGACGGCACCGACTACCCGTGGAACATCTGCATCAGCAACGAATATTCCTACAAGCAATATGTCGAGCTGTTCGTGGCGTATCTCGGCGAAAACAAGGCGCAGAGACACATCGATGCCTCCTGGCTTTTCCTGAGCGCAATGGAAGATGCCATTCCCTGCAACTGAGCTTCCGGTTTCAGATGACCGGAGAGCGGCGCACCGGCTCCGATCTATGGAACTCACTCCCTCGCGTGTGCCGCGCTCGCAGACCACCTGCCGCGTGTGCTAAGCTCTCCCCGTGACCGCCTGAAAACGCTGCGCAGGGGATTGCCATGGCCACATTTCGCTACATTGTCGACGATGTCGATCAAGCGGTGTGCTTCTACCGGGATCAGCTCGGATTTGCGCTCGAGCAGCAATACGGACCCGCGATGGCGATCCTGAGCAAGGACGACCTGCAGCTGTGGGTCGCAGGGCCGCCGGCCTCGGCGTCCAGGCCGATGCCGGACGGCTCGAAACCCGCCCCGGGCGGATGGAGCAGGATTGTGGTGGTCGTCGCGGATATTGCCGGAACGGTCGAAGACCTTCGCGGGGCTGGGGTCCGCTTCAAGAACGATATCGTCGAAGGCCCGGGCGGCCGGCAGATCCTGTGCGAAGACCCGTCCGGCAATGTCGTGGAACTGTTCCAGCCGGGCTGAGCCCCAGGCTGATTTGACCGCTGCACCGTGTCAGGCGTCCTGGTCCCGTTCGGCGAGCGACTGCCTGCCCTTTGGGGTCAATCCGTAAATGCCGCGCTCGACGCGCTCGAACCAGCCATAGTGATCATCCGCCATCATCCGGGTCGCCCGGGCAACGCCGGTCGCCTTCGCAACCTCTGCGCCGCGGCTGGGACCGTTGGCGTTCAGATGGTCCGCGCAGCGCATGGCATCCTGGCGATAGGCGGTCACCAGGATGACGCGTGTCGAGCCGCCCGTGTTGGGATCGCCGACGCGTCTCGCGAACTCCCTAAGCAGGCGGTCCCGGCGCTGTTTCGACTTGCGTGGTGCATACGGCGCCGGATCGATATGCACCTCGACCAGCCCGTCGGAGAGCCGCACCGTGATCAGACCGAGGCCCAATCGCCTGGCGAGCTTGAGATTGTTCTTCAGGGCGGATTGGAAGCGCCGCCCGGGGCCGCGCGCAACGGCTACATAGACGGCGTCCGTCACCGACTGGCGCGCAATGGCCTGGTGAAACAGGCCGAGCGTGAACCCGGTCTTCAGCTCGACGATGACAGGGTCCTCGTCCCCCCGGCAGGCAACGATGTCCGCTGCGCCGACTTCGGCTTTCACCTCATATCCCTGTTCGGTGAGAAACGCTTTGACAGGCTGATAGAGTTCGGTTTCCAGAATGCGGCCCATCGCAAGACCTTAAGCGCGTGCGCTCCCGCGGACAACATGAGGGACGGCGTCATCCAAAGCAGGTTTTGCGGCCGGTCTCAAACGGCCTGGCGGGCAACGACGAGTTCGCCATCGTCCACACTCTCGCCGCCCGCCGCCTGTACCGTGGCCAGAAGACGACCGCGCACCAGCCCCCTTACCGAGTTGCCGACAAACACCGTCTCGGCAGTTGTCAGATCTTCTTCCGTCAGATCGGCCTCCCGCGCCAGTCCGCGCTCCAGCAATCCGGCGCGGAATGTGCCCGGCAACAGACCGTGACGAAGCGCCGGTGTCAGCAACACGCCATCCTTCTTCAGGAACAGGGTCATGTAGCTCCCTTCGGTCAGGAAACCGTCTTCGTTGAGGAACAGCACTTCCTGGCAACCGGTCTCGGCCTGGTAGCGCGCGCGGGTCTCGTCGTAGAAGGCGCGGTTCGTGGTCTTGTGATAGAGGAACCTGTCGGATGCGCGCGTTCTTTCCGTTGCCACAACGAGATTGAACACCGTGGTTTCATCCACGGGCGTCAGGTCCGTCGAGGTGATCGAAACCTCGCCGTCCGCATTCATGAGCAGTCGCACACGCCTCGGCCCGGTGAAATCTGCGGCCTCGCCCAGCAACTTGGCGCGCACGGCCTCCGGATCGGACCGGAAACCGAGATAGTCCGCCGACTTCTGCAGCCGCTGCAAATGCCGCTCGAACAGCAGAAAGCCCTCCGACGGGTCATAGGCCATCGTTTCAATCAGGTCGAAATCCGGGATGTCCTCGGTCATGAACTTGAGCTTGAGAATGCACTCGTCATATTCCGGTGCAGCACCGGAATCGAACACCACCCCGGACCCGGTCCCGGCCTGCCCCGTGCCATCATCCCTAAGCACGAGCGTCCGGATCGCGACGTTCAGGCGGAAGTCACCGCCGGGTTCGAGACAGCCGATGGACCCGGTATAGACACCACGCGGACCGCTCTCCAGATCATGCGCGATCTGCATCGCGCTGAGTTTGGGCGCACCGGTGATCGAGCCGCAGGGGAACAGGTTCCGGATGATCGCCGGGAACCCGACATTTGCGGGAAGCGTCGCCTCGATTGTCGAGGTCATCTGGTGAAGGCTCTTGTAGCGCTCCACGTCGCACAGCTTCGTCACCCTGACGGATCCGGTCTTCGCAATGCGCGACAGGTCGTTGCGCATCAGATCGACGATCATGGTGTTTTCGGACCGCTGCTTGGGATCGCCGGCAAGGTCCCTGGCAATCCTTGCATCTTCCGAGGCGAACCGTCCCCGCGGCGCGGTCCCTTTCATCGGCCGGGTTCTGAGGGTTTCGCCCTGCCGTTCCAGGAACAGTTCCGGTGAGAGCGAAAGAACAGATCTGTCATTCATCCGGATGAAGGCGGCGAACTCGACCGGCTGACGCTGCATCAGGTCCAGAAACAGCGCTTCAGGTGCGCCGGCATGGGACAGCTGCGCCCGCATGGTCAGGTTGACCTGATAGATATCGCCCCTTGCAAGGTGGTCGCGCACGCGCCCGAATGCATCCGCATAGGCGCTCCGGTCCATGTCGAAGCGCGGCGCCTCGACCGATGCGCCCTCTCCTTGCGACGCCCTGGCGAGCAGCTCTCTTGCCGTCCCGATCTCAAGTTCCCGGACGCGATCGTAAATGCCGAACCACAGCAGCGGCTCGCCGGACGGCTCAATACGTGCCTGAAGCTTTGTCTCGAACGCATAGCCCAGCTCGTAGGCGAGAAATCCGGCGGCAAACCGGCCCTCGTCCTGCGCGGCCTCCAGTCTTTCAAGACAAGCCGGGACGTCTTCCAATACGGTGCACGTGACGATGTCTACGGGGTTTTCGAACAGCCTTGCAGAACGCTGCTTCAACAGGTCGAGCAACAGGACCGATCCGGGCAGCAGCTTGCCTTCGGTTGCCTCATGCCGATTTCCGATGCAGGCAGACGTCTCGACCATTTTTTGCCCTGTGCCAGACCGCTCAGTTGTCTTTCGAAGTGCGGCTCATGACATCCGCGCGGCATCAAGTCAAACATTCTGTGCGCAGGATAAAAAAATGGCCGGCTGAAGTGTAGCCGGCCAATTTTATGCGTTACGTCATTTTTGGTTGATTAAGCGGCAGCCACATCCTGCAGGAATGCATCGATCGCGTGGCGCATCTCGGATGTCTCCGCGTCCAGAACTTCCGTCGCGTCGGCCATGGAGGACGCGGATCGGCTGGTGCGTTCCACCGATTCGCGCACGCCGCCAATGTTTTCCGCAACCCGGCCGGTGCCGTCGGCTGCCTCGGCAACATTGCGCGAAATTTCCTGGGTGGCCGCGCCCTGCTCGTCAACTGCGGCGGCGATGGCGGCGGTGTAGCTGTTGACCTCGTCCATGGTTTCCGCGATTGCGCCAATCGATTCAACGGCGCCTTTCGTTTCCGCCTGGATGGCCGAGATCTGGGCACCGATTTCCTCGGTCGCCTTGGAGGTCTGCGTTGCGAGCTCCTTGACCTCGGCGGCGACGACCGCAAAACCCTTGCCGGCTTCGCCTGCCCGGGCGGCCTCGATCGTCGCGTTCAGGGCGAGCAGGTTGGTCTGCTCGGCGATCGCCTGGATCAGGGTGACAACTTCGCCGATGCGGTTGGCGGCTTCCGACAGTCCCGCGACCTTGCGGTTGCTTGTCTGCGCGTTTTCCGTCGCCTTCATCACGATTTCGGTTGTCTGCTCAACCTGGCGGGAGATTTCGGCAATCGACGACGACAGCTCTTCCGCAGCCGAAGCCACCATCTGCACGTTCGACGACGCGGTTTCAGAGGCATCCGACACCGAAGTCGCACGGCCGGTTGTATCCTGTGCTACGGTGCCAAGCTCTTCAGCCGACCCGCGCATCTCCGCGACCTTGACCCCGACACCATCGAGCTTGGAGGCGATCTCCTGCTGGAAGACAGCGATACGCTCGCTGACCGTGTGCTGTTTTTCAAGCTCCGCATCCGTGTGGCGGGAATTCTCCTCCTGAAGAAGCAGCGCCTCTGCCTGGGCCTTCTCCGCCTCCTCACGCGCCTGGTCGGACGCGGTGAACGCGGTCGCCAGCGAGTTGGTCATCCACCACAACGCACCAACCTCCGCGACCACGATGAGTGCGTGAAACAC
The DNA here is from genome assembly GCF_965232425.1 of Roseibium sp. Lineage (GTDB taxonomy): Bacteria > Pseudomonadota > Alphaproteobacteria > Rhizobiales > Stappiaceae > Roseibium. The sequence goes on from NZ_OZ246971.1 coordinate 1,291,519, forward strand.
CACCCGCGCGAAATCCGCGCCGTTCGGAAACACGGCCCAGGGCATGATGAAATTCAGCGCCAGGTGATGCACGGCAACGACAGCCGCGTAGGCGACCAGCGCGCGCCAGTCGACCCAGCTGGCCAGGATGGCGAGAACCGCGAAGAAATACATGTGGCCGTCGAGCTGGAACGAGTTCTGTCCCTCCGGTGTCGACAGCGAAGCGACGAACAGTGCGACGAGGGCAGCCAGCGACATGGCCGTCGCCAGACGGGTTTCAACGCCTGCGCCGAATTTCAGCCAGCAGGCCGTTGCGGCCGCGCCGAGCAGAAAGGCACCGCCGGCAACCATGCCGAAGGACACATTGCCGACCAGCCACGCCGTGACCGCGACGAGACCGACATTGAACCACGTGAAATAGATCACGATCTTGGAAAACCGCTCCCGAAAGCAATCCAGGCCCGAGACCCCCACCGCCATATCGCTCATGAATTCTTCTCCAGTGAAAGGCCCGACAGGCGCGCGCAAGCGATTGCGACCGCGCTCGAGGCAACAAATCCGGCTCCCGCTTCGTATAGCCGGCTAACTAATTTGGTGTCGGAGGACTCCGTCAGCGCGATCCAGGATCCGTCCCGCACGAAGATCACCGGTGCTTCCGCGGCGGCGACGATCTCGATTGCGGACTTTCCCCAGGGTTTGGCAAAAACCGCGACGGGACCGACGCCACTTGGCATAAGGGATCCCGTCAGCACGACCGCGCTGCACATCAGAAAATAGACAGCCGCAAAACCCTTTGCGAAGCGGCTCATCGCGAGACCCCCATGTACACCTTCTCCGGTGTTGAAGATCTCGCTGTTTTTTTAATAAAAACTGAATTATCGCTGCGAAACGAAAGAGATATCGGATTTTTTCGCGTGATTGACGAGAACGGCCCGCCGCAGGCGGCGGACCTCCCTGTCAAATTTCCGGATGCCCGGCAACACGCGCGCCCTCGCGACGGCGAGACCGCCGCGAGCCCTGTCTTCAGGTGTTACATTCAGGCCGTTTGACCGATCCCAGTCGGGCAGGACACCCCGGTTCCGCCGATGCCGCAATAGCCCGCCGGGTTCTTTGCCAGATACTGCTGGTGGTAGTCTTCGGCAAAATAGAACGTGTCCAGTTCGCGGATTTCGGTGGTGATGGACGCGGACACGCCGCCGTTCGAAAGCGCGGCCTGATAGGCGTCCCGGGTCTTGAGTGCGAGTGCCAGGTCGTCTGCGGAATTCACGTAGACCGCCGACCTGTACTGGGTGCCGGTGTCATTGCCCTGGCGCATGCCCTGCGTCGGATCGTGATTTTCCCAGAAGACCTTCAACAGGTCTTCCAGTCCGATGGCGTCGGGGTCATAGACCACAAGGACAGCCTCGGTGTGGCCGGTCCGCCCCGAGCAGGTTTCGTGATAGGTCGGGTTCGCCGTGTAACCGCCCGCGTAGCCCACGGCGGTGACATGCACGCCCGGCAGCTGCCAGAACAGCCGCTCCGCGCCCCAGAAACATCCCATGCCGACAAGCACGGTTTTCATGCCGTCGGGATATGGGCCCGTCATCGCGTTGCCGTTCACGAAATGCGCCTCGCCGGGCACGATGGCCGTGTCACGCCCGGGCAGTGCCTCTTCCCTGCCCGGCAGCGAGAACTTCTTGGTGAGCATGGTCATGAAGGACATTGGCAAACTCCTGGAAAGGCCGACCCTCCCCCGTCACAAGGAAAAGCGGGAACGGCGTAACAAGCATTGCCCGTAATGTGGCGTACTTGTGCGCCGTTTCCAAGTGAGTTCACGAATGCGTGTCTTTGGGAGCCTCAGGCGAATTGCGGCTGAATGCGTCCGCGACGCGCACCCATCCACAGGAAGCCGAGACCAAGCGGCGCGGCCACGGCCCAGACCGGCCAGGTCATCAGCGTCAGCAGAACCGGGTCCCAAAGCGCCGGATGAACATGGCGTTCGATGGCAGGCTGAAGGATCGGAAACGTGTCGGGGAAGAGACCGAACAACAGCTGTCCGAGCGGTTGAAGCTGAACCTGCGACTGAGCAATGGAGGTGCTGGCATCGGAAATGCCCGCAATAATGGCGATGGCGAGAAATGCGAGACCCATCAGGCGAAAAACAAATTTAACAATACTAATCATATCGGTACCGGCCTTTTTCAAGGTGCCCTTCGTTAATATCCCTTTGGTTTCAAACACGTTGGTCACTTCCAAAACAAAGTGTGCCTCAACGTCCTTAGAGTAATAGCCCAGATTTCTTGTTCAATAATTGATATGCAACACATTCTTGTGATTTTGATCGAAAAAGCCGGTCCGGAATATCGCAGGGCATCCGGCTGCAGAGGTGAAATCCCGCGCTTGTTCCACAGCCTTCGACGCTGCCAAAAAAAACGCGTTTGAGCGCTTGCACTTGGGATCAGGCTGAGTATATTGCGCGGCACTCAGGCGGGTTCAGCCTGGAACGGACAGGTGGCCGAGTGGCTGAAGGCGCACGCCTGGAACGCGTGTATACGGGCAACCGTATCGAGGGTTCGAATCCCTCTCTGTCCGCCATTCAGTTCTTTAAACGTCTGTATTTAAAGAACTAAAATCGCCGTCAGTGGCCTGCCCCTAAATTAACCCCTAAATATTAGTCCGATCGTTCGCAGCTTTGCTGCCGGCAGGCATGTTTGGTTGCAGCCGTAGACGAAGTCCACTTTGGGCGGAAAGCGGACGTTTGTTGCGTAATGAACGAAACTCCGAAAACGCAGCACAGGCGGTCGGCACTGACCTGCTCACGGCGCAGCACCATTCAATGGGTCGCTGTTCGCGCAAACTACAGCGGTTCAAGCTCAGCTGGAATCATTTGATGGCGTAGATTTGCTCCTGCGGCCAGGCGCGTCGTTCAGCGCGAAACGGTGAATCGCGCAAACGGCGCAACGCAGCCAATGAGCAAATCTAAATCACCCTTATCATTTTGAAGTCGTAATCAAATCAACGAGGCCGGGCCGGTTGATTTTTGTTTCAGGCCGCGTTGGCCCGAGACCCGGTAAAACATGCCGGACTTTACCGGTTGCAAAAACTCGGGCGGGAAGCCAGTTTGGATACATGGCCGAGACCGTAAATATTCGTCTGAAACCGACCGTGTTACACAGAGCAATGCTGATTGATGCGCAGCCCGAGCGAGCGCATTTGTTCGCGTCTTTCATGGCGGATCGCGGTTGCCAGGTGTCGGCGACTGCGAGATCGGTTGCCGAAGTCCTCACGCAGCGCGGTGATGTCTGGGGTGCAGAAGACGATATCAGCTTGCTGGTGCTCTACACGACGGATCTTTCGGCGAAGGACATCAAGGATATCGAAGAGCTGACCAAAGCAATCGACAAGCCCCTTCTCGTCATTACGGAAAGTAGCGACCCTCAGGTGGTGGCGAACGCCATCGCGGCGGGCGCCTCGTTCTGTCAGCCACTTGGTGTCAACGCGGACAGGCTTCAGTCTGGCGTCTTCGGCGCAATTGAAGTTCACAAGCGGCTTCTGAGCTTGCAAAAAGAGCGGGATCAGGCGGTTCAGGGCTTGAGTGAACGCAAACTGATCGACAGGGCCAAGGCGATCGTCATGGACAGTCGCGAGTTGAGCGAGCCAGACGCGTTCGCTTATATGCAGCAACTGTCGATGACCCGTAACACGCCACTGGCCGAGATTGCCCGCTCGATCATCGCCGCAAAGGATCTCCTGGGCTGAGGCTAAGACTTGAAACTTCTCGCATCGATCTTGAGTTTCTTTAGCCGCGAATAGAGCGTTGTCGGTTTCATCGCCAGGCGCTCAGCCGCCCCGCCCGGGCCCGAAACCTTGCCGGCGCATTCCATCAGCGCTGCCCGGATGGCCTCTATCTCGGCGCGCTGCAAATCCGACCGACTGGTGATGATTTGCATGGACTGCGCGGCCACCGCCTGGGTATCAGCAAATTGGTCCGTATCCTGGTTTTCACTCGCAAGCGCTATGGACCTGGCATCTGTTTCACCCGGCTTGGGAAGGTCGAATGCCAGCTTGCCGCTTCTGGACAAAATCACCGCCCGTTCAATGACGTTTTCGAGTTCGCGGATGTTTCCCGGCCAATCGTAGGCCTGCAACTGGTTTATGTTGGCGACCGTCAATTGCGGTGCGGTCGTTCTGTTCAGCCGCTCGACGGCACGCTTCATGAACAGTGTCGCAAGCGGGGGAATATCCTCTCTCCTGTCCCGCAAAGGTGCCGAGTGAATGGGAAAGACAGCGAGCCGGAAATAAAGATCTTCGCGGAAACTCTTTTCCATGATCGAGTGACGCAGCTCCCGGTTCGTTGCGGCAATGACCCGCACATCCACCTTCATGGTGCGTGTGTCGCCCACGCGCTCGAACTGTTGTTCCTGAAGGACCCGCAACAGTTTTCCCTGTTGCTCCAAAGGCAGTTCACCGACTTCATCGAGAAACAGGGTTCCGCCATCCGCGAGTTCAAACCGGCCTGCCCGCGCGGCCACAGCGCCTGTAAACGCTCCCTTGACGTGCCCGAAGAACTCGCTTTCGAACAGTTCAGCCGGAATTGCCGCGCAATTCACGCGGATAAGCGGCCGGTCGCGGCGCGGGCTTGCGTTGTGGATCGCGTGCGCGATCAGCTCCTTGCCCGTCCCTGATTCACCCGTGATAAGGACCGTCGCCTCCGTTGGTGCAACAAGGTCGATCTGTTCGACGGTCTGCGCGATCGCGGGACTTGAGCCGACGATCTCATGCCGGTTGTGACGCTCCTCCAGTTCGTCCAGGAGATAGGCTTTTTCCATTTCAAGGCGGGTTCGAAGCTGCTCTACCTCTGCCAGTGCCTTGCGGAGCTGGTTCTCCTGTTTCTGCTGCCTGGAGATATCCCGGAAAACCACAACGGCGCCAACCAGCTTGTTGTCGTCCTCGATTGGCGTTGACGTGTATTCGACCGGAAAACTGCTGCCGTCCTTGCGCCAGAAGACCTCGCCGCGCACTTCGTGAACTTCCCCGTCCTTGAAAGCCAGATAGATCGGGCACTGATGGATGGGATAGTCATCTCCGCATGCATGCGAATGGTGAATGACGTCATGCGCCACCTTGCCCACGATTTCATCCGCCTTCCAGCCGAGCATGCGTTCGGCTGCCGGGTTCACGAACGTGGTTTCTCCCAGCTTGTTGACGCCGTAAATACCCTCGCCCGCCGCATCGAGCAGGAGCTTGTTGCCGTGCTCCAGTTCCCGGAACATCTGGTCGGCTCTGCGGACCGCATCCGGCTCTCCCCTGTGAAGAGCGGCAAACTCGGCTCTGGCCATGCGCTTCCGCTGCCGGCGCGCGTCGAACAGCAGCATCGTGATGTAGGATTGCCCTTCGGGCGTCGAAAGAGCAGCGTGGCAGTCGATTTCGTACGTGCGGCCGTTCGGTGTTTTCAGCAGAAACTCCGATTGCCATCTGCCGGGACCGATCAGACAGGCTTCTGTCAGCACATGCAACTCCGCAAGAACCGAGCGGAAAAGCTCACTGGGCCTGCGTTGAAGAAGTGTATCGGCGTCTTCGCCGAAATAGCGCGCGCAAGGCTCCGCCGCCATCATCACCCGGTCTTCGATCGGGTCGATCACGAGCGCCGCATAATTCGCGTTGTCGAACAGACCACCGGAAAGGCTTACGCGCTTTGCGTGCGTGAGAAACAAGGATTCATTCATAACGCGAAATTTCCGGCGACTTAACAACGACTTAATCCCAGCAGCCTAGATCATGTTTTGAGATTTCGTAAATAAAATTTCTGAAATTTCGTAATTTATGAAATTTCGTAAAATTGAACCGTTGTTTTTAACCGGTGTAAATCACTGATTTTTCTCCGTTTTTATTTTTCTGCGAACTGGCACAGCTCCTGCAAAGAAAAACTCGTTCAAGCGTCCCATGGCTAATGGCGGTCAATTCGACGGGAGGCTTTCACCGCGAAGCTGAACTGATGGTGGTTTGGCGGCGCAAGGCCGATGGGGGCCAAACGGGCGGCATAACGGTTTCGTTCAAGCCGGATGACCCGCCCAGATTGTCAAAGGACAAATTCACATGGGTGCTCTAAGCAATCCTTTTGACCCGAATGAAATTCTGTGGACCGGCTGTCCGTGCGGCATGCACGCCACGATGTATGAACATCAGCTGGCGATGTCGCAATCCGCGACGGGATCGCGGTTTTACACCTCGGAAACGACGGGAGCGGAAACCGTCGAGCAATCCGTGCAGCATCAACAGGTTGCGCACTCGGACATGCGTGACGAGCCGGAAATCGCGAATACCGATCCGGACGTAGACTGGAAAGACCAGGAAGCGGTGCTCGCGCGCTGCGTTGAGTCTGCGGTCATGAAGGGGATCTTCGGCACCGACATGAACCGCCGGAAATTCCTGCGCGGCGTTGGAAGCGCGACGGCGCTCGCGGCCGTTTCGCAATTCGTGCCGCTCGATGCGCTGAAGGCGGCGATCATCGATGCCAAGGGGCCACTCGAAAAAACCAAGCTCAATGTCGGGTTTGTGCCGATTACCTGCGCAACACCGATCATCATGGCGAAGCCGCTCGGCTTCTATGAGCGCTACGGCCTCGATGTTGAGGTCATCAAAACGGCCGGCTGGGCAGTGTCGCGCGACAAGTCGCTGTCGGGCGAATATGACGCCGCTCACATGCTGACGCCTATGCCGCTTGCGATCACCGTTGGTGCCGGCTCGACCTCGGTGCCGTGGACAATGCCGGCGGTCGAAAACATCAACGGCCAGGCCATCACCCTGGCAAACAAGCACCTCGACAAGCAGGACCCGACCAAGTGGAAGGGTTTCACCTTCGGGGTTCCGTTCGAGTACTCGATGCACAACTTCCTGCTTCGATACTATGTCGCGGAAGCCGGGCTCGACCCCGACAAGGACATCCAGATCCGCGTGGTGCCGCCGCCGGAGATGGTCGCCAACCTGTCGGCGGGCAACCTCGACGGATATCTCTCCCCTGATCCCTTCAATCAGCGTGCCGTGTTTGACGGTGTCGGCTTCATCTACAAGCTGACGAAAGAGATCTGGGACGGTCACCCCTGCTGTGCGTTCGCCGCGAGCCAGAAGTTCATCGACGAGACGCCGAACACGTTCCTTGCACTGTTCAAGTCGATCCTGGATGCGACGGCCTATTCCCAGGATCTGTCAAACCGCCCTGAAATCTCTGAAGCGATCTCGCCGAAGAACTACCTGAACCAGCCCACAACAGTTGTTCAACAGGTACTCACGGGCCGTTTTGCGGATGGTCTCGGCAAGGTGAGAAACGAGCCGACCCGGATCGACTTCGATCCGTTCCCTTACCACTCGTTCTCGGTCTGGATCCTCTCGCAGATGAAGCGCTGGGGCTACATTGAAGGGGATATCAACTTCAAGGACATCTCCGAACAGGTCTACCTGGCCACAGATGCGCAGGCCGTCATGAAGGAGATGGGGCAGACCCCGCCGGACATCACCTACAAGTCCCACACGATCATGGGCAAAACCTTCGATCCGGCCGAACCGGACGCCTACATCGACAGTTTTGCCATCAAGCGAACCTGATCAAGAACCTGATCCGGGCGGTGAGAGCATGTCACCGCCCGGTCAAACCAGACCAAGAGAAAGAGCAGAGCGGGCATGACAACAACGAACAATTTCGGACTGAAGGCAGGACTTTTGTCCATCGTGATCCTGCTGCTGTTTCTTTTCGGCTGGCACATGCTCGTGGTGGCGCAGCAAGGGCCCGCCGCGGAAGGACTGGATCCTGAATACGCCGCGTTGCTGGGCAAACAGGCCACCGAAGGCGACAGCGCCTTGCCGAAACCGCATGAAGTGGGTGCAGAACTCTGGCAGCATATTTCAGACCCGTTCTACGACGCCGGCCCAAATGACAAGGGCATCGGCATTCAGCTGGCCTATTCGCTGTTCCGCGTCCTCACCGGTTTCGGTCTCGCCGCGTTGCTTGCCGTCCCGCTCGGCTTTCTGATCGGCATGAGTCCTGTCGTCTATCAGGCGCTTAATCCCTTCATCCAGCTTTTGAAACCGGTGTCCCCGCTCGCCTGGATGCCGTTGGCTCTCTACACCATCAAGGACTCCAGCCTGTCCGCGATCTTCGTAATTTTCATCTGCTCAATCTGGCCAATGCTGATTAACACGGCTTTCGGTGTCGCCAACGTGCGCAAGGAATGGCTGAACGTTGCAAAGACACTTGAAGTCAATCCGCTTCGAACGGCATTCCGCGTCATCTTGCCGGCGGCGGCTCCGACAATCCTCACAGGCATGCGCATTTCGATCGGTATCGCCTGGCTGGTGATCGTCGCCGCCGAGATGCTCGTTGGCGGCACGGGGATCGGATACTTCGTCTGGAACGAGTGGAACAACCTGTCGATTACGGGCGTGGTGTCCGCGATCGTCTTTATCGGCCTCGTGGGCATGTTCCTGGACATCCTTCTGGCGCACGCGGCGAAACTCGTCGCCTATGCGGAATAGGCCGTCCCATGTCCGAAGCACCGATCCAATTCACACCTCCCAAGTCGAACTCCGTCTCCCAAGGAACCGAAATGGCCGATAAGCCCGACACCCCTTTGCGCAAGATGATCCAGGTCGAGGGGCTGGAACGTCGGTTTCCCAATCCCGGAGACAAGGGCGAAACACAAATTTTCGGAGACGTCAGTTTTACGGTCGCCGAAGGTGAGTTCGTCTGTCTCATAGGTCATTCGGGCTGCGGCAAGACCACACTCCTGAACATTCTGGCAGGTCTCGACGGCCCCTCCTCCGGCCACGTGATTGTCGATGGGAAAGAGATCTCCGGACCGAGCCTGGACAGGGCCGTCGTGTTTCAGGGGCATGCGCTTATGCCGTGGATGTCGGCCATGACCAACATTGCGTTTGCCGTTGAATCCCGCTGGCCGAACTGGAGCAGCGCCGATGTGCGCAAGCAGTGCCAGAAATACATCGACATGGTGCATCTGACAGGGTCCGAGGACAAAAAGCCCGCGCAGCTTTCCGGTGGCATGAAACAGCGTGTCGGCATTGCACGCGCCTTCTCCATCGAGCCGAAGATCCTTCTCATGGACGAGCCTTTCTCTGCACTCGACGCCCTGACGCGAGGCAGCCTCCAGGATGAACTTGTCACGATCTGCAAGGCAACCAACCAGACGTCCTTCATGATCACGCACGATATCGACGAGGCGATCCTTCTTGCCGACCGGATCGTGCTCATGACGAATGGTCCGGAAGCGCGGGTTTGCGAGATCGTTGAAAACACGCTGCCCAAGACCCGGACGCGATCCGACATGCACACGCATGAAAACTACTATCCGATGCGCAATCACCTGATCGAATTTCTGGTCAACCGGTCGAAGAATTTCGCCGCGGAGATTTCCGCCGCCGATTTCGACCCCCGCAATCCCCCCATCGCCCGTCCGGCTGCCGCATCAGGCACGAGCGGCGAGCAATCCCTACCGTCAAACGACGCTTCGGCGACACAGGAGAAGAAAGCATCATGATTTCGCGTGAAGAACTAACCGAGAAGATCGTCGCCTACAAAACCCTGAACGGCAAGAAGTGGAGCGAGATTGCAGATTCCGTCGGCCAGTCAAAGGAATGGACGACAGCAGCTCTGCTTGGCCAGATTTCCCTTTCCAAGGAACAGGCCGAGGCAGCCGGCGCGGCCATCGGGATCAACTTCTCCGAAGAGGAAATCGCCCAGCTGATGACCGTGCCCTATCGCGGCTCGCTGCCAAGTTCCGTTCCGACCGATCCTCTGATCTACCGGCTTTATGAAATCGTCATGATCTACGGCACCACGATGAAGGGCCTTATCGAGGAGGAGTTCGGAGACGGCATCATGTCCGCCATCGATTTCGATATGGACATCAGCCGCATCCCCGATCCGAAGGGCGACCGCGTCAAGGTCACGATGTCGGGCAAATTCCTCCCCTACAAAACATACTGAACCAGGCAAGCATCACTTCAAGGGAGCTCGTAAGACATGTCAGAAATTCTCAACGAATCCGGTGGGTCAGCTTGCGCGGAAGAGGTTTGCCAGGACGATGCACGCACGGTGCCCGTCAAGGGCTCATCCGGCAAGACACCAGTGACAATCCTCACGGGCTACCTTGGAGCGGGCAAGACCACGCTGTTGAACCGTATTCTCACCGAGCAGCACGGCAAGCGCTATGCAGTTGTCGTCAATGAGTTCGGCGAAGAAGGGATCGACAACGAACTGGTGCTCGATGCCGAAGAAGAGATCTTCGAGATGAACAACGGCTGCATCTGCTGCACGGTTCGGGGTGATCTGATACGCATTCTCTCAGGCTTGATGGATCGTGCGGAGGATTTCGACGGTATTCTGGTAGAGACCACGGGTCTCGCCGATCCCGGCCCGGTCGTCCAGACCTTCTTCGTCGACGACGATTTGCGGGACCGTGTCAAACTCGACACGGTCGTCACGCTGATCGACGCCAAACACTTTCTGAGCAAAGTCGACAGTCAGCACGAGGCCGAGGAACAGGTTGCCTTTGCCGACGTCCTGATCATCAACAAGCTTGATCTGGTCGATGAGGCCGGGCTGGAAGCGGTCAAGTCAAAAGTCCGCCAGATCAATCCGCACGCGCGCCTGTTCACCACCAGCAAGTCCGGTGTCGATCTCGCCGAGATCCTCGATCAGGGATCATTCGACTTGCAGAAGCTGCTCGAACTCGAGCCCGGTTTTCTGGAAGAAGACCCCGAAGACCACGAGCATGACGACAGCATCACCTCCGTTTCTCTCACCTGCAACGAACCCATCGATGCGAGGCGCTTCTCCGAGTGGATGAGAACGCTCATCCGCGAACGTGGCACCGATATTTTCCGCAGCAAGGGCATCCTGAAAATCGCTGGCGACGAGCGTCGCTATGTCTTTCAGGGCGTTCACATGGTCATGGATTCCGAATGGGGGGCAACCTGGGAAATGCCCACGCCGGTAAGCCGGCTTGTTTTCATAGGCCGCAATCTCGATGAGGCGGCGCTTAGCGAAGCCTTTTCCGGCTGTGCCGTGGCCCGGGAGGCAGCATGACCCTCTCGGCTGTTCCGGAAACCGAAATGCCGATGCCGCTACCGGGCGCTGTGGACCAGGGCACGACACGCGTCGCCTACGGCATCACCCATAAGAGGCTCGATGTTGCCGCAAATGTTACGGCGATCAAGGGACTGCCATGTGATCTGGCGGGGTGCGGTGTCGCGGTCGGCCTCGGCAATGGCGGTCTGGCCGTTTTCGGCGGTGACGGGTTTACCGGTCCCGAGCTGACCGCCCATGGTGCGGCTGTCACAGGCTTGGCCGGACTGGAGAACACGCTCTACTCGATCGCGCAGGACAACAAACTCTATGCGCACGACCTGAGTTCGGGTGCCAGCAGTCTTTTGTTTTCTTCAAGCGGCCAGTGGCTTTCGTCACTCACAACAGCGCCAAAAACCGGATACATCGCCTTTGTTTCCGGGAAAACAGCGTTCGTATTGCCGACCAGTGCCAGTGAAGCCGGAGCAAGCGACTTTCAGTTTACTGAGCACCCGAGCAGCCTGTCCGGGCTGGCATTTTCACCGGACGGAAGACGACTTGCCGTCAGCCACTATGACGGCATTACCTTGTGGCCCCTGGACGGTTCCGGCAAAGGCGAAATCCTGCGCTGGAAGGGGTACCATATCGGCGTGTCATGGTCGCCGGACGGCCGCTTCGTCGTGTCCGCGACGCAAGAACGCGAACTTCATGTGTGGGACCTTGTGAGCGGCAAGGATTATCGGCTGGGCGGTTATCCGGCAAAAATACACGAACTCGAATGGACTGGTCCTGACAATGGTCCGGCGAAACTTGTCTGTTCAGGTGCCGATGTCATCACTGCATGGCCATTCGGTGATGTGGGACCTGGCCGTCTTCCTCCCGTGGAAATCGGGTATGTCTATTCGGGCCGCGTGACCAGCGTCGCTTCGCATCCAAACCGCAGACTTGTTGCCGGTGGTTATACAACCGGAACCGTTTTGATCGGCGGTCTTCAAAAGGGTGAAGCGGCCTACGCACGTATTGCGGACGACCAGGAAATTTCAGCGCTGGACTGGGTCAAGGGCGGCCAGGTGCTTGCTGCCGGCACACGTTCGGGAACGCTCGACCTCATCACTGTTGGAGAACTGAAAGTGCAATAGCAGCGCCTGGTGGTCGGCACTTCCGCCGAAAGCCTCCACGCGCAAGACGGGTCACGATTGAAGCACGTTTTACGGAAAGCACAGGGACTTGAGTACAGTCACGACGCACAGGATCCATATCTGCACCAAGTGCCGCGAGCGAGCGGATACGACGAACGACCCACGCGGCAATGAAACCGTCTCACCCGGGGGACGACTGATCTCCCGGCTGCAAAAGGCGCTCGACGCGAAACCGTGTTCCAAACCCTTTGAACTCTCCGGGGTCGAATGCATGGCCGGGTGCAATCGTCCCTGCACGATCGCTTACCAAGCCGATGGAAAGGCGGGCTATCTTTTCGGAGACATCGATCCTGACGGCAGTCTCGACGCACTGGTCCGGTTCGCGCACCAGTATGCCGAGCTCGAGACGGGCTGGTGCAGCGCGACAGAGCGCCCGATCGCTTTGCTCAACAAGACACTTGCGCGCATTCCGGCATTCGGCGTGGGCGGGCATCCAAGCAAAAAACCCTCAACGTGCTGTGATGGCAGGTAGTCTGTGATGAATGCATATTGTCCCCTGTCGCCTGTGCTCGAACTGAACGCCGCCTCTTTCCACACCAGGAAGTCGTCAACGAATGAAGCGATCTGGCTTGTCGACAGGGTCACGCTGTCCGTCATGCCGGGTGAAATTCTCGCGCTTGTGGGCCGGAACGGTGCCGGCAAAACCAGCCTGATCAGGATGATCGCCGGTCTGACGCGCGCTGATCACGGCGACGTCAAGCTGAACGGCGCACCAATGGAGGGTTTCAGCTGCCACGAACGTGCCCGCCACATTGCCTATGTGGGTCAGTCAAGCGAACCCGACGGGCGGCTCAGTGTCAAACAGTACGTGGCCCTTGGTCTGATGCCGCACGGTGGCCTGAAACCGGGTTGCCAGGATCAACGGGTCGATGAGGCGCTCCGCATCGTTGGCCTTGAAGGCTTCGCGAGCCGGAAGATGCAGAACCTGTCCGGCGGCGAGCGGCAGAGAACGATGCTCGCACGGGCGCTCTGCCAACGCCCGTCCCTTCTGGTTCTGGATGAGCCGACCAATCATCTTGACCCGAGCGCGCGAGGAGAATTGCTGAGTTTGGTCGCGTCTTTGGGGATCGCCGTGGTTGCCTCCCTGCACGACCTCACGCTCGTGGATGATTTCGCCGATCACGTCGCGGTTCTTGAAAACGGCCGTCTGATCGCTCTTGGCACACCGATCGAGGCGCTGACCAGCGAACGCGTCCGGGCCGTCTTCGATGTCGACCTGCATCGCTTGCCGAATCCCGTAAGCGGCGCATCGATCCCGGTTCTGGACGTGCCAATTGTCCGGACGCGCAACTTGAGCCTCACCGATTTTCCAACAAACCCGAAAGGCCGTTTCCAATGAAAGCACTTTTGATTACAGCACCCCTGGCGCTGCTTGCTACCTCCGCGCTGGCTGAGCCGGTCACCGTCGACAATTGCGGCACCGAACTGGCATTCGCAAGTGTTCCGGAGCGGGTTGTGGTCCACGACATCAATATGTCCGAAATGGCCTTTGCACTTGGTCTTCAGGACAAGATTGTCGGCCTGACCGGGATCACGGGCTGGTACAAGACAAGTCCGGACTTTGACGAAAAGCGCGGCGATATTCCGGAACTCGCGCCCAAATATCCGACTATGGAAAACCTGATCGCCGCCTCTCCGGACCTGTTTGTTGCAGGCTGGTACTACGGCATGCGGCCTGGCGGCGAAGTCACCCCGGACACGCTGGAAGCACAGGGCATCCAGACACTCGTTCTAACAGAAAGCTGCGTGCATCTTCACGAAGACCGCCCGGTTGCGTCCATGGATCTTCTCTTTGACGACATGGTGCGGCTCGGAACCGTATTCGACAAGAAAGAGGAAGCCGAAGCGCTCGTCGCCGGCTGGAAATCGGACCTCTTGGAAATCGACACCGCGATCCCGGACGAAAACAGACTGCGGGTCTTTCTTTATGATAGCGGCACGGACAAGCCCTTCACGGCCGGGCGCTATGCTATCACAACGGCAATGATCGAAGCGGCCGGCGGCAAGAACGTCATGAGCGACATGGAAACCAGCTGGGGCACAACGTCCTGGGAAGCCGTTGCCGCGGCCAATCCTCAGTTTCTCGTTCTCCTGGATTATCAGGATGGCTCCGGCGCTGAAGGCCTGATGAAGTTCCTGAAGGAACATCCGATCATGTCCTTGACTGACGCTGTTCAAAACGAGCGCTACGTCCCGCTTCGCTATGAAGAGCTGACTCCAGGGCCGTCGAACATTGCAGCCATTTCGAAGATCGCAGAGGCGATGTATCCAGGCTCATTCTGAGGGTCCTGGCACACCCATGAACTTCTGACCCGGCATTTGGAATTGAAACCAACTTATTGGATCCTGATAGGGCTCGCGCTTCTTGTTGGGCTTGCACTCATCGCAATTGCTGTCGGGTCAGTCTCACTTGGCATCCCCATGGTGGTCGACGCTCTCGTGAACGCCGTCACCGGACAGGCATCACAGAGCATTTCACCGCTTGATCGTATCGTCGTTGATCTTCGGCTTCCCCGTGCGCTCCTGGCAATCCTCGCCGGAGCCGGATTGGGTGTCGTCGGCTGCCTGCTGCAAACAGTGACCCGAAACGATCTTGCAGACCCTTTCCTGTTTGGTCTGTCGTCGGGGGCTGCGGCAGGCGCAGTCCTGGTAATCACGGTCACCGGCGACGTGCTCGGCTTCTGGACGCTGCCACTCGCGGCCTTCATGGGCGGCATGATGGCGTCGGTGATCGTTCTGGTCCTGGTGTCGAAGCTTTTGCCGGGCGGGCCGGCGCGGCTCATTCTCGCGGGTCTCGCCGTTTCGTTTTTGTTCATGGCGCTGACGAACTACATGGTGTTCGCAGGAGATCAGCGTGCCGCGCATTCTGTCCTCTTCTGGACGCTTGGCGGCCTCGGGCTGGCGCGATGGAACCTGCTTCCTATCGCCCTGGTCGGGTTTCTCGCGGTGTTCGTTTTTGCGCTTCTGCGGCATCGTCAGTTCGACAGTCTGCTGGCAGGGGATGAAACCGCCGCTACCCTCGGCGTTGATGTGGAATGGCTGCGCAGGGCGACGTTTCTTGTCTGCGCCTTTTCCACCGCCGCCTTTGTGTCCATCACGGGCGTGATCGGCTTCGTCGGTCTGATGGTACCGCATCTCGCACGGAGCCTGACCGGGCCACTGCATGCCAATCTGGTGATCCTGTCCGCCATTCTGGGGGCTGCGATCCTGCTCTCGAGCGATATCGTCGCCCGGACAATCCTGAGTCCCCAGGAGTTGCCAATCGGCATCGTCACAACATCGATCGGTGCGCTTTTCGTGCTCGGTCTCGTGAGACGCCTCTAACCTGTCTTGTTTCAATTCCAGGAGAAATCCAGATGAGCCGACCTCCATTTCCGCCATTTTCCCGTGAAACCGCAATTGCCAAGATACGTGCCGCCGAAGATGGCTGGAACGGACGCGATCCGGCAAAAGTTGCACAGGCTTACACGCCGGACAGCCGCTGGCGCAACCGATCCGAGTTTCCCGTCGGACGCGCGGAGATCGAAGCGTTCCTGACCCGCAAATGGGCCAAGGAACTTGAATACCGCCTGATCAAGGAACTGTGGGCCTTCACCGAAAACCGGATCGCGGTGCGTTTTGCGTATGAGTGGCATGACGCGGATGGCAACTGGTTCCGCTCGTATGGAAACGAGAACTGGGAGTTTGATGCCGAAGGCTACATGGCCGTCCGGCACGCCAGCATCAACGACGTGCCGATCTCAGAAGAGGAAAGAAAGTTTCGCTGGCCGCAAGGCCGCCGGCCGGACGATCATCCTGGGCTGAGCGACCTCGGATTGTAGAGCTCCAGTTTCTAGGAATGCCGTCAAACGGCGCTCCTGTTTATTACACCGAGACCGTACTGAGGAGCGGATCTGCAACACCCAGCCGCCAGGCCAGCATATCGAGCCTGTCCTGCCCGAAGAACATCTCGCCTCCTAGGACGTAGGTCGGCGAACCGGGAACACCTTGTGCAATTGCCGCTTCAGTTGCGCTTACATACCGCTTCGCAGCTGCGTCACCCGTTGCTTCCGTCCACAATGCCTTGCCATCGAGGGGCAAGGCGTGAACCAGTTCCTCGACCACTTCATGATCCGTCAGGTCCAGTTCCCGCGCATAGACCGCTTCAAGCATGGCAAACGAAACGATATGCGGCTCCATGCCGAGTGCCTGCGCCGCGTGGACAAGGCGCGCAGGCAACTCCACCGGAACAGGCCAGTGTTTCGGCTTAGGATTGATCGGCAAGCCAAGCCGTTCGGCACTTCGCCGCAAATCCATGTAGCGATAGTTGAGGCGCGTCTGGGATTGTTTGGGCGGCGGGGTCGCTCCTGCCGCGGCAAACACCTTCTGGATGTCGACGGGCTGAAAATCGACCTTGGCGCCGGCTTCAGCCGCAATCCCCATCAGCCGTTTCTCACCGAGGTATGCGTATCCGGAAATGGGAGCGTAGAAGTATGTGATGGTTTCCATTCGCCCTGCCCGTCACCGCCGCTTGAGACCGCGACGGATCCTGTTGCTGAGGTTCAGTGAAAAGCTGCAAGAAGAACGGCGCGGGCCACAATGTCCCGCGCCTTGAACGACTGCGCTCAGTAAGGCAGCCCCTCTTCGATCGGCAATGCCGGGTCGCGAGACCATTCATTCCAGGAACCGAAATAGATCTTCACGTCCTTAACCCCGGCTTCCTTGAGCGCGAGATAGGTGTTGGACGCGCGCGCACCCTTGAAACAGTAGAGCGCAACCGGCGTATCCGGCATGATGCCGACCGTCGCGCATTCCGCCAGCACCTCCTCCTTGCTCTTGATCATCGGGCCGGACGGTGTCGGTTTCATCATGCGATACCACTCGATCCATTTCGCGCCGGGGATACGGCCCTTGCGCGGGCAGAAATCCTTGCCGTAAGGCGAGGAACTCTCCGCGATCCATTCATCAATATCGCGGACATCGAGTTTGACGACGCTTTCGTCCTTCACTGCCGCGAGCATGTCCTCGACCCCCATCATCAGGCTCATGCCGGTCTCCGAGGACGGGAAAGTTTTGGGTTCAGGTGCTACGCCCTCGGAAGAGACGGGCATTTCGGCGGCCGTCCAGGCCTCGAAGCCGCCGTGCAGCACCGCGATCTTCGGATAGCCCAGATATTGCAGCAGGAAATAACCCCGGCAGGACTGACCGAAACCGGTGTTCATGGATTGCTCGTAGATGATCGCCGTCTCTTCACCCGAAAGGCCAGCCGCACCAAACGCGTCCTCGAACTTGCCCTTGAGTTCCGCAATTCCCTCCGGCGAAGACGTCGCCAGATAAGTGAAAATGTCATGCACGTTCACAGCGCCCGGAATATGGCCCGCCGCATAGGACTCCGGGTCCCGCGTGTCAATGACGACACAGGGCTCTGTCTGCATCAGTTGCGCGACTTCGGCGGGGCTGATCAAGGGGGTGTCAGTCATGCGTTTCTCCTGTTCACTCTGAAACTTGTCTGGAGGTCTTTCCGGCACTGATGACGGTTGTCAGGCCGCGCCGAAATCCGCGAGCATCTTGCGGAGCTGCTTGGTCGCCGGGGTCACGATTGCGACGAAATAGGCCTCGCGGAGGCGGCGCTGCGCTGCCCCCTGGCGAACATAGCCCCGTGCGCCGCAATGGAGCATTGCGGCATTGGCCGCGGCAACGGACAGTTCACCCGCGGCCAGCCGTGCCTTGATGACGCGAATGAAATAGGCCGGGTCTTTCTCGAAGGGTGTTTTTGAGAGCTCAAACACTTCCGTTTCAAGCTCGGCAAGCCTGTCGCGGAAATAGTCCGGCTGTTCGGGCAGGTAGCAATTCACATGCGACAGGGTTGTTCCAGCCTGTTCCATCAGTTCGATGCAGTTCTTGATAAGGCCGAACGCCATACCGGATTGAAGCAGAATGAAACCCGCGCGGATACGCGGAATGTACTCCGTCACCGGATCGGCGAGGATGTGCTTTTCCGGAATGAAGGCTTTGCGGAATTGGATCGCGAATGTGCGAGTGCCATCCATCGCAACGAATTCGTCGTTTGCGGTGATCTTGACGCCTTCGCCGAAACATTCGGCAACCGCCATGACCATCCTGGGCGTGTCGCCGGGGACGGCGAACACGACCGCGAAATGATGGCTGTCACCCAGGTTCGAGACCCAGGGCAATGTGCCGGTCACGGAATACCCGCCGTCGACCTTCTCGGCCTTCAGCTTGAGCTTTTCGATGCCGAAAATCGTCTTCATCGGGTTGGAAAGGCCCGTCCCTCCCAGCCCCTTGCCATTCGTGAGGTCCTTGCCGATCGTCTGTTTCAGGAACTCGTTGTCGCTGGTGGCGATGTACCAGGCGAGCGCGTCCTGACACCAGACGCAAAACGCCGTTGAGGTGCAGTGTTCGCTCACCGCCGACATTGCCCGGATCGAGGTCTCCAGATCCGGCGTACCGCCATCCATGGAAGCATGGGGGCTGAACGCGCCGAGCCTGCCAATCGCCCGCATGAACGCTTCCGGATAGTGCCCCTTCTGGTCAATATCCAGAACAAGTGGCGCGAGATCGGACGCGGCCAGGCTGGCGACCTCGTCAACAATCGAGGGCTCTTCCATCGCTGATGCGGCAATGGGCATGGGCTGAATGTTCATGGGACCAACTCACCTTCTACTGGGATTCACAAACGCTGGCGAAACCCGCCGCCAAAGACGGCGGGTGCTGTGTTTCATGCAGACTGCGCAACCATGTTGACGGGGCGCGAGAAGGTGTTGAACACCGGCGACCACTGGCAGACATGAGCGATCAGTTCATCGATGGTTTCCTGCGGTGCATCTGCGTCCATGTGCACGATCAGGCGGACATCGGTGAAGCCGACCGGTTTCTCGCTGACGTCGCCGGTACCCCAGACAGCCGTGATGTTGAGGTCGCCTTCAAGTTCCACCTCAAGGGAGTTGATCGTGATGCCGCGGTGGATCGCATTGGCGTGCAGGCCGACGGCAATGCAGGAACCAAGAGCCGCCAGGGAGGCCTCGGACGGGTTCGGAGCCGTGTCGTCGCCCAGAAGGCCCGGCGGTTCGTCGACGATGTAAGGTTCCAGGTCGCGAATGTAGTTCGCGTGCCTGAACTTGCCTTCCGCGACGGTCTTGCACTTGAGCGTCTTGACCGCTTTCGGATCGGCCTTGCCCTTTTCAATCAGGCCTTCAAGCCCATCCTTGTCGATGGGTGCAAGGCATCCGGTCAGGACGGTTGCGGGTTGACTGGACATTTCTCTCTCCTTTGCATTGGCCCCGTGTCTTGAGAGCCTGGTTTAGTCTTCCCGGTGCCAGCTGAGACGCGCGATGGCCTGCTGACAGAGGAAGTCCAATAGAAATCCGATGGTTCCGATAATGATCACGGTGGCGGCGAGCCGGTCGTATTCCAGCGTGTCGCGTGCATCGTTGATCGCGTAGCCGAGCCCGGAGGTGACCCCGAGATATTCCGCCGGGACCAGCACGATCCAGGCAACGCCAAGCGCAAGCCGGATGCCAGTCAGGATATCCTGCGAAATCGCCGGCAGGATTATCGTGAAGAGCATGTGCCACGGCCGTGCTCCCAGATTGCGGGCCACCTTGAACCAGGCCGGATCGACCCGGCGAAGACCGGCGGCCGTTGAAAACAGGATCGGCCAAATGGCAGCGACAGAGATCAGGAAGACGATTGCGCCGTCCCAGGTGGCGAACGCCATGACGGCAATCGGCATCCAGGAAAGCGGCGAGATCATCCTAAGAAACTGGAACGGGATGTTGGTCAGCTTCCTGGCCTGAGCGAACCAGCCGATCAGAATGCCGACCGGCACCCCGAGGACAATGGCCCACAGAAGACCAGCGCCGATCCGGTAGAGGCTCGGCATGGTCATCTGATAGGCCTCGCCGCTCCAGAGCATATCGCCCAACCTTGCAAAGGCCGGGACCGGCGCGAAATCGGCGAATGCGAACAGTCTCGGATTGTTCTGCACCAGCCAGCCACCAACCCACCAGACAGCGAGCAGCAGCACCATGCCACCGATGGCGTAGGCAAGCCCTTCCAGCTGACGGACGATCCACCCCGGCTCAGACCGTTGTTCTTCTTTCTCGACGGCTCCGGGACCCGTTTCCGTGACCGGGACCGCCGATACTTCGTCCGCAATCAGAGACGACTGGCTCACAGCTCCAGGATCTCCTCGCGGTTGAACGGATCACCAGGGTTGACCGAGGGGTCGTTTTTCCATTCTGGGAACTTCTCCAGAGCGTTCTTGACGTAGCTGTATTCCACGAGATCATCGGCCACGAATTGCGGGTCGAGACCCTTCAGGAAGGTTGTGTCCCCTCCGACGACGGTGTTGTTCATCTCCTCGACGATCAGCCGTGTTGCGGAGGGATAGGGCCAGGGCTGGAAGTCGATCCGGCCATTGCCCCAGCTTTCCGCGTGCTTGATCGCACCGGTGTCAATGTAGCCGCTGTCATCCTGATAGAGCGTCATGGCACGCTCGACGATCGGAGCCGGCATCGGCAGATAGCCTTCGCCGTCTTTCGACATCAGCCGGGCAGCCTCGGCCTTGTTCTGGGATGCGTAAATCTGCGCCTTGACCACGGCGTTCATGACTTTCTGGGTCCATTCCTGCTTTTCGCTGGTTGCCTGCTCATGCATGCAGATCACGCAGCAGGGATGGTTCTTCCAGATGTCGCCGGTAAAACGCAGGACCCGGCCACCGGCTTTGAGTTCGCCCATGGCGTTGAAGGGTTCGGCAACGATGAACGCATCGATCTTGCGGCTGGCAAGCGAAGCCGGCATTTCAGGTGGCGGCAGGATTTGCAGATTGCACTCGTTGGGAGCAAGGGCTTCCCCCTCGGCCTTGATGACCGGCGTGATGCCGGATTTGCGCAAGGCGTATTGCAGAACGATGTTGTGCATGGAGTACCAGAACGGCACGGCAACCTGTTTTCCGCCAAGCTGGCTGAAATCGGTGATATCCGTATGCCCACCCACAACCAGGGCAGACCCGTTGGTATGCGCCCAGGCCATCAGCTTGACCGGGATCTTGTTGTTGTAGCGCATCCAGACCGGGATCGGCTTCAGGAAATGCACAAGGTTGAATTTGTTGGACACGAAGCCTTCGACCAGCGGCGACCAGCCGCGGATCAGTGTCGGGCGATCAGCCTTGAGGCCTTCCTCCTCGAAATAGCCCATGCCATGCGCGACCAGAAGAGCGGTGGCATCGGTGATCGGAAGGTAGCCGATCTTGACAGTTTCATCGTCGGCACTCGCAAAGGCCGGCGAGGACAACCCGCCAATCAGCGGCGCAAGTGCCGCCATCAGGCCACCAGCTGCAAACATGTCCAGTGTCTGGCGGCGGGTAAAGTCCGAGGCAATGTAGTCGTCATCCCAATCCAGATCGGTGTCGTCGTTCTTGTCGCGTCCGTTCGTGTCCTTGACCATGATGTCCCCTCTTTGTTGAAACCTGCCGCGCCGCAGTCAGTTGACGGCCCGGATAGCCGCCCGTCCCGTCTGCGTGAGCGGAATGGAAGCCGATTGTCTGGCCGCGTCCGCCATCTCCAGTCCTGCGGCCTTCTCGTAAGCGGAAACGAGTTCGCTCCGCACGGAAGCGAATTCCGCGCTGGAGGGTGTCCGCTCGCCCTCGATCGGGTTCGCGACAACCGAATGAATCCGCCCGGGCTCGGCCTGCATGACAAGGGCCCGGTCCGCCATCATCACCGCTTCGTTGATGTCATGCGTGACGATGATCAACGTGATCCCCATGGACTGGGCGATCCGCCTGATGTCTCGCTGAAGCGCGTGGCGGGTGAAGGCATCGAGCGCTGACAGTGGCTCGTCGAGCAGCAGCACGCGCGGGCTCAGCATGAGCGAGCGGGCGAGTGCGACGCGTTGTTGCTGTCCACCCGAAAGGTCCTGCACGTTGCGCTTGGCAAATTCAGAGAGCTCGACCAGATCAAGAAGTTCGGGCACGCGGCGCGACGCTTCCTTCATCCGGTTGTTGAAGCGAAGGCCGAGCGACACATTCTGTTCAACGTTCATCCAGGGATAGAGGCTTGGCGCCTGAAACATCATGACCCAGGACGGGTTTGGCCCGGTCACTGTTGCGCCGTCGATGGAAACGGTGCCGGTGGTCGGTTGCGACAGGCCGCACAGGATGTGTAGCAGCGTTGACTTTCCGCAGCCCGAGCGCCCGACAAAGGCGACGGCCTCGCCCGGCTGAATCTCAAGCTCGATGCCGTCCAGCGCTTTCATACCGCCACGCTTGTAGGTGTGGCCTATTCCGCTCGCTTGGATATGCGCACCCTTGAAGGTCATGCAAAGCTCCGGCTCTCTGTGGTCAACATCTGGGGCGTGCCCATGAAAACAAACAGGTCTGTTTCCTCATAAGCAGGAGTCGTGCCAAATCGCCCAAAGCGCTGTTTTGCGAGCAAGACGAGAGAGTTAGCGCGGAGAGACGGAACGCTTGCTTGAAAGATTGCCCAATTCAGCCGCAAACCGAGCGATCAACAGCGCCTAAAATTAAGTCTGGTGTACTTCGGGTACACCTGAAACGCAGACGTTCCAGCTTGAGTTTGACACATTGATCGGGTAAAGAAGGCTACAGATCTGTATTCTTTTTTCTGAAGAAGGTGCCCCTTGACCGACGCACTGTCCCCTTCGTTTTTGTCCGATCTGGAGCGCTCGAGCGCCCGGGAACGGTTGTTGCTCGCGGCCTGCGACCTGTTTTGCCGTCAGGGGATCAATGTCACCGGCGTCGACGCAGTGGTTGCTGCCGCCGGGACGGCGAAGACAACGCTCTACAAGGCCTTCGGATCAAAAGAGGGACTCGTCGAAGCCGTGCTCGAACGCGAGGGAAGCCTCTGGCGGGACTGGTTCGTCGCCAAGGTGGACGCCATTCCGGGAGACGCCACCAACAAGCTGGTCAATCTCTTCGATGTCCTGCGCGAATGGTTCGCCGAAGAGAGCTTTTTCGGCTGCCCGTTCATAAACGCGGTCGGTGAGCACGACAAAGAGGACGACCGGATGCGCGAGATCGCGCTCCGCCACAAGAAGATCGTGCTGGACAAGATCCGGGAGCTTGCAAAGGAAGCCAGGCCGCATGATCCGGAAGGTCTGACCCATGAACTCGCGCTTCTGATTGACGGCGCCATCGTTGCCGCGCTGATTACACGCGACCCAGACGTTGCAACCCACGCCCGAAACGCCGCTGCGCGCATTTTGATGAAGTGAGCGGGACCTACAAAAGAGGCCAGCGCTCGTGTCCGCATCGTGTCTTCCCAGTTAATGGAGAAGAGGTTTCGCTTCATAATCCGGTCGATGTTGAATTGACCCTGAGAGAGTCCTCGGCGCCCGTGTTGCCAAACGCACAGTTGGTGCTTGATAGCTGATCAAGTTCCTTATCGAAGCGACACCAACCTCCGCTCTGGGCCGGAAGAGACAATGTCAGGAATCGGCCCGGAGCGGACATTCCATCATTTTGCGGTTTACGTCCGTTTTGCGCCCACGTTTCGGACATTCACCGCGTTGAAGCTTGCGCCCGAAAGCAGACGTTCATTTTGGGCGCGGCAAATTCACCGGATGGGCGGGAAGCGGACATCAGTTTGGAACAACGAACGTCGGCTTTCAGCAGTATTTCTGCTGAAAATAGGCGCTTGTCGTCTGCGCAGATGACAAAGCTCCGTTTCAATCAATGCTAGTCAATTCCAAGGATCTGAAACTTGGAGCAAGACAATGGCGAACTGGGCAAACATCTCACGGAATGCCAAAACATACGGCGACTTCGCGGGGCGCACTACGGCAGAACAGGACGCGTACTTTGAGTTTTTCGGAGGAACTGATCGCAGTGGCGCAAAGGCAGTTTTCACGACTGTCGGAAAAGCCTTCGCCAGGGCTCAAAGTATCCGTACGGCGCGCGCTTTGCGTTGGCCCATTGCCGGAGTAGCATCTTCTAAATCTACCACGAGCCTTTAGGTATGCCGCAGCCCACGATCACTGAACTCAATGAACATGATGCTATCCGGAAGGTGCTTGAAACCGACATAGAAAGCTATCTCGCGCGTGACAGGGGCACTTGGCTGACATGTTGGATCGACGACACTCGTTTTCGAAGCGTCATGGAATGCGGAACGATGCAGATTGCGCGTTCGTTCGATGAGTTTTGTCGGAACGTGTTTGAAGCAATGGACGCCGAACCCGATCCGGTCCAAGCAAATGTGCGGATCGACAATCTCGAAATCCAAATAAGTGACGGCCTCGCCTGGGCGACATATGAGGAGATCGTCACAAGCGCGTCCAATCCGCGTGCAACACCAAGCCATTCGCACAATTTTCGCCTCTTGGAGCGCAGAAATGGAGAATGGAGAATTCTCTTTCATGGCTGCTGGGCAGAACCGCTCCGCGACACTGAGGATCCGGCACTAGAGGTCGCCGTCGATGGCCGTGTTCTATGGATGAATGATGCCGCTGACATGGAGCTGAAGAATTTCGGGGGCCTTGCACTCAGCAACGGAAAACTCCGGGCCTCGAAGCCGTCGTGGAATGCAGAACTCTATAACGCTATCTCTGGCGCTCACAATCTAACCGCGTTCGGAAACTACAATCGCGCGAAAAGTGCTGGTGGAGGTGAGGTCAAGTATCCGGTCGTCTTAGGTGAAAACGAAGACGGCGGCTTGATGCTTTGTTGGGTAAAAGTTTCCGATGCACGTGTGTACATTCTGTTTGGGCAAGGCAGCGATCTCTCAAAACAGATTGATGTTGTACAGGCAATCTTCGCGCTCTCAAAGGCGCAGACTGATATTGTCAGATTGATTGCCAAAGGCATGGAACTCTCCGAGGCCGCCAAGGTTTTGGGCGTCACCAAAAACACCGCACGTACGCACCTTAGGCGCGTGTTCGAAAAAATTGGTGTGAACAGCCAGATCGAGCTCTTGCGGTTGATTATCGGCTTTTCGACCTGAAGATTGCGTGGAAATAGCTGCCATACGGACGCCATGCAAAAACTTGGCAAGTATGGGTTCGGAACGGACCTCTGCTGTAATTTGCACGAAAGTCCGCTCCGGGCCGTTGTTACTAATCTGGTTGTTGATACGCGCACGCCAGGTGCCACGTACCTTTTTGTGTTTACGATCTTTTTGCGGTTAAGCGGGCTCAGGTTGGGGAGTGACAAGTGTCATGCCGACTTCCTGTGCCATCGCGAAGACAGATGGAATATCGGGCTCACTTGGCGTTGGCAGGTCAGTCTGGCCCTCGGGCAAAGGTTGTCCGATACCGGTGAAAAATCTGTCGTGCATCATCCCTGGCGCGTTGATGATCAAGACCCGTGCGGGCGTGTCGCCAACTGCCTGAAACGCATGAACTGCACCGTCCGGGATCGCCACATGATCGCCCGGCCCCGCCAAAAACTCTTCTCCATCAACCATGAAGCCTATTTGACCCTCGGTCACATAGAACGATTCCGTCTCTCCTGCATGGTGATTGGGTGGTGCGCCTGCACCAACAGGGACCAGGCATTCAACGAAACAGAACTTGCCCATCGTCTCAGATGGAAACGCATGAAACTTCATGAGAATATTCAGGACATTGTAGGTACGAGGACGATCCGACATGCTGAGGCTCCTTCTCTTTGCGAGCGGTGAACACAGCAAACGGTATTCGAGACCAATAAATCTGTTAAACCGATTATTTTGATAGTATTAATTGGCATGGCCAATTTATCTACCTTCGACCTCAATCTTTTGCGCGTGCTGGATGCGCTTCTCATCGAGCATTCGACTGTCAAGGCTGGAGAACGTTTAGGTCTTTCCCAGTCGGCTGTTTCTGGAGCACTTGGCAGGCTCCGCGTGGCACTGGAAGATGATCTGTTCTTCAGAAGCGGACAAAGGCTTGAGGCAACCGAATTTGCACTGTCTCTGCGGGATCCGCTTCAGGAAATTCTGGGACGCATTGAGTTGCTTATCGGCCAGCGGGCGGCGTTTGATCCTGCATTTTCCGAGACGACGTTTCGTATCTCTGGAAGCGATTTCTTCGCAGAAATGCTAATGCCGCAACTGGCTGAACATTTGGCACTTCTTGCACCGTCGATGCGTGTTCACCTTGTGGACCTTGTTCCAGACGACCGTGTTGGGGCGTTGGCACGTTACGAGGTTGATTTTGCGCTCTTGCCAGAAACGCAATTGCCTGATTGGGCTGAAGGAGTGCCGGTGTTCAGCGCTTCTTTTTCAGTCATTGCCCGCAAAAAGCACCCAAGGCTTATTGAAAGTGGAATCAAGAAAGGTGACGTGATGCCTTTAGGTCTCTTTTGTGAACTGGGTCACGTCCTGTTTTCAACGGAGGGCCACCCGACGGGCGTTGGCGATGAGGCGCTGGCGCGCGTCGGACGCAGCCGCGACATTAGAATGACGCTTCCGGTATTCTCCGGAGTATATCGTGCTGTGGCGGGTTCGGACTTAATTGCGTTGCTGCCAACCGCGCTCGCAAATCGTGTGGCTGGTTCTGTGGACTTTGAGATCTTTCGGCCGCCAGTGCCAGTCGATCCAGCCCGTCTCTTTTTGATCTGGCATCGTCGATACTCGGTCAGCCCCCCGCACCAATGGCTTCGCGAGCAGATATGCGACCTGCTGAAGTCCTATGACGATGCTTAGTAAAACCGGACAGACTGCTGTTCATCGAATGCTTCTACAATCGGAACAGAGACCAGGTTTGGTAGCTCTTGTTGGCGTTGTCACAGGGCTGGAGCGTCAAAGGGCGCATCACGTGGATCGGAGAGCCGCCGCGTCCTTCGCGTTTTTCCGTGCTGTTGACTGTTACGCATAGCTTCGGGTCGGCCTGGGTGACAAACTGTCCATTGTCTTTCAGGGTGAATTTCTGCGTGTCTGTGCCGGTGCATGAACCGAGCACAATCGGCGCTCCGGCTTCAATGGATGGGACTGCCATACAGACATCGAAGTAGGGTATGCGGAACTCACCCTTGGCGATCAGCGCTTCATCAAAGCCCTGATCTTCCAGGATGCCGCCCGTGTAATTGTAGCAGGTGTGGGCCTGCAAACCCTTGTCCAGCGGTGCGTTCTTGCCACGCCCGCCCGCTATGTCCAGACAGTACCCGCGCGCGTCGTCCAACCTGTCGATGAGTTGGACTTCAACCAGGTTTTCAGTTGATTGCGCCGGAACGGCAAGCACTCCGAGGCCGAGAGCCGCAAGCGCTATCCTGAAAAGGGACTTCATGACGATACTCCTAGGAAACTTGGAACTGGAATTACAAGGATCAGAATTGTTCTAATTCAAACTATTTACATCAGAACATTGTGACTGTTAAGTGTCATGACGAGAGTTTTTGCAACGCTGTCAGGCCATGAAACGAATACCGGTAGACCTCCACCCTGTTTTGCATTCAGCCACTTTGTTGGAAAAGCGGGTTGAAATCCTGCTGAGACCAACCGGAGTCCGTCACCGGCAGGCTCTGATTCTGGATGCCTTGTCCCGGATCGGGCCAACCTCACAGGGGCATCTGGCAAAACAGTTCGATGTTTCGGCAGGCAGCATGAGCTCCATGACGGAACGGCTGGTGGCGCTGGGCTTCATCACGCAAAGCACAAATCCCGAGAACCGCCGCAGCGACATTCTTGATCTGACACCGGACGGCCGGGCGGTCTTGGAAAAAGTGCGGATTGTCTGGCAAGAGGCGACCGCCCTGATCACCTCCGCACTTGGTGACACCCGGGCCGAAACATTCACGGCACTTGCCACAAGGCTCAGGGACACGTTGGGCGGGTCGAAGCCGGAGAAAGAGCAGCGCGGGGGCTAGGCGGTAAACGAGGTCCTCGACGGCCCTTTGATTTCAAGTATTCTTGAATTCGCAAGGGAGGGTTTTCAATGGCAGACCAATTCGACGTTATCGTTGTTGGCGCTGGCACTGCTGGATGCGTGCTTGCGAGCAGGTTGAGCGAAGACCCCAAACGGCGCGTCCTCCTGCTCGAGGCAGGAGGTGATGACAACGACCCGCGCGTAGCGACACCAGCCACCTTTGGCGCATTGACGAATACACGTTTCGACTGGGGGTTCCGAACAGGACCGCAGGATCATCTTTCAAAACGCCAAATCAACTATCCGCGTGGCCGGGGTATCGGAGGAACCGGCTCAATCAATTACATGATTTATCTGAGAGGGCATCCTTCTGATTACAACACCTGGCAACAGCTCGGGGCGACGGGTTGGGGATGGGAGGACGTTCTTCCTTATTTTCGCAAGGCGGAGAACTGGCAAGGATCAGGACAGACGGACGTCCATGGAGATGCCGGCCCCTTGACGGTTACCGAACAAAGCGAGAAATCGCCGCTGACTGAGATTTTCCTCTCGGCCTGCCGGCAAGCGGGCATTCCGTTCAATGATGATTTGAATGGTGAGGACATAGAAGGCTGCGGGTATTTTCCGGCGACTTTAAAGGACAACAAGCGTGGCAGCACCGCGCGCACATATCTCAGGTTGGCGACCGATCGGGATAACCTCACGGTGGCAACCGGAGCGACAGTGCTTGGTTTTGTCATGGAGGGTAAACGTGTTCTTGGGATCAACTATATTGTGCGCGGACAAGTTCAGCGTGCGGTAGCGCCGGAAACCGTCCTCTCGGCCGGTGCTGTCGGATCCCCGCATCTTCTTCAGATCTCGGGTATTGGTCCGGCGGCTCTCCTTCAAAGTGTCGGGGTTGAAGTCCGGCACGATTTGCCCGGCGTCGGCAAAAACCTGCAAGACCATTTGCACTACCGCAGCCGTTGGGAGATCGATAAACCACTGACGTTCTTCGGGCGCACCGCGGAAGACCTTGCTAACGCCCAACGCCTGTTTGAAGAAGAGCGCGGACCGCTAACGACCAATCATTTTGAATCCGGCGCGTTTCTGAAATCCAATCCGGGCGTTGAAGCACCTGACATCGAACTGCTGATGATCCCGTTTTACATCAGCCTCGGTGCGCCCGAGATGCGTCCGCCCGACCGGCATGGTTTTACAATCTCTGGCTTCCCGACGCGCCCGCGCAGCACGGGGCGTGTTGCGATCGTGTCTGACAATCCATTGGACCGGCCATTGATCGACCCGGGATACCTGAGCGACCCTGCTGATATCGATCTCATGCTTGCCTGCATTGCACAAGCGCGACGCGTCGTGTCGCAAGAGGCCTTCGCAGAGCTAAGGCCGCGGGAAATCTCGCCTGGTCCCGACCTGACAAACGACGAAGACCTGATCGCCAATATTCGGGAAGTGTCGTCCACATCATGGCATCCGGTCGGGAGCTGCCGCATGGGTCAGGACAAAAACGCCGTTGTAGCACCTGATCTAAAAGTGCACGGACTGGACGGGCTGAGTATCGCCGATGCCTCCGTGATGCCCCGCATGAACACCGGCCATCCCCAGGCCCCTGTCATTATGATCGCGGAGAAGGCGGCCGATTTGATTGCCGCGCGCGCCTGAGAAACGGACACTAGCCCGACTGCAATGCAGACGCCAGCTTTGGGCCGTTTCTCCCCGGGGAAGTGACTGGAGGACTCAAAGTTCTGCTCCGCGGACCGAGTTCTGGTGGAATTTTGAGAACCAAGGGCAGCTCTCCACCCTTCGTAACTGCTAGGAGAAGCTGTAGGGTCCGTATACAACGACTATCCAGCCAAAAATGACCCGCTGAAGCTTCCGATTTCTGGTCTCCCACGGATTGCGCGCAGTCACGCGCTCTGTCGGACCTGACTGACGAGCAGCGACCAATCCATGCCCAGGGCGTTGTAGACTTCACCTGCCTGATTGCTGGCATTGTCCGCGAGGATTTCGATCACAAGGCTTGCGCCATCGGCGACGACCACCCCGGCTTGGGTCAAACGGACCAAAGCGGTTTCGCGCTTCGTCATGTTGAATGTCCCGCTGGCATCCACGGCGACATAGGCTTCAAATCCTTCGCGAACGGCACGCATTGCGGGCAACGCGGCGCAGACCTCGAGGGAGAGACCCGCGAAAATGAGCTTGTTCCGCCCGGTTGCGCGAATGGCCTCTTCCACCCGCGGGTCATCCCAGGCATTTACGGTCGTTCGGTCGATGAAAGTCTGGTCAGGCAGAACTCCCGTCAATTCCGGAATAGCAGGTCCCCACAGTGTTTCTGACGAAGTAGTGGTCGTGACAATCGGCAGGCCGAGGACCTTTGCGGATTTAGCCAAACCGACAATATTGTGCTTGAGATCCGCGATCGAATAGTCGCGGATGCCGGTCATCAGCCCGACCTGATTGTCGACAAACACGACAGCGGTATTGTCACGTGTCAGGGGGAGCGGGTTGTGTCGATTGGTCATGGTCTTCTCCTTTTCAGATTGCTCTTGAGTGGATTGTGTTCAGTCAATTGACCCGAGGCGGCCGGCTCGATAGTCGGCTTCGACTGCGTCAAGCTCAGCCGCGTTGCCCATCGCAAACGGGCCACGCTGGACAAAGGCTTGGCGTAGAGGGGGGGCACGAAACAGGACGGCGTGCGCACCCTCTGCGGAGAAAAATGAGATGTCGATGGCGCCTGCAAAGGCAATGGCTTTGCCGGGCGTCAGATCAGCAGTGCCTGCATTCCACGACACGGTGGATGTGCCTTTGATCCCGAGGATCCAAGCATGGTGGCGGCTGTCGCCCTGATGCGTGAACTGGCCCCCGGCCTGAATATCAATATCGAGCAACGTCAATGGGATGTCCGGTGCTGCGGCGCCCGCAACACCATTGCTTTCGCCGAGGACAAGCCGTGCGGTGGCGTGGTCGCCCGGCAGTTTCTGAATGTCCTTGGCAGCAAGGTGAAACGCTGATGGCGCGTCATGCCGGTTTTCTTTGGCTAGGTTGACGAAAACCTGCAACGCATGGGTTTTGGCACCCGGCCGCGGTGCTTCATTGTGAATGGCCCCTTGTGCGGCCTTGAACCAATAGAGATCACCGGGGGCCAGGTCGACGTCATTTCCAAGGGAATCGCGATTGTGGAAGGCGCCGGTGCTGTCTTCAAACACCACCGTGACTGCGGAGAGCCCAGCATGGGCATGTGTCCCGAAGGTGGGCATTGTCATGCGGAAATGATCCACCATGATCAGCGGATCCATCAGACCTTGGAAATCCGCGTGTTGATAGCTTTTGGCTTCAAAGCCATCGCCAATCCTGATCGTGCGCCCGTCACTTCGTGCATGGTGGTCGCAGGTGACGCCTGAAAACTTATCGATCTCTTGTGTGTTCATGTCATTCCCTCGTATCTACTGAACTATCAATACAAACGAGACAATCGATCGAAAATCCGCCAATATCAGAACATATTGTTCTACTGATAGAACGAAAAGAGGTGCAGCATGGACCTTAACGACGCTTTCTATTTTGTTCAGGTTGTTGAAAAGGGGGGATTTTCAGCAGCTGCGCGATCGCTGAACATCCCAAAGTCGCGGCTCAGCCGCCGCGTGCGGCAACTTGAGAGTGACCTTGGCGTGCGCCTCTTGCAACGCACATCACGCGTCGTTACGACGACAGAGGTTGGCGAAGAGTACTTTCGACACGCCCAAGACGCCTTGGCGCGATTTGAAGCCGCCGAAACGGCCGTTCGCCGAAAAACCAATAGGATCGAAGGGACCGTGGCGGTGTCCTGTTCAGTAGGAATGGCGCAGTTTGGCCTCTATCAGATCCTCCCACGTTTCTTGCAGGACAATCCCGGCGTAACAGTGGTGCAGAGGGCCTCGAACCAGATAGAGGACCTGATCAAAGGCGGGATCGACGTCGCAATCCGTGGGCATATGGAGACGCTACCGGACTCCAGTCTCATTCAGGTGCGACTGGCGCGGGTGGAGTGGCACCTGTTCTGTTCGCCAGATTACCATAAGACGTTGGAGCAATCTGATGACCCGGCCAGGTTAGCAAATCATCCCGCATTGGTTCTTGGCCGACCGCGAGCAACGCACCAATGGCTGCTGACCGGCGATGATGGGCAAACCGCCTCTGTCCCCTGCCAAGTTCGTTTCGCCAGTGATGATATGTCGACCCTCAAAAACGCGGCAGCCTCGTCCCTCGGGCTCGTAGCCCTGCCTTCCTACGTCTGCCGACCAGAGGTGGAGGCAGGATCGCTTGTGCGCGCCTTGCCAGCGTGGACTGCGGGTAGTCCGCAGATCAGCCTGTTGATGCCGTCTCGCCAAGGCTTGTTGCCAGCTATTGAAGCATTCCTCAAATTCTTGAAACGAGAATTGCCGCCAGTTTTGGCTGAGGGTGCAACAAAAGCCATTGAATAGAACGGATGATAGCCGATGGCAGTGACCACTCTGCTCTCTTGGCTTCGATGTCCGCGACGTGTTTGCGCAGCGGCACCGGCTATCGGTGGACACCGCACGAAGCGTTCACGAAGATCATGCCGTTGGCAGATGGTTCGCACAAGGATCGAGATGACAGTGGTTTGGCAAGCAAAGGGGCCGGTAACACCGAACCTTCATACAAGCAAATTCGCGCGACAATTGGGTGAATGTCACGAGAGCAACCTGTCAGTCAACCCGGGGAAGGCAGAAGTCGGACCAGTGATCTGCTTTGAACGTCTAGGTCTGTATGAGCGTTGATCAAAGTCTTTTCGTATATTGAGACGTAGGGCTGATTAATTAACATGCCGATGCGTTAGATTTCGATAAGATTCATCGCTTAGCAACCTCGCGCGCGATCCTCCGCAACCCTACGTTTGCTCGCGAAGTTGCCTTACAGTCAGATTCGGTCAACGCCGTTTTCGATGCGCAAGGATCTTTGTCTTCATCAGGTCAAAACGGTCTCGCCGCTCTGCGTCTCCCATTTTGGAGCTGAACCGATTTCAGACAGCATCCTTTCTACTTCTGCTGCCCACGCATGCCGCGCGGTTTCAGCGAACAAAGACTCAGGCCGGTGACGCGGCGTGTAGACCGCATATTGGTAGCGGACAGGGCTCGCTAGAGGACGGACGACGATTGTGTCCTGCCAGGCATGGGACTCGTTGCAATGAACAACCATGAGAGGATCCAAAATCGTCACGCAGCGCTTGGTAATGACGAATTGCAGGACGGACAAGAAGGTCTGGCATTCGACTTTGATGTTGCAAGTGCATCCTTCTCGCTTTAGCGCGGCCGCAAGATTCTGTGTGTGTCTATGGTTCGTCGGGAGAGTTCCCAGCGGCACGGCATCGAGGTCTTTCAGGGTAATCACGTCTGTCAGCGCTAACGGGTGATCGACGTGCAAGGCGACGAAGCAATCGGCAGAAATGATGTCCGTCGTATAAAGTTCTTCAACGTCCGGGGTCTCAAGCACATCTGCGAAACCAAAATCAATGCTCTGTGCACGGGTGAGCTCCATAATCTGGTGTGAACTGCGCGCAAACATGGTGATCTTCCCATCTGAATGCTCACTCATATGCTCTGCCACAAAGCGAGGAAACAGCATGACGGACGGGCCAGGCATCGCGGCCACAGTCAGGCTGCCGGTCTCGCCAGTGGCAAGCGCGCGCATCGTGGTACTGACGCGCGACAGCTGACCAAGGATCGCCTCGGCCTCAGTCAGAAGATACTGGGCTTCTGGAACGGGAACTAAGTTTCGGCCCCGCCTTTCAAACAGCCGCATCCCAATCTGGTCTTCCAGCGATTTGATGGCTGCACTCACTGCAGGCTGGGTACGGCGTAGCTTGGCGGCGGCATCGGTGAGCGTCGCCGAAGTCATGACGGCACGGAAGGCAGAAAGCTGAGACAGGTTCATGGCTGAATCATAAACAAAATTTTGCTTTGGGAAAGATATTCAAATTTGTTTTTATTTTTAAGCCGATTACTCTTTCGCACTGCGAAAACAAAAAAGCAGCCATTCAGAGGGATAATCCATGAAACATATTTTGAGGACTGTGGGCGTCACTTTGGCCCTTTCCTTGGCGGCGGGGCCGGTACTGGCTCAGGATCCGACCTTCTTCCGTATCGGTACCGGCAGCGCAGGCGGAACCTACTTTCCGATTGGCGGCACGATTGCCAACGGCATTTCTGCGCCTCCTGGCGCTCGGCCATGCGACAAGGGTGGACAGTGCGGCGTACCCGGTCTTATCGCCATAGCACAATCGACAACTGCATCGGTGTTCAACAACACGGCCGTTCAAAACGGTGAGCTTGAGGCCGGTATGGCAGCTGCCGATGTGACCCGGTCCATGTATCTGGGCGAGGGCAAATTCGACGGCAAGCCACACGAGAAACTTCGTATCGTGGCAAATCTTTACCCTGAAGATCTGCACCTCGTCCTTCCGGCAGGACAGAGCGTTGACAGTCTGGCGGACCTCAAGGGCAAACGTGTCGGTATCGCACAGGCCGGTTCAGGTACACAGGTAGCCGTCGAAATGATGCTGGGCGAGTGGGGCGTCAATCGTGACAACATGGACGAGGCGGAACTGAACAACTCGCAGTCTGCAGAACGGCTGGCAGACGGTCAGTTGGACGCCTATTTTTATGCTGCTGGCTGGCCTGTCTCCGCGATGGTTCAGTTGGCGACCACAAAGGGCATGGAGCTCCACAGCTTCACCGAAGATGATCTGAAGAAGATCAACGATTTGATTCCTGCCTATATTCCGTCCTCCATCCCCGCCGGTGTCTACGAAGGTGTTGACTACGAGGTCAAAACACCGGCTGTGTCGGCGCTTCTCGTGGTGTCTTCCGATCTTTCCGAGGAACTCGTCTACGGCATTACGAAGGCGCTTTGGAACGACAACACACGCAAGTTGCTCGACAACGGGCATGCCAAAGGCAAACAGATAACGCCGGACACCGCTTTGGATGGTGTTGCAGCCTTGGGCGTTCCTCTGCATGCCGGAGCCGAGAAGTTCTACAAGGAAGCCGGGCTTCTGAAGTAATTTCTCGCGGGGACCGGGCGGGTTTGTCCGCCCGGTACTTCCTTCCGATCGCATTCAACAACGGAGCTGCTCGAAGCTGCGACTGATGTTGTGCGCGTTCGATTGCTCAAAGTTCATAGTGGTGAATATGGTGGCCGTTATCAAAGGTGGAACCAACATTTGTGGCGTTTCCATTGGCGTCTTGTCGCTGGAAAGCTATTTTCCAAAGCCGCCAGGTCACATAAAGAACCCGTCCAGCCTGCCGTTCACACTCAGCTATGAGATCATAAGCGGATTGACCGTGCCCAGCCTTTTGAACGCGCCGTCGACTGAAATGATCAAGCCGCTTGTGGAAGCCGCGCGCCGCCTGGAGGCGAGCGGCGTAAAGGCGATTACCGGATCTTGCGGGTTTCTTGCGCTTTATCAAAACGAGATTGCGCGCTCGGTAAGTGTGCCGGTTTGCGTGTCTTCATTGCTTATGGCGCCGCTTATCCACGCAATGACCGCTCGTCCGGTTGGTGTATTGACCGCCTCTTCAGATGCACTGACGGACGCGCACCTGTCAGCCGTCGGAGCCCAGCACATACCTCTTATAATCGAAGGCATGGACCAGAGCGCGGAGTTTTCGAAGGTCATTCTGCGTGGGGAGTGCAATGACATGGATCTTGACCTGATTGAGGCCGATCTCATTGCCGCAGGCCAACGCCTCGTCGGGCGTGCACCTGAAGTTGGGGCTGTATTGCTTGAATGCACAGACCTGCCGCCCTACGCCGCGCCTCTCCAAAAGGCGATAAGGCGACCTGTCTTTGATATCGTGTCCCTGACCGGTCTGGTCCACTCAGCCACACAGCGAGCCCCGTTTCCAGGTTTTGTTCACTGAAGTCTCAGCCTCAACGCGATTGCGAGTCGAACGAATATGACACAGATTTCCGAACAAAGTGACCAGCCCCGCACGCTGACAGAAGACGAACTTGCCGCGATCGAACGAAAATATGATGAGGGCGCTGCAACGCGTGCTGTCGGTCCCAAATTCGCAGTGTTTCTCAGGTATGTTGCACTGACATTTGCCTTCTATCACTATCTGACTGCAGGCTTTGGATTGCCGCCTGACTATTGGCACATGGGCTGGCACCTGTCCGGCCTTTTCATTCTCATCTACGCCTACTACCCATTTATCAAGACGAAGACCGCCTTCGATCTGAAGACCGGTCCGCTGCGGCTGGATGGCGTTCCTTACTTTGATGTTCTGCTGATGGCCCTCGGCGTCGCCTCAGCGCTTTACCTTGGGATAGCCTGGCGGGGAATACCTTGGCTCGGCATCGAAGAGATGACGTTCCGAATGGGCAATCCCAACGGCTGGGACATGCTGTTCGGCTGCATCTTGATCGTCCTGGTACTCGACATTGCGCGACGGACCTTGGGATGGATTCTGCCGCTCATCATCACGGTCTTCATCAGCTACGCGCTGTTTGGTCCCGTGTTCCCAGGGCTGCTGCAGCATCCGGGCGTCAAGTTCAAGACCTTTGTCTCGTCGATGTATTTCCCTCAAGAAGGTATTTTCGGCGTGACGCTATGGGTGGTTTCGACCATTGTGTTTCACTTCGTGCTGTTCGGTGTGATTGCCCAGCGAACCGGCCTGGGACAACTGTTCATAGACAACGCCACAATCCTGGCAGGCCGCTATACAGGTGGTCCGGCGAAAGTGTCCGTTGTCTCTTCGGCCTTTTTCGGCACCATTTCCGGCTCGTCGGTCGCGAACACCGTGTCAACCGGCTCCCTGACAATTCCAAACATGAAACGGCTTGGTTATCCGGGGCATTTTGCAGGCGGGGTTGAAGCGGCAGCGTCGGCTGGCGGTCAGATTACGCCGCCAATCATGGGGGCAGCTGCCTTCATCATGGCTGAGTTTCTGGAGGTTCCCTACACAACGATCGTAATTGCCGCGATTTTCCCGGCACTTTTGCACTATGTTGGGGTCTTCGCAGTCGTGCATCTGATGGCACGCCGGCTCGGGCTGAAGGGCATTTCAGCGGACTCTCTCCCCCACTTCCGGGCGGTCTGGGCAAACGGCTGGGCGAACATTATCCCTCTCGTCGGTCTTCTGGTCGTCCTCTTCTCCGGGTACACGCCCTACATGTCGGCCTTCTGCGGCATCTCTCTGGCCATCGTGGCCGGTATGAGCCGCTTGAAGGAACCGGTCTCCCTTGTTCTTCCGGCGGCCTTTGCGAGCTTCGTACTGTGGAAGCTGCAAGAGGGTGGGTTTGATTTCACCATGTCTGCCATCCTGATTGCCGGCGCTGCTCTGGCGACCTTGAACCCGCAAAAACGTGTATCGATCAGAGAGATGGCAGTCACTCTCGAAACTGGCACCAAATATGCGCTTGCCGTCGGAGCAGCAGCTGCTGCCGTCGGCATCGTGATCGGGGTGATCAACACAACCGGTGTCGGCTTCCGGATTGGCTTTATGGTAACCCAAGCCGCGTCCAGCATCGGCAATGACTTTGCCTGGCTGTTCCAGATCGGCGGGTTCGAACTACTGACAGCGCAGGACCTGACGCTTTTCACCAGTCTGGTTTTCATTGCACTCGCCTGTATCTTGATGGGCGCAGGCGTACCGACCACAGCCCTCTACATCATGCTTGTTTCCGTTGCTCAGCCTGCTCTTGCCCAATTGGGTATCCCGCCGATCGCAAGCCACATGTTTGTGCTTTACTATGGTGTCGTGGCCGAGATCACACCACCGGTGTGTACATCTGCCTACGCAGCGGCTGCGATAGCCAATTCTAACCCGTTTAGAACCGGGATGTCGGCGTTCACACTTGGCCTTGGCAAGGTTGTCGCGCCCATGGCCTTTGTTTATGCGCCCGTTCTTCTGTTTGTGTCGTCGACTGGCTTTGACCTATGGGAATTCACCTATACAGCGGCAAGCTGCATCGCCGGCGTGATCGCGCTCTCCGCTGCGGTCGTTGGATACTGGCTGGCACCGATGGGTGTGTTCTTTCGAATTCTGCTGGCTCTTGCCGGGCTCATTTTTATCGCGCCATCGCTGCAAACCGATCTCGTTGCCCTGCTCATTGCCTCTCCGGCGATCATCAGCCAAGTCCTTGCCCGGAGACATCAATATGCAATCCCCTGACGCGCATGATGAAATCATCATCCTCGGGTGCGGACTTGTCGGTTTGTGCACGGCACTATCGCTCCTCGAACGTGGCGAGAAAGTCCGGCTGATTGATCGCGATGAACCCGGACAGGCAACATCGATGGGAAATGCAGGTGTCGTGTCGCCGTGGTCGATCATACCGCAACCTCTTCCCGGGATCTGGAAGGCCATTCCCAGGTTGCTGTTCGGGTATGGACGCCCCCTGTCGATAGATCCGAGGGTCGTTCCGGCGATGGTGCCATGGGCGTTCCGGTTTCTGCGGCAAAGCAGTGAACGCCGAACACGCCTTGCTGCTGATGCCATGTCGCATCTGTGCGGCCCGTCAATTGAGCTTTACGAGAGGCACTTGAGGGGAACCGGTCATGAGAACTTGCTGTGCGACAGCTATTACGTCCATGCCTTCCGAAAAGCTGACGCTTCAAAACTCCAGGCGATTGATTATCGTATCCGCGAAGAAAAAGGTGCTGACCTTGAACTGGTCGGACAGGAACGGTTGTTGAAGATTGAACCGGCCCTCAGTCCTGATTTCAAGGCCGCAGTCCTGATCAAGGGCCAAAGCAGGATTCGATCCCCGGGCCAGTTGGGAAAAGTGCTCGCCGACAAGGTCAGAGCGCTGGGCGGTGCAATCGAAAGGGTTGAGATCAGAAGTCTGCGGAAGGACAACGGCCGCTGGTGCATAACGTGTCAGAACAAGCAGATCACCGCTCAAAGAGTTGTTGTTGCAATGGGGGTCTGGAGCAAGAAACTCTTGGAAAGTTTCGGCATTTCCGTACCGTTGCTGAGCGAACGCGGCTACCATATCGAATGTCGGGATCCGCAGGTAGAACTCAACCATTCTGTTATGGATGTGGATGCAAAAGTTGTGGCTAGCAGCATGAATGGAGGTGTTCGAATTGCAGGCCAGGCCGAGTTTGCTCCGATTGAAAAACCAGCCGATGAACGCCGCCGGGTCGTGTTGCTTCGTGTCGCCAGGGCGGCGTTCCCGGGTCTTCGCACAGAAGAGCATTCCTTTTGGATGGGGCAGCGTCCGTCGTTTCCGGACAGCTTGCCGGCGCTTGGCAAGATTCCGGGCCACCCGGGCCTCTTTGCCAATTTCGGCCATTCTCACTACGGGCTGATGATGGCTCCCAAATCAGGCGCTGTCGCAGCTCAGATCGTGTGCGGCGAAGTACCAAATATTCCGTTAGAGCCCTATTCTCTGGGGCGTTTCGGGTAGAAAGAGTTTTTTGGCATCGATGTGCGTGTAGTCTGAGAAAACGAACTGAATAAACCCGCGTTTTCAACATGCTATTAGTGTTCATTTTTCGCCGTCGTTCGAACTCGACGAGCGGCAGCATTCCGTTTCTAACATGTTCGCATGTTGAAACTAAAACATCTCAAGGTACTCGTATACATCCAGCTTGCGTCTTCCTGGGGCCCGTAGAGTCGACATCTTACCCCTTCCCGTTGAAACAGCTTTCGGCGGCATCGTTCTCGTGACAGTCACCGAAATTGTATGTTCTCGGTGTCGATGAGGTGGAAACGGGCGTAAAGCTGAAGGACTAAAACTTGCTGAATACCGGTTCTGAGCGGAAACGGTGTCAGGCGCATGAACTCGGTGTGCGTCCGAAGCATCTGGAAGTTTTCGCGGAAGAGGCTGTCCAGACTATAGGCGTTCCTGCTTTGGTCCGAACTGTTCTATGCGGTCTTGGGTGCCAATTGGATCATGAGCTAGCTGGCGTTTGTCATGGTGATCGGATCCAGTGTTGATCGAGTCCGCGAAATCCCAGACCGGTAGACCATAACCCGAAAGTCTACCGATCAAGCTACTTGATTGCTTAAAATATATGGCAGCGCCTGTTGGATACTTAAAAGGCCTCTTCGTAAGCAAATAATGCAGCCAATCCACCAGTATGTACAAAACAGACGCGGCTGCCTTTGGCGATCTCGCCTGAAGCCACAAGTGCGGGAATCGCAGCAAAGCTCTTGGCCGTGTAGACGGGATCCAGGATCAGGCCTTCGTGTGTTGCAACCATGTGTATCGCAGATCTCGCCGGCTCGCCTATCTGTCCGTACCCCGGTGCCAAGGCCCCGTCCCAAATGCGGATATCGGGTTCCGAGACCCTTGCGGCTCCGGCATAGAGCTTCTTCAATCGCGCCGTGACCCGCGCGATGCGCGCCTCTTGCGCGGTCGCATCGCGGCGCACGCAACTGCCGATGACCTGGGCGCCGGATCCAGACCCGCGCAAACCGGCCAGCAGGCCGGCATGCGTGGATCCGCTACCCGACGCCACAACATAGGTATCGAAATCCTGGCCCTGTTGCAGGATCTCCTGAGCTGCGTCCACGTAGCCGAGCGCGCCAAGCGGCGGATGCCCTTCGGACAGGTGGATCACGTAAGGCACTCGCCCCTCCGCGCGCAGAGCCTCGGCGCGTTCGTGCAGTGCGGCGTCGGCTCCGGTCTCGTCTTCACCTTCGGGATAGGTCAGGATCTCGGGGCCCAGCAGATGCGACAGCAGAACGTTTCCTGATTTGTGGTAGTGATCGGGCTTGCCGGGCACGCGGTTTTCAAGCTGTATGATCGCGTGCATGTTCTGCGAACTGGCCACCGCCGCTGCCAGACGCACAAAATTGGACTGAACCGCCCCCGTGATCAAAATAGTGTCCGCCCCCTTATCCAGAGCATCGCCGAAATAGTACTCAAGCTGTCGGGACTTATTGCCGCCAAATGTTGGCCCGGCAACATCGTCGCGTTTTATGAAAAGATCAATTCCGAGCGCGTCTGACAGGCGTGGTGCGTGCACCAGAGGTGTTGGCCCCGCAACGATGTTCAGTCTTGGGTGCTTCATTTGTGATCCGTGATAGGTTCGGCTTTTATGGCAAGTAATTGCCACTGTTGGCGAACTATTACAGCTTTGCTGGAGTTTGTGAATGACCAAGCCAATAGGGAGGATAGGGCACCCACTGCGACAGGATTAGGAGGATCCCGCCCTGCTGGAATTCAACCCGTTTCTGAACCGGACTTCACGGCACTTTCGAGCTTCGTTCAGTCGCGCTGAAAAGTCACTCGGTGTCAAATTCCCCAGCGATGAATGCGACCGATTTTCGACCCAATTGTGACGCGATCGCATTCGAGCCAAAGCGAACAATGCGACGGCGCGGCCAACCAAGAATGCTGGCCCGAAGCGGAAGGTGGCTGCAGCGCTATTCACAGGGGATCGACACCAGTCTGCAGGACTGGCAGGACTTGTGCGGGAGCCGGACATGGCTCACGCGTCCCCTTCGGTGTCGTCCGTTGCGTTGCGCCATCGGGCAATCACCGGCAGCAGTGCAATCAGCAATAGACCGGTGCCGAGGGCGAGAAGTCCATAGTCGAGAAACGCCGCCTGGCTTGTTGTGATTTTGCCGGCCGGGCCCGAATCTTCTGGGACCGCCGCGAGCTTCGCAAGAAGGCCACTGCCGTAGTTTCCAAGCGCGTGCGTCATGAACCACATGCCCATGGCAAAGCCCATCAACTCACGGGTCGCGAGGCGGCTTACCATGGAAAGTCCGATTGGCTCAACGAGAAGCTCCGCGACACTGAAGAGCAAAAAGAAAACTATCAGCCACAGGGGCGATACCAGCCCGCCAGCACCCGCAGGCGCCGACGCAAGCGAGCAATAGGCCGCACCGAGCAGCAGAAGCCCGACAGCGAACCTGACGCTTTCGGACGGTGTTATGTCACGCCCCGCGAGCCGGAACCACAGGATCGACATCAGTGGCGCGCCGATGATGACGATGAGCGAATTGAGCGACAGGAAAGAACTCGACGGGATTTCGAAGCCCATGACAGTCCGATCGACCCCCTGAGCTATGAAGAGCAGGATCGTATCGGCATCCTGGTTGTAGACAGCCCAGAAAACGACGCCGAAGGTAAAGAGCATCAGCATGGCAAGCGCACGCTGCCTGCTTTCTGCATCCAGCCGCAGAACCGTGAAAAGGAAAAAACCGAAAACCGCGGCGCAGACGACAGCGATGATCTCGCCGGCCGCGAAGGCATGAAACAAGAGCAAGTTGCCGAGCACGACCACAGCGATTGTACCGACCCCAAGCCATAAAATGTTTGGGAGTCCGGCAAAGTCTGCCCGCATCAGCGGCTGGCCAGCGGGTGCGGCGCCGACAATGCGAAACACGTGACCACCCGTCAGTAGCGCAGCGAAAGCAAGCAATTTGCCGAGTCCGGCAACGAGAAAGGCCGTGTGGTAGCCGAATTCGCGCGACAGAAGCCCTGCGCAAAGTGCCGCGCCACCGGCACCGATATTGATGCCCATGTACAAAAGTGTGTAGCCGCTGTCGCGCCGGGGATCGTCCTTTCCGTAAAGCAGGCCCAAAAGGCTAGAGACACTGGGCTTGTAATAGCCATTGCCGACCAGCAGCGCGGCCAGGCCGACAAAGGCAGCTGCCTTCACGCCGGTGGCGAGAAGCAGGCTGCCGCTGGCCATGATGGCAAGACCGGTGAGTGTTGCCGCGCGGAAGCCGAGCAAGCGGTCAGCGATGATGCCGCCGGCAAAAGTCGTCGAATAGATCAGCGCCGTATAGGTGCCATAGAGCAGTGACGCCTCGATCTCGGAAAAGCCAATCCTGCTGACGGCATAAGGAACGAGGAGGAAAACGGCCGTATAAAAGCCGTAGCGCTCACACAGTTCAACGAGGAAGAGAAGGAAAAAGCCTTTGGGCTGCGGCGTCATGGTGGCGGGACTCGGCGGGCGTGCGCCTTTCGGCTCCGTGAGTCGGGACGAAAGTACCGACCGTCGAACAGGCCCTTTATAGGAGTGCGGTGCGATTCCGCAAAGCGCCTTCTTCTGATCTGCTGTCCGGGCCCTGAAAGCGTCATGCAGCGTGCGCGTTTCCATGCAGAACGGAAAAACCCTTTCGCCGCGCATCAATCACGTTTTAGGAAGTTGCCGGTTAAAACGGAACGACCAGCAATGCGGTCAATCAGACCGCCCAACTATTCGGCGGTTTGGCGGTAACTATGATGATCAAGTTCATAACGTTGTACGCACGCGACATCCATAAGACTGCAAAAGTCTATGAATGCCTCGGAGCGAACTTTGATGAAGAGCAACATGGGGAGGGACCTGTCCATCTCGCCTGCGAAACCAACGGGCAAGTTCTTGAAATCTATCCGGGCCTTGAAACGTCAAGCCGGTCTGCCCTTTTGGGCTTTGAGGTCACTGACCTGGAACAAACGAAGAAAAACCTGGAGAACGCAGGTGCGGTGATTATCCGGGATATTGCAATTGTGGCAGATGCTCTCCGCCTTATCGCGAGTGATCCGGATGGGCGAGAATTGTTTGTTCAGGAAGCCAGACAAACGTAAAGGCGTAATTTGGCAATGGCTGATGTGTCTCGCATCCTGGCCATACATTCCATCCGCAACGGACGTCCGCTTCCCGCCCATCCTGTGAATTTGCCGCGCCCAAAATGAACGTCTGCTTTCGGGCGCAAGCTTCAACGCGGTGAATGTCCGAAACGTCGGCGCAAAACGGACGTAAACCGCAAAATGATGGAATGTCCGCTCTGGGCCGAAAACGGCCTCGAACTCGCGCCGCGTGAACGTACACTTCAATGACTTTGTGGACGAACAGCGGCGACTGATCCAGGCGGAAACACGCGGCGGCGACCAGCGCCTGATGGCGCTCATACAGCTCCCAATGAAGCTTCCAAATCACTAAACCGGTATCTTGAGTCTGAATTGCTACATTAAATCAATGATATAAACGGGTCTCAGCCCTAGAACCTCAAGCTTCCCTTGAGCGAAAATCCGTGTTGCTGGGTGTCTGATGAAAACAAACCGTCATATGAAATCTTCAGCGTTGTGTCTTCGTTTAAAAACGCCGTGGCACCAACGGCGACATCAGCAAACACATCTCCAAAATCCGTAGAGTTGGTGAATGAGCTGGTACCAGCCGGAGCATTTGCAAAACTTGCTGTGACACCATGGTCACCGTCAGGATAGTAGCTCACACCGGCTCTGACATACGGCCGCAGAAGACTGTTCTCAAACAGCTCGATCTCATTGCCGATTTCCAATCCGGGTGAAATAGAAACGTAGGTATCTGAATTGCCTGAAACACTCAAATTTGCGCCGCCGCCGCCACTCTCAGTAACGCTGCCGCGATTGAGGTGTGTGACATTCACATCGAGCTGGGGCTTAAAGAACCACGTTTCGTGCGTTAGCAGATATGCGGCACGAGCCTGTGCGGTTACATGAGAAACATTGTGATCAGAAGCGGCAACAAGATTTAATCCGCCGAAGTTGATGGTCCGGTCTGTGTTGTAGCTGTCAATGCCTCCGCTTACTGCGGCGGCAAACAGGAAAGGACCATTTTGAAATTTAAGTGTTGCACCAGCCGTGAAGCGGTTCCCGTCGCTGTCGGCATTTGCATTTGTGCTTAGCGAAAAGCGCTCATATC
Source organism: Roseibium sp. (assembly GCF_965232425.1). Classification (GTDB taxonomy): domain Bacteria; phylum Pseudomonadota; class Alphaproteobacteria; order Rhizobiales; family Stappiaceae; genus Roseibium. Next base: position 1,336,190 of record NZ_OZ246971.1, read on the forward strand.
CAAGCCCCAGGCCAGCATACCAACTCGGAGCAAGCTCCACCTGAACGCCGGCAGCAAGACCACCCGTATTTTCTTGAAACCCGACAGCAGTGTTGCTGTCGTTTTGCCTGGTAAACCGGCCGTGCGGGCGAACCCAGACGCACTGACCTTCACTGATCGCGGTTAAATCTTCCCCGGCAACGTCGCAGGAAAACAACAGGTTGGAAAAGTCGTTTGCCGCAAAGAGAGACGCGGTTTCAGTGTTTAGAAAAACCTCTGCCGAAAGTTGGTCAAGCGCCTCCTGATATGCTCCCATACTGAAAACACCATTCACAAGAGCGCTCAATATGGGCTCCATGTTTCCCGGTCCCGCACTGAGTGCCGTATTCAGACTGTTGGCAACACTGGCTTGATTGGAATTCAGGCCGCCAACAGCCATATCAATCGACGTAGTGAGAACAATGTCGTTTGCATTCGGATACGAAAGACTTGCCTGCAAGGCAGGACTGGTCGCGACGGCAAGACCGGCATTCACCGCGCCACCAGAAGCCGAGATGATGGTGGCCGATTGTTGGCCTGCCATGAGATTGATCATTTGCGGCGTGATCGTACCGTTGAAAGAGGCCGTTCCGCTCACATCGATACGGTCCGCCGTTCCGGCAGTTGTATCCACCGTGATTGTCGTCGTTCCACTGGTGGTTTGAGTGAGATCCCCGGTCAACGCGGTGTTGCTGACCGCCGATGCCCCGCCGGGAGAGAGGTTACCGGCATTGGTCAAACTGTTTCCCGTTCCAAGCGTAACGGTGGTTCCGGAATTGAAGATACCGGTTGACAGGTTGTTGAACGTGTTGGTCCCTGAACCAAGGGTCACATTGCCGGTGATCGTGCCAGAGTTGTTAATTAGTTCGTCACCATTCTCCCCGCTCAGCGCAAGACCCGATTGAGCTGTTATGGATGCGTAGTTGTTGAGCGTATTGGAAACCCCGGCAGCACCTTCGAACGAAACACCGGCGCCTGTCCCGGTTCCGCCGTCAATTGCTCCACTCATCAGATTTACAGTGCTGGTGCCGGAAGTGTTGACGTCTATCCGCAAGGCGTCGCCCACGGCAGAAGTTACGTCACCTGAGGAAGTGACGGTCGCAGATCCGGTATCGACCTCGGCCTCAATGCCAGTCCTCGTTGCTGAATAAACGTTACCGGTAGAATTCACCGTGACACTGTTTTCGGAAGATGCCTCAATGCCCTCGCTATTCGCGGTGATGTTGCCCACGGACGTAACGACGGTACTCGCGGCACTTGCTCCAGTAGCATCAATTCCAATGCCGTTTTGGGAGGTAATATTGCCGGTGGACGTTACGGTGATACTGCCTTCCAGGCGCAAAAATGCATTGATGCCGTCACCGCTAGCGTCGATATCGCCCGTGTTGGTTATCGTGATTGCACCGTCGCCTCCTTCCCTGCTCGCGTCAATACCGATCCCTGTGCCAGCCGTAATCGCACCAGTGGAGGTGATCGTCGTGTTGCCGTTGCCAAAGTGATCGGCGTTTATGCCATCACGACCTCCAGTCACGGTCCCCTTGGAAGTAACTGTTATGTTTCCGTCCACGTTACCAAGGAAGGCACCAAGCCGGGCATCGATACCATTGGATGCCCCAGTCGAAGTGATCGAAGATGACCCCAAATCGACATCGACAGTAATATCTTGCGCCGTCGTGCTGGTGAATGCGATGCCATCCACTCCGGAGGCGGGAGCAATATCCTGCGACAGATTGTTCACGTTGAGCGTTGTGAGAGGTGCGCTGGCATCGACGCCCGACGACACGTCCCCGGTACACGTCGCACTGGTGCCCGAAACGATGCATGAGCCAGAACTTGGAGGGATGACTGTTTGGGCTGTCACCGGTTGTGAATGGCCAATGAGAACTCCTGCACCTGCCGCTGTCGCAAGAAGAAGATTGCGAAGCGGCATTGAAGCGCTTAACTCAGTCAAAGATGCATCGCCAAATTGAGTATTGCGCTTGGCTGTGTGCCCCGGAAACATCAGTTCCGCTTCAAAGATGCCTGCCATTGATGCCCCACCAGTTTCGAAAGAGGGTTACGCATTTTTGCGTAGACCTGCAACCCGACGCCTCGGAAAAGCTAAAAATTTTGCCAACATCTGGTGCTATTGAATGTCAGTTCCCGGCCCGATGTTGCTTCTCAACGTAAACTGGTTAGGAGCGCTTACGAACCTCATTCAGAATAGCTATTGATCTTAGGCTGCGAGGCATCAGAACGGTCTCCGGTTTGCAACAATGTGTTGAGCATCCCTTTCAAAACGTCTTTCTGAGGCCAGGTGTGACGTCCAAGAAGGTTGTTCATTCGCTTTGAAGTCTTGAGACTGTCTGGTGACCATGCAGGCGCGGCGGCACTTTCGAGCATCCAAGCGCTAGATTTGCAGCGCAAAGGCGAATACCGGTTTCCTCCCATTCTATGATCTTGATGCGTCTGGCGAGAATGTCTGCTTTCGGGATCTATTCTAAATTCGTCGAACGTCGAAAACGGGAGCACAAAGTCGTCCTTTGATTCCAGTGCAGCGAAAGCCCGCTTAGAGCCCAAAGTGCAAAATGCTGCGGACTGCATAAATGTCCGCTTCTCAATTTGAAGCCCTTTTGGACTGGAACGAAAACAAGCGCGTATCGGTCACTGCAAATCCGATCCATTCTTCCGGCCCCATGGTTTCGCCCAATAACATCACTTGGAGCGCTATGGCGAACGGCGGAATTGCCCAGACACCGACCCGTTTCCTGCGCAATGCAAGCACTGCTTTGCACGGCCTGGTTTGCAGCCGTCGCACGGATGTGACCAATCTGAAAGTTAGGATGCAGTTCCCATGACGCGTAGAACACTGGAAACATCAATGAACGAAGCCGAAGACGAAGCGCTACCCATCATCCTGTGTATCGCCGGGTTCGGCGACAACGCCGATATGTTCACCGGCCTGAAACAGACGCCCCTTGTCCATTTGTATCGACTGATGCCGATAAATCTTCCGGGTTTTGGGGCACCGCCGCTCGAACAAGAAACAACTTTGCAGGGGTTGGCGGACTATGTGTGCACACGGGCCAAAGAGTGCGGGTCCAAAATTGTCCTTGCACATTCTGTAGCCTCGATCGTTGCGTCGCTTGCTGCACAGCGACCCGGTTCTCCCATTGAGCGTATCCTATCCATGGAAGGCAACATTACATCGGAAGATGCGTATTTTTCGGGAACCGCCGCTGACTTTGCCAATCATGAGTCGTTTCGGGCGAGCTTTCTTGCAAGGCTGGATGACATGGCGCTTTCCGCCCCCATCATTGCCCGATATCGCTCGGCAGTCGCGCAGGCCGATCCCTTGGCGCTTTGGCAACTCGGAAGAGATGCGCGACATTTCTCAGATCGCGTTGTGCCCGGTGAAGTTCTAGCGACATCAGCACGTGTCACATACTTCTATAATCCCGAAAACTGCCCCGAAACCACACTCAAATGGCTTGAAGAGAACCCGATGGAACGACGCATTCTTCCGGATGCGTCCCACTGGGCTAGTGTTGATCAACCAGAGCTTTTGGCAAACATAATAGCTATGTCTCTGGACACTACATCTGGATAGCAGACAATCGTATCTACCATCGCAATGACCCCTCCGCCCGCGGAGCAGTCGTTCGTTCAATTTGCCACGAACGTCCGTTTCCCACCCATCCAGTAAATTTGCTGCGCCCCAAATGAACGTCTGCTGTTGGGCGCAGCCTAAAATGCGGCGAGCGATCGGAAAGGCGCGAGTGTGTGTTGCCAAATGACGCCAGAACAAAAGAGGAATTCGATGTAACATTAATTTTGCTACACATTTTGCTACACAAATATTGAACTAATATTCTTTAAACTTATGTATTTAATATATCTTTTTCTAATTGGACTACGATTTGACGGACTCTCTGTCCGCCATATTTTCTGATGCATGCGTGAATTCTGCCGGCGAAGCGCCGGGCAGTATTTTCAGCGTCACCGGTCACGACCTGGTCACCCCGTCTCAAGCCGGAACTTCAGGAACCTTTCGCCGTCATAGTCAATGTCCCCGACGCAGACTGCCCCGAGCCGCTTGAGGGCGCCGAGGTTCTTGCGTGAGGGGGGCAGAAGGAAGGTCACGTAGGGGATGCGTTCGTCGGCAAGCGCGAAGTCCAGCGCCTTTTTCGAAATCCTGATCCCGAGACCGAAGGCGTCCGGCCGCAGGACCAGACCATAATCCCATTCATCGCCTTCCTTCTGGAAGCCGCCCCAGCCGACGTAGCGGCCGTTGCACAGAATTGCCCAGTGGCCAAGCCCGTCGCGGGCCCAGCACGCTTCCTTCTGGCCAACAAACTTCGCCACGGCGGCCTCATCCCACGTGAAGGTCAGCAGCGGCATGTGCTCCGCGACCCGGGGGTCGGACATGTGCTCCGCGATCTCGGCCGGTGCGATTTCGGGCAGCCGGGCAAAGGCGATTTCGTGGTTCAAATCTGCATCCATACACTGTCTTTGCGGGGTTTTTCCGATGGCGTCACCGGCCGCCGCAATCAGCCCGGGTCCGTCGCCCCGAAAGCGTCGGGCGTGGTCCCGATGCCATGCTGACGGTGCTGTCGCCGCGGGCTCCGTCTTTCCCGGTTCGAGGGCTAGGGTACGAACCCATAAATGAAGTCAATTTGGTTTGGATCGTTTTGGCCATCGGCGAGGAGCGAAAGTGCAGGAAATGTGGTTCATTTTCAAGCCTTTCGTGACGTGGCAGATGGCCAAAACGGCCAAATCCGAAGGACGGCAAAATGGCTTCACCTCGCAACGTCACCGCGCTTGACCGGGCATAAAGCCCGCTCTGCGCACGCTTCCTAACGAGATTTTGCCATTTCTGCCGCCAAATCGGCTTCATTTGTGGGTCCGTACCCTAAAGCTTCGAATGGCTGCCATCGCACATGGGTGCGTTTGCGGAGTTCTTGCAGCCGCAGAAAAACGCGCGGCCATCCTTCTCGGCGGTGTATTTGACCGGTGTGAGACCGGTTTCCTTGTGGCTGCCGTCGCAAAACGGCTGGTTGGCGCTGCGGCCGCAGGAACACCAGAAGTAAGATTTGCCTGCTTCAACCTCGATGGCAAACGGGGCTTTCTGTGCAATCACGGGATCGGTCATCTGTTCGGGTTTCCTTGCTGGACGGGTCTGCACACCGCTGGAAATGGGCCCTGCGGGCACCAAAAGCACCGCGCGCTGTCATGCCGCTTTGGTCACCGGCACCTGTTCAGCTTCGGAATATAAAATCCGCCTTCCCGATGGCAAGGGCAGCCGGAGCCCGCGTCTTTGCGCGCGGCTTGTCCCTGGACGGACACAGGCGGCCGTGATGATTTCAGAACGTGAACCGGACGTGCGCGCTCCACCCGCAAGACACCGGCATGCTAACCCGTGCCGGTTTGCAGCTTCACGTCGGCGATGGCGGCGCGGTTGCCTTCCTCGATGTTGCGCAGAACGATTTCCATCGCAAAGTCGGGCGACAGTCTGGTTTCGTCCTGCAGGGCAATCAGATTACCGACGAGCTGGCTTGAAACCGCCAGCAGTTCGGCCGGACAGAGCGTGTCCTGATGCCTGCGAAGGACACTCACCAGTTCCTGGCGCAGCATGAAGTGTTTTTCTTTCGGAGCAGCATGTTTCACGATCTCGCCTCCAGAACACAATAAAACGGCCGACGTTCGAGGCTCCAAGCCGGTGTGGCGCACCCAATGTTGCAATCAATCGGTATCGCTCACCGATACCGTCAAAGGAACCGGTCCGCGCACGTCCAAAAATACTAAGCACGATTTAATTTTACGGACCCCACTGAAAACAGGGCCTCCAATTTCAAGTAGACATCAAATCTATCCGACGCCCACATTAACAATATACTTAAATAGACTCGAAATTTCAATTGGATAAACTATACCTGTTCTTTATCCGTCTTTTTTCCCATGTCAGAAAAGACGATGAATCGAACACTTGCAACACAAGTGACGCGTTCCTTTACTCCGCGAAACAGAAGAGGCGCGGCTCGCGCCGCGCCTCCGATGCGTCAGGTGGTCTTCAGGCTCCTTGTCAGGCGCGGCCTTTCCAGGGCACGAGCACCCGCTCGGCCATGCGCATCAGGATGTCGATGCTGTAGCCGACGATGCCGATGAGGATGATGCCCATGATGACGATGTCGGTCAGCTGGAACTTCGACGCCGCGATGATCATCATCCCGGCCCCCTTCTGCGCTGCGACGAGTTCCGCCGCAACAACCGTACCCCAGCAGACACCCATGGCAACGCGCGCGCCAGTGAAGATCTCGGGCAGCGAGTTTGGCACGATGACGTAGCGCAGGATCTGACGTTTGTTGGCTCCGAGCGAGAAGGCAGCGTGCACCTTACTGATGTTCACGCCCGAAACGCCCGCCCGTGCAGCAATGGTCATGATCCAGAGTGCGGCCAGGAAAAGCAGCACGATCTTGCCGGTTTCCCAGATCCCGAACCAGATGATGACCAGCGGGATCAGCGCCAATGGCGGAACGGGCCGCATGAATTCGACGATCGGGTCGAACCAGCCGCGCACCCAGCTGGAAAGCCCCATGGCGTATCCGAGCGGAATGCCGATGATGGAACCGGCGACAAAGCCGCCAACCACGCGGAGCAGCGACCAGCCAAGGTGTTCCCAAAGCGTGAAGTTCTGGTAGCCCTCGGAGGCAATTTCGGTGAACCGGCTGGCGACGGCCTCAGGCGACGGCATCCAGATCGGTTCCATCTGCAGGCCCTTGTCGGGCTCGAAGTTCAGCGACCCTTTCGGCGTCATGCTGACCGTGCCGTTGTCGACGGGAACCGACTGCCCGGGCTCGATCGCCTGACCGTTCACTGCCGTGACGCGGGCCCCTTCCCCGTCGTTGCGCGTGACGCGCAACAGGACGGACCGCCAGGCACCGACGGTGCCGGAATCGTTCTGGGCAAGCCCCTCTGTCGTGGCAACTTCCGGGTCGTCAATCTTTGCGCCTGGCTCGTGGACAATGATGTCAACCGTCGCGTCACCGGTTTCACCCGCATCGTTGGTCACGGAATAGGTGAAGCTGGTCTCGCCGGTGAACGGCCCGGGGACATGAAATGGCACGAGTTTCGAACCGGTGAACGCGCCCCAGATGAAAAAGATCACGATGACCGAAATCACGGATGCAGCCCGGTTCGGCCGGATTGCGCTTTCATCGCCGAAAGTCACGGTTTTCAGGCTGGTGAAATCCTGTCCGCGCTGCATGATGCTGCTGAGGTAGCTCACAAGGAAATAGCTGGCGAGGAACAGGCCGGCATAAACGAGGAAAACGACTGATCCGGTCATGCTGCGGTCTCCGATCGGCCCATGATTTCCTCTTCCATTTCCCAGATCATCGAGAGGATTTCCTCACGCGTCTCGCCGAAACCGTCGCTCTTCTTGACTTCACGAAGGTCCGCCTCGACACCCCGCTCCGCGAATGGCAGCCGGTATTCCTTGTGAATGCGGCCCGGGCGCGGTGCCATGACGAGCAGGCGCTCGCCCAGAAGCAGCGCTTCCTCGACGGAGTGCGTGATCAGGATGACGGTCTTGCCGGTTTCCTTCCAGAGCTTCAGGACGAGGCCCTGCATCTTCTCGCGCGTCAGGGCGTCCAGCGCGCCGAGGGGCTCGTCCATCAGGATCACGTCCGGATCGTTGGCGAGGCAGCGCGCCAGGGCGACGCGCTGCTGCATGCCGCCGGACAGCTCGTAAACGGCCTTTTCCTTGAAGTCCTGCAAACCGACTGTCTCGAGAAGATGGTCGACGATCTGGTCGCGTTCGCGCTTGGGCATCGATTTCATGCGCGGCCCGAATTCGACATTCTTGCGCACGTTCATCCACTCGAACAGCGCGCCTTTCTGAAACACCATGCCGCGCTCGGCATTCGGTCCGGTGACGACGTGCCCGTTCATGCGCACCTGGCCGCCGGTCGGCGCCAGAAATCCCGCGACGATGTTCAAGAGAGTGGTCTTGCCGCAACCCGACGGTCCCAGAACCGACATGATTTCGCCGGTCTTCAGCTCAATGGAAACATCCTTGAGCGCTTGTACATGTGTTCCGTTGGGAAGGTCGAAACGCATGGAGACATTTTCGATATGGAGGCCGTCCATTGCCTGTCATCTCCTGCAGCTTGAAAGGAGGAAGGATGGAGCGGCCTGAAACGGCCGCCCCAAATCTTGCAGGGATGTGATCTTACTCGGTGTTGGTGGCTGCCAGATAGCTGGAATCCACGGTGTCGACATAGCTGTCGAGCGCCTGCGGGATCGAACCGGCTTCCTGGAAGACATCCGCCACGCCGAGCATGAAGGTCTGGACGTTTCCGCCCATCCACTTGTCGCTGAGCTTCTCTTCAACATTCGGGAATGTGAAGGTTGCGAGCGTGGCGGCAGTTGCATCCACGTCCATACCTGCGTCCTTGGCGATGACTTCGATCATTTCATCCTTGTTCTCGCCCTTGTTCCACATGGCGTTCGCCTCGGCGGTCACCTTGAGGAACTTGGTCAGCATTTCACTGTCTTCTGCCGCGAAATCGGCCGGGACACTGATGCCGTCGAACACGAGAATGCCGAGTTCTTCCTTTTCCGCGCCGGTCAGAAGCACGTTGCCGTGTTCCACCATGCGGCGAAGCGCACCACCCCAGCCGCAGACCATGTCCAGGCTGCCCTGTGCGAAGGCAGCTGCACCGTCGGCGGGTGCCATGTCGACGATTTCCATCGTCGTGATGTCGACGCCGAAATGCTTCATCTGGGACAGGAAGCCGTAGTGGGCAGCTGTCCCGATCGGAACACCGACCTGCTTGCCTTCCAGTTCCTTGGCGTTGTTCTTGTCGATCTCGAGTGCTTCGGCCACGACGCAGTTGTCGTTTTCGGAGTAGCTCACCGCGATGTCCGTCAGGATGATGTCCTGGCCGGCGGACGCTGCGACCACGAAGGGCGGTACGCCCTGGCTGACGGCGATCTGAACGTCGCCGGACGCCATTGCGGCGGACATGGCCGTGCCGGTGTCAAACGACACCCAGTTGATCGGAACGCCGAGTTCCTTTTCGTAAAGGCCCTTTTCCTTGGCATACTGGAACGGCATCGGCCACTCCAGGAAGTAGGCCACGGTCAGTTCCTCGGCGGATGAATTTGCCGGCAATCCGCTCATGAATGCCAGAGCTGCGAAAGTGCCTAGAAGTTTTGATCTGTAGGTCATTGATTTTTTCTCACTGTTCCCTCGATACATTACAGACGCGCAGATTTTCCTGTCTCGTGCCGCTCTCCTCGAATATCGGCTTGCCTGCATGGCGAAAATGGTTACGACAGAACGGCCCGGTTACAATAGAAACACTGATCTGGATCTATTGTATATCTTTATCTGGCCCTATATGTCCCCGCCGGGCCGTGTTGACTGAAAACAATTGATGCAACGGACTGCTTGAATTGTGAGCAGGCGCACAAAAAAACGCTTGCGCAGTCCGAAACGAATTCAACCTTTTCGCGTCCATGACCCGCAGCTTTGAAAGGACATCGCCATGAACGTCGCTGCTTCACCGAATGATCTGAGCGAAATCATTGAAGCCGACCGCAACCACGTCTGGCATCATCTGCTTCAGCACAAGGCGCTGGAGACGATCGATCCGAAGATCATGGTCGAAGGCAAGGGCATGAAGCTCTGGGACGCAACCGGCAAGGAACATCTCGACGCCGTTTCAGGCGGCGTGTGGACGGTCAATGTCGGCTACGGGCGCGAAAGCATCGCCGATGCCATTCGCGACCAGTTGGTGAAGCTGAACTACTTCGCGAACTCCGCGGGCTCCATTCCCGGCGCGCTGTTTTCCGAGCGCCTGATTTCCAAGATGCCGGGCATGAGCCGCGTCTATTTCACCAATTCGGGCACCGAGGCCAACGAGAAGGCCTTCAAGATGGTCCGCCAGATTGCGCACAAGCGCTATGGCGGCAAGAAGCACAAGATCCTCTATCGCGAGCGCGACTATCACGGGTCGTCGATCACGGCGATCTCGGCCGGCGGACAGCAGGAACGGAACGCGCAATACGGACCTTATACGCCTGGTTTCGTTGAGGTTCCGCATTGCTGCGAGTATCGCGCCCAGTGGGATGTCGAGAATTACGGCGAACGCGCTGCAGACGCCATCGAGGAGGTCATCCTGCGCGAAGGCCCGGACACGGTCGGTGCGCTTTGCCTGGAGCCGGTGACGGCCGGCGGCGGCGTGATCACCCCTCCCCAAGGCTATTGGGACCGGGTCCAGGAGATCTGCAAGAAGTACGACATCCTGCTGCACATCGATGAAGTGGTCTGCGGTGTCGGACGCACCGGGACCTGGTTCGGCTACCAGCACTACGGCATCAAGCCGGATTTCGTGACGATGGCCAAGGGCGTCGCATCGGGCTACGCGGCAATCGCCTGCATGGTCACCACGGAAGAGGTCTTTGACATGTTCAAGGACGATGCGTCCGATCCGATGAGTTTCTTCCGCGACATCTCCACCTTCGGCGGATGCACGGCCGGGCCGGCCGCGGCGCTTGAGAACATGCGCATCATCGAAGACGAGGGCCTGCTGGACAACACCACGCGCATGGGTGAGCGGCTGATGTCGAACCTGAACGGCCTGATGGAGAAGCACCGGGTCGTCGGCGATGTCCGCGGCAAGGGTCTGTTCTGCGGTGCGGAACTGGTTGCGGACCGCGCGACGAAAGAACCGGTCGCCGAAAAGCAGATGCAGGCGGTCGCCGCCGACTGCATGGCACAGGGCGTCATCATCGGAATCAGCAACCGGGCCGTGCCCGGGCTCAACAACGTCATCTGCCTGTCTCCGGCACTGATCGCCGGGGAAAGCGACATCGACCATATCTCCGATGCGATCGACGGTGCGCTGACACGCGTCTTCGGCTGACTCGTCTCGTCCCGGCTTCCCCATCAATATGACGGGGGCCCGACTGCAGCGGGCGTTGAATGCCCACGCCGCCCCGACCTTGAGCCGGGGCCACATGACAAGCGCCCGGCAGGTCCCGGATCAGGTCCGGGACGGCATCTCATTCTCGTGTGAGGATGTCCGGAGGTCCACAGACTGTCGCCGCGCACGCGCTGTTTCCCTCTCCCGGCGGGAGAGGGTCAGGGTGAGGGGCGGACGTCTGAGAAGAATGGGCGGCTCTCATCCCTCACCCGGCCTTTCAGGCCGACCTCTCCCAGCGGGAGAGGTGACCCGCTTGCAGGTGGTCAAGTGCCATGGCGCCTTTTCGAAGGCGCATCCTTCGCGTCTCCGCTTCCGCAATTGCCAACCGCCCGAGAATCCTGTTCTATAAGTCCAAGGAAAACAAAAATTAGGGCCAGATATGGCGATTCCGGCAGAGACTTTCTTTCTCCGGCCAGACAATGAAACGTCCCTCCAACAGCAGATCCAGCGGCTGGTCGTGGAAGCGATCCTGTCGGGCCGCTGCCTGCCGGGCGAGAAGATGCCGTCCTCGCGCAAGCTGGCCGAGCATCTGGGTGTTGCCAGGATCACCGTCACGATCGCCTACACGGAACTGGTGTCGAACGAGTATCTCGTCTCCAGGGGCCGGTCCGGCTACTTCGTTGCCCAGACAGCTCCAAGCCGGCCGAAATTCTCGCTGCCGGACCAGTCGGACAAGGCCCAGGTGGACTGGTCGAAAACGATCGGCCAACGGTTTTCCGAACATGTGCCGCTGGTGCGGCCCGACAACTGGCGCGACTACAAGTACCCGTTCATCTACGGGCAGTCGGATTCGAGACTGTTCGATCACCACAACTGGCGGAACTGCGCGCTCAAGGCTGTCGGACGGAAGGATTTCGACACGCTGGCGACGGACTACTACGAGCGTGACGATCCCATGCTGGTCGAGTTCATCCTGCGCCAGATCCTGCCGAGGCGCGCGATCACGGCACGGCCGGAGGAAATCCTGATCACGATGGGCGCGCAGCATGCGCTCTGGATCACGGCCCAGATTCTCCTCACCCAGCGGCGCACGGCCGCCATCGAAAACCCCTGCTATCCGGGGCTCCGCCAGATCCTGAGCCAGACGCGCTGCAACACCGTTGCGGTGGATGTCGATGCTGCGGGCATGCCGCCGGAAGACCTGCCCGAGGACGCCGACGTCGTGTTCACGACGCCCAGCCACCATTGCCCGACCAATGCGACAATGCCCGTTTCGCGGCGCGAGCGGCTTCTGGATCTGGCCGCGCGCCGGGGCTTCATCATCGTCGAGGATGATTACGAGTTCGAAATCTCGTTCCTGAAGTCGCCCTCGCCCGCCTTGAAATCGCTCGATCCGACAGGATCGGTGATTTATGTCGGTTCTTTCTCCAAGTCCCTTTTTCCGGGCCTGCGGCTCGGCTACCTGGTCGCGTCCGAGCCGTTCATCCGCGAAGCGCGCGCCCTGCGGTCGCTCGTGCTGCGGCATCCGCCCGGCCTCATCCAGCGGACCGCCGCCTATTTCCTGTCTCTCGGCCATTATGATGCACAGATCGCCCGCATGGGCCGCATCTACCGGAAGCGCAGATCGATCATGGAGCAGAGCCTGCAGGAGAACGGCCTGACACAGATCGGCCAGGGAACGTTCGGAGGGTCTTCCTTCTGGATGAAGGCAAAGGAAGGCGTCGACAGTTCCAGGCTGGCCATGCAGCTTCGCGAGGACGGTGTCCTGATCGAGGCCGGCCGCGCCTTTTTCGCGCAGGGCGAAGAACAGCAGGGGCACTACCGGCTGGCCTATTCCTCGATCGCTTCGGCGCGGATTCCCGACGGCATTTCCTGCATCGCGAAGCGGATGAACGAAGCCGCCGCCTGAGGCGCTTTTCTCGCTCCTAACTGCCCGTAAACACTCGCCAAATCGCCCGCGGATGAAAAAGTTCATCGGCGCGTGAAAATTTTGTTGATTTTTTCATAATCCGGAATGAAATTATCCTTGAAATTTTCACGGATGGATCGCCGGAATGGAAATGAGCAGCCTGGGCGAGGATCTCAGAGCCCTTCGCACAACCCGAAAGATGACACTTGAGGACCTGGCCCAGAGGCTCGGGCGGTCCGTTGGCTGGCTGTCCCAGATCGAGCGGGATATCTCGACGCCGCGTCTGTCCGACCTCCGCCAGATTGCAGACATTTTCGAGGTTCCGCTCTCCATCTTCTTCGGCAGCACCGATGCCCCCGACGCAGAGAAGGGACGGATCGTGCGATCATCTGCGCGGCGCATCATCGGAGAACGGGATGCCGGCCTTGTCGAGGCGCTGGTGTCTCCGGATCTCACCGACGATTTCGAGATGATCCACTCCACCTTTCAACCCGGCTCGAGCCGGAAGAACCGCATTTCACGCCCGACGCAGGAGCTTGCCTACATGATATCGGGCAAGCTGGACATCTGGCTGGATGACGATGCTTTCACCGTGACCACCGGCGACAGTTTCCGCATCCGCAACGCCTCCTATCGCTGGGCCAACCCCTACTCGGAACCCGCAGTTGCCGTCTGGGTGATCTCCCCGCCGGTCTACTGAACCCTTTCAAAAGGAAAGCTGAAGAATGTCAGTTCCCACTACAGCCCGTGTTGTCATCATCGGTGGTGGCGTCGTCGGAGTGTCCACCCTCTATCATCTTGCAAAAGGCGGCTGGTCCGACTGCGTTCTTCTTGAAAAGAACGAACTCACCGCCGGGTCCACCTGGCACGCGGCCGGCAACTGCCCGACCTTCTCCGCCAGTTTCGGCATCATGAACATCCAGCGCTATTCGCTGGAGCTTTACCGGGGACTGGCCGAGGAGGTCGACTATCCGCTCAACTATCACGTCAGCGGCTCGCTCCGTCTTGCGCACACGCAAGAACGAATGAGGGAGTTCGAATACGTGGCAGGCATGGGCCGGCACATGGGCGTCGAGATGGAAATGTGCACGCCCGAGCAGATGCAGGAGCGCTATCCTTTCCTGGAAATCCACGATCTCGAAGGCGGTCTCTGGGACCCGCTCGACGGGGATATCGATCCCGCTCAGGTCACCCAGGCTCTTGCCAAGGGCGCGCGCTCGCACGGCGGCAAGATCCTGCGGTTCACCCCGGCAACCGGCGTCAGCCGCGAGAACGGCGAGTGGATCGTACATACCGAAAAGGGCGACATCCGCTGCGAATACGTGGTCAACGCCGCAGGCTACTACGCCGAACGGGTCGGTGAATGGTTCCTGCCCTTCGGTGGCCGGAAGGTGCCGCTCGCCGTCATGAGTCACCAGTATTTCCTGACAGAACCGGTTCCCGAAGTCGCCGCATGGAGCGAAAAGCACGGGCGCAAACTGCCCCTGCTCAGGGACGTGGACACATCCTACTACCTGCGCCAGGAAACAACCGGTTTCAACCTCGGCCCCTACGAGCGCAACTGCCAGTCCGCCTGGACCCGCGCCGACGACCCGATGCCCGACGACTTCAGCTTCCAGCTTTATCCCGACGATCTGGACCGGCTGGAATGGTACATCGAGGACGCGATGGCGCGCGTGCCGCTGCTTGGCACCCAGGGTGTCAGCCGCAACATCAACGGGCCCATTCCCTATGCGCCGGACGGTCTGCCCATGATCGGGCCGATGCCGGGCGTGCCGAATGCCTTCGAGGCGCATACCTTCACCTTCGGCATCGCCCAGGGCGGCGGGGCCGGGAAAGTCGCGGCCGAATGGATCATGCACGGCTGCACCGAGTGGGACATGTGGGCCGTCGATCCGCGCCGCTACACCGACTACACGGACAAGCAGTACTGCATCGACAAGGCCATGGAAGTCTACGGCCATGAATATGCGATGCACTTCCCGCATCACAGCTGGCCTGCCGGGCGCGACCGCAAACTGTCGCCCAACCACGCGAAAATCCTCGAACTCGGCGGGCAGATGGGAGCGTTCAACGGCTGGGAGCGCGCCAACTGGTTCGCCAAGGAAGGCGACGATACCTCCGAGGAGGCGACACAGACCTGGGCGCGGTCCGGTCCGTGGCAGCCGCGCATCAAGGAAGAGTGCGAAGCCGTTCGCGATGGCGTCGGTGTCCTCGACCTGTGCGGTTTCTCCCGTTTCAGCCTGACGGGCGAAGGCGCGGCCGAGTGGCTGCGCGGAAAGATCGCCGGTGGGTTGCCCAAGGCAGGCCGCCTGAATCTGGGGTATTTCCCGGACCATCGCGGACGCGTCCTGACCGAGATGTCGCTGATCCGCCACGGTGAAGACGACTTTACGCTGATCACGGCAGCCGTTGCGCAATGGCACGATCGCGACCTTCTGAAGGCGGACCTGCCGGAGGGGCTGACGCTCACCGACCGCACGAACGAGATGACGACGCTGATCGTGGCCGGGCCGAAATCCCGCGAGCTGTTCCAGGGGCTGACGGACGCGGATCTGTCACTCGGCTGGCTGACCCATCAGCAGACGACCGTCGCTGGCAAGCCCGCCATGCTGGTGCGCGTCTCCTTCACCGGCGAACTCGGCTGGGAGGTACACGCGGCGATGGACGACATGCCCGCGATCTATGCGGCCATTCTGGAGGCCGGTGCAAAACCGTTCGGCATGTTCGCCCTCAACGCGCTGCGCATCGAGAAAGGCTACCGGACCTGGAAGGGTGACCTTTCGACCGACTATTCCATGTTCGAAAGCGGATTGGGGCGTTTCGTCAAGCTGGACAAGCCGCAGGACTTCCCGGGCAAGCAGCCGCTCATGATCGAAAAGCAGCAAGGGTCCGCCAAGGGCTTCGTCACCCTGGTCGTGGACGCGGGCGACCATGATGCACCGTACATGTCCAGCCTGTTGAAGGACGGCGAAATCGTCGGAGAGATCACGTCCTGCGACTGGGGCTACCGCGTGAACGCCTGCATTGCGCTCGGCGTGGTTCGCAAGGGACTGGATGCGCCCGGAACCGAGCTCGAACTTGAAGTCTACGGTCAGAAGCACAAGGCGGTCGTGCAGGCGGATCAGCCGCTGTGGGACCCTGAAAACGAACGGCTTCGGGCCTGAGGGAACCGATGACGACAGAGCGAAACCTGCCGGCATGATTTGGGAGGAGATTGCATGAGCGGAGCTGAAGTGAAACAACGCCGTCGCGCCGGGGGCCGTTCGGCCCGCACAGCGGCCCGTTCACGGCCCCTGGACGAGGCGGTCCGGCCGGTAAGGCCGGGCATGCCCGGCGGGTTCTACCAGGTGCTCAAGGAAGCGGATGTCCTGCGCATTCACGAGGCCGCCCTTCAGGCGCTCGAGGTCATCGGGTTCGCATCCGCGCCGCCCTCGGGCAGAGCCATCCTGACAGGTGCCGGAGCGATCGAGGGCGACGACGGACGCATCCGCTTTCCGCGCGCCCTTGTCGAGGACATGCTGGCCAAGGCCGCCCGCGACATCACGCTGACGGGACGGGATCCGAAATTCGATCTGCATCTGTCCGGCAAGAATGTGCATTTCGGCACGGCCGGAGCCGCGGTTCACATCGTTGATCCCAAGTCGGGCGACTACCGCAACCCGAATGTCCAGGACATGTACGACATCGCGCGCCTGGTGCAGCAATTGGACAACGTTCACTTCTTTCAGCGCCCCGTTGTCTGCCGCGAGTTCGAGTCGCCGCGGGATCTCGATGTGAACACGGTCTATGCCGCCTGCGCCGGAACGACGAAACACATCGGCACGTCCTTCACGGAGGCTGCCAACGTGGCCCCCGCCATGGAGCTGCTTCACCTGATGGCAGGCGGCGAAGAAGCCTGGCGCGAACGCCCCTTCGTCTCCAACAGCAACTGTTTCGTGGTCCCGCCGCTCACCTTCGCCGAAGAGAGCTGCGAAGTGATGGAAGCCTGCATCCACGCGGGCATGCCTGTCCTGCTGCTGTCCGCCGGTCAGGCCGGGGCGACGGCGCCCGCGCCGATTGCGACGGCAGTCGTCCAGGCGGTCGCCGAATGCCTTGCCGGTGTGGTCTATGTCAACGCGATCAAGCCCGGTCACACGGCGATGTTCGGGACCTGGCCCTTCGTCAGCGACCTGCGCACCGGGGCCATGTCCGGGGGGAGCGGCGAACAGGCTCTTCTGAGTTCCGCCTGCGCCCAGATGCATCATTTCTACGGCCTTCCGGGTGGTGCTGCAGCCGGCATTGCCGACAGCAAGCTTCCCGACATGCAGGCCGGATGGGAACAGGGCATCAGCAATGTCATGGCAGGCCTGTCCGGGCTCAACATGGTCTACGAGGCCGTCGGCATGCACGCCTCGCTGCTGGGCTTCTGCAAGGAATCGCTGGTCCTCGGCAACGACATGCTCGGTCAGGTTCTGCGCTGTGTGCGCGGGATCGAGGTCAAGGACGAATTCGTCGATATCGACGTCATCCGGTCCGTCGTGCTGGAAGGCCCGGGCCACTATCTCGGGCATGACCAGACGCTTCAGCTCATGCAGAGCGAATACATCTATCCCGATCTTGCCGATCGGACGAGCCCGAAGGAATGGGAAGAACGCGGCCGGCCAATGCTGCTCGACAGTGCGCAGGAGAAAATACGCCAGATCCTTTCACAGGACGGGCACACCTTCGACGACGCAACTGACGCAGCCTTGCGCGCGGCACAGCCGCTGTCAGAGCTTGCCAGACCCTGAATCCAACATTCACGCGTAAACAAACGGAAAGAGTAAAAAGTGATACCTCCATCAAAAGCCCGCGTCGTCGTCATCGGTGGAGGCGTGGTCGGATGTTCCGTCGCCTATCACCTGACCAAGAAAGGCTGGACCGATGTTGTCCTGCTGGAGCGGAAGCAGCTGACCTCCGGGACGACGTGGCATGCCGCGGGGCTGATCGCACAGTTGCGGGCGACGGAGAACATGACCCGTCTGGCCAAGTACAGCCAGGAGCTCTACGGCAACCTGGAAGCGGAGACAGAGGTTGCCACCGGTTTCCGGCGGTGCGGGTCGATCACGGTGGCCCTGACCGAAGAGCGCAGGGAAGAGATTTTCCGGCAGGCCTCCATGGCACGCGCCTTCGGCGTCGAGGTCGAAGAGATCACGCCGGACGAGGTCAAGGCACGCTATGAGCACCTGAACACCGAGGACGTGGTGGCCGGTGTCTACCTGCCCCTGGACGGTCAGGGCGATCCCGCCAACATCGCCCTTGCACTGGCCAAAGGCGCGCGCATGGGCGGTGCCAGGGTCATGGAACGGGTGAAGGTCACCGGACTTGTGAAATCCGGCAAGCGGGTCACAGGTGTCGAATGGCAGACTGCGGACGGTGCCGGCACGATCGAGTGCGATCACGTGGTCAACTGCGCCGGAATGTGGGGCCACGAACTCGGCCGCATGGCCGGTGTCAACGTGCCCCTGCATGCCTGCGAGCACTTCTACATCGTCACCGAAAACGTTCCCGGCCTGACCCAGCTGCCGGTGCTGCGGGTGCCCGATGAGTGCGCCTACTACAAGGAAGATGCCGGCAAGATCCTGCTCGGCGCCTTCGAGCCAAACGCCAAGCCCTGGGGCATGAACGGCATCCCGGATGATTTCGAGTTCGACCAACTGCCCGAGGATTTCGATCATTTCGAACCCATCCTCGAGGCTGCCGTGAACCGGCTGCCGCTTCTGGCCGAAACCGGGATCCATACCTTCTTCAACGGCCCGGAAAGCTTCACCCCGGATGACGCGTATCACCTGGGTCTTGCGCCAGAGCTCGACAATTTCTGGGTCGCCGCCGGGTTCAACTCCATAGGTATCCAGTCTGCCGGAGGCGCCGGCATGGCGCTGGCCGAATGGATGGATACAGGCGAAAAACCCTTCGATCTGGGCGACGTCGACATCTCGCGGATGCAGCCCTTCCAGGGCAACCGGCACTACCTGTTCGAACGCTCGAAGGAAACGCTCGGCCTGCTCTACGCCGACCACTTCCCCTACCGCCAGAAGGCAACGGCACGGGGCGTGCGCAGAACGCCGTTCCACGAACACCTGAAGGCCAACGGGGCGGTGTTCGGCGAGCTTGCCGGCTGGGAGCGCGCCAACTGGTTTGCCGATGAAGGCCAGGAACGTGAATATCGCTACACCTGGAAGCGCCAGAACTGGTTTGAAAACGCGGCACGCGAACACAAGGCGGTTCGCGAGAATGTCGGCATCTACGACATGTCGTCGTTCGGCAAGGTCCGCATCGAGGGGCCGGACGCAGAGGCCTTCCTGAACCATGTCGGCGGCGGTGACTATTCCGTTCCGGTCGGCAAGATCGTCTACACGCAATTACTCAACGACCGTGGCGGTATCGAAGCCGACGTGACCATCACGCGCGTGTCGGAGACAGCCTACCTGATGGTGACGCCCGCCGCGACGCGGCTGGCGGACGAGACCTGGCTCCGGCGCCATGTCGGCGACCGGAGGGTCGTGATCACCGATGTCACGGCAGGTGAAGCCGTGCTGGCGGTGATGGGGCCGAACTCCCGTGCACTGCTACAGCGGGTCTCACCCAATGATTTCAGCAACGCGACCAATCCGTTCGGCACGGCGCAGGACATTGAAATCGGCATGGGGCTGGCCCGCGCCCACCGTGTCACCTATGTCGGCGAACTCGGTTGGGAACTCTACATTTCATCCGACATGGCGGGCCATGTGTTCGAGGTGCTGCATGAAGCGGGACAGGATCTCGATGCGAAACTGTGCGGCATGCACATGATGGACTCCTGCCGGATCGAAAAAGGGTTCCGGCATTTCGGTCACGACATCACGTGCGAGGACCACGTGCTGGAGGCCGGGCTCGGGTTCGCGGTCAAGCGGGACAAGCCGGACTTCATCGGCCGGGATGCGGTTCTGCGCAAGCGCGAGGCCGGGCTCGACAAGCGGCTTCTCCAGTTCCGTCTGAGCGAACCGGAGCCCCTGCTCTATCACGCCGAGCCGATCCTCAGGAACGGCGATGTCGTCGGCTTCCTCAGCAGCGGCAATTACGGGCACACGCTCGGCGGCGCGGTTGGACTGGGCTACGTGCCCTGCCCTGGCGAGACCGCCGAGCAGGTGCTCAGCTCCGCTTACGAAATCGAAGTTGCCGGAACACGGGTGAAGGCGGAGGCGTCGCTCAAACCGCTCTATGATCCCAAGTCGGAGCGGGTGAAGGTCTAGATTTCGGCGTGCAGCCGATCTTTTTTGCCTGTCTCCCGTTCCGGGGAAAAGGAATAGATCGAGCAAAATTTAATTTTTTGAGACCTATTGTCTCAATTTTTTAAATCCGTTAACAATAAAACCGCATTGCGCGGCAGTGGCCTTGGCGCAATCTGGTCTTATTGTGTCTCACAAACTGGCCCTAAGCGAGCAGTAACAAGTCGAGTTAAATCGCGTCTCAACGCAGCAGCTGCGAGACAGGATTTTCTTGAATTTACGGGAGTATTCGACATGAAAATGACGACTGAAGAAGCATTCGTCAAAGTGCTTCAGGCGCACGGAATTGAGCACGCGTTTGGCATTATCGGCTCCGCATTCATGCCGATCTCCGATCTGTTTCCGGATGCCGGCATCAAATTCTGGGACTGTGCCCACGAGGGATCCGGCGGCATGATGGCCGACGGCTACACCCGCGCGAGCGGCAAGGTCAGCATGATGATCGCGCAGAACGGGCCAGGCATCACCAATTTCGTCACTGCGGTGAAGACCGCCTACTGGAACCACACCCCGCTCCTGCTGGTGACACCACAGGCCGCCAACAAGACGCTTGGCCAGGGCGGCTTCCAGGAAGTCGAACAGATGGCCCTGTTCAAGGACATGGTTGCCTACCAGGAAGAAGTGCGCGATCCGACCCGTGTCGCCGAAGTGCTGAACCGCGTGATCCTGCAAGCCAAGCGCGCCAGCGCGCCGGCGCAGATCAACATGCCGCGCGATTTCTGGACGCAGGTCATTGATATCAACCTGCCTGCAATTGTTGAATTCGAGCGTCCCTCAGGTGGCGAGAGCGCAATCCAGGAAGCCGCGGACCTTCTGAGCAGCGCGAAATTCCCGGTGATCCTCAATGGTGCCGGCGTCGTCATTGGCGGCGCGATCGAGGCGTCCATGGATCTCGCCGAGCGGCTGGATGCACCGGTCTGCTGCGGCTACCAGCACAACGATGCCTTCCCGGGTTCCCACCGGTTGTTCGCTGGCCCGCTCGGCTACAACGGCTCCAAGGCCGGCATGGAACTGATCGCGAAGGCGGATGTGGTCCTTGCCCTCGGCACGCGCCTCAATCCGTTCTCGACCCTGCCCGGCTACGGTATCGATTACTGGCCAAAAGACGCAAAAATCATCCAGGTCGATATTAATCCCGACCGAATCGGGCTCACCAAACCAGTTTCCGTCGGGATTGTCGGCGATGCGAAGAAGGTGGCGGAATCTCTTCTGGAGCGGCTGTCAAGCAGTGCTGGAAACGAGGGCCGCGACGACCGCGCCCACACGATTGCCCAGACGAAATCCCGCTGGGCACAGCAGCTTTCCTCCATGGACCACGAAGACGACGATCCGGGCACCAACTGGAACGAGCGTGCGCGCGCTGCCAAGCCGGAGTGGCTGAGCCCGCGCAAGGCGTGGCGTGCCATCCAGGCCGCCCTGCCGAAGGAAGCCATCATCAGCTCCGACATCGGCAACAACTGCGCCATCGGCAATGCCTATCCAAGCTTCGAAACCGGCCGCAAGTATCTTGCGCCGGGTCTGTTCGGCCCCTGCGGCTACGGCCTGCCGGCGATCGTCGGCGCCAAGATCGGCTGCCCGGATACGCCCGTCGTCGGGTTTGCCGGTGACGGTGCGTTCGGCATCGCGGTCACGGAGCTGACTGCAATCGGCCGCAAGGAATGGCCACCGATCACCATGGTGGTGTTCCGCAACTATCAGTGGGGCGCCGAGAAGCGCAATTCGACCCTCTGGTACGACGACAACTTTGTCGGCACCGAACTCGACGAACAGGTGAGCTACGCCGAAATCGCGAAGGCCTGCGGTCTCCAGGGTGTTCAGGCGCGCACGATGGACGAGCTGACACAGATGCTCGACAAGGCCATCGACGACCAGATGAACCATGGCAAGACCACCTTGCTCGAGGTTCTCATCAACCAGGAACTCGGCGATCCGTTCCGCCGCGATGCGATGAAAAAGCCCGTCGCCGTCGCAGGGATCTCGGCGTCCGACATGCGTCCCCAGACAGGCGTTTAAGCGCCCGTTCCGGTTTGCCCCCGGTCTCCGACGGATTTCCCCTCCGGGAAGACCATCGGCAAATCGTTTGAACCGGTGCCGCCGCCTGATCCGCCGGATCGGCGGCGGCACCAGCCCATCGGTCCAGGACCCCGCCACCCGTCCTTTGCGGACGGCATCGTCGGCAGCCCGGCCGGTCAGCCAGTGCCAGGAAAGCAAGGTCCGATGAAACCTTTGGAAGAAATCCTGCGGAACGCCGCCCGTTCGGACAAGACAATCGTTTTGAGCGAAGGCGCGGACCCACGGGTCATCGAGGCCGCGGTCGAGGCACGAAAGCTGGGCATCGCCAGGATCATTCTGGTCCGCGACGCCGAGCCTGACGACGAACAGCTGGCCGCCGTCGACGGCATCGACGGGCTGGAAATCCATCGGCCGGCCACATCGCCTCTGACGAAAGAGCTTGCCGAACTCTACCACGCGATGCGCAAGCACAAGGGCGTTGACGCCGATCAGGCAATGCAGCAGGCGCTCACGCCGCATGTCTATGCGGCACTGCTGGTGAAGGCCGGACATGCGGATGGCTGTATCGGCGGTGCGGTGCTGTCTTCCGCGGAAATCATCAAGACCGCGATCCAGGTAATCGGTGTGGCGGAAGGCACGAAGCTTGTTTCTAGCTTCTTCCTGTTTCTCTTCTGCGAAGACCACCACGCGCGAAAAGGCGCGTGCATCTTTTCCGATGCCGGGCTGGTCGTCGATCCGACCGCGGAGGAATTGTGCGAAATCGCCATTGCCTCAGCGCACTCCTTTCAGGACCTGACGAACGAAACGGCCAGGATCGCGATGCTGTCGTTTTCGACGCGGGGCAGCGCGGAACATCACGCCGTCTCAAAGGTTCAACAGGCAACGATGCTCGCGCGCGACGCGGCTCCCGATCTTCTCATCGACGGTGAATTGCAATTCGACGCAGCGTTCGTACCTGAAGTTGCTCAATCGAAGGCCGCGGATTCGCCGATTGAAGGTAACGCGAACGTTTTTATCTTTCCAAATCTTGACGCAGGAAATATCGGGTACAAGATCGCACAGAGAATCGGGGGAGCGAAAGCTATCGGGCCGATTCTGCAAGGTCTCTCGCATCCGGCAAACGATTTGTCGCGCGGGTGCAGCTCGGAGGACATTCTTCACATGATCGCAGTCACGACCGCACAGTCAGTTCACAAGGATAGCGTGGCGACAGCCGGGGAGCAGCCGGCATGACGGCCCCCGTTGTCGAGACGTCGCCAAAGGTATCCGACGAGGTTCGCAAGACGACCTGTTACATGTGCGCCTGCCGCTGTGGCATCAATGTGCATCTCAAGGACGGCAAGGTCGCCTATATCGAGGGCAACCGGGACCATCCGGTGAACAAGGGCGTCCTTTGCGCCAAGGGGTCCTCCGGCATCATGCAGGTCAATGCGCCGTCGCGCCTGCGTGCACCGCTCAAGCGAACGGGTCCGCGCGGCTCAGGCGAATTCGAGGAGATTTCGTGGGACGAAGCGCTTGAGCTGGCCACGTCCTGGCTGGAGCCTGTCCGGAAATCCGCTCCGGAAAAACTCGCCTTCTTCACCGGACGCGACCAGTCGCAGAGTTTCACCAGTTTCTGGGCGCAGAACTTCGGCACGCCCAACTATGCGGCGCATGGCGGGTTCTGTTCGGTCAACATGGCGACCGCCGGCATCTACACCATGGGCGGCGCCTTCTGGGAGTTCGGCCAGCCGGACTGGGACCACACCAAGCTTTTCATGATCTTCGGCGTTGCGGAAGACCACGATTCCAACCCCATCAAGATGGGCCTCGGCAAGCTCAAGGCGCGCGGCGGCAAGGTGATCGGCGTCAATCCGATCCGCTCCGGTTACAATGCGATCGCCGATGAATGGGTCGGCATCACACCGGGGACGGACGGTCTGTTCATCGCCTCGCTGATCCATGTCCTCTTGAAGGCCGGGAAGGTCGACCTTTCCTATCTTGCCCAATTCACCAATGCACCGTGCCTTGTCAACGCAACAGCCGGCTCGCCAGAAGAAGGACTGCTGATCCGCAACGATGACGGCAAACCGCTGGTGATCGACCGGACAAGCGGAACATTGCAGCCCTTCGACAAGCAGGGCGTCAAACCGGATCTGGCGGCCCAGGTCGACATGGATGGCGTGACCCACAAGACCGTTTTCCAGCACCTTGCCGACCGGTTTCTGTCCGATGATCACAGTCCGGAAGCCGTGTCCGAGCAATGCGGCGTGCGCCCCGGCCGCATCCGTGCGATTGCCGCAGAGCTTGCGCGGGTCGCCTTCGAAGAAGCGTTCGAACTCGACCAGCCTTGGACCGATTTCCGGGGCACCCGCCACGAGAAGATGCTCGGCCGTCCGGTCAGTTTCCATGCCATGCGCGGTATCTCCGCACATTCCAACGGGTTCCAGACCTGCCGCGCACTGCATGTCCTGCAGATCCTGCTGGGCACGGTGGAGGTTCCGGGCGGCTTCCGGTTCAAGCCTCCCTACCCGAAACCCGTCGAAGCCCACCCGACACCGCATTGCCATTCAAAGCCGGACTGTCCCCTGGACGGACCGCATCTGGGCTTCGTCCGCAGTCCCGCCGACCTGGCGCTCAAGGAAGACGGCACCCCTGCACGCATCGACAAGGCATTCACCTGGGAAAACCCGCTTTCGGCCCACGGGCTGATGCACATGGTGATCTCCAACGCGCATGCGGGCGATCCCTACAAGATCGACACCCTGTTTCTCTACATGGCCAACATGGCGTGGAACTCGTCCATGAACACGCGCGGTGTCATGGACATGCTGACGGACAAGGACGAAAACGGTGATTATGTCATCCCGCGGATCATCTATTCCGATGCCTATTCCTCGGAGATGGTGGCCTATGCCGATCTGATCCTGCCCGACACGACCTACCTGGAACGCCACGACTGCATCTCGCTTCTGGACCGGCCCATCTGCGAGGCGGACGCCGCCGCCGATGCCATTCGCTGGCCGGTAATCGAGCCCGACCGTGATGTGCGCGGCTTCCAGTCCGTGCTGGTCGATCTCGGATCCCGGCTCAAGCTGCCCGGATTCGTCGACGACAGCGGCAGCGCGCTCTACAAGGACTACGCGGACTACATGGTCAATCACCAGCGCAGGCCGGGGATCGGACCGCTCGCAGGGTTCCGCGGAAACGGGACACAGACCGGCCGCGGAGACGTCAATCCGGACCAGTTGCAGCGCTATATCGACAATGGCAGTTTCTTCGTGGAACACGTTCCCGACGAAGCGTCCTACTACAAGCCCTGGAACGCCGCCTACCAGGGCTGGGCAGTCGGGCTCGGCTTCTACGATGCCCCCCAGCCCTACCTGTTCCAGCTTTATGCCGAGCCGCTGCGCCGGTTCCAGCTGGCTGCGGAAGGGCACGGAGACCGGCAGCCGCCCGATCACCTGAGACAGCAGATCAAGGACTATCTCGATCCCCTCCCGGTCTGGTATCCGCCCATCGAGGACGGGGCCGTCGACACGGAGGCCTATCCCGTGCATGCGCTCACACAGCGGCCGATGGCCATGTACCATTCCTGGGGCAGCCAGAACGCCTGGCTGCGCCAGATCCATGGGCGCAATCCTCTTTATGTGCCGACAAAGATCTGGCAGGAAAACGGGTTCGAGGACGGCGACTGGGCGCGGCTCACCTCCGTCCACGGCGAGGTCACGGTTCCGGTCGCCCATATGGCCGGGCTCAACGAAAACACCGTGTGGACCTGGAACGCGATCGGCAAGCGCAAGGGCGCATGGGCGCTCGACGACGACGCGCCGGAGGCAACCAGCGGCTTCCTGCTGAACCACCTGATCCACGAATTGCTGCCCCCCAAGGGCGATGGCCTCAGGTGGTCGAATTCGGATCCTGTGACGGGTCAGGCCGCGTGGTTCGATCTCCGGGTCAGGATTGAAAAGGCCGCTGCTCCAGCGGAAAGCCAGCCTGCGTTCGGCCCCTTGAAATCGCCGGTCGGCAAAGGCCCCGCCACAGTGCAACAGAAGGTGACCTCATGACCCAGTTGCCCGCGACCACGGACAAGAAACTCGGCCTCGTCATCGACCTGGACACATGTGTCGGCTGTCATGCCTGCGTCACCGCCTGCAAGGGCTGGAACACCGAAAACTATGGCGCGCCGCTCAGCGATACCGACGCCTATGGCGGCGATCCGGTCGGCACCTTCCTCAATCGCATCCACAGCTATGAAGTGGAACCGAAGGGCGGCGGCTGCAGCCAGACGGTCCACTTCCCGAAGTCCTGCCTTCACTGTGAAGACGCGCCCTGCGTCACGGTCTGTCCGACCGGCGCCAGCTACAAGCGGACCGAGGACGGCATTGTTCTCGTCAACGAAGACGCCTGTATCGGCTGCGGATTGTGCGCCTGGGCCTGTCCCTACGGCGCCCGCGAGATGGATGCCGTCGCCGGCGTGATGAAAAAATGCACGCTGTGCGTCGACAGGATCTACAACGAGAACCTGCCCGAGGAAGACCGTGTGCCCGCCTGCGTCAGAACATGCCCGGCCGGTGCCCGCCATTTCGGTGACTTTGCGGACCCGGACAGCAACGTGTCGAAACTGGTCGCCGAGCGCGGCGGCATCGACCTGATGCCGGAACAGGGAACAAAGCCGGTCAACAAGTATCTGCCGCCCCGTCCCAAGGATCAGCTGCCGGACATGGATGTCCTCACGCCGCTTCTTGAGCCGGTCGCCGAGGAGCCGAAAGGGTTCCTGGCCTGGCTCGACAAAAGACTGGAGGCGCTCTGATGCATCCGGCACCCTCGGTTATCATCTTCACTGTCCTCTCCGGTCTCGGCTTTGGCTTTCTGACATTCCTGGGACTGGGCCTGCCTGACGTTCACGGGGTGGAAGCGTTCTTCTATTTCGCCATTGCCTATGCGCTGGCGGTCGGCGGTCTGGTGGCCTCCACCTTCCATCTCGGCAACCCGCAACGCGCCCTGAAGGCCTTCACCCAGTGGCGCACGAGCTGGCTCTCACGGGAAGCCTGGCTTTCGACCGGCGCGCTGATCATCCTGGCGATTTACGGGGCGGCCGCGGTCTTTGTCGGCGTCTCCGTTTTGCCGCTCGGCCTGCTCGGCGCTATCCTGTCCATCGCGACGGTCGTGGCAACGTCCATGATCTACGCGCAGCTGAAAACGGTGCCGCGCTGGAACCACTGGCTGACGCCCGTGCATATGCTGACCGTGTCGCTCGCGGGCGGGGCAATCCTGGCCCAGCAAAGCGGTGCAGCGCTTGTCCTGCTGCTTCTGGCCGGCGGGTTTCAGATCCTTCATTGGGTGCTTGGCGACCGCAGGTTTGCCGAACGCGGGCACACGATCGAAACAGCAACAGGACTGGGCGAGCGCGGCAGCGCACGGCTGTTCGAGCCACCGCATACCGGCTCGAACTACCTGCTGAAGGAAATGGTGCATGTGGTCGGACGCAAGCATGTCCAGAAACTGCGTATCATCGCGTTCGCGGGCATGGTCGTCCTACCGCTGCTCATTGTCGCGCTTCTGCCCGTCAACCTGTTCACGGCGATCCTTGCCACGCTGTTCTATCTCGCCGGCGCCTTCGCGTCCCGGTGGCTGTTCTTCGCCGAGGCCGAACACGTTGTCCGTCTCTACTATGGCGGGACGGGTTCGAAACCACCCTATCAACCTAGCTTCTCGGGCTGACTCTGCTTAAGATATTGGAATGCAAAGCGAGACCAGACGGCGCAAGATTGGTTTTCTGTTGGTCGACGGCTACGCGCTCATGTCGGTCGCGTCGGCGATCGAGCCCCTGAGAGCTGCCAACCTTCTGGGCGGGTCCGAGTATTTTCAGCTGACCTACTACTCGCAAAACGCGGGCCGGGCGCGCGCGTCCTGCGGCGCCTATATCGAAACCGAACCGCTCGGCATCCTGAGCAACCAGGTCGATCTTCTGCTGGTCGCCGCCGGGACCAATCTCGACGAGGCAGAGAACACAGCCTTCTACGCACAGCTGCGCAAGCTGGCCGCGCACGGGGTCGCCCTCGGCGGGATCTCGGGCGGCGGTGCGCTTCTGGCGAAGGCCGGGCTGATGGAAGACCGTCGCTTCACGGTTCACTGGGAGCATTTCGAGGAACTCAACGCCCTCTCGGACGGATACTTCCTGGAGCGGCGGATCTTCGTGGTCGACAGGAACCGCTACTCCTGTGCCGGCGGGGTCGCATCGCTCGACATGATGCTTGCCCTGGTCAAATCCGAACTGGGCGTGGAACTGGCGACCACGGTCAGCGACTGGCTGGTTCACAGCGGCATGCGCAGCGCGGACGAACCGCTGCGCTCGCGGTATCTGGGCAGCAACACCGGCGTGAACAGCTGTGTGACGGCGGCCGTCGACCTGATGGAAAGCCATGTCAGCGACCTCCTGACACTGGACCAGATCGCTATGCTCGCTGGTGTCAGCTCGCGCAAGCTGCAACGCAATTTCAAGTCGGATCTCGGCATCTCCGTCATGCGCTGCTACATGGACATCCGCCTGCACAAGGCCGATGAACTCCTTCGCAAGACGCGCATGGCGGTCGCGCAGGTTGCCTTTTCGACGGGCTTCGTCGACCAGGCGCATTTCGCAAGCGTCTACCGGGAAAAATTCGGTTTCTCGCCGACGGAGCGCCGCAAGAGAACCCGCAAGGCGTCCAATGTCATGCGGACGCCGGAGACGGACGAGTTTTCGGAACAGGACAGGCTCCTGGAACATCACTGAACCGACACGGGGATTTCGTAAACTGATGGCCGGACGAGCCGTTTGGCCTTGCCTTTTTTCCTGATTGCCCGTAATCAGCCCGGCCATTCCAATTTCCAGAGCCCTTTCCGCCCGAACTGCCGCGACCAGCCCGCGGTGTGTTTGCGCGTTGCCTCGTGAGGACGGCCGACATGACTGAAACCATCGGACTTGATTTCGGAACTTCCAACACGGTTGCGGTCACGGCGGACGGACCTGGCGCAACACGCCCGATCCGCTTTCAGGACAGGGACGAAAGCTTCACGTCGCTGCCGACCGTCCTGAGCTTTCTCGATCGCGGTGCGGCTCGGTCGCTGCATCCCGAGGTTGGACCATGGGCCATCCGGCAGTTTCTTGAAAGCTTCGGGGATGTGCGCTTCATCCAGTCGCTCAAGACATTTGCGGCAAGCAGCCTCTTCAAGGGAACCGGCGTCTACGGCGTCCGGTTCGAATTCGAGGATCTCATGTCGACTTTCCTGCGCTGCGCGTTCGAGCGCGCGGGAACAAGCTTCGATCCTGCCGGGACCCGGCTTGTTGTCGGCAGGCCTGTCGAATTCGCCGGGCACCGGCCGGACGAAGGGCTGGCAATGGAGCGCTACCGGAAAGCATTCCGAAAAGTCGGGTTTGAAGATATCCTGTTCGTGATGGAACCGGTCGGTGCAGCGTTTTCCTATGCGCAGTCGCTGCAAAGGGACACGACAATCCTCGTCGCCGACCTTGGCGGCGGCACGACAGACTATTCGATCATGCGCTTCGAAACGGCCGGCGGACACCTCAAGGCAACCCCGCTCGGACGCGGCGGTGTCGGAATTGCAGGCGATACGTTCGACTACCGCATCATCGACAATGTCGTGCTGCCGAAACTGGGCAAGGGATCGGCCTACCAGAGCATGGGCAAGGTGCTGGAAATTCCGCCCAACCTCTTTTCCAATTTCGCGCGCTGGCACATGCTCTCCATCTTCAAGACTTCCGACGATTTCAAGGAAATGAAGAAGCTGCTGCGCTGGTGTCTGGAGGCGGACAAGATCGAGCTCTTCATCGAGCTCGTCGACGAGGACCAGGGCTATCCGCTCTATAAATCCGTGTCGGAAACCAAGGCCCGGCTGTCGGAGGAAGACGAGGCCGAATTTTCCTTCTCTCCCCTCGGGACCGATTTCCGGGCAACTGTTTACCGGCGGGATTTCGAAAGCTGGATCGCCGGCGATCTTGCCAAGATG
The DNA here is from genome assembly GCF_965232425.1 of Roseibium sp. Lineage (GTDB taxonomy): Bacteria > Pseudomonadota > Alphaproteobacteria > Rhizobiales > Stappiaceae > Roseibium. The sequence goes on from NZ_OZ246971.1 coordinate 1,366,318, forward strand.
GACAAGGCGCTCGATCCGGCGCTGGCCAAGGCGGGATTGCGAGACAACGAGATCGACCGGGTGTTCATGACGGGCGGAACGTCGTTCGTTCCTGCCGTCCGGCGCCAGTTCGCGAACCGGTTCGGCGCGGAGAAAATCTCGGGCGGCAACGAACTCACGTCCGTCGCCAACGGCCTCGCCCTGATCGGTGCGCGGGACGATGCGGACGACTGGGTGGTGGCGGCTTAGGGTACGGACTCATAAATGAAGCCGATTTAGCGGCAGAAATGGCAAAATCTTGCGAGGAAGCGTGCGCAGAGCGGGCTTTATGCCCGGTCAAGCGCGATGACGCTGCGAGGTGAAGCCATTTTGCCGTCCTTCGGATATTGACTTCATTTATGAGTCCGTACCCTAGTCCCCTCCCGCAAGTGCCCAGGGTCAGGCCCGCGGCTCATCCACGACCGTCATGTCCACCTCGACCCTGTCGCCGACCGAGACCCTCTCGGCCTTTCTGACAGCCGCCTTGATCGGCAGCAGGAAGGAGCCTGACGCCTTGTCCGGCCAGATGGTCGTGCGCCATGTCGACGATCCGATAGTGACCTTCACCTTGATCATGCCCCAGCTTTTCGCCTTCTGACCACCGGCTACAAACCGGATCTGGTCGGCACACACCGCGGGCAGCGTGACGAATGTCCAGCCGCCCGGACCGGGCGAAAGCCAGAGATCTGCGGAAAAGTTCATCCGGTCCAGCAAGATGGTCTCACTCAGGTAGGTACTACAAGAATCGGTTCCGGGCAGGTCATTTCAGAAAAACCGAAGGACCGTCAACCATCCACCATGGTCTCGAACATCGCTCCTGCCACTTCCCGAAGCCGGGATGCGAGGCACCTTCAGATGTGCATATCCGGTATGTTGTCCGTTTCGACCAATGGATGTCGCATTCGCGCTTGATCGGCCGGAACAGCTCCCCTAGATTGCCGCGACCTGACGGCGTCCTATCAGGGACTGAAAGCGATTCCGGATGCGGTTGACCCACACAGGGAACCAATGCCGGAGCTGTCCAAGGCACTTGCAGAGCGGCCGAAATCCGGCCGACTCATCGTTCGTGTTTGCTTTCGTCTTCCGATTCCGCCGCCATCGATTGCCTGCAGGCGCCTGCCATTGGGAGAGAAGAATGAGCCACCGGACGTACCTCACCGGACTTCTGACCGTATTTCTGCCGTCAACCGCCTTTGCCCATGGTGGCCACCTGGGTGAACTGGCCGGGCATTCGCACTGGATCGGCGTGGCCGCCGTCGCAGGTGCCGCACTGGTCGCCGGTCTTGTCGCACTGAAAGACCGGAAGAAAAAAGACGCCGAGGACACACCCGAAGCAGCAACCGCAGACGACGAGACCGCCGGGGAAACCGCGCAATGAGCGAAAAACTCGGGTTGATGATTTGCGGCCATGGCAGCCGCAACAAGGGTGCGGTCAAACAATTTGCACAGCTCGCCGAAGGCCTGACGGCGCGCTTCCCGGACTGGCCGGTCGAATACGGCTACCTGGAATTCGCCAATCCCGTCATCCATGACGGTCTGAACAAATTGCGCGAGCAGGGCTGCACGCGCGTGCTCGCCGTACCCGGCATGCTGTTTGCCGCCGGTCACGCCAAGAATGATATCCCGTCGGTTCTGAACACCTATCAGGCCATGCATCCGGAGATGAAAATCTCCTATGGACGGGAACTGGCCGTCGACACGCGCATGGTCAAGGCGGCAGCGGCCCGCATCCAGGCGGCTATCGACGAAGCGGACAGCGACGTACCGCTGCATGAAACGCTTCTTATGGTCGTCGGGCGCGGCGCGTCCGACCCGGATGCCAACTCGAACGTCACCAAGATCACACGGCTGCTCTGGGAAGGTTTCGGCTTCGGCTGGGCGGAAACGTGCTATTCCGGCGTCACCTTCCCGCTCGTCGGTCCGGGCCTCGAACACGCGGCCCGGCTCGGCTACAAGCGCATCATCGTGTTTCCGTATTTCCTCTTCACAGGCGTTCTGGTTCAAAGGATCTACAACACGGCAGACGAGATCGCGGCAAATCATCCGGAGATCGAATTTCTCAAGGCGGGCTATCTCAACGACCATCCCCAGGTCATCGACACGATGGCAGACCGGGTTCAGGAAATCCTGCAGGGTGCCAACCTGATGAACTGCCAGATGTGCAAGTACCGCGAACAGGTGCTCGGTTTCGAGGCGGAAGTGGGCCTGGCGCAGGAGAGCCATCACCATCATGTCGAGGGCCTCGGCGCGGAAGCCGAGTGCCAGCTCTGCGACGAAATCTGCACCGGGGCGTGCGAGAAGCAGGTTCAGGCCGGCGGACACCATCATCACCATGATCATGAGCACGGCCATGGGCACGGACACCATCACGACCATGGTGGCGGGCACAGTCACGGGCACGGGCACGGGCACGGGTACGATCATGACCATGGCCATCATCATCATCCCTACCCGCACGCGGATCATCCGCACGGACCGAAATCGCTGAAGCGCGAGGGATAAGCGTCCGTGACAAGGCAACCAACTCCGGCCTACGCATACGAGAAGGACCCGTCGGCCATCTACCGGCAGTCCTTTTCCATCGTGCGCGGTGAAGCGGATCTTTCGCATCTGCCGGAAGATCTGCATGCGGTTGCCGTTCGGCTGATCCATGCCTGCGGCATGACCGATCTGCCCAAGGACCTTGCCTGGTCAGGCGATCTGACGTCTTCGGCCCGCCGGGCATTCCGGACCGGCGCCGCCATCCTGTGTGACGTGGAAATGGTCACCCACGGCATCATCCGCTCCCGCTTGCCATCGGCCTGCGATGTCGTCTGCACGCTGAACGACGCCCGCGTGCCGGAGATGGCGAAAGAACTCGGCACAACGCGCTCGGCAGCCGCCGTCAACCTTTGGCACGACCGGCTTGACGGCGCCATCGTTGCCGTCGGCAATGCGCCAACGACGCTGTTCCATCTTCTGGAGACGATTGCATCCGGCGGGCCGAAACCCGCCCTCGTGCTCGGCTTTCCGGTCGGGTTTGTCGGGGCTGCCGAATCCAAGGACGCGCTCATCGAAAACCCGTTCGGGATACCCTACCTCGCGATCAGAGGCCGGCGCGGCGGATCGGCAATGGCGGCGGCTGCCGTCAACGCCCTTGCCGCCGGACTACCGGAGGAGGCCTGAGATGACCGGACCGGGACGGCGCAAGGATCTGAAATCAAGCGGTGCGGGAAAGCCCATGCGCTCGCGCGGGTTCCTGTCGCATTCCGGCGGCCGGCCGGCTTCCGTCGATGAGACGGGTAACGCGACAGCGGATGGTCCGCCGAACCGGAAATCGCAGGGGATGAAGCAGGCCGTGCCGCAGACTGACGGCAGCCCGGTGGAACTCACGCCAAAGACACCCCCCAAACCCTATCGGCTGGAGGACACATGAGCTCCCCCTGGCTGACGCTGGTCGGGATCGGCGAGGACGGTGTGCTCGCACCCGGCGGCCGGGAGGCGTTGGCGAGCGCCGATGTCGTCTATGGCGGCGCGCGGCACCTCGCGCTCGCAGGCGATTTCACTGCAGAACAAAGAACCTGGCCATCCCCGTTTGCCACCGTCTTCACCGACCTGGAAGCGCTCCGATCTCGGCAGGTCGCCGTACTTGCGACCGGCGATCCGATGTGGTTCGGCTTCGGGTCATCCCTGGTCCAGCGGTTCGATCCGCAGGACATGACGGTCCTGCCGTCACCGTCGGCTTTCCAGCTGGCGGCCTCCCGGATGAGCTGGCCTCTTCAGGACTGCGAGTGTCTTTCCGTACACGGCCGACCGGTCGACCTTCTGCGTTGCGCGCTCTACCCCGGCGCGCGCCTTCTAGTTCTGACGAGCGGTCCGGAGACACCGCGACAGGTTGCCGACCTGCTCGCGGATGAAGGCTACGGACGCACCCGGATCACCGTGCTGGAACATCTCGGCGGCGAGAAGGAGCGGCGGACCAGCGGTACAGCCGAAGACTGGTCAGGCGAGGTGGCCGCCTTTCATACACTGGCCCTCGACGTCACAGCCAACCCGGGAACACGCTTGCGCGCCCGCGTTCCAGGCCTTTCCGACGACTCCTTCCGCCATGACGGCAAGATGACCAAACAGGACATTCGCGCGGTGACGCTCGGCGAACTGAAACCGCATCCGGGCGCACTTTTGTGGGATGTCGGCGCAGGCTGCGGATCGGTCGCCATCGAATGGCTGCGGGCCGCGAACCGCACCCGTGCCATCGGCCTGGAGCCCCACGCGGAACGGCGCAAGATGGCGGCGGAAAACGCGATCGCCCTCGGCGTCCCGCATCTGGAACTTGTTGACGCAACGGCTCCCGAAGGCCTCGATGGCCTGGACCGGCCGGATGCCGTTTTCATCGGCGGTGGTCTGACGGCACCCGGCGTCATCGACACCTCGCTTGATGCGCTCCATACCGGCGGCCGGCTCGTTGCCAACGCCGTGACACTGGAAAGCGAGGCGGTTCTGCTTGCCGCCTACGAGAAACACGGCGGCTCCTTGAAAAAACTCTCAATCCATCGCGCAAGTCCCGTCGGCGGCCTGACCGGCTGGCGACCGCTGATGCCGGTGACGCAGTGGAGCCTTGAAAAATCATGAGCGGAACCCTGTTCGGCATCGGTCTCGGCCCCGGAGATCCGGAACTCATGACGCTGAAGGCCCACCGGCTGATCTCTTCGGCGAAAGTCATCGCCTACCCCGCGCCCGATACCGGCGAGAGCTTTGCGCGCTCGATCGCCGCGTCGATCATCCCGCAGGACGCACGCGAAATACCGATCGTCGTTCCCATGCGTGTCGAACGTTTTCCGGCGCAGGAAATTTACGACAAGGCTGCGGCCGAGATCGCGCAGGTGCTTGCTTCAGGCGAGGATGTCGTCACGCTGTGCGAGGGTGACCCGTTCTTCTACGGCTCGTTCATGTATCTGTTCGAGCGGCTTTGCGACCGTTTCGAGATAGAAGTCGTGCCGGGCGTAACCTCGCTGACGGCCTGCGCGGCGCAGCTTCAGCGGCCGCTCACCTCCAGAAACGACGTGCTCACGGTGATACCCGGGCCATTGCCGGACGACGCCATCGAGGAAAAGATCGAAGAAGCCCAGGCGGTGGCGATCATGAAGGTCGGCCGGCATCTGGCCCGTCTCAGGGCGCTGCTCGATCGCATGGGCCTTCTGGAACAGGCCGGCTATGTGGAGCGGGCCAGCCTTGACAAGCAGAAGGTGCACCGCCTGATCGACCTTGATGCGGAGACCGCACCCTATTTTTCCATGATCCTCATTTACAAGGGAGACGAAGCGTGGACGCTTCCCCCATCCTATTCGTCCTGAACCAGGCAGGGCTGGACACGGCAGAAGATGTTGCGCGCCGCTTTTCCACGGCGCGCATTCACGGTCTGGCCGGCCGCGTTCCGACGGCAGACACCCAGTTCAATGAAACGATCGAACACCTGCAGCTGCTGTTCAAGGCCGGACATCCGATCGTCGGTTTCTGCGCCAGCGGCATCCTGATCCGGGCGCTCGCGCCCATCCTCGGCGACAAACGCACCGAGCCGCCCGTGATCGCGGTTTCCGAGGACGGTTCCAGCATCGTGCCGCTGCTCGGCGGCCATCGCGGCGCCAACGAACTGGCCCGGATCCTGGCGAAGTCGCTGCGCGGGCATGCGGCCATCACGACGGCCGGGGACACGAAGCTCGGCATCGCGCTCGACGTGCCGCCCAAGGGCTGGCTGCTGGCCAATCCGGAAGATGCCAAACCCGTCATGGCGGAGCTGCTGTCCGGCGCGGAAGTCCGTATCGAGGGAACCGCCGACTGGCTCACCAAGGCGGATCTCAACACGTCCGATGACGCCGCGATTGCGCTGACAGCCACCGAGAAGCCGATGGAAGGCGGGCCGACGCAGCTCGTCTACCATCCCCAAAAATATGCCATCGGTGTCGGCTGCGCCCGCTATTGCGACCCGAAAGAACTCATCGATCTTGTCGAAACCCACTTGGCTGACGCCGGGATCGCCAGGGGTGCCGTCGCCTGTGTGACGACGATTGAACTGAAGTCCGACGAAACCGCGGTCCTTGAACTCGCCAACCATCTGAACGTGCCGCTTCGGGTCTTTACGGCAGTGGAACTTCAGCGCGAGACCCCGCGTCTGAAGAATCCGTCCAATATCGTCTTCCAGGAAGTCGGCTGCCACGGCGTGTCGGAAGGCGCCTCGCTTGCCGCCTCCGGTCCGTTCGGATCGCTCGTTGTCGAGAAGCAGAAGACGGAAAACGCGACCTGCGCGATTGCTCGTGCGCCGCAGCCGATCGACTCGGAAACGGTCGGCCGCGCCCGAGGGCATCTGTCGGTGATCGGCATCGGGCCTGGCAAGGACGACTGGCGAACACCCGAAGCCACGAAGCTCCTGGCGGACGCCACGGACGTGGTCGGATACTCGCTCTATCTCGATATCGTCGACACCCACATCACCGGAAAGAAACACCACAATTTCCCGCTTGGCGCCGAAGAGGACCGGGTGCGGTTCGCGCTGGAAGAAGCCGGCAAGGGCAAGAACGTCGCCCTGATCTCGTCCGGCGATGCCGGCATCTACGCGATGGGCGCGCTGGTCTACGAACTGCTGCACCGGAACGAGGAATTCGGCGGTGTCTCGGATGCCGCCAAGCGCGTCAGCGTCACCAATGCGCCGGGCATATCGGCGCTTCAGGCCTGTTCGGCGCGCATCGGCGCACCGCTCGGTCACGACTTCTGCGCCATCTCGCTTTCCGACCTGCTGACCCCCTGGGAATCGATCGAGGCCCGGCTGAAGGCCGCGGCCGAAGGCGACTTCGTGATCGCGTTCTACAATCCGGTCTCCAAGCGCCGGCGCACGCAGCTTGCCACAGCGCGCGAAATCCTGCTGGAGCACCGTCCGCCGACGACACCCGTTGTTCTCGGCGTCAATCTCGGACGCCTGGAAGAGACGTTGAAAGTCACCACGCTCGAAGCGCTCACCGTCGACGAAGTCGACATGCTCACGACGGTCCTGGTCGGGTCGTCGAACACCCGGGCAATCATGAAGGGCGACGGCAGTATTTTCGTCTATACACCGCGCGGCTACGCCAAGCGGATCGATGCACCGAAACCGGAGAGCGCCGAGACCGCGCCGGAAACCGAAGAGGCAGAAGACATCCAATGACCGTTCATTTCATCGGCGCGGGTCCCGGCGACCCCGACCTCATCACGGTGCGCGGATTGAGATTGATCCAGTCCTGTCCGGTCTGCCTCTACGCGGGCTCGCTCGTGCCGGAGCAAATCGTGGCGGCGGCCCCCGAAGGGGCCCGCGTGATCGACACGGCACCGATGACGCTCGATGACATTGTCGGCGAAATCAAGAAAGCCCATGACGAGGGCCTGGACGTCGCCCGGGTCCATTCCGGCGATCCCTCGATCTACGGCGCGACGGCAGAACAGATGCGGCGCCTCGATGCGCTCGGCATCGACTACGACGTCACCCCCGGCGTGCCTGCCTTTGCCGCCGCTGCGGCCGCGCTGAAAGCTGAACTGACGATCCCGGAAGTCGCACAGACGGTCATCGTCACCCGCACGGCAATGCAGTCGTCGGCCATGCCGAACAACGAAGACCTCGATACGCTCGGCAAGAGTGGTGCGACGCTTGCGATCCACCTGTCCATCCGGAACCTGCGCGAAATCGAGCGTCAGCTGACGCCACACTACGGTGCGGACTGTCCGGTGATCGTGGCCTACCGGGTCGGCTGGCCGGACGAAACCTTCATCCGCGGCACGCTTTCGACGATTGCCGCAGAGGTGCGCAAGGCCAAGATCACCCGCACCGCGCTGATCTTCGTCGGCCATGCGCTGAAACCGGGAGAAGACTTCCGCGACAGCGCGCTCTACGACGCCGACCATGTACATGTCCTGAGGCCGAAAAAGAAAGCCAAGGCGTCCTGACGCCAACGCGCCCGGCGGAACTTTCAACGGCAGCGTGAGCAGAGCGAGCCCGGAACACAATCACACCGATCCAGGTCACTCCAATCCACAGCCTCATCCTGAGGAGCACGCTTGCGTGCGTCTCGAAGGATGGACCATGGGCGCTCCGTTGTGCGGCCCATCCTTCGAGACAGCGCCGACGCGCTTCCTCAGGATGAGGTTTGCTTCCGCAGATGTCGTCCCGGCCAAGCGCAGCGCAGAGCCGGGGCGGCAATCGTTGGAGCAATTCCTTCTGTGCCATGATGATTGCCTCGCAGGCTGCGCCGTCCCGGACCTGATCCGGGACCTGAACAACGGCTGTCGGGAGGCCCCGGCTCAAGGCCGGGGCGGCGATCGTTGGACAAAATCAGTCTGAATTCTGCGACGGTCTCGCATTGACGCGTTACGCGATCACATGGGCAAACGATCCCATGACGGTGCCAGCCCTCAGGCCCATGTCGGGCAGGGTGGTGCCTTCGGCATCGGTTGCGCGGAAGAGACGGTCCGCGTGTCCTTCCCTCAAGATGGTGGCGTAGTGAAACTCGTGCGCCGACAGGGGCGTGGACCAGGGCAGACCGGCGAGGGGATCGATCTTGCGGTATCCGAGATGCCGCGTGCGCTTTGCGAACGAGGTTTCCAGCGGCAGAAGGCCGAGCATGTCATGGCGGGCACCATCCGCGTCGACCAGCCCTTGCCCAAGAACCATGTATCCACCGCATTCACCGTAGATGAGGCTTCCCGCGCGTGCGGCCTCGCGTAGGCCGGCTTTGAAATTTCCGGCGGCAGCCAAGGCCGCGGCGTGGAGTTCGGGATAGCCTCCGGGCAGAAAGACGGCATCCGCGCGCGCATCAGGCCGCTCGTCCGCCAGCGGTGAAAAGAAGCTGAGTTCCGCCCCCTTGCGGCTCCAGAATTCGAGCAGGTGCTGATAGCAAAAGGCAAAGGCGACGTCCCGGGCAACCGCGATCCGTTGCCCCAGGGGCGCCGGCAATGCCGCCTTTTCACAGGGGCTCCCTTCAATCGCCGAGGCGGCACCTGCAATCGCGGCCAGGTCGACATTCCGGCTGCAAAGCTCTGCCGCCCTTTCCAGGAACGCCTCCAGGTCGGCATGCTCGGACGCCTGCACGAGCCCCAGATGCCGTTCCGGCAGTAACAGATCCGCGGACCGCGGCAACGCGCCGAAAACCGCAACGCCGAGGGGTGCCAGAGCCGTCCGCAACATGACTTCATGGCGCGCGCTGCCGACGCGATTGAGAATCACCCCGGCAATGTCGATGTCCGATCGGTAAGTTCTGAACCCATGCACCAGCGCTGCGACCGACTGGGATTGACGGGCGCAGTCAACGACCAGAACAACGGGAACGGAGAGCGTTGCGGCGAGTGCCGCCGCCGATCCGCGTCCGTTCGCGGCTCCGTCGAAAAGCCCCATGGCCCCTTCGATGATCATCAGCTCGTTCCCTGCCCCCTGCCCGGCCGCCAGCGAAGACAGCGTCGCCGCGTCCATCGCCCAGGCATCGAGATTGAGACAGGGGGTGCCGCTCGCAGCTTCATGAAAGCGCGGGTCGATGTAGTCAGGGCCGGATTTCGCGGAGACGACGGAGCGCCCGGCATTCCTGAGCGCCCTGATCAGGGACAGGGTCAGCGTGGTCTTGCCGGTCCCGGAGGACGGAGCCGCGATCAGGACGCCCCGGGCTGCTCCGGCATCAGGTTCAGCCGGCATCTGCCGAGCGGCTTTCGGACCTGAGGCCGAGCGGATCGGAATTCAGCACCTTGCCCGACATCGCACCCAGCCAATCGAGGCCGTCGCGCAGACGAACGACTTCGCCGACACAGACAATGGCCGGTGGCTGAATCCCGGCGGATCTCGCCTCTTCGGCACAGCGTCCCAAAGTGGTTTCGAGAACCTGTTGCCCGGCCAGGGACGCGTTGCACACGATGCCCACCGGCTCGTGCTCAGAACGTCCGGACGACATGAGTTTGCCGGCGATCGTCTCCAGATGCTTCATCGCCATGTACATCACGATGACGGGCGATCCCCTGGCGACGCCATCCCAGTTGACGGCATCCGGTGTCAGTCCGGTCTGGTCATGTCCGGTCAGGAACGTCACGGTCTGGTTGCAGTCGCGATGGGTTGCGGGAATCCCGGCATAGGCCAGGCCGCCGATCCCGGCGGTAACGCCCGGTATGATCCGGAACGGGACACCGGCCTCGACCAGGCCGAGGGCTTCCTCGCCGCCGCGCCCGAAGACAAACGGATCGCCGCCCTTGAGACGCAGGACGCGCTTGCCCGAGCGGGCATAGTCGATCAGCTTCAACGTGATGTCGCGCTGTTTCGGGCTCGGTTTGCCGCCGCGTTTTCCGGCATAGTCGGTGATGGTGCCCGGCCTGACCCAATCGAGGATGCTCTTGTCGACAAGCGCGTCGTAGACGACGACGTCTGCCTGACGCAAACCGTTCACCGCATGCAGCGTCAACAGCCCCGGATCTCCCGGGCCCGCACCCGCAAGCCATACCCAGCCGGATTCGAATTCCGGAAGCCCTTTTGGCAGAGTGTTGTTCAGTTCGGACACGCTCATTGTTCCTGTGTATCCGGCAAATCATCGCTCGCCAAGCAAATCAGCGATAGAAATCGAAAGGAATGCGACATTTCAGTCAATTACGCGGCCGGGGCGCGCGCCGCTTCAAGACTTCGGCTATAGAAGGATCATGTCGAAGACCGAGCCGAAAGAACTCAGACGAGGCTGGACCACCGGCGCCTGCGCAACGGCGGCGGCGAAGGCCGCGTTTACCGCGCTTCATTCCGGCACCTTTCCCGATCCGGTGGACATCACCCTGCCCAAGGGGGGAACAACGGATTTCGTTCTGACACGGCACGGCGTCTCGAACGGTTCGGCCTTCGCCACGATCACCAAGGATGCGGGCGACGATCCGGACGTTACCCATGGCGCGCTGATCACCTCCACCGTGCGTTTGCTGGCCGCAGGTGAAGGTGTCCGGTTCAAGGCAGGCGAAGGAGTTGGAACGGTTACACGGCCGGGCTTGCCGATCCCCCCCGGCGAGCCCGCCATAAACCCCGTGCCGCGCCGGATGATCGAAACGGCGATATCGGAGGCCGCAGCCGGGCTGGATGCCGCACCGGATGCAGAGGTCGAAATCTCGATCGAAGGCGGCGCGGAACTCGCGCTGAAGACCATGAACCCGCGGCTCGGCATTGTCGGCGGATTGTCGGTTCTCGGTACGACGGGCATCGTGCGCCCGTTTTCCTGTGCCGCGTGGATTGCCTCGATCCACCGCGGCATCGACGTGGCCCGTGCCATCGGCCTGAAACACGTCGTCGGTGCAACCGGAGCGGCGTCGGAAGACGCCGTCCGGAGCCGTTACATGCTCGACGAAACAGCTTACCTCGACATGGGTGACTTTGCCGGGGGCCTGCTCAAGTACCTGCGCAGTCACCCGGTTGAAAGGCTGACACTTTCCGGTGGCTTCGCGAAATTCTCGAAGCTTGCCAACGGAGCGCTGGACCTTCATTCCGGGCGTAGCTCCGTCGATTTCGTTTTCTTGCAGGATCTTCTCGAAGAGGCGGGGGCCTCCCCATCGCTCGTCACGGCAGCGGCGGCCGCGAACACTGCGAAGGAAGTTCTGGACAGATCCCGTGAGGAAAAGCTCGATCTCAGCAGCCTCCTGGCAAGACGCACGAAAAGAGAGGTTCGCGAGATCCTCAGGGATGCCCCGATTTCGCTGGAAGTCCTGGTCACGGACCGCGACGGCAGGATCCTCGGAGAATGTGGCTTTGACGAGGGCTGACCACATCCTGCTGCTTGCCGGGACATTCGAGGCACGGCAGCTTGCCAAACAACTCGCGGACCGTTTTACCGGCGTGCGCGTGATGGCTTCCTTTGCCGGGATCGTTAAGGATCTGCCGGATCTCGGGGTCCCGACCAGGGTTGGCGGGTTCGGCGGCATTGCCGGGCTGAGCGACTTCCTGCGCTCGGAGGACGTCACGCTCGTCATCGACGCGACCCATCCGTTTGCCGCACAGATGAGCCGCAATGCGTCCGAGGCATGCCGGACCCTGCGGCTTCCGCTGATCCGGCTCGAGAGACCAGCCTGGACAGCGCTTCCCGATGACGACTGGATACTTTTCGATTCCATGCGGGACGCGGCTCAAGCTCTGCCCGCCCATGCCAGGGCATTCCTCGCCGTCGGGCGCAAGGAGATCGGGCAATTCACATGGCGCGAGGACATCTGTTGCCTTGCCCGGATGATCGAAGCGCCCCAGCAACCGCTGCCGGCGGGCTGGGACCTGATCCTCCGGCGCCCGCCGCAATCCTCTTCGGAAGAAGCCGACCTCCTGCGGAAACACGGCATCACGCATGTTGTGACCAAAAACAGCGGAGGCGAGCGCTCCTATGCGAAGATCGAAGCGGCGCGATCGCTCAAATTGCCGGTGCTCATGATAGACAGGCCACAGCTGCCGGAGGCTGAAACCGCGCCGGATCTGACCGGAGTTCTCAAGAAAGCGCAGGAGCTGATGGACCGGAAAAAGTTCTAGAACTTTACCTCAGAGTTCGGCTTTGCCGTATTTCAGCCTGACGAGCGCAGCGAAAAACCGTGGGATCCCGACCACGTAGCGGCGGAACAGCCGGCGCGGCTCCTGCAGCAGCCGGAACAGCCATTCCAGGCCCGCGGCCTGAACCATCTTCGGCGCCCTGATCACCGATCCCGACATGAAATCGAAGAGAGCACCCACGCCGATTGCGACCGTCGCATCCAGATGAGCGCGATTTTGAACGATGAAGTACTCCTGCCGCGGATTGCCCATCCCGACAAGAAGAAGATCCGGCGCGGCACGATTGATCTCCGTGCACACGGCATCGCAATCGCTCATGTCGAAGTAGCCATTGCGTGCACCGACAACCTGATGACGGGGATAGACCCGCTCGATGTGCTCCTTCGCCAGTTGAACCCTGGTTTCGTTTGCACCGAGCAGAAAGATGCGAAGCGGCAAATCGATTTCGGACAGTATTGCCGGCACCAGGTCGGTTCCGTTCAGATTGTCCGGAAACCCCTTGCCGTTCAGAAACCGGCTGGCAAGGTCGACGCCGATGCCATCGTTCAGCAGCGTCATTTCCTGCAGCGTTGCCGCAAAGGCCGGATCATCGAGCGCGGTCAGGGTCGTGTGTGCATTGCAGATGGCAATCTCGATCGGATAGCGCAGCTTGACGGACGTCTGCACAAGCTGGACGGCTTCCTCCGAATTCATCCTCAGAATCGACAGGGGCCCTATGGCCGTCGACCCGACTCTGATCGGAAGATTCAAGTCCACCTTGTTCATTGAATGAGCGCCATACTGTATCGAATGCACTTTTTCATCTTATCTTTATTCAGGATCGTATTGTCTTAGATCGAATACAATTAAAATAGCTTAATAAGAAAAGTCTTGAGATATTTACTATTAATACTTCGTATCATTAAAGATAAAATTCGATAGATTTCGTTGTTGGTTTTTTCACACGGGTGCCGGCCTTTCCCGAAATCGGGCCATGCATTTGCGATGCGTTAATCATGTTTGTTTACCAATCGTTCTGATGACCGATCGCGCGGGGACAAAACGGACAGGGCGTGATCAATTGCAAAGCGCGCTGGCGCATAAGCGAAACCGAAGTTCGATCGCACGATGATAGACTTGTCAGAGATACCGGCGATATTGCGACGCCATGTCGTCTGGCTGATCGTGTGCCCCATCGTGTTCGCAGTGCTGGCGCTCGCCTACGCATTCCTCAAGACACCGGTCTACCAGACCAGCGCGGAATTGCTGATCCAGCCCGAAGGCGTGCAGATCATCGGAGCGGATACATCCGGATCTCGCGGCAATCAGGCCCTTCAGGGCATGGATCTCGACAGCCAGGCTTTCGTCATCTTGTCGGCCGCGGTTCTGAACGAAGTCGCCAATACGCTGAAACTGGACGGCAATGCCGATTTCATGAGACCCGGCCTGAAGGCAAGACTGCTTGGCGCTGTCCTCGGTGGGTCGGCGAACGGCTCGCGGTCATCGGTCGATGTGCGCACCGCGACGCTGGAAGGCCTGAGAGAGATCATTGACGTCAACCGGCGTGACGATTCATTCGTCTTTTCCATAACGGTCACACATCCGGATGCGGATCTTGCCGCCGCGATCGCCAATGAAACGGCAAACGCCTACATCCAGCAGACGCGCAGCAGCCGGACGGAAGCACTTGCCCGGGCCGGGTCGACACTGGGGAAACAAGCCGTGCAATTGCGCGCGCGGGTAGAAGAGGCGGAAGCTGCCGTTGAGGCCTACAAGGCGCAGCAGGGTTTGATCAGCACCTCCGGCGGGTCGATCGTCGACCAGCAGATCGAAGCGCTCAACACGCAGATAACGGATGCCCGCGTCGACCTTGAGCGCACCAAGGCGCTCTACGACCAGATGGCGCCACTGACGCTCTCCGATGTCGAAGCGGGAACCGTGCCGTCCGGTTCCGGGAACTCCGTCCTGAGTTCGTTGCGCGTCCAGAATGCAAGGGTCGCCCAGCAGGTCGCGGAAGCCGAGACCACCCTTGGTGCCAATCACCCGACGCTTCGTGAACTGCGCTCTCAGCTCGCCAATACGCAGCGGGAAATCAAGAGTGAATTGCAACGCATCAAGCAGGCCGTGCGCAGCCGCTTTGAACAGGCGCAGTCAACGGTCAATGCACTCGAACTCCAGTCCAAGAACCTGCAATCGCAAAACAGTCTTCAAGGCAAGGCCCTGATCGAATTGCGCCAGCTGCAGAGCGAAGCCGACGCGAGCCGGGCCGTCTACGAAGCCTTTCTCAAACGCTCCCGGGAGCTGGAAGAACTGCCCGACGTCGACACGAATTCGACGCGCATCCTGTCCGAGGCCCCTGTGCCGACCAACGCCAATGGCCCCCGGAAGATCGTCGTGCTCGCCGCGGCTCTGGTTTTCGGATTTGCCGTCGCTGCCTCAGGCGCCGTCGCCCTGACCGTCCTTAAAGGACCGATGGTCACGGAGCGGCAGCTGGTTGCACAGACCGGCGCGCCGATCCTCGCCAACCTGAACAACCCGTCCGCAAGAGGCGTCTCCACGCGGATCCCGTCGCCGCGCCTGTTCGGCAAGCCGCAATCCTTCGAACAGAACAAGTCCGCGATCGCACGCGCACGGGTGGCTTACGCGCTCCGGCATGCGATCGACCACAATCGTCCGGCGAACATTCTTGCGCTTTCGGTCGGACGGACCGGCAACACCGCGGGCTTCGTGCGCGGTGTTGCGGAAGAACTGCACGACATGGGCGAAGACATCCTGTTTGCGCATACATCTCCCGGACGCGGCACTGCCCAGGAGATGCAGGCAAAACCGGTTTCCCGGAATTCGCGGATCGAGGCTTTCAGCCAGGCCGTTGCCAAACTCGGCGGCACGCGGGAAACGGTACCGCCGATGCATACCGGCTACGGTCACGGACTGTCCGGCTACCTCAGCGTGGAACAGATCGACACCCGCAAGAAATACGCCTCCGGAGCGGATCTCGGATCCTCGCAAGAAGACATCCTCCTCATCGATGCCGGGCATATCGACGAGAGCCCGATGCTTCCGGTTCTCCTGCGGCACTGCGACTGCATCGTCCTGATCACCGCCGTCGGTAACACCAACTCGGCCGAATTCGAGCACGCCGCAGCTTTCCTGGAACCCTGGTTCGACCGGATCGTCGGAAATGTCGTACTCAACCCCGTATGACCAGAGCCAGTCCTGGCCGACACCACAGCTGCAGAACGCGGCGCAGTACCGTCTCTGGCTCCGTTGCGTCTATGCGGTCGTTGCCGGCACGCTGCTTTTCAACTTCGCCCTGGCCGTTGTAAACACAAACGCCTTCCGGATATCCGAGAGCCTTGTCATTCTCTGCGAAATGGCGTTGCTGTCCGCGGCCCTGTTCCTCGTCTTCAGCCGCAACAGCGTCCTGTTGCTGCTCCTGCTGCTCTACTTCAGCTACATGGGCCTGATACTGGCGCTGCGCCCCGAGCTGGATCTCAAGGCCATTCGCGATTTCCTGATCCCGATCGTGTTTTACATGATCGGGCGGAACATCAGGAGGATCGAGGACGCCGACAGGCTGGTCTGGATCTGCACGATCCTTGTTCTTGCGGTCGGTTTCTTCGAGTTCCTCTTTCTGGACATCTACACGCGCATCGTCAGCATATTCGACTACTATGTCGCGCGGGGAACGCTGACCGCCGATGCAAATTTCGTCGAAGGATCCAACCTGTTCGTTTCCAGTACGCGCATCGGCGGACGGAATTTCCTCGCCTTTCTGGGCAACGTGCGCGCGTCCTCGGTGTTTCTCGAACCCGTAACGATGGGAAATTTCGGCGCGTTCCTGTGCCTTTGGGCGCTGTTCAGAAGCGGTATGCGGCACCGCATGCTGATGTTCCTGGCGGCCTTCGTGGCAGTCGTTCTGCCCGACGCCCGCTTCGGCATGCTCGTCTGTTTTGCGCTGATCGCCGCCGCCATACTGGGGCGCATTCTGCCCCGGGTCAGCTGGTGGGCACTGCCGCTCCTGGTGCTGTTCGCCCTTGCGCTCTATGGCGGATGGTCCACGACCATTGGCTGGACGGACGATCTGGGAGGACGCCTGCTTCATGCCAGCCAGTTGCTCCAGAAGGTTACACCGGAGATCCTGTTCGGCGTGGAAAGGAACATCCCGTTCCTCGCCGACAACGGCTTTGCCTATTCGCTTGCACAGATTGGCGCCGTCGGGCTGATGGCGCTTTGGACCGCCTACATGTTCGCACCGATCGAAGATCAGCGCGCCATCCAGTTCAAGGCACTCGCGGCGACCTATATCGCGCTGCTCATGACGATTTCCAATTCGTTCTATTCCATCAAGCTGGCCGCCCTGTTCTGGGTCGCGGCAGGCGCTGCAGACGTGATGCGGGCCGGGAACCGGGCCTCAGTTGATGCCCGCGGCCGCCACAGCTCATGATGTCAGGTAGCAGGGTGCAGCTTGCCCGGGCTCAGGCCGGGATCACGGCCCTGTAAAGATCTTCATATTCGCGTGCCTTGGCGGACCAGCCATAACCGCTCGCCGCGGTGATGGCGTTCTCGCGCAGGTCAGGTTGTTCGCGCAGGTCCTGGAAGCGGGCCTTCAAGGCATCAGCCGCCCGGTGGCAGTCGGCAAAGTCGACCGTGCGGACGATTTCGTGTTTGCGTGCAACGGCGCTGAAGGCTTCGTTCGCCTCCACGACGGGCAGCAGACCGGCGCTCATTGTTTCGATCAGAACGAGCCCGAAGCCCTCGTATTCCGAGGCGCTGACAAAAAAACTGCTCTGCGCGGCCAGCGCCTTCAATCCGGCATCCGAAAGCCCGACATGAACTGCGACACTCTCTGAAAGTCCACGTGCCTCGGCCATGTCCAAAAGCTGGCCGCCGGTCAGATCGGATTCCATGCCGGCAATGTCCAGATGCCAACCCGGGTCCGTGGCGCACAGCGTTGCCATCACATCCAGCAAGCGATCCAGCCGCTTGTTGGCGGAAAAACGGCCAAGCGTCAGCAAGCGTTTCCGCGGCTTGTGCGCTGCTGCATCCCCGAATTTGCCGACGTCGACCCCGTTTTCGATCAATGACGTCTTCCGGGGTGCGATCCGGTTGAACAGCTCCAGGTCGCTGCCGCTGCAGCACACGAGCGCGTCGTACTGGTGCGTCGACAGACGCGTCAGCGTGTTGAACCAGACCTTTTTCAGCCGGGCGAACTTTCGCGTATGGAAAAACCCGCCGTGGCTTGTAGCGACGAGCGTCCTGCGGTGAATAAGTTTCGTGAGGGCAAGGAAGTCGTAAAAGAAATCGATCGCGTGAACATGCACCAGGTCGGCGTTCGAAATCTCGCCCAGAACGGAGGGCGCGATCGGATACCGCGAGCTGCCGCGATACGGGATGCGCACGACATCAATGCCGTCAATCATTTCATGGCCGGGCAGCCTGGTGGCGGGGTCGGTAAAGAGACGGTCCAGCGTCACGACCTTGACGTCTGCAAACCGGTCCTTTTGCTGAAGCGCCAGGTTCTTGACCACATCCTCCAGCCCTCCGATGCTCGGAGAGAACTGCCTGACAACATGGACGACGGACTTGCCTGAAAGGGCCGGCGCAGCGTCGTGAACGTTGCCTCGCTGACCTGTTGCGTCCATTTGAATGATCCGGTTGAGGGGTGTTGTCTGCCTGTGTCCGGATTGACATTATCACCTGCCTGTCAACAAGATCTTTATCCAACCCATCATCCGGGAACCGATAGGGCCTCCGTGCAACAGAACCATCCGACCCGACACGTTCGCTTTTTCTCACGCCGGACAGGAGCGAGCGCTCCGGTCCGCGTGCTCACCTCGTTTGCACTCATATTCGCGCTCTCCGGAACAGCGGTTCAGGCAACCGGCTGCCTGCGCGGCGTCAACATTGCAGGTGCCGAATTCGGCGGGCCGGATGCGAAATATGGCGAAGGGTACATCTACCCCTCCGATACGACACTCGACTGGGCGGCGGCTGAATCGATGACGGCGATCCGGTTGCCATTCCGCTGGGAGCGGCTGCAGCCGGCGCTCTTCGGAGATTTCGACCCGGCTGAACTCGCGCGGCTGCAGGTCACGGTTCAGGGGGCGACAAGCCGGGGCCTGACAGTCATTCTCGACTTGCACAACTACGCCGAATACCGCGGCGACAGGATCGGGAACGGCGTGGTCAGCGCGGACGCGCTGGGTGATTTCTGGCGGCGGCTGACGCCGTATTTCGCGTCGAACGACAAGGTCGTCCTCGGTCTGATGAACGAGCCGGCGGATATCCTGGCAAAGACCTGGTTCGAAGCCGCGCAAGCCGGCCTCGACGCCATCAGACAAGCCGGCTCGAACCAGCTGGTGCTCGTGCCCGGCACAATATGGACCGGGGCCTCACACTGGTTCGACCCGCAGGAGGGCGGTTCGAATGCAGAACATGCCGAGACCATTCGCGACCCGCAGGACAATTTCGCCTTCGAGGTTCACCAGTATCTCGACGAAGACTACTCGGGAACGCATGACAGCTGTCCACGCGCCGATGATGCGATTGACGCCCTGAAGCAGGTCGCGGCCTGGATGGAAAAGCATGGCTACAAGGGCTTCGTGGGTGAATTCGGCGGCACCGCATCACAGGAGTGCCTCCAGGGTCTCCGGGACATGGTGGGCTACCTGAACGACACCAGCGATACCTGGATCGGGTGGACCGCCTGGGCAGCCGGTGACTGGTGGGGCAACTATCCCCTGTCGCTGCAGCCTGTCGATGGACAGAACCGGGCGCAGATGGAGGTGCTAGCACCTTTCCTGGCCAGCGACACATCCGGGGACGCGTCTGGAGATATATCAACCGGGCAATGCGGGTCGACCGGCCGTTAGAGCTTCTTCTGGCCAATCTGGATCATTTGGCCGTGGCCCTTTGTCCTGACCCTAGGGTACGGACTCATAAATGAAGTCAATTTGGTTTGGATCGTTTTGACCAACTGCGAGGAGCGAAAGCGCAGGAAATGTGTTTCATTTTCAAGCCTTTCGCGACGATGCAGATGGTCAAAACGGCCAAATCCGAAGGACGGCAAAATGGCTTCATTTATGGGACCGTACCCTAGCCTGCCGCGGCTCTCCTGTGGCCGAGATCCGTGCCGGATTGCCGGGCGTTGAGGACGGCGCAGACGTCTTCGAGGACATCGAAACCCTGATCGAGTTCCTTCAGCGTGCTCGTCAATGGTGCCAGAAATTTCAGGACCTGGTCATGACGGCCGCATGTCTCGACGATCAGGCCGCGCTCGAAACTCATCTTCTGGATCAGGCCCGCGACGTCCGCGGAAGACCTGCTTTCCAGCCCCCAAACGAACCCCTTGCCGCGATAGCTCAGCTCAAGGGCCGGATTCTCTGCGACAAGCTGACCGAGCCTTTCCTCGATATGCTCGGCCTTTGCCTTGACCTCGTCATAAAACTCGAAGTCGCTCCAGAAATGCTCCAGGGCCACGGTCGCGGCAACAAAGGCCAGGTTGTTGCCCCGGAACGTGCCGTTGTGCTGTCCCGGCTTCCAGACGTCATGCTCAGGCTTCATGAGAACGAGCGCCATCGGCAGGCCGTATCCGCCGATCGACTTCGAAAGCACGACGATGTCGGGACTGATCCCGGCCTTCTCGAAACTGAAGAAGTCGCCGGTGCGCCCGCAGCCCATCTGGATGTCGTCAATGATCAGAAACACGCCGAACTGCCGGCACAGGTCCTCGAGGGCCTTGAGCCAGGATATAGGCGCAACGTTGATGCCGCCCTCTCCCTGGATGGGTTCGACAATGATTGCCGCGGGTGCGGTCCCGCCGTCCGACCTGGACTGAAGGATCTCGGCAATAGCCGCAATCGAGGCTTCCTGGTCTTCGGAGGACGCGCAGAAGGGCAGCCGTGTGATTACCTGCTGCTCGAGATCCGGGAGACCTTCCTTGTAATAAGGGTTGTCCGTGAGCTGCAGCGAGCCGGTCGTCATGCCGTGGAACCCGTGAGTAAAGCCCAGGATATCGCGTCTTCCGGTCACCTTGCGCGCGATCTTGATCGCAGCCTCGACAGCATTCGTACCCGTCGGACCGCAGAACTGGAACCGGAAACTCATGCCCCGCGGCTGCAGAATCAACCGGTCGAACGCGTCGATGAACCGGTTCTTTGCGACCGTCGCGAAGTCGAGGCTGTGGGTAATGCCATCGTCGGACAGGTAGCCGACCAGCGCGTTTCGGATGACCTTGCAATTGTGTCCGTAGTTCAGGGCACCCGCACCGGCGAGGAAGTCGATGTATTCGGTGCCGTCCTCGGCAACGATCGTGCTGCCGGATGCCGACTTGGCCAGGAAGGGAAAACTGCGAACATAGCTGCGAACGTTCGATTCAAGTCGGTGAGCCGGATCCACTTCAGTCAGCATGTTCATTCCATTCCCCGTCATCGCGCAAGGCCGGGTATCGACCGTCGAACTGCGTTACAGACTCACGAAGTATGCTGACCGGGTCTTAAAATTCGAAAAAAAATCAAAGTAAAAAAAATGCAATACCGTTGCGATGTATTCGTCGCCGGTCATAATACTTGATTAAGCCTGAATGGGAAAACAATCCCGGTGAAATGGGTTTCTATCTATGACGTTTGGTATTACTGAGTGACGAATTCGTCCCAGTAGCGCGCGAGCTTGAAGTCGTAGCTGTCCGGAACAAACGTCTCGAAACCGCCGCTCGGATAGAGCGTGATCTCACCCACGAAAATCCCTTCCGAGGTGTTGTAGAGATCTATTCTGGCAAATCCCAGTCCCTGGCTCAGGGACCGCGCGATCTCAAGCATGGCGTCGAACTTGCCGGGCTTCGGCAATTCTTCTGCAAGCAGGGGATAATAGTTCATGTGAACGGCAAGGCGTTCCCAATCCGGTGAATAGACACTTTCATACATGCCGTCAGGCCGGGGCGTGCGAACTTCGATATGCACGACATTGCCGTTGAAGCTGTAGAACCGGTAGTCACTCAGGAGTTCACCGGGTTCACCGATACACTTCTCGATGATGATGCGCGGCTCGACGTTGGAATAGGCCCATTCCCGGTTGATCCGCGAATGGTCGGCGGACAGCCATTCGGCTTCCGGCCTCTGCTTCATCAGGTCATCGATGTCGCTTTGCCCGCGCAGGAAAAATCCGGCACCGCTTGCGTGGGTCGGTTTGACAACCGCCGGCAGCGTCACCGTTTTCCAGTCGACTGATCCCAGATCGGTGCCCACCCAGTAGGTCGGGATCACGACCGTGTCACCGACCCGCTCGGTGATGTAGCCCTTGGCATCCGCCTTGTCGACGACCTTGGAATAGAGGGGATTGCGGTCTTCCAGCTTCCGAATCTGCTGATACTCGGAAAACCGGACCGGCGATTTCCAGTCGGGAAAGCGGCCGAAGATCGAGAAATACTTCCAGGTCAGATAGATCTTGTCCGGAAAGACGGAGATCAATCTCCAGAAGATACGCTGCATCCTGTGTTTGACACTCGCATGTTTCTTCGGACCGGCCGCAACACTATCCATCTCGATTACCTGAAACCCCACTCCTTAAACCATTGTCAACACGAACATGGTCATTGTCTCCACAGCGCATGCGGGGCGCATGCAAACGGTATGAAGCGCGTTTAAGCACACAAGCGTTAATTTCTGACTTAACGGCAAAGCCACCCGATCGTGCGCAGGGAGACATTCGTGACCGGACAGAAGATCCTCCTGATCTCAAGACACGACTACAGGACCGGTTGGCGCGCAGGCCGGCACTTCCTTGCCGATGCCTTTCGGGATCTGGGTGCAGCCGTTCAGTTCTTTTCCGTCGGCTTCAGTGCGCTTTCGATGGTGAGCGACGATCATCGGAAAAATCTCTTTGGCCGGGCCAATGCCTGGCAGACCGTGGATGGCATCGATTGCTATCTCTGGCGTTCTCCGGTGCATCCGTTCGGCAGAGGTCTCGGCAAGTTCGAAGGCCTGACCGACACCCTGTTTCGCTGGTGGATCCGATCCGCGTGCAAGGCGCTTGACGACGCGGCGCGCGATGCAGACCTGATTGTCGTGGAATCCGGGATTTCCGCGGCCCTGATCGGTCGTATCCGCAGGTCAGCGCCAAATTCGAAAATAATCTATTTCGTGGCGGATCTGCTCGAGACGATCGGAGCGCACACCTTCATATCGAAACAGCTCTACCGCGACAGGCAGGCAATCGACAGCATCGTGGTCGTGGCCCGGGCGATGGCGCCGCACTTTCAGGACTTCGGCTGTCCTGTCTATTTCGTTCCGCACGGGGTGTCGAAAGCCGACTTCGACGGAATATCCGCAAGCCCGTATGAAACGGGCCGCAATGTCGCGACGGTCGGGTCCATGCTGTTTGATGCGTCCTTTTTCGACGTCGCCGCGGATGCGTTTCCCGATGTTCATTTCCACCTCATCGGCACACCCGGCATTGAAGGCACATTCAACAATGTCACCGAATACGGCCGCATGCCCTTTCGGGACACCTTGCCGTACCTGAAACACGCGAACGCGGGCGTTGCGCCCTACAGGCAGCGCGCGGATGCCGCCTATCTCGCGGATTCAAGCCTCAAACTGATGCAGTACGAGTACCTGAGACTGCCGGCAATCTGCCCGGTCTTCGCTGTTGGCAACAAGATCAACCGGCACGGATATGAGCCCGGCGACCCCGACTCCATCGTTTCGGCAATGACGGCGGCCCTCGGGTCGACATTCACCGATGAGGCATCGGGCGTGCTTGACTGGAAGGATGTCGCCAATCATCTGCTTTGCCTCGACCAGGATCAACCGCTCATCAAATCTTAAGCGAATTCCGATATTCATCGTATCGGAGCTCCCATGAGCCGATCGCCGCGAACAGGTCCACTCCGGCGATGCAAACTCTCCGTCGCAAGAACGGGCCGCTCGTCAACAGGAGCGGAGACAGGGACACGAAGCGCGATCCAATGGCATCCATGCTGCGAATGTCGGTCATCAACACCTCCGCGGGCATGTTGTCCATGCTCATGGGTTTCGTGTGCAGCATCATTGTCGCGCGGACGCTTGGTGTCGAAGGCACGGGCATTGTCGCATATGCGCTCTGGTTCATGTCTGTCGCGACCGTGGTCTCGGATTTCGGGATGCCGCAGGCCACACTTCGCTTCATTGCCCGCGATGCGGACGCGGACGTCAGGAAGAGCCCGCTTTTCCGGAACCTGCTCAGACGTTTCGTGCTGACAACCGGGCTGATGGCAGGCGGTATCCTGCTTTACGCCCTCTGGCAGCAGAGCCAGGACAACATGCCGGGATCAATGGTCTGGATCGCGACGACCGTCCTGTTCCTCAGCTACGCTTACGCAACAATGGCCATCGGTGCCGGTCAGGGTCTCGGCCAATTCGATCGGACGGCGGCGATGACCCTTGTCGGCTGTCTCGTCCAACCTGTGCTGGTCTTCGCAGGCGCCTTCGTGCTTGGCCCGGTCGGCGCCATCCTGGGCCATGCGACCCGTCATCTGCCGCAGGCACTCGATCTCCGGCGATATATCGGCGGCCCCCCTCCCCCGGATCGCAAACTGCCGAACGACGTGGCGCTCTACGCGCGCAACAACTGGTTTTCGGGCAGCATATTCGCGCTTTTCGGCGCGCGCATCGAACTCGCGGTCATCGGCTTCTTTTTCACCTTCACCCAGGTCGGCTACTACGCGATCGGGCTGACCATGTCGGGCATGGTGGCGCAATTCGCGATTTTCAGCCTGGCATTCGTTATTCCGCAATTCGGCGTGCTCCACGATCAAAAGGACGACAGGGCCATCCGGGCTGCCTTCGAGGGCACGATACGCTGGCTCGGAATCGTGATTGCGCCAATCGCGATCGGTGGTGCCTCGATCGCGCCGGAACTGATACCCCTCGTCTTCGGCGAAGACTTCCGCCCTGCCGTCTGGCCGGCCGTGATCCTTCTCGGCTTTTCCATCGCGCAAGCGCTTTCCTCCGTGATTTCCCGAGCGATCCTTGCCAAGGATCGCAGCGCCGACGAGCTGCGCATGACGATTGCATGGTGCGCAATCACCACTGTCGCGCTCCTCCTGATCGTTCCCGCCTTCGGTCCGATCGGAGCGGCGATTGCGCGTGCAGCGGCAAGCGTGCTGCTTCTCCTGATCCTCGGCATCTATTGCAGGCGCGTGCTCCAGCTGAAGATCCCGGTGTTTGCGCTGCTGAAATGCATCTGCGCCGCCCTGCTTTGTGCCGGCACCGCCACGCTCGTTTTGTCCAGGTTCGACGGCATTGCCGGACTTCTGGTTGCCGTGAGCGCTGCCGCCGTGGTCTATCTCGGCGCGCTGGCAGCGTTTCGCACGGTTCCGAAATCCGAGTACGAACCGGTGTTGACCAGCGTCCGCGATCGTTTGCGCGGCCTGAAAGCAACGTAGCACCCGGCTTGCGTCGCCTGTCGCCCACCTGCAATCGATCCGGTTAAGGCGATATTAGGCCGCCGGCGCTATTCTCTCGCCATCGACCGCTACTTGGAGTTGTTGCCAATCGCGGATGCGAGCCGCACCAGGCTGGCTTTTGTGGCGGCGCGACGGGGGACCGGCAGTCATGCGCCCAATCAACCGGAAAGACACATTCGAGCCATGTCCTTGACGAACACCTTCGGCGATCGTTTTGAAACGGTCCTCCACGCGACGCAAAAAGTCGTTTCGAAAGAGGTGGTGAACGCCTTCTCGGTAGGCGTTTTCTCACTGATCGTGCTGGGCACGCTTGCCCTTGCCTATTTCAACCCGGTCTATAACTGGGACATTCTGGCCTATGTCGGGATCGCTGCCGAAGATCAGCTTGAAAGCCCGGACGACATTCACAAGCTGGCCTATGGCGAAGTGAAGGAAGCGGCTTCCGATCTGCAGTTCTACAAGATCACGGCCAGCATCCCCTACCGGGTCAATCAGTACGAACAGCCGGAGCATTTCGTGTCGCTTTTTCCGATGTTCCGGGTCAAGGTCGGCTACATCGAAGCCATCAAGCAGCTTGCAACCGTGACCGACCGGGTGCATGCGACAACGATCATCTCAACCGTTTCGGCAGCGGCCATCGGGCTCTTCATTCTCTTCTGGAGTGCCCGGCAGAACTTCGTCCAGGGTCTGATGATCATCGGCCCGGCCGCAATGCTGATCGGATACACCTTTTCGGCGCGCGAGGCGACGCCGGACCTCATGATGGCGGCCTTTGCGTTGCCGGCGCTTTATTTCGTCTGCCGCGAGCGGCCTCTTCTTGCCGCCCCCTTCCTGTTCATGATGTTTCTGGTCCGGCCGGACGGGCTCCTGCTTTTCTTCGCGCTTTTACTTGCCGCGCTCGCCGTCGGCAGGGACCGGCTGATCTACCTCGCTCTCTTTGCCGGGGCGCTGTTGCTCTATTTCCCGATCACGAGTTCCGCCGATCATCCGGGCTGGTGGCCGCATTTCTATTTCTCGAATGTCGAGTACCAGGACGACATGCGCGGCTTCGACCCGGCCTTCAACGCAGTCCTCTACGTCAAGGCGCTTGTGGTCAATCTCGCCCGGACCGTGCAGGCCTTCAACTGGCTGATGGTGCTGGCGATCTTCCTCCTCGGCTTCGCACTGCTCTTGCGCAACGGCGCAAACGTCACCAAGGGACAATGGACGGCGGTTATCGCCATCACGCTGTGCATCGGCGGCAAGTTCGTCACCTTCCCGCTCCCGGACGACCGGATCTACCTGCCCTACATGCTGCCGCTGCTGGTGGTCCTGATGGAGATCTGGAAGCCGGTGTTTTCACTTGAAAACGCCCGCGACAACCGGGCAGGTCCATGAGAGCACATTCACTGCATTGACAGACAAAAAAACGCCGCCCGAAGGGGCGGCGTTTTTACTTTCACTCACGGGTCGGTCAACCGACCGCGTGCAAACAACAGGTGAGCGCCGGCTCAGGCCTTCTTGCGCGACCGGAAGACCGCCATGCCACCAAGAGCCGTCAGCAACAAGATGCCGCCGGCCGGCAGCGGTACGACCGTCGCATTGACCTGCCAGTGACCAAATTCCTTCGCCGTGCCCCACGTGGTCGCATCAACGCTGAAATCGTATTCCACGTTCGGAAGCAACGTGCCGAGCACGACGCTGCCGGTTTCGCTGTTGTCGACCGTTCCACCGTTGGCCAGTGCATCCGGACCGAAGTTGAAAACACCGAACGGGGAGACAAGGCTGCCAGAGAAAGTGCCGTTCTTGTCTTCATGCGGTGCCCAGAAGAACGTGATTTCGGTCACTTTCTTCACGACCATCGTCCAGGCGTCCTGATACAGATTGTCGTTTCTGTGCTGGATCGTGCCGAAGATATTGATGTTGCCACCGTCGAGCTCAAGAAAAGCCCTGTTGTCGGGTTGGCCGAAATCACCCACGGGGGTGGCGAGGTCTGCGCCCGGAAACGTGTTGCGCGGGTTCGGGCCGCCCTCGGTGATGTCGCCTGTGACCGTCATGGCATTTGCCGCACCGGCAAAAGCCAGCGGCAATGCAACTGCAGCCGCTACGGCCAGTTCAAAGATTCTCATGTGGTACTCCTACCGATGCGTGACGTGCCCTGGATCAGTTGGGTTCGAGCCTTCTGCGAGGCTCTTTCGAATTTTTAGTTGTATCTTAACTGTTTCTTAACATAGCAACGGCGACGCGTACAGAACTCTTTGTTCTTAAAAATCATTATATTTCAAATTTTTAACTAATTTTTGTCAATATGGTTAACGACCTGGCACAATTTCGTCTTTGCGCGCAAAAGGTGTAGTTTCCGCTCCGGCTTTGGCCCGGCCTCGCAGGGAAGATGCGCGGGCATATTGCCCGGCAAAGCAAAAAACCCGCTCGCGATGGAGCGGGTTTCTTCATCTGGTTCCCAAGATGCCGACTGGCTGGTCAGGCTGCCTGCGACTTGATGAAGCCGTTGACGATGCTGACAATGCCCTTGGACAGAAGATCGTCGAGGGCATCGCAGAACGTGTCGACATTCTCTGCCGTGCACACGAGTGGCGGCTCCAGGCGGATCACGTTGCGATTGTACTCCGTGAAGGCCACCAGGATGTCGTAGTCCCGCAAAAGCTGCGCGCCGATAAAGCCGGACAGCGACCCTTTCAGCTTTTCGTCCAGCAGAGACAGCATCGGACGCAGCACGACCGGCATGGTCCTCGAGAAGTCCTGGAACTCGAGACCGACCATCAGCCCCTCACCGCGCACGTCCTTGATGATCTTCGGATATTTCTGCTGCAGTTGTTTCAGACGGGAAATCAGGTGTGCACCGACCTGTGCGGCGTTTTCGATAAGGTCTTCGTCGTAGAGAACATTCAGACCTTCTATGGCCGTGATGCTCGCCTCGCCGATCCCGCCAAACGTCGCCTGGGCGTGGATCATGGCCGTCTTCGGAGACCCGTAGGCCTTCATGTAGACGTCGCGTTTCGCGATCATCGCGCCCACGGCCGCCTTGCCGGCGCCAAGCGATTTCGCCAGCGCGGTCACGTCCGGAACCACGCCATAGTGTTCGAAGGCATAAAACTTTCCGGTGCGGCCATACCCGCACTGCACCTCGTCCGCGACCCAAAGGACGTTGTGCCTGTCGCACAGCGCGCGAACGCCCTTCCAGTAGCTTTCCGGTGCGGAGATGATGCCGCCACCGCCCTGGATCGTTTCCAGAACGACCACACCGATATCGGGATCGGCTTCAATCGCCCGGGTCAGGGCGTCCAGATCGCCGAACGGAACCTTGATGTGATTGTCGACGAGCTTGAAATCGCCCTGATACAGATCGGAATCCGTGATCGACAGAACGCCCTTGGTCTTGCCGTGAAAAGAGTTGGCTGCGTGCACGATCTTGCAGTTTTTCCGGCCTGACGCGCGTTCGGCCACCTTGACCGCCGCTTCCATGGCCTCAGACCCGGAGGAGCCCAGGAAAACCATGTCCAGTTCACCGGGCGAACAGGCGGCCAGGTTCTTTGCGAGCGCCGTGGCGTATTGTGACAGGAAGGCGATCGCTATTTCGTGGCGGCCTTCTTCCTGGAACTTCTGGCGCACCGCGATCACTCTGGGATGATTGTGGCCATGTGCCAGCGATCCGAACCCGCCGAAGAAATCGAGGATCTTCCGGCCGTTCTGATCGACATAGTACATGCCTTCGGCCGTCTCGATCTTCACCTTGTGAAACCCGAGCAGCTTCATGAAATGGAACTGGCCGGGATTGATGTGCTCCTTGAAGAGATCCGCCATTGTCGCCGCGTCAAGCGCCTTGGCCTCTTCGACCGTGATCAGGTCCGGCTTGCCGGGATCTGGCAGGTCTGCACCGGAATGCTCGAAGTCGTCACGGAGTGCGGTGTTCTGCATCATCAGGAATTCCTATTCTGCCGGCTGGGCGGTGCCCTGTCCGACGCCGGTGCCACTGTCTTTTTGCGCGCGGTATTCGTCGTAGGCTGCAATCAGCATGTCCTCGTCCCGGTACGCCGGAACCCAGCCGAGCTGCCGCTCGCCCTTGGAAACATCCAGAACGCACATCTCGTCCGCGATCAGATACTGTTCCGGGTCCATGATCGGCATGTTCAGCGCGTCGAGCAGGTCGAGCGTCCGCTTGACCGCGAAGCCCCAGGTCGGCACGAGGAGCGACCTTGAATTCGCATGCTTGACGAGATCCCCCAGGAGCTTCCTCACAGGCGGCGGATCGATCGACCCGAGGTTATAAGCCTCGTTCGGGACACCGGCCTTCCAGGCCTTGTAAGCCGCATCGGCGCAGTCATAGACGGAAATGAACTGATAGGGGTTCTTGCCCGAACCGATCATCGGGACCGGCAGGTTGAGGTCGATCAGCTTGAAGAGTTTCGTCAGGATGCCCAAACGGCCCGGCCCGATGATGAGGCGCGGCCTGAACAGCGTGATGTCCATGCCGCGCTGCCGCCACTCCTGCGCAAGCGTTTCGGTATCCAGCTTCGACTGGCCATATTCGCCAAGGGGTGAGACCGGGTGATCTTCCGTCATCGGATAGGTGACGGTGTGACCGTAGACCATGTCGGTCGTGTAGTGCACGAGCCTGCCGGCTCCGGCGCGGTCCATCGCTTCGATGATGTTCTTCGTGCCGTGGTAGTTGACCGGATAGAAGAAGTCGTGCCGCTTCGCGCGCACCTGGATCGGCGACAGCATTTTCGCCGAGAGGTTATAGACCATGTCGTCGCCCGACATCGGCACCGCGGCAATCGCCTCCGGGTCCGTCACGTCGCAGTCGATGAAACGCGCCTTGGCATAGATGTGCCTGTTCGTATCCGCGATATCGGCGACAATCACCTCTTCGCCTTCTTCAGCAAGGCGTTTCGCGAGCTGCCGGCCGACGAACCCGTCGCCACCAAAGAGGATATGTTTCACTTCGAGGTCTCCTCAAGAGAAGCTGTTTGAACCTTTGCCTGCGCCACCACCGCGTCCTGTTTCGAGCCACCCTGCGCGATGAAGACCGTGCCGACGCAGATCAGCGCGATCCCGAAAACCCGCATCGCGTTCAGGTCTTCCTGGAAGATGAAGTAGGCGTAGACGGCGACGACGACGTAAGCGAGCGACAGGAACGGATAGGCGTAGGACAGCTCAACCTTGGACAGGACGTAGAGATGCGACGCCATGGAAATCACGAAGGTACACAGTCCGAGGAACACGAATGGCGTAAAGACAACCTGTAGCAGTTTGACGACCAGATTGCTGTGCAGCGAGCTGAAGTCACCGATCTGGGTCATGCCGTATTTCAGCATGATCTGCGCAGCGGCATTTGTCAGAACCGTGAACAGAATGAAAGGCAGGTAGGTATTCATGCAAGGCCGTCTCCGCGCGCGCTGTGTATCATTCGGATTATCCCGTCAATTCGATTAGATTAGATTAATTCGAAACTCTTTTTATTTACCCACCTTCGTATGAATAACGATTCGTTACTTTAATGAATTGATTTTTATTTGATTTCAATTGTTCTTTGATAACAACCTCCTAGTTCAAGGCCGTTCTGCGCCAGAAATCCGAAAGCAGCGCCGGATCGCGCAGGGTCTCGAGCTTTTGCCAGTCGGGAAACGATGCCTTGAATGTCGCAGATGACATTCTGCGATCCTTGTAGGGATTGATTGCCCCGCCCGCCGCAAGGGTTATTTCATCCAGTTCCTGAAGAAGCCGCAGGGTCGGGCTGCCCTTGTCAGGAAAGTCCAGCGTCAGCGTGTAGCCGGCACGCGGGAAACTCATGAAGCCCGGGCTTCGGACCTGCCCGAACCGTTTCAGCACCGTCAGGAACGAACCGTGCCGGTTTGCCTGCGTGCACTCCAGCAGCTTCTTCACCGTCTCGAAACCGGCCTCTTCCGGGATGACGCTCTGGTGCTGATGCAGGCCACGCGGACCGTAGAGGCGGTTCCATCGCCCGATCCGGTCCAGCGGGAAGAAGAACTTTTCAAACCCGACCGTCCGGGTGGAAACACCCGCCGGTGCGCCGCGAAAGTAGGTTTCGTTGAACAGCCGGAGAAACGGTCCCTGCAACGGGGTGACCGGCGGCGTGAACGGCACCTTGAGCGGGGACGCACTCCCGGAAGCCGGGTGTCCGCCCTCCGTTTCATGATCGCCCGCGATCAGGTGTCCGCGTCCGAAACGCCGTCCCCTGCTGATCGAGTCGAGCCAGGCAACGGCATATTCGTGCCGGTCGTCAACTGCCTGAGCAAGTCCGAAATATTCTTCGAGATCATTGAAGCGGGTCGTCTCCTGCCTGATCGACGACGCCCCGACGCGCATCAACTGGACAGTTGCCTTGCGGATCAGGCCGGTCAGGCCGAGACCGCCAACGGTCGCTTCGAAAAGACCGGTTGCATCTCCCGGTCTGATGACGAGCGCTCCTCGGTCCGTCCGGTCCAGATGTATCTCGGTCACGTGACAGCCGAACGTTCCCTTTCGGTGATGGTTCTTGCCGTGGATGTCGTTCGCGATGGCACCACCAAGCGTGACGAATTGCGTTCCCGGCAAGACGGCGGGGAACCATCCCTTCGGAGCGACCGCATCGATGAGCTCGGAGAGCAGCAATCCGGCCTCGGCCTCCAGCAGGCCCGTCGTCTCGTCAAACGAGAGGATCCTGCGGGCTGATCGTGTGGCGATCGCGACGCCGGCAGCATTCAGGCAACTGTCGCCGTAGCTGCGGCCATTGCCGTAGGGCAGTGCACCGCCGGATGCGCGCGTGTCATCGAGGAAAGCCTCCGGCTTCAACAATCCGGAGGTTTCAACGCTCAACCCGCCCCAGCTTTCAACATGTGCGTTCATGGGGCTCACCAGACAGCGGCGACAAGAAACAGAAGCGCGCCGCACCCGATCATCAGCTGGCTGCGCCAGTCCTTCAAAATGAACACGATCGGATCCTCGTGCATCTCGTCGCGGCGGGCCAGGATCCAGATCCGCATGATGATGTAGAGGATCAGGGGACACAGCAGCCAGATCATCTGAGGCACGGAATAGGCGCGCTCGATCGCGGGACTTTGAATGTAAAGCGCAAGCACGAGAACAGCGGCGAAACCCGAGGTCATGCCGGCCTGAGAAATCGTTTCGAGATCAACGTGCCGATAGCCGCGGCCCGTAACTTCCCGCGACGCAATTTCGCCGACCTGCTGCAGTTCGGTGAACCGTTTTACCAGTGCCAGCGAAAGGAAGAAAAACACCGAAAAGGCGAGCAGCCAGAAGGAATATTCAATGCTCGCGGCAACGCCGCCGGCCAGCACACGGATCGTGTAGAGCCCTGCAAGCACGAACACGTCCAGCAGCAACATGCGCTTGACCGAAAATGAATAGGCTGTCGTGATGACCAGATACAGCGCCAGGATGCCCGCAAAACCGATCGGCAGAGCCGTGGAAATCAGGAACGCCATCGCGATCGAGCCGAAAGCCAGAGCGAGGCCGTTCGGGATGCTCAGCTCACCGCTCGCAAACGGCCGTTTCCACTTGGTCTTGTGATTGCGGTCCGCTTCAAGATCGAGCAGATCGTTGAGGATGTAGATCGCCGACGCCGAGAGCGAGAAGGCGACAAAGGCCAGGACGGCGCTCAGGAACACCGATCCGATGAAGATCTCGTGCGCCATGACCGCCGGGACGAAGATCAGCGTGTTTTTCAGCCACTGGTGCGGCCGCATCGCCTTCAGCGCCGCTTTTGCCTGGCTTCCGCCCGCGTCGATCCGGCTGGCACCCGATTGTTTCTGCCACCGGTCGGCCGCCCTGTCCGGAGCCACGACAACCGCCTCGGACGCGGCTTCGAACAGACAGACGTCATGATGCGAGTTGCCGTAATACTCGAACCCCAGGTCTCCCGCCTCGGCTTCGATCCGGGCCAGTTTGCGCCCCGAGGTCAGGTTGGTTTTTTCGTCCGACGCGAGGACGGCGTCGAACAGGCCCAGATGTTCCGAAACGGCGTGGGCGAGCTTTTCATTTGACCCGGTTGCCAGCACCAGCCGCCGTCCGAGCGCCTTCTGGCTTTCCAGCCCGGTCACGACTTCGGAGCGGTAGGGCAGAACGGTTACGTCGATCTCCGCCGTTTCGGCCAGGCGGGCCTTGGTGTAGGCGATGCCTCTGAGAATCCAGCCGAACAACGAGAACACGATCAGAGGGTTGCGGCGCAATGCCTGGAACAGGCTTTCCCAAAGCAGGTCCGTGCGAAGCAACGTTCCGTCCAGGTCAACGTAGATCGCCCTGTTTGAAGTTTCTAAGCGCTGATCCATCACGCAGTTGCCCCGAGACCCAACTCGACGTGTGACCCTCTACGGAGCCATCGGAGCGCGATCTCTTTCCCTGATTGCCTTTGTCATTTGCACACATGACGTGCTCTTTAAGGCTTGAACTACCGGAAATTTCTTAGCACGTGCTTTAGAGAATTTCGGAAGCCCAATAATTATCGGGATTTTTGCGTAATTTACGCTCATTTTGGACAAAACGATGCGCTTATACTTACTCTTTCCTTAATTTTAAGTATCTGATTTGACCTATCGCGACAGTGTCGACCATTCAGGACAGTCAGCCCGGAAACGCGGCGAAATCAATGTGTCCGACCGTACACCGGAAACGGCCGGACTTCGCATGCTCCAGGTGCCCTGTGCACCAGGCCTCGGCGTCTTCGCGCGTCGTTCCGTATTTCGCACCTAACCGGCTCCAGCCAGACAGAAACTCTTCCAGGAAGCCCGTGTCGGAAGGACCGACTTGCCAGTCGGACCGCCCCTGCACCACGCTGTAGCCGGCCGCCTTGAACAGCTCGACCGCGCGCGGTGCAGCGCCCGGTCCAAGGGCATTGCCGAAGCCCTTGTCCGATAGCTGGTCGTTGTTCAGCGCATTGCGCATTGTCTCGTCAAGAGGTGCCGCGGGTTCGAACCCGATCCGGCCGTCATAGGTCAAACTGGCAAGGAACGGCTTGCCGGCCCCGACCACGCAGTTCACGAGGCGCTGAAGAAACGGCTCGGAAACCAGATCGAGGAAGGCCGACGTGCTGAGCGCGTCGACCTCGGAAAGAGGCAGCGCCTCGACATCGCCGGCAAGATCGATCTCGAGCACGGACAAGTCTCCCGTGCTCTTTCCGCGCCAACGCGACGCCGCAACCTCAAGCAGAGCCGGATCATGGTCCGTCAGGAGCCAGCCGGTATCTTCGGGCAAGTGGTCCTTCAACGCCGCAACCGTTGACCCTGCCCCGCTCGCAAGATCAAGGATCCGGGGCGCGGCGGCGGGCACATGTTCCAGGAACGCAGCCTCGACGGACCGGTCTCTTGCGGCAACATCCAGCGGTTCTCTCAGCGCCAGCCATTGGGAAGAAAACCCGCTCATCGGCCCGCACCGTCCAGGGCAGCGGCAAACCGTGCCGCCGCATCCCTCCAGTCCGGAAGCGCTTCTGCCGCGCGCCTTGCCGCTGCAGCCATATCGAGGCGCGCGCGTTCGTCGCTCATCAGCGACTTCAGTGCAGCGCGGAGTTTCCCGATGTCCTCCGTTCCACAATAGATCGCGGCGCCGTCCGGAAGCGTGTCGGCAACGGCACCACCACCGCTGCCGATCACGGGGAGCCCGTGGGCCAGCGCTTCCGTGTAGGCCATTCCATAGCCTTCGTAGCGGCTTGCCAGCACGAAGACGTCCGCCTTTCGGTAAAAACCGGAAAGCTCGTGGGGTGCGACCGCGCCCTTGAACGTAACGCGATCGGTGAGCGCGAGCGCGGACAACTGCTCCTGCAGCGCGGCGCGGCATGCCGGATCGGCGTCAAGTCCGCCGACGATGTCCAGGTACCAGTCGAATTCCCGAAGACCATCGAGCGCGGCAAACAGCAGATCGTAGCCTTTGCGCCTGACCACAGTTCCCACCGAAAGCAGCCGAAGCCTGCCGGTGGTTCGGCGCGCCGCGAAGTCCTGCTTTTCGGTTCCCGGCAGAACGACGGTGATGCCGTCAGCCGCGACACCAAAGAGCTCCGCGACCTGCGTGGCCGTGGCATGACTTGTGACGATCACGTGTCTGGCGTGGCCCAGCGCGTTGCGCTCGCTGTCAAGTAGATCCGACGCCTGAGCCCCGGACAAGCCGGTCTCGCGGCACAGGGGATGATGCACAAGGGCGACCAGGTTGAGGCGGCCGGAAACAAGCATGGCAGCCTCCGGCATGGCACCGAAGGCGAGGCCGTCGACAACCACCAGGGCGCCGTCCGGGAGCCTGTCGAGCGTGGCCCGTGCCTCTTCAAGCGTCCCGGCATCGGGGAAGGGAAATCCAGCGCCGAGCGGCACCAGCTCCACCTGCCAGCCAAGGTCCTGCAGTCCGGCAATGATCTTCCTGTCGTAACCGTATCCGCCTGTCGGCGTGTCC
Organism: Roseibium sp.; assembly: GCF_965232425.1. GTDB lineage: Bacteria > Pseudomonadota > Alphaproteobacteria > Rhizobiales > Stappiaceae > Roseibium. The sequence goes on from NZ_OZ246971.1 coordinate 1,401,684, forward strand.
AGCTCTCCGGGGTAAGCGAAATAAAGCCTGTTCATGCGATGTCAGATCTTGGCCTCGTACCAGGCGCGCGCGACGTGGGATTCCGAAATCGTGACCCGTACGGCGTCAAGTTCGTTTCCCGGACGGCCAAGACGGCCTTCGCGCGCTGCCCTGGAAAGGTGATCATGAATGTGCTTGGTCAGGAATTCCGTCGTCGTGTTGACGCCTGCGAATTCCGGAACATCGTCAAGATTCTTGTAGTTGAGCGGCTCGAGAACCTCCTTCAGGGCTTCGTGAGCCCGGCCGATATCGATGACCACACCGTTATCGTCGAGTTCCCCGGACAGAAAGGCCGCGTCGATGACAAAGGTTGCACCGTGCAGGGCCTGCGCCGGTCCGAAAAGCTCCCCCTTGAAGGAATGGGCAATCATGACGTGGTCGCGAACTTCTACTGCAAACATTTCCTGGTTCCTGAAACTGCGGGTGAAACGGGTATCTGAGAAAAACCGAGCCCCTTTCTAGCAAGGTTTTTCGTCATAGACGACAAGGGTCAGCAGCACATCTGACGCTTTGTTCAACAAATCGGGAAGCCGGTCGGGCAAGTCCGCGAAGGCGAGCCTGTGGCTGATGAGACAATCCAGAACCGGGTCCTTCAGCAACGTCAGCGCTGTCTCCAGGCGGCGCCGGTAGGTCCAGCGTGCCTGGCGTTCCACCGCTATGCTGCCCACCTGGCTGGACACAAGTTTCAGGCGGCGGCAATGAAAGTCGGCACCCAGCGGAACGGCAACATTTTCAGTACCATACCAGCTCATTTCAATGATGGACGTGCCGTCTCCGGCGCATTCCAGCGCCGTTGAAAGTCCGGCTGCCGTGGCACTTGCATGGAACACGATGTCCTGGTTCCGCGGCGCGTTTTGCGGCAGTGCAAAAGAAAGTCCGAGAGCATGCGCAGTTTTTGCACGCTCAGGGTTTGTATCGATGACGGTGACCGTTGATCCGGGCAGCTGTCCGGCAACGTAAGCTGTCAGGAGACCGACGACGCCGCCACCGACCACGCAGATGTGATCCCCAGGTGATGGTTTTCCGTCCCATATAGCGTTAATCGCTGTTTCCATATTGGCTGCAAGAACAGCACGTTCCGGCGAAACGCCATCTGGAATCGGCACACAGGCATCGGTTGGGAGAGTGAAGGCACTTTGATGCGGGTAGAGCGAAAATACGGTTTGGCCGGCAAGATCCGGATCGCCCTCACGCACCGTTCCGACCGCGGCGTATCCGTATTTTACGGGAAACGGAAAGTCTCCCGTCTGGAAGGGTGCGCGCATGCGCTGCCATTCGCTCTGCGGTACCTCTCCACGAAAGACAAGCCCCTCCGTGCCGCGGCTGACGCCGGAAAAGAGCGTGTCCACGCGCACCTCTCCGCCTTGCGGTCGCTTTGCCGCAGCCGGCTTGATTTCGCATTGCATTTTTTCGGTGTACCACAGCGCCCGAGCCTCGGCTGTGTCGCGCGTCACCACCCCTTTGTCCGTCATTCCCGTAACGTTCCGCTTGTTCACTTGGCCAGTGTCAATATCAGGACATTTTGACATGCGCACTATCGCCACGATTGCCCGGATTGGAAGTCACAAAAATGTTTCGAGTCTCTGACCCCTCCCATTCAGACATTTCAGCGCGCAAAATGACGGTCAGGCGGCTTGTCTTCGCCACACTGCTTGCAATCAGCTTTTTCGGGCTGACGGCGCTGATGGCGGTCACCCTGTCGCCCGGCGGGCTGACACCGCTCGACCTGTTCATCTTGCTCTGCTTCATGGTGACGCTTCCCTGGACGATCATCGGTTTCTGGAACGCGGTCATCGGCCTGCTGGTCATGCGGCTTTCGCGCGATCCGGTGAAAGCGGTCTGTCCGATCGATCCCGGCAACGCGACTGCACCCCTGACGAGTTCGACGGCACTGTTGTCCTGCGTACGAGACGAGGATGTCGACGGTCTTGAGAAAAATCTCAGCGCGATGGTGTCCAACCTGATCCGTTCAGGCCACGCGCCGCATTTCAAGCTGTACGTTCTGAGCGACACATCGCAGGACACGATCGCTCTCCAGGAACAGGAAATGGCGGCCCGGCTGTCTCAGAGATTTGACGGGCAAATGGACGTCGTCTACCGCCGCCGGTCCATGAATACCGGATACAAGGCGGGCAATATCGAGGACTTTTGCGAGCGCTGGGGCGATGAACACGACTTTGCGCTTGTGCTTGACGCCGACAGTTACATGTCCGCGGACGCCATTGCGACGCTTGTTCGCCGCATGGAAGCGAACCCGAATGTCGGTATCCTGCAGAGCCTCGTGGTCGGTCTTCCGACCGACAGCGCCTTTGCGCGCGTCTTCCAGTTCGGCATGCGGCTCGGCATGCGCTCCTACACGATCGGCAGCGCATGGTGGCAGGGCGATTGCGGCCCGTACTGGGGTCACAACGCACTTCTGAGGCTGAAGCCATTCAAGGAGCATTGCCGCCTGCCGGTCCTGCCCGGCAAGGGTCCGCTCGCCGGAACGATCCTGTCCCATGACCAGGTGGAAGCGGTTCTGATGCGCCGTGCGGGCTACGAGTGCCGCGTGCTTCCGCTGGAAACCGGCAGCTACGAGGACAATCCTCCGCATCTGCTGGAATTCATCCGGCGAGACCTGCGCTGGTGCCAGGGCAATCTCCAGTATCGCCGCCTCATCGGCATGAAGGGCCTGAAACCCGTCAGCCGGGCGCAACTGGTCCTCGCGATCCTGATGTTCCTCGGTTCTCCCGCGTGGATCGGCTTCATGGTCGGTGCTGCGGTGCTGGGAATGACAACGGACTATGCCCCCTATCGGGCGGATACGGGTGTCGTGATGTTCTTCACGGTGCTCAGCATGGTCTTCGCGCCCAAGATTGCGACCGTGATCGACGTGCTTGCGCGCCGCGATCTCAGAAAGGCGTTCGGCGGGCCAATCCGCATTCTGGTCAGTTTCGGGTCTGAAGTCGTCTACTCGGCGATGCTTGCGCCGATCATGGCGGTTGCGCACACGATGTTCATGGGCGGTCTCGCCATCGGCAAGACGATCGGATGGGGCGCACAGGCGCGCGGCGTCACACGCCTTCCCCTGTCCCTGGCAATGTCCAAGCTCTGGCCTCAGACGCTGTTCGGCATCGTGGCGTTCACCTGGTTCTCGTTCCAGCCTATCGAGCTTGTCTGGCCGATCCTGCCCATCGCGATCGGACCCTTGCTCGCAATCGCGATCGCGGTTGCGACCTCGACGAAGTCGCTCGGCAAACTCGGGATCCGGTCAACGCTGTGGCGCATTCCCGAAGAGACCGCGCCACCAGCGGAACTCGCCGCTTTGCACCTGGCGGCCCTGTCCAAGGGAGCCTCCAAGACGGCGGCGCAGCCGGGCATCGTGCAGGGCGACCCGGAACCCGCAGAGGTCTGAAACAAAAAAAAAGTCCGGCGTTCGCCGGACTTTTTTCATGGAGCAAAATCGCTCTAATCGATTAGGCCGCGTTGGACGAGGCGATCGGCTGAATGAGGAAATCGTAGATCTCCGCAGCGTCCACGGACGTGCGCACCCCTTGCGTGACGGATCCGTCCCGAAGCTGCCGGGCAATTCTTGCCAGGGCTTTCAGGTGGTCCGCCCCTGCGCCTTCGGGCGCGAGCAGCAGGAAAACCAGATCGACGGGCTCATCATCAAGCGAGTCAAAATCAACCGGTTTTTCCAGTTTCGCAAACAGTCCGACCAAACGGTCCAGGCGCGTCAGCTTTCCATGAGGAATGGCTATGCCGTGGCCGACACCGGTCGAGCCCAGACGTTCGCGTTGCAGCAGCGTGTCGAAAATCTCGCGCTCCGAAAGCCCGGTCAGTTCAGCTGCACGGGAAGACAGTTCCTGAATTGCCTGTTTCTTGCTTTTGGCCTTCAGGCCGGCAATTACCGCGTCTTTACCCAGAAGATCACTAAGATCCATAAGTTCGCCTACAAATCCTGGAAGCCGGCCTGCACTTGGAGGCCAGCTTCGTCCGCATCATCTATTCGGCAGCCTCGCCGGCCACCAGTGCAGGGTCTATCCACCCTATATTGCCATCCGGCCTGCGGTAAACAACGTTTACGCCACCGTTTGCCGCATTTTTGAACATGACGACCGGCGCTTCGGTCAGATCCAGTTCCATCACTGCCATGCCAACCGTCATGGTCTTCACCTTCGCCGAAGTCTCGGCAATGACGAGCGGATTGAAATCCGCCGGCAGTTCCTCGTCGTCCTCCGTGGAGGCGAGCACATAAGACGCAGCTTCAAACGCTTCCCGACCGTTGCCATTGTGGCTGTGGTGGTCTTTGAGCTTCCGCTTGTAGCGGCGCAGCCTCTTTTCGATCTTGTCCGCGGCATTGTCGAAACTGTTGCGCGGATCCTGATCCTGTGCAGACACCTGTAGCACGATTCCCGTGTCCAGATGCAGACTGCACTCGGACTTGAAGCCTGTGCCCTCCCTGCTGAGCGTAACGTGGCCAGTGAATCCACCCGTGAAATACTTCGACAGGGCATCTTCAATCCGGTCTGTGATGTGCTCGCGCAGTGCATCGCCCACATCCACATTTTTACCCGAAATCCGCAAAGCCATGGGGACCTCTTCTTTTTCTGTTGGCCGTTAGTTCATCGGCCGCAGCCGATGCCGAGACGCGAAACGCCTCACGTCCACAATGGACCAGTCAGCGCCCGAGCGCCATCCCCTCATTACGTCATGAGGGCGGTGCTATAATTGCGCTAACGCAAAGTGTCAATTGTAAATAAATAGGTGCGCGTCGACTGCGTTAGAATAGCGTATATCCAACATTTTATTTACGTGGACATCACAAAACAAAATCGAACTTGTGTGGAATTTCGGGGCGTTCCGAGAAGAAACCGCATGCGGGCAAAAACACGCCGGGAAGCTACAGTTTGGTGTTTTTCTCGCGCCGGCGCTGCACCGAAGACCCGATTTTCATGGCCTCGCGATACTTGGCCACGGTGCGCCGGGCAATGTCGACGCCGTCCTCCTTGAGAGTTTTGACAATCGTGTCATCGGAGAGGATCGCTTTCGGGTCTTCAGCATCGATCATCGTCTTGATGCGATGACGCACGGATTCCGCCGAATGGCTGTCGCCGTCACCCGTGCCGGAGATGGCCGACGAAAAGAAATATTTCAATTCGAAGATGCCGCGCGGTGTCGCCATGAACTTGTTGGAGGTGACCCGGCTCACGGTCGATTCGTGCATGCTTATGGCTTCCGCGACCGTCTTCAGGTTCAAGGGGCGCAGGTGCTCGATGCCGTAGGTCAGGAACCCGTCCTGCTGGCGCACGATCTCCGTCGAGACCTTGAGAATGGTCTTGGCGCGCTGATCCAGGCTCTTGGCAAGCCAGTTCGCGGTCTGAAGCGAGTCGGTCAGGTATTCCTTCTCGGTCTCGTTGCGCGCCGTCTTGATCACCGTTGCATAATAGGTCTGGTTCACCAGAACCTTGGGCAGGGTGTCCGAGTTCAACTCCACTGCCCATGTCCCGTCATTTGCCGGCCGCACGAAGACGTCCGGCACCACCGGCTGAACCAGCGCCGAGCCGAAGGCGCTGCCCGGCTTGGGATCCAGAGCGCGGATTTCGGCGATCATTTCGATGAGGTCCTCGTCGTCGACGCCACAGATCTTCCGCAAGGTTTGCAGATCCCGCTTTGCAAGCAGTTCGATGTTGTCGATCAGAGCTTCCATCGCCGGGTCGAAGCGGTTCTTGTCGATCAGCTGCAGCTTCAGACATTCGGCCAGATTGCGTGCGAACACGCCGGCGGGCTCGAAGGTCTGCAAGACACCGAGAACCGTCTCGACACGGCCAGGATCGACACCCAGCTGTTCGGCGGTGTCATTCAGGTCCAGGTAAAGATAACCGTTCTCGTCCAGCGAGTTGATCAGATGGCCCGCAATCAGCTTGTCGGCCTCGTCGCTGAGCGCCAGGTTCATCTGCTCTTCAAGCGATGTTCCAAGAGACGCCTCTTCGGCGACGAAAGCTTCGAGATTGTAATCCTCGGAGGCCGCGCTGCTGGATGCGTTCTTGTAGCTGTCGCCGGATTTCAGCTGGGCGGGGTCAGGAGAGGCCGGGACACCGGGTTCATCGGGAAAGACATTGCCAAGATCCGTGTCCATCCGCGACGCAATGGCTTCCGAGCCTGTCTCCAGGTCGTTCTGCATCCAGTCGCCGGCATTCGGCTCTTCTGCACCTTCTGCAGCGCCGTTGACGGTTTCAGGTGTCTGGCCGGTGGCATCCGGCGCATCGGGTGCGCCGCCGTCACCAGCGTCGCCGTCCCCCTTTTCCAGCAGCGGATTGCGCTCGAGTTCAGCCTCAACGTAGGAAACGAGATCAAGGTTGGACATCTGCAGAAGCTTGATCGCCTGCATCAGTTGCGGCGTCATCACCAGCGATTGGCTTTGCCGCATCTCCAACTTTGTTGAAATGGCCATCGAGTTCCCAGGCGCGTGTCGCTTCTAGTGGTCTGCTTTTTGCTTCTTAGTTACAGACCTGCACTATACCCTAGCTCGACACTCGTCATCAAAGCGTAAATTGTTCCCCCAGATAAAGTCTGCGTACATCGGGATTCGTGACGATTTCCTGAGGCAGACCTTCGGTGAGAACCTCGCCCGAAGCAATGATGTAGGCCCTGTCGATCAGGCCCAGGGTCTCGCGGACATTGTGGTCCGTGATGAGAACACCGATGCCGCGCTGGGTCAGGTGACGCACAAGTTGCTGGATGTCGCCGACTGCAATCGGATCGATACCGGCGAACGGTTCGTCAAGCAGCATGAAGGAAGGGCGGCTGGCGAGTGCGCGCGCAATTTCCACGCGCCTGCGTTCCCCGCCCGACAGGGCGATGCTCGGCGACTTGCGCAAATGCGTGAGACCGAATTCCGCCAGCAGCGAGTCGAGTTCCTCGCGCCGTTTCTGCCGGTTCGGCTCGATCACCTCGAGCACGGCGCGAATGTTCTCCTCGACGGTCAGTCCCCTGAAAATGGAAGCTTCCTGAGGCAGGTAGCCGATCCCCAATCGAGCGCGGCGATACATGGGCATCTTGGTGATGTTGAAGCCTTCAAGAAGGATCTGCCCCTGGTCCGGACGAATGAGGCCGGTGATCATGTAGAAAGTCGTTGTCTTGCCGGCTCCGTTCGGTCCGAGCAGACCGACGGATTCGCCCGGCTTGACGGTCAGGCTCACATATTTCACCACCTGGCGGCGGCCATAGGTCTTGCCGATACCGTCGACCACAAGTGCCTGCGACAGGTCGTCTCCGGGCCCCTCGTGATCAGGCATGGTTCCGTGCAACCCGTCGTAATCCGAAGATGAAATCTTCACTTAAGAATATCCAATCAATCGCTGCATCCAGACCGTTTCGCACACCGGGACATGCACACCGGTCCGGCACACAAAGTATCAGTTTTCTTCTACACTGTTGGGCATGATCCGCACCTTGACGCGCCCGCCGCCACCACCGGAACCGGAGACCTTCCCCTTGGCCGCGGTCAGGTTCGCCTGCCCGGTCTTGAGGTTGACCGTCAACTTGTTGCCGACCACCACATTGGGCCCCTGGCTGAGAACGACTTCGCGGCCGGTCATCACCATGATTTCCTTGTTCATGTCGAAGCTTGCCGCGTCACCCTTGGCTGTCTGATCCTTGGATGTGACGAAAACACCGCCTTCAGCTTCCAGGCGCGAAATGCGTTGCTGTACGGCCCCTTCCCCGGCGGACGCACCCGAGCCGGCGTAAAACACCTTGAGCCGTTCCGTTTCGAGGCTTGTTTCGCCCTGTATGACGACGACGTCCCCGACAAAGGTCGCCGTGTTGCTGTTGTCCTCTACGAGAAGCTCGCTTGCCTCGATCTCGATCGGCTCTCCGTCGTTCGATCCGAACCCGGCGAAGGAATCGGAGAAGGTCTGCGCCTGCGCGGCCGATGAAAGCAAAACGGCGGCAACCCCAAGAGCAAGGCGTTTCAAAACTGTCATCTGCTATTGTCCTTCCGAAGCCGGATTGATCGTCATCTTGATGCCATCCGAAAACCGGACGAGGCCATTTGCCTTATCATAGGAGAGATTACCGGACTGAACATGCCCTTGATCGGAGCGAATTGAAACCGGTTCGGATGTTTTCATGGCGCCGTTCTTCAAATTGACGTCCACAACCGACAGGTCGACCGTGTACCCTTCGCTCCATTCGATCTGGATACCGTCATAGAGGCGCAAGGTTTCAGCGGCATTGTCATAGGTGCCCTTCAGGGCAATGATTTCGGCACTTTCGTCCTTGCCGAGGACGATATCCGCGCGGATCGTCTCCAGATCGATGATCCGCGGATCGCTCAACCTCTGGATCGCGCGGCGCGCGGTGACCTTGTAAGAACGATCGCCATCATGGCCGGACAATTCGGGATGATCCATCACCAGTCCCTCGCTCGTCAGCATCACGTTGGCCGCACCGAAACCGCTCAGGACATTGAACAGCACGACAAGCCCGGTCATGCCGGCCAGGATCAGCAGACCGATCGCCGGGAAGGCCCAGCGCAACAGACGCACCAGCAGGCTGTGACGGCGCGCTGCCCGCTGCACACGGCTGAGCTGATGCCCGGGATTTGCATTTCCCAAATGTCCGCTGGTGATACTCAACAAACTCTCCAACTGCGGCAATGGCGCCGATCACACGCGCCGTCATGCTCAGGAATGCGCGAAAATATCCGTTTCTTCCCAACCCTTGAGATCAAGTTCGGCGCGCGTCGGCAGAAACTTGAAACAGGCCTCCGCGATATGGCTGCGCTCTTCCCGCTGCAGCATGAACTCCAGTTTTCTCTTCAACGCGTGCAAGTGCAGCACATCCGAAGCCGCATAGGCCAGCTGCGCATCCGACAGGGTTTCCGCTGCCCAGTCGGAACTCTGCTGCTGCTTTGAAAGATCAATCCCGAGCAATTCACGGGTTATGTCCTTCAGGCCATGCCGGTCCGTATAGGTCCGCACAAGTTTCGAAGCGATCTTGGTGCACCAGACCGGCTCGACCTCGATGCCTAGATAGTGCCGCAGCACGGCGACATCAAACCGGGCAAAGTGAAAAATCTTCGGTTTGTCCGCGTCGGTGAGCAAACGGGCAAGGTTGGGCGCCTCGCCCTGACCGCGCGCGATCTGGACGACATCCGCAGTGCCGTCCCCCGAAGAGAGTTGCACAACACACAGCCGATCGCGGTGCGGGTTGAGCCCGAGGGTCTCCGAATCGACCGCGACGGCCTCCGCCGTCTCGTAGGCCGTCAGATCAGGAAGATCTTCCTTGTGGTATCTGATGGTCATGTCGCGCGGTCTCCTGTTGCCTTGCCGGATATGTCTCAATACCGGAAATGTTTGACCGTGAGGTAAAACATGCGGCCGGTCGTGGCAAGCGCATTGCCGGACGCCGGCTTTGAAGACGCTGCGTCAGAACCGGAAACCGCTACTTTTTGATCCGAAAGGCCTCATGACAGGTCTTGCAGGTCGCCGCGACCTTGCCGAAAGCGGCGGCGACGGCCTTCTGTTCAGCTCCCTGGGCCGCCAGGTCCTTGAGCGCCAGTGCGGAGGATTGCAGGCTCTCGGCATAGGTGGAAAATTTCGGCCAGTCCGCCCAGATCTCCGGGCTGGCTTCCGAAGGGTGCTGGAGGCTGCCTTCGGGAAACAGCTCTGTCATCGCGTCGCCCGCGTGTGCGGCAATGGCCGAACCTGCCCGCGCGACTTCAGCCGGATCATACGTGGTGGTGCCCTTCAGCATCTGTCCGACAGTCTTGACGTTCTGACTGATGTCCTCCATCGCGTCCATGCGTTCCTTGACGATCCCCGTCGCACCGCCATGCGCCCACGCAGCACCGGCGGCCAGACCAAGCAGGCCGACAGCAAGCACTGCCGAACGTGTTCCGACTTTCATCTGGATGATCTCCCTCCTAGTAAATACCATTGGCTCGCTGCAGCGACCTCACATATGCAACAATCTTTCCCACATCGTCCTGGCTCACCGTATCCACGGGCGGCATGTTGCCGAAGCGCCAATGGTGCGCGCGCACACCCTGTGCAGCCGCCAGGTAAAACGAACCGTCGGAGTGATGACCCGGCTCATAGATCTTGTGAACCAGAGGCGGCCCCAATCCCTGGCGCCCGTCGGCAAGATCTCCGTGGCACATGGCGCAGTTGCCCTGGAAGAGTGCCTGTCCTTCCAGCGCAACCGCAGACAGGTCCGGCACGCGAACCTGAACCATCGCACCGCTGGCCCCGGAGGGTTGCGATGCCTGCTGATGCCGTGACAGCCAGAAAGCTGCACCGCCCAGGACCAGGGCGAGCGACACAGCGGCCGTTGTCAGGATCCGCGCCCGGCTCATCCCTGTTGCTCCGTGCTGTCCTTGTTCGGATCGCTAATGCCGGCAAGATCGTCAATGATCGGACAGGTGGGCCGGTTGTCGCCGTGACAGGCATCGGACAGCGTCGTCAGGACTTTCTTCAGGGATCTCAGCTCATCGATCTTCCGGTCGATCTCGGTGATCTTGGACTGCGTGATGGCCTTCACATCGGCGCTGGCCCTGTTGCCGTCTTCGTAGAGCGACAGCAGCTCGCGGCATTCCTCGATGGAAAATCCGAGACTGCGCGCCCGCTGAAGGAATTTCAGCGTCTGCAGGTCCGTGTCCGAGAAGTCGCGATAACCGTTTTCACTGCGAAGCGGCCTGACGAGACCGATGTCCTCGTAGTAGCGGATCGTCTTGACGGGAAGCCGGCTTTGTTCAGATGCGGTTCCGATATTCATTTCAGGACCTCAAAGCTTCAGTGTGCGCAAACGCAATGCATTCGTGATCACGGAAACCGAAGACAGGCTCATCGCCGCTGCCGCCAGCATCGGCGACAACAAGACCCCCAGCACCGGGTAGAGCACGCCAGCCGCGATCGGTACCCCGACCGAGTTATAGGCAAAGGCAAAGAAGAGGTTCTGACGGATGTTCTTTACCGTTGCGCTGGCGAGCGTCCGTGCCCGGAGGATGCCTTCCAGATCTCCCTTGAGCAGGGTCAGGCCAGCGCTTTCGACCGCAACATCCGCTCCGGTTCCCATGGCGAGGCCAACATCGGCGGCAGCCAGAGCCGGTGCGTCGTTGACGCCGTCGCCCGCCATGGCGACCCGGTGGCCGCCTGCCTTGAGGTCTTCGACGAGTTTCTGCTTGTCTTGCGGCAGGACACCGGCGTGGACCTCGTCGATGCCAAGCGCGGCGGCAACCGCCCCGGCCGTTCGCGGCGCGTCACCCGTCGCCATGACGATCTTGACGCCGTCGGCATGAAGCGCGTCAATCGCCGCCTTGGCGTTGTGCTTCACCGGATCGGCGACTGCAATTGCGCCCTGTAGGAACGGCTGGCCGGCAAGATCCTGTACAAGAAACATGACTGTCTTGCCGAGTTCGGCAAGCTCTTCGGCGCGGTCCTGCAGCGTAGCGAGATCGGCCCCCGTTTCGCTTGCGAATGCCGCATTGCCGAAGATGACGCGGCTGTTTCCGATCATTGCCGTCACACCCTTGCCCGTCACGGCCTCGAAACCGGTCATCGCCGGGATTTCCAGGTCCCGCTGGCGCGTCACCTCCAGGATCGCCTCCGCAAGCGGGTGCTCCGACCCCTTTTCAAGCGCGGCAGCAAGGCCGAGAAGATGGTCTTCGCTCACACCGTCATTCGGCAGGATGTCGGTCACAACAGGCCGGCCCTCCGTCAAGGTACCGGTCTTGTCGACGACAATGACATCGACCTCTGCCAGGTGTTCCAGGCTTTCGGCGGTCTTCACGAGCACACCGGCCTGGGCACCCCGGCCCGTCGCCGTCATGATCGACATGGGGGTTGCGAGCCCGAGCGCACAGGGACAGGCGATGATCAGGACCGAAACGGCGGCAACGATGCCGTGCACGAGTGACGGGCTGGGCCCGAAAACCAGCCAGGCGAAAAAGGCGAGCACCGCGACCGCGACAACGGTGGGAACGAAATAACTTGCGACACGATCCGCGAGGCCCTGGATCGGCGCGCGGGAGCGTTGCGCAGAGGCGACCATGTCGACGATCTTGGCGAGCATCGTGTCCGCGCCGACGAGCTGCGCCTGCATGATCATGGAACCGGTCTTGTTGAGCGTGCCGCCCGTGACCTTGTCTCCGGGCTGTTTTTGCACAGGCACCGGTTCACCCGTGACGAGGCTTTCGTCGACGGACGAGCTTCCCTCCAGCACGACGCCGTCAACCGGCACCGCTTCGCCGGGACGGACACGCAGCCGGTCGCCGGCCAGGATGTTTTCCAGCGGCGCGTCATATTCTTCGCCGTCATCCGCCACGCGCCGTGCCGTCTTTGGCGCTAGATCGAGCAGGGCGCGGATCGCGTCTCCTGTGCGTTCTCTCGCGTTCAGTTCCAGGACTTGACCGACAAAAACCAGCGCGATGATCACGACGGCCGCCTCGAAGTAGACAGGCATGTGTCCGCTTTCCGCCTTCAGTGCATCCGGGAACAGGAACGGCAGAAAAGCGGCGATCATCGAATAAAGATAGGCCGTGCCAACCCCGATCATGATCAGGGTCCACATGTTGAAATGCCGGGTGACAAGCGACGTCCAGCCCCGCTGGAAAAACGGCAGGGCGGCCCACAGAACGACCGGCGTCGCCAGAATGGCCTCCAGATAGATGGCGACACCTTCGCCGATCCAGTCGCGGACCGGCACCCCGACCATCGGTCCCATGGTCAGGACGAGGAGCGGTATGGCGGCAGCAACACTGACTCGGAGACGGCGGGTGAAATCGATCAGCTCGTGGTTGGGTTCGTCCGACACACCGCTCATCGGCTCCAGGGCCATGCCGCAGATGGGACATGTGCCCGGACCTTCCTGAACGATTTCCGGATCCATTGGGCAGGTGAAAAGCGCGCCGGAGGCGGATTTTTCCGCATCCAGCTTCTTCTTTTTGTCATTGTTGCCGGACAGGTAGAAGTAGGGGTCGGCGTCGAACTTGTCGTGGCACTTCGGATTGCAGAAGTGATAGGTCTCGCCCTTGTATTTCAGCGACGGCTTGCCCTTGCCCAGCGTCACCGACATGCCGCAGACCGGGTCGACGGCCTGGCCGGCATCTGTGGGGCTTTCCAAAGTGGCAACGGTTTCCTGCATGATCGGCGCGCTCTTCATCAAGACTGATTACACGCGTCAGTTAGGGCCTCCAGTCACTGGAAGGTCAATCTGAAAAACCACGTAGGCCTTTTTGCCGGGCAACACCTGGGCACGGGCGCGCACAGTTCTATCCGGCCTTTTGCTTCAGGCTCGACATCAGATTGTGGAACTTCTCGCCCTGCACGGCGACATGATTTCGCAAGGCGCCGGCCGCCTCGTCCGGGTTGCCACGGGCCAGGGCCTCGACGATCGCCTCGTGTTCGGCCATGGACTGGGCCATGCGTCCCCGGAACTTCAGCTGCTGCCGCCGGAACGGTTTCAGGCGTTTGTGCAGTTTCGTCGCTTCCTGCTCCAGGAAACCGTTGCCCGATTGCCGGTAGATCGTCTTGTGGAAGCGTTCGTTTTCGGCGTAGTACCCGTCCGTGTCCCGGGCCTCGACGGCCATCTGGCACCTGGCGTTCGCGTCCCGAAGTTCTTCAATCGCCTCATCGGAAATCCTGAGCGCGGCCAGGCGGCCACACACGGCTTCAAGCTCCGCCATGACCTCGAACATTTCCATCAGTTCTATCGGCCCGGGCTGGCGCACGAACGCGCCGCGCCGCGGCACGAGTTCAACCAGGCCCGACAGCGCCAGCCTTTGGAGCGCCTCGCGCAAAGGCGTCCTGGACACACCGAACTGCTCGGCGAGCCGTACCTCGTCGAGACGGTCCCCGTTCTGGAAAATGCCGCTGAAAATGTGCTCTTCGAGCGCTTCAGCAATGTTGTCGGCACGCCGTTGTTCCATGACATTTCTTCTAGTTCGGCGGGCGCTGAAACGCAAACCCGTAATTTTTGTATACAAGATTGTTGACTAAAAATACAGAACGATCTTACACTGCGCGCGCCGTCCGGGAGAAATTCCCGTTCGGGCACTTCGGGAGGAAAACATGAAATCAATTTTGAAAGGCGCGGTGGCAGCCCTTGCCGTCATGAGCACTGCGACGCTTGTTCAGGCGACGGAGCTCCGGTTGTCTCACCAATGGTCCAACAAGGATGTCCGCCATCAGGTCGCGCAGATCGTGGCTGATGAAGTCGCGGCCGCGGATGTCGATCTGGAGATCAAGATCTTCGGCTCGAAGTCCCTGTTCAAACCGCGCGAGCAATACAAGCCGCTCAGCCGCGGTCAGCTCGACATGACCGTGTTCCCGCTGAGCTATGCGGGCGGCCAGCAGCCTGCCTACAACCTGACGCTCATGCCGGGTCTGGTGAAGAACCACGACCACGCGGCCCGGCTCAGCGATTCGCCCTTCATGGACGCCCTGGAAGCGAAAATGGCGGACGATGACGTGATGGTCCTGGTGCATGGCTACCTGGCCGGCGGATTTGCCGGAACGGACAAATGCATCACCAGCCCGGACGATGTGAAGGGATTGCAAACGCGCGCAGCGGGCAAGTCCTTCGAACAGATGCTCGCAGGCGCAGGCGCTTCGATCGCCTCCATGGCGTCTTCGGAGATCTACAACGCGATGCAGACGGGCGTTCTGCAGGCGGCCAACACGTCGTCCTCCTCGTTCGTCTCCTACCGCATCTACGAACAGGTCAAGTGCTACACGCCCGCGGGCGATGTCGCCCTCTGGTTCATGTACCAGCCGCTTCTGATGAACAAGTCGACCTTCGAGGGTCTCACCGAAGCGCAGCAGCAGGCCCTTCTGGCCGGAGCCGAAAAGGCCGAGGCGTTCTACCTTGCTGAGGCAAAGAAACAGGATGCGGCCTCCGTTCAGGTGTTTGAGGAAGCCGGTGTCGAGATCGCACAGATGAGCCCGGAGGACTTCGAAGCCTGGCGCAAACTGGCAATGGAGACCTCGTACCAGAAATTCGTCGAAGAGGTTCCGGACGGGCAGGACCTGCTCGACAAGGCTCTCGCCGTAGAGTGACACGTCAGGTGGCGGCCGATGGCCGCCACTCTTTTTCTTTCAATCCCGGATCTTGAGGGAGTCGGTAATGGCCGGCCATAACTCCGCTGTTGCCGCGCGCACGGGAAACAACCCGTTCCTGCGCGGCGTCGCAGCCATCTCAACCCTGGCAGGCTGGTGCTCCTCGGCCATGATCGTCGCCGCGGTGGCAATCACCTGCCAGATGATCTTCGTGCGGTTCGTCCTCAACGGGTCGACGGTCTGGCAGACAGAGGCGGTCATCTATCTCGTGATCGCGGCGACACTTGTCGGATTGCCCTATGTCCAGCGCCTGCGCGGTCATGTGAACGTGGATCTGATTCCGCTTTCGCTCGGGCCCCGCGCGCGGTTCGGGCTCGCCATGCTCACGTCCGTCCTGTCAATCGTCATCGTGTCGATCATGCTGTGGTACGGCTTCGAATACTGGCATTTCGCCTGGGATCGCGGCTGGCGTTCCGACACGGTCTGGGGCGTCAGGCTCTGGATCCCCTATCTCGCCATTCCGATCGGCTTCGGCCTGCTCCTGCTTCAGCTGATCGCTGACCTGGTGGCCGTGCTGACCGGAACCGACAAACCGTTTGGCCTGGAGTAAGCGAGATGGATCCCCTTCTTCTGGGCGCGATCGTTGCCATCGCCACAATCCTTGTTCTTTTCTCCGGCGTTTCGGTTGCCATCGGTCTCCTGATCGTTTCCGCCGGTTTCCTGATCATCTTCGACGGTCCCCGTTCGCTGGAACTCATGCCGGAAATCCTGTTCGGCAAGCTCGACAATTTCGCGCTCCTGTCGATCCCGATGTTCATCATCATGGGCGCATCGATCGCATCGACGCGCGCCGGCGCCGATCTCTACGAAGCGCTGGAACGATGGCTGACGCGCGTCCCGGGCGGCCTGGTGGTCTCCAATCTGGGGGCATGCGCGCTGTTCGCGGCCATGTCCGGGTCGTCGCCGGCGACATGCGCCGCCATCGGCAAGATGGGCATTCCGGAAATGCGCAAGCGCGGGTATCCGGACGGTGTCGCCGCCGGCTCCATCGCCGCAGGCGGCACCCTGGGCATCCTGATCCCGCCCTCGGTCACGATGATCGTCTACGGCATCGCCACCGAGACCTCGATCGGCCGCCTGTTCCTGGCCGGCGTCATCCCCGGACTGCTGCTGGTCGGCCTGTTCATGGCCTGGTCGCTCTATTCGACCTGGCGGTCGGGCGAAGGCAAACGCCTGAGTTCAGGCAGTTACACCTGGGGGCAGCGGTTTGAGATCCTGCCGCGCGTGCTGCCCTTCATCGCCATTATCCTGGGCGTGCTCTATGCCATGTATGGCGGGGTCGCGACGCCGTCGGAGACCGCTGCGGTGGGTGCGCTGCTGTGCCTGATGATCGCAATGATCATCTACAAGCTCTGGCAGCCCCAGGCGCTTTGGGTGGTGCTGCGCGACAGCACCAAGGAATCGGTGATGATCCTGTTCATCATCGCCGCCGCCGGCGTGTTCTCCTACATGCTCAGCTCGCTTTTCATCACCCAGTCGATCGCCGAGTGGATCGGCACGCTGGACGTCAACCGCTGGGTCCTGATGGGGGCGGTCAACATCTTCCTGCTGATCGCCGGTTTCTTCCTGCCGCCGGTCGCCGTCATTCTGATGGCGGCGCCGATCCTGCTGCCGATCATCACGACAGCAGGTTTCGACCCGATCTGGTTCGCGGTGGTCCTGACGATCAACATGGAAATCGGGCTGATCTCCCCACCCGTGGGCCTGAACCTCTACGTGATCAACGGCATCGCGCCGGACATTTCACTGAAAACGATCCTGACCGGTTCCCTGCCATTTGTCGGATGCATGGTATTGGCGATCATCCTTCTGTGCCTGTTTCCGGAACTGGCGACCTGGCTTCCCGACGTGGTCATGGGGAGAGCGGTATGACGCTCCTTGCGGATCTGCTGTCAACGGTCTTCGAGCGCCGTTACCGGCTCCCCGGGCGCTATTTCAGCAACGAGCGGCCACTGGAAGACCTTGCCGACGAATTGGTCGGCTCGGCGGGCGAGACGTCGGGTCTTGCACTTGCACAGGATATCCTGTCCGGGTTCGAGAACCTGAATGACGAAGAAAAACTCGTCTTCTTCCAGACGATCGCCGGCAGGCTCAACATCGACCCGGAAAAGGTGCGGGCCGCACTCAATGCCTATGAACGGTCACCGTCCAAAGCAACCTACCGGGATTTCATGACGGCCGCAGAGCCACGCCGGCAGGAGCTTTTCCGGCGCCTCAACAAGGTGCCGGGCGCAACGGGCACGCTTGTCGACATGCGTGCGGACCTGCTCAGGCTCGGCGAACAGGATCCGGATCTGGATGCGCTCGATCTCGATCTCAGGCATCTGTTCGCATCCTGGTTCAATCGCGGCTTCCTGGTGCTCAGGCCGATCAACTGGGAAAGCCCGGCGCACATACTGGAAAAGATCATCGCCTATGAAGCCGTCCACGCGATTGACAGCTGGGATGACCTGCGCCGCCGCCTGGAACCGGCGGACCGGCGCTGCTTCGCCTTCTTTCATCCCTCCATGCCGGACGAACCGCTGATTTTCGTGGAGGTCGCCCTGACCAAGGGCATTGCCAATTCGATACAATCCCTTCTGGCTGAGGACCGGGAAGCACACGCGGCCGAAGATGCCGACACGGCGGTGTTCTATTCGATCTCCAATTGCCAGGCCGGCCTGGCCAACATTTCCTTCGGGAACTCGCTGATCAAGCAGGTCGCTTCCGACCTTGCGGCCGAACTCGGCGGGCTGAAGACATTCGTGACGCTGTCTCCCATTCCCGGCCTGACACGCTGGCTGGAACGAGAAGGCGAGGAGTGGACAGATGATCAACCGGACCAGATGAAGGCCAAGGCGGCGCACTATCTCCTGAATGCCAAGTCGCGGGGAGAGCGGCCCTTCGATCCTGTCGCCCGGTTTCACCTCGGCAACGGCGCGATCGTTCATGCCGTCCACGCCGGGGCCGACACGTCCGAGAAGGGCCAGGCCCAATCGGGCGGCACGATGGTGAATTATCTTTACGATCTCTCCAAAGTGGCGCAAAACCACGAGAAATTCGCAACGACGCAGGAAGTCATGGCCACGGACGCAGTCAGGTCGCTCGCACGATCCGCTGCGCTCAACAAGAACAGAAAAGGCGACGCCAATGCCAAACCCACTCTTTGACAGCCTCTTTGGCATTCATTCCGGCAAGACGACGCCGTTTCTGCGGTTGCTGGACGGGCACACCGTTACCCATCAGGCGTTTCTGGAAAAGGCCGCCAGGACCGCCAATTTTCTGACAGGGCTCGGCTTGACCGCCGGCGACCGCGTTGCCGTTCAGGTACAAAAGTCGCCGGAAGCGCTCGCCCTTTATGCCGCCTGTGCGCAGGCCGGTCTGGTGTTCCTGCCACTCAACACGGCCTATACGGTCGAGGAGCTGACCTATTTCATCGACAACAGCGGTGCATCCCTGGTCGTCTGCGACAGCAGAAGCGAAGCTGATCTCAAGCCGGTTGCGGACAGCCTGGGGGCAAGGCTCGAAACGCTGAATGCGGATGGCTCGGGCTCCCTAAGCACGGGGGCGAGCGGCATGGAACCGCACTTTGCCACCGTGGAGCGCAGCGGCGATGACCTTGCCGCGTTTCTCTACACATCCGGAACGACGGGCCGGTCCAAAGGCGCCATGCTCACGCAGAACAATCTCCTGTCCAACGCCCAGACACTCGTCAGGGAGTGGCGGTTCACGAACGCGGATGTCCTTCTGCATGCGCTGCCGATCTTCCACACGCATGGCCTTTTCGTTGCAACGAATGTGATCCTTGCGGCCGGCGGCAGCATGATCTTCATGCCGAAATTCGACCTGGACGAGATCATTGCCCACCTGCCCGAGGCAACCTCGATGATGGGCGTGCCGACATTCTACACACGCCTCCTTGACGATCCCCGGTTCACAAAGGATCTGACGGCCCACATGCGTCTGTTCGTTTCCGGTTCCGCGCCGCTTCTCGCCGAGACGCATGTTCAGTTCGAGGAACGGACGGGTCACCGTATCCTAGAACGGTACGGCATGACCGAAACGAACATGAACACGTCCAACCCCTATGACGGCGAGCGGCGTGCGGGAACCGTCGGCTTCCCGCTTCCTGGCGTCGAGTTGAAGATCACCGATCCGGAAAGCGGGGCAAGCCTGCCACAGGGCGACGTCGGCCAGATCGAAGTGCGCGGCCCCAATGTCTTCAAGGGGTATTGGCAGATGCCGGAGAAAACCGCGGCAGAACTGCGCAGCGACGGGTTTTTCATCACCGGCGACCTCGGCCGCATAGACGAGGACGGATATGTTCACATCGTCGGACGGAACAAGGACCTGATCATTTCCGGCGGCTATAACATCTATCCGAAAGAGATCGAGCTTGTCCTCGACGATCAACCCGGCGTTCTGGAAAGTGCGGTGATCGGCGTGCCGCATCCCGATTTCGGTGAAACGGTGCTGGGTGTGATCGTGCCGGAGAAAAACACGTCCCCGGACCTCGATGCGATGCATGATGCGGTCAAGGCATCGCTCGCCCGGTTCAAGCATCCGCGAAAACTCATCCTGCTGGACGAGTTGCCGCGCAACACCATGGGCAAGGTGCAGAAGAACGTCCTGCGCGAGGCCTACAAGGACATGTTCGCGCCGGCCTGATCCAGGGCCGCCCCACGCGTCCGCCGGTTCATCAGCGTCAACTGCTGTTCAAGGCAATTGACTGAGTGAAGCAGGCCGACTAGCTTGTCTCACGCATTCCACACGAACCGCAGGAGGATCACATGACATATTTTCGATATCATGATCGAACCCGCGGTCCCGTCCAGGCCCTGCAAACGCGTTTGTAGGGCTGATCGAAGGACATCATCAACGTCACGACGATCTGCCCAAGAGGCGGCTCTAGGAGCCGCGTATCCCGGTTTGAAAGTTGTGATTCATGTCCTTGATCAATCTGCGCAATCTCGGCGTTGTTCTCTCATCACCCCTGTTTGAAAACCTGAACCTGAGCCTTGAAAAGGGCGACCGGATCGGCCTCGTCGCGGCAAACGGCACCGGCAAATCCACCTTGCTGCGCGTTATGGCGGGCCTTGCCGAGGCAACCCACGGCGAGATGACGCTGGCAAGGGGCACCAAGGTCGGGCTCGTGTCCCAGGATGTCCCTGACAGTCTTGCGAAGCTGCCCCTTTACGACGCCGTCCTGTCCGCCCTTGCGCCGGACGAGATGGAGACGGAAAGCTGGCGTGTCGATATCGCGTTGAACGATCTTGCCGTTCCCGAAAGCCACTGGCATCAGCCCTTGAACAATTTGTCGGGCGGCTGGCAACGGGTCGCGCTTCTTGCACGGGCGTGGGCAAGCGAACCCGACGTGCTGTTGCTGGACGAGCCGACGAACCACCTGGATCTCGGCCGGATCGGCATTTTGCAGGACTGGATGGTGACGGTTGCCCGCGGCGCGCCGATGATCATCGCGAGCCATGACCGCGCGTTCCTCGATGCCGTCTGCAACCGCACCCTCTTCCTGCGCCGCGAGGAATCGCAGCTGTTTTCGCTGCCCTACACCAACGCGCGTCAAAGCCTTGCGGAACTGGACAGTGCCGCCGAACGCCGGTTTCAGAACGACATGTCCAAGGCGAACCAGCTCCGGCGCAAGGCTGCAAAGCTGAAGAATATCGGCGTCAACTCGGGGTCCGACCTGTTGCTCAGCAAGACGAAGCAGCTGAAAGAGCGGGCGGACAAGATAGAGAACGCCGCCAGGCCCGCCGAAAGAGCCCACTCTGCGGGCAAGATCCGGCTGGAAAATTCGGGCGCCCATGCGAAGGCGCTGGTCAGCCTTGCCGAATCGTCCGTGACGGTTCCGGGCGGGCGCGTGCTGTTCAAGCTTCCGCAGCTCTGGATCAATCCCGGCGACCGCGTGGTCGTTCTGGGAGCGAACGGCAGCGGAAAGTCGCGCTTCCTGTCGAAGATCATCGATGCGCTCGAGGCAGAGACTCCCGACACACGTGTCGCCCCCTCGGCGGTATCAGGTGTTTCGGATCAGAACCTGTCGCAACTGAACCGCTTCAAGAGCCCGCTGTCGGCGGTTACGGAGGCGTCCGATGTCGGCGACAACAGGGCGCGCGCGCTCCTGGCCGAAGCCGGGCTTTCCATCGACCTGCAGGGAAAAAGCATTTTGACGCTTTCCGGCGGACAACGCAGCCGGCTGGCGATGCTGCTCCTGCGGCTCGAACGGCCGAACCTCTACATACTCGACGAGCCGACCAACCACCTCGACATTGACGGCCAGGAGGCGCTCGAGCACGAATTGCTGGTTCACAAGGCAACCGCGCTGATCGTCAGCCACGACCGGACCTTTGTCCGCACCGTCGGCACGCGGTTCTGGCTGATCGACGGCAAACGGCTGACGGAAACGGACAGTCCCGAGCCGTTCTTTGACGCGCAGGTGAGCGGCACGGGCTGAGGGTCAGCCCAGAACGACGACCTTGGTGCCGACATCGACGCGCTTGTAGAGATCGATGATGTCCTGGTGCCACATGCGGATACAGCCGCTGGACGCATTGGTCCCGATGCTGCGCGGCTGATTGGTGCTGTGGATCCGGTAGAGCGTGTCCTTGTTGCCCTGCCAGAGATAGAGGCCCCGGGCACCGATCGGGTTGCCCGGGCCGCCTTCCTGGCCATCCCGGTATTTTTCCAGCTTCGGGTCGCGCTCGATCATTTCGTCGGGCGGGAACCATTTTGGCCATTCACGCTTGAAGCGGATCACCGCTTCACCATTCCAGGCAAAGCCCGCCCGGCCGACGCCGATACCGTAGCGAATTGCCCGCCCGCCCGGTTCGACGAGATAGAGGAACTTCTTTCTCGGATCGACGACGATCGTGCCGGCCGGATACCGGGTCGGATAAAACACGGTCTGGCGCAGATACTTCGGATCGAAGGACTGATAGTCGATGCCCGGCAGCGAAAATCCGCCGTCGCGGACCGGGGCATAGGCGGACGCATAATTCGGCGTGCCATCGGCCAGCGGGGTCAGGCCGGCCTGAACAGTCGATTTCTGCTGGCCCTGGCAGGCTGCCAGAAGAAAAGGAACAGAAAACACCAGGCTGCGGCGGCTCAGTTTTCGCGACATGTACGTGTCCTTTGGCTCATTCACGCTGGTGGAAGCATTCCGGCAACTCTGCCCGTTCGAAACGCCTCATGCATCCCTGACCGGCGCGTTTCCCCCAACTAGGGTCAGGACCCTGACAACAAAATCAACATCAAAAGCAGGCAACAGTATTACGGTAAATGCGACCTTAACAAGGGCCGGCCGGGTTCAGATGCGCGGCGAATTTGCCGCGTTGCACGGCCATGGCGTCCACTCCTCAGGTCAATACGTGTTCAGATTTCCACCCGGCAGAGGTCTTTGCCTGCCAGCGGCGCCGTTTTCCGGGTTGTAGACTGAAACGCTCTTTCTCCCAGGCCCCGAGCCAGACCGCGACAGCACTCACGCCCAAAACCCGTCAAGTAAATTAAACAAATTTCTCATTTTAGAATTCCTCTTTCCCCTAAACGACTTCCTCTACTTTCGTAACGTAATTTATGTATCCATCAAGCACTGACATGTAAGAGCATTGAAAATCAAATAGATCAGAAATATAATACTTTATAACAGCTTATATTCTTTTCTTGTTTTTCTGATTTTTCTCTTATTGGTTGTGAGGGTACGTGTATGTTGGAACCAGAAGACCAAACCGCTGAAGAAAAAACGGGCGATTTTGCCGGCATAACGAAGTGGGAGAGGTACAGCGACGAAAGAGGCGGAGCCGAGCAGGAGCGGCGCGACTTCGAACGGTTTGCGGCTGCCATCCTGAAGGTTCAGGACAAGGTGCGCCGTCGGTCCGGCGCGCTGCGTATCGACCGCGCCCAGCACGCCAAGGCGCTTCTTTCGGTCGACAATGCCATCCTTCACGTCTCCGAGGACCTCCCCGATGATCTGGTCGCAGGTCATTGGCAAAAGGGCGCCGACCTTGCCACCACCCTGCGCCTGTCAAACGCCAGCGGTCAGCATCAGCCCGACAGCGAACGGGACCTGCGGGGCGCAGCGCTCCGGGTCGATGCCGGGGGCGAGGTCCAGGACCTTCTCATGACCAATTTTCCCGTGCCCCATGCGCGCGATGCGGAGCAGTTCATTGCCTTCGCCAGCGCGATGGCCGGCAACCGCATCATCGGGATCGTCAAACTTCTTTTCGCCGTCGGTCCGCGCGAGGCGATCCGCATGCTGCGCAACGTTTCCGGTGGGACGGGCCGCAAGGTGCACACGCTTTCGCAGGAAAGCTTCTGGAGCCGCGGCGCGATCCTGTGGGGCGACGCCGGTCCGGTCAGATATTTTATCCGGCCCGCATCCGACGAGCCCGAAGCAGGCTCGGAGACCGACATTCCGACAGATCCGAATTACCTGCGCAGCGAGATCACGAAAAGGGTCCAGCAAGGAGAGGTCAGCTGGGACCTCTGCGTTCAGCGGTTCGTCAGCGAGGAGGTCACGCCGGTCGAAGATGCTGCCGCCGAATGGCCGCAGGACAGATCGCCGCCAATCGTTGCCGCGCGCCTCACCGTTCCAGAACAGGACGTAACGACACTCGAGGCGCAGGACAAAGCCGCGGCCATCGGCAGGCTTGCCTTCAACCCCTGGAACACGCAGCCCGGCTTCCGGCCGCTCGGCAATCTCAACCGGGCACGCAAAGCGGTCTACGCGGCCAGTGCCGCGCATCGGGCGCGCAAGAGGTTCTATGAGCCCATTCCGCTGCGCAACCGGATCGTCACCGCCGTGCTGGCACCGACCTTCGGGTTCATCAACCGCTGGCGGCCCTGGTACCGGCTTCCGCATCTGGTCGCGCTCCTGAACCTGTCGCTACTGCGCCATCAGTTGCGCAAGGAAAACCTTATCGACCGCGAACCGGTCGAACCCAATCCGCAGGCGGCACAGCCGGATGGGCCAACGCCCGAAGCGGCCTGGGACGGCCGGTTTTTCGACGGAACGCAGAATGATCTCAGTGTTCCGGAGATGGGCAAGGTCGGCGCTGTGTTCGGGCGCAATCTCACGCCGGACCCGCGTCCGGACGACATCAACACACCCAATCCGGTCGAAATCAGCCAGCAGCTGCTCTACCGGAAATCGTTCATCCCGGCGACCTCGCTCAACGTACTTGCAGCCGCCTGGATTCAGTTCCAGGTGCATGACTGGGTGCAGCACGCCCGGCGCCCTCTCGGCGAGAACGATCTGGAAGTCCCGATGCCGGAAGGCCAGACCTGGAAAAACACGCCCAAGGGCAAGAAAGAATCCGTGATGCGGATCGCCGGGGACCAGCCGATCGGAACCGAGGGCGACGACAGGCTGACCTTCGAGAACACCGTCTCACACTGGTGGGACGGGTCGGAAATCTATGGCAGCAGCCTGCAGAAATCCGACCGGCTGAGGGATGGCACCGGTCCGATGCTGCGTCTGGAGAACGGCTACCTGCCGGAAAACAATCTCGGCATGGAAGTCACCGGCTTCAACGAAAGCTGGTGGCTCGGCCTCTCGGCCCTGCACACGCTGTTCGCACGCGAGCACAACACGGTCTGCGACGCGCTGCGCCGGGAATACCGGGACTGGAACGACGAGCGGATCTACCAGACCGCGCGGCTCGTCATCTCTGCCCTGATTGCAAAGATCCATACGGTCGAGTGGACACCCGCCATTCTGGCAACACCGGAAATCGATGTCGCCCTCAATGCGAACTGGTCCGGACCGGCGGGGGCATTTACCCGCATGGGGCTCTGGCTTCAGGAAGCGCACGCGCTGCGCGGCATTCCGGAAACACTGCCGGACCATCACGGCGCGCGCTACTGCCTGACGGAGGACTTCGTCACTGTCTACCGGCTGCATCCGCTCCTGCCGGACGACTACCGTATCCATGACAGCCAGACGGGCACTTTCCGTGAAAAGCTCGAATTCAATGACATCCAGGGTATTCGAACTGACGAAGTCATGCGCCGGATCGGCCTGTCGGATGTCCTTTATTCCATGGGGAATGCCCATCCGGGCGCGATCACGCTGCACAATTATCCGCGCGCCCTTCAGCATTTCAGCCGCACGTCGCACGATCTGAAGACCGAAATCATCGATCTCTCTGTCGTCGATATCATGCGCGAACGCTCGCGCGGCATTCCGCGCTACAACAAGTTCCGGCAAGGCCTGCACAAGCCGCCGATCCGCAGCTGGGAGGAGATCACGGCCAACGGTGAGGACGTCCGCCTGCTGAAGGATATCTACGGCTCGTTCGACAATATCGATACCATGGTCGGGCTCTTCGCGGAAACGCCGCCGCCGGGCTTCGGTTTCTCCGACACCGCATTCCGCATCTTCATTCTGATGGCGACGCGGCGGCTGCAGTCGGACCGGTTCCTGACCGTCGATTTCCGCCCCGAGATCTATTCACCGCTTGGACTTGCCTGGGTCCAGGAAAACACGATGACCAGCATCATCCTGCGTCATTTCCCGGAATTCGCGAGCGTTCTGCCGACCGGGCAGAGCGCCTTTGCGCCCTGGCGTCCGCGTCAGACCTGAGGAGACACGCTCATGCCCGTCTCCGTTCCACGTCTGAACTATGTGTGGCGCGTCGCCCTCTGGGTTCTGAACGCCGTCGTGCTGGTTGCAGTTGTTGCCACCGGCTATTTGGTCTATGTCGAAAGCACATGGGCCAAGCCGAACTTGCGTGCCGCGCCCGAAGCCTTCCGGCACGGCACGATCGGGACTGAGGTCATGCCGTTGCCGGTCGCCCTTGTCTTGCCGGACCTGTTTCCGCACCACTTCCAGCCCGCCGGCCCGGAAGCGGGCAGCTGGGTGGACCAGTTCGGTTTCCTCGACGATCCCGACAACCCGAATGGCCTGCCGGTCGGCTTCACGAAGACAAACTACCGGCCCTTGACGGCAGCGCCCTCGCCTGTGCCCTTCGTCGCGCTCACCTGCGCCCTCTGCCACACCACGGAATTCGGAACCTCGGATGATGCCGAGCCGGTGCGCCTGCTTGGCCCAGGCAGCGTTTCGATCAACCTGTTTGCGTGGCTGGACGCCTTTCAATCGTCGCTCCTGGAACGCATGCCTGCACCGGCGGGCGAACCGGCAGAGACCGCTCCCTACCGCCTGACGGTGCCGGCCATCATGGCGGCCTACGAGGACAAGACGGGCGAGACGCTCTCGCTGCCCGAACGCATCATGACCGGGCTCTGGCTCCGGCAGATCAGACACCGCCTCGAAGACGGCATTGCCCGTTTCGACGAACCCTACGGCCATGGCCGCTCGCGCGACGAGGATGTCACGCCGACCGGGCCAACGCGCACGCTGGCGTTCCGCACGCTTCTGCGCAACGTGATGCACTATCCGGCCAACAATCTGCCGATCCATTCCAAGATCGCCACGATCTACAATCAGGGTTGGCGTGAGCGGGCGCAGTTCGACGGCTCGGTCGCCGATGTCAATGCCCGCAGTTCCCTGGCCGCAGTTGCGGCCGGCGCGACGGAGGTCAACCTTGCGCATCCCGAGATCGTCCACAATATCCGCGAGGCGATCGCCTATACAGTCGACCTGAAGCCTCCGGCTTTCGAAGACGTCTTCCCGGCCGCGGCCCCGGCGGATCCGGCTGCCGTTCAAAGAGGCCGGGAGGTCTACCGGAGCTATTGCCTGTCCTGTCACGGAGACAAGGCCGCAGACGGCTGGGAACCGGGTCCACGGACACACGAGGTCATCCCCCTGAGCGAAATCGGCACCGATCCGGAGCGGGTGATGTTCCGGCACTACGGCGAGATGCCGGATGCACTGCATGCCTATTTTCCCAAGGAACATCCGTTCGCATTCGACCGGGGCGATGTCTTTCCGCAGCCGGAAGACGCCGGCAACCTTGCCATTCGCGGCTATGTCGCAGGGCCCGTCGACGGCGCGTTCCTCAGAGCGCCCTACCTGCACAATGCAAGCGTGCTGACGCTGGCCGAGCTGATCAACCTGGAGCCGAGGCGGCCGGAATTCTACCGGGGCCGGAACACCTACGACACCGAGCGCGCCGGGTTTCACAGCCCTTCGGCGCGGGACGATAAACGGTATTTCCGGTTCGACACGACCGCACCGGGCAACTCCAACTCCGGGCACGACTATCCCTGGGCGATCGACGATCCACGGCGCGATCCCGCCGCCCTTTCAGACCTGCTCGCCTACCTGAAAACGCTGTGAGGTTCGACATGCCCCATGACAGACCGAGCGCGCTCACTCTCTCCCAGGTCACGCTGGTCAACGTGTCTGCGGGACTCCTCATCATCTGGTGCATGATCGCACCCGAACTCGGTGGAGACCTGGAGCTCGGGCGCACCAAGCTGACCATCTGGGCGACGACGTTTCTGCTCCTGCCTGCCCTGGCCTTCTGGCTCTTCCGAACCTCCAGCCAGGTGGCCAGCAATCTGGCCTATCTGTTCTGGACCGGCGCCTGGGTGCTGTTCGTGCTCCACGCCTACTGGGCCGTCTTCATCATCTTCGACGGTGTCGCGGACACGTTCGTGCAACAGGGCACGGTGATTGCCGGCGGCAACTTCCTCCTGCTGGGCCTGTGGACGCTGGATGTCCTGATGATCTGGCTGCTGCCGGCGCGCATGCAATCCTTCTGGTTTCAACTGATCGTCCGGCTGATCGCCTTCCTTATCTTCGCGGGAACACTCGTCGTTCTTAGGGGCGGCGCGATTCAGGTCCTGGGTTTCGTATTCACCGGCACTCTCATCGTCGCCGCGCTGGTACGCGCGATCGTTCAGGTGCCCGCGCAAAAAGTGGAGGCTCAACATGGACAAGCAGGTTAACACGCACAAGGGCCTCAACGATCTTCTCGCGCGGCCGCTTCTGGAAACGATGTGGCGGCGCCGGACGCACCGGGTGCCGCGCGGCGTGGAGGAAGTCGCCGCCGGCTCCATGACCTACAAGTCGGAGCAGGAACCGAAGCCGCTGTCTGATCTAGAGGAAGCCGTCCTGATCGCCACGACCGGGGCGACGGGCCTGACCATGCCGGACAGGCCGTTCCAGGATCCGGAAACCGGACGCCTCGTGATGGCAAAACCCAATCTGACGATGACGGGACGGACGGCGGGAAGCCCGGACAACGCACAAGGCACCCACTTCTTCCTGATCAACGACAGCGGCACCTATTTCCTGCGCCAGCTGCCGCCGAGCGGCGAGCCCTTCTCGCCGGAGACGCTGATCGCGCGCGCGGCGGAGGCAAAGGTCCAGCTTCTGGACAGGCGCCTTGACGTGAACCAGGGCGGGCGGAACTTCCCCGCCTATCTCGACAGCAACCGCCTCCTTTCCAACCTGCCAGGGACGACGATCCTGGTCCCGGTGGTCGACCTTTCGCACCAGTATATCAACGGGCTGATGTATCTCCTGACGCAGCCTGACGGGTCACGGCCGGCACTTGTCGACGACAGAAACTTCTATTTCTCCGCCGGCGTGAAAGAGTGGGTGCGCAAAAAATTCCTGAATGACGACATCAAGGTGCCGCTCGGCATCATCGGGTCTCTCAGAACGCAACTGGAAGCTCCGCTGCTGCTGCAGAACCTCTTTCTTGTCGCCGAGGCGATGGGTCTCGGCGCCTGGATCCACGCCACGATCAGCCCGCCGGTGCTGACCGGCGATCCGAAATTCAGCGACCGCTACGGGCCGATGCTGGGTTTTGAACATGCCGTGCCGAAATGGCGGCTCATGGACATCCTGCGCTGGCACGTGCCCCTGCCGCGCTTCACCAACCTGCGGTCTCACCCCATTGCCCTGCGCCACGAGGGCGAAGACCTGATCGTTGCGAAGTGTCCGCCCAACTTCGCGACCATGAGCGACGCGGTCGATGCGGTTCTGGAAAAGAAATTCGGCAGCGGCGGTGTCTACCAGGACCGAGAAACGTTCAAGAAGATCTACAAGGACGACTACGGCGAGCGCTATCTGTCGGAAGCGGCGGAGTACAATCAGGACGTCATCAACTGCGCCCGCGATGTCTGCAATTACATCTACGACACACACGGCCGCTTTCCGGCCCATTGCGAGGCCATCCACGTTCCCGGCGTGTGGCTACAGGTCCATCATGTCGAGATCCCGTATTACGAGAAGTTCTTCAAGGACGGCCTGACGGAGTGTCATCGCAACCACGATGACCTTTGGGATGGTGACGGCGGAAGCTGATCTCTAAAGCGGCAACAGCCTGCAGCATGCTCGGTTCAGGAGCCTGTTTCGGCCGAGTCCGCGTAGGACGCCTCCTCCGCCGGGCTGTCGGCTCTCCAGTCCGGATCAAAATAAAAGCTGCTGGCAACAACGAGGACAACCGCGAGCCCGACGCATCCGAACGCGAGCAAGACCGCCCCTTTTTCAAAATTCCTGTTCTCCATGGATCCCCCAATTGGCCAAGAGAGACAACAGGATTGGGTCGCCACGGATTGAGGCTTACTTAACGGCAGTGGTTAACTTGGCATTTTACGACAGCGTGCCCGGAGAATGCCAAGCAAAAGTCTTCGATGGCATGTTCCGGTGGCGATTCAATCAGGCGATCCGGAAGCGTTTCCGGCAACAGGCGCGGCACGTGCGCACCTGAAATCGAAAATCAGTATCCCCTTGAAACGCAATCACTATGTCTTTCCAAGGTCCCGGCTAAATGAACTGGAAATCATCCTGATGCAAATCGGTAACAAGCACGTCCTCAAGGACGATCGAGGTCTCCGCATCAATCGCTATGACAGTGTCCGTCCCGTCGTCGGTGGCCGCGGCCAGGACGCTTTGAAAATCCGAGAACAGGAAGCTGTCAATCGCGATGACATCATCTGAGCCCACGCCAGCGTCAAAGTCCGTGATGATGTCATGTCCGCTGTCACCGCCGGTGAAGACGAACGTGTCGCTGCCAAGGCCACCGGTGAGCGTGTCCGCACCCAGCCCTCCGGTCAGGACGTTGGCTCCGGAATTGCCGGTGAGAATGTTGTCCAACTCGTTGCCGGTGCCGTCGATGTCGTCCGTGCCGGTCAGCGTCAGGTTCTCGACACCCGAGGTCAGCGCGTAGCTGATTGAGGACCGGACAAGGTCGGTACCGGCATCGCCGGACGGAAGATCCGCAGAGACGACATCCGTCCGGGTCGTGTAGCCGCCGCCGATACGGGTCGTGCCGTCGAAGTGGTGCGCGTAGTAGGTGGACGTGCCCTCCTTGTTGTAGAGAACGTCCATCCGGCCGTCCCCGTTTGCATCCACCAGACCCACCACAGGCCAGGCCGCGTTGAAGGGAAGGTCCACCGTGGAGGCAACCTGCCAGTTCTCGTCCAGCAGCCAGAACTGAACCTGGCTCCCGTCGGTCATCAGCAGATCCGGCTGGCCGTCGCCGTCGATGTCGTGCACGCCTTTCACTTCCCAGCCGGCCGGAACGGTAAAGGCCGCCCCGCCTTCCTCCACGACAACATCGCCCACGTTGTCGACCACATAGGTGTCGTCACCCTCGCCGCCCTCCATCGTGTCCGCGCCGGTGCCGCCGTCGAGATAATCATTGCCACCGTAGCCGCGCAGGATGTCGTTGCCGCCAAGGCCCGACAGCGTGTCGTTGACAAGACCGCCCTCCAGCGTGTTCGCAGTATCGTCCCCCGTCAGGGTGAGCGGCACCACCAGGGAACCGTCGGCAAAGTCGGTCTCGGAGAGGGTGATGTTGCCGGTGAGGTCAATGGCAAAGTCGGCGACGCCATCGCCATCGGTATCGCCTTCGATCGTGGTGACGTTGCGCCCGGCATCGTAACTGTAGCGCAGTGCTCCGGTAGCACCGTCGAAGTCTGCGGTGCCGAGGAAACGGAACGCCTGGGTACCGGCAGTGCCTTCATCGGCATCGATCGCGGACAGGTCCAGAAGATCGGTTCCGGCCACGAAGTCGGTGATCAGGTCCCGGTCATCGGCAGCAGGCCCGCTGTCACCGCCGGTGAAGACAAACGTGTCGCTGCCAAGGCCACCGGTGAGCGTGTCCGCACCCAGCCCTCCGGTCAGGACGTTGGCTCCGGAATTGCCGGTGAGAATGTTGTCCAACTCGTTGCCGGTGCCGTCGATGTCGTCCGTGCCGGTCAGCGTCAGGTTCTCGACACCCGAGGTCAGCGCGTAGCTGATTGAGGACCGGACAAGGTCGGTACCGGCATCGCCGGACGGAAGATCCGCAGAGACGACATCCGTCCGGGTCGTGTAGCCGCCGCCGATACGGGTCGTGCCGTCGAAGTGGTGCGCGTAGTAGGTGGACGTGCCCTCCTTGTTGTAGAGAACGTCCATCCGGCCGTCCCCGTTTGCATCCACCAGACCCACCACAGGCCAGGCCGCGTTGAAGGGAAGGTCCACCGTGGAGGCAACCTGCCAGTTCTCGTCCAGCAGCCAGAACTGAACCTGGCTCCCGTCGGTCATCAGCAGATCCGGCTGGCCGTCGCCGTCGATGTCGTGCACGCCTTTCACTTCCCAGCCGGCCGGAACGGTAAAGGCCGCCCCGCCTTCCTCCACGACAACATCGCCCACGTTGTCGACCACATAGGTGTCGTCACCCTCGCCGCCCTCCATCGTGTCCGCGCCGGTGCCGCCGTCGAGATAATCATTGCCACCGTAGCCGCGCAGGATGTCGTTGCCGCCAAGGCCCGACAGCGTGTCGTTGACAAGACCGCCCTCCAGCGTGTTCGCAGTATCGTCCCCCGTCAGGGTGAGCGGCACCACCAGGGAACCGTCGGCAAAGTCGGTCTCGGAGAGGGTGATGTTGCCGGTGAGGTCAATGGCAAAGTCGGCGACGCCATCGCCATCGGTATCGCCTTCGATCGTGGTGACGTTGCGCCCGGCATCGTAACTGTAGCGCAGTGCTCCGGTAGCACCGTCGAAGTCTGCGGTGCCGAGGAAACGGAACGCCTGGGTACCGGCAGTGCCTTCATCGGCATCGATCGCGGACAGGTCCAGAAGATCGGTTCCGGCCACGAAGTCGGTGATCAGGTCCCGGTCATCGGCAGCAGGCCCGCTGTCACCGCCGGTGAAGACAAACGTGTCGCTGCCAAGGCCACCGGTGAGCGTGTCCGCACCCAGCCCTCCGGTCAGGACGTTGGCTCCGGAATTGCCGGTGAGAATGTTGTCCAACTCGTTGCCGGTGCCGTCGATGTCGTCCGTGCCGGTCAGCGTCAGGTTCTCGACACCCGAGGTCAGCGCGTAGCTGATTGAGGACCGGACAAGGTCGGTACCGGCATCGCCGGACGGAAGATCCGCAGAGACGACATCCGTCCGGGTCGTGTAGCCGCCGCCGATACGGGTCGTGCCGTCGAAGTGGTGCGCGTAGTAGGTGGACGTGCCCTCCTTGTTGTAGAGAACGTCCATCCGGCCGTCCCCGTTTGCATCCACCAGACCCACCACAGGCCAGGCCGCGTTGAAGGGAAGGTCCACCGTGGAGGCAACCTGCCAGTTCTCGTCCAGCAGCCAGAACTGAACCTGGCTCCCGTCGGTCATCAGCAGATCCGGCTGGCCGTCGCCGTCGATGTCGTGCACGCCTTTCACTTCCCAGCCGGCCGGAACGGTAAAGGCCGCCCCGCCTTCCTCCACGACAACATCGCCCACGTTGTCGACCACATAGGTGTCGTCACCCTCGCCGCCCTCCATCGTGTCCGCGCCGGTGCCGCCGTCGAGATAATCATTGCCACCGTAGCCGCGCAGGATGTCGTTGCCGCCAAGGCCCGACAGCGTGTCGTTGACAAGACCGCCCTCCAGCGTGTTCGCAGTATCGTCCCCCGTCAGGGTGAGCGGATCGGGCGACAAGATGCTGTCTTCCGTAAAATCGGTGTAGCTCAGATCGATGTCGCCAATGAGCGCGATGCCGAAGTCGGCCGAGCCGTCACCGTCGGTATCGCCCTCGACAACGGTGAGGTTTCTGATCGAGTCGTAGGAATAGCGAAGCGTCGCCAGGCCGTAAAAGTCGTCTTGTCCGATGAATGTGAACTTGTCGATGATGCCGAAAAGCCCATCTGCATCAATGCCGGAAAGATCGATGAGATCGAGCCCGGCGACGAAGTCGGTGATGATGTCCCAGGTGCTGAACGAATTGCCCGTATCGCCGTCTTCGAAGACGAAGGTGTCGCGGCCTTCGCCACCCTCCATGGTGTCGACTCCGGTACCGCCGATGAGGATGTCGTCACCTTCCCGGCCGACAAGGCTGTCGTTCCCGCCGAGCCCGCGCAGCTCGTTCGCAAGCTCGTTCCCGTAAATGATATCGTTGCCAGATCCGCCGATGGCATTTTCAATCCAGGTATCGAACGCAATCCCGATATTGAAGGTCATCGTGCTGCTTGTGCCGCCGGCTGACGAATAGGTTCCCGGTTCAAGGTCAATGATCGCCCGCAGCGAAAAGCCCGAGAGGTCAAGCGTATCGATGCCGCCAGCGTCATAAATCGTCAGAACCGGATATTGGTTCAAGGTGAAATCGAACAGGTCATTTCCGGCGTTGGAGTTGAAGCCGTAGACCGTATCACCAGTCCGGGTCGTGGTATCGGCTCCGTAGATGGACTGGATGGTCAGGACATCATGGACCATCGGTGTTTGCGCATACTGCCAGCCACCGCCACCGTCCCAGTCCGCACCCGTATACGTGGCGTCGAAATAAGACATGACCGACCACTGGTGGGTGTCCTGCGCATACTCGGCATGGGTCTCATAGGTGATATCTTCATCATCGCCCGCGTTGTAGGCACCGGGATGACTGAGGCCGAGCGCGTGACCGATCTCATGCGCGATGGTCAGCCAATAGTAGTCACCCGGATCGGGGTAATAGAGCCCATTGTAAGTCTCCGCGTTCAGCCAGACTTCTCCGCCATAAGGGATCGTGTCGTGCGGATAATAGGCATGGGCGTAGTCAATTTCCGTGGTGGTGTTGCCGAACTTGATTTGGGAGTATTGCTGGTTGACCGTTTCCTCGACCAGGGCCGGGGCAATCAGGTCATCCCAAAGGTCAACGATCAAACGCGTGGCGGCTTGCTGGTAAGCCGTGAACTGCGAAAAACCCTCCGCTTCAAAGCCGATATCCCAGACGGGTGCAAATTGCAGGAACCCGTATGTGATGACATTCGTGTTCCACCGATAGCCGGAGTCGATCTGGTCAATGACCTGATCCTCGTCAAAGACCGGGTGGTTGGCCTGCGCAGCGGTGTTGTCGGGATCCACCGCCTCAGCCACGAATTCCCCGGTGCAAACAGGGCAGGCGCAAAATCCGAAGTCGCTGTGTCGAATGTCCATCTACTCGCCAGTGTCCATGCATGCGCCGTTGCTTGAACGGCAAATCGAACCTGGCTTTGTCTGACACAACCCATAGGGCTGTGTTATGCCGGTAGCGCAATAACTGATTGCATCGGCACGGCGCACTTGGCGCTTGTAGGTTGCAGGCAGGTGACGGAGAGAGAAGGCTTTGCACTTGACAGCAACTGCTCAGGCTCCGGAGCGCACGCACCAGATGCCGGGGCAGATTACTACCGTCGGTCTTCCGCCGAACGCGGCATCATTTCAGTGGTCTGGGTATCGCAACAATCCTGGCAATGCCGTTATCGGGAAGCTCTTACAAACGCCTCCGCTTCCACTCTGGCGGCTCCGGAACGCGGTCACACACGCCCCGCAAACAGACAGCTAAACGAACTGGAAATCATCACTATGGAGGTCTGCGACAAGAATTCCCTGAAGCAGTATCGAGGTGTCTGCATCAATCGTAATCGTGGTGTCCGCGCCGTCATCGGCCGCGGCAGCCAGCACGCTCGCAAAGTCTGCGAACACCGAGCTGCCGAACTCGATCACATCTTCGGACAGGGCTCCTGCCGCAAAGTCCGCAACGGTGTCGTGCCCGCCGTCGCTGGTGGTGAAGACAAACGTATCGCTGCCGTCGCCGCCGGTCAGGACATTGTAACCGGAATTGCCGGTGACAATGTTGTCCAACTCGTTGCCGGTGCCGTCGATGTCGTCCGTGCCAGTCAGCGTCAGATTTTCAACGCCCGAGGTCAGCGTGTAGCTGATCGAGGCCTGCACGAGATCCGTTCCGGCGTTGCCCGAGGGCAGATCGGAAGAAAAAACCGTGGTGTCGTTGGTGTAGCCGCCGCCGATCCGCGCCGTGCCGTTGAAGTAATGCGCGTAGTAGGTCGAGGTGCCGGCCTTGTTGTAGAGCACGTCCATGTGGCCGTCGCCATTGGTGTCCACCAGTCCGACAACCGGCCATGCAGCGTTGTAAGGAAGGTTGACGGTGGACGAGACCGACCAATTCTCATCGAGCAGCCAGAACTGGACCTGCGTGCCGCTGGACATCAAGACATCCAGATTGCCGTCACCATTGACGTCGTGAACGCCCTTCAGCTCCCAGCCGGCGGGAACCGTGAACGAGACAGCTCCCTCTTCGGTGACAACATCACCGGCGTTGTCGACAACATAGGTGTCGTCGCCTTCGCCGCCTTCCAGCGTGTCCGCACCGGTGCCGCCGTCAAGCAGATCATTACCGGCAAAGCCGCGCAGGATGTCGTTGCCGCCGAGACCGGACAGCGTGTCGCCGAGTTGCCCGCCTTCCAGCGTATTGGCGGATCCGTCGCCCGTCAGGGTGATGGCCGCCAACAGCGAACCCGACGTGAAGTCCCCATCGGACAAGGTGACGTTGCCGCTGAGGTCGATGGCAAAGTCGGCCGTGCCATCCCCGTCCGTGTCGCCCTCAAGCGTGGTGACTCCGCGACCGGCATCATAGCTGTAGCGCAGCGCGCCCGCGTCCCCGTCGAGGGCAGCTGTGCCCAGGAAACGGAAGGCCTGATTGCCGGACGTGCCTTCGTCGGCATCGATTGCCGACAAATCCAGTTGGTCGGTCCCGGAGGCAAAATCCGTGATCAGGTCGCGGTCATCTATCGCAGGGCCGCTGTCACCTGCCGCAAACGCAAACGTATCGGCTGAACCGCCGCCGGTCAGGGTGTCGGCACCTGCCTCGCCGGAAAGCACGTTGCTCCCCGAATTGCCGATGACGATGTTGTCGAGGTCATTGCCTGTGCCGTCTATGTTGCCGGACCCGGTCAGGGTCAGGTTTTCAACGCCCGAGGTCAGGGTGTAGCTGATCCAGGCCTGCACAAGATCCGTGCCGGCATTGCCGGACGGCAGGTCGGAGGACGCAACGGCGGTGTTGTTGGTGAAGCCGCCACCGATCCGCGCCGTGCCATTGAAGTAATGCGCGTAGTAGGTCGAGGTGCCCGACTGGTTATAGAGCACGTCCATCTGGCCGTCGCCATTGGCGTCCACCAGTCCGACAACCGGCCAGGCGGCATTGAACGGCAGGTTGACCGTGGACGAGACCGTCCAGCTCTCATCCAGAAGCCAGAACTGCACCTGCGTTCCGCTGGACACCAGCACATCCAGATTGCCGTCGCCATTGACGTCATGAACGCCCTTCAGCTGCCAGCCGGCGGGAACCGTGAAGGAGACGGCGCCTTCCTCGGTGACGACGTCGCCCACGTTGTCGACCACATAAGTGTCGTCGCCCTCGCCGCCTTCCATCGTGTCCGCACCGGTGCCGCCGTCAAGCAGATCATTGCCGGCAAAGCCGCGCAGAGTGTCATTGCCGCCGAGACCGGACAGCGTGTCGTTGAGCTGATCTCCTTCGAGCGTGTTGGCGGTTCCGCCACCTGTCAGGGTGAGCGGAAGAAGAAGCGATTTGGTGACGAAGTCCGATTCTGAAAGGGTGATGTTGCCACTCAGATCGATGGCAAAGTCGGCCGTGCCGTCGCCATCGGTATCGCCTTCCAAAGTCGTGATATTGCGCACGGCATCATAGGCAAAGCGCAGGGCCCCGGCGTCCCCGTCCAGGGCAGCGGTTCCCAAAAAACGGAACGCCTGGTTGCCGGACGTCCCGTCTTCCGCGTCCATTGCCGTGAGGTCCAGAAGGTCGGTCCCGGAAACGAAATCGGTGATCAGGTCGCGATCATCGACGGCGGTGCCGCTGTCGCCGTCAGCGAAGGCGAACGTATCGGTAGAACCGCCGCCCGTCATTGTGTCGGCGCCTGCTTTACCGGAAAGTACGTTGGCACCGGAATTGCCGAGGAGGATATTGTCCAGCTCGTTGCCTGTGCCGTCGATGGCACTTGACCCGGTCAGGGTCAGGTTCTCCACGCCCGAGGTCAGCGTGTAACTGATCGACGCCTGCACGAGATCCGTACCCGCATTGCCCGGCGGCAGCGCGGCAGCGAGAACCGATGTGTTGGTCGTGAAGCCGCCGCCGATCCGCGCCGTGCCGTTGAAGTAGTGCGCGTAGTAGCTGGAGGTGCCCGCCTTGTTATAAAGGACGTCCATCTGACCGTCGCCGTTCGCGTCGATCAGCCCGACAACCGGCCAGGCGGCGGCGTAAGGTGCATCGACAGTCGAGGAGACCGACCAGGTCTCATCGAGCAGCCAGAACTGGACCTTAGTGCCGCTGGACATCAAGACATCCAGATTGCCGTCACCGTTGACGTCATGAACGCCTTTCAGCTGCCAGCCGGCAGGAACCGTGAAGGCGACGGCGCCTTCCTCGGTGACGACGTCGCCAGCATTGTCGACCACATAGGTGTCGTCGCCCTCGCCGCCTTCCATCGTGTCCGCGCCGGTGCCACCGTCAAGCAGATCATTGCCGGCGAAGCCCCGCAGGATGTCATTGCCGCCAAGACCGGACAGCGTGTCGTTCAGCCGCTCGCCCTCAAGCGTGTTGGCGAAGCCATCGCCCGTCAGGGTGAGTGGCTTCAGCAGCGATCCTGACGTGAAGTCCGTATCTGAAAGCGTGACGTTGCCGCTGAAGTCTATGGCGAAGTCGGCACTGCCATCGCCATCCGTGTCGCCTTCGAGCGTGGTGACATTGCGCCCTGCATCATAGCTATAGCGCAGAGCCCCTTCGCCTCCATCGAACGCTCCGGTTCCAAGGAAGCTGAAGGCCTGGTTGCCGGACGTCCCGTCTTCCGCGTCCATTGCCGTGAGGTCCAGAAGGTCGGTTCCGGAAACGAAATCGGTGATCAGGTCGCGGTCATCGATGGCCGTGCCGCTGTCGCCGTCTGCGAACGCGAACGTGTCAGCAGAACCGCCGCCCGTCAGCGAGTCGGCGCCCGCTTTACCGGAAAGTACGTTGGCACCGGAATTGCCGAGGAGGATATTGTCCAGCTCGTTGCCTGTGCCGTCGATGGCACTTGACCCGGTCAGGGTCAGGTTCTCCACGCCCGAGGTCAGCGTGTAACTGATCGACGACTGCACGAGATCCGTACCCGCATTGCCCGGCGGCAGCGCGGCAGCGAGAACCGATGTGTTGGTCGTGAAGCCGCCGCCGATCCGGGTCGTGCCGTTGAAGTAATGCGCGTAGAAGCTGGACGTGCCGGCCTTGTTATAGAGGACGTCCATCTGGCCGTCGCCATTGGCGTCGATCAGCCCGACAACCGGCCATGCGGCATCGAAAGGAGCATCAACCATCGAGGAGACCGACCAACTCTCATCCAGCAGCCAGAACTGCACCTTCGTGCCGCTGGACATCAGCACATCCAGATTGCCGTCACCGTTGAAATCGTGAACACCCAACTGGGTCCAGCCGGACGGAGCCGTGAAGGACGCGCCACCTTCCTCGGTGACAACGTCGCCAACGTTGTCGACAACATAGGTGTCGTCGCCCTCGCCGCCTTCCATCGTGTCCGCGCCGGTGCCGCCGTCAAGCAGGTCATCACCGGCAAAGCCGCGCAGTGTGTCGTTGCCGCCGAGGCCGGATAGGGTGTCGCCGGCGAAGCCGCCTTCCAGCGTGTTCGCAAGCCCGTCCCCCGACAATGAAACCGGAAGCCCGCTCCTGGCACTGTCCGGCGCAAAGTCGCCGAGGCCAAGGGCAATGTTGCCGGTCAGGTCAATGGCAAAATCGGCAGCACCGTCGCCGTCGGTATCGCCTTCAAGCGTCGTGACATCGCGGCCCGCATCATAGCCATGGCGCAGAGCACCAGCCGCCCCGTCAAAGGCATCGGTCCCCAGGAAGCGGAATTCCTGATTGCCGCCGGTCTGCGTGTCGGCGTCCATTTCCGACAGGTCCAACAGGTCGGTTCCCGCCACGAAATCGGTGACGAGGTCCCGGTCGGCAACGGGTGCTCCGCTGTCACCGTCCGCAAATGCAAACGTGTCGCCGGCTGCACCGCCTGTCAGCGTATCCGCGCCTGCTCCGCCCGTGAGCACGTTCGCCGCCGCGTTGCCGATGATCGTATCGTCTCCACTGCCGCCAATCGCGTTCTCGATGACGGTGCCGCGCGCAATGATAAAGTTGCCGGTGAGGCCACCTAAATCCGAGGGTGTCTCCTCACGAAGATCCAAGGTCTGATCGGAGAAGAAGCCACTGAAGTCCAGCGTGTCGATGCCCGAGTTGTCGACGATGGTCCCCGCTATCGGGTTGGACGAATTCACGAAACTGTCGAGATAACCGCCGGCCGTCGAATTGAAGCCGTAGGTCGTGTTTCCCAGATGGATATCTGTCGCCGTGCCATACAGCTGTTGTATGGCAAGAATATCGGCAACCATCGGGGTCAGCAGGAAAGCGAAACTGGCGTCGATGAACGTGTTTTCGACTTGGTCGAAATACGACATGATCGATGCCTGCCACGAGTCGCTGGCAAAAATATTGTCAACGCCATACGTGGCGACAATATCGTACGGCCCCGGATGCCCGAGACCGAGTGCATGGCCGATTTCGTGTATGTAGGTCTGGAAGGAATAGCTGTCGAGCGACGTTCCGTAGGTGGCCAGCCAGTTTGTCGAGATGTTGATGTTCGCGAAGTCGATCGTCGATCCCGTGTAGTAGAACTCGGCATGCGCGCCGCTTTCGTTGTCGTCGAACGTGATCTGGGCGTTGTTCGAGACGAAGCTGAAATCGATTCCACTGACAATGGTCCAGGCTTCGAGCGCAGTAGTGGCCAGATATTTGCCAGCTGCGGTCAAGCCGGTGATGTCGACCGTCAGAAACCCACCGGGGGTCACATTGAACGCGTATTGCGCTCCCCAGTATCCCGAAACCAGATAGTCCGCAATCAGGTCGTAAGTGCTTGCGAACGGCGACGCCTCCGTTACCTTTAACTGGTAGTCAAAAGAACCATCGACCTGCGACCCACCGACATCGACATAGACTTCAACGGCTTCTGATGATTTGTTTTGATAAATCATACCGTTCTTGTCGTTCGAATAAGCGTATGCAGGTTTGATTACATCATGGTTCGCGTCGCGGAGAACTGTCTCCACTCTCTCTGTCGCCCCCACGACATCGGCATCCACCGTGATTTCGACAGCCTGGCCGGCTTCCACGATGACACGTATCCAGTCGCGGTCGCTGTCATCGGCGATCGTTCCCGCAAACGTCTCACCTTCGACAATTTGATAAGGCGTTTCGCTACTCACCTGTGCGTCCACCACTTCATCGAAAAGGTGATGAGAGGCTTCCTTGACAGCGACAGTGTATTTTGAAGGAAAGTAATTGTTTGGGTCTAGTCCTTCGAACGCTCTTGCCGACACATAATAATCGACAACTTCGTCTGAGTAGTTTCGAAAAACTGCTGTTTTACTATTCTCTCCTATTAAAAAATCTTCTGGAAGGGCATTCCCATCCTTGTCGTAAAGCCTGACACTTACGCTGTTAAGCTCGGATGCCACCTCCACTTCGACCGCAGTATTTGGATCAACGGAGATACGAATCCGATCAAAATCTGAGTAACCTAAAGACGTTCCAGTAAACATTTCCCCGGCAACGAGCGCATAAGGCGTCGACGAATCGTCGGGTGAATCCAGTCCCTCGACATAAATATTACGTGACACTTCCTCCACGACAATTGTGTAGTCTGCGGGATAAGACTGACCGGAACTTGGATAAAGGCGAGCCGAAACATATACATCAACAGCTTCATCCAAATAATTCCAAATAATAGTTTTTGCGCTGTCTGGCCCCAATACGTCCGGTCGTTTGAGTAAAGTCCCAGCTTCATCATAAAGCCTACTCCCAACCCCATAGGCATCGGATGAGACATCAATCTCGATCGTGGTATCGGGATCTATCGTGACGCGGATCCAATCGTCATCGAAGGTGCCGGAAGTTGTGCCTGTGAATGTGTCGCCGGCGACCAGCGTATAGGGCGTCGACACGTCTGCAGGCGCGTTCGGTCCCTCCTCGAACACGTAGTGCGGAACGTTTTGAACAGCTAACGTGTAATCGTATTTTTGAAGCGGATCAGAATCATCAAGTGGATTCACTCTTGCTGCCAAGAATAAATCAACCGGTTCATCCAAAAAATTCCGATATATTGTTGTTGTTACTCCGTTCTCAGGATCTCTCCTATCCGCTTCCTTCAGATATCTACCGTCCTGATCGTAAAGAATACTCCTAACGTAGTATAATTCTGTCGATAGTGCGATTTCTATTGTCGTGTCAGGATCAACCGTGACACGAACCCAGTCATAATCGGAGGAAATTGGAGACGTGCCTGCGAATGTGTCCCCTGCAACGAGCGCGTAGGGCGTTGAAACATTTGCCGGCGCGTCGACTGTTTCCACGTAGGCAGCGCCAATCGGCCCGCTTGACGAGGAGGCCTGGGCCGCAGTGGCTCTTCCCGAAATGCCATCAAACTGGATGGGCGCAAGCGGCTGCGAACCATCCGCTGCCGCCCGCATGTAGCCAAGATCCAGGGGAACCCCGGAAATGTTTCTGCTCGTCTTGTCCAACACACTCATGCTTCATTTTTTCGCGCAAGAATGCTTTGACCGAGCGCAACCCGCTTGAGAAATCCAGCGTTCCTCAATCCAGTTCTGTTACGGTTCGTCGGCAAAATTCTTGAACGGTTGCACTTTAAGGTAGTGATATCATTTAGCTCTTAGGTTGCAAAATCTGCCAAGGCAATGTCAAGAACAAATCGTTAAAATTGATTAACTTTCAAGAGGGCGACGCCTCTGGGTTGCGCCGCTCGCACACCTGGTAGCGAGCCGGGAACGATGGCG
This sequence comes from Roseibium sp., assembly GCF_965232425.1. GTDB lineage: Bacteria > Pseudomonadota > Alphaproteobacteria > Rhizobiales > Stappiaceae > Roseibium. The sequence goes on from NZ_OZ246971.1 coordinate 1,443,840, forward strand.
TTCACCAACCAGAGATCGTATCGGAATTGCGCGCTCCGAAGTCGCGGATACGGACCCATAAATGAAGCCGATTTGGCGGCAGAAATGGCAAAATCTCGCGAGGAAGCGTGCGCAGAGCGGGCTTTTTGCCCGGTCAAGCGCGGTGACGCTGCGAGGTGAAGCCATTTCTGCCGTCCTTCAGATTTGGCCGTTTTGGCCATCTGCTGCGTCGCGAAAGGCTGAAAATGAAACACATTTCCTGCGCTTTCGCTCCTCGCAGCTGGTCAAAACGATCCAAACCAAATTGACTTCATTTATGGGTCCGTACCCTAGGTGCGCAGAGGCAAATTGGCGGAAATCGGCGGCATTTCGGGGCAGCCGCGAGGCCTGAACCGGATTGCTGCCCACAGGCCGCTTAGCCGCGCCCGGGACCCGCGCATGTGACCGGAAATCGGCGGCAACCGCGTTTCCGGTCACGTGCGACACACAACAGCAATCGTGCTTTGGTGAAACGCGTTCTCACACGAACGCGAAATCATCCTGGTGGAGGTCGGCGACACCAACGCCCTGCAGCAGCACCGAGGTGTTTGCATCGATCGTGATCCGGGCGTCTGCACCCTCGTCGGCTGCCGCGGCGAGCACGGCTGCAAAATCCGAAAACACGGACGTTTCGAACTCGATGATGTCGTCAGTGAGCGCCCCGGCGGCAAAGTCCGTGATCGTGTCATGCCCCCTGTCGCCATTCGCGAACGCAAACGTGTCGCTGGCCCCGCCGCCCGTCAGCGTATCGTCGCCCGTGCCACCGGCGAGGACATTGGCGCCGGAATTACCGACGAGGATATTGTCCAGCTCGTTGCCGGTACCGTCGATGGCACCTGACCCGGTCAGGGTCAGGTTTTCAACGCCCGAGGTCAGCGTGTAGCTGATTGACGACTGCACAAGGTCCGTGCCGGCATTGCCGGACGGCAGGTCGGAGGACGCAACGGAGGTGTTGTTGGTGAAGCCGCCGCCGATCCGGGTCGTGCCGTTAAAATAATGCGCGTAATAGGTGGACGTGCCGACCTTGTTGTAGAGGACGTCCATCTGGCCGTCGCCATTGGCGTCCACCAGTCCGACAACCGGCCAGGCCGAATTGTAAGGCAGGTTGACCGTGGACGAGACCGACCAGCTCTCATCCAGAAGCCAGAACTGCACCTGCGTGCCGCTGGACATCAGAACATCCTGGTTGCCGTCGCCATTGACGTCGTGAACGCCCTTCAGCTCCCAGCCGGCGGGAACCGTGAAGGAAACGGCGCCTTCTTCTGTGACGACGTCGCCGATGTTGTCGACCACATAGGTATCGTCGCCTTCGCCGCCTTCCATCGTGTCGGCGCCGGTGCCGCCGTCCAGGACATCGTTGCCGGCAAAGCCGCGCAGAATGTCGTTGCCGCCAAGGCCGGACAATGTGTCACCGAGTTGCCCGCCTTCCAGCGTGTTGGCGGATCCGTCACCTGTCAGGGTGAGCGGGGTCAGCAGCGATCCAGACGTGAAGTCCCCATCGGAGAGCGTGACGTTGCCGCTGAGGTCGATGGCAAAGTCGGCACTGCCATCCCCGTCAGTGTCGCCTTCGAGCGTGGTGACATTGCGCCCGGCATCATAGCTGTAGCGCAGCGCCCCGGAGTCTCCGTCCAAAGCAGCCGTGCCCAAAAACCGGAACGCCTGACTGCCGGACGTGCCTTCGTCGGCATCGATTGCCGACAGATCCAGTTGGTCGGTCCCGGACGCGAAATCGGTGACCAGGTCGCGGTCGTCGATGGCCGTGCCGCTGTCGCCTGCCGCAAACGCAAACGTATCGGCAGAACCGCCGCCCGTCATTGTGTCGGCGCCCGCTTCACCGGAAAGCACGTTGGCACCGGAATTTCCGATGAGGATATTGTCCAGCTCGTTGCCTGTGCCGTCGATATTGCCGGACCCGGTCAGGGTCAGGTTCTCCACGCCCGAGGTCAGCGTGTAACTTATCGACGACTGCACGAGATCCGTACCGGCATTGCCCGACGGCAGGGCGGAAGAGAGAACCGTGGTGTCGTTGGTGTAGCCGCCACCGATCCGGGTCGTACCGTTGAAATAGTGCGCGTAATAGGTGGACGTGCCCGCCTTGTTGTAAAGGACATCCATCTGGCCGTCGCCGTTCGCGTCCACCAGCCCGACAACCGGCCAGGCGGCGTCGTAAGGTGCATCGACAGTCGAGGAGACCGACCAGCTCTCATCCAGCAGCCAGAACTGCACCTTCGTGCCACTAGACATCAAGACATCCAGATTGCCGTCGCCATTGACGTCGTGAATGCCCAACTGCGTCCAGCCGGACGGAGCCGTAAAGGAAATGGAGCCCTCTTCGGTGACAACATCGCCAATGTTGTCGACCACATAGGTGTCGTCGCCCTCGCCGCCTTCCATCGTGTCGGCGCCGGTGCCGCCGTCAAGCAGATCATTACCGGCAAAGCCGCGCAGAGTGTCATTGCCGCCGAGACCGGACAGCGTGTCGCCGAGTTGACCGCCTTCCAGCGTATTGGCGGATCCGTCGCCCGTCAGGGTGATGGCCGCCAACAGCGAACCCGACGTGAAGTCCCCATCGGACAAGGTGACGTTGCCGCTGAGGTCGATGGCAAAGTCGGCACTGCCGTCCCCGTCGGTGTCGCCTTCCAGCGTCGTGACTCCTCGACCGGCATCATAGCTATAGCGCAGCGCGCCCGCGTCCCCGTCGAGGGCAGCTGTGCCCAGGAAACGGAAGGCCTGATTGCCGGACGTGCCTTCGTCGGCATCGATTGCCGAAAGGTCCAGTTGGTCGGTCCCGGAGACAAAATCCGTGATCAGGTCCCGGTCATCTATCGCAGGGCCGCTGTCACCTGCCGCAAACGCAAACGTATCGGCTGAACCGCCGCCGGTCAGGGTGTCGGCACCTGCCTCGCCGGAAAGCACGTTGCTCCCCGAATTGCCGATGACGATGTTGTCGAGGTCATTGCCTGTGCCGTCTATGTTGCCGGACCCGGTCAGGGTCAGGTTTTCAACGCCCGAGGTCAGGGTGTAGCTGATCGAGGCCTGCACAAGGTCCGTGCCGGCATTGCCGGACGGCAGGTCGGAGGACGCAACGGAGGTGTTGTTGGTGAAGCCGCCGCCGATCCGGGTCGTGCCGTTGAAGTAATGCGCGTAATAGGTGGACGTGCCGGCCTTGTTGTAGAGGACGTCCATCTGGCCGTCGCCATTGGCGTCCACCAGTCCGACAACCGGCCAGGCGGCATTGTAAGGCAGGTTGACCGTGGACGAGACCGACCAGGTCTCATCCAGAAGCCAGAGCTGCACCTGCGTGCCGCTGGACATCAGAACATCCTGGTTGCCGTCGCCATTGACGTCGTGAACGCCCTTCAGTTCCCAGCCGGCGGGAACCGTGAAGGAAACGGCGCCTTCTTCTGTGACGACGTCGCCGATGTTGTCGACCACATAAGTGTCGTCGCCTTCGCCGCCTTCCATCGTGTCCGCACCGGTGCCGCCGTCCAGGACATCGTCGCCGGCAAAACCGCGCAGGATGTCGTTGCCGCCGAGACCGGACAGCGTGTCACCGACAAGGCCGCCTTCCAGCGTATTGGCGGATCCGTCGCCCGTAAGCGAGAGCGGAACGCCGAGCGTGGCGCTGCCTGCCGTGAAATCGTCGATGGTCAGGGAAATATTGCCCCAGAGGGCAATGCCGAAGTCGGCGATGCCATCGCCGTCGGTATCGCCTTCGACCCGCGTGTGATTGTGGCTTGAATCATAGGCGTAACGCAGCGCGCCCACGCCGTAGAACGCGCTTTGCCCGATGAAGGTGAACTGGTCGACCGATCCTGAAATTCCGTCCGCGTCGATGGCGGACAGGTCGAGCAGATCGAGCCCGGCGACAAAGTCGGTGATCTGGTCCCAGGTGCTGAAGGAATTGCCCGTGTCGCCCTCTTCGAAGACGAACGTGTCACTGCCGGCGCCGCCGGTCAGCGTGTCCCTGCCGGCGCCGCCGTGAAGGACATCGTTGCCGTCCTTGCCGTCAAGGCTGTCATTGCCGCCAAGCCCCTGGAGATCGTTGGCAAGAACGTTGCCGGAAATGGTGTCGTTGCCGGACCCGCCAATGGCGTTTTCGATCCAGGTGCCGTTGGCGATGCCGATGTTGTAGGTCATCGTGCTGGACGTACCGCCGGCCGAAGAATAGGTCCCCGGTTCGAGATCGATGATTGCCCGCAGCGAGAAACCGGACAGATCGAGCGTGTCGGTTCCGCCGGCGTCGTAGATCGTCAGGACGGGCGCGCTGTTCTGGCTGAAATCGAAGAGATCATTGCCGGCGTTGGAATTGAAGCCGTAGACCGTGTCCCCGGACCGGGTCGTGGTATCCGCGCCGTATTTTGACTGAATGGTGAGGACATCGTGCACCATCGGCGTTTGCGCGTATTGCCAGCCGAACCCGCCGTTCCAGTCCGCGCCCGTGTTCGAGGCACTGAAATAGGACATGACCGACCACTGGTGGGTGTCCTGCGCATATTCGGCGTTGTTGGCGTAGGTCGGCGAGCCGCCATTATAGGAACCCGGATGACTGAGACCGACGGCATGGCCGATCTCGTGCATGATGGTCATCCAGTAATAATCCCCCGGGTCGGGGTAATAGAGCGCCGTGTAGGTCGCCGAATTCAGCCAGACTTCACCGGCCCATTGATAGTTGCCCGGGTAATAGGCGTGGGCGTAGGCGATGTTTGTCGTGGTGTTGCCGAAATTGATGGCGGCGTTCTGCTGATTGCTCGTCTGTTCGACAAAGGAGGGCGCGATCAGGTCATCCCAGAGGTCGACGATCAGCCGCGTGGAAGCTTGCTGGTAGGCGGTGAACTTCGAAAATCCGTTGCCCTCGTATCCGATACCCCAGGACGGGGAGGATTGCAGGAAACCATAGGTAATGGTGTTCGAATTCCACTCGCGGCCGGAATCGATCTGACCGACGACCTGGTTGTTGTCGTAGGTCGGGGCCTGCTGCGGCTGACGGACGGCGTTGTCGGCCTCCACCGCTTCTGCAACGAAATCACCGGTGCAGTTGGGGCAGCCACAAAGTCCAAAATCGCTGTGTCTAAGATCGATATATGTCAAACCGCTTCAACCAACTTTTCAATTCACCCGGACGGTCGAAAACGGACCGCCCACCCAAGCACGTCTTGCGGGAACCGTTTCCTCGCCGGTGCCGGCGAATCCGGGTGCCCGGGGCTTGCGTTACGGTAATTCAGCGGCAAAAAGTTAAGAAACCATAGGATCAATCGGCGAGTTTTTGGGGTTTCCGGGCATGATGCACCGTTTTTTGTTCACTTTTTCCGTGTTCCCCATTGCGCGCGGCGAACACCCGGACAACCTGTCCTGCAACCGCGACAGGCACTTACGGCAGCCGCTTGCCACCAAAGCTTAAGATCTGCGCACACACGCGATTTTGGTAAAGCCCGGATTTACCATTTTCAAACGATCCTCCCCGCTCCAGCCGAATGCGGATGACGCACCGGGCCGGCTCAAAGCCGTCCGCACACCGGTCGTGCACACGATGGTGCTCGTGGCGGACGTTTGGGGCGCCAGGCAAGCGTTTCGAAATTATCAACCGTCTGTAGGACGATCGGACCGCCTGGCGATTTGTCTGCATCTTCACCGTCTGGTTCTGTTGGCCCCTCCCTGTTGGTGTCCTCGTAGCTTTCAATGCCCTTTTTAATCGCCCCAAGGGTGTCAACAAGCGTCTGGGTTACCGGTACGGTCTCATCCCCGATCTGAATCGTCGGCTCGCCTTGTTCGAGCGCTTGAGCGGTTCGGTCCTGAAGTTCGTCCAGTTCTGGTTTTGAAAGCTTCTCAATCGTTTCTTTGACAGCGCTGGAGTACATCTCGGGAAGCCATGTCGTGCCAGACCCTTCCACGAGTTGCAGGTCTGGTTTTTCATAGCGCGCCAAACCGATCACGCGCTCGGAGAACTCCCGGGTTTCAATGAACAAAGGCTCAGCGACAAGGTCGATCGTTTCCTGCGCACTGGCATCACTAATGTCTTCAAGCTGGCCGCGCGCTTCCAGGTTCTCGGCAACGACCCTGGATATTTCTTCACGCGGGTTGTTGAGAAATTCTCTCTTCTCGTCTGCCGATGCCCGCTGTTTCTCTGCTACCAGTTCCAGAATGGGTTGCACACCGGCATCGACAACGAGGTATTTATTTCCAGAGAGCTTATAAGCTGGCAGAGCACCTCGCTTTGTCAGCCGTTGATTGAAGCCACTCAGCTCATGAAGATTGAGCAAGCTATCCCGCTCTGAGATATTGCCATCTCGAAGTGCGATGGGATCGAGATCCTTGCCCGTAAACGGAAACACCTCTAAACATGAAATCCGTGCTGCATGAGCATTGACATCAAATGGTCCACGAATCCGGTATCGCACCACTCGGATACCTGATGCGCGACGCCGCGTTTTCCCGAAAGAAGGAAAAGGGCAGTTCTTCCTGCCCGTGTGGCTGAATTGGTAGATGCTACTCTCCAAGCATCAGAGATAAACTGCAGAGCTCGGCGAGTGAACATCTGGTGGACTTTTTCGATACCAGACCCGGTCTTCACTTTCCTAGTTTGGCGGCCGTGGGGAAAGGTTGCATCCGGCACGCCATCTAACGGGTTGTTATCGAACGATGATGCAAGCTCTAAGTCATATTCTGTTGGCTCAAACCTTGTGTTTCGACCAGCGATTTTAGCCACGATTTCAACTGGTACTGCTTTAGCCTCCTTAAGGAAAGATCTTCCGTCAATATCGAGGGTCGATATCCAAACGCGCTCTAAATCCCCTTTCTTCAGAGCCTTTCCACAAGAAGGGCACAAGAACTCGTCAAGCATTTGTCCTGTCGCTCTATCGACGGATAAATCAAATAGGGGGTCTTCATGCTGACAGCTGGGGCAAGAAAACACCTCCGACCAAATTATGTAATCGATTGGTCGTTCTGTGTCGTTTTTTGGCCCGTTTGTGGTGTAAAAATCTCGGTGCGTAGTATCTGATCCCAGAAGTGAATCTAACAATGGGTTCGATTGATAGTCGATTGTCTTGAAATCGTTATAACGTGATGAAATAAAGGAGGCGAATGGAGAGAGGTCGTTAAGTATCGCGCGCCTTTCGCCCCACTTCGATACTGCTTTCCAAGCGTTTCGCCCGTTCTCTTGAATTTGTTCGAGTACGTTACCCTCGCTATCAACGCGAAATCCGAGTGACTCAATTGCTTTCTTGTTGCCGCAGAGCTGGGCGGCCACCCCTGTCATTCCGGTTCCGCAGAACCCGTCAAATACAACATCGCCAGGCTGAGTATAATGCAGAATGTAACGCATAATCGCCTTGTGCGGCACTTTGGTATGGTAGCTATGCGCATTATAGACGGGATCATTTTTGCCCTCGCTCACATCCGCAGCGAAGGGTTCCTTGCTGTACAGAACCTCTGGTACGTAAGGCTTTCCGTAGTATTGGACGAAATCTTCGATGAAAGGATTGGGGCAAGCAGTGTAGTAGGGCGGATCGGATAGCGCCAGGATGTCTTCATCAGAACCAACTGGAAAGCCCTCAATGTTTCGGAAGTCAGGATCCTTGAGCTTTTCTGCAAGCAGCTTCAGAAAGTGCTCTCGCCTCGCCCTTTCATTGGGGAACATCATGCCGAAGCATTCCACTGGAGAGACGCTCTTGCCGGCCTCGAAGTTCAGTTGATCGTTCATCAGTTCGTCTCACTTCAACACAGGATTCAGGCAGTTACTCCACCACGAAGCGCAGCTTGGTGGTGTCCTTGCCCTTGCAGCGGTCGTTCAGGAATCCCTCGAACCGCTTGCGCAAATCCTCCGGCGTTGCCGGAGACCCGCCCTGGAGCAGCGCCTGCTTGATGTCTTCGCCGGTCACGGTGATCTTCTCGAGCTCCGAGAGCGCTTCCTGAACCGCGGCGATGAACTCGGGTGTGACCATGTCCGGCAGCGTCCGTGTATTGGCGAAGCCGCTCACGATCGCGCGGGACGAGCGTTTCAACAGGTCGAAATTGGACTGGATGATCGGGTCCCCCAGGTTCTCGACCAGCGTCTGGACCCAATTTTCAAGCAACTGGTCCAGCTCGCCGTCGAGCTGCTTCAGAACGCTGACGGCGGGGAGCATGTCACCCTGCGCGTCCACCGGCCGGTAGTTGCAATGCGGGCAGATAGGGCTGGCCGCGAGATCGGAGTCGACAAGCGATGCGCAACTCCTCAGCCTGTCGAGGCTGTCTTCGAAATTCGTGAGCTGGCTGGTCGGCAACAAAGAAATGCCGGCAAGAGCACGCATCGAAACGAGCCGGTGGTCCTTTTTGAGATTGGACTTCGTTTTGTCTTCCGCCACGCCCAACCGGGCCTTGCTGTGCTGCGCTGCGTAGGCGGCGATATAGTCCGTCTTCAGCTGGCCGAGCGTCTGCCGGTACTCGGCGGCGTGCTGGGCCATCCGATCGGCTGCCAGCTTGTCGAGCACCTGCTTTCGCGTCTCCTGCGCCTTCTTCACCCAGTCGTGGTCGGACGACAGGACCATTTCGGCCTGGGACAGGTAGCTCGCCGTACTTCCGAGTTCGCCGACCAGCTCCAGCATCCGCTCGACGACGCCCAGAACCTCCAAATTTTTCTTGTGCGCCGCGATATCGTCGGATCCAATGCGCAGATTCTTCAGCTTGCCGACGGTGTTGTAGGGTGCGAGGCGCTCGGAGAAGTCCTTCAGCGCGTCAAGCTTGGTGCGACAGTCGGCGATTTCCTCCTCGCGCAGAAACGGCTGGCCCCAGAAGCTTAGGCGACCTTGCATATCCGTCGTGGCGTTCAACACACGCCGCGTGAGCTTGCTCGCTTCCTCCTGGATCCGTTTGACCGGCTCGTCGAAGCCTTGGGTCGCCTGTTGAGCGAGACCGGGTGGCAGATCGAGCATCTCAAACAGCGATCGAAGGACCGCGACGTTGATTTCCTTCGGCGCCTCGACGTGCTTGAAGTGCTTCAGGTCATCCAGCGACCGATCAGCAAGAAGGATGAGCTTGCTGGAGTCAATCTTGTCACCTGTAATGGCCAACACGATGTCACCCGCATAGACCAGCCCACCCAGGACGGTGATGAGCAGATCCGGCTCCAGGCGGAATTTGACTGGCGCGAAGTGCTCGACGTCCGTATCTCCGCTGAGCAGTTCCCCACGGTTCAACACCTGACCGTGCCCCTTGGCCTTCAGCCGCGACAGCACCTCCTGCGAATAGCGCGAGCGGGTTGGGTCGATGCGATCGCCGTCAAGCATCTCTAGGCCGTCGAGGATGACCACAGCATCCTTGGTCCGGTTTCCGCCGGCTAGCGCACGAAGCGCGTTCCCGACGAGCTGCTTCCGGTTAGATTCCGTCACCAGCGCCGAGAATGTGGGATACTCGGGCGCCGCGTCGGCGAAATGGGTGTTCAGCGCGAGGCCCGAAATTACGTTCACTGCGTCCCGGAAGTTGATGCGTTCTTCGGGACCGAGACGAGCCTTGTCACGAAGCGAGATCCCCTTGGTCCACTCCTGCAGGGTCTTCGCTTTACCCTGGAAGGTGACCTCGTAGGCCTTCATCTGCTTTTCCTGCAGCCACCTGCTCATGTCGCGTAGGGCGTCTCGCGCCTTGTCGTTGTAGACCGCCTTCGCGCCGCCGCTGGCAGTAGACGACAAGTCCTGCGCGGCGGCATAGAAGGACAGGTGACGGCGGATCGCGTCGTCGAGCCCCTTCAGCCGGAAGAAGACCTCGTCCGGCTTGTGGTCGTCACGGAAGCGCGGCGGCTCGAACGGCTGGATGAAGTAGATGTAGAAGTCCCGTTCGGGCTGGGCGGTCGGCCGGTCGTTCGGGGCGCCGAAGAAGAGATAACCGTCTCGCTCGACTCGGCGGTCCTGCCATTCGACCTGGTACTGCCAAATCTGGTGGCCGGTGACGTAGCTCGCCTCGTCGGTGCGCTCCATGAGTTGGCGGATCGCGCTGTAGTAGGCGCGGTCGAGCGCGTCGTCTGAGAGGGTTTCGGCGCGCTTCTCGATCTGTGTGTCGTAGTCGACGTCCTTCTTGAGATCGAGATAGTACTGTTCGGTGTCCGGTGCTTTGGAAATGAATTGGCCGTTTACAGTCTTCAGCGTCTCGCGCAGGACGGTCTGGACTTGAGAGAGCAGATCGGCTTCAGGATCGCCGCCCATGTCCTCGATACCCGGTTGATAGAGGCACAGCGTATCGCGCAGTTCTTCGGCGGTCGGGCCGACTGGCACATAGATGTCGCCGCCAGTCGTTAGACGGTGCACCGATAGACCATCAATGATCCGCAACGCCATCGGCCTGTAAGCCGGGCGCGTGAACGCCTTGGTGACGCGCTCCGTCAGCACTTCCGAAACCTTGAGCACCGGGCCGATGTTCGGGTCGGCGCGCAATACCTGGTTCGACTTCACCGTGTCCCAGAACTTGTCGTAGCCGATCAGGCCCGGCCGATCCTCCGGCACATCATCGTTCAGAATCGCCTGGATCTGATCGCGGAGCGTGACAAGGGCACCGCGTTTTTCCGTGAACACCAGCCGGTCGAACGTGCCGATGTAGTCGGGGTGGACAGGGAACAGCCGGACGTACTCGTCCATGCGCTCATTCATGGAGCCGTAGAATTTGGCGAAAGGCGTAAGGTGGGCCCGGATCTTGTACTGCTGATCGGACGACTTATTCAGCAGTCGCTCTGCAACCACGAAGCTTACGTCCTGGCGCGCGAGCAAAACCTGCGTGAAGCGGTCCTTAACGCGGCGAAGACTATCAGCAACATGCTGGAAACGGCTGCTGTCGAAGATTGCCTCCTGCACGCCAGCTACGAAGCGGAAGCGCAGATGTTTCGTAACTTCACCGAGTTCGCGCAAGAAGGACAGGTCGAAGACGAGATCGTGATCGCGACGGGAACGGAGATAGTCGAGGAATTCGTCGACCACGAGCAGAACGCCGTGGTTCGGATGAACCTCGGCGAACGCCGCCATCATTTCCTCGAAGGCCGCCTTGTTGTTGGTGACCTTGTCGGCGGGCGGGAAGGTGTAGCTGACGCCGTGCTTTTCGAGGAAGAGTTCGAGCTGCTGCGTGATAATATCCCGGAGGGACATTTGGCTGGAGATCTCGATGCGGTGGACTTTGAATTTTCCGGCAATCGACGCGGCTGCTTTGGCCACTTCGGGGTTCTGGATTAGCGGAACGTAACTGACGTCTTCGGCGACCAGCGAAAGCATCGACATCAGGTGCGACTTACCAGTCCCGTAGTTGCCGACAACGAGGACGCCCATGTGGTCGACCGCATTGTCGAATGATAGCTGAGGGATTAATTTCTGCGCGATACGCGCGGCCATGTCTTCGGAAATGACATAGGTTGACACCAGCTTCTTTGCTTCATCCGGGCGGTCGGCGTCCCGAAGCTGGATAACAGACTCAATGTTCTCGAATTGAATGAGATCCCTATAGCGCATCGCCACTGCACTTTCTGGATCGATGAACCACGAAATAGATAAACCCATCAGCGGCATATTCTTGATGTTCTGGATGCCCTTTCACCGCATATGAAAGCCTGTTTCCGCGTAGCTCCCCAGGCCACACGGCAACGACTTGACGGGCGTAGGCTTGCTGCTTCAACAAGCTAAGCGGATCGAGCTGCAGGGTGCGGTCGAACAGAAGCTCGATATTGTCAAGCAGCAGACATGGGTTCTCTTTCTCTTCAGTGAGGTCGTTTAGAAAGTTTGCGGCTAGAAGCTGACGACGTTTGCTCGGTTCTGCCAGAAGCTTTCGCCCAAGGTCGGCTCCTACATTCAAGACAAGGGAAGCGCGGCGCTTGGAAAGCTCGGTAAGAAGGGTCGTTCTTCCAGAATGAAGCTGACCGATTAGAAGGACCAGCTTGCTGTGCCGATTGGCACTGTCGTCGACCAGCTGCTCAAGCTTGCCGATCATTCTTCAACCGTCCAGTAGTGTCGCTTTGGTAACTGGCGGTGATACCGAAACTGTAAGGGTCCGCTGCTGACCTTTGCGATTTCAGAGTGTCCGCGAACTATTTGAGTACCGGTCTTAGCGGCGTCCTCCGCAATCTCACTGGCAAACGATAGAGACGCTAAGGCTACAATGCGCTGTTCGGCGGAAATGAATGTCAGCAAAGGCTGACAAGACCAGGATTTCATATCGGACGTCTTTCAAACCGAGACGTCCCCCACACACGCAATGGTTTACAATGTCATTTCCCACAAGGAAACAGAAAATTTGACGTCCAACGACAAATTGCGCCCCAAAACAAAAAAAGCCCCGGAAAACCGGAGCTTTTTGGAGGATATCAGACCGTATCGGACTGTCTGAAATCTGAATTTGGTGCCCAGGAGAGGACTCGAACCTCCACGCCCGTAAGGGCACTAGCACCTGAAGCTAGCGCGTCTACCAGTTCCGCCACCTGGGCTGTGAGGGGGGCTTGTAAGCGGCGGGCTGGCCCTTGTCAATCGCAAGGTGCGACTTTTTTTGATCAAACGCAGGCAGCCCTTCACACCCGGCTCACAAAGGTCTAAGAAACAAGCTGACGGGCGCGGCGCTGGCGCTTCGGCCCCTTCTGTTCGGACGCGAAAAAAGGCATTTCCAGATGTCCACACCTCTCAACGGCAAACTCGTCACAATCTTCGGCGGGTCGGGCTTCCTCGGCCGGCACATCGTGCAGTCGCTGGCGCGGCGCGGCTACCGGATCCGGGCCGCCGTCCGGCGGCCGGACTTGGCGACGCACCTGCAGCCGCTCGGCGCTCCCGGACAGATCATGGCGGTGCAGGCGAACCTGCGCTACCGCTGGTCGATCGACCGCGCCGTGATCGGCTCGGACGCCGTCATCAACGCGGTCGGCATTCTCGCCCCGACCGGCAACCAGACCTTCGATGCCGTGCAGGCCTTCGGACCCCGCGCGATCGCCGAGGCGGCCCGCGGCGCCGGGCTTTCCGCGATCACGCATATCTCGGCCATCGGTGCCGACGCGGACAGCACGTCCCAGTACGCGCGCACAAAGGCCGCCGGTGAAGCCGGTGTCCTGGAGACCCTGCCGGACAGCGTCATCCTGCGCCCGTCGATCGTGTTCGGGCCCGAAGACGATTTCTTCAACCAGTTCGCCGAGATGGCACGCTTTGCGCCGGCCCTGCCGCTGATCGGCGGCGGTGAGACCAAGTTCCAGCCGGTCTATGTCTGCGATGTCGCCGAGGCCGTCGCAAGGTCCGTGGATGGTGACCTGACACCCGGTGCGACCTACGAGCTCGGCGGGCCGGAGCACAAGAGCTTCCGCGACTGCCTGGAAGAGATGCTGGAGATCACACGCCGGTCGCGTTTCCTGCTGCCGATCCCGTTCCCTGTCGCCTCCGCAATGGGCAAGGTCATGCAGCTCCTTCCCGGCGCGCCGCTCACGGCCGATCAGGTGGAACTCCTGAAAACGGACAACGTGGTCTCCGACGCCGCGATCAAGGACGGGCGGACGTTGGAAGGGATCGGCATCAAGCCGGCCACGCTGGCCAGCATCCTGCCGACCTACCTGGAACGCTTCCGGCAACACGGGCAATACGACGCGCACAAGCCCGTCTGAACGGTGACGAAGACCGGGTAGCAGTCTGAGCTGAGACGCAGCTCGGGCGCTCGCCGGAGACGATCAAGGCAAGGCCGAAAGCCTGAAAACAGTAAGCTCGTGCCTCCTTTATATTGCTGGCGGCACGGAACACTGGTTCCCGGTCTTGCCGCTTCCGCGGCAAACCGGGATAACACCCCCTGGATGGCCAATCAAACGCCACACCGCCACCACGGCCCGGATAGAGCTCTTATACCCTCATCCTGAGGACGCGCATCGGCGCTGTCTCGAAGCAACCGTGTTCAAGACGCGACACCTTGCGGCGTTTTCCCCTCTCCCAATGGGAGCGGGGGGGTATGTTTCGGAATGATCCGTCAACACCTGTCCCCTCACCCGGCCTTTCAGGCCGACCTCTCCCCGCGGGAGAGGTGACAGCCGCGGCAGGAACGTTTTCCCGCCACCACCCGCCTTTCCGAGCTCAAACATCTCCTGGCGTCGCGGCATCGATTGCCAGATCAACTGCGCTGCTATCCTGTTCAGGCCGACTTGGATCTCGTGTGGCGGTCCGCAGACAATGAACTTGTCATTCAGAGGGTCCGGCCGCCTCCGGAAGTGGTGTCGCGGGCGAAAGCAGCGCTGGCTTCCGCGGGAACGCGCCAGGCCCGGTTCTCCTGAACGCTTCAGTTTTGTTGAAAATGGTTCTAGGCTTTCTCCCGACAGGAGGGGCCCATGTCACCCATTGCCAAGATAACCATGGTTTTTGTCGTTTTTGTCGACCTTCTGGGTCAGGGGCTGGTCTTCCCGATCATCAACGGCCTGATCATGGAACCGAGCACGTCGATCCTGGCCAAGGACACGTCGACCGCGGCCCGCCACTTCAACTACGGGCTCATCATCGGCATCTTTTTCATCTGCTGGTTCTTCGGCGCGCCCTATATCTCGAAACTGTCGGATCAGATCGGGCGCAAGAACGCCATCCTGATCTGCCTGTTCGGCGCGTTCGCCGGCTATGCGCTGACCATCATCGCGCTTTACGCCAACAGCTTCCTTCTGCTCATTCTCGGGCGCGCGATTACAGGGCTGACCGCCGGCAACCAGCCGATTGCCCAGGCCGCCATGGTGGACGGCAGCACCGATGACGAAGACCTGTCTAGAAACATGGGGTACATCATGCTCGGCATCAGTTTCGGTCTCGTCGGCGGACCGCTGATCGGCGGGTTCCTGTCCGACCCGATCCTGATCGGCAGCATCGCCAGCATAAAGCTGCCCTTCTTTGCCAGCCTCGTCCTCGTGGCGATCGCCGTCTTTCTGGTTGTCTTCTTCTACAAGGAGGATCCGGCAGAGCGGGAGGACTTCGCGCTGCGCCCGGCGGAAATCATCGAAACGCTTTGGCGGATCAAGGACTTTCCGCTCGTCATCCGGCTGACGATCGTGCTGTTCTTCTTTCACCTGGCAAACGTGACGTTCTACGTCTTCGTCGACAATTACCTGACCAGCCGGTTCGGCTACGGCGTTCTCGGCAGCAGCTTCGCCATGATGACCATCGGCGCGGCCATCGCGATTTCGAGCACGTTCTTCGTCGTGCCCGTGCAGAAGAGGTTCACCAAGGAGCGCATCCTCGCGGTGAATTTCATCGTCTGGATCCTGGCGACGTGCCTGTTCATCCTGTCACCGGACGGCCCGCTGACCTATGTGCCGATCTTCTGCTTCTTCTTCATTTTCGGCATTGCCTACCCGACGCTCCTGTCAATCTTCTCGGCCTCTGTCGGACCGGAAGAACAGGGATGGGTGATGGGCATGACGATCGCGGTTTTCACCTTCAATGCCGGCGCCATGTCGCTGATCGGCGGCGAGCTGATCGGGATCAATCTCGACCTGCCGTTCTACATCGTGATCGCATGCGCCCTGACCGCGCTGGTGGTGATGTTCCTGTTGTGGAACAAGCCGGAGGTGAAGGCCCTCCTGCGGAAGACCGGCGGCTGACTGTCTCAAGCCAGCCGCCGGCCGGTCTTATCTCCAGAAATCCGCGCCGTAACGGTCCTGGTGCAGTTCGCTGTATCCGCGTTCGGTGCGCCTGAGGCCAATGTCCTTCAACTCCTGCTCATTCAGATGAGAAAGGGCACGGGCAGTTGTCCGGCGGCGAAAATACCGGCGGAGCTCGTCGGCACATACACGAAGAACGGTGAACACAATGCTGCGACTGTGCGCACGGCTGCGGAAAACGGTGTCAATTTCATAGCTCATCTCTCAACTCCTCGGGGATCATCACCGCCGTTTTGCGGCGACAACACCAAGATGGCAGGTCAATCCTGACAGCAGTGAGTCAGGTTTGATCTCGTTCTGTTCCCGAGATATGATTTTTTTCGAAACAACCGTCCAAGGTCGCTTTTCATGAACCCGATTGAACGCGCGCTCGGCATCCTGCTGCTGCTGACCGGCGGCAAACTCGTCCCGGCGACCGTGCTCGCCGAACGCTTCCAGGTGTCCCTCCGGACCATCTACAGGGACATCGACAGGCTGATCGCACTCGGCGTTCCCGTCGATGCGGAACGCGGAGCGGAAGGCGGATACCGGCTCGCCAGCGGCTATCTTCAGCCGCCCGTCGCCCTGTCGCGCGATGAGACGGCCGCGCTCCTTGCCGCCATGGCGCTGGTGCGCAGCAGCCGTACAGTGCCGCTGGCAAACGATCTGGCGTCTGCGGAAAAGAAACTGCTGGCAACGCTTCCGAAAACGGTCCACGGCCTGCTCAAGGAGGCGGACAAGATCGTCGGCATCGAACCGATCCCGCCGGACATCTTTCATGCCGGCACGAAGGCCGAACCGACAGAAGACTGGCAGCGGGCGCTGGACGGTTTCATGGCCGGGATCCTGGACGGAAAGCGCGTGCGGTTCGACCACGTCAACCCGTCGCGCAACAGCGCCAAGGCGCATGATGTCGAGCCCTACGGCGTCATGTTCGACCGTGACCTCTGGTATCTTGCAGGACGCTGCGTCGACACGCAGACGGTGAAGGTCTACCGCGCCGACCGTGTGCGCGACCTCGAGATCAGCGGCATGTTCTTCCGGCCCGACAAGACGTTTTCCATCAAGACGCTGCTGGGCGGCGCCTGGCTTTCACAGGCCATGCGCAGGTGGGAGCAGGAAGAGGAAATCGCCAAGATCCTGATCACCGCGCAACAGGCGAAGAAACTGAGTGCGGACTGGTACTACCGGCACGCGGTGTTTACCCCCGCCGGGGACGGCAGGATCCTGCTGAGCATCCCCAGCACCGACCGGGCCCGCATTCTTCCGCTTGTCAGGTGGCTTGGGCCCGGAGCCGAACTGCTGTCGCCGGAAAGCCTGCGCGCGGAATTCGCCGCCGAGCTTGCCGCGCTGACGGCGCTTTACGGCCGTGACACGGCCGCCGGATAGTCAACCGAGGAAATAAAGACCGGCGAACCCGGCAAGGCCGACGAAGATGCGCCACCAGGCAAATGGCGCGAAGCCGTGCCGGGAGACGAAATCCAGAAGGCCCTTCACGACGAAGACGCCGGAAATGAACGACGCCACGAAGCCGATGGTGATGAGCATGGCATCGTCGGCGGACAGGACATTGCGATTCTTGTAGAGATCATAGGCAAACGCGCCGGCCATGGTCGGCATGGCCAGGAAAAACGAAAACTCGGCGGCGGAGCGCTTGTCCGTCCCCATGAGCAAAGCCCCGGCGATCGTCGCCCCGGATCTCGAAACGCCGGGAACCATGGCAAGGCACTGGCAGAAACCGATCTTCAGGCACAGCGACAGGGGATAGTCCATCACGCTGGTGTAGCGCGGCTTCAGCGGCAACCGGTCGATCCAGAGCAGGATGACGCCGCCCACCAGCAAGGTGGTGCAGATGAGCGCCGGTGTCTCGAACAGCACCTCCTTGATGAAACTGTGCAGCATGACACCGATCACGGCGGCCGGAAGGAAGGCGATCAGAATACCGGCCACAAACCGGCGGCTCGCCGGATCACTCGGCAGCGAGATCGCCAGGGTCCACAACCTGGCGAAATAGACAGAGAGAATCGCCAGGATCGCGCCCAGCTGGATCAGCACCTCGAATGTCTTGCCGGTGCTTTCAAATCCGAGAAAATGACCAAGCAGGAGCAGGTGTCCTGTTGAAGATACGGGTATGAATTCCGTCAGTCCTTCGACAATTCCCAAAATAAGCGCATTTACAATCGTTTGGCCGTCCATTGGATGTTTTTCTCCAGCAGGCGTGATGATTTTTGAACCGGACCGGCAATCATTCGCGTCTTCTCGTTTGCGCGGCGGCTGCCTATTTGCAGGACCAATTTCCCCACGTCAAACCCTTGATAACCATATGTGAGGCAAACTGGTTCAAGAATTCTTAGTCTTGCCACAGTTCGGGCTCTAAACCCTTTCATGCTCACGCTTTACCATCACCCTTTCTCGCCGTCGTCCCGATTCATTCGCCTTGTCCTGAGCGAATACGGCGCCGCCTTCGAGGAACGTCACGTCGAGCCGTGGGACCGGCCGCAGGAGCTCCTGGTGCTCAATGCCGCCGGAACCGTTCCGGTGCTCGTGGAAAATGACGGTCCGGCCATCTGCGGCCCGGGGCCCATCATGGAATATCTCGACGAGACACGCGGCTATGCGCTTACCGACCGGCGGCTGATGCCCGACCATCCCGAAGCGCGGGCCGAAACGCGGCGTCTCGTCGAGTGGAGCCTGGTGAAATTCGACCAGGAAGTGGTCGGACACCTGGTGCGCGAGCGTATCTACAAGCAGATCATGCCCAAATCGGCCGGGGGCGGCGAACCGGATTCCGCGGCGCTGCGCGTTGCCCGGGCCAACATCCATCATCATCTGAAGTATTTCGGTTACCTGGTCGCCTCGCGCCGTTGGCTGGCAGGCGACCGGCTGTCCTTTGCCGATTTCGCGCTCGCGGCAGGCCTGTCCTGTGCCGACTATCTGGGCGAAGTCCCCTGGAGCAATGAAACGGACGTCAAAAGCTGGTACGCCCGGGTGAAGTCGCGTCCGTGCATGCGCCCCCTCCTCGGCGAGAAGGTGCTGGGCATGCCCCCGGCCGCGTCTTACGCGGACCTTGATTTCTAGAACTTGCCTGCAACAATGGGCACGCGCTCCGGGCCAGGCGTTTCGTGACTTCAAACCGGTCCCAACCCGTGCTGCCGACACCATTGGACAAAAAAACCCGCAAACTGCTGACCGCACTTGAACAAAAAGCCGAAAGCCTCGGCTTTTCGGGATTGCGGGTGACGGACGCCGACAGCATCCCTGCGGCAGGCGGGCAACTGCGCGCGTTCCTGGAGCGCGGATATCACGGCACAATGGACTGGATGCAGGAGACGGAGAGCCGCCGCGCAACTCCCCGCGCGCTTTGGCCGGAGGTGCGGTCGGTTGTCATGCTTGCCATGAACTACGGCCCCGATGATGCCCCGGAAAACCACCCGCTGGCGCATCTGAAAGATCCCGGATCAGCCGGGATCTCCGTCTATGCGCGGCACCGCGACTACCACGATGTGATCAAGGGACGGTTGAAGGAGCTGGCTTCCTTCCTGGTTTCGAGAGCCGGTGGCGACGTCAAGGTTTTTGTCGACACCGCACCCGTCATGGAAAAGCCGCTCGCCCAGGCTGCCGGGCTCGGCTGGCAGGGAAAGCACACCAACCTGGTTTCGCGCGAACTGGGGTCTTGGTTCTTTCTGGGGTCGATCTTCACAACGCTGCAACTGCCGCCAAGCGCTCCCGAACAGGATCATTGCGGCAGTTGCAGGGCCTGCCTCGACAGTTGTCCGACGGACGCCTTTCCGGCGCCCTATCAGCTCGATGCAAGGCGCTGCATCTCGTATCTGACGATCGAACATCACGGTCCCATCCCGCATGCGTTCCGCAAGCCGATCGGAAACCGGATCTATGGCTGCGACGATTGCCTTGCCGCCTGCCCGTGGAACAAGTTCGCGCAAGCGGCAAGCGAGGCCAAGCTCATCGCGCGTGACGACCTGACCAATCCGGACCTCGCCGAGTTGCTCGATCTGGATGATGCCGCCTTCCGCAAGCTCTTTGCCGGATCTCCGATCAAGCGGATCGGCCGCAACCGTTTTCTGCGCAATGTGCTGATTGCCGCCGGCAATTCCGGCCTGTCTCACCTTCTGGCCAAGGTCGAGGCGCTTCTCGGCGATCCGGATCCGACGGTCCGGGGCGCAGCCGTGTGGGCCTACCGACAGCTTGCTCCTGAAGACGCGTGGACGGCGCGAAGAGATCTTGCACAGGGTCTTGAAACCGACAGCCGGGTCAGCGACGAATGGGCGTCCTAGATCCGCACTATTACGCAGCACGATTCGACGTCACCAAAAGAATGGGTCATAGTCATGGTATGGCCAATGACAGCCCCCTATATCGTAATCGACCGTCGTCCGACGGTTCAGTCCGATGATCCGATTTGGAGCCAAAACATTGATTTTAAAAGCCGCCTCCGCCGAGATTTCAAGATCCCACAAAACAGGTGCACGGGTCCTGTCCTTCAGTACCGCCCTTGTGCTGATGTCCGGAACCGCCCTTGCACAGGATACCGGACAGGCCGCGTTCGAGGCTTATTCCGAAGGTTTGAAGAAGCTGGGGCTGGAGTTTGAAAACGGATCTGTCGATTACGACGCGGGCAGCGATACGCTGACGCTGACGGACAGCAAACTCACCTTCAGCGGCGTGCTCAAGGATTTTCCCGTCGAGGAGACCAACGTCACGGGCAACGACGGGGCGACCGCGATCGATCCATCCAAGCTGGAGGACATAACCTATTCGCTGTCGTTCAGCTCACCGTCGGTCACGATCACCGGGTTGACGCATGACAACAACAGTTTCACGTCGGAGAGCTGGATCTACGCCGACGATTCCCAGCTCCTGATCGAGGGCGCGAGAGAGAGCAAGGGCCGCCTCAAGGTCGATGGCCGCATGTCCGGCATTTCGGCGACCAACTATGACTTCGTCCTCCCCGAGATCCCGGCCGATGATCCGGCCAAACGGGCCAGCAGCTGGCTCCCGTTCGTCAAGGCCACGCTTCTAACGTCCTACGACGAGGTGAAGGTGGACAGCACCGGCGTTACCATCGAGGCCTATGCGACGGAGGACGGCAAAGAGGTCGCGGTGCTTACAGGCACTATCCAGATGGATGGCTATCTGATGTCCGGTGCCCGGGACGGGCGCATCGCGGAATACTCGATCGACCGGATGACGCAGAACCTCAGTACGCTCGAACCGGCTTCGGGGCAGATGCTTGCACAGACAACGAGCCAGGGCAAAACCATCTACAGCGACATCGACATCAAGAGCATGATCGATCTCTTCGATCCCGCCGTTGCCGAAACCGGCGAGGAAAAGACCTTGATCGGGTCGGGATCGGCTGTCGACTACAAGTCCAGCCAGGAAATCGCGGAGGGCGTCGCCCTGACGATCGAGGCCGAAAAGGCAACGCTCGACAAGGCAACCATCGTCAAGCGCGACAACAATGTCCTGCAGCTCATGGACCAGGTCTTCAACAAGCAGGCACCGGGGCCGGAAGAGCTGATCACCAATGTGTTCCAGTTCTACCGGTCCTTCGGCTTTGCCGATGCGCGTATCAGCGGCGTGTCCGTGATCTTTCCGCTTGGCCCGGGTCTTGATTCGGCGATCAAGATCAAGGAAATGGCAATGACCGACATCAGTTCCAACGGCATCGGTGAAATGATGCTGGTCGGTCTGGATGCCCCCAACTTGCCGGAAGGCGTCTCGGCCAAACTGGACTGGGCCGCCATCGGCGACATCGAATTTGCCGACTATGCCCCCATGGAAGAGGTCATCGGCAAGCTGATGTCCGATCCGACCTACGGCGAAAACAACCCGCTGGAAGTCGCCCGGGCCTTCATGCCGAGGTCGCTGGGGTATGAGCTCGAAGGCCTTGAGGTCAACATTCCGCAAATCGGCCAGACCGCACTCGGCAAGCTCGAAACAACCGTGTCGACCACGGTCCCGCCAATTCCGACCAGTCTTTTTTCCAAGACCGACGGCCTGCGCATTCCGGTCAAGGCGGTGCAGGATCCACAGGCACAGGCCCTGTTCCAGGGTCTTGGCCTGGAAACGATCGTCTGGTCCGACGAAGCGCGTCTTTACTGGGATGAGGCGACACAGGACCTGCGCCTGGAACGCCTGATGATCGACATTGAAGGTGTCGGCCGGGCCGAGGCCTCCCTCCGCTTTGCCAACGTTCCCAAGGCGCTGTTCGAAGATCCGGAGGGGCAAGGCCAGCTCGCGGCGATCTCGGCCCAGTTCGTCGATGCCTCCATCACATTCAACGATGCCGGGTTGACCGGGAACGGCCTCAAGTTCATCTCCGAAGCCCAGGGCATTCCGCAGGAAGCGCTGAAACAAGCGCTGATCGCCCAGGCAGCGGGAGCCACCGCACCGATCCAGAACGAAGCCTTCACGAAGATGGTAAGCGACGCTGCATCAAAATTCCTCAATGACCCGAAGGACCTGAAGATCACGCTGACACCGCCGAACCCGGTGCCATTGGCTCAGATCCTCGGCAGCATGGCAGCACCGCAAACCCTGCCCGACCTTCTCAACGTGCAGATCGAGGCGAACTGAGACGGACGCGATTCCGTTCGATCGATGAAAATGAAAAAGGCGGCCAATGGCCGCCTTTTCCGGTTTGTCACTCCGCCGCCTGACGGTGCTCGGCCGGTCCTATCTTCGCGGCGCAGAACTTGAACTCCGGTATCTTGCCGAACGGATCAAGCTGCGGGTTGGTGAGGAAGTTGGCGGGCGCTTCGAAGAAGCAGAACGGAATGAACAGCATGCCACTGGACACGTCGCGGTCGGCACGCAGGGTCAGCGTGATCGCCCCGCGCCGGGTTTCCACGGTCACCTGCTGGCCGATTTCGAGGCCTGCAAGCTTGATGTCGCGCGGGTTCATGGACACCACCGGCTCCGGCTCGATAGCGTCGAGCACAGCGGCACGGCGCGTCATCGCACCGGTGTGCCAGTGCTCCAACATCCGGCCCGTGGTGAGCACGAGCGGGAAGTCTTCGTCCGGCAACTCGTCCGGCGGCACCAGGTCCGTCGGCACGATCTTGCCGCGACCGTCCGCTGTCGGGAAAGACTGGCCGAACAGGATCTCGTTTCCGGGCTTGTCCGGCGCGTCGGCCGGATAGGTCACCGTTCCCTCGTTCTCGAGCCGGTCCCAGGAAATGTTGTTCAGCGACGCCATGTGCGAACGCATTTCCTCATAGATTGCAGGAACGCCGTCATAGGTCCAGTCGAGGCCCAGGCGGTTGGCGATCTCGATCAGGATCTGCCAGTCGGCGCGCGCCTCTCCGGGCATGGGAACGCAGGGACGGCCGATCTGCACCTGGCGGTTTGTGTTGGTGTAGGTGCCGAGTTTTTCCGCATGTGCGGATGCGGGCAGAATGACATCGGCATGCCACGCGGTTTCGGTCAGGAAAATGTCCTGAACGACGAGATGCTTCAGCGAAGACAGCGCCTTGCGGGCATGGGTCTGGTCCGGATCCGACATGGCCGGGTTTTCACCCTGTACGAACATCGCCTCGATGCCGCCGGCCAGGATGTCATTCATGATCTCGACGACGGTAAGCCCGCGCACCGGATCGAGCGTCCGGCCCCAGGCATCTTCGTATTCGCCCCGGATGTCCGCATTTTCGACGGACCGGTAGTCGGGGAAGACCATCGGGATGAGACCCGCGTCGGAAGCGCCCTGAACGTTGTTCTGACCGCGCAAGGGATGCAGCCCGGTGCCGGGCCGACCTATCTGGCCGGTCGTCAGGGCCATCGCGATCAGGCAGCGGACGTTGTCGGTGCCGTGAACATGCTGCGAAACACCCATGCCCCAGAAAATGATGGACCTTGCGCTGGTCGCGTAAAGGCGGGCGACCTCCCGCAGGGTCTGCGCGTCGATGCCGCAGACCGGTTCCATCGCCTCGGGGGTGAATTCGCGGATCTTCTCGGCGAGCGCTTCGAAGCCGTCGACATGCGCCGCGATGTACTGGCTGTCATAGAGACCCTCGGTGATGATCACATTGAGGATCGCATTCAGCATGGCGACATCGGTGCCGGGCTTGAACTTCAGCCCGTAATCCGCATGCCGCATCAGGTCCTGGCCGCGCGGATCCATCACGATCAGCTTGGTGCCCTTTTTTGCGGCCTGCTTGATATAGGTCGCCGCGACGGGGTGGTTCTGTGCCGGGCGGGCGCCGATGACAATCATGCAGTCGGCATCTTCGGCCGCGTTGAACGGTGCCGTGACCGCACCGGAACCGATCCCTTCCATCAGCGCCGCCACGGAAGATGCATGGCAAAGCCGTGTGCAATGGTCGACATTGTTGGTCTGGAAACCCTGACGGATCAGTTTCTGGAAGAGATAGGCTTCCTCGTTGGAGCCCTTTGCCGAGCCGAAGCCTGCCACGCCTGCACCGCCCTTGGCATCGAAGGCGGCCTTCAGACCGCCGGCGGCGCGGTCCAGTGCCTCTTCCCAGGAAGCTTCCCGGAAATAGTCGAGATGGTTCTCCAGCGTCATGGAGATGTCGCCGCGCTTGGGTGCGTCGTCGCGGCGGATCAGGGGCCTGGTCAACCGCTCCGGGCTCGCAACATAATCGAACCCGAAACGGCCCTTGACGCACAGCCGGTTTTCATTGGCAGGACCGTCGCGGCCCTCGACCTTGACGATTTCGCCGTCCTTGACCGAAACGGACGTGAGACAGCCGACGCCGCAGAACGGGCAGACGCTGTCGACGGTTTCCTCGGCGAAGACTTCGCGCACCTTGCCGGCGTCATCCAGAAGGCTCTTTTCCATCAGGGCACCGGTGGGGCAGGCCGAAACGCATTCGCCACAGGCCACGCAGGTGGAAATGCCCATCGGGTCGGCAAGGTCGAAGACCGGGACCGTGTGGGATCCGCGATCCGCCATGCCGATCACGTCATTCACCTGCACTTCCCGGCAGGCGCGTTCACACAGATTGCAGGCGATGCAGGCATCGAGATTGACGGCGATCGCCGGGTGGGAAATGTCCTGCGCCGGTTTTTCGCCCGGTGCAAACCGGCTGTCCGTGACGCCAATCGCGTCGGACCATTTCCAGAAATCGCTCTCCGGATCAGGGTGGGAGTCCCGGTCCGGCTGATCGGCTGCCAACAGCTCGAACACCATCTCGCGGGCCTTGGACGCGCGTTCCGTTTCCGTCTTGACGACCATGCCTTCCGACGGGGTGCGAATACACGACGCGGCGAGCACCCGCTCACCTTCGATATCGACCATGCAGGCGCGGCAATTGCCGTCGGACCGGTATCCGGCGGAATCCTTGTGGCACAGGTGCGGGATCGCAACGCCTTCGCGCTTGGCCACCTGCCAGATGGTTTCCCCTTCCTGGGCGGTGACGTCCTTGCCGTCGAGGGAGAAAGTGATTTGGCTCATCTTTCGAATTCCTCCGGGAAAAACTTGAGCACGGAAGCGACGGGGTTGGGAGCTGCCTGGCCTAGGCCGCAGATGGAGGCAGAGCGCATGACCGCATCGAGGTCCGCGATCTTCGCTTCGTTCCACTCACCGGCTGCAAGCAGGTGTTCCATCTTCTCCGTTCCCGACCGGCACGGCGTGCATTGGCCGCAGCTTTCGTGCTTGAAGAACCGCATCAGGTTCAGCGCAACATCGCGCATGTCATCCTGATCGGAAAAGACGACAATGGCGTGGCTGCCGATGAAGCAGCCATGCTTGTCGAGCGTGCCGAAATCCAGCGGCTCGTCGGCAAGCGAGGCCGGCAGGATGCCGCCCGACGCACCACCGGGAAGGTAGCCCTTGAAGGTGTGGCCGTCTTCCATGCCACCGCAGAACTCTTCCAGAAGCTCATTCATGGTGATCCCGGCCGGCGCCAGCTTGACACCGGGTTCCTTGACCCGGCCCGATATCGAGAAGGACCGGAAGCCCTTGTGGTCCCGCCGTCCCTGGGATGCGAACCACTCCGGTCCCTTTTCGACAATGTCACGGATCCAGTAGAGCGTTTCGACATTGTGGTTGAGGGTCGGGCGGCCGAACAGGCCAACCTGGGCGATGAAAGGCGGGCGATGCCGGGGCAGACCGCGCTTGCCCTCGATCGATTCGATCATGGCGCTCTCTTCACCGCAGATATAGGCACCGGCGCCGCGGCGCAGCTCGATATCGATACCCGTGATGATGCCGGCAGCGCGCAGGGCGTCGATCTCGGTGGCCAAAATCTCAAGGACCGCCGGATATTCGTCGCGCATGTAGAGATAGACCCGGTCCGCCGAGATCGCATGCGCGGCAATCAGCGCTCCCTCCAGCAGCCGGTGGGGATCGCGTTCCAGATGGAACCGGTCCTTGAAGGTACCCGGCTCGCCCTCGTCGCCATTGATCGTCAGGTATTTCGGTCCCGGAAGATCGTTGACGATCTTCCATTTGGTCCCAGTCGGAAACCCGGCGCCGCCAAGCCCGCGAAGACCGGCCTCCAGAGCCATGTCGGCAAGGGCAGCCGCATCGAATTCACCTGCGCGCACGCGCTCCAGCAGGGTGTAGCCGCCATCCGACTGATACTGTTCCAGATTTATGTAGTCCGGCACGTCCGCCGCCGTCTTCCCCTCGAACAGGGTCGCGCGGACGGAAAGTTCGGTGGCATTGTCGACGGCGCGTTTGCCAACCTGCACGGCCGGCGCACCCGCACAACGGCCGATACAGGGGACCTTCTGTATCCGGACCCTGGACGGGTCGACGCCGCTTTCAAGTGCCGCCGCCAACGCGTCAGCGCCCTTGATGGAACAGGTCACGCTGTCACAGACGCGGATCGTGAGCGGAGCGGGCTTCTGATCTCCCTCGCGTACGATGTCGAAGTGGTGGTAGAAACTGGCGACTTCGTAGACTTCCGCCTGCGCCATCTTCATCTCGACCGACAGCGCTTTCAGGTGCCGTGCCTCGAGGCAACCATAGGCATCCTGTATCTTGTGCAGATGTTCGATCAACAGATCGGCGCGGCGCGGTTCGTCGCCCAAGAGCGCCTGAACTTCACTCAGGGCCGCATCTTCCAACTGACGCCCTTTTGGCTGGGACGGCTTTCGTGAAAGCCCCTTGCCGAAAGACATTGGCGTTCCTCCTAAACGTGCAAGGCACGCGGCCTGTTACGCGTGCCCCTGCTCTTGCCCAAGTCCTGGAAAGACACGGAAACCGCATGCGACTGCCGTGCTGAAAATCCATTTGAGCCGGATGCTAGCGGTGGAACTTTGCCTTGTCTGTTTGAAAAGCGACAACGAAACTTCAAAACTTGACGCTTTGACGATGACCGTCGCGGCCGATCAGGATGTCAGGTGGGAAAATGCTGAAACAACCCGCAGATAGACCGGCCGCTTGAACGGCACGATCAGGTCCGGAAGGCGTTCCGCGTTCTCCCAGCGCCACTCGGCGAACTCTGCCGAATGGCCGTCCGGCGGGGCCAGGATATTGATCTCGTCATCCTGTCCGTCAAAGCGGTAGGCAATCCATTTCTGCGCCTGGCCGCGATACTTGCCCTTGCGCGTCGATCTCACCACTTCCGGCGGATAGTCATAGGCAAACCAGTCCGGGGCCTCTTCCAGAAGCGTCACGGACCGGATCGAGGTTTCCTCGTAAAGTTCCCGCCGCGCGGCCTCGAGCGGCGTCTCGCCCTTGTCGATGCCGCCCTGCGGCATCTGCCAGGCGAATTCGTAGTTGGCCGTGCTGCCGCCGTCGTCGCGGCTGCCGATCCAGACCTTGCCTCGCCCGTTGATCAGCATGATCCCGACACAGGGACGGTAGGGCAGGCCTTCGGACGGCTTCGGAAACCCCGGACCAAGCGCACGCTTATTCACTACACCACCTATCAGAAATTCTGTCTGCCCTAGCTCCGGGCCTATCCGTCGATTGTCGCACTTACGGGCACGAGCTGGAGACCCCGTTGTTCCAGATCCCGCACCCATTTTTCAAGCTGGCGAACCGTCACGGGCAAAGCGGAGCCTGCTGCAACGGCGACGCCCCGGGATCGTGCGATGCTCTCCAGCTGGAGCAGCTTCGCGTCGATATTGTCCTCGCGCGGAACCTCGTCCAGAACCACGTCGACACCGGAATAAGGTATCCGCAACTCGCTCGCCGTTTCCGCGGACAGACTGCGCGACGACGTGCCGTTGTCCACGAACATCAGTCCCCGGGATTTCAGCTTTTCAAGCAGATACTGGATCGACGGCTTCGTCGATGTGAAGCGCGCGCCCATGTCGGGGATCGTACCGACATAGTTTGTCGCCCGCGTCAGCAGGTATGCGAGCCTGTCGAGCATTTCCGCCGGCTGCAGGCTGACCAGGAGCGTATGCGGGCCCGGGTCATTGTCGGGAAAATCGAAGGGTTCCAGCGGCAGCTGCAAGAGCAGCTCGTGGCCCTTGGTGCGTGCCTGCTGCATCCACAGGTCAAGGTCGTCGCCATAAGGCGCAAGGGCGAGCGTGACATCCGCCGGTAACCGGTCGATCGCGTTCTGCGTCCCCGTCTCGCTGAGGCCCATCCCGTTCAGGATCACGGCAATCTTCGGAATGGACGTGAATTCGCGGACGACCGGGCGGGAATAGGCATCCAGCGGGCGGACGCCTGCGTCGCTGACTTTCGGAAGGAAGCCGTAATCGGAGCGCTCGCTGACCCGCGTGTCAGGATTGGCCGACAGGCTTTCAACAGGTGCTTCCGGTCCCTTGCCGTCCGGACGCTGCACCATGTTGTAGCGCGGTCCGAGCAGATCCTGGCCGGCGTCGGGTCTCAGGTTCGGACCGAGGTCCTCGTTCAGCCCCGGCCGGATTTCGACGACCTCGATGTCCTGGGAGGTCACGCCTTCAACTGTGGCCTCAAGCGGGATCAGCGCCACCGGTTCACCGCCCAGGGGATCGTCCACGACCGCGACCCAGATGAGTGTCGTTGTCACGAAGACGCTCAAGAGGCCGACGCCAATAAGGCCGAACGGCAGCCTGACCAGCCGCCGCTTGCCCATCCCTAGGGGAGCTGTGAGATCTTCGCTCGACATGTCGTTCTGAGCCTTTGTCCCGGCATGGTGCCGGCGAGGTTTCTTGTTTTCGGGATACGCAGAACGAGAATGGAAGGGCTGCGCGCCGACGAGCGGCGCGCAGCGGATCGTTTAAGACGCGGTCAGTTCTTGACCGCAGCGCTGTCGGACACCGGCGGGAAGGCGCTGTTCACCTGTTCGCCGCGCAGAAGATCAAGCGCGAGGTTGAGCTGGGTGTCGTCCTCCGGATCCGGCGGGACATAGGCCTGGCTGCCGGACTGCTCTTCGCCTTCCGCTTCCAGGTGTCCGCGCAAGCCGGCTTCACCACGGGTCTCCACGCGGCCGACAAGTTCTTCCGGAAGCTCCTGCAGGGCTTCGATATCGGGCACGATGCCTTTGGCCTGGATGGAGTTACCGGACGGTGTGTAGTAGCGCGCCGTTGTCAGACGGATCGCTCCGTTGGCACCGAGCGGGATGATTGTCTGTACCGAACCCTTGCCGAAGGACCGCGTGCCGAGGATCGTGGCGCGGCGGTGGTCCTGAAGGGCACCGGCAACGATTTCGGACGCGGAGGCCGAGCCGCCGTTGACGAGCACGATGACCGGCTTGCCATCGGTCAGATCGCCGGCGCGGGCGTTGTAGCGCTGGGTCTCATCGGCTTCCCTGCCGCGTGTCGAGACAATCTCACCACGGTCGAGGAACGCATCGGACACGGCAATGGCCTGGTCAAGAAGACCACCCGGATTGTTGCGCAGATCGATGACGTAGCCCTTGACCTTGTCTTCACCGATTGCGGCCGTGGTTTCCTCGATGCCCTTCTTCAGGCCATCGAACGTCTGTTCGTTGAACTGGGTCACGCGGACGTAGCCAACATCTTCCTCTTCACGCCAGCGGACCGAACGGATGCGGATGATGTCGCGCGTTATCGTGATATCCAGGGGTTCGGCGCGGCCTTCACGACGGATCGTCACGATGATGTCGGTGTTGACCGGTCCGCGCATCTTTTCCACGGCCTCGTTCAGGGTCAGGCCCTGAACCTGCTCACCGTCGATATAGGTGATCAGATCACCGGCGAGCACGCCGGCTTTCGCGGCGGGCGTTTCGTCGATCGGGGAAACGACCTTGACCAGGCCTTCCTCCATCGTGACCTCAATTCCAAGGCCGCCGAACTCGCCGCGGGTCTGCACCTGCATGTCGCGGAAGCTCTTGGGTGACATGTAGCTGGAATGCGGGTCGAGCGACGTCAGCATGCCGTTGATGGCGCTCTCGATGAGCTGTGCATCATCGGGGACTTCCACATAATCCGAACGCACACGCTCGAAAACGTCGCCGAACAGGTTCAGTTGCCGATACGTATCGGTTGCGGCAGCGTTTGCAGCCGCCGATACCTTGAACGGCATCTGGGACATTGTCGTAACTGCCGCAGCCCCCATCAGGGCACCCACCAGCAGCAAGGAAGCTTTCCGTATCATCCGCGAGCCTTTTCTTCTTCTGTGCGTGCCCACCAGGGAGTGGGATCGACCGCACGGCCGTCCTTCCGAAATTCAACATATAGGATCGGCTGGGTGGAACCCAAGCCGAACGTCGACGCGCTTGCCCACTGGGTAGCGCCCATAACACCAACCGGTTCCCCGGTAAGAACAAACTGCCCCAATTCCGCGTCTATCCGATTCAGGCCGGCGAGGAGCACATGGTATCCGTCACCGGTGTTCAGGATCAAGAGCTGACCGAAAGAACGGAAGGGACCTGAATAAACCACCCATCCGTCCGCCGGCGAGGTCACATTAGACCCCGGCCTTGTGGCAATAGATTGACCTTCCGTCACACCACCGAAATCATCTTCCTGTCCGAAATCCTTCAGCAAGGTGCCCGCCACCGGCTGCGGCAATCGGCCCTTAGCCTCTTCGAACGATATCTGCGGCGCAAGCCGTCCAGGATCGGCAAAGGGATCAAAATTGCGCGAGGCGTTCCGCTTGGCGTCCAGCGCTGCCTGCCGCGATTTCTCGGCCGCCTCGCGGGCGCTTTCGATTTCGACCTCCAGGTTGGCGATCAGCTCTTCCAGCGATCCAGCCTGTTCGGCAAGCTGCGCTGCGCGCTTCTTCTCCTCCTCGAGAACCTTGACCGACTTCAGATGTTCCTGCCTTTTCGCGCTCAAGAGAAGTTCAAGGCGGGACTTTTCCTCAGCCAATCGCATCGCATCGCCGCCCAGCCGGTTCTTCTCCTCCGCGATGACCGATTTCAGACGCTGCAATTCGGCAAGGTCAGCGGCAAGCGCTTCGGTTTCCACTTTCAGCTCCGGCATGACCGCGTTCAGAAGAATCGCGCTCCGGACTGCCGACAGGGCGTCGCTCGGACGTACGGCGAGCGCCGGGGGCGGCCGTTTGCCGATGCGCTGCAGGGCGGCCAGGACTTCGGCCAGAACGTCGCGGCGCGCAATCAGCGACAGGCGCACCGCGTCTTCATTCTCGCCAAGGCTCATCAACCTGCGTTCGGTGTCCGTCAACTCCGTCTCGAGCACCTTGATCGTGTCGGAGGTGCTAATGATCTTCGCGTTCAAGGTTTCCCGGTCACGGTCCAGTGCGCGGATCTCGCGGGCGATCGCAGCCTGCCGATCGGAAGACACCTCGATATCGCGCGACAGCGCGGCGAGTTCCTCCTCGCGCTCTTTCTTGCGCTCCAGGAACGCATCGATTTCAGAGACCTCGGCACTTTCGGCCTGCCCCTCTTCATCGAGACTTTCACTTGCTTGCAACGGTGCGGGGGCGAGCATGAGGCAAAGCAGGAGCCCGCTCAAAAACGAGCCCGATGTCCGCCAGTTCCGAAATCCAGGACGCACAGCCTTGATGCGATCCGGTCTCAATTCTCGTCAGCTCCCAAAGGTTACCCTTCCCGCGATACACTGACTGCGTTAACGAACCGTTTACTCAGGTAACCAGCGTCTTAATCCGGTGACCGTCACGGTTCTTCGACTGCCTGTGTCTGTTCCACCTTTTTCTTCTCTTATCCGTTACGTTCGGAATACGGCGAGATACGGGCAAAAACGTGTTTTCAGATCACTTCGGGCATTAACAAAAGTTAACGATCCTGTTTCTCGCAACAGGCGAATGGGCCGGCAAGCGCCCCGATCGGCGACCACGCGCCTAGAAATGCCTGTAAACCAGGTCTTCGGGATCGGGCCGTTCAGCTTCGGCATCCAGAACACCCCCCAGTCGCTCCGCAAGCTGCCGGGACCGTAAATTGTCCGCATCAACATAGCTGACGAGGCCCGGCAGCCTGCGCTCGCTCCCTGCCCAGGCCAGCAACGCCCGTGCCGCTTCGAATGCAATGCCCTTGCCTTCCGCGCCGGGATAGACAAACCAGCCCAGTTCGTGTTCCGGAAACAGGGGACCGTGATTGATACCGACCTGACCGAGGCACGTTCCCGATGCGCCGTCGTCGATCATCAGGCCTCCATTGCCCATCAGCGGCCATTGGGCCATATCGTGACAAAACAGGGCCCAGGACATCTTCTTGTCGAACGGGCCGCCCATGCCGGCGGACCTGCCGCTCTGCATGAAGGCGAAATACGCAGGCCAGTCGTCCATCGTCATCGGCCTCAGGATCAGGCGTTCGGTGCGAAGGGTGGGAATGTCTGCCATGTCGGTGTCCAGGTAAGCAGCGCGGTTTTGCAGGGAGATTAGGTGATGGACCCATAAATCAGACTGAAATGGCTTCACCCCGTGGCGTCAGCGTGCTTGACCGGGCAGGAAGCCCGCTCTGCACACCCTTTCTAACGGGGTCTCGCCATTTCGCATGCTATTTCAGTCTCAATTATGGGTCCATCACCTAGACCCGGTGGTAGGGATGGCCGGACTGAATGGTCATGGCGCGATAGATCTGTTCGGCCAGAAGGATGCGCGCGATCTGGTGCGGCCAGGTCATGGCTCCGAGCGCGAGCTTCAGGTCTGCCCGGGCGATGAGTTCCTGCCCGTGACCGTCGGCGCCGCCGATCGCAAACATGACGTCGGAAATGCCCTGATCCTTCCAGCTTTCCAGTTTACGGCTGAAATCCGTGCTGGTCAGGTTCTTGCCATTCTCGTCAAGCGCCACGATCCTTGCTGCTCCCGTGACAGTCCCCAGAAGGGCCTGCGCTTCTTCCGCCTTGCGGTCTTCCGGCCGCTGCGCCCTGCTTTCGGCCAGTTCGACAACGCGGACATCCGAGATCCCGAGCCCGCGGCCGGTCTTGCGCGCGCGATCGAGATAGCGCTCGAGCAAGTCCTTTTCCGCACCCGCTTTCATCTTGCCGACGCAGGTGACTATGAAGCGCATGAGATCCCTGCCGGAGGAAATCCGGTCTTCAAATTCGCGGCAACCCGGCCTGCTCCCGCGGGAGCACACCGGCTCATCCAGCTTTCGGACCCACAGGCCTGAAAGCTGGAAACATCAGCCCGTTCAGCCGATATATTGCGGTGCTTCGTCCGTGTCCGGTGCCCACATCTTTTCGAGATTGTAGAAGCCGCGAACTTCGGGACGGAAAATATGTACAATCACATCGCCCGCATCGATCAGCACCCAGTCACAGGTGCTCAGACCTTCCACCGTTGCCGATTTGACCCCGGCGGATTTCAGGTTCTTGAGCAGATGATCGGCGATCGCGCCGACATGACGATGCGACCGGCCGGACACAATCACCATGTGATCTGCCAGAGAACTCTTACCAGCGATGTCGAGAGTTATCAGGTCCTCAGCTTTGGAATCGTCAAGACTGCTAAGAACCGTATCGAGGAGACTTGCCGCAAGATCAGCGCTTACGGAAGCCTGCAGAGGAGAGGACAATTCTGTCCGCCCACTTTCAAAGGTCATGGTCAGGTGTAGTGCCTTTCGCCGTTTGTGCCGTCCTGAAACCAACGTCGTCACGAACCAGATCGTTCGGTTTCACGTCACCCGTTTTGGATGCAGGACCGGTTGACCGTACCTCGGCCGCGCTCGCCGCGACCGTCCCTATAATACCGCTTCCCGTTTGGCATTTTCAAGACAGGGGTTTTTTCTCGGTAAAAATGACAATTCTTCTACTCAGGGAGATTTCTCAGTCCGGTTGATGATGTCCGGTCAAGCGGTGCGTGCAGGAAGGTCCAGACCGGGGGGTCCAGATCAGGAAGCCGTGTCGCTTCTTCTTCCGGAAGTCTATATTTTTCAAACGCTTTCGCCATTGGTGACGACAGTACCGAAAGGGACGCACCCGGCCTGTCGACAATCGCGATGGGCACGGAGCCGACGATGTGCCGCCAGTCCTGCCAGCGATGGAAACTGCCAAGATTGTCAGCACCCATGACCCAAACGAATCGGACAGAAGGACGCATGGCGCGCAGCGCGACGATCGTTCTGGCGGTGTAGGGCGTGCCGAGCACGGTCTCGTATGCCGTCACTTTCATGCGCGGGTGGTCGGCAAGCGCAGCCGTGAGGTCAAGCCGCGTCTCAAGCGGCGCAAGGTTCGCATGATCCTTGAGCGGATTGCCGGGTGTCACGAACCACCAGATCTGATCCAGGCCAAGCCGCTTGAGAACGGTGCTCGCGACAAGGCGGTGGCCGGAATGCGGGGGATTGAAAGACCCGCCGAACAGTCCGATCCGGTTTCCCGGTTCAACATGCGGAAGCCTGAGCCAGTCCTGGTGCAGACCGGCCCGGATGTTCGATGGGTTCATGGACGCGTCTGACCCGACCCGTGAACCTTGTACTTGAAGCTGGTGAGCTGCTCGACGCCGACCGGTCCGCGTGCATGCATGCGGCCGGTCGCAATGCCGATCTCCGCTCCCATGCCGAATTCGCCGCCATCGGCGAACTGGGTGGATGCATTGTGCAGGACAATGGCCGAGTCCACTTCCGCCTGGAAGCGGTCAGCGGCTGACTGGTTCTCGGTCAGGATGCAATCGGTATGGTTGGAGCCGTAGGTCGCAATGTGCTCCATCGCGGCTTCAAGGCCGGGCACGATCCTGACGGCCAGTACCTTGTCGAGATACTCGGTCGACCAGTCTTCCTCGCTTGCGGCCAGCACGTCGACGCAGATCTCCCGCACCCGGTCGCATCCCCTGATTTCGCAGCCCTTTTCCTGCAAGGCCGCAACGACGGCCGGCAGGTGCGCGCGTGCAATATCCTCGTGAACCAGGAGGGTTTCGAGCGCACCGCAAATTCCCGTGCGGCGCAGCTTGGAATTCACGATGATATCGACGGATTTCGCGATATCCGCGTCCTTGTCGAGGAAGATGTGCACGAGGCCTTCCAGATGGGCGAAGACCGGCACACGGGCTTCGGTCTGGACCCGCCCGACGAGGCTTCGGCCGCCGCGCGGGACAATCACGTCCAGGTTTCCTGCAAGACCCTTGAGCATTTCGCCGACCGCGGCCCTGTCGGTGACGGGCACGATCTGAATGGCGTCTTCGGGCAATCCGGCGGCCGTGAGGCCAACCTGCAGCGCTGCGTGGATTGCCTTGTTGGAGTGGATCGTGTCGGAGCCGCCGCGCAGCACGACGGCATTCGCGGCCTTCAGGCACAATGCGCCGGCATCCGCCGTCACGTTGGGGCGGCTTTCATAGATCACGCCGATCACGCCGAGAGGTGTCCGGACGCGCTCGATCCTGAGACCGTTCGGCCGGTCCCACGCGGCGATCACGCCACCGACCGGATCGTCAAGCGCCACGATATCCTCAAGCGCCCGGGCAATTGCCTCGATGCGCTCCCCGGTCAGGGTGCCGCGATCCAGGAACGCAGCCGTCTGGCCGTTCACCTTCATTGCCTCGACGTCCAGCTTGTTGCCGGCGAGGATGTCCGGCGTCGCGGCGCGAACGGCTTTCGCCATTTCGCTCAAGGCCCTGTTCTTCACCTCTGCTGGTGCAGTTGCAAGAACCCGTCCGGCAGCACGGGCCCTTTGCCCAATCTCTGCCATGAGATCTTCGGTCGTCCTTGCCTCAACCACGTCCAGCATTTCCTTCACTCCTCACAAGCAGGTCCGAGCACCCGCACATTCGTCCGCTTTTTAACGCGTTCCGTTCAAAAACGCATCCTCAAGCACGAGATCGTCCCGGTGCACCATCTCTGCACGGCCCGGATATCCGACGATCGCTTCGATTTCCCGGCTGTTGCGGCCGGCGATCAGGCGCGCTTCAACAATGTCATAGGCGATGAGGCCGCGCCCGATCGTGCGCCCATCCGGGCTCAGGAGCGTCACGGCATCGCCGCGCGAAAAACTTCCCGAGACCGAGACGACGCCTGCCGGAAGCAGGCTCTTGCCAGCCTTCATGGCCCTCAATGCGCCTTCGTCGAGCGTAATCTGGCCGCGCGGTTCCAGGTGGCCGCCGATCCAGGCCTTGCGCGCGCTGGCCGGTGTTGCGGCTGCCGGAAACCACGTCGCCCGTCCGCGGTCACCGAGCCGCGCCAGCGGGTTCAGTTCCTTGCCCGAGGTGATGACCATCGATGTTCCGGCCGCGGTCGCAATCTTGCCCGCATCTATCTTCGTCTTCATGCCACCACGCGAAAGCTCTGATCCGGCGCTGCCGGCCATTGCCTCGATCTCGGCGGTAATGCGCGGCACCTCGGGGAGGAACACCGCATCGGGGTCTTCTAAAGGCGGCGCGGTGTAGAGACCGTCAATGTCGGACAGCAGGACAAGGCAGTCCGCGCTCGCCATCGTCGCCACGCGCGCCGCCAGGCGGTCATTGTCGCCATAGCGGATTTCGGACGTGGCAACGGAATCGTTCTCGTTGATGATCGGCACCGCCCCCATCTTCAACAGCGTGCCGATCGTCGCCCGTGCGTTGAGATAACGGCGCCGTTCTTCCGTGTCGCCCAGCGTCAGCAGAATCTGGCCCGCCTTCTTTCCATGCGTTTCAAGTGCGCCTGCATAGGCCTGTGCCAGCGCAATCTGGCCCGCAGCGGCCGCCGCCTGGCTTTCTTCCAGCTTGAGAGGCCCCTTCGGCAATCCGAGTTCGCCGCGTCCCAGCGCAATCGACCCGGAGGACACGATCAGGACTTCGGCGCCCGAATTCATCAGGCGCACGATGTCGGAGACCAGCGCTTCCAGCCAGTCGCGCTTCAATTCGCCGTTTTCAACCAGCAGGGCGGAGCCGATCTTGACGACGATCCGTTTGAAGGCCGCAAGACTGTGATGTGCTTTCGCCGACATCAGGGGTGCCACCCCTCCTGTTCAGGCGCCGGCACCTGGTTGGCTGCGTCTTCCTTGTCCCTGTCGATACCGCGCACGATCATGCGCAGCGCGCGGTCGACATTGAGCCTGCTCGCCGAGGACAGGATCAGCGGCTTCTGGCCGCAGGCCGCCTCGAGGCTTGCCGACTGTTCGGCAATCAGATCATCGGTGAGCGCATCGCATTTCGACAAAGCAACGATTTCCGGCTTGTCGGTGAGGCCGCCTCCGTAGGCTTCCAGTTCGCCGCGAACGACCCTGTAGGCCTCGCCCGGATCTTCCTCGCCGGACCCGTCAACCAGATGCAGCAGAACCCGTGTGCGCTCGACATGGCCGAGGAAACGGTCACCGAGACCGGTGCCCTCGTGTGCGCCTTCGATCAGCCCGGGGATATCCGCCATCGCGAAGCTGTTGCCGTCGATCTGGACGATGCCGAGATTGGGGTGGAGTGTCGTGAAGGGATAGTCGGCGATTTTCGGCTTGGCGGCCGACACTGTTGCCAGGAAAGTCGACTTGCCGGCGTTCGGCAGACCGACGAGGCCGGCATCGGCGATAAGCTTCAGGCGGAGCCAGATCCATTTCTCCTCGCCCTCGAGGCCCGGATTGGCCCGGCGCGGCGCCTGGTTGACCGAAGACTTGAAATGGGCGTTGCCGAAGCCGCCGTTGCCACCTTTCATCAATACAACGCGCTGCCCGAGTTCCGTTAGGTCGGCAATGAGCGTTTCGTTGTCTTCTTCCAGGATCTGGGTGCCGACCGGCACCTTGAGGACGACATCCTTGCCGTGCGCGCCGGTCCGGTTCCGGCCCATGCCGTGAATGCCGGTCTCGGCCTTGAAGTGCTGCTTATAGCGATAGTCGATCAACGTATTGAGGCCGTCGACGCATTCAACGATGACATCGCCGCCCTTGCCGCCGTCACCGCCGTCTGGACCGCCATATTCGATGTATTTTTCGCGCCGGAACGACACGCAACCCGCTCCGCCATTGCCCGAACGGACATACACCTTGGCCTGATCTAGGAATTTCATTTTTCTTCTCTTTTTTTCGTCCAGCTGTCAGGCCATGACCGGGAAGGGTCAAAAGCCGCGCATGAAATCCGTTCGTGTCAATTCGCTTCTGATGGCGGGCAAGGTCTCGCCGCGCGACACGCTTGCGCAACCGACTTTGCCGACCGGCCGGAATCCGGCCTTTTCCATCACCTTGATCGAGGCCGGGTTCTCCGTCATCGCTTCGCAAGCCAGAAGGTCATGCGCCGTGTTGTCGAACATCCAGGCAACCGCGGCCGTCAAGGCCTCGCTCATGAATCCCTTGCCCCAAAAGGGCCGCCCCAGCCAATAGCCGATCTCCGGGGTCTCCTGCAACTTTTTGAAGCCGAGGCCGCCGATCATTTCGCCTTCATGGTCAACGTGAAAGCCGAGTTCGTCCGCCGTTTCGACAGTCTCCCAGCGCGCCGCCGATCTTTCCAGGTACTGCCGCCCCTGTTCGAGGTCATACGGATAGGGCACGCGCGACAGCATCTTGGCGACCTCATAGTCGCCAAGCAGTTCGGCACACCGGTCGAGATCGTCCGGGCAGGGAGCCCGGAGGATCAGCCGGCCGGTCCGGATAATCGGCGTGGTCATGCCGCAGCCTTCCGGGCCTCGAAGTCGGAGCGCGCGAGCCGGACAACAACATTGGAGACCTTGCGGTCAAGCGCCCGGGAGAAGCGCTCGGTCATGCTGTATGGCTTGAAACCGAATTTGCGCAGCAGTCCCCGGGAGCGGAAGTTCTCCTCGTAGGCACGCGCTGCGATCGCGTCGGTCCCATAGGCCGCGAACGCCCATTCGATGACCGCTTCAACCGCCTCGCTGGCATAGCCGTGGCCCTGGAACGGCCGGCCGATCCAGTAGCCGAGCGTCGGATGATCGGCGAGATTGTCAAGATCGCCGGGCGCTTCGACGGCGGCGATCCCGATGAAGACGCCGCCCAGCGTGATCGCGAACACCGCTTCGGTTTCCAGCGGGTCCTTGCCGACGACCGTCTTCAGAAACGCTTCGGCCGAGCCTTCTTCATAGGGCCAGGCGAAGGATGTCATCCAGCGGGCGACCTCGAAATCCTTGCCGCCCAGTTCGATCATCGCCTCGGCGTCCGCCATGGCGATCGGCCGCAAGATCAATCGTCGCGTTCTCAGGTCCTGCAATCCGGTCATTGTCCCTGCCCCCATCCTTTCAAAGACTTCCAAACGGTTCTGTCCAAAACATATCTTTCAATCGGCACGGACCCGCCCGCGCCGATGGACCGGATCATCGCCTGATCCCGGTACTGGAACCCGGATTTCACCAGCACCCGGCGCGAGGCGGGATTGGTAACCCGGCAGGAGCCCTGAAGCTCGTCCATGTCATGGTGAGTAAAGGCGTGGTCGACCAGCGCATGCACCGCTTCGGTCGCATAGCCACGTCCCCAGAAAGGCTCGCCCAGCCAGTAGCCGACATGCACGGTTCCGTCCTCTTCCAGCGCCGCGTATTTCGCAACGCCGATCAGGCGGCCGGTGCTTTTCAACCTTATGGCAAAAAGGCCGGTGTTCTTCCTCACCTGTGCCGCCCGCGCAATCAGCGCGCGGCCGTTTTCCAGGGTGAAGGGATGTGGCATCATGGCGAGGTTCGCCGCCACGGTCTTGTTGTTGGCCAGAAACACAAGATCGGCCAGATCGTCCTTGCGCGGCATGTCGAGCCGCACATGAACCGCTTCCTGCGGCAACGGGGCCGCGACCAGACTGCTCTCGTCTAACAATCCATCACTTTCAACAACCATCATTTCCTCCAGCACAAACAAATCAAGGGAGAGATGGCGTCCCATCTCCCCCTTGGATCTTCGACTGGTCTCTGGTTGCTGACCTGTCTCGAATTGCCGGGGTCTTAAGGGACGCCGGCGTTTCGAAACTTCACGTCGGCTTTACTCCGCAGCTTCCGCCACCGGGACCACATTGATAAGTGTTCGTTTGTTGGCTGCCGCCTTAAACTGAACCTTGCCTTCCACGGTCGCGAAAATGGTGTGATCCTTGCCCATGCCCACGCCGGTGCCCGGGTGCCACGTCGTGCCACGCTGACGAGCAATGATGTTGCCGGGAATCACGGATTCCCCGCCGTATTTCTTGATGCCGAGACGGCGGCCAGCTGAGTCGCGGCCGTTGCGGGATGAACCGCCTGCCTTCTTGTGTGCCATCGTTAGAACTCCTCGTTCTTCGAATTCTTAAATCAACAGTCCTGAAACGGCGGCTTACTTGCCTGCCAGTTCCTTGGCCTGTTCAACCCAGTTGTCGCGCTCGATACGGCCCTTGAAGTTCAGGACCTCATCAACGCGGGCGATATCGTCCGCAGAGAAGTTGACGATCTGCTCATAGGTGGTGATGCCCAGAGCGTTCAGTTTCTTCTCAAGGACCGGGCCGACGCCTGAGATCTTCTTCAGATCGTCCTTGCCGTCCGGTGCGGTGAAGAGCGGCTCGACAGCTGCGTCTTCCTTCTTGGTTTCCTTTGCCGCGGCAGCCTTCGGAGCTTCCTCGGTTTTCGGAGCCGCTTCAGCAGCAGGCGCTGCTTCGGCTTCCGGTTCGGCCTTCGGCGCAGCCTTTTTCGGCGCGGCCTTCTTGGCCGGTTTTGCGCCACCGGTCAGGATGTCGGTCACCTTGACGAGGGTGAAGGACTGACGGTGGCCGTTGCGGCGGCGTGAATTCTGGCGCCGGCGCTTCTTGAATACGATGATCTTGCGGCCACGGCCCTGATCGACCACTTCCGCAACAACGCTGGCACCTTCCACGGTCGGAGCGCCAACAGTCGTGTCCGTGCCGTTGCCAACCATGAGCACTTCGTCAAACGTGACGGTGCTGCCGGCTTCGGCGTCGAGTTTTTCGACCTTCACGAGGTCGTCTGCGGCAACAGTATACTGTTTGCCACCGGTTTTGATTACAGCGAACATGTCGCGCACGTCCTTCTTTTCGTTTTTGACACCGGCGCGGCCTTGTGGCTCATGAAGCACCGGTTGCGTTCAGGTCGAACTCAGGCGCCTGCCCCAGCGGATTGCCATCCGTCGGGCAGATCTTTGTGTCGGGTTGCGTGAAGCGAAAAGCCCGCCAGGCCTTGATCGACAAAGAAAACCCGAAAAAGCTGAACCTTTTCGAGCCCGCGCAATATAACTCTCCGGCGCGCG
Organism: Roseibium sp.; assembly: GCF_965232425.1. Classification (GTDB taxonomy): domain Bacteria; phylum Pseudomonadota; class Alphaproteobacteria; order Rhizobiales; family Stappiaceae; genus Roseibium. The sequence continues at coordinate 1,484,809 of NZ_OZ246971.1, forward strand.
GAGTCAAACGGAAATATGCATCGGGCCTAAGGCCGCCCTTGCCTGCCGCGGCCCCACCGAAGCAATTGCCCCGCCTGCGTCACCGAGCCGGTCCGGCTTTGCCGGGCACCCGCCCCGGCAGGGCCGATTTCGCCCGCGGCACCGCACACCCGACAAGCCTGTTCAAAGAATGCAAATCGGGTCTTGCGGATAAAAAGGAGCTTGTCTATGTTCCGCGCCACTTGAGACCCGTTTGTCGCAAGTACCGCGGAGAGGTGCCGGAGTGGTTGAACGGGGCGGTCTCGAAAACCGTTGAGCGCGCAAGCGTTCCGAGGGTTCGAATCCCTCTCTCTCCGCCATATTTATTTTTAGTTCGCTGATTTTGTTGAATATTTAAGGACTGGCAGTTTGCCGGTCGCTTTTGCGCCCACTCTGCGCAGGAACTCCCTCGAATACAGGACCAGACTCTAGTGCAAGCACGTCCCCCGCGAAGCTGATCGCAGGTGCTGTGAGCGGGACGCTTTAATCCCATGCCGCCGCCTAGTTTCCCGAAATGCTGTCGACGTTTCCGAAAATGCCCTCAAGTCGCTCGAGCACATCGGGGGGCAGAGCGGGCAGCGCTAGTGCCTCAAGATTTTCACGGAGATGGTCCCGGGAGCCCGTTCCGGTCAGGACCACGTCCAAGCCGGGCTCGTGGCGGCAGAACCGGTAAGCGGCCTCGATGATGGTTGAAGCAACGGCAGGGTCCAGCAGAAACCCCAGCGGGTTTTCGGGATCCACGGTGTCCGGATCAAGTTCACCGGCCGAAATCAGATCGCGCATGATCTCCTCCGCAGCGTCCCGGCTGCCGAGCGCGCGACGGACCGCGAACATGACCAGGGTACCGACCCCTTTTTCGCAGGTCAGCGGCAGAACCGATTTCCGGGCGGAGGGATTGAGGAAGTTGAAGCCCGTCATCACGACGTCCCAGTGATCGTCCCGAAGGGCGGCCTGCAGCATCTCGTGGCGCGTGTCGTGAATGAAGCGTTCCGTCAGGCCCAGATACCGTATCTTGCCCTGTTCCCGGAGCTTGAGAAGAGCGGGCACCAATTCCGACCTGCAATAATCGTATTGCCCAGGCATGACGCCGTGCAGGTGCAGGATATCGATGTGGTCTGTCCTCAGACGCTTCAAACTGTCTTCCGCCAGCCGGACAAGGTCTTCGCCCGCGATATAGTTCGTTCCCAAAGGAGACGTGCCCGCTGTCACGATGCCGAGCTTGGTCGACAGGACGACTTCATCGCGGCAGTTCCGAACGGCCTCGCCGACGATCTCCTCCGTGCCATAGGCCGCCGCCGTGTCGATCAGGGTCACACCGGCTTCGATCGCGGCCCTGACAAGGGCGACCGACTGATCTGAACTGCGGCCGTAGGACTGGCCCAGGCGGGAGTGCCCGCCGCAGCCAAGCCCCGCCACGCCGACTTCAAGCCCGGTTCGGCCCAACACCACCTTTTCCAGTTTGCTTTCCTCCGATCAAGATGACGGCAATGCGCGAGAGGTGCCCGGTCAACGATCCGGAAGCGGGCACCGCCATGAAGGCTCACCCTGCCGGAATCTCGCCCATGACCTTGGGCACATGATAGCCCTTTTGCACGGCGTCGCGCGCAAGCAGGCGCTGGTACCAGGCTCTGACGTTCGGATATTTCGTCAGGTCGACCTGCTGCCATTCATAGCGGGAAACCCAGGGCCAGCACGCCATGTCCGCGATCGAATAGTCGCCGACAATGTAGTCCTGACCGGCCAGCTGATTGTCGAGCACGCCGTAGAGCCGCTGAACTTCGGCCTCGTAGCGCTCTTCGGCATATTCCGCCTTGCCCCGATTGAAATGAAGGAAGTGGTGGGCCTGACCGGCCATCGGTCCGAGGCCGCCCATCTGCCACATCAGCCATTCCATGACCTTGATCTTGTCCAGAGGGTCATTCGGCAAAAATTTTCCATATTTCTCGGCGAGATACCACATGATTGCGCCCGACTCCATGAGGGTCAGGCCGTTGTCGCGATCCACGATCGCGGGGATCTTGTTGTTCGGGCTGATCTTCAGGAACTCGGGTGATTTCTGGTCACCCTGTCCGATGTTGATCGGGTGAACTTCATAGTCGACACCCAGTTCTTCCAGGAGAATGGAAACCTTGCGCCCGTTGGGCGTTGTCCATGTGTAAAGGTCTATCATGATTTCAAGGGTCCGTTATGTTTGTGCGGCAAGGTCAAGCGACGGGTCGTCCGTCGCCCAGGGGCTGAAGGGAGCAGGGATCAGGATCTTGTTTTCCTGGCTGATCTGAAGCGGCCGCGTCTTCTTGACGTATTCCTTCCAGCGCGGATCGGCCGTCAGGCGTGCGCGGCGCTCCGTGCGCTCGTTCATGTCCTTGTAGGCCCACATGTGGACGATCTGGTGAAGGGCGCCGATCTCGGTCGAGAAATAGCCGACCATGCGCCCGAGTATCGGACGCTGGATCGCGAGCCCTTCTTCTTCATAGAGCCTCAGATACTCGGGCACGGCACCGATCTGCAGTGAATAGGTGCGTTGTTCAATGATCATGGCATGTCACCCTTTGTGGGTTGCTTCGCCCTGTTTGCGGGCTGCAGACAGGGACTGGGTGGGAGTCAGGGCTTCCGGGTCGACCCTGAGCTCGATCAGATAGCCGGTTTCGGACTGACGGGCGCGGTCGAGCGCGTCGGCAAACTGATCCGTTCGGCTGATCGCCTCGCCGGGAACACCGAAGGCCTTGGCATAGGTCACGAAATCGGGGTTGGTCAGATCGGTCGACATCACCCGCCCTGGATGGTGCCGTTCCTGGTGCATGCGGATCGTGCCATACATGCCGTTGTTGACCACCAGATAGATGATCGGCAGGCCGTAACGGGCCGCCGTTGCCATTTCCTGTGCGGTCATCAGGAAACAGCCGTCGCCGGCGAGACAAACGACAGTCCGGTCCCGGTGCTGCAGCTTGGCGGCGATCGCCGCGGGCACCGCGTAGCCCATGGAACCGCTCGTCGGTGCCAGCTGGGTGCGGTACTTCAGATGATTGTGGAACCGGTGAAGCCAGACCGTGTAGTTGCCCGCCCCGTTGGTGTAGATCGTATCCGACGGCAAGGACGTCGAGGCGTGGCGGATGACGTCCGCCATGTTGAGCTCGCCCGGTACATCCGTCGGAACAAGAAAGGCGTCGTAGTCGGCCCGGAATCCGGCTGTCCAGTCCGACCAACCGCCCGTCCCGGCAGGCAGGTCAAGCATGGCCTGCAAAAACGTGTCCGGTGCCGATACGATCGGCAGATCCGGCGCATAGACGTGGCCCAGATCGTCCGGACCGGGATGGACATGAACAAAACGCATTTGCGGAACGGGGGTGTCGATCAGCGAATAGCCCTGTGTTGTCATCTCCCCGAACCGGCTGCCGATCGTGATCAGGAGATCGACTTCCTCGCGGATTTTCTTGCGCAAGGCGGGGTTGGGCGCAATGCCGATGACGCCGCCATAATTCGGATGTGCGTTGTCGATGTAGTCCTGGCAGCGGAAGGACGTGATCACCGGCAGGTCCAGGTGCCGCGACACCCTCCCGGCCAGGTCGGCCGCCTCCGCACTCCAGCCCGGGCCGCCCAGTACCAGAAGCGGACGCTTCGCTTCGCTGAGCAGCTCGCCGAAACGCTTCATTTCCGCAGCATCGGGAGCGCTGCGAACCGGTTGCGCCGGCCGCGCATCCCGAACGCCGGCACGATCGGAAAGCACATCTTCGGGAAGGGCGAGCACCACGGGACCGGGCCGTCCTGACGTCGCCAGGTGCCAGGCGCGGGAGAGGTATTCCGGTATCCGGGAAACATCGTCGATCTGGGCAACCCATTTTGCCATTTCCCCGAACATGCGCCGGTAGTCCATTTCCTGAAAGGCTTCCCGGTCCATCATCGTCCGGGCAACCTGTCCGATCAGCACAATCATCGGAGAGCTGTCCTGAAATGCCGTGTGCACCCCGTTGCAGGCATTGGTCGCGCCCGGGCCGCGCGTGACCGCGCAGATGCCGGGTTTGCCGGTCAGTTTCGCGTAGGCATCGGCCATGTTGGACGCGCCGCTTTCGTGCCGGCACGTAATCACCTCGATCTGGTCCCGATGGTCATACAATCCATCCAGCAGTTCCAGAAAGCTTTCGCCCGGAACGCAAAAGAGCTTTTCCGCCCCCAGGACGGCAAGCTGGTCCGCCAGGATGCGGCCGCCATGCCGCTCCCGGGTCGACGCGGCACCTGATTTCGGATCGTGGTTCGGCATGTTTCAGAGGCTCCGGATCATTCCGCCGTCAACGCGGGTCATCTGGCCGGTCACGTATCCGGCCGGCTCGGAAAGAAGAAAAGCGGCGACCGAAGCGAATTCTTCCGGTTTTCCGTAGCGCTTGATCGGCAGCGATGCCGCGATCTCCGTGCGAACCTGTTCCAGCGTCTTGCCTTCGCGCCCGGCGCGCGCCGTGTCCAGTTGGCCAACGCGCGCGGTGTCGATTTTGCCCGGCAGGATCATGTTGACCGTGATGCCGCTGCCCGCGACCTCGGCCGACAGAGTCTTGCAGAAACCTGCGACCGCTCCACGGATGGTGTTCGACACCGCCAGATTCGGGATCGGCTGGATCACGCCGCTCGACCCGATTGCAAGGATCCTGCCCCATTCCTTCGCCTTCATGGGCTCCACGGCCGCCTCGATCACCTGAATGATCGAAAAGAGGAGCATCTGCGCCGAGCCTTGCCACACTTCAGGTGCGACGCCGGTCGACACGGATGGGGGCGGCCCGCCGGCGTTGGCGACCAGCATGTCCGGCTGGAATTCCTCGCGTATGCGCGCGGCAAACGCCGCGACCGCGGCAGGATCGGACAGATCGACGGGAACGGCAGTGGCTCTTGTTCCGAACTCGCGCGTCAGCTGCTGGGCGTTGGCGTGGAGCGCCTCGCCGTTTCTGGCTGCCAGAATGAGATCTGCGCCCTCTTCAGCCAGTTTGCGCGCAATCGCTTCCCCCAGTCCCTGGGAAGCGCCCAGCACAAGGGCTGTCCTGCCTTTGATACCAAGATCCATTGAAGTCCTATTTGGTTGTTTGCGGCGCACGGCTGCGACGCAGTTGAAGAACGGCCAGTCCAATTCCGGCCACGACCATCCCGGCGGCAAGCACCGGCCTGATCGTGCCCGGCATCAGAAAGACCGGGTAGGCCATCACCACGAGCAGCACGGACGGGTAAAACCGGGTCCATGCCGCCTTGCCGCGATGCTTCTGATAGAGCGGAAAGAAAATCGAGAAACAGGCGAGCAACAGGAAAAACAGCGACCACGGCCGGCTCAGGAACACCATGACATCGTCGGAGCGCGCAAAGACCTGTGACAGCCTGGCCTCTGCAATGCCTCCGAGCACGACCCCAAGCACCAGCGGAACGATCGGAAATCCGAGCGCGCGCATCAGGAAGCCGACAATGCCGAAGAAGAACAGCGTCCACATGTCCCAGGTGACGTTGTTCAGGGCGAACATGCCGAGGGCGCAGTAGAACAGGATCACCGCCGCCAGCATGTAAAGCTTGACCTTGGTGATCAGGACGAAGCCGCGCACGGTGACCGATTGCAGCGCGAGCATCATGAAATTGGCAACGAAAAAGGCCAGGAAAATCGCATATGCGATCGTCGGTTCGTCGGAGATGAAGGACGGGCTGGGGATGACATCATGGATCAGCAGGGCGCCCAGCATGATCGCCGTCATGATATCGCCCGGCAGGCCGAGCGCCATCATCACGATCAGAGCGCCGCCCGCGGTCGAGTTGTTCGCCGCTTCCGGTGCGATGATCCCGTCGATTGCCCCCTTGCCGAACTGGTCGTGTTCCCTGGAGGTCTTCTTGGCCTGGTCGTAGGCAAGGACGTTCGAGATCGTGCTCCCGGCGGCGGGAAGGACGCCGACGAAGACACCAATTGCAGACGAGCGGAGCACGTTGCCCCATCGGCGCAGGACCTCGCGCGCCGCGCCCAGGTAATCGATATGAACCGCATGGGCTTCACCGCCAAGCGGCTGGTGCGCCTTTTCGCGGCTCTTCACGTCCCCCAGAAGGCGTCCGAACGCAAAGATCCCGACCAGCACCGGCAGGAAGGCAAATCCCTGTTCGGCGACGTCAATGCCGAAGGTGAACCGGGGCTGACCGAAAACCACATCCGAGCCGACGGTGGCGACAAGCAGACCCAGGAGACCGGACATCAGTCCCTTGACCATCTGGTCGCCGGCCAGGCTTGCCGTCACGGTCAGGGCGAAAATGATCAGCGAAAAGTAGTCGACCGGTTGAAACTCAAGTCCGATGAGCGCCAGCTGCGGGGCTACCAGCATCAGAACGATGGCCGCGAACACGCCACCGAAAAAGCTGGACCAGATGCCGATGCCGAGAGCCAGTCCCGGTTTTCCGGACCGCGCGAGCGGGTAGCCGTCAAAGGTCGTGGCAACGGAAGACGGCGTGCCGGGTATGCCCGTCAGGATCCCGGACATCAGACCGCCCGACAGACCGCCGACATAGACGGCTATCATGGTCGCCAGGCCCTGCACGGGCGTCATGGAAAACGTGAAGGGCAGCACCAGGACGACCGCCATTGCAATCGTGAAACCGGGAACAGCACCGGCAAGGAGACCGGCGAAGGTGCCCGCCAGCATCAGCATCATCGTTGTCAGCGTGAACAGCTCGGGAGCCGCGAGTGCAATATTCTCGAACATGATCAGTAGACCCTGAGAATGGTGCCCTCGGGCAGAACAACGCCCAGCGCAAGTGAGAATATCGACCACATGCCAATGACGAATACGGCCGAGATCGCGATGTGCACCACCATCTGGCGCGGCTGCCAGCCTCCAAGGACACACAGCGTCAGGAACACATAAAGCAACCCGCCCAAAAGCATGCCGAGAAGAGGCATCAGGTAGAGGAAACCGAAGAAAAGCGCGAAGCACAGAAAGGGGTTGGTATTGTCCTTGAACCAGCCCTTGAGGTCCGAAACCGTCGCGGCTTCAAGACCGGAGGTCTGGGACTGAACCAGCAGCACGATGGACAGGGCTCCGAGCGGTATCAGGATGATCCTCGGCCAGGTCCACGAGGCCAGCTGATTGAACATCGGCTCGGGCAGCGAGTAGGTCGCCGCGTACATCACCGCGACAAGCACGAGGAAGAAAACCGCAACGAAGAAATCGCGATTCAAGGTCATGAAAACCCCCAACGGCGTGAAGAATGCCCGCGCCGTGACGGCGCGGGCGTCGACCGGTTCTACTGAAAGCGTCCGACTTTCAGCTCTTTTGCCGCGTCAAGAAACTCGCCTTCCGTGTCTTTCCACCAGGCGGCGTATTCTTCCGGGCCGAGATAAAGAACCTCTGTTCCTTTCGCGGCCTGCTCCGCAACGAAATCCGCGTCTTCCGTCGGACCCTTGAACACGCCGGCCCAGTAATCGACGAACTCCTGCGGCGTGCCTTTCGGAAGCATGATACCGCGCGTCAGGGAGTAGGTCATGTCAACGCCCAGTTCCTTGAGCGTCGGCACGTCCGGGATCAGGTCGCTGCGTTCGTCGGCGGCAATGGCGAAGGCTTTCAGCGCGCCGTCGTCGCGCTGGGTCCGCGCAGCCGCCATGTTGATGCCGCCCAGATCGATCGACCCGTTCAAGAGACCGGTGATGCGGCCGGCCGTGCCGCCCTGGAACGGAACGTACTGATAGTCCGTGCCGGTTTTCGAACCGAGCATGATCCAGAGGAAGTGGCTTGTCGCGCCCATGGAGACACCTGTCGGAATGCCGCCCGGGTTTGCCTTGGCCGCAGCCAGCATGTCTTCAAGGCTGTCATACTCAACGTGCCCGCCGGCGCCGATGATTTCCGGCGTATCGGTCAGCATGGCGACCGGTTCGAACCCGTCCCAGCTGAAATCGGTCACGCCGTTGATGTAGTTGACCACCAGGTGCTGGTGGATCGCGAACAGGGTGCAGCCGTCCGGCTTGGCCGCGTGCGCTTCCTTGGCGCCGGCACCGCCACCCTGGCCCGGAATGGTGACAACCTTGATCTTGACGGGTGCATCGGAGGCCTCGATCGCCTTCTCGAAAATGCCGAAAATCACGGCCGTGCCGCCACCCGGGCCCCAGGGCACGATCAGCTTGGCTGTCGAACAAGGCAGATCTGCCGCCTGCACAGGCGAGGCCGCAACCGCAAATGTCGCAGCAAATGCAACAGCGGTCGCCCTCAGATAAGTCAGATTTAACTTCATGGTGAACCTCCCATTTTGCCCTATCATAAATAACGGACATTTGAGCAAATGGAAGCTTTTATCGATTTTTTTTGATTGTCGTCCGTTTTATCGCTTTCACGCCCGCGCGGTTCGCGGCTGAAAACAGTGGCAACGGCATCAGGATATTCGAGAGAATTCCGGCTGCCCTATGCTCGATAAGCCGGGTCCGGCAAAGCGATCATCAGCCAAGGAGCTTGTCATTCCGGCTGAAGCGCATCGGAAGGCCGGGAACCAGTAAACACCTGATCATCCTTCTTTTTTGATCTCCTACTGCAAGGGGTACTGGTTCCCGCCTTGCCGCTTTCACGGCAAACCGGGACGACAAATCCGGGAAACGATCCCTTTTCCGGACTTGGCACCGAACGGAATTATGCCGCCTTCTCAGTGGCACATGTTCGAAAATGTTCTCCGAACCGGACAGCGATGCGCGCGCACACCATCCCGACAAGCTGCCACATCATTTCACCAAGATACAAGCAACTGATTTTACACCGTCTTTCCGGGCACGCCCCTCCCCAACTCTTGAAATGACGCACACGTAACCCCATCTGCGCGGCATTACGTTTGTTTATTTTTGGATTGTTTAAATGGATTGGAAAACAGAGCCATCTTCGCGCTGGGCGATTGCGCCCGTGCGTTCGTTTTCGGGCGGTGAGATCATCACTGCCGGATTTTATCACTACAAGCTGCGGAACAGGGACACCAACGATGTCTGCACGATCGCGTTTTACGGGATCGGCGGGGGCCTGTCCGTCGTTCCGGCGGCCTACAGCGAGAACCTCAGATACTATTACAAGAACCTGCGGTCGAAGCGTCCGACCAGTTTCCAGGACTTGAACCTGCGCCGGGCACAGCTGGTCATCGGATCCATCCAGGCCCTCAGCGGGCAGAATGCATCCGGTTTCGTCCTGAACATCCTCGACGGGTATTCCAGCTATTCCAAACCGCTCATGGTCTACAAGTCGATCAGCGGTTCGGGTGATTTCGGCTACGAAGACAGCATCGGCACGCCGACCGCCGGCATCGATATTCATGACGGGCTGATCCACGTGAAGTGGGACGAGGTCGAACGCGGCCTGCCCGATCACGATGACCCGATCGCACCCGAATGGAATCACCCGGTCATCCCATACGAAGACCCGCCGGCACCGCCGCCCCGCGGCAAGAAGAAGGTGCGTCTGGAGGCGGACGTTCTGTTCGGCTTCGACCGCCACGATCTGCGTCCCGAAGCGATTTCGCGGCTTGGTGCGGTCGCCTACGAGATCAACAAGCGCACGGCTCCCAGCGTCACCATCGAAGGGCATGCGGATTCCACCGGGCGTGACGGCTACAACCAGTCACTGTCGCTTCGGCGCGCCGAAGCGGTGAAGAACTGGTTTGTCAGCAAGGGCGTCTACCGTGCGCCGGACTTCTCGGTCGTCGGCAAGGGTGAAAGCGAACCGATCGCCGACAACGGGACTCCGGCCGGACGGGCGCAGAACCGGCGGGTCGAGATCACGATCGAATAGCGGCACCGGTCGATGCAAGACGTTTGTTCTCCCGGTCCGGTCATCCGCCGTGACCGGAGAGAACGTCGTCGATGCGCGACCATACGGCGTCCAGGTCCACATGCATGTTCGCGGCCACCTGGCGGACCCAGGGCTCTCCGGCAATATCCGTGCGCGAGGCAACGGGGCCGAGAGCGGCGATGATTTCCTCGGCGGTGCCATTTACCGGGCGCCAGTTGACCACACCGGTTTCCGGCATCTGTTTCAGTTCCGTGCGCGGGTCTGCGGCCAGCCTCTCCGCCAGGTCTTCCGACAGGGTCATCAGGTGTTCGATGCGCTCGGCAAGACCTTCCAGCCCCCAGGCGAGCAGCGTGCCGAGAAGCGCGACGCCGGCTGCCCCGCGTGACCCCTGAACGCCCACATTGGGTGTTGCCAGATAGGAGCTGCCGAAACTGATCGCCTGCTGCGCCTGCGGGTTCTTGAACAGAACGAGGCCTGAATCCTTTGGCTGGAACAGCCATTTATGCGCCGATACCGAAACACTGTCGGCGTGTCTGGTTCCTGCCAGGCGGCCCGCATATTTCGTCAGGAGCAACGGACCGGCCCAGGCGGCATCAACATGCACCCAGGCCGGACCACCATCCTGCCGCCGTTGCCTGCCCGCAAGCCCCAGGTCGTCAATCACACCCCGGCCCGTTGTGCCTGCGGTCAAAACAAGGACCGCGTCCTTCAGGTCCGGCAGGAGACCGGTATCCATGCGGCCTGTGCCTGTGACCGCGATACTTTCGAACGGAAGACCGAGAATGCGTGCGCTCTTGGGCACGGACACATGTGCGTCAGCCGAGGCGACCACCCGCGTTGCCCCGTGCTCGCGCGCGCACCATAGCGCGGCAAGATTGGCGATGGTGGAACCGGCGCACATGTGTCCCGCGTTCATTCCGAAAAACGGCGCAAGCCACTTGACCACCAGACGCTCCGCCTCGCCCGCGAACGGGCTCAGATCCGGATGAAGCAGGTTCTGGTTGAACTCGGCGTTCAGTCCGGCAAGGCGCGCGGCGACGATGGATGGTGCCGGATCCATGTGAGCAAAGGCTTCCGGCCGGCCCAGTTGAGCCGAGCGCTCATGCACCCAGCCGCCGACCAGGTCGAATGCGGCCGCGTCGCCCATGCCGTGCACGGGGATCTTGTCGGCGAGGTCGGACAGGTCTGTCATCTGGCGTGTGCTGTTTTCACTAAGGGAGCTTTCATCGAACACGCGCCTTCATAGCATGAACGGTGCAACCTCGCCGCATGTGCTCGCAGCAGCCGATGCGTGATGATCAGCCGTTCGGATGGCGGCCGGTCGGGGCGCGGGCCCAACGGGGCATTCACGAGATAGGCAGCGGCACCCGAGTTGCCCGAAACGTGTGGAAATGGTCCCGTCTCCTCAGGCCGGGCCGTGGATCGATTCCAGAAACTTCAAGGTTGCCTCTGCCTTGGCGCGGATCTGGGCATTGGAACTCTGCTCAACGACAACATTGACCTTCGACATCCTGTGCGCCTTGTAGTGACGGTTGCCGATCTGGACCGGTTTTCCCTGGGGCACGTTGACGGTGAAATTGAGGGGACTGCCCCGCCCACCCGGTGCCCTCGTGGCAGCGGCCGGGCCCGACGGGCGTTGCGGCGCAGGCCCGTTCGGTCGGTTGACCCGCGTCATCCGGCTCGCGTTCATGGGCGAAGGCATAACCGGCTGCGGTGTGAAGGATGCCCCCCTTGCCGCCGCCACGCCCTGGAACAGGGCGAATGCGGCCTGGGCGGCCTTGGCGTCACGCAGGATCTCGGCACCGCTCTTGCCCTGGCTGATGGCAATGCAGGCCGCGGTCGCCCCGGCAATATCAACGGTCGCGATCTGCAAAGCTTCCAGCTTCGCCTTGAAGTCCAGATCCTTCACCTGCTTCTGCGTCCGGACCGCACCGTCTTTTTGAATGTATTCGATTTTCTTGTCGTAGCGCGGCCGGACTTCCAGGTCGTGACGCACCATGAGCGGCTGCAGCAGATCCCAGCTGCCGTTGGGAAAATGCAGATGGATGTCCGTGTTCACATTCAGATCCTGCCGGCCGCGCCGGTGACGCGCAGACAGTCACCCGCCGTCGTGTTGGCGAAGTCGCCGTGGATGAGACCGAAATGCCCGTCCTCACCCAGGAAGAACGACAGGTATTCCTTGCTTGGCGGGCAATAGAGAAACCGGCCGCCCGTAAACACGACCGCAATTGTGTCGGTCCCCACAATCAGATCGGTGACGACCGGGCTTATCTTTTTGTAGTCGGAAATAAAGGCACTCTGGACGCTCATATTGATCCGCTTTTCCCATGAACAAAAGTAAGGACAGACATAGTCTTTGCATTCAAAACGTGGTCCGCATTACGCTGCAAACCGGGGGGCGGTCTCAAGCCGTCAGAATCGATATATCGAAAGTGATATGGACCGCGTTTTTCTGGAAGCTGCTCGAGAGATCGAAACCACGGCCCGTGTCGACCAGGTCTGGCACCTCTTCTGCGAAGCGATCGGTTCGGTTGGCCTCACGCATGCGATTTACCTGACGGATACCGACAGCCGGCCTGCCGACCTGCGGATCCTATCGACGCTTCCCGGCAACTGGCCGCAGAGACGCCTGCAGCAGGGCCAGTTCAACGAACCGTTCCTGTATCATTGCTGCGCGACCTTCGAGATCACGAAAGTCGGCGTGGAGTTTCTGGGCGATCACGAAGATTATCTCGATGACGAACACCGCAGTTACGTTACGCAAATGACCAGTTACGGCTGGCGTGCGGGTCTTGGAATTCCCTGTCGGCTCCTGGGAACCGGGCGGCATGGCGGCTTCATCATCGGCAACGCGCTGACTGCGTTTGCGTTCGAGCGCAAGATCCTGCCGCTTGCCAGTCAGTTGCAGTCTTTCTGCCTGATCGCGCACCGCCGCCTGGAGCTGCTGCAGAGCCTTGAAACGGACGCGCAAAACAGAAAACCTCTCAGCCCACGCGAGTATCAGACGCTTGAGCTGATCTCGACCGGGATCCGCCCGAAGCAGATTGCCCACGAATTGCAGGTCAGCGAAGCCAGTGTCCGGCTGTATCTGAAAAACGCGCGACAGAAGCTGGGCGCGGAAACGCGGGACGAAGCCGTCGCCCTGTTTCTGCAAACCGAAAAACGCGCGCCTGACCGGAGCGCGTAGTCTCACCGGTGCCCGAGGAGCCGGTGTCATGATCGAGCCTCACGTGCCGATTCCGATTTTCCATTTCATCGAGCCATTGGGATAACTGGTTCCGCCCTGTCGGAACAGGCCGTCCGGCATGGTGCTCAACCGGCGGTCTGCCCGCTGCCGGCGGCCGAGATGAGCCAGTCCCTGACCCGCTCTGCATTTTCGCTGAGCGTGCGGGCCTTCGACCACACAAGGTAGAACCCCATCCCGGTGTGCCAGCTCCACTCCCGGCGGGCGGCGAGCAGGTTGTTGGCGACAAGATCCGCGGCAAGATGGTTCCAGCCGAAGGCAAAACCCTCGCCCGAGATCGCGGCGTTCAGAACAAGCGCATAGTCATTCAGCCTGAGACCCGATGGCGGTATCGTCACGGTGCAGTTCTGCGCCGCGAACCAGTCTTTCCAGCCCGGCCGCTCACGCACCGGCTCCTCGAGATGGATCAGCGTCGCGGCGAGAATGTCCTCCCTGCGGCGGACAGCCGTTTGCGCCATCAATCCCGGGCTGGCAATCGGATAGATGACTTCGGGTGCAATCAGGAAAGCATGGCACCCCGGCCAGTCTCCGTTTCCCCGCCGAACGGCGAGAGAAATACCCTCATCATCGATATCCGGTTCCCGGTCGCTCGACTGCAGGCGCAGGTCGATCTCCGGATGCAGGTCGCGCAGGGTCCGGAGGCGCGGCATCATCCAATAGGTGTTGAATGCTGTCGAGGCACACAGGGTGACAATGGCACTTCTGGCTTCCGACTGGACGGTGCGGGTTGCCTCCAGAATCTGGTGCAGGGCCTTCGATACTTCGGCATAATATGCCGCCCCCACGGGTGTCAGTTCCACCTTCTTGTGCGACCGGAGGAAGAGGGGTGCGCCGAGGGCCTGTTCGAGCTGCTTGATTGCCGCGCTGACGGCCGGCTGCTGAACATTGAGTTCCGATGCCGCCCGGGTGAAGGATCCATGCCGTGCCGCCGCCTCAAAAATAAGGATGTAGCGCGGAGATCCAACAATTTTCCAGAGGCCTTGCATAATTTGAGTTTATGCAAAGTGCGATATTTTTCAATCGTCACAAGATCCCCAGCACGTACTAGATTTGCCTTGTCGGTTCCGTGAAAGGCAAACCCATGGCGAGACGTGCACGCGCAGCGCGCGGACGCAGCGCAGCAAGCAAACCGGACGCCCCGTTCATCAGGCGCGTCCTGCCTGACATCAACATCCTCGATGAAGAGCAGATCGTGGCGCTCGAGGCCCAGGTTGACTGGATTTTCGAAGAGGTCGGGATCGCCTTCCGTGATGACCCGGAGGCGCTGCGTATCTGGCGCGAGGCCGGCGCGCGCCTGGAAGGCGATCTGGTACGCGCGGATGCCGCCTTAGTCCGCGCGCTTTGCAGCAAGGCACCGCGGGAATTCAAACAGCTCGCGCGCAATCCGCAAAAAACCGTGACGATCGGAGGCGCCAACCAGGTGTTTGCGCCGGTTTACGGATCCCCTTTCGTGCGCGACCTGGAGGGCGGACGCCGCTACGGCGACATGACGAGTTTCGAGAAACTTGTCCGGCTCACCTACATGCACCCCTACCTGCATCACGGCGGCTTCGTGACCTGCGAACCCTGTGACGTTCCGGTTTCGAAGCGCCATCTCGACATGCTGTTCGCGCACATGACACTGAGCGACAAGCCGCACTTGGGTGCGATCACCGAAATGAGCCGGGCGGAAGACAGCGTCGCCATGGCCGAAATCGTCTTCGGGCGCGAGGTGATGGAACGCGATTGCGTGATCATGGGCAATGTCAACACCAACTCGCCGCTCCTGGTGGACAAGGTGGTGAGCGAGGCCGTGCGCGTCTATTGCAGTCGCGGACAGGGGATCGTCGTCGCGCCGTTTATTCTCTCCGGCGCCATGGGCCCCGTCTCGACGGCCGCCTCGATCTGTCAGGCCATGGCCGAGGCGATGATGGTCTGCGCGTTCTCTCAGCTTGTCCGGCCGGGCGCGCCTTTCGTGCTCGGGAATTTTCTCAGTTCCATGAGCCTGAAAAGCGGTGCCCCGACCTTCGGCATGCCCGAACCGGTGGTGTCCAACTATGCCATCGGACAGCTGGCGCGCCGTGCGGGCTTGCCGCTTCGATGCGGCGGCTCGCTGACCGCCTCCAAAATCGAGGACGCCCAGGCCGCCTATGAAAGCGCGGACAGCATGCATTCGACCATGCTGGCCGGTGCGAACTTCGTCCTGCATGCGGCAGGCTGGCTGGAGGGCGGCCTGTGCACCGGCTTCGAAAAACTGATCATGGATGCCGACCGGCTCGGTTCCTACCAGAAGGTGCTCGGCGGCGGCCTCGACACCACGGACGAGTCTTTCGCGCGGGACGCCTATGGCGAAGTCGGGCCCGGAGGGCACTTTCTGGGGTCGGCGCACACGATGCGGAACTACCAGACGGCCTTCTACGAACCCAGGCTGTCGGACAGCGAGAATGTGGAAAGCTGGGAGGAAGGCGGATCGAAGGACATGCGCCGGCGCGCGTTCGACCGCTGGCAGACGATGCTTGCAGACTACCAGCCGCCGTCAATGGACGAAGCAACGCGCGAGGAGCTTGAAGCCTTCGTTGCACGCCGCAAGGAAGAGCTGCCCGATGCCTGGTATTAAGATCACCGGCCTCAAGGCAACGCCGGTCAACATTCCCCTTGAAAAACCGATGTGGTGGACCGGCGGTCACTACCCCGGCACATCAAAGACCATCATCGAGGTGGAGACCGATCAGGGGCTGACCGGCCTCGGCGAAGCCCCGTCGGTCGACGTACTGGGTACGATCAGGGATATGGGCGAGCGGCTGATCGGCGCGGACCCGCTGGACATTGCCGTATGCGAAAGCCTTTGTGTTCCTCCCTGGCAGATCGTGCAGAACACCGATGACAGTTCCGTTGTGAAGGCCTTCGGGGCGATCGAGATTGCCTTGTGGGATCTGCGCGGAAAGGTGTCGGGAGAGCCGCTCTACCGGCTGCTCGGCGGGGCTGTGCGCAAGGACATCCCCTTTACCGAATATTTCGCCTTCCGCACGGGCGGTGAAACGAGCCCCGGCGAGGTTGCCGACTATTGCCTGCGCATGCGCGAGGAGCACGGCGCAACCCTGTTCGAAGGCAAGCTGATCCTGGGAGATCCGAAGCTTGAGATCGATACGGTCAAGGCCCTGCGTGCGGCGCTCGGGCCGGACGCCATGCTGCGGCTGGACAGCAACATGCAATGGTCACTGCCGAGCGCGATCCGGATCTTCCGGGAGATCGAGCCCTTTGACATCCGCAACTATGAAGACCCGGTCGCGACCTTCGAGGAGATGGCGGAGCTGCGCAGGCATTCCTCGATCCGCCTGTCGACCCATGTTCCGGATATCCGCCGTGCCGTCAGCCTGGGTGCGCCGGACTACATCGTGACCAATTTCGCCGTTCTGGGCGGCATTGCCCGGACCGTGCGCTTCATCGGCGCCTGCGAGGCCATGGGTGTCGGCTTCTGGTGCTATTCCGGAGACGCGGGAATTGCGACCGCCGGATACCTGCATATGTCGGCGGCGATGCCGTGGATAACCGAACCGAGCCAGTCCCTGTTCCGCTGGCAGGTCGGCGATGTCATCGAGGGCGGCCCCTTTCGCCAGACCGACAACGTGATTGCCGTACCCGAAGGCCCGGGCCTCGGTGTCACCCTCGACCGCAGCGCCCTCGCCCACTGGCACCGGCACTTCGCCGACAACGGGCCGCTGGATCACTTCCATGACCCGGCCATGCCGGGCCGCTTCCGGCGGCTGCCGCTGAACTGAAGTTTCCTTGCAGGCTGCGCCTGCCACCGTTTCCGATCACGCGATCTGGTGCACAGACAGGGTATCCTGAGCAAAGACGCGCTGATTGTGCGGCGTCACGCCAAACCGGTTCTGATAGGTCCGGATGAAATGGGACGGCGATTCGTATCCGCAGGCGAGCGCGATTTCCGAAATCGATTGCTCGGTCTGCAGCAGAAGGTTCCGCGCCTTGGTCAGCTTCTGATTGATGGCATATTTCTTCGGCGACATTTTCAGGTGTTTCTGGAACAACCTTTCCAGCTGACGGGTGGAAATGCCGATGCGCCGCGCGATCTCCGAAGTCGGCATGTAGAACGGGGCGCTCTCGTTCAGGAGACGGATGGCCTCGGCGATGTGCGGATTGCGGATACCGTAGCGCGCCTGGACCGAAATCTGCTGCATTGCATGCGCCGGACGCACGCCCGAATAAACCATCTGGTCAGCGATCGCCATGGCAAGGTCGAGGCCGTGCGTTTCCCCGATCAGGTGCAGCATCAGGTCCGTCGCCGCGGTTCCGCCCGATGCGGTCACGAAGGCCTCGTCGGCCACGAAGACATTGCGCACCAGTTCCACCTCGGGAAAATTCTCCTGGAAACTGTCGTGAAAGGCCCAGTGCATGGCCGCGCGCCGGTTGTCCAGAAGGCCGGCCTTGGCCAGCACAAAGGCGCCTGAGCAGAGCGCACCGATCCGGGTGCCCCGCGCCCTCTCGCGGCGAATGAAGGAGAGCACGTCGGGCGACGCGCGTTCGCCGACATTCAGGCCGGAAATCAGGAACAGGCTTCCTCTGGGAGGGAGCGGATCAAGACCCTGATCCACGAGCGTGACGGTGCGGTTCGAACAAACCGCGCTTTCCCCCGACGGCGAGACCAGACGCCATCGATAGAGTTCCTTGCCCGAAAGCAGATTGGCAATGCGCAACGGTTCGACAGCGCAAGAAAACGCAATGTGGGAAAAATCGTCCAGCAAAAGAAAGCTGACGTCGGTTGTGCGGGACATGTCGCTTTTCTCCGGCCTCTGTCGCCTCCGGTTCATGAGCCTCGACGACGCCTTTGTATAATTCTTGTGTTGCTATTGTATTCATTATGTATACAAACAGGTCAACAAAAATCGGTTGGGGAATTGTCATGCCCAATATGCGCGGCAGCGCGAAATCGCTCGCCTATGAAGATCTGAAACGCGCCATCCTGACGCTCGACCGGGTGCCGGGAAGTTCTCTCGAAGAGGGTGAGCTGTGCGACCGCTACGGTCTGTCACGCACGCCCTTGCGCGAGGTGCTTCAGCAGCTGGCCGGTGAGGGCTTCGTGGTCCTGCAGCAGAACCGCGGCGCGCGGGTATCCGACATGACGCATTACACGCTCCGCGACTTCTTCCTGGCCGCACCGCTCATCTACAGCTCGATCCTCCGTCTTGCCGTCCAGAATGCCAGACCGTCCCAGATCGAGGACCTGAAGCAGGCGCAGGAAGCCTTCCGCGAAGCGCTGCGATCAGGCGACACCACCGAGCGCGCGCTCACCAATGACCAGTTTCACCGCATCACCGGGCAGATGGCCGGAAACAGCTACCTGCTCGCCAGCCTCGACAGGCTGCTGATCGATCACACGCGGATTGCGATGACGTTTTTCAAGCCGAAGTCCGGCGCAAAGGAAGACCGGCTGGCACTGGCGTGTGCACAGCACGATGAAATGATCGCCTGCATCGAAAACGGCGATGAGGAGCGCGCCGCCGAGCTGGCGCTGGAGCATTGGGCGCTGTCGCGTGACCAGATTGAATTGTTCGTGATGCCGGACGGGCTGGAAGCGCCGCTTGGTGTCCCGCCGAAACAGAAATCCGCATGAGGACCCTATGACACCCATCATGGCTTTCGAGGGCATCTATACGCCCGTGGTCACTCCCTATGACGATGACGGTAGCGTCGTCTGGGACGCGCTTGAAAAGGTGATCGACCACCTGGTGGACAGCGGCGTCCACGGGCTGATTTCCGGCGGATCGACCGGTGAGAACTACACCCAGACCGTCGAGGAGCGGCTTGAACTCGCCCGTTTCACGCAGGAGAAACTGGCCGGGCGGCTGCCCCTGATCGTCGGTACGGGAACCATGCGAACGCCGGACTCCGTTGCGCTTGCCGAAGGCGGCGCAAAGCTGGGTGCGGCTGCGCTGCTGGTGGCGACACCGCCCTACGCTGTGCCGACGGAACGCGAAAATGCGCTCAATGTGCTGACCATCGACCGGGCCGCAGATCTGCCGATCATGCTCTACAACTACCCGGGTCGCATGGGCGTGAACATGGGCGAGGAATTTCTCGACCGGGTCGGACGCTCACGCAACGTGTGTGCAATCAAGGAAAGCTCCGGGGACATCAACCGCGTTCACCTTCTCGCACGCGACTATCCCCATATCCAGATGTCCTGCGGCATGGACGACCAGGCGCTGGAGTTCTTCGCCTGGGGCGCGCGCAGCTGGGTCTGTGCCGGATCCAATTTCCTTCCGCACGAGCATGTCGCGCTCTACCGGGCCTGCGCCGTGGAGGGCGATTTCACCAAGGGCCGCCGGATCATGTCCGCGATGATGCCGCTGATGCGCGTTCTGGAACAGGGCGGCAAGTTCATCCAGTGCGTCAAGCACGGGGTTGAAATGACCGGCCTTCGCGCCGGTCCGCCACGGCCGCCGCTGAAAGCACTGAACAAGGACGACAAGCGGCAGCTGGAACAGGTCATCCGCGTGCTGAAATCCACCATCCAAGACATCTCGGCGGGAGCGTGAGCATGACTGATCTTCTGACACACGAAGAATACCGGGCTCTTGCCGCAAAACTCACCCTGCCGACGAATGCCTTCATCGACGGGGGCTACCGTCCCGCATCATCGGGAAAGACATTTACAAGCGTCAACCCGGCGACGGGTGAGACCCTCGCTGAGATCGCGGCCTGCGGCGCAGAGGATATCGACTTTGCGGTTCTGAAGGCGCGCGAAGCGTTCGAGGACGGACGCTGGTCCAGACTGCACCCGTCGGAGCGCAAGGATATCCTGATCCGTTTCGCCAAGCTGCTGACACGCAACCGGCGCGAGCTTGCGGTCATGGAGAGCGTCGACAGCGGCAAGACGATCCTCGATTGCGAGACCGTGGACATTCCCGAGACGATCCATTGCCTGAAGTGGCACGCCGAAGCGATCGACAAGATCTATGACCAGGTGTCCCCGGCATCCGATGATCATATCGCGATGATCGTGCGCGAGCCCATCGGGGTGGTCGGGCTCGTCCTGCCCTGGAACTTTCCGCTGCTGATGCTGGCGTGGAAAATCGGCCCGGCGCTTGCCGCCGGGTGTTCGGTGATCGTGAAACCGGCGGAAGAAACCTCCCTCACCGCCTTGCGGGTCGCGGAACTTGCCATGGAGGCCGGCATCCCGCGCGGTGTCTTCAACGTCGTTCCGGGCACCGGACCCGATGTCGGCGAACCGCTCGGCCGGCACATGGATGTCGACATGGTCTCCTTCACCGGATCGACGGAGACCGGACGCCGGTTCCTGCGCTATGCCGCCGACAGCAATCTGAAGGAAGTCGTTCTGGAAATGGGCGGCAAGAACCCCAGCGTCGTTCTGAAGGATGCGGAAAACCTCGACCGCGTCGCGGCGCATGTCGTCAACGGCGCCTTCTGGAACATGGGCGAAAACTGCTCGGCCAGTTCGCGGCTGATCGTCGAGGAGGAGATCAAGGACGCCCTGCTGGAACGGATTTTTGCCCATGCGCGCGAGTGGACCATGGGCGACCCGCTCAATCCGGAGCATCGTGTCGGTGCGCTTGTGTCTTCGGCGCATTTCGGCAAGGTGAGTTCCTACCTGGATACGGGTGCGACCGTGCTGATGGGCGGCAAGACGCAGGACAATGCGTTCGTCGAACCGACAATCCTGGAGGCACCGGCTGGGTCAGACGTGGCACGCGAAGAGATTTTCGGTCCGGTCCTGAATGTCATGACGATATCCGGGTTCGACGAGGCGATCGAGCTGGCCAATTCAACCGAATACGGGCTGGCGGCCTCGATCTTCACGGCCAACACGAAAAAGGCCCTGCGCGGCGCGCGGGCCATCCGCGCCGGGACGGTGACGGTCAACTGTTTCGGCGAAGGCGATATCGCAACGCCTTTCGGCGGCTACAAGCAGTCCGGTTTCGGTGGCCGCGACAACAGCCTTGCCGCTCATGACCAGTACACGCAGCTCAAGACGATCTGGCTCGACCTGTCCGACGACGAGGACGAGGCCGTGGGATGACAGCGCCTAGGTCCGCGATGAGACTTCCGGATCTGGCCGGCCCGGCCGCCTGGAACCGGATACTGGCGGACCAGCCGGAGGCGGACACATTGTCCGGTTCCACGACAGCCGATATCGTCATCGTCGGCGCCGGTTTCGCCGGTCTGTCTGCGGCCCGGCGTCTCACCCAGATCGATCCGGGCCTGCGCATCGTGGTTCTGGACGCGTGCCGGATCGCGGAGAGCTCCGCCGGACGCAATTCCGGGTTCATGATCGACCTGCCGCACGAACTCAATTCCGAGGATTACGCCGGCGCAGGTGACGACCGGGCGATCACCCGCCTCAACCGCGAGGCCATCGACTTCGCCGGCAAGGCAGTGGAAGCGTTCGGGATCGATCCGAATTTCTTCGACCGGGCGGGCAAGATCAACGGTGCGGCGAGCGCCAAGGCGGTCCGGCACAACGAAAGCTATGCACAGCACCTTGGCGGTCTCGGCGAAGCCTTCGAGATGCTGGACGAAAGGCAGATGTCGGAAATCACCGGCAGCCGCCATTACCTGTCCGGCCTCCATACGCCCGGGACGGTCATGCTGCAGCCTGCCGGTTATATCCGCGGTCTGGCGCGCGGATTGCGGCAGGCGGGTGTCCGGATCTTCGAAAACAGCCCCGTCACGCAGTTTCAGCGGGACGGAACAGGCTGGAAAGTCGTTACGCCCAAGGGACACGTCAGGGCGGACAAGATCATTCTCACCGTCAACGGGCATCTGGAAAGTTTCGGCTACGAGCAGGACCGCCTGATGCAATTGTTCCTGTTCGCGGTCATGACGCCTGAACTGGATGCCGATCAGCTCGCTCAACTCGGCGGCGCGCCGCGCTGGGGCGTGACACCGTCGGACCCGATGGGGACCACCATGCGCCGGATCGACACCGCGCAGGGCGGCAACCGGATCATCACGCGCACCTGCGCACTTTTAAAACCCGACATGCGGCCGCCCGCAAGGAGCCTCGAGCGGGCGGCCTGTGTCATGCAGCGCAAGTTCGATCAGCGGTTTCCGCAATTGGCCGGACTGACCATGGAATACCGGTGGGCCGGGCATCTTTGCCTCAGCCTGAACTCGGTCGCGGTGATGCGGGAGCTGGAGGACGGTGTCTATTCGGGCTGCGTGCAGAATGGTCTCGGGACCGCGCGCGGCACGCTCACTGGCATGGGCGCCGCCGATCTTGCCTGCGGCATCTCAAGCGAGATCACCCGCCACTTCGGTGCGGAAGCGCGCCCGAAGAAACTGCCGCCCCAGCCCTTCCGCGAACTCGGCGCCAACCTGGTTCTGCGCTGGAAAGAATGGCGTGCGGCGGAAGAATAGCCAGATCAGTTTTGATCCAGCGATGCTGAATTCGCCGATCTCCTGCAGGGTCATCCCCGATCAAGTCGGGGATGACAATCGAGAATGAAAATCCTCATCCTGAGGAAGCGCGCAGCGCTGTCTCGAAGGATGGGTGGCGGGGACCGTGTGGCCATCCTTCGAGACGGACCTCTAGGTCCTCCTCAGGATGAGGGGTCGGGGACGAAGGTGGCAGCATCTGGGACAGGTTTCCCCGCTGCCGTCCTGGCCAAACACAGCGCGCGCCGAGGCCGGGGAGGCACGGGTCCAGCGGCTTTTCCTGTTGCCTTACCAGCGTTCCCGGGTTCCCCGATCCCGGATCTCCGCTTCGCTGCGTCCGGGATGACGATGGAGAAATAGGGGTGGTCCGGATGATGTCTGCCCGGACAATTTGCCCGTCCCGAAACCCGAGCCACAAAATCCTCCTCATTCTGAGGAAGCGCGAGTGCGCTGTCTCGAAGCAGCGATGCTCAAGCAGTTACAACTTGCGGAGTTTTACCCTCTCCCAATGGGAGTGGGCCAGGGTGAGGGCATATGTCTGAAAGATACGTCAGCACCTGTCCCCTCACCCGGCCTTTCAGACCGACCTCTCCCCGCGGGAGAGATAACTGCGGCTCCGGCCATCCGACGTTCAAACCACCCAGCCAAACAGGTAGCCGGCCATCATCGACCCTGTCACCGCGAGGACGAGATAGAGCAGAAAGGGACGCAGTTTCAGAACCGGGAAGATCGCCAGGGCACCCCAGATGCTGACCACGCCGCCGGATACCAGAAAGGCCATGGCCGCACCCGGCGACATGCCGTTGTCGACAAGGGCACGGGTCAGCGGCAGGGCCGCGTAGCCGTCGATATAGGCGGGGGCTCCGACGAAGACAGCGGCCGGAATGGCCCACCACTTGTCTTCACCGACATACTGCGCGAGTGATCCGGGAGTCAGCACGGCATTGAGGGCGTATTCGGCGAAGAAGGCCGGGATCAAACAAATCAGGATCAGGCGTGTCGTCGCCACCCCCTGCCGGTAAAAGGCGGCGCGTCTTCCCGCTTCGCGCCAGACGCGCGGCTCGAACGAATTGGCACTGCAACATGTTCCGGCCGCAAGGCCGGAGGCAAGTCCGCCCTTGCGCAGGATTTCTCCGACTTCGTTCTGCCCGCTGAGAGCTGCCGTGACGGCTCCGCCGAACAGACCCAGGCCGAAGGCTGCAACCGTCTTGCCGACAGCGAAAGCAATGCCGAGCGTTGCTGCCGTGGTCGCCAGCATGGCCGGGTCGGTCACCGGAGAGGACAGCCAGAACGCCATGACGGGCGCGAGCGGCACGCCGGCCGCCAGAAGCCCGACCATCAGCGGCAGGATCGTGACGCCGCAGACGGGCGTGATCGCACCGATCAGGGAGGCGGCAATAATCGCACGCAGCATCCGGCCCTCGAATGCGCGGCTGATGATCCTGTCGGCGCCGCTCGCCATGATCCAAGCCGTCAGCAGAATACCCGGCACGACAAGCGGAGAAACGGACACAAGACCCATAGCCGAGAATGTCAGACCGTCGACGACGAAATCCGGCCAGACCATCACAGGAATGATGAGCAAGGCGGCGAGAGCCGCATGACGCCAGACGCGGGCCCTGCCGCTGGCCGAGGTCGTTTGCTGAACATTCATGGGCGGCTCTCCTGATTGACGTCGGCAGGATAACCGTGTCTTCTTCATATAAAAAATGAATATCTTAAAACTCAGATATTGAGAAAACAGATGGCCAACCTTGATAGCGATCTTCTGCGCACCTTTCTAGCTGTTGCCGAAACCGGCAGCATCACCGAGGGCGGAACACGGATCGGACGCTCCCAGTCCGCGATCAGCCTGCAGATCGCGCGGCTGGAACAGACCATCGGCCAGAGCGTCTTTCATAGGAACGGACGCGGCGTGGTCCTGACCGATGCCGGCAAGCAGTTGTTCCCTGTCGCCAGAGACGTCACGGCGAGACTGGACGCGACCCTGCGCGACCTGACGACGGCGCCTTTGAGCGGATCGCTGCGGCTTGGCATTCCCGATGACCACGGCCGGGCGAAACTGACACGGATCGTCGGCAATTTCGCCCAGTGCCACCCTCAGGTTCAGCTGGACGTGACCTGTTCCCTCAGCCCCGACTTCCCCGGCATGCTGTCAAAGGGTCAGCTGGACCTTGCCGTTTACGAGGTGCAGAATCCTGCCTCAGACGAAGAGGTCATCTACGAAGACACCACGCACTGGGTCATGAACAGACACAGAAATCTCCTGGACCAGGACCCCTTGCCGGTCGCGCTGTTCGACCGTGCCTGCTGGTGGCGCGAAGCTGCGATCGCCTCCCTCACCGCGGCGGGCAAACCGTTCCGTCTGGTCTATTCCAGCCAGAGTGTTGCGGGCGTTAAAGCGGCCGTCGAAGCGGGGGTTGCCATCGGCGTTCTCGCACAGTCCTCCATTGACCGCTCCATGACGATCCTCGGCGAGGATCAGGGTTTCGTGCCGACGCCGTCCTCCAAGCTGGTGATCGGGATGGGGGCACATCAGGATGCGGACCTGATCAACTCCATGGCAAACGAGATCCGCGCCGCGTTCCAGCATCGCCCGGCCGTTCTCGCCTGAGCCCGTCCGGGTCACGGAAGACTCAGCCGCGTCATCCGCCCCCCGTCAACCACATAGGTTTGGCCCGTGATGAAACCGCTTTCCTCCGCGGCGAGGAACGCGACAAGCGCGGCCACTTCCTGCGGGTCTCCCGTGCGTCCGACGGGATGGAGGGAGCCGACATCGCGCCTGAACGCCTCCGGGTCGGGCATGGCATTGACAAAATCGAGATTGAGATCGGTGTCGATCCAGCCAGGGGCAACCGCATTGCAGCGGACACCGTCCTGGCCATGGTCGACAGCGACCGCACGCGTCAGGCCGTGGAGCCCGGCCTTGGAGGCCGAATAGGCGGCGTGATGGCCATTGCAGCCGATACCTTCGATGGATCCGACATTGACGATTGCACCACGGCTGCGTTTCAGATGCGGCAAAGCGTGTTTGATGAGCAGGAACGGTGCCGTCAGGTTTACGGCGAGCGCGCGCTGCCAGTCCGCAAGGGCCATATCCTCGACCGACGCTTCCTGCATGACCCCGGCATTGTTGATCAGAACATCGAGCCCGCCGGTGCGGGAGGCAACATCCTCGACAATGCGCGCTGGCACCTGCGGATCGGAAAGATCTGCGGAGATGCTTTCAAAGCCGGGATCGTCGCCGCGCTGGACGGTGAAGACGCGCGCGCCTTCGCTGCGCAGGCGGATCGCAATCGCCCGTCCGATGCCGCTGCGCCCGCCGGTAACGAGTGCCACTTTTCCTTCAAAACGTGTCATGACACGGATTTTCCGCCATTGACCTCGACCAGCGATCCGCACATGTAACGGGCGGCATCGGAGGCAAGAAAGAGGACGACCTCGGCAATGTCATCGGGTTTCGCGACCCTGCCGAGCGGCACGGTCTTCCCGAGCTCTTCGATCGCCGATTGCGGATCGAAACCGCGCCTCTCAAACCCGGTCCTGAGCATAGGCGTGTCAACTTCGTTCGGGCAGACCGCGTTGATCCTGATGCCCTGATGGGCATGATCGCGGCCCATGCACTGGGTCAGCGAGGCGACCGCCGCCTTGGTCATGCAATAGACGGCGTGGTTCGGACCCGGATGCACGCCCCAGCACGACGCCGTGTTGACGATGGCACCGCCTCCATTTGCGGTGAGGATCGGGATGGCCGCCCGGCAGATCCGGAAAGGCGCTTCGACATTCACGCCGACCGAGAGCGCATAGTCCGCATCCGTCGTTTCCGTTACCGGTCCGCGGCTGATGACGCCAGCGTTGTTGACGATGATATCGAGCCCGCCGAGCGCCTCGGCAGCGGCTGACGGCAGGCCATCGCAGTAGGCCGCGTCCAGAAGATCTCCCTCCAGCAAGGCCTCGGCGTCAACAGGTGAGCAATTCCGGTCCGCGGCGGCAACAGCGGCGCCCTCGGCGCGCAGCATTTCCGAGATGACCCGGCCGATGCCGCCTGCCGCCCCCGTCACCAGCGCCTTCCTGCCTGAAAATCGCATGATCAGTCTCCCGCTCAGTAGGCCGCAATCGGGGGTCCGAACAACGGCTCGTTCACATCGATACCCAGACCCGGGCCGGAGGGAAGATCGATATGGCCCTGGCGAATCTCAACGCCGCCGTTTTCAGAATACGGCGTTTCGATCATTGGCTGCGCCAGCCAGACACCCTCGAGCAACGTGGGCTTGACCGTCGCTGCAACATGCGTGCACGCAGCCGCGATGATGTCGCCGCCCCAGGCATCGTCGCATGTGTGCGGCAGGTTCAGCGCCTCGCACATATCCCGGAAGGCCGCCATCTGCTGCAGGCCACCGATTCGGGTGACCTTCATGCCGAAGCCGTCGACGATGCCGAGCGCGGCCGCGCGAATGGCCGCCGCAAGATCCACGCCGCTCTCGTCCATGTAGATCGCATGGCTCACCTGCGGCCGGATCTTTTCAAGATCCTCAATCCGGTTGCAGGGCTGTTCCAATATGAAGGGGATGTCCGGGCATTCCCGGCTGACACGCAAGGCATCACGCGTCGTCCACCCCCTGTTGCCGTCGACGGCGAGGCGCATGCCGGAAGCCGACACCGTTTCCCAGACCTTGCGGATGGTTTCGATATCGATCTCAACGGGACGCCCGCCAACCTTGATCTGAAGGCGCGGATAGCCCTCGTCCCGCTTGTCGGCTGCGATCCGGGCAATCTCGTCGGGAGCCCCGACACCGGTCGCATAGTAGGACGGAACCCTGTCACGTGCGGCACCGCCGATCAGATCGGCAACACGCACACCATGGTGCTTCCCGAGGAGATCATGCGCGGCGATGTCGATGGCCGCCTTGGCATAATTATGCCCGTTGAGCGCACCGTGCATGGCCCGGTTCAGGAGAAGCGGCCGGATCTCCTTGCCGATCAGGGTCGGCGCTATCTGCTTCAGTGCGGCCTGGGCGCCCAGCGCATGGGCTTCGGCATAGGTCGGGCCAACGGGACAGGTCTCGCCCCAGCCGACAAGACCATTGTCGGCGACAAGCTTGAGCAGTGTCGTCTCAAGGGCCCAGACCTCGGCATTGGCCATCGTGTAGGGCCCGTTCTTCACGGGGAGATCGTGGCGGAAAATCTCGACCGACTTGATTTTCATGCTTCAATCCGGAATTCGCAATCGCAAGGGCACAGACGACGAACGTCGCCTGTCCGTTTTCAATAATCCTGGTTCAGGGCATCTTCCGCTGGGATTTCCCGCTCGCGGCGGGCGATGTAATCCAGCAGGGCCTCATTGCGCGCTTCATCCAGCTTCGGTTCCTGGTACTCGGACAGGAGTTTCCTGGCCTGTTTCAGGGCGCGTTCGGTGATCTCCACCTCGCCTTCGGCTTTCCACTGCTCGATCGAGTTGTTGTCGAACATCTCCGGCATGAAGAACGCACGCTGGAAATTCTCCTGCGTGTGCGGATGGCCCAGATAATGGCCTCCCGGACCGACGTCGCGCACGGCGGCAAGCGCCTCGTCAAAGTCGTCCCAGCGCGGGCCCTCGGCCATGCGGTAGACCATTGCCGACTGCTCTGCATCGACAATGAACTTGGCAACGGAACAATGCATACCTGCCTCGTTCCAGCCGGCCGTGTGCCAGACATAGTTGGCACCTGCGTGGATGACCGCGTTCAGCGTGGTCGCGCTTTCGTAGCCTGCCTGGGCATCGAACGTCTTGGCACCGCCAAGCGACCCGGATGTCCGCCACGGCACGTCGTAGTACCTGGCAAGCTGGCCGATCAGGAAATTCATCAGGCTGATCTCCGGCGTGCCAGCCATCGGCGCGCCGGACTTCATGGAGACCGTGGAAAGATAGTGGCCGTAGATTGCGGGCGCACCCTTGCGGATCACCTGCGTGTAGGCGAGCGCGCTGAGCGCTTCCGCGTTCAGCTGGGCGACGGCGGGAACGACAGATGCGGGCGTGTTCGCGCCGCCGAGCACGAAGGGCGAGCACAGCACCGGCTGGTTTCTTCTCGAAAAGGCCCGCATCGCTCCGAGCATGGTCTCGTCCCAGACCAGCGGCGAGTTGCCATTGCAGTTTCCGGTCGTGACCGGATGGTCTTCCAGGTAGTCTTCGCCGAAGAGGATCGCGCACATCTCGATGACATCCTCGGCATTCTTCGGGCTGGTGGTCATGCCCATGAACGTCTTGTCGGAATGTTTCATCGACGAATAGGTGATGCGCAGATGGCGGTGGCTGATGGGGTGATCGTAGGGTTCGACGATGTGGTGCGCGCTGGAGTGGATCGCCGGCAGCATGTGGCTCAGCTTGTGGAACATGGCAAGATCGTCGAGCGTCGGATTGCGCCGGACATCATCCAGGTCGCGCAGGAACGGCGCACCGGTCATAGGCACGAACATGGTGCGGTTGCCGCCGAGCGGGATGTTCTTTTTCGGATTGCGCGCGTGATAGGTGAAGCTCGACGGAATGGTCCTGATCAGTTCGCGCACATGGCCGCGATCAAGATAAACCCGTTCGCCGTCAACCTTTGCACCCGCCTTCTTCCAGTCCTCCAGCGCGATCGGATCGCGGAAAATGATGCCGACTTCCTCGAGGATCGACATGGAAGCATCGTCGAGCTTGCGGATCTGGTCGTCATCGAGCGGTTCGCAAAGCGGCAGGTTCCGGGTCAGGCCGGGAAGCATTTCGTGGTCGGGCGCGGTACGTAGGGCTCGGCGGCCTGCACGGCCGCCACTGCGGCTGCGAACTGCGACACTCATGAACATCTCCGAAGTCTGTGTGTTGTGACTTCAGACTGCGCGCTGTGTCCGTGCTTTTCCTGCCCGAAACCGAACGGGGCATGCGTTTTCCGACATTCCGCTGCTATTTGGTCTGCCGGACGACGGGTGCCGGCACCGCGGTGGTTGCGAACACATCTGAGCGCGCGAGAGACTTGTGCTCGTGGCAGCAGGTCGCGCGGGCCTGGCAGGGTTGACCGTTTGGAAATGATTTTTGGCTGAATGAGACCAATTTTTTCTGACGGCTCACTTAGTCTGATCCGTCAGGGAACCAAGCTCGGAGTGTGCATCCGTGAACGAACGGCCGCTTTCGCACATCAGGGTGCTCGATTTCGGGCACTATCTGGCCGGCCCGCTTGTCGGGATGATGCTTGCCGATCTTGGCGCCGAGGTCATCCGCATCGATCCGCCCGGCGGCCCGCGCTGGCAGGATCCGGCCTTCGACATGCTGTCACGCGGCAAGCGCGCCCTCTCACTCGATCTCAAGACCGACGGCGGCAGACAAACCGCGCTGAACCTTGCGGCCCGGTCCGATGTCGTCATCGACAATTTCCGGCCCGGCGTCATGACACGGCTGGGCCTTGGACCGCAGACCCTGCAGGACATCAACCCGGCGCTTGTCAGCCTGTCCCTGCCCGGCTTTGCGTCGACGGATCCCGAACTGCGCGACATTCCCGCGTGGGAAGCGGTGATCGCCGCTCGGACGGGGCAGTTCACGGATATGGGCCTCAATCGCCGCCTGATGGGGATCAATCCGTCTTTCACACCCCTTGGCCTTGCCTCGGCCTATGGTGCGGCCTTTGGCGCCATGTCGGTTCTGTTCGCTCTGCAGGCGCGGACGCGCATGGGCGGTGATCACATCGAGGTGCCACTTGCGTCCGCGCTGTTCGAGGGCCTTGCCTATAACAGCGAACAGATCGAAGACTATCCGGACCGCTACAAGTCGCCGCGCGAACATGAGCTTGAGCGCCGCGCCCGGCTCGGGCTGCCGAACAATCTGAGCTTCGCTGCGCTTTCGGAATTCCTGGATCCGTTTTACCGCACCTATACATGCGCCGACGGCAGGGGTTTTTACGTGGTCGCCTGTTCGATCGTCAGCCATCCGCGCCGGGTGCTGGAAGTTCTCGGTCTCAAGGATCTTCTTGACGATCTGCCGGATTTCGACGTCTACCGCGATCAATGCGACTGGCCCTCCGACTGGGCCCTGAGAAGCTATCCCGTCGGGCGGCAAGACCGCGTGCGGATTTCCGAAGCCATGAAGGCCGCGTTCCTGACCCGGCCCGCACATGAGTGGGAAGCACTGTTCGGGGCGGCAAAAGCGCCCGCAACCGCGCAGCGCAGCACCCGGGAGTGGTTGTCCGATCCGCATGCGCTGCAGTCCGGCCTGGTGCTTGACGTCGATGATCCGCGTCATGGACACATGCGGCAGATGGGAAATGTCGCCTGGCTGTCAGATGACGATCTTGCCGCTTCAAAGAACCCCGGCCCCTTGCCCGACGACCTGGCACCGTCCCTTGCCGATATCCTTCAGGAAGCCCCCCGGCAACGGCATGACCGGCAGGACGGCACATGGCTCGATGGCCTGAAAGTGCTGGACCTGACCAATGTGATCGCCGGCCCGACGGTCGGAGCAACAATCGCCCGGTTCGGCGCGGATGTCACGCTGGTTCAACCGGTGTCTCCATCGGTCGACCCCTGGAACGCGGTGGTGTTCGGTCTGCAGGCCCAGCGCGGCAAGAAAAGCATTCTTCTGGACCTGAAGTCCGACGGCGGGCAGCAGGCGCTCCGCCAGCTCCTGTCGCAGGCCGATGTCGTCACCCTAAACGGAACGGACGAACAATGCCGGGCGCTCGGCCTGACCGGAGAGCGTCTCGCGGACCTCAATCCGAGGCTCATTCTCGTTCAGCTCGACGCGTTCGGAGCGCCGCGGCGCGGACCCAAGTCGGATCATCTGGGATATGACGATCTGGCCCAGGCGGCGACGGGCGTCATGACGCGGTTCGGAGGCGGGGCTGGAACACCGGAAGAGCACGCGCATTTCGGCACCATTGACGTCCTTGCCGGGTTTTGCGCCTGTGTCGCGCTTGGCGCCGCGCTCGAGCGGTTGAGGAAGACCGGCAAGGGAGGTGTCGCCCGGGCTTCGCTTGCCTCGGCCGGTGAACTCATCCAGGCGCAGTTCATGTATGACTTCGAAGGTCGCGGGCCGTTCGACGAACCAAGCGGCCGCGAAGCCCGGGGCTGGGGGCCTTTCTATCGGTGCTATGAAGCTGCGGACGGCTGGATGTTCTTCGCGGCCCCGACGCTGGGACAGACCGTGCTGCGGCATGTTCCAGAACTCGCCGATCTCGCCGGTTCGGATGAAGCCGGCCTGGAAACGGCGCTTGCGGAGAGGTTTGCCGTTCAGCCGTCAAGCCATTGGGCTCAGCGGATTTCCGGGACGTCGGCGGCAGTCGTGCCGCTCGGTTCGCTGCATGCGACGCGGGATGTAAATCTCTACCTGGAAAGCAAGGGAGCCCCGGACATTCGCGTGAACACGTTCAGCGCCGTCCGGCATGATCTTCATCCCATGGGCCGTTGGGTCGATCTGGTTGCACCGAATGCCGTGCGCCCCGAACGTGCCGGGATCACGATACCGGGGCCTGCTCCCAAGTATGGCGCCCACACGCGCGAAATCCTCGCCGGACTCGGTTTCGATGACCAAGAGATCGATGCCCTGATCGCCACCGGACATGCCGGAGAATTCTGGTCGGAAAGGTATCTGCCGGAATGACGGGAGCACGGAGCATCAACCCTTTCACGACAACTTTACGAAAGAGGTCCAACCGACCAGTCAACACGATTTCGGGAAAGACCCCGGGGAAGCGAAAGCCTTGTAAACGCTCCGGATTTATTTGGTTTTGCACCCAAGAACTTGGCGCACCTGCGACTCAAACGTTAAAAAAAGTTAATTTCTATCGCGTTGCCAGATGTTGCCCAAGTATTCAATAATATATCCAGCTCAAGACCCGATCATCCGCCGTCTCGCGGCCCGAAAATGAAGCAACTGGTCAAATTCTGTGCGCCCATGCAAAAAAATGGTGTTCAACAAATTCCAAAATGTGGAAGCAAGAATTTTATCAAAAGGGTAGCGGAATCGGCGGTGTTCGTGTTTTGCTGATTAAATGTCGCATATGAGCTTTGCAAATACCGGAAAAACGAAGAAGCTATATGTGGGAATTTCGCCGGACCCCGGGTCCGGCACCGGTCCTGAAGGGGAGTAAGTATGACACAATCAAAAAATCCAGAGCTGATGAACAATCTCGAGAAAGCGGCCCGCTCGGGCGGCATCTCGAAACGTGAATTCCTGCAATATTCGATGCTTGCCGGTGTGACGGCATCAACGGCCACCGGTCTGTGGACGTCCCAGGCAAAAGCGCAGCCGAAGCGCGGCGGAACGTTCCGTTACGGCGTCCATGACGGCAACACCAGCGACAACCACGATCCCGGCACCTATCAGAGTGTCTATTCCATTCAGCTGGCGCATACACACCGTAGCTATCTGACCGAGATCACGGAAGAAAACGGACTTGGTCCGGACATGGCCGTCGGTTGGGAAGCCAGCCCGGACGCCAAGACCTGGACGTTCGAACTCAACACCGACGCCACGTTCCACGACGGACGCAAGTTCACGGCCAATGACGCGGTCGCGTCGCTCAATCACCACCGTGGTGAAAAGTCGACTTCTGCGGCCAAGGCCCTCCTCGACAGTGTCGTCGACATCAAGGTTGATGGCGACAAGCACATCGTGATCGAACTCAGCCAGGGCTTCGCTGATCTGCCGTGGATCATGACCGACTATCACCTGGTCATGCTGCCGGCGAATGACGACGGCACGGTCGACTGGGAGAGCGGCGTCGGCGCCGGTCCCTACAAGATCGAGAAGAACGAATTCGGCATCGGCACGTCGCTTGTCCGCCATGACGGCTGGCACCGCGAAGGCGCCTGGTTCGACCGCATCGACATGACCGTTCTGAACGACCCGAACGCACGTCAGACCGCTCTTGTCACCGGCGATGTCGACGCAATTTCGTCCGTCGACCTGAAAACCATGGCCCTGTTGCAGCGTCATCCGGACGTTGAGGTCGACAACATTCCGTCCGGCTCGGCAATCACCCTGCCGATGTTCTGCGACGTCGCACCGTTCGACAATGTCGATGTGCGCATGGCCCTCAAGCTTGCGATCGACCGCGAAGAGATCGTCGAGAAGATCGTGTTCGGCACCGGTATCCCGGGCAACGACTTCCACGTGTCACCGAACATGCCGTATTTCCCGGCCGACATTCCGCAGCGGACATACGATCCGGAAAAGGCGAAGTGGCATCTGAAACAAGCCGGCATGGAAAACCTCTCGGTGAGCCTGTCCGCCGCGGACAGCGTGCTGCCGGGTGCGGTCGACATGATCGTGCTCTATTCCGAGCAGGCCAAGAAAGCCGGCATCGACATCAAGCCGGTGCGCGAGGCCAATGACGGCTACTGGTCGGATGTCTGGCTCAAGAAGCCATGGGTGTTCGTGAAGTGGGGAGCACGCCCGACCCCGGACAACATGTTCACGCTCGCCTACAAGGACGATGCGGCCTGGAACGAAGCGCACTGGAAAAATCCGCGTTTCAACGAGCTGCTGCTCCAGGCGAAAGCGGAGCTGGACGAAACCCGGCGTGCCGAAATGTACCACGAGATGTGCATGCTGGCCCGCGACGACGGCGGCACGGTCATTCCGATGTTCGTCAACTTCGTTTACGCGCGCCGGAAAAACGTCAAGCACGGCCCGAGCGTTTCCGCCTCCTGGGAAACCGACGGCGGAAGGGGAACCCACCGCTGGTGGTTCGAAGGCTGATTTCAGCTGTTGCGGCGGACACTGTCCGCCGCAATTCACTTGGAACTGCCTTCAACCGGGCGGCTCCATCCTAGACTGTCGGGCATCTTACAAAGATAAATTCAGGGCCCATTCGGGATCCGCGCCTGACACAAATCCGGTCAATTGGGGTACCGGGCGTCTTTATTCTGGAGGGACAAATGGGGGACATCCTACAGCTGGTCCTTAAGAGACTTGGCTTAGGTGTGGTCACGCTTCTCGTGATCTCAATCCTGATTTTCTTCGCGGTCGAGCTGCTGCCGGGCGACATTGCCCAGGCCGTTCTCGGGCAGGCCGCGACACCTGAAACCGTTGCCGCCTTGCGCGAAAAGATGGGCCTCGATCAGCCCGCGATCCTTCGCTATTTCCAATGGCTCGGCGGTGCCGTTACCGGCGACTTCGGCGTTTCGCTCATATCCGGCGAACGCGTGAGCACAGCGATCAGCGACCGCTTCGTCAACACGCTGTTCCTGGCGTGCTACGCGGCTGTCATCGCGGTTCCGATCTCGATCATTCTCGGCGTGATCGTCGCGCTCCTGCGCAACACGCTGTTCGACCGGGTCGCCAACGTCGTCACGCTGACCTCGATCAGTTCCCCGGAATTCTTTCTCGGCTACATCCTGATCCTGTATCTGGCCGTGAAAACCAACTACTTCCCGGCAATCGCGAGCTTGAGCAGCGACATGAGCTTCGGCGAACTGCTGCACAGGACCTTCCTGCCGGCGCTGACGCTGGTGCTGGTCGTGACCGCACACATGATGCGCATGACGCGGGCCGCGATCATCAACCTGCTGGCATCGCCATACATTGAAATGGCCCGCCTGAAAGGCGTGCCGGCGTGGAAAGTCATCGTCAAGCACGCCCTGCCCAACGCCTGGGCGCCGATCATCAACGTTGTCGCCCTAAACCTGGCCTACCTGATCACCGGTGTTGTCCTGGTCGAGGTGGTGTTCGTCTATCCGGGCATCGGACAGTTGCTGGTCGACGCGGTGTCGAAACGCGATTTCCCGATCGTTCAGGCGTGCTGTCTCATCTTCGCTGCGACCTTCATTCTGCTCAACCTTGCAGCAGATGTCGGATCGATCTTGACCAACCCGCGTTTGCGGCATCCGAAGTGAGGGCAGCGACATGAATTCATTCGTTATCGGATATTATGCGCTGCTGATCGGGGCCTCGTGCCTGGCAGCGTATTTCAAGCAACGGCAGATCTTCCTGCTGGTCTTCTCGCTGACGCTGATCTCCTTCGTCACCGGGATCATCGGCGGCGTCCCTGCGCTGCGCTTCATCACGATCGCGGCGGGCCTGCTCGCGCTCGCGGCAGGTGTCTCCTACGCGTTTCGCGAGTTCCTGATCATCATCGCTCCAGATGGTGTCGCCAAGGAACTCAGGACCGCGCCGCTGACAGCCGCCTTCGGCATGTTCGTGATCTTCACCTACGCAATTGCAGGGATCTTCGCACCCGTGATCGCCCCCTTCGGCGAAGCGGAAGTGATTTCCTCGGCCTTTGCGCCTGCGGACGAGAACATGCTGCTCGGTGCCGACCAGCTCGGGCGTGACATGTTCAGCCGGATCATCTACGGCGCGCGCAACACGGTCGGCCTTGCCCTCCTGGCCACGGCACTTGCGTTCATCGCCGGCGCACTGGCCGGGTTGCTCGCCGCCACGAAAGGCGGCTGGTTCGACCAGTTCATGGGCCGCGCGGCGGACGTGATCATGTCGATTCCGTCCCTGATCTTCGCACTGCTGATGCTGAGTATCTTCGGAACCAGCCTCGTCGTGATCGTCGTGGTGATCGCGCTGATCTATTCGCCGCGGGTTTTCCGCCTGACCCGTGCCGTCGCCGGCAACGTGGTGGTGATGGACTATATCGAGGCTGCCAAGCTTCGCGGGGAAGGAACCTGGTACCTGATCCGCAAGGAGATCCTGCCGAACTCGACCGCACCACTGATCGCGGAATTCGGTCTCGAGTTCTGCTTCGTGTTCCTGCTCATCGCCGGTCTTTCATTCCTGGGTCTCGGCATCCAGCCGCCGACCGCAGACTGGGGATCGATGGTGCGCGAGAACGCAACGCTGATTTCGTTTGGTGAACTCACACCGCTGATCCCGGCAGCAGCCATCGCGCTTCTGACGGTTGCGGTCAACTTCGTCGTCGACTGGATGCTGTTCCGGTCCTCCGGCCTGAAGGAGGTTTGATCATGGTCCCAAAGAAAGATGTCCTTCTTGAAGTCAAGGACCTTCGGATCGAGGGCTATTCCGACGAGCAATGGGTCGAAATCGTTCATGGAGTCGACCTGACCCTGCAC
This sequence comes from Roseibium sp., assembly GCF_965232425.1. Classification (GTDB taxonomy): domain Bacteria; phylum Pseudomonadota; class Alphaproteobacteria; order Rhizobiales; family Stappiaceae; genus Roseibium. Next base: position 1,521,247 of record NZ_OZ246971.1, read on the forward strand.
AAGGGGGAAGTCCTCGGCCTGATCGGGGAATCGGGTGCCGGCAAGTCCACCATCGGGCTTGCGTCCATGGGGTTCGCGAGAGACGGCTGCCGGATTTCCGGCGGCTCGATCGAGTTCGACGGCATGGAGCTGACCACGACACCGGAAAGCGATCTCAGGGCCTTGCGCGGATCGCGCATCGCCTATGTTGCGCAATCCGCGGCGGCCTCGTTCAACCCGGCGCACCGGATCATCGACCAGCATACGGAAGCTCCGATCCAGTACCGCATCCAGAAGCGTGTCGAAGCGCAGGAAGATGCAATGGAGCTCTATCACCGCCTGCGTCTGCCCAATCCGAATGAAATCGGCTTCCGTTACCCGCACCAGGTTTCGGGCGGGCAGCTGCAACGTGCGATGACCGCCATGGCGATGGCCTGCCGTCCCGACCTCATCATCTTCGATGAGCCGACGACCGCGCTGGACGTCACCACCCAGATCGAGGTTCTGGCCGCGATCCGGGACATTGTCGACCAGTTCAACACCGCCGCGATCTATATCACGCACGACCTCGCCGTGGTTGCCCAGATGGCAGACACGATCAAGGTTCTGCTGAAGGGCGAGGAAGTCGAGGAAGCGCCCACGGAGCAGATGCTGGACAGCCCAAGCGAGGACTACACGAAGAGCCTCTGGGCGGTGCGCAGCTTCAAGAGGCCGCAGAAGGACCGGCCGGCGGAAGCCGATGCCGTGCCGATCGTCTCGGTCAAGAACGTGGATGCTGCCTATGGCAAGATCCAGGTTCTCGATGATGTCTCGTTCGACATCTACGCAGGCATGACGGTGGCCGTTGTCGGCGAATCGGGCTCGGGCAAATCCACAACCGCGCGCTGTATTACAGGACTACTGCCGCCGACCAAGGGCGAGATCCTGTTCAACGGGGAATCTTTGCCGCCAAGGTATCAGGACAGAACCAAGGATCAGCTGCGCCAGGCGCAGATGATCTACCAGATGGCGGATACCGCGCTGAACCCCAAGATCCGGATCAGCGAGATCATCGGCCGTCCGGCGCAGTTCTACGGCAACCTTCACGGGGCCGAACTGAAAAACCGCGTCGATGAACTGCTCGACCTGATCGAACTGGATCCGGCGAAGTTCTACAACCGGTTCCCGCCGGAGCTGTCAGGCGGACAGAAGCAGCGCATCGGCATTGCCCGCGCGCTTGCGGCCGAGCCTTCCTTCATCATCTGCGACGAGGTGACGAGTGCGCTCGATCAGCTTGTCGCCGAGGGCATCCTGAAGCTGCTGGACAAGCTGCAGGAAGACCTGAACCTCGCCTACATGTTCATCACCCACGATCTGGCGACAGTTCGCTCGATTGCCGACGAGGTGGTGGTGATGCAGAAGGGCAAGGTTGTCGAGCAGGGGCCGAAGGACAAGATGTTCACCCCGCCGCATCATCCGTATACGGACCTCCTGCTGTCGTCGGTTCCGGAAATGGATCCGAACTGGCTGACGACGCTGCTAGAGGAACGCGGCACGGATTCGATCGGCGAAGCGGCCAACGTCTGATTGAGACCGCAGAAAGAACCATGCAAGAGAAAACCCCGGGATTTGCATCCCGGGGTTTTTCTTTGCGCACACTTTCAGGTGCGGTCAGCCGACCATCAGATAGCCGGACAGAGCCATAACGCCAACAATCACGGCGTAGACACCGACGAGACCCTGCCAGGATCCGCTGTGCTCTCTGTACTCGCGAATTAGATCATCACGGGTCATGGCGACCTCCTTCTGCCTGGGCAGCGCCCAGAATGATGGCGTTTCAACTTAACCGGACACTTAATCGACAGAAGTTAAGAATTCAATGCATCGATACTGAGAATCGCACGTCTATTTCTGCATATCTGACCTGCGACTTATTCAAAAAACGCTTAGCTCGTACCTCTGATGTGACCGACGCGCCCAAATCCGCGGTTTCCCGAAGATCTTCAGGGGTTTACCGATCGATAACACTGCCGCAAAAAGGAGACAAAGACGCCTTCCTCCGGTCACGGTTCATCCGGCGAAAGCCGTGCGCAGGAGGATCCGGCATGCGGTTCCTTACCGGACATTCCGAGCGTGACCGCAATGCCGCCGAACAGTGCGAATCCTTTGCAAGACAATCTGTCAAAAGCCTGCCAAAGTGCGGGCTTAAGAACACATGCGGTTGCCGTCCCCAGCGGGACGCAGCGCCTCCGGAGACCCGTTGCCATGTCCGTACTGGTTTTCAACAAGCCGTTCACGCAGCAAGAACCGATATCGCCCGAGGCGATCGCGGAAGCGGCGCGCGTTCTGGAGAGCGGGCGGCTGCACCGCTACAACACCGTTGACGGTGAAGACGGGGACACGGCGCTCTGGGAAAGCGAATATGCCGCCTATCAGGGCGCGAAATACTGCCTGGCGACCACGTCCGGCGGAACCGCGATGCAGATCGCGCTGCGCGCCGCAGGCGTGCAGTCCGGCGATGCCGTCCTGACGAACGCGTTCACGCTCGCGCCCGTGCCCGGAGCGATCGCCGCCGTCGGTGCGGTCCCCGTCTTCGTCGAGACGACGGCCGACCTCACCATCGACCTTGCCGATCTCGAAGCCAAGATCAAGTCCAGCACCGCCAGGGTTCTGCTGCTGTCGCATATGCGCGGCCACCTCGCCGACATGGATGCGCTTTGCGCGCTTCTGGAGGAGCGCAGCGTGGTGCTGATAGAAGATTGCGCCCACACGATGGGCGCGGAGTGGAACGGCATCAAGAGCGGCAACTACGGCAAAGTCGCCTGTTTCAGCACGCAGACCTACAAGCATCTCAACAGCGGGGAAGGTGGCCTGCTGACGACGGATGATCCTGATATCATGGCGAATGCGGTCATCCTGTCCGGGTCCTACATGCTGTTCGAGAAACATCTCGCGCGCCCCGATATGGCTGCCTTCGAAGCCCCGAGATTCGAAAACCCCAACTGTTCCTCGCGCATGGACAACCTGCGCGCTGCGATCCTGAGGCCACAGTTGCCCCATCTTGACCGGAACATCGGCCGCTGGAACCGGCGTTACCAGATCCTTGAAGCGAAGCTTCGGAGTGCTGCGAACGCGGCGGTCCCGCACCGGCCCCAGCAGGAGCTTTATGTCGGCTCGTCGTTCCAGTTTCTTGTCCCGGACTGGACGGACGAGATCTGCAGGTCTTTCGTGGAGGCCTGCAAGAAGCGCGGCGTGGAACTTAAATGGTTCGGCGACGCCAATCCGGTCGGCTTCACCAGCCGGTTCGACAGCTGGAAATACGCGCCTGAACAGTCACTGCCCGGAACCATCGCGATCCTCAGACGGATCATGGACCTGCGCGTCCCGCTGAGCTTCACCGAAGAGGATTGCGACACAATCGGAACCATCATCGTTGAAGAACTCGGCCGCATTGCGTGACGCTGATGCAACCCGTTGCGGGAACGCAAGAAAGGCGCTGCCCCGTTACGCACGCAGCCTGTCCGCCGACACCTGACCGGCTTCAGCGTAGCTCCGTTCCAGCTCGATCAGGCGCTGCTTGCGCCAGAGCCCGCCGCCGTATCCGGTCAGCGATCCGTCAGCCCCGAGGACTCGGTGACAGGGAACGACAATCGCGATCTGGTTTGCGCCGTTGGCGCGCGCCACAGCCCGGACAGCCGTCGGCCGCCCCAGTTCACTGGCAAGATCGGAGTAACTTCTGGTGCGGCCCGCCGGGATCTTCAGCAATTCCCGCCAGACGTCCCGGGTGAAGGCAGAGCCGTGCAGCGCAAGCGGTGTTTCGAAGACACCTGATTTGCCGGCAAAGAAACGATCCAGTTCCTCCTGGATCTGGTCGGTGACCCCGGTCCGCCCGAAGCCGATCCTGCCTTTCGCAAATGTCTGCAGCTTCCTGAATTCGGCCGGCAGGGCCTTGCGGTCCAGAAACTCGAGCAGATGCAGTTGAGTCCTGTCGGCAACGGCGATCAGCGGGCCAAGCGGCGATGACACCCAGTCGGCCATGAGCAGAGGGTCATCTGAAAAGGTTCCAGGAGCCTGCCCCAGGATTTTCGCAAAGGCTTCGCGGAACGCACTCGGGGATTCAAAGCCTGCCGTGATCTGGGCGTCGATCACCTTGCCCCCTTCGGCGAGCGTCGAGAACCCCTCCTGCAGCCGGCGCTGGCGCGCCATTTCCAGAAAGGTCATGCCGAAATGCCGCTTGAAGGCCCGCCGCACCGTCGACGGGTCGAGCCCCATACTGACGATGTCCGGCTCGCCCCATCGATAGCCTGGCCGTTTTTCAAGCGCCTCGATCAGTGGTTTGACGACAGAGTCCGCGCTCGCTTCCGGTGTCGTCGGCTTGCAGCGCTTGCACGGGCGGAAACCGGCATCGATACATTCACCGACAGTTTCAAGGAAGGTGCAGTTCTCCCGCTTCGGCTTGCGCGCCGGACAGGTCAGCCGGCAGAAGATGCCGGTGGAGGCCACACAGACGAAGACGCGTCCGTCATAGGACGGATCGCGGTTGAGCAGCGCTTCATAGAGCGTATCGAAATCAGGTCGGGTCATCAGCATGGCCTGACCATAAGCCGTTCGGAAATGCGATGCAGCCGGAAATCGGGCGTTTATTAAATTCTGCCCGCTCAGCGGTAAACCTGGTCCTCAGCCGGAAAACTCCGCTCCTTGACCTCGTCCGCGTAGGCCTTGACCGCGGCCTCGATCTGCCCGCCGAGATTGCCGTAGACCTTGACGAATTTCGGCGGCGCCGGGTTGAGCCCGAGCATGTCTTCCAGCACCAGGATCTGGCCGTCGCACTCGGCGGATGCCCCGATGCCGATGGTGGGTATCGGGATCTCCCGGGTGATCTGCGCGGCGAGCGGTTCCACCATGCCTTCCAGGACAACAGCGAAGGCGCCAGCTTCCGTTACCGCGCGTGCATCCTCGAAATGCTGATCCCAGTCGTCCTGTTGCCGTCCCTGGGTCTTGAAGCCGCCCATGACGTGGACGGACTGGGGCGTCAGGCCGATATGGGCCATCACCGGGACGCCGCGCTCGGTCAGGAAGCGGATGGTTTCGGCCATGCGGACGCCGCCTTCCAACTTGACTGCCCCGCACTGGGTCTCCTTCATCACACGTGCCGCGTTGCGAAAGGCCTCGGCCGGGCTTTCCTCATAACTGCCGAAGGGCATGTCGACGACAACGAGGGCTTTCCTTGTGCCCCTGACGACCGCCTTGCCATGCATGATCATCAGGTCGAGCGAGACACCGACCGTCGATTCCATGCCGTGCATGACCATGCCGAGACTGTCACCGACGAGGATGAAGTCGGCGTATTGGTCGACGATGGACGCGGTGTGCGCGTGGTAGGAGGTCAGCGAGACGATCGGCTCGCCGCCCTTGCGCTTCGCAATCTGGGGGGCCGTCAGGCGGCGGACGGGTTTCTGGGCGCTCATCTGGTGTCCTTGTTGTTCAAAAATCCGGCGCGACGACACGCTGGTCGATCAGCAGAATGGTGGCATAGCGAACCGCGAGCAGGACGACGGCACGGCTGTCCAGCGTGCCTGTCAGCTCTTCGAGCGTGTCGGCATCGCGGATGTCGATGCTTTCCACGGTTGCCGACGGCGAGCCCTCCAGACGTGACTTGACCACCGTTTCCAGGTCCTCAATCGTGGGACGCGCCTTCGCCGCAAGCACCGCCTTGTCCAGCGCTTCGTTCAACGCAACCGCTTCCTGCCGGTGAGCGGGCTGCAGGCGGACATTTCTGGATGACATGGCCAGACCATCGGCCTCGCGAACCGTCGGATGGCCGAGGATTTCCAGTGGCATGTCCAGGTCGCGCACCATTTGCCGGATCAGCGTGAGCTGCTGATAGTCTTTCTCGCCGAACACGGCGAGATCGGGCGTGACGATGTTGAACAGTTTCGTCACGACCGTGGATACGCCGCGGAAATGACCCGGCCGCAGTGCCCCCTGCAGAATTCCGGAAAGCTCGGGAACATCGACATAGGCGGGCTTACCCGGCCGGTACATTTCCTCGACCCCTGGAAGGAAGACGGCATCAACACCTTCCTGTTCCAGAAGCTTCAGGTCTCGTGCTTCGTCGCGCGGATAGGTGTCGAGGTCTTCATTCGCGCCGAACTGGGTTGGATTGACGAAAATGCTGGCAACGGTCCTGTCCGCATTCTCGCGTGCCATCCGAACGAGACCGAGGTGCCCTTCGTGCAGATAGCCCATGGTCGGCACCAGTCCGACGGTCTCCCGCTGCGCCCGCCAGTCCCGCACGGTGTCGCGCATCTCCGCCTTTGTCCGGCAGATTTTCATCGTCATCCTCCCACCCCCGGTTCCGGCCGGAGTGCGTCTTCTTCGCAGGTGCAACATAATCGCACGAAAGTCAGAGGTCCAGTAACCACGGAAGGGAACGCAAACCACCCGCAGGCAACCTGCAAAAACGAACGACCTGCCGGCGGTTCGAATCAAGTCTGTTCTTCATGAAAACCGAACGGATGCTTGATTTGCACCCGCAGTTTCAAACGCCCTTTGAAAAGCACACTAGGTGATGGACTCATAAATGAGGCGAAAATGGTTTGAGGCGACTTGCTTCTCGTCAAGGCGCGGAAGCGCAGGAAATGCGGCGCATTTTCAAGCCTTTCGCAACGCGGAGGAGGAGCAAGCCGGTCAAATCCGAAGGACATGGAAATGGCTTCACCCCGTGGCGTCAGCGTGCTTGACCGGGCAACAAGCCCGCTCCGCACACCCTTCCTATCGGAATTTCGCCATTTCGCATGCCATTTTGGTCTCATTTTTGAGTCCATCACCTAGGCGGCTCAAGATCTCCTTTCCGCGCGCTCTTAATCCAGGCTCGTTGTTGCACGCGGTTGCTTTGATGTACAAAAAAGCAAGTCCTGTCTAAAATGTTATCGCACTGGATATTGATTAATCGAACTTCTGCTCAATCTGATTTTCCAAAGACTCCAAGCATCGCTGGACATGCAACCGGGACTCTTTGAACGAACAAGATTTAGGTCGTCTTGATCTGAGGAGGAATTCGATGGTTTCAAATGGCGTGACAGGTTTATTGAGCCTTTTTTCAAAACGAGTGCCAGCGACACTGGCCGTGGCACTCACCGCGAGTTTTCTCGCCCCGGCAGCACTGGCGCAAGACCGCAGTGACTGGCCGACCAGCTTTTCCGTAGGCACTGCAAGCCAGGGCGGAACCTATTTCGTCTACGGGTCGGGCTGGACCAACATGGTTGCCGACGCACTCGGCATTCCTGGCGGCGCTGAAGTAACGGCAGGACCGGTACAGAACGCGGCGCTGGTGCAAACCGGCGATCTCGATTTCGGTATGGTCACAATGGGACCCGCCTTTGATGCGATCAATGGTGAAAGTGCGCTCGCCCCCGGTCTGAAGCACGATAACATCAGAGCGATTTTCCCGATGTACAAGACCGCGTTCCATGTCATGACGCTGAAAAGCTCCGGCATCGATAGTCTTGAGGCGATACCTGACGGAGCGACAGTGGGTTTCGGCCCGGTTGGCGGCACGCCAGGCACATACTGGCCGCGTTTCTTTGAAACGCTCGGCAAGAATGTCGACGCCCAACATGGTGGTGCTGCCGATCTGGCCGGTCAGCTTCAGGACGGCTTGATTGACGTTTATACCTGGGCAGCAGGCATTCCCTTCCCGGCTTTCTCGCAGGTGGAAGCCCAGGCGGATGTGATCTTTTTCGGCATGACCGAAGAGCAGGCGAAAAAGATCGCCGAGGACCATCCGGTTTCACTCTTCACCATCCCGGCAGACACCTATCCGTCGCAAGGGGAAGACCATGCAAGCGTTTCCATGTGGAACTTTGCAATTGCCCGCGCCGACCTGCCGGATGATTTCGTTTACGCAGTTGTCGACACCGTGATGAGCAACAATCCGAAGATGCTCGACATTCACAAGGCTGCCATCGAAACGCTTCCTGAAAACTACGACAAGAACGCGTTCATTCCCTGGCATCCAGGCGCTGTACGCTGGTTCAAGGAAAACGGTTTCGAGATCGATCCAGCCCTGGGCGGCTGATTTCCGCTTTCCTTTCGCTGATTGGAAAATGCCCGAGCCGCAATCGCGGCTCGGGTCCCATGCGCGAAGCTTTGAGACCCTGCCGCCATGTCAGAACCATCCGAGCCCATTTCCGCCAGCGTCGATCGCGACGCTCATACCGGCCTTGAAGGCTGGCAAGGAAAAGTGTTCGGCCTTCTGTGCGTGCTCTACGCCGCCTGGCACCTCTACAGCCTGAACATTGCACCGCTCGAAACCTGGCTCTTCCGCATTCTCCACATCTTAGGTGCGCTCGTCCTGGGATTCGCTCTGACAGGTGTGCTGCTTGTGGGCAACGACAAGCGCTTGCGCAACGACAAGCTTGAGTGGATCATCGCGGTTCTCGCCGGACTACCCGTTCTCTATGCGCTCGCCCTCACTGCTCATGGCGTAAGCCAGTACTGGAGCAGCGGCACGGTTCAAACTCCCGACACGACTTTCGCTTTTTTCGGGATCGCGCTCGGCTCCGGAACACTGCTTGCCATTTTTGCCGGCTGGTTTTTGCGCGGCAGGGATGGATCCGTTTCACCGATCGACTGGGTGCTCATATTGGCCAGCATTGCGTCGACCGGCTTCATCGCGCTCAGTCTTGATGCGCTTAATCTGAGACTTCGGGCAGGCACTCCCTTCGCCGACCCGCAAAATGCCTGGGCGGCCTTTGCTGCCATGGCACTCATGCTGGAACTCACACGGCGTGTCGCCGGCATGGCGCTCGTCGTCATCGCCACTGTGTTTGTCACCTACTCCTTTGTCGGCCCCTGGCTTCCCGGCTTCCTGGAACATCGTGGCTACGATGCAAAACGTTTCTTCAGTTACGTCTTCACGGATAACGGCATTCTCGGCCCGACGACGGCGGTGTCGTCGACCTACATTATCCTCTTCATCATTTTCGCGGCCTTCCTGCAAAGCTCCAAGGTCGGCGACTATTTCGTGAACCTCGCCTTTGCCACGGCAGGCCGTGCGCGCGGTGGTCCCGCCAAGGTCGCGGTGTTCGCGTCAGGTCTGATGGGCATGATCAACGGCACCTCTGCGGGCAACGTTGTGTCGACCGGCTCGCTGACGATCCCGCTGATGAAACGTGTCGGCTACCGGTCGCAATCGGCCGGCGCGATTGAAGCCGCCGCCTCGACCGGCGGCCAGATCATGCCGCCTATCATGGGTGCCGGTGCGTTCATCATGGCCGAGATCACAGGCATTCCCTACACCGAGCTCGTGATCGCCGCGCTCATTCCAGCCGTGCTGTATTTCGTGTCGATTTACTTCATGGTCGATTTCGAGGCGCGCAGGCTTGGCATGCGCGGCATGACAAATGAAGAGGTGCCGAAGTTCCGGAACCTGGCGAAGCAGGCCTTCCTGTTCCTGCCGATCATCATTCTCGTGGGCTCCCTGTTCCTCGGTTATTCGGTGATCCGCGCCGGGACGCTCGCGATTGCCTCCGCCGCTGTCGTGAGCTGGCTGACACCTTTCAAGATGGGGCCCCGTGAGATCATCGAGGCGCTGCGCAATGCCTCGCAAATGTCAATCCAGATCATTTCGGTGTGCGCGACCGCAGGCATCATCGTCGGCGTGATCTCCCTGACCGGCGTTGGTGCGCGGTTTTCATCACTTCTTTTCGAACTGGCCGAAACAAGCAAGCTGCTTGCGCTGATTTTCGCGATGATCATCTCGATCATTCTAGGCATGGGAATGCCAACCACAGCGGCCTATGCAGTCGCCGCTTCCGTCGTGGCCCCCGGCTTGATCGAACTCGGGATCGAACCGTTGATCGCGCATTTCTTCGTCTTCTATTTCGCGGTCGTCTCGGCGATCACACCGCCGGTGGCCCTCGCCGCCTACGCGGGCGCGGCGATTGCCGGGGCCGAACCGATGCGCACCTCGGTGACCGCATTCCGTGTCGGTCTTGCCGCTTTCATCGTGCCTTACATGTTCTTCTATAGCCCCGGTCTTCTGATGGAGGCGGGCTGGCTCGAGATCATCCGCAACGCCGCAACCGCGATCATTGGCGTTTACTTCCTGTCGGGCGCTGTGCAGGGTTACCTGATGGGTCCGCTTGGACCTGTCTGGCGCGTTCTGTTGCTTGGCGCAGCACTGTGCATGATTTCGGGGGACTGGCGGACCGATGTGATCGGCGTTCTGCTGGGAGCGGGTCTCTGGCTGAAGTCGCGGCGCGAGACACCGCTTTCGTCTGCAGCATGACTGAATTGGGGAACGGGTTGCAGCGCCGGCGTCATAGGTCCGGTGCCGTCACAAAGCGCATTTGCGCGAGCAGGACTTTGGCGGCAGCCCCGCTAGCCCGTCTGTGCGACCGGGGCGTCTCCAGCCAGGTCCGCCTCGGTTCCGGTTTGCCGGGGGAAGCGGGCAAGCGCGCTAAGCATCAGCCAGTCCGGCAGGGCGCGCCGGTATTTCTCCTGTCCGACGACGGTGATGTGTCCGTTGGCGATTTCACTGCGCAGATCGCGCATGCCGCGCCAGGCTTCGATGAACCGCCTGATGTCTGACGAGATCGACAGGTCCTCTTCAAAGCCCGGATATTTCAGGCACATGTCGACCTCGCCGTCCTCCACCACCAGCCAGAAGCGGCTGAAGCCCTTGTGGGTGCCGGAAAACGCGAACTCCATCACGATCCGATTCTCGGGCATCGCGTCCACGTTCAGCCTGGTGTGCATGCTCCACGCGAGGAAGGCGGGATCGAGATCTTCCGTTTCCATGTCGCGCGACCACTTCTGGCCCCAGACCGCCAGGCTCATGATGATCGGGTCGAGATCCCGGCCGGCGTCGGTGAGTTCGTAGGAAAAGCCGCGGCCATTGTCGAGCGCGCGGCGCGTGATCAGGCCGGCATGTTCCAGGCTCGACAGGCGCTGGCTCAGCAACGTCGCGGAGATCTTGGGCACGCCGCGGTGAATTTCGTTGAACCGCGTGCAGCCATCAATCACCCGGCTGATGACGAGCAAGGTCCAGCGCTCACAGAGAACTTCCGCGGCCAAGGCAAGCGGGCAGTACTGTCCATAACCCTTATACGGCATCCGGCACTCCTCACATCTGGCGTCTTGTTTCAAAAAGACTACGGCGGTGCCTGTAGCCGGACAACTCCAGAATCTGGAGTTACTGCACATTCATGAGTTTTTCGCGGCCGCAGTTCCCGGCACGCTGTCCTGACGGTCAACAGACAACGGACAGTGGACGACGATATGGAAGACCTTCTCACTTCGCAGCTGGCGGAACGTCTCGGTCCTGTTGCCGTCTTTCCTGACGACGCGGGCTACGACGAGCGAAGACAGGTCTGGAACGCGCTGATCGACCGGTTCCCGGCCGCCATCGTGATTGCCAGGGATCCCGGCGACGTCCGCCGCGCGGTCACCGCCGCGGCCGCCTGCGGACTTCATGTCTGCATCAAGGGCGGCGGCCACAACATCGCCGGTTCGGCGGTTGCCGACGGTGCGCTTATGATCGACATGTCGGATCTGAAGCATATCGAGATCGATGCCGATCATCGCGTGGCGCGGGTCGGCGGCGGGGCGACCTGGGCCGATCTCGATGCAGCCGCGCAAGCCTTTGGCCTGGCAGTGCCCGGCGGTGTGGTCTCCTCGACCGGGGTCGCGGGCCTGACGCTCGGGGGCGGCTTCGGATGGCTGGCGCGCCTTCACGGCCTTGCGGTCGACAACCTGCTCTCGGCGGAAATCGTGCTGGCGGACGGCACGATCGCGGTCTGTTCGCAGAGCGAACACCCCGATCTCTTCTGGGCGATACGCGGCGGCAGCGGCAATTTCGGTGTCGTGACCGAATTCACTTTCAGGCTGCATCCGATCGGTCCGCAGGTTCTTTTCGGCCCGACCTTCTTTGCCCTGGAGGACGCGCGGAACGTCCTTTCCGCTTACGCTACGCAGGCCCCTTCCCTGCCACGCAAAGCCTGCGTGTGGGCAAACCTCATGACTGCGCCGCCCGTGCCGGTTCTGCCCGAGAGCGTTCACAGAACCAAGGTTCTGACGCTGATGCAGTTCCACGCAGGCCCGGCCGAAGAAGCACAGGCCGACCTTAAATGCCTTTACGCCGGTGTCGAACCGCTCGGCAGCGCGTTTGCGGCCAGGCCTTTTACGGAAGCGCAGAGCTTTCTCGATGGCGCCTATGATTTCGGCGCTCGCAACTACTGGCGGGCACACAATCATCACGCCGTGACGCCTCAGCTGATCGATCTGCTGGTGGACCTGGCGCCGGGCATGCCGAGTGCGGATTCGGAACTTCTGATCTGTCTTCTCGGCGGTGCCGTCGCGGATGTCGGCGAGGCTGCCACGGCCTTCCCGCACCGGCAGGTCCCGTTCATGACGACGCCGGGTGCGCGCTGGCGCGACGAAAGCGACGACGCTGACATGATCGGCTGGCTGAAGCGCGTCTCGGAAAAGATCGCCGCGCACGCCGTGCCCGGATCCTACGTCAATTTCATCGCCGAGTCCGACGGCAAGGCACCGAACGCCTATCGCGGCAACCTCGACCGGTTGACCGAGGTCAAGCAGAGGTATGACCCGGCCAACCTCTTCAGATTCAACCAGAACATCGCGCCCGAGACGCATTCCGCAGGTCAGCGTACGCCTCTTACCCGTTGAAGCCCCAAGCTTGAAAGGACAAAACCATGTTGAATGCTTCCAGAATTCTCCGGCAGGTCTTCCTCGCCGCAACCGGCCTGGCCGTCCTCGCTGCTGGGGCGCATGCGGGTGACGGCCCGATGGTCTCCCGGACCGTCGAACACATGGCAACGGCGAAAAAACCGGCAATGCCGATCAGCGGGTCGCAGGCCAGGCTGTCGAGAACGCCCGACGGCGCAACGATGACGCTGCGCACGTCCGAACTCGTTCCCGGCAACGTCACGACGGCCTGGTGGGTGATCATGACCCGGCCTGAAAACTGCTCGGCGACACCATGCACCGCCGAGGACGTCATTGGCAGGGCCGCGGAGGTCGGTACGCAGATCGTTTATGCCGATGGAGTGGTCAACACACCCGACGGGCGCGCGGAGTTCACCGCGTATCTTCCCGCGGGCGGCGTCGCCGGCGGATGGTACGAGCAGCGCTTCGATACACCTCACCAGAGCGAGATCCACCTGGTGCTGAACGACCATGGTCCGCTGATCCCCAACATCGCCGCCTCAATGCTCACGAGCTACCGCGGGGGCTGCCGGGACGACAGCCTGCCGCCCCCATTTCCCGATACGGCGAAGGCCGACGGAACGGCCGGGCCCAACGCCTGCCGTCTGATCCAGGACGCCATTTTCACGGTGCTGGCGTCCGAGGGGAATTAGAGCCGGTTTTCACAAAAGGAGTATTTCAGATGTTAAGGACTTTTTTCACGACCACCGCAATTTGGGCGTTCCTGTCGAGCGCCGCTGTCGCCGTCCCTGTTGCCGCAGGTGACACGATCCGGGGCAGCTACGCTTTTTCGACATTCGGCGCCCAGGAACTTGAACCGAACTCGCTCCTTTTGAGATTGTCATCGGCCGATCTGTTCGGTGGCAGCGATGCCGTCGGTGTCCGTATTCTGGATTCCAGCCTGACCTCGCTGCTGTTCAGCCGGGTTGACGCCATTACTTCGGCGCTGGATGCAACGGTCGGAATTCCAACGGAGCGTTCGGATTTCCTGCCGGGTGTTCTCGGTCCCTCCGATCCGCCCCGGATCCCGCGCACGGGATTTGTCGAAATCACCGGTCTTGCCGGATCCTTCGACGTCGCTTCGCTCACGGTCTTCGGGATCGAGGTTACGGGGGCGATCGGCATCACGCGGCAGGCGCAGGTGAGCGCATTCGAAACTGTCGAGACGCCGGCAACACCGGTTCCCCTGCCCGCACCCGGCCTGCTGCTTGCCGGGGTCCTCGGCGGGTTTCTCGGCCTCTGGAAACGCAGCCGCGAAGGCCGACCCGGCACCGCCTGATAGACCGGGCGCGGCCTGGCTCCCTTCTGCCGCGCCCGTCAACATAGCCGGGTAACGGAAACGTATCGCACAAGGGGTGGCCAATATCGGGCACTCGGCTAAAGTGAAGGCCTACCGTGTCTTGCGAAGAGGGTCTCATGTCCGATCGTATCAACCCCGAAACACTCTACAACAGCGTCCAGTGGGGCTTCTCACACGCAGCCGTGTCCGAGCCGGGCAGGCTGCTGCATCTTGCCGGGCAGGTTGCATGGGACAAGGATTGCCAACTGGTCGGCGGAGATGATCTGAACGCACAGGCGCGGCAGTGCCTTGCCAATCTCAAGGCCGTGCTTGCGGACCAGGGTCTCGGCCCGCAGCATCTCATCCGGCTCAGAACCTATGTCGTCAACCACACGCCGGAAAAACTCGAGCCGGTCGGCATGGCGCTCGGTGAATTCTGGGGCGACGTCACGCCGGCACCCAACACCTGGCTCGGTGTGCAGTCGCTCGCCCTGCCGGAGTTTCTGGTCGAGATCGAGGGAACGGCCGTGCTGCCCTGAGACAGGACTGCACGTTCTGTTCAACGCCCGCGACTTTGACGGCGCGTGGAAAAAGTGCTCTCAGAACGCCCCGTCATAGGCACGCCGCTCTATGCGGCAGGCGAGAATGGTGAAGCCGTCGCGCTGCAGTGCGTCAGTTGCCTCCTGCCTGAGATCACCCGCGTTGTCGATCCAGACGCCGTGCCCGCCGTAAGCGCGCGCGACGGCCGGGAAATCCGTCTCGCCGAAGTCGACACCGACATTCGGTCTCTGGCTGCCGCGCTGCTTCAATTCGATCAGCGCCAGGCTGGTGTCGACGAGGACGCAGATGATCACCGGAATGTTCAGATCCCTGAGGGTCGACAACTCCCCGAGGCACATCTCAAGACCCGCATCGCCCACGAATGCGATCACCGGTGACGTGCCTTCAACCAATCTGTGGCCCATGGCCAGCGGCACGGCGCAGCCCATGGTGCAGAGCGCAGAGGATTGCAGCATCTGCCGCGGTTGCGGGCATTTCCAGATCTGGCTGACGAGGATCCGGTGAGCACCGCTGTCAGCGGTCGCAACGGTTTCGGCAGGCATTACCTCCCGCAAGGTGTGGAACGCCGTTGCCGGGCCCCAGCCGTCCTTCTCCGGCCCGAAGCCCTCGGCGAGTTCCGCCGCGACTTTTTCCGGTTCCCCGCCGGGCCAGGAAGGCCGGTCCGGTTTGCGTGCCGCGCCCAGCAGTTCCAGCGCGGGCACAACAGCGCTGCGCAAGGTGGCCGAAACGTTGTGCATGCCGTGGGTTCTGAGCACCGGGGTCACGTCAATGACCGATGCATTCGTGTCCCAGGGATTGCGCCAGTTGATCCGCATTTCAATCGGGTCATAGCCGAGCAGGAGGATGCAGTCGCTCTGATTGATCAGCGGCAGAAGATGTCCGTCCGCCTTGGGCGACAGGCCCGCGCCGCCGAGGGCCAGCGGATCGTTCTCGTCAAGAAGCCCCTTGCCTTTGTAGCTCGTAACCAGCGGGATCCCGAACTCCCTGCAGAAATCGCTGATCGCCGCCGAGGCGCCCTCATTCACCGCATCGACACCGGCGATGGCGATCGGACGCTCCGCTTCTGCAAAAAGCGCCATCGCGGTGTCCAGATCGGTGCCGGTCGCGGCCCTGGTTGCGACCGGAGCAGACAGGAAGGAGCGCGACCACGGTTCTTCCGTCTCCGTTTCCGCGACCTTGATCGGCACATCGATATGAACCGGGCCGGGCTGGCCGTCGAGCGCGATCGCCAGCGCCTTTTCCATCATCACGTCGAGCGCGCCGAGACGGGCGGAAAAGCTTGCCTTGACGATCGGGCGCAGCAGTTGCTGATGATCGAAGACCTGGTGCGTGTAGCTCTCCGCTTCACCCTGGTCGACGCATCCCGTCAGGAAGATCAGCGGGACCCGGTCCTGCCACGCGTTCGCGACCACATTGACCGCGTTCGCCACCCCGGGACCGATCGTTGCCAGAAGCACACCTGGGGCGCCGTCCGCATGCCAGCCGCCTTCCGCCATGAAGCCGCCGGCGTTCTCGTGCTTGACCAGAATGAAATTCATGCCGGCCTGATCGAGCGATTGCATCAGGGCAAGAACCTCTCCCCCGGGGATTCCGAAAGCGTGTCGGCAACCGGCAGCGTGAAGCTTGCCGGCAATGATGTCTGCGCCGGTAGTCATTTGGCGGATTTTTCCTTGTCTTCTGGTGCGGTTCGGAGGCCGACAATGCCCTTCTCGGACAGGCCATGCAATGTTTCGTCGGACAAGCCGAGGTGTCGCTGCAAGATGTCGCCCGTGTCGGCTCCGAGCATCGGCGGAGCCTTGGCGTAGGTGACGGGCGTCTTTTCCAGGTTGATCGGAGACCCGATCAGGTCCACCGTCCCGCTGACCGGGTGCGGCAGGGTGATGCGCATTGCCCGTTCAAGGATCTGCGGATCGGAAAACACCTGCTGCAGATCGTTGACCGGACCGCAGGGAACACCCGCGTTCTCAAGCTCCGAGATCCACTCGGCAGCGGTTTTTTCAATGGTCAGGCGGCGGATCAGGGGGATCAGCTGTTTGCGGTTGCGGACCCGGTCGGCATTTTTCGCATAGAGCGGATCGGCTGCCAGTTCGGGTGCGCCCGCCACCTCGCAGAACTTCTGAAACTGCGTGTCGTTGCCGACAGCGATGACGAACGACCGGTCCGCGGCCGGGAAGGTTTCATAGGGCACGATGGTCGGGTGACCGTTGCCCAGCCGGCCGGGCACATCGCCCGAGACGAGATAGGCGACGCCCTGGTTGATCAGCCACGACACCTGGGCATCGAGCAGGGAGATGTCGACGTGCTGGCCCTCACCGGTTGCATGCCGGTGGTTGAGTGCCGCCAGGATCGAAACGCTGGCGTACATGCCGCACATGACATCGGCAATGCCGACACCGCACTTGGTCTCCGTGCCGCCTTCGTCATCCGGGAACCCGGTGAGCGACATGATCCCGCCCATACCCTGGATCAGGAAGTCGTATCCGGCGCGATGCGCATAGGGACCCGTCTGCCCGAAACCGGAGATCGAACAATAGATCAGACCCGGGTTGCGCGCTTTCAGCGTCTCGTAGTCGAGGCCCCGCCGCTTGAGATCGCCCACCTTGAAATTTTCAACCAGAATGTCGGCCTTGACCGCAAGGTCGGCAATCAGCTTCTGGCCCTCCGGCGTTGCCAGATCGATGGCGACGGAGGCCTTGTTCCGGTTCGAAGATAGGTAATAGGCACTTTCGGCGGTCTCGTTGCCGGCAGCATCCTTCAGGAAGGGAGGTCCCCACCCGCGCGTGTCGTCGCCGCGGCCCGGACGTTCGATCTTGATGACTTCCGCTCCCAGGTCACCAAGCACCTGGGTACAGGTCGGCCCGGCCAGGATACGCGAGAGATCAAGAACAACAAGACCGGACAAGGCGCCGGGATTGGAGGCGGACTGGGACACGCAACACCTTTCGACTGACATTCAGACGGGACATGGACACATCCCCCCTGTCCCGTCAACTCTAGGGTACGGACTCATAATTGAAGTCAATTTGGTTTGGATCGTTTTGACCGGCTGCAATGAGCGAAAGCGCAGGAAATGTGGTTCATTTTCAAGCCTTTCGCGACGATGCAGATGGCCGAAACCGCCAAATCCGAAGGACGGCAAAATGGCTTTACCTCGCAGTATCACCGCGCTTGACCGGGCAAAGGCCCGCTCTGCGCACGCTTCCTCGCGAGATTTTGCCATTTCTGCCGCCAAATCGGCTTCATTTATGGGTCCGTACCCTAGTCGGATTGCGCGTGCAACACCTTGCCTCACATTCCCGCTAATCCCGTGTGAGCCTTCAGCTTTTCCGGTCCCAGCCCCTGATCTCACCCAGTTCGTTCCAGGCCCGTTCGATCCATTTGGCTTCGACGCTGTGACCACCATCGTGAAGGCAAAGTTCGAACAGGCCGCCTTCGGGCGCCCAGCGCTCGCATTGCAAATTGCCGTCGGTCAGTTTTTCGGAATTTGCCTCGGAAAGGCCATTCTGCCGCCGCCAAACATCGAAGCTTTCAAAGACGTCGCCCTGCTTCCACTGGCCGCCGCCCAGCCAGCGCCCGGCCAGCGGAACAACGGTGTCGCTGGTCCCGTGGACATGAAACAGGTACGGATTGTCGGTCGGGCAGGTCTCGGGCAGAGGTTCCCAGAACGCCCCTGCAATCGGTGCATATCCGGAAAAGCGGCCGGCATTCTCGCAGGCCAGATACCAGGTCATGAAACCGCCGGATGAAAACCCGGACAGCATCGTCCTGTCCCGTTCGACACCGAAGCGGCCCTGAAGATCGTCCAGGACGTTGTCGAAAAAGACCGACTCGTCGCGCAGGTTTCTTGGCGCGGTCGGAAACGACCACGTGCCGTTGACGCCTTGCACGGCCACGAAGGCAACGCCAAGCTTGTCCGCCATGCGCTGGAAACCCTGATTGCGGATGGCATTGACCGCCTTGCCGCGATGTCCGTGGAGATACAGGATCGCTCCGATTGGCTCGTCCGAGACGCTCGTTTGCGGCAGGTGGATGTAGTATTCGCCACCATCAAGCGCGCACGCGGTCTCTCCACCGCAGCCCGCGGTGTCGTCAGCATGGGCAAGAGCGGCCAGAAAGGTAGATGCCAGCAAGATGGCGCAGGCGGCAGAGGACAACGTGTCTGAATTCAAGATCGGCTCCTGTAGCGCTCGTCCCGCTCCAAACGACGAGCGGCCGACCCGAAGAGAAGGGCGTCGAGGCCTGTTTGTCCAGCGCCGCATCATCACAAGTCGGCGAGATCTTCAGTCCCACGCGCCCTCGGTCGGGATATTGAGCATACGTCCGCAATGCTTGCAGTGGATCGCATCAGTGTCATGGCGGTTCAGACCGCAATCGGGACAACTGACCCGCGCCTTTGACGGCCGGAAGATGGTCTGCACCAGACGCAGGAACAGCGCGACGCCGAATATCATGATGAGCACCGTCATCAGCCGGCCGATGCTGTCGGTCATCGTGATGTCGCCAAATCCGGTGGTCGTCAGGGTCGTCACGGTGAAATAAAGCGCGTCGAGATAGTTGTTGATGTTCGGATTGCGGTCATCCTCGATGACGAAGACGATCGCGGTCACGACAAAAATGAAGACGACAAGGTTGACGGCTGACTGGAGAATGTCCTCGTTTCTGCGGAACCAGCTCGAAGCTTCGCGCAGTTCCTTCAGCAAGTGATAGGAGCGCAACAGCCGCAGCATCCTGACGACCCGCAGAAACGCGAAGTTCTCGAGGAAAACCGGGGCCAGCAGCGACGCGATCACAACGACGTCGGTGAGCGAGGTGAAACTGAACAGGTACCGGGCCGGTGCCGCCGAGGCGATCAGGCGCGCGATGTAATCCAGTGACAGGACGCCCGCGAGAATGAAGTCGAGCGTGTGAAAGTGGCGTTCCGGATCCATGACGGACGAAACGATGAAATATCCGATCGTGACGACATCGAACGCAAGAAGCGTGAACCTGAAGACCCGCGCCCGCGTTGAGTGACCGAAATAGAGCTGACGGAGCCCCGTCTGCAGCACGGACTTTTCTGCAGCCATCCAAAAAGCCTTGTCATTGTCCGGCCCCGAGGCAGGTTCATCGGGCAGGATCAGGAACCCTCAAAATACATTGTTCAGGCATTCGTGTAATTCCTGCACGATGTTACTGCAAACGAACTGTTTATTCTGCGGCTTTCTCACACTAAGTTTGCGCCAAGTTCAACGCGGGCCGCACGGGGCCGCAAAGTTCAGGGACGTTTTATGTTTGATTTGTCTGGAAAAGTTGCCCTGGTGACGGGCGCAAGCCGCGGTATCGGCGAAGCCGCTGCGCGCAGTCTCGCGAAATACGGCGCGAAGGTCGTGCTCGCGGCACGCTCCGCCGGTGACATTGACCGGATCGCGGCCGAGATCAACGCCGGCGGAGGCGTGGCAGCCGCTGTCACGTGTGATGTCGCAGACTATGCCGACGTCGAAAAGGCGGTCCGGTTCTGCACCGATACATTCGGAACACTCGACATCCTGGTAAACAATGCCGGGGTCATCGAACCCATCAGCAGGATCGAAGCGTCCGATCCCGAAGCCTGGGCGAACGTCATCGATGTGAATGTCAAAGGCGTCTACCACGGGATCCGCGCAGCCGTCCCGCAGATGCTGGAAAACGGGTCTGGGACGATCATCAACATCAGTTCGGGGGCGGCCTCCGGAGCGCTGGAGGGCTGGAGCCACTACTGCTCCTCCAAGGCCGCAGCCCTGTCGCTGACGCGATGCGGCGAAAAGGAATTCGGCGACAAGGGCATCCGTGTCATCGGCCTGAGCCCGGGAACGGTCGCGACCCAGATGCAGGTCGACATCAAGGCGTCCGGCATCAATCCGGTCAGTCAGCTGGACCCGTCCGTGCACATCCCGGCCGAATGGGTCGGCGAGGCCATCTGCTGGCTGAGTACCGATGCGGGTGATCCCTATCGCGGCATCGACTGCTCACTGCGGGACGAGGACGTGCGCAAGGCCGTCGGCCTCATCTGACCCCGAAAGCTGGATTCCCCTAAGGGAACCGCAAAAACAAAAGAGGGCCGCGGTGCGGCCCTCCCATGAGATCGACGTAGACCCAAGGTCCGGATCAGATCCCGGTGAAACTTTTCAATACCAGAGGCTGCTCCAGCACCGATCCACTCCACCCAGACTTCCGGGCCACGTTCCGATACTCACTAGACATGGGCACACCTCCTTTCAATAGTTGACGACGCCTTGAGTGTGACCTTGCAAGTGAGTCACGACAAGCCCAAATTTTCCTCATCCCCAATCGACAAAGCACAATGAAAGCCGCGTGTTACCGGGATGCAACAGCCTTGGTGGCAATGGTCTGAAACACATCGTCCAGTTCGGCTGCCAGCTCGGCAAGCGCATCGCCGCCCTCTTCCATGTAGGGTGCGAACACGAAACTCGGCGTTTTCCAGGACAGGGTCGCGGTGCCGCCGGGGTCTTCGGTGACATAAAACCGGATCGGTGCCTCGATGCCGGCGGCAACCGATGCCTCCAGCATCCTGATCGCGTAATCATTGCGGTAGACCCCCATGACGCGGTTGCCCGGGATCTTCAGCCCGCGCCCCTTGGCGCCGGCGGAGGCGCTCGCCTGTGTCACCAGCAACATCTTTTCCGCCTTGATGGCGGCCTTGAGATCATCGACGAGCGCCTGGTATGGCTTGTCCGTTGCGATGACCTGCCACCCTTCGCGTTCCGCGACACTGTCTGCCATTGCGGGAGAAAAGGAGACGAAAACCAGCAAAAACAAGCTGAGCAGGGTGCGCATAGGCCCGTCCTTCAGAAAAAAATGTTGTTTGTCGAGAGCCTAGCGTGCGCGCGTTCACGCACGCTTCACAATCGGGTGTGACCTAACCCATCCCCAGCTTCAGCCGGAGACGCGTGCCCAGCAGGCTTCCCAGAAAGCCGAACAGCAGCCACAGCCAGCCGTGCAGCGATCCGGACACCAGGCCGCCGAGATAGGCGCCGATGTTGCAGCCATAGGCAAGCCGTGCTCCATAGCCCATCAGCAGACCACCCGCGATCGCCGTCAGCAGATCCCTGCGGCTGAGCTGCCAGACCGGCGCGAACCTGCCGGCAAGGGCCGCCGCCGCCATCGCTCCCAGGATAACACCGAAATCCATCACCGACGTCGTGTCCCTCAGAACGGAGTTTTCCAAGGCGCCGCGCTGCCACGTCCAGTACGGCCAGGTGTCGACCGGAATGCCGACAGCATGAAAGATCTTGCCGCCCCAAAGTGCAAAGGCGGACGTGATGCCCCAGGGCCGGCCGACAACGACAAAGGTCGCGATGCCGACGATGGCCAGCATGATGGCACCCGTCATGGGCGACCACGGCCCGGTCAGGAACGACTCTGTCTTGCGGGAGGTGGCCAGTTCGCCGTGCGCGCCACGTTCAATGCGAACAGTCGCGAAGGCCAGCGCGCCCAAGACGGCAGCCGTGATCAGGAAGGCCCCGTGAGGTCCGAACTCGCGGATAAGCGATGTTGCCGGCAGTTTCGGCAACTGTCCCCAGAGGTGAAGATGGGCGGTTGCCAGCACCGAGCCCAGGATGAAGGCAGCAAGCGTGATCATCATGCGCGTCGATCCGCCGCCGGCCGTGAACAGCGTTCCGGAGCCGCAGCCACCGCCAAGCTGCATCCCGACACCGAACATGAAGGCACCAATGGCCGCGGCAACGCCGAACGGGAAGACGAAGCCTCCGGTCGGCCATCCAAGCTGGGCGCCCCAGGCGATCAGGGGAAAGGAGACGGCGCTTGTGAGCAGGATCAGCACGAACTGTGCGCGCAGACCCGCACCGCGCCGTTCCGTCACGATCCGCCGCCAGGCGGCGGTGAAACCGAAACTGGCATGATAGAGGGAAAGTCCGGCAACGCCGCCTATCAGGACTGCGACAGCCTGACGCAGACCGGCCTCGGCATAGGCACCGAGCGAAATCAGCGCGAGCAGGCCGGCCGCGACGGCGACGACGGTGCCCTGTGACTTCCCAATCGTGACAGCCATAGAATCACTACCCTTTTCCTGCTGCCGATCCTTGCAGCCCGTCCCAAGCAGAGTGCCGAAAAATTGGGCTTTACCCTTGCATCACCCGCCATATCTTCACAATCCAAAGCTCAACGTCTGCACTACACATTGCCAACACCTTTTTGTGTTTTGCAGTTCATGAGAAGGCTGCGGATTTTTAGCGGTGAGAATTCATTCGGCTGCCTGCTGCCGTTCGCGGTGTCCCTGAGACCGCACGGTAGCCGCCAGCATGGGAAACGAGAAGGCCACACATGCGTCTCAGCGATCAATTTGGATATGATCTCACTCTCGCGGACAAGGACGCCGTAGCGGCCTGGGATGCGACCGTGCTGGCCTTTCTGGCGCATGGAAAGACCACACCGGTCCATCTGGAAACCTGTCTCGGCCTGAGCCCGGATTTCGCACTCGGCCACGCTGCGCGGGGAATGTTCTGCCTTCTGCTCGGACGCAAGGAGCTCATTGCGACTGCCGGTGAGTGTCTGAAGATTGCAAAAGCATCCGCCCAGAACACGCCGATCACCGATCGTGAGGCGGCCTTTGTCCAGGCGCTCGATGTCTGGCTGGGCGGTTTCCCCTCCAGATCGGCGGACATTCTGGATGCCATGCTGGTGCGTGTGCCCGAAGATGCCTTCATGATGAAGCTCATCCATGCGATCCGTTTCGTCCTCGGCGATGCCGTCGGCATGCGCCAGTCCATCGACCGGGTCTATTCCGCCTACGACGAAAAGCATCCCGCCTATGGCTACCTGCTCGGCTGCCGGGCGTTCTCACTCGAGGAAACCGGCGACTACCGGCTTGCCGAGGCGTCGGGGCGCCGGGGTCTGGAGTTTGCCCGGGATGACGCCTGGGGCCTGCATGCGGTCGCGCATGTGCATGACATGACGGGCCGGTCCGAAGAAGGTGTCGGCTGGCTGGAAAACCATCCAGACGGATGGGCCCACTGCAACAATTTCGGCTATCATGTGTGGTGGCACCTCGCGCTGATGTATCTCGACCAGGGACAGGCCGACAAGGCGCTCGCGCTCTACGATGCCGATATCCGCAAGGACAAGACGGACGATTACCGCGACATTTCCAACGCGGCCTCGCTTCTCGTCCGGCTCGAGCTGGAAGGCGTCGACGTCGGGTCCCGATGGGAGGAGATCGCGCAGCTGTCCGACAAGCGCGCCGAGGACGGGTGCAACGTCTTCGCCGATCTTCATTACCTGCTGGCACTTTTGAACGGCGGCCGGCGCATGGGCGCGGACCGGCTGCTCACCGGCCTGAAGGAACGCTCGAAGACCGAAACCGATCTCGGACGCATCTCGGCGGAAGCCGGTCTGCCGACAGGGCTCGGACTGGAGCAATACCGGAAGGGCAACTACGCCTCCGCGTTTTCGCTGCTGACCTCTGCCCGCGACAATCTGTACACGATCGGCGGGTCCCATGCGCAGCGCGATGTTTTTGAACGCATCACAATCGACGCGGCCCTGCGCGCGGGCTTTTCGAGCGAGGCCGAAACCATTATCAAGAGCCGCAGCGACAAGCGCGGTGCGCTCGATCGCTTTGCCGAGCAGCGGCTGGAGATCTGCGGCAAGATGCAGAAGGCCGAGCAGGTCATGGAAGACGAGAACCTCAGGGCTGCCAATTCCTACTGAAGGACCTGGCGCCCGAGTGACTGCAATTTTCTGGATTTGACGTGAACGCACACACACAAACGAAACGTCCTCGCGACCCGCGGCTCGATTTCTTTCGCGGGATCGGGATGTTCATCATCTTCATTGCCCATGTGCCGTGGAACTGGTGGACCTTGTGGATCCCTGCGCGTTTCGGCTTTTCGGATGCGACTGAAATTTTCGTTTTCTGCTCCGGCATGGCGTCCGCCCTCGCATTCGGCAAGACGTTCGACGTCTATGGATGGGGCATTGGCGCCGCGCGTGTCGTGCAGCGCATGTGGCAGGTGTACTGGGCCTTTATCGGCCAGTTCCTGGTGATCGCGGTCGGCCTGGTGATGGTGCACGAAAGCGGCTTCCTGAACGATTGCTGCGGACTGACCCAGGACTACGTCAATTCGCTGAACCTCTGGCATCTCTACAACAAGACGGAGATTGCCCTGCCCGGCCTCATGACGATGACCTGGGTGCCCAACTATTTCGACATCCTGCCGATGTATGTGGTGATCCTGGCCCTGATGCCGGCCATCATGCTGATTGCCCGCTATTCCGTGCCCGGTGCCTTCGCATTCTCATTCGGCCTGTGGCTTGCCTCGCAGTTCGGCCTGCTCGACCTGCCGGCGGAGCCCTGGTCGGAGCGCAAGTGGTTCTTCAACCCGTTCGCCTGGCAAATGCTGTTCTTCACCGGGTTCGCCTTCATGCGCGGCTGGATCCCGGCGCCGCCGGTGAACCGGAACCTGATCCTGACCGCCCTCGCGGTCATCCTGATCACGGTTCCCTTCGCCTATTTCCGCATCCATAGCGAGAACCACCTGGACGTCGTCTGGGCGCGCGAGGTGCGCGAGGCGATCAGGCCGCTCTGGGTCAAGACCGAGTTCGGCATCCTGCGCTACGTGCACTTCCTGGCGCTGGCCTATGTTGCCTGGGTGGCCGCCGGCGAACACGGCAAGTACCTTCTCGGCCACGGAGCTCTCTGGGGCGGTTTCGTGCGCGTGGTCCAGAAAGTGGGCCAGCAGTCCCTGGCCGTCTTCATGGCCAGCCTTGTCATCGCCCAGACGGTCGCCATCCTTCGGGACATGGCCTGGGCACGCGGCGAGTGGACAGCGCAGATCTACACCAATTTCGGCGGCTTCCTGGCGCTGATCGCGGTTGCCTACGTGGTTGCCTGGTTCAAGGGCACGCCCTGGCGCAAACCGCCTGCGGTCTCGGGTACTTCGTCCGGAAAGGCGCAGGGTTCTTCCCCGCAGGCGAGCGGCTCGGCGAGCGCCGAAGACGCGTCTCAGAAGACGAAAGACCCGGCGCTCGTTTAGCTCCGGGTTTCTTCCCGAAAACCTGAGTGAGCTTGAAATGTCTGCGTCCGCCGGATCGCTTGCCAGCAAAGCAAGCAAGTAGGCAAATCCCGAACCAGTGCTCAAAAGGCAGCCAGCCGTTTGAGGCAGACAAATCAGGTCATCGAGCCGAAAAAGAAACTGCCCTGACCGTTTGGCGATCAGGGCAGCACGTCGCAGTTCCTGCTGAAAATCCGGTTTTCTGACCTCAGCCGCCGAAGTCGTCGAGCATGATGTCTTCCCGGTCGACACCAAGCTCAAGCAGCATGTTGATGACCGAAGAGTTCATGATGGGCGGTCCGCACATGTAGAACTCGCAGTCCTCCGGTGCCGGGTGGTTCTTCAAATACTCGTCAAAGAGCACGTTGTGGATGAACCCGGTGTAGCCGGACCAGTCGTCCTCCGGCAACGCATCGGACAGCGCGACGTGCCATTCGAAATTCTCGTTTTCGGCAGCGAGCTGATCGAAGTCCTCGACAAAGAACATTTCGCGCTTGGAGCGCGCGCCATACCAGAAGCTGATCTTGCGCTTGGATTTCAGACGCTTGAGCTGATCGAAGATGTGGCTGCGCATCGGCGCCATGCCGGCACCGCCGCCGATGAACACCATTTCCTTTTCGGTCTCGCGTGCGAAGAACTCGCCGAAGGGACCGGAAATGGTAACCTTGTCGCCCGGTTTCAGGTTGAAGATGTAGCTCGACATCTTGCCCGGAGGAATGCCGGACGAGCCGGGAGGCGGAGACGCCACGCGCACGTTCAGCATGATCATCCCCTTTTCCTCGGGGTAGTTTGCCATGGAATAGGCGCGTTCCAGCGGTTCGGAAACGACGGATTCGTATTGCCAGAGATTGAAGCGGTCCCAATCTTCGCGATATTCCTCCTCGACATCGAAGTCGGTGTATTTGAGAGCGTGCTGCGGTGCCTCGATCTGGATATAGCCGCCGGCACGGAAGTTGACGTCTTCGCCTTCCGGCAGCTCCAGAACCAGCGCCTTGATGAAGGTCGCGACGTTCTCGTTGGAGCGGACGGTGCATTCCCATTTCTTGACGCCGAAGACTTCCTCGGGAACCTCGATCTCCATGTCCTGCTTGACGGCAACCTGGCAAGACAGGCGATCGCCACAGGCCGCCTCACGCTTGGTGATGTGGCTTTCCTCCGTCGGCAGGATCGAGCCGCCGCCGGAAAAGATCTTGACCCGGCACTGGGCGCAGGTTCCACCGCCGCCGCAGGCGGACGGCACAAACAGCTTCTGTTCGGCGAGGGTCTGCAGCAGCTTTCCGCCAGCCGGGACGGAGATCGTCTTCTCACCGTTGATGCTGATATTGACATTGCCTGTCGACACGAGCTTGGAGCGCGCGCCGAGAATGATCATGACGAGCGCCAGCACGATCAGGGTAAAGAGCAGAATGCCGAGTCCGAATGTGGCCACAAGGCTCTCCCGTTACAGTTTGACGCCGCTGAAGGACATGAAGGCGAGTGCCATCAGTCCGGCAGTGATAAAGGTGATGCCCAGACCCTGAAGGCCTTCAGGAATGTCGGAGTATTTCAGTTTTTCCCGAACGCCGGCCATGGCCGTGATTGCCAGAGCCCAGCCGAAACCGGAGGAAAGCCCGTACGTGACCGACTCGGTGAAATCGTAGTCGCGTTCCACCATGAACAGCGACCCGCCGAGAATGGCGCAGTTCACCGTGATCAGGGGCAGGAACACGCCGAGCGCGTTGTAGAGCGGCGGGAAGTACTTATCGAGAACCATCTCGAGGATCTGCACCAGCGCCGCAATCACGCCGATATAAGAGATCAGGCCGAGGAAGGTCAGGTCGACATCGCTGAATCCGGCCCAGGCGAGCGCGCCGGGTGCAAGCAGATAGTTGAGGATGATGTTGTTGGCCGGAACCGTGATCGCCTGGACGATCATGACCGAAATGCCGAGACCGATCGCGGTCGAGATCTTCTTCGACACGGCGATGAAGGTGCACATGCCCAGGAAGAAGGACAGCGCGAGGTTCTCGACGAAGATCGCCTTGACGGCTAGGGAGACCAGATGTTCCATCAGTGCGCGTCCACCACCTGGATCTTGTATTCGGGTTCCTCGACCTGTTCAGGCTTCCAGGTCCGGAACGCCCAGATCAGCAGCCCGATGATGAAGAAGGCCGACGGCGGCAGCAGCAGCATGCCGTTGGGAACATACCAGCCGCCGTTGTTCACGGTCTGCAGGATGTTGAAGCCGAAAAGGCTGCCCGCCCCGAAGAGCTCACGGATGAAGCCGACCAGCATAAGGATCAGGCCGTATCCCAGACCGTTGCCGACACCATCAATGAAGGAGGCGACCGGCGGGTTCTTCATGGCGAAGGCTTCCGCCCGGCCCATGACGATGCAGTTGGTGATGATCAGGCCGACAAAGACCGACAAGGTCTTCGAAATCTCGTAGGCATAGGCTTTCAGGACCTGGTCCACGATGATCACGAGAGACGCGATGATCACCATTTGCACGATGATCCGGATCGAGCCCGGGATGTGGTTGCGCAACATCGAGATGAACATCGATGCGAAGCCCGTCACCAGGGTCACGGCGATCGCCATCACCAGCGAGACCTGCAGCGACGAGGTCACGGCCAGGGCAGAACAGATCCCGAGAACCTGCAGCGTTATGGGATTGTTGTCGACCAGTGGATCGATCAGCATCTGTCTTCTGGTCTGCGCCATCAGATCTCTCCTGCTTGCAGTTTGGCCAGGAAGGGCGCATAGCCCGCCTCGCCCATCCAGAAACGCACGAGGTTATCAACGCCGACCGAGGTTAGCGTTGCACCCGCCAGCGCGTCCACATGATATTCTTCCCCCTGCGGCGGGGCGGTCTTGGCAACGGTGATCAGCAGATTGCCGCCATCGTCGGCAAGTTTCTTGCCATTCCACAGCGCCTTCCAGCGCGGATTGTCGACTTCCGCACCCAGCCCCGGTGTTTCCGCGTGCTGGTAGAACTGCAATCCGTAGATGTCGTTGCCGTTCGCCTCGAGCGAAATGAACCCGTAAAGCGTCGACCAGAGGCCATAGCCGTGCAGCGGCAGGATCACCTTGTCCAGGCTGCCGTCGTCCTTGCGCAGGAGATAAACCGTGACGTACCTGGATTGGCGGCCGATCGACGCCGGATCGTTCTCCAGGGCGATGGAGGTTTCCGGATTGCTGGCAGCGGCAAGGTCGTCGAAGGTCGCCGGGTCGAATTTGTCCGTGAACTCGCCGGTCGCCAGTTCAAGGACATGCGGTTCGAAGACCTTGAACGCTTCTGCAACATCGGTGCCGGGTTCATAGCGGCCGGCGACCTGCAGAATGTTGATCTGCTTGTCCTTCAGCGCATTCACGGCCTGGAGCGGGCGCAGGGAAACGGCGGCCGCCGACACGATCATGGACGCGACCAGGCACAACGACACGGCCACGAACACCGTCTTGGGAACGGAGTCGGCCGGCATGTCGAGAAACCGCCGCACGAAGCCCTTGTTCTGGCTGTTTTCGTTCTGTCCGGTGTCTTCAGGCATTTCGCTTCGCCCTGCGTTTGATGTTGGCCTGCACGACGAAATAGTCGATCAGCGGTGCGAACACGTTGCCGAACAGGATCGCCAGCATCATGCCCTCCGGGAAGGCCGGGTTGATCACCCGGATCATGACGACCATGAAACCGATCAAGGCGCCGTAAATGTACCGCCCCATGTTGGTGTGGGACGCGGAGACCGGTTCGGTGACCATGAACGCGAGGCCGAAGGCATATCCGCCGACAACCAGATGCCAGTACCAGGGCATGGCGAACATCGGGTTCGTATCCGAGCCGATCAGGTTGAGCAGGGTGGAAAATGCGATCATGCCCGCAAGACAACCGACGACGAGGCGCCAGTTGGCGATCTTGGTCACAAGCAGGAAGGCGAGACCAATCAGGCAGGCAAGGGTCGAGGTTTCGCCGATGCTTCCCTGGATGATGCCGAGGAAGGAATCCATCCATGTCATGCCATGGGCTGCGAGTTGGGCGTAGCCGTCCGATGCGGAGACGGACAGCGCCGTTGCGCCGGAAAAGCCGTCAACCGGTGTCCAGATGGTGTCGCCCGACATCTGCGCGGGATAGGCGAAATAGAGGAACGCACGGCCGGTGAGCGCCGGGTTGAGGAAGTTCTTGCCGGTTCCGCCGAAGACTTCCTTGCCGATGACGACGCCGAACACGATGCCGAGGGCAACCTGCCAGAGCGGCGCAGTCGGCGGCAGGATCAGTGCATACAGCATCGAGGTCACGAGGAAACCTTCGTTGACCTCATGGCCGCGCACGGTCGCGAAAACCACTTCGCAAATGCCGCCTGCGACCAGCGTGGTGATGTAAATGGGCAGGAAATAGAGCAGACCGTGCACGAAATTCGCAAACGGATTGGCCGGATTGAACCCGATCCCCAGAGCCTCAATGATCCAGGCACGCCATCCGGACGCGCCATAGGTCGCAATCGCGTGGTTCGCCTGGAAGCCGATATTGTAGAGCCCCACCAGAATGCACGGGATCGTCGCGATAACCACGTAGGTCATGATGCGTTTCATGTCGATGTAGGATCGCGCGTGCGGCGCTGCGGTCGTGACGGTCCGCGGGGTATAAAGGAAGCTCTCCACCATCTCGTAGACAGGGAAGAGTTTCTCGTATTTTCCGCCCTTTACGAAAAGCGGCTCAATGCGGTCAAAGAAGCTGCGCAGACCCAAAACCTAGCCCTCTTTTTCGATCTTCGACAGGCAATCACGGAGCGCAATGCCATATTCATATTTCGCGGGGCAGGCAAAGCCTACCAGTCCGAGATCTTCCTCGTCCAGTTCCAGTGCGCCAAGCGCCTGCGCCTGGTCGGTGTCCATGACCAGGAGCGCGCGCAGGAGCTGGGTCGGCAGGTAATCCTGCGGCATCAGTTCCTCGAACGTGCCGAGCGGAACCATCGCCCGGCGGCCGCCGTTCAGGTTCGACGTCAGCGCGTAGAGTTTCTTTGAAAACGCGGAGCCCAACACGGGCTGAAAGGCGTATTTGGACGGCATCGGCAAGATCCAGCCCATCGGGATCTGCTTGCGATCTTCCTCGATCACGGTCATTTGCCGCGCATAACGTCCAAGATAGGCGCTCGGTCCCTCGCCCAGACGTCCGCTCAGCACCGATCCGGAGATGAGCCGCACGGGTTCGTCGCCGGTGATCTCGCCGTCTGCCAATTCTTCCATCGATGCACCGGCAATCGTCCGCACCAGTCTCGGCTTGGCGCAGCGCGGGCCGGACAGGGCAATCACGCGGTTCGGATCGAAATGCCCCGTCTCGAGCAGCTTCCCGATCGCGATGACGTCCTGATAGCCGATGCTCCAGATCGTTTTTTCCGCGCTCGGCGCATCCAGGAAATGGATGTGCGTTCCGGCGAGCCCCGCCGGATGCGGTCCGGAAAATCCGGCGACTTCGACACCGGACATGGTCAAACCGGGGATCTCGGCCCCCGTTTCGCAGCAAAGATAGGTCTTTCCGTCACTCAGGGACCTGATTGCCTCGAGCCCCTTTTCGAACGCGGCCCCGTTTTCGCCGATGATGATCGCCGGGTCGGCGGCAAGCGGTTCGGTGTCGGTCGCGGTTACGAACAACGCCGCCGGCCGTGTTGCCGGATCCGGAACCTTCGAATAGGGACGGGTGCGGAAAGAGGTCCAGAGGCCGGAGGCACAGAGCCGTTCCACGAGACCGGAAGCTTCGCCCAGATCGCCGACACCGGAGAAATCGACCGGTTCGGCCGCATTGTCGTCGATGTCGATCACCACGCTGATCAAGACACGCCGCGCGCCGCGATTGATCGCTCTGACGCGGCCGGCCACGGGTGACACGATCATCACCTCGGGCGTATCCTTATGGAAGAACAAAGGCGTGCCGACACCGACGGTGTCGCCTTCGCCGACAAGCAGACGCGGCTTCAGGCCGATATAGTCTGCCGCCAGAACCGCAGCGGAGTTTGTCTTGAGCTCGTCGCTGATCTCTTGAACGGGCGCGCCCGTTATCGGCAGATCCAGACCTTTTTTGAGCTTGAAGCTTTGCACGCACCCGGCCTCCAGAAAATTCTAGCCCCGCATATGCTATGTTTTTGGCTCGGTCAAAAGCACTAATTTGCCTGTGGACAAAATTTTTTGGTTGAATTGGCCGGCAAAACCAATGAAAAGCGCGAGTGGACATGCGACACATGTCGCTCATGATCTACCGGAGACTGGTACCGTGCCCACTGATATCTTATTTTCCCGGCGCAGCTTCATCCTGATGTCGCTGTCCTTGGCCGCCTGCAAGGGCGGAGCGGATATTCTGGAACTTTCCGGCTCCACGATGGGTACAGGATATTCGGTAACGGCCGTCGACCATGACGGGCAGGTTGACAAGGCCGCGCTGCAAAAGGCGATTGGTAAGAGCCTTGCAAGCGTCAATGCGCAGCTGTCCAACTGGGACCCGGCTTCGGAGGTTTCCCGTTTCAACGCGTCGAATTCGACCGGCCCGGTGCAGGTATCCGAAGGCCTCGCCAAGGTGGTTCTGGCGTCCAAGGACGTCAATCATGCCAGCGACGGGCAATTCGACATTACGCTTGGTCCGGTGATCGAGGCCTGGGGCTTCGGCGCCAGCAAGCCGGGCGTCCACGCCGAACCCGACACGCTTGTTCTTGCAGCCGCCAAGGGCTCGGCAGGCCAGACGGATGGCTTGGACGTCCAGGGCACGAGCCTGCGCAAGACACGTCCGGACACGCAGATCTACGTGCCCTCGGTCGGCAAGGGCTACGGCGTTGACCAGATCGCAGAGGTGGTGAGATCTTTCGGTCTTGAGGATTTCATGGTCGAGATCGGCGGCGACATCTACGTCTCCGGGCGCAATGCGGACGGCATGGAGTGGCAGATCGGCATTGAATCGCCAAATGCGCTGTCGCGCCAGACCTTCCAGGTTGCCAGCGTGTCCAATCTCGGCATGGCCACGTCCGGCGACTACCGGAACTATTTCGAACAGGACGGTAAACGCTATTCGCATATCATCGATGCCCATACCGGCCGGCCGATCACGCACAGGACGGCGTCCGTGACCGTTCTGGCGGAAAACACGATGATGGCGGATGCCTGGTCGACCGCTCTCCTTGCCGCAGGTACCGACCGCGGGCTTGAGATTGCCAACCAGCGCGATCTGGCGGTAATGTTCATCGATCGGAAATCAGACGCGCCGAACAGCGGCTTCGTGACGGCGACAAGCAATCGCTTCAAGGCGCTGCAGGCCTGACAAAACAACCGGATTGAGATCCTGATGACCTTCGTTCTGGCATTTGCGCTTCTGCTTGTCGTCGTTGTCGGCATGGCGATCGGCGTGATCTTTTCCGGACGGACCATCAAGGGAAGCTGCGGTGGCCTGAACGCGATCGCGGATGCGGACCATTGCCTGGTCTGCAAAAAGGAAATCGATCCGGACAGCCCGTTGCGCGACCGCCTTGCGTCCTGCCCGCGGAAGCGGAAAATGAACGCACAGTTGGAAGGCTGAGACCCGGCCTCCCGGATCAGCTGTTCGCCGCAACCGGTATGAACGCCACGATGGCCAGGCAAACGCCCGCCAGAATCCCGAAAAGCCAGAGTTTCCATCTCGGTCCCTCGTTGACCCAGACACGCCGGTACTGAAAGCCGGCGAAACAGGCCAGAACGAACAGGCTTGTGGCAACAAACGGGGAGAGTATCAAATCTTGCAATTTGAAGAGTTCCTTAAACAGGCATGTTTCGGCTAAGCTGATCGTCAAGTCCGCAGAGGGACAGACAGAAGGGAGCCAAAATCATGCCAAGCTCTTATCAGGCCCCGAGCCGTAAAGACAAGATGCAAGCAACCACCCACAGCCAGTCCTCGCAAACCAACACGACGAACGAGGCGGCTTCCGTGCGCAAGATCCTCGCCTCGAAGGGGCAGGAGGTTTTCGCCCTCCGTCCCCAGAACACGCTTCTGGAAGCCGCTGAAATGCTGCGGGACAAGAGGATCGGTGCGCTGATCGTCAAGGATGCCGCCGGTGAGCTTCAGGGTATCCTGTCGGAGAGGGACATCGTGCGCAGGCTCGCGGAGACCCCGGGGGAAACGCTCAAGCAGACGGTCGGGGACATCATGACACGCAACGTGGAGGTCTGCGGACCGGATGATCCGCTGATATCGCTGTTGCGCAAGATGACAGAAGGACGGTTCCGGCACATGCCCGTCGTCGAAAACGGCGCTGTCGTCGGCATGGTTACCATCGGCGACGTCGTGAACTACCGTCTGACCGAACTGGAATACGAGTCGCTGCAGCTGAAACAGCTGATCGTCGGCTGAAAATGAAAACGCGGCCTCAAGAAGGCCGCGTCCAAATCCTCGGTCCCGCTGCGCGCTGCGTGCCGGATTCTCCGGCGCTCGAGGGCACCGATCAGTGCAGTGAAGCCATTTCAAGTTCCGCCTCGAAGGCATTTGCCACGGCGGCCTCGCGGCTGTCCGCAAGCAGGATCGGCGTGCCGTCCGCATTTTGCAGCGCGTAGAGCGTCACGTTGTCGTGCAATGGCGGGACGTCCGGAAACATCTCCTTCAGGTCTCCGGCCTTGATCGGCTTGATGTAGGCAACATCGCCGGTACCAAGTTCGGTCAGCTCGTCCGCAGACATGAATTCGGACAAAATGGTCTGGTCAGCCCAGTCCGGGCTATTGGGATCGTGCATCAGTCTTTCTCCGTTCTTCTTGCCGACGAGGGTCTATTCGCCGCTGGAGATTTCTATTTTTCTTATAACGCGTTCCGGTTCGGGACGCGCGAGGTCGATGGACAAAAGGCCATCTTTCAGGTCAGCGCCGAGGATCTCGATGCCTTCGGCCAAAACGAACGCCCGCTGAAACTGCCGAGCGGCAATGCCCCGATGCAGATATTCGCGCGACTTGTCGTCGACCTGCCTGCCGCGAATGACCAACTGGCTTTCTTCCACCGAAACATCAAGCTGTTCCCGGGTAAAGCCGGCGACCGCAAGCGTGATGCGAATGACGTCGCCCCTGCCCTCGACCTTGGGAAGCCGTTCAATGTTATAGGGCGGATAGCCGTCATTGGCGGCTTTTGAAACGCGATCGAGCACACGTTCGATATCGTCGAACCCGAGCATAAACGGGCTGGAAAACGCTGACATGCGTGACATCCTCAAAGTCCTTGTCGAAGCGACCTTGCACCCGGACCCAATCAGGCATCCGGGCAGGAACCAACCGGCTCCATTCATCAGTAAATATGGAGCCTAGTTAAAATTGATTCAAGGCGAGCGGTCATTTCCGCCGATTTCGCGGGCTTGCCGGGCAGGTTTTCACAATTCGGATCGCAGAACCGGGTCTGTTTTCAACAGCTTTCCCAAGGCGGACAAGGCCTGACGGACCGCAGGTTCATGCCGTTCGTCCTGGTGCATGACCAGCCATCTTTCCGTTTGAAGGGACGCGATCGGATCGCCCAGGCGCACAAGGTCGGAAAAAGCCTCGCCGACGAACATCGGCAACAGCATGCGCCCCGCACCCTGCCGGACCAGCGGCAGGGCATGCATGGCCCGGTTCACCGTTATCGTGACCTCCTCGCCGTGATTGTCGCGTATCCAGCTGCCGGTCGGAAAATGGGCCTCATCCTCGACAACACCGATCCAGCCGATCGTGGACGCTTCCCCGACCGACGCCGCCTGGTAGACGGCATATCGGACGGTTCCGATCTTCCTGCCGGCAAGCCATTCCTGTTTCGGCCGCCGGCTCCTGACGCCAATGTCGATCTGCCGCCGGGCAACGTCGCGGCTGCGCGGATCGGCCAGGAACTCGGGAACCCAGGGATCGTCCTGCGACCAGAAGGCGCCGATATTGTCCATGAGCAGCCGCGCGGTCCAGTCGCCCGCGGAGATGCGAACGCGCCTCCTGGTGTTGCCGCTTTCCCGCCATGCCGAAATCGCGCGGGCGGCGTCATCCATATCCTCCAGACGAACCAGAAGGTCGCCGCCGGCGGATGTCAGCTGATAGCCGCGCGCCTCGCGTTCCACCAGCCTCACGTTCAGGCTTCTTTCAAGAGACGCGACACGCCTGCCAAGTGTCGCCGCGCTCACTCCCGTCTGTTCGGCGGCACCGGCAAGCCCGCCGGCCCGGGCGACCGCGAGAAAGAGCCTTAGATCTTCCCAATCCATGTTTTGTTTCATTTTTGAAATCTCGATTTCAATTCAAAAACATGCAGATAGGTGTGTTTCGTGGGAGATTATGCATCACACACCCCTTCAAAATCAAATATGAGAGGAATTTCAGATGACAATTCCAAGTACGGTCTTGCCCACCGGGACGGCCGGTTGCAAAGGGTGCCACGCCTGGAACGACCCGCGCAGAAGCCTCTATCCGCATCATGCGGAACTCTGGCCGGAAGACCTTCCGGAGCATGTTTCTTTCGAAAGGCAGGCCATAAAACTCAGACAGGAGAAACAGCGCGCCTGGGTGCGTGCCTTTTTCCGGTTTCAATGGCTCGGTGCGGTCGCTGCCTTTGTGCGGGCGCTGCGCCTGCCGGGGCTCGTGCCGGAAGACCCGATGGAGGGTCGGACAATTTGCAAAGCGCCGGGACGTAATCGGACCGGGGACCACCGCGACAGTCGATAAGGAGGCTGCACCCATAAAGGCGCAGCCCGTCGCCGAAGGTCAGTCGGCCGAACCGGTCAGCAGGTGGCTGCCATGCGGGTTGTCGATGACCATTTTCCAGGACCCGTCCGGCTGCCTGCGCAAAACGGCTATCGAGAGCCCCGCCGCCTCGACCGGTTTGCCGTCCGGACCGGTTCCGGTCATCTGCCAGGGCGCGATATGAACCGCAATGTCGCCCTCCACGATGACTTCGTGACCGGAATAGGAAAACTTCGGCGAGACGGCCAGGAACTGTTCAAAGGCCAGTCTCGCGCCATTCGGATCCGAAACGGGCTTGCCCGGCTCGAACATGATGGTCTGATCGGCCTCGTAGGTCTGCATGACCGTGTCGAGGTCCCCTGCCTCGAACGAACCGGTCATTTTTCCGATAAGGGCCAGAACGTCCTCCTGATCCTGTGTCATCTTTTCAGTTCCTTGTGCATTTGCCGGGAAGGCAAGGGTTGAAAGTGCGATCACGGCCACGGCCGCGAGAATGCGATGTGTCATGGGGGGCTTCCCTTCATGGATAAGGCAAAGCGGTGCCAGTCCCGCCTGTTGCCAAGCCGGTTGGGTGTTCTGTTCAGGGTTTCAGTTTCTGGCGGTTCTGTGCCGGGAGCGGCGCTAGCGCCCCGGCGACAGAATTCTGGTGAGCTCGCTACGGATAACTTCAGGGCAGTCCCGATGCGGCACTGCCTGCTGGAGCTTGAAGGTCTTCAGGTCTTCGACCACGGCGCCGATCTCGTCCCTAGCATCGAAATAAGAGAGACGTGAACCGGCCGAATTCGGGTAGGAACCGGGCTGCACCCGACCGGCCTCAAGGGCGGCCGGCAACCGTTTGCGGCAACTGCATTTCGTGTTCTCTCCGACCAGCCCGCAATGGCGGGAGGTGAAGGCGATCACCTCGGCACGGGCACGCGAAAGCCGCTTGCGGTAGGTCGCCGGCGCCAGCTCCAGGATCTGCGAAGCCTCGGACTGGTCCAGTTCGAAGACATCGCCGAGCACGTAGGCAAGCCGGAGATCCATCGACAGGCACAGGAGCATCGCCATGGTGCAGGAAACCCGCAACTCGTTCAGAAGCAGCACCTGATCGGGGGCGTCCGGCGGGTCTGCAACAAGGCCTGTTTCCAGATCGGCGGCAAACATCTCGAATGTCAGGCCGGGGTCGCGGTCACGCAGTTTTTTCGCGCCGAGGATATGACGGATGGCGATCCGGTGGGCCCAGGTGGAAAACGCGCTCTCTCCCCGGAACGTGGACAGTTTCGTCAGGATCCGGATCAGGATTTCCTGTGTCGCCTCACCGGCATCTTCCGGATTGACCAGCACCCTGCGCGCAAGGTTGTAGATCCGGTCCTGAACGCTCAGCAGAACCGCTTCCACGGCTTGCCTGTCGCCATCCTGTGCGGCCCTGATCACTGCCGGTGATACATCTGCAATTGTCATCTCGCGATCCTGTTTTGCGGTCGTTCACAGAGTTAGAGGGCAGGGCACCGGAATGTGTGACATATTTTTTTGATCAGCGCGCGGCTTGCACGAACGGACGTGAAACGTCACTCTGCGCTCCCGTTCCCAGCGTGCTGTTCAGACACGAGTTTCCGATGACCCGCGACGAATTCGATGCCTTCTGCAAAAGCCTGCCCGCAACGACCCATGTGATCCAGTGGGGCAATGCCTCCGTCTGGAAGGTCGGCGGCAAGATCTTCGCGATCTGCTCGCGCTGGGGCGACGGTGATCACCAGCGGATCGGCTTCAAGTGTTCCGACATGTCCTACGCGCTGCTCATCCAGCAGGAAGGCCTGATCCCCGCCCCCTATCTTGCCCGGGCAAAGTGGGTGCAGATGGAAAAGAAAGGCGCGCTTTCCGAAGAGGATCTGAAGGCCTATATCACCGCCGCCCACAAGATCATTGCAGGCAAGCTCACCAAAAAGGTCCGGAAAGAGCTCGGCCTTGGAGACTGACTTCACCGGAAAATGGCGCTCGCTGTCGCTTCTGATGGTGGCGGAAGTCGCCGGGATGGGCCTGTGGTTCATGTCCGCCGCGATCCTGCCGGATCTCACCCGCGAGTATCCGATTTCCGAGATGCGGCAGGCGGCGCTTTCCAGCGCCGTTCAGATCGGGTTCGTCGTCGGTGCACTTGCCTCCGCGCTCCTTGGGCTGGCCGACCGGATCGATCCACGCCGGCTGTTTGCCTTTTGCGCGATCACGGCCGCGCTGTTCAATGCCAGTCTTCTGGTCGCGGAACCCGGGGGCACCATCTCGATCCTGGCAAGGTTTGCAACGGGCGCGCTGCTTGCCGGGGTCTATCCTGTAGGCATGAAGATCGCCGTCGGCTGGGGCCAGAAGGACCGGGGGTTTCTGGTCGGCGCGCTTGTCGGTGCGCTGACGCTCGGGTCGGCTGCGCCGCACCTCCTGGCGCTTCTGGGCGGCGCCGACTGGCGCTGGAGCCTGACCGTCGCCTCGCTCGCTTCCGCCATCGGTGGTGTGCTCTGCCTGTTCGCAGGTCTCGGACCGTTTCATGCCAGAGCTCCGCGCATGAAGATCGACGCGATTTTCACCGCCTGGACCAACGCCCGAATACGCTTTGCCTATGCCGGCTATCTCGGTCATATGTGGGAGCTTTATGCCATGTGGGCCTGGATCGGTGTCGCGCTCACGCTCTCCTTCTCTACGCACATGGCGGAAGGCGAAGCCGTTTCCCTGTCCCGCCTGATCGCCTTTCTGACGATCGCCGCAGGCGGCGTAGCCAGCGTCCTTGCCGGCATTGTCGCCGACCGTGTCGGCAAGGCCAATATCGCGATCCTGGCCATGGCCGTCAGCGGCACCGCCGCGGTCGCCTCCGCCCTCACCTTCGGCGGCCCCGTCTGGCTGACGATCCTGTGCGTGCTTGTCTGGGGCGCGGCGATCCTGCCGGATTCCGCGCAGTTCTCCGCCCTCGTCGCCGACTACGCCCCGCCCGAACAGGCCGGCAGCCTGATGAGCTTCCAGACCGCCCTCGGCTTTGCGCTGACCTTCTTCACCGTCCAGCTGACGCCGCTCGGTGCGGACCTGATCGGCTGGCCGGGCATGTTCGCCCTGATGGCCATCGGCCCGGCGCTCGGGATCCTGGGCATGTTGCGGCTGAAGCGGATCGGGTGAAATGAAAACGCTGAATGCCAAGCTGGAAGTCGCGCTGACCGTCTTATTTGGTGTTTTGTATTTTCTGCTTTCGGAAACCGAGCTCAATCCAAGGAGCTTAGGCAAACTGGGAGGCTGTTTTATCTTTCTGTGCCTCTACCTGTTTTTTTCCTATTTTCGCAGAAAGCGGGAAGCTGGCGACCTTTCCTACGTGCTGGAAGTGGCTTCCTGTGCATTTGGATGGTTCGTTTACTACCTGCTCTTGCATCTGTTTCCGGGACAATATTTCGTTAGTTTCGCTTACGGGTTTATGATTTTCTTTTCCGTTTATCTGGGACTGGTTTATCTCGCCAAGTTCATGCTGAAGATTACGGGTGAAGAAGACAGATACTAGGTCAGCCTCTTCAGGAATGCCTGTCTGGCAACGCTTCCCCAGCATGGTTCTACCAACAAAGATGTCAGGGTTGACACCGCCGAAGCGAATTTAGAATTCTGCCTGTCATAGAAACTCCGATCGGAGATCCATCGTGCTGAGACTCATTGCAACCTACATAACCTTCTCTGTTTTCGCATCGCTCGTTTTTGTTACTAGCGTTCAGGCAGAAAAACGCTGTGCGAAGACAAATCAGCCCGTCGATCGAATTACAACGCAGCTCGTGAATGATCTTTTGTCCGGCGACTATGACAGTTTTATTCGTGAAATAGGCAAAAGTATTCCGATGAATGATTCGAATTCGGGCTTTATCAATCCGTTGCGGGAACATTTTCCGAACGGGTTCTCGCAGTGCCGATATGTCGGAAAAAAGAAACTGTCCGAAAACCTATCAACATACTTTGTAGAACTGTCCACACATGAAGGGAGCGTATTCGTTTATATGCTTTCACTGAAAGAAAATTCCGGCTTCGCGGGTGGGATAATGCAAATTCAAATCTCCACCGATTTTGTGGAGATATTCGAGTACTGGTCCTGAACACAGGGATTGCCTGCTCGCGCAGTGTCATCCCAGCCTATGAATTCGCTTTCTCTGTTTTTGAGTTGGGTGTCAGAGGTCGCGAGCGGAGTCTGCGACCGTCATCCCGGACGCAGCGGAGCGAAGATCCGGGACCCAATCGTTTTCAGAGTGCTCTGTAGGGACGCAGAAAAGCGGACACAATCGCCCGAAATGGCAAGCCAACAGGCGAGTAGGCCCCGGATCTCACTTGCGTTCGTCCGGGGTGACGGTTGAAGGCATGGAGATACCGCATAATGTCTGCACCGACACCGTGCCGGGACGGGAGACGGCCTGCAGAATCCCCCTCATCCTGAGGAAGCGCGTGAGCGCTGTCTCGAAGGATGGGCGGCAAATTCTGTGCCCTGCGGCCCATCCTTCGAGACAGGCCTATTGCCTTCCTCAGGATGAGGTCTTGCCGATGTGAGGCGGAAACGTCTGTGGCACCGTCTTCCGTTGTCATCCCTGCGAAGGCAGGGATCCAGTAAACTCTTGTCTGACCGTTCTTACCAATTGCGAACCTTACGGACTACTGGGTCCCGGTCTTGCCGCTTGCGCGGCAAACCGGGACGACAACGTGTGAGTGACCCGGCCTGCGGGACAGGTTGCCGGGCCTCTTCAAGACTCGATTTTCCTTTGCTCACTTGATCCTGCCTCACCATCGTCATCCCGGCCAAGCGGAGCGCGAGCAGGGACCGGGGAGGCAGAAGCTTCTCGGAAAACGGATGCAGTCGTCCCGGCTTTCCGGTCCCGGATCTGCGCTGGCGCTTGTCCGGGACGGCGATTGGGTTCGCAGTTCAGTCCCTATCCATCACCAGCTCAAACTCCGCATGGCCGAAATCCCTGCCGTTGATCCGGAGGCTGACGGCCTGGGTTCCGCCGTAGTAGACCCGTGTGGTGATCGGACGGATGGCATGATTGCGGGACAGGGACACCGTCTCTCCCGGTTCCAGTTTCACCTTCGTCCATTTGAAGACTTTCGGCGCGCGCGTTCCGTTGGCTTTCTTGAAATGAACCAGATAGTCGATCACGAGGTCCTGCGGCTTCCGGGCCGTGGAGGTCAGCCCGACTTCGAAGGACAGCGCGTTGCCGTAAGTTACGGCCGGTGTCCTGACCAGCGGGCCGTCAACACGGATCTCCGGCGGATTCAATCCGAAGGCCGTCAGCGTTCCGGCATGGCCCTGCTTGATGAGGGAACGGCAGGCGTGGCGCACCAGCTGCTGCCGGTTTTTGCCGGCACCTTTCAGCCAACGCTTGGCAATCTCGGCGACAAGGTCCGGATGGTCCTTGGCAATGTCATTGAGGTGATTGGCGACGGAGCGGCGGACATAGTCTTCCGGATCGTCCCTGAGCGCTTCCAGAAGCGGCAGGGTCGGTGTCGGGTCGTCGACGAGCTTCTTCAGCCGCATGCCCCAGGGCAGGCGCGGGCGGGTGCCTTCGGAGACGAGCCGGCGGACATGGACGCTGTCGTCCTTCACCCAGGGCGTCAT
This sequence comes from Roseibium sp., assembly GCF_965232425.1. Lineage (GTDB taxonomy): Bacteria > Pseudomonadota > Alphaproteobacteria > Rhizobiales > Stappiaceae > Roseibium. The sequence continues at coordinate 1,563,074 of NZ_OZ246971.1, forward strand.
GATGGCGAGCGCCCGCTCCTGATCCCTGTCGAGAAACGGACGCACTTCGAACTCGGCCGTCGCGCGCTTGGTCATTTCCTTCAGGAGCGCAAAGGACTTGTCGAAGTCCTCCAGGCCAAAATCGGTGACGACCATGCCGAGCGGCATCATGCCCCAGCCCCTGATGCCCTTGTCATCGCTTGCCCGGTCGACGCCTTCGTTTTCCAGCGGGTGCAGGATCGATCTCAGAATGTGGAACTTTGCGTCCAGGGTTTCGGGGAGGATCTTGCCGGTCTGGTCGGCGATCAGCCGCGCGCGCTGTTTCAGTTCGAGCTTTTCCAGTTTGCCCAGGATCGCGGCTTCGTAGGACGCGCGGTCGAACCCTTCCAGATGCCGTTCGATATGCAGCCCGAGGCACGTTACGAGATCCGGCGAGATCTTGTTCTTGAATGGTTCCATCGTCGGTCCTTGCGTGTGACGGTTTGTTTCCCCAGTCTTTGCCAGAAGCTGACGTTCTGTCCCAGCCTCTTCCTGCCACTCTCCTGACAAGGACCGTCAGGATGAAACCAAAAGGCCACCCCGGTTTCCCGGAGTGGCCTTTTCGAAACGGACAGCACCCTCGTTCGCTACCCGTCCGAAGTCTGACGACCTTCAGTCGATCCGGCGTCCTGTGTCCACGTCGAAGAAATGCACGTTTTCGGCGGCGGCATGAAGGAACAGTTTTTCGCCCGGCTCATGTTTGGCGTGGCTGGAGACGCGCACGACGATTTCCGGTCCGTCATCCACGAGGCTGCAATAAAGGAAGCTCTCCGCACCGATCGGCTCCAGAACATTCACGGTCACTTCCAGCGAAACGCCGTCGCCGGTGCCCGGCGCATCTGTGACTTCCAGATGTTCCGGCCGGATGCCGATCGTGTAGCGGTCCCGTCCCTTGGTGTTCTGACCGGACAGACCGCCGCCTTCTTCCCCGGCAAGACCGTTTTCCCCTGCCTTGACCTTCAGGAGGTTCATGGCCGGCGAACCGATGAAACTGGCAACGAAAGTCGAGGCCGGCTTGTCGTAGACTTCGATCGGGGCACCGATCTGTTCGATGTTGCCGCCATTCAGGACGATCAGGCGGTCGGCCAGGGTCATGGCTTCCAGCTGGTCGTGGGTGACATAGACGCTGGTGGTGCCGAGCGAGCGCTGCAGGCGCTTGATCTCGACACGCATCTGGACGCGCAGCTTGGCGTCCAGGTTGGACAGCGGTTCGTCGAACAGGAACGCGGCGGGTTCGCGCACGATGGCGCGGCCCATGGCAACGCGCTGGCGCTGACCACCGGACAGCTGCCGCGGCCTGCGGTCGAGAAAGTCGCCGATTTCGAGAATGCGGGCAGCTTCCTTCACGCGGCGGTCGATCTCGTCCTTGGCCATGCCGCGGTTCTTCAGACCATAGGCCAGGTTGTTGTAGACCGACATGTGCGGATAGAGCGCGTAGTTCTGGAACACCATGGCAATGTCGCGATCGGCCGGGTCGACATCATTGACGAGCCGGTCGCCGATCTTGCATTCGCCCGTCGTGATGTCTTCCAGGCCGGCGATCATGCGCAGCAGGGTCGACTTGCCGCAGCCGGACGGCCCGACAAGCACGATGAACTCGCCGTCGGCAATATCGATGGAGACGCCTTTGACGGCTTCCACATTGCCCGCATACACCTTCCGGACGGCGTCGAGAGTAATCGTTGACATAAGTTACCTCTAGTTTCTCACTTGTCGCTCTCGACGAGCCCCTTGACGAACCAGCTCTGGAAAATGACCACGATGAGCACGGGCGGAACGATCGCGAGGATCGCCAGCGCCATTGCCTCGTTGAAGGCCGGAATCTGGGCACCAACCCAGACCTGCAGGATCTGCTTGATGCCGCGCACCAGCGTGAACAGGCTCTCATCCGTCGTCATCAGGGTCGGCCACAGATACTGGTTCCAGCCAAAGACGAACATGATGATGAAGATTGCGGCGATCATGGTCTGTGACAGCGGCACCAGGATATCCTTGAAGAACTTCCACGGACCGGCACCGTCGATACGCGCCGCTTCCAGGAGTTCATCGGGAACCGACAGGAAGAACTGACGGAAGAAGAAGGTCCCTGTCGCCGACGCGATCAGCGGGACGATCAGTCCCGAATAGGTGTTCACCATGCCGAGCTGCTGGACGATCTCGTAGGACGGCAGGATGCGGACTTCCAGGGGAAGCAGCAGGGTCGCGAAGATGATCCAGAAGCAGAGCGAGGCCATCGGGAAACGGAAATAGACGATCGCGTAGGCCGCGAGCATCGAAATGATGATCTTGCCGATGGCAAAGCCGAGGCCGAGGATCATCGAGTTTTTGAGCATCACGAAGCCGTCGACTTCCTTGGTGAAGCCGCCGGCCTGGAACAGGACCGTTTCGTAGTTTTCGAGGAACTTGCCGCCGGGAAGGAACTGAACGCCTTCCTTGTAGACCGTGATGGCATCGTGCGTGCTCGTCATGAGGGTCAGAACGACCGGCGAGACCATGAAGAAGACGCCGACAAGCAGAATGACGTGGTCCCAGATCTGGTTCTTTTTCATTTCCGGCTCCTCACGTGTAATGCACACGCCGCTCGATCAGGCGGAACTGTATGATTGTCAGGATGAACACCAGGGCCATCAGGATGACGGACTGTGCCGACGAGCCGCCCAGGTCATTGCCCCGGAACCCGTCGAGATAGACCTTGTAGACAAGGGTCACCGGGTTGTTGCCCGGCTCGCCCTTCACCATCACGTCGATGATGCCGAACGTGTCGAAGAAGGCATAGGTGATGTTGATGATCAGAAGGAAGAACCCGGTCGGTGCCAGAAGCGGGAAGGTGACGGTCCAGAACCTGCGCATGCCGGAGCGGCAGTCGATGCTGGCCGCTTCCTGAACGGATTTGGAAATGCCCTGCAAGCCGGACAGGAAGAAGATGAAATTGACCGGGATCTGCTTCCAGACCGAGGTGACGATCATGGCGAAACTGGTGTCGAAATAGTTGACGCCGATCTGCATCTTCCAGCCGAACATGGCGAAGAAATCGACGATCGGCCCGACGTGCTGGTCGAACAGGAGCACACCGATCAGGCCGGCCACCGGAGGCGCAACCGCGTAGACCCACATCAGCAGCGTCTTGTAGCTGGACGCGCCGCGGATGACCTTGTCCGCCTTGACCGCCAAGAGAAGGGCAATGCCAAGTGACAGGAAGGTCACGAAAAACGTGAAGACGGCGGTGAAGCGCGCGACCCGGCCATAGTCGGACGACGTCAGCGTGTCCGTGAAGTTGTCGATGCCGACAAAGGTCGACCCGAAGCCGAAGGGATCTTCAAGATAGAAGGACGAGCGCACCGCCTCGGCCGCCGGCCACAGGAAGAAGATCGTCACGATGGCCAGCTGCGGCAGAAGCAGCAGATAAGGCAGCAACGGGGACTTGAACTGGACTTTTTTCATATGGCCGCGACCTGATTGTTGCTCGACCGCCGGGGGCGGGAAAACGGGCTGTCACCAGGCCGGCCCGCTTCATGAGCATGGAAATGGGGGCGCAGGTGATGCGCCCCCAGGACAAGTGGTCCGTCCGGCTCAGTTGCCGGTGGTCTTGGAGAAACGCTCAAGAAGCTTGTTGCCTTCGTCTTCGATGGCAGCAAATGCGTCTTCAACAGAGGTTTCACCGGACAGGATCTTGCCGTACTCGCGGTTCATGACGTCGCGGATCTGGACGTAGAAACCCATGCGGTAGCCCTTGGTCCAGTCGCCGCCCGGCAGGGTCAGCTGCTTGATGCCGATTTCAGCGGCCGGGGTGCTCTCGTAGTAGCCGTCCTTCTTGGCAAGTTCGTAAGCGGCATTCGTGATCGGCACATAGCCGGTTTCCTTGTGCCACATGTACTGGACTTCCGGGGAGGTCAGGTACTCGAAGAAGGATGCAACGCACTTGTTTTCATCGTCCGGCTTGCCGGCCATGGAAAACAGGGCCGCGCCACCGATGAATGTGCCGGTGCCGGCGCCGTCAACTGCATCCCAGTAAGGCAGGTAGGTTGCGGAGAACGGGAACTCGACGGTTTTCTGGATGCCGCCGAAGGAACCCGAAGAACCGAGCCACATGGCAACCTTGCCTTCGTTGAACGGGGTCTGGTTGTCGCCCCAGCCGGTACCGTAGTAACCGAACATGCCGTCGTCCAGCCAGCCTTTGACGGCGGTGAAGTGGTTCTTGATCGGCTCACCGAATACCAGCTTGGTGTCCTTGGAACCGTCGTAACCGTTGTTGTTGGTCGCGAACTGAAGGTTATGACGGGACTTGAAGTTCTCGGTGAAGATCCACGGCAGGTGGGACTGGGCAAGCGGCACATAGCCGGCTTCTTTCAGCTTGGGAGCAATCTCCTGGAATTCTTCCCAAGTTTTCGGAGCTTCAACGCCTGCTTTTTCCAGAGCTTCCTCGTTGTAGTAGAGGATAGGCGTAGACGAGTTGAACGGCATGCCGATCATCTTGCCGTCGCTGTCGGCGTAGAAGTTGCGGACACCTTCGATGTAGTCTTCGATGTTGAAGCCAACGCCGGCGTTTTCAAGAATGTCCTGAGCCGGGATGACCGCACCCTTGGCGCCGATGATGGTCGCTGCGCCCGCATCGAAGACCTGCAGGATGTTCGGCTGTTCGCCTGCACGGAACGCGGCGATACCGGACGTCAGGGTCTCTTCGTAGGTGCCCTTGTAGACCGGGGTGATCTTGCAGGCACTCTGGTCGGCGTTGAAGCCGTTTGCGATGTCGACAACGACTTCACCGAGACGGCCGCCCATTGCGTGCCACCAGGCAATGTCTGTTGCCGCATAAGAAGCGGAGGATGTTCCCAGAAGGGCAGCCGCAGCAACGAGGCTGGCGACGGTCTTACGATAAGCCATGTTTATTTGCTCCCACATTGGAGGGCGATATGCCCCGGTCAGCAGTTTGTTCTCTCGGTGCCGCAACGGCTTTTCCGGCACCTGAAACGATAACGCCTGCGTTTCGTATTGTTTTCATATGAACGTTGTATGACGCTCATATGAACATTTAAACACGCCTTAACCGCGTCCGCAATCGAGAACGGGCTTTACTTTGCACCTATCTTGCCGCGGTCCGGAAATCGAAGGTTTTCTCAATCGCATTTTCAGGAAAACTGACCAAGCGGCCGCCTTGGCATGCGCCCTTTGCAACACTCTTTTGCCGCTGCCTGCCACGGCCCGATTGAAAGCTTAGTCGGCTTACTGGAAGCTTCGGCGCCACCCGTCCGAAGAAACAATGACAGTGTATTTTGCCGTGAAACGACGGATTTCCGGTGAGACGCGCCCGCTGTGACCGGGTGCGATTCGCGCGGCACAAAATCCGGCTTTGACGGGAACGCGGTTGGCCTTATGTTCAACAGGGACTGTCAACCCGATGCCATTGCCACCAGATCATGTCCCTGCCGTTTTCCTCCGCCTATCCGCTGAAACGCGCCCGCGCCCATGAAGTGTGCGGAGAAGGCGGACTGGTCTTTGCGGCGATCACGGCCGGCCAGGCAAGCGGTCCGGTGGTCTGGGTGTCGGAACGCTGGCGCCCTGTGGTCAACCCGGAAGGGCTTGCGCCCTATTGCGATCCGGGCAAGCTTTTGATCACCCGCGCCGATACGCCGCTGAATGTCCTTGCCAGTGCGGAAACCGCGCTCCGGTCCGGTGCGGTGGGGCTTGTGGTCGCCGAGATCACCGATCCGATCGGGCTGACGGAGGGCCGCAGGCTGCAGCTGGCCGCCGAAACCGGCGGTACGACGGCGCTTCTTCTGGTGCCGGAAGGCGGTGGCAGCAACGCGGCGGAGACAAGATGGCGCTGCAGCGGCCTGCCCGCGCCCGGTGCGCATGGCAGGGACACGCCCCCATCAACCGGCCCTTGGCAAAATGACCACGACTCGACTCCCTGGCTGTGGTCGATTATAAAGAACAAAACAGGAACATTGTCAGAGTGGGTAGTGCGTTGGGATGCAGCGGCGCATCGTGTCATTGTGGTTTCCGAGGCTGGCAGCTGAGCGTTCGCTCCGCGCCAATCCCGTTGACGCGCCTTTGCCCTGACCCTTTACGACCGCAATTCCGAACGCGTCTACGACCTGTGCCCGCGCGCGGAAGGTGCCGGTCTCAACAGGGGCATCACGCTTGTCCATGCCAGAAGCTTCTGCCCCGGGCTGCTGACCCGGCCCGCCGACCCGAAGGCCGACCAGCGTTTTCTACGCCTGCTGGCCCGGTGGGCGACCCGCTACTGTCCCTGGGTCGGTCTCGACGGGCTGAACGGCCTGTTCCTGGACATCACCGGGTCGGCGCATCTGATGGGGGGCGAAGCTCCCCTTCTTGACGATATCCGCGCCCGCCTCGCGCGGGCCGGTCTCACCGCAAGGCTTGGCCTTGCCTCCACGCCGGGCACGGCCTGGGCACTGGCCCGCTTTGCCGAAGGCATCGCCGGACCGGGTGAAACGCTTGCCCGTATCGGCCCGCTGCCGCTGGCGGCCCTGCGCCTTGCCGACCAGACCTGCACCAGCCTGGAGCGGCTCGGCATTGCCACCGTCTCCGATCTTTACAACCTGCCGCGGGCGAGCGTGGCGCGGCGCTACGATCCGGAGGTGCTGCGCCGCCTCGACCAGGCGCTCGGCACTCTCCCCGAACAGATCTCTCCCTTGAAGGAAGATATCAGCTTCGCCGTGCGCATGACCCTGCCCGAGCCGATCGGCCTTGTGGACGACGTCATGGCCGGGGCGGAACGGCTGATCGGCCATTTGTGCGAACAGCTGGACACGGCCCAAAAAGGCGCCCGCAGCCTGAAACTGACCTTCCGCAGGGTGGACCAGGAAAACCAGTCGGTCGAACTGCGCCTGGCCCGGCCGATGCGCGACGGCGACCGGATGCTGGCCCTGTTCGAACGCGGGGTCAGCGCGGTCGATGCCGGCTACGGCATCGACATGATCCGCCTGGAAGCCACCCGGGTGGAAGAGCTCGGTCCCCGTCAGCTGACCCCGTCGCAGACCCTGGAAAAGGACAGCCTCGCCGATCTGATCACCCAGCTCGGCAACCGCATCGGGCTGGAAAATATCCAGCGCTTCACCCCGGTCGACAGCCATATTCCGGAACGCAGCTTCAAGCTGGTGCCTGCGGCCTACAGCACGCCGGTCCGCTCATGGCCCTACCGGCGTCCGCGTCCGTTGCGTCTTTTCCCTCCCGAACCGATCACCGGGGCCGGCACCACACCGCCGCCCCGCTTCCGCTGGCGCGGCCGCGCCCTGACGACGCTTCAGGCCGAAGGCCCGGAACGGATCACGCCGGCCTGGTGGGAAGGCGACGACGACTGGACACGGGGCCTGCGCGACTACTGGCGCATCGCCACGGGCCAGGGCCAGCGCCTGTGGCTGTTCCACACGCCGCAGAACCCCGGCTGGTATGTGCAGGGGGAGTTCGGCTGATGTTTCTTTCTGCCCTCTCCTTTTCTTCCCGCCGTCCCGGCCCTGAGCCGGGACCTCTGTGCGAGACACCCTGGAGATGTCCCCGGCTCAAGGCCGGGGCGGCGCATCGGGTGTACTCCCGTTCCATGAAACTCATCCCGGCCAAACACAGCGCGGGCCGGGACCGGGGAGACCCAGGTCCAGCGGCTTTTCCCGTTGCCTTACCGGCGTTCCCGGGTTCCCCGATCCCGGATCTCCGCTTCACTGCGTCCGGGATGACGATGGAAAGGTGGGAGTGCTCCGGATGATGTCTGCCCGGACAATTCGGCCGCCCCAAAAGCCGTGCCGCAAAATCCTCCTCATCCTGCGGAAGCGCGCAGCGCTGTCTCGAAGGATGGGCGGCAGGGTCAGGGCCGTGTGGCCCATCCTTCGAGACGAACCTCCAGGTCCTCCTCAGGATGAGGGTTTTCTGTTCGGTGACGCGAAAAAAGACTTTCGACCGATACATTCTGCCCGGTCTCAACCTTCGACGATCCTCACCGGCCTGATCGGGGATGACATCAAAAAATCCTGCCGTCCCGGCCTTGAGCCGGGACCAACACACCACCTGTGTTCTAAAGGCCCCGGCTCAGGGCCGGGGCAGCACGGAGACAACAGGGCTGTCCGGCTCCTGGGGCAAGCCCCGGCAAGAAAGCAGGAGGTCCGCCGATGACCTCTCACGTCTCACCGGAGAGCCTGCACTGGGATGTTCCCCGGCATGCGGAGTTGACGGTTACGTCCAATTTCACCTTCCTGCGCGGAGCCTCCCACCCGGAAGAGCTTGTCACGCGGGCGGCGGAACTCGGGCTTGAGGCGATTGCGATCACCGACTGGAATTCCCTGGCCGGTGTTGTCCGGGCCTATTCGGCGCTCAAGGAAATCAGGCGCGCGGCAAGCGAAGGCGGCGTGCCCGTACGCTCCCATTCGCAGATCGACGCCTCCTCCCGGCAGCAGACAAACGAGATCCCGCCCCTGCCCGTGCCGGAGGTGCTGAAACTGCCGCGGCTGATCGTCGGCGCCCGGCTGGTGCTCACCGACAGCCCGGTCGATTTCGTCGCCCTGCCGACCGGCCGGGCCGCCTATGAACGGCTCAGCCAGTTGCTGACCCTCGGCAAGCGGCGGGCGGAAAAGGGGGACTGCCACCTGGACTTCGAGGATGTGGTCAAGTTCTCCGAGGGTCTCATCTTCATCGCCCTGCCCCAGGGCGGCCACACGCAGGAGGCCTTTTCGAAAACCGCCCGGGATCATATCCGCACGCTGCGCCAGGAAGTTCCGGGCCACGTGTTCCTGGGGGCAGCGCCCCGGTATGACGGCACCGACCAGGCCTGGTTCCGCGCCTGCGCGAAAGTGGCCCATTCTCTCGCAACCCCCATGGTCGCGGTCGGCGATGTCATGATGCATCATGCCGGACGGCGGCGGCTTGCCGACGTGCTGACCTGCCTGCGCGAAGGCTGCACCATCGACGAGATCGGCACGCGGGCGCTGCCCAATGGCGAGCGGCGGCTGAAGTCGGCCGCCGACATGACCCGCCTCTACCGCCACCACCCGGCAGCCCTCCGGCGCACGGTCGAAATCGCCACGCGCTGCAGCTTCGACCTGTCGGAACTCTCCTATGAATATCCGGACGAGATCACCGACGGGCAAGAACCGCAGGAGCGGCTGGAGCGGCTGACCTTCGAAGGCCTGGAGATGCGCTATCCCGCCGGTGTACCGGAGCATGCGCAAAACCTGGCGCACAAGGAATTGCGGCTGATCCGCAAACTCAAGTTCGCCGCCTATTTCCTGACGGTGCATGACATCATCCGCTTCGCCCGCAGCCGGCATATCCTGTGCCAGGGGCGCGGCTCGGCGGCCAATTCGATCATCTGCTACGCGCTCGGCATCACCGATGTCGGGCCGGAAACCATCACCATGGTCTCGGAACGCTTCATTTCCGAGCACAGGGGCGAACCGCCGGATATCGACGTCGATTTCGAACACGAGCGGCGCGAGGAGGTGATTCAGTATGTCTACGAGAAATACGGCCGCCACCGGGCCGGGCTCTGCGCCACGGTGATCCATTTCCGCACCCGTGCGGCCATCCGCGAGGTCGGCAAGGTGATGGGGCTGAACGCGGATGTGACCGCGGCGCTCTCCGGCCAGATCTGGGGCAGTTCCAACAGCGGGCCGGACGATGCGCGGATGAAGGAGCTCGGACTGGATCTGGAGAACCGGCGCATTGCCCAGACGATCGAGCTCATCCGGGAAATCATCGGCTTTCCGCGCCATCTCAGCCAGCATGTCGGCGGCTTCGTGATCACGCAAGGCAGGCTCGACGCGCTCTGCCCGATCGAGAACGCGGCGATGGAAAACCGCACGGTGATCGAATGGGACAAGGACGATATCGACGCGCTCGGCATCCTCAAGGTCGACATGCTCAGCCTCGGCATGCTGACCTGCATCCGCAAGTGTTTCGACCTGATCGACAGCCATCATGACCGGGCGTTTACCCTGGGCACCGTGCCCCAGGCCGACACGGCCACCTATGACATGCTGTGCAAGGCCGATGCGATCGGCGTGTTCCAGGTGGAAAGCCGGGCGCAGATGAATTTCCTGCCGCGTATGCGCCCGCGCGAATTCTACGATCTCGTCATCGAGGTGGCGATCGTGCGCCCCGGCCCGATCCAGGGCGGCATGGTGCATCCCTACATCAACCGCCGCCAGGGCAAGGAGCCGGTCCGGTTTCCGTCGAAGGAACTGGAGGAGGTGCTCGGCAAGACACTCGGCGTGCCGCTGTTCCAGGAACAGGCCATGCAGATCGCCGTCGTCGCCGCCGGTTTCACTCCCTCGGAAGCCGACAAGCTGCGCCGCTCCATGGCGACCTTCCGGCGCATGGGCACGATCGGCCAGCTGCGCGAGAAGTTCATCGCCGGCATGATCCGGCGCTGTTATGACCGGGAGTTCGCCGAAAGCTGCTTCGGCCAGATCGAGGGGTTCGGCGAATACGGCTTTCCCGAAAGCCATGCGGCCGCCTTTGCCATGCTCGCCTATGTCTCGGCCTATCTCAAATGCCATTACCCGGCCGAGTTCGCCTGCGCGCTCCTGAACTCGCAGCCGATGGGCTTCTATGCCCCGGCGCAGATCGTGCGCGATGCCCGCGAACACCAGGTCGAGGTGCGGCCGATCTGCGTCAACACGAGCCTTTGGGACAACACGCTGGAGCGGCGCAGCGACGGCGCGCTGGCGCTCAGGCTCGGCTTCCGCCAGATCAAGGGCATGCGCGAGGAGGATGCCGACTGGATCGTGGCGGCGCGCGGCAACGGCTATCCGGATACCGAGACGCTCTGGCTCAGGACCGGCGTGCCACCGGCAACGCTGGAACGCCTCGCGGAGGCCGACGCCTTTGCCGGCATGGGCCTCAGCCGCAGGGATGCGCTGTGGCAGGTGAAAACCATCCGCAGCCCGAAGCCGCTGCCGCTGTTCAACGACCCGATCGACGGCGAGGCGATCTTCGAGCCGGATGTGCTCCTGCCCGCCATGCATCTCGGCCAGGAGGTGGTGGAGGATTATCTTTCCACCCGCCTGACCCTGCGCGCCCACCCGATGGAATTGCTGCGCCCGCATATCCCGCAGCTGACGCCCCATGACCGGCTTGCGCGGCTCACGCCTTACGAGGCCCGGCGCGTTTCCGTCGCCGGTCTTGTCATCACCCGCCAGCGCCCCGGCACGGCCTCGGGCGTCATCTTCATCACGCTGGAGGACGAGACCGGGGTTTCCAACGTGGTCGTCTGGCCGAAGATGTACGAGAAGTTCCGCGCCGCCGTCATCGGCGGACGGCTCCTGAAAGTGACCGGACGGCTGGAGCGCGAAGGCATCGTCGTCCACCTGATCGCCGATCACATCGAGGACTGCTCGCACAAGCTCGCCCTGCTCGGCCATCCCAATGACGAGGTCCTAGGCCAGATGACCGGCAAGACAGACGAGGTGCCGGTGCATCTCAAGTCAGCCGCTCCCAAGCCCCGCGCCATGCACCCGCGCGACCAGGCGAAGAAACTGTTCCCGAGCCGGGATTTTCATTGAGCGCCACCACGCAATGCACAATGGATTACCTAGAGTAAATCTTTTTTGCATTCGTATGCAAACGTGCTACCCTGCCTTTGGAAATTGCGGTCAACCGCACGATCCTGGGAGGAAACTGAACAATGAACAGACGGACACTTCTTGCGGCAGTGACGGCCGCGGGACTGGCATGGAGTGTGCCTCAGGCCACTGCCGAAGACCTGCCCCACGGCCTGACGGCCGGCAAACCATTCGATGGTACCAAGCTGAACATCCTGAGCGTCGTCACGCCCCAATTCGACGGGCTGATGCTGCGCGACGGCGAGTTCACCGAACTGACCGGTATCGAAACCGAGTGGACCTTCATTCCCTTCGGCAGCCTTCAGGAGAAAATCAACGCCGAGGGCATCGCCGCGAACGGCACCTTCGACGTGGTCAACTATCTCGACAGCTGGGGACCGCCCAACGCGCACTGGCTGATGCCGATCGATGAGCTGATGGCGCGCGACGGCATCTCGATGGACCGCTACCCGGCCGCGTTTGCGAGGTCGGCCCAATTCGAGGGCAAGACCCTCGGGTTTCCGCTGCGCGCCCATCCCCAGCTCATGTTCTACCGCGCGGACCTCATTTCCGAACCGCCCAAGACCTGGGAGGACGTGGTTCGCATCGGCAAGGAGCTGAAGGAAAGCAATCCGGACATCGCGCCGCTCGCGCTCTATTTCAACAATGACGGCAACAGGCAGAACCTGTTCATCTGGCTGAACTTCCTATGGGCCGCCGGCGGCGATGTCTTCAATGACAATTGCACACCGGCCTGGACCACGGAGGAAGCCCTGAAGGCAACGGAAGACTACATCGCCCTGCACACGGTGCATGAAGTCACCAATCCGAATTCCGTGGCCTTTGTCGAACAGGACGCACGCCAGTCGTTCATGCAGGGCAAATCGGCAATGATCCCCGTCTGGTGGTGGGCATATTCCGGTTTCCACAATCCGGATTCCAGCACGCTGACCAAGGACCAGGTCGCGTTCAGCGGCATGCCTGCCTATCAGGGTGCCACGAAAACCTACGCCATCTCCATGCCGTTCTCGATCTCCGAGTATTCCAAGAACAAGGATGCGGCCTGGGAGTTCATGAAGTGGCTCTCCAACCCGGAGATGGACAAGGCCAACGCGGTTGAGCGAGAAGTTGCCGGCAAGCCGATCGTCAACAACGTGGTCACGCACATCTCCTCGCTGCAGGATCCGGACGTGAACGCCGCCAATGACGGCATCCAGGCGGCTGCCTGGGATTCCCTGAAGGAATCCGACATCATGCCGCAAATCGCCGAATGGCCCGAGGTCGGCGATCTGTTGTCCGCAGCCATCGCGGAAGCTGCGGCAGGCGGAGACGTCCGCGAACTCATGACCGGCGCCGCCGAGCAGGCGACCCGCGTTCTTCGCCGCTCCGGCTGCATCCAGTAAGGTCCGAAAGCCCCTCTCCGCCCAGGAGGGGGGCACGCAATCCCATGCGCGACAACACACTCAAATACGTGCTGGTGCTTCCGGCAGTGATGGTGGTTTTTGCGACCGCGATCTGGCCGCTGATGGAGAGCGCACGCCTGTCGGCAACCGTCGGGCGGCTGAACCGGCCCGGCTCGCTCGACCAGTATATCGGCCTGGAAAACTACACCTGGGCCTTCTTCGAAGAGCCCGCCTTCTGGAATTCGGTCTGGGTCACCGGCATCTACACCCTCCTCACGGTGGGTCTGACGACACTGCTGGCGCTGGGGCTGGCCCTTCTGCTGGCGCCAGGCGGGCGGCTGCGCTCGGGCGTTCAGACGCTTCTGATCCTGCCTTTCGCCATGTCGCCGGCGCTGATCGGGGTCTCGTTCCGCTTCATGTTCAATCCCGAATTCGGGCTGTTCGACGCCTTTTTCGGCGCGGTGATGCCGCCGCTCGCCGATGTCAGCTGGCTCGCCGACCCGACGCTTGCCTTCGCGGTGTGCGTCATGGCCGATGTCTGGGGCTGGATCCCGTTCCTGACACTGGTCCTGATCGGCGGGCTGGCTTCCGTCCCGCAGGACACGATCGAGGCTGCCCAGGTCGACGGCGCATCCGGGTGGCGGGTCTTCAGGGACATCACGCTGCCGCAGCTCGCCCCGGTGCTCGCGGTCGTGATCATCCTGAAATCGATCTTCTCGCTCAAGACCTTCGACCAGATCTTCATGCTGACCAATGGCGGACCGGGAACGGCCACCCAGACGCTCAGCCACTACATCTATTTCAACGGGATGAAATACGGCCAGATCGGATACGCGGCCTCCGTCGCCTGGCTGATGGTCATTCCGATGATCCTCCTGACATATCTCTACGCGAGATACGTTTTCCGGAAGGACTGACATGACCGGCAGGCAACGCAAACAGTTCTGGAACGCGGTTCAGCTGACCCTGATCCTGATCGCCACCTTCATCATGCTGGTTCCGATCGTCTGGATCTTCCTGGCGGCGTTCAAGACGCACGTGGATGTCTACCAGCTCAAACTGTTCTTCCGGCCGACGCTGGAGAATTTCGGCACCGTTTTCGACGACCCCTACCGGCTCGGCGAAAAGCTCTACAACTCCACCGTGGTCGCCTTCGTCACGGTGGTCTTCGCCATCCCGATCGCCACCTGCGCCGCCTATTCCTTCAGCCGGTTCCGCCTGCGCGGCGAGACGACGATGCTGGTGATGATCCTGGCGACCCAGTTCGTCCCGGCAGTCGTGATCATCCTGCCGTTCTTCGTCATGTTCCGCGATGTCGGGCTCCTGGACACCCGCCTCGGCCTGATCCTGGTGAATCTCGCCATCGTGATGCCCTTCGCGATCTGGATGATCAAGGGGTTCATCGACGGGATCCCGATGGATACCGAAGAGGCCGCCATGGTGGACGGCTCCTCGCGGCTCCAGGTGATCCGCAACATCGTTCTGCCCATGGCGGCGCCGGGGCTGCTCACGGCTGCGATCTTCTGCTTCATCATCGCGTGGAACGAGTTCCTGTTCGCGCTCATTCTCACCAACAAGGACGCGGTGACGCTGCCGATCGGGCTGGCCCTGTTCAAGGGGGAAGAAGGCGACCTCTGGAACCTCCTGTCCGCGGCCGGGATCATCATCATGGCGCCGATGTTCGTTCTGGCGCTTATCATCCGGAAATATTTCGTACAGGGCATGACCATGGGAGCGGTGCGGTAAATGGCCGAGGTGATCCTCAAGAACCTGACCAAGCGCTGGGGCGATTTTGTCGGCGTCGACAACCAGTCCCTCGACATCCACGACAAGGAATTCCTGGTGCTGCTCGGGCCGTCGGGCTGCGGCAAGACGACGACCATGCGGATGATCGCCGGGCTGGAGGAGCCGACCTCGGGCGAGATCCGGATCGGGGACCGGGTCGTCAATGACGACCTGCCGAAGGACCGGGACGTTGCCATGGTCTTTCAAAACTACGGCCTTTATCCGCACATGACGATCTTCGACAACATCGCCTACCCGCTGAAGGTGCGCGGCACGCCGAAGGCCGAAATCCGCCCCCGGGTGGAGCGCGCGGCGGAGCAAGTGGAACTGACCCAGTTTCTCGACCGCAAGCCCAAGGCGTTATCGGGCGGGCAGCGTCAGCGCGTCGCGCTTGCCCGCGCGATCGTGCGCACGCCGAAAGTGTTCCTGATGGACGAGCCACTGTCGAATCTCGACGCCAAGCTGCGGGTGACCATGCGCGCCGAACTGAAACATCTCAGCCGGGAACTGAAAGTGACGACCGTCTATGTCACGCATGACCAGATCGAGGCGATGACGCTGGCCGACCGGGTTGCCGTGATGAAGCACGGGGTCATCCAGCAGCTCGGAACGCCGGACGAGATCTACAACGACCCGGCCAATCTCTTCGTTGCCGGGTTCATCGGATCTCCGGCTATGAACCTCGTACGTGGCAGTGTCAGGGACGGTCACTTCCTCACCGAAAACGGCCTGCGCCTCGCACCGATCGCCACCGGAGACAGGGACGATGTCGTCCTGGGCGTGCGCGCGGACGACATCAACGTGCACGAGGCGGGCGCCGGGGATATCGACGCACCGATCTATGCCTTCGAAAACACCGGAGAGGCTTCTTTCCTGACCGTCGAGTGGGGCCAACAGCGGGTGATCGCCCGTGGCGACCGGCACCTGCGCAAGGACCAGGACGACGTCGTCGGCCTCAGCCTCAACCCGGATCATCTCTATCTCTTCGATCCTGAGAGTGAGAAGCGGATACGGCTTTGACACAAGGCGGGCGTGCTGAACGTGAACAGCCTTCTTGAGCTCCACACCTAGGGTGTTTGCTCAAGCCCCAGCGGATTGCCGAACCCGATCCTTGAACTCACGTACCAACGCTCCGGGCTGAATTGGTAAAGGGTCGAGATCCGGCACCATGCGCCGCCACAGGGAGCCATCACCGTGATCGCATCGCCGGGACCGGGCGGGTGGACACCGGCCATGACCGGCTCGGTGATGATCCCGAAAAAAATCTGAGGCATGCCCACATAGAGAAAGCGGACAGCGGCATCGTAGTCCGGGTCTTGCCCGGCAGCGTCCGCTTCTTGCGTCACCGAGACAAGCTTCACGCCACAGGATTCGAGACGGCCCGCATCATCGTAACGTACGCTCCAGAACGGATGACCGCCGGCGGCGTCCCGTTCGCTGTCTCCGGTTCTGGTGACGGCAAAGGATTCTCCCTTCCATCCCGGTCTTTCAAAACCCAGGCCGTGAATGTCGTCTCGGGCGATGACGAACCCCTTCGGCGCCGCTTCAACAAGGTTCTTCTCGCCCCGGTAAAGCGCGCGGCACATGACCTGGGTCACGCGAAAAACCGTCCAGAGACCGGACAGGTCCCTTTCCGGGGTCACCAGCGAAAACGAACTCAGATACAGCGAATAATCGCCCTGACCTTCTGCGCCGAGAACGTCCGGACCCGGCTGCCTCGCATTGGACAGGGCGCCAAATCCATGCGGCTCGAAGGGGAGCCCGCCGTTGTCGGCCTTGAAAATGAACTTGTCCTGGCCCGCGGCGTCCGAATACGCGGCGAACATAAGCAGCGCAAATACTCCCACAAGGCACACCAAATGCCGATTCAAGCGGAAAACCCGCTGCGCTGCACCGCCTGGTTTCGCAACTGACACTTCAGATCCCCCTTTTCAACGAAGCATACCTGAAGGACTCGACATGCGACATGTGTCGAGGCCGCGGGTGATTTTTCTCATTTTGCCGTGTCACCCAAACCAACAACTTGACGCCCATCTCGAACTTTCCTTCCCCTCCGCTATACTTTCCGCCATGGGACAGATATCGGCGTTGTTCGCGCAAAAGGTGATTGATGCGGTGACCGCGGCGGACCCTAGCGGGGGCGCGCGCAGGCGCGTGCTTTTTCAGTCCGTCGGCGTTGATCCGGATGCCCCCGTCGATCCGAAGCAGATGGTGCCGGACACGGACTACTACGCGCTGTGCGAGCGGGTTGCCCGGGAGGATCCGCACGGCGCGTCCGTGCCGATCCGCGTCGGCTCTACCATGCGCTGCGACGACTACGGCGCGTTCGGGCTGGCGTGGAAATCGGCGATCGATCTGCACGGTTCCTACCAGCGGTCGGAACGCTATGCGCGGGTGCTGACCAGCGTTTCCACCTATGAATGCGTCGAGGAAGGCGGCCGGTTCTTCATGACCCTCAACCGCGCCGGCGCGCGCCATCTCGGCATGCGCCTGTCGAACGAACAGACCATCGTCGCGGTCACGCAGATCAGCCGGGAAGTGGCGCAGGGGCCGTTTTCGCCGGACGCCGTCTACTTCAAGCATTCCGCCCCGGACGATCTCTCCGCGCATGAGAGCTATTTCGGCTGCCCGGTCCACTACGGGGCCGATCGCGATGCCATCGAGGTGTCGAGGGATCATCTTTTCGCGCCGAACAAGCTGGGCGACCCGAGCATCTCCGCGTTCTTCGATTCCCACATGGAAAAGGAAATCGCGGAGCTGCCGGAAACACAGGAACTCGATGGCCGTGTGCGCAGCCTCGTGTCCCGGGCCTTGAGCGAAGGCGTGCCGAATGTTGCCGATGTCGCCGGCCGCCTGGGCCTGAGCGCCCGGACGCTGCAGCGTCGGTTGGCGGCACAGGGCCACGCCTTCCAGGATCTCGTCGACGAGGCCCGCCAGGACCTGGCCGTCCGGCTGCTCCGGCGCACGGACTATGCTCTTGCCGAAATCGCGTTTCTGACCGGCTTTGCCGAACAGAGCGCCTTCACGCGCGCCTTCAAGCGCTGGCGCGGCGAAACGCCGGCCAACTTCCGGCGCGCCGTCCAGCACGGCTGACGCCAGCCGCGACAGGGAGCCATGCGTTTGACCTGGCACGCGGGATTGGCGCGGCGGATCAAAACTGTGGCACACGCGGTCAATTCCCCGGGCATCCGGTTTTCTATCTCTAGGGTCGTCGTTTCAACCAAGAGAGAGACCCAATGCAGACCAGACCCACCCTCGTTATCGGCGCGACCGGCAAGACCGGTTCGCGCGTCGCCAGCACCCTCGATCAGAAGGGTATCCCCGTCCGGCGCGGTTCACGCAGTGCCGCCATTCCGTTCGACTGGGACAGGCCGGAAACCTGGAACGCCGCCCTCGATGGCGCCGCCAGTGCCTATGTCACCTATTTTCCGGACATCGCCATTCCGGGCGCCGTGGAAAAAGTCGAGGCCCTTGCCGCAGCCGCCAAGGCAGCCGGTGTCGAACACCTTGTGATGCTGACCGGGCGCGGCGAACACCACGCTCGGCTCGGCGAGGACGTGATCCGCGCCTCCGGTGTCGACTACACGATCGTTCGTGCCGCCTGGTTCGCGCAGAATTTTTCGGAAGGCTATCTGCGTGATCCGGTGCTGGACGGCGTCCTGCCGATGCCGGGCGGCGACATTCTGGAGCCGATCATCGATATCGACGACATCGCCGATGTTGCGGTGGCGGCGCTGACGGAAGACGGGCACCGGGGAGAGCTCTATGAAGTGACCGGCCCGAGGCTCCTGTCCTTCGCGCAAATGGCTGCTGAACTCGGCGCAGCGACCGGGCATCCGGTCAGGCACATCCCGATCAGCTTCGAAGAGTTCCGGGCCGGGGTCGCAGAGGCCGCCGGGCCGTTCATCGCGGATGTTTTCGAAGCGATTGCGCGCGAAACGCTCGACGGACGCAACGCCCACGTGACGGACGGCGTCGAACGCGCCCTCGGCCGCAAGCCTCGCGATTTCGCCGAATTCGCCGCAAAGGCCGCGCGGGCCGGTGCCTGGTCCACTGCAGCCTGAGCCCGAGGCCTGAAGGGAGATCGACATGAACGCATACGTCACGCGATTGACGCTTGCTGTTGCAGGCGTGCTCGCCCTCGGGATCGGCGCGGCCATCACGTTCGCACCCGGTGCCTTTTATGCCTCCTACGGGATCGTGCTTCCGGCCGGCGCTGACTTTTACAGCGAAGTCAGGGCACCCGGCACCAACCTCGCCATCCTTGGAGCCTTGATATTCGTCGGGGCTTTCAAGGCGGACTGGGCACGATTTTCGGCAACGCTCGGAACCGCTGTTTTTCTTGCCTACGCGGCAGGCCGGATCGTGAGCATCATGCTTGATGGCATACCATCGGACGCCATCCTGCTTGCCCTCATGATCGAGCTCGTCGTCGGCGGTCTGTGCGCACTCTCGCTGAAACGCGCAAGGCGCCCCTCGATTTTGGAGGAAAAAAACCGGCCGGCGGTGTGACCCGCCCACCAAACATGCACAGCCTCGAAGCGGATCGCGCGCCACGCGAGCCGCTTCGGCTCTTCTGGTCCGATTTGCCGTCGCGCCGCGTTGCTACCCGCCCGGCAGGGCATCCAGCCAGTCCAGGCCATGGGCGACCCATTCAGCCGGAATGGAATGCCCGCCCTGGTGCAGGCAGAGTTCGATAACACGCCGGCTCCGGCTCTTGTCCCAGCGCTCGCAGTCAAGACGCCGGTCGCCGCTTTCGACCGGCCGGCTCTCGCCCGACACCCCGTTCAACCCGGCAAGAATGTCAATTCCGTCCGTGATCGCCATGGAATTGTAGATACCGACCTCGTCAAACGCGACGACACCGTCGGCAAGACCGTGAATGTGCCGCAGATTGACCGGCCCGCCCGGGCAGGTCTCCGGGTTCGACCGCCAGAACCCGCCTGCGATGGGTGCATAACCGCGGAACGCGCCACTCATGTAGCAGGCGACGTTCCACACCGTGGAAGCCCCGCGCGAGAAACCCGACGCCAGCGTCCTTTTCTCATCGACCGGCCAGTTGTTGTGCACGTCTTTCAGGACAGCGCGAATGAAGGCTGCCTCGTCGCGGCCGGGTTCCGCCCGGCCTTCCCCGATCTGACGCCAATAGCCCCGCTCGGCAAAGGGCGCAACGAAGAGGGCATTCCGGCTGGTCACGCCGTTGACCATCGCCCTGTTGCGGAAGGTTGCCTCCGGCGAGCTGTTCCAGCCATGGAAGTAGACGACAAGCGCCAGCGGCGTCTTGCCGTCCCAGTCATCGGGTGCGGCGGCAAGGTAATACCCGCCCGGAACCGCGCAACGGCTTTTCGGATCGCAGGCAAGTGCGGACAGCGGAAAAACAAGCAGGAAGACCGACACAAGAAACGCACGCATCCAGAATTGCCCTGATTGAAACCGGGACGATCCTTTGCCGAGGAGCGGACACCTTCAAGGCAAAACTCCGTGAAGGGTCCTTTGTCTTCCCGAGAGCGGTTCCGAGCGGTGCGCAACGTCGACCCGTCAAAACCCCGCTGCTGATCCGCGAAACGTCACTCTGTAATTTGGGTCACAGATCAAGACGGCACTCCAACATACCGTAACGTCATCAACACGCGAAGGAGAACACCATGCCTGAAGTCTCTCTCAACTACCAAAAGATCGAATGGACCTACGAAGAACTGGATCGCAACCAAAGCAACGACACGTTCAACTTCAATTTCAAGAGCGCGGACAACAGCGACACGGAAGAAGAGTTCGATCCGGAGTTTTCCGCCGGCGACGCATCCAAGGAGACGGATATCGCGGTCGAAGAACTGACCATTGCTCATGAGCATATCGAACGCCCCCATGATACCGACGTTCCAGTTTTCGATGACTTTTTTGCGTAAGCAGAGTCTTCCGGCCTCCAGGAGAGATTGATGCCTGGAGTTGAATTCGTTTCTTAAGACATTTGCCCGCAGTCCCTGAAGACTTCGCCCCGATCAGACATCTTTCGGGACTGCAATCGGAACAACTGCAGATCATCGCGATTGGCCGGAAAAAACGCTAGGCAGCGTGCGGCCGAAGCCGGTCCACCTCGGGTCCATAGGGCGTCGCGCCATCCGGCAGTACCGGAATGATCACCGCGTCGGCGTATCGAAGCTGTTTGACAAGAACCGGCATCAGCCTGCGGAAGGCAGCCAGGATCGACGGATCGGGCGCCGGAACGTCATGCCTGATCAGCTCATGCAGTTTCGGAAGGTGATAGTAGGGCACCATCGTGAACATGTGGTGTTCCAGATGGTAATTCATGTTGAGGTAGATGAACCGGCTGACCGGATTCATGAGGACCGTGCGCGTGTTCAGGCGATGATCGGCAACATTTTCCGCCAGCCCCAGGTGCTGCAGAATGCCGGTCATCACGTGATGCCAGGCGCCATAAAGTCTCGGCAAGCCGATCACCATCAATGGCAGGATTGATCCGAGCCAGATGCTCAGGCCGATCGTCGCGACATAGATCGCAAGCCAGATCCGCGCGATCAGGAACACCTTGCCCCGGTCGCTTTCGCGCACGTATGTACTCTCCTCCGGGTGAAGTCGCCCGCCGGCATGCAGGAACATGCGTCTTACCAGGTGAATGGTGTCGACGATCCCGAACAGATTGAGCAGCAGCCTGATGAGATCGGGCGGCCGCATTGCCACGATTTCGGGGTCTCTGCCGACGATGATCGTATCCGTGTGGTGCCGGACATGGCTTGCACGCCAGACAACGGGGTTGCGGATGAGCATGAAGCTGGCGATCTGATAGACGACGGCATTCATCCAGGCCGTCTTGAAGGCCGTCCTGTGTCCGCATTCATGCCAGCGCGAATCCGACGCCGAGCCATACAAGACGCCATAGACAAACCAGAACGGTGCAGACCACCAGGACGGCCAGAGCCAGAGCGCCAGACCGCAGGACAGAACCATGAGGCCAAGCCAGAGCGCCGTGTCCCGCAGCGCGATCGCATCCGACTTTTCGCGCAGAGCCCGGATGCTGTCCGGATCGACCCTGGGGCGGTACCAGGCCGGTCCGGCCCTGCCCTCACTGACGGCCAGGCGCGCCGCCTCTCCATCAAGTGCATAATCCCTGTTCATTCAGGAACGCTAGATTAAGTCACCCGGCGCGTCCACTCCATGACACGGCGGATGCAAGAGCCGACAGCCCGGTGTGGGGCGTTTCCCGACGGTCTTCGATGTCTGCGCGCGCCGGTTGCCATCCACACACCGGCGGAACGGACGAAAATCCAGTGCGATTTCGACCGCTGAAATCGTTTCAATCCGGCTTCGATTGAGTGATAACCTTCGCCCACCGAACCGACCGTGAAACGGAGCGAGCATGCCGGCTCTCAGACTACCACCGCCACTCAGGTTCCTCGAACGCCTGCGCCGGATGCAGGAAGAAGAAAAGCAGCAGGCCCTTTCAAATCCATTCCTCGCGCAAGCGCTGGAAAAGGAAAAAATGGAGGGACACCGGCTGGCGATCATCGCCCGGACGGTCGCGCTCATCCTGATCGGAATATTGCTGCCGTTTCTGAATTTCAGCCCGAGCGTACTCTTCTATGAAGCGACGCTTCTGATGTTCATTGCGCTCGGCTGGCTGCAGCTGCGCCTTGCAAGTGTCGGCTATTCAAAGTCCGAGCTTCTCCTGATCTTTGCCGATGTGAGCCTGCTGACGCTGCTGTTCGTGACGCCGAACCCATTCCTGAGCGAGGATGTGCCGACCGCCTTCATGTACCGGTTCGACAATTTTATCTACTTCTTCATATTCCTCGCCCTGGGCACCCTGGCCTATTCCTACCGGACGGTCTGGGCCATGGGCACCTGGATCGCCCTGTTATGGCTGATCGGTTCGGTCGGCGTGGCGTGGTTCGGACACATGGTGCCGGAGTTGAGCGCCGCCGCCGCGAGTGCCTTTGCAGGGTATCCGCTGGTCGAAAGCGAACTGGATCCGAACAGCGTTCAACCCGGTGTGCGCGTGCAGGAACTGGTCGTCATGCTGATCGTCGCCGCGATCCTGGCCATCAAGGGATGGCGCTCGAACCAGCTTCTGATGCGCCAGGCGAACATCGCCGCCGAGCGCGCAAACCTGTCGCGATACTTCCCGTCGAGCCTCGTCGATGTCCTGGCGTCCACGGACCGGGACATCGGTGCAGTGCGCACGCAGGACGTCGCCGTTCTTTTCACCGATATCGTCGGCTTTACCAAATATGCGGAAGAACACTCGCCGGAAGACGTGATGGAGCTGCTCCGTCACTACCACGCATTCGTCGAACGTTCGATTTTCCAGAACGGCGGCACCCTGGACAAGTATCTGGGTGACGGTGTCATGGCGACGTTCGGCACGCCGGAGACCGGCCCGGGTGACGCGGCCAACGCGCTGAAGGCGGCCCTGCAGCTGATCGAGGAAACCGAGAGATTCAACACGGAACGGGAGGCACAGGGACAGATCCCGATCAACGTCTCGATCGGCGTTCATTTCGGACCGGTCATCCTGGGCGACATCGGCCCATCGCGCAGGCTGGAATTTGCCGTTGTCGGCGACACGGTCAACGTCGCCAGCAGACTGGAAGCCTCCACCCGCGAACTCGGATGCAAATGCGTTGTCAGCGAGGAGCTGATGCGCCGGGCGGGCTTGTCCGACGACGCGGTCGAACCGGCGACAAGGTTCTCGCACCGCAAACCCATCAAACTGCGCGGACGGCAGAACGAAATCGACGTCTGGACGGTTTGACGCAAACCATATGTGTGCCCCTACTCCTCAATGCTCACCTGCGCTCTAGGTAACAAGACATGACTGAGCGTTGCTGTTCCTGCACCCGTTGGAACACGCTTCGGAACGGATGTGCGCGTTGAACATTTTCGATCAGACCGAGCCATTGAAGCTGGGGCCGTATCTCCACATCGCCGATACGGATCTCAAGCTTCTGTCGGTCTTCGACGACCTGAAATACGACCGTTCGGACGCGGACATGCTGTCGCCGGCGATGCGCCGCCACGTGGTGCAGCGGCTCGAAAAGCTCGGCTACAGACAGACCTCGGGCACGGTTGTCAAACACGGGCAATCGGGCATTTGCGGGCTGATGCCCAAGTTTCACGCCCTCGGCGCATCGCCGTTCGACATCACGCGCTACGCGCCGAAGCAGGCGCAGGATTTCTATATCCTGACGCCGACACAAACGGCCTGTCAGTTCATAGACAATTATCCGCTGGACGAGGCCGTCGAGCGCGTGAAGGCGCTGATCAAGAAGCAACCGATCAACCTGCTGCGACTGCAGGACTTCCTGGAACACAAACCCGCGCACCAGGATTTCCTGCCTGCCGTCGGCCACCTGAAATATGTTCAGCGGGTGGCGGTTCAATCCGATCCGCTACGCAGCATGCGCGCGCTCAAGTGATCAGGGTGCCGCTTCGCCGCGGCCGGATCAACCCGGGCTCGGCAGCGGCGGTATCTGGCGCAGGTAAAGCAGGATTGCTGCCAGATCGTCCGGCGTCATCGTGTTGTAGTAGCCGTAGCCCATCGGCGGCAGCATCGGCTTGCCGCCGGGCCGTTGGCCTTGCGTGATCATCTGTGCGAGCTCTTCGTCCGAATAGCCGGGTATTCCGTCTTCGTGCGGCGTTATGTTCGGAGCGACCGAAACACCCCAGGGCCCGTGAAACTCAAAGCCGCCCGCGCCGAGATGGGTCTCGAACATCGGCCCCTTTTCGCCGAAGGTGGTGTGACATTCCATGCAGTGCGCGACCGGACCGGCCAGGTATTCTCCGTATTCGACCGTCACCCCCTGAGGGATCGACGCCACCGTGTCGATCGGAGGCCCGTAGGCCGGTGGAAGCGGGAAGTTGTAGGTCGACTGGGGCGTCTGGTTGTCGCTGGCCGGAACCGTCCTCAAGAACTTCACGATCGACATCAGGTCGTCATCGCTGAGCCCCCTGTAGAGACCGATCGGCATCGGCGGGCCGATGACACTGCCATCGGGCCTGATGCCCTCACGGATTGCGCGGGCAAGCTCTTCATCGCTCCACCCGGCCACCCGGCTTCCCGGTGTGATGTTGACAGCCCAGGCCTCCATCGCGTCGTTCTTTTCGACCAGAAACCCGCCAAGCTCGTTGGCCATGTCAGGCCCGTTCGGCCCCTGGGGCGTGTGGCAATTGCCGCAGGCGGCGGGGCCTCGCACAAGGTATTCGCCGCGTTCCAGGCTCGGTTCGGCATAAGCAGTCGCCGGCAGCAGAATGGCCGCCGTCAAAAGTATTCGTTTAAACATTTTTCCCCCTCGATTATTTCTTCGCTTCTTTCCGGCGACTTCCGCTTTTGAAATCTCTTTCAGATCTGACCACGAACCATGTTGTCACACTTGATTTCAAATGTATCTATAGGCAAATCTGTCGATGTGCTTTGATGTCGTATGTTTGCAGCGAAAAATCCTGATTGAACACTCGGAAGAACCCAGATCTGCGCACCA
The DNA here is from genome assembly GCF_965232425.1 of Roseibium sp. GTDB lineage: Bacteria > Pseudomonadota > Alphaproteobacteria > Rhizobiales > Stappiaceae > Roseibium. The sequence continues at coordinate 1,588,328 of NZ_OZ246971.1, forward strand.
ATGCATCGCAAATCAACGCCGCCGAAGAGCAAGGATGGATCCCGGGCGCGGCGTGGAGCAGATACCCTGTCCGCTTCGAAGAGATGCAGAAGTTTGCCGCGTCAATCCGCTTTCGAGGGAAGATTGAACCGGGTGGTTGATTGCACATACCAGTTCCCCTCGCTGAAGTCGAAGCTCGTCGTGGTGCTGCACCAGGATGCACCGCAGGGGGTCAGCATGATGAGAAGGTCGTGCTGCTGAAGCCCATATGCTCCGGCATTTTGCGGTTCGACCAGGATTGCAGAGTAGAAATGCGGCACGGTGACATACATGAACGGCACGGCCGATTTGCGTGCATCCTCAGTTGCCGTACTCTTGTTCCTGTTTGACCCAACGGCGGATCCGAAAGTGACCCCGCATTCGCGCAGACGGCCGTCCTCAGAAAAATCCACTTCCCAGGCCGGATGACCTTCGGCTACATCACGTTCGCTATCTCCCGTTTTTGTAACGGCAAACCTGGTTCCGTCCCAGTTCTCGCTCTTCCAGCCAAGCGCGAAGACATCTCCGCGTTCAATGAAGAATCCTTCCGGTGCGGCCTCGACGAGGCTCTTTTCTCCCCGGTACAAGGCCCCGCACATTTCGCGCGTCACTTTGAAGATCCCCCAAAGTCCGGAGATGTCCTGTTCCGGATACACAATTGAGAACAATCCGAGATAACGGGCGTAATCTCCCGTCGCCTGCGCACCGAGTTCGACGCGGTTATCTGCCGGCAACTGTCCTGGCTCTCCAAATCCAGGCACATCCACAGGCGCGCCCTCAATATCAGCACCCAACACGAAACCGGACTGTGCCTGCGCCGCGAACGGTGATGCCGTGAGGACCGCGGCGAGCAGAACTGTCGCCGCGAAACGTCCGATTGGCCCGCTGGCCCGGCTAGACCCCGCAGTTTGCAACGCTTTGGAGCTGATCGGCATTTCCGTCTCCTTTCGTTACGGAAACCATAGCGCAACCGTCGGCCTCGCATCAATTCGCGCAGCGGACCGACCGCTTTCAATGAGGCTTTGGGATCCCCTGAGCGCGAAAGCCGCGCCGGTAATCCGTTGGAGAGACGCTTAGCGTGCGCATGAAGGCCCGGCGCATGCGCTCTTCGTCGTTGAAACCGCACTGCGCGGCGATCTGCTTGACGGTCTTCCCGCTTGTTTCCAGAAGGTCCTGGGCCACCTCTATTCGAATGGCCTCGACCGCTTTCGCCGGCGTCAAACCCATTTGCCCGGTATACAGCCTGGCGAAATTCCGGGCGCTCATGTTCATCTTGGCGGCAAGTTCCTCAACCCTCAGATCCTGGCAGAGATTGTCTGCAACCCAATGATGAAGCTCCTCGAAACGACCGGTCGAGTCCAACAGCTGCCGGCGCAACACGGGACTGAATTGCGACTGTCCCCCGGCGCGCGCCATGTGCGTGACCATGGACCTTGCGACGCGCAGCGCCGAGCGGCGGCCGAGATCTTCCGCGACAACGGCGAGCGCCATATCGATGCCGGCCGTTATGCCGGCAGAGGTCCAGACGTTGCCGTCCTTGATGTAGATGGGGTCAATTTCGACTTTCACTTCGGGAAACCCGGTTTCCAGCGTCGCACAGTCGTCCCAATGCGTCACTGCTCTTCGCCCGTTCAAGAGACCTGCTGCCGCAAGAACCAGCGCGCCGGAACAGACCGAACAGACCCGCTGCGCCCGTTCCGCCAGGGCGTTGACCATGTCGAGGACGTGTGTGTCGTGCATGGCCGTGTTGGCGCCGTCCCCACCCACGACGACCAGCGTATGGATCTCGGCGTCCAGGTACCGGGAAACAGGTTCGCTCGGGATCGGGACCACCGTGTTCGTCGTCACCATGCCGCCATTCAGCGAGACAACGGCACACGCGTAGCCGTTGGTTTTCGTTTGCGGGTCCGGCGCATGGCTGAAGACCTGCAACGGTCCGACCAGGTCGAGCAGGACGATGTCCGGGTAGACGACGAACACCACTGGTCTGGCCCCTGCGCGGGTCTCGGCGATTTTGGCAGAAAACGAGGTCATCTTGTCATTCATGCCACGGAACAAATCACTAGTCTAGGGCTGCACGAACCGGTTACCGGTCGACAAAAGGAGACGTCCCATGCTTTTGCTCAAACCGAACTGCGAGTGTTGCGACAAGGATCTTCCCCCCTCGGCAACCGACGCCCGCATCTGCACTTTCGAATGCACCTTCTGCGCCGACTGCGCCGAAAACCGCTTCGGTGACACCTGCCCCAACTGCGGCGGCAACTTTGTCGAACGGCCGGTGCGGCCCGAGAAACACCTTGTCAAAAATCCGGCCTCCACAAAACGGTTCACCAAGGCGCATCCGCAATGCGCGGACCTTCAGGTCTGACGGGAGCCCGTGCCATGCGCGACCTCCCCCACATCCTGAACTGGCGGCGGATATCCGGCAGGATCACGACGTCCGGACAGCCGAGCGAGGCGGAACTGGCCGAGATCAAATCTCTGGGCGTCACTCATGTCGTCAATCTCGGTCCTCATCACAACAAGGGCGCGCTGGAAGACGAGCCGGGAACCGTCTCCGGCCTCGGAATGACCTATGTCTACATTCCGGTCGAATTCGACCATCCCACCGACGCCGACTTTGACGCGTTCCGCCGCGCGCTCGAAGATCTGAAGGACACATTGATCCACGTGCATTGCATCTACAATGCACGGGTCAGCGCATTCTTCTATCGCTATGCCAGAACGGGTCATCTCCTCGCAGAGGCCAAGGCCTTTGAAAACATGGACAGCATCTGGAAACCCGGTGCCGACTGGGCGGATTTCATCGGTGATCCGAAGGCATTGGATCAACCGAACCGATATGCAGGCGAAGACTACTGAGTTGAAGATTACGCCGCTGCAATTCAAGATTTATAATAAATCCATGAATTTTTCGCCGCGACCAGGCAATACATCTAGCTTAAATCGACAATATTGACAGAAATTACAATATATTGAATTTGAATTCCCTTTAAGCACCTGCAACATCACAAATTTATGTTTATCTAACTTCGTTCCTTTACACTCAAATACTGAGTTGTGAGGCGGAATGGAATTTGCGGCGTTAAAAACCAATTTTATGGATTTGATGAGTGACGCGGTCGCCGTCGGGCATCTTCTGCCCAGCGCGCCGTCGGCACCCCTGATTCATGTCAATACTGCCTTTTCGGACCTCTTCGGGTACCGGCCGGAGGAGATTGTCGGCCGCGACATAGCCTGTCTTTTCAGCCCGTCCGGCCCGCGTAGTTTCAGCGCCGCCTTTCTGGAAGACCTCGCAAAGCGCGGCAAGGCGCAGATCACGAAAGACACCTGCCATCGTTCCGACGGTTCGGACTTACAGGTGAGTGTGTCTTTCGTTGCCGTCGAGAACACGGAAGACGGCGGCCATTTCATCTGCGCAACCTTCCGCGCCGCCAGCGAACACCCTGCCAATGACGGGCCCGCGCAAGCCGGAGAGACGCACCTCGAAGACGACCGTCTCAAGGCGGCGCTGCAGGCCTTTCCCGATCCGGTGGCCTTGTACGACAAGGACAAAAGGCTTCGTTTTTGGAACAGGGCCTTCAGCGCGTCCCTGACGGAGACCCCCAGCGACATCAAAGCAGGCCTGAGCCTTGAGACGCTGTTGCGGATCGGGCTTGAAAACGGCCGATTTGCGGAGGCGCACGGCCAGGAAGAGGCCTGGCTGAAAAAACAGATCCAACTGGCCGAAACATCCGAACCCACGTCCGACCTGGAGCTTGCAGGCGATGTCTACCAGCGCGTCCTGCGCAGCCGGGCCGCGAATGGCGACCTCCTTGCCATCCGGTTCGACACGACCGAGATCACGCGCGAGCGCCAGGCGTCGGACCGCACCCATGCGCGGCTCGTCGCGGCCCTGAATGCCTATCCGGACCCGATCGTCATATACGACAAGAACCTCAATCTCGTCTGCTGGAACGACGGCTATGCCGCGTCCGTCACCGACACCCCGGAAGATCTGACCGAAGGCATGCATCTGCGCGACGTCCTGGGCCTTGCGATCGAACACGGGCGGTATCCCGATGCCGTCGGGCAGGAAGACGCCTGGGTGGAGAGCGTGATGACGCCTGAGAACCTGGGCAGCGGCTGGGAAGACGTCGAACTGGACGGCGACATTCATCACCGGCTGTTGCGCTCCAGGTCCTCGAATGGCGACTACGTGGTCATCCGGCTGAATTCCACCGAACTTGTCAGGCAGAAGCGTACCGCCGAAGCGGCGCAGGCTCGCCTGCTGGCAGCGCTGAACGCCTATCCGGCGCCCTTCGTGATCTATGATTCCGACGATTGTCTCGTCGTGTGCAACGACGCCTATCGGGCTTCGATGACGAACGACCCGGATGAGCTGAAAGCCGGCATGCACCGGACACTGGTCGCACGTATCGCCATAAGCGCGGGCAAGATCGCCAACGCGATCGGCCGGGAAGAAGAGTGGATGTCCGACGACCACCAGGAGGTCGATGTCGCCAAGCCCGTTCAGGACCTGGAACTTCCCGGGGATGTGCATCACCGGCTGCTTCGGACACGCGTCGAAAACGGCGACCTGGTCATGCTCCGCATCGACACGACCGAACTGGTGCGCCAGCGCCGGGCCCTGGAGGCCACGCAGGACCGCCTGTTCTCGGCAATCAATGCCTATCCCGATCCGTTCGCGATCTACGATGAAAACCACAACCTGGTGATCTGGAACCCGGCCTACGCGATATCCATGACGGACAATCCGGACGAGATCAAAGCAGGCATCAGTTTAAAAGACCTTCTCGGCACAGCGGCGAAATGCGGACGTATCCCGGCGGCCATCGGGCGCGAAGAGGAATGGGTCGAGGCGTATTGCACACCCGATGTCCTGGAGCCGGGTGTCGAGGATTTCGAGTTTTCAAACGATCAGCATCACCGCATGGTTCGCTCGCGCACGGAAAAGGGCGAATATGTCGTCCTCCGTCTGAACATCACGGAGGTCGTTCGCCAGCAACGTGCGTTGGAGCAGTATTCCGCAAGGCTGGAGAAGGCGAACCAGGAAATCACCTACAAGGCGCTTCACGACGACCTGACAGGTCTCGGCAACCGGCGCTATCTCACCCAGAAATTCGAGGACTTTGTCCGGCGGCGCTCCGGCCACGGCGGCGAGATCGCGGCCCTGCATATCGACCTGGACCGTTTCAAACAGATCAATGACACGATGGGTCATGCCGCCGGCGACGAGGTACTGCTGGACATCTCCAGGCGCATTCTCGCCAGAGTGAACGCGGAAGACGTCGTCGCCCGCATTGGCGGGGATGAATTCGTGGTGTTGCTCTATGTGCCCGACGACGACGTCGACCGGCCCGAGGACCTTGCCAATGTGCTGCTTGAGGACCTGTCGCGCCCGATGCGCTACGAGGGAAAGATCTGCCGCTTCGGCGCCTCGATCGGCCTGGCACGCACGCCGCTTGCCGATATCGATCAGCTTCTGACCAATTCCGACGTCGCGCTCTACAAGGCCAAGCGGCGTGGACGCGGGCAACTCGGCGTCTTCGACCGGTCCGACCTTGAAGAGGTGCAGCGCACGAAGGATGTCGCCGACGACCTGCTGCGTGCGATCGAAACCGATGAATTCGTCCCTTTCTACCAGCCGCAGGTGGATGCCGTGACCCGGCAGGTTGTCGGGATCGAGGCGCTGGCGCGCTGGCATCACCCTGAAAAAGGGATCCTGACGCCGGCTGCCTTTCTGTCGGTTGCAACAGATCTGCATGTGGCCGCAGATATTGACCGCATGATCTTCGAACGGGCGGTCCGGGAGTGCCAGCGGGCCTTCGGCGCCTATCGCGAACCGTTGTCCCTGTCGTTCAATGTCAGTGAAAACCGGATCAACGACAGCGAAATCAAGACGATCCGCGACTGCGTGGACACATATGCCGGCCAGATCAGTTTCGAGCTCCTGGAAACCATCTTCCTGGAAGAGCAGGACGATGATTTCCTGGCCCGTCTTCGCCAACTGCGGGAGCTGGGGATCGGCATCGAAGTCGATGATTTCGGCAGCGGGCGCGCGTCGGTCGTAGCGCTGCAGCGGATCAACCCGGACCGGCTCAAAATCGACCGGCGGCTTGTTTCGCTGGTTGCCGAAGGCAGCGGCGGGCTGCGCCTGCTGCGTTCGATCATCGAAATCGGCCAGGCCCTCGAACTGGGCGTCACCGCGGAAGGCGTGGAAACGCGTGAGCAGGCCGAGATCCTGACCCGGCTCGGCTGCGACCGGCTGCAAGGGTTCTACTTCGCCAGACCCATGGCGTTTTCAGATCTGCTGAGTTACCTGGAAACGCCCGACAGCCTGGTTCGCGGCGCTTAAGCGCGGGGCCGGATGCCCGGCGCGGAGCGCGCTGCCGCAATCAACCGGCTCAGTTCTCCTTCTTGCCGATTACCCGGAAAACCTCCACCGGTGCCTTGATCCCCTTGAACGCGATCTCGCCTCGCGCTTCGGCGGCGAAGTCGTCTTCAACCGCGGTATGGGCGCGCGGTGACAACAGGATCTCACCGTCGTCAGCCTCATCACACAGCCGGGCCGCGAGATTCACGGCCGTGCCGCTGGCCGTGTATTCGTACCGGCCCGCGGACCCCACCATGCCGACGGTCGCATAACCGAGCGAAATGCCGACGCCAAACCCCAGTCTGTGACCAAGACGTTTCCACTTCTTGCTGAGCTCGGCCATCTTTTCGCGCATGGCCAGTGCCATGCGAAGCGCATCGCCTGCCGGATCGTCGCAGGGCAGCGGATCATTGAAGACCACCATGACGCCGTCGCCCATGCGTTTGTCGACACCGCCATTATGGACCGAAATCAGGTGCCCCATCTCTTCGTGGTAGGTCTGCAGCACCTCGATGGTTTCCTCCGGTTCCGCCGTTTCGCAAAAGGCGGTAAAGCCGCGTATGTCGCAGAACAAGGTCGCGATCAACGCACGATGGGAGGACAGCATCTCCTCGCCTAGCGTCACCACCGCTTCGGCAACAGCTGGAGAAAGGAACCGTTTCAGCCGACCCATCCGCTCGATTTCACCGACCTGTTCGTCGACCCTGATCTCCAGCGATTCATTCAGGGCCTGCACTTCTTCCGTGCGCTCCTGCAGCGCCTTGAACTGGCGCACGTTCTCGATGGCAATCACGGCCTGGTCGGCGAAAGTCTGGACGAGGTCAATCTCGTCGGACGTGAACCGGCGCTTCTCGCGTCTGAAAAGGCCTATCGAACCGATCCCGACGCCGTTCGAAACGAGCGGAACGGTGAGCACTGAACGCACACCCGCATTCACCACCGTCACACGATCCGTGTCACCCTTCGCGTAAAGCGGGTCGGTCGCCGCATCCTCCAGCTGGAGCACGGCGCCTTCCCGTACGGAGCGCGCAACCAGCAGACCGCTCTCGACCGGCCAGCTCCAACCCGGACGAAACGGCTCGAAGACCTCGATCCCGTCGGCCACGATTTCCAGGCGGGTTCCATCATCAGACACCATGTTGAGATTGCCGAAGGGAGCGCCGCACAGGCGCTGTGCATTTTCAAGTATCGACTTGAACACCGGCGCTTCATCGTCGCGGGACCGGCTGATGACCTGCAGGATTTCGCGCGTCGCCGCTTCCCGTTCCAGCCGCTGCTGCACCTTACCGAAGAGGTTTGCATTGTTGATCGCGATGACAGCCTGGTCCGCGAAGATCTCCACCAGTTCAATCTGCCGCCGGCTGAACGGGCCGACCTCGGGCCGCGACAGGGCAAGCACCGCGATCACTTCACCATCGCGAAACAGCGGAACTGCAATGATCGAGCGCCATCCCCCGAGCTCGAAGGATTTTGTCAGCTTGTAGTCCGGATCCTGCGTGACATCCGCCAGATGGATGGTCTGTTTGTCCAGGACCGCCCGCCCGGCAACGTTCGTGCGATTGATCGGATTTGGATTGCCGGTGTGAAACGCGACCATTTCCGGCGAGCAGCCGACATTTGCATCCATGTGCATTCCGTCTTCCTTGCGGTTGAACAGAATGCAGATGGATGCGCCGCAAAGCCGCGCGGCCGTTTCAATCACTTCCTGAAGAACGGTCGGCAGATCGAAAGCCGACTTGCTGATGGCCTTCAGGAGGTCTGCCGTCGCCGTCTGCTGTTCAAGCGCCTCCGCGATTTCCGCGTTGCGCGCCTGGAGATCCCTGAACTGCCGCACGTTGTCGAGGGCGATTACCGCCTGGGCGGCGAAGGTTTCAAGCAACGAGATTTCTTCTTCGGTGAACGCCACCGCTTCGCCCCGCCCGATACTGATCATTCCGATGCAGCGTCCCTCACGGGCAAGCGGCACCTGGAGCATGGCCCGAAGCCCCATCTCGTCCACGGCCTTGCGGCGATACGTGCTTCCCTGCCTGTAACGCTCCGTGGCGCGCAGATCGGGAATCTGGACCGGCGCCAGCGTGTCGACCATCTGTCTGAGGGAGCTTTCAGGATCTGACAAGGACACCGGATTGTCGCGCATCCAGTCCAGGAAGCTCTTGGTTTTCCCCTGACCTGCCACAAACCTCAATACACTGCCGTCATCGGACATGACACCGAGGACCGCGTCGGTCGCCCCGCAGAGCCGAAGCGTGTTTTCAAGGATGACCTCGAAGACGGGCTGTTCGTCATCGCGGTGCCGGCTTATGACGAGCAGAATCTCGCGCATGGCTGTTTCACGGTCGGCGGCCCTGACGTCCTTCGACGGTTTCTGCTTTTGAAAGTCATCCGCGGTGCTCAAACGCCCGCCCCCCGGTTGCGCGTTTCGATGACCCTACGGGAGTATATGCCGCATTTCCAGTCTGCTCAGCCCATCAAGGGGTTGAGGTCCGAGGACAGTTCCGTCTTTCCCGGCGCGGTTATCCGGTTTCAGCGCTTCCTGCGCAGCGCCAGGCGCTCCCGGTTGAGCGTATAGATGCCGGTGGCAACGATGATGAGGGCACCGAACCAGGTCCAGCCGTCGGGAAACTGCCCGAAAACGACGAAGCCGTAGAACGTGCCCCAGATCAACAGCGTGTACTGCAGCGGTGCAACCACCACAGCCTGTGCGGCGTCCAGCGCCAGGATCACGAGCGTTTCCCCGGCTGCCGCAAGAACGGCCATGGTGACAAGCAGCAGGATTTCGGTTGCCGATCCCGGCGTCTCCCAGACAAAGAGCATCGGTCCGGTCAACAGGATGCAAGAGACGATCGCGGTGTAGGCCACCGTCGTTCCAGCGCTGTCACCGCCGGCGAGAATACGTGACAGGATCTGGCGGAGCGCGAAGGCCCCGGCGGCAATCACCAGCAGACCCGCCGCCGGGTGCAGAGCACCCAGTCCCGGGCGGATCACGATCAGCGTGCCGATGAAGCCGATGATGACGGCGGTCCAGCGGCGGATGCCAACCGGCTCGCGCAGGATGAGCGCGCCCATCACGGTGACCATGAAGGGCGCGACAAAGGTTATCGCGACCGCGTCCGCCAGCGGAACGAACTTGACACCAATTATGAAAAGCGTTGCGGAGACCGCAGCAAGCGCACCCCGCCCGATCTGCAAAACGGGATTGGCCGAGACGAGCACGGAGCGGCCCTTGAGGCCGATGAGAACAAATACACCGAGCAGCAGGCCCAGCTGGCGGCACCAGACGATCTGAAACGGATGGATCGTGTCGGTCAGGAATTTCGCCATGGTGTCGACGGCGGAAAACATGAACATGCCGAGCGCCATCAGCGCGATCCCGCGCATGGTGTTGAAGTGCCCGGAGCCGGACGGATCTGTGTTGGGTGGGCGGGCGATCTTTGCATCTCCATTGACCGGTCCGATCAATGGGGCCGTGCAGAAGTGTTATCCGGCGACGCGTCCCGCGTCCACGACAACTTCACAAAATCGCCGCATATCCATCGACCTCAGGTCTCCGGATGACCCGGAAATTGCCGTGCACTGTCGCAGACTTCATACCAGGCCGGCTTTTCGGCAACGAATTCGTGAAAGGTGTTGCGGACACCCGGATCATCGTCGAAACAATGCGCGTTGAGGGGAAAGGAGGTTTCCTCCGACAGTGGCTCTCCGAGCGCCGTCCCGCAGCGACGGCAAAAGGAGCGCACATAGGTATAGGGCGCTTCGGGCTGGTAGCAGGCAATTTCCGCTTCCCCGCTTACGAGTTCAAACTGCTCCCGCTTGACGAACACGAACGGCGTTGCGCCCAGTTTCCGGCAGCGCGAGCAGTGACAGGTTCCCATCATGCCCGGCGTGCCCTTGACGGTGAACCGCACGACGCCGCAACAGCAGCTTCCCGAAATTTTCCTGTCCGAGTTTTCCAGCGTGTCTCCTTTCCCGTTCCACTGAGCTTGATTTAGCAGCGCCATGCTGACAGCGTATTGTCAGCATGGTGTCAGCATTCAAAAAGGGAGATGGCATGCGGCGCGGCGACCGGCTGTTCGAACTGATCGAGATCCTGAGACGTGCGCGCGGCCCTGTTGCCGCCACGGCGATTGCGGCGGAACTGGAAGTGTGCAAACGCACGGTCTACCGGGACATCGCAGCGCTGATGGCGCAACGGGTTCCGATCCGCGGCGAAGCCGGGGTCGGGTATGTGCTGGAGGCGGGATTTCACATGCCGCCGCTGATGCTCACGCCGGATGAAATCGAAGCGGCGGTTCTCGGGGCACAGTGGGTGCAGACACGCGGCGAACCGGACATGCGGCGTGCCGCGGCCAGCCTCGTTGCCAAGATCGAGGCCATCGCCCCGAACGATCTGCACAGTTTCTTCGCGGAGCCGGTGACCGGCGTCGCACCTGTGGAGACGCCGCCTGAGGTGCTCGCCTCCTCCGATATCCGGGCCGCGATCCGGCGGCAGAAAAAAATCAGGCTGGAATACCGGGACGACAGGGGAACGCTGACGGACAGGATTGTCTGGCCTGTTCTGCTGGGATACAGGGACGAGGGCCGGATCCTGGCCGCGTGGTGCGAATTACGGAGCGGCTTCCGGTATTTCCGGACCGAGCGGATCACGAAGGCAGATATTCTGGAAGACCGCGTTCCCAAACGCCTGGCTCAGCTCCGTGCCGACTGGGAGCGCGCAATGGCGGCGGAGCGTGAGCGGTATTACGGACCCGGCGCGGGTAACGCGCGCGAGCCGGCTTCAGACAAGACCTGATGGAAAACGGACGCTGTGCCGCACACGGTATCCTTCGTGTGCGGCCAGGTTTGTGTCAGGCGGTTATCCGCGCAAGCGGTGATGCAGGATGATCGGAACGGCAAGTTCCTCCTCGTCGGCGAGGTGCCGGTCGAGAAAGGCCTCGATCGTTCCGGCCAGACCGTGCAGCCGGCCTGCTTCCTCCCGCGCCTGGGGCTCGTCGAGATGGATCAGCTTGATCGACCGGTTCGCGGTTTCCGTGAACTCGTCAAGAACACGGTCCAGTTCCTGGTGATCCTTTTCGAGGATCTCCAGACCTCTTTCAAATCGCGGGTCGGCTGCAGACAGTTCCGGGAAGTAACTCTTGTCTTCCCAGTTGTGATGTCCGTGCAGATTTGCCACCAGCGCGTTGCCGTAATAGGACAGCCGTCCGGCAAAATCGTCCGGCTCCCTGGACCTGTCCAGGTAGAGTTCGGTTTCGGACCGCACGAGTTCTCCGAGCTTTCGGAACATCTGATGTGCGCCGAGCCAGTGTTTCGTCTTCTCCTTGAAGCCGGGATGCGCGTCCCAACTGTCGCGGGGGTATTCGTCCAGCAGGACGCGCATGGCTGCGGGCATGTCTTCGGTGCGGATGTCGAATGCGTGTGTCATCGCCATCTCCTTTCGTGCCCTATATCGGGACGACGTCAGGAGAGTTCCATGTCTGCATCTGCATTGCCGTTATGCATCAACCGGTTAGCGCCGATCTACTTACCAGAAACCGGTTCCTATTCGGCTGCACCTGGCTTGATCGATACAGTGTCCTGGCCTATCGGGCGGCGCTTTTTCGTCACGAGGAAAATCGCGACCATGATGACCCCGAGCGCCGCGACCTGGTGAAGCGCGAGGGTTTCTGAGAGCACGGTCGCGCCGATGAGCGCGCCTCCGACCGGCACGGCGAAATTGACCTGCGACATCCTCGTGGCGCCAAGCCTCGGCACGAGCTGGAAATAGATCAATGTTGCCAGAGCCGTCGAAAACAGACCCAGATAAACAACAATTCCGAGCGATGCGGCACTCGTGTCGACAGCACCGATCGCGCCTGACAGGACTGCCATAACCCCCATTGCAAGGGCAGCAAAGATCGTCGACCCGGCCGCCATTTCAAGCGGCGACCGCTTGACGAAACGCCTGACGTAAATCGTCGTGACGCCATAACACAGGGCGGCGGCAAGGATCGACAATTGCGCCGTCAGATCGCCGCCAAGATCCTTCAGTGCTTCCGGGCCGACGAGAAGCGTCACTCCCGCGATGCCGAAGACGAGACCGAGCACGATCCGGGGCGTCAGATACTCGTCGGAAAAAACAAAGGACGCCATGAAGACCGTGGTCACGGGCGCAATGCCCATCAGGATGGATGCCAGGGCGCTGTCGACCGTCCGCTCTCCGTAGGAGATCAGCAAAAACGGGATCGCGCTGCCGAGCAGTCCACTGACTGCATAGTGTTTCCAGTCTTCCAGACGGCCGGACAGTGCCATCCGGCGCAGCTTCAGGACAGCGAACAGCGCCAGGGCGCCGATCACGAGCCTTCCGGCAACAAGAACAAGCGGATCGAGCGTCTGAACGCCGACCTTGATGGCCGTGTAGGAGGTGCTCCACAGCAAGGCGAGGACCAACCACAGGGCGATATCGGCAGGGCTTGCAGCGTCTTTCATGTCGATCATTCCTTTGCTACTATATTCGTAGCATACATTGCTACTATTTTCGTAGCAAGCAGAATGAGGATCAGATGACCGGAAAGAAAGCGCCGCCGAAACTGCCAAAACCGGGCGCGCCCGTGCGCGGGTCGACCTCAGGTCAGCCGATCATGGTGCTTTTCGACCTGATCGGCCGCCGATGGTCCATGGGTGTTCTGTGGAACCTCAGTGACGGGAACCGGACCTTCCGCGACCTCCAGGACCGCTGCGGGTCGGCATCACCCAGCGTTCTCAACACCCGTTTGAAGGAACTGCGCGCGGCCGGTCTGATCTACAACGCAGAGGATGGCTATGCGCTGACCGACGACGGACGGCAGCTCTTCGAAAGGCTGGAACCGCTCGGCGACTGGGCCATGGACTGGGTGGAAAAACTGCGCTGACCAAAGCGCAGCCGATTGCGGAATGCGTGCTACGAGGTCCAGGGTACGGACTCATAAATGAAGTCAATTTGGTTTGGATCGTTTTGACCAGCTGCGAGGAGCGAAAGCGCAGGAAATGTGGTTCATTTTCAAGCCTTTCGCGACGATGCAGATGGCCGAAACGGCCAAATTCGGAGGACGGCAAAATGGTTTTACCTCGCAGCGTCACCGCGCTTGACCGGGCAAAAAGCCCGCTCTGCACACGCTTCCTCGAGAGATTTTACCATTTCTGCCGCCAAATCGGCTTCGTTTATGTGTCCGCACCCTAGAGGAACTCGACCTTGCCCGTCGCGATGTCGTAAACCCCGGCAACCGACATCAGCTTTCCGGCTTCCTTCAGCTCCGCAAGAACCGGCCCGGACCGGGACGCCTTTTCGGCGTTCAGGCGCGCATTCTGGGCGATCGCTGCTGAAAGAAGATCGGCGGGCTCTTCGGGCATGACGTCATATACCGCCGGCCGGATCGCCTCGACAAGGCTGGGCAGGTGTCCGGGTGGCAGCGTCCTGTCTTCAATGGACTGGATCGTGGCATCCACCGCACCGCAGGCCGTGTGCCCGAGAACGACGATCACCTGGACACCCAGGGCAGCGGCTCCGAATTCAAGACTGGCAAGACCGTCTTCATTGATGAAGTTGCCGGCGACCCGGACGACAAAAACGTCTCCGAGCCCCTGGTCGAAAACAATCTCGGGCGCGACACGGGAGTCGGAACAGGCGACAACGGCCGCGAATGGTTTTTGCCTCTGGGCGCGCTTGGCCCGGTCCAGGGAATGATCCGTGTTGATCGGCGCATTGGCAACATAGCGGGCGTTGCCTTCCTTCAGGAGTTGAAGTGCCTCCTCCGGAGAGGATGGTCTTGAGGTGGTCACGGAACCGGATGCCTCCTGAGCCAAAGCCGCCGGGGCCGCCAGTACGCCTGCACCCGCCAGTCCGCCCGCAATCAGGTTCCGCCGGCTGATACCGTCATTCTCATGGATCAAACACATAAAAAACTCCCTTCAACGATAACTCTCGGTCCTTCGATCATTCCTATCTATCGTCCTTGATGTTGTGTCGAACCCACACATAAACAAATGAATTCCCTGTAAGAAACGGGCTCACAATCTGTCGTTCCGGCAGCGCGAGCGCCGTTTGCCTCAAATTGCCCTTGCCAGTCTGGCGGCCTCACCCCGGAACCAGATGTGCGCCGGATCGTTCTGGCGGCGGGGATGCCACAGCATGTTGACATCGAAACCGCTCACGTCGAACGGCAAGTTCCGGCAAACAACACTGTCCCGATAAAGGACGGCTAGTCTGCGGGGCACGACGCAAAGCGCGTCCGAAGCGGCAACCAGACCGGGTGCGAGCAGAAAACTCGGCAGCGAGACCGCGACATGCCGTTTCATCCCGAGGCCTGCGAGCGCGCGGTCGGTCGCCCCGACGAAACCGCCACCTTCCGGCGATATCAGGATGTGCCGCTGCGCGCAGAAGGCAGCGCATGTCAGCTCTCCATCTTCCAGCAGATGACCGCGGCGCATGATCACGCAGAATGTCTCCGTCATCGCGGGCCGGCTGATCGCGTCCGGGAGATCCATTCCCGTGACCAGCGCGAGATCGGCTGCATCTGCCTCCAGGCTCTCCCACATCGACCTTGGCTCGAATGGCAGGAAAGCAAGACGCGCATCCGGGGCAACGGCACCGATCCGGTCCTCCAGCCGCGCGGCGAGGATCAGGTGCACGTAGTCCGTTGCGATCATCCTGAAGGTCTTTCGCGTTACCGCGGGGTCGAAGGTTTCGTTTTCGCGCACAAGCGCGTCGAGGTTCTGCAAGTGACGGCGCAGATCCTGCTGCAACGCCCGGGCACGGCTTGTCGCGACCAGCCTCCGGCCGGACGGGGTCAGGAGCGGATCGTTGAAAAGGCTCCGCAGCCGTTTCAGCTGCGCCGACATGGCCGGCTGGCTGATACCGAGCTGGTCAGCCGCCCTTGAGACGCTCTCGTGCTCGAGAAGGGCATCCAGGGCCAGAAGCAGCCCGATATCTCCCTGCTTAATATCCATGCAGATTATAGAAGCCATACAAATTCATAATTTTAATTATGCGTGATGGTTCGCCAAATACAAGCCATCACGAATGAAGGATTAAGTCATGAAAATCGGCATCATCGGATCAGGCGGCATGGCGAAAGCACTCGCGGGCAAGTGGTCGGGAAAGCATGAGGTCATGCTTTCGGGTCGCGACCTGGACAAGGCAAACGCCGTCGCCACGGAGATCGGAGCGCGTGCGGGATCTGCGGAAGAAGCGGCAGCCTTTGGCGATGTCGTCGTTCTCGCGACCCGTTGGGAGGACACTTTCAGCGGCATTGACAGCGCCGGCGGCCCGTCGGCATTTGCAGGCAAAATCGTCATCGACATCAACAATCCGGTCAGTATCGAGACGTTTCTGACGACGCGCGAGGATGGACGGTCGCTGACCCAGGCTATTTCGGATCATCTGCCGGATGCTCACGTCGGCAAGGCCTTCAACATGGCGCAGGTGGCGGTCTGGGAAGACGCCGACATGACCTATGACGGCCGCCAGATGGTGACGCTCTATACGGCGGATGCCGGGGCGGATGACACGATAGCCCAACTGATCAGGGATGTCGGTGCGGACCCGCTGCGCCTCGGCGGCAACGAACACGCCTACCAGCTCGAAGCGGCCGCGGCGATCGTCATCAAGTTCCTGTTCGCAGGTCGCAACCCCCAGACCATCTTCAACTTCATCCAGCCCGAAGTCAGGGCCGTGCGCTGAGCTGTCCGTGCCGGACGGTCTTTGCGCCAAATCCTCTACTGTCCCGTCGAAGCGGTCTGCGTAACCCCGATCCGCGACCGCAGATGGCGGCTCCAGTCGTTGGCAGTCTCGAACTTCCAGGGGGGCTTCACGCCGGGGCCAAGCTTCTGCCTCCTGGTCAGCTCTTCCTCGGTGACATCGTTTTCGATGACACCGAGTTCCTGCAGCAGTCCGACCGAGGCCCCCGGGACCCAGCGCCGCAAGTCGTACCAGGGCACCGCGTCCCGAACCTGCGGGCTCAGCTTGATGAGTGTGGTGAAGCAGCTTTCGGAGACCGTCGAATAGAACTGCGGCCTGTCGTGCAGTTCGGCGACAAACTCCAGAAGCCGCGTGAGATAGGCCCTGATCTCGGCGTTGGATCCCTGAATGTCGAAGAAGTAAAGCTCGTTGGGCGGCACGTGCGCGAGGCGCTTCCAGAGCAGGTCGCGTTCGGTCCCCAGAACCGGATAGAGCTGGTCATGCCTGAAGAAGCCTGCCAGCGCATCGAATTTGTCCCAGCTCGTCCGGCGCGCTTCGAAGGAGACGGCCAGGTGATCGCCGTTCCGAAATGCAAAGGTCATCATCACGTGCACCGTCGCGGCGGAGTTGCCGAAGGGCTGGTAGACAAGCTGCGCGCCCGCGAGTTCGCTCAGATCGAAGGAACGGGTCGTCCATCTGGGTTGCGCAGGCGCTCCGACCGGGTGGATCGCATCCCGGAAATTGACGATCTCGACGATGTTTCCGGAAAAATTCGCATCGATAACGCGCTCATGCAGCGGAACGAATGTCCGGGGCAGAACCTCCTTCTGCGAATAGGCGGCGAAAAAGACCGCGATCAATGCGAGTGCGGCGCCGCGGCGCATCCATCGTCCGTCACCGGGGAAGAACCACAGGACCGCCACGGCGGGGATTATCGCTATGGCAAGTGTCAGGCGCAGCCAGTCCGGCCAGCCCAGCCAGTAGTAGCTGGCCAGCGCCATGAAGGCGGCGATCAGAAGGACAAGGACCCCGGCACCGATCCTCATCACGGCAAGCAGGAGACGTCTCATCTGTGGCGGCTCTGCTTGCCGTCCTTCGCGCTGCGCATGACAGAGCGGCCGAAGGTCATCACAGGCTCAGGAACCACTGGATGATGAACGCGTTGGCAAGGTCGACAAAGAAAGCGGAAATCAGCGGCAGCACGATGAAGGCGAGCGGCGACGGTCCGTAGCGCTGTGTCACGGCTTTCATGTTGGCGATCGCCGTCGGTGTCGCACCGAGAGCGAAGCCCGCAAATCCGGCAGACAGCACCGCGGCAAAATAGTTCCGCCCCATCACCCGGAAGACGATGAACACGATGAAGACCGCCGCCGCCACCGCCTGCAGCACCATGGTCACGGCAAGCACGCCCGCGCTGCCGGCCAGGGTCCAGAGCTCCATGCTCATCAACGACATGGACAGGAAGACGGACAGGCTGAACTCGTTGATCAGATCCAGCGACTGGGTGCCTGCCGGCGATTTCGACTTTCTGAAAACCATCGGCACGACGTTGGACAACACGATGCCGGAGATCAGGCACGGAACGAAAAGCGGCAGTTTCAGCCCCGCCGTCAGCAGGCTCTCATGTGCGGAATAGCCGATCACGATCGCAACATGGATCCACAGGATGCAGCGCATGATCTCCACGTGGTTGATCGGTGCGCGGGTCTCATCGGTTGCCGCGGCCTCATGGGTTTCGACGGCATCCGTCTCGTCCGTCGCCGTCAGGCTGTTCTTCGAAATCAGGTACTTGGCGATCGGACCGCCGAGGACACTTGCAAGGATCAGCCCGACCGTGGCCGAGGCGATGCCGAGTTCAGCGGCACCGGTGACGCCGTACTGGGAGGCAATTGTCGGGCCCCACGCAATGGCCGTTCCGTGACCGCCGATCAGGGACGCGGTGCCAAGCAGAACGCCGGCCTGCGACGGCAGACCGAAAAGCAGCGCGCCAAGAGCACCGACACCGTTCTGCACAATCATGAAAACCAGGGTGAGGCCGAGCATGATCGCGAGAACCGGCCCGCCGCGCGTCAGGTCGGACACACGCGCGTTCAGACCCACCGTGGTGAAAAAGTAGACCAGCAGGAAATCGCGCACGGAAAGATCGTATTCGATCGTCCGGCCTGTCGCCACGACGACCAGAAGCGCACAGAAAGCGGCGGCGAGGCCCCCACTGACGGGTTCCGGAATGCTGTATGCCGACAGGATCGAAAACCGTTTCGTGAGCCGTGCTCCCACGAAATACACGACGATACCGAGCGTGAAGGCGGCGAAGCTGTCAATCGTTATCGGATCGGCGACCGCTGCAGGCTCCATGATATTCCCCACTTCTGACACTCAACGCAGCCAGATGTGCATCCGGTCCTGCTTTTGCTTTGGGGGAAGCTTATCTCAAATCCTCTCGCGCTTGCACGGTCGTAAAATTCATTATGTCCGTTCAGACACATGCCGCAGGCTCAAATCGATCCCGCGGCTTCCAGGGCGCCTTCCAGAAAACCTCCGTTTTCGGGCGCCGTCTCCGTGCCGGCGAAGAGAACGCGCCCTGACCAGGGCGCCTCCGCGAAGGAAAGCCTGCGATACCGGGGGTGTCCGGAAAGATCCGGGCGATCAAGCTTTGTTGCCGTGAACGGGTCCTTTGCCCAATTCTCCAAAAGCACCTGTGTCGGTGCGCCGAGGATCGGTCCAAACAGTGCCGAAAGTTGACGGGTCGCATCCTCGACCAGCCGGGCCTCGTCGCAATCTCTGCCCGCACGGTCCGGTGCGACGAAGCCGAACAGTGCGGCCCCGCCCGATGCATCCGGGTCAGGCGACGCGTCGTGGATTTCGAATAGCGGTCCAATGTGGCTGATTGCATCTCCGGACAGACCGGCCTCGCGCCAGAAGGCGCGTTCGAAAACGGCGACGAGCTTGGCATGTCCTGCCATCCAGGTCGGCACGGATGTCATGCTTTGAACCTGTGCTTCCGGGAGCGCGGGCAGAAAACCGAGCGTGCTGGCGGCAAGACGCGGCGGCAAGGCCAGGATGACCCTATCCGCCTCGACCGTAAATGGGCCTTCCCTCCTCACCCCCGTCAGGCGAACCCCCGTGTCACTGGCTTCGACTTCTTTGACTGCATGGCCGAGGCGCAGAACACCTTCCGGCAAGGCGCGCGCAAGGCTGTCAGTGACCCGCGCAAGACCGCCTTCGACGCGCAAGGCTTCGCCCATGGTGGCGAAGTCGAGATCGCGGCGGATCGCGCCGTTCTGATCCTGAAACACCAGGTTGCCCGCCGAGTGCTGACGCATCAGCGGCAGACCGAGTTCCGAGACGAGGGTCAGCATCCGGGTGTTGTGGGGCCAGATCCAGGCCGGGCCGAGGTCATATCGCGGCCCCGCCGCAGAAACGGGACGTGACAGGATGCGCCCGCCTGCCCTGTCCCTTGCTTCGAGAAGCGCGACAGACTCGCCCCTTGCCAGCAGAACCCTGGCGACGGCGAGACCGCTCAGGCCCGCGCCGATCACAACGCTGTCGAACCGCATGCCGGTCACCTTTAAGGATCCGCCGCTTACCGGTTTTCAGGGGCGGAGACGTGGCGAAGATGTCCGCGCTTGACCCACAGACGGGCACCGTCGGCACCGGCCTTCAGCACCACGTCGTGGCCGTCCGACCGGCGCAGCCAGGACCAGGGTTCGAGCGCCGCGCCGCCGGCGCTGACACTTCCGGACAGAACGAAGATCTCCGCACCACCCGGCGCTTCCACGATTGCCTCGGTTCCGGCTGCCCATGTTTCCATGCTCACCGCTTCATAGGGGTCCTCGAAGAGCGGCGATACGCTCACACCCGGCCGGTTTGCGTCGGCAACCGCGCCAAGCTTGCCCGTATCGATCCGGACATGACTGCGGTCCTCGGGATCGAACTGCCAGAGCTTGACGAAGATGACGGCTCCTTGCGGCGCACTCGGCGTGTGGCTCGATCCCGGCGGATTGCGGATATAGGATCCGACAGGAAACGCGCCGTGCTCGTCTTCGAACACGCCTTCCAGCACGATGAATTCCTCACCGCCGTCATGGGTATGGGCAGAAAAGGCGCTGCCCGGTGCGTAGCGCACGATCGTCGTTGCACGGGCCACCTCGGCGCCGAGGCGGTCAAGCATCATGCGCTCGACGCCCGGCATCGGAGACGATACCCAGTCGTGCTCGGCAGGTGTTATCTGGACACTCTCGTCAAAATCCGCATTCAGTTCCATCGTCGTCATCTCCGTGTCACCCGCCCTCGTCGCTTGCGGTTCGGATCGCAGGCAGACAAGGGCGTGCCAAACCTAGTTCATGAGGTCATTCGCCAACAATCTATCTACTGATAGGTAGATTGTAAACACATGCAGGAATCACAAATCACGAACGCGTGAACTGCGGTCGGGTTGCCGTGGCAGGTAGGGCACGTTGTTTCCCCCAGAGGCCCGGATGCACGCGCTCAAGAAGGCCGGAATTCAAGCTGCTGGAAGGGCGCCCTTCATGCAGCGCCGATCAGTCCCAGGGGAAGAGAGGCGATCACGGCAATCGACAGAGCCGTTCGGAGGTCGGGAAACCACGAGGGAACGACCGCGCGCGTACCGGCTCTCGTGTCGATGAACAGAGCAAGCCCGAATGCCGCTGTCAGAACCATCAATCCATAAAACAGCGGCATCAGCAGAGCACCCCAAGCAATCAGCGACGGGACAACACTCCAGCACAGCCTCGCCGCCGATATCTTCGCGGCCCCATTATCGGAGATCGCCAAACCCCAATGGATACCGCCGAGAAACGACAGGATCACCGCGCCATAGTAGGCCAGGGCGTGCGCGGCCCATGCCGACCAGTTTTCCGGACCAAACGCAGCAACAATCGCGGTGGTAACGAAAGGGATTGCACCGGTCGCACCAAGCCACTTTGCCGGCAAAGGCATGGCCTCCGCCTTCTCAGATGCAATGTTATCCGTTCCGGTCATTTGCGTTTCCATGCGCGACTCCCCTCACGAACCTTTTGCGCCGCTGCCGGCCGTCATTTCCCGTTGCCGCATCGGCATGGTGTCTATCAGGGAAAACAGGTCATCACCGGTCACGGGCGTTGTGGAACGCAATTTCACGCCGGTATCCTTGCCCAACAGGAAAACCTCGAACCTGTCATCGTTCTTGCGCAGGAATTTCTTCATCCCTGAAGCCGAGACATCGAGCCGGGCCCCCATGACAGTTTTCGCCTCGCTGTTCACTATTTCGATGACGGCCATGTGCCGGTCCGCGATATGGGCATCCGTGCCTGCGAGAGCGGTGCGCTGCGCGATCAACGAAGCATCCCGTTTGTGCGGCGCGAACATCACGACAACGCGATGCTTCCACGCCCACGCGTCGGAGGGACTTGCCATGAGCGGTGCGCTCGCGGCAAACGACACAGATGCGCAAACAACAGCCAATCCCGACCTGATCGCAGCAGTGAAAGTCACGAGCCCCTCCTGAAAGACCGCCCTCTTTACGCATGCCTTTCGTTACCGGATCTCGACGGAACTGAAACGGTGCGAACAGGTTCAGGCGACCGCATAGCGTCGGCCTCGTTTTCGGTTGCCATGCTCTGCTCATAAAAGTGTGATTGGCCTGTTGGACAATCAACAAGTGAAACTGCGCGCCGTTCAGATCACCAACTCCGGAGTCCACCATGCTGACCACTGCTTTCAAATCCCTTCTCTCCGCCCTCGCCCTGTCGCTGCTCGTCCCTGCCGCCCAAGCAGCCGATTCCTCGCTTGTTCATGTTCCGAGTGCGCATTCGGTCGCCCAGACCGCCGACAATCTGGTCGCCGCCGTCGAAAAGGCGGGCGCGAAGGTGTTCGCGCGGGTGGATCATGCCGCTGGCGGCAAAAGCGTCGACATGGAAATTCCGGCCAATCAGGTCGTGATTTTCGGCAATCCAAAGCTAGGCACGCCGGTCATCAAGGATGCGCCGGAAGCCGGACTGGACCTGCCGATCCGGGTTGCAATCATCGAAACGAGCGACGGCACCATCCTGGTCTATCGGGCACCGGCAGCCCTCGCGGCGGAACACGGTCTTCCCGCCGACCATCCGAGCATCGGCAAGATGACAGGCGCGCTGAAAAACCTGACGGCAAAAGCCGCCGAGTAACAACGAACGTGCCGCCTCGCGCGGATGCGGGGCGGCACGTCAAAGTCCAAGCGTCGTTCAGCGATATCACTCGCTCAGAACAGCCTCGAAACCTTCGAATTGCGGGTGGCCGGCATACAGATGCTTGTTGTCGCCGGCATTTCTGTGCGCCGCGCGGAAGTGCTCCGACTTCGTCCAATTCAGGAAGTCCTCGCGATCCGCCCAGATTGTGTGGGTCGCGTAGAGTGTCGTTCCTGTGTTTTCGTCGAACGCGCCTTTCAGCAAATGAAACGTCTTGAAACCGGGAACATCCGAAAGTCTGGATTCCCGTTCGCGCCAAACGGTTTCGAACGCCTCTTCCTGGCCTTCAAGAATTGAAAACCTGTTCATTGCCAGATACATGCGTCTCTCCTTATGTGGGGGCCAGACCTGCGGCAGGCCGACGTCCGGGATAACCTGACTGTAAAAGTCGTATTTTTCAATCCGTCCGTCCGGGCCAAGACCAATGCGATCGGCACCCCGTCTTCACGAGACTGTGAACAGCATTTCGTCTTCTTTTTCAAACCGATCGTCCGACCAACCGTAAACAGCCGCGATGGGGCGCAAGTAGGGAGCGCAAAAAAATGCCTACAAACACGATCCTCGATATCGCGAGCGGAAGTAATGATTTTCAGATTCTCACGGCAGCCCTCGGAGCCTTTCCGGACCTTGCCACCGCTGCCGGTGATCCAACCGCGACGCTGACCGTTTTCGCACCAACAGACCAGGCATTCCTCAACCTCGCAAATGCGCTCGACCCAAGCATCGGTTCGGACGAGACCCAGGTCGTTCCGGCCCTGATCGCCGCCTCCGAACTTCTGTCTCCCTCCGACGACCCGACCGCCTTCCTGAAGTCGGTGCTGACGTATCACATTGCCGGCGGCGCGCTTGACGGCGCAGCGGTTGCCGGGAGCAGCAGCATCACGACCCTTTCCGGCGAAACGATCGAGCCGGACACGTCTTCCGGGCTTTCGCTCGGTGACAAGGACGACGGTTTCGCCGATCCCAATGTTGCCAACCCGGCCGGCTCCGAAAACGGCATCGTTGCCGACAATGGCATCGTTCACGTGATCGACAACGTGTTGCTACCCTACGACATCACGTTTGCAAAAGGCGGGTTCCTGTTCACCGGCAACGGCCCGGATGCGGTGATCGGCTCCGATCATTTCGATTTCATTTCGCTCGGCAAAGGCGATGACATTGCCAACGGTCTTGGCGGCCATGATATCATTTTCGGTGGCAGAGGCGACGATCTCATCAAGGGTGGTGACGGCAACGATTACCTCTTCGGAGGCCGGAACAACGACACGATCGAAGGCGGCGCCGACAACGACTACCTGAACGGCGGCCGCGGACACGACGTCCTCGATGGCGGCGACGGCCACGACAATCTGATCGGCGGACGCGGCAAGGACATGCTCGAAGGCGGTGCCGACGACGATTACCTCAACGGCGGACGCGGAAAAGACAGTCTGGAAGGTGAAGAAGGCAACGACTTCCTGGTCGGCGGTCGGTCCGCCGACAGCTTCATCTTCAACCCGTTCCGTGACGGCGAAGGCGACGACGTGATCGCCGATTTCAACGTCAAGAGGGACAAGCTGGTGCTGGACCTCCGGGACGGCGATCCGGACCTTTTGGCCGCCATCGTCGCCAACAACGATCCGAACGAACTGGAACTGTTCGACCTCGTTGACGCCGGCGCCGTTTCGCTCGGTGCCTCCCATGACGGCGATCTTTTGATCACCCATCTGACCGGCACGATCGAATTCAACGGCATTTCCTCAGATGTCAATCCGGCCGCCCTGCTTCCGGCCGTCGAGTTCCTCGTGAACGACGACCCGATCAGCTAACCACGGTCCTGGCTGCGCATGTGCGCGGCGGAAACGGCATCGGCCACTTGGCCGGTGCCGTTTTTCTATCGAGGTCCGTCGCCGACGCGGGCGCGCGGGCGGGTGCCGCTCGCTATGCCGACACACAAGACAATCTCGTTCGCGCGGGGGGCGTCGGCGATGCCCACCGACAGCGTATCGATGAAGTTGAACGCCCAGGCTTCGTCCTTGTGTCCAAGCGGCAGGTCTATTGTGTCACCAAGTGCGGCCACCTTCACGTTGGACGGCATCAGGGCCTTGCCACCGCCGATGGCTGCGCGCACCGGCTTGCCGAGCATCGGGTGCAGGAGCGCCGCACCATGTTCGGCAGCCCCCTCGGAGCCCACGATCGCCGCCTTGCCATAGCCGGTCGGCGCACCGTCCAGGCGGTGCATGATCTTCCCTGCCAGCCGGTCTCCGAGCCGTGCTCCCATTTCAAACAGTTCGGAAAGGTCATCGGCGTCAATTCCGGCAAACGGATTTTCCAGGACCGCAAGTGCTGCCATCCGGATCAGCGGATCGCAGGCCGCGCCGAATTCATCGGTCTCGACGGTTTCCTCGATCAGAAGTGTCTTTCGTAATTTCATTGACCATCCTCCCTCGATGTGACGGCGCGTTCTCCTGTTTTCACAAACCGGAACGCCAGAGCGGCCGGAACGACACATGCAAACAGGATCATGCCGAACACAAGCGGTGCACCGGCGGTGCCGGATCGCTCAAAGATCCACCCGGCCAGCGGTGGCGCAGCCGCCATGATTGCATAATAGACCGTGAAAAAGATGCCCATGCCGAAGGCGCGCCTTGCCGGGGCAACAGCCTCGCCTGCCAGGGCCATGATGACACCGGCAGGCGCCATGCCGACGAGCCCGAACAGCAGGCTGGCGGCGACACCTGCGCCGGATATCCCCATCAGCCAGAGCGAGACAACCGCCGCCGTCATGCAAACAATCAGCACGAGATTGCGGTGATTGAACCTGTCGACGATCTGGCCGCACACCGCGCCCGAGGCAATCATGATCCAACTGGCAACGCTTACGACCGCGGCGGCCTGAAGCGCGGGATGTCCGAGTTCCTCCAGCCTGTGCGGCGCAAAGGAGAGATAGGCAACATAGCCTGCGTTGAAGACGCCCCAAGCCGTTCCCGCAAGAAGGATCAGGTGCAGCTCGCGGCGGCTCAGCCGGGTCGAATTGGCGCCCTGTACGGCTTTCCTCCCCGCAGGCGCGCGGTAGAAGAGAAGCACACCGGCTGCCGCGGCCGCGCAATACAGCGACGCGACCACGAAGGGCAGGCGCCAGTCCTGCAGGTCGGCCAGGTAGGCATGTCCCACCTGTCCCATCGCAATGCCGAAAGGCCAGCTCATGACGAGAATGCTCATCGCCGTCGATATCTCGCGTCCTTCGAACCAGTCGGCAATCATCTTGGTGAAATAAAGCGTGGAGAGAAGAAAGCCCGCACCGGCGACGAGCCTGCCGAGGCCGATCGTGACGGGGCCGGATCCGAACCCGCTCACAAGCCCGCCCAGCGCCAGCGCACTCAATCCGGCAAAGGCAAGACCGCGATCGGAGACGTACCGGCCCATGGCCCCGGCGGGCAAGGCCAGAAACAGGCCTGGAACCATGAACAGGCCGATGAGGAAACCGACGTCGGAATAGTCGATGCCGAAGACAGTGACGAGGTCGCCGCCGACGGACGCCGCAGTCTGGAACTGGAAGCCAAGCGCAATCCTTGCAAAGAAAAGCAGGGCAAGCATCCACCAGCGCATCACGCCCACCGGATCTGTTGCTTGCGACCCACGCGCTTACCGGTCAGGACCGGGCTGTCTGCTGCGTAGAAGTCTGGTGACTGCCTGGTTTTGCTCATCTTGTCCCCCATATCGGCCAAGGATAGGAACGGCATTCGTGGACCGGTATCGGGCAGATGCTGTAATTTCTTCGTGCCGGTGCAGTATTTCGGGGAGGTCCATGCAGGATTGCACGTTGCCGTTAGACATCGCAGGATGCGTCAGGACAGCCGGGGGGCGGAAGCAGGTGCAGCCAGATACGATACTCAGTCCGCGCGAACTGGAAATTGCGCAAAGCTATGCGCGCGGGCGAACCTATCACGCGATTGCCGAGCGCCTGCACATCGCACCTTCGACGGTGCGGACGCATCTCGCCGCGATCTACCGAAAGCTGGAAGTGTCCTCGAAGTTGGAACTTCATGCCCGCCTGGACGGCGCCAGCCCGCCCGCCGAGACCCAAACCGACCATGGCGCCGTCATTTCAGAACTGGCTCTGAGCCTGGAGGAGGCCATCGGGCGCGAGCGGGCGCTCAGCGAGGTTTTGCGGATCATCAGCCGCTCGCGCGGCGACACCGAAGCCGTGATGGCGGCGATCCTGGGCCATGCGCTGGAGCTGTGCGACGCGGAATTCGGCATCCTGTTCGAGTATCACGGCGACCGGCGGTTCTCGGCACGCTTCACGCGCGGCATCCCGCAGGGCTTTCGGGACTGGCTCGACCGACAGGGCGTTTTCACGGCCGGCAAGGCGACCGGTCTCGGAAGGATGGAAACGGTGCGTGACGTCGTCAACATCGTCGATGTCCGGTCAGAGGAACTTTACAGAACGGATGATCCGCTGCGCCTTGCGACGGCCGATCTGGGCGGGGCGCGCTCTTTCGTGGCAATCCCGATGCTGTCGGGTGACGGCCTGGTCGGTGCCTTCACCATTTACCGGCAGCAGGTACGGCCGTTCAATGCGCAGGTGACAGCGCTGGCCCATACCTTTGCGGACCAAAGTGTCATTGCGCTCGACAATGCCCGCATGATCAGCGAACTGCGCGCGCTCGGCGCCAGGACCGGCTGAGCGAATTGGCCGGAGACGACGGGCGTCACCCGGCAGCTTGTCTGCGCGATGCATAGTCCAGTCCGGCAATGACACCGCGCAGTTCGGCAAGACCCTTCAGCCGTCCTATCGCGGGATAGCCGGGCTGCGCCCGGCGGGAAAGATCGTCCAGAATGTCCTGCCCGTGATCCGGTCGGAAAGGGATGGAATGATCCGCACGGCCGCTCTGGCGGCGGTTTTCCTCCTCGGCAAGAACCGCCGCAATCAAGGCCGGAATGTCGACGTCGCCGCCGAGATGTTCCGATTCATGGAAAGACCCGAACATTGTTTCATGTTCCCGCTTAACGTTGCGCAGATGCAGGAAATGAACATGCGCGCCGAGGCGCCGCATCATGCCGGGAAGATCGTTGTCGGCCCGGGCACCGAGCGATCCGGAGCACAGGGTGATACCGTTTGCCGGCAAATCAACCGACCTCACCAGACGCTCATAGTTCTCTTCCGTTGACATGATCCGAGGCAGTCCCAGGAGACTATAGGGCGGATCGTCCGGATGGCAGCAGAGACGCAAGCCAAGCGCTTCTGCATGCGGCACGACAAGTTCGAGAAACGCCGCCTGGTGCGCGTAGAGCGCCGCGTGATCAAACGGTTCATAGGCCGCAAGATGGGCGCGGATATCATCGAGCGTCAGCTGGTCGTTTCCGCCCGGCAACCCGCAGATGACATTGCCGACAAGCGCGGCCTTGAAGGTGTCGTCCGTATCCGCGAACCGCTTGCGCGCGGCCTCTGCCACCTCCTCCGGAAAGTCGGATGCCGCACCTTGCCGCTTCAAGAGAAAGAGGTCGAACATGACAAAGTCGACCAGATCGAAACGCATGCATGTCGCCCGGTTGGAGACCTGATGGGCCAGGTCGGTCCGGGTCCAGTCAAGCAGCGGCATGAAATTGTAGCAGATTACCTTGAGACCGGCCTCTGCGAGATTGGTCAGGCTGGTCTTGTAGGCCGCGACATGTTCCCGCCAATCGCCCGTCTGCCTCTTGATGTCCTCGGAGACCGGCAGGCTTTCAACGACGTCCCATTCCAGTGGCTCGGGCAAATGCGCCGTCCGGCTCTGGATCGCGGCCTGACGCCTGGAAATCTCGTCCGGCGACCAGACGTCTCCCGGTGAAACATGATGCAATGCCGTCACGATCCCGCGGGCCCCTGCCTGGGCGACATCATCCAGCGAGACCTGATCTGCCGGTCCGAACCATCTCCATGTTTCGCGCAAGCCGGTTCCCTCCTATACCGTCGGATCAACGTGTAACCCATTTCTTGAATGCTTGGCAGTTCACCCCTTGCGCAATTCACCCGGCGTTGAGCCGAGTTCCGCCTTCATGCGGTTCGTCATGTGCGCCTGGCTCGAAAAGCCTGTCCGGAACGCGACCTCAGCCAGTGGCAGGCTCGATTCCTGAATGAGGTCCCGCGCCCGTTCCACCCGCCGCCTTGCAAGATATTTCGAGGGTGAGAGGCCGATTTCTGTCTTGAAAACCCGTGTGAAATGGAACGGGCTCATGTCGATCGTCCGCGCCAGATCGGTCAAGCGCAACGGGTCGCTGATGTGGTCTTCGATGAATTCGAGCACGGGCCGCATCGCGCAGCCGGGTTTGACCCGGCTAAGACTGGCCACATGCCCGGAACGAGAGCGCACAGCGCGAAGCAGACCAAGGCCGAGCAGATAGGCGCGGCTGTCCATCTCGATGGATGTCGGCGGATCCTCGGGATTGGCGGCACGTTGCACATAGGCCGCCGCATCACTTGCAGCAGCCGCATCAAAGAGGGCGAAAAAGTCTTCCGGTTCGGCGACCTGCGCGCCTTCCAACTCGTCCGCTATCTCGCACAGAAGACCCTGGTTGAAATAGAAATGGGCGTAGTCGACGACACCACTCGACGAGAAGATCCCGGAACTGTCCGGTTTCTGCAGTGAAAGCGCCCCCTGGCTCGCGATCGACAACCCGTCATTCAAATCGAGGCGGCGCGCATTCGCACCGCCGATATGATAGGTCAGGATATAGTGTCCCACACCTTCGAAGCGGGTTCCCCGACCAAGGCTTGCCCGGTGGCGAACGACGGGCATGTTCCAGCGATCCTCAATACCGAACAGTTCCGGAATGGCGTCTTCATCACGAATTTGCCTGTAAATCCGGCAGTGTTCAGGCTCTTTCTCAAAGGCGTGACGACCCATTCTTCAGTCCATATAGACGCGCTGCAAGCGCACCGATTTCCAATCCGCAATATCCTGTAAAACATATGCACGAAAGATGAAATAATTCCAGATGGAAGCACTTATCTCCCTTCTCGACCGAACCAAAAACCCAGTTCGACCCGGAAGTTATGGAGATTGGAATGTCTGACAAACTCGAATTGCTGACGCCACAAAACGCCCAGCTGATCTTTATCGATCACCAACCGCAGATGGCCTTCGGCGTTCAGTCCATCGACCGCCAGACCCTGAAGAACAATGCCGTGGCGCTTGCCAAGTCCGCCAGGGTTTTCAATTTGCCCGTTACGATCACCACCGTTGAGACCGACGGCTTTTCCGGCCACACCTATCCGGAGCTTCTGGCTGTCTTCCCCGATGCACCGCTGCTTGAGCGCACCTCGATGAACTCCTGGGACGACCAGAAAGTCCGTGACGCGCTGGCTAAAAACGGCCGCAAGAAGGTGATCGTGTCGGGTCTTTGGACCGAAGTCTGTAACCTCATGTTCTCACTCGATGCGATCCGCGAGGGTGGCTACGAGATCTACATGGTCGAAGACGCCTCCGGCGGCACCTCCCAGAACGCCCATGACATGGCCATGCAGCGCATGATCCAGGCGGGTGTCGTGCCGGTGACCTGGCAGCAGGTCCTCCTCGAACTTCAGCGCGACTGGGCCCGCAAGGAGACCTACGATCCGGTTCTTGATGTCGTCAAGGAGCACTCCGGTGCCTACGGCATGGGCGTCGACTACGCCTACACCATGGTGCACAAGGCGCCCGAGCGTGTCGCTCATGGCGATCGCCTCGATCCGGTGCCGGCGGCACCCGCCGTCGCAGCTGAATAACTTACGAACCCGCGACCGATTGCCAGCGCCAGGCCGACCGGCGCTGGCAGGGTTCATCCCATCGACCGCACAAATACATGGCCGCTGCAAAGCGGCAGGAGACACGTCATGCCTCTACACCGCCGTCAGTTTCTCCAGGGCGCGTCCGCGCTTCTGGCCTCCAGTTCCCTGTTCCCGGCCTTCGCGCAGACCTCGGACACATTCGCGGACCTGGTCGTTCTCGACGGACGCATTACCACCATGGATCCGGCACGTCCGGAAGCCACAGCGCTTGCTTCGCGCAACGGCCGGTTCATCGCGATCGGCGACGAAGCCGACGTTGCACCGCTGATCGGGCCGTTCACGCAGGTTATCCGCGCCAACAAGAAACGCATCATCCCCGGCCTGATCGACAGTCACACGCACTCGATCCGCGGTGGCGTGAACTACAATCTCGAGGTTCGCTGGGATGCGGCGGACAGCCTCGAAGAAGCGCTTCACCTTCTGCGCCTGCAGGCGGACCGGACGCCGGAAGGCCAGTTCATCCGCGTCGCGGGCGGCTTTTCGGAATTCCAGTTCAAGGAAAAGCGCCTGCCGACCATCGAAGAGCTCGACAGCGTTGCGCCAAACCACCCGGTCCTGATCCACTACCTTTACAAGATGACGCTGCTCAACAGCCGCGCGATCTCGTATTTCAACTACGATCAGGCCGATCATCCGACCTATCCGGGCGGCATTATCGAAAAGGACGAGACCGGTGCCTCCACGGGACGGCTGCTCGCCGCACCGTCCGGGCTCTTGATGTACAAGACCCTCAGCCAGGCCCCGAAACTGTCGATCCGTGACCAGATCAACTCCTCCATGCAGTACATGGACGAGCTGAATTCGCTCGGGATCACGTCCGTCTCGGATGCCGGCGGCGGCGGCATGGAATTCCCGGATGCCGACCCCTACAAGGTCATCAACCACATGCACCGTGAAGGCCTGCTGACCACGCGTATCGGCTATCACACCTTCCCGCAGGTCAAGGGGCGCGAGTTCGACGACTACACGGACTGGACCTCCCGCTTCACTCCGGGAACCGGCGACGACACGCTGAAACTCGTGGGTGCGGGTGAAAACCTGACCTGGGCCTCCTACGACTACGAGATCTTTGGGGATCCGCGTCCGGAAATCGACCGGGATGCGGAGGAAATCCAGCACAAGATCATGACCCTGCTGGGAGAAAAAGGCTGGGCGTTCCGTCAGCACATCACCTATGACGAGACTGGCGACCGCCTGCTCAAGGTCTATGAAGACGTGGCTAGGGGTGCCGGGCTTGTCGACGGCTGGTTCATCGACCATGTCGAGACGTTCTCGGAAAGGAACCTTGAAAGGATCGCGGAACTCGGCGGCGGGATCGCGCTGCAGAACCGTCTCCAGTTCCAGGCCGAGGATTTCGTGCGCAACTACGGTCCGGAGAAACTGAAGAAGACACCCAACTTCCGGTTCATCATGGATCTGGGCGTGCCGATGGGCGGTGGCACCGACGCGACCCGGGTGACCTCGTATAACCCCTGGTACTCGATCCAGTGGATGGCGACGGGTCTGTCGCGCGGCGGCATGCGGATGTATGACGACGCCAACCTGCTCACACGCGAGGAAGCACTGCGTGTCTGGACCGTCGGCTCTTCCTGGTTCACCGGGGACGGCGGCCGCAAGGGCGCGATCACCGAGGGCCAGCTGGCAGATTTTGCGATCCTCGACCGCGACTATTTCGCCGTGACCGACGCGGAGATCGCGCGCATCACCTCGGCCCTGACTGCCGTCGACGGCAAGGTCGTGTTCGCCAAGGACGATCTGGCGCATCACGACCTGCGGCACGTGCCGCCGGTCAGCCCGGACTGGTCGCCGGTAATCACCTTCGGCGACACCCGCTCGCTTTAAGGATCCATCGGGAGACCCGGTCAAGACTCCGGTCTCCCGAAGACCCCTGTTCCCTTTTCCAGAGAGTTCTCATGACCGAAGCAGACCTGATCCTGATCAATGGAAAAATCACGACCTTCGACGCGCAGGACCGGGTCGCCGAGGCTGTTGCCGTCGCAGGCGAAACGGTTCTGGACGTTGGTTCCGAGCACGACATCATGCGGCTCAAGGGCAGCGACACGACCGTGATCGATATTGAGGGCAAGAGGGTCATTCCCGGCCTGATCGACAGCCATACCCACATCATCCGGCAGGGCAACAATTTTGCCATGGAACTCAGATGGGACAGCGTCGCTTCGCTTTCCGACGGTCTTGCGATGCTGAAAGCCCAGGCTCAGCGGACACCGGCCGGGCAATGGATCCGCGTCGTCGGCGGCTGGTCCGCCGACCAGTTCGCCGAGCGGCGTTTGCCGACCATCGGCGAGATCAATGCGGTGGCTCCCGATGTGCCCGTCTATGTGCTGCATCTCTATGACCGCGCCTGGCTCAACAAGGCGGCTCTGCGCGCGCTCGGCATCGACAGTCATTATTACGAGCCGTTCGTCTCGGGCCGGCTTGAGCGCGACGACAACGGCAACCCGACCGGACTTGCCCTCGCGCGACCAAACGCACAGCCGCTTTACGCGCTTCTCGATATGGCCCCGAAGCTCGATTTCGAGCAACAGATCCTGTCGACGAAACACTATTTCAGAGCCTTGAACGGGCTTGGCCTGACCTCGGCGCTCGATTGTGCCGGCGGTTTCCTGAACTACCCGGACGACTACGGTGTCATCACCGAGTTGAACCGGCGGGGCGAACAGACCGTGCGCATCGGCTATCAACTGTTCGCACAGCGGCCGCATTTCGAACTCGACGACTTCAAGCGCTGGCATGACATGGTGAAGCCGGATCAGGGCAACTCCTATCTCAAGTGTGTCGGCGCCGGTGAGATGCTGGTCGCATCGGCCTATGATTTCGAGGACTTCTCCTATCCGCGCCCCGAATTGCCAAAGCGCATGGAGGGTGATCTCAGGCCGGTTCTGGAGTTCCTCCTGGAGAACCGGTGGCCGATCCGCTTCCACTGCACCTATGAAGAAAGCGCGCATCGTCTGCTCACGGTTCTCGAGGAAGTTGGCCGCGACAGGGGGCTAGAGGAACTCAACTGGATCTTCGACCACGGTGAGACAATCTCGGAAAAAACCATGGAGTGGGTCGCCCGCCTGGGCGGTGGTATCTCCTACCAGAACCGCATTGCCTTCCAGGCGACGGCCTATCGCGAGCGCTACGGCGCGCAGGCATTGAGGGACGTCATGCCGGTCCGCAAGATGATGGCCTCAGGCGTACCACTTGCCGCAGGAACCGACGCCACGCGCGTGTCGTCCTACAACCCCTGGCTCGCCATTCACTGGGCGGTCTCGGGCAAGGGACGCGGTGGCGACATCATCTGGGCGGCAGAAAACCGGTTGAGCCGCGAGGACGCCTTGCGCCACTGGACCGCAGCCGGTGCCTGGTTCAGCCGCGAAGACGGAATCAAGGGTCAGATCACGGCCGGTCAGCTTGCCGATCTTGCCGTGCTCGACCGGGATTACTTTGCCGTAGAGGAAAGTGATATTGCCGAGATCACCTCAGATCTGACACTGTCGGGTGGAAAGATTGTCCACGCCAAGGGCACGCTATCCGAGTATGCACCACCGCCGCTGGCTGAATTGCCGGACTGGTCGCCCGTACCGTTCTTCGGTGCCCCCGGCGCTCCGGCAAACACCCTGAGCTTCGCTTGAGCCTTCACGAGACAAACATGAACTACACACCCTATCTTGTTTCCCTGGGCATCGGCCTCGGTGTTGGCGTGCTCTACGCACTTCTTGGAACCCGTTCGCCCGCACCGCCGGTGATCGCGCTGCTCGGTCTTCTTGGCATGCTGGTCGGGGAAACCGCTGTCTCCTGGGCGAAATCGAAAGTCACGGTTCAGGAAGCTGCCGCGCACTGCCTTAACGGCAAGTCCTTCGCGACGGCAGAGTCCGGGACCGCGGGCGACACGCGCGACATGCCCGCGCGCGAGCGCAGCTGAGCAAGGCAAGAGACATGACCAACAAACCTTTGCACCACAAAACCAGACCCTTCGGCGTTCTGGCTTTCCTTTGCGTTCTCCTTTCGGCGTCTCCTTCGCTGGCTGGAGATCTTGTGTTCGAGGGGACCGTCGAGGTGCGTGAAACCGCCGTTCTGTCCGCAGGAACCGATGGTCAACTCACCGAAATCCTGTTTCAGGGAGGCGAACTGGTCAGCGAAGGACAGGCATTGATGCGGCAGGACACGCGCGCACTCGACATCGATGTGCAGATGGCCGAAGCGCAGTTGAAAGCCGCAGATGCGCAGCTGGCAGCGGCGCGGCAACGGGCCTCCCGGTTGACAACCCTTTCGGAGCGCAATGTCGCATCCGAAGCGAGCCTGGACGATGCGACCGCGCTGCTCGCGGCAGCCGAGGCGCGTCGCCTGATTGCAACGGCGCAATTGAACCAGGCGGAACTGGAACTCGAGAAAGCGACCCTGCGCGCGCCGATCGCCGGCATCATCAGTCGGCCAACTGCCGCTCTCGGCGCTTTCCTGGAAGCGGAGGCCGGTCCTCCGCTTGCCCGGATCGTGAAACTGGATCCGGTGCTCGTGGCGTACAAGGTTCCGTATGAGACGCGTCTCGCAACGCTTCGTGCAACGGGTACGAAGACACTTGAGGACCTGTTCCCGAAGCTGTCCCTCTCCATCAAGCTGAAAAGCGGCGAAATGGTCGCGCAAGGGCTGACGCCCGCGTTTGCAAGCGCAACCGTCGAAGAGGCGGCCGGTGCGCTGACCGTCTTTACCCTGGTCCCGAACCCGGAGCGGACCCTGCGCCCCGGCATGGCCGTGACCGTCACCGCCGACCTTCAACAAGACTAAGCGCGCCGGCCTGTCGCCGCCGTTGCCCGACCAAAACTGCAAGAACCTAGCGAGCCCGGAGCGTTTCCATGTCTACCAACGTTGAACAGAAACCGGTGACCGCCCGGGAAGGTGGGGCGTGGGCCCCGTTTCAGTCGCTCCCCTTTGCCATGTTGTGGACAGCGACCGTCGTCTCCAATGTGGGAACGTGGATGCACGATGTCGGGGCGGGCTGGCTCATGACGACGTTGTCTCCCAGCCCGGTGATGGTCTCGCTCGTGCAGGCCGCGACAACCCTGCCCGTATTCCTGTTCGCCCTGGTGGCCGGTGCTGTCGCCGACATCGTCGACCGGCGGCGGCTCTTGCTGGTCGTCAATTTGCTGATGGGCGTTGTCGCCAGTCTTTTCGCCATCGTCGTTGCCAGCGGCCACGCAACCGTCGAACTTCTGTTGCTCTTCACCTTCCTGCTCGGAACCGGGGCCGCCTTTGTCGCGCCTGCGTGGCAGGCGATTGTGCCAAGTCTTGTTCCCAGGAAGGACCTGTCGTCGGCCGTCGCCCTCAATTCGATGGGGATCAATATCAGCCGCGCAATCGGCCCGGCGCTCGCCGGCGTTCTGATAACGGCCGTTGGCCTGGCGTCTCCCTTCGCCCTGAACGCGCTCAGTTTCGTCGGCATTCTTGCGGCTCTGGTCTTTTGGAAACCGGAACCGAAAACCGAAAAACAGCTTCCGCCCGAGCCTGTTTTCAGCGCCATTCAGACAGGCGTACGTTACGCGCTGCACAGTCCCGCGCTCAAATCGACGCTCCTGCGCGCCGTCGCTTTCTTCCTGTTCGCAAGCGCGTACTGGGCCATGCTGCCGCTGATCGCAAAAGACCTGCTCGCAGGTGGCCCGGGTCTTTATGGCATGCTGCTCGGCTGTGTCGGCAGCGGTGCGGTGCTCGGTGCCCTGTTTCTGCCGAAGATCCGCAAGCGCCTGGGAGCCGACAACACGGTCGCGGCGGGAACGATCGGAACGGCGCTCGTGCTGGCGGTTTTTGCCCTGGTCCCATCGGCCTTCGCCGCCTATGCAGTCTCGCTGCTTGCCGGTTTCTCCTGGATTGCCGTGCTTTCCAGCCTGAATGTCTCGGCCCAGGCGTCCTTGCCCGAATGGGTACGCGCGCGGGGGTTGTCGATCTACCTGACGGTGTTCTTCGGTTCCATGAGCCTTGGCAGCGTCATCTGGGGCCAGGTGGCCGCGATCGCGGGGATCCCGGCGGCGCTTCTGGCTGCGGGCACCTTCCTGCTCGCAATGCTGGCGCTCGTGCGCCAGGTGCCGCTGACATCGGTCGGCTCGCTTGACCTGACGCCCTCGGCACATTGGCCGGCGCCGATTGTTTCAGACGAACTTGCCACGGACAGAGGGCCAGTGATGATCCTGATCGACTATCACGTGAAAGCGGCCGACACCGATGCCTTCGTGACCGTGTTGCGCAGGTTTTCCGCGCAGCGCCGGCGTGACGGAGCTGTCGACTGGAATTTGTTTCAGGACGCGGAAAATGCGGAGCACTGGACGGAGAGCTTCATCGTTTCAAGCTGGCTGGATCATATGCGCCAGCATGACCGCGTAACCCGGACAGATGCGGACATGCAGGATGAGGTGCGTAAATTCCATCAAGGCCCCGACGCCCCGAAGGTCAGACATCTGCTTGCACCCGCGCCATGACGGGCCCGTTTGCGGAGATGACTTCAGCGATGCGTTGCCTATACTTGCCCCGGGACTGCAAAGACGCCGAAAAAACAGCAGACATTTTTTTGCGGGGGGACGAAAATGGCCAGGGACATCACGACACGGCAGGACTTTCTGGAACACGTGGCCGGCAGGCGGCTGGTCCTGGGAGACAGCTGGGTCATCATCACGCCCCAGGGCGGCGTTGAAGGCATCGGCCCCGACCGGAAAGCCATCACCGGGACCTGGTCCTGGAGCGACACCTACTATTGCCGGTCCATCTTCTTCGACGGCAAGGACCTTCCAGAGGATTTGCAGACGGTCACCGTCGACGGGGACAAGGTGTCCTTCGTGCACGATCGGGGGGACGGCGAGACCGTCACCTGGACGATCACCTGACGCTCGCCGCCGAGGACGCTTCGGACGCGGTCGCACGCTGTTGAAGCGAGACGCCGCGGTTTCAAGCTGCGGCGCCGGTGCCGGATTCCGGCTGGCCGGGGCGTCGCGCCCATCGGCGTTTTTCCAGCTTTACATTTCTTTACACTCGCGAAGAACGCGAGAA
Source organism: Roseibium sp. (assembly GCF_965232425.1). GTDB lineage: Bacteria > Pseudomonadota > Alphaproteobacteria > Rhizobiales > Stappiaceae > Roseibium. Next base: position 1,625,461 of record NZ_OZ246971.1, read on the forward strand.
ACCGAGGCGGTCTATTTCCTACGGTATCGGGACGCTGCAATCGCCCGCTGACTGCCGGAAAACACCCAGTCCCCACTCTTGGGGTTTTCCGGCAGTGCCAACAAGGAAAACGACCCCATGACCGAGACCCTCAGGCTACGCCTTCACCGTGCCGGCATAGCGACCGCCGCACTCATACTGGCTTTGGCCCTGACGGCCGGACAAAGTCATGCGCAGCAAGTGCCGGCGCCGCCAAGACCGGCTGATCTTGCTGCGAAGCTCAGCCTGTCACCCGAACAGACCCCCGTCTTCATCTCCATCATGGACAGCCACTTCGCCGAGACGAAAGCGCTCCTGGCAAGACACGGTGTCGACCCTTCAAAGGGACGGCCGCCGTTTCAGGTCATGCGCAAACTGCGCGCTGAAATGATGCAGAATCAGCGCGCGCTTAAGACCGAACTTTCAGCGGTGCTGACACCTCAGCAGATGCAGACACTCAAGGAAATCGCGCCTCGTGGAAGGCGCAAGTAGACACGCGCAAGCGACCCCTTTTACCCCCCGACCAACCCGAAAGGACCCTGACATGCTTCGGAAACTGGAAAACCTGCGCCTGAAGACGGCAACCCCGCGCACAAGCCGGCTCATCGCGGCCTGCCTGATCAGCACCGGAATCCTGACGGGGTCGGCAATCAGCGTCAACAGCGCCCCTCAGGCGGCTGCCGCTCCCGCCCTGTACAGCCAAATTGCCGGTTCCGTTCAAGCTGGCGGCATACCGGGCATTCACGATATCGGCTGGCGCAAGGCCCGTGGCGGACCCGGCATGCTGCTCAGGCTGAGCGATGAGGAGATCAAGGAACGCGTCACGCGGGTCGTCCGTCATGTCGCGATCGAGATCGACGCGACACAGGAGCAGGTGGATGAAATCGTCGACATCGTGACCCCGGTCGCACTTGACCTGAAGGCGATGCGCAAGGACATGTCCGGCGTTGGGGAAGAGCTTCGCGAGTTGCTGCTGGCCCAAGAGGTCGACCGTTTCGCGGTCGAGGCTCTCCGCGCCGAGAAACTCGCGCTTGCCGACGAAGTGAGCAAGACGCTGACCGGCATGATGATCGAGGTCGCGGATGTTCTGTCACCGGAACAGCGCAGCCAACTTGACGAGCGCATCAAGGAGTTCCGTGCTATGCGTCCGGGGTTCCGTCACCACTAACGAGGACCTGGCCCGCCGAAAGATGACGCAGCACATCCTTCTCATTGAAGACGATGCCCGGCTTGCCGAGATGGTCCAGGACTATCTCGGCGCGTCGGGTTTCAGCGTGTCGATCGCGCCGACAGGTCAGCAGGGCCTCGACCTGCAGAAACGGAACCGCTTCGACGCAATCCTCCTCGACATCATGCTGCCCGATATCGACGGGCTGGAGGTATGCCGGGTCCTGCGGGCGACCGACCAGACACCGATCCTGATGCTGACGGCGAAGGGAGAACCCATGGATCGCATCATCGGGCTGGAACTCGGCGCAGACGATTACCTGCCCAAGCCCTTCGAGCCAAGGGAATTGCTGGCCCGCCTCAAGGCGATCCTGAGGCGTGGGCCGGTCGAGCCGGACCGGCAGATCCTCCGGTTCGGACGGCTCGAAATCGACGGGTCGGCGATGGAGGCGCGGATCGACGGCAGGGCCTGCAACCTCACAGCCCACCAGTTCCAGCTGCTGGAGATCCTTGCCAGCAGGGCCGGCCGCGTTCTTTCAAGGGAGATGATCATGGACCTCCTGAAGGGCGAAAGCCTCGCGGCCTTCGACCGGTCGATCGACGTTCACGTCTCACGGATACGGGCCGAAATCGAAGACGATCCGAACAAACCGCGCCGGCTGATCACCGTGCGCGGCGCCGGCTATGTCTTCGCCCGGGCACAGGACTGACGCGATGGCAAAAAAACCGCGCCGTTTCTTTGCTTCGGGTCTGATGCGCAGGCTCTACCTTCAGATTTATGCCACGCTGATCGCAAGCCTCGTGCTGGTGGTCATCATTTCCGGCGTGTTGTGGGAGGCCGTGGGCCGTGACCGCCTGAACCGGAACATCCTGGATACGGTCAGCCGCTTCGTCGCCCTGACGCTTCCGCCTGACGATGCAAGCCGCGCCGATCAGCAGCGCACGATTGCGGGCCTCGGCGCCGAACTCGACATCGCGCTTGCCCTGTTCGACGAGGAAGGCCGTTCCATCGCGGTCTACGGCGAACCGGACATGCCACCGGACCGTCACGCCGGTGAAACCGGCTGGTTTCGGGCGCGTGGCGGACCGGTCCTTTCGCTTGCCCTGCCGGATGGCCGCTGGCTGGTTGCCGACGCGCATGACGCACCTCCGTTCGAACCTCTCCTGAACCTGTTGTTCCTGCTGGCCGTTGTCGCCGTCTGCGTCGGGATCGCCGTCTATCCGGTGTCCCGCCGCCTCACCAAGCGCCTGGAAACCCTGAGCCACGGCGTCGACCGGATCGGCTCCGGAGACCTCAATGCCCGCGTCGACGTCCAGGGGCAGGACGAGGTTGCGCAGCTTGCCCGCAAGTTCAATTCGGCGGCGGACAAAATCGAGCAGCTTGTCAGCGCACACAAGCTTCTGCTCGCCAATGCCTCGCATGAATTGCGCACGCCACTTGCGCGCATCAAGCTTGCGCTTGAGATGGATCAGGCGGAGGCCTCCGAAAGACACCGAAGCGCCCTGAAGCGCGATATCGAGGAACTCGACGCCCTGATCGACGAGATCCTGGTCATGAGCCGCCTCGATGGCGACATGCCGACGGGCACACCCGAACCCGTCGATCTCCTCGCGCTCGTTGCCGAGGAATGTGCCCGCTACGACAACTGCCAGTATTCGGGACGCGTTCCGGAGATCGCCGGAGATCCGCGTCTCCTGCACCGCATGCTGGGGAACCTGCTCGAAAATGCCTTCAAACACGGCGCGCCACCAGTGACCGTTGCCCTGTCCGTTTACGGAAACACCGCACGGATTGACGTCCATGACAGCGGTGACGGAATTTCCGAGGCCGACCGGGAAAACGTGTTCCAGCCGTTTTACCGTGCACCGGGCAAGCAGAACGTCGACGGCTACGGACTGGGCCTGCCGCTGGTGCGCAAGATCGCGGAAGTCCATGGCGGAACCGCTTTCGTCGCTGCCGGATCGAACGGGACTTCGAGCATCCGGGTCAGCCTGCCCCTGACACCACCGCCCCGCGACACCTGAGCCGCGAATTTAGGCTTTCCAGAGCCCTGAAAAGGACTACCATCGTCGTGAATCGAACAGCGAAGGTGATGGCGGATGAGCGACGGGTTTCACAGTTTGGATCAGGCGGACCCGCTTTGCCGGATGAGCGCAGACGAACTCGCGAGCGGCTATCGCGCGGGCACGTTTTCTCCCTTTGACGTGACAAAGGCGTGCCTTGCGCAGGCCGAAGAGATCGATCCGGTTTTCAACGCCTTCACGTTCCTGGATCACGAGGGTGCGCTAGAGGCCGCGAGGGCATCAGAGGCCCGATGGGTTGAGGGAGCTCCCTTGTCTGCGGTCGACGGCATCCCGGCGACCCTCAAGGATATCGTCTGGGTGAAAGGCTGGCCCACCCGCTTCGGCAGTCTTGTCACCAGCGATGCGCCCCAGTCGGAAGATGCGCCGAGCGTACAGCTGATGCGCGCGGCCGGCGTCGTCTTTCTCGGGCAGACAACGACGCCCGAATTCGGCTGGAAGGCGGTCACGGACAGCAAGGCCTTCGGGATCACACGCAATCCGCACAATCCGGCCATGACCCCCGGCGGCTCTTCCGGAGGCGCCGCCATTGCCGCAGCGCTCGGCGCCGGCGTCTTTCACCTGGGCACGGATGGTGGCGGATCGATCCGCATCCCGTCCTCCTTCTGCGGCATCACCGGTCTCAAGCCGACTTTCTCGCGCGTGCCCGCCTATCCGGCGAGCCCCTTCGGAACCGTAGCCCATATCGGTCCGATGTGCCGCAATGCGCGCGATACGGCCGCCATGCTGAAAGCGATGAGCGGACGGGACCGGCGCGACTGGAACCAGGGTGAAGGTCAACTCGCCCCGCTTGAGGATCCGGCCACTGCCATCACGGGCAGCCGCATTGGCTACTGGACGGTTCCACCAGCCGGCAAGGTTGACGCCGAAGTCGCCGCGCTTGTCGATGCCCAGATGCGACGGCTGGAGGCGGCAGGCGCTGTCATTGAGACTTTCGACCTTCCCGCAGACGACCTGCTCGAAACGTTCCACAAACACTGGTTTTCGGGCGCTGCCGCGCGTCTGGCCCCGTACGGACCCGCAGAGCGCGAAAAGATCGATCCGGGTCTTCGGGAGATTGCCGGAACGGGCGCCGCCTATGACGCAAAGACCCTGGTCGCCGCGCAGGTCGAGCGTGCCGAGTTCGGTGCACGGATGGACATGGCGCTTGCAGATCTTGACTTCATCCTGTCGCCCGCCGTCACGGTTCCGGCTTTCGAGGCCGGACTGGAAGTCCCGGCCGGGTCCGGCCTGCAGCGCTGGACGGAATGGGCGAGCTTCAGCTTCCCGATCAACCTGACGCAGCAGCCCGCAGGTGTTGTTCCTTGCGGCAAGACCGAAGCCGGTCTGCCCGTCGGCCTGCAAATCATCGGCGCGCGCGGTCAGGACGCAAAAGTGCTGTCGTTCATGGCGGCGATTGAGGGGATGTAACACATTTAAATTGTCGTTTCAGCACCCGGAAGAGCAATGCACGTTGCTGCGCGCAACGCTGCATGTCGCGTCGAATGGCACTCGATCAAACAGAGTTTCGAAAACCACGAGAAACCTTGGCTACTCATGCGCTTATCGTGTCGCACCAGGAGCGTTCAGAAGCCTGCAGATTAAGCCAAGGAAACGGCAAAGGACTATTGCGGCTCATCTATTTTTTCATCGGTTGACTTGTGATTACTCACTGTTTCATTCGGTGGAATGTCCGTGAAAAGCTGGCGAACTGGAACCTCTAACCATATGCTCAGGGTCTCTTGCATATGGGGTGGGACCGGCTTTTTCTCCGCAATCCAGCTTTGAACACTCGCGAGCGGAACACCGGTCAGTTCAGCAAGTTGTGACGCTTCTTTGCCTTTTTCTTTCAAGATTGAGCTTAATCCTACACCCCAACGGTCATCAGCCAGTTCCTGTTGCTTAAACCAATTGTTGGCTGCTGACTTTATCGCTTGTATCGCTTGCTCTGAAAACAGCCCCGATATGATCGCTATGAAAGAAATAAAGAACGGGCTTAACGTGGCTCTGCCCGATTGCGCGGAAGGATCTGTTAAAAATAGAACACCTGCATTTGCCAAAACATAGATCGACAGCGCGGTGATTGCCCCGAACCATGGTCTGGAGAAAAAGAAAGCTACGTTCAAGTTCTCATGATACCGAACTTCATATTTTTCTTTCTGAAAATAGAGTTGCGTTATGAAGATCGTGCTCCCCAAAACTCCCATGGCAAGAACCAAAAAAAGCACAAGTATTTCACTCGGCATTATCGAAAGCCTGTAAGGCAACCTCCACAAAATATCCTTCAATGAAGAAAATTCAGATACTGCATCTTGAAGCAGAACTTTTTCGTTTTCATCTAATTTATTGTATGGGTGTATCAGGCTTATTGTTGTGAAAACACCGTCTCTTATTTTATTCGCGTATTCCTTGTTTTTTTCCCTGAATTTTTTAACACCAGCTTCAGTTTTGAACTCATTTTTCTTGGCACTGACGAGATTTCTAAAAACATCATCACCACGTTTCTGACGTTTTTCCAGTTCCTGCAATTCAGACTTATGGACTTCGGAAAGCTCGAGATCTCTTAGCTGATTGGACAGATCAGTATAAATCACCTTAACGCTATTTTTATGCTTTTCCAGATCCCTGAAGACAAACCCTTGATAACTTGTTTCAATATCTGTCTTAAAATCCCTAACATCAACGTAAAACGGGTCGAATATTTCGGTATACTCTTGATCAAATTGTTTTCTTCTTGCGACTATCCCATCAAGTTTACTTTGCATTTGATCAAGTTCAAACAATCTGCTTTCTAGTATACTTTTATCTACTGAATACACGTTAGATAATTCAATCAGGCGCCAGATTGACAATCGCGTATCACTAATATTTACATACTGCATTCGCGATTGTATTTGATAACTACTTAACATTAATATCGAAACAGCTATTGTCACGACATAAAGCAACACCAGCCAAAGGCCTATTATGAGATTTGAAATCGGGCCTGCATTCGGCGTCTTCCTTCGCGGACCTTGCTCCTCGACGTCTTCGACAACTGTCTCAGTCATTGCGCTCCCCCATTGATCGTTAAGTCACAATCACGCAATGCAATTAAGAGGGATAGGGAGAGATTTTTCAAGTTTGCCGCGAGTGTTAACTCAAAATAACATCAGGTTTAACCTTTTCGATTCCCTTCTCGATCAGAAAGGATAGTTTGTTTGCTGATTGGAAACGCGCGATAATTGTTGGATCCGCATTGATCGCCTGAAAAGGCAACACGACGTTATTGTCGACCTCGGAAGACACCGCGACTAGTCTGAACAGGTGAACAGATGACCCTGGCACGGACAATCGAAACAGACCCCGGAGCGGATCGCAAACGCCCGCGCCTGTTGCGGCGTGTGCTTGACCGGGATCTTGTAAGGTCGCTTGCGGCGCGGGTGCGGGACGCGGCACGGGCTCGCGGCTGGCTCGACGCGGATGGGCAGGCCGCACCGCGCATGCGTGGCAGGAGGCTGGAGATCGACGATCCCGACTATGTCGCCTTTCTCGCCGATGTGCTGGCGCTTCGGGACGTCGCTGACCTGCGCTCGGACCCGGACCTGCAAGACGCGCTCGATCGTACCTGCGGCCAGCGTCTGAAGCCGCTGCAGGCCGATGTCTGCCGGATAACCTTTCCCGGTGAACCGTGTGGCACGGCAGCGCACCAGGATGCCTGGTACTGCCAAGCGCCAGGTTTGTGGATTGCCTGGGTCCCGCTCGTCAATTGCCCGCGGCGGCTTGGGGCCCTTCAGGTCGCCGAGCGGGAAACCAAACTCCAGCCTCACGACGAAACCGGACTGAGCGGAGACATTCCGTTTAAATGGCGTAGCGTTCCCTGCGCCCCGGGCGATGTTCTGCTGTTTTCGGGCCTGACCCCTCACAGGAGCCTGCCCAATCGCAGCGCCGACCTGCCGCGGTTGTCGATAGACCTTCGCTTTGCCCCGGATCGACGGTGACACCCGGATGAGCCTTTTCCTCTGGAACCATGCTGTGACCGCGGAACGCTACCGGCTTTTCACCGACCGTCATGACCGCTACCGGCTTGCTGCAAGGGCGCTGGTCGAGGCCGCGGCAATCGGGCCCGGGCACCGGGTTCTGGATGTCGCCGCGGGGATCGGCTGCACCGCTCTGGCCTGCCTGGAACGGCTGGGAGAAACCGACGTGGTCGTGTCCGTAGAGGCATCCGGTGCCATGCGGCAGGAAGGCGAACGCCGCACACGGGGCCTACGGATCGCCTGGCGCTCCGCGCCGCCTGAAGGGCAGCAGTTCGACCGGGTGATCTGCGGCGCCGCAATCTGGGCGCTCGGCCCGGTCAGCGAGGTGATCGGCGGGATGTCGAACCTTGTGGCGCCAGGAGGCATCCTCGCCGTCTCGCTTCCCGCCGCCTATCTGGGCGAAGCCGATGAACCGGGTGGCGGCATCGACCCTCATCTCACCGCCCTGCCTTCCGCGCTGGCTGCGCTTAACCTCGGCAAGCCGCCCGACGCCGCGCTGCCACCCCTCAGCAACACGCGCCTGACGCAGGCATTCCGGGAAAACGGCTTCTCCATGGCGCGGTCGGATACGAGGCTCAGACTGACGCAGCAGGCCTATCTCGACTGGATGGCACTGCCCCCGGTGAACGAAACGCTGCTTGGGCAGACCCGGCCGGAAGACCGGCCGGCGCTTCTTGCCCGGATAGCGGAGGATCTGGACATGGCTTCCTGGCGCTGGGAGCGGTGGGCGCTTTGCGTCGGCACCGAAGCTACACGATGATCGGGTTCAATGACGGAGCCGCCATCAAGTGTCCCGGCGCGGGAACATTCGTGCCCCCGACCACCGGACCAACCGGTACGTAGGGAGGCGCAAAGGTGGGCACCGGACCGTAGCCGAGGACGTTCATGACCTGCGCGGCGCCGAGCCAGGTCGAGGCTCCGAGCGCCAGTCCGGTGGCTACGCGGTTGATGAAGGCCGTTTCCCCGCTCAAGGGAGCAGGGAGTGCCTGGGTAATCGCATCGGCGATTTCCGAGTGCACGATGATCTTTGAGGCCCGGGCGGATACGCAACTGATAAGTGGCATTGGAACATTCGGCGTCGGGGGCGCATTGGGTCCCGGCCAAGCGGCAAAGGCCGGATACCACGGCAAGCCGGGGACGGTGACCCTGTTTTGCCACAGGAAAAAATTGTCGGAGAAGCCTTCGGCGATCCCGTTGGCCATGTCCCGTGCCAGACCGGACAGCGACTGGACCTTCGGATGGATGCGGATATGGGATTCAAGTTCCGGACCGTCGAGGCAGCCCGGTGCGCCGATCGCGCTGACCGCCATGATGTTCAGGCCGGAGAAATGCGCGCTGAGCTTCCACATGTCGACAGCCTGCTTGACCGCTGGCTTGATCGCGTCGATCACGGCCGCCTGATCGGCGGAGGTGAAGGATGCGGTCGGCGCCGCGCCACTGCCTCCCGATGAGCCGGATGCGATGGAATACATCTGTTCGACCATCATCGTGGCCTGTGCCTGGGCCGTGCTCGCGCCGGCGTTGCCGATTTTCGCAAGATTGCCGGCGGCATTGCCGACGCCTTCGTTCAGCACCTTTGCAGTATGCGTGGCGCTCTGCCCTACCGTTTTCGCTGCTTTCGCCCCGACCCCGGCAGCATGGTTCGCGGTTTTTTGTGCGGCACCGGATGTCTTCTGGGCAACACCCGTTGCTATATCGGATACTTTCCTTGCGGCATTCGAAACATTGTCGGCTTGCCGGGTGGCGTGTTTGGCCACCGATTTCGCGGTCTGACCCGCAAATTCCGCGGCGTGTTTTGAAATTCTGGTATGACGCAAACTGGGAATCATTGTTCAAGTCTCCTTAAAAAAATCTCTAACCGCTTTTGACGTTCCGGCTCTCCCAGGTGGCATTGTGCCGGGCCTTCCAGCGAACCAGATCGGCGATCTCGGCCTTCAGCTGCGGCGCATAATTGAAGAAGTTCCTTTCGAGCGCAGGATCACATCCAAGATCGGTTCCCGGCGCGGCCGGGATCCGGGAAGGATCAAGCCACCAGTCCGTAAATCCGTACTCGAGGTGGTACCGGTCGTAGATCGCCGTACCGGGAAACGGCACAAGCACACCGAAATTGTTGAAGAAATCGGTCATGGGCGCCAGCTGCGCCATCAGGGCGCGGGTATTGGCGAGTTCCTCCGGTCCCTCGTCCGGAAAGCCGAACATGAAGTTCACGATCGTGGTCATTCCCGCCGCCTTGGCGGCCTGAACCGCCGCGATGACGCGTTCGGGCGTCTGCCCCTTCCTGATGGCGCGCAAAATACCCCTGTCGCCGCTTTCAATGCCGAAATTGATCGCCACGCATCCCGCGCGGCGCATGCGCTCCAGATCCTTTGGAAGCACCATGTTTCCCGGCGTGATGCAGGTCCAGGTCATGCCCGCCAGGTCCGGCTCCGCCAGGATGGCGTCACACAGGGCCTCGAGCCGCGGGCGGCGGGCGGTGAAGGCATCGTCCCAGAAGGGCACGTGCGTGAGACCGAACTTGCGGCGCAGCGTCAGCAATTCGGCGACAACGTTTTCCGGGCTGCGCCAGCGATAAGCCCGGCCCGTGACATAGTTAGCGCAGAAGGTGCAGCGCGCAGGGCATCCCCGGCTGGTAACGACACCGCCTGCGACGGCGTCCTCGCCTGTGGCCTTGGCGGCAACGTGGGGAAAGGGCAATGCGTCGAGATCCTCGATCGTACCGTGGGGCGGACCGTGCCCGGTCCGTGCGTGAAGGCCCGGAATGGCGTCGAAGCTGCCACCGGTTTCAAGCGCCTCGGCCACAGCCAGGATTGCATGCTCGCCCTCACCGCTGAGAGACAGATCGAAGCCGTGTGACAAGGGCTCCTCCGGCAACACGGTCGGGTGCGGTCCCCCCGCGATCAGAATGGTATCGCCATCCGGCAGCATTTCGGCGAGCCGGTATCCGGCCAGGGCGTTGTAGGTGAAGAGCGTCATGCCGATGAGATCGGGACGAAAACGCCGGACTTCCTCAGCAAGCCGCGTCCGGGCCACCGGTGCCCGGGCATTGGCAAGGTCCAGGCAGCGCACCGCATGCCCGGCTGAAAGCAGCGCCGCAGCGACATACTGCTGGCCGAGATAGGGCGCGTTCATCGGTTGCGGCAGCGGAGGCAGAACCAACAATGCTCGAACCATGCCAAAGACCTCCAGAAGCAGACACGGATGTCTGGAACCCAGGGTGCGGACCCATAAATGAAGCCCATTTGGCGCTACAGCCTTACGCTAAGTCAAGTGAATTGCCGCCTCAGACTCCGCACGGAAAAACCAATGAGCGCAGAACGCTTACCGTGGATTGCAAATCGCAGTCACGGCAAGCCCTGCCTGCTTTTCCGGACGTGTCGCCGGACTGGAAAAATGCCGGCATCCGCCTCATTCGGTCGTCCGAGGCGATTTTCCCTGCGTGAGGGCCGCGCGAAAGGCTCGCGCCGGAACAGATCACATTGTCGGTGAGAAGAAAGATGGTGGAGCCAAGGGGGCTCGAACCCCTGACCTCTTCGCTGCCAGCGAAGCGCTCTCCCAGCTGAGCTATGGCCCCGTATCGCATCTTGGTGCCGGTCTAGGTCCCCGGCGTCGATGGAGGCGGAACATAGTCACACCGCCCCCCAAGATCAAGCAGAAATTTCGAAGATTTTTCCTGCCGTGAACAACCGTGGAAAGGCCGCCTGGATGGGCGGCCCGGCAAGAGGATTACTGGTCGGTATCGTCTTCGATCTCGACGCGGATACCGGGAACGGAATCCTCGTCTTCGTCTTCGTCTTCCAGGAAAACGTCGTCGTCGGATTCGTCGTTGTCGATCTCGACATCGTCGTCGCCATCGATATCCGGCACATCATCGGAGCCTTCCGCTTCCGCGTCAGCTTCCTCGAGGCTCACGACTTCCGGAGCTGCCGCGTCCTCTTCTTCTTCTTCCTCTTCCGGCTTTTCTTCGACCTTGGCCGCCTTGGCCGCGCGTGCCGTCATCACGGTCTCGAAGATCGTGCCGCATTTCGGGCACGTTATCGGATCCCGATTCAGATCGTAGTATTTGGCGCCGCAGCTCGGGCAAAGCCGTTTTGTACCAAGTTCAGGTTTTGCCACTGTGCTCACCCTTCGTTTGTTATCTGGCTGACTTGTCGGTGGGCCGCCCCATAGCGTCAAGCTCAGCTGCTGTCAAAGACAAATCGGACAAAAAAACCGTTCGCCCCATTCTTCTGCATGTTGCGAACCAAATTTCAAGCGCGCCGGAAAGTTCTCGCCAACAAATCGCATTATATGGACCCCGGACGCTTTACGATTTCCTAAGACCGGGCGGACGCAAACGCCCGGCTTGAGTGGCAAGCCGGTGCCTTACGGAGCCGTGCGGAAAAACCGGGTGATGACGGGGCCGCATCCGCATGATAGGACGTGACACCTTTTCGAAAACTCTCAAGTTCCGGACATTGAAAATGTCACATGATACCGCGCCCACGCCTCTCACCGCGAGCAAGGGCAGCCCGCTGACCGGCACGATCCGCGTGCCCGGCGACAAGTCCATTTCTCACAGGTCCATGATGTTCGGTGCACTCGCCGTCGGGCGCACCACCGTGAAAGGCCTGCTGGAGTCCGAGGACGTTCTGGCGACAGCCGACGCGATGCGCGCGGTCGGCGCGACCATCACGAAACAGGATGACGGCTCCTACACGGTCGACGGGATCGGTCTCGGCAGCCTGCTGGAGCCGGAAGGCGTGATCGATTTCGGCAATGCCGGCACCGGCGTCCGCCTGACCATGGGCATCTTCGGCAGTCACAATATCGCGGCGACCTTTGTCGGCGATGCGTCGCTTTCCAAACGCCCGATGGGCCGCGTGCTCGATCCCCTGCGTGAAATGGGGACCAACGTGATTGCCCGCGACGGCGACCGCCTGCCCGCGTCCATCCGGGGCGCGGAAACCGCCCTGCCGATCACCTACCGGGTGCCGATGCCGTCCGCGCAGGTCAAATCGGCCGTGCTTCTGGCTGGTCTCAACGCCCCCGGCGAAACAACCGTGATCGAACCGATCCCGACGCGCGATCACACCGAGAAAATGCTCAAGGGCTTTGGCGCAGAGATTTCCGTCACGCTCAACGAAAACGGCGAGCGGGTCATCAAGCTGACGGGACAGCCCGAACTGAAACCGCAGGACATCGACGTGCCGGGCGATCCGTCCTCGGCGGGTTTTCCGCTCGTTGCCGCGCTGATCGTCCCGGGGTCCGACATCACCATCGAGAATGTGCTTTTGAACGAGCACCGGACCGGCCTGATCACGACGCTGATCGAAATGGGCGGCGACATCGAGATCGTCAACCGGCGGGAGACGGGTGGTGAAGAAGTCGGCGATCTGCGGGTGAAGGCAAGCCAGTTGAAAGGCATCACCGTACCGGCGGAGCGCGCACCGTCCATGATCGACGAGTATCCGGTGCTGGCAATCGCCGCCGCCTTTGCCTCCGGCGATACCTTCATGCCGGGGCTCGAAGAACTCCGTGTGAAAGAGTCCGACCGGCTTGCCGCCGTTGCGCGCGGCCTTGAAGCCAACGGCATTGCCTGCGTGGAGACGGAAGACACGCTGATGGTGACCGGTAGCGCCAACACGATCGGTGGCGGCACCGTCACCACCCATCTCGATCATCGCATCGCCATGGCCTTTCTCGTGCTGGGCATGGCGTCGGACAAGGCGGTCACCGTCGACGACGGCGCGGTGATCGCGACCAGCTTCCCGACTTTCACGTCCCTCTTCGAAACCCTCGGGGCCAAGTTCTCCGAGAAAGCCAGCGAGGCGGCATGATTATCGCGATTGACGGTCCTGCGGCCTCCGGAAAGGGAACGCTTGCGCGCAGGCTCGCCGATCACTTCGGCCTGAGGCATCTCGATACCGGCCTGACCTACCGGGCGGTGTCGGCCGCGCTTCTTGCCAAGGGGCTGCCGCTCGGAGACGAAGGCGTTGCCATCGAGATCGCGCAGAACCTCGACCTGGCGCAGATGGACAAGACCGTTCTGTCCGCGCATGAAATCGGCGAGGCGGCCTCGCGCATCGCGGTTCTGGGCGGGCTCCGCAAGGAGCTTGTCGAACTGCAGCGCCGGTTCGCCGAAACACCTCCCGGTGCCGTCCTGGACGGGCGCGACATCGGCACGGTGGTCTGCCCGGATGCCACGGTCAAGCTGTTCGTCACCGCGTCTCCCGAAGCGCGCGCCCGGCGGCGTACAGATGAAATGATCTCCAAGGGAAAGGACGCAAACTACGCGTCCGTTCTCGAAGATCTCAAGCGCCGGGACGAGCGCGACAGCCAGAGAACCGTCGCCCCGATGAAACAAGCTGAAGATGCGGTCTTGCTTGATACGACAGAAATGGATATAGAAACCGCGTTCCAGGCGGCTGTGGATATCATTTCGAGCGCCAAGGATGGTCCAAGGACCTAGGGGTTCACTTCAGGTGCGCCCCTCTCCGCGCATCCGGAACACATCCGGCCTTGAAGGCCGCAGGTTCTTATGAACGACAATTGAATTTCGGCAGGACGCGTCTCAGGTCGTGTCCTGTGGCGAGACCGGATTTTCCGTCTGCCGCCTCCGCCGGCCCGCTTTTCGAAGCGGAAGGATCAGCGAAGATCGCGATCCCGGGAGACAGGCAATCCGGAGTGCAACACCAACCCGCCGGCGGTGCGCCAACAGGCGCTCAGGAGTATAAATGACCGATTTCAATCCCTCTACCGAGGATTTTGCAGCTCTTCTCGAAGAGTCCTTCGTCCAGAACGACCTCTATGAAGGTGCCGTCGTCAAAGGCACCGTCGTTGCAATCGAAAAAGACCTTGCCGTCATCGACGTCGGCCTGAAGGTCGAAGGCCGCGTGCCGCTGAAGGAATTCGGCGCCAAGGGCCGCGACGGCGAAATGGGTGTCGGCGACGAAGTTGAAGTTTACCTCGAGCGTGTTGAAAACGCTCTCGGCGAAGCTGTTCTGTCGCGCGAAAAAGCACGCCGCGAAGAAAGCTGGGTTCGCCTGGAAGTCGCGTTCGAAGCAAACGAGAAAGTCAACGGCCAGATCTTCAACCAGGTCAAGGGCGGCTTCACCGTCGATCTGGACGGCGCCGTTGCCTTCCTGCCGCGTTCGCAGGTCGATATCCGTCCGGTTCGCGACGTGACCCCGCTGATGCACACGCCTCAGCCGTTCCAGATCCTGAAAATGGACAAGCGCCGCGGCAACATCGTCGTGTCCCGCCGTGTCGTTCTGGAAGAGACCCGTGCCGAACAGCGTTCGGAACTGGTTCAGAGCCTGGAAGAAGGACATACCGTGGAAGGCGTCGTCAAGAACATCACCGACTACGGTGCGTTCGTCGACCTCGGCGGTATCGATGGCCTGCTGCACGTCACCGACATCGCGTGGCGCCGCATCAACCACCCGTCGGAAGTTCTCACCATCGGCCAGACGGTCAAGGTGCAGATCATCCGTGTCAACCAGGAAACGCACCGCATCAGCCTTGGCATGAAGCAGCTTGAAACCGATCCGTGGGACGGTATCGAAGCCAAGTACCCGCTGGAAGCCAAGTTCAACGGCCGCGTGACCAACATCACCGACTACGGTGCATTCGTCGAGCTGGAGCCGGGCATCGAAGGCCTGATCCACGTTTCGGAAATGTCCTGGACCAAGAAGAACGTCCATCCGGGCAAGATCGTTTCCACTTCCCAGGAAGTCGAAGTGATGATCCTGGAAGTCGACCCGGTCAAGCGCCGCATTTCTCTCGGCCTGAAGCAGACCCTGCAGAACCCGTGGGATGCGTTCGCGGAACAGTTCCCGATCGGTGCCAACGTCGAAGGCGAAGTCAAGAACAAGACCGAGTTCGGCCTGTTCATCGGCCTCGACGGCGACGTGGACGGCATGGTGCACCTGTCCGACCTCGACTGGAACCGTCCGGGCGAGCAGGTCATCGAGGAGTACAAGAAGGGCGACATGGTCAAGGCCATCGTCCTCGACGTGGACGTCGAGAAAGAGCGCATCTCTCTCGGCATCAAGCAGCTCACCGGCGATCCGATGGAATCGGGCGCAGCCGGCGAACTGCGCAAGAACTCCGTCGTCACCTGTGAAGTCACCGAGATCAAGGACAGCGGCCTGGACGTCAAGATCGCAGACAGCGACCTGACAGCGTTCATCCGTCGCGCGGACCTTTCCCGTGACCGCGAAGAGCAGCGCCCGGAGAAATACTCCGTTGGCGACAAGTTCGACGCGCGCATCACCCAGTTCGACAAGAAGACCCGCCGGGTCACCGTGTCGATCAAGGCGCTCGAGATCGCCGAAGAAAAGGAAGCTGTCGCACAGTACGGCTCTTCCGACAGCGGTGCGTCGCTCGGCGACATCCTGGGTGCTGCCCTCAAGCAGCAGTCCGACGACTAAGGTTTTCGCGTCCCGAAGCTTCGGGAGCGGAAATGAAAAGCCCGGCAGCGATGCCGGGCTTTTTTGTTGTCCGGCACAAGAGGACAGTAAGCCACCTCCTTTCGTGGACACGGACACGCGAATGTGCCCTGATAGCCGGACCGAAGATGGTTCTGCACGGGGGTCACCGATGCGCTTGTTTCTCGTCCTTCTCCTCGCGCCCATGATGGGCACATCCGCCCTGGCGGAGATTGACCGGCTGAAGACCAAATGGAAGGTCAAAACCGATTTCGAGAAGAGTGCGGCCGCGCGCGAGTCGATCAGCGGGGCGGATTGCGCTCCGGACGGCGGATGGTGCCTGGCGGCGAATGACGAGAAGAATTACGCGCAGTTTTTCAAGATCAGGAAAAACAGGCTTGATCCGGACAAGAAAGGCGTGATCCGGCTGCTGCCGAAAAAAGTCGATGGCAGGAAGATGGACGAGATCGATGCCGAAGGCGTGGTGTTCGTGCCATCCGGGAAAGAAGATGCGCCCTCCCATTTTTATGTCACCGGTTCGCACGGGCTGTCCAGGAGCGGTGACTTCCAGCCGTCCCGGTATACGCTCTTCCGATTTCCGGTCGAGACAGGTTCCGGCAAACCGGCCTTCAAGTTCAACGACAAGAAGGTCTCACCGGAAGTCGAGCGCACCATGCTGCTCACCGAGACGATCAAGTCCAATCCGGATCTCGCGCCGTTTGCCGATCAGACGCTGGACCGGAACGGTGTCACCATCGAGGGGATCGCCGAGATGAACGGCGACATGCTGTTCGGCCTCAGAAGTCCCTGCCTTGCCGGTCATGCGCTCCTCCTGCGGGTGCCCACGGAAGCCCTTTTCCAGGCAACACCGCCTCCTTCCACGACAGACAAGGTCGCGCTTGGCGACAATGTCGGCATTCGCGACCTGACACGCGTGAAGAACGGCCTTCTCATTCTGGCAGGCCGGAGCGACGACCGGCGCGGCTCCGAGGATTTCACCTGTGGCGAGAAGCGCAAACCACCCTCGCCGGCGCCGTCGCTCTGGTTCTGGAGCGGCGTGTCGGGCGACGCTGCAAAGCCGCTCGGGGCGCTGCCCGGGGTCGATCTGAATGCGAGCGCCGAAACGTTGCTGGTTCTGGAGGAAACCGATACGGCCTACAGGGTGCTGGTCCTGTTCGACGGCGAGAAGAACGGAGCACCGGTGGCGTTTCTGGTCGGCAAGTAAGACCGCACCCGGCCGCAAGCGAACCGAAGTCAGGTTTACAAGGCTTGCGTCCGATGCAGTAGTCCTGAATGATCGTGGGACATTCACGTCTGCCGCTTCTGGATTTCCAACATGTCAGCCCTCGATCTGTGCCGCCTCGCCGGCACCGTCTTTCTTGCCGTCACGCTGGTGGTGACCGGCGATACCTGCGGCAAGCTGCTCACGCAGAGCGGTGTGGATCCCTTCATTGTCGCCTGGACGCGCTTTTTGATCGCGGCGCTTGTCCTGTGGCCGCTTGCCCGGATGCAGTGGCGGGAGCTTGGCCCGATGAAGGATTGGCGGGTGATCCTGAGGGCCGTGTTCATCGCGGGCGGGATCAGCTCCATCCTGACGGCGCTGGAAACCGAGCCGATCGCCAACGTGTTCGGTGCCTTTTTCATCGGACCGATCATTTCCTATATCCTTGCCGTCGTCTTCCTGAAGGAACGGCCTTCGGCCGCGCATACAGTCCTCCTGGCGATCGGGTTTCTGGGCGTTCTGCTGGTGGTCAAACCCGGATTCGGCATGACTGCGGGCACGCTGTTCGCCCTGCTCGCCGGAACGTTCTACGGCTGCTACCTGTTCATGACCAAGCTGCTTGCCGGGGCCATGCGGCCCACCCGGCTGCTCATGTCGCAGCTCCTGATCGGCACGGTGCTGCTGACGCCCTTCGGCCTGTCTTCGCCTCTTCCCGCCAATGAAGCCGGCGTCTGGATCCTGATCATCGCGAGTGCGCTGACGTCAGCAGCAGGCAATTATCTACTGGTGATCGCCAACCGGACGGCAGATGCCAGTCTCGTCGCCCCGCTGGTCTATACGCAGCTCATTTCCGCGACCGTGCTTGGCGTTGTCGTATTCGGCGACTGGCCCGATACGACAGCCTTTGCCGGCCTGTTTCTGATTGCCGCCACGGGTCTGGGATCTCTGGCGCTCCGGCGTTCAGCGTGAACATGCAGCGGCTGGCACTGAAGATCAGGACGACTTGATGCCGTAATTGGCGACAGCGCCGAGGACTTCGTCGATTTCGCCCTTCGACAGGATATGCGGTTTGCCGACCGTCTGGCTGACGATGTAGGCGCGCGCCAGAACCTCGAGTTCCTCCATACGCCAGAGCGCCTTTTCAAGCGTTTCGCCGGTAACGACAGCGCCGTGATTGGCCATCAGGCAACCGGACCGTTCTGCCATCGCCCCGGTGACGTGATCCGCCAGATCCTGGCTGCCGAACAGCGCATAATCCGCGAGCGGCACGGTGTTTCCCCCGAAGATCGCGACCATGTAGTGACAGGCGGGAATTTCGACGCGGTTGATCGAGAGCGCCGTAGAGTGCACAGGGTGGGCATGGACGACGGCATGCATGTCTTCCTTTTCCCGAAGCAGCGCCTGGTGAAACTGCCACTCGGTCGAGGGGGGATAATCACCCTTCTGCTTGCCCTTTCCCTTCAGGGGAACGGAGACCAGCATGTCGGGTGTCATCCGATCGTAAGGGACGCCGGAGGGCGTGATGATCATCCTCTTGCCGGCCCTTGCCGAGACGTTCCCGGACGTTCCCTGGTTGATCCCGCGACGGTTCATTTCGCGGCAGATGTCGATGATCGCCAGACGGAGTTTGGCGGTGTCCTTGTAAGGTGGCTTAAGCATGGTCTTCCGATAATTTGAGAAGGTTGGCAGCAGTTTCGGAACAGGTCGCGACATGGGTGGCATATCCGCCGCGAATGGCCGCCAGCATCGGGGCGGCCCGATCGGGGCCCGAGCCCACCAGCAGTCCCATGTCCTTGTTGCGCATCTGCTCCAGCGTCACCGCGATCATGCGGTCTTCTATGTCCCTGTCGAGGCCCCGGCCGTCCTGATCGATCAGCCGGCCGCAAATGACCCCAATGGCCCCCTTGGCGGCGCAGGCGTCGATATCCGTCTTTTCCAGGAGACCGGTGTGCACCACGTGGCTGTCCTCGCCGCAGGTGCCGCAGGCAAAGATCGTCTTGTTGCAATTGGCAACGGCCTGCAGCTGCGCCTCGATGACCGGCTCCTGTTTGAGACGTTCAACCAGATCCCTGTCGGACAGGACCAGCGGGACATGAAGGTTCACACAATGCGCGCCATAGCGCCTTGCCAGCGTCGCCGAACAGGTTTCGGCGGCAAAGCCGAGTGCGGCGGGGCGCGATCCCACCAGTTGAACGACAGTGAGATCTTGGAGATCGACCCTCGGCGCGGCTTCCGCGACGCGGTAGACGGTCTCCCCCCAGGCGACACCAAGCCGGTCGCCCGGTTCCAGCAAGCCGGGCAGCCAGTCGGCAACCACGCGGGTCACCCTGTCCAGGGAGCGTTCGGGTCCGTCGGGAGAAGACGGGATGACCACGGCATCGCGCAAGCCGAAACGGTCGACGATCCGGCGGGCAAGCTCCTGGTTCCGGAAGACATCGCTGTCGAGCGAGATGCGGACATAGTCCCGCTTTCTGGCTTCGGCCAGGTAATTGACCACGGTCGCACGGGAGATCCCGAGCCGTTCGGCGATCTCGTTCTGGTTCATCCCGTCCTGGTAATAGCACCAGGTGACCTCGACGATCGCGTCCTCCTGGGTGCGCGGGCGCGCGCCGCTTCTGGGCTCCGCTGTCCGGGACCTGGACGAAGCGGGTCTCATGCGCTCTTGGCAACCGCCGCCAGATCCGGGAACAGGCCCGCGAGCCCTTCCGCGCTCGCCTCGCAGACGCCGCGCTCGGTGATCAGGCCGGTGACCAGATGGTTCGGGGTCACGTCGAAGGCCGGGTTGCCGCCGGGCGTGCCGTGCGGGGTCACCTGGACCTGCGCGATCTGACCTGCGTCGCTCAAGCCCTGAACATGGGTCACTTCGCGTTCAAGGCGCTCCTCGATCGGGATTTCGGCAACGCCGTCATCGACGCTCCAGTCGATGGTCGGCGACGGCAGCGCGACGTAGAAGGGAACATTGTTCGCCCTGGCGGCGAGTGCCTTCAGATAGGTCCCGATCTTGTTGCAGACATCGCCCCGGCGGGTCGTGCGGTCGGTGCCGGTGATGACGAGATCGACCATGCCGTGCTGCATCAGGTGGCCGCCGGCATTGTCGGTGATGTAGGTATGCGGAATGCCGTGGCTGCCAAGCTCCCAGGACGTCAAGGCGCCCTGGTTGCGCGGACGGGTCTCGTCGACCCAGATATGGATCGGGATGTTCTCGTTGAAGGCCTGATACATCGGACTGGTGGCAGTGCCCCAGTCTACCGTGGCAATCCACCCGGCATTGCAATGGGTGAGGATGTTGACCGGTTCGCCATCCTTCTTGCCGGCCGCGATCCTGCGAATGATCTCCAGCCCGTTCTGTCCGATGCGGTGGTTTATGTCGACATCCTCATCGGATATCTCATGCGCGAGTTTCAGCGCGGCCGCCGCCCGCTCCGCCTCCGGCAGGGGCTTCAGATGCGCACGGCACCGGTTGAGCGCCCAGCGCAGGTTGATTGCGGTCGGACGCGTCTTGTCCAGGAACGCCCAGGCCGTGTCGAGATTTGCGTCGGAAGGGTCAAGTCTGGCCGCGAGCGCCATGCCGTAGGCGGCCGTTGCTCCGATCAGAGGTGCGCCGCGAACCCGCATTTCAACGATCGCGTCGGCAAAATCCTGCAGCGTGTCGACCTGCTGGATTCGAAACTCATGCGGCAGCCAGCGCTGGTCGATGATCTGAAGCGCGTCCTTGCCCTCGTCCCACCAGAGCGACCGGTAATGGGTTCCGTCGACCTTCATAGGATGTCCCTTCCGTTGTAGTTGCGCGCCAGCGACAAGAGGTCTTCCATCGTGCCGATCATCCCGGCATTCAGGATCAGCTCGGCACCCATGCGGAGATTGCGTGCTTCCAGCGCAGCCTTCAGCGCCTTGTCTTCGATCTCCTCGAAATCGGCGTTATGTGCCAGCGAGAGCGTGCGGCGGTGCATTTCAATGCCGCAGAATCCGAGCGCGTCGACACGGATTTCTTCGAGCAATTCCGCGCAAACCGCATCTGACGCATGTCCCTGCCCCTCGAACAGCGCCTGCGGATAAAGCATGCCCGTGCGCTCCGTCGCCCAGAGATGCATGAACTCGTCCTCGAAAGCGGCGACCGTCTCCGCGATCACCGAAAGAAGCCATTCCTGATAGGTCTCCAGATCAGCATCCTGCCGATGGGCCGGCTGGCTGAAATAGGCCATGAGGAAATTCGCGAGCAGCATGCCGAGATCGAAACCCATGGGTCCGTACTGGACGAATTCGGGATCGATCACGCGGCTTTCGTCTTCCGTGGACATGATCGATCCGCTGTGCAGATCGCCATGCACCATCGTTTCGGTGTTGGAGGCGAATTTCATCATGAGGCGCTGGACCCTGGCCTTCAGGCGCGCGTCGGAACGCAGGTTCCTGACGACCGGGTCCAGATCGTCCGTGTGGTGGTTCATCTCCGCTTCATAGTAGGGATCGGTGAAGACCAGCGCCTCGGTAATCGCAGGGATCTCGATATTGCCCGCGAACAGGCCGACATCGTTTTTCTTGTCGGCGCTTTTCATGGAGAGTTCGGAGCCACGGAACGCGGTACGCGCGCAGAACCGGCCGAGGAAGTCGCCGAGCCCCTCGACCCTTTCACCATCGATCAGCTTCCGGCGCAAGATCTTGTGCGGCGCCAGGAACTCCATGACGATCAGCGCCTGCGTCTCATCGAAATGGAAAACCTCCGGCACCGAGCCCGGATCTCTTGTTGCCTGCCTGACCAGTGCGTGGTTCTCGAAAAAGGCGCGATAAAGCGGCAAGGGCCAGCTGTCCCCGACGAGGCGGACATAGGGCAACGCCTGCTTGACGACAACGGCGCCGGCCGGTCCTTCGACAATGAAGACAAGGTTCAGATTGCCGTCGCCGACTTCCTTCACATCCCAGGCGGCCGGATCGCTTCCGACCCTTTCTGCCACCGCCCCGATCGAGGCAAGGCGCGTTCCGAGGTCCTCCGGCGTCAACGGCCGATACTGCTCAGGCGTATCCATGACTGCGCTTCTTCCTCCCTATTTCGCCCTGATAATGATCAAGATTGTTCAAAAGTCAACTTGGTTGACAAATGACTATATTGCGTGCTGTAACTTTGCGCAGCGGGAGAGGAGCTCGTCAAAAATTGGGAGGAATGGTGAGAAACGTCACCCTGAAACTCCGCGGTCTGGAAAAGTCCTTCGGACAGAACCACGTTCTCAAGGGCATTGATCTGGAGCTGCGATCCGGGGAAGTCACGGCCCTGATGGGCGCCAACGGCGCCGGCAAGTCAACGCTTGTGAAGGTGCTGTGCGGCTATCACTTCGCCGATGCCGGCGAGATAGAACTGGCCGGCGCTGCCTATTCCCCTCTGGATGCGGCCGACGCCATAGCCAAGGGTGTCGTGACGGTGCACCAGTCCATCGACGATGGCGTGATCCCGGACCTGGATGTCGCCACGAACCTCACCCTTGACCGGCTCACCGAGCCCGGCGTCGGATTTTTCGTCAATGACGCAAAACTGCGCCGGCAGGCTCGCGCCGTGGCAGAAAGCATGGGCCTGACCATGGACGTGCGCATGCGCGTCGCCGATCTGGATGTCGCCGACCGGCAGATGATCGCGATTGCGCGCGCCATGGCACGTTCGCCCAAACTGCTGATCCTGGATGAGCCCACCTCTTCCCTGTCGTCGTCGGAAGCCGAACGGTTGTTCGCGCTGATTGACAGGCTGCGCGACGAAGGGGTCGCGATCCTCTATATTTCCCACCGCATGTCGGACATCCGGCGCGTCGCCGACCGGATCGTTTCCATGCGCGACGGTGCGATCTCGGGCCTCTTCGAGACCGAACCGCTCGACTATGTCGGCGCGGTCAACGCCATGCTCGGTCACCAGATGACGGAGGTCGACATCGACCCGGTCGCAGGCGGCGAACCCGTGCTGCGCGTCGAGGGCCTGAAGCTGTTCGAAGACAGCAAGGACATCGGCTTCGAGGCCCGGGAAGGCGAGGTCGTCGCCTTTACCGGCCTGCTCGGGTCCGGCAAGACACGGCTCGCGGAGATCATCTACGGGCTTGCCGAACCGTACGCGGGGCGGCTTCTTCTGGACGGTGAAGACTATCGTCCCAAGGGGGCCGGCGACGCTGTCCAAAAGGGCGTCTTCATGTCGCCCAAGGACCGGAGCGTGAACGCGGTTGTGCCGGATTTCGACATAGCCAACAACATGACGCTGCCCTTTCTCGGCGCGTTCAGCGGGTTTTCCTTCCTGAACGACCGGATGCAGCGCAGCGCCTCGGACGAGATGATCAACAAGATCGGCGTCGTCTGCCAGTCCAATTCCGATGACATCAACACGCTGTCCGGCGGCAATCAGCAGAAGGTCATGATCGGCCGCTGGCTGCTCAAGGCCTCGCGGATCCTTCTGCTCGACGAGCCCTTCCAGGGTGTCGACATCGGCGCGCGCCGCGACATCGGCCATTACATCCGTCAGACGGCGAAGGGCCGCACCACGCTGGTGTTCGTGGCGGAGATCGACGAAGCCCTTGAAATTGCGGACCGCATCATCGTGCTGAACGAGGCGGCGATCGCCGGAGAATACGTGAACAGGGACATTGATTTAAACAGCCTGGTTGCGGATGTGTCCGGCCCCGGTGAACGACTGGCCCTTGCAGGATGACACTCGACAGATGAACAACAACGACGCACTCGACTTTGCAATCCGATACGGCTTCCTGATCCTTCTGGGCGGGCTCGCGGTATTCTTTTCCCTTTATGCCAGCGGCTTCGCCAGCCCCCGCTCAGCCGTCTTCATCCTGCAGTCCGTCGCCATTACCGGTATTCTCGCTCTCGGCGTCACCTGTACCCTCGTCGTCGGCGGTTTCGATCTTTCCATCGGGTCGGTCGCGACCTCGGCGCTGATGCTGTCGGCCTACACGATGGTCATCCTCGAACAGTCCGCCTTTGTCGCCGTCGCGCTTTGCCTGCTCATGGGCGCCCTGGTCGGCCTCGTCAACGGGTTGCTGATCGTCAAGATGCGCGTCCCGGACCTCCTGGCGACGCTCGGCATGATGTTTCTCCTGATCGGCCTGCAGCGCATCCCGACGCAGGGCAATTCCATCGCAACCGGCATGAGCCTCGCCGACGGGTCGGTTGCCGAAGGCACCTTTTCGGCCGCGTTCCTGTGGCTCGGCCGCCACCGCTTCGACCTCTTTCTCGACCGGCTTGTACCCGTCCCCGTTGTCGTGTTCCTCCTGATCGCCGTGCTGATCTGGTTGTTCCTCGGATATACACGGCACGGGAGACTGATGTACGCGATCGGCTCCAACGAGCGTGCTGCCGGACTGGTCGGAACCAACGTGCACCGTTACAAGGTCGTTGCCTACATGATTTCCGGCATGCTCGCCTCGGTCGGCGGCATCCTGCTTGCCGCGCGGCTCGGGCGCGGCGACATCGCCTCGGGAAACAATCTCCTGCTCGACAGCGTCGCCGCGGCGCTGATCGGGTTCGCCGTATTGGGCGCCGCGCGGCCGAATGCATTCGGCACCGCGGCCGGCGCCCTGTTTGTCGGGATCCTGCTTCAGGGCCTGACGATGATGAACGCTCCCTACTACATGCAGGATTTCGTCAAGGGAGCCGTTCTGGTCGCAGCCCTCGTTTTTACATTCTACCTGTCGTCACGGCGTGGCGGCAGGAGAACAGCGTGACGCCAGCAAGGCGCCGTTCATATTGGGAGGAAACAATATGCTCAGACGTGAATTCATGAAACTGACCCTCGCGGCCGGCATCAGCCTCAGCGGAGGCACTGCCTTTGCCGCGGACATGCCTGCGCCGTTCGACAAGCCGGAAGAGGTCAAGATCGCGCTCGTCCGCTACCTGTCGACCGGCGACTTCTTCCAGTCCTATCTGGCCGGTGTCGAAAGCCAGGCGGAAGCGCTCGGTGTCGATCTTCGCGTTTTCGACAGCCGGCAGGACGCGGCCCTGCAGGCCGACATGGTCGACCAGGCAATCGCGCTCGGCGTTGACGGCATCGTCATCCAGCACGGACTGACCGAGTCGATGAAGCCGGCGGCGCAGCGCGCTGTCGACGCGGGCATCAAGGTCGTTGCCTTTGACGTGAACGTTGAAAACGACGCAATCCCACAGGTCGAACAATCGGACTACCTGCTCGGAAAAATGGCGCTCGACCAGGCGATCAAGGACAACGGCAATTCCTTTACAGCCGGATATGTCTACGTTCCCGGGATCGCTCCGCTGGACCGCCGGGACAAGGCCTGGAAGGAAGTGAAGGAAGCCAATCCGGGTATCAAGGAAGCGGCGATGTTCGGTACGCTGGACAACCCGATTGCCAACTCGGTGGCCAACCAGGCACGCTCCGTTCTTCAGGCCAACCCGACCATCAACGTGGTGTTCGCGCCCTATGACGAATTCGCCAAGGGGGTGAAGATTGCCGTCGACGAGGCCGGTCTGAACCAGGACATCAAGATCTATTCGGCAGACGTTTCGACGGCGGACATCTCCGCCATGCGCGAACCGGATTCCGCCTGGGCCGCGACGGTTGCAACGAACCCGGCCGTTGTCGGCGAAGTCAGCGTCCGTACGCTTGCCCTGATGCTTGCAGGCGAGGACCCCGGCAAACAGGTCATCGTCCCGCCGACGCTGATCACCCAGTCCTTCCTCAATGAGCAGGATGTGCGCAACATGGAGGATCTCGGCGAGAAAATGCCGCAGTTCCAGCATGCCGACGTTTCCGTCGCAGAGTGGATCCCGCTGCCGAAGCGCTAAGCATTGAACCGTCCTACGAAATAAACCCGGCCGAACGGCCGGGTTTTGCTTTTTCTGAACTCTAATTTTCTTGGGATTCGAATACAACCTACCCACGCGTAGTGCGTGTTTTACGAAATTGATTTCTTGCGCTATCTTAAATTTATTTCAAGAACTGATTTATTTTACTACAAAACTGCAAGTCAACAGTTTCGTAGTCCCTGGAAACAAGGAGACTCGGAATGGCAACGCGCAAGACATCCAAATCCCGGATTGCCGACCTCGAAGACCGCATCGAGGAACTGGAAGACCGCCTGGATATGACCTCCTACGGACTGGAGCAGGACGCAGGTGATGGAGCAGGCACTGCCCTGGCATGTTCGCTCCCCGTCCTTCCGAAGCGGGAGTTCGCTGCCGGAATCTCGCCCGAACGGGAAAACGCAATCTTGTCGACCGGCGACAAATGGGTGAACGGAACCAGCATTCACTACTACCTTTTCAAGGACGGACAGTTCGGCGGCCCTCGTGACGAGCAGGACGTCGTCAGGCAAGCCTTCCAGGTCTGGAAGGATGTCGGGATCGGTCTCACATTCACGGAAGTGAGCGACATCGAAGACGCGGAACTCAGGATCGGTTTTCTGCGCAACAACGGTTCCTGGTCCTATGTCGGCACGGTGGCCCTGCGAGTCGGTCAGACGGAGAGGACCATGAACTTCGGCTGGGACATTACCCAGTCCGGCCCAAACGGGCTCGACACCGCCATCCATGAAATCGGCCATGCACTGGGGTTCAAGCACGAACACCAAAACCCCAATACCGGTCTCGTGTGGAACAGGGAGGCCGTTTATGAGCATTTCCGCAGGACGCAGAACCCGCCCTGGGACAGGGCCAGAACCGACCACAATATTCTGAACACGCTGGATCCCTCATCCGTCGACGGTTCGGACTGGGACCCGGATTCGATCATGCATTATTCGTTTTCGGCCGGACTGATCGATCAGCCGGCGCGGTTCCGGGCCGGGCTCAGACCGGCCCCCGGCCTCTCTGAAAAAGACAAGGACGTTGCCCGGCGGTTCTATCCTTCCCTGGGCGGTTCGACGGTTCTGCCGCAGCTCAAGCCGTTCCAGTCCGAGCGGCTCGCGCTGGCACCCGGCGACCAAAAGGACTTCGTCGTCATCCCCGGCCATTCCAGGGAATACACTTTCTCGACATTCGGGCGATCCGACACGGTCATGGTGCTGTTCGAAGACATTGACGGCGAACCCGTCTTCGTCGAAGGCGACGATGACAGCGGCTTCAACCGCAATGCGCGCTTCACGGTCCGCCTCGTCAAGAACCGCAAGTACAAGCTCCGGATCAGGCTCTATTACAACTGGGCCGAAGGCGAGACCGCTGTCATGATGTGGTGAGCGAAGCCCGTCTCCTGCCGCGTCGCCAGGCGCGACAGGCCGAGGACACCGGTTTTACGTAAATCTTGCGAGCTTTACATTTCACCGCCTTGCTTTACGCTTCAGTTCTCAACGAGCAGCTGCGCATTTCGCGCGGCCTCCAGATTCACCTCCAGACAGAATTGCGACAGGCAACATGAGCGAAGCCAAGGCCGGTGACACGGTTCAACTTCACTACAAGGGCACACTGGATGACGGTTCCGTGTTCGACAGTTCCGAAGGCCGCGAACCGCTCGAATTCACCGTTGGCTCCGGACAGATCATCCCCGGTCTCGACAAGGCGATCCCGGGCATGAAGATCGGTGACGAAAAGACCGTGCGGGTCGAGGCCGAAGAGGCTTACGGAGCGGTGAACCCGGAGGCCCGGCAAACCGTGCCGCGTGCCCATATCCCGCCCAACGTGCCGCTCGAAACAGGTCTGCAGCTGCAGGCCCAGACCGAGACCGGACAAACCATGGCGGTCACGGTCGTCGAGTTTTCCGATGAGGAAGTCGTGCTCGACGCCAACCATCCGCTCGCGGGCAAGGCGCTGACATTTGCAATCACGCTGGCCGGGATCAAATAGCGGCCGCCGCTGACCGCAGACGTCGAGATGCCCGCCGCGAGGCGGGCTTTTTCGTGCACGCCTTAGGGTACGGACCCATAAATGAAGCCGATTTGGCGGCAGAAATGGCAAAACCTCGCGAGGAAGCGTGTGCAGAGCGGGCTTTATGCCCGGTCAAGCGCGGTGACGCTGCGAGGTGAAGCCATTTTGCCGTCCTTCGGATTTGGCCGTTTTGACCATCTGCCACGTCGCGAAAGGCTTGAAAATGAACCACATTTCCTGCGCTTTCGCTCCTCGCAGTTGGTCAAAACGATCCAAACCAAATTGACTTCATTTATGGGTCCGTACCCTAGGGTCGCAGATCTCAGGCGGCACCCGGTTCCGGCCCGGGTTCCGATTTTTTCTCCAGGGTTTCTTCCATGAAGAGCGCATAGATGACCAGACCGACGGTCGCCGTCGCCGCCAGGCTCAGGAAACCAGTGGTATAGCTGGTGAACTGGACGATGTACTCCGCGACGATGTTGCTCAGCGACGCGCCGATCCCGATCAGCATCGCCAGCACGCCTTGCGCAAAATTGAAGCGGCCGGTCCCGGCGGTGATATCGGCGAGAACCAGAAGAAACACCATCGCAAAGATGCCGTTCGCAACCCCGTCCAGCGCCTGGATGGCGACGAGCGCATAGGTGTTGTCAAACAGGCTGAACAGGATTCCCCTCACCGGGAGCACGAGAAACGCGATGAGCAGCAGCGGTTTGCGGCCCCAGACGTCGGCTTTCTTGCCGCAGAAGATCGCCATCACGATCATGACCAGCTGGGCGGCGATGACACAGGCCGCCGTGAACGCCACGCCGTGCTCCGCGTCGCTGTTGGATGACAGTTTCTGGCTGACAAGCGGCAGCATCGACGCATTGGCCGAGTGAAACAGGAAGATGCAGATGGCAAAGACCAGCAGGCGCCTGTCTTCGAACAGGCTCAGGATGCCCTCCGGCGCTTTCATGCCCGTGTTTTCCTGCGCGACGCCGCCGCGGGCCATTTCGTGGTCGATGTCGTCCTTGTTGATCAGGAGAGCGCAGACGATCATGCCGCACGCCATTGCCGCCACCAGCCAGAAAACACCGAGCGCCGACCAGGTCAGCGCGAGGATAGCCGCCAGCATGGCCGCAATCATGTTGCCCGCGTGGTTCCAGGCCTGATTGGCACTGGTCTGTTTTGTGAAATAGGCATGTCCGACGAGACCGAGTGTCACCGCGGCAATCAGCGGGCCCATGAAGGCGGAGGACGAGCCGATCAGGATCTGTGCCGTATAGACCGCGACGGCATCATTGAAGACGAGGATCCCGATGGTGCTCGTGGCAATCGCAACGGCGCACACGATCAGCAGTGCGCGCTTCCACTTGACCGCATCGACAATGGCGCCGGCCGGTGACTGCATGACGACCGTCGCGATGCTCCCGGCGGCAAGCGCGATGCCGATCGAACCGGGAGACCAATGCTGCAACGACAGGAGGTAGATCGCGAGATAGGGCCCGATCCCTCCGACAACGTCTCCGGCGAAAAAGTTCACGCCCAGCAATGGTTTGTTCAACTGCATGTTCCGCGCCTCGGTTTCCGGGTCTCCTTACGTCCTATACGAGGACCACAAACAAAAATTTAAACATTCATGGGACTACACTCAAAAATCGAATTTCAGTACGCTGCGTCAAAAGCACGAGAACCGGTTAGATGCCTTTAAGTTTAATTGTCTCAATTCTGGTTTTCTTCTTCATTGCGATCCGGCAATGGCTTCCAGATTGGTTGAAAATCTGGATGATCATGACAGCCGGCGCGTTTTTTCTGCTCGTGACTGGCAATATTTCTCCCACTGAAGCCCTGAAGGCGATCGACTGGAACGTTATCGCTTACCTGTTCGGCGTCTTTGCTATCTCGCATGCGCTTTTTGCTTCGGGCATATCTGAAAGGGTGAGCGGCTGGATTTGCGCCGACGACCGGTCCATCCCGCAGATCCTGCTTTATTTCATCGTGTTCGTGACCCTCGTCTCCGCGGTCCTGACGAATGATGCCGCGGCCGCGATCGGAACGCCGATCGCGATCGCGATTGCCGCGAGCCTGCGCATCGCAGCAGCCCTGCCGCTGATTGCGCTTTGCGTGTCGGTCACGGTCGGCAGTATGTTTTCCCCTGTCGGCAACCCCCAGAACCTGCTCATCGTCGCCGACGGTCACTTCCAGAACCCGGTCGGTGTCTTTCTGGAGTGGCTCGCGGTTCCCGCACTGGTTTCCCTGGTCTTCACGCTGGTCTGGTTCTGGATCTGTTTCGCAAAAGCACCGAAGGGTAATGCACCCGAGCATGTCGCACCCGACGAACAGTCCGCACGCAGCTGGCCCGCGCTCGTCTCCACTGCCCTGTTGTGCGTCCTTGTCATCGCGGACAGCATCGCGCACGAAAGCGACGTCCTGCCGGACCTGCCGCTCGGGGTTCTCAGTCTGGTCGCGGCGATCCCGCTGTTCGTGTTCAGCGACCAGCGCATCAGGCTCGTGAAGGAAGTCGACTGGCACACGCTGATCTTCTTCGTCTCCATGTTCATCGTGACGGGAGCGGTCCTGAAATCCGGTGCCCTGCAGCACTGGCTGAGCCCCTGGCACGACCAGCTCGGCGACCCGCTTATGGTGACCTCGATCGCCTTTTTCGGCAGCCAGGTGTTTTCGAACGTGCCGCTTGTCGAGATCTACCTGAACCTCCTGAGCGGGCACGACACGCCGACGCTCATGCTGCTGTCGGGGATTTCGACCCTTGCCGGCAACCTCTTCATCCTCAGCGCGGCCAGCAACGTGATCATTGTCCAGCAGGCCGAAAAACACGGCGTGACACCGTTCCAGTTCTGGCAGTTCACGCGCTTCGTCCTGCCGGTGACGGTGGTGTCGCTGCTGGTCTGCTATTTCTGGATCGCGTTCCTGGTTTCGCTTTCCCAATAGAGCCGCGCGCCGTAATTTTTTCCGGCTCCCTGCCCCAAACTGCCTCATTCTGGTGCCAGAGTCCGATAAGCGATTGCAATTCGCAGGACACTCACCCTATTTAGGTGCTTGGTTTTCAAAAGATCTTGTTCGGAGAGGCCCGGTACATGGCTGTTGATGTTGATGCGCTCGTGGACAGAAGACGGTTGCGGCGCAAGGTGACGTTCTGGCGCGCGGCGACGTTCATCATTATTGCAGGGGCGCTCATTGCCGGCCTGGCGTTCGTGTCGGGCGTGTCAGGTCTTTCCAAGCGGTCCGCCCACATTGCCCGCATCCCGATCGAAGGCGTCATCGTCGAAAACCGGAAAACGCTGAAGATGATCGAGAAGATCGGAAAAGCGGATGCGGTAAAAGGCGTTGTCATCTCCATCAATTCCCCGGGCGGCAGCACCACCGGCGGCGAAGCGCTTTATCAGGCCTTGCGCGAACTGGCGGAAAAGAAGCCGGTGGTTGCCGAAATCCGGACAATCGGCACGTCGGCCGGCTACATGGTGGCGCTTGCGTCCGACCATATCGTGGCGCGCTACAATACCATAACCGGTTCGATCGGCGTCCTGTTCCAGTTCGGCAATTTCGAAAAGCTGCTGGACACGGTCGGCGTGGAAATGGAAGCCGTCAAAAGCGCACCGCTGAAGGCTGAGCCGGATTTCTATTCGGCGACGACACCGCTGGCGCGCGCGATGCTCCAGTCGCTGGTCAACGACTCCTACACCTGGTTTGTCGGGCTTGTTGCCGAGCGCCGGCAGCTTGACGAGACGACCGCCAAGGATCTCGCCAACGGGCGCATCCTGACGGGACACAGCGCACTGGAAAACAAGCTCGTGGATGCCATCGGGGGCGAGGACAAGGCAGTCGAATGGCTTGAGACGGAAAAAGGGGTTTCCAAGGATCTGCCGGTGCTGACATGGACGACAAACGAAAACCTTGAAGAGCTGCCATTCTCCTCTCGAATCTCGCGAGAATTCGGAAAAGGCATCGGATCTGCCATCTTAAACCCGTTAAATGACGCTAAGGGGCTGATTCCACGGGGCCTTACGCTTGACGGGCTCGTATCCGTTTGGCAGGCTTCAGACGCGGCAGAACAAAAACCGTAAGCGAGGGGGCTCTCAATGATCAAATCTGAGCTGGTTCAGCATATCGCAGAACAGAATCCGCATCTCTACCAGCGTGATGTCGAGAATATCGTGAATGCAATTCTCGATGAGATCACCGAGGCCCTCATGCGTGGAGACAGGGTTGAATTGCGCGGATTTGGCGCCTTCTCCGTAAAAAACCGGCCCGCCCGTGTCGGACGCAATCCGCGAACCGGACAAAAAGTGGAAGTGGACGAGAAACACGTTCCCTTCTTCAAAACCGGCAAGGAAATGCGTATACGTTTGAATGACGGTGTCGACCACGGCGACGATTGAGCAGCACTCGCCGGTCCACCATCCGAAATTGAGCATTGACCTGACACTTCCGGGGAGACCGACTTGACCCGCTTCATCAAGAACCTGATCCTTCTGGCGATCGCGGTGGTTCTCGTACCCTTGTCCGTTGCAAACAGGCACACCGTCAATCTGTCTCTCAATCCGTTCGACCCGCAGGACCCGCGGCTGACGATTCCCGACATCCCGCTTTTCTGGGTGATTTTCGCAAGTCTCGGTGTCGGCATCGTTGTCGGCGGCTTGGGTGCCTGGGCGAAACAGGGACGCTGGCGGAAAGAAGCGCGGCTCAAGCGGCGCGAGGCCGACAAGTGGCACAAGGAAGCCGATCAGCTTCGTGAAATGACAGGCGCCACACAGCCTTCGGCAAATACAAAAGGTCTGCTTGCGCCGGACAAGCGCTCGGCTGCCTAGGACCGGACGGATGAATGCGGATTATCTCAAGCGACGAGATTGACGCCTGCCTGGAAGACAGAGACGTAATCGAAACACTGCGCCGTGCCTTCCGGTCCAATACAATTGCGCCGACCATCCCCGAACAGCAGGTGGAGCGTCTCGACGAGACGGCGGGACGCCTCAACGTCCAGCCGGCCTGGACGAATTTCGCGGCGCAGAGGGACGTCACCCGCGGCTATGTTGGCTGCAGTCTTTCCCTCGAACTGCCAGAACAAAAGACGAGTTCGTCGAGCCTCTACATTCTGTTCTCGGGGACCGGTGCCCAGCCCATCGCCCTCATCGACGGCATGCGACTGAGCGCGTGGCGAACCGCCGCCCTGCATGCATTGGCTGCCTCCTATCTATCGCGCGAAGATACGGCACGGCTTCTGGTCATCGGTGACAACCCGCTGCTGCCGCGCGTCCTGTCGGCCTTTGCCACGACCCGGAACCTGACATCGGTCCTGTTTGCCGGGACCTCGGCGGAGACACGCAGGAAGGCCGCGAACCAGCCGTCCCTTGCCAAGGTCAGCCTCGGCGAAACGACGGAAATTCATGCCGCCCAGGAAGGCGCTGACATGATCTGCATTGCCGGCCCCGACAGTGAAAGCGGGACATATCACGCGCTCACCTATCTCGACCCGCCCGTCGGCTGCCATGTCGACGTCCTGGACACAGGGGCAACCGTGCCGTCGGCTTTCCTTGAGGAAGCACGGCTGTTTTCCTCCGATAAATCCGCTCCGGCGAATGCCGATCTGGAGTGTGCCGCCGACCTCTTCGAACTCGCCCAGGGCAGCAAGGCCGGGAGGCGTTACTACGGCCAGAGAACGCTGTTTCTTCCAAGCACCAAGACCGGTCTCGAGGACTACGCACTTGCCGCACACGTTTTTTTGAGATCCTGAGATCTGGAACTCGGCACACGAGACACCACATTAGTACGCAGCAGAGGGGGAGACTTTAGAAGCGTTTGACAGGTTATGTGCCGGATAAGGCAGAGCGTTCAACGCTTCCCCATAGCGTTTTGCAAAGGAGCAGAACAATGCTGACGACACTTGCCTATTCGGCAAGCCTACCAGCAATATCGATTGGCCTGATTTTCTATGTTTCAGCCACGTCGGGGCTTGTCTTCTAGGAAAAACAAAAAGCCGGTTCCTCAGGAACCGGCTTTGTTTTTTTGCAGGACATTCAGACCGAAGCCCGGGTTTAGAACATCGGGCGACAAGTCTGCAGCTGTCCGGTTTAGCCCGGTCGTGATTTATCGAGGCGATCCCCCGTCAATGAACTTGTCATTCCGGCCGAAGTGCAGCGGAAGGCCGGATCAAGTCCGGCAATGACAACCGACAGGATTGTTCCTCGCATTTCCACTCTCGATCGTCATCCCGGCCAAGCGCAGCGCGAGCCGGGATCGGGGAGCCACCATGTCCTGTTTTTAGGCAACGCGGTGGCCCTGCGGTCCCGTATCCCGGCGGCACTCTGCCCAACCCAGTTCAGCACACATTAAACACACGGGTACCCGGTCTTGCCGCTTTCACGGCAAACCGGGACAACAAATCCGGGACAGGGCAGAAGCGGCTCTAGTCCGCCATTTCCGCAGGTGTCATCCAGCCCTGGACGGCACCACCGACATCCTTCAGGATCGCAATCCTGCCGATACCCGCGACGTCATAGGGCGGCCTGATGACTTCGCCTCCATGGGCGAGCGCGAGTTCAAGCCGCTCGTCGATATTGTCGACCGCAATATAGGACATCCAGTGTTCCGGAACGCCCTCGAAATGAGCGCCATTCATCTGGAACATGCCGCCGACCGGCTTGTCGCCGAGGTTCGCAACAACGTAGACCGCGCCGTCGTCCATCGGCATCTCGGCAAAGGTCCAACCGAGAGACTTGCCGTAAAACTCCCTGGCCTTTCCGGTGTCGCGCGTCATCAGTTCGTTCCAGTAGAATGTGCCATGCTCAACCATTGCAACCTCGACCTGCTTTGTTCCGCGAGAAGCACAACCTAGGGCACGGCTTCCTTTATGGGTCCGTACCCTAGTGCACTTTCCGATCATCTTGAAGCGCTGTGCCGAAACAAAGCCGAGCCTCACGGCCGCGATCGCCCGTAACCCGGCAGGGTCCAGCCTTTCTGGATGGCGCCACCGCGAAGAACGAGTGCGACGAGTGCCGCCAGACCGGCTGCGGCAAGTTGCGGAACCCCGAGCACGGCGAGCAGAACAAAGCTTCCGGCGCCCGCGAAGGCGGCGCTGACATAGATCTCCGGCTTGACGATCGAAGACGCTTCGCCCGCGATCGTGTCGCGGATGACACCTCCGAAAGTGGCCGTGGCAACACCCATCAGGACGGCGACCAGCACGGTGTCGCCGACCGACATGGCCTTTGCCGCACCCATCACGGAGTATGCCGATACGCCGACCGCATCCGCCCATCTGAGCGGCTTGTTCAACCGTTCGATCAGATGTGCAAAGAACCAGACGAGAATGCTGACGAAAAGACAAACCAGAAGATAGGCTTCGTTCTCGACCCAGAAGACGGGCACCCCGAGCAGCAGGTCGCGCAAAGTGCCCCCGCCGATGCCGGTCACGGTTGCGAAGAAGAGGAGCGCGATGAAATCGAGCTGCTTTCGAGACGCAACGATGCCGCCCGTGACCGCGAACACGGCAACGCCCAGATAATCGAGCAGCTGAAGCAGCATCGCAGTCTCCAACAAAAAACCGCTCCTGGTTCCGTCAGGAGCGGCTTTCAGGAAAAGAGTTCAATGAGGCCCGCGTCAAGCGTTCTTGTCGACGGTCTGTCCCGCTTCGCTGCCGCCTCCGGCCTGAGGCTGCGGTGCGTCCTTCGGACCGCCCTTTGAAACGCCGACCATCGCCGGGCGCAGCACGCGCTCGCCAATGACGTAGCCCGCCTGCACGACCTGAACAACCGTGTTGTTCGGGACTTCGGTGTTCGGGACCTCGAACATCGCCTGATGGAAATTCGGGTCGAATTTCTGGCCTTCCGGCTCCAGTTTGCGGACGCCGTTCTTCTCGAGTTGGTTGAGCAGGTCGCGCTCGATCATTTCGACACCGTCGATCAGCGCCGCGACACCCGCATCGGCATTCTTGCGGTCGTCTTCCGGCAGAGCCTCAAGCGCGCGGCGCAGATTATCCGACACTGTCAGCATGTCGCGTGCAAAGCCGGACACGGCATATTGTCTTGCGTCCTTGACTTCCTTTTCGGTGCGCCGGCGCAGGTTTTCCATTTCCGCCATGGCGCGCAGGGCCCGATCCTTGAGCTCCGCGTTCTCGCCTTTCAGCACGTCGACCGGATCGGCTGCTGCCTCGGGCGCGTCCGTCTGTGCTGCGGCGGCGTCAGTGTCCCGGGCCGGGTCGGACGGCTGTTCTTCCGGGGATTTGTTCTCGTCACTCATTGATGTTCCGTTCGGCTCGATCTGTATGCGGATGCTTATACGTCCGGTCGCGGAGATTTCAAAGCAAATCGGCGGACAAGCCATCGCCTATCCGCCGGATGCGTCCTTATGATCCGCAGCCGGGCAGCCGCCAGAAGATTGGGTTAGATGGCGCTCTTGATCCAGTCCGCGAGCTTGCCTTTCGGCGCTGCACCCACCTGGGTCGCCATGGGCTCACCGTCCTTGAACAGGATCAGCATCGGAATGGAACGGACGCCGTATTTCATGGCCATGTCCTGGTTCTCGTCGATGTTGAGCTTGGTGATCTTCACCGCACCGTCCATCTCGTCGGAGATTTCCTCGAGAGCGGGCGCGATCATTTTGCACGGACCGCACCATTCGGCCCAGAAGTCGACGACGACGGGGCCATCGGATTTCAGAACTTCGGCTTCGAAGGAAGCATCGGTAACTTGGGTGGTTGCCATATCTAGATCTCGTGGTTCGCTGTGTCACGCCTACCCGATGTAAGCGTGTCTGTTGGCCCGAACGTAGGTACCGGCAAGCCGGTCGTCAAGCCGAAGTGCCATCGGGCTTGAGCGCGTTGAGGGTTGCATCGAGAATCTCGGACGGAATTTCCATCACTGACGGTACGGAGGTCCACAAGAGGCAGGCCGAAACGTGCCGGTCCGGATAGATCCGGCGCAGCAATTCCCTGTAAACACTGAGCTGCGCACGGTATTCGAGCGGTACGGCGTCGACGGTTTCAGGCGGGTTGAGGTTCGTCTTGTAATCCACAATCACAACCCGGTTATCCTCAACCAGGAGCCGGTCGATTTGTCCGGAGATGTCGACTTCGGTGCCGTCACTGGCCCGAATCGAGCCGACGACCGGAACTTCCGCCTGTGTGGCGCCCCCGAACAGCGGCGCAAAATCGTCCGATTGCAGGATCGTTGCGACTTCGTTCAGCAGCCGGTCCGCATATCCGGCAAATTCGGCTTTTAGTTCCTGCTTCAAAAACCGGTCCGCCGACGCAAGGCGTTCTTCTTCGGGCAGCGCAGGCAAAAGTTCCAGAAGCCGGTGAACCAGACGGCCGCGCTCCAGGGGCCACGACGCGGGCTGGGTGTTGCCCAGCAGACGGGCCGGTGCAGGAACCGGTTCGATCCCGTCCTTGGTTTCGAGCTCCTCGAAAACCCGTGACGGCTGCAGACGTTTCTTTCTGGGCAGCGGTGCAACGGGCGTCAGCAGCCAGTCCGGCAACTCCTCAGGCGCCTCTTCACCCGGCATTTGCGATGGTTTCCCGGTCCCGGACGGCGCGCGGGCGTCAGCGGCGGTCATCTGCCAGCGCCAGCCGATGACTTCGCCCCGGTCGTTCGTCAGCTCTTTCGCTCCGGGTTTCAGCGCCCGCTCCACAAGCGCATACCAGCACTCCTCGTGCTGCCCGCGCTTCGGTTCCCACCCGCACACGACCAGGCGATCTTCCGCGCGCGTCAGAGCCACATAGAGAAGCCGTCTGTACTCTTCGGCCTGGACTGCGCGAAGGTCCTCAACCGCGGCTTCGTGCCACGGTGTCCGGTCAATCTTCGGCGGCAACCACACAAGCGCAGGCGGAAGCAGGTCGTTGTTCAATCGCTTGTGCGGCAGGAAGGATGGGTCGTGAATGGCGCTCACAGGCGCGGCTCCCGGGTCGACGAGCACCACGATCCGGGCCTCCAGACCCTTGGATCCGTGCACGGTCATGATCCTGACCATACCCTTGGTGTTGGTCAGTTCCCTCTTGATTTCCGTCGGCGCGGCGGCCAGCCAGGCCAGGAACCCTTCCAGTCCCGGAGTGCCGGACTGTTCATACGCGGTTGTCAGTGCCAGAAACTCGTCCAGGACATCGTCAACCTCGACACCGAGACGCGCCCGGAAGGCCTTGCGCCCGCCGTCCGGCCCGAGCAGCCGTGCAAAGAACTCGTACGGCGGAACGAAATCGGCGCGCGCGCGCCAGTCTTCCAGGCGCGCCCGGACCGACTGCCACTTTTCCTCGGTTTCCGATCGTTTCACGAGCATTTGCCACAGCGTTCCGGGACGCGCCTTGTCGCCCGTTTCGCGTGCGATCGCGACCAGATCGTCGTCCAGGAGGCCAAAGATCGGGCTCTTCAGAACGGATGCGAGCGACAGATCGTCTTCGGGCAGCAGCATGAAACGGCCGAGCGCGGTCAGATCCTGAACGGCGATATGCTCGGTCAGGACAAGCCGGTCACTGCCTGCCGTCGGAATATCGAGCGCCTTGAGTTCCCGGTTGAGGGCATCAACGAAGGGACCGCGCTTGCGCACAAGGATCATGACGTCGCCCGGATCGGCCTCACCACGACGGACCCAGCCGGCGATCTCGGCGGCGATCCTCCGTGCGGTCTTGAGCATCGGACTGCCGGAGCCGATGTGGTCGATGGGCAAGCGCCAGTCCTCTGGCTCTTCCGTTTCCGCATCGGCCTCCAGCGGCCACAGATCGACGATGCCGGGGTCGCGCCGGATCGCCTCGTGCACCGGAGCACTCACGTCCTGGGACAACCCGCGATGTGCGCTCTCGTCCTGAAAGACCTTGTCGACCGCTGCCAGAACGTCCGGTGTGGAGCGGAAGGAGAGTTGAAGATTGACCGAGTGAAACTCCTGTTCCGCGGCCTCCGCCTTGCTTGAGAAGGCGCGCCGCATCGCATCGAAATAGGCGGGGACCGCACCCTGGAAGGAGTAGATGGATTGTTTCTCGTCACCAACGGCAAAGAGCGTCCTGGTGCGCTGGTGGGCCCCCGCTCCGGAAAAGAATTCCGAGGCGAGCGATGTCACCACGTCCCACTGGCGCGGGCTCGTGTCCTGGGCCTCATCGACAAGGATGTGGTCCAGTCCCTGATCCAGCTTGTATTGCACCCAAAGTGCCGCATCCGATTTCTGCAGCAACGTGGCGGATTTCACGACGAGATCTTCGAAATCCAGAAACCCGCGCCCGGTCTTGGCGCGCTCGTATCGGGTAATGACCGCTTCAGCGAGACGCAAAAGCGCGGCGGTTCCCTGGAAGGTCACGATTTTCCGGCGCTCGTCCAGCTGCGCCAGAATCCTCTCCTGTTCGGCCACCAGCCTGTCGACCATCTCCGGGAAGTCCGCCGCGACCTTCTTGGTCGCCAGGGACTTTCGCGGCTCCAGTTTCGAGGTCAGGAAGATCGATTGCCACGCCTCCCGGAACAGGGCCGGGTCTTTCAGGCGGCGCGCATTGGCAAGATCCTCTGCCCGTTTCTGATCCGTCTTGCCTCCCGTCAGCAAGGCCTCGCCAAAGCTCAGGCAGATGTTCAGATCCAGCGGACAGGTCTGCATGAAGCGTGTCTCGAAATCGGCAAGCCGGTCCGAGGGAGACACGTCCAGCAAACCGGCGAGTTCCGCGAGCGCTGCTTCGAAACCGCCGGCATCGACCGTCCAGCGGCGGAAGGAATCCCGGTCCCGGATCACGTCCTCCAGCGCTTTCTGGACCCCGCCGTCACTCATGAGATCGATCACCGATGCAAGTGCATGGCCGAGAGGGCTTTCCGGCTGCATCTCTGCAGTGTGCAGCACACCCCCAAGTGCTTCCGCCATCAATTCGGCGGCGACACGGTCGTCGAGCACGGAGAAGTGCCCGGCCACGTTCGCCTCGAGCGGAAACTGATGCAGCAGCGCTTCGCAGAAACCGTGGATGGTCTGGATCTTGAGGCCGCCGGGCGTTTCGAGCGCGCGGGCGAACTGCCGCCGGGCCATGGCAAGCCTGGAGGCATCGGGCCTCCGGCCCTCAATCGCCTGAAGCTCTGCCGACAGCACATCATCGGACATCGTCACCCAGTCGCCCAAGATCCGGAAGACGCGGGTCGCCATTTCCGCGGCCGCGGCCTTGGTGAAGGTCAGCGCCAGGATGCGGCCGGGATCGGTGCCGTCCAGGAGCAACCGAACGACGCGGCGCGACAGAACGAATGTTTTGCCGGAGCCGGCATTGGCGCTCACCCAGGCCGATGCGCGCGGCCGGGACGCAAGATCCTGACGCTGCCGCGTCAGTACCGGGATCTGGAAACCGCTCATGGCGTGTCCTCGCCGCCGAGCGCCCATTCCTGCGCCCGGGCTAGGTGGTCATAATCGCCATCCAGCGCCCGTCCCCGCATCACGCGGGCGCGGGAAAGATAACCGGTCCCGGGATCGCAATAATGGGCGATCAGCTGCTCGAGACGGGTCCAGGCATCCTCGATCAGATCCTCCAGGTCCCGCTCCTTCGGGTTCCGCAGAAGCGGGACGACCGCCTCATCGCCGCCTTTCAGCTGCAGATAGAGCAATTCCGATACGGGACGATCGGACGGCACGCCCTTGAATCCGGCCCGGCGCACCATGGCGGCTTCAAGCGACAGCTGCGGCGACAGCAGCGCGTCCACCTGTTTCTGAGAGGGCACCTGTCCGGTCTTGTAGTCGATCACCGAAAGACCGCCGGATTTCAGAATGTCTATCCGGTCCGCCCGCCCGCGCAGGCGGAACTCGAAACCCGGGAGCCGGAGCTCGACGCCGCCGCCGATTTCAAGGAACCGGTTGTCGATTTCCTGTTCGCGCCGGTTTTCGAAGGCGACGAAACCCGCGGCAATCTTCTGGAACCTCGGCCACCACATGGCCCGGATGGCCGGAAAGGCATCCAGCGGTTCGAACAGCTCTTCGCCGATTAACGTCAGCGCCGCCAGGGCGCTGTCGTCCAACGGGCCGGACCAGGCCGACAGGAACCGGGCAAGCGCATCATGGATCAGGTTGCCCTTGTCGGCCGCCCCGGGTTCGCCGCCGATCGGGTCGACCGGCTGAAGCTCCAGGACGTGGCGCGCGAAGATCGCGTAAGGGTCCCGGATCAATCGCTCGATTTCCGTTATCGACAGCGAATGCGGCCGCGCGGCAAGCGGGGGCGAGGGACCCGGACGCATCGCCGGCCTGACCGGCCCTGCCGGCCGGTCGATGAGATCGGCGAGACGCGGATAGAGCCTGCCGCGCTGCTCCATGGCACCGGTAACATCCGGCCCGGCCAGCGTGGTCAGGCGCTGCAGCCACCTCGATGCGACGGTCGGCGCCCCGTCGGTTCTTGCGCTGCGAGACAGCAAAACGCGGGCAGCGCCCATGCCTTGCGCGAAGTCATGTGCAGAGGCGCCCAGGCGGCGTTCCGGCGGTTCCAGGCCGATATCCCGTTTCATCGGACGGTTGAGCCAGGGATCGTTGCGTGTCCGCTGAGGCCACACACCCTCGTTCAGACCGCCCAGAACGACAAAGTCGAAACTTTGCAGCCTGGCTTCCATCGGCCCCAGGATCTGAACCCGCTGATCTCCGGGCAGTCGCCGCCGAACGGCCTGACCGGCCATGAACGCGGGCAGGACGGACGGCCATTCCGGTGGCGCAATCGCCAATCCACTTGCTTCGGCCTCCAGAAAGCCGTTCAGGAACAGCGCAAGCGCATCGCCGGCTTCACCGGCATAGAGTTCATCGCAGGAGCCGGTCTCATCGGTCGCGATTGACTGGACGACATCCACCTGCAGGCGCGCCAACTCCGTGACCGGTACCAGCCCGGCGCTCTCTGCCAGGGCTTCGAGCGGGGCGAGCGCAGCGGCCAGTCTTTCAACCAGATCAGCGACGACATCCCAGTCGCCGTCATGCACCTTCTTCCAGCGCGGAATGTGCGCGGTGTCCGCCGCGTTGCGGCTCGCCTCCACCGCGGCGCGCAAACCGCCCGTTCCTGGCCTCGCTCTCGGGCCGCGAAGCACACCGCGTTCAAGTGCGCGCGCCGCGGACCGGATATCCTTGAAAGGCAGACCGAGGCGCGCGAGCGGATGTTTCAGAAGCGCGAGAAGATCGATCGGCTCGCAGCCGTTCAGCGCCAGTTTTGCAGACAGCAACAGCAGGACGGCAGGGGCTGTCTGGTCGAGCGGGCGGCCTGCGCTGTCGTCGACCTGGATGTTCCAGCGGGTCAGCTCCGCCGCGACCCGGCGGGTTAGCATCCTGTCAGGCGAGACGAGGGCGGCGGTCTCGCCCCGTTCAATGGCTTCACGCAGGGCGATGGCAAGGCTGAGGGCCTCGTCCGCCTCGTTGCGCGCAACAAGCAGCGAAACGCCGTCAAGGGCGGCGGTGCGGTCCGCGACGCCGGTTTCGGCCAGATACGCGGTCCACTGATCGGACGTGTCGGCGGGACGCAACGCTTCGGAAACCAGCTTTTCCCGGAGCGCTTGCCCGGAACTCGCCCGGTCCCCGAGCGGAACAACATCCGACCGCGTGGCCCCGAGCCTGTCCAGGAGCTGCTTGAAGGAAAACTGCGGATGCGACGGCAAGGTCGACAAACGCGGCCCACCTGCAAATCCGCCGGGTCTGCCGGACCCGCCATCGGTCCTCAGGAGAGACCAGGACCGGTCGTCGAGATGCGGGTCCAGCCCGGGCAAGACAATGGCGCCGCGCTCGAGCCCGGCAACGACTTTCAACAGTTCTGCTGTTGCCGGAACCGACCCGGTCACGCCGGCCACGACAACAGGGGTGTCAGAAGCTTCTCCGGCAAGCCGTTTCGCTTCGCGCCGGATCAAGGCGGACCTCCTCGCCTTGGGATCCATCTGCCCCCGCTCGGCCAGATGCGCGGGCCAGGCCTCCTGCACGATCTTGAGGAAATCGAGCGTGATCTGCCAATAGCGGGCAAAGTCCTCGGGAACGAGGGTCCCGATTTCCGACCAGTCGGCTTCCTCCGTCTCGATCTCGTCCATGAGGGCCAGGAGGTCGGCCGCGAGCCAGGCGGCATCGGCAGTCGAGGCCGGAACGCCAAGGGGCTCATCGAGGCGCAGGTTCAGAACTTCGCGCCGCAGCGCGCCCTTCCACGCCATGACGAGCCGTGTCATCGTCAGATGCCGCTCCGTCAGCTGTATCGCAGGTGGCAGGGGAGCAAGATCTGCCGACGCGTCGAGGCTCAAGAGGTCTTCGTCCGCGTCTCCGACAGGTCTGATCTTCGGGAGCAGCACCGGCCGTGTGCCGAACTTCTTCTGAAAGATCGCGGGCAGCAGCCGCGCCGAGCGCCGTGTGGGAAGATAGATGGTCGCAGACGCGAGCAGGTGCGGATCGTCCAGCGGGCGGAAGCCCGGAACAAGGGTACCGTCGACAAGGGTATCGACCAGCGTCTCTAGAAACGGAACGGACGGCGGAACGGAATAAAGGCGCGGTCGCTCGGACATCCGTACCCTAGGCCGCGCTCTCTCGAACCGCATATTCCGCCGCGCGGATCGCATCCGGCGTGCCGATGTGAAGCCAGAGGCCTTCCATCTGAACACCGAAGAGACGGCCAGCCTCGATCGCCCGGTCGAACAGGATATTCATCGAGAACGGCCCGTCCGGCGCCCCTTCGAAGACCCTCGGATGAAGAATCGCCGCGCCGGCGTAGGCAAAGGGTGTGACGCCCTTTTCCAGCCGCCTCGTCAAACTGCCGTCCCTGGCAAGTTCAAAGTCGCCGCGCCCCGAATAGCCGACCGATTTCACGGTTTCTGCAACCAGCAGCAGGGCGTCCATGCGGTCTCCGTCCCATGCATCGATCATGTGTTCCAGGTTCGGCTTGACACCTTCGATCCAGTAACAGGTGTCCGCGTTCAACTGCAGGAACGGGTCATCCCCCAGTAGCGGCAGCGCTTTCTTGATGCCGCCGCCGGTTTCAAGAAGTTCCTCGCGCTCGTCGGAGATCAGAATTTCCATGTCCTGGCGGCGGCGTACATGCACCTCGACCAGGTCGGCCAGATAATGAACGTTGACGACACAGGTCTTCACACCGGCGGCCGCGAGACGGTCCATGCCATGGTCGACCAGCGCCTGCCCGTTGACCTCGATCAGCGGCTTCGGCGTTGTCGCCGTCAGGGGCCGCATTCTCTTGCCGAGACCGGCCGCAAGAATCATGGCCGTTGTTGGTCGAAACCGCGGTTGTGTCATCTTGTCTCTCAAACGATTGCTCCGGCCATTCTGCGATCCCTCAGTGCCGGAATTGCCCATACCAGTCTTTCAGTTCCGACATGCCCGGACGCTCGAACACCCGGTCCAGATAGCCTAGCATACGCGGCAGATGGCTCAAATATGATGGCTTGCCATCCCGCCGTGCCAACCTCACGAAGATCCCGAGGATCTTGGTGATGCGTTGTGCAGCCATCACTGAATATGCCCGAGAAAAGCCTT
Organism: Roseibium sp.; assembly: GCF_965232425.1. Lineage (GTDB taxonomy): Bacteria > Pseudomonadota > Alphaproteobacteria > Rhizobiales > Stappiaceae > Roseibium. Next base: position 1,669,563 of record NZ_OZ246971.1, read on the forward strand.
GCCTGTCGAAGCCTGGCAAAAGCGTTTCCATCTGCCTGACATAGGCATCGTAAAGACGCGTTTCCAGTTCGACGCCGATGTCGGTGCGTGCATCGAGCAGGAGCGAGGCAACATCGTAGGCGACCGGTCCGATCACCGTATCCTGCAGGTCGATCAGCCCGATGCGGTCCGTTCCCTCTGCGCCTTGCTGCCAGAGCAGGTTCGGAGAATGGAAGTCGCGCAGCACCCAACCTCTTTGCGCATCGGCAATGCCATTCAGGGCCTCCTGCCAGAGCGCTTCGAAATCTTTCCGCAACGCTGCATCGACGGAAACCTTGCCTGTTTCCGGGACGTACCAGTCGAGAAAAAGCGAAGCCTCGGCAATCAGCGCACCGTCCGAATAGGGTTGCAGCGCGTACCTGCCGCCCTCCGGTAAATCCACGGCATCGGGCCAAGTCTGGCTGTGCATGGTCGCGAGAACATCGACGGCAACCTCGTAGCGCTCAGGATCGGGCTTTCCGTCGGCGACAATCGTCTCCCGTCCGAGGTCTTCCAGGAGGACAAGCCCTTTTTCCGGATCGGCGGCAATCGTCGCCGGCGCTCTGAGGCCCCGTTCGCGCAACTCCATGCCGATCGCCAGGACCGAACGGCAGTCTTCAGCCAGATGAACGGCCTTCATGTAGGCGCGCACGTTTTCCGGAACGCCGCCCTCGCGAAACGGCCATTGCATCAGAACCCGTTTCCCATCCGCGTCCGCAATGCTTTCAAACGTCCGCAAGGAGGCATCGCCTGCCAGGAACCGGCGCCCGGCATTGCCGAAACCCGCCATCCGGAGAAAGCTGCGCGTGTCCCGCGTCCGCGCGATCCGATCCCGCCAGACCTCGCGAGAGGAATAAAAATCGAACTGCCGCCGCCCGGCGTCCGCGTCCGGCTGGCTGATCTGAACCCACAAAGCGTCCTGCGGCAGGAATTCAGACGCCATTTCCGGCCATTCTATCAGCGCCGCACCCGTCTGAAGCAGATCGGCAAGTCCGAGTTCTTCGATCTCCTCCGGCTCCTCGAGGCGGTAGAGATCAAGATGTGCAAGGTCGAACCTCGGCAACTCATAGGACTGGACGAGCGTGAATGTCGGGCTGGGCACTTCCAGGAGTTCGTCATCGGCAAGCGCCCTGATCAAGGCTCGGGCAAACGTGGACTTTCCCGCTCCCAGATCACCGGAGAGGCAGACGACGTCGCCTGCCTTCAGGATCATGGCGACATCTTCGGCAAGCAGGCGCGTTTCGGCCTCGTCCTTCGTCTCCAGTCTGAGAATTGACGCAGGAAGCTCCCGCAGCCGATGCTCTGCCATTGGCCGTCCTGTTGCTATTCGGCGGCGACCTGGTCTGCCAGTTCGGGCTGGGACGGAAACACGCAGGTGACCGTCGTTCCCTTGCCTTCCGCCGACTGAATGTCAACGCTGCCGCCATGCAATTCGACAAAGCTCTTCACGATCGCAAGGCCAAGCCCCGCGCCCTGCCGGCGGCTGCCCGTGTCGTGGCCGACAAACCGGTTGAACACCTGTGTCAGCACCTCGGCCGGAATGCCGTAGCCATGGTCCTGCACCACGAAGGTGACCGATTCCTCGTCGCGGTTGCAGCTGACATCGACCACCCCGTTTTCTTCCGAATACCGGACCGCGTTGGCGATCAGGTTGAACAGGACCTGGCGGAGGCGTTTCTCGTCGGCAACGATCACACCGATGTTTTCCGGCACGTCCATCCGCAAGGTGATCTGCGCTTCCGCGATCCTGTCCTTGAGCCCCTCGACGGCGGCCGACACGGTGGAGGCGACATCGACCTCGCCGAGATCGAGTTCCATGATGCCCGCGTCAAGCGTTGCCAGATCGAGAATGTCGTTGATGATCGCCAGCAGGGCGGACGAGGACGACTGGATGTATTCGGCATATTCGCCCTGCTTCTCGCTCAGGTCGCCGAATTTCGGATCGGAGAGAAGCTGCGCAAAGCCGATGATGTTGGTCAGCGGCGAGCGGAGTTCGTAGGAAACGTGCTGGATGAAGGCGTTCTTGATCTGGTCGGCCTGCTGCAGGGCCTCGTTCTTCTCCAGAAGCGCGCGCTCGACATTCACACTGTCGGTGACATCCACAAAGGTGACGAGCGTGCCTCCATCCGGCAGGGGGACGGTGGCATAGTCGAGAACGTCGCCGTTGTGACGCTCCAGGCGGCTGACCTTGTGGGTCCGGTTGTCCAGCAGGCCGGTGACGTTTCCGGCAAGCTGCTGCCAGGCCTGCTCTTCCGGTTCGCTGAGCGTGCAGGCGGAGACGACTTCGTTGACATGGGGCAATTCGGCGAGCCGGTTTTCATCGATCTGCCAGATCCGCCCGAATGCGGGATTCCAGAGCCTCAACTTGCCGTCGGAGCCGAACACGGCGACGGCCTCGGACAAGTTGTCCAGTGTTTCACCCTGCACACGCGTCAACGCGTTGTACTTGCTTTCCAGGTCGAGCCGTTCGGTAAAGTTCTCGTAGATATAGGTCACGCCGCCTTGCGGGTGCGGGTTGGCGATGACGCGCAACGTGCGCCCGTCGGGCAGGTGCCACCAGCTTTCGCGCGCCTCGAGCGACTGATAGCTCTCGAGCATCTTGGTGCGCCAGACGCGGTAATCGGCCTGCTCCGGCAGCTTGCGTGACGCGCGCAGCGAATCGAGCACGGTGCCGTCCTCGGGCTTGCTTTCCAGAAAGGCGTCGTCCAGGTCCCACAACTGACGGAAGGCGGCGTTGTAAAACTGCAGCTTGCGATCGCTGCCGAAAATCGCGACCGCGGCGGCAAGCTGATCCAGGGTTCGGCCGTGATAGTCTTCGGCGCGGCCCAGCTCCTTGCGCGCCTGTTCAAGTTCGCTGATGTCCACGGCAATGCCGGCGCCGCCGACACTCGCATTGACATCCGTGACCTCGAACACCCGCCGCGCGCCCGAGGCAACGATCGGGATACGCGCGCTGAAACAACCGTCTTCCGTACGCTGGACCGCCATCGCGGTCCGGGCTGCGGCATCCAGGAACGTGACGCCGTCCTTCACCGCCCTTTCGGCATCCGGCATTTCAACCGCTTCCGCATAGGCCGCGTTCGCCCAGCTCAGTTTGCCTTCCGAATCCCGTTGCCAGGCCGGTGCTGGCATGGCATCCAGCAAAGCGTGCAGCATGTGCAACTCGCCGGAAATCTTGGCATTGCGCGCGGCCAGTTCAGCCTGCATCTGCCGTTCGCCGGTCAGGTCACGCAGTCTGAGAACCACGGCGCCTCCGGTCGTGCGCCCCAGCGCCTCAACATACGTGCCGGTGCGGGTCTTCAACGTGGCGGTGAAGGCCTCGCCTGCGCGAAACAGCATGTCGAGATGGCGCTCAAGGTCGCCCGCGCATTTCGCAGTGAGCCAGCTGCCGAAGGCCAGAAGCTGTGCCGGCGGCCGCGGGACACCGGATTTTTCGGGAAGCACACCCCAGATCTGCGGAACGGCCCCGTTGCCCGTCCAGACGATCACGCGCTGCTCGTCCGTGTTCAGCATGGCCTCCAGACGGTCGACACGGAACTTGAGATCCGCTTTTTCCTTCTCGAGCGCTGCGGTGATTTGAGCAGATTGCTTGCGATGCCGGATGAGAGAGATTGCCGCCGTTACGGCAAAGGCGCACATGCCGCCGACGGCGCCGACAAGGATCATGGCGCCCGGATTGATGGCGGCGGAGGTGTTGGCGAGCATGTCAGCGGAAACCGGCGCCGTCATGAGGCCGTAGCCGGCAAGCGCCGTGCTGCCGAGCTTAACAGATTTCAGACTCCGATCTCGCCACGGCGTGCCCCTGTGCACGTCGTCCCTGCTGCCTTTCGGCATTTCCTGATCCCCTTACGCCGCCTTTCCCGCTGTGCGGGTGCAGCCCCCGGTTTATGGGAGCAAATCAGAGACATTTGCCTCCTGGCCTCTGATTCGTTTCAACCATAACCTTTTTGAGAATCACGCAGAAGAGTCCGTAACCGAAAAGTTAACAGAACCCTTCAATTTGAAGGGTTCTGCATTTTTTTGTTCACATGGTCGAATCGCGGCGATTACCACATGTAGTAGCCGTGATTTCGCAAATCAGTATTTGTAGTGCTCTGACTTGAACGGACCGGCCTTATTAATCCCCAGATAATCGGATTGGTTGTCAGTCAATTCAGTTAACGTGACGCCGAGTTTCTCGAGGTGAAGGCGCGCGACTTTTTCGTCGAGATGCTTCGGAAGAACATAGACCTCGTTCTGGTACTGATCGCCCTTGGTGTAGAGCTCGATCTGGGCCAGAACCTGGTTCGTGAAGCTTGCAGACATGACGAAGCTCGGGTGGCCGGTGGCGTTGCCGAGGTTCACAAGACGGCCCTGCGACAGCAGGATCATGCGCTTGCCATCCGGGAACTCGACCATGTCGACCTGATCCTTCACCGGACGCCACTTGAAGTTCTTCAAAGCGGCAACCTGGATCTCGTTGTCGAAGTGGCCGATGTTGCAAACGATCGCCATGTCCTTCATGCCACGCATGTGGTCAAGGGTGATGATGTCCTTGTTGCCTGTCGCGGTCACATAGATGTCGCCTTCGGGCAGTGCCTGCTCGATGGTCTTCACCTCGTAACCGTCCATGGACGCCTGGAGCGCACAGATCGGATCGATTTCCGTCACGATCACGCGGGCGCCGGAACCGGCCAGCGACTGTGCGGAGCCCTTGCCGACATCACCATACCCGCAGACAACAGCGACCTTGCCGGACATCATGACATCCGTGCCGCGGCGGATGCCGTCGACGAGGGACTCGCGGCAGCCGTAGCGGTTGTCGAACTTGGACTTGGTGACGCTGTCATTGACGTTGATGGCCGGGAACGGCAGCTGACCGCTCTTCTGCATTTCGTAAAGACGCAGAACACCGGTCGTGGTTTCTTCGGAAACGCCCTGGATGAGGTCACGCTGTTTGGTGAACCAGCCCGGATGCGATGCCATGCGTTTCTTGATCTGGGCGAAGAGGCATTCCTCTTCCTCGGACTGCGGGTTTTCGATCAGGCCGGTTTCGCCTGCCTCGACCCGTGCTCCCATGAGGATATAGAGCGTGGCATCGCCGCCATCGTCGAGGATCATGTTGGCGCCGTCGGCGAAATCGAAGATCTTGTCGGCGTAGTCCCAGTATTCCTCCAGCGTCTCGCCCTTGACGGCGAACACCGGGATGCCGGCAGCGGCGATCGCGGCGGCAGCCTGGTCCTGCGTGGAGAAGATGTTGCAGGAGGCCCAACGGACCTCCGCGCCCAGCGTCACCAGCGTTTCGATCAGAACAGCCGTCTGAATGGTCATGTGAAGAGACCCTGCAATACGGGCGCCCTTCAGGGGCTTGGCATCGCCGAATTCCTCGCGGCAGGCCATGAGGCCCGGCATTTCGTGTTCGGCGATCTCGATTTCGGTGCGGCCCCAGTCTGCGAGCCCGATGTCTTTGACGATGTAGTCGGTCATGAATATGTCCTGCAATTGAATCCAGCTGATTGCGCCGGCCTGGTGAACGCAGCCCGTTTTCCCGTCAATCGCGAGGATCGATCGAAACGGCAGCCGCAAGCCGGTTTCCGGAGCGCGCCGGAAGCCGTTGGAGGCGGTTATAGCGCCCGGAAGGACTTCATGCAATAAAGATATAAAGAATTCTTTATATCATTTGTCAGAAAGGTGAACGGCTATCTGTAGAGGTCTTCGCGGGACGGCGGCAGGCCGGACGGCCCCTTGGTTCTGCGCGACGCCACCGTCTGGAAAATGCCGATCGAGCCGCGTTCGAAACCGAGCGAAACCCCGCACAGATAGGCCAGCCAGAGCCGGTATTTCTGTTCGCCGATATCCGCGATCGCGGCCTCCCTGACCGCCATCAGGTTTTCCGCCCACAGCCGGGTCGTGCGCGCGTAATGTTCGCGCCAGGCTTCGACATCGTGCACTTCGAAGCCGTGCGCCTCCAGATTGGTGAGGGTCCAGCCGATATGGTCGACCTCGCCTCCCGGGAATATGTAGCGGACGAGCGCCTGGTATTCGGGTTTCTTGCGGCGAAACTTCCTGAGATCCTTCTTGCCGCGCCGGGTAATGGCGTGATGCAGATAGATCCCGCGCGGCTTCAACAGACGGTGGACGCTCTGGAAGTAGTTGTCGTAATTGTCCAGGCCGACGGCCTCGAACATGCCGATCGAGGAGATCTTGTCGAACTGCTGGCCCTTCATGTCCCGGTAATCGATCAGTTCCACGGACACCTTGTCCTGCAGCCCGCGTGCCTCGATCCGTTCGCGCGCAAGCTTGAGCTGTTCCTCGGCCAGGGTCACACCGACAGCCGTGACGCCATAGTGCTGGGCGGCATGACAGATGAGCGCCCCCCAGCCGCAGCCGATGTCGAGCATGCGGTCACCGGGCTTCAGGCGCAGCTTGCGGCAGATCATGTCCAGCTTGTCTTTCTGGGCGGTTGCCAGATCGTTCGACCAGTCCCTGAAATAGGCGCAGGTATAGACCATCTCCGGGTCGAGGAAGAGCCTGTAGAACTCGTTAGAGACGTCGTAGTGGAACGCGATGTCGTCCTTGCGGCTGCCCGTTCCCCGGTCCGCAGCCGCTCCCGCGTCCAGGCCGTCTTCCTGTTCCTGCGCCGCAGACTTGCCCGCTCCCAGGAACAGCGATGCCGCGTTTTTCATGAGCAGAAACTTGTTCAGCCGTTTGCGCAGCTCCCGGCTTTTCAGCTTCGGGCGCTTTTCCGCGAACTCGAAGATCGTTCCGCCGCGCGGGTCGATTTCGCCCGTCGAATAAAGATCGACGACGGTCTTGATGCGCGGGCTGCGCAGCAGCTTAGTCAGCGCTGCCGGTGCCACGGCGATCCGCAGACCCTCCGCTTCCATGTTTTCCGGGATCCGGCTGCCGTCCCAGAGCTCGAAGCCGAATTCCAGGTCCAGCGCCTCGTGTATATGGCTGAGCGCAGCTCGGGCTGCGGCAAGGGTACGGTCACCGGATTGGCTTGCCATGATAGTCCTTCAAAGATGCGGTGCGCCGTTCTGGTCCGAAACGCCGGACCGCATCTGGCGGAACCGGACGGACCGATACAACGGCACGAGCTTCCAATATCAGTCCGTCTCGCCAAATCCGCTTTCGACAAGTTCGGAAATCGCGGCGAGAGCGACCTCGGCATCGCTGCCGCTGACGCACACCCTTATGCAGCACCCCGGGCTGGCAGCGAGCATCATCAGCCCCATGATCGAAGTGCCGCCGACGGTCTGGCCGTCCTTCGATACATGCACGTCGGCTTCGAATGTTTCGACAAGTTTGACCAGTTTGGCTGAGGCGCGCGCGTGGAGGCCGCGGCGGTTGACGATGGTCAGATCTTTTTCAATCAAGTCCAATGCTGTCCTATTCGCTTCAGTTCTGTCCCGACAGCACCTGGCTCGCTACTGAAATGTACTTTTGACCGGCCTGGCGGGCCTCGTCGACGGCATCGGCCAATTCCCTGTCCGCACGCACGCTGGCCAGCTTGATCAGCATGGGCAGATTGACCCCGGCGACCACCTCGACAGACTTGCTGTCCATGACGGAAATCGCGAGGTTCGACGGCGTTCCGCCGAACATGTCCGTGAGAAGCACAACACCGTCCCCGGAATTGGCGGCCTCGACGGCCGACAGGATATCCTGCCGCCTCTGCTCCATGTCGTCATCCGGGCCTATGGAAATGGTCTCGACCTGTTCCTGGGGACCGACAACATGCTCCAGCGCCGCCTTGAATTCTTCAGCGAGACGTCCGTGCGTAACAAGTACTAGTCCGATCATTCGGTCTTCAGCCTGACTATCGTTTGCATATGCCCTGGGCGGACCACGGCTCTATCAGTCTGATGCACTCTCTTCAACCGGTTAACCAGTTGCAAGCAAAAAACGCGAGCCTAGGGTGCGGACCCATAAATGAAGCCAATTTGGTTTGGATCGTTTTGGCCATCAGTGAGGAGCGGAAGCGCAGGAAATGTGTTCATTTTCAAGCCTTTCGCGACGCGGCAGATGGCCAAAACGGCCAAATCCGAAGGACGGCAAAATGGCTTTACCTCGCAGCGTCACCGCGCTTGAACGGGCAAAAAGCCCGCTCTGCGCACGCTTCCTCGCGAGATTTTGCCATTTCTGTCGCCAGATCTGCTTCATTTATGGGTCCGTACCATAACGTTAAATGTAATCCGGCGATGCCGGGAAAAGCTCCCTCAGGCTCCAGCGGATCAGCCGCGTGCTTTCCAGAGGCCGGTTCTCCTGACAGATGCAAACCGGGACCGGGACGCCGTCCATTTTTTCACACCCGAGAGCGCTGTCCGGATGCCGCTCGATCGCGCCCTCCGGCTTCAGGTCGACCAGCAGATCGATCTTCGCCGCAGCCATGGAGAGCATTTTCACCACTCCCCTGCCGCGGACTTCCATGAGGCCCGAGATCGTTTCCGGAGCACGGGCCACAAGCTGTCCGTCAAGGGAAGACAGGTACACACGGTCATCGGCAACCAGGACGCCCAGATTGCCCTTGACACCGGCCGCTTCGATGAGAAGGTCGGTCAGTTCCGACTTGCCGCTGCCGGACCGGCCTCGAACCAGGATCCCGCGCGTGCCGACAACAAGGCAATTGGCGTGGACCGTTTGTGCGCTCACTTACCCGACCCGGCAGGCAGGTAGATCGTGAACCGGGCTCCGACGATCTCCGCTTCGCCGTCGCCGTCCATCTCCTTGCGGTTGGTTGCGGAGATCGATCCGCCATGTGCCTCGATGATCTGTCTCGAGATCGACAGGCCAAGGCCGGAGTTGTTGCCGAAGCCTTCGCCGTCTGGCCGGTCCGTGTAGAACCGTTCGAAAATGCGCTCCGTGTTTTCCGCCCGGATACCCGGTCCGTCATCGTCAACCGTGATCCGGATACTGCGCCCTTCGCGCGCAAGGTCGATGCGGACCGTTCCGTCTTCCGGCGAGAACGAGCGCGCGTTGTCGAGAAGATTGCTGATCACCTGGCCGAGCCGGATATCGTGCCCCTGCACCTGATAGGGTTTCTGGCCGGGTGCATCGGCGACGGTCAACTTGACCTTTGTTTCCTCCGGTCCCGTCCGCTGGTTCACCGCATCGGCCATGTTGCGCAGCAACTCGGCAATGTCGATGGTTTCGGACTGAATGCGTGCGAGTTCGGCGTCCAGGCGGGATGCATCCGAAATGTCGCTGATCAGGCGATCGAGGCGGCGCACGTCGTGCTGGATCACTTCCATGAGCCGGTCCTGCGAGGCCTTGGTCTTTGCGAGCGGCAGTGTCTCCACCGCGCTTCGGAGCGACGTCAGGGGGTTCTTGAGCTCGTGCGCCACGTCGGCCGCAAATTTCTCGATCGCGTCGATCTTGTTGTAGAGCGCGTTGGTCATTTCCCTGAACGCGCGCGCCAGGTGGCCGATCTCGTCCTGCCGGTCGGAAAAGTCCGGGATCTCTTCGCGCGAATTGGATCCGCGGCGCACCCGATCGGCGGCGGCGGCCAGACGCCGCACGGGTCCGGCGATGGCACCGGCAAGCAGGATCGACAGCAGGATCGTCACGGTCGCCGCAAACAGGAAGACGCGGATGATCGCTATTCTTTCGGCCCGCACGATGGCGTCGATGTCGCCACCCTGTGTCGACAGAAGCAGCGCCCCGAGCACCGCCCTGAAGCGCTGGATCGGCACGGCGACGGACACGATCAGTTCACCGCGCGGGGAGATCCGGGTCACACTGGCGGGTGAGCCGGCAAGCGCAGCTTCCACTTCCGGATAAGCACGGCCGTCGCCGCCCCCGACTTCCTGGTAAAGAGGCAGATCGCCCTGGCTGAGCCAGCGCTTGGTCCATTGCCAGGCGGAGTCCCAGAACCCCGTCTCCTCGGCGGTCGGCGGCGGCAGATCGAAGCGGAGGATCTGGGCACTCGAATACAGATGCCGCGAATCGAGAATGAGAATGCCCTCGGGATCGTAGATGCGCGCCCGCGTCTTGGTGGGCGAGATCAGACGCCGCAGGACCGGGCCGACCCGTTCCGGATTTATCGGAAAATCAAGGCTGTCCAGATCGTCGACCGTCGGGGTTATGCTTTCGCCCGCCTGCAGTTGCAGCAAGCGCTCCGGATCAACGGTGATGGCGCCGGTGTCCACCGTCGCGGAGGCGGCGATCGCTCCCGCGATGATCTCCCCCTGGGTCAGGAGGCTCTGCACCCGTGCATCGATCAGGCCAGCACGGAACTGGTTCAGATAGAGGATGCCGATCACGAGCGCGAGCAAGCCGACAAGATTGATCGCGATGATCCTGCGCGTCAGCGAGGACAGGACATAGGTGCCGAAGATACGGCCTATCTGGCTGAACAGCCGCCGGCGGATGCGCTTGTTGCCGAGACGGCGCAAGCGCGAGCGATCCGATCCGCTGGACGGATCAGGCTGGACAATATTCTCAGCACTCTCGCTTTCAACCGCCATCCACGCCTTGTCTCAATGGCTGTTTCAGACTTCCCGGAAACGGTACCCTACGCCATAGAGTGTTTCGATCATGTCGAAGTCGTCGTCAACCACCTTGAACTTTTTCCGAAGGCGCTTGATGTGACTGTCGATCGTCCTGTCGTCAACATAAACCTGGTCGTCGTATGCCGCATCCATCAGCGCGTTCCGGCTCTTGACGACACCCGGACGCTGCGCAAGCGCCGACAGGATCAAAAACTCGGTGACCGTCAGCGTTACAGGCTTGTTGTTCCAGGTGCAGGTGTGGCGCTCCTGGTCCATGACCAGTTGGCCGCGTTCGAGCAGCTTGTCGGCATCTTCCCTCGGCGCGCTTGCGTCCTTGGGCTGCGCGCGGCGCAGGACCGCGCGGACACGCTCGACCAGAAGTCGCTGCGAAAACGGCTTCCGGATGAAATCGTCCGCACCCATTTTGAGCCCGAATAGTTCGTCGATCTCGTCATCCTTGGATGTCAGAAAAATAACCGGCAGGTCCGAGTTCTGGCGCAGCCGGCGCAGGAGCTCCATCCCGTCCATACGCGGCATCTTGATATCGAAAATTGCCAACTGCGGCGGGTCGCTCTGCAAGCCGTCCAGGGCAGATGTCCCGTCCGTGTAGGTCTGGACGCGATATCCTTCCGTTTCCAGAGCAATTGACACCGAAGTCAAGATGTTGCGGTCGTCATCGACCAGAGCAATCGTCGGCATGCTTCAATTTTCCAATCCGGTCAGCACAAAAGGCGCTTCGCTTTTACTGTAACATACAGCCTTTGGCCTGCTAAATGCGCATAAATTAAGGCAAACAATATTTTCCGGCGGACCGAAGACTTGCCGGGCAACCCAGGCATTCCCGGGATTTCACCGAATTATACAGGTCATGCGCCCCAAAGGGTCACCAAACCAAAATCATTGCTGCCGGGTGCGCGCAAGGTTAACAGATACGCGCGATTCCGGCGCGAAAATTTTCGCTTCGCGATATAAAACGAATATTCCGAAGGTTTCGTTTATTACTTCGCCCATCAAATTAATCATCGTTTTTTTTGTGCAGTATTTTAATCGATTAAACAAAGACATAGCACCTTTAGTAGTCTTGCTGCTCAAATATCCTTCCACTAGTTTCGCAGCCCTCATGGCCGGTCACAGCGTTTTCATTTGTCCCGGCAGATAGAATGACCTCACGAGGACGGCGGTAAAATGCAGGAAACAGGCGTCAGGAATCCTTCCAATGGCAGCGAAACGTTCGGATTCAAAGGTCTGAACGCGGTCTATTGGAACCAGAGCGAACCTGCCCTTTACGAGCATTCCCTCAAGCGCGGCGAAACCCGGCTTGCAGCCGGAGGCGCTCTCGTAGCCGAAACCGGGGTCCATACCGGCCGCTCCCCGAAGGACAAGTTCGTGGTGCTCGACGACGAAACGCGGGACACGGTCTGGTGGGACAACAACGCGCAAATGTCGAAAGCGCAATTCGACACGCTGATGTCGGATTTCCTCGCACATGCGGAGGGACTGGACCTCTACGCGCAGGACCTGTTCGGCGGTGCCGACAAGGCGCATCGGCTGCCCGTGCGGGTCTACACCGAATATGCTTGGCATTCCCTGTTCATCCGCAATCTGCTGTTGCGCCCCGAGACGGCGGAACTGGCGAGCTTCGTTCCCGAGATGACGATCGTCGATTTGCCGAGCTTCAAGGCGGATCCGGACCGTCACGGTTGCAGGACCGAAACGGTGATCGCCTGTGACCTGACACGCAAAATCGTCCTGATCGGCGGCACGTCCTATGCGGGCGAGATGAAGAAATCCGTCTTCACGATGCTGAACCACCTGCTGCCGGCCAAGGGGCTCATGTCGATGCACTGTTCCGCCAATGTCGGCGACAAGGGCGATACCGCGGTGTTTTTCGGATTGTCCGGCACCGGCAAGACCACGCTTTCCGCGGATCCGGCACGTACGCTGATCGGCGACGACGAGCATGGCTGGAGCGAAAACGGCGTCTTCAATTTCGAAGGCGGCTGCTATGCCAAAACCATCAAACTGTCCGCCGAAGCAGAGCCGGAAATCTACTCCACGACGCAGCGGTTCGGAACGGTTCTGGAAAATGTCGTTCTGAATGACAACCGGGTTCCGGATTTCGACGACGGGTCGAAGACGGAAAACACCCGCGCGGCCTATCCGATCCATTTCATCTCCAACGCGAGCGAAACCGGCTGCGCCCCAGTGCCGCGCACGATCATCATGCTGACGGCCGACGCGTTCGGCGTCATGCCACCGCTGGCCCGCCTGACGCCCGCACAGGCCATGTACCACTTCCTGTCCGGTTACACCGCCAAGGTGGCCGGTACCGAGAAGGGCGTCACCGAACCCCAGGCCACCTTCTCGACGTGCTTCGGCGCCCCGTTCCTGCCGCGCCACCCGTCCGAATACGGCAACCTTCTGAAAAAGCTGATCGCCGAGCACAACGTGGATTGCTGGCTGGTGAATACCGGCTGGACCGGCGGCGCTTACGGCACCGGACACCGCATGCCGATCAAGGCGACACGCGCATTGCTGCAAGCCGCGCTTTCCGGCGAACTGAAAGGCGCCGAGTTCCGGACGGACCCGAATTTCGGCTTCGAGGTCCCGGTCGCGGTGGAGGGTGTCGATGCCAGCATCCTGACCCCCCGCGAGACCTGGGACGACACGGCGGCCTACGATGTCCAGGCGGCCAAGCTGGTGCAGATGTTCGTCGACAATTTCGAATCCTTCGAAGGTCATGTCGACGGAACCGTGCTGAACGCAGCCCCGGCGCTCCGGTCGGCAGCCGAATAGACGTTCCAATCCATGAGGACAACCGAGCGGCACCCGTCATCCGGGTGCCGCTTGTGCTTTAGGACGGCTTTCATCTGCATTGGAAAGGTCTATATTCAGGGAACCGACCCGGGCATTTTCCAACAGCGGAAGACTCATGACCAACGACAACCTGCCTATCGCGGATGTGCTTCAAACGGCTGAAGACTGGAGCAAGTCCGGCCGCCAGGTCGCGCTTGCGACCGTCATCGAGACCTGGGGGTCGGCGCCCCGGCCGACCGGCTCACATCTGGTGATCGACGCGGACGGCAATTTCGAAGGCTCGGTCTCCGGCGGCTGCGTCGAGGGAGCCGTTGTGGCCGAAGCGGTCGACGTGATCGAAACCGGGCGGCCGACCACTCTGGAATTCGGTGTTGCCGATGAGACCGCGTGGCGCGTCGGGCTGTCCTGCGGCGGCCGCATTCGCGTTTATGTCGAACCCGTCAACTGATTGAGACGAACCCTTGCCGACGATCGAAACCTTCCTTGCCTTTCTCGCTGCCACGGCTCTTTTCGCCTACATGCCCGGCCCCGCCGTGCTCTATACCGCGGCACAGACGATCTCACGCGGCCGGCACGCCGGTTTCATGGCGGCCGCCGGCATCCATGTCGGGTGTTATGCGCACGTCTTCGCAGCCGCTTTCGGCCTGTCGGCCATCTTTACCGTTGTGCCGACGCTCTATTTCGCGCTCAAGGTGGCCGGCGGCCTTTACCTGATTTTTCTCGGTATCCAGATGATCCGCACCCCCATGAACAGCGGGCCGGTGCCGGATCTGCCGCAGAAATCGGTCCGCAGGGCGTTCCTGGACAGCATTCTTGTCGAAGTGCTCAACCCGAAGGCCGCCATTTTCTTCATTGCCTTCCTGCCGCAATTCGTCAGTCCCGAGGCCAGCCTGCCGATCTGGATTCAGTTCCTGGTCCTGGGAACCATCGTCAACTTCGCTTTCGCGTCGGCCGATGTCATGACGGTGCTCTTTGCCTCCGAAGTCAAAAAACGCCTGGGCCGGACCTCCAGGTTCCAGAAATTCACGCGCTGGATCGGCGGATCGCTCCTGGTGGGCCTCGGCGTCAGGCTGGCAACGGACCGGGCCTAGCATCATGGACCGCCTGCTGCTTGAAGACCTGAACACGGAACGGTCCGCGCGCCGCGCGGCCATTCTCGTCACGCACCTGAAGGACGGATCGCAAGCGCTGGTCCGAAAGACCGATGACTATGCGTCAGAACCGCTGGCGCCGGAATTCGACAAGCGGTTCCGCTCCGGAAAATCCGGAACGGTCGAGACCGAAACCGGCGATGTCTTTCTGACCGTCTCGGTTCCCGCACCCAGGCTTGTCCTCATCGGGGCCGTTCACATCAGCCAGGCGCTTGTGCCCATGGCCGAACGTGCGGGGCTTGACGTAACGGTGATCGATCCGCGCACGGCCTTTGCCACGGAAGACCGGTTTCCGGGCAGCACGCTCAAGGCCGAATGGCCGCAGGATGTGCTGGAGGAGACGCCTCTGGACGCTTTCACGGCTGTTGCCGCGGTTACCCACGACCCGAAGATCGACGACTTCCCCCTCATCGAGGCACTGCGCTCGGATTGCTTCTACGTGGGTGCGCTCGGCAGCCGCAAAACCCACGGCAAGCGGCTGGAACGGTTCACCGATGCCGGCGTCGATCCGGACCTGTTCAGCCGGATCGATGCTCCGATCGGACTGGACATCGGCGCGGCGTCTCCCGAAGAAATCGCGGTCGCGGTGCTCGGGTCGATCATCAAGGCCCTGCGCAAGCCGCCGGAGCCCGGCACATGAAGTTCGGTCCCGTGCCGCTGGACCAGGCTGCCGGCTGCATTCTCGCGCACAAGACAAACCTTCCGGACCGCGTCCTGAAGAAAGGGCATGTGCTGACCGCCGAGGATTGCCGCGATCTTCTGCGTCACGGCCTCACAGCTCTTGTCGCAGCACGCCTTGAGCCCGGTGATGTCGAAGAGGACGAAGCCGCCCGGCGCCTTGGACACGCAGCCAGGGGAACGGCCGTCGGCGAAGACACCGCCTTCACCGGCCGCATGAACCTTTACGCCGACACGGCCGGTATCCTCGTTGTCGACACGGATGCGGTGAAAGCGGCGAACCGGATCGACCCTGCCATCACCTTCGCGACCCTGCCGAACCATTCCAAGGTGATGGCGGACCGCATGATCGCAACGGCGAAGATCATCTCGTTCGCCGTTTCTCACTCAGACCTGCAGCGCGCGCAGGACGCGGTTCGAGGGGCCGTTCGGGTCGCCGCGTTCAGGCCGCGCAAAGTCGGACTTGTCGCAACGTGCCTGCCGCATCTCAAGACCAAGACGATGGACAAGACGCGCCGTGTTCTGGAAGACCGGCTGCGCGTGAGCGGAAGCACCATCCTGGCGGAAGCCCGCGTGCCGCACGATGAAGCGTCCGTCGCCGAAGCGATGGCATCACATGTGTCGGCAGGTGCCGATTTCCTCATTCTGTTCGGCGCGTCCGCAGTGGTCGACCGGCTCGACGTTCTCCCGGCGGCGGTCGACCTGGCCGGCGGTACCGTCTCTCATCTGGGCATGCCGGTCGATCCGGGCAATCTGCTCATGCTCGCGGACCTTGAGGGGGTGCCCGTATTGGGCGCTCCGGGATGTGCCCGCAGCCCGAAGGAGAACGGTTTCGATTGGGTTCTCGACCGTTTGCTTGCAGATGTGGAGACAGGGCCTGACGACATTACCGCCATGGGCGTCGGAGGCCTGCTGATGGAAATCGGAACCAGACCGCAGCCGCGTGAAGTGAAACGGCCGACACCGGCTTCCAGGATCACGGTCATGATCCTCGGTGCAGGCAAGTCCACCCGGATGGGCGGTCCGAACAAGCTCCTTGCAAAGCTGAACGGCAAATCGCTTGTCAGGCACGCCGGTGAAGCCGCGATCGGGGCGGCCCCATCGCAGACATTGCTGGTGACCGGCCACCTTGGCGAACAAGTCAGCGCAGAAGTCGCGGATCTCGGCATCACGACGGTATTCAATCCGGATTTCGAAGACGGCATGGCCAGCTCGATCAGAACGGGGATGAAGGCACTCGACCCTGACACCGATGCGGTGGTCATTCTGCTCGGCGACATGCCGATGATCACCAGCGCCGATATACAGACCATGATCGAGACCTACCGCAACAATGCCGACGGCCTCATTGTCGCTGCGACCGCAGACGGCAAGCGCGGCAATCCGGTCCTCTGGGACAAGCGCTTCTTCCATGACCTGGCGACCTTGCGCGGCGATATCGGCGCAAGACACATCATCGCGGAGAACCCGGGTTTCGTCGCCGAAGTGGAGTTGGGACCGGCCGCGCGGCTGGATCTGGATACACCCGAGGCCCTGAAAGACGCGGGCGGATCGTTCGAGGGTCAGTGAGGCGTGCGCGACCGCCAAATACCGGTAACCGGGCGTTAACCCGCTATGCGCTGGATGCAAGCCGGAATTGCCTGTTGCACTATTGCATTTTCATGACATGCCGCTTATGTAATGCCTGCGCTTGCTGAAGGGCACCTGTGATGGGTTGGACGGCAGTTATCGTCCCGGGCGCTGGCAATATCCGAGATCTATCGAAAGCTGTTCGGATCCTCACCTCCCGAGGATGCTCGAGCGCTTTTGTCGCTTGAACGAAAAGGAAAATAAAAATGGCTGACTTGTCTCTTCCGCGTCCGGGCTGCTGCAAATGGGCAGAAGGCGATGCAGGCAACTACACGTTCCCGTGCAACAACCGCGTCGAAGCAGGCGTTTCCTATTGCACCGAGCATAGCGCAATCGTCTACATTCCGCCGGAAGAGCGCCGCCGCAACCGGTCTTCGGGTGGTGGCATGAGCCTGTCCTTCCGCCGCGCGGCGTAACACTGCCAGCGCACCACGGACACATCGTTCGTGGCAAAATTCACGCTTTCAGAACCCGGCCTTAACGCCGGGTTTTTTGTTGCCGTTTCCAACGCCCCGTCCCTGCCGCTTCCTGGCGGGCCGATCAATGCACCGTACAGTTCGTACCCCCGGGCGCCAACAATTCGGGCTTTGTCGCAAGTCCGCATCGAAACAGGGTGGCAAGCCACAAGCAAAGCCCCTTGTCATAATTAATTATGTTCCGACCGTTTCTTGATAGGCCAATGCAACTATTTGGTTTTTTTGCCGGGCGACATTTCAATTTTGGGTTTATTGCGTATATGTTGACTATAAATCGATACTATTTCCCGGGCAGTGGCCAGTACAACTTCAGATTTGGAGTCCTTGCCGAATATGGCGCTTGCGCAGGCTCAAATTGAGACGGAAAGACTTGACGCCCTTCGCCGGCTTTCGATCTTTCGTTCCGAACGACAGCCGGAATTCGATGCCGTCGTATCGAATGTCGCTCACCTGCTCGACTGCCCCATCTCCGTCGTATCGATCGTTCACGAAGAAGACATCTGGTTCAAGGCAGCCTTCGGCCTCGGCGCCACGGAGGTCCCGCGCGAAAACTCGTTCTGCGGACACACCATACTGTCCGATGACGTCGTGATCGTGCCGGATGCGACCAAGGACGCGCGGTTCAAGGACATTCCGCTCGTAACTGGCGATTTCGGTGCCCGCTTCTATCTCGGTTGCCCCGTCAAGGTCGACGGCAAGCACCGCATCGCAACCATCTGCGTCATGGACACGAAACCACATGCGGTCAGTGACGCCGATGTCGAGCACATCAAGAATGCAGCACGGGTTGTTGAGGGTCTGGTCAAGGCGCGGAAAACGGAAATCGAGCTCCGCGAGGCGCTGACGCGCGCTCAGAGCGATCACCACCGAGGCACCCCGGCTGACATTCACCGGCCGGAATTCCTGGCCCGGACAACATTCGAGGCGTCCCGGGACGGCATCCTGTTCCTGGATCAGTCCGGGCGCATCAGGTCCTTCAACCCGGCCGCGGCGGCGTTGCTCGGATGCTCAGAAGTGGCGCTGGCACAGACCCGTATCCAGGACCTTGCGCACGGTCTTCACGACATCGCGTCCCCCGACGGCTCGATGGCAAACCCGCTTTCGCTGGCGGTCAGCCATCCGGAGAGCCTGCAGGACCGGGAAGTGCGGCTGACGAGTTCGGTCAACGGAAAGGACAAGTGGCTTCGGCTTGGCGTCAAGCCCGTGACGCAAGGCACTGACAGCCCGCATGATGGCGTGGTTCTGTCCCTAACGGACATCACGAGCGACAAGCAGCAGGCCGATACGTTGCAGGCCTTTTTCGACAATTTCCCGGGCGGTCTCGTTCACTACAACAGCCAGCTTCAGCTGACCTACTGGAACGAGGAATTCGAGCGGCTTCTGGACATGCCGCGCAGCTTCCTGGAGCAACGCCCCAACCTGCAGCAGGTGATCCGGTTTCTGGCCGACCGCGGCGACTACGGGCCGGGTGATCCGGGCGAGATCGCAGCAGACCGCCTGGAAAGGTACGGCGCAGGCAGCCAGCACGCCTATGAACGCCGGACGCGCGAAGGCAAGGTTCTGGAAATCCGCGGCACCCCGCTTCCCGGAGGCGGCAATGTCTCCAGCTTCCTGGACATCACCGCCAGGAAGGAAATGGAGGGGATGCTCGTCGACAAGGAAAAGTTTGTCAGAAGCCGGCTCGACGAACTTGAAGCCATCATCGCCAATATGCGCCAGGGCGTCAGCGTGTTCGACGACAAGGGACGGATCAAGCTCTGGAACCGCCATTTTCTCGAGCTGTTCGGAAAGTCGGATGGTGAAATCAAGAGGGGCATGAGCCTGGTCGAGGTTCTGCAACTCGAAAAGCAACGTGGCGAATTCAACGAAGACCCGGTCGCGTTCGATGCAACGCTGCGCCGGCAGCTGGACGCCGGCGAGGTGGTCAAGGCCAAGTTCAAGCACATCAACGGCAAGATCATCGGCATTGTTCGCACACCCCTGCCCGATGGCGGCTGGGTCGGGACGTATGAAGACATCACCTCACGGGAAATGGCGACAGAGAAGATAACCTATGCCGCCCATCACGATACGCTGACCGGACTGGCCAACCGGACACTTTTCAATCTCAAGCTTGAAGACGCGATCACGCGGGCGGTTCATTTCGGTGAAACCAGCGATCTCCTGATGATCGACCTGGATCACTTCAAGCCGGTCAACGACACCCATGGCCACGATGCCGGCGACACCCTGCTGCGCCTGGCTGCGACACGCCTCAAGGAATGCGTGCGCTCCAAGGATACGGTCGCCCGTCTTGGCGGCGACGAGTTCGCCATCATCGCGCGGAACCTGCCGGAAGAGCAGGAACGGGTCTGCGCGATTGCGAAACGGATCGTCGAAGCGCTCATGAAGCCCTACGAGATCAACGGCAACACGATCGAGGTCAGTGCAAGTGTCGGCATCACCGCAATTGCAACCACCGACAAAAGCGCCAACGCGATCCTCAAGAAAGCGGATATCGCGCTTTATGCGGTGAAAAACGAAGGCCGTAACGGTTTCAGGCATTTCGACGATCTGCCGCCGGAGACCTGATTGATCCCGGAAAAGCGGCCGGATGCGGCATGATCTTCGGCCGCCGGCGCGCCGGTGAACCGTTGTCAACCAGATTGCCCTAACGTTAAATTTACCTCGCCACGCCGTCGACTTAATCATTTGTTGCATTTGTTGCCCCACTCTTGAAAGCGACCCGGCGATCGGTCCGGGTGTTGCCCCACAAGCGAAGCACGGCATGAGCACAACACTGGAAACGGCGGAAACGGAGCGCTTGAAAGCTCTGGACGAGCTGCAGATCGTCGGATCTGAACGGCTGCCGGAGTTCGACGCCGTCGTCGATGCGATCGCCGCCATTTTCGGTTGCCCGATCGCCCTTGTCTCCCTGGTCGGCGAAGACGAGCAATGGTTCAAGGCCCGCTGCGGACTTGACGTTGACGGCACGGCCCGCGACGTGTCGTTCTGCCAGCATGCGATCCTGTCCGACGAATTGTTTGTCGTCCCAGATGCGCTTGAAGACCCAAGGTTCAGGGACAACCCTCTGGTCACGGGCGCTCCCCATATCCGCTTCTATGCCGGTTATCCGCTCTCGATCGACGGGACGAACCGGCTGGGCACACTCTGCGTCATTGATCGCGAGCCAAGACAACCCAGCGCACAGCAACTGGACCAGTTGCGCCGGCTCGGAAAGGTGGTCGAGGGATTGATATCGGCACATCGGTTGCGCCACGAGAAAGAGGCTGCCCTCAGCGAGGCGTCCCGCGAACATGAGCGGGCGATCCTGGAAAGCGACCTTCTGGAAGAAGTGACGGCTGTCTCGGGCGTCGGCGGATGGGAACTCTGCCTGCGCACCAACATCCTGACCTGGACAGAGAAGACAAAGGAGATCCACGAAGTTCCGGCTGACTTCACGCCGACTGTGGACTTCGCGCTGTCCTTCTACCCGCCCGACAGCCGCGCAAAGGTTTCCTCCGCGGTGCAGGACGCAATTGAAAACGGCGTCTCCTGGGACGTGGAGGTGCCGTTTGTCACCGCCAAGGGCCGCGACATCTGGGTGCGCGCCGTCGGCCGGCCGATACTGGAGGACGGCGAGGTCGTCCGGCTGGTCGGGGCATTTCAGGACATCACCGCACGGAAAGAAAACGAGCAGACAGTCCTTTATTCCGAAGCCCTGAAGCGGGCGACGCTGCAGACGCTGTCCGAGGGTGTCGTGGTGGTCGGCAGGTCCGGGCGCATTCAGACAATCAATGCTGCCGGGGCCAACCTTCTCGGATTTGAGGTCGAGCAGATCAAAGGCGCGCGGTTTCAGGATCTCGGCCTGGATTTCATCGGTGAAGACAACCAGCACCTCGAACCCGAAGCCCTTGTCCGGACCGTTCTCGACACGATGACCAGGGTCGACGCCATGGTTGTTCACGTCAAGCGGCGGAACGAGCCGGCCGGTATCTGGCTCAGCATCAATGTTTCTTCCATCGACGACGCCAATGAATTCGGCCTCGATGGCGCTGTTCTGTCGCTGACGGACATCACGGAAAAGAAACGCCAGGGAGACACGCTCAAGGCGGTCTTCGACAATTTTCCGGGCGGCATGGTTCACTTTGACGAGACGATGCGCCTTGCCAACTACAACGATGCCTTCCAGAACGCGTTCAAGCTTCCGGGGGATTTTCTTGCGCAACGCCCGCATCTGAAGGAAACGATGATGTACGCCGCGCGGCAGGAACATCAGGAAGACGACAACCACGAAGAAATCGTCGAGGGCAGGTTCAATCCCTTCATGAGCGGCAAGCCCGAGCAGATTGAGCGGGTGACGGCGGACGGCACCGTTCTGGACGTGCGGTCGATGCCGCTGCCGAATGGCGGGATCGTTTTCAGCCTCATGGACATCTCGGAACGCAAACAGCGCGAACTCATCATTCGCCAGGCCGAAGCGGTGCAGAGGACGACGCTCGATGCGGTAAGCGAAGGCATCCTGCTGCTGTCGCATGACGGAACAATCGAGACGGCGAACCCGATGGCCGAAAGGCTGCTGGGATATCAAGGCAGACGCCTCGTCGGTTTGCAGATCGAAGAACTCGACCACACGCTGACCTGCGCCGAACTCGGCGCCATCAGTGACGACAATCCGCTTGCCCTTGCCATCAGGGATCCCGATTCCGTCACCGATCTCGTTGCAAGTCTGAGGACCGCAACGTCGGGCCGGGCGACATGGCTTCGCGTGAATGCAAAACCGATCGACAGCCAGGGCGAACATGGCCTGGACGGTATTGTCGTTTCGCTTGCGGATATCACTGAAACCAAGGAACAGGCCGACACGCTGCAGGCCATTTTCGACAATTTTCCCGGTGGCTTCGCCTATTACGACGAGAATTTCCAGCTCGGCTCGGCGAACACGGGATTTGCAAGGCTGCTCGGATATCCGCAGGACTTCGTCGATCAGAAACTGCACCTGCTCGACTACCTGAAATACAACGCGGAACGCGGAGACTACGGCGAAGGCGATCCCGAGCAGCTCGCTCTGGATATTTTCCAATCCTACGATCGCAGCAAACCGCACAGCTACGTTCGCGGCGCAGCCGACGGGACCTTTCTGGAGATCCGGGGAACACCGCTTCCCTCGGGAGGCTTCGTCTACAATTTCTTCGATGTCACGGACCGGAAGAAGCTGGAAGAGCAACTGGCGGAAAACGAACGGGGCGCGCGCCTGAGATCGCAGGAGCTGGAGGCCATCCTTGCCAACATGCGCCAGGGCGTGAGCGTCTTCGACGCAAATGGCCGGCTCAAGCTCTGGAACAAGCAATATGTCGACATCTTCGACAAGCCCGAAGGCGATGTGCGCGAAGGCGTTACGCTTGTCGAATTGATCGAAGCGGAAAAACGCCGCGGCGAATTCGACGGCGACGTGCTCGAGCATGTCAGGGACCTGCTGATCCGCCTTTCGTCCGGGGAAGTCGTGCGATCAAAGTTCAAGCATCCCGGTGGCAAGTTCATCAGCGCGGTCCACGCACCACTGCCGGGCGGCGGATGGATCGGCACCCATGAAGACGTGACCATCAGCGAGCTTGCCGTCCAGAAGATCGAATACGCCGCGCATCACGACACCCTGACCGGACTGGCCAACCGGACGCTGTTCAATGCGACGCTGGACGAAGCCCTGCGCGCACTGGATGACGACACGCAAAGCATTCTGATGCTTCTCGACCTCGACAAGTTCAAGCCGGTCAACGACACCTACGGCCACGACGCCGGAGACTCGCTCCTGAAACAGGTCGGTGAACGGCTGAAATCCTGCGTGCGGTCCACCGACCTCGTCGCCCGCCTCGGCGGTGACGAATTCGGCATTATTCTCAACCGCTCGGACCGGAAGGTCGCCGAAATCATCGCGAGCCGCATCGTGCACAAGCTCCAGGTGCCGTTCAATATCAACGATCTGTCCATCAGGATTGGTGTGAGCGTCGGGCTTTCGCCGATCTATGCCGGCTGCGACGATGTGAGTGCGATCATAAAGAACGCGGATATCGCGCTCTACGACGTGAAGAACAGCGGCAGAAACGCCTTCAAGTATCTGGAGCCGGGTCCGGCCGAGAGCGCAGCCGCCGGCTGATCCGGTGAAGGCGTACTCCCAGGCAGCAAGCGAGCGACGAGGGGACCACGCCTCCCCAACCCGCGTCATTGCAGGGCCTGACCCTGCAATCCATGCCGTGATCTTTCCGCCGCCTCAGGCTTCAGCAACGAAATGGCATGGATGCCATGGTCAAGCTATGGCATGACGGAGGACGGGTGGCAGAACGCGGGGGGCGGCAAGGTCTGCCGGTGTGCTCGCTGATCCGGTGAAGGCGTACTCCCAGGCAGCAAGCGAGCGACGAGGGGACAACGCCTCCCCAACCATCGTCATTGCAGGGCTTGACCCTGCAATCCATGCCGTGACCTCTCCACCGTCTCAGGTTTCAGAAACGAAACGGCATGGATGCCATGGTCAAGCCATGGCATGACCGCCGAGATGTGTCAGTGTCGTTGAGAGAGCGTCTTTGTACCGTCAAACGCCGAAGCGGGATACAGAATAGCCTCCCCGATGTGTCATCCCGGTTTGCCGTGTAAGCGGCAAGACCGGGACCAAGTACGCCATGTGGCCGAAGGTTGAAAGAAGACGGAGAAACAGGTGGTTACCGGGTTCCGGCCTTCTGCTGCGCTTCTGCCGGAATAACAAGATCAATGACTGGTGATCGCCTCACGAGATCCATTTCAAGTCTAAACCGGACAACAGCACAACGAACCTACGCCGCTTTCACCGTCGAGAGGAACTTCTCGATGACGATGTGCATCTCTTCGGATTGCTTCGAGAGCGTTTCCGCCGCCTCGACCACCGTCCCGGCGGCCCTGTCCGTTTCCGCAGCCGCCTCGGAGACCTGAACGATGCTCTGGCTGACTTCGGCAGTGCCCTGGGAGGCCTGATCGACGCTTTGGGATATCTCCGCCGTCGCGTCGGTCTGCTGCTCGACGGCCGTCGCAATCGAATTCGCGACCGTGTTTATCTCCTGGATGGTGGTGGCGATGTTCTGAATACCGTCAACGGCCTCCCGGGTTTCAGACTGGATCGCCGAGATCTTGGAAGAAATTTCCTCGGTGGCCTTGCCGGTCTGGCTGGCCAGTTCCTTGACCTCGGCCGCAACCACGGCAAATCCCTTGCCGGCTTCACCGGCCCGTGCCGCCTCGATGGTTGCATTGAGCGCAAGCAGATTGGTCTGTTCCGCGATCGTGGAAATCAGCGAGATCACTTCGCCGATGTCTTCGGCAACAGTGGCGAGCCCGGCAATCTGCCGGTTGGTGCGCTCGGCGTCATCGGTGGCCTTTTGCGCGATATCGGCGGAATGCCCGACCTGACTGGTTACACCGTTGAGCGACACCGACAATTCCTCTGCGGCCGCGGCAACGGTCTGCACATTCGTCGTTGCTTCCTCCGCCGCGCTGGCAACCATGGTCGCCTGACCATTTGTCCCACGGGCGGTTTCGGTCATGGCCGACGCGGTATTCTGAAGGTTTTCTGTGGCCGCGGTGATCGTGTCCAGCATCTGCTTGGCCGACTGCTCGAATTCGACGACTGCCTCGGAGACACGGGTATTGCGCGCCTCGCGCTCCGCCATCTCCTGCTGCTGTTCCTCTTCGAGCCGCAACCGCTCGACGACGCCGTCGCGGAAACCGGCAATGGACTTGGCGACCACCCCGATCTCGTCCTTTCGGCGCGCCTCGGCAAAGGCGACCTCGGTGTTGCCGGAAGCAAGCTGCTGCGCGTCCTCGACGAGCATGGTCAGCGGTTTCGTGATCGCTCGGGCAATGACGAATGCCAGAGCGATGGCAAGGAGAAACGTGATGGCACATGCGATCCCGACCTGCCACATGACACTGCTCAGATAGGACTGGGTTTCAGAGGCGATGAGCTCGGCGTCCACGCCGGCGCTTTCCTTCATGAGCGTTGCCTGGCGGCTGATCTCCGCACCCTTGGCAAGCAGCGTGTCGTCCCTTATCGCATTGCGTTCCCAGATTACGTCCCTGACGCGTCGCGCCGCCTCGAGATAGGTGCCGATCATCGGCTCGATCTCAGCCAGGATTTCCCGGCGCCGGGGGTTTTCGACACTTTCGTCGAGAGCCTTGAACCGGTCCGCGAAGTCCGCGAAGCTCTTTTCCAGACGCTCGAAATCCGCCGCGTCGTTGGAAGCCAGGAACTTCATCATGTAGAGACGGCCGAGCAGGAGGTTCTCCTGCGCCTGCGCAGCGAAGTTCGCCGTCACCGGATCGTTGTCCTCGGTTGCCGTGCGATTGATCTCCGTGATCCGCTTGCGCACCTCCGGCCCGAGAACATCCAGCTTGTTCGTGACGAGATCGTCGCGCTCTGCATAGAGGGTCGATACGGCTGCCAATGCGGTTTCAAACGATCCGATCTCGGCAATTATGATGTCCCTGTTGCGGACGCGCTCGGGTTTGGCGATTTCCTGCTTCGCGATTTCTCCGCCAGCCTTGACCTGATTGATGAAATCCAGCGCTTCAGCGTTGTCCTCGGGCGAACGCGAGGCAATGTAGCGCAGCGTGGCGCGCACCGCCTTGGCCATGTCCGCGTTGAGTTCGGATGCCAGCAGAGCGTCCTCGCTCATATCGGCAAGATCTGCGACCGCCCGGGAAGACGCGTTGAATTGATACAGGGAAAATGTACCGAAAAAAGCCAGGAAACAGGCGACGATGCCGAACCCCAGCAGCACTCTCATCTTGACGCTCATGAACCGCTCCAGCTAAATACCGTAGCGGAATATTTGTTTTCTCATATTAATTGCAGGTAAAAATTCCAAAAAAGAAAAAGTGTTTTTATAAAATGGAAAAAAGTTTTTAGTTATTTCTAACAGAATATACAATCGCAGAAATATAGAACACTCAAGCAACACTTTATTGTTGCGCATTATGCAAGTTTTACTTCAGAATTTCAGATAACACCATTTTACGCTCGAAACCCGGGATCGGATCACAAAAAAAAACGGCTCCCGGGGAGCCGTTTGAAATTCGTGACGCTGTGCGACCGGTATCAGACCTGCTTCAACGCCTCGGCGACGTCCTTGAGCCGGCGAAGCGTGCGGTCGGCTTTCTGTTGCGTCGCGTCATCCTTCGCGTCCGCGACGTCTTCCTCGGCGTTCTGGATCGCCTGGTCGAGCTGCTCACGGCTGATTTCCGCAACCGGCACCGCCTGTTCGGCAAGAACGGTCAATCCGCCTGCAGACACGTCCGCAAATCCGCCGCGCACGAAGTACTCATCCCAGGAATCGCCTTCGCCGCGAACCTTCAGGATGCCGGGTGCGATGCTGGACATGAAAGGACTGTGGTCTTTCAGAACACCGAATTCACCTTCGGCACCGGGAACGACGACTTCCGAGACCTGTTCGGACAGGAGCTGGCGTTCCGGCGAGACCAACTCGAACTGGAAAAGTTCAGCCATGTGGCGTCTTCCTTGTCAGTCTTCTTCTCAGATGGCGAGGCCATCATGCTTGAACAAAGCCGGACGTCCCGACGGACGTCCGGGGTCAATCTTGAAATCAGGCGGCTTCCGCTGCCAGTTTCTGTGCCTTCTCGACGGCTTCCTCGATGGAGCCAACCATGTAGAAGGCAGCTTCCGGCAGGTGGTCGTACTCGCCGTCGACAAGGCCCTTGAAGCCCTTGATCGTGTCTTCGAGAGCAACCAGCTTGCCCGGAGAACCGGTGAAGACCTCGGCCACGAAGAACGGCTGCGACAGGAAGCGCTCGATCTTGCGGGCACGTGCCACGGTCAGCTTGTCTTCTTCGGAAAGCTCGTCCATGCCGAGGATGGCAATGATGTCCTGCAGGGCCTTGTAGCGCTGCAGCGTCCCCTGAACGGCACGCGCGGTGTTGTAGTGCTCTTCACCGATGATGCGAGCGTCAAGCATGCGCGACGTGGAGTCGAGCGGATCCACGGCCGGGTAGATGCCCTTTTCCGCGATCGCGCGGTTCAGAACGGTCGTCGCGTCCAGGTGGGCGAAGGTCGAAGCCGGCGCCGGGTCGGTCAAGTCATCGGCAGGAACGTAAACGGCCTGCACGGACGTGATCGAGCCCTTGTTGGTCGTGGTGATGCGCTCCTGCATCGAGCCCATGTCGGTCGCAAGCGTCGGCTGATATCCCACAGCAGACGGGATACGGCCGAGAAGCGCGGACACTTCCGAACCGGCCTGCGTGAAGCGGAAGATGTTGTCGACGAAGAACAGAACGTCCTGGCCTGCGTCACGGAAATGCTCGGCAACCGTCAGACCGGTCAGGGCAACACGTGCACGCGCTCCGGGAGGCTCGTTCATCTGGCCGTAAACGAGGGCCGCCTTGGAGCCTTCTCCGCCGCCTTCCTTGTTCACGCCGGATTCGATCATTTCCCAGTAAAGGTCGTTGCCTTCACGGGTCCGCTCGCCGACACCGGCGAACACGGAGTAACCGCCGTGCGCCTTAGCGACGTTGTTGATCAGTTCCATGATGAGAACGGTCTTGCCGACGCCCGCGCCGCCGAACAGGCCGATCTTGCCGCCCTTCGCGTAAGGTGCGAGCAGATCCACGACCTTGATGCCGGTGACCAGGATTTCAGCTTCCGTGGACTGTTCGATGAACGTCGGAGCTTCCTGGTGGATGCCGCGCTTGTCCGTGTGCGGAATTTCGCCGGCTTCATCGACCGGCTCGCCGATCACGTTCATGATGCGGCCCAGCGTGCCGTCGCCGACCGGCACGGCAATCGGTGCGCCGGTGTCGACAACTTCCTGTCCGCGCACCAGACCCTCGGTGGAGTCCATCGCGATGGTGCGAACCGTGTTCTCGCCGAGGTGCTGTGCAACCTCGAGAACCAGTCGTACACCCTGGTTGTCAGCTTCCAGAGCGTTCAGGATCAACGGCAGGTGGTCATCGAACTTGACGTCGACAACGGCGCCGATGACCTGGGTGATCCGTCCGACCTGTTTGTCAGCCATATCCCTAATCCTCGTCTTGATCCCGTTTGATCGACCTGCTTCCCGTGTCTTTCACATCGCGCGGAAGAGTCGATCGACAATGTTAGTATTCCGGCACTCTGCGCCCGGTGGGCGCAAAGCGCTCTAGAGCGCCTCGGCGCCCGAGATGATTTCAATCAGTTCCGTCGTGATCTGCGCCTGACGCTGGCGGTTGTAGTTGATCGTCAGCTTGTCGATCATCTCACCGGCGTTGCGGGTCGCGTTATCCATCGCGGACATGCGCGCGCCCTGCTCGGATGCAGCATTTTCCAGGAGCGCCCGAAAAATCTGTACGGAAATGTTGCGCGGCAGAAGATCCTCGAGGATCTCCGTTTCGTCCGGCTCGTATTCGTAAACCGGATGGGCACCGTCGCTCTCGCCATCGCCCTTGGCCTCGAAGCTGGCCGGGATGAGCTGCTGAGCCGTCGGCTCCTGCGCGATCACCGAGACGAATGTCGAGTAGAACAGCGTGCAGACGTCGAACTCGCCGTCGGCGAACATGGCCAGGACCTTCTTGCCGATCTCATCGGCATTGGCATAGCCAACGTTCTTGACGCTACGCAGATCGACGGTCTCGATCACATGCTGGCCGAGCTCGCGCTTCAGGGCGTCGAAGCCCTTCTTGCCGACACAGATGATCTTGACGGTCTTGCCGTCGGCGATCAGGCTGCGCGCCTTTTCACGGGCCAGCTTGGCGATGTTGGTGTTGAAGCCCCCGCACAGTCCGCGTTCGGCAGTCGCAACGAGCAGGAGATGCACCTGATCGTTGCCCGTGCCGGACATCAGCTTCGGAGCGTCGTCGCGACCCTCGAATGCTTCCGCGAGGTTGGCCAGCACCGCACCCATGCGCTCTGCATAGGGGCGTGCAGCCTCCGCAGCTTCCTGGGCACGACGCAGTTTCGCCGCGGCCACCATTTGCATGGCCTTGGTGATTTTCTGCGTCGCCTTAACGGAAGCGATGCGGTTTCGTAAGTCCTTCAGGCTCGGCATGGCCGCCCCTGCTCCTTATCCCGGCGTGTCGTCTTAAGCGAAGTTCTTGGCGAACGCGTCGATGGCAGCCTTCAGCTTGCCGGTCAGTTCGTCGTCAAGGGCCTTCTTTTCCCAGATGGCATCCAGAAGATCCGCATGCTCACCACGGAGGAACAGCAACAGGCCTTCTTCGAAGTCCTTCACCCGGTCGACACCGAAGCCGTCCAGATAACCGTTCACGCCGGCATAGATGACCGCGACCTGCTCCTGCGTTTTCAGCGGAGAGAACTGCGGCTGCTTGAGGAGTTCGGTCAGACGGGCGCCACGGTTCAGCAGACGCTGCGTCGTGGCATCGAGGTCGGAGCCGAACTGCGCGAAGGCAGCCATTTCGCGATACTGCGCAAGCTCACCCTTAATCGGGCCGGCAACCTGCTTCATGGCCTTGATCTGGGCGGAGGACCCCACGCGGGACACCGACAGACCGACGTTCACCGCCGGACGGATACCCTGATAGAAGAGATCCGTTTCAAGGAAGATCTGACCGTCGGTGATCGAGATCACGTTGGTCGGAATAAACGCGGACACGTCGTTGCCCTGGGTCTCAATGACCGGCAGTGCCGTCAGAGAACCGCTGCCGTGCTCTTCGTTAAGCTTCGCAGCGCGCTCCAGAAGACGGGAGTGCAGGTAGAAGACGTCGCCCGGGAACGCTTCACGTCCCGGCGGGCGGCGCAGAAGCAGGGACATCTGACGATAGGCAACGGCCTGCTTGGTCAGATCGTCGTAGCCGATCACGGCGTGCATGGAATTGTCGCGGAAGTACTCGCCCATCGCGCAGCCGGCAAACGGTGCCAGGAACTGCAGCGGTGCGGCATCGGATGCCGTCGCAGCGATGACGATGGAGTATTCCAGGGCGCCGTTGTCTTCCAGGACCTTGACGAACTGGGCAACGGTGGACCGCTTCTGACCGACGGCGACGTAGATGCAGTACAGTTTGGCATCTTCGTCATCACCGGAATGCAGAGGCTTCTGGTTCAGGAACGTGTCGAGGATGATGGCGGTCTTGCCGGTCTGGCGGTCGCCGATCACAAGCTCGCGCTGGCCACGGCCGACCGGGATCAGGGCGTCGATCGCCTTGAGGCCGGTGGACATCGGCTCGTGCACGGATTTGCGCGGCAGGATGCCCGGCGCCTTCACGTCCACGCGGCGCTTTTCGGTCGCGTCGATCGGGCCCTTGCCGTCGATCGGGTTGCCGAGCGGGTCGACAACGCGGCCGAGCAGGCCCTTGCCGACCGGGACTTCCACGATGGCGCCGGTCCGCTTGACGGTGTCGCCTTCCTTGATGTCGCGGTCAGAACCGAAGAGAACGACACCGACATTGTCTGATTCCAGGTTCAGGGCCATGCCCTTGATGCCACCTGGAAACTCGACCATTTCACCAGCCTGAACCTTGTCCAGACCATAAACACGGGCGATACCGTCACCGACGGAGAGCACCTGACCAACTTCAGAGACTTCGGCTTCCTGGCCAAAGCTCTTGATCTGATCCTTGAGGATTGCGGAAATTTCCGCGGCCCGAATATCCATCAGCCGACCTCTTTCATCGCGAACTTGAGTGAATTGAGCTTGGTACGCAGGGAGGTGTCGATCATGCGGGATCCGACCTTGACCACGAGGCCACCAATCAGAGCAGGATCAACTTTCGCTGCGAGATTTACGGTTTTGCCCGTTGAAGCCGACAAGGCCTCTTTCAGGGCAGCGACATGTTCGTCGGACAGGGCTGCTGCAGATGTGACTTCAGCAGTCTCTTCGCCGCGCATTTCCGCAAGCAGGGCGCGGAAAGACTTGATCATGTCGGGAAGAACGAAGAGGCGCCTGTTGCGGGCGGCCAGCTTCACGAAATTTGCGGCAAGGCCGGAGATGCCCGCCTTGTCGAGAAGTGCCGTGAGCGCCGCAAGCTGCTCCTCAGCACTGAATGCCGGGCTCTTCACGAGACGGTCGAGATCTTCGCTTTCGGCAAGCATGCCTTCGAAAGCGCCCAGATCCCGTTCCACGTCAGCCGTAACGCCGTCACCCTCCGCGAGGTCGAGAAGGGCGGACGCATAACGCTGTGCCACGCCGGATACGAGAGATACGTTGTCAGTCACCAGGTCCGTGCTCTCTGACGTTTTTCAAGCCCGCAAAACGGCTAGCGCTCGCAAGGCATTGAAAATAATGAATGATTTCGAGGTCAGAAGGTGTGACGGTTAAACCGTTCCCCCAAAGCCGCGCCTCAATTAGCACAGGGTTTGTCAGTGTGCAACTTCGCCAAAAGACTGTTTTTACCGAATCTTCGGTGTTTTTTACCGCAGGGCGGGAAAAAGTGCTCCGCGCCGCCCCCCGGGGTCATCGAACTTTGGTTGAATGCGGGCCAAATCCACCGCGTGCAGACGACGCATGGCACCACCTTGCCGGCCTGCCTCAACGACCTGCCTGTACCGGCCCGATATCGCGCCGGTCAAAGGAAATGCTGCGGATCGATATCCACCTGGACACGCAGTCCCTTTGTCGGCTTCGGCCCCGCGGCGAGCCATCGCCGCAGGTAGGATTGCAGGTCGAACTGGCGCGGCGCCATGGTCAGCAGACGGTAGCGGTGGCGGCCGCGTACCATCGCCAGGGCGGCTTCCGCAGGACCCAGAATGCTGACGGCCTCATCCAGTGGAGCCGAGCGCGCGAGCGCGCGCGCAAAGCCTTCCGCGAACCCCTTGTCCGGCCCCGAGACGACAATGGCCGCCAGCCGGCCGAACGGAGGCAGGCCGGAGACGCGCCGGGATTCGATTTCCGCCTTGTAGAAGGCCGCCGTGTCGCCGCCGTAGAGTGCCCTGATGACCGGGTGCTCCGCATTATAGGTCTGCAGCAGCCCGACGCCGCCGCCGGTCATGCGGCCCGCCCGGCCGGTGACCTGTGCCAGCAGCTGGAACGTCTTTTCGGCGGCACGCGGGTCTCCATGCGCCAGACCCAGATCGGCATCAATGACCCCGACGAGCTTCATCTTGGGGAAATTGTGGCCCTTGGCGACGAGCTGGGTGCCGATGACAATGTCGGCCTCGCCCTCTTCCACCAGCTTCATCTCCCGCTTCAGCCGCTCCGGGCCGCCGGCAAGGTCCGAAGACAGGACCAGCGTGCGCGCCTGAGGGAAAAGATCCGATACCTCTTCCGCGATGCGCTCGACACCCGGGCCGCAGGCAACGAGGCTGTCCGTCTGGCCACAGGAGGGACAGCTTTGCGGCACCGGCTCGGTGTGGCCGCAATGATGGCAGACAAGTTTCTTCTGAAACCGGTGCTCGACCAGCCAGGCGCTGCAATGAGCACACTGAAAGCGATGGCCGCAGGTGCGGCATAACGTCAGGGGCGCGTATCCCCGCCTGTTGAGAAACAGAAGCGATTGGTCACCGGCGGCAAACGTGTCCTTGATCGCATGAACCAGCTGCGGCGCCAGCCACCTGCCGCGCTCGGGACCGTCAATCCGCATGTCGATGGCCTTCAGGTCCGGAAGCGCCGCCCCGGACGCCCGCTCGGGAAGTTCATAAAGCGTGTAGCGGCCCGAATCGGCGTTGACGCGGCTTTCCACCGAAGGCGTTGCGGAGGCGAGCACAACAGGAAATCCGGATATGTGGCCGCGCACGACGGCCATGTCCCTGGCGCTGTAAGGCACCCTGTCATCCTGCTTGAAGGCGGCATCGTGTTCCTCGTCCACGATAATGAGGCCCAGCTCGCGAAACGGCAGAAACAGCGACGAACGCGCACCGATCACCACCCGGATGTCGCCGGACGCAACGCCGCGCCAGACCCGTGCACGGTTTTTCGGCGTGATCTCCGAATGCCACTCGGCGGGGTAGACACCGAAGCGCTGTTCGAACCGGCGCAGGAACTGTTCCGTCAAGGCGATTTCCGGCAGGAGCACGAGCGCCTGCCGTTCACGGCGCATCGCCTCCGCGATCGCCTCGAAATAGACCTCCGTCTTGCCGGAGCCGGTGACGCCGTCGATCAGCGACACGCCCGCGCCCTTGTCGAAGCTTGCGATCAGGCCCTCGGCTGCGGCCGTCTGAGCCTGTGTCAGTTGCTTCTGGGCGAAGTCGAGCTGCGGTCTGGGCGGCGGTGGCGCGGCCGGCATGGAGACGACTTCGAGCACCTCCTGGTGGATCAGGCCATCGATCACGGAAGGCGACACGCCGGCAGCATGGGCAAGGCCGCTCTTTGTCCAGGCAAAGCCGTCTTCCATCGTGCCCAGCACCCGCCGACGGGCGGAGGTCTGCCGGTCCGGTTCGGCGCCGTCGATCCGGCGCACGCCCGGCACCGGCGCTTCCGGTTCCAGCGCTTCTTCGGAGCGCAGCACCATGCGCAGAACCATGCCGGGCGCTCCGAGCGTCCAGTTCGCTACCCAGTCGACGAACCGGCGCAGGTCCTCGTCGAGAGGCGGCGTGGTGTCATAGACGCGGGTGATGCTTTTCAGCTTCTTCGGATTGATCGCCGCGTCCGGCTCCCCGTCCCAGACAGCGCCGATGACTTCGCGTGGCCCGA
Source organism: Roseibium sp. (assembly GCF_965232425.1). Lineage (GTDB taxonomy): Bacteria > Pseudomonadota > Alphaproteobacteria > Rhizobiales > Stappiaceae > Roseibium. Next base: position 1,703,375 of record NZ_OZ246971.1, read on the forward strand.
GCGGGACCCTGACGATCGTTCCGGGAACAACCGACTTTCCGGGCGGCACCTTGTAGGTATAGGCCGTTGGGACCGCGACCGGCACCAGGACGCTGGCAATCGTCTCCTCAAATTCTGGATCGTCAAACAGCACGAGAATTCAGGTCCGCAACTTGTCGGGTCGGGCTGACACCCGCAGGCGCCTCACCCCCGGGGGCAGTCGCAAACGTTTGCGCCAGAACGGGCCGGGATCAAGGGCTGACTTTTTTGAGGTACGTACCACAAAAATTTCTTCCACCGGAGAATCAGGGGTTCTTCTTGTCATCATCCTAGGGTAAAGAGAGCGCGACTGATTACGCAAATCGCTTTGCGGGATCCGCAGGCGAGCCACTCCGGCGACCGAACCGGCGCTTCACAGGGAGCTACCAGACATGAAATTTTTCGTCGACACGGCCGACACCGCCGTCATCAAGGAACTTGAATCCACGGGCCTTCTCGACGGCGTGACGACCAATCCCTCGCTCATTGCCAAGTCGGGCCGCGACTTCAAGGAAGTGATTGCCGAGATCTGCGGAATCACGGGCGGCGATGTCTCCGCGGAGGTTGCCGCGACCGAGTTCGACCAGATGATCAAGGAAGCGCATGTCCTGCGCGCAATCGCCGACAATGTCGTCATCAAGCTGCCGCTGACCTTCGACGGGCTGAAGGCCTGCAAGCAGCTGACCGAGGAAGGCACCAAGACCAACGTCACGCTGTGTTTTTCGGCGAACCAGGCCCTGCTCGCCGCCAAGGCCGGTGCAACCTACATCTCGCCGTTCATCGGCCGTCTGGATGACATGAACATCGACGGACTGGAGCTGATCCGCGAGATCCGCGTGATCTACGACAATTACGGCTTCGATACGGAAATCCTGGCCGCCTCGATCCGCACACCCAACCACGTCAAGGAATGCGCGATCATCGGTGCGGACGTCGCCACCGTTCCGCCCGCAACGCTGAAGGGCCTGGTCAAGCATCCGCTGACGGACAAGGGCCTCGATGCGTTCCTGGCCGACTGGGCCAAGACGGGCCAGAGCATCCTCTGACGGCTGACAAAACGAGCATTTGCAAACGGCCCGGGTTTCCGGGCCGTTTTTTGTTGGCTTCTATAGCGAGATGACCCCGCCCGCCACGCCGCGCACCTTGATCGCATCATCCGCCGGACATACGCTTTCACCGGATTTCCCGGACAGACGGTTGAAACGGAGCAGCCACGTGGCGGACGACGACAAGGGCAAGGCGCTTCTGGAAAACGCCTACAAGCTTTCCACGCCGGAAGACAACAAGGCCTATTACCGCGAATTCGCGGACACCTATGACGGTGACTTCGCCGAAGCTCTCGGGTTTGTCTATCCGGAGACAATCGCACGGATCTATGCGGAACAGGCCGGACCTGACGATGTTCCCGTCGCGGACATAGGCTGCGGCACAGGTCTGGTTGCCGAAGCGCTTGGCCTGCCGGCTGCCCAGGTCGACGGAATGGATATATCCGCGGAGATGCTGCAACGCGCAGCTGCGAAGGCGCTCTACGGCCGGACCTTCGAAATCGACCTGACCGGCGACCTCGCACCGATCAGCAATGCGTATGGCGCGGTCCTTTCGTCCGGCGCCTTCACACACGGACATCTCGGCCCCGATGTTCTGGTCAGCCTGCTTTCGATCGCGCGAAGCGGCGCACTCTTCGTGATCGGCGTCAACCGGGCGCATTACGGCGATCACGGTTTCGATGCCGCGCTCACCGGACTGGCGGATGAGAGACGGATCACGGACCCCGAGGTCCGGGAAATCCGCATGTATTCAAAGGAAGGCCACGATCATTCGGCGGATATCGCCTTCGCGGTGAGCTTTCGGACGCTGTGAGGCGCACGGATCCGACGCGCATGACACGTTGCTTGCCTATTTGAAGGCTTCCCGTTCCTGCGGGGAGATCTCATCGCCGCGCGTTTGGGCGGGCCTGATCGCGCGGATTGCCGATTTCGCCTGCCGCGTCCATTCCACGAAAGGATAGAACACCAGCTTCACGACGTCGTTCTGAGGAACATCCTGGACGCCGAAGGGCTCCTTGCACGGTCCTGGAACGTAATAGGTGCCGAAGAGGAGGTCGAAGACCGGAAAGACGTTTGCCAGGTTCTTGCCGTAGGCCTCGGGGAGGTCGGCATGGTGCCACTGGTGCATGCGCGGCGAAGCCAGCACGTATCTGAACGGGCCGTGGCCCCAGTCCACGTTGATGTGGACATACATGTTGTGCAGCGTCAGCAGGATCGCGCCGTATCCCATCACGTCGGTCGGGAACCCGAGCCAGCTCAGGAGCAGGATGTAGGACGTGGTCATGACCAGCGATTCCAGAAAGTGGATCCGGTAGCTCGTCAGCACGTTCAGGTCCGGGTCGGAATGATGGATCGCATGGATCGGCCAGAGCCAGCGGTGATGCAGGATGCGATGGTTCCAGTAGTCGGCGAAATCGTAGCAAAGCGCGGCGAAAGGAACCAGCACCCACCAGGGCACCCCGGACCAGAAGGTCTCGTCGACGCTCGGGATGCCGAGCGTGTCATAGCCCTGCTTGATGTGTTCGGATGTCAGGAAGACGACCGGTGCGAACAGGAGGTTGACCCACCAGAAACCGATATTTGCCGCCACGCTGCGGATCAGCCTGACGGGCCAGTCGAACCGGTATCCGCGGCGATGGAGATCGAACAGAAGCACGGCGAGCGCAAATCCGGCGGTGGCCAGAAACGAGATGCTGTAGACCCGATTGGTCACCAGCAGCTGAAGAAGCTCGTAAATCCGTCCGGCGAAGTCCACGGTCCGCTCACCTGCGCGCTAAAAACTCAATTCGGCCTATCTAAGGGGCGCGGGCTTAATCGCGGGTAAATTCAATGCTGCGCATTAACCAATCCGAACGCAAACGGGCCTAAAATCGGCCAATGAGCACGACCGCACCCGACCTGTCCGACCTTCTGGTCACCGCGAAGCCGGATCTCAACAACCGAATCGGGCTCTGGCTCGATCATCTGTCCGATGAACGCCGGCTTTCCGACAAGACGCTGGTCGCCTATGAACGCGATCTGCGGCAGTTCCTCCGCTTCCTGACAGAACATCTCGGGGGAGCGCCGTCATTGAAGGATATCGCCGCGCTGAGGCCTGCCGACTTCAGGGGGTTTTTGGCGTCCCGGCGCAGGCAGGGAGTCAAGAGCCGGTCATTGGCCAGGGGCCTTGCCGGGATACGGTCCTTCCTGAAACACCTGGAACGGCGCGGAGACGTGAACGCGGCAGCGTCCGACGCCGTCCGGCCACCGCGGCAGGCACGGTCCCTGCCCAAACCGGTTTCCTCGCGCGATGCCATCGATGTCACCAGCGGCGAACTCGCCCTCGAGACGGCGCCCTGGATAGAGGCACGCAATGCCGCCGTGCTGACGCTTCTTTACGGCTGCGGCCTCCGGATATCCGAGGCGCTGTCCCTGACGGGCAAGATGGCGCCCGTGCCGGGAACTAAGACCATGCGCATCGTGGGCAAGGGCCGCAAGGAACGTATCGTGCCGATCCTTCCGGCCGTCTGCGATGCGGTCGCGCATTACGTCAAGCTGTGCCCCTTCGCCATCGAGGCGGACGGCCCGCTTTTCCTCGGCGCACGCGGCGGCCCTCTCAATCCACGCATGATCCAGCTGGCCATGGCAAAGCTGCGCGGGGCGCTCGGATTGCCGGAGACCGCGACGCCGCACGCCCTCAGGCATTCCTTCGCCACGCACCTGCTCGCCGGCGGCGGCGATCTCAGGACAATCCAGGAGCTTCTCGGACACGCCAGCCTCGCGTCCACGCAGATCTACACCGAGATAGACAGTGCGCATCTGCTGGCTGCCTATGACCGGGCGCATCCGCGCAACGGCACGAAGTGAGCTAGAGCATTTGCGAAAATGGGCCTCGGTCAAATGAACCAAGTTGGTCGGAAAATGCTCTATCATGAGGCTGAAACAAAAGGTGGACTGATCATGTCTCGTCTCTTGCTTTTCCTTGCCGGACTTCTCGTCCTGTCGACGGTGCCGGCACAGGCGCAACGGATCTACTGCCCGCTGCCGGAGGACGGTGTCTGGATCAACCCCGATGCGGAACCGAAGGAAATCAGCCGCATCGAGGTGGAAAGCACGTGCGAAAACGAGCAGGTGCTGGTGCGCGTGAGAGCCTTCACGTCCTGCATTCCGCGCGATTGCAAGTGGGGTTGGACAAAGGCCGAGCTGCGATCGGACGGCGCAATACAGGTTCTTTTGATCGGATTCCTGAGCAGCAAGAAGATCACGCTCAAGGCCTTCGGAGATCTTCTCGACGCGCGTGTTGTCAACGTTGTCAACGACTTGTCAGAGCCCAAGACCCAGAAGACCTACAACCTTAACAGAAAGTAAATGCGCCAATCTTAACCTTGGTATCAATCTCTACCCGGTTTTTCCTTGTCCGATTTCATTTTTGCTTTACCTTAGACGTTACTGCGCCAGTCCCGCGCAGCAACAGACGGAGGCTCATCATGCGTCTGATCAGCACGGCCATCGCAGGGTTCGCCATCGCGGCATTCGCGGTCGCACCGGCACATGCCTGTTCTTGGGGAAAAACTGCCAAAGCCGACGAGAAAATGACTGTCGCGGATACGTCCATCGTTCCGGAAGTCGACACCGACGTTGCCATCGCGACGAATGATCTCAGCGTGGAGATCACGCAGGAAGACGTCATCGTGCCGGTCCCTGAAGAGGCACCGACCGAGTAATTCAAGTTTCTTTTGCTCCAATCTATCTTACCGCTGCTTCGGCAGCGGTTTTTTTTTGAAAAAACGCTCCCTGCACAGTTTCTGCTGAAAGTCTCCTTCTTTGCGCCAACCAGGGCACGAATAATCCGGCTCACACAAAGACTTGCAAGCTGCAACAAGCGGGAGTTTCATGATTTCCAGACGCGTGTTTCTGAAGGGGTTGGGTCTCGTGGCCTTGAGTTCGATATCAACGGCTGCCTATGCAGTCGGCATCGAACCTTTCCGTCTGCGGATCAAACGGTATCATCTGACGCCGGGACGCTGGCCAAAGGACCTGCAGCTCACCGCTGCGCTCATCGCCGATCCGCATATTTGTGATCCCTGGATGGGGCTTGAACGGGTCCGCTTTATCGTCGAACGTACAAACGCCCTGAAGCCCGACATCATCCTGATGCTTGGCGACTACGTTGCAGATCACAAGATGCAATATGACGCGATCCCGCCGCAGGCCTGGGCAGACCAGTTCGCAAACCTCTCCGCTCCTCTCGGGACGCATGCGATCCTGGGCAACCATGACTGGTGGGATGATCAGGAGGCCCAGAAAACCGGAAGCGGTCCGACGAAATATGGCCAGGCGCTTCTCAACGCCGGCATTCCGCTTTACCAGAACCGGGCAATACGTCTCGAAAAGGACGGAAGACCCTTCTGGCTGGCTGGCATCGACGACCAGTTGGCGCTCGGACCAAGCCCGAAATTCAAGCGCAGGAATTGGCAGGGTCTCGATGATCTGACCGGAACACTTGCGCAGGTAACCGACGACGCACCGATCATTCTGATGGCGCATGAGCCTGATATTTTCAACGAGGTTCCCGGCCGTGTCAGCCTGACCGTGAGCGGGCATACCCATGGTGGCCAGATCAATTGTTTCGGATACCGCCCAGGCTATCCCGCCAAGCATGGCAACCGTTTTCCCTATGGCCACTATGTCGACACCTTGGGTACGACGGTCAATCGGCATCTCGGGCTGTCGGCAGACCCGAGGCACCTGATCGTGTCCGGTGGACTTGGATGTTCCCTGCTGCCATTGAGAATAGGTGTCCCGCCGGAAATTACGCTTGTCCATCTGGGTGGCAGCACGGCGGCAGTCTCCGCCTGATCCGCATGCCGGAGTTGTTCAGATGCTTCCGGCCGGAACCGGGGCTTTTTGCCGGAATTCGCGAATGCCCTGGGAGAGGATCTGAACGGCGGAACTCACGAACAAGGCCGCCATCAATCCGGCGACCAGCAGGTCCGGCCAAGCCGCCGTTGTTCCCCACACACCCAGGGCGGCCATCATGACGGCGAGATTTCCGATGGCGTCATTGCGCGAACACAGCCAGACGGAACGCACATTGGCATCGCCGTCCTTGTAGCGCACCAGCAGCATCACGCTCGCAAGGTTGACGGCAAGGGCGAGAAATCCGACGGATCCCATGACGGCGGCCTGGGGCACGCCGAGCACAAACACCTGATGCAGGGTCGACCCGGCGACCCAGAGCCCCATCAGAAGCAGGCTCACGCCCTTGCCCAGTGCCGCAAGCGCCCGCGTCTTCAGGGATGCTCCGATCACCGCCAGCGAAATCCCGTAGGTGATGGCGTCGCCGAAAAAATCGAGCGCATCGGCCTGCAACGCCTTCGAACCGGCGGCCTGGCCGGCCGCCATTTCAACGACGAACATGCCGGCGTTCAACCCGATCACCAGCCAGAGACGGCGCCGATAGTCTCTTGACATGCCGTCAAACGGGGTCTGCGTCTTCGCGCAGCATGCGCCCATGTCGTGCTCCTCAAAGCCTCTTGATTTATTCGAGCGCGAGCAGTCTAATTCCTATAGCGACTAGAGGTTCAAGGGGTAAATTGATGGATTTTTCGATCGGGGAACTGTCGAAGCAGACCGGCGTGAAGGTTCCGACGATCCGGTACTACGAAAAGGAGGGCCTGATCGACGCGCCCTTTCGGACCGAAGGCAATCAGCGGCGCTACAACGAGACGGATCGCGACCGCCTCCGCTTCATCAAGCACAGCCGGGATCTCGGCCTGCCGATGCCTGCCATCCGTGACCTGATCGAGCTCAGTCAGCACCCCGACAGGCCCTGCCACGCTGCAGACCGGATCGCAAAGAACCAGCTCGCATCGATCCGTGAGCGCATTGCGCATCTGAAAAAACTGGAAGCGGAACTCGTCCGGATCGCCTCGAGCTGCGAAGGCGATCACACGGTGACGGAATGCAACGTGCTCAAGGCCTTTGGCGATCATGGCCAATGCCTCGACGTGCATTGAAGCAAGGGGACGTTGCAATGCTGCAGTTCGACGAGCGTACCACCAGACTGTTGGAGGAAGCTTATCTCGGCGCCGACTTTTCCCGGCGAAGACGCGCCTCCTTCGACGCGCTCAACCCGTCGCCCGGCGACGTCATCGCCGACATCGGCTGCGGCAATGGATTGCTGACGCTTGAATTGTCCCGAACCCTCGGCGACAGGGGCAAGGTCATCGGGATCGACCCGAGCGACGACATGCGCGGCGCGGCAGTCAACCGTTGCGCCGGCCACGCGAATGTCGAAATCCTCAGCGGGACCGTCACGGACCTGCCGCTTGACACGGCGTCCGCCGACAAGGCGGTCTCCCTTCAGGTGTTTGAATATCTGGACGATCTTCCAGGCGCCGTCGCCGAGATCAAGCGCATCCTCAAACCCGGAGGACGGCTCGTCGTCGGGGACATGCACTGGGACACAATCACCTGGTTCAGCGATGCGCCGAACCGGATGAAGACGATGCTGGACACGTGGGACGGACACCTCGTCGAACGTTGCGTTCCCGCCATTCTGCCGCCGATCCTGCGCGAAGCGGGCTACCGGGTGGACGGCGTGAGGGCCGTCCCGTTCACCAGCACCAGTCTCCATCCCGACGGCCTGGCGAACATGATGATCCATCTGATGAAACCCTATGCCGTCGCCAAGGGCCCTTTTTCGAATGAGGAGGCAGACGCCTGGGCGGAAGAACAGGTCCGGCTTGCGGGCGCCGGCCGGTTCTTTTTCTCCATCACCCATTTCGTGATTACGGCAACGCTGCCCGGGTAAGCCGGATCAATCCGGGACGACGAATTGGCGGTCATCGGCGTAGTCCGTCACCCGCACATTGTCCCCGTCGCGCTCCAGGCGCAGCATTGTCCAGCCATCTGCCGGCAGGCGGCAGGAATGACGGCCCATCACGCACGGCAGCTGAGGCGTGCGCCTGTAGGTGACGTCATTCGACAGCGCCCGTGCAATGGCCGTATGGCCCTTGAGATAGGCGAACAGCGTGTAGGGGCTCAGGTACCAGACCTCACCGTCGCGCAGTTCCTCGAGTTTCTCGGCACGGGCAAGCGGAAACTTCCGTCCCCACGTCCAGGAAATCGCGTCACGTGTCTGATGATCGAGATAATGGTGCGCCATGGTCTCGTCGATGAAGACCTGTTTTTGCGCAGCGACATCCTCCAGATAGTCACGGGCAGCGGCCTCCCGGCCCGGTGCGCGATCCGACAGGACGTAGAAGATCAGGAAGTTGGCAGAGACGACCAGGAACACCAGCGTGTAAAAAACATATGCCACTCTCCGGAAGCGCTTCTGCGTGACGGCATCAATCGCGACAAGAAACACCATGGTCGCAGCCAGGTTCCGGACCAGAACCTTGTCATGCAGGAAAGCTGCAAGCCCCTGCCCGAGGGCCAGCATCAGACAGACGAGCGCCGCAGGCCGCGAGAACCGCGTCAGCACAAGCCCGGTGACCGCGAAGATCGCCGCCCGGCCAAGTGCTTCGTCGTTGATCCCGTGTCCGGTGGACCTTTGCGCGTGAAAGACGATCTGATCGATGAACTCGCGAAACTGAAAGTCGATGCTGAGCGAAAAGATCAGCAGCGCCACCAAAAGCGCCACGGCATTTTCAATCGCCAGCGTCACGATTTTCAGATCGCGAAAGGCGACCCGCCAGAGGTCATGGACGATGATCGCACCAAGGCTCCAGGCGAACACCGCCGGCGAGGCGAGCGGCGCAAAGGCGAGTGCGAGTTTGCCGAAGGTCCGGATCGCCGAAACTTGCGCGGCAGCGTCTCCCCCATTCCGCTCCCTTGCAGGCCAGAACAGCAGAAAGAACCCCAAAGCCCAGAAGACACAGGCGGTGATCTCGAGCCGGAACCCGGTCACGACATACATCGGCGCGAACAGGAGCGGTGCCATCAGCGCTGCCTTCGGCAACCGGATAGCCAGGCACAGGGCGGAAAAGGCAAGCGCTGTCAGCAGGTAACACAGATACTCATAGCCGACGACGCTCAGGCGGCTGACGCCGAACAGGTCCAGGTAGATGCCTGACAGGATCAGGTGGAAGCGCGTGTAGAGATGGTAGTTTTCCAGACCGGGAAATTGCACAGACAGGAGCGGATTGACGTGGTTCCCGGTCGCCGCGACCTCGGCCGCCCAGGGTATGAAGAACAGATCATCGACATGCGCGATCGTTCGTTCAGGCCAGAAGAACACGAGCGCGGCCGCGGCTGCCAGCAACAGCCAGAGCCCTGACTGCAGCATCGTAAATCGGCTGGTTTCCGCGCCCTGCACAAATGATCTCCCGTGTTCAGCGTTCGAAGCCGATCCCTGTTTGAACGGTACGACCGGTCTCACGCGATGCCGCTAACATGCAAAGAGCGCCGCAGGCAAGGTTTCCCGCAGCGCTCCGATGATATGCGAACCGCAACTTTAAGAATGGATCGGTTTGGCGAACGCACCCATCGCTGCTTCCTTGACGGCTTCCGACATGGTCGGATGCGCGTGACAGGTGCGGCCGAGATCTTCCGAAGATCCGCCGAATTCCATCAGAACCGCCGCTTCGTGGATCATTTCGCCGGCCCCGAAGCCGATGATGTGAACGCCGAGGACCCGGTCGGTCTTGGCATCGGCCAGGACCTTCACGAATCCGTCGGTGTGGTTCATGGCGCGCGCACGGCCATTGGCGGAGAAATTGAACTTGCCCGCCTTGTAGTCGATCCCGTCGGCTTTCAGTTCCTCTTCGGTCTTGCCGACAGAGGCGACCTCGGGCTGCGTATAGACCACGCCGGGGATGACGTCGTAGTTCACATGACCGGCCTGACCCGACAGGATTTCGGCGATCGCAACGCCTTCATCCTCGGCCTTGTGCGCCAGCATGGGGCCGGCAACGACGTCGCCGATCGCGTAGATGCCGTCGACATTGGTCTTGTAATGCGCATCGATCTGAACACGGCCGCGTTCATCCAGGGCGACACCGGCCGCATCAAGGCCAAGGCCCTCCGTATAGGGACGGCGGCCGATCGCAACCAGAACGATGTCGGCCTCGATCTCCTGCGCGTCTCCGCCCTTTGCGGGTTCGATCGTGACGGCCAGTCCCTTGCTTTTCTTGGCCACGCCCGTGACCTTGGACGACAGCTTGAAGGTCATGCCCTGTTTCTTCAGCATGCGCTGGAAGTTCTTGGAGACATCGCCGTCCATCGGGCCAAGGATCTTGTCCATGAATTCGACAACGGTCACTTCGGAGCCGAGGCGGTTCCAGACAGACCCGAGTTCAAGGCCGATGACACCGCCGCCGACGACAACCATCTTGCCGGGGATCTTGTCCAGCTCAAGCGCGCCGGTCGAAGATACGATCTGCTTTTCGTCAATCTCCACGCCGGGCAGCGGCATGACATCGGACCCGGTCGCAATGACGATGTTCTTGGTCTCGACCACGGAGACGCTGCCGTCATCCGCGGTGACCTCCACCTTGCCCGTTCCCAGAACCTTGCCCGTGCCGGTGTGCACGTCGATCTTGTTCTTCTTCATCAGGAAGGCGACGCCGTTGACGTTGGCATCCACCACGTCGGTCTTGTGCTTCATCATCTCCGGCAGGTCGACCTTCGGCTTGGAGACTTTAATGCCCAGTTTCTCAAATCCGTGGCCGGCTTCCTCGAACATTTCCGACGCATAAAGGAGCGCCTTGGAGGGAATGCAGCCGATATTGAGGCAGGTCCCGCCAAGCGTCGCCCGTTTTTCGACAACCGCGGTTTTCAGACCGAGCTGCGCCGCCTTGATCGCGCAAACGTACCCCCCCGGGCCGGTTCCGATGACGACAAGATCATATTGGGACATTTTGGTCGCCTTTGCCTTTTCAGTTTCAAGTCCATTGACGGATTACGGTAGGATTGACCGGCCCCCGGACACGTCCAGAATGGCGCCGGTCGTGTAGCTGGACTGGTCGGACATGAGCCAGACGATTGCGTCCGCGACTTCGTCCGCGCTGCCCGCACGCTTCATCGGCAGTTTGGATTCAAGCTGCGCCACGCGGTCGGGAAGCCCGCCGGAGGCATGCAGTTCCGTGTCGATGATGCCCGGGCGGACGGCATTGACCCGGATGCCTTCGTCAGCAACCTCGAGTGCGAGACCGACCGTCATCGTGTCGATCGCGCCCTTGGAGGCCGCATAGTCGACATATTGCGCCGGCGATCCGAGCTTGGACCCGGCCGACGCCAGATTGACGATGCCGCCGCCTGTGCCGCCATGTTTGGTCGACATGCGCTTCACGGCTTCCCGCGCGCACAGGAAGGAGCCGACGACGTTGATGGTGAAGATCCGGTTCAGACGCTCGACGCTCATTTCGTCGACGCGCTGGGACATGTCGACGACGCCGGCATTGTTGACCAGCCCGGCAAGGCGGCCAAGCTTGTCGGCCTCCTGAAACAGGGTCAGGATATCGCTTTCACTGCCGACATCGCCCTTCACGGCAACAGCCTTGCCACCCTCGGCCTCGATCTCGGCGACAACCTTGTCGGCGGCCGCCTGATTGGCCGTGTAGTTGACAACGATCGTATGCCCGAGACGTCCCAGTTTGCGGCAGACGCTCGCGCCGATGCCGCGGCTTCCGCCTGTTACGATGACAACAGTGTCAGACATCAATACTCCAGAACCTGTTTGAGCGGACCCGGTCCGCCCTGTTTGTTGTTACTGCTCCGCAATCGCCAGCCGAAGCCCGAAACCGGCAAAGGCCGCCGCGATGGTGCGCCTCATCCAGACCATGACCCGGTCGCTCCTGAGCACCTTTTCGCCGACCATGGAGGCAAACAGACCGTAGACGAGAAAAACGACGAAGGTCATCGCCATGAAGACCCCGCCGAGTCCAAGCATCTCGAGCGTCGGATGCGCCGAGGACGCGCTGACGAATTGCGGCAGGAACGCGAGGAAGAACACGGTCAGTTTCGGATTGAGAATGTTGATCAGGAAGCCGGTGCGCGCCGTTGCCAGGAAGCTCTTGCGCACGGCCCTGTCGGCCTTCAGTTCCACCGGGCCGCTGTCCTTCAAGGTCTGCCATGCGAGATAAAGCAGATACGCGACACCGGCATATTTGACCGCCTGGAAGACGATCGCGCTGGTGTGCATGAGCGCCGCCAGCCCGACCACGGATGCCAGGATCGCCGGAACGATCCCGAGCGTGCAGCCGATCGTGGCCGCAAGGGCGGCGCGCCGCCCCTTGCCGAGGCCGACCGCCACCGTGTAGACCACCCCGGTCCCGGGAACCAGGACGACGATCAGCGCGGTTATCAGAAACTCCAGGCTCATGAGGCCGCCTCCATAGCCCTCGGAACGATCAGGACCCGGATCAGAGATCCAGGACCAGACGCTGCGGATCTTCCAGGCTTTCCTTGACCCGGACGAGGAAGGTCACGGCTTCCTTGCCGTCGACGATGCGGTGGTCATAAGAAAGCGCCAGATACATCATCGGACGGATCACGACCTGCCCGTTCACGGCCATGGGCCGCTCCTGGATCTTGTGCATGCCGAGAATGCCCGACTGGGGCGCGTTCAGGATCGGCGAGGACATCAGCGAGCCGTAGACACCGCCGTTGGAGATGGTGAAGGTGCCGCCGGTCATGTCGGCCATGCCGAGCTTGCCGTCGCGCGCCTTGCGGCCGAGGTTGCCGATCTCCTTCTCGACTTCGGCAATCGACATCTGGTCAGCATCGCGCACGACCGGAACCACGAGACCCTTGTCCGTGCCCACGGCCACGCCGATGTGGCAGAAGTTCTTGTAGATGATGTCGGTGCCGTCGATCTCGGCGTTGACCGCCGGAATTTCCTTCAGCGCATGGGTGACCGCCTTGGTGAAGAAGCCCATGAAGCCGAGCTTGACGCCGTGTTTCTTTTCAAAGAGGTCTTTGTACTGCTTACGCAGTTCCATGACCGGGCCCATGTCCACCTCGTTGTAGGTGGTGAGCATGGCGGCCGTGTTCTGGGCGTCCTTCAGGCGGCGCGCGATGGTCTGGCGCAGCTTGGTCATGCGCACGCGCTCTTCGCGCGCCTCGTCCTGCGCCACGACAGGACCACGGGCGACAGGCGCTGCTGCCGGGGCAGAGGTCGCCGCCGTCGCGCCAGAGGCAATCGCCCCGATCACGTCTTCCTTCAGAACCTGGCCGCGCTTGCCGGAGCCTGCGACCTGATCCGCGGAGAGGTTGTTTTCCGCCATCATCTTCTGCGCGGACGGTGCCGGCGGCATCGACGTGCCGGAGGCCGCCGCGGGTGCGGGTGCCGGAGCTGCAGCTGCAGGAGCAGCGGCAACGGCTGCGCCCGACGGATCGATCTGGCAGAGCAGAACACCCGGTTCCACGGTGGCACCGGTTTCGGCGGCAATCTTCACGACCGTTCCGCCGACAGGTGCAGGCACTTCCTGAGCCGCCTTATCCGTTTCCAATTCGACAAGCGTGTCATCCGCCTTGACGACATCGCCGACCTTGACGCTCCACTCGCCGACCTCGGCTTCGGTCACCGATTCACCGGCGCTCGGTGTGACCACGTCGACCAGGGCCGCACCGGCTGACGGCGCGGCTTCTTCGGCGGCCGGAGCAGGCGCTGCGGCAGCCGGGGCTGCAGCGGCGGCGGCGCCTTCGGCGATCTGGCCAAGCAGAGCGCCGACTTCAACCGTGTCGCCTTCCTTTACGACGATGCTCTCCAGCGTGCCTGCAGCCGGGGCGGGCACCTCGACCGTCACCTTGTCGGTTTCGAGTTCGACGAGCGGTTCGTCCTGATTGACGGCGTCACCCGGCTTCTTGAACCATTGTGCGATAGTTGCTTCGGAAACGGATTCACCCAGAGTGGGCACGCGAATTTCGGTTGCCATGGTCGCCTTCTCTTAAAATTACCCGGCCAATTTGTTGAAAGAGGGCGATGCCGCCCTCTCAAGATCAGTTTCCAAGCGCCTCTTCGAGGAATGCCTGCATTTGCGCGAGATGGACCGACATCAGGCCGGTCGCAGTGGATGCCATTGCCGAACGGCCGGCGTAGCGCGGCCGGCGATACTTGGCATCGATCTGTTCCAGCACCCACTCGATATAGGGCTCGACGAAGAACCAGCTGCCCATGTTCTTCGGCTCTTCCTGGCACCAGACCATCTCCGCGTGCGGGAAGCGGGCCAGTTCGAGCATCAGCGCCTTCTTTGGGAAGGGATAGAGCTGTTCGACGCGCATCAGGTAGACATCGTCGATGCCGCGTTTCTCGCGTTCCTCGAACAGGTCGAAATAGACCTTGCCCGAGCACATCACGACCCTGCGGATCTTGTCGTCGGAGACCAGCTTGCCTTCGGAACTTAGGTTCGCGCCCCAGTCATCCCAAAGCACGCGGTGGAACGTCGTGTCGGGGCCGAGTTCGTCGATCCGGGAGACCGCCTTCTTGTGGCGCAGAAGCGACTTCGGCGTCATCAGGACCAGCGGTTTGCGGATATCGCGGCGCAGCTGGCGGCGCAGGATGTGGAAGTAGTTCGACGGCGTCGAACAGTTCGCAACCTGCATGTTGTCCTCGGCGCAAAGCTGAAGAAAACGCTCGAGCCGCGCGGAGGAGTGTTCCGGTCCCTGGCCTTCATAGCCGTGCGGCAGCAGGCAGACGAGACCGGACATGCGCAGCCACTTGCGTTCACCCGACGAGATGAACTGGTCGAACAGCACCTGCGCCCCGTTGGCGAAGTCGCCGAACTGGGCTTCCCACATGGTGAGCGCGCGCGGTTCCGCCAGCGAGTAGCCGTATTCGAACCCGAGCACGGCCTCTTCGGAGAGCATCGAGTTGATGACCTCATAGCGCTGCTGGTCGGGGGACACGTGGTTGAGCGGAATGTAGCGGCTTTCGTTCTCCTGGTCGTAAAGCACCGAGTGGCGCTGCGAGAACGTGCCGCGTTCACAGTCCTGACCGGACAGGCGCACGGGGTGGCCTTCAGCCAGGAGCGATCCGAAGGCGAGCGCTTCGGCCGTTGCCCAGTCGATCCCCTCACCGGTTTCGATCATGCGCTCACGGTGGTTCATGAAACGCGCGATGGTGCGGTGAATGTTGAAGCCTTCCGGCACATGGGTCAGCGCCCGGCCGATTTCCTTCAGCTCACCCATCGGGATACCGGTTTCGCCTCGGCGCGGATCTTCCTCGTCGTCGGCGCGGCGCATGCCGGCCCACTTGCCGTCAAGCCAGTCGGCCTTGTTCGGTTTGAACGCCTGGCCGGCATCGAACTCGCCGTCCAGATGCTTGCGCCAGTCGGCCTTCATCCGGTCGACATCTTCCTGGCTGAGCACGCCTTCCTTGATGAGGCGTTCCGAATAGCGCTGCAGCGTGGTCGCGTGCTTGCGGATCTTGCGGTACATGATCGGCTGCGTGAACGCCGGTTCGTCGCCCTCGTTGTGGCCGAAACGGCGATAGCAGATCATGTCGATGACCACCGGACGCTGGAACGTCTGGCGGTATTCGATCGCAATCTTGGCAGCGAAGACGACCGCTTCCGGATCATCCGCATTGACATGGAGGATCGGTGCTTCGATCACCTTGGCCATGTCGGACGGATACGGCGAGGACCGCGAGAAACGCGGGTTCGTCGTGAAGCCGATCTGGTTGTTGATGATGACGTGCACCGAGCCGCCGGTGCGGTGGCCGCGCAGGGCGGACAGACCGAAACACTCGGCAACGACGCCCTGGCCGGCAAAGGCCGCATCACCGTGGAGCAGAAGCGGGAGAACAGTGTTGCGTTCCACTTCCGTCGTTTCAATGAAGTTGCCGTTCTTGTCGGCGGCAAGCTGATCCTGTTTCGCCCGCGCCTTGCCGAGCACGACCGGATTGACGATTTCCAGGTGCGACGGGTTGGCGGTCAGCGACAGGTGCACGTTGTTGCCGTCGAAGGTCCGGTCGGAGGACGCGCCGAGGTGATATTTCACGTCGCCCGAACCTTCGACTTCGTCGGGCGCGTAGGAGCCGCCCTTGAATTCGTGGAAGATCGCGCGGTGCGGTTTGTTCATCACCTGGGAGAGCACGTTCAGGCGGCCGCGGTGGGCCATGCCGAGAACGATGTCCTTGAGGCCCATCTGGCCGCCGCGCTTGATGATCTGCTCCAGCGCCGGGATCAGCGCCTCGCCGCCATCAAGGCCGAAGCGCTTGGTGCCGGTGTATTTCACGTCGAGAAACTTTTCGAAGCCTTCCGCCTCGACAAGCTTGTTGAGGATCGCCTTCTTGCCTTCGGAGGTGAACGCGACCTGTTTGTCCGGCCCCTCGATGCGTTCCTGGATCCAGGCCTTCGCGGCCGGATCGGAGATATGCATGAACTCGACACCGAGCGTCGAGCAGTAGGTGCGCTTCAGGATGTCCATCATCTCGCGGATGGTGGCGTATTCCAGGCCGAGAACATGGTCGATGAAGATCTTGCGATCCCAGTCGGCTTCCGTGAAGCCGTAGGACGAGGGATGCAGTTCCTCGTGATCGCCCTTGCCGGCAAGACCGAGCGGATCGAGATCGGCATGCAGGTGACCGCGCATCCGGTAAGCGCGGATCATCATCAGCGCCCGCACGGAGTCGCGGGTTGACTGATGCACTTCCGCATCGGACACCGGCGCGCCCGTTGCTTCCGCCTTCTTCTTGATCTTCTCGCCAAGCTTCTGCTCGATCGGACCCCAGTTGCCGTCAAAGGCGTTGACGAGGTCGCCATTGGCTTCGATCGGCCAGTCCTTGCGCTTCCAGGGAGCCCCGCGCGCTTCCTTCAGCACGGCTTCCTTCTCGTCCTGGAAGGCCGCAAAGAAGTCCCGCCATTCGGCATCGACCGAATTCGGATCCGTCTTGTACTGGGCGTAGAGGTCTTCGATATAGGCTGCGTTGGCGCCGTAAAGCAACGACGTCAGTGCGAATACGTTGTTCGCTTCCTGCCGTGCCATGTCCTTTAGCGGAGGGCTGCTCCGCCCTTTTTGTTATGGCGGGCCGAAAAAGACCCGCGGCCGGTTCCCTACAAAGACCGATGAAACACCGGCCCCTCGAAAATTGATCGCGGCACACTTGGCGCCGCAACCCATCCTTTCATCATGCAGACGGAAAGGTAAACAGTTTCCGTTGCTGTCAGCACAATTTCCTGCGTTTTTAGCCCTTCAAGACTTCGAGAAGCGTCTCGCCGAGCTTGGCCGGTGACGGCGAAACCTTGATACCCGCCGCTTCCATTGCCGCTATCTTGTCTTCCGCGCCGCCCTTGCCGCCGGAAATCACGGCACCCGCGTGGCCCATGGTGCGGCCCGGAGGCGCGGTGCGGCCCGCGATGAAGCCGGCTGTCGGCTTCTTGCGGCCCTTCTTCGCCTCGTCGATCAGGAACTGCGCGGCTTCTTCTTCCGCGGAGCCGCCGATCTCGCCGATCATGATGATGGATTCCGTATCGTCATCGGACAGGAACATTTCCAGGACGTCGATGAACTCGGTTCCCTTGACCGGGTCACCGCCGATGCCGACCGCCGTCGTCTGGCCGAGGCCGGCGTTGGTGGTCTGGAAGACGGCTTCATAGGTGAGCGTGCCGGAGCGCGACACGACGCCGACGGAGCCCTTCTTGAAAATGGAGCCCGGCATGATGCCGATCTTGCATTCTTCCGGCGTCAGGATGCCGGGGCAGTTCGGGCCGAGCAGGCGGGAGTTGGACTTGTCCAGCTTCGCCTTGACCTTGACCATGTCGGCAACCGGGATGCCCTCGGTGATGCAGACGATGAACGGGATCTCGGCGTCGATCGCCTCGATGATCGCGGCGCCCGCGCCTGCCGGCGGGACGTAGATCACGGAGGCATCCGCGCCGGTCGCTTCCCTGGCTTCGCCGACGGAGGCAAAGATCGGCAGCTGCGCCGCGCTTTCCACGGAGCCCCAGGTCTCGCCGCCCTTTTTCGGGTGGACACCGGCAACCATCTTGGTGCCGTAATATTCAAGTGCCTGTTCGGTATGGAACGTGCCGGTCTTGCCGGTCAGGCCCTGAACGATGATTTTCGTGTCTTTATTTACGAGAATTGCCATCTTGGCTTTCTCCTTGACTGCTCACCAAGCCGGTGAATGAACTTTGGAACTAGTTCGGGAACGATTGAACCGTCAATGCAATACCGCGCTTCACTGGTGTGATCGAAGCAACCGCAGGACCGAATTTGGAAGTGAATTGCAGAACATTTTCGCCGTTCACAACAGTATTTTCGTATCCACGGTACCGCGTCGCCAAGATTTCTTTCAGTAACTCTTCAACGATATCCTCATCACCATCTTTCAGGACCGATGTACACGCTTGCGAGTCATCAGAAACCTTCACAGCGACAACCATGATATCGTAGTCGAGAAACCAAAAACCATCGCGATTTTCGGCGCGCTTGTCTTTGACCTTTCGCTTCACATCCTTAAAGTCGGGAAGCGAGTCTATGCAAATCCCATCAAAGACATCGACTCCCAGCCCGTTACGAATCTCGGCAATTGGATCAGCGGCCGCTCCCGCGCACATCGCGCACATCAGGAGCAACGCACCGAGAAGCGTATTTGGTCGCGGCATCGGTCTCACGGTCAGCCCTTAACCGCCTTCACGATTTTCTGGGCAGCGTCGTCGAGATCATCGGCAGCGATCACGTTGAGACCGCTTTCGTTGATGATTTTCTTGCCGAGTTCCACGTTGGTGCCTTCCAGGCGGACAACGAGCGGAACCTGCAGGCCGACTTCCTTGACGGCCGCAACCACACCTTCCGCGATCACGTCGCAGCGCATGATACCGCCGAAGATGTTGACCAGGATGCCCTTCACGTTCGGATCCGAGGTGATGATCTTGAAAGCAGCCGCCACCTTTTCCTTGGAGGCGCCGCCGCCGACATCGAGGAAGTTGGCCGGCTCGGCGCCGTAGAGCTTGATGATGTCCATGGTTGCCATGGCAAGACCGGCGCCGTTGACCATGCAACCGATATCACCGTCGAGCGCGACATAGGCGAGATCGTATTTGGAGGCCTCGATCTCTTTCTCGTCCTCTTCGGTGACGTCGCGCAGCTCCATGATGTCCGGGTGGCGGAACATGGCGTTGCCGTCGAAGGAAACCTTGGCGTCGAGGACGCGCAGGTGACCGTCCTTCATGACGATCAGCGGGTTCACTTCCAGAAGGCTCATGTCTTTTTCGACGAAGGCCTTGTGCAGGATCGGGAACAGCGTCATGCCGTCTTCGCATGCCGCACCATCCAGCGCCAGCGCATCGCAGAGCTTTGCGGCATCGGCTTCGGTGACGCCCGTGTCCGGGTCGATCGGCAGGGTGATGATCTTTTCGGGGGTTTCCTCGGCAACCGCCTCGATGTCCATGCCGCCTTCGGTCGAAACGACAAAGGCAGGACGTCCGACGGTCCGGTCCACCAGGATGGAGAGGTAAAGCTCACGCTCGATGTCGGCACCGTCCTCGATATAGAGACGGTTGACGACCTTGCCTGCCGCGCCGGTCTGCTTGGTGACCAGCGTGTTGCCGAGCATCTCCCTGGCATGCGCCGTGACTTCATCCAGCGAGAAGGCGAGACGGACACCGCCCTTGGCGTCCTCGGGAAGTTCCTTGAACTTGCCCTTGCCGCGTCCGCCGGCGTGGATCTGCGTCTTGACGACCCAGAGCGGACCGGGAAGCTGTTTGGCTGCCGCTTCCGCCTCGTCGGCAGAAAAGATGGCCACGCCGTCTGCAACCGGAGCGCCGAACCCCTTCAGCACCTGCTTGGCCTGGTATTCATGAATGTTCATGTGTTTCCCCCGTTGTCGGAGGACCGTTCCCTCAATCGCGGAAGGAACGGCCGCTGCTTAGCCGAGACAGTCGACGCTCAAGCGAGCGCCGGCTGGATTTTCTTGCAGGCTTCCACCAGACCGTCGACCGCGCCGACGGACTTTTCGAAGTTGGCCTTTTCCTCGCCCTGAAGGTCGATCTCGATGATGCGCTCGACACCATCGGAACCGATCACGACCGGGACACCGACATAGGTGTCCTTGAGGCCATACTGGCCATCGAGAGCGGCCGCGCAGGGCAGCACGCGCTTCTTGTCCTTCAGGTAGCTTTCCGCCATCGCGATCGCGGAGGATGCGGGTGCGTAGAAAGCGGAACCGGTTTTCAGGAGGCCGACGATCTCCGCGCCGCCGTCGCGCGTGCGCTGAACGATTTCCTCAAGACGCTCCGCCGTGCACCAACCCATCTTGACGAGGTCGGGAAGCGGAATGCCGGCAATCGTGGAATAGCGCGTCAGCGGCACCATGGTGTCGCCGTGGCCGCCGAGAACGAAGGCGGTGACGTCTTCGACCGAGACATTGAATTCGTCGGCAAGGAAGTAGCGGAAGCGGGCGCTGTCGAGCACGCCGGCCATGCCGACAACCTTGTTCTTCGGCAGACCGGAGAATTTCTGAAGCGCCCAGACCATGGCATCCAGCGGGTTGGTGATGCAGATGACGAAGGCATCGGGCGCATGCTTGGCAATGCCCGCGCCGACCTGTTCCATGACCTTGAGATTGATTTCCAGGAGATCGTCGCGGCTCATGCCGGGCTTGCGAGGAACACCGGCGGTCACGATGACCACGTCCGACCCTGCGATCGCTTCGTAGCTGTTGGCACCGGCCAGCTTGGCATCGAACCCGTCTACCGGGGAAGATTCAGCGAGGTCCAGCGCCTTGCCTTGCGGAACACCTTCCGCGATGTCGAAGAGAACGATATCTCCCAGTTCCTTCAAACCTGCCAGATGAGCGAGCGTGCCACCGATCTGACCAGAGCCGATCAAGGCAATTTTGTTCCGCGCCATATCGAAAGTTTCCCTTTACGTAAGATGGAACTATGTGCCATCCGCTGATGACTGCAGATGGCACTACCCCCTTTGCCGTCCCTGCGCAAGTTCGCCAAAAGAATATTGCGGTTAAGGCGGCAAAATTTTTCAATTCTTCCCGTCTGCATAATTCCCCTATACGGAATGCAGACTTATACGTGCATGTCCCGTCTGTCACCCGCAAGGTATGCTTCCGAGCGCATTTCGATCAGCCGGGAACTCGTCCGGTCGAATTCGAATGCCTCGGTGCCGCCTTCGGAGACGTAAAGATCGGGCGGTTCGGCTTCGGCCGACACCACCAGCTTGATGCCGTTGTCGTAAAGCGTGTCGATGAGATTGATGAAGCGCTTGGCCTCGTTGCGGCGCGCCTTCGAAAGGACCGGCACGTTGTCGACAAAGACGGTGCTGAAGGCGTTTGCGATCCTCAGGTAGTCGCTGGCGCCGAGCGGCTGCATGCACAGATCATCGAAGGAGAACCGGGCAACGCCGGAAGCGACCTTCGGGATCGGGATCGTCCGGCCCTTGTTTTCCAGTTCCTCCGGATGCGCCGCCATGCCGTGCGTCAGCTTGGTCCAGAGACGATCCATCTCCACGTCCGCTGCTTCCCCGAGCGGGGTTACGTAGACCGGCGCGCCCGCGAGCTTTTCGAGCCTGTAGTCGGTCGGTGAATCCAGATGCAGGACCTCGACCTGCGACTTCAGCATGGTGATGAAGGGTATGAAGAGCTGGCGATTAAGGCCGTCCTTGTAGAGATTGGACGGATTGACGTTCGAGGTGGCAACCACGATTACGCCGCGTTCGAAGAGCTGCGTGAACAGCCGTCCCAGGATCATCGCGTCGGCAATGTCGGTCACCGAAAACTCGTCAAAGAGCAAGAGGCGCGTTTCCACCGCAATCTGCCTTGCGACCGGTGGGATGGGATCATCGCCCTTCACCTCGCCGCGCTTGTGCGCCTGCCGGTGCTCATGGATACGCTCGTGCACGTCGTTCATGAATTCATGAAAATGAACCCGGCGCTTGCGCTGGATGACCGTCACTTCATAGAAGAGGTCCATCAGCATCGTCTTGCCCCGCCCGACACCGCCCCACATGTAGAGGCCCTTCACGGAGGCCCAGAGCTGGTTCTTCTTCTTGGCAAAGAGCCAGCCGAGCGAACTTTTCTTGGAGGCGAGCCGTGTCTCGGCAAGGCGGGTGTTGAGCAGATCGAGATGTCTGACGGCTTCCCGCTGGACAGGATCCTCGGTGATCTCGCCCGATGCGATCAGGGCATCGTAGCGGGCGCTGAGCGCGCGATTGACCGGCAGTTCCATCTTCAAAGGTGCTGCTCCCTCCATGAGGACTCATGGGGCCTTGGACGTGACTGTTGGCTCGGCGGAATAAGGTCAATGCGCCTTGGATGCAAGTCAAGTTATGGTTTGAATCTGTTACACTTCTTCACGTCAACAACTTTCAAACGATTGAATGGCCATCATCTGAAAAACAGGTGAAAAGTCGGTCGGCTTCGATGACGCCGCGAGGAGCACGGGCCGTGGTGGATCGTTGGATGCAGAACCGAAGATGTCGTTGAGGAAGACTGCAGTGAGCTTTTGCCGTTACTGGGTCAACAATCGGCTTTTCGATCGACTCGAATTCCGCTTTCAAAATCACTGCTGCCCGGATTAATCCGGTCATGATCGGTTGAGGCGATCCCCAGTTTATGAACTTGTCATTCCGGCTGAAGCGCAGCGGAAGGCCGGAACCCAGTAACCACCCGATTTTCCGGCTTGTCTCAGTCTCCGGCCACAGCGGGTACTCGTTCCCGGTCTTGCCGCTTATGCGGCAAACCGGGAAGACAATTCCGGGAGGAAACACCGTATCCCGACTTGATACCGATCGGAATTATGTAGCTTTTTCTATGGCGAAAATTCGAATGTATTTCCCAATCCGGACAGCATTGGTTCCAAATGAAGACGCAACCAAAGTTGTGTCGTCCAATAATCAACTCCGAACAAATTGCAGCGCAGGTTACTTTCGAAAAGTGCGGGCGGCACCGTTGATGTAACGAAGAACATTCCTGTAGAAGCCGAAAACAAAAGCAGCCCATGGGAATGAGAAAATAAAACAGGAAACCACAACGGAGAAATATGACGAAAAATCGCCCGCAGCCGGCAAGCCGGATGCGGGCGGGACGCACAGGGAGGGGGGAACGCTGTGCGGGAGGAGACCAGAACCCGTTTGAGCAACAAGGGCTCCAGGGTCAGAACCCTAGCGCAGAAGCAGCGTCGCCTTGCGGCCGCTTTGCAGTTCCTGGAGGTAAAGGAGCTGCGCGACGAGGTAGCATTCGGAGCGGTCGTCGAGGTCCGCCTTGCGGCCGCGCCCATCGGTCAGAAGCCAGGCGTTGCCGGCCTTGACGACATCGCACTCGACCGGCTCGCCCGCATCGAGACCCGCTTTCTCGATCAGCTCGGAGCCGACACGGGACTCGTCTTCCGCGTCCAGCCCTTTCATCTGGGCTCTCAAGCCGCGGTAAACCTGTTGAACACCGAGCGTTGCCACAATGGCCGTGATGATGCTTTCGCCTTCCATCGCGGCAAAGCGCAGCACGCCGCCCTGTTGCGGGATCGAATTGCTGGAACAGGGCGTGTGGTGCACGTCGCCAAGCGCGGTCCACTCGGAGCGCAACGTTACTGTTGCCGGCTGACGCAACGCCGGCATTTCCCTGGCGAGCCGCTTTTCAGCCGCACGCTTCGGGTTCTTGGCGGCGCGGTCGGCGGTCTGGGATTTACCGACGGCAATGGTGCCGCCGATCCGCAGGCGCCTGAAGACGATCACGTCCCGCATCAGGTCGGTGCGCTCGACACGCCAGCCAGCATCCAGCCAGGAGTTCTGATGAACCAGGCTGCCGCCTGAATTCGCCCACCAGGTGCGGTGCTCGCGTGCACTTTTCGGAAGGTTGGTTCCCAGAATGTCCTCGAGTTCGTCGAGCTTTGCTGCCCAGACGACATCCTCAAGACGAGCAAGGTGTTCGCGTAAAGGTTCGTATTTCGACATTGCACAGCCTTTCCGGTAGCAATGTGAATATACACTTATTACGCGCAGTGTCTAGCAGAATTACTGAGGCCGTTTAACGGAACAGGGAAATCGGCGATCCGGTCGACGTCTGACCGTTGAACTTCCCGGGTTCGCTGGAATAAAGCTGTGCGACGATCACGCCGGAACCATCCTTCAGAACGACCTGATTGCCGTTCAGGTCCCATGCCGAGATTCCGGACAGTGTCGGGGTGGTACAACCTCTGGTATTTGCCCGGTAGCCGCCTGACCAGGTCGTCAGGGTCATGAATGCCTGGCAGTTGTCGCCCGAAGATGCCAGTTTCCAGCCACCCAGAAGGTCCGTCCGTCCCACCTGCTGGGCGTTGCCCGGTGCTGCAACCGGGTTGCTTGCAAGATCGGTCGCAGCCCCCGTTCCGTCCGTCGTCGTGCCGACAGGCGGAGCGGCATTGGGATCCAGCGGATCGAGCGATGCCGAGCCGACAGGCGTCGTCGGTGTCGCGGGCAGCGGTGCGGCATAGTTGGGGCCCCCAGAGAGCCTCTGGCACCCGGCGGCCAGAACCACCATTCCCAAAACCAAAACCAGCTTACCCGAGCGTTTCATGACGAATCAGTCCCTTAATCTCCGCCTCACCATCGTGGCATCTCTTAACTTACTATTTACTGAAAATCCAAAACACAGCGCAGTTGTCCGCAATTTCAGTGTGAAACACCGTCCTCGGGTGCCTTATTTCCGCCTGTCCGAGCCCGCTCACCCGGCATCCCTGTCCCGGACCGGGCCGGCGTCACGGATGTGTTCGCTGTTCAGAGACCGCCTTCCGTCAGCGGTGTTAGAGTTTCAAAATGGCGGCAACGTGGCGCTCAGCGCCACAAGACGTACCGGACCGCACCGGCACCCTGGGCATGCCGTTCCGGGGGCCTGGCGCTGCAAGGGACCGGCCCAGCGCATTCTTTTTGCGCATTGCCGGCCAGGTGCCCTATGTCATCGGTGACCGGGACAACAAGGAACTCTCCATGCCAATCGCAATCTGGTGCATTCTCGCCGCTGCAATCCTGCCCATCCTGTCGGCCTTTCCGGCCAAGCTCAACAGGGATTTCGACAATTCAAACCCACGAGATCCGGACTACTGGCGCGACGGGTTCCGGGCGCGGGCGCAGGCCGCGCAGGCAAACGGCTTCGAAGCCTTTCCGTTCTTTGCCGTCTCCGTTTTCGTCGCGATGAGCCAGGGCGCCTCGCCTTACTGGATCGACCAACTGGCGGTGCTGTTCATCCTCCTGCGGCTGATTTACGTGTTCTGCTACTGGACCGACAGGTCCAACCCGAGGTCGCTGGCCTGGGCGGCGTCTTTCATCACAATTGTGGCGCTTTTCACGAGTTCACTATGGAGCTGAGCTTCCCGCCGGCCGAAAATTAATTGCAGGGAGCATTTGCACCACGCGGCCGATTTCGCTAACGATGCAAGTGAATAGTACAGGTTACCGACGGGCAGAGGTGCATTGTGCGCACGACAGATCAGACGACAGACACCTTGCCGGCGCGCCGTCAGGAGACGCTGCAGCGTCAGCTTGCGGACCCGCACATCGTCGACGCACTCATCGCCGAACGCGGCAAACTTGTCATGGCGAGCCCCTGGTGGCCGTTCATAAAGCCGTTTGCCTACAAGATTCTCAGATACCGGTCCGCCGTCGAAATGGCAGATACGATTGCCCAGATGGAAGCGGTCGATGTCTTCGCGCATCTGAGCGAAATTCTGACACTCAACGTGACCACGCTCGGCCTGGAGCGCGTGCCGACAAGCGGCCCGGTGGTGCTTGTTTCCAACCATCCCACCGGCATCGCCGACGGCATAGTCCTTTACGACGCCATCAAGTCCCGGCGCACGGACCTCGCGATCTTCGCCAACAGGGACGCGATCCGGATCAACCCGCGCCTGGCTGAAATGATCATTCCGGTCGAGTGGCGCGCGGATTTCAAGAGCCGGGCCAAGTCGAAAGAGACGATCAAGATCGCCTCATCCGCCTTTGCGACGGAACGGGTCGTGGTGCTGTTTCCCTCCGGCCGCCTCGCCTACTGGCACGACGGCAAGCTGACCGAACGGCCGTGGATGACCTCCGCCCTCGCCCTGGCGCGCAAGAACAAGGCACCGATCATTCCGATGCATATGGGCGGGAGAAACTCCGGCCTATTCTATTTCCTGGCGCGCGTGTCGACCGAACTGCGCGACATGACGGTCTTCAACGAGTTGCTCAACAAGAAGGACGCCGCCTTCAACGTGCATTTCGGCAAGCCGATCCGTCCCGAGAAACTGCAGGGCGACCTCACCGAACTCACCGAGCAGATGCGCATTCACTGTGCGGAAACACTCGCGACGGATCCGGACGCGGAATTCTGACCGCCAATCCGCATTTGATGTGAAATCATCCACAGGCCGGTTTGCCCTTCATTGGCGAATAAGACATGGTGCGGGAGACTTTAGGGAATCAGCCGCCTCATGCCAGTCTCGCCCGCCCTCCTCGCGGATGACGCACCACATCTTCACCTCAATGACCCGCCATCGGTGCGCCCGGAGGCGAAACCGCTGCCGGTTTTGCAGACCGTTTTCGGCTATGACGCGTTTCGCGGCCGGCAAAAAGAGGTGATCGACACGCTGATCGACGGCAGAGACGCCGTCGTGCTGTTTCCAACGGGCGCCGGCAAGTCGCTGTGCTTCCAGATACCGGCCCTGTGCCGGCGCGGCGTCGGTGTCGTGGTCTCGCCCCTGATCGCCCTGATGAAGGACCAGGTCGGCGCACTGACGGCCGCCGGTGTCCGGGCCGCGGCGCTCAACTCGACCCTGCTCCCAGAAGAACAGGACCGCCTTCGCGACGCACTGCGCAGCGGTGACATCGACCTTCTCTACGTGACCCCGGAGCGCCTTGGAAACGAGAGCTTCCGGCGGTTTCTGGATACGCTCGAGATTGCGCTCTTCGCGATTGACGAGGCGCATTGCGTCAGCCAGTGGGGCCATGACTTCCGGCCGGAATACATGTCGCTGTCCTGTCTCGCCGAACGCTATCCGGGTGTGCCGAGGGTCGCCCTGACGGCAACAGCGGACCCGCATACGCAAAAGGACATTCTCGCGCGTCTGAAACTGGAGGACGCCCAGGTCTTCGCGACCAGTTTCGACAGACCGAATATCCGCTACGAAATCGTCGAAAGATCGAACCAGCGCCAGCAGCTGCTGGACTTCCTGGGAAAGCACAAGGGTGCAAGCGGCATCGTCTACTGCCTGTCGCGCGCGAAGGTGGAAGAGATCGCGGACTGGCTGACGGCAAAGGGAATCCGGGCCCTGCCCTATCACGCCGGATTGCCCTCTGATCAGCGCGCCGTCAACCAGGACGCCTTTCTCCTTGAGGAAGGGCTCTGCCTTGTCGCCACCGTTGCCTTCGGCATGGGAATCGACAAGCCGGACGTGCGCTATGTCGCGCATCTCGACCTCCCGTCATCGGTCGAAGCCTACTACCAGGAAACGGGCCGTGCCGGCCGCGACGGGGCGCCCTCCGAAGCCTTCATGGCCTACGGCATGGCCGATCTCGTGCAGCGGCGCCGCATGATTGCCGAAGGCGACGCGCCGGACGACATCAAACGTGCGGAAAACACCAAGCTCAACGCGCTTCTCGGCATCTGCGAGACCTCAGGCTGCCGGCGGCAGGCGTTGCTGGCGCATTTCGGGGAAACCTATCCCCAACCCTGCGGCAACTGCGACACGTGCCTGTCACCGGTGGAAACCTGGGACGGAACCGAATCCGCACGCAAACTGATGTCCGCGATCTACCGGACCGGGCAGCGCTTCGGAACCGGCCACGTGATCGATGTGCTGCTTGGCAAGACCAGCGAGAAGGTGACCCGGTTTGCGCACGACAAACTGTCGGTTTTCGGCATCGGACAGGAGCATTCCCAGAAAACCTGGCAGTCGATTGCGCGCCAGCTGGTCGCCACGGGTTTCATTGATGTGGACCATGCACAGTTCGGAGCGCTCGTGCTGAGCGAAGCCGCGCGTCCGGTTCTGCGCGGCGACGAGACGATTTCACTGCGAAAGGACCGGAACGCCGCCGGTCTGAAACAGACGCGCTCCTCGCGAACGGCCTCGGTCGCCGACGAACTGGACCAGGAAGACAAGCTGCTGTTCCAGCGCCTGCGGCGTCTCAGAACCCAGATTGCGCGGGATCAAAATGTCCCGCCTTACGTGGTCTTTCCCGATGCCACGCTGGCCGGCATCGCGTCGGCACGGCCCGTCACGCCCGATGCGCTGCTGAGCGTATCCGGTGTCGGCCAGTCCAAGCTGGAAAAATACGGCGAGACGTTTCTGGAGCTTGTCGAAGCGTTTGAAGCCGGCGTTTGAGGGCAACCCGGCGCTGGTCCGGGTTGCACGTCAGGTCACCGGTCAGGAACCGGCCTTGGGCAATCCCTTGTAGGCCTCGGCACCCCATACGGATTTGACCCTGGCATCGCGGCCGCAGGCTTTCCGGTAGCCCTTGTAGGCTTCGGCGCGTGTCACATAGCCGAAACGGGTCAGCGTGCGCGCATTGCTCTTGTAGTAGGCCTGGTGATAATCCTCAGCAGGCCAGAAGACTGCTGCGCCTTCGACAGGTGTCACCACCCGGCCGCCCAGGACCTTGTTCGCCTTGGCGATTTCCGCCTTCGCGGCCTTGGCCTGCTTGTCGTTCAGCGGATGGATCGCGGTCGAATAGCCGTAGCCGCGATCGCAGAACTGACCGCCCGGATCGGTCACATCGACCGTGCGCAGGAAGATCCGGACCAAATCCTGATAGCTGATCTGGTTTTCATCGAAATCCACCTGAACCACTTCGCGGTGTCCGCCGCGTTCGTAGTTCTTGTAGGTGGGGTTCTGGCTCTTGCCGCCCGCATAGCCGGACTTGACGTCCCGGACACCCGGCAGCTTTTCAAGGTCCGATTCCACGCACCAGAAACAGCCGCCGGCGAAGATGGCCGTTTCGGCCTGTGCCGTGGCAAAGGGGGCGACGCCGACAAGTACAGCAAGGAAAGTCTGCCGCAACAAACGCTTCATGTTGGATCCTCCATCGATTGCAGATAGAGGTAACGCATTCTCTTGCCGAGGCAACTCAACTCCGTTCGCACCCCCGCACAACGCCGTGAGATGACCGTGACCGGGTGACCCGGATCAGCTCTCCCAGAGCGTTGCACTTTCTTCAAAGCCCGGCAGTTGCGGGTTGACCACGCAGAACCTGTGGCCGCTGGTTGCTTCCATCACCACCCAGCTGTCGAAGCGCCTGACGATCTTCGCCCCGAGTTTTTCCAGACGGGCAACCTCGGCTTCCGGATTGTCGGTCTCGATGTCCAGATGAACGCGCGCGGGATGCTCGACAGCCTGTAGCAGAATGCCGATTTCTCCGTCCTTGCCGAACAGCCTCCTGTAACGCGGGTTTTTCGGCGCGTCTTCGAGCGTGCGCCCGAGCGCCTGCGCCCAGAACGCGGCGTGCTCGTCGATATCACCGCCTTCGCAATCAATCACGAGATCTCCCAATCGGCTCTTGTGCATACGCGCCTCCAACTCTTTACCCAAATTAGAACAAAGATAGAACAAATGAAATGCAAGAGCAAGGGACGGGTGAGTTTCGCGTTCCTGAAACGGGCAAAGTCAACTTCTTCAAGCGAAGTGGGTCCCATAGGGCGGGCACGCATATACAAACGTGTCATCCCTGCTGAAGCGCAGCGGAAGGCAGGGAACCAGTAACCGCTAGTTTCGCCCCTTTCCTGCAACTTCAGCCACACGGGGTACTGGGTCCCGGTCTTGGAAACAAGTCCGTATCCCGACTTGGCATTAGACGGAAGCTTGGGGAAGGGCAAAGCCCCATCCTGGACAGGCGCGCAGAGCTGGCATGCAAGCAACGAAGCGAAAGTTCCCTCTCCCGGTGGGAGAGGGTCAGGGTGAGGGATCAGGCGTTCGCATATCTTACCGTGGTTCGTCCCCTCTCCCGGCGCCTCCGCGCCGACCTCTCCCGATGAGAGAGGTTAACGACGCCCGGCGGCCGAATGGCCCGTTCGACGCCGATCAAACCGCTTCTGCAGCAGGCTCCAAATCCGGCCTGTTCTGCCCCGACCAGTCAATCCTCTGGGTCACGAACATCGTGATGGACAGGGCGACAAAGGCGATGACGGAGCCGATCAGAAGCGCATAGTCCTGTTCCTGCATCAGGGCGAACAGAACAGCGAAGATACTGCCGAGCACCGCCAGCATCACCAGACCGGCCAGCCTGCTTTTGAGCGACGTCCCGACATAGACCGCGTTCAGCAGGGTCGCCGCGCCGGCTGCAATCAGGTAGGCCGGCGCATAGCCAACATGTTCAGCGAAGGCCAGCAGCATCACGTAGAAGACGATCAGGGCAAGGCCGACAAGAGCGTACTGGATCCAGTGGAACCGCCAGCCGGAGCGCATCTCCAGGACGAAGACCGCCAGAAAGGTCAGACTAATGAAGCCGATCGCGTATTTCAGGGATCTCGAGATTGTCTGATAGAAATTCACCGGCTCGACGAACTTCACACCCAAGAGCTTGTCCTGAAGCGGCAGATGGCTCGTTTCCATGACCTTCGGGATACCGCGCGCAAGATAGGGAATCGTCCAGGCGGCGTCGAAACCCGAGCTGGTGATGGTCCGCGTTTCCGGCAGGAAGGCACCGGTGAACCCGGGATGGGCCCAATCCGACTGAACGGCGACTTTCGTGGTCTGGCCGGCAGGTGCGACATAGATCGCCGTCGAGCCGTTGAGTTGCAGCTTCACGTCGAAGGAAAAACCGTTCTGCCAGGCCTGGGGAGACACGGATGCATTGATCCCGGATGGGCCGGATGACCGGCGGGGTTCGCGGTCCGTGCGCGCCAGGGGCCCGAGACCTGGTTCGAAGGGGACGGCTCCCGTTCCGGCCAGGGCGAGCGCGACCTCGCTCTTGAGTGCCCGGACATCCCGGATGCCGATAACGACAACGGCCTTGTCGGCCGCGACATCGATCGTGCCGCCGTGCTTCGGTTCGAACATGTCTTCAGGAGTTGCGGCAAACGTGCCGTCAAGGTCGAGCCGTGCATTGTAGACGGGAAGCGTATAGATGGACTTCTTCCTTTCCTCGACCGCGATATCACCGCCCACCGTCAGCCGCTCGGGAAACAGCACCGCAGTTCTGCGGATGGTCATGGTCTCGAAATCCTCACCGGAACCCGTCGTGTAGGTTTCCGTAAAGGGGATCACCAGATAGGGGCCGTTGATTTCCTGTGTTCCGCCCCAGGAGCGGGCAATCTCGCGCGCGACGTCCTTTGCCCGATGCGCGCGTTCCTCCACGAGAACCCAGACAAAGACGCTGGGAACCAGCAGCAGGAAGGAGAGCAGTCCTATCAGGACGAACTTGACGGCCGGCGAGCCCAGGAAGGTCAAGACCCTTGTCGTTGAAGGCTGCGATGGCGGCACCGGGCCGTAAGTGGTGCCGTGGTCTGTGTTGTCGGTCATTCAAAGTCCCTCTGACAGGCGGGCGCAACCGGGACAGCGCACCCAATGCGAAGAGCAGTCTCGCCTGACGGCGGGGAGAACCCATGGTGAAACCGGGCAGGGATTTCAGGGAATTTGTGCAGATCCGGTGCAGGAAGACGGTAAGGAACGGTCAAGGACCTGGGCCATCGCTCACAAAAAAGCCGCCCCGAAGGACGGCTTTTCGCAACTCGCTCTGAAATCGGGGGGTCAGACCCGCCGTTCGACCATCATCTTCTTGATCTCGGCAATCGCCTTGGCCGGGTTCAGGCCTTTCGGACAGGCCTGCGAGCAGTTCATGATCGTGTGGCAGCGATAGAGGCGGAAGGGGTCTTCCAGATTGTCCAGGCGTTCGCCGGTCGCCTCGTCGCGGCTGTCGATCAGCCAGCGGTAGGCCTGCAGCAGGATCGCAGGGCCGAGATAGCGGTCGCCATTCCACCAGTAGCTCGGGCAGGAGGTGGAGCAGCAGGCGCACAGGATGCATTCATACAGCCCGTCCAGCTTGACCCGGTCCTCATGGGACTGGAGCCATTCCTTTTCCGGGGCGGGAGAGACCGTCTGCAGCCAGGGCTCGATCGAGCGGTGCTGGGCGTAGAAGCGCGTCAGGTCGGGCACCAGATCCTTGACCACCGCCATGTGCGGCAGCGGGTAGATCTTGACCACGTCGCCGGCAATCTCGTCCATGCCCTTGGTGCAGGCAAGGGTGTTGGTGCCGTCGATATTCATGGCGCACGAGCCGCAGATACCTTCGCGGCAGGAGCGGCGGAAGGTCAGCGTCGGGTCGATCTTGTTCTTGATGTAGATCAGGCCGTCGAGCACCATCGGACCGCAGTCATCGGCATTGATGAAATAGGTATCAACCCTCGGGTTGCGGCCGTCGTCCGGGTTCCAGCGGTAGATGCGATATTCGCGCAGGTTGGTGGCGCCTTCCGGCTTGTCCCAGACCTTGCCTTCCGTCACCGTGGAGTTCCGGGGTAGCGTCAGCTGAACCATCTCGTTACTGCTCCGCGTTGGGCTCGTGCCATGCCTTTCAGGGGCATAAGGGCCAAAACGTCCTCTCGCTCAGGTCGTGAGCTCAAGGACCATGTTGTCATTCGTCCGGCCTGTCACCTCATAGCCCCGGTTTGCCAGTTCGCTCAGGCAATCCTCGGACCAGTATGGCCGGCAATTTGTTTCGAGAAGAATCACGCGGGGCCACATGGCCTTGTCCGCGTGGCGGAGGAACGGCAGGACGACCCTGTCCTCGTATCCCTCCACATCCACCTTGAGTATGTCGATCCGTTCCAGGCCCTGCTGGTCCGCAATGTCGGTCAGCGGGCGAACGGTCACGTAGGTCTGGGTCCAGTTGCCGGCCCACTCGCCCCGGGTCAGGTCGGTCACGAAAGTGGCGAAACCGCAATTGCTGGGTTCGTGCCACAGCGGCAACGTGTCGTCCTTCGACCCGACCGCGGTATTGACGACGGTCACGTTTTCCAGGTCGTTGGCGCGGACGTTGAAACTCAGCTTGTGCGCGGTCTGCGGGTTCGCCTCGATAGCGACCACCCTTGCGCCGTGCCGGGCGGCGAATACGGCATAGGAGCCGATATTCGCACCGACGTCGACAAAGACCGCGCCTTCGTGCAGGTGCGGTTCCAGCAGACCGTGTTCGGCGCGCTCCGGCAGCCGTCCCTTGGCGAGGATCTTGCGATCGTCGTAGTTCTCGCCGGGGTAGATCCGGAATTTCAGGCCATCCGCCTCAAGATCGTAGGGGCCCTTGAAGACCCGCGCGACAAGCGCGCGGATGCGCTTGCGCAGGCCCCGTGAGAGATCATGCCGGTCGGCCAGGCGCCAGGCAGCCCGGACCAGCCGTTCGGCCGGGTAGGTTCCGAACGGGCTTCTTGTGTCCAGAAGTGTTGCCGACTGGCTCACGCAGCGCGCTCCCTAGTAGACACGCGCTTTCGGCGCGATCTTTTTCGGGTCGATGCCGCCTTCCTCGAAGGTGGTCAGCGGATCGAGGACGACGGGACGGTAGTCGAGCTTCACGTCGCCTTCCTCGTTGACCCAGGCCAGCGTGTGCTTGCGCCAGTTTTCGTCGTCACGGCCCGAGAACGGTCCGTCCTTGAAATCTTCGCGCGCATGGGCACCGCGGCTTTCCTTGCGGGCCTCGGCGCCATAGACGGTGGTGATCGCATTCGCCATCAGGTTTTCCAGTTCCAGTGTTTCCACCAGATCGGAATTCCAGATCAGCGAGCGGTCGGAGACCTTGAGGTCCTTCATGTCGCTCCAGATATCGCTCAGTCGCTTGCAGCCGGCTTCCAGGCTTTCCTGCGTGCGGAACACCGCCGCATCTTCCTGCATCGCGTGCTGCATCTTGTCACGCAGGTCCGCGGTCGGGATCGAGCCGCTGGCGTTACGGAGCTTGTCGAAGTGATCCATGATCTTGTCGCAAGAAGCTTCGTTCGGCGCCGGCGTCGCTTCCTTGGGGTCGACGACTTCACCGGCCTTGATCGCCGCAGCACGTCCGAACACGACAAGGTCGATCAGGGAATTCGAGCCAAGACGGTTGGCGCCGTGCACCGACGCGCAGCCGGCCTCGCCCACCGCCATCAGGCCTTCCTGGATGCGGTTGGGGTTCTTGCCGTCCGCGTTCAGGACTTCACCCCAGTAGTTGGTCGGGATGCCGCCCATGTTGTAGTGCACCGTCGGCAGGACCGGGATCGGATCCTTGGTCACATCGACGCCGGCAAAGATGCGCGCGCTTTCCGAAATGCCCGGGAGGCGTTCAGCCAGCAGTGCCGGGTCGAGGTGATCGAGATGAAGGAAGATGTGATCGCCCTTCTTACCGACGCCGCGTCCTTCGCGAATTTCCATGGTCATGCAGCGCGAGACCACGTCGCGCGAGGCCAGATCCTTGGCCGAAGGGGCGTAGCGCTCCATGAAACGCTCGCCCTCGGAGTTGACGAGATAACCGCCCTCGCCGCGGGCACCCTCGGTGATCAGGCAGCCGGAGCCGTAGATGCCGGTCGGGTGGAACTGGACGAACTCCATGTCCTGGAGCGGCAGTCCGGCCCGGGCGACCATGCCGCCGCCGTCGCCGGTGCAGGTATGCGCGGAGGTCGCGGAGAAATAGGCCCGGCCGTAGCCGCCGGTTGCCAGCACCACCATCTTGGCGGCGAAGCGGTGCATCGTGCCGTCATCGAGGTTCCAGGCGATCACGCCCTGGCAGACGCCGTCCTCGGACATGATCAGGTCGAGCGCGAAATACTCGATGTAGAATTCGGCATTGTGGCGCAGGGACTGGCCATAGAGCGTGTGCAGGATGGCGTGGCCCGTCCGGTCGGCCGCCGCGCAGGTGCGCTGCACGGGAGGGCCTTCGCCATAGTTCTGCATGTGTCCGCCGAAGGGGCGCTGATAGATCTTGCCCTCTTCTGTGCGCGAGAACGGCACGCCGTAGTGCTCAAGCTCGTAGACCGCCTTGGGGGCCTCGCGGGCCAGGTATTCCATGGCGTCGGTGTCACCGAGCCAGTCGGATCCCTTGACCGTGTCGTACATGTGCCATTCCCAGCAGTCCGGCGTCATGTTGGTCAGGGATGCGGCGATGCCGCCCTGGGCCGCCACCGTGTGGGAGCGCGTCGGAAAGACCTTGGTGATGCAGGCGGTGCGCAGGCCCTGTTCGGCCATGCCGAGCGTTGCGCGCAGACCCGCGCCACCGGCGCCGACAACAACCACGTCATAGGTATGGTCGACGAATTCGTAGGATTTGGCCATCCGGGTCAGCCTCCAAAGCCAATCTTGAGAACTGCGAAAATGCAGCCGAAGCCGATAAAGGCGCAGAAAAAGGTGTTTGCCATCAGCGTGAGGAATTTCAGACCCTCACCGTGGATGTAGT
Source organism: Roseibium sp. (assembly GCF_965232425.1). Classification (GTDB taxonomy): domain Bacteria; phylum Pseudomonadota; class Alphaproteobacteria; order Rhizobiales; family Stappiaceae; genus Roseibium. The sequence continues at coordinate 1,738,672 of NZ_OZ246971.1, forward strand.
CCTCGATGATCACCTGCATGCCCAGCTTCATGTGATAGACGCCGGAAAGGATCACCAGCAGGAACAGGATCGAGACCAGGGGGTTCTTGAGGGTTTCGATCACGTCGCCGTGGCTCGAACCCTGGATCGAGATCACGAGGATCACGAAGAAACTGATCAGGACAACGTTGGCCACGGCCGTCAGGCGCTGCTTCCAGAAATGGTCGGTTCCTTCCTTGGCAGAGCCCAGTCCGCGAACCTTGTTGAGAGGGGTGCGCATATCGCTCATGACACTCTCCTTAGCGAACCATGTAGCCGATGATCCAGAGGATCAGCGTGAGTGAGACGGAGCCGATGATCGTGGCCTTGGCAAGCCATTCACGGGCCTCCTTGCCGAAGCCGGCCCCCATGTCCCAGATGAAGTGGCGCAGGCCACCAAGCATGTGGTGCACAAGTGCCCAGGTGAAGCCGAACAGGATCAGTCGTCCGATGAAGGAGCCGTAAATGCCGTTCACGAAGTCGAAGTAGGTCGGGCCGGCGGCGGCGGCGATCAGCCACCACGCCAGCAGGATTGTCCCGAAATAGAGCGCCGCACCGGTGATGCGGTGCAGAATGGACATGACCATCGTCAGAATCGGCTTGTAGATCTGAAGATGGGGTGACAGCGGACGGTTGCCCCGCATATCGGCGTTCGACATGGAATTCCTCTCCCGTACGACGCTACCTTACGCTTACGCAAACGTAAGGAAATCAGTGCGTTGTCTAGAAAGGTTCTAGCGCCAAGATGGCGTCGCGTCAAAACATCAAAAAGGAGAATCTGGAAAGTTACTTTGCCCGTTGTGGACTTAAATCGATGAGATCCCGGAAATTACGTTCTGCGGCGCACAAAACTCTGCTCTTCCCAACGGATCAAAATTGCGTAACTCTCCCCTGCGTCATCTTATTTCCGGTGACGCGGGGCCGCTGACCGGCGGTAACAGGAGGCGCATTTCATGAAGAAAGCAATCGCAGAATTTGTTGGAACATTCACCCTCGTGCTGTTCGGGTGCGGCGCAGCCGTCATAGCCGGAATGGGAACCGGCCCGACCGCCATCGATGTCCTGGGAATCGCCTTCGCGTTCGGCCTGTCCATCGTGGCGATGGCCTACGGCATCGGCATGATTTCCGGATGTCATATCAATCCAGCCGTCAGTCTCGGCGTCTACCTGGCCGGCAGGATGCCCGCGAACGAGCTCATCACTTACTGGATCGCGCAGGTGCTCGGTGCCCTGGCAGGCGCAGCGGTTCTTGCGATCATCCTGAGCGGCAAGGCCGACGGGTGGGATGGCGGTCTCGGACAGAACGGCTGGGGCGCAGGCAATTTCGGCGAATACAACATGTTGTCGGCGCTCATATTCGAGGTCGTCGCGACCTTCCTGTTTCTCGTCTGCATTCTCGGCGTCACGCAAAAGGGTGCGCCTGCGCATCTCGCCGGTCTGGCGATCGGTCTAACGCTGGTCGTCATCCACATCGTCGGCATCAACGTCACTGGCGTTTCCGTCAATCCGGCGAGATCTCTCGGACCGGCGATCATCGGCGTTGCCAGCAACCCCGGCGCATTGGGCCAGGTCTGGCTGTTCATTGTCGCGCCGCTGATCGGCGGAGCCGCCGCCGGTCTCCTGTTCAAGTCTGGCATGCTTGCAGCGGAAGAAGAAAGCTAGGATACAGGACGGCGGCCGGAGCTTTTCCGGCTGCCGGATTGCGCTCTTGCACTCAGCCGAACACGGACCAGCCGGTCCGTTTTGCGAAGGTCTCCATGGCTTCCGTGCCGAGCTTGGAATTGCCGTAGCGGTTCAGACCCGGCGACCAGACGGCGATCGAAGCCCGGCCCGGCGAAATCACCAGGATGCCGCCACCGACGCCGCTCTTTCCGGGGAGACCGACGCGAAAGGCGAAGTCGCCGGAGCCGTCATAGTGCCCGCAAGTCATCATCAGGGCATTGATGCGGCGGCGGCGCTGGACGGCGACAAGCGCCGGCACGGTTTCCGCTTCGATCAGGAACCGCCCGGCGAGCGCAAGCTGGCGGCAACTCATCTCGATCGCGCACTGGTGACAGTAGGTGCCGAGCACCTTGTCGACATCGGACCGCATGTTGCCATGCGAGGCCAGATAATGCGCCAGCGAAAAATTGCGGTGCCCGGTCGCCAGCTCGGATTGTGCCACCTTTTCGTTGATGTGAATGCTGTCGTCGTCCGCGGCAGCCCGTATGAAACGGATCAGTTCCCCCAGCGCCTCGCGCGGGTTGGATCCGGCGAGGTAGGTATCGGTCGTGACCAGGGCGCCCGCATTGATGAACGGATTGCGGGGGATCCCGTCTTCCCGCTCCAGAAGCAGGATGGAATCGAAGGACAGCCCGGAGGGCTCGCGCCCGACGCGGTACCAGAGCTGATCGCCGACGCGCCCAAGGGCCAGCGCAAGGGCGAACACCTTGGAAACGGACTGGATGGAAAACGGGACATCGGCGTCACCGGCGGTCATGAGGCGCCCGTCCTCGAGCGCAACGGCGATGCCGAACTGATCCGGGTCGATGCCGGCAAGCTCGGGAATATAGGTCGCCACCTTGCCCTTGTCGGCACTGTTTGCGGCCGCCTCGGCGATTTCCAGCATCAATTCCTGCATCGTCATCCTCCGGCCTGCATGCGCGCGGATCCATTGACCCAGCGGCAGCAGTTCGTCAGATCGCCGCGCCGGATGCAAGTCTCTTGTAGAGATGCAGCATGAAGATGGTCGCGAAAATCGGCGTCACCAGATTGAGGATCGGGACGGCCAGCAGGCAGGCGATGATCAGTCCTGCAAGAAAAACCGTGCCGCCGCGGGCGCGGCGGAATGCCTTCGCCTCTGCAGGCGGCATGTAACGCATGGCCGCGAATTCGAAGAATTCACGCCCCAGCAGGTAGCCGTTGACGGCAAAGAAAGCGACGAGATTGACGCCAGGCACCAACAACAGCAACAGCGCGAACAGGTTGCCGACAATCACCACACCAGTGAACTTGATGGTCTGGACCAGGGACTTGGAAAGCGGCAGGGCGCTGCCGGGACGGTCGGCGGGATAGTCCCGGGCATCGACGATATCGGCGATATCATCCTGAAAGAGGCCGGCAAGCAGTGCCGATATCGGGGCAATCAGAAATCCGAGAACGAAGACCGCACCAATGCCGGTCAGGATCGAGATCGACCATTCCGTCCAGCTGATCCAGGCGCTGCCGTCGCCCCACTCGGTCGCCGCGACGCCCAGAAGATGGCTGACGATTCCCTGCAGGGCCAACCAGATCACGATCAGGATCGCGAGCGTGAACCCCAGCATTTTCCAGAAAATCTTGCGAAACGGCTGCTCGAATACCTGCGACATGGCGCGGGAAGCTGCTTGGAACATGAAACCTTCAAGTCTTTGTGAGCGACAGCACCGACATAGGTGCGGCGACAGAAAGGTGCAAGAGACCAGGAGGCGCGCGAGCCGGACAGCGTTCTAGAACTGCGTGCGCGCTTTGAGTGCCTGGGCCAGCGTTCCCTCGTCGAGATAATCCAGTTCACCGCCAACCGGCACGCCGTGGGCCAGCTTGGTGACGTTGACACCAAGCGGCGCAAGCTGATCCATGATGTAGTGGGCCGTGGTCTGTCCCTCGACCGTCGCACTGATGGCCAGGATGACTTCGTTGAACTTTTCGGAGCCGCAGCGATCAATCAGGGACGCCAGGTTCAGGTCTTCCGGGCCGACACCATCAAGCGGCGACAGGGTGCCGCCGAGAACATGGTAATGCGCCTTGACGGCACCGGCCCGTTCAAGCGCCCACAGATCGGCGACATCCTCGACAACGACGAGAACCGTTTCATCGCGTTTGGGATCGGAGCAGATGGTGCAGGGATCCGATGTGTCAACGGTGCCGCAGACCGAACAGATGCCTATTTCACTGACCGCGACACCCATTGCCTCGGAGAGTGGCACCAGAAGCTGGTCCTTCTTCTTGATGAGATGCAGAGCGGCCCGGCGCGCGGACCGTGGCCCGAGACCGGGCAGCTTCGCGAGAAGCTGGATCAGCCGCTCGATTTCCGGTCCCGCTACGCTCTTTTGTGCCATGTTCTCATCTTCTTTGACGGGCTGGAGGCTCGAAGAGGGTTGCCCCTTCCCCCGGGTCTTCGACCCGGCCTCTCCCGGCGGGAGAGACTATCCTTCTGTTTTCGCCAATTCTAAGTGCGGAATTTTCTCCAATGGGGAGAATAGGCCTGAATGGTCGAATGCGGGGCAGGTACCCAAGTTATTTTGCCCACCCCCGCCACTGCAGCGTGACCCTCAAAACGGCAGTTTCATACCGGCCGGAAGTCCGAGACCGCCCATGAGTTCCTGGGTCTTTTCCTGGATGGCCATTTCCACCTTGGCGCGGGCATCGGTATGCGCGGCCATGATCAGGTCTTCCAGAATCTCGCCTTCGTCCTCTTTCAGAAGCGAAGGGTCGACCTTGAGACCTTTCAGGTCGCTCTTGCCGTTCAGCGTCACCTTCACGAGACCGGCGCCCGCGACACCCTCGACCTCGATATCGATGATCTGTTCCTGCAGCGAGCCCATCTGCTCCTGCATCTCCTTGGCCTGCTTCATCATCTTGAGGAAGTCCATGGGATCTCTCCTTGCAATTTCTCAGGCGCGATGCGCCACGTGTCCATTATCTGGGGTCAGCATTTAGAAGAACAACGGCGTCCGATCAATCGTCTTCATCATCACCGAGGGCCTCGTTGAGCAACGGATCGCTCACCATCGGATCGGCCAGGGCCACCTCGTCTTCCTCGGTGACCTGCACCTTCACGTCGACGACCCTCGCCCCCGGGAACTGGCTGAGCAGGGCGGCGACGGTCGGGTGCGACTTGGCGTCGGAAAGAAGTTGCTGCTGATTGGCTTCCTGTTCTTCGTGAATGGTCGGCCGGCCATGCTCGCGCGACACGACAACGAACCAGCGCTGGCCGGTCCATTCGGTCAGCTTGCGGCCGAACTCACCCGCGATGTCGGCGGGCGCGTCTTCCGTCGGCTGGATTTCGATCTTGCCGGGCTCGAACTTCACCAGGCGCATCTGCCGCTGAATGGCGACCTTCATCGGAATATCGCGCTTTTCCGAGGCAAGGGCGGCGCAATCGTAAAGGTTCTTCAGCGCGGATAGCATTGTTTCCGACATATGCTGCGGCTGCGTTTCAGCCTTGCCGGTGACCGGGGCCTGGTCCGGCAAACCGCCGCTTATCGCCGCAAGCTGCGGCCTGCCGGCCGCCTGCATTGACGGTGCACCTCCGCCGTCACCCGGACCGTGATTTCCGGGCGGCGGCGGCATGCCGACCGCCATTGCCTGGGCGCCGCCGCCGGACGGGCCGGCCCCGTGACCGCCCTGCCCGGCAGAGCCTGACGCCGCGGCCAGCGGGTTCTGGCCGTTTTTCACCTGGGTCAGCAACTCGCCCGGATCAGGAAGATCGATCGCGTAGGCAAGGCGGACCAGCACCATGTCGGCCGCCTGCAGGGGTTTCGACGCGGTCTGAACCTCCTGGACACCCTTCAGCAGGATCTGCCAGGCGCGCGAGAGCAGGCGCACGGAAATCTTCTCGGCGAAGTCCTTGCCGCGCGCGCGTTCGGCTTCCGTGACCGTGGCCTCGTCCGCCGATTTGGGTGCCACCTTCATGCGGGTGACCAGATGGGTGAAATCGGCAAGATCCGTCAGCACGATCGCAGGATCCGCGCCGACATCATATTGGGCCTGAAGTTCTGAAAGTGCGTCTTCGATGTGCCCCGACATCAGGTGCCCGAACAGATCGATGACGCGTGCCCTGTCGGCAAGCCCGAGCATCTGGCGCAGATCGTCCGCTTCGATCGCGCCGGTTTCATGCGCCATGGCCTGATCGAGCAGGGACAGGGAATCGCGCGCGGACCCCTCGCCGGCCCGGGCAATCAGCAAAAGCGCCTCATCTGAAATCCGGATGTTTTCCGCGTCGGCGATCCGGCGCAACAGACCGATCATCTTGGACTGGTCGATCCGTCTCAGATCAAAGCGCTGGCAGCGCGACAGCACCGTGATCGGCACCTTGCGGATCTCGGTCGTCGCAAAGATGAATTTCACATGCTCGGGCGGTTCCTCGAGCGTCTTGAGCAAGCCGTTGAAGGCCGCGTTGGACAGCATGTGTACTTCGTCGATGATGTAGACCTTGTAGCGCGCCGTCGCCGGGCGGTAGCGCGCCGCGTCGATGATCTCGCGTATGTCGTTGATGCCCGTGTGGGAGGCCGCATCCATTTCGATCACGTCGACATGACGGCCTTCCATGATCGCCTTGCAATGGGTGCCTTCGCGTTCGAGCTTGACGGTCGGTTTTTCCGCTTCTCCGGGAATCTCGTAATTCAGGCCACGCGCCAGAATCCTTGCGGTGGTTGTCTTGCCGACACCGCGCACCCCGGTGAGCATCCAGGCCTGGGCAATCCGCCCGGTCTCAAACGCGTTTTCCAGCGTCTGCACCATGGGCTCCTGGCCGACCAGATCCTCAAAATTCTTCGGCCGGTATTTGCGCGCCAGGACACGGTACGCACCGTCCTGGCGGTGATCGCCGGAATCGGAATTGTTGTTCGTCGCCGGTGCGGGCGCACCTTCCTGCGGAAAACCTGACTCGTCCATGAGCGGCACCATACCGTCTTTTTCGAAAATGGGGACGGCAAGATTGCGTTTTTCTGTGAAATGCGGATCGCACATGACGGGACCTGTCAAAGGTGACCCTGGCGCCTGCACAAACAAAAATGCCGCCCGGAGGCGGCCGCCGCAAATCGTGCGGGTTTCATGAGGGTGGGAGGCTGGCACGGCGACCCGTGCCGAGGCTCGTTAGGGCTGCTTCCTTCCGGACCTGACCCGGTTGGCGAGTGGCTCGTCCACCACCAACCTCCCGAGCGCTTTATATCAGATGCCCCCTGGGGTTTGGCAAGGGGCTGCCAGAGGTTTTTTGTTTGCCGGGGAAACGGCCGCGTCAGGGCCGCAAGGTCGCCAGTTTCAGACCGAATCCCATGAACACGAGACCGGTAATGCCTTTCAGCCAGCGCTGGAAGGCCGGGCTCCCGGCAGCTTTCGTGACCCGGGAGAGCAGAAGCACCATCGCCCCGAACCAGATGACGTTGATCAGCGCATGCACGGCAACCAGAGAGAAGGCCGCCGCCACAGCGCCCGCCCCCTCGGGAATGAACTGCGGAAAGGCGGCGAGGTAGAACATGGAGACCTTCGGGTTCAGCGCATTGGTCAGAAACCCCTCGCCGCAAGCCCGGATCATGGTGCGCCGGCGCCGGGCCGGGGCAACGGGGCCGGACGCAAGCACGCGTCCGGTGAGGGCATCGCGGAGCGCTTTCAGGCCGATCCAGACCAAGTAAGCCGCTCCCAGCATCTTAACGACGAAAAACGCCTCTGCCGAATGCACGAGGATCACGGAGATGCCCAGGATCGAGAGCGTTCCATGCAGGAAGAACGCAACGACGAAGCCTGCGATGTTGAAGGCCGCCGCTGCCTTTCCGGATGTCGGCACGGTCTTCGCGATGAGGACACCATTCGGTCCGGGTGACATGACAAGAAGCGCGGCGACAAGTGCAAAACTGAGGATTGTCTCAAGGGGCATGGCGTCGTCCGGAAATGTCGAGGTGGCGGGAATGTTCACGAAAACAGCTTCGCTTCGCGCGCAATCTACCCATATGCTGGACAAATGCAATTTTCGCGGGCTCCTCGACTTCGGGCGTCCGCTGACCGAAGCAACCGGACACCCGACCATGACTTCCTTTGCCCTCAACCCACGCCTTGAAGGTGACAGCCTTTTTGTCGCCGATCTGCCGCTGTCCTCGGTGCGGCTGATGAAGGATGCCAATTATCCCTGGCTGTTGCTCGTGCCACGCAAATCCGACCTCGTCGAGATCATCGATCTCGATGACGGCGACCAGATGCAGCTGATGCGGGAAATTGCGCTGTCCAGCAGTGCGCTCAGAACGGTCACGGAGTGCGAGAAACTGAATGTCGGCGCGCTTGGCAACCAGGTGCCGCAGCTTCATGTGCATGTGATCGCACGGTTCCGCAATGACAGCGCATGGCCCGGTCCCGTCTGGGGCGTCGTTCCGCCGGCAGATTATGAGACCGACCACGCCGACCGGCTGATCGGGGATCTCAGGGACGCGCTCGCCGACGCGCAATAGGCCGCGCTGGACACACCATCCGTGCGGCCCTAAAGTCCGCGCAAATGTTTTCCTTCCCAAAAAATTTTCAGGGACACGACCATGCGACCAGCCGCCGCCAGTCTCCAGGCAATGGAGATGAGCTTTATCGACAACACCCTCGACAGGCAGTCGGAACGGCGCAGTGAAATCAGCTACCTGAAAGGCCTGCTCGACCTTGCCGAGACGCGGGTCGTGCTGTCCACGGACAAGACGCTGGTCTTTCGGAAGGAAGCCGAGAAAGCCATCGGACACGATCTTGAATCGGCACTGAGGCTCGGCGCAAGCGCCGACGAAATGGTGTTCCTGGGACTGCGCCCGGACAGCGGCCAGGCCCTGTTCGCGACGACATTGCCCTGCAGCGACGAGGATCTGGAAGCAAACGAGAACCTGCTCGTTCAGGACCTGCGCAACCTTGCGCTCCAGAACGCCTTTTCGACCGAAGATCTCAGCGTCCTTGCCCAGGCGCGCGCGCTGATCCACTGGCACCGGACCCACCAGCACTGCTCCAGGTGCGGCGCGAAAACCCACATGGCCGAAGGAGGATACCGGCGCGACTGCCCATCCTGCGGCGCCCCCCATTTCCCGCGCACCGATCCTTGCGTGATCATGCTGATCACACACGAAGACCGCGCCCTGCTCGGACGGCCCGCACGTTTGCCGGAAGGCGTCTACACCACGCTGGCGGGCTTCATGGAACCCGGGGAAACAATCGAGGCGGCGGTCAGACGCGAGGTCTTCGAGGAAAGCCGGATCCGGGTCGGCGAGGTCGCCCTGGTTTCCAACCAGCCCTGGCCGTTTCCCGCCAATCTCATGCTTGGCTGCATCGGCACGGCAACGTCCCTCGACATCGAGATCGCCGATGACGAACTGGAGGCGTGCAAATGGTGCGACCGGGCGGAGGTGCGCCAGATGATCGACGGCACCCATCCGGAGGAACACCGGATACCGCCATCCATCTCCATCGCCTACGAGCTGATCGTCGGCTGGCTTGAAGAGCGTCTGTGATGACCTGGTGCGTTTATCTGACCCATCCCGAGGTCGCGATTGACCCGAATGTCCCCGTCCCGCAATGGGGCCTTTCGGAGGTTGGCCGCGCGCGCGCGCAACAGGCGACCGGGCTCCCGTTCGCTTCCGGGATCGGCGCAGTCGTCTCCAGCGGGGAAACGAAAGCAATCGAGACCGCGGCGTATTTCGCCGCAAAACAGGAACTCACACCGCTCGTGCGCGCGGATCTTCACGAGAACGACAGATCGGCGACCGGCTTCCTGCCCCCTGCCGAATTCGAGGCGGTCGCGGACCAATTCTTCGCCGATCCCGCAATTTCCGTGCGAGGCTGGGAACGGGCGGTCGACGCACAGGCACGCATCCTGAACGGCGTGAGGGACGTCATTGCGGGCATCGCGCCGGAGACGCCCGTTCTCTTTGCCGGTCACGGGGCGGCAGGCACACTGCTGATGTGCCACCTGATGGGAACGGCGATATCCAGGTCGCATGACCAGAAGCGCGGCGGCAGCTGGTACCGGTTCGAAAAAGACTGGCTGACGACACAGGCGGCGGGTGATCTAAGCTGGATCGAGGTCTGATGCCGGTCGGACTTCGCCGCACGCCGTGCTAAGCTTGCCGCCGAGATTCAATTGCTGGAGCCTGCCGTGATCCGAGGTCTGACATTTACCCTTGCCGCGCTTCTGATACCGCTCGTTGCCCTTGCCGGCAGTGCAAATGCGGGAAAATACGATGCCCAGTTCCGTCAGTTTCTGAACGAGACCGTCGTCCCCGAAGCAAAACGGGCCGGTGTGTCACAGGCAACACTGGACAGGGAACTGGCAGGGCTGACGCCGGATACGTCGCTGCCGGGCCTTGTCGAACCGGGCGGCAAGGGCGCTCCGCCAAAAATCAATTTCCAGGCCGAATTCCGGTCGCCGCAACGCTACTTCCGGGACAGCCAGTTCAATTCGCTGGTCCCCGGTGGCCGCCGCCTCATGCAGAAACATGCTGCAACGCTTCAGAGAATCGAGGCGAAATACGGTGTTCCCAAGCGGATCATCCTGGCGATCTGGGCGCGCGAATCCGGCTATGGCGGCGCCAAGATCCCGCATGACGCCCTTCGGGTGCTGGCGACGCAGGCCTTCATGGGCCAGCGCGCCGACTTCTTCAAAGGAGAGCTGATCGCCGCGCTGAAAATCCTTCAGAAAGGCGACGTCTCCCGCAGGGCCATGCGCAGCTCCTGGGGCGGGGCCATGGGGCAACCGCAATTCCTGCCGTCTTCCTACCTGAAATATGCCGTCGACTTCGACGGCGACGGCAAACGCAACATCTGGACGTCCCAGGTCGATACGATGGCCTCGATCGCCAATTACCTTGCCGCACATGGTTGGCAGAAAGGCCGCGACTGGGGATATGAGGTCCATCTTCCGGAAACGGTCTCCTGCACCCGCGAGGGCCCGGACAACCGGCAGAAAATATCCCGGTTTGTCGGTGAAGGCGTCAAGCGTGTCAGCGGCAAACCCTTCCCGGACAATGAGATCAACCGTCCAGGCAACATTCTGCTGCCCGCAGGCCGCTACGGTCCGGCTTTCATAGCCACCGAAAATTTCTACGTCCTCAAGGAATACAACGAGAGCGACACCTACGCGCTTTTCGTCGGCCACCTTGCTGACCGTTACGGCAGCAACAAGCCCTTCGTCGCGAGCTGGAAACCGATGAAGGACACGACCCGCGGAGCCGTGCGCAATCTCCAGGTTCGTCTTGAAGGTCTCGGCCATGATGTCGGCGGCGCCGACGGGCTGATCGGCTTCAAGACACGCCGGTCCATCGGCAAGGACCAGGAAAAGAATGGTTTCTTCGCGACTTGCTGGGTTGGATAAAATACCCTTAATAAATCTTTCAGGAAACAAAGCAAAATCTGATCGATGCGCAATGGTTCGGTAATCAGGCTCATGTAATATTAGCCGAAATACTGATACTATTAGCGAAACTGGCTCGTATGGGACCCTTTCGGCACCAGTCTCTTGGATCTGCGTCTCTGGTTTTCACCGGCGCGCTGGTGCTCGCGCTTTCCTTCTTTTCGGTTTCCCTTTGGGAATTCAGCCGCACCGAAGCGGATGACAGGGCCCGAATTGTCCAACTCGCCGAGGCTTTCGTCGGACAGTATGCGGAAGAACATTCCGAAGGCATGCCACTACCGGCGGCATTCAGGCGCATGGGTCTGGAAACCTTTCTCCAGGCCCGGCTCGGCAATACCAGCCATGCACCCGTAACGGTAAGGGTCCCGGGCCGCCCGGGAGCTGAGCTCGGCCTGACGGAACATCTTCCGCATGTCGCCGATGAAATTGATCGCATTGCCGGAACCAGGGACGCAAGCATTCATGAAGAGCTGCGCGTTGAAGACTGGCGCGTGATCGGGCGCTCGATCTTTCCGACATTTGCCCGATCGCAAGTCTGCGTTTCCTGTCACAACCGGGAGCTGGGCACCAACCGTTACGCCGTTGGAGACGTGATGGGTGCCTTCGTCGTGGAATCGGATCTGACAGCCTACGTCGTGCGGGGCCTTGGCTACGCCGGGGTTGCCTTTGGGCTCCTGCTTTTCGGCTACCAACTGCTGGCAACCCGGGAACACCGCCGGACACGAGCGATTGTCGAACTCGAAGGTCAGGTCAAACTGGAGCGGCAGCAAAGAGAAGCGGAAGCCCACTCCAACTTCGTCCTGTCGCACGACTCCCTGACGGGACTGGCCAGGCGCTCCGTTTTCATGGACAGGCTGAAGGAACTGTGTGCCGGGGATCTTGAAACGGCCTTCTTTGTCGCCCTGATCGATCTCGATGAGTTCAAGGCGGTCAACGACACGATGGGCCACGATGCCGGGGATGCGTTGCTGGTCGCGGTTGGAACGAGGCTCAAACAGATTTCCGTCGAAGGCGGCGGGCTGGCCGCCCGGCTGGGCGGCGATGAATTCGCCATGATCATTCCGCTGTCAGCGACATACCCGTCGATGCATGCACTCGGATCGCGACTCGTTGAATTCATCGGTTGCCAGGTAACGCACAACGGCTGCGCGATTCGACCAAGCTCGTCTGTTGGTCTTTGCATCTGTGCGCCAGGACGTCACCATGACATTTCGGGGCTGCTGAAACACACCGATGCAGCGCTCTACGCCGCAAAAAATGGCGGCAAGAACCAGTTCTGCCAATTCAACGAAAGCATCCTTCAGGACCTGAAACGCCGATCGCTCATAACCTCGGCGCTCCCCCAGGCCATCAAGCGTGACGAGCTGAATGTCGTCTTTCAGCCCAAAGTCTGTCTTTCAACCGGAAGACCCGTCGAGTTCGAGACCCTGGCGCGCTGGAACCTGGATTCGAAATCCGTCTGCCCGAGCGAATTTGTCAGGATCGCAGAAGAAACCGGCACCATTCTCGACCTGGATCTCGCGACGCTCATGAACGGTGCGCGCTTCGCCGTCGCGGCATCGTCCCGGACCGGCGCGCCCGTGAGGATCAGTTCGAACATTTCCGCTCTCGGTTTCCGGACACCCAATATTGCTGACAAGATCGTCAGCTGCCTGAACCAGACCAACCTGTCTCCCGCCTGTCTCACGATCGAGGTGACGGAAAGCGTGCTTGTCGAAAATGTTACTTCGGCAAACGAGAGCCTGAGCAGCCTGCGCGCGAACGGCATCCGGGTTGCCCTGGACGATTTCGGAACCGGATATTCGTCTCTGCGCTACCTGCAGCAACTGGTCTTCGACGAAATCAAGATCGACCGCTCTTTCCTGCAGGACATCGCGAAAGACAGTGAAAAACACTTCCTGTTCGTCAAAATCGTGGAAATGGCGAAGGGCCTGAACAAGGACGTGGTCGTCGAAGGGATTGAAAACCAGGCCCAGCTGGACCTCGCGATGTCAACCGGCGCAGATCTCGGCCAGGGATATTTCTTCTCCGAACCGCTGGACGAGAACGCGGCGCTTGCCTATGCCCTGCGTCTTGCGGGCAAGCGCACAGGGTCGCGTGCGGGCTGAGTGCCCGCTGATTTCCCAAAGCAAGCCCGATGCTCTAGATCAGGCGTTCACAACGCCTTCCGGTGCCGTTTCCAGGCGGAACGCGGCGGCCATGAGCGCGCGGGTGTAGTCGGTCTCCGGTGCATCGAATATCTGCTCGGACGGCCCGGCCTCCACGACCTTGCCCTGCCGCATCACGATCACCTCGTTCGCAAGCGCCCGCACGACCTTGAGATCATGGGAGATGAACAGGTACGCGAGGCCATGCGCCTTTTGCAGATCGCGCAGCAGATCGACCACCTGGGCCTGCACGCTCATGTCGAGTGCGGAGGTCGGTTCGTCGAGCATGACGAACTTGGGTTCCAGAACCATTGCGCGCGCAATCGAGATCCGCTGCCGCTGACCGCCCGAAAATTCGTGCGGGTAGCGATGCCGCATACCAGCCTCCAGCCCGACTTCGACCAGGGCCTGGGCAACTTTCCGGTCCCTGTCCTCATAGGACATTTCCGGGAAATGAACCTGCAGTCCCTCGCCGACGATATCGGCGACAGACATGCGCGGCGACAAGGCGCCGAAGGGATCCTGGAAGACGATCTGCATATCCCGGCGCAGAGGCTTCATCTGCTTCCACGAGTTCTGCTGTATCTCGTTGCCGTCGAATGAAATCCGTCCGGTCGACGAGATCATACGCAGGATCGCCAGACCGAGGGTCGTCTTGCCGGACCCGCTCTCGCCGACGATCCCCAGTGTCTGTCCCTGCCTGACCTCGATATCGATGCCGTCGACGGCCTTGATGTGATCGACGGTCTTGCGCAGCAGGCCACGCTTGACCGGGAACCAGACTTTCAGATCCTCCGCCTGCACCACGACCGGCTTGGACTTGTCCGTCTCGGGCGGTTCTCCCTTCGGCTCGGCGGCCAGAAGATGCTTGGTGTAGTCGTGCTGCGGATTGTCGAAGATATCCGCGACCGGGCCCTGTTCCACGATCTTGCCATCCGTCATCACGCAGACGCGGTCCGCGAATTTGCGCACGATGCCGAGATCGTGGGTGATGAACAGCATGGCCATGCCCTGCCGACGCTGCAGTTTCTTCAGGAGCTCCAGGATCTGTGCCTGCACGGTCACGTCGAGCGCGGTCGTCGGTTCATCGGCAATCAGCAGGTCGGGTTCGTTGGCGAGCGCCATGGCGATCATGACACGCTGACGCTGTCCGCCCGACAACTGGTGCGGATAGGATTTCAGCCTGGTCTCCGCCTCGCGGATGCCGACCTGGTCGAGCAACTCCAGCACCCGCTTGCGCGCCTGCGCTTCGCCCATGCCCCGGTGGATACGCAACACTTCCGAAATCTGCTTTTCGACCGTGTGCAACGGATTGAGCGAGGTCATCGGTTCCTGGAAGATCATTGACACCGCATTGCCGCGAATCTTGCGCAACTCGTTGTCGCTCGCCTTCAGAAGGTCCTGACCGTTCATCAGGATCTCGCCGGATGGGTGGGACGCCGCCGGATAGGGCAGCAGCTTCAGGATCGAAAGCGCGGACACGGACTTGCCGGAGCCGCTTTCACCGACCAGCGCGATCGTCTCGCCCTTGTCGATGTCGAAGGAAATCCTGTCGACGGCGAGCGACTGGCCGTTGCCCTGGGCAAAGGCGACCGAGAGGTCCTTGACTGAGATGAGCGTGCGGCTAGCCATTGGCACCTCCCTGCGCCAGGCTCTTGCGCGGGTCGAAGGCGTCGCGCACGGCTTCGCCGATAAAGATCAACAGGCTCAGCATGATCGACAGAACGAAGAAACCGGTAAGGCCGAGCCAGGGCGCATTGAGGTTGTTCTTTCCCTGGCGCAGAAGCTCGCCGAGTGACGGTGATCCGGGCGGCAGACCCAGCCCGAGAAAATCCAGCGCCGTGAGCGTCGAGATGGATCCGTTCAGGATGAACGGCATGAACGTGAGGGTCGCGACCATGGCGTTGGGAAGCAGGTGCCGCCACATGATCACCGGATTGGAGACCCCGAGCGCCCGCGCGGCGGAGATATATTCAAAGTTCCGCCCCCTCAGGAACTCCGCGCGGACCACGCCGACGAGAGCAATCCAGGAAAAGGCGAGCAGGATCGAGAATAGCACCCAGAAGCCGGGTGTGAGCACCGATGAAATGATCAGGATGAGATAGAGGGTCGGCATCGCAGACCAGATCTCGGTGAAGCGCTGGAAGCCCAGATCGACCCATCCGCCGTAATAACCTTGCGTCGCCCCCGCCGCGATGCCGATGACCGACGAGGCAAGCGTCAGTGCAAGTCCGAACAGGACGGACAGTCTGAAGCCGTAAAACAACCTGCCGACGACGTCCCTGCCCTGATCGTCCGTCCCGAGCCAGTTCCAATTCCCAAGGGTGCAGTTCGGGTCCTCGTCTCCCAACGGGTACTGAACGCAGCGCTCCGCCTTGGGAATCATCCAGGTTGGCGGAGACGGGGCAGCAACCGGTATCTCGTTGTTGACCGTGTTGTAGGAGTAGCGCACCGGCGGCCAGATCATCCAGCCGTTGGCGTTGATTTCCTCCTGGATAAACGGATCGCGGAAGTCCGTGGTCGCCAGAAATCCGCCGAACTTCTCTTCCGGATACTCGGTGAAGACCGGCGTCAGGAACTCGCCCTTGTACATGGCCACGATCGGCCGGTCGTTGACCAGAAACTCGGAAAACAGGGTCATGAAGAACAGGACGAGAAAGATCCACAAGGACCAGTACCCGCGCCGGTTCGCCTTGAAATTCTCGAGCCTGCGCCGGTTGATCGGCGAAAGGCCCCGCTTGACAGGCGGCGGTGCCGTTTCTTCCGGCAGCGGGTTCAGGACATCGTATCCTGCCCCCTCGAGATCCTTGTTAAGGCGTGTATCCATGGATCACACCTCCCGGCTTTCAAAGTCGATCCGGGGATCGATCCAGGTGTAGGTCAGGTCCGAGATCAGGTTCACGATGAGACCCATCAGGGCAAAGATGTAAAGGGTTGCGAAGACGACGGCATAGTCCCTGTTGATCACCGATTCGAAGCTGAGAAGCCCCAGTCCGTCGAGCGAGAAGATCTGCTCGATCAGGAGTGACCCGGCGAAGAAGGCCGAGATGAAGGCACCCGGGAACCCGGCCACCACGATCAGCATCGCGTTCCGGAAAACGTGGCCGTAGAGAACCTGGCTTTCCCCAAGCCCCTTCGCCCGCGCGGTGATGACATACTGTTTTCGAATTTCATCGAGGAACGAGTTTTTGGTCAGCAGCGTCAGGGTCGCGAAAGCCGAGAGAGACAGGGCGATCAGCGGCAGGACCAGGTGCCAGAAGTAATCGATGATCTTTGCGTACCAGGACAGCTCCGCCCAGTTGTCCGAGGTCAGCCCGCGCAAGGGGAAGAAATCCCAGAACGACCCGCCGGCGAACAGGACAATGAGAAGCACCGCAAACAGGAACCCGGGGATCGCGTAGGCGATGATGATGATCCCGGATGTCCAGATGTCGAAGCGGCTGCCGTCCTTGACCGCCTTGCGGATGCCGAGCGGGATCGAGATCATGTAGGAAATCAGGGTCATCCAGAGCCCGAGCGAGATGGAGACCGGCAGTTTTTCCTTGATGAGATCGATGATGCGGATGTCCCGGAAATAGCTCTCGCCAAAATCGAACCGGGCGTAGTTCCAGAGCATCGTCAGGAATCTTTCGAGCGGCGGCTTGTCGAAACCGAACTGCGCTTCCAGTTCCTTGATGAATTCCGGGTCGAGGCCCTGGGCACCGCGATACTTGGACGTGACCGCATCGCCCGCAGTCCCGCTCCCTCCCGAGGCCTCGTTGCCGGTCGCTGAAAAGTCGCTGCCCCCGCCGCTGATCCTGGCGGTCGCCGACACATCCGTTCCCTGGAGCTGCGCAATCACCCGTTCCACCGGCCCGCCGGGCGCGAACTGGATGATGATGAAGTTGATGGCCATGATCCCGACGAGGGTCGGTATCATCAATAGGACACGGCGTAGGATATAGGCGCCCATGGGGTTATTTCGTTCCCTTTTTCCTTGGACTTATGAAGCGCACTGACACTGCCACATTCAGGTTTTACCCGGCTTTGCCGATCTTTTCCGCTTTTTCCTGGTCTATCCACCAGAGATCTTCCACCGGAAAGAAATAGCGTGGCGTGACGTCCGGGTGTCCGAACATGTCCCATACCGCAACGTTATGCACAGGTTTGAACCATTGCGGCACCCAGTAGTGGCCGGATCTGAGGACCCGGTCGAGCGCGCGCGCCGCCACGACCATCTCCTCGCGCGTGTCGGCTTCCAGGGCCTTGTCGATCAGAGCATCGACAACGGGGTCGGAAATACCGGCGATGTTGTAGGTTCCCGGTGTTGCCGCGGCCTTGGACCCCCAGGACGTGCGGATCGCCTCGGAAAGCGTTGCGTTCAGGGAATAGCGCCGCGAGCAAATGTCGAAATCATAGTCGTTCAGTCGCGACTGATATTGCGCCGGGTCCACAAGCCGGAACGTGGCGTTCACCCCGAGACGTTCCAGGTTCTTGATGAACGGATTGATGATGCGCTCGAAAGCGGGCGAATTGTTCAGGAACTCGATCGTCAACTGCTGTCCGTCCGGACCGACCAGGCTGGTGCCCTGACGTTCGTAGCCGGCTTCCTTGAGGAGGTCGTTGGCCTGCCTGAGCAGTTTCCGGTCAAATCCGGACCCGTCGCTGACAGGCTGAATATATGCGGTTTCAAAGACGCTCTCGGGGAGCTTGTCGCGGTAGGGCTCCAACAGCGCCAGTTCGTCCGGCGCGGGCAGTCCTTCCGCCTTCATGTCCGAGTTCTCGAAAAAGGACTCGGTCCGCTGATAAAGATCGTAGAACAGGTTCTTGTTCGACCACTCAAAATCAAACGCGTAGCTGAGCGCGCGGCGGACACGCGGGTCCTTGAACTTCTCCCGGCGCGTGTTGATGAACCAGCCCTGCGCACCGGAGGGGCGTCCGTCCGGAAACTCCTTCTTGACCACGCGCTTTTCGACAACGGCCGGGAAAGTGTACTCCGTCGCCCAGAATTTGGACCGGAACTCCTCGCGATAGGTCATTTCGCCTTTCTTGAAGGCCTCGAACGACACCTGCAGATCGCGGTAGAAATCAACGCGGATCACGTCGAAGTTCTTCTGTCCCTTCAGGACTGCCAGATCATTTCCCCAATAGTTCTCGACCCGGTGGTATTCGACATAGCGCCCGACCGCGTGTTTGCCGACCTTGTAGGGGCCCGACGACAAAGGCGATGTCAGCGTGCTCTGCTTGAAATCATAGGCGGTGTAGTAGCGCTTGGAAAAAATCGGCAGACCGGCAACGAGCAACGGCAGTTGCCGCGACTGATTGCCGGAAAAATGCAGCGCAACCCGGTATTCGTCCAGGATCTCGGCATCCAGCAATTCCTGGATGTTCTGGCTGATCTGCGGATGCCCGTCTCCCTTGAGCAGCATCAGCGAAAAGGCGACGTCCTCGGCCGTCAGTTTCGAACCGTCGTGGAAACGCGCTTCCGGCCGCAGGTTGAACGTGTAGGTGTTGCCGTCTTCGGAGACCTCCACCGTCTCGGCAAGAAGGCCGTACATGGCGTCAGGTTCGTCGTAGGCCCGCACCATCAGCGTGTCGAAGCACAGTTCCATGCGCGGCGGTGCATCACCCTTCAAGATGAAGGAATTGAACGTGTTGTAGGTCAGGGTGTTCTGATTGTAGTACCAGTAGGGAGCCTGGAAGATGAAGGTTCCGCCCTTTGGCGCGTCGGGGTTCGCGTATTCGAAATGCGTGAAATCGGGACCGTATTTGAGATCGCCGAACACCGACAAACCATGCTGGGGCTTGCCTGCGGACGTTCCGGCGGCCCAGCCGGACGTGGTCCCGATGGGCAAGGATCCGGCGAGCGCCGCAGCACCCGACAGCTTGAGCAATTGCCTCCGGGTCGGGGTCGAGACAGCGCTCATTTCGCCACCCCCGTCTTTTCAGCCTTCGCTTCGTCATACCACCAGATCGTCGGGAAGCCATGCGTGAACTCCGGAATGTTGTCCGGGTGTCCGAAACGGTCCCACCGCGCGGTCCTGTAGGTGTCGATATACCACTGCGGGATGACGTAATTGCCGTGCATCAGGACCCGGTCGAGCGCCCGGGTCGCGGCCACCAGCGTTTCCCGGTCCTTGGCGAAGATCACCTTCTCGATGAGCGCGTCGATGCCCGGATCCTTGATCCCCGCGTAATTGTAGGACTGCTGCTTGTCGGCGGCTTCCGACCCCCAGAAATCCCGCTGCTCGTTGCCCGGAGACAGGGACTGGGCCATTCCGAGTGTCGTCATGTCGAAATCGCGGCTGCGGATCCGATTGATGTATTGCGGCGTGTCCAGTACCCGGTAGGACATGTCGATCCCGAGGCGCTTCAGGTTCGCCGCGAAGGGCAGCACGTACCGTTCGGAGTTGGGATCGTTGGACACGAACTCGATGGTGAAAGGTTCGCCGGTCTGGCTGCTGACAAGCTTCCCGTTTTTCAGCTCGTAGCCGGCTTCCTTCAGGAGATTGAAGGCCTCGCGCAGATTGCCGCGCATCGTCTGCGGATCGCCGCCGACGGGGTTTTCGTAAGCTTCGGTGAAGACATCGGCCGGCAACAGGTCGCGGACGCTTTCCAGAATTTCCAGTTCCTTGCCTTCCGGAAGACCGGAATGGGCAAGTTCGGTTCCGGCAAAGTAGGAATCGATGCGCTTGTACTGATCGAAGAACGCGGTCCGGTTGGTCGATTCAAAATCGAAGGCATAGTTCATGGCACGGCGAACGCGTTCGTCCTGGAACTTTTCGCGCCGCAGATTCGGAACGAAGGCCTGCATCAGCCCGCTGCCCTTGTCCGGGAAGGTTTCCAGCAGAATTCTGCCCTGATCGACTGCCGGTGTCCGGTAGCCCGTCGACCAGTTTTTCGCCACGTTTTCAGACCGCCAGTCGAACTGGTCGCCCTTGAAGGCTTCGAGCTGGACGGTGCTGTCCAGATAGGAATCGTAGCGTATCTCGCCGAAATTGTTCGTGCCGACCCGGATCGGAAGGTCTTCGCCCCAATAATCGTCGACCCGCTCGTAAACAACCTGGCGGTTCGGTTCAAAGCTCTTGATCGCGTAAGGCCCCGACCCCAGCGGCGGCTCCAGGGTGCTGGCGCCGATATCCCTCGTTTCACCCTTGTCATTGGTGCCGGTCCACCAGTGCTTCGGCATCACGAGCACCTGTCCGACAATGTGCGGCAATTCGCGGTTGTTCGCCGTATCGAATTCGAACCTGACCACGCCTCCGGGCAGTTCCTCTGCCGATGTCACATTCTGGTAGTAGAACCGCTGGCGCGGATTGAGTTCGGTCGCCTTCTCGAACGACCAGATGACATCTTCCGGCGTGATCGGCTTGCCGTCATGCCACCTGGCGGCCGGGTTGAGCCGGTATTCGACCCAGGAATAATCTTCCGGGTAGCGCATCGCCTCGGCAATGACCCCGTATTGGGCGCTGATGTCGGCTTCGTCGAGCGCCTGTTCCATCAGGCTGTCGTAGATGAGATTGATGCCCGGCGCGACGTTGCCCTTGGGCAGGATCGGATTGAATGTGTCGAAACCGCCGCTCGTCGACAAGCGCAGCAGACCGCCTTTCGGAGCGTCCGGATTGACATAGTCGAAATGGGCGGCGTCCGCGCTGTAACCGGGTGTTCCGGTCAATGCCGTTGCGTGTTGCCATTCAGGCTCGGCCGTATTGGCCAGTCCGGCCGGCACCGCCGCGAAAGAAACTACACTGAAAAACCCGACCGCCGCGGCCGCGTTGTTAAATAGACGCCGTGAAAACACTATCGGTTTCTCCGTCCCGTTTCCGTTCCTCAGACCCAGATTTATAGGGTTACTTGTGAAACAGTGTAGGGATCAGCCGAACAAACGTCACCTGCTGGATGCCATTATGACAGAAATTTAACCAGCTTGGGGAACGCCGCCCTCGGGAACATTCGACGTTGAAGGCTTCGACCTGGCCTTCTGCGCATACATGCGCGCGTCGGCGACGCGCAGGAGGTCGCTGATGGTGGCGGCATCCATCGGGTAGCCTGCGCTGCCAATGCTCGCCCTTATGTCGATTTGCGCACCGGAGAACTGGAACGCGGCATTCACCCGCTCCGACAGGCGGGCAACGAAGGTTTCCTTTTCCGCCTGCCGCATGTTGCCGGGGGTGAGCACGATGAATTCATCGCCGCCCACGCGCGCCACCGTGTCATATTCGCGCGTCTGGTTCTGCAGGCGCCGTCCGATCTCGATCAGGAGCTGGTCGCCGACGGAGTGCCCGTAGTGATCGTTGACCGGTTTGAAAGCGTCCAGGTCCACGTAGAAGATCTCGAAGCCCACGCCGGACCTGTCGCACATGGCCACCAGCTGGTTCATGCGCTCTTCCAGAAGGCGCCTGTTGGCGAGCCCGGTCAGCGGATCGTGCAATGCAATCGATCTCGCCCGGTAGATTTCGCTGATGAGCAGGAACGCCATGACGCTGAAAACCAGGGCCAGGACGCTGCCGACAAACTGCGTGATCCACACTTCCCTGCCGGTGCTCCGCCAGCCTTCGACAGGGTAGCCCAGAAGCTGCCACTCGACATTGCCGGGCAAGAGCAGCGGTGCGCCGACCGGCTCCACGCCGGCGGGGATCGCGTCGCCGAACAGCCGTTCCGGTGCGCCGCCGTCTTCCGGTTTCGACATCACCGAGATCCGGATGCCTTCGGGAACGGACAGGGCGCCGGCGGACGCCAGCAGCTTCACCTCGTCCAGGACCAGCGTGGCAACGCCCCAGTATGTGCGCTCGGCAAGCGGCTGGCTGGTGTAGCGTGCCGGATAAACGGGGATGCGGACCAGTAGCGCGCGTCCACCCTGAACAAGATCGACCGGACCCGATACAACGATTTCCCTGGAACGCATTGCCTGTTCGACCGCCGGCCACTGGGCCGCATTCGAGCGGTAGTCAAGTCCAACGGCACCTTCATTCGGTGCAAGCGGATAAACGGCCTGCAGAATGTTTCCAGGCGCGATGCCGATCGAGCGGATGCCGGGGTTTGCGTTGATCAGTTCCGTGGCGATATTTCGGAAGGTGTCCGGTTCGAATGCGCGGCCCTCGAACTCGGCGAGATAGTCCCGAAGGCCGAGGCCGTGGGCCACGGCGCGCCCGATCTCGAGCTCAAGGCGTGCTCGAACGCCGTTCACCTCGCTCAGAACATCGCTCTTGTGATGGTAGACAAGCTCACTGCGCACGATCAGTCCGACGTAGCCCGTCAGTGCGATTCCCACCAGGAAACAAAACGCGGCCGCAATGGAAGCCACCCAGGTCCCACTTGGCTTTAGAACATGTTTTAGTTTCGCGCGTCTGCCCATGTGGACCCTGCCAGACGTCAACCCAACGCCGTCCTACAACGGACCCCACCTTCGTTAATTTTTCATTTAGCAACAAAAAAGCCGGACTACACACCCGGCTTTTTTAACAACAATGCTCTGTTTCGGATCGCTGCGTTCACTCCGCGGGTAACGGTTTCGGAGCACCGGACTGTTCGCGCATATACGCGATCATGTTGGCGCGCTCCTCCGGCCGGCGCAGACCGGCGAAGCCCATGGAGGTCCCGTCGATGTACTTCTTGGGACCGGCAAGGAAATTGTCGAGCGACTCGTATGTCCATTCCGGATTGGCTTCGCCGTAGGTCGTCATCGCGGAAGAATAACGGAAGCCATCGTGTCCGCCCGGCTTGCGGCCGACGATGTCCCAGAGGGCCGGACCGGACTTGTTTTCACCACCTTCGTTGAAGGTGTGGCAGGCCGCACACTTCTTCGCGACGTTGGCGCCGTCGGAAGCGGACGCAGCGAGAAGGCGCTCGGAAATTGGCACGACATCAGGCTCCGCCTGCACAGTCGAGGTTGCATCCGGGGACGATTCCACCACGATTTCGTATCCCGGCTTCCCGGGGATCGTCGGATGGAAAATGACGTCGGAAACAATTCCAACACCCATCGTCAGAATCAGAACCATCAGAACCGCACCGGCGGCCTTGTTCAGTGTGAAGGAATCCATTCTCTCCGGCTCCAAGCTCATACGCGCCCGGGCTCCCGAAAAACGGGACCCCTATCAGCTTTATGTAATTTCGCCGGAACCTACAAATTTTTTGACCTTGCTGTCCATAGCTTTAAAAGGGCAATTGATATGACAAACGGACGCGGCAGGCTTTTTTTTCACGAAAATTGCGCGCACCGCCCGAATGGAGACCGGATTGACAGCAGCACTGGTGATAATTCCCGCCCGCCTGGCCGCAACGCGGCTGCCAAACAAGGCGCTTGCGGACATATGTGGAAAGCCGATGATCGTCCGGGTCATGGAGCAGGCCCAGCACGCCGATATCGGCCCGGTCGCCGTTGCCTGCGACGATGCCTCCATTGCCGAGGCGATCAGGGACCATGGCGGTCAGGCGGTCCTGACCAGCAAGGACCACGTTTCCGGCTCCGACCGCATCCATGAAGCCGCCCGCAGTCTCGACCCGGACGGCCGCTATGACGTGGTGCTCAACGTGCAGGGCGACGTGCCCCAGATCGAGCCGGAGGCGATCCGTGCGGCCTTTTCACCGCTCCGGATCCCGGATGTCTCGATCGGCACGATTATGACGGAAATCACGCTTCCGGAGTTTCGCGATGATCCGAGCTTCGTGAAGGCGGTGACGACGCCCAACGGCCAGGGCCATCATCGGGCTCTCTATTTCACGCGGGCAACCGCTCCCACCGGCGACGGGCCGCTTTACCAGCATATCGGCATCTATGCCTATCGCAGGGAAGCGCTTCAGCGTTTCGTTCAGATGCCGCCTTCGCCTCTGGAGCTGCGCGAGAAGCTGGAACAGCTGCGTGCGCTGGAGGCAGGCATGCGAATCGACATTTCAATCATTGACAGCGCCCCCTTGGACGTGAACACACCACAAGACCTGGAGCGGGCGCGCGCCGCGCTCCAGACCCAGTGACCCCAACCGCCAGAACGCGAAAGATCCATGACCGACAGAAAGAGAATTGTATTCCAGGGTGAAAACGGGGCGAATTCCCACATGGCCTGCAGGAGTGTCTACCCGGATTACGAGGCCATCCCCTGCGCGACTTTCGAGGATTGCTTTTCCGCAATGGCGGACGGATCGGCAGACCTTGCCATGATCCCGATCGAAAATTCCGTCGCCGGACGCGTTGCCGACATTCATCACCTGCTGCCCAAGTCGGACCTGCACATCATCGGTGAATATTTCATGCCGATCCGGTTTCAGCTGATGGCGCCCCGGGGTGCTTCCATCGACAAGCTGGAGAAAGTGCAGAGCCACATCCATGCGCTCGGGCAATGCCGCAACATCATCCGCGAACTCGGGCTAACGGCCGTTGTCGGCGGAGATACCGCGGGATCGGCACGCCAGGTTGCCGACCTGAACGACCCGACGGTGGCCGCTTTCGCCCCGGAAATGGCGGCTGAAATCTACGGTCTCGATATCCTGCGAAGAGATGTTGAAGACGCCGCGCACAACACGACGCGGTTTGTCATCCTCTCCCGGGAGAAGATGGAAGCGGCCCATAACGGCCAGCCCGTCATCTCGACCTTCATCTTCCGCGTCCGGAACGTGCCGGCGGCTCTCTACAAGGCGCTCGGTGGCTTCGCCACCAACGGCGTCAACATGACCAAACTGGAATCCTATCAGCTGGAAGGCCAGTTCTTCGCCTCGATGTTCTATGCCGATGTCGAAGGCCACCCGGACGACCCGGCCGTCGGCCTCGCGCTTGAAGAGCTCGCCTTCTTTTGCGCGGAACTGAATATCCTGGGCGTCTACCGGGCCAGCCCGTTCCGCGACAAGATCAAGGAACCGGAAGCCAACCGCGCGCTGCGCCCAAATCCGCATTCCTGACACGACAACTGATTTCATATTCAGAGGAATTCATGACTGAAACGAGATTTGATGCGCTTTGCATCGGCAACGCGATCTGCGACGTGTTTGCGCATGTCGAAGAAGATTTCCTGGTGCGCGAGAGCCTCGTCAAGGGCTCCATGCGGCTGATCGATACCGACGAGGCCGTGAGGCTGTTCGACAAGATGGGGCAGACCGTGCGTATTTCGGGCGGCAGCGCCGGAAACACGGCGGCGGGTATCGCCTCGCTTGGCGGCAACCCCGCCTATTTCGGCAAGGTGGCCGAAGACGAACTCGGCGACAGCTACTACCACGACATGAACGGCACGGGCGTCTATTTCAACACGCCGCGCCTCGTCGACGGCAACCCGACGGCGCGTTCGATGATCCTGATCACGCCCGACGGCGAAAGGACCATGAATACCTATCTCGGTGCCTGTGTCGAATTCGGCACGAGCGACGTTGACGAGGACGTCGTGGCGGCCTCCGCAGTCACCTACATGGAAGGCTATCTGTGGGATCCGGAAGAGGCGAAGAAAGCGTTCCTGAAGGCCGCCGAAGTCGCACACGCCAACGGACGCAAAGTGGCGATCACCCTGTCGGATTCCTTCTGCGTCGACCGGTACCGGAGCGAGTTCCAGGGGCTGTTGAAGGACAAGGTCGTCGACCTGATGTTCGCCAACGAACACGAGTTGAAAGCGCTCTACGAAACGGCGGATCTCGACACCGCTATTTCGGCGGCGCGGGACTCCGGCGCCCTGACAGCGCTCACGCTCGGCGAGAACGGAGCCATGGCCTTCGACAGCACCGAAACGGTGAAAGTGTCCGCACAGGCCGTCAGCAATGTCGTGGACCTGACCGGTGCAGGCGATCTTTTCGCGTCCGGTTTCCTGTTCGGCCTGGCGCGCGACTACAAGCTCGGCGACGCGGCCGAGCTTGGTTGCCTGTGTGCGGCGAACGTGATCAGCCATGTCGGCGCAAGGCCGGAACGACCGCTCAAGAACATCGCCGCACAAGGCGGCTTTGAAATCTGACCCGACACAAAAAAGGCGGTCCTCGCGACCGCCTTTTTCCTTCAAACTTTCGTCTGCCTAGTCCGCAAGATCCTGAACGCTGACGACGCCGCCATTCTCATCCAGACGGTAGACGATCGGCGTTCCGGTCCCCAGTTCCCGCTTCAGGATTTCTTCCGGGGTCAGGTCTTCCAGT
This sequence comes from Roseibium sp., assembly GCF_965232425.1. Classification (GTDB taxonomy): domain Bacteria; phylum Pseudomonadota; class Alphaproteobacteria; order Rhizobiales; family Stappiaceae; genus Roseibium. The sequence goes on from NZ_OZ246971.1 coordinate 1,765,017, forward strand.
TCCATGATCAGCGACCTGAGCGAGTTTCCGTGCGCGGAAACGAGCGTGCGCTTGCCTTCCAGAACCCGGGGCAGGATCTCTTCCCTGTAGTAGGGCAGAACACGTTCCGCCGTCATCTTCAGGCTTTCGCCACCGGGCGGCGGCACGTCGTAGGAACGACGCCAGATGTGGACCTGTTCCTCGCCGAACTCCTGGCGCGCCTGGTCCTTGTTCATGCCGGTCAGATCGCCATAGTCACGCTCGTTCAGCGCCTGATCCTGAAGGGTTTCCAGGCCGGACTGCCCAAGTTCGTCCAGGATGATGCCGAGGGTCTTCTGCGCACGCGACAGATCGGATGTGAACGCGATGTCGAACTCGAGCTTGAGGTCCCGCAACTGCTGACCGGCTCGGTGTGCTTCCGCGACGCCCTGTTCGGTCAGACCCGGATCCTTCCAGCCCGTGAACAGGTTCTTCAAATTCCACTCGCTCTGTCCATGCCGGACAAGCACAAGAAGGCGTTCCATGCCTTTCTCCTTAAACTAGAGCCCTTTTGAGTGATTCGGGGCCATTTGACCCGTTTTTCGGGTTTGTCGGCCAGGCGCGCTCTGTGTGGCGGTCTGGTTGACCGGAAGCAGAGCGCAACGACGTCCGGCGAGCCCGAAAACCGGGCCTTCGGTGGGCCAATTCAGCCCATCTACAGCGTTGCAGAGCTTACTCGATACTCCGCATCGCGCTTCGCTCCGCGCCTTGGATATGAGCTGAATTGGTTCCATCAAATGACTCCGTATCACTCAAAAGGGCTCGAGGCGATCGTTATGCGTTGAGGCCGAGGACATCGGCCATCGAATAAAGTCCCGGTTTCTGGTCGTATCCCCAGAGTGCTGCCTTGACGGCGCCGCGCGCGAAAAGCTGACGGTCTTCCGCGCGGTGGGTCAGCTCAATGCGTTCCCCCTCGCCGGCGAAGACCACCGAATGCTCGCCGATCACCGAGCCGCCCCGGAGCGTGGCGAAGCCGATATCCCCGGTCTTCCGGGGATCCATGATGCCGTCGCGCGCGCGCACCGCGTGCGAACCGAGATCGATCCCACGACCTTCCGCGGCGGCCTGCCCGAGCAGAAGCGCCGTTCCGGACGGTGCATCGACCTTGTGTTTGTGATGCATTTCAACAACTTCGATATCGAAGTCCGTGTCCAGGGCGGCAGCGGCGACACGCACGAGGCTCGCCAGCAGATTGACACCGAGGCTCATGTTGCCGGACTTCACGATCCTCGCGTGGCGTGCTGCCGCCTTCAGCGGCTCGTCCTCGCCTTCGGCCCATCCGGTCGTTCCGATCACGTGGACGATGCGCGCCTGTGCGGCCAGTTCCGCGAACCAGAGGCTCGCCGCGGGAGCGGTGAAATCCAGGACGCCGTCGGCATTGGCAAAAGCGGTCAGGGGATCGTCGCTCACGGCAACGCCGAGAGGGCCGACACCGGCAAGCTCACCAGCGTCGTTGCCGAGAAACTCGGACCCTTCGCGTTCGATCGCGGCGGCAACGGTGGCGCCGTCAATCTCTGTCACGGCCCTGGTCAGCGCCCGGCCCATACGGCCGCCGGCCCCAACGACAACCAAGCGCATTTGCCCCATGTCGATCCTCTCTTGCGATATTCGACCGCGGGTATAGCAGCTTCCGCACCGGAGGCAAATCCGCGTTCCCGAATGCGCCGGTGGACGCACGGTGATTGTCAGGCCGTGTACCGGTGCCGCCAAAACAAAACGCGCGAAAGACGGGGTCCTTCGCGCGTTTTCCGTTTCGAGATCGGGCCGAGATTACTCGGCGTTTTCCCTCTCGATTTCCTTGCCGGTTTCCTGATCGACCACTTTCATGGACAGGCGGACCTTGCCGCGCTCGTCGAAGCCCATGAGCTTGACCCAGACCTTGTCGCCTTCCTTGACGACGTCGGTCACCTTGCCGACCTTGCGCGGAGCCAGCTGCGAGATGTGCACCAGGCCGTCTTTCGCGCCGAAGAAGTTGACGAATGCACCGAAGTCGACGCACTTGACGACCGTGCCTTCATAGATGACGCCGACTTCCGGCTCCGCCGCGATGGAGTTGATCCAGTTGACCGCCGCCTTGATCGCCTTGCCGTCGGAAGAGGCGATCTTGACTGTGCCGTCGTCCTCGATGTTGACCTTGGCACCGGTCTTTTCCACGATTTCGCGGATGACCTTGCCGCCCGAACCGATGACTTCACGGATCTTGTCGACCGGGATCTTCATCATTTCGATGCGCGGTGCGTGTTCGCCAAGCTCGGAACGTGCTTCGGTGATCGCTTTCGCCATTTCGCCGAGAATGTGGATCCGGCCACCTTTGGCCTGCTCCAGAGCGACCTTCATGATCTCTTCGGTGATACCGTCGATCTTGATGTCCATCTGCAGCGAGGTGATGCCGCCTTCGGTACCGGCGACCTTGAAGTCCATGTCGCCAAGGTGATCTTCGTCGCCAAGGATGTCGGAGAGAACCGCGAAGCGCTCGCCGTCCTTGATCAGACCCATCGCGATACCCGCAACCGGAGCCTTCAGCGGCACGCCGGCATCCATCAGTGCCAGAGAGGTGCCGCAGACGGTCGCCATGGAGGACGATCCGTTGGATTCGGTGATTTCGGAAACAACGCGGAGCGTGTACGGGAAATCATGGTGCTGCGGCAGCATCGGGTTGATCGCACGCCAGGCCAGCTTGCCGTGGCCGATCTCACGCCGTCCGGGAGAGCCCATGCGGCCGGTTTCACCGACGGAGTAAGGCGGGAAGTTGTAGTGCAGCATGAAGTGTGACTTCACGGTGCCTTCCAGCAGGTCGATGAACTGTTCGTCTTCACCCGTGCCGAGCGTCGCAACGACGAGACCCTGGGTCTCGCCACGCGTGAACAGGGAGGAGCCGTGGGCGCGCGGCAGGATGCCGACTTCCGAGGAAATCGCGCGGACGGTGGAAAGATCACGTCCGTCGATGCGCGTGCCGGTGTCGAGAATGGCGCCGCGAACGATCTCGGCTTCCAGTTTCTTGAACTGCTCGCCGAGGACGTTGGCTTCCGGTGCCTCGCCTTCCGCGCCGTTGGTGATCAGCGCCTCGACAACCTTTGCCTTGGCGGCATCCACCGCGTTCTTGCGGTCGGTCTTGGAGGTGATCTTGTAGGCTGCTGTCAGCTCTTCGCCTGCAAGGGACTTGACCTGGTCGAAGAGAGCGGAATGGTCCGGGATGGACAGTTCGCGCGGTTCTTTCGCAGCAGTCTCGGCCAGCTTGATGATCGCGTCGATCACGGTCTGGAAACCCGTGTGACCGAACATCACCGCGCCGAGCATGGTCGCTTCGTCCAGTTCCTTGGCTTCCGATTCCACCATCAAAACGGCGTCGTTCGTCCCGGCAACCACCAGGTCGAGCGCGCTTTCCGGCATGTCGTCGACTGCCGGGTTCAGAACGTATTCACCGTTGATGTAACCGACGCGTGCGCCGCCGATCGGCCCCATGAAGGGAACGCCGGACAGCGTCAGCGCAGCAGAGGCAGCAACCATCGCCAGGATGTCTGGTGCGTTTTCCATGTCATGGGACAGGACGGTGATCACGACCTGGGTGTCGTTCTTGTAGCCATCGGCAAACAGCGGGCGGATCGGCCGGTCGATCAGACGGGAGGTGAGCGTCTCGTGCTCCGACGGGCGGCCTTCGCGCTTGAAATAACCGCCCGGGATCTTACCGGCGGCAAAGGCCTTTTCCTGGTAGTTCACGGTGAGCGGGAAAAAATCCTGTCCGGGACGCGGCTCCTTTGCGGAGACAACGGTCGCCAGAACCTTGGTTTCGCCATAGGTCGCCATCACGGCACCATCGGCTTGGCGGGCAACCTTGCCCGTCTCGAGCACGAGCGGCCGTCCGCCCCACTCGACTTCTACACGATGAATATCAAACATCATCTGTCCTTACGTAGTCGCCCGCCCACCGTTGCACTCCTTGCAACGCCATCGGGCAGGCACATTCCCGGTCGGCCCCGGATGGGCCGGTTACCGGCGGACAGGTCACGGGCAAGACAACGGGCTGCTTTCCGTAAATCGAAACCGAAAGAAGCCGGCAATCCTGCCCCATGACTTGTCACGAGGTTTCTATAGAGTGTTTGCCATCAAATGGGAACGCACTCTATCAATGCGCGTTTCCGGGCCGTCAAACCGTCCATTTTCAGGCATACGGCCGAAGACGCCTTTAAGCAAAACGCGGCGGGAACCAGCCCACCGCGTTTCGTTTGTTCAAGACCTTAGCGGCGGATGCCCAGACGCTCGATCAGCGTCTTGTAGCGCTCTTCGCTCTTGCCGCGCGTGTAGTCCAGCAGGGACCGGCGCTGCGCAACCATTTTCAGAAGACCGCGGCGGGAGTGATTGTCCTTGCCATGGCCCTTGAAATGTTCGGTCAGGTTGTTGATGCGCTCGGTGAGGATCGCCACCTGGACTTCCGGAGAGCCGGTGTCGCCTTCCTTGGTCGCAAATTCCTTGATGAGCTCAGCTTTACGCTCTGCAGTAATCGACATCGCTCTTTCCTTTCAAAGAGGGGGGTCCGTTGACCGGACGCGTTGATGTGCCGGAGACCGGCCTGATCCGGATGTTTCCAGAGCCGAGATGTCGTTCAGCAAAGGATCCGTCCGGACGAATTGGGCCTCAGTGCCCAATGGCGGCGGTATATGGCAGAAAACAGCGGGAAAAGCCAGAGCCAAAACAATGCCAGAGAACGAAAACTGAATTGATCCGCTCTAAAACTTACGAAAATCGCTATCGGAGTCTAAAAACGCAGAGTTCTCGCTTAAAAAATTTTTCAATTCGCTGATCTTATCCCCTTCAGGTAGATCTCGGTTGCGTGACAGGAGCCCGGCCGCGAAATGCTCAATAACAGGCGATGAATAAGGGTTACGCTCGAATGCCCGTTTAAAGTCATGCATACCGCTTTCTCCAGAAAGTTCTTTCGCTCTTCCCCTCAGAAGTAACAGGTCAATTTCGCTGGTAGCGCTCAAATCATTTGTTTGTTCGAGTAGCTGCGAAAAAAATGACTCTGCTCCGTCATAGTCGCCTCGTATTAGTCTCACAATACCGCCAGCTAGTAGAACAACCCCTGGCTTTTCGAAGTTGTCAAGTGCCGGGAATCTGATCCAACCTTCGACCCCACGATCAGAAATTTTTGCTGCCCCCGGGACAAATCTAGTCGCGACTACGTAGGGAGACATTTGACCCACGACTGTTTCTGAATCTCGAGCAGCATAAATCGGCATTCCAAACGGCATAGAAAGTTGCGATACCACTTTTTTCGACAAAACAATGTTAGGCCAATTAAATTGCCGGTTAGGAAAATCGACTCTAAATGTCTGATCAGCATAGACTACTTGCCAACTAGCCTTTCTAAAGCTACCGCGAGGACTTTTGTACTCAGGAACAGTGATTTTACTTTCGATCAATAGCCCGCCCGCATACTCGTGAGCTCGCCCCCAGATCGCTAAATGAGCACCCCACTCTTTCGCCATTTCCGAAGCGCGCTCATGTGTGTATGGTTCCACGACTTCTGAATTCCAGAGGGTAATCGAATTTCCAAAGTCTATCCTATCCGGATTTGGCCAAGGACTTCTCCGCATCGTAGACCAAGTATTCAAGTAAATTGTACTTGACGCATTTCTACCAATTCCGCCCTCTCCTTGAAACCCAAGAATTACAGGTGCTGTTTGGCCATCGGCCGCTCTCGGTAGACTGCCAGGAAAGCAAAGCAACAAGAAAAAGCATATTGTTTGAACAAATTTTTTCATTTGCAATTTTGCCCAAACAGTTTCGCAACCTCATCTATCGCCTTTTCAACTTCCTTGAGCTTTTGTTGATTTTTTGCTGCATCCAATGCGTAGTTCTTAGCTAGACTTATCAACTCTCTGCTCACTTGTGGTTCGCTGCAGTCGACAGCCGACTGGTCGTTTAACAACCCGAGCTGGAAAAGCGACAACGCATACATTATCACTGCAGAATGACTATCTCTGGTAGTATCATACTGATCTTGAGTTAACGGAATCTCCATTCGATACCCATTTTGGGGTAAGCCATGTGAAAGCCCGCCGAAATGTACAGAAGTGCGAGCAACTACGGTACTGTCCTTCTCGAACACCCTGCCAAAAAAAAGCTGCAACGCGTCCTCTGATCGCCAAAACTCCATCAACTCGTTAGGCGAATACCCTCTGTTGGAAACCCAGATACCGTCGTCGCTTTTCACTAACTCAAGGTCAACACTCGAAATAATGTCTTTTGTTTCCTTTGATATCCCAGACACCTCCGAGAGATTGAATAACTTGTGAGTAAGTATATCCACGAATTCATCTACTTTCCCGGAGTATTTTTGGTCAGATGTGTACTTAAAAACGTATATATTCCTACGATCGCTTGCCTCCACATCTTCAAAAATCGAATTTACGAAGTAAAATAAACATGCAAATAAAACAGATATACTTAATCGCAACTGCATGTGACGCGCCTCTTTGATGTCGTCTCACTAAACTCAACAACCTCGATTTCTACTTCCAAACTACACTTGCTGTCGTTTTTATCATATCCTTGAAACTGTGTTTGTAGCCCATCTTCAGTGACCGGGTAAAATTCAAACAGAGAACCTGCACCTGCCTGCAAAAAGAAAGAATCTGTTTTTATTTCCTTGTCCTTTTGAAGCCTTCCTTTGTACTCAGCACCTCTGGAATCAGTAATCCTGTAGTTAGGACTGTCTGCAATCACTCCGGGCCTATTTCCGACATTTCTAGCGAAAAACCTAATTCGATTTTGGCTGCAACCAGTTGCCGCAATTTCTATCTTTGACGACTTTTTCTCTGTCTTTTCTTGTACGTATGCAAAAAAAACGACAAGCATCGGAATTACAGTTAAGATTGAGGAAACGCCTATTAGAGAATAAAGACGAACCCACCTGTTTTGATAATTTTCACATTTTGTACAATATTTCGCATCTTTCGAGTTTAGCGGCGCCGAACATACGCAACATAGTTTTGTCAATTCATTCCCACACACTCTGCAGATACCGTCTATCCGGTAACCACTACTACGCCCGCAAACTATACATCGTTCTTGCATTACCGTTTAGAACAACCGCCGTCAGTTCCGTGACGTAACTCTAGCACGAACTTTTGAGACTTTTCAATCAAGCAATCAGTGAGCATCAAGGGTAGACTGGTACATCTTAAAGATGAAACACCCGCGCCGGCTGGAAGCGGCCCTTGTCGATCGATCCGATTGCGACGGGCACGTTCGCATAGCTGGCAAAGGCGACCGGCCCGTCCGGCTCCGCTCATACAGCATTACAGATCAGGATCCACCCGTGTTGCCCGGTGCGGACATATTCGCCTCGCCCCATGCCTTCATCGCCTCGATCACGGGCAACACCGAACGTCCCCTGTCGGTGAGTGCGTAGTCGACACGCGGCGGGACTTCCGGGTAGACGGTCCGCGTCACAAGTCCGTCGGCTTCCAGCTCGCGCAATTGCTTGGTCAGCATTTGCTTGGTGATCTTCGGAATCGCCCGCTGAAGCGCACCAAACCGGTCGACCCCGTTCACGATGCAGAAAATGATCACGGGCTTCCATTTCCCGCCAATCACCGAAAGACATCGGGTAACCGGACATCGCGTTTCCGGATCAGGCGCCGATGGTATGATTTTCATGACTATCTCTTATTTTTGTGACTAGTTGCCACATCAAAACTTATGATCATACTGCGGAACCATCGTCAACCGATGGAGCGATTTCCATGTCTGCCCGACCTGCAGCAATCGCGCGCGCGTGTCCAGCCGGAGCGCCCGACAGCAGCAATGTGTCGTCCCTCGCACGGCTTCTTCAAAAAGGGCTGCTCAATCCCTGGCTTGTGACGAGTGTTGTCGTATCCATCGGACTGACGGTCCTGTTGTTACGAACCGGCATCGATGCCGCCGTCAACCAGTTTGCCCGGCTTCAAGACCCGACGCTCTCGGTCACCTGGTCGGCATTCCCGATGCTGGCGGGTTTCGCTGTCCCGGTGCTGATCCCCCTTATCTGCGCTGTACGCGGCCGGAAAGAGACCGCCATGGCGACGCTCGCCGCCTTCCTGGTCGCGCTCATCGTGGTCTCGGCCCTGAAAGCAGTGACGTCGAGACTGCATCCGGAAGCCCTTGTTCCGATATCCGTTCTGGCCAAGTCACAAACTTTCAGCTTCGGCTTCCTGCAGGCCGGGCTCATGAGTGTCGTCGAGGGCTGGCCGTCCGGTCACGTGGCCACGAACGCGGCGGTGTCGATCGTCCTGGCGCGGCGCACGAAACATGCCTGGATCGCGATTTCCTGCTGGATCTGGCTTGCCTGGGTCATGCTGGCGACCACGTTCGGTATCAATGGCGATGTCCATTGGCTTTCGGATTCGCTCGCGGGACTGCTGATCGCCGTTGCCGTCGCCTTCCGGATCGACAAAACCGATGACCGCCACTGACAGCCCGAACCCGCTGACCGGATGCAGGCCTTCCGGATCAGCTTTGCTGGGCAAGAACAGCGATCACACTGTCGGACAGCAGTTTTGCCCCCGCCAGCGTCAAGAAGCCATAGACAAGCGCGGTGAAGAAGCGCTGATCGACACGCTTGTGCAGGTAGGTGCCGGCAAGGACGCCCACGAGCAGCACCGGCGATACCGAAAGGCTGACCATCAGGCTTTCGAATGAAAGCAGCCCCATGAACGTGTACGAAACTGTCTTCAGCGCGTTCATCGAGAAGAAAAACACCGTGTTCGTACCGACGAAGGTGGACTTGTCCATCCGCTGCCGCAGCAGATAGCCCTTCACCGGAGGACCGCCGGCATGGGCGACATAACTGGCAAACCCGGAGATGGCCGCGAAGACGAATGCGCCGCGCCGACCATCCGCCCCATGCTCGGCAGCGCGCGCGCATTCAAGAACATGCTGGGCGACAAACGCAAGTGCCAACAGCCCAACGACAAACCTGATCAGGTCCACATTCATCCACTGAAACGTTGCTAGGCCCACGGCCAGTCCGAACAGGGCGCCCGGGATCATCGCGGACACCACCTCCCGCCGCCAGCTGTTGCGGTATTGCCAGACAACGATGACATCGATCCCGATCAGGATGGGCATCAGGACGGCAACGGCGAATTGCGGCTCAACGAAAAGGCTCAACGCCGGTACTGAGACAACGCCCAATCCGCCGCCGAAACCGCTCTTCGACAAGCCCGTCAGAAAAATCGCGGCTGCCGATACCAGATAGAAGGAAAGTGGAAGTGTCATGTGCAGCTCCCCATTGGTCGAAGCCGACTTCTAGTGCTTGCCTTAAAATCTGGAAAACGGTTTATTTTTACTCAATAAATCATTTTTGGAGATTTCAATGCCTGATCTCAACAGTCTTGAAAGTCTGGTCGTCGCGTCGGTAACGTTGAGTTTCACGGAAACGGCCGAGCGCAGAAACACCGTTCAGTCCGCCGTCAGTGCGCATATCCGGAAACTCGAGGCTGAAATCGGCAAACCCCTGTTCGAGCGCGGGCGCGGACAACAAATGAGCCTGACACCCGACGGCCAGGTACTTGCCGCCTATGCCAGGCGCATCCTCTCGTTGACCGATGAAGCCTTCACCACGGTCAGGAACGCACGTTTCAGGAGCACGATCAAACTCGGCACGACGGTTTCGCTGGCCCAGTCTGTGCTTCCGCGCGTGCTGCCCCGATTCTGCGAGCGGGAACCGGAGGTGCAAATCCATATTGCCTGCGACCGCAGCAACGCGCTGCTGCAGCGCCTCGACTCGGGCGAGGCCGACATTGTCCTGATGCATGACCAGGGCAAGACCCCCGGCCGTCTCTTTGCGGAAAGCACACCCCTCGTCTGGGCGGGCGCAACCAGTTTCGTTCCCGAAGCATGGCCGCACGTTCCCCTCGGTTTTCTGACCGACGGGCGGGATCTCAGGCGCCAGGCGTTCGATGCGCTCGACCGTGCGGGACGCACCGGTTTCATCGCACACCAAAGTCCGGATCCCACGGGGCTTCGCGCGTTCGTCGTCGCCGGTCTTGCGCTCACCGTAATGGCGGCACCCGCCGTGACGCCGCCCTTGCAGATTTTCGGCCCGGAGCACGGTCTTCCGGCGCTCGCCTCAAGCGTGCTTTCGCTCTACCGGTCTTCGAGAATTCCGGAGACTGGAACAGACACGCTGGTGCAGCTTCTGAACGAGGAAATCAGACAGTAGTTTCGCGGCAGAACGTGGCGGGTCGGACGGAGCTTCCCGACTACAGATTGAAGACCCGCGTCGGCTGGAAGCGGCCCTTGTCGATCGATCCGATTGCAACGGGCACGTTCGCGTGGCTGGCAAAGGCGACATCCGTGTTCAGCGGAGCCTCGCGGCCACGCAGAAGGATCGCCATGCCCTTTCGGATTCTGGCTGCGTCATCCAGCGAGACCGGCACTTCGACCAGCGCGTCCATCGCCTTGCGTACGGGCAGGACAAATTCCTCGACAAGCGCTTCGATGCCCTCGTCTTCGCCCCGTTCCTGCGATGCTTCCAGGATGTCGTCAAAGTCGACAAGGTCATCTTCCCCGAACGGGCCGACCAGAAGGCGGCGCAGGGACGTCACGTGGCCGCACGTGCCGAGGCGGCGTCCAAGGTCCCTTGCCAGCGCGCGCACATAAGTGCCCTTGCCGCACTCCGCCTCGAAGACGGCGCGGTCCGCGTCCGGGCAGTCCACCAGATCCAGACGGTGCACGTCGATCGGGCGCGCTTCGAGTTCCACCTCTTCGCCGTCCCGTGCCAGGTCGTAGGCGCGTTCGCCCGCCACCTTGATCGCAGAAAACTTCGGCGGTACCTGCATGATGGTGCCGGTGAAGTCGGCCAGGACGGCCGCGATCGTCTCCGCTTCCGGCCTTTTGTCCGACGTCGCGATCACCTCGCCCTCGGTGTCGTCCGTATTGGTCTCCGTCCCCCAGGTGACTTCGAACCGGTAGACCTTGCGCCCGTCCATCACGAAGGGCACCGTCTTGGTGGCTTCACCGAAGGCGACGGGCAACAGCCCGGACGCGCGCGGGTCGAGCGTGCCGGCGTGACCGACTTTCTGCGGCGAGAAGATCCGCTTGATCTTGCCGAGCGCCTCGTTGGAGGTGATGCCGTAGGGCTTGTCGAGCACAAGCCAGCCATTGATGGCGTTCTTCTTTCGCTTGATCTGTTTCTGGCGTGCCATGTCGGATTCGTTTGTAGAAAAGTAAACTTGGTGGACTTGCAGCCACCCGCTTGTCACCCCGGTTCGAGCAGCGCGAGAGACCGGGGTCCAGTATTCCCTGTGTACGCGCTCTGCCACTCAATCGAACAGTTGAGTAATGGATCCCTGCCTGCGCAGGGACGACAAACTGAAAGGATCAGAGCGTCCCCGCCGAACTCAGTCCTCGCGGTTGTCGTCGTTGCCCAGATCCCGCGATACGCCGGGCGAATGAAGTAGCGTGCCGATGCGGTCGTCGTCATCGAAACGGGTGTCCAGCACGAAGCGCAGATCCGGCATGTATTTCATGGTCAGGCGCCGGGACACCTGGCCGCGCAGATACTTGGCACTGCGGTTGAGCGCCTTTTCGACCCGCTCCGCGTTCTTGCCGCCGAGCGGCATCACGAGACACGTCGCGAGCCTCAGGTCCGGCGTCATCCGGACTTCCGGGATGGTCACGATCGCGCCGTCCAGATCGGGGTCCGAAAATTCGCCGCGTGTAAAGATATCGGACAGTTCCTTGCGCACCGTCTCGCCGACCTTCAACTGGCGCTGCGACGGTCCACCGCTGTCCTGAGCATTCTGTCTAGCCATATGTGTTCCTGACCAGGGCCATCGTTGGCCCTGAAAGTGGCAGCGCCGACGCGATCCATCTGAATCCCGCCGGCGCTTCTGCCTGTATTTCCGTTCCGGCGGTTAGAGCGACCTTGCGATCTGCTCGACGCGGAAGCATTCGATGATGTCCCCGGGACGCATGTCCTGGTACTTGACGAAGTTCATGCCGCACTCCTGGCCGGACTCCACGGTCTTGACCTCGTCCTTGAAGCGCTTGAGCGTTCCGAGCTCGCCCTCGTGGATCACGACATCGTCGCGGATCAGGCGCACATTGGCACCGCGTTCCACGACCCCTTCCGTGACCAGACAGCCTGCGACCTTGCCGACTTTCGAGATGTGGAAGATCTCCTTGATCTCCGCATTTCCGAGGAACGTCTCGCGGCGTTCCGGCGAGAGCAGGCCGGACATGGCCGCCTTGATGTCGTCGACGAGATCGTAGATCACGTTGTAGTAGCGGATCTCGATACCGTCGCGAGACGCAGCTTCACGGGCCTGTTTGTTGGCACGCACGTTGAAGCCCAGGATCGGGGCGTTGGAGGCCGCCGCGAGCGTGATGTCGCTCTCGGTAATGCCGCCGACACCCGACAGCAGGATGCGTGCACCGACCTCGTCGGTTCCCAGCTCGTTCAGTGCATGCGCAATCGCTTCCGCAGAGCCCTGTACGTCCGCCTTCAGAACCAGCGGGAATTCCTTGCGGCCGGTTTCCTGCAAGCGATTCATCATCTGCTCGAGCGACCCGCGCGCACCGGATGCGACCACGGAGGCCTTTTCGCGAATCTGACGCTGACGATAGTCCGTGATCTCGCGGGCGCGCGCCTCGTTGTCGACGACCGCGACGAGATCGCCGGCTGCAGGCGTGCCCTGGAACCCGAGAACCTCGACCGGTTTGGCCGGCCCGGCTTCCTTCACCTGCTTGCCGTTTTCGTCGAGCATTGCACGGACACGGCCCCACTCGGACCCGGCGACCAGAATGTCGCCCGGCTTGAGCGTACCTTTCTGGACGAGGACGGTCGCGACCGGCCCGCGTCCGCGGTCGAGCTGCGCCTCGATGACGATGCCTTCCGCAGTCCGGTCCGGGTTGGCCTTGAGCTCGAGAACCTCGGCCTGCAGCAGGATCATTTCCAGCAGCTTGTCGAGATTGGTGCCGTTGAGCGCGGAGACTTCCACGTCGATGACATCACCGCCCATGGATTCGGTCACCAGTTCTTCGCTCAGAAGCTCCGTGCGAACCCGGTTCGGGTCGGCGCCCGGCTTATCGGTCTTGTTGATCGCGACGATGATCGGGGCATCGGCTGCCTTGGCGTGCGCGATTGCCTCTTTCGTCTGCGGCATGACGCCGTCATCCGCGGCGACAACCAGGATCACGATGTCCGTCGACTTGGCGCCGCGTGCCCGCATCTGCGAGAACGCCGCGTGGCCGGGCGTATCGATGAAGGTGATCTTCTGACCGTCCTGGTCGATCTGGTAGGCGCCGATATGCTGGGTGATCCCCCCGGCTTCACCGGACACCACCTTGGATTTGCGGATCGCATCCAGAAGGGAGGTCTTGCCGTGATCGACGTGACCCATGATCGTCACCACCGGCGGACGCGGCTGCATCGTTGCAGCGTCATCTTCCTTGGTGAACAGACCTTCTTCAACGTCGGCCTCGGAGACACGCTTCACGGTGTGTCCCATTTCCTCGGCAATCAGTTCCGCGGTGTCGGCATCGATTACGTCGTTGATCTTGAGCATCTGCCCCTGCTTCATAAGCAGCTTGATCACATCGACCGCACGCTCCGCCATACGGTTGGCGAGTTCCTGGATCGTGATCGCCTCAGGAAGCGTGACCTCGCGCGAAATCTTTTCACGCACGACCTGCTGCTGACCGCGCTTGGCCTTTTCCTGACGGCGGCGCATGGAGGCAAGCGACCGTGCCCGCTGTCCGTCATCCCCACCGGTTGCTGCGGAAATGGTCAACTTGGACCGGCGACGGTCTTCTCCGCTGCGCGGACGCGTCGTCGGTGCAGGCGCCTGTTTCGGACGCTTGACAGCGCGCAGACCCTTGCTCGCCCGGTCATCCTCGGCAGCCGGCTGCTGTTCCGTCTTGGCACGGGGCGCTGCGGGGGCAGCACGTCTTCCCATGTCGTCGAGATTGCGCGGTTTGCCGGCATTCGGCGCTGCAGGCCTGCGGGCGGGCTGCCTGCCGGCGTCGGCGGCAGCGGGCTGACGGTCCTGGGCAGGCGCAACGTCAGCGCCTGCGTCCTGTCCGGCAGCAGCCGTGCTCTCCGCGGCCTGTGCCTGTTCTTCCGCCTGGCGTGCCTCTTCGGCTTCGCGCTTGGCGCGCTCCTCGGCTTCAACCTTTGCACGCGCCTCTTCATCCGCCTGACGCTGAGCGGCTTCGGCGGCCATGCGCTTTTCGTCTTCGGCGCGCTGCTTGCGTTCCTCGACTTCCCGCTCCTTGGCCATCTGAAGCGCCGCGGCCCTTGCCGCTGCCTCTTCCTTGGTCAGGGTGCGCAGGACGTTGCCGTTGCCCTTCTGGCGTTGTCCGGATGCGGACCGGCGCGCCTGTTTCGCCGCTTGCGCGTCAGGCTGCTGCGGCTTGCGCGGAGCTTCCGCAGGACGCTCAAGGCGCTGCGTGGTCGGCGCCGGAGCCTCGGCCTTCGGTTCCTGCCCCGGGATGACAACACGGCGCTTCTTCTTCTCCACGACAACGGCCTTCGACCGGCCGTGCGAGAAGGACTGCCGAACAGTTCCCTGATCGCCACCGCCCCGCTTTAGGCCAAGCGTCTTGCCACGCTCAACGCTGATTGTCTTGTCGCCCGGATTTTTCGTATCGCTCATATTGCCTTCAGTCCTGCGCAACCGCCCTGCTATGCGTTGCTCTTTTCGTCACTTGCAGCGGAATAACCGCGAAAACGCTCCATGTCACGCACTCGTGCAAGAAAGTTTTCGCTCGCATGCCCCGCAAGCAGTGCAGCATGTATCACATTTGACCGGCCCAATGCCAAATCCAATTGGGTCGAATCGAACAAACGGACGATTTGGCACCCGTTTGCCAGTTCTTCGTTACCGGCTGCCACGGCCGCCAGTTTTCGCACACCGTCCCCGGCCGCGTCCGAGGCATGGATCAGCCCGACGACAGAATCCCGCCGCAGGGCCGCTTCAACTTTTGCGTAGCCGGTGACCAGTTCACCGGCCTTGCGCGTCAAGGAAAGCGCTTGAAGCGCCGACCTTTCGAGGAGCGCTCCGACGCGTTCCGCAAGGCCCGGTTCCACAAGGGCCTCACATTTGAACCCCCGGCCGAACACCTTCTTCCTGTTCTTTTCGGCAGCGGCAACACTTTCTTCCGTTGCCGTCACCCAGACGCCGCGTCCCGGCAGCGCCCGTTTCAGATCCGGCACCACCTGTCCATCGGGATCAAGCACGAACCGGATCAGCGAGCTTACGGGCCGAACCTCCCTGGTCACGGCACATTGCCGTTCGGTTGGTTCATTCTTCCTTGGCACGCCGCCACTCCTTCAGATCAACCGAAAGTCACCCCATCGCGGCAGGTGAGCTTTCGCTCGATCCATTTCCTTCAGCCGGCTACCGCCGTCCTCAGCCGTTCAGAATGGCGCCGGCAGGCACGTCCTGTTCGGCCACTTCCTCAATTGCCTCGACGTCTTCCTCGACCTCTTCGGCCTCGGCAGACATCGCCGCAAGCTCTTCTTCGGTGATCCAGCCGGCCGCGAGACGCGCCGCCATCACCATGTTCTCAGCTTCCGCGCGGGAAAGATCAAAACCGGTCAGCGCGCCATCGAAACGCTTGGTCTCGCCATCTTTCCGCTCGGTCCAGCCGACAAGGTCGTCAGCCGCACATCCGGCAAGATCTTCCATCGACTTGATGTCGTCCTTGCCCAGCGCAACAAGCATTGCGGTGGTCAGGCCGTCAATGGTCCGCAGATCGTCGGACACACCGAGTTCGAGGCGTTCCTCGTCAAGCTTGGCCTCCAGCTCGCCCAGGTAATCCCGGGCGCGCGCCTGGATTTCAACCGCGGTGTCGTCATCGAAGCCCTCGATCATGGAGATTTCCTCGAGCTCCACGTAGGCGACTTCCTCGACAGAAGTGAAACCTTCGGTCGCCAGCAGCTGGCCGACCATCTCGTCCACGTTGAGCGCCTCCATGAACAGCTGGGACCGTTCCATGAATTCCTTCTGGCGGCGATCCGATTCTTCCTGCTCGGTCATGATGTCGATGGCCCAGCCGGTCAGTTGTGACGCCAGGCGCACATTCTGACCACGGCGGCCGATCGCAAGTGACAGTTGGTCATCGGGAACGACAACTTCAATACGTTCCGCATCCTCGTCGAGAACAACCTTGGCAACTTCTGCCGGCTGCAACGCATTGACGATGAACGTTGCGGCTTCTTCATTCCACGGAATGATGTCGATCTTCTCGCCCTGGAGCTCGCCAACCACGGCCTGAACGCGGCTGCCGCGCATACCGACGCAGGCGCCGACCGGGTCGATGGAGGTGTCTTTCGAGATCACCGCGATCTTCGCACGCGAACCGGGATCCCGCGCGACCGACTTGATTTCAATCACGCCGTCGTAGATCTCGGGCACTTCCTGTGCAAACAGCTTGGCCATGAACTGCGGATGCGTCCTGGAAAGAAAGATCTGCGGACCGCGCTGTTCACGGCGCACGTCGTAGATGAAGGCGCGGATGCGGTCGCCGGTCCGGAAAATCTCGCGCGGGATCAGTTCGTCCCGACGCACGATGCCCTCACCGCGCCCGAGGTCGACGATCACGTTGCCGTATTCCGCCCGCTTGACGACGCCGTTGATCACTTCGCCGACGCGGTCCTTGTACTCTTCGTACTGACGGTCGCGCTCGGCCTCGCGCACCTTCTGCACAATCACCTGTTTCGCGGATTGCGCGGCAATGCGTCCGAAATCGAGCGGCGGCAGAGGTTCGGCGATGAAGTCGCCGAGGCTTGCTTCCGGGTTGCGCGCCTGGGCATCTTCAAGCGAAATTTCGGTGGAGACGTTCTCAACGACTTCGACGACCTGAAGCAGCCGCTGCAAGCGGATCTCGCCGGTCTTCGGATTGATCTCGGCACGGACTTCGGTTTCGGTGCCGTATCTGGAGCGGGCAGCCTTCTGAATTGCGTCTTCCATCGCATTGATCACGATCATCCGGTCAATGGATTTTTCCCGGGCGACCGCATCAGCAATTTGCAGCAGTTCCAGCCGGTTTGCGCTGATTGCCATATTCCACTCCTCTTGCGCCAGGTTCTCGTCCTGGTTTTTGGCGCGTGTCCTTTCGCCGCCGAGCCAAAGGCTCAGTTGGGCGCGTTGTCCTGTGTCAGGTCTTCTTCCTGGCTTCTTGCCGCGAGAGCAGCTTTTTCCGCCTGAAGAGCCGCGGTTATCAAATCATCCGTGAGAACGAGCTTGGCTTCGCCGATATTGTCCAGCGGCAACGACACCGTGTCGTTTTCGCCTGCCGGCATATCGGGAAGCCGCAATTTCGCATGTCCGTTGTCGGTCCCGAGCAGTGTTCCCCTGAACCGTTTGCGCCCCTCGAGCATCACGGTCATGTCCACCTTGAGCTCGTGGCCGGCCCAGCGGTCGAAATCGCCGGCGCGAACCAGAGGGCGGTCGATACCGGGCGACGACACTTCCAGATGGTAGGCCCGGTTGATCGGGTCCTCCACATCCAGTGCCGGAGAGACGGTGCGGCTGATCGTTTCACAATCTTCGACGGTCATCGTGCCGTCGGGGCGCTCGGCCATGATCTGCAGCGTGCAGCCGTTTGCAGCGCTGATCTTGGTGCGCACAAGACGATAGCCGAGATCCTCGATCACCGGCTCAACAATCGCGGCAACACGGGCATCAAGGCCCTGTTCCGTAACTATTCTTGGTTCGTGTGCGCTCACACTTGGCTCCTGCTAAACCGTTGCCGGTCTTTCATGTCGGATGCGCCCGATTGTCGGTCTACATTAAGGCTATCCTGCTTGGGTCGATTGCCTCCGGCCCGGCACCTAAACAAAAAAGAGCGGGTCCCCGTCGGGCCCACTCTCAAATGCTCTGATGAAGCCGTTTGAGGTGAAACACCGGCTGTATAACGCCAAAGGCAGTGCCAGCGCAAGTGTCCGATCTGAAATCGTCCAAAGAACTTGAATGCTGCAGACCGACTTGAGCGGTGACGGCATGCCGCCAAGCGCACTCAAATCCGGCGAAACGAAAGATACCGGCCCGTGCGGCCTTCGCGGATCGCCTTGGCCTCGTAGCGCGTGCCTGGCCAGCCTTGCCAGGGCGTTTTCCAGTCGGCCGCCGTTTCGGCCAGCCACTCGAATTGCGCATGGTCCCGGCAGTGGCGCAGCGTCCAATCGATATAGGTATCGATGTCACTGGCAAACCGGAACACGCTTCCCGGCTTAAGGACCCTGGCATAGCGGTCAAGATTCTGTTCGTTGATGAAGCGCCGTTTCCAATGCCGTTTCTTCGGCCAGGGGTCCGGGTAGAGCTGATAGGCCAGATCCAGCGATGCGTCGGGAAGCCAGTCGAGGACATTGACCGCATCGTCGTCGTAAAGGCGGATATTGTGGAGATCTTCCGAGACGATCGCGGCAACCGTTTTGGCCATGCTGCCGACAAACGGTTCGATGCCGATAAATCCGGTTTGCGGTTCGGTGCGGGCGCGGTGCAACAGGTGCTCACCGCCGCCGAACCCGACCTCCAGGCAGACGGTCGTCACATCCGCTTCGAACAAGTCGCCAAGCAAGCAGGGTGCGGGGACACTCAGGTCAAGCGCCAGGCGCGGCAGTTCGTTTTCCATGAGCGCTTCGCGGCGCGGGCTCAAAGGCTTGCCCTTGCGGCGGCCGAAGAAGGACCCTTCGTATCGATCAGACATGGTTTGCCGGTGCGGTCTTTACATGCGGCAGACCGCCGGTACAGGACCGGCGGTCTGAATTTTCAAAAGCCTGCGAACGGCGCGATGCTACCCGGCAAGCGGGCGCAAGGCGTCGACGAGATCCGTCTTTTCCCAGGTGAAGCCGCCGTCGGCGTCCGGCTGACGGCCGAAGTGACCATAAGCAGCGGTGCGTTCGTAGATCGGATTGTTCAGCTTCAGATGCTCGCGAATGCCGCGCGGGCTCAGGCCCATGACTTCGCGGAGCGTGGTTTCAAGCCTGGCTTCATCGCAGCGCCCGGTGCCGTGCAGATCGACATAGACCGAAAGCGGTTCGGAAACGCCGATCGCGTAGGACAGCTGGATCGTGCACCGGTCCGCGAGGTCCGCCGCCACCACGTTTTTCGCCAGATAGCGCGCAGCATATGCAGCAGACCGGTCAACCTTGGTCGGGTCCTTGCCGGAGAATGCCCCGCCACCATGCGGAGCAGCGCCGCCATAGGTATCGACGATGATCTTCCGGCCGGTCAGGCCTGCGTCACCATCCGGTCCGCCGATCACGAAAGCGCCGGTGGGATTTACGTGCCATTCGGTTTCACCGGTGATCCAGCCGTCGGGAAGAGCCGTGCGGATATAGGGGTCGACAATCCGGCGCACGTCCTCGGACGTCAGTGCCGGATCCAGGTGCTGTGTCGACAGAACGATCGATGTCGCCGCGACGGGCACGCCGTTCTCGTAGCGAACGGTCACCTGGCTTTTCGCATCCGGGCCCAGCGCCGGCTCCTTGCCGGACTTGCGGGCGTCGGCCAGGAGGCTGAGAATCTTGTGCGAGTAGAGTATGGGAGCCGGCATCAGTTCTTCGGTTTCGCGGCAGGCATACCCGAACATGATCCCCTGGTCGCCCGCGCCTTCGTCCTTGTTGCCGCCCGCATCAACGCCCTGGGCGATATGCGCCGACTGGCCGTGAAGATGAACGGCGACGTCGCAGTTCTCCCAATGGAAGCCATCCTGCTCGTAGCCGATGTCCTTGATGGCCATGCGCGCAAGATGCGCAATATACTCGTTGGTGATGCCTGCCGGGCCCCGCGTTTCGCCGGCAATCACGACACGATTCGTGGTGGCAAGCGTTTCGCACGCGACACGTGCTTCCGGCATTTCACGAAGATAGGCGTCGACGACAGCATCGGAGATTCGGTCGCAAACCTTGTCCGGATGTCCTTCCGAAACGGACTCGGACGTGAAAAGATAATTCTGACGTGCCATTGGCGATCGTCCTTCTGGGAATGAATATGAATGAAGCGGCGAATAATTTCGCCGCTTCGGGTGCATCAATCTTTGAAGTTTTTCGCCGCGTCAAGCGCGTTTTGAAAATTTGTTACTCGTCACCGGACAGTGAACGAACCAGATCGACGATCCGGCGCCTCACCTTCGGATCCTCGATCCGCACGAAAGCCTTGTTCAATGACAGACCTTCGGAAGAGGAGAGGAAGTCGACGACATAGGACGTCGGCTGTGTTTCGCCAAACCCTTCAGCCTCCTCCGGAGTGCCCGGAGCGTCCTCGAAAAAGAACGACACCGGCACCTTCAGGATCGTTGCAATATGCTGAAGGCGGCTGGCGCCGATCCGGTTTGTGCCCTTTTCGTATTTCTGAATTTGCTGAAAGGTGATGCCGAGGCTTTCACCCAGTTTTTCCTGACTCATTCCAAGCATCATCCGCCTCAGGCGAACACGGCTACCTACGTGTATGTCGATCGGATTTGGAGACTTTTTACTGGGCATGTACGTCGCTCTTTCTTCTTTTTGCGGCGAATGTCCGCTCATATCAGATCGTACAAGCTCTCCTGGGTCCTCCCACAAGACCGAAGAGACTGAAGCAAGCCCGCAACCCCTAGCTTGTACATGAATCAGCCTTCAATCGGCTGTTTCACGGTTGTATCACACTTCGATCACTCAACTCAAACAAAAATTATCAATTATAACGCGAGTGGCGGTTGTATTTTGTGAAAATTGCAAATCCGACAAGTGTTATTGAAATAATCAGTGCCGGTACATCGCCAAAAATCTCATAGATAGTTGTGCCCAATTGCTTTGGAAGACCGGCATCTACGATACCTCGTTCAAAAACTGTCAATTCATCGACAACGGCTCCATATCCATCTACGACAGCAGAAATGCCCGTATTTGCTGCCCTCACGAGCGGCAAACCCGTCTCGATCGAGCGCATGCGCGCCTGTGCGAAGTGCTGGTAGGGACCGGGCGTGCGCCCGAACCACGCGTCATTCGTCACGTTCAAGAGGAAAGACGGCTCATCGGGCGTTGCAGAGACAACGCCCGGAAAAATCGCTTCATAGCAAATCAGTGGTAGAAAACTGAAATCTTCGGTGGTGGAGAGCACACGCTGATGGTAGCCGGCCTCGAACCCCTCGATCGGCCCGGCAATATTCGTGAAACCGATATCTTCAAGCAGCGTCTTGAACGGAACGTATTCGCCAAAGGGAACCAGCCGGACCTTGTCGTAGATGCCTTTGACGGTGCCATCGCCACCCACGACGTAGACACTGTTGAAATACACGGGTCCGTTAGTTCCGGCTTCAATTCTCACCGCCCCGGTGACAAGCTCCGTGTTGTCTCCCAGCGCCTGTCCGATGCGGAACAGGGCGCCCGGTTCCTGCGTCAGAAGAAACGGTAGTGCCGATTCGGGCCAGACGACCAGCCTGGGCTGCCCGACGCGTGCAGCACCGCCCAGAGGAGCCTCCGTCATGTCGAGATAGGTCTGAAAAATCTCGTCCCTGAGTTCCGGCCGCCACTTGTCCTTCTGATCGATCGAGGGCTGCACGATCCTGACATCCAGGGAGGTGTATTCCACGTCCGCCGTCCAGGTCCGGACAAACCCGAAGGTTAGCGCAGCGACAAAGGCAACGGCTGCGAGCGACACGGCCCGCAGCCGCTGCCCTGCAGGCCTGGCGTCGGCAAGTACTGCAGGCGCGGCGCTGATCGCGACGACGAGAAAGGTCATTCCGTAGACACCGAAGAGGCTTGCGGTTTGCGCCAGGGCCAGGTTGCCGGAAACGCCATACCCGAACGCATTCCAGGGAAATCCGGTCAAGACATGCCCCCGCACCCAGTCCGAAAGCGTCAAACAGGCTGCAAGCAGCAAGATCCTGCGGAACTGGTCACTCCAGAGCAGAGCTGCAAGCGCGACACCCAGCGCGGTAAAAAACGCCAGACCGGCCGGCATTGCCAACACTGCGAACGGCAACAACCAGGCAAAACGATCGGCCTCGACAAGGAATGCGGCACCGATCCACCACAGGCCGGCGAGAAAGTACCCGAATCCGAACAGCCAGCCGAGAAAGAAACCTGTGCGAAAGCGCGCGCCGTTCTGCTGTCCGTCAACTTCCAAGGCGCCGTCCAGAAGCCATACGAAACACGGAAATGTCAGCAACAGAACCGGCGACCATCCGAACGGAGGGAGTGCGAGGGCGGTCAACGCTCCGCAAAGGATTGCGAGAAACCGGCGCTGCCATCCCCAGGCCAACAGAAACGTGTTTGGCAGAATAGTCAGTCGTTGTGTGAGCCAGTGCATCAGATCCGAATCCCCAGGTAAGGACTGGAGAGTCGTCGGCTGACAGCAGGCCGGTCAAGTCCAATTGTGAAGACTTGACCTAACCTTCCAGCGGTTCCTGCGGATCCGCCAGGGTGTCACCGGACCTTGCCTGACTGTTTTCAGGTTGTCCCGATACGGGTTTCTTGGTCCGTCGGCGCAACTCCTGTGGCCGGGTTTCGGCCCGTTTGCGGCGGATCTTGAGACGCTTGATCCGTCTCGGATCGGCATCCATGACTTCAAATTCGAAACCCGGCACTTCGTCCGGGACATACAAAAGTTCGCCGCGAACCGGCACGCGTCCGACCGACACGTAAAGAAGTCCACCGAGCGTATCGACGTCTTCGGAGATTTCGCCACCCGACAATTTTGTTCCGAGAACTTCGTCGAGGTCTTCCAGCGGCAACCGCGGATCCGCTATCCAGACCCCCTCACCCGCGGAGGCGAGCATGGCCTCTTCATCTTCATCGTGCTCGTCCTCGATGTCGCCGACAACCTCTTCAACCAGATCCTCGAGCGAAACGAGGCCGTCGGTTCCGCCATACTCGTCAATCACGACAGCCATCTGGATACGGCCGGCCTGCATCTTTGCCATGAGATCCGTTGCCGGCATGGATGGCGGCACGAAAAGCAGGTTCCGCAACAGATCCGTTTCCTTCAACGTGACCGAAAGATCCACGCTGGAGAGGTCCAGATCGGGTGTGTTGTGTCCCTTGCGGGCTGTTGCGGCGTGCAGGGTGTCATTTTTCTCGTCTGCGGTATCAGCATTTTCCACAGTGGTTGTATTTTCGCGTTTTGCACCTCGCTCCGCGATGAAGGCCATGAGATCCTTGATGTGGACCATGCCGCGCGGGTCGTCGAGCGTATCGTCGTAGACGGGCATGCGGGAATGACCGCTCTTCTGGAACAATTCCATCAAACGGCTCAGGCTGGTGTCCAGGTCAACCGCATCAATATCGGCACGCGGGATCATCACGTCATCCACACGCAACTCGCGCAGGCGCAGGATGTTGCCAAGGAGCAAACGTTCCTCTGGAGAAAAAGCCGTATCGCCGCTGCCGTCGCGCGCGAGTTCGTCTTCCAGATTTTCACGCAGGCTCGATGACTGACGCCCCAAGCGCAAGATGCGTTTGAGATTTTCGAGAAAGGCCGCAGTGCGCTGCGGCTTCGTCTGTTGCGGATCTTCTCCGTCGGAAGATTGCCCGGAATTCGCGGTCGTGGACTCGCCCTCCGGACTTTGCGGTTCAACTGCGCTCATCATTTATCAATACAAGAACTTTGTGCCCCATGATGCCACCTAATTGCCGTCGACCACAAGAGGACTGCCAGCGTAAGGATCATCAATGCCTAACGATGCAAGTATGGTTTTCTCAAGACCTTCCATCAACTCGGCCTCTTCATCTGTCTGATGATCATAGTTGAAAAGGTGTAGCAAACCATGAACAGTGAGATGGGAAAGATGATCGGAGAAATCAACTCCCATATCGCGCGCCTCGCGCTCTATCGTTTCGAAGCCGAAGACGATATCGCCCAGAAGCGGACCATAGACGTCATCGACCGGATCGCTTCCGGGAAAAGACAGAACGTTGGTCGGTTTGTCCTTGTCTCTCCATTGGCCGTTCAGTTTGCGGATGGCGTCATCGTCCGTGAACAGCAGCGACACCTCACTGTTGTCCGCGACCTGCAATTCGCCCGTCGACAAAGTTGCCCGAATTGCCGCATCGGCAACACGGACAAGATCCTTCTCACCCGGCCAGCTCCCGGCTTCCAGGTTGACGTCGATCACGAATCCGTCCGGGAGAGCAGAGGTCATTTGCTGCCGTTTCAGGACGTTGCCGCCTTGCGGGGACCTGCGGCAGGTTCCTCGCGCTGCCGCTCGGCATAACGCCGTTCACGTGCTTCGGATTCCTCACGTGACGCGTTGTCGTAGGCGGTCACGATCCGTCCGACGAGTTCGTGACGCACAACATCGGTCTCGTTGAAGCGAACATGGGCGACGGCCGGAATGTCGGTCAGCAGGCCCAGCGCTTCACGCAAACCGGACTTCTGCCCTGCGGGAAGATCGATCTGGCTCGGGTCGCCGGTGACGATCATCTTCGACCCCTCGCCGAGGCGGGTCAGAAACATCTTCATCTGCATCGACGTGGTGTTTTGCGCTTCGTCGAGGAGAACGACCGCGTTCGACAATGTCCGCCCGCGCATGAACGCCAGCGGCGCGACTTCGATCATCCCCGACTGGAGCCCGCGGTCCACCTTCTCCGCGGGCATCATTTCGTAAAGCGCATCGTAGATCGGTCGCAGGTAGGGATCGACCTTGTCCTTCATTTCGCCGGGCAGGAACCCGAGACGTTCGCCGGCTTCGACCGCGGGGCGGGACAGGATCAGGCGTGCGACGTCACCGCGCTCCAGCAGAGCGGCGGCATAGGCGACGGCCAGAAAGGTCTTGCCCGTACCGGCCGGACCGGTGCCGAAAATCAAGTCTGCCCGGTCCATCGAACGAATATAGGCGTCCTGTGTCGGCGTACGCGCGACGATCGTCTTGCGGCGCGTGGCGATCTGCGCAAAGGCCAGCCGGGACTTCGGCTCAAGGGTCGGCAAGGGCAACTGCGCTTCGGCAGCAGCAGCCATGCGCAGCGCGCCGTCCACGTCGCCCGGGTGAACTTCCTGTCCCTGCAACAGCCGCTGATACAGCGCTTCCAGCGCATTTCTTGCCTGCGAACACCCGGCCTGCGAGCCTTTCAGGGTCACCTGATTGCCCCTGGCAATGGCGTCGACCCCGAGCCGCTGCTCGATCAAGGCGAGGTTCTGGTCGAACTGGCCGAAGAGATCACCGATCAAACGGTTGTCTTCAAACGCAAGGACGACATGGGTTGCATCGGATGCCGAGGCAGCTGCTTGATCAGACTGTTTGCGTGAGGAAGAAGAACTCTCGCGCGTCAAATGACGTCTCCTTTAAGCCGTAGCGGCCGTGACCGTCTCTGCATTTTCACGACCATTGTGCCCGTCAATCAGTTGCCCGAACAGCGAATTAGAGCCGATCTTGACGATTTCCACCGCTTGTATGCTGCCGATGAGAGCTTCGGGCGCGTCCAGTTGCACCGGCTGCAGCCAGGGCGACTTGCCCACAAGCTGGCCCTCATTGCGGCCCGTTTTCTCCAGAAGAACGTCGCAGACCATTCCGAGCCTGGATTCGTTGAAGGCTTTCTGCTGGGCGCTCACCAGCGTCTGAAGCTCGGCAAGCCGTGCGGACTTGACCTCCTCCGGAACCTGGTTCTCCATCGTCGCGCCCGGGGTGCCCGGGCGCTGACTGTACTTGAAGGAGAATGCCGACCCGTATCCGACACGCCGGATCAGGTCCATGGTGTCCTCGAAATCCCGATCGGTCTCGTCCGGGAAGCCGACGATGAAGTCTCCCGACAGGGCAATCTCCGGAGACGCGTCGCGGATCCTGTCGATCAGGCGGAAATACTCGTCCCTGGTGTGACGGCGGTTCATGGATTTCAGGATCTTGTCGGATCCCGATTGCACCGGAAGATGCAGGTACGGCATCAGGCTCTTCAGGTCCCGGTGCGCCCCGATCAGGTCGTCATCCATGTCGCGCGGGTGGCTGGTGGTGTACCGGAGCCGGTCCAATCCGTCGATTTCCGAGAGCCGGCGCAAGAGACGGCCAAGACCCCAGCTCGCCCCGTTCGGTGCCTCGCCGTGATAGGCGTTGACATTCTGTCCCAGCAGCGTGACTTCGCGTACGCCCGCCGCGGCCATGCGCTTGGCCTCCGACACGATCTGCTCGACCGGGCGCGAAACCTCCGCTCCCCGGGTATAGGGCACCACACAGAAAGTGCAGAACTTGTCGCAACCTTCCTGAACCGTCAGGAAGGCCGACGGCGCACGTTGGAGTACCCGGGTTTGCGCGCGTTCGGACAGGTGGCCGAATTTCGCATCAATGTCGAATTCCGTTTCGACGACCTTCGCACCCTTCCGGGCCTTGTCCAGAAGACCGGGAAGCTGGTGATAGCTCTGCGGGCCAACCACCAGATCGACGATCGGAGCGCGCCGGGAAATCTCCTCGCCTTCCGCCTGTGCGACACAGCCGGCAACCCCGACCATCATGTCCTTGCCGGACTTTGCGCGCGCTTCCTTGACCTTTCGGATACGACCGAGTTCGGAATAGACCTTTTCGGCTGCCTTTTCGCGAATGTGGCAGGTGTTGAGGATTACCAGATCGGCATCCTCGAGCGTGGTGGTCGCCTCGTATCCCTCAGGGCCCAGCACATCGGTCATGCGCTCGCTGTCATAGACATTCATCTGGCAGCCATAGGTACGCACGAACACCTTGCGGGCGGCAGCGCCTGCAGATGGTCCGGCATCCTTGTCGGAAACGGCAGTTCCGGTCGTTTCCTGATCTTGTTCAGGGCGGCTTGTCATTCGCTTCTCGTTGCCTCGTTCACGCGGCAGATATGTCCAGGTGGTCTTTTGTCCGGGTCTGTTACCCAGCCGCGCGCCAGCTTAACGGAGCTCACGCGGCCATTACAGGACCGCCGTATACCGGCATTCAATTTCCGGCGCCAGCTTTATCGGGTTTTTCGTCGTTTGAGAAGGATGCAGGCTCGGCGACATCTACCTGATCCGGCCGCTCGACCGGCTTCTGCAGCAGCGAGGCGATCGTGAGCGCGCGCACCTCATGCTCCAGATCCCTGGTCAGGGCCTTGCGATCCGTCGTCCTGTCAACGAGCACGGGCTCGCCCCACGTCACAATGACGTCCAGTGCACCTCGGGTAAAAATACCCCACAAATGGCCGGGCAACTCCATGTCGCCATACCAGGCGACATGCGGGCGATGGGCGCGTCCCATGGGAAGACCGTAGAACCCTTGATAGGCGACGCTCAGCGGCTGGACCCAGACGGTTGCTCCGTCTTCATCGCCAATCGCGCGCGTTGCCGCACCCAGCAGCGCGGATCGGAACGGCAAGACACAGTTGCCGTCGTTCGACGTGCCTTCCGCAAACAGCACCATCACATCACCCGCGGCCATGCGTTCGGCAATCTCGTCCGCGGCCTGGCCCGTCTCCGTTCGCCGGGTCCGGTTCACGAACACGGTGCGCTGCAGCCTGGCCAGCAGGCCGAAGACCGGCCAGCCGGACACCTCGGACTTGGCGATGAAGGAAAGCGGAATAAGTGACCCCAGCACGGTGATATCGACCCAGGATGCGTGATTTGCCGCGATGAGCAGCGGCCTGTCCCGGGCCGGGTGCCCGATCTGGACGATCTTGATGCCGACGAGACGCGTCGCGACCCTGTGCCAGAGCTTCGGCAGGATCTCCCGGCTGCGGAGACCGAATTTCATCGACAGCCACTGAAGCGGTATCAGGACAAGCGAGACAAGCGTGAGAACAGCAATGATGCAGACGGCCTTGACCTCAGCCATCGCCGGTTTCATCCCGGGATCGCTCCAGGGGAACGCCGTAAAGCTCAAGACGATGATCGACCAGCTTGTATCCGAGCTTCCTGGCGATGAATTCCTGCAAGGCTTCTATTTCCTCGTTGCGGAACTCGATAACCTGTCCACTGCGGAGATCGATCAGGTGGTCATGATGCTCGTCGGGGACCGTTTCATAGCGTGAACGGCCGTCCCTGAAATCGTGACGCTCGATCATGCCGGCGTCCTCGAACAGCTTGACGGTGCGATACACGGTGGAAATGGAAATGCCGGGGTCAATCGCGACAGAGCGGCGGTAAAGTTCCTCGACGTCGGGATGTTCCTCGGACGCTGCCTCGATCACCGTTGCGATCACGCGGCGCTGTTCGGTCATGCGCATGCCCTTTGCAACACACATTTCCGCCAGCGTTGTTTGCCGCTCGTCCGTCATTTGGTCGCCGCCTGATGATTGCTCGGAATTTTCGTAGCACAGCGCTTAACGAAGATCGATCCGCATGACAAGCGCTGTCCCGTCGCCTTCGCTGTCGCCGTAGTATCCCTTTCGCCGGGCCACCTCCCGGAATCCCAGGCCCTTGTAGAGCAGAAGTGCGGACTCGTTGGAGGCATCGACTTCCAGAAACAGGTGACTGCACCTGTCCGCATAGAGACGGAACAGACCGGCTTCCATCAGCTTCTTGCCGATCCCCCGGCCGCGTTGCCGCGGATGAACGGCAACCGTGATCACTTCCGCCTCGTCCGCCGCCGTGCGCAAGATAAGAAAACCGAGCGGCGCGCGTGTCCCATAGGGGCTGGCACGACGGGCGACGAGCATGGTGACACCGGCCTGCGCCTTCATCCGGGCAAGTTCCTCGGCATTCCATTTGTTCGGAAATGAGGCTGCGTGGATTTCGGCAATCTTCGGCAGATCTTCGTCCAGCGCCACTTCCACGACCGGCGGCTGGGTCCAGAACCACCAGAAACTCATTGCCGTTCAATCCTTCCCCTTGTCTGCGGTGTCGCGTCCGGCGGCCGCAGGTAGAGCGGTGATGGTGAAGCCGTGACCGGATCGGCGAGAAGCCCCAGTTCCGCGACATCGCGAATGCCCGGAAATCCGGCCCGGGAGATAATCTGTTCGCGAGGCAGGTCCAGCTCCGCGGCAACCTTGTCGGCAGCAGATCCAGCCAACCTTATGCATTTCGGCATGGAGGCCGCAAGATCGGAGATCGTGCGAACCGACGCCTCGCCGGTTTTCGCACCGGATGCATCGAATTCCTGGCAATAGACTTCGTCAGCCTTTCCGGTGAGTGCGACCAGAAGCGGGGCGCCTCCATCCATCGGAGCGGATGCGCGGGCTATCGCAGCCAGCGTCGTGATTCCCACGACCGGCTTGCCCAGAACGAGACCGAAACCGCGCGCCACGGCGAGGCCGACACGAAGACCCGTGAAGCTTCCCGGGCCGATTGTCACGACGACCCGGTCGAGATCGGAAAAAGCGGTGGATGTCTCCGCCATGACTTCGCCGATCATGTCCATCAGCCGCTCCGCGTGGCCCCGGCCTATTTCCTCGCCAAAGGCCTCGAAGCAGCCGCTCTCGGTGCCGTCGTCGAGAACCGCGGCAGCGCAATTGGCCAGAGCTGTGTCGATCGCAAGTACACGCATGTCAATGCACCTACCCCGCCCCACCGCCGGTGTCGAGCCGAGCTTTGGACCTAATCCCAATTGCGGGCTTGCGTTGCGCAGGGAATGCTGAAACACAAACAAAAAACCCGGCTGACAAGCCGGGCCTTTGAAAACATGGGGAAAATCGGATCAGATCGGCCGAACTTCCTCAACTTCCGGCACAAAATGGCGAAGCAGGTTCTGAATCCCGTGCTGAAGTGTTGCGGTCGAGGACGGGCAACCGGCGCACGCGCCGCGCATCGACAGATAGACGATGCCTTCCTTGAAGCCCTTGAAGGTGATGTCGCCACCATCCTGCGCCACCGCCGGACGGACACGCGTTTCCAGCAGTTCCTTGATCGTTTTCACCGTATCCTCGGTGCCTTCATCAAAGAACTCGCCTTCCTCGATGTCCTCGACCTGACCTGCCGCCATGACCGGCTGACCCGACATGAACTGCTCCATGATGACCCCGAGAATCGCGGGTTTCATGTGTTGCCAGTCCGTGTCGTCCTTGGTCACGGTCACGAAGTCGTGGCCGAAGAAGACCGCGGCCACGCCGGGTACATCGAACAGCCTTTCGGCAAGCGGGGATGCACCGGCATCCGCCTTGGACCTGAAATCGTAGGTTCCTTCCTGCAGGACAACGCGGCCCGGAAGGAATTTGAGCGTGGCCGGATTCGGCGTCGCTTCGGTTTGAATGAACATTTTTCTTGTCCTTGCGTTTGAACAACGCGTCCGTTTCGACAGGTGCCCTGCGCCTCAACCTCATCGCAAAACACCGATGGATTCTTTTAACCCATCCCGCAGCAGTTTGGAATAGTTAAAAACTAGATAGGTCTTCAACGCGCGTGATCAAGGTCCAGCGGCCCTTTTGCCGCCGGCCGGCTCCGGTCAGGCGAGTGCCGCGATCGAGTCGTCGTCCAAGTTCCCCGGAACGATCGTCACCGGGATCGGAAAGGTGCCCGCCGACTTGCCCGCAATGGAAGAGACCAGCGGTCCCGGTCCTTCCGAACCCGTGCTCGCCGCCAGCACAAGAATTGCGATATCCGCATCGGCTTCAATCAATTCCAGGATCTCTTCGGACTTCGAGCCCTCCCGAACGACCGTCTCCGGTTCCGTTCTTGCGACCGACCGCACCCGCTCCGCCGTTTTCGCAAGCGTCGCTTCGGCTTCTTCCAGCGCTTCGGCGCGCATGATGTCCTCAACGCCGAGCCAGTGCTGGAAGTCACCGGGCGCAATCACGAAGCAAAGCGTCACGACCCCGCCGGTGCGCGCCGCCCGTTTCGCCGCATAGACAATTGCCCTGTCGCACTCGGGCGTTTCGTCGACCACGACCAGAAATTTCCGGCGGTGGCCTTCCTCGTTGCTTTTGCGAATAGCTACCATGGCTGCATGCTGCCATTCGCGCGCGCGCATCGCAAGCGGCGAAATGGCCGCCTGCGAGCGCTGCCCGGTTAAAGGATGAACTTCGAGAGGTCGACGTTCTTGGCAAGGTCGCCGATATTCTCCTTCACGAAATCAGCGCTGATCTCAACGACTTCGCCCGAGCGATCCGGTGCGGTGAAGGAGATCTCGTCAAGAATGCGCTCCATGACGGTCTGGAGGCGCCTCGCACCGATGTTTTCAACAGACGCATTGAGATCAACCGCAACGGATGCAATTTCGTCAATGGCGTCCTCTGTGAAGGCGAGCGTGACCTCTTCGGTCTCCATGAGGGCGACATACTGCTTGATCAGGCTGGCCTCGGGCTCCGTCAGGATCGCCTTGAAGTCATCCTTGTTCAGCGCCCTGAGTTCGACGCGGATCGGAAGACGCCCCTGCAATTCGGGCAGCAGGTCGGACGGCTTTGCAACATGGAACGCGCCGGAGGCGATAAAGAGGATATGATCCGTCTTGACCGGGCCGTGTTTCGTGGACACCACGGTGCCCTCGATCAGCGGCAACAGGTCCCGCTGCACGCCCTCGCGCGAAACGTCCGCTCCGGCCCTGCCTTCGCGTGCGCAGATCTTGTCGATCTCGTCCAGGAAAACGATGCCCGAGTTTTCGACCAGCGCAATCGCTTCCTCGACGACCTTGTCCTCATCAAGAAGCTTGTCCGATTCCTCGTTGATCAGCAGCTGATAGCTGTCGCTCACGGTCGTCCGCTTGGTCTTCGTCTGGCCGCCGAAGGCCTTGCCGAGAAGATCGGACATGTTCATGACACCGACACTGGCGCCCGGCATGCCCGGCAGATCGAAGCTCGGCATCTGCGCCTGAGCGCGGACCTCAACCTCGATCTCCTTTTCATCCATCTCGCCGTCACGCAATTTCGTGCGGAAGCTCTCGCGGGTCGCCGGGCTCGCATTCGCTCCGACGAGTGCATCGAGAACGCGCTCTTCGGCCAGAACATGGGCCTTTGCCTTGACTTCCTCGCGCTTCTTGTCGCGGATCAGGGTAATGCCGGCTTCGACGAGATCGCGAACAATCTGCTCGACGTCGCGGCCGACATAGCCGACCTCGGTGAACTTGGTTGCCTCGACCTTGGTAAAAGGCGCGTTCGCCAGCTTGGCAAGACGGCGGGATATTTCCGTTTTGCCGACGCCGGTCGGGCCGATCATGAGGATGTTCTTGGGCAGGACCTCCTCGCGCATCTGTCCTTGCAGCTGCTGACGGCGCCAGCGGTTGCGCAGGGCAATCGCCACGGCGCGCTTGGCGTCCTTCTGGCCAACAATATAGCGATCGAGTTCCGAAACGATCTCACGTGGGGAAAAATCCGTCATGCCTTATGACTTGCCTTCCGTGTTCTTGAATTCCATTAGCAAGCAGTCGTCCGTCTTTCCGACAAGTTCGGGGATCACCTCAAACCCGGCCTTGCGGTAACACCTGACTGCACGTT
This sequence comes from Roseibium sp., assembly GCF_965232425.1. GTDB lineage: Bacteria > Pseudomonadota > Alphaproteobacteria > Rhizobiales > Stappiaceae > Roseibium. Next base: position 1,797,289 of record NZ_OZ246971.1, read on the forward strand.
CGTTCTGCGGGTCCGGATCGATCAGGATCCGGCCGTAGCCTTCCTCAAGGAGCATCCGGACAAAGGCCCGGAGCGCCTCCGTTCCCAGTCCGGCCGACAGATCCTCCTGCAATCCGATCGACAGGTCCACACCGACGGCCTCTTCAGGCAGCAGCGACAACCAGGGATAATCAGCGGCGTAGTCCGTTTTCTGCTGGTCTCCTATGAACCAGACCTGAATGTAGCCCTTGTCGTCGCCGTCTTTCTGAAAGATGAAGGGGCGTGTCGTGTCGCGTCCCAGCACCATGTCCTCGATGTAGCCGAGCTCCGTTTGCGGATCACCCCACCACTTGCGCCAATGCGGCTTTTCGAGCCAGCGCGCCAGCAGGGCAAGATCTTCTTCCAGGACGGGGCGGAACGAGATCACGGCGATTTACCCGGCCGTGTCGAGCGTCTCTACCGTGACACTTTCGTTCGTGTAGACGCAGATCTCGGCGGCCACCGCCATCGCCTTGCGAGCGATCGTCTCCGCATCGTAGTCGGTGTCGACCAGGGCCCGGCCCGCGGCCAGGGCATAATTGCCGCCGGACCCGATGCCCATGATGCCACCTTCCGGCTCCAGGACGTCGCCGGTCCCGGTCAGGACCAGGGACACGTTCTTGTCGGCAACCAGCATCATCGCTTCAAGACGGCGCAGGTACCGGTCCGTGCGCCAGTCCTTGGCGAGTTCGACACAGGCCCGCATCAGCTGGCCCGGGTACTGTTCCAGTTTCGCTTCAAGGCGCTCGAAAAGGGTGAAGGCATCCGCGGTCGCACCTGCAAATCCGGCAATCACCTCGCCCTTTGCGAGCAGCCGTACCTTGCGGGCGGAATGCTTGATCACCGTCTGACCGAGGGAGACCTGGCCATCACCGGCAATAACCACCTTGCCGTCCTTGCGCACCATCATGATCGTCGTCCCGTGCCATTGGGCCGGTTCGCGCGTTTCGCTCATTCATTCCTCTTGGGTTCATTAAGCTTCTTGGTATTTCAATGCTGCCGCCCTATGTAGGCGGCCTTCGCGGCTTTTCCAAGAAATCAATTCGGTTCGCCGGAGCGAGGCGCCCGTCCGGACGGCTTCAATGCGAATGCGAGATCTCGATTTTCGTCATTCTCAAGAGAGCTTCGACAAGCTTGTCGAGCTGGCCGCTTATCCGATCCTCGATCAGGTCGTCCTTGTCGTCAAAGGCCGCAGTCACCTTGGGCACGGATACCATCTGCGGAAGCACCAGAGCCCCGAGACCCACTTCCAGGATGGTCCGCATCGCGATGAGGCCACGCAGACCTCCGAACCCTCCGGGGGATGCGGCACCGAGGGCGAATACCTTGTTCCGGTACGCCTCGCCCGGTTCCTTGACACGGCTGATCCAGTCAAGCGTGTTCTTCAGGAGCGGCGTGATACCGGCATTGTATTCCGGGCAGGCCAGGAACACGCCGTCATGACCGGCGAAAAGCCGATGCAGACGCCTGGCGTTTTCAGGCACGCCGTTTTCCGCTTCATGATCGCCATCATAGATCGGCAGCGGGTAATCCTTCAGCGAAAGATGTGTCACATCCGCGTCGAGGATCGACAGCCGCTTGGCCACAAGGGCCGCAAGTTTTGCATTGTGTGACCCGCCCCGCACCGAACCTGAACAGACAATAATCTTCGGATTGCGCATCAAGAGACCCTTTCAAACAAGAGTGGCCAAGGAGATCACCTTGATATGGCAAACCGGGAGAGCTTATCCAGTCCTTCCGTCCGGAAACGGCAGGCGCAGTCCGCGCCGCGCCCGTCCAGAATTCCGTTCAGAACAGGCTCGCGATGAAGCCCGGGATCGATTTGACGGCGTAGGACCAGTCGTCCTTGCGCCATTTGGACATCTCGTAGACCGAATCGCCAAGATCCTCGCCCATTTCGGCAAACAGCTTCGTTGGCCCCTGTTTCATGCGGTCGACGAGACGGCTCAGGCGCGCCATGTCGATGTTCCCGGTCTGGATGAGGTGGACGGTCCCGAGGACCAGCGTCGTCATGCTGTCGACACCCGACGCACCCAGACCAATCGGATCGCAGGCGCGAATGACCTGGAAGACCTTGCTGTTCTTGGCGGCTCCGGGGGCGATCGCCTCGACGAGGCTCTGCAGCCCTTCGACCATGCCGGCCCAGGGAATCGCCTTGCCCATGTAATACTTGTAGAGTTCGGAGGTGCCATAGAGGTAATCCCCCTGCTCGAACTTGTCGGCAACCTCGATCATCGTGATGACGTGTCCGGCAGCACCGGCTTTCCCGCCGAGCGTTCCAAGAAAACGGCCGAATTTGGAGGTGGGTTTGCCGATGACATCGAGGGCGCCGAATTGCCGCCCCCTCATTCCCGCGATGGTTTTCATCACGTCGCGGGCCTCGTCGACGGAGAACCCCCATTTGCGCAACTGGGCCCAGGCGGCAATCACCTTTCGCGCATCGTCGGCCCGTCCGATCGTGCCGAGGAACTTCTTCATGTTGGGAATGCTCTTGTCGATGAGTTCCCTGCGGAACTCGTCGAACGCGGTGCTTTCGCCGAGGTTGGCCGCTTCCTTCGCCAGCAGCTTCTCGCCGGGAGACATCCGGTCATCCTTTGCCGTATCGTTCGACACCGTTGCAGGGCTGGCTTCCGGCGGGATGCACATCCGCTGCCAGACCGATGCGGAGTTCGGATCGTTCATCGCCGTTATGGTCCGCTTGCCGGGGTCGACACGGCCATCGGGCCGACGCAGCCTCACGACACTCGCCTGAAAATCCTTGATCATGCCGATCGTTTTCGAACCGACCTTGCCATCGACAGCCAGTGCCTTGCGCGACGTGCCCATGAGCGCATTGAGCCGGGTCTGAACCGTCGTGACGTCCAGGTATTCATTTTTTCCGAACCGGCCCACGGAGCCGGTGATACCAATACTGGAATTGATCATCTTGAAGACACCCAATCATCTAATTCAAATATCTGCGAAGCCGCAAAAGCTAACGTGCTTTGCGCAATAATTCTGTGATCAGAGTCACCCGGAAGCCGGCGAAATGCTGAATTCTTCAATTCAAAATCCGGGAATGCGATAGGACCAGACGACCTCTACGTGTCACCGCTGCCAGGCATGCAGTCGTGATCGTGCGGGACAGTCTCCGGTCACTACCAGCCACACGGCGCATTTTCTCGCGGTCATGCCGCTCTTGCGGCAAACCTGAACGGCAACTCCAAAAGATTGCGCGAAGGTGGGCCCGGCGCGGCTTAATGCCCTTTTCTGTAAACCCAGACCCGCGCGGGCGGCAGGTTTTTCCAGACCCATTCCGAGGTATGCACGGAGACCGCACGGCCGCCAGGCGTCACGGGCATGACCAGGCCGTAGGAAAACTGAATGAAGGGTGCACCGGGTTTCAGCAGGGTGAGCGCCTCGTTCAGCAGTTTCTTTCGCACAGCCTCCGGGCGGGTTAGCAAGGGAAGCGAGGAGACGATGCCGTCGAGGGTGTGAGCCGTCTGCTTTTCGCCTGACAGGAACCCTCCGGCGGACCGGAGCGTTTGCTCGAGCGCATAGGCGTCGCCCTGCAAAACGGGAAGGCCCGGATATCTGAGACTCAGCATCTCACAGAAGTCGGCGCTGTATTCGATGAGGTTCAGCTGGCCATGGGAAAACCCGCGTTCGAACAGCGCCCTGGTCACCGCCCCGGTTCCAGGGCCGAGTTCGACGACGCGCGAATGCGGACGGGGCGTCAGATAGGACGCCATTTTGGCGGCAAGGTCGGGACCCGAGGGGGCAACGGCCCCGGTTCTCAGCGGATTTTGGGCCCAGGACCGTATGAATTTCATTTCATCGAGAACCTTGGCCCGGACGGCTGCGGCCTTGTCCAGCTTCTCGCGAAGACGCTCAACATGAATACTGTTGCGTTTCAGCATGTTACCTCACCTGTCCCCAGAATCGGAATATAGAGCCGCCGTTGGGGAATTGCCATAGACAGGTGCACCGAATGCGTCGATTACGTCCCCAGATTATCGATGAAGTCTTTCACTTTGGAGAAAAAACCGGCTGATTCCGGGTGGTTTTCGCCGGACGATTCCTTTTCAAATTCCGCGAGAAGTTCCCTTTGCCGGCGGGTCAGGTTGGTCGGCGTCTCGACCGTCACCTGAATATACATGTCGCCGTGCTGGCTGGACCGCATCACCGGCATGCCCTTGCCGCGCAGGCGGAACTGTTTTCCGGTTTGCGTGCCTTCCGGAACCTTCACCCGGCTCGTGCTGCCCTGCACGGTGGGCACATCGAACTGGCCGCCGAGCGTTGCCGTCGACATGGAGATCGGGACACGGCAATAAAGATCCGCCCCGTCGCGCTGGAACAGGTCGTGCGGCCTGATCGACAGGAAGATGTAGAGATCGCCGGCGGGACCGCCGCGCACGCCGGCTTCACCTTCGCCGGCGAGACGGATGCGGGTGCCGTCCTCGATGCCGGCGGGAATGTTCACCGACAGGGTCCGTTCCTGGGTTTTCCGGCCGCTACCGCCGCAGCTTTCGCAAGGGTCGGTGATGACCTGTCCCTTGCCCTGACAGCTCGGACAGGTGCGCTCCAGCGTGAAGAACCCCTGCGCCGCGCGCACACGGCCGGAACCTCCGCAGGTCCGGCAGGTCGTCGGGCTCGTGCCCGGCTTGGCGCCGGAACCAGTGCAGGTGTCGCAGGTGACGCTCGTCGGCACCTCGATCTCGACCGTCTTTCCGGTAAAGGCGTCTTCCAGGGTGATGTCCAGATTGTACCGAAGGTCGGCACCGCGTTCGCGTCCACCCGACCGGCGGCCGCCCCCCATACCGAAAAATTCCTCGAAGATATCGGACATGGTGGAGGAGAAATCATGAGCGCCGGCACCGCCACCGCCGCCAAATCCGCCATTTTCGAAGGCGGCATGACCGAACCGGTCGTATGCGGCGCGCTTCTGACCGTCCTTCAGGGTGTCATAAGCTTCGTTGACTTCCTTGAACCTGGCTTCTGCCTCGCCATCACCGGGGTTCCTGTCGGGGTGATACTGCATTGCCATCTTGCGGTAAGCGCTCTTCAGCGCCTTTTCGTCCGCGTCGCGTGATACGCCCAGCACCTCATAGAAATCACGTTTGGACATCAAGATCTCTCGGTCTTGTTGTTGCGCCGACGGCAGCCAGGATCATTCCGGCGCCAATCACGGCGAAAGCGCCGGACACGAGCGTCCGTCATATCGGACAGACCTGCGGCCGGCGCCAAAATTGAACAGCCAGCCGGATGACCGGCTGGCTGCAGTTTCGTGGTTTAGGCGGATTTCTTGTCGTCTTCGTCTTTGACTTCTTCGAAATCCGCGTCGACAACATCGTCTTCGGCTTCGGAGGCTGCTTCCTCGTTGCCGCCTTCTTCCGCCTCGGCGTCCGCCTGAGCGGCCTGATACATGGCCTCGCCCAGCTTCATCGACGCTTCGGCAAGCGCCTGCGTCTTGGCCTTGATGTCTTCAAGGTCTTCGCCTTCAAGCGCGGACTTCAGGGCCGCCAGAGCGCTTTCGATCGCAGACTTGTCGTCTTCGGAAACCTTGTCACCGTAGTCCGAAAGCGATTTCTCGGTGGAGTGCACGAGAGACTCGCCCTGGTTCTTGGCTTCAACCAGTTCCTTGCGCTTCTTGTCCTCGTCCGCGTGCGATTCAGCGTCCTTGATCATCTGATCGATATCGCTGTCGCTCAGACCACCGGAGGCCTGGATGCGGATCTGCTGTTCCTTGCCGGTGCCCTTGTCCTTGGCGGACACGTTGACGATACCGTTGGCATCGATGTCGAAGGTGACCTCGATCTGCGGTACGCCGCGTGGCGCCGGGGGAAGACCGACAAGGTCGAACTGACCGAGGACCTTGTTGTCCGCCGCCATTTCACGCTCGCCCTGGAAGACCCGGATCGTCACGGCGGTCTGATTGTCTTCGGCCGTGGAGAAGACCTGGCTCTTCTTGGTAGGGATCGTCGTGTTGCGGTCGATCAGGCGGGTGAAGACACCGCCCAGCGTCTCGATACCCAGCGACAGCGGGGTCACGTCGAGGAGCAGAACGTCCTTAACGTCGCCCTGCAGAACGCCGGCCTGGATCGCCGCGCCCATGGCGACGACTTCGTCCGGGTTGACGCCCTTGTGCGGGTCCTTGCCGAAGAAGGTCTTCACGGTTTCCTGGATCTTCGGCATGCGGGTCATGCCGCCGACCAGAACCACTTCGTCGATTTCACCGGCTGCCAGGCCCGCGTCCTTCAGGGCCGCTTTCATCGGAGCGATGGTCCGCTTGACCAGATCTTCGACGAGCGACTCGAATTTCGCGCGGGTCAGCTTGAGCGTCAGGTGTTTCGGACCGGATGCATCGGCCGTGATGAACGGCAGGTTGATTTCGGTCTGGGACGAAGAGGACAGTTCGATCTTGGCTTTTTCGGCAGCTTCCTTCAGACGCTGCAGAGCCAGCTTGTCGTTTTTCAGATCGATGCCCTGGTCCTTCTTGAATTCGGCCGCGAGATAGTCGACCAGAACCATGTCGAAGTCTTCACCGCCGAGGAAGGTGTCGCCGTTGGTGGACTTCACTTCGAAGACACCGTCGCCGATCTCCAGGATGGAAACGTCGAAGGTACCACCGCCAAGGTCGTAAACCGCGATGGTCTTGCCGTCGTTCTTCTCCAGACCGTAGGCAAGTGCTGCCGCAGTCGGCTCGTTGATGATGCGCAGGACTTCAAGACCGGCGATCTTGCCGGCATCCTTGGTGGCCTGGCGCTGGGCATCGTTGAAGTATGCCGGAACGGTGATGACCGCCTGGGTCACCGTTTCACCGAGATAGCTCTCGGCCGTTTCCTTCATCTTCTGAAGAATGAAGGCGGAGACCTGGGACGGGGAGTACTTGTCGCCGTTGGCTTCCACCCACGCGTCGCCGTTGTCGGCCTTGACGATTTCGAACGGGACGAGCTTCTTGTCCTTGTCGACCGTCGGGTCGTCGTAGCGGCGCCCGATCAGGCGCTTGACCGCGAACAGGGTGTTGGTTGGGTTCGTGACCGCCTGGCGTTTTGCCGGCTGGCCTACCAGCCGCTCACCGTCATCGGAGAACGCAACCATCGAAGGTGTGGTGCGCGCGCCTTCAGCGTTTTCGATTACTTTGGAATCCTTGCCGTCCATGACGGCGACGCACGAGTTGGTCGTGCCGAGGTCGATACCAATGACCTTTGCCATATGTGCCTCTCTTTCTAGCAAACCGGATAGACCCATGAAGGCGTCAGTCCGGCTCCTCTCACTTGGGTTCCGGGAGGTCCCGGACGATGCGCCAGAGCGGATGCTCGGGATTTGGCGCAAAGCTTGATCGCTATATAGGTGGATGAAACATTACCTGCAAGACATGTGAGCGATGACAATGTCCTGTGCTGGTGGATAAATCTTCCAGATGGTTACTCCAGTGCGGCCAATAGCAAATCGGCAACCATATGCAAAGGTTTCCGGCCGGTTTCGGAATTGGTTCAGGCTTTGGATGTAGGCTCCGCCCCGTTCCTTTTCGTCGGGCGCCGGAGGCTTGAATGAACGACCCTGATCTGTGGACACGCATAAGCACCTGCCACCCGGATGACGTGGAGGCCGATTTTCCGTTTTCAAAGCGGCTGGCCCGCGACAACGGCTGGACGCATAACTATGCCCTGCGCGTCATTACCGAATACCAGCGCTTTGCCTATCTCAGCCGGATGAAAGCCGGAATGGTGACCCCGAGCGACGAAGTCGACCAGGCCTGGCACCTGCATCTGACCTACACGCGCCACTATTGGGGGGCGTTCAAGGACGCGCTCGGCGGTGCCCTGCATCACATGCCGACCAAGGGCGGGGCAAATCAGGCGGTGCTCTTCCGGGAGGCCTACGAAAAAACTCTGGATCTCTACCGGACCGAGTTCGGCATGGCGCCTCCGGCCGATATCTGGCCGTCCGCTGCCATCCGCTTCGGCAAGGCGCCGCACTTTCAGCGGGTCAACACGAAAGACGTCTGGATCATCCAAAAACCGGCCACACCCGGTTGGGTCTTGCACGCATGGCGGCATCTGAGATCCGTCCCCGCACGCGCCTATGCCGCGCTGGTCTCCCTCTTTGCGCTTCTTTTCGGCACCGGGCTCGCCTTTGCCCATGGACAGCCGGCCGGGGACACTTTCCTGGAAAAGATGCGCAACATGGTCTGGCACTGGGCGAGCGAGCACACGGCCTTTTTCGTGATCGGTGTTGTCGTCCTGATCATCGCGGTGCGCGCAATCCTCAGCAAGGCATCGGGAAATGCATCCGGATGCGGCGCAGGCTGCGGTGCTGGTGACGGTGGCGGTGGCGGCTCCGGCTGCGGAGGCTGCGGCGACTGAGGAACTCCTGTATGAAGACAGCATGCAGGACGTTTCAATCAATGGCCTCAAGGGCCTTTCCTATCTCCCGGGCTATTTCGACCGCGCGGCGCAGGAAGCACTGCTGAGAGAGATCCGCACGGCTGTCGCTGACGCCCCACTCTTTCAGCCGGTGATGCCGAAAACCGGCAAACCGTTCTCGGTCAAGATGAGCAACTGCGGCCCGCTCGGCTGGGTGTCGGATATCAATGGCTACCGCTATCAGCCCAGCCACCCCGCGACCGGCCGGCCATGGCCGGACATTCCCGGCCGGCTCAAGATGCTCTGGCAGGAGGTTGCCTCAGCAGCCCCTGCCCCGGAAGCCTGCCTGATCAACTTCTACGAAACGGGCGCGAAAATGGGCCTGCACCAGGACCGGGACGAACAGACCTTCGACGCCCCCGTGGTGTCCGTCTCGCTTGGCGACACGGCAACCTTCCGGGTCGGCGGGCTCAAGCGCAACGACCCGACGAAGTCGTTCCGCCTGCAGTCAGGTGATGTCGTGGTCCTGGGCGGCGAGGCCCGCCTCGCCTTTCATGGCATCGACCGGGTGCTGAAGGGAACGTCCACGCTTTTGAAAAACGGCGGCCGGATCAACCTGACCTTGAGGCGGGTAACGCCGCCGGATTGATTGGCGCGGCGTTTCTGGTGTTCAGGTGATGCTCAGATCGCCAGGTAGGTCAGGACCAGCGCGCAGGCGGCAATCACCCAGAGCGCGGCCCGTCCGGAGCGCGTGTGCCGGGCTTCCGCCCTGCCGATGGCCTCGGCGGTCTCGGCGTCGAACCTGAGCCCGTCCCTTGTCATGTTTTCCAGCGCCTCGGACATGTGTCCGATCCGGTCGGCGAAAATCGGCAGGTCGTTGGCAGCCCGCGTCAACGCGGAGATCACGTCGCCCGCATCACGCAGCTTGCCGACCGGGCCCAGATGTTCCTTGATCCAGCTGCCGACGACCGGTTCGGCGGTCCGCCACATGTCGAGATTCGGATTGAGCGAGCGGGCAACACCTTCAACCACGACCATGGTCTTCTGCAGCATGATCAACTGGGTCTGAGTGCGCATCTCGAAAAGTTCGGTCACCTCGAACAGCTGCGTGAGCAGCCGCGCCATGGAAATCTCGCTGGCATCGTGGCCGTGGATGGGCTCGCCAATCGCCCGGATCGCCTGGGCGAACATGTCGACATCCTGGTTGGCCGGGACGTAACCGGCCTCGAAGTGCACTTCCGCAACGCGCCTGTAGTCGCGGGTGATGAAGCCGAACAGGATTTCGGCGAGGAACCTGCGTTCGCGCTTGTTCAACCGGCCGGTGATGCCGAAATCGACGGCGACCAGCGTGCCGTCCTCCTGAACGAACAGGTTGCCCTGGTGCATGTCCGCGTGGAAAAACCCGTCACGCAAGGTATGGCGGAGAAAGCTCTGGATGACGGCCGCACCCAGTGCCTCAAGGTCGTGGCCGTCCTCGATCAGGCCTTCGACGTCCGACATCTTGCGGCCGTCGACCCATTCCATGGTCAGGACGCCCTTGGCCGTGTGAAGCCATTCGACGGCGGGAACGCGAAAGCCCGGGTCGTTCGCGGTGTTTTCCGCCATTTCGGAAAGTGCGGCGGCCTCAAGGCGAAAATCCATCTCGATCGCAACCGACTGGGCGAGCGTGTCGACGATCGCAACCGGGCGCAGGCGGCGCGAGGGCCTGTGGAACCTCTCGGCAAGCCGCGCAACCAGATAGTAGCTTTCAAGGTCACGCTGGAACCGGCGTGCAACACCGGGGCGCAGGATCTTGACCGCCACCTTCTGATCGGTGCCGTCCGAGCGGCGGATGACCGCGGGATGCACCTGGGCAATGGACGCGGCAGCGACCGCTTCCCCGAACTCGGCAAAGATCTCGTCGACCGGACGCCCGAGCTGTTCGGCAACAGCGGCCCTGGCGGCCTCGTGATCGAAGGGCGGCAACCGGTCCTGAAGCGCTGACAGCTCCCGCGCGGCGTCCTTGCCGACAACGTCCGCGCGCGTCGCCAGGAACTGACCCAGTTTCACATAGGACGGACCCAGCTTGTTGAGCGCATCCGACAGACGCAGTTCGGCACTCTTGTCCTTGACCGCGCGCCGTTCAAGCAGGCGCGCCAATGCAATACCGAGACGCGGTCCCGCCGGCAGATCCGGCAGGGAGACCAGGCCGAACACACCTTCGCGCGCCATGACGAACCCGGCCCGCACGAGACGGAAGAAAGGCATCAACGGCATCGTGTCTAAAACTTCCAGCCGTGGTGCAGGGCCGCGATACCGCCCGAGTAGTTGCGGAAACCGACGCGTTCGAAACCGGCGTCGCGGATCATGTCCGCAAACCGTTCCTGGCTCGGAAACTTGCGGATCGATTCGACAAGGTACTGATAGGGGTCGGCATCGCCGGTCACCCATCTGCCGATCGGCGGGATCGCGTTGAAGGAGAACGCGTCATAGACCTTGTCGAGAACGGGCACGTCCACCTCGGAAAACTCAAGGCAGAGGAACCGTCCGCCGCGCTTCAGAACCCGGTGCGCCTCGCGCAGGGCCTTCGGAATGTCAGGCACGTTCCGGATCCCGAACGCGATCGTGTAGGCATCGAAGCTCCGGTCGGGAAAGGGAAGCTCCTCGGCATTGCCCTGGGAAAAGGTGATCAGGTCTCCGAGACCCGCCTTCGCGGCCCGGTCACGGCCGACGGAGAGCATGCTGTCGTTGATGTCGCAGACAACGGCCGTCACGGCCTCGTCAGACTTGCGCACGACACGGGTGGCAATGTCGCCGGTACCGCCGGCCACGTCCAGAAGCCGCCAGCCGGCGCGTGCCGTCTTCGGAGGCGCGAGGCAGGACACCATCGCGTCCTTCCAGACCCTGTGAAATCCGCCGGACATCAAATCGTTCATCAGGTCGTAGCGTTCCGCGACCTTGTGAAAGACGTCGTCGACCAACAGCTGCTTCTGACCTTCGGCGACCTTGGAAAAACCGAAACTGGTCGGCATGTCTTCCGGCGACCGGCCGGAGCCTCCCGCTTGCCTGTGAGCCTGTTGCGTCATGAATGCGCCTCCTGGCGGATGCTGTCGTAAATTTGCTTCAAATCGCGCCGGACAATAGTACAAGCACTTCACAAGCGCTATCTTTCCCGGCCACGAAAAGCCATTTGCCGCAGGGCTATAGCGCGCCACAGACGCCGACACCAGTGGGGAGACAATCGGAAATGCCCGAATTGCCGGAAGTCGAAACGGTCAAACGTGGCCTGGCGCCCACATTCGAAGGGGCCCGGATCGTGTCGGTCGACCAGAATCGGCCGGATCTCAGATTTGCGTTTCCGGACGGGTTCGCGTCCCGCCTCACCGGGCAAACCGTCTCAGCGTTGTCCCGCCGCTCGAAATACCTGCTTGCGGATATCGGCAGCGGCGATGTCCTGGTGATGCACCTTGGCATGTCGGGCTCGTTCCGGATCGAAAACGATGCATCGAGCGACACACCCGGGGCCTTCGAGCACCCGAGGAACAAGGACCCCAAACACGATCATGTGGTCTTTCACCTGCAGACCGGAGCCCGTGCAGGCGCGCGCATCATTTATAATGACCCGCGCCGGTTCGGCTTCATGGACCTGATCCCGCGCGCGCAGCTGGGCGATCATCCCCTGTTCAGGGACCTCGGCCTCGAGCCGCTCGGCAACGATCTGAGCGGTGATGCGCTGGCGCGTCTGTTCAGGGACCGAAAGATGCCGTTGAAGGCAGCCCTGCTCAATCAGAAACTGATCGCCGGTCTCGGCAATATATATGTGTGCGAGGCACTGTGGCGCAGCGGCCTCAGCCCGCTGCGGCCTGCCGGATCGCTTGTGACCAAGACCGGCAAGCCAACCAAGAAAGCCGTCCTCCTGGCACAAAACATCCGGGAAACGCTGCACGACGCCATCAAGGCGGGCGGGTCCTCGCTGCGCGATCATGCGCAGACGGACGGCACACTCGGATATTTCCAGCACTCCTTTGCCGTTTACGGCCGCGAGGGCGAGCCCTGCCGGACGCCGGGCTGCAAAGGCACCGTCGACCGCATCGTCCAGTCCAACCGCTCGACGTTTCATTGCCCGTCCTGCCAGAGCTGAAGCCGGGAAACCCGGCTGCGGCGTTCCACCTTTTGCCAACCTTGCCAGACCGGCCCCGGGTCGGTTAGGCATGTCGCGTAACACTGACAGGTGCTGGCACTGGGAGCAGGCGAAATGGGATACACGAACATCCGTGTCGAGAAACGTGGCAAGGTCGGCCTGATCACGCTCGACAGGCCGAAAGCGCTGAACGCGCTGAATTCGGAACTGATTGCCGAACTCGGAACCGCGCTCGACGGCTTCGACGAGGACGAGCGCATCGGCTGCGTTGTCATCACCGGGTCGGAAAAAGCCTTTGCCGCCGGCGCAGACATCAAGGAGATGCTGCCGCACGACTTTTCATCCGCATATCAGACAGACCTGATTACGCCGTTCGACCGGGTCTCACGGAACCGCAAACCGATCATTGCCGCGGTTGCCGGATATGCCCTGGGTGGCGGCTGCGAACTGGCGATGCTTTGCGATTTCATCATCGCAGCGGACACGGCCAAGTTCGGTCAGCCGGAGATCACGCTGGGCGTGATCCCCGGTGCTGGCGGCACGCAGCGGCTGACGCGTTTCGTCGGCAAGTCGAAAGCCATGGAAATGGTGCTGACAGGACGGATGATGGATGCCGAAGAAGCCGAGCGAAGCGGCCTCGTCAGCCGGATCGTGCCGGCAGACGATCTCCTGGAAGAGGTCCTGAAAGTTGCCGAGAAGATCGCAGAGTTCTCGCTTCCCGTGGTCATGATGGCGAAGGAAAGCGTCGACCGGGCCTACGAAACGACGCTTTCGGAAGGCGTGCGCTTCGAGCGCCGCGTCTTCCAGGCGATGTTCGCGCTGGAGGATCAGAAAGAAGGAATGACCGCGTTTTCAGAAAAGCGCGCACCCCAGTTCCGCAACAAATAATCTTGGCATTGCCCCTGACAAAGCCGTTGACGGCGGCTCAAAGCGCGATTATAAGCAGCGCCCAATCGGTGGCGGTCTTCCGCCGCCTTTGTTTTTTGATCGGGTCCTAACGCCGATGCGCTTCGATCCCGATCGCCACCGGACACTTGTCCCAATTACCGATCAGGATTGAGCCCATGGCCAACACACCATCGGCCAAGAAGGCGGCCCGCAAGATTGCCCGCCGGACGGCCACGAACAAAGCACGCCGCAGCCGTGTGCGCACCTACCTGCGCCAGGTTGAAGAAGCAATCGCTTCCGGCGACCAGGCAGCGGCAACCGAAGCCTTCAAGGCAGCCCAGCCGGAAATCATGCGCGCGGCTTCGAAAGGCGTCATGCACGCCAACACGGCCTCCAGGAAAGTTTCGCGGCTCAACGCACGCATCAAGGCGCTCAGCGCCTGAATCGCAGCGTCATCAGACCGTTAAAAAGACCCGGCATCACTGCCGGGTTTTTTTTAGCCGTGCAATTTTGTGGATGACATCTTTTTGCAATCTTCGCGTTCCATATCGTAAATTTTAACAGCCAGCATGCTGACACAGAAAAATGTTTTTAATCAATATCTTACAGATATGTAGGAATCAGGAAACTCAATCGAACCGGATTCGATACGAGTCAATAGATCCTGTTTGAAAATTTTTTTGAAACGGTCGTTTTTGTATTGTGACAGCGGCCGCGAGGGCGAAAAGTTATTGCGGCAAAAAGCATTTGCCTCTTCGCCCACAACAGGCAAAAAATCTTTGACGTTGGGGCAAAATCGAGGCTTTTCCGGAAATCGTCAAAAGTCGCTGTTGCCCCCTCTGAATCCGTCTGTATATTAGGCTCACGGCTGGCGACGAAGACCAGCACAAAACGTAAAAACGGTGCTTGGGACAACCATGAACAAGTCTAAACGATGTATAGCTGAGCACGCGGTTTCCAGATCGTGGATTGGATACATGAATGTATTCGATACGCAGGGTTCTTAGTTCATTCCCGAACTAATTCTCCACTCCGAAATTCTTGGTAATACTTTAGCTCGATAGCATTTCGCTATCGGAGGGGGCAACTGTGCATAGCGTGGGTGGTTACGCTGGAAACGTGACGTCGCAAGAGGCGTTTGACGCACTTTCCGAGCAGGCTGATGCGGTGCTCGTCGATGTGCGCACGCAGGCCGAATGGTCCTTTGTCGGCGTGCCGGATCTTCGCCCCATCGGCAAGGAACCCATGCTCATCGAGTGGCAGAGCTTTCCCTCGTCCGGCCCCAATCCCGAGTTCGCAAATGCCGTGTCGAGCCACCTTTCGAAAAAAGGGCTTGACCTGGACGCTCCAATCTATTTCTTGTGCCGCTCCGGTGCCCGGAGCCAGGCAGCAGCAACAGTGCTGACACAGGCCGGGCACACGCGTTGTTTCAACATCTCGGACGGGTTCGAGGGACCGCTGGACGCGGATCGTCATCGCGGAACACAGTCCGGCTGGAAGGCCGCCGGACTGCCCTGGATTCAAAGTTAGTTTCCCTTCGTATAACGGGGAACGGCGGCAGGCGTAAAACTGCCGCCAACGGAATAACCGTCCCAAAAGGGACAAAATAACGCTGCAAAAGCAGCAAGGCGTCGAAGATCGGCTGTGGCGGACCGGTCTTCATGAAACAGGAGGCAAATGATATGCAGGTTCAGGAGGCCGGTGGCTCCGAACATTGGAAACGGGTAAAGAAGCAGCTTCGTGCCGAATTGGGCGATGATGTGTTTACCAGCTGGTTTGCGCGCGTAGACCTTGAGGAACACCAGGACGGCACGGTGCGGCTGTCGGTTCCGACCCGTTTCCTGAAGCAATGGATTCAGAACAATTACAATGACCAGCTGATGGGTCTTTGGCAGCGTGAATGCGACAATGTTCATCGCATCGAGCTGACCGTGCGCGGCGCGATACGCCCGCGGCAGACCCCGGTTGCGCAGCCCGGGCTGGCGGCTCCGAGCGGCGTCAAGGCAATCAGTGCCGATGGTCGCGCAGATACGCTTGCAGACGCGTCGCAGGTGACGCGCGCACAGGCGGCGACAGCGGCTCTCGGACGCGGTGACAGCAATGCCGACAGCGCCCGCGATGTGCTGCAGGGCGCCGCGCTCGATCCGAAATACACGTTCGAAACCTTCGTCGAAGGCGAGTCGAACAATCTGGCGCTGGCCGCGGCACGGCAGGTCGCCGCCGGAGGCACCGTCACCTTCAACCCGCTCTATCTCCATGCGTCGGTCGGGCTCGGCAAAACCCACCTGATGCAGGCGGTCGCCGCAAAGGCGCGCGCGAACGGTCACAAGGTGCTCTACCTCACAGCCGAGCACTTCATGTACAAGTTCGTCGCCGCCCTGAAGTCCCAGTCCGCGCTGGCGTTCAAGGACACATTGCGCACGATCGATCTGCTGCTGATCGACGACATGCAGTTCCTGCACGGCAAACAGGTTCAGCAGGAATTCTGCCACACCCTGAACGCGCTCATCGACGGGGCCCGCCAGGTGATCGTGGCCGCCGACCGGGCGCCTTCCGAACTCGACACCCTGGACGACCGTGTGCGCTCTCGCCTGTCCGGCGGGCTCGTTGTCGGTATCCAGGAGCCGGATTTCACGCTTCGCCGCAACATCCTCCTTTCCCGCGTCGAGACCGCGCAGAAGTCCTACCCGCAGTTTGCGGTGCCTGACAGCGTACTGGACTACGTTGCCCGTCATGTTGCGTCTTCCGGCCGGGATCTTGAAGGGGCCCTCAACCGCCTGATCGCGCACAATCAGCTGACCAACCAGCCGATCACGCAGGAAATGGCCGAAATGACCCTGCGCGACCTGGTGCGCTCCAGCGAACCGCGCCGCGTCAAGATCGAGGACATTCAGCGCGTCGTCTCCAAGCATTACAACGTCACCAAGGCGGATCTGTTGTCCGCGCGCCGTACCCGGACGATCGTACGCCCCCGGCAGATCGCCATGTATCTTGCCAAAGTGATGACCCCCCGTTCGCTGCCTGAAATCGGGCGCCGGTTCGGGAACAGGGATCACACGACGGTTCTTCATGCGGTGCGCAAAATCGAGGAATTGTCGCGGGCTGACTACGCGCTCGCGCAAGAGCTCGAACTGCTGAAGCGCATGCTTGACGCCTGACCGCGTCACTGCACGATTTTCAATCGAAATTGGGGGCGTTCCGCGCGGACGCCCCCTTGCTTTTGGCGACGGTTAAGGGCAGTGTCTTCCCCCCCGCTCCCGATAGGAGCCCACATGTCCAGATTGCCCGGGCCCCTGCGCCCGACATTTCACGAGTACGGAAGAAGCGTATGAAAGCGACCCTCGAGCGGACCGATCTCCTCAAGTCCTTGACCCACGTTCACCGGGTGGTCGAGCGGCGGAACACCATTCCCATTCTTTCCAACGTCCTCCTGCGCGCCGACGGCAACGCGATCAACCTCAAGGCAACCGACCTGGACCTTGAAATCGTCGAATCCGTTCCGGCCATGGTTGAAATGCCCGGCGCGACGACGGTCCCCGCGCACATGTTTTACGACATCGTGCGCAAGCTCCCGGAAGGATCGCAGGTCGTTCTGGAAACCACGGGCGACAACGCCACTCTTGAAATCCGGGCAGGCCGGTCGAAGTTCACGCTCCAGATGCTGCCGGAAACCGACTTTCCGGATCTCACCGCCGGCGACTTCAGCCACGGCTTCGCACTGAGCGCAGCCGACATCCGGAAACTCATCGACACGACGCAGTTCGCGATCTCGACCGAGGAAACCCGCTACTATCTCAACGGGATCTACCTCCACACCGTCGACGCCGCCAACGGTCAACAGTTCCGCGCCGTTGCCACCGACGGACACCGGCTGGCCCAGGCCGAAGTGATCGCACCGCAGGGTGCCTCCGGCATGCCCGGCATCATCGTGCCCCGAAAAACGGTCGGTGAAATCCAGAAACTGCTTGAAGACCCTGAAGCCAACGTTCAGATCGAGCTGTCGGAAACCAAGATCCGCATCACCACCGGGTCCATCATTTTGACCTCCAAGCTGATCGACGGCACGTTTCCCGACTACGGGCGGGTCATCCCGCAGAACAACGACAAGGAAATGCGGGTCGACCGGGACGAGTTCAAGGAAGCCGTCGACCGTGTCTCGACGATATCCTCCGAGCGCGGGCGCGCGGTCAAACTGTCGCTCGACGAGGGCCGGATGGTCCTGACCGTCAACAATCCGGATTCAGGCAGTGCGACCGAAGAGCTGGCCGTCGAATATGATGCCGAGCCGCTCGAAATCGGCTTCAATTCCCGCTATCTGCTCGACATCGCCAATCAGCTCGGCAGCGACACGGCCCTGTTCCGTCTCGCCGATTCCGGTTCGCCGACGCTGATCCAGGACAACACGGTCGAGGATTGCCTGTTCGTCCTCATGCCCATGCGGGTCTGACCTCGGGTCGGCCTGAACTGAAGCGGACCCGAGGTCAATGAGCCAATTCAGGACGGCGAAAGTGACGCGCCTGTCCCTGACCGACTTCCGCAACCATGAAAGACTGTCGTTTCCCGTCGGGTCCGGCATGGTTGCCCTTGTCGGCGCCAACGGTGCCGGGAAGACCAACATTCTCGAAGCGATTTCCTTCCTGACGGCAGGCCGCGGCCTGCGCCGCGCCGCGCTTGCGGATATTGCGCGCAGCTCGGGTCCGGGCAGCTGGAGCGTCGCCGCGACGGTGGACCTCGACGGGCTGGAAACGAAACTCGGCACAGGGCTCGTGGAGGGCGCGAGCGGGCGGAAAGTCCGCATCGACGGGGAAGATGTGCGCGGCTCGGAAACGCTTCTGGATTACGTGCGCGTGCTCTGGCTGGTGCCGGCGATGGACGGCCTGTTCACCGGCCCGGGTTCGGACAGGCGCCGGTTCCTCGACCGGCTCACGCTGTCGGTTGACCCGGGCCACGGCCGGCGCGTCGGCAATTTTGAAACCGCCCTGCGCCAACGGAACAAATTGCTGGAACAGGGCGGCACGGACAATTATCTCACGGCCCTGGAGCAGCAGGTTGCGGAGCTTGGAACGGCCGTTTCTCTCGCGCGGCAGGAAACGGTTGATCTTCTTGCGCAGACGATTGCCGAGCAGCAAACCCAGAGCCAGCCGTTTCCGAGCGCCGCGCTGGACCTGGAGGGCGCGTTCGAGCGCGACACCGCCGGAATGAACGCCGCCGACCGCGAAGAGCATTACCGCGCTGCGCTGTCCAGCGGCCGGGGCCGGGACCGTGCGGCCGGACGAACGCTCACCGGCCCGCACCTGAGCGACCTCAAGGTCCGCCACGCGGCCAAGGACATGCCGGCCGCGCTCGCTTCGACGGGTGAACAGAAGGCGCTCCTGATCGGGTTGATCCTGGCCCATTGCGAACTCACCGCCAAGGTCAGCGGCATGACGCCCCTCCTGCTGCTTGACGAGGTCGCGGCACATCTCGATCCCGACCGGCGGGCAGCCCTCTTCGCCAAGCTCGCCCTGCTTGGCGGACAGGTCTTCATGACGGGCACCGACCAGGCGCTGTTCGAGGCCCTGCCGGCAGAGGCCGAGATCCTTGAAATCGGCAGCGGCGAAGTCAGGCGGATCGCACCCGGCCCAACCTCATAAAACCGCCTGAATCTTGTGGTTTTCCACCATAATCGTTTCGCTGGCTTCACGAGCGCCCGCGTGCGGTTGAACACCCCGGGGAACCCCGTATAACGGGGTGATAACAGACAAACCGATTGGTGATTGATTCGCATGAGCGACACGTCCACGTCAGAGCCCATTCCGACCCCTGAAGCTGACAACGGAGGCGACTATGGAGCGGACTCCATCAAAGTCCTCAAGGGGCTTGATGCGGTGCGCAAACGCCCCGGCATGTATATCGGCGACACGGATGACGGCAGCGGCCTGCACCACATGGTCTACGAGGTGGTCGACAATGCCATCGACGAAGCACTGGCCGGACATGCCGACCACGTGACGGTGACGCTCAACCCGGACGGTTCGGTGACGGTCTCGGACAACGGGCGCGGCATCCCCACCGACCTGCACCCCGAAGAAGGGGTCTCTGCGGCCGAGGTCATCATGACCCAGCTGCATGCCGGCGGAAAATTCGACCAGAACTCCTACAAGGTCTCCGGCGGTCTGCACGGCGTCGGCGTCTCGGTGGTCAACGCGCTTTCGACAAGGCTCGACTTGAGGATCTGGCGCAACGACCAGGAGCATTTCATGAGCTTCGCCCACGGCGAGGCACAGGGCTCCCTTGAGGTCGTCGGACCGGCCAATGGCAAGAAGGGAACGGAAGTCACGTTCCTGCCGTCTCCGGAAACCTTCAGCAAGACGGAGTTCGACTTCAACACGCTCGAACACCGTCTGCGCGAGCTGGCCTTCCTGAACTCTGGCGCCCGGATCATCCTGACGGATAAGCGCGGCGTTGAAGATGTCGTGGAGGAGCTCTTCTACGAGGGCGGCCTGGAAGCTTTCGTGCGCTATCTCGACCGGGCCAAGCACCCGCTGATCGAAGACCCGATCACGATGAAGGCCGAGAAGGACGGCATCACCGTAGAAGCGGCCATGTGGTGGAACGACAGCTACCATGAGCAGGTGCTGTGCTTTACCAACAACATTCCGCAGCGCGACGGTGGCACGCACCTTGCCGGGTTCCGCGCGGCGCTGACACGCCAGGTGACCGGCTATGCGGAAGCGACCGGGCTGATGAAAAAGGAAAAGGTCTCGCTGTCCGGCGATGACTGCCGGGAAGGGCTGACCTGCGTTCTCTCCGTAAAGGTTCCCGATCCGAAATTCTCCTCGCAGACCAAGGACAAGCTGGTGTCTTCAGAAGTCCGGCCGGTGGTTGAGAACCTCATTGCCCAGAAGCTCAATGAATGGCTGGAAGAAAATCCGGCACCGGCTAGGTCGATCGTCTCCAAGGTGGTCGAGGCGGCCTCGGCCCGCGAAGCGGCCCGGAAAGCACGTGAACTGACCCGGCGCAAGGGCGCACTCGACGTCGCTTCCCTGCCCGGCAAGCTCGCGGACTGCCAGGAACGGGACGCGTCCAAGGCCGAACTCTTCCTGGTGGAGGGTGATTCCGCGGGCGGCTCGGCCAAGCAGGGCCGGCACAGGGAAAACCAGGCGGTGCTGCCGCTGCGCGGCAAGATCCTCAACGTGGAACGTGCACGCTTCGACAAGATGCTGTCCTCCAACGAAATCGGCACGCTGATCACAGCGCTCGGCACCGGTATCGGCAAGGAAGAGTTCAACATCGAGAAGCTGCGCTACCACAAGATCATCATCATGACGGATGCGGATGTCGACGGCGCCCATATCCGGACGCTGCTGCTGACCTTCTTCTTCCGTCAGATGCCCGAACTGATCGATAACGGCTATGTCTATATCGCGCAGCCGCCGCTCTACAAGGTAAAGCGCGGCCAGTCCGAGCAGTACCTCAAGGACCAGCCCGCCCTTGAAGACTACCTGATCGCACAGGGTCTCGACGAGACCACGCTGACGCTCGCGAACGGCGAAGTCCGGATGGGGCAGGATCTTCACAACGTCGTCGAGAACGCGCGCAAGCTCGCTGAAATCTTCGACGGGCTGCATTCGCGCTACAATCGCGATGTGGTCGAACAGGCCGCGATCGCCGGCGCCCTGAACACCGAGATCCTTGAGGACCGCACCAAGGCCGAAGAGGCCGCCGCCTATATCGCCCGCCGCATGGATATCCTGGCCGATGAATTCGAACGCGGCTGGACGGGTGTTGCCCAGGACGACGGCAGCCTGGTCTTCCGGCGCACGGTGCGCGGCGTCGAAGAGGCCGCGACGATTGATGCGGCGCTTCTCGACAGCGCCGATGCGCGCCGACTCGCGGCCTATGCGGACCATCTCAACGAGGTCTACGGCAAGGCAGCTGTGCTACGGCGCAAGGACGTGCCGACGGAAATCCGCGGTCCGAGAGCGCTGCTCGACCATGTCTACAGCTTCGGCCAGAAGGGCATCTCCCTTCAGCGCTACAAGGGTCTGGGCGAAATGAACCCGGAACAGCTCTGGGAAACGACGCTCGACCCGAATGTCCGCTCCCTGCTTCAGGTCAAGATCAAGGAGGCGGACGACGCCGACGACATCTTCACCAAGCTGATGGGCGACGAAGTGGAGCCACGCCGGGAATTCATCCAGGACAACGCGCTGTCCGTGGCGAACCTAGATATCTGATCGTTTGTAGGGAAGCGTATAACATTTCGCCGAGCGCATAAAATTTCGCGAAGCGACAACTTGGCACCCCACTGTCTTTATAAATTACAACGACTTAGACGGATGCCCGCATACCGTCTAAGTCGCAGGGAAGAAGCCTT
This sequence comes from Roseibium sp., assembly GCF_965232425.1. Classification (GTDB taxonomy): domain Bacteria; phylum Pseudomonadota; class Alphaproteobacteria; order Rhizobiales; family Stappiaceae; genus Roseibium. The sequence goes on from NZ_OZ246971.1 coordinate 1,819,022, forward strand.
TTGCTCGGTTTGGACCAGGCTCTTCTGAATTTATATTCATTACTAAGGTCCTAAACCTTCCATTGCCCATCAGCCGTTGTGTCCTGCCCCCGTAGCGTCCTTGGCCTTAAGTTCGTGTAGTGCCACGGATCCAATTGGTTGCAGACATCGCCATTAGCGTGCATAAACACGAGCTTACTTACTTATGATCGCAATCAGAGTCTTTGGATGATGGAATGAGACAACACGTTGCTACTTTTGCAAATTTTGTATGTAGGTTTGGGGAAAAAAAGGTTCTTTTGGATTATGCGAAAGAATTTGTTATTTCCGCATTTACCGACGACACTCTCATTCGAGAATACGGACACACTCAATTCTTTTTTTACGAGACGAAGCTCGTCAAGCTAAGCGGTGATCCTGAAAACCCTATTCTCGGGATTTCAGGTCGATTTATCAAGAATACCGTCCTAACCAGGGAGCAACTATTTGATCCGAAACGCGGTCTGGTCCAGGATGAAGCGTCTCTATCGACGGCACCATCTGCGCATTTCGTTCTGGTTCTGAACAATCATCGGCTGATCTACTTTCCCGAAACTGCTCACGCCCCAGATCTCAACGCATTCAGGTCGACGGCCTTTCACTTCATACAAAGAAAGCGAACAAATTTCATTGACGCCCGCTATAAAGAGGCGCGCGATGCTGATGAAAAGGTAACAAAAAAGTCTCTTAATGAAATTCACCCATCACCAACTTTGGAAATTGTTCCAATTTCCGGTGATGATGAGATCGCTGATTTTCTTGAGCGTTATGAAATACTAAAAAAGATCGAATTCCGTTTGGTCAAACCCAACGATGAAATTGACGGTGAGGAGCTGTTTCAGGATATTCGTGAGTATTTGAACCCCTTACAGCCCGAAAATACGAAAATTGAGATCCGTAATTCTGATGGGCTGGATATTGATCACGCGCTTCCAAGAATTCAAGCCGCGACAACTACCGACAACCAAATTGTCAAACTCGCGGGCAAAGATCACGACGGAAACGATCTGCGGGGAGACAATCATAAATTTCAGATTAGTGCGCCTGTGGATCCAATTCCGGCGACCAGAAGCGCTTTGACAAGAAAATTGTTTAGTATTTTTTCTGATCTGGCAAATTCAGAGACAATCAAGGTTCCTCAAGAATCGCAGGCTGTGACGGAAAAAATCAGAAGTCTGCTTGGTCTGCTCTAAAATGACTGATGATTGGAAAAAGCAGGTTTTCAGACAAAAGAGCCTTTGGGAGGTCTACACGCTTTCCCGGGCAGAACTGCCAAAACCTATTTTCAATTCTGCGGTATTCTGGATTTCTGCATTCGTTCTTTCTGTCGTGTTTGTATGGAGCATTGGCATCGGTCACGAGGTCTATTCCCTTAGCGAAGCACTTACGTTAACGCAGACCGTTGCCAACAGTGGCTTTGTCCTCGCCGTCGGAATTCTTGGATTCCTGATCGCCGGATTTTCAATTTTCGCCAGTGTTACAAAAGATGAGCTGTTTATAACGTTGGCCAAAATTCCCTACCGAAAGAGTAGTATCAACAGACTGCAATTTGTGTTTTTTAATTTCCTCAACGTGTTCACCGTCTATGTCGGCCTTCTTGCGATCTGTCTGTTTTCAATAATCCTTTTTTCTGAACAGTCTCCACTCATCCGGCTGATTACATTTGCGGCCCCTGATTATCAGCAGTTTGCCGTTCCCATACTATTCCTGGTCGTATGCTCAATAATGCAATGGATACTTAGTGCCATATTGAAGTTGAAGTCATTTATTTGGAACCTGTATCAAACAGTGCTTGTCACCATAGCCACTGAATCTGAGTTGCAGGATCAGAAAGAGAGGAAGCACTCCTAAAGAACTCGCCTCAGAATCCTAATGTCGAGTACTCAGCGCGGTTCCACTAAATCCTCAACAAACTGAAAAATCCGGACCATCGCAAGCGTATCGAGCTTGCAGTATTCCAGAAGGGCCTGTCGTAGTCGCGCATGCTTCTCCGGATCGGTTTCGTTGATCATCTTGTGCCAGCCGTCCATTGCGGCTGTCCCGTCACCGATCTCCATCCCCTCGTAGCTGAGTTCAGGCACGACAACAGGGAGAACCTTCTTGATGGATGTCGATCCGTTGAAACGGATATCGACATATCCCGTCTTGAAGACATCCATTAGGTCGACTGTTCGATCGACCAGGCCTCGAAGAAAGTCCCGTTTGTCCGGGAACGTCTGACCCATCTCGTTGTTTCGAGCGTTTTCGAAGGTCTTGTTCCAGGTGACCACGGATCCGTAAGCACCGACGGCGCCTTCCAGGGCTTCCACCAATGGACGGGGGAGTTCCGGCCGATCCGCTAGATATTCGACATGATCGACCCGACCATCTTCATGGAGGACATGGAGGGAAAACTGAAACGGCAACTGCTGTTGCGGCCCTGTCCCATCAACGACCGGGATTGCGGAAAGGTACGTTTCATAATCCAGAAAACAGAGCGGATACGCCAAGACGCCGATGAAGTTCTCGATGTCCGCTAGATTGACACAAGGGTTCTCGATGTTGTGTGCCCGGACAATCGGCTGCTGGAGGCGCGAAACTTCATCGAGTTCGATTTGATCCAGTCCAAACCGCCCTTCTGCGACGAAGTTCTCCAGCTTCCTGCCAAACAACCGCGGCAGTGAATAAATCGAGTATTTTGGAATGCCCGGGTTGAAATAGTCGAAGCTGTCGCAATGATGCAGTCGACTGAGGTTCAGGCAGGTACACGACTTCTCGTCAATCGCCTCCTCATTGAGGAGTGACAGCGCCTCGGCAATTTCCCGCTCTGTTTCGTCCAGCAGGTCTCTCACCCGAATGGTTTCGTCAGCGAAGGTAAGAAGTCCCTCGGGATCGATCTCGCCATCACGGACGTAGTCCTTGTTCAAGTGAACGATGAAGATGTTCCGGACGTTGTGACCTGCCCTTGTGGCTGCGATCGTCTGAAACGCCGCATCCTTCAGCTGGTTGTGTGGTTTCCCGTCCTTCACACTGGTCGAGGACTTGATCTCGAATATGTCGATCGTGCCGTCCCCGTTTTCCCGGAGCATATCGGCACGGGCACGGAGCCCCTCATTCGTCTCGAATACATCCTGGAAAGAACAGGAATCGGCATCCGGCCATCCCTGGACCAATTGGCGTACATATCCTTCGACCTGATAGCCTTCCGCCGCCAATTTCTGGGCGAAATCGGAGAACTCACCCTCTGGGTAGACGTCCGGCTTGTGCCGTTTCAGCCAGAGCGATTTGGGACAATTGAGATGCTGGATAAATTCAGTTTTCGATAACATGTCATCGCACTCAAGACTTAAGATACAACGGTGTTAAACATCATTGATAACTGGCCGAACCACAATGTTAACCCGTCAAAGAATGAGAGATCCGCCGCCTTTTAAACCAGTTCCCGTCCAACCTACTCTAGGGCGACCTGAAACCATCTGGCGAAAAGACTAACCGCTTTGCCAGCACAATCAAAACTTGCAACAAGAAAGACGCACCAATCGCATACTTTGCCTCGAAATACTTTTGGGAAGACAACGATGTAATGTTTGCTGGTCATCTGAACGAAATCGATCAATTCGACGCAGAACTCTGGACGATAACCGACAGTCTGCGAGCCAATTCCGGCCTTGCTTCGCTCGAGTATTTCATACCGTTAATCGGCCTGCTGTTACTCCGTCAGGCCACCTACCGCTAAGACGAAGCGCTTGCAGCGATCAAAGTCAATAAGGCGGTCACAAGGAGATGGCGTTCTGGCACCGATGGTCGCATCCATCTTCGCACGATCAACACCAAAACTCTTGGTTTAGATCTTAGAAGCCAGCCGTAAAAGCGTTTTCCCATTTTTTGTGACTTAACAAAGGCTTAAATATGCACTTTTTAACAGAAGTAGTCACAACCCCTCATTGAGAACCGTTAAATGAATCATTACTTTTGAAATAATTCTGCGGCTGAAATCATACGCACTCCACACGAGAACCAATGCACAAACCAGATCCAGAGTTTACACTCAAACTGCTAGCGGCGGGTCTTGCTCGATTGAGGACCAGAAAAAATCCGACTGCACGCGTTCGACAGGATGATATGCCTCCCGAAATGCGCCGAGGCCTTGTTCTTTTGTCAGCAACGTGCCTTTACGACGGTTTAGATGATCTGGGTTCATGCATTCATGAGTTCATGGAACTGGCAACCATACCCATTCGAGATTGGGGGCTTTCAACTTTTCATCCCCCATTCCGATTTGCGGACATTACCCTGATCGACGGACAAGCAGGAGTTCCTACGCAGGAATGCATGGATATTGCCGAAGAGGAGGGAATCTCAAATATCGCCGAAGGTCTCCACTTCGACCAGTTTTACCAAGCAGTATCAAATCTCAGAAGTAGACAACAGGCTCCTGCCTACACCCAGATCAGGGAATTTATTGTTCGCAATCCGGTCGCCCCGGTCAATGCCATAAAAAAACTCGCCTCCGATCCCGTACTGATGCGGATTGCGGACCTTTTCGAAGCGTTTTACGAACCAATCCCGATCGGTGCCATCCGGAACGGTGGTTCAATTCTAACCTGCAATCGCTGCGGTTCGATCCTGTGGCCGGACACTGACGCAAAAACATTTCCGGAGGGTCGTTGCCGACTGTCTCACTGCAACGAGAAGGGTGCATCGAAATGTGGGAAGGTCATTCACGATCCGCGTGACCACCGAACGATCAAAAAAGAGATCCTTGCTTACTGGGTGGGCCCGGGCCTCGACGAGATTCTCATCTACGACTGCCTGAACGCAAAAAACGTATCGGCAACCCTTTACCCGGATCGAGACGCGGTCGACGTCGGAGCCAAAAACCTCTCCTTCGGAATCGACGCAAAATCTTACGCGTGTCCGTCTCTTCTTGGAAGAAAACTGTCATCAGGCATTGGCAGATTGGCCAAATACGCCGAGCGATATATCGCCGTCCCGGATGCAAAGCTGACCTTCAATCCCAACTACCTGTCTGAGCTGAAAGCCGCGTACACCGGGAAAACCCCAATCAGCTTCATGACGGTGAGCGACACGATCAAAACCGTCTCAGCCAAGTACGGAAAACCCTCGACTTCAGGAGCAGAACCCTGAGAGAGCAGCACGACATTCCAGCCGTCAGTCCAAAGGCCGTTCGCGTTCAATGGCTTTGCCTTATTGCAGAGCAATTATTGGAAGCACAGGACCTGTCCAACATGGATCTCCTTACATCTGGGTTCAGGTCATCCGAACGTCACCCCGATGTTCTCGGTGCTCTCGCGGCTCTGAAGAACGCCCGACTCGTGGGGCTTGATCTTTCCTCATCAAGACGTCTCGCCGCCGCGGTGGCTGATTGCCTTGACTATGAGATCGAAAACAAGGGGGCGAACGGATACCTCGAGCCACCTTATGAGATCAGCTCCAATCCGCCCTACAGGTTTAGGCGCAGAGTGAGCGCATCGGATCCTGTTATCAAAGCAATGCGGGATTATCTCGATCGCGCCATCCCGTTTCGACGGCAACAACGCGAAACGGCAGACCCCACCCGGCCCAGCAGGATAATTACGGATCTCGATCGCGCCCAATCGATCGACATCGACACGTCAGGCATCAGTCACAACCTACCCGTCAGGCCAACTCATGACCTCGCGCGCAGCCCACGTGGAACCATCTCCCTTTCTTATCAGGATCTGATCGCCCTTGCCCGGGACCTGGACAAACAGGACAATAAGAAAAGCGAGAACCATCCAGGAAACTGGGAGGCTCGACTTCTCCAGGTCTCAAGCGGGAAGCGTAAGTTTGATATTCTGAAACCGGGCGCAAAGGGCCTCGAGGCGACAGATCAGATATCATTGTCCGGCCTTCAACACATGATCGGCCTGCCGGGTGCAGGCAAGACAACGCTCGTTCAGCTGATTCTGATCTGGCTTGATCGCAACGACTACAGGGCGGCAGTCATGCTTCCCTCCATCGAAGCATCCTTGAACATGATATCGGTGCTTGAGAGATACAGTGCCAGCGTCGGTCTTCTCGTAGGCCAGTCGAGCGACACCAAACGTGGCCATGCAAACAAACTCGCAGAGCGTATTGCATCCATGGACGACCGGGCCGGGTTTGGAACCAGCGGCCCCGGCGCTGGTCTGATGGCCTATAACTGTGTTCTTGATGGATTTCGTGACGGTACGCATCAGGACCACATCGAATTCAATCACAACCGTCCGCCTTGCTCGGATCTGAAACAACGCAAGACCCGCAAGAACGGCACCCCGCATCAGAACGAAACCGACATGTTGTGCCCAGTCTCCGGTTGGTGCGGCCGCATGAAGGCACCCCGCGAACTAACCGAAAAGCGGATATGGATTGGTCACATATTGTCAGCCATGCCGCGGGTCATGCCACATTTTGTTCAGGATGGAGAGCTTCTTCGTTATGTCGACCTCATCTCTCGAACCATGGATCTCGTAGTCATTGACGAGGCGGACGGAGCGCAGAACACCCTGGACAGTCAGTCCGTCACGGCACTCAAACTGACAGGAGACGAAGGCAGCCTTGAAGACCAACTCAACCGTGATGTCCTTCTCCCGTTTGCCCGCGGCCAAAACTCCACCATCGCCTCGAACTTCGCGAATTATCACGGCGCAATTGGTCGCTTCAGCCAGTTCAACCTGAACCTTGTCCGGCTATTGCAAACAGATCGCCGTGAAGGCACTCACGACAATGTTCTGACGCAAACCTATCCCGGTCGGTTCGTTACCGGGGCCACCGTCATTGGAGAACTCTACAATCCAGAGAACCTGAGCAAACTTAGCGATGCCCAGCGCTCCAATCTCGAACGCAGGCTCGATGCAATCGGACGCTGGTGGGACGACATCTGTGAAGCAGCCAACCGTGACGAAAGTGGCGCAGAACGTTCTTTTGAGCACGATCTCACTGCAATCGCAAACGCTAGTGGCAAGACGCAGGATGTCGCTCGTGAGACATCTTACAAACTGAAAGACCTGCTACGATATTGGACAGCAACAAGCCGCGTGCCCGAAAAGCAGGCTCATATCGACCATATCCGGGAAACACTTTTTAACTTTCTACCCTACGCAGCACATTTGCCAGCCGCCCATGCAAGAGCACATCTGGAGATGCTCGTCGGCATCACGACTGTGATCATGCAGTACAATGTGATCACGCTCGCCCAACAGGCCATGGTTGCCGAGGGAGTTCACGAACGCCCTCTTGATGGGGGACGCCCACCACTCGATATTGCTAGGCTATTGCCGGAGTCGCTCGTCGGACGTCTTGCTGGCGTGAAAATTTCATTCTCGACAAAAGACGAGCGCACCGATGCGCTCACGCTGGAGTACATGAACTTCCGGTCGGTACCCCGGCTACTTCTTTACCACTGGCACCATCTGAACGCTCACGAAAACACCGCTGGCCCGAATGTTCTTCTGACGAGCGCAACATCCTTCCTTGAAGAAAGTCCAAGCTATCACATTCCGATCGGTCCGGACTACGTTCTGAAGCGGACGGATACACAGACCGAGTGGAAAGACTCAATCTTCAAATTCATGCCGATCAATCACCCGATCGAACCTGGCAAGCACCTGCGATTTTCCGGCGCCAAAGGCGGCCCGGAAGCCCGACAAGAAATTATCGAAAACATGATCGACCACTACTACTCGGGTGACTATCCCAGAGTCACGGAAATGACGCAGGACTTTGCTCCGAGCAGACGGGTCGCCTTCGTCGTCAACTCCTATGAACAAGTTCGCTGGATCAAGGACCACCTTTACGCCCGCTATCCGCACATCGCAAAACGCACAATCGGAGTAACCAATCAAATCCCCAATGGTAATTCAGGAGACTGGGTTGTCGCATCTCAGGTGGAAACGATCGGCCGACGCGATGACTGGGATGCCATCGTCTTCCCCATGCGCGCGCTTTCGCGAGGCGTGAACATCGTTTTTCCGGCGGGGCCGAACAAGAATGATGCCGTTCTGGGGACGGTGATCTTTTTGACCCGACCCCATCCGTCTTCCGACAGTTTCGAATTCGTCACCGGAATGATCGGACGAAAGTCGATGGAATTTGATCTCGATACAAATCTGGCCAGCTTGCCGTCGATTAATGACGTCGCCGCACGCTGGCGCGAAGAGAGAGTCGAAGCCAGCCACCTCACGTCTAGACTCTTGAGAACATCCGTCACGATGAGCCGCCTCGGCAATCTCTCCGAACCATTCGTTGCCGACATCATGGTGGAAATCCTGCAAACCATTGGCAGGGCCATGCGAAACGGCGTTAAGTGTCGGGCGATTTTCGTTGATGCAGCTTGGGCACCGAACTCTGCGGCGGGTGGAACTGACACCAGAACGACATCAATGTTGGTGTCCATCATGAAAATTCTCGAACACCGCCTCACCACCGGATCAGCCGTCGAGCAAGAGGTTTACCGAGCCATGTATGAGCCCTTCCTTTTGCCTCTAAAAAAATGCGCCGGGCTGAATTTAAAGTAAGAAGGGGACAATCGTGACTAACAAAAAAGCCGTCTCCATAGAAACCTTTCCGGCAATGCTCACAATGGAGAAGGTGTCGGCACCTGCCAGATTGATGTCCGTTCATTGGTCCGAGCGCGCCAAGGCGGCAATTGCCGACCTCAGAAAGAAAGCTGCTGAGACCGACAGAAAAGAGGGTAAACACCTCCCCACGAATTCGCTCCGCGCATTGCTCGAGGGAACGGTTTCCGGGATTTGGTTTGTCGATCCGAGCGTCGGCGTTTTTGGATCCGACAAACCTTTCCTCAAGGTGTCTGGCCAGCAACCCGAGTGCATTCGGAAGCAGGTCCATCGCGCCGTCGACATCTGGGTGAACCACCAACTCGCAGACTGGTTCGATTACCTCGAACCAGCCGAAAGCGACGAAGACAAGGAATTCCTGCAACAAGAGGTCGACAATTTCCAGACGCTTCTTGCTGGAACGGACGCTCTTGAAATTGTTGAAGCAGAACAGTCTAACCTCGTAACGTCAACCGATTTTGAAAGTGCGCGTGATGCTGTTGTTTCTGCTTTGTCCGAAACCCTTTCCGGCATCGAACTCTTCGACGGACTCGGGCCAGTTCGAAGAGTAATTCAGGCAGGGCGAACTCCGCTCAACAGCATAGAATTCGAAACCTGGCCGATCCGCCACAAAAAAGCCTGCTACTCTATGGTCTGCCGGATTGCGGTCGAGACTTTGCCCGGATCTACAAAAATTGCGCTTATCCCTCGCGTGCGCAGACGCCTCTGGATGTCAAATCTGCCAAGTGGATACGCCCTTTCCAGACAGCGTGCAATCACCACGCGCATCATGTCAAAAGAGAACGACAAATCGGCAATCACAAGCCGCCTGACCATCAAGAACGGAGAAATCTCAAGCGACTTCAATCCCTTGCATACGCTTTTGCGTCTTGAAACCGACGGCGACCTATCCGGCAATATAGGTGAGCAGCTCAAGGCGACGGAGCATGCGAACGGGAATTTCTTCGTGGGCATCCCTCATTCGCCGCGGTACGGAAAACATGCCATCGGATACGGAGCGTCAACGCGAGATCATATCGACATCGTCGAACGTCTTGAGAACCTCCTAGTTCCCCTCGGAGCTGTCAGGTGTGAGGCGGATGTACGCAGCAAGAGGCTGTTCAACATAAAGGGTCAGTGGAAAGACAGCCAGCTGTCAGTGGAAGAGCTATTCATTCCTTTTGCCGAAGATCTCGACAGTATGGACGATCCTGCAACAGCCCTATCCGTCTTCACCGAAGAATACGATCTCGCAACGAACATCCTGGATGCCGACAAACTCTCCAAGCTTGAGGGGAAACGCAAGTCACAGCAACAAAAAGCTGCTCGAAACTCAGAGCGTATTGAAAAGGTATACGGAAATCGGGGGCCCAAGCTCGGCATCATCGCCGCGCAAGAAAGTGAGCGGGTCCTTATTCGCCTTGGCGTTAGGGTCCTCTTTGGCGATGGGGTTAACCTGTCCGAAGCAGACTATTCCCTTCCTCCCAAAACACACGGCCCGGCCGCCGAACTTCACGAGGGCAAACTCAAATCAACCGAAAGGTATAAAACCCAGTGTGAACGCTGGCGAGAGCTCGCTCAATCCTTAAAAGAGGATAACGTCACCCACGTTCTTGTGCAGGCCCCGCAACATTACGGAAACAAGGCGGACGACGACGTAAACAAAGAGGCGGCCAGAGCCAGTCTCGCACAATATGCAGATGTGAATGTCCAATACTTGCGACCTGTCAACGACCTCGACCCCTGGCAGAAAGCCAGGACCTTGCGAACAAAAGAACCGGAACCTGGGTTCTCGGACTACCTCTACAGGCTTCAATCAGCGGTCTACGACCTTTTTCTCGGTCACTCCGCAGCGGTTGACCCTTTCAAGGAAACCCTCGACAAAGCCTTCCCTAACAAAGAGACAAAGCCGGACACCCTTCTAGCTTACGCGGTCGTCAGCAAGCGCAAAGCAAGAGGGGGCCGTAAAAGAAGCGATCTTGCAATTTGCCTGCGGATCAAGGAACACGAACGTCGTGCTGATGCCTGTATAGCGACATTTGATCCTCAGAACGGCCGCCCGATCATCGGCGCATGGACGCCCTTTTCAGAGCTCCTGAAAAGCCTTCCCGGACTTGGCCGTCCGGAACTCGGCAATATGGAAGAGCGCAAGACGGTGTTCCAGGAGCTTATCCGGCATACAGTCGACAGCACTCTTGAAACGCATGTAAGACCCCTCCTTATTTTTGACGCATCACAAACTCGTTCTCTCTGGCCCGCTCTTCGAAACTACCCAGAAATGCCTCCGTTCTTTTCCACGGACGGGATAGAGCAGGATGTTCTGATCGGAAGCGGCAAGTACAAAAACATCCGTGTTGTGCGGTTAGATCGCGATATGGCAGGACATATGCCAACGAAGAAAAGCCAAATCGATCCCGAGACTGGAGCCGCATTCCGTCAAGACACCATGGTGCCCGCACTAGCCCAGGTCACATCTTGGAAAAACGGCGGTCTTTTCTGGGATACGCCAGGCTACTCCGTCACCAATTTGAAGCGCGGACAAAGCGTTTATCGGGATTCCACGTTCAAGAGGGAAAAACCAGACAAGGACGGCAACACGACAGAAACAAGAGCGGCCATGGTCAAGGACCCTTATCTCCTGCCTAGCGTTCTTGAAATATCGATCATAAAAGCCCTGAGTGGCGACGACCTTTTTGAGGTCTGCGCAGCCCTTCACAAATTGCGGCTTCTCGCCTCACACCACACTTCGACATCGGCGATGCCCGCCCCCTTGTCCTTTGTCAAAAAAATCGAAGACTACCTGCCCCGCTTTGATATCGATGAAACTGAGCATATCGACAAGCGGGACCTTACGGACGCGAGCATCGAGGAGCTCGAGCCGAACGAGGAAGAATTGGCTGAGGCAATTACCGACCTCGAAGACACCTTGGATTCCGAAACGAAAATTTGTGGCGATCCGCCCGAAGACGATCCGGATGGCGACCCGGAGAAAGATACATCGTTCGACGAACCAACCGATGACAACGAATCCGAAAGCGTAACGACAATGACAGTCGACACCGCCGAAACCCAGACTTCCCAGGTCCAGCCGAAAGTCAACGCAGTACGTAAGCGTTGGAAGATTGCGGCCGACTGGCAGGAAAACACACGCCTTTTGGCGCAAGAGGCCTTCAAACTGGCTGAGGCGGATCCAAGCTTTTCGGATGCAGAACGTCTCAAGCAGATCGCCTCGAAAATCCTCGATCTATCTGTCGAGTACGAAAACACTCCGGACCCGAGACGCGAACTCAAACCGCTTGTCGCCGAGCTAAAGGCCATTCTAGAAGACATGCCAGATGCTTTCGGCATGGACGACGACGTCATTCAATATCGTGACCAGGCATCGGCCAAAATCAAATTGCTTCCCAATACCGTTTCTCCTGAGATGTATGAAGCCGCCGCAGACGAGACACGAACCGTCCGGCACCGCACCGATATCGCTGCGGAAAAGAAAATGGAGATGCAATCATTCATGGCCAAAGGCCGAATGAATGAAGTCGGACAAATCTTCGCGGCAATCTCTGATCTCAAAGCCGAAACACTGTCCTCTTTGTCGAAAATCATCGAACTCCTGTCTGATGAAGAAGGAGACGTTGACGATCAGGAAGCGAACGGGCTTGCTTCGAGATCCCCGAGCCGCGAAATGGAGGAGGGAACTGCTTTTTTTCCAAATATCGAGACAGCTGAAACGTTCCCGACTCCCGAAGAAGACGGTGCCACCGCCCCTTTACCGCAGGCGGAAACAACGACTATCACCAAACTCCTGGATGACGATTCCAAAACGACTGCGCAGCAAGTTGAATTCGCAGGCTCTGACCTCGACACGGACGATACCGACGAAGATCCCTTCAATGAAGTTGAAGAGGATTTGGGCGAAGAGGATAACGGAATTCCCGAATCCGATGCCTTAAGCGAAATCATCAAGGGTTTCCCCAATCTTGGGACAGAGACGGAAATGGACCTCGATCGTGATATCGAGGCTATCGACGCAATCAAGGAGAACCTAGAACGACTGGTCATCGCGGGAGAAGTTGGTCAAGCTTATCATTTGCGAAAATCCGCCGACCTCCAATACGGCCCCGAAAACTTCCCGGATACCTTCACGACGGCTGAACTCTTTCTGATCTCCGGTGGTGGCTACGTCGACGAACGCGTTTATACGGGATCCACATCACCGGATAAGGGCTCTCGAAAATCTCCGTTCGCCCAAACCGTGGAGACAGCGCACAATCTTCGAGTGAATGCGGCAACAGTCGGATTGAATGCCGCCCGACGGTACTTCCTATTCGCTTCGACAATCGAGACGGCCCTATTCGACAAGACCTACGAAAGCAGCGCCGTCTCGATTGTCTCCGAACTCATCAAGAACGGAGCCGGGCGCACCTTCTACGACCTTGCGAACATCGCGATCGAATCGAAGAACAGCTATCGCACTCCTTCCCGCTCGGATATCTATGGAGTTCGGGCAAATATCGATGAAAACGCATCGGAAACCTCCAGAAACAATGCGGCGAAGCGCCTGGAGGTCCTTCGAAGAAGCCGATATAGCTTCAAACCCGCGCAGCAAGTAAGGGATCATCTTCATCTCCGCAGAGACGGCCTCCTGTACCGCCTTGAAGGAGCTGTCAAAAACAATGATCACAAAACAGCCATGGAATGCGTGAGGAAATTCGCAAGCCATGACCTGATCGAAACGCTCATTGAATCTACACGAAAAGAGCTGAAAATCCGTCCGATCAAATACGGATCGCTAGCTAATATTCAGTCCGCCTTATCGGCAATTCACTCCGAAGTTTCCAACTGGTTCGAAACCAAGAGCGCGATCGAGGAAGCCACTACGAATGGCGATTATCTAGGCACGCTTTCCAATCAACTCGAAACGGCGATCAACAAGACTCTGGCCAATCTCAAGACCCGGAGAGAATCCGCCACGACCGACATCGAACGCGCGGCCATCTCTTTCGGACTCGAAACGGTTAAACGCATCGGCGACATCGTTACGGGCAAAACAAAGCCTGAATTGAAAAGCGACTGTCACAAGATCGACCTTCACCTTCCGTTACTGTTTATTGCGGACCTAGCTTATGCAGGCGGAAGCGAGCCAACCCCATACCGACCCGACAGGATCGCAGAAGCAATCCTCAGAAACGAAATTCCTCCCATGGCGGAGCGCATTGATCTCGAGCGCCTTTTGGAGACAGTTTCCTTGCGGGCGAAAGAAGGCTCTTACAACGCCGCAAAACTTCTGCTGGAAGCCGCAAGATTGCTCGGACTGGATGATCAGACCTTCCAAGACCAGAGAACGCGCCTCGAAAGCGGCTTTGCGAATGACTGGCAAAACGTCAAAACAAGAGCCGAGAAGTTGAAATACCACGTTGTCCTCATGCAACGTTTCGCGCCGGATGACAATACGAAGTTCAATGACAATGAAATTGCAGACATTGACGACAGTATCGATGATCTCCTGAAAACCGCCTCCGATAACATTTCGACCATGTTGTTTGACAATCAGCCAACATCGAACGAAGTCGACACGGTCGAGCGCCTGAACGATATTTTTGCCTTCAAGGCGAGATTGAGTGAATACGATGCCCGCATGGATGCGATCATTACGGAACCGCGCGAAAACCTCCGGGACCGCGCCCAAGATGCTTTCGGCAAGCCAGACTCAAGCACTGAAGACAGACAACGTCTGGAAGATATCGAAAGGCTGCTGGATCAAGGCGACCTTTCAACTGCACAGGAGCGATTTGAAGTCAGCGATGGTGACGGCAAAGGGATTATCAAGCCGACGGCTTTTGCAGAGTACTTCCCTGATTGTCAAAACGCCATCAACGCATCCAGGCACGATCTTCCCGAAATCAAAAAGGCGATCCAGACCGGAATAGACCTCGGCCCGATGCCTTTTTCTCAAGTCGAGGACCGTACGCTTGCCGAGGGTGTCTGGGACGCTTGGGTTCAATTACGCCAGACGTTTAAGCGCAACAAAGAAACGGAGACCCAGAGCCGAACGAAAGCCCTCTTCCGCGCGGCGATCATGGAGTACAAGGAGCCGAAGGAACAAGGTCAGACGAAACAGCTGTCCCACCTGCACAGCTCGAGGCGCCGACATGCATTTGATGCGAACATTCCTGGGCTGGCTGGAGGCGACAACAGTATCCTCCTCCCGGACTTCGGCAGTATCCTGAAAGGCAACTGGCGGATTTGCGTCTGTGCAAAGACCCCCAATGAAGACGAGCTCAGTACTCTGACAAAGGGCAATCTGGAAACCATGGGCGTCATAGTTCTCGTCATGGGGCGCACCACAGTGGAAGAGCGGAACGCCGTCTACCACTACAGCTTGAAGGAAAAGCGCCGGGTAATAGTGATCGATGAGACCCTGATGCTGTATGCCCTTTGTCAGAAACGGTTCCGCTTCATGACAACGATGGAAGTCGCTCAGGCGTTCTCTTTTGCCAATCCCTTTCTTGATCATGGCAACCAGGGTGTTCCGGTTGAAATGTTCGTGGGACGGCGGGAAGAACGACAACAGATACTGTCGCCTCACGGCTCTTTCTTAATGTATGGCGGACGACGGCTTGGAAAGACCGCTTTGCTTCAATTCATGTCACAGCAACAGAATCTGGAACAGGACACCGTTGCAGCATACATCAGCATGCACCACACCGAGTCGCAAAACCTTTGGGAGAAAGCCTCCAAGGAAATGCCGCGAGAAATATTCCCGGAGCCCGTCACGACATCGGACAAGTTCGAACGCAAGGTTCGAAACTGGCTCGATAAGGACGGACGTCGGCGAATCCTGCTCCTCGTAGATGAAAGCAACGATTTCATCAAGGACGACCAGAAAGAAGGCAACTTCAAAACCCTGATGGCCATTATAGGCCTTATGAACACAACAGGACGGCGATTCAAAACCGTCTTTGCTGGATTGCAAAACATCGCCCGGGCGGTTCAAGAAGTTGAAAATTCACCCATCAGCCACCTGGAACAAAACGTTCTGGCCATCGGCCCGCTGACGGGGAAAGAACGTGGTGACGCGGAGAAACTGGTTACAAAGGCCCTTGCCGGAATGGGATACCACTTCGCCCATCGCCACGATATTTGGCGGATCTTGAATTTCTGCCTGTACTATCCGGTCCTAATTCAACTGTTCTGTAGCGTTCTAGTCGAGCGTCTGATCGTACGAGGCGCAGAAGCTGATCCAGACACTACGGTAGATCGCGAGATTGGAACGCAGCTAGTTGAAGATCTTCTGAGCGATCCGAAAACTCTCGAACGCATCCGAGATGCTTTCGATAAGACCCTGGCACTGGATGGCGAGAGATATCTACTGATCGCACTCATCGTGGCATATCAGGCAATCGAAAACAGTTCGTCAAATCGCCCGAACGTCGGCATGACCCCACGCGAAATTCTAATGGCTGCTGGAGAATACTGGCCGCAAACATTCGGTGGAGACCAGTTTACGGTCTCGGACATGAGCGCCATGGCCACCGAGATGCAAAATCTGGGCGTTCTCAAACCGACGGGCTCGAACAGGTGGACGCTTCGCTCCCGTTCCCTGCAAACCATGCTGGGCGACCAAGATAAGATCACTGACGATCTTGCGAGCTTCGCTGAAAAACCTCGCCCTGTAACCTTTGACGTCAAGTTGCGGCGGCGAACCTTCGACACCCCTCCTCCGAATGCCCGGAAGGTCAGGTCCCCACTCACAACCGGGGATATGAACCGCATCCTCAAAACTGGACCCAAAATTAGCGTTATCACGGGCCTCGACATCGCCGGTATCCAGATTGTCGAAAAAGCCATTGAAGACATGATCACCACGGAATATGCGGCCACTGATCAAAGACTGACCCACTTCAAGGGGCGCAGTGCCGACGACCTTTACACTCGATTGAGAGATATGCGCAAGACACGCAGTTTCATGATCGTAACACATGAAAACTGGGGGCCGGACTGGGTCCGTGCCGCATACGGCCGAAAGGCCGTCGTGGTTGGCGACATGCGGGTGATTTTCATCGGCGGAAAGAAACAGTCCAGAATGTGGGCAGCCAATGAACGCGCGATGTCCGAAGACAGCGTCATCGGGCACTATCCGCTTTTTCCATGGCGACGTCTTGAGACGGACACCTTCCTTCAGCAGGCGCACAACACCCAGATCAATGTTGACCAGATTTACGTCGAATGCGGGGGTTGGAACTTGCCCATGTCGACACTGTTTCCGGACAGCTCGGTAAACACCTTGACGATCACCGCGGCCCTCAAGAAAGCTAGAAAGGAAGTGGCCGCCCTTTCAATGGCAGATTTCGGCATTAACGAATCGGCGGAAGAACTCCTAAAGGCCGTATTGAAGGAATCTGGCTGCACGGCAACCAATGCTATTTTCGATGAAGATGATCTTGAAATTGTCAAAATGGAGCTGCCGGACAATCCAACAGAATGCCGTTTCTTGATCGCCTACTTAAAGACACTCGGGGTCGCAGAACCAGTGTTTGGTGGAGGCGACAGAGAGAAATATCGGCTCAACCCGGTCGTTGCGGACCGAATATTGAGCTCAGGTGACCAAAGGTGATCGACATCTGGTCGCTTCTTGGGCCGGAGTGCTTTCTTGAAAGCTTGGCAGACAACGCACTGCTCAGGCCTGTCACGCTCATTCGAACGCCAAAAACGATTACGAGTGAAATCGTCTCTCCCCTAAGACGGAGACTACAAAAGAAGACCGACATAAACCCTTTGACGCCCAAAGTTCCTCAAGACTCCAAAAGGCCGCCGCTGCGCCAGCTCGTCGCTGCCACACCGGAACTTCCGTTGGACGATGTCTCCATGGAGCGCTTCTTAACCGAACAGGCAGTGCCCGGTCGAGTTTACATCATTCGAGACATTCCGGCCGCCTATTGGAGGGACTGGAAAGTGTTTCTGACGGACTACACCACGGCATGCTCCAACGCACCTGATCATCCGCATCTCATCGTCATTGTGCCTCACGGGCTTTCGCATTCAGATATTTACGGTGTGAGCGACAGAGATGGAATCTTTGTCTGGACGGATATTCTCTCAAGATCAGATATGTCGCAGCTTGCCGAACAGCTGGATGGGCGTCCTCGCGGAATCCTGGAAAAGTTTGCCCGCGCAACATCCGTTGAACTCGCCGGGCCGGATACAGGTCTTTTACGGCTTCTTTTGAAACTTCCTTTGAGCGAGCAAATCAAACCCAACACTGCCCTGCGCCGCCTTATCACAAGCGTCGCCGACAAGCTTCCGGAAAACCAACCCATCACCTGGGAGGAAGGCGTTGTCTACGAGTGGTCCGGAGAAGTCGAGGTCAACACCATTCGTTTGGGAATGGACCGCAGGTGGGATGGCATCAATCACCGGATCTGGAAAGCTCATCTACCGATCGCCATGGAAACAACAGACCTTATACGAGAGTCCCTCATTCGCCGACATTTCTCAACACTCAACTATTACGCATCGCCAACAAATCCCTTTGAAGCCAGACGCGGTCAAAAAACCTTTCTGAAGAAATCTCCACATGAGCTTGAGGTTACGGATATCATCAAACTCCACCAAGACTTGTTGGACGACAACAAGGGCTTCCTTTGGGGAGATGACTGGAATCTCGCGCGCTTCGCCAGAAACATGCGGCACGCCGTTGCCCACATGGAACCCGTCGATGAACGCTGCATTTTGTCCGTCACTGAGCTTTGGAAAAGAAGCGCAGCCTCCAGATACTCACAAGGCGAAATCGGCTGGGACTGGGCAAGGTGCGAACAAAAAGCCACAGTTCTGATCGGCCCGGCGGGGGCCGGAAAATCATCTTGGGCGCAAAAGCAAAAGTGCACCGTCATTTCGAGAGATGATGTCCGTCACAGAATTAAGCTGAAGCAGCCGAATATCCCAGAAGGCATTATTTTGGATGCCTACCTTTCCGAGGCGATCGAAGTCCTAAAATCAGGACGAGATGTCATCATGGACGCGACTCACATTGACCAGCACGTACGATATCGAATTCTAGCAATGGTCCCCGCGGACATCCCAATTGACTACGTTGTGATAGATCGCCCTATTGACGAAAAAATTCGAGACGGTGGGTGGCGGAATGCACCAGGGAAGCAAGGAATGATCAAGGAGCATCACGATCGTTTTCTTGAAGAAATTGATGCGATACTATCGGGCGATGGCGACAAAAGGGTCACAGTGATTGATCAGCGAAAGAGTTAAAGTGTGAAGTCGAGCAAGTGAGCATCGGGTAATAACACACGAACACACCAACGGATCATACTCGGTCGTTGCCTACTCATTTGCCTCCTCCAGTCGCTCCAGGGTGTCCAAAAGAACTTTTCTGAACCGAGATGCCTCAAGACCTATAACGGCTCGCTCTCTTCCAGCCATGATCAAAAATGCCTCCAGTACTGCGTCCGAATGATGAGAGAGCATCGTTAGGTAAGGCCCACTCGGCCCATGCTCCGCAGCAAGCCAATTTGTCACTGTGCGTTCGCCCGCTCCGGTCCACCGACGCACTGTCTTTACGGCTCTATGGGTCCCCCCAAGTTCTCTACGTAAAGCGGTTGCAATGATAGCGGCATAAGCCTCTGAGCTCATTTGTTCGATTGAACCAGCATGCAAGTTGTTGCGCATTTTCGGCGACATATTGCATCCCCTCTCCAGATATAATTTTCGCGGAGTTTTCGCTGTTGCGGATTGAGCAGCAAAAACCCGACCTTTTTATCTGCGCTTAACGGCTGGAAGATGGGTTCGAGAGAGAACATCGATCAGGGCAAAAATGGTGGGCGTGACGAGCTGAAAGCGCGTGCTGCCGAGTATGTTCGCATGTCGACTGAGCATCAGAGGTATTCGACGGAAAACCAAGCCGAAGCAATCCGTCGTTATGCAAACAAGCGTGGTCTCAAGATCGTTCGCACGTACGCCGACTCCGGACGAAGTGGCTTAAACATCGAAGGTCGCGACGGACTCAGCCAGTTGATCTTGGATATCGAAAGCGGCAAGGCAAATTTCTCGGTGATCCTAGTCTACGACATCAGCCGTTGGGGGCGGTTTCAAGATGCAGACGAGAGTGCTTTCTACGAATATCGGTGTCGTCGCGCGGGTGTGCAGGTGGAGTACTGCGCAGAGCAATTCGAAAATGACGGCAGTATTGGATCCGACGTGCAAAAGGTCGTCAAACGACGAATGGCGGCGGAGTATAGCCGAGAACTCTCTGTCAAGGTATTTGCTGGGCAGTGTCGCCTCATTGAAATGGGTTATCGACAAGGAGGAATGGCTGGATTTGGTCTACGTCGCGAGCTCAGAGACGAGCATGGCCGACCAAAAGGCCTCCTGACGCGCGGTGAAAGGAAAAGCCTCCAAACTGACCGTGTAGTGCTCGTCCCAGGGCCTTCAGAGGAGGTCGCAATTGTCAGATGGATCTATCAACGGTTCGTGGAAGACGGTTTGGATGAAACAGCGATCGCCCAAGAATTGAACCAACGAGGTATTGTCACTGACCTTGACCGCCCGTGGACGAGGGGCACGGTGCACCAAATCCTCATCAACGAAAAATACATCGGTAACAATGTTTGGAACCACGTTTCGTTCAAACTCAAGCAGCATCGACTGAAAAATGATGCGTCGATGCTGGTTCGCGCTGACCATGCTTTTGAGGCAATCGTTGACCCGCGAGCTTTCGATGCTGCCCGAGAAATAATAGAATCCCGCTCACATCATCTTACCAATGACGAGATGCTTGATCATTTGAGATCCGTCTATGAACGCGCAGGTGTACTTTCTGGATTGATAATCGACGAAACGCTGGACTGCCCTTCGAGCAAAGCCTTTAGCCATCGGTTTGGCGGGCTACTGAAAGCGTACAAGCTGATCGGATACACTCCGGAAAGAGACTATCGCTACATCGAAGTAAACAGGGCTCTGCGACGGCGCTACCCTGATACGGTTGACGAGACGATTTCAGGGATCGAGAAGGCTGGAGGGGCTGTCTCCAGAGACGAGATTACCGATCTTCTGACGATAAATCAGGAATTTACAGCTTCGCTTACGATCAGTCGTTGCTTTCAAACGAATGCAGGTTCTTTACGTTGGAAAGTGCGGCTTGATCGAAGCCTGTCTCCGGACCTTACAATTGCGGTGCGGATGAATACGGAAAACACCAGTGCAAAGGATTATCTCATCCTTCCAACGCTAGATGTTGAGGCGGAAACTCTGAGGCTTTCTGAAGACAATGGGATTTGGATCGACGCCTATCGATTTGAAACGCTGAGGCCGTTGTTTGCTTTGGCGGAGCGTCTCTCAATTCACGAGACCGCATGATGCCCGACCAAAAAGCACTTCACATCGAGCTGGTTCCCATTCACAGGATTTCTGTCCTGAATCCTCGGGTGCGTAACAATAAAATTTTTAAAGAAATCGTCTCGAGTATTCGCGACGTGGGTTTAAAGCGGCCCATCACCGTTTCTAAGACGAAAGAGGCAACAGAAGAGCGTTACCAACTGGTGTGCGGGCAGGGCAGGCTTGAGGCCTTCAAACAGTTAGGGCAGGTGGAAATACCCGCGATCGTCATTCGAGCAGATACTCAAACAAGCTTGGTGAAGAGCTTGGTTGAAAACTGCGCACGTAGGCAGCACCAAGCTATCGACTTGGTTCGTGACATAGAAGGTATGAAAGAAAGGGGCTACAGCGAGCCAGAAATTGCCAGAAAGACAGGGCTTTCAACCGAGTATGTAAAAGGCATCGGCAAACTCATTCGCCAAGGTGAACAGCGCTTGCTTCGTTCCGTTGAGGCTGGGCACATTCCGATCAGTGTTGCTGTTGAGATTGTTGATGCGGATGACGACGGAGTTCAGGACGCGCTTCAGAATGCTTATGAAAATAACATTCTTAGAGGACGTAAGCTTCTTATTGCTAAGAAAGTTGTCGAGAGCCGGACCCGTCGGGGCAAGGCTCTCCTAAGCAGCGTGAAGCGGAAGAGAAGAATTTCGTCTGAGGCGTTGGTCCGTGCCTATAAGGAAGACACTGACCGCAAAAAACTCCTCATTCGAAAAGCGGATGCAACGCGCAATCGGCTGATTTTCATCGCACACGCGTTGAAGGAACTTCTGACGAACGAAGGGTTCCTTGACCTGCTCAAATCCGAGCAATTAGACACAATACCTAAGAAGCTTGCTGATCGGATGGAGCGTCAGGAGCTGACGCGATGAGCCCAAAAGAAGCTCCTTTGGTCAAACTGGCGTTTCATCGTGAGCCGATAAGGCTATCCATCTCCAGTATCACACCTCTAAGAATTGTGTCGGAGAGGATAAAGAAGTCCAAGAAATACGGCCAGATACGTTCCTCGATCTTCTATTCCGGTTTGGCTGAGCCTCCGGTTGTCGTTCCGGATCGCGATGAAAAAGGGAAATACCTCCTGTTGGACGGACACATGAGAGTGTCGGTCTTGACGGAACTCGGACATGAGGAAGTCGACTGTTTGATCGCAACGGATGATGAAGCTTACACGTACAACAAGCGGGTCAATCGCCTCGCGACCATCCAAGAACATCAAATGATCCTGAAAGCCATCGAAAAGGGTGTGTCTGAAGAAGTGCTCGCGCGTGTCTTGAACGTCAATATTCAGAACATCAGAACGAAACGTGGACTGCTTGATGGAATATGTGCCGAAGTAGTTGAACTTCTAAAGGACAAGCACGTCCCGATAAACACCTTCAGGGAATTGCGGAAAATGAAACCTCTGAGGCAGATTGAAGCCGCCCAGCTTATGATCGCGATGAACAAATTTTCTTGTCCATACGCACGTTCGCTCGTCGGGGCTACACCTGTCCCTCAGCTAGTTGAAACTGCAAAACCGAAGAAAATAAATGGGCTTACCGACGAACAAATTGCGCGTATGGAGCAAGAGTCTGCCCAATTAGATCGTGAGTTTCATTTGCTTGAAGAAACCTATGGCCAGGATCATCTCGATTTGGTGATTGCAACTGGATACGTGAAGCGCTTGATCGAGAATGCACGTGTAGTTCGCTATCTCGCCCAACATTTCCCCGAGTTGTTGACCGAATTTCAAAAAATCTCCGAAATCGACGAAACTGCAAAATTGAATTCACCAACCTAGGCAAACGCTCACTTAAACGAACGTGGCGAGGAGTGCTAACTGAAGGTTAATGATTCGTCGTTTGCCGCCGAAGTGACGTGCAACTAGGATTTATTTGCGCGTCAATTGGAGACCTTTATGATCGATACAACCACCCTGATCGCCTATGTCACCATCGTTCTTGGGTTCGTGTTTATACCCGGACCCGCAACACTACTAACTGTGGCGCGGGCGACGAGTTCGGGGACAAAGGTTGGAATTGCAACCGGAGCAGGGATCGCTGCCGGGGATGTTGTGCACACTTTCATGGCGATCATCGGTGTATCGGCGATTATTGCGACGTCAGCGCTGCTTTTCAGCATTATAAAATACGCGGGGGCCGCGTATCTCGTTTACCTCGGCATAGTCGCAATCTTTGACAAGACACCTCTAGATCTTGCTCGCGGGAGCACGCCGATAACGGCAAAACAGGCGTTCAACCAGGCCATCATCGCGGAGGTTCTGAATCCAAAAACAGCGTTGTTCTTCTTGGCTTTTCTGCCGCAATTCGTGAAACCGGAAAACGGTTCGGTCATGCTTCAGCTAACTGTACTCGGTACGATCTTCGTGCTGCTTGGCCTATTCAGTACCGTGATCTTCGCTGTCGGGGCTGGCAAGCTCGGTAGTTTCCTTAAGAAACACCCGGCCGTAGTGAAATGGCAAGGCAAAGTCGTCGGTGGAATTTATTGCGCGCTCGGTGCCCGCTTAGCATTGCAGGAGCGGTGACGTGTCAAATGCGTTGAATGATAAACGGTCCTGCCAAGTCGAACTGAGCAGTCTTCGTCAAAGCGTATCTGTCGCCGTATCAAGAAGTATATAGATCCCGGCAGCGATCATCACGAAAGGTGAGAGGTTTTCGAAAAACCGTTGGATCTTTCTGTTGCTACCAAGGCTTCTGGTTAACAAGGTACCAGCAACGATAAGCCCAGCGACTGCGATGAAGGCACCTAGTAGGACGTGCTGGTCGAGCACTGCGGCAGTATCAGCGAAAAAAGCGGCGATCAAGATGAACGTGTCAGCGCTTAGCGCAAGGAAGATCACTGCTGCGCTGAAGATGGAGTGCGCTGCTTTTATTGTGTCAGGGTCGTCTCCTGACCGGGACATGTTTTTCCAAAGTTCCCAAACCCCGAGGGATAGCGGGACAAGGCCAAGATAACCAAGAGCGTGCGGTGTTAAAAAAGTCACGCCAGCGCCAGCAACATATGCTCCCGTGACGACCAGCAGCTGCGCCAACAAAAAACCGATCAGTGCCTGTCTATACCTTCCTGATGTCGCGATCGCGAAGAAAGCAAAGAGGCCATCAATATTGGTTAGCGCATATGCGAGCGCGATCGAAAGTGCAAAGAACATTGATGTCTGCTTTAGGACGAGACAATCACAAAGACAATCTGAATCCCACAGGTTATCTGATCGTCGCGCATTGACCTCAACTCCGTCACCATTTTCTTAGGAACCTTCATTGAACGAAAATGAACCTAATGCATTGGGTTGACGTCGCTTTTTTTGTTCGCTATTTGTTCTCTCGTTATGACACAGGTAAGTCTCATAGTAACTCGCAGTTTTCTGCATGCGGCCTAATCGCCGGATGCAGGCACGCGTACCGTATCAAGAGAAAGCCAATGTCACTCATCACTCGAAGTTTTGAAATCCGAATACGCAAACCAAACGTGTCGACGCGCACGTATTGAATCTCGTTTTTCGCTTCTCAATTATTCGCGGCAACTACTATGCCGCATGCCGTGGTGACGTCATGCCAAAGAACAGAGAAACTAATTCATCCTCAACAACGGACCAGGGTCTCTCGCCCGGTCTCTTCCTTGCTAGTTGTGCGGTCTCAAAAGCAGCGAGAACGTGCCACTCCCTTCATCGTCCAAGGCCGACGATCACTGGTTTCATCGTGCCCAAAGATGCAGAACTCAAACTCTATCAACGCGCAATCGAGTCGATCGCTTTCAGGCATTCCAAAACAGACCGTTTTGGCAACAGTGATACCGCGATTGTCCTCATTCCAGATGATCCGGTGAAACGTCGTCGCGAGCCCCCGTTCGACGAGGTCGTTCATGACTATGAACGCATTGTCGTCGTGGCAGAACGACGGGAGACGTTGCCTGAAAGTTTCAATCTTGTTGCAGATGCTGTGGTCGAAATCGCAGCTATCGAGCCTCGGCATGTGAAGGCAGCTGCCAAGGTCTGCCTAAATAGAGAGATCACTGACAAGCAGGCCGAGTTCGTTGCGTCCAAAACTCTCGAGACAATTTCGCTTATCTTCCGAAAGGGATGTAACGTCGATGCCGTTGTCGAAAAACTCGCTCAGCACACAGATCAACCAGCGAAAAACGCGACTACGGGCCCAATGCTCCAAGACCTCTATGGCTTGGGAGATGCTGGAGACTGGGGAACGGAACTTTCTATTGATCTAGCCGACTGGCAAGCAGGCCGTATTGCTTGGAGTGACGTTGATCGGGGGATCTTGCTGAGCGGTCAGGCAGGAACAGGGAAAACTACGTTTGCAAAAGCGCTCGCTAATTCTTGCGGTGCTCATCTTGTGCTCGGTTCGATTGCAAGATGGCAAGCCATGGGACATCTTGGCGATATGTTGAAAGCGATGAGGAAAGCTTTCGACAAAGCGCGACAGAATGTGCCTGCGATTCTGTTTCTCGATGAAATCGATGCGGTCGGAAGCAGGCAAGAGTTCTCTGGTGACAATGCACACTACGCCAATCAGGTTGTTGCGGCGCTTCTCGAATGCATCGACGGCGTAGAAGGGCGCGAAGGGGTCATCATTGTTGGTGCCTGCAACTACCCCGAACTTCTCGATCCAGCCCTAGTTCGCGCTGGACGGTTGGACCGACATATTCGAATTCCCTACCCCGATGCCGCCGCTCGGCAGGGTATCTTACGATTTCATCTTCAGGAGAAACTAAAAGACACGGATCTGACGGGAATTGTAGAGCGAACTTCTGGAAAGACAGGTGCGGACCTCGAACAGATCGTGCGCGCTGCCCGCCGCCGTGCCAGGCGGGAACGTAGGCAACTGGAACTCTCGGACCTCAGAAAGTCGTTGCCTTTGCAGCTTCCCATACCTGCCCCGGTTATTCGCAGATCTGCGGTTCACGAGGCAGGACACGCGATCGTTGGTCTCGAACTCGGCTTTGCTCTTGCCGGATTGTCCGTGGCAGATGTTTTTGATGCCGATGGCTCTTTGTCTTTGTCTGCGGGTGGAGCCACGTTCCATATTGAGGTTCTGACGGAGCGCATCAAGTCACAGTTCATGGACAGTATTTGTCTCAGCCTCGCAGGCCTTGCCGCCGAAGAGCTTGCCTTCGGACAAAGGGGGGCAGGCGGTGGAGGCGAACCCGGATCAGATCTCTACCGTGCAACAGTCGAGGCAATTTCGGTTGAAGCCACTTATGGACTAGGTAGCGAACTTGCTTATCTCTCGTCTGCAAGTGAAGAGGAGCTTTTTACGGCGCAGCAGTTCAATTCCGACCTTAGAAAAAGAGTAAACAAGACTCTTCAAGATGAGTACCATCGCGCGACAAGGATCCTGTCGGCAAAACACAATCAACTGAACCTGCTCGCCAGAGAACTCTTTGAAAAGCGGGATCTCTCGCCAGATACCGTTCAGGAAATCGTCTCCGATCAACTTCATTTAGAGCTGGAACCTGCCATAAGCGGGAGCAGGTTTTGAAATCGTGCAGAGAAGCTAACCTTCGGCGACAGCCCCCGCGAGAAAAAAGTCTACGCATCTGGGGAAGCAAAGAAGTACAATGGGGCATTATTCGGGCACACGGAGGTTTCACCCATGCCTCGATCTAATGATCATTCAGACAGGGACACAGACGCCTGGCTTGACGACTTTGTCGAGAAAATGAGTAAACCGGGGCCACGCGAAGAGGACTATTTTAAAGAGCGGCGGCAACAAGGACTGGGTGTTGGCCTGGATGCTAAGGGTAATCTCGTGCGAGCATCTCGATTGTCCGGTAATTTTTAGTAACGTTTACCGAGCAAATTCAGAAGCTTCGTTCCGAAAGCCACAACCGCTCTCGAGGATGCACATCGGGCTCATCGCGAAAAACACCTAAGACTACCCTGCTGAGCCCGAGCCTAGAAATCATTTCTTTCATTTCTGAAATTGAGTTCCCCCAACTGCTGGGCACAATCAGAACTGATTGGTGATATTCTTTTCCGAGCAGGGATGCCATCGCAAGAGTTTCGACAAGAAATCTCCGGTGTCTCTTATGACGATGGCTTTTGATTTCGATAGCTGCAACGGGCTTACCTTTGAACAAAATAGTCAAGTCGGAAGGCACCATGGCGTCTTTGTTGCTTGGAGTTATTTTGACCTCCGGCCCCATCCCAAAAACATCGACATATTCTGCTAAGTAGTCACGAACTAGCTGCTCAAACTCGGCGGCATTTTTGTATCGTTCATGCCCTCGAACACCCCGCCCACCCTTTTGTTGTTGAAGATCCTTCAGAATGGTCTTCAGGTCTTTGCGCGTCAGCACGCCCTTAAAGAATTTCGGCGCGGTGTTTGAGCCTACCTCCTGCGACAATTCCCAAATCTGCGAAAGTGTGAGCACTCCGGTCATCGGTAGCTTTTGTCCAGTCAACTTCAACGCATCCTGTGCGTTTCGCTCCAGCCACGAATATGCTTTCAGAGGATTTCGAAGACTCGATGGATCTGAGCCTTTCATTTCAGCGACGCGTGCAAGCAAGCGCTCGCTATCCGTGAATCCATATTCTCCTGGGTTTCGCAGCGCAGACGACAAGGATTCGGCAAACGATAGCCAATCCGGATCTTGAGCTATGTTCTGGAGGAAATCTGTCTTTTCCATAGTCAGACATTAACCACGAACCAAGCCAATTCATCAATCGCATTGTTTAGTACTACTAACCCTGGTACAGCTTCGGCGAATGCCTATGTTTAGTCATACTAAATTATTGCGGAACTTGAATGCGGATCAATCGAACCAAAAATCCCCCGGCGCGACGCGTACAAAAACGCGGTCAACGCAAGAAGGCACATTATGTATCCCTCGACAGCACGCGCGATCTTTCTCAGCTTGAAAGTCGCCTGGAAGCAAGCGCAGCAATTGTGATGAGCCTGGATCCGAGGGTTCAATCGATGCGCTCCCAACCTATTTGTTTCGACCTGACAACAGGGCGCACATACGCACTGAGAGAAGAGTTGAAACAAGCGACCGCAAGACATGCGGTAAAGCCAGTTGCTTACACACCTGATTTCGAAGTCGGCCTTGGAAAAGACCCAGCATTCGTCGAAGTGAAACACTCCAAACTTATCGCGCTCCTCCCGGAGTTCGCGGAATACCCCACCATTCTGGCGCGATTTGGGCACCGCTTGCTCATCCTGGACGAGGAAGACCTGCCGGAGGAACTACACCGGAATGCTCGTCTTCTCCAGATCGCTTTAAGACAGCCTGTTCCTGAGGCCGACCTTCACGCGGTCGCCAGCGCATGCATCGAACCAACATCGTTCACCGCCCTTAAGGCACAGGGCCATTCAGAGAGAACGATCCTGGTAGCCATCGGCACGGGTGTTTTGTCGTGCGATCTGCGATACCGCCGTTTATCCGGCGACACCGTTGTTTCCGATACCACGGGCTCTCCCGTACACCTGATGGAGTTGCCCTTTGACTGATCAAGCAATCGCGAAATTCTTGCCCGTGACCGACCAGCGCAACCCACTTGAGTTTGTTGCTCGTCGCGGCGCGGTCGTGCTTCTCAAGGATAGCGACGACGAAATCGTCGAGATCACCAACGATGTCTATCGCTCGCTTATCTCTGAGGGCTTGGCAAGAACACCCGATAAATCAGAAGGGCTGAGTTTTGCCCCGGACGATGTTGATCGTCTGAAAAGGGAAATGATCCTGCATGCGATCAAGCGAGAAAAAGAACTTCGCGCCAACGGACACACGGCGGCGAATGCACTTGAAATTCTGCGGTTGGAGCTCCTGTCGCACGAACGTTTCCAAAGGCTGGTCCCAGCGAAACTGTCCGCCAGGACACTGCAACTCTGGAAATCAAGGCTTAAGAGTTCCGGAAAGGCAGGCCTTATTCCCCGAACACAAGAACGCGGAAACCGGACCGTGCGGTACGACGAGCTTTTCGAAGACATTGCCTGGAGTGTCCTGGAAGAGCTTTACCTGCGATCTGACAGAGTCTCGGTTGGACGATTGGCGGAATTGGTTGAGATCCGTTACCGAGATGCCTGTGAAGAGAGGGGTATTTCGCCGGGTCCTTGCGGCAAACGATGCCTGGAATCCGTCATCGACGCCCTGCGAACGGACGACGTCATCAAGGCGCGACACGACACCGAGACGTCAAGAAAACTGAGGCTTCAAGCTCAGTTTTATCATCGCGTCGAGCTTCCCTTCGACCTCGTCGAGATCGACAGCACCACCGCGGATATTTTCATTATCGGTGCCGATGGCGGGTGTGCAGGTCGTCCGACAGTCTCGATTGCCATTGATTGCGCGACGGGGTGGCCGCTGGCCCTCAGGCTCACACTTCAAAATGCAAACGAGGCGCTCACCGTCCAGACGCTGAAAGACTTAATGACAGATCGGGGCGACGCGTTTTTCGACTACTACGAAATTGAAAACCGAACCGAGGTCACCGGAACCCCTCAAATTGTTAGCGTCGACCAGGGTTCTGAAAACTCCGGCCCGCACCTGGCCAGCATCGTCGGCAATACGGGCATGGAATGGGCGAGTAATATTCCTGGAGCTCCGGAGAAGAAGCCGCATGTCGAACGGTTCATTCGGGAGTTGAACGGATTTCTGCACACTCTACCGGGCGCGACAACCTCAAAGGATCTTCCTGACAGGAAGCGGATCGACAAAGGTATGCTGGAAGCGTCGCTGACACTTCAGGAGCTTCAGGCTGCTGTCTACAAGTGGGTGTACGATTGCTACGCCTTGAAGCTTCGTCGGCTTATCCACTCCCCATTGCGTCAATCAGAGAGCCCAACGGAAAGCTGGAACCGTCTCAAGCAGAATGCGGTTCTACCGCCCGCTCCCGACGACATCCGCGATGTCTTCAACGTTCGAAAGAAGGGCTGCAAGCTTCAACACTACGGGATCGAAGTCGAAGGTATCCAGTACCATTCTGACGAGCTTCGTGAACTCATCAGTGAGGTCGGAAGAGGCGAGTCCGTCGACGTTACATATGACCCGCTCGACGTTCGCGAAGTCAGGGTGGCCCACCCCAGACTGCCCCGACCGATTAGCGTACCCGCCAAAACAGAAGGCGTTGCTGCTGTCAGTTTCGCCGATGTGAAACGCGCCAAAAAACCGGGTCGCGAAGCAAAACGCGTCGACAAAGGAGCAAGGGCGACCGCGACCGAGCTTGCCTTGTCGGCTCAGGCAACGGCCGAAAAACTTGGTCGTGGCAAAGTCACCTCCCTGAAGAGCGCGAGGGCGAGAGAAACACTACGACAGAAGCGAGAAGAGATCATCGAGAAGTCCAAACAGCCCGTGGGGCAGGTCTCTGATTTACCAGACACAAACACGCCTTCCCCGAAACTCTCGGTTCCCAAAAGAGGGAACCGGGCGGCGATCGTTTCGAAGGAGAATTGAGATGTCAGCGCCCAATATTCCGCTATTTTCTCAAACCATCATCCATGATGCATACGGCGCTGTTTTGTCCGACGTGGAAACGGCTATGCGCGGCAAGGACCCATATCACGGGAATATCATTCCCGTTCTCGGTCCAACGCGCGTTGGAAAATCCGCGATCATGAGCACGCTCGTCGATAGATCGGATCAAGCCAATTCGCTGGTACCGATGAAAAACACCGTTTGGGCGACGCTCCCACCGCAAACAAACGGCAAAGAAATTTACAGATCCATCCTGCTTGCACTCGGCTTGAGAACAGCTCCGAAAGAAAATACGGCAACGTCCCGCGAGAGGCTCTATCGAGCAATCGAATCGCTCGAAATCAAGACGATCATTATTGATGAGGTTCATCATCTCATTGAACGCGGATCGCACATGCCTTCGCGCATGGCAGGGGATCATCTGAAAACCCTCGCGGATACGACAAGGATCAATCTCGTTCTGAGTGGATTGCCCCGATTCCAAAACATCATCGATGATAACGAGCAACTGCGGGACCGGGCACAACAAACCATTCTGTTCAAACCGTATGATTGGCAAATTGAAAGCGAACGCGCGTCCTTCGCTTCGGCCGTCGATTCCGCAATCGGGAGCCTGGAAGAGACCGGGTTCAAGCTCCACATCGAATACGAAGATCTCGTACGCAGACTTTATGGAGCGTCTGGGGGCAGGATCCCAATGGTCACACGACTGCTCAAATCGGTGGCTGTTGCGACGGAGCAAACGCGCCAAATCGGCTTGTCAGATCTGCGACGGGCCGCGAAGTCCATGCAACAATCCGGCATTCCGATTTCCAAGTTCTTTTCTGATGAAGAACCCGACGAAATTGAGCTCATGCGCTCTTTCGCCGGAACGATGAGCGAGGCCGGATTGGAGTTCAATGTCGAGACCCTTACTGGTCTCGGAGCCGCCTGGGACGTGAGGGAAGCATCATGACGGCCTCCACACTACCGATGGCTCAGGAAAGCCTGGACGGCTATCTTCGTCGTCTCGCTGAGTCTGAGTTTTGGGCTGATGTCTCTGACTTCTTGAAGAGCCACGACTTGCAATACGGACGTCAGCTCGTTGAGAACTGCGACACGGCTGAGCAGGTCTTGGGGCTTCATGCTGGAACCCTGGCCTCAATTGCACCAGCACTGGCACCCGAGACCCCGCGCTTGAAATGGCGATTCGAGAGGCATCACAGCGCGCCCGTATGTCCGGCGTGTATTTCTGAAGGCCGACCACACCACCAAAGTTGGCGGCATTCCTTTGTCACTTGTTGCATCGAACATAAGACCCGTCTGGTCGACACATGCCCGGTGTGTTGGGAGGTGTTTCGGCCAGGTCGCGGTGGATATCAAAGTTGCGAATGCGGATTCCAGTTTGACCGTCTAGAATGTGTCCCCGCAACTCAGGAAGAGCTCTCGGTCGCCGCGCTGATCGGCGAGCAAAAACACCCAACGCGTTCGTTGTTGCCCCCGAAGCTAAAATCTGAAACACCGCCGGATATTGGAGATTTTCTGTTTTTCATTGCCAGCGAGCACCTGGATACCAAGACTGGAAAACACGGGAAGTCCGGGTTGCCGAGAACCATCAAGGAAAGTCGCGCATTCCTTGAAAGCGCACTCGCAGTTCTTTGTGACTGGCCAAATGCATTTCGCGTTGAAGTGGCTAGGCGTCTTGCTAGCGACGTGAACGCCAGCTCGTCCGCACCAGCCAGGCTAGGCCGTTGGTACCAACGCCTCATGGAGTTTAATGGCGACGAATACTCTGATTTCAGGACTGAACTGACACACCTCGTGAAGAACGAGTTCGATGGGATCTATTTCGGCAACATCGAAGCAAGCACACAAGACCGCTCATGGATGAGCGCTGCCCATGCAGCCCGGGACATCGGCATACGGGCAGAGCGTCTTGTAGACGCGGTCTCAAGTGGCGCGGTTCCCGGCACTCAGCATCACTCCGGCATGGGCCATCGACACACTGTCATTCACGAGTCAACACTCGATGAAATCAAACGCAATAGGCAGCGATTCATCGACAAAAAGTCCCTCCGCGAGGATCTTGGGATATCCAGAAAACAGTGCGAATTCCTGATATCAAGCGGCTTCCTGAAACCATACCCATCGGAGGAACTACCGCCTCTCGTGGATGGGCTATTTGAGCGGGGCCTAGCTGGAGATCTTGTCGCGAAGATCGCCAAAGCGGCGCGCGCTATTGATTGCCAGACAATCGCGTTTAAGGACCTCAATCTGCGCTTCACAACAGATCGATCCGGCCTGAAAAACGTCTTCGATGAAATCGCCAGCCAGCGCTTGAGACCCAAATCAGGTACCACGAACGGGAAGCTTGCTGACTTCCACTTTGCAAGTGCCGAGGTCGATGCGGTTCTCGCGGAAGCAAAACGCGGTTCAGGATGGACGATGCAGGAAGTCGCTCAGCTCACCGGATGGAAGGGGCACTGTATTTCAGAATGGTGCCGCCAAGGCCTCTTAAAGCATGAGGCTTTTGACCATGCCGGAGGTGTTGGACGGGTTATCGAACCCGAGGCTCTTGCCCGCTTCCAAATGCAATATGTCCCACTTTCGGAACTCGCAAAGCAACTGGGAACATCGTCGCGTTCGTTGTTGAAGCGCTTCAACGATCGCGGAATTCAAACGGTCGGTTCGTTTCAAGACGGGCCTGCAATACGCGGGCACTTGGTTCCGATTGCAACGGTTTGGGCCGGGACGACTCCTTAGTCATCGTTCGCCCATTTGGTTCCTGGCCTTCCGGCTGAACATGTGTTGTGTTTCAGCGGCAGCGACCCATCGATCCCGTTTGCAACAACATCTGCTGTGCGGCATTCGCAGTGACAATTGACTGCGCAGGCCGATCATTCTATCGTCTTCTCAATGCAACTTCGGACTTATTGCTTAAAGCGCAATAGTCTAGATGGGCGATTTCAGCCTGTTTGACGACATATGTCCTGAAACGAAATTATATGCGCTAAGTTCGCGAAACTTAATGCGAACAAACCCACACCTAATTACTTGTTTTTCCTAAAGGGCAAGCGAAGCATTACGCGCTTCCCTACATCGTTTTGTCGGGGAACGAATAAGGTTTGGCGGCGCGGATGTAATGTCGCAAAGCGGCGGGCTGATAGTCACCTGTCTTCAAAATTTTTAATGACTTAGACGGAAACCAATATTCTGTCTGAGTTGTTGGGACATGAGCTCTCCCTCATCCCGAAGTGGGTTTTGAGATTTCGAATAGATCCGAAAAATCAGACCGCTGCCATAGCCCATCATTCGCGGAGCAAGGGCTATTTGCGGCCCTGAGCCGCCGTAAGCAGTGGCCTCAATTAATGGCAGCTTTGCGCCCCCAAGTCGGACATTCAATAACCTGCACGTCTTTCCCCAAAACGGACTTTCAGTTCGGGCAAGCACCATATGCCCGCAAATCTATTTATCGCGAACTACTCCCAATGCGGCCACATACTGTTGCGCACATCCCCACAACACTTAAACCAACAAGAGTTGCTGGTTAACTGCTACAAATCGGCAGAACTTGGGTTGCAATCAGGAAATTGCCTCTTGTCACAGGAAACAAAGTCCAATCGAGGACGCCCCGGTGTAAGCCGAGAAGCTTGGCTTCGAGCTGCACTAGATGTCTTTGAGAACGAAGGCATAGAAGCTATCAGGATTGAAAGCCTAGCAAAACGAATAGGTATCAGTAAGAGCGGGTTCTATTGGCACTTTGAAAACCGCGACGACCTCCTCCGTGCGATGCTGATTTTTTGGGAGGAAATCGAAAACCGTCCGATAACCGCTTTGGTTGGCGAACAAACAGTGCAAGCTGGTGAAATGTTGACTGCGATTGCTGATTTCGTAGACCAAGAAGCTCTAGCTCCTTTGGACGCTGCAATTCGGCAGTGGGGACGAAAGAGTGAAGAAGTTGCGAACGCATATGCAGCCAAGTTAAATCGGCGGCTCCATGTTATTCGCGCGCTGTTTTCTGAACTTGGATTTGAAGGCAAGGAACTGGAAATGCGCGTTCGCACGTTTGTTTGTTATGTGTCATGCGAACGAGAGATCTTTGCGGATTCAACCGTTGAAGAGCGCAAAGAACTTTCCAGACTGCGTGTGAAGCTTTTGACGGAAAAGCGGTAGGTGTGAAGTTTCACTAGACGAAGCTGTACAGTGATTGATAATGTGTCACTGGCGATTGAACGACTGCGCTTTGCAAGTCTGATCAGTTGCGCAGGAGGCCCTTATGACTAAGACATTTTTTGGTTTCGCTGCCCTTGCGACGGCCATTCTTTCAATTGCATCCGGACCGGTACAAGCGCAACCCTCATCAACCGGAGTGATTGCAGAACGAGGTGTCTATTATCCGGGCACGGAAGCGCTTGCAGAAGACGAGATGCGGGTAACGGCTTGTGGTACTGGAATGCCCACTGTTCGTCCAAAACAGGCTGCGGCTTGTTGGTTGGTTGAACTTGGAAATGGCGACAAGTTCCTGTTTGACATTGGAGCCCAGTCCATGAGCCGCATTGCGGCAATGAAGATCCCGTTCGACTATCTCGATAAGGTATTTATTGGGCACCTCCACCTCGACCATATGGCTGATCTGGCGACACTTTGGATTGGCGGTCTCAAGGCGAACCGGACATTTCCTCTCAGAGTTTGGGGACCTAGCGGGCCAAAACCAGAACTCGGCACGATCGCGTCGATGGAGCATATGCAGAAGATGTATGCCTGGGAAATCGCCTCGATTGTCGGAAAACTTGATGACCGTGGTATCAAGATCGAAGTGAATGAGTTTGATTACACAGCAGTTAATGAGGTGATTTACGACGAAAACGGCGTGGTTATCAGATCCATCCCAGCAGTGCATGCAATCGACGGCGCTGTCAGTTTCATACTCGAATGGAATGGATTGAAATTCGCCTATTCCAGCGACACCTCGCCAACGACCTGGTGGGTTAAGTATACAAAAGGCGTCGATATCTCGGTCCACGAGAGTTTCGC
Organism: Roseibium sp.; assembly: GCF_965232425.1. GTDB lineage: Bacteria > Pseudomonadota > Alphaproteobacteria > Rhizobiales > Stappiaceae > Roseibium. The sequence continues at coordinate 1,854,415 of NZ_OZ246971.1, forward strand.
ACCTCCGTCAACTTTGATCGAGAAGCAAAACTACTCACCACAGTTCGCGCTTTTGCTCAGCACGTTGCTACATACTTCACCCGTACAGTTTGGAAAGCTAATGGCGCTTACCGAACCGCGTCTCGCGGTTGCCTATCATTTCTTCAACGACCACGACACTCTGCCTGAGCAATTAGAAGAAATACGCAAGGTATATGATGGACCGCTCGCAATGGCTCAGGATTACATGGTCTTTAATATCACCAAAGACGACATCCGTGTGCGAATGGCAGTGATTGATGAGGACATTTGGCCCTCGGCACCAACGCGCCAAAAAGTCGCCGAGGAGAAGGGCTCTGAGACACTTTCCAAATTTGTACTATCCGGGGACTTCTTCATGGAAGAGTTGCTGACTGATATTTGGAACGAGGCGAACAAAGCCTATGGAAGCGATGCCAAACTTCCACCAGGAGGCCTGGGAGCGCAGTAGCGCACAGATAGGCATCTCGTTAGCAGAGATGCTTAGGAAACAAGCGGTAGTTGGGTTTTAGGACCATGGGTGAACCACAATGACAGCTTTCAAAGCTACATACATAAGCGTTGCACTCGCAGCGATTTCTGTGATCAGTCCGGCATTCGCAGCGGATCCCGCGCTTAATGGTGTGCCGTTTGTGAAGCAGAGTGAGGCTCCATCCCCTTGGACTTTTGAGCTAGGTGCCTACGGCTTTGTGCCTCTATCAGTGAAGGGAACGTCTGTAGTTGACGGAGGAGCCGTTGATCTTGACATGGGCCCTGAGGAAATCTTCGATCTTCTGCAATTTGCAATTTCGGGGCGCGGTGAAGGCTGGCGGATGCGCGACGCAGCTGATGGGAGCGCGTTCGGCCTTGTAATTGATGCACAGTACGTAAATCTTGGTCTTTCCCAACAAAACATCGGGCCAGCGGCTGGTGGAACTGTCAAAGCAGATATCCGGCAAGGGATTATTGACGCTATGGTCGGATATCGATTTGCGCCGCTCGCCACAGGTTCTGGCCCGGGTCAGCGGATCGAATTCGATGTTATGGCTGGTGCGCGTTACAACTATTTGCGTCAGAAAATCCAAGTCGTTCCCGGCCTCCCCGCACCCTTTGTGGCTGATCTTGGCGAAGACAAACATTGGGTATCCCCTGTCATAGGAGCACGTGCCAACTTCATCTTCAACGATCGATGGAACCTCGTTGTACGAGGGGATATGTCAGGCTTTGGCGTGTCGGGCGAAAGCCTTTCTTGGTCCCTCAACGGCATTGCTGGTTATCGTTTTACAGAGAAGGCAACAGTTCGATTTGGCTACCGAATTTATGACATCGACTATTCAAGTGGAACAGGTGCGAACGAATTTGGCTATGATGTCACGCAGCACGGTCCGTTTGTTGGACTGAGCTACAGGTTCTAGATATTGCCTGTTACATGCTTCGAGAATTCATCCTTACCGATCTCGAAAAACAAAAAACTGCTGCTTCTCAGACGGGGGCAACGCGTGGATCCGCCGGATTAATTGTCGTGAGCGAAACTACAGCAGAGGGTGCTTCAGTATTGCTGTTGGCTGAAAGTGGCTACGTGCCAGCGCTACAACAGCGTCCGCTTTCCCGCGATTTGTTTGCAAACCTGTCAGTACGGTTCCGGCCCCAATTCGGTCATTCGTTCAACCCGCAGCAAAGGTCCGCTCCCCGCCCGAAACCGACATCGAAGCTCCGCGCAGAGAAGGTTTGAAGCGAGCCCAGACCAACTCATCGCTCTTGCACTCAATGTTGAGCGAGCGAGTAAATGCCTTGCTCAAAAATGCAGAAACCTTTGTATGCTGTGAGTCCATGCAGGCTCGGGATCGCCCGCACCAGCGTGAAGTTCGATAAGCTCGTGGACTATGCGATTTGAACGGTCGCGTTCGATAACCGGGCGATCATAGAACTCTTCCCAAATCTTTGTAAGTTCAGGGTACTTTTCAGGTGCCTGATATGCCGCTTGCAGAATGTACTCTTCAGAGTGACTGATGCTCAGGCGCAATTCGCCTGCGCGCAGTTCGAATGCCATAGCGTTCCAGTCTTGGTTCGGGCCGAAAACTGAGCGGCCACAGGTCGGGTTCTGGGTGATGTGGGAATCATAGAGGACAACGTCTGCTTGGTCCGCTTGGCAGATCTTCAGTCCTCGCTTTTTGCCGTTGAAAGCGACGGCAATGCAGCGTGGGTCAGCCTTGAGACCAAAGTGGATTACTTTAGGACGAGTTCTGCGCTGATATTCAATCTTGTGTTTCCGCGAATGTCGGTAATCCCATCAGGTTCACTCGTATCAATCACAACGGTATCCCGTACCCCTGATGCTACTACGCGCTTCCCTACAGCGTTTCGCAGGACAACACACAACCCGCCGGTCCGCGCGGGGAGACGTACAGTCCCGATGTTCGGTCAGAACAGGAAATCGTCGGCGCTGTTCGGTGAAAAGTCGCCATCGCCCGTCAAGGCAAAGTCGAGAACGGCGGCGTCATCATAGGTGACCTTGATTTCCTCGTAGTTCAACGAAATCGTTTCCGTGGGGATAGGGTCATCCGACGCAGCGGACGGCTCCCTGTCATCTCCAAGATCGGACACGAACTGAAAGGTGTCCTCTTCCGTGGAGTTAGCATTGTCGACGTATTTCACTATCGAAATCCCTTCCATGCGAACCTTGCCCATATCCAAAATCCTTCATTTAAATCGGGTTTGTCTCTATGGGCCTGACCGTAACCAGCGGGCTTTCGACTTGCTGTGACAACGGTCACGCAAATGCTCTTGAGGCCGGGCAGCGGATGGTCTTGCCGCGAAGAGCGGAGCACCGCGGTTCGCCAAGCCCAAGTCTCTGTTTCCTGAAAAGGCGCGAGGAAGCTCGGCTTCGAGACCTGCGCGCGTGAGGCTGCGCGTGGCTCAAGGGCCTGCTTTTTGAATGCGCGATGGCTTCCGCGCAAATTCGGCTTGCCATCTTCATAAGAATGTTCTTATCATTAGAAATGCCTTATGAAGATGAACTCAAGTCTCTCTCGAACCCGATCCGCCAGAGCGTGATCGATGAGCTGGCGCGGCAGCCGATGTCGGTAAGCGAACTGACGTCGAGAATTGACGTTTCGCAACCTGTCATGTCGCAGCATCTGAAAGTCCTGAAAGACACGGGCCTTGTCCACGCCCGCGCGGAAGGAACCCGGAACATCTACTGCATCAACAAGAACAAGCTAGCCGAAATGCGCGCGTTCTGGACGGCCCACTGGTCAGATCTGCTGGCTTCAATCGACGAACAGGAGGCGTAGTCCGATGTCTCTCGATCCGGTCAAGGTCGTGACCAAAGTCAACCGGGGCCCCAGCGAAACCTTCGATGCGTTCATGTCCAGGGTTTCGCACTGGTGGCCGCTGGAGACGCATTCGGTCAGCCCCTATCTTGGCGAGCCCGCGCCGGAGAGTGTCGTGATCGAGCGGCATGAGGGCGGAAAGATCTTCGAGGTTTCGACGAAGGGAGAGCACAGGATCTGGGGCACCATCCTGGACTACCAGGAAGGCAGGCGCGTCGCGTTCAGCTGGCATCCCGGTTCGCCGGAAAATGAAGCAACGACGGTCACTGTCGACTTCGAGCTTGCAGACGACGGCAAGACCATCGTCACGCTGGTTCACGATGGCTGGGAAGCGCGGGGCGATAAGGCAACCGAGATCGGAGGGAACTATCTGACCGGCTGGGCCGACATCATTCAGAACCGATTCACGGACTTCGCAAACGTAGTTTGACGTCGGCGGTCAAGGCATGATCAGGGTCTTCCGCCTGGCCAAGGTTCGACCCGACCAAAACAAGAGGCCGGCGAGGCGGCGGTCCATCAATTGGACACGGGCCCTTCTTCCTTCGCCGATTTTCCGGTGTTCACGTGTGCAAGCGCATCCCGTCGGCCCCGAAGAGGTGCGCCTTTTCCAGGTCGAGCGCGATGTTGACGGCCTCTCCGGCCTTTAAAGGGAAATGCCCGTGACGGCGCACGAGAACCGGGCCGACACCTGGCACACTGACATGGATGTTGGTGTCCGATCCCAGATACTCGACAAGTTCGGCAACACCTTTCATGTGGGCGGCCTCGTCGGCGACCACATCCATATGCTCCGGCCGCACGCCGAGTTCACGTGCCTGGCCCTGTGCGTTCCCGGATCCGATCTGAAGAACGGTTCCGTCCTTCAGCGTCACACCATCATCCGCCTGCTCGACACTCAGAATGTTCATTGTCGGCGAGCCGATGAACTGCGCCACGAACCTGTTCCTCGGCCGTTCATAGAGATCCAGCGGCGTTCCCACCTGCTGGATATCGCCGGCATTGAGCACAACGATCCGGTCCGCCAGTGTGAGGGCTTCGACCTGGTCGTGGGTGACGTAGATCATGGTTGCATTCAGCCGCTGGTGAAGACGTGCGATTTCCAGGCGCATTTCCACGCGCAAGGCCGCGTCGAGGTTGGAGAGCGGTTCATCGAACAGGAAAGCGCTCGGATCCCGGACGATTGCCCGTCCCATCGCGACCCGCTGGCGCTGGCCGCCAGACAGCGCCCGGGGAAGGCGTTCGGTCAGCGACGTCAGGCCGAGCGTCCTTGCCGCATCGGCGATCTTCCGGCTGCGCTCGTCCTTCTGTGCTTTCCGGATCTCGAGCGAAAAGCCCATGTTGCGTGCAACATCCATGTGCGGATAAAGCGCATAGGACTGGAACACCATCGCCATGTCCCGGTCGCGCGGCGGCACGTCGTTCATGCGCCGGCCGTCGACCTGAAATTCGCCGCCCGTGATCGGTTCCAGCCCTGCAATCATGCGCAGCAGGGTCGACTTGCCGCAGCCGGACGGTCCGACCAGAACGATGAATTCCCCGTCGTCGATCGTCAGGTTGACGTCCCTGAGAACCTCAACGGCCCCGTAGGACTTGGCGATATTGTTCAACTCGATGCGTGCCACATCGTCCTCCCTGGGGCCTCAGCCCTTCACGGCTCCGGTTGTCAGGCCCTGGACCAGGTACCGCTGGATAAAGATGAAGAAGAGACAGGACGGCACCAGCGCGAGCACGCCCGCCGCCATCATCTGCCCCCAGTCCACGGAGAACTTGGACACGAAGGTCAAGAGCCCCACGGGGAATGTCATTGCGTCGTTGGAATTGATCAGCATCAGGGCGAACAGGAGTTCGCTCCACGCCGCGGTAAAGATGAAGCCGAGGGTTGCCCCCAGCCCGGGCAGCGTCAGCGGCAGGACGATCTTGCGCAAGGCTTCGAACCGCGTGCAGCCATCGATCATGCCCGCCTCTTCCAGATCCTTCGGAATGCCGTCAAAGAAGGACTGCATCAGGAATGTGGCAAACGGGATATTGAATGCGGTGTAGACGATGATCAGGCTGGTCAGGGAATTGAGCAGACCGAGCGTTGCGACGATCTTGTAGATCGGAGCGATGATCATCAGGAGGGGAAACATCTGCGTGATCAGCATGAGCGCGATGATCAGCCGCTTGCCGCGAAAGTCGAACCTGGAAAAAGCATAGCCCGCGGCGGCGGCGATCATCGTCGTGATCGCGGCGGTTCCAAGCGACACGATCAGGCTGTTGCGGAAATAGGCGACAAAATCCGTCTGCAACAGAACCGTCTGGAAATTCTCGAATGTGAACCGGCTCGGGACGAGGGCCGTGCCTTCGCTGAAGATCAGCTTGTCCGGTGTCACCGCGATCTTGGCAAGCCAGTAGAGCGGAAACAGCGCGAAGGCCACATACCCCGCCAGGGCAAGGTATTTTCCGGCAACCGCCCAGGGCGGCGTCTGACGCAGGGCAGTCATGGTGACCCTCATATCTTGACGAGCTTGCGGCGCAGAACGAGCAGGACGGCTGCGTAGATCAGAAGCAGACCGAGCAGCGCAACGGCGATGGCGGAGGCGTAGCCGAAATCGAGTTTCCTGAACGCGGTCGTGAAGATGTAGGTAGACAGGATCTGCGTCGAGTTGGCGGGGCCACCGCCCGTCATGACGAAGATCAGATCCGCGAAATTCGCAATCCAGATCGTGCGCAGCATCACGGTGATGGCAATCATCGGCGCAAGAAACGGCAGTGTGATCTTGGTGAACATCTGCCAGGAAGACGCGCCGTCAATCTCGGCCGCTTCGTAAAGTTCGCCGGGTATTGACTGCAGCGCCGCCAGAAGCGTGATGGCAAAAAACGGAATGCCGAACCAGACGTTGGCGGTAATCGGACCCCACATGGCCAGATTGGGGTCACCGAGAATGTTGTAGGGTTCGGACAGGATGCCGAGCGCCGCCAGCCAGTGCGGCAGGGGACCGATCGTCGGGTTGAACAGCCACGCCCACGTCAGGGCGGACAGGAATGTCGGCACGGCCCAGGGCAGAAACACCAGCGCCTGGACAAGCCGCTTGCCGTGGAACCGGGTGTTCAGCAAGAGCGCCAGCCCGAGCCCCAGGAAGAACTGGAAGGTGATCGACCCAAGCGTCCACCAGAATGTGTTCGTCAGGGCGAGCCAGAACTTCCTGTCGCTCCACAGCGCCTGGAAATTCTCGAACCCGACCCAGCCGGTCTGAAACGGCCGGAGCAGATTGACCGCCTGAAAGGCATAGGAAATGCCGATGACCAGCGGAACCAGCATCACCAGTGCGATCACGATGACTGCCGGCGACAGGTAAAGATAGGGCTCCACCATGTAACGCAGATAAAAGGAACCCCGCGCCCGGTCTTTCCCGGGCGCGTTGTCAGCCTGAACTGTCATTGAGCTGCTTTCCAGCGGCCGTATTCCTCCGTCAGGAATTCAGCCCACTGATCGGCAACCTCCTGGGCGCTGAGCTGGCCAAGCAGGGCCTCCTGGCTGGTCTCCAACGCAATGGAGTCCGCGAAATAGCCGAACTGCTCCAGATAGGTCGGCATGACAGTCGGAATGTACTGCTCGCCATTGAGCGTTTCGAACCAGCCGGCGAACTGCTCCGTCTTGAAGTGCGGGTCCTGTTCCGCACCTTCGTGGATCGGAATGACGCCCACACGCTTCGCCCAGGTCTTGTTGGCTTCCGGATCGGACAGGTGCGCGATCAGTTTCCAGGAAAGATCTTCGTCCTTCGTGGTATCGAACATCGCCCATCCGGCAAAGCCGATGGTCGGGAAGGCCTTGCCGCCGGGACCGACAGGCATCGGAACGACCGCAAAGTCTTCCGCATCCATGCGCTCGGCCACCGCAATCAGCGCGTCGGGATCCTGATCGAGGAACGCACAGGTGCCGGAATAGAAGCCCGCCACGATCTCGTTGAATCCCCAGCTCACCGCATCCTTCGGTGCGTAGCCGTTCTGATAGAGGTCGATCAGGAACTGGATGCCCTCGACAGACCCCGGCTGGTTGAGCGTGCTCTTGCCTTCCTCGTCGAAGAAGGTGTTGTCGCCGTTCATGGTCGCCGCCATCATGATCCAGCCGTTCAGACCACCCGGGCCACCGCGCAGGCAATAGCCGTATTTGCCGTCGAGCTCGGAGACTGCCTTGGACGCCGCCATGAACTCTTCCATGGTCTTCGGCGGCCCCGCCACACCCGCTTCCTCAAGCAGCTTCTTGTTGTAGAAGAGGGCGCGCAGATAGAAGCCGTAGGGGATCATGCGCACCGTCTTGCCGTCGGTCTGCCGGCCCATGTCGATGGTTTTGCCTGTCAGCGTCTTGCCGTGCTCCCAACCGGCAATCCTGTCGTTCAGATTGACCAGCCTGTCCTTGTAGATGCCGGCCCAGCGATCCGGCATTTCAACGACATCGGGAATGTCGCCGCCGGCAACCATGGTCGCGAACTTCTCGAAAGCCTGGCCCCAGGGCAGCGACACGATTTCGACTTCCGTACCGGGGTTTGCCGCCTCGAATTCATCGACCAGTCCCTGCAGGACTTCGGTACGTTCCGGGCTGGTGATCACTTCCACCAGCTTCAATGTTTCCGCTTGCGCCGACGTTGCCGCCAGAACAGCTAACGCACTGAGGGCGCTGAACAGTCTATTCATATCTCCACCTCTTTTGAGTTCAGTTGGTTGGCACGCCTTATTTTCGTTTGGCGCTTAGGTTGAGAGCCGCATCAAAGTCAGCCCAAAGGTCGATGGGATCCTCCAGTCCGAGACTCAGACGGACGATCCGGCCCGAAACGCCGAACCGCTGCAGCGAGTTCTCTTCCCCGGATTGGTTGAGAGCGATTTGGGTCGGCAGCAGCAGGCTCTCAAACCCGCCCCAGCTCACCCCGAGCCGGAACAGCTTCAAGGCGTCAGCGAAGTCCGGGATGCTGACGCTGTCGTCGAGCTCCACCGAGAGCAGACCCGAGCGGCCGGTCAGCCCCGGCACCTGATTGGGACCCGGTGACCGCACCGCCTTGACCAATGGATGCCGGGAGAGACTGTCGACAAACCGGTCCGCCGTTGACTGATGCTGCCGCATACGGGCGCCAAGGGTCCTGAGGCCCCGGGTCAGCAGGAAAGCCTCGAACGGCGCGAGCTTGCCACCGAGCAGTGAGAGTGACAGATCACGGATCCGCCCGACCAGTTCCGCGCTGGAAATGACGACCCCGGCCACCGTGTCGGAATGGCCCGACAAATACTTCGACGCGGAGTGAAGCACGATATCGACGCCAAGCGTCAGCGGACGCTGAAAGACAGGGGTCGCCCAGGAATTGTCGATCACCGTGAGCGCGCCGTGCCGCCTGGCGTGGGCTGCAACCCTTGGCAGATCCATTGCCTCAAACACGACCGTGTTCGGGCTTTCGAGATAGGCAAGCCTGACCCCGGCCAGCAGATCCGGATCCGTCTCGAAATCCGCGACCGGATGATAGGTAATCTCGACCCCGAACGGTCTGAGCAGGCGCTCAAAGAACCTGTAGGCGTCCGGATAGACGTGCTCGACACAGGCAATGCGGTCGCCCGGCCTGACCAGCGCCAGCACGGTGGAGGAAATCGCCGCCATCCCGGATGCGAAACCGACGGCCGCCTCGCCTTCCTCGGCGGTGGCGATCAGGCCCTCGAACGCGGCAACCGTCGGGTTCTGGACCCGGCTGTAGAGCGGATCATCCGAGCGTCCGGCCATCCGGTCCTCGAAGGCCTGGTAGCTGTCGAACGTGAACAGCGACGTCTGCACGATTGGCGGAACCACCGCACCGCCCGCGCCTTCGGCGACGGTCGCAAGCAGGGTTTCGATCGAATAGTCGCCGGGGCGCCGTTCAGTCATTGCATGCCTCGGCAATCTTCAGGGTTTCAGCGCACACCATGTCGATGATCTGTTCCGTGAACTCGACCGCCCTGTCCTCGTCCCCGGCAATGACGGCGTCGGCCAGGGGCCTGTGCAGCGGGATGGAATCCTGGCCCAGATGCGGCTTTCCGAAGGGCGTTTCGTAGATGTCGTGAAAGCACTTCAGGATCTGGTCGATGATCTGTTCGAAGAGCGGGTTTCCGGTCGCGGCGTGGATCGCCTTGTGAAAGCGATGGTCGGCGGGGCGCCAGTCTTCGCCGGCCTCGTAAACGGCGATGAGTTCGGCCGCGCGCGCATTGATGACCCGGCGCTGGTCCGGCGTTGCAAGCCGCGTTGCCAGGCGAACGGCCTCGATTTCCAGCGGACGGCGGACCTGCTGCATCCGGATCAGGCTCTCAGCCTCATGCTTGATCGTCAGCGCCACCCGCAGGGTGTTCCGGGACATTTCGCCGATCAGCCTGGTCCCGGCTCCCTTGTTCCGGCTGACGACGCCCATGCTTTCCCAGGTTTTCAGGGTTTCGCGAATGGTCGACCTGCCAAAGCCGAGACGCCGCACCAGCTCCAGCTCGGGCGGCAGCCGGTCTCCGACCTGGAGACCCTCATCCTCGATCAGCCTGATGAGCGCGTGGGGCACGTCACGCGGCTCTTCAGCTGCCTGCTCTTCGGGAGTGCGTTTTTTGACCGGAGTTTTTTCCGCCATGGACCGATGTCGACCTTTCCTTTGACCGGTCGAACCATATCACTTTGTCTGACATTGTAAACATTATGTCTGACAAAGTTGGAAACCCGAATCGACGCCCCTGTCGAGCGCAAGGACATGCGCGCATGTTCGCGAGTCTCTTGCCGCGAACAAATCAGCGTTTAAGTGATTGACTTACCTGCTTGAACAAGGATCGGCTGGGCGGGCGGCACTCGATTGGCGCTGCTCCGGGGCATGGCTGGCCGATGCACTGCCCCAGGGCTCGAGTGCGGCCTGCGATCCGCCGCGCCGCTGTTTGAGACCTGGATGGCCCCGCCTCAAGACCTGTGACCGATCAGGTCAGGTTGCCCTCGGGAAGGTGCGCCTTGAGACGGGCTTTCGCTTCCTTTCCCTTTGGCGCGATCAGCCCGCGTTCATAGGCGAGCGCGACGATGTGGGTCTTGTTGGCGGCGTTCAGTTTTCTCGAAACGGAAGAAAAATACCCGGCGATCGTGGTTTCGGAGACGCCCAGGATCAGCCCGCATTCGAGATTGGTCTTGCCGAGAGCAGCGAGCTCCACGCATTCGATTTCGCGGGGTGTCAGCTCCTTCGTGCGCTGCGAGGCCGAAAGAAGCAGGTGGAGATGTCCGAATGCATAGTGGCACAGGAGATGCAGCATCGCCGTTTCCCCGCTTGTCGGCAGCGGCCGTTCGCCCATGAAGGCGATTGCCCCTTTCCTGCCGACATGGTCGTAGCACGGCAGAAAGACCCCGCGCGGCACCTTGTGCCTGATGAAGAGCTCCCGGATGACGGCTGTCTGTTCCTCCGAGCGCTGCAGCGGCAGATGCTCAACGTCGTATTCGACCGGCTTCCTGTCCGTGCGCAAAGCCGACATGACCGGGCTGTTTTCCAGCAACCTGTGCCGGTCATACTCCGCAACGAGATCGGAAGACACGTTTGTTGCAACGAATGCGGACCGGATCTGACGGTCCTGCCGATCCGGCAGAAAAACCACGGCGTAGTTGGTGAAGCCGAGCGCAGTCGCCGTTTCCTTCAACAGGGAAAACAGCTCACCCGGCGTTTCCAGACGGGTCACCCTCTCATAGCAGGAAACGATAAACTCCGAGTGTTTGCACAGGTTTTCCGGCATGCCTGCCCTTGCTCACGACACAACCCAGGCGCAACCACTACATGTGTTTGCCGGCGATTGAAATCTGCACAAATGCTGTCAGTATTCTTACCGAGGCTCGGCGGTTTTTTCACCTGACGCTGTGCCACACCCGATTGTTCATAAGAAAGAACGCGTTACGGAAAGTCGGACAGGGGCGCGCATGCTCAAGGCAGTGGCACGCGGCAAGAAAGCCGCAGCGCTTGTGCCGCGGCAGCACAAATCAGGAGCGGATCTCGATCCAGGGTGCAGGACGCCCGAAGTGGAAACCCTGTGCCGCCTCGATGTCCAGCGTGCGAAGCAGATCGGCCTGGGCGGGCGTTTCGATGTGTTTGGCGATTACCTTCATCCCCAGATTGCGCGCCGCACCGATCAGGCCGCGCAGGATTTCCGCCCTTGCGGGCTCCCGCAGCACCTGCCGTGTCAGGCCCGCCTCCAGCTTCAGCCACTCCACCCGCATGCCCGGCAGGCGTGACAGAACCGGCCAGTGACCGGCGAAGTCGTCGATCGCCGTCTGACATCCGAACTCGGAGACGAAACCGAAGAAGGATTCGACTGTCGAGGGTTCACGCAGGAAATCCTTTTCCGCAATTTCGAGGCACAGGCGCGAGGCCAGCAGCGGATTAACCGACAGCCGATTGTGCAGGCTGTCGCGGAAGCCCGGGTCGCGCGCCGATTCCGCCGAGACATTCATCGTCAGCAGGGATCTGGTCGCATTGCGCTCTGCCGCGTCCAGCACCCTGTCGAGGGTCCAGGCATCGACCTGGGCAATGAAGCCCGAGCGTTCAGCCGCCGAAATCCAGGCGCGTGAGGAAAGTCCCTTCGCGCGGTCACCCTGGAGCCGCAACAGCACCTCGTGACCACAGGTTTCATTGTTCCTGAGCGAGACGATCGGCATGGCATAGAGCGTCAGTTCCTTGCCGCAGAAACTTTCCGCTTCGGGCAAGTTGTCGTTCTCTTCAAGGTTTGCCGGCGTGTCTTCCGCGCCCACCCCGTGCAACTGAACCGATCGCCCGCCGCCCCGCTTGCCGCGCAGGCAGGCCGTGTCTGCGAGCCCCAGCAGGGTATTTGCATCGGTGCTCTTGCGATGCGTCGCCGCGTCGGCATAGGCGACGCCAACGGAACCCGAAATGGTGAAAACGCGCTCCTTGATTTCGAGCCTTATCCGGCCGAAGCCTTCGAGGATCTTCTCCGCATATTCATGCGCGGTTTCCCGGCTTGTGACCGGAAGCATCGCTGCGAATTCGTCCCCGCCGATCCTTGCGACCGTTCCGAACTCGCCGAGTGCCAGTTTCAGACAGGAGGCGACGCGCAACAGCATGTCGTCGCCGGCATCATGCCCCCCCAGGTCATTGACCTTCTTGAATTCGTCAAGGTCGATGTAATAGACCGCGAGCCCGGTTTCCCCGTCGGATGGCATGCGCTCCAATTCGCGTTTCAAGGCCCTCGTGAAGGCCCGCCGGTTTTCCAGCCCCGTCAGCGGGTCTTCGTATGCAAGACGTTTGTTCTCTGCAATCTCCGCCGGATTGTCGACGTTCCGCCTGACAATGGCCATGCATGGATATCCGTCCGCGCTCCCCCCGCAGTCGCGCGGCAACGCAACCAGCCTGACTTCGCTGACACGCGATCCGCCGGTTCCGGGCTCGCGTGCCGGGGCACCGTCTTCGGGAATGTGCAAGGTCTGCGGCAGGGCCTGCCGTGCCTCTTCAAGCGTGCGCGTCAGTCCGTCCAGATCTTTTACGCCACCTGTCTTTTCGAGCAGCGTCAGCGCCATGTCCGCATGGCTCTCGGAGCCGTCAAAATAGAGTATTTCATCGGGGAAGTGTTCAAGAACCCGGCTGTCGGAGATCTGCTGTGCGAACGTGTTCCCGTGTTCCGCGGCGACCCGGCTTTGCATCGCTCCGGCCTCATTTGGCTGATCCGGTGCGCTGTTTTCCGCCCCGAACTGCACGAGAACTGCCTCGCAGCCTTTCTGCAGCAGAACGCGGGAGGTGCACATGAAGTGACGGCAAAACGCGTCACCCGACATCAGACGTATCTCACCGCTCACCTCCGCGGGAACACCGCCGAAGGCAGCCGACAGAACACGCTCGAACCGCTTCCAGCTTTCGCCGGACAAGACGTCCTGAAACCGGGCGGGAACGCGCGCAAGACCCCGCACTTGGAGACCGTTTTCAAACACCCTGTTACAGGCCAGGATGCCGCCGTCCCTGGCGACATAGGCAGCAGCGAAGGGCAGCACTTCCAGAAGGGAAGTGTGAAAGGCAGACAATATATTGCTCTGCGTCAGACCGGAGAGATCTCCCCGATCAGCCGCCAACCGATGGCTGATTTGCACCAGACAACCCTTTCGACAAAGTCTTCTTAACTGACGCCGTTTGAAATACTCATGCGTCACCCCTGAAAATTGTTACCACAGTTTAACTGTAAAAATCGGACAAGCAAAACAACTCACAGGTCTTAAAAATTTTATGGTTAATATTAATTTTACCAATAACTTTCAAATTTATTTCAAATTTATATTTCTCTCTACTCTTATTATCCTAAATTGCTGAATTTGCCTTATTTTGATCATGCCTGTGCCGTAAGGGCACCCGGCTATTGGCCAGAAACGCCGATTTACCAATTCGTATAAAAACTTGCCGGCCACAGGATGAGGTTTGTCATGTTAACCATTTTTGCAAGGGTGCTCCGCCCGGTTTTCGCGCTGAGCGTCTGCCTTCCGATGCTTCTTGTTCCGGCCATTGCGCAGGCCGAAAGCGGCTTTCAGCAATGCGGGAAAGCGTCCTGGTACAAGCTCGGCGGAACCACGGCCAGCGGCGAGCGGGCCAATCCTCAGGGCCTCACCGCTGCGCACAGGACGTTGCCGTTCGGGACCCTCGTCGACGTGACCAACCTGTCGAACGGCAAGACCGTTACGGTCCGGATCAATGACCGGGGGCCGTTTGCAAAGGGCCGCGTCATCGACGTCACGCTGGCAGCCGCCAGGCAGCTCGGGTTCGTCAACAAGGGCATCACGAAGGTGCGTGTGACCAATGCCGACGCGCCACGTAGCGCAAACCATAAGCAGAAATGCCAATAATTTTTGAAGACCTCTTGGCTCCACCGCTCCCGGACACCGGCGGTTTTTCCCTCGGGACACCGCTATCGTCATGAAAAGCTGCGTGTTTTTCCCGAACCACGCGTCTCGCGGCGTGACTCAGTATGAATAACGATCAGTCGCATTAGAGTGAATCAAAAAATAAAATATTTTACGGTAATGACATTACATGGAGATATCGCTAGAGTTGCCGCCGTGGTCGATGGGGCCACGTGCACAGTAACTTTATTCGCGCAGTCTCTTGGCTGCGCGTTTTTTTTGTCAGCCGTTAACACCGGCCGGTCAACCGCCGTTTTCCCGCCTTTCCGGAGCCTGACCGGACAAGTCCATGACGGGCGTGTTCAGACGCGCTCCTGCCGGTCGAGCTTTTCCAGAAACCTTGCCGCGCTCTCGCGATACGCCTGTTGCTTGTCGGGTGCCATGCGGTTCCAGGTGGCATAGGGCTGGCCCAGTCTCGGATTGCCCGAGAGGACATCCCGGTTCCGTTCCAGAAACGCCCAGTAGAGCGCGTTGAAAGGACATGCCTTCTCGCCCGTTTTCAGGCGGACATCGTAGGAGCAGGTGCCGCAGTAATCCGACATCTTGTTGATGTAGTTGCCGCTGGACGCATAGGGCTTGGAGGCAAGCAGGCCGCCATCGGCGAACTGGCTCATGCCGATGGTGTTCGGAAGTTCGACCCACTCATAGGCATCGGCATAGACGGCGAGATACCATTCATGAACCTGGTGCGGATCCACACCGGCCAGCAGGGCGAAATTGCCCGTGATCATGAGGCGCTGAATGTGATGCGCATAGGCCTCCCCGATCGTTTGCCCGACCGCCTCCGACAGGCAGTGCATGCCGGTGTCGCCGGTCCAATAGAAAGCGGGCAGCGGCCGGGAAGCGGCAAGGGCGTTGGAGCCGGCATAGTCCGGCATCTTCAGCCAGTAGATGCCGCGCACATATTCCCGCCATCCGACGACCTGACGGATGTAGCCTTCCGCCGCATTGAGCGGTGCGCGACCCTGCCGCCACGCCGCCTCGACCTTGTGGCAGAGATCGAGCGGGTCCAGGAGACCGGCGTTGAGGTAGGCGGATATGACCGAGTGATAGAGGAATTTCTCCCCGGTCAGCATGGCGTCTTGGTAGGTACCGAAACCGGCGAGCGCCTCCTCCAGGAAGGCATCGAAGGCCGCCTCCGCGTCGCGTCGCGTGACAGCGAACCAGAACGGTTCGAGCGTGCCAATGTGATCGCCGAAACACGCATCGACCAACTCCAGAACCGCGCGGGTGATGTCGTCCGGTGCGAAGCGGGCCGGCTGCGGCATGAACAAATCCCCGCGCGCGGGTTTGCGGTTGTCGGCGTCATAGTTCCATTTGCCGCCGGCCGGCTTGCCGCCCTCCATCAGGAGCCCGGTCTTCTGGCGCATCTCCCGGTAGAAATGTTCCATGCGCAATTGTTTGCGGCCGGTCGCCCAGGCCCGGAAACCGGCCTCGGAAATGAGGAAACGCGTGTCCTCGCGCAAATCCAGAGGGACACCGGTCATGGCCTGCCAGGTCGCCATGTCCGCGCGCACCCGCCACTCGCCCGGCTCGGTGACGACAAGGGTGTCGGGTGCCCACGCGGCGCAGGCCCGCGCAACCTCGCCGCGGAAACTGCCCGTGTTGGCGCCATCGTCCAGCTGGACATAGTCGACCTGCCAGCCGTCCTCGCGCAGGTCCTGCGCGAAATGGCGCATGGCCGACAGAAGAAACGCGATCTTCTTCTTGTGGTGGCGCACATAGGTCGCCTCTTCGTGCACCTCGACCATCAGGATCCGGTCCAGATCCCTGTCGGCGCTGGCGAGGCTCGAGATGGCGGGCGTCAGCTGGTCGCCGAGGATCAGGATGAGATGTCGGCAGCTGGTCTTTCGGGTCATGGGTATCCGGTGTCTGAAGCGGTCATGCTCCCTATACGCACCGGTGCACCGTTCCTATCACCTGCACCATGCTGCGGACGCATTTTCCGCGCGCGCTGGCGCGAGTCAGCGCAGTTTCGGGCAAACCTGGGCAATAACTCTACGCTGCGGAGCGCCCAATCTACCCTGCGCATATCCGGGCAAACCCGCGAAAAGCTGTGCGCCGGGACCAATCAGGGCAGGTCTGGGTCAATCTGGGCGAAATCCGGTCAACCAGGGCAGAGCCGCATGCCGCTGCGCACCCGGGCCACCGTGCGCCAGATGATATCTTGTCGGAATCCCCAAAAAGCCGTTGCCCGCGCGAAGCGGATCTTGTATCAGAACGCTCTATCCACCGCGCACCTTTCTCGCGCGCATGGCACGCACCCGTAGCTCAGCTGGATAGAGCGCTGCCCTCCGAAGGCAGAGGCCAGAGGTTCGAATCCTCTCGGGTGCGCCAGACTTCTCCTCGACAACATCCCGCGCACGACCATTCACCACACGGCGTCGCGTCCGCTATGCAACCCCACCCCTCAGCGCAGAAACTGCTCCACGTAATCCTCCCCGAGGCCGACGTCGGCGTAGTGCTGGCGGCACATGTCGATCTTGGTGAAGACGTCCTCATAGCCGAGCGGTTTGCCGTAGGGGTCGACGTAGTACATGATGCCGTTGACCTGAAAGAGGGTGATCATCTCCTCGACATCGTCCGGAACAACCAGCGTGTGGGTTTCGCCCGGGGGCTCGTAGACATAGCCGCCGGCCTCCGCAACCCAGTCATGCTCCAGATAGTGCCAGCGGCCCTTGATGACATAGCCATGCACGGGGTTGGGATGGCGGTGACGCGAGAGGACGCCGGACTTGCGCACCCGCAAGAGATTGACCCAGTAGCCCTGGCTCCTGTTGAGGCAGAGCGGGCGGAACCAGACATTCTCCGTCTGCGGCACCCAGACACGCTCGTCCTCCGGGATTGCCGACGGCACCACGATCTCCGCCTGCGCGTCCTTCGGAAACGGCAGCTGATAGGGGATCCGCGGGTTCTCGTCTTTTCCTTCTAGGGGCATTTGAGTTCCTCTCCTCTTTCCCTGTTCTTGTCAGACGGCGGAATAGCCGCCATCCACCGGGTAGACCGCACCCGTCACGAATTCTGCCCTGTCACTGAGCAGCCACGCGGCCAGCGCACCCACTTCCCGCGGCTGGCCCCAGCGCCCCATGGGCGTGCGGCCGAGTATGGTGCGCTCGCGCTCGGACTGCTCCCGCAGGCCGGCGGTCATTTCCGTCTCGATCCATCCGGGCGCAACCGCGTTGACCCTTATCCCGTCTTGCGCCCATTTCGCGGCGAGCGCCTTGGTCAGCTGGGCAACGCCGCCCTTGGAGGCGGAATAGGCAGGCACCAGCGGGCCGCCGAAATAGCTGAGCATCGAGGCCGTGTTGACGATGGCCCCACCTGAGCGTTCCAGCAGCGGCCTTGCAGCCAGACACATGCGCATCGTGCCGGTCAGGTTGACGTCGATCACCTTTGAGAAGGTCTCGATCTCGTATTCGGCCTCGCGCATCAGGATGCCGGCACAATTGACCAGGCCGTCAAGTCTTTCGTGGGTGCCGACAAGCTCCGCGATTGCGCCGTCATCGGTGACATCGAGGGTGACGGTGGTCAGGTTCTCAAGCACCGGGCACGCAGCGACCTCGGCCTCAGAGACGCCGGTCGCCGTGACCGCCCAGCCGTCGTCCAGCAGCGTCTGTACAACTCCGAAGCCGATGCCGCGTGTTCCACCTGTCACCAAGGCCTGTTTCATGCCGCCTGCCCCTCCCTCATGAACCGCAGCACGTCCCGGCGCCTTGGCATCGGAGCGACGGCTCCGTAGCCTTGCGTCGACAGCGCCGCGGCCGCGTTCGCATAGCTGGCCGCCTCGTAAGGATCGCGGCCGGCCGCCATTTCGGCAAGAAAGGCGCCGTCGAACGTATCGCCGGCGGCGGTCGCATCGACCGGCGACACCGGTTGCCCCGGAACGCGCCGGCGCTCGTCTCTGAGCGCGATCAACGTGCCGTCCCTGCCAAGTGTGAGCGCCACGATCTCACAGCCCAGATCAAGATAAAAGTCCGCAATCGCGTCGGGGTCGGTGAAGCCCGTCAGCTGGACGGCATCCTCCAAACCGGGCAGGGCGATGTGGGCCTTGGCCATGGCGGCATGGGTCACGGCCCGGGCCCGCTCCAGTGGCCAGAGATTGAGGCGCAGATTGGTGTCATAGGACACCCAGCCGCCAGCGTTCCGGCACAGGTCCATCGCGGCAAAGACGGCATCGGCGGCATTGGCGGAGATCGCCTGGCTGATGCCGGAGACATGCAGGATGCGGGCGCCGGAAATATAGTCTCCGGGCAGGTCCGCAGGTGTCATCAGGCTCGCAGCGGACCCCTTGCGCCGATAGGTGAAGGCATGGCCATTGTCGTTGTGGCTGACAAAATAGATGCCGGTCGGCGCGTCCGGGTCCTGCACCACCCTTGACGTATCGACACCTTCCGACTGCCAGAGCTGCAGGAATTCATCGGCAAATGCGTCCTTGCCGACCCGGGTCAGGTAGCCAACCGATGCACCCTGGCGTGCGGCGGCAATCGCGGCGTTGGAGGTGTCGCCGCCATGTCCTTTCAAAAAGCGCCCGTCCGCCTGTTCGTTGAACTCCAGCATCGGCTCGCCGAGACAAATAATGTCGGGTTGCATGTTCCTTGCCTTTTCGGTTGGGGCACCGGCCACGCCCGTCGGAACGTGGCCGGGCCGCTTATTGGGCTGTGTAGCTTTGTCCGACGCCGGGTATGCGCCAGATCCTGAAATTCGGGATCTCGGGATCTTCGAAATTCATCTCGCCATCCACCCAGACGTGCAGGTGGTTCGAGACGACATAGAGCGATCCGTCAGGCCCCCACGCGAGCGTATCCGGCCAGTTCATTTCCGGGTGATGCACGAAACGGCTTACCTGACCGGTCGATTCATCGAATTTCATGAGACCGTCGAGCGACAGGGCCGTCATGTAAATGTTGCCGGCGTTGTCCGCGGTCATGCCGTCCGTGTTCGACGGAAGAGACGTTTCCACGCGCACGGCGTTTTCGATCACCGTCTCGTTTGTTTCGAAGTCACGCAGGATTTCCGTGGGCAGGGAGTAGAGCCTGTTGCCCGTAAGATTGGTCCAGTAGACCGTCTTCTTGTCACCGGAAAGCGCAATTCCATCGGCACCGGTCTGCATGCCGCCGTTCTTCAGAACGGGCCGGTCATCTATGTTGAAGAAGAAATTGGGCTCGTTGTTGGTAAATTTGTGCTGGTCGAGAATACGGCGCACCGAGTTGGTGTTGCTGCCATAGACAATCAGCCCGCCGTGAAGAGGATCACAAAAGATACCGCTGTCGGCGATGTAGGCGACTCCCGTATCATTGTCCACGGCCAGATCATTCAGGAAGGAGCACTGCCTGTCCGCTTCGTCAGCGGTAAAGAGGTATCGCTGGATTTCCTTGCCTGCCTTGATGTCCCAGAGGACAAGCTTGGCGTCACCGTCTTCAAACGGAGGGCCGGCGACGTGACCCTGGTCCAGGATCCACATGACGTCATTGCGATCGATCTCAAAGCCAAGAACCGCCTTGAGACCGGCCGCGTTGGCAATGTCGTTCATGTCCTCGTTCGGATAGGGCTCCAACTCCCATGTGTCGCCGTTCCAGACGAGTTTCGATAGCGTTGACGGGATCTCCTTTCCCGCCCATCGCGCCGTTGAAACGTAGATGTTGCCCTTGCTGTCGACCTTGACGCCCTGAACGAGCGCCTGTCCGAAAATTGCGCTGTCTTCCCAGGCCGACCTGATGTCGTCCGAAACGACCCTGTAGGGCAGACTGTTCCATTCGGCGACGATTTCCGGCCGGGGCATGTCCTTGGCGAACGCGCCACCGAGCCCCAGGAAGACGGCCACGATCGCCGGCAGCGCTGCAAGTCTTGTCTGTGTCATTTGAAGTGTCCCCACTCTTTCAGCGTCAGATCCGGCCGTATTTGGCAAGGCCTTCGCGCAGCGACCCCGCCTGCATGATCAGCTTTGCCTGCTCGGCCTCGCGAATGTCGATTTCGCGCGCCATTTCGAGAATTTCCTCCGCCTGCCCGATGGGGACGACCACGACACCGTCGATATCGCCGACAACGATGTCGCCCGGATGCACGATCACGTCACCAAGGGGGACAGCGACATTGGCAGCCAGCGTCTTGTGGCGGCCAAGGGTGGTTCCGGGAGACGAAGACCGGGCGAATATCTGGAAATCGTAGTCGCGGCGGATCTCCGTGATGTCGCGCACGGCGCCATCCAGAACCGCACCCTCATGTTTGTTGGCGACGGCCCCGGCGGTCATCAGCCCGCCCCAGACCGCCACGTTGGCATCGCCGGCAATCGAGATCACGATGACGGAGCCGGGTTCGGATTCATCGATGGCATCCAGGGCGTGCTGCGGCGGCACGAATTCGTCGGTCGGGCCCTCAAGCACCGTAACGGCCGGACCGACAATCTTGTCCTCGTTGATACGCGGCTTGATGGCCTGATCGAGATAGCCCTTACGGCCGGTGATCTTGTCGACCGCATCGGCGACCGACGCCGTCGCTGTTTCGCGGAAACCCGCGACCAGTTCCTTTAGTTCCATTTCCGGTACTCCTGATTGAAACCGTCCTTGAACGGCGTTTGCGTTTTTCATGTCCCGGTTCACCACCGATTGACCCAGTTGGCCGGTGGCGAGCCTTCCAGGACGCGCACCAGTTCGGCCCCGGCGCGTCTTTGCAACTCGCCGACGGATGCTTCCGAATACCAGCCGCAATGATCGCTCAGCACCGTATTGGGTGCCGTGAGAAGTGGGCTGCCGGGTGCAGGCGGCTCGGTTTCGAAGACATCGATGCCTGCGCCGAACAGCCGGCCTTTGTGCAAGGCATCTGCGAGGGCCCGCTCATCGATCAGGCCGCCGCGCGAGGCGTTCAGAACAACCGCGTTCTCTTTCATGAGACCGATGCGGCGGGCATCGAGGATGTTGCGTGTCGCCTCGGTCAACGGGGTGTGCAGGCTGACGACGTCGGCCTGTCGGCACAGGCTGTCCAGGTCGGTTGCCTCCACTTCCCAGGTAGCCCGCGTTTCGGCATCCAGATAGGGATCGCTCACCAGCACGCGGGAAAAGCCGAGTGCGCGGAACCGGTTGCAGGCCGCGCGCGCGATCCGGCCGAAGCCGATCAGACCCAGCGTTGCGTTGCGATGCCCCGGAACCGGGCTTTCCTGCCCGACGCCCCACAGGCCCGCCCGCACTTCGGCGTCCCGGGTCACGATCCGTCTTGCGACTGCCAGGTAAAGGGCAATGACATGGTCGCTGACTTCATTCTCCGCGCCATAGTCGGGAATGTTGGCAACGTGGATACGGCGCTCCGTCGCCGTCTTCAGATCGACATTATCGACACCGACGCCGTATCTCAGGATGAGCTTCAGGCCCGGAAAATCGGAATAGAGCGCAGGGTCGATGCGGCGCTCACGCGTGAGCACCGCAAAGACGTTCTTGTCGGCAAGGGCGGAGAGCGCATCCTGCCCGGCCGGAACCGGCAGAACCCGCGCGCCAAAGGGCTGGATAGCCGCCTGCTCCAGCGCATAGTCCGCATAGCCGGGCTCCAGCACGGCGGCAAGCGGCGTCTCGGGTGTGGTTACGGTCTCCGCCCGCATGTCACCGGTTCCGGTACTGCGCCACGGCGGCGTCGAGCTTGCCAGGCCATTCCTCGCCGATTTCACCGACGATGTATTCACGCACGGCCGGCTGTGCCAGTTCGCGGAACTTGGCTTTCTGCTCCGGGCTGACAGGCACCACTTCCAGGCCCTTCTCGCCGAGGATCGTCGCGGCATTGGCGTCCTGGGCCGCTGTCATGCCGCGATGAATGATCTTGGAGATTTCGACGCACTGGCCGACGGCGGCTTTTTCGGCGTCGGTGAGGCTCTCATAGAAATCGTCGTTGATCATGTAGGCGTGCCAGGAGAAGACGTGCCCGTCCAGGGAGACGTATTTCTGGTGCTGATAGAGCGACGCGTTGACAATATTCGTCACGCCGTTTTCCTGACCGTCGACAACGCCCTGCTGCAAGGCCCCGGGAAGTTCCGGCCAAGGCACAGGAGTTGCCGAAGCGCCCAGGGACTCCACCAGACGGGTCCAGACCGGCGCCGTCATCACGCGCATCTTCAGACCCTTCATGTCCTCAGGTTCGGCAACCGGAACCTTGGAATTGGTGAAGTTGCGCACGCCATTGTCGGCAAGACCCAGGACACGGATGCCCGTCTTTGCGCGCATGTCCTCGAACATTTCCGCACCGAACGCGCCGTCAACCACGGACCAGGCCATGGCCTGATCATCGAAGAGATACGGCATGGCGAAGACGGCGAAGGGTTTGTAGACGCCGGATATCGGCCCATCATGCACAACGCCGAGCTGGATGGTGCCCAGCTGAAGTCCTTCGATGACCTGCCCGCCGTCACCGAGCTGCGAGGCCGGATAGACCTGGACGTCGATGGAACCGGCGGTTTTGCCTTCCACGCAGGTTTCAAACGCGAGCGCGGCCGCATGTTTGGGCGACGACATGTCAGCTGCCTGGAAATGAGCGTATTTCAGCTCTTTCGCAGAGGCCGCGCCGGCTGCGGAAGCGATGGCCAAAGCGGCCGTTGCGCCCAGAAGTCGAGATGTCAGTTTCATGGTATTCCTCCCGTTTGCTAACTGGATAGTCCGAAGAAGCGAGGTAGCGCGGTGCTGAGTGCCGGTACGAGAATGACCAGCAGCAGAACCGCCATTTCCGCCGCGAGAAGCGGAAGAACGGCGCGGGACAGGCCTTCGATCCTGAGACGGCCAACCGTCGCGATGACAAAGAGCACAGGGCCGACCGGCGGGGTGATCATGCCAATCGTGAGATTGAGAACGAGCATCATGGCAAACTGCAGCGGGTCGATGCCGAACTGTGCCGCGATCGGACCGAGCACCGGTGTCAGAATGATCAGGGCCGGAAGCGTGTCGATGAACAGACCGCAGATCAGTGCAAAACCGGCGAGCAGGAAGAGGACGGTCAGGCGGTCCGAGGTCAGGCCGGCGATCGCCGACGCCAGGCTTTGCGGAATTTGCAGATAGGTCAGCAGCCAGCCGAACACGGATGCCATCGCCACGATAAGCAGCACCGATGATGTCGTGACACTTGCCCTAACCAGAACGGTGTAGAGTTTCTGCATGTCGAGCGAACGCATGACGAGACCGAGAAGAAGCGCATAGGCCGTGGCGACCGCGCCGGCCTCGGTCGGCGTAAAGACGCCGCCCAGAATTCCACCCAGGATGATCAGCGGCATGAGGAGCGCGGGCCCGGCGGAGAACGCACTTCGCGCGACTTCCGGAACGGCGGCCCGGCTTTCACGTCCCCGGTAGCCTTTCTTGATCGAGACAAGGTGATTGGCCACGGCAAGAGCCAAGCCGAGCATGAGGCCGGGAACGATCCCCGCCAGAAACAGCCCGGCCACAGTCACGCGATTGTCGGAAATCGCAAAGATGACCATGAGGATGGACGGGGGAATAATCGGCCCGATCGTTGCCGTGGCAGCCGACAGGGCGCCGGCATAATTCGCGTCGTATCCGGCCTTGCGCATCATGCGCATGACGATGGCAGATGGTCCTGCCGCGTCCGCGAGCGCTGATCCGGAGATGCCCGCAAACAGCATGGAGACCAGAACGTTCACGTGCCCCAAGCCGCCGCGGATATGCCCGACCAGATCGTTGGCGAAGCGCAGCAGAGCCGCCGTCAGGCCGCAGGCGGTCATCAGCTCCGACGCCAGGATGAAAAAGGGGACGGCCATCAGCGGGAAGGAATTGATCCCGCCGAACATGCGCTGCGGGATCAGCAGGGGATTGAGGCCGCCGTCAATCAGGATCGCCGCCGTTGAGGCGACGCCCATGGTGAACACGACCGGCAATCCAAGGGCCAGCGTCAGGAAAAACAGGATGATCAGTGTCTTGGCCATCAGGACGCTTCCTCCTGATCGTCAGGACCGGCATCCGTCTCAAATGCACAGGCGACAAAGCGCCTGCACACGAAGGCGAGATGACACAAAAACAGGAAGCAGCCGAAGGGAATGGCCATGTAGGGAATGCCGCGGGAAATGCCGGTGGCCATGGTCTCCTTGTTCCAGCCGAACGCGACGAACTGGACGCCAAACCAGAAGATCAGCCCCATGAAGACCGCCATCACCACGACGGCGCCCCAGCGGATGGCGGTTTTGAGACCGCGCGGCAGAAGCGCGACAAAGAGATCGATCTCGACAAGGCGGCCGCTTCTGAGCGCCAGGCCCGCACCCGCGAACACGCCGAAGATCATCAGGAACCGGGCAACCTCCTCGCCCCAGGCGAGAGAACTCCCGAACAGATAGCGGCCGACGACATTGGTGATCACAATGAGGAACACTGCGGCAAGCGCCGCCGCAACGAGAAAGCGGTTCACGGCAATCAGCATGCGCTCGACTCGCGCCATCGGCTCTCTCCCCATCATCGAACGGCACGTCTCACGGCGCGCCTTGTCTTTCCTCTTTTTCAGAACTGGCATACTGGCATACCGTATGTCAATAGCTAAAATACTGTACACCAGATATTGGTGCAGGCTATAAGCCTTGTGAACCGGAGGAATCGAGGCGTCATGCTGAAAATCGAGCGACCCAAACCATTGGCGGAACAGGTGTCAGACGTGTTGCGCGCGCAGATCATCAGCGGAGAGCGCGACATGGGCGAAGCGCTGTCGGAAACGAGGATCGCCAAAGAGCTTGGCGTCAGCCGGACACCCGTTCGGGAGGCATTTGCGCGACTTGAACTGGAGGGGCTGGTTCACACCGAGCCACAACGGGGAACATTCGTGTTCACGCTTGACCGCTGCGCCCTCATGGATATCTGCGACGTCCGCGAGTGTCTTGAAACGGCCGCCTTGCGCAAGGCCATGGAGCGGGACCCTGACGGCCTGGTCAAGAGCCTGGGCGACATTACGAAGAAAATGACAAAGGCCCGGAAAAAGGCCGATGACCGGCAGTATCTGAGCCTTGATACCGAGTTTCACCAGAAGCTGTTCGATCACGCACACAACATGTTCCTGAACGACGCCTACCAGACCATCGCTGCCAAAATGGCGTGTCTCCGAAACAAGCTGGGCAACCACCCGGACCACATGGAGAAGTCCTACGCGGAGCACATCCGGATCTGCGAGCTTCTCGACGCGCGCAAAACGGAAGACGCCTGCGACGTGATGATCAGTCACATCGGCCGCAAGGAAGGTTCCTACTGGAACAATTGAGGGCTTAATTGTCCGCCTGGGGCATCCAGGCACGCTCATCTGCCAGTATCGCTGACGGCACCACGATCTCCGCCTGGGCAACCCTCAATCAACCGCGCCACGATCTCGCAGCCGGGTTCAAGATGAAAGGCCGCGATTGCGCGGGTGCCGGATAGGCCCTAGCGTGCCCGCAGACGGCCATCCATCGCTTGACGGCATGTTTGAACGCGGCTAGAGGCTCAGGGAACGACAATACCCGGTGGCCGGATCAAATCTTGAACTATCGTGCGGATATTGACGGGCTCCGCGCCGTCGCAGTGCTGAGCGTTGTCGTTTACCACCTCGGCAACAGCGTCGGCTTCAACGGCTATCTCGGTGTCGACATCTTCTTCGTCATTTCCGGATACCTGATCACCGCGATCATAAAACAGGAAGTCGCCGACGGCACCTTCACCTTCGGCGGATTTTACATGCGCCGCATCCGGCGGATCATCCCCATTCTGCTGGTTGTCCTGACCGTCTCCACCGTGGCCGCGCTGCTGCTGTTTCTGCCGAGCGAGCTGAAGCTTTACGCAAGGAGCGTGATCGCGACGCTGTTTTTCGTGTCGAACATCCTTTTCTACAGTGAATCGGGGTATTTCGATGCGGACGCGGAACTGAAACCGCTCCTGCACACGTGGTCCCTTTCGGTTGAAGAACAGTTCTATATCGTCCTCCCTTTACTGCTCCTCTTTGCCCTCAGACGCGGGCCGACCGTGGCCAGGGCCATCATCGCGCTTCTTTTCCTGATGTCGCTCACGTGGAACCTGCTTTTTCCGGGCGTTTTCACCGATACCAGTTTCGCCTTCTTCATGTTTCCGGTGCGCGCCTGGGAGCTTCTCGCAGGCTCCGCGCTCGCGCTTGGCCTGTTCCCGAAGCTGCCGGACAGGCGCAGATTGAGCGAAGGGCTTGGCGTCCTGGCGGTCCTGCTGATCCTCACGGGGTTCCTGCCGCGCTATCCGGAAGAGGTGCCTTACGTCTTCCAGACACTGCCGACGGTCCTTGGTGCCGGGCTCATCATCGCGCTCGGCGCGCAGGCACACAAACCGCTCCTCAGCCGGGTTCTGAGTCTCAGATACGTGACGTTCATCGGGAAGATTTCCTATTCGCTCTACCTGTGGCACTGGCCGATTTTCGTCTTCGCCGCCTATTACGGCTTCGGCAGACTGTCGGACCCGGTCAGGGTCGGGCTGATCCTATTATCGCTGCTGCTGTCGGCGCTTTCCTGGAAATACATCGAAGAGCCGTTCCGGCGCTCGCGGTCCAGAAGACTGCTGAGATGGAGCGCCGCCGGGGCCTGCGCACTGCCGCTGGTCCTGTTGATCTGCAGCGCGTCGATCCTGCGGACCAACGGCGTCCTGCCATGGATGCCGGAGAATATCGCCACCCTGGCCGTCGCCGAGCGGCTGCAGAATTTCAAGACGGTCACCGACGAGGCCGGGCAGACCGTGATCACGCTTGACGGGTCCGATGGCAGCGGCAGCGCGTCCGTGTTGCTGGTGGGCGACTCGCATGCGGAAGCCGTTCACCGGGCGGTCGCCGCCGCCGCGGAGACGAAGAACCGGAGCGTCATCCGGCTCGGCAATTCCTGTTTCGCCACTTTCGAGGAACTGAAAACCGACAGGGAGCTGAGCGATTGCGTCGATGCCACGCGGGCGCAGCTTCGCTACATTCTCGAGCGTCCCGAGCTCAAGACGATCGTGATCGCGCAGCGCTGGCAGGCGCGCACAACGGGCTGGCACACGAAGTCCGGTGTGGCCGCCGGTGATATCTGGACACTTCGCCTGGAAACCCTGCTGGACTACGTGGAGCAGCTGACCGATGCCGGGCGCGAGGTGATCGTGCTGGCGCAAGTCCCGTTAATCGAAACCAGGCTGCAGAACGTGCCGTCCATCATTGCCCGCATGGAAATGTGGGGCTCCGACGAACTGGACAGCTTCGGACCGACGGAGGACCGATACCTGTCTTACAACGCGAACATGCTGGATGTTCTGAAAACGGTTGAGAACAGGAGCAGCGCGACGGTCATCTACCCGCATCAGGTCTTCTGCTCCGACGGCACGTGCCAGGTCTATGATGCGAATGGCGCCTTCTACTACGATGACGACCACTTGTCCGCCTATGGCGCCAACAAGTTGATCGGTGAATTCGCGCCGCTGTTCTAGGGTCAGGCCCCGGTTTCCTGAGTTGCAGTCAAGTGCGCCGCGCCGACGGCCTATTTCACCGAAATGCAGGTACAGCCGGCGCGGCTGAACACCTCCTGGGACACGCTGCCGAAGGTGGAGCTGTCCGACGGTGTGACGCCGCGGGCGCCCATGACGATCGTGGCGGCCTCAAGCTCCTTCTGCGCCCTGACGATCGCGTCCGCCGGCTTGCCGGTCAGGATCGGCAGGGTTTCGAAGCCGACCCCATGGCTCCGGGCCTTGTCGGCGGCGTGATCCAGGATGATCTGGCCGATCTTGTGGAGGATCTTGTCGGGCGCCGGGCCGAGATTGGCCGAGACCGCCTTGTTCAGGATCTTGTGCAGCGGCGCGTCGAACTGGCCGGAAATGTCCAGCGCCATCAGGTCGCTGGCATCCTTGCCCCTGAGCAGAACGTGGCAAATCAGCAGCCGCCCCTGATATTTCGCCGCCAGATCCGAGGCAATTCGCAGCGCCTTTATCGAGTGGACGGAGCCGTCCACCGGGATCAGGATCTTGTGCATGTCATCTCCACCCTCGCCTTGCCCGACAGCTTAGGCAAATCAGGGAGAGATATGAAGTGTTGGCGAAGGACGGAGTTTGGGGAGATGGCTTTGACCACGGACGAATGGACCGGAGCACCTGCGTAGCCGGTTCTTACGCCCCTGCGGTGCGGGTCAACCCGATATGGATCTCGTGAGGCGATCCCTTGTCAATGAGTTTGTCATTCCGGCTGCCGCGCAGCGGAAGGCCGGACCCCAGTACCCACCTGCTTCTCCGTTTTCCTTAAAACGCTGGCCACACGGAGTACTGGCTCCCGGTCTTGCCGCTGACGCGGCAAACCGGGATGACAATCGTTCATCCCGATATGACTAGAGATGACCTGCTGCCGCTTTAAGGACCGGACCACCCCGGTCTTTCATTCTCGTTGCCTGCCCTCACCCCTACCTCAACGCGCCGGGATGATGTTGTGCTCGGGCCCGAAGGGAAAGCCGGTGATGTTGTCGGCGCTGTCTTCACCAATGATGAGAATATCGTGCTCGCGGTAGCCGCCGGCGCCGGGGAGGCCTTCCGGGATCATGATCATCGGTTCCATGGAGACCACCATGCCCGGCTCTAGCACCGTTTCGACATCTTCGCGCAATTCCACCGATGCCTCGCGGCCGTAATAGTGGCTGAGCACGCCGAAGGAGTGGCCATAGCCGAAACTGCGATATTTCAGAAGATCATGGCTGCGGTAGATGTCGTTGAGCGCGGCAGCTATGTCGCAGCAGCGCGCGCCCGGCCGGATCAGTTTCAGGCCCTCGCGGTGGACATGGCAGTTGATTTCCCAAAGCCGCAGGTGCTCGTCGGAGGCGTGTTCGCAAAAAAGCGTGCGTTCCAGCGCGGTGTAGTAGCCGAAGATCATCGGGAAACAGTTGAGGCTGAGGATATCGCCGGCCTCGACCGCCTTGTTGGTCACCGGGTTGTGGGCACCATCGGTGTTGATGCCGGACTGGAACCAGGTCCAGGTGTCCATCAGTTCGACGAAGGGAAACGACTTGCCGATTTCCCGAATCATGGCGTTGGTCGAGGCGATCGCGACCTCGTGCTCGGTGACGCCTGCCTGGACGGCCCCGGCGACGGCGGCACCACCTATGTCGCAAATGCGCGCGCCCTCGCGAATGAGGTCGTGTTCTTCCGCGCTCTTGATCGTGCGCTGGCTCATGGCATCGGCGGCGACATCGACGAAGCCCACGCCCGGGAACGCGGCTTCCAAGGCTTTCAGAAAATCAAGCGGGACATGGTCGAACTCGATGCCGATGCGCCGGACCGACGCGTTCGGCCAGCCGATCAGCGATTGCAGGGCGTGGAGATAGTTGTCGCGGCGCCAATCCGTGTAGATCAGCGTATCGCCGTGGGTGCGCCGCCAGGGCTGACCGCCATCGATGCCTGCGGCAACCGTCGTCGCCTTTTCCTGGGTGACGACAAGACCGTATTTGCGGCCGAACTGGCAGTAGAGAAAGCCGGAGTAGTAGCAGATGTTGTGATAGGAGGTCAGGATGACGGCATCGACGCCGCGATCCGCCATCAGCCTGCGCAGATTGGCCTGCCGCCGGTCCATCTCTCCCGCCGAAAAAGGCAAAAAGCTCTTCTCGCCATTGTTCATTTCGTAAATGCGGATCATGTCGTCGCTCATGGAAGATCTCCTTTCCCGAAGTGAGCCGGTTCCGTGTTCTGTTCATTTCCGGGGCCTGAAACGCAAAACGGGCCGGCTTCTGAAAAGAAGCCGGCCCGCCAGGCCCAAATCCAAATTGTCTTGCAACCGGGAAACTTTCGTCTCCACCCGGTGGCTGGCGTTCCGCCACCGGCACGTATGGTGAGCTGCGGGGCTGGTCTTAGCCCGGTGTCAAACCTCTAAGCCTTTCCGAACGGCGGCGCAACAGTTCAAGCACGGTCAGCAGCGCGATCGAGATCGCGACCATCAGCGAGGCGACCGCCAGGATGGTCGGCGAGATCTGTTCGCGCAGGCCGGTGAACATCTGCCAGGGCAGCGTCTTCTGCCCGGCGGAGCCGAGGAACAGGACGACAACCACTTCGTCAAACGAGGTGATGAAGGCGAACAGGGCACCGGATACGACACCTGGAATGATCAACGGCATCTGCACCTTGAAGAAGGTGGTGACCGGGTTGGCGCCCAGGCTTGCAGACGCCCGCACGAGAGAGCGGTCGAAACCGACCAGGGTCGCCGTCACCGTGATGATCACGAACGGCGTGCCGAGCGCGGCATGGGCCAGAACGACGCCCCAGTAGGTGCCCTGCAAGCCGATACGGGAATAGAAGAAATACATGCCCGCCGCGGAAATGATCAGCGGCACGATCATCGGCGAGATCAGGATCGCCATGATCGCGGGCTTGTAGGGCACATGCGACTGGGACAGGCCAACCGCGGCAATGGTTCCGAACGCCGTTGCCAGCAGCGTTGCGACCGGCGCGATCAGCACCGAGTTCACCAGCGCCTGCTGCCAGTCCGGGTTGGTGAAGAAGTCGTTGTAGTGCTTGAACGAATAGCCCGCCGGGTCGAAGGACAGCATCTCCTTGGTGAAGGTGAAGAAGTCCTGCGCGTTGAAGCTCAGCGGCAGGATCACCAGGATCGGGAAGATCAGGAAGAAGAAGATCAGCCCGCAAAGGATCCGGAACGTGTAGAACCACGTTCTCTGCAAGGGGGACGCATAGGGTGGTAGTGCGCTCATGTCGTCCTCCTATCCGAGCTTCACGTTGTCGATGCCGACGATCTTGTCGTAGACGACGAAGAGAATGAGCACCGCGACCAGGAGCAGGGTTCCGAGCGATGCCGCCAGGCCCCAGTTGAGTGACGACGAGATGTGATAGGCGATCCGGTTGGAGATGAAGATCCCCGACGTGCCACCGACAAGCTCCGGCGTGATGTAGTAGCCGATCGACAGGATGAAGACGAGAATGGCGCCGGCGCCGATCCCCGGCACGGATTGCGGGAAATAGACCCGCCAGAAGGCCGTCCAGTCATTGGCGCCGAGGCTCTTGGCCGCGCGCACATAGCTCGGCGAAATCGTCTTCATCACCGAATAGAGCGGCAGGATCATGAAGGGCAGCAGAATGTGCGTCATGGCGATGATCGTGCCGGTCTGGTTGTTGATCATCACGAGACGGCCCGCATCGTCGATAAGCCTCGTCCAGACCAGAAAGTCGTTGATGACGCCCTGTTGCTGCAAAAGCACCTTCCAGGCCGATGTCCGCACGAGCAGACTGGTCCAGAACGGCAGCAGAACGAGGATCATCAAAAGATTGGACGTTCGCAGCGGCAGGGACGCAAGCAGGAAGGCGATGGGATATCCCAGAAGCAGGCACGACAGGGTGATCACGATCGACAGGAACAGCGTCCGGCCGAACAGGAACATGTAGATCTGCTGGTCTTCCGGCTTCATTTCGATGCCTTCCGGACCGCGCTTGGCGTCAAAGGCATTCAGGAAATAACCGTCGGTGTAGCGCGGCGAAAACTGCTTGAGGACCTGCCAGGTGGCGACGTCGCCCCATTTCTTGTCGGCGCTGATGAACTGGTCCTTGAACGGACCGTCTTCGTCCATGCGCTTGATACGGCGGCCGGTCTTGCGGAACAGGCTGGAAATGCCGCTCTGCTCGTAGTTCAGGCGGGAGCCGAGACGGGTGTGCGTCTTCTGGTCCACGGCGATGACCATGTCGTCATAGAGCGCAGCGAAAACCTCTTCGTCCGGAGCCTGTCCGGACCCCGGGTCCCACGCGCTGAGTTCAATGACGGTCTTGGGGAGCGTGTCCGCGACGATGCCGTTCTCAACAGAGCGGAACAGCATATCGACGATCGGCGCGACAAAGGTGATCAGCACGAAAATCAGCAAGGGTGCGATCAGCAGGAAGGCGCGCAGCTTTTCGCGGCGCAAGGCGCGCCTGAGCGCGGCTTTCAGCGGCTTTCCGTCCTGTGTCGTCAGAACCTGACCGTCGGTGGTATCGCTCATGAAACAGTCTTCCGGGAAATGTCAGGGATGGCCCGGGCGGATGATCCGCCCGGGCCGGAGCCGAATGGCTTACTGTGCGAGCCAGGCCTGGAACTTGGCGTCGATGTCGTCGCGATAGTCCGCCCACCACTCGTAGTTATAGAGGAAGGTGTTCTTCGCGTTGTTCGGATCGGTCGGCATGTGCGGAGCCATGTCGATACCGAGCGTCGCATGCTGACCGACGAGCGGTGCAGAGGACTTGCGGGCCGGGCCGTAGGAGATGAACTTCGCCTGGTCGGCCAGACGCTGCGTGTCTGTCGCGTACTTGACGAGTTTCTTCACCTCGGCGAGGCGGTCTTCAGGCAGACCGGTCGGAATGATCCAGCCGTCAAGGTCGAAGACCTGCGCGTCCCAGAGCATCTTGACCGGCTGCTTCTGCTCTTCGATCAGGGCAAACAGGCGGCCGTTATAGGTGGAGCCGATCACGACTTCCTTGTCGGCGAGAAGCTGCGGTGTTTCAGCACCGGCAGACCACCAGACAACGTTGTCCTTGATGGTGTCGAGCTTGGCGAATGCCTGGTTCTGACCTTCTTCGGTCTCCAGCACGTTGTAGACTTCTTCCTTCGGAACGCCGTCACACAGAAGAGCCCATTCCATGTTGTTGATCGGACGCTTTTCCAGGGACCGCTTGCCCGGGAACGTTTCCAGATCGAACACGTCGCAGATTTCGGTCGGCTCCTTGCCGCCCCACTCGTCGACGTCGGACCGGAAGCCGAAGGTGGTGGAATAAACGATCTGCGGGATGAAGCACTCGGAAACCAGGAGGTCGCCGAAGTCTTCGGAAGCAGGGGTTCCGTCAGGTGCGGCTGCAAGATCGACGTCCGGGTCGATTTCCATCGCCAGACCTTCGTCGCAGAGGCGGATAGCGTCGGACGCAACCACGTCCACGAGATCCCACGTGACGTTGCCGGCTTCGTTCATGGCGCGCAGCTTGGCAACGGCTTCAGCCGAGGATTCGTCCCAGATCACGGTGATGTCGGGATTTTCCGCGGTGTAGGGATCTGTGTAAGCGTTCTTCTGAGACGCCTGGTAAGCGCCGCCCCAGGAGACGAGCGTGAGATCCGTGGCAAGCGCCGAGCTGCCGGCAAATGCCAGTGCGGTTCCCGCCAGAATTACAGTCTTGAGCTTCATTTGAGCTAGCTCCCTCTTTTAGGATTGAACGGATTTTTCCGTCGTTGTCGCGGGCGGACTGCAGCATCCACCTCGCGAATTTAGGCAACCGCGTCGAGCGCCTTGCAGTCGTTAAGTGCCCATCCGACCTGGACGGTTTCACCGACATGCAGCGTGCGCCGCTCTCCCCGGTTGCGAACTTTGACGATGAACTCGTCATTGCCAGCCACGTTCATGCGAACGCGGATATGGTCTCCCAAATAGATCAGTTCCTCGATCCGGCCATCGACCAGATTGTCCATGGAGTCGTTGGTGTCGAATTCGACGCGTTCCGGGCGCAGCGACAGGGTCGTCCTGTCGCCCACCGCAGACACGTTGACCTTGTCGGCCTTCAGCTGCGTGCCGTCATCGAGTTCGACAAGGCATTCCTCACCGTTGATGCCGACAACCTTGCCGCTCAGCTTGTTGTTCTCGCCGATGAACTGCGCCACGAACGAGTTCTGGGGATCCTCGTACAGATCGTCCGGCGTCGAAAGCTGCTGGATGACACCGTCATTGAACACCGCGACCCGGTCGGACATGGTCAGCGCCTCGGTCTGATCGTGGGTCACGTACACGACCGTCACGCCCAGGTTTTCGTGAATGTGCTTGATTTCATACTGCATCTGCTCACGCAGCTGCTTGTCGAGCGCGCCGAGCGGCTCGTCCATCAGGACGAGTTCGGGATCGAACACAAGGGCGCGGGCAACGGCAACGCGCTGCTGCTGGCCGCCGGACAGTTGCGCCGGACGCCGGTTTCCAAAGGCACCAAGCTCGACCATGTCGAGCGCCCGCTGCACCTTCTGTTCCTGTTCGGACTTCGGCACGTTCCTGACCTGGAGTGGAAACGCGAGGTTCTCGGCCACCGACATGTGCGGAAACAGGGCATAGTTCTGAAACACCATGCCGATGCCCCGCTTGTGCGGCGGCACATTGTTGATCGGCCGGTCATTCAGATAGATTTCACCGTGCGTGGCAGGTTCGAAGCCGGCCAGCATCATCAGGCAGGTGGTCTTGCCGGAACCGGAAGGCCCGAGCATTGTCAGAAACTCGCCGGGCGGAATATCGAGATTGAGGTTTTTTACGACCAGGGATTCCCCGTCATAGCTCTTCTGAACGCTGTCATACTTAACAGCAGCGCCCCTTGCATTCGCCATATTGTCCCCAAATCCGGTTCTATCGTTATTGTGGATCGCCCGGCGAATTCTTGCGGTAAAGATCGTTACCACTCGCGAATGCACCAAACCATCGGCGCTAGAAAAACAAAAAAGAAGCTTCTTTGAAAGGGGCTTGTGAAAAAAAATGGATATTTTTTATTCATGTTCCGGCTGAATATTTTGCAGCGCGGAGGAATGCGGGAAATTCCACCCAAAACAACAGGTTCAGCGGAAAGAAAATCTTCTTTCCGGTCTGTTTCGACGCATTGCGGCGGCCTGCTGGCTTGCTGCCGTTACCGGACTATCGTCTTTATCTTCAAGCGGCGAAACCCTACAAACGTCGCAGAATGCCACTGAAACGACCGGTCAGCCCGCCAATTGTCTCTTTGACGCGCGCCGGAACACCGTATAACCCGGAGATTGCCATCGTCCGGCTCTCTTGAACCGAGCAATGCCTCTCGTTTACGCTTTCCGAAAATGCAGGATTTGCCTTGTCCGAAGCCGAGAAAAACGATCCGCTTTTCCTGACCACGAAGGAGGTTGCCGATCTCCTGCGCGTGAAGGAGCGCAAGGTGTACGATCTGGCCGCGGCCAACGAGATTCCGCACCGCCGGATCACAGGCAAACTTCTTTTCCCCGCGCAGGCCTTGCGCAACTGGATAGACGGCGAGGACGGGGTGGCCACCCAGAACAGGCCCAATGTTCTGGCAGGGTCCCACGATCCGCTTCTGGACTGGGCCATCCGGGCCTCCGGATGCGGCCTCGCGACGCTGTGCAATGGCAGCCGGGACGGTCTGGACCAGTTCAATGCCGGCAGCGCACTCGCCGCCGGACTGCACCTGCCCGGCGAAGACGGCTGGAACGTTGCCGCCGTGGCGGACAGCGGCAGCACGAATTGCGTCCTGATCGGCTGGGCGGTGCGCAAGCGCGGCCTGCTCCTGCCGAACAGTGCCGCAAATGACATCCGCTCGATTTCGGATCTGAAGGGACGACGCGTCGTTCAGCGTCAGGCCGGTGCCGGCGCTGCCCTGCTCTTCGAAGCGCTGCTGAAAGACGCCGGTCTTTCGGAAAGCGACATGATCCTTTGCAAGGACAGGGCCCACACGGAAAGCGACGCCGCGGCTGCAGTCGCATCGGGCGAAGCGGAAGCGTCCCTCGGCATCGAGGCAATGGCCAGACGGTTCAAACTGTCGTTCCTGCCGCTTGCGGACGAAAAATTCGATCTCCTGATCGACCGGAAGTCCTATTTCACGGAGCCGGTGCAGCAGTTGCTTTCTTTCGCCCGGACACCCGAGTTTTTTCAAAAAGCGGCCGCGCTCGGCGGTTATGATCTGGCGGACTTCGGGTCGGTCCGCTGGCTGTCCGCCTGAACCTCCTCAAAGGGACTTATCGATGAGCGACATTCGCCCCCACGAAATCATGGTGCCGACATCCGAGCCCGACGACGCGCGGCTCCATTTCATCGGGCGCATCCACACACCCTGGACGGACCGAAAGGACTGTCCGCGCCAGGGCAAGCAGGACGGGCCGGAATGCCGGATCGAGGTGTTCGAACCCTGGGTGCCGGCGCTGAAAGGCATCGAGGACTACGACCAGATCGAAGTGCTTTACTGGCTCGACAAATCCCGGCGCGACCTCGTGGTCCAGAACCCGGGACACAGCGACCGGACTTTCGGCACGTTCGCGCTGCGCTCGCCGGTTCGTCCGAATCCGATCGGAACGGTCGGCGCGAAACTGATCCGTGTCGACGGGCCGAACCTGATCGTTCGCGGGCTCGACTGCCTGAGTGGAACGCCACTGGTCGACCTGAAACCCGACCGCTGTGCCTTCACGCCAAAGGCAGCTCCGAAGAATTAGAACGTCCACCAAGCCATTCCATTCCGGCACCTTCCCATTCTGTTTCGTCGGCTTGACAAGCCCTTCCCGGAATTGAACATTCCAGCGCAGTTCCGCCCGCTCCGGGCGGCTTTCTGGAGGAACCCATGCAAGCAGGATCTCAAACCGGCATCACCGGTATCAACGACGTCGTGTCGATTGAACGGCAAGGTCCGATCGCGCTTGTCGGTCTGAACAACCCGCCGGTGAACGCGGCTTCCCATGCGGTGCGGTCGGGTATCTGGAAAGCCATCGAAACGCTGCAGGACGACCCGGACGTCAAGGTCATCGCCCTTTATGGCGAAGGCCGGACATTCATCGCCGGCGCGGATATCCGCGAGTTCGGCAAACCGCCCAAAGATCCCTGGCTGCCGGATCTGTGCAACTTCATCGAGGACAGCAAGACGCCGGTTGTCTGTGTCCTTCACGGGACGACGCTCGGCGGCGGACTGGAAGTCGCGCTCGCCAGTCACGTTCGTGTTGCGCTCTCCGGCACAAGGGTCGGCCTGCCCGAAGTCACCTTGGGCATTTTACCGGGTGCGGGTGGCACCCAGCGCGCCCCGCGTCTTGCCGGCATTCGGGCTTCCCTTGACCTCATCACGAGCGGCAAGCCCATCCTGGCCGAGACGGCGCTTGAGCACGGTCTTGTCGACCGGATCGATGCCGGAGACCCGCGCGACGTCGCCATCGCAGCTGCCGGAGACTTTCTGGAAGGCAAACTGGTGGCAAGACGCACATGCGATCTGCCCGTTGAAGACGACGCGAACGCCATTTCGTCCATGCGCGCAAAACTCGCCAAAACCCAACCGCTTCTTTTCTCGCCGCACAAATGCGTCGATGCCGTCGAGGCGAGCCGGCTGCCGCGGGACGAAGGCCTGAAGGAAGAGCGCCGCCTCTTCAACGAATGCATGGACAGCCCGCAACGGGCCGGTCTCATTCATGCGTTCTTCGCCGAGCGCGCGGTCGCCAAAGTCCCCGAAGCCACTGCCACGCCGCGGGACGTCCGGAAAATCGGTGTCATCGGCGGTGGAACGATGGGCTCGGGCATCGCGACCGCTGCGCTTCTGGCCGACTTTGACGTCACGATGACGGAGAGGGATCAGGCCGGTCTCGACCGGGGGAAAGCGACGATCACGTCCAATCTCGACGGTGCCGTGAAGCGCGGCAAGTTGACCGGCGAGGCCCGTGAGACAATCCTGTCGCAGAAACTGTCGACGGCCACGGAGCTCGACGCCCTTGGCGATGCCGACCTCATCATCGAGGCGGTGTTCGAGGACATGGGTGTCAAACGCGAGATCTTCGAAACGCTGGACAAGGTGGCAAAACCCGGAGCCGTGCTGGCTTCCAACACGTCCTATCTCGACGTCAACGAAATTGCCGCGGCGACCAGCCGGCCCCACGACGTTGTCGGACTGCACTTCTTCTCGCCGGCGCACATCATGCGGCTCATGGAAGTCGTCGTTGCGGACAAGACGGGAGCGGACGCCGTTGCCACCGGGTTTGCCCTTGCCAAGAAACTGAAGAAGATCGCGGTTCGCTCCGGCGTCTGCGACGGTTTCATCGGCAACCGCATCATGACCTTCTACAAGAAGGCGGCCGACTACATGATGATGGACGGCGCATCCCCGGAGGAAATCGACAAGGCGGTCACCGGGTTCGGTTTCGCCATGGGTCCCTACCAGGTAGCGGACCTTGCCGGTCTCGACATCAGCTGGGCAGCGAACAAGCGCCGCGCGGCAACGCGCCCCGCAGAGGAACGCTATATCCCGATCGCGGACGAGATCTGCGAAAAGGGCTGGTTCGGCCGCAAGACCGGACAGGGGTTTTATATCTATGATGCAGACGGCACGCGTGC
This sequence comes from Roseibium sp., assembly GCF_965232425.1. GTDB lineage: Bacteria > Pseudomonadota > Alphaproteobacteria > Rhizobiales > Stappiaceae > Roseibium. Next base: position 1,892,630 of record NZ_OZ246971.1, read on the forward strand.
CAACCCGGAGGCGCTTGCAATCATTGACGCGGAGCGCACCAAGGCGGGTGTCACACCGCGCGCGTTTTCCGAAGATGAGATCGTCAGCCGCTTCGTGACAGCGATGATCCTGGAGGCAACGCGTGTCCTGGAAGAAGGCATCGCGCTGCGGCCCGTCGATATCGACGCGGTGTTCCTGTTCGGCTACGGCTTCCCCCGCTTCCGCGGCGGGCCCATGCACACGGCCGACCAGATCGGTGCAGCGGAACTGGTGCGCCGGATCGAGACCTATGCGCAGGAAGACAGTTTCTACTGGCAGGTTCCGGTCCTGCTTCGGAAGCTCGCCGAAGGCGGCGGCACGTTTGCGGCGATGAACGAGCGCTGAGCCGTCATCAGGCACGGTACTTCTGAGGCCGGGCTTTGCTTACGTAGCGTTTTGCAGGCATGATGGACCTATTCATAGAATTTCGAGGTGCATCATGGCCAAGTATCTGCGTCTGCGCAGCGGCGTCGCGCCGCTTGTTTTGTTCGTTACTTTTGCGCTTTCATTGCCCGCCTGGGCACAATCCACCTATCTCAACGACAAGAAATCATTCGACATCGCATGGACGACGCTGACCACAGAGATCGGCGACAGCGACCTTCTGTGGCTGAGGATCGAGCCTGACAGTTTCTCGGTGATTGCCGCGACAGGGCGGGACGGCGAAGAATTCAACCTCTGGTCCGTGAGACGCAACCTGGGCGATCCGGGCTCCGTGGATGAACTCCACGGTCCGATGCATATGGCCGATGGTCCGAAGTTCATCGTCTCGCCGGAGCGTTTCAGCCAGGCGGAGCTGCAGATTTCGAAGGTGTGGTCCATCTTGAGCGATGCACCGATCAACCTGCCGACCAAAAAACCGGGGACGGTGACCGCGGCAGCGGCCTCGCTCGGCCCGGTCCTCGGTCAGGCACACTGGTCCCTGAAGTGGAACATCTCGGTCCGAAGCGAGCGCGAGCACGGCCAGGTTTACGCGCTGGCCGATGGCCGGTTCGACGGCGCCGATATCAGTCATACCGAGCGTGGCCGGTCAATGAACCTTCGGACCCAGTCCGACTGGCCTTTCGATGCGGCTGAAAACCGCTTTGCAGACGTCATCGGCACCGGTGAACACGTCTACGAAATCAAGGTTCTGACCCATGGTGTCGAAATCGATGCCGTGTCGCCGGCCGACCCGGGAGCGATCCAGGACTATCGCTGGAACGGCGGCAGCTACCGGCGGGGCATCGGCGGCAGGCCGGTTTCGATGTACACGCTGACGGGCCGCAGCCAGCCATTTTCCATCACGAAGAGCGGCCTGGCTCGCCTGCCACAGATCCTGGACGCGGCGCGCGCGGAAGCGCCGGCGGGCTGGAGCCATATCGATGACGTCGTGGCAACCCGGCCGCCCCCGGCAGGCAAGGAAGCGGGTGTCCTCTGGGAAATCCGGTTCCAGAATGCCTCCGGCGGGCGCGAAAAGGTCGTGGTGCGCGTCCGTCCCGATGCCAGCATCTATTCTGTCGCGCTGCCGGAAAGCCTGCGCGCGTTCGACAGTTACCTGTCGATCAAGGGCATGTCGGAGGCCTTCGTGCAATTTCAGGGGACTCTCGGCACGGACGTCAAGTTCTTTGAAATGACGTTTCGGGAAGATCGGGCCAGCATCGTGCTGCCCGATCCCGAGGCCAGCGGCAACGTGGTCGAATACACGCTCGGCAGCAGCGGTGTGTCACGCGGTTTTTCGCGGCCACGGATCATGGAAAACGACGCGGACCTGATTACCTTCACGCAGGCCGCCGGATTTCACCCGCAGCTGGTCACAGATGTTCCCGAGATGCTGATCAAGGCCTTCAAGGTCGAGAATGCCGAAGTGTTCATGATCAAGCTGTGGAACGGCGCGCCGTTCTACAAGGACCCGAACGGCGCTCTGTTCCTGCAAATGCGTGTCGGCGTTCCGCCGCAACACAGCAACAGCGGACACGCGGTGTTCCGATATGACGGCGAATATGTGGACGGCGGGCGTTAGCGATCTGCGATGCCTTTGCAGGTCGTGGCGGACAGCCTCGCAGCGGACACATGGAGCATGGCTTTCGACTTCCGGGTTCGCTGCGCTCACGCTGACAGCTGGATTCCGGATCAGCGTTCGGCACGGCCTCACTTGTCCGGAATGACCCCGTTTTGCAGGCAGTTTACCGGGTCATGCCCTGGCTTGACCATGGCATCCATGGTGATTGCTTTTCGGCATCTGAGGGGCTCCAAGGTGAAACGGAACGGCATGGATTGCCAGATCAAGACTGGCAATGACCCAGATGGATTTGTTGTCAGTTGTCAGCTGCCAGCGTCCATGCGCTTCACACCGATTTCGCCGCCTTCAAACCGCCTGCCGCGTATTCCGGCACGCTCGCGCCAAGTCTCAAGCCCAGTTCCGGATTGGACGCATTGCCGTCAAGAGCGCGTTTCTTGACGCCCTGGAGGATGGCGCCCATGCGGAAAAAGGCGAAGGCGAGGTAGAAGCCGAAAGCCGGAATTCCGGGCAGTCCGGCGCGGCCGCAATAGGCATCGATGAATGCCTGGTCCGCGGGAATACCGAGCGGTTCCCGGTCGACGCCGGCAAGACCCCTGCCTTCCGCCCCCGGGGGGCGCTGCCATTGCATGACGAGCGCGGCGAGATCGGCGAAGGGATGGCCGATTGTCGAGAGCTCCCAGTCCAGTACCGCCACGCAGTCCGGACCGTCTTCGGCAAACAGCATGTTGTCGATACGGTAGTCGCCGTGAACCAGCGTACGGCGGCCGTCGTCTTCCGGCACGTTGCCGTCGAGCCAGTCGATCAGTTCGTCCATCGCCGTGATTTGTCCGGTTTCGCTGGCCCGGTACTGTTTGGTCCACCGGTCGATCTGGCGCTTGTAGTAGTTGCCCTGTGGCCCGAAATCCGACAGGCGGCGCGCGTCCAGATCAATTGCGTGGATCGCCGCGAGAACCCGGTTCATCCGGTCGTAGATCCCGGTGCGCAGGCCCTTGTCGAGACCCGGCAATCGCGGGTCGTCGAAACTCCGGCCGCGCACCAGTTCCATGACATAGAAGGCGGACCCGATGATGCTGTCGTCTTCACACAAGACGTGCATCTTCGCGATGGGCACGTCCGATCCGGCCAGCGCTTTCTGGACCCGGAATTCCCGGTCGACCGCATGTGCCGATTTCAACAGGACGCCTGGCGGCTTGCGGCGCAGGACGTAGTCTCCGGAGGCGGCGCGCAAACGGAAGGTCGGGTTGGACTGGCCACGATTGAACTTTTCCGCCCGGACCGGACCGGCGAACCCGGCGAGGTTCCCCTCCAGCCAGCGGCCCAGGCGCTCCAGATCGAGGTCAGCGGCACCGGTCATTGCGGCGCTGACCTCGTATTGGCAACGGCTGAGAGCCGAGCACCAAAGCCGAAAATTGCACCACCCTCATCCTGATGAGCGCTCCGAAGGAGCGTGTCTCGAAGGATGGGCCGCTTGCTCATGCGTGTGCCGCCCATCCTTCGAGACAGCGCTGTGCGCTTCCTCAGGATGAAGTTGGCGCTGAAAGAGCTCCTTTTTTTCGCGGCATTCACGGTCATCTTCAGACCTTGTCGTTGGTGTATTTCCTGAGCTCCGTCCGGGCGACCTGTCGCCGGTGGACGGCGTCCGGGCCATCGGCAAAGCGGAGCGTCCTCAGATGCGTCCACATGGCGGCAAGCGGGAAATCCTGGCTGATGCCTGCCGCGCCGTGTACCTGCATGGCCTCGTCGACCACCTTCAGCGCCGTCAGCGGTGCCACCACCTTGATCTTGCTGATCCAGGGCTGGGCCGCGCGCGTTCCCTGCGTGTCCATCATCCAGGCCGCCTTGAGACACAGCAGACGCGCCATCTCGATTTCCATGCGGGCATCCGCGATGATGTCATAGTTGGCGCCGAGATCCGTGAGCTTCTTTCCGAAGGCCTCGCGCTGCATCGCCCGCTTGCACAGGAATTCCAGGGCCATTTCCGCCTGGCCGATCGCCCGCATGCAGTGGTGAATCCGTCCCGGGCCAAGCCGCCCCTGCGCCACTTCGAAGCCGCGGCCCTCGCCGAGCACGAGATCTTCCGACGGCACCCGGACATTGGTGAAGCGGATATGCATGTGCCCGTGCGGAGCGTCATCGGCGCCAAAAACCTGCATCGGCCGCAGCACGTCAATGCCGTCGGCATCGCTCGGGATCAGAAACATGGAATGGCGGCTGTGTCTGTGCGCCGACGGATCGGAACAGGCCATGACGATGTAAAGCCGGCAGCGCGGATCGCCCGCGCCGGTCGCCCACCACTTTTCACCGTTGAGCACCCACGCATCGCCGTCCCTGACGGCGTTCAGCGAAATGTTGGTGGCATCGGACGAGGCGACATCCGGTTCGCTCATGAGATAGGCGGAGCGGATCGTTCCCTCGAGGAGCGGTTTCAGCCATCGCTCCTTGTGAGCCGGAGTGCCGTAACGCTCCAGCACTTCCATGTTCCCGGTATCGGGCGCATTGCAGTTGAACACCTCGGCCGCGATGCCGACCTTGCCCATTTCCTCGGCGAGATAGGCATATTCGACCGTGGTGAGGCCGAAGCCTCTTTCGCTGTCCGTCAGCCAGAAATTCCAGAGACCGCGTTCCTTCGCCTTCGCCTTCAGGCTTTCGAGAATTTCGAGCTGACGCGGCGTGTGCTGAAAGCGGTCACCGGAAGGATGCCTGCCGACTTCGTGATGAAACTCGGTGTCCAGCGGCGCGATCTCGGTTTCGACCATCTGCCGGACCTGCTCTATCAGCGGGCGCACCCGCTCCGTTATGCCCAGATCCATGACGTCTCCCTAAATGATGTGTTTCGCGTTTTCGCACGCGGCCAGAAATTCCCGCTCCAGGCGATCGACCACCGCCGACGCAGGCCCGACCGACTTGATCGCACCAATGCCCTGCCCCGCGCCCCAGAGTTCCCGCCAGGCTTTCGGCAGCGGGCTGTCGTCCGGCATGACGCTGACGTCCCATTCCTTCGGCAGGTTATCCGGATCGAGCCCGGCGCGCGCCAGGGAGCCTTTCAGGTAATTGGCCGGATGCCCGGTGAAGAGCGACGACGTCATGACGTCCTCCGCCGCACCGGCCACCATCATGTCCTTGTAGACCCGGTCCGCATTGGCTTCGTCCGTTGCCACGAAGGGAGAGCCGACATAGCCGAAATCGGCACCGAGCACACGGGCGGCGAGCAGCGCCTCTCCCGTCGACACGGCTCCGGCCAGCAGCAACGGACCGTCGAACCAGTCGCGAATCTCGCGAACGAGCGCAAAGGGCGATTGCGGGCCCCCGTGGCCGCCGGCTCCGGCCGCAACGGCGATCAGTCCGTCAGCGCCCTTTTCGACCGCCTTTTTCGCGTAGGTGTTGTTGATGACGTCGTGCAGCGCAATGCCGCCGCAGGAATGCGCCGCCTCGTTCACCTCGACCCGCGCGCCCATGGACGTGATCCAGACCGGAACTCTCCACCGCGCGCAGATCTCCACATCCCGCTCCAGCCGTTCGTTGGACCGGTGCACGATCTGATTGACGGCGAAGGGTGCGGCCGGTCTGTCGGGATTGGCCTGATTGTGCCGGTCGAGCGCTTCCGTGATCTGCTGCAACCAGAGTTCGAGCATCACCGGTCCGCCCGGTTCGTCGCGGGCATTGAGCGCGGGAAAACTGCCGATGACCCCGGCCTTGCATTGCGCGATCACCAGAGCGGGGCAGGACACGATGAACAGTGGAGCCGCAATTGCCGGTATCCGCAGGTTCTGAAGGACGGGGGGAAGCCGTCGCGCCGTCAGCATGCCGTCTGCCTTTCACCATCTTGAGCCAGATAAAACCGGTTGAGCCAGTCGGCCTTCAAAGCGGGACGTTTCTCACCGTCGATCTCGATGGTCGCCTGCCAGTGAAGGTCGACTTCACCGGGCCGCTCGTCGATTACCCGCGCCAGCGCGAACCGGCCCCGGACCTTCTGCCCGGCCTTGACCGGGTGCAGAAACCGGATCCGGTCGAAGCCGTAATTGATGCCCATTTGCGCGCCCGCGACACTGGGCTGCGCCTCCTGTCCCATGGCCGAGAGCAGCGACAAGGTCAGAAAGCCGTGCGCGATCGTCCCTCCGAACGGGGTCCGGGACGCCTGTTCAGCGTCGACATGAATGAACTGATGATCTTCCGTCACATCCGCAAACCTGTCGATCCGCGCCTGATCGACGCGGTACCAGGACGAAACGCCGACTTCCTGCCCGATCAACCGTTTCAGCTCGTCAATCGAAAGCACGCGCGCTGACACACCTGCGCTCACTCATAGGCCTCCTGAAACAGGTCCGGTCCGGTTTCCACGTTGATGCCGCCGCTGATCGGAAGAATGGCCCCGGTCAGATAGGCGCCGCCGCGGCCGCACAGGTATTGTAGCGCGGCCGCAATATCCTCCGGCCGCCCGACCCGTCCGAGGGGAACCTGCGCGCCCACTCTCTTTCTGACGTCCTCGTCAGCGGTCGCAAACGCCGTCATCTTGCTGACGAAGGGGCCCGGTGCAAGCGCATTGACCGTAATGCGCTTTTCCGCCAGTTCCTTGGCGAGGATCTTCGTCAGGTGGTGAACAGCGGCCTTGGAGGCTGCATAGCTGTAGGCGCGGTCGCCGTGCGGCAGCTCGCCCATTACCGAGCCGACATTGACGACACGCGCGGGGTCGTCATCGCTCGCTGCCCGCTCCAGGAGCGGAAACAGCTTCTGGGTCAGGTGGAACAACCCGGTGACGTTGAGCTGCAGCACGCGCTCCCAGGCGAAATAGGGGAATTCGCCGAGGGGCATGCCCCAACTGGTGCCGGCATTGTTCATCAGGATGTGGAGACCGTCGCAGCGGTTGCCGACCTCGGCGCTGAGTGCGTCGATGCCTTCCTCGCTTGCGACATCGCCGCCGAACCCTTCCGCCTTGCCGCTGTAACCGACCGCGTTCAGCTCTTCGGCAGCCGCGCGGCAGGCGTCCTGTTTGCGGCTGGCGATGAGCACGCGTGCCCCGGCGGCCATCAGTCCTTCGGCCGCCATCCGGCCGATCCCGGTCGCTCCTCCCGTCACGAGCGCCGTCTTGCCGGTGAGGCCGAAGAGAACTTCCGGGGTCATAAACCACCCTCGGCGCGCTGTTTCCTGAGGGTCAGTTTGGAGACCTTGCCGGTTGCCGTCAGCGGCAGCTGATCGACGAATACGATCTCGTCGGGCACCTGCCACTTTGCAAGCCGTTCCGCCAGCAGCGCCAGAAGTTCGTCTTCCTGCGGCTGGGCATCCTCGTGCGGGACCACGATCAGCAGGGGACGCTCGTCCCACTTGGGATCGGGCACGGCGATCACCGCACAATTGGCAACGTCCGGGTGGGACATGACGATGTTCTCAAGGTCGAGCGAGCTGATCCATTCGCCGCCGGACTTGATGAGGTCCTTGGAGCGGTCGGTGATCTGCAGGAAGCCCTGCGGATCGATCACCGCAATGTCGCCGGTGCAGAACCAGCCCTCCGCGTCGAAAACGGGTTTGGACGCTTCCGGGTCTTCGAAATATCCGGAGGTGATCGTGTTGCCGCGCACGTAGAGATGACCCTGGGACTTGCCGTCGTGGGGCAACCGGTTTCCGGCGTCATCAACGATTTTCATGTCGACGCCGAAGACACGGCGGCCCTGCGACTGCTTGCGATCGATGCGCTGCTCCTGCGGCAGGTCCGCCATGTCGGGCGGCAAATTGCACTGGGTTCCGAGCGGGCTCATCTCGGTCATGCCCCAGGCATGGCAGACATTCACGTCCCTGGTCTCGAATGCCTCGATCAGCGTCCGGGGGGCAGCGGAGCCTCCAATGACGACATCGCCGAACCCGTCCGGGAGACGGCCCCGCTGATTGATCTCGTTCATCAGGCCGAGCCAGACCGTCGGCACGCCCCACGCGGAAAAGACCTTTTCGCGGTCCAGAAGATCAAACAGGCTCTTTCCGTCCAGCGCGCCGCCCGGAAAGATCAGGCTCGCGCCCGACAACGGTGCGGCGTAAGGCAAGCCCCAGGCGTTGACGTGAAAGAGCGGGACGACCGGCAGGATGCGGGTTCCCTCCTGCAATACCTTCGGAATGGTGATGCACAGCGTGAGCGCGTGAAGCAGGGTCGAGCGGTGCGAGAACAAGGTGCCTTTCGGATTGCCCGTCGTCCCGGACGTGTAGCAGAGACCCGCGGCCTGATTCTCGTCGAAATCGGGCCAGTCGATCTCACGCGGCTGTCCTTCAAGCAGCTCTTCGTAACAAAGGGCTCCCTCGAGCGATGTCTGCGGCATGTGCGCCCTGTCGGTCATGATGACCACAAGAAGGTCTTCAGGCAGGTGCTGCCTGAGTTTCTCGATGATCGGAACGAAGGTGGTATCGCAGAAGAGGATCCTGTCCCTTGCGTGGTTGACGATGTAGATCATCTGCTCCGCGGACAGGCGGGGGTTGATGGTGTGGCAGACGGCACCGATGCCCGAAATCGCGTAATAGAGCTCGAAGTGCCGGTACCCGTTCCAGGCAAGTGTCGCGATCCTGTCGCCGGGATTGACGCCATGCTTTCGGAGCCCGTGGGCCAGTTGCGCCACGCGCTGCGCCGTCTCCCGATAGGTGGTTCGGTGGATATCGCCTTCCGTTCGCACGGAAACGAGTTCGCCGTTCGGATAGTTGGCCGCGGCAAAGGTGATGATGTCCGCAATCTTCAGCGGACGGTGCATCATCTGTCCCTTCATTCGTGTCCTCCCAAACACCGTTGCGTTTTCGCAATCGCTCAAAGGGTTAGGTTATGTACTTCAAACCGTAGCGCGCATGTCGCGTTCTGGAAAGCCGGGTTTGCGGAATTCCTTTGACAGCGAGCGTCTGTTGCGCCAAACCCCTGCTCGAGCCGCGAGACTGCCGACCCGAGGATTGAATTTACCCAATGGCCCAGAAACTGGTCATCGCCGTTTGCACGGCGCAGCGTCCGAATATGCTCAAGGCGTGCCTCGACAGCCTGGACAAGCTGGTCCGGCCGGACGCGGCGGATCTGTCGGTTGTTGTCGTCGAGAACGACGCTGTGCCCTTTTTCACCGGCGAGGCTGCGGACGCGGTGAGGCAAGCGCTCACCCTACCGGTCTTCTTCCATCACGAGCCGCGCAGAGGCATTCCCTTCGCGCGCAACACGGCGCTGGAGGCGGCGCTGGAACACGACCCGGACTGGATCGCCCTCATCGACGATGACGAGCGCGCCGAACCCGACTGGATCGAAAAGCTGCTGGCAGCCTGCGAAACCTTCGATGCAGAGGTCGCCAACGGCCCGGTGCGGCGGATCTACGAAAAGCCGGCGCCGCACTGGTGGAAGTCGCAGCTGCTGAAACCCCGCCCGACGGGAACCGAGATCACCGAGGCGCCGACCAACAACGTGCTGATCAGCGCCCGCATCGTGCGGCCCGACGGACTGGGTCTGAGATTTGACGAAAGACTGACCTTCGGCAGCGAGGACATCGACTTCTTCCGCCGCACCCACGCGGCGGGTACCAGGATGATCTGGGTCGACGACGCCTTTGTCGAAGAGGACATTCCGGCGTCGCGCGTGACCACGAAACGGCTCTTGAGCCGTATGCACATGGCGGCAACCTCCGGAGCGTTCAATATCGTTCTGCGGGAAGGCCGGGGCAAGGCCGCGCTGCATTTCATCCCGAAGAGCGCCCGGCGCATGTTCTTCGGTCTTCTTGCCACGATCGTTGGTTTTGTCCTGAAACCGTTTGCGCACAAACGCGGCGAGAAACTCTACTACTACGGCCTCATCCGCCTGATGAAGGGATCCGGCAACCTGCGCGGTCTCTTCGGAAGGGCACACAATTACTATGATGTCATCGATGGCAACTGACCCGGTGTCCGCTCAACGCAAACTCGCGCATATCCACCTCGGCGTCGATGGCGGCGCGGAAAAGTTTTTCGTGCGCCTGTCCCGTGCGCTCGCCAAACGCGGTGTCGAACAGATCGCCTTCATCCGGCATGACAGGTCCTGGCGGGACGAGCTTGCCGAGTATTGCGACGTGCGCGAACTGAAATTCAGCCGCTCGCATTTCAAGCGGCATTTCGTGCGCTGGGGCATCACCCGCGACATCAGGCACTTCGGAGCGGGGGCAACCCTCGGCTGGATGAGTCCGGCCAGCAAGTGGCTGCCGAAACCCGGTCCCGACATGCGCACATTCCTCCGTCTCGGTGACTTCCCCGACGGGTTCCATACCTACGGCAACGTGCAGGACCTGATCGGCAATACACCGGAAATCATCCGGCAGGCGGTTGAGGCCGGCTGGCCCCAAGAGTGCGCGCACGTGATCAGCAATTTCGTGGACCCGCTGCCGGACACGCTCGCACCCGCCAACCGCGCGCAGTTCGACACGCCGGACGAAGCAACCGTCCTGATCGCGCTTGGACGTTTCGTTGAACGCAAACGCTTCGACCTTCTGATCAAGGCCCTCGCCCGGCTGCCCGAAACCGTTCACGCCTGGCTGATCGGGGATGGAGACCTGCAGGAAGACATGCGCCGCCTTGCTCGGGAGCTGGGCGTTGAGAACCGCACGCATTTTCTCGGGTGGCAGAGGGATCCGTCCCCATTCCTGAAAGCTGCGGACATTCTCGTCTGCCCGACCGACGACGAACCTCTGGGAAATGTGGTTCTGGAGGGCTGGAACGCCGGCCTGCCGGTCGTTGCGACCGCATCGCCCGGACCAAGCTGGCTGATCGAGCATGGCAAAACTGGGCTTTTGTCCGAGTGCGGTGATCAGGACGGCCTGGCGCGACATCTCTTGCAATTGCTGGACAACCCGGCCGAAGCCGAACGGCTTGTGACAGCATCAGCGGCACGCCTGAACGAAGGGTATTCCGAGGAAGGCATTTGCGCGCAGTACGAGACGTTGATCTGGAACCGGGGAGGTTGAAGCGTGAAAAAGAAAAAAAGACTGCTGAACTTCATCTTCGGGCGCGAAAGCCTTGACAGTTTTTCACAGCTCTTCAACCTTTACGCCCGCGCCAGCCGCATCCTGAACAGCAAAAGCCCCTGGAAGGTCGAAACGGCCATCCGGAACGGCGCAATCGTTGTCACCGACGACGAAGACAACAGTATCTCGATCCTGCACCAGAGACGCGTGGGTTTTTACCGGTACGGCGTAAAAAGGCGTGTGACGGACCTCATGTCCGACTACTTCATCTTTCCGGACGAGATCGAGGACGGCGATGTCGTCATCGATTGCGGTGCCAATATCGGCGAAATCGGTCTGGGATTGAAACTTGCAGGCAAATCGGTCCGCTACATTGCCTTCGAGCCGGGCGAGGGCGAGATGTCCCGATGCCGGCTGAACAACCCGGACGGCACCTGCGAACAGCTCGCACTCTGGCACGAGAAAACCACCCTGAAGTTCTTTGAAAAATCGAACACGGCGGATTCCTCGCTGATCGAATTTTCCGGATATGAAAGCGTCACGACAATCGAAACGACGACACTGGATGCCTATTGCCTTGAGACCGGGATCGAAGAGATCAAGGTGCTCAAGATCGAAGGAGAAGGTGCGGAACCCGAGATCCTGCGCGGCGCCGAGGAAACGCTGAAACGCGTCAAATACATCTGTGTCGATTGCGGACCGGAGCGCGGCCTTGCGAAGGAACCGACACTGCCGGCGGTGTGCCAGTACCTGGTGTCACGCGGCTTCAGGTTCGACAAGGTCTCGCCCAACCGGCTGATTGCACGCTTCGTGGCTGCCGATTGAAGTGGACACGTGACTTTACTACTGTGGCGCTGAACGCGAGGGTTCGATTGCAAGCGTCAAATTGCCCGTGAATGCGACTTTGAAAACCCGTTTCACCCAGCAAGACCAGAATTCAAAGATGTACGAAGACAAACTGAACGAATACAAAGCGAATTTGAACTCTGGCAACGACAAGCATTTCAGAGCCAAGCACTATTTGAGCATGCACGCGCTGATCACGCAGCTTGAAAACCCCACGATGCTCGAACTGGGGGTGCAATCGGGAAACTCGACCAAACTGTTCCTGAACGCCCTGCAAGACAGCGACCGCGGAACGCTCGTGTCGGTGGACATCGCCGACTGCTCGACGGTTGCGAGTTCGCCCAAATGGACCTTTATCAGGTCTGACTCCGCGGACACCGACAACATCCTCAACCATGCCCCCTGGCTCAGGGACGGGATCGATGTTCTTTTCATCGATTCCCTGCATACGGTGGACCATGTCTACAAGGAAATTTACGGCTTCTTTCCGTACCTGAAAAAGGGCGGCGTCATTTTCATGGATGATGTCGACAGCGCTCCTTACGCGGAAGGAGAAGAGATGGACAGCTTCTACGTCGAAACAGAGAATCGACAGATACTGAATTTCATCAACTGCGTTTTCGAGGCCAACATGGACCGGCTCGACCTGTCGATCCACCGGGGCTGGACCGGGCTGGCAAGGCTGGACAAGCGCTCGGATTTCATGACACAGCTCAATGAGCCAAAGGGGCTGAAGGTGCGCCAAAGCAGACGCATGTGGAAGCTGAAACGGTCACTGAAAAAACGCAAGATCATCTGAAGCCGGTCGATTTACCAATTCGGCTCCGCCGATTTCCCTCGCCGGTTTACCGGGCAAATCCGGTTACAGCTTTTGCCAGCTTTTCGGGATCAGATCACGCGCATCGTGAGACGATGACCTGAACCACTGCGCCGGTGCGATCACGTGCTTGTCCTGCCGCGGGTTCAGCCACGCCCCCCACCAGCTGAACGAACTGTTCGCCACGACATGCGCCCGGCAGGAAGCCATCAGGTGCATGTCCTCAACATCCTTGCCGTCATCCTGGGGCTCGACAAAGGTCATCGAGGGATAGGAGGGCAGATTGTCCCTGGTCCAGGAGATATCGTCGGAAAAGACAAAAAGCTGCATGTCCTTGAACTTCGATGCCATCTCCGACAGCGCGGCGGCATACCAGTCAGGATCACAGGTCCCGTGTATCGCGTTCGTCTTCGCGTTGGAAACGTAGTCTCCGCGCCGCACATGGACCGAGACCGCAGTTTCGGCCGCCCTGATTTTCGAAAGGGTTTCCTGCCGCGCCGGTGTGTAGCCTGATTTCAGCTGAAAGTCGGACCGTATGACCTCCGCCACATCGGAAAAGTAATTCTCGGACTGCCAGTACCCAAACAGATAGGAGGGCGTACGGATCGACTTGATTTCAGGGGCGAACGGCAAACCGGTTTCCTTTACCTCGACACAGCGTGCCGATGGAAATAACATGCGTGCAAGCGGCTGATGCCGGTGCCTGGACCACACCCTTCTTTCCAACCGGGTAAGCGGCTCCGCGGTGATCGCCAACTGGTCGAGGACATAGTCGCGCAGTCTGTCCCTTGTCATGTCGGTCAAATCGAGCTTGTAATTCTGATGTGATGCGAGCGAGACCGCGCGGCCGCAGGCGTACTGAAACATCTGATTGCCCGCACCGCCCTCTATCCTGGAAATGATCAATTTGGTTTTCCGGCTTTCTGGAGGTCTTTTTCCAGGTTCAGTCCGTTTCTGATCTTGAAAATCTTCCGCTTCAAGTTGTCTTTCAGCCGGTAGTACCTGCGTTCGAGGGGAAATCGCCTGGAGCGGCTGGACCGGGGCCCGCGCCCGACACCGTCCCAGATTTCCGATTGCTCGTTTGTCTGGGCGATGTGCGTGACCGCGAAGGGATAAATTGCGCAGCAGCCGACGCCGTGATCCCAGTATCTGTCCAGAAGGCAATCAACCGGTTCGAACCAGACGTTGGCATGTTCCAGAAACCGCGCCGCAGCCCAGGGGGCAATCGCATAGCAGGACGTTCCGGACGGGTTCTGAACGAACTGGATGATCTTGTGACGGGACCCGACGTCCTCCCGGATGAAGAAATCACGCCGCTTGTGCGACGACAGCCGCAAGAGTCCGTAGTCCTCGATTTTCTCGCCGGCGATCCGGAAACTTTCATCAAAGTCATCGGCCAGCTCGATGTCATCTTCCATGATCAGCAGAGGGCGCTGTTCACGCACACAGATTTCCCACAGGAGATAGTGGCTGGCGAAACAGCCCAACTCGCCCGGAGCCAGCTGAAATCCATAGCGTATCTCGGCCAGCCGGCGATCATGTTTCGCGAAGAGAGGATGTTCGCCGGCCTTCCCGTCAATCGCTTCGAAGTACCGGAATTCAAGGCCCTTCCCGGTAAGGAGCTTGTCCATTCTCTCCTTACGGTCTGTTGACCGGGCCATATTGACTACGTGTATTTCCAGCAAAAAACGTCACTCACAGTTCGCCGCCATTTCCGGCCTTGCTAGATACATCAGGCTGCAACGGCATTCAACCGAGCCGCCGGTGCCGCTACCGCGAACCTACCTTGCCTTGCCTCCCGACTTTGACGCGAAAATCCGCAATCTATATCTTCGCGCGCGGCACGCTCTCCGGCAGGAGAGCCGCATCGGCTAGGCGCGCGAAACGTGGCACAAGATTTAACGGGGCAATATGCATGTTCAACAAGACCGCGCTGCGATCCGAACCTTGATTCATGACCCGAGAGCCGTGCTAGAACGACTCCTGACATCGGCGGCGCACGGCCGTTCAAACCTGTCGTCCCAACGTGATGCGGGGATGAAGCCGCAAAGACACGGCGGCAGCGCGTCCGGAACCAAAACAGTGATAAAGCCCTGACATCATGGACCATTCTACTTTCGACAGCAAAAAAACGGTCGTTTTCACTGTCGTGAACAATCAATATGTCCGCCTCGCCGCGGCCTGGGCGACGGGGGTTAGGGAGAGCACCGGTCTCGATCCGCTCCTGATCTGCACGGACCCGGCTTCCTATCGTCAGCTCACAAAGGCCGGTTTCCGATGTGATGACCAGTTCGTTTCAAGCGCCTATTCCGACCGGAAAAAAACGGTCTGGAAAAACAGCGGCTTCGACAGTGACAGCGCCACGCACGCGATTTCGCTGAAATTCCCCTCCGCACTATCGTATCTGGAACAGGGACAGAACGTCATCTTCAGCGACGCGGACGCGATCTGGCTGAAAAACCCGTTCCCGGAGTTGCCCTCCACCGCGTTCGATCTTGCCTTTCAGCCTGGGTCCTTTCCGAAAGGCAACAAGGAGGCCTGGGGCTTTGCAATCTGCACCGGCTTTTTTGCGCTACGGGCCAACGATGCCACGCGGCGGTTATGCGCGGAGCTGGTGGACGCCTTTGCCGGAGACGATCAGATCTGCATGAACCAGCATCTTTTGGATAACTACGATCTCGAATGGGAGAAAAGACCCGAGGGGTGGGAGCATTGCGATCTCGAAACCGGCTGGGTTACGCCCGTTTCCGGGCAGAGCCGGCTCAACGGCCTGAAACTGGCGGCATTGCCCCATGCGAAATTTCAGCGTCACGGCACCAACCGGGACTACGTCGAACATGCAATCATCTGCCATCCAAATTCTCCGAAATCTGAAAAAAAGAAATTCAAGGCTTTCAAGCAGCTCTCAATCCCGCTGAAAGTGCCCGCACGATTGAAGGTGTCGGGAAAGGTGCAGAATCTGTTGCAATCCTTCAGGTAGCGTGGATCCACCTCGGATGCCGTGCGGCGGCGCCGACTGTCGCGGAATGCGCCCCGACCTTGTGCACCCAGACGTCCGACACGGTGCCACATACGGTGAAAGATTGGCCCAATTGCATACATCCCGGGCGGGGCATCGGTATCCGGGATATCTGCTCGATCCGATTTTGCAGCGCGTTGCCTTGCTAAATCACGGAAACATGCCGTATTACCGGCCAAACAAATGGCCGTGCGGTGCCGGTGTGCCGCTGAGACGCCTTCGCAATTCAGCAATCAAAGCAGAACAGACGGCATCCCTGGAAAGGTGCATCATTGGAGATCGGCAATGAACGAAAACGGAGCGGCCGAAGGTGGAGCGCCCTTTCCGGAACGACTGAACTGGCACATTGTTTCCTATCCGCGAAGCGGAAACCACGCCGTGCGTGCCCTGGTCGAATACGTAACAAAACGTCCGACGGTCGCTTCGCTTGAGGCATCGGAATCGGACAAGGCGATCTACCTTCGCAGCGCGAACCAGGCGGCGGATGTCATCAAGATCGACGATGATGAACCGGTAGGTTACAAGGCTCACTCGCTTCATAGACTTGTCGAGAACGCGGCAAGGTCGCCCTCACCCTTCGGGTTGATCCTGATCACCCGCGACCCGGCGGATGCGATCGTGTCGCATCTCTATCCGAAATACGAGAGATGGAAGTCCAAGCTCGATAAAAAGCGACTTTTCTTTGCCAGACACAGAAGAAAAACCTGGGAAGAAATCGACTGGCGGGCGGAAATCAGGAACAACTACAACGGCTACCTGAGCTGCGTTTTTGCCTATCTCGCCTGGAAGGGACGGCCAAGAATTCACTTGAAATATGAAGATCTTACCAGCGATGGATATGCATTTGCACAGTCATTCTCGCAGAAACTGGGTTTCGATGGAACCCTGGATCCTTCCGAGACCAAGACAGTCCTGTCTCTTTCCAGGGACAGCCTGAATCGCAAGGCTGGACGCAAGCGGGATCCCGAACTCGTCGGCGAGTTGCAGGAGCTGATCGCAAAACACGAATCATATGATGAGATTCTGGACATCATAGACGGCTGGTGACCTAACGCGAGACATCGCATCCAAGCTTGTGGGGTTAAGCTTGAAAATGACGAACAAGAAAGTAACGGACACGCTGAAACGGATTGCCAATCCGCGGTTGCTGCTTCCAGGCGGACGGGCGGACATGCAGGCCTTTGACGCGCTGAGCCACAGACTGGGCAACCTTCTCAGGAATGACGAGGTCGCATTGGAGCTCGAAGAGCTGCCGAGCCAGACCTCACTCAACGAGCGGATGGGATTGTATCAGCTCTGCGCGACACACTATCGTGGTGACGGCGAGGTCTGGGATGTCGGAACCGCCGCTGGCGGGTCGACCTACTGCATGGCCCGCGGACTGAAAGACAATGTCTCCGTTGCGCATCGGGCGATCAAGGGATTCGATCTCTTCGGCGGGTATTCGCTGGAGGCTTTCGCGAAGCATCCCGTAGTCAAGGAATACGTCAAGAAATCCCGCGGCGCTGCCAGCGACCTGGACCTGTTTCGGCACCTGAACCGCGACTTTTCGGAGTTTGTTGATCCGGTGCAACTGGATTTGTCCGTGGGTTTCGCGCCCTACTCGAATACCGACAGTGTTGAAGTCGTTCACCTGGACTCGGCCAAATCATTGGACTTGTGGCAGGCGACATTTCCGGTCATCGCGGAAAGCTTGCTTCCTGAAGGATCGTGGCTGATCCTCCAGGATTTCGAGCGATGCCGGCTGCCGTGGCACTGGATGGTGACCGCGGATCTCCTGAGAAACGGGATCGCCGAAATTCACTCCGTTTACGATGGTGGCACGGTGCACTTGCACCTGCGAAAAAAGATTCCCGCCGACATCGTTGATCAGAACGTTGCGTTCGACTACACGGAAGACCAGATCGTGGAGAACGTGGCGCTGGTTTGTGACTGGTTCGTGGCCCGACCACATTTCCTTGCGCACTTCAACGGCGAGTTTACGGATGTTGTGTGGGGCGTCCTGGCATATGCGCTCAAGTTTCGCGGAGACGAAACGCTGAGCAAGCATTGCGCCAGGAACCTCACCAAGGACTTCCTGAGAAAGAACAAGATCTACGCGATGGAGCTCTGACTTCGCCCAATCATCGACAGGCAGACCTGATGGAAACCGGGGTGCGTCGCCAACGTGCGAAGCAAATACATTCCCCAAAGGAACATCGGGCACTGCGCTTGTTGGGGAGCGCCCCCAACACCCATTGACTCTGGCTGATTTTTGCCGCTTCCATCGCACGAATCGATAGAAGACTGTGAACTGACTGCCATCAGACAAGCGTCACGTGAACAAAACCTACTTGGAAACAATTCGAAACAGGAGAAAACAATGGCAGTTGATAAGCCCGAAGCGGAACTCTACGGCGGAAAAGCAGGCCAGGATAACTGGAAAACGCTCGAGGCAATCATTGCAAAGTACGACATTCCGCTCCGAGACGTTCTGGAATCCTTTGCGATTTACACGCGCCGGATCAATGTCACCCGTTTCCTTGCCCACTATGAACTTTACAAGCTGATCGCCGACAAACCGGGTTCCATCGTCGAATGCGGTGTCTACCAGGGCAACAGCTTCTTCGCCTTCCACAAGTTCCTGGAGATCTTCCATCCGGGCGACCGTATCCGGCACGTCATCGGCTTCGACGATTTCAAGGGCCTGCGCCTGACGGAAGAGGACGGGCCGGAATATCCGGGCCGCTCGAAAGTGGATGGGGGCTGGAAGTCGGAAGGCTTCAAGGGTGCCTTCGATGAACTCATGATGCTTCATCAGAACGATCAGTTCGTGCAGGCTTCGAAGAGGTGCTTCCTGATCGACGGGGACATTCTTGAAACGGTTCCCCAATACGTTGAAGAGAACCCCGGGCTGCGCATTTCCCTGCTTCATCTGGATGTCGATGTCTTCAAGCCGACCAAAAGCGCACTGGACCACCTCTACGACCGGGTGGTTCCGGGCGGACTGATCGTTCTGGACGAATACGCCATGATGGAATGGGGTGGAGAAAGTTCTGCGCTGGAAGTCTTTTTCGAAGAAAGAAAGCTGCCGCAGCCCGACATCAAGACGTTTTCCTGGACATCCACACCGTCAGCCTACTTCTTCAAACCCTGGAGCTGAAATTGACCCTTTCAAACAGCGACGTCGCGCATTTTCAAGAAAAGGGATGGGCCGTTCTCAAAGGCTTCCTGAGTGCTGAAGAGCTTTCGTCCTTTTACAGCGATTTCAATCGGCTCCTGCTCCTGAAGGCGGGCAAAACGCAGGGCGAACTCAAGCCACTTGAAAACCGGGTCGATCTCGAGCTGCTTGTCGATCTGTTCAAGACAGACCGTGCCGGCCTGGGTGCGGTGTACCGGTCCCTGAGGCATTTGCAGTCGCTGCAGAAAATGCAGCTTGGGGCAAAGTTCGAAGAGGTCTACCGGAAGCTCTTCCAGGACATCGGCATGATCAATGTCTGCCCGTATACCGGGACCAGGATCGATTTCCTCGGCGAAGAGAAGTTTCTCTTCGATTGGCACCAGGACTACCACTACATCCAGCTTTCGCAGGATTCCATCGTGTTCTGGATCCCCTTTACCGACCTGGACAAGGACGGTGCGGTCGAACTGCTGGACGGATCACATCTTGATGGGTTGAGACGGGCGAAGATGCTGGACCCGTTGAACGAAAACAAGAACGGTGCCAAAACCCTGTCGATCAACCACGACATTGATTTTTCGAAGTACGCCAGCTCCATACCAAGCCTCGACGTGGGGGACATGCTGGTCTTTTCCGGTCTGACCGTTCACAGAAGCGTGCCGCAAAAAACCGAACCGGTGCGGGTTACGACCCAGTTTCGGATGGGCAACTTCGACAATGAGGACGCGATCGAAAGAGGGTGGCCCGTGGGACAGCTCGAGGGACGCGCCTTTCACATGGACCACGCGGAATATGTCGATTGAGGCAGTGCGCGTTCCCTTGACCGCGCCTGCGCCAGACCCATCCTGTCTTTTTCAGGCGGCTTCCTGATCCGTGATCGGCGAACCTCCAAGACCAAGGTTTGCCGGCCGCAGATCCAATGCACTTCAAAACATTAACCTGGAAGGCAAGCGAGTTCATACACTTGCGAATTAATCCAGCGTCAGCTTGTTGCCCGCTTTCGCGAGAACTCCCGGAATGTTGCTGATTTCCCGCGTCTGCACAGAGTACTCCGGCATTGCAGAAATGCACAAAAAACACTGGACGCCCATGTCGGGATTGAACTAGAAGCGCAGCTTGGCACCACTTCAAGACGCGCGGCAACAGAACCTGATGTTGGGAATCGGCAAATACATCAAGAAGAACACGAACTTTCCGACGTTCGTCAAAAGACGCATTTTCTACAGCAGGAACCTCTACAATCTGCTGACGGCCGACGCAGCCACCCGTGACTATCACTACATCGACAGACATGTCTACGGGATGAACTATTTCTTCAACGTCGTTCCGGAATACAAGCTGATCTATGTTGAAGTCTCAAAGGCAGGATGCAGCACCGTCAAGTCGATCTTGTCGAGCGTGTGCTACGGCCGCGACTTCAAGGGTGAATTCTACCGTTGCCACCGCAGAGAGTATTCCGGCCTGAAGTCGCCGGAGATGATCGGCCCGGAAGGGTTCTGCGAGATGCTGCGTGATCCTGAAACGCTGATGTTCACGGTTGTGAGGAACCCGTATCTCAGGCTGCAATCCTGTTATTCAAACAAGTTCGCGGGCGTTCCCTGGGACGCTCCGGACGACCATTTCATGAAGCAATACCGGAAGAACAACCAGTTCACGCGGCCGGATACCTATGTTTCCAACAATGCGATCACTTTCGATCAGTTCATAAAATATGCCTGCGCAACAGCGACAAAGATGCTGAACAATCATTGGAACCTGATGTCGGCAAACGTGCCGAAATCGGTTCCTTCAATTCACGTCGCCAAGCTTGAGACGCTGCACGAGGACATCAAGCCAGTCGCGGACAGGCTCGGCATCGACGCGCAGACGTTCAGTCCAAGAAAAACGGCCGTCAATAAAACAGGCTCACATGCGTATGGGTCCCTATGGACCAGCGATCTCGTCAAACGGGTTCAAAGCGCCTACCGGGAAGACTTCACCCGATTCGACTACCCTTTGGAGTTTCCAGGCACAACAACAAACTAGCCGGAAGCGGGGCGCGGCGACCGGTCTTTATCGCCCGGCTCGCAAGGCCCGTGATCTTTTTTTCGCATCTTTCCAGGCCCTGGACCGGGGTTTGTTTCCCGCCAGAACGCTCTGGTAGTCCTTGGTCAGCACCTCATCAACCATGTTCGCGGCATTGAGAGCCGTCTCTGCTCCAAAAAACTTGAGCGTTTTGCTCTTTTCCTTCCATCTATTTATCTTTTTTTCAAACCAGCCACGGCTTGCATTTTCAGCAGATTCGGCCGTTTCTTCGGCTGCGTGGTTCGTGTCTTGATCGACCTCGCTGACGACACGTTCGAGTTCAGCCGACAATCCCTTGCGCTGCGCATGCTCCGCGAGATTGGCGGCGATCACTTTCCGGCTTACCTCGGGATGAGACGCGGACTCTTTCAAGACGAATTTATACCAGGCGACATTATCCACATTGCCGGCTTCCTTGGGGAAGGCGGCCAGAACCGCTTCGAGCACCTGAAAAACGCCGGCAGGAATGCCGCTTCCGATCACGACCGGGTCCTGAAACGGATCGCGGGCGGCTTCGCTTACGAACATCTCGGCAGGACTACCTTCTGAAAAATCGTTCTTCTGATCTCGCGTCGAGCAACCGGTGCTTGCCGGGCTCGATCCACTTAGCGTGAACGGGTGATCCGCATGGACATGGTCGACTTCCTCGACAAGCCCGAGATAAGAAAAATAGATGTCCGGTACATGAGACTGGAAAAACTCGGACTGCGGCAGCGTCAGCCTGTCGAGGCAGGCGCGCGACACGATGCCGTGATATAGCGCCGGGAAACTGTCATCCCAGGTCACCGACGCCGACAGCAGGGCCTCTTTCGGCTCCCTGGCCCCCACTTTGCGAACGGCACCGAACGTGTTCCCGTCGGTCATGAGCACCCGCCCGAACTTCTTTGTCGACGTATCCTCGGGCCACCTGTAGGTCAGGCGCGGCCAGCTCAGGCTGTCCGGCCTGTGAGTCTCGAGTATCGTGCGCAGCGCCGGAAACTGGCCCGGCAGGACCGCGTCGTCATCCCCGATGAAGAGGATGTAGTCGCCTGACGCCCGATCCAGCGCGAACTGAAAGTTCTGACGCATCGAAATGCGTTTTTCCGTTCTGATGTAAAGCAGACGCGGATCTTCAAACGCCTCCACGACGTCTTCCGTGTGGTCGCTGCTCGCATTGTTGCTGACAATCACCTCGATGTTGTCGTCCACGATCGCCAATGCGGACTGAATTGCCGCGCCGAGATAGGCCGCCCTCTCGCGCGTCGGAATGATTATGCTGATTTTCATGCTGGCATCGTGACCCGTCTTTACTGGTGGTGCGGGCCGTTCGAAGAACCCGCATCAATGACGTGTGAGATAGCGCAGGTCATGACCGCTATTCCAGCTAAAAATGACGCCGGATCACCGATTTCGGGCCGTATTTGCGCCCGTGAGCCGCGCTTTACTTTCAAAAGCAAACATGTACAAGTCGCCCCATCGAATTGGATGTGGGATGGCCATGAAAGTTGTGATTCTTGCGGGCGGACTGGGAACGCGGATCAGCGAAGAGTCCCATCTGCGGCCCAAACCGATGATCGAAATAGGCGGGCGTCCCATACTCTGGCACATCATGAAAATCTATGCGGCCAACGGGCTCACCGAGTTTGTCATCTGCTGCGGCTACAAGGGCTACGTCATCAAGGAATATTTCGCCAACTACTTCCTGCACATGTCCGATGTGACCTTTCACATGGGCGAAAACCGGATGGAGGTACACAGGCAGCAGGCGGAACCCTGGAAAGTGACGCTGGTTGATACGGGCGACGCGACCATGACCGGCGGACGGATCAAGCGCGTCGCGGACCATATCGACGACACCTTCTGCCTGACCTACGGCGACGGTGTCGCGGACGTGAACATTGCCAGGCTGGTCGAGCATCACAGGGCCTCGGGATTGGACGCGACCGTGACGTCCATACAGCCTCCCGGCAGGTACGGAGCGCTCGAGATATCGAACGGCCGCGTCACGAATTTCCTAGAGAAGCCCCTGGGCGACGGCCAATGGATCAATGGCGGGTATTTCGTCTGCGAGCCAAGTGTGCTCGACCGGATCGACGGGGACGATGTTCCGTGGGAAGCCGAACCGCTGGAGAGCCTTGCGCGGGACGGACAGCTCGGCGTCTACAGGCATGACGGTTTCTGGGCCGCGATGGACACACTTCGCGACAAGGCGCAGCTTGAAAAACTCTGGCAGTCCGGAACCGCTCCCTGGAAGGTCTGGTGACACCCATGGGATTTTGGCACAACAAGCGGGTTCTAGTTACGGGACACACCGGCTTCAAAGGGGCCTGGCTGTGCGAACTTCTTTTGGGGCGCGGCGCGCATGTCACCGGGCTGGCCCTCCCGCCCGAAGATGACGGCAGTCTCTTTTCCCGGTTGCAGCTCAAGTCGCGAATGCCGGGGGACTTCGTCGACGTGCGGGATGCGACCGCAGTCTCCGAGGCCGTCAAAGCGGCAAGGCCCGAGATCGTCCTGCACCTCGCCGCCCAATCCCTGGTCCGGCGGTCCTATCGCGATCCGGTCGGGACCTGGGCGACGAATGTCATGGGCACGGCGCATCTCCTGGAGGCGCTTCGCTCCCGGTCCGCGCCTGTCACCACCGTCATCGTAACGACCGACAAGGTCTACGAAAACCATGAATGGCCGCACGCCTACCGCGAGAACGACGCCTTGGGTGGCCATGACCCGTACTCGGCTTCCAAGGCCGCAACAGAGCTGGTATCGGCCAGCTGGCGCCGGTCCTTTGGTGACGATCATCTGAAAATCGCAACCGCGCGTGCCGGCAACGTCATCGGTGGCGGCGACTGGGCGGAAGACCGTCTGGTTCCCGATATCATCCGCGCACTCATATCCGGACGCCCGATCGCTATTCGCAATCCCGCTTCGATACGGCCGTGGCAGCACGTGCTTGATCCATTGCACGGATACCTGCTGCTGGCGGAAAGACTGCACGGCTCGAACACCGGAGCACCGTTCGAAACAGCGTATAATTTCGGGCCGGAGCTCTCCGACGTGAGCCCGGTCGAAACGCTGGTTGAAACCATCCTGTCGCATTGGCCGGGCAAATGGATCGATGCGGGCGATCCCTCGGCAGCCCATGAGGCGGGCCGGTTGTCACTCACGATCGAAAAGGCAAAGAGCGAACTCGGCTGGAAACCCGTGTGGCCGTTCGAGCGTGCGGTCGAAATGACGGTCGAATGGTACCGGCAGGTCGCCAACGGACGCGACGCAGCCGAGATCTGCCAGGCGCAAATTGCAGCTTTCGAGACCGGATCATGAAGTTCACGCCGCTTCCCCTTGAAGGCGCCTACAGGCTCGATCTCGAACGCAAGGGCGACAGCCGCGGTTTTTTTGCCCGCCTGTTCTGCGAAGAGGAGTTTGCCGATCACGGGCTTTCAACAGACTGGTCGCAATGCAATGTCTCGCACAGCGCCGCGAAAGGCACGGTGCGCGGCATGCACTTCCAGCGCCCCCCTGAGGCCGACGCCAAACTGGTCAAATGCATGCAAGGAGCCGTCTTCGACGTGATTGTCGATCTGCGACAAGGCTCGCCAACCTACGGGAGCTGGACCTCGGTGACGCTCAGTGCGGTGGGGGGCGAAATGATCTATGTTCCCGAAGGTTTCGCCCATGGGTTCCAGACCCTGACCGATGACGCGGAGCTGTTGTATTTTCATTCCAAGAGCTATAGCCCGCAACACGAGGGCGGCCTGCTGTTCAGCGATCGGGATGTCGGCATCGTCTGGCCCCTGGAGATCGGCACCCTGTCAGACCGCGACAAGTCCCTGCCGCCCCTTTCCCAAGTGGAACCCATTTCATGAATCAAACCTGCCGCCATTGCGGAACGAAGCTTCACCGCGAGTTTCTCGACCTCGGGTATGCCCCGCCGTCGAACGCCTATCTCGAAGCCTCCGATCTGTCCGCACCGGAGGTCACCTATCCGCTCCGGCTGATGGTCTGCGACGCATGTTTTCTGGTTCAGACGCAAGACTACACGGACGCCGAGAGCCTGTTCGCAAACGACTACGCCTATTTCTCGTCAACGTCCAAGGGCTGGCTGACCCACGCGGCGCAATACAGCGAGATGATCACGAAGCGCCTCGGCCTCGGACAGGGCAGTTTCGTTGTCGAGGTCGCGTCCAATGACGGGTATCTTCTGCGAAACTTCGTCGAGACCGGCATCCCCTCACTGGGCATCGAACCGACCCGATCCACGGCACAGGCGGCGGAAGCCCTCGGTATCGATGTCCTGCAGGAGTTCTTCGGAGAAGCCCTTGCCGCTCAACTCACCGATGAGGGCAGACAAGCCGATCTCATCATCGGGAACAACGTCTATGCCCATGTTCCCGACATCAACGACTTCACCAAGGGCCTGAAACAGCTTCTGAAACCGGAAGGCGTCATCACACTCGAGTTTCCGCACCTGATGAGGATGGTCGAATTCTGCCAGTTCGACACGGTTTACCACGAGCACTTTTCCTATCTCTCGCTGGGGACCGTCAGCCGGGCTTTTGCCGCGGCGGGTCTCAGGGTGTTCGATGTCGAGGAATTGCCGACCCACGGGGGCAGCCTGCGGATCTACGGATGTCATTCGAACAGTGGACATCGCGATAGCAATGCATTGCAGCGTCTTCTGGCGGAAGAGCAAAAACGGGGAATGACCACGCCGGACTTCTACGAGAACTTTCAGCAGCGCGCGGAGAGCATCAAGGACCAACTGCTGGAATTCCTGCTGGACGCCAAACGCAGCGGCAAGACGGTTGCAGCCTATGGAGCGGCAGCCAAGGGGAATACCCTGCTCAACTTCTCGGGCGTGCGGCCGGACCTGGTCTCGTTCGTTTGCGATGCGGCTCCTGCAAAACAGGGAAAGTTCCTGCCCGGCAGCCACATCCCGATCTTCCCGCCCGACATGCTCAGCGAGCGGCATGTCGACTACATCCTGATCCTGCCATGGAACATTGCCGCCGAAGTGCGTTCGCAACTTGCCGGGCAAGTGCCCGGCACGGTAAAGTTCGTTACGGCAGTTCCAGAACTCAGACTCTCATGACAAACCGTATCGCGTATACAAAGCCGTCCATCACGGACCGGGAAGTCGCGTATGCAACCGACGCCGCCGCAAACGGCTGGGGCGAGCGCTGCTATGACTATCTCAAGAAATTCGAGACGGCCTTCGCAGCGCACCTGGGAACAGGACACGCAATCGCGACATCCAGCTGTACCGGCGCACTGCATATGGGCCTGGCCGCCCTCGGCATCGGCCAGGGTGACGAGATCATCCTTGCCGACACGAACTGGATCGCCTCGGTTGCTCCCGTCCGGCATCTCGGCGCGACGCCGGTGTTCGTCGACATCGATCCCGTGAGTTGGTGCCTGGACCCGGACAAGGTCGAGGCGGCCATCACGGACCGCACGAAGGCAATTCTCGCAGTGCACCTATACGGGAATCTCTGCGATGTCGGGCGTTTGCAGCAGATCGCCGCAGAGCGCGATCTCTACCTGATCGAGGATGCAGCGGAGGCCATCGGAAGCCAGTACCAGGGCCGGCGCGCCGGATCGATCGGCACGTTCGGCACCTTTTCGTTCCACGGCACGAAAACGCTCACGACCGGTGAAGGCGGCATGTTTGTGACCTCGGACACCGGTCTTTTCGAAAAGGTGCTGACCCTGTCCAACCACGGCAGGTCCCGGAGCCAAACCAAACAGTTCTGGCCCGACGAACTCGGCTTCAAGTACAAGATGTCCAACATTCAGGCAGCCATCGGTCTTGCCCAGGTGGAGCGAATCGACGACCTGATTGCGCGCAAACGCGAAATCTTTTCTAAATACCGGGAAAGGCTGGAGACCTATCAGGGCCTTCAGCTGAACCCCGAACCTCCCGGAACCGTAAACGGCGCGTGGATGCCGACGGTCGTGTTCGACCGGGATCTGGGCGTCACGCGGGACATGCTTCTGGCAGAATTCAAGAAAACCAGCATCGATGCGCGGGTCTTCTTCTATCCGCTTTCCTCCCTGCCCATGTTCACGCCGGCGAAGCAAAACGCAGTCGCATGGGATGTTCCGGAAAGGGCCGTGAACCTGCCCAGCTATCACGACATGAGCGACGCGGACATAGACCGCGTGGCCGACGTCGTCAGGTCATTTCTCCGCTGAACTCAACCGACGATCCTTCCAGCATGTCGATCCGTGCCGACATCGGGTGCGCTTCAATGAAGGCCCTGTTGTGCGGCCGGATGTCGATATCGACCCCGCGCATGGTGCGCTTGGGTTTGCGGGGCTCAATGAGCTCGCCACTTTCCGTCGCCTCGCAGAGATCGATCATGGCCAGCAGGGACGCGGACAGGATCAGTGATCCGCCGTGCGCGATGCCCGTTTCAATGATCAGGTCGGGTTTGACCTGCCAGACCAGTTCCCGAAAGGCGACGATGTCCTGCGGATACTGGCTGATCGGCCTGCCGAGCCAGGAAAAGTTGTACGCGTACTTGTGAATGGCGGAGTGCAGCAGCCAGTCGCGGGTCTTTTGATGCAGCGCGCGGTCTTCGCCCAGGGCGGCGATGTTCCCGGAAACCTCGAATTCCTCTTAACGATCAATCGATGACTGCGTAGGACAGCGCCGGTGTGAACGGAAAGCGCCTGACCTGCAGATTGTTCAGGCCGACCGCTTCCATCACGGCAAGTGTTTCGCCGGGCCAGTAGGACTGGTTCAATTCGTCGAACGCAATCACGGCGCCTTTCGGCATGCGAGGCAAAAAAGCTTTCAGCGCGGCAATGGTAGGCTCGAACAGATCAAAATCGAGATAAAGCAGCGACACGACCGTGTGCGGGTTGTCGTCGACATATTCGGGAATCGTCTGCAGCGCGTCCCCCTTTACCAGTTCCATCTTGTTGACGTGGCCAACAAGGCGGTTCTGATCATAGAGTTTGACGCCCTCGCGCAGTTCCTCCTCACCATCGAAACGATAGCCCCCGGTCTTGCGATGAGACAACTCCCCGTCTCCGGACTCGTTCGCCCCGTCTTTTTCCGTGAGTTCGGGAAACCCGTCGAACGTGTCGAAGCCGATGATTTTCCTGTTGTGGTTCACCGGCTCGTAGATTGCGCTGAGCTGCGCCCAGGTAAACAGCCCGCCACCCATGAACACGCCGCACTCGACGATCGACCCATGTACGTTGACGATCTGCTCGAAGAGCGCGTTCTTCGCCAGAAACAGAGCAAGCGTTTGTCGCGGCACGAAGCGGGTGAAGTTTTCGAGCTTGTTCAACGTCGTCCCGCGCGACTGTTCGAAATACGGGCCGATGTCTTCCCGGTACTGATGCTCGTTCGAGTTCTGGTTCTTTGGATCGCGGAGGGAGAATTCTTCGTTCGACACCTTGTCGTTCCTTGCAGTTCAAGCCTTGGCTTGTGAGGTGAGCCTGGTATTCGCCTTGATGCCGGTCACAATCGTCCGGCCCGAACCGATCACGCTGTCGTCGCCTATGCTGAGACCCGGTTCGACAAAAATACCCGTTCCGAATCTTACCCTGTCGCCGATCGAAACATTTCCGGAGGTGAAGACACCCGGACCAAAGGCACAACTCGATCCCAGAACGTTGCCATGTTCAAGCGCAACATTCGCCGACACGAAATTGTTGTCCTTCAGGCGGCTGCCCGCACCGATATAGACATGTCCCAGGATGACGTTTCCAACGCCCAGTTCGACACCGGACCGGATGTCGGCACTCGGATCGATGACGTTGACGAAATGCACGCCCTGTTCGACCAGTGAATTGAAAACGCGATCGCGTTCTTCCAGATTGCTGTTGAAAGCGAGAACCGCCGCGTCGACCTTTCCGTCCGACAGGTCGCTCAGGAACATGTCCAGATTGCCGGCAACCGGCAGCCCGAGCACGGACTTGCCGTGAAACTGTTCGTCGCGGTCGTAGATCGCCGCCGCATGGAGTGCGGGGATGCGGGTGAGCGCGTCCGCGACGATCAGTGCACCGCCCCCGGAAACGCCGCCGATGATACCGACACGGGTCCCCGTATCGAACCCCAGGCGCGCCTTGTCTCCGACGTCCTTGGCCATGAAATCCAGGACGGCCTGTTCGGTGACCCGGTTGTCGCCCGCGAATTCCTGGACACTCCTGAGATCGAGACCGTTTCTGGCTATAAGCAGTTCCGCCTTCTTGGTCGGCACCGGGATCGACGATGATGCCTCGGCAAGAGCCGCCAGGTGGCCCTCAATATCAAAACGGGGATCTTCCGAGCAGAAACCGATGACCTGATCGACTTTCAAGGTGTCCCCCTCTTGCGCGAGCGGGAAGACGAAACCTTCGGCTTCCGCGGACACTTCAATCGTCGCCTTCGTCGTTTCCAGGATACAAAGGTCGTCTCCTTGGGAAACCCTGTCTCCGGGGTTTACCAACCAGTCTTGAAGCTGGGCTTCCGTGTCGTTGACCCCCAGAAAGGGCACACAAATGTCAGTGGTCATGACAGGACCTCGAAAATCGCATTTTTGATCGCCGCTTCATTCAGGATCACATCCGCTTCCAGATGCCGGGCGGCCGGAATGGCGACAGGCCTGGCCGCAAGGCGGACAACCTGCCTGGGCGGCGTTCCGATTTCCAGCATGCGCGCCATAACCTCGCCGGCCCAGCCAAATCCCAGCGTCCCCTGCTCGGCAATCAGGACCGGCACATTCCTTGGTATCTGCCCGATGGCCTTGTCAAGCGTCCCGATGTCGTTGATGCAGGCAGGCGCGATCAGGACGCCGTAGATTTCCTCGTCTGCCAGCTCATCGAGGACGGCAGCCGACAACGAGGCAGCGCCCCCGTAGCCGATGATTGCAACGTCGGGAACGGCGTTTTCCGGAAAGTTGGCCGCAACCACCGTCGGGAGCTTGCCCTTGCCCTCGATTTCCGTCACCGACAAGCCGGAAAAAGCGTCGGGATAAAGGTGCTGCGGATAGTCCCCCTTGTCTTCCACGAAAAGCGTCGGAACCTCGCTTTTCAGGATCACCTTCTCCAGCAGATCGCCTGGATTGTGAAGGCGGCTGGGGGCGACGACATCGAGACCCGGAACACCGAAAAAGAGCTTTTCAAGGCTCTGGCTGTGGGTTGGTCCGTATCCGCGCGCGCCGCCGACGGGTGTCCTGATCACGGTCGGCACCTTCACCTTTTCGCCGTACATCAGCGGAAACTTGGCTGCGCTGTTCACGATCTGGTCGACGCATAGCGTCATGAAGTCACCGAACATGATCTCGGCGACCGGCCGCAAGCCCCGCATTGCCATGCCGGTTGCCACTCCGACAATCGCGCTTTCGGAAATCGGGGTCGTGTGCAGGCGCCCCGGATACTTCGTCGACAGACCCTTCGTCGCCTTGAACGCGCCGCCGTAGGGATCAAGAATATCTTCGCCGATCACATGTACCGCGGGATCCGAAGCCAGGCAGCGGTCCAGCGCGTCTCTCACGCTGTCGATGTAGAGCGTCACGGGCGATCCTCCGAAAGCCTGCGGACGATGCTGTCGAGGCGTTCCTTGACCTCCGCTTCGATCTCGCCGACATGCGTCTCCAATCCGGCCTGCCTGGCGAGCAGGATGATCGGATCCCTTTGCCGATACCGTTCGATCTCGCTCCGGTCGCGGAAGTCGTCGCCCTTGGAGTGCGGCGCAAATCTGTAGGTTTCCATGAAGATCAGCTGCGGGCGCATGCTGGAGCGGGCCCTTGCCACCGCGCCGGATGCCACCTCTGCGACCGCATGCACGTCCATGCCGTCCAATCGATGCGTCTCGATGCCGAAGGCTTCGCCGCGGCCAGACAGATCACCGGCATGCTGCAGCTCAAACGGCGTCGTCTGGGCATACCGGTTGTGTTCGACGGAAAAAATCATCGGGACGTCCCACAGCGAAGCGATGTTCATTGCCTCGTACAGGGCGCCTTCGCCGAAGGTTCCGTCTCCCAGGTTCACGACGGCGACGCTGCCGGTTCCCTTCAGTTTTTCGGCCAGCGCCATGCCGACCACGATCGGGGCACCCGCACCCTGTATCCCATTGGTATAGAAATTCCGGAGCTGGACATGCTGGCTGCCACCGATGCCCCCGCAGACCCCGTCCGGATGGCCCATCACCTCTGCGATCAGGCCCTCGACGTCATCGCTGTATGCGATGTAATGACCGTGGCCGCGATGATTTGAAAAGACGATGTCGCGGTCAAGATCCAGAGCGGACGCGATGCCGACCGCGCAGGCCTCCTGCCCGATGCAGGTATGCACCGTGCCGGCAAGCCGTCCACTCGAGAACAGCTCCAGCAACCGCTCTTCGAGTTTTCTTATCGTGATCATCCGGCGGAGAAAAATCTCCGATGAATCGCTCGTTCTCAACATTCCAGTTCCGGCATGCGCAGCAATGTGTCGTTGACAGTGCGTTTCCGACCGCTGCACCCGCTTTTCATGCACCGTGTGAAAAAGGCTTCGCGCCGCCGAGGATGAAACCTGCACCGGCGGGGACAGATTAGCCTGTGCTTAGGCCTCTTCGCGCGCGACTTGTCAACTACTTTGCCCCGAATTGTCGGCAAATTGCCGCCGGAGAACGTTCGAGACCGGCGCGGCCAGCCGGAAGATGCGTCAACGTCGGTTTCCATCCGGAAATTCTCGGAGGTCGTGCGCGAACTTGAGGTCGACCGCATCGATCTCATCAAGATCAATATCGAGGGCGGCGAGTTTGATCTTCTGCCGCACATGATGTCGGATCCGATGACTACCGAAATCGACAACATCCAGGTGCAGTTCCACACGTTCATCAAGCGTGCAAAGAAGATGCGCCGCGCGATCTTGAAGAAGCTGAGCGAGACCCACAAATGCGACTGGTGCTACACGTTCGTGTGGGAAAACCAGAGCAGGTAGCCACCGGTTCAGGCGCTGGTGAGCGGGCCTTTCACGAACCGATCATTTCAGAGAGCGCATCGGGCCGGCGGATCAAAGCTTGTTTCTCGCCGCGCTGATCATCTTTTTCAGCTTGAAGCGCACCTTGTTTTTCACGTGCTCGCGTTCAGTGAAGAGACTGTGTCTTCGCCCGGTCGTATCACTCCATACCGTTGATGCTGCCTTGGCCAGAATCGCGAAGAGATTGTGTTCGCGGAGAACCTTCCGCTTCGCTTCGCGCATGTGCTCGCCGACGCGTTCCGCCTCGTCCGATTCGATCAGCCGCTTGATCGTTGCGATTGCGCCGTCTTCGTCGGCTAGATCGAAAGGTGAAACAGCGCGCAGATCGAAATACTGCGAGATGTTCGCACACCCGTAGTAGATAGGATATGTATTCGTGAGGAACGGATCCGACAATTTCTCCGTCCAGTAGTCGTCATAACTGCTGTTCTCGATCGCAATGTGATACCGGTACTCGGAGAGAACTTCCAGCTTGTCGCCAAAATTGTTTATGTTCCGGCCGAAGAGATCAATCTCGTCTCCGAAATAGGCCTTCAGCCTGCGCACGAATTCCAGGCGGGCACGGTGTCCTTCCGTGAATGCCTTGTTCGATGTGACAACGGAGACCGATTTCGTCTTGGTGGGCTGAAACACCTCGAAATCATCCAGGGTCATCGGCTCCGACAACATGGCACCTGTGTTGTCCCAGACACCGACATGCCATGGCAATCCCAATTGCCCGAAGATGACGTGTGGATGCCTCGTGCTTCGGTCCGTCGTCAGGACGCGGTCGAATTGCGCCAGGAAGTCATGATTGTAGGTTTTCACGCTTGCCGGTTCGGAAGCGATGAACATGCTGCGCGGTGCACTCAGACGGCCTGACAGGTCATCGGGTACCGCGTCGAAGACGAAGACGATGTCGCAGTTGTCGAAGCTGCCCGAAAAGACAAATTCGACACCGTCCCAGACCGGCCGGGATCCGGGAAACTGGCGTTCCCAATGCCATTGCGGCGACGATGAAACGAACCCTGCCCTGATCAAGCCTGCCTCCTGACATGCATATCGCAATTTCTGTTCACGGCTGCCCTGTCTCCCCGGCACGCGTTCTTGAAGAATACCGTCTCTGGTTTCGCTCTAAGCAGTCGCAGTGCGGACCTCTTCGGCCCGCAGAAACCACTCGTAGGTCGTTTTGATCCCGTCTTCCAGGGCGCGCTGCGGTTGCCACCCCAGGGACTTGAGCTTGTTGCCGTCCATGAGCTTGCGCGGCGTACCGTCCGGCTTGCTGAGGTCGTGCGTGATCTCACCTTCGAACCCGACAACGCGGCAGACCAGCTTCGTCAGGTCCAGGATGGAACAGTCCGTTCCGCTGCCGACATTGACGTGTTCATACCCGGAATAGTTCTCCATGAGGAAAACCAGGGCATCCGCACAGTCGTCCGCGTGCAGGAATTCCCGTCTGGGCGAACCGGTTCCCCACATGACAAGTTCCCTGTCTCCCCGCAGCTTCGCCTCATGCGCCTTGCGGATGAGAGCCGGGAGCACATGACTGGTTTCCAGGTCGAAATTGTCGCCCGGCCCGTAAAGATTGGTCGGCATTGCGGAGATGAAATCGCAGCCATGCTGCTTGCGATAGGCCTGTGCCAGCTTGATGCCGGCGATCTTCGCGATGGCATACCACTCGTTGGTCGGTTCCAGCGGACCGGTCAGGAGAGACCCTTCCACGATCGGCTGGTCGGCGAATTTCGGATAGATGCATGACGACCCCAGAAACAGGAGTTTCTCAACGCCGACGCGAAAGGAGGCCTCGATGAGGTTCGCTTCGATCATCAGATTGTCGTAGAGAAAGTCTGCCGGACGCGCGTCATTGGCCGCGATGCCGCCGACTTTCGCAGCTGCCAGAAAGACGAGGTCGGGCCGCGCCTGCTCCATCCAGTCGTCGACGGAGGCCTGCTGCTTGAGATCAAGCTCCTTGCGGCCTGCCGTCAGGATCTCGCAGTTTTCCTCCCGAAGGCGACGCACGATCGCGCTGCCGACCATGCCATTGTGGCCGGCGACAAAAATACGCTTGCCTGCAAGGCCGCACTTGTTCGGGACCTCATGTTGCTTCCGGTCATTCGCCTGCATCGAGCCTGCCCTTCATTGCCCGTCCTTGATCGCCGGCAATCCGCGGCCGCTCAGCTCCCGCGGCAGGGCTTCCATATCGGAGCGCACCATTTGCCGCACCATATCTTCAAAGGATGTCTGCGGTGCCCAGCCGAGCACGCGCCGGGCCTTGCTGGCGTCGCCGATCAACAGGTCGACCTCGGTCGGACGGAAGTAGCGGGGGTCAACGGAGACGAGCGGCTTGCCGGTGTCCGCGTCGAACCCCTTCTCGTCAACGCCGGTTCCTTCCCACCTGACCGTCACGTCCACTTCCGCAAACGCCATATCGACGAACTCGCGCACGGAGTGCTTTTCTCCGGTCGCCAGAACGTAGTCGTCGGATGTGTCCTGCTGCAGGATCCGCCACATGCCTTCGACATAGTCCCTGGCATGTCCCCAATCCCGCTCCGCATCCAGGTTCCCCAGGAACAGCTGGTCCTGCAGCCCGAGCTTGATGGCCGCGACCGCGCGGGTGATCTTGCGGGTCACGAAGGTTTCGCCGCGGATCGGGCTTTCGTGGTTGAACAGAATTCCGTTGCTGGCATGGATGCCATAGGCTTCGCGGTAGTTCACCACGATCCAGTAGCCGTAGAGCTTGGCCGCGGCGTAGGGACTGCGCGGATAAAAGGGCGTCGTTTCCGACTGCGGAATTTCCTGGACCTTGCCGTAAAGCTCCGATGTGGACGCCTGATAAAACCGGGTCTTCTGTGTCAGGTTGAGCAGCCGGATCGCCTCGAGGAGCCGCAGTGTTCCGAGCGCATCCGCATTTCCGGTATATTCCGGCGTCTCGAAGGACACCTGAACATGGCTCTGGGCGGCAAGGTTGTAGACCTCGTCGGGCTGGACTTCCTGCATGATGCGGATCAGATTTGTCGCGTCCGTCATGTCGCCGTAGTGCAAGTGCAGCCTGACATCGCTCTCATGAGGGTCCTGATACAGGTGGTCAATCCTGCCGGTGTTGAAGGACGAAGACCGGCGCTTGATCCCGTGGACGGTGTATCCCTTGCGCAGCAGAAGTTCCGCGAGATATGCACCGTCTTGGCCTGTTATTCCGGTCACGAGGGCGGTTTTGGTCATTTGCTCGTTGCTTTTCGTTGGGTCCGCTTCAGGTCGTCGATCCGTTGGAACACACGTTCGCGTTCGGCTCGGTCCGCCCAGTTAACGCAAGCGGCCTTCAGAAGCAACAAAACCCCGCATGAGCATGCCCTTCTGCATGCCTTCAATTGCCGTGAGCAAGCGCGGTGGACCGGACATCCGCCCGACAACGTCGGTTCCGAAACACCTTTGCCGGCTTCCGGCGACCCTCACAAGTTCCGCTGGATTTCTCTTCTTGCCCTTGGCATAACGTGGTCATCCTTGCGGCCGGCCATGAACGAACCGGCCCCAACCCGTTTTTCGCCAGATGGATATATGTCCCTGAAACCAGATCTGGATGTCACCCTTGTTTCCGGTGCGCGCCCCGCGCTGCTCGAGACAACGCTCAAGAGCTTTTCTGCGCTTCTGTTCAAGAATTTCGAAC
Organism: Roseibium sp.; assembly: GCF_965232425.1. Classification (GTDB taxonomy): domain Bacteria; phylum Pseudomonadota; class Alphaproteobacteria; order Rhizobiales; family Stappiaceae; genus Roseibium. Next base: position 1,928,059 of record NZ_OZ246971.1, read on the forward strand.
TGCAAACCTGCTTCGTCAACATCGACCCCTTTGAAGGCGGTCCCGACGAAGTGGCCACCTGCGAGGCAATCTGCCGGAGAGTTTTCAATAATGTCGTCGCGCGCACGCCCGAAAAGCCGCATTTCACCCGCGCCGTAAAATGGCTCTGGAGCCAGCCCCGGAGCGCGTGGTGCTTCCATCTGGAAGACGACTGGATGCTTGAACGGGAAGTGACAAGCGAGGAATTCAAGGCTGCACATGAGCGGCGTGTCGCCCAGATCACGCTCATGACCCGCGAAAAGAACTGGGGGTACCGGTCGAGGTTTCACTATGAGCCGAGCCGGCTCGTGGTTCTGGGCCGCGACTTCGGCAAAAGCGTCAACAAGAAACGCCCGATCTTCACGACCAGCCCGAGTTTCGTGCGCCGGGAATTTGCGCTGCGCTGCTCGGAGCTGATGGACGAGACGCTGGATCCCGAAAAGCAGCTGAACTACCTGAACCCGGCCCTGAACAGCTTCACGTCGAAATTCAGGAACAGGTTTATCGGCAAACGGCGTGAATATGTGGCGCGCGACATCGGCCGGCAGCATCGCGACGAACGTGGTATCACGAAGACGGTCGAAGACGGATCCAGTGTTTGGGTCAAGCCCGAGCAGAGCTGAGCGGACGGTGGGTGTTCTGCGCGGCGACCGCTAGGAGAACCGGGTCGCCCTTTGTGCCGGAGTGTCGAAATCGAAGCCGAACACATCGATTTCCGTGGCGTACCAGTCGGCGACGATCCGAATGCTGGTCTCGTCGTAGAAGTCCCTGAAATCGGAGGCGGCGTTCTTTGAAACGTTCTTGCGCTCCAGGGTATCCGGAATACCAAAATAATCCGCCACTTCCCGGCCGAGATGTTCCTGGCGCAGTATGTCGACGGCAACATTTCCTGCCTCATCGATAAGGTAGTCGTGTTGCGGGTACCAGCCCAGCGACGCCCGGTGCCAGAAATAGTCCTTTTGCCCCCACTCGTGCCGCGTCTCGAGAAATCGAGCAAAATCGCCCCTGGTCATCTGCAAGTCGAGTTCGTGGCTCTGCCGGGTCTGGATGTAGAACTTGAACCGCGAAAACGTCCGGGCCCACGGGTTGCGGATGACCGCGAAGGGTATCGTGCCCTTGCGAACGGATATGTCGATATCCCTCAAGCGCGCGTGCTCGTATCCGGGGTGCATGCCGTTTGACGCCATGTAGCCCTTGAGGTCATCGGCATAGGCCTTGCTGACGAGGCGTCTTCGATGGGCGATGACGATCCTGTCCTTCAGCGCCGGCGCCTCGCGGATTGCCATGCCGCCGTTCTTCGGGATGTGCACCAGAAGGTGTTTCCGGGGGACGATCCCGATACGCGGAAGAGCGAATTTCAGGAGGTTCTTGAGCTGGTACTCGTCCATGTTGGCGTCTGGATCTTCTTCGTCGGCCGGGCCGTTCCGGTGCGGTTAGCGCCGCATGTCTATCTGGTGCTGCCTTATCCCAATCTTCCAATCCTGTCCATTCATGGGCTCACCATCCAGGTTGAACTGAACCGTTTTCGCCGTCCGGATTTCGATGTTGCGCGCCTTGCGCTGGACGATGCCGTGTTTCATGCCGTCGACGCCGCTCTCCAGCAGCGTCGCCAGCAGGTCCGACACCTTTCCGGACTTCGGGAACGGAATGATCGTGAGGTCGAGCAGACCGTCATCCAGCTTGGCGCGCGGGCACAGCCGGATACCGCCACCCGCCCTGCGGCCATTGCCGATGGCAAGCGCGATGAAGGCCCCCTCCCAGGCAAAATCCTCAGCCTCGATCCGGCCCTCGCAGGCCGACAATTCCGAAAACCGGTGCAGGCCGGTGAACAGATAGGCGGCGCCGCCCAGAACCCGTTTCAGGTTCGGGTCGGTCTGTGACGTCACCTGCGTCCCGAAGCCGCCCGTCGCCATATTGATGAAACAGCATCCATTGACCTCCCCGACATCCGTCGGCTTGGCGCCCGCGCGCGCCGCGAAACGCAAACATGACGACACGTCCGCCGGATCCAGCCGGATGTGCCGGGCAAAGTCGTTGGCTGTTCCAAGCGGCAGAACGGCGAAGGAAAACGGGGGCCTTTCCCCGGTGCCGAGTTCATGCAGAACGCTGTCGACGACTTCGTGAATGGTGCCGTCGCCACCACCGCTCACCAGCGTGTCGATCCGCTCGGACTCATGGTCGGCAAGGGCCTCCCTTGCAAGACGCGCAGTGTCGCCGGCCTCGTAGGTCACCCGCACGGAAACGTCATGGCCCATGTCGCGCACCGCGCCAATGGCCGCGCGGATATCGTTCCGGCCCGCGGACTTTCCGTTCAGGATCACCCGGAGATGCTGTTTTTCCGTCTGTTTCATAACGCTCCAGTCACATCGCGCCTCCTCGAACCACCGCTCATTCGGGAAGCATTGTCTCCCGTCTTACCCGAGCGGTTTCGGCTTCTTCCGTCAACCACTTCCGGAAGGCGGACACGACGGGCCGCATGGTCCGGCCCTCGGGATAAACGAAGTAGTAGGCGGTCTGCTGATCAAGTGAAAGATCGAACAGGCGCACAAGGCGGCCGGATGCCAGTTCATCCTCGATGAACAGTTTCGGCATCAGGGCGGCCCCGGCATGATGTATCGCCGCTTCCGAGATCATGACGAATTGTTCGAAACGCGCGCCCTGAAAGGCGGTATCGGTTTCGACCCCGGCGAGGTCGAACCATTGCCGCCATGCCAGCGGCCGTGTTGCCAGCTGCAGTCGGGGGACACGGGCCAGGTCCTGCGGTGAACGGATGTCATGCCGTTCCTTGAAGGCGCGCGAGGACACCGGAATGACTTCCTCGGCAAAGAGCCTTTCCGCGATTGCGCCCGCCCAGACCGGATCACCGTGATGGATGGCCCCGTCGAACGGTTCCTCATCGAAATCGAACGGTTGTAGACGGACACTCAGATTGAGGCCCGCGTCGGGGTATTTTCGGCCGAATTCCGCCAGGCGCGGCGCCAGCCAGCGCGTTCCGAATGTCGGCAGAACCGCAAGGTTGAGGACATCCGCGCTGCCCGCATAGGACATCACCTGCCGCGTCGCGGATGTCATCTGCTCCAGGGCGCCGCGAATGTCGTGAAGATAGATGCGCCCGGCATCGGTCAGGACAATGCGCTGGCGCACCCGCCGGAAAAGCTCCACGCCCAGCCTGGTTTCCAGATGGCGCACCTGCTTTGAGATCGCGCCTTGCGTGAGGTGCAGTTCCTCGGCCGCGCGCGTGAAGCTCAAATGGCGCGCAGCACATTCAAAGGCAATCAGCGTGTCGGCAGACGGAATAAAGGCGCGTCTCATTCAAAATCCCTGTTCATTCCATTTTGTCATGAATGTTGAACCAGGTTTCGCTTTAACGCAAACGTAAAACAGGACACACTGGCAAAATCAGAATGATCTCGGGCCGTGTCGCGATATGCACGACCGCACACAGCCATCGTTACGACTGCCGGGATCCGGCACAGGAGAAGATCCATGAATGCACCCGTACAGATCAAATCCAGCCCATCCGGGGGCGGAGCCTTCGACTGGCAGGACCCCTTTCATCTGCGCGACCAGCTGCAGGAGGACGAGCAGCTCATCCAGGACACGGCGCGCGCCTACGCCCAGGAAAAGCTGCTGCCGCGCGTGATCGATGCCTATCGCGAAGAAACGACCGACCGGGCGATCTTCAACGAAATGGGTGAGCTCGGACTGCTCGGCGTCACCCTGCCGGAAGACTACGGCTGCGCCGGCGCATCCTATGTTTCCTACGGCGTGGTCGCCCGCGAGATCGAGCGGGTCGATTCCGGTTACCGCTCCATGATGAGCGTGCAGTCCTCCCTCGTCATGTATCCGATATACGCCTATGGCTCGGAAGAGCAGCGGCAGAAATACCTGCCGAAACTGGCAAGCGGCGAATTTGTCGGCTGTTTCGGCCTCACCGAACCCGATGCGGGCTCCGATCCGGCGGGCATGCGCACCCGCGCGATCAAGACCGATGGCGGCTACCGGCTCACCGGCAGCAAGATGTGGATCTCGAATGCGCCGATCGCGGACGTCTTCGTGGTCTGGGCCAAGTCCGAGGCCCATGACGGCGCCATCCGGGGCTTCGTGCTGGACAAGGGTATGAAAGGCCTGAGCGCGCCGAAGGTCGGCGGCAAGCTCTCCCTGCGTGCATCGATCACCGGCGAAATCGTCATGGACGACGTCGAAGTCGGCGAAGATGCGCTTCTGCCGAACGTGTCGGGCCTCAAGGGGCCGTTCGGCTGCCTCAATCGCGCCCGCTACGGCATTGCCTGGGGAACGATGGGCGCAGCGGAAGACTGCTGGATGCGATCACGCCAATACGGGCTGGAACGCGAACAGTTCGGACGGCCGCTGGCGCAGACGCAGCTGTTCCAGAAAAAACTGGCCGATATGCAGACGGAAATCGCACTGGGCCTGCAGGCGGCCCTGCGGGTCGGCCAGCTGTTCGATGCCGGGCAGGTGTCCCCGGAGATGATCTCGATCATCAAGCGCAACAACTGCGGCAAGGCGCTCGATATCGCTCGTCAGGCGCGCGACATGCATGGCGGCAACGGCATCCAGGAAGAATACCATGTCATGCGCCACAGCCAGAACCTTGAGACCGTCAACACCTACGAGGGCACGCACGACATCCATGCGCTGATCCTCGGACGTGCGCAGACCGGTCTCCAGGCCTTCTTCTGATCGAACTTCGAAGCACGGCGCGGGGTTACCCCGCGCTTTGCCTGCGCAACAGGACTTTTCAGATACACAGGCAGCGAACGAATGATGTCCGCAAGGCGGGACGCGGTCTTCCCCGTGTGTCAGGTTGCGGCTTTGGTCCCGCTGGAACCATGGTTCTCATTCGGCAACGAGCAGGGGAACCAGCGGATTGTTGTCGGACGCAGCTTCCTGCTTGACCACCGGCTCAGAGCCGGACACCTCATCGTCCCGGTCAGCTTCCGTCTCCGGCGCTTCGGCAGACACTTCGTCTTCTTCCTCCGCAACAGCATCATCGCCCGCTTGCGAAACGGTGTTGCCGTCTTCGCCGGGGTCATCCGGCGCCGGGGCGTCCTGGTGCGGCACATCGGCGGGCCGCACGTCCGCAGACATGCGCTTGCGTTCGCGCCCCGCGTCTTCCGCCCAGTCGATCAGGCTGGAGAAGCACTCCGACAACACCTGTTGCAGGCGCGCGATGTGCGCCTTGTCCGGCTCGAACGGCGGCGATTCATGACGCAGATAGGCGCGTTGGGCGATGAGCAGCGTCAGCCCATGCACACCGCGTTCCGGCCTGCCGAAGGAGTCGATGATGAAGCCACCCCTGGTCTGATCGTCAACACCGAGATCGAGACCTTTCAGCCCGCTCAGCGTTCCGACAAACAGGTTTCGCAGATCGTGATTGCACGAAGCACCGTCGGCGGTGCCGATGCTCAATTCGGGCAGGCCCTTGCCCGTGACCCCCTTGATGTGCGAGCGCATCGACTGGCAGTCGACAAGGACGACGGCCCCGTGCCTGCGCATCAGCCGGTCAATCTGCTGCCGAAGCATCTTGTGGAAAGGGGAATGAAACAGCAGAAGGCGCTGTTCGATTTCGGTCGGCCCCGGTTCTTCCCCATCGTGATAAATCCGCTTGCCGTCCAGGGTGGTGACCGGACACAGGGCGGCCAGGGGATCAGCGGCAGCCGACAAAGGCGTTGCCGGATCCCTGTCGACGTCGACGACATAGCGCGAAATCGACGACCGCAGCACCGTCAGACCCAGATCCGTGCCGAAGCCGAACAGCTGCTCCAGCCGCCACGACAGATCGGCCTGCAGGCGCCCGGTCGCATTGAACCTGGCGGACACAGGTTTCGGGACGTCCGTGCCGCTGTGAGGCAGACACAGGATCAGCGGGCTCTGTCCTTCTTCAACCAAAATCATGCTGCAACGCCTAACCGACGACACCAAGTTACCGCCAACTTGAAGAATTTACCTAGCGGAAACAAGACATTTTCTTTGCGACTTCATGACATCTGCCTTGCAGGAAAACGCAGATCCAGCGAGACAGCACGCAAGATCCTTACATCAACCGGCGTTAACATAACCCTATCTGATGTCGTTTTGATGGACACCTCAGGCGCTTGCTGCCCGCCACCACACCCAAGGAAACCGCGTTGCCGCGTGGCTTGCCGGATTTCGCCTTCACGATCTTGGCCGGCTCCCTTGACCTTTGCGGAGGAGCGGGCAATTTTCTGTCAGCTGCCTTCCATCGGGTTTCAACCTGGCGGCCTGTTCCGGCCCGAACCCGCATTTCGCAAAAGGAAACCGAATGCCACTTCGCCACGGCAAAGAATTTCTGATGATTCCCGGACCGACCAACGTTCCGGAAGAAGTGCTCAGGGCAATGCACCGGCCGGCCGTCGACATCTACGAAGGCCCGCTGCTGGAAACGACGGACTATTGCCTGCATAGCCTGAAACGGCTGTTCCGCACCGAGGGCAGAACCTACATCTATGCCGCAAACGGCCACGGTGCATGGGATGCCGCGCTCTGCAACACCTTGAGGCGTGGTGACAAAATTCTTGTCCTGGAATCGGGAAGATTTGCACTTGGCTGGGGCGAGGCCGCAGAGATCAGCGGTCTGAAAGCGGAAGTCCTGGAAGGGTCCTGGGACCGGAGCGTCGACCCCGCGAGACTGGAGGAACGGCTCCGGCGGGACACAACCCATGAAATTACAGCGATCCTGGTGGTCCAGGTCGACACGGCATCCGGTGTCTGGAACGACATCGCGGCCCTCAGGCAAGCCATCGATGCGGCGGGACATCCGGCCCTGTTCATGGTCGATACGATCGCATCCCTCGGCTGCATGCCTTTCGAGATGGATGCCTGGGGTGTCGACGTTGCCCTGACCGGCTCGCAGAAGGGTCTCATGTGCCCGCCCGGCCTCTCCTTCGTCGCCGCCGGCCCGAAGGCGGACAAGGCCCATGAAACGGCGGATCTCAGGACCAACTACACCGACTGGACCTTCCGGAAGGGACCGGAGCACTATCAGAAATATTGCGGCACACCGCCGGAACATCTGCTCTATGCCTTTCAGAAGGCGGCGGAGCTGATCTTCGAGGAGGGGCTTGAGAAAGCCTGGCACCGCCACGCCCTTCTGGGTGAAGCAACCCGCAGGGCTGTCGCGCGCTGGTCCGAGGCGGGCGCGGTGAATTTCAACATCAGCGAACCGCACGCCCGTTCCAACAGCGTCACCGTCGTCCGGCTGGAGAACGGGCACGCTGACGCGCTTCGCGACTTCACGAAAACCGTCTGCGGCGTCACGATCGGCGGAACGATCGGGGACCTTTCCGGAAAAGGCGTCCGCATCGCCCATATGGGTCATGTGAACGCGGTCATGCTTCTGGGGACATTGTCGGCCATCGAACTCGGCTTCGAGCGGCTTGGCATTCCCCACGGAAAGGGCGGTGTTCAGGCCGCAATCGACTATCTTGCCAGTGCGCTCTAGGGTACGGACCCATAAATGAGACTGAAATGGCATGTGAAATGGCGAAATCCCGTTAGGAAGAGTGTGCGGAGCGGGCTTCCTGCCCGGTCAAGCACGCTGACGACACGGGGTGAAGCCATTTCCATGTCCTTCGGATTTGACCGGATTGCGCCTCCCCTGCGTTGCGAAAGGCTTGAAAATGAACCACATTTCCTGCGCTTCCGCTCCTTGAGGAGAAGCAATCCGCCTCATTGATGGGTCCGCCCCCTAGAGCTTCTCTTCCAGGCGTTCGCAGATCGTTTTCAGTACCTCGATGCGCGCGTGCCGCTTGTTTTCCGAGGAGACCAGCGTCCAGGGCGCATAATGGGTCGAGGTCCGGTCGACCATGTCTCCGGCGGCAATCGCGTACTGGTCCCATTTCAGCCGGTTGCGCCAGTCCTCGTCGGTGATCTTGTGCTGCTTGTAGGCCGTGTCTTCCCTGGCCTTGAAGCGCCTGAGCTGCTCGTCTTCCGAGATCGCAAGCCAGAACTTGCAGATGATGTAGCCGAAATCGGTGAGTTCCTGCTCGAACTCGTTGATTTCGTTATAGGCGCGGAGCCAATCGTCGTGCCCGGCAAACCCCTCGACCCTTTCGACCAGGACCCGTTCGTACCAGGACCTGTCAAAGAAGGCGAAATGCCCCTTGCGCGGTACGCGCCGCCAGAACCGCCAGAGATAGGGCCGCGCCTTTTCCTCGTCCGACGGGGCGGAAATCGGGTGCACCTTGTAAATGCGCGGGTCAAGCGGCCGGATCACGCGGCGGATCGCGCCGCCCTTGCCCGCGGCATCATTGCCCTGGAACACCAGAACCACGCCGGTCTTCGACATGGACTTGCGATCGGAAAGCTCCGACAGCCGGCCCTGATACTCCCGGCGCTTTTCTTCGTATTCGGGTTTTTCAAGCGACGCCGTGAGATCGATGTTGTCGACGGCGGATTCCTTCCGGATTCCGCCGACAACCGGCGGGGCCGCGATGGACTCGGCCTCGCCGTCCTCCAGTTTCAGGCTCATGTTGCGGGCGACCGTCTGTGCCAGGGCGGCATCGCGATACTCGGCATCCTGGGACGGGATGACGAACCAGGGCGCATATCCTTTGCTGGTTTCCAGCACGATCTTTTCGCCGGCCTCACTTGCCTTCTTGTGATGCTTGAGCGCCGCCCAGTCCGCGAGCACGTGGCGCGCGCTGTTTTTCTTCTCGATGGTCTTGAGACGCTCCTTTTGAACGTCCTTGGGCAGGTAGAACCAGAATTTCAGGATGAGGATGTCCTCCTTGGACAGCATCTCCTCGAACCTGCGAATGCGCACGAGCGCCTTCTCAAAGGCGTCTTCATCGATTTTCTTGTAGATCCAGTCTCTGAGGACGGCCTGATACCAGCTTCCGAACACGATCGCCGTTTCACCCTTCGCGGGGAGGTCCCGCCAGTAGCGCCACAGCGGCGGACGCAGCCGGGCTTCGTCGGTGGGCTCCCCATAGGCATTGCAGACGAGGTGACGGGCATCCATCCAGCCATACAGCCGGGCCACCGCCTCGCCCTTGCCGGCGCCATCCAGACCGTCCACCAGGATCAGTGTCGAAAAGGGCTGCTTTTCGATCATCGGCAGTTGAGCTGCAAGAAGCTGTTCCCTGAGTTCGGGCTCCAGCTTCTTGAATTCCTTCTTGGACATCTTTTGCGGCAGGCGGGCAGATTCGAACATCGACGGCTCCTGAAAAAGCGTGCTGCGTGCATTTTGTCCCAGCCGGTACCAAAAGACCATGGTGCAGATCAAACTGCGCGAAACCCTGAAAAGACAATTTTTCCTGTTGGTTGTGAGTGGCGGCCCTTATATGAGGCTGCGTATGTATGTCGGCAGGTGATACCGTTGCGGAACCTTGTACGGAATGACATGCGAGCATTGAAATGTTGATTTTCAGTCAGACTGACAGGCGTCCGTGACAGATTTTATTGACCCCATTCTGACCTTCATTGCCGAAAACCCGGGGCTGGCGGGCCTGATCTGTTTTCTCGCCGCCATGGGCGAAGCGCTTTTCATCATCGGACTGTTCGTGCCGACGACGGTCGTGCTGGTCGGTGCCGGAACGCTGGTCGGGCTGGGAAAACTCGATCCGGTGCCCCTGTTCATCTGGACAACGCTCGGGGCAACGGCAGGCGATGCCATCTCCTACTGGATCGGCTACCGGTTCAAGGACCGGATCAAGAGCATGTGGCCGCTGAACAAGTACGAGCACATGATCGTCAGCGGCGAGAAGTTTTTCGAGCGCCACGGCGGCAAGAGCGTGTTCTTCGGCCGCTTCGTGCCCGGCGTGAAATCCGTGGTCCCCGGGATTGCCGGGATGGCAGGCATGAACTTCACTCGGTTTTCGGTTGTGAACGTCACATCCGCCTTCGCCTGGACGATCGCTCACATGGGCCCCGGCATCATCGCCGGGTCCGCGCTCAATGCGATCGGTCAGATCAGCGGGCGGCTCGCCTTTGTTCTCGGAGCGCTGCTGCTGATCATCTTCCTGATCGTGATGCTCGGGCGCTGGCTGATCCTGATCATACTGCCGCTGTTTCCCAATGCGCATGCGGTGATCGTGTCCTGGTTCGAGAAACGGCCGGACCGCCCTTCACAGTGGATTGCCCGCAATTTCGATCCCGCGCATCCCAGATCGGCAGGCATGCTCGCCTCCGCCCTGCTGCTGTTGATCACCATGCCGGCGTTTTTCTGGATTGTCGGCGAAGTGTCGCCGGGCGAACCCATGGTGCGTGCCGACCTGGCGATCCTGAATTTCTTCGACAGCCTGCGCACGCAGGCCGGCGACAAGATAATGGTCTTCTTCACCATGCTGGGGGACGGCGTCGTCGTCACGGCAGTAACCGTCGTCGTTGCCGCCTATCTGTTTGGCCGCAAGGCGTGGCGGCGTGGCATCGGCTTTATCATCGCCATGGCCGGAACGGCGATGTTCGTCCCCCTGTTCAAGCTCATCCTGCACCGCTCACGACCGATCGAGCTCTATGCAGGGGCAGATGCGTACAGCTTTCCGAGCGGTCACGCCACGCTGACCGCGGTTCTTTTCGGGATCAGCGCCGTCCTGATCGCGCATGATCTGAACCGCTGGCTCAAGGCAACGGTTTTCACTGTGTCCGCGGCCCTGGTCATCACCATCGGTTTTTCGCGGATTTATCTCGGCGCGCACTGGATGTCCGACGTGCTGGCCGGCCTCTTGTTCGGAACGGCGATGGTGTCGGCCTTCGCGTTCGTTTTCGGTCCGATCCACAACGAGAAAATCGGACGGACGACCCTCGCCGCCCTTGTCATCACGACCCTGACGGCGTTTGGCGGCTGGCATATCTGGTCGTCGTTCAACCAGGCCCTGGTGACCTATCAGCCGCAGGTTCACAAGGAGATGCTGACGGCGTCGGAGTGGCGCGAGGGAAAATGGCGGTCCCTTCCGGACCGGCGCGTCGAACTCAACGGCGACCGGGAGGAGCCGCTCGTGATCCAGTATGCAGGGCCGCTGGATGCCTTTGCGGCGATCGCTCAGAAAGACGGATGGCAGCGCCCGCCGAAATGGAACCTGACAACCGCGGGCGGTTTCGTCGAGGGTCAGACACCACCGGATTCGCTGCCGATCCTGCCCAGAACCCAGAACGGCAGACAGCCGGATCTTGTCCTCATCCACAAGGATCCGGACGAGGAGAAAGGCGGGCGCTGGGTACTTCGGCTCTGGCCGAGCCGGTACCAGGTTTTCGACGAAGGCAGCCTGCAGCCGCTTTTCCTCGGAAGTGTCGTTCATGAGAACATCCTCAGGCCGATGGGCGAGTTTTCGGGTCCCAGAACCGATCTCTACTCGCCGCCCGATTCCGAAAATCCGGCCTTGCTCGTCCCGGGCGCTGCTCAGAAAATCCGCACGGACGGCACCAAGGTTGTACTCGGCATGGTCGACACGAAAAGCGCCTCCACCAAGGCCGACGACCCGAAGAAGTAGGCCGCAGGTCGGCTTGCGTTGCGAAGCTTTGTCGCGACATGGCCATATCCCTTTCGGGTCAAATCTCCCCTCCACGACCCCTGATACCGGTGCCAGGCGCAAAAAGGGCTTGAAGTGGATTCAATATATTCATATATTCGAAAATATAAGATCAAAGGGATGAACCATGACTGAATTCACGCCTTTTCAAAGCCTGTCGGGTGGCATCCTGATCGGATTTGCCGCCGTTGCGCTGATGGCGACGCTCGGCCGTATCGCCGGCATCAGCGGTGTGGTCAACGGACTTCTGACACTCCGGCTGAACCAGGACTGGGCGTGGCGCGCCGCCTTCGTCGCCGGAATGGTGCTCAGTCCGTTGGTTTTTCTCGGGCTGACGGGACAGCTTCCTGAAATCAGCATTCCGTCGTCACCCGCGCTTCTCATCGCCGGCGGGTTCCTCATCGGAGCCGGCGTGACCTTCGGCTCCGGCTGCACCAGCGGACACGGCGTCTGCGGCATGTCGCGCCTCTCCATCCGCTCGATCACCGCCACGCTCACATTCATGGCAACGGCCGGCGGCACCGTTTTCCTGATCCGTCACGTGTTTGGAGGTTGATATGCTCAAAGTCCTTTCCGCATTTGCCATCGGCCTGGTGTTCGGTACCGGAATTCTGATCTCGGGCATGGGCAATCCCGCCAAGGTCCTGAACTTCTTCGACGTTGCCGGAACCTGGGACCCGAGCCTCGCGTTCGTCATGGGCGGAGCACTCCTGGTCACCGCTGTCGGCTACCGGCTGGTTTTCCGGATGAACGACCCGCTTTTCGCAACAGGTTTCTCCCTGCCGACCCGGCAGGATCTGGACATGAAGCTCATCGGCGGCTCGGCTGTTTTCGGCATCGGCTGGGGCATGAGCGGCTTCTGCCCGGGCGGTCTTGTGCCGGTGCTTGGACTGGGAATGGCCGAGCCGCTCGTGACGGCTGCCGCCATTGCCGCCGGGATGCTCGCCGCCAGGTGGACAACGCGGATCGTTGCCGGAGAACAACCGGCAGGCGCCTGACACCCCGTGCGCTCAACTGTTTCCAGGGAGACCGATATGCCCCGTTCCAACTACCCTGTCGACATGGACACAAAGCCTGACGTGAAGGCCTTTTTCGATGCCGCGACAAACACGATCAGCTACGTCGTCAAGGATCCGACGTCAAACGCCTGCGCAATCGTCGACAGCGTCATGGATATCGACTATGCAGCCGGGCGGATCACCTACGATCACGCAGACGAAATGATCGCCTATGTCGAGGCCAACAGGCTCGTCCTGGAATGGCTCATCGAAACCCATGTCCATGCCGACCATCTGTCCGGCGCGCCCTATATCCAGCAACGTCTCGGGGGCAAACTGGGCATTGGCGGCAAGATCACGGTCGTTCAGGAAACCTTCGGCAAGGTCTTCAACGAGGGCACGGAGTTCCAGCGCGACGGCAGTCAGTTCGACCGGCTGTTCCAGGACGGCGACACCTACCGGATCGGAAACATGACGGCATTCGCCATGTCAACGCCCGGCCATACGCCCGCCTGCATGGTGCATGTGATGGGCAACGCTGCATTCGCCGGCGACACGCTCTTCATGCCCGACGGCGGCTCGGCCCGCGCCGACTTTCCAGGCGGGGATGCGGCCGAGCTTTACGATTCCATCCAGAAGGTGCTCGCGCTGCCGGACGATCTGCGCCTGTTCATGTGCCACGACTACGGCCCCAACGGGCGCGATATCCAGTGGGAGACCACGGTCGGCGACGAAAAGGCCCACAACATTCACGTCGGCGGCGGCAAGACCCGGGAAGAATTCGTGAAGTTCCGCACCGAGCGCGACGCTCAGCTCGACATGCCGAAGCTGATCATCCCCTCGCTGCAGGTCAACATGCGTGCCGGCAGACTGCCACCGGCAGACGAAACCGGCAAAACGTTTCTGAAAGTGCCGGTCAACACGCTCTAGGGACTACTGTTTCCAGGTTGCCCGTAACGGCAGGAGACACCCGACCGGCATCCGGCGACCGTCCGAACTGAACAAACACCGCCCCAACCGGCCGTGACGGGACACCACTGTGTCCTGCCCGTCACCCGCTTGTCTCCATCAAGGCCCGTCAATGATCCGGCTCACGCGCTATCTGCCCATTTTCGATTGGGGCAAGTCCTACACGAGGGAAACCGCGACACGTGATCTGGTGGCAGCGTTGATCGTCACGATCATGCTGATCCCGCAATCGCTTGCCTATGCGTTGCTGGCGGGTCTGCCGCCGGAGGTCGGTCTCTATGCCTCGATCCTGCCACTGGTTGCCTACGCGCTGTTCGGCTCCAGCCGGGTCCTTGCCGTCGGCCCTGTCGCCGTGGTGTCGCTCATGACCGCTTCCGCCGTCGGCGAGTTCGCGCAGCAGGGCACACCCGAATATCTCGGCGCTGCGATCGTACTGGCGTTCCTCTCCGGCCTCATGCTGATCGCCATGGGCCTTCTGCGCCTCGGTTTCCTGGCCAACCTTCTGAGCCACCCGGTGATTTCCGGTTTCATTACCGCCTCGGGTCTTCTGATCGCCGCAAGCCAGCTGAAACATGTGCTCGGCGTTCCGTCACACGGCCACACACTCACCGAAATCCTGCTGTCGCTCGCCCAGCACCTCGACGCCGTCAACTGGATCACGGTTTTCATCGGCGCAACCGTGACAGCCTTCCTCTTCTGGGTGCGCAAAGGGTTGAAAGCCACGCTGCTCGGCCTCGGACTGGCCCCGTTCCTGTCCGACATCCTGACCAAAGCCGGGCCCGTGGCCGCGGTTGTTGCCACAACGGTTCTTTCGAACACCCTGCAGCTGAGCGACCGCGGTGTGCGCGTCGTCGGCGATATTCCCTCCGGATTGCCGGTGCCGCAGCTGCCCGGTTTCGACAGCGAGCTCTGGCTGGCGCTCGCCGGCCCGGCTCTGCTGATTTCCGTCATCGGTTTCGTGGAATCGGTTTCCGTGGCGCAGACGCTTGCCGCAAAGAAACGTCAGAGGATCGAACCCGACCAGGAACTGATCGGGCTGGGCTCGGCGAACATCGCCTCGGCCCTGTCCGGAGGCTATCCGGTGACCGGCGGTTTCGCGCGCTCCGTCGTCAATTTCGATGCCGGGGCGGCGACACCGGCCGCAGGCGCCTTCACAGCGGCCGGAATTGCGTTTGCCACCCTCCTGCTGACGCCGCTGCTGGCCCATTTGCCACAGGCGACGCTTGCGGCAACCATTATCGTCGCGGTTCTCGCCCTGGTCGACTTCGGCGCCGTCAGACGAACGTTCCGCTATTCGAAGAGCGACTTTTCAGCCATGGCGGCCACGATAGCCGTCACGCTGCTCTTCGGCGTGGAATCCGGCGTGATTTCCGGTGTGGTCCTGTCCATCGCCCTCCATCTCTACCGGAGCAGCCGTCCGCACATGGCCATCGTCGGCATCGTCCCCGGATCCGAGCACTTCCGCAATGTCGACCGGCACAACGTCGTGACCGGCGAGACGGTGCTGACGGTCAGGGTCGACGAGAGCCTCTTTTTCGCCAATTCACGCTTTCTCGAAGACCGGATCTACGCCCTCGTTGCAGAACGCCCTGAGGTCGATCACGTCATCCTGATGTGCTCGGCCATCAACGCGATCGATGCAAGCGCGCTTGAAAGCCTTGAGGAAATCAATCAGCGGCTCTTTGATGCTGGCGTCACATTCCACCTATCCGAAGTCAAGGGACCCGTGATGGACCGTTTGAACCGGTCGGATTTCCCGGATCAGCTGACCGGGCGCGTTTTTCTGAGCCAGTATGACGCCCTGTGCACGCTCGATCCGCCGGCTGTGCAAATGGCTGGCGCGCGCACACCGGCAAGGCGCGCCGGCGCACCCGGTTGACCCGGTCCGGTGAACGAGGGCCGGCGGCTTAGTCGTCCGTCGCCTTCAGGACCGGTGTGATCTTCTCGCAAAAACGGAAATGCACCGGAGGGCGCTCGCCTTCCTGTACCATGAGACCGCCGGTTCCCCTCGGCTGAACCGTGACCAGCTCGATCGACTCCGCGCCGTTGTTCAAGAGACAGTTGATTGCCGCGCGTTGCGTGTCCCTGCCCCCGAGTTCGGCCCCATAGACCTGACAGATGCGGTCCGGCATTTCCCAGAGGCCGCGATAAATCGCAAGCGCGCTGCCGGGCGCGCTCCGGTCTATGCTCGGCGGCGGGCAATCACCCGGATCCCGGACCCAGATGCCTTGCGCGAAATCAGCGAACCGAAGTTCGAGGGTTCGCCCCTGGAGCAGGGGTGCGGATCTCGGCACCTGAACCTTAAGGTCTCCCTTGGCGGCAAAACCGGCCGTCGATGGCAAAACAAGCAGTGCAGCGAGCAGAACTCCCTGCCAAATCAGATTAAAGCGCATTCCCCCTCCTGGCCTGGCAACAGCAGCATAACGACACGGCCTGAATCCTGAAACAGTCAAATTGGGACCGTTGCGGAAGTTTCCGAATGACGGCTCTTGCAATATGTGAACAAAGATGGAACAAATTTCCTATGACACAGGAAACGCATCCCGCTGCCGGACGCTTGAGACTGGACAACCCCCTGGTCGATGGGCGCCAGTCGGAAACGGCACTCAAGGTCTGGCGCGGCACCGCGCGGCTGATGCGCCAGCTTGATTTTTCCTGCCTGGCGGAAGTCACGCTTGCGTCCGCACGGCGCGCCGACCTGCTGGCGATCGGCCCGAAACACGAGCTCTGGATCGTCGAGGTCAAATCCTCGATTGCCGACTTTCGCGCCGACACCAAGTGGCCCGACTACCGGCAGCATTGCGACCGCCTGTTTTTCGCGACCCATCCCGATGTGCCCCTCGAAATCTTTCCCGAGGATACCGGCCTGATTGTTTCCGACGGGTTCGGAGCGGAAATCCTGCGGGACGCGCCGGAACACAAGCTCGCCGCGGCGACGCGCAAATCGGTGACCCATCGCTTTGCCCGCCATGCGGCCAACCGGCTGCACGATCTCTCCGATCCGGACGGAAAGCGCTTTTTCGAGGGTCTGTGATCCCACCCCAGGCTGGGCCGGAGATGCCGCGATCCGTTGCAGAACTCGTGCGTAGAAAGAGCATCGCAACCCACTTTCAAGCGGATTAGCCTTGGGTACAGCTGTACAGGTCGTCTGGTTCAAAAAGGATCTTCGCGTGCACGATCACGCTGCGCTCAAGCGCGCCAGCTTGCGCGGCGATCCCGTTGTTCCGCTCTATGTCTTCGAACCGGACTTCTGGCAGCTGCCGGATGCATCAGCCCGGCATTTCTCTTTCCTTCTCGAATGCCTTCAAGACCTCAGGCGGGAACTGGCCCAGCTCGGCCAGACGCTGATCATTCGAACCGGAGACGTCACCGGCGTTCTCGAGGAGCTCTCCAGGGCGCATCCGATCGCAGGTCTGTGGTCTCATGAGGAAACGGGGAATGCCTGGACCTTCGCGCGCGACAAGCGTGTTGCCGGCTGGTGCCGGTCGAAGGGGATCGCCTGGACCGAATGCCGGCAGACCGGTGTCCTGCGCGGCCTGAAAAGCCGCGACGGCTGGGCCCGAAAGTGGGACGGGTTCATGGCCGAGGCGACGATCGAACCGCCCCATCTGGAGCCGCTTCCGGGGATCGATCCCGGTCATCCGCCCGGCCTTCAGGAGCTTGGACTTGCCGACGTTCCTTGCCCGGGACGCCAGCAAGGCGGCCGGTCCCGTGCGCTCTCCACGCTGGAGAGCTTCCTGTTTTCACGCGGCAAGACCTACCGCGCCGCCATGGCAACGCCCGTGCGCGCGTTCGATGCATGTTCAAGACTGTCCCCGCACCTGACCTTCGGCACGGTCTCGATGCGCGAAACCGCGCAGGCGGCCTGGGCGCGGCAGCGCGAGCTGAAGCAAAGCACTTTTGCCGGCCGCACGACCTGGCAGGGCGCCATGCGATCCTTCTCCGGCCGCCTGCACTGGCATTGCCATTTCATGCAGAAGCTTGAAGACGAGACGCGGCTGGAGAACCAGAACCTGCACGGCGCCTATGATGGCCTGCGTCCGTCCACGCCGGACGAAACGAGGCTCAACGCCTGGCAGGCGGGCGAAACCGGCCTGCCGTTCGTCGACGCGTGCATGCGCTGCCTCGCAGCGACCGGCTGGATGAACTTCCGCATGCGGGCGATGCTGATCGCGGTTTCAAGCTATCACCTCTGGCTGGACTGGCGGGCGCCCGGGGAACATCTGGCGCGGCTGTTCACGGATTACGAGCCCGGCATTCACTGGCCCCAGGTGCAAATGCAATCCGGCACCACCGGCATCAACACGATCCGCATCTACAATCCGGTCAAACAAGGACTGGACCAGGACCCGGACGGCACGTTCGTGCGCCGCTGGGTGCCGGAACTTGCGGGCCTGGACGGCCAGCTTGTTCATCAACCCTGGAAGGCGGACGGGGCTGGAAAGGTTCTCGGCAAAACCTACCCGTTTCCGATCGTCGATCACCTGCGTGCAGCGAAAGAAGCACGCGAGAAGGTCTGGGCCATCAGGAAAGGGCAGTCGTTTCGCGGCAAGGCGGCGGACATTCAGCAAAAGCACGGTAGCCGGAAAAGCGGCATACCCATGCGCGGCCAGGAGCGCACCCGCCGTCGCACGCGTGCGAAGAGTTCACCGGATCAGACTGATCTGTTCGAAAGCTCCTCATGAAGATGCGCAGGAAATCCGACCTGCCCAGGAAGACCTGCCCCGCCTGCGGGCGGCCGTTCACATGGCGGAAGAAGTGGGAACGGTCCTGGGACGAGGTACGCTACTGCTCGGACAGGTGCCGGCGTCAGAAAGCGAAGCAGAAGCCACCTGCGGCGTGAAGGGTATGCACGCGCGGACCTTGACCCCGAATACATCCTGATCCTGAGGAGGGCCGAAGGCCCGTCTCGAAGGATGGGCGGCAAAATCGGAGGGCGTGGCCCATCCTTCGAGACAGCGCTGCCGCGCTTCCTCAGGATGAGGTGTTTCACACTCAACGGTCATGCCGATCCAGTGGCACTCGATAAGCTTCCGAATCCGAGCGCAAACGGCATGGATTGCAGGGTCAAGCCCTGCAATGACCACCGGAAAGAGGTGTCCGATGCTGAAACACCACGACCAGTCATGCCATGGCTCGACCATGGCATCCATGCCGATCCGGTGCCACTCGATGGGTTTCCCGCACCGGGAGCTAACGGAGTGGATTGCAGGGTCAAGCCCTGCAATGACGGAGTGGCTTGAAAGAATGGGAGAAAAAACTGACCTCGTCGGTCGCACTTATTGTCGTCCCGGTTCGCTGCATGCGCAGCAAACCGGACGATACCCGAACTCAGACGAACAGGTTGACGAGGCTTTCCAGATATTCCTGGCGGCCGGATTTGGGTTGCGGTTCCAGATCGGCGCTGTGGACGCGGTCCGCGAGAGCTTCGAGCGACGAGCCACCGTTCAGGATTTCGACGTTTTCCGGCTTTTTCCAGCCCTGGTAGCGATCATCCACGAAGCCTTTCAGCCGGCCGTCCTCGATCATGGCAGCCGCCGCCTTCAGGCCGCGTGCAATGGCATCGGCCGAGCCGACATGGGCCTGGATGAGGTCAACCGGGTCGAGGGACTGACGGCGCAGCTTGGCGTCGAAATTGGTTCCGCCGGTGGTAAAGCCGCCATCCATCAGGATCTCGTAATAGGCAAGTGCCAGTTCGGGCACATTCATGCCGAAATGATCCGTGTCCCAGCCGCACTGGTAGTCGTTCCGGTTCATGTCGACGGACCCCAGGATGCCGAGGGAGCGTGCCATGTGCAGTTCATGCTCGAAGGAATGGCCGGCCAAAATTGCATGCCCCTGCTCGATGTTCATCTTGACTTCGTTTTCGAGGCCGTAGGCCTTGAGGAAGCCGAACACGGTCGCAACGTCGTAGTCATACTGGTGCTTGCTGGGTTCCTGCGGCTTGGGCTCGATCAGGATGGTGCCGGTGAAGCCGATCTTGTGCTTGTATTCAACGACCATGTTGAGGAACCGGCCAAGCTGGTCGAGTTCCTGCTTCACATTCGTGTTGAGCAGTGTTTCGTAACCCTCGCGGCCACCCCAGAGCACGTAGTTCTGCCCCTTCAGGCGGTAGGTGACATCCATGGCGTTCTTCACCTGGGCAGCCGCATAGGCAAAGACATCCGGGTCAGGGTTGGTCGCGGCGCCGCCCATGAAGCGGCGGTTGGAGAACATGTTCGCCGTTCCCCACAAAAGCCCGATGCCGGTGTCGGCCATCTTGGTTTCGAAGATATCGGCAATGGCATTCACATTGGCGTTGCTTTCTGCCAGCGTCGCGCCTTCCGGCGCGATATCGCGGTCGTGAAAGGTGAAGAACGGCATTCCGAGGATCTGGAACATCTCGAACGCGACATCCGCCTTGAAGCGGGCCTGCTCCATCGGGTCACCGCCCGGCGCCATCCACGGACGCATGAAGGTTTCCCCGCCGAACGGGTCACCGCCCGGCCAGCAGAAATTATGCCAGTAGCAGACGGCCAGGCGCAGATGATCTTCCATCCGCTTGCCAAGAACGACTTCGTCTTTGTTGTAGTGCCGGTAAGTCAGCGGATCGCGGCTGTCTGGTCCGGAATATTGAATTGGCTGCAGATCGCCAAAGAACCCAGTGTTCATGTCTTGCTCCTCAGAAGCCGGCTTGCTTGAATGCCGGATAAAGTTTGCGCCAGTGGCCGTAGGCCTCGGCGTAGTGTTCAGTAAGGGACGGAACCGGATCGATGCTTGTCTGAAGCGCCGGTTTGCCGAAGATCCCGTCCGTTGATCCAAGCGCGGCAGCCTGGCCGAGACGCGCGGCCCCCAGCGAAGCACCGAAATCGCCGTCCACCGGCACATCAACGGTCACGTTCAAGAGGCTGGCGATGATCTCCAGCCAGGTGTGCGAGCGCGAGCCGCCACCCACTGCAAGAACCCGGTCAATCCGGGTGCCCGCGACGCTCAGCGCTTCCAGGCAGTCCTTCAGCGCGAAGGCGACACCGTCGAGGACGGCATGGGTCAAAACGGCATCATCGGTTTCGTGCGAGATGCCGGCGAAACCGGCGCGGATATCGACGTCGTTGTGCGGCGTGCGCTCGCCGCCGAGATAGGGAAGGAACGACACCGTCGAGGGACCGGCGACGCGCCCGAGTGCCTGCGTCAGGTCTCCAGGCGACTTCTTCAGGATCCCCGCCAGCCAGTTGAGACTGTCAGTTGCCGACAGGATGACGCCCATCTGGTGCCAGGTCTGCGGCACGGCGTGGCAGAAGGCATGCACCGCACCCCCGACATTCGGAGAGAACCGGTCATTGGTCACGAACAGGACACCCGAGGTTCCGAGCGAAACGAAGGCGGATCCGGGATCGACCGCGCCGACACCGCAGGCTGACGCAGCGTTGTCGCCGCCACCGCCGGCAACGACCGGCGGCGTGTCAAATCCCCAGCGCGCACAGAGATCCGCTTTCAGCGTTCCGGAGCTTTCGGAGCCCTCCACGAGCCGGGGCATCTTGCTGCGGTCGAGGCCGGTCGCGGCAAGCAGGTCGTCGCTCCAGTCGCGCCGCGCCACGTCCAGCCACAAGGTTCCTGCGCTATCGGACATGTCACCTGCATACCCGCCGGTCAGCTTGAAGCGCACATAGTCCTTGGGCAGCAGGACCATGTCCGTCTTGGCGAAAATTTCAGGCTCGTTTTCGCGCACCCATTGCAGCTTGGGGGCGGTGAAGCCGGGCATCACCAGATTTCCGCCCAACGTCTGAAACTTCGGTTCGCGCGCGGTCAGCTCCTCGCACTGTTTGCCGGACCGGCCATCGTTCCACAGGATGCATGGCCGCAACGGGCGGCCGTCGCCGCCGAGCAGCGTTGCGCCGTGCATGTGACCGGAGAGGCCGATGCCCCTGACGGCGGCGAGCGCTTTCGGGGCTTCGGCCTTCAGGGCGTCGAGCACGATTTCACAGGCGCGCCACCAGCTGTCGGGATCCTGTTCGGACCAACCGGGATGCGGCCGCTCCACCGTGAGATCAGCGGTCGCCGAGGCGATCAGGGATTGATCCTCACCGAGCAGGATGGCTTTGACGGAACTTGTGCCGATATCGAGACCGATAAACATGAGGTGCGTTCCTCAGAATTCGCCCAAAGGAAAGCCGGTCCCCGACATGAGGTCACGGCTCCAAAATGCATGAATGCAACCGGTCTGCGCATGTTCCAGCGCAGACCGGTCCGGTTTAGCTTGCTGCCTCTTCTTCCACAAGAGCGCCCGGACCCGGTGTTGCACCGGGAGGACACTTGCCGAGGATGATCATGCCAAGAACGTCATCGTCGGTCACGTCCGTGGTTTTCGCGCTGCCGACCAGCTGACCGTTCTTCATGACGGCCAGGCGATCGCAGAGCGCGAAAACGTCATGGATGTCGTGGCTGATCAGAAAGATGCCGAGCCCCTGCTTCTTCAGTTCCTCGATCAGTTCGGCCACCATTTGCGTCTCGTGCACGCCGAGCGCAGCGGTTGGTTCGTCCATGATCAGGATCTTGGCGTTGAAGTAGACCGCGCGTGCGATGGCAACCGACTGGCGCTGACCGCCGGAGAGAGCCTTCACCGGAGCGTGGAACTTCTTGAAGTTGGGGTTGAGCTTGCCCATGATCTTGCGGGTTTCCGCTTCCATGGCATCGTCATCCACGAACCCGAGCGGTGTCGTCAGCTCGCGGCCGAGGAAAAGGTTCGACGCGGCATCGAGATTGTCCGCCAGAGCAAGCGTCTGGTAGATCGTCTCGATGTTGTAGGAGCGTGCATCCCTCGGCGAGTGAATATGCGCTTCCTCGCCATTGATCAGGATCTGGCCGCTGTCGGCCTTGTAGGCCCCGGAGAGGATCTTGATCAGGGTCGACTTGCCGGCGCCGTTGTGGCCCAGAAGTCCGACGACTTCACCGGGGAACAGATCCACCGTGACATGATCGACGGCGTGCACCCCGCCAAAGGAAATGCACATGTCCTTCATTTCTACGAGAGGTGTTGCCATGTCTTACTCTCCCGTCCGCTTGCGGTAGATGATATCGACCAGGACGGCCACGACCAGGACCACGCCGACCACAATGTTCTGCAGCGGGGCGTCGACGCCGACCATCGCCATGCCGGATTGCAGGGACTGCATGATCAATGCGCCGAGGATTGCGCCGTAGATCGTGCCGACGCCGCCGGCGAGCGCTGTCCCGCCAATCACGGCTGCCGCGATGACGCGCAGTTCGTCCAGTGTGCCGATGTCATTTGTCGAGAACCCGAGACGGGCCGAGGCAACGGCCCCGGCAAGCGCACAAAGCCCACCCATGATCGCGAAGATCTTGACCGTCAGGAACCGCGTGTTGATGCCGGACAGCTCCGCCGCGTCCGGATTGCCGCCCGTTGCGAATATGTAGCGCCCGAGACGCGTGCGGCGCGCAACCACCGTCATGGCAACCGCCACGAGGATCAGCAACACCACCGAGTAGGGAATGCCGTAGCCGACCTCAAGCCCCTCCGGCATCGTCTCGCCGACCGCCTCGAACATCCGTTTCAGGCGTGCAGCCGGAATGTGATAGGCGTTCAGGATCGCCACAAAGCCGAGAATGGCGACTGTCGTGATTGCTCCCAGAGCGAGCTCGGCCCAGACCGGCTTGACCGGAAAGCCGTGAGAAGCGCGGCGGCGGCGCGAGGCGACCTGAAGCCACAGAACGATGCCAACCGCAAGAAGACCGAAGATCCAGGACGCGGTTTCGCCCATCGTGCCGCCGATGCCCCCGAGCATTGTGAAGGTCTCGTTCAGCGGGCCGATCGTCTGGCCGGAGGTGATGAACCAGGCCACGTTTCTCCACACCAGGAGGCCGCCCAGCGTGACGATGAAAGCCGGAATGCCGAGATAGCCGATCATCCAGCCCTGGAAGGCGCCGATCGCGACACCAACACAAATCCCGGCGATAAGCGCGAGAACCCAGATCGCCGGATGACCCAACCCGAGCACATCGGGATGTGCAAGAAGATCCGTCTGCACCACCGCCATGACAGCGGCAACGGTCGCCAGAAGGGAACCGACAGACAGATCGATGTGGCGGGTCACGATGACAAACACCATTCCTGTCGCCATGATCGCGACGGAGACGGTCTGGATCGTCAGATTGAAGATATTTCGCGGCGTCAGAAAGCGGCCGTCTGTGAACACGTTGAAGACGAGGCACAGGACAACAAACGCGCCGATCATGCCCAAAAGACGCGTGTCGAGCTGCAACGCGGCAAACAAGTTTCGGGCCGCCGGGCGGTTCGAGCCGGGCAGAGCGGTGTCGGACATCAGGGTAACTCCTGCTTGGAGACCATTTCGCAAGTGTGCCGGGTGGTCTGCCCGCGGTGCCTTGATGCACCCGTTTTATTGCGGCCCCGATCTTACGTCCGGGGCCGCGCTTTCGGCAAGTCTATCAGTTACAGGGAGCCGGTCCGCCGGACACGCCCTGGCACAGATCGTCCTTGGAGATCCAGCCCGCATCGACTACCGCGCTCAGATTGTCCTTGGTGATCGGAAGCGGCGCCAGGAACTTGGCGGTCAGTTCCGTGCCACCCGGCGACGTCCAGCTGCCGGCACCGTCCACGGCCGACATTTCCGAACCGCCGGCAAGCGCGACGGCGATTTCGCCGGCAGCCTTGCCGAGCTCACGCGCGTCCTTCCAGACCGACACGGTCTGCGTGCCCTTGGCAACGCGGTTCAGGGCCGCATGATCGCCGTCCTGACCGGAGACCGGAATGCCTTCCATGCCCTGTGCGGTCAGTGCAGCGACAACGCCGCCGGCTGTGCCGTCATTGGAGGCGACCACGGCATCGACGTTGTTGTCGTTGGCCGTCAGGATCTGCTCCATGTTGCGCTGTGCGTTCGCCGGCAGCCAGCCATCGGTGTAGGCCTCGCCGACAATCTTGATGTCGCCGGAATCAAGCGCTGCCTGCAGGACTTCCTGCTGACCGCCGCGGAGGAAGTCCGCGTTCGGATCGGTCGGGGAACCCTTGATCATGACATAGTTGCCCTTGGGCTGGGCCGCGAGAACGGCTGCGGCCTGCATGCGGCCGACCTCGACGTTGTCGAAGGTCAGGTAGAAGGCGCGGGAGTCGTCGATCAGACGGTCGTAGCCGACGACCGGGATACCTTCATCGGCAGCAGCCTGGACAGCCGGGCCGATCGCCTGGGCGTCCTGCGCCAGGATGATCAGGGCCGTTGCACCCTGGGCGATCAGAGCTTCGACGTCGGACAGCTGCTTCGCGGAAGAGCTCTGCGCGTCGGCAGAGATGTACTTCGCGCCGGCCGCTTCCAGAGCGCCCTTGATGGCTGCTTCGTCGGTCTTCCAGCGCTCTTCCTGGAAATTCGACCAGCTGACGCCAACAACAATGTCGTCTGCCTGGGCGGCGGTCAGAGCGGTCGCGGACAGCAGAGCGCCCGCCAGCAAAGTGGTAATTTTACGCATTGCGATGTTTCCTCCAGTTGGCGCGGCCTGCGTGTCAGCCGAACCGAAAAATGCACTTTGTCAGTCGGCGCTTTGTTGCAGCGCCGCAAAAGGGACAGCCTTGTTGTTATTTTTTTTGGTGTCCGAAAAAAAGTTGCAGGAAAGCGTCGCTCCTGTCAACATGGTTTTGCAAAACTCTGTCCGAAGCGGCTATAAAATGCCGACGGAACAGAGAAAAACCGGGAGAAACCCGGGACAGAGGAAACACCTTGAGAAGAGCTGAGCGAGCATGACACGCAAGGCGGACCGGGACCAGATCCGGCGGCAAAACCGAAGCATTGTACTCCAGGCGCTGCGCAGAAGCGGCCCGATGGCGCGGATCGATCTCGGCCAGATCACGCGCCTGAGCCCGGCAACCGTGACCGCGATCACCTCCGATCTTCTGGATCAGGGACTGATCGTCAGCCTGGAGAGCGAAGAACCCAAGGCACCGCAGGCGCGCGGCCGTCCGAGAACCCTGCTGAAACTTTCTCCAGGGGCCGTTTTCATTATCTGCGCCCGCCTGTCGGTCAACAATATCGACCTCTCGCTGGTCAATTTCGCCGGTGAGGTTGTCCTGGACCGGCGAATCAAGTTCGACAGCACGGCCGCGGACGCCGGCAGTTTTCCGCAGACCATCATCGCGGCGATCCGAAGTTTCCTCGACGAGGCGGGGGTCGACGCCGCGCATGTCTGCGAGATCGGTGTCGCGGCGCAGGGGGTCGTTGAAACGGAAACGGGGCAGGTCGCCTGGAGCCCGGCCTTTTCGGGGCGCGGCATTCCGGTTGTTGCACCGCTGCAGGAGGCCTTCGGTGCCGAGTGCTACATCTCCAATGATACCAACATGATAACGGAAGCCCTGCACTGGTCCGATCCCAATCGCTATAGCGGCACCTTCGCGGTGATCATGCTGGACTACGGTGTCGGCATGGGCCTCTATCTCAACAACCAGCTGTTCTCCGGTGCCAGCGGCACCGCCGCGGAGTTCGGGCACGCGAATCACATTCCGGGCGGTGCCCTTTGCCGCTGCGGCAAGCGTGGCTGCCTGGAAGCCTATCTCTCGGACTATGCCCTGATACGCGCCGCCAGCCATCTTCCCGAAGACACCGACCCGGTCAGCATCAAGGCCGGGGTGCGTGGCCTGGCGCAGCTCCTGGAGCGCGCGGCTGCAGGTGACCAGGATGCTCTCAAGGCCTTTCAGGACGCCGGCCGGGTTCTCGGCTACGGGATTGCCCGGGTGATCGCGATGATCGATCCGAAACGCGTCGTCCTGACCGGTGCCGCCGTACGCGCCTTCTCCTTCATGGAAAAATCCATGTGGGAGGGTCTTGAGGAAGCGCTTGTCGCCGATCTCAGGAACAATTTCTCGCTCGACGTCATGCCCTGGAACGAGGACTTCATTCGAAGCGGTCTGATCGCGCAATCGATGGAGCGTCTCGACAAGGATTTTCTCGGCGCAGCGTCAACCCGCGGCAATGCTGCCGGGCGTGAAGACAGTCAGGAGTTATCGGCGTGACGGGCCTTTCGAGACTTGCCCTGACGGCGGCCCTTGCCGGGCTGGTCTGGCAGACACCGGCGCTTGCGGATCCGGACCTTCCTCCCTGGAGCGAGAAGGCGATCCAGGAGGATATCGACATCAATCAACTGGCCGCTTCCGGCCAGGACCCCATCGAGGTGCTGCAGCCGCTGGGAGAACATCTCTTCGCCGCCAAGTTCACCAGCCTCGACGGGGCGGGCCGGCCGGATGCGACCGGGGCCATTGTTCCGACCAAGGTCCGCCGCCAGTCGCACCTCACGTTCCAGCGGCTCGCAGGTCCCGACGCCAATGCATGCGCTTCCTGCCACAACGAGCCGGTTGTCGGCGGGGCCGGGTCCTTCACGGCCAACGTCTTCGTTTCCGAGGGGTTCGAAAGCGCCGATTTCGATACGATCGACCCGCAGTTTTCAAACGAGCGCAACACCAACGCGCTCCAGGGCGCCGGCCTGATCGAGCTGCTGGCCCGGGAAATGACAACCGAACTTCGTGCGCAACGAAGCGCCGCGCTGAAGGCTGCACGGTCCGGCGGACAGCCGGAAACGGTTTCGCTCTCCACCAAGGATGTTTCATTCGGCAGCATCACCGCCTATCCGGACGGCACGCTGGACGTTTCCGCGCTCGACGGCGTCGACGACGACCTGACAATCCGGCCGTTCAGCCAGAAGGGCGTGATCGTGTCGCTGCGCCAGTTCACGGTCAACGCGATGAACCATCACCACGGGATCCAGCCGACAGAGCGGTTCGGGCCGATGTGGACCGGCACCGACGATTTTGACGCTGACGGCTATGCCGCCGAGATGTCCGCCGGTCAGATTTCGGCGCTGGTGGCCTGGCAGGCAACACTGCCCGCACCGACGCGCAAAAGCGGCCTGCCCGACATCTGGCAAAGCGCCAGCGCAAAAGGCGAACGGACCTTTGCTGACATCGGCTGTGCCACTTGCCACAGGCCGTCCCTGCCGCTGGACTCGCTGGTTTTCCACGATCCCGGCCCGTTCGACACGGCCGGCACGCTGCGCCAGAGCGACCTGGAACATCCCCTGGCCCTTGATCTTGCGACGCTGGACTGGGTCCAGGCGCTGCCGAAGGACGACAAGGGACGGGTTCTGGTTCCTCTTTTCGGCGACCTGAAACGCCACCGGATCGCGGATGCCCAAACCGATACCTTCGGCAACGAACTCCTTGCGCAGCGGTTCGTTGCACGGGATGTCTTCATAACCGCAGAGCTCTGGGGCATCGGCAGCACGGCTCCCTATGGACACCGGGGTGACCTGACGACCCTCGAAGAGGCGATCCTGGCGCATGGCGGGGCTGCGAAAGCCAGCCGCGATGCCTATGCCGATCTTGCGGAAAGCGACCGTCAATCGATTATCGCCTTCCTGCGCAGCCTGGAGATTGCGCCATGAGGCCCATCGCTCAAGGAAGGCCGGCCTTTCTGGCGTTCGCCGCCTGTGCCGCAATGACGCTCCCGTCCAAGGCAGAGGAAACACGAGGATCCGTGGCCCCTGTGCCGACATTTGTCGAAGAGGCAAGAAGTGCCGGCATTGATCACAGCTACGACGGCGCATGGGAATATTTCGTCGGCGGTGGCTCCGCAATCTTCGACTGCAACGGCGACCGGCGGCCGGACCTTTTTCTGGCTGGCGGGAAAAACCCGGCACAGCTGTTCGTGAACCGGAGCCCGACCAGCGGCGCCCTGCGCTTTTCCGCCACCGACCTGTCCGTCGACGGCAAGAGCACGGCCAAGGTCCTTGGTGCCTATCCCCTCGACTTCGACAATGACGACATTCTCGATCTGGTGCTTTTGCGTCTTGGCGAGAACCTGCTGCTGAAGGGCAAGGGCGACTGCAGTTTTGATGTCGCAAACCGCTCCCTGTCGTTCAACGGCGGACGCGAGTGGACCACCGCCTTTTCCGCGACCTATGAAGCGGGTCTTGAGTTTCCGACGCTCGCCTTCGGCAACTATGTGGATCGCTCGCAGCCCGGTGCGCCCTGGGGCACCTGTCACGACAATTTCCTGTTCCGTCCGGAAAAGGGGGACAACGGCGCGCTTTCCTACCCGGAACCGGTGCGCCTTTCGCCCGGATATTGTGCGCTTTCGATCCTCTTCACCGACTGGAACCGGTCTGGTGAACCATCCTTGAGGGTCTCCAACGACCGTCATTACTATCGCGGCGGCCAGGAACAGCTCTGGGCAGTACCCCCCAATCGGCCGCCGCGCCCCTACCGCAAGACGGACGGCTGGCAGCATCTGAAGATCTGGGGCATGGGCATCGCATCCGTCGATCTGGACGTGGACGGCTTTCCAGAATACGCGCTCACCAGCATGGGCGACACCAAGCTTCAGAAACTGGACGTGGAAACGGATGAGACCGTTCCCGTCTACCAGGATATCGCCTTCGATCTCGGCGTGACGGCGCACCGTCCTTATGCGGGCGAGGATCTCAAGCCATCCACGGGCTGGCACTCCGAGTTCCAGGACGTCAACAATGACGGACTTTGGGATCTCTACATTGCAAAGGGCAATGTAGAGGCCATGCCGGATTTTGCGGCCTTCGATCCTGACAACCTGCTTATCGGTCAGTGGAACGGCAAATTCGTCGAAGCGGGCGATCTTTCCGGCATCGGACTGGACCGACGGGGACGCGGGGCCGGACTTGCCGATTTCAACGCGGACGGCCTGCTCGATCTGGTCGTGGTCAACCGTGCCGCGCCCGTGAGCCTGTTCCGCAATCTCGGGCACGGGTCGGAAACCGGGCCGCGTCCGCTCGGCAACTGGCTGGCGGTCGATGTCCGTCAGCCAGGCAAGGTCAACACGCGCGCGGTCGGCGCAAAGATCAGTGTGAAAACCGGCAACCGGACGGTCGTGAAGGACATCCAGGTCGGCGGCGGGCATGCATCCGGGCAGATGGGCTTCGTGCATTTCGGCCTGGGCGTTGCAGAAAGGGCGAATATCCGGATCAAATGGCCGGACGGCGACTGGAGCCATGCCTACCGCGTTTTCGCCAACGGTCATGTGATTATCGAGCGCGGCGCGGAAAAGGCCCGGCTCTGGTATCCGGAGTAAGCAGTTTCCCCCTTATTGGCCAAGGGAACGTCTGATGGAGTTCAATTTTTTCCATTCCAAACTTGAAGGCGCCGACGCCGAAACGCCAGTGCTGGCAATTCCCGAGATCGGACTGAAGCTGACGGTCCGCATGGAGCCGGCGCAGAGCAACGGCGCAATGAGCATCATCGAAACGGAGAACGCGCCCGGGTTCGGGCCGCCGCTTCACCGTCATCCGGAAACGGAAATCTTCCGCGTGATCGAGGGCCGGTACCTCTACGAAATAGACGGCAAACGTTTTTACGCTGAAACAGGGGATGTCGTGACCATCCCGGGCGGCAGCGTCCACGCGTTCCGCAATGACGGCGACACACCGGCCAGGCAGTTCATCATCATCTGCCCGGCGCTCGACGCGTCCCGCTTCTTCGCAGGCCTTGCTGACGTCATGAAAGGAGGGCGGCCTGACACCGAGGTGCTCAACGCTTTCAGCCGCAAGTGGCAAGTCGAGTTTCTCGGTCCGCCGCTGAAATAAAACCGTCTTTTCTGTGCAAAAAGCAGAATGACCTGTGCGTAAACCTGTCCTTACGGCACTTGAACCACATTCCGCGATAACCTTCACGGGTGCAATGTGGTCGGTGGATGATCGCAGCCGGGCTCGTGGGCGACTTGTCCGTGTTGCGATTGCGTTTCGCCGGAAGTGGGTAGCAAAATGATTATCGGATTTACGATCGGCGCCATGGTCTATGGTGCGGTGACCCTCGTGATTCTGATCCGTTCGACATCCGGGTTTCTGGATGACTTCCAGAACACGCACATCCGTTTCCTCCGGATCTTTTGCGTGTCCGTGTTCTGGCCTTTGAGCCTGCCGGTCCTGGCTGTGCGAGGCCTGGGCGCTCGACTTGCCGCTATGCGGCAAACGCTCATCAGCCGGCGCAGCATCAATGCGTCGCGGCCGCTGCACCATCCAGCCTCATCGGCATGAACCGGAAATTGCGTCTTCTCCTCTGATTTTCCTACCCAATTCGGCCCCATGCCATATATTTGTGCAGGCTGAATTTTTCACCTAACTCCCTGCGACTAAAGCAGTTTATTTCTGACTTTTTTCTTCAAGTTTTTAATTGTTCTAAAAAAAATTTGACTAACTGTTCAAATTTTTGCCCAATACCCCCAGAGCTTCCTCGAAAGAAGGAGGCCAAACCGACATGTGATCGCCAACCTTCCGGAGATCGAAATGACCCAGACCAAAGCCGGCCCGGATATTGCCGCCGGACGCCTGCACCAGGATGCATACGCGGAGAACTTCAGCGACCTTCACCCGCTGCTGGAACCGCACGAAGCGCAGGTCGAAGCCGACCGGTGCTATTTCTGCTACGACGCGCCCTGCATGCAAGCCTGCCCGACAAGCATCGACATCCCCCAGTTCATCCGCCAGATTTCGACCGGAAATCCGGACGGCTCGGCCAAGACGATCTTCGAGCAGAACATCCTTGGCGGCATGTGCGCCCGCGTCTGTCCGACGGAAACGCTCTGCGAGCAGGTCTGCGTGCGCGAAGTCGCGGAAGGCAAGCCGGTCAAGATCGGGCAGCTCCAGCGCTACGCGACGGATCACTACATGTCCGGGCATGACGAAACACCGTTCACGCGAGCGGCTTCGACCGGCAAGAAAGTTGCCGTCGTGGGGGCCGGCCCGGCGGGTCTGTCCTGCGCGCACCGGCTTGCGGTTCATGGCCACGATGTCACGCTTTTCGATGCGCGCGACAAGGCCGGCGGGCTGAACGAGTACGGAATCGCGTCCTACAAATCAGTCGACAATTTTGCCGCACGCGAAGTGGAGTTCATTCTCACCATCGGCGGCATTGAGTTGAAAACCGGCATGCGCCTCGGCGAAAATCTCGACCTTGCCGAACTGCGGGCAACCCACGACGCCGTTTTCCTGGCAGTCGGTCTCGGCGGCGTCAATGCACTCGGCAAGGAGAACGAGAACCATGGCGGCGTTCTGAACGCGGTCGACTACATCTCCGACATCCGGCAGGCAGAAGAACTCGGCAAGCTGCCGGTCGGACGGCACATCGTGGTGATCGGCGGCGGCATGACGGCGGTCGATATTGCCGTTCAGAAGAAGCTTCTCGGCGCCGAGGACGTCACAATCGTCTACCGGCGTGGCCAGGATCGCATGAACGCCTCGAAGTTCGAGCAGGATCTCGCGCAGACGTCAGGTGTGAAGATCCTGACCAATGCCCAGCCGCATGCGCTTTCGGTCGAAGACGGACATATCAGTTCGATCGAGCTTGAGCGCACGACGACCGGCGCAGACGGGTCGCTCCAGGGAACCGGCGAGATCGTGTCGCTGCGCGCCGACATGGTGTTCAAGGCCGTGGGCCAGACGCTCGTCCATGACGACCTCGACGCCTCGCTTTCGCTTGAAAAGGGCCGGATCGTCGTCGATGTGGACCGCAAGACAAGCCTTGGCGATGTCTGGGCTGGCGGTGACTGCGTTCTGGGCGGTGAAGACCTCACGGTTACCGCCGTCGAAGACGGGAAAATCGCCGCGGAAAGCATCAACGCCGCCTTGAGCGCGTAAGCAGCGCGCCGCGTTTCGGATTTAGGGGAGAGGCAAAATGGCTGACCTTCGTACAGATTTCATCGGAATCAAATCGCCCAACCCGTTCTGGCTGGCCTCCGCGCCACCGACGGACAAGGAATACAACGTCGTCCGCGCCTTCAAGGCCGGCTGGGGTGGCGTCGTCTGGAAAACGCTCGGCGAAGACCCGGCCGTGGTCAATGTCAACGGCCCGCGCTACGGCGCCATTCACGGCAAGGACCGGCAGCTGATCGGCCTCAACAATATCGAGCTGATCACCGACCGTCCGCTGGAGGTCAACCTTCAGGAAATCAAGCGGGTCAAGCGCGACTGGCCGGACCGGGCCCTCGTGGTCTCGCTGATGGTGCCGTGCGAGGAACAGAACTGGATCGACATCCTCAGGCGTGTCGAAGAGACCGAAGCCGACGGCGTGGAACTCAATTTCGGCTGCCCGCACGGGATGAGCGAGCGCGGCATGGGCTCCGCTGTCGGCCAGGTACCCGAATACATTGAGATGGTAACGCGCTGGGTCAAGAAACACTCGCGCATGCCCTGCATCGTGAAGCTGACACCGAACATCACCGATGTGCGCAAGCCGGCACGCGCCGCCAAGGAAGGCGGGGCGGACGCGGTGTCGCTGATCAATACCATCAATTCGATCATGGGCGTCGATCTTGACGAGATGGCGCCGTCGCCGTCGGTCGACGGCAAGGGCGCGCATGGCGGCTATTGCGGCCCGGCGGTCAAGCCGATCGCCCTCAACATGGTTGCCGAGATCGCCCGCGACCCCGAAACGCACGGTCTGCCGATTTCCGGCATCGGCGGCGTGACAGAGTGGAAGGATGCGGCCGAATTCATGGCGCTCGGCGCCGGGTCGGTTCAGGTCTGCACAGCGGCCATGACCTACGGGTTCAAGGTCGTCGAAGACATGATCGAAGGTCTCAGCGACTGGATGGACCGGAAGGGCTACACCTCCGTCGACCAGTTCGTCGGCAGCGCGGTTCCGAATGTGTCGGACTGGCAGTATCTCAACCTGAACTACATCGCCAAGGCCAAGATCGACCAGGACCTCTGCATCAAATGCGGCCGCTGCCACATCGCCTGCGAGGACACCTCCCACCAGGCGATCACCAGCATGGTCAACGGCGAACGCCGCTTCGAGGTGATCGACGAGGAATGCGTCGGCTGCAACCTGTGCGTCAACGTCTGCCCGGTCGAGAACTGCATCACCATGGAACCGATGGCCGCAGGCAGCATCGACCCGCGCACCAAGAAGCCGGTCGAGAAGGACTACGCCAACTGGACGACGCACCCGAACAACCCGATGGCCGTCAAAGACGCGGCCGAGTGACCTTGTCCAAAAGAACCGGAGCGCAGGCAAATCCCTCGTTCGCCTGCGCTTTGTCGTTTGTAGCAAGATTGAAGTCTGACGATCAGCCCATTAGCCTAGTCTGCGAATAATCAGGGTGGGCCTTCATGAACGATTCCCGTGTTCTCCTCGCAGCCTCGATCGGCCTGTGCGCCGTCATCGGCATCTGGGGGGTCGCCGATCCGGCCAGCCTGCAGGCGATGGCCAAGGAGATCGTCGATCAGTATTTCATCAGCCGCGGCTGGTTCGTGATGCTGTCCGTGACGATCATGCTGCTCTTCTGTCTCGGTCTCACGGTAACGAAATTCGGTGACATCCGTCTTGGCGCCGATACCGACAGACCGGAATACTCGACGCCGACCTGGATCGCGATGCTGTTCGCCGCAGGCATGGGCGTCGGGCTGCTGTTCTGGGCCGTCGCGGAACCGCTCACGCACTTTTACCTCGCCAGCCAGGCCATCCCCGCACCGATCGCGGCGGAACAGGCGCTGCTGGCCTCGAATTTCAACTGGGGCATACATGCCTGGGCGATCTACGGCACGACCGCACTGACGATTGCCTATTTCAGCTTCCGGCGCGGTACGCCCATGCTGGTCAGCGCGCCGGTCAAGAACCTGTTTCCGGGTGAAACATGGGCAAGTGCAGTCGGCTGGTTCTCCGATTTCATGGCAATCGCGGCGATTGCCATCGGTGTCGGCGGATCGGTTGCCATGGGGGTTTTCCAGGTCGCCGACGGCGTCACGGTCCTATTTGGCGGTGGAGCGACACCCGCCTATCTGGTCTGGGGTGTTTTCCTTGTCATGATCGCGGCCTATATCCCGCCGCTGCTGGTCGATCTGGGCAGCGGCATGGCCAAGCTCTCCAACATCGCGATGGGCCTCGCGATCGCGCTTGTCGCCTACACGATCATTCTCGGGCCGTCCGAGTTTCTGCTCAATTCCGTCGTCAGCGGGATCGGAATGTATGTCGCCGAGGTGATCCCGCGCGGCCTGCAAACCTTCACGTTCTTCGGCGACGAGACGACGCAGTGGTTCCGGGACTGGACGCTGACCTACATGGTCTGGTGGATTGCATGGGGACCGTTTGTCGGGGTTTTCGTCGCCCGTATTTCAAAGGGCCGCACGATCCGCGAATTCGTGCTGGGGGTCCTGATCGGGCCGACCCTGTTTTCAACGATATGGTTCGGTGCCTTCGGCGGCGTCGGCCTCTATGAAACGCTCAACGGCCAGGGCGAACTGCTCGCGATGACCCAGACCAACGTCGAGCGCATGACCTTCGCGCTGCTCGACCGTTTGCCGTTCGCGACGATTACGACGCTTGCGACGATCGCCGCGGCGTTCCTGTTCATCGTCACGAGCGTGGTGAGCGCCGCCTTCGTGCTCGGCATGTTTTCAACCGGCGGCAATCCCGATCCGAGCGCGAAGGTCCGCGTCATCTGGGGCGGGCTTCTGGGGATTCTGGGGGCAGCCATGATCCTCTCCGGATCGATGAATGCGGTCAAAACGCTGATCGCGCTCGGCGCATTGCCGTTCGTTTTCATTACCGTGCTCCTGATGGTCTGCCTGACGAAGGCACTCCTGCAGGACAGCAAGAAGGAGCCAGACCATGCTGATCGGTGATCCCGTCGATACGTTTCTCAACCTTGGGACCTTCGCCTTCATCGGCGCCATGGTCTGGATCCTCATGCGCCGGCCTTCCGAGTGACCAACCGAAGGTCCTTCAAAGCCAGCCGGACAGGTCGGGGCGGGTCAGCATCAGCCAGACAATGGCAAGCACTGAAATAAAGGCCGGGAAACCGAAAGCGAACCAGACCCGGTAGAGCCGGTGATAGGCCGCGGGAAGTGCTTCCGCGTTCTGCGCGGCAAGGACGGCCAGATTGCGCATCCGCAACTGGATCAGGACAACGGGCAGCCAGAAGATACCGACAATCACATAAAGGCATAGCGACAACAGCACCCAGCCTTCCGTAAGCGGCCAGCCGGCCTCACGTGTCAGCAGGTATCCGGTGACGGGCTGCAGGATCGCAGCCGTCGCGGTGAACACCGTGTCGGCGAGCACGACGATACCGGCGACATGCGCGATCAGGGCCGGATTGCCGGAGCGGTTCGACATGACCATGAAAAAGGCGATGCCTGCACCCGTGCCGAGCAGAACGCAAGCCCCGAGCACGTGTGCGAACCGCAGCAATTCGTACCACATCAGCGCTCCTCCAGAACGAGGGAGACGACGAGTGCCAGCACGATGGCCGGCAGAACCTTGACGAAGACCCCGAGCGGGTCCAGCCAGAGATGCGGTGTCAGCACCGTCCCGGCGCCGAGGTATCCAAAGGACACCGCGATCATCCCGATGCACGCGGCCCTGGTCCACTTGCGGAAAAGCACGGTGATGCCGAGGATCAGATCGATGATCGAGCCGCCGATGACCGCCGTTGCCGCAAGCGCTGAAGAAACGCCCTGATCCGTCAGAACAGCTTTTGCGGCCCCCAGCGAAACAAGGCCGAATGCACCCGACAGGATCCAGAACAGCGACAAGCACCCGATCGCAAGCGGAAGCAACAGGTAGAGCCGAGCAAAACTGCGTTCCTGTGCCGTTGACGGCAGGTCCGCCAGCGTCTCGTCCAAGGGTCTGAGAGACGCACCGCCCAGATCCTTCCAGGCGGCAGGGTCTCCGGTAATGCCGCCCTGGAGCGACAGGAGCGCATTCGTCCTGAGCGGCGAACGCCAGCCCAGCCAACCAAGGGCATCCGCGGCCCTGCCCGCAAGCCTGAGCGACCAGTCCGGCAGTGCCAGCCGATACCGCCAGGCCGGATATCCAAGCCAGCTGCGAAAGGTCTGCGTCAACTCCGAAAAGGTCTGCGTTCCGTCCTCGGTGAGATCGGCAACGAACCGGCTGCCGAGCCCGCCATCCGATGCCTCGGCAACGGCCGCTGCCAGATCCTCGACACTGACGGTTTTGATCTCCGCTTGCGGCGCGATCATGGTCTGAACGAACGGAAAGGCCGCCGCCGCGCGCAGAAGGGCCGTGCCGCCATAGGCCTGCGCCCCGATTACCAGAACGGGCCGCAGGACAATCCAGTCCATGCCGGATGCCATCAGGACCGCATCGCCGCGCGCCTTGCTGCGGAAGAAGTCGGTGGGGGATTCTTCGGAAACACCGGCGGCCGAGATCTGGACGAACCGTGTGTCGCTGTCCTTCAGAGCCTCACAGATATTCCGGATCGCCGTTTCGTGGATGGCCGTCAGATTGTCGCGCGCACCATCCTGCAAGGCACCGGACGCATTGACGACAACGTCCGCATTCCGAAGAAGGGTTCTCCAGTCGCTTACGGAGACGTCGGCGATGTCCCTGAAGACCCAGTCGATGCCGGGCAAAACCTTTGCCGCCGCCGTTTTCGACCGGCCAACACCCGTGACGGAAAAGCCCCGGCGTTGCAGCGCCTTCGCGCAAGCCGCTCCGATGAAACCGTAGGCACCGAGTATAACAGCAGTCTTCTTCATCATCGGCATTGCCCCCACGGCGATGTGTGCATGATCATTCGGCTGCGCGCGTGATCCTGTATAAAGCAAAAAGGCCGCCCGGGCAGGCGGCCTTTTCGTCGCTGATGTCAGGTTTTCAAAACCGTCTCAGAGCTTGTCCGTCACCGCCGTGGACGTCGCTCCCTCCGGCTCCTTGGTGATGACCGGATCGGACCCGCCGGCAAGCAGCGACTTGACCGTGCGGTCATAGGCGCTCATGTCCAGCTTCCCGTCGGAGCCATCGACCAGCTTGATGATCTCACCGACCATGCGGATCTGGTGCTTTTCGGTCTGGGCACCCGTTGCGTCGTTTTCAAGGACGATTTCCGCAGCTTCTTCCGGATTATCAGCCGCGTAGGCCCAGCCTTTCATGGACGCGCGCACGAAACGGGCGAGCTTGTCGACCATCTCCGGATCTTCCAGGCTGTCTTCCAGAACGTAGAGACCGTCTTCCAGTGTCGCGACACCCTGGTCTTCATATTTGAAGACAACGAGCTCGTCCTCCGGAATGCCCGCGTCGATCACCTGCCAGAATTCGTTGTAGGTCATCGTCGAGATGCAGTCGGCCTGCTTCTGCAGGATCGGATCAACGTTGAAGCCCTGCTTCAGAACCGTCACGCCGCCATCGCTGCCATCGGTCGGAATGCCGAGCTGGCTCATCCAGGACAGGAACGGGTACTCGTTGCCGAAGAACCAGACACCGAGTGTCTTGCCCTTGAAGTCCTCCGGCGACGCAATGCCCGTGTCCTTGCGGCAGGTCAGCATCATGCCGGACTTCTTGAACGGCTGTGCGATGTTGACAAGCGGCACGCCCTTCTCGCGCGAGGCCAATGCCGACGGCATCCAGTCGATGATGACGTCGGCGCCACCGCCGGCGATCACCTGCGGCGGCGCAATGTCCGGTCCGCCCGGCTTGATGGTCACATCAAGCCCTTCCTCATCATAAAATCCCTTGTCTTTCGCGACGTAGTAACCCGCAAACTGGCCTTGAGTGACCCACTTAAGCTGCAAAGTCAGCTCGTCCGCGGCCTGGGCCGCACCTGAAATCAGGCCTGCTCCCAATGCAGATACAAGCGCAAGACTTTTCAACGTCTTCATTGCCATTCCCCTACTGGTTATGGATCCTGCTCATCCGGCCGGACCCTTCTCTGGTTATGTGCACCACTGCGAACCGCCTGGACGAACGGGTCCCAACCGTCGTCGCGGGCCGCAGCAAATTGGTCAAACCCGACCGTAGGGGCATTTTGCCTTCTCGACAATCGATCTGACCAAATGGTCAAGAAAATTTAGAAAGCTGCCGCACTGCTGGTCAAGGTTATTTTTTGGTCAAGCCCCATTTCCATGCAATTTTGCACGCCGGACGGTATGGCGCGGGGAATCACCCGCCACCCGGACACGCATGACTGCCCTTGCGATCAGGCAGAGGCGGCTGCATCCAGAACGCCCTGAGCTTCCTCCAGCAATGCTTCAATGCGCCCGAGCATTTCCTTGCGCTCGTTGCTGCCATCCGCGGAATAGTTGAGGTTCTTGAACAGGGATGTTTGCTCGGTGAAGAACTTGCGCACGGCGTCCTTGTCCTCGAACGCGAAGCCGGTGGTCGCGATCCTGTACACGAGATTGAACGTCTCCTGCTGGCGCGTCAGGGGCGCGGAGACATCGACGTCGTCGAACGCGTCCTGCTGGAGATAGACCATGTCGAGGAAGAGGGCTTTTTGCTGCAGCACGAAATCCTCGGTGGAAACGCCCTCCTCCCCGGTCACCTGCATCATGCGGGTGATCTCGTCTCCCCGGCGCAACAGGTCGATCATCTCCTCCACTCTCGGCACCCAGTCGGGACCGATGTTGTCTGCGTACCAGTCACCAAGCTGTGCGTGATAGCGGGACCAGGACAGAAGCGGATCGACCGCGGGGTAGAAGCGCTTGTAGGCCCGTTCCGACGAGAGCCCGAGGAAGGTCTTGACGGTGCCGAGGGTCGACTGGGTCACCGGCTCCTCGAAATTGCCGCCCGCAGGCGACACCGTGCCGATCATGGTCAGGCTGCCCGTATCGCCATTGGCCGTCTTCAGGACACCGGCCCGCTCATAGATGCCCTTGATCGAGGAATCGAGATAGGCGGGGAAGGCCTCCTCTCCCGGGATTTCCTCAAGGCGTCCCGAGGTCTCGCGCATTGCCTGGGCCCAGCGCGAGGTGCTGTCGGCGATCAGCAGGACGTCATATCCCATCTGACGGTAATACTCGCCGAGGGTGATGCCGGTATAGATCGACGCCTCGCGCGCCGCCACCGGCATGGACGAGGTGTTGCAGATGATGACGGTCCGGTCCATCAACGTGCCGTCGCCGGACGGGTCCGGCTGATGCGGAAACTCGGTAATGGTTTCGACCACCTCGCCCGCGCGTTCGCCGCAGGCAACGACGATGACAATGTTGACCGCGGAAAACCGCGAGATCAGCGACTGCAGAACCGTTTTTCCGGCACCGAAGGGGCCGGGGATGCAGCCCATCCCGCCGCGGGCGATGGGAAAGAACGTGTCGACGAGGCGCAATGTCGTGATCAGCGGTTCGCTCGGATAGAGACGTTCGCTTTGCCCGGCCTTGACCAGTCCTTCGGGAATCGCGCGCCGCACCGGCCAGTGCTGAACCATGGTGAGGTCCCGGGTTTCGCCACGGTCGTTTTTCAGCGTGACGACGATCTCGCTGATCGTGAACGTGCCTTCGCGAATGCGCTCGACCGACCAGTTTCCGCGCAGCGCAAACGGGACCATGACCCTGTGTTCGAAACGTCCTTCGGGGACGGTGCCGAGCGTGTCACCCGCCTTGACCGGGTCGCCGGACTTCACCGCCGGTTCGAAGGCCCACTTCCTGTTCTCGTCGAGCACGTTGGTCAGAACACCGCGCGGCAGGAAAAACCCGTGTTCGGCGGCGATATTTGCCAGCGGGTTCTGCAGGCCATCGAACACGGTGCTGAGCAGGCCGGGCCCCAGGGCCACGGACAGCATTTCGCCGCTCTGGATGACCTTGTCGCCAACCCTTACGCCCGCAGTGCTTTCAAAGACCTGTGCCTCGGCCGACTTGCCGCGCACGCGCAGCACTTCCGCCTTGAGATACTCGCGCGGTTTGCCGTCGCGTTCGGGACCATGCGGAATGATGTAGACCACTTCGTTCTTGATCAGCGGTGCATCCTCAAGCGGGGCAAGCGTCACCAGATCATCCTGAACGGCAATGATCTGGGCTGTGGGCTCCGGAAGCTGGACATGGCTTGTCATGAAGAGGCTCCCTCAAATGATGGCGTCTTGTCTGAAAGAAAATCGTTTTCCGCTGCAATCGGTGTTGGCGTTTCGGTTTCGCCGAGCGCTGCTGCAACCAGCGCCTGCAGCCGTGCCTTGGCATCCTCTTCGCCGTATCTGGACCAGCGTTCGACGATCACCCAGCGCAGCACATAAATCGCCACGGCTTCGAAATCGAATTCGTGCAGCGCGCCATAATGATCAAGCTGCCGGAACACCTGGGTCAATGTCAGGCGTTCAAGAGCGATGTGGTCCCCGGCCCGCATCAGCCGGTGCGCCTCCGCGATCCAGGGCATGAAGTGCCCAAGACCGAAGGACGGGTCGCTCCAGTTGGCCCTGATCCGGCCCGACCACCGGCCGTAGCCCCACGCGGCAACATCACCCGGCGTTTCCTGACCCGCGTGCCGCCGCCGCAGGGCTGCGATCAGCGTGCGGGTTTCCATGCGGGTGCCGACCAGGTGCTGAAGGTCCGGATAGTCCCTGAGATCGTCCATCACCTGTTTCGCGCGCGCGATGACCTCAAGGTCCGCGTCGTATTTGGCAACCCCCGCCCAGGCCGTGATTTCGACCAGTTCCTTCAGCAAACGCTCGTGCGCCTCCTCGAGCATCGAAAGACGTTGCTTCAACCGGAACTGTGAAATCGGCACTTCCTTCCGCGTGAAAAGTTCCCCCAGATGCGGCAGGCTGGTGACGAGCGAAATGTACTGGTGCGGGTGGGACATGACTACCTGAGCACCCCTTCCATCACCGCCCGCAGACGCGGCTGCAGATGGCGCTTCAACAAGGTGGCGATCGCCTCTTCGGTAAGATCGATCGAGACATTCCGGTCTGTCAGCTTCACCTTGATCCCGTCAAAGCCAGGGGCCGTGGAGAAGGTGACGCCGTCGCGCAAGGCCTCTCCGGCCAGGGCAATGACAAAATGCGTCAGGGTTCCGGGCTCGACCGCCTCCGGCGACTGCTTCAGTTCCTCGAATGTGACCACCTTCTCGGGAAGCACGATCTCCATGGGCTCGGTATCGACGACCGAGGCGTTGTCCTTCGCGTTGGCTGCCATTGCCAGGATGAGTTTCTCCAGGAACTGCTCGTCGCCGAGCGTTGTGCCAACAAGGCGTCCGGCTTCCTGCTGGATCCGGTCGCCCAGTTCATTCCTGAGGCTCAGGACCAGATCGCGCGCCGCGACCTTGAGGCCGTCTTCGGTCGCCGCCTTTTCCTTTGCCGCCTCCGCCCTGGCCTCGGCAAGCAGTGCGTCGGCGCGTTTCTGCGCTGCCGACACGATCTCGTCCGCCTTGGCCTTGGCCTTGGAGAGGATCTCGTCGCCTTCCGATTGTCCGGCGGAGACCCCTTCCGACTTCAGGCGGTCAATCAGGGCCTGAACACCGGCCCCGGCGGCATTTTCCAGATCTGCCGATCCGTTTTCCTTGGACATGACCGCCTCCTAACTCGGGATCGAGCCGGCCAGAACCAGCGCAAAGACCAGTGCGAAAACCGAGAAGCCCTCCAGCACTGCCGCCGGCGCCAGCGATATGCCGAAGATCTCCGGCTTCGCCTTGGACGCGTGGATTGCCGATGCAAGAACCTCGCCCTGGCGAATGCCCGTGATCATCATCGTGAAACCCGACAGCACGCCGATCCCGAACAGCGCCGCTCCGTTCGCCGCGTCCACGCTCGACTGTTGCAAGGAGAACATGATGACGATGCCGTAGATCACCTGCGACGACGGCATGAGCGAGACGCCGATGAACCGGCCGTAGCCGCCGTCGCTGTCAAGCATGGCGCCGATCGCGGCGCTGCCGCCGAGCGCGCACCCCCAGGCGCTGCCGATCGCGCCGAGCGCCACCGGCGCGTAAAGTCCAAACCAACCGAGAGCCACAACGAATTCGTTCACAGGCGTGTCTCCTCTTTCTTGAAAGACCGGAAGGGCTTGCCTTCGTCTTTCAGACCCCAATTGAAAAACTCAATGACATTCAGGCGCAATCCGTGGACGCAGCCCGCGATCAGGCCAAGCCCGATATTGATGGCGTGGCCGATGGCCAGAACCAGGATGGCGATCAGAATGCCGACCCCCGGCACGGCCTGGTTCAGCTGCCCGGACAGCGAATTTATGGTTTCCGCCAGCGACGCGGCCGCCAGGCCCAGTGCAAACAGGCGCATGTAGCTGAGGACGTCGGAAAAGATGTTCACGATGCGCGCCAGCGCCGCCAGGCCGTCAAAGAGCCGCAAGCCGCCGGCCTTGACCGAATCCACCTTGCGGTCGCTGCCGAAGAAACCGACCATGAGCAATCCGGCAACGACGGCGGCCGGGCCCAGTTTGGCCAGGATCGTCGCCTGCCCCAGGAATGTGCCAAGCCCGCCCAGCGCAACGAGGCACCAGCCCAGGGGCTGGAACCGCCCGCTCGGCGTCGTTTCGTGGACCGCGCGCATCAGATTGGCGAGGACGATGTGGACCACACCGATCGTCAGCGTGATCTTCATCATCGTGTCGACATCCTTCAGGTTCATGACCTTGAGGTGGCCGAGAAAACTGTCCGGTGGTGGCGCAATGCCGAAATAGCTGCCGGTTGCGACACCGAAGGCCGTCGTGGAGATCATGAGCCAGGCGGACATGCGGAACAGCCGCTGCCCGAGCGGAGATCCGGTGAAGCGCCGGCGGAACAGGAAGAGCAGAAGCAGCAGCAGCAGCCCGTAACCGGCATCGGTCATGATCATGCCGAAGAACAGGATGAAGGACACGTAGACGATGGCGGACGGATCCCAGTCCCGGTATCCGGGGGTCTGGTAGAACTCGACCAGGTCTTCGCCGCCTTCCATCGGCCGCGC
The DNA here is from genome assembly GCF_965232425.1 of Roseibium sp. GTDB lineage: Bacteria > Pseudomonadota > Alphaproteobacteria > Rhizobiales > Stappiaceae > Roseibium. Next base: position 1,971,193 of record NZ_OZ246971.1, read on the forward strand.
GTTTTCCAGTAGGGTCGGAGGCTTGTCCTCTTCGGACACCTCGTCAAAAAGGACGGCGAGACCGAGTTTGTCCGCAAGATGCTGAATCTCGTCCTTCTGGTCGTTTCGCGCCCAGGCCTGCATCACGAAAAGCCGCTCGCTGTCCGCGGTCTCCAGCGCCGCGCGCCGGCGGCGCGACTGGTCGCGCGCGGCGGCCAGGTTCCGGGCCAGCAGGAAACGCCATTTCGTCAGGAGCTGCCGTTGAAGCTCCAGTTCCTCAAGCTCGACGGCGGCCTGTTCGTACCGGCGTCTGAGTTGCGAGAGCGACAGCGCGCCGACATGAACCCGCGCCACCGGCATGGCGCCGGCCGGCGGTTCCTCCGGAGACAAGAGGACGACATAGGCCCGGTACTTGTCCCGGTGCACGATTTCCATGATCTTGTCTGCCGGATCGACCTGTTTCAGCTTGCCTGACGGCACGACGTAGAACCAAAGCCTGTAGTCGCCGATTTCCGCCAGCTCGGAAAAGCTGAACTCACCCCAGGGTTCGACATCCCGGATCCGGCGGTCCAGCTGTTCGAGACGGTCCCGGCACGCCTTCAGCGCTTTCCGATTGGACAAGGTTTGCGCGACCACCGTTTCCAGATCGAAATCATCGGGTTCGGTCACGGGGCGCCGCTGAACGGGGCACTCCACGAGCCAGCGCAAGGCTTCGACGGATTCGCGGCCGAGCCCGGCAGGAACCGCCTCAAGCTCCTTTTGCGCCGAACTCAACGGGATCAGGTGAAGCATGCCGAACGACTGGGCCGCTTCCAACACGTCATCCTTGTCGTCCAGGATGCCGACCAGACTGACCTTTGTGAGCGGAACGATGGTCACAGCTCAGCCATCCTTTCCTCGGCGCTCCTGGCCGCTGTCTTGCGTTTGGATATCTTGGCGCGCACAACCGCGTCGCGCTCCGCGTCGGCAAGCGCCATGCGGATCTTCTTGATGTTCCGCTCGGCCCGCGGGATGAGAACCTTCTCGAACAGATTGACCCTTCTGGAGATCACCGCCTCGGCCTCGACGAGCTTCGCGATGCGCTCGCGCGCGACGTCCCGTTCGAGGTTCAGGCGCAGGAGATCGCGCATGCCCTCGACATAGGGATCGACCCAGTGCGGGCGCGCGAGAAGCGAGTAGGGCTTCGTCTCGACATCGATGTCGTCAAGGACCGGCAGGATGGTTCCCGACAGGTTCTGCTCGCTGCGCACGGCCTGTTTCAACGTCACCAGCCCTTCAAGCGGAACATGATTGTTTGCGATCATCGGCAAGGACGCCGCCAGATCCGTGAACCGCTGCTCGTAGTCGCGCTCGAGCCGGGCAAGGGTCTCCTTCGCCTTGGCGCGCTCTGCCATGATCTGCAGGCGCTTCAGTTCCAGGGACGGCAGGAAACGCCGGTATTCGGCAAGTTGTGTGCTCTCCCGGGCGAGCGAGGACTTGTTCAGCGCGAGACGGGCCATCAGGCGACTGCCTCGTCATCGGTGCCGACAGTCTGTGAGGTCTCTTTCGGGAAATACTTGTCGATCAGCCCCTGTTTCATGAGGAGCTGCTCCGGGTCAAAGCACTCGGCAAGCGTCTGCCAGCACAGGTCCAGGGCTTCTTCGAGCGGCCTGGACACCTCGATATCCATGAACCGCTTGCGGAAGAGCGCGCCGAACTTGAGCAACTGGTGGTCATAGTCCGAAAGCTCGAAGGCCATGGACTGCTTCTGTTCGGCATCGCGGGCACCGGAATAGAACCGGATCATCGTGTTCATGATCTGATTGTGATCTTCGCGGGTGACCTTGCCGATCACGTGCTGTTTCAGGCGGGACAGCGAGCCGAAGGGATCGATGACACCGCTGTGGAGATAGAATTGTCCTTCGGTGATATAACCGGTGTTGTCCGGCACGGGATGCGTGACGTCGTTACCTGGCATGGTCGTCACCGTGAGGATGGTCACGGACCCCGACCCCTTGAAGTCGCACGCCTTTTCGTAACGCCGTGCAAGCTGGGAGTAGAGATCTCCCGGATATCCCCTGTTCGCGGGCACCCGCTCCATGGCGATCGACACTTCCTTCATGGCATCGGCAAAGGCGGTCATGTCCGTCAGAAGCACAAGCACGCGCTTGCCTTCCTCAACGGCGAATTTTTCGGCGACCGCAAGTGCCATGTCGGGAACCTGCAGCCGTTCCACGACGGGATCGGATGCCTGGTTGATGAACATCACCGTGCGCGGAAACACACCGGCGTCCTCGAACTGTTTCCTGAAAAACGCGTAGTCATCGAAAATCAGTCCAAGACCGCCGAAGACGACGATATCTGCGTCCGCCTGGATGCCGATCCGTGCCAGAAACGGGTTGTACGGCTCGCCGGACACGGAGAAGATCGGAATTTTCTGGCTTTCGACCAGGCAATTGAAGATATCGATCATCGGCACATCGGTCCGGATCATGCGCGATGCAAGGACACGTTTCATGGGATTGGCGGAGGGTCCGCCGATGGGCACGGTCGGGTCGCTTGACAGGTCCGGGCCCTGGTCGATCGGATGGCCCGCGCCGTCAAACACGCGGCCCAGGATATTGTCGGAATAGGTGACCTTGGCGGCTTCTCCGAGAAAACGGACGGACGCGTTGTTGGCCAGGCCCTTTGTGCCGGAATTGACCTGCAGCGACACCATGTCGGATTCGATGTTGATCACCTGGGCCAGCGATGATGCGCCCTCGCCTGTTTCCACCAGCGCGAGATCTCCCAGACACGGCCGCCCTTCCGACTCGGATCCGGATGCCGAAACCTGTATCCGGATGATGTCGCCTACAATGTCGACAATGCGGGTATGAGAGACGAGCATTGATACTCCCCCGGGGATGAAAGGCGTTAAAACTCAATCCTTAAGTGAGCGGTCCGGAAACAGTTCAGACCCCACCCTGGAGCGATATCTTAGGCACCATTGCAGTTTCGACACAACCTGGGGCACCAAAACCATATGCTTCAGACATCAACTTGAACGAAGTTAACCGGGAAACGACGACGCGTGTATGACCTGGATCATTTCCGGCACATGCCTGATCGCGCAGACAGTGTCCAATTTTGCGCCTATCCCGTTTTGCCCCACCCCGCTGCGCGATCCCGGACACCGCCGCGTTCCATGCAACACGGAGGCGATTGCCGCAACCGGCGCTCGCGACGCCCACCCGGCAGAATGCCGTCGATGCAAAAGTTCAAACACGAAGCCTGCGCAGAATAACAGATGTATTCGCGCCCGCCGCGCCAAAACAATAGGCAATTTTCCAGGAACAGATACAACCTGGTATACAATTATTGGTTATAACTTCCCATACGTAACTCTAGAACTGAATCAATGCATTCATTAAAACCTGATTTGCATAAACCTGGGCATGTAATTCACTTTTCTATTTCTTTTTTTGTTAAATTAATGTTCTGTTAACTTGCTGCTAGAGAAAAAAAACAGTTTTGCTCGAATCCGGATGCCGTCGGGATTCTTGCTATCGATGCGTGTGTGGAGAGCGAATTGACGGACCAAGCAAACGACCACAGCCTGGAACTTACCCCGCCGCCAACCTCGACAGACCGCAAGATTTCAAGCGCGTACCGCGCGCGAACGGGTCAGTCGTCCGGTGACCCGGACGACAAAAAAGCTGTTGTGCGAAGCGACCTTGGCACGATCCTGCTTCACTGGACGCTTGTCGTTGCGATCGTGACCAGTCTCGTGACCGGACTGAGATTGTCTGCAGATGCAGAGGGGGCCTGGTTCTCCAAGTTGTTCGAGCCGATCCTGCCCCAGGGCGAGATCTGGACATGGCACTATCTGTCGGCGGTGTTCGTACTGGCGCTGATCTTTGCCTATGCGGCCTACATGTCGGCGGCGCGGCTGAAGCGGCGCATCTCATCCAAGAAGGTCGTCGTCCTGTCCCTGCCGGCGAGCAACAAACTGCGCATCGCGGCTGTCAACGTCATCGCGTACTGGATCCTGTTCGCTGCCGTGCTCACGCTGACCGCGACGGGTGTTCTCCTTTATCTCGGACACGGCGGCCTGTGGGTGACCGTGCATTACATTTCCGCACTGACCGTCATGGGCTACATCGTGGCACATGTTGTCCTGCACTATTTCTATGGCGGCCTCGCTCAACTTCTGCGCCTGTTCAGGCCGCAACCTCTCAGATACTTCCCCGGTATGGGACGTCATCCGCTGCTGAAATCGCTGGCGCTCGGGGCCGTGGTGATCGCCGCCGCCGTTGCGCTCGACCTCGGCACCCGCGGGGATCTTTATGTCACGCAGGCATCGGCGCTGCCGAAACTCGACGGCGTGCTCGATGATGCCGCGTGGCAGGACGCGCGGCCGGTCTTCGTCCGCACGCATCAGGGCGCCGGGCTGGAAGGTACGGGCGAGTCCACGGTCGAGGTTCGCGCGGCACAGATCGGCGACAAGATTGCCTTTGCGTTTCGCTGGGAAGATGCCAACCGGTCGCTGAAAAGACATCCGCTCGTCAAGGAAGAGGACGGCTGGCGGATGCTCAACAACCGGGCCGACATTTCCGACGAGACGGCCTATTACGAAGACAAGTTCTCGGTCGCCTTTTCGAAAACGGACGCGTTTGGCGGCGGCGATTCCACGCACATGGGACCCAAGCCCCTGGGCGACAAGCCGGCTTCCCTGCACAAACGCGGCCTGCACTACACGACCGACGGCAGTCTCATCGATGTCTGGCAGTGGAAGGCCGCGCGCGGCGGCATGCTGGGCAAGGTCGACGACATGTGGTTCGGCACACCGATCGAGCCGAACGAAGCCCAGGTCGCCGGCAAGAAGCGCTACAGCGCCGGGTACGGCGCGGACGAGGGCAAGTCTTTCTACGTTTACAACTACAAGAAACAGCCGGGATCCAACTACAAGGGCACGGTGGATGTCCTGCGCCTGCCTGCCGACTACGTCGAGACGGCAAAGTTGATGGGACATCTCGACCTGTCGATCGAAGCAACGGACGACGAAGGGTCGCAGTGGTGGATGTTCGATGCCGAGAGCGTTCCCTACTCGGAGGACATAGACGCTGATATCCCGATCGGCACCGTCATTCCCGGCGTGCTGATCACGGGCGAATATCTGGGCAGCCGTGCCGATCTCGACGGCGGCGCCAAATGGCAGGACGGCTTCTGGACGCTTGAAGTGATCAGGGACATGGACACGGGAAACCACCAGGATCTGCCCATGGAAGACGGTCTTTTCGTCTGGCTCTCCGTGTTCGATCACAATCAGACCCGGCACACGCGCCATTCCCGGCCGGTGCGCCTGACATTCAACTGACAAAGCAACGCACCAGCACGGACACACCTCATGTCGAAAAGCACCTGCACCGTTACGATCAACGGAAAGAAGATAAAGGCGAATGTCGGTGACACACTGATTGACGCGGGCCTCGGCGGGCGGCTGGTCCTGCCGCATGACTGCTGTTCGGGACAATGCGAGACCTGTCGCGTGCGCGTGCTCAACGGAAATGTCGATGCCTTCGGGACGGAAGAAAAAAGTACCGTTCTGGGATGTCTCGCCGTTCTGGAAGGTGACGCGGAGATTTCGTATGACCCGGTGCCCATCGTGAAGACGGTGAAAGGCACGGTCGCGAGCATCCGCACGATCAAGGACGACTATCTGGAGGTCCGGGTCAAGACGGTCAGGCCAGTCACCTGGTTGCCCGGGCAATACCTTCGGGCGACGTTTTCCGGCTACCCGGCACGGGATTACAGCCCGACCACGCCGCTCAACCTCGATGCGGAAGAGGACGTGGTCGTCTTTCACATCAAGGTGTATCCCAACAGCATCGTGTCCTCGAAACTCGGAACGGAGATCGCGCCGGGGCACAAGGTCAAGCTGCGCGGCCCGTTCGGCAACGGGTTTTTGCGGCGCCAGCCGGAACCGATGGTGCTGACATCGACCGGAACCGGCTTCGCCCCGATCTGGGCGATCGCAGTGGCCGCCATCCTCGGTCAGCCGGACCGGGACCTGAGACTGATCGTCGGTTCCAGGACACGGGACGGCCTTTACATGCGCGATGCCGTCCGCTGGCTTCGCAACCGCGGTGTTTCCGTGACGCTGACGGCAAGCGATGGAGACGGCGACACCGTCATGGCGAGCCGGCCCTACGAGTTGCTCGGGGAGCTGACATCGGACCACGTGATCTATTCCGCTGGTGCCCCCTCCCATGTCGAAGCGACACGGGACATCGCCCGGCAGGCCGGCGCGACGTTTTATGCGGACCCGTTCTTCGTGGCGGAGGAAAGCAGCAATCTGAAGCTGCTTGCGTCGTCCCTGCTTCGCAAGGCAAAGACACCTTTCGCCACCGCCACTGCCGGATAGGTAGTGGGGAAGCGTATAAAGTTCGCGAGGAGCACAAGACTTCGCGAAGCGTTGGGCTGGCATCCAGCTGTCTTCAAAAATTACGACGACTTAGACAGAAATCGACAATCTGTCCAAGTTGTTGCAACACGAGCTTCACCTCGTCCCGAAATGAGTTTGCGGATTTCGAATCGAGCCGGAAAGTCAGGCTTTTTAGATCGCGCTACATTCGCTGAGCAAGGGCTATTTTCAGCCCGGAGGAGACGCTCGCGATTCACTTGGTATCGCGCAAAAGTGCCCTGCCGAATTGTGCAAAGAGAGCGACAAAAACACCGACGCCTGTGAAGATGTAAACGACGGTGAATAGCTTACCTGCTTCGGTTTGGGGCGTCAGATCACCGTACCCCACCGTTGAGAGTGTTGCGGCGCAGAAGTAAAGCGCGTCGATCCAATGCCAACCTTCCACGCTGCTGTAGAACACAGTGCCCGAGACCAGCATGAGAACGCACAAAACAAAGCCTCCCTTGAAATGCGGGTCTTCCCAGGATCGCACGATCGCTTTGAAAAGCCGAAGGGCGTTCAGGAAAAAGGCAAGCATTTCATGGTCTCCCGGTAAGTCTGCTATCCAGACGTTCGGCCTGCAGCCATTAGATTGTCAATGACCCATTATTGCGAGCAAGTACCGATGTGGCTCGGCAGCGATGCTCGCTGCCACCGCATCGGCAGAAGGCACATTGATGAATTTACGCAATTGCGTGGGTGAAGAAACGACTTTTAGTCTCGCTACGGAAGGACGAATTCGGCAAGTCTCCGCTGCTTGCCGCGACCGGAGCGGGAGGTTGATGCATGAGGCTCGGATTTTGGGTAGGTGTTGCTGTTGCGTGCTGTCTTGGAGTTCAAGCGAGCGCCCAAGAGGCGAAACCGAACATCCTGATCAAGAACGTCCATGTCTTTGACGGTGTAAACGAGGCGCGTATCGAGAACGCCAACGTTCTTGTCGAAGGCAATCTTATCGCCTCCGTTTCCACCGCTGATATCGACGCCGCTGGAGCAACGGTCATTGACGGCGGCGGGCGCACAATGATCCCAGGCCTGATCGACGTGCACTGGCACACGACATATGCTTATACGCCCGCAAGTGTCCTCATGCTGAACCAGGGCGACATGGCGGAAGTTGCCATCCGGAGCATGACAGGCGCAAGGGAAACACTTTTGCGCGGCTTCACGACCGTTCGGGACCCCGGCGGAAACCCCTTCGCCATCAAGAAGCTCATTGATAGCGGTGAATATCCCGGACACCGGATCCTGCCGTCCGGCCCGTTCATGAGCCAGACATCAGGACACGCGGACTTTCATAGTCTCCTGGAGAACCCAAGAAGCTCTTATTCGGAATTGAGCTACTGGGAGCGCAACATGATGGCGATGGTGTCCGATGGTGTCCCGGAAGTGCGCAAACGAACTCGCGAGATCCTCAAATACGGAGCCACACAGGTCAAGATCACGACCGGCGGCGGGGTTTCTTCGCAATTCGATCCGCTCGATGTAAGCGAATACTCCGTGGACGAGATCCGGGCTGTCGTTGAAGAAGCAACCAACTTCAACACATACGTGCTCGCACACGTCATGACGGACGAGGGCATTCGCACTTCCGTGGAAAATGGCGTTATGAGTATCGAGCATGGCTTCTTCGCCTCAAGAGAAACCCTTGAACTTATGAAAGAGAAAGGGGCTTGGCTCAGTCCACAGGCCATGTTCGAACCCGATATGGTCTGGGACAGCCCGATCAGTGCAGCCAAATGGAAGCAGGTCACGGATGCGGTCGATCAACTTTACCCGATGGCGGTGGAACTTGGCGTCAACCTCGCCTTCGGGACAGACCAGCTGATGGACCCGACGAAAGCTTACCAGCAGAGTATATACCTCGCCCGCCTCGGAACGTGGATGACGCCCTATCAAGCACTCAAGATTGCGACCTCCGAGAACGCAAAGCTGCTTGAGTTGAGCGGCCCCCGCCATCCGTATCAGGAGGGTCCGCTCGGAGTGATCAAGGAGGGCGCTTATGCCGACCTGATCCTCGTCGATGGCAATCCTCTGGAGAACCTTGAGTTGGTAGCCAACCCCGAGGAAACGTTCGACCTGATCATGAAAGACGGCGTTGTCTACAAGAACGAGCTCTGATCGGAGAAAGCGGATGCGTATGACGGCTTGTATTGTCGGTTTCCTCCTTTTGGCGCTACCCGCCTCCGCGACGCAGATAGGGGCCGACTGGTCGCAACTGATTGATCAGAGCGCCCGGTCTTTCAAGGACCCGTTCAAGGCCCTCACGGTGTCCCAACTAAGCGATGTCGCGACAGTTGTGCGCTTACGGCAAAGACTGAACCGGGAAGACCTGGTGGAAGACGAGAAGGCTCAGGTTTTGGCGCGACTTGAGCTCAAGGAAACGTCGCTCGCAAGGGCAGACATTGATTACGACTGGCTTATCTCCCAGCGATGGATTGTGGCCGATAAGCGAAAGAAAGCCGCGTGGTCAGTGAACAGACAACTGGACGGACAGACCATCAGTATCAAAGGGTACTTCCTGATGGCCGGCTCCATGACCCAAAAGAAGCTGCTGACCTATCTCGTGCCGGAAATCGGCATGTGCGCGCATGTGCCGCCACCAGCGCCCAACAACCTTGTCCGCTTGGCGATGCCAGAGGAGATGGAGCTTCCAGAGAAACTGTTCACACCTGTCGAAATCGTTGGAACAATCAGGTCTGCCCCTGAGAGCATAACTGCACGCGTCGTGGACGGCCCTGTTAAGATGGCCAGTGCCTGGGAGCTATCGGTCGATAGCATGAACGTGTATGAGAGGGTTTCCTCTGAAGCCACTGGAAACTGGCCAGTGGCAATGCAAGCAGGCGGACATATCCAAGTGCCAAATCGCTAGGTTCGTGGCAACAAGGTAAACGTCCGCTCCCCGCCCATTTTGCGAGTTCGGTGCATGACACAATTAGCCCCTTTATCAGGGCCTTTTCGCCAGTTATTCCGTGGTTGGGGGTGTCAAAAACCAATTCCCAGGGTTTGCTGTTAGCCGTGCGTAGGCGAAATTGGTTTCGCCACGTCCGCGAAAACAATTGCGAACGAAACACCTCCTCATCAATTGATTTTACTAGAGGGCGAGCGAAGCATTACGCGCCTCCCTACAATAGGACAGGCCGTCCGACACCGGAGGTGCCGGTTTTCCGCGGCGTCCGGCGCTTGCGCGCAGTCCCGCGGGTTGCCCCCGGGCGGGTCAGATGCGGATTATTGGGCGGCGGTGGAGATGGCGGCCCGGCATTCGAACAGGAGTTCGTCTAGCTCGGATACGGGCATCGGGTGACCGAGGAAATATCCCTGGGCGTCCGTGCAGCCGATGTCTTTCAGCATTTCGAGCAAGAGCTCGGTTTCAACTCCTTCGGCCGTTGTCGTCATGTCGAGGTTTTTCGCCAGGTCTATGACCGCCTTGACGATTGAGACGGATTCGTCCGAATACGCCATGGACCTGACGAAGGACTGATCGATCTTGATCTTGTCGAACGGGAACCGGCGCAGATAGCTCAAGGACGAATAGCCGGTTCCAAAGTCATCCATGGAAATCTTCACACCGAGCGTCTTGGCCTGATGCAGCGCGTCGAGAATTTCCTCCGACTCGATCAGAAGAACGCTCTCGGTCACTTCGAGTTCAAGGCGATCCGCCCTGAGATCGGACTTTGTCAGTGCACTGATCAGGACCGGACCAAAGGAGTGTCCCCTCAGCTGGCGCGGGGACAGGTTGACCGCGACCCTGAGGTGATCGGGCCAGTGCGCCGCCTGCCGGCATGCCTCGTTCAGAACCCATTCGCCAAGCGGCACGATCAGCCCGGTGTCTTCGGCCAGGGGAATGAACTCCATGGGCGGAACCATTCCACGTTCGGGATGATGCCAGCGCACAAGCGCTTCGAAACCGGTCACCGTGTGATTTGCCAGCGAATACTGGGGCTGGAAATACAGCTCGAGCTCGCCATTGGTGATCGCGTAGCGAAGGTCCGTGATCAGCTCTCGTCTTTCGTTGACCGCTGTCCCCATTTCCGCTTCGAAGAAGCGATGCGTGTTCCGGCCGTCTTCCTTTGCCTGATACAGCGCCAGGTCCGCCTGCTTGAAGAGTTCATCGGCCTCGACGACACCGCCCTTCGAAACGGAAATACCGACGCTGACCCCGATGACGATGTCATGGTCGGCGACCTGGAAGGGTTTGGAGAGTTCCCAGATCACCGACTGGGCAAGTTCGTCGATCGCATACAGGTCGGCCGGAAGGTTCGTCAGGATTGCGAACTCGTCTCCACCAAGCCGCACGACGAGTTCACGCTCACTGATCAGTTCTCTCAATCGTTCGGCGACCTGGCGAAGAAGTTCATCGCCGATCGGATGTCCCAGCGAGTCATTGACGGTCTTGAACTCATCGAGGTCCAGACAAAGGATCCCGAACTCCCCGCCCTGAACCTGCTGGCGGTTCAACAGCGCTTCCAGCTGATCCTTGAACTCGATCCTGTTGGGCAGTTGCGTCAGCATGTCGTGACGGGCAAGGAATGCAAGGCGGTCGCGCGCCTCCTGGCGTTCGGTGATGTCCTCGGAAATCGCCACCCAGCCACCATCGCACAGCGGCTGCCGTGTTGTGAGAACGATCCGTCCGGAGCGGATCTTGACCATCTCCGTGCTCTGCGTCGCCCCCTTCGTGCGAACGAGCGAGAAGCTGAGCGTCGAAGGCACAGGCGCTTCCGTTTCCACCAGTTCGACGTCAAGAACGTCGGCAATCTCGGCCGCGGTCATGCCGGGCTTCACGGTGTCTTCGTCAAGTTCGAACAGTTCCACATAACGCTGGTTCGACACGATCAGCTTGCCCTTGGAATCGAACATGCACAGGCCGTGCGACATGTTGTTCAGGGCCGCGTCGAACAGAACGTTCTGTTCTCTCAACTTGGCTTCCTGAGATCGCAGGATCGAGTTCTTTTCATGAACCCGGACACGCAGCGCGTCCCGTTCCTTGACGGACCTTTGCAGGGAAACCACCGATCTCGCGATATCTCCGACTTCGTCGAGACGCTCTGTGCCGACCACCTGGTTCTCGAAGTCTCCGGCAGCGATGCCGGACAGGACGCGGGTGATCTTGGTCAGCGGCCGCGTGATCTGCCGCGAGATCAGAAAAGCAACGGCCGCAAAGGCCACGAGGGCCAGCAGTCCGAACAAGAACAGGCGCTTGAGAAGCTTGGCTTCTTCTTCCGTGCCGATCCTTGTGAGTTCGTTCTGCGTTTCCGTCAGCTGCTCGATCGGCAACAAGGCACAGATCGATATCGGGCTTATGGGGATGCCGCACTTGATGACATTGCTGCCGTTGGAGGTGATGTTGAGGTTTTCCGGCGAGCGCTCGATGTCGCTGATCCTGCCGTCGAAGCTCGCTCTGGAAATGATGTCACCATCGTAGACTACCGCCAGGCCAAAGGCGTTGATCTCGGTGAGATTGGTCAGCATGGGTTCGGTTTCGCGCAGCCACCGCTGCGCAAGAAGTCCGCCGATGACATAGCCGAAATCGTCGTAGACGGGCACGAACATCACCTGCGAGACAGCATTGACATTCTTGCCGGGAACAAAGACCTGCGACTTTTCCTTGGGCAGGACGCCGGAATAGGTCAGGGACTCGCCCGGAAGACTGTCGGCAAGAGACCGCTCGATCTCGTCGAAAAAGACCAGTGAGGGAAGTTTCTGACCCAGCGAAACCAGATCGCTGTCATAGGACGACGCCCCGATGACCCGGGCCTTGTCGTCGAGAACGACAATCCCATCGATGTCGTCAAGTTCGGCGAACGGACCGAGCAACTCGGACATCGCGACGTTGTTGCGCGATTCTATCGCCTTGACAATGTTCGGATCGGCGGCGATGGCACTGACCCTGCGCACCCTGTCCTCGAAGAGGAATTCAAGCCGCTTCCCCGCCAGTTTGACGTCTGCCGTGAGCATTTCCAGCAGCCGGGTCTGTGACAGGTTCAGCAGTTCTCCCTGCTGACGGGTCATGCTGTCCTCAAGCTGATAGGCCACCAGCCCGATCAGGCCGGCAAAGGCGCACAGCGCCGTGAAGACAGCGCCGTACGTGAAATGCCAGAAGAGTGAGGAGTGCCGTATCATGTTTGCTCAGCGCACTACTTGGTTACAGGAACGCCACCGTAATTTTCTATCAGCGCATGCGCCTTGTCCGACCTGCTGAAATCGACAAAGGCTTCCATCTCGCCATCCAGGGTCCCGTCCTTGTAGATGAGGGCCAGCGTGACAGCGCTCGGATAGGCTTCGTCGGTGGGATGATGTCCATCGATTTTGAGAACAGAGAGACCGGTTTCCAGCGGCTGGGAGTAAGGTCCGAACGCGATCGCACCTTCCACGTCCATCGCGGTATTGATCGCGTCCTGCGTGGTCACTGCCGTCTTTGACCGCGGTGCGAATGTCAGGTCCTTCCAGCCCGGCATCGAACCGCGCAAGACCTGCAGCGTGCTGTCGGCATCTTCGCGCCGGACCAGCTTGACGCGCAGGTCTGCGCCGCCAAGCTCGGACCAGTTCGTGATCTTGCCCGAGTAGAGCTTCACCAGCTCTTCGCTGGAAAGGGCGGAAATGCCCGTGGACGGATGCGTGAAGACGGCGCTCGGAATTTTCGCGATCGGCAGATACACCAGACCGGATGCGACTTCGCTTTCCTTCAGGGGCCGGGCGACGCGCCCGAGCCTTTCGGCTCCCGAACTGACTGCCGCGATACCACCACCGGATCCGATACTCGGCGGGATCGAAAGGTCGATATCCGGATGCTCCACGCTGAAACCGTCGCCGATCTCGCGCAGCATTTCCAGACCGTCACCTGTGCCAACGACGTTCAGACCGGATCCGGCAACGGCACCACCGGTGTGGAAAAACACCATGCCCAGCGATACTGCCAGGCCAACAATTGATCTTCGCATTCAGGCCACCCACGTTAATTTTGGCAATCAAGATGCACTCGCCAAGTTAATTAAGAGCTAAAGTACCGATAATTTTTACAATTAACATGTTGTCAGATTTAATGAATGCAATAAATACGAAGGCCATTACAACTCGAATACAACTTTACAATGTGAACTATTTTACCTTGGGTAATATTTTCCTAGTTCCTTTCGCAAACTGCAATCAAAGATAATTTGTAAAGATTCTCGAGAATGCCGTGGAGGCATGCGTTTCATCTGCAACGCCAAATACAACCGGCCTTGAAACCTGCCGGAAAATCGGGAAAGTCGCAGAATGCGCCGAAACCGGAGGCCGTGGCGCTGCCCGCGCCCGTTTTCGACAACCTGTGGTGATTACTCACCGGAAGAACCGCGTGCGGTTCGCGGTGGCGCCGTGCTTTTGCGAACGACAAGGTCGACGCCAACGACGACTGGCTTCAGCCGTTCCGCGCGGCCCGTTGTCTTCGGTTCGATACATTCCAGCAGCAGAGACGCCGCCTTCGTCCCAAGTGCCCGCCGGTCCTGGCGGATCGTCGTCAGGGCCGGGATGTAATAGTCCGATAGTTCGATGTCGTCGAACCCCACAACCGACATGTCTTCAGGCACACTCAGTCCGTGCGCCGTGAGCGTCGACATGAGACCGAATGCCACCTGATCGGACGCGCAGAACACTGCGGTCGGTTTTTCTTCCAGTTCAAGAATGCGCAACGCGGCGCGCCGGCCTGACTCCAGCGAGAAATCCCCGCGCAAGATCCAGTCGTCGCGCACCGGCAGCCGAAGCCTGGCGCGTTCCTCGAGCATGCCCCGCCGCCGCTCGTAGGTCAGGACGTTGTCGCCCGGCCCCGTCACATGCGCTATTTTCCGATGCCCGAGTTGATGCAGGTGCCGAACGGCCAGACGGGCCCCCTCGACATTGTCACTTCTCACCGATGGCAAACCCGCGCTTTGGACCCATTCGCAGGCAAACACGATCCGGTCGGCAACGCCGTTTTTTCTGAACTGCTCAAGTTCCGTTTCGGGCAAGGATCCGTCCAGGCAAATGACGCCATCGATCTGCGAGTTCAGAAAATGATCCACCAGGAACTTGCCCGCCGTGACGAGATCCTTGGTGTCCGCGATCAGAACCGACATGTCATGATCCCCAAAGCTCTCGCTGATACCGGCCAGGATCTGCGAGAAGAACGGATTGCCGAGGTTCGGGACCAGGATCAGGACGGCGCCTGCCTGCCGCGTTCTGAGCGTGCGCGCGGCCTTGTTCACGCGATAGCCCGTTTCACGTATCGCCGCGAAAACGGTATCGCGGGTGCTTTCGGTCAGGAGTTCGGGATTGCTGAGCGCACGGCTGACGGTCGCGGTCGACACGCCGGCCACGACGGCAACGTCGCGAATACGGACATTCTTCTGCGGAAACGCCTTCCCCGGGCCGATTGTTTTGTCCTTGCGCACATTCCGGGTTGACATCGGATCATTTCCCTAGAATTATTGATGTAATCGATTACATGAGAATGATACACCAAAATGTAATCGATTACAAAATGAGGCGAAAGCCGCATTCAGAGATCAATCGAACATTTTCCGGTTCGGTGGGAGGAGAATATGAAAGCACTACGCGTAATCTTTGCCGCATCCACGGCTCTTTGTGCCGCCACTGCCGCGCACGCGACAGATCTTGAAGTCACGCACTGGTGGACGTCCGGCGGCGAGGCCGCGGCCGTTGCCGAGTTTGCAAAAGCGTTCGACGCGACAGGCAACAAGTGGGTCGATGGCGCCATCGCCGGTTCCGGCGGCACCGCCCGGCCGATCATGATCAGCCGCATCACCGGCGGCGACCCGATGGGCGCCACGCAATTCAACCATGGCCGCCAGGCGGAAGAACTGGTCGAAGCCGGTCTGATGCGCGACCTCAGCGACATCGCATCGGAAGGCAACTGGGCCGAGATCGTCCGCCCTTCGAGCCTGCTGGACAGCTGCACGCTTGACGGCAAAATCTATTGCGTTCCGGTCAACATCCACTCCCAGCAGTGGCTCTGGCTGAACAATTCCGTGTTCGAGAATGCCGGACTTGCCGTTCCGACAAACTGGGACGAGTACGTTGCGGCCGCACCGAAGCTCGAGGAAGCCGGCATCGTTCCCCTGGCCATGGGGCAGCAGCCCTGGCAGACCACACTGGCATTCCAGGTGCTTCTTGTCGCCCTGGCAGGCCCGGAAGCCTATACCGCCGTCTTCGGCGGCAAGGACGCCGAACTCGCCGGCGGACCGGAAATGGCCAAGGTTTTTGCCGCGGCCGACAAGGCCCGCGACATGGCGAAAAACTCCAATGTCCAGAACTGGAACGATGCCACCAACATGGTCATCACCGGCAAGGCTGCGGGCCAGATCATGGGCGACTGGGCACAGGGTGAATTTGCCGTTGCCGAACAGGTGGCCGGCAAGGACTACACTTGTCTGCCGGGTCTGGGCGTCAACGAAGTCATCATGACCGGCGGCGATGCATTCTATTTCCCAAAGGTGGATGATGCCGACGTCACCGCCGCCCAGGGTGAACTCGCCAAGGTCATGATCTCGCCGGAAACACAGGTTGCGTTCAACCTGAAGAAAGGATCGCTGCCCGTGCGCGGCGATGTCGACCTCGATGCAGCCAATGACTGCATGCGCAAGGGACTCGACATCCTGGCCGGCGGCAACATCATCCAGGCACCGGACCAGTTGCTCTCGGCAGACAGCCTGACCCAGGTCAACGACCTGTTCGTCGAGTTCTTCAACAATCCGGGAATGTCTGCTGAAGACGCGCAGAAACAGTTCGCGTCCATCATCAGCAGCGCCGACTGATCCGGTAGCGCTCCGCCGCCCGGACAATCGTCGTCAACGCTCGCCCGGGCGGCGTCCTCCAGCCCTGCGCGCAGACTTGCGCGCAGGGAATCCCTGGTGTGTGCCGGATGACCTCTTCGACAAGGACACAATGCCATGGCTGCAGCTGCAGGGCCGACAAGGTGGCACAAGAACCTGAGTGCCAAAGTGGCCGCGATACCGATGATCACGACAGCGCTTGTCGTCTTTATCGGCGGGACCGCCTGGACGGTTCTCTACTCATTCACCAGCTCGAAACTTCTGCCGAAGGAAAAATTCGTCGGGTTTGCCCAGTACGAACGCCTGTGGAGCAGCAGCAAGTGGCTGATCTCCATCGAGAACCTGGCCATTTACGGTGCGTTTTCACTGGTATTCTCGCTGTTGATCGGTTTTGTCCTGGCGGCGCTTCTGGACCAGAAGATCCGCTTCGAGGACACGTTCCGCACAGTTCTTTTGTATCCGTTCGCCCTCAGCTTCATCGTGACCGGCCTTGCCTGGCAATGGATCCTCAATCCGGATTTCGGCGTGCAGCAGGTGGTGCGCAATCTCGGCTGGGAGACCTTCTCCTTCGATCCGCTCTACGATCCGGAAATCGTCATCTACGGCATTCTCATTGCGGGCCTGTGGCAGGGCACAGGTCTGATCATGTGTCTCATGCTGGCCGGTCTCAGGGGAATTGACGAAGACATCTGGAAGGCCGCGAAGATTGACGGAATTCCGATGTGGAAGACCTATATCTTCATCGTCATTCCGATGATGCGCGGCATCTTCATCACGGCCATCGTCCTGATCGCATCCGGCATCATCAAGGTTTACGATCTCGTCGTGGCCCAGACCGGCGGGGGTCCGGGAATTGCCTCCGAAGTGCCGGCGAAATACGTCTACGACGCCATGTTCCTGTCGCAAAACCTCGGACAGGGCTTTGCCGCATCGACGATGATGCTGCTGTCCGTCATCATAATTGTCGTGCCCTGGGCCTATCTCGAATTCGGAGGGAAACGCCGTGGGTAACCTCACCAAGACCTCTGCGGACATCCAGCTTGCCTCCGCGCAGCCGGAGATGACCGGACCACGCGGACGCAAACCGCGTAAGGCCCTGTCGCGCCGTAACATCATGATCTACGGCACGCTGATCATCGTGTCTCTCTATTATCTGCTGCCGCTCTACGTGATGATCGTCACGTCGTTGAAAGGCATGCCGGAGATCCGCCTGGGGAACATCTTCTCGCCACCCGTGGAGATCACCTTCCAGCCGTGGGTGAAGGCCTGGGCCGAAGCCTGCACGGGTCTCAATTGCGACGGGCTGTCACGCGGATTCTTCAATTCGGTCCGGATCCTGATCCCCTCGGTCCTCTTGTCCATCGCGATCGCATCGGTCAACGGCTACGCGCTCGCAAACTGGCGCTTCAAGGGCTCGGAAACCTTCTTCACCATCCTGATCGTCGGTGCCTTCATCCCCTACCAGGTGATGATCTATCCGATCGTGATCATGCTGCGCGAAATCGGACTTTACGGCAGCCTTACCGGCCTCGTGATCGTCCACACCATCTTCGGCATGCCGATCCTCACGCTGCTGTTCCGGAACTACTTCGCGTCGGTTCCGCAGGAACTGTTCAAGGCCGCCCGCGTCGATGGTGCGGGTTTCTGGGGCATCTATTTCCGGATCATGGTGCCGATGAGCCTGCCGATCTTCGTTGTCGCAATGATCCTGCAGGTGACCGGCATCTGGAACGACTTCCTGTTCGGTGTCATCTACACCAAGCCGGATCTCTATCCGATGACGGTCCAGCTCAACAATATCGTCAACTCCACGCAGGGCGTGAAGGAATACAACGTCAACATGGCGGCGACGATCCTGACCGGACTTGTTCCGCTCACCATCTATTTCATCTCCGGCAAACTCTTTGTCCGCGGCATTGCCGCCGGCGCCGTGAAAGGCTGAAGAGGCGTTCCATGGAAAACAACCACAGCATCTCCATCAAGAACCTGGCGCTCAGCTTCGGTGCGCTGGACGTTCTGAAGGACCTCAATCTCGATGTCGGACGCGGTGAATTCCTCGTTCTGCTCGGGTCTTCCGGATGCGGCAAGTCAACGCTGCTGAACTGCATCGCCGGGCTCCTGGATGTGTCGGACGGGCAGATCTTCATCGGCGGCCGGAATGTCACCTGGGAGGAACCGTCGAAACGCGGCATCGGCATGGTGTTCCAGAGCTACGCGCTCTACCCGCAGATGACCGTTGCCGGCAATCTCAGCTTCGGCCTCAAGAATGCCGGTCTGCCCAAAGCGGAAATCGAGGAACGGGTCAACCGCGCCGCAAAGATCCTGCAGATCGAACCCCTGCTGAAGCGCAAACCCGCCGCTCTGTCCGGCGGACAGCGGCAGCGCGCAGCGATCGGCCGGGCCCTGGTGCGCGACGCGGACGTTTTCCTGTTCGACGAACCGCTCTCCAATCTCGATGCAAAGCTGCGTGCCGACCTCAGGGTCGAGATCAAACAGCTCCATCAGAAGCTGAGCAACACGATGATCTACGTCACGCACGATCAGATCGAAGCCATGACACTTGCGGACCGCATTGCGATCATGCGCGGCGGCCAGATCCTTCAGCTTGCAACGCCGCATGAGATCTACAACCGGCCGGCGAGCAAGTATGTTGCCGAATTCATCGGCTCGCCCACCATGAACTTCTTCGATGGCGAAATCATCGCAGGAGACGGGCTGCGCTTTTCCACCGGCGATCACGCGTTTCCGCTCGACGGCTACGGGTTTCGGGACGCCACACCGGTCCAGGGACCCGCATGGTTCGGGATCCGCCCGGAACACATGATCACCGGCCCGGAAGCGGCGGAAGCGAAAATCCGGCTGGACGGGCATATCGAACTGGTCGAACCGCTCGGATCGGACACGCTCGCACGTGTTTCCAGCGGAGGCCGGTCCCTCTGGGTTCGCATGGACGGACAGGCGAGCGTGCGCGACGGAGACAGCATCGCGATCGGGTTTGATCCGGAACGCGCCAACCTCTTCGACAAGACAACCGAAAACCGGCTCTGACCGACACTCTAAAAACACTCAGGCTCCAACCTTCAGGACACCCGTCATGGACGTTTCTTTCCAACTCTACTCGGCCCGCAACTTCACTCCGTGGGACAAGGTGCTCGAAAACCTTGCCGGCCTCGGATTTACGCAGGTGGAAGGCTTCGGCGGCAATTACGAAGACGCTGCCGCCTTCAAGAGTCTGCTCGACCAGAACGGTCTTGCGATGCCGTCCGGGCATTTTTTCCCTCTGGAACAATTCAACGACGATCTCGGCCGCGTCATCGAGACGGCAAAGACCCTCGGCATGGAACGCCTGTTCTGCCCGGCGCTTCCGCCGGAGCAGCGCGTCAGCAATCCGGATGCCTGGGTCAGCGTCGGCCAGAACCTTGAGAACATCGGCAAGAAATTGCGCGATGCCGGGCTTCGTTTTGGCTGGCACAACCATGATTTCGAATTCATTGCGTGCACGGACGGACGGTTGCCGATGGACATCCTGCTCGACAGCGCGCCTTCGATCGAATGGGAAGCCGATATCGCCTGGATCGTTCGTGGCGGACAGGACCCGCTGACCTGGATCGATCGCTACGCCGACCGCATCACCACCGCCCACGTCAAGGACATTGCGCCGCAAGGCGAATGCACCGACGAGGACGGCTGGGCCGATGTCGGCCATGGCGTCATGGACTGGGCGGGTCTCACGGCCGCCCTGCGCAAGGCCGGTGTCGACCTCTTCGTCATGGAACACGACAACCCCTCCGACGTCGAACGGTTTGCAAGCCGTTCAATCGAAGCATTCCGGAATTTCTAAGGATCAGACATGACAGACAAGCTTGGTATCGGCATCCTGGGATGCGGAAACATCTCCGCTGCCTACATGCGTCTGGCGCCTCTCTTCAAGGGGATCGAAGTGCGCGCTTGCGCGGACCTCAACGAGGATGCGGCAAAGGCGCGTGCCGAAGAATTCAACCTCAGGGCCGAAACCGTCGACGGCCTCCTGGCCGCGGACGACATCGACATCATCGTCAACCTGACGGTGCCGGCCGCACATTTCGAGGTGTCCGGCAACATCCTGAAGGCCGGAAAACACGTCTACTCGGAAAAGCCGTTCGTGCTCAGCGTCGAGGAAGGCCAGACCCTTCAGAAGCTGGCCGCAGAGAAAGGGCTCCGCGTCGGCTCTGCGCCCGACACGTTTCTGGGCGGCGCGCACCAGCTGGCCAGACATCTGGTCGACAGCGGTGCCGTCGGTGCCGTCACCTCGGGCACCTGCTTCGTGCAAAGCCCGGGCATGGAAATGTGGCATCCAAACCCGGACTTCTTCTTCAAGCCGGGCGGCGGCCCGATCCTGGATCTCGGCCCCTACTACGTCTCCAACCTCGTTCAGTTGCTGGGACCGGTCAAACGCGTCACCGCCATGAGCTCCTCGGGCTCCGAGTACCGCACGATCACCTCCGAACCGCGCCACGGCGAAAAGATCAAGGTCGAGACACCGACGACGATCCATGCCGTCATGCAGTTCCAGTCCGGTGCGCAGGTGACCTATTGCGCAAGCTGGGATGTCTGGCAGCATGGACACTCCAACATGGAGCTCTACGGCCGCGAGGGAACCCTGCACGTTCCGGATCCGAACTTCTTCGGCGGGGAAATCCGCATGACCGCCAGGAACAGCTTCGTCACGGTTTCGGAAGACTGGAAGCATCCGTTCTCCGTCGCCAATGACGGATCCCATGCCAACTACCGGGCAGCCGGTCTTGCGGACATGGCGCTCGCCATCCTGCAGAACCGGCCGCACAGGTGTTCGCTGGAATTTTCCCTGCATGTCGTGGATGTGATGACATCAATTCTCGCTTCCGGCGAGACGGGTGAGTACAAGGATATTCTCACCACATGCGACCGGCCCGAGGCTCTTGGACCCCAGGCGGCGCAGGACCTCTTGGCGTAGTAGGAATCCTCATGACCTGGCAAGCTGCACAAGCACGTTATGACACCATGGAATACCGCCGCTGCGGGAGATCCGGCCTGAAACTGCCGGTGATCTCGCTCGGCCTCTGGCATAACTTCGGAGGCGACACCGCGCATGAACGCAAACGCGATATCGTGCGCACCGCCTTCGATCACGGCATCACGCATTTCGATCTTGCCAACAATTACGGTCCGCCACCGGGGTCGGCAGAGGAAGCGTTCGGGGACATCCTGAAAACGGACTTCGCGCCCTACCGGGACGAGATGATCATCTCGTCCAAGGCCGGCTACGGCATGTGGCCAGGTCCCTACGGTGAATGGGGCAGCCGGAAATACCTGATCGCCTCCTGCGATCAGTCCCTGAAGCGGCTCGGGCTCGATTATGTCGATATTTTCTATTCGCACCGCTTCGACCCTGACACACCGTTGGAGGAGACCATGATGGCGCTCGACCATATCGTCCGGTCCGGGCGTGCGCTTTATGTCGGCATCTCCTCCTACAATTCCAAACGGACCCGGGAAGCGGCCGCGATCCTGAAGGACCTCGGCACACCGTGCCTGATCCATCAGCCGAGCTATTCCATGATCAACCGCTGGGTCGAAGAAGACGGCCTTCTCGACACGCTGGACGATCTCGGCATCGGCTCCATCGCCTTCACACCACTGGCGCAGGGCATGCTGACCAACAAGTATCTCAAGGGCATTCCGGAAGGCAGCCGGGCAACACAGGGCAAGTCCCTCCGGAACGAATTTCTGAGCGAGGAGACGCTCGAAGCGATCCGCGCCCTCAACGCGATTGCCGAGCGCCGCGGACAGACGCTCGCGCAGATGGCCCTCGCCTGGGTTCTGCGCAACGGACGGGTCACCACGGCGCTCATCGGCGCCAGCCGGCCCGAGCAGGTGAGCGATTGCGCTGCGGTCGTCAACAACATGGGTTTCACCGAAGCGGAACTGCAGGAAATCGAGGCAACGACGGTCGAGGCGAATGTCAACCTTTGGGCGGCCTCGTCCGAGCGGCCGGGACCGTCCCGAAAATGATCCGCAATCCGATCCTGCCCGGGTTCAATCCGGATCCCTCGATCTGCCGCGTGGGCAATGACTACTACATCGCCACGTCGACATTCGAATGGTATCCGGGCGTCCAGATCCACAAGTCGAAAGACCTCGTGAACTGGAGCCTTGCAGGCCGGCCGCTAAACCGGGCGAAACAGCTCGACATGCGCGGCAACCCGGACAGCGGCGGTGTCTGGGCGCCGTGCCTGAGCCATGCGGACGGATGGTTCTGGCTGGTCTATACCGACGTCAAGCGCCTGGACGGCAACTTCAAGGACGCCCACAACTACGTGGTGACGTCCGCCTCGATCGACGGCCCCTGGAGCGATCCGATCTATCTCTCCTCGCACGGGTTCGATCCGTCCCTGTTTCACGACGACGACGGACGCAGATGGTACCTCGTGCTCCAGTGGAACCACATTTCAAGTTCCGTCGGAGGCAAACCGAAAGCCTCCGCCTTTGACGGCATCCTGCTGCAGGAGTGGTCGGAAAAGGAAGGTCTGATCGGGCAGCCGAAGAAGATCTTCTCCGGCAGTCCGCTCGGTCTGACGGAGGGGCCGCACCTGTTCAAACGCAATGGCTGGTACTATCTCACCGTCGCCGAAGGCGGAACGGGATACAATCATGCCGTTACCATGGCGCGGTCCCGCTCGATCGACGGCCCTTACGAGCTGCATCCCGACACGCATCTGATCACGGCAAAGGACGCGCCGGACTGGCCGCTGCAGCGGGCCGGCCACGGCCAGATCGTCGAAACGCCGGATGGCCAGACCTACCACACGCATCTTTGCTCCCGGCCGTTGCCCGGACGCTTTTCACCCATGGGCCGGGAAACGGGATTGCAGAAATGCGTCTGGAAAAACGACTGGCTGTACCTTGCGGACGACGGCCCGCTGCCCCAGGTCGACGTCCCCGGTCTTGGCAACGCAAGCCCGAGACCGGTCCGGAAACTTGAGCGCGTTTTCAACGGCACCATCCTGCCGGAGGAATTCCAGTGGCTGAGGACACCCTATCCCGACCGGCTGTTTTCGCTGACCGGATCAGCCCTGCGTCTCACCGGACGCGAAAGCGTCGGCAGCTGGAACGAACAGGCGTTGATCGCGCGCAGACAGGAACACCACGCCTTTCGTGCGGAGACAACGCTGACTGCGTTCGAACCTGACACCTATCAGCAGGCAGCGGGGCTGACGACCTACTACAACCGGCACAAGTTTCACCTTCTTGCGGTCAGCCGGACCGAGGAACAGGGCCGCTGCCTGATGCTGATGTCCTGTCCCGGCGACTGGCCCGACGGGCGCATGACATTTCCGGCGGCGTTTGTCCCGATCGACGACGGCCCCGTCGGCCTTGCGGTAACGGTCGACGGTGCGCGCCAGCAATTCCACTGGCGCCAGCAGGGCGGCTGGCAACCCATCGGACCGGAGCTTGATGCAAGCGTCATTTCGGACGAAGGTGGCCGTGGAGAACATGCATCCTTCACCGGGGCCTTCGTGGGCATGCTTGCCTTCGACGTGACCGGCGGGGGCAGGACAGCGGAATTCGACCGGTTCACTTATGCACCTGAAGGAACCTGACGGCGCGGCCACGCTGCCCGTTCAAGAACAACTGGGAGGACAAGAATGGCAGGACTGATCAAGGGACCCGCAATTTTCCTGGCGCAATTCGGCGGCGACGAGGCGCCTTTCAACAGCCTGCCCGCGATCGCGAAATGGGCAGCGGATCTCGGGTACAAGGGCATCCAGATCCCGACCTTCGACAGCCGGCTTTTCGATCTCGACGAGGCGGCCGAAAGCCAGGCCTATTGCGACGAAGTCGCGGGCATCTGCGCGGACGCGGGTGTGGAGATCACCGAACTGTCGACCCACCTGCAGGGCCAGCTGGTTGCCGTTCACCCGGCCTATGACCTTGCCTTTGACGGCTTCGCCCCGGCGCATCTTCACGGCAACCCGGCCGGGCGCCAGGAATGGGCGGTCGATCAGATGAAGAAGGCGGCGGTTGCCAGCAAGAGGCTTGGCCTGACCGCTTCGGTCAGCTTCACCGGCTCGCTGGCATTTCCGTATCTCTATCCCTGGCCGCAGCGGCCGGCGGGGCTGATCGAGGAAGCCTTCGCCGAACTTGCCCGGCGCTGGAAACCGATCCTGGATGTCTACGAGGACAATGGCGTCGATGTCGGCTACGAGATCCATCCAGGCGAGGATGTGTTCGACGGCATCACGTTCGAGATGTTCCTTGAGGCGCTCGGGGGCCATGCGCGGTGCCAGATCAACTACGATCCGTCGCACTTCCTGCTGCAGCAACTGGATTACCTGGCCTTCATCGACATCTACCACGAGCGGATCTGCGCCTATCACGTGAAGGATGCTGAATTCAATCCGGACGGCCGCCAGGGCGTTTATTCCGGCTACCAGGGCTGGGTGAACCGCGCGGGCCGTTTCCGCTCGCTCGGCGACGGCCAGGTGGACTTTTCAGGCATCTTCTCCAAGCTTGCCCAGTATGGCTACGACAGCTGGGCGGTTCTGGAGTGGGAATGCTGCCTGAAGTCACCCGAGCAGGGGGCGGCTGAAGGCGCGCCCTTCATCGAGAGCCACATCATCGAGGTCACGGACAAGGCATTCGACGACTTCGCGGGAGGTGATACCGACCAGGAGCAGATCCGCAAGATGCTCGGGCTCTGAGCCGCCTGAAACGTGGGAAGACACGCCGGTGCCTTTCGGAGGCTCCGGCTTTTTGCTGGGATTTTTTTCTCTAACGGCTTTCCTTGCGGCCACCGGCAAAGGTCACCACGCCGACGATGATCAGGCCGGTGAGGATCAGCCGCAGACCGGCTGCTGCGCCGAACGTATTCAACATTGCCACGAGCAGGAACAGGAACAGCGCGGATCCGAAGATGCCCGGGACGTTGGAGTTGCCGCCTGCGATGGACGAGCCGCCGATCACCACGACCGCGATCGAGGCAAGCAGGTATTCCTCGCCCATGTTCAGAGACGAGCCTCCGGAGAACCCGGCCAGGAAAACCCCGCACACGGCGGCCAGCACGGCGGAGAGCGTATAGGTCAGATAGCGAATGCGCTCGATCGGGACACCGGCCAGCCGCGCAGCCCGCGTGTTCTGGCCGAAGGCGGTGACGGAGCGTCCGTAAACCGTTCGGTTCAAAAGCACGGCCATGACGATTGCGAACGCAATCACCAGGAGCGAGAGAACCGGCACGCCCATCATCTTCGACGTGGAAATCCATTCGAGCGCCGCCGGTGGCTTGATCTTGACGCCCCGCCCCAGCGCGATCGCGCTCGACTGTACGAGAAAGCTGGACGACATGGTGGCGATGATCGGCGGGATCGTCAGCACCCGGATCAGGCCGTAGTTGAAGAGACCCACCAGGACGCCGACGGCGACCGCTGCCAGGATGCCCGGCAGGATCATCGCGTTGGTTCCGTCCATGACCATCATGGACACCACCGCCGACAGGGTGATCGTCGACGGGATCGAAAGGTCGACATTGCCGGGCCCGAGCGTGATCACGAACATCTGGCCGATGCCGACCATCACGAAGAAGGTGGAAAAGGAAAGCGCGGTTGAAGCCAGCGCCAATCCGCCGGTGCCGCTGATATAGGCGGCCGTGACGGCCCAGGTCAGGAACGCGGCCAGGAAAGACCAGCTCCACGGGTGTTGGCGCATGTACATTTCGAGCTGTTTCATTTGCGCGCCTCCAGCCGGTTGACGATGGCCCTGAGCGCCAGAACGATGATCAGCACGGCGCCCTGCGCCCCGATCTGCCAGTCCGGAGAGATGCGCAGGAAGGACAGGAACGACGCTGTCAGGGTCAGTGTCATCGCTCCGAGAACCGCGCCCACGGGAGAGATCCGGCCACCGACGAATTCGCCACCTCCGAGAATGACCCCGGCAATGGACAGCAGGGTGTAGCGGAGCGCGATGTTGGCATCCGCCGAGGTCGCCAGCCCGACCAGCGTCAGACCCGCCAGAATGCCGAAGACCGCGGTCAGGGCATACATGGTCATCTTCAATTTGAGCACGGACCAGCCGGCGCGCGTGATCGCCCTTTCATTGCCGCCGACACCGCGCATGAGAACGCCCCACGACGTGCGCATCAGCGCGAAATGAACGACAAGCGCCAGCACCGCCGCCGCGACCAGCGGCATCGGGACATAGGGTGGTTTCAGGGTAACCAGCGATCGGATCCAGTCGGGCGCGCTGCCCCCCGGCGTCGGCAACAGAAGAACCGCGCATCCGGACCAGACAAACGACATGCCGAGCGTCACCACGATGCTCGGCAACTGCCGGATATAGATCAGCGCGCCGATGGCCGCATAAACGGCAATGCAGCCGAGCAGGGCGGCAATGCCCAGAAGCGGCGTCTCGTTCAGCCAGGTCGCGCCGATACAGGCGACCAGCGACACGAAACTTCCGATCGACAGATCCAGGTCATTGACCGCGATCACGAACATCTGGGCAATCGTCGCAAGCGCGATCGGCACGGCCAGATTGAACAGGAGATTCAGTCCGAAATAGCTCATCGCGCGCGGCTGAAGCCAGAACACGCCGAGCAGGACGAAGGTCAGGGACAGCGCCGGCAGCGCCCCCCGCCAGAAACGGGCCGAAGCAAAAAATCCCAATGCCGTCATGCCGCCCCGCTTACCTGTTTGAACGAGGCCCTGAGAACATTTTCCTCGGTGATTTCGGCGCCGGTCAGGGTCTCGCTCACGACGCCGTCGCGAAATACGTAGACCCGGTCGCAGTAATCGAGCTCCTCCATTTCGGTCGTGTACCAAAGGAAAGTGCGTCCTTGCGACGCTTCCTGGCGGATGATGGCATAGACCTCGTTCTTGGTGCCGATATCGACGCCGCGCATCGGGTCGTCCATGAGGACGATGTCTGCCGCAGACCCGAGCGCACGCGCAAACAGGACCTTCTGCTGATTGCCGCCCGAGAGCGACAGGATCGGCGCTTCGACATCCGGTGCCCGAATGCCGATCCGTTCCTTCCAGGCATCGGCGAGTTCGCGTTCCTTCCCGTTCTGGATCAGGAGGCCCGACAACAGTCTTTTCAGCGAGGAGATGCCGATATTCTTGCGGATCGACCAGAGCGGCAGAACGCCGTCCACCTGCCTGTCCCCGGCAATGAAGCAGCAGCCCGTGTCCTGCGCACCGGAAGGCAGCACACCGTGCCCGTCGAAAATCTGCAGCAGTGCCTCCGTCTGGCCCTGACCGGACAGTCCGGCAAAGCCGACGACTTCCCCGGCCTGCGCCCTGATGCTCTGGTCATCGGGCTGCTCGGGCGGGCGCATGTGGATGCGCTCCTCGCTCACGGCCTTGGGTGGCGCGGCATCCCTGCGCGGGGCAACGCCGGCAACGACCGTACTGCCCATGGCCTCGACGAGGCTGCCGCGGTCGAAGCCTGACGCGTCCCTGAAGGCGACGACCCGGCCGTCCTTCATGACGGCGATCTTGCTGGACACCTGGAGGATTTCGCCTAGCAGATGGGAAATGAGGATCACGCTGATGCCCTCAGCCGTGACCCGCCCGACATAGTCCAGGAGCTGCTCGGCAACCCGCGCATCCAGGGACGATGTCGGTTCGTCCAGAATGACCAGCCGGATTTGCGTGTCGGTGACCGTGAAGGCACGCGCGATCTCGACCATCTGGCGCTTGGAAATCGACAGGTCGCCGACAATATCGAAAGCGCTCACGCCGTGCCCGGGGAAGATCAGATCGAGCCGTTCCATGATCAGCGCGGCCGCGCGCGGCCTCCAGCCGAGCCCCTTGAGCACCGGATGAATGATGCGCGTGTTCTCGGCAACCGACAGGTTGGGACAGAGCGACAGTTCCTGAAAGACACAGCGGATGCCGAGCCTGCCGGCATCCTGCACCGCGTAACCCCGGCCGAGATCCGTGCCGGCGATCGACAGGCTGCCGCCACTCGCCTCCAGGGTCCCGGCCAGGATGTTCATCAAGGTGGACTTGCCGGCGCCGTTATGGCCGACAAGTCCGAGACACTCTCCGGTGTGGATGTCGAGATCCACACCGCTCAGGGCCTGTACCGCCCCGAAGACCTTCTGAATTCCCGTTAGGGAAATCAGAGGGCTCACAGTTTCCGTCGTCATTGCTCCTCCGGAAATCGAACGGACGGTACCGGCACGCCTTACTTCACGCTTTCCAGGTAGGCCTTGGCGTCATCGAGAGAGTACTCGACGTTGGAGACGCCGCCCGGCTCGGTGTTGGCGAGCCCCTCTTCAAGGTCTGCCTGGTCGATCTGCAGGAAAGGCACGATCAGTTCCTTGGGAACATCCTGTCCGTCGAGGATCTGCTGCGCAACCCAAAAGGCCAGTGTCGACACGCCCGGTGCGATGGAAACGGACATGGTTTCATAGCCGTTCGCATCTTTTTGTTCCTTCCACCAGGTCAACTCGTCATGGCGGTTGCCCATGATGATGATCGGTGTCGGCCGCCCCGCAGCCGCAAAGGCCTGGGCCGCGCCGTAGCCATCGCCGCCCTGCGTCACGACCGCGACGATATCCGGCATGCTCGGAAGGATACCGGCAACCGCTTTCTGGGCGACCGTCTGCGTCCATTCGCCGTGTACGGAACCGGCGACGTTGAACTTGTCGTGGTTGGCGACGCCTGCCTCGATGCCCGAGTGGATTTCGTCGTCGACGAAGACACCGGCAAGGCCGCGGATTTCCAGAAGCTCGCCGCCATCCGGCAGCCGGCCGGACAGGTAGTCGACCTGGATCTCGCCCATCTTCTTGAAGTCGACCGCGATGCGCCAGGCACAGGGTTCGGTGACGACGCCATCAAACGAGACGACGACGATACCGGCATCGCAGGCTTCCTTTACCGCGCCGTTCAGCGCCGTCGGTGAAGCCGCGTTGACGACGATCGCGTCATAGCCCTGCAGGATCAGGTTCTGGATCTGGGCCGCCTGCTCCGTCGCCTGGTTCTCGGCGGTGGTAAAGGCGTCACCCGCGGCGACTGTGCCGGAGCTGACCGCCTGTTCGGCGTTCTTTCCCCAGGACTTGAGCATGGCCTGGCGCCAGCTGTTGCCGGCATAGTTGTTCGAAAGCGCGATCCGCTTGTCGGACGTGTCAGCAACAGACGGCTGCACGGCCGCGACCGTCAAGGCCAGAGCGGTGGTCGCAAGAAGTATCGATTGACGTATTCTCATGATTTCCTCCCAATCATCAGTCCTTAATTCCAGATAGTCAGAAAGCTCTCCTCCTGGTTGCCCCACGGACACCGACATAAATCGCATAAAGCGACGTCGTGGCCGTGATGAACAGGCGATTGTTTTTCGCACCGCCGAATGTCAGGTTGGCGACGGCTTCGGGAATGACGATGCGCCCGAGATAAGTTCCGTCCGGCGCGAAGACCTGAACCCCGTTACCGGAGCTGGTCCAGATGTTGCCGAACTCGTCCAGCCTGAAGCCGTCCGGCACGCCCGGCGAAATCTCGGCAAAAACGCTCTCGCTCTCGGGGCGGCCGGAAGCGCCGAGCTCAAAGACCATGATGTGATGCGGTCCGCCGGCGAGATGAGAGACACCCGTGTCGGAGACGTAGAGCCGCTTTTCATCAAGCGAAAACGCAAGACCATTGGGTTTCACCATGGTCTTGATGACAGGCTCGACCTCACCCGTTTCCGGATCGAGCCGATAGACATAACAGCCGTCCTGCTCGGGTTCGGCGCGCTCGCCCTCGTAATCCGTCAGGATGCCGTAGGTCGGATCCGTGAACCATACGGACCCGTCGGATTTCACCACGACATCGTTCGGCGAGTTCAGTCGCCTGCCGCCGGAGTGCGACGCCAGCACGGTCCGGGAGCCGTCATGTTCGCGGCGGGTCACGGAACGGGTCAGGTGCTCGCAGCTGATCAGCCTGCCCTCGCAATCGATCGTATTGCCGTTGGCGTGGTTGGACGTCGTCGTCAGGGGCCGCGTTCCAAGGCCTTCGACCCACTGCAGAATGCGGTTGTTGGGAATGTCGGACCAGACAACGCAATCCGTTGCCGCAAAATAGGCGGGCCCCTCCGCCCACAGGCAATTTTCGTAGAGGCGCTCCAGACCGCAGATCGGGATCACAAGATCCCGCATGCGTTCGCACGCGATTTCGACCCCATCATGCAATGGACGCTGTCTCCCTGGTCCGCCGGTTTCAAGGTTCTGATCCGGCGGCGATTGCTTTGTTGTTCAGGGAGCTTTCCATGCCGCCCGCACATTGTATGCTGTAGTTTCGACAAACCTCTTGCGGGAACCCGCAGCCCTTGATGCTGGTTTCAACGGCGACAAAGCGGAAATGACGCAGGAGAGAAAAACCGGAGACCGGTATCCTTGGCGCAAGAAAAAACAAGTACCGGAGCGAACGCCATTAGCACCGAGGCCATGCTGCAGCGGTTTCTGCTGATCTCACGGGCAGTGGCCGGACAACTGGATTTTCAGTCGCTGATCCAGAAGGTGTCTGAAGAGGTCGGTTACTTTCTGCCCCACGATCACATCGACGTCTGCATTCTCACCGGCGAAGGCGACATGCATGTTGCCTACGAGGCTCGCCTGCATACAGGGTGGGGTGACGCGCCCGAGCCGGTCCCGATTTCCGTGAGCCCGATCCGCAGCATTCTGCGCGGCGAGGAAGATTTCATCCTGACCGCGGACGCCCAGCTGGACGAGCGATTCCACTTTGACGGCGCGTTCAGCGATCCGATCTTCGATGCCCGCCTGCGCAGCCGCCTGCACGTGCCGCTGCAGGTGGAAGGCAAGGTGATCGGTGCCCTGTCCTATTCCTGCCACGCGCGCGACATCTATGAAGACAGCCACGTGACGATCGCCCAGTATGTCGCCGACCTGCTGTCCTCCTATATCCATGCCCTGAACCAGGGTGAGCGTGCCCGCAAGGCGGCCATCCGGCAGGCGGAAATCCATGCCCACGCGGAAGGCCTGCGCGCCGGTGCGCTGCGCCTGACGGAAGCACTCGAACTGGAGCGGCAGAGGATCGGCATGGACCTGCATGACCAGACCCTCGCCGACCTGACCCGGCTCAGCCACGAATTGCGCCGGCTCAGGCAGGCCCCGAAGATTCCGGGCGAAACACTGACCACGCTGACCGACCGGCTGGAAGGATGCCTGCAGGAACTCAGGAGCATCATCGAAGATGCCCGGCCGAGCGTTCTGAAGCTGTTCGGCTTCGAACAGGGCATTGAAGCCCTGCTCGAACGGGCGGTCGCCTCCCAGGCAAGACCGATCTCGGTGGAGTTCGCCGACGAAACCGACGGTGCCGGCAACGCGTTGCAGGAAACCCATCAGATCGCCCTCTTCCGGATTGCGCAGGAGGCGGTGAACAACGCGATCAAACATGCGGATGCCTCCCGGATCCGCGTCGTGCTTTCGCAGTCCGAGCGCTTGTTGAGCCTCGCCATATCCGATGACGGCTGCGGGCTCACAGGCGACGACGGCGATCATCTCGGCGGGATCGAGAACATGCGCACGCGTGCAACCCTGATTTCGGCACAGTTCGAAATCGAACCTTGCGCCGACCTGTCGGGAACCCGTGTCCGCGTGTCCCTTCCGCTCGGCGATCCGCCCACATTCCCCTTGCCAGAACAAAATCAGACCAATGCGTATCTTGATAGTTGAAGACGATGTCCTGCACCGCTCCTTCCTGCGGGAGGTCGTGGAACGGGAACTGCCCGATGTGACGGAACTGACCGAAGCGCAGAACGGGGACGAGGGCATCGCGCTTGCCGCCAAGCACCGCCCCGATGCGATCGTCATGGATCTGCAGATGCCGAACAGGACCGGGGTCGAAGCGGCGCGTGCGATCTGGCGGCAGGAACCCGAGACGCGCATCCTGTTCTGGTCAAACTATGCAGACGAGGCCTACGTCCGGGGGATATCCCGGATCGTTCCGCCCGGCGCCTCCTACGGCTATATCCTGAAATCCGCCTCCGAAGACCGCCTGAAACTGGCGCTGCAGGGCGTTTTCGTGGAAGAGCAGTGCATCATCGACAGGACGGTGCGCGGCGTTCAGCAGCGGGCCGACGACCGGCTGCAGGGTCTGACCGATGCCGAATACGAGGTCCTGATCGACATCGCCCTCGGACTGACGGACAGGACGATTTCCAGGCGGCGCGGCATTTCACTGCGCAGCGTGCAAAGCCGGTTGCAGGCGCTTTACGAAAAGCTCGGACTCGATCAGGATACCGACCGCGATCCGGACGGAGCCGCGATCTACAACAGCCGCTCGCGCGCCGTCAGCATCGCGTTCTTGCGGCGGCTCGTGAACGGCAAGGCAATCGAAGCCGCCGAACTCGACTACCAGACCTGGGCGGAAGCAACCAGCAAGACGACCGTCCCCAACTGAAGCTCACCAAGGTTTCAAAGGCTTTGTCCCCATGAAACGGATTGGCAACATGCCGTGTTTCCAGGCTTAGGGCGCCTGTCGGAGTTGGGGTGCCTTGCAAGCTGCATCGATACCCCCACCCCTAACCCCGCCCCACAAGGGGGAGGGGAATGCCGTTCCACCAGAAAGTCATTCTGAGAACATTTTGCCTGATTGACGTTACTGCCGGTCACGTCATGTGCGGCCTCGTCCCCCTCTCCCAGATGGGGGAGAGGTCAGGGGTGGGGGGTAACAAGGCCGTCAGCGGTTCGCGACAGCGTCCGCCTCACTCAAGCACATCGGCGACCGCATATTTTTCGAGCTTCTCCGGGTCCACCTGAACGCCCAGTCCCTTGCCTTTTGGAACATGGACACGCCCGTTCCTGACCGGGAACGGTTCGGTCAGGATATCGTCCTCGGCGTAGTAGGTCGCCATGTAGAATTCGCACTGAAGGATCAGGTCCGGCACGGCCGCCATGAGATGCGCGCCGGCGGTGTGCGCCAGTCCGGTTTCGAACATGCAGCCGCCGTAGACCTCGATCCCGGCGGCGCGGGCAATCGCCGCGACCTCGAGCGCGCGGCGGATGCCGCCTGACTTCATGATCTTGAGCGAGAAGATATTGGCCATGCGGATCTGCGCCGCATAGAGCGCCCCCTTGGGATCGAACACGCTCTCATCGGCCATGATCGGTGCGTCGATCACCTGCGTGATATGCGCCAGGACCTCGCGCTCGTGCATCTTGACCGGCTGTTCCACGAAAGTCGGGCGGAAGGCCTCCAGGTCACGTACCCGCCGCACGGCATCATAGGCCGGCAGGCCCTGATTGTAGTCAATGCGGATATCGGCCTCCTCGCCGTAGATCTCACGCATCTTTTCCAGGCGCATGAGGTCGAAGCGATGGTCTGAAAATCCGGTCTTGAACTTGAAGATCCGGACACCGTCCGCCCACATCGCGGCAACGTCTTCTAGATCCTTGTCAAAGTCGGGATTTGCGATGGAAAAACTCATGCCCATATGGTCGCGCTGTCTGCCGCCGACGAGTTCGGCAACCGAAAGCCCGGAAATCTGGCCGGTGATGTCCAGCAGCGCCATTTCGAGCGCGGCCTTGGCTTCCGGATGTCCGACGATGATCTTGTCCGCCGTCGACATGTGCTTCTCGACCTGCACGGGATCCTCGCCGATCAGGTGGGGCCGCAAATGCACATGAAGGGCCGCGGCGCACCCCTCAGCCGTGCCGGTGAAGACCGGCCAAGGCGAGGCTTCGCCCCAGCCGATGAGGCCGGTGTCGGTGGTGACTTGCAGGATCGCGACGTTGATCCCGGCAACGTCGCCGCTGCCATGCGAGTGGACAGCCTTCGCCGGAATGCTGATGCGGTGAACCCGGATGTGTTCGATCTTGTGGTCGCTCACGCGCGCCTCCGAGCAGAATTGGAAAGGGTCGGCGGGGACAGAACTATTCGGGCCGGACGACCAGAACACTGCAGGACGCAAACCGCGACACGCGTGCCGCGTTCGGTCCGATGAAGAGATCCTTCACGCTCGGCCGGTTCGCGCCGATGACAATGAACCGGGCAGTGAGCTTGTCCGCATGTTCGATCAGTTTTTCATAGACGACGCCGCGCAGGACTTCCGTCGTGCAGGGTACGGACTTCCAGTCAAACCCGGCCGCATAATCGGCCAGATCCTTGCGGGCATCCGTTTCCACCTGGTCGCGCATGTCGTCGGGGATATAGGCCTGGACGTAGGTATTCTGCTGATCCGGAATCACGAAGACCAGTTCGACCCCGGCATCGTGGCTTTGCGCCAGCATGATGGCTTCGCGGACAACACACGCATCGGCTTCCCTGTGGTGCAGATCCACAGCGGCAATGATCTTGACGTTTGCCATGACGACATCCTCCTGGAAAGTATTCCTGTTGGTGCCGGAGACAGCGCTCAGCCATCTCCGGCAAATGTCATCCTCGGGGACCGCGCATGTTGTCTGGCAGGAAGGTGGCCAGCTCGGGGACGAAGATCATCACGAAGACCATGAGCACCATGATCAGGAACAGGGGGATCGCGGTCTTCGCGATGTAGCCCATTTCGTGATTGGTGATGCCTTGCATGACGAACAGGTTGAAGCCGATAGGCGGCGTGATCTGCGCCATTTCAACCACGATCACGATGAAGATCCCGAACCAGATCAGATCAATGCCCGCGCCAATGACCATTTCCTGAACGATCGCCATCGTCAGAACGACGGACGAAATGCCGTCGAGAAACATGCCGAGCACGATGTAGAACAGCATCAGCGCCATCAGCAGCGAGAACTGCGACAGCTGAAGGCTCTCGATGAATTCCGCCAGGGCCCGCGGCAGTCCGGTAAAGCCCATGGCGAGCGTCAGGGCCGTCGCCCCCATCAGGATCAGCGCGATCATCGCCGATGTCTTGGTGGCTCCGAGCAGGCTGTCGATAAAGGTCTTCC
This sequence comes from Roseibium sp., assembly GCF_965232425.1. Classification (GTDB taxonomy): domain Bacteria; phylum Pseudomonadota; class Alphaproteobacteria; order Rhizobiales; family Stappiaceae; genus Roseibium. The sequence continues at coordinate 2,006,291 of NZ_OZ246971.1, forward strand.
TGTTGAGCGATCCTTGCGCCGCCGCCAGGATGAACGCCCCAATAACACCGATGGAGGCCGCTTCGGTTGCCGTAGCCCAGCCGCCATACATGGAGCCGATGACAACCAGGATGAGCAGGATGATCGGGATCAGAAACCGGCTTTCACGCAGCTTTTCGGAAAAACTCATGCGATTGGCAATCTTCGGCACTTCACTCGGCCGCAGGAATGACCAGCCCGCTACATAGGCCATGAACATGCCCGCGAGCACGATACCCGGAAGGATGCCGGCCATGAACAGCTTGGAAATAGACTGCTCGACGGCGACGCCATAGACAATCAGCGTCAGCGACGGGGGGATCATGAGACCAAGCGTTGCCGCGCCGGTCAGCGTTCCGATGGTCATGTACTCGGGATAACCGCGCTTGCGCAGTTCGGGAATGGACATCTTGCCCACGGTGGTCAGCGTTGCTGCCGACGAGCCTGAAACGGCGGCAAAGATCGTGCAGCCGACGATGTTGACATGGACGAGCCCTCCGGGAAGGCGCTGCATCCACGGACTGAGGCCGCGGAACATGTCCTGCGACAATCGACTTCGGAACAGAATCTCGCCCATCCAGATGAACAGTGGCAGTGCCGTCAGGGTCCAGCTGGAAGAGCCGGTCCAGATGCGCGTCAGCATGGCGTCGCCGGCCGGGCGCGAGGTGAACATTTCCAGCCCGAGATAGGCAACGCCGAAAAGGGCGAGCCCGACCCAGACGCCGGTTCCCAGAAGCAGGAACAGGACGAACAGGAAAATGAGAACGAGGTAGATCTCTTCCATGTCTTAATCCCCCTGCGCTTTCTCGCCGGGGGCATGGATATTGTCCCGGCCCGTGAACAGCGTCGTCACAAGATTGTCGAATGCGCAGATCGCAAGAAGCACGGTGCCGATCGCCATGGACATCTGCGGTATCCAGATCGGCCAGGCATCATGCCCCTGGCTGATTTCGTTGAAGCGGTAGCTTTCATAGGTGAACTTGATGGCATAGCGCGCAAACAGGTAGGTCAGGTAACTGGCGATCGCCCAGCACCAGATCTCGCCGAACTTGCGGTACCGACCGAGCGCGGTCAGCAACAGGCTGACGCGAATGTGGCTGCCGCTGTTCAATGCATAAGGCAAGGCCAGGAAGGATGCCGCCGCCATGCAGTAACCCGTGAAGTCGGGCGCGCCGGTGATGATCCCGCCCCCCCACCTTGCGACCATCTGCGAGGCCACGAAGAAGAGGATCAGGATCAGAAAAACCGCCGCCAGATATCCGGCGAATTTGTAGAGCGCATCAAGACCGGTGCGCAAAAGCTTGAAAACAGCCACCGCCATCCCCCTTCATAGGCAAGTGTGCCCGGCGATGGCCGCCGGGCAGATGTTGTCATGCGGGTAGACTACTGTTTTGCCTTGAATGCATCGACGATGGCCTTGCCCTGATCGCCGGCGGTCTCAAGCCATTCTCCCGTCATGGTCTCGCCGATGGCCCGAAGCTCCTCGGCCATGGTGTCGCTCACGCGGCCGGTGGTCATGCCGTTCTTGCCGAGCTCGTTGACGGTGAACTCGTTGTACTGGATGGACCGCCAGTCACCGGCATATTCCGCCATCGCCGCACAGCCGTTGATGACGTTCTTGGTGGTGTCGTCCAGCGCGTTCCAGCTGTCCATGTTGACCATGACATAGTTGCGCGGCAGCCAGGCGTCGGCGGCGTAATAGTGCGACAGGCTTTCCCAGATCTTGCGGTCATAGCCGGTAGACCCGGAAGACACCATGCCCTGGGCGACTCCAGTCGCGAAGGCCTGGCTGATTTCAGCCGCCTCGATCTGGACCGGCTGCATACCGGCAAGTTCCGCCATCCGTGCACTTGCGTTGTTGTAGGTCCTGAATTTCAGGCCCTTGACGTCGTCCAGGGAGTTTACCTCACGATCGAAGTAAAGGCCCTGCGCAGGCCACGGCACGGAGTAAAGCAGGTGCAGGTTCTGCTCCTTGAGAATCTCGGTCAGGGGCTCTTTGGCCACTTCCCAGAGCTTTTCGGAATCTTCGAACGACGTTGCCAGGAACGGCACGGAATCGAACCCGAATATCGCGTTTTCGTTCTGGTGACCCGACAGCAGCCGTTCCCCGATCGGGACCTGCCCCGTCTGGATTGCGCGCTTGATCTCGGCGCCCGAATACAGGGAACCGCCCGGATGTGTCTTGATTTCAAGGGCGCCGCCGGTGCCGAGTGTCACGCATTCGGCAAATTTCTCACCGGTTGCCGAGTGGAAGTTGGTCGCCGCGTACGCCATGGGCATGTCCCAGGTTTCCGCGGATACGGAGCCTGCCGCCAATGTGGAAACGGCGACGCCGGCCATAAGGATTTTCGTTATTCCGGACATGGAGAACCTCCTCGTTATTCTGTCCCCTCATGCCCCGCTTATGCGGGACACGCTGCTTGCGTATCGCCGGCTCAGAACCGTTGCGGATCGTAGGCCGACAGGTCAATGTTCTGACGGTCTCCAGAGATGAGACCCGCCAGAATGCGCCCGGTTTTGGGGCCGGCCGTGAGGCCGACGTGATGGTGCCCAAAGCCGGCAAAGACGCCAGATGCCCCGATTTCTCCGATCAGTGGCAAACTGTCGGAAGGAGCCGGGCGATGACCAAGCCAGCTCTCTTCCTTTTCGAACGTCAATTTCGGAAATGTCTGCGCAACCGTCCTGCGCAGCAGGTCGAGCGGTGCCTTGGAAGGCCTCGCCTCCAGTCCGCCGAATTCAACAACGCCGGCGCATCTCAGCCCGGCTTTCATCGGTGTTGCGACAAACTTGCCCGTGGTGACCATCATGGGCGTTGCAGGGCCGTTTTCGGCGGCCTGCAACACGATGTGGTAGCCGCGTTCGGATTCCAGCGGCACGGCAAGACCGAGCTTCTTTGCCAGGGAGCCGGACCAGACGCCGGTCGCCAGGACCACCTGGGTGCAGTCGATGTCGTCGCCATCCGTGATGACCTGCGTGACCCGGCCATCGGTGAAGGTGAAATCCTTCACCTCGGCCTGGACGAAGCCGGCCCCCAGCTTCCTGGCTTCCTCCGCAAGCGCTGCAACATAGCGGCCCGGATCGCGGACGAAGCCGTGATCGTGCATGACCGCCAGCAGTTTCATTTCCGCCGACAGGTTCGGTTCATAGTCACGGACCGCGTCGCCCTCGAGAATGTCTGGCTCGAAACCGGCCATCCTCCGGATCATCCAAGTATATTCATCCGCCTCGAACGCGGCGCGCGAGGGATAGACGAAACTGTAGTCGGAATGGACCAGCCAGTCTTCGGCACCCGTTCCCCTGGCCAGGGCGTCGTGCTGCGACGGGGAATCGTAAAGGATCGGCGCAAGGCCTTCGGAAATGCGGCGCGTATCCTTGTCATTGGCATGCGACAGGTATTTCAGCAGCCAGGGCGTCAGTTTCGGCAGATAGGACCAGCGCAGGAACAGCGGAAAGTCCGGATTGAGGAGCATCTTCGGGCTTTTGCGCACCAGACCCGGCGCGGTCACGGGCGCAACGGAACAGGCCGCGAGAACCCCGGCATTGCCGTAAGAGGTCGAAGCGGATGTGCCCGCTTCAACGCGGTCGACGATCGTGACGTCTATGCCGGCCCTGCGCAGCCAGATTGCCGTTGAAACGCCGACGACGCCGGCACCGATCACAACGACAAGGGGAGACGCAGCCGGGCCCATCGCTCACCCCATCCAGCGCCGCACAGGGGCGGCGGCTTCTTCGAGTGGCTGACAGATCACGTCGACAAGCGTCGGTCCGTCATGGGCCATGGCCTCGCGCATGACGCCTTCCAGATCCTCGCCCTTCTCGACCTTCCAGGTCTTCAGGCCGAATGCGGCGGCAACCGCGGCCTGGTCGGTCCGATTGAAATCGACATTGTAATAACGCTTGTCGCAGTCGGCATACTGGCTCGCCTTGATCCAGCCGAAGGCGGAATTGGAAAAGACGACATAGGTGATCGGCGCTGCGGATCTCACGACCGTTTCCAGCTCGCCGCAGGCGAACGCGAAAGACCCGTCCCCCATCATGGCAACGACTTTCCTGTCCGGCTGCCCGTACCATGCCCCGAGAGCAGCCGACAGCGAGTAGCCCAACGCGCCGTGCGCACGGTTGGTGATGTACTGACGTCCAGCATGCTGTTGCTGCGAATAGGCATTGTAATAGGGGCAGCTTGTTCCAGGATCCGAAACCACGATCGCATCATGAGGAAGGGTTTTGTTCAAGGTGTCAATGATTTGTTCGGGAATGATCAGGTCCGTGTCGCTTTCGACCAGTGCCTGGAACTTTGCGAATTTGCGGGCCTTGATATCGGCGACCTTTGCTGCGCCGTCGAAGGACGGCAGCACGCCTTCACGGGTGTCGAGACAGGCGTTGACCGCCTCCAGAGCCAGCTTCAAATCGGCGACCACGCCGACCTCGGTCGGATAATTTGCGCCGATCGTCATCGGGTCACTGTCGAAATGCACGATGCGCTGACCGGGCTTGGGTGCTTCCCAGCGCGAGGTCGTGGTGGACCCGGCGCGGCATCCCATGAAGATAACGAGGTCGGCGGCCTCCATCATTTCCCAGGTTTCGTCGGTTCCGCCGTTCGACCCGACCACACCAAGCGAGAGCGGGTGCGTGTCGGCAAGGGACCCCTTGCCTGAAATGGACGTTGCCACCGCGAGATCGAGGCGGCTCGCAATGCGGTCGAGCTCATCCATTGCACCGGCGATCACGACGCCGCCGCCACAGACGATCAGCGGCGACTGCGCCGTCAGGATTGCTTCGACGGCCGCCTCTGCCGCACCGGGCTCCGGCGCGGCGCGATAGGACGGAAACGATTTGAGTTTCGGGTCCGCCCAGATGTCATCGGCGGGAACCGGATCGTATTGAATGTCATAGGGCAGGCCGAGATGCGACGAGCCCGGACGGCCTGTTGTCATGGCGCGGAAGGCCTGACGCACCATGCGCGGTATGTGATCGGCACGCCTGATGACCGTGTTGAACTTGGTAAGGGGCCGCATCAGCGCTTCCTGATCGACCTCCGTCAGGGGATACTTGCCGTAGGACCCGACCGATATGTCGGTCGTGATCGACAGCACCGCATAGGAGCTTTCGTTGGCCTCGATCAGGCCGGGCAGGATGTAGGTCGCGCCGCCGCCTGACGGACCCTCGCACACGCCGACGCGCCCGGTGACGCGCGCATAGGCGTCGGCCATATAGGCCGCGCTGCGCTCATCGCGCGTCAGGACATGGGTGATGCCATGGTCAAGGTTGTGCATGGCGTCGTAGAAAGGCAGCGTGGTGTCGCCGCAAAGCCCGAAGATGTGCCGCACCCCGTGGGCCTCCAGGGACCGCACCATCGCCTCAGCGCCGTTCATTGTGTTTCGCACCATATCCCCCAGACAAGACGCATTCCACGCAGGCAAGATCAGCTGCACTCAATATTGTATACAGCTCTGTAGGCAAATGTGAAGGCGCAAATGTTCACAAAGCGCGGTTTTTGATCTATCAGGGAGCAGACGAACAGACTGTGCACGGCGGGACCACAATGACAAAGCGCCTCAGCAGCGTTGACCGCGTCTACGAGACGCTGCGCGACATGGCGATCAATTTCGACTTCAAGCCGGGCGAGCGCATTAATGAATCCGCCCTGACCACCAGGCTTGGCGCTAGCCGAACGCCGCTGCGCGAAGCCCTGAACCGGCTCGTCGCAGAAGGTTTCCTGACGCTTGCGAAGGGACAGGGCTTCTTCTGCCGCCCGTTGGAACCGGCCAAGGTGCTGGAGCTTTATCAGGCGCGCTGCGCCATCGAGACAGAAGGCATCATCCGGGGGATCGAAAACGCCGGGGACGACGAGATCCAGGCCCTTTGCGACTATCTCGACGATTTCGAGAAGACCTATTTCACCTCGACGGACCTCACCGAAGTGCTGCAGCAGGACGAGGAGTTCCATCTTCGTCTTGCCGCGCTGTCCGGCAATGGCGAACTGGTCAGGCTGCTCAGCAACCTGAATGAACGGATACGTTACGTCCGCCTGATCAATTTCCGTCAGATCCGCGAACAGATGGAAGACGGTGCGCATGAGGATCCGTCCCTGCCCGCCCATCGCAAGATCGTCGACGCGGTGAAAAACAGGGACACGGACACTGCGGTGACGGCCCTGCGCAGCCACATCGAACGGCGCAGCGAGGAAACCATCGAACTCGTCCGCCTCGCCTATTCGCAGCTTTACGTGCCGAGCCTTTGAAGCAGCGCCCGGCTGACATTTCCACCCGGCCGAAAGTCCCTGCTCACCCCCAGCGCGGGTCGTCCAGCTCGTCCGGGAACCTTGCCGGGGCAAGGCTTTGCTGGAACCAGAGCACGTAGTTGTAGATCGAATAGACAGGCAGGCCCGTGAGCCTGCGGATATCGGCCGCGTAGGGCACCATGTTGGTGCATTCCAGGACGATCGCGCCGATGCCCTCATGTTGCGAAACCAGATCCCGGGCCGCGTCGCGCATGTCCTCCCGGCAAGCGGCAAAGTCGATCTCGGGTGCATCGCCGAGAATATCCCGGGTGAACACCCGGCCGCCTTCCGTGCCGACAACAGGTGTATCCAGCGGCACATTTGCGGCGTTCAGATGGTCGGGGGTCAGCGTTTCGCTGGAAATCGTCAGGATGCCGACCCGTTTTCCGGGGGCAAGCGTCGACTGGACCATGGGCACCTGCATCAGCGAAGACGTTGCCAGGGGAACGTCGATTTCCCGGGCGAGTTGATCCTGCAGGATCGACAGGAAGCCGCAATTCGTCGTGATGCCGTCGCAACCGCTGGCAACAAGATCCCTTGCCGCTGCAATGAAGACGTCGAGAAGCGGGCGCGCGTCGGACCTGACCACGAGATCGGGCGACGCGCCGCGGACAACCCGGTACTGAACCGGGAACGGCCAGGTCAGGGCATTGCCCATATCTCCCGGAATGCGCGGAAAGCGTGTTTCCAGCATCAGTATTCCGACATTTGCTCCATAGACGGTCTTGCCGCCGCGCTGAGGTGTCAACGGGTCATCCTTCCCACTCCGTGGACCGTGGTATCAAAATATACAAATTTGAACGCAGGCCTGTATACAGAAATATCGATCCCTTGAAAACTTCCCGGTGTTCCCGGACCGGTCAACGTTCAAAAGACCGGTGTCGGGGCGCGCGGAAGGCGATCAGTCCCCTTCGGCCAGATCCTGCAGGGCATCGCGGTTATCGATGATCAGCCAGCCGTCGCGCAGCGTGACCAGCTCCGCCTTCTGCCATCTTCTAAGGCAACGATTGACGTTCTCGCGAGTGTTGCCGATCATGCCGGCCAGTTCAGACTGGGATTGGGAGAGTTTCTTCAACGGTTTTTCCGGCGATCCCGGCGCGGCCTCGGTCAAGCGGATGACGAGCCGCGCCAGGCGGGCGGGCAGATCCAGAAACGCGATCTCGATCATGCGCTCGTCAGAGCGGCGCACCCGCTGGCACAGCAGTTCGATGAGGTGGATGGAGAGGTCCGGATTGCGGCTGAGCACATCCAGCAGGGATCTTCTTTCCAGAACGATCAGCGCGCAATTCGTGAGCGCCTTGACGCTGGCCGAACGTTCGCCGCCATCCAGCAGCGCAATTTCTCCGAAAACGTCGCCGGCCTGCAGATCGTTCAACGTGATTTCGCGCGCGCTCGGCGTCAGCATACTGACACGGACCGAGCCTTCGGCGATCGCCATCATGCTCTGGCCCGGATCGCCCATGGAGAAGATGACGTCTCCGGACCGGAAACGTTTCACATAGGCGAATGCCGCCAGTTCGCGGCGCGCCTGGTCATCGAGCGCGTCGAACACGAAACTCTTGCCGAGCAGCTTCTCCTTGTCGAATTCGCGATCGGCTTCCATGTTCTAACCTCTTTCTGCCTATATTTGACGCAATTGGCTTCTTACAACTTTAAGCACGGTCTGCTACCGACATGCAGGTATGCTACCAATTGAGCCCGTTTGAAAAGCACTTTCCGAAGAGGTGACAATGAGAAACTTCGTTCTGCCAGCGTTGCTCTCGCTCCTGGTCATCGTGTTGCCTCGCGTAACGGCGGCGCAGACGCTCGCGGGATGCACCGCGGCCGACCTCACAGACCCGCCCCGGATCGCCTATCAATGTCCGGGCGGTCTGGTCATCGAAGCGGAAGCGGCAACTGCGCTCGGCATCGTGACGGCCGCGCCCGACGGCCGACCCACCGATGTCGAGGTGTCTTCAGACGCGGTCCTGATCGAAATGGAACCGGGCAGCGGCCCGTTCCAGATCCGCACGCCGCACGCGATCGCCGCCGTTCGCGGGACCGAATACGCCGTCGACGTGGAAGATGGCAAGACAGCGGTCTTCGTCGCCGAGGGCGAGGTGGCGGTCTCCAGGCCTGATGGCAGCGACACGGTCGTTCTCGGTCCCGGGTTCGGGGTCGACGTTACCCCGGGCGAGCCTCTGGTGGTACGCGAATGGGGCGCTCAGCGTGTCACGAACCTGTTGAACCGCTTCGGGCGATGACGTCTGCGCTGCCGCGCTGGGTTGCTGCTCTCGCGCTGCTTTCGGGCCTGGTCTGGGCGGCGTTGCTCTGCCAGCAGCATCTTTCAGGCACGGCGAGCGTCATCGATCGTTTCGAGACGGTGCTGCTTGATCTGCGCATCTCGCTTGCCGGTGAACGGCCCGCCCCGGAGAACATCACCATCGTCGCCATCGACGACCGGACCGTGTCGGAGGTCGGAACCTATCCCCTCGACCGGAATACGCTCGCGGAACTGGTGACCGGGATCCGCGAGGCCGGCGCGGCCGCGATCGCCATCGACATTCTGCTGTCAGGGGAATCGACGGAAACGGATGACGCCGCACTTGCGGCAACGCTAGAGAGCCTCCCGGCGGTGATTGCCGCCGCTGCACGGGTCGCCGATGCACAGCAGACGGCAAGTGCGGTTCCCGTCGTTCGCGAAGCGCTGGCTCCCGACCCACGGTTCGCGGAAGCCGCCACCGTGGGACTGGTAAATATCGTGACAGATGACGGCGGGACGCCCCGGCACATCCCTCTCCTGTTCCTGTCCGGATCGGGACTGCAACCGTCCTTCGGCCTCAAGGCACTGGAACTCGCTTCGGGGCGGACGCCAAGCCTCACCGAAGAGGGTGTCCGCATTGGCGACCGCGTCCAGCCGCTCGATCTCGGGTGGCATCTCGCCCTCAATTATTATGGCCCGGCCGAAACTGTCGAAACGATCAGCGCGGCGCGCCTGCTTGACGGTGACCCCGTCGACTTGCGCGGCCGCCTTGCCGTTCTCGGCGTCACGGCGACGGCCGTTGGCGACCGGTTCGCGACCCCCTTCGACCCGGTCATGCCCGGCGTCGAGATACAGGCAACGGGCATCGCCAATCTTCTCGACGGATCAGCGCTCCTGCGCACGGGCGCAATCCGCCTCACCGACGCTGCAGCCGCCCTGACAATCACGCTTCTGGGCCTCGCCGCCATTGCCTTTCTGCCGCTCGCCCCAGCCGTCTTTTTCTATATCGCCCTGCTCACCGGCTGGCTCGCGCTCACGATGATCCTGTTCGGGCAGGGGCAATGGATGAATGCGGCGCTTCCCTTTGCCGCGAGCCTGCCGCCGGTCATCGCCCTGCTCCTGTCACGACAGGTTTTCGAACGTCTTCGTTCCCAGAAGCTGGCACGTGCCAGCGCCGCTCTGAGCCGGTTCCAGTCGCCGAAACTGGCCGGCCGTGTCGCCGAAGACCCTTCTTTCCTTGCCGTCCCGAAGGAGCAGGACGCCGCGATGCTGTTCGTCGATCTTTCGGGATATACCGGGCTCAGCGAAGAACTCGGTCCCGTCAGAACCCGGGACTTCCTGAAGGAGTTTCACACCATCGTCGTGGACGTCGTCAGCCAGTATGACGGCGTGGTGCTCGACTTCATGGGCGATGGCGCCATGCTCGGTTTCGGCATCCCGGATGCCGCGGCAGAAGATCCTGTGAACGCTGCCGGCTGCTGTTTTGAGCTGGAGCGCCGTGTCAGCCAGTGGATCGCCGATGCCGGCATGAGCGGGCGTATCAGTCGCGTGCGGGTGGGCGCGCATGTCGGAGAGGTCGTCCTGTCCCGCCTCGGCCATGACAGTCAGCAGCAGATCGCGGCAACCGGCGACTGTGTCAACGTGGCCGCCCGCCTGCTGGAAGTCGCCAAGGACCACGACGCTTCGGTCGTGCTCTCGTCCAACCTGATGCGCGCCGCCTCGGCAATGACCGAAGTGGATTGTTCGCCACCGCGCCAGGCGACGGTTGCGATCCGCGGACGGCAACAGGAACTGACCGTCGGCCTGTGGCGATCAGGCGAGATCCCGCCCGGCTTTGTTGCGCCCGGTGGAACCGGATGAAGGGACGTGCCGTTTATCGTGCAGGGCAAGAACAGGTGGCGGCCGGCACTCCAATGTACCGGCCGCCCACGCGCTTCCTCGGTGCAGCCTCAAGGGCTAAAGTATCTTGTAAAGTGTCTTGTCTCTTTTAATCATGTGGTGAAACAGAACTGCACCGATATGAAGCGCGAACAGGGCGAGCAGGATCCAGGCGCTCCATTCGTGAATGGCGGACAGAGTCCAGGCGATGTCGGGGCTCTTGCCGATGGGGCTCCAGACCTGAACGATCCCGAACCAGTTCAGCGGAAACCCGTGCGCATTGGTCGCCAGGAAACCGGACACCGGCATGATGATCAGGAACGCGTAGAGAAGCCCGTGAACGGTGGCTGCGGCGATGCGCTCGATGGCCGGGCCTTCGTGAGGCGGGGCCCTGGAAACAAGCTTGTTGCCGACCCGTAGAAGCATCAGCCAGAGAATCACGAAGCCGAAGCTTTCATGCAGCAGGTAAAAGCTGGAGACGACATCCTTTTTCGCAAAGCCGATCATGAGCCCAAGCGGCCAGGTCAAAAGCACGAGCACGGCCACGGCCCAATGAAGCAATCGGGCAGCTGACCCGTAACGGGGCGTTGAAATGGTCACGTCTCCCGGTTGGACCGATTGGTCGTTTGCCGTCATGTGCGCTGACATCTCACTCTCCTGTTGCCCGTATCAGGGTCCCCGGTATCCGGCCATCCTGACAGGTTTGACTGAAGATACCGTTGAACAGGTGCACGACCTGCCCTAACGACACTTGAAAAGATAGCGACCAGGTTGACCGCTGACCTGTGACGCACGGCACAGGGCAGGCGATGTGGTGCGAATCCAGGCGCGAGCGGGTGCCAAAACGAAACGGCGCCTGCAAAGCAGACGCCGCAAAAGGATGCCGTTTTGTCTGTTTTGTCAGCCGGCTTTCTGGACGGCGCGTTTGGCCATGACGGTGACGAGGTTTGCGCGGTAGTGGGCCGAGCCGTGGATGTCGCTCAGCATGGAGCCTGAATCCACCTGGATGCCTGCCACCGCGTCCGGCGACCAGTTCGCCGCCAGCGCCGCTTCCATGCCGTCGACCCGGAAGACGCCGTAATGGCCCGCCCCGGTCACCGCCACCCGCACCGAGCCGTCCCGGTGCCTGGCCACATAGACCCCTGCCATCGCGTAGCGCGAAGCCGGGTTCGGGTATTTGGCGTAGGCCCCCTTCTCGATCAGCGGGAACGTCACCGACACCACGATCTCGTCCTCGTCCAGCGCCGTGTCGAACATGCCCACGAAGAAGTCTTCGGCGCTGAGCGAGCGCTTGCTCGTCACCACCGTCGCCCCCAGCGCCACAAGCGCCGCCGGATAGTCCGCGGCCGGGTCGTTGTTGGCAATCGACCCCCCGATCGTGCCCATGTGGCGCACCGCCGGATCGCCGATGCCGCCCGCAAGTCCGGCAAGGCTCGGAAGTCTGGACCGCACGAGATCCGACGCGGCAACCTCCGCATGCGTCGTCGCCGCCCCGATCGACAGGCTGCCATCGCCCTCGCAGATGCCGTTCATCTCCGCGATCTTCGTCACATCGACAAGATCGCTCGGCGACGCAAGACGCTGCTTCATCGTCGGCAGAAGCGTCTGGCCGCCGCCAAGAACCTTGCCGTCCTCAGCCTTCGACATCAGATCCGATGCGTCGGCAACCGAACCGGCGCGGTGATACGTTGTTTCATACATGACGGGTCTCCCCAAAATCTCACTGTCAGATGACCGGGTAGGCAACGCCTGCCCGAAGAACGTTTCTCTTCGACCTTATTCGGCCGCCTGCTTCTCCTGCGACTGGCACAGCTGCCACACCTTCTCAGGCGTTGCAGGCATCGTCAGATCGTTCGACCCGATCGCATCCGTGATCGCGTTGATCACCGCCGGCGGCGACCCGATCGCACCGGCCTCACCGCACCCCTTCATGCCAAGCGGATTGCCCGGGCACAGCGTCTCGTGCGTCGACAGGCTGAACGAGGGAACATCGTCCGCACGCGGCATCGTGTAGTCCATGTAGGACGCCGTCAGAAGCTGGCCGCTCTCGTCATAGGCCGCGTTCTCGAGAAGCGCCTGCCCGATCCCCTGGACAAGACCCCCGTGAACCTGGCCTTCCACGATCATCGGGTTGATCACCTTGCCGAAGTCATCCGCCGCAACGAAGCTCACGATCTCCGTCTTGCCCGTCTCCGGGTCGACCTCGACCTCACACACATAGGTGCCCGCCGGGAACGTGAAGTTGGACGGGTCGTAGAACGCCCCCTCCTTCAGACCCGGCTCCATGCCCTCGGGTAGATTGTGCGCCGTATAGGCCGCAAGCGCCACTTCCGTGAACGACAGCTTCTTGTCCGTGCCCGCGACCTTCAGCTCACCGCCCTCGATCTGGATGTCGCCTTCCGACGCCTCCATCAGGTGCGCCGCGATCTTCTTCGCCTTGTCCTCGACCTTGTCCAGCGCCTTCACGATCGCAGACATGCCCACCGCTCCGGACCGCGACCCGTAGGTCCCCATCCCGAACTGAACCTTGTCCGTGTCCCCGTGAACGATCGACACCGCGTCGCTGTCAAGACCGAACCGCTCGCAGATCAGCTGCGCGAACGTCGTCTCGTGACCCTGCCCATGGCTGTGAGAGCCCGTCAGAACCTCGACCGTCCCGACCGGGTTCACCCGCACCTCGGCAGACTCCCAAAGACCGACACCGGCCCCCAGCGACCCCACCGCCGCGGACGGCGCAATGCCGCACGCCTCGATGTAGCAGGAAAGACCGATCCCGCGCAGCTTGCCCCGGGACGCCGCCTCCGCCTTGCGCGCCGCAAAGCCCGCATAGTCGGCAGCCGACAGCGCCGCATCCAGCGTCGCGTCATAATCGCCCGCGTCGTAGCACATGATCACGGGCGTCTGGTGCGGGAACTCCCGCACGAAGTTCTTGCGCCGGAAGTCCGCAGGCGACAGACCGACCTCACGCGCAGCCGTCTCCATGATCCGCTCAAGAAGATACGTCGCCTCCGGACGGCCCGCGCCCCGGTAGGCATCCACCGCCGTCGTGTTGGTATAGACCGTCTTCACATTCGCGTGGATCGCCGGAATGTTGTACTGGCCCGACAACAGCGTCGCATAAAGATAGGTCGGAACAGCCGACGAGAACAACGACATGTACGCGCCCAGATTGGCGATCGTCTTCACACGAAGACCGACAATCCTGTTGTCCGCGTCAAGCGCAAGCTCCGCCTCCGACACGTGGTCGCGGCCATGCGCATCCGTCAGGAACGCTTCCGTCCGGTCCGACACCCACTTCACGGGACGGCCAACACGCTTGGACGCCCAAAGGCACACCATCTCTTCCGGATAGATGTAGATCTTCGACCCGAAGCCGCCGCCCACATCCGGCGCGATCACACGAAGCTTGTGCTCCGGCGCGACATTGTAGAACGCAGACAGCACAAGCCGCGCCACATGCGGGTTCTGCGAGGTCGTGTAGAGCGTGTGATGCTCTTCCGCATCGTCGTAGCTGGCAAGCGCTGCCCGCGGCTCCATCGGGTTCGGAACAAGACGGTTGTTGCGGATCTCCATCTTCGTCACATGCGCGGCGCCCGCAAACGCCGCATCGACCGCCGCAGCATCCCCGATCTCCCAGTCGTAGATCAGGTTGCCCTCCGCCTCCGGATGCACCTGCGGCGCGCCCGGCTCAAGCGCGGCAACCGGATCGACAACAGCCGCAAGCTCCTCATAGTCGACAACAACCGCATCCGCCGCATCGCGTGCCTGCGCAGCCGTATCGGCAACAACAACCGCAACAGCCTGGCCAACATGGCGAACAACCTCGGGCTCAAGCGCCCGCCAGCCGCCCATCTTCATCGGCGTGCCGTCCTTGGAATGGATCATCCAGCCGCAGATCAGGTTGCCGATCCCGTCACCGACAAGCTGGTCCCCCGTCAGGACCGCATCCACACCCGGCATCGCAAGCGCCGCGCTCGCATCGATCCCCGTCACCTTCGCATGCGCATGCGGCGAACGCACAAACGCCGCATGACCCATCCCGGGAAGAACCATGTCGTCCGTATACCGGCCCTTGCCCGTTATGAAGCGCTTGTCTTCCTTGCGAAGCGCACGTGCGCCAATCCCCTCAATCGCCATCTTCTCTCTCCCAAAACCAAAATCCGGAAACGCGCACCAGACAAACGCACCCTCTCCTCAAAGGCCTCGCAAACCGGGCGGTCCCGCCGTCTCAAAAGCGCGGAAAACCGCACTCAAAACAAACCAGAAAACCCTACTCGGCCGCCTGCGCCATCCCGGCCATCTGGTCCGAAGCCGCCTTGATCGCCTTGACGATGTTGTGATAGCCCGTGCACCGGCAGATGTTGCCCTCAAGCTCGTCACGGATCGTCGCCTCGTCCAGATTGCCAGCACCGTGACGGTTGATCATGTCAACCGCGCTCATGATCATGCCAGGCGTGCAAAAACCGCACTGAAGACCGTGATGCTCCCGGAACGCCGCCTGAACAGGATGAAGCGAATCCGCAGACCCGATCCCCTCAAGCGTCACAACCTCAGACCCGTCAGCCTGCGCCGCCAACAACGTGCAAGACTTAACAGCCTTCCCGTCAACATGAACAACACACGCACCGCATTGCGACGTGTCACACCCAACATGCGTCCCAGTCAGACCACGAACATCCCGAATAAAAGAAACAAGCAACGTCCGGTCCTCAACATCAGCAGAAACAGACTTACCGTTCAAAACCATCGATACCTTCGACATAAATTCCTCTCCCAGTAGAAGGTTCCAGGGCCTCGATCGCAGGCCCGAAACTCGAAAATCCGGCTCAGGGCCGGTATGTGTTCACTCCGCGCGTACCTTCAGAACGCGGCGGCCAGGATGATGACCACGGCGCCCAGACCGACAAGACCCCAGATCAGCGGGCCGCCGAAGACCCGCTCGTTGGCCGCGGGTTGAGGTTCCACGGACCTGGCGGGCTGTGTTTCCACCGCCGCGGCAGCCGGCATGGAGACTTCTTCCGGAACGCTGTCTTCCGCGGATGCCGCCGGCTCCTCCGCCGGGGCAGCGCCGGCCGCGGGCGCTTCCTGATCCGCCACCGTGTCGGAAAACTTGGTGAAGAAGTCCTCGGCCATCTTTTTCGCCGTCGAATCGATCAGGCGGCTGCCGAGCTGCGCCAGCTTGCCGCCGACCTGCGCCTTGGCTTCGTAGGTGAGAAGTGTACCGCCATCCGCGTCTTCAAGCCTGACGTCGGCTGCCCCCTTGGCAAACCCGGCAACGCCGCCCTTGCCCTCGCCCACGATCGTGTAGCTCTCCGGCGCATTGATGTTCTCGAGTGTCACCGCACCCTTAAACTTCGCCTTGACCGGTCCGATCTTCGTCGTCACGGCCGCGCTCATTTCCGTATCGGATGTCTTTTCCAGGCTCTCACAGCCGGGTATGCAGGCCTTCAGCACGTCGGGATCATTGAGGGCTTCCCACACCCTCTCCCTACCGGCTGGTATCAACCTGGTGCCGGAAATATCCATAGTGTCCTCCCACCTGAATATCTTCAAATTGTTTGCATGGTAGAAAAGAACAGTGGCTGTCGGCTGTACACTGTACTTTAGGGCCATGACCCCGGGCTGGGGTGAGATCAGCTTTACAAGCTTCTCCTTCAAGAGCTACAAATTGGGCTTGGCGGCGGACATCGCGACCCAAAGAAGATGCCGGCGCCGGGAGGAGACATTGAACCCGAGATCAGGGACGCGGCACGCGTGCGGTGTGGAGGTCGTGACGACCAGCCAGCCGCACGACCACTCATTCTGGGTTGATATCGGCGCGGCTGCACGGTCAGAGCAGTTCGGCCTCTGCCTGCTGTTTTTCTCGCAGGACACGTTTCCGCCGGATCTGATCACGTCGAAAATGCGCGAATTCGCGGATGGCCTTGCCTATGCCGCTTGTTCGACCGCGGGAGAGATCGGCGTTCCCGACGGCGACACGGGGCAGTGTCTTGCCGTGCTGTTTCCGAAAAACCGGTTCCTGACGGTGCCGCTGCGGATCGAGGGGATCACCTCCATCGGCTTCGACCGGATCGTGACGCAGGTCAAGGAAGCCCGGCAGACCTTCGAAACCGCGATCGCACAACTTCACAACGGCGCGCAGGACGGCGACATTTTCGCCATCTGCCTGATTGACGGCATGTCGGTCGTGGAGGAAATGGTCACGGCCGCCCTTCACTGGGCGCTCGAGGACATTCCGCTTCTGGGCGGCTCGGCCGGCGACAGCATGCGGTTCACGCGCACGTCTCTCATCCTCAACGGTGCGGCCGGCGACGATTGCGCGATCGTGATCTTTTTCAAGAGCACGGTGCCCTTCAAGATCTTCAAGACGGACAATTTCGTTCCGACGGACCGCAAACTCGTGGTCACCCGGTCCGATCCGGAGCGGCGCATCATCTACGAGTTCAACGCCACCGAGGCGGCAACCGAATATGCCCGCGCCGTCGGCATCGACCCCGGTGCCCTGTCGCCGATGAGTTTCGCGTCCCACCCGCTTGTTGTCCGGGTCGGCGGCGAATATTACTGCCGCTCGGTTCAGAAGGTGAACCCCGACGGGTCCCTGTCCTTCTTCTGTGCCATCGACGACGGCATCGTTCTCACCGTGGCGGAGCCCACCGGCATGACGCGCTCGACCAACACCGCGTTCGAGAATGTCGTTCAGGAGATCGGCAGCGTCGATTTCGTTCTCGGCTTTGATTGTGTCCTGAGGCGGATCGATGCGCAGAACCGCCAGGCAACGCAGCGAATTCAGAAGATCTACCAGAAATACAACGTCGTCGGCTTCAACACCTATGGCGAACAATACCTGTCGATGCATCTCAACCAGACCTTTACCGGCATCGCCTTTGCCAGGCAGGAATCGAGCGCGGGAGAGCAGTCATGAGCCTGTCCGACATAGATGATGTCATCCGCCTGCAGAAGATCAACGCAGCCCTGGTCGACCGGGTCGAACAGGCCATGGACCAGCAGCGGAACGCGTTTTCGCTGTTCCAGACCGCGATTTCGCTGGAAGGACAGGTCAGGCGCCGCACGGACGAACTCACAACCGCCCTCCACCGTCTTGAAGAAACGAATATCGAGCTTGCCCGCCAGAAGGACATTTCAGAGCGCGCCAACCGCTCGAAAACGCAGTTTCTGGCCGCTGCAAGCCACGATATCCTGCAGCCGCTCAACGCAGCGCAACTGACGATCTCGTCCCTTTACGATCTGCAGGCATCCGACCAGGCGCGGTCCATGGTCAACCAGGTCGAACGCTCGCTCGACACGATGAACGAGCTGCTGCGCACACTGCTCGACATTTCCAAGCTCGACGCCGGGGTCACGATGCCGCGGTTCGCGTCCGTGCCGATCCCGCCGATCTTATCCAGTCTTCTTTCCGACCTGCGCCCGATCGCCGAGAAGAAAGGCTTGCGCCTTCGTGTGGCCGTGACCAACGACTGCGTCTACACGGACCGGCTCATGCTGCGGCGCGCGCTGCAGAACCTGATCACCAACGCGATCCGCTATACCGACCGGGGCGGCGTCCTGATCGGAACGCGCCGGCAGGGCGACGACATCGCGATCGAAGTGATCGATACCGGACCCGGCATTCACGAGGATCAGCAGGAAAAGATCTTCGAGGAGTTTCACCGGGGCCCGCTGCCCCACGGCGATGCCGAACACGGGACAGGTCTCGGGCTCGGGCTCGCCATCGTCCGGCGGCTGATGACAGCGCTCAATCACGAGGTCAGCGTCCGTTCGACACCCGGCAAGGGAAGCGTGTTCCGCATCCGCGCCAAACGCACCGACGCACCGCCTTCCGTTATCCATGCCGCGCCGGTGGCGCCGGTCTCGGCGCATTCCAACGCCAATCTCACCGGAAAGAAAATCCTGGTCATCGAGAACGACCCCGCGGTGCTGGAAGCGATGGCGGGCCTCCTGTCGAACTGGGGCTGTCTCTACAGGATTGCCCGCTCGACTTCGCAATCGATCGCGGCGCTTGACGGCGGCGACTGGCTGCCCGACCTGATCATTGCGGACCATCACCTGGACTTCGGTGACCTGGGAACCGACACGCTCGAGCGGCTGTTCGATATCCTCCCGGCGCGTGTCCCGGCGATCCTGGCAACGGCCGATGCCTCGCAGGCCCTCAGCGAGCGCGCCAAGCAACTGGGCGTCGAGCATCTGCCGAAGCCCGTGAAACCTGCGCAGTTGCGCGCGCTGGCGACGCATCTGGTCAATTCGAACAAGTAGGGTGTCCCCGGATGTCCCGTGTCAGGTCATCCGCATTCAGCTGTGATGCCTTGGCAGCGTTTGCGCCTCTCCAGCCATCATCGCGTCGAAGGGACCGGCGGACCCCAGTGCTTCGAGTTTCTTGACCTCGATCACCGCCTGCGTCCGGCTGGCGACGCACAGTTTCCTGAGGATTTCCGACACATGCGCCTTCACGGTCGTCTCGCCGACCTGCAGCTCATAGGCGATCTGCTTGTTCAGCAAGCCGTTGCAGATCATGTGCAGGACACGGATCTGCTGGGGTGTCAGGCTGGACAGCCGTTCGATCATCTTCCGGGTCTGATCGTCGAGCGGCTCGTCCTGCGGATCCGTGTAGGTTTCCGGAAGATAGGTCGCGCCGTTCATGACCTGCTGGATCGCTTCGGCCAGTGTCGTCTTCTTGGATGACTTGGGAATGAAACCTGCGGCCCCGTAGGCCATGACCTGTGCAATGATCGGCGCTTCCTCGGCGCCGGACACCACCACGACAGGAAGACGCGGATAGTGCGTGCGCAAATGCAGCAGGCCATCCATGCCCTTCACGCCGGGAATCGACAGGTCCAGAAGGGCGAGATCGAAGCCGGCATCGTCATCCAGCAGTGCACAGGCATCATCCAGCGACGCGGCATCGAGCGTGTCGGAATTCGGATAGGCAAGCTCCACGGCGCTGTGAAGCGCTTCCCGGAAAAGGGGATGATCGTCGATGATCAGGAACTTGGTTGCGCCTTCAGCCTCGATAGACATTTGTCGTGTGCCTCCCGGTTTCGGACGATGGATGCATTGAAGACCCGCGGCCGCGCCGCCCGGCGCGAAGAACGGATCGCTTCCGGCGGTCAGCCCGCCGGAAGCAACGGATCATACCGGCCTAGTTCGAGGATGCCAGCTGCTTGGGCAGTTTGAACACCCAGATCGATCCACCCTGGTTCAGGTAGTTCACCTTCTTGGCGACTTCACCGCCCCAAAGCGGAACCGCACCGCCCCAACCGGACGAGATCGCGATGTACTGCTCGCCGTCCATGTCCCAGGTGATCGGCTGACCGACGATACCGGAGCCTGTCTGGAAGGACCAGAGTTCTTCGCCGGTGTCGGCATCGAACGCCTTGAACTGGCCTTCCGGCATCCCGGTGAACACCAGACCGCCGGCCGTAGTCATGACACCACCCCAGAGCGGCGCATTGTTCTTGTGCTCCCACTTGATTTCACCGGTGTTCGGATCGATCGCCTTCAGGGAGCCGATATAGTCCTCGAAGATCGGCTTGATGGTAAAGCCGGACCCCAGATAGGCAGCGCCCTTCTTGTAGGTGATCGGCTCGTTCCAGATGTCCATGCCCCACTCGTTCGAGGGAACGTAGAACAGGCCGGTGTCCGGACTGTGCGCCATCGGCATCCAGTTCTTGCCGCCGAGGAACGAGGGAACGGCGAAGACCACTTCACCCTTCTTGCCGTCGGCGGCCTTGCTCGGGTCGCCCGGACGATTGTTCTCGACGAATTTCGGACGGCCGTCCTCACCGATGCCTTCCGCCCAGGTGATCTGCTTCACGAACGGCCATGCATTCACGAAAGCACCGTCTTCCCGGTTGAGGATATAGAAGAAGCCGTTCCGGTCGGCGGTCGCGTAGCGCTTGTTGCCGCTGGCGTCGACGAAGGGAATGACCTCGTTGACACCGTCAAAATCCCAGCCTTCGCGGGGCGTGGTCTGGTAGTGCCACTTGATCTCGCCGTTTTCCGGATTGATGCCGATGCGGGACGCGGCATAGAGATTGTCCCCTTCCGTTCCCGACGGATTTCCGGCGGAACGAAGCCAGCTGTTCCAGGGTGCGGGATTGCCGGCGCCGAAGACGAGGGTGTTGGTGTCCTTGTCGTAGGTTCCGCCGAGCCATGTGGCGCCGCCGCCGGTCTTCCACATATCGCCCGGCCAGGTCGCGTTCAGCGTGCCGGTCATGGTGCTTTCTTCGCCCTTGAAGGTGCCCATGTGGCCCTCGATGACGGGCCGGGTCCAGACCAGTTCGCCGGTTTCGGCGTCGCGCGCCTGAACCTCGCCGACGATGCCGAACTCGCCGCCGGAATTGCCGGTCACGATCAGCCCGTTCACGATCACGGGGGCGGCCGTATAGGAGTATCCGGCCTTGTAGTCGGCGATCTTCTTGCGCCAGACAACATCACCGGTTTTCAGGTCGAGCGCCACGATGCGGGCGTCCAGCGTTCCGAAATAGATCTTGTCGCCGTAGATCGCGGCGCCGCGGTTGACGACATCGCAGCAGGGCAGGATGCCCTCCGGCAGGCGTGCGTCATACTGCCAGATCTCCTCGCCGGTCTTCACGTCGATCGCATAGAGACGCGAATAGGAGCCGGTGATGTACATGACGCCGTCATAGATCAGCGGCTGGGTTTCCTGACCGCGCTGTTTCTCTCCGCCGAGCGAAAACGCCCAGGCCGGAACAACATTCTTCACGTTGTCCTTGTTGATGATCTTGAGCGGCGAAAAGCGCTGCTGGTCGCGCCCCATACCGTTGGTCAGAACGCTATCGGTGGTGGTCGCGTCATTTGCCAGATCTTCTTCCGTCACGTCGGCATGCGCGCCGGTCACCGCGAGCGCACTGACCGCTGCCATTGCGAGAAACTTCCTCATCCTGTCTCCTCCCAGATTCAGTTCGGACAGAGCGACGCGTCCGGATCGCAGATCAAAAAACGTTGCCGCCGCCTCCCAGATTTTCAGTCTAGTGGAAGTGCCTGCGCTGGAGAATTGCACCATAGTGCACCTCAGAAAGGGCAGAAATCAGCGACATTTTGAAAGTGCACTGCAGCAACGTCCGGGAATTCACGCCATCCCAACAATTTTGAAAAATGCGGCACCAAGAGCATCAAGTCCCGCTAACGGCGTTTTGAGTTGGTTCCTGTGACGGCTCGCCCTACCGTTCCGTCCACAACTCTCATCGATCCGGAACCTCGCGATGAAATCCACAGTGCTTTTTGCCTTCCTGTTTCTCTTCGCCGGTGCGTCTGCCCCGGCGGCTGCAAGCAGCAAAGTCATGCCCTGTGGCCTGGACGCGGCCTGCAGCGTCGGGGAACGTGTCTACCGCGCCAAACCACCGGAAGGCTGGGACGGAAAAGAGCCGCTGCCCGTCTTGATCCACTTTCACGGATGGAAGCGCGATTCCAAACATCCGCTGAAGAACCACAAAGTCCTCAACGCGATCAACGGCAACGGGGCACTACTGGTCGCACCGGAAGGCCTGCACCGGACCTGGGACTTCTGGGAACGGGACAATCGGGACGTACCTTTTGTCCGCGCCGTTCTGGAAGACGTTGCCAAACGTTATCCGATCGACGGCAACCGGATCTACGCGACCGGGTTTTCCTACGGCTCCGCGATGGCCTGGCGCGTCGCCTGCGATGCCGGCGACCTGATCGCAGGCATCCTTCCGGCGGCCGGGACGCTTTACAGACAGGATGCGATCACCTGTCCGACAGGACCTGTGAATGTCATGCATGTGCACGGCTTCAAGGACAATGTCATGAAAATGCCGCGCGGGCAGGACGGCGACCCGAATGTTGCGGTCGACCTGTGGCGCCGTACCAATCTTTGTGCTGCCGGGCCTGACACAAGCGAGACCGTCAACGGGCATGACTGCCGGACGTGGTCAAGCTGTCAGAGCGGCAAGGAGGTGATGCTATGCGTGCATGACCGCGGCCATATCGTTCCGAAGGGCTGGATCGAAAACGCCCTCGCTATCGCCCTTCAGCGCTACAGGCAGAATTCCGGGATCCACGGTTCGAAATCCCCGGAAGCGGCAAGCAGCACCGCGCTCGCGAACTAGCCGGCCGCGTCCAGCAAATCCACAAGCTGCGCGTCAGACAGGTCCTCCAGATGAAGGATTGCCGCGTAGGGATCTCCGGTCAGGCCGAGAACTCTCGCGAATGCAGGCTCCGTCTTCAGGCCGTCCTGCTTGAGGCCGACAATGCGTTCGCGCAACGTCGGCCGCAAGGCGAGCAGCCTTTTCTCAACGCGAAAATGGCGAACGCCCCATTGATTTTCAGTCGCGGTTTTCTGGCAGAATATCTCGATGTCCCATCCGCAGGCGAAAAACGATGCGATGGTCGCCGGGGCGGGCAGATGATCCGCTGTCCGGATCGAAAAGGAATTCATCGATCCGTATGCACGGCGCACAGTGTGGTCGAACCTGCCGAAGTCCGGCGCGGAACAGGCAATGTCGATGTCGCTCGCAGCCGTCGCTATGCCGAGAGGCGGTGTTCCAATGACGATCGGATCGAACTCCGAAAGCACCCGGAGAAGATCAAGCTTGGCGACAACATCAAGGTAGAACGGTTTCATCGCCACTGTTCGTCAAATGACAGGAACACCGGGATCCTGGAGCATCGGGCGACAAGTCTGCATCATTTGATGTTGGAAAGCAGTTCATTCGGCAAGGCGCGTCGCGCAGAGCGATGCGGTTCATCGGGCAAGCGGCGCAACGCTGCCGATGGGCTGCTTTCCATCACCCGAAGGGCCGGTCTCCTTTGCGCGCTGACATCGTTGGATTGCACTTGTGGTGGGAAACACCGCGGCGCGCAATCCGCCTCCTCAGCAGACAAAGGAGATTCGGTCAAATGGTGCACACTTGTCGCCCGATGCTCTAGTAGATCCTCTGGAACTTCCATTCGTCTGAATCCGGGGTCACGCTTTTCCAGTCGTAACCGTTGTTGCGAAGTTCTTCGGCCGTGTCGAACCCCTGTTCGGCCGAGCGGTCGATGAACTCCCTGCCGAGATCCATGTTCTGCTCGACACCGTATCCGCGCAGCAAGTCGAGGCCATAGTTGAACTCGCCGACCGGATCGCCCGCTTCCGCGGCCTTCCGGTCCCAAGCGGCTGCGGCTTCCGGATCTTCGTCCTGCCCGAGACCATTCTGGTCCATGTAGGCCATCCAGGTCATCGTTCCCGTCCAGCCCTTGTCGGCACAGTTCCGGAAAACCTTGCGCGCGGCTTCATGGTCGCCCCTCTTGGTCATCAGGTAGCCCTGCGCGCACACGACCATGTCGACATCCCCCTCAAGCGCCCGAGAAAGCGACTTGTTCAGGCTCATCTCGTCCGGGTTGAGCGTGCCGCCGCTGTCGATTTCTTCAGCCAGCGCCACCTGAGCGACACATCCCGCCGCCAGTAAAGTCGTGACAAAAACTGATTTCATGTCCGGGTCTCCATGTTTTCAAACCTTGCCCAAGGCGCTCAGGCCTTGCGGCGAACGATCCCGCGTGCCGGATCATACCCCAAAATGCTCAGCCCGAGAAACGCGGCGAAGGCGAGCAGAACCCAGACGAGCGCCATGCCGTTGAACTGGCCGTAAAGCGCAAATCGGATCAGTTCGACACCATGAGAGAACGGGTTGAAGGCGCAGATGTCCCTCAGCAACGGCGAGGCCTCCGCCATTTTCCAGAGCGGATAGAGTGCCGTCGACAGGAAGAACATCGGGAAGATGACGAAGTTCATCACACCGGCAAAGTTCTCAAGCTGGTTGATGGTGCTGGACAGAAGGAGCCCGAGCGCGCCCAGCATCAGTCCGTTCAGGATCAGCGCGGGCAGGATCGCGACGTATCCGGCAAACGAAAAATCTATGCCCGTCAGCGCCGCGATCGCCAGGAAAGTATAGACCTGAAAGATCGATATGGTGGTGCTGGCGAAGAGCTTGCAGAAGAGCAGCCACCAGCGCGGGATCGGACTCGTCAGAAGAAGCCGCATCGAACCCATCTCGCGGTCGTAGACGAGGCTGAGGGATGATTGCATTCCGGAGAAGAGCTGGATCATGCCACACAGGCCGGGAACGATATAGACCTCGTAGGTTATATAGGTCTGGTACGGCGGCTGGATCGACAGACCGAGGGCTGCCCGGAAGCCGGCGGCAAACACGATCAGCCAGACCAGCGGCCGGACGATCGCCGCCAGAAACCGGCCACGCTGAGACACGAACCGCGAGGCTTCCCGATGCACGATGGCGACAAGGCAGATCAGGGCCGCTTTCATTCGCTGCCTCCCGTCATCTCCAGGAAACGGGACTGCAGTGACTTTCCAGCGCCAATATCAGCAGCCTGGCCATCTGCGAGAACAATGCCCTTGTGCAGCACGACAAGGCGGTCGTGATCACGCACTTCATCGACCAGATGGGTCGCCCAGAGGACCGTCAGGTCCTGCTCCGCTGTCAGGTCATGAACGTGCCCGGTGATCGCCGTCCGGGTCGCTGCGTCGAGACCGACCGTCGGCTCATCCAGCAGCAGCACCTGCGGTTCATGGATCAGCGCCCGGGCGATTTCCATGCGCCGTCGATGGCCGCCATTCAGAGCCCGGACCTTCTCGTGCCTACGCTCCCGCATGTTGACCCGTTCCAGCGCCGCGTCAATGCGCCTGTCCGCAAGGGCGCCGGCGATCCCGTGGAGCGCGGCGAAGTATTTCAGGTTGCGCCGGACCGTGAGATCCAGATCGAGGGTCGGCTGCTGGAAGACCACACCGATTTTCGCCAGCGCCTTTCCCGGCTCCTGCGCAAGGGAATGCCCGTCGATGCTGACATCGCCTGCGTCAGGGACGAAGAGACGAGTCAGGATGGAAAACAGCGTGCTCTTCCCGGCGCCATTCGGGCCGAGAAGGGCGCAGAATGATCCCTTCTCCAGAGAGAAACCGGCATTTTGCAGCGCCATTTTCTTTCCGTAGGAATGCGTGATGCCCTGAACGCTCAGGCGCGCTGTCACTTGATGGTTATCTCCAGTTTCTGCAGGTCGCTGCCGGGAACGCCAAAATGGTAGGTTCCGGGCTTGATTGCAAGAAAACTGATTTCAACCGTTCCGGCTTCGTCAAATTCAAGACTGTCGACGCCAAGGGGGCGGATTTCGATGCCTTCAATGACGATCTCGTCGATCCAGATCGCGCGGAAAAAATCCGCGCCCGCCAGCGCCAGTTCCTGGCTGCCGTCTGCCTCGATCTCGATTTCGTAGTAGGTTCCCGACTTCAGATCCAATGTACCGCTTTCATTGAGCGGCGTTCCTGCGGACAAGGTCAGGGGCGCAAGATCCTCACGGTTGTCGCGCGACATGATACCGGCGGCTCCGAAGGCCGGGGCATCATCGTCATCATCATCGCCGTCGGCCATGGCCGGAGCGGACAGGAGCGCGAAGGCGGTGACGCAGGCAAGCAAGAATTTCATGGTTTCCTCCCGGTTCAATTAATTCGTCGGCCGGTATGCCGCGCCCCACGGGAAGCGCCCAACCTTGATGGTCTTGACGGGAGCCAGCTCCGCGACGTCGATCACGGTCACGTCTCCGGAGACTCCATTCGTCGTGAAGAGCAGGCTTTCATCGCCATTGAACGCCATGTGCCAGACCCGGCGGCCGACCAGGATGTAGTCGGTGACCTCATAGGTTTTCGGGTCGACGACGGCGATGTGGTTCGACGGTCCGAGCGCCACGAAGACATGCTTGCCGTCCCTGGTCATCTCGAAACCGACCGGCTGCACCCGGTCCGGGTGAATGCCCTGGATCTCGAAATTGATCTTGGCCTTTTCCGTCTGGCTTTCCCGGTCGAAAACGGTGATCGTGCCACCGATTTCCGAACTGACCCACAGCTCCGAGCCGTCATGGGTGAATTCGGCGTGGCGCGGACGCTGATCGACAATCGTGTTGGCGAAAAGCTCCTGCGTGTCCGTATCGATCCAGTGCGCCATGTTGGTGGTTTCGGAGGTGGTGATCGCGATCTTGCCATCAGGCGATACCGCCATGCCTTCCGGCTCGATGCCGACATCTATCTGCGCGATGACCTTGCGGGTCTCGGTATCGACCACGGTCGTGATCGCGTCATCCTCGTTGGCGATGTAAAGATGCCTGTTGTCCGGATGCAGAACGAACTGTTCGGGATCCTCGCCAGACGGTAGTTCGTGCAGGATCTTGCCCGTTTCCGGATCAATCACCTGGACCGTGTCGCTGTCGGACGCGCAAAGGTAGAGGACCGAATGGTCGATGGCGAAGGTGATGCCGCGCGGGCGTTCGCCGACCTCGATCGTGCGGACGACCTCGAGCGTCTCGATGTCGATCACGCTGATGGTGTCGTCCTTTTCGTTGGAGACCCAGATCTCGTCCGCTGCGGCGGCAGACAGTCCAAGACCGAGCGAAAGCCCGACAACCGTCAAGTACGTACGCATGGTTCACTCCCTGAATGCGGTACAGGCGCTTTCCGCCTCGTCTCTTCCGAGCGTATCGAGCTCGGTTCTTTGATGCAGGAACCCTTCGAAGGGGGCCTGGGCCACGACCGCCCGCGGATTCGTCAGGGGGATCGGCTGGCGCATCTGCCCGTTCCACGTCCGGAAGGTCTGCGGCCGGCCCTTGAAGCCGGCAAGTTCGAAATCTTCCGACAAAAGGTAGTCGCGGATCGGGCCAGCTTCGGCCTGGTTGGTCCGCGTCACGGCCTCGCCGATAGCCCGCATGGCCGCCCAGGCGGCGTAGTCCACGGGCCGCATCGGCCGGCCTGCGGTTTCCGTGAACCGGTTCTGAAGCTGCGCGGCGCCCCATTGCTCGACCGTCCGGTCCCAGGCAGCCGGAACCAGCCCTTCGGTGCCCGCCACGGGACGCGGCTGCCAGGCGTTGAAAGGCACATAGCGGCCGAAGTCATCGGTCTCGTCGGCAACGACTAACAAATGATGTTCGGGAAAATCCTGCGTGAACAGGGGCAGTTCCTGAAAGGCATTGCGGCGCATGTCGGCATCGACATCCCAAACCTTGCTCGCACGGATCCTGATCCCGAACTTCTGCGCGGAGGCTTCAAGCGCCTTGGCGAAGGCCTGATCCTTCGGATTGGGGCCGGCCAGCACGACCCAGTCCACCCATTTCCTGCGAACGCCGAACTGGGCCAGTGCATCCGTCAGCATCGCCCGCGAGGGCAGCGTGTGCAGCACGTTGGCACGGCAGGACGCGTCTCTCAGGCCGGTGTCCGGCGACCCGGCGTTGAAGAGAACAGCCGCGCTTGCTTCGGGCAGGTCCGCCAGCGCGAGCAGGTCCTCGCCCGGCGCCTTGACGATGATGAATGGGGTGATCGCGAGCAAGGCGCGCGCGGCGGCGAGGAAATCGCCATCCTCCTCCACGATCCTCGCTTCCAGGCTGTAAGTCTGCTTGAGGAACCGGCCGGTCGTCGCATTGTCCTTTAGGCCAAGCTCCGCACCCGCCAGACCTTCGTTTTCAGGCACCGGATCGAGATTGGAAAGCACCGGCGGCTGCGGTTCAACCTTTTCAAGATATCCGACAGTCACCGCGACTTCAGCATATGCTGCGCCGCAGCAAATCCATAATATCACTAAGTAATTCGCAATCGCCCTGACGATCATAAGACGGTTCCCGACACTCCGAATACACGCGATCTTCTAACCGATCGAAGGTTAGTCCGAAGACTGGCGGAAGGGCAAGAAAACGGGACTTGTCCCTTGGTACAATAGCGCCCTCGGAAGAGCTGTGCGTATCTAACCGCGATGATCTCGGGAGGAGAGAACTCATGAATTTGCGCAAATGCTTGCTCGGCATCTTTGCGGCCGGAACCGCCCTTTCCCTGACCTCGCTCGATCCGATGGGCCGGGTGGAAGCGCATGGCGATGTCGCGCCACAGGCCGTCGACACGGCAGGCCTTCCCGATCTCGGCGAGGAGTGGCTTGCCGAAAATCCCTGGCGCGATCCCGACAGTGAATTCTGGGCGCTCGCAATCAGGGTCGGCGCATCCGGCTATAACCAGAACTGCGCGCGCTGCCACGGTCTTGAAGTGATCTCCGGTGGGCTTGCCCCCGATCTGCGCTATCTCGAAGCCGATGACTACGGTGACGAATGGTACCTGGAACGCTATCAGCAGGGTTATACGCAAAACGGCATCACCAAGATGCCGGCCTTTGGCGAGTTGCTGGGTCAGGAGGCTGCGTGGGCCATCCGAACCTATGTCGAGACCCGGCCGGACGAGGGTGCGCTCGACCCCCATTCGGACCGGCTGAAAGCGATACGGGACCAGATCAAGGAACTGGCGGACACGACTTCGGCAGCGGACGCGGAAGACACCATTGCACCGCTTCGAGCTGAAATGTCGGAAATCGCCGATTCACTGGAAACAGGGTCCGGTGCGCCGAAAGCCGATTCCGTTGCCTCGCGCGCGGTGTTGCAATTGGACGGCTCCGATGAAAGTCTGAAGAAGACTGCAGAGATACTGACGATCGGATTGTCGGCCGCCCAATAATGATCAGACCTGCGCAACAAGCCGCATTCGCGCTCCTGGCCATGTTCAGCATGGCCGGGACAAGTGCATTTGCGCAGAACTGCGAGAATGTGCGCTTCGGTGACGAGGCCGAACGCAGGCCGCAGAATGTCGGCCGAGACATCGTCGGCCAGAGCCTCGACGACATTCAGGAACGCGGCACGATCAAGATCGCGGTTTACGAGGATTTCCCGCCGTTTTCCTACAAGGAGGGCGGCGTCCTGAAAGGGGTCGATATCGAGATCGGCAAGCTGATCGCGGCCGATCTCGGCGTCGAGGCCCAGTTCATTGCAACGGCAGCGGACGAAAATGTCGACGGCGATCTGCGCAACAATGTCTGGCGGGGAAAACTGATCGGCGGACAGATAGCCAACGTCATGCTGCACGTTCCCTATGATCGCGAGCTTGGCTGCCGGAACGAAATGGTCGTGCTGAACGGGCAGTATTACAATGAACAGCTGGCGATCGCCTATCGCAAGGACGCCTATCCGGAAGACCCGCCTGTTCCGGCCTATTTCCGTTTCGACACGGTCGGGGTCGAGAACGACACGATTTCGGATTTCTATCTCTCCGGCTTCGCGCGCGGCCAGCTTGTCGCCAACATGCAGCGGTTCCCGACAACGGACGATGCCATGCGCGCGCTCGCGGACGGCGAGGTCATGGCCGTCATGGCACCGCTGTCACAGGTCGAGCACGCCCTGACCGACGAACTCGCGGTTCACATGCCGCCCTTTCCCGGCCTGGCGAAATCCTCCTGGACGCTTGGCCTCGCTGTCCGACACAACTGGCGGCCGCTGTCCTATGCCGTGGATGACGCCATCCGCTATGCCGTCGAGGACGGGCGGATGGCGAAGATCTTCGAGGATCACGGTCTGAGCTACACCAAGCCGGACTGGTGACCGGCTGGCCGTGCCGGCGGGCTGTCGTTTTCTGGTTCCGTCAGACGCGGATCAGCCGGCCGTCGCGATCCTCGAACCAGACCGCAGTCGCTCGCCCTTCGAAGACCGCCTTCTCCGCAAGATCCGTTGTCGCCGTGAGCGCCAGTGCCGTCGACAGACCGTCGGCCTCCGCGGCGGTATCCGCATGGACCGTGACTGAGCGCCATCGCGGTTCACTCCCGACGGAGCCGGGCTGAACAATGTGACCGCTGCCGTTCTGAAAACGCGTTCCCCGAGGCGAAGATGTCGCCACCGCTGAATGATGAAGTTCCAGCGTGTCGAGCACGGCGCCACTTGCGCCGCCGATGCCGATACGGGCGGATGTCGAGCCGGCACGGTATTCACCGACATGGACAAGATGCGGATCGAAGCCGTGCGCGTTCAGGACATCGCTGACACGGTCCGTCGCGTAGCCCTGGGCAATACCGTTCAGTGTCATGGCCATGCCGGGCCTCGAGAAGGAAATCTCAGTCCGGCCCTTGCGCACCTTTGTCCAGCCGATCCGTTCGGCAAGCGATTGACGTTCCGGCGGCGACAGCTCTTGCTCGGCCCGCGCAAGGGCAACCATCAGAGGCTGCACCGTCGGGTCGAACAGACCGCCGCTTATCTCATGGACCCTGTCGACGATACTGATCAGACGCGCGAATTCAGGCGGCATTTTCAATATGCCGGAGGCATTCAACAAGTTGAGAGCGGTGCCGGCGCGGTAGAGCGAGAACAGGTTTTCCATGCGCCGGATCGTGTCGCGGGCGGCAAGAAGGGCCTGTCTCGCCCGGTCCGGCTCTGCGCCGAACAGCCTGATCTCCGCCTCCGCGCCAAGCGCGCGTCCGCGCCAGACGACCGGCTCGGCACGCACGGCTGCCGAAGGGATCGCCGACGCCATGCAGCCGGCCATAATCGTCAGGAAACGGCGCCGCGTCGTCATCAGAGCTGCCTCCCGCGCCTGGCCAGGATCAGGGGGACACACTGTTGGTCGTCGTCGTGAATGGTCACGCAATCCAAGCACTGGAAACACTCGTCGTAGCGAATGCCACCCGTCGGCTTGATCGCATTGTAGTTGCATTTGACGCGGCAGAGCTGGCAGGGGCTGCCGCAGGCCGCCCGCCTCGGGATCCAGCTGCGCAATCTCAGGAAACCGCCGATGGCCATGACCGCCCCAAGCGGACAGATGTAACGGCAGAAGCCCTTGAACACCATCATGCTGAGGGCCAGCAGACCGACGCAATAAAGAACGTAGTACCACTCGCGCACGAAGAACGTCGTGATGGCCGTCTTGAACGGTTCGACCTCGATGGCAGCGTCAAGATAGGACGGCGCCACGAAGATCAGCGCGATCATGCAGGCGAGGATGACGTATTTCAGCTTCACCAGCCAGCGGTCGATCCGGTCCGGAACCCTGATCTGCGGCAAGCGCAACAGACGGCCGATATGGTGCATGAATTCCTGCATGGCACCGAACGGACACAACCAGCCGCAGAAGAAGCCGCGTCCCCACAGGACGAAGGTCACGATCACGGCGGCCCAGATCAGCAACGAAAACGGGTCGTAGAGGAGGAACGCAAGGCTCTGACCCTCGAATACGCCGCGCACAACGCCGAGCACCGTCGCGATCGAAAGCTGCCCCTGTCCCCACCAGCCCACGAACCCGATGACCCCGGCCAGAACGGCGAGGCGAAAGGCCGTGTAGTAGCGAAAACCCGCCAGTTTCGACTGACCCAGGAAAAGGAGCGGCACCAGCATGGCAAGGCCGCCCGCCAGAACGATCAGGTCCCCGGAGCGCGCATCCATGGCCTGGCGCCAGACCGGCACCGGCGCCGGCGGTTCGTCGCGGATGAAGAAACGTTCGTCGGTCTTGTGCGGAATGCTGAAGTCGACGGTGCCGACTTCCGGCCTGAAAGACCCGTGCTCCCGAACCGCCCGCACCGACAGCGACCACTCGCTGGTTGGATCAAATCCGAGGCGGCGGTCCGTGCGCAGGATCATGGCGTATTCGCCGGGGATGCCGTCACGCAATTCGACATCGAGATCGGCATCGCGCAGCGAGATCGGCAAACCGTTCTGGCTTGCCGTGATCAGGTCGGGGCTGGTGTTGCGCACAAAATCCTCCGTCACCAGCCCGTGGCGCCCGGCGTCGATCACCAGGAGCGGTTCGTCTTCCGGAGACAATTCCCGGAAATTTTCAAGCTGACGCAGGCTGTCCGGTTCAAGGATCGCTTCGGCGATTGCAGGCGGGCCGAGATCGACCACCCAGAGGTCGAGGTAGATCGCGTCCGGCTCGTTCTTTGCCAAGGGATCGTCATCGGCCCAGATGGTGTCCGCGAACGCCTCATCGACTTCCCGGTTGGTGACGATCCGATGGCCGGCGATTCCCTCCTCCACCAATTGTTCCCAGGTCAGCTCTTCGGTGTAGTCGAGATTCGGCTCGGCCGCGGCGCGGCCGCCAATGCCCTGCATCTTTTCGCGGGCGACCTTGAGGGCCGCGGCAAGAAGGGTTTCGTGGGCGATCCGCACACTGGCCGTCGCCTTGGTGACACCGTCCAGATAGACCAGTGACGAACCGCTTCCCCCGTCGCCATAGGGAACACCGATCACGAGGCTATCGGTAATGGAATAGCCCTTGTATTGCGCGATGAAGTCCTGGAACGGCGCCTCCCCGAGGCCGGAGACGAAGATCGGCTCGTTGTGGGAAACGATATCGACGTCGATCAGCCGCCCTTCCAGCGTCAGTATGACGAAGAGATTGATCGGAGCGCCGGAAAAACCCGGCAGCGGCGCAAGGTGCTGAGTCTCGAAGGCATAGCCTGCCACCCGGCCGTCGAGGTTGATGAGTTCGTAGACATCGCCCTCAATGAGATCGCCCAACTGGTAAGGTGGCTGGATATAGCGGGCGGCGTCTTCCCGCTCCAGTTCCAGGGCGCCCGCCATCGAGACGGCAAACAGGAGTATCGCGGCCGCGCAAGTCAACAGCTGCGCCAGCACGCGACCCGTCCCTCGCGTTCCTGGGTGTCTCTCCTCCATGGTTCGCAGTTTTTCCGCACGGCTCAGCTGACGCAACTGTCCTTTAGTGCAGAGTGGATCGAGCCGCCTGTACCAAAGGCCAAGAAATCCGTTGATGCAGATCAACGTTGCCCAGCCGCTGCGGGCGTTGACTCAGTGCCGACCAGGAGAGGAGAGAACCCATGTCGATCAGGACAGTCTTGCTTGCGGCAGCAGCGTTGACGTTCCCCCATTGCGCAGAGGCGGCCGAGGTGTTCGAACAGGCCAAGATCACGGCGGGGGAAATGCTCTACAGGGTCGAGTGCCGGCGCTGCCACGCACCGGACTCCAGTGACCCGAGTTACGGACCGCCGCTTGAAAACATCATCGGGCGCGGTGCAGGTACGTTTCCGGAATACGACTATTCCGAAGCGCTCGCCGGCTCTGGCATCGTCTGGACACCGGCCGCCCTGCGCGCCTGGATGGAGGACAACACCGGATTTCTGCCCGGCACGAAGATGCGCCATGTCGGCATCGAAGACAGGACGGTGCAGGACATTATCCTGACCTATCTTGCCAGCCTTGATTCCGAAGGGGACGGCCAGACCGCCAAGTGATCATCGACCGGCGGCCTCACACGACGGCCGCCACGACCGCAAGGCAATCCCCGGACTTGATGAGCCCGGGGAAATGCCGGGCCATCAGGATGCCGGATCGTCTCGCCCGGTAGTCCGCCGGAGCAACACCCGTCCTGGCGACCGGCCATACCCTCGCGACCACGTCTCCCTTCGAGACGGTTTCACCCAGATCGACCAGCGGCTCGATCATGCCGCCGCTTTCGCTGAAGACGAAGCAGTCCCCGTCGGGCATATCAAGGGAAATACTCTCTTCAAGCTGCACGCCCCCCGGCAGTATACCGGCATGTTTCAGAAGATTGCGAACACCCCTTTTCGCGATCGCGGCCGAACGGGCGGTTGCCGTGCCGCCGCCGCCGAGTTCGGTCGTCACGAAGATCTTGCCCTTTTCCTCGACCGCCGTGTCGTACATGCCGGTGCTGTCGATCTCGAGCATGATTGCCGTATAGGGCGCGTTGAAGGCACGGGCTGCCGCGACACATGCAGCCTGCTGGTCCTTGTCGTCCAGAACATGCGCGGACGCAAACGGCAGGAAGTCCAGGGTCTTGCCACCTGAATGAAAGTCGAGCACGACATCGGCCATCGGGATCAGGACGCTGTCGAAATAATGCGCGATCTTTTCCGTCACCGTGCCGTCGGGCCGCCCGGGAAAAGACCGGTTCAGATTGCCCTTGTCGATCGGAGAGGTTCGCGTTCCCGCCTGGAAAGCCGGATAGTTGAACGCGGGCACGATGATGACCCGCCCCTGAACATCACTTTGGGTCAGCGATTGCGCCAGATCCATCAGCGCGATCGGCCCCTCATACTCATCGCCGTGATTGCCGCCGGTGAGCAGCGCGGTCGGCCCGTCCCCGTTGCGGATCACGGTCACGGGTATCATGACCGAACCCCAGGCGGAATCGTCGCGGCTGTAGGGCAGACGGAGATAACCGTGATGGACACCGTCCTTGTCAAACGGGATTGTCGGAACGATCGGATTGTGCACCATGATCAGTCCTTCACGAACAGTTTGCGCGGGACGCTTGCGAGACACTCCGGCGCACCGTCGCGGATGACGATGCTTTCGGTGATCTCGAACCCCCAGTCTTCCATCCAGAGCCCGGTCATGAAGTGAAACGTCATGTTCTCCTCAAGGACC
Organism: Roseibium sp.; assembly: GCF_965232425.1. Classification (GTDB taxonomy): domain Bacteria; phylum Pseudomonadota; class Alphaproteobacteria; order Rhizobiales; family Stappiaceae; genus Roseibium. Next base: position 2,040,940 of record NZ_OZ246971.1, read on the forward strand.
GACGTGTCGCCGCTCCGCAACGACATTGTGCGCTCACCCCAATCGGGTGGATAGGACAGGCCGATGGGATATCCGGTCCGATTGTCCTTGGTGATGCCGTATCTCTTGAGAACCGCGAAGAAAGCGTGCGCGATGTCCTCGCAACGATTGCCTGCCCTTGCCGCGTCCAGCCCGGCCTCCATGCCTTCCAGAACGGCCTTCTCCGCATCAAGGAAGGTTTGCGTCGGCTTGCCGAGGAAGAGGGTTCTGGAGAGCGGACAATGGTAACGGTGGTAGGCACCCGCAACCTCGAAAAACGTCCCCTCACCGGATTTCATGGGCTTGTCGTCCCAGGTGAGATGGGGGGCTGCGGCGTCGCTGCCTGACGGGAGCAGGGGCACGATCGCCGGATAATCTCCACCAGCGTTCAGATCAGGGTCGTAGCGCAATCCGGCGTCATAGATGTCCGCGACGAGATCGCATTTGCGCAGGCCGGGTTCCGCCTTGTCGAGAATGCGGGCATGGATCTTTTCCACCAGCTTTGCGGCCGTGCGCATGTAGGCAAGTTCCTGATCGGATTTGACGGCCCGCTGCCAGTTCACCAGGGCGGTCACATCCTGGAAGGTCGCGTTTGGCAATCCTTTCTGCAGCGCGGCAAAGCTGGCGGCGCTGAACCAGTAATTGTCCATCTCGACGCCGATGCGCAATGACCCGGCTCCGCGCTCGCCGATGCGCGCGGCCAGGTAGTCCATCGGATGGCGATCGGTCGACTGCACATAGTGATCGGGGTAGCCGATGATGTCATCCGGATGCATGAAACAGGTTCGAAACGCACCCTGCGCGTCCTGCCCGCGCCCGAACCAGACCGGGTCTCCGTCCAGTCCGAGCAGCACGGCCTGATGCACGTAGAATGACCAGCCGTCATACCCGGTCAGCCAGGCCATGTTGGACGGGTCGGAGACGATGATGAATTCAACACCGGCGGCCTCCATCGCATGGCGCGTTTTGGCAATCCTGATCTGGTACTCTTGCCTGCTGAAATGCAGCGTGGGTTCGATCATGTCACGTTTCCAAAATGCGTTAAGCGTTGAACAGAGTGCCGGCTCCGGCGACTTCTGCCCGTTCCCTTGCGAATGTCGCTATGGCCGTATCCTGAATGCCGGTCCCGGTCAGGTCGCAGATGGTGATCTGCTGCGCATCGGTGCGGCCTTTCACTTTTCCGGCGACGATGTCGCCGAGCTCATCGAATTGGCGGCTTGCCGGGACAATGCCGGCTGAGATCGCATGATGCAGTTCACCAAGCAGTTCGGTCTGCGACTGACTGTCAGGGACATAGAGGTCGGCAGCGGCGAGGCAGGCCGGTTCCAGCTCCAGCTTGTGCTCCTGGTCCGAGCCCATCGCCGTGACATGATGCCCGGCGCGCAGCCAATCTGCCCGGATCAACGGCTCGGCGCTCGGCGTCGTGGTGATGACGACATCTGCGTCCCGAACCGACATTTCCAGGTCCGATGCGGCACTGACGCCGATGCCGAGCGCGGCAGCCATCTCCTCCGCAGCCGCCTGCGCTTTCGCGATGTCCCTTGCCCAGAAAACGGCTTTTTCGATGGGACGCACGAGGCACAGGGCCTGAAGCTGAAGTCTTGCCTGCGCACCGGCACCGACGATGCAGGCCGACCGGGCGGTTTCGGGTGCCAGGTGCCTTGCGGCCACGGCTCCGGCAGCCGCGGTGCGGATATCCGTCAGGTACCCGTTGTCCAGAAGCAGCGCCTCGACGAAGCCGGTGCGCGCGGAGAACAGCACCATCAGGCCCGATGCGCTCGGCAGTCCCTGCTTCGGATTGTCGAAGAACCCGGACGCCATCTTGATCGCGTAGCTGTCGATGCCCGGCACGAAGGCGGTCTTCACGTCCACTTCACCGTGATACGGGGGGATCAGCATGGACATGATCGGCGGCATCTCGACACCGCCGGCAGCCAGAAGTGAAAACGCGCGCTCGACGCAGTCGACGGCCTCGATATCCAGCCTGACACTGTCACGCAGGTCTGCCTCGTTGAGTATCTTGATCTCGGGCAATCCTCAGCCCTCCCCTTCATGCATCACATCCACGGTTTCCCCGCAAATGATGCGCCTGTGCATGTTCATGTCGATGTTGCAGCCGGTCAGCAACGCGACGGCCGGACCTGACAGCTGCGCCTTCCCCGCGACGATCGCGGCCAGGCAGACGGCCCCTGAGCCTTCGACCACCTGCCGTTCCTCAAAATAGGCATGCCGGATACCGTCGGCGATTTCCACCTCACTCAGAAGCACGACCTGATCGACGAGGTCGCGGGTGATGCGGAACGTGTACCGGTTATCGAGACCAATGCCGCCGCCGAGCGAATCGGCAAGCGTCGGCAGCTCCGGCACCTGGACCGGATGCCCTGCATTCAGCGAAGCGGCCATCGCCGCGCCGCGCTCCATGGACACACCGATAACTTTCACGTCCGGTTTCTCGGCCTTGACGGCCGCGGCAACGCCCGAGATCAGCCCGCCGCCCGACAAGGGCACGAGCACCGTCTCGACCTGCGGAACGTCTTCCAGGACTTCGAGCCCGACCGTTCCCTGTCCCGCGATGATATCCGCATGGTCGAACGGAGGAAGGAGCGTTAGTCCCTCTTCCGCCACCAGGCGGTCCACCTCGACCTGGGCTTCGTCCTGGGAGATGCCGACGATACGCACCTCCGCTCCGAGCGCCTTGATCCCGTCGACCTTGTTCTGTGGCACGAGACGGGACATGCAGATGACGCACCTGATGCCCGCCTGTCTGGCCGCGTAAGCGAGCCCGCGGCCGTGGTTGCCGGTCGACACGCCGACGACACCTTTGCTGCGGGAGACCTCGTCGAGTGACAGGACCGCGTTGGTGGCGCCACGCAGCTTGAAACTGCCTGTCGTTTGCAGATGCTCGAGCTTCAGGTGGACCGGGGCGCCACACATCTGCACAAGAGATGGAGACGGAACGGCAGGCGTGCGCAGGACCGTGCCTGCAATGCGATGTCTTGCCTTGATGAAAGCATCTGCGGCGAGCGGAGAGGAATGCAGGTTCATGCAGCGACTCAGGTTATCCGCCAAAGTGGCGCTAGGTCGCGGAATTTTCCGAAACCGGTCGGACGATGATGGAAAAGAACTTCGCGCCAGGTCAAGCGCTGTTTGCTGTCAGGCGCTTCTGGCTGGCCGGAAGCAGGACGGCAAAAAAGAACGGGCACGATGCGTCGCGCCCGTTCGCAAAAGTGGCGAGCCGGGCTACATCTGGTTCGGCAGGAACAGAACCAGGGCCGGCAGCGACAGAAGCAACAGCAAGCGGATGATATCCACCATCCAGAACGGCGTGACACCCCTGAAAATGGTCGCGGTCGGAACATCCCGGACTACGGCGCGCAGGACGAAGACATTCAGGCCGACCGGCGGGGTGATCAGACTGATCTCGGTCACGACGACCACAATGATGCCGAACCAGATCGGATCGTAGCCGAGCCCGGTCACGATCGGAAAGAAGATCGGAACCGTCAGGAGCAGCATGGACAGGCTCTCGAAAACGCAGCCGAGCGCGATATAGATCAGCAGGATGATGCACATGACCACCCAGGGCGGCAGGTCATAGGCCGTCACCAGGTTGCTGAGCGCGGCCGGAAGCCCGGCGACATTGACGAAGTTGGAAAAAATCCACGCTCCAATCAGCACGGCAAACAGCCCGGCCGTTGTCATGGCGGTTTCGCGCAGGGCGTCGAAGGTGTCCGACAGCGACAGGCGGCGCCGGGCGATCGCGATCAGGAATGCTCCCATCGCGCCCATTCCGGCGGCTTCCGTCGGAGAAAAACTCAGGTTGAGCGGCGGAACGTCGAAGACGCCATAAAGACCGCCGATGACCAGGAAAAACAGCAGAAGAACCGCCCAGACGTCCTTCAGCGCGGCCAGTCTTTCCGCAACGCTCGCGCGCGGCCCGGCAGGGCCGGCGTCCGGATCGCGCCAGACCGTGAACTTGACCGCCACCAGATAAAGTACGATGCCGATCAGGCCGGGAATGACGCCGGCGACGAAGAGCTTGCCGATGGAGGTCTCCGTCAGAAGACCGTAGATGACCAGAATGACGGAAGGCGGAATGAGAATGCCGAGCGTCCCCCCCGCGGCGATCGAGGCTGTCGACAGCTTGTCGCTGTAATTGAAGCGGCGCATCTCCGGCATGGCGACTTTGGACATGGTCGCGGCCGTGGCAAGCGAGGATCCCGATATGGCGGCAAACCCGCCGCAGGCGACGATGGTCGCCATGGCAAGACCGCCGCGCAGGTGACCGAGAAACGCGTTCGACGCCGCATAAAGCTCCCGGCTGATGCCGGCCTTGTTCACGAACAGGCCCATCAGGATGAACAGGGGCACCACGGACAGGCCGTAGTCCTGGCTGGTGTCGATGATCAGGCGCGCCGCCATGGAGATCGAGGCCCGGTAGCTGGTCTCGAGCATGAACCCGACCATGCCGACAAAGCCCATCGCGAACGCGATCGGAATGCGCAGCATGACCAGAACGAGCACTGCCGCAAACCCGAGAAGACCTTCAAGCATCCGACCCGCCCATCAGTTTCGGTGCAAACAGATAACCGAGGCCCCGGACAATCAGAACAACGGCGGTGATCGCGGTGACGGCAGCGATGAACCAGCCGACGAAATGGAGCGGCAGCCTGAGATATTCCATGACGTCACCGTAGGAGCGGCTGCGTTCGGCCAGAACATAAACGCGTTCCGCCGGCCAGATCAGGATGACGCCGCAAAACAGGTTGGTGAAGGCATCCCGCCAGCGCGTGAGGTGGTTTCTCTTGAAGACACCGTCGAGCAGGTCAACGCTGATATGCCCCCCTTGCGCCGACACGACCGGCAGCACCGAAAACACCGTGATCGCCATCAGAAGGCGGGTCATGTCCGCAGCCACTTCAATCGGTGCATTGAAAACCGAGCGCAGCACGACGTCGCAGAATGTCATGACCATCAGGACAAAAAGCGCGAGCGCGGCAAGAAGGGCCGGCAGCCTGGCTGCAAGCTTCAGAAATTGCGACACGTCTGTTCCTCTGGAAAGCCGGTGGTCCGGAGGGCTCCGGACCACCTGTTGCGGTCAGTTGCCCGCCATTTCCTTCTTGACCATTTCATAGGCCGCTTCGGCGTCAAGACCGGCTTCGGTCAGCTCCGCCAGCACCTTGGCCTTGACTTCGCCCGCGATCTTCTCGAACGCGGCGACGTCGTCCTCGCTCGCAGGCGTGATCTTGGTGCCTTCCGCGCCCTTGGTCGCCTCGTAGGCGATCTTGTCGGACTTGTCCCAGGCAGCGCCGGCCATGCGGCTCGCCGGTTCACCGAAAACGTTGTCGTCGAGCGCCTTCTGAACATTCTCGGGCAGGCTGTCGAACTTTTCCTGGCTCATGATGATCGCGAACGAACCGCGATAGAGCCCGCCGGGCATGTCGTAGAGGTTCTTGGCAACCTCGTTCAGCTTGAAACCGACCCGTTCGCCGACATTCATGGCAACGGCATCCGCAGCACCGGAATCGAGCGTCTCATAGACCTTGGGTGCGGGCACGTTGATGCCGATGAGGCCCAGCGCCGCTCCGACGTCACCGGCGACACCGCCGCCGATGCGGGTTTTCAGGCCGTCCATGTCGGCAAGGCTTGCGACGTCCTTGCTGGAGTGAATCTGGCCGGGACCGTGCGTGTTGAGAGAGATGACCTTCACACCCCGGTGTTCGTCGAGCTTGTCGAGATGTTCCTCGTGCACGCGCCAGTAAGCAACGGAGGCCGCCTCGGCACTGCCCTCGTAACCGGGAAGCTCGATCAGCTTCGTCGCCACGAACCGGCCGGGCTGGTAACCGTGGAAGATGATGGCAATGTCTGCCGCGCCATCGAGGATCAGGTCCATCTGGGCAGGCGGCGGCGCGAGACCGAAGACCAGTTCACCGGAGACCTCGCCGTCCGTGGACTTTTCCATCATGTCGATGAGGCCTGCGAAGATTTCCGTGTTGATGCCGTGCGTGGGCGGCAGCCAGCTTGAAATTTTCAGAACAGTTTCAGCCGAAAGCGCAGATACGCTCAGGCAGAGCGAAACGGCAGTGGCACCTGCGATCCTTATAAGCGACTTCATTTTCCTCTCCCTCGGAATGTGTCTCAAAAGGGCAATTCCTCCGCGCCCGAGACCGACCTTCAAATCTTCCCTTCAACGCCGCTGCTTGTCAAGAAATATGAAACTGCATATATTTTTCGCAGCGCGTGAAGACGCATATTTCGTTTTGGCGTTGCCTGTCCATATCCTGACCTTCCCGCGTAGTCACTTGACAAGAAACGCGTTTTCCTGCGCTTCTCCCGTTCTGCCTCGCGCGAACGGATATGAAATTCCAGGTGCAAGTCTCCCGGACAGGCACGGTCGTATTATTGACCGACCGGACGATAAATGCAAACACAAATGTTCATTCAGGCAAAATCCGATGCATCCGGGAACCTATCCATTGTATAGGTTGCAGAAAGACTGGGGCGCGGACTCATAAATGAGGCTGAAATGGCAGGCGAAATGGCAAAATCCCGTTAGGAAGCGTGCGCTGAGCGGGCTTTCTGCCCGCTCAAGCGTGCTGACGACACGGGGTGAAGCCATTTCCATGTCCTTCGGATTTGACCGGATTACTCCTCCCCGACGTTGCGAAAGACTTGAAAATGAACCACATTCCCTGCGCTTTCGCGACTTGGCGAAAAGCAATCCGCCTCAAACCATTTCAGCCTCATTTATGAGTCCGCACACTAGTCACCTGAATCTGAAGTTCGTAACATTTTGCAGCGGGCTTCGAACGAACTTCAGATTCAAGAAGGTGACTAGCAAGTTTATGTTTCTAGTGCGGTTTGCGAATTTGAAGCTCGCTTCGCAGACTGCTGCAGCAATGATGCGAACTTCAAATTCACCGCACCAGGGAGGAACGCATTGGAAATACCGTTCAAAACCAAACGCATGCTCAATTTCGGCGACTGCGACATCTCCGGGACCGCCTATTTTCCGTCCTATCTGAATATCCTCAACGGCGTGAACGAGGAGTTCTGGCTGGAACTCGGCTACCCCTGGCACAAGATCATCTGGGAAGAGCGCTGGGGGACGCCGACGGTCCACATCTCCAGCGATTTCTCAAGCCCGTCCTTCTTCGGCGAAGAGCTCGAGTTCGAGGTCACGGTGCAACGCGTCGGCCGGTCGTCGGTCACCATTCACCACGAAATCAGCTGCAAGGGTCAAAAACGCTGGTCGAGCACGCAGGTGCTTGCGGCCAGCAACCTGGATGAACACACCTCGATCCCCTGGCCAGATGATGTGAAGGCAGCGCTGCTTGCCTGCATTCCGGAGACCGACTGAGGTCTGGCGGGCTCACGGCAGAAGCTGGATGTTTCCGAAGGCGGCGTCGCTGTTCAGGATGTCGACCCGCTTGTTCGCGATCCTGATCGCACCATCGACGAGTGCCAGCTCGTGGATCGCGGTCAGGGCCAGCAGGAACTGCTCGTCGAGCCGGGTTTCGACATAGTGCATCGAGGTGTTGGTCACGACGCGGTCTTCGCTCATCTCGTCGATGAAGGGACGCTGGATGACATGGTGGCAGCGGCTCTTGGGCTTCTGGCTGAACGTCCTGGCGCCGTTCAGCCGTTCGACCCGCAACCGCAGCATGAACATGTCCTCGTAGAGCAATGACGTCACCAGGTGCGGATCGGTCTGCTTGTAGTCGAGCGGCATCCAGTAGTGGCCGTCTTCGAGCCAGAGGGACAGCCATTCGTCATAGCGGCCCTCGTCGAGCATGCGCGCCTCGTCATAGATGAAGTCGATGACCTGTTCCCGTGAAACCGGCATCACGCGTCCTCCATCGAGACTGTCATGAACTTCACCCAGGCATCGAACTGGTTGCGCATCTGGCGCTCGGTGGTGCCGTTTTCAACGGCCTCCTCGGCAAAGTCCTCGTCTCCGGTCCTGAGCCTCTGGACGTTGACCCACTCCATGCTGTTCGTCATCAGGCCTTCCTGCGCCCGTTCATACATTTCCAGATCGTCGTGCCCGACAATGGATGTCGGCGCGTTGATCATGCGATTGTACATGGCCGTGCGCGCCAGCAGCTGATCCGGGGCTCCGACGAGCCGGTAGATGTAACTCTCCACGAGGGTCTTGTCCGGCCCGAGCGGAATGAAGTTCCGAAGCTGCTGGATCGGCCCCTTGATCATGATGTTCGGGAAATAGACCGTGTTGTGCCGGTTCTCGTCCAGGATCGCCTTGGCGCGGTCCTCGCCATAGGCCTCGCACAGGGACTCGAAATAGCCGGGGATCGCGGAGTAGTCGGAATGAATGGAATGGTGAACGCCGGTATGGCCGTGGCCGTTCGGCCAGGTGCGGATCCCCATCTTTTCAAAGAACTCGTAGGGCGACATGAAGGGGGCGATGATTTCCATTGCCGGCGGACGTGGCTCCGGGTTGCCCATCTCCTTCCAGATGTTGACCGCGGTTCCGGCAGAACTCTCATGGGCAACCATCGGATGGCAGGTGTCCGTCTGGTTTTCGACGAGCATCTTCCAATTGCACTTGTGCATGTAGCGCAAGGGCGGCCCGGCAATCTCCAGGCGCCCTTCCGGAGACCGGTCCACCATGTTGTCGATCGAACTCAGGCTTCCTCCGAAATAGTCTTCAAAACCGATACCCTCGGGTGCGAGCCTTGCAAACACGAAGCCGCGATAGTTGCGCACGGCCCCTACCGGGGTCATGCCCTTCGCGCTTTCGCTGTCCTCGAAGCCGGTATCCTCGTAACCCTTCTTCAGCGGGATCGCGAGAAGGCAGCCGTTGGTCTTGAAGGACCAGGCATGGTAGGGACAGCGGAAGAACTTGCCGGTGTTGCCTTCCCGGTCGATGGCGATCTTGGTCCCCTTGTGCGGGCACCGGTTGAACAGAACGTATATTTCGCCATCCGAATGCCGGACCTGAATGACGGGCTGATCGCCAACCTGAGTCGTGAAGTAGTCGCCTTTTTTGGGCGTCTGGCTTTCGTGACCGACGAACACCCAGGTGTTCGTGAAGAGATGCGCCATTTCCAGCCGGTAGATCTCCGGACTGGTATAAACGTCCCGGTGCACCTGGGGCCCGGTGAAAAGGGCGGTTATCTCGCTGGCTGTCCGCATGCTGGCTCCTCCTCCGGTCTGCGACCCTGACCGTTTGTAGCGGTTACAGATCAAGCACCAGGCGGGCGGACCTTGCCCGGCTGACGCAGATCTGCATGACCTTGCCGGATGCCTTTTCCGCATCCGACAGCACCACATCACGGTGATCGGGCTCGCCGCTGATCACGTCCGTCTGGCAAATGCCGCAATCGCCGCGCTGGCAATCATACATGACGTCGAGACCGGCCTCTTCGAGGGCCTCGATGATCGTCTGGCCAGGAGCGACGGTCACGACCTGTCCGGTTTCGTGAACCTCCACCTCGAACGACATGTCACCGTCTTGCTGTTCCGGCGACGTGAAAAGCTCGACGTGAACCGAACCATCGGGAATTCCGGCATCCGACGCCGCACTGCGTGCCGCGTCGATCATGCCTTTCGGGCCGCATATGTAAACATCCGTCCCACCGGGCTGGGCCTTGAGCAGTGCGGCGAGGTCGATCGGTTCTGCATCGTCCAAATAGAGATTGACGGCCGCCCCGAACGCCGCCCTCAAACTGTCGGCGAAGCCCATTCTGGACGCGGTGCGGGCCGCGTAGTGCAACTCGAAGGGCAAACCGTCCTGTTGAAGGCGCGTTGCCATCGAGATCAGCGGCGTGATGCCGATGCCGCCGGCCAGCAAGAGCGAAAAACCGGGATTTCCGGCAAGCGGGAAGTCGTTCTTCGGCCCGCTTGCGGACAGTTCCTGTCCGGCAGCAAGACCGTGCATGGCTTTCGAACCGCCCTGGCCTTCGTCTTCGCGCTGCACGGCGATGTCAAACGTGCCGGACACCTGCGGCCAGTCAATCAGGGAATAGGACCGGATCCCTGCCGGCCCGAGATCGAAATCGACATGTGCGCCGGGTTCGTAAGCGGGCAGCGCGGACCCGTCCGCCGCCGCGAACCTGAAGACGGAGATCAGATCCGTTTCCTTCTCCACGCTTTCAAGAACAAGTTTCACCGGCGACTCCTCCCGTCAATAAATATGAAATTTCATATAATTTGAGTCAACCCTCTTTTTTTCCGAAATGTTCCGGGCTAAACGAAAACAGTTTCGCAGATATATCAACGCGGCAGACACACCTCATCCTGAGGAGGACCTGCAAGGTCCGTCTCGAAGGATGGGCCACGAATGCCGATAGTTTGGCCTATCCTTCGAGACGCTGCTGACGCAGCTCCTCAGGATGAGGGAGGTTGTCATAGCGCGGCAAGCTGGACCAACCAACCGATGCAGCTCTTGGGATTGCGGGTCGGAACAACAGCCTTGGACACGGGCGCGCAAGTCGAGGACACTCATTGGCACAGGCACCGGGAAAATTCGTTTCTTCTTACCTGCTCTATCTCCTGGCAGCTTCGAGCGAGGCGGCCAGCCATCAATTCCATGCGCGTGTGCGCGAAATGGGGCTGCGCGTACCGGAATGGCGTGTCCTGGCCTGTCTGTTCGACCAGGACGGGCTGATGATTACCCAGTTGGCGCGCTTTTCGCTCATGGAACAGTCGCGCATGACACGCATCGTCGATCAGATGGAAAAGCGCGGACTGGTTGCCAGAAGAAGCGACGAGGGCGACGGGCGACGGGTTCGGGTCTATCTCACCGAAGAGGGCCGGTCCCTGAGCACGGAGCTTGTCGCGGAAGCGCAGGACCACGAGACGAGGCTGCTGTCGGCCCTCAGCCCTGCCGATGCCGAGCGGATCAAACCGTCGCTGGTCCGGCTCCTGGAAGCCCTTGATTCCTCTCTGATTTCGAACGACTGAACGGGACAGGCGTCAGGCATCGACCGTCAAATCCCGGGACTGCCTGGTCTCAAGAAAGGACCATATCGTCCGGGTGACGCGGTTCGAGTGCGGCCGGTGCCGGAACAGCCTGATTTCGAGCGGCACTTCCCAGTCCGGCGCGCCGGTCTGCACGAGAATGCCGGCTTTCATATCCGGTGCGACGAGGCTCCTTGGCAGCCAGGCCACCCCCATGCCGTCACGGGCGCGGATGCGAAGCGCGCCCGCCATGGAATTCTCGTAGACGATCCGGAGCCGGTCGCCCAGTCCCTCGGCTTTGAACAAGGGCTCCAGATGGCGCGCAATCGGCGCATCCTCCCCAAACCTCAGGAACGGCATCTCGATCTTGTCCGCACTGAAACTGAACAGCGGCGTGCCGTCCGACTGAGGCTTGGAGACGGGGATCAGGCTGTCATAGCCGATGGTGAGTGCGTCGGCGTCGTCGCTCCGGCTCCTGGCAGCGCCCGCCTCCTGGCCGTTATAGCGAATTTGACGGCTCTCGTATGCGATGACGAAATCGACGTCACCGTTCTTGAGATCGCGCATGCAATTGGGCAGATCGTCCGCCCGCAATCGCGACAGAATGGGACCGAAACTCTCCTCAAAGTCTTGCAGCCAGGCCGGATAGAAGCGCCATCCGATCGAATGCTGCGCCCCGAAGGTGACGACATATTTGTCCGGCAGCGATTGCGCCTCGAGGATCTGACTGCGTTCCTGCTCGATCCTGTCCAGCGCCTGCTGTCCGGCCTCAAGCATCTGCAACCCGGCGGCGGTGAGACGGACCGGCTGCCGCGACCGGTCGACAAGCGTAACGCCGATCCAGCTTTCCAGGGACCTGATCCGCCGGCTGAACGCGGACTGGCTCAGATTGCTCAGGTCCGCCGCCTGGGAAAAGTTGCCTGTCTTGTGCAGGCGGGACAGGTCCCGGAACAGATAGATATCCATGAGGACGAAAGATATTGCAAAATTTGCATAATGTCATGCAAACATACTATTGGATTTGCGGCTGAATTTGCCTCAATTTTGAGCTTGAGGAAAATCTAAGCAGAGCCATAACATGTCCGTCGAAAAACTAAAATCGAACGCAACAACGCGGATCGAATTCAACCGGTTCCCGAGGGTGGATTTGTGTCATCAGCCGACGCCCATTGAAGAAATGCCGCGCCTCGGCGCGCTTCTGGGCGGACCGAAGCTCCACATCAAACGCGATGACTGCACGGGACTTGCGACGGGCGGCAACAAGACCCGCAAGCTTGAGTTCCTGATGGGTGAAGCGCTGCGCGAGGGCGCCGACATGATCGTTACCCAGGGGGCGGTCCAGTCCAACCACGTGCGCCAGTCCGCAGCGGCGGCCTGCAAGCTGGGCATGAAATGCCATGTTCTGCTTGAAAGACGGGTCCCGGACCGGGACGAAAGCTACGAAAAAACGGGCAATGTGTTCCTGGACAAGCTTTTCGGAACAACCTTCGAATTCCGGCCAAACGGCCTCGACATGAACGCTGAGGCGATGGCGGTTACAGAGGGCCTCCGGAACGCCGGACACAAGCCCTATTTCATCCCCGGCGGCGGTTCCAACGCGACCGGCGCCCTCGGCTATGCGAACTGCGCCCAGGAGATCGTCGACCAGTCGGTCCAGAGCGGCCTCCATTTCCAATGGCTGGTCATGGGAACGGGCAGCTCCGGCACCCAGGCCGGCCTCGTCGCGGGTTTCCACATTCTGGGGTATGATTTGCCCGTGATGGGGATCAGCGTGCGCCAGCCGAAGGAACGGCAAACCGGCGCCGTTCTTGCCACGACGCAGAAAACGCTGGCGCATCTGGGAGGACCTGACATTGCACCGGACAAGATCCTGGTCGATGACGGTTATGTCGGCGAAGGCTACGGTATCCCGGCTCCTTCCACTCTTGAAGCAATCCGGTTGACGGCGCGTCAGGAAGGCATTCTTCTTGATCCCGTCTATTCGGCAAAGGGCATGGCCGGCCTGATCGGTCTTGTCCGCAGCGGTTTTTTCAAACCGGAGGACAATGTCCTGTTTTTGCATACCGGGGGATCAACATCCCTGTTTGCCTATGAAGATCAGATTTCCGAGGACCTGGCGTAAGCGAAACCATCAAAACCCAAAAAAAACAGGTCACCGGCACCATCCACCAGAGGAGTGAATCATGAAATCAAGTCTTAAGTGTCTTACCGTCGCAACCGCGATGAGCGTCTTTGCCGTGCCCGCCTTTGCGGCCGAGGAAGTGAAGATCGGCGTTCCGTCCTGGACCGGTGCACAGGCAATCGCGCACCTTTTGGCCGCGGTTGTCGAAATGCGCATCGGCGGCAAGGCGGAAATGGTTCCCGGCAACAACGCAACGATTTTCCAGGCCATGGACCAGGGCAAAGGCGACATTGACGTCCATCCCGACGTCTGGCTGCCGAACCAGGAAAGCTTCACCAAGAAGTATGTCGATGGCGCCGGCACGGTGACCCTCTCGTCCAACCCCTATGAAGGCAACCAGGGCTTCTGCGTCTCCAAGGATTTCGGCGAAGCCAACAACATCACGGACATCGCCGATCTCGGCCGTCCTGACGTTGCCGAGAAGATGGACAGCGACGGCAACGGCAAGGGTGAAATGTGGATCGGTGCGCCGGGATGGGCATCGGCCAATGTCAACGAGGTCAAGGTGCGCGACTATGGTCTGATGGACTTCATCGAACCGATCCGCGCCGAGGAAAGCGTCAAGACCGCACGCGTCAAGGACAGCATCGCCAAGGGCGAGGGCTATGCCTTCTACTGCTACAAGCCGCACGCGATCTGGTATATGTTCGACGTCGAGATGCTGAGCGAGCCGACATACGACCCGGCTAAATACGTCATGGTCCAGCCGTCCGACGATGCCGACTGGTTCGAAAAGTCCAATGTCGAAACGAAGGACGCGCTGAAGAAGGTCCAGATCGCCTGGTCCAATTCCCTGGCGGATCGCTCCCCGGCCATCGCCGAGTTCTTTTCCAAGTTCTCGCTGACCGCCGATGACGTCAGCGGCTTCGCTTTCGAGATCAGCGGGAACGGCAAGGATCCGGCAGACGTTGCGCGTGAATGGGTCGAAGCGAACCCGGATCGCGTCGATGCCTGGCTCGGGCTCTGATCCTCTGACCTTGCAAACAAGGCGGTGCCGGTTCGACCGGCACCGCGCAGCCGTGACCAATCAAATCTTTTTATGCTGCGGGGCGCCGTGATCCATGAGTGATGAGACCGTCATCGAGATCTCCAATGTCTGGAAAATCTTCGGCGCCGACCCCAAGGCCGCGCTCAGCGCGATCCTTGAGGAGGGCCTGACCAAGGCCGAGGTTCTTGCCCAGTACAATGCCGTGGTCGGCGTCGCCGATGTCAGCCTGCACGTCAATCGCGGCGAAATCTTCTGCATCATGGGCCTCTCGGGCAGCGGCAAGTCCACGCTGGTCCGTCATTTCAATCGTCTCCTCGAGCCGACCTCCGGCAAGATCCTGATCGAGGGAACGGATGTCATGGCGCTCGGCACAAAGGACCTGCAAACCTTCCGCAACCGCAAGATCGGCATGGTGTTCCAGAATTTCGCGCTGATGCCGCACCGGTCTGTTCTGGACAATGTGGCGATGCCGCTCGAAATCCGGGAAGTTTCCAAGAACGAGCGCATGCGCCAGGCAGCCGCCTTCCTCGAAATCGTCGAACTGGGCGCCTGGGGGTCGAAATACGCGCATGAATTGTCCGGAGGCATGCAGCAGCGCGTCGGGCTGGCGCGCGCACTTGCCGCCAATCCGGATGTCCTGCTCATGGACGAACCGTTCAGCGCCCTCGACCCGCTGATCCGGCGCCAGCTTCAGGACGAATTCATCCGGCTCAGCCAGATTCTCAAGAAGACGACCGTCTTCATCACGCATGACCTTGACGAAGCGGTGCGCATCGGCGACCGCATCGCGATCATGCGGGACGGGCGGGTCGTTCAGATCGGCACCGCCGAGGACATCGTGATGCATCCCGCCGATGACTATGTCGCCGATTTCGTCGCCGGGATCTCGCGGCTGAAGGTTGTCCGGGCCCATGCGGTGATGCAGCCGCTGGCCGATTATACCGGCGCGAATGGGCCCGTTCCGGAGGGCGCACCGCGTGTCGGCGAAAGCGAAACGCTCAGTACGCTCATCAACATGGCGATCGACACGGGCGATGCCATCATCGTCGAGGACAACGGCGCCGATGTCGGCGTGATCACGCGGGAAAACATCCTGCGAACCGTTATTGAGGGGACCGAGGTATCATGATGGACCAGATCAACACGCCCCTGACCGACAACGAGGCGGAAGCCGCCCGGATCTATACCGAGGAACGCCGCAAGAACATCGCCGAGTTCGTGCGCACGAACCCGGAATATTACATCGAGAATTTCGACAAGATCGGCGCGAGCTCCCGCTTTACCGCAACCTTCAACATGATGGCCGGATTGTTCGGACCGGTCTGGTTCGGTGCCCGTGGCCTGTGGTCCTGGGCCCTGCCATTCCTGATCATCGAAACACTTGCCATCGTTCAGATCGCCCGTGGCCTCTTCGGTGATCTTGCAGCAGAGGCCAGGGAGCGGATCGCCTCGATCGAGGGAACGCTCGAACTGCGCCGCGAACAGCTTGCCGCCGCCATCGAGAGCGGATCCGACAAGGCCGACGTCTACCGGCGAACGGTGGAATCGCTGGAAGCAAGTATCGGCGGGATCCGGGCCGAAGCGGACGCGCTTGCCGAGCAGGGCATCTGGATTGCGCTGGCCGGCGTGGCGCTGCTCGTGATCGCCAAGCTTGTGCAGGCCGTCTCCGCAAACTGGGCCCTTGAGAAACGGTTCTCCGAGTGGCTTTCCGACAATTCCATCCGCTCCGGCATGCCTGTCTCGCAGATCGCGTTCAGCGCCGTGTTCATGGCGGTCATCGTGCTCGCATCCGTTCTGCATTACAGCTTCCCGGGACGGTTCTCGCTACTCGACGCGTTTCCGACCAATCCGGAATTCCGGATCGTCAGTATCGAGGGCGTCGAGGCCTTCTTCGCCTTCTGCGTCGCCAACGGGGAAGCGCTGTTCGATGCGATCACCTATTGCATCCGGTTGCTGCTGGATGCGCTTGAGTTGGTCTTTGTCAGCACGCCGTGGATCGTGGTCGCGAGTCTGATCATTCTGCTGACCTGGCTGACGGCAGGTATCCGGACCGCGATCTGGTCAGGGGCGTTCCTGGCTTATATGGGCCTGCTCGGGTTCTGGGACAAAGCGATGACGACGCTGGCGCTGCTCGGCACCGCTGCCTGCCTGTCGATTGTCATCGGCATCCCGCTCGGCATGTTCGCGGCGCGGCGGCCCCGGTTCTACGCCTTCATCCAGCCGATCATGGATTTCATGCAGACCATGCCGGCCTTCGTGTTCATGATCCCGGTCATCGCCTTCTTCGGCACCGGCAAACCGGCCGCGGTCGTCACGACCATGATCTTCGGCGGCACGCCGGTCGTCCGCCTGACGGTGCTGGGCCTGCGCGGTGTCCCGGAAAGCGTGCGCGAGGCGGCGATCGCCTTCGGCGCCAACAAATGGTACCTGCTCACGCGCGTCGATCTGCCTCTCGCCAGCCCGTCGATCCGTGCCGGGATCAACCAGACGATCATGCTGTCCCTGGCGATGGTTGTGGTCGCCTCCCTGATCGGTGCCAAGGGCCTGGGCGAAGACGTTCTCGAAGCCCTGCAATACGCCAATGTCGGACAGGGCATTCTCGCAGGCTTCTCGATCCTGTTCTGCGCCATGATCCTCGACCGGATCGTGCAGGGTGCCCGTAAATGATCCCACTTGTGCTCGTTCACGGGTTCATGGGGGCAGCGACCAGTGGCGCCTACAGGCGCCACTTGCAAACGACGGGCAAGTGGTCGAAATCGATCTGCCCGGCTTCGGCGACAATGCAGACCTGCCGCCGATCAATTCCATCGGGGGTTTCGCGGACTGGGTGCTGCAATATCTCGCAAGCCTCGGGATCGACCGCTTTCATCTGCTCGGACACTCGATGGGCGGCATGATCGTCCAGGAGATGATGCGGCGGCAACCGCAATCCATCGAGCGGCTGATTCTCTACGGCACCGGTCCTGTCGGGATCCTGCCGGGCCGGTTCGAGACGATCGAGACGTCCATGCGGCGCGCGCAGGAAGACGGACCTTCGGCGACCGCCCGCCGTATTTCCGCGACCTGGTTCGTGAAGGGCGAGGATGCCGAGACCTATCCCGACTGCGCGGCCATCGCCGGGAAAAGCAGCCTGGCCGCGATCATGGCCGGACTGGAGGCCATGCGTGACTGGTCCGGCGAAGACGCCCTTGCCGCGATCAGCGCACCGACCCTGGTGATCTGGGGCGATGGCGACCGCACCTATGCGTGGCCACAGGCGGGGGTTCTCTGGAAGACGATACCCGATTGCAGGCTCGCGGTCGTGCCGGGCTGCGCGCATGCGGTCCATCTTGAAGAACCGGAACTTTTCAATCGCATCGTCGCCAAGTTTCTTCGCGAAATGTAAGGACCGGCGCCTTGCCACGGAAGAGCGACGCGGCCTGACACAAGAAGCGGCTCAGAATCTGTAGCTGCTTTCCAGCAACAGGCCGTAGCGCTGGTAGTTCTGCTCCAGAACGGCCTTCGAACCGTCGGAGACCCAGCGGCGATCGAAATTCGACTGCAGCCACCAGTAGCGCCCGCCGATGCCGACATTCCAGTTCCGGGCAAGATCGAAATTCAGCATGACATCGGTTTCAACGCCGTGGGTCCAGTCGCTTTCCCAGGTCTCGACCCGGTTGTAGCTCCAGGGAACAGCGGCAACATCGACCATCCAGCCGAAGCGTTCGCCGATGTCGCCTTCCGCCGTCAATCCAACACGCAGGGCATGCCACTGACGGGTCTGCTCGGCAATGAACCGGCCATCGACCGCATCGATGCTGTCGTTGAGATACTGGTAACCGACATAGCCCTTCAGCCGTATCTGGTTGTTTGCGAATTCGGCGAAGCGGACGCCGCCGTCGACCACCACATATCCCAGTGCGCTGGACTCAAGATCGCCGCTCGGAAAAATATAGAAATCGCCTTCGCCGCCAAAGTTCCGGCCCAGCCCCAGATAGGCCCGCATGAACATGTTCGTGGTCGTGTCCTCGAGCTCGCCGAAAATCTCGGCCGTGTGCGAGGTAACGTCATTCACGGTGTTCCAGTTCAGGTCGCCGGTATCGATTTCCGAATTGTTCTGGCTGTACCAGTAGCGAAGGCCGATACTGCCCCTGAGGACCGAGGTCTGAAACTCTGTCGGTACCGGCGAATTGTAATCTGCGGCATGACCGCCCTGTGGTAGAATGAAAAAACACAATAAAGCTGAAATCGCCCTGAACATTAGCCCTGCCCCAAGTGGAAATATTTCGCTGAATTCGCGTAATAGGTGCAGTCAGTCATTGCAATTTATGGTTAACAGTGGGTGAAGATCTGCATCAAATGAGTGTTCTTCACAACATCATTCAGAGCCGCGCAAGGTCATGGTGCGGGACGGCGCGACGTCCGTTTTTCAGTGACTTATGCCCCGTGGGGTAACGGTTTGACCGCCCCGGCGCAGTCCCGCCCAGTGCGCAAACCCGTTTGCCGTTCGACCTGACCGGTGCTACCGTCAGGAACGCCTGTCACGGTGCCAGGCGGCGGAGACTTTATGTTCACGAATGCGCACAACGGCTGATCTCTGCCTTTGAGACAGCAAATCAGGATCGGCGGAACCCTCCCGGGGTGTCGCCCACCTTTGTGCTGCCGGTTTTCTCGCACCAGAACCTTTTGTGCAGACGGCCGGCACAGACCCTTGCCAGGCGTTTCAATCGCCGCGGCGCAGGCATCGTGAAAGACCATCAGAAATGAATATCAGACCATCCGTTGCGAACGACATTCCGTCCCTGCAAAAGATTGCCGACAGCACCGGGCTGTTTCCGCCCGACCTTTTGCCGGAGATGATAGCCGGCTTCCTTTCTGAAGGAGACGGGAATAGCCTCTGGCTGACCTGTGAAGAGAACGGCGAGGCAATCGCTTTCTGCTTTGCCAGCGCGGAGACCTTTGCCGAAGGCACCTGGAACATGCTGGCGCTTGCCGTACTGCCCGAAAAACAAGGCACCGGCGTTGGCCGCGCCGTTGTTGCAACGCTGGAAAGGCTGCTGCAGTCCGGCGGCAACAGGGTGCTCATCGTGGACACGTCCGGGACCGAGAGCTTTTCCGGAACGCGCCGTTTCTATAGCAGGTGCGGTTACACGGAAGAAGCACGCATCCGGGACTTCTGGGGCCCCGGCGACGACAAGATCGTATTCTGGAAGGCACTCTAGAGGCCGGCCGAAGGCGCGGCCGGAACGGCCGCGCCATTTGGTCTTTACGTCAGATCCTTGATCAGCAACAGGACATCGCCCGTGTAGTAGGGCTGGCACGGATGCGAGCGCACGCGCGCCCTTTCCTGCAGCTTGTAACCGAGGCGCTGATAGAGGCGCACTGCCCCGGTATTCTGGGCATAGACCTGAATGCTCATGGCGGATGTGCCGTTTTCCCGCGCAAGACGTTCCGCCGCAGCAAGCAGGGAACTGCCCAGACCCTGTCCCCGATATCCCGGGAACGCTGCCAGGGCGTTGATGTACCAGGTTCCGACCGAATGTCTTTCAAGCTCCACGAATGGCGCAATCGGTGCGGGGAGCGCGTCGGGATCGTCTTCCGGCATGGCATCGATCAGGTAACTCAGAACCATGCCGGTGACCATTCCCTGCCTTTCCGACACAAGCGCATTCGTGAAGGAAAATCCGCCCGACGGCCGCCTTGCGCGTTCCGTACCGACGTCGAGCGGTGTCTGGTTGCCTTCGCAGGCCCGGCTCCAAAGCCAGTTCGGAATGCCTTCGCCGGCGATGTCGATCAACCTGGCAAGAGCTGCTGCATCCTCGGCGCTTGCTTGCCGGATCAGGGGACTGGACTGAAAATTCATTTTGATTGCTCTCTTTTTTGAAAATTGTTTGGGCCGACCAGGGTACGGGCCCCAGCCTTTCAGGCAGCCGGCCGGCACCGTTCATGTATCGCAATACAGCCGACATGCCTGTGATCCGTGCCACAGCACCCGCCGACGACGCGGATGTTTGGCAGGAAGCGCATCAGTTCGGCATTCAACCGGCCAAGTTCGCCCGGGTCGCCGTCGTCGAGTGTTTCGGCTTCGTCCAGTTCCGCATGGCTCATGCGCGAGGCGTTCGACCTGATGCCGCCGATGCGCGATGCCCAGGCGCCACCCGTTTCCAGAACAGTCCGGAAGTGATCGGGATGGGCGCAGTTGATCATGTAATAGGCGGGGCCATTGCCTGTCGCGGCGTCGACCTCGCCGATCGCATCCGCCAGCGACTGCCCGGACGGCAGCCGTCCATCGGTTTCGAGCGTGAAGGCGATGACAACGGGGATGTCGATTTCCGCCGCCGCGCGCACGATACCGACGGCTTCACCGGCATGGGTCAGCGTCATGGCGCTGATCATGTCCACGCCGGCACGGCCCAGCGCATGAATTTGCGGAGCATGGATCAGGAGGGCATCCTGGCAGGACAGCGTCTCGTCCGGCGCATAGGCGTCGCCGGCAGGCCCGACGAGCCCGTTGACCAGGATCGGCAGCGTGTCCGTTTCATGCCGCCCCCGGATCTCGGAGACGAAGCGCACGGCGCGTTCGTTGGTCTGCAGCACATCGGCGACCGACTGGCCGAGCGGTCCCGCCCAGGCGACACCGGCGCGCCAGGTCGGCGCGTCCAGGACAAATCCGCGGCCGGATTGTCGGGCAATCTGCAGGAAACGTTCGTAATACTCGGCAAGGTCCCGGCGTCCTCTCTCGCTGTCGAGCAGAACCGCTGCGGAAAAACATGGCAGCTCGTAGCCCTTGTCGAAGATCAGATAGGTCTCCAGTCCGCCGTCGGACAGATAGAACCGTTCGGCATGAACAAGGTCATGAATTCGCATGGCGCTTTTCTCCTGTTTCGATGCCAGGAGAGATATGCGTTCCGCCGTCAAGCAGGTAGTGGTCGCGTGGTCCGGTTGCGGGGATTCTTTTTCCGCTTTAGTTTCAGTGCGTAAGGCGTGGTTGTCTCGATTGACTTGCGCCCCGGCGGGGCGTCAACTGGACTCGCGGTACAGTGGGGGAAGCAGTGACCGGGAAAACCGATACACGGACGAGGATCCTCGACATCGCGGAAGCCGCCGTGCTGGAGAAAGGCTTCGAGGCGACATCCATCGAGGAAATCGTTGCAGGCGCCGAGATCTCCCGGGGTGGTTTCTTCTATCATTTCAAGGACAAGAACGCGCTCGCCCGGGCCATGCTGGAACGCTATATCGAGGTCGAGAACGCGCTCTACGACGACCTGTTCGCCCGTGCAAGGGAACTCAATGACGACCCGCTCCATTGCATGCTCATTGGCCTGAAGCTGCTGGCGGAGATGCTGGAGGAAATGCCGACCGGCCATCCGGGATGCGTGATCGCCTCGACCGCCTATCAGGACCGGTTGTTCGATGAAGGGGTGCGGGAATTGAACCGGCAGGCCATTCTCGGCTGGCGCAAGCGGTTTCGGGGGATGTTCGAGGACATCGCGGACCTTTACGAGCCGCGCGAAGAGGTCAATCTGGACGCGCTCGGCGACATGGTGTCAGGGGTTGTCGAAGGCGGCCTCGTCTTGCAGCGCGCGCTGCGCGAACACAACAATGCGTCCGAGCAGATCATGTTGTTCCGCACCTATCTGAAACTGCTGTTCAGCCCGAAACATACCGCGTGAGCGTCAGAACTCGATCGTGATCGGAACATGGTCGCTCAGGCCGTTTCCGACCCAGTCCTCAAAGCTTCCGATCGAGAAGTCCCTGATCCCGCGCAGCCAGTCATTCGGCGCGAAGACGAAGTCTATGTGATAGGTAGGCCCGTCGATGCGCCTGTCGCGCCAATAGTGTGTCGGCGTTGTTTCCTCGCCCTGCGGCTCACCTGTCACGTCATGGTAGGCGCTGCGTATCCCCATCCCTTCCAGGATGTCCACCTTGGCCATGTGATTGATGCGCCAGCCCGGCTTGTCCCAGATCCTATTGCTGTTCCAGTCGCCGCCGATCACCGTCGGACCGGACGTGATGAAGTCACGGTACTTCGAAAATGCCCGGCGAAGCGGTCCGCTCTGGTGTTTGCGGGTCACGCCGGCGCTGGCGTTCTGAGCCCAGACCGCAATCAGATTGAAGGTACGCGGACCCTCGACCTTCACCGGCAGAATGAAGCGGAGCGTCGGATAGAAGGGGTCGAGCCGCGTGACCGTGTAGCCGTTGAAGGCGAAGACCCCAAGGCCCTTGTTGGGGTTGGTTCCCATCCAGAGTGCCGACGCTGCTGAGAAGACTGTTTCGCCGCGTTTTTCGAGTATGTCGGGGCGCGCGCACTCGGATATGACCGCAATGTCCGGACGCTCGGACAAGACGGCATCCGCCTTGCGGTGGAGCGCCATGTTGCAGTTCCAGAAGACGAGGCGCATGTTAGACACACCGTTTCGGGAGCGGTCTGCCCAAGGATCTGAAGCAGGCAGAAAGGGTCCCAATTCGGCGCGACACTCCGTTTTCCATCGGCGATTTCTTCCGCTATTCCTTCCTGAACCGGACGGGCGGCGATTTTTCCGGCAGGAGCCCCGCCCGGAACCGCTGCAGCACGACCTGCAGCAACAGTCCGACCAGAAGCATACGGATGAAGGAACTCCGTGTCGCCCATTCCGGCGGCAGGCGGTTGGTGAAGATTTCCGTCACGGACCAGATCGTCCAGATGCTCAGGGCGCCGAGGATCGCGCCCCTGTTGTTGCCGGAACCGCCCGCCATCAGCATCACCCAGACCAGGAAGGTGGTCAGCAACGGGTCCGTCGCCGTCGGCGACAGAAAGCGGAAATAATGCGCTGAAAGACCGCCGGCGATGCCCATCACCGCGCAGCCGATGACGAAGGTCTGGACGCGGAACTTCTCGACGTTCTTGCCGGCGGCAGAGGCTGAAGATTCATTGTCGCGGATTGCGCGCAGGCTCCGCCCCCAGGGGCTGTCGTAGAGCCGGGTGGTCGCGACGTAAACCAGAAGGACGATCACCCAGACGAAGCCGAGAAAAGCAACGTCCGACATCCGGCCGGTGGTAAAGTCGGCAAACGGCCGCGGGATGCGGGAGATGCCGAGACTGCCGTTGGTCAGCCAGCTTTCATTGACGAACACGAGGCGGAGAATTTCCGCGATGCCGATCGAGGCCATGGCAAGGTAATCGCTTTTGAGGCGCACGCAGATCCTGGCGACCGCCCAGCCGGTCACACCCGCGACAATCGCGGCCCCCACAAGGCCGATCGGAACGGGCATGGAGAAACCGCCAAGGTGCCTGCCGGAGGCCGCCGTCGTCAGGATCGCGGACGTATAGGCCCCGACGCCGTAGAAGCCGGCGATCCCGGCATTGAACAGCCCGCCCATGCCCCACTGGACGTTGAGCGCAAGACAGAGCAGCGCGTAGATGCCGCCCAGGATCAGCAGGCTGACGATGTAGAAAAAGAGACCGGTCAATTCCATCAGAGCAGTCTCCCCTTGAAGAGCCCTTGCGGCCGGAAGATCAGCAGTCCGATCATGATCACGAAGGCAATGGCCGTCTTGTAGGAGGGCGAGATCAGCGCGTCATCGCCGATCCAGTGATACGAGGAGAGTTCCTCCGCCATACCGATGATGAAACCGCCCGCCATCGCGCCCATCGGCTTGCCGATCCCGCCCAGAATGGCGGCGGCAAACATGGGAAGCAGCAGGTTCCAGCCGAGATTGGGATGGGCGCTGGTGTTGAGCGCGGCGAACGCGCCCGCCACCGCGGCGAGCGCCGCACCGATGATCCAGGTCCAGCGCACGACCTTGGCCGTGTCGAGACCGGAGACCTCCGCAAGTTCGGGATCGTCGGCGACCGCCCGCATCGACCGGCCCGTCTTCGTGGCCGTCAGGAAGTAGTGCAGCAGGACGGCGATTATGGCTGTCGTGACAATCGCCTGCAGATGCAGGACGGACACGCGGAACGTATCGAAGAGCACCAGCGGCGGACGCACGCCTGCAACGAGCACCTGATTCTCCGACCCCCAGATGAGCTGGATCATGGAACGAAAGACGAGCGCGATCCCGAACGAGGAGATCACGGTGTAAATGGTCGGCAGATCCCTCAGCGGCCGATAGAAAAACCGGTCGACAAAGAGCGCGGAGAAGATCGTCAGCGCCATGCCGAAAGGAACGAGCAGCAGGGGATTGACGGGCATCAGCGCCGTGGCCGCCATGATGCCGTAGGCGCCGAGGGTCATCAGGTCGCCATGGGCGAAATGGGCAAAGCGCAGGATGCCGAAGATCATCGAGATGCCGACGGCGCCGAGCGCATAGATGCTGCCGATGGTGAGCGCCGGAAACAGGTAGAAATTGACGAATTCGCTCATGCGGCCGTGCCTCCGAGGAAGAGGCGGCGCACGTCCTCGTCGGCCAGCAGTTCCTCACCCGTGCCGCTGAGATGATTGCGGCCATTCACCAGGATATGCCCGTGATCGGCGATCTGCAGGGCCTGGCGCGCGTTCTGCTCTACCATCAGCACCGTTATTCCGGTCTTGCGGATGTCGAGGAGCAGGTCGAAAATGCGTTCAAGATAGGCGGGCGAGAGACCGGCGGTCGGTTCATCCAGCAGCACCAGCTTGGGCTCGCTCATCAGCGCGCGGCCCATTGCGACCATCTGCCTCTGACCGCCGGACAATTCACCTGCCGGCTGTTTCAGCTTGTCCTTGAGGTCGGGAAACAACGCCAGCACCTTCTCGCGGGTCGCCTTCTGGTCGGGAGGCGGTGCGGCATAGGTGCCGACGTCGAGGTTCTCGTCGACCGTCATAGAGGCGAACACGTTCTTGTTCTGAGGCACAGCCGACACACCGAGGGGAACCAGAGCCGAGGTCTTGCACCCGGCCAGTTCCCGTTCCCCGAGCCGGATCGACCCGGCCGAAACGGTCGTCAGCGCGAAGATGGACTTCAGCAGCGTCGACTTGCCGGCGCCGTTCGGTCCGAGCACCACCGCGATTTCACCGGCTTCCACCGTGAGCGAGATGTCCTCGATGATCGGCGGGCCGCCATAGCCGGCCGACAGCCCGGATACGGCAAGCTGTTCGGTCATAGCTGGGCCTCGTATTTGCCACCGCCGAAATAGGCTTCGATCACGCGTTCGTCCCGCTTCACCTCGTCGACGGTTCCCTCCGTCAGAAGAGCCCCCTGCGCCATCACAAGCACGTGGTCGCACAGTCTCGAGACATAGTCGAGATCGTGTTCGATCAGGCAGAACGTCAGGCCGCGCTCCGCGTTCAGCATCAGGATCTTGTCGGCAAGTTTTCCCAGAAGCGTCCGGTTGATACCTGCCCCGATCTCGTCAAGCAGGATGATCTTGGGGTCACGCATCAGCGCACGGCCGAGTTCGACCAGCTTCTTCTGGCCGCCGGAGAGATTGCCGGCCTTCTCGTCGATGACATGTTCCAGTTCGAGCAGGCGCACCGTGTCGCGCGCCGTCTCGTAGATCGCGCGTTCCTCGGCGGAGTAGCGCCCCCGCCGGAAAATCACGTTCAGCACGTTTTCGCCCTGCGGCGCGGACGCGGACGCCATCAGGTTCTCAAGCACTGAGAGCTGTGCAAATTCGTGCGGTATCTGGAACGTTCGCGCCAGGCCCACCTCGGCCCTCTGGTAAGGCTTCAGCCCGGTGACGTCCCCGCCGTCGAAGAAAACACGGCCCGCACTCGGCCGGATCGCCCCCGCGATGACATTGAATGCCGTCGTCTTGCCCGCACCATTGGGTCCGATCAGACCTGTGATGCGGCCTGCGCCGATTTCGAAGCTTGCATGGTCAACCGCCCGCAAACCGCCGAAATCGACGCAGATCTCGTCCAGCCGGATCACGTCTGACGCGGCTTATTCGACGATTGCAATCTGCTTGTACCCGTCGCCATCGACGACGAACTTGCCGATGAATCCGCCGACATCGCCGTTCTCGTCGAATTCGGCGGAGCCACTGGCGCCATCATAGTCGATGTCCTTGCCTTCCTTGATCAGCGCAACGGCTTTTGCCCACTCGCCCGGTCCGACCTTTTCACCCGGTGCCATGGCGACTTCGCGCAGGGCTTCCGCCATCTTGGCGCGGTCCGTGGATCCGGCCTTCTCGACGGCAAGCAGGGCCAGGAAGGTCGCATCGTAGGTCTGGTCAACGAAGGCCTTGTCAGCGCCTTCGCCATATTCAGCGTTGAACGCATCATGCAGGGTTTTCTGCGCCGGGTTTTCCGCAGGCGATGTCGGCGATGAGAAGAAGGAGGTCTTGAGCGCATCGGCGCCGACATTCTGGATCAGGAGTTCGTCCCGCAAACCGTCGGTGCCGACGAACTTGTCGAAGAGACCGCCTTCGATCGACTGACGCACGATCTTGCCGCCGCTGTCCCCTGCATAGGCGATGACGACGAGCGCGTCCGCATCACCCTTGGCAAGGCTTGCCAGTTCGGAGCGGTAGGAATCCTTTTTTTCCTCGTGCTTGTTTTCCGCGACGATCTCGCCGCCGGCTGCCTTGTAGGCGTCCATGAAAGTCTGGCCGATGCCGACGCCGTAGTCGTTGTTCACGTAGGTGACCGCGACCTTGTTGAGGCCTTCGTCGAGAACCATCTTGGCCAGGATTTCGCCCTGGTAGTTGTCGGAAGGCACGATCCGGAAGACGAGACCGTCATCCTGAAGGTCCGTCATGGCCGGCGAGGTTGCCGTCGGCGAGATCTGTGCGACCCCTGCCGGAATGATGGCAGCTTCGGCTGCCGCGATGGTGGTCCCGGACATCAGGGAGCCCATCACGATCGGAACGTTCTCGATGTTGACCAGCTTCTGGGCGGCATCGACGGCACCCTGCGCGGTTCCGGTCGTGTCACCATAGACCGCGACCACTTCACCGCCGAGCAGACCGCCCTGGTCGTTGACATGCTTGACGGCCAGGTTCGCCGCGTTCTGCAGCGGTGGAATGAAGTTCGCGATCGGACCGGTGATATCCATCAGAATGCCGATCTTGGTTTCGGCATAAGCCAGCGAACTGGTGCCCAGCATCAACGCGGCGGCTGCAAGTGTCGTCAGTTTTTTCATGCTACTTCCCCTCATCGCTTTTTCATTGTGTCCGATACGCCCGTCCCTACCTCCCGGGCGCTTCCAGAACTTCGGTTTTGAACCGTCCCGGCAGGCTGACTTCGAGCAGCTCCAGGTCGGTTGTCGCGCCCGTGTATCGTGTCGCCATCTGAGGCGGGATCACAAAGGCGTCTCCGGCGGACAGGCGGTAAGGGTCTTTTCCTTCGCCCTCGAGTGTCATTTCACCTGCCAGCACAAAGTTGAACAGAATGTCGCAATCGTGCCGCGTCCAGGGAGAGGTCTCTCCGGTCGCACGAGCCACCATAACAGATGCCACTCCCTTGGTGTTGTCGGAGATGGTGGTGTCGCGGGCCTCGAAGCCCGGGATCCTGAACGGGTCGAAAACTCCGTCCTTCGCAAGATTGTGCACGAATTTCTGGCCCTGCCATTCCCGGTCCGGGCGCTCGGTTTCCGTCGGGAGCGTCATTGCGTGATCGATCTCGGTGACATGTTCGGCGGGAACGCCAATCTCGATCACCTCTATGCCATCGGCAGCGTGCATGACCCTGTGCCGGATCTCGGGCGGCTGGATGAAACAGTCGCCTGCAGTCAGCCGGCGCATGCCGCCCTGGTCCTCATAGAGAACGTCGACCCAGCCCCTGACGCAATAGATCAGCTGGAAACCTACCTTGTGGAAATGAACCATGTCGGGCACCGGGCCGTCCGGTACGCGGATGTGGGACGCGATCATGGCCCCGCCAAGGCGTGTCGGCACCAGATCGCGGTACTCCATCCCGGCACGGCCGATCACCCAGGGAGCCTGGTCGGCAAGCCTGCGGACAACAAAGGCATGTTCCGTCTGCGGCAGGACCAGGGGCGGGTTCAGTTCATCGATCTCCACCCGCGTTCCGTTGGGTGCAAGAAGAACACGTTCGCCGTCGGCAAAATCGTCGGGCGCATCCGTCAGGATGCGCAGCGTTCCCGGACCCTCCGGCGCGCCCTTCTCGATCCGCACCCGCATGCCATGGCCCGAAAAGACCGCGATTTCCGGATTGTCCGCTGGATAGATCATGTCCAGACGCATCTTCAGCGTTCCGGTGAAGAACGGCAGATCCTTCGCAAGATCGTCCGTGGGCAATCGCATTTCAGCGCGCGTTTCCATTATCGCGGTCCCGTCAGCGTGGAGTCGTGCCGGGCACCGGCGGTGACCCGTGTTTCGGATTGGTCGTTCTTTTCCGCTGCCTCATGCGCGGCGAGATAGGCGCTTTCGCCGTCAAAGACGAAGCGCAATATGCGGTCAGCAGCCGCCACGGCATCCCGGCGGCGAAAGGCTTCCAAGAGACCCTTGTTGCCGTCCACGATGACCGGATGGTTCGCGGGATCGGCGAATGTCATCATGCGCACGGCCTGGACCTGGGTCATGTAGCGCTGCACCGCCTTGCGGAGCGACACGTTCGGGACGGCGTTAATCCAGCCATTTCGGAAAATCTCGCAGGACCGGAACAGCTTTTCCCGGTCACGCTCTTTCATCGCCCGACGCGCGTTTTGCAGTGCCGTCTCAAGG
Source organism: Roseibium sp. (assembly GCF_965232425.1). Lineage (GTDB taxonomy): Bacteria > Pseudomonadota > Alphaproteobacteria > Rhizobiales > Stappiaceae > Roseibium. Next base: position 2,069,617 of record NZ_OZ246971.1, read on the forward strand.
TGGCGGACCGCGTCTTCGGAAAGGGATTGCGCGGCCAGGGCCGCCGCGCGCGGCTCAAGCAGCCGCCGGAGGTCAAAGATTTCCAGGATTTCCCGATGGTCAATTCGCGGCAGCACAAAGCCCTTGGTGGTCTGCTCCAGATATCCTTCATGGGCGAGCCGCATCAGTGCGTCGCGCGCCGGCATGCGCGACACGCCGAACTCGGTCGCTATTGCCGTATCCACGAGCCGTGTCTGCGGGTCGACTTCGCCATTGTGGATGCGGGCCATGAGAACGTCGTGGATCTGGACGCTGGTGCCCGGCGGTGCGCTGGAGGCCTGGGAGGATTTCAAGATCGCGATGTTTCCCTCCCGTTTCAGCTGCAAAACCGTATACAGAAAAAGGAGCATGATGCTCCCATCCTTGCTTCAAGCCGTCCGATCTGGTGATTTTCAGGTCTTTTAAGCTTGAACTAACTTCAAAACTGTATACGAATATTCCGTGCCCGGTCAATAAGGGCAGACGTTCCAAGAACCGGTTTTCGGGAGACAGGCATGACAGAGAGGAAGGCGGGTTACTTCCTGTACCACTCCATTGGCCAGTATCCCGGAAAAGAGGCGGATCTCAGCGATGCGATGGCGGAGCTCGCGTCCGTCTGGAGCGCTCCCGACGACCAGCAATGGTCTTACATGCTGGGCAAGCGCGCGGAGTTCATCGATCTGTGGCGTCAGCTGATCGAGGCATCGGAAGGCTCGGTCACCACCTGCGAGAATGTCACGCAGGGCGTTCACATGCTGACCACCTCGCTGCCTGCCGATCTTCTGCGTGGCCGGAAGGTTCTGGTCGCCGCCGATTGCTTTCCCTCGAACCACTTTCTGCTTTCAAGGCTGCAGGAACGCTTCGGTTTCGAGCTGAAAACCGTTCATCCGCGACAGGGCGCCGACTGGGTTGCCGACGAGGATATGATCGCGGAATGGGACCGAGATATTGCCCTTGCCCTGATTACCTGGGTGAGTTCGACCACCTCGCACAAGACCGACCTTGAGGCGCTGGTATCGCATGGCCGCACCATGGGCAGCCTCATTGGCGTGGACATCACACAGGCGGCCGGGCTTCTGCCGTTTTCCGTTCTTGAGCCCCAGATCGACTTCGCCGTTTCAACAAGCCTGAAATGGATGTGCGGCGCGCCGGGCGCAGGCATGCTCTATGTCCGGCCCGACCTGATCGGAGATTGCCGGCCCGAATTGCGCGGCTGGTTCAGCCAGGACAACCCGTTCAACTGGGACATCGGTGCGTTCGAGTACGCACCCGACATCCGTCGGTTCGACAATGGCACCCCGGCGATCCTGCCAGCCGCGGCCACCGTACCGGCGCTGAAGTGGCACGCGCAAACGGATCGTGTTGCGCTTCTCCACCACAACAGACTGCTGTGCGACATCCTGATCGACGGCTTGGATGATCTCGGTGTCGGGCTGTTGTCGCCGCGCGACCGCGCCAAGCGCGGCGGCAGCCTGATGCTGGACCTGACAACGACGGAGGCCGCCGCGAAGATGCTCGCCGATCTGAACCGGGCCGGGTACTCCGCAGACACGCGCGGCGCCACCCTCCGTCTTTCCCCCGGCGTTCAGACCACCGAAGAGGCAACGCGCGCGCTTCTTGACGTGTTTGCAGGGGCACACGCCCTGAGCTGACGCTCAGCCGGCGAAACTCTCGACCGTTTTCAACGCGCCGTCGAGATCCGTGCCCTTCTCATCCTTGAGTGCCGCCTCGCGCAACCGGGCGACCCACGCGGCGCCATCCTCGCGGTTTTCCACGAGGCGGGCGCCGGACAGCACCTTGTCGAACTTGGACAGGCCGCGCGCATGGGTGTCGGAATAGCCCTTGATCAGCCGCCGGCAACGCAGGACCTCCACGGCCATGTCGTAGCGGTCAGGGAGATAGCCGGAAACCATTTTTAGCCACGCATCAAGGTGATCCTGTTCCATCCTGTGCCGCAGCGTCTTCAGCCGCCATCTACGCAGGCCTCCGAGGACATAGAGCATTGCAAAGCCGCGCAGGCTATCGGTCCGTATCCGGCGCCCGCGATTGAACCAGCGGTCGATGCGTTTCATCCAGGCCGGATCGTTTTCCAGTTTCCGGCCGAGTTTTTCCGGCATGAGGCCGACGATCTCCTCCGCGCGCGGATGCAGATAGTCGGTCAGGTGCATCAGGTTCTCCGGCTTGACGCGCATCTCATCCTCGATGCGGCGCAAGCGCTGTGCGCGGGTCTTGAGGTCCGCGACCCGGATGACATCGTCATAGGTCATCGCATTGGCGATGTACTTGGCCGCCTCCAGCGAAAGCTCGTATTTCGTCCCGGCGCTGTCCGCATTCACAAGTGTCTGCAGCCGGTCGAGATATTCGGAGCCGTAGTCGCAGTCCTGGAAGTCGACCACCTTCGCGAGGCCGGCCCTTGTCATGTTCTGAATGTCTTCCGGCAGCGCGGCAACGCGCGCCTGAAGCGCGGCCCAGGCCGTCTGGCTGGCCGCCGGCCCCCGGGGTTCGACGATCTTCTGTACGACAGGTTCCGGCTCGGGCGCTTTCGGCGCTTCGCCGTTCTGCGCCAGATCATAGCCTGCAGCAAAGGCCCTGAGGCTCGCCTCTACCCCCTTGCCGCCCGTGCGGATGGCCTCCTCGAAGGCTTCGCGTTTGAAGGGTAGCGCTTCGGAGCCCGCCAGGGCCCCGAACAGGGACGCCGAGATCACCGAACCGACAGCAACGGCGGCCGTATCCATATCCGCGAGGATCAGCTTCTGTGCGGCGACTTCCGCCGCGGCCTTGACCTCTTCGGAAGACGCCATGCCGTCGCCGGGCACGGTCTTCTCCGAAACCGCCAGCATCCGATGGGTCGACGCGATCAGCGTGGTCCGGTCGGGGGTCACGAACCCGCGCATGATGGCGCGCCCGGCTTCCATCATCTCGGCTGCAATGGTGATGTCGACGTCACCGGCGGAAGGAGCAAGCGAGAAGACCGGCGAGGCGACGTCGCCCGGTGCCATCTCGATATAGTAGATGGTCGCGCCGGTTCTCTGGGCGACACCGGCGACGCTGGTCGCCTGGCAGTGATAGCCCTCGGACCGTGCGAGCGTCTCTATCCAGTTGGTCAGGACACCGCCGCCCTGGCCACCAACGGCCATGACCGCGAGCTTGATAATGCCTTCCAGGGCCGGATCCGTCGGCTGGGCGTCGAGAGGCAGGGCGAGCGACATCAGGCATTCTCCCCCGAAAAGACCAGCCGTTTGGCAGACCGCCGGTTCTGCAGCCACGTGATGACCTTCCTGCGGACGCCCGCGTACCAGGTCTCGAAGCCGGACGGATTGTGCACCACCTTGGCTTCATAGAAGGACGGGCAGAGGATCGCTGCGTCGGCAACCTCACCGCAATTGCCGCAGCCGACACACGACTGGTCGATATGGGCGACCGGATCGTCCCGGAGCGGATCGTCGAGTTTCTTCAGGGAGAGCGACGGACAGCCGGACAGGCGAATGCAGGCGTGGTCGCCGGTGCAGACATCCTGGTCAACACCGAAACGTGGCAGTTCGACACGTTTGCCGTCGGCGATCGCCTTGTTGCGCAGCGGCTTTTCGCGCCGCTGCCGGTTCAGCATGCATTCCGAAGAGGCAACGATCACCTTCGGCCCCTTGTAATCCGTCGTCAGCGCTTCGCGGATCGTGTCCCGCATTTTGGTGACGTCATAGGTGCGGTCGATCTGACGGATCCATTCCACGCCGACACCGGCGAGGGCCTTGGAGATCGGATTGTTGGTCGATTTCGTGTCGTTGTCAGCGCGGCTGGACAAGACATCCTGTCCGCCGGTTGCCGCCGAATAATAGTTGTCGACAATGATTGCGACGCTGTCGGACTTGTTGAAGACCATGTTGCCGATGGAGGAACTGAGCCCGTTGTGCCAGAAACCGCCGTCACCGAGAATGGAAATCGCGCGTTTTTCACCGCCGCCATCGAATGCGGCGTTCGATGCCGGTCCGAGGCCGTAGCCCATTGTCGAGCCACCGATCTCGAACGGTGGCAGGCACGCAAAAAGATGGCAGCCGATATCGCCCGTGATCTGCCGGGATCCCAGTTCCTGTTCCGCCAGTTTCAGGGATGCAAAGATCGGCCGCTCTGGACAGCCGGTACAAAAACCCGGGGGCCGGATCGGCACGGTTTTGCTGAGATCGGGAAGTTCCGTCTTGGGCGTGTTCGGCGCCAGCACCTTGCCCGGCAGCAGTTCGGGTGCGTATTGACGGACAAAGGCCTCCAGACCGTCGAACATGATCTGTCCGGTATATTCCCCGGCCTTTGGAAAGACGCCCTTGCCTTCAAGCTTCGTGGTCGCGCCTTCCTTGTAGAGCATTGCGCCAAGCTGCTGCTCTATGAACTCGGGCTGCCCTTCTTCCACCAGCAGAACGGCGTCCTTGCCATTGCAGAATTCCAGAACGTCCGATTTGACGATCGGATAGGTGACGTTCAGGACGTAGAGCGGCACGGAGGTGTTGCCGCTGATATCAGCCAGACCGAGGCGCTGGAGGGAGCGGATGACGCTGTTGTACATGCCGCCGAGACACATGATCCCGATCTTGCCGTCCTCGGGACCGAACCGTTCGTTGAGCCTGTTTTCCAGGATGTATTTTTCGGCTGCCGGCCAGCGATTGTCGATCTTGTCATGCTCGTGGGCATAGGACATGGGCGGCAGCACCACCCTCTTGAAATCGCGCTGCGGGTTGGACAGCGCGTCCCGGACCGAAAGCGGCGGCGGCACGTTGTCGGACGTATCGAAACTGCCGGTGACATGGCATGAGCGAATGCGGACCATCAGCATCACGGGCGTGTTGCTGGCCTCGGACAACGCGAAGCCGTCGCCGACGGCCTTGACGATGGAGGGCAGGTTCGGGCGCGGGTCGAGCAGCCAGAACTGCGATTTCATGGCGAAACCGTAGGAGCGCTCCTGCATGATCGAGGAGCCTTCTCCGTAGTCTTCGCCGACGATGACAAGCGCGCCGCCATTCACGCCGGAGGAGGACAAGTTGGCAAGGGCGTCGGAGGCCACGTTGACGCCGACCGAACCCTTGAAGGTGACGGCACCGCGGATCGGATAATGCACCGAGGCGGCCAGCATGGCCGCGGCGGCAGCCTCCGATGCATTGGCTTCGAAGCGAATGCCGAGCTCGCTCATGAGGTCCTCGGCATCGGCAAGCACATCCATCAGGTGGGAGATGGGTGCACCCTGATAGCCGCCGACATACCCGACGCCGTTTTCCAGAAGCGCCTTTGTAATCGCAAGGATACCCTCGCCCGTGAAGACGTCTCCCGTTCCCTTGCGAAGATGCTCTACCTCAGCCTTGAACGACCTTTCGGCCATCGGCCCCTCCCTGCACAGTTTCCAAGTGCTAAATCGGATGTTTGCGGATGTTTTTCAAAATGGCCTGCAGCGTTGCCGTAAAGGCCCGCTGCTCGGCGTCGCTGATGCCGCGGAACATCTGCTGATACGCGGTCGCCAGGTGCGGCCAGAGCATGTCGTGCGTCTGGCGGCCCTTAGTCGTCAGGTGGATGCGCACCGCCCGGCTGTCTTCACTGTCGGTAACCCGCTTGACCAGCCCGTCGCGTTCCAGCGCATCCAGCGCACGGCTGAGCGTGGACGTTTCGACGACGGCGTAGACCGACAGGTCGCGGATCAGCAGACCGTCGAGGACAGACAAAACGGCGAGCGTCCGCATCTTGGGCGTCGTCAGGCCGAGCTTTGCCATCTCGTCCCGCAAGGCGCCGTTGTAACGTCCCATAATGCGGTTCATCAGGTAGGGCGGAAAGTTCTCGAGGCCGATTTCACCCAGGCGCGGCACCGGGGTCTTCTGTTCCGCCAGCTCCAGCCCGTTTTCGTTCTTCATGCCCCCATCCCTTTCGCCAGATTGTAGCCGGACCCGCCCCCCAGACCCGGACCCGGATGGGTCGACGCACCGATCATGTGGAGGTTGCCGATCGTGGTGGCGCTGTTAACGGAACGGGTGAACGGACGCCAGACGAAAAACTGATCGATGTTGCAGGACCCGCCATAGGGGTCTCCGCCGACGAGATTGATGTTGAGCTGGTTCAGGTCCGCCGGAGAATAGGCGCGCCTTGCCAGCTTGATCCGGTCGAAGTTGCCGATGTGCCTTTGAAGAATGGCTTCGATGCGATCGGCAAAGGCCTCCCGGATGGTCTCCGTCCAGTCAGGACCGGTTTCAAGCTGCCCTGCCGCGTCTCCCTTGATCACGCGCGGCGCATCCGGGATCTGGATCCACAAGATGGCCTTGCCGTCCGGCGCGCGCGAAGGGTCAAGCCTGTGCGGCTGGCCGACGCAAAGGGTCGGTGTTTCCGGCAGCAGACCGCGCTCGGCCTCGTTCGAGGATTTGGAAACGGCGTCGATCCCGTCCGTGAGGTGGATCAGGGCAACGTCTTCCAGCCCGCCGGCAATCCACTCCGGCTCGGCGTCAAGAGCATAGTGAAGCTGGAAATTTCCGCGGCCATACCTGTAGCGTTCGGCGTGGGCCGGTGGCGGTTCGTCGCCCAGAAGGCGCTGGTGAAGCTGTGTCGGCGTGACCGACGCGATGACCGAGCGCGCGTCTATCTTGTCTCCGGCCGCTGTCTCGACGCCAACTGCCTTGCCGCCTTGCACGAGAATGCGCGTGACGTCGACGCCGGTGCGGATCTCCCCGCCCTTTTCCTCGATCAGTTTGCGGAAGGCATCCGGCACGGCCCCTGCGCCGCCCTTGGCCACCGGCGCGCCGGCAGCCTCAAGGGCAAAGGCGATCACACGGCCCATCTGGCCGGAATAGGTGCTTTCCGGCGTCAGGCCCGTGTGCAGCACCCAGGGTGCCCAGAGCGCCTGTACCGTTTCGCTGCCATAGCCGTGTTCCAGCCAGGCCCGCGCCGGCTGCAGCGCATCTCCAAACCAGGTCTTCAGGCCGTTAAGACCGCGCTTCCAGGCCTGCTTCGCCATCAGGCGCGCCATCTTGCCCGACCACAACGGACTGCCCAGCAGGGCGAAGAGAAACTCGGCGTCCGCCTCGACACCGCCGACATCGGAGCCGTGCTGCTTGCCGTCACCGGCTGAAAGCGCGTCAAAGGCCGCGATGTTCGCAGCCCGGTCCATATTGAGCACCGCAGACTGGCCATCAGGACGCAGCACGGCGGTCGGACTTTGCGTATGGCAGAAGTCCAGCCCGTGCCGGCCGAGTTCCTCGGCGAGTTCCGCGTAGGCGGGAGAGGTCAGGAACAGAACGAAGGTCGCGGCCAGGACATCATGCCGGAAGCCGGGCAAGGTGATTTCCTCGGTGCGCATGCATCCGCCAAGATGCTCCGAACGCTCGAGCATGAGCACCTTCTCACCCTTGCGCGACAGCAGCGCCGCCGCGACAAGGGCGTTGATCCCGGACCCGATAATGACATGCGGCACGGTCACGGGATCGGCCTCAGCTCCTGGGCACCAGCGCCAGGGCGCGGATCGGGCTGCCTGTTCCGCGCTCGATCTTCAGCGGTGCGGCGATCAGGATGGCACCCTTGGCCGGCAGTTTGCTCAGATTGGCGAGCGAGGCCAGTCCGAAGCAGTTGTCCCGGTGAAGGAGATTGTGCGCAGGATAGGGCGGCTCCATGCCACCGGCCTGGCCGGCATCGGTCCCGATGCACTGCGTACCCCAACCGACAATCTTTTTCGACAGCAGATACTCGATCGCATCCGGTGTCGGACCGGGGCTGTGCGGACCGGTTTCATCCGTGTTCAGGAACAGATCCTCGTCGTGGGCGCGGTTGTCCCAATCGGTGCGCATGAGCACCCATTCCCCGGCGCCGATCTCGCCATGCTCTGCTTCCCAAGCCTTGATCAGGTCGGCGGTCAAGAGGAAATCGGCGTTTTCCGCGCTTTCCTTCGAGCAGTCGATCACGTTGACCGGTGCGACCAGGCGCTGGACATCGAGCGTGTCGGTGAAGCCGTCCTCGTAATCCTTGCCGGTGATCCAGTGATGCGGCGCATCGAAATGGGTTCCGGAGTGCTCGCCCAGCACCATCCAGTTCCAGGCGAAAAACGGCCCGTCCGAATCGTATTCGCTGATCTTGTGAATTTCGACCTTCGGCGTGTTCTTGGCGAAGTCCGGCGGCAACTGAATAATCGGCGTGTTGGGGCCCAGGACGCCGGTGCAGTCCACCACCTCGACTTCGCCGGACAAAATCTTTGATCCCAGTCCGCTGAGTGCATTCTCTGCTGACATCTGATGCTCCCTCTCTACGTCTTGGCCGCTTGGCTCCTTATCGCAACTTTGATGCTAGACAGATTTATTTGTATTTGCAATTATCTATTTCGAGGGAGGCAAGGCTTGAACCATGGATGACACTCTGGACGGCGTGATAATCGGCAGCGGACACAACAGTCTCGCCTGCGCCGTTCATCTGGCAGCGCAGGGCTGGAACGTCGGTGTGTTCGAACGCGCACCGGTTGCAGGCGGTGCGGTCAAGACCGGTGAATACACGCTCCCCGGATACAGTCACGACTGGGCCGCCATGAACCTGTCGCTCTTCGCCGGCTCCGCCTTTTTCAAGGAATACGGCGATGAGCTGAGCCGGAACGGACTGGAATTTGCACCTGCATCCGATTGTTTTTCTTCCGTTTTTCCAGACGGCTCCTGGCTTGGCGTCAGCAATGATCTTGAAAAAACGGCAAAGCGGATCGAAGCCATCGACGCTGATGACGGCAAGACCTGGCGGCAACTCACCGCCGATTTTCCGGCCATGGCCGAACCGCTTGTCGGCCTGCTTGGCAGCCCGGCCAAGAAACGTGCATTTGCATATATTCTCTACAAACACTGGCGAAAGACCGGCACGGACGGCGTGCTCGACCTCAGCCGCTTCCTGCTGTCGTCGCCGCGTGACTGGCTGAACGAGACATTCCGTTCCGCCAAGGTGCGCGCCCTGCTCGGCGCCTGGGGCATGCATCTGGATTTCGCGCCGGACATCTCCGGCGGAGCGCTGTTTCCGTATCTGGAAGGCATGGCCAACCAGGCATTCGGCATGGTTCTCGGCAAAGGCGGGGCGGGCGCCGCGATCGATGCAATGGTGTCCGCGCTCGAAGCACGCGGCGGAAGCGTCACGCTGAACGCCGAAGTCACGCGCATTCTTGTCGAGAACGGCGAAGCGAAAGGCATCGAACTTGCCGACGGGCGCAAGGTCATGGCGCGCAATGCTGTGATCGCCAATGTCGCGCCGCAAGCCCTTTTGAAGCTCGCCGGGCAGACCGGGGATCAACGCTACGATAAAGGGCTAAAAACCTTCTCCCACGCGCCCGGCACCATGATGATCCACCTGGCGGTCGATGCATTGCCGGACTGGAGTGCCGGCGAGGAGCTGAAGAAATTCGCCTATGTTCATCTGGCGCCGAGCGTCGACCAGATGGCACGCACCTATGCCCAGGCCCAGGCGGGCCTGCTGCCCGACGAGCCGGTGATCGTCTGCGGACAACCCACCGTGATCGATCCGAGCCGCGCACCGGCCGGCAAGCACGTGCTCTGGCTTCAGGTGCGCATGGTTCCGGCCGAGATCAAGGGAGATGCGGCGGGACAGATCGAGGAGACCGACTGGGAGACGGTTGCGGACACATATGCCGAACGGGTGCTCGACATCCTGGAACGCTATGCGCCGGGCACGCGCTCGAAGATCCTCGGACGGCACGTCGTCACACCGCTGATGCTGGAGGCGGACAATCACAATCTGGTCGGCGGCGACCAGATCTGTGGCAGCCATCACCTCACGCAGCATTTCACGTTCAGGCCCGTACGCGGCTTTGCCGACGGCAGCACACCGGTGGGGAACCTGTTCCACACCGGGGCGGCCGTCTGGCCGGGTGCGGGCACCGGAGCCGGGCCCGGATATCTGCTCGCGCAGAAGCTCGCCGGATAGCGATAACGAAAACACATCCGGCCAACGTAAACATGGGGAACAGGACAATGAAGGTATCAAGACGCACGCTTTTGAAAAGTGCCGCTGCCAGCGGAGTGCTGACAGCCGTTGGAACGCCCGCTTTTGCAAACGAGATCGATGAACTGGTGATTGCCTACAACGTTAATCTGCCCAGTTGGGACCCGACGGTCGGCCCCTCCGCGGTCAACCCGACCATCCAGGGCATCTACCAGTCTGTCTTCGACATGTTCATCCCCCAGAACCCCGACCTCAGCTTCGGCTCGGGCATCGTCAGCGAGTGGGGATGGACCGAGGACAAATCCAAGATCTGGCTGGAAATCCGGGAAGGGGTCACCTGGCACAACGGCGATCCGCTCACGCCGGAGGACGTTGTCTGGTCGCTGGAAAGGGCGGGCAATCCCGATACGGGCAACCCCATCCAGTTCATCTGGGGCAAGATCGGCAATTTCCAGATCGACGGCAACCGGGTTACGGCGGACGTCAAGGAATACGAACCGACAATCTTCAAGTGGATGAGTTTCCTGACCGGCTATGTCCTGCCGAAGAAATACTACGAGGAAGTCGGCGCGGAGGGCTTCGAGGCCAAACCGATCGGAACCGGTCCCTACATGGTCGACAATTTCGAACGCAATGCGTTCGTGCGCCTGAAAGCCAACGAGAACTACTGGGGCGGTGCGCCCGATTCAAGACCGTGACCATCAAGTTCGTTACCGACGCCTCCAGCCGTACCTTCGAGGTCAGCTCGGGCAATTCGCATGTGACACTGGAAATGCCTTACGAGGAATTCGACCGCCTCAAGGAACAGGACGGCATCGTCGGTACGGCGGCGCCGATTTCCGATATCGGCATGATCTTCATCAACGATGTCGAGCCGATGAACGATCCGAACGTGCGCATGGCCATGGCACATGCCATCGACAAGGAAACCATCATCGAGCGGCTGCTGTCCGGATACGGGGTCGCCATCGACACGCTCCAGACACCGGACTACACCGCCTATGATCCGTCCATCACCGTTCCCTACGATCCGGAGAAGGCCAAGGAACTGCTGGCCGCGTCCGGCTACGGTCCGGAAAATCCGGTCACATTCAAGATCCAGACCACCCGCGGCTTCAAACCGAAGGACTACGAGATCATCCAGGTGATCGTCGGCCTGTGGCGCAAGGTCGGTATCGAGGCCGAGATCGAGGTCTACGAAATCGCCAAGCATTTCGAGTTGCGGGCAGCGGATCAACTGGCCCCGGCGGCGTTCTACAACTGGGGCAACGCGATCGGTGACCCGACCACGTCCACCGGTTTCGCCATGTTCGGCCCATCCCCGCACTCCGTCTGGGACGGTGAAGACCTGATGCAGATGATCCTGCCACTCTGGGGCGAGGCGGACGAGGAAAAACGCATCGCAGGCTGGAAAGCCGTCGACAAGCACATCGCCGAAAACGCGCTCGTGCTGCCGCTGATCCAGTACGTGCAGCCAATCCTGCACAGTGACCAGGTCAAGGTTACACCGCATGCATCGGGTGCTCTGCTGCCGCATCTGATGACACGTTCTTAAGTCAGGAAAACGTTACCTCACCTTCGCCGCAGTGCCCTTCCTGCTTGCTCCTTAGGGCGCTGCGGCGGCTCTTTTTCCTGAATAAAGGGCTACGAAGCTTTTCATGCAAATCGTGCGTACCCTGCTGACGCGCCTGGCGACGACACTCATCACCCTGCTGGGGGCCGCCATCATCGTTTTCGTCGTGATCCGGGTCGTGCCCGGAAATCCGATCGCGATGATGCTGCCGCCTGGCGCAACCGATGCCGACATTGCGCGGCTGGAGGCGCTGTACGGGCTGGACAAGAGCATCCTCGAACAGTTCCTGATCTGGATCGGAAACGTCCTGCAGGGTGATTTCGGAACATCGATCACGAGCCGGCAGCCCGTTTTCGATCTTGTGATCGGACGCCTTCCGGCAACGCTGGAGCTGTCCGTGATGGCGCTGCTGATCGCGATTGTCGTCGGTGGCTCGGCCGCGCTGACCGCCACGCTCTACCGCGGCACGAAGGTCGAGGGCGGTATTGACGTCGCCGGAGGCGTTGCCCTTTCGCTGCCGGATTTTCTCTGGGGTCTCGCGCTCATCCTCGTGCTTGGTGTCGTTTGGCCGCTGTTTCACATTTCCGGACGCGTATCGCCTTCCCTCGGTTTCGATTTCAACACCAACTTCTACCTGATCGAGGCGCTGCTGCGGCTTCGCTTCGACGTGGTGCTCGATCTGCTCGGTCACATGTTCCTGCCCGCTCTTGCGCTGGCAATTCCGCTTGCGGCCATCATTCTTCAGCTGCTGAAACAATCACTCAAGGAATGCATGCACGACGACTACATTACGCTGGCACGGACCAAGGGCTATTCGGAAACATCGATCATTGCGCGGGACGCGCTGCCGAACGCCATCCTGCCGACGCTGACACTCGTCGGCGTCCAGTTCACCTTCCTCATCGGCGGGACCGTCATCATCGAGCGCCTGTTTTCCTATGAAGGTCTCGGGAACATGGCGATCGATGCCGTGATCAACCGCGACCTGCCGCTCATCCAGGGCATCGTTCTGGTGTTCGCGCTTCTGTTCACGCTCGTCAATCTGCTCGTCGACATGACCTACGCGGCGCTCAACCCGAGGCTGCGCCATGCGTGACGCCCGTGGACAGATCCGCCGCCTGCCCGGCCTTCGTCTCTGGCTCAGCGGTGGCTGGCTGCTCATTCTCATTCTCGCCGCCATCTTGGCGCCGATGATCAGTCCGCACGATCCACTGGAACAGGATCTCTTCGCAGCGCGGCTGCCACCCTTCTGGCAGCAGGGTGCCGATCCCGCCTATCTGCTCGGAACCGATTCCCTTGGCCGCGATCTCCTGAGCCGGATGCTCTACGGGGCGAGGCTGGCGCTGACCGTTGCGCTGGTTGCCGGGACACTCACCTGCCTTGTCGGCGCGACGCTCGGCCTGATCGCAGGTTACTACCGGGGCTGGGCCGATCTGGTGATTTCCCGGCTTGTCGACATCTGGATGGCATTTCCGCCCGTGCTCTTTGCAATCCTGCTGATCGCCGTTCTGGGAACCGGGCTCACCTCGATCATCATTGCCATCGTCGTGATCGACTGGACGCGGTTTTCGCGCGTCGTGCGCGCCGAGGCGATGAGCCAGGGCGCGATGGACTACGTCGCCTCCGCGCAGGTCGCCGGACGCAGCAGGCTCGGCATTGCGCTCGCCGAAATCCTGCCCAACGTGCTGCCGACGATCGTTGCACTCTTGACGCTTGAAATGGGCATCGCCGTGATCGTCGAGGCGATCCTGAGTTTCGTCAACCTGTCCATCTCGACCGACCAGCCGACCTGGGGCGGCATGATCGCCGAGGGACGTACATCGATCTATCAGGCCTGGTGGGTTCTGGTGTTCCCGCTTGCCGCGCTGTTCCTGACGGTGCTCAGCTTCTCGCAGCTGGGTGAAGGCCTGAAGGACTACTTCGACCCGGTGCTGCGATGAGTTACCTGACAATCAAGGACCTGACGGTCCGGCTGAAGAACGGCGCGCCGCTGCTGCGCAAGGTTTCGCTGAACGTCAATTCGGGTGAAGTCCGCGCCCTGGTCGGTGAGAGCGGTGCCGGCAAAAGCATGATCGGCAAGGCCGTGCTCGGCATCCTGCCGCGTGCCGCGAAGCTCACCGGCGGCGAAATCCTGCTCGACGGTGAAGACCTTCTGAAGCTGCCGCCACGGGTGCGGCGGACAAAGATCGGAGCAAAGGTCGCGCTGATCCCGCAGGACCCGCTCACGGCACTCAATCCGTCGCGCAGGGTCGGCCCGCAGATCACGGACCGTCTCGTCGACATTCTCGGATGGCAGCGCAAAAGAGCAGAGGACCGAGCGGTCGAACTCCTCAATGAAGTGCATATCCAGGCGCCGGAGCGGGTGATGAGATCCTATCCGCACGAGCTGTCCGGCGGCATGCGCCAACGCATCCTGATCGCCTCGGCCTTTGCGGCCGAACCCAAACTGATCATCGCCGACGAACCGACGACAGCGCTCGATGTCACGGTCCAGAAACAGATCCTCAAGCTGATCCGCGAGATGCAGGAACGGCATGACACGGCGCTTCTGTTCGTGACACACGATCTCGGTGTCGTCTCGAAGATCAGTCAGTCCCTGACGGCCCTCTACGCCGGCAAGGTCATTGAAGATACGGATGTCAGGTCGTTCTTCGCCGCGCCGAAACATGCCTACTCGAAGGCCCTCCTTGCAGCGACGCCGAAATACACCGACCCCGACGGCTCGCTCATGCCGGTTCCGGACAGCATCATTTCCGCGGTGGAGCAGGAAGTCGCCGCCTTCGACGCACATTTGATGGAGTGAGCGGCACCATGAGCGATCCCGTCTATCAAGTCCGCGACCTGAAGGTGTCCTTCCCCGACCTGGCGCACAAACCGCTGTTCGGTTCCGCACCGCGCACGCAGGTGCTCAAGGGCCTGAGCTTCGATGTCGCCAAGGGCGATGTGCTCGGCATTGTCGGCGGCTCCGGGTCAGGCAAATCGACCCTCGGACGCGCCATGATCCGTTTGCTCCGGCCCGATTCCGGCTCGATCCTGTTCGAAGGAACCGAAATCGCGCACCTGGACGAGGACGCCCTGCGGCCACTGCGCAAGCGGTTCCAGATGATCTTTCAGGACCCGATGTCGTCGCTCAATCCGCGCCGGCGTGTCGGCGGCATCATCGCCGGGCCGCTGCGTCTGCAGGGCTTCGACACCATTCCGGCGCGGGTCGATGAGGCCCTCGACATGGTCGGCCTGCCGAAGAGCTTTTCCGAACGGTACCCGCATGAGCTGTCGGGCGGCCAGCGGCAGAGGGTCGGCATTGCACGCGCCATCGCCCTCAAGCCGGATTTCATTCTGGCCGATGAAATCGTGTCGGGCCTTGACGTCTCCTCGCAGGCTCAGGTTCTGAATCTGCTGGAGCAACTGGTGCGCGACCTCGGCCTGACGCTCGCCTTCGTCAGTCACGATCTGTCGGTGATCCGCAGACTGTGCTCGCGCATTCTTGTGATGCACCACGGCGAGATCGTCGAGAATTCGGCAACCGCCGACCTTTTCGCAAATCCGCAGGCGGACTATACGCGCACGCTGCTGGATGCGATACCGCTGCCGGACCCGGACCAGGTCTGGGCCTGACCCGTTCAGAGATCCAGTTCGAAGCGCCGGATGAAATCCATGTCCGGGGTCGCGCCGTGCCCGGGACCCGGGGGAATGGAGACATATCCGCCGGATGATTTCACCTGCCCCTGGATATCCAGCGGTTCCTGCAGAAGTTCGTCCCGGAACCTGTTGTCCGTCGTGTCGAATTCCAGCATCGGCTCCCAGGGATGTAGACCGCCCGGAAGGGCGGGCATCGCCGCCAGGAGCTGGATATTTGTGGCAACCGCGATGGCCGATCCCCAGACGTGATTGATCACCGGGGTGAAATGGGCATGGCACAGGGCGAGCACGCGCAGATACTCGCTGACACCACCAAGCGCGCAGACCTCGGGCTGGGCGATATCGAGGCCGCGGTTCTCCAGGATCTGGCGCCAGCCCCAGCGATTGAACTCCGCTTCGCCGCCGGAAATGTTGACGCGCAGACCGCTGCGCAGCTCCCGGTATCCGTCAAGATCTTCCGGCGCGACGGGTTCTTCGAACCAGTAGGCACCCAGTTCCTCCAGTGCCCGGCCGACATAAAAGGCGTCGGACGTGGTGTAGCAATGGTTGGCGTCGACCATGAACTTGCCGCGGCCTTCCACGCCTTCGGCAACTGCCTGGCAGAGCCTGATATCGCTTTCGGGACCAAGCCCGGTTTTCATCTTGGCCGCGGCAAATCCCATGTCCATGATCCCGGCCGCTTCGTCGCGGAAGCGCGCGACGTGGTCGTCGACGCTTTCACGCTTGAGCATCATGCCGTAGCCATAGGCCTGAATACGATCGCGGTGCGCCCCGCCGATCAGCTTGTGGAGCGGCAGTCCGGCGACCTTGCCGGCGATGTCCCAGAGCGCGATATCCACCCCGGAGAGTGCCTGCAAAGGCATGCCCTTCTGGCCGTGATCGCGCATCAGATTGTAGACCCGGTGCCAGAGCACGTCGCGATCCATCGGGTCGCTGCCGCGTATGATCGGCTGGATGACCTTCTCGACGATCCCCTTGTTTGCGACCGCAACATTGCCCGGACCGAAACACTCCCCCCAGCCGGTGATGCCCTCGTCGGTCTGAACCTCGACCAGGTGGGCCGTGCGCTTTTCGTAATATTGCTGGGAGTAGCCCAGTTCACCGGGCAGGTCGTATTGCAGCACGTGGCTTTTGACGCCTGTTATCTTCATGCGTTCAACCCTTCGAAGTCCGTGTCGTCGCGTGCACGGGTTATTCTCTTTTCGATCAGGTAGTCCCGGAGCGCCAGCGCCGAACAGTCATGACCAATCCCGGATTGGCCGATTCCGCCATGCGGCAGGTCTATGTCGTACTTCACGCCGTTGATCTGGATTTCCCCGTAACGCAGCTTTGCCGCATAGGCCTCCGCCCTGGCAAGATCGCGCGTGAAGATGTATGCCGTCAGCCCGCCTTCTTCACAATCATTTGCCATGGTTGCCAGGTTCGTCTCGCCGTCAAACGGGATCAGGCTGACAATCGGTCCGAATGTCTCCTGGCGATAGACCGCCATCGTTTCGGTGACCCGGTCCAGGACGGTTGGTGCCAGATAGTGCCCCTTGTTCAGATCTGCAGGACGGTCCCCGCCGGCAAGCAGCTCCGCACCTTCGGCAACGGCGGTGTCGATCAGCCCCTTGATGCGTGTCCAGGCACGGCCGTCGATCACCGGCCCGGTGGTGATGTCGGCCGTCTTGTCGAAACCGGTTTTCGCGGCCCTAGCACGGGCCGTCACCTTTTCGGCGAAGGCCGCGTGAACCGCGCTTGCGACAAAGACCCGGTTCGGGGACACGCAGATCTGCCCGGCGTTGGAAAACTTGACGCCGCAGACGATGTCGGCGGCGAGATCAAGATCCGCATCCTCGAACACCAGCACCGGTGCGTTTCCGCCCAGTTCCATGGAATAGCGTTTGATCGACGTTGCGCCGGTCCGCATGATGTGCTGTCCGGTCCCAGTGGAACCGATCAGCGTGATCACCTGCGGGATCGTCGATGCGGTCATCGCATCGGCAACGTCATAGCCGTCGGTACACAGGATCTGAACGACACCGCGCGGAAGGCCGATCCTTTCGCACAGCGCGCCCACCGCATAGGCGGATACCGGTGTCTGCTCGGAAGGCCTTATGATGATCGGACAGCCAGCCGCCATTGCGGGTCCTATCTTGAAGGCCAGGTTCAGGAGCGGAAAGTTCCAGGCCAGATAGGCCAGTGCAACACCTGCTGCCTCGTGCACCATCCTGTGCGTGTGGGTTCCGGCGCGGTCCGCAAGTCCGACATCGTGGATGCGCGCGATCTCCTCGGCGTAGAAGTCGAGCGATACGACCAGCCGGTCCCAGTCCTCCAGGGTCTGCGCCCAGGGCTTTCCCATTTCGTGGTGAATGCAATCCCGCAGAAAGTCCTCATGCGCGACCACCTCCTCGCGCAGTCTGCGCATCCAGGACTGACGCTCGGCGATCGGCGTTGCCGACCAGCGCGGAAAGGCGTTGCGGGCCGCTTCCAGCGCGCGCTGCGCGTCCTCAAATCCTGCGGTGTGCACCGTTGCGATCCGTTCTTCGGTCGCCGGGTTGAAGACGTCCTGCCGGGCGCTTCCCTCGGACAAGGCACCATCGATATACATTCTCGTCGGGAAATCCATGACACGCCTCAGTCAAACAGGTTGGCAATGTTGGTCTTGATGCTGTCACCCACGTAGAGCGCCAGCGCCTGGATCGTCGATGTCGGATTGACCGCCCCGGATGTCACGAAAATCGATCCGTCGACGATGAACAGGTTCTTCACATCGTGGCAGCGGCCCCAGGCATTCACAACGGATTTTTCCGGGTCGTCGCCCATGCGGCATGTGCCCATCTGATGCCAGCCGGCGCGCCACCAGACCTCATCGCTGCCTTTGGCGATGATCTTTTCTGCGCCTGCCGCCAGAAGGAGCTCCGTTGCCTTTTCCTGACCGTGACGAAGCATTTTGCGGGTGTTGTCACCGAGCCTGTAGGTGATGCTGGGCGCGGGAATGCCATCGCTGTCGGTCAGGACCGGGTCAAGCGTGACCCGGTTGGTCTCCTCCGGCAGATCTTCCGTCACGACCGTCAGGCCGGCAAGATAGGGATAGACATTGTCCATGATTTCCCTGTGCTCTGCGCCCCAGGGAATGGGGCTGTCGATGCCGTAGCCGCCAAGTGCAAATGTCATCGGCGTGGTCGAGCGGCCGGAATGCAGACCGTACCCGCGCACGAAGTCCCGTTCCGGATCGGTCTCGTAGAATTCCTGCGACAGGATCGAACAGGCCATCGGCCCCTCGTGACCGAGCATGGGTTCCTTGAAGACACCGGCAACCCCGGTCAGGGGATGGAACATCAGGTTCTTCCCGACCAGACCGGACCGGTTTGCTAATCCGTCGGGAAAGAGACTTGACGTCGAGTTCAGCAGCAGGCGCGGTGTGCCGATGCCGTTGCACGCCACGATGACCAGTTCCGCCCTTTGCTCGTGAAGCCGGCCCTCAGCATCATGATAGAGCACTCCCGTGGCGAACCCGGTTTCAGGATCGATCGTGATTTCACGAACCCTGGACCGCGTTCTCAGTTCAACGCCGGCATTTTGCAGGATCGGCCAGTAGGTGAAATTGGTGCCGCCTTTTGCGCCCGCTGCGCATCCGAGATCGCAGGTGCCCGCGTTGACGCATTTCTGACGCCCGTCCCTGTCCTGGCTCAGGATCGCGACATCGGACGGCCACCAGTGCCAGCCGAGTTCGTTGAACCCCTTCGCCAGCGTCCGGCCCAGCCTGCCGATCGGGATGGGTGGAAGGGGCGGCGAATAGTCCGGATATCCCGGATTTCCGGCCAGACCGGAAACGCCGGTGTTCTCGTCGTTCAGATCGTAAAAGGGCGCCAGGGTTTCATATTCGACCGGCCAGTCCTCGGCCACCCCGTCCAGCGACCTGGTTCTGAAATCGGAAGGTTTCATGCGCGGCCAGTGGCCGAGAAAGTTGACCGTGGAACCACCGACACCGTTCCAGTTCACCGGCGTGATGCAACTGTCTTCCGAGTTGACCGGATAGTCCTGCTCCAGCTTCCTGACATTCGGGTCGCAGGAAAACTCGCCGTAACGGGAGAGTTCGTAGTCGCGCTGGCGGCTCGGATAGTCCTTGTCATGCAGATGGTCACCCTGTTCGAGGCACAGGATGCGCATTCTCGTTTCAAGAAGAGACCAGGCAATGGCGGCACCGGACGCGCCGGCACCGATGATGAGAACGTCGACGGGATCGTGTGACATGTGCATCTTCCTGTTTCTCAAACCCGCCTGTAGGCCGTGCCGCGTGCGCGCACGGGTGCCGTCAGTTCTTCCATCAACGCATCGCTTTCGCGCTCCACACCGTATCCGTCCGGATGGACGGGATGGGCGCCGACGCCCAGCATCGGGCGGATCTCGGGACGGCTGTAGTAGGCCATGTAGGTGAGGCGGACGAGTTCGTTGAATTCAGCCGGATGCCGCGCCTCGACCGCCTTCAGCGCGGCGACGCGGTCTTGCGGGGACAGCGTGTCGAAACCGGTGACGCCTGCCCTGAGCGTTTCAAGCAGAAGCGTCACCGTTTTCATCGGGTGTTCGGAGTAGGCAGTTGCCGAGAGGACACCTTCGGCAACTGCCTTCACACCGGCAGATGGCATGCGCCGTACACCGCCCGCCGGGATGATTTCATCGAGGACCGCCAAAAACAGCGTGTTGTCTTCCTGGGTGAGCATGGCAGCCTCCTATCGCGCCGTGTTGCCCGGCGGCCGCGACAAGGCATCGATCGCGACGGCAAGGAGCAGAATGGCGCCTGAGAACATGAGCTTGTCGGCAGCGCTTGCGCCGGTGAGATCTAGGCCGTTGCCCAGGGATCCAATAACGAGCGCGCCCAGGATCGCATTCCAGACCGAACCGCGCCCCCCGAAGAGAGACGTGCCGCCGATGACCGCAGCGCCGATGCTTTCAAGCAGAAGCGATCCGCCGGCAAATGCGGTGTAGGACACCGAGCCGTATCGCGATGCACCGAAAATGCCGCCGATCGCGGCCAGCAGACCGACGATACCGAAGGCCACCATGCGGATGCGTTTGACGTCCATGCCGACGCGCCTGGCACTTTCCGCGTTGCCGCCGACGGCGAAGATGGACCGGCCGAACGGCGTCGATGTCGTCACCCAGCCGACGATCGCCGTGACACCGGTCAGGAGAATGATCAAGAGCGGCACGGACCGGTACGCATTCATCGTGAGAACGGCCGCAAAGACGACAACCGCGAAGAAGGCGACCTGACCCCAGAGCACCGCGCCGGCCTCCAGTTCGAGACCCCGGGCCCTGCGTGCCGCCTGCTTGCGCAACGACAGCGCCGTCACAGCCACGACCAGCAGCCCGGCCAGAACGAGACCCCAGACATCGGGTATCAGCACGCGCGAGATCGCTCGCACGAACGGATCGCCGATATTCAGGTTTCCAGTCGGCAGGATCTTCTGCATCAGGCCCTGGTAGCCAAGCAGCCCGGCCAGGGTCACGACGAAGGAGGGAATGCCGACATAGGCAATGAGCAATCCCTGCGCCGCGCCCATGACGACCCCGACCACCATCACGATGAGGCAGGCCGCCCAGCCCGGCACGCCGGCAAGCACCAGCACACCGAGCAAGGCGGCACAGACACCGGCGGTGGCCGCGGCCGACAGGTCGATTTCGCCGAGCAGAAGAACAACCGTGATGCCGACGGCAAGCGTCGCGATCACCGCGGACTGCATGAACAGATTGTAGATGTTGCGCGGCGACAGGAAAATGAAGCGCGGCGCGGCCGCATCCGGATCCGACCAGTAGTCCCATACGGGCAGCGCAAGCCCGAAATAGATCCAGATCGCGGCCAGCGCGAGCAGGACCGGCACGAATGACCCGAGGCTGGTTTCCCGGAGTTGCCGCAACCGCTCGATCGGTGACAATGAAATATCAGGCTGCATTGTTCGCCCCGTTGTCCAGACCGGCCGTCATGGCGACGACGATCTCGTCCGGCGTTGTCCGTGATGTGTTCCAGGTCGCGACATTCGCGCCGTGGCGCAGTACGCAGATCCTGTCGGACACCTCGAAGATGTCGCGCATGTTGTGCGAGATGTAGACGACCGCGTGATCGGTATCGCGCAGGCGCTTGACGACATCGAGAACCTGCCGGGTCTGCGCAACGCCAAGCGCGGCGGTCGGTTCGTCGAGCATCACGACGCTGCAATCCGCGCCGACGGCTCTGGCAATGGCGATCGCCTGCCGCTGCCCTCCGGACAGGCCGCCGACCTTGGCACGTACGGATTTCAGGGTCCGCACGCGGAGCCGGTCGATGGCGGCCTTGGCCCTGACCTCCATTTCCAGGTCGTCAAGCGGCCGCAACTGGCGCGGCAGGAAACCCCAGCCGGACTTGACCGGCTCTGCGCCCAGAGACAGGTTGGCGGAAACGTCAAGATTTTCGCAAAGCGCAAGGTCCTGATAGACGATCTGGATACCAAGAGCGCCGGCATCGTGCGGGCTGGCGATCACGACGGGTTCCTCGTCAATGAAAAAATCACCACTGTCGGAGAGGAGTGCCCCGGCGAGGATTTTCATGAGTGTCGACTTGCCGGCACCATTGTCGCCGACAAGTGCCATGACCTCGCCGCGCGCGACTTCGAAATCCACACCCTTGAGCGCATGAACACCGCCAAAGCTCTTGTGAATGCCGGAGACGCGCAAGCGAGGGGGCGGGGCCGGCGGCCCCACCTGCTGATCATCGGAGAAAGACATGACTTGCCCGGTTACTTGCAGAAATCGGTTGCCGCGGCTTCGCCCTGGCAGACCATATCCCTGGTTATCGACGGATCGTTTTCGATGACATAGGCCACCCCTTCCGCACCGACGGCGGAATAGCTGTCCACGGGGACGAAGGCGACATCGGCCCCAACACCGTTCTGAACCGTTTCGGTTGCAAGATCCGCGTAGTCTTCGCCCTTCAACAGACGAACGGTCACTTCGGCGGCAGCCGCCGCCATTTCATGCAGCGGGCGCCAGCCGCATTGGGTCTGTTTGCCGAGCAGCATCAGTTGCTGCGCCTGCACCGTGCAGTCGAGGCCCGACACGGGAACGGTCCCGGCCATGCCCTGTTCTTCCATCGCCGCGATGGCGGCGCCTGCATTGCCGTCGTTGGACGACACGACGCCCTGGACATTGTTGCTCAACTGGGTCAGCGCCTGATCCATCGAGCGGCGCGCGATGGCCGGATCCCAGCCGGGCGTCCAGTTCGCGTAGCCCATGACCCTTTCACCTGAATCGAACAACGGCTGGAGAACCGACATCTGTCCGTCGGCAATGACGCCGGCATTCGGGTCGGTCGGCGATCCGCGAAGCAGGACGAGCGTGTCGCCTGCGCCGGTGTTGTCGACGACGTGCTGAGCCTGTGCAGCGCCCGTTGCAAACATGTCCGCCTGAATCCAGAACGAGGTGTTGGCGGAGTTGATCATGCGGTCATAGGCAAGCGTCGGGACGCCCTCCTCGGCCGCGGTATCCGCGATGATCGCGGAGCTTTCCCCATCGATCGGGATCACCACAAGCACCTTGGCGCCCTGGGTCAACGCCTGTTCCGCCTGCCGCTGCTGCGCGGACGTGTCGTTGTTGGCGTTGAAAACCTCCACCTTCACGCCGGGGGCGATCTCCTTCATCGTGGAGACGAACGCCGCCGCGTCCTGTTGTTCCCAACGCGGGTTCACGTTTTCCGGCAGCAGAAGCGCCACCATTTCTTCCGAATTTGCCGCACCTGCACCACAAAGTGTGGCCAGTGCCGTCCCTGCTATCAATAAGCCTTTCTTATTGCTGGGAAACATCCTATCCTCCTGTCCGATGTTAAGGCGCTTTCCGACGCCTGACTTCAACCGGTTTCCTGCAGGTTGCAGAAAGCCAGGCGTTGCGAGTCTGCTTGAACCCAACTCGCAACGCCGTCATCGACCCGACACCATGCCGGAGCCGTTTCGTGCAACGGCCGGGATCCTCCATCCGGCCGTCAAATCCATGATCTTTCCGCTTCAGGCGGACACGGCAAAGCCCTTGATGGCGCCCGACAAGCGGTCGGTCGTGTCGCTCAGCAAGCGGCGCATCCGGTCCTCCGCGAGATCCGCATCGCGCTCCAGAATCGCCTCCATGACTTCCCGGTGAAACGGGATGGATTCCTCGTTTTCGCGCGGATCGGCGTTGGTGAGCCGGATGGAGCTCAGGAGCGCAGAGAAGATGACGCCCTCCATCGCTCTCAGGAATTCGTTGTTGGCCGCGCGCAGTATGGAGCGGTGAAACAGGGCATCGGCGACGACGAATTCCTGAACGGAGCTCGTCTCGTCCTCCATCCTGAGCTGTGCCGACATGATTTCGGCGTGCTCCGCTTCGGTTCCGAAGATTGCCGCCCATGCTGCCGCTTTCGGCTCCATCAGCTGGCGAATGTCCATCAGCTGACGCAGGAAACCCGGCTTGGGTTCGACCGAGAGATGCCAGGCAAGAACATCGTCGTCCAGAAGGGCCCAGCTGGCGCGCCGGCGAACCCGCGTGCCGCTGCCGCGGCGCACTTCCAGAAGGCCCTTTCCGACGAGGAGTTTCACCGCTTCGCGTATGACCGACTTGCTCACGCCGAACCGGCTGGAGAGTTTGGTCTCGTCTTCGATCAGTTCGTCTTCGCGATAGTGACCGCCAACGATCCTGCGCCCCAGTTCGCGCGATACCTGAGTCGCAAGACCGGGCGTGATGCCGCTTGCGTCCTTGAGGTCGTAGTAGAGTAGCTCATTCATATGAAAATACTAAACATCAGATGTTTAGATTGTCCATATCAATGATCATCTGGCGTAGAACGCCCTTAACTTGATGATATATATGAGATTACCAGGGCTGAAGGCTTTAAGCACCCGGACCACTATGTGAAAAATGGAACGTCTATTAGTTGTATTTCTTTGAAGACTCTATCTAAAGTATACTATCGGAAGGCCTGCCGATGCCGTGGTACTTGTGCCCGGAAGGAGACAGGAAACGCAGATCCGGCGACACACCCCTCCACCGCCGCTCAGGACAGTGAACGCTGCCGCGATTGCAGGTGGGGCCGGTCCAGGCATGTCATGGCGAGAGGGTCAGCCAGACTGGAGTATGAACTCCGCACAGCGCGAGCCCAGCATCATGGCTGGCGCATTGGTGTTGCCCGCGTTGATGTCCGGTACGGCGGACATGTCACAGACCCGCAAGTTGTCGACACCCCGGACCCGAAGCCTGCCGTCAAGCACGGCCATTTCATCGCCATCTGCCCCCATGCGCGCCGTTCCGGCCGGATGATAGTTGGTCTTGACGAACCGCTTGCAGTGGCTCCTGAGATCTTCGTCGGTACACTTGCCGGGGTCGGGGATCGCGACTTTCTTCAGCTTCGAGGCGATCGGGTTCGACTGGAGCGCTTCAAGGAAGAAGCGCTGGCCCGCCATCATCTCCTGCATGTCGTCTTCCTCCTTCAGAAGGTTCGGACACACGATCGGCATGTCGGCCGGCGATCCGGAGGCCAACCTGACTTCACCGCGCGATTTGGGTTTGACGACGACCGTCGTGACCGTGACCCCGTAGCCGTCTTTCAGCTCCGACTGCGCATCCCGGTCCAGGTAGACGATGGGAACGCAGAAGGCCTGGATCGTCGGTTCGCCGTCGCGGTTGCGCGGGTTGACGAAAGCCCCGGCCTCGACGCCGGCGGAGGTGATGCGGCCGCTTCCGAAAAGCTTGAACTGAAGACCGTTCAGGAGCATGCGCCAGCCTTCGCCCTGACGGTAATAGCCGTGCGGCCCGCTGGCATAGGCCGTGATCGGGACTTCGGGATGATCGATCAGGTTCTGGCCGACGCCGGGCATGTCGGCGTGAACCTGGATACCGAACGCGCCGAGATGATCCGCCGGACCGATCCCCGAGAGCATGAGGATCTTCGGCGACACCAGCGCCCCCGCTGCCAGGATGATTTCCGCCGACGCATTGACGGTGTGTGTCCCCGAGGGATCGGTGTAGGACACGCCGACCGCCCGTCCGTTCTCCACGATGATCCTGTCCACCGCCGCCTGCAGCTTGATGGTCAGCTTCGAATTGCCGCGCAGCGGTTCGAGAAACGCGTAGGCCGTTGAACTCCTGCGGCCATTCCTGTTGGTGAACTGGTAGAAACCGACACCGCGTTGCGACGGGCCGTTGAAGTCCGTGTTGTAGGGCTCGCCAAGGGTCTGAACCGACTGCACGAACCAGCGGGACATGGTGTCGACATAACCCGGGTCGGACACCATGACGTCGCCGTCCGTGCCGTGAAGATCGCCGGCAAGCCGGTTGTTCGCTTCCATTCCCTTAAAGTGGGGGAGGACGTCCGCCCAGCCCCAGCCGGGGTTGTCGTTGTTGGCGCGGAGCACATCGTTCCAGGCATCGTAGTCGCCGGGGCGGCCGCGCATGTAGACCTGTGCGTTGACGGAAGATCCGCCGCCCAGGACATTGCCCTGCGGGATGTCGTGGACCCTGCCATCCAGATGCGCTTGCGGCGTCGTCTTGTGATACCGCATGTACTTGGAACCGTTGATCATCTTGAAAATGCCGGGGGGCATATCAAGCAGCGGGTGCCGATGGGAATAGCCCGCTTCCAGCAGGAGCACACGCGCGCCGCCCTCGCTCACGAGCCGCGCTGCCGCGACAGCACCACCGGAACCGCCGCCAATGACGATGTAGTCGTAGTCCGAGGTCATTCGTCCCCCCAGTCAAATGTGACGCGAACGAATTCCCAGGCCGCCTTCAGGTGGTTGTTCAGCGCTTCTTCGGCCGCGACCGGATCGCGCTCCACAATGGCATCGAGGATGGATTTGTGCGCCAGGTAGTTGACCTCGTTGCGTTCAGGAGAGCGCAGCATGCGGTCCCACTGGGGCGCCAGCCAGGACGTATAGCCTTCGTGCATAGCGGGGAAAATCGGGTTCCTGGGAATGCGGTAGAGAACACCGTGGAAGGCGACATCCGTTCGGTAGAATTCCTTCGAGTCCGGGATGGCTTTCCGGTTTTCCTCGAGCGCTTCCCGCAGGCCGGCGATGTCCTCCTTGCGTGCCGATAACGCAGCTTCGCGCACCAGGGCGCGTTCGATGAAGACCCGGCTGTCGTAAAGGTTCTTGATGCCCGTCTTGTCCGTCAGGAGATGCTGGACGACATTGCCGCAGGCGTGGAGGACGGTCGCGTAATCCGGCTTGCGCACGATCGGGCGAAAACGGGGCCGCGTTTCGATCAGACCGCGGCTGGACAGCTGGGAAATCGCCTCGCGGATCACGGTCCTGCTTGCGCCGAACTGTTCCATCAACTCCCGCTCGGCGGGCAAGGGCGTCCTGTCTTCCAGCTCACCGGAAACGATTTTCGCTTCCAGCATTGCGACTACATTGTCCGCTGCCCGACCCGTTTCGTTGCCGATGTCCATTGGGCGTCAACTCTCCCTTGTCATCAATTTCACGCATTTTTGGTACGACATAAACTTGATGCTCGTAAAGCAATTTTTTCTGAGCTTCAGAAATTTTTGCCAGTTTTCTGTTATTTTTCATGTGTTTATTATTTTTACGTACTAAATTTCTCAATTTAGGATTGACTTTGGTCTCTTTTCTTAACTTACTTTGATTAGTTTGGTCATACCAAAGGGCAATTTGTTCGTGTTTGATTTTACCCTCTCCTCGGAAAGTCCGATCGCTGGCGGGATGTACATCAACGGCCAGTGGCTTACGCGCACGCCGGCATCGGCGGCTCTGGAAGTGGAGAACCCGGCAAACGAGGACATCATCGCGACGATCGCAGACGGGTCGGAGACAGACGCGCTCGAAGCGCTTGACGCCGCGCGCCGTGCCTTTAGTGCCTGGGCGGGCCGTCCCGCGATCGAGCGCGGAAGACTGATCGCAGCCCTTGCGGACGAAGTCCAGGCGCACAAGGCAGAGCTGGCACGCCTTGTCACCCTCGAACAGGGCAAGCCGCTCGCTCATGCGAACCAGGAGATCGACGCCGGCATAACCTTCCTGAGATACGCGGCGGAGAATGCGCGCCGGATCGAAGGCGATATCGTTGCGTCCGACAACCGGGACGAGGAAATTCACATCCGGCGGCATCCTTACGGCGTCGTGGTCGGGCTGACCGCCTGGAACTACCCGTTCGCGCTGGCGGCAAGAAAGCTCGGGCCGGCGCTGGTGGCCGGGAACACTTTCGTGCTGCTGTCCCACGAGGCGACGCCGCTTTCCGGGCTCGCCCTTGCACGTCTGAGTGAGAGGGCCGGTCTTCCCGCCGGGATCTTCAACGTGGTGACCGGCCGCGGGCCCGTCGTCGGTGCCGCCCTCGTGCAAAGCCCGATGTCCGATCTCGTCACCATGACCGGCAGCACCCGCGCGGGGCGCGAGATTTACCGGGCCGGCGCCGACAACATCAAGGTCGTGCGCCTGGAACTGGGCGGCAAGGCCCCGTTCCTGGTCATGGAAGACGCCGACATCGACAGCGCCGTCCAGGCGGCGGTGGCCGCGCGCTACACGAATTGCGGCCAGATCTGCACCTGCAACGAACGCATGTATCTGCACCGTGCCGTTGCGGACGAGTTCCTGGAAAAATTCGTTGCCGCCTCGAAAGCGCTGACCCTCGGAGACCCGCTCGGCAGCGTCGACATGGGTCCCAAGGTGAGCCGTATCGAGCGGGACAAGGTTGCCGATATCGTTGCGCAGGCCGTGCGTGCGGGCGCGGACATCCATCTTGAAGGCGGCATCCGCGAGGATGGCCCGTTCAGAAAGGGCCACTGGTTCGCACCGACGGTCCTGGAAGCGTCGAAGAACGACAATCCGGCCGTCCAGAACGAGGTATTCGGCCCGGTTGCAACGGCCGTCAGGGTCGATGATTTCGACACGGCGGTCCGGTTTGCCAACGACACGTCTTTCGGGCTGTCCGCCTATCTCTTCACCCGGGACCACAAGCGTCTCGCACAAGCTCCTTATCGCCTGAAGTTCGGAGAACTCTACCTGAACCGCTCCAACGGAGAGGCCGTGCAAGGCTTCCACACCGGGTGGGGATTGTCCGGGCTGGGGGGAGAAGACGGCCGTTACGGCTTCGATGGCTATCTGCGCAAGCAGACGGCCTACCTGAATTGGGGTTAGCGCCTCAAGCTCTTGCGGCCGGGGGGATTCTGGTCGCACCATAGTGGAGGAAATGATGAAACGTACTCTCTTGCTGGCTACTGCGATTGCTTTTGGCGCAGTGACTTCAATCGCTTCGGCTGCCGGGCTGCCGCCGCTTGAGCAGAAGGACCGCTACAAGGTCGGTTTTGCGCAGATGGAGTCCAACAACCCCTGGCGGATCGCCGAAACCAAGTCCTTCCATGACACGGCCGAAAGCTGCGGCTGGGATCTGATCGCGACCGATGCTGCCGGCTCCGCGGCAAAGCAGGTCGCCGATGTCGACAGCATGATTGCCCAGGGCATCGACGTGCTGTTCCTGCCGCCGCGCGAAGAAAAGCCGCTCATTCCTGCCGTGAAGAAGGCCAAGGCCGCTGGCATTCCGACCTTCCTTGTCGACCGCTCCGTTGACCCGAATGCAGCGAAGCCGGGTGAGGACTTCGTTGCCTTCCTCGGCTCCGACTTCATCGACCAGGGCAAGCGCGTTGCGGAATGGACCATCGAGAATTTCAAGGGCGACAAGGGCATCATCGTCCAGCTGGAAGGCACCACGGGTTCCTCGCCGGCCAATGACCGCAAGAAGGGTTTCGACGACCGCATCGTCCAGGACGAGCGTTTTGAAATCGTCGCATCCCAGTCCGGCGACTTCGCCCGCGATCTCGGCCGTCAGGTCATGGAGACGCTGTTGCAGGCCCACCCGGACGTCAACATCGTCTACGCCCACAATGACGAAATGGCGATCGGTGCCATCCAGGCCCTCGAGCTTGCCGGACGCAAGCCGGGCGAAGACGTTCTGGTCGTCTCCATCGACGGAACGCGCGATGCACTTCAGGCCATCATCGACGGCAAGATGGGTGTCACGGTGGAGAGTTCCCCGTTCTTCGGACCGCTCGCCTGTGAAACCATGAAACGCTATGCCGCCGGCGAAACCATCGAGCCCTGGGTGCAGGTAAAAGACCGGATCTTCACGGCTGCCAATGCCCCGGAGCACATCGACGAAGCCTACTGAGGCCATCTGCCGGGAGGGGAAACCCTTCCGGCTTCTTTCTCCCAGATCAGCGGATGTTCAGGCGGACCTGCCTGAACATCCCGCGGCTGATCGGTTCTGATGTGATCGGGCATCCAGGCGCGCTTCCGCGATCACGCGATGCTCTCATGCTGACAGGAGCCACCATGGCACCTCTGCTCACCATGGCCGGGATCAAGAAACACTTCGGCGGCGTTCCGGCTCTTCGAAGTGCGTCTCTTGAGGTCGAACCCGGCGAAGTCCATGCACTCATCGGTCAAAACGGTGCAGGAAAATCAACGCTCATCAAGATTCTGACGGGCCTTTACCGCCGCGACGAAGGCACGGTCGATTTCGCCGGCGAACCAAGCCACGTCGCCTCGCCGCGCGAAGCCCAGAATGCCGGGATCGCCACCATCTACCAGGAACTGAACCTGGTCCCGCTCCGGTCCGTCAGCGAAAATGTCGTGATGGGACAGGAGCCGCGGTCCTTCGGCTTCATGATCAACTGGCCCGAGGCACACCGGCGCACACGCGAAATCCTTGCCAGGTTCGGCATCGAGATTGACGTGACGGCCCCGCTCGGAAGCTATTCAACGGCGATCCAGCAACTCGTCGCGATTGCCCGTGCCGTCTCCATGGACGCGAAGCTCGTCATCATGGACGAACCGACCTCGTCGCTGGACAGCTCCGAAGTGGAAATCCTGTTCGGTGTCGTCCGGGAGCTGAAGTCCTCCGGCGTCTCGGTCCTGTACGTTTCCCACTTTCTGGACGAACTTTTCCAGATCTGCGACCGGGTCACCATCATGCGTGACGGCCAGACGGTCGGCTGCCAGCCCATCCCGGAGACGACCAAGCTCGATCTGATCGCCGGCATGCTCGGACGCAACGCGGAAGAGATCGCCGCCGAAGGACTGACGGAACTGGCCGGCGGCCGCGCCGCCTTTGACGAGGTTGTTCTCGAAGTCGACAAGGTCGCGACGGGACCGCGCCTCAGCGATTTCTCCATGACGCTTCACCGCGGCGAGATCGTCGGCCTCGGCGGCTTGCTCGGGTCCGGACGCACCGAGGCGGCCAGAAGCATTTTCGGGCTGGATCACCTGACCGCCGGGTCCATACATCTGCAGGGCCGGGAATTCGAACCGTCGGAACCCTCCGAAGCCATCCGGTCGCGGATCGGGTTCCTGACCGAAGACCGCAAGGCGGAGGGGATCGTGCCGGACATGTCGGTCCGTGAAAACCTCACGCTCGCCCTGTTGCCGAACCTGCGCAAGAACGGTCAGATCGACCGGGACCGCGAAAAGGAACTGGTCGGCGAGTTCATCCAGAAGCTCGGGATCAAGACATCGCACATGGATCAGCCGATCCGCGAGCTCTCGGGCGGCAACCAGCAGAAGGTTCTCCTGGCGCGCTGGCTGGCGACAAGGCCGGATATCCTGATCCTCGACGAGCCCACACGCGGGGTCGATGTCGGCGCGAAGCGCGAGATCCAGTCCATCATCCGGAAATTCGTCGACGACGGGCATGCCGTCATCCTGATCAGCTCCGAATTCGAGGAACTGGTGGAAGGTGCCAACCGCATCGTCGTCATGCATGAAGGCAAGGCGGTGTCCGAACTGACCAATCCCGGGATCACCGAAAACGCCCTGGTCAAGGCGCTTGCCCACCATGAGGAGGGCACCGCATGACCAGCCTGACATCAGAAGACACGATGCGAACCGACGTCACCGCCAGGCTGAAGAACCACGGGGGTCTGATCGCGCTCGGCCTGATCCTCATCTTCAACATCATCGTCACGCCCAATTTCCTGCAAACGCAGACGCTGGCCGTCAACATTTCGCAGGTCGCGACGATTGCCATCGTCGCCATGGGCATGACCCTGGTGATTGCAACGGGCGGGATCGATCTTTCGGTCGGCGCGGTCATGGCGCTTTCCGGAGCGCTGGCTCCACTGATCTTCCTGTCGGATTTCGGCCAGGCCTACCCTGTGCTGGGGCTGATCGGTGCGCTCTTCCTGCCACTGGTCGCAGCCCTCGTCTGCGGGCTCTTCAACGGGGTGATCGTCGCCGTGCTGCGGGTTCAGCCGATCATCGCGACGTTGATCCTGTTCATCTCGGGACGCGGCATCGCGCAGGTGCTGACGAACGGCAACCTGCAGACCTTCTCCTATCCCGAGTTCAGCTATCTCGGCACCGGAAAGATTCTCGGCTTCCCGTTTCAGGGATGGCTGGCGCTTGCCATTGCCTGCCTTCTCTTCTGGGTCGTGAACCGCACCGTCTTCGGACGCTACCTGCTCGCAATCGGCGGCAACGAGCGCGCCGCGAAACTTGCCGGCGGTCCGGTGCGCCAGGTCAAGATCGGCGCCTATGTGATCTGCTCGATCCTGTCAGGCCTTGCCGGGCTCATCGTCGTCGCGATCAATTCGGCCTCCGACGCGGCCCGTAACGGCAACCTGATGGAACTCGACGCCATCGCGGCGGCCGTTGTCGGCGGGGCGCTGCTCCAGGGCGGCAAGGCTCCGATCTTCGGCGCCATCCTCGGAGCCGTCATCATCCAGCTGGTGAAATACACGCTTCTGGCCAACGGCGTTGAAGACGAAGTCGCGCTGATTGCCAAGGCCGCGATCATCCTGGCTGCGGTCTACATTCAGCAAGCGCGAAAGGAATAGAAGCCGTGCTTGATCAAAATGCCTTCGACATGCGGAAATACATCTCCCGCAACCCGCAATCGGTCGCGGTCTGGATCGCCCTGTTCGTGCTGATCGTGTTCGGATTGCTGCGCTACGACAATTTCGGCAGCGCCTACAACATCACCTCGTTCCTGAACTACAACGCGATGTTCATCGCGATTTCGGTCGGCATGTGTTTCGTCATCCTGACCGGCGGGATCGATCTCTCGGTCGGGTCCGTGGCGGCCTTCACCTCCGTCATTGCGGCCTATCTCAGCCCCTACGGGATCGAAGTGGCGCTTCCGCTCGCGGTGCTTTCGGGTGTCGGCTTCGGCCTCTTCAATGCGGTCTGCATCGTCTTCGGGCGCATCCCGCCCTTCATCGCGACGCTTGCCACGATGCTTGGCGCCAAGGGCGGCTCGCTGGTGATCTCGGGCGCCCAGACGATCGCCGTCGACTGGGGCTCGAACTTCACCCAACTCGGCATGGAAAAGGCCATGGGCATCGTTCCCTGGACGATCGTTCTCGTCGGCATTCTCGTGGTCTGTCTCTGGGTGGTCCTGGAAATGACCAGCCTCGGCCGGACAATCCTTGCCGTCGGCGGCGGCGAGGACGCCTCCGTGATGATGGGACTTAAGGTCAACCGGGCGAAGATCTTCGCCTACGGGCTGTCCGGCGGTTGCGCCGGGCTGGCGGGTGTCTTCCTTGCCTCCGGTTTTGGGGCCGGTCAGCCGCTTGAAGGTGTCGGCTGGGAGCTTTCGGCGATTGCCTCGGTGGTCGTCGGCGGAACCCTCCTGACCGGAGGTCTCGGGTCGATCCCGGCGACGGTCGCAGGCGCGCTTCTGCTCGGCCTGGTCTTCAACATCCTGAATTTTGAAAACGGCAAGGGCTGGATCAGCTTCAGCGCCTACTGGCAGATGGTCATCCGCGGGGCATTCCTGTTCGCGGTCATCCTGTTCCAGACGCGGGTCATGAACCGGCAGTCGGGCGTGGAGTTCGCCAAATGACCGCGATCAAGCAGATCCGCACGCAGCTGTTCCATGTGCCGCTGGCCGAGGTCCTGGTGGACGCCAAACATGGCGACCACACCCTGTTCGAGCTGGTGACGGCGACTGTCGTCCTGGCCGACGGTACGGAAGGGACCGGCTACACCTATACGGGCGGAAAGGGCGGGTCGGCGATCGCGGCCATGATCCATCACGATCTGGCGCCCTTCCTGATCGGTCAGGATGCCGCCGCGGTGGAAAATCTCTACGAAGGCATGCAATGGCACATCCACTATGTGGGACGCGGCGGGATCGCCTCGTTCGCCATCTCGGCCGTCGACATCGCCCTATGGGACATTCGCGGCAAGACACGTGGCTGGCCGCTGTGGAAGCTGGCAGGCGGTGCCGACAACAGGTGCAAGGCCTATTGCGGCGGCATCGATCTGAATTTCCCGCTGCCGAAACTGCTTGAGAGTGTGCGGGGCTATCTTGAACGGGGCTTCAACGGGGTCAAGATCAAGATCGGCCAGCCAACACTCGAAGAAGACGTTGCGCGGATCGCGGCCGTCAGGGAACTCATCGGTCCCGATGTCGCGTTCATGGTCGATGCCAACTACTCCATGTCCGTGGACGAAGCGATCGCCGCGGCGCGGGCCTTCGCCCCCTACGACATTCTCTGGTTCGAGGAGCCGACGATCCCCGACAATTACAAGGGATACGCCGAGATCACGGATGCAACCGGATGTGCCCTTGCCATGGGCGAAAATCTTCATACTATCCATGAATTCGAATATGCATTCGACCAGTCCAAACTCAGCTTCATCCAGCCGGATGCGTCCAACTGCGGCGGCGTGACCGGCTTCCTTCAGGTTGCTGATCTGTCACGTCAACACAAGATCCCGGTATGCAGTCACGGAATGCAGGAGTTACACGTCAGTCTTGTTTCCGCGCAGGTGAATGCCGGCTGGATCGAAGTTCATTCGTTTCCGATCGACCAATACACGCGGCGCCCGCTGCAGGTGGAAAATCACCTTGCCGTTGCGCCGGAAACCCCGGGGACGGGCGTCGAATTCGACTGGACGCTCCTTGACCCCCACAAAGTCCTGACACTCTAGAGGTCCTCATGCTCAGCCATGCTGCCGTTTATCGCGGCGACAAGACGTTTTCCCTTGAACAGAAGCAGGTGTCCGATCCCGGTCCCGGCGAGGTGCAGATCAAGGTCGCCTATTGCGGCATCTGCGGAACCGACCTGCACATCTTCCTCGGCCACATGGACCAGCGCGTCGGGTTCGAGCGCACGATCGGTCACGAAATGTCCGGAACCATTTCCGCGGTCGGTGCCGGCGTCGATGGCCTGAAGCCGGGCGACCGGATTGTCGTCAGGCCATTGGACCATTGCGGCGAATGTCCCGCGTGCCGCGCCGGTCACGAGCATATCTGTCACAATCTGAAATTCATCGGCATCGATACCGAAGGTGCGTTCCAGGAATACTGGAACGTCCCCGCTCACACCATCCACGTCCTTCCCGAGGGCCTCGATCTTGCGCATGCAGCGCTGATCGAACCCCTGGCGGTCGCGTGTCACGACGTTAACCGCGCACAGGTGAAACCCGGGGAAGACGTTCTCGTGATCGGCGGCGGCCCGATCGGTCTCCTGGTCGCGCTGGTCGCGCGGCACGCAGGCGGCAATGTCACGATCAGCGAGATCAGCGAGAGCCGTCTTGCCTACGCGGAAAAGCTCGGCTTCACCACGATCAACCCGAAACTGTCAGACGCGGCCGAGCAGGTGAACGCGCTGACCGGCAACAAGGGGGCAGATGTCGTCTTCGAAGTCTCCGGCAGCCAGCCCGGTGTCGACCTGATGACCGATGCTGCCGCCGCGCGTGGCCGTATCGTCATGGTGGCCATTCACGCCAAGAAGCCGGACGTCGACATGTTCCGGTTCTTCTGGCGGGAACTGGAACTCTTCGGCGCCCGTGTCTACCGGCCCGAGGACTACGACCAGGCCATGCAGCTTCTGGCAGAAGGTGTCGTGGACTGTTCCTCCTTCATCACGGATATCCAGCCGCTCAAGGACATTCAGGGCGCGTTCGAAGCGCTGACCCAGAACCCGAGCGCCATAAAATCCATGATCCAGATCAGCGGGAATGCAGAATGAGTGTGTTGGACAGTTTCAGCCTTGCGGGAAAAACGGCGCTTGTCACGGGTGCCAAGCGCGGGATCGGCAAGGCGATGGCCGTCGCCCTCGCCGATGCCGGCGCGGATATCATCGGCGTCAGCGCCAGTCTCGAAAGCACGGGCAGCGATGTCGAGAAAGAGGTCCGTGCCCTCGGACGGAACTTCACCGGCTACAGCTGCGATTTCGGCGACCGCGAGGCCCTGAAAACCTTCGCGGCCACGGTCAACGAAGCGCACCCGGTGATCGATATCCTCATCAACAATGCCGGCACGATCAAACGCGCGCCGCTTACCGAACATGGTGACGACATCTGGGACGAGGTGATCGAGGTCAATCTGTCCTCCCAGTTCGTGCTGACGCGCGAAATCGGCGCGCGCATGGTGGAACGGGGCTCGGGCAAGATCATCTTCACGGCGTCGCTCCTGACCTTTCAGGGCGGCATCACGGTGCCGGGCTACGCGGCCTCCAAGGGCGCAATCGGCCAGCTGACCAAGGCCTTCGCGAACGAATGGGCCGCCAGGGGGATCAATGTCAACGCGATTGCGCCGGGTTACATCGCGACGGACAACACCGAAGCACTGCGCAACGATCCCGTGCGGTCGAAGTCCATCCTGGAACGTATCCCGGCGGGGCGATGGGGCAATGCGGAGGACTTTGCCGGTCCGGCCGTCTTCCTGGCTTCCGCCGCCTCGGACTACATGCACGGCACTGTCATGACCGTCGACGGTGGCTGGATGGGACGGTAGCGACGCGCGGTGGTTGCAAGACCCGTCTCAGAGCCTGTTTCAGGGCGAGAAGACGATCCGGAACTCCGCCGGAAGACTGCCGCCGGCGACCTTGCGGGCGTTGGGAAGATCGTTTTCTTCCAGCTTCGCCTTGCGGTCTGCTTCGGGCAGATCCTGCCAGCGTTCGGCCAATCGCCGCTCCAGCTCGGCAAGCGGCACGCTCAGAAAGACGGTGGTGTCGAAAAGCGGACCCAGGTCTCGCCAGGGCGCTTCGTCTAGAAGCAGATAGTTGCCCTCGACGATCAGGTGGCGGACCGTCTTCGGAATGACGCGAGCACTGTTGCGCGCGATCTCGATGCTGCGGTCAAAGACGGGGACGGCGATTTCGTCTTCCTCGTTTTGCTTGAGCCGCATCAGCATGTGCCTGAAGCCGCCGACATCGAATGTGTGCGGCGCGCCTTTCCGGGGGCGCCATCCACGGGCGTTGAGGATCAGATCGTCATAGTGATAGCCGTCCATCGGGAAAACGGCGGCACTGCCCGGATCTTTCTCGTTCAACCATGCAGCCAGTTCGTCGGAGAGGGTCGACTTGCCTGCTCCGGGCGGGCCGCAGACGGCGGTTATGCTGCGGTTCGTTTGCCCGCGGTCCACGATCCGGGCTGCGAGATCCTCGACCGAAATGTCCTGCGAAGCGGTCACGACAGGCTCAACCCCGCGGCTTCGGCCTGTTCGGTGAGGAAGGGCAGGCCGACTTCCACAATATCCTCCGCGCGGTCAGCCACCGGACGCCAGACCGCAAGTCCGGATGCGATCTCCGGCGCCAGATAGACAAAGCTTTCCAATGTCATCGTTCCCTGAAAATCGACGTCGGTCAGTCCCTTGAACGTCGCCGCCCAGTCGAGCGTGCCCCTGCCCGGAACACCGCGATTGGATTCCGACAGATGAACATAGCCCAGATGCTCGCCCGCATCGGCAAACCCCTCGGCCATGCCGGCTTCCTCGATATTCATATGATAGGTGTCGAGATGGATAAAGACGTTGGGCGCGCCGACACGCTCGATGATCTCGGCCGTTTGCCGGGCCGTGTTCAACAAGTGGGTTTCGTAGCGATTGCAGGGTTCAAGCCCGAGACGCATGTTGAGATCCCGTGCCTTCTGGGCGACGCGGTCGACCAGCCGGCAGATGGCATCGCTTTCCGCTGCGGTGACCGGCGCACCGCTGGTCTTGCCGATGGTCCCGTAGGTCACGCCGGAAAGCGCCGCAGCGCCGGCGTCCCGGGCCACCTGAAGGGCAAAGCCCAGATAGTCCACCGCATCGCCCGGATTGCGCAGGATATCGATCTCGGCCGGAAGACCGAGCGAACAGACGATTTCCACGCCATTGCGCTCGGCCGCGCGCCGGGTGCCGACGCTGTCGTAGTTTTTCGGGTCGAGCAGAGGCGTCTCGATGACCGTCACGCCATGCGCCGTGATCGGCGGAAGCAGGCGGTCCGCCTCTGCGGGGTTCCAGAGCGGTGTGAAGGCGAGGCCATGCAGTCCTAACCGGGGCATATCGCAATCCTATCCGTGTGCGCCGACAATGTATGAAACGACTTCCGCCATGTCGGTTTCGTCCCGTTTCAGATCGGCAATGACATTTCCGCGTCGAAGTACCACGATACGGCCGCAGGCTTCAAAGACATCGTTGAGACGGTGGCTGATCAGGATTGTCGCGATGCCTTCATCGCGCATCTGCCGGATCAGGTTCAGCACGCTTTCCACCTCGCGCACGGCCAGGGCCGCCGTCGGTTCGTCCATGATCACCAGCTTGGGCTTGAAGGTGAGCGCACGTGCGATCGCGATGGTCTGCTGCTGACCGCCAGACAGCATGCCGACCGGCAGGTGGATCGAGGGAACGTGCACACCCAGCCGGTCGATCATGTGCTGGGCCTCGGCATCGATCTTCGACTTGTCGACAAAGCCCGGCAGCAGTCCGAGAAAGCGCTTGGTCGGCTCACGTCCGAGGAAGATGTTGTTGGCAACGTCCTGTTGCGGCGCGAGTGCGAGGTCCTGGTAGATCATCTCGATGCCGCTTTCGCGACGCTCTCCGGGGTTCCGTCCGGTGACATCGGTGCCGTTGAAACTGATACGTCCCTTGTCCGTCGTGTAGACGCCGGTGATCGTCTTCATGAGCGTCGACTTGCCGGCACCGTTGTCGCCGACAAGGCCGATCACCTCGCCCGCATCCACCGTCAGGTTGACGCCGTGCAGCACCTGCACGGGACCGAAACTCTTCTCCACGCCCGAAAGCTCCAGAAGGCTCATTGCAGCGACCTCCCCCGTGTCCGGATCTGGTCGAGCCAGACGGCGGCAATCAGGACGGCGCCGATCGCCATCTGCTGGTAGTAAGCCTGAACGGCCATCAGATTGAGACCGTTCTGCAGCACACCCATGATGAGCGCACCGATCATCGTGCCGAGGATCGAACCCCGGCCGCCGAAGAGGTTGGTCCCGCCGATGATCGCGGCGGTGATCGCAAGGAGCTCGTAGTTGAGACCGGCGGTCGGATCGCCGGTGTTCACGCGCGCGGTGAAGATCAATCCGGCAATACCGGCCATCAGGCCGGAGATCGTGTAGAGCAGCATCCGCTGACGCCGGATGTTGATGCCCGTCGCCCGCGCCGAGTTTTCGTTGTCGCCGAGCGCCAGCGTGTGATGCCCGAACGGGGTATGCGCCAGCAGGTAGTGGGAGGCCAGTGCGACGAACAGAAGAATGAAGACGGGGGTCGGCACCCCGAACGGGCGCGCCTGGCCGAGAAACAGGATCTCTTCCGGCAGACCGTAGATACCGCGTCCGCTGGAGATGATCAGCGCCAGACCCCGGGCGATGCCGAGCATGCCAAGGGTCACGATGAAGGCGGGCACGTGACCTCTTGTGATGATGAAGCCGTTGACCGCACCGGCGGCAGCGCCGGCGCCAAGCGCGCCGATGATGGCGAAGTACCAGGGCAGTTCGAGCGTGACGACAAGCGCAGCGCCGGTGACCGACGCGAGGCCCAGAACGGAGCCGAGCGAGAGATCGATCCCCGCCGCGCTAATGACGAAGGTCGCGCCGATGGCCAGGATGCCGAAGGTGGCACTGGCGAGGATGATATTGAAGAAGTTGTTCGCGGTCAGAAAGACCCGCACCCCGGAGCCGGTTACCGGCGACAGGATCGCCATGACGACGACCAGCACAAGCAGAACGGCCAGCGACTCCGCCCGAACGTGTGTTCTTTCAAGAATTTTCAGCATATGCCCACCCGGAAAATGCGGGCCCGGAGGGTCTTCGGCGTTCTGGCGAACGCTCCAGGCTCCAGGCCCGCATGGCCGCTGTTACTTGACGTATTCGAGCATCGGGTCGGAGCCGCCTTCCAGCACCTCCTTGGTCAGCACCATGGTCGGAACATAGACCCAGTCCGGCTGGTCGCCGCCGGCCTTGACCATTTCAACGGCCTGCTTGCCGACGAGGTAGGGCAACTGCGCGACCGAGGCGTTCAGACGGCCGGACTTGATCGACTTGACCGCATCCGAGTTGCCGTCGACGCCAATGACGGTGACCTGATCGCCCTTGCCGGCCGCGTAAACCGTTTCGACCGCACCAAGCGCCATGCCGTCATTTGCCGCAAAGATGGCAACGAGCTCCGGATTGGAGGTCAGGATATCGTTGGTGATGTTGGCCGCCTTGCCCCGGTCCCAGTCACCCGGCAGAGAGGCAACGATTTCGAGCCCCGGCGCCAGTTCGGCGAGCTTTTCAGAGAACCCGTTGGCCCGCTTTTGACCGGTCACGTTTCCGGACAGGCCCTCGATGACCAGAACCGGTCCCTTGGCATCCGCGCCGACCTGGCTGACGAGCCACTCGGCGCCCTGCGCACCGGCCGCTACGTTGTCGGACCCGATGGAAAAGGCGATGTCGACGCCGGCATCGGTTGCGATCTTGTGATCGAGATTGCCGTCGAGGTCGACGACCGGAATGCCCATCTCCGTTGCCCGTTTCAGGCAGGGCAGCAGAATGGTCGAGTTGATGGCTGCGGTGATCATCGCGTCCGGCTGGCGCTCCAGCATCGTGTTGCAGACATTGAGCTGCGGCTCAGCCGCCTGATCGCTCTCGACAGCCTGCAGATAATATTCCACGCCTGCCTCGCTGGCTCCGTCGCGGACGCCGAGTTCCATGGCACCCCAGAACGGATTGGACAGGGTTTTCATCAGAACACCGTAAGTTTCGGCCTGTGCTGGTACCGCCAGCAGCGCCACGAGGGCAGTTACGGTCAATTGCTTGAACATTTGCTTTCCTCCACTTTTCGTCTCTGCTGTACCGGCGCTTCTTCGTCACCTTCTGTTTTGTGACCGGCGCTCACGCACCGGTGCTGTTGCTTGCGCCCGCTTACCTCTGGAGCAGACCGAGCGACTGCCTTGCCTCGAGCCGGCAATTGATGCGGATCGTCTCCGGGGAAGCGTTGCCGCCCTCGATCCTTGCCAGGAGACGCTCCCACGCGACCCGGGCGATTTCCTCCGTCGGCTGGACAATGGCTGCGACGGGCGGGTGCACATGGGCCATCCAGGCGCTGTCATCGAAACCGGCCAGGGCGGTGTCCGTTCCGATGACATGGCCGCGCTCCTGCAACAGGCCATAGGCGGCCAGTGTTGCCGTGTTGAACAGGCAGAACACGGCATCGGGAGCCGGGTTCCTGTCGAGATAGGCGGCGAGCGCGGTGCGCGCGCCCTCGATGCTGTCCCCGGTCGGAACGTAATCGACAGTGACGTCCTGCGCATGGCTGTCGACGGCGGCACGCACCCCGTCCAGCCGCTCGGCGACATTGGCGATGCCGTCTCCGAGATACGCCACGACAATGCGGCGATGCCCGGCATCGAACAGCTTCTGCATGAGGGCCGCACTGGCGGCGGCGTTGTCGACGCCGACGCCGTCGGTTGCCGCGTTCTGCTGGATGCGGTCCAGAAAGACGAACGGTGTTTCGTTGGCTTGAACAAGCTCCGCGGCGCGGGAATACAGCGAGGGGATCACGAAGACGCCCGCCACGCGCCAGCCCACCAGTTCGTCGATCTCCCGCGCCTCGATGTCCGCGTCTTCGCGGCTGGATGTGGCAACGATGCGGTAGTTGGTGGCCTCGGCGCGATGCTCAAGCTTTGCAACCAGTTCAGCGAAAAACGGGTTTTCGAAATCGGGAATGACGAGGCCGATGATGCGGCTTTGGCTTCTGCGCAGATTGGAGGCCATGGTGTTGCGGCGGTATCCGAGATCGCGCACCGCCTGGAGCACGGCGCGGCCGATGGGATCGTCCAGCTTGCGGCGGCCGTTGATCACATTGGAAACGCAACCGGGTGAAACGCCCGCCCGCCGCGCGACATCGCGGATGGACGGCCTCGACCCCCGCTGCTTTTGCGCAGCCTTGTCGGGCATCGACAAACTCCTCCTTGCGTCAATGCTAGAAAAAACGTTTTATGTTGTAAATCGTTTTTTGGGAGAAACGAAACATGCGCGTTCTCTACGATCCCGCTCCGCGCCAGACTGACGAGATCTTCAGCGCTGCCGACCGCAGCAGGTTCTTTTCCGAATTTGACGTGATCGAGATAGACCCAGCCGAGCGAGACGCGGCGTTCAACCGATATCTGCCGGAGGCCGACATCGTCATCAGCCAGGACGCCATGGAGGCCGACCGGCTTGCGCAGGCGGTGAAGCTCAAGGCCCTGATCAATGTCGAGACGAATTTTCTCCCGAATGTGGACTATGACGCCTGCCTGCGGCGCGGCGTGCATGTTCTGACGCCGGCGTCCGTGTTCGCGCTGCCCGTCGCCGAGATGGGGCTGTGCATGGCGCTGTCACTGGCACGCGGCGTTCACACCAGCCATGGCGACTTTCTGTCGGGAGCCGAACAATACGGTCTTGAGGGCAACACGCAGGCCGAACTGCTGACCGGAAGCAGGATCGGCTTCGTGGGCTTCGGCGACCTCGGGCGCGCCCTTCACAAGCTGCTTGCCCCGTTCCAGGCAAAGGTCTCAGCGTACGACCCCTGGCTGCCCGACAATCACCTGCGCCGTCTGGGTGTCGAACCGGTTTCGCTGGAGGACCTGTTGCGGCAGAACCGGGTGGTTTTCGTGGTGGCTTCGATTACCACCGAGAATGCCCTCCTACTGGACGCCGAAAAGCTGTCAATGATGCAGGATCAGGCGATGCTCGTTCTCCTGAGCCGGGCGGCGATTGCCGATTTCGAGGCGCTCGCGAAAGAAGCCTCCAGCGGCCGCCTGCGCATCGCGACGGACGTGTTTCCGGAAGAACCCGTCGCTGCCGACGACCCGATCCGCAAGGTTCCGGGCATCCTGTTTTCCGCCCATCGCGCGGGTGCCCTGACCTCAGCCCTTCAGCAGATCGGCGCGCTTGTCCTGGAAGACATGACGCAGATCGCAAAAGGCCTGCCCCCCGTTGCCTGTCGGCGTGCGGAGCCGGAAACCGTCGGACGGCTCAGAAGCAAACCGATCGAAACAACCTGACTTGAGTTTGCCGCGAGCCGGGATAAGTTTCCCCGAGCAACCCCTTTCAATTTCGCGAGGCACATCTTGCACATAGGCTTGATCGGCGGCATCGGCCCGGCCGCCACCGACTTCTACTACCGCCGACTGATAAGACTGGCCGCGGAGAAGGGCCGCGACCTGGAGCTGACCATCGTTCACGCTGACGCTCCAACCCTGCTCGCCAATCTGACGGCGGGCGACGGCGCTGCACAATGCGACATCTATTTGCGCCTCGCCAGAAGACTCATGGCCGCCGGCGCCGACAACGTCGTCGTCACCTCGATCGCCGGTCATTTCTGTATCGATGCGTTCGCGGAGATTTCCCCCTTGCCAATCCTCGATCTCACCAAAAGCCTTGCTCGTTGGTTGCGTGCAAAGGACATGGCGCGTGTCGGCATCCTCGGCACGGAACCGGTGATGCGCTCCGGCATGTACGGCAAGCTCGCACCCGTCGATGTCCTGGCACCGGCAGGGAGTGACCTGAAACATGTCCACGAGGCCTATGTGACGCTGGTACAGGCGGGAGTGCCGAGCCAGGAACTGAGATACGAACTGAAAGACGTCTTTCTTCGCGCAGGCCGCGCGCTTGTCGACCGGGGGGCCGAAGCCGTGCTGCTGGGAGGCACGGATCTGAACGCTGTATTCACAGCCGATGAGATGGCGTTTCCGGTTGTCGACTGTGCCGGCATCCATGCCGACGACATCGCGCAACACATTTGAGGGGCGACCGAGCGGGCTGCGACGGCGCTGTCACTTCACGTTCTCCTGTGACGATTTTGATGCCCGATGACGGGTGAAAGACGTTGCATCGATCCATCGGATGCGCGATTCTTAAAAAATATCGTTGGGGCAGGCACCTGTCAGAGGAGACACAGATGATAAGGTCCAATTATCCTGTCGACATGGCGGTCGTTCCGGACGTGAAGGCCTTTTTCGATCCGGCGACGAACACGATCAGCTACGTCGTCAAGGATCCGGCCTCAAAGGCCTGCGCCGTTGTCGACAGTGTCATGGATATCGATATCGCCGCAGGGCGGATCACGTATGACAATGCGGACGAGATCATCGCCTTTATCGAGGAACACGGGCTTGAACTCGAATGGCTGATCGAAACCCACGTCCATGCGGATCACCTGTCGGGTGCCCCCTATATCCAGCAGAAGCTCGGCGGCAAGCTTGGCATCGGCGACCAGATCACGGTCATCCAGGAAACCTTCGGCA
This sequence comes from Roseibium sp., assembly GCF_965232425.1. Classification (GTDB taxonomy): domain Bacteria; phylum Pseudomonadota; class Alphaproteobacteria; order Rhizobiales; family Stappiaceae; genus Roseibium. Next base: position 2,113,257 of record NZ_OZ246971.1, read on the forward strand.
AGGTCTTCAACGAAGGCACGGAGTTCCAGCGCGACGGCAGCCAGTTTGATCGCCTGTTTCAGGATGGCGACACCTACCAGATCGGCGAGATGACGGCGTTCGCCATGGCAACTCCAGGCCACACGCCGGCCTGCATGGTGCACGTGATGGGCAATGCGGCCTTTGCCGGAGACACGCTGTTCATGCCGGACGGCGGGTCGGCCCGCGCGGATTTCCCCGGAGGCGACGCGGCGATCCTCTACGATTCGATCCAGAAGGTGCTCTCACTTCCGGAGGACATGCGCCTCTTCATGTGCCACGACTATGGCCCGAACGGGCGGGACATCCAGTGGGAAACGACCGTCGGCGACGAGAAGGAACACAACATCCATGTCGGCGGCGGCAAATCGAAGGAAGAGTTCGTGAAGTTCCGCACCGAACGGGATGCGCAGCTCTCCATGCCCAAGCTCATCATTCCGTCCATCCAGGTCAACATGCGCGCAGGCAAGCTGCCGCCTGCCGATGACAGCGGCAAGACATTCCTGAAGGTGCCCGTGAACGAGCTCTGAGGCCCTGTCCGATACCCGCCGGTAGCAACGGCGGGTATCGAGAGGTTTTTCGCTTACTTCTTCAACGACGCGATGAAGTCATCGACCTGGGTGAGGGAGAGATACTCCACTTCCTCCGTGCCGCTATCGGTGAATTTCCAGACAACCGCCGGCGCGGAAACGTCGCCGTTTGCATCGAAGCGTACGTCGCCGGTTGCGCCCTGATACTTGACCGTGCCACCTCCGGCGAGCGTCTCCTTGGCGGCGGTGAAGCCGGCGACATCCGCCGTGACCGGGGTGCCGTTCGGGTCCGTCACCTTGGCGACCGCGGCGGCGATATCGGCGCCGGATGCGTCCTTGCCGGCCGCTTCCATCGCCAGGAGGGCCAGCATTGCAGCATCGAAGCTGTTGGCAAGACCGGGACCGTTCGGCTCGGAACCGAATTTCTCCACGTAGGCGGCCTTGAACGCATCGGCACTGGCAACACGCGGCGACGCCGTGTCGGTGCCAAGCGCATTGCCGAGATATTGCAGGCCGACATTGTCCCTGAACTCGTCGGACTTGAGCGAGTTCGCCAGGATCATGTCCTGGGTCCCGCCGAGAGACAGCCATTCGCGGACCGCGGATGTGCCTTCATTCGGGTAAAGCGCGAGGTAGAGCGCCTCGGGCTGGCCGCCGATCGCCTCGGTCACTTCTGCGCGGTAGGACGGCTGGGCATCGTTGATGGCGACGGACGATGTGATTTCGATCCCCGCCGCTGCAAAGTCGGCTGCGATCAGGCGGGCCATGTCCTGGCCCCAGTCGTCGTTCTTGTAGAGGACGGCGATCTTCTTGTAGCCCTTGTCGGACGCCACTTTCGCGGCCATCGCGGACTGAACGGCCGTCGTTGCGAATGTGCGGAACCAGAGGCCGTTGGTCTTGCCTTCCTCGGAGAGCTTGGTGAAGGCCGTCGAGGACGAGCAGCAGGACATCTGCATGACGCCGCCGGGGACCGTGACGGAGGTCAGAATGGGCATCGAAACGCCCGACGAGACCGCGCCGAGAAGAACATTGACGCCTTCCAGATCAACCAGTGCCTTGGCCGCATCGACGCCGACCTTGGGATCGACCTGGGTGTCGCGCAGAACCATTTCGATCTGGCATCCCGCGGCACCGCCGGCCTCGTTCACCTGGTCGACGGCAAACTGCGCAACCTCGGCAATCGGCCGGCCCCAGTCGACCGAGGTCGGCAGCGTCGCACCGATCTTCGTGGTGCAGTCCTGTGCGTGCGCTCCCGTTCCAAGAGCCGACACGCCGGCCGCGAAGGCCGCAATCGTAAGTAACGTTCTCATGTGAACCCCTCTGCTTGTGTTTTCTCCCGGCTCCGGCCGGGTTGGGAAACGATCAGCCGCTCGGGGAACAGGCCCTGAGGCCTCCAGAGCAGCATGCCGACAATCACCAGACCGATCAGCACGAACTGGATCGAGCCGGTGTAGAGTTGTGCTTCGACAGGTGCGAAGCGGGACAGGGCCCAGCCGGAAAAGGTCCAGGCGCCCCAGATCAGAAAGGCGCCGGCAAGTGCACCCCTGGCATTTCCGGCGCCGCCCACGATCAGCATGGCCCAGATCTGGAACGTCAGGATGGGCAGAACATCCTGCGGACTGACGAAGGCGTAGAACGTGCCGTAGAGACTACCGGCAAGACCGATGATAACCGAACCGGTCACGAAGGAAATCAGGCGGATCCTGTCCGGTGACTTGCCCAGCGATCTGGCCGCGGTTTCGTCTTCCCGGATCGCGCGCAGCAACCGGCCGAAAGGCGAGACGGTGAGGCGCTCAAGGAAAATGTAGACCGCGAAGAGAATGAGAAGGACGACGATCAGGAACGCCACGTTGTAGGTGAAGCCGTCGCCGAGCATCTGCCTGAACGGACGTTCGAAACCGCGTATGCCCTGCGCGCCGCCGGTTATGCTGGTCGCATTGCGCATGACGTTTTCGAAGGCGACCGCCACACCGAATGTGGCAATCGCCAGATAGTCGTGCCGCAGCCGCAAGGTGAGCCGACCCACCGCCCAGGCCAGAATGCCGGCCGCAACCATGCCCCCCAGAAGCGCGAGCGGATAGAACAGCTCGAACCCGCCCAGCTGACTGTCCTGCGGCGCGCCGCCCAGGATAAGCGTGCCGTAGGCGCCGGCCCCGAACGAAGCGACGACACCGCCATTGAAAAGGCCGGTGTTGCCCCATTGCAGGTTCAGGCCGAGCACCGCGATGCCGAGAATGGCGGCAACCGTGGTGAAGAACACGAGATAGGAGACAACGCCGATCATGCCCGCGCCTCCCCGAAGAGTCCGTTCGGCCGGATGAGGAGCACGAGAAGAATCATCAGGAAGGGAACCGAGGGGCTGTAACCGGACGGCAGAACCACCAGGGCGATGTTGGACGCAACCCCGACGATGAAACCGCCAAGCACCGCGCCGTAGACGCTGCCGATCCCGCCGACGATCGTGGCGGCGAATATCGGCAGTACGAGGTCCCGCCCCATTACGGGCGTGATCTGGTAGCTGAGGCCGTAAAAGACGCCTGCTATCGCGCCCAGCGCTCCACCCATGATCCAGACCAGCGCGATCATCTTCTTCAGATTGACGCCGTGCACCTGGGCAAGGCTCGGGTTCTCGGCGATCGCCCTGAGCGCAAAGCCGATCGTGGTGCGCGAGAAGAGAAGGTAGAGCGCGAACATGATCACCAGTGCGGCGACCAAGACGAACACCTGGTCTGGTTTCACCAGCAGCAGCGGGTCGCGGGACAGGACCATGGCAAACGCGATGTCGCGGGAATAGAGCTCGCTGGACAGACCGAAGACAAGCCCGATGACATTGCGGATGACGAGCGACATGCCAAAAGAGGCGAACACCATCGAAAGTTCGCCGCCTTTCTGCCGGACACGGCGGAACACCAGCTTGTCGATCAGGACTGCGGACAGGCCCGTCACCCCCATCGAGATGAGGATCGAGAGCAGGAGCGCACCCGTCATGGACAAGGGGCCGATCTTGGCCGCCAGCACCGGCAGCAGGCTCTCGAACAGCCTGTCGAAGACCAGCGCGCAATAGGCGCCGATCGACAGAAGTTCGGCATGCGAGAAATTGGCGAACCGCAGGATGTGCATCACCATCGTCAGTCCGATCGCACCGAGCGACAGGAAAGAACCGACCAGGATGCCGTCGACAAGATGCTGGATCATGCCGCCCCCTTCCGTTCGCCGCCGAGATAGATCCGGCCCAGCGCCGGATCCGCCAGCAGGTCCTGCGCCGGGCCGTCGATCTGGTTCCGGCCTTCCGCCAAAACGTAACAATGGTCGGCGCGCTTGAGGGCCTGCTTCACATTCTGTTCGACCAACAGCACGGAAACGCCCTGACGGGTCAGCTGCTTCACGTGATCGAGCACCTCTTCGGCGGCCTTGGGCGACAGACCCGCGGAGGGTTCGTCCATGAGGATCAGCCGCGGTTCGACCGCAAGCGCAAGCGCGACGGCCAGAAACTGACGCTGCCCGCCGGAGAGCGACCCGGCCCTGTCGCGCCTTTTTTCGCCAAGTACGGGGAACCGCTCGAACAGCGCGCGGACCCGGTCCGCCGGATTGCGATGAGACTTCAGGACCAGATCGAGATTCTGCTGGATCGTGAGGGTGCGAAAGACGTTGTCGGTCTGGGGAACGTAGGCGATCCCGGCCTGCGACAGGCGGTCCGGCGCCAGGCCGGTGATCTCCCTGTCTTCCAGCAGGACGCGGCCCTCGGTGATCGACAAGAGACCGGCAACGGCCTTGATCAGGGTGGACTTGCCGGCCCCGTTCGGGCCGATGATCGCCGTCAGTTTCCCGGCTTGCGCTTCCAGCGACACACCGCGCAGGATCGGAAGGTCCGGCCGGTATCCCGCCGTCAGTGTCTCGATCCGCAGCAACGCGTCAGGCATCGACCGGCGCCCCCAGATACGCTTCCAGCAGAACCGGATTGGACTGGGCTTCAGCGGACGTGCCCTGGAACACCACATTGCCCTCGGCCAGCGCGATCACCGGATCGCAATGGCGCATCACGAAATCCATGTCGTGTTCGATGATGAGGAAGGTCTTGCCGCCCCGGTTCAGTTCCTCGATCTTTTCGATGAGCACTTCGGTCAGAGCCGGATTGACGCCGGCTGCGGGTTCGTCCAGCAGGATCAGTCTCGGGTCGCCCATGAGGACGCGCGCGAGCTCCAGGAGCTTCATCTGGCCGCCCGAAATCTTGCCGGCGGGCTGATCCGAGACGGGTCGTAGCGTCAAGAAATCAAGGACTTCAAGAGCGCGGTTGCGGATGGCTTTTTCCTGTTCGCGAATGCGCGCCTTGCCGAACACGGCACCCAGCAGCGTTTCTCCCGTCTGCGCAAGCGGGGCCAGCATGACGTTCTCCAGAACGCTCATGCGGGCGAATGGACGCGGGATCTGGAAGGTCCGGCCAAGTCCGAGCGCAAACCGCTGATCCGGCGGAAGTCTGGACACGTCCGTTCCGGACAGGCTTACCGAACCGGATGACGGTGCCAGTTCGCCTGCAATCACGTTGAAAAGCGTTGATTTGCCTGCACCGTTCGGTCCGATCAGGCCGGTGATCGATCCCTCGCGGATATCCAGCGTGACGTCATCGACCGCCTTGAAGTCTCCGAAAGACCGGCTGACACCGGTCAGCTTGAGGATCGCATCATCCATTGGACGCCCCCAGCACCGTGTCGTCAGGCCTCGTGTTCAGATTGTACTTCATGATGCGCCCGTGGCGGCCGTTTCTGTCACGCTCCAATGCGAACACCGGGCCGGAAGGACCCGGCGCCGCGTCGAGGCAACCGGCTATGCGCGCGAGATCCTGCTCATCAAGGTGGAAGCGGAAAACCTCCAGTGTCTTCGGCAAATGCCGCGCGTATCTTGCACCGACGATCGCAGCCGCGACCTGCGGCTGCTGCAGAACCCAGCGGGTTGCGACAGAACTCAGCGACACGCCGTGCCTGTCGCCGATCTGCTTGAGGCACTGCAGCAAGGCCTGAAACGCGGGCCAGGGCCCGCATTCATCAATGATCAGGCGATACTTCACCAGGGACCTGTTTTCGAAGGCGTATCCGGGATCGGGCTGCCCGAGCCAGGCTTCGGTCAGAAATCCGCCGGCCAGGGTGCCGTAACACAAGAGACCGACATCGTTCCGTGCGCACCAGGGAACGAGTGTGGTTTCCGGCCGCCTGTCGAGCAGCGAATACTGAACCTGGGTCGACACGAGATCGATCCCGCCGTCGAGAAAAGGCGCGGTCTCCGCAACATCCCAGTTGGTCACGCCCAGATTGGCGATCTTGCCCTTTTCCTGGCAACGCTTGAGGACTTCCATCGCGCGAACCGGGCTGCCGAGCGACATGTCCCACCAGTAGAACTGAACCAGATGCAGTCGCTCGATCCGGAGCCTTTTCAGCGACCTGTCGACGATTGCCTCGACGTCCGCATCGGCGAGGTTTTCCAGGCGTTCAAGATCGGGCACGAGTTTCGTGTGCACCTGTACCCTGTCAGCCACTTCCGAGCCGCGGCGCTTGCGCAGATCGGCAATGAAGGTGCCGATCATGTCCTCGACGCCGGTATAGATATCGGCGCAATCAAATGCCGTGATGCCGGCATCCAGGAAGGCCTCCATGTCGGCGATGGCTGCCCGCGGCTCGACCGGCCCGTGGTCGCCCGCAAGCTGCCAACCGCCCTTGATGACGCGCGAGATCTCGTAACCGGGGCGCAGCGCTGCGGTTTCCACGCTCATTCGGCGTCTTCCTTCCGCCAATAGGGCGTGCTGCGCGTCTCCGGCAGGCCCGTCGTTTCAGAGTGGGAGAACCAGCGCCTGGCAGTGCGTGTGATCCGGAACCGTCCGCCGCAATGCGGGTCGGCACAGGCGACTTCGGCATCCGTCGACATCCAGTCATTGGGGTGCGTGTCGCGCTGCTTTGCCGGCAGCAGCGGCAAGACCGCCGCAAGCGCATACATGGAGACGCGCTGGCACTTGTCAAACACGAGCGCCTCCCCCTCGACGGAGAAACTTTCCCCCTCAATGTGCCGGCAGACCGGCGTCCGGCCGTCCAGCACCGTTTCGACCTTCAGGTCATACAGCCAGAAACCGTCGTCTCGCTCGGGCATCATGTCATCCAGGTGTGTGTTCCCTTTACCCGCCACCGCTCCCCACTTTTTTAGGTTTGGCGCCTTGCGTGTGATCTGTGATATTTTATACCATGTCACAAAATGAACTTGTCAAGGAAAGAAACCCGGCACGGGTCCGTGGGGCGGAGATGAGTGCGCCGAAAATCGCAAGGATAGACCAGTCGAAGCTGCGCGAGAGTGCCTATGACGCTCTGCGTGAAGCCTTCACGCGCGGCGCATTTGCCCCAGGGGAGACGGTCAGCCTGCGCACGCTGGCGGACCAGTTGGGCACCTCCATGACGCCGGTCCGCGAGGCGGTCAGACGTCTGGTCGCCGAGGGTGCGCTTGTCGATACGCCGAGCCGGACGCTGGAAGTCCCGCCGTTCGACGCGGAGCGGATGCGCGAACTGAAATCGGCACGTCTTGCCCTCGAGGCGCTGCTGCTTGAAGAGGCCATGGACCATCTGAACGCCGGCGGTATCGATGCACTTGAAGACATCATTTCAGCGCCGCGCACCGACAGCGACATGCCGGATCTCAAACAGAATTACGATTTCCATTTCAGCCTTTACCGCCACGCGCGCTCACGGGTGATCCTGCCGCTCGTCGAGGCGCTCTGGCTTCAATACGGCGCGTTTCTGAATCTCGTGGTACAGGAGCGGGCCGCGAACGAAATCCCCGAACACATTCACCACGAAGAGATCATCGCCGCCCTGAGGAAATCCGACCGCAAGGCCGCGCAACGGGCGCTTGCGCTGGATATCGAACGCAGTTTCAAACTGCTGCTGCCGGAAAGCTGAGGGACCGTGATGACAGCCGTGCCGCCCCGCCAGACACTTGCAGACGGACTGGAGATCAGCCGCATCCTGACCGGCCTCTGGCAGGTGGCGGACATGGAAAAGGACGGGGTCACGCTTGATCCCGAGAAAGCCGCCGACGATCTGGAGGCCTATTTCTCTGCCGGCTTCTCCACCTTCGACATGGCCGATCACTACGGCAGCGCCGAGATCATTTCCGGCCGGCTGCTGGCAAGGTATGGCGCGGGCGTGCGCCCCCAAGTCTTTACCAAGTGGTGCCCCGAACCCGGTCCGATGACGGCGGGCATCGTGCGCCGGGGCGTTCAGGAGCGGCTGGACCGGCTCGGCACGGACTGTATCGATCTTCTGCAGTTTCACTGGTGGAGCTTCGAGCATCCCGCCTGGCTGGACGCCCTCCACGAGATGACGCGGCTGCAGCAGGAAGGCCTCATCAAGGCGCTCGGCGTCACCAATTTCGATGCCGCACATCTTCGGCTGGCGCTGTCGGACGGCATCCCGCTGGTCACCAACCAGGTGTCTTTTTCCATGATCGATCGGCGCGCGCGCGGTGCGCTGTCGCAGCTTTGCGCCGAGCGGGGTGTCCGGCTGCTTGGATACGGCACGCTGTGCGGCGGCTTCCTGTCGGACCGGTGGCTCGGAAAGCCCGAACCCGCGGAGATCAGCGACTGGTCGAAGATGAAATACAAGCGCTTCATCGACGCTGCCGGAGGCTGGTCAGGCTTTCAGGGGATCCTGTCCGCAGCAAGCGAGATTTCCCGAAAGCACGGCGTCTCGATCGCAAATGTGGCAACGCGCTGGGTTCTGGAACAGGACGCGGTCGCCGGGATCATCGTTGGCGCCCGGATTGGTGAAACCGAACATATCGCCGACAACCGCAAGCCCTTTTCCTTCCAGTTGGACCCTGAAGATCACGAGCGGCTTGAACAGGCCTTTCGCGCAACCAGGGAGGTTCCCGGAGACTGCGGCGACGAGTATCGCAAACCGCCATTCCTGACCGCGTCGGGGGACCTGAGCCATCATCTTGCGGAGATGCCGCTCGCCCATGATGCGGTCGCCGCACCCCATCGCCCGGACGCCACAAAAGTGCTCACCGGTTCGGACTGGGAAGAGATTGCCGGTTATTGCCGTGCCCAGAAGATCGGCAACAGGATCCTCGTTTCGGGCACGACGGCCGTTGCCGGCGCTGCCCGGGCGGTCGCGCCCTGCGATGCCGGTGCGCAGACGACCTACATTCTCGACAAGATCCTGGCGGCACTGACCGCATTGGGCGCCAGCGCCAATGACGTGGTGAGGACGCGGATTTACATCGTCGACGAGGCGGATGTACTCGACATTTCGAGGGCCCATGGACGTGTCTTTTCCGGCATCAAACCGGCCAACACGCTTGTTGTCGTTGCCGGGCTGATCGGCGACCACAAGGTCGAAATCGAAGCCGAGGCGCTCCTGCAGGCGACATGAAATTACCGGCGGATCTGACCGGAACTGTTGTGTGCTAGACCGGCGGTGCAGCTCCCGCGAGACGCCCCAGAACAACGGCGCTCAAAAGACCGTTGCCCGACAGGTAACCGCTGTCGGACGTGCCTGAAACACCGCACGCGGCGCCGCCGCAGGCAAAGAGATTGGCAAACGACGATCCGTCCGTCCGCATCACGCGCGCTTCCTCATCGGTGCGCAAACCCCCTTGCGTATGAAACAGGGCTCCCGTGACCCGCACCCCGCAATAGGGCGCTTCCAGGCTCTGGTTTGCGAACCGCCTGCCGAAAACATCGGTACCGCCCTGCGGTAACGAGCCGATTGTTTCCTCAAAAGGCCCATCGGGAAGCCCCAGTTCCAGTGCCAGCCCCTCGAGCGTCGCGCTCGTCTTGATAGCCCCGGCGGCTTCGGCCTGTTTGAAATCCTCGAACTGGCGCGCGATCTCCGCAATGCGGCTGTCGAAAATCGCGAATGCTTCTCCACCGGGCTGGGAAAGGACGGCCCGTGCAGCTTCCGAATAGCCCTGCGCCTCGTTCCAGAACCGCACGCCCTCCCGGTTCACCTGAACACCACCTTCGGTAATCACCGCCCAGGTGATCAGGATCCCGTGCGGATGGGCGACGTTTCCATGCCCCTGGTAAGCTCCGAGATGCTTGAGATCCGCGCCGATCTCGCCACCCCACAAGACGGCTTCGCCGCGATTGCCGTCGTGGCCGAACCAGAGGCCGTTCTCTATTTCGGGGAGATGTTTTGTCACGAGTTCCCGATTGCCGCCAAAACCGTTGCAGGCAAGGATCAGCTTCCGGCAGCCAATCGTCTCAGCGCCGCCGTCCGGAGACACAACCCCAATACCTGCAACATGATCGCCGTCGCGAAAGAGGCGCACCGCACGCCGCTCGCAGATGATGTCGATCTCCGCCCGTTCGCAGGTCGCGCGCAACGTGTCGATCAGCTCCGCACCTGAGCGTGTCGGCAAACCATGCATGCGCCGCCGACTGTGGCCCGGATAGTCGAAATTGGTAATCACCGTGAAGGGCAGACCATGTGTTTCGGTCAGCCAGTCGATCACCGGCGCGGAATTGACAGCCAGCCGGTCGACCAGCGCCTGCTCGTTCTCGTTGCCGGCCTTCGCCTGTATGTCGGCGGCAAACTGCGCGGCAGTATCCGCAATCCCGGCTTGTGCCTGTGCCCTCGTTCCGGCTGCCGGTATCAGGCCGGCGGAGAGCGCGGTAGAGCCCCTGGGAACCGGGTCCGCCTCGATCACGAGAACGGATTGTCCGGCCTCGTGTGCGGCAAGCGCTGCAACCAGCCCGCCCGCACCCGCGCCGACAATCAGCGTTTCACAGTCCAGGTCGAACGTGTCGGGTGGCGGCGCGACCTCAACTTTCGTCGCGATCATAGGCGGCCCCCTTCGCCAGCATCTCGGCCGTTCCGATCACTCCGTTGAGACCGTCGAAATCATACATCCGCGCGGCGAAGGGCCTGTTGCTGCCGTTCTCAAGGAGGCTTTGATAATAGTCGCCCGCCGTGCGCGCGATGGCGCGCACGATCCCGCCGGGGAAGATGACGATGGAATAGCCCTGTTCTTCCAGATCATCCGCGCCGGTGATCGGCGTGGCGCCGCCTTCCACCATGTTGGCCAGGAGCGGCACCCTTCCTTCAAAGTGCTTTGCGATGCCGGAAAGCTGTTCGCGGGATTGCGGCGCTTCGACAAACAGGACGTCGGCACCGGCCTCAAGGTAGGTTTCGGCGCGGTCGATCGCCGCTGAAAATCCCTCAACGGCAATCGCATCCGTGCGCGCAATGATCAGTGTTTCGGCTGACCGGCGCGCATCCGCCATCGCCTTCACCTTGCCCGCCATCTCCGCGGCCGGAATGAGCGACTTGTCCGACAGGTGACCGCAGCGTTTCGGATATGTCTGGTCTTCGACCTGGAGCGCCGACGCGCCCGCCCGCTCGTATAGCCCCATCGTGCGCTGTGCATTGAGCGCGTTGCCGAAGCCGGTATCCGCATCGATGATGACGGGCAGGTCGGTCCTGTCCGCGATCAGCGCCATGGTTTCCGTCATTTCGGTCACGGAGGTCAGCCCGATATCGGGCCTGCCGAGACGCGTATAGGCCACCGCCGCGCCGCTTAGGTAGAGCGCCTCGAAGCCCGCCGAGGCCGCGATTGCCGCCGTCAGGCCATCATAGACACCCGGCGCGACAAGGATCCTGTTCTGTTGGAGACGGGTTTTGAGGCTCATGACGTTTTCTCCAGCCAGGCCAGCACTTCTTTACACGACATTTCAGCGGTCACCGTTCCGAGCGACAGCAGCGTCGCCTCATGCACCTTGTTGTCGAAGGCCGCGCTGCCGTCGGTGAGAAGAACCGTGTCGATGTTGCGCAGATGCGCGTCCCGCAAAGTCGACGCGACACCGCCATTGGTGACAATGCCGCCGACGATGAGCGTGTCGATGCCGACGGCCCGCATGATGTATTCCAGGCGGGTCTGGTAGAACGCCGAATAGGCAACCTTCTCGACAACGAAGTCCGCCGGGTAGAGCATATCCACCAGCGTGTTGCCGAAGCTGCCCGGTGCAAAGTCGCCCTTGCCGAGGAAGGGTCTCAACTTCTTCAGGTGTGCGGCGATCAACGGTTCGCCGTCGGCGTCCGGCACAAGCGTGAACTGCGCCGAGATGTAGTGGCCGCCGCGTTTTCTCAAGGCGTCGACAAGCGGCCTGATGCGGGCGGGCAGCGCCGCGATGCTGTCGGCTCGCTGACCTGCGCGGCCATAGGCGCCTTGCGGATGGAGGAAGTCATTCTGCAGATCGATCGTCAGCAGGGCGGTTCTCTTCAGGTCCCACTGGGTCGGTTCACTCATGACTGGCCCTCCGAAGGTTCGATGATGGTGTTGCCGTAGGCGTCGACCCTGGCCTGCAGGCCCGGCTCGACGAGCACCGTCGTATCCGGCTGTTCCAGGATCGCCGGGCCGTCGATCACTGTTTCGACGGGAAGCGACAGCCGGTCGAAAATCCTCGTCTCGTGCCATTCATTACCGAAATGCACCTTGCGCCGTGCCTTTGGTTCGGGCGCATCGGTTCCAACAGGTGCAAGCGCCCTGAGATCGAATTTCGGACGCAGACCGGTCACGGAGCTGCGCAGGTTCAGGATCCGTCTCACCCCGCCCTTCAGAAGCCGGCCGAACGTTGCCTGATAGGCAGTATCGAACGCGCTTTCGATGTCGGCCCGCGTCGGTGGCGCCACCTTGCCGTTCTCGGCACTCACATTCAGCGGGACTGACACGGTGTGGGTCTGACCGACATAGGCCATGTCGAGTTCGAATGTCAGCCTGCGGGTTTCAAACCTGGTTCTGGCCGCATCCAGCAGCGACATGCCCTGGTCGACATGTGATTGCATGAAGCTGCCCAGCGCCGTTTCATCGAGCGTGTCGACCAGCGTGTTGATTGTCTGCACGAAGTCCTGGCGCATGTCCGCGATGACGCAGCCCATGGCGGAGGTGACGCCCGGATAGCGCGGGACGATGGCCCGGGCGATCCCGACTTCACTGAGCATGGCGCCTGCATGCAAGGCGCCGCCGCCGCCAAAGGGCATGAAGGCGAAATGTTTCGGGTCGAACCCGCGCTCGATGCTGACGAGACGGATCGCGCCCGCCATTCTGGAATTGGCGACCCGGAGGATCGCCTCGGCGGCCTGGACCGTATCCAGCGAAAGAGGCTCTCCCACATGTTTGTCGATCGCCGCGGCTGCAGCCTCAACGTCAAGCCGCGTCAGCTTTCCGCCGATCGGGTTGTCCGGGTCGATGCGACCAAGGACGACGTTGGCGTCGGTCACCGTCGGACGGGTGTTACCGAGGCCGTAGGCGACCGGGCCGGGGTCCGATCCGGCACTTTCAGGACCAATATTGAGCAAACCGCCCTTGTCCACCCAGGCAATCGAACCGCCGCCCGCGCCGATGGTGGTGATCTCGATCATGGGCGTGCGCACCACCATGCCGAAATCGATCGAGGTCTGCGGCGACAACATGGAATGCCCGTCCGAAATCAGCGAGACATCGAAACTGGTGCCGCCCATGTCGCCCGTGATCACGTTCTGAAAACCGGCGGACGAGGCAATGTAGCCCGCAGCAATCACACCTGCGGCCGGACCGGACAAGGCGGTGCGCACCGGCAGGCGGCACGCGGTATCGACCGCCATCACGCCGCCATTGGACTGCACGATCATGAACTCGCCGTCGAACCCGCCCGCTTTCAGCGCGTTTTCCAGCCTGTGCAGGTATCCGGACACTTCCGGCTGCAGATAGGCATTCAGTGCCGTCGTCGAAAACCGCTCGAACTCCCGGATCTCGGGAAGGATCTCCGAGGAAGCCGACACATGCGGGTTCGGCCAGATCTCGCGCACGGCCTCCACCGCCGCCGCTTCGTTCTGCGCATTGGCGTAGGCATTGGCAAAAAGGATCGCCACCGCTTCGCAGCCCTGCTCGCGCAACTGACGCGCGGCGGCGCGCACTGCTTCAAGATCGACCGGTGTGCGGATCGAGCCGTCAGCAAGTGTTCGCTCGGCAACCTCCAACCGGTCGCGGCGGTCAACAACCGGCTCGAAATCGCCACGCAGGCCCCAGGTGCGCGGCCGGTCCCGGCGGCGCATTTCCAACACGTCACGCAGGCCTTCAGTGCAGATGACCCCGGTTTTTGCACCCTTGCGCTCCAAAAGGGCGTTGGTGCCGGCCGTTGTTCCATGGATCACGACGGAGATTTCCGAAAGATCGGACACCCGCTGCGATATCCCGTCCAGAAACCCACCCGACTGGTCCGGCCGGGTGGTAGGGACCTTTGCGACTTCCGCGGTTCCGTCCTGTTCGTTCAGGACAAACACGTCCGTGAAGGTGCCGCCGACATCAACCCCGATCATGCGACCGCTCATCAGGACACCTCCCGCCAGCTGTTGCCATAGAGCTCGTCAGCGCTGCTCTCGTCCATCATGCCTCTTGCAACGTCGCGCGCGACGTCTGCCGGGGCGCGGTCTTCCGCCTTGCCATAGCCGCCGCCACCCGGCGTTTCCAGACGCACGGCCTGTCCCTGACGCAGCCTGATGCCGCGCATCTTCGAGGCCAGCGGCGGTGTTTCCCATCCGTCATCCTGTTCGAAGGAAAATCGATTCAAGGCACCATCGCCGCCGTCGGCGATCCCCTTGGGCGCAAACCGGCCGCGCTCGCCGAAGAGAAACGCTTCTGCGCCGTTTTCCTCAAGCACCTCGATCTCGTAGACCGCGCCCAATCCGCCGCGGTGCCGTCCCGCGCCGGCGCTGTCGGGGCGCAGGGCCCAGGTGCGGAACATCACCGGATAGGCGGCTTCAAGGATTTCCATCGGCGGGATCGTCGCCGTCGAAATCGGTGCGTTGCCGTGATTGAGACCGTCGCTTTCCGGCGAACCGCCATGGCCGCCGCCATAGAAGCTGAACATGACCCACGGCTTGCCGTTGCTGCGCTTGCCGGCAATCGACAGCGCGTTGATCGTGCCGTAGGCGTTGGCGACCACCCGCTCGGGTGCCGCCTTGGCAAAGGCGGAGAAGATCACGTCGATCATGCGCAGGATCGTTTCCGTATATCCGCCCGTCGGGCTTGGAAACTCTGCCGAGAGCAGCGAGCCTTCGGGGACTTCCACGGTGATCGGCCGCATCACGCCGGCATTCGCAGGAAGCGCCGGGAAGATATGCTTGATTGCGACATAGGCGGTGGCGACCGTCGTCGGCAAGGCAATGTTCACCGGCCCGGCGCATTGCGGCGCAGACCCCGCAAAATCGAGCGTCATCCGGTCGCCGCTGATTTCCAGCGCGACCCGAATTGCCAGCGGCTCGTCGGTGATGCCGTCATTGTCGAGGAAGTCTTCCGCCTCCCAGCGCCCGTCCGGCAGGTCCTGGAGTTCCGAGCGCATCAGCGCTTCGGCACGGTGACTGAGAGCATCAAGCGCTGCGGAGACCATCTCCGCCCCGTATTCATCCAGCAGTTCGTCCATACGCCTGACGCCGAGATCCAGCGCACCGAGCTGGCCGTTGAGATCGCCCATTGCCGATTGCGGCAGCCGCGTGTTCCTGAGCAGGATGTCAATGATGTCCTGATTGATTGCGCCGGCCCGGGCGAGGCGTACGGGCGGCAGAACAAAGGCTTCCTGGAACACCTCCGTTGCCGCCGGATTGTAGTTGCCCGGAACAGCGCCGCCGACATCGTGCCAGTGGCCGACGGATGCGAGATAACAGAACAGCTTTCCATCCCGAAAATAGGGCCGGACAAGGCGCATGTCGGACAGATGCGTGCCACCGATATGGGCGTCGTTGAAGATGAAGATGTCACCGTCCTGCAAATCACCGTCGGCGGCGGCCTTTTCAATGACGGCCTTGACCGCGAAGGCCATCACGCCGACGAAAATCGGCAAACCGGACTTTCCCTGCACCAGCGTGTCGCCGGTCGCCGCGCTGTAGAGCCCGTGGCTTGCATCATGCGCCTCGGCGATGATCGGGTTGAAGGCCGCCCGGAACAGCGTCGCGTCCATCTCGTCGGCAATCTGTTCCATGCGGCCGGACAGGACCGACAAGGTAATGGCATCGATTTCGCTCATGCTTGCGCCCTAACCTCCGCAATGTCGTTCCACACGTCCTGCCGCGTGATCCTGCCCGCTTCGATTTCGAACCGGTCGATGAAACGAATGCCTTCGAACGGCGTCCCGTCAGGCCATTCGCCGGACAGGGTGCCCCGGCAGTACACGATTGCGGCCTCGTCACGGCTCTGCATGGCGTCAAATCCGTCATAGGTTTTCCTGACGAACCGATAGCGCGGCCCGGCCCAGTCAAGCAGTTCCGGCAGGGTGTGCATCGGCGCCGTTCCCGGAAAACGCATCGAGAAGCCGGCCGCCAGCATCGACTCGGCCTTTTCGATCTCGCGGGCCTCCATGGCATTGAGGAACCGTCGGACGATGTCGACCGGGTCCGGCAATGCCGGCGCTCCGGCGCGGTGCCTGCCACCGCGGGAGTAGTTTTCGGCTTCCATCTCGTGGACCATGACCGTGATGGCATCCGGCCCGGCTGGCACGACAAGGCGGACGGCATCCGTCAGCGCCTCATGGAGGCGTCGTTTCTCGTCGGCCCCGTAGCCTTTCAAGAGATGCAGTTCAACGATCGGCATTCCGCCTCCCTCCCGATATTTGTATTTTTTATAATACTAATTTTTATATGTTGTTAAGACAGAAAAAGACAAATCAATCGTACCGAAGCTTGATCTTTTTAAAACCGGCGATAACATTATGCGAAGATCAGGGAGGATTTTTGGTCGTGAACAAGCCTGCAAAATCGCTGCTTCCGGAAGGGGCCAAGGCGCGGCAGGTCTATCTGTCCCTCCGCGACCAGATCGCGGACGGCCGGCTTGAAGACGGCAAGAACCTTCCTCCCGAACAAAAACTTGCCGAGCTGTTCGGCGTCTCCCGCGTGACGATCCGCAAGGCCCTGGATGCGCTGTCCGAGGCCGGTCTGATCGTCCGGCGTGCCGGCAGCGGCACGACGGTACGCACATCGGGGCAACGGGAAAAACCGATGGCGATGAACCTCGCCACGCTGATGCCCCAGCTTGTGGAGATGGGACAGAACACCACTGCCCGCCTGCTGTCCTTTTCCTACGGACCTGCGCCTGAATTCGTTGCCAGTTCGCTGCGGCTCGAACCGAAGGAACAGGTTCAGATCGCAACGCGCGTGCGCAGCACCGGCGGAACGCCGTTCTCGCATCTGACGACCTACGTGCCCGCGACGATAGCCGCAAACTATTCCGAAAACGATCTGGCGACGACCCCCCTGTTCAAGCTTCTGGAGCTGAGCGGGGTCCAGATCAAGGACGCCCATCAATCGGTCTCGGCCACGCTTGCCGGACCGGACGTTGCCGAGGCGCTCGGAATTGCCGTCGGATCGCCCCTGCTTTCGCTGCGGCGAGTGGTGCGCGATGTCAACGGCAACGGGGTTGAATACCTGTCCGGGCTCTACCGGCCCGACATGTTCCGGCTCGAAATGCCGCTCACGAGGGTCGGCGATGGCAACACGCGCCACTGGGAACCTGCGATCGGGAAACCCCCGGGTGATCCCGCATGACGGCGCCGCACACACTCCTGGACAGGCTCTGGTCTGCGCATGAAATCATACTGCGCGAAGACGGGTCCTCCCTGTTGTGGGTCGACAGGCACCTTGTTCACGAAGGCTCGCACCATGCGTTCGCAAAGCTGGCGGAGCGCGGAGCTCCGGTCGCGGAACCGGGGCTTACCTTTGCAGTGGTAGATCACTACGCCCCCACGCGGACGCGCAATAGCGATCTCGCCCCCCGGATTGCCTACATGATCGAGACCCTGCGGACCAATGCCGCAAGACATGGTCTGAAGCTGTTCGACCTGAACGATCCCGGACAGGGGATCGTTCACGTTGTCGGCCCGGAGCAGGGTCTGACCCTTCCCGGCCTGCTGGTCAATTGCGGCGACAGCCACACCTCGACACACGGCGCATTCGGCGCGCTTGCATTCGGCATCGGTGCAACGGAAGTGGCGCATGTGCTGGCGACGCAGACGATCTGGCAGAAAAAACCCGCCGCCATGCGCATCCGGATAGACGGGGAGCTTGGTCCGGGCGTGAGCGCGAAGGACATTGCGCTCAACTGGATCGCAATGCTCGGTGCGGACGGCGCCCAGGGACATGCGATTGAATATGCCGGCAGCGCCGTTCGAGGCCTGTCGATGGAAGGCCGGATGACCCTGTGCAACCTGTCTATCGAAGGCGGGGCCCGCTTCGGGATGATCGCGCCGGATGAAACAACGTTTGCCTATGTCAGGGGGCGTCCGCATGCGCCGCAGGGGTCCGCATGGGACGCCGCCCTGGAACACTGGTCGAAACTGTCATCTGACGACGAGGCCTCGTTTGACCGGGACATCCGGCTCGACGCAGGTGACATTGCACCGACCGTGACCTGGGGCACCAGCCCGGAACACGCAATCCCGGTGACCTCTCCCATCCCCGACCCGAAAACCCTTGCCAACGGCAGGGCACAAGCCGTGCGCGATGCGCTGGACTATATGGGGCTGCCGGCGGGACGTCCCATCGAGGGCGTACCGGTCGACCAGGTCTTCATCGGGTCCTGCACGAACGGCCGGATCGAGGATTTGCGGCAGGCGGCCGCCGTCCTGTCAGGGCGCAAAGCCAGGGTGTCCGGTCTGGTCTCGCCCGGGTCGGCCCTCGTAAAGGCGCAGGCGGAGCAGGAAGGTCTCGACCGCATCTTCGTCGATGCCGGGCTCGAATGGGCCGCGTCGGGATGTTCGATGTGCGTCGGCATGAACGGCGACCTCGTCGACCCCGGCAAGCGCTGCGCCTCTTCAACGAACCGGAATTTCCGCGGACGGCAGGGACCGGGCGCACTGACCCATCTGATGTCTCCCGCCATGGTGGCCGCAGCGGCGGTGACAGGAACAATCACGGACGTTCGGCCGCTGCTGAAGGGACGCGCACCATGAGCGGCTGGACGAAACACAGCGGACAGGCCGTTGCCCTGCCACTTCACAATATCGACACGGATCAGCTGATCCCGTCGCGTTTCATGTCGACGCCGCGCAGCGAGGGCTATGGCGGCTTTCTGCTACATGATCTGCGCAGGAACGAGAGCGGCGATGAACATCCGCATTTTCCGCTGAACCGGCACAAGGACACGTCGATTGTGGTCGCCGGGCGCAATTTCGGCAGCGGGTCGTCGCGTGAAGCGGCCGTCTACGCGCTGGTCGATGCGGGCATCCGGGCGGTGTTCGCACCAAGTTTTGGCGACATTTTCGCAGGCAATGCCGTCAACAACGGACTTCTGCCGGCACGCATCTCGGAAGAGGATTTCGATGTCCTGCTGCGCGTGCTCGAAGACAGCTCAAGACCGGCGCATCTCTGCCTGGAGGCCGGTCACCTGAACATCGACGACAGGACAATCGGATTTCACATCGATCCGGGCTGGCGCACGAAGCTGATCAACGGCTGGGACGACATCGACCTGACGATGCAGCACGCAGAAGCAATCGGGCAACACAAACAAAGACTCGACGGTCAAGCCCCATGGGTACGGCCATCGGCGACATGAACCGGCTCTTGAAGCGCAAGGGCACAAAGCATCAGGGCACAGCCTGAACAACCAGAGGGATAAAGGCAAAAGCCATCCTGTGAAGTGGAGAGAGAAAATGATGAGGATGATATTCGCCGGCATTGTTGCCGGATCGGCGCTGATGGCAGCGTCTGCGCAGGCGGAAGACAAGATCACAGCCGTTCATGCGTTTCCCGAAACGCTGATCTACACCAAGAGCTTCCTGTCCTTCGTGGACAAGGTGAACGAGGCCGGCAAGGGCGTCGTGCAGATCGAGGTGCGCGGCGGGCCGGAGGCCATCGGCATGTTCCAGCAGCCCGACGCGGTCCGCGACGGCATTGTCGACATGGTCTACACGCCGGGCTCCTTCTATGGCGGCGCGCTGCCGGAAAAGGACGCGATGGTCGCGTCCAACCTGACCGCAGTCGAGACACGCCAGAACGGCGGCACCGAGCTGATCGACAAGATCCACCAGGACAAGATGGGGCTGAAGTATCTCGGCTGGTTCGACAGCGGCGTCTGCTACAATCTTTGGACCCGCAACGAGCCGACCTTCGATGAGAACGGCAACCTGGAAGTCGAAGGCCTCAAGCTGCGCGGTAACAACGTCTACAACGCCTTCTTCACCAACTATCTCGGTGCACAGGTGATCGATCTGCCGACCGGCGAGGTTTATTCCGCGCTGCAGCGCGGCGTTGTCGATGCGACCGGCTGGACGCAGATCGGCCTGATCGACCTGAAGTGGAACGAATTCCTGAACTACAGGATCGAGCCGTGCTTCTTTTCAACGGATCTCGGCGTGATCGTCAACCTGGAGAAGTGGGACTCGCTGTCGGACGAATCCAAGAAGATCCTTCAGGATGTCGCGATCCAGCACGAGAAGGAAAGTGTCGAAGCCCTGCGTGCCAAGCGCGACGAGGATTTCGCCGCGCTGGAAGCTGCCGGCATGACGGTGGTCTCGCTGGAAGGCGAGGCGAAAGCGAACTACCTGGCCGCCGCGCGCGAGAAAACCTGGGAACGCATGAAAGGCCTCATGGCGGAACAGCCGGGGGGGACCGACAACTACGACACGCTGATCGAACTCTTCTACGATCTCGATTCAGCAAAATAAGGAAAAGACAGGCCCGCCCCCGGCGGGCCTGATCACGCATGATGCCGGGGCTGATGCATGAAGGCTGTTTCCAGGATTTACGGGCGCGTGATTGACGCCATGGCGGTGTTTGCAGGCGCAACACTGGTGTGGCTGATGGTGTCCGTCGTCATCTCCGTCGTGATGCGGAACCTCGGACTGCAGCCCTTTGCGTGGCTGTTCACATCGTCCGAATACGGGCTCCTCTACATGACCATGCTGGGCGCTCCATGGCTGGTGCGCGAAAAGGGCCACGTCCATATCGAGCTGGTCACGTCCGCGTTGCCGGAAGGTCCGCGCCACGTCGTCAGCCGCCTTGTCGCCCTGGCCTGCGTGCTGGTCTGCGTCATCCTGGCCTGGAAGGGCCTGGAACTGTTTCTGAAGAATATCGAGCGGGGCGATTACGACACCCGCGCCTATTACTACCCGCGCTGGCTGCTGACGGTCACCTTTCCGCTGAGCTTCGGCCTGATGGCAGTCGAATTCATGCGTTTCGTCGTCGGTTCGGAGCTGATGCATACCGGTGAAGCGGGGATACACGAATAATGGAATGGTACGAGGCTCTCGCCCTCCTGCTGGGTGTCATCGTGTTTCTCATGGCGATGGGCATGCCGGTCGCCCTGGCGTTCCTGGCCGCCAACATCGTCGGCGCGTGGGTGTTCATGGGCGGCGAACGCGGTATCGGCCAACTTCTGAATAACGGCCTCGGATCGCTGACCAAATTCGCGCTCGTTCCGATCCCGCTGTTCCTGCTCATGGGCGAGATCTTCTTTCATACCGGGCTGGGCGGGCGCATGTTCAACGCGATCGACAAGCTGCTCGGCAGACTGTCGGGTCGGCTGAGCTATGTCACCGTGCTCGGCGGCACGGCCTTTTCGACCCTGTCCGGCTCATCGATGGGGTCCACGGCCCTGCTCGGGTCGCTGATGGTTCCGGAGATGAGCCAGCGCGGCTACAAATCGCACATGAGCATCGGCCCGATCCTCGGCACCGGCGGCCTTGCGATCATCATTCCGCCCTCGGCCCTCGCAGTCCTGCTTGCCACGCTGGCACAGATCGATGTCGGCGCCCTGCTCATTGCCGGGGTCATCCCGGGGCTGATCCTCGCCGGCTTCTATATCGGCACGATCTGGCTGCAGACGAGACTGGATCCGGCGGCAGCCCCTGCCTATGACGTCGCGCCGATGTCCTTTGCCAGCAAGATCGGCCTGCTGCTGCGCGAAGTCGTTCCGATGGTCGGCGTGATGGTCGTCATCATCATCCTGATGATCAACGGCTTCGTCACGCCATCCGAAGCCGCTGCCTTCGGGGCCCTGGGTGTCCTGATCCTGGCGGCCGTGTTCCGATGCCTCACCTGGGAGGCCATGCGCAAATCCGTGACAGGCGCGCTCAAGGTGACGCTGATGGCCTACCTGATCGTGTTCGGCTCCGCGACGTTCAGCCAGCTGCTGGCATTTTCCGGGGCCTCGCGCGGCCTTGTGAACTGGGCCATCTCGTTCGAGCTGGCACCGCTCGCGATGCTGATGGTAATGTTCGCGGTGCTGCTGCTTCTCGGCATGTTCATGGAACAGATTTCCATGATGCTGCTGACCGTGCCGATCTTCTTTCCGCTGGCGATGAATCTCGGTTACGACCCGATCTGGTTCGGACTGATCATGCTGCTGGCACTGGAAATCAGCTTCACGACACCCCCCTTCGGGCTGCTGCTGTTCGTGATGAAGGGCGTGGCGCCACCGGGTACGACCATGCGGACGATCTATACGTCCGCCTTCCCGTTCATCGGCTGTTCGCTGCTGCTCGTCGCGCTTCTGGTGCTGTTCCCGCAGATCGCGCTGTGGCTCCCGGGCCTCTAGCGGCGCCGGGCATCGGCAACATCCAAAAGCGCGCACCAGAGGTGAAACGAAAACGGGGCGGGAAAACCCGCCCCGTCTCGTTCATACCTGTCAGGCTCAGGCGAAGGACCAGCGCTCCATCCAGCGCTCGCCATCCATGTCCCAGTTGGAGGCCATGCTGTCGCTAACAACGATGTCGTTCGACGTCGCAAAGACGTAGTTCGCGAACATCGGAATGATCACGCCGCCGTCTTCGTTCACGATGGCCTGCATTTCGTAGTACATCGTGCGGCGCTTGTCCGGATCGAGTTCGGCGCGCGCGGTGACCAGCAGTTCATTGAAACGGTCATTGTCCCAGAAGGTGTCGTTCCAGGCGACGCCTTTCGCGTAGGCCGTCGAGAACATTGCGTCCTCGACCGGACGGCCGCCCCAGTAAACCGCGGTGAAAGGATCCTTCATCCAGACATCCGACCAGTAGCCGTCATTCGGCACGCGGTTGATTTCCAGGTTGATACCGGCATCCTTGGCCGACTGCTGGAACAGAACGGCTGCATCGACCGCACCCGGGAAGGCCGCGTCGGCTGAAGACAGGGTCACCGACAGGCTGTCGAGACCGGCTTCCTTCAGGTAGAACTTGGCTTTGTCCGGATCGTAGGTGCGCTGTTCCAGTTCGCTGTTGAAGAACTGCTGGCCCTGTCCGATCGGATGGTCGTTGCCGACCGCGCCGTAGCCGAAGAGGATCTTGTCGACCATTTCCTGGCGGTTGACGGCATGCTTGAGCGCAAGGCGTACATTTCTGTCCGTGTACGGGTCCTTGTTGGTGGACATGGCGAACGTGTAGTGCTGATTGCCGGCGACCTCGTGGATCGTCAGGCCGGGGCGGCGCCCCATCAGTCCGATTGTCTTCAGGTCCAGCTTGTCGATGACATGCACATCGCCCGAAATCAGGGCGGTCGTGCGCGCGTTCAGATCCACGATGGCCAGCAGCTCAATCGTGTCGAAAAAACCGCGATCGCTGTTCCAGTCGTTTTCATTGCGTGTCAGCGTTGCGGAGACACCCGGCGTGAAGTTCGTCAGCTTGTACGGGCCCGCGCCGTCGCCGGACTTCCAGTCGACGGAACCGTCCTTGGCCGGCTGGATCGGCAGATGGTAATCGGTGAAGGTGAACGGGAAGTCGGCGCTGCCGGACGACAGCGAGAAGACAACCGTGTCGCCTTCGGCAGTGATGTCGTCAATGGCGGCCAGCAGCGGCTTGGCGGCAGATGTCGAATCCTCGCCGCGGTGGAAATTGATCGACGCGATCACGTCTTCCGGCGTGACGGCCTTGCCGGAATGGAACGTTGTTCCCGGACGCAGCTTGAAGCGCCAGACCTTCGCTTCGTCGTCCGCTTCCCAGCTCTCGGCAAGCTGCGGCTCAACGGAGCCGTCGGGCGCAACACCGGTCAGGTATCCGCAATACCCATAGCCCAGCGCGATCACGAAGCCATGTTCCCATGTGCCCGGATCAAGCGTGTCCGTGGTCTGTCCGTGACCCTTGGCGACGCGGAGCGTGCCGCCGCGCTTCGGCGCCGCCTTTGCGGTACCGGTCAGCGACAACGTGCTGCCGGCCATGACGGTGGCTGCACCGGTTGTCTGCAAGAACCTGCGGCGGTTCATCGATCCTATTGAAAACTTTCCATCACTCATTGTCAGGCTCCCCTGTCGGAATTTGATTTGTTTCGCTGAAGTCGTGCCGCCGGATCGAGCGCAAACATTGTCCTGAATGACCGAAGCACGAACGCGTTTGTTTATTGCTTGTTGTGTTCTCACCTCTGTCTTTGGCTCAGACCTTTTTTCGGCCCTGTGAATATAATTCCTACAACGCTTCCACATTTTCTCCAACAAAAACAGGAACGACAGGAAATTTCGAAAAGTTTGCAGTACAAATTCGAAAAAATCAGCATAAATTTTTGTAATGAAAAGCGCCCGGGATACCCATGCCGCAACGCCCTGATATCAAGGATCTCAGCCTCAAGGGGCTGGAGTTGTTTCAACTGTGCGCCCGCAGCGGTTCGCTTCAGGCCGTTGCCGCGGAAACCGGCCTTTCGGCAAGCACAGTTTCCCATCATCTGCGCAACCTGGAAGAAACGCTGCGCGTGGACCTGTTCGACCACTCCCGGCGCCCCCTTGTCCTGACGCCGAAAGGCAAGATCTTCCTGCGCGATATCGACGATGCCCTGCATGCGCTGCGCCGGGCCAGGGCGGAAGCGGCGGGCGGGACCATGGCCGAGGCAAGCTATCTCCGGCTCGGCACCATCGAGGATTTCGACAGCGATATCTTTCCGGCACTCGCCGTCTCGCTGTTCGAGGCGATGCCGAATTGCGATTTCCTGTATCACACCGATTCCAGTCACATGATCGTGCAGATGCTGCGCAACCGGCAGCTCGACATAGGCGTCGCGGCAACGTCAAACGAACGCCTGCGCGACTTCATCGAGCGACCGCTCCTGCGCGATCCCTACGTGATGGTCGTACCAAAGGGGCTGGACAGGACACCAAGCGAAATCATCCACGGCAAGGCCGAGCTTCCGTTTCTGAGATTCACGAGCAATCTCATCATGGCCAAGCATATCGAAGCCCAGTTGAGACGCATGGACATCTCGCCGCCGCACCGGTTTGAATGCGGCAACAACCAGACGCTCCTGGCCATGGTGGCGGCGGGAACGGGCTGGACCATCACAACACCACTGCTGTTTTCCAGGGCACGGCGCTTTCACCCCGAGGTCGAGATGCACCGGTTTCCAGGCAAGGGATTCGCGCGCACGCTGGCGATCCTGGCCAATGCGGATTGCTCCAGATCGGTACTCAATCTTGTTGACGAGTCCATAAGAACCCTCATCGACGACACCCTGCTCACGCCGTTCTTTCAGAAAACGCCGTGGCTGAAAGACAGCCTGAAGCTGATCGACTGAGCGCCTTAGACCGTGTGGACGGCTTCAAAGAATGTTGAAACGGTCCCTAATGGTCCTGTCCTGCTCGGGAGACAGATAGGCCGGGTGGTGGCTCGCCAGGATCTCGCCCGCACGGAGCCGGGCGCGCGTCCAGGCATCCTGCGCTCCGTTCTGCGCCCAGGTCCTCGGCTCGTCCCGGTCGGCCAGCGACGGGTAGAAATAATCGCGCTCCATGGCCTGGTAGGTGTTCTGGCCACCCAGAAAGTGGCCTTCTCCCAGAACCGCTTCGCAGATTGCGTCGAAGGCCAGCGTGTCCGGCGTTACCTCGATACCCCTGAGCGCACGATAGGTCATGGAGTGCATCTCGTCATCGAGCACGAACGCCTCGAAACTGGCGCCCAACAGCGATGCGGTCATGCCGGAACTTTCATAGATCAGATTGCCGCCGGCCAGCGCGGCGGCAAGCGAGGTTATGCCCTTCTCAACCCCGGCCTGCGCATCGATCGCCTTGGCGTCGGTCATCGACGAGGCGACGCCGGAGGGAAGACCGAGCCAGTTGGTCAACTGGGCGGACGCCGCATTCAGGACGGCGGTCTCGCCACCCCCGCCCGAAAAGGCGCCGGTTCTCAGATCGATGACGAGCGGCCAGTTGGAGAAGATCATCGGAAAGCCCGGCCGGATCGCGTGCACCATCACCAGACTGGCAAGCGTTTCGGCAAGTGACTGCGCCAGAAATCCCGCCAGCGTTGCCGGTGCTGTCGCGCCGGCCTGGGCGGCGGTTATGCAGGACATCGGGATGTTGTGCCGGATGCACTCGTAGACGACACCGACCGCATCTTCGCCGTAGCGCAGCGGTGAAATGACCGGACTGATATGAGCCTTCAGGAACGGCCGCCTGGCGAACTCCCCTTCGCCGCCGGCCGCGATGTCGAGCATGCCGACGATCGGTGTGACATGCTCGGGCAGCGTGAACGAGGTCGCGACGGGCTTGGTGGTGTTCCTCAGCAGCGCGTAGACCGTGTTCACGTCCAGATCGTAGGTGTCGGGCACGTCGGTTGCCACGCAGCAGCGGGTGAACCAGCTGACATTCTGCAAAACGTCCTGAAGCCGGGTGAAATTGTGCAGGTCTTCCAGCGTAGACGGGCGGTAGAGGCCGCTTTCCATATCAAGCGTCTGAACCGCCGCGCCGCCCGTGCCGAAATAGACATTGCTGCCGCCGACCACGATGGATTTCGCAGGATCACGGCCATGGAATGTGAAGGTCTTGGCAGCGGACGCGATGGCGGTCACGACCAGCTCAACCGGGAAGGTGACCCGGTCATTTCCGACATCTTCTGCGCCTGCCGCCAGAAGGTCCCCCTTGAGACGCTCGGGTACCTCACCTATGCCGAGACGGCTCAGCAGGTCCAGCGCGGTCCGGAAGATCTGCTGCAGTTCCTCGTCCAGAAGCGGCTTGTACCTCCCCCCCGCCTGCCCCGGCGGGCACGGATCGACCTGCGGCTTGGCGGCCCGCATCGCCAGGCGTTCCTTCCGGCCTCCCCGTTTCGCGCGGCCACCGCTCATTCGACACTCTCCCAAATCAGTTCAAGCGCCACTGAATGGGATGCCTGGATTTCGCGCAACAGAAATAGAGTTATTTCACTTTTTTGAGCGCTAAACTTCGATTTTTTCGAATTAATGGAATACCGTATTGTGACGTGACCCGGTCTTGGGCTCTATGCGTCTTCCTTGAAGGCCCGGAGTGACGTTTCATGAAATCCCGCACCAAAGTCGTCGTCATCGGTGGTGGCATTGCCGGTTGTTCGACCCTCTATCACCTGACCCGCGAAGGCTGGAGCGACGTCGTCCTGGTCGAACGAAACGAACTCACCAGCGGTACGACATGGCACTCCGCCGCGCAGGTGACGAATTTCGGCATGAACCAGACGATGGTCGGCCTGAAGACACACTCCATCCGGCTCTACAAGGAACTGGCCGAGAACCCGGACTACCCGATCAACTACCATCATGGCGACGGCGGGATCCGTATGGCCAACACCGAGGCGCAGATGCAGGGTTACCGGCACTTTGCCTCCATGGCCCGCGGGATGGACGTGCATTTCGAAGTAATCGACGCGGACGAATGTGCACGCCGGCATCCGCTGGTGTCGACGGACAATCTTCTGGGTGGTTTGTGGGATCCGCTCGATGGCGACATCGACCCGGCGCAGCTGTGCCAGGCGCTTGCCTTCCACGCCCGGAAAGCCGGTGCGGAGGTTTACCGGAACACGCCCGTCACGGCGCTGACGCAGCACCGGGACGATACCTGGACGGTGCACACGGAACACGGCGACATCGATTGCGACATCGTGGTCAATGCCTGCGGCTACCGGGTCAACGAAGTGGCGGCAATGATGAATGTTCACCATCCGGTGGCGTCCATGGAGCACCAGTATTTCCTGACGGAAGACATTCCGGAGATCGTCCAGGCCGGGCACCGCATGCCGCTGATCCGTTGTCCGATCAGCGACTATTACTGCAGGCAGGAAAAGAACGGCCTGCTCATCGGCTTCTACGAGCAGGGCTGCAAGACCTGGGGAATGGACGGGATCGATCCGAATTTCGTCAACGCGCTTTGCCCGGATGACCTTGACCGCATTACCGATGTGCTGGAAGGCGCTTTTGCCCGCATGCCGGCATTGATGGAGGCCGGGATCCGGTCGGTGATCAACGGTCCCATCACCTATACGATTGACGGCGCGCCGCTGGTCGGCCCCATCCCCGGCAAGCGCAACGCATTCTGTATCATCGGCCTGCGCGCCGGTCTCGGCGAAGGCGGCGGACACGGCTGGCTGCTCGCCCAGCAGATCGTTCATGGCGAGGCGTGTTACGACACATGGTGCCTGGATCCGCGCCGGTTCACCGGTCATGCCAATGTGGAACTGACATCGCTCAAGGCAATCGAAGATTACCAGAACGAATTCCGCTTCCACTTTCCACACGAACACCGCCCGGCGGGCCGGCCGGCCAAGACGACACCGCTCACACCGGTGCTCGCAGCCGAGGGAGCGGAATTCACGGTGGTCAACGGCTGGGAACGCGTCGACTACATCAAGCCGAGCGCCGATTTCCACCCGTCCCTGAGCTTTGATTTCGACGAGGCCTTCGATCTGGTCAAACGGGAAGTGGAAAATGTCCGCGACAATGTCGGCCTGTGCGAGGTCAACGGTTTCAATCGCTTCGAAATCACCGGTGCGGACCGGCATGCCTTTCTCGACCGGCTCACCTGCGGCACGGTTCCGAAGCGCGATGGGCGGGTCGGGCTCGGATACCTGCTCAATCATCAAGGCCGGATCAAATCCGAAGCGACCTTCGCAAATCTGCCCGCCAGCGACCGAGGCCCGGTAAGGGTCTGGTACGGGTCGGCCGCTGCGAGTGAATTTCATGACATGGACTGGCTGACCGCGCAGCTGCGTGACGGCGAGGATGTTGCGATCCGGAGCCTCACGAACGACCAGACGATCCTGGTTCTCGCCGGGCCGAATGCACGCAAGGTCCTGTCGGCCTGTGCGCGCGGCGACTGGTCGAAAGACGCGTTTCCCTGGCTCAGTGTCCGGGAATGTTTCATCGGCTTTGCGCCGGCAACCGTGATGTCCGTGAGCTTCTCCGGAGAACTGGCCTATGAAATCCACGTGCCGAACGCGTCCCTTTATGCGGCCTATCTCGCGATCCGGGAGGCCGGAAAGCCTTTCAACCTGTCGCTCTTCGGAGCACGCGCGGTTGAATCGATGCGCATGGAAAAAGGGTTCTTCCATTGGAAGGCGGACCTTTTGACGGAATTCGATCCTTTCGAGACCGGTCTCGACCGGTTCGTCAAACTGTCGAAGGGCGACTTCGTCGGGAAAGCGGCGCTGGAGGCTCTTGTGGCCAGGGGTCCGGCAAAGAAGATGGTTACGCTCCAGGTGGCGACAAGCCGCGCACCGGCACCGGGCGGTGCCTCGCTGATGCGGGACAACAAGGTGGTCGGCACGGTCACGTCCGGCGACTGGGGACACCGCGTCGGCATGAACCTGGCCTACGCGTTTGTCGATCCGGGCCTGTCGGAGGCGGGAACCCGGATGCAGCTCGATCTGTGCGGCGATCTGACAGATGTCACCGTCATCGCGGCCAGCCCCTATGATCCGGCTTTTGCGCGGCTGCGAAGCTGACGTCTGTCAGGTCTTCAGACCGAAGACCTCCGTTGCGGGCCTGCCGCTCCTGAGGCCCTTGATCCAGTCGCTTTCGAGCGCCAGCTTGGCGCGGGCATCGTCTAGCCGCGCACGCGCCAGTTCTGGTGACAGGGCAATCAGGCCATCGCGATCGCCCATGACGAGGTTGCCCGGGCTGATCATGCAGCCGCCGAAACTGATGGGCCCGTTGATTTCACCCTTCCCGGCCCCGACCGGACCGCGCGGCGTGATGCTGCGCGAAAAGACGGGAAAATCCGGCCAGTTGCCCAGAACATCGATATCGCGAACCGCGCCGTCGACAACGACACCGGCGCATCCCTTTTCCCTGAGGTGCCCGCCGAGAATCTCGCCGATCATGGCGTTGTCCGCCTGACCGCCGGCGGCAATGACGACCACGTCGCCAGCGCGCACATGATCGAGCGCATGGATGACGGCTCCAAAATCCGGCGGCGAGACTTCGACCGTCAGGGCCGGCCCCAGAAGACGCAGAGGGGCGCCGCCGAAAGTTTGCGGGCGTATCGCCGGGTCGATCTGCTGTTCGGGCAAAAGGTCAACGGCAATGCTGACGGCGATCTCCCGCCAGGCGTCGATTTCCTCCGTGGTCAGAGTTGACGCTGCCGTGTTGATCTTGACGCCCATACCGGTTTCCCTTTCGTCGCGCACGCGTGCGGCCATTCCCTGTCCTCGGATCGATCAATCGGTCAGCTTCGAGATCGCGCCTTCATTCCAGACGACACCAATGCCCGGTTCGCTCGACGGAACCGTATGGCCGTCTTTCACGGCTGGTGTGCTGGTGAGAAGGGTCCCTGCAACGTCGAACCACTCCAGGATCATGGCGGTCGGCGTTGCGCTCAGTAGATGGGCAGAGATCTCCAGGAACAGATGGCTCGCAACGGGTACGGATCTTTCCTGCGCAAGACCGGCCGCCGCCTGCCAGCCGGTGACGCCGCCGATTTTCATGACATCCGGCATGGCGAGATCCGACGCGCCCGCGGCAACAGATTTGCGCATGTCCGCAACGCCCCACCAGTTCTCGCCGGTCTGAACGGGTGTCCGGATGGTGGCGCGCACGGCGGCATGCCCGTCGTGGTCGGTCGCATGGACGGGCTCCTCGATCCAGGCAAGCCCCTCGTCGTCAAGCACCTTCATGCGGCGCACCGCTTCGCCCGGGCTGAACGCCTGATTGAAATCCGCCGCAACCCAGGTGTCCGCCCCTGCCACCTTCCGGATCGCACGGATCACGGCAACATCGACACCGACATCGGAATGACCCGCCTTGACCTTGAAGGCACGGAAGCCGCGCTCCAGCGAGGCTTCAACCTCGCGCGCGGTCTCGTCCGGCGGCATTTGACCAAGACTGTCATAGACACGCACGGGCTCCGAATTGCCGCCGATCAGCAATGACAGCGGCTTGCCGGCACGTTTCGCCGCCGCATCCCACAGAGCCATGTCGATCCCGGCGATCGCCATGGCAACCAGGCCCTGATTGCCGAGCAGGCGGAACCTGGCATCCAGCAGGGCATTTATCTCTGCCGGGCCACCGGCCTCACCCGACAAGCCGTCGATGATGTTCCGGGTCAGAACCGAAAGCGGCTCCAGCGCCAAGGGCGTATAGGCGAAGATGTAGGCGGAGCCGGTGACGCCGTCATCCGCCGTGATGTCGATCAGCACAAGGGGCGCGGCCTCAAGGGTTCCGGACGCGGTCTTGTGCGGTATTGCAAGGGGCGCCAGCACGGGCCTGACACGGCAACCGGAAATGGCAGGGTGCGATTCACTCATGCAGCTATCCTATGGCCGGATGTGTCAGCGGTAAATGTGCTTCAGGTCTTCAGCGGGCCAGTTCGCCTTTTCCGCCGCCCCTTCGTAAAGGCTTTCAAGGAAAGCCGAGATCGCTTCTGCCGGGTTTGCCGCCGTGCGGGCATCTTCGTATTTGAGGATGGCCAGCGCACCGCCGTTCTTTTCGGCCCAGAAGGCACTTGGGGGTTGCAGCGGCGCTTCGTTCATCGCCTCCGGCTCCGGATAGGCGTAGCCGTAGAATGCGGGTTCAGGGAAACTGTCGTCGCCCGGCCAGAAACCGATCGAAATGACCTCGTGCGAATAGGCTTCCCTGTCGGACTGGGTGCCGCCTTCAAGCGGGTGGGCACGCCCTGAAAAGCGTGTGACGACCAGATCGAAGGAATGCCAGTAGAGCTGAACCGGGGTCTGCTTGCCGACGAAGCGGGACCGATAGTCCTCAAACACGCTCGAGATCGCGCACAGCGCTTTCCAGAAAGCGGATACCGCCGCCGCGTCGTAGGCACGCGGCGCTTGGTCTTCCCTGAACGGGGTCTTCGACTTGTTGTCATAGGGAACAGCCACGATCGCAACGGAAATGCCGAGATCGCTCAGGCGGGAAAACAGGGTTTCGTAGAATTGCGAAACGTTGAGTCCGGGAACGGAAAAGGAGGACTGCCGTCCGTCATTGCGGCTGACGATGACCTCGTGGTCGAACATGTCGTAGAGGATGTCAAAACCGCTGTCCTCATACGGAATGTGTCCCGTCGTCAGGCCGCGCACATGCGGATAGAGCGTCACATGCCACCAGTGGTTCAGCTTGGGGTGGGCTTTCAGCCTGATCTTGCCGATGATCTGCAGGAAAAGATGGAGCGTGTCCTTGGTATCGGACCAGTCGGCATAGGGAAGCGGTGGAAGCGTGATCATCGGGTGGCTCTCTTGTCACTCGGGACGTGAAGGACATCATGTCTGCCATGCACATCTAGGGTCAGGGCGCCTTTCGGCGAGCCCGGAACCCTGCCAACAGTTTCGCCGTATCCGGTTTGGACCGGTGCCGGCGATCCGTCGGGATTTCGCTCACGATCTGAACGTCGATCTCCCCGAGCTTGGCAACGCGCGCTTGCCACTCTTCCCGGTGCCGCACATCCCCGGCCAGGAACAGGACCGGCGTTCCGGTCGGATCGACGGCAAACGCTGCCCCGGAAACACCCGGCCAGAGACGCGCCGCGGTTTCGATCGCGAAGGCGGAATGGTCTGCGTTCAAGGCGCTGTGCCGTCCAAGCAACCAGAGGCGGCCGCGCTCGTCCAGGCGGCCGGCATCGCCCGTGCGGTGCCAGACCGTGCCGCCCTCGATCAATTTGGTTTCCCGGTCACGGCTTGGGTCGAGATAGCCGCGATTGACATGCGGACCGGCAACCAGGATCTCGTCGTCGACGAATTTCAGCGACACCTCGTCGACAGGTGTTCCGACCGGCAACCCCTTTCCGGACGCCGCGGCGTCCCAGTCGGCATCGCTCAATTCTTCCAGATGAATGTGGGAAACGGGTTCCGCCTCCGTCGATCCGTAGACCACCGTCAGGCCCTTGCCGGGATTGACGTCGAGAAACCGGCGGGCGATGTCCGGATAGAGCGGCCCGCCCCCGGTCATGACCCTTTTGACGGTCTTCGGCAGCCGGGTCCGGAGCAGGCGCTCGACGACGACAGGCGGAACCAGGAGCCGTGTCGCCCCGGTTTCTTCGGCCAACCGGGAGACAGCGTCCGGAGGCGTTCTGTCGTGACGGCGCAGGTTCCAGTTGGGCATCACCGCCGTCCCGCCATGCCCGATACAAGTCAGGACAAAAGCCGGAAAGGCGACAATGTCGATCTCGACGCCTTCACCAGGGGCTATGACGGGTCCCAGCGCCACGTGCTGGGCACGCATGAGGCCGTGGGAGCGCTCGATGGCCTTGGGCAGGCCCGTGCTGCCGCTGGTGAAGGAAATCAGAGCAGGCTCCGGCGGCGCAAGCGCTTCGCAATGATCCAGGGAACCGGCCTCCTCCGCTTCGGGGGACAGTCGCAGAGGTATGCGCCTGGTCTCCGGCAGAAGGCGCGCGAGCAGGCCGACTTTCCAGTTTGCAAGGAGGGCCACCGGTCGCACAGCGCTTGCCGCGTGGCGGAACCCGGCGAGACCCACTGCCGGTTCCGGAAAGACCGCAACCGCGCCGAGCCGCCAGAGCGCGGCGAGGCCTGCATAAAGGCCAATGCCAGGGAAGGTTCCGACAAGAACCCTGTCTCCCTTGCCGATACCCTTTGCGGCAAAGGCCGCCGCAAGACGCGCGGACTTCCTTTCAAGGTCGGCGTAGCTGATCGCGGTACCCGACCTGTCGATGATCGCGGTGCGCTCCGGACGGCGCTCCGCTTCACGCAGAAAGTCGTTGATGAGATTCACAGCTGACGGCCCATCAGCGCATAGCGGCGGAAGACCGTTCCGCCGAATTTCCGGCTCTGCGCTTCCGACGCGATCCCCGAGCGCATCAATGCGTGGACAACTTCCCTGAAGCCGAGTTCCCCGGCCAGGGCATGAATGCGGTCCGCCATTGCCCGCCCGGCGCCCGGAACGGTTCCGACATAGGTCTTGAGCACGATGGCGCCCTGACGCATCGGATCGGGAAACGCGAGGGTCAGGCCGCGCAGGTTCCCGTCGTGGTCAAGCGCGCGCAGGATGAAACGCGGATCGGCGTGTGCCAGCAACGGTCCATAACGCTCCAGGAACATGGCCTGCGGAACGGGCGTGAAAAAGGGTGTCGCGCGGAAGCCTTCCATCACGAGCGCATGTGCACCGGAGAGCAATGCTTCGGGATCCTTGCCGTTCCAGCTTTCAACCGAAACGCCCCGGACCCTTTCGGCAAAACCGCGCGATCCGGGCGCTGACGTCGCCGAAACATGCAGTTCCGCGATCTCGAAACCCGCGCGTTCGTAGGCGGCGAGATCGTGCGGGCCGCCGGCAGGTTCCATCAGGAATGCCGGGCTCCCGTCCGACCATGTCTGAAGCCGGTAGGTCCCCCATGTCGAGCCGTCCATGGGGCCGACCACCGCTTCGAATCCTTCACCGCGCAGCGTCTCACAGGCCTCGTCCAGAAACGCGGCACCGCTGCCGGCATCGGCAAACGCACCCGTTCCGACCGCCGCGGTGCGCAATCCCTTCCAGGCGGGAACGTCCCGGTGGAGTTTCGGCGGCTTTGTCATGACAGGACCTCGTAGACATAAACAGGAAGAAGCATCACGAGCGCAGTGATGGCCAGCCGCAGACCCGGGTTCCGATTGCCCCAGGATCTCGGCCGCAAAACTTCGCTCAACAACGTGACGATCGTGACGATCCCGGCCACCAGCAACAAGGGGATGTCCGGGTTCCAGCCGATGAAATCGACGATGTGAGGCAGCAGGATCCAATAGACGCAAAGAAATGCGGCGGCTGCGGCCGCTCCCGCCGGAAACCGCAACCCGGTCCTGCGCAGGGCAAATGCAACATAGCCCGACCCGACCGCAACAAAAGTCGCCGAGTAATAGGCGACCGCATTGTCTCCGAAGACATTGCCCGTCAGAAGCCAGATGACCCCGGTCAGAACCAGCGTCGCCACGAAGTCCAGGACCGGCTCCGTGTCCTCGACCGCGGATCTTGCCATCATCGCCGCGAAAAAGGCCATGACCGGCAGGACGGAGTTGATCGGAGAAGCCGCGATCGTCGACAGGATCAGCGCGACCAGCGCGGTTCTGGCCGCGTGCGCCGTCATGCCGAGGCGCGGTGCAAAGAGCTGCGCTACCACGAGCGATGACAGCCAGACGAACGTGATGAGTGCCAAGATGACCGGGGAAGAGTCCGACCAGGTTCTCAGGAGGACAAAGATCCCGACCGGCACGAACAGATTGTCCAGTCCGCGCCAGCTGTCGGCCTCGACATAGGTGGCGAACAGCGCCACGAGGGTCGCGAGCCAGATGACGTTGGCCCGCGGGATCTCGGTGCCGAGTTGCAGGATGACGACGGCAACGATCCAGGTCACGACCAGAAACGTGACGCTGCCCTCGACGCTCTTGATCCTGTCGTCACCGCCGAACCTGAGCTGACCGTATTTGGTGCCGACCAGGGCGGCAGCGGCATCCGAGAGTGTGAGCACGGCAATCGGCAACGTGTAGAGCGCGGGGTGTCCGGCCGACAGCACGAAGAGCAGCGTCACGGCGACCAGGAACAGGAAATCTCCCCATGACCGGCGCTGCACGGAGTGGAGCGATGCGCCGATGCCATCCGTCGCGATCCCGGGTAAGCGCAGCACCAGCAACGCGGCGGCGGCCAGTCCCGCGAAAACAAGGAACCCCTCCCGGTTGAGCAAAAGCGGCAGAAGCATCGCGTGAACGCCGACGCCGACATGAACGGCCTTGCGCTGACTTTCCGCACCGATGACGAACCGGCCAGCAATCCGCCGGATGCCCGTGGCCAGCGCGAAGAGCGCAACGACGGACGCAACCGCGATCAGCACCTGCGCCGTCAAGGCGTCTTCTCCTCGACAATCAGGTCGGCATAGAAAAAGGCCTTGTCGATCTGCTTGAGCTCCGCTTCCAGATCGGAAAGTCTTGCGATGCTGCCGGCCAGTGACGACGGCGCGGTGCGCGGCGCCATCATGTTCCAGTAGACAAACCGTGCGCCGGGAGCCGCCTGCGCGAACAGCTCGGCATAAATCTGCGCTGTCTCGTCCACGGACATGTATTCAAAGATGTCCGAAAGATTGAAGCCGTCGAACGGTCCGTCTGCGGCGCGCTGAACGGGTCCTTTCACGACCGATATCCGGTCGACGCGATCCACGATCGCCCGATAGGTCTCTTCCCGCCAGGCCGTCGGCAGGACAGCGGCGCTGCGGCCGGTCAGGACCGTGCGCATATAGGGGTTTTCGCTCGGGTCCTGGTCGACCGCTGCGAAACGGACCTTGTTCCGGACATGCGCCCCTGCACTGCCTTCCACATGATCGAAGAAAGCCGGATCCCGGCCGAGCCACCCCATGACGGTCCTGGAAAAGAACAGGCTGGTGCACAGGTTCCAGCGGCGGTTGTTCCAGCGCTCCTCGAAAAACCGGACCCGTGCGGCCCTGTCGCGTTTTTCGAAGACGTTCTCGACAGTCGCCCTTGTGTGGATCAGCGGCAGGACATAGCGGCGGAAGAGACGGAAATAGTTCTCGAACTTGCCGACGTTGCCGGCACCGAATTCGGCGACCTGCGGTTCCAGCGCCTGCCAAAATGCCCTGGTATCCGGATCACAGGCAACAAGGACCTCGTTGAGCAACGCAGCCCTGCGGGAAGACGGACGCGCGCCGAACAGCTCAAGGAACGCATCGTGCGGGAGAACGCGGACGGCCGCCATACGCAGGCGCAGGCAGGCGATCTGGGCGTCGGACAGATCCGCGGCAACGACTTCCCGCGGATCGAGAAGCAGAAGCGCCAGCACATTGTCGCCCGCGGCGCAAATCGACAGGAAGCGCTGCCCCGGCCGCTTGTGGAAGGCTCCCAGCAGAACGTCGGCGTCTTCCCAGGCCTGGGCATACCGGACCGCCTCGAAACTGGCGCGCTGATCAATCGATGCGGTCATGAGATCTTTGTCACCCAGCCTGCGGAGCCGTCCACTTCCAGCTGATCTCCGGTGTTTATCCAGTCGCAGGCCCCCGGAACCGCGACCACGCAGGGAATGCCGAGTTCGCGCGAAACAATCGCGGAATGGGACAACACGCTGCCGCGCTCTCCGATCACGGCAGCCGCATTGGCGAAGTGGGAAATCCAGCCCGGGTCCGTATGGCGGGCAACGAGAATTTCACCGGGCTGAACCTGCTCTTCCGCCGGATCATGGATCACCCGCGCCGTTCCCCGGACGAGGCCGCCGCCGCACGCCGTGCCCTTGCGCTGCCGGTCATCCTCCGAAACTCCGGCTTCGCCGGGTCCGGCCGCCAGCGCCAGCCTGCCCGCAGTGTCGAGCACCGATCCGCGGATCAGAATACGCTCTGGCGGGTCCGGCAGGCGCGCCGCATTTTCCTGCTCCTTGCGCCTCAATGCGACGAGATCCGCGATCGCCGCGTCCAAGGCAGACCCCTCGCCGGCGGCGAGCAGTTCATCCAGCGTCAGGAAAAAGACATCCTCCGGCTGCTCGAGATGCCCCGTTGCCGTGAGACACGCCCCCATGGCGAGGAAGACACGGCGCGCGTAACCGAAAATCCGCGTCCTTTCAAAACGCAGGTTCTCGCGATCCCTGACCCGCGTCTTGGCGTAGCCGAGCGCCCATCGTGCCAGAAGGCGTCTCGCCGGACGGCCCTTGAACAGGCGCGCAAGCTCCGCATCCGGTTCCGTCCGTTCCGGTTCGGCCCCGGACCGGGACGCGGCTGCCGTTACGGCGCGGAACAGGGGCAAAGGCGCTTCATCGAGCGTCGGCTCCTCCAGTTTCAGCTCGCCGATGCGCCGGTCACCGAATTTTTCCAGATAGGCCTTCAGAAGTGGTCCGATCTCGGGAAGTGCGAAGATCGCGTCCGCGTCACCAGATGCCAGGATGCCGGCGGCACCGGGCGTTGCCCGAACGCGCTCGCCCATCTGCCGGATGAGGCGGGCCGGTTCGGCGGACACGATATCCCCCTGGCCGATCATCACATCGTTATGCAGCGCAAGACCCGGCTCTCCCGCCCACCGGAGCAGGAGCGCACGGGATCCGCCGAAAGCCATCATGCAGAGGAAATCGTTTACGATGGGCGCATCCCAGTCGTCCAGGAGAGCCGCTTCGACCCGCCGGTATTCCACGGCGAGCGCAGAGAGCGGCAGCCGCGCGAGCGACGTCCACTCGTTTCGCGGCGGCACGGTTGCGGCGACCCTGTTCATGAAGCGCGATTTCGTCGCTTTCAGGCGAAGGGCGGCAAGCACAAGCCTTGCGACCATCCTTCCCCCCGAAACAAATCCCGTTGCAGGCGAAATCCCGGCCATGACTTCGTCCGGCAACGGCTCGGAGACCCCCATCATGGTCTCCATGTGTTCCCGGTTGCTGGAAAAGAACGGCAGGAGCGACAACAGGCGGTACCAGTTGCCCAGATTGTAGTACATGCGCCCGTCGATGCGGGCGAGCATGTTGTCGAGTTCCGGAGAATGCGTCTTGATCACGCCGGGCCGTGTTCCGATCAGCTGCAGGAAGGATCTGTACACCCGTGCATAGGCCGCGACCGCGAAGCTGTAGGTCAGCGGCGATACCATCCCCGGATAGCTCTCGACGATATTGGAATTGTCGAAGACAAGCAGGCGCTCTTCTGCCACACCGGCCGGCAGGAGGCGCGTCGTGATCGGCCGCGCCTGCAAGAGATACGGCTCCTGCGTTTCCTTCGCGAAAGCCCATTCAATGTCCTGCGGCGCCCCTTTCAACTTGCTTACCGACAGGCACAGCCGGGCGATCTCGCGCGCCTCGTCTTCCGACAGCGCGCTTTTCTCACCAGGCCGCTCAAGGGGTTCCAGCCGCGGACAGGAAAACCGCCAGATTTCGCCGCTGACTTCACCCGAAACCAGCGCATCGCCGAGGCCTTCGGTGGCCGTTACAAGCACCTGGTCGCGCCGGCCGGTCACCGGATCGGCCGCGAATGCGACGCCGGCGGCCCTGGCATCCACCATCTCCTGCACGATCACCGACGGCATGTTCACATCGGCAATCCCGCGCGCTTCACGGTAAGCCGCCACGCCGTCGGCGAGCCCGGATGCGAACACCTCCTCAGCCGTTGCCGGGACCTCTCCTGCGGCGATATCGAGGCGCGACAGGAATTGTCCGGCATGGGATTCTGCAACACCGTCTTCGGCGGCGCCGGAGGAACGGACGGCAAACCGTACGCCCGCCAGCGCACTGCAGGCTTCATCGATCGCCGACCGACGGTCTTCCGCCAGACGGCCGTCCTGAAACACATCCGACGGGATCACGAAGAAGGGCGGCACTTTGAAGCCGGCTTCCACAAGCTCGGCGAGCGCCAGCGCCTTGCCGCCAATCGCCTGCGACGACTTTGTGCGGGCGTCTTTGTCATTGACGAGTGCGGTCACGATTGCCCCCCGAGAACCGGTGTGAACGCGGCGATCAGATAGCAGGCCAGCACCCAGATCCCGGAAAGGGTCTCCAGCCGTTTCTGCCGCCTGCCGTTAGGTGTCTTCCAGAAGTCGGCCAATACGAACAGGAAAGGCAGCAGAAACACCAGCCCGCAGACCGTCGTCAGCAACGGCCGATCAAGATAGTAGCCGCAAATGACGAGCGACAAAAAGGCGACGCCGGTCATCGCAGCCAGAGCCGCAAGAGACCGCGGAATGCCCCAGGACGAACTGTAGGTCTCCACCCCTTCGCGCTCCTGCTCCGGCGCCCAGATCTTGCGGCCGAACTCGACGACGCAGCCATTGCAGAAACTCATCAGCAGGAACGTCCAGATACCCTCCGGCACCGCGCCTGCAGGCACCCATTCACACCCGGTCAGAACAAGATCGATCAGCGGCATGATCGCCATGTGCGAAACCAGGTAGAGCGCCGGGCTTTTCTTCAGGAATTCCGGGACGAAGAACTCGAACCCCATCAGGGCCAGCCAGGCCCAGGCGACGAGCACCAGGATCAACACGCCCGGGGAAAGCGCATAGGCCGCGGCAGCCGCCGGTATCGCCGCCACTGCAGCGAGCCACAGGATCAGCCGCAGCGACACCAGTCCGCGCGGTATCGGCCGCTCCGGCCTGTAGCGCCGGTCGGTCTCCGCATCCTTGACCTCGTCCAGCGCCCGCATCTGCCAGAAGAACACCATGACGATCAGGAACGCGGCGAGGTAGGTCGCGACATCCGGCAGCGGCCGCCCGGCCAGCCTGGCGGACGCCGTAACCGATGCCGCGGAAAACGCACCGAGCAGCGGAACCGTCTGGAACAGGGGAAAGCGTTCTCCCTGATAGATCCACAAACGCGCAAGAAGGGACGCGTCCCGTTCCGGCGCGCCTGTCACGACTTGTCCCCGCGTGCCAGACGCTTGTGCGCGCTGCCGAACTGGCCGCCCGCCACGGCAGCGGTCAGCGACAGTTCTCCGCAAAGACACAGCGCGGCCGCAACTTCAGCCAGCGCGGGGGCATGGCCCGTGCCCCTGAGACCGAGAACATCGAGACCAGCCGATTGCGTGGGAAGTTTCGTTCCCCCGCCGACGGTTCCAAGGATCAGATTGGGCAAGGTCACGGTGACAAGAAGACCCGTGCTGCTGCGTTCCATGCGCGTGAAACCGACAGCGGATTCGGCAACGCAGGCAACGTCCTGACCGGTCGCGAGATAAAGCGCTGCCAGACCATTGGCAAAATGCGCCTGCGCCCCGACCTGGCCCGTCATGAGCGCCCCGAGATTTGCAACGCGGCCATATTCCAGGATCTGTTCGATCGGTGACCCGAGCGTTGCTTCCACGACCTCTTCCGGAATGTCGGCCTGTGCCGTCACGCGACGCCCGCGGCCAAGCATGACACCGAGAAAACTCGCTTTCTTGTCGCCGGAAAAATTCGCCTCCAGAAACCACGATCGTGGTGTGACCGGAGAAGACTGCAGCGCGAATTCACACAAGGCTTCCGTTGCGAAGGTCACCATGTTCTGGCCAGCGGCGTCACCCGTTTCGTAGCGGCACATCAGGAACACGAGCTCCCCATCGATCACGGGATCGATAGACAGAAGCCTGCCGTGCCGGGTCGTGCTTTCGGCAGCGGCAACAAGCTTTTCAGCCGACCCGATCGCCCATTCCACAAACAGGCCCGCCTCCGCAATCGAAGCAAACCGGAACGCCGGCGAGCGCAGGACACCTTCGCCAAGTGTTGCGACACTGACGCCGCCGGACTTGCCGACCGCTTTCGCACCGCGCGCATAGGAGGCCACAAGCGCGGCCTCCGTCGTCGCCAGCGGCACGAAAAAATCGTCCCTGGCGAAGACGCCGTTGACCCGAAGCGGCCCGACCACGCCGACGGGAACCTTCACGGTCCCGATCATGTTCTCGATATTGCCGACATAGTGACTGGCGTCAGCCAGCGTCTGCTCATCCGCCAGCACGGTTCTGGCGGTGTCCGGAACGCCGGACTTGATCAGGCGCGACCAGATCCGGGCGATCGCCGACCTGGACGGTTTCGGCATGGTCATCAGCGGCGGCGGCGCGTCTTCACGCGGTTTCAGGCGTGCGGCAATGTCAGCCGGGTTG
Organism: Roseibium sp.; assembly: GCF_965232425.1. Lineage (GTDB taxonomy): Bacteria > Pseudomonadota > Alphaproteobacteria > Rhizobiales > Stappiaceae > Roseibium. The sequence goes on from NZ_OZ246971.1 coordinate 2,154,452, forward strand.
GCGGTTGCCTTCAGCTTTTTCAGAAAGTGCTGGGTCTTGGGTGGTATCGGCATGTTCCGCGAGGCGTTTCCATCGGTTGGTCGGCGGCTGACCGACACCATAACGGGCATCGTCAAACGATTGCCACCCTAGGGTACGGTCTCATAAATGAAGTCAATTTGGTTTGGATCGTTTTGACCAACTGCGAGAAGCGAAAGCGCAGGAAATGTGGTTCATTTTCAAGTCTTTCGCGACGCAGCAGATGGCCAAAACGGCCAAATCCGAAGGACGGCAAAATGGCTTTACCTCGCAGCGTCACCGCGTTTGACCGGGCATAACGCCCGCTCTGCACACGCTTCCTCGCGAGATTTTGCAATTTCTGCCGCCAAATCGGCTTCATTTATGGGTCCGTACCCTAAGGCTTTTTTGTAAAAATTCCCCAAAGCAAAAGAACCCAGGGTCGCCAGGGCTTTCGGCGCCGGACCGAGGCGCCCCTGCATTCAAACACCGAGGTCGATTTCGGGCTGGAACGCGATCCGCGCCGGTGTTTCCGCCTGATTGCCCCCGGCCGAACCGAGCACGATCCGGGCTGCCGCCTGGCCGATTTCCCGGCGCGGGGTCCGGGAGGTCGCGACCTTGACCGGCAGGCTTTCCACGAATTCGAGCCCGTTGAAACCGGCGAGCATCAGCGCGTCCGGCACGGACAGACCGGCCGAGATGCAGTGAAACGCCCCGCCGGCGGCCAGGTCGTCGTTGGAAAAGTAGATGCAGTCGAGGCCGGGCCGGGTCTCAAGCAATTGCGCCGTGAGTTGCCGCCCCGCCTTCACATTCGAAAGGCCGCCGGCGATCCGGGTGATTTCAAAGGCGAGGCCCGCACGCGAAAGCGCCTCGCTGAACCCTTCAAAGCGTTTGCGGGCGCGAAAATCCACGTTGAGGCCGCAACCGGCATATCCAAATCGCTTTCGACCCAGGCCAAGCAGCGCTTCGGCCATCGCCACACCGGCGGCGTGCTGGGAGAAGCCGACGCAGGCATCCACCGGGGTGCCGTCCAGGTCCATGATCTGAACCACGGGTATGTTTGCCTTTTCCAGCATGCGCCGTGCGTCGTCCGATTGATCAAGTCCGGTGACAATCAGACCCGCCGGGCTCCAGGACAGCATGTTCCGGATGACCTCGTATTCTTTTTCCGGATCGTAGTCGGTGACCCCGAAAACCGGCTGCATGCCGCTTCCCTCGATGCCCTCGGCGATCCCGGCAAGCACCTCGGCGAAGACAATGTTCGCCATGCTGGGCACGACAACACCGATCAGGCTGGACCGTTGCCCCGAGAGCGACGAGGCCAGGTGGTTCCCGACATACCCCATCTCCCGCGCCGCCTGCCGGACCTTCTCGACATTTTTTCCGGACACGTCGCCTGCACCGCGCAGCGCGCGGGATGCCGTCATCTTGCTGACGCCCGCCGCCGTGGCGACTTCTGCCAGCGTAATGCGGTTCTTTTCGTCCAAACGCCTGTTCTCCCCGATGGGTTCTGCCCCTGACGGATCTATCGCCTCAACGCTTCCAGGACAATCGGCAGGCGACGAGACCATCGTCAATTGACAACTGGTATCGGTACCGGTATCGATACCAGTCAAACAACAGATTGTAAATGCTCTCACTGAATGAGGTTCACGAAATGACAGGTCCGTTCCGAACTGCCGTCATCGGCCTTGGGTCCATGGGCTACGGAATTGCGCAGTCGTGCCTGCGGGACGGTCTGGTCACGCATGGATTTGACGTTGTTCCCTCGCAGGTCGAGAGATTTCAGTGCGAGGGTGGCGCTGCAGGTTCGCTTCACGAGATCGCCAGGGTTCTGGATGCCGCCGTCATCGTTGTCCTGAACGCCGAACAGACGGAAGAGGTCCTGTTCGGCGACAAGGGTATCGTGCCGGAAATGCGCAAGGGATCTGTCGTGATGGCCTGTGCCACGGTGCCCCCGCAATTCGCCCGGGACATGGAAGCCAGGTGTAACGCCGCAGGAATCCACTATCTCGACGCACCGATTTCCGGAGGCTCGGCCAGGGCGGCCACGGGCCAGCTGTCGGTCATGGCCTCCGGATCGGCCGATGCCTTTACCGCTGCCCGCCCGGTTCTGGACGCCGCCGCCGAAACCGTGTTCGAGCTGGGTGACGCTGCCGGAGCCGGTTCGGCGATGAAGGCCGTCAACCAGCTGCTCGCCGGGGTCCACATCGCAACGATGGCCGAAGCCCTGACATTCGGCATGACCCAGGGCGTCGCGCCCGAGAAATTCGTCGAGGTCATCAGCCAGTGTGCGGGCACGAGCTGGATGCTGGAAAACCGGGCACCCCACATCGTGGCAGGCGACTACACGCCGCTCAGCCAGGTGAATATCTGGCCGAAGGATCTGGGCATCGTGCTGGATATCGCGAAGTCGGCCAGTTTCAGCGCACCGATCACGGCAGCCGCGCTCCAGCAGTATCTCGCAGCCGCGGGAATGGGGCTGGGCCGCGAAGACGATGCGGCAGTGGCGAAGGTCTATGCCCGCAATGCAGGGCTCACACTGCCAGGAGACGCATGATGCTGCTCGGATGTATTGGCGACGACTTCACCGGCTCCAGCGACCTGGCCAACACATTGGCCAAGGGAGGCATGCGAACAGTACAGTACACCGGTGTACCAGATGGACCCGCCGGCGATGACGTTCAGGCCGGAGTGGTCGCGCTGAAGTCCCGCTCCATCGATCCCGGCAAGGCCGTCGAACAGTCCCTGGCGGCGCTGGAATGGCTGAAGCGCCAGGGCTGCACGCAGTTCTTCTTCAAGTATTGCTCAACGTTCGACTCCACCGCCGATGGCAATATCGGCCCGGTTGCGGATGCGCTGGCTGACGCGCTTGATGCCGCAAAGGTTATCGTTTGTCCGGCGTTCCCGGGGACCGGCCGGTCCGTCTACCAGGGGCATCTGTTCGTGAAAGACCAGCTGCTCAGCGAATCCGGCATGCAGAACCATCCGCTGACCCCGATGACCGACCCCGATATCCGCCGCTGGCTTGCGCCGCAGACACGGCATTCGGTCGGGCATGTTGCTGCCGCACAGGTTTTCGCAGGCGCCGCGGAGATCAGAAAGGCCCTGGACGACCAGCAGCATGCGGGGCACCGGCATATCGTCGTCGATGCGATCCGCGATGAGGATCTGATCGAGATCGGCAGGGCGGCAAGGGACCTGCCGCTGATCACCGGCGGGTCCGGCATCGCGCTCGGGCTTCCAGGCAATTTCGGCTGCACGGCCTCCCGGCCCCCATGGGCGGGCCAGGCGGGAAAATCGGTTGTTCTGTCCGGATCCTGCTCCGTCGCGACACGGGCACAGGTGGATTACCACGCCGCCCGGCATCCCGCCCGGGAAATAAACGCCGCAGATGTCATAAATGGCCGCCTTGCCCCCCGGGACATCGCCGACTGGCTCCTTGGCGCGCACGGGCTGCCTCTCGCCTACAGCTCCGCCGATCCGGAAAAGGTTGCCCGGATTCAGGAGGCGCACGGCCGTGCGGCTTCGTCCGAAGCCCTGGAGGCTTTCTTCGCCGAGGTCGCCAGGCTGGCCGCAGAGGGCGGAGCGCGCCGCATCATCACCGCAGGTGGCGAAACATCCGGCGCCGTCGTCGAGGGACTTGGCCTGGACAGTCTTGAAATCGGGCCGGAGATCGATCCCGGAGTCCCCGCACTGAGAGCGGGCGACGACCTGGTGATCGCCCTGAAATCCGGAAATTTCGGGTCCGAGGACTTTTTCGAGAAGGCCGACAGGCTGCTCACAGGTGACGCATGAGCGAGAGCACCCTTCGCGAACAGATGTGCCTCCTGGCAAAATCGCTCTTCGACCGGGGCCTCACGCATGGCAGCACCGGCAACATCTCCGCCCGGACCGAGGACGGCGGACTGCTGGTGTCCCCGACCGGCACGAGCTTCGGACGGCTCGATCCGGGCCGCCTCAGCCGCTTCAATGCCGAAGGTGTCCTGATCTCGGGCGACCCGCCGACCAAGGAAATGCCGCTTCACACGGCCTTCTACGAGACGCGCGGCAGCGCCGGTGCGGTCGTCCACCTTCACGCCTGCCACTCGGTGGCCTGGTCGATGATGCCGGACGTGAACGAGGACGATTTCCTGCCGCCGCTGACACCGTATGCGGTCATGCAACTCGGCAAGGTCAAACTCCTGCCCTTCTTCCTGCCGGGCGACCCGGCAATGGGCGAGGCGGTGCGCGGACTGGCCGGCAAGCGCAGCGCCGTGATGCTGGCGAACCACGGTCCGGTGGTCGCCGGGAAAGACGTGGCAGCCGCCTGCAACGCGATCGAGGAACTTGAGGAAACCGCCCGGCTGGCCATGATGCTGCGCGGTGTCAATGCGCGGTCACTGACCGGTGACCAGGTCCGGCAAATTGTCACGAAATTCAATGTGGAGTGGAACGGATGATCCGGTTTTCCGCCAATCTCGGCTTCCTTTTCAGCGACAGACCGCTGCCAGAGGCGATCCGCGCAGCGAAGACAGCAGGATTTCACGCGGTCGAGTGTCACTGGCCCTATGACACGCCGTCATCCGAGGTACGCCAGGCCCTTGCTGAAACCGGCCTGGAGATGCTTGGGCTGAACACGCGGCGCGGCGACGTGGCGCGCGGAGACAACGGCTTGTCGGCGATCCCCGGCAGACAGAGCGAAGCCCGCGCCGCAATCGACGAGGCGATCGACTATGCGGTGGACATCGGCGCGCGCGGCATCCATGTCATGGCGGGGTTCGATCAGAGCATCGCGGGCGGACACTGCTTCATTGACAACCTGGACTATGCCTGCAGCCGGGGTGCCGGGCATGGCCTGACAATGCTGATCGAGCCGCTCAATGAGCACGACGCTCCCGGATATTATCTGCGCACAACGCAACAGGCGGCGGACATCATCGACGATGTCGGCGCAGATAATCTGAAACTGATGTTCGACTGCTACCACGTCGGCCGGACGGAAGGCGACGTGATCACCCGGCTGAGAAACCTGTTGCCGATCATCGGACACATCCAGTTCGCTTCCGTTCCGGACCGTGGCGCGCCGGATCATGGGGAAATCGACTATCAGACGGTGTTTTCGGAAATTGAAGCCCTGGAATGGACGAAGCCTCTGGGGGCCGAGTACCGGCCAACGGGAAAGACCGAAGACACCCTCGGATGGCTGACATAGACCGGTTCTGCGCGCGCCGCTCTTGGGTTTTGCACCGGGTGGTCTACGGGCCCATGGTTGCGCTTGTTGTTTCGGGTGTCTCAAACGTAAAAAGCCGCCCGATTTGGGCGGCTGTTTACATTGGTTTCTGGTTTTGTTGGCAGGATTTGGAGTTTTTTGCCCTTCTGCGTCGGACTTTGTCCTCCTTGAGGGGGCCCCGTCAGGTCAAAATCGACGACCCCAAACCAACAAAAAAGCCGCCCTGTTGGGCGGCTGTTTTGTTGGTTGCGGGAGCAGGATTTGAACCTGCGACCTTCAGGTTATGAGCCTGACGAGCTACCGGGCTGCTCCATCCCGCGTTGTTTTTTGGTGCACGGGAACCTGGGTTTCCGGCGCGGGCTTGTGCTTGCCCGGTGATTTTAGTTTTGCGCGTCCTTGATCCTGGCGGATCTGCGGGCGTCGCGGGGCTGCTCCTGGTGCCGGCACCTTCGCGTTTTTTTGTTGGGTGCTGGTTTGGGCGTTGCCCGAAGGGTTTCATCGTTGAGTTTCAAACTGCGTTTAGCAGGCCTGGCGGCGACCTACTCTCCCACACCTTAAGATGCAGTACCATTGGCGCTGGGGAGTTTCACGGCCGAGTTCGGGATGGGATCGGGTGGGGGCTCCCCGCTGAGGCCACCAGGCCGGCGAAGCGCAGTTTGTCGTGAACTGGTCTATTTCAGATAAGCATTGATTAATGAGAGCGATCAAGCCGAACGAGCTATTAGTAAAGCTAAGCTTCATGTGTTGCCACACTTCCACACGCTTCCTATCGACGTGGTGGTCTTCCACGGCTCTTCAGGGAGAACTGGTTTTGAGGTGGGTTTCCCGCTTAGATGCTTTCAGCGGTTATCCCTTCCGTACATAGCTACCCTGCAATGCGGCTGGCGCCACAACAGGTCCACCAGAGGTACGTCCATCCCGGTCCTCTCGTACTAGGGACAGATCCTCTCAATTCTCCTACACCCACGGCAGATAGGGACCGAACTGTCTCGCGACGTTCTGAACCCAACTCACGTACCACTTTAATTGGCGAACAGCCAAACCCTTGGGACCTGCTCCAGCCCCAGGATGTGATGAGTCGACATCGAGGTGCCAAACAATGCCGTCGATATGGACTCTTGGGCATCATCAGCCTGTTATCCCCGGCGTACCTTTTATCCGTTGAGCGATGGCCCTTCCACGAGGGACCACCGGATCACTATGGCCGACTTTCGTCTCTGCTCGACTTGTCAGTCTCGCAGTCAGGCAGGCTTATGCCATTGCACTCAACGAGCGATTTCCGACCGCTCTGAGCCCACCTTCGCGCGCCTCCGTTACCATTTGGGAGGCGACCGCCCCAGTCAAACTACCCGCCACACACGGTCCCGGATATTGTTGTACCGCGGTTAGATATCCATGACGACAAGGGTGGTATTTCAAGGGTGACTCCACCTCAGCTGGCGCCAAGGCTTCAACGTCTACCACCTATCCTACACATGTCGTGACGAATACCAGTGTGAAGCTGTAGTAAAGGTGCACGGGGTCTTTCCGTCTGACCGCAGGAACCCCGCATCTTCACGGGGAATTCAATTTCACTGAGTCTATGCTGGAGACAGCGGGGAAGTCGTTACGCCATTCGTGCAGGTCGGAACTTACCCGACAAGGAATTTCGCTACCTTAGGACCGTTATAGTTACGGCCGCCGTTTACTGGGGCTTCAATTCGGTGCTTGCACACCTCCTCTTAACCTTCCAGCACCGGGCAGGCGTCAGACCCTATACGTCGCCTTGCGGCTTCGCAGAGCCCTGTGTTTTTGATAAACAGTCGCCACCCCCTGGTCTGTGCCACCCCAATCCGGTTGCCCGAACTGAGGTCTCCCTTCTCGCGAACTTACGGGAGCATTTTGCCGAGTTCCTTCAGCATAGTTCTCTCAAGCGCCTTGGTATGCTCTACCAGTCCACCTGTGTCGGTTTCGGGTACGGTTTATAAGGTGGAGCTATTTCCTGGAACACATTCGCTGCACCCCCAATCCAATAAGGAGATACAACACACTGCATCCGTCACTACCACCAAGCTGCAGAATATTAACTGCATTCCCATCGACTACGCCTTTCGGCCTCGCCTTAGGGGCCGGCTAACCCTGCGCCGATTAGCGTTGCGCAGGAACCCTTGGACTTTCGGCGAGCGGGTCTCTCACCCGCTTTATCGTTACTCATGTCAGCATTCGCACTTCTGATATCTCCAGGACCCCTCACAGGTATCCCTTCGCAGACTTACAGAACGCTCCGCTACCGCGCATCAAAGATGCACCCGCAGTTTCGGTGTATGGCTTGAGCCCCGGTACATTTTCGGCGCGGGACCCCTTATTTAGACCAGTGAGCTGTTACGCTTTCTTTAAATGATGGCTGCTTCTAAGCCAACATCCTGGTTGTTTTGGGAGTCCTACATCCTTTCCCACTTAGCCATAACTTAGGGACCTTAACTGGCGGTCAGGGTTGTTTCCCTCTCCACAATGGACGTTAGCACCCACTGTGTGTCTGCCGGATAGTACTTCTCGGTATTCGGAGTTTGGTTAGGATCAGTAAGGCGGTAAGCCCCCATAGCCCATCCAGTGCTCTACCCCCGAGAGTATTCATCCGACGCTCTACCTAAATAGATTTCGCGGAGAACCAGCTATTTCCGAGTTTGATTGGCCTTTCACCCCTAGCCACAGCTCATCCCCGACTTTTTCAACAGGCGTGGGTTCGGTCCTCCAGTGCGTGTTACCGCACCTTCAACCTGGCCATGGCTAGATCACTCGGTTTCGGGTCTAATCCAACGAACTGAACGCCCTGTTCAGACTCGCTTTCGCTGCGCCTACAC
>NZ_OZ246971.1:2167500-2252500 GCF_965232425.1 Roseibium sp.
GCCGGCCTGATGCGATGCGATGGCCTCGTAAAAGGCGCTGTCATCGACACGCCCGGTCAGGTTGATCACGCCGGCACCGGCTTCCAGCAGCGCGACGCCGACTTCCGGGTGATAGGTCTCGACCGAGACCAGGATGTTTTCCTCCGCGAGCGCTTTGACAACCGGCCGCATGCGGTCGATCTGGCGCTCGATGGAGACGATGTCCGCCGTGTCTCCGGTCGATTCCGCGCCGATATCGACCATGGCCGCCCCTTCGAGCGTCATCCGCCTGCCGCGGTAAAGCGCGGCCTCGAACGTGTGGCAGACGGTTTCCCTGTAGGTGCTGTCCGGTGACAGGTTGAGGACGCCCATCTGGTAGGTCCTGTCCTCGAAGCTGCGGCCGAACTTCGGAAATGCGAATGTCCTGACCGGGGTCTCAAGGGCCTCCCTGTATTTCAGCCACAGCGGCAGGATGCGATCAGCGGAAATCATTGGACGGGCTCCGGGTCTTCGGGGAATTGAGAATAAAGACTGTGCGCGGCCGCATGCGGGCGGCCGGAGAATGTGGGGGTTCAGGCACGCTTGCGCGTGATGCGGATGCCGACGGCGCCGGCCTCGTCAAAGATGTCGGGTTTCGTCACCTTCACCGTAACCCGGGACGCGAGCGGATTGGTCAGGACGAACTCAGCGATCGCCTCCGCCCAGTCTTCGACGAGATCGACGTGACCGCCGGCGCTCGCCTTTTCCTGAATGAAGAAGACGGTGTCCGCATAGGACACGAAGGTGCCGGTTTTTCGGACCGTTTCGCGATATCCGGGCACCGTTTCGATCTCGACGCTGAAACAGACGGACTGGCGCCGTCCCTTCTCGCTGTCGAGGATGCCGATTTCGGCCGGCAGCAGCAGATTTTCGATCAGGATCGTGTCAGGGCCGTCTTCTACCAGAGTGCGCGCAGCGTCCGTCGTTTCGCTCATCAAACATTTCGCTCTTCAGATTCTGTTTCAGGACATGGATGTAGCCGGAAGCCGCAAGAGGTCAAGAGAGGAGACGGCTCTGAAGCAGCGGGGGCACTCAGGCGCCTTCGAAATAGTCGACGGCCTTGAGCACGCCGCGCAGTTCCGAAAGACCCCTCAGGCGTCCGATGGCCGGATATCCGGGCGTGGACGTACCGGTCAGATCGTTGAGGATGCGGTGCCCGTGATCGGGGCGCATCGGGATCTGTTTTCCCGAGCCGGTTTCCATGCGGTGCAATTCCCGGACAATCGACACGATGTCGATGTCGCCGGCCAGGTGGGCGTCTTCAAAAAAGCTTCGCGGGTCATCCTCGCGCCGAGTGGCCCGCAGATGGGCAAAATGGATACGGTCGCCAAGCGCGCGCGCGATGGCAGGCAGATCATTGTCCGGATGCACGCCGAGCGATCCTGTGCAAAGCGTGAAACCATTCGCACGGGAGGCGTTCATGGCAGCGATCTGCTCCAGATCCGCCAGCGTGCTCGCGATCCGCGGCAACCCGAACAGGGACCGGGGCGGATCGTCCGGATGGATCGCCAGGACCGCGCCTGCTTCCTCGACCACCGGGAGAACGATATCAAGGAAATTGCGGAGGTTCTGAAACAGTTCCTGGCGGCCGACATCACGATAGGCCGCAAGCCGCTCCCGAAACGTCTCGAGCGTGTAGCTTTCCTCCGAGCCCGGCAAGCCCGCGATGATGTTGGCCGTCAGCCGGTCGCGATCCTGTTTCGACGCGGCGGCGAGAAACGCCTCCGCTGCCGCGATATCACCCGCGCTGTAGTCGGCCTCCGCGCCCTCCCTTTCAAGAATGAAGAGGTCGAAGGCTGCGTAGGCGGCGAATTCAAACCGGAGCGCAGTCGCGCCGTCCGGAAGTTCAAAGTCCAGATCGGTCCGCGTCCAGTCCAGAACCGGCATGAAATTGTAGCAGATGGTCGTCACGCCCTGATGCGCGAGCGCACGGGCCGTCTCCGCCCAGTTCCGGGCCCACTTTTCCCAGCCGGCGGCTCCGGTCTTGATGTCCTCGTGAACGGGAATGCTTTCCGCGACGACCCAGCTCAGGCCGGCCGCCTCGATCAACTGCCGCCGCGCGGCAATCTCCTCTTCCGGCCAGAATGTCCCGTTCGGAATCTCATGGAGCGCGGTCACTATCCCGCTGGCGCCTGTCTGGCGGACATCGTTCAGCGATACCGGATCCTGCGGCCCGAACCAACGCCAGCTTTCGATCATCGCCCTGCCTTTTCTTTTGTTATCGTTCTCAAGGAGACGCCACCGCGGGCGTATAGAGGTAACCGTCGAATTCCGGGTCTCCGACATCGGAGAGTTCGAGCAGCGTCAGGCGCACATTTTCGAGATGCTGCCACATGGCGCTTCTGGCCTGCTCGGCGTTGCGGTGCCGCAGCGCCTCCAGGATCACGGCATGATCGTCAAGCCACCTGGTCCGGTAGCTGATGTCGAAAATCCGGTCGTGCAGCCGCGCCCACATGGAACTGTTTTCCCGCTTGGTCCACAAGTCGGCGACCTGGTCGACAAGAACACTGTTCTGGGTGGCTTCGGCAATGAGCAGGTGAAACTGCTTGTCGGCGAAGTAATCCTCGACGCCGTTCTCGATGGCCTTGCGCTCAAGTTCGAGGGTTTCGCGCAGCTTTATGATGTCGTGCTTGGTAATCGTCGATGCCGCAAAACCCGCGATGCTGCTTTCCAGGAGCTGGCGGGCCTGCAGCAGTTCAAACGGACCGAAATCCGGCTTGTGCACGTTGAGGGAAATCTTCTCGCCGGACGCCACGTAGCTGCCGGATCCCTTGCGGACATCCAGGTAGCCCTCGATTTCCAGCACGATGAAGGCCTCGCGCACGAGCGACCTGCTGATCCCCAACTCGAGTGAAATCTGGCGCTCGGTCGGAAACTTGTCTCCCGGCCGATAGCCCTCATCGGTGATCCTTCGTGCGAGCAGCTCGGCTATTTCCTGGTAGCGACGTTTTCCACCCTCGCCGGTCATGAAGCCATCCCTGCGTTCTTCTCTGCGGCGGCGATCTCCCGATAGTAGTCCGCCAGAATATGGAACGCTTTTTTCTTGGTTTTCTTGTCTGCGGCAATCAGCCCCTTATGGTTATAGCCATTCTGGAAGATGTTTTGCCGGCGTTCAACGCGAAAATCATAAAGGATCCACGGGGACATGCCCTTCACGTAGTCCAGTTCCCGCAAAACCGCGATCTGACGGCGATAGACCTCGGCCATGTAGTCTTCGCTGAAGAGCCCATGCGGCGGCCCGTTTTCGCCGATGACGCCATCGGCGCCGGTCTCCGAGATGACAACCGGCTTGCCCGGGTCGGAGTTCCGGCCGATTGCGGCCAGATCGTCGAAATTCTCCTCGTACCAGCCGTAATACTCGTTCAGACCGATGATATCGATGTGGTCCGCGAGCCTGTCCTCGATCCGGTTGGCGGCATGGTTGACGAGACAGGCGGCGGAGGTCAGCCGGGTCGGATCGAGTTTCCTGGCGGTCTCGGCAAGTCCGCGCATGAATTCGAGCCTTGCGTCCGTGTCCGGATTTTCGTTGCCGACGGACCAGATGATCACACTAGCCCGGTTCCGGTCGCGCTTGATCAGCTCGGCAAGCTGGTTCTCCGCGTCGAGGTAAGTGGCCGGATTGGCAAAGTCGATCGCCCAGTAGACCGGAATTTCCTCCCAAAGGAGAAAACCCAGCTCATCGGCCAGGCGCGCCGCCAGATCATCATGGGGGTAGTGCGCCAAGCGCAGATAATTGCAGCCGAGGTCGCGCGCATGTTCAAACCGGCGCCGCAGGTCGGCTTCGTTCGTTACCTTGCCCAGTTCGGCATCATCCTCGTGAACCGAAATCCCGCGCAGGAACAAAGGTTCGCCGTTGAGCACGATATCCGTGCCGGCGCGCTCGATCTGGCGGAAGCCGACCCGGTCCGAGACACGGTCCGCGCCGAAGGCAAGCTCCACATCGTAAAGGACGGGGTTGTCCGGGCTCCAAAGCTCCGGCTGCACCGATAGCGTCACCCGGCCCTTGCCGTTGCTGACGGGTATGCTCACTTCGACCGAGAGGCCCGGAATGGACAACGTTGCCTCACCCGACGAGGCTCCGCAGATTTCGATCTCCGCGCAGATTTGAGAGAAGGTGCCGTCGGGAAGAAGATAAAGAAAGACATCCTTGATCAGGGCGCGCGGGGTCTCGAAGAGGCTTACATCGCGGTAGAGGCCGCCATAGTTGAACCAGTCGGTGTTACGCATCGGGACCCGATCGCGGGTGCGGGTGTTGTTGACACAGGCCATGAGCCAGTTCCGGCCCGGTTGCAAAAGACCGGTCAGTTCCACGCAAAACGGCGTCGATGCGCCATAGTGGTTGCCGAGAAACTGCCCATTCAGAAAAATCTTGCAGTCATAGCCGGCGGCGCCGAAATGCAAGAACCGGCGCTTTTCGTCATCAACGTTGCCGACATCGAGCGGCCGCGTGTACCAGGCACTGCCTTCAAAAAAATACCACTTTTCCTTCAGCATCGCCCAGTTCGACGGGACCGGAACCGTCTCGCCCATGTAGGGATCGTAGTCCCAGGGCTCCTTGCGGTCCTCCGGTGCCTCCGGCAGCAGGGCGAACCATTTCTGCCGGAGACCGGTGTCCAGGAGATCGACACAGAAGTTCCAGTCGCCGTTGAGACTTTCAGATGCCCGCCCGCCCATGAAAATCAGGCCATTGTGGTTCAGGGACTGCGTGTTGAACGGACGATCATAGTCTTCGTCATGCAGCGCCTGAAGCGCATTTTCGGCGAGTTTCGAGCGTTCGAGCATCTTTACGGTCTCCGGTCGGGCCTTGGCTTACTGCGGAGCGATCGCCTTGATGCGGCCGATCAGGTCGGCGACGACCGGCGATTTTTCAGCCGCTTCCTCGTGCATCGGCAGGACCGCCTCGATGAACGGGCCCTTCTCGACCTCGATGAACTTGACACCGAGTTCGCTCTTGGCCGTTTCGACGGCTGCCGCGCTCATGGCATCCCACTGCTCGCGATGGAAGTCCATCGATTCGCGCGCCGCCCTGGTCAGGGCGGCCTTGTGGTCGTCCGAAAGTTCGTTCCAGCTCTTGGAGGAGATCATGACCACGGACGGGATCATGGTGTGACCGTCATCGGAATAGACCTTGGAAACCTCGCCGTGGCGCGCGGATGTCAGGGCCATCGGATTGTTCTCCGCGCCATCGACGACGCCCTGCTGCAGGGCGCTGTAGAGTTCACCCCAGGCGATCGGAGTGGGGTTGCCGCCGAGCAGTTCCACCATGCGGATCGCGGACGGGCTCGGCTGCACGCGGATTTTCATGCCTTCCAGGTCGGCGGGAGAGCGGATTTCCTTGTTGGCATAGAACGAACGCGCGCCTTCGATATAGAATGCAAGCCCGATGAAGCCCTTGTCTTCGGACGCGGCGAGAATGTCCGAGCCGATGTCGCCGCTCAGAACGTCATAATAATGGTCGGCATCGACAAAGATGTAAGGCAGGTTGAGCGCACCGTAGGATTCCTCGAAGGCTTCGAGTTCGGACGCGTTCGAGCGGGCCATGTCCAGGGAGCCGTTCTGCATCAGCTCCATGGATTCGCGCTGTGTGCCCAGCTGCGCATTGGCATAGATGCGGATCTTCAGATCGCCGCCCGTCGCCTCTTCAAGACGCTCGGCCATGAACTCCATGGACTTGTGCAGCGGGTGGTCTTCCGGGTTGTTGTGATTGAGACGAAGGGTCTTTGCATTGGCGGCGGTTCCAATTGCAACAACGCCTGCGGCCAGCACGGCCGCGAGCTTCGCGAACTTCTTCATGATTTCCTCCCAAATGCAGGCCGTGCGAAAAAATCCCTCAACGAGGGCCGCGCCGGCCGCGGTTTCGCAGCACGGATCGCTGCGGATGGCGAATTGTTCGTCCAATTTTCAAAATCAGTCAACCTTTTTTGCAAAATTGGTTGACCAATTTAGATTCTTGACGCATGTCTTACATGGGCACGCGCCGCTGATGTTGCGTGAAAACGCAGCACGGACCGGTCTGGGAGGACAATCGTGACACGCATTACAAGAGGTGTGGACCTTGTCCTGCGCCTCGTCATCATCCTGGCATTCGCCGTTCTTGTTGCCTGCGTCATCTGGCAGGTGTTCTCGCGCTACGTGCTGGAAAGCCCAAGTACGGTCACCGACGAGATGGCGCGGTTCCTGTTCATCTGGGTCGCGCTTCTGGGTGGCGCCTATACGCTCGGGCAGCGCCGGCACCTGGCCATCGACCTGCTGCCGCAGATCACGCATGGCAACCTCAGGCTCATGGTCAATGCGGGTATCATCATCGCCATCGCGACCTTCGCGGCGCTGGTCATGATTTATGGCGGCCTGGACCTGGTGAACCGGACGCTGGCAACCGGACAGGTCTCGCCGGCACTCAGACTGCCCATGGGCCTTGTCTATGTCGCGATCCCCTTTTCCGGGATCTGCATCTTCTACTACTGCCTGACCTTCCTGGCCGATCTTTTCCAGACGGGCAGGGGACCGAACGATCAGGACGGCGCGCCCAGGGCGGGCGGTCCGCTCGACTGACCGACGCAGGATATTGAGGAATTAAATGGATATTCAGTCTGTCCTCGTCCTGTTCGGGACGTTTGCACTGCTCATGATACTCGGTGTGCCGATCGCCTTCTCGATCGGTCTTGCGGCCTTTGCCACCTTCCTGCTGTTCATGTCGTTCGACCAGTCGGTCTATATCGTCGCGCAGCAAGTGGCGTCGGGACTCGACAGCTTCACGCTGCTGGCCATTCCGTTCTTCATCCTGGCCGGAAACATCATGAACCGCGGCGGCATCGCGATGCGCCTGATCGAGTTCGCAAAAGTGCTGGGCGGCCGTCTGCCCGGGGCCCTTGCCCATTGCAATGTGATTGCAAACATGATGTTCGGCTCTATTTCCGGCTCCGCGGTCGCATCGGCCGCCGCTGTCGGCGGCGTCATGGCGCCCTTGCAGAAGAAGGAAGGCTACGACCCGGCCTATAGCGCCGCGGTCAACATCGCATCCTGCCCGACAGGCCTGCTGATTCCGCCGAGTTCAACCTTCATCGTCTATTCGCTGATCACGAACGGCACCTCGGTCGCAGCCCTTTTCGTTGCCGGGTACATTCCGGGGATTCTCATGGGTCTCAGCCTCATGGTTGTCGCAGGGATCATCGCGAAACGGCGCGGCTACCCCGTCGCAGACCGTCCGAGCGGGTCGGAGGTCGTGAGGAAGGCGGCCGACGCCATGCTGCCGCTCGGCCTGATCGTCATTGTCATGGGCGGCATCATCGGCGGCATCTTCACCGCCACGGAAGCCTCCGCCGTCGCGGTCGTCTACACGCTTTTCCTTGCCGTGATCTGGTACCGCGAAATCACCCTGAAGGAACTGCCGGGGATCATTCTGGAAAGTGCGGTGACCACTTCCATCGTGCTCCTGATGATCGGCTGCTCCATCGCCATGTCCAAGGCGATGGCATTTGCAGACATTCCCTATTCGATCTCGGACGCGCTGCTGGCCCTGTCCGAAAACCCGATCGTGCTTCTGCTCATCATCAACATCGCGCTTCTCGTCGTCGGCACGTTCATGGACATGACGCCGGCGCTGCTGATCTTCACGCCGATCTTCCTGCCCGTGGTTGAAGACCTGGGCATGGACCCGGTGCATTTCGGTGTCGTCATGACGTTCAACCTGTGTATCGGCATCTGCACACCACCGGTCGGGTCGGCGCTATTCGTCGGCTGCTCGGTGGGCGGGGTCAAGATCGGCCAGGTCATCAAGCCGATGCTCGGATTTTACGCGGTCCTGGTATCACTGCTATTGGTGATAACCTATTTCCCCGCGCTCAGCCTGTTCCTGCCGCGCCTCCTTCTTGGGTACTAGACCATGAAAGCACTCAATGCCTGGCAATTCCTGGCGCGCACCGAAAACGGCGTACGTCTGATCGTCGAAGGCCGGCACCACTTCAACATTTCGATCCTGGAGGATGACCTTGTCCGGATTTCACTTCTGAAGGACGGCAACCACCGTCTCAACAGGACATGGGCGATCGCTCCGGCAGGAGATGTTCCGTTTGAAGGCAGGAAACGGGAGGATACGACCGGATTTTCCTGCCCCGATTTCCACCTAGACGAGAACGACGAGGGCCTGACACTCGAAACCGGGACGCTTCGTCTCAAAATTGGTCAACCACTTGCGTTGACCTGGGAAGCGCGCACGAAACCGGCCGGTTCCTGGCAGGAGGTAGCCCGGGACAGGCCCCTGAACGCCTATATGCTCGGGCGCAAGGATCACCGGAACCAGCACCATCTTCTCAGGCACCCGGACGAGACATTTTACGGTCTCGGCGAGAAGTCCGGAGCGCTGGACCGGTCCGGCCGGCGGTTTGAAATGCGCAATCTCGATGCGCTCGGTTATGACGCCAGAACCACGGACCCGCTCTACAAGCACATCCCGTTCACGATCACGGACAAGGGCGATCTCGGCGCCTGCGGTCTCTTTTACGACACGCTGTCTTCCTGCTGGTTCGACCTCGGCAACGAGAAGGACAATTACCATCCGCCCTTCCGCGCCTTCCGGGCCGAAGACGGCGACCTGGACTACTATTTCAGCTGGGCGCCCTCGGTGCTGGAGATCGTCAAGCGCCACCAC
Source organism: Roseibium sp. (assembly GCF_965232425.1). Classification (GTDB taxonomy): domain Bacteria; phylum Pseudomonadota; class Alphaproteobacteria; order Rhizobiales; family Stappiaceae; genus Roseibium. The sequence continues at coordinate 2,176,166 of NZ_OZ246971.1, forward strand.
TGGCTGACCGGCGGCACGGCCTTCATGCCGCGATGGGGGCTGGGCTATTCCGGTTCCACGATGTCCTACACGGATTCGGAAAATGCACAGGAGCGCCTGCAAGAGTTTCTTGCAAAGCTCGAAGCGGAAGACATGCCGTGCGACAGTTTCCAGCTCTCGTCCGGCTATACCGCGATCGAAGGCAGGCGCTACGTTTTCAACTGGAACACCGACCGCTTTCCGGACGTGGAAGCGCTGACGTCCTCCTATGCAGCGGCCGGCATAAACCTGATCGCCAACATCAAGCCCGTCCTGCTCGATGATCACCCGCTCTATGAACAGGCTGTCGATGCAGGTCTCTTCATCCGCGACAGCGAAAGCGGCGAACCGGAGCAGTCGCCCTTCTGGGACGGTACCGGATCCCACCTCGATTTCACCAATCCGGCAACCATCCGCTGGTGGCAGGACAATGTGACCGCCAAACTCCTCGACCGGGGCATCAAGAGCACATGGAACGACAACAACGAATATGAGGTCTGGGACGATGATGCGCGCTGCGCAGGTTTCGGCGAGCCGATCCCGATCAGCCTGATCCGGCCGCTCCACAGCCAGCTGATGACACGCGCTTCCTTTGAAGCCCAGCAACAGGACCAGCCGGACAGACGGCCCTACCTGATCTCCCGCTGCGCTTCACCCGGAACGCAGCGCTACGCCCAGACCTGGACCGGCGACAATCATACGAGTTGGGATACCCTGCGGTGGAATATCCCCATGGGGCTGGGACTGAGCCTCTCCGGCTTTTACAATATCGGCCACGATGTCGGCGGCTTTGCCGGACCGAGACCGGACCCCGAGCTGTTTCTGCGCTGGGTGCAGAACGGCATCTTTCATCCCCGTTTCACCATCCATTCCTGGAACGATGACGGAACGGCCAACGAAGCCTGGATGTATCCCGAGATCACCCCGCTTGTCCGCGACGCGCTGAAACTCCGGGCGAGGCTCCTCCCGTATCTCTATACCCTGCTCTACCAGGCGGTTACCGATGGTGAACCCATGCTGCGGCCGCTGTTCCTGGATCATCCCGATGACCCGAACTGCAGAACAGCGGAGTTCGATTTCCTTCTCGGAAAGGACTTGCTGGTGGCAACGATTGTCGAACCGGGTGCCCGAACGCGGCGTGTGACACTGCCTCAAAACGCGGATGGCTGGTGGACTTTTGACGGCAGCACGTGGCATCCGGGCGGCGATGTGCTGGAGGTTCCCGTGACCGACGCGACAATTCCGCTGTTTGTTCGCGGCGGCACCGTGCTGCCTATGGCTGCGCCCAATCTGCGCTCCGATGCGGCCTTCGACATGGAGCGGACCTGGTGTATCTACCCGCAACCTGCGACCCGTCCGCCGCGCACATCCCACACCTATGACGACGACGGTGTTTCACGCGATGCGCTGACAGACGGCCATTGTCTCACGACGCTGAAGCTTTCTCATGAGACGGGCGCACTGCGGCTTGACTGGTCCAGATCCGGCACCTGGGAACCCGCCTATACCGACGCCCGGATCTGGCTTGCGGGTCAAACCGGTCTTATCGTGAATGATCGCGCCCACTCGGCGGGCGACACACTCAGTCTCAATCCGGCCCGGTAAAACATGTCCGATCCAACTTCTGCCATTCAAGAAAGCCCCTATGACCGCAGCGCCCTGCGGCCCAGGATATTGCATCTGGGCTTCGGCGCATTTGCCAAGGCGCATGTCATGGCATTCCACGACGACATGCTGCGGCGGACGTCCGGAGACTGGGGCGTCATCGCCGTCCGGCTTCATTCCGGTGCGGATGAACTGACGCAGCTGGACGAGGCGGGTGGTGTGTTCACGGTCGGCGAGATGTCGGGTGCCGGGCTGCACTTGCGGGAAATCGGCTGCGTCACCGGAACACTGCATGCCAGACGGGACGGGCTGCCGGCGCTGCTTTCCAGGATCGCCGATCCCGGGCTTGGCGTGATCACGCTGACGATTACCGAAAAAGGCTACTGTCTTTCGGGCAGTGCTCTCGATCTTGCCCATGACGGCATCCGGGAGGACCTGGCCAACCCCGAAGCACCCCGGACCGCGATCGGCATCCTTGCACAAGGGCTTGCGATGCGGATGGCAACCGGCGCGCCCGGTGTCACGATCCTTTCCTGCGACAATCTTCCGGCCAACGGGCATCTTTGCCGCCGGGCGCTGCTCGACTATGCCGGACAGCTAGATCCGAAGCTGACGGAATGGATCGAGACCGTCTGCCGCTTCCCGTGTTCCATGGTCGACCGGATTACGCCCGCCATGACGCAGGCATCGCGCCAGAAGCTCGAAGCGGCCCTTGGACGCCCGGACCCCAACGGCATCTTGTGCGAACCCTTTCGCCAGTGGGTCATTGAAGACAGTTTCGCGGGCGAGCGTCCGCAATGGGACCTTGCCGGAGCGCAATTCGTTGCAGATGTTGCGCCCTTTGAAGAGATGAAGCTGCGCCTTTTGAACGGGTCGCACTCCTTTCTTGCCTATCTGGGCGCGCTGGCGGACAAGGAAACCATATCGGACTGCATGAACGAGCCCGTCCTGAAGTCGGCCGCGCAAAAGCTCATGCTGGACGAGCAGGCGCCAACCCTTGAGGTTCCCGGCGGGGTCGACATCCCAGGCTATGCGGCCGATCTCATCGAGCGTTTCTCAAACCCGGCGCTTCAGCACAAGACAACGCAAATCGCGTCGGACGGCAGTCAGAAACTGCCGCAAAGACTGCTTGCGCCGATCCGGCACCATCTCGGCACCGGCCGCCCCTGGCCTTTGTCCGCTCTGGCGGTTGCCGGCTGGATGCATTATTGCCGCGGTGCATCGGAAACGTCCGCGGCCCTTCCGCTCAACGATCCGCTTGCCGAGCGCATCCGGTCGATCGCCGGGCAGTCCGATGGCACCGGCTACGTCGACACCCTTCTGTCGCTAACGCCGGTTTTCGGTGACGAGCTTCCGGCATCGCAGGACTTTGCGGACAAGATCCGGTCCGCTTACGATGACATCGGCTCCCGAGGCGTGATCAACTCGATCGCCGCATCGCTTTGACAACAGGACGCATTTCATGACCGCACCATTTCTCGGGCCGGATTACTTTCTCGACACGGCCACGAGCCGCCGCCTCTACCACGAGGTTGCCGCACCGCTGCCGCTTGTTGATTTTCACAATCACCTGGACCCGGCCGCGATTGCCGACGACAAGCACTGGTCTTCCATCGGCGAAATCTGGCTGGAAGGCGATCACTACAAATGGCGGGCAATGCGCTGGAACGGTGTACCGGAAGACCTGGTGACCGGTGCCACCGGTTTCCGGGAGAAATTCGACGCGTTCGCGGAGACGATACCGCACTGTGTCGGCAATCCGCTCTACCATTGGACGCACCTGGAGCTGCGCCGCTATTTCGGCTGGGACGGCGTTTTCGGTCCGGATACGGCTGCGGAGGTCTGGGAGGTTGCAAACGAAACACTTTCAAAGCCGAGCCACGGCGCGCGTGGCCTGCTTCACCAGATGAATGTCAGTTACGTCGGCACCACGGACGATCCGGCCGACGACCTCGCGCATCATGCGAGGGCCCAAGCCGATCCGGAGCTGGGTTTCAAAATCGCGCCGAGTTTCCGCCCCGACAAGGCGCTGTCGCCGTCAGCACCCGGGTTCGCGGATTATTGCCGCACGCTCGAACAGGCGTCGGGCGTCACGATCACGCGCTTCGACGATCTCATCGAAGCGCTGCTCAAGCGGCTGGACCATTTCATCGCCTTCGGCTGCAAGGCAAGCGACCACGCTCTGAACGAACTTCGCGCTTTCGAAAAACGCTCCGCAAGCGACCTCGACGGCATTCTTGCGCTCGGTGCCAACGGCGCGCAGGTTTCCCCCCGGGACGAGGCCGATTTCAAGGCGGCCGTCCTGACGGAACTCGGGCAGGCCTATCGCGATCGCAATATGGCGATGCAATTCCATATCGGCGCCCAGCGCAACAACAACAGCAGGCTTTTCGGCCGTCTCGGCCCCGATACGGGCGGCGATTCCATGTCCGATCAATCGGTTGCGGGTCCGCTGAACCAGCTGCTCGACCGGATCGACAGGCGCAAGGGTCTGCCCCGCACCATCCTCTACTGCCTCAATCCGGCGCTGAACGAAGTGATGGTGACAACGGCGGGCAATTTCCAGGACGGCTCGGAGCCGGGCAAGATCCAGTCCGGGCCGGCGTGGTGGTTCAACGATCAGCTGGAAGGCATGGAACGGCATCTCAATCAGGTCGCCCAGATGGGACTGCTTTCACGGTTCATCGGGATGCTTACCGATTCGCGCTCGTTTCTCTCCTTCCCCCGCCACGAATATTACCGGCGCCTGGTCTGCAGGATGGTCGGACGATGGGTTGAAGACGGAAGCATGCCAGATGACAGGGACTTGACCGACGGTCTCATCCGCAGGATTTGCCACGAAAATGCCCACGACTGGTTTGTTGAGTAAAAGCAGCGCGATAGGCTGACCGCGCACGCCTGTCTGCGTCAAAGGTCATCGTTGCTGGCATTCTCCCTTTACCCTATCATGCGGTCCGGAGACCCGGTCTGGAGGCGGATCCGGGTAACGAGGGAGGAGAGCCTCGGCATGACAGTGACGCACGAGCCCTGGCTCGTTGCGCTTTCCCTGGTAATGGCCTTTCAGGGAAGCTTTGTTGGTTTGAGTCTGGCTGTCCAGGTCAGAAACGCGGTTGAACCGAGACGGCGGCTGCTCCTTGCCGGAGCCGCGCTGACACTTGCTCTCGCGATCTGGTCGATGCATTTCGTCGGCATGCTCGCCGTGAAGTTTCCGCTCGGCGTCGATTTCCTCGTTCTGCCGACGCTTTTGTCTTTCCTCGTGTGCGTGCTTGTCGTCGGCGTTGCCGTCTTCACCGCCAGCAATCGAAGGCTCACGTCCATCAGGCTCGGGCTCGCGGCATTCGTCATGGGTACCGGCATTTGCACGATGCACTATCTGGGCATGTACTCCCTGCACACGTCTTTGCAGATGACCCACAACCCGACCTATGTCCTTGCGAGCTTTCTGATCGCCTTCAATGCCGCCGGCCTGGCGCTCTGGCTGCTGTTCGGCCTCGGCAAACGGCCTCCCCTGGTGATTTCGGCGGCCGTGATGGCGCTTGCCATATCGGCGATGCATTACACCGCGATGACCGGACTGACCTACGAACTGACGCAGAGCCCCGACCAGTTGTCCGCTCCTTCGCTCGCGCCGGGAACGCTCGCCATTTTCGTATCCTGTGTCGCATTCCTTGTATCCGGTCTGTTCCTCCTGGCTCTGGTTCCAAGCGAGGCGGCAGCGCCGGCACCGGCCCGCAGTGTCGAGGAGACGCCGGCCACCGAACCGGTACAGGCTGCCGAGGCCGAGGAGGCGGACACCGCGCAAGCGGCGGAAGATCCCTCGCGCCGGCCTGCAGCCGGTCTTCAGGCCGTTGCGTCAAAGCCACGGGTGTCGGCGCCCGCTTCCCGGCGGACATTGCCGATCGAGCGCGACGGGCAGAAAACGCAGATCAGCGTGGCCGACATCTCCGCCATTCACGCGGATGCCCACTACACCAAGCTTTACGACGGCGAACGGGAACATTTCTGTCCGCTTTCGATCAGCGAGGCCGAACAGCAGCTGGATTCCAAGGTGTTCAAGCGGGTCCACCGCAGTCATATCGTGAACCTTTCCCGGGTCACCAGTTTCAAACGCTCCGGCGATGGCGGCGTGCTGGTGCTCGAGGGCAGCGACGCGCAGACGGTTCCCGTCAGCCGGTCCAGATGGAGCCGCATTCGCGAGAGACTGACGGCCCTTTCAGACACGACCGACCAACCGGATCAGGCCGCCCCCGCGCAGTAAGCCGATCGGGATTGCATCTGCCGGCCTTAGGTGATGGACCCATAAATGAGGCGGAAATGGTTTGAGGCGGATTGCTTCTCCTCAAGGCGCGGAAGCGCAGGAAATGTGGTTCATTTTCAAGCCTTTCGCGACGCCGGGGAGGCGCAATCCGGTCAAATCCGAAGGACATGGAAATGGCTTCCCCCCGTGGCGTCAGCGTGCTTGACCGGGCAGGAAGCCCGCTCCGCACACCCTTTCTGGCGGGATATCGCCATTTCGCATGCCATTTCAGTCTCATTTATGGGTCCATCACCTAGTGTGTGCGGTGCAAAAATATCGATTTTTTGTCGCCATTCGTGCTAATTGCACGAAATACGTCACTTTCGGCGTCAGACAGGCCACCGTCGCAAAAGCGCGAACTAAGCGCTGATCTTTCAGAGACTTTCGCCGATTTTCTCCGTTCCTGGCTACCTGCAACTCGTGAAATACGTCAGGCTTTCTGACGCATTTCGTGTCCGGGACAGCCGCCGTCGATGTATTGCACGCGGTGTTCCGTGAATGCTGTCTTGAGTGTGCAGTGCACCCCTTATCACCCTTGGAGCATGTGACATTCCCCCGCCCACGCGTGGCGGTGTGTGTTTGCCGATTGACTGTCACTGGACGCGACAGACAGCAAGCGGCGCCCGATTCCGGAGCCATCCGGGACGGCCAATGGGAGGAGAAAGAACGTGATCCCCGGTGAATTCACCTATCACAGGCCATCGTCGGTGGCCGAAGCCGTTGCCATCCTGGCAAGTCACGGCGATGAAGCGCGGCCCCTGTCCGGCGGCCACAGCCTGATCCCCATGATGAAACTGCGCATGGCGGCCCCTGAGCATCTTGTCGATCTCGGCGGCATTGCCGATCTGAAGGGCATCAGCGAAGACGGTGGCACGATCACCATCGGCTGCATGACGACCCAGCACGAGCTGATCGACTCCGACCTTCTGTCCGCCAAGCTGCCGATCATCCGGGAAACGAGCCTGCTGATCGCCGATCCGCAGATCCGCTACATGGGAACGCTCGGCGGCAACGTCGCCAACGGTGACCCGGGCAACGACATGCCGGGTCTGATGCAATGCCTCGGGGCCACCTATGTCCTGACCGGGCCGGATGGCGACAGGGAGGTTGCAGCGCGCGACTTCTACGAAGCAGCCTATTTCACGGCGCTGGCACCGGAAGAAATCCTCACCGCCGTCAAGATCCCGGTTCCGCCGGCCGGTCACGGCTATGCCTATGAAAAGCTCAAGCGCAAGGTCGGCGATTACGCCACGGCCGCGGCCGCCGTGGTCCTCACCATGAATGGCGGCACGGTTGCCAGTTGCTCGGTCGCGCTGACCAATGTGGCGGACACGCCGCTTCATGCAGCGGACGCCAGCGCGATCCTGACCGGATCGACACTGGACGAGGGCACCGTGGCGAAGGCTGTCGCTGCCGCGGAAGCGATCACCGATCCGGCATCGGACGGACGCGGCCCGGCGGAATACCGCACCAAGATGGCCGGCATCATGATGCAGCGCGCGCTTGCCCGCGCCGCCGAACGCGCCGGCGCCTGAGACCCTGACCGAGGAAAACCCAATGAGTGATATCGAACAGATCCCGGTCACGGTGACCGTAAATGGCAAGAAGGTGCAGCGCTTCGTCGAACCGCGCACCCTGCTGATCCACTTCCTGCGCGAGGAACTGAACCTGACCGGCCCGCATATCGGCTGCGAGACCTCGCATTGCGGTGCTTGCACCGTAGAGATGAACGGCATGTCGGTGAAATCCTGCACGCTTTTCGCCGCCCAGGCGAACAATGCGGAGCTGACCACGATCGAAGGAATGGCTAATCCCGATGGCACGCTGTCGGCCCTGCAGGAAGGTTTCCGCCAGATGCACGGTCTCCAGTGCGGCTATTGTACGCCCGGAATGATCACGCGCGCGCATACGCTCCTGAAGGAAAACCCGAACCCCACGGAAGACGAAATCCGCATGGGGATTGCCGGGAATTTGTGCCGCTGCACCGGCTACCAGAACATCGTCAAGGCCATCCAGTATGCCGCCGACCAGCTCAACCAGCCTGAAACCCAGGAGGCTGCAGAATGAATGACATGACCCCGACACGGGAACAGCGCGAAGCCGCCCTCGAAGGCATGGGCTGCAAGCGCAAGCGCGTGGAAGATGTCCGCTTCACGCAGGGCAAGGGCCAGTATGTGGATGACCTGAAACTGCCGGGCATGGTGTTCGGCGATTTTGTCCGCTCGCCCTATCCCCACGCGAAAATCACCAAGATCGACGCCACGGAAGCCCTCAAGATCCCGGGCGTGATCGCGGTCCTGACCGCCGAGGATCTCAAGGGTGTGAACCTTGCTTGGATGCCGACACTGGCCGGCGACGTGCAGATGGTCCTGGCCGACGGCAAGGTTCTCTACCAGAACCAGGAAGTCGCCTTCGTCGTGGCGGAAGACCGCTACATCGCGGACGACGCCATTCAGCTGGTGGAAGTGGAATACGAAGAACTGCCGGTTCTGGTCGATCCCTTCAAGTCCATGGAACCGGATGCCCCGGTTCTGCGTCCGGACCTCGAAGGCAAGACGGAAGGCGCGCACGGTCCGCGCAAGCACCACAATCACATCTTCAACTGGGAAGTCGGCGACAAGGACGAAACCGCAAAGGCCTTTGCCGAAGCGGACGTGACCATCAACGAGATGATCTCCTACCACCGCACGCACCCGTCGCCGCTGGAAACCTGCCAGTGCGTCGCGTCCATGGACAAGGTGAAGGGTGAACTGACCGTCTGGGGCACGTTCCAGGCTCCGCATGTCATCCGCACGGTTGCCTCGCTGCTGTCGACGATCCCGGAGCACAAGATCCACGTGATCGCGCCTGATATCGGCGGCGGCTTCGGCAACAAGGTGGGCGCCTATCCGGGCTACATCTGCTCGATCGTGGCCTCCATCGTTACGGGAGTTCCCGTGAAATGGGTCGAAGACCGGATGGAGAACCTCTCCACGACGTCCTTTGCCCGCGACTACCACATGACCACGGAGATCGCCGCAAAGAGCGATGGCACCGTGACCGGTCTGAAAGTGCACGTGCTCGCCGACCACGGCGGCTTCGATGCCTGTGCCGACCCATCCAAATGGCCGGCAGGCTTCTTCAACATCGTCACCGGGTCCTATGACTTCCCGGCTGCTCACCTGTCGGTGGACGGGGTCTACACCAACAAGGCTCCGGGCGGCGTGGCTTACCGCTGCTCGTTCCGGGTGACGGAAGCCGCCTACTGCATCGAGCGGGCGATGGACATTCTGGCGCAGAAACTGGACATGGATCCGGCCGATCTGCGCATGAAGAACTTCGTCAAGGCGGATCAGTTCCCGTATCAGTCGGCGCTCGGCTGGGAGTATGACAGCGGCGACTATCACACCGCCATGCAGAAGGCGATGGACACCATCGGCTATCGCGAACTGCGCGCCGAACAGAAGGCCAAGCAGGAAGCCTTCAAGCGGGGCGAAACGCGCGAGGTCATGGGCATCGGCGTGTCGTTCTTCACCGAGATCGTCGGCGCCGGCCCGTCCAAGAACTGCGACATTCTCGGTGTCGCCATGTTCGACAGTGCGGAAATCCGGGTGCACCCGACCGGGTCGGTGATCTCGCGCATGGGCACGAAGTCCCAGGGCCAGGGTCACGAAACCACCTGGGCCCAGATCATCGCAACGGAAATCGGCATCCCGGCTGCGGATATCATGGTCGAGGAAGGCAATACCGACACGGCGCCCTACGGTCTTGGCACCTACGGCTCCCGGTCGACGCCTGTCGCCGGTGCCGCCATTGCGCTTGCCGCCCGCAAGATCCGCAACAAGGCGCAGATGATCGCGGCGCACATGCTGGAAGTGTCCGAATATGACCTTGAGTGGGACATTGACGGGTTCCAGGTGAAGGGCAATCCGGAAGCGCGCAAGTCGATGAAGGAAATCGCCTGGGCGGCCTATCATGCACCGCCGCCCAACATGGAACCAGGTCTGGAAGCCGTCAGCTACTATGACCCGCCCAACATGACCTATCCGTTCGGGGCCTATTTCTGCGTCATGGATATCGACGTCGATACCGGCGTCGCCACGACACGCCGCTTCTACGCGCTGGACGACTGCGGCACGCGGATCAATCCGATGATCATCGAGGGCCAGGTCCATGGCGGCCTGACGGAAGCCTTCGCCATCGCGATGGGTCAGGAAATCCGCTACGACGAGACGGGTAACGTACTCGGAGCGTCCTTCATGGACTTCTTCATCCCGACCGCCGTCGAGACCCCGCACTGGGAGACCGACCATACGGTGACACCGAGCCCGCATCATCCGATCGGTGCGAAGGGTGTCGGTGAAAGCCCGAATGTCGGGGGTGTTCCGGCATTCTCGAACGCGGTCAATGATGCATTCCAGTTCCTAGGCAGTACCCACATCCAGATGCCCCACGATGCGTGGCGGATCTGGCAGGCTGCCAAGGACCTCGGCGCACACGGCTGAGTGAACAGGGCATCGCGGGGCGGCACCCCCCTCACCACGCCGACACCCGCGATGCCCTTTTTCGTCATTCCACGGTTCAACCGTGGAATCCGGACCGATGCGGTCCCGTCGCAAAAGCCCTCGCAAAGTTGCGCGGGAACGGGCTGGATTGCCGGATCAAGTCCGGCAATGACCGGACAGTATTTTTCAGGTGGCCAAGACAAGTCGGATGACCAAGACAAGGGAACAATTGGCGAAAGCGCTTTCGGAAACCGGCTACGTCGCGGATGACGGGCTGGCGACGGCGTTGCTGTTGACGGACATGCTGAACCGGCCGCTTCTTCTGGAAGGCGAAGCGGGTGTGGGCAAGACGGAGGTCGCCAAGGCTCTTTCGCGGCTGGAGGAGACCGACCTCATCCGCCTGCAGTGCTACGAAGGACTCGATCGCTCCGACGCGATCTACGAGTGGAACTACCAGCGGCAGCTTCTCGCCATCAAGGCGCGCGAGGGGACCGGCGAAGCGGCGGAGCAGGTGGAAGAGGCCGTCTTTTCGGAAAAATATCTTCTCGAACGCCCGCTCCTTGCCGCCATCCGCCAGGAAAAACCGCCGGTTCTGCTGATCGATGAGGTCGACCGGGCGGACGAGGAATTCGAAGCGTTCCTGCTGGAAATCCTGTCGGATTACCAGGTTTCTATCCCGGAGCTCGGCACTGTCGAGGCGACCAGCATTCCGCGTGTCGTGCTGACATCGAACGGCACGCGGGAGCTCTCCGACGCACTGCGCCGGCGCTGCCTCTATCATTATGTCGACTATCCGACGCCGGACCGCGAGGCACGCATCCTGCTTTCGCGCGTCGACGGTCTCGATGCGGCGCTCGCGCTGCAGATCGCCGAGCTGATGGGCAAGCTGCGCAAGGAAGACCTGACAAAGGTCCCGGGCGTTGCGGAAACAATCGACTGGGCCGCGGCGTTGCTCGGATTGGGAACGAAGAACCTCCATGAAAGCCGGGAACTCGTTTTCGAGACGCTTGCCTGCGTCCTGAAAACCCGCGAGGACCAGTCGCGCGTCACGCAGGAAGTCACGGACCGCCTGCTGGGCAAAGTGGCATGATGCAATGACTGCAGCGCTGACCTTGTCGAGTGAAGAGATCGGAGCGGCCCTTCGGCAACGCCTTGCCGGATTCGTGCGCTCACTCAGGGACAGCGGCTTCAAGGTCGGCCTCGCGGAAACACGGGATGCGCTGTTGCTCCTGCAGAGCCCGGCGGTGCGCAAGGCGCACACGCTCAAGCGGGCGTTCCGGTCCCTGTTTTGCGGCAGGCTGTCGGACTGGAAGGTGTTTGACGAGCTTTTCGATGCCTACTGGGCCGGGAAAGGTGTCAAGTCAGGCGTGAAGGTGTCGGGGACCAGCACGAAAAAGAGCATGAAGACAATCCGGGAACTGATGGATGCCCAGGGCACACGTCAGGACACGATTGCCGGTGATGTCGAACGGCAACCGGGCGAGGAAGACGAAGACACGGATGACAGCCCGTCCGGACGACGGGAAGGTGCGAGCATTGCGGACAATCTCGGCCAGGTCGATTTCCGCAAGATGCAGGACCCGGAAGCAACGGCAAAGGCACATGAGCTGGCGGAGCGTCTGGCCCGATCGATGCGCGTGCGTCTGACGCGCCGCGACAAGCAGAAGCGAAAGGGACCGCGCCTCGACCTTCGCAAGACGATACGGCACTCGATCGCTCATGGCGGCACGCCGATCGAACTGATCCGCAAGGGACCGCGCCAACGGCAATTGCGGCTGGTGATCCTGCTGGACGCCTCCGGCTCGATGAACAATTACACGGCCGTTTTCACCCGCTTCGTGCATGGCATGCTGGACAACTTCCGCGAAGCCGAAGCCTTCCTGTTTCACACCCGCCTGGTGCATGTTTCCTCCGCGCTGTCCGAGCGCGACGCGGCGCGGGCGCTCGACCGTATGGGCCTGATGGCCCAGGGGGTCGGCGGCGGCACCAAAATCGGTGAAGCGCTCGCCGAGTTCAATCGCTGGCACGCGGCCCGGGTCATCCATTCACGCACCTGCGTGCTAATCCTGTCCGATGGCTACGACACCGGAGCGCCGGACGCCCTTGGCGAGGAAATGGCGAAGCTGAGACGGCGCTGCAAGCGCATCGTCTGGCTCAATCCGTTGATCGGCTGGCAGGGGTATGAACCGACGGCGGGGGGCATGCAGGCCGCCCTGCCGCATATCGATCTGTTCGCGCCCGCGCACAATCTCGACAGTCTCGCAGCGCTCGAACCCTACCTGGCGAAGTTGTGATCCCATGGGAGATGAAGACATGAAACACACCTCCATCCCGGGCCCGCACGAGGGCGCGGCTCCCGAGCTGACCAATGATCTCCAGCCGCTGATGAGCCGCCTGCAGGACGCCAGCGAACCCTTTGCGCTGGCGACCGTCGTCAGAACAATATCGGTGACGGCCGCAAAAGCAGGCGCAAAGGCCGTGATCGCCAGGGACGGCAGCATTGCCGGCGGCTGGATCGGCGGCGGCTGTGCCCGTGCCGCCGTCGTCAAGGCGGCCAGGGCGTCACTGGAAGACGGCGAAACGAGGTTGATCTCGCTCCAGCCGGAAGACCTGCTGTCGGATCTCGGCGTGGAAGCCGGTGAGGAGCGGGAAGGCGTCCAGTTCGCGAAGAACATGTGCCCAAGCCAGGGCACGATGGACATCTTCGTCGAACCGGTCCTGCCACGGCCAAGCCTTGTCATCTGCGGCGCGAGCCCGGTCGCCTTCGCGCTTTCCAGGCAGGCACCGACCATCGGTTTCGACGTCACGGTCTGCGCGCCGCCAGAAGATCACGCGTCCTTCCCCGGCGCCAACCGGCGGATCGAAGGTCTCGGCCCGGATGCGATCGGAAACGCGGACACCTATGTCATCGTCTCCACCCAGGGGCGCGGTGACCTTGCGGCGCTGGAAGGCGCCCTGTCCGTGCCCGTCCGCCACGTGGGCTTTGTCGGCAGCCGCCGCAAGATCAGTGCGCTGAAGGAAAAGCTGCGGGAAAAAGGCTTTGGCGACCCGGAGCTGGAACGGATCGAAGGGCCTGCCGGGCTCGATCTCGGTGCGATCACGCCCGAAGAAATCGCCCTGTCGATCCTCGCGGAACTGCTCGTGATCCGGCGCAGAGGCCAGCGCCAGACCAATATCCAATATATCTGACATTTCAATCGGAGTACCCCACATGCAAATGAACGACAGCCAGCGGATCGAAGCCCCGATACAGAAGGTCTGGGAGGCGCTCAACGATCCGGACGTGCTGAAAGCGTCGATCCCCGGCTGCGAGGAGCTGACCAAGCATTCCGACACCGAGATGGAGGCAAAGGTCAAACTCAAGGTCGGCCCCGTAAAGGCGACCTTCGGTGGCAAGGTCACGCTGAACGACCTCGATCCGCCCAACGGCTACACGATCGAGGGTGAGGGCTCCGGCGGTGTCGCGGGTTTCGCGCGTGGAGGCGCCAAGGTCCGGCTCGAGGAAGACGGACCGGACGCGACCATCCTGCACTACGACGTCGATGCCAAGGTCGGCGGCAAGCTCGCCCAGCTCGGTGCACGGCTGATCGATTCAACCGCAAAGCGGCTGGCCGGCGAGTTTTTCACGGCCTTCGCCGAACAGGTTGCGCCGAGCGCGCCCCAGGAAGAGGCTGCTGCGGAAGACGGCACGGCAGAGGCCCCCGAGCAGAAGAAGGGATGGCTCGGCGGTCTTTTCGGCGGCAAGAAAACGGAAGCACAAGCGGAAGAAACCGCTACCTGATCATCCTGGCGCCCGGGTTCACATTGGCCGGGGCGCCGCGTGTCCGAGGGAGGAATACATGCAAAACCAGCAACCCAGAAACACCGCTGCATTGCGCGAGATCCGGCAGGACCCGTCGCTCATGCTCGCGCTGGCGACAGGAACAGTCCTGACCGCGTTCCTGGTGACCGTTCATGCATGCTGCATCGGTCTCGCCACACCCGACCATCTGGCCGCCCTGCTGCAGATCTGCTCGCCGCTAGGGTGAATATCCAGCGAATTGACGGTCACCCCGGACAAGCGAAGCGCCGATCCGGGGCGTACTCATATCACCACTTGTCAAATCGCAACGCAATCGCCTGAACCGCGCCCAAAAATGGCCTGTCACTCTGCAAACGAGTGGGCCCCGGCTCTCGCTTCGCTCGGCCGGGGTGACGGTTTTAGAAAAGCCGCAGGCGGCCAGTCAAACGGGACCCGCGTCGCCTGATCAGGCCGGGGCCTTGATCTTGCGCAGGTAGGGCAGGACCGCGTCGAAGTCACCGAACTTGGCCCGGGCATCGTCATCGTTGACGCTCGGCGGAATGATGACGTCTTCGCCGACATTCCAGTTCGCCGGTGTTGCAACGCCTTTTGACGACATCTGCAGCGCGTCGAGAGCCCGGATAACCTCGGCAAAGTTCCGGCCGACCGTCATCGGATAGGTCATGGACAGCTTCAGCTGCTTGTCCGGCCCGATGATGAAGACAGAACGGACGGTCGCGCTGTGCGCCGGTGTGCGGCCGTCGGGCAGGTAGGCTTCGGCCGGCAGCATGTCGAACAGCTTGGACACCTGCAGTTCGTCGTCCGCGATGATCGGGAAACCGGGCGTCGCGCCCGAGACCTTCTCGATGTCCAGCTTCCACTTGCGATGGTCTTCCGCATTGTCTACCGAAACGCCGATGACCTTCGTGCCGCGTTTTTCCCATTCGTCCTTCAATTGCCCGACAACGCCGAACTCGGTCGTGCAAACAGGTGTGAAGTCCTTCGGATGGCTGAACAGGATTGCCCAGCTGTCTCCGATCCAGTCGTGAAAACTGATCTGGCCCTGATCGGTCTCGGCCGTGAAATCCGGCACGGTGTCATTGATGCGAAGCGACATGGAAAGTTTCCTTTCGGATATTTGCGAAAGCGACAGACAGCCTCCCGCTGAATGCGATGCTTTACCTAAGTCTTCCGCGCCCGATGAGCAATGGTCTCACCGATGATTATCTCTTTCCTGACGCGTCAGACCCGTGAGTGAGCTTACCACTCCGGTGAAAAATGGAAATGTTTCCCGGATCGCAGAAGAAGACGGCGCTATGCGCCCCAGGTGTCACTCAGCTTGTAGCCTTCCGGCCAGGGATCATGCGGGTCGAGCATGTGCTGATGGATCCCGGTGATCCAGCCGCGCCCGCTGATCTGTGGAATGATGCCGGGCACGCCTCCGATGGTCGCGGTATCCAGGATCTTGCCGGTGAAGGTTGATCCGATGATCGAAAGCGCTTCAAACTCCTGTCCGAGGCTCATCTGGCCCCTGGCCGCCATCAGCGCCATGCGAGCGGAAACCGCCGTTCCGCAGGGCGAGCGGTCTACCTTGCCCGGCTGGATCGCAATCGCGGAACGCCCGGTATAGCCTTTTCCGGTTTCGGTCAGGGGGCCGCAGAACGCGCAGAAGGAGATGTGATTCCAGTCCGAGTTCTCGGGATGCGAAAACCCGAGCTGGTCATTTGCCGCATTGGTGATGCGCACGCCGAGCCTTGCGATGTCCGCCGCTTCGCTTTCGTTCATCGCGAAGCCGAGGCTTGCTGCGTCCACGACCACGAAACTGTCGCCGCCGAAAGCGGTATCGACCGTCAGGGTTCCCAGACCTTCGACCTCAAGCGAGACATCCATCTTGTCCGCAAAGCTGGCGACATTCCGGACGTGGATCTTTTCCGCCTTGCCGTCCCGGCAATCGGCGGTCAGACGCACCAGCCCACCCGGCGCTTCAAGAACCAGTTCCGTGACAGGTTCGGTCATCGGAAGAATGCCGCTGTCCAGCAGTACGGTCGACACGCAAATCGAGTTCGATCCGGACATCGGCGGTGTGTCTTCCGGCTCCATGATGATGAAAGCCGCATCGGCGTCCGGATGTTTCGGCGGCACAAGCAGATTGACATGCCGGAACACGCCGCCGCGCGGTTCGTTCAGCACAAAATTCCGCAAGGTCTTGTCATTGGCAATGAAGCTGCGCTGATCCCAAAGCGTGTCGCCCGGGAGCGGTGCGACCCCACCTACGATCACATCGCCGACTTCGCCTTCCGCATGGCACGAAATCACATGAATGGTCTTGCTGCTGCGCATGACGGAGCCTTTACGAATAGCGGGCGGCGGGTTCGCCGAGCGCGTCGAAAATCGGGGTGATGCCAAGTCCGGGACGATCTGCTGCCGTCATCCGGCCGTTGACACGCTTCGGCGCGCCTTCCGCAATGTCCACGGTTCCATAGCTGTTGAAGTCGGTCGCGGAAAACGTAAAGTCCGCCGGTGTCGACCTCGCAAGATGCGCAATGGCCGCCGTGGTGATGTCGCCGCCCCAGGTGTCTTCGATCGTCATCGGAATGCCATGCGCGACGCACAGATCCCGCATCAGCTTTGCCCTCGTGAGACCGCCGACCTTGGAGATCTTCAGGTTGATGCAGTCCATCGCATCCTCCGCAAGGCTGCGCACAAGAATTTCCGGGCCGTCGATCACCTCGTCCAGGACAAACGGAAGTCCGGTCCGCCTGCGGATCGACAGGCATTCCTCGTAGGTCATGCAGGGTTGCTCGATGTAGACGTCAAGCGAGGAAACCGCACCAACCACCCGGGCCGCCTCGTGGCGCGTCCAGCCGGTGTTGGCATCGGCAACGAGCAGATCCGAAGGTTTTAGCACGGCGCGCGTCGCCTGAATGCGCTGAATATCCTCATTGGCATCGCCGCCGACCTTCAGCTGGAACTTGGTGTAGCCTTCGGCGGCATAGCCCTCGATCTTCCGCGCCATGACGTCGGGCGCTTCCTGGCTGATCGCCCGGTAGAGCACGACATCGTCCTGCGCCGAGCCGCCGAGCAGCGTATAGACGGGCTGATCCGTCGCCTTTCCGAGAAGATCCCAGCACGCAATGTCGACCGGCGCCTTGGCATAGGGATGCCCGCGCAGTGCGGCATCCATGGTACTGTTGATCGCGCCGATATTCAGAGGATCCTGTCCCAGGAGGTGCGGCGCAAGTTCATCCAGACCTGCCCGGACGCCGCGCGCGAAGCTCGGCAGATAGGCCGATCCAAGAGGGCAGCATTCTGCATAGCCCTTCAGCCCCTCGTCGGTCACAAGCTCGACAACCGTGCTGTCGAATACCTCGACAAAGTTCCCGTTCGACCAACTGTAGCGCCCCTCCTTCAGCGGCAAGTCGACCTGGAAGACATTGATCGCAGAAATTTTCATCGGGGTCTCCTTCAGAAGCGGTGCGCGGCAAACGGTTTCAAGTCGATGGGCGGAGCCGTGTCATCGACGAGGTGGGTCACCAATTCGGCCGTCCCTGCCGATTGTGTCAATCCCAGGTGGCCATGTCCGAACGCATAGATCACCCGGCGGTCCTGCGGCGATCGATCGATGACCGGAAGACTGTCCGGCAAGGACGGACGATAGCCCATCCATTGATGCCCGTCCTCGCCGGACAAACCGGGAAGAAACTGTCTGGCCTTTTTCAGAAGCGTCCCGGCCCGCCGGTAGTCCGGCGGCAAGGACAAGCCGCCAAGTTCGACGGCACCGCCCACCCGGATGCTGTCAGCTATCCTTGTCACCACAAAGCCGTGCCCCGGGAAGGTCAGATGGGTTCTCAGATCGAAGGCTCCTGCGCCAAGCGTCGTGTTGTAGCCCCGCTCGGTTTCCAGCGGGTAACGGTCCCCGATCATTCCGGCAAGATGATGTGACCATGCACCCGCGCAAATGATGACCTGACCGGCTCGCCACTCGCTGCCAGACCCGGAGAGCGCGACGGCCGTTTCTTCCAGGTTGATGGCTTTGACCTCGCCGGTCTCGACGTACCCGCCCCGCGCAATGAAAGCATCGGTCAGGTGTTTCAGCCAAAGCGCGGGATCGACGGAATTCATCCAGCCCGGGGTGAAGCCGGCATGGGTAAACCGTCTATCCAGTCCCGGCTGAAACGCGGCAATCGCGTCCGGCGTTTCCAGCAGTTCGAAGTCGATGCCGTGCGCGCGGCGCAGATCCCAGGAAGGAAGACTGGCGCGGTACTCCGCCTCGCCTTCGTAAAGCTGCAGCTGGCCTTCCCGGCGGACGAGGTGTTCGCCGGCCGTTTCCCGAACGATTTCCTCCAGCACGCCGTGCGCCGTTGCCATCAGATCCGCCTGAGCTTTCACGGCAGCGCGGTAACGGTCCGGGCGGCTCGCGCGCCAGAAACGAAGCAGCCAGGGTGCAATCTGCATTGCGTAGCGAGGCGGGACGGACAGGGGGCCGAGCGGGTCCAGCAACCATTTTGGCGCCTTGCGCATGATCCCGGGCGTGGCCAGCGGCTCGATATCGGTGAAGGCGAATGCACCCGCATTCATCTCCGACGCTTTCTGCTTGCCGTCATTGCGGTCCAGCACACGGACGGACCGCCCGCTCGACTGCAGCCGGAGCGCCGCCGAGATGCCGATGATGCCGGCCCCGACAACAATGATATCCTGCGTTTCGTCTCTCATCCGCGTGTCCACGAAACCCGCCTGAACCCGGTTCAAAACCTAAAAGCGTATCCCTGAGCGATAGGGATCCGCCGGATCGAAGTTGAGGGTGGCATCGGAGGTGACAAATGCCTGTCCCGTGACCGTCGGAATGACCCTTGAACCCGTCCCTTCCCGGTAGCTGATCCGGTAGGTGCTGCCGATGACACTTTCCTGAACCCACTCCTGACCGGGCGCGAGCAGACCGTCTTCGGCAAGGCAGGCGAGCTTGGCCGAACACCCGGTCCCGCAGGGCGACCGATCATAGGCACCGCCCGGGCACAGGACGAAGTTGCGGCTGTCGGCGTGCGGGCTGACCGGGGGACCGAAAAGCTCGATATGATCGATCCAGGCGCCGTCCCGGCCGGTGATCCCGTTGTCCTCGAGGGCCTTGCGGATGTTCATGGTCAGATCGGTGAGCGGACGGATGTTCTGCGGGACGAGGTCCAGCGGGCTTTCCTTGACAAGGAAAAACCAGTTGCCTCCCCAGGCGACATCACCGGTAACGGCCCCGATCCCGTCGACCTCAACGGTGACATCCTTCAGGTGACGATAGCTTTCAACATTGGTGACAGCGACCGTGTTGGCGTCGTGGAGCAAAATTTCCACCACGCCGACCGGCGTCTCAAGCTTGTGGGGGCCGGGGCTGATCCGATCCAGATAGGCAAGGGTCGCGCCCAGGCCGATCGAGGCGTGGCCGCACATGCCGAGGTTCTGCAGATTGTTGAAAAAGATGACCGACGCGGTGCAGTCGTCCCTGGACGGGGGCAGCAACAGCGCTCCGATGATCGCATCGTGACCGCGCGGCTCCAGAACGACGGATGCGCAGAACTCAAGGTGATCCGTCTCCAGGCGCGCGGCGCGTTCACTCAAGGACCCCGTTCCGAGATCGGGTCCACCCTCGATCACCACGCGGGTCGGTTCGCCGGCCGTATGGCTGTCAATCACGCGCATTCGGCTATCACTCCACCCTGCCGGGACCAGTCGGCATACCAGGCCCTGAAGAGCGCATATTGCGCCTCGACGTAATTGCGCTGCGCATCGGTCAGCGCGTCCGTCTCGTTGAAATGCAGACGGTAAGCGTCTTCGCCGTTCAGAACCATCAGGTGCTTGTAGTAGAGAACCAGGTCCGGACCCTCGTCAAAGCTGGAAAGAACCGCCATGGCGTCCTCCAGTTCCTGCGCGCGCTGCCGCGCTTCAACATGGCCTTCGGCGGCTTTTTCGCACAGGCGGACGAGATGCAGCACTTCTTTCGGGATCGCATTGCCGATGCCGGTGATCGCGCCGGTCGCCCCGCAATTGACATAGCCGTGCAGGACGGCCGTATCCACGCCGACCATCAGGGTAACGCCCTCATCCTTCGAGGTGATGTTCTCTGCCGCGTAGCGCAGATCGGTCTTGCCGCCGAATTCCTTGAAGCCGACGAGGTTCGGGAACTCTTCGCGAAGCTCGAAGAAGAGATCGGCGCGCGTTGCGAAACCATAATACGGGCTGTTGTAGATGACTGCGGGTAACGAACTGGCAGCAGAGAGGATCGCGCTGAAGTGGCTGCGCTGCGCGGCCGCCGAACTGCCGCGCGACAGCACTCTCGGAATGACCATCAACCCATGCGCCCCGACATCCGCGCCGTGCCGGGCGTGGGCAACGGCGGAAGCCGTGTTGATCGCACCGGTGCCGACGACGACGGGAACGCCCGCCTTCACAAGCCGCTCGACGCCTTCCATGCGCTGCGCATCCGTAAGCAGCGGCCAGTCGCCCATCGAGCCGCAATAAACGACCGCGGACATGCCGGCGGCGATCAATTCCTGGCCCTTGGCAACAAGCGCGTCATAATCCGGCGTGCGATCCGGCAGACAAGGGGTCATGAGGGCCGGCATCAATCCGGAAAAGACGTTCGAGGGCATCGATCACTCCTTGCTGCAGATCTTCCGCATTCCATTGGCATCCACCGCGTGCATGCACATCATCGCACTGTTGAAACCTTGCCAGCGCCAGCCATACCGGGCGTTTCCCGATTGATATCGCCGAATTGCTGTCTGCTGGAAAAGACGGCTTGAGGGATTGATAAATCAGATTGGATCCAATATTCAATATCAAATATCCGAAAAATGACATCGTCCGCGAAACGCAAGCCGGCGATGCCGGTGAGGGACACGGCCTTGAAACTGACATCAATGGACATTTCCGCGACGGCTTCCGCTTCATCGATCGTTTTCGAGGCGCTGCGCAAGGCCATCATTCAGGGACAACTTGAAGAAGGCGAACCGCTGCGCCAGGACGAAATTGCCCGGCTGTTCAACACGAGCCGCATTCCGGTCCGCGAGGCCATTTCCCGCCTGGAAGAGCAGGGGCTGGTCAAGACCTGGCGCTACAAGGGCGCGTACGTCGCGCAACTCTCGCCCAAGGAGACGGAAGAAATCTTCAATCTGCGCGCGCTCCTGGAACCGGAGATCATCCGGAATGCGGTTCCGCGGATGACACCGGCGCAACTGCAAGAGGCGCGCAAAAAATGCGCGGCGTTTTCATCGTCGCCGGACCCGATGGAATGGGGCGATCTCAATCGGGACTTCCATGAAACGCTCTACAGTGCGAGCGACCTGACGTTCTTCAAGGAAATTGCACACAACGCCATCGACCGGGTCGAACGCCAGATCCGCGCACAACTGGTCATGTCCAACGGCATGGACCGCGCCGACCGGGAGCACACCGAGATCATCGACGCCTGCGAAGCGGGAGACGCGAACCTTGCTGCCGACCTGACCCGCCGCCACATCGAAGGCGCAAAGGCGTTCCTCCTGGAACACTTGACCGAAGCCTGAACGCCGATCTCAGTCGGAGACTTGACTGAAAACGGCTCAACCAATTATATAGCCAAATGGCTATACATTATCAGAACACGATGGATCGCGCGTTTCACGCGCTTGGCGACGGGACGCGGCGCCAGATCATTTCCATGCTCGCCAGAAACGGTGCGCAATCTGCAAATCAGTTGCGCGCGCCCTTCAACGTCGCCCAACCGACGATCTCCAAACATCTGAAGGTGCTCGAAACGGCCGGTCTCGTCCGCCGTGAGGTCACCGGGCGGGTGCATCTGTTCCATCTGGAAACCGACCCGCTGCTGCAGGCCGAAGACTGGATCGCCAGCCATCGCAATTTCTGGGAAGGCACACTGCACCGCCTCGACCAGTTCGTCAGCACGGCGGATCAGGAAGACGGCCAGACATGACGGAGCCGCAAGTCCCGCTGATCGTCCGCAGGATCATCAACGCGCCGCGCACGCGCTTGTTCGACGCGTTCGGCGACGCCCAGACGCTGACGCAATGGTTCACTCCCGCCCCGGGCATCACGGTGGATGCGCTGGAATTCGCATTTGAAAAAGGCGGACGTTTTCGCTTGCGATACCGGATGCCCGATGGCCGGACACCCTGTGTTGCCGGTGTGTTCCTGGAAATCGAGCCGTCCCGGTTCATCAGCATGACCTGGGAGTGGCAGGCTCCCGATCCCCTCGAGAATGTTCCGATGACAGTGAGCTTCCGGTTCCTGGATGTTTCCGGCGGCACGGAAGTCGTCGTCGTGCACGAGGGCATTCCGTCCGACCAGGCCTGCACCATCCATGCCGAGGGTTGGGAGGCCACGCTGAAGATCCTCGAAAGCTATCTTACCCGGGAGACCCGATCATGAGAGACCTTGCCGCCCTGACCTTCGTCACGCTGGACGGTGTGATGCAGGCTCCCAGCATGCCGGACGAGGACCGCAGCGGCGGCTTCGGACAGGGAGGATGGGCCGCCCCCTACTGGGAGGGTGTCATGGAGCAGGTGGAGGAGGTGGCAATGGCCGAACCTTACGACATGCTGTTCGGCCGCAAGACCTTCGATCTTTTCGCCGGGCATTGGCCGGATGTCGACGACAACCCGGTCGCGGACATCATGAACGCTGCCCGGAAACATGTCGTGACCTCTTCCAAAACCCCGCTCGCCTGGACCAATGCAGAGCCGGTATCCGGGGAGATCGAAACAGAGATATCAAAGCTGAAGACGCGCGAAGGCCCGCTGCTGCAGGTTCACGGAAGCTGGCAGCTGCTCCAGTTCCTGATCAGCCGGAACCTTGTCGACGAGTTCCGGCTCTGGACGTTTCCGGTCGTTGCGGGCGCGGGCAAACGCCTGTTCGAGCCCGGAACGGCACGGCAGGACCTGAAACTCATCAGATCGGCCACCTGCTCCAACGGCGCGATCATGAGCATTTACAGACTCAGCTGAAATGCGACCGCCAGTTCTCGCAGCGCTCCGCATCGCGCGTCTCGTAGAGCTTCAACGCCTCCCGGGCGGTCATGTTGAAAGCTGTCTCGCACTCGTCGCCAAGCGCGGTCAGGCGCATCGTGTACCAGGCCGTCACCGCACCTTCGGCCGGCGCGTCAAAGACCGGGAAGGCCGGATCTCCGCCTGTTCCGGTTAGCCAGCTCTTCGGTAGCCCGGGCTCCAGAACCATTGCACGCGCCAGACCGACCGCATCGGCAGCGCCGGTTGCAATCACCGCCGCGGCCTCGGCCCTCGTCTTGATGCCGCCCGTCAGCATGACCGGAATGTCCGTCACTGATTTGACCCGGCGCGCGAAACCCGCGAAATAGGGGCCGCTTGCCGAGACACCGTCGGAGCTTGCGGGCGCGCCGGGGAAATAGGTGCCGCCGCTGATGTCAATGAGATCCACGGATGTCCGGTCCAGCAGGCGCGCCGCTTCGAGCGCCTCTTCCTCGGTGAGGCCGCCTTCGAGTTTGTCGGTGCAATTGATCTTGATGCCAACCGGAACACCCGGTCCGACCGCCTTTCGGACCGCATCGATGACCTCGCCGATCACACGGAACCGGTTTTCGACCGATCCGCCATAGGCATCGGTTCGCCGGTTGAACAGCGGGGACAGGAACTGGCTGAACAGGAAGCCGTGGCCCGCGTGAATCTGAACGCCGCCAAAGCCGGCCTGGCGTGCGATCGACGCGGCCGCTGCATAGATTTCCGGCAAGGCCCGGATGTCCTCCAGCGTCATGCCCTCGCACCTGAGCCCCGCCACATCCAGGGGCGACGGCCCCTTGGGACTGCTGATGGGCGGATGGGCCAGCGCGCCGGCGTGCCCGAGCTGCGGCCAGATCTGCGCGCCATGGACCGATCCCTGCTCGGCAAGACGTTGCAAGCCTGCCCTGTCGCTCAAGGGACCAAGCACGAGATTGCCCGGTTTTTCCGGGAAAGACGGCGTCGTCTGCACCTCGCCGATCAGCGACAGGGCGGCCCCGCCCCCGGCCCAGCGCTCATAGAGCCGGATCTGCCGGTCTGTCGGATTGCCCCGGCCGTCGCCGAGCGAATCGGACATGGCGGCCTTGACCAGTCGGTTTTTCAGCACAATGCCGCAGGGAAGGCGAAGAGGACTGTCCAGCCTGGAATTCGGCGGATTGCTTCGACGCTCCATACCATCTCTCCATCGAAATATTTCGATATATCTTGTTTAGTGCCGTATCTGAAAACAGCTATCCCGTCGTCTCAAGGTTTTGACAGTTCGTCCTTTACGGCCTGCAGGAAGACCTGAATGTTGGCCTCGTCACGCCGGTAGAAGGTCCATTGACCGTGCCGCTCGGCCGAGACGAGCCCGGCTTTCTTCAAGAGCCCCATGTAATTGGAAACGGTCGACTGCGAGAGCCCCGCCTTTTCCTGGATGTAGCCGACGCATACACCCTCAAGGTCCGCGTGTTCGGGCAAAGCAGGCGGAAAGTTCGACCGGTCCTTGAGCCATTCGAGGATCTTTCGCCTGATCGGGTTATTCAGGGCAGCTATCGCGTTTTCAAGGTCCATAAATCGAAATATCTCGATATTTATCTGTCTGTCAAGCCGCCCTATTCGCGCGGCCTCCAATCCCGGCGTGTCACAACGGAAGAGACACTCCAAAGAGGTCATGAACCGGCATGAACGCAATCATTTCCTTGAAAAACTACTGTGTTCGTGCCGAACTATTCCCTCAGAATGGTCTTCGCCGGCCCGAAACAAACGCCAACAGGGTCTCTGACCAGGCCCCATACTGCCGAAGGGGCACATGAAGACCCAAAGCATCAGCACTCGCTTCAATCTGACGCTCGCAATCATCGTTGCGCTCATCATGCTGTTTTTTGCGGGTGCGGCAGTTCACTTTACCGGGCAGCGAAACTCCGAAGCGCTGGACGAAAAGCTCGACAACTACATCAGCATTTCACGGGTTGGGCTCGAGGCGCCCCTGTGGAATTTCGACTATCCGATCGTCGAAGGGTACCTGGAGAGCCTCATTCTCGACAAATCCATCGTTTTCGCGAGTGTGACGTCAACGGACGGGTCCGAAATCATTCGCGAGAAGGCGAATGGTGGCGACATCGCATACAATACCGTATCCGAGGGCCGGGACTATTCGGTTCGCGAGGGAACAATCGTCCACGAGGGCAACGAGATCGGCGCTATCCGCCTGGTTGCGAGCCGAGAAGCGTTGCGCGAAGAAATTCTCACCAACACGATTGCCATCGGTGTCGTCACGCTCATCGTTCTGTTGACGATCACACTGGCATCCGTTTTGATTTCACGCCGTTACATCGTCAGACCGCTGGCCGACCTTCAGAAGTCCGCGAGCGCGATTGGCGCCGGAAATCTGGACACGAGCATCAGCCTGTCCGCAAAGGATGAAATCGGCCAGCTTGCCGGGTCCTTTTCGCTCATGCGTCAATCGATCAGGCAGTTGGTTGAGGAGCTGCGGCACGCCAACGAGACCCTTGAGGCACGTGTTGTCGAGCGCACCCGCGAAGTGACGGCAGCGCGGCAGAAACTCGTCGACGCGATCGGCAGCACGTCGGAAGGCTTTGCCTTTTTCAACGCTGACGACACCCTCATCCTGCACAACGAGCAGTATCTCAAACTGCTTTACGGAGACGCCAAGGTCGAAATCAAACCCGGCATGTCCTTCGAGGAGATCCTCCGGCTCGGGATCAAGGATGAGCTTATCGACGTGGAGACCGGCGATCCGGAAGATTTCATCAAAAGACGCTTGGAACAGCATCGCAATCCGACCTCATCGATCCTTCAGAAGCGCGGCAAGGGCAAGTGGATACAGATCAGCGAGACCAAGACCAGCGACGGCGGCACCGTGGCAGTTTTCAGTGACGTTTCGGAGCTCAAACTTCGGGAAACCGAATTGACCGAAAAAACCGTGATGCTCGAAAACCTGTCGAGCCAACTCGCGAAATATCTCTCGCCGCAGATCTATGCTTCGATCTTTGAAGGAACCAACGAAGTCAAGCTGGCTGCAAACCGGAAAAAGCTCACCGTGTTCTTCTCCGATATCGAAGGCTTCACGGCGACGGCCGAGCGCATGGAGTCAGAGGAACTGACGGGCCTCCTGAACAACTATCTCACGGAAATGTCCAAGATCGCGATCGAACATGGCGCGACGATCGACAAGTATGTCGGTGACGCCATCGTGATTTTCTTCGGCGACCCGGAAAGCAGGGGCATCAGGGAAGACGCGCTTGCCTGCGCGCGCATGGCAATTGCCATGTCCGAACGGATGACGGAATTGCAGGATCAGTGGAAGAAGGCAGGTATCCTTGAACCGCTCAGATGCAGGATCGGCATTCACACCGATTATTGCACCGTTGGAAACTTCGGCAGCGAGAGCCGAATGGATTACACGATCATCGGCCGTGGCGTGAATACGGCTTCAAGACTGGAGTCGGCCGCCGAACCGGGCCAGATCCTCGTTTCCTATGCAACCCATGCCCACATTTGCGACGAGATCCCCTGCACGCCGCGGGGCAAGATAGAGGTCAAGGGAATTCCCTATCCGATCGAGGTGTTCGAGGTTTTGACGTCCCGGTCTTCGGCACTTCGAGCAGACACAGACGGGTCCACTCCCGAAAGGCTCACACTGGATGTGGGCGCGCTTTCAGAAACGGAACGCGAGAAATTTGCGGGATTGCTCGAAATCCTGCTTTCGGATCTCCAGAACGGCACGAAGGACAGCACGGAGTAAGCCGGTCAGTTCATGACGACGCCGGCCTCGACCCCATATTTCAGTTTCAGCTCGTTTATCGCCTCCGCTTCATCGACCAGGAACTGGTTGAACTCGGCGATAAGCTCCGGATGGTTCGTGGACGAAAGCAACCGTGCGCTTCTCACATGCGGCAACGATTGATCGAAGGCGAGGGCCGCGGGTTGCCCGACCACGTTCTTGAGGTAGTAGTTGCTTGTCGCCACATTGGAATAGGCCCCGTCGATGCGGCCTGCTATGGCCTGCTTCAGGAGGCCCGAATACGAATTGTTTTCTATCAGACTGACTTGTCCGTTCTCGATCTGATCCTGAAAGCCAATTGGGGTCCAGCCCGCGACCAGCCCCAGTTTCTTGATTGCCCCCGTCCCTGCGCCCAACTTGTCCGGCCTCACAAGCACGCCATTCACGTAGGTCACGACCGGATCGCTGTAGTGAATTTCCTTGTCTTTCTTGATATGGAGCGCCCATTTGTCGTTGTCCGGGTACTTCAGGTCACCCACGCCGTTTACGAATTCATGAAAGAGGCGCTTCACCGGAAACGCCTTGTAGACAAAGGTGTACCCGCTCCGCTCCGCAAACAGGTCGAGAAGCTCCCGATTGAAGCCGCCGTAAGTGCCGTTCTGATAAGTGGAATAGGGTGGCAGTTCCTTATAGTCCTGAACAACGACGGTGTAGGTTTTTTGATCCGCGAGCGCAGGGAACGCCATCAGAAACAGCAACGCTGCGATGATCCTGCAGTATAAGTGTCTCTTGAAATGCATCTTCTTGAACTCCTTGGTAAGCAAGGATTGTCTGAAAATTCTATTGCACCTGAGAACCCATGCAAAAAGGCATGCGCTCAACCTTCCTTATTTTTAACTATAAACAACGTATTCGATGCATGACAACGCAGGACCGGACGGATCCCGGCCTTCCGCGGCGCATCAACCGGAACGACATGTCTGTCAGCCTGATATCGCCGCACAAGACCCATTCGCGGCAAAGCAGGCAACAGTCTAACCCAATGCCGCGCAGATCTCGCGGACGTCCAACGCTGCTGACAGCCTTAACTCCGCAGGGCCTTTATCTGCGTGAGCATCTCTTGCACCTTCTCTGTTCGATGCAGATCGACATGCGTCACCAGCCAGAGCGGGACGGCCCAATCCTCGTTGCCGGGCAGAACGGCACGAACGTCGTTCCGGCCCGCAACATCCACATCGCTCAGAGCCCCAAGCCCCAGCCCGGCAAGAACAGCTTCGCGCACGACGAAAGGGTCGTTCGCGGCAACAGCCACTTTCGGCGTGCCAATCCGCTCGTGAATCCAGGACCAGATGGCAAGACGGCTTTCGTTCTCCGACGGCATCACGAACTCATGGAACGCCAAGTCCGCGACGTTGTCCGGTGTGCCTTTAAGAGAAAGATAGCGGGTATTGGCATAAAGGTTCAGCCCGACACGGCCAAAGGACTGGACGACATAGTCGGGATGCTCGGGCTTTGGTCCTGCCCGAAGCGCGATGTGCGCTTCTCCATGTTCGAGACGTTTCAGGTCTTCGGTTGATAGGATCGTAACCTGACAATTCGGGTGCGCCGACCGGAATGCCGCGATTGGTTCCATGAGCAGATTGGCAATCGGCTGAAGCGACGTGATCCTGATTTCACCCTCGATCGATCCATCGCGGCCGTTGGCGCGGTCGACGAGATCCTCCAACAATTCATCTGTCTTTTGCGCGACTTTGAGGAGGTCCTCACCGAGCTCGGTGAGCGTGTAACCCTTCGGGTGGCGGATGAATATCCGTGCTCCCAGCTCTTCCTCCAGAGCATCGATGTGGCGGTTGACGGTGGCTCTGTGTGCACCCAGGGCACGCGAGGCCGCGCTCACCGTGCCAAGTTTGGCAACATGGTAGGCCGTCCGGAGTTCGGTCCACTTCTCCATTTCATACCTGTATATTTTTCGCGCATATTCTGCGCTTTTTTGCGCATTGATTTGCAATTATGCAGCATACATTTTCGGACATGACAACTGCGAACACTATCTGGAACCGAATATGGCCTATCTTTCTCTTGGACTGCGTGCCCTCCTGACGCTCGTGTTTGTAGGCGCCGGCGGCGCCAAACTTGTTGGTGTTCCAATGATGGTTGAAGGCTTCGACGCCATCGGCTTCGGCCAGTGGTTTCGATATTTCACCGGCGTCGTCGAGGTTGGTGGCGCAACGCTTCTCTGGTGGCCGAACCGACAGGCCGTCGGCGCTTCGGTTCTTGGCGGAACCATGGTCGGCGCCGTCTTGACACACTGGTTCATTACAGGCCCGTCGGCAGTTCCGGCAATCGTGCTTGGACTGCTCTGCACCGCCGTTCTTTACCTGCATCGCGATCAGATCACCGCAATCCTGGGCGGCACGCGGGCCTCGTAGCTGGTCTCCAGTCAATCTTGCCTGGCTGGCCGCCCAATTTGCCCTGCACCATTGCACTTGTTCCGCTTGAGGGTCTATCAAGACCCGGAAGCAGAAATGGGAGGTGCAAGATGGCGCGAACGGCAATTCTATCCGATTACTGGCGATCCTCAGCCAGTTATCGCGTTCGCATCGCGCTGAACCTGCTGGACATTCCGACCACGCTCAAGCCGGTGAACCTCTTGACCGGAGAGCACCGCTCTGACCCGTATCTGGCGCAGAACCCGCAAGGGCTCTTGCCGACGCTCGAAATCGACGGCAAGGTTCTGACCCAGTCCCTGGCCATCATCGAATACCTGCATGCGGCCACTCCCGGATCTTCCCTGCTGCCGGACGATATCGACGGTCAATACCGGGTCCGCCAGCTTTCCTATGCCATTGCCATGGAGATCCACCCGGTCTGCAATCTCAGTGTCGCGCAACACGTTCTGGACCTGACCGGCGGCGGCAACGACACAAGGGCGGAGTGGATGCGCCATTTCATTCAAAAAGGCCTCGCCGCCTTCGAGGACCTGCTCCGATCCACGGACGGCCCGTTCTGTTTCGGCGCTCAGCCGACCATGGCCGACTGCTGCCTGATCCCGCAGCTCTACAACGCCGACCGCTGGGGCGCCGACGTCTCCGGCTTTTCCAGAACACGGGAGGCCGCACGTGCGGCGGAGGGTCTGAAAGCCTTTCAGGATGCACACCCGGATGCCGTCGGGGCGCCCCCTGGCTGACATCGGCAACTGCAGTCAGCCGAATTGACCGCGTCTTGTGACGACGGGCTTGCATCGCACAGGCGCGAACCGGTACATGGTGCGTCCGTCCGCAACCTCACCCACGCCACCGCAAATGATCATGACCACTCTTCCGAAGATACTTGTCGCTCCGACCGGGGCGCGCCGGGGAAAGTCCGCGCATCCCGCGCTGCCCATCACCATCGACGAGATCGTCGAGACCTGCCGCGCCTGTGCGGCGGCCGGGGCGGGCGGTGTGCATGCGCATATCCGCGCCGATGACGGATCGCACAGCCTCGACCTGGAGCGCTACAGGACACTCGTTGAACGGCTTGAACAAGAGTTCCCCGGCTGGTTCGTGCAGGTCACGAGCGAGGCCGCCGGCCGGTACGATGCCGCCGATCAGAGGACACTCATCCGCGCCCTCAAACCCAAGGCCGTCACGGCTGCGATCCGGGAACTCGTCCCGGATGCTGAGGCCGAGCCGGAGGCCAGGGCGCTTTATCACTGGGCAAGCGACAACGGCGTTGCGATCCAGCATATCTGCTTCGACCGGAAGGACATGGACAGGCTGATCGGCTTCATCGAGGATGGCACCATTCCGGGCCGGTCCCATCAGGTGCAGCTGGTGCTCGGGTCCTATGACGGCAGCAAGGTGAGCCGGCCGGAAGATATCGAACCCTTCATCCAGCCGATGCTTGCGCTCAAGGAGACCCAGGCGTTCGACTGGATGCTGTGCGCGTTCGGCCGGGAAGAAACCGATTGCCTGCTGCGTACGCTGGAACTCGGCGGCAAGGCCAGGATCGGCTTTGAGAATTCGCTATGGAACAGGGACGGACGCGTTGCCCGCGACAACGCGGAACGCGTATCCGAACTTGTCAGCCTGGCGCAGGCGTCCGGTATCGACATCTGAGGAGCGGCCTGTCCCGGTTTCTGCTTACGGCATCGGAATGTCGTTGACGTATTTCGGAACATGATAGCCGCGCTGGACAGCCGGCCGTTCCGCGATTCTCAGATACCAGTCCTTCACGTTGGGATAGGCGGCCAGATCGATTTCCTGCCATTCGAAACGGGAGACCCAGGGCCAGCAGGCCATGTCCGTGATCGAGTATTCGCCCTTGCCGTCTCCGGCAATATAGTCTCTGCCTTCCAGCTGCGTGTTGAGCACCCGGTAAAGGCGCTGGCCCTCTGTCGCGTAACGCTCCTCGGCGTAGTCCGACTTGCCCTTGTTGTATTTCACGAAGTGATGAACCTGGCCCAGCATCGGGCCCAGTCCGCCCATCTGCCACATCAGCCACTCGATGGCCTGCCACCGGGCCGGTCCTTCCGGCATGAATTTCCCGTGTTTTTCGGCCAGATAAAGCATGATGGCACCGGTTTCCATCATGGTGATACCGGTTTCCGTGTCGACAATCGCAGGGATGCGGTTGTTCGGCGCGATCTTCAGGAATTCAGGCTCGTGCTGTTCACCCTTGCCGATATCGACCGCATGGGCCGTGTATTCCACGCCGAGTTCCTCCAGGAGAATGGAGACCTTTCTCCCGTTGGGTGTTGTCCATGTATAGAATTCGATCACGTTTCCCACCTTTCCGGTCTGTTCCCGCTTGCCGCCGGGTGACCGCGTCCTTGTTGACAGCTTCATGCGCAAAGATGCCTGCGGCGCCTTTGCGCACGCACACGAACCTCGTCGTCAGGCGCCCGGGACTTTCATGCCCATGAAATCGATCATGACATAGTCGCGATAGGCCGGGCGTTCGCAAAGACGGTCGTAATAGGCGC
Organism: Roseibium sp.; assembly: GCF_965232425.1. Taxonomy (GTDB): domain Bacteria; phylum Pseudomonadota; class Alphaproteobacteria; order Rhizobiales; family Stappiaceae; genus Roseibium. The sequence goes on from NZ_OZ246971.1 coordinate 2,208,055, forward strand.
GCAACCCGGGCAGGTCCGCCCGCTCGAAATCGAGTTCGTAGTAACGATAGAGCAGGCTGCCGATCTGGTAGTCGACGAGATTGAGCTTGTCGCCGCCCACAAAGGGTCCTTCGATCAAGTCCTGGAAGACGTTCATCGACTGCTTGAGCGCCGCGACCGCACCCGCGACACCCGCATTGTTGCGTTCGTCCGCCGGTGTCCGGATCAACTGCCAGAACAGCGTCGGGATCAACGGCGTATAGATATGCTGGCGAGACATGTCGGCCCAGCGCTCGATCTGCGCAGCGGCCATCGGGTCGGAGGGATGACCGCCGTAGCGGCGCATGATGTAGCGGAGCATTGTCACCGATTCCGACAGGACCTCACCGTCCTGTTCCATGACGGGCACCAGTCCGAGCGGGTTCATGGCCAGGTATTCCGGCGTGTCGTTGCCACCGAAGGGACCACCGACATCCAGCCGTTCATATTCGACACCCAGTTCCTCAAGGCACCAGACCACGGGCTGCACGTTTGCGGACGTAATACGGCCATGAATCTTGATCATCGTTTCGGTATCCCTTTGAAGCTGCCACCGCGCCGAACGCGGCGCTGTCGGATCATCACCATTTCAGCGCGCGCCACAAACCCTCAATTGACAAAAAGACGTGATCCTGCGGCCCAATCTGTTTGCCCTGCATACGAAGTCTCCCGGAACACCCGCGCAGACGGACAAACGAATCGCCCCGCTTCTTCAGATGCAGCGCCCGCCATCGACCTCCATGGCGACACCCGTGACCATGCCGGCTTCGTCGGAGCACAGGAAACATGCGGCGTTGCCCATGTCTTCGGGCGTGGAGAACCGGCCGATCGGTATCGTCGACAGGAATTTCTCCCGCATCTCCGGTGTGTCTTCCCCCATGAAGCTTTTCAGCAGCGGCGTTTCACCGGCGACGGGGCAGATCGCGTTCACGCGCACGCCCGACGGGGCCAGTTCCACCGCCATGGTCTTGGTCGCCGTGATCATCCAGCCCTTGGAGGCGTTGTACCAGTTGAGTTTCGGACGCGGACTGAGGCCGGCCGTGCTCGCCACATTCAGGATCGCGCCTTTTCCGGCAGCGGTCATCGCCGGAACGAAATGGCGCGCCGTCAGGTAGACCGACTTGCAGTTGACCGCGAAGACCTTGTCGAAATCCTCTTCGCTCACGTCCTGCAACGGCGTCGGCAGGTGCGTGACACCGGCATTGTTGACGAGAATGTCCACCGGTCCGAGCCCTTCGGCGGCCTGAGCTGCGAGGGCCGCCACACTTTCATTGGACGCCACATCCACCTTTGCCGCGAGAGCGCCGACCTCCCTTGCCAGGTCTTCTGCGGCGGCCAGGTTCAGATCGGCGATCAGCACCCTGGCGCCTTCGGCCACGAATTTTCGGACGATGCCGGCACCGAAGCCGGACGCGCCGCCGGTCACAATGGCCGTTTTTCCCTGCAATCTCATTTTTGTTCCCTGTTCTTCTGTCAATCACCGGATCTTCGGTCTTCACCCGTGAAAGGCGGCGACCGTCTTTACCGTGGTGAAACCGTAAAGTGCCTCGAAGCCTTTTTCGCGCCCGTGTCCGGACTTGCCGATACCGCCGAAGGGCAGTTCGACGCCGCCGCCCGCCCCGTAATTGTTGATGAAAACCTGACCGGAGCGGATTTTGCGTGCCAGCCGCATCTGCCGTGCACCGTCCCGTGACCAGATGCTGGCGACCAGTCCGTAGTCCGTGCCGTTGGCGATTGCCACGGCCTCGTCCTCGTCCCCGAACGGAATGACAACCTGCACCGGCCCGAAAATCTCGTCGCGCGCCAGCGTGTGCGCGGGCGACACGCCGGAAAACAGCGTCGGCCGCACGTAATTGCCTCCGCCGGGCACGTTCTCCAGGGGAGCCTCGGCCGCCTTGTCAAGATCGTCCCCCCGGTCCAGATAGCTTGAGACGATGGCCTGCTGCCGTCCGGAAATCAGCGGACCGACGTCAAGGTCCGACAGGGCGGGACCGACCCTGAGCGCTCCGTATCGTTCAGCCATCCGGCCGACAAGCTCATCGTGGATCGACCGGTGCACCAGGATCCGGGACGATGCCGAGCAGGTCTGTCCCGCATTCTGGATGCCCGCGTTGACGAGAAACGGCAGGGCGGCGTCGAGATCCGCGTCCGCAAAGACGAGCTGCGGAGACTTTCCGCCCAGTTCAAGCGTCACCGGAACCACGTTGCGCGCGGCGGCGGTCTGAACGCGGACACCCGTGGCGACGGAACCGGTGAAGCTGATGTGATGGACGCCCGGATGCCCCGTCAGCGCGGCACCGGCTTCCGTTCCAAGGCCCGGGACGACATTCAATGCCCCGGCGGGGAGCCCCGCCTTAATCGCGAGGTCCGCGAACGCGAGGGCGGTCAGGCAGGCGTCTTCGGCCGGCTTCAGCACGCAGGCGTTGCCGGTCGCAAGCGCGGCACCGACGGACCGTCCGATGATCTGCATCGGATAGTTCCACGGCACGATGTGAGCGGTGACCCCGTGCGGTTCGCGCAAGGTGTAGACCGTGTATCCGTCCAGATAGGGGATCGTCTCGCCATGGAGCTTGTCGGCGGCACCGCCGTAAAACTCCAGGTATCGGGCCAGGGCGACGGCATCTGCGCGCGCCTGTTTCAGCGGCTTGCCGACGTCGATTGCCTCGATGCGCGCCAGATGTTCGACGTTCTCCAGAACAAGCTCCCGCAGCTTGAAGAGCAGACGCCCGCGCTCGACCGCGGTGGTCCGGCCCCAGTCGCCCTGCCACGCGCTTCGCGCAGATACAACGGCGGCATCGATGTCGGCCGCAGAGCCTCTTGCGATCGAGCCGATCCGTTCGCCCGTCGACGGATTTTCCAGCGGAAGGCATTCGCCGCCCGTGGGCGCCACCCACTTTCCGTCTATCAGGCATCGGGAGGGATCGAACCAAAGATCGAGCTGGTCTGTCATGTGATCTCCTTCAGGCAACGTCCGCCGGCAGGACCGGTGCCGCGGCCACGAGTTGTTTGGTATAGGCATGCTGCGGCCTGTCGAAGACGTCATCCGTCGGGCCCTCCTCGACGATCCGTCCGGATTTCATGACAAGCACACGTTCGGTGATGGATCGCACGACGCTGAGATCGTGCGAGATGAAGAGGTAGGTCAGGCCGAAGCGGTCCGCGAGCCCGGCCAGAAGATCCAGAACCTGGGCGCGCACCGAGACATCAAGCGCGGAGACCGCTTCATCCAGGATGATCAGCTCGGGCTTGATGATGAGCGCGCGGGCAATCGCGATCCGCTGGCGCTGGCCGCCGCTGAATTCATGGATGTATTTGCGGCTGTCGTCGGCACTCAATCCAACGCTTTCCAGCGCCTCGACGATCGCCGTCTCACGTTCGGCGCCGGCCGGAGGGCTGTCCAGGAGGTGAAAGGGTTCGGTGATCAGACGGTCGACGCGCCAGCGCGGATTGAAGCTGCCGTAAGGATCCTGGAAAACCACCTGCATCCGACGGCGGATATCCCGGTTGATCCGGTGATGGCTGATCACGGGTGTTCCGTCCAGCAGGATGTCACCGCCCTGTGTTTCCTCAAGTCCGAGAATGGCCCGTGTCAGGGTCGACTTGCCGCAGCCGGATTCTCCGACAAGCCCGACGCTTTCACCTTTCCGGATCTCGAAGCTGACGGTGTCGACAGCCCGGACCTGGGTTGTCCGGCCCCACCAGCCATGGGTGTGGGTCTGATACTCACGGACAACATTGCTGACCTGCAGAAGGGCCGTCTCCCCGGCTGCCCCGCGCCGCTCCGGAACATGACCGGAGGCTTCCAGCAAGGCACGCGAATAGGGGTGCTGCATGTTTCGAAACAGGCCCTGCGCGGGTCCGCTCTCGACGACCTCGCCGCTGCGCATGATCACCAGATCGTCGGCGAGATCCGCGACCACCGCGAGGTCATGGCTGATCAGCATCAGACCCATGCCCTCCTCGGCAACGAGCCGTTTCAGGAGTTCGAGAATCTGGGCCTGCGTGGTGACGTCCAGCGCGGTGGTCGGTTCGTCGGCAATCAGCAGCTTCGGCCGCAACGCGATCGCCATGGCGATGACGACACGCTGACGCTGACCGCCGGAAAGCTCGTGCGGATAGCGTGTCAGCGGAAACCGTTCCGGCGGCAGCTCGGCCCGGCGCAGGGCATCCGCCGCGCGCGCAAGGGCTTCCGATTTCGCCACCTTTTCGTGGACGAGGATCGTTTCGGCAACCTGCGCACCGATCGTCTGCAGCGGATTGAGTGCCGTCATCGGCTCCTGAAACACCATGCCGGCGTCCCGGCCACGAATGCTGCAGAGTTCCTCTTCACCGGCGGTCAGAATGTCCTGTCCGGCAAGCGAGATGCGGCCTTTGCATTCCGACCCGTTCGGCAGCAGCTGCAGCACGCTGAAGGCCGTCATCGACTTGCCGGAGCCGCTCTCGCCGATCACGCCCAGGACGCGGCCCGGCTCGACCCGCATCGAGACATTTTTCAGGATCGGCTCACCGTGGATCTCAAGCGACAGGTCTTCGATCTCCAGGAGGCTCATGTGCGCGCCCTCCGAAGTTTGGGATCAAGCAGATCGCGCAGCCCGTCGCCCAGAAGGTTCAGGCCGAGCACGGTCAGCAGGATCGCCATGCCCGGGAAGATCGCCAGATGCGGTGCCAGCGAGATCATGGTCTGGCTGTCGGCCAGCATACGTCCCCAGCTGGCGGTCGGCGGCTGCGCACCGAGGCCGACATAGCTGAGACCGGCCTCGGCAAGAATGCCAAGCGAAAACTGGATCGTGCCCTGGACGATCAGGAGATTGGTCACATTGGGCAGAATGTGTTCCACCGAAATCCGGGCGGGTCCCTTTCCGGCGACCCTCGCCGCCATGACATATTCGCGGCTCCACAGGGTCAGGGCCGCGCCGCGGGTCAGGCGGGCGAAGACCGGGATGTTGAAAATGCCGATGGCGATGATGGCGTTCAGCGCCGATGCACCGAAAACGGCGGTGATCATCACGGCGATCAGAAGGCTCGGGAACGCGAACACGAGATCATTCGTGCGCATGATGATCTCGTCCGGCAGGCTGCCCTTGCGGGCGGCGGCTGCAAGTCCGAGGGGCACACCGACCAGCATGCCGATACCGACCGCGACAAGTGCGACCGCGATCGATGTGCGCGCACCGACCATGAGCATGCTCAGGATGTCACGCCCGAACTGATCCGTTCCGAACGGGTGGACGAGACTGGGCAGTTTCATCCTGTCCGGGATGTTGAGGATCGTGGTGTCATAAGGCACCCAGAACAGGCTGATGATCGCCGCGCCTGCAAAGATGAACGTCAGCAGCGCACCGGGCAGCGTCGACCGGTTGTGCAGAAGGCTCTTCATCGCCGCCTCCGCAATCTCGGATCCACCCAGGCATAGGCAAGATCGACGGCGAAATTGACCAGGATGACCGCGAAAACGAGCAACATGACCACGCTCTCGACCACGATCAGGTCGCGTGAACTGATCGCCTGGAAAACAAGGCGGCCGAGACCCGGCAGATAAAACACATTTTCGATGATGATCGCGCCCGCCAGCAGGAAGGAGAACTGCAGACCCATGATGGTCAGCACCGGGATGAGGGCATTGCGCAGCGCATGCCGCCACATCGCCTGACGCCGTGTAAGGCCCTTGGCGCGGGCGGAGCGGATGTAGTCCTCGCCGAGCGTATCGAGCAGGCTGGAGCGCATCACCCGCGTCAGAATGCTTGCCTGCGGCAGGGCGAGGGCGATCGCCGGCAGGGTCAGGGCTTTCATGCCTGCAAAAAGGCCTTCCTCCCATCCGGGAAATCCACCTGCGGAAAACCAGCGCAGATTGATGGCAAAGACCAGCACCATCAGCATCGCGAACCAGAAATTCGGGATCGCCACGCCAAGCTGGGTCACGCCCATGACACCGGAATCGACAAGGGTTCCCCGTCTCGACGCCGCCCAGATACCAGCGGGAAACGCGATCAGCGTGCTCAGCAAAAGCGCAAAAAGAGCCAGCGGCAGCGATACCCAGAGGCGTTCGCCGATCAGCTCGGCAACGGGTGTCCTGTAGGTGTAGGACGTCCCGAAATCACCGACGAGCAAGCCGCCTGCCCATGACAGGTACCGCTGCAGGATCGTGCCATTGAGGCCCAGTTGCTCGCGCAGGGCGTTAAGCGTGTCCTCCTGCGCGTTGATACCGAGCATGTAGGCCGCCGGATCGCCGGGCACGACCTCGAGCGTCAGGAAAATCAGCACGGACGCCGCGACGAGGCTCAGTGCGAGCGAGAGCAGGCGTTTCAGGAAATAGTGCAACATGAGCCCGTCACGCACCAGCCGACATGTCGTGTCCGCAAACTCCGGACCGTTTGAAACTGCGGGGCGCCCGCCAGATGCGGGCGCCAACCAGTGTTGACCTCAGTTCTCCCAGGAGACACCCGTCAGGTCGGTGGCCTGGGTCGGCTGGTTTTTCCAAAGACCCTTGATCCTGGCATCGGCGACGGTCGGAAACGCCAGCTGGAACAGGTAGCCATTCACGTAGTCTGCAGCGATGTTCTCCTGGGCGTGCTTCAGAAGCGCCGACCTCTTTTCGGGATCGTTCTCGCTGGTGATGTCCGCGAACAGCGCCTGGAACTCCGGACTGTCATACTGGAAGTAGTAGTCCGGCCGGGCATAGATACCGATATCCATAGGTTCGGTATGGCTGACGATGGTCAGGCCGTAGTCCTTGCCCTTGAAGACCTGCTCAAGCCACTGCGCCCATTCCAGGTTGGTGATCTCGGTTTCGATGCCGATCGCCCTGAGCTGCGAGGCGATGATCTCTCCGCCGCGGCGGGCATAGGACGGCGGCGGCAGCTTGAGCGTTGTCTCGAAGCCATCCGGGAAACCGGCTTCCGCCAGCAGCTTTTTCGAAAGCTCCGGATCATACTGGCTCATGCCCGTCAGATCGACATAGTCAGGATTGTGCGGAGCGAAATGCGTTCCGATCGGCGTGCCGTATCCGAACATGGCCCCGTCGATGATGGCCTGACGGTTGATCGCATGGGAGATGGCCTCGCGCACCTTCGGATTGTCGAGCGGCGGCAGCTTGTTGTTCATGGCCAGGATCGTTTCGCCCTCCGTCGATCCGACAAGAACCTGGAACCTCGGGTCCGCCTCGAATTGCGGCAGGTTTTCAGGTGCCGGAAAACCGACGAACGCGTTGACGTCCTCGGCCATCACGGACGCGAACGCGGCTGTCGGGTCGGAGATGAACTTGAAGGTGACATTGTCCAGCTGCGCCGGCGTGCCCCAGTAATCGGGATTCCTTTCCAGTTCGATCTTGTCGCCCTGGACCCAATCGGAAAACTTGAAGGCCCCGGTTCCAACCGGATTGGTCTTGATGTCGGCGATCGTTTCCGGCGCGACGATGACCGCATCGCCCCAGGCCATGTTGAACAGGAAACTGCTGTTGGCCTCCTTTAGCGTGACCTTGACGGTGAGCGGGTCGACCACCTCGACGCTGTCGATGCCGGCAAAGAGCGCTTTCTGGGCGTTTGCGCTGTCGTCAGCCCGGGCCCGGTCAAGACTGAACTTCACATCCTCGGCGGTCATGTCCGTGCCGTCGTGGAACTTCACGCCGGCATTCAGCTTGAACGTGTAGATCTTGCCGTCTTCAGATATCGTCCAGCTTTCGGCCAGCCCGGGATTGACGGTGCCGTCCGGCCCAAAGCGGGTGAGCCCCTCGAAGACGTTGGAATAAAGCACGGAATCGATCGCTCCGGCGGCGGCGCTGGTCGGGTCCAGATGCGGAGGCTCGAGCTGCATGGCGACCACGATATCGCTTTTGGCTTCCGCGATGCCGATGCTTGCGGCCAATGCCAGCGCGCTGACCAGCCCACTCCCTATCATTTTAAAACGCATAGCACTCCCCATCTGTCCATGCCGCGCCTTGCGGCTTTGCCAACAGGTCGATCCGCGAATGGCACGGGGCCATCGCGGCATCGAGCATGTCTTTCACACCTGCATATTCATCCGGTTTGTGCGCCAAATCCAGAATTCCCGGTCCACAAGCGATGCAATTTTCGTTTCTCGACGTTTCGAGGGCCGGAAAACGGGCGATCCCTTGTCGGCGCAGCGGGATCATCTCGTTATCGGCCTGCTCCACGAATCAGCTGATCGGACACCACCATGCGATGGGCTCCGGGTGACAGAATTGCCAATCAGTATGGTATGCTCGTTCCACGGTGCCAATAGCCTAGGATCACTTGACACATCGATGACCTTGAAGCCGTGCCGGCGACAGTTTCGCAAGTTCATCTCAAGTGTAATCGCGGGATAAGTCAGCAATTTTTGCAATAACTGAAAAAGTACAGCCCAATTTTCAGACAGCATGGAGAAAAAAGAGGCGAAAACTGCCATTTTTCAAGTCTTCCGCAGATGCGAACCAGATCTTTACGCCGGAATGAAGGCAGATAGACGAAAAACTCCTGCAATTTTTTTTGAGAACGAAATTTTTGCGAAAGTCGAAAGTTTAAGTTGCCAGCAAAGGGGAAAGTCCCATCTACTTTAAGTGGGGGCAGGTACTCTGGGAGCGCCTAGCTGGAAGTGGAACATGGAGATCTACACACGGTTCGCCGAGGACTACAGAAATAGAAACCTGGAAGAAATCACGATCCAGGACTACCTGCTTGGATGCAGAGACGACCCCTTGATGCGCGCGACATCAGCCGAGCGCATGATGGCCGCAATCGGAGAGCCGGAGGTCATCGACACGAGCCAGGATCAGCGGCTCGGCCGGATTTTCATGAACCGGACGATCAAACGGTACGCCCCCTTCAAGAACCTCTACGGAATGGAAGCGACGATTGAGCGCATCGTCGGCTTCTTCCGCCATGCCAGCCAGGGTCTGGAAGAACGCAAGCAGATCCTCTATCTGCTCGGCCCGGTCGGAGGCGGCAAGTCAAGTATCGCGGAAATCCTGAAGAGGCTGATGGAACAGGAGCCGATCTACGTGCTCAAGGCCGGCGATCAGATCAGCCCGGTCTACGAGTCGCCCCTCGGCCTTTTCAGTGCCAATCGTGTCGGCGACCTGCTGGAAGACAAGTACAACATTCCGCGGCGCCTTCTCACCGGACTGATTTCCCCGTGGGCGACGAAACGCCTCGACGAATATGACGGTGACATATCGAAGTTCAGCATCGTCAAGCTCTACCCGTCGAAGCTGCGGCAGATCGGCGTCACCAAGACCGAGCCGGGCGACGAAAACAACCAGGACGTCTCCGCGCTTGTCGGCAAGCTCGACATCCGCAAGCTGGAGGAATTCAGCCAGGACGATCCGGACGCCTACAGCTATTCGGGCGCACTCAATCGCACCACGCAGGGCATGATGGAATTCGTCGAGATGTTCAAGGCGCCGATCAAGGTGCTGCACCCGCTGCTGACGGCGACCCAGGAAGGGTCCTATGTCGGCACGGAGAATATCGGCGCCCTGCCGTTCCAGGGATTGATCCTGGCGCATTCGAACGAATCCGAATGGAGCCAGTTCAAGAACAACAAGAACAACGAGGCGTTCCTCGACCGCATCAGCGTGGTGAAGGTGCCCTATTGCCTGCGAGCGAGCGCAGAGGCCGATATCTACGGCAAGCTGCTCAGCCAGAGTGCCCTGGCCGAGGCCTCCTGCGCCCCGGAAACCCTGCCACTGCTGGCCCGTTTCAGCGTCCTGACACGGCTGCATGAACACGAGAACTCGACGCTCTACTCCAAGCTCCGCGTCTATGACGGGGAGATGCTGAAGGATTCGGATCCGAAGGCGAAGTCGCTCCAGGAATACCGGGATGCGGCCGGCGTCGACGAGGGCATGAACGGCATTTCGACGCGCTTTGCCTTCAAGGTTCTGTCGGAGACGTTCAATCATGACACCGAAGAGATTTCCGCCGATCCGGTCCACCTGATGTATGTCCTGGAACAGGCCATCAGGCGGGAGCAGTTCGATGGTGAGACCGAGAGCCGCTATCTCGACTTCCTCAAGACCGAACTGGCGCCGCATTATGCGGAGTTCATCGGCAACGAGATCCAGAAGGCGTATCTGGAATCCTATACGGACTACGGCCAGAACCTGTTCGACCGCTACATTGCCTATGCCGACGCCTGGATCGAGGAGCAGGACTACAAGGACCCGGACACCGGCCAGATATTCGACCGCGACGTTCTGGAAAAGGAACTGGAGAAGATCGAGCAGCCGGCAGGTGTCGCCAACTCCCGGGACTTCCGCAACGAGGTGGTGAAGTTCGTTCTGCGCGCCCGCGCGGAGAACCAGGGACAGAACCCGGACTGGCGGCGTTACGAGAAGCTGCGCCAGGTCATCGAAAAGCGCATGTTCGGCAAGGTGGAAGAGCTTCTTCCGGTCATCAGTTTCGGCGCCAAGCGGGACAAGAAGACCGACGAGAAGCACCACGAGTTCGTCGAGCGCATGACCGGTCACGGCTACACCAAACGGCAGGTCAGGCGGCTGGTCGAGTGGTACATGCGCGTCAACAAGGCCGGGTAGCGCCGGAGGCGGAGTGAAAGATGGCGCATTTCATCGACCGCAGACTGAACCCGAAAGACAAGAGCCTGAGCAACAGGCGGCGCTTCCTGAAAAGGGTCCGGACCCAGATCAAGAAAGCGGTCGAGGATGCCGTGCGCGAGCGCGGCGTCGCAGATGTCGGCCGGGCCAAGGATGTCAGCGTACCGACCGACGGGGTCAGCGAACCCTCGTTCCGCAAGGCCGCCGAAGGCGGGCGCAGGGAACGGGTCTATACCGGCAACAAGAGCTTCCAGACCGGTGACCGGATCGAAAAGCCGCCGCGCGCCGGCGGTTCCGGCGCCGGGCGCCAGGGAGCCCCGGGCGGAGACGGCGAGGACGATTTCCTGTTTGCGCTTTCCAGAGAGGAATTCCTGGACTTTTTCTTCGAGGACCTGGAGCTGCCCGACCTGGTCAAGCAGAGCCTGAAGGAAATCACCCGGACACATCCCCACCGCGCCGGCTATTCCACGTCGGGCGCACCGGCCAACATCAATATTGCCCGGACGATGCGCAATGCCCTTGGCCGCAGGATCGGCCTGAAAAGGCCGACCGACAAGGAAGCACAGGCCCTGCTGAAGGAAATTCTCAGGCTGGAGCAGGTTGCGTCACCGACGCCCGAACAACGCGTGGAACTCGCCGACCTGCGCGCCGCTTACGAGATCCTGGCGAAACGGCGCAAGATTGTCGCCTATATCGACCCGCTGGACGTGCGCTACAATCATTTCGTCCAGCAGCCGGAACCGAACGCCAATGCCGTGATGTTCTGCCTGATGGACGTGTCCGCCTCGATGGGTGAACGCGAAAAGGACCTGGCAAAGCGGTTCTTCATGCTGCTGCACCTGTTTCTCGAGCGCCGCTACGAAAAAACCGACATCGTTTTCATACGCCACACGCACGACGCGTCGGAGGTCGATGAAGACACCTTCTTCTACTCGCCGCAGACAGGCGGAACCGTTGTCAGTACCGCCCTTGTCGTCATGAAGGACATCATCCGGGACCGGTACCCGCCGTCGGAATGGAACATCTACGCGGCACAGGCTTCGGACGGTGAGAACTTCGGCGGCGATTCCCGGCGCTGCGCCGCCCTCCTTGGCGAAGACCTCATGCAGGTCTGCCAGTATTTTGCCTATGTCGAGATCGTCGGCGAGGACGAAGCGCAGCTGATCAACAGCGAGGCAACCGGCATGGAGCTCTGGGAGTCCTATGGACGCGTTGCGGAAGCCTGGCCGAACTTTGCCAGAAAACGGGTCGCGACCGCCGCCGATATCTATCCCGTTTTCCGCGAACTCTTCGCGCGCGACCCGTCGGGGCAAGGCCATGGCTAAACGCGCACCGAAACCCAAGTCCGAACTGCTGTTCGACCAGGCCGACTGGGACTTCGACACGCTGCGGCGGACGCTGGACGCCATCGAGGAGGTCGCCCGCGATGACCTCGGGCTGGACTTCTATCCGAACCAGATCGAGATCATCTCGTCCGAGCAGATGCTGGATGCCTACTCCTCGATCGGCATGCCGCTGATGTATCATCACTGGTCGTTCGGAAAACACTTTCTGGGCCACGAGCGCCTTTACCGAAAGGGCGCGCGCGGGCTCGCCTATGAGATCGTGATCAATTCCAACCCCTGCATCAGCTATTGTCTGGAAGAGAACACCATGCCGCTGCAGGCGCTGGTGATGGCGCATGCCGCCTTTGGTCACAACCACTTCTTCAAGTCCAACCACCTGTTCCGGCAATGGACGGATGCCGACGGCATTCTCGACTACCTCGAATACGCGCGCAAATTCATTGCGTGTTGCGAGGAAAAGCATGGTCTCGGCGAGGTTGAGGCAACGCTCGACGCCGCGCATTCCCTCATGCCGCACGGCGTCTTCCGGCATCGCCGTCCACGCCAGCCCTCCCTGCGCGAAGCCGAGGAGCAGCGCCGCGAACGGATCGCCGCGGCCGAACAGAATGTCCACTATCTCTGGAACACCATCCTGAACCCCGCGCGCGGTCAGGCGTCGACAGATACGGAGCTTCTCGACCGCAAGCGCGACATGCATCTGCCGGAAGAGAACCTGCTCTATTTCCTGGAACACTACAGCCCCGTACTGACCACATGGCAGCGCGAAATCCTCAGGATCGTGCGCAATATCGGGCAGTATTTCTATCCGCAGAAGCAGACGAAGGTCATGAACGAAGGCTGTGCCAGCTTCGTGCACTACTACATTTTGAACAAGCTGCACGAACAGGGACGGATCAGCGACGGCGCGATGCTGGAGATCCTTCACAGCCACACCAACGTGCTGACCCAGCCGGACTTCGACGATCCGCGCTTTTCCGGGATCAATCCCTACGCGCTCGGTTTCGCCATGATGGACGATATCAGGCGTGTGTGCCTGGACCCGACCGAGGAGGACCGGGAGTGGTTTCCGGATCTCGCCGGAAGCGGCGACTGGCGCAGTGTCTTGAGACATGCATGGGCCAACTATCGCGACGAAAGCTTCATCCAGCAGTTTCTCTCACCTGCCGTGATCCGGCGGTTCAGGATGTTCGCCCTGTCGGACGAATCATCGTCGCGCTATTGCACGGTGACCGGCATCCACAATGAGCAGGGGTACCGGCATGTGCGCGACGCCCTGGCGCGCGACCATGACCTGTCGGCACTTGAACCGGAGATCCAGGTCGCCGACGCCGATCTTCTCGGAGACAGGTGCCTGCATCTGAAAGCCATCCGGCGCAACGCCGTCCCGCTCGATCCGGACAGCAGGGCTGCAACCCTGAAACATGTCGAGCGGCTCTGGGGATACAAGGTGGACATCGTCGAGTCGGATACGCCGAACTGAACACCAGTTCGTCAGATCGTCCGCAAACCTTCCGACAAGTCCCGGAAGGCCTGCTTGAACGCATCCGTGACCGGATTTCCGGCAACCCCGTTCCGTGTCAGCATCCCGACCGGGCGCGACACGACCGGTTCGCCCAGTTTCCTGAAAGCCAGCGTTTTGCCTTGCGCGGACGTCATTGCCGATCGCGGCAGCAGTGCGGCGCCGACACCTTCACTGACAAGGTCCATTGCGGTGGTCGAGCGGCCGACTTCATACGTCCAGCGGGCCGACAGCCTGCTCCGGGCCATCGCCTCGTCGATCAGCAGACGATTGCCCGTGCCCCTTGCGGGAAGGATCAAGGGCACGTCCCGAAGGTCTGACCAGGCGACGGCACCGGCTTCGGTTTCGGCTTCGGCTTCGGCTTCGGCAAGCCGGTGGCCGCGTGGCAGCGTCAGGACGATCCTGTCCTCGAACAGCGTCTCGAACTGCGTGTTCGCTTCCAGGGAACCGATGGAACAGATGCCGAAATCGGCTTCTCCCTGCGAAACGGCTTCCGCGACTTCGTTGGCGGCCCGATCCAGCAGCCGCACCCTTGGAACAGTGCCGTTTTCCCGGAGCCGGCCGATCGCGGGTGCCAGCAGGGGGGTGACCATGGTCGGGATCATCGCGATCGTCACCAGCAATCCGCGCTGGTGAGCAAAAGCGACGCTTTCGTCCCGCATGGCCCGGGTTGTCTCCCTCGCGCCTTCCAGCATCGCCTCCGCCCGCGCCTGCAAGCGCTTGGCGGCAAGCGTCGGTCTGACCGCACGCGTGGTGCGCTCGAACAGGACGGAGCCCAGCGTTTCCTCCAGCTTCTGGATCCTGCGGGTGATCGCGGATTGCGACAGGCTCAACCGCTCGGCGGCATGGTGAAACGAGGCTGTCTCCATGACGGCCAGAAAGGCCTCGAGATCATTGAAATCAAAATTTATGCGCATAAAGCATCAATGAGGAAAAAACCGACAATTGTCAAAATAATCGGACGGCTGATACAACGCCTCCGAGAGGAAACGCATTATGAGCAGCCCATACGACATCGCCATTATCGGCGGCGGCAACGCCGCCCTGTGCGCGGCCATGACGGCCGCGGAAAAAGGGGCAAGCGTCGTCATTCTGGAAACCGCACCCAAGGCCTATCGGGGCGGCAACTCCCGCCACACCAGGAACTTCCGGTGCATGCACACGGCCCCGCTCGGCCCGCTGGTCGACGACTACAGCGAGGACGAATATTTCGACGACCTGCTGAAAGTCACCGACGGCAAGACCGACGAAACGCTCGCAAGGCTGGCCATCCGCACCTCCGAAGAATGCCTGCCATGGATGGAAGAGCACGGCGTCCGTTTTCAACCGTCCCTGTCCGGCACGCTTTCGCTGGCGCGTACCAACGCGTTTTTCATGGGCGGCGGCAAGTCGCTGGTCAACGCCTATTACCGCACCGCCGAGAAGCTCGGCGTTTCGGTCCTTTACGAGGCCAACGTCACGCATCTGGAGCTCGACGGCGACCGGATCGTGCGGATCGACTACACGCATGAAGGCGAGACAAAACAGCTGACGCCCAGCGCCGTGATTGTTGCCTCCGGCGGGTTCCAGGCAGATACCGAGTGGCTCACCCGTGCCTGGGGACCACCGGCAAAGAACTTCCTTATCCGGGGCACACCCTACAACCGCGGAGTCGTCCTGGCGGATCTCCTCGATCAGGGCGTCCAGTCGGTCGGTGACCCGACCCAGTGCCATGCGGTCGCGATCGACGGCCGGGCACCGAAATTCGACGGCGGCATCGTCACAAGGTTGGACTGCGTGCCGTTTTCCATTGTCGTCAACAAGGAAGCGGACCGCTTCTACGACGAAGGCGAGGATGTCTGGCCGAAGCGCTATGCGATCTGGGGACGTCTCGTGGCCAACCAGCCGGACCAGATCGGCTACGTCATCATCGATGCCAAGTCGCTGGAACTGTTCATGCCGTCGGTCTTCCCGCCGATCAAGGCGGACACGCTGGAAGAACTTGCCGGGAAAATGGGCCTTCCGCCCGAAAAGCTGCGCAACACGGTCGCCGCCTTCAACGCCGCCTGCGGCGACACGTCGAACTTTCATCCGACGGAACTGGATGGTGTCAAGACAACCGGGATCAACATTCCCAAAACCAACTGGGCGCGCCCCATCGACCAGCCGCCGTTCTACGGCTACAGCCTGAAGACCGGAGTCACCTTCACCTATCTCGGCCTGAAAGTGGACGAGAACGCCCAGTGCAGCACCGAAAGCGGTCCTGTCCGAAACCTCTGGGCTGCCGGGGAAACCATGGCCGGGTCCATTCTCGGACAGGGCTATCTCGCCGGTTTCGGCATGACTATCGGGACCGTGTTCGGTCGCATCGCAGGCCGGGAGGCCGCCAACCATGCAAACTGATCTGCTCCAGGAAGCCCGCCGCCAGGCGGAGATCTGCAACGCCTGCCGCTACTGCGAGGGGTACTGCTCGGTCTTTCCGGCCCTGCACCAGGAACGTTTCTTCACCGATGCCAACCTGACCCAACTGGCCAATCTCTGCCACAACTGCCGGGGCTGCTATTACGCCTGCCAGTACACGGCACCGCACGAGTTCGATCTCAACCTGCCGAAGGCGTTGGCCGAAGTCCGCCAGGACAGCTGGGAAAGTCTTGCATGGCCCGCCCCGGTCGCCCGCCATTTCCAGAAGAGCGGCGTGATGATCGCGCTCGCGACGATCCTCGGCTTTGCCCTTCTGTTCCTGGCTTTCCGCGCGCTCGGGTCTGCCGGTGGCGACGGGTTTTATGCGGTCCTGTCCCATTCGGCCATGGTGGCGATTTTCCTCCCCGCCTTCCTGTTTCCGCTTGCCAGCATCGCCGTCAGTCTCAGGCGCTACTGGCAGGAGACCGGCGGCACGACGATCACGCTGAAGGAGATCGTCGATGCCTTCGGGTCCGCGGCAAAAATGAAGAACCTCGCCGGCGGGCACGGCGACGGCTGCAATTTCGAAGACGAAGACCGGTTCAGCCAGGCCCGCCGTCACGCGCACCAAGCCGTCATGTACGGCTTCCTGCTCTGCTTTGCCTCGACCTCGGCCGGAACAATCCTCCACTACGTTTTCGACATGCCCGCGCCTTATCCGCTCTGGTCACTGCCGAAACTTCTGGGCATTCCGGGCGGTGTCCTGATGGTGATCGGAACGGTCATGCTGGCTTCCCTGAAGCTGAAAGCGGACCGGTCCCTTGGTGCACCATCCGCCTGGGGCGGCGAGATGGGTTTCATCCTGCTCCTGTTCCTGGTCGCGCTGTCCGGCCTTGCGCTTTACGCACTCGGCAGCACGGCGGCGATGCCGGCGCTGCTGGCCATCCACCTTGGCTCCGTGCTCAGCTTCTTCCTGCTGACGCCCTATACCAAGATGGCCCACGGCTTCTACCGCCTCGCCGCCCTCATTCGCGACGAACAGCGGAAGTCGGCGGGGTAAGTTCCCGCCGCCTTCATCCGGTTCTGTCGGTCACCGTGAACTGCCCCATCATGCCCTGATCCTCGTGTTCCAGAATGTGGCAGTGATACATGTAGGGAAAGTCATCGCTCGCAAGGTGATCGAAGCGGACGACAATTTCCGACCAGTCGTCGTCGTCCAACACCACCGTGTCCTTCAAGCCGCCCTGATCGGGGGTGACAGCTGCGCCCTCCATCTGTTCGATCAGGAAGGAACAGCCGTGCACATGGAACGGGTGCGCGCCCTGATCGGAGCGAATGCGCCAGCGCTCCCAGACACCGCGCTCGACGCGCTCGTTGATCACGCCCATGTCCATCGCGGCCCCGTTGATCGTCATGCTCATGGCATGTCCCGCATGTGCACCGTGGCCCTGCGCATGGGCGCTTTCGCTCTCGCCATGATCCATTTCCAGGACGAATTCGCGCGTTTTCGTGATCTCGTCCGGGTCCGGACGCTCGATGGTCGCCAGGCGTTCGGGAACGGGCACGGTATTCGCGACCAGTGTCCGGTCGACCGTCAACAGCAGCGAGGCGGGCGGGGCTGACTGACCGGGTCCGGTCAGCAGACCCATGAGACCGGAAACGATCCCCTCGCCTTCCTCATCTATATCGTCCTCGAAGAATGTCAGCAGTTCAGCCGAAGTGTCTCCGGACAGGTCCACAATGATCTCGCACCGTTCGCCGGGAGACATTTCCATGGTTGTCATCGGCACGGGCGCTTCCAGCAGGCCGCCATCGCTGGCAATCTTGTAAAAGGTCCGGTTGTCCGCAAATGCCAGGATATAAAATCGCGCGTTCGCGCCGTTGAGAAGGCGAAGACGAACCTTGCCGGCGGGAACCTCGGCGACCGGCGACAAGGCACCGTTGATGATGGCCGTGTCGCCGAACCAGCCGTCTTCCCCGGCCTCTTCCAGCGAATAGACCAGCCGCCCCGCCGCATCGAAGGTTCTGTCCTGAAGGATCACCGGAAGATCGTCGACGCCGTATCGGTTCGGAAGTTCCTTTGAGACGGCTTCATCGTCATCGATGATGATCATGCCCGCGAGACCGCGATAGACCTGGTCTCCCGTCTTGCCATGGGTATGGGAGTGATACCAGCAGGTGGCTGCCGGCTGGACGATCGACAGCGTCGGCTGCCAGCTTTCTCCAGGTGGCATTTCCAGCTGCGGCCCGCCGTCGACATTCCCCGGGACATGCAGGCCGTGCCCATGGACGGAGACGCCTTCCGTCAAGGTGTTGTGGTAGTTGAGGGTGAGGTCGGTGTTCCGCCGCGTGCGAATGGTTGGACCCAGGTAGTCCTGGTTGACACCGATCGTCGGTGTCATGACGCCCGGTTTGAAAGACCACATGCCTGCGCGGATCGTCAGGTCCAGCGGTGTGCCGTCCGTGCCGTCGGCAAGGGGCGGGATCGGCAGCCGCGGTCGCGCCGTGTTCGACCATGCCGGCCCCACAAGGCAAGTGCCTGTGAGCGCAAGGCCACCTGCGAGGAACTGGCGCCGGGAAAATGTGAGCGACATATCTGATCTCCAATTCAGCAAATACGGTGGGGGGCACTTGCCGTAAGCCACAGCGAAACCGCGCATGGCGCCCCGATGCATTTGTGAATGGGAAACGT
The DNA here is from genome assembly GCF_965232425.1 of Roseibium sp. Classification (GTDB taxonomy): domain Bacteria; phylum Pseudomonadota; class Alphaproteobacteria; order Rhizobiales; family Stappiaceae; genus Roseibium. Next base: position 2,226,558 of record NZ_OZ246971.1, read on the forward strand.
GTAGGTATTCGTCTATCGGACAAATGCCGGATCGACCGTCGGGACTATGGGACATAGGGTCAATTCGGACGGCTCGACCATGTGCCAGGCTGCCAAAGACACGCAATAAAGGGAACGACTTCATGCTGGATACGAACGGGCCGTTGTGGAATTGGCGAACCTTCTTTGCGGCGTTCGTTCTGATCGTGTTTGCCACGAGCGTCGTTGAAGTTTTCAACGAATTCCGGGCAGGCGAAACGCTCGGTTCCATGGGCGACGATCTTGCCAGGCTATTGATCAGCGCACTGGTGCTGGGCGCCTTTCTCTACGATCGCCATGTCCAGCAGAAAACGCTCCTGGAGCTGAGCGGACAGCTTGAAAAAGCGCGCGGCCGACTGGCGCGGATCGACCCCCGTTCGGTCGAACTTGCGGGGCAGTACCGCGCGGTCATGCAGAAGCAGTTCGATGCCTGGAACCTCACAGCCAGTGAGCAGGATGTCGTGATCGGCATGCTGAAAGGTCTCACGTTCCGGGAAATCGCCGGGCTGAGAGATACACGTGAAAAAACGGTGCGCCAGCAGGCCTCCACTGTCTACCGGAAAGCCGGTGTTTCCAGTCGGAACGAGCTGACCGCATGGTTCTTCGAGGACATGCTCGATCCCCTTCCGGTGCAGGACGGATGACCTGGAGACGCATCGCGACCTGAAAACGTCGCGTCCCGGTCTTGTCAGGCCCCGATAGCGAGATATAACCCCCGAACGCTTGGACACGGGCCCGGCCGTATCGCGGTCCCCGGGATCGGACACAAAACCAACAATCATCCGGGTGCAGTGGTGGAAACGAACAAAATAACAATTCTCGACGGCGGCATGGGCCAGGAGCTTGTCCGCCTGAGCGGGCTGGAGCCGACAGGGCTCTGGTCGACACGGATCATGATGGAACGGCCGGATCTCGTCGGAGCGATCCACGATTCCTATTTCACTGCCGGTGCACATGTGGCAACGGCGAACACCTATGCGATCCATCGCGACCGCCTGCGCCCGAACGGGATTGAAGACCGGTTCGAAGAGCTGCAGCAGCAGGCATGCGAAATCGCCTGCCGCTCGCGCGATGCGCACGGTTCCGGATCGGTGGTCGGGTCCGTCGGTCCCCTCGGCTGGTCCTACAGCCACGATGGCGCCCCGCCGGAAGAGGAATCCGTAGAGCTTTACGCTGAAATCTGCCGCATCCAGGCGGATTTCGTCGATTCCTACCTGATCGAGACGATCGCTTCGATCGAGCAGGCACGGGCCGCGGTCACAGGCGCGCTCGGCCACGGCAAACCGGTCTGGATCGGGCTTACGGTCGACGATGGAGATGGTACGAAACTGCGCTCGGGAGAGAGCCTCGCGGATGCCATCCGCGAAGTTGCCGCGCTGTCCCCGCAGGCCATCCTGCTGAACTGCTCCATACCGGAAGCCGTAACCGCCGGACTGAAAGCCACGAAGGAAGCCGGCCTGCCAACCGGCGGCTACGCCAACGGGTTCACCGGGATCAGCAAGGAATTCCTGAGCGCAGGCAGCGCCGTGACGAAGTTGACGTCCCGTGTCGATCTCACGCCGGACGCCTATGCCGACCATGTCGGCGGCTGGATTGCTTCCGGCGCGACGATCGTCGGCGGCTGCTGCGAAGTGGGACCGGCGCATATTCAAGAGCTTGCGCGACGTTTCGGCTAGAACCGAACCGGATTGGATTTCCGCGCGCACGCAGCTCTGCCGTGGCGCTTGTGCGGTCACGAGACCGCTGCGCCTTCCCGCGTGTCGCGGCGCAGGGCACCGGCGAAAAATTCAAGCAGCGCTTCGATGTCCCGCTGCTGCCGGAAATCCTTGTGTGTCGCCACCCATAGTCCGGTTGAAGGCAGCCCGGCACGGTCGCCGAACGAAACGAGCCGCCCGGATTTCTGCCCGACAAAGACAGGCAGCATGGCAAGGCCGAGCCCCCTCTCGGCCAGAGCCGCCAGCATGAGGAAGCTGTCCGCGGAAAACTCGCGCCGGTTTTCGACGTTGGAAAGCTGCCATTCGCCAACAGTGGATCCTGCAAAGCCAGGGGCGGTCCCCAGCCATTTGTGCGCTCTGACGGGCAGGTCCCCGGTGCGGGCCAGATAATCCGGAGAGCCGAAGACGCCGAATTCAACTGTTCCGATCTTGAGACCGCTCAGCTCCGGTGGCAGATCCGGGCCGGGCCGCACAAGGATCTCGGCACCCGAAAGCGACAGGTCGATCGGATCGTTCGAAACGGCAACCTCGATATTGACGTTCGGGTGCATCTGCCGAAGGTTTTCCAGATAGTCGGGCAAAAGCAGGCAGGCAATCGTGTCCGTCGTCGCAAGACGGAACGTGCCCTCGATGCCCTTGGCGGTCGAATCCAGGCTTCTCCTGATCCTGGCCGAGGCGTGGTCCATGAGCTTGAGCGATGCCAGAAGCGCCCGGCCTTCGGGACGCAGCCGATACCCGTCTTTCTGCCTGTCGAACAGCTTGACCTCGCAGGACGCTTCCAGGAGCGCGATCCGTCTCAGGACGGTCGCGTGGTTCACACCGAGCGCGCGCGAGGCCGCAGAAAGCGATCCCTGCTCGGCAACCGCGTGGACATATTGAAGATCGTCCCATCTGAGTTTGTGCATCTGCGCACAGCCTTTTGTCGCAATTTAGAGAATTTATCAGCGCATTAGATCATGAGACTTATCTGATGTTCAATTCTGCACATGAGAGGAGAGTCTGATGAAAAACGGATTGAAGGTTTTCTGCTCACTCGTATTCGTCTTCACTGCCGGTATGGGCACGTCCGTCGCAGACGGGCATTTCGACAACGCCATCAAGGCACGCAAGGCGGTCATGGCGCTTTATGCGTGGAACCTGGGCCAGTTGGGCGCCATGGCAAAAGGGGATATCGAATACAATGCGGAAGCCGCCCAGATCGCGGCGGAAAACATCAAGATCATGGCAACCATGAACATGGGCTCGGCCTGGCCACAGGGATCCGACAGCACGGCCCTGCCCGGAAAGACACGCGCAAAGGTCGAAGCCTGGTCGACCTATCCGGAAAGCGCCGAGATCAACAAGAAACTTGCAGCGGCGGCGGTCGCCATGAGCGACGTTGCCGGTGACGGCGTCGATGCCGTTCGCGCGAATATCGGTGCCATTGGCGGTGCCTGCAAGGATTGCCACACGAAATTCCGGGAAGCGGAATAGACGAACCGCTATTGTGCAAAGATGAAAACATGGCATATGCCGCGGCGGATTGCCGTCGCGGTTTTCATGATAGCCGGGCTCGCCCTCGTGTCAGCGCGGGCCGGAGACGACCGGCTGCCGAAACGGGATGGTGAGGTGCCCGCCACCACCAATCGTGTCCCGCACATCCAGATCGGTGCAGAGCCCGTTCCGCAGCTGTCGGACCGCCTGTTGCAACGCGTGGCGGCCTTGCCGGGGGTCAAGCTCCGCGCCACGGTGATCTCGCTTCCGGGCGCCAAGGGCTTCTGGCTGAGCGAGACCATCGACCTGGCACGGCCCCAGGCGATCGTCGGCGGACGGGAGTTTGCCCATTTGCATCCGGATGGCAGTCTGCACGCTTCGCTGCCGCCGGCGCGCGCCCGCGAAGCCGTGAAGGCCGGATGGGCGGCCATGCATCCCTGGGCGGACAGCCGGCCGGGCTGGGAAGGTTTCGTCCTCCTTTATACGCCGCGCACCCGGGAGGAGACGGATATTGTCTTCCAGCTGCTCGTGGACGGCTACAACTACGTGACCGGTGACGATCACGAAGCAACGGAGCTCTGAAGCCCCGCATTCGTCAGGGCGGGAACGGAGACCGCTCTTGCCGGCGTCGTCTCCTATCGCGCAATGGTGAAGCGCGCCTCGAGACCGGGGTCGTTCCCGCGGAGCTTTAGACCGCCGCCATGCCGTTCGGCGACCCTTTCCACGATCGGCAATCCGAGACCGCTGCCGTCGCTGCGTTCCGAAACCTGGCCGAAACGCTGAAGCGCGGTCTGTATCTGCGCCTCGGTCAGCCCCTGGCCATCGTCCCTGACGACAATCGTTGCCGCTTCCGGGGCGGTCTCCAGCGCGACGGTGATCTCGGACAGGCCTGCACCACCATGCTTCATGGCATTGTCGACCAGATTGGACACCGCCTCGCGGATCATCGTCCGGTCTCCGGTGACGGAGATGTCCCCGTCCGGCATCCGTGCGGAGATCGCCGGTCCGCCATTGTTTCTGCCCTGAAAGTCCCTTGTCACACCATCGACCAGTTCATTGACCGAAAACGTTTCCTGCGCCGAAGCCGGACTGATCGACTTGGTGCGCTCATAGGTCAGGAGCTTCTGCGCCAGGTGGCTCGTTTCCTTCGCAGCGTCGACGAGATCACCCGCGCGCTCGCGCATGGCCCGCTCGTTCGGGGCGGAGCGGACGGATTCCGCAAGTGCCAGAACGCCGGCGACCGGGTTGCGCAGCTGATGGGCGGCATTTGAAATGAACTCGCTCTGCGTCGCCATGGCTTCGGACACCTGGCCAAGCAGCCGGTTGAGGGTGCGCACGATCCCCTCGACCTCGACCGGAACCGGTCTTTGGATGGGCTTCAGGACCTCGCCGGACCGCAGGTCGATCGCCTGTTGCAGGTCGTTCAACGGGTGCAGTCCGATGCGGATGCCGAACCAGACGATCAGCGACAGGGACGTGATGATGGACGAGATCGTCACCAGCGAGCGCAGCATCAGGTCCTGGACGAAGGCCGCGCGGATGGCGACATCCTGCCAGACGGTCGTCGTGAAAAGGCCGCTGAAGTCGTCGACCTGCATGCGGGTGCGCATGCGAAACCCGCGCACGTCCCGGCCGAGGTATTCCGCGTTGAAATAGACAGGGCTGAAATCGCCGTCGCCGGCGAGCGGGATGCCCACCGGCGGTGTTGCATAGCCGGTGACGATGACGCCGTCGGGTGCATAGACGTGGTAGAAGACCCGTCCGCCCGATGTGTCGGACAGGATCTTGCGCGTGCTCGACGCCAGGGCGTCACCGCCGGACAGAGCAACGTCGTTGGCAACCGCGAGCGCTGCCGACTGTAAGCTCCTGTCAAAGACTTCACCGGCGGTCACCCTTGCATTGTTGAGCTGCCACAGGCCGGTCGCACCGGCGACGAACAGCAGCGGAACGAGGATGATCAGGGTCAGGCGCAGGCGCAGAGAATAAGTTCTCTTCATGCGGACGCCTTGCCGAGGGAGTAGCCGATGCCGCGATGAACCTGGATGTTGACGCCGTAAGGAGCAAGACGCTTGCGCAGCCTAGAGGCATAGACCTCGATGACTTTCTCGTCTGTCTCGCTGCCCGCGCCGTAAAGCTGGTCCAAAAGGCTCGCCTTGGAGACCGTACGCCCGTTCGCCTGGGCCAGCGCGGCAAGCAATGCAAGCTCGCGCCGCGGAACTTCCAGGGCGTCGGAGCCGTCAAGCAATTGCAGCGCGCCGGCATCCAGTTTCAACGGACCGATCTCGATGAGCTGCCGTGGCACGACACCCTTGCGCCGGCCAAGCGCGCGGATCCTTGCCGCGAGCTCTTCCATCTCAAACGGCTTGACCAGGTAGTCGTCGGCGCCCGCGTCCAGTCCCATCACCCGGTCTTCCGTTTCGGACCGGGCGGTCAGAAGAATGACCGGTCTCGGATCATCGCGTTCCCTGAGATCCGTCAGAAGGTCCAGCCCGCTCCTGCCGGGCAGGTTGATGTCCAAAATGACGAGATCGCCGCCTTCCTGTTTCAGAAACACATCCGCCTCGTCGCCGTCATGGAGAATATCCACCGAATGGCCGGCATCGCGCAGCTGATAGGCGATCCCCTTTGCCAGACTGACATTGTCTTCTACGAGTGCGATCCGCATTTTTATTCTTTTTCGATGAAAGCTTGTTGCAAGCTTCGCAGGGAACACTGCCAGCATCAAGTCGCTTTTGCGAGCGCTGAGAGTGAGGCTGCGGGAACACACAGCCCGCGCCATTGGGAGGAAAACATGGTTTTGAAAAAGCTTGCGCGCCAGCTGGCGCTGAGTGTGACACTTGCTGCCGGTGCCTTCGTACCGGCCCAGGCCCTTGCGGCCGATCTCGACCTTTCCGGCAAAACAGTCGAATGGGTCATTCCCTTCTCCGAAACAGGCGGGTCCGCCAAGTGGGCGAACTTCTATGCGCCGCTCCTGAGCGAAGCGCTTCCGGGCCAGCCGACCGTCGTCGTGAAATTCATGCCGGGTGCCGGTTCCACGAAAGGCGCCAACTGGTTCCAGAACCAGAAATTCGCCGACAGCGAAGGCACGGTGATCTTCGGCTCGTCCGGCTCCACCCAGTTCCCGTACCTGCTCGGCGATCCGCGCGTGCGCTACGACTACAAGGACTGGAACGTGGTTCTGGCGTCCGGCACGGGCGGTGTCGCCTACCTGCCGCCGGATCTGGCCGCGAAGATGAGCGGCAACGATGCCAGCGCGCTGAAGGAGACCGATTTCATCTACGGTTCCCAGGGCGCGACGCGGCTCGATCTCGTTCCGCTTCTGGCCTGGGAAATGCTCGGCCTGAATGTCGAGCCCGTCTTCGGCATCAAGGGCCGCGGTGACGGCCGCCTGATGTTCGAGCGCGGTGAAGCCAACATCGATTACCAGACGTCTTCGTCCTACCTGAAAGGCGTGACGCCGCTGGTCGAAGCCGGAACGGCCGTGCCGATGATGAGCTGGGGTGCCCTGGATGCCGACGGCAACATCGTCCGCGATCCGACGTTCCCCGACATGCCGACCTTCAAGGAAGTCTGCGAGGCGACCGAAGGCTGCGAAACCTCGGGCGAAAAATGGGATGCCTGGAAGGCGTTCTTCATCGCCGGGTTCCCGGCCCAGAAGATGGTGTTCCTGCCGAACGGCGCATCCCAGGATGCCATCGACACCTATTCCAAGGCGTTTGATGCGGTCAAGGCACGCGGCGACTTCGCGGAGATTTCCGCAGGACGGCTCGGAAAGTACCCGCAGATGACAGGTGCCGAGGCTGACAGCGCCCTCAAGAGCGCGACCGAAGTGCCCGACAGTGCAAAGGAATTCGTGGTCGGCTGGCTACAGGAGCGCTACGGCGTCTCCCTCAAGTAACAGCACTTCCGCCCGTCCGGGCTGACCGGACGGGCTCCCTTTCCTGAAAAACAAAATCCGGGGCGATCCAGTGGACATTCTTGGCACCGCTTTACCTGCGCTCGCCGATGCGTCGGCGATGATCTTTCAGCCCGCCGTCATCGGCTACCTGATTCTCGGCGTGGTGATGGGCCTTTGCATCGGGGTTTTCCCCGGGCTCGGCGGCATCGCCGGTCTGTCGCTGCTGCTGCCGTTCATGTTCGGCATGGATCCCGTCCTCGGTCTTGCGCTCATGATCGGCATGGTCGCCGTCGTCCCGACATCGGATACGTTCGCCTCCGTCCTCATGGGCATTCCCGGCTCCTCCGCCTCGCAGGCGACCGTTCTCGACGGCTTTCCGCTGGCCAAGAAGGGCGAAGCCGCGCGGGCCCTCTCAGCTGCCTTTGCGTCGTCCCTTTTCGGCGGTCTCGTTGGCGCGGCGTTTCTGACCGTCTTCATCCTGGTCGCCCGACCGATCGTTCTGGAGTTCCGGACCCCGGAACTTCTGATGATCACACTGTTCGGCCTGTCGATGGTCGGTATTCTGGCCGGTCAGGTCGCCATCAAGGGCATCGTCGCCGCCGGCCTCGGCCTGATGGTCGGAACCATCGGCGAAGGCGACAGCGCCGGCGCGCTGCGCATGGCGACCTATGACATGCCTTATCTCACCGATGGCCTGAAACTGGTCATTGTCGGCCTCGGCATCTTCGCGATTCCGGAAATCGTCGCCCTGTTGCGCCAGGACCGCGCGATATCGGAGCGCTCCATGCTCGGCGGCGGCTGGCTTCACGGCGTGCGCGACTGGTTCGCCAATATCTGGCTCAGCATCCGCTGTTCATTGATCGGCGTTACCGTCGGTGTCATCCCCGGTCTCGGCGGCTCCGTTGTCGACTGGATCGCCTACGGCCACACGGTGCAGACATCGAAGGACAAGTCCAAATTCGGCAGTGGCGACGTGCGCGGCGTCATCGGGCCGGAAAGCTCCAACAACGCCAAGGAAGGCGGCGGCCTGGTGCCGACGCTTTTGTTCGGTATTCCGGGTTCCGGCTCCATGGCCGTCTTCATCGGTGCCGTCGCCCTGCTCGGCTCCGGCCAGATCGAGGTCGGGCCGTCGATGCTGAAGAACAATCTCGACGTCACCTACGCAATTGTCTGGCTGCTTGCGCTGGCAAACGTCGTCGGAACGATCATCTGCATTCTCGGCTCCGGCGGCATCGCGCGCCTGACAACCATTCCCTTCGCGCTGCTTGCGCCGTTCCTGTTCATGATCATCTCGTTTGCCGCGTTCCAGTCGGGGCAAAACCTGATGGATCTGGTGGCGCTGTTCGCCATCGGCCTGCTCGGCATCCTGATGCGGCGGTTCGACTGGTCGCGGCCCGCCTTCCTGATCGGGTTCGTGCTGTCCAATCCGGCGGAAACATACACCAACCAGGCGGTCCAGATCGCCGCGTCGCGCTTCCGCAAGGGCTTCGCGGAGGGCATGGAGTACATCTTCTCGCCGATCGTGATCGTCCTCATCATCATCACGATCGTGTCGGTTGTCATCGGCCTGCGCCAGTCCAAGAACATCCGCGCGGAAGGAGACGTTCCAACGGGAAGCAAACGCGCGCCGCTGATCTTCCTGCTGGCGATCTTCGCTTACCTTGCCTTTGCATTCACCAATGCCTCGCTGATCCCAGACTATGCCTCCGCGGATCGGGTCTTCCCGCAATTCGTCGGCCTGGTGTCGATCATCGGCTGCCTGATCCTTTTGTTCCGGATGCGCACCAGCCCCGAGACGAGCCCGCTGTTCAGCGACAGCGAGGCCGGAAACTCGGAAGGCAACCAGCATGGCCTGTGGCCGACGCTGGCCTGGTTTGCCGGTCTTCTGATCCTGACGTCGCTGATCGGGTTCATCCTGGCGCTTGCCGGCTTCCTGGTGGCGTTCATTCACTATCGTGCGAAGCGCAGCCTGCCTTACGCGCTTGGCTATGGCGCCTGCGGGATCGCGTTCATGTGCGGCATGGCCTGGCTGCTCAACCGAGACTTCCCGCCGGGACTGCTGCAGTCCTATGTCACCCTGCCGTGGCCACTAACGTAAGGCAGCAGCATGACGCTCTCGCTGCTCTGTCTTGCCGGCGACGGCATCGGCCCGGAAATAATGGCCGCCACGAAACGCATCGTGGCGGCTGCCTGCGCCAGGTCGGGCGAACGGATCGAACTCACGGATCGCACCATAGGTTTTGCGTCCCTGGAGACCGGTGACAGCACGATCGCAGATGCCGTCATCGAAGCCGCGCTCGCCGCGGACGGCGTCATTCTCGGGCCGGTCTCGCACAACGATTATCCGCCAAAGGAAGCCGGCGGCCTCAATCCGTCGGGCGTGCTGCGCAGGAAACTCGATCTTTACGCCAACATCCGGCCCGCTCGGAGTTTCAGCGGCTTGCCGACGCCGACAGGCGTGGATGTCGACCTGGTGATTTTCCGGGAAAATCTCGAGGGGTTCTACGCCGACCGCAACCTTTACGCCGGGAGCGGCGAGTTCATGCCGGTGCCGGGTGTGGCGATGGCGATGCGGCTGATAACCGAACGTGGCAGCGAACGGATCGGGCGCGCGGCCTTCCGGTTCGCCGAAAGCACCGGGCGCAAAAAGGTCACGGCCGTTCACAAGGCGAACGTGATGCGCACGAGCGACGGCCTCTTTCTGGAGGTGATCCGGCGGATCGCCGCGGACTATCCGGGTCTCGCATATGACGAGGTCCTGGTCGATGCGGCGGCGGCGCTGCTGGTCCGCGATCCGGGCCGCTTCGACGTTATCGTGACGACCAACATGTTCGGCGACATCCTGTCGGATCTTGCCACCGAACTTGCCGGCGGGCTCGGACTGGCAGCCTCCCTGAATGTCGGCCCGCAGAACGCGGCGGCACAGGCCCAGCACGGTTCCGCACCGGACATTGCCGGGCAGGACCGGGCAAACCCGACGTCCCTGATCGGCTCGGCCGCCATGCTGCTGCGCCACCTCGGACAGGCCAAGGCCGCTGCGGCGATCGACAGCGCCCTGAAAACCGCACTCGCCCACCCGGAGACCCGGACAGCGGACCTCGGAGGCCCGCTCGGCACGCAGGCCTTTGCCTCCGTCCTGGTCAAGCTCATAGAGGAAAGCGACGCATGACGCAGACAGCCATCCCCTTTCTCTTCATGCGCGGGGGATCCTCGCGCGGACCCTACATGAACCGCAGTGATCTGCCGGAAGATCTCGACCGGTTGTCGGAGGTCCTGGTTGCCATCGTCGGTGCGGGTCATCCGTTCAATATCGACGGCATCGGCGGCGGCACCGCTGTGACGACCAAGGTTGCCATGCTCTCGAAATCGGAGGACGACTGGGCGGATGTGGACTATTTCTTCGCGCAGGTCAGCGTCGAGGAGAAGCTCGTCGACTACAAGCCGTCCTGCGGCAACATCCTTGTCGGCGTCGGACCGGCGGCCATCGAGATGGGGCTCGTCGAGCCCGTCGGCGATGTCACGGAAGTCAGGATCCGGGCGGTCAACACGGGCACGCGCGTCGCCGCGCTTGTCCAGACACCGGGCAAACAGGTCCGCTATGACGGCAAGGCGTCGATCGATGGCGTCCCGGGCACGGCTGCGCCCATCCAGTTGCAGTTCATGGATGTGGAGGGCAGTGCAACGAGCGGCCTGTTTCCGACCGGACAGTCTAGGGAAGAGATCAACGGCCTGGAGGTTTCCTGCATGGATGTCGCCATGGCGATGGTCATCGGCCGCGCCGAGGACTTCGGGATCACCGGGTATGAAAGCGCGGCGGAACTGGATGCGAACAAGGCACTTTTTGAAAAAATGGAGGCCGTGCGGCTGATTGCCGGCGAACGAATGGGTTTGGGAGATGTCACAAAATCCGTCATCCCGAAATTCGGACTGCTGGCACCGGCGCGTGAGGGGGGCACCGCCGCCGTCCGTTATTTCATGCCGTGGAACTGCCATCCCACTCTCGCGGTCACGGGCTCGCAGTGCCTGGCGTCCTGCATACTGGCCCCCGGCACGGTCGCCGAAGGCCTCGTGCCCGCACCACCGTCGTCTCCGGTGAGGATTGAACTGGAACACCCGATGGGCAAAATGGAAGTCGTGATAGACTACGGCGACGAGGACGGGCAGTACCATGTCATCTCTGCCGGATTGATGCGCACCGCCCGGAAACTGGCCGCGGGCGACGTCTTCGTTCCGGGCGATGTCTGGTCCGGATCCTGAAAGGCAGCGCCGGAGGCAGGACAGGAGAACAGGATGCATTTCGAAGACAGTCTCGATGAAGCACGCGCTGCGCTGGAATGCGCACGGCAGTCGATCGCGGATGAAATCAGGGATTACCCGACACCCGTTTCCGGCTGCGATGCGCAGTATAACCACCTCCTGTCAAAGCGCGCGCAGATCACCAGGGCCCTGACTGCCTTGCACATGGACGTGTTCGTACCGACCCCCCGGACACTGGTTGAAGGCAGCGGTGTGGAGAGCCGATGAAAGTACATATTCTGGACGACTGGTTCGATACGCTGCGCACACTGCCGTGTTACGCCAAACTCGAAAATCACGATGTCACGGTCTGGACGGACCATGTCGAGGACCCGGCCGTTCTGGCATCGCGCCTCGAAGCGGCGGAGGCGGTGGTCCTGTTCCGCGAACGCACAAAAGTCACGGCTGACCTGCTTGACCGGCTTCCGGGCCTGAAACTGATCTCCCAGCGCAGCGTCTACCCGCATATCGATGTCGATGCCTGTACCAGGAACGGCGTCTTGCTCTGCTCCAACATGCATGCGGGCACACCGAGCTATGCGGCGGCGGAACTCACACTGACGCTGATCCTGGCAAGCTTCCGGCAAATCCCCGAACAGGTCGCCTCGATCCGGGGCGGCAACTGGCAGATGGGTGTCGGCCGGAGCCTGCGTGGCAGGACGCTCGGCCTTTACGGCTACGGACGCATCGCCAAGGCTGTCGCCGGTTACGCCGACGCCATCGGCATGAAGGTGCAATGGTGGTCTTCGGATGCCGGACGCGCACGGGCAGAGGCCGACGGCGTTCGGTTGGCCGAGAGCCGGGACGCCTTCTTCGGAACGTCAGACATTGTCAGCCTGCACGTGCGGTTGAAACCGGACACGAAAGGCATCATCACGGCGGACGATCTCGCCGCCATGCGACCGCGGTCCCTTCTGGTCAACACGTCCCGTTCGGGCCTGATCGTCCAGGGTGCGCTTGAAGCGGAGATCGCACGAAACAGGATCTTCGCCGCCGTCGACGTCTTCGACACGGAACCGCTGACCGACACCGCCAACCCGCTGCTCACCCATCCGAACGTACTGCCAACGCCGCATATCGGGTATGTGACCGAAGATGAATTCGATCTGCAGTTCTCCGACATCTTCGACCAGGTGAATGCCTATTCCAGCGGCGAGCCGATCAACATGATCAACCCGCAGGTCTGGACCGGCGGCGAAGACTGACACAGGTGCTCCGGGGTCGCGCACGGTCCAGCCATAGCCGGGCATCCCGGACGCGGGCAGCAGGTGTCAGGCGGCCTCTTCCTGGAGAATGCGCCGCAAACCCTCGATCTTGGGTGAACGGCTGTTCCTGGGCCAGATCAGCAGCGTGCGGATCCGGTTCTGACCGTCCGGTAACGTATTGATGCGCAGGCGGCGGCTTTCGGGAAAGGTCGCGATCACGCTTTTGGGCACAAGCGCGGCCCCCATGCCGGTCAGAACGCAGCCAAGCATCGCGTGATACGAGCCGAGTTCGATCGTGCGCTCCGGCATCTCGTCGCGGAGCGCGTACCACTCCTCCAGCCTGCGCCTGTGCGGACAGCCATGCTCGAATACGATCATGGTGCCGGGCACGCTCCCCTTGCGGTCAATCGGGGGATGCTCCGTCGATGTGACGATGACCGGTTCCTCCTCGAAGGCGACGATCGAGTCGAACCTGGCCTCCGCAACCGGCTCGGCCACGAGCGCAGCATCAATCTCACCAGCCAGGAGCGCGTTGGCCAACTGTGTCGGGTTTCCCGTTCTGAGCTCCAGAACGACATCAGGAAACTTTTGCGCATAGATCGAAAGAGGGGCGGGAAGACGCACGGCGGCCGTGCTTTCCATGGATCCCAACCGAAATACACCGCGCGGCCTGCCTCCCTGAACGGCGGCCTCCGTCTCGCTCGCCAAGGCGAGCAACCGGTCCGCATAGTCCAGCAGGGTCCGGCCTGCGGGGGTCAGCACGAGACGCTTTCCGCGCCGGTCGAACAATTTGGTGTTCAACTTGTCTTCCAGCTGCCGGACCCGGGTCGTGACGTTGGATTGCACACGATGAAGCTTTTCGGCAGCCCGGGTGATGCCGCCCTCGCGCACGACGGCAACGAATATCTTCAGGTCACTCAGTTCCATGCATCTCTTCCAGAGAATGTTTCGTTCTCAATTATTCATTTTTTCTCATGCAAGGAAAGCCGTATGTCCAGACCCGTCCTGCAGATGCAATGCCATCCAGGATCTGAAAACAGGAGATGCACATGTCAAAAGGATACTGGGTCGTTCGGGTGTCGGTCAGAAACGCGGAGAATTATCCCGCCTACCTTGCCGCAGCCAGACAGGCGTTCGAGAAATACGACGCGCGCTTCCTCGTCAGAGGCGGCCAATTCAGGGACCCGGAAGGCAAGTCCCGCGACCGCAACGTCGTCGTGGAATTCAGGGACTTCCAGACGGCTCTGGCCTGCTACGACTCGCCGGAATATCAGGCGGCGCGCGAGATCAGAATGGCGAATGCGGAGGCCGATTTCCTGATCATCGAAGGCACCTGATGCTTTTAAGCGCCGTGACGCCCATGACCCCCGCCGGAAAGAAACGAAGCCCGTCACACATGGTTGGCGGGCTTCTTTTTGTCCGGTTTCCAGGACCCGGCCACTTCGGGACCCGGCCCTTTGGTGGCTTCATCCGGGGTGCATCGCCAAGGCGCTTCCGTTTCCGCCTGCCACCGCAACAGATTCTTTGCGGTTTTCGCCTGCGTCCATGGTGTAGCCAGAACGCTGCCTGTTCCGTCCCGCGGGCGGGCGACCCACCGAAACGCAAGCCAAATCGAAAACTTCTTTAATTCAATATTTTAGAAACTAAATCGGCCCTGCGGAATTCGTTTTTCCGTTGCTCCCTTCCCGCAACGGCAGAACCGCTATCCATGCGCCCGGGATCAAGAATTCATAATGTGAGATTATATTTATATCTGTAATATAATAGCTCCAATTATTGAACGTGACGCATTATTTTGCATGCTTAATTTCTGATCGCGCATCCGCTCGACACCGCCGATAGCGCCTTCCCGCGCCATCAATGTTCTGTTTCCCGCGTGCTGCTTTTCCACTCCCGATAGCAGCAGCATGATCGCAAGGAGATTTACATGAATTTCAAAGGCTTTCGAACGGCTCTCGCCCTTACCGCCTGCCTGGCGCTCACACCTGCCGCTGCCGAGGAGGTTTACAACGTCGCCCTGGACGGCACCTTCGCCCCGCACGCAATGCCGAAACTCGATGGCGGTGTCGAAGGGTTCAACGTCGATCTTGCCGAAGCACTCGGCAAGGAAATGGGCGCGACGCTGAACGTCACCGCAGCGCAGTGGTCCGGTCTCCTGCCGGGCATGCAGGCCGGCACCTACGACTTCCTCGTTGCGCCGACAACCGTCACCGAAGAACGCACGAAGAGCATTCTGTTCAGCGAGGGCTATCTGAACACCGACTTCCAGTTCGTCGTCAAAGCCGAGGCGGAAGACATCGACAGCCTCGATGGCTTCAAAGGCAAGACCATCGCCGTCAACAAGGGGTCCGCCTATGACAAGTGGGCCCGTGACCTGACCGATGAGGTCGGCTGGGTGGTCGAGTCCTACGGCACCAACAGCGATGCGGTGCAGGCGGTCCTGTCCGGACGCGCATTCGCAAATGTCGCCGGCAACACGGTCAGCGCATGGGCCGTGAAGAAGACGCCCGCGCTGAAGCTCTCCTACCTGCATTCGACCGGCAAGGTCTTTGCCATTCCGTTCCCGAAGGACAAGCCCGAACTCAGGGCGAAAGTCGAAGGCGCGCTGGAATGCCTCAAGTCCAAGGGCGTGCTCGCGGAACTGTCCGAAAAGTGGTTCGGTGTCACACCGGCTGAAGGCTCGGCAGCCGCGACGGTCTACCCCGGATACGGTGTCCCCGATCTGGAGGGATACGTGTCCGAACCTCACGAGCTGAGCTGCTCCTGATCTTTTTCAAGAAAGACAAGCCGGGCGGGCCGCCAGAGCCTGCCCGGCCCTGTTCTGACTTCAGGAATTTTCCGCGTGTCGCACAGACTGCCCATCCTCACGATTGACAATCTTCATCTTCGCTATGGCGATGTCGACGCCCTCAGGGGCATCACCCTGGAGGCCGGAACCGGAGAGATGACGTTCCTGATCGGGCCGTCCGGGTCAGGCAAAAGCAGTCTCCTGAGATGCTGCAACCGCCTGGAAACCCCGACATCCGGCAAGATCTACGTGGATGGCGAAGACATCACCCATCGCTCCATCAATCTGAACCGCGTCCGGCGTGGCATAGGCATGGTCTTCCAGTCGTTCAATCTCTATCCGCATATGAGCGCGCAGGGCAACGTCATGCTGGCGTTGCGCAAGGTTCTCGGCAAAAGCCGCGCGGAGGCGGAGGCCATTGCCCTGAAGCAGCTGGAGCGCGTCGGCCTGTCGGACCGGGCGGGACACTACCCGAACCAGCTTTCAGGCGGTCAGCAGCAAAGGGTCGCAATAGCCCGCTCACTGGCGCTTGAACCAAAAATCATGCTGTTCGACGAACCGACCAGCGCGCTGGACCCGGAACTGGTCGGAGAGGTTCTGAAAGTCATGCGGCAGCTGAAAGACGACGGCATGACCATGCTCGTCGTCAGCCACGAGATGCGCTTTGCGAAAGCCGCATCCGATCACGTGGTCTTCATGGCGGAAGGACAGATCGTGGAAGCCGGCCCTCCCGCACAGATCTTCGACGAACCAGTGCACGCACGCACCCGGACTTTCCTGCAAGAAGCCTATCACTAGAGCCCTTTTGAATGAGATGACCCGTTTCGACCGCTTCGTGGACACCTTCTTCAAACCGGAGGTGATGCAGCAATACTGGCCCGATATCGTCAGCGGCCTGTTCGTGACCTGCCAGATTGCAATCCTGGTCATCGTCAGCGGCATATCGCTCGGTCTCGCGCTCGCGGTTCTGCGCAGCTACGGCTTCAGGGCGATCAATCTGCCAATCGTCATCTTCGTGGATCTGCTGCGGGCGCTGCCACCGCTCGTTCTCATTCTCATACTCTATTTCGGCCTGCCGAATCTCGGGATCAATCTCTCCGGTTTTCTGGTCTTGTGGATCGTGCTGACGCTGGTTCTGTCGGCCTTTGCCGAGGAAATCTTCTGGGCGGGCATTCTCTCGGTTCCGGAAGGCCAATGGCAGGCTGCGCGGTCGACCGGGCTGGGGCGCTTTCAGACCCTGATCTACGTCGTCATCCCCCAGGCGGTGCGGATGACGGTCGCGCCGCTGACCAACCGGACGATCGCGATCACCAAGAACACCGCGCTCGGCATGGTGATCGGCGTTCCCGAACTTCTCAATCAGGCCACCACGGCTCAATCCTTCGCAGCCAACGCAACGCCTTTGATGATGGCAACGATCGCCTATCTCATCCTGTTCATTCCGGTGGTCTATGCGGGACGGCGGCTTGAAAAGGCCTATGCCTGGAGGCGGCTCTGATGGAACAGATCCTGCTTCAGTTCTTCAATGTCGACATCATGGTCCAGGCCTGGCCGATCATGCTGCGCGGGTTCGGCATGACGCTGCTGCTCTGCATCGTCGTCATTCCCAGCGGGCTTCTCGGCGGACTTGCCGTCGCGCTCCTGAGCACATCGGAAAGGCGCTGGATCCGATGGCCTGTCGCCATTCTGGTGGACATCTTCAGGGCCATCCCGCCGCTGGCGCTGCTGATCATGATATCAGCCGGGCTGCCCTTTGCCGGCATTCGCCTCAGCCCGTTCGCAGCCGTCTGCCTGTCCTTCCTCCTGAACAATTCCGCCTATTACGGCGAGATCTACCGGGCCGGGATCGAATCGATCGGCACGGGCCAGGACGAGGCCGCGAGATCGACCGGTCTCACCGGTTTCCAGTCCATGGTCTACGTGATCCTGCCGCAAGCGGTCAGAAACGTTTTGCCGGACCTTGTCAGCAACACGATCGAAGTGGTCAAGCTGACATCGCTTGCCAGTGTCGTCGCCTTTGCCGAACTGCTCTACTCTGCCGACATGGCCCGTTCCGTCACCTACAACGCTTCGCCAATCGTCATGGCTGCGTGCTTTTACCTTGTGCTCCTGTGGCCGGCCGTCCGTCTGGCCAGCCGCCTGGAACGCAAGCTTTCGACATGATCAGGAGATCGATTGATGCGTGAGATCGTAACCGCCGCACTGCAAATGGGCCCGATCCAGAAGGCCGATACGCGCAAGGACGTGGTTGAGCGGATGATTGCACTCCTTGACAGGGCAAAGGATGCCGGCGCGACGCTCGCCGTCTTCCCCGAGCTTGCTCTGACGACGTTTTTCCCGCGCTGGTACATGGAGGATCAGGCGGAGGTCGACAGCTGGTTCGAAACGGAGTTGCCATCTGCGGAAACCCGGCCGCTTTTCGACCGCGCGAAGGCCTATGGCATCGGCATGTATCTGGGATATGCGGAAAAAACGCCGGATGGGCATCACTTCAACACGTCCATCCTGCTGTCGCCTCAAGGTGACATCATCGGCAAATACCGGAAAATCCATCTTCCGGGCCACGCGGACTACGATACCAAGCGCGCCTTTCAGCATCTGGAAAAGCGCTACTTCGAGCCGGGAGACCTCGGATTTCCCGTCTGGCGAAGCCAGGGCGGCATTCTGGGAATGTGTATCTGCAATGACCGGCGCTGGCCGGAAACCTATCGCGTCATGGGGCTGCAGGGCGTCGAGATGGTGATGCTCGGATTCAACACGCCGGCAGTCAATTCCCAGATGTCGCAGGAAGGGCCGGAGGACCGCCTGTTCCATCACCGCCTGAGCGTTCAGGCGGGCGCCTACCAGAATGCGACCTGGGTGATTGCAGTCGCAAAGGCCGGCGTCGAGGACGGGCATCCCCTGATCGGCGGTAGTCTCATTGTCGACCCGAACGGTAAAATCGTCGCAGAAAGCAAGACAGAGGACGACGAAATCCTCGTCCACGCCTGCGATCTCGACCTGTGCAATTTCGGCAAGGAAACGATTTTCGACTTCGCCAGGCACCGGCGGATCGAGCACTACGGTCTGATCACCGAGCGGACCGGCACCGTACTGCCGCCGGAATGAGCTGATGTTCCTGGACTTCACGGCCCTGTTGCCGCAGCAGCGTTACAAGCTTCTCACCGCCACCGTGGTCCCGCGCCCGATCGCGCTGGTCAGCACGATCTCGCCCGACGGGGTGGTCAACGCCGCGCCTTTCAGTTTCTTCAACGTCTTTTCCGAAGATCCCGCGCTTGCCATCCTTGGACTGGAATCGCGCCGCGACACCGGGACAATCAAGGACACGACCCGGAACATCATCGAGAGCGGCGAACTGGTCATAAACCTCGCCGACAGGCACATGGCGTCGGAAATGGCTGCCTGCGCCGCCGATCTCGGACCGGACCGTAGCGAACTCGACTTCGCGGGCCTGACAGCGACGCCATCGCATATCGTCGCGCCGCCCGGTATTGCCGAAGCGCCGATCCGCTTCGAATGCCGCCTGTTCGAAATGCGCCAGATCACGCCACTCCGGCATCTGTGCATCGCCGAGATACTCGCGTTGCATGCCAGGCCGGGCCTGGTCGACGCCGCGACCCTGCATGTCGATGCGTCTGCCTATATGCCGGTCGGACGGCTGCACGGAACCGAGTATTGCGAAACGCAAGACCGTTTTAATCTTACCGTTCCGCAGCCCGGCAGCTAGCCGCCTGCGGACCGTCATGTTTGGAGGAGAACACACATGAAGCTGACCGTGGATGCCAGAGGCGTCTTCATAATTTCAGCCACACCGTTCACGGATACCGGTGCCATCGACTATGACAGCGCCGACCAGCTCGTGGAGTTTTATCTCGACAAGGGCGTAACCGGCATGACCATCCTCGGCATGATGGGAGAAGCGCCAAAACTCTCGGGGGACGAGTCCACCGCCTTTCTGACCCACATGCTCGAACGGGTCGACGGACGCGTGCCGGTCATCGTCGGCGTTTCCAGTCCCGGTATCGACAACCTGGCACACCTGTCGCATGCGGCGATGGACCGGGGCGCGGCGGGTGTCATGGTCGCTCCCATACGGGGTCTGGCGACCGAAGACAAGCATTACGGCTATTTCGCGCAGGTCTTCGAAGCGCTCGGACCCGATGTTCCGGTCTGCTATCAGGACTTTCCGCTGAGCACCGGCGTCTCGATTTCCGCGGCCCTGTTCAACCGGCTCGTTGAGGACTTCGAGCAACTGGTCATGCTGAAGCACGAGGACTGGCCGGGTCTGAACAAGCTGACCGCTGTCCGAGCAGCCGCCTCTGAAACCGGGGCCCGCCGGGTGTCGGTCCTGTGCGGGAACGGCGGACTGTTTCTTCCCGAAGAAATGATCCGCGGCGCGGATGGCGCCATGACTGGTTTCGCGTTTCCCGAGATGCTGGTGGGTGTCGTCAACCTGTGCAACGCTGGCAAGACAGCGGAGGCAAGCGACCTGTTCGATGCCTACCTGCCGATCATACGCCTCGAACAGCAGCCGGGCGCAGGGCTCGCGATCCGCAAGGAAATCCTGAAACGCCGCGGCGCGCTCTCGTCGGCCGCGACACGGCGGCCCGGACCCAAACTGACGGCGGAAGACATCGCGGATCTGGACAGGCTTCTCGCCCGTCTCGACATGCATTTGAAGGACATGGCTCATGGATCTTGAACTCAACGGCAAGTGCGCACTCGCTCTGGCCTCCAGCCAGGGACTGGGCCTCGGCATTGCAAACGCGCTGGCGCGCGAAGGCGCCCATGTCTGCCTGTCCGGGCGGTCGGAAGACAAGCTGGCGGAGGCCGCAGGCGAGCTGAACAGGAGCGGGCACAAAGCCGACTACGTGGTGTGCGACCTCTCTGCCGAAACGGCAGCGGACGATCTTTTTCAGGCAGCGCGTGCCAAACTCGGGCGTGTGGACATTCTGGTGAACAATACCGGCGGCCCGCCCCCCGGCCCCACAACCGCACATTCATCCGGCTTGTGGCGCACACAATTCGACACGATGGTCACGCGGCTGATCGAAGTGACAAATCTCTGCCTGCCCGGCATGGCCGAAAACGGTTGGGGCCGCATCCTGACGGTCGCATCGTCCGGCGTGGTGCAGCCGATCCCGAACCTTGCCATGTCGAACACGCTGCGCTCCGCCCTCATCGGCTGGTCGAAATCGCTCGCAGCTGAAGCCGCCAGCAACGGCATCACCTCCAACGTGCTTGTCCCGGGCCGAATTCACACCGCCCGCGTCGACGAACTGGACGGCAAGGCGGCCGAGCGCCAGGGCAAAACGCTGGACGAGATCCGGACCGCCTCCAGGGCGACCATTCCGGCCGGCCGCTACGGCGCCATCGAGGAATTCGCCGATGTCGCCGCCTTCCTGTGTTCTGCCCGCGCAAGTTATGTCACCGGCAGCGTCGTGCGCTGTGACGGCGGCCTGATCAAATCTGTCTGACGAGGAGCTGCGAACCCATGGCTGACTATGACCTCATCATCAAGGGCGGAACCGTGGCCACCGCGACCGACACGTTCAAGGCCGATATCGGCATAAGGGACGGCCGTATCGCGGCGCTCGGTCTCGGACTGGACGGCGCGGCAAGGACACTCGACGCGACCGGCAAGCTGGTTCTGCCGGGAGGTATCGAAACCCATTGCCACATCGAGCAGGAGTCCGCCACCGGGGCCATGACGTCGGACGACTATTTCTCCGGCAGCGTGTCGGCGGCGTTCGGCGGCAACTCGACCATCGTTCCCTTTGCCGCCCAGCATCGCGGCCAGACCATTACCGATGTCATCCGGACCTATGACGACCGGGCAGCGCCGAAATCCGTTCTCGACTATTCCTACCACCTGATCGTGTCCGACCCGACGGAGACCGTTCTGAACGAAGAACTGCCGATGGCGTTTGCGCGCGGCATCACCTCGTTCAAGGTGTTCATGACCTATGACAAGCTGATCGTTTCCGACGAGGCCATGCTCGACATTCTGGTCACCGCCAAGGAAAACGGCGGCCTGACCATGGTGCATGCCGAGAACAATGCGCTGATCAAGTGGATGGTGAACCGCCTGATTGCCCGCGGCTACGCGGCGCCGAAATATCACGCGGTCAGCCATCCGGCAGCGTCCGAAGCCGAGGCCATTCAACGGGGCATTGCCCTGGCCTCCTTCGTCGAAGCCCCGCTCCTGTTCGTGCATGTCTCCACCGACGCTGGTGCGCGGACAATTGCCGACGCACGCATGAACGGTCACATGATTTTCGGCGAAACCTGTCCCCAGTACATGTTTCTGACCGCCGACGACCTGGACCGGCCGGGCGCCGAAGGCGCGAAGTTCTGCTGCTCGCCGCCGCTCAGGGACAAGGCCACGCAGGATGTCCTGTGGCGGCACCTGAATGCAGGAACCCTGCAGCTCTACTCCTCGGATCACGCGCCCTATCGATTCGATGAAACCGGCAAGCTGTCGAGTGGCAGCAATCCGCCCTTCAACAGGATTGCCAACGGGCTGCCCGGTATAGAGCTCAGGGCACCGCTCCTGTTTTCCGAAGGTGTCACGAAGGGTCGCCTGTCGCTGAACGCGTTTGTTGCGCTGACAGCCACCAACGCCGCCCGGCTGTTCGGGATGCAGGACCGCAAGGGCTCGATCGCCATCGGGCTGGACGCGGATATCGCGATCTGGGATCCGGAGAAGAAAACCCGGGTGACCGCCACCGGCATGCACGACAACATGGACTATACGCCGTTCGAAGGCCTGGAGCTGACCGGCTGGCCGGTCACCGTGCTCAACCGCGGCAACGTCATCGTCGATGGCGGCGAGCTCAAGGCCGAGCGCGGTGCCGGTCAGTTCGTCAAGCGCCTGCCATTCGATGGCACCGGTTTCGTTCCCGCGCGCGCGCCGGAAATGATGCCGGCGACAAACTTTGGCGCAAACCTTTTCTAGGACCGGACCGATATGCCGAAAAAGATCGTGGTCATCAATCCGAATTCCAACCCGGCGGTCACCGAAGGCTTCTCGGACGCTGTCGAGCCGTTGCGCGTTGCCGCTGGTCCGCTGATCGAGTGCGTAACCCTGGAAAGCGGTCCGTTCGGCGTGGAGACTCAGCAGGACGTGGACAGCGTGATCCTGCCGTTGCGCGATCTCATGCTGGACCGGCCGGATGCGGATGCCTTCGTCATTGCCTGCTATTCCGATCCGGGCCTGGCGACCTGCCGCGAAGCGCTGTCCAAGCCGGTCTTCGGGATCCAGGAAAGCGGCCTGTTTGCCGCTTTGCAAAAAGGGGAAAGAGCGGGTGTGATTGCGCTCAGCCCAAGGTCGATTGCCCGCCATCTGCCTTATGTCCGCAGGCTCGGCGTGGACAGCCGGCTCGCCGCGGAACGTCCCCTGCACCTGTCCGTGGAAGCAGCAGAAAGCGACGACGCGTTCGGCCGCGTTCTGGAAGTCGCCACCGAGCTGAAGGAGCTGGATTTTGCGGACACGCTTGTCCTGGGCTGCGCCGGCATGGCACGGCATCGCCAAAAGCTTGAAAAGGCCGTAGGATTGCCCGTGACTGACCCCACCCAGGCCGCCGTTGGGCAGGCGCTGGGAACAGTGCTTCTGACACCATAGCCCGAGACCAAGCCCGGAGCATCGCTTGAAGATTACCCGGAAGAATGACCTGAGCCTCCGGCTGCTGGAGATCTTCGAAGCCCTGATGCGCTGTCAGACAACCGTCGGCGCCGCCGAAGATCTCGGCATTTCCCAGCCCGCGGTCTCCAACGGCATCAGCGCCCTGGAAAAACAGCTCGGCTTTTCCCTGTTCGAACGCACCGGACGAAAGCTGCAACCGACGGAAGATGCGCGCCTGTTCCTGGCGGAAGTCGAGCCGCTGTTTTCGATCCTGCGCAACATCGAGACGGAAGCCAGGGAATTGCGGGCCGCCAAATCCGGCCGCCTGCGTCTGTCGACGACGCCTCCGCTTGGCCACGGTGCGCTGCCGAGCATTCTGTCCGCCTTCCTCGAGGACCGCCCCAACGCAACCGTGCGCTACTCCGTGCGCAGGCTCGACACCGTTCTGCAAAACGTCAAGATGGGCATCGTCGACATGGGTTTTGTGCTCGGACTGAAAACCCATCTGGATCTCGATGTCATCGAACTGGCACAACAGAACATGGTCTGCGTGCTGCCGATCGGACATCCGCTCGAATCGAAAGCGGTTGTCAGTCCGCAGGACCTTGCGGGCAACCGCCTCATCGGCCTTGAGAGCCACATCGGCACCACGATCCGCCATGCCTTCGAGGAAACCGGTGCGCCCTTCGACGCCAAGGTCGAGGCACGCTACTGCCACACGGCGTGTATTCTGGCCGCGCAAGGCATCGGCGCGGCGGTGGTTGATCCCTATTCGGCCCTTTTTGCCAGCAATCTCAACATCGTGACGCGGCCATTCGTACCGGAGACCAAGATCGTGGCGAGCGTCGCCGTCCGGCGCGGCGCAAACATGCCGCGGATCGCCATCGATTTCATCGAACAGGTCAAACGGGAACTTGCCCGTAAAGACCCATCCGGGCTTGTCTAGCCTGCGGGTTTTCCAACAAAAAAGCCGCCCTGTTGGGCGGCTGTTTTGTTGGTTGCGGGAGCAGGATTTGAACCTGCGACCTTCAGGTTATGAGCCTGACGAGCTACCGGGCTGCTCCATCCCGCGTTGTTTTTTGGTGCACGGGAACCTGGGTTTCCGGCGCGGGCTTGTGCTTGCCCGGTGATTTTAGTTTTGCGCGTCCTTGATCCTGGCGGATCTGCGGGCGTCGCGGGGCTGCTCCTGGTGCCGGCACCTTCGCGTTTTTTTGTTGGGTGCTGGTTTGGGCGTTGCCCGAAGGGTTTCATCGTTGAGTTTCAAACTGCGTTTAGCAGGCCTGGCGGCGACCTACTCTCCCACACCTTAAGATGCAGTACCATTGGCGCTGGGGAGTTTCACGGCCGAGTTCGGGATGGGATCGGGTGGGGGCTCCCCGCTGAGGCCACCAGGCCGGCGAAGCGCAGTTTGTCGTGAACTGGTCTATTTCAGATAAGCATTGATTAATGAGAGCGATCAAGCCGAACGAGCTATTAGTAAAGCTAAGCTTCATGTGTTGCCACACTTCCACACGCTTCCTATCGACGTGGTGGTCTTCCACGGCTCTTCAGGGAGAACTGGTTTTGAGGTGGGTTTCCCGCTTAGATGCTTTCAGCGGTTATCCCTTCCGTACATAGCTACCCTGCAATGCGGCTGGCGCCACAACAGGTCCACCAGAGGTACGTCCATCCCGGTCCTCTCGTACTAGGGACAGATCCTCTCAATTCTCCTACACCCACGGCAGATAGGGACCGAACTGTCTCGCGACGTTCTGAACCCAACTCACGTACCACTTTAATTGGCGAACAGCCAAACCCTTGGGACCTGCTCCAGCCCCAGGATGTGATGAGTCGACATCGAGGTGCCAAACAATGCCGTCGATATGGACTCTTGGGCATCATCAGCCTGTTATCCCCGGCGTACCTTTTATCCGTTGAGCGATGGCCCTTCCACGAGGGACCACCGGATCACTATGGCCGACTTTCGTCTCTGCTCGACTTGTCAGTCTCGCAGTCAGGCAGGCTTATGCCATTGCACTCAACGAGCGATTTCCGACCGCTCTGAGCCCACCTTCGCGCGCCTCCGTTACCATTTGGGAGGCGACCGCCCCAGTCAAACTACCCGCCACACACGGTCCCGGATATTGTTGTACCGCGGTTAGATATCCATGACGACAAGGGTGGTATTTCAAGGGTGACTCCACCTCAGCTGGCGCCAAGGCTTCAACGTCTACCACCTATCCTACACATGTCGTGACGAATACCAGTGTGAAGCTGTAGTAAAGGTGCACGGGGTCTTTCCGTCTGACCGCAGGAACCCCGCATCTTCACGGGGAATTCAATTTCACTGAGTCTATGCTGGAGACAGCGGGGAAGTCGTTACGCCATTCGTGCAGGTCGGAACTTACCCGACAAGGAATTTCGCTACCTTAGGACCGTTATAGTTACGGCCGCCGTTTACTGGGGCTTCAATTCGGTGCTTGCACACCTCCTCTTAACCTTCCAGCACCGGGCAGGCGTCAGACCCTATACGTCGCCTTGCGGCTTCGCAGAGCCCTGTGTTTTTGATAAACAGTCGCCACCCCCTGGTCTGTGCCACCCCAATCCGGTTGCCCGAACTGAGGTCTCCCTTCTCGCGAACTTACGGGAGCATTTTGCCGAGTTCCTTCAGCATAGTTCTCTCAAGCGCCTTGGTATGCTCTACCAGTCCACCTGTGTCGGTTTCGGGTACGGTTTATAAGGTGGAGCTATTTCCTGGAACACATTCGCTGCACCCCCAATCCAATAAGGAGATACAACACACTGCATCCGTCACTACCACCAAGCTGCAGAATATTAACTGCATTCCCATCGACTACGCCTTTCGGCCTCGCCTTAGGGGCCGGCTAACCCTGCGCCGATTAGCGTTGCGCAGGAACCCTTGGACTTTCGGCGAGCGGGTCTCTCA
>NZ_OZ246971.1:2257500-2942500 GCF_965232425.1 Roseibium sp.
TTTTCAATGTCAGCGGGCGGGTGAAATCGTCTCCCCGGACGCCCGGAACACATTCAACGAGGCGGTCGGCATGCCTGCTTTTCGCGCCAAGCGCCTTTGCATGCGAGACAACCGCAAATCCGGCCTGGGCGTTTGCCGGAACGGTCCGGTCACGCGCAAGGCGCGCCGCGGCATCCGTCATGTCC
Organism: Roseibium sp.; assembly: GCF_965232425.1. Classification (GTDB taxonomy): domain Bacteria; phylum Pseudomonadota; class Alphaproteobacteria; order Rhizobiales; family Stappiaceae; genus Roseibium. The sequence continues at coordinate 2,257,686 of NZ_OZ246971.1, forward strand.
GGGTCGTCAAACGGCGGCGGAGCGAATGCCGGTCTTGCATACAAAACGGGTTCGGCATCGCGCGTAACCGGCCGGTGCATGCGGATCGGTGACCGGCTGAAGCTTTCCGCTCCCCCCGCAAGGATGCAGTCGGCCGCACCGGCTTCGATCATCCGGACACCCAGCGTGATGGCATCAAGCCCCGAGCAGCACTGGGTGTCGATGGTCATGGCCGGAACCCCGGCAGGCAGGCAGGCACGAAGCGCCGCCAGCCGTGCAGGATTGCCGCCCGCGTAGAGCGCGTTGCCCAGAATGACATGATCGACGGATGCGGGCGACAGGCCTGCATCCAGCAGAAGCTGTTGCAGGACAGGTGCCGCGAGTTCATCGGCCTGCAAATGCGCCAGCGCGCCGCCGCGCGGGGCAACCGGGGTGCGTCTTGCCGCGATGATATAGGCGGGCGAGCCGTCACGGGCGGTCATGCGTCGCTTTCCCCGTTCTCCATCATGTCGGAAACGCGCTGAATATCGAGCTTTCCTCCGGCCGTTTGAGGCAAGTGATCGAAGAAATGGATACGGCGCGGCAGTTTGGCCGAAGCGAGCCTATTCCTGCAATATGCCAGCAACACCTCCCGCGGGTGTTCAAGGGCATCCTGCAGCTGCACGGCTGCCTCCAGCCGGGTGCCCCGCACCGGGTCTTCAAGGCCGGCCACGACGGCGCCGGCGACCGCCGGATGGGCCATCAGAACGCTCTCGATCTCTTCGGGGTAGACGTTCAATCCGGACGTCACGATCATCCGGTTGGTGCGGCCCGTCAGGAACAGAAAGCCGTCCTTGTCCAGATAACCTTCGTCGCCGAACGTCAGCCATCCGGCCTTCCACCGGGTCTGAGGGTCGTCGCCACACAGGTAGCCGGAGAACAACAGGGCGCTCCTTACCCAGATCGCGCCGGATGTCCCGACGGCCGCCGGCGCGTCCGGGTCACCGATGGCGATTTCCACCTCGGGCGGTGGCTTGCCGACCGAACCGGGCGGCAGCGCGCCACCGGCCGACACGGTGATGAAGCTCGTTTCGGATGCGCCGTAGAATTCGATCAGCCGCGCATTCGGAAACAGGCCGCCGAGGTGCCGGCGATCATCGTCCTGCCACTTGGCGCCGCTGGACAGAACGTGACGAACGGCATCAACCGAACCCTTGCGCTCCGTGGCTTCAGCCAGGAAGTGCAACTGGGTCGGCGTCGCATAGAGCGCGGAGCCGTTTGCGCATCCTGAAAGATCGGCGAGCAGCGTTCGCGGATCAAAGCGCTGTGACAGCACGACTTCGTGGCCGCGCTCAAGACCGCAGACGGCTCCGTAGAGATGGAGCGAATGGGTCAGCTGGCCAGCGACGACAACGCGTTCGCGGCGCGGGATGCCGAATTCCCTGTCGGACAGCTCGAAACTCTTCAGCCAGGAGCCGTGATTCCTGAGATATCCCTTCGGCCGGCCTGTCGAGCCTGAGGTAAAGCCGCAGTAGAAGGGGTCCTCTTCGCTCGGATCGCAGGCGTCCCGTTCGAAATTCCCGGGGGCCTTATTCGAGAGCGCCGCCGAACAGGCCTGCCGGTCGAGGATCAGGTCAGGGGCCGCGTCATCGAGTACAGCGGAGCGCTGTCCGGCCGGCCAGCCCGGATCCAGCACCATGGCAATCCGGCCCGTGCGGGCGCAGGCAAAGAAGCAGATGAGCAGCGCGGCAGGGTCGTCGAGAAGAAGGGCGACCCGGCCGCCCTTGTCGGTGGCGCGGCGGATGGCCGTCTCAACCGTTGCGATGGCGGCCAGAAGAGCGCGCCACGACCAAGCCGCCGAACCGCTCTTCAGCGCGACTTGATCCGGCCGCTTCGCGGCGGCCTCATCCAGGCTGGATCCGATGAAAGCCATGCCGCGCCGATCGTTGCCCGGTCAGCCGCGCGACAGCATCGCTCCCGGCAAGCCGCGGGCAATCGTCTGGGCGATCAGCGCGGCCAGGACGACCTTGACCAGGTCTCCGGGAATATAGATCGCGCTGCCCGCTGCCGCCGTCAGGAGGGGCAGGCCGGCCATGTATGCGACACCTGGTATACCGAAGAGATAGACCACGAGAATACCGCCGACTGCTGCGGAGATCGCGGCAGAGGCAAAAATGTTCATGCCGGGTGTCGCCCGCATGATCCAGCCGGCGACGAAGGCACCGACCGGCCAGCCGATCAGAAAGCCGACCGAAGGCGTTGCAAAGACGCCCAAACCGCCGCGCCCGCCGGCAAGGAACGGTGCGCCGAGGGCCACGAGAAACAGGAAAAGGAGAACCGCGAGCGCGCCGCGCACCGGGCCCAGCATGATCCCGGCCAGCATCACGCCGAGCGTTTGCGCCGTGATCGGCACGCCGCCCAGGAACGGAATTGCGACCGGCGGCACCAGTCCCAGGGCGGCAATCAGTGCCGCGTAAAATGCGATATGAACGAGTGAGCGATCAGCCATGGCGTCGATACGCCTCCCTTTTAGGTTATGTCTCGCGGCCCGGCGGGTCCCGCCCCGTCCCGGTCTCGCGGTTCTGTTCAATCAGGCCGTTCCGGGCCCTGTGCGAATTTCAGCCTGTCCCGCCAGGCCCTCGGATCCGCCGCGCGCCTGCAGCGCATCGGCGACGTTGTCGGACATACGCAGGCACTGGATGGCCAGCGGCGGTATGAGTTTCCAAGAATTTTTCGCCCCGGTGCGCGCCTGAAAAGCCTCGCGCATCTTGGAGAAGATCTGCATCATGTAAGGCGCAAAGCGCAGGACAAGGGCGACGCAGAGCGCGGGTTTGCGCGCCGAAAGCCCAAACCACTCGAGCGGCCTGAACAGGGGCATGACCGCTTCCAGCATGTCATCCATCCGCGTGGTGATGGAGACAAGGTTGGCGGCCAGGATCAGCACGACCAGCCGCAGGATGACCGAGACGCCCTCCCAGAAGGTGCCGGAAATCCAGTGCAGAAGAAGAAGGATCGCCAGCAACACCGTCAGGCCACGCAGCAGGGCAAGGCGCGCAAGCCCTTTGCGCCCGAGCGTTGCATAACACGCGACCACGCCGGCAAGACACGCAATGAAGATCAGCGGGGAAGCGACCTGGAACAGGAGCAGACTGGCAATCGCAACCACCAGCAGCTTGAGCCCAGCCGGGGTCCGGTGCAGCCAGCTGTTTCCGGGAAGGTAGATCGACATCACAGCGCGGCCAGCTCCAGTTTGACGCCCGACCGCCTGGCGATATCCGCCTCGAAGGCGCGCAGGACCTCGTAGGGCGATCCGTCCATGCGCAGGCGGCCATCCTCTAGCCAGAGCACGCGGTCAAATCCCTCGAAGTGGCTGAAGTCGTGGCTCACCATGACGATCTTCTGTGGCAGGGACAAAAGCTTGTCGCGGATTTTCCGCGTTGCCAGCATATCAAGGCTCGTCATCGGTTCATCCAGAACCAGCAGACGTGGTTCCATGACCAGCACGGACAGGATGCACACGAGCTGTTTCTGGCCCTCCGACAGTTCGGCGATCGGCAGGGCGGCCAGCTGCCCACAGCCATGCACGGCGAGAAACTCCCGGGCCCGTTCGCGGCTTTCCCGCCGGTCCGCCCCCAACTGGGTCAGACCGAAGGCGATCTCTTCCTCAACTGTCGGAAAAATGGCCTGATGGTCCGGGTTCTGAAAGACGAAGCCGACATGACGCGGCAGCTCCGGGGCCGCCTTCGCCGCCTCCGCACCGAACAGCGTCAACGACCCGCCAGCCGGCTGGCGCAGTCCGTTCAGCAGGCGGACAAAGCTGCTTTTGCCGGATCCGTTCAATCCGATCACGCCAATCCGGTCCTCCCTGAGCGAAAGTGTCAGGTCGGACAGGATGCGCTTGCCGCCAAGCTCGAGCGAGACCGCTTCGAAAACGGCAAAGGGATCGGCATGCGGATCGCAGACCCGCATCTCTTCCTGCCTGTTTTTCCTGGACCAGATCGCCATCTCACCTCGCCAAGGGCGCGCGCAGGCACCTGACGGTCAACGATGCCCGGCGTCCTGCGCTCTCAAGGGGCCGCTTATTGACCGGATCGTGCCCGATGTCAAAGTAATACCAACCTCAACAAATAGGAACCTATCTGACCGTGTCTGGAGATTGTTCAGCAAGAAGCAGGTCGCAGGGCGATATGGGTTATCTTCCAAGACCTTCGACGCCGCGGAACAGTCTCCAGACGCGGCCTTTGGTGGCCTGTTCCGGCTCGCCGGACGGCGTTGCACTGCTTGAACGGCCAACCAGGCCGTCCTGCGCAATGCGCCTAGCCGGCAAACAGGAACAGTGCCATCAGATAGGTTCCTATTTGTTGATGGTGGTATAAGCCTATCCTACAGGTCGGCCCAATTCCGGCAATTCGGCCAATTGGTCAATGGTCGAGCGCACCTTTTCCAGGGACCGGAAAAAGCGGTCGTCGGATTCCTCCGAGCCGAACGTGATGCGCAGATAGGGCGCGGGCGCGTTGTCCTTCGCTTGAAAATAGCGAGAGGACAGCACCGAAATCCGCTGATGACCAAGCGCGGCCTGGACGGCATCCGGGTCGACATGATCAGGCAAACGCAGCCATCCGAACACCTTGTGCGTATCGCCTTGCAGGAAATAGGGCGACAGGATATCCCGCGCCTTTTGGAAACGGATCCGGTTCGCCTTTCGCTTCAGGCGAAGGGTTTTGAACAGGTGTCCCTCGCGCACCCAGCCGGCGATCAGCTCGGCGGTGATCGGCGAAGCCATCCAAGTGCTTTCGCCGATCTTGTTGCGGATCGAGTCGCCGAACAGTTCCGGGACATGCACGAAGCCGATGCGGCTGCCCGGTGAACAGACCTTGGAAATACTGGCGATGGAGGCCGTCCGCTCCGGGGCAAGGGCTCCGAAGGCCGGGAGGCTCTCGGGGAGAAACGGCGTATAGGGATCGTCCTCGACGATCTTGAGATCATGCGCCCGGGCAACCGCGACAAGATTTTCACGCTGCTCGAGCGACATCGTGTGCGTGGTCGGGTTCTGCATGTTGGGCATCAGGAAGACACCCTTGACGCCGTGCACCCGCGCGGCCTGCGCGAGGGCTTCCGGGTCCATGGCCCCGAAGCCACCGTCGGACCGTTCAAGGGCCGGCACGGACACCGCCTTCAGACCGAGACTTGCCAGCGAAGGGAAGATCGACGGGTAGGTGAACCTGTCGATGGCGATGGCATCGCCGCTGCGGAACAGCGCCTGGCAGGTCACCTGGATACCGTGCTGCGCGCCGCAGGTCACGGCGACCCGGTCCGGGTCCGCATCCAGGCCGTAATCCTTGAAGACGAGAACACCCGTTTCGCGATGCGCCTTCAGGCCTTCCGACGGCACGAAGCCGTTCAACCGGTCGATTCCGGCTGTCCGCGCCATCCGGACGAGACCATCGGAAAGACTGGGGTTCAGGTGCGGATAGGCGAAGTTGCGCGCCAGATCGCAAACATCCGCTTCGTCTTCGGTCGGAACCAGCGGCGAGACCTTGTGCGTCTCGGGTGCAACATAGGTTCCCCGGCCCGTTTCGCCCTTGACGAGACGGCGGCGTTCGGCCTCGCCATAGGCGCGCGTGACCGTTCCGAGCGTGACACCCAGCTGGTAGGCCAGCTCGCGCTGCGGCGGCAGCCGGTAGCCCTGGTCAAGGACACCACTGCTGATATCGGCTTCCAGCGCATCGGCGATCGCCAGATAGATCGGCCCTTGCGCGTCTTCGATCTTGGGAATCCACATTGTCATGGAAACAATGTTTACATTGACTGATACAATATCTCAAGACAATTAGTATCTCCGCCACTTTGTATCGATTGTATCGATACTGTCACAGGAGAGCACCCATGGATCTGGCCACCTTCCTGGCATTCGCCATTTTCATCATTGTCATGACCGGGACGCCTGGGCCGGGAAACCTGACGTTTCTGGCCATCGGCGCGTCCGCGGGCTACCGCACGGCCTTTCCGGTGATCGTGGCCTCGCAGATCGGCTCGCTGCCGCTGAAACTCAGCGTCGCCTACGGGCTTGGACACGTCATGGCGGGCGGAGGGCCGGTCGTCCTGCTCTTCAAGGTGATGAGCATGGCGTACATGACCTACCTTGCCTGGCGGATCATTTCGCTGTCGGTAAAGCCGAAAGGCGAAGTGGCACTGCCCAGTTTCTGGGAAGGCCTCCTGATCCATCCGCTCAGTCCCAAGACCTGGGCCATGAACCTGGTCGCGTTCTCGACCTTTCTTGCAGGCAACGGTCTCAGCATTCACGAGAATGCGCTGATCCTCGTCGCCGGTTTCACCCTCGGCGGCATGGTTTTCCATTCGCTCTGGGCGCTGCTCGGCGTCTCGATACTCGCCCTGATCGGCGATGGACCCGTGATGCGCGTCGTCACCGTCCTGATGGCGGTTTCCATGCTTGCAGCAACAGTCTGGGCGCTTGCGATCTGACAGGCGTCAAAGGCGCGGGCCGGCGTTCTTGCCGGCCCGCTGCATCACCGTCAGTAGTACATGTAGTGGTAGTGCTCCGGGCTCAGATACCCTCTTGAATCGGAACGTTCCTTCCGCTCCAGATCCAGTTCGGTCTCGTAAGCGCTATCGGCGAGCCGTTCGTCACGGGTGCCTTGCGTATCCGCCAGTTCGCTCTCGTGCATGACCGGCAGGCGATGCTTTGCCTGCGCGTAGCAATGGTTGGTGACCGACACGAAGCCGGCCGCGATCCGGCTCCAGATACCGGGCTTTTGGTTGCCCGCCGCCGCTTCGATCTGATCGTTGGTAACGTATGCCATTTCCATCTCCTTCGTTCATGTGAACCAGAGATGGCGATCGCCGGCGGATCTTCAATTTAACTCTCTGTAATATTACGCCTTTTTAACCTGGGGATCACCTTAGGGCAATCATTCCTGCATCACGACCGTTTTTTGACCACGGCCGCGTCCGCGAAGGGTCACTGGAGCGCCGATTTGATTGCCGTGTCCAGCTTGCCGACGATTTCCGAGACATGGGCATCCTCGATGATGAACGGTGGCGCCAGCAGGACATGGTCGCCCCTGACGCCATCGATCGTCCCGCCCATCGGGTAGCAGATGAGCCCGGCTTCGAACGCGGCTTTCTTGATCTTCTTGTTGATGCCCGCCGCGGGGTCGAACGGGGCCTTGGTGGCCCTGTCTGCCACGAGTTCAACACCCCGGAACAGCCCGCGTCCGCGTATGTCGCCGACATGGGGGTGCTGTGCGAAGGCGTCCTGCAGCGCCTCGTCAAGCTTGGCCCCCATGGGCGATACGCGATCCACCAGGCCCTCACTCAGTTTCCTGAAGACGGTCAATGCAGCCGCGCAGGCCGTCGGATGCCCGATATAGGTATGGCCGTGCTGGAAGAACCCGGATCCGGCCTCGATCGCCTGATAGATCTCCTCCGTGCACAGCATTGCACCGATCGGTTGGTAACCGGCACCCAGGCCCTTGGCAATGCACAGGATGTCCGGTGAGATGCCGTCCTGTTCATGGGCGAACAGCGAGCCCGTCCGGCCCATTCCGCACATGACTTCATCAAGTATCAGGAGAACCCCATAGGTGTCGCAGATCTCGCGCACCCGTTTGAAATAACCTTCCACCGGCGGCACGGCGCCTGCCGTTGCTCCGACGACCGGTTCCGCGACAAAGGCCATCACGTTTTCGGGTCCGAGCCTTAGAATCTCGGTTTCCAGTTCGCCGGCAACGCGCTGGCCGTATTCGAATGCGGTCTCGTCCTCCCCGCGGCCGCGATACTCGTAACAGGCGGAGATGTGCGAGGTTTCGATCATCAGAGGCGAGAAAGGTTCGCGCCGCCACTGGTTGCCACCGGTCGCGAGCGCGCCCAGCGTGTTTCCATGATAGCTCTGGCGGCGCGCGATCACGCGGTGCCGCGACGTCTCCCCCTTTTCCAGAAAGTACTGGCGCGCGAGCTTGAGTGCAGCCTCGACAGCCTCAGATCCGCCGGAGACAAAGTAGACCCGGTCAAGGTTTCCGGGCGCCCTTGAGACGAGTAGGTCGGCCAGTTCCTCAGCGGGCTCGGAGGTGAAGAAACCGGTATGGGCAAAGGCGATCCGATCAACCTGGTCCTTGATTGCGCGGGTTACGTCCGGGTCGCTGTGCCCAAGACAGGACACGGCTGCGCCACCTGATCCGTCGAAGTATTTTTTCCCCGACTTGTCAATTATATAGCAGCCTTCCCCACGATCGGCGACCGGTGGACTGGCTTTCGTGTGGCGTGGAAAAACGTGGGACATGGATATCAACCCGAGCAGTGATCCTAGTGTGATCAGATGAGAGACTGTAACATTTGTATCAGACAATCATCAAATCTGAAACATTTGTTTCGACGCGTCGTTAACCACGTTTTTCATCACAATTTTAATCAAATTGCAGGAACGTTCGCGCGGGGGATATCGCAACACACTCGACAAGGCTCGCCCGTCATGCCCCAACGCCTCTTCGCCTGGATTTTCTTCATCGTATTTACCGTCACGCTTGCCGGGTGCGGCACCGTTGCGGGGGTCACCGGGCTGGGATGGGCCACCGCTTCGCACAGCTCGATCGACTATGACGATTCATCGTGGTGCGTTCCGCGCAAGCTCAAGAAAGTTCTCAATCGGGTTGCCAGCCGCTACGGGGAAGTCACGGTTCACTCGACAAAACGCTGGTGGCTGGAGAACTGGCGCAAGGGCGGCGCGCGAAACTCCTATCATCTCAATTGCCAGGCGGTGGATTTCTCGGTCCGCGGCGACCCGTCCACCATCATCGCCTACCTGAAGTCGCAGCCCGAGGTCGGCGGATACAAATACTACGCGTCCGGTCACTATCACATTGACACGGGTCCGCGCAGAACCTGGTAAAGCCGCCTTCGGTTCAGGTGTCCCCGCACGGCCTTCGACGCGGGGCCACAGGTCCCGCCGCTATTTCAGTTCACCAAGTTCGAGCGCCATTTCCCAGGAAACCGGATCGAAGCCGACGAAGTTCTTCACTTCGCCTTCCACGATGGGACGCTTGATCGTTGATGGATTTTCAATCATGACATCGAGGGCAGACGCCGCATCGGTCACCGATTCCTTGGTAGCTTCGTCCAGCTTGCGCCATGTCGTGCCGCGCTTGTTCAGGATCGTCTCCCAGCCGAATTCGCCGACAAAGGCCGCCAGCCGGTCGCCGTTGACGCCGTCCTTCCTGTAATCGTGAAAATCGTAGGCGATCCCCGCCTCTTCCAGGAATTTGCGCGCTTTCTTGACAGTGTCGCAGTTCTTGATGCCGTAAACCTTCATGATTTTCCTTCCCGCGCGGATCGATGGGCGGAAAGTTACGGTTCCTGCATACGGATTCAAGTCCCGGAATACAGTTTCCCCTATTCGGGTTGACCCCGCTCTGATCTCGGGTCAGAGATTTTCCTGACCAACTCTGACTGGGAACCCGAACCCGTGCAAAGGAAACCGACCGGGATGACCGCATGACCGCATCAGCAAGCGAACCGGTCAAGACGGTGCCTGCGGAACGCAAGAAGAAGACAGGCCCGTCCTGGGGCAACTGGCGACAACGGCTGCGCCTTTGGAGCGGCCTGATCCTGTTCGCCTACTGTCTCAGCCACTTTTCGAACCACGCTTCCGGCATCATTTCGGTCGATGCCATGGAAAAGGCCTCGGTCTGGCATTACCGCATCTGGCGCAACGAAATCGGTGAAACCGTGCTGATGCTTGCAGTTGTCACGCACGTCTTCCTGGCGCTGTGGCGCACCGGAAGACGGCGCACACTGAAAATGCCGCCCTGGGAATTCGCGCAACTGGTTCTCGGGCTCTACATTCCGTGGTCTCTCATACCGCATGTCGGCACGACGATGGGGCTGGCCAACGAGTTCGGGTTTTCACCGACCTACCACCAGATGCTGACGATCCTCTGGCCGCAACACGGGTTGACGCAATCCGTCCTGCTCCTCGCGGTCTGGGCACACGCCATGATCGGCCTGCATTTCTGGCTGCGGCTTTATCCGCTGTATCATCGTCTGAGATACGCGGCCCTCGGATTTGCCATCGCCATGCCCGTGCTTGCGCTTTGGGGCTTCATCGAAGGTGCCCGGCGGCTCGAGCTGGCAAAGGATGTCAAGCTCAAGGTGACGAAAGAGCAGTTCGACTGGCTGACAACCTTCGTCATTGAAGCCCGTGCCGTCGTTTTCGGTCTCATTGCCGCCAGCCTCGCGGTCATCCTGCTCCGCTATGTCTTCGGCCTGACGGCGCGCCGGCTCACGATCACCTACCCCGGCAGCCTGTCGATCAGGGCCAAACCCGGTGCAACCCTGCTCGAGATGAGCCGCATCAACGATGTCCCGATCGCCTCGGTTTGCGGCGGGCGCGCGCGCTGCTCTACCTGTAGGGTGAAGGTCCTCGACGGACGCGCTGCGCTGGCCGCGCCAGGCGCAGCGGAAAAAGCCGTCCTGGCCCGGATATCCGCCGAAGACGATGTCAGGCTGGCCTGCCAGATCCGTCCACAGCAGAATATCGAGGTGCTGCCGCTTGTGCCGGTCAAGGCAAAGGCGGAAACCACGGAGAACCTCAAGGACGCGTATTACTGGGGTGTCGAACAGGATGTCGTGGTGATGTTCGTCGACCTGAGGAATTTCACGCGCATTACCGAATCCCAGCTCGCCTATGACGTGGTTCATCTCCTGAACAGTTATCTGGAGCAGGCCTCCGCCGCCATTCACGCGGAAGGCGGTTTTGTCGACAAGTTCATAGGCGACGGCATCATGGCCATCTTCGGGATGGACAGCGACCCCGCAACCGGCGCCCGTCAGGCCCTGCGCGCGTCCCGCCGCATCGAAAATGTCATGAAGGCGCTCGAAGCGGAAAAGGGTCCGCAGTTCCAGGATCCGATCCGTCTCGGGATCGGCCTTCATCTGGGACCCGCGATCCTTGGCCGGATCGGCGCCGCCGGCACGTCCGGCGGTCTCACGGCGCTTGGCGACGTGGTCAATACATCGAGCCGGCTGGAAACCGAGAACAAGACACACCAGAGTTTTCTCGTTGTCTCGAAGGACGTGGTCGACGCGGCGAACGTGGCCGTGCCCGACGCACTTGCCGCCGAAATCAAAATCAGGGGAAAGGAAATCCCCTTGCAAATCTTTGCCTTGAGCAGCTTAGATGCGCTGGATATCCCGGCAGACTAGCGTCAGGCCCCATTTATTTAGATGAATTGGCCCCGCCCTAGTCACCTGAATTTTGAGTTCGCTTCGCAGACGGCTGGAGCAATGATGCGAACTTCAAATTCACCGCACCAGGACGCACGGTTCCCTCGATGCGGGACCCTGGGTACAGGAGATTTTGTGAGTACACGCTACACGCCGCGGGAAATGCTGGAGAAACTGATCTCCTTCAACACCGTCTCGGACCGGAGCAACCTGGACCTCATCGCATTCGTGGAAGATTACCTGTCGGGATACGGCATCGCCAGCGTTCGCGTTCCGGACGAGACCGGCACAAAGGCTGCGTTGCACGCGCGCATCGGCCCGCCAAGGGACGGCGGCGTTGTTCTGTCGGGGCACACGGACGTGGTGCCCGTTGCCGGTCAGAACTGGTCGCAAGATCCGTTTTCTCCGTGGGTTTCGGACGGCAAACTTTACGGGCGCGGTTCGGCGGACATGAAGGGGTTTGCCGCAACGGTCCTTGCCAAGGTGCCCGATTTCATTGCTGCGGATCTTGAACGGCCAATCCATATCGCGCTTTCCTATGATGAAGAAGTGGGCTGCTTCGGCGCGCCTCCGCTTGTCAGGGACATGCTCGCCAAAGGCCCCAGACCGGAATTTGTGATCGTCGGCGAACCGACCAACATGAAGATCGTCACCGCGCACAAGGGCATCGCCGTCTACAAGACCACCGTCCGCGGGCATCCGGCGCATTCCAGTCAGCTGCACCGCGGCGTCTCGGCGATCTCCGCCGCAGCGAAACTGATTTGCTGGCTTGACGCCCGGACCGCGGAAAACAAGACGAATGCTGATCCGGATTGCGCGTTCGAGCCTGCCTACACCACCTTGCACAGCGGCGTCATCAAGGGTGGCGAGGCGCACAACATCACAGCCGAGCATTGCGAATTCACGACGGATTTCCGTCTTTTGCCAGGCGACAGCAAACAATCCTGGCTTGACCGCTACCAGGCCTTCATCGACACCGAAGTGCTTCCCGGCATGCTGGCGATTTCCGGTGAGTGCGCAATCAACGTCACGGAACTGGCTTATGTTCCGGGGCTTTCGGAAGAAGTCGGCGGACTGGCTGAAGCCGAAGTGCGCGGCCTGACCGGCGACAATGGCCGCCATGTTGTCGTCTACGCAACGGAAGGCGGCATCTTTCAGGAACACGGTCTGTCAACCGTCGTCTGCGGCCCGGGTTCGATAGACCAGGCTCACCAAGCCGATGAATTCATAGAACTTGTGGAATTGGAACGATGTGCCGCTTTTTTGGACCGGCTGATGAAACGCTTATCGTAAAAACAGGCACGAGCGGGTTTGAACCCGGCCACTTACGGTGTCATAGTTGCCGACGGACGGGCGGCTGCACCACTCCATGAAATCGCGGCCGCTGTTGCGGCGTCATTCCGGGAACCGGAACCAACGAGGGGAAAATGAACAAGAAAACTCTGATTTTGGCTGCTCTTCTGGCAGCAGGAACGGGTAGTGCTGCTCAGGCGGAAACATTCAAGTTTGCCTTTCAGGGAAGCCTGAACGGTCTTGATCCCTACAGCCTGAACGAGACTTTCACGTTGTCGTCGCTCGGCAATGCCTACGAAGGCCTGACACGGCGCGGCGCCGACCTGGCGATTGAACCGGCGCTTGCGGAGCGTTGGGAGATCGTCGAGCCGAATCGCTGGCGCTTCTTTCTCCGCAAGGGCGTCAAGTTCCACAACGGCAATGACTTCACGGCAGAAGACGTTGCCTTCTCGATCGAACGCGTGCGCTCCGAGGGCTCGGATCTGACCACACGCGTGCCGGCCGACGCAAAAGTCGAGATCGTCGACGACCACACGGTCGACATTGTGCTGACGGGTCCGAATCCGATCCTTCACTATGAGTGGGACACGTTCTACATCATGGACAAGGACTGGACGACGGAGAATGACGCGGTCAAGGTGACCTCCGCGTCCGACACGACGCCCAACTACGCTTCCCTGAACGCCAACGGCACCGGCCCGTTCAAAATCGTCAGCCATGAAGCCGGCGTGAAGACCGTCTACGAGAAAAACGACGGCTGGTGGGATGAAGCCACGCACAATGTCGATACGGTCGAATTCACGCCGATCCCGTCTGACGCGACCCGTGTCGCGGCCCTTTTGTCGGGCGAGCTTGACATGGTCTATCCGATCCCCGTTCAGGACATCAAGCGTATCAACGACAACTCCGGCACGGTTGCGCTGACGGGGCCGGAACTGCGCACGATCTTCCTCGGCATGGATCAGATGCGCGATGAACTGCTCTATTCCGACGTCAAGGGCAAGAACCCCTTCAAGGACGAAAAGGTCCGCAAGGCGTTCTATCAGGCGATCGACATCGAGGCGATCAAGAACAAGGTCATGCGCGACCTCGCCACGCCGTCGGCCATCATGATCTCGCCCTTCCTGTTCTCGAAGTCCAGCGAGTTCGAGCGGTATCCCTATGATCCGGAGAACGCCAAGAAGCTGCTTTCCGAGGCCGGATACGCGGACGGCTTCACCGTCGGCATGGATTGCCCGAACGATCGATACGTCAACGACGAATCCATCTGTCAGGCCGTTGCCGCCATGCTTGCGCGCATCGGCGTCAAGGTTGACCTGAACGCGCAGCCCAAGGCCAAGTATTTTGCAAAGGTGCTTGCATCCGGCGGCTTCGACACGTCTTTCTACCTGCTCGGCTGGACCCCCGGTTCCTTGGACAGCTGGAATGTTCTTTCGAACCTGATGAACTGCCGGACCGAAGCCGGGGAAGGCTCCCCGTTCAACCTCGGCGGCTTCTGTGACGACAAGATCGACGACCTGACCGGCAAGGTTCTGGTCGAGATCGATCCGGAAAAACGTGACGGCCTGATCGCCGAAGCGTTCAAGATCAGTCACGACAACGCCTACTACATTCCGCTTCACCAGCAGGGCCTTGCCTGGGGCGTTGCGGACAACATCGAGCTCGTTCAACGCGCCGACAATCAGTTCAAGTTCCGTTTCATCAACAAGAACTGATTTCTGCAACCATAGCTTGACGCTCCCGGCGATGCCGGGAGCGTATTTTCATGCCAGACCCTGAAGAGCCGAAATGATTGGTTTTGCGACACGCCGCCTGATCCAGGCGTTGATTGTCATGCTGGTGGTGGCGCTGCTTGCCTTCACCATGTTCCGTTTTGTGGGTGATCCGATCAACCAGATGGTCGGGATCGAGACATCGATCGAAGAACGTGAAGCCCTGCGCGAGCGGCTCGGGCTGAATGACCCGATACCCGTTCAGTTCCTGCGCTTCGTCACCAAGGCCGCCCAGTTCGACTTCGGCACGTCCTACCAGTTCCGCCAGCCTGTTTCGGAGCTCTTCGCCAAACGTATCCCGGCAACTCTGGAACTCAGTCTGACCTCCGCGCTGTTTGCGCTGGTGGTCGGCATCCCAATGGGGATCTATGCTGGTCTTAACCGGGAATCGCCCATTTCCAAGCTGTTCCTGTCCGTCTCGCTTGTCGGGATTTCATTACCGACCTTCTTCATCGGCATTCTGCTCATCTTCCTGTTCTCCGTCACCCTGCAATGGCTGCCGAGCTTCGGACGCGGCGACACCGTGCAGATCGGTTCGTGGTGGACCACCGGGTTTCTGACCGCATCCGGATTGAAGGCCCTGATCCTTCCCTCGATCACGCTCGGGCTATACCAGATGACACTGATCATGAGGCTGATCCGCGCCGAGATGCTGGAAGTGATCCGGACGGACTACATCAAGTTCGCGCGCGCACGCGGCCTGCCGGACCGGCTCGTGCATTTCAGGCATGCGCTCAAAAACACGCTGGTTCCCGTGATCACGATCACCGGCCTGCAGCTTGGCGCCATCATCGCCTTTGCCACGATCACGGAGACGGTGTTCAACTGGCCGGGCATGGGGCTTCTGTTCCTGCAAGCCGTCCAGAACGTCGACATCCCGATCATGTCCGCCTACCTGCTGCTGACCGCATTCCTGTTCGTTGCGATCAACTTCATCGTGGACATTCTCTACTTCTATATCGATCCGCGCCTGCGGGTCGGACGGCCATAAGGGGACACTCCAGATGCCATATGTCTCCAATGAAGAAGTCACGGCCGCCGTTCAGGACCGGTCAAACGAGAAGCCGCCGACGGGCCGTGTGTCCCGAATTCTGGACAGTGACCTGTTCCATTCGTTCCTGCGGTCAAAGATCACCGTTGTCGCCGCAATCGCCACGCTGATCCTGTTTCTGCTGTCGTTTCTGGCGCCCTGGGTCGCGCCGCACAATCCGTTCGACCTGGCGACGATTTCGATCCTCGATGCCCGCGTTCCGCCCATCTGGCAGGAATACTCGGACCCGCGTTTCCTTCTGGGCACCGACGACCAGGGCAGAGACCTGCTCTCCGGCATCTTCTACGGGATGCGGATTTCCCTGATCATCGGGTTCTGCTCGGTGATCGCGGCCGCCGTTCTCGGCATTTCGCTCGGCCTCGTCGCCGGGTACATGGGCGGACGCGTCGATTCGTTCATCATGCGCGTTGCCGATGTCCAGCTGACCTTTCCAGCAATCCTGATCGCGCTGCTGATCGACGGTATCGCCGCCGGGATTTTCGGCGGTGTCGATCGTGAATTTTTCGCATTCTATATCCTGATCGTGTCGCTGGCACTGTCGTTCTGGGTTCAGTATGCGCGCACGGTGCGCGGGTCGACGATGGTGGAAAAGAACAAGGAATACGTTCAGGCGGCACGCGTCATCGGCATTCCGGCCGTCATCATCATGGTGCGCCATATCCTTCCCAACGTGATGGGACCGGTCATGGTCATCGCAACAATCAATCTCGCGCTTGCCATCGTCACCGAGGCGACGCTGTCGTTCCTTGGGGTCGGCATGCCGCCAACGCAACCTTCGCTGGGAACGCTGATCGCGATCGGAAACGACTTCCTTTATTCCGGCGAATGGTGGATCGCGATCTTCCCCGGCCTGGCGCTTGCGCTACTGGTCCTGAACGTCAACCTTCTGGGCGACTGGCTGCGCGACGCCCTCAACCCGAAACTGCGGTGAGGGCACCATGAACGTTCTGGATATCAAGGACCTCACCGTCGAGTTCCCGGGCAGAAAATCCGTGTTCGTTGCGGTCGACGGCGTCGACATGAGCGTGGACGCCGGCAAGATCCTTGGCGTGGTCGGAGAATCAGGCGCGGGCAAGTCTACGGTCGGCAATGCCGTCATCGGCCTCCTGCAGGAGCCCGGCCGCATCGCAGGCGGAGAGGTTTTCCTTCACGGAAAACGCATCGACAACCTGCCCTACAAGGAAAAACGGCTGCTGCGCGGCCGGAAGATCGGCATGATCTTTCAGGATCCGCTGACATCGCTCGATCCGCTGCAGACCGTCGAATCCCAGCTTGTCGAGACAATTCGAACGCACCTGCCGCTGTCGGCGAGGGACGCGCAGAAACGCGCGATCGAACTGATCGACGCGGTCGGCATCCCCAACCCGGCGGAACGCATCAAGCAGTATCCGCACCAGTTCTCGGGCGGGATGCGCCAGCGTGTCGTGATCGCGCTCGCCCTGTGCGCGGAGCCGGAACTGGTCATCGCGGACGAACCGACCACGGCACTGGACGTCTCGATCCAGGCCCAGATCCTCGAACTGATGAAGAAGCTGTGCGAGGAACGGAATGTGGCCATGCTGGTGATCACCCACGATATGGGGGTCATTGCCGACATTACCGACCATGTCGCCGTCATGTATCACGGTGACCTCGTCGAATACGGAGAGACCACGCAGGTGCTCGGCGCGCCGCAGCACCCCTACACGCAAAGCCTGATTTCCGCCGTTCCCCGCCCGGACGTGAAGGTGGAACGCTTTCCGGTGGTCAACTACATCGAAAAGGCGGGCACACCGCAGAAACACATCGACATCTCCACGCACTGGCTGGGCAAGTCCCGGGACTATGAGAAGATCACGGGTCCTCTCGTCCAGATCCGCGACCTGGACATGCGGTTCGAGGTTCGCGGGAGCGTTTTTCCCTCGCGCAGGAAATACTTCCAGGCCGTCAAGAAGGTGAGCTTCGACATCCAGCAGGGCGAAACCTTCGGCCTTGTCGGAGAGAGCGGATCCGGCAAATCGACAATCGCGCGCCTGATCACCGGCCTCTACGACCCGACAGGCGGGTCGATCCTGTTCGGGAAAACAGAGCTGACGTCACTCAAGAACCGGAAAGACGTGCTGGCGATGCGTCGCCAGATGCAGATGATCTTTCAGGATCCCTATTCGTCGCTCAATGCCCGCATGCGCGTGCGTGACATCATTGCGGAACCGATCAAGTTTCACAAACTCGCCTCCGGCAATGCCGAAGTGAGGCAGATCGTCGACGACCTGCTCGATCACGTGGGTCTCGGAGCCCAGGCCGGACAGAAGTTCCCGCATGAGTTTTCAGGCGGGCAGCGCCAGCGCATATCCATCGCGCGTGCACTTGCCACCAGGCCGCGCTTCCTGATCTGCGACGAACCGACGTCGGCGCTGGATGTGTCCATCCAGGCCCAGATCCTCAACCTGCTGAAGGATCTGCAACAGGAACTCGGCCTGACGATGCTGTTCATCAGTCACGATCTCGCCGTCATCAGGCAGATGTGCAACCGGATCGGCGTGATGCGCAACGGCGAACTTTGCGAGGTTTCCGACTGCGACGATCTCTTCGAAGCCCCGAAACATCCCTACACACGGGAGCTTCTGGATCTCATGCCGTCAATGGAACTGCTCTCCCGCGCCAATCTGGAGACGACTTAGGGCAGCTTCCGGCCGGCTGATCCGGCGGCCTGCCCCGGCCATCGCCCCTGTCACGCAGGAGCATCGCCGCTATAGCATGCGATCCTCGGAGCTACCGGGCGGTAGCCAGCGGCGACATCGATTCTGTTGGTTCGGGCATGCCTCGGACTTGACTCGCTTCCGCGCGCCGATTCCCCGGTGGCCAGATCAAGATAACCACAATCGAGTCCGGTGGCGGCAATTATTGCCGGACCAGCGCCGCGCTTGAAGTCTAGATTAAACGGACTTCATGTTCTTGCGCGCGTTTCGGGTTGTCTTGCCATAATTTGCAAACTGAACTCTGCGCTCATCTTGGGAAAAGGAAAGCAGGGAGAGCTGAGGGGCTCTCCCTGCGACCCACTTATTCAAAATACTCTCATTCCTAGAAAATAATTCTGATTGAGTCTTTAAATTGTTTCGACTCTACTTTGATATGGTTCGCATATTCCCTAAGGTTCGCTTGCATCGCAAGAGCGATGCCGCACAAATCGTCAGCAATAATGACTAATGTTTGACCAATTTGGAGCTGCGGGGCGGGCCAGATCGGCTTCGCGGCATTGCCAGCCTCGCCCCGCCTCCACATGCTTGAAGCCGTTTTCCGGAAGATGTCCGGCAACTTGAGTCAAACGCGTTCCTTGAAACCCCAAACGATTCTCGTTTCGAAAGCCGCGGAAAAATGCCGAAAACGCCCGTCCAAACAACGACTTGGTGCGCATTCATTTGTATCTCCCTTATCTTTCTGCTGTTCGCATTGCAGCAAGCTGGATGGAGCAACGGCCGCCTTTTGACGCCGCGCGGACCTTTCGGGGACCATTCCGCTCTGATCTTCAGCATGTTTTCGGCGATCTTCGCCTTTCTGCCGCTCAGCCTGCGCCTCACCGAGGAAGCCGGCAGACCCATGACTGTCATCACGTGTTGCCTCAGCCTGTCTCTCCTCGTCCTGACCGCCTTGCTGCAAACCCTGGGTGATTTCCGGACAAACGAGGCGATCGTTCCGGCGCTCGCAGGTGCGATCCTGATGATCCAGCGATCGGCCGGTTTCGCCATGCTGCCAGCGCGGGGTGACCGAAGCGGGTTGCTGGAGGCGAGCGGCTCAATCGCACTCGCAACCCTGTCGGCCTCCGTGTGGCTGGTCATTGATCCGCCGGCAAGTCCAGCCGCTTTCGCGGCAGCCCTCGTGCTTTCGTGGCCCGGTCTCGTCGACGGAATCAATGCCTTTGCCGACAAGATCTTTCACCGCGCGGCCGCAGGTGCCGGTGCGCGTGACCTGGCACCCGGAGCATTCCCGGTGATTGCGCGCGCGCAGCACATCCTGATAGACAAAACGGCGATCATGTCCGGGCCTGACCTGATGGTCAGCAACGTGATGGCGTTCGACAACGAACCCAGGACGCTGCTCGCCGTGGCAGCATCCGCCGAAGCGCATGCAACGCATCCGATTGCACACGCCCTGCGCCAGCTTGCCGTCCAGTGGCGCGTCACCCTGCGGTCTCCCGACAGATATGACCCGGCACCCGGGCTGGGCGCAGTCGCCCTGTTGGGCGGGCAGACCGTTGTCCTTGGCAGCACCGACCTGCTGAAGCGTCTCAAGATCGACAGTTTTACCGCCGACGCCATCGCCCGTTCGCTGGAATCGGACGGCAAGACCGTGCTGCGTGTTGCCGTCGGCGGACGGGTCGTCGGCGTGCTCGGGCTTGAAGGAACCTTGCGACCCGATGCCGGCGTTGCCGGCCGTGCGCTGCGAAACGAAGGTCTGGAACCCTGGCTTCACACGAGCGACAGCCAGAAGACGCGGGAAGCGCTGGCGGAGATGCTCGGCATGAATGCTCCGGACGACCCCAAACCCGGTGAAACGGCACAAGAGGCATCCTTGCGCCTCTTTGCGCCCGGGACATGTCTGCGCCTGTCCCTTTCGGACGACAGACGCGCGCTGGAATTGTTCGAAGCCACCCCATCCGCTCCGGACCGCATGGACGACGCCCGTCCGATTGCCGTCAGCGACACGCAGGATATCGGCGCTTTCCCTGCCCTCAAGGCCCTGGCAAGCCGGCGCGATCTGCTCGCCTCGCGCGCAAGACAGACCCTTGTTGCGCTTTGGTCATGTTGCGGACTGCTGGGTGCCACCGGCGTGTTTCCGCTCTTGTCCGCCCCGGTGGTGTTCGGTGCTGCAATTGCCATTCTTCTGATTTTTGCCCGGATTTCCGTCACTGGCACTTTGCCGGTGCGTTCCTGAACGCAAGAATCTCAAAAGGTGGAACCACTTTGCACCCTGACCGCCTTTACAGTTTCTGATGCCTGGTGTTTATCCTGCCCCAAGACTTGAAAAGATTGAGGGATGAGGCGCCATGAGCGAGAACAAAACGCCGAAGCTGCGGTCCGCGGCCTGGTTCGACAATCCGGGAAACCCCGGCATGACGGCGCTTTACATCGAGCGCTATCTGAATTTCGGCATCACGCGGGAAGAACTGCAATCCGGTAAACCCATTATCGGCATTGCGCAGACCGGGTCGGACCTGTCTCCCTGCAACCGGCATCATCTTGAACTGGCCAAGCGCGTTCGCGAAGGCATTCGCGACGCCGGCGGCGTCGCCTTCGAGTTTCCGGTCCATCCGATCCAGGAAACCGGCAAGCGGCCGACGGCGTCTCTGGACCGGAACCTTGCCTATCTCGGGCTGGTCGAACTTCTCTACGGCTACCCGATTGACGGTGTCGTTCTGACGATCGGTTGCGACAAAACCACGCCTGCCTGCCTGATGGCGGCTGCCACGGTCAACATTCCGGCCGTCGCGCTCTCCGTCGGTCCGATGCTCAACGGCTGGTACAAGGGCGAGCGCACCGGGTCAGGCACCATCGTCTGGAAGGCGCGCCAGATGCTTGCCGCCGGTGAAATCGACTATGCCGGCTTCATGGACCTTGTTGCCTCCGCAGCGCCGTCCGTCGGGTACTGCAACACGATGGGAACGGCGACAACGATGAACTCCCTCGCCGAGGCACTCGGGATGCAGCTGCCCGGAGCTGCCGCAATACCGGCGCCTTACCGGGAGCGGGGCGCAATCTCCTTTGAAACCGGCAAACGCATTGTCGAAATGGTTCACGCGGACCGGAAACCGTCCGACATCATGACGCGGAAGGCGTTCGAGAACGCCGTCGTGATCAATTCAGCGATCGGCGGGTCCACCAACGCCCCCATCCACCTGAACGGGGTTGCGCGCCATGTCGGCGTCGAACTCGACAATGACGACTGGCAGAACCTCGGTCATGACGTGCCGCTGCTGGTCAATCTGCAGCCGGCCGGCGCGTATCTCGGGGAAGACTATTTCCACGCGGGCGGGGTCCCGGCCGTCGTCGCCGAACTGCTGCGCCACGGCAAGCTGCCGCATCCGGACGCGCTGACGGCAAACGGCAAGACCATTGCCGAAAACTGCGAGGGGATCGTCACCGATCTGCCGGAGGTGATCAAACCGTTCGACGCGCCGATGATGGAGCGGGCCGGCTTCATCAATTTGAAGGGCAATCTCTTTGACAGCGCGATCATGAAAACCAGCGTGATCTCGGATGAATTCAGAGACCGCTATCTCTCCAACCCGGACGATCCGGAAGCTTTCGAAGGCCGTGCGATCGTGTTCGAAGGCCCCGAAGACTATCACGACCGGCTCGACGACCCGGGTCTGCAGATCGATGAAAACTGCATGCTGTTCATCCGCGGCACCGGCCCGATCGGGTATCCCGGCGGCGCCGAGGTCGTCAACATGCAGCCACCCGCTGCCCTGATCAAGCGCGGCGTCACCGCCCTGCCGTGCATCGGTGACGGCCGCCAGTCCGGTACCTCCGGGTCTCCGTCCATCCTGAACGCGTCCCCAGAGGCTGCCGCAATGGGCGGCCTGGCCTTGCTCAAGACCGATGACCGTGTCCGGATCGACCTCAGGAAGGGCACGGCGAACATCCTGATTTCGGACGAGGAACTGGCGCAGCGCCGCGCGGATCTCGAAGCGGCCGGCGGGTTCGAGATCGCCGAAAGCCAGACCCCCTGGCAGGAAATCCAGCGCGGCATTGTCGGACAGTTTGACAAGGGCATGGTGCTTGAACCGGCCGTCAAATATCAGGACGTTGCCCACAAAAGAGGACTGCCGAGGGACAATCACTGAGCGACCTGCTCACCGCCTGCGGCAGCAACACATTTCTCTCTTGACGATTACGTAAAGGTCATGCTTCAAGAGGATCGAAGACTGGCACTGGCCAGGCCAAGATGGGAGAAAATTCATGTCCTTGGAACAGCTCACGGAAGGTGTTCGTGGCAAGGTCGCCGGCGGCGGCATTGAGGAAAGCGTCAAGTTCGACCTGGGTGGTGACGGCGTCATCTTCCTGCAGGGATCGGATGTCAGCAATGACGATGCGGACGCGGACTGCACGATCAAGATCTCGGCAGAGGATCTCGCGGACCTGCTGTCGGGCGACCTCAACCCGACAAGCGCTTTCATGGGCGGCAAGATGCAGGTCGAGGGCGACATGAGCGTTGCCATGAAGCTGGGTAGCATCGTCTGAATACAGCCTGCAGTTTCTGAAGCGTCACAGCCGGTCCATTGGACCGGCTTTTTCGTTTCTATCCGCAGCGGTCTGCGCTTGCCGACGCTACCAGAGGTCCAGTTCGCCCTTTTCCTTGAGGTTTTCAAACCATTCGTCCGGGCTCATCGCGATCCTGGCGTGCTTGACCATGGCCTCGTTCATGTCCGCCATGCCATCGGTATTCGGCCACTTGTCCGGCTGCCAGATGCCCGAGCGGAAAACCCATTTCGGGCAGTGCATGAAGGCACTGCGCACATGGACGACAAGCGCAAGTTTCGGTGGCCGGTCATTGATGGCCATGGAGGCGAGCAGGTCCGGGTCGCGGACGATCCTGGCCTCTCCTCGGATGCGCAGGGTTTCACCCCGGCCCGGCACCATGAACAGCAGGCCGATCCGCGGGTCCGCCAGAATGTTCTGAAACGTGTCGACACGCCTGTTTCCGGGCCTGTCGGGGATCGCGAGCAGCGATTCGCTCAGGATCCTGACAAATCCGGGAGGGTCGCCTCTTGGGGACACGTCGACATGCCCGCCCGGGTTCGCGGTTGCCAGGAAGCAGAAGGGCGCGCGCTCAATGAATGTCCGGCAAATGGGATCGAGCGCCGGTATCTCCTTTGCAACGATCTGCGGCAGCGGCTTGCCGGTGATGTCCTCAAGCTCATCCGCGTGCGTCACGATGTCGGAGAATCCGGAAAACGGATCGGTGTCGGTCGTCATCAAAGGCTCCCGCTGTTCTTTGAAAAACTAAAGAACGTCGCCTGCCGCCTGTCAACAAGCCGCCCGCCGGGCAAGCAGAAGCGGCCGGAGAATTCCGGCCGCCTGCAGATCGATTGCACCCGAGTTACTGGATGATGATTTCCGGCCCCATGAAGTAGTAGGGCAGGAAGGTCGAGAGCGCCGGGACATAGGTCACCAGGATCAGGAACAGCAACAACACCAGAACGAACGGTGCCGCGGCCTTCACCACCTGCACGAGGCTCATGCCCGTGATCCCCGACGTCACGAAGAGGTTCAGACCGATCGGCGGCGTGATCATGCCGATTTCCATGTTCACGACCATCAGAATGCCGAGGTGAATCGGATCGACGCCGAGTTCCAGCCCGATCGGAAACACCACGGGTGCCACGATCAGCAGCAGGCCCGAGGGCTCCATGAACTGACCGCCGATCAACAGGATGATGTTGACCGCGATCAGGAAGGTGAACCAGTTGAACCCGGCTTCGACCATCCAGTCCGTGATGAACTGGGGGATCTGTTCGGCCGTCAGCGTGTGCGCGAACAGCAGGGCGTTGACGATGATGAACATCAGCATGATCGTCGTTTTCGACGAATCCGTCAGCACCTTCTTGGTGTCCTTGTGGAACAGTGCCGGCAGAAATTTCCAGCCGATCATGCCGAGGTTCCGGCCCCAGACCTTGCCGCCGACCGCGTAGGTCGCCGGCAGTTCCGCCGGCGCAAGGCCGTGCCGCAGTATCGGATACCCCACCAGAGCCGCGACCAGGACAACAGCGCTGTCGATGCCGAAGAGGGCCGCGCGCTCGGTGAAGATGTAGGCCAGTCCCGACCAGACAAAGACCGCGACAACCGCATAGGTGATGGTCTTGAACCCGGTCAGGCCCAAGGCGCCGTCTTTTTCCTCGACCCAGCCGACGCCGGCCAGCGGCCCCATGTCCCGATAGACGAAGAGCGCGATCAGGCAGGCATAGACAGCGGCAACGGCCGCCGCTTCCGTCGGCGTGAAGATCCCGCCGTAAATGCCACCCAGAATGATGACCATCAGGAACAGACCGACGGCGGCCTGCGATACCGAACTCCAGAGTTCCTTCCAGCCTGCCCAGGGCTGCGCCGGCAGCTTCTTGACCCGCGCCATGATGTAGATCGCGGTCATGAGCATCAGGCCCGCGATGATGCCGGGGACGACACCGGCAAAGAACATGCGGCCGACCGAAACATTGGTGGCTGCGGCATAGACGACCATGACGATCGACGGCGGAATGAGGATGCCGAGCGTGCCCGCATTGGCGATCACACCGGCGGCGAATTCCTTGGTGTAACCCGCCTGGCGCATCCCGGCGATGGCAATCGTGCCAATGGCGACAACCGTGGCCGGAGACGAGCCGGACAGCGCCGCGAACAGCATGCAGGCAAAGACGGCCGCGATGGCAAGACCGCCGCGTATCCAGCCGACAGCATCGATCGAGAAACGGATGATGCGCCGGGCAACGCCACCGGTCGACATGAAGCTGGAGGCCAGAATGAAGAACGGGATCGCCAGAAGGGTGAAGTTCTGCGACGCGTTGAACAGCTGGACGGCCACGGAACTCATCGAGTCATGGCTGAACAGGGCGATGTAGAGAACGGCCGAGAGGCCAAGCGAGACGGCAATCGGAACCCCGAGGAACAGGAAGCCGAATACGAAAATGAACAGAAATGCGGTTTCCATCGGCCTAGTCCTTCAGTACGTCTTTGTTTTCGGCCACCAGCTCTTCCGCCTCGTGGGCGGCGATGATGGCGTCCTTTTTTCCAAGAAGGATCAGGACGAATGCCTGAACGGACCGATAAGCCAGCAATGCCAGCCCGATCGGCAGAATGATGTAGGGTATCCAGCGGGGAACGCGCTCGCGAACCTCGAAAAACTCGATGATGAAGGTCGGCCACTTCAGGTCTTCCATGCCGATCGGCAGCTTGTAGAACCTGGCGACGTAGGCGTAGGCACCGCCGCTGGAGCCCTTGTTTTCAAGGGAAAGAAGCGCACCGAGCCAGGCCGCCTCGAACAGCAGCGCCGCATAGAGGATGGTCAGCGCGGCGCCCAGCAGAGCGGCAACGCGGAACAGGCGCTTGGGCAAAAGGTTGATGATTGCGTCGACACCAAGATGGGCTCCGATCTTGATGCCGTAGCTCATGCCGAACAGGATCAGCCACGCGAACAGCACACGTGTGAATTCGAGCGCACCACCCCAGCCTGAGTTGAAGCCATAGCGCGCGACCACCTGGGAAAATGTCACAAGGGTCATCAGCGCGAGGATGATTGCGATAAACGTTTCGTCCAGCGCTTCGATGAGTTTCGGCCGGACATAGTCAAGCACGACATAGAGACAGAAAAACGCGACAATCATCACGACCGGCCAGTATGTGGCCAACCAGGAGCCCATATTACCCTCCCCCGTTGAGAGTATTCAGATTTTTCAGAAATTTGGTGATGGACGAGGAAGGCCCGGAGGCCTCCCTCGAAGGATCACTCAAGTCAAGGCAGCTTAGCTTGCCTGATTGGACGACACCGCAGCATCGATGACGTCCTGGCCGATATCGTCACGGAACTTGTCCCAGACCGGCTTCATTGTCTCAACCCACTGATCGCGCTCTTCAGGCGTCAGCTGACGGACTTCGCCGCCATTTTCCATGATCTTCTTCTTGTTCTCTTCGTTGATCTGCGCCGCCCGCGCATTGTACTCGTCGGCGACCTCGTTGAAGATCGTCAGGAACTGGTCCTTGACGTCGGCATCCAGGCTGTCGAGCCACTCCTGCGACGTCACGGCCAGGTAGGTCAGCAGCTGGTGGTTGGTCTCGGTGGTGCCGTCCTGCACTTCAAAGAACTTCTGGGTGTAGATGTTGGACCAGGTGTTTTCCTGTCCGTCGACAACGCCGGTCTGAAGCGCACCATAGACTTCCTTAAAGGCAAGTTTCTGGGCGTTGGCGCCAAGTGCCTCGATCATTGCAACGGCAACGTCGGAGGTCTGGACTCGGAATTTCAGGCCCTTGGCGTCGGTCGGCAGCATCAGCGGCTTGTCGGCGGAAAACTGCTTCAGGCCGTTGAAGACGTAGCCAAGTCCGACAAAACCGTAGTCGGACATTGCGCCGAGCAGTTCCTGACCTTTTTCACCCTTGGTAAAGGTGGTCACGGCATCCATGTTGGAAAACAGGAACGGCAGATCGAAGACGCGGTATTTCAGCGTATAGGATTCGAACTTCGACAGGGAAGGAGCGGCCAGCTGGACGTCGCCCAGCAGCAGGGCTTCCATGACCTTGTTGTCGTCGAAGAGCTGCGATGACGGGAATACCTGCATGCAGGCCTTGCCGTCCATTTCCTTGTTGATGCGATCGGCAAGAGCGGTTGCCATTTCACCCTTCGGGTGGCCCTGGGCCGCGACCACGTGGCTGAACTTGATGACAACTTCGCCGTCGGAGCAGTCATCGGCGGCAAAGGCCGAAGACGTCATGGCAAAGGAAGCTGCCGTCGCAGCGGCAATTACAAACTTTTTCATCGGATGTCCTCCCAGACATTTCAATATGACGGCCGTTAGGGCCGGACAGCGCGGAGGCTGGTCGCACACTTATTGGCAAATCGTGTGCCAGTTCCCTGTGACCCGTCCAAAAGCGCTGATTTCCGCAGGTTATCAGACTGGGTCACCGGGGACAGTCCGGGGGATTTCTTATTGCGTGTGCAGGTTTCGACACATGCGAAACCCGAATGTGTCGAAACCGACACATCATGGGCCGCCAGCGTGCCGCGTTATTGCCAGAGCGCTCCGTTGCTGGGATCGTGCCGTGTCGGCGCCGCAAGGCGTTCAAGCTTTTCCGGATTTCGGACGATATAGATCTGATCGACCTTGCCCTCATCCGTGAAGCCTAGCGTCATGGCGGTGACGATCCTGCCGTCTTCTAGCTGTGCCAGGCCGCGCATCCCGTTGATCTGAAGTTCGACGATCTGATCGCGGACCCACAAACGGCTGATCGCCCTCGTGATGAAGCCGACGACTTCCTGCCCCTCGATGACCCGGCTGATCGCGGCCGCCTTGCCGCCGCTGTCCGTGCGCAGCTGGACGGACTCCGCCAGAACATCGGCGAGTTCATCCGGCGAACCCGTCTCGACTGCCGACAGGAATGCCTTCAGGAAAACATCCTGCTGCTCCGGCGTCGGTGCGGAACGCGATGCCTGCGAGCGGACAAACCGGCCCGCGCGCGAGACCAGCTGACGGCAGGACGCCTCGCGGAGACCGAGGATCTCGGAGACCTCGCCATAGGATTTGCCGAACACTTCACGCAGGAGATAAGCCGCCCGTTCCTTCGGGGTCAGACGTTCAAGCAGGAGCAAAAAGGCGGTCGTGAGCGACTGGGCCCGGTCCAGATCGGCCTCCGGGTCCGTTCCGGCATCGATCTGCAGCGGTTCCGGGATCCACGGGCCGACATAGTCGACCCGCTTCCTGTGGGCGGCTTTCAGATAATCCAGGCACCTGTTGGTGCAGACTGTCGTCAGGTAGGCCTCCGGATTGGCGATCTGCGCACGGTCCGCATCCTGCCACTTGATGAAGGTGTCCTGCACGGCGTCCTCGGCATCCGCCATCGACCCGAGCATGCGATAGGCCAGCCCGATGAGGCGGCCCCTCATGTCTGCGAAGATCATGTCGTCCGACGTTCTGCTCATGCCGCCCTCCCGAGCCGTCAGTGGTTGGATACCTGGATGCGGTTCCAGAGATTGATCATGGCCACCGCGGAGGTAAGCGCGCTGATCTCGCCATCGCTGAAATGCGCGCGCAGATCGACGCGCAACGTGCCGTAGTCCGTATCGAGGCCGAGACCGGTCAGCGCTTCCGTCCAGGCGAATGCCGCCTTTTCCGCCGCGGTGAAGTCGTCGACATGACGCCAGACCGTGATGCGCTCAAGCCGCTGGTGGCTCTCGCCGTCCTTGAGCGCCTCGCCGGTATGCATCTTTACACAATAGGCGCACTGGTTGATCTGGGAGGCGCGTAATTCGACGAGATGCCGCAAACCGGGGGCCAGTTCGGTCTTGCCGATTTCGATGCTCGCCGCCTCAAACCGTTGCAGCACGCCCGGAACATGGTCGAGATAGTTGATGGAGTTTTCTGTCGTCATGGGTGTCTTCCATTTGAAGTTAAAGAGGGTGACACCCCTTCGACGAACGAACAGCCGGCTTTGTGACATCCGGCGTTGCTTTTTGTTTTGGGCCATATTGCTGTTCGTCGGCTTGAACCCCAAAACACCCTGAAGAACCCGCGCTGTATCGGCATGGATGCCATGATCAAGTCATGGCATGACGCGGAGGCGCGGATTCTCCTCGGAAAAGTATCTCTCTGCGGTCATTGCAGGGCTCGACCCTGCAATCCATGCCGTGACATCGCAATGACCGCGAACGCTTAGACAAGCTCGCTTTCATCCTTGCCGAGCGCGTATTTTCGCATTTTCTCGTAGAGCGCCTTCCGGGACAGCCCGAGATTTTCGTAAGTCGGCTTGATGGCTCCGCCGTTGCGCTTCAGTTCCGCGGCAATCAGCGCCTTCTCGTACCCGGCAACCTGTTCGAAGAGGCTTGCGCCCGTTGCCGATGCCGGCTCTGCCTGTTGTTCCAGACCAAGGACGAACCGGTCGGCGACATTGCGCAACTCGCGCACATTGCCGGGCCAGTCGCGCGCCATGAGACCGGCGAGGTAGGCTTCGGTGATGTCGGGTATCTCGCGCCGGTAGCGCGCCCTTGCCTCTACGGCCAGATGCCGGAACAGGAGCGGAATGTCCTCGAGCCGGTCCCGCAAGGGCGGGATGGCGACGTGAACCACGTTGAGCCGGTAGAACAGGTCGAGCCGGAAGCGGCCGTCTTTGCCGGCCTCCTCCAGATCCTCCTTTGTCGCCGCAATGAAGCGGACATCGAGGTCGATCGCCTTGTTGGAGCCGAGACGCTCAATCGTCCTGGTTTCGATCACCCTCAGCAGCTTGACCTGCAGTTCGAGCGGCATGGATTCGATCTCGTCCAGAAACACCGTGCCGCCATGCGCATGTTCCAGCTTGCCGATGCGTTGCCCGCTTGCGCCGGTGAAGGCACCCTTCTCATGGCCGAAAAGTTCCGATTCGATGATCTCGGCGGGCAAGGCGCCGCAATTGAGCGCGACGAAGGGTTTCACCTTGCGCGGCCCTTCGTCGTGAAGAGCCCGGGCGACGACTTCCTTGCCTGATCCCGTCTCTCCGAGGATCAGCACATCCGCGTCCGTCGTGGCCAGTGCCGTCACGTTCTTCCGCAGCAGGTCCATCACCGATGTCCGGCCCACGAGACGGCTTTCGAGTCCCGTTCTGTCGGCCAGTTCCTCGCGCAGCTTGCGGTTCTCCAGGACGAGTCGGCGCTTGTCCAGCGCTCGCTCCACAACGGATGCTAGATGCGACACGGAAAAGGGTTTTTCCAGAAAATCATAGGCACCGGCCCGCATCGCCTCGACGGCCAGCGGGACATCGCCGTGTCCGGTGATCAGAACGACAGGGAGCGCCGGGTCGATCTCGAACGCCGATTTCATGACCTGAAAGCCGTCCGTTCCCGGCATGCGGATATCGGTGACGAGAACGCCGTAGAACCCGCGATTGATGCGTTCAAGCGCCTGTTCGGGCGCTCCGGTCGCAAAAACGTCCTGGCCGCTCAGTTCCAGACCCTGGCTCAGGGAACCCCTGAGCGCCTCTTCGTCATCGATCAACAGAACCGTTGCCTGATCCATGTCCTATTCCGCCGCCAGCACCTGTTTGTCCGCGATCGGCAAGCGCATGGTGAAGACCGCGCCTCCGCCTTCCCGGTTTTCCGCCTTCAGCGTTCCGGAAAAATCATGGACGATCTTGTAGGCGATCGACAGGCCCAATCCAAGACCGGCGCCGACATCCTTGGTGGTGAAAAACGGGTCGAAGATCTGCGGCAGCGTTTCCTGGTCGATCCCGGTGCCGTTGTCGGCGACTTGCAGAACCGCCTCCCGGTCCTCGCGCACAAGCGAAAGACCGACCATCGGTGTGGCACAGGACTGCACCGCGTCGAACGCATTGGACAGCAGATTGATGATCACCTGTTCGAGGCGGATGCGGCCACCCTTGACGATAATGTCTTCCTCCGGAAGGTCGAGGTTCAGCACGAAACCGCTTTGCTTGATCTGCGGCTGCAGCAGGAGAAGGGCCTCGTCGATCGCCTGGCGCAGGGAAACGGGTTTGATATCCGTGCCGGAACGCCGGCTGAAACCCTTGAGAGTCTTTGCGATTTCGCCCATTCGGGTGACCATCCCACCGATACGCGTCAGGTTGGATTTTGCCTCGTCCGCACGGTTGCGGTCGATCAGCATTTCCGCAATTTCCGCGTCGGACCGGATCGCCGCCAGGGGCTGGTTGTATTCATGGCTGAGCGCCGCGGACATGCGCCCGAGCGTTGCCAGCTTGGCCGCCTGGACAAGTTCCGCCTGCGTCTGGCGCAAACTGGCTTCCGCCTGCTTGCGCTCCCGAACTTCGCGCTCCAGATGGGTGTTCGCCCGGCGCAGTTCCGCGGTCCGGCTCTGGACGCGGCGCTCCAGACGAAGGGCCGACGCCCTGTTGCGCCGCTCCTCGCGCACGAACTCCTTGCGCCGGGCAATCAGAAACCAGATACCGCCCGCAGCGATGACACAGACCAGCAGGGCCACAAGCATTGCCCATCCGGACTGACGGCGCGCATCCTCAATGTCCACAAGCGTGCGCACTTCCCACTCCAGCACCGGAAGGTTCGACGTCAGCTGCATGTGCGAATTGCGGGCACCGGCGGCAGGAAGCAGCAATTGCATGCGCCCCGCCAGCGACAGGTCGGCAACGTTCCAGCTCGGGTCGAGCTCGTCTCTCGTGCGGCCCCTCAGCTCGGGGACATTGGAAACGACCACCCGGTTCCTGCCATCAAGAGCGAGGATCGGGTCCTTGCTCAAGGCCCAGGCCTGCTCGACG
This sequence comes from Roseibium sp., assembly GCF_965232425.1. Lineage (GTDB taxonomy): Bacteria > Pseudomonadota > Alphaproteobacteria > Rhizobiales > Stappiaceae > Roseibium. The sequence continues at coordinate 2,288,954 of NZ_OZ246971.1, forward strand.
TCATCGAGGCTCACGCGCACGGCCAGCACGCCAAGGAACGTGTCACCCCGCCTTAGGGGCGACGCAAAGACGTAGTTGGACGGTGTTTCCGGCGTTCCCGGGATCAATTCCCTGCCGAGCTGACCCTGGCTCGCCTGCGCAAAGGCGTGAGGTATTGTCCTGGCACCGCCGATCGCGTTCGCCGGGACGCTTTCCTGGCTGGACACGATCACCTTGCCGGACGCGTCCATGAGCCAGATTTCCTCCGCACCGGACATGCCTGCCGCAATTGCCGCAATGCCGGGTTCCGCATCGACCCTTTGATTGTGAATGAGCCCCGCAATGTCCGGACCGCGTGCAAGCAAGGGCGACAGCAGACGGAACTTGTCCAGCAGGCGCTCCAGAACGGCGGTCTGCACGGCAAGGTTCGCTTCTGCCCTGGTCTCCGTCTCGGCAAGTGTGATGCGCAGGCTGGCGAGACCGGTCAGCCACACGATCAGGAGTGTGGCCAAGACCAGACCGGCACCTATGCCGAATTTCAACTTGCGCCACGCCCGGCGCTTTGGTCTGCGCATCATCGGGTCAGTATACTGCACGAAATTCCGCCGTGAAATTGACCAAAATCGTCAGGGTCGGAAAAACCGCTAGGGTACACACCCATAAATGAGTCCGTACCCTAGACAAGACTTCTCTGCCGCCTGTCGATGGCGACGCTTTTGATCAGCACGGTCACGCTCCTGCCGGCCGCGAGCTTCAGATCGGCAACGGATGCGCGGGTGATGCGTGCGCGGATGGTCTGCTCGTTGAGAACACACAGGATTTCCGCATACGGGCCTGTCTCCTCCGAAATGCTGGTTATAGTTGCTTCGAACGCATTGCGGATCGAAAGGCCTTGCGGCGGTTCGAGCGCAAGGGCGACATCGCGCGCCCGGATCCGAAGCCGGACCGTATCGCCGGTTTTGGCCGGCAGATCCGGGATCTGCAGGACGGCGCCGCCGATATCGACAAGGGTCAGGCCCCATGCCCCATCGGTTCCCGTGACCGTGCCGTGAATGAGCGCACCGGCCTCGTGACGCCCGGTCGCGCGGCCAAGGTCGGTTCTGGTCAGCATCTCGGCAACCGGTCCATAGGCGGGCGTGCGGCCGTCGGACAGGATGACCAGCGTGTCGGACAATCTCGCGACTTCCTCGATCGAATGACTGACATAGAGGATCGGTATGCCGGCTTCGCCGCACAAACGGTCGAGATAGGGCAGGATGTCGTTGCGGCGGGCCTGGTCGAGACTGGCAAGCGGCTCGTCCATGATCAGCAGACGGGGATCGGACAAAAGCGCCCGCCCGATGGCAACGCGCTGCTTTTCGCCTCCCGACAGCCGGCCCGGCTTGCGCTCCAGAAGAGGGGACAGGCCGAGCAGTTCGACGACTTCATCCGGATCGCGATCCCCCGCACGCCGTCCCGCCCAGCGCGCGTATGTGAGGTTGGACCTGACGCTCAGATGGGGAAACAGACGCGCATCCTGAAAGACATGACCGATGCGCCGCGCCTGCACCGGCAGGTTCACGCCCTGCGCCGCGTCGAACAGAACCGTCCCGTCCAGGACGATCCGCCCGGATTGAGGGACCAGAAGTCCGGCGATCATGTTGGTCAGGGTCGTCTTGCCGGAGCCCGACTGTCCGAACAGCGACGTGACGCCGCCCTCGCTGGCAAACCTTGCCTGAAATTCCAGGCTGCCGACCCTTCCGGCAATGTCGACGTCAAGCATCGGCACCTCCGAGACGGGACCGCAGGTGGCGCGCCAGCAACTCGGACGCAATCAGGGCAGCGAAAGCGACAAAGGCCGCGATCAGCGTGAGCCTGAAGGCGGCGAGGTCGCCGCTGGGGGTCTGCGTTGCGGTATAAAGCGCAAGCGCAAGTGTGCGGGTTTCACCCGGGATATTCGAGACAAAGGTGATGGTTGCGCCGAACTCACCCATGGCCTTGGCAAATCCGAGGATGGCACCACCGAGAATACCGGGAAGGGCGAGCGGCAGCGTCACGGTGAAAAATGTGACCAGCCTGTGTGCGCCGAGGGATTTCGCGGCTTCTTCCAGCTTCGGATCAACGGCTTCGAAGGAGAGGCGGATTGGGCGCACGATCAGCGGAAAGGCCATCACGCCGGCAGCCAGCGCGGCGCCGGTCCAACTGAAGGCAAAGCTGATCCCGAAGGTGTCGTTGAGAAATGCGCCGACCGGACCCTTCCGGCCGAACATCATCAGGAGCACATAGCCCGTCACGACCGGCGGCAGGACCAGCGGCAGATGCACCAGCGCGTTGACCAGCCCATGGCCGGGAAAGCGATACCGCGCGAGGACATAGGCAACGAGAACAGCGACCGGCAGGCTGACCACGAGCGCGACGGCCGCGACCCTCAAGGTCAACAGGAGTGCCTGCCATTCGTCGGGTTGAAGGTCGAAAAGGTTCACGTGCGCCCGGTCTGCTGCTCATCGCGCCGCTCGAGGCCGTGCCTCCTGGCGGCAAACTATTCCACCTTATCGGTCACAAACCCCAGAGATTGCAAGATTTCTCGTGCATCGGGGCCGGTGAGATAATCCAGAAAAGGTTCGGCGGCCGGGTTCGCGCTCGTTTCCGTAACGGCTGCGAGATAGCGGATTTCAGGATGGCTGGAGATCGGCAGTACGGCCAGAACGGCAACGTTCGGCTCGACTTCCGCGTCCGTGCGGTAAACGAGCCCGAGCGGCGTGTCGCCCCTGGCCACCGAAGCCAGGGCAATCCGGACGTTTTCCATGGGGGCAAGCCGGCCGGCAACCGATTGCCAGAGACCGAGGTTTTCCAGCGCAATCCTGCCGTACCGACCCGCCGGGACCGTGTCCGGATCCGCCATCGCCATGCGCTGGTCATTAAGGAAGTCCGCGATCGTCGATGCCTCAAGTTCAAGTGCGGCAGCCCCCCTCGCCCCGACAAGGACGAGTGCGTTGGACGCGACCTGCCGCACGCCCGCAGGATCAACGCTGCCATTTTCCGTCACATAGTCCATCCAGTCGGCGTCTGCGGAAACAAAAAGATCAGCGGGAGCACCGGCCTCGATCTGCCGCGCCAGTGCCCCGGTGCCCGCGAAGGAGAACACCACCTTCGTCCCTGTTTGGTCCTCGAAACCGGACGCGATCCGTTCCATCGCCTCGCGCATGCTCGCGGCGGCAAAGACCGTGAGATCGGATGCGGCCGCTGCCGGCGCAAGCAGCGCTGCCAGGACGGCCATGATCGGAAAAAGACGCGCGTGCATTCGAGTTCCAGGTTCGCAGACAGTCAAACGGCTAACTCATCGGCAGGTGGAGTGCAACAGCGCCCTCAAGTCGTTGCGCGGCGATCTTCCCTGATCATGTCGGCACCCTTTTCCGCGATCATGATTGTTGGCGCATTGGTGTTTCCAGAGGTGATCGTCGGCATGACGGAGGCATCGATCACACGGATGTTGTCAAATCCGCGCAGCTTGAGGCGTCCGTCCACCACCGAAGCATCGTCGGTGCCCATCCGGCAGGTGCTCACCGGGTGAAAAATGGTGGTGCCGATCTCGCCGGCAGCCTTCACCAGATCCTCTTCGTCGGTCAGATCCGGTCCCGGCAGAAACTCTTCCGGCTCGAACGGCTGCATGGCGGGGGCCGCCATGATCCGCCGGGTCAGCCGGATCGCGTCCGCGGCAACCCGCTTGTCGGCTTCCGCAGAGAGATAATTCGGCAGGATCTCGGGATGATCGGATTTGTTCGCGGTCGTGATGTGAACATGGCCACGGCTTTCGGGCCGGAGATTGCAGACGCTTGCCGTCACCGCCGGAAAGGGATGCAGCGGTTCGCCGAATTTCGGCAGGGACAGCGGCTGCACGTGGTATTGCACATTCGGCGTTTCAAAGGACGGATCGGTCTTCGCAAACGCTCCCAGCTGACTGGGGGCCATCGACATGGGGCCGGACCGCTTGAGCAGATATTCGAGCCCGATCTTCGCCTTGCCGACCCAGTTGCCCGCCATCTGGTTCAGCGTCAGGGTGTTCCTGACCTTGAAAATCGGGCGCAGCTGCAGGTGGTCCTGCAGGTTCTCCCCGACATTGCGGTTTTCCGCGCGCGGTTCTATCCCGGCGTTTTTCAGGATTTCGGAATTGCCGATCCCGGACAGTTCAAGCAGTTGCGGCGAGCCGATGGAACCCGCCGAGAGAACCAGTTCGCCGTCCACACGCAAGGTGGCCGGCTCACCCGCGACGTCGAGCGTCAGTCCGCGCGCCTTGCCGTTCTCAAAGTCGATGCGTTCGGCATGTGCCTCGGTCAGCACCTTGAGATTCGAGCGGTTCTGCGCCGGGCGCAAGAAGGCTTTTGCGCCATTCCAGCGCAGCCCCGATTTCTGGTTGACCTGAAAATAGGCCGATCCGAAATTGTCGCCCGTGTTGAAATCGGCGGTCTTGGGAATACCGGTCTGTTCGCAGGCGTCCCGGAACGCATCGAGGATCTCCCAGGACATGCGCTGCTCTTCCACGCGCAGGTTCCCGCCCTGGCCGTGCATGTCGTCGTCCAGGGCATAGTGATCTTCCGATTTCCTGAAATAGGGCAGGACGTCTTCCCAGCCCCATCCGGTCAGCCCGAGCTGGCGCCAGTGATCGTAGTCCCAGGCCTGTCCACGCATGTAGATCATGCCGTTGATCGAGGAACAGCCACCGAGCACCTTGCCGCGCGGATAGAGCAGCGACCGGCCGTTCAGGCCCTTTTCGGCTCCGGTCTTGAAGCCCCAGTCGACCCGGGGATTGCCGATGCAGTAGAGATATCCGACCGGTATGTGCACCCAGACGTAGTTGTCGCGCTTGCCCGCTTCCAGGAGCAGCACCTTGACATCGGGATCTTCCGACAGGCGGTTCGCCAGCACGCAGCCCGCGGTTCCCGCACCGACAATTACGTAATCCCATGCCCCGAGGTCGTGCATCATTCCTCCAATACCCGTTTCCCGGATGGAGGCACGAGCGACAGTGTCCGGTCAAGTTATCCGCTGGATGAATAAGATCGCACCGGAAAAGATTTTTGTCACAGGCAAAGGTCGAAGCCGCCTATAGATGAAGCCGGACACTAGGGTACGGACCCTATGGCCGTTTACGTATTTCTTACGAGACCTTGCGACAAAGGAAGCGGTTCCGCAGGCGAGGCTCACGACATGTCCAACTTTGCACAACGTAGTCTGGAAGGTGTTTTCCTGACCGCATTCGGTATTGCAAGCCGCATCTACCGTCCGCTGCGGAGCTGGCTCGGAGCGGCTGTGCTGTGCCTGTTCATCCTGATGACGGCGGCCGTGGTGCAGGTGTTCCCGGTCTCGAACTGGGACATGCTGGCCTATACGGCGACCGCGATCGAGCCGGACACGACCGATAGCGCAGACCTGCATGCAAAGACCTACGCGCTCGTGAAGGCCAATGTCAGCGACGGTGAATATGTCACGCTGACCGAGGACCGCCCATATCGTGTCCATCAGGCGCAGGATGCGGACGCCTTTGAAACGATGCTCGGTTTCTACCGGCTCAAGGTGCTCTATGTCGAAACCGCGCGTCTTTTCTCTGGCGTCACCGGTACCGTTGAGGCGTTCCGGCTGATCTCGCTCCTGTCGGTCCTTGCCGTCGGCGCGGTTTTGCTGGTCTGGCTCGGCAGGACCGGAACACTGGCCCACGGGCCCGTTGTCGCCGCCTTCCTCATGCTGTGCAGCTTCGGCTACGCGGCCCAACTCGTTTCGCCGGATCTCTACGCGACATTCTTCCTGTTGCTGGCGGCCTTCTTCTATCTGGAAAAATGGGACATAGCGGCGGCGCTTGCGCTCATTTGCGCCTTTCTCGTGCGGCCGGATCATCTTGCCTTTGTCGGCGTGTTCTTCGTGTTCGCCGCCATCTACGGACCGGGACGCTGGGCGATGATAGCCTGCTTCGCAGCCTGCCTGGGGATCTATGTCTGGCTGACGCGCGGTGCGGATCACCCGGGCTGGTGGATCCACATGTGGTTCACCCATATCGAATACGTGCCGACACTGAAGGATTTCGATCCACCCTTTTCCATGGTTACCTACGTCGAAATGCTCGTCCGGTCGACGGTCAGGGCCGTCATGGGCTTCACCTGGGTCGCGGTTCTGTTCGGGCTAGTGCTCTTCTTCGCGAAGTGCATTTCACCCGACCGTCTGGATCTCCGGTCGAAAGTGCTGCTTTATGCGGCCTTCACGTCAATCTGCGCCAAATACATCGTGTTCCCGCACTATGAAACGCGGTTCCATCTGCCGTATCTGGTGATCCTCGGCATGATCCTGCTTGTCGGCTGGCACCGGCAGCAGACCGTCACGCAATAGGGGCTCGCAAATCGGGTCGCCTTGCGGGTGACCCGTTTTTAAGGTCGCCTCAGACGAACTGAGGAGACGTTCCATGTTTCAGATCAATCCCCTGCCGGAGAGCGCGTTTTCCCATCTTTACGGGCTCCCGGACGACGAACTTGCGCTCAGGAATATTCAAGTGCACGTATCCGATGGCGGAGCACCCTGCCGGGTGTCCCTGACCGACCTTGCAGAAGGACAGCGCGTGTTCCTTCTGAACTTCGAACATCAACCCGGCGAAACCCCCTATCGCTCGCGCCATGCGATCTATGTCGGTGACGGGGCGCTGGAGAACCGTCCGGCCCCCGGTGTTGTTCCCCCATCCATTGCAAGCCGGCTGCTATCCGTGCGCGCCTTCAACGCGGAGCACGAAATCGTTGACGCCGATGTCATCGACGGTTCGGAGGTGACCGGGCTGATCTCGACATTCCTAGGCAATGCGGAGGTGGATTATCTGCACCTCCATTTCGCAAAGCGGGGTTGTTTCGCCGCCAAGGTGACCCGGGCAGGCGCATAGAGTTTTTCCTTCGGGCCTCGCCTTGCGCGTCAAACCGGTTCCTTCTTTTTGGGTAAACTGGTGCTGGCATCCGGGCGCTTGTTTTGGAAGCGTCCGGTCCCGGGACCGCATCTCGTGCTAAACTTGGGATGACAGATCCGGTTTCGACAACCAAAGGGAGAATTGCGCCATGCAGACCGCCGCCGACCGTTGCGCCGCTTTCAGGGCCCTGCACGAAAAAGGGCGGGCATTCCTCATGCCCAATCCCTTTGACATCGGTTCTGCCCGCATTCTCGATGGAATGCGGTTCGATGCACTGGCGACCTCAAGCGCAGGCTTCGCCTGGACCAAGGGCGTGCGCGACGCCGAGGGTCATATCACCCGCGACGACGCACTCGCCCACGCCGCCGACATCATCAGCGCCACCAGCCTGCCGGTGAACGGCGATCTTGAAAACGGGTTCGGACACAGCCCGGACGAGGTCGCCGAGACGATCAGAGGCGCCATAGACGTCGGGCTGGCAGGATGCTCGATCGAGGACTACACCACCGACCCGCACGCGCCCTACTATCCGCTCGATGCGGCTGTCGACCGGATCAAGGCCGCCGTCGATGCGAAACTGAGCGCTTCGCCGGATTTTGTCTTGACCGCGCGCAGCGAAGGTCCGGTGAAAACACAATTCGAGCTTGATGAAACGATCAAGCGCCTGAATGCCTTCGCCGATGCGGGCGCGGACTGCCTCTATGCACCGCAACTCAAGGACAAGGACCAGATCGCGGCGGTGCTTGCCGCGGTCAACAAGCCGGTCAACATCCTCGCGGGACGCAAAAATTTTCACCTGACCCGGAAGGAACTCGCGGACCTGGGCGTTGCGCGGGTCTCGATCGGTGCCGGACTTGCGCGCATCGCGCTCGGGGCGTTTGTCGCGGCGGCCGAGGACATGAAAGATGGCGGCGCCTTCGGATGTTTCGACCGGGCGCAAGGCATGAGCGATTTTGAATCGTTCATGAAGGCCCGGCCCTGAGCGGGATGGGCGGGAACAGGCCGGGCAAGGACCCGGAACGGGCGCGACCGGAGGACGCGTCGGCGCTCACCGAACTTGCCCGGCGCGCCTATGAAAGGTTCATTCCGATCATGAACGCGGTGCCGCTGCCGATGACGGCGGACTATGCCGCCCTGATCGGAAATGCCGATGTGTGGGTCGTGCGAAGCGCGGCCGGCATCGGCGCGAGCCTCGTTCTTGTTCCCGGGGACGATCACCTTCTGATCGAGAGCGTCGCCGTGGATCCGGACCGGCAGGGCGAAGGGCTCGGACGGCAGATGCTGCACTGGGCTTACGCACGCGCGCGGGACCTCGGCTTCGACGAGCTTCGCCTCTACACCAATGTCCTGATGCATGACAACAGGGCCTGGTACAAGCGCGCCGGATGGACGGAACTCCACGAGGAGCAGCGCGGCGACAAGCGCATCGTCCACTTCGCTTACAGGCTTCAGCCCGTCGCCCAGTAGGTCAGGACAATCGGCAGCGTGACCAGTGTCAGGCATGTGGAGACGAATATGAACGCGGCCACGCCTTCAGCGTGATCGGGCTGATGCTGGGAAATTGCCAGATAGGTCGCGACGGAGGGCGGCATGAAGCACAGCAGCACGATCACGCTCTCGATCTTCGCATCCAGCGGCAGAACAGATGTAATGGCAAAGGCTGCCACCGCCGAGATGCCGATATGGATCAGGGACAGGAGAACCGCGCGTGAAACACCGCTCAATTTCAGCGTCTCGAGACTGTGCCCAAGCGTGAGCAGCATGATGGGAATGGCGAGCCCTCCCAGGATCTCGAGGCTCTGGTCAACGGGACCGGGGATCTTCCAGCCGGTCGCGAGCAACACAAGCGCCAGGATCACGGCATAGATCACCGGCTGCCGGGCAAGCGCCTTGAAGTCCGGGCGCCCCATGGGGATCGCGATGCCGATCGTGAAGATCGCCGTCAGCACAACGACGATGAAACCGATGGCGACGGCTCCGCCTTGCGCCCCGAAGGCCAGCGTTGCGACCGGCAGGCCGATATTGCCGACATTGGACAGCATCATTGGGGCCAGGTAGGCCCTGATCGAAATCCGCATCAGTTTCAGCACGAGAAAGCCGAGAGTACCGAAAATCACGACCATCGCGAGCGCCGCGCCAAGCACCGACAGAAAGGTCCCGAGCTGGATATGTTCCTTTGCCAGGTGAGACAGGATCAGGGTCGGATAGCCCACGTTGGAGACAAGCGACCCGAAGAGTTTCCGGTCGTACGGGGCCTTGAACCAGGCCAGGGCATAGCCGAGCAGGACGCAGAGCAGCACCGGCACCATGACATTGGCGACATGTTCAATGATCCCGGTCATGCCTCTTCTCCCCTCCCTTGTTCATTCCATCGATCCAGAAGCTGATTAGGTTTGGTCACCAACCAGTCTCAAGAATTCAATGCGAGTGAACAACCTTTTTGGACTGCACATCTAGGATTTGCACCTTTGCCGAAGCAAGCGCGGGGCACATCTATTCCGGCCGTTCGCCAACGTAGGCGGCGCGAGGCCGGATCTTCTCGTGGGCCGCATACTGTTCCAGCGCATGCGCGATCCAGCCCGTGATCCTGCCGGCGCAGAAGATGATCTTGGCTGCATCCTTCGGCAGGCTATAGGTCTTCTGGATGGCTGCCAGCGCGAAATCGATGTTCGGCGGCAAGCCGAACAGGTCGTCGGCTGCCGTGATCATGTCCGGCAGACGCGCGACGAACGGATTGTCCGGTTCGGTTCGCAAGAGAATGTCCAGAAGACAATCGGCACGCGGATCCCGGTCCTGATAAACGGAGTGGCCGAAGCCGGGCAATGTTTCACCACGCGCCAGCCGGTCCGCCAGGGCCTGCTCGATGTCGGTCTCGGACTGGATTTCAGCAAGCCATGCCGCCGCCCTGTCAGGTGCCGCGCCGTGGCGCGGACCGGCAAAGGCTCCGAGGCCGGACAGCAGCGCCGCATGCAGGGGCGCGCGCGTGGAGGCCGCGCAGCGCGCGGCGAAGGCGCTGGTGTTGAGTTCATGATCGGCGCATAGAACCAGTGCGGCCCTGATCACATTCTTCGCACCGGCAGACACCTTGAAGGCATCGGCGATCTGGGTGTGGATCGGAACGGCGACCGGTTGCTGATCGAGGAGAGCGGCGACGCAATAGCGCAACAGGGCCGCTCCCTTTGTCTGGAGCAAGCGCGGAGCAAGCGTGAAGGCGGCCCTGTCCTGCAATGGCCAGGCCGCCAGCGCCATCATCAGCCGGTCCAGCGGCGCGAGACCGTCCGGCATTACCGGCGGGTCCTGCGGGACATTGCCGGCGAAAGGGTCGTCGGGTGAGGCCCAGAGAAGCGTTGCGACGCTCTCCAGCGTGGATGTCCCGGCGAGATCCGTCGCCAGCCTGCCCCGGTAAACCGGGCCCACGTCCGAAATCAGCGTGAGTTCGGTCTCAAGCACCGGATCGCCGGTCAGCGGCCGCGCACCCGTATGGTCCTCGACCTGCCGGCGGCCCTTGAGGCGGCGGACGTCCGCGGCATCATACCGACGCTTTTTGCCCGGACCGGCAACTGAGGAAATCAGACCGCGGCTGACATAGGCGTAAAGCGTTGCCGGCTGTACGCCGAGCTCCGTTGCGGCTTCCTTGGCAGAAAGAAAAATGGGCGTGCTCATACATTGATTGTAATTGTCAACATTGATCAATGCAATTCTTTTCATCTATCTGAGCACACCCAAAGAAGGAGCTGACCATGACAGAAGTGCCAAATCCGGCTCAGATGAAACAGGACCCGACAGCCGGTCTCGACGGGGTTGTCGCCGCCACGACACAGCTAAGCGACGTCGACGGCCAGAACGGCGTGCTGGTGCTGCGCGGCCGGAGAATCGAGGATCTTGCAGGCCGGGTTTCGTTCGAACAGGCGATCGCGCACCTGTGGCAAGACGTCGACCCCGTCGACGCTCAATCGCTGAAAACCTCGCTGGGCGAGGCACGGATTGCAGCCTTTTCGCTTGTTCCCGTTCTGGAGAGCGCGCCGGAAAGCCTGCCGGTCCTGGAACGGATGCAGCTTGGCCTTGCCGCACTTCAGCCGAAACCGGGCGTTCCGGAAGCCGTGTCGATCATTGGCGCCCTGTCCGTCTTCCTGGCAACCTCACACAGGATTTCGACCGGCCAGAGGACGCTTGCCCCGGACAGCACGCTTTCGACGGCCGCCGACATCTTGCGCATGCTCACCGGGGAAACGCCCGCCACTGCACACACGGATGCCCTCGATCGGTATCTGGTCACCATTCTCGATCACGGTCTCAACGCATCGACTTTCACGGCCCGGGTGATCGGCTCGACGCAGGCAAGCATGAAGCAGGCCGTCCTGGGCGCCATGGGGGCGTTGAGCGGCCCGCTGCATGGCGGTGCGCCGGGACCGGTTCTGGACATGATCGATGCGATCGGAGAACCCGGTAATGCCGAAAGCTGGATCAGGCAGGCGCTGGCGCGCAAGGAACGTCTGATGGGCTTCGGGCACCGGATCTACCGGACCCGGGATCCACGGGCCGACGTCCTGAAAGACGGCCTGCGGCAGCTGAGCCGGGACAATCCGAAGGTGCAGCTCGCGGAAAAAATCGAGGCGGCGGCACTCGCCGCCCTCAAGTCGGCCAAGCCGGACCGCCCTCTGGACACCAATGTGGAGTTCTACACGGCCGTTCTTCTGGACGCGATCGGCATCGACCGGACGCTGTTCACGCCGCTCTTCGCCACGGGCCGTGCTGCCGGCTGGTGCGCGCATGTGATCGAACAGCAAGACACCGGTAAACTCATCCGTCCGGCATCGCATTATGCAGGGCCGATGCCGGACTGATGCGACGAAAGGCGTTTGAACCGGTCATTTCAGTTTCTTGCTAGTCATTGCCGGACCTGATCCGGCAATCCATGCCGATACGTCCCGGCAACGAAACCCTGAGCAACCGGAAACGCAACGGAATGGATGCCATGGTCGAGCCATGGCATGACCCGGGATTAAACAGAGGCTTGAACTGTGTTCCGCCAGTACGAGGACGGCGGAAACTCCTATCCGGCCATTTCGGCTTCGCGCACGGCGAGCTCGATCTCGTCGATGAGACCTTGCTCCAGGCCGAGGCGGGCCGCCAGCATCTGCAGATAGGCGCGTTCGGCCGGGTGGTCGGGATCGATGGCAAGGCGCGAGGCCGCGTAGATCTCGGCGGCAGTTTCGGGGCAGGTCGCGGAGGCGACGACCTTGTCCAGGTCCAGCGGCGATCTCAGCTCGTCCATCAGGAAGGCCTTGGCTTCGCTGTCGAGACCCGCTTCGTCGATCTTCGCAAAGATCCGGTCCTGTTCCTCCCGGTCGATGTGCCCGTCGGCCTTGGCCGCTGAGACCATCGCCGTCAGCAGCGCGACCGCGAAGGCATTTTCGCCGCCCGGCTGCTGTGCCGGATCGAAGGCGGTGCCGCGTGGCGCCTCGAGCGGGATCGGTTCGTCCTGGGGATATTGCGGACGCGGCGCATTCTGCTGGTTTGCCTTGTGACCCTGATAGGCCTTGTAAGCGAGTCCTGCGACGAGCGCGAGACCGCCGTATGTGACCGCCTTCTTGCCCATCTTGCGCCCGGATTTCGAACCGAGCATCAGCCCGGCGAGACCGCCGAGCGCCAGGCCGCCACCCTGGGAAGACAGGAAATCCTTGCCCTGCGAGAGCAGATCACCCGATCCGCCGCCCCGCTGCGCCGCCCCGCCCTGGCCGCCATACTGATTGCCGGACTGGCCGCCGAGAAACTGGTCCAGCAAGGATTTCGCGTCAAACATGAAGTGCTCCCTTTAACGACCCCTTCCGGGGCAAATCACAATTGCCCTAACAGATGGTGCTTTCTTCAGGGTGCGCAAGTTTGCGTTACATTTGCATACACAAACAAGACCGCCGGTCCGTCTGGCTGAAGACGCTATCCGAGCGGCAGCAGATTGTCGTCCTTGAGTGTTTCCATCGCGATAGACGACCTCACATGCTGCACGGCCTCCTGGGGCAGAAGATCGTCGTTGATGATCCGGCTGAGTTTCTTCAGATCCGCGACCACGATTTTCAGCATGTAGTCCACGTCTCCCGTGAGTGTGTAGGCCTCCTGCACTTCCGGCATGGCCGTGACCATGTTGCGGAACTTGCGGGCATTCTCATGGCTGTGCGCGCCGAGCGTCACGCCGACATAGGCGGTTACCATGAGCCCGAGCGCTTCCGGGTCCAGAGCCGCGCGGTAACGGCGGATCACGCCTGCCTCTTCCAGCTTCTGACGGCGGCGGGACACCTGGCTTGCGGACAGACCGATCAAGTCGCCAAGCTCCGCATTCGTTAGCGCCGCGTTCTCCTGCAACGCGGTCATGAGTTTCAAGTCAAAGCCATCCCATGCACCAGTCATGCATTCAATCCCGTTTTTTGGCAATTTCCGTGCACCACCATACGCATTTTCACGTGAATTGCACACACCCTGCGCGGCGTTTGAGGCACTCTTTCCTGAACAAAGCTCATTTGAAGGAGAGACGGCATGGGACCGTTCCCGCATAACGCGCCGCCAGCCCGGATCACGCCGCAGAATCCGGCCGGTACGGACGGCTTCGAATTCGTCGAGTTTGCCCACCCGGAGCCGGAAAAGCTGGACGCGCTGTTCCAGCGGATGGGCTACGTGCCGGTTGCAAGACACACGTCAAAGAACATCACGCTCTATCGCCAGGGCGACATCACCTACGTCCTGAACGCGGAACCCGGCAGCCATGGCATGCGTTTCGTCGAAGAGCACGGTCCGTGCGCACCGGCCATGGCCTGGCGGGTCGTCGATGCAAAACACGCCTTCGACCATGCCGTTGCCAACGGTGCGACGCCATATGAGGGCAGCGACAAGACCCTGGACGTTCCGGCCATCGTCGGCATCGGCGGATCGCTGCTTTATTTCGTCGACACCTATGGCGACAAGGGGTCGGCCTATACGGACGCATTCGACTGGCTCGGCGAGACCAATCCCAAGCCGGAGGGGGTCGGCTTTTACTATCTCGACCACCTGACCCACAACGTCTATCGCGGCAACATGGACAAGTGGTGGGATTTCTACCGGACGCTGTTCAACTTCAAGCAGATCCACTTCTTCGATATCGACGGACGCATCACCGGCCTCGTCAGCCGCGCGATCACCAGCCCGTGCGGCAAGATCCGCATTCCGCTGAACGAATCCAAGGACGACACCAGCCAGATCGAGGAATATCTGAAGAAGTATCGCGGGGAGGGTATCCAGCACATCGCGGTTGGCACCGACACTATCTACGACAGCACGGACCGGCTGGCAGCCAACGATCTGAAGTTCATGCCGGGTCCGCCTGCGACCTATTACGAGATGTCGCATGATCGCGTCCAGGGCCACGACGAGCCGCTGGAGCGGATGAAGCAGCACGGCATCCTGATCGACGGCGAGGGCGTCGTCGATGGTGGCATGACGAAGATCCTGTTGCAGATTTTCTCGAAGACCGTGATCGGGCCGATCTTCTTCGAGTTCATCCAGCGGAAGGGCGACGAGGGGTTCGGCGAAGGCAATTTCCGCGCGCTTTTCGAGTCCATCGAGGAAGACCAGATCCGCCGCGGCATCCTGAAAACGGAAGCTGCCGAATAAGGCGCTGCCGCTTCCGGCAACTCGTCATCGGACCTGAGGCCGCTTCCCGTGCCGGAAGCGGCCTGTCTGCCTTCAAATGAACTCCTCAGCGCCGTTCCAGCGCCACAATCACCTACAACTCCATGTTGACTAAGTAATTGTATTTAAAATATTTTTCTGAATGAATTACAGTTATCATTTCGCTAAGTTGCTGAATCTTTTCGTGTTTTTCAATCGCGCTTTATGCACGCATTATTTTTTTGAATTTTTTTTGATTTTTCGAGGAAGAACAATGGCCTCGGTGGGTTTTACAGACAGAGGTTGCCGTGAGGCCCTCTGTTGCATTGTCTAAGCACACTAACTTTCACCTCCGCGTTCGCGCGGAGGTTTTTTTTTGAAAAACTGCAAATACGCGCCCAAAACAGTCGAGCGTTCCTCACCCCTTGACCCTGGCCTCCAGCACGTCCCAGACCATCGCTGCAACGTCCGGTCCGCCGAGATTGCGGATCGCGCGGATGCCGGTCGGAGCGGTGACGTTGATCTCGGTCAGCATGCCGTCGATCACGTCGATGCCGACGAGGATGAGGCCCTTCTGCTTGAGCGACGGACCGAGGCGGGCGCAGATCTCGCGCTCCCTGTCCGTGAGGTCGCTGTCGGTCGGCGCGCCGCCCCGGACCATGTTGGAACGCAGATCACCCGCGGCCGGGACACGGTTGACCGCGCCCGCAAACGTGCCGTCGACCAGCAGAATGCGCTTGTCGCCATGCTTCACGTTGGGCAGGAACTGCTGGATGACCCAGGGCTCACGGAAAGTGGCGTCGAAGAAATCGTAAAGGGAGCCGTAGTTCAGGTCGTCCCGGGTGATCCGGAACACCGCCGCGCCGCCATGTCCGAAGAGCGGCTTCATGACGATGTCGCCGTATTCCTCGCGGAACAGATCAATCTCGGCCCTGTCCTTGGTTATGAGCGTCGGCGGCATCAGGTCGGGAAATTCGGTCACGAACAGCTTTTCCGGCGCGTTGCGGACTTCGCCGGGATCGTTCACGACCAGTGTGTCGGGATGGATCTTTTCCAGGATATGTGTCGCGGCAATGTAGGAGAGGTCGAAGGGCGGATCCTGGCGCATCAGGACGACATCCATCTCGCGCATATCCATGCGCGTGCGCTCGCCAAGCGTGAAGTGGTTGCCCTTTTCGTCGCGCACCTCGACAGGCTCCAACGCGCAAAAAACCTCATCGCCGCGCAGCGCGAGCCGGTCGGGCGTGTAGTGGTAAAGCGCATGGCCGCGCGCCTGCGCTTCCAGCATCATCGCAAAGGCACTGTCGCCGGCAATGTTGATTGTCGAGATGTGGTCCATCTGGACCGCTATTTTCAAGGCCATGAGGCAACTCCCGGCGGGCGCGCCCGACAGGCGCAGGGGGATACTAGATCGTTTGGTCCAGATATGCGGTGGCGATGCGTCTTTGTCCAGTGGGTGACCTTGTGGAGCATTCCGGCGTTGCACTTTCCGTTCGCAGGCTGTTGCCGGTTCCGGCCTTGGCGGCCCATCCTTCGAGACAGCGCCTCCGCGCTTCCTCGGAATGAGGTCGTTGGTAACGACGCCTTATTGGCCGGGCTTGTTCCGCAAAGCCTCATCCTGCGGAGAGAGGCAATCCCCAGTCAATTAACTTGTCATTCCGGCTGGAGCGCAGCGGAAGGCCGGAACCCAGTAGCCACTTGTTTCTCCTTCTTCTTTTAACTTCTAGTCCTGGGGAATACTGGTTCCCGGTGTTGCCGCATATGCGACAAACCGGAACGACAAATCCGGGAGAAAACACCGTATCCCGGCTTGGCGCTAATCGGAATTGCGCAGCTTTCTCAACGGCATAAGTTCGAGTGTATGTTCTGAACCGGACAGCGGTGGATCTGACCATGGTATCGACGCCGATGCCGGCCTCAGTGGTGCAGGTTCCCGGCTTTTGCGTCCGGACCATTGCCCCAAATCTACTCCCAAGCCTCAAACGCGTTTTCGATCCGCTCGGGCAAGGCCCAGGGGCGGATGATGATGACGTCGAACCTGAGCGTGAAGAACCCGGCCTTGGGATGCTCGGACACAAAGATCTTTGCCGCCCGCGTGATCCGCTTCTGACTGGCCGGGGTGACCGCGTTCATGGCCGCTTCGCGGGTCTTGCGGGCCTTGACCTCGACAAAAACGACCGTCTTGCGTTTCTTCGCGATCAGGTCGATTTCGCCGGCCCTGGTCCTGTAGCGCCGTTTCAGGATGCGCCAGCCGGTGAGCCGCAGATACCAGGCCGCCCGGCTTTCCGCGGAAAGCCCCAGCCTGTGGGCCTTCCGGCGCGTATCCGGCTGCTTCCCCGTCTGTCCCAAACTCACCGTTCTCCCGATTTCAGGTCCAGTGCGCGCTTGTAGACCTCGCCGCGATCCAGCCCGGTGGCCTTCGCGACCTTCTTGGCGGCCGCACTCACCGGCATCTCGTCAAGCGCGGCCTTGAGCAGCGTGTCCAAGTCGGACGCATCCGCCTCGGGCCGTTCTTGCGGCGGGCCGACGAGGATGACGATTTCGCCCTTGACGGCCGTGTCTTCGAACCGCCCGGCGAGGTCGCTCAAGGTGCCGCGTTCGAAGGTTTCAAAACGTTTTGTCAGTTCGCGGGCGACGACGGCCTCGCGCGTGCCGCCGAGCACGTCGGCCATCGTTGCCAGCGTCGCCGCCGTGCGATGCGGGGACTCGAAGAAAACCAGCGTTGCCGGCACCTTCGCAAGGTCCTCGAGCCGTTTTGTTTTCGGGCCGCCCTTTTGCGGCAGAAAGCCCGCGAAGAGCACCGTGTCGCTCGGCAGGCCTGAGGCGACGAGACCGGCGAGCGGGGCGGAAGCGCCCGGGATCGGAACCACCTTGTGGCCGGCTTCCAGGACACCGCGCACGAGGCGGTAGCCCGGATCGGAGACCAGCGGTGTTCCCGCATCGGACACGAGCGCGACCGCGTTGCCGGCATCGAGCTCCGCCAGGATCTTCGGTCTCTGCTTTTCCGCGTTGTGTTCGTGATAGGGAATGAGGGGCGTTTTCAGCCCGAACTTCTGGGTGAGGGTCGATGTCACGCGCGTGTCTTCGCAGGCGATCATGCTGCTGGCCGCCAGCGTCTCCAGTGCCCGGACCGTGATGTCACCGAGATTTCCGATCGGAGTGGACACGATGTAAAGCGCCGGTTCCAGATTGGGCGCGGAAAAGGCGTGCTCCGACAGGCTGAAACGATTCCTTTCCGAACGTTTGTCGGTCTCCATGAAAGCTCCCATCACTCCCCGCCGGACGCATTCCGTGCTCTGCGCTAACCGCAGCAGAGCGCCGTTGCAAGGTAAATCCACTGTTCATCGGGCAGCAATGCCACCGAAAAGCCGCTAAAACTGGACATTCTCCCGGCGAATCCGTAAGTCTTCCCGATAGTGGAAAAATAACAATGGCAAGTGCAATGCGGGGCAAAACCGGACAGCAACAGCGGCGCCAGTTCCTGAAAACGGCTCTGGTCTGCAGCAGCGCCTTTGCGCTTACGGGGTGCCTCGGATCTTCGCTCGGATCGCTTCCCGGGGATCAGGTTCAGCCAACCGCGCAACCGCAGACAACAGGGGAAGTGATCGGAACCGGCAGCGTGCGCGTCGGGTTGCTTCTGCCACTTGGAAGCACCGGCGGCAACGCCTCTATCGGAACCGTTTTCAAGAACTCTGCGGCGCTTGCCCTTCAGAACTTCCCGAACGCGGACGTCCAGCTGCTGGTGAAGGACACCGGCGGATCGTCCGAAGGCGGTCGCGCCGCCGCTCAGGCCGCGATATCGGAAGGTGCCGAATTGATCCTCGGACCGGTGTTTGCGCCTGCCGTCTCGGGCGCAGCCGCGGCCGCACGCGCCGCGGGCGTTCCGGTCATTGCCTTTTCGACGGACACATCGGTGGCCGCGCGGGGGGTTTATCTGCTGAGCTTCCTGCCCGAAACCGACGTCAAGCGGATCATCGGTTACGCCAATAGCCAGCAGAGACGCTCCTTCGCGGCACTGATCCCGGAGGATAGTTACGGTGCGGTCGTCGAAGCCGCCTTCCGGCAGGAAGTCGGCCGCGGCGGCGGCAGGATCGCAACCATCCAGCGTTACAAGGCATCCGGTTCGGACACGTCTGACCTGGTGGCAAAGACAGCCGCGCTCAAATCCGTCATCAACAGCATAGATGCGCTGTTCGTTCCGGCGGGCGGCAACGTGCCGCCGCTGGTCGTGCAGTCGCTTTCCAGCCAGGGTGCAAATTTCGGCACCATCAAGCTGCTCGGCTCCGGTCAATGGGATTCCGCGCAGCTCAAGAACAGTCCCTCGCTCGCCGGCGCCTGGTTCGCGGGACCGGAAGACAAGGGCTTCCAGGGCTTCGCGCAGCGCTACCAGGGCACCTACGGGACACCCCCGCCGCGCAATGCAAGCCTTGTCTATGATGGCGTGACCCTCGCCGCGGGCCTGATCCGCTCCGCCGGTCCGCAGCGTTTTCAACAGAGCATCCTTACCAACCGGGACGGCTTCATCGGCATTGACGGCCTGTTCCGCTTCAGGAACAACG
Organism: Roseibium sp.; assembly: GCF_965232425.1. GTDB lineage: Bacteria > Pseudomonadota > Alphaproteobacteria > Rhizobiales > Stappiaceae > Roseibium. The sequence goes on from NZ_OZ246971.1 coordinate 2,308,046, forward strand.
GTCTCAACGAACGCGGCCTCGCCGTTTACCAGATCACGGGCCGCGGAACCGAAGTGGTGTCACCTGCGCCACGGGATTTCCGCACGGGATTCTGATACACCTGCCCCTTCGGGAGGAGTGCATTGATGTTGAACGGCAAAGCCATTGTCCTGATCATCAGCGGCGGCATTGCCGCTTACAAGTCGCTCGACCTGATCCGGCGGCTGAAGGAGCGCGGTGCGCGCGTGATCCCGATCATGACGGACGGCGCCCGCGAGTTCGTGACGCCGCTCGCCGTCGGTGCGCTGTCGGCGGAACAGGTTTTTACCGATCTCTTCGACCGGGCAGCCGAGCACGATGTCGGGCACATCCGCCTTGCCCGTGACCACGACCTGATCCTGATTGCCCCGATGACCGCCAATCTCATGGCCAAGACAGTGCATGGCATTGCCGATGACCTGGCCGCCGCGGTGCTGCTGGCAACGGACAAACCGGTGCTGGCCGCCCCGGCGATGAACCCGAAGATGTGGCAGAACCCGGCGACCTTGCGCAATGCGGCCAAACTGGAAGAGCGCGGCATCCGGTTTGTCGGTCCGGCAAGCGGCGAGATGGCGGAAAAAGGCGAGGCCGGTATTGGCCGGATGAGCGAACCTCTGGAAATCGTTGCCGCCGCCGAAGCGGTTCTTCGAGATCATGATATGCGTCACTCCGGCCTTCCGCTCGCCGGGAAACACGTGCTGATCACGTCCGGGCCGACACATGAGCCGATCGATCCGGTCCGCTATATCGCCAACCGCTCATCGGGCAAGCAGGGCCATGCGCTCGCGCGCGCCGCGTTCGCTGCAGGCGCACGCGTCACGCTCGTGTCCGGGCCGGTCGAGCTGCCCGACCCGGCCAATATCGAGACGGTGCACGTCGAAACGGCGGCGGAGATGCTCAAGGCCGTTGAAGCCAATCTGCCGGCGGATATCGCCATCATGGCCGCCGCGGTCGCGGACTGGCGTGTGGCTTCGGAAGGAGCCCAGAAGATCAAGAAGGACGGAAGCGGCCAGCCGCCCGCACTGGCGCTGGTGGAGAACCCTGACATCCTGGCAACGATCGGACACCACCAGAACCTGCGCCCGCAGCTCTTGATCGGTTTTGCCGCCGAGACGCAGAACCTGATCGACAACGCGCGCGCCAAGCTGGAGCGCAAGAACGCCGACTGGATCGTCGCCAACGATGTCAGCCCCGAGACGGGCATCATGGGCGGCGACGCCAACACCGTCCGCCTTGTCAGCCGGTCCGGTGTCGAGGACTGGCCCGAAATGAACAAGTCCGACGTCGCCCAGCGGATCATCGCCCGCGCCGTGCAGCAAATCGGCGACTGACGGAGATCGACAATCAAGACGGGGAATTGGGCAGCGCACTCTTCCCCTTCAGTCATTGCCGGACTTGATCCGGCAATCCGTTCCCTTGCCTCTCAGCCCAGAGAGGCCGTGCGACCGGAAACGTAGCGGCATGGATGCCATGGTCACGCCATGGCATGACGCCGGAAGAGATGAGGCAGAGAGAGGCCGGGATCTCGAATTCGGGAACCGCCCCTGCCATTGTCACCCCGGGCGAACGCAGTGAGACCCGGGGCCGGGGAGCCGCGGTGTGCCGGGAGAACACCGAAAACCCGCCAGGGCCGTGCCTCACCGATCCCGGATCTCGCGATGCTCGACCGGGATGACGAAGGAAAAACGAAAGCCTCATTCCTGCTTGTACGCTTCGGCAAGCTGGACCTTATTCGTCAAGCCATTGCGCGACCAACAAGGTCAGCCATGGTATCTGGCTCGTTCCGGAGTTCTGCCTGTCAGGCAAGTTGTTGACCGAAACGAAGGTTCGCGATCAGCAACGCCTCAAGCGGCGAAGCGGAAATAGCTCATGCTGATGGAGCCGTATTCGTAGCTCCGGTGCAGACGCTCGACACTTGCCTGTGCACCGGCAGCGCCGAAGGGGAAAAACAGCGGCAGAAGATGTTCTTCGGTCGGATGATTGCGCCGGAAGTCCGGGGCGGCATCCAGATCCTTGAAATAATCGATCGAGCCGGCCTTCAGGCCTTCATCCAGCCAGTGGTCGAAGTTTTCGGCCCAATCCGGTGCGTTCGAGCCCTGCGGCCTGATATCGCGCAGATTGTGCGTCGTGCTGCCGGAGCCGGCAATCAGGACGCCCTTTTCGCGAAGCGGCGCCACCGCCCTGCCGAGCCGGTAGATGCTCTCAGGTGTGCTGCCATTGGGAAGCGAGAGCGCCGTGACGGGAATTCTGGCGGCCGGGAAGGCGAGCGACAGCGGCACCCAGGCACCGTGATCCAGCCCCCATTCACTGTCGAGCTCGACATCGTAGCCGGCCTCTTCCAGGAGCTGCGCCGTCTCGTCGACATCGTCTTCGTCGGCAATGGCAGGATAGGAAATCTCGTAGAGCTCTTTCGGAAAGCCGCGGAAATCGTGGTAGGTGCGCAATGGTCCGGGTGCGGAGAGCTTCAGCCCGTCGGTTTCCCAGTGCGCGGACAGGATGAGGATCGATCTGGGTTCAATGCCGTTTTGCGCAAAGGACTTCAGAAACCGGTTTGCCGCGGTGTCCTCAACTGCCAGCGTCGGCGCTCCATGCGCGAAGAAGACCGGTGGAATGGTGCGTTGCGTTTCGGACATAAGGGCTCTCCATTGGACAACTGGAACTCTGGCTCTGCTGAACATAAGCGGGTTCAGCCCGGACAGAAGGTCAGTTTTCGGAGAAGGGCTGTTCCAGATTCGGGAACAATCAAAAAACCGTTCCCACCGGGGCGGGAACGGCCTTTTCAGATTAGTCGCGCTCAGCGATAGCCGACGTTGATCAGCTGGACCCGGCGGTTGATGCCCGCATCCGGCTTGGACGGATCGCGCAGCTGCTCTTCTCCAAGTCCGACGGCTTCAAGATATTCGCCCGGGACCCGGAATGTCGTCACGAGCGCGTCACGGACCGATTTGGCCCGTTTGATGGACAATTCGAGATTGAAGTCACGCGGCCCGTCGGCACTGGTGTGACCGACGACAAAGAAGGTCTGGCCCTGCAGGTAAGGCGTGTGCAACGCGTCGGCGATCAGGCCGATGGTCTCGTAGGATTCGGGCCGGATGCGCGCGGAATTGATGTCGAACGTGATTTCGACATTGAACTGGCGCAGCGAGGCAAGCTTGTCCCAGAGCGGCAGATTGCCCGGCGAGTTTGCACCCGGATATTTCTGGATGTTCTCGAACGCGGCCTTCTGCAACTCGTCGGCACTGACATCGACCTTCTGCTGGGCACCCTGCAGCGAATTGATGATTTCGTTGCGGTTGAGTTGGGTCTGGGCGCTGGCGCCTGAGACGCAGACGGCAAGAAAAGCGGCCGAGAGACCGGCGAAAAGGAACTTTTTCATGAATTATCTCCCGGATGCGCTTAACGGTAGCCAGCCAAATCAATGGCGGTGTTGCACTTGTTGCTCACGGAACGCTGCGCCTTCAAGAGGCAGCGCAGGATGTGACCGGCCCCCGGCTTGACGCCCTTGCAGCGTTGCGCGGCATCGCGCTGGCATATCTTCGGAGCCGCTGCCTGCGCGGCAAGACGTTCCTGGATGAGGGTGGCGACAACGGCACGGTCCGCATTGCACTTCTGGGACACCTTGGCCTGGTTCTGGTCCAGGCACTGGCCGATGCCATTATTGGCAAGCGTGGCGGATTTGCAGTACTTGTTGATGTCGTCGCCACAGCTCGCCGAGAGGATCTTGATGGCTTCAGCGAAGCCGACCGTCTGGGCGAAAGCCGCCGGTGTGGACACAAGCAGGACACCTGTGGCGAACGCAAAAATCATACGTCTCATGTTGCAAATCTCCCAACCTTGGCAACATTACGATGGGTCAAAGTGTTTCAGGACATCGTCTAAACTTCAAGACGTTAGCCAAAAATATTGAGTCGTAAATCCAGCCATTGCGAATCTTGACAAGTCACATCGAATATCGTCCCTGCCAGGCAGCGCGAACAAGGATCCCGAAGATGCAAGTGACACTGGAACTGAAACAGCTCGACCACGCCAAGGGCCTGCCGTTGCCCGCCTACCAGTCGGACCTTGCAGCCGGCCTCGACCTGGTCGCGGCGGTCGACTCGCCGCTTCATCTGGCGCCGGGCGAACGAGCCCTGGTTCCGACCGGGCTTGCGATGGCACTGCCGGCAGGCTTTGAAGCGCAGGTCCGGCCGCGCTCCGGCCTCGCCGTCAAGCATGGCGTTACCGTTTTGAACACGCCCGGAACGATCGATGCGGATTACCGGGGCGAGGTAAAGGTCATCCTGATCAACCTCGGCGATACGCCTTTCGAGATCGTCCGCGGCGAACGGATCGCGCAGATGGTGATCGCACCGGTGCTTCAGGCCGTCATTACCGAGGTCGAGACGCTTTCGGAAACCCAGCGCGGTGCGGGCGGCTTCGGGTCGACCGGACGTGCGTGACGGATAGGCCATGACATGACCCCAAAACTTGTGATCTTTGATTGTGACGGCGTCCTGGTGGATACCGAACGCCTGACGAACCGGACACTGGCGGCGCTTCTAACCGACTGCGGTTTTCAGATCACCGGTGAAGACTGCCAGAAACGGTTCATGGGCCGGACGCTCGAAGCGGTGCAGGAGATTGTCGAACGCGAGCTTGGCAGAAAGCTGCCCTCCGATTGGCTCGAGAAGCTCCGCGCCCGCGACATCGAAAGCTTCAAGGCCGGTGTTACGCAAATACCGGGCGTTGCCGATGTCATGGACCTGCTCGATGAACGCGGCATTCCCTACTGCGTCGGTTCGTCCGGAAAATACGAAAAGATGCATTCAACGCTCGGCAGCGCCGGTCTGCTGCCGCGGCTGAAGGACAGGCTCTATTCCTCGCAGGATTGCGAAAGGGGCAAACCCGCCCCGGATGTGTTCCTGCTCGCGGCAAAGTCCATGGGTCATCGCCCGGAAGACTGTGTCGTGATCGAGGACAGCCTGCCCGGCGTCAAGGCGGCACGGGCTGCCGGCATGCGGGTCTTCGCCTATGTCGATGACCCTGTCTGCGACCGCGATGCGCTCAAGACCGCCGGTGCCATTCTCATCGAGCGCATGGATCAGCTCCCGGGTCTGCTCTTCGGCGAGGCCTGACGTGCCCGCCTCGGTGCAACTGGCCACGCCAATATTTTGGGATGACCGATTGCAGAAAAGCGAATAGGACGGAGGAAAGGACAGCGAAAAGTCTGGCAAGGGAGGGCCGCCATGACCAGAAAAACGCACGGGCGCGGAAAGATCTATGCCTCGATCACCGACACGATCGGGGATACACCGATCGTGCGGCTGGACCGGTTGGCACAGGCGCATGATGTCAAGGGAACCCTTCTTGCCAAGCTGGAATTCTTCAACCCGATCGCCAGCGTCAAGGACCGGATCGGCGTTGCCATGATCGAGGCGATGGAACGGGACGGGCACATTGCGCCGGAGAGGTCGACGCTGATTGAGCCAACCTCCGGCAATACCGGCATCGCACTCGCCTTCGTGGCCGCCGCCAAGGGTTACCGGCTGATCCTCGTCATGCCCGAAACCATGTCGGTGGAACGGCGGAAAATGCTCCGCATACTGGGTGCCGAACTGGAACTTACCGACGGCGCGCTCGGGATGAAGGGCGCGATCGCACGCGCGCAGGAACTGCTCGGCGAGATCGACGGAGCCGTGATGCCGCAACAGTTCAACAATCCGGCCAATCCCGACATCCACCGCAACACCACCGCGGAAGAAATCTGGAACGACACGGACGGCAAGATCGACGTCTTCGTTTCCGGCATCGGTACAGGAGGCACGATCACCGGCGTGTCGGACGTGCTGAAGGCGCGCAAGCCGGACTTGCGTGTCGTTGCAGTCGAACCCGCCGACAGCCCGATCCTCTCGGGCGGAGAGCCCGGTCCGCACAAGATCCAGGGCATAGGCGCCGGGTTCGTGCCCGGCGTGCTCGATACCGGCGCCTATGACGACGTCCAGACCGTTTCCAACGAGGATGCCTTTGCCATGGCGCGCGAAGTCGCAAGGACTGAAGGAATCCCCGTCGGCATTTCCTCCGGCGCGGCGTTGACCGCCGCGATCAGGATCGGCCAGGGTGCGGACATGGACGGCAAGACCATTGTCGTCATCATCCCGTCTTTCGCGGAACGGTACCTGTCGACAGCGCTGTTCGAGGGGCTTTGAAGCTCCAAAACACCTGCTCTCAATGAAGAAAACGAGGGGCGTTGCCCTCGTTTTCAAGTCTACGTGCCGAACTTTGCCGGCACATACGAATAAGCGTCACGACAGGTGATAGACTTCCTGGAGCCCGTAGACCGGTGTGTCGAGGCCTTCCATGCGCGCTTTCAGCTGAAGCGACAGGAACTGCGAATAGTGCCGTGACTGGTGCAGGTTGCCGCCGTGGAACCACAGCGCCTGCTGCTGGGTCGGTTTCCACATGTTGCGCTGTTCGCCTTCCCAGGGACCCGGATCCTTGGTCGTGTCGGACCCGAGGCCCCACACCTTGCCGACCCGATCGGCCATCTCCTGGCCCATCAGGTCGGCCACCCAGCCGTTCATCGAGCCATAGCCGGTCGCATAGACGATGACGTCCGCTTCCAGCTTACTGCCGTCGTCCAGAACGACACCGTCCTCGACAACCTCGGTCACCTGACCGCGTTTCAGCTTGATTTCACCGTCGATGATGAGCTGGCTCGCTCCGATATCGATGTAGTATCCGGAGCCGCGGCGCAGGTATTTCATGAAGAGGCCGCTGTCGTCGTCGCCCCAGTCAAGCCAGAAGCCCGCCTTTTCGAGCCCGTCATAGAAGTCCGCATCGCGTTTCTTCATCTCCGCGTAAGCAGGGATCTGGAACTGATGAAGAATGCGGTAGGGCAGCGAGGCAAAGATGAGATCGGCCTTTTCCGTGGTCATGCCCGCCCGGACCGCCTCTTCGGAGTAAAGGGCACCGAGCCCGACATCCATCAGCGTGTCGGACTTCACGATATGGGTCGATGAGCGCTGGACCATGGTGACATCGACGTCGTTCTCCCAGAGCGCAGCGCAGATGTCGTGGGCGGAATTGTTGGACCCAACGACAACCGCCTTCTTGCCGCGATAGGCATCCGGACCCGGATGCTTCGAGGAATGGTGCTGGTCGCCCCGGAATTTGTCCATGCCCGGAAACGCAGGCACATTCGCCTTGCCGGACATGCCGGTCGCCATCACCAGCTGCTTCGGACGCAGGACGACTTCCTCGCCGTCCCGGTCGACGACAATCGTCCACTCACCGGTCGCCTCGTCATAGCTGGCGGACTTGGCAACGGAGCGGGTCCAGTAATTCAGCTCCATGACCTTGGTGTACATTTCAAGCCAGTCGCCAATCTTGTCCTTCGGGCTGAAGATCGGCCAGTTTTCCGGGAATTTTATATAAGGCAGATGGTCGTACCAGACCGGATCGTGGAGGCAGAGGGACTTGTAGCGATTGCGCCAGCTGTCGCCGGGGCGGTCATTCTTTTCCACGATGATGGTCGGAACCCCGAGCTGCCGAAGACGCGCGCCGAGCGCGATGCCGCCCTGGCCACCGCCGATGATCACGCAATAGGGCTGCTTGCTGTAACCCAGCTCCGCATCTTCCCTCTCGCGTTCCTCCTTCCAGGTGGTGCGATGCTTGCCGGCGCCGTGTTTTGCGCCGAGCGGCCGCTGGAAGCCCTTCGGTTCCTCGTGGCCCTTGAGCTCCACCATGGTTGTCAGCAACGTCCAGATCTTGTCGTCCTTCAGGCGGATAAGACCGAAACAGCGCGCCAGTTTCGTCTCGAACTGGATCCATGCGGTGATCACACCGCCTTCCTCGGTCGGAACTTCACCTTCCGCAAGCGTCCAGTTGCTTGGGCCGACTGCACCGAGCTGGCTGGTGAGCATGTCGCGCACCTGGTCCTTGCCCTCGACGGTCTTCAGGTTCCAGGTGAAGGCCACGAGATCGCGCCAGTAGCAGTCATCCTGGAAAAGATTGACCGCGGCCTCGACATCGCCGGCCGCCAACGCATCGCCGAAGGTTTTGAGAAAGGTTTCGGTCTGGTGAACCAATGGTGTGTCTAGCATTTCGTTCCTCCCGTTCATTCATGGGGAGAAGAATTGCAGAGCCGGGAGGGCTTGCGCCATGGCGGACTTGGCAGTTTGGCCGAGGACGTGTCACAAAAGCGTTTTGATGTTGCGCGCGCAACAAGACGCAACACGGAAAGATCGGCGAGGGGCGCTCAGTTCGGGCGGACGAGCCCGGCCTTGCGCATCCGGCGCAGCACCGTGGAGCGGTTTACGCCCAGCCGCCGAGCGACCAGCGACATGTTGCCGTTGCAGGCTTCCAGCAGGGCCTCGAGGTCGTCGACTGGATCGGCTGCGGTCTGCTCCGACATGGCCGGCGGCGGCAGGTCCGGCAGATCGATCACGGAGCCGTCCGCCAGCGCCATCGCCACCTCGAGCGTTGTCGAGAGTTCCCGGATGTTCCCGGGCCAATGGCGGCTGTTGAGTTCTGCGCGGGCGGCGGGCGAGAGCCGGAAATCCTTTGGTGAGCGCCGCAAGAGGCGATCCGTGAGCCAGTCGAAATCCTTGCGGTGCCTGACCGGCGGAACGGAAATCACCGCACCGGCGAGCCGGAAGTAGAGTTCGGGCCGGATCGCCTTGAGACTGTCGGCGGTGACGTCATCCTGGCGCGCGGTGGCAACCACACGCAGGTCGCTGCGCGCTTCCAGAAGTGCCAGTAGGACGGACTGGCCATCATCGTCCAGACGTTCGATGCCGCGCAGAAAAAGCGTCCCTGCCGCTCCGTCTGCGATCGCATCGACCTTTTCCTTGCGCAGATCCGAGCAGCAGAGCGTGTGAAAGGAGCGATTGGCCGGGCCGAGGACATGGACGGCCCTGGCCAGTGTCTCCTTGCCTGTCCCGGTTTCGCCGGAAAGCAGGAGCGGCACCTGGGTCGCGGCCAGTTTCTCCACCTTCCCGGCCAGCTGGATCAGGGCCGGATCGGGACCGCAAAAACTGCGCAAGGGGCCGGACAGGGCTCCGATCGCGTGCGGCCGCGAAACACGGGATGTCTGCGGCGCGATTGCGTGGCCGTAAAGCCCGCGGCCATCGCGCAGTCTGAGCACCCTTTCCTCCGTCGGGCGGCCGCGCATGAATTCCGGCAGGTCGTCGATTTCCAGATCCATGTGCATGTCGATGCGGGTGCCGATGAGATCGGCCGTTCCGCCAGGCGAAAGAAACTCCAGAGCGCCGCGGGTCATGCCGGTGATGTGACCGCTTTCATCGAGCGCCACAGCGGCTTCGGGATCAACCTCCAGAAATTCCGATGATGTCGAAAACCGCAACACCCACTCTCGACGCGTCATCGCCATGAGGTTGGCCATTTCCACGCGGCGGGCGGATGCCTTCACAAGGTTCATCGCCAGGTTCTGGCTCGATTTCGGGCTGGGTGAGCGCAACAGCGAGATATCCAGCACGGCGGCAAGCTTGCCGCTGGTATCGAAAATCGGCGCGGCGGTGCAGGAAAGAGGGGTGTGTGACAGGCCGAAATGATCGCCCTGGTGAATGGTGACCGCTTCGCCAGTCACGATGCAGGAGCCGACGCCGCAGGTGCCCGCGAGATCCTCTGACCAGTCGGAGCCGAGATAAAGACCTGCGCGGCGCAGCTCTTCCTCGAAGCGGAGATCGCCGAAGAAGTCGACACTGATGCCCTTCGCGTCCGCCAGAAGCAGAACGTAGTTGTGCCCGGCGACCTGTTTGAACAGGGTTTGCAGGCCGGATCGCGCCGTTGCGATCAGGCGTTCGGACTGTTCCTGGTGCTCCTTGAGCTGCTGTTCGGTGACGACATGCGGCCCTTCCGGCCGCGTCGGATCCATGCCGTAGGTCTGCACACAGCGCCGCCAGCTTTCGGAGACAAGCTCATCCCTGCCGGTCTCCTGTCCCTTCAGGACCCGGTCGATTTCGCTGACATGTTCGACGTCGCGCATGCCATCCTCCCTTGGCATTGCGCGCCACGATAGCGCGACAAGGGGCGGACGCACAACATGTGCGAAGGTGCCGGTCTCATGATTGCAGCCGCGGTAACTGTCCTTTCGGCGCGGCTCTACGGGATTGGTCTTTCCATGCGCGTCGCGGAGGAAAATCCGAAGACATGCCTGAAGGGCCCCATCTGTGCCTCGGAAACGGGAATGAACCCCATGCGCTCGTAGAGGGCGCGGGCCCGGACATTCCGGTCGATGACATCGAGGCGGACGCGGTGCAGACCGTCCTCGGCGGCCTTGCGGAAGATCGCCTGCAAGAGCGCGGTGCCGACCCCCTTGCCGCGGGCCGCCTCGCTGACGAATATCCCGTCCATCAAAAGGGAGTCGGGCTCCGTCTCGCGTTCCAAAAGGTCCAGCAGCAATCCGCGCCAGAGGCCGCCGAAGCGGCCATAGACGGCAATCATCTGCGAGAGCGTTCCGCGAATGAAAGCACCTTCGCGGGTCTTGAAGCCGGCGAGGCCGAGGAGGGAGCCGTTGCGGGAGACCGCGCCAAAGGAAAAGGCGGGATCCAGCGCATCCTCGAGAAAGGTCAGCGCCTTGGTCTCCGGGTTCATGACCTTCTCCAGCTTGCCCCGGAAGGCGGACCAGAAAAGCGCGGCCGCAACCGGCCGCTGGTCATCCGGGAAACCGGGCTGAACCCTGAATTCAGAAGACATGCCGCTGACTAGCGGATCCAGACGGCCGTGCCGGTCGCACTGACCATCAGCATGGACCCGTTCTGTCCGACCGTCTCGTAGTCGAGGTCGACGCCGATGACGGCGTTCGCACCCATTGCCTGGGCCTGCTGGCACATTTCATCGACGGCGATCTTGCGGGCCTTGGCGAGCTCTTCCTCGTAGGCGCCCGACCGGCCTCCGACAATGTCGCGAATACCGGCAAACAGATCCTTGAAAAGGTTCGCGCCGAGTATGGCCTCGCCCGTCACCAGTCCCCTGTAGTCGAGATCCTTGCCCTGAATGGTATTCGTCGTCGTGACCAGCATGTGCTGTCTCCCTCCATTGATGACACGCTGAGACATGGGGCCATTCGGCCTCGTCTGCAATCGGATTCTCGCCTGCGGTGCCGGAATAACGAAACTTACCCTAGGCCGCCTGCCGCGACAGGTCGCGTCCGCGATAACTCAACGCCTCTGCAAGGTGGATGCGGGAGACCCTGTCCTTGCCATCCAGATCCGCCAGGGTCCGGGCCAGCTTGAGCACCCGGTGGTATCCGCGGGCGCTCAGCTGAAGCTTTTCGGCGGCATCGCGCAGGAAGGCCAGGCCCAATTCGTCGGGCTGCGTCATGGTTTCGACCACCGACGCGGGCGCCTGGGCGTTTGTCCGGCAGATCACGCCGAGATCGAAGAACCGCCGTTCCTGGATCCGGCGCGCCTCGGCAACCCGCGCGGCGACGCTTTCGGACGGTTCGGCCTCGGCCGGGCCGATCAGGTCGGCCGCAGTCACGGCCGGCACGTCTATCCGGAGGTCGATTCGGTCCAGAAAGGGTCCGGAGACGCGAGCCTGGTACTCGGCGGCACACCGCTCTCCGCGGCGGCAGACGTGGCCCGGTTCGCCAGCATTGCCACAGCGGCACGGGTTCATGGCGGCGATCAATTGAATGCGGGCGGGATAGGTGACCCGATGGTTGGCCCGGGCAATCACCGCTTCACCCGTTTCCAGGGGCTGGCGCAGGCTGTCGAGCACCTGCGGGTTGAATTCGGGCAGTTCGTCGAGAAACAGGACACCGTTATGGGCGAGCGATACCTCGCCGGGTTTTGCCCGGAGGCCCCCGCCGATGAGTGCCGCCATCGACGCGGAATGGTGCGGCGACCGGAACGGCCGCTTGTCGGTGAGTTTTCCTTCCGCCAGTTCCCCGGCAAGCGAGGCGATCATGGACACCTCCAGCAACTCGCGGGGTGTCAGCGGCGGCAGGATGGACGGCAGGCGGCTTGCGAGCATGGACTTGCCCGATCCGGGCGGACCGGTCATGAGCAGGTTGTGACCGCCGGCGGCGGCGACCTCCAGGGCACGGCGCGCGCTTTCCTGTCCCTTGACCTCGGCCAGGTCGGGCAGGTTCCCGGCGTTGCCGTGCAGTTTCGCCGCCGGGCGCGACAGGACCTGTGTGCCCTTGAAGTGATTAGCGAGCTGTATCAGGGAGCGCGGGGCGAGAATGTCCATGTCCGCATCGGCCCAGGCGGCCTCGCCGCCACTGGCCTCGGGACAGATCAACCCCTTGCCGAGCCCGTTTGCGCCCATCGCTGCCGGAAGAACACCGGCCACGGGGGCGAGCGTTCCGTCGAGACCCAGTTCGCCGAGCACGGCATATCCGTCCAGAAATTCTCCCGGGATCGCGCCGATCGCCGCCATCACGCCCAGCGCGATGGGCAAATCGTAGTGGGAGCCTTCCTTGGGCAGGTCGGCGGGAGCCAGATTGACAGTGACGCGTTTGGCCGGAAGCGCCAGACCGGACGCAGAGAGTGCCGCGCGGACACGTTCTCGGCTTTCCGCGACAGCCTTGTCCGGCAAACCGACGACGTTGAAGGCGACCATGCCCGGACCGACGTGAACCTGCACGTCGACGGGAACAGCCTCGATCCCCTGAAAGGCGACCGTCGTGACCCGGCTGACCATGCCCCCTCCTCTACCTAAAGGTGTATTGGGAAGGAAACACAATAATTGCAGCAGTTCAAGAACAAATATGGAACGCCCGGATCCCTGCTTCGCCTGTGCCCGGACTACGCACGAAAAGGGTGGCAGCGTTCCTGTCCCCAGCGAGGCCGTTCATGCGCGTTGCGCGCCTGTCAAGTGTGACCCGGCGCACAAAAGCGTCGGGTTTTGACGCAAGGGCAGTCAACAGGTGACACCCGTCACACCGAATTTCGCCGGCAGGCCCCATTTCTGTTTCAGCGCAACCCGCTCAACAGGAGGAAATGACATGCCGTACTTCAACGATCACACTGTAAACGTATCATTCGACACCGACACGGACGACATGGGCCTGTCAGCCCACCGGTTCGGTGACGTTGACGCCATCATGGACACCCTGAGCGACGATCTCCGTGATGTTCTCGATCAAGTCGATCTCGATTTCGGGGATGACGGGTCTGACGACTTTGACCTTCTCGAGGATGATGATTGGTCAGATTTTGGTGTCGAAGCGCTGGAAGGCGACGATCCCTACAACGATATCGCGATCTGAGGGTCGGTTCAGAATGTCCGCCATGGCGCCACGCTGCGTCCGCCCGTCGTCGGCGGCATTCATCTCCTGCGGCCGGAGACGTCCGGACCGCAAGTGTCTGTTGCTTCAGGACGCGTAGATGCGGAAGGTGCGCCCCGAACCCGAATATCCGTCTGCGCCTGCCAGAACCTTGTCGAGATATGCAGGCATCTCAAAGGTTTCGCTCACGGACAGGCCGTTGGTTTCGAGCCATTCCGAAACCAGCTCGATCATCCTGTCAGGATCTTTTTCGAACATTGCCCTGCAAAGCTCGGTGTCGATCTGAAGTTCATCGTTCGTCGCATTTGAAACGATCATGGGTACACCACTTCGGATTTTCTTATCTAAGCACCGCACTATAATGCCTGCCGACTGCAATAAAAACCAGAACTATGCGGCTCCGCAGCCGCACAGGATCAGAAAAGGGTGTTGTGCCTGTGTTGGTGCACCGCACCGAACCCGGGACCTGGCGAAGCGCGCGCCTTGACCCGGCACCTCCCGCCCGCCCGATCTCCGCCAAGCGAAACACAGCGGCACGTTCATTGAGGGTCCGCTCGCATCAAGTCCGCCGGTGAACCGGACATTAACAATTTTTGACTCGCATTTTCCCCGGGCGAAAGGCAGCATTCCCCTTGGTAAACAACGGGAAGGACATGCCATGTGCGATCTATGCGTCATCAATTCGGTCAAGAACCGCATGCTGTCACGGCGGGATTTCTTCAAGGCGACGGCCGTCGGCGCCGGGCTTGCCGCAACAGCCGCAGCGACGGGCGCCATGCCCGCGATGGCGCAAACGCCTTCCAAGATCACCGACATGACCCACGAGCTTTACGAGACCTTCCCGACGTTCGGGGGAGAGCAGCAGTTCTTCAAGGAAAAGCTCGTTGATTTCGCCAAGGACGGCTACAACCTCTTCAACCTCACCTACAATGAGCATACCGGTACCCACATGGATGCGCCCTTGCATTTTTCCGAAGATGGCCAGTCCGTCGCGGAAATACCGGTCGAAAACCTCGTTGCTCCGCTCTGCATCATCGACATCAAGGCCAAGGCGACCGAAAACGCGGATGCCCAGGTGACCCCGGACGACCTCAAGGCGTGGATTTCGGCTAACGGGGACATTCCGGACGGTGCCTGTGTCGCCATGAATTCCGGGTGGGGCGTTCAGGTTCCGACGGACAAGTTCCGCAATGCCGACGAGAACGGCGTGATGCATTTCCCCGGCTTCCACATCGAAGCCGCGCAGATGCTGATGGACGAGGCGAACGTGGTCGGACTTGCGGTGGACACGCTGTCGCTCGACTTCGGCCCGTCGCCTGATTTCGCCGTGCACTATGCCTGGCTGCCCAGCAACCGCTGGGGCATTGAATGCATCGCCAATCTCGACGCGCTCCCGGCAAGCGGCGCAACGCTGATCGTCGGCGCTCCGAAATTCCGGGGCGGCACGGGCGGACCGTCGCGGGTGATGGCGATGGTTTAGGTCCCTTTTGGCGGTTTCACCGCCGTGTCGTCCAGGGCGTGGCCCGGGACCCGAGATTGTTTTGCTTTGATGCGGTTCGCGCAGTGTCATCCGGGATGCCTCCGGTGGAGGTGACGCAGGATGCCGGTTTCCACAAACCCCCTCATCCTGAGGAGAACCAAAGGTCCGTCTCGAAGGATCGGCGGCGGGCGCAGGCGTGAGTCGCCCATCCTTTGAGACGCGCGAATGCGCTCCTCAGGATGAGGTCAGGTGGCGGTCACCACCCCCTGTTCGTCATTCCGGACAAGTGCAGCGGAGATCCGGGACCGGAGAGCCGCTGCATTTCCATCGCCAAAGAAACCGGTGGCTCCCCGATCCCGGCTCGCGCTCCGCTTGGCCGGGATGACAATCCTTTGGGACAACGCTTAAAACCGAAGCAACTGAACTAGTGCGCCTCATCCCAGTTGTCGGCCGCGCGGGCGTCGACTTTCAGGGGGACGGACAGCTTCAGCACCGGTTCGCAGGCGTTTTCCATGACGTCCCGGATGACCGGCAGGGTGTCATCGACTTGGGCGTCGGGAACCTCGAAGATCAGTTCGTCATGCACCTGCAGCAGCATCTGCGCGTCGAGCCTGGCATCCGCCAACCGGTCTTCCATGCGCACCATGGCGCGGCGCAGAATGTCGGCGGCGGAACCCTGGATCGGTGCGTTGATGGCCGCGCGCTCGTAGAAGGAGCGCATGTTCGGGTTCTTGGTGTTCACCTCAGGATAATGCGCCTTGCGGCCGAAGATGGTGTTCACGTACCCGTCCGCGTGCACCTGCTTCTTGGTGGCTTCCATGTAGTCGCGAATGCCGGGGAAGCGCTCGAAATAGGTCTTGATATAGTCCCCGGCCTCGCCGCGTGAGATGCCGAGCTGGTTGGCGAGACCAAAGGCGGAAATGCCGTAGATGATGCCGAAATTGATCGCCTTGGCCTGACGGCGCACCATCGGATCCATGCCTTCGATCGGCGTTCCGAACATTTCGCTTGCGGTCATGGCGTGAATGTCGAGCCCGTCCTCGAACGCCTTTTTCAGCTGCGGAATGTCGGCGATATGCGCCAGCACGCGCAATTCGATCTGGCTGTAGTCGGCGGAAACGAGCTTGTGCCCCTTGGTCGAGATGAAAGCCTGGCGAATCTTGCGGCCGGCTTCCGTCCTTACCGGGATATTTTGCAGGTTCGGCTCGGAAGAGGACAGGCGGCCCGTCGTGGTCGCCGCCAGCGCGTAGGACGTGTGCACGCGACCCGTTTCCGGGTTGATGTAGCCGGGCAAGGCATCGGAGTAGGTGGATTTCAGCTTGGAGAGCTGACGCCAGGCAACGATCTTGGACGGCAGTTCGTGGCCTTCGGCGGCCAGATCCTCCAGCACCTGCGCCGAGGTCGACCAGGCACCGGTCTTGGTTTTCTTGCCGCCGGGCAGCCCCATCTTGCCGAAGAGAATGTCGCCCAACTGCTTGGGCGAGCCGATGTTGAAATTTTCGCCCGCAAGTTCGTAGATCTCCGATTCCAGCCCGGCCATGCCCTGCGCAAAATCGCCGGACAGCCGCGACAGCATCTGCCGGTCAACAGAAATGCCGCGCTTTTCCATGCGCGCCAGAACGGGCACCATCGGGCGTTCCAGCATTTCGTAGACGGTCGCCATGCGGTCGCTGGCAAGGCGCGGCTTCAGGATCATCCAGAGACGCAGGGTCACGTCCGCGTCTTCCGCCGCATAGGCGGTCGCCTTGTCGATCGGCACCTTGTCGAAGGTGATCATGGACTTGCCGGAGCCGCAGACCTCCTTGAACGGGATCGGCTTGTGACCGAGCCAGCGTTCTGAGAGCTCGTCCATGCCGTTGCCGCCCTTGCCGGCGTCGACTGTGTAGGACAGCTGCATGGTGTCGTCCCAGGGGCTGATATCGATGCCGTAGCGGGTCATCACCAGCCAGTCGTACTTGAGGTTCTGCGCGATCTTGAGAACAGACCTGTCCTCCAGCATCGGCTTCAGGACCTCAAGCGCCTCCTTCAGCGGGATCTGGTCAGGCAGCAGGCCGCCGCCGCCCAGAAGATCGCCCTCGCCGTCGACATGGGCAAGCGGCACGTAGCAGGCCTTGCCCGGTTCGCAGGACAGCGACAGGCCGACAAGTTCCGCCTGCATGGCATCGAGGGACGTGGTCTCGGTGTCGAAGGCGACATAGCCCGTCTCGAAGGCGGCGTCGCACCATTCCTGCAGCCGTTCGACGGTCGTAACGGTTTCATAGGTGCTGGAATCGATCGGGATTGCCTTCACGGTTTCCGCGCGCGCATCGGCGACCGTCTGCGGCACCATCATGCCGTCCGGACCGGTCGCGTCGCCTGCAGCGGCCGCGCCGGCAGTGCCTGCTTCCTCGCGCTCGACCATGCGGCCCTTCTGGTCGGGAACGTCCCAGCCGGGAACCTGGAAATCGGCCGGTTCGACATTGGCGAGATCGGCCCCGGTTTCCTCTGCGACCCGCTTGGTCAGCGTGCTGAAACCCATGGCCTTCAGAAATCCGACCGCCTTGGGACCGTCGACATCGGTGACCGTCAGATGCGCAACCGGCACCTCGACCGGCACGTCCTGCTTCAGCGTCACCAGCTCCCTGGAAACCCGCGCCTGGTCGGCGAATTCGATCAGGTTTTCCCGGCGCTTGTTCTGCTTGATCGTGTGCGCACCGGCCAGCAGTGTCTCCAGATCGCCGAATTCGTTGATCAGGAGCGCCGCCGTTTTCAGTCCGATACCAGGAACGCCCGGAACATTGTCGACGCTGTCACCGGCAAGCGACTGCACCTCGATGACCTTGTCCGGCCCGACGCCGAATTTCTCGAAGACCTCCGGCTCGCCGAAGACCTTGTTCTTCATCGTGTCGATCATGCCGACCTTCGGACCGATCAGCTGCATCAGGTCCTTGTCGCCGGAGACGATGGTCACCTGGGCCCCCATGTCGGCGGCCTGGCGGGCATAGGTCGCGATCAGGTCATCGGCCTCGAAGCCTTCCTGTTCCACGCAGGGCACGGAAAAGGCGCGGGTCGCCTCGCGGATCAGCCCGAATTGCGGCACCAGGTCTTCCGGCGGCTCCGGCCGGTTCGCCTTGTATTCGGGGTAGATGGAATTGCGGAACGTCTTCGACGAATGGTCGAAAATCACCGCGAAGTGGGTCGGCTCGTCGCCTTCTTCCGGCGTCAGTCCCTCCTGCAGCAGCTTCCAGAGCATGTTGCAGAAGCCCGAGACCGCGCCGACCGGCAGGCCGTCGGGCTTGCGTGTCAGCGGCGGCAGCGCGTGATAGGCGCGAAAGATGAAGGTGGAACCGTCGACCAGGATGAGATGGTCGTCAGCGGTGAGGGCGGGGGCAGAATCTTGCGTCGACATGGCGCGGATCATGCCCGCACGCGCTTTCTGAGGAAAGGGAAAAATACGCTATGCAAGCCGACATCGCCCAGCCTCAAATTACCGATACTAAAAGTACCCGAAGGAGAGGCGGATCTGGTGAAAGTATGCAAACTATGAGACGGTCAGACCGTTACTCAGGACTTGAACCTTTCAAACTGAAGACGCCAAGGGCCTACGTTGCGGAAATTTCTCAAGTTTTTTTTCGGCTCCTTCCCTTTCGTCGCGTTTATGGTGTTTGTCTATTACTCCGTCGTTACGCCCGAGCCTTGGACCTTGAATCCTGAGCTCGACCACAAGTTTCTGCTCTATTGCATCCTGCCCGCGTCCTGCCTTGCGCTCGCGAAGACAATCACGTCAGCAGCGCCCTTGAGCAAATTCTCCAGGCGCGTTGCTTCGGTTCTCCTTTTTGCGGCGTTTTTCTCTTTCATGCCCGGCATGGTCGTATTCAAATCGATAATCGTCGATG
Organism: Roseibium sp.; assembly: GCF_965232425.1. Lineage (GTDB taxonomy): Bacteria > Pseudomonadota > Alphaproteobacteria > Rhizobiales > Stappiaceae > Roseibium. The sequence continues at coordinate 2,326,653 of NZ_OZ246971.1, forward strand.
GCTATGCCGTCTCGTTGAAAGACTTTTTGCTCCCCGGTTTCCTGCTCACAATGGCTGTTTCGTTTTTCTATGCCGGGCGTTGGTACGTTCGGAAGTTCCAGTCGGCAGACTTCGAAAAGGACTGAGAACCCCGCTCACTCCGCCGCTTGCGGTGCGCGCTTCCGGCCGAAGGTGCCGCCGAGATAGGCCCATTCAGGGCGCTTGAACAGGAACCAGCCGAGATTTGTCTTGCGGATCATCCAGTAGAGGATCATCGGGCTGACGCAGGCGATGATGGTAACGAGAAGCGAAGCCGTGCCGATATCAAGGATGCCGAGCTTCAGGAGGATGACGCGGGTCACGCCCATCGGGAAAAAGAACGCGAGGTAGATGACGATGGAATTCTCGCCGAAATGGCGCAGGAAGGTCAGGCGGCCCATCTTCACGATCAACGCACTGGTCAGGATGATGGCGCCGGCACCGGCCGCGCCCAGCGCAAGCGCAATCAGCGGAAGGTGCGCCCAGCCCAGATAGACCAGGCCGCCATTCACGACGCCCCAGCCGATGAGATAGGCGGCGCTCACGCCGATGCGCTCGCGCGCCCAGTCGGCCAGCTGGAAGATCTGCGGCGCGAAGATGTATCCCGCGTAGAAATAGACGAAGCGGGAGGCGAATTCATCGACCAGCAGCAGACCGGTATGGATCGGCGCAATCTGCAGGAGCGCACCAATGCCAAGCATCAGCTGCCAGGGCACGCGATAGTCATGCGCGAGTTTGCAGACGACGAAGAAGACCGGCAGCATGTAGATGAACCACAGGGTTCCAAAGGGCTGCACGAAGCTCAGAAAATAAAATTCCAGCGCTCCCGCCGTGCCCATATCGCCCACGAAAACCGGTGCCTTTACGGCAAACTGGATCGTCATCCAGAGCACGTAGAAGTAAGCGAAGTGGACGACCTTGCGGTCGAGATAGAGTTTCCAGTCGCGCGTGATCACGTTGGCAAGGAAGAGACCCGATATCAGGAAGAAGTCAGGCATGCGGAACGGAGCCGCAAAGGCGACGACGGCGTGCATCCAGCCGTTTTCGCCGGCGGCGGCTTCCACGCCGAGTACCGAATGCATCATCACGACGAAGATGATGCAGATGCCCTTGGCCGTATCGACCCAGTCGACGCGCGCGGATCTCATGGTTTGCACCTTCCGTTCCAGGCGGTTTTCACCGCAAACAGAAGGTCAGACGTAACCTCAACTGGTAAATATTACGCATACAGCCTGTGTCACGTTTTAGTGACCCGGCTTTTAGTCACCCGGGCGTTTCCGCGTCAGGACTTTGCGTCGTCCGGTCCCTCGCGCCACGGGCTGATTTTCGGCTGGCCGCTGCCGGACGTTGCGTCAGAGCCGGGCTCTTCCTTCTCCGACCAGTCGCCCTGGTCAAGGTCGACAACATGCTCGTCGCGCCGGCCCTGAGCCGCACCGCCCTGCACGATCACCACGTTCGACCGGGACACAATGAAGTTTGCCAGTGCCGAGCGGACGGGCGGAATGAAAAGGAGAAGTCCGATCGCATCGGTCACGAACCCGGGAATCAGCAGGAGAATGCTCGCCAAAACGATCATCGCGCCCTGCATCACCTCGTTGCCCGGTGCGCGCCCGGCATCCAGCTCGCTCTGCATGCGCATGAGCAGCGACAGACCCTGTTGGCGCAGCATGATCGTGCCTGCCATGGCCGTTATCACCGTCAGGAGAATGGTCGGCAGCACGCCGATCAGTCCGCCGACCCAGATGAAAACCGCAATTTCAATCAGGGGCAGCAAAATGAGCGCGGCAATGATATAAAGTCCCACGGGACCTCCATCGTCTGATAAGTTATTTTAAGGCAATCTAGACATTCGATCACAGAAATGCGAGCAGCCGCGCGCAGGAAAGATAACCATTGCGGAATTTTCAGTCTTGCCCTCGGGTCTGGATGCTGGTTCAAGAGCCCCCTAAATAAGGTGGTAACAGATATCGAGAGCAGGCGGCTTTCAGCTGAACATGCAAGAGGCGGCTTCAAATGCCTCCAAAGGGTAGCCGGAACGTAAGATGAATGAAATTTTCGACCCACTCAATCTCGTCCTCATGGGACTTGCGGTTTTTATTCTGTTCAGACTGAGATCCGTTCTCGGCAAACGCACGGGCAACGAGCGGCCACCTTTCGACCCGTATTCCAAGCCGGAACAGACGAACGATCAGCCAAACGGCCAGGACAATGTCATTCCCCTGCCGAACCAGGGTGACCAGCCCGCCGACATGATGGCGGAGCAGCAGCCCCAGGGCGGCGATGTGGTGATCGACAAGGTCGCTCCGGAAGGCTCGGCGCTCAACAGCGCGCTGAAGCAAATCCTGTCGGTCGACCGCAGCTTCGAACCCGTCGAGTTCCTCGGCGGTGCCCGCGCGGCCTATGAGATGATCGTGATGGCTTTCGCCGACGGCGACAAGAAAGCCCTGAAGAACCTTCTGTCCCCCGAAGTCTTCGACGGTTTCGTGAGCGCAATCGATGACCGGGAAAAACGCGGCGAGACGATCGAATCAACCTTTGTCGGCATCGACAAGGCGGAAATCGTCGAGGCGGCCCTGAAGGGCTCGGTGGCCCAGGTTACGGTGAAGATCCACAGCCAGCTGATTTCAGCGACGCGCGACAAGGCGGGCGAAGTGGTGGACGGCGATCCCGCCAAGGTCACCGAAGTGGTGGATATCTGGACTTTCGCGCGCGACACCAATTCGCGCGATCCGAACTGGAAACTGGTTGCGACCGAATCCGCCGAGTGACGATGACGCGAACGGTCCGGTGGGCGGGGATCAGCGGGCCCTGCCGGTTTTCCATCTATTTGAGAGGCGCGGCTCTGGCCGCGCCGCTTTTCTTTGCAGGAGCCGCCATGGCAACGCCGCAAAGCCCGGAGCTGCCCGATCATTTCGAGAAAGTCGACTTCCGTGACCTGGCAGGCTGGGAAGAGGACGACCAGCACCCGGCACTCGCCGCATTCCAGCGGTTTTGCAGCAATTCCGTTTCCTTCGGCGCGACCGACCTCCCCGGCCATGATCCTGCAAACTTGGCCTCGCTCTGCAATGTTGCGGCAGGACCGAACATGGCAACGCCAGCCGGTGCGCGGGAGTTCTTCGAGACCCGTTTTACCGCCTACCGGATCACCGAACCGGGTTTCGTGACCGGGTATTTCGAACCGGAAGTCACCGCCTCCCGCGTCCGCACGGACGACTTTTCCGTCCCGCTTCACCGCAAACCGGACGGCCTTGAGGCTGTCACAACGGAAAACAGGCCGGCGGAATGGCCGCCGGACCTCAGCCACGGACGCCGAACGGACAAGGGTCTTTCGGAAATGCCGGACAGGGCCTCGATCATGGCGGGCGCGCTGGATACTGAAAATCTGGAACTGGTCTGGCTCGCCGACCCGGTCGACGCCTATTTCATTCACGTGCAGGGGTCGGCGCGATTGCGCCTGACGGACGGCAGCGTGATGCGCGTCGGCTATGCCGGCAAAACGGGGCATCCCTATACCGGCATCGGAAAGCTTCTGGTCGAACGCGGCGAGGGGACGCCGGAAGACTTCACCATGGCCGGCCTCAGAACCTGGCTGACACGCAATCCGGAGAGGCGCGACGCGCTCTTTGGCGAGAACCGGTCATATATCTTCTTTCGCGAGGTTCTGGAGGCCGGACCGGACGATGGCCCTGTCGGCGCGGCGGGCCTGCCGCTGGTTGCCGGCCGCAGCCTGGCGATCGATCCGGCACATCTTCCCTACGGCGCCTTTGTCTTCGTCGAAGCCGGCTTCAAGGACCCGGACAAGGACGGCCGTTCCTTTGCGCGGCTGATGGTTGCCGACGATACCGGCTCGGCCATCAAGGGACGCGCGCGCGGCGACATCTTCACAGGGTCCGGTCCCTGGGCCGGCGAGATTGCCGGCGACATCCGGCACAGGGCGACTTTCACGGTTCTGGTTCCCCATCCGGTCCGCTCCGGAGCAGAAACGGTGTCGGACTGAACGATGACGAAGCGGGGGAAAAAGGGCAGCCTGTCACCTGAAGACCGGGAACTCTGGGGCAAGGTCGCCAAGACGCTCACACCTCTTGATCCGGAGCGGGTCAGGATCCTTCAGGATGAACTTGAAAGCGCGAAGGAAGACAAGCCGCGCGCCGCGGTGAAAACGCCTCGCACATCAACAGCCATCAAGGCTCCCGCGCCGGAAAAGAAAGCGCCCGACCTGCTGCCGCTACACCAGCTGGAGACCCGGTACCGCCGGAAGATCGTCAGGGGCGTCCGGGCCATCGATGCACGGATCGACCTGCACGGCCTGACACAGTATCAGGCGCATGACCGGCTGCGCGGATTTCTCTACCAGGCGCAGGCCCGCAGTCACAAAGTTGTGTTGGTCATTACCGGCAAAGGCGGGGGGCCGGGACAGGCCTATATGGACGAACGCGGGATTTTACGCAGAATGGTACCCCAGTGGCTTGCCATGCCGGATATGCGTTCGGTGGTCCTGGGTTACGAGGAGGCCCATGCGAGCCACGGTGGAGCAGGGGCGCTCTACGTCCGGATACGAAAAAGAAGGTAGGACCGTGACACCGCTAGGGGCAAAAATTCGGGAACTCAGGGCGAAGCGGGGCGTCTCCCTGAAGGAAATGGCGGCAGCACTTTCCGTCTCCAGCGCTTACCTTTCCGCGCTCGAGCACGGCAAGAGAGGCAAACCGACCTGGTTTCTGGTGCAAAGGATCATCACCTATTTCAACGTGATCTGGGATGAAGCGGAAGAAATCCAGCGCCTGGCGGAACTGTCGGACCCACGGATCACGATCGACACGGCCGGCATGCATCCCAAGGCCACGGAACTTGCCAACCAGCTCGCCCTGAAAATCAATGTCTTGTCGGAAGACTCGCTCGCCGGTCTCCTGCACCAGCTCCGGGTGGCTGCAGCGAAAGACGACGTTTGAACCGGATTGGAAAGCTCTCCTGCCGCGACCACGGTTGCAGACTGCTCCGCAACACGGGCAGATACCACCGGGGCAGCCAAGTTTTCCCATGCGGAAGCCGTCTCTTCAGATTTACGTGTCCTTATGGTGCGATCCCTATATAACCAGCACTCGTAACCCAACCTGACCTTCTGATTTGCCGAACGGATTGCCGAAAAGACAATGCATGCCAGCCAGGAAGAACTCGCCGGACTGATCGACGCGGACGACCTTCGATCCCGCCTGAAGGCACTCACGAGCGATCACGACGGCGACGGATCGGACAGCAAGGTCAGATCGGCCGTCCTGAGCCTTTTGAAGACCGAGGTGAAGACGGCGCGTGACCGCGTCCAGGAAAAACTGAACGAAGACGGCGGCGGCCTGCTGTGCGCGGCCCGCCTCTCCCACGTTCAGGACGAGCTGATCCGGGTGATCTACGACTTCGCCGTTTCGCATGTCTACCGGGTCAAGAACCCGTCCGCAGCCGAGCGGATGTCCGTGGCGGCCGTCGGCGGATACGGCCGCGGGACACTCGCTCCGGGGTCGGATATCGATCTCCTTTTCATCCTGCCCTACAAGCAGACCCCGTGGGGTGAACAGGTTGTCGAGTATATCCTCTACATGCTCTGGGATCTGGGCTTCAAGGTCGGCCACGCGACCCGGAACATCGATGAATGCATCCGGCTCAGCAGATCGGACATGACGATCCGCACGGCGGTCCTCGAAGCCCGCCACATCTGGGGCGACGCGCCCCTCTTCGAAGATCTGACCAAGCGGTTCGGCACGGACGTCGTGAACGGAACCAGCTCCGAGTTCATCGCGGCGAAACTGCTGGAGCGCGACGAACGGCACCGGCGCCAGGGAACATCGCGCTATCTCGTCGAACCCAACATCAAGGAAGGAAAAGGCGGGCTTCGCGATCTCAACACGCTTTTCTGGATCGCCAAGTATCACTACCGCGTCGACAAGCAGTCGGAGCTGGTCAAGAAAGGTGTCCTGACACGCTCCGAATACACCCGGTTCGCAAAGTCGGAGGATTTTCTGTGGGCCGTGCGCTGCCATCTGCATTTCCTGACCGGACGTCCCGAGGAAAGGCTGGCGTTCGAGTTCCAGCGCGAAATCGCGATCCGGCTCGGCTATACGCAGCATCCGGGCATGCGCGACGTGGAACGCTTCATGAAGCACTACTTCCTTGTCGCCAAGGATGTCGGCGACCTGACCCGCATCATTTGCGCGGCGCTGGAGGAAGAGCACGTCAAGGAGCCGCGCGGGAAAGGCTTTTCCGGCATGATGCGCCGCCTGCGCAGCGGACGCGTCACCGATTCCGTCAAACCGGTCAAGGGCGCGCCAGGCTTCATCGTCGAAAACAACCGGCTGAACGTCACCAACGACAAGATCTTCGAAACCGCGCCCGCCAACCTCCTCAGGGTGTTCCAGCTCGCGGAAAAGCATGACTACAACCTGCATCCGAAGCTGACCCGGCTAATCCGGCATTCGCTCAAGCTGGTCGACAGCAGCCTCAGGAACGATCCGGAGGCCAACCGGCTGTTCCTGTCGATCCTGACGTCGCGCAACAAGCCGGAAACGATCCTGCGCAAGATGAACGAGACCGGGGTCCTGGGCAGGTTCGTGCCCGATTTCGGCAAGGTCGTCGCGATGATGCAGTTCAACATGTATCACCACTATACCGTCGACGAGCATCTGATCCGGTCCATCGGGGTGCTGGCGGAAATCGAGCGCGGGAATTCCGGTGAAGATCACCCGTTGTCGACAGACCTGATCCTGACGCTGCAGAACCGCAAGGTGCTTTACGTGGCGATGTTCCTGCACGATATCGCGAAAGGCCGCCCGGAGGACCATTCGGTCGCCGGTGCGAGGGTTGCCCGCAAGGTCTGTCCGCGTTTCGGATTGAACGAAGCGGAAACCGAAACGGTGGCATGGCTGATCGAGCATCATCTCGACATGAGCACGATCGCGCAGTCGCGTGACCTGAACGACCGCAAGACCATTACCGATTTCGCCCAGACCGTGCAGTCGCTCGAACGGCTGAAGATGCTGCTGATCCTGACCGTCGCAGACATTCGCGCCGTCGGCCCCGGTGTCTTCAACGGCTGGAAGGGGCAGCTTCTGAGAACGCTGTTCTACGCAACGGAGCCGCACCTTTCCGGTGGGCATTCGAAGATGTCGCACAAGGAGGCCGTCGAATCGGCCAAGAACGACCTCGTGGCCAAGCTCGATCACTGGAGCAAGAAGGACAGGGCCGCCTATCTCAAGCGGCATTACCCGGCCTACTGGCTGAGGACCGAGCCGGAACGGCTGCTGACACATGCCGAACTGCTGCGCAAGGCGGACAAGGACGGCAAACGGCTCGCTTTCGACGTTATCCCGCGCGCCTTTGAGGGCGTGACCGAGCTCAACATCATGGCGCCCGACCACCCGCGCCTTCTATCCATCATCGCCGGTGCCTGTTTTTCGACGGGCGCCAACATCGTCGACGCGCAGATCGATACGACCACGGACGGGTTTGCGCTTGATACCATCTTCATCGGGCGCGAATTGCCCGACGATGATGACGAACGCCGCCGGGGCGAGCGGATCACCCGGCTGATCCGCACGACTCTCAGGGGTGATGAACGTCTTCCTGAACCGGTGACCAAGAAAAACACGATGAAAAGCCGCGTGAAGGCCTTCAAGGTGGCAACAGAAATCCTGGTCAACAACGCGCTTTCGGACGAATACACGGTTCTGGAGATCTCCGGCCTCGACAGACCCGGACTGCTGTATGACCTGACGCGCTCCATCGCGACGCTCAATCTCAATATCGGCTCTGCCCACATCTCGACATTCGGCGAAAAGGCAGTCGATGTATTTTACGTGACCGATCTGACCGGGCAGAAGATCTCCAATATCGGGCGCCAGGAAATCATCCGCGAACGCCTCACCGATGCGGTCAAGGGACGTTTGGAACTGGATCCGGCCGCGCCTGTCTCCCGTAAAGTCCAGCGTCAGGCGTCCTGAATGTCGGATATCATCCCGGGAGCGCTGCCTGAATGAGCCTTGTCCGCAACTTCACCACGGTCGGTGGTGCGACCATGCTGAGCCGGGTCCTCGGGTTCGTGCGGGACGTGTTGCTCGCCGCGGCGGTCGGGACCGGGCCGGTTGCGGATGCCTTTGCCGTCGCCTTCCGCCTGCCGAACCTGTTTCGAAGGCTGTTTGCGGAAGGCGCCTTCAACTCCGCCTTCATTCCCCTGTTCGGCCGGGCGGTGGAAGAGGAGGGCGACGAAGGCGCCCGGCGCTTTGCCGGGGAAATCGGTGCGGCGCTGCTGTTCTGCCTGCTGGCCCTGACGGCGGTCGCGCAGATCTTCATGCCCTTCGTCGTCCTGGGGCTGGCGCCAGGTTTCAGCGCCGACAGCGCCAAGTTCGACCTGACCGTCCTGATGGCGCGGATCGCCTTTCCCTACCTGATTTTCATGTCGATGCTTGCCTTCCTGGCGGGGATCCTGAACACATATCAGCGCTTTGCCGCCGCCGCCTTCGCGCCGGTCATGCTGAACGTGGTCATGAGCATCGTTCTCGGCAGCATCCTGGTCGCAGGCGTGGAGGACAACACGGAACTCGGGATCATCCTGAGCGCGGGCGTGACTTTCGGCGGGATCGTTCAGCTGCTGGTGGTTGTCGCCGACCTGAAACGGCTCGGCTTCAGGATCCCGGTTTTCCGGCCGCGCTACACGAAATCCGCAAAACGCCTGCTTGTTCTCGGAATTCCCGGGATCATTGCAGGCGGCGTCACCCAGCTGAATATCGCGGTCGGCACGATCATCGCCTCGCTGCAGGACGGTGCAAACGCGATGCTCTATTTCGCCGACCGGCTTTACCAGTTGCCCCTTGGCGTGATCGGAATCGGTATCGGCGTCGTCCTGCTGCCCAGCCTGACCCGCCAATTGCGGGCCGGCGAGGTCAGCGCCTACCAGGTGAGCCTCAACCGCGCACTTGAAATCTCCCTTGTTCTGACATTGCCGGCCGCAGTCGCACTGGCCGTGGTTCCCCATGAGATCGTGTCCGTTCTGTTCCAGCGGGTGCGGTTCGACGCCGCTGCCGTTGACGGAACCGCCGCCGCACTGATGGCGTTTTCCTTCGGCCTGCCGGCCTTCGTGCTCAACAAGGTTTTCTCTCCCGGCTATTTTGCGCGCGAGGACACGAAAACGCCGATGAAGTTCGCCGCCGTCGGCATGGCCGTGAATGTCTGCCTGTCCCTTGCCCTGTTTCCCGTCTTCAAGCATGTCGGCATCGCCCTTGCGACGACGATCGCGGGCTGGGTCAACACGGGACTGCTGATCGTCGTCCTTTACAAGCGCGGCCATTTCGTCCCCGATTTCGCGCTTTTGCGGCGGCTGGTCCTGGTGCTGGTCGCTAGCCTCTTGATGGGCGTGGCCATTCACTTCGCAGCCATCGCGCTCGAACCGTCGCTCCGCGGGTCCTGGCTGATCGTCCGCGCGGCAAGCCTTGGCCTGCTCGTGCTGACCGGCGTGGTAACCTTTGCGATTTTCGCACAGGTGAGCGGCGGCGCGGATCTCATAGGCATGTTCCGGACGTTGACACGGCGCAACACCTGACAGGCAAACAACGATTATCGCGCAATACCGCTTGCATCCTTGGCCCGGCAGGCTTACACCCGGCGCGCCCAAAGTTTCACAGCGCCCTTCCAACCGGCCGCACCAATAAAGGGATTCAGAATGACGGCGTTCCAGCCCCGTGTCTTTTCCGGCGTCCAGCCAACCGGCAATCTCCACCTCGGCAACTACCTTGGAGCGGTGTCCCGCTGGGTTCCGCTGCAGGACCAGATGCCGACGATTTTCTGCGTCGTCGATTCCCATGCCATAACGGCCGGGTTCCCGGATCCGGAAGAACTCAGCAACGCAACGCGCGAAGTGACCGCCGCCTACATGGCCGCCGGTATCGATCCGGACAAGTCGATCATCTTCAACCAGTCGCAGGTGCGCGAACACGCCGAACTTGCCTGGATCTTCAACTGCGTCGCGCGGATCGGCTGGCTCAACCGGATGACCCAGTTCAAGGAAAAGGCCGGGAAGAACAAGGAAAACGCCTCCGTCGGACTGTTCGCCTATCCGAACCTGATGGCCGCCGACATCCTCGCCTACCGTGCAACGCATGTTCCGGTCGGCGACGATCAAAAGCAGCACCTAGAGCTGACACGGGACATTGCCGCGAAGTTCAACAACGACTTCGGCGACCGGATCAAGGATCTCGGGATCGGCGTTCCCAATCCGACACCGTCTCCCGAGTTGCCCGAACAGCTGTACTTCCCCCTGACGGAACCGATGATCGCCGGGCCGGCGACCCGGATCATGTCCCTGCGTGACGGCACGAAGAAGATGTCCAAGTCGGATCCCTCGGACCTGTCGCGCATCAACCTGACCGACGATGCCGACACGATCGCCCGCAAGGTCCGCAAGGCAAAGACGGATCCGGACGCTCTGCCGAGCGAGGTCGACGGCCTGGAGAACCGCCCGGAAGCCGACAACCTTGTCGGGATCTTTGCGGCGCTGAACGGCTCGTCAAAGGAAGACGTGCTGAAGGAGTTCGGCGGACAGCAGTTCTCGACCTTCAAACCGGCCCTGTCGGACCTCGCCGTCGGCAAGCTGTCGCCGATGACGGACGAAATGCGGCGGCTGATGGATGACAAGGCCCAGATCGATTCGGTCCTGAAGACCGGCGCGGAAAAGGCATCCGCCATCGCCGAGCCGGTGCTGAAAGACGTTCGCAAGATCATCGGCTTTCTGGACGTGCGATAAGACAACGCCTTGCCCCGCAAGACCCGGCGGGGCAAGGCATGTTTCCCGCCCAGGCAGAGCCATTCAGGCCACTTGCGTTTCCGGCGCAAAGCGCTTTCGCCGCATGCCGGAATTCCACGCCACATGCGCTCAGTGAAACGGTTTCTAAAAGTTTAAGCTGCACTCTCCCGGGATTGACCCATTTGGAGAGACCGTCCCTTGGCACGTCAGACCGGCAACCGGACCCGAAGCGCTGAAACCGCCCCCCTGGAAACAGAGCAGACATCGCGCATTTCCGGCAACCGCCGCATGCTTCCGGACGAAGCCGAGCCGGACCTGAGCGCGACCGACGCCTCCCAGGAGGAGATAACAGGACCCGACGTGGGACCGGGCCGCCGCGCGACCGACAGGCCCGTCTCTGCGCCGGCCAAGGCCCTTCAAAATCTGGCCGTCGCCGGTCTCGTTTTGGGCCTCGGGGCGTCACTTTTCCTGGTTGCCGGCGATGGGCTCACGCGATTTCTGGGGGTCGGCCTTGCCTTTTTTGCCGGCGGGCTGGCGCTCTGGCGCCTGTTCGCAGACGACATGCACCGGTCCGCTGCCGCGGTCCAGTCGAAGGACGCCAAGATCAGACGCCTGATGGCGCGGATCGAGGAGCTTGAGGACAAGGCCTGGGAACTGGGGGAATCCGACGAGCGGCATGCAAGCATTCTTGCCACGCTCGGGGACGTGGTCGTGCGGCGGGACGCGGAGGGCATCATCCAGTATGTCAATTCCGCCGCAGAGGACGTGTTCGGAGACCTGCACGAGCTTGTCCCCGGCACCGCCATGAAATTGCCGCTGATCGACGCTGACGGCGTCCGCGAACAGGCTCCAGCCGACGTGACCCTGTCGGGACGCACGACCTTTCAGGATCTCCATATTCAAACCGCCCAGGGCCCGCGCTGGTTCTCGCGCATCGACATTCCCGTCCGGGACACGGCCACCGACAGGCAACTGGTGCAGACCGTGCTGCGCGACGTCACCGAGCGGCGGCTTATCGAGGAAGAGCTGCTGGCCGCCCGCCACTCGGCGGAAAACTCGAACGAGGCCAAGTCCCGCTTTCTGGCGACGGTCAGCCACGAAATCCGCACGCCGCTCAACGGCATTCTCGGCATGGCATCGCTGCTCAGGGACACGCGTCTCACGAAAGAGCAAGCCGCCTATATCGAGGCCCTGGAAACATCCGGCGAAACGCTGCTTCTCCTGATCGATGAAGTTCTTGATTTTTCCAAGGTCGAAGCCGGGAAACTCGAAATCCAGAACGCACCGGTCAAGGTCGGGACGCTCTCGGAAAGCGTTGTTGAACTGCTGGCTCCGAAAGCCCATGCCAAGGGCCTTGAAATCGGCACGATGCTCGACCCGCGCCTGCCGGCAACCGTGACCCTCGACGCAACCAGGGTCCGTCAGATCCTGTACAACCTGATCGGAAACGGCATCAAGTTCACCGACGAGGGCGGCATCTCCGTCGAAGTGACAGGGCGAAGCGACCCGTCTGGCAGCACATATCTCGATATCGATGTGCATGACACCGGCATCGGTTTCGATGCCGCCGAGGCGGAGCGCATCTTCCAGGAATTCGAACAGGTGGACCACGGTCCGGCGCGGAAATTCGGCGGGACCGGACTTGGGCTCGCGATCGCGCAGCGGCTTGCAGGTCTGATGGGCGGCGCAATCACGGCACGTCCGTCAGGCTGGGGCGGCGGACACTTCAAGGTATCGCTGCCGATTCCCGAGGCGCTCGGCAGCGAAATGGATCCCAGGTTCGACAGCTTCAGAAACAAGAAGATTGTCTTTGTCAGTGACAGCCGCATCGAGTGTCCGCTGCTGGCGAAGCGGCTCGAGTTTCACGCGGTAAACGTCTGCATTGAAGTCCCCGGAAGCGTCGACCTGGACCACACGCTTGCAGATGCGGACCTGATCGTTGTCGACAACGCGGCGGTTTCAGACGCGGGCGGCTGGCTGGCATCTGCGCGCCTGACAGGGTGTGACGCACCGGCAATCGTGCTGATTTCGCCCCCTGAACGCGACAGGCTGGTGCAGTTGCGTTCGGCCGGTTACGCCGCCTATCTGATCCGGCCCGTGCGCATAGAGACACTGATCCAGATTTTTTCAGGTTTGCTTGCCGACCAGACGGATGACTTTGCCTGGGACGCAAGCGCAGAGCCGGCCGACGACCACACGACGATACAGAACTTCAATGCTCCAGCGCGTCCGCTCCGGCTTCTCGTTGCCGAAGACAACGATATCAACCGCCTCCTAAGCGAAGCCCTGCTGCGCAAACTCGGGCATATTCCGGTCATGGTCGTCGACGGCGAAAAAGCCGTCGAGGAGGCGGCCAGGGAGCGGTTCGATGCCATCCTGATGGATTTGCACATGCCGGGCCTGGACGGTTTCGAAGCCATTCGGCAAATCCGGGCGAGCGAACAGGACCTCGGTCAAAAGCCGGTTCCTGTCCTGATGGTCACCGCCGACGTGATGCAGGACGCCCGCGACAAGGCCGCAAGGGTCGGTGCCGCCGGATATCTCACCAAGCCGCTCACGGTGGAATCGATCTCCGAGGCGCTGATCGCGATAAACCGGGACTGACGGGATGAGCCGGAACGGGTGAACAACGGTTGAGGCCGGGACCGATTCGCCGTCATCCCGCGGGAAATTTCACAAAATTCCCGGATTAAGTTAAGCTGGATGCGGCAGGTTTGCCGGAAAAACCCGGGTGTCATGCGGTTGTCGGAATAGTGTGTTCTACGGCACGGTCAACGCGCGCTGAACAGCGACGGGGTTTGTACTCCGGCGAAGAAAACCACACATAAAAGACAGGCCTTAACCTGTGAATTCTCGTTAGAGTGCCAGAACGGAATGCAAGAGGGTGGAATGTCGATCATGCGGCAGGGACTGTTTTCTCCGAGGAAGCTTGTACGCAGGTTCACGCCCGGATTTCGGACCGGGTCACCGGCGGCGGGTGCCGCCCGCCCTTCGCATCCGCAGCGAACCCCGGTCAAAACCGGGGACACGCTCGGGCGCATCGGATCGCTCGAAGTCCGCCTGGCCCGGAACTTCAAGGAAGTCAGAAAGGCGCAGCGGCTGCGCTATGACGTTTTCTACGAGGAAATGTCGGCGATCGCGGACGCGCATACGCTGGCAACCCGCCGCGATACGGACCCCTTCGATGCCTATTGCGACCATCTGCTCGTCGTCGACCACGCCTCCCTGAAGCGCAACAAGCTCGGCCGGCTGAAGCCGGAAATCGTCGGAACCTACCGTCTCCTGCGCCAGGAAGTCGCGGATCAGCACAGCGGCTTCTACACGGCGGGCGAGTTCGACATACAGAAACTTGTCGACGCCAATCCCGACAAACGCTTTCTGGAACTGGGGCGCTCCTGCGTGCTCAAGCCCTATCGCAACAAGAAGACGGTCGAATTGCTCTGGCATGGAATATGGTCCTATGTCCTGCGCCACAAGATCGACGTCCTTCTCGGCTGCGCCTCCATCGCCGGCACCGATCCCGATACGCTCGCCGAACGGCTTTCCTTTCTGCACCACAATGCCCGCGCGCCGGAAGAATGGCGCGTCCGGGCCGTGCCGGACCGCTATGTTGAAATGAACCGCATGCCCGCTGACGCCGTCGATGCACGTGCGGCACTGCGCGCGCTTCCGCCGCTGGTGAAGGGTTATTTGCGTCTTGGCGCGTTCATCGGCGATGGCGCGGTGGTCGATCAGCAATTCGGCACCACGGACGTTCTCATCATCGTGCCCGTAACGCATCTCAATACGCGCTACGTGAATTACTACGGCGCCGATGCCAGCCGGTATGGCGCCTGATCCGGTCTTCCAATAGAGCGGTCCTTCGCCGGGCATGGCGTAAGCCAGTTGGCGTCAAGCCTTAACGCCCCCTTAAATTGCCGCAATTTAAGATCATCCCGGGGAACCCGGCACGAGCCGGAATTGACGACGGGACGGATGATCAATGGCATCGCGGGCGAAACGCCAGCCAAGGATTGAACCGACATTCGGGGAAGACAGCAGCAGCCTGCTCGACCTGCGGCTCGGGCCGCAGGACAGGACCGCTGCGCCTGCGTCGAAATCCGGCTCCAAATCGAAAAGCCGCAAGGCCGGTTCCACGAGCCGGAAGAAAACCGGACCCAAAAAGTCCGCGAAATCGCAGAGCGGCAAATCCCGGGGCAGCACTGGCAACCGTCGCGGCGGCAGGTCCGGCGCGAAGCGGCGCAGCCGGAAACGCAAGTCGAGGATCCGGATCCCCGCTTTTGTCGGCAGGGTTTTCAAGCGGGGGGTCTACTGGAGCGCCGTTGCCGGGATCTGGTGCGTCATCGCGGCGGTTTGTGTAATCGGCTATTACGCCGCCTATCTGCCACCGACCTCGGAATGGCAAGTGCCGGCGCGGCCGCCCAACGTCAAGATCGTTGCGCTCAACGGCGACCTTCTGGCCAATCGCGGCGATACGGGTGGTGAGGCCGTGCGCCTGGAACAACTGCCGCCCTATCTCCCCAATGCCGTCATTGCCATTGAAGACCGGCGGTTCCGCTCGCATTTCGGGATAGATCCGATCGGCCTCGCGCGCGCGGCCTATACCAACTTCACGTCGGGCCGTGTGTCCCAGGGCGGATCGACGCTGACACAGCAGCTCGCGAAAAATCTGTTTCTGGAACCCGACCGGACGATAAAGCGGAAAATCCAGGAGCTGGTGCTCGCCTTCTGGCTGGAAGCGGAATATTCGAAAGACGAAATCCTGGAGATGTATCTGAACCGGGTCTATCTCGGCTCGGGCGCCTATGGCGTCGATGCGGCGGCGCGCCGCTATTTCGGCAAGTCCGCACGGCTGATGACGGTTGCCGAGGCGGCGACTATCGCGGGCCTGCTGAAAGCCCCGTCGCGGTATTCGCCTGCTCGCAATCCGGATCTTGCCGAGGACCGTGCGCAGCTGGTGCTGGCGGCGATGCACGAAGAAGGCTTCATCAGCTCGAACGAAGCCAAGACGGCCATCGCCGCACCCGCCAAGGCGATCCGGCGGCACACCACCGCGAGCGAAAACTACGTCGCGGACTATGTCATGGACGTGCTGCCGCATTTCGTCGGCTCGATCGAAGGCGACATCATTGTCGACACGACGATCGATGCCTCCATGCAGCAGGCCGCCGAAGGCGCGCTGCGGGCCACGCTTGCCGAAAACCGTCAGAAGCTCGGCGTCACCCAGGGCGCGATCGTGACCCTCGACACGGCGGGTGCGATCAAGGCGATGGTCGGCGGAGCGGATTATGCAGAGAGCCAGTTCAACCGGGCAGCCTACGCGAAGCGCCAGCCCGGATCGGCATTCAAGCCCTTCGTCTATCTCGCAGCGCTTGAAAACGGCATGACGCCGCAAACCGTGCGGCAGGATCAGCCGATCACCATCGGCGGCTGGTCACCCAAGAACTACACAAAGGAACACTACGGCCCGGTCACGCTGACCAGATCGCTGAGCCTGTCGATCAACACCGTTGCGGCGCGGCTGGCCCATGAGGTCGGCGCGGGAACGGTCGCGAGCACGGCGAAGCGCCTGGGCGTCACGTCCGATCTCAACAAGAACCTGTCGCTTGCGCTCGGGACATCGGAGGTCACACCGCTCGAGATCGCGTCCGCCTATGTGCCGTTTTCCAATGGCGGCTACGGCGTCCTTCCGCACATCATCCGGCGGATCAAGACCGTCGACGGCAAGACGCTCTATTCGCGATCCGGCGACGGACGCGGGCGCGTGGTTCAGCGGCGCGATGTCGGCAACATGAACCTGATGATGTCCGAAACGCTGCTGACGGGAACCGGGCGCAAGGCGCGGCTCGACAGCGGGCGCCCGGCCGGCGGCAAGACCGGGACGAGCCAGGATTTCCGAGACGCCTGGTTCATCGGCTATACCGGCAATCTGACCACTGCCGTCTGGTTCGGAAACGACGACAACTCACCCACGAAAAAGGCGACCGGTGGTAGCCTGCCCGCGGCAACCTGGAAAGCGGTGATGGATGTGGCGCATCAGGGCCTGCCCGTCGCTGATCTTCCGGGTGTGCCGAACCTGCCCGTCAGCGTGGCCGCACCGCGCAAGCCGCAGGAACAGGGCCAGCCGCAGACAGCAGTCAGCTCCGGGCGGCATCCGATTCCTCCCGGCTCCATCGGCGGCGGGGATGGCGGGGCAAGCGGCGGCAGCGGTGAACGGCGCGGGCCGCTCGGTCTCCTGCGCAACATCTTCGGTGGCGGTTAGGCCCTACGCGGTTTCCGGACCCGGTTCGATGCGCGCAGTCCAGTCAGATATGCGCTGCGCGGACTCTTGCGCAGACATCCCGGTTGTTTCCAGCTTCAGCAAATTCCCGGCATCAAGTCCCGCCAGCGGCTTTGCCTGTGCCTGATTTCGGCGCGCCATGTCCGGATCACGCGGTTTGCGCATCCCGTCTCGACCCGGATCACCGATACGGCGTATGTTCTCTTCCAGGTCGCAGGAAAGATGCACGACGCAGAAGGGCGGACGCGCTGTCCCGATCTGCTGCAGTTTACGCCACTCGGCCTCTCCCCAGTCGCTGTCGCCTGCGATCACCGTCGTGAACACGACCGGTGTTTCCTCGGGAAGTTTAAGCACCAGGTCGTGCGCGATTTCCTCCACGCGTTCAACAGCTTCGCGAAACGCGGGCGTCTTGAATTCCGTCAGCGCGAACGCGATGTTGTAAACCGAGTGAATATCAAGAAGTTTGCCGCCAAGGATGTCAGCAAGCGCACGGCCGATCGTCAATTTCCCGACGCCTGGATATCCATTCAAGACAATGATCATGAGACTATCGATACAGAAGCGGATCAGCAGTCGTGGCTGAAGGTGAAGACGAGCGTGTCCGTCTTGACCCGCCCGGTCGGGCGGCACTGGTTGTAGACTTCCCGCGTTCCGGTCACGGTCACCTGCAGCTGATCGCCCCTGACCGGGCCTTCAACATAATATTCCAGGGGCGAGCCGGGGCAGTATTTTGAAAAGACGCGGGCGGTCCCCGAATACCAGTTGCCGTTCTTGACGCCATTGAATAGCAGCGTGCCGCGCTGAACCCCGGCGGCCCTGAGAACATCGCGCGGAATTTCATAGGAAAGCCAGCGCTGATTTCCCTGCGCCTGAAGCCTCATGATGGAGCCATTATGGTTCCAACAGCTGTCCGCCAGTGCCGGGCCACTCACCGGCACCAGCAAAGCCGACAGCAAGGCTGCGCCGGAAACGGTTTTCATCGCTCTTGAGAAGAATTGCATGACGGGCTCCTGAACATCGTGACGCAAAGGAAGCATAAGTTTGCGAAGATGCCCAGCCATTCGAACAGCGACGCCCTGCCGACGTCAGCCGAAGCCATGAAGGCAGGTGCCGTTTTCCTTGAGCCAGACGCGCGCCGTCGGCGTCTGGGGAGCCAGTTCCTCACACAGGCGCCAGAACCGGGCCGAATGGTTCATTTCCTTCAGATGCGCGACTTCATGCGCGGCCACGTAGTCCAGGATTTCGGGGGGTGCCAGGATGAGGCGCCAGGAAAACGAAAGCTTTCCGTTGGACGCACAGGAACCCCAACGGCTCCTGGTATCGCGAACGCTGATTGCGGTGATCTTCCTGCCGATCCTGGCAGCGTGAAACTGCGCCCGGACAACCAGGTCCTTGCGGGCTTCGGACTTGAGCCAGTTCGTTGCCTTGCGCGGAACATGATCATCGGCACCTGGAACGAACAGGGCCGGCGCACCGTCTTCGTCGACACCCGCCGACACGAGACCACGCAAGGTGCCGGTCGGCAGGATGCGATGGTCGACACCGCGAAGAGGAAAGACGTCGCCAGGTGCGAGGCTGACGTGCTGCGGGCGGTCCTGCAGCCGCTCGACAAGCCAGCCGATGTGCTGACGGGCAAAATGCTCCGCCCGCCTCAGGTCGCCGCCCCTGGGCACCGTCAGGACGGGACCGGAACTGTCCGCCGGAAGACGCAGCAGATAGCGCTGCGCGCGCGGGTTCGCGCGCAGGCGAATCCGGACCGCTTTCGTGTCCGTTTCGATATCTATGTGGTCCGGCAAGTCTTTCTTGCCGCGTCGCAGAAGCATGTCACGCAGTCCGGTCGAATCACCTGGCGAAGAGTCTAGAGCTTTTTGGCTTGCTGAAAAATGACGAAAGCGGCGCTTGAAAAGCGCCGCTTCCGGTCAGGCCGTCCCGTGACGGATCTGGGAGGAGGAGTGGTTCAGGAAGGCGCTGCTTCGCTTCCGCCACTCGACCGGCCACGGTTGGCCATGAAACGATCGAATTCTTCCTGGTCGCGCGCCCGGCGCAATTCACGCAGGAAATCGTCGAAATCGGCGCGCATCGCATCCAGTTTTGCGCGCTCTTCCTCGAGGCGTTTCAGTTCACGCTCGCGGTAGTCATCAAACGCGACATTGCCGGTCCGGGCATAGGCAGTGGTGTTTGACATCTGATCGAATGCTCCCTTCAGCTGGCTTCCGCGCCATTGGTCCCTGGCGTCGCGCGCCATGCCCTCGAAACGGTCGCCCCACAGAATATAGGCCAGCATGGCGAGGCCGAGCGGCCAGAACGCCACAAACCCAAGCACCATCAGGCCGATGGTCACAGGCGTCCAGGCAGGTTTAATCATGCAACTCTTGGTCGTCGTCATCATCCTATCCATTTAAGACATCCACGCCCTTCAGGTGGGCATTGCGGAGGCCCGCTTCAAGGATTTGTGATGATCGTCACAAAAAGAATCGGCCTCGAAACAATATTGCAACCCGCATGAAAGAAGCCGCCAAGCTTTTGTTTTTATTATGGATTAGAGCGATTGATGGAATGCGCCCAGACGCCGTTCGCAAGATCCGAGAATTTCTGGTGCTGCGATCGTTTTCCGCCCGCACACATCAAAAAAGGCGCCGCGAGGGCGCCCTTTTCAAATCCGCTCAGCTGACCCTTTCGGAGAGCTTTCGGGCCTGCTCGATCCACTTGTCGCGTTCGATCCTGCCCCGGAAATCGAGCTTGCCGTCGAGCGCTTCGATCTGCTCAGCGGTCAGCCCGGCAATCTGCCAGAAATGGAAGATACCGGCCTCGTTGAGCGTCGATTCGAGCTTTGGCCCGACGCCGCTGATTTCCTTCAGGTTGTCCGCCGCCCCATCGGGTTTCGCGAGCAGGATATCCTCGAGCGGCCGCGGTGCGGGCGCCTTTTTCGCCTTGGGTTTGGCGGTGTTCTTGGCCCTTGCCTTTGCCGGTGCTTTCGGCGCTGCCGCTGCCTTGACCGGGGCCTCGGCCTTTTCCGGCGCTTTGACGGCTGGTTTCTTCGGCATGCCGGCACGGTTCGAACGGATAAAATCCATCACGCGCGGCGCGATTTCAGACCGCCAGCGCGATCCGTTGAAAACACCGTAGTGTCCGACATTCGGCTGCTCGTAATGCGCTTTCATGTCGTCCGGCAGGCTCGTACACAGGTCGTGTGCGGCACGTGTCTGCCCCCGGCCGGTAATGTCGTCCTTTTCACCTTCAACGGTCAAAAGCGCGGTCCGCCTGATCTTCGTGCAGTCAACGATCCGGCCATTGTGCTCCATCGTTCCCTCGGGCAGGGAATGCTTGATGAAGACCGTTTCAACCGTCTGCAGATAGAACTCGGCGGTCAGATCCATGACTGCAAGATATTCGTCGTAGAACTCGCGGTGTTTTTCCGCGTTGTCGCCGTCGCCTTCAACCAGATGCTGGAAAAACTCACGGTGCGCGGTCATGTGACGGTCAAGGTTCATGCTCATGAACCCGGACAGCTGGAGAAAGCCCGGATAGACATCGCGCATGAAGCCGGGATGCGGGAACGGAACCTTCATGACGACGTTGTTCTTGAACCAGTCAATGCCCTTGGACACCGCAAGATCGTTCACGGCAGTCGGCTCGACGCGGGTGTCGATGGGTCCGCCCATCAGCGTCATCGTGGACGGAACGTAGGGATCCTCGCGATCTTCCATGACGGCGACCGCCGCCAGCACCGGAACGGATGGCTGGCAAACGCCAAGCACATGCGCATCGGGTCCAAGGAAGTGCAGCATGGAAATGATGTAGTCTATGTAGTCGTCCAGGTCGAACTTGCCCTCCTGGATCGGCACCATGCGCGCATCGATCCAGTCGGTGATGTAGACGTCGGCGTTCGGCATCAGGGCGTCCACCGTGCCGCGCAGCAGGGTCGCGTAGTGCCCGGACATCGGAGCAACGATCAGGACTTTCGGATCGTTGCGGTGCGACGTGACACCGCGTTCAAAACGGATCAGGTCGCAAAAGGGACGGCTCCAGACAACGCTCTCGCGCACCGGAACGCGAACGCCGCCGACAGTGGTTTCCTTCAGGCCGAATTCCGGCTTGCCATACCGGCGTGTCGTACGCTCCAGAACTTCGCAGCCGGCAGCGATCTGACGGCCAAAACTCGTGTGGGTCCAGGGATTCAAAGGATTTTGAAAATAAAGCCGCATCATGTCGGCAACCGCCCGGTACGGTGCCATTGCTGCATGATTCAGCTCATAAAGATGATAAAACGGCAATGACGCGTCTCCCTGATTTACGAAGCCGCCGCCCGCCCCCTTGACGAAATTTGTATACATTCTTTCGCGGCCCGCTTGTTATGGCACCATCTATTGCATCGCAACAGGATAGCCAGCCGGGCAACCGCCTGCAATACTGCTATTTGCTATGTTAAACGGAAGCTAAGCCAATCAATGCATTGGAGAACTCGTTTCGGCGCCGAATATATTTGCGCTGCAAAAGCCAGATAGCTCATTTAAATCAATTTGGTAGAATTAAGGACGGCTCGAGCGTACCGGAGTCAGGCAGCCAGGTCCGCGACAACCGCATCAAGCACGAAAAAGCCTTCACGCGTCGCCCGCACCCGGTTTTCCCCGATTTCTTCCACCATTCCATGCTCCAGGAGCGCTTTCAGACGGCGCGGATCGACGGACCGGTGCGAGAACGTCTCGTAGCGGCCGAGGTCGATGCCTTCCTTGAGGCGCAAACCCATGAGCAGGAATTCGTCGCCCTGCTCCTCTTCGTTGAGACCGGCGTTTTCGATCAGTCCGTGGCCCGCGCGCTCGACATTTTCCAGCCAGGTCTCCGGATGACGCTCTGTCGACGTCGCCAGGCGGGTTGCGCCGGCGGTGACGCGCCCATGCGCGCCCGGACCGACGCCGACATAGTCGCCGTACCGCCAGTAGACCAGATTGTGGCGGCACTCCGCGCCGGGACGGGCATGATTGGAGACTTCGTAGGCGGGCAAACCGGCGTCGGCCGTCACCTCCTGGGTCAACTCGAAAAATTCGGCAGCCAGATCGGGTTCCGGCATGTCCAGCTTGCCCGCCTGATGCAGCGCATAGAAGGGCGTGCCGTGCTCGATGGTCAGCTGGTAGAGCGACAGGTGATCGGCGGCGAGCGAAATCGCCTCCTGCAACTCCGCCTCCCAGGCGGTCAATGCCTGGCCGGGGCGGGCATAGATGAGATCGAAGGAGAGCCGCGGAAATGTCGCACGGGCAGTCTCCACGGCTGCGCGGGCCGTGTCGGCGTCATGCAGCCGGCCAAGCAGTTTCAGATCCCTGTCCTGCAGCGACTGGACACCGAGCGAGACGCGGTTGACACCCGCCGCGCGATAACCCCTGAAGCGCTCCGCCTCAACGGAAGAGGGGTTGGCCTCCAGCGTGATTTCGACGGCGTCCTCCAATGTCCACCGGTCCGCGACCGCTTTCAGAAGACGCTCGACGGTTGCCGGTTCCATCAGCGACGGCGTTCCGCCGCCCAGAAAGATCGATTCGACCCTCTTTCCCTTGGTCAGTTCGGCAAAATGGGACAGCTCCCGTTCGAACGCGGCAGCGAAGCGGGCCTGGTCGACGGGCTGATGGCGCACATGCGAATTGAAGTCGCAATACGGGCACTTGGCCGCGCAGAACGGCCAGTGAATGTAGATCCCGAATCCAGCTTCGTTTGCCTTGTGCGCTGTCACGTCGGCTATCCCTTCAGGCAGCCTTCGGCAAACAGCGTGAACGCTCGGGCGCGGTGCGACAACGGCTCCCGGTCGTCCGACAGACCGTGTTTTTCTTCCGGGGACATTTCGCCGAAGGTGCGGTCGTGCCCGTCCGGGCGGAACATCGGATCGTAGCCGAAGCCCTCCGTGCCGCGCGGCGGCCAGACGACATCCCCCTCCACTTCGCCGCGGAAGTATTCCGTGTGACCGTCCGGCCAGGCGAGGCACAAAACGGCGACAAAGGACCCGCGGCGGTTGGTTTCCTGTCCGGACGAAACGGTCTGAAGCTTTTCCTCGATTGTCCGCATTGCCATTGCGAAGTCCTTGTCGGGACCCGCCCAGCGCGCGGAATAGATGCCGGGATCGCCCCCCAGGGCGGCGACGCAAAACCCGCTGTCATCCGCCAGGGACGGCAATCCGGAGCCTTCGGCGGCCGCGACCGCCTTCAGGGCCGCGTTTGCTTCGAATGTGGTTCCGGTTTCCTCGGGCTCCGGCAGGTCGAGCTCGCCTGCCGAGACGACATCGAAACCATACGGTGCAAGCAACTCGTTGATTTCTCTAATCTTGCCCTTGTTGTGGCTTGCGACGACAAGGCGGCCTGGTTCGAGTTTGCGATGGCTCATCGGCATGGCCCCTTACAGAATCGCCATTTTCTGCAGGTCCACAAGGCGGCCAATGCCCGCCTTCGCAAGACCGAGCAGCTGGGTGAACTCATCCTCCGAGAACGGTGCGCCCTCGGCGGTTCCCTGGATCTCGACGATCCCGCCGGATCCGGTCATCACGAAGTTCGCGTCCGTTTCGGCGGTGCTGTCCTCCGCGTAGTCCAGATCGAGCACGGGTGCGCCCTCGTAGATCCCGCAGGAAATCGCGGCAATGTGATCCTTCAGCACGTCACCGGACACCATGTCGCGCGCGCGCATCCATTCGATGCAGTCGCGGAGTGCCACCCAGGCACCCGTGATCGACGCGGTCCGGGTGCCGCCATCCGCCTGAATGACGTCGCAGTCCACTGAAATCTGGACTTCACCGAGTGCTTCGAGATCAACGACGGCGCGCAGCGAGCGTCCGATCAGGCGCTGGATCTCCTGGGTTCTGCCGGACTGCTTGCCGGCGCTTGCTTCTCGGCGCATGCGATCGCCGGTCGCACGCGGCAGCATGCCGTATTCGGCCGTGACCCAGCCCCGGTTCTGGCCGCGCAACCAGGGCGGTATGCGCTCTTCGAGGCTGGCGGTGCACAGCACATGCGTGTCGCCGAACTTGACGAGGCAAGACCCTTCCGCATGCTTTGAAACGCTGCGCTCCAAAGTCACAGCCCGGAGTTCGTCGGCTGCGCGTTTTGACGGACGCATGAAATTTCCTTTCGACTTTCCCTAGCGGATTACCTTCGCCTGGAAACGACCGTTTCCTGCTGATCTCCTGCGCCTTGTAGACCTCAAATTCGCCTGAGGTAAAGGGCCAGCTTCCCGTCGGGCCCATTTTGCGCCTATATCTTGGGTGTAAGACGAAAAACGTCCAACAATCGCAGTGTGCATTTGGAGAAGACACCTTGAGCCTCAGCGACCTCGACAAGAGATCCCGCGAGATATTCCGCTCGATCGTGGAAACCTATCTGGAAACCGGAGAGCCCGTCGGCTCCCGCAACGTGTCGCGCAACCTGTCCATGTCGTTGTCACCCGCATCGGTGCGCAACGTGATGTCGGACCTGGAACACTTGGGCCTGCTGCATTCGCCGCACACGAGCGCCGGCCGTCTGCCGACAGAGATCGGCCTGCGCTTTTTCGTCGACGCCCTGCTTGAGGTCGGTGATCTGACCGAAGACGAACGTCAGCAGATCGACGTTCAGGTCCGCGCCTCGAGCGAGGCGAACTCGACGGAACAGGTGCTGACCGAAGCCAGCCAGATGCTGTCCGGCCTGTCCATGGGTGCCGGTGTGGTCATGACACACAAGAGCGACATGCGCCTGAAGCATATCGAGTTCGTCCGGATCGAACCGCTGAAGGCGCTCGCCATTCTGGTGAGCGAGGACGGGTCCGTCGAAAACCGGATCATCGACCTGCCCGCCAATTTGCCGGCGTCCGCTCTCGTGGAAGCGACCAACTATCTGAATGCGCAGATCCAGGGGCGCACGCTCTCCGACATCAAGGGGGAGCTGGAAAAGGTCCGTGACGCCGATCAGGCCGAACTCGACCAGCTCAGCCAGAAGGTCATCAATGCCGGGCTCGCCGTCTGGGGCGGCGAGACTGCCAACGACCCCGCGACACTGATCGTCCGCGGACGCTCGAACCTGCTCACCGACCTGGACGCGGTCGAAGACCTGGAACGCATCCGCCTGCTTTTCGATGACCTGGAAAACAAGAAAGACCTGATCCAGCTGCTGGGTCTCGCCGAAACCGGCGACGGCGTGCGCATCTTCATCGGCTCGGAAAACAACCTGTTCTCGCTTTCAGGCTCATCGCTCGTGGTTTCACCCTACCGGGACAGCAATCAGCGCATCGTCGGTGTTCTCGGCGTCATCGGCCCGACGCGGCTCAACTACGCCCGGGTCATTCCGATGGTCGACTATACCGCGCGCCTGGTCAGCCGGATCCTCAAGTAGGCGCCACATACATATCTGTTCGAACCCGACTTCGCAGGACTTCAGCATGCTTTCGCCCGCAGAACTTGAACGTTACGCCCGTCATATCGTCATGCAGGAAATCGGCGGCGCTGGGCAGCAGAAACTCAAGAAGGCGCGCGTGCTCGTGATCGGGGCGGGCGGGCTCGGAGCCCCGGTCCTGCAATATCTCGCCGCTGCCGGTGTCGGCACGCTCGGCATCGTCGACGACGACACCGTGTCGCTGTCCAATCTACAGCGCCAGGTCATTCACGGCACCGACCAGCTGGGCGAGCCCAAGGTCGCGAGTGCGGCCGAAGCGATTGCCCGCCTCAATCCGAATGTCAACGTGGAGCCGCATCCCACACGGTTCGGCGGCCACAATGCGCTCGCCCTGGTGTCGGACTATGATCTTGTCGTGGACGGGTCGGACAATTTCGACACGCGCTACCTTGTCTCCGATGCCTGTTTCTTTGCCCGAAAGCCGCTGGTGACGGCGGCCGTCGGCCAGTTCGACGGGTCGATCACCACGCTCAAGCCCTTTGAGCAGAATGCCCAGGGCGAGGCCAACCCGACTTACAGGTGCCTGTTCCCGCGCAAACCGCGCGACGGTCTGCTGCCGACCTGCGCGGAGGCGGGCGTACTGGGTGCTCTGACCGGTATCATCGGCACCATGCAGGCGATGGAAGTGATCAAGGAGATCACGGGAACGGGCGAAGGCCTGGTCGGGCGCATGATCATGTTCGATGCAAGGAGCTTCCGGATGGAAACCATTTCCTACAAACGCTCCGCGAAAAACCCGCTCAACGGGTCCGACCCGAAAAGCTGGGCGGCGCTCCTGGAAGAGGCCTGAGGGTTCGGCGGTCAGGCAATCGGCACGACAATTCGGAGAAGGAAGCCATGGCGACTGTAAAACTGATGACGGATGCGGAAGCTGAAGCGATCCCCGAAGTCAAAGCCGTGTTTGACGACATCCGTGCGGTCCGCGGGTCCGATTTCATCAACAATGTCTGGCGGGCGCTGGCACAGGACCCGCCGGGGCTTGCGCGCACCTGGGCTCATGTCAAATCGGTGATGGCGGCGCCCGGCGCCCTCGACCCGAAGACGCGCGAGATGATCTATATCGCGGTTTCGGCTGCAAACGGATGCAGTTACTGCGTTCACTCCCATACCGCGGCGGCCCGCGCGAAGGGCATGAGCGACGAAGAACATGGTGAACTGCTGCAGATCATCGGACTGGCCGCGATGACAAACACGCTGGTCACGTCGCTGCAGGTGCCGGTCGATCCGGAATTCGAAGTCAGCTGAAAGCACCGTGACAACAACCGGTCAAGAAAAACCCGCACGGAGACAAGCTCCACGCGGGTCCTGAGCAAACCGGGATCGGGCCGATCAGTTCGGCTTTGCCGCGCCTTCGCCCTGTCCGGTGGCCTGCTGCTGCGCCATGTTCTGGCGGTACAGCTGGGCAAAATCGATCGGATCGAGCATCAGCGGCGGGAAGCCGCCGTTGCGGGTCGCTTCGGCGAGAATGTTGCGTGCGAACGGGAAGATCATCCGCGGGCATTCGATCATGACGAAAGGATGCATGTGTTCGGACGGAACGCCGGTCAGCTTGAAGAGGCCCGCATAGACCAGCTCGACATTGAACATGACCATGTCCGGGCGCTCGGCCTTGGCCGTGAGCGTCAAAACGACCTCAAACTGGTCATCGCCCATCTGCTGGGCACCCACATTGACATTGATGTCGAGCTTGGGCTGATCGCCCTGGGTCAGGGCACGGGGCGCGTTCGGGTTCTCGAAAGACAAGTCCTTGATGTACTGACCCAGGATATGCATGCCGGGTGCAGCAGCAGCGCCTTCCGTCTGCGGCTGTGCGCCGCCGTCATTCGTATCGGTCATGTTGTTTCATTCCGTTTCGCGGTGCTGATCTGTGATGAAGAATACCGGTATCCCTCAATATGGCCGCCGGCCCGCGTCATCCGAACAACCTTTTCAGCGGCTGGCTAACATCTCAAAACGGCGCGCACAAGTGCAATGGCCTTGTCAGGACCCGGATTCCGATTCAAAAGGGGATTATGACGGATGAAAGCGCGTCCAACATAACATTGACGCAAAGGCGCCTGAAGCTTGACACGCTGGTGCGCCTGCGCTGGCTCGCGGTCGGCGGACAGACCGCAGCCCTGCTTGTCGTCCATGTGGGCCTTGGCTACGAGCTCCCCGCCGGGCCCGCCTTCGCCATGGTCGCCCTCTCCGCCTGGCTGAACATTTTCCTGAAGATCCGCTGGCCGTCGGCCATGCGTCTTTCCGAACGCGCGGCCATCCTTCAGCTTGGCTACGACATCGTGCAGATGAGCGGCCTGTTGTTCCTGACAGGGGGGCTGGGCAATCCGTTTGCGTTCCTGCTGATGGCGCCGGTGATGGTGTCTGCTGCCGGGCTGTCCGCGCGCTACACCTTCATGCTCGGGGTCCTGGCAACGGTCTGCGCCAGCTTTCTGGCCGTGTTTCACTACCCGCTGCCCTGGCCCGACACGGAAGTCTTCAAGCTGCCCGTGATCTATTCGGTCGGAATCTGGATCGCGCTGGTGCTCACGCTCGGCTTCATGGCGGTCTATGCGTTCCGGGTGGCGGAAGAGGCGCGTCAGCTTGCCGATGCCCTGACCGCAACTGAACTCGTGCTTGCGCGCGAGCAGCACCTTAACGCGCTGGACGGACTGGCAACGGCCGCGGCCCATGAACTCGGGACGCCGCTTGCGACGATTTATCTTGTCGCCAAGGAACTGACCGACGAATTCGAAGCGCAGGACCATCGCGGCGAGGATGTCGCGCTGATCCGGTCTCAGGCCGAAAGGTGCCGCGAGATCCTTCAGAAACTCACCAGTCTTTCCAGCGAGGAAGACCAGACCTACCAGCGCATGCCGGTCGCCCAGCTTCTTGAGGACGTCATCGATCCTCACCGCGGGACCGGTGTTGCCATTCACTCGACACATGACGGCGAGGGGCCCGAACCCGTCGGGACACGGAATGCGGCAATTCGCTACGGCCTGGGTAATCTCGTTGAAAACGCTGTCGATTTCGCAAAATCGCGTGTCGATGTCTCGGCACACTGGGACGAAAACACGCTGTCGATCTCGATCCGCGACGACGGACCGGGTTTTTCCATGGATATCCTCGGCAAGATCGGAGACCCTTACGTGTCCGTGCGCGGCAGCAGGTCCCAGCAGAACGGCAAGAGTGGCGGGCTCGGGCTGGGGATCTTCATCGCGAAAACCCTTCTTGAGCGCACCGGCGCTAAGCTGCAGCTCGAGAACAAGGCACCGCCCGAAAGCGGCGCCCACATCCGCGTCAGCTGGCCGCGCCCGGTCTTCGAACGTCCTGTTGGAGTGGACGAAACGCCGTTTTAGCCCCATAACGACAACAAAAGCAGATTTTGTGGCGGGTCCCTTTCCGGAAGATCATCCATCCTGCGCAAGAAGACGTAAGAATAGACGGTAACGAGCCATGACGGACCAGATGACTTCATTCAACGGATCGGGAGACATGAGTCTTCTGATCGTCGACGACGACAAACCCTTTCAGCAGCGCCTGGCGCGTGCGATGGAAAAACGCGGCTTTGCAACGGAAACCGCCGACGGCGTTCAGGACGCAGCCGCCAAGATCCTGCGCATTGCGCCTGCCTATGCGATCGTCGACATGCGCCTTGAAGACGGCAACGGTCTGGATGTCATAGAGAAAATCCGGCAAAAACGCCCGGATGCGCGCGCGATCATCCTGACCGGCTACGGCAATATCGCCACCGCCGTGACCGCGGTCAAACTCGGTGCGATCGATTACCTCGCCAAGCCTGCGGATCCGGACGATATCGTCGCGGCGCTTGCGCGCAAGCCCGAGGACAAGGCGCAGCCGCCGGAAAACCCGATGTCTGCCGACCGTGTCCGCTGGGAACACATCCAGCGCGTCTACGAATTGTGCGATCGCAACGTGTCGGAGACGGCACGCCGCCTGAACATGCACCGCAGAACATTGCAGCGTATTCTTGCGAAAAGAGCGCCGCGCTGACAAAGGCCTGTGTTGAAACCGATTGCAGGGTTGCCCTTTCAGCGCCACTTTGCCTAAGTATTCACATAACGAATTTCTTGCGCTCCGACGGAGATCGTCCATGCGGCGTCTTGCTGCC
This sequence comes from Roseibium sp., assembly GCF_965232425.1. Taxonomy (GTDB): domain Bacteria; phylum Pseudomonadota; class Alphaproteobacteria; order Rhizobiales; family Stappiaceae; genus Roseibium. The sequence continues at coordinate 2,356,235 of NZ_OZ246971.1, forward strand.
TGCAGTTCAAACAAGCCTGTCATCAAATCCCGTCTGCTGGCGGCCTGCAGCTTCTGTCTTCTGACCTACAGTGCCAGCGCGTTTGCACAGTCGGTCCCGGAAACCGTGCGGATCAACGTGGAGCCGGCCGAACCCGGCATACGCTCCATCACGGTCGACAAGAAATACCGGCCCATCATCAGCCGAGACGACAAGGGCGTGGTGATCGATACAATGGGCAGCGACAACACCTTGCCCGGCTGTGACGTCAAACTGGAAGTCACGCTCGAAAACAGCCGCGTCCTGCATCGCGATGCCGATCTTTGCAGCGGAAACACGCTCGTCGTCGACGTGACCAGCGACGGAAAACCGGGTGCGACCGCCCGGGTCGTCGGCACGTCGTCCGGGGTTGCCGCGGGTCCCGTCGCCAATGCGCCCGCTGCGGCTGGTCAGAGCCAGACACAGACATCTTCCGCCGAGCCGGCAGTGCAGGGAACCGAAACCTCCATCGTGGAAGTCACACCGCCCGCGGACACCGGCGGACTGCCGCCGCTCGAGCAGGTCGAAACGCCGATTTCCAGCGGCGATCCGAACAGCGACACGGTCGCGTCGACCTCGCCAGGCGACTTCGAGACGACGATCCGCGACAGCCTGTCCGGCGGTGCGAACGCCCAGGCGGTCGTGGTCACGCCAAACGAGGCCCGGCAATGGGCCGCCGATCCCGGCGGTCAGCCCGGGTCGCCGTCGGTCATCGAGCACACGGTGCCGCAGACCGACGATCGGGACTTCAGGGCCGACTGCACGACACAAGCCGGATTTGCGAAGATCACGTTCCAGCAGGCGCCTGCCGGACTACAGGAAGGCATGCCGCAGGCGATCCGCATTTCCGCGGGAGATTATCTGGGCAGCTTCAATGCCTTCGGGTCGTCCAGCGCGAATTCCCAAGGCGTTTCCCTGCCGGAAGTCAATATCGAGATGACGGATCCGCTCTGGGAGGCGATGATCAAGCAGTCGGAACTGTCGATCTCGATCGAGGGACTGCCGGCCTATCAGGTTTCCCTGAAAGGCAGCGCCAATCCGGTCCGGCTGTTCGTGGCGACCTGCGCGCTACCGCAGCAGATCGTCGCTGACGGTGGCCAGGATCCGGGCGCGGACCTGTCTTGCAACGAACTGGGCCGCGTGCGGTCCGTCGAAGCGGTCCGCCCGGGGCAGATCGTGTTCCGCAATTCCGGCCGGGATGCCATCGAGGTCAGCTGGGTGGACTATCGCGGCGGCGAGCGTCCCTATGCCCGGCTTGAACCCGGTCAGGTGCTGGAACAGCAGACTTACGTTTCCCACGCCTGGACCGTGCGCGGTGCCACGGGCGAATGCCGGGGCATCTACGTCACACAGGCTCCCTACCGAGAAGTCGTCATCGGCGGCCAGGCCGGGTTCGGTGGTAATGGTGCAGGCGGGTTCGGCAACAATGGCGCCGGCGGTTTCGGGAACCAGGACGGTTTTCAGAATGACCCCTTCGCCAACAATGGCGGCGGTCCGGTTCCACCCGGCACCATCGGCGGCGGCAACCAGGGCGATTTCCAGCAGCAGGCGGCCCGTACCAATGTCGCGGACTATCTGTGCACGGCCGGCATCGACCTGAATGTGGTGTTCTCATCAGATGGCCAGTCGGCAACCGTTGCCGAAATGGGATATGGCGCTGTGACGCTGCAGCGGCTCGGCAGCCCGAATACCTTCCACTATGAGGGGCAGGGCCACACCCTGAAGGGCCAGCTGCAGAACGCGACATGGTCACGCCCGGGATTGCGCGACGTGTTCTGCGCGCGCAGGTGACGCTGGGGCAGAGTTGAAATCATGTCTTTCTACCCAAAGATGCAAGATTTTGTTTTTCTCGCTTAAGAAGAATGCACTGTAAAAACTGCTTAAGTATTTCCCCGAATTTTTTGTACCAAAGTACAAGTGCAGTGCAGCATTCCTTAACACTTGGCGACTAAGCTTATTCAAAGTTTAACTTTGGGTAGCACGGCATGTCATTTACACGTTGGCCTCTGGCCTGGAAAATCTGCACACCGGTTTTCGTAATCGCCATCTTTACCGTCGCACTGGCGGCGTTTTCGCTCGTCTCGCTGAAAGACGCGATGATGCAGGAGCGTCTCGTCAAGATCGAAGACATCTCGCATACGGCGAGAACGATCGCGGCGAGTTACCACAAAATGGCAGAAGACGGGTCATTGACGACGGAAGAAGCACAGAAGCGCGCGCTGGAAGCGATTGCGGCCATGCGTTTCGAGGACGGCACAAACTACATATTCGTTTTCGACAATAACTCCGTCACGCTTTCCCACGTGAACACGAAGCTGATCGGAAAAGATCTGTCCGACCTGAAGGATGCGAACGGCGTCCGGATCATTCCCGAGCTGGTTAAGCGCGCGCAGGCAGGCGGTGGCAGCCTTCAGTATCTGTGGCCGCGCGCCGGCAGCGACATCCCGATTGAAAAGTGGGGCTACGCCGTCGGCCTCCAGGACTGGGGCTGGATGCTCGGCACGGGGGTCTATATCGACGACCTTGAAGCTGCCTACTGGAACCAGGCTGTCCTGATCATCGTGCTCGCAGCCATTGGCGCGGTCATTGCCGGAACGATCGCCCTCTTCGCGATCCGCAGCCTTGTCGGCCCGCTCCGGTCCTTGACGGCCAACATGGCAACGCTGGCCGACGGCAATACCGATATCCGGATCGACGGCACCGACCGCGGCGACGAAATCGGCAAGATGGCCTCCGCCATGGAAGTGTTCGTGCACAACGAAACCGAGCGCCGCGCGCTGGAAGAGCAACAGAACGATGCGCAGGAAGATGCGGCCCGCAAGGGAACCGAGATCCAGCATCTCAGCGGCGAATTCGACCGCCAGATCATGGACATGCTGAACGTGATCGACGGATCGGTCCAGAACCTGCAGTCCGCCTCCTCGACCATGACCGATGTCGCGGCGCAGACGACCGAACAGAGCGGTCTTGTCTCCAACGCGTCGTCGCAGGCCTCACACAACGTCGAGACAGTGGCTGCGGCAGCAGAGGAGCTGTCCGCCTCGGTCAACGAAATCCGCCGGCAGGTCCAGTCCTCCAGCGAAATCGCGGCGCGGGCCGCCGGTGAAGCCGAATCCACCAACGAGCGCATGAACGGGCTGTCTGAATCCGCAAGCCGGATCGGTGAGGTGGTCACGCTCATTCAGGCGATCGCCGAACAGACCAACCTTCTGGCCCTTAACGCGACGATCGAGGCCGCCCGTGCAGGTGAGGCCGGCAAGGGCTTCGCCGTCGTCGCCGCCGAGGTCAAGGAACTGGCAAACCAGACCTCCAAGGCGACGGAAGAGATCTCGAGCCAGATCTCGGCAATCCAGGAAGAAACCGGCCACGCGGCCAGCGCAATTTCCTCGGTCACCGAGATCATCAACAACATGAATGAAATCGCGTCCTCGATCGCCGCCTCCGTCGATGAACAGGGCGTTGCCACGCAGGAAATCGCGACGAATGCGACGGAGGCTTCCCGGAGCACCGTTGACGTAACGACGAATATCGAAAGCGTTGCAACCGCGGCCGAGAACACTCGGGACACCGCTGAAAAGGTCGACCTGTCGGCCCAGGAGCTGCAGGGAAATGCCGGCCAGCTACGCAATCAGGTCGCCACATTCCTGGAAGAAGTCCGCAGACGCTCCGTCGCCTAAAAAGGCTGGCCGGAAACACGAATGCCCTCTCCCGTGCGGAGAGGGCATTTGCATGTCCGCATTTGTCGCCTCAGCGTCTTCGCCGGAAATCTTGAATTCAAACCTTGCGCAGCGCGACCTTTGAAATCCGGTGGCTGGCGTTCTTGGTCAGGATGAGGTCGGCGCGCGGACGTGTCGGCAGAATGTTTTCCCGCAGGTTGATCAGGTTGATGTCGTTCCAGATCCGCGTTGCGGTTTCGACTGCCTCTTCATCGTTTATGCGCGAATACTTGTGAAAGTAGGAACCCGGATCGCGGAATGCGGTTTCCCTCAGGCGCATGAAGCGGTCGACATACCACGTGCGCAGCAGGTCCTCGTCCGCGTCGATATAAACCGAGAAATCAAAGAAATCCGAGACGAACGGCACCGCACGCCCGTCCTTGGGCAGCTCCCGGGTCTGCAGCACGTTCAGGCCTTCGACGATCAGGATGTCAGGCTTGTCGACCGTGACCGCATGGCCCGGCATGACGTCGTAGTAGAAGTGGGAATAGACGGGCGCCCGGACATGGCGCTGACCCGCCTTGATATCGGACAGGAATTTCAGAAGCCGGGGGCGGTCGAAGCTTTCCGGGAAGCCCTTCTTGCTCATCAGCCCCTCGGCCTCGAGGATCGCGTTGGGATAGAGGAATCCGTCCGTCGTGATCAGGTCGACTTTCGGACTGGCGGGCCACCTTTCAAGGAGCTCGCGCAGGACGCGCGACGTCGTCGACTTGCCGACGGATACCGAGCCCGCGACACCGATGATGAAAGGCGTCTTGCCCTCGTGATAGCCGAGAAAATTCTGGGACGCCTGGTGAATGCCTATTTTCGCCTCGGCATAAAAGGCCAGCAGGCGGGAGAGCGGCAGGTAGATCGTCTCGACCTGCTGCATGGAAACCGGCGCATTGAGGCCCTGAAGCTGTTCGACTTCATGCTCGTCAAGCGTCATCGGGTGGTCGGCACGCAACCGCGACCACTGGCGCTCGGTGAACACCCGGTACGGGGACAAATCCATGTCCAGTGCGGTTGCGACTTTCTGGTCCATCGTCTCGCAGTTCCCGCTGCGCTTGCCTTGCGGCCGGTGCCTAGTCTTGGGGCCGGGAAGCCTTTTCTTCAAGTCCCGTCTGTCCCGTCCGCTTTGCCAATTCCGCCATGACATCGCTCAACGAGACATTGGATACATTCAGAACCACCAACAAATGATAAAGCACATCCGCGGCTTCCGCCGTCAGTTCTTCCCGATCCTGCTGCACGGCCGCAATCGCCGCCTCGACCGCCTCTTCTCCAAGTTTCTGGGCGCATTTCGCAACGCCCTTGTTCACCAGTTTGCGCGTATAGGACTTTTCATCGTCGCTCTGCGCGCGCGCTGCGACTATGGCATCCAGATCGTCCAGTGTGAACTTGGTCATTTGGCTAGAGCTCGTTTCAAAGGCTACGGGTCCAGGCGCATCGGCACGCCGGCATCGTTCATGTAGGCCTTGGTTTCCTGGATGGTGTATTCGCCGAAATGGAAAATCGAGGCGGCAAGCACGGCCGTTGCATGGCCGTCGCGCACCCCCTCGACCATGTGATCGAGCGTGCCGACGCCGCCGGACGCGATCACCGGCACCGGCACGGCATCGGCAATCGCACGCGTGAGCGCGATATTGTAGCCCGCCTTGGTGCCGTCCCGGTCCATCGACGTGACCAGAAGCTCGCCAGCGCCGAGTGCGACGACCTTTTTGGCGAATTCGACAGCATCGATGCCGGTCGGATTGCGTCCGCCATGGGTAAAGATCTCGAACTTTTCCGGCTCGCCGGGCGCATTCACCTGCTTGGCATCAATGGAAACGACAATGCATTGCGCGCCGAACTTTTCCGCCGCCTCGCGGACGAAATCCGGGTTCTTGACGGCGGCCGTGTTGATCGACACCTTGTCGGCCCCGGCGATCAGAAGCTTGCGAATGTCTTCGACCGTCCTGACACCGCCACCAACGGTGACCGGCATGAAACAGGCTTCCGCCGTGCGCCGGACGACATCGTAGATGGTGTCGCGGCCCTCGTGGCTGGCGGTGATGTCCAGAAAACAGAGTTCGTCGGCACCGGCGGCGTCATAGGCCTTGGCGGCCTCCACCGGATCGCCGGCATCGACCAGATCGACGAAATTGACGCCCTTCACGACACGGCCGTCCTTGACGTCGAGGCAGGGAATGACACGGGCCTTGAGGGTCACGATGCTTTCCTCCGCGCAGTCAGGATCAGGTCCATCGCCTCTTTCGGATCGAGGCGCCCGTCATAAAGGGCCCGACCGGAAATCGCGCCTTCCAGAATGGCGCAATCGGGTTCCAGCAGACGATGGATGTCATCGATCGAGGCGAGGCCGCCGGAAGCGATGACGGGAATGGAGACGGACCGGGCCAGTTCCAGCGTCGAGGGGATGTTCAGGCCCTTCAGAACGCCATCGCGGTCGATGTCGGTGTAGATGATCGCCGACACGCCGGCATTCTCGAACTGTTTCGCCAGATCCACCGCGGTGAGTTCGGAGGTCTCCGCCCAGCCTTCGACGGCGACATAGCCGCCCTTGGCGTCGATGCCGACGGCGATCTTGCCGGGAAACCTGCGGCAGGCTTCCTTTACCAGGTCCGGATCGCGCACGGCGACGGTGCCGAGAATGACGCGCGTGATGCCCTTTGAAAGCCAGGTCTCGATATGATCGAGCGTCCTGATCCCGCCTCCGAGCTGAACCGGGTTGCGCGTCGAAGCCAGAATGGCGTCGACGGCCGCGCCGTTGACGCTTTCGCCGGCGAAGGCCCCGTTTAGGTCAACCACGTGCAGCCACTCGAAACCCTGGGTCTCGAATGCTTTTGCCTGGGCACCCGGATCGTCGTTGAAGACGGTCGCCTGGTCCATGTCGCCGAGCTTCAGACGCACGCATTGGCCATCCTTCAGATCGATGGCGGGAAAGAGGATCATTCTCGTCAAATTCCTTCCACGATGACGATTTCGCCATCGGCAACTTTCTGGCGGATTTTCACCGCTTCCTGGTATTCCGGGGAGTTATAGCAATCGACCGCATGTTGAAAGCTCGGAAATTCGATCACGACATTGCGGGCTCGGCCCGGACCCTCGATCAGGTCGGCCTTGCCGCCGCGTGCAAGGAAATTGGCTCCGAACCGTTCAAAGGCGGGCTTGGCCGTCTCCACATATTGCGGATAGTTGTCCGGGTCGCGAACATCCACCCGTGCAATCCAGTAACCCTTGCTCACGTGTCTTCTCCCGTTTTCTCATGTGCCTTCGACAATGACGATGTCACTGTCGGAATATTGCTGTCTCAACTTCGCTGCCGCCTGGTATTCCAGTGAATTGTAGCAGTCCAGCGCTTTCTGGTAGTTCTCGAATTCAATCACGACATGACGTGCGCGCACGGGTCCTTCCGGGCCGGTCATGTCACCGCCGCGCACGAGGAAACGGGCGTCAAACCTTTCAAAGGCGATTGCATCCGCAGCGAGATATTTCGGATAGTTGTCCGGGTCCGTCACGTCGACATGAACGATCCAGTAGCCTTTTTTCATGTGAGCCTCCGCGTGATCACGGTGTCCAGTCTAGGAAATTAGCGATCAGACCGAGGCCCAGCCGCTGGCTTTTTTCCGGGTGGAACTGAGTGCCGATCATGTTGTCCCGCGCAACCATCGCCGTGAAGGTGCCCGCATAGTCGAACGTCGCCAGACGGTCGCCGTCGTCGGTGCAGGCGAAATGGTAGGAGTGCACAAAATAGGCATGCAGTCCCTTCGGACCGGTTTCCAGGCCCTTGAACACGGCATGACCATTCGCGTGGACGTTGATGGTGTTCCAGCCCATATGCGGGATCTTGAGACCCGGGTCCGACGGTTTCATTTCGGAAACATCGCCTGAAACCCATCCGAGGCCCTCGACGGTTTCGAACTCAAGGCCCCGCTCGGCCATCAGCTGCATGCCGACGCAAATGCCGAAAAAGGGTTTGCCCTGGTCGCGAACCGCCTCCCGCAGGGCTTCCGGCATCCCGTCGACGGCCCAGAGGCCGCGCTTGCAATCCGCGAAAGCACCGACGCCCGGCAATACGATCCGGTCCGCCTTGCGCACCCGGTCGGGATCGGCGGTGACGATGACATCGGGCATGTGCGCATGCGCGCGTGCGGCCCGCTCGAAGGCCTTTTCCGCCGAGCGCAGGTTGCCCGAACCATAGTCGATGATGGCGACCGTCATTGCCGCGCCTCCGGACCGAGTGTCAGGCCCACGACCCGTTCGCTGCCGACCCTTGGAACGATCGGTGCGCGGACAGGACGCGCAGGCGGTTGGGGTTGTGCAGGCTCCGGCGTCATCCGTACGACTTCCTTGTTCAGGAAGCGCAGTTCGGCTTCTGCAGGATTTGCACCATCGACGATGCCGACGACACGCCAGCCCTTGCGTTCCAGCGACCAGCGGCGCAGCGCCTGCGCCTCGAAGCCGAACAGGAGCGAAATCGTCAGGGCGAGGATGCCCGTTGCCTCACCGCCGAGCGACAGCGCGACGATTTCCATGATCAGCGTGAGAGCCAGATATCCCAGCAAAACCAGCCACATGCGGTGCACGAGCATCCAGATGAACGAAAACAAGAAGGCCAGCACGGAAAACCGGTCGGGAACGAACAGCAACCGGTCGCTCTCACGCGGGTCGCCCGCCAGGTCCTGAAACTCCGGCGGGGCCATGACAACATAAGTACTCATAATCCGGTCGTCCTTCAGCCGCCCAATTGGCCTTTGGTGGTCGGAATGCGATCCGCCTGGCGCGGGTCGATCTCGGCCGCCTTGCGCAGCGTGCGCGCGACCGCCTTGAAACAGGTTTCCGCGATATGGTGGCAATTGGAGCCGTAAAGATTGGCGACATGAAGGGTGATGCCGGCATTCATGGCAAAGGCCCGGAAGAACTCCTCGAAAAGTTCGGTATCAAAATCACCCACCTTGTCCCGGTCGAAAGTCACGTCCCAGACGAGGAACGGACGGCCGGACACGTCGAGCGCGCAGCGCGTGAGTGCCTCGTCCATCGCCAGGTGGGTGTCGGCATAGCGGGTGATCCCGGCCATGTCGCCCAGCGCGGTCGAAATCGCCTGACCAAGCGCGATGCCGGTGTCTTCGACGGTGTGGTGAAAATCGATATGGGTGTCGCCCTCGGCGCGCACCTTCATGTCAATGAGCGAATGGCGCGACAGTTGTTCCAGCATGTGATCAAAAAAACCGACACCGGTCTGAACGTCATAGGTTCCCGTCCCGTCGAGATTGATTTCGACGGAAATACGGGTCTCCTTGGTGTCGCGCGATACACTCGCCGTGCGCATAAGCTGTTGTCCTTGCTGTGGTTAGGAACCGGCGGTGTTGTAGCAGGGAGAGCCGCGTAAAGAAACCATGTCGTGCAAGTCGTTCGCAGTCGGCCCGGCGGTCCCAATGAATGTGTGCCGACTCTTTCGCGTTCCTGTGCCATGATCCGCCGAACGAACGTTTCAGGAGACAGTTTCATGTTCAAGGAATCCGTGTCGGAAGGCGGTCTCGCGGTGGTGACCGGAGCCGCGAGCGGGGTCGGTTTTGTCGCAGCGCAACGGTTCGCAGAGGCCGGCCTCGGAGTGGTTCTGGCGGATCTGCCCGGAGAGCGCCTGGATGCGGCGACGCAGGAGATCCAAAAGATCGCGGGCAGCAAGCCCGTTCTCGGCGTTCCGACGGACGTTTCAGACATGGCTCAAGTGGAAAGTCTCGCCAACGCCGCGTTTGAGGCCGGCCCGGTCGCCGTCCTCATGAACAATGCCGGGATCGGCATGTCCTCCAAAACCTGGGAGGCCTTTGACGCTTGGGAACGCATGATGGACGTCAATTTCTTTGGTGTTCTTCGGGGTGTTCAGGCCTTCACGCCGCGCATGATCGAGGCGGGCCGCCCCGCGGTCATCATCAACACCGGGTCCAAGCAGGGCATCACGACGCCACCCGGAAACCCCGGCTACAACGCCACGAAGGCGGCCGTGAAGGTGCTCAGCGAGCAGCTTGCCCACGAGCTGCGCGAAGCCGGCGCGCCGATTTCGGTCCATCTCTTCGTTCCCGGCTTCACCTATACCGGCATGACGTCGGCCTTCTTCAAGGAAAAGCCGGCATCGGCCTGGACCAGCGAGCAGACCGTCGACTTTTTTCTCGAACGGATGTCGGAAGGCGACTTCTATATTCTTTGTCCGGACAATGACGTTGATGCGACCCGCGACCAGCGCCGGGCCGAATGGGCCATCGGCGACATCATCAAAAACAGGCCGCCGCTCTCCCGCTGGCATGCGGATTTCAAGGACGCCTTTGCGGAATTCGAGAAAACGGGAAAGTCGTAGGCTGGTCACACGGCAACCGCAGTGATAAGGACAGGGCGTCATCCCGCCGCCCTGAAAGGAGCCCGCTCCATGCCGACCAGCCCGTTCGCCCCCAAGACCGCGCTTGACCGCCTGATGCTGCCCGTCGACGTCCCGACGATAAAGGACGCCGAAGCACTGGTCAGCCGGACAGAAGGCAGGGTCGGGGTCTACAAGATCGGCATGGAACTGCAGTTTGCCGGCGGGCTGGAATTTGCGCGCGAGCTGGCGGCAGACGGCAAGAAAATCTTTCTCGACGTGAAACTGCATGACATCGACAACACGATTACCCATGCGATCCGCAACGTCGCCAGGATGGGCATGACCTTCGTCACCCTGCATGGCTATCCGAAGACAATGCGGGCGGCCGTCAGGGGTCTGGCGGACGAGGGCAATCCGGCCCTGTGCCTGCTCGGCGTCACCGTTCTGACGTCCATGGACGAAGACGATCTGGTTGCTGCCGGGTATCGCGGTCCCGTCGCCGACGTGGTGGCTGCGCGCGCCAAGGACGCCAGGGACGCAGGGATGGGCGGCATCGTCTGCGCGGCGACGGAAGCACAGAAGTTGCGCGCGATCCTTCAGGACGAACTGGTGATCGTTACGCCCGGGATCCGGCCGAAAGGCAGTGCCGCCGGCGATCAGCGCCGGGTGATGACCCCGGAAGACGCGATTCGGGCCGGGAGCGACTATCTCGTTGTCGGACGGCCGATCTCCAAGGCGGACGACCCCGGTGCTGCTGCCGATGCCGTGGTTGCGGAAATCGAATCCGCGCTGCGCTGAGTGCGAATCATTCCCCGGATGCAAAAGGAAACGGCCACCGCTTTCACGGTGGCCAGTTGAAAGACGGCGGTCTTTTTCTGAGTTATGCCGCCTGATTGTCGCCGACAGCCGCTGACCGCAGCACCATGCCGTAGAGGTCGCGCGGATCGTCCGGGTCCGCGAGGAGGTCGAGCTTCTCGAAATGGCCCGTTGTCGGCAGAAGATCGCGGATGTAACGCAGGGCCGCAAAGTCCTCGATGGCAAAGCCGACACTGTCGAACAGGGTGATCTGATCCTCCGACGTGCGTCCCGCCGCCTTGCCGGCATAGACCCGCCAGAGTTCGGTCACCGGATGATCCTCGGCCAGCTGCTGCAGTTCACCCTCGACCCGGGTCTGCTCGGGCAGTTCGACAAAAATGTCGGAGCGCAGAAGAATATCCTTGTGCAGCTCCGTCTTGCCGGGACAGTCGCCGCCGATCGCGTTGATATGCACGCCGGAGCCGACCATGTTGTCGGTCAGGATCGTTGCGTATTTCTTGTCAGCGGTGACCGTCGTGATGATCTGTGCGCCCTCGATGGCATCTTCCGGGGTCTTGCAGATGGTCACGTTCAGCCCGGAATAGGCGAGGTTCCGCTCCAGGCGCAGGCTTGCCTTCACGTCGATGTCGTAGGCTCGGATATCCGTGATCCCGAGCATTTCCTTGAACGCCAGGCACTGAAAATCCGACTGCGCCCCGTTGCCGATGATCGCCATCGTGGTCGATCCCTTCGGCGCCAGATACTTCGCGGCCAGAGCCGAAGTGGCCGCTGTGCGCAGCGCCGTGAGGATGGTCATTTCGGTGAAGAGAACCGGGTATCCGGTCGACAGTTCGGACAGCACGCCGAACCCGGTCACCGTCTGCAGGCCCTCGCGCACATTCTGAGGGTGGCCGTTGACATATTTGAAGCCGAAGGTCTCGCCGTCGCTGGTGGGCATCAGCTCGATCACGCCCTGCGGGGCATGGGCCGGAATGCGCGGCTTCTTGTCGAAGCTCTCCCAGCGCAGGAAGTCCTGCTCGATATAGTCGGCAATGCCCTTGATTGCCTTTTCAACGCCGATCGTGCGGATGTTGCGCATCATGTCATCCACGCTCACGAAGGGAACAAAGGCAAGTTCGGACGGTTTCGGATTGTGATTGTGACGTATCATTGAAAAGCCCTCTAGAAGCTGCGTGTCGGACGGTCGAAGACGCGGCGCCCGAAAAGACTGCCGGTGAGGTCGACCATGAGGCGCGCGGTTTTTCCGCGTTCGTCCAGGAAAGGATTGAGTTCGACGAGATCGAGCGAGGTCACGAGGCCGCTGTCGTGCAGCAGTTCCATGACAAGGTGCGCTTCGCGAAACGTCGCACCGCCGGGAACCGTCGTTCCCACCGCGGGCGCGATTTCCGGGTCGAGAAAATCGACGTCGAGGCTGACGTGGAGAAGTCCGTTCTGAGCCCGGACCCGGTCCAGGAACGGTCGCATGAGGCCGGCAATGCCTTCCTCGTCGATCCGACGCATGTCGCTGACACCGACGCCGTGACTGAGCAGCATGTCGCGCTCGGCCGCATCGATGGACCTGACGCCGAGGATTTCGACATTCGCCGGGTCGACAGGATGGCGCAGGGGCTCCCCCAGCAGACCGTCGAAGCCCGGAAGGCCGCAAGCGAAGGCCAGTGGCGTTCCGTGCAGATTGCCGCTGTCGGTGCTGTCGAGGGTGTGGAAATCGGAATGGGCGTCCAGCCAGAGGACGAAAAGCGGACGGCCGCGTTCTGCGGCGGCCCGTGCCTGACCGGACAGGGTCCCCGCCGCCATGGCATGATCGCCGCCGAGATAGATCGGAACGAGAGCCTGCCGCCCGAGATCGGCGGCCTTGGCGTGGAGCGCGCGCGTCCAGCCTGCATAAGATCGGAAATTCCTCAGAACCGGGTTCGGCGAAGACAGGTCGCCAACCTCGGCCGGATAGAGATTGCCGAGGTCGCTCACCGTGTGGCCCAGCGCCTTGAGTTGTGCGACAAGCCCGGCCGTACGGAAGGCATCGGGACCCATCAGGCAGCCCCTTTGACCTGCGCCATCGTCAACGGGCGCGCCAACCAGCGCGATCTGTTTTGCGGTTACGTTCAAATCAGCCTCCAACCGAACCTTCTCCTTGAAATGTGCGGAGATCCGGTGGCGGAGTAAATCCGGTCACTTGAACAAATGAGTGATCAAATTTATCATTATGGAAAGCAAAACTATTCAAAGTGATCACATGGACGATCTGGATCTGCGATTAATCACGCTGCTGCGCCATGATGGACGCCGTTCGGTGTCCGATCTGGCAAGCGATCTGAAGGTGTCGCGGGCAACGGTCCGCGCGCGCATGGAAAAATTGCAGTCCTCCGGCGAGATCCTGGGGTTCACGGCTGTCCTGCGCGACGACTGGCGGGATCTGCCGATCCGCGCGGTGACGCTGCTGGTGGTCGACGGGCACAACACGGATCCGGTGATCCGGTCCCTGAGCGCGATGACGGAAGTGCGGGCCATCCATTCCACCAACGGCAAATGGGATCTTGTGCTGGATATCGCCACACGGGACCTGGCCGCCTTCGACGATGCGCTCAACCGGATCCGCCTGATCGAGGGCATTGCCGCCTCGGAGACCAATATCCTGCTCAACACCCGCAAGGGTCCGGCTGTCCTTCCGAATTAGAGCGATGGCCTCGCAAAACGGGTCGCATACCGGCGAAACGGCGCCTACACTTGCCTCAGAGTTGATCAGATGGCGAGTTCAAAATGACCAAGGCAATCGACCTTTCCAGTCTTGCCCCGGGACCGGAGCCGATCTCGGTGGGCAAAGAGGCGGCAGAAAACTATGCAGTCGTGCGGCAGACCCTGAAACGCATCACCCTGGACTGGCGTGAGCAGCCGACGCTGGAGATGCTTGCAAAGGAAGCCGGATTGCAGCCGATCCAGCTGCAGCGGGTGTTTTCGCGCTGGGCGGGCCTGACGCCCAAGCAGTTCCTGCAGGCGATCACGCTGGACCACGCGAAGGCGCTCCTGCGCGACTCCGCAAGCGTCCTCGACGCCTCCTACGAGGTTGGCCTCTCCGGCTCGTCCCGCCTGCATGACCTCTTCATCACGCATGAGGCCATGACACCGGGCGACTACCGGGCCCGCGGCGCAGGCCTCACGATCGCCTACGGATTTCATCCGTCGCCTTTCGGACAGGTCCTGATCATGGTCACGGACAAGGGTCTGGCCGGTCTCGGGTTCGCGGACCCGGGCGGAGAAGAAAGTGCACTACAGGACATGTGCGGCCGCTGGCCGGCGGCAAACTATGTCCACGACCAGGACGCGACCGGCACCTATGCCGCGCGCGTCTTCGATCCGGGACAATGGCACGAGGATCAGCCGCTCAACGTGGTGATGATCGGTACGGATTTCGAAATCCGGGTCTGGCAAACCCTCCTCAAGATCCCGATGGGACAGGCGGCAACCTATGCCGACGTGGCGGCCTCGATCGGAAAGCCCAAAGCCTCGCGCGCCGTCGGATCCGCGGTCGGGCGCAACCCGATCTCCTTCGTGGTGCCGTGCCACAGGGTGCTGGCCAAGGGCGGCAAGATCGGCGGCTACCACTGGGGCCTCACCCGCAAACGCGCCATCCTTGGCTGGGAGACAGGGCTGTCGGGACCGGTGCTGGAGTGTGTTTGAATAGTCCAGCTGGTTGTTTGGTTGACCCCCACCCCTAACCCCTCCCCACAAGGGGGAGGGGAACCAGGCTTCACAAGGAAAGCAGCGGTTCAGGGAAACCCTCACCGTTTGGTTGGTCTGATTTTTTAGGCAGTGCGCAATCCCCCTCCCCCTTGTGGGGAGGGGTTAGGGGTGGGGGTATCGATCAGTCCAGAACAAGACGCCGCCTGATATCGAGCACAACCCCTTCGAGGTTCTCGGACACGTCGAGAGACGAATAGCGGATAACTTGAAAGCCCTGAGAACTGAGCCAGGTATCCCGCCGCTTGTCATGCGCCATCTGCTCTCTCGACGCATGCAAATCGCCGTCAATTTCGATGATGATTTTCTTCGCGAAAACAACAAAGTCGACTACGTAAGCGCCAATCGGCGCCTGTCTTCGAACCCGCACCCCTTCGGCCTTGAGTTCGCGGAGCGCACGCCAAAGCACTTTCTCGCCCTTCGTCTGATCCTGACGCAGGGCTTTTGCAAGAGCCCTCATTTGTTTGCTGATCCGGGTCGGTGCCACGCCGATCGCACCTAATGCACCGGCCCTTCCGGCATCGGGTAGTTTCCGGTGATTTCCCAGCCGAAGGACGCGATGCGTTCGGCGGCGACGGGGGTCAGGTCGCCGGTGATGAGGAAATCGACGCCGGTGGGCGGGAACGGCAGTCCGGCGAGGCCCTCGTGGATCGATGAGAAGGTCTGCGCAACCGTCTGGGTCCAGGCGACCATGTCGAGCGGCAGCACCACGGCGGCGAGGCCGTCCTTGCGGATGGCGACCGGGATGCCGTTGACCTCTCTGATCTGGCCAAGGCCCGAAATCACCCGGTTATAGGTTTCCAGAAGCACGACCCGGCGAAGCTGGAAATAGGCAATGTCCCGGCTTTCGGCGTCTGCCGCCTTGGCCGCGATGAGGTCGAGATCCTGAACGGTCGGCATGGCCTGCAGCTGATAGGCGATGATCGCCCTTTCGGTTGCGGTGTAGAAGGGGTTGGCCGCGATGCGCGAGATGGTGTCTTCGGAAACGCCAGCGGCCCGGAAGGTTGCCGCGGTGCGCTCCGCCAGTTCCGCCGGCGTGCTGTCGACAATCAGGTTCCTGAAATTGTCTGCCTGACGCGCGGCAGAGACAATCATCCCACCCGGCAGGAGTGCCGTTATCGCAGTGACCGTCCAGCTGCCGGCCGTTGTGACGCTTGCAGTCTCGTTCAGTTTTTCCGATAGGGGCTTGTAGAAGGTATAAGGATCTACACCGAGCTGAACCGCGAGTTCTCGTTCCGCCTGCGCCTGCCCCGTGATGGCCTTCGCGATATCGGAAGGAGACCCGCCTTTCCCCGAAACGGCATCACCGACACCCTTGGTCAGCCTGCCGAACATCCGGCCAACACCGGAGACCGTGCTCTTTGCCGTGCCGACCGGATCAGTGACGGTGCTTTCCACGAAATCGACGGGTTTTCTGGCCGCTTCCTTCAGGCCGTCGAGAAAACTGGCATCGTTCTTCAGGCCTTCCAGCGCTATCAGGACCTTGATCTCGGCGAGCCGGAGCTTCAGGAGACCATCGCCCTCGATCTGTTCGACACCCAGATCGGTCTGCAACTGGTAGATCCGCAGGAAGCCGTCGCTGCGCACCGGCGACAGGACCGCGTAGCCCGGGCCGTTTTCCTTGCCCTTGAGGACGACGGAGGGATCCTGCTCGGGCGGTGTTTCATATTGTTCCGAAAGGGAAAGCGCCGGTGCCAGCGAGAGCGTCACGCTGAGCAGCAGAGCGGTGGCAGCCGTTGAGAGCCTGAAAAACGTTTGCATCGAACCGGTCTCCGTCACGGGTCCGGCGATGCGTCAGTCCGGGGCTGTCCCGTTCCGCGCCAAAGCTTCGCCGGCCAGATAGAGCGAACCGCAAATCAGGATCCTGGGCGGCTCGCCGTCCTTTTCGGCACAAGCTGCCACATCTGCCAGCGCCGCGTCCAGTGACTGGAACGGCGTTGCCTCCAATCCGGCGCACCGGGCAAGGTCCGCCAGCTCTTCCGGTGTCCTGGCCGTGGTGGTCGAAACGATCGGAACCGTGCCGACGTGGCGCACCAGGCCGTGGAAGGGACGGAAAAATCCGACCGGATCCTTGGTCGTCAGCATGCCGGAGACAACGTAGAGCGGGCGCGGGGACCTCTCCTCAAGCTCGCCCATGAACTCGGCCACGGAAACCCCGGCACCCGGGTTGTGACCGCCATCGACCCAGACTTCGGCCCCGCCGGGACACATCTCAAGCAAATGCCCGTGCGTGATCGGCTGGAGACGGCCCGGCCAGTTGACCGATTTGAGGCCCTGTTCGATCGTCGGCTCGTCGGGCAGCTTTCCGGCCGCCTTCAGGGTGGCGATTGCGACCCCGGCATTGGCAAGCTGATGGCTTCCGCCCAGAACGGGCAGCGGCAGGTCGATCAGGCCGTCATCATCCTGAAAGGCCATCCGGCCCTGATCGGGATGCGCGGTAAAATCCTGTCCCAAGATCTTGAGGGGCGCCCGGTTGCGCGCCGCCTGGCGGACGATCGCCGGAAACGCCTCTTCGGGCTGGGACGCGGAAACAACCGGAACCCCCGGCTTGATGATCCCGGCCTTTTCGACGGCAATGTCGGCCAGATCGTCACCGAGAAACTTCTCGTGATCCATCGAAACCGGCGTGATCACGGTTGCCACCGGACGGTCGATCACGTTGGTCGCATCGAGCCGGCCACCGAGACCGACTTCCAACAGGAGAATGTCGGCCGGGTGCTCGGCAAAGATCAGGAAGGCCGCAGCCGTGGTGATTTCGAAAAACGTGATTTCGCCGCCCGCATTGGCATCCTCGCAGCGCTGCAGGGCGTCGTAGAGAACGGGATCGGACACGAAGCCGCCATCCGTCCCGACACGGATCCGTTCATTGAACGCCACCAGGTGCGGCGACGTGTAGACATGGCAGCGTTTTCCCGAGGCTTCCAGGATCGCGCGCATCGTCGCCGTGACGGAGCCCTTGCCGTTGGTCCCGGCGACATGAATGACCGGCGGCAGTTGCCGCTCCGGATTGCCGAGGGCGGCGAGCAGGCGGTGCATCCGGCCGAGAGACAGGTCAATCTCCTTGGGATGCAGGGCCAGCAGTCTGTCCAGGATTTTCGTAACTTGATCCAAGGCGCCCTCCGAAGGGTCCTCTGTCGGGTGTTTCGCTCTCAAACGGCTTTAGGAGATTGCCAGCAGCTTGACAAGCGGACCCGGCGAATTTGTCCTTTTGTGCCGCTTCCACGACATTTTTGGGAAAGTTTCGCTGAAATACGACGGCCCTATGAGCTCTTCTGCTCGGTGTCGCCGCCGTCGGTTTCATCGCTCACCGCCTCTTCCGGAGGGGTCTCGGCCGCAGCTTCCTCGACCGTCTCCTCAACGGCTGGTTCCTCGATCTTCGGCAGCTCCACCTCGCGTTTCAGCAAGATGCCGCAAATGCGGGAGATCGTTTCCTTCATTTCCTGCCGCGGCACGACCATGTCGATCATGCCGTGGTCGAGCAGATACTCGGCCGTCTGGAAGTCTTCCGGAAGTTTCTCGCGGACCGTCTGTTCGATCACGCGCCGGCCGGCAAAGCCGATCTGGGCCCCCGGTTCGGCAATGTGAACGTCGCCGAGCATGGCGTAGGAGGCCGAAACGCCGCCGGTGGTCGGGTTCGTCAGCACGACGATATAGGGAAGCCCGGCTTCACGCAGCATCTGAACGCCGACGGTCGTGCGCGGCATCTGCATGAGTGACAGGATTCCCTCCTGCATGCGGGCGCCGCCGGAGGCCGCAAACATGACGAACGGGGTCTTGTCTTCCACCGCCTTCATCATACCGGCCAGAATGGCTTCACCTGCCGCCATGCCGAGGGAGCCCGCAATAAAGTCAAAGTTCTGGACGGCAATGGTCATGTCCATGCCGTTGACCTTGCCCTGCGCGACAAGAATTGCCTCGTCTTCGCCGGATTTCGACCGCGCTTCCTTCAGGCGATCCGTATAACGCTTGGAGTCGCGGAACTTGTGCGGATCGGCCTGAACGTCAGGCGTGTCGACATCCGTATAGGCACCGTCGTCGAAAAACGCCTCGACGCGCTTGCGGGCCGGCATGCGCATGTGGTGACCGGAATTCGGTACGACCCAGAGATTGGCTTCCAGGTCCCGGTGAAACACCATTTCACCGGTCTCGGGATCCTTGATCCAGAGATTTTCCGGGACTTCGCGCTTCTTCCAGAGATCGCGAATCTTGGGGCGTACGATAGAGTTGATCCAGTTCACGTCAGGCGCGTCCGTTTCCTCGAGTAATGACCAGATCAACGGATGCGCCATCGGGAGCGACTGAACATCCAGAAGTTGACCGTTTCCAACTTGATCGAGCGTCGCTGCATGTTCCTTCAAACGCGCGATGCTCCAGGCGAAGATATGGGGTTCGCCGCAATTCCTTCAATCGGACCGCCCGATCAGGCCGAGCGCGCCCGCGCGCAGCCGGTCGCCAGGTCGGCGACAACGTCTGCAACAGCCTTGACGGTGCTGTCGGTCGCCTTTCCCGCCTCGTCGAGGCTGTCACGAATGGCATTCACCAGAACCGAGCCGACAACCACGCCATCCGCATCCTTGCCGATAACGGCTGCCTGGTCGGCGGTTTTCACACCGAATCCGACCGCGACGGGCAGATCTGTGTGCTTCTTGATCCGGTTGACAGCCGCCGTCACCCGGCCGGTGTCGGCAATGTTGGCGCCGGTGATACCCGTCACCGAGACGTAATAGACGAAACCGGATGTGTTTGCCAGAACGGCAGGAAGGCGCTTGTCGTCGGTGGTCGGGGTTGCCAGGCGGATGAAGTTGAGCCCGGCATCGAGCGCCGGGAGGCAGAATTCGTCGTCGGCTTCGGCCGGAAGGTCGACAATGATGAAGCCGTCGACACCGGCTTCCTTGGCGACATGAACGAATTGCTTCGGATCACGCACATAAATGGGATTGTAGTAACCCATCAGGATGATGGGCGTCTCGTCGTCCTGCTCACGGAATTTGCGCACCATGTCCAATGTCTTGTCCATGGTTTGCCCGGCGGCGAGCGCCCGCTGGTTGCCGAGCTGGATCGGAATGCCTTCTGCCATCGGATCGGAAAAGGGCATGCCGAGCTCGATGATGTCGGCGCCGGCTTCGGGGAGCGCGTTCAGGACCGCCTGCGAAGTCGCCAGGTCCGGGTCGCCTGCGGTGATGAAGGTCACCAGTGCCGGCCGGCCTGCTTCCGCACAAGCCTTGTAGCGGCGATCGATACGCGTTTCCGTCATGCAGCTAAACCCCTGCCGCAGGTCACGCGGCTCTGTTTCTCAATTTGAACTGAGTGCGATGTAGGGGAGCAGACAAGCGGATGTCAATGAAGATCGTCGCAATGGGGCGAGATGCCCGCCGGACGGGGAATAAAACGGCAAAGGCCTGGCCGGATGGCCAGGCGCATCGGTTCAGCGCTTGAAGTGCTTGTTGAAGGCGTAGCTGGAGATTTCCGTACGGTCCAGGCCAAGCTGCGCGAGTTCGCTGGTGTTCATCCGGTTCAGGCGTTCAAACTCGGTCGCGGCGCGATGAGCAGAGCGGATGTCACGGACAAAACCTGTCAGAAGATCGAATTTCATTTCGTGTTCCCTTCGTTCTGGTCGGACGGTGTCTCTTTCTCCGTCCCTGTCCGCCAATCAACATAGGTTTTGCTGCAGCGCACACAACAGACAAGATTGCATTGCAGCACTGCCACTTTCGAATGGCTGAACAGCCAAACAGCGCCGACACCTGAGCGATTTGCATAGCTGGCTTACCGGCTCTGCAGAAAATACCGGTTTAAATGTGCACAAAGTGCACTTATTGTCGTTACCAGAGGAAACAACACAAGGAGCCGAAAATGGCCCATTCCCTGTTCGAGCCGGCCCCACCGCCCCTGCACGAGAAAATCTGGCGGCGTGTCAGAGATCTCAATTTCAGTGCTCCTTCGCGCGATCCGCGATCAACGGAAACCGCGAAAGGAACCGACCCGGCATTGCTCCGGCAGGCAGCGCGCCTGGATGCGCGCGGCCGGCTGGAGCTTCTGGAAAACGTCCTGATTTCAAAGCCGATCGGAAAATAAAAAGGCCGCGCACCGTTGGGTACGCGGCCTGTTTATACTGTCTATCTATGAAGGTTGGTATTAGTCCGGCAATCCGGTCACATTTCAAAACCCAGCATCTGCCCGACGGCAAAGACGTCCTTGTCGCCGCGGCCGCACAGGTTCATGACAAGGATCTGGTCCTTGTCCATCTGCGGCGCGAGCTTGACGACCTGGGCCAGGGCATGCGCGGGTTCCAGGGCCGGGATGATGCCTTCGACGCGCGTCAGCATCTGGAAGGCATCCAGAGCCTCGGTGTCCATGATCGGCACGTATTCGACGCGGCCGATCTCCTTGAGCCAGGAATGCTCCGGACCGATACCCGGATAGTCGAGACCCGCGGAGATCGAGTGGCCTTCAAAGATCTGGCCGTCGTCGTCCTGGAGGAGATAGGTCCGGTTGCCGTGCAGCACGCCGGGCTTGCCGGCGGTCAGGGACGCGCAGTGCTCCTCGCCGACGAGGCCGCGTCCGCCCGCTTCCACGCCGTAGATCCTGACGTGCTTGTCATCCAGGAACGGATGGAACAGGCCGATAGCGTTGGAGCCGCCGCCAACGGCCGCCACGAGCGCGTCCGGAAGTCGGCCCTCGGCCTCGAGCATCTGCTCGCGCAGTTCCTTGCCGATCACTGACTGGAAGTCACGCACCATCTCCGGATAGGGATGGGGACCGGCAGCGGTTCCGATCAGGTAGTAGGTATCCTCGACATTGGTCACCCAGTCACGCAGGGCTTCATTCATGGCGTCCTTGAGCGTGCCGGCGCCCGCCGTCACCGGGACGATCTCCGCGCCGAGAAGTTTCATGCGGAAGACGTTCGGCTTCTGGCGCTCGACATCGGTTGCGCCCATGTAGACAACACAGGGCAGGCCGAAGCGCGCGCAGACTGTCGCGGTTGCAACGCCATGCTGGCCGGCGCCCGTCTCGGCGATGATACGCGTCTTGCCCATGCGCTTGGCCAGCAGGATCTGGCCGAGGCAGTTGTTGATCTTGTGCGATCCGGTGTGGTTCAGCTCGTCGCGCTTGAAATAGATCTTTGCGCCGCCGAGCTCCTCCGTCAGGCGCTCGGCAAAATAGAGCGGCGAGGGCCGGCCGGTATAATGCTTGTTGAGCGTCTCGATCTCCGCATGGAACTCTGGATCGTTCTTGGCGTCCTTGTAGTGCTGTTCCAGATCGAGGATCAGCGGCATCAGGGTTTCAGCGACATAGCGACCGCCGAAAATGCCGAAATGTCCCCGATCGTCCGGACCTGTCCGGATGCTGTTCGCCATATCGTTCACGCGTTTACTCCTTCACCCGGGCGACGCCGGAAATCATGCACTTCTGGCCGCCGCCATGAAAGCGCGAATTAATTCGCTGTCCTTGACGCCCTTCTCCCGCTCGACGCCGGAAGAGACATCAACGGCCGACACGCCGCTTTGCCGAATAGCATCGGCGACATTGGCCGGGTCCAGTCCTCCTGACAGAAGGAAAGGTTTGTTCAGGTCCAGATCCTTCAAAAGGGTCCAGTCATAGGATACCCCGTTTCCGCCGGGCAGCTCCGACCCCTTGGGCGGCTTGGCATCGAACAGGATCCAATCCGCTACAATAGAGTAGTAATGCGCGCGTTCCAGATCTTCGCGTTCGGCAACGGACAAGGCCTTCATGACCTTCGTGCCCTGCATGACCTTGGCAGCCGCCAGGGCTTCCGGCGCTTCCGAGCCATGAAACTGGAAGATATCCGGATTGACCAGCTCCCGGATCCGCGACAATCCGTCCGGGTCCATGTCGACGGTCACAGCGACAATCTCGGATTTTCCGCGGGCCATGTCAGCAAGCTTGCACGCCTTGCTGAGCGACACGTGGCGCGGGCTCTTGGGAAAGAACATCAGGCCGACCATGTCGGCGCCTGCGTCCAGCGCCGCTTCCATGGTTTCCTCGGTCGAAAGGCCGCAGATTTTGACTTTCACATCAGACATGGGATCGAGGTATCGCCGCTGCAGAACCGTTTGTCAAAAGGGGATTTTGCGCTTATTGCGTCGCCCTGGCTCGAAAAATGGCCAAGGCAATCCGAATGACCCGGTTTCCGACTTCGTTTCCGCGTTTCAGAGCATGCAGGCAGATTGAATGCTTCACTACCGTCACTCTTGGGCAGACCAGCAGAAAACGATCGTCTTTCTTCATGCGGCCGGTTTCGACGGCCGTATCTGGAAACAGGCCGGGGAACAGCTCACCGATTTCCATTGCGTCTGTCCCGACCTGCCCGGTCATGGCCAGTCCAAGGCCGTGCCGGTCACGGACTTCGACGCCGCGAGCGATGCCGTCGCGGAGCTGATCGACCGCGTCGGCAAGGGTCCGGTCCACCTCGCCGGCCTTTCCATGGGTTCCTACATCGGCTTCCGCGTGCTGGCCCGGCACCCGCATCTCGTCGAAAGCGCCGTCTTCAGCGGCTTTCAGCATGTGCCGATCGAGGTTTCCGGGGTCATGCGCGCGTTGATGACTGCCTCGTCCTTCATGATGAATTCCCGCAAGAACCGGGAAAAGATGGCGCGGTCTCTCGGCGTCAACGACACGTCGCTCGTCAGCCAGCGGGGCGGCCGCCCCAATGCCTCGTCAAAAACCATGCGCAAGATCAGCTCGCTGGCGCTGGATTTCGATGTCGCCGCCGACCTACACAGCGTCGAAACGCCCACGCTCGTGCTTGCCGGTGAGACCGAACATCCATCCATCGTATCCGCCTTGCCGGCCTTTCAGACCGGAATGCCGCATTGCACCGCCCGCATCATTCCCGGGCTTGGCCATGGCTGGATCGCGACCGAGCCGGACCTCTTCGCGCAAACCCTGCGCGCCTGGTTTCTTCAGGAGCCCCTGCCCGAGGGTCTCAAGGCA
The DNA here is from genome assembly GCF_965232425.1 of Roseibium sp. Classification (GTDB taxonomy): domain Bacteria; phylum Pseudomonadota; class Alphaproteobacteria; order Rhizobiales; family Stappiaceae; genus Roseibium. The sequence goes on from NZ_OZ246971.1 coordinate 2,379,803, forward strand.
ATAACAGAGGACTGACGCCCGGATCGATCGCGCCGGTCGGTGCTTTTTCCTTGTCATCCCTGTGAAGGCAGGGATCCAGCAACCCCTTGTCTCGCCTTCTTTATCCTACTCCATCGGCATGAATTACCGGTTCCGGGTCTTGCCGCTGTTGCGGCGAACCGGGCCAACACCGCGGTTCTCCGATCCTGGATCTTCGCTCCGCTACGTCCGGGATGACGAAATTTAGTCAAACCTCACCGTAGTCATCCCGGACGACTGAAAGGAGATCCGGGACCGGAGAGGCACTGCAGTTCGAGAAGAGCGATCGTGGTCTTCTTATTAAAAATACGCGCACTCCCGCGAAGTGGTCCTCACTGGTTCAACGTGAGATACAGATCGCACCAATCGGGATTCAGCTTTTCGATCAGCTCGAATTTCCAGCGCCGCCGCCATCGCTTGATTTGTTTTTCTCTTGTTATGGCAGCAGCAATTTCGATGTGGCTCTCGTACCAGACCAGTGTTTTCGTACCGTATTTCTCCGAAAACCCTTCGATAAGACCCTCGCGGTGCTCGTAAACTCTTCGAGCCAAATCCGTTGTGACACCGGTGTACAGCGTTTCATAGGGCCGCGACGCAAGGATATAGACCCAGGCTGTCACTTCAGTGATCCGTTGCCTTTCTTCTGTGGCTCTCCGATCCCGGCTCTGCGCTTCGCTTGGCCGGGATGACGATGGTCAGGATGGTCTCAGCTTCGTCATCCCGGACGACTGAAAGGAAATCCGGGATCGGGGAGCCGCGAAAGCCTGAAGAGTGCAAAACCCTCACGACACGTTGTAGGCGGCGATGGCGGCCATGTTGACGATGTCGCTGTCCTTGGCACCGATGGGAAGGATCTGGATGGACTTGTCGAAACCGGTCAGGAGCGGGCCGATGACGGTGGCGCCACCGAGTTCCTGCAGCATCTTCGTGGAGATCGACGCGGAGTGGAAGGCCGGCATGACCAGAACGTTGGCGGGGCCGGAGAGCCGGCAGAACGGATAGGCCGCCATCCGGTCCATGTTCAGGGCCACATCCGCGGCCATGTCGCCGTCATATTCGAAGTCGACACGGCGGCGATCCAGGATCTTGACCGCCTCGATGACTTTCTCGGAGCGCTCGCCGCGGGGATGGCCGAAGGTGGAATAGGCCAGCATCGCAACCCGCGGCTCGTAGCCGAGCTTGCGCGCGACATGAGCGGCCTCCTCGGCAATATCGGCCAGTTCTTCCGAATTGGGCATGTCGATGACGGCCGTGTCGGCGATCACGACATTGCGGCCGCGCACGAGGGCAAGGGAGACGCCGATCACCCTGTGACCGGGCTTCGGATCGATGGTCGCCTTCACCGTGTCCAGCGCCACGGAATAGTTCCGGGTCAGGCCGGTGACCATGGCATCCGCGTCGCCCCGTGCAACCATGATCGCGCCCCAGTAGTTCCGGTCGTTGTTGACCATGCGCTGACAGTCACGCAACAGGTAGCCGCGCCGCTGGAGACGGCCGTAGAGATATTGCGCATAATCGGCGTTGCGGTCGGACAGGCGCGCGTTTTGAATGGAAATGCCGGGACGGTCGATATCGACACCCGCCTGGTGCGCCATGTTGGCGATCTCGTCTTCCCGGCCGATCAGGATCGCCTCGCCAAGGCCCTGTGCGACAAACGCCGCCGCCGCGCGGATCACCGGCTCTTCCTCGCCTTCTGCAAAGACCACGCGCTTCGGCTGCTGGCGTACCTTGCTGAAAATTCGCTGCAGCGTGCCGGCAATCGGGTCGCGCCGGGCGGACAGCTGGAGCTTGTAGGCTTCCATGTCGACGATCGGACGCTTGGCAACGCCCGAATCCATCGCCGCCTGCGCAACGGCAGGCGGGATGGCGCTGATCAGCCGCGGATCGAACGGCACGGGGATGATGTATTCGGGACCAAACTTCGGTCTGTTGCCCCGATAGGCGGCAGCGACTTCGTCGGGGACTTCCTCGCGGGCGAGCTGAGCAAGCGCCTGGGCACAGGCAACCTTCATGTCGTCATTGATCGTGGTCGCGTGAACGTCAAGCGCGCCGCGGAAAATATAGGGAAAGCCGAGTACGTTGTTGACCTGGTTCGGATAGTCCGACCGGCCCGTCGCGACAATGGCGTCGTCGCGGACGGCGGCAGCCTCTTCCGGCGTGATCTCCGGGTCGGGGTTCGCCATGGCAAAGATGATCGGGTTCGGCGCCATGACACGCAGCATGTCCGGCGTCAGGGCACCCTTGACCGAAACCCCGAAGAAGACGTCCGCCCCCTTCATCGCATCGTAGAGCGAGCGGTCGGAGGTTTCGATGGCATGCGCGGATTTCCACTGGTTCATGCCTTCGGTTCGGCCCTTGTAGATCACGCCCTTGGTGTCGCAGAGCGTGATGTTGTCGTGCGGGATGCCCATCGCCTTGACGAGTTCGATGCAGGCAATGCCTGCGGCACCGGCACCGTTGCAGACGACCTTGGTCGTTTTCATGTCGCGGCCGGTCAGGTGCAGGGCGTTGAAGAGCCCGGCCGCGGCGATGATCGCCGTGCCATGCTGGTCGTCATGGAATACGGGGATGTCCATCAGTTCGCGCAAGCGCTGCTCGATGATGAAACAGTCGGGCGCCTTGATGTCCTCCAGGTTGATCCCGCCGAAGGAGGGGCCGAGATAGCGGACGGAATTGATGAATTCCTCCACGTCCTGTGTTTCGACTTCCAGATCGATGGAATCGACGTCGGCGAACCGCTTGAACAGAACCGACTTGCCCTCCATGACCGGTTTGGAGGCGAGTGCACCCAGATTGCCGAGACCGAGGATGGCGGATCCGTTGGAAATCACGGCGACGAGGTTTCCCTTCGTCGTGTAGTCATAGGCCCGGCTCGGATCTTCCGCGATCGCCAGTACCGGCACCGCCACGCCCGGCGAATAGGCGAGCGACAGGTCGCGCTGCGTCGCCATCGGTTTGGTCGGCGTGACTTCCAGTTTGCCGGGCCGGCCCTCCTGGTGGAATTGCAGTGCTTCCTGGTCGGTAAAACTGATGCTTGTTTTCGGCGAAGACTTATCGGTGGACATGGCGCGGGCGTTTCCTCTTCGTCGCACTTCTTGATGAGGCGGGGACCTGACCTTATCCCCTGGAAAATGAAGCCTCAAGCCAAGATGGCATACCCCTTTTGTGGAATGACGGCCAAGGTTTGCTACGTATTTCACATGAGTGAACAGAGCGCGCAGAAAATCGCCCCGGCAGACCATAAGGTCACGCCGATGATGGCCCAGTTTATGGAAATCAAGTCCGCCAATCCGGACAGCCTGCTGTTCTACCGGATGGGCGATTTCTACGAACTCTTCTTCGACGACGCGGAAGTTGCCTCGCAGGCCCTCGGCATCACGCTCACCAAGCGCGGCAAGCACCAGGGTGCCGACATACCGATGTGCGGCGTGCCGGTTCATGCCGCCGACGACTACCTGCAGAAGCTCATCGCCAAGGGACACAGGGTTTCGGTCTGCGAACAGACCGAGGATCCGGCCGAGGCGAAGAAACGCGGCTCGAAATCCGTGGTGCGCCGGGACGTGGTGCGCCTGGTCACGCCGGGAACACTCACCGAAGAACGCCTGCTGGACGCGGGCACAAGCAATTATCTGATGGCTCTGACCCGTCTGAAGGGCGGGTCCCTGGGCAATGATGCCGTTTTCGGTCTCGCGTGGATCGACATGTCGACCGGGTCGTTCCAGGTTTCGGAGACGGACCAACAGCGGCTTGCCGCCGACCTGGCGCAGGTGTCGCCGCGCGAACTGATCCTTGCCGATACGCTCTTGCAGGAGAGCGAGCTTCGCCTTGTCGCGGAGCAATCGGGAAGCGCCCTCTCACCCGTCCCGCGCGCCTTTTTCGACAGTTCGACGGCCAGCGACCGGCTGGGTCAGTATTTCGGCGTGAAGACCCTCGACGGCTACGGAACCTTCAGCCGGGCGGAACTTTCGGCCGCCGCCGGGATCCTGTCCTATATCGAACGCACGCAGCTTGGCGAACGCCCGCCGCTCGACCCGCCCATGCGCGAGGCAGGAGCGGGCCGCATGCTGATCGACCCGGCGACACGGGCCAATCTGGAGCTCGCGCGCACGCTGTCCGGAGAGAAGCAGGGGTCGCTGCTCGCCACCATCGACAGGACGGTCACCGGAGGCGGCTCGCGCCTGCTGGCCAGCCGCCTCGCCGGGCCGCTGGTCAATGTCGGCGCCATAACGGAGCGGCACGATTCGGTTGCCTACTTCCTCACCAACGAGATCATGCGGGAAGGCCTGCGCCAGACGCTGAAGGGAGCGCCGGACATGGCCCGGGCTCTTTCCAGGATCGCGCTCAATCGCGGCGGGCCTCGCGATATCCTGAGCGTTGCACAGGGCCTCGCCGCCGCCCGCGCGGTTCTCGACCAGACCCGGATCGGAGACATTCCCGCCGAAATCACCGAGGCCCGGCAAAGCCTCGAGCACGCGCCGCACGCTCTCGGCGATCAGCTCGTGTCCGCGATCAGGGAAGAGCCGCCGCTCCTGAAACGGGACGGCGGGTTCATTGCCACCGGCTACAGTTCCGATCTTGATGAGTTGCGCGCGCTTCGGGACGAAAGCCGCAAGGTGATCGCAAAGCTGCAGGCGGACTATTCCGAGGAGCTCGGCCTCAGATCCCTGAAGATCAAGCACAACAACGTGCTTGGCTGGTTCATCGAAGCCCCGACCGCGCAGACGGAAAAGCTGACCGCCGATCCGGCGCGCTTCATTCACCGGCAGACCATGGCCGGCGCCATGCGATTCACCACCACCGAGCTGGCGGACCTGGAATCGAAGATTGCCAGCGCGGGCGAGCGGGCGCTTGCCATCGAGCTGGAGATCTTCGAGCAGCTGGCGCAGGCGATCATCGATGCGGGTGGTGCGATCAAGGCCGCTGCGCAGGGTCTCAGCGTGCTGGACGTTTCCGCTGCGCTGGCAAAACTCGCCCAGGATGAAAACTATGCCAGGCCGGTCGTCGATGACAGCCGCGCCTTCGACATCAGGGACGGCCGCCACCCGGTCGTGGAACGCGCGCTCCGGGCATCGGGCGGTGACAGCTTTGTCGCCAACGACGCCAATCTCGGTCCCGATGCGCCGGAGGAAACCGGCCATATCTGGCTGATTACCGGTCCGAACATGGCCGGTAAATCGACCTTCCTGCGCCAGAACGCACTGATCGCGGTCCTTGCCCAGATGGGATCCTTCGTTCCGGCAAGCGAGGCTCATATCGGCATTGTCGACCGGCTGTTTTCACGCGTGGGTGCGGCAGACGATCTTGCGCGGGGCCGGTCCACCTTCATGGTCGAGATGGTGGAAACGGCCGCCATCCTCAACCAGGCAGGCGACCGGTCACTGGTGATCCTCGATGAGATCGGGCGCGGAACCGCCACCTTCGACGGCCTGTCGATTGCCTGGGCAACGATCGAGCACCTGCACGAGGTCAACAGGTCCCGGGCGCTGTTCGCGACCCATTATCACGAACTGACAGCGCTTTCGGCCAAGCTTGACCGGCTGTCGAATGCAACGGTCTCCGTCAAGGAATGGAACGGCGAGGTCATCTTCCTGCACGAAATCGTGCCGGGAGCTGCGGACCGTTCCTACGGCATCCAGGTCGCGAAACTCGCCGGATTGCCGGCGAAGGTCGTCGAACGGTCAAAACAGGTGCTGGGCCAGCTGGAAGAGCAGGACCGGCGGTCACCGGCGGAGAGCCTGATCGACGAGTTGCCGCTTTTTGCCAGCGTCGCGGCAGCGACGCCCAGCGCCACGGGCCTGGCACACGAACCCGACCCGGTCGTGACGGCGCTGGAAGACATCGATCCAGACGACATGACCCCGAGAGAAGCGCTCGACGCGCTCTACAGGCTGAAGACACTGCAGACGCGTAACAAGGAGTGACTGCTCTTTTTGCGTGACCCGGCACGCAAGTCCGACTAGGCTACCCGTACCTGCCTGACCCCTCCATGTGCGGCGATTCCGACAATGTACTCCTTAACGCAACTCCCCCGACAGGTGTTGCTGATCATGCTCTTGCAGTTCATCAAGAGCCTTGGCGCATCCGCGCTGATCCCCCTCATGAGCTTTTTCATCGTTGAGGGTCTCGGGTCCAGTCCCTGGCAGGTGGGGTTCTACACGGGTCTGGTGATGCCGCTGACCCTGGTCGCCAACCGATGGGCGGGAGAGCGGCTCGACCACGGCTTTCCGGTCAAGCGCCTGCTTCTGATTTCAATATCAGCTTTCATCGTGGCGACGTCGCTGCTGACGCAGGTGTCCGGCCTGATGATGCTGGTTCTTCTGGTCGCGCCCCTGATGAGCCTTGCCAATATGGGGTCGGGCACGATTTTCACCTACGCGCGCCTCCATGCAGAGCAGAACGGGCTCGACGTCGCCCGGATCAATTCCTGGCTGCGGATGATGGTGTCTCTTGCCTGGATGATCGGGCCGGCGGCGTCCTTTACCCTGGTCTCCCTGTTCGGCTTTGGCCCGACGTTCCTGAGCGCCTGTGCTGTCGGTGTCTGTTTCCTGGTTCTCGCGTGGACCACGGTGCCCGCCAGCTTCAGATCCGAACGCAGGAAAAAGAACGATGCCGGCAAGGACCCGATCAATTGGGGCTTGCTGATTGCGGGACTGACATGCCTCGGCTTCATCATCACGAACACACTGTTTGTCTCCGCGATGCCGCTGTTTTTCGTGAAGGAGATCGGCCTTCCCGGGTCGACGCCCGGGCTGTCCCTTTCGGTCAAGTGCGTGGTCGAGGTGTTCATGATCTTCTGGTCCGTCCGTCTGGCTGAACGCATTGGTATTCGGCAGGTTCTGATGATCGCGGCCGTGTTGGCGCCCACCAGCATGATCCTGTTCGCACAGGTCGGCGCATTCTGGCATGTCATGGCCGCATCGGTGGTCGAGGGCGCGTATTACGGGCTTTTTGCAGGTGTCTCTATCAGCTACGTGCAGAGCTTCGCGCCCGACCGGCCTGGGCGCGCGACCGCTGTTTACATGAACAGCCTGTTCCTGGGCGGCATGATCGGCAGCATCTCGATGGGCGTCATCGCCAGTGCAACGGATTTCAAGACGGTGCTCTACGTTGCCGCCGGATCCTCGGTGGTGGCACTGCTGATCTTGATGGCAACGTTCCGGATGAGACCCGCTCCTGCTCAGGACGTCGCCTGAACGCCGCCGGCTTTCGCGACCGAAAGGGCGTTGGCCATGGCGCCGGCAAAGGTGGTCCGGTCGTCCGGATTGAGGAAGTTGCCCAGATCCACGCTCTCGCCGCGGCTCGTCAGCGTGATTTTGACGACGCCCTCGTCCTCGATCCGGTCGATCGAGAGGCGCACCCAGAAGGGGTTGAAGCGGAACTCCTGATAGCGTTTGCCCGGCCCGACCTTCCGGATGATCAGCTCGTTGCGGGAGACGATCACTTCCTCATGGGTCCGCGCGGACTTGTAGTTCATGCGGAATGCGAACCAGAGCAGCGCGATGTCGAGACCGAAAAAGCCGAAGACCGGCCAGGCGCCAATGCTCCAGAACAAAATGCCGGCGACAAAACTGACCGCGCCGAAACACAGCATCAGGATCATGAACCCGTTCGGTCCCAGCGACCGGTAGGGCGTCAGCACGGCCGTGAAAAAAGGCCTGTCCAGATCGTCTGTCCGGTCATAATTCTCGGAATTCGGATTGTTCTCGCTCATGAGGTCTGATTATAGAGGGTTCATGACCCAAGCAAAGAGCCCCGCCGCCCGCAAATCCCAAAAACGGCCTGCCAAGCCGAAACAGGCCAAAAAGACCGCCCCTTCCGTGGACAATCCCGGCAAGGTGCTCAAGCGCTCGCGCTATAACAAGGCGGAGACCTACGCGATTTTCCAAAGGTTCCACGCGGACAACCCCGAACCGGAGGGAGAGCTTGACTACGTCAACGCCTTCACGCTGCTGGTCGCCGTGGTCCTGTCGGCACAGGCTACCGATGTCGGCGTGAACCGGGCGACAAAGACCCTTTTCCAGATCGCCGACACGCCGGAGAAAATGCTCGCGCTCGGCGAAGACAGGGTCCGGGAGGAAATCAAGACGATCGGCCTCTACAAGAACAAGGCAAAGAACGTCGTGCTCCTGTCCGAGCAGCTGATCCGGGATCACGGCGGCACCGTGCCCGAAGACAGGGAGGCGCTGGAGAAATTGCCGGGCGTCGGCCGAAAAACCGCCAACGTGGTCCTCAACATCTATTTCGGCCATCCGACGATTGCCGTCGACACGCATCTCTTCCGTCTCGGCAACAGGATCGGCATTGCACCGGGCAAGACGCCACTCGATGTTGAAAAGGCCATGGAAAGAGCGGTTCCGAAGGAGTTTTCCCTCCATGCGCATCACTGGCTGATCCTTCACGGCCGCTACATCTGCAAGGCGCGCAAGCCCGAATGCAGGCGCTGTGTCATCTATGACCTGTGCAGAAGCCCAGAAAAAGAACCGTTCGATGCGGTTCCGGAGATTGCCGTGCGCACGAAGGCGCTGGTCGAAAGGGGTGATGTCGCTTGAGTTTGTCCAGCGGACCCGTTCCGGAATGCAGCCGGCTGACTTTCCGGCTGCCAAAGGCGGAGGACGCGTCCTTCTACAATACCCTCATGAACGAACCGGATTATCACCGCTTCATTGCGGATCGCGGTATCCGGTCGGACGCGGACGCTGCAACCTTCATTGGGACAAAGACCTTGGCGCATTTTACAGAGCACAAGGTCGGTCTCTGGCTTGTCGAGCTCAAGGAAACCGGTGCCCCGATCGGTGCATGCGGCCTGGTGGTCCGCGACGATCTCGACGCCCCTGATCTCGGCTATGCATTCCTGGAGGACGCCCGCGGCAAGGGCTATGCGAGGGAAGCGGCCGGCGCGGTGCTGGACTTCGTCAGGGAAAAGATGGATCTGCCGATGATCTGCGCGATCACGCATACGGAAAACGAGCGGTCGGCCAGCTTGCTGGTGAAGCTCGGGTTTGCCGCAAAAGGTCAGCGCTACCTCGCGGCCTATGACGACACATCGGATTATTTCGAGTATGTATTCGACCGCGGCCGTGACTAATCAGACCGTGCAGTTGGACTAGCGCTTTTCGCGTACCCTGACCACCACGTCGACGCGCACGATTTCCATGCCATCCGGAGCCTCCGGGATCGCATCGATCCCGACGCCTTCGCCCGGTATGTCGATCACCCGGTTCTCGCCTTCGATGAAGAAGTGGTGGTGATCGGACACGTTCGTGTCGAAATAGGTCTTGTTGCCGTCAATCGCGACCTCGCGAAGCAGGCCGGCTTCCGTGAACTGGTGCAGCGTGTTGTAAACCGTAGCCAGGGATACGGGCACGTCCGCGGCAACCGCTTCTTCGTGAAGAAGCTCCGCAGAGATGTGGCGGTCACCCTTGGAATACAGCAGCTCAGCCAGGGAAACACGCTGACGAGTCGGCCGCAAACCTGCCGTTCGCAGTATGTTGGTCACATCCTTGCCGGTCGATTGCGTTGCCGCGTGCGTCGTCATTCCAGATTGTTCCAAATCTAAATCCTTGTTTTAGCTTGCCATTTACGGAACGGATCAAGCTTGCCAAGGGCCTGCTGCACAAATTGTTCGCCTATATCTGCCATTTCTTGTGCCTGAAATGCAAGTTTTAACCGCACGGCACCATGAAACGCGCCGGTTATATTTAATCTCTACTTTTGCTCAAAACTTGCCAAATGGCCTCAGAATCCCTGTAATTTCACTCAACTGACATCTTTCGAACATGGTTCCCCTGTGTTAGGAAGGCGCCGCAAACAGAACCAAAAACAAACCCGTTCCGACCAGGGATAGTGGGTAGGAAGCAAGAAAACGGATCCTGAATGACCGAGCGCCGCTCCAGCTACGACTACGAAGATCTGCTCGCCTGCGGCCGCGGCGAGCTTTTCGGCCCGGGCAACGCCCAATTGCCGCTCCCGCCGATGCTGATGTTCGACCGTATCACGGACATCTCCGAAACAGGGGGTGAATTCGACAAGGGCTACGCGCGCGCCGAATTCGACATCAAGCCCGATCTCTGGTTTTTCCCGTGCCACTTTCAGGGAAATCCGGTCATGCCGGGTTGTCTCGGACTGGACGCCCTGTGGCAGCTGACGGGTTTCGTGCTCGGCTGGCTCGGACTGGAAGGAAAGGGCATGGCGCTATCCACCGGCGAGATCAAGTTCAAGGGCATGGTCACTCCGGACGTCAAGCTGGTCGAATATGGTGTCGACTTCAAACGCATCATGAAAGGCCGTCTGGTTCTCGGCATTGCCGACGGTTGGCTGAAAGCCGACGGCGAACAGATCTACAAGGCAACGGATCTGCGCGTCGGCCTGGCAAAAACCTGAGGCCAGACTCATAGACAGCATCCAACCGGCGGTCCTTTGTCTTGGGCGCGCCGGTTTGTGCATTATGTAAGGCGAATGAGCCAAATAGCGGACAGAGGCTCGCGCCCCGGAAACATTAGGAGACCGCAATGAGACGCGTTGTCGTCACCGGTATCGGAATCGTATCATCCATCGGATCGAATGCCCAGGAAGTGCTGGCCAGCCTCCGGGAAGGCAAGTCCGGAATTCAATTTGCCCCGGATTACGCGGAACACGGCTTCCGCAGCCAGGTTCACGGCATGCCGGATGTCGATATCCCGTCGCTGATCGACAAGCGGCAATTGCGCTTCATGGGCGACGGCGCGGCCTATAACTACATCTCGATGCAGCAGGCGATCGCCGACAGCGGCCTGGAAGAAAGCGATGTTTCCAACACGCGCACCGGCCTGATCATGGGCTCCGGCGGCCCGTCCACAAAGAACCTGTTCCAGGCGCACCAGATCGTTCTGGAAAAAGGCGCGCCGAAGCGCATGGGTCCGTTCATGGTCACGCGCGGGATGAGTTCGACAAACTCGGCCTGCCTGGCAACGCCCTTCAAGATCAAGGGCATCAACTATTCGATTACGTCCGCCTGCTCGACCTCGGCCCATTGCATCGGCGCCGCAACCGAGCAGATCCAGTTCGGCAAGCAGGACGTGATGTTCGCAGGCGGCGGTGAAGAACTCGACTGGACACTGTCCTGCCTGTTCGATGCCATGGGCGCCATGTCCTCCAAATACAACGACACGCCCCAAACAGCCTCAAGGGCTTATGATTCCACGCGCGACGGCTTCGTCATCGCCGGCGGCGGCGGTGTTGTCGTTCTTGAAGAACTGGAGCGCGCCAAGGCACGCGGCGCGAAGATCTACGCGGAAGTCACCGGTTATGCGGCCAACTCCGACGGTTACGACATGGTGGCACCGTCCGGCGAGGGCGGCGAACGCTGCATGCGTCTTGCCATCGAAACCCTCGGCGAGCGCAAGGTCGACTACATCAACACGCACGGCACATCGACACCAGTCGGCGATATCGGCGAGATCGAAGCAATCCGGCGCGTCTTCGGCGACGATCAGCCGCCGGCTTCATCGACAAAGTCGCTGACCGGCCACAGCCTCGGCGCGACCGGCGTCCAGGAAGCGATCTATTGCCTCTTGATGCTCCAGAACGATTTCATGACGGCCTCGGCCAACATCACGGACCTCGACCCGGCCCTGAGCAGGGACGAGATCGTGACGGAACGCGTCGACAATGCCGGCCTGGACACCGTCCTTTCCAACAGCTTCGGTTTCGGCGGCACAAACGCCTCCCTCGCGCTGTCACGCTACCACGGCTGAGGAGGCCCACATGTCTGATCTGATGAAGGGCAAACGCGGCTTGATCATGGGCGTTGCCAACGACCATTCCATCGCGTGGGGCATTGCCAAGACCCTGTCCGAGCATGGCGCCGAGCTCGCCTTCACCTACCAAGGCGAGGCGTTCGGCCGCCGCACCAAACCGCTGGCCGAATCCGTCGGCAGCGACATTCTGCTGCCGTGCGACGTGGAGGACATCGATTCCGTCGATGCCGTCTTCAGCGCCCTGAAGGAACGCTGGGGCAGCATCGACTTCCTGGTTCATGCCATTGCCTTTTCCGACAAGTCGGAGCTGCGCGGCAAATATGCCGACACGACCCGCGAAAACTTCTCCCGGACGATGCTGATTTCCTGCTTTTCGTTCACGGAGATTGCCAAGCGGGCCGCGGACATCATGCCGGATGGCGGCTCGATCATCACCCTGACCTATGGCGGGTCCACCAAGGTCATGCCGAACTACAATGTCATGGGTGTCGCCAAGGCCGCGCTCGAATCTTCCGTAAGGTATCTTGCTGTCGACTACGGCGAACAGAATATCCGCGTGAATGCCATTTCCGCGGGACCGGTCCGGACGCTGGCTGGATCGGGTGTTTCCGACGCGCGCCTCATGTTCAATTTCCAGAAACGGAATTCGCCGCTTTGCCGCACCGTTTCGCTCGACGAAATCGGCGGGACCGGGCTTTACCTGCTGTCGGACCTGTCCGGCGGCGTTACGGGCGAGGTCCACTTCGTCGACAGCGGCTACAACATCATGTCAATGCCGCGCCTTGACGAACTGAAAGCTCAGGAAAGCCAGGCGGATTAGAGTCAGGACCCCTATCAACGGTTCAAAGGCGGCCCATGGCCGCCTTTTTCTGTTTTTGCAGCCCGTTTCTAGCGTGGCCACCATCCTTCGAGACAGCGCGAAGCGCTTCCTCAGGATGAGGCTGCGTGCTTGGCATGACTGAGATGGACATTTCTCTTCAGGGCAATCAACCGACCGCCACCCCACTGTGGTCATCCCCGACTTGATCGGGGATCCAATGTCTTTCGATCGATGCAGAAGCGGGCTTGAGTGTTCCCGTCAGACGCACCGGAAAATTCATAATCGCTCTGGAAGTAAGTAGATCCCCGATCAAGTCGGGGATGACAGAGGCGGGGCCTGTGCAAGTTGTCGGCTAGCCCTACCTTGCCCAGCACGGAGCCTCATCCTGAGGAAGGCCAAAGGGCTGTCTCGACGGATGGGGCGCTGTGCTGCGGCGCGGCTCAGTCTTCCAGGATCTCGTCCGGGTAAACGCCGAAGAGGCGGGTCTGGTCGAGCCAGCCTTCGTATTCGCTGCCGTTGACGCGGCACCAGCCGCCGGCGCATTCGGTGACCGAGGTGAGCACGAACGGCTCCAGTTCGGCGACGATATCGGCGTCGGATTTGGAGCGCGCGCGCAGCGGGGTGCGGTTGGTCTTTTCCCAGGGCGTGACGAGCGCGGTCCGGCGGCCGGACAGAAGGGAGTGGAACACCCAGCCGACCTTGCCTTCCCAGTCGCGGATACGGCGCCAGTTTTCGAACTCCTGGATGATTTCTACCGGCAGACCGGACTGAACGAAGGTCCAGGCCACGGCGTGTTCGCGGGACGGGCCGACCCGGACATTGACCCGATCGGATTTCAGGCTGACGAAGCGCGGCACCGGCAGTCCGGAGGCCCCTGTTGACGTGCCTTGCGACCACGCGGGCGCGAAGGACCAGCTGACCGCGAAGAGGATTGCTATCACACTCAGGATTTGGCGGCGGCCTGGAAACGAACGGGTCATATTATCCAGTTGTCCAACTTGTTCTTGATCTTTGAGTTGCGTCAAATCTGTAACGAAAAAACTGCGTAAAAACCACCTTGCCGTTTCAGGCACGTGGGCAATGCGCCGCGAATGAAACCGATCTCTTGTTTCTGCCGAACCATCTGGTAAGGAGAAGGGTGCGATTTCGTGCGCTCGTGCAACGCGCAGCATCAAGGTGAATCCATTGGGGTTAACAAACTCCCAATGAATCGCGAAAGGCAGTTGGTATGGCGAAAAAGAAGCCTGTCGTCGTTGTGACCCGGAAGCTTCCGGACGTGGTTGAAACCCGGATGCGCGAGCTGTTCGAGACGCGCCTTAATGAAAATGACAGGCCCTTCAGCCAGGCCGAACTGGTCGAGGCTGTCAGATCTGCGGATGTGCTGGTCCCGACCGTGACCGACCGCATCGATTCGTCGGTCCTGTCGCAGGCAGGCGAAAACCTGAAGCTCATCGCCAATTTCGGCAACGGTGTCGACAATATTGACGTGGTGACCGCCAACAATCGCGGCATCAACGTCACCAACACGCCGGGCGTTCTGACGGAAGACACGGCCGACATGACCATGGCCCTGATGCTGTCCGTGCCGCGACGTCTTGCCACAGGAATAAGCGCCCTGGAAGCAGGCGACTGGGCAGGCTGGTCACCGACCTGGATGCTCGGGCACCGGATCTGGGGCAAGCGGCTTGGCATCATCGGCATGGGCCGCATCGGCCAGGCCGTCGCGCGCCGCGCCAAGGCGTTCGGCATGTCGATCCACTATCACAACCGCCGCAAGGTCGCCGACGAGATCGAAGAAGAGCTGGAGGCAACCTACTGGGAAAGCCTCGACCAGATGCTGGCGCGCATGGATGTTGTCTCCATTCACTGCCCGCACACGCCGGCAACGTTCCATCTCCTGTCCGCCCGCCGGCTGAAGCTCCTGAAAAAGGATGCCTATGTGGTCAACACCGCACGCGGCGAGGTCATCGACGAAAACGCGCTGATCCGCATGCTTGAAGCCGGCGACCTGGCCGGCGCGGGCCTCGATGTTTTCGAACACGAACCGGCCGTCAATCCGAAACTCGTCAAACTGGAAAACGTCGTGCTGCTGCCGCATATGGGCTCGGCCACGATCGAAGGCCGCATCGAAATGGGCGAGAAGGTCATCATCAACATCAAGACCTTCATGGATGGGCACCGTCCGCCGGACCGCGTCCTGCCGTCCATGCTCTAGTCCGCCAGATCAAGGCGCCGGCTCTCGAGCACCCGGTTCGATAAAATTGGGAAGGCGCTTCGGCTAAGGCACCTACTCGCTGCGGTATTTGCCCCAGAGAGCGCTTTCACCCATGCCTTCGACAAAGGCCTTGTGCGCGGCATACTCTTCGTCCGTCAATCGGGGCGCGAGCGGTGCCGGCCGTTTCCTGGCATTGAATGTGCCGAGCTCACCCGAAATCACGGCCGTTCCTGAAGAGGTTGAAACCTCTTCCTCGTGGAGCAGTCCAAGAGCCGTCTGTCGGCCCCCGATCAGCTCGAGATAGACTTCCGCGAGGATTTCCGCATCGAGCAACGCGCCGTGCTTCACGCGCCTGGAGTTGTCGATGCCATAACGCGAGCACAGGGCGTCGAGCGAATTCGGGCCCGTCGGGTGCTTGCGGCGTGCGATTTCCAATGTGTCCAGTACCTGGGTGTTCGGAATGATCCGCCGCCCGGCGCGCTCGAGCTCCGTGTTGATGAAGCCCATATCGAACGCAGCATTGTGGATGACGAGCGTCGCGTCACCGACGAACGCCAGGAATTCATCGGCAACCGCGGCAAAAAGCGGTTTGTCGGACAGGAACTCCTCGGAAAGGCCATGAACGCGGAAGGCCTCTTCGGGCATGTCCCGTTCCGGGTTGATATAGACGTGATAGGAGTTTCCGGTCGGAATGTGATTGATCAGCTCGACGCCGCCGATTTCCACCAGGCGGTCGCCACCGCGCGGGTTGAGGCCGGTCGTTTCCGTATCAAAGGATATTTCACGCATGGTTCGCCTTTCACTGCCTTGCCCAGTGTGCCGCGTCCGTCGGATGACGCAAGCGGGCCGGCCGGTTTTCCCCGATGATCAGCGTTTCGTCTGGCGGTTCCGGATCTGCTCAAGGATGTCGCCAACCCTTTTATCGGCCGCCTCCAGCCCCAGGCCGGTATCGATCAGGTAGTCGGCACGCTTGCGTTTTTCGGCATCCGGGACCTGTTTTTGCAGGATCGCCTGAAACCGCTCTTCGCTCATGCCGTCGCGAGACAGAACACGCGCGCTCTGGATGTCCGCATCCGCCGTCACCACGACGACGACATCGACCCGGTCTTCCCCGCCGGTTTCAAACAGGAGCGGGATGTCCATGAGCACAACCGAATGACCATCAAGCCGCGCAAGATCCAGAAAGGTCTGCTCTTCCTCGCGGACCAGCGGGTGCACGATTTCCTCCAGACGCTTCATCGCCTCCGGATTGCCGAGGACCTGTTTGGACAGGCGCGTGCGATCAACCCTGCCGTCCACGATCGTCCCGGGAAACGCATCGCCGATCAACGGGACTGCACGGCCTTCATAAAGGGCATGCACGCAGGCGTCGGCATCGTGAACCGGAACGCCTCTTGCCGCGAACATTTCGGCAGTCGTCGACTTGCCCATGCCGATGGACCCGGTCAGCCCGATCCTGATCACACGATCACCCCCAGGTCCTTCAGTGCGAGCGTTCTGAGTTCATCCGTCACAACGGGCCGTTCGCCGAACCAGCGCTCGAATGCCGGCACCGCCTGGTGCAGCAGCATGCCGATACCGTCCACCGTCGGATTTCCCCGGGCGGCGGCCTGTTTCAGGAGATCGGTCTCAAGCGGGGAATAGACGATGTCGTTGACGAGGGCGTTTTGCGGCAGGCCCGAGAGATCGATTTCAAGGGGTGGCTTCCCGGTCATGCCGAGAGATGTCGTGTTTACCAGCACGTCTGCCTGTGCAAGTATTGTCCCCAGATTGTCCCAGCCATGCGCAATCGTTCCGGTGCCAAATTCCTCGACGATTTTCTCGGCTTTTTCCCTGGTGCGGTTGACGATATGCACTTCTGTGCAGTTCCGCGACAGCAGCGCCCAGACGATCGCGCGGGCTGCTCCGCCGGCGCCAAGAACAACGGCGGTCCCCGGTGTCTCGTCCCAATTCGGAGCAAGCTGGTCGAGGTTGCCGAGAAAGCCGAGCCCGTCGGTATTGGCGCCGCACAGCCTGCCTGTCTCGTCCAGCCAAAGCGTGTTCGCCGCACCCATCGCACGGGCCGCATCATCAAGCCAATCGCAAGCCCTTGCCGCGATTTCCTTGAACGGAACCGTCACGTTGGCACCGATCAGTCCAGCATCGGCGAAATGTTCATAAAAATGTTCTGCATTCTCCGGTGGGACATCCACACGTCCGTATTCGCCTTCGATCCCGTGCTTCGCGAGCCAGTATCCGTGTATCAGCGGCGATCTGGAATGCGACACCGGATGGCCTGTTATGGCGGCCTTTCTTACAGATCCGCTCATGTTTCGATGACCCCGAGTGTGCGCAATTCCGCGAGCAGCGGTAGCAAGGGAAGGCCCAGAATGGTGAAGTAGTCGCCGTCGATCTTTTCGAAAAGCTGGACGCCCAGGCCTTCCAGCTGATAGGCCCCGACGCTCGAAAGAACGCTGTCCCCGGCATTCGCCAGGTAGTGGCCAACATAGGCCGGGGTCAGCTCGCGCATTTTCAGCCGTGCCGTCGACACGTTGCGCCAGATTGCTTCGCCGTTGCGGGATATCACGACGGATGAATGGAGTTCATGGACCTTGCCGGAAAATGCCAGCAACTGGCGGCGCGCGGCTTCCATGTCTTCGGGCTTGGTGCGCCGCTCGCCCTCGAATGCCAGGATCTGGTCGGCGCCAACCACGAGGTCGGCAGGTCTGCGGCCGCTGACATCGTTGGCCTTTGCCTCGGCCAGAACGCTTGCGAGATCTTCCGGGGGAAAATTCGCTTCCAGAAGCGGCTGCTCCACGGCTCTCTCGTCGACATCCGAGGGGTCGGTCTCAAAATTCAGACCCGCATTTTTCATCAATTCGGCGCGGATCCTGCTGCCGCTGGCAAGTACAAGTGCCATGTTGTTTTATTCCTATCCGTGCATCAGATGGCTCAGGCGCCGGCCGAAGTGTCCGTATCCGACTTGAAGCCCTTGAAAAGTGTCATGATTTCGGCTGCGGTTTCCTCCACCGACCGGCGCGTGACATCGATCAGCGGCCACTCGTTTTCGGAACAGAGCCTGCGTGTCATGTTGATCTCCTGCGAAATTTCCTTCCGGTCGACATAAGTATCGTTGTAACCGTCTGAATTCAAAGAAAGAACCCGGTTTCGGCGGATCTGCTGGATGCGTTCGACAGATGCGATGAGCCCCACGATCATCGGACCTTTCAGTGACTTCACATGATCCGGCAAAGGGATGCCCGGCACGAGCGGTACATTGGCCGCCTTGATGCCCCGATTGGCAAGGTAGATGCACGTCGGTGTCTTCGATGTCCTGGAAATACCGATGAGAACGATATCGGCGGATTCCAGGTCGTCCCAGACCTGTCCGTCATCGTGCATCATCGTGTAGTTGAGTGCTTCCATCCGGCGGAAATACTCCGCATCGAGTTCGTGCTGTCCGCCAACGCGGTGGGTCTGCGTGACGTTCAGATAGGACTGAAACACGGCGAAGACGGGATCTAGTATGTTGACGAAAGGCAGGCCGAGATCCCGGCATTTCTGTTCCAGTCGCTTTGCGATCTCGTCATCGACAAGCGTGTAGAGGACGATCCCCGGCGCGTTCTCGATCTCCGCAATCACCCTGTCCAGCTGCTTTGACGAGCGAACCAGAGGATAGACATGCTCGATTTCCTGGACGTTCTCGTATTGAACAGTCGCAGCACGCGCCACGGTCATGAGCGTTTCACCGGTCGAGTCGGATACGAGATGCAGGTGAAAGTAGTGACGCGACTTGTTCACGGTATCATCCCCAGGGCTGTTGACGGATTGGGAGTATTCTTGGTGCCCGGTTGGGGTGTACGAAGTTTATGCCCGATCATCAATATTTGTTAACAAAGCTCTAACGCGCGGAAACTGTATCCGAAACGATTGTGCATGGATGTGGATTCACAATTCATCTGTGACATTTCGACAGACTATCCACCTGCGCCCAATTTCTTAACGAAAGGTAAACACACTGCCAACTGCCTGTAAATAAATCATGAATCGGGTTATCGACTCTTGGGGAGCAATTTATCTGTCTTTCTCCTGAAAATTTTCCCGCATGGAAATTTGTGCAAATGCATTGTGGATAGAAATTGATCCCGGTAATCCACTGACAATAAGAAAAAACAGATTCAAATATAGAATCTTGTTTGGTTTGAAATGTGGGAAAGGTACAGCCTCATGAAGTCTCAAGACAGAACCGTGATGCGGGTTCTCTCAGGAGAGAAGATCTGGCCGCCTCCCATATGGATGATGCGCCAGGCGGGACGCTATCTTCCCGAATACCGGGAAGTCAGAGCCAAGGCTCGGAACTTTCTGGATTTCTGCTACAGCCCGGACCTGGCAACAGAGGTCACGCTTCAGCCGATCCGCCGTTACGGTTTTGATGCAAGCATTCTCTTTTCCGACATTTTTGTCGTGCCTGACGCAATCGGCTATCCGGTTCGTTTTGAAGAAGGCCGTGGTCCCGTACTGGAACCTCTGTCTTCCGATCTCATAGATCGTCTTGAACAGGAACGCGCCGAGGATCATCTCAAACCGGTCATAGAGACGGTCGGTCGGCTTCGGGCGGAACTTCCTGCGGAAACCACCCTTCTGGGCTTCTGCGGCGCTCCCTGGACCGTTGCGTGCTATTCGGTGGCAGGTCATACCACCCAGGATCAGATCGCGGCCCGTGTCGGTGCCTATCGCGATCCGGACCTGATGCTGCGTTTTGTCGACCAGCTGGTGACGGCCTCGATCCGGTACCTGGTGCGGCAGCTGGATGCGGGTGCGGACGCCGTCCAGATTTTCGATACCTGGGCTGGGGTTCTGGACGAGGCCGGTTTCAAGCGCTGGTCCATCGAACCGACCCGACGGATCGTCGAGGGTGTCCGCGCTCAGCGGCCGGATGCGAAGATCATCGGATTTCCCAAGGCTTCTTCCGCCCGGGTCCTGTCCTTCGTTGAAGGGACCGGTGTGGATGCGGTCGGTTTCGACTGGACGGCTCCGGATCAGCTGGCGCTGGAAATTCAGCGGAAACTTCCCATCCAGGGAAATCTCGATCCGATGCGGCTTGTTGCCGGCGGGCCGGCCCTCGAGGACGGCATCGCGCATATTCTCCGGACCTTCAACCAGGGACCGCTGATCTTCAATCTCGGCCATGGTGTTACCCCGGACGCGGATCCGGAAAATGTTGCGAAAATGGTCGAACAGGTGCGGAAGGGCTGACCCATGGATCTGTTTTTGTGGGTCAAGTCGCTTCACGTCATCTCGATCATCGCGTGGATGGCCGGAATGTTGTACCTGCCGCGGCTGTTCGTCTACCACGCCGAGGCGGAAATCGGCTCGGTCCAGTCCGAGACCTTCAAGGTCATGGAACGGCGTCTTTTGAAGGCGATCATCAATCCTTCGATGATTGCCGCCTGGATATTCGGATTGTGGGCAGCCTACGAATTGTCCGTGTGGCAGGACGGGTGGTTCCATGCAAAGTTTACGCTCGTGCTGATCATGTCCGGCGTGCACGGATATCTCAGCCGGTGCGTGAAGGCGTTTGCGGCGGATCGCAATACACGATCGCAGCGTTTTTACAGGATTTTGAATGAGGTTCCGACCGTTCTTATGGTTGTGATCGTCATACTGGTCATCGTCAAACCCTTTTGACGCGGGCTGACGGGCAGCAGCCGAAATACTGCTGCCCATTTTTTGGCTGATCGGGTCCGGGCGAAGCCTGAAAAATCGGCAGATTTCCGGTCTTGCGGTTTGACCAAAAACACATTATCTTCGCGCCACTTCAAATCGGCGCATGTAGTTTCAAGCTGTAACGCTTCGCCGAACAATCTGGATACATCTAGACGTCTCTCAGATATTGTCTGGCCGACCCATCATCTCCGGCACAGACCGACCTTCCAAATGAAATCCCAATAACAACCCAGACCCCAACTCGATGCGGGAAATGAAACTCAAAGATCTAAAAGAAAAAACACCGACCGAGCTGCTGCAATTTGCCGAAGAGCTCGAAGTCGAAAACGCCAGCACCATGCGCAAGCAGGAGCTGATGTTCGCTATTTTGAAAAATCTGGCCGCCCAGGATGTCGAGATCATCGGTGAAGGCGTCGTTGAAGTCCTGCAGGACGGCTTCGGCTTTCTGAGATCTCCCGATGCGAACTACCTGCCCGGCCCGGATGACATTTATGTTTCGCCTTCACAGATAAGACGCTTCTCGCTCCGGACGGGCGACACCGTCGAGGGCCAGATCCGAAGCCCGAAGGAAGGCGAGCGGTATTTTGCTCTCCTCAAGGTCAACACGATCAATTTCGAGGATCCGGAAAAAGCGAGGCACAAGGTTCATTTCGACAACCTGACGCCTCTCTATCCCGATGAACGTTTCCGCATGGAGATCGAGGATCCGACGATCAAGGACCTGTCTTCCCGGGTCATCGATCTCGTGGCACCTCTCGGAAAAGGTCAGCGCGCGCTTATCACTGCGCCGCCGCGGACCGGTAAGACCGTCTTTCTGCAGAACATCGCCAAGTCGATCACCAACAACCACCCGGAATGCTACCTGATCGTTCTTCTCATCGACGAACGGCCTGAAGAAGTCACGGACATGCAGCGGACCGTGAATGGCGAAGTTGTCTCCTCGACGTTCGACGAGCCGGCGTCGCGTCACGTGCAAGTGGCGGAGATGGTCATCGAGAAAGCCAAGCGTCTGACCGAGCACGGCCGTGATGTTGTGATCCTTCTTGATTCGATCACGCGCCTGGGCCGGGCCTACAACACGGTGGTTCCTTCTTCCGGCAAGGTTCTGACCGGCGGTGTCGACGCGAATGCGCTGCAACGGCCGAAGCGGTTCTTCGGCGCAGCGCGTAACATCGAAGAGGGCGGATCGCTCACGATCATCGCGACGGCGCTCATCGATACGGGTAGCCGTATGGACGAAGTCATCTTCGAGGAATTCAAGGGCACGGGTAACTCCGAAATCATCCTAGACCGGAAGATCTCGGACAAGCGCGTTTACCCGTCCATCGATATCCAGCGCTCCGGAACGAGAAAGGAAGAACTGCTTGTTCCGCACGAGCGTCTCAAGAAAACATTTGTTCTCCGCCGTATTCTCAACCCGATGGGGACCGTCGACGCGATCGAATTCCTGCTCGACAAGTTGAAGCAGACAAAGTCCAACGACGAATTCTTCGACAGCATGAATACGTGATCCGGAGGGATCGTTGGTCTTACAGGAGGCGCGAACCGCAGGGTTTGCGCCTTTTACTTTTTGTTAAGACTTTCCCGTTGCACCCCTTCTTTTTGAATCGGAACCGATCTAATGACCGAGAATATCCTCATGGAAACGGAGCGCCTCTATCTCCGGACGTGGCAGGACAAGGACATTGGCCCGTTTGCGGAGATGTGCGCCGACCCTGAAGTGATGCGTTATTTCCCCGATGTGATGACGCGGGAGAAAAGCCGGGACCTCGTCTTGAGGTGTATCGAAAAACAGGAAAAGGACGGGTTCTGCATGGCTCCTGTCGAGGTAAAGTCGACGGGCGAGTTCCTTGGTTTTGTCGGATTGAACAGGCCGACCTATGCGGCACCGCTTCCATTCGAGCCCTGTGTGGAAATCGGATGGCGTTTGAAACAGTCTTCGTGGGGGAAGGGTTATGCGAGCGAAGCAGCGAATGCCTGGCTTCGATTCGGTTTTGAAACCATTGAGCTTGACGAAATTGTTGCCTTCACGATCCCCGCGAACGAACCTTCGCAGAAGGTGATGCAGCGGATCGGTATGCGTCGTGACCCCGACGGTGACTTTCTTCATCCGTCCTTGCCTGAAGATCATCCTGTTGCGCCTCATGTTCTGTACCGTCTGAGCAGGGCCGACTGGAACAAGCGGGAGAATGGTGCCGTGTGACGATTCACGTGAAACACCGTTTCGCTCGTGTGTTCCACGTGAATCCGCTGCGCTATATCGATTCGGCATCGAACCAATCTGGCGTGGTTTATCTTGGCACATGACACGGGTCGATGGGTCTGGTGGTCGGCTCAGCATGACAGTCCCGGCGACAGCGGAGACGTCCCGCATTTCGGGATTGTGCTGCACCCCGGGTCCGGGTTTGGATGCCTGATTGATTCACGTGAAACATCCACGTCATGTTTCACGTGAATCCGCCTTGAAACGCATTCCGGCCCGATTCGCTTGCGGAACGGTGCGGCGACGTTCCCCGGATCTGATGCCAACCTTGCGTCGGGTGGCAATCGGTCTCCTTGCTTTCCTGCGAGGCGGTTCAAACCTCTTTGCGATCGAATGCCGGTTTGTTACAGAGGCTCACGCGCGCATTCTCCGTTCCGTTCTCCTTTTGACAGCTGGCTGGTAAGAAAACATGGCTTCAACGATCTTTGCTCTTTCCAGTGGGGCCGTGCCGTCAGGGGTGGCGGTTGTCCGCCTGTCTGGTCCGCAGACAGGCATGATCATAACGTCCCTGTGCGGGCGCGTGCCGCGTGAGCGGCTGGCCGTGTTGTCGAAGATAAGGCATCCGGAACTCGGAGAGGTGCTGGACGAAGGCCTGATCCTTTTCTTCAAGGGACCGCGGAGTTTTACGGGTGAAGATGTTGCGGAACTGCATTGCCACGGGGGCCGGGCGGTTGTCGGCAAGCTCTTGGAGGTTCTCGGCAAGTTCGAGGATACGCGTCCCGCGGAGCCGGGTGAGTTCACCAGACGGGCTTTCGATCACGGACGAATGGACCTGACAGAGGTCGAAGGGCTGGCGGATCTCATTGCCGCTGAGACGGAGATCCAGCGGAAGCAGGCCGTAAGGCAGATGGGCGGTGCCCTGGGTAAGCTCTACGAAGACTGGCGCAGGCGGCTCATTCACACGCGTGCGATGATCGAGGCCGACTTCGATTTTGCAGACGAAGAGGATGTGCCTGGCAGTGTGGCGGATACCGTCTGGTCTGATGCGGCGACGCTGCATGATGAGATTTCGGCGCATCTGCAAAAATCCAGAAGTGGCGAACGGTTGCGATCTGGTCTTCAGGTGGTTCTGATGGGTGCGCCGAACGCTGGCAAATCCAGCTTGCTGAACGCCATTGCCGGCAGGGATGTGGCGATCGTGACGGAAGAAGCGGGAACAACGCGGGATGTTATCGAAGTTCACCTGGACCTGAACGGGTATCCGCTGACGCTCGTAGACACGGCGGGGATCCGTGACACGGACGCCCGGATTGAAAAGGAAGGTATCCGAAGAGCAAAGGCGCGGGCGCAAGAGGCGGATCTTGTCTTGTGGGCGGTGGAGCCGGGTGGCGTTGGCGCCGATGATCCGGTGGCAGGACTGCCGGCTGAATTGCGGGATGGCGTTCCGCATTGGGTCGTTCATACCAAGGCTGATCTTGAGACTCTTCCGAAACAAGACTCTTCCGGAACAATCAAGCAAATCTCCTGTTCCAACCAAAACGAAGCGGGAACACGGTCCTTGTTTGAGGCCCTTACCTATTTTGCAGAAGAAACGATTTCGTTTGGAGAGGCGCCACTTGCGACGCGCGAGAGACACCGCGTCTACCTGTCCGAGTGCCTGAAGGGCCTGGTTTCAGCTGTCGAGTCGACGCATCTGCCATCAGAATTACGAGCCGAGGACCTGCGAAGAGCGGCAGATGCGTTGGGTCGCATAACCGGGCGGATCGATGTAGAGGATCTCCTCGATGTGATATTCCGGGACTTCTGTATCGGCAAGTGATGTTTCACGTGAATCAAGGAAATCCCTGGTTCGAT
The DNA here is from genome assembly GCF_965232425.1 of Roseibium sp. Classification (GTDB taxonomy): domain Bacteria; phylum Pseudomonadota; class Alphaproteobacteria; order Rhizobiales; family Stappiaceae; genus Roseibium. The sequence continues at coordinate 2,404,354 of NZ_OZ246971.1, forward strand.
TCTGATCCGGAACATGTTTCACGTGAATCATTGCAAGGGCCATCGCCCGTGCCGTCGGGGGTTGGTTTCGCCTGGATTTTTGCGGCATCGATTTCGGCTTTGACGCTGATAGCCTCCCGCTCTATAAGAACCGCTGAGACTGGCTGCTACAAGCGGCTTCAAGCCGGACAGAATGCCGGCAATTGACCCCTTAAAAGTTGAAAAGTTACCGGGTGTTTTCAAGAGACCTGTGTGCACGGTGAAACGATGAGCGACCAGGACCTGATCTTCGACGTTGTTGTTATTGGTGGAGGCCACGCCGGATGTGAAGCTGCATCTGCGTCTGCGCGCGCCGGTGCCAGGACCGCTCTTGTCACGCACAAGTTCGAAACCATTGGTGTTATGTCCTGTAATCCGGCAATCGGCGGATTGGGGAAGGGCCATCTTGTCCGCGAGATAGATGCGCTCGATGGCCTGATGGGCCGGGTCGCGGATCAGGGTGGCATCCAGTTCAGAATGCTCAATCGCCGCAAGGGTCCGGCGGTGCGCGGGCCACGTGCGCAAGCGGACCGGAAGCTCTACCGCGAAGCGATGCAGCGGGAAATAGCAGCGGTGGACGGCTTGACCATCGTCGAGGGCGAGGCCGACCGGATCCGCTTCCGCAGTGAAGGCGCGAAGAAGGGCGTTGCCGGCCTGGTTCTTGCCGACGGACGCCTCGTGGCTTGCGACGCTGTCGTTCTGACAAGCGGAACCTTCCTGCGGGGACTTATCCATATCGGGGACAAGAAGATTGCCGCGGGCCGCTCCGGAGAAGCCCCGGCCATGGGTCTGTCGGTTTCCCTCGAAGAAATCGGCTTCGAGCTCGGACGGTTGAAGACCGGAACGCCGGCGCGCCTCGATGGCCGGACCATCCACTGGAACCGGCTGGACGAGCAGCCGGGGGATGATGAGCCCGTGCCGTTTTCCACGCTCACGGACAAGATCGAAACACCGCAGATCCCGTGCCATATCACGCGAACGACGCCCGAGACGCACAAGATCATACAGGACAATCTCTCCCGCTCTGCCATGTATTCGGGCGAGATAAAGGGCCGGGGACCGCGCTATTGTCCCTCGATCGAAGACAAAATCGTGCGCTTTGGCGAACGGGACGGACACCAGGTTTTCCTGGAACCGGAAGGTCTGGATGATCACACGGTCTATCCGAACGGGATTTCAACCTCGCTTCCGGAAGACGTTCAACTCGCTTTCCTGAAAACGATACCCGGTCTGGAGGATGTCGAAGTCATCCAGCCCGGCTATGCGATCGAATATGATCATGTGGACCCGCGGGAACTGCGCCCGACCCTTGAGGCGAAGCGGTGCGAAGGTCTCTACCTGGCTGGACAGATCAACGGGACGACCGGTTACGAGGAGGCCGGTGCGCAGGGCCTGATCGCCGGCCTCAACGCGGCATTCAAATCGGCCGGGAAAGAGCCTTTCGTCGTGGACCGGTCGCAAGGCTATATCGGTGTCATGATCGATGATCTCGTGACGCGCGGCATCACCGAACCCTATCGGATGTTTACCTCAAGAGCCGAGTACCGGTTGTCGCTGCGTGCTGACAATGCCGACCAGAGGCTGACCCCGCTCGGTATTGAACGCGGTATTGTTTCGGAGCTCCGGAGCACTGCTTTTGCCGCGAAGATGGCCAGCATATCGGCGGCGCGGGATCTTTTGAAAATGCTGTCCGTGACACCGTCGGAGGCGCAGAAGAAAGGTCTTCCGGTGAATCAGGACGGCATTCGCCGCTCTGCATTCGATCTGCTGTCCTATCCGAACGTGACCTACGAGATGCTGACGAAGGTCTGGCCCGAACTGGAAGAGCTTGATCCCGCCGTGACGGAGCAGGTCGCGACGGATGCGCTTTACGCCGTTTATCTCGACCGGCAGTTGGCGGACATCGATGCGTTGAAGCGCGATGAAGCTTTGAAAATCCCCGATGGTTTCGATTACGAAGCGATTGTGGGCCTGTCCAACGAAGTCAAACAGAAGCTGGTCGACATACGCCCGGCAACGCTGGGTCAGGCGTCCCGCATGGACGGAATTACGCCGGCAGCGCTGACACTCATCCTGTCGCATCTCAAGCGGCAGAGCCAGCGCGGAGCGGCCTGATGGGCCGCACCGCCGTGTTGAAAGACACTGGAAAAGTTGTTCACAAGTTTGGGGATGTTTCACGTGAAACGTTGGACAGGCTCCAGATCTTTGTCGATCTCGTCTTGAAGTGGCAGCCGGCACAAAACCTTATTGCACCGTCGACGATCCCCGATATCTGGATGCGTCACGTGGTCGACAGTCTGCAGACACAGTGGACTTATCCAAAGGCTGTCACCTGGGTGGATATCGGCAGCGGGGGAGGCTTTCCCGGCATCGTGACGGCAATTCTTCTTGCCGACACGCCGGGGTCCCATGTTCACCTGATCGAGAGCAATCAGCGCAAGGCGGCCTTCCTGCGCACGGCATTGCGGGAGACGGGCTCGAATGGAACCGTTCATCCGGGCCGGATCTAATCGGTTGCGAAAGAGTGGTCACACGGGCCTGTCGATGCCGTTTCGGCGCGTGCGCTGGCTTCCCTGGATCTGCTTTTTCAACTCGCGAAGCCCTTCACGGACGGCGGTGCGAAGGCTGTTTTCCACAAAGGTCAGGATTTTCAAAGAGAAGTTGATGAAGCCGCTGACTCTTGGAACTTCGATCTGGTAGAAAAGATGAGTGTTGTAGATCCCACGAGCCGGATGCTTCTTTTCTCTGATATATCAGCCCGGTCCGAATAGCCAAGGAAGGTGGGTGGCAATGAGCATGCTTCCCGAAAAACCGCGCGTTCTTGCGCTTGCGAACCAGAAGGGCGGCGTTGGCAAGACCACAACCGCGATCAATCTGGGCACAGCGCTGGCCGCGATCGGCGAGAAGGTCCTGGTTATCGACCTTGACCCCCAAGGCAACGCTTCGACCGGTCTGGGTATCGAGCACCGCGACCGCGGTCTTTCGACATACGAAATTCTCAGCGGGGATTGCTCCATGGCTGAGGCGGTTCGTGAAACGGCCGTGCAACGGCTCTGGGTCGCGCCATCGACCATGGACCTGCTCGGGCTGGAACTGGAGATCGCCTCGACCAGCGACCGGGCGTTTCGCCTGCGCAACGCCATCGAGCACCTGACGCACTCGCGGCTGTTTCAGGAGGTCGGGTTCACGTATGTCCTGATCGACTGTCCGCCGTCGCTCAATCTTTTGACGATCAACGCCCTGTCGGCTTCGCATTCCATCCTGGTTCCGCTCCAATGCGAATTTTTCGCCCTCGAAGGTCTCAGCCAGTTGCTGAGCACCGTGGAACAGGTGAAGGGTGCGTTGAATGCCGAGCTGAGCATCCACGGCATTGTCCTGACCATGTATGACAGCCGGAACAACCTCTCCAGCCAGGTCGTCGCCGATGTGCGCGAGACCATGGGCGACGCGGTTTATGAAACGATCATCCCGAGGAACGTCCGGGTTTCCGAAGCGCCGTCCTACGGCAAGCCGGCGCTGCTCTACGATCTGAAATGTGCGGGAAGCCAGGCCTATCTTCGCCTGGCATCGGAGATCATTCAGCGGGAACGGCAATTGCGGCGGGTTGCAGCGTAGTTCCTGGTTGGATTCGGAACCGAACCAAAGGGATCGACCGCCGAAGAGCACTTCTGCGATGTCAGTATAACTTATTGAATTATAAAAAGAAAAAGGTGGATCATGGCTGAGAAAGACGGCAAGAACAAGCGTTTGGGCCGAGGGTTGGCTGCCTTGATCGGAGATTCGGCCCCGGAAGCGGCGGCCCCGCCTGAAAAGGTCATCAGGGACAGCAGACGCGTTCCGATCGAGCATCTCGAGCCCAATCCACGCAACCCGCGCAAGACCTTCACCGAAAAGGATCTCGCCGATCTGGCGGAGTCGCTCAAGGCGAAGGGTATCGTTCAGCCTATTCTAGTGCGTCCGGCGGCCGGCAAGGTCAACCGGTTTGAAATCATCGCAGGGGAGCGGCGCTGGCGGGCCGCGCAGCGGGTTGGCCTGCACGAGGCGCCGATCATCATCCGCGACGTGACCGACCAGGAGGCACTGGAACTTGCGATCATCGAGAATGTGCAACGCGCGGACCTGAACCCGATCGAAGAAGCAATGGGTTACGATCAGCTCACGGCCGAATTCGAGTACAGCCAGGGCGAGCTGGCCAAAGTCATTGGCAAGAGCCGGAGCCACGTCGCCAATACCATGCGCCTCCTGAAGCTGCCGAACTCGGTGAAGGACTATCTTGCGGAAGGCCTGCTGACGGCTGGGCATGCCCGCGCGCTGATCACGGTTGAGGATCCCGCAGCGCTTGCGGAACTGATCGTCGAAAAGGGACTGACGGTCCGCGACGCGGAAAAAATCTCCCAGGATCCGGACGCGCTTGCGAAGCTCAAGGGCGGCAAGGCTGCCGTCGAGAAACCGCAGAAGGATGCCGATACCAAGGCGCTGGAAAAGAGGCTGACCGATATGCTGGGTCTGAAGGTGGTTGTCGGGCACAAGCCGGGCAAGGAGTCCGGTGATCTCAAGATCAAATACACCTCGCTCGAGCAGCTCGACGAGTTGTGCAGGAAGCTTGGCGTTGAGCCGCGCTAAGTTATTGTAAATAAATAGAAAAGTATTTTCCACAGACTGGATCGGACCGGTTCGTGCGGGTGTTTCAGCCTCTTGTTCAGCGCCGCTGCCCGCGGGCTCTTGCGACCCTTCCCAGGGTCAGGAGGGCTTCCGAAAGCACAGGCACGCCGAGAGGATCGTTGAGGCGCGAGATCTTCGTTGCTTCGGCGAGGATTTCCATCGCGCGCTCCAGATCGGACAATGACCAGATCTGCAGTTGCCGCGACATGCCGGGTTTGCGGCTGAAGAACACCGGCGGGCGCTGCTGGTCGATCACGGCCTGAACACTCTTGCCTTTATCAATGTCGATTCGCATCCGATGCAAATTCTGAAAATGCTTCAGGGCCTGGTTGGCGATGATCGAGGCCTTTGACCCGGCATCGGCGAGCCGCTGGAGACCGTGGTCCAGGGTGGCAATGTTGCCGGTGCCGGCCGCGTCGATGAGTTCGGACATTTCGAATTCGGAGGCATCGCCGATGATGGCTTCAATGTCCTCGCTCTCGATACGGCCCTTGCCGAGTGCAAAAAGGCAGAGTTTCTTGAGTTCTCCGCGGCTGGCCATCCGGTCGCCGCCGAGCAATCCGTGCAGCAGGGCGCGGGCTTCGCGGGTTATGGTCAGGCCGGCTTCTCGGGTTTCTTCGTCGATGAGCTGGTCGATGCCGCGGTCATTGTCCGCGTAGCACGGTATTGCGAAGCCCCGCTTGCTGGGTTCGATCAGCTTCCTGAGACCCGCACCCTTCTTGATGTCACCGGCTTCCAGGATGACGAATGTCTGCAGATCGTCCAGCTTCAGAACGGGTTCGACGGCGGGTACCAGGTTCTTGCCGCTTGCATCCTTGACCCAGACGATCCTGCGGCCCCCGAACAGCGGTATGGTGAGCACCTCGTCAATCAGACGGTTCGGGTCACTCGCGATCTCGGCGGCGTCGATTTTCACCAGGTTGAAAGGATCGCTTTCGCCTTCCGACGCCTTCGCGGCGAGGCGCGTGGCGCGCTCGGAGACAAGACCGGTGTCCGGTCCGAAAACGAGCACCAGTGCACCGCCGTCAGGCGGGTTCGCAACAAATCGGTCCGTTTCGGCTGCTTTCAGGATTGTCACTGCCGCGGACTTTCAGCGGGAAACTCAGGATTGGCTGGCGAAATAGCCGGCCAGGCGGGTGGCGATGTCGTCGGCAACGGCCTTGGCAACCCGTTCCTGCGCATCGCGGAGCGCGCGCTGGTTGGCAAAACGCTGGTCCGAGAAGTCAAAGGAGGCTGATCGGAACGTGCGTCCGGTTGTCAGGGTTTCATCCGTCTGGATGTCGCTCATCACGAATGTGGAATTCATGGTGATCGTGAAGGCCGAGGGAACGTCCGCAAACTGTTCGATCGCGACCGCCGCGGTGTTCACATCGACCAGAACCTCAAGCCGGTATTTCTTTCCGGCCGAGCCCGCTCCGCGTTCCAGCTTGAACGTAAGCTCGTTGTAGAGAACCCTCGTTGCTTCTTCCTGGGCGAACTGGGCAGAGATCGACTCAAGGTCGATGGCCGCCAGTTCGGCTGCGACCGTGGAAGACTGCGCACCGAAATCACCCGTGGTGCTGGTGCCGTAGAGCGGGCGGATCTGGCACCCGCTCAGGACTATCGCTGCCGCAAAGGCGCTGAAAAGAGCGACCCGCCGAAGGAGGAACTCCCCCTTGAAGATGCTGCTAAACAACGACATTCACAATCCTTTGCGGCACCACGATAAGTTTCTTCGGCTGATTTCCGTTCAACGCCTTGCGAACGAAGTCCAGCGCCAAGGTAGCTGCTTCGACCTCCTCTTTGGAAGCCTCTTTTGCAATTTCCAGCTCGCCCCGTCGTTTTCCGTTGATCTGAATAGGATAAGTAACTGAATCTTCCGCTAACAGGGCCGGATCGGCGACGGGCCAGCTGGTTTCCGAAATGAGATTGTCGTGTCCGAGGGCGGACCAGCATTCCTCGGCAAGATGCGGCATCATCGGCGCCATCATCTGAACGAGATAGTCGGCTGCTTCCCGCACGGCGTATTCCGTCTGGTCGTCGGCAATGCCGTCGCTGATCGTCTTGCTGATCGTGTTGACCAGTTCGTACAGACGCGCGACCGCCCTGTTGAAGCCAAGCGCTTCCAGGTCGCCGGAAACCGCGTGAAGCGTCTTGTGGCTGGCGCGGCGCAGATCGAGCGCCTTGTCCGAGACCTCAGGCGCCGCACCGTTTCGCGGTTCGCACCTGTCGGAAATCTCGCCGATCAGACGCCACACCCGCTGCACGAAGCGCCAGGCACCCTGAACGCCGTCCTCCGTCCAGATCACGTCACGCTCGGGCGGGCTGTCGGACAGCATGAACCAGCGCGCGGTATCGGCGCCGTAGGTGTCGATGATATCGGTCGGGTCGACGGTGTTTCTCTTCGACTTCGACATCTTCTCGATCGAGCCGATCGCGACTTCCTCGCCCGTATCCAGCAACGTGGCGCGCCGTTTTCCGTCAACGTCCTCAATCCGGATTTCCGCCGGTGAGATCCAAGCGCCGTTCGCGCCTTCTCCCAGCCGGTAGGTTTCATGCGTGACCATGCCCTGCGTGAACAGGCCCTTGAACGGCTCCTTCAGGTCGAGTGCACCCACCTTCTGCATCGCGCGTGTGAAGAAGCGCGAATAGAGGAGGTGCAGGATCGCGTGTTCGATGCCGCCGATATACTGATCGACCGGCAGCCAGCCATTTGCCGCCTCCGGGTCCGTCGGCTGATCGCAATCCGGGGCCGTAAACCGGGCGAAGTACCAGGAGGAATCGACGAAGGTGTCCATCGTGTCGGTTTCGCGCCTGGCCGGCTTGCCGCATTTCGGGCAGGTTGTCTCGCGCCAGGTCGGATGCCGGTCGAGCGGATTGCCGGGCTTGTCGAAATTGATGTCGTCCGGCAGCTGGACCGGCAGGTTGCTATCGCTTTCGGGAACAACGCCGCACGTGTCGCAGTGAATGACCGGGATCGGACATCCCCAGTAGCGCTGGCGCGAAATGCCCCAGTCGCGCAGGCGGTAGTTGATCTGGCGTTCGCCCTGCGGGGCACCGTCCACGGTGAGGGATTCCAGCTTCTGCGCGATCGCTTCCTTGGCGTCGGGAATGGACATGCCATCCATGAAATCCGAATTGAAGATGGTGCCGTCCTCGGTAAAGGCCTCCGTGCCGATTTCGAAGGTGGCCGGGTCGGCGTCTTTCGGCAACACGACAGGCTTGACCGGAAGCCCGTATTTCCTGGCGAAGTCGAGGTCGCGCTGGTCATGCGCCGGGCAGGCGAAGATCGCGCCCGTGCCGTAGTCCATCAGGATGAAGTTGGCGACATAGACCGGCAGTTCCAGCGTGCTGTCGAGCGGATGGCGCACGCGCAGGCCCGTATCGATGCCCTTTTTCTCGGCCTTTTCGATGGCTTCTTCCGATGTTCCGACCCGCTTGCATTCGTCGATGAACGCCTTCAGCTCGGGATTGTCCTCAGCGAGTTTCGCCGAGATCGGGTGATCCGGAGACAAACCCATGAAGGACGCACCGAACAGGGTGTCCGGACGGGTCGTGAAGATTTCCAGTGACGTGTCGCCGGTGGGGGCAGGGCTGGTGTACTCAAAACGGACGCGCAATCCTTCCGACCGCCCGATCCAGTTCTTCTGCATCAGGCGCACCTTGTCCGGCCAGCGGTCGAGCGTTTCGATCGCGTCCAGCAGGTCTTCGGAAAAGTCGGAGATCTTGAAGAACCACTGGGTCAATTCGCGCTGCTCGACCAGCGCGCCGGACCGCCAGCCGCGCCCGTCGATCACCTGTTCGTTCGCCAGGACCGTCATGTCGACCGGGTCCCAGTTCACCTTTGCATTCTTGCGGTAGACCAGTCCGGCCTCGAGAAACCTCAGGAACAGGCGCTGCTGCTGCGTGTAGTAGGCGACGTCGCAGGTCGCAAACTCGCGGCTCCAGTCGAGGGACAGTCCCATGATCTTGAGCTGTTCGCGCATGGCGGCGATGTTTTCATAGGTCCAGTCCTTCGGGTGAACCTTGTTCTGCATCGCCGCGTTTTCAGCCGGCATGCCGAACGCATCCCAGCCCATCGGATGGAGAACGTTGAAGCCTTTCGCGCGCTTGTAGCGGGCGACCACGTCGCCCATCGCATAGTTGCGGACGTGGCCCATGTGAATGCGGCCGGACGGGTAGGGGAACATCTCAAGGACGTAGTATTTTTCACGGGGGTCGTCGTTGTGGGTGACGAAGACGTCCTTGTCGTTCCAGACCTTCTGCCAGCGCGCTTCCACTTCACGCGCATTGTACCGTTCCGTTGCCATCAATTGTGCCGTTTGTTCTTGCCGCCGGATCCGGCGGAATTCCAGAAAGATCGATTGCCGGACTGTCAGCAGATATCCGGCCCCGGGTCAACATGTGACTCCAAAAAGAGCCCCGTGAAGCCTGTTTATTTCGCAATGCCGCATTCGTAAAGCTATCGCTGACCGCTTCGGCGCAAGAATGCGGCAAACCGGCACTTGAGGCGCGCACCGTTCAGGGCTTAAGAGTGGGTGGTCCGCCAATCCGGTTGCACAGGGAAAAATGATGTCCTCCGCCACAGATCGTCTTTTGCAGGTCCAGTCCGACATTCGCGGCGCGGAGACGGAATTCGGCAGACCGGAAAACGCGGTTCGGCTGATTGCCGTTTCCAAGACATTTGCCGCCGAAGACATAGTGCCGGTCCTGGACGCCGGCCAGCGCGTCTTCGGCGAGAACCGCGTCCAGGAAGCGATGGGGAAGTGGCCCGGATTGCGCGAAACCTATGCCGATATCGAGCTGCATCTGATCGGGCCGCTTCAGTCCAACAAGGCCCGCGAGGCCGTGGCGACCTTCGATGTCATTCACACCGTCGACCGTCCGAAAATCGCCAAGGCTCTCAAGGCGGAAATGGACCGGCAGGGCAGAAACCTTCCCTGCTTCATCCAGGTGAACACCGGTGAAGAACCGCAAAAGGCCGGCATTCCGCCAAAGGATGTCGAGGCCTTCCTCGCCGACTGCCGGGATACCGTCGGACTGAACATTGTCGGACTGATGTGCATTCCGCCGATCGATGAAGCGCCCGGCGAACATTTCGCGCTCCTGGAAAAGCTGGCGAAACGCGCCGGCCTTCAGCAGCTCTCCATGGGCATGTCGTCCGACTACGGGGTGGCCATCGGGTTCGGCGCAACCTACGTCCGCGTCGGCTCGGCGATCTTCGGCGCACGCGGCTGAGGGTTTTTCAATCCTGAGCTTCCAGTTGCCAGAGAATTCGTGTGGGATTTATCCGAAAGAGTAGGCCTTTTCAACGCGCGAAGATCGATTAAGAAACGTTAATTTGTATTATTAAACTTACCCTCCCAAATAAAAACTGTCAGCACTCAAATTGACTGCAGACTGAAGTAAACAAATTGGGAGGATCATGAATAATGATAAAAAAGAATGCTCTGTATATTCTTGGTATCTTGGCAATAGCGATAGCCGTCTCAGGATTAATCTTGGAGATGCCCGGTATAATTGGCACGTCGCAAGCTCTGGCATGCCCGACGGGCTGGAATTGCTGACACGCAGCAATTGCCGCGCATCGAGAATTTCCGAGACATTACGGACGGGATTCAAGCCTGTTTCCGAGATTACCAATACCGGGAGAGGCGTGTGCATCATCCCAATCGATTTCTGAAACTATTGCTGGCCCGCGTCGAGTTCGTTCGACGGGCCCGTCACCTGAAGGAGAAGCCGGTGAAAAAGGAAGCAAACACAATTAAAAAAATGCCGACGGTTCGAGAGGCGGCACCAACCGCCGTTGGTGCGTCTTACAATCTGATGCCGCGCGTGGTGCAAACGCCAGCCGGACGCAGGATCATGCGGGACTGTTTCTGATCCGCGAGAGTCGAACGGCCGTGCGGCGCAATCAAATATGTGCCACGGCCGTGTCGGCGTTTAGGACTGCTGACCGGAATGAGGGCGGCAGGACCGCTTTTCAAAGTCTTGCCGCGCACCTCCGACACGAGCGCCCCCTATTTGTATGAGATCCAAATGTCCGAACCCCTGATCACGTTTTACAAGATTTTCGAAAAGGTTCCGGCGATCATACCTGCCGATCCGTCCGCCTATGGCAGCATGCCCACGGATGCGTTTCGCTACTGCGAGGCCATGCGCACCGCCTCTTCCTTTGGTTGGTATGTCTATCCGCCCAGAACGCTGACGCTGACGGTCAGCGAGGATATCGTCTATGCGTATCTTGATGGTGAATGGGTACTTGTGAAGAGCGAGTACCTGAATGACGGCTTCAAGAAGGAATGGGAAAACCTCGCACCGGGCACTCTCAAGCGCCATTTCCCGGCGTTTCTCAGGCCCGTTCCGTTGCCGGGCACCCTCCAGATATTTACCGGTCACTTCGTTGAAACCGCGCCGGGATGGAGTGTCCTGGTGCGTGCACCCGCCAATGTCCCGCGCGGACCCTTCCAGGTCTACGAGGGCATTGTCGAGACCGACGAATTCAAACCATGCCCGATTTTCGTGAACCTACGCATTACGGAAACCGGCCGCGAAATTCGACTGCCCTTCAACGTGCCGCTTGCACAAATACAACTCCTCCCGCGACAGCTTTACAAGCAAGACCAAAAACGGGTGGCCTATATCGAGCAGGCCGAGAGCGTGGCGGCCATGTTCCCCTGGGATCGTTTCACCGACACAGTGCACAGCGAACCGCACCCGCGCGGACGGTATGCGGTTGCGCGGCGGAAACGAGACCAGAGGGACAAGGAAGAGCTATCCAGGGCAGCTCACACAACAGATTTCGTGTCTGCCTGATTGCTTGTGCGCATTACCGGACGTTTCCAGGCATAGGTGAATTTTCGGGATACAAACCGACTTATGCAGCCTCAAGAATCATGGACCGTAAAGTGTCCTCGCTAACGCTGCCCGGCGCGCCAATCGCCACCAAACGGCTTTCCGGTTGCCGCGCCCCCCACGCTTCGTCCCGTGCGATGTCGATCCGCTTGCCTACGACCTGGACAATAATGCGATGATCGGGATCTTCTTCGCTGAAGACAAATCCCTTCATCCGGTAAACACCCCCCGGCAATTGTTTGACGGCGCTTTTGAGGGCTGACAATCGCAGCGGCCTGTCCGATCGCACCATCGTCGTTGCAAACTGCGCCGCGTGCGAGTGTTCTTCGATGTCCTCGTGTTGGTGCTCAGGACATCCGCACCCCGGTCCATGAACATGGTGATCCGCATCTTTAAGCTGGCTCTCCGCGAACCGCCCGACCGACAGAAGAATATCGAGCGGGACTTGCGCGTTGACCGCTTCCACGAGCCGGTAGCGTTTGAAGCGCGAACCGAGCCACTTATGAACTTCAGCCACCGTTTCACTGTCGACCAGGTCGACCTTGTTCAGGATGACCATGTCCGAGAATGCGATCTGACGGAGCTTCAGTTCCATCTGTTCCGGAGCAGCAAAAATCTGTTCCGCGTCGACCAGACACACGATGCTGTCCAGGCGGATCAAGTTGCGGAACTTCTGATCCGTGAATGTCATTGCGATCGAGGACGGGTCCGAGACGCCGCTGGCCTCCAGGATGATGTATTCCGGTCTCTCGTCTCGCGCCAGAACCTGTTCGACAGTTTCAATCAGATCATCCCTGATGGAGCAGCACACGCACCCGTTGGCAAGGCTCATGACATCGTCCTCGATGCCGACGACAAGGTCGGCATCGATGTTAATGGATCCAAAGTCGTTTACGAGGACGGCAACGCGCAGTCCATGATGTCCGGTCAGGATCCGGTTGAGCAAGGTCGTCTTTCCGGACCCCAGGAAGCCGGTCAGGATTGTCACCGGCACCGCAGATTTTTCTCCAAACTCGATCATGGTCCTACTCCGGTTTCTTCCGGTTAGGGATCACGTCATCGACACTGATTGAAAAACCAGACGGCCATTGGGTTCCGGGCTCACGGAAAACATCTGCCGGATAGTATTCCTTGGGATCGATCTCCATGTCCCGGTACTTCTGATCCTGTTGCTCGGCCCTAGACGAGCGAGGCTCAGGCAGTACGACTTCGTCGGGCAGCGAAATACGTCCAGCTTCTTCAGCTGCTGCAAGTTCGCGGAACGGCGGAACTGTCCCTGACTTGCCGGGAAGTGTAGCCTTCCGGTACCAGATAGCTTCCTTGGTAACATTGACGACCGCGACATCAAGTCCCCATTGGAAGAGGCCGTCATAGTGGGCACGAATGCCTGCCAGCATTTCAGCATCAATATCTTCGTCCTGGGTGTAGTGCGTGACCATGCCCAGGCGCGGGCGCGTGTCGGCGAAGAGTTTTCCGACCGCGTAATGCGATGTGTGGTGTGTATCGATGGTGTAGTTGAACAGTTCCTGCGGCAGACCATACTTGTAAGTCATGAGCTGACCGATGTCCTGGCCGGACATTTCTGTAACAAACACATCGACGCCTTCACCGTACTTGCGTGAAAGTTCGTCCGGGCGGCCGTCGCCGGTCCAAACGAAACTCAGGCCATTCCAGTCGAGACGGTAGCCGACGGCACCGTCCTTTGCGTGACTACGCGGCCAGCTCCGAATGACAACACCGTCCTGATCGTAAACAATGCCGCCCTCTTCGCGATAATCGAACTCATTGACCTCGATTTCATATCCGTCGCCGATCGGAAACACATCGAAGGCTTCGAGGTGCCATTTCATCATCTGCTGCATGCCGTTGACCATGCCCTGGGTGCCAAGTTCGGGCGTGCGGCCGGAGGGTCCGTGGATACGCAAAGGCGTATAGCCGCCGGACCAGGCGCGGAAGGGATAGATGTAAGGAATGTCGGCGTAGTGGTCGACATGGAGGTGCGTAATGAAAATATCGTTGATCAGCTGGCCGGGAACCTGCATGCCAATAATGTTGCGTACGCATCCGGAGCCAAAGTCGAAAAAGAACCTCTTGCCATTTCCAAGCTCGACCATGATGCATGTTCCGGCTTGGTCTTCTCTCGGCGGGTAGGGCGTGGACCCGCAAAAGGATATGCGCATTTCGTCCGGGCCGAGTTCTTCGGACAAGGGAAAATAGTTGGCATTCGAGCCGGTCATGTATTTTGTCGGTCGGAAGTACTCGGGAAGCGAAATACCACCTGCCGGGCGGCCGCCATAGGGGTTCTTGAGAGCCTCCCCCAGCGGTCCATCGCCCGAGTGGGCCTGTGCTCCTTCAGAGGCGACCGTTGCCGCGCCGGTTACCGCCGCACCGGTTGCCATTCCTTTCAGGACGCTGCGCCTGCTCGGATTTTCAACCTGGTTCTCTTCCGTCTCATTGTCGGTTTTGCGGTCGTCGTCGTTGGTGTGATCACTCATTTCGTGAACCTTTCCTCCGGTCTCTGGGGCCGTGAAACCCGGCGGAGGATCTCCGCGCGCAGCTCCACAAGTATTTCGTTGATCTGAGAGGCTTCCGTGCTGTCGATGGCACCACATGCAAGTCGCGAACACAGACATTCGTAGTCTTTACAAGCCTCCGTCAGGTGCACGTCCGTCTGAAGGCGTTTTTTTATCGCTGTCGCCTGCTCAGGCAGGTCTCGGTGGACGAACTTCATTGACGATGTGCTCCGTTGCGCTACGCTGATCGGCAACACGCTGAGTAGAGTTCGGCCGCGGCGCCGGGCCAAGTGACTCACCGTGAAACGTGGGTGAGACGGCAATGCCAGCGAAGGGCAAAAGCACAGGATCTGAGCAATCGGCCGATTGCAATCCGAAGGCTGTTCGCGATGCGCTCCACGCGGTCATCTCAAGCGAAGAGCTCGCGTCCTCACCGCGTCTGAAACAGATCTTGAGCTACATCGTCGAAGAGCGGTTGGCCGGACGGGGCGACCAGATCAGGGGCAAGACCATTGCAGCCGATGTGTATGGCCGTGCGCTCGACGGACGCAATGCGTCGGACAACATCGTGCGCGTGGAAGCGCGTCGCCTGAGACGCGTTCTGGATCAGTTCTACGAAGGCAGCGGCCGAGATGAGAACATTCGTATCCACGTTGATGCGGGAACCTATGTTCCCCGGTTCGAACTGCGCGAGGATACCAACCTGGCTGCCAACGCCGGAAATCAAGCCACACCCGTTACGGAGAACACAGCCTCCGTGTTCGTGCGCTCCGCACCTCCATTGAGATTTGCGACAGTCGCGGGTGTTGTCGTCGCGCTGGTCGCAGGTGGCGTCTTTCTGTTCCAGCAGGGCGCAACACCGCCGGTCGTTCCCGCGCCGGTTACGGATCCGCAGGTCGCCGTGCGCTCCGCTTTGATGGAAAAGTCCCCGGTGTCGGTACAGTCGATGAACCTGGCAGAGCAGGCGCGCGGACTGCTTTTTCCCGTGTTCGACGCGGAGCGCCAACGTCTTGCGATAAGTCTCTTTGACCGCGCAATTGCGCTAGACCCGAGTTTGCCCGATGGGTATGCCGGCAAGGCCCAGGCTCTTGCCACACTGGCCTTCCTTGCCAAGGACGATATGCAGAGCACCGACCTGATGCAGCAGGCAGCCTCCCTGGCCTCCAGGGCCAGGGAACTCGGGCCGACCAGCGCACGTGCACACGGAGCAACGGCATGGATCGCGAGCATGTCCGGTGGAAGCGAGACAGCCCGCAAACATGCCAACATTGCCGTGGGTCTGATGCCCGATGATGGATACATTCTCGATATAGACGGGGTCGTTGCGATACTGGCTGGAGACGGGGCCCGGGCCGCAAAAGCATCCGATCCGGAACGCCTGCGTCTTGGAAAAGGGCGGTTTGGCGCACCGAACATCTGGGGTGTGGCGAATTACATGCTGGGAAACTACGACACGGTGATTGATGCCTTCGAGACTGCTCCGGCAGCCGGGGCACCGGTCTCAGCTCCTTCGCTCATTTTTCTCGCCGCAGCACATGACCACCTTGGCAACACAAGAGCCGCGGCCAACGCTGTGCGTGACTTGCGCACAACCTGGCCGGATTTTCCGGTTCCGTTCGTTCTCGACAAGATGTTTGCCCAAAAGGAATTTGCGTCCGACATCTACTCCAGACTGGAAAAAAACGGCTATGAACGCGCCGGTATCGGCATCCGCGATGACGGCAAGTCATAGCGGCGCTTGATCAACTACGCAAAAACAAAGTATTTTTATTCGAAATTGTAAATATTATTCAACAGTTTATTTCTAGTTAGAAGCCAAGTTCTTGCCGAAAACTTTGAATGATGTCTTCAATATGACTGACCTATGGCTGAATACGCTTCCCGGCCACAACAATGCCGCGAATGTTCCCAAGAGCAGCCCTTTGCCGGTCGTGATCGCGGATCAGAGTTCTTCCTGTTCCGGTTCGGCAGGTCGCAGGGGCCTGGCGGATGGACGGAACACAAGCCGGGTGCACCGACTTCCCCATGATACGGGACGGGCAATCCGGCGAGAACCAACACTTGGAGGTTTAAACATGTCCAAACGTCTTACCGCTGCTCTTCTCATCGGTGCTTTCACGGCGTCTACAGCAGCGCTTGCACAGGGCGTGTCATTTGAGACGATCGACAGCAACCAGGACGGTTTCGTGAGCTTCGATGAAGTCACGGCAGTCGTTCCGGATATGTCGGAAGACGTTTTCAAGGCTGCGGATGCGAATCAGGACAACCTGCTCGATCCGGCTGAATTCGCAGCGGTTCAGCCGTAATCCGGCTTCGGGCGATCCTCCCCCCGTAAGCTGCACTTGCAGCGGGGTTGCCTGATAAAGACCACTGCCGGTACGGTCACACCGGCAGTGGTTTTCGTGTTTCTGCAAGGCCGCTGTCACCTGTCCCTCGTTTGTCCGGTGATCCGGGCCGTTCCAGCTCAATCTATTGGTGAGTTTTCGTCATCCCTTCCCGTGAGTTGCCTTGTTGACCTCCATCGGGTCGTTTGCAAGACTGCGGGCATAAGAATGGGAGGACATCATGAAATCACTTGCCTGGGCCCTGGGCGCAGCCGTTGCGCTTGGCCTTTCGACCGGTGCTGCCTTTGCGGCAGACACGACCTTGCGTATTTCCCTGCAGCTGCCGCTCAAGAGCCACCTCGGCCAGAACCTTCTGCTGTTCAAGGAAGAGGTTGAAAAGAACTCGAATGGCGACATCGCCGTTGAAATCTACGATTCGGCGCAGCTCTACAAGGACAAGGAAGTTCCTGCGGCGGTCGGATCCGGCGCAATCGAGATGGGCGTCGCCTCCCTCACGCGCTATGTCGGCGACATTCCCGCCGTCGATATCTTCTACCAGCCGTTCCTGTTCGACACGGAAGACAAGGTGCGGGCCGCGGTCGCGCCGGGATCGCCTGTGCGCGCGCCGCTCGACGAAGCCATCAAGGACACCGGATCGACCGTTTTGTGGTGGCAGGCCTATGGCGGTGCGATCATGTTGTCCCAGGGCGGACCGCTGAAGACGCCGGAAGACATGAAGGGCAAGAAGGTCCGCGTGTTCGGCAAGACACTCGGCGACTTCGTAACGTCAGCCGGCGGTGCGCCGACGCTGATTTCCGGTTCCGAACAGTATCTTGCCTATCAGCGCGGCACGGTCGATATCGGCATGACCGGCGTTTCCGGCGTCAAATCGAGAAAGCTCTGGGAGGTGATGGATACGATCTCGGTGACCAACCACGCGGATATCGAATTCATTGTCGTGGTGAACACCGATTTCTGGAACGGGCTGCCTGAGGAGCAGAAGGCCGTGATCCAGGCGGCAGCGCTCAAGGCCGAGAACGACGTGCGCAACCGCATGGCCGAAATCGAGGCGGCGGCTTATGCGGCGGCCGAGGAAAACGGAATGACCGTTTACAAGCCGACAGCGGACGAAATCGCGGCGTGGAAGGCCGTCAGCCAGCCGGTCTATGACACCTATTCCGAAAAGGCGGGCGCGCTGGGCCAAACCGTGATGGAAGCCGCAAAAGGCCTTTAAAATCAAACGGGTTCGGCCACGCCGTCTTCTCGCGAGGCGGTGTGGCCACGGCACCCGATTTCCGCCTGATCCTTCCCGAAAGCAAAGATTGCATTTCAAGCCATGAAAGCGTTCCACGCTGTCCTGCGGGTGCTTGCAGGAGCCGCAGCGTTCCTGTTCATTCTCGCCGGGTGCATGCTGACCTATGAGGTCAGCGCCCGCTACCTGTTCGTCGCGCCGACGATCTGGGCGGCGGAACTCTCCCAGCTCTGTCTCATCTGGGGCAGCATGATCGGGATGCCCTGGCTGCTGAAAACCAATCAGCACATCGCGGTCGACGCGGTGACCGAGCGGCTCGGCGCAACGGCCCAACGGGCCTGCCGTGTCCTGGCCATGACCGCGATCGCGCTTTTCAGTGCGGTTGTCGCCTGGAAGGGGGGCGGCATCTTCTACGATTCCTTCGAGCGCGGCCGGACCACCGGATCGATGCTGGATCTGCCGACTTGGGTGTCGGAACTTGCCATACCGGTCGGCTTCGCACTGCTGTTCATCCAGGCCGTGATCGAACTTGGCAAGGCGGTCGCAGGCGCCGCGCCGCAGGGCGGGCACGCCTCATGACCACAGTCCTGATCCTGGTTGCGCTGTTCGCGCTTCTGCTCATTCGGGTGCCGGTCGCCTTCACGTTGGGAGGCCTCGGGCTGGCTCTGCTGCTTTTCGGCGGGTTCTCGCCATTGATGGCGCCGCAGGCGATCCTTTCCACATTGGACGGGTTCATTCTTCTCGCCGTGCCGCTTTTCCTGCTGATGTCGAACATCCTCCTGAAGGGCGGGGTCGGAAAGGACCTTTTTGCCGCCGTGCATGCCTGGGTCGGCCACTGGCCCGGAGGTCTTGCTGTCGCAACGATCATTTCCTGCGGGATTTTTGCGGCCATTTCCGGCTCTTCCGTCGCGACGGCCGCGACGATCGGAACAGTGGCGATCCCGGAAATGATCAGCCGCGGCTATGAGCGCCGCTTCGTCTATGGCCTGCTGGCCGCCGGCGGTACGCTCGGCATCCTGATCCCGCCGTCAATCCCGATGATCGTCTACGGCTTCGTCACCGAACAGTCGGTCATCTCGCTGTTTCTCGCCGGCATTGGACCCGGCATTCTCCTGGTGGTTTTCTTCATCGCGTTTGCGATGATCCACGCGAGATGGTTCGGCGGGCACACGGCCGAAACCGCGGCCAGCGCGGAAGAACGGTTCTGGAGTTCGCTCCGGGCCCTGCCTTCGGTGGTGCTGGCAGCGTTCGTCATCGGGGTGATCTATACCGGCATCGCCACGCCGACGGAGGCGGCGGCCATCGGCTTTGCGGTTGCGCTCGTGATCACCGGTCTCGTCCTGAGGACGCTGACATGGCAGGGGTTCAAGGAAGCCGCCTATGATTCCATGGTCACGACGGTCGCGATCCTTCTGATCGTTGCCGGAGCGAAAGTGTTCGGCAAGGCGATCACGCTCTACCGGATCCCGCAGGAAATCTCGATGTTCATCGGTCAGAACATCGACACGCCGCTGGCTTTCATCCTTGTGGTCTCGGTGGTGCTCTTGATCATGGGGCTTGTGTTCGAGGCGCTCTCCATGGTGCTGATCATGACACCGGTCCTGCTGCCGGCAGCCATGGCGCTCGGTTTCGACCCGATCTGGTTCGGTGTCTACATGGTGGTGATGGTCGAGTGCGCCCTGATCACGCCGCCGGTGGGGCTTAATCTCTACGTGATACAGTCGGTGGCGAAATCCAGTCTTGCCGACGTGTCACGCGGGGTTCTGCCGTTTCTCGCGCTCATGTTGCTCTCCGTCGTGATCCTCTATATGTGGACCGATCTTGCGCTTTATATTCCGTTCAAACTCTGAATTGCCTTCACGAGGTCAGAATGCCGTCCCAGGCCGACAAACTCAGACACCTGCTTGCAACGGACAGATTGCATGTCATGCCCTGCTGCTTCGATGCGCTGTCGGCCAAGCTGATCGAGCAGGCTGATTTCGACCTCACCTTCATGTCGGGCTTCGCGGCGTCGGCGTCCCGCATCGGGCAACCGGATCTGGGGCTGATGTCCTATGGCGAGGTTCTCGATCATGTCGGCAACATCACCCATGCGGTCGACTTTCCGGTCATCGCCGATGGCGATACGGGATACGGCAACGCCATGAATGTGCGCCGGACGGTTGCCGGGTTCGCCAAGGCGGGGGCCGCCGCCATCATGATCGAAGACCAGCTGTCTCCCAAACGCTGCGGCCACACACCGGGAAAAGCCGTCGTTTCGCGCGATGAGGCCTTCGACCGCATCCGGGCAGCCAACGACGCTAGGGAAGACGGCGCGGATATCCTGATCCTGGCGCGCACGGATGCGCGCCACGAGCACGGCTTGAACGAAGCGATCGAACGCGCCGCGCGTTTCAAGGAGCTGGGTGCCGACATCCTCTTCGTGGAAGCCCCGAAAACCGTCGCCGAAATGGAGACGATCTGCCGGGAGCTGCCCGGGCCGAAAATGGCGAATATCGTCGAAGGCGGGGAGACCCCCGAACTGTCTCACCAGCAACTTCAGGATATCGGGTTCGCGATTGCCGCCTATCCGCTGACGCTCATGGCGAGCGCGATGCAGGCGATGACGGAAACCCTTTCAAGACTGAAGACGGATACCGACCGAACGCCCCTGATGATGGATTTCACCGAACTCAGGGACCGGATCGGCTTCAACGACTATTACGAAACCTCGTCGCGCTACGAGACCTCGAAACGGGATTGACGCGATCCGTCATCCCGGCACGCGGCGCAAAACTTGACTCTAGCCACTCGTTAAGGCATAGAGCCGCCAACTCCATATGAGTGACCGAAAATCAGAACCGCCGACCGGGACCCGAAAAGGTGTAAAGAGATCCCGGAGGTCAACACCCGACAGCGCGATGCGCCCTCGGGTGCGAAACTGCTTTGCGAGCTGCCGTGCAGTTGGATCTGGGTTCCGGTTGACCATATGGTTCGGGAGACATCCCGAAACCGATGACCTAAGGACCCTTTGATGTTTGAAAGCCTGTCCGATCGACTAAGCGGAATTTTCGACAAGCTCACCGGCCGTGGTGCGCTGTCGGAAAACGACGTCAATGAAGCAATGCGCGAAATTCGCCGCGCATTGATCGAAGCCGACGTCGCCCTGCCGATCGTGCGCTCCTTCACGGACAAGGTGCGGAGCCGGGCGGTCGGCGCCGAAGTCGTCAAATCGGTCACGCCGGGCCAGATGGTCGTCAAGATCGTTCATGATCAGCTGGTGGAAATGCTCGGCGCGGAAGCGCAGCCAATCGACCTGAACGCGCCTGCGCCGGTGGCGATCATGATGGTCGGCCTGCAGGGGTCCGGTAAGACCACCACCACCGCCAAGATCGCCCGTCGCTTCACCCAGCGCGACAAGCGCAAGGTGCTGATGGCCTCGCTCGATACACGCCGGCCGGCTGCACAGGAACAGCTCAAGGTACTCGGTGAGCAGAACGACGTCGACACCTTGCCGATCATCGAGGGGCAGGGCCCGGTCGAGATTGCCAATCGTGCCATGTCCGCGGCCAAGCTCGGCGGTTATGACCTCGTCCTGCTGGATACCGCCGGACGCATTCACATCGACGAACCTCTGATGATCGAGATGGCGGACGTCAAGGCGGCCGCACAGCCGCACGAGATCCTGCTTGTCGCCGACAGCCTGACCGGTCAGGACGCCGTCAATCTGGCGCAGAGCTTCGACGAACGCGTCGGGATCAGCGGCATTGTCCTGACGAGAATGGACGGGGATGGCCGCGGCGGTGCGGCGCTGTCCATGCAGGCAGTGACCGGCAAACCGGTCAAGCTCATCGGTACCGGTGAAAAATCCGATGCGCTGGAGGACTTCCATCCGAAGCGGATCGCCGACCGGATCCTCGGTATGGGCGATATCGTTTCGCTCGTCGAGAAAGCGGCCGAAGCCATCGATGCGGAACAGGCCGCGAAGATGGCGAAGAAGATGCAGAAAGGTCATTTCGACCTGGAAGATCTCGCCGAACAGCTGAAGCAGATGGAAAAGCTGGGCGGCATGTCCGGCATGATGGGTATGTTGCCGGGCGTCGGCAAGATGAAGAAGCAGATCGAGGCGGCGAATGTCGATGACAAGATGTTCAAGCGCCAGATCGCTATCATTCAGTCGATGACGCCGTCCGAGCGGCAGAAGCCCGACCTTCTGAAGGCAAGCCGCAAGAAACGGATTGCAGCCGGCTCCGGTGTGCAGGTTGCCGAGGTCAACAAGCTTTTGAAGATGCACCGCCAGATGGCGGACATGATGAAAAAGATGGGCAAGGGCAAGGGCATGCTCGGCAAGCTGATGGGTGGTCTCGGCGGCGGAATGCCGGATGTCGATCCGAAGCAGCTTGAGGAAATGGCCAAGTCCGGCCAGCTTCCGGGCGGCATGGATCTGCCGAAAGGATTGCCCGGTGGCATGCCGGGCGGTCTGGGCGGCCCGGGTCTGCCACCTGGAATGCCGGGTCTTCCGGGCCTTGGCGGTCCGAAGCTTCCCGGTCTGCCGGGCATGGGGAAAGGCAAGAAGCGATGAGCAACGCCGAAACCCAGCTGGGCCAGAGCGAAGCGGTCAACGAGCTGAAGGCTCTCAGATCCTCCATCGACAATATCGACGCGGCATTGATCAACATGCTCGCCGAACGGTTCAAGTGCACCCAGAAAGTGGGTGTTCTGAAGGCCACCAACGACCTGCCGCCGGCTGATCCGGCGCGGGAAAAGATTCAGATCGAGCGGCTCCGGCGGCTTGCCGCAGAAGCCAATCTCGATCCTGACTTTGCCGAGAAATTCCTGAACTTCATCGTTCGCGAAGTGATCCGGCACCATGAAGCCATTGCCGCAGAAGCCGGCAACTGAAGAAACTGGAGACCCAAAATGGCTACGAAAATTCGCCTTGCTCGAGGCGGTTCCAAAAAACGCCCGTATTACCGTATCGTTGTTGCCGACATCCGCTCGCCGCGTGATGGCCGTTTCATCGAAAAAGTCGGCAGCTATGATCCGATGCTGCCGAAGGATTCCGAAGATCGCGTCAAGCTCGACGTCGAGCGCATCCAGTACTGGCTCGGCAATGGCGCAAAGCCGACCGATCGCGTGCACCGTTTTCTCGATGCTGCCGGCCTGCTGAAGCGCGAGCCGCGCAACAACCCGAAAAAGGCAGAACTCGGCGCGAAGGCCAAGGAACGTCTTGAAGCCAAGCGCCAGGCCGAAGAAGACGCCGCTGCAGCTGCAGCCGAAGCTTCGGAAGCTGCGAGCGAAGGTGCTGCGGAAGAAGCAGCAGCCGAGTAATTCCGGGATCCGGGTGGCGCTGACTGTTCCGGAAAGGGCTTGCTGACATGACTTCAGATGACGGTCAGAAGGTCCTGATGGCCAAGATCGGCGCCGCACACGGCATACGCGGCGAAGTGCGGGTCAAACCATTCGGTGATGACCCGCTTTCGTTTGCCGACTACGGCGTTCTGACCAGCAAGGACGGCGTGACGTCGTTCGAGGTGGAGCGGGCGCGGGTTCAGAAAACGGTCGTCGTCACCAAATTCCGGAACGTGAACAACCGCAACCAGGCCGAAGACCTGAATGGCGTGGAGCTCTATGTCCGGCGGGATCAGCTGCCGGAACCCGAAGAAGACGAGTTCTACTACTCGGACCTCAACGGGCTCAGTGTCGTGGACCGGGACGGCAACGATCTCGGCAAAATCGTCGCCGTGCAGGACTTCGGCGCCGGTGACCTTCTGGAAATCCGCCCGAAGCGCGGGCGCACCTTCTATATTCCGTTCACGAAGGACTTTGTTCCGGAGGTGTCCCTGTCACGGGGACAGGTGACGGCCCACCTTCCCGAGGATTACTTTTCCGATGACGGTTCGGACTCCTCGGAGACAGCTTCGCCGGACAAGTAGCGGACCGGCATTGGCTGCAGTCCCATGCGGCCGAGGTTCAGATCCACTTCGGGATCCTCGACGGCCTGCGTGACCTCCGAGCGTATCAGCGCGATGAGCGCAACGACCAGTGCCACGCCAATTCCGTTTGCCACCAGGTCGGGCAACGACATCGCATGATGGGGCAGGAATCCCTGCAAAAGTTCCCCGGCGATCCCCATGCCAAACGCGACCACGGCCGAGATCCTGAGACGGCAGCAGAAAAGCGCGTGTATGGACAGGGTGAGAAGCGCGAAAAAGCCGATATGGATGACCTTGTCGTAAGGGTGCCCCACGCCGGTCTCGAACACCAGCCCCACCAGGACGCCAAACGTCATCAGCGCGGCGAGCGGGACGACACGGCTGACCGAAATGTCGAGATAGTGCTGATCGACTTTGTTCTGGATAAAGGCGGGTATTCTCAAACGCAGAACGGGAAACTGGAACACGGCAATAGACCTGATTGAAACGCTCTTGCCAGCATGCGCGCTCAGGCTTAATCAGTTCTTTCCATGACGTTTTTGTCCGCCGGGCGGGCGCAATTTTCGATCTTCTAGGTTAATGTTGTCTTGATGCCCTTTAAGACCACGATCCTGACGCTTTATCCGGACATGTTTCCCGGCCCGCTGGGCCACAGCCTGTCGGGACGCGCACTTGCCAAGGGCTTGTGGCAGGTCGAGACCAGCCAGATCCGCGACTTCGCGACAGACAAGCATCGCAGCGTCGACGACACGCCGGCAGGCGGCGGCGCCGGAATGGTGCTGCGTGCGGATATTCTCGCGAAGGCAATCGATGCCGCAGCGCCCGAGGACGATCCGCGGCCGCGGCTCCTGATGAGCCCGCGCGGGCGCCCGTTTAACCAGGAGCGTGCGCATGAACTGGCCTCCGGGCCCGGTGCGATCATTATCTGCGGCAGGTTCGAAGGGGTTGACCAGCGGGTCATCGACAGCCGGCAGCTCGAGGAAGTCTCTGTTGGCGACTACATCCTTTCGGGTGGTGAAATCGCGGCGCTCACGATGCTGGACGCCATTATCCGCCTCATTCCCGGGGTCATGGGGAACATGGAAAGCGCGGAAACGGAGAGTTTCGAAACAGGGTTGCTGGAGCATCCGCACTATACCCGCCCTGCCGATTTCGAAGGGTCGGCAATTCCTGATGTGCTGACGTCGGGAAACCACCGCAAAATCCATGACTGGCGCATGGCCGAAGCAGAGCGTCTGACACGGGAGCGCCGGCCGGATCTCTGGGATGCCTACATGGCGGACGAAGACGACGTCGACTAGAGGCCGTACCCTACGGTGGACCGTCACCGAGCTTGGCGAGAAGCTGCGTCCCGCGGCGGACAATATCCGCCTGCGAGCGCGCTCCGGTTTTGGACGTCGCGCTGGCCAGGTGATTTCTGGCGGTGTTGTAGGAGATCTGCAACGTGTCTGCCGCCTCCTTCAACGAAAATCCCAAAATCAGCTGCTGAATGACGAGGCACTCCCGTTCGGTCAGGCCGAACGCGGCGGACAGTATCTTTTGCGAGGGCCTCGGCGCATCTGCAGGGTCGAACAGGGTGACAAGCAGCGGCATGGCCGGCGTCAGAAAAGGGGACAGGCCGGGATGTATCTGATCCTTGTGCCGGACAGGCATGACAAAGAAGAACGGTCCGCCATTGCCTGTCGCCTGCATCGGTATCGGACCGACGGGAAGGGATGTGGCGGACGCCTTTTTCAGCGCGGCGTGCAGCTGGTTCTGCAGCCCCTGGGTTCGCGCGGCGAGGCGAACCGTGCGATCGGTGTAGATCAGCTGACTGGTCCGCAGGAATGTTTCCGCCTGTCCGTTGAAATGCGTGACCTTGCCATCCGGCAGAACCAGGAGGGCCGCCGTCGGGATCTGATTTAACCAGAAGCCGGTATTGGCCGGGACACAGTCGCGTTTTGCCAGTTCCAGCAACAGGCTGAAGGCGTTTTGAAGATGCGGCCGCAGAAATGAGAACAGGTGGCGGACATGTTCTTCTTCACGGAGCGTCATCGTTCTGGGCAGGTTGGCCGCGACAAAGGCGGAGTCCCTGCCGTGGCGATGCATAATGACGCCGAAAGCCCGGTTGATCTCGCCATGGTCTTTCAGGAACTCATGATAGAAGTCCGTTTTCTCTACATCCGATGTGGATATGAAATCGCCCGTGTACACCACATCTGATGGATCGCATTGCAGCGCGATCGGCGGAAACGGATTGGCTGAGACCGCGCGGCTCAGTTCGAATTCCGCGCCCTCGCCATGATTGAACATCGCGCAGTCATAATGCCTGTTCTCGTAAACGCATTGGGCTTGATAGGAGATCGGCAGATCGGGATAAAGGGTTGCAAGATCCGAAAGCACACCAGTAAGTCCGCCATCGAGCAAAGCACCACTATAGAGTTTATGTAGTAAACCGGAGTGATCCCTCATCGATTGACATTTCCTAAAGGTAAGGACGCCTTACTTTACCGTAATGAGCAAACCTAAAACATTAAATTAGTAAATGCCAGCGTGACATTTTTTTAAGAATGTGCTATATAGAGACCATTGCAACCAAAGTTGTCTCTTCAGTTGTAAAAAGCCGAAGAAACACGACAATAATTACTTTAGGCAATGCTGAGCATCAGCGGCGGCACTCGTGCCGCTGCTTTTCTTTTCAATACGAGCATTTAACGCCCGTATGTACTATTGCACTTTTGGACAGTGATAAGCGGTAATGATCTTTACCGGGTGTTCCGAATTGCTTGACGGGGCCGCGCTTGTCCCGGACCGGGCACCCATAAAAACCACATGACATCGCCCGTCTTTTGCTGTATACGCCCGCGAAAGCTGGTGACGTTTTCTCCTGATATCTGACGTCAGGGCCTGAAGGCCTTGTGTTTTATCCGGTCTCCAAGACAAACCGGCTGATATGCAACATGGCCCAAAGTCGGCGAAATCCGTTTCCTGATCACAGGGAAGCGCTCTGGCCGCTTTGTAATTGAAAAGGGAAAAATGCCATGAATATCATCGAGCAGCTCAACGCTGAAGAAATGGCGAAGATCGAAGCACAACGCAAGCTTCCGGAATTTTCGCCAGGTGACACGGTTCGCGTTAACGTGAAGGTCACTGAAGGCAACCGTACCCGTACCCAGGCCTATGAAGGCGTCTGCATCGCCCGCTCCGGCGGCGGCATCAACGAGAGCTTCACGGTCCGCAAGATTTCCTATGGCGAAGGCGTCGAGCGTGTCTTCCCGATCTATTCCCCGATGCTGGAAGGCGTTGAAGTTGTCCGCCGCGGCAAGGTCCGCCGTGCGAAACTTTACTACCTGCGCGACCGTCGCGGCAAATCCGCCCGCATTACCGAAAACACGAATGTCCGCTCCAAGCGCCTCAACGAAGAAGCCCGTGCGGAAGCTGCTGCCGCCAAGGCTGCAAAAGCGGAAGCCAAGAAGGCCGAGCAGGCAGCTGCAGAAGACGCCGCGGAGTAATCCGGCGCGTCGAACGAGATCCGAAAGGGCGGTCCTCGGGGCCGCCTTTTTCATTTGCCGGACCACCGGTCAATCTCAGTTGAATTCAGCTCAACCCGGTGGCGCTTGACGTTTTTGCCGGCCTGGGCCATTCACTAGCCAGATTTTTACGAAATGCTTGAAGCTGGGCGTGCTGCCCAGCAAGAAAACCGAAGGCGGACGCCCGGACGCAGGCGCAACCGCACTGGAAACAGACGAGGAGAGATCGATGGCGAAAGCGCGTACGCTTTATGACAAGATCTGGGATGATCACGTTGTCGACATGCAGCCGGACGGAACCGGGCTGCTCTATATCGACCGGCACCTTGTCCACGAGGTGACCAGCCCTCAGGCCTTCGAAGGCCTTCGCATGCATGGCCGCAAGGTCCGAAGCCCGGAGAAAACCCTTGCCGTTGTCGACCACAACGTGCCGACCAGCGATCGGCGCCACGGCATCGATGATCCCGAATCCGCTCTCCAGGTCGAGACACTTGCCAAAAACGCAAGCGAGTTCGGCGTCGAGTATTACTCCGAACTGGATATGCGCCAGGGCGTCGTTCACATTGTCGGACCGGAACAGGGCTTTACGCTGCCCGGCATGACGATCGTTTGCGGCGACAGCCATACCTCGACCCACGGCGCGTTCGGTTCCCTGGCACATGGGATCGGAACTTCGGAAGTGGAGCATGTTCTGGCCACGCAGACGCTGATCCAGAAGAAGGCGAAGAACATGCTGGTCAAGGTCAATGGCCAGATACCGGACGGCGTGACCGCGAAGGACATTGTTCTCGCGATCATCGGCAAGATCGGAACCGCTGGCGGAACGGGCTACGTCATCGAATATGCCGGCGACGCCATTCGGTCACTGTCGATGGAAGGCCGAATGACCGTCTGCAACATGTCGATCGAAGCAGGCGCGCGGGCGGGGCTGATTGCTCCGGACGAGACCACGTTCGCCTATGTCAAGGACCGCCCCAAGGCGCCGAAGGGTGAAGCCTGGGACATGGCGATGGCCTACTGGCATACGCTGCATTCCGACGCGGACGCCGATTTCGACAAGGTTGTCGAGCTGGATGCCGCCAACCTGCCTCCGATCGTGTCCTGGGGTTCATCTCCAGAAGATGTGGTTTCGGTTGAAGGGGTTGTTCCCGATCCGGAAGAGATTGACGACGAGAACCGCCGCGAATCCAAGAAACGCGCTCTGGACTACATGGGGCTCGAGCCGGGCACCAAGATCACCGACATCAAGATTGACCGCGCCTTCATCGGATCCTGCACCAATGGCCGCATCGAGGACTTGCGCGCTGCGGCCGCGGTGATCGGAAATCACAAGGTGGCGTCCCATGTCGACGCGATGGTGGTTCCAGGCTCCGGCCTGGTCAAGGAGCAGGCCGAAGAAGAAGGTCTCGACCTGATCTTCAAGGAAGCCGGGTTCGACTGGCGTGAGCCGGGATGCTCCATGTGTCTTGCGATGAATGCCGACAAGCTGAAGCCGGGTGAGCGTTGTGCCTCGACCTCGAACCGCAACTTCGAGGGGCGCCAGGGACACAAGGGCCGCACGCATCTTGTCTCTCCCGCCATGGCGGCGGCGGCGGCGATTGCAGGTCATTTCGTCGATATTCGCGAATGGACCTCGAATTGATTCGAATTGCCGCAAGGTTCGCAAATCATTTTCCAAGGGCGCCGCTGGCGCCCTTGTTGTTTTTCACCAAAGTCAAATAATTTTCCCCGGATATGCGAGATTTGTCTAACTGATTCATAGTTTTAAGAAAAATCTCGGGTCGCAAAACACGTTTCGGCAGCAGCCTCCAGAAATGAATTTCACGGGCTTCACAAGACTGTCACCTCGGCACTACAATACTCCCGTCACAAAAGGACATATTCCGCTGTCCGATTGACCGGACACCGGAAGAACTGAGCAGGTGTGAGGAGCGGAAGGTGACGATTGCGGTTTCGCCGGGAGCCCATCCGGCGTTGGTACTCAATGCGGATTACCGGCCTTTGAGTTACTATCCCTTGTGTTTGTGGTCCTGGCAGGACACGATCAAGGCGGTCTTTCTTGATCGGGTGAACATCGTTGCCGAATATGATGCGGCGGTCCGAAGTCCGAGCTTCGAATTCCGATTGCCGAGCGTTGTCTCCCTCAAGACCTTTGTGAAACCCAGCAGATATCCCGCCTTCACCCGCTTCAACGTCTTCCTTCGTGACAAATTTCAGTGCCAATATTGCGGCTCGAAAGACGAGCTCACATTCGATCATCTCATTCCGAGATCAAAGGGTGGCCTGACCACCTGGGAAAACGTGATTACGGCCTGTTCGCCCTGCAACCTGCGCAAATCGAACAAATCGTGCAAACAGCTCAACATGTGGCCGATGCACATGCCGTTTCAGCCGACGATCCAGGATCTTCACAACAACGGGCGCGGGTTTCCGCCAAACTACCTCCACGAAAGCTGGATGGATTTTCTCTATTGGGATACAGAGCTCGAACCGTAACATACGCAGAGTTCGTACTCTCGTTTCATCAAGTCATGTCTTGATTGTTTGCATTTTGCCGTTCGAATTAAGAGATCCTTTACTTCTTTTCGAAGGTTCATTTAAGAATTTAGGTACTTTTCTGTAATAACTGTCTCATGAGAGCTGTGAGGCAGTCATGAGCAAGCAACAAATTCCGTACTTTTACAATTTGATCCGACGGTTCCGCAAAGATCGGGACGGCGCGATTATTCCCCTTTTCGGCATCATGCTCATCATCATAGTGGTGATGGCGGGTGCCGCGGTGGACGTGTCCAAGGTCGTGAACGCGCGCGAGAAACTTTCCTACGCGCTTGATGCGGCGGCTCTTGCCGCGGCTACTGACCTGTCGACGCAGGAAATGACGAACGACCAGATCAAGGACGTGATCACGGATTCGTTCAACGCCAACCTTGCAGACGCCGACTTCCTTGATGAGGCGATCGAAAATCTGTCCTTCACCGTGGATGCCGACAACGGCCTGATTACCGTCAGTTCTGCCGCGACGATGGACAATCTCTTCATCGATTTCGGCGGATATGGTCAGACTGCGTTTGGTCCGGAGACCTTCACCTTCGGAACAAACTCGCAGGTGACCTATTCGCGCTTCGACGTCGAAATGGCGATGGTTGTCGACGTGACCGGATCGATGGGCTGGGCGCTCAACGATCTGAAGGACGCGGCTGAATCCGTGGTCAACATCCTCATTCCCGCAGACGGCGAGGAGAGCAAGGTCAAGATCTCGCTGGTTCCCTACAGCGTCGGCGTGAACATGGACAGCTACGCGTCTGCCGCCACCGGGGGCATCAGCACCCGATGCGTCACCGAGCGTGACGGCGACGAAAAATACACCGACGCCAGCTACACAGTGGAGCCGGCAGGTGACGGCTCGGGAACGCGGCGCAGTCAGGATTGTTCGGATTCGGTTCTCGAACCGCTCACGGACAACCGGGACACCCTTCTGACGGCGATCGAGAACCTGGAGACCGAAGGTTACACCGCTGCCCAGACAGGCATCGGCATCGGCTGGTACACGCTGTCGCCCAACTGGAAAGACCTTTGGCCGACAGATTCCGAGCCGTCAGCCTATTCGAACAGCGAAGTGCTGAAATTCGCACTGATCATGACAGACGGTGCCTTCAACACCTATTACGACAAGCACACCCTGACCCAATCGCAGTGCAATAACTTCAACAAGTACTACGGTCCGTGCTACAGCGGGACGAACGACTACTGGATCGAAAAGGCAGGCAGCGGCTACTCGGGTCAGCCTTCACAGCGCGCACTGCGCCTGTGCTCGGCGATGAAGGATGCCGGGATCACGATCTACACGGTCTATTTCGGAACCGCCACGACTTCGAGCCAGGCACGCGTCATGGAAGAATGCGCCGATGAGGGCAAATACTACGTCGCGACCTCGTCCGACGACCTGATCGCGGCTTTCTCGAACATTGCCAAGAAGATCCAGCAGGTCTTCCTGTCACAGTAACCGGCACCGACAACAAAAAAAGCCCGCCAGATCGGCGGGCTTTTTCCGTTTTCAGCTTCCGGGTCTCATCCGCGGTTCTGGCGGTTGTCGATCAGATCGTCGACCACGGCCGGATCGGCCAGCGTCGATGTGTCTCCCAGGTTATCGAAGCTGTCCTCGGCGATCTTGCGCAGGATGCGGCGCATGATCTTGCCTGAACGCGTTTTCGGCAGGCCGGGGGCGAACTGGATGAGATCAGGCGACGCGATCGGACCGATTTCCGCGCGCACGTGCTTTACCAGTTCCTTCTTCAACTCGTCCGTCGGTTCCTCGCCTTCCATCAGCGTGACATAGGCATAGATGCCCTGGCCCTTGATGTCGTGCGGGTAGCCGACGACCGCCGCCTCGGATACCTGCGGGTGCGCCACCAAGGCGCTTTCGACTTCCGCCGTCCCCATGCGGTGTCCGGATACGTTGATCACGTCGTCAACGCGGCCGGTGATCCAGTAGTAGCCGTCCTCGTCGCGCCGACAGCCGTCACCGGTAAAGTAAAGCCCCTTGTAGGTCGCGAAATAGGTCTGCACGAAACGCTCGTGATCACCGTAGACCGTGCGCATCTGTCCCGGCCAGCTGTCCTTGATGACGAGATTGCCTTCTGTCGCGCCTTCGAGGAACTTGCCTTCCGCGTCAACGACGGCGGGCTGGACGCCAAAGAACGGCCGTGTCGCGGAGCCCGGTTTCAGATCCGTTGCGCCCGGCAGCGGGGTAATCAGGATGCCCCCCGTCTCGGTCTGCCACCAGGTATCCACGATCGGGCAGCGGCCGTCACCGACCACATTGTGATACCAGGTCCAGGCCTCCGGGTTGATCGGCTCGCCGACCGAACCGAGCAGGCGCAGGGACTGGCGGGATGTCTTCGTGACGTATTCGTCGCCTGCGCCCATCAGTGCGCGGATCGCGGTGGGCGCGGTGTAGAAGATGTTGACGTTGTGCTTGTCGCAGACTTCCCAGAAGCGGCCCGGGCCCGGATAGGTCGGGACACCCTCGAACATCAGCGTGGTGGCACCGTTCGCAAGCGGGCCATAGACGATGTAGCTGTGACCGGTGACCCAGCCAACATCCGCCGTGCACCAGTAGATATCGCCCTCGTGATAATCGAACACGTACTCATGGGTCATGGATGCATAGACGAGGTAGCCACCCGTCGTGTGCAGCACGCCTTTCGGCTGTCCGGTCGAGCCGGAAGTGTACAGGATGAACAGCGGATCCTCGGCGTTCATCTCGACCGGGTCGCACTGGTCGGAAACACGCGCGGCTTCGTCGTGATACCAGACGTCCCGCCCGTCCGTCATGCTGATATCGCCGCCGGTGCGCCTGACCACGATGACGGATTTGACCGGTGCCTTTTCCGCTGCCTTGTCGACATTGGCCTTCAGCGGCACCTTGCGGCCGCCGCGCAGGCCTTCATCCGCGGTGATGACGCATTCGGACTTACAGCCTTCGATGCGCTGGGCAAGACTGTCGGGCGAAAAGCCGCCGAAAACGATGGAATGGATCGCGCCGATACGGGCACAGGCCAGCATCGCGTAGGCGGCTTCCGGGATCATCGGGAGGTAGATGGTGACCCGGTCCCCCTTCTTCACACCCTGACCGTGCAGGACGTTGGCGAATTTGTTCACTTCCCGGGAAAGCTCGTTGTAGGTGATGACCTTGTGCTCGCTCGGGTCATCGCCTTCCCAGATGATAGCGGGCTGGTCGCCGCGCGTTGCCAGGTGCCGGTCGACACAGTTGGCCGCAACGTTGAGCGTGCCGTCCTCGAACCACTTGATCGAGACATTGTGGTAGTCGTAGGAGGTATTCTTGACCTTCGTGTAAGGCTTGATCCAGTCGACCCGTTTGCCGTGTTCACCCCAGAACCCG
Organism: Roseibium sp.; assembly: GCF_965232425.1. Lineage (GTDB taxonomy): Bacteria > Pseudomonadota > Alphaproteobacteria > Rhizobiales > Stappiaceae > Roseibium. Next base: position 2,437,283 of record NZ_OZ246971.1, read on the forward strand.
TCGGGGTCTTCCACGGAGCGCTGGTACATCTCCAGGTATTTCGCGTTGTCGACATGCGCCCGTGCGGCAACCTCCGCCGGAACGGGGAAAACAGAGTCTGACATATGAGAACCTCCCGAAACAATATGAACCGGCGCGGGCACACATCATCCTCCCCGCTGCCAGTTTGTTTGCCGGGGGCCATTATGCTGATCGCCCCCATAGGCGTCCAGAACCAAACTTTAGTCCTTTAGTCGCCGAGTCCTTGGTCTAATGCGTTCAAATACGTAGTGATTTAGGCGTAAGTCTTGTGGTTGACCCGGAGTGTGCCTGCTCCGTGGGCGTGCGGTTTCAGGAGCCGAACCAGCCGATCACCACACCCTGGACAATCAGCACACCGAGCCAGTGGCCGCCGTCGATCAGCGTGAGGCTCCAGGGTTTGCCCTGAAAGCGGTGGTTGATGATCTGTGTTGTCATGACGATGCCGACCCAGATCATCAGCGCGGAAATCAGTCCGGCGCGGATCGAGGTCTGACCGGTGTGGTAGATCACGCCGGCGAACACGAAAGCCATCACCAGCTGGCAGACGAAAGTCAGGCCAAGCGTCACCGGATCCGGTTTGGTCTGCTCCTCGGTCAGGCTGGCTGCCGCCATCCAGGCCTTGCCCAGAACACCGTACCAGATCGATCCGAATATGAACGATGCCACGCCGGCAACCGCCACAGCCAAGAGATTGATACCGTCAAACATCATGGTTCCGCCCTCCGCATTTTTGAGGATGCAGGGTGAGTGGAAACGGTTGAAAGATCAAGCGTGATGTTGTTCTGCGCGCATGCGGTCCGAGGCCGCTCAGGCGGCGAGCCCACCTTTCTGGATGATGAAGTCGACGACACGGTCAAGCCCGTCTCCCGCCTTGGTGTTGGCGAAGACAAACGGGCGTGACTTGCGCATCCGCGTCGCGTCCCGGTCCATTACATCAAGGTCAGCCCCGACGTAAGGCGCAAGGTCGGTCTTGTTGATGATGAGCAGATCCGACCTGGTGATGCCCGGGCCGCCCTTTCTGGGTATTTCCTCCCCTGCGGCGACGTCGATCACATAGATGGTGAGGTCGGCAAGTTCGGGGGAGAAGGTGGCGGCCAGATTGTCGCCGCCCGATTCGATCAGCACCAGATCGAGATCGGGAATGGATCGTGTCAGATCATCAATGGCGGCAAGGTTGATCGAGGCGTCTTCGCGGATGGCCGTGTGCGGGCAGCCGCCGGTTTCCACGCCGCGTATCCGGTCACTGGACAGGGCCTGGGACCGCATCAGGGCTTCGGCATCTTCGCTTGTGTAGATGTCGTTGGTGATGACGGCGATCGAAAAGGTGTCGCGCATCGCCTTGCAGAGACGGTCGGTCAGGGTGGTCTTGCCGGAACCGACGGGGCCGCCGATACCGACGCGCAGGGGACCGTTCTGTGATGTCATGAGCGAAAGAGCCTCGAATACTGTGTTTCATGCGCCATTGAGGCGATGTCCGCGAGGAAGGCAGAGCTGCCGAGGTCGTCGAGCCCCGACCGGAGCGCTTCTTCGGAAACGCCAAAAATGACCGCTTCCAGGTTGGCGACGACAAGCTGCCCGTCATTCTGACCGAGCGGAACAGCCCGGATTGCAGCGGAAACAAGGTTGGCGGCAAACGCCTGGAGAAAGGATGTGACCGCCGTCCCGGCCGGGATTTCATGTGCCGCACAGACAAGACCGACCGCGACCGGGTAGGGCCAGTCCTCCTGATCGGCGTCGACAAGTTCGATAAAGCGGGCTTTGGACCCGTCACCCTGCGGTCTCCAGCTCTTTTGCACTGTCCGGATGAACGCCGTGCCCTGGGCGGCGGTTTCCAGGCGCCTCTCGCTGGACGGCTGCAGCGCAAGGCCAAGATCGCGAAGATCCCGAACACCGTCTTTGTCGTTTGCCTGAAAATCGCGACAGGTTTCGGCAAGCAGGATTGCGTCGGTGCGCCCTGCCCCGTGGCGCAGGACATCCTGCAGCCATCGTTCGAGTTGGAGGCGATCCGTTACCACGCCCTGTTCGATCACCTGCTCCAGTCCGTGGCTGTAGGTGAAGGCGCCGACCGGGAAGGCCGGGGAGAGAAAGGTCATCAATCGGTACAATGCGGCGGGCGAGATCTGTTCAGTCATGGCCGTGCCCGTGGCCGTGATGGTGATCATGCCCGTGATCGTGACTGTGCGTGCGGCCGTGTCCGTAGGCGCCTCCTTCCGGGTCGAAAGGCGCCTGCAGCGGTGTCAAGCGTCCGCCGAGCTTTGCCACCATGTCCTCGATGACGTGATCGCGGCGGATCCTGAGGGTTTCGCCCATCAGCTGCGTCGGCAGGTGCCGGTTGCCCAGATGCCAGGCGATCCTGATGAGATGCGCCGTGCCGTCCGCTTCGATTTCGACAAGATCTTCCGGTTCCGCCACCACTTCGACAATCCGGCCATCCTCCAACTCAAGACCGTCGGCGTGCCGCAGATGCACCGCGTTCGGTTCATCGAGCAGGAAGGTCAGACCCCCCTCTCCGCTCAGGACCGCCCGGCGTCGATAGCGGTCATCGAGATCGAGTGTAATCCGGTCTGCCGGGCCGCCCTGCCAGCTTCCGGCGGAATGAATTTTATGGACACGTATCATTATGCTGCGTCGACCTTCGCCTTCATGGCCTTGAACGCCGGGCGCTGCCGCAGGCGCTTGAAATAGTCGTAGACAGGTCCGTCCTTCGGCAGGTCGAACTTTGCGGCAACCGCCCAGCCCGAACAGTGCCCGATGATGATATCGGCGATCGTGAAGGTCTCTCCCATCGCATAGGGACCAGCACCAATACGCTTTTCCAGAGTTTCCAACCCGGTCTGGAATTCCATGTTGCAGACCTTCCTGATCTCCGGGACGCGCATGTCTTCGGGATGAATGAACGTGTTCTTGGACGCTGTCCAAAGCGCACCTTCCAGAACGTCAACGCCGAACTGGGTGAAGCTGTCCTGCAGCGCGCGCTCGACCGTTCCGGCCGGAAAGGTAAACTGGCTGTGCTTGTCGGCCAGGTATGTGCAGATGGCGACGGAGTCCGTGATGGCCGCTTCGCCGTCGATCAGGATCGGCACCTTGCCACTCGGATTGAAGCTGCGGGCATCTTCCGACTGCGGCAAGGCAGGATCGATCTGGTAGGGCTCTCCAAGTTCTTCCAGGAGCCACATCACCCGCATGGCCCGGGTCCTCGGAAATCCGACGATCTTGTACATTGTCCTCTCCCAAACGCGTGTTCGTTCGGACCTTAGAACAGGAAGTAGCGCTGGGCCATGGGCAGGACCTCCGCCGGTTCGCAGGTCAGGAGTTCACCGTCGGCGCGCACTTCGTATGTTTCCGGGTGAACCTCGATATCCGGGGTCGCATCGTTGAGAACCATGGATTTCTTGGAAATACCGCCGCGGACGTTCTTCACCGGTAGCACGAGACTGTCGAGCCCGGCTTTCTCACCGATATTCGTGTCATAGGCCGCCTGGGAGACGAAGGTCACCCGGCTTTCCGTCATGGCCTTGCCGAAGGCGCCGAACATCGGCCGGTAATGAACCGGCTGCGGCGTCGGGATCGACGCGTTCGGATCTCCCATCGGCGCGGCCGCGATGGTGCCGAGTTTCAGCACCATGTCGGGTTTGACGCCAAAGAATTTCGGATCCCAGAGCACCAGATCCGCCAGCTTGCCGATCTCCACGGACCCGACATGCTGGTCAAGCCCGTGGGCAATGGCCGGATTGATGGTCATCTTGGCCATGTAACGCTTCACGCGGAAATTGTCGTTCTCGCCGGTTTCTTCCGCGAGACGGCCGCGCTGGACCTTCATCTTGTGGGCCGTCTGCAGCGTTCTGATCACGACCTCGCCGACGCGGCCCATGGCCTGGCTGTCGGAGGCGATGATCGAGAACGCGCCCATGTCATGGAGGATGTCCTCCGCGGCAATGGTTTCCTTGCGAATGCGGCTTTCGGCGAAGGCGACATCTTCCGGGATGGAGCTGTCTAGGTGATGGCACACCATCAGCATGTCCAGGTGCTCTTCCAGCGTGTTGACCGTGTAGGGCCGCGTCGGGTTGGTCGAGGACGGCAACACGTTCAGCTCGCCGCAAACCTTGATGATGTCCGGCGCGTGCCCGCCGCCTGCGCCTTCGGTATGGAAGGCATGGATCGTCCGGTCCTTGAAAGAGGCCGTCGTGTTCTCAACGAAACCGGACTCGTTCAGCGTGTCGGTGTGGATCATGACCTGGACGTCGTATTCGTCGGCGACGGAGAGGCAGGTGTCGATTGCCGCCGGTGTCGTGCCCCAGTCCTCGTGAAGCTTCAGGGCCGACGCACCGGCCATGATCTGCTCCTCCAGCGCCGCGGGCAAAGACGCGTTGCCCTTGCCGGCAAAGGCCAGATTCATCGGAAAGCTGTCGGCCGACTGAAGCATGCGCGTGATGTGCCAGGGTCCGGGCGTGCAGGTCGTCGCGTTGGTGCCGGTGGCCGGTCCGGTGCCGCCGCCAAGCATCGTCGTGACACCGGACATCAGGGCTTCTTCAATCTGCTGCGGACAGATGAAATGAATGTGCACGTCGAGGGCGCCGGCGGTCAGGATCTTGCCCTCGCCTGCGATCGCTTCGGTCCCGGGTCCGACGATGATGTCGACACCCGGCTGGACGTCCGGGTTGCCCGCCTTGCCGACGCCGACGATGCGGCCGTCCTTCAGACCGACATCCGCCTTCACGATGCCCCAGTGATCGACAATCAGGGCATTGGTGATGACCGTGTCGACGGCGCCTGCCGAGCGGGGTGCCTGCGACTGGCCCATGCCGTCCCGGATCACCTTGCCGCCGCCGAATTTCACTTCCTCGCCATAGGTGGTGAAATCCTTTTCCACCTCGATGATCAGCTCGGTATCGGCAAGGCGCATCCGGTCGCCGGTTGTCGGTCCGAACATGTCCGCGTAGGCGGCACGTGGCATTTTATAGGCCATGGTTGCTCCTGTCGGCGATCAGTTGCCGTAGTCTTCAAGTGTTGCGGTCAGATCGTCGATGCGCTGCATCGTCATGACGATCATGCAGTTCCGGTAAAGGTCATTGCCCCGGGTGCCTCCCTTGAAGGGAAAGCTGTAGGCCCTGCAGTCGAGTTCGCGATAGGAGACCCAGGCGGCCTGAGCCTCTTCAAGTGCGGACGGCGCGCCTTTCAGGTGGTCCGGCAAGGCGTCATCCATCTGAACGGTCTTCGCAAGGAGGTCCCGGTAAACGGTGTCAAGATTCGTGTTGGCTTCCGTCAGTGCTTTTTCGGCACAGTAGGTGCGCTCGTTGTTGTTGAGCGGATAGCCGCAATCGATGTTTTCCTGCGCGACCACGCCGGGGGTCAGGCAGATACAGAGGGTGGCGGCGAGCAAGAGGCGCATCAGATCCCAAGTCCCCCGCAGGTTTTTCCAGTTCCCCGGCGCTGATTCACGCCTGGGCCGACAAGGACAGGAAACGCCTTGGCCGGTACGGTCATAGCGCGCCCATGACCTTCTGATTGAAACCGTAGACGGTCCGGTTGCCGCGATACGGCACAAGGGTCACGGATCTTGTCTGACCGGGTTCGAACCGGACGGCGGTACCGGCCGGAATGTCGAGGCGCATGCCTCTGGCCTTTTCACGATCGAAGGAAAGGCCGCTGTTGGTTTCCGCGAAGTGATAGTGACTGCCCACCTGGACAGGCCGGTCCCCGGTGTTGGAGACGTCGAGTTCGACGGTTTCAAGCCCCACGTTCAGCTCGATTTCACCTTCGGCCGGAAAGATTTCGCCCGGGATCATTTGCAAACTCCTGAAATCCTGGAAGAGAGAAAGGTTCAGCGGATCGGCTCGTGGACGGTCACGAGTTTCGTTCCGTCCGGAAAGGTCGCTTCCACCTGAACGTCGTGAATCATCTCGGCCACGCCTTCCATGACCTGGCTGCGGTTGATTACGGTTGCCCCGGCGGCCATGAGATCGGCGACGGATCGCCCGTCTCTTGCGCCTTCGACAACGAAGTCCGTTATCAGGGCGACGGCCTCGGGATGATTGAGCTTGACCCCCCGCTCCAGTCTGCGGCGGGCAACCATTGCGGCCATCGAAACGAGCAGTTTGTCCTTCTCGCGCGGAGTAAGGTTCACGTCATATCCTCCAAACTAGCAATACCAGACGCGCGGCAGATCGGCCGAGCGGTAACCGGTCAAAAACGAAATGAGCGCGTTGCGCAGGTCACGGCTATTATCCGACACAAAACGCGCCGTCAGCAAGCCGTCCCAGGCAGTTGCCGCTCCATGTGTCGATGTCGCCGGAAGTCTTTCAAGGCAGGCGCGCGCGTGCGGCAAACGCTCTTCGGCATCGATCGCGCAATCCACGAAGGTCGAGACCACGTGACCGCCGTGCGCGGTCGCGGGACCGCTCAGGAAGTCCGCCGGGTCGCCTCGGTAGCGGACCTCATCGGCGAAAACGAGCCTGTTTTCCCGCCGGATTCTCCAGCGGTCCCTGAAGTCGACCTGCCTGACGGTTTCACCCATGGCCGTACGGCCGACCACGATCGTTTCCAGCAGCATCAGCCGGGCGCTTACGGCAAGATCGGCGTTCAGCGTGCGTGTCAGTCCGGACCGGTCGAACAGGATCGTTTCCTGGGGAAGCCATTCCAGCGTCGCGCCTGCCCCCACCCGCAGCGAACCTGTCACTTTTGCCGAGCCGGTTTTGCTGCGGTAGGCGCGCTCGGCGGTCTGGCTGGTCACAATCGCGTGTGCGTTCTCATCGATCGCGATATCGTAGGAAAGTTTGTCGCCGCCGGTGAGGCCGCCGGCGGTGTTGATCAGGACCGCGGTGGCGGTGGCGTCATAGACCCTGGGCAACCTGATCTTCGCAGATCCCTGCTGATAGAGGTCCGCCAGACGCGTGCGTCCCTCGGTGTTCGCGAAGCGGATACGCGCCGTGCCGGACACTCGCTGCAGAGTTTCTTCTTGCAGGCCTGAAACTGATGCCATTGCAGCATCATACATGCTTTCTCCGCCCCTGGATCTTGCCGGTCCGGCTGATGCCGGCGCCTTTCTTCCGAATTCTGGCCGGGAATGTCGGCGACGTTCCCCGGTTCCGGTTGCGAGCATATTAGCAAGGGCCGGGCCAAAAAAGTTCGATTTGCCCGGAGCGCCGGAATCCGGGCGCGCGGTCGCGGAAATGCGCAGGTGGCAGCGCCGCCGCAAGACATGTCTGCATAAAAGTTAGGCGATTGCACAAAGTGCAATCAGGCCGTGATTTCGGCCGGGGGGTTGCCCTGCGCGACATGATCCGGTTTTTAATAGGAACGGCAAGACGGAAAACAGTCTTTAACCAGTGTGCGTTCATATAGCGGTGTGACCAGCGAGGGATACACGTGTTCTCAAGCCCAATTGGCCGCCTGACAGTCTTTTTTCTGACCCTTTTCCTTGGTGCTGCGGTCCTGAGCGGCGGGTCCGTGCGTGCCGATATCGGTGCGTTCATCCTTGTCGACGCCAAGACGGGCAAGGTTCTGGAAGAAAAAAATGCCACCCGGAAGTGGTACCCGGCCTCGCTGACGAAGATGATGACGGCCTACGTCACCTTCAAGGCGATACGGGAGGGCCGCGCGACACTGAATTCGGCGGTCGTGCAGTCCAAGAATTCATTGTCGGAACCGCCGAGCAAAATGGGCTTCAAGGTGGGCACGCGGTTCACGATCGACACGGCCCTGAAGATTATCCTGGTCAAGTCGGCAAATGATGTCGCCGTGGCGCTCGGAGAAGCCGTCTCCGGATCTGAATCGGCTTTCCTCGCGGCCATGAACGCGGAAGCCCGGCGCCTGGGAATGACCAATACGCGCTTTACCAATCCGCATGGGCTGCCGGACAACGGGCAGGTTACGACGGCCCGGGACATGGCCATTCTCGCCATGGCGCTGCGCCGGGATTTCCCGGAATCGAAAAAATTCTACAATCATCCGGGACTGCGTTTCGGCAAGAAGACGCTGCGTTCGGCGAACCGCGAATTCCTGTTGCGCGTTCCCGGGGCGAACGGAATGAAGACCGGTTACATCTGCAATTCCGGCTATAACGTCGCAGCCTCCGTGACGCGCCGCGGACGGACCCTGATCGCCATCATCCTGGGCGCAGGCTCCGGGCTGGAGAGGACCGCGTTCGCGCGCCAGCTTTTCGACAAGGGGTTCAAGAAGCGCGGCGGCGGCGGCAAAAAAGTCGCCAGCATGACCGGGTCTTCGGGAAATCCACCGGCGAACGGGTACTGCCGGCGCAACCGAAGCCCCGGCGCGAAGGCCTACATGGCGCGGTTCGACATGAAGAACGAACCATCGGGCGGCTTCCTCTTCTTCAGGAGTGCGAGCGACAAGCAGCTCAAGCAGGTCGATGAAAGCGGGTTCACGCTCGCGAACGGAAAACCCGACTGGGCCAAGATACTGGACCGGACGCTCGGTCCGCGCCGCATCGCCTACAAGCCACTGCAGGTCAGTCTCGGAAAACCGAGCGGAACACCGAAACCGGCCGCCAATATCGCAGGATCGCAAATACCTGCCTCAGACGTTCCCGTCCCCTCCGCGAATCCCCTGCGCAGGGCCGAGATCGAGATCCGGGCGAAACTCCAGAATACGGCGCAAGGCAGCGCAGCGGGCGGCATCACGCAGGCCGCATCGGCGAGCGCGGAGGGAGCCGGTGAAACCGGCCAGGCCGCGCCCGGCTCAATTTTCCGGAAAGGGCTCGATTTCACCGTGCCCGTGCCGGCGCCCAGTCCGCGCAAGTAGGCCTGGTTTGCGGCTGCGCCCGGGAATGGCCGTTCCGGAGAGTTAACACTTTGTTTACCGAGTTCCTTAACACTGCGGTAAGAAGTCTGCTGTCGATGCGTGCGACGCCGTCAAAGCGCCCGGCACCGGACGTGCACTCCGTCGGGCATTGGAATGCCGGTCCTTAACCAGATCGAGAATTCGCATGATGATTGAACCGAGATCCACAGCAACAATCAGGGCGCTTGCCAGCCTGGCAGAGTTGTCGGCAGATCAGTTGGAAGACGGCACATCGGTCGAGGAAGTGATCGCCACTCTTCGAAAGGCCGCGGAAGCGGTGCGGCACGTGATCGATTCGGAAGAACAGGGCGATTCGACCTTTGCGTTTACGGACATGGATATCGTCCAGGACCTGACGCCGATGGATCTTGGCGCGGAAGGCGTGGACGAAAGCGCCGAAGCGGAAGAAAGCGAGCCGGAAGAGACGGTTCTCAACGCCAGCTAGAACAGTTACAAAGTTACATTTCCCTTTGACGTCTTCCCGGAAAGGATGCTAGCGGTTCGGCCTGTCCCGAACCCGGGCCTGTCGACGTGCCATGTTCCTGCGCGTGATGCGACGGGCTTCCGGTATCACAACTGGAGTCGCGTTTCATGGCTTCCCACGAACAGTCCGGATCCGCTCCGAAAAAGGGGCCGAAACCTCCCATCCCGCTTTCTGTACTGACGGGATTTCTGGGAGCTGGAAAGACCACTCTCCTCAATCGAATTCTCAAGGATCCCGCGATGGCCGATACGGCGGTCATTATCAACGAGTTCGGCGAAATCGGCCTTGATCATCTCTTCGTCGACCAGGCAGGAGAAGGCATTGTCGAGCTGTCTTCCGGCTGCCTGTGCTGCACGATCCGGGGCGATCTCGTCACGACGCTGGAAAACCTGTTGCGGCACCTGGACAACGGACGCACGGAACGGCTCAGCCGGGTGATCATCGAGACCACCGGTCTCGCCGATCCCGCGCCTATCCTGCACACCGTGATGCTGCATCCCTACCTGGTCATGCGTTACCGGCTCGACAGCGTGATCACGCTGGTCGACGCAATCAATGGGCTTTCGACACTGGATGAACACGAAGAAGCCCGCAAGCAGGCCGCCGTTGCGGACAGGATCGTGCTCACGAAAACCGACCTCCTGGCCGCGGAGACCGGGAACACGGCATTCGACGCACTGACGCATCGCCTTCAGGCCCTGAACCCGGGTGCGTTGCGGCTTGATGCCCAATCCGGTGACGCCGCACCGGACAAGCTGTTCAATGCAGGTCTCTATGATCCGAAAAGCAAGATACCGGATGTCGCGGCCTGGCTGAACGAGGAAGCCTACGCTGAGAGCGGACACGGCCACCACCACCATGCGCATGGACATGACCACGATCACGGCCACGCTCATGAACATGGCCATGCGCATGACATCAACCGGCACAGCGACGCCATCCGGGCGTTCACGCTCGCGACCGACCGGCCGGTGCCGGCATCGGCCCTGGAGATGTTTCTCGATCTGCTTCGCTCGGCGCACGGCCCCAAGCTCCTGCGGGTCAAGGGGATCGTGCAGCTCGCCGAAGATCCTGACCGGCCGGTGGTCATCCACGGTGTCCAGCATGTGTTTCATCCGCCCGCGACGCTCGAAGCGTGGCCGGATGACGACAGGCGTACACGCATGGTGTTCATCACCAAGGACCTGCCCGAGGGCTTCGTGCGGAAGATGTTCGAGGCTTTTTCCGGCGCGCTGCGTCCCGACACGCCGGATCACAAAGCGCTGACGGACAATCCGCTCGCCGTTTCCGGATTCACCAGCCCCGTGCGCTAGTGCGGTGAATTTGAAGTTCGCATCATTGCTCCAGCAGTCTGCGACGCGAACTTCAAATTCGTAAACCGCACTAGAAACATAGACTTACTCGTCACCTTCTTGAATCTGAAGTTCGTTCGAAGCCCGCTGCAAAACGGGTCGAACTTTAGATTCAGGTGACGAGTGCGGTGAATTTGAAGTTCGCATCATTGCTCCAGCAGTTTCCGAAGCGAACTTCAGATTCAGGTGACTAGCGTTTAACAACCGGCAGGCCTGCAAGACGTCCGCGCCGGGACGCCGTTTCGCAGCGTTCTCCGGTGCCGATGGCGCTCACTTGTCTTTCCTGCGCAGCCTGATCAGTCCCTCCTGGGCTGTCGAGGCGACCAGTTTTCCGTCCATTGTGAAAAAGGAGCCCCTGTTCAGGCCGCGGGAACCGGATGACGACACGCTGTCGGTCGCATAAAGGAGCCATTCGTCCGCGCGGAACGGGTGATGAAACCACATGGCATGATCCAGGCTCGCCGCCTGGATCTTCGGACTGAAAACCGACGTGCCGTGGGGAAAAAGGGAGGTGTCGAGAAGCGTCATGTCGGACGCATAGGCGAGGACGCACTGGTGAATGCGTTCCTCGTCGGGCAATTTTCCCGTTGCTCTCACCCAGACATACTGACGCGGCGGCAAGGGTTTCTTGCTGAAATAGTGGGTCAATTCGACGGGGCGCATTTCAATCGGCCGCTCACGCTCCCAGTAACGCCGGACGTTCTCCGGTGCGACTGCCAGGAACTTTTCCTTCAGTTCCCGGTCGCTCGGCAATTCATCCGGTTTCGGTACATCGGGCATGTCGAACTGGTGCTCCAGCCCGTTTTCGTGCAGCTGGAAAGATGCTGACATGGAAAAGATCGCCTCGCCGTGCTGAATGGCAACGACCCGCCTCGTGGTGAAGCTGCCGCCGTCCCTGATCCGGTCGACCTCGTAGATGATCGGAACCTGCGGGTCACCGGGGCGGAGGAAATATCCGTGCAGGGAATGGACATGACGATCCTCGACAACCGTCCGGGAGGCCGCGACCAGCGCCTGGCCGATGACCTGGCCGCCGAAAACCCGCTGCCAGCCAACCTGCGGGCTGCGACCACGGAACAGATTGCTTTCCAGCGCTTCCAGGTCAAGTATCTGCAGAAGGTTGTCAATGGCCGTGTTCATCGGTGTATTCCTTTGCGTGGACCAGCCATGTCGCTGTTGAAATCGTTTTGCCCGGCCAGCACTCTTGGACGGGAGATGACGTTAAAGTCAAGATGCCTTTGGGGAAGCTCGGGGCAGGGAGTATTCAAGTGGCCAAGAAACCAAAATCGACGGACATGTTCGACGTCGTGATCGCCGGCGGCGGATATGTCGGCCTGTCACTTGCGGTGGCGCTGAAGCAAGGGGATCCGAGCCTGAACTGCGCCGTCGTCGATCCGAAACCCATGGACCAGCTGCATATGGATCCGAGAGCATCGGCCATTGCCGCGGCGGCCTCCCGCATGCTGACGCAACTCGGGATCTGGACCCGGATTGAGAAAAAATCCCAGCCGATCGCGGAAATGATCGTCACGGACAGCAAACTGCGCGATGCCGTGCGTCCGGTGTTTCTGACGTTTGACGGCGAGGCGACGGAAGGAGAACCGTTCGCCCACATGATGCCCAATGGGGTCATGATGCCGGCGCTTTTCAAGGCCGCCAAGTCGCTCGGTGTCGCGTTCTTCGCGCCGTCCTCGGTGGACACGTTCCGCACGCTTGCGGACCATAGCGAAATCGAGCTGGAAGACGGCAAGTTGCTGAAGAGCCGGCTGCTGGTGGCTGCCGACGGTGTCCGTTCAAGGCTGCGGGAGCTGGCCGGCATAAGGACAGTGAGCTGGGACTATGGCCAGTCGGGCATCGTGACCACGGTGAAACATGAACGTCCGCATAACGGGCGCGCCGAAGAGCACTTTCTGCCGGCCGGACCATTTGCCATCCTGCCGCTGCCCGTTAATCGCTCGTCATTGGTCTGGACGGAGAAGACCGCGGATGCGGACCGGCTGGTGCGTTCGGACGAATTCACATTCGAAATCGAGCTGGAACGCCGGTTCGGACACCATCTGGGCAAACTTGAAGTCGACGGACCGCGGCGCGCCTATCCGCTGGGTCTGAAGCTTGCCCGCGACTACGTACAGCCCCGGTTCGCGTTGATCGGCGATGCCGCTCATGGCATCCACCCGATCGCCGGCCAGGGCTTGAATCTCGGCTTCAAGGATGTCGCGGCACTGGCCGAGGTCCTGGTTGATGCACGCCGCCTTGGGCAGGATGTCGGTGCGTTCGACGTGCTTGAGAGGTACCAGCGCTGGCGGCGGTTCGACACGTTCCAGATGGGTGTTGTCACCGATGTGCTCAACAGGCTGTTCTCGAATGACAACGATGCATTGCGGGCGGTCCGGGACTTCGGTCTCGGTCTGGTAGATCGCATGCCGGGGCTCAAGAGCATGTTCATCAAGGAAGCGGCCGGATTTGCCGGACCGGTTCCGAAATTGCTTTCCGGGGAGCCAATCTGATAGGACTTCAGTAATTGCCGCTGCGTCGGCCTGATTCCTGCTTTCGACGTGATTGGACCAGCCCTGCATGATTGATACGCCAGAGGGTTACAGCAAGCCTCGCTCGATCCTGATTACGGGATGCTCGTCCGGTATCGGCGCGGAGGCGGCGCATATCCTGCGTGGGCGGAACTGGCGCGTCTTTCCGACAGCTCGGAAGCAGGAAGACCTGGACCGACTGTCGGCACAGGGGTTCGAGGCCTTTTACCTGGACTACGAGGATGCCGACAGCATTCGCGCGACCGCCGATGCCGTTCTCGATCTGACCGACGGAAAACTGGACGCGCTGTTCAACAATGGCGCTTATGCCGTTCCAGGCGCGCTCGAGGACATTCCGACAGAGGCGATGCGGGCCCTGTTCGAGGCGAACTTCATCGGCTGGCACGATCTGACGCGACAACTGGTTCCGTCCATGCGCGCCAACGGATCCGGACGGATCGTGCAGTGTTCCTCCGTGCTCGGATTTGTCGCGCTGAAGTTTCGCGGGGCCTATACCGCATCCAAGTTCGCAGTCGAGGCGTATACCGACACACTGCGGCAGGAGCTCCATGGGAGCGGATTGCATGTCTGCCTGATCGAACCGGGGCCGATCGACACCAGGTTTACACAGAATACGCTCGCCAATTTCGACAGGTGGATCGGCGCGCGAGGGCTGGAATCGTCTGTTTTTCGGGAAACATATGAGAAACGGCGCGTTCGCATGGAGTCCGGGGAGCCCGGACCGTTCAAGCTACCGGCAAGTGCGGTTGTCCGGAAACTCATTCACGCGCTGGAAGCGAGACGGCCGAAAGCGCGCTATCATGTCACGGTGCCGACGTCCCTCATGTCGGTCGCAAAGCGCTTGCTTCCGACACGTCTGCTGGACAAGGTGTGCATCAGGGCAGCCGATGCCGAAGAATAAATTCTGTTCCAGAACAGAGGCTTGAGCCTCGCGAGGAAAAACATGGCGGAGATTTTCAACATACTTGTCCCGATCGGCATGGCCGCGGTGGCGATCGTCCTGCTTCTCGGGATATGGAACATGTTCCGGAACGGCCCCTCGAACCGGTCACAGATGCTGATGCGCTGGCGGGTCGGATTGCAGTTTCTGGTGGTTGTTCTCGTGATGAGTGGGCTCTATTTCTTCGGTTCCGGCTGATGTCGCGGATTTGAAGCTGTTTCCTGGAGAAAGAAGAAATGGTTGTTCTGAACAAGATTTACACGAAGACGGGTGACGACGGCACGACCGCGCTGGGAACGGGAGAACGCCGCCCCAAGAACGATCTGAGGATTGACGCCTACGGAACGGTGGACGAAACCAATGCCGTCGTGGGCCTCGTCAGACTTCATGCTGGTCCGGACGAAAAAGTTGTGGATGATGTTCTCGGCCGTATCCAGAACGACCTTTTCGACCTCGGGGCGGACCTGGCGACCCCGGAGACGGACCAGGATCTCGGCTACGAACCGCTGCGCATTTCCGAGAGCCAGGTGAGTGCCATCGAGGCGGCGATCGACGAGCTGAACGCCGATCTTTCACCGTTGCGCTCTTTCGTATTGCCGGGTGGTAGTGAGGCATCGGCCTATCTGCATCTGGCCCGGACCGTTTCAAGGCGTGCTGAAAGGCTCATGGTCGAGCTTGCGGCGGTAGAGACGATAAATCCGGCCGCGGTGCGCTACATGAACCGGTTGTCGGATTACTTCTTTGTCGCTTCGCGCTATCTGAACGACAAGGGCGAAAAAGATGTTCTCTGGGTTCCCGGTCAGAACCGCTGACGCCATGAGCTTGCCGAAAACCGGGGCCTGATTGACACGTGTTTATCCCGCTTCACGATCAGAACAGCCTTGAACATGTGGCAAGGCCTTACGTCAATCTGACGCTGATCGCGGTGAATGTTCTGGTCTTCCTGGTGCTTCAGGACGCCGGCGAATACAGGGCGATCAACGCATCTTCGGTTTCGCACGGTCTGATCCCGGTCGTTCTTTTCGACATCAGGGACCTGGCGCCGCAATTTCAGGTGCTGCCGGACTGGATGTCGCTGGTCACCTACGCCTTCCTGCACGGGAATTTCACGCACCTGATCGGGAACATGCTTTTCCTGTGGGTTTTCGGCGACAACGTCGAAGATGCACTGGGGCATTCCAGATATCTGATCTTCTATCTGGCTTGCACGATCCTCTCGGGATTGGCCTATGCGCTTCTGGATCTGAATTCAGACACGCCCCTGATCGGCGCATCGGGTGCTGTTTCAGGCGTCGTTGCCGCCTATCTGATGCTGCATCCGCGCGTCAAGGTCTGGGTTCTGGTGTTCGGCCGGATTCCGCTGCGCCTGACGGCGCAATGGCTTCTGGGTGCATGGGTGCTGTTCCAGATCGGCAATCTCGTGTTTGCGGAGGAAAGCCAGGTTGCCTGGATCGCGCATGTCGGGGGGCTTGCGGCGGGTGCGGTCCTTGTGCTGTTCATGCGCCGGCCTGGCGTGCAGCTTTTCGACCGGGATCTGGGCTAGGCGGGCGCTTACGCCGATTCCCACCTCGAATTGGATGCGCGGCAGGCAACGCCTTGGCGATTCAGCGATTTGCCCGAGGCAAGAACGATTTTCTCGTTGTAGGAGCGGCAATAGGTGCCTGACGCCGTTTTCCAGGTCTTGAGTGGCGTGACGGTGCCGCTTGCACCGCTTGCGGGGTTTTGCCAGCGCGTCGACTGGCCTGACACCGACTTTTCCAAGGCTGCCTGAAGCTGCTTGTTCGCCAGGGATTTGTCCGACATTTCAAGCGAAGAGGCGACCGCGGGCACGAGGGGCTCAGTCTGCTCCTGGGCTGTTATCATTGTGCATGAAGGTGCTGTTGCCAGACAAGTCACCGCAAGCACAAGCCTTGCAGGCTGCAGATTGAAGTATATTCCCAATTTGATCCTGCCTCTTGGATCTAGCGCCAGCCGTTTTGTATCGCCTCCCTTTCCTGATTCCTGGACAAAGGTCCGCCGGAAGGCTCACTGTCGCCCTGGAACTGACGACGCCCGATGATACGGTCTAAGAGATCGTCAGATCTAGACTTTTCTGAGGCAGATTTGTTCGAATTTCCCGGGGAATTCTGTTGAGCTTGCTTTTGCGCCTTCTTGCGGGTCTCGTCCGCGAAGTCCTCGCCGCCGCCGGATGTGCTGCCACCTCCGTTGGACCCGCCTCCGCCTCCGCCGGAACCGCCACCGCCGTTGCCGCCGCCACCTTTTCCGCCGCCGCCTCCGCCGCCGCCACTGCCACCGTCTCCGGATTGCGCAGCCGCGGCGATGGTATCTTTCAGGTCAAACAAGGGGCTGAAGAAGACAAGAGAGAACACCAACGCCGAGGCCGCGACACTCGGCAGAATGCGGAACATCGCAGAGAGGCGGTCTTGCAATGAATTCTGGCGAGTGCGTTTCATTCGGTTTCAGCTCTTCGGCGGTTTGCTATGATGACAAAATTCGGGAATGGACTTTTTCCCCTCGCACCCATAACACGTGGTGGCCTTTCTTCTTCCGCAACATAATTCAAAAAAAGTGGGGATTGAAAGGCAGGTTCGCGTGTTGTCCCCTTGAGAGCGGTTTTGCGGAGAACTTCTTGTCTGACGAAGCATTGAAAACGGAGATGATCCGTTTGCTCCCCAAGTTGAGGAGTTTTGCGCTGCGACTATGCCGGAATCCGGACCAGGCTGACGATCTGGTCCAGACGACATGCGAACGTGCGATCCGCTCTCTGGATCAGTTCGATCCCGCAACGCGTCTCGATAGCTGGATGTTCAGAATATTGCAAAACCTTTACTTTAATTCTGTGAGGGATGGTGCCAATCGGGCGCGGCTGTTCGATCTGGCAATGATGGATTTCGAAGACAGCTACGACGGTGCCAAGGCTGCCGCGAGCAGTCTGGAATTGCAGAAGGTTCAGTCCTTTATCGGGCAGCTGGATGCAGACAATCGCGAGGTTCTCTTGAAGATCGCAATCGAGGGGCAAAGCTACAAGGACGTTGCGGATGAGCTGGGGGTGCCGATCGGAACGGTCACGAGCCGTCTGGCCCGCGCGCGCCTGAAGCTCAGGGAATTTCTCGAGGCCAAGGATACTGCGCCGGGGGTGACGCTGCGCAGCATGCCAGGGGGTATGTCATGACATTTGACAGGAAACGCGAGCAGATCCTGCTGGCGGAAGATATCGGCAGACTTCTGGATGGCGAGCTGAACGAGGCGGAAGCCGCCACGCTCAAGAACGCCATTTCGAATGTCGAAGACGCGGATCAGCTTCTGCACAACATGGCGGCGGACAATGCGCTGCTTCAGAGCGCGGTGTCGGCGCCCGTGCCCGACCAGGCCATGATGCGGTTTCAGAGCGTCATCGATAGCGAATTCGACAAGCGGGGCGGTGTTCCGCTTGCACGCGCGCAGCCGTTCTGGTCAAGCCCGATGGTCCAGGTTGCCGCAGCCGTGGTACTGGTCGCCGGAACGTTCATGTTCACGGCTTTCTGGATGCAGTCCCGCATGGATGATGCCGTTGCATCGCTCGCGGCCCACATGGAAACGGAGCGCGTCCTGCTGGCGCAGACCGTTCAGGAAGCCCTGGAAACGCGGGTCAGCGGCGAACCGGTCTATATCGGCCAGGAGGGGTCCTGGACGGACGTTCTCACACCGATCAAGACCTACAAGAGCAAGAGCGGTCACTGGTGCCGCGAATATGTGAGGCAGACGACCTTCAGCGGACGCGACCTGACGATCCAGGGCACGGCGTGCCGGGATGAAAACGGCACCTGGACGACGGTGTTTGCAGAGCCGGTTTCCGACAAGTTCACGCCGCAGCGGGACGATACCGGCATCTAGCGCTTTTTCCGGCAGGCGGCATTATGATGGCGGCGGGCTGTGCGCCCGCCGCCTTTTTTCGGTCCGAACTATCATCATTACGACGCATGTTTTTCCAAGCCCGGCAATTTTCGGCCTTGCGCCCTATAGCGCAATTGACAGCCGACCTGCTGGTAAGTACCGTCCCGCGCCATGCGCCACGATTGGCTTGTTTCCGCCGTTTGTGACCTCGAGTTACATCGACGGACGGGCCTTGCAATGCGGAGCGGTGAAAACCGCCCTGAAAGAGGTTGAGAGCAAATGAAAATCCTCGTGCCCGTGAAGCGGGTCATCGACTACAATGTTAAGGTTCGTGTCAAACCGGACGGTTCGGGTGTCGATCTAGCCAACGTCAAGATGTCCATGAACCCGTTCGACGAAATCTCCGTTGAAGAAGCCCTTCGTCTGAAGGAAGCAGGCAAGGCGACCGAGGTCATCGTGGTGTCGGTCGGACCGCAGCAGGCCACCGAAACGCTCCGCACGGGGCTCGCCATGGGTGCCGATCGCGGTATCCTGGTGAAGACCGACGAAACCACGGAGCCGCTTGCGGTCGCCAAGATTCTCAAGGCGATCGTCGAGGCGGAAGAGCCGGGCCTCGTCATTGTCGGAAAACAGGCGATTGACGATGACTGCAACCAGACCGGCCAAATGCTTTCCGCGCTGCTTGGCTGGAGCCAGGGCACCTTCGCTTCCAATATCGATCTCGGCGACGGAACCGCCGACGTCACGCGTGAGGTCGATGGCGGCCTGCAGACGGTCAAGCTGAAGCTGCCGGCGATCGTCACCACGGACCTGCGCCTCAACGAGCCGCGCTATGCGTCCCTGCCGAACATCATGAAAGCCAAGAAAAAGCCGATCGACGAGAAAACACCGGAAGATTTCGGCGTGGACATCGCGCCGCGGCTGACCGTGGTGACCACCACCGAACCGGCCGGCCGTGAGGCGGGCATCAAGGTCGCGTCGGTGAGCGAACTCGTCGACAAACTGAAAAACGAAGCCGGTGTCCTTTAGGACGCGCTGCAGGAGGACAAACTCATGACAACACTTCTTGTGGCAGAACATGCCGGCGGTGCACTGAACGACGCAACAGCCAAAGCCCTCACCGCGGCAGCGGCGCTCGGATCGGATGTGCATATCCTGGTGGCCGGCAAAGGCGTGCAGGGCGTTGCCGAGGAAGCTGCCAAGCTTTCAGGTGCCGCCAAGGTGCTGGTGGCCGAAAGCGACGTACTGGAGCATCAGCTCGCAGAGCCGACAGCCGACCTGATTGTCGGCATGGCCGGCGACTATGACGCTATCGTCGCGCCGGCAACCGCCAACGGCAAAAACACGCTTCCGCGCGTCGCGGCCCTTCTCGACGTGATGCAGATCTCCGACATCACCGCCGTGATCGACGCAGAAACGTTTGAACGGCCGATCTATGCGGGCAACGCGATCCAGACCGTGAAGTCGGGCGATCCGAAAAAGGTGATCACGGTGCGCACGTCCACGTTCGCGGCAGCGGAAGAGGGCGGATCGGCAGCGATTGAGAGCATTGCGGGAACCGACGGCACGGGCCTTTCGGAATTCGTCGGTGAAGAACTCTCCAAATCCGACCGTCCGGAGCTGACATCCGCGAAGATCATCATCTCCGGGGGCCGCGCGCTCGGCTCGGAAGAGAAATTCCAGGAAGTCATCATGCCGGTGGCCGATGCGCTGGGCGCGGCGGTCGGTGCGTCGCGCGCCGCGGTCGATGCCGGCTATGCGCCGAATGACTGGCAGGTCGGGCAGACCGGCAAGGTGGTTGCCCCCGATCTCTACATCGCCTGCGGAATTTCCGGTGCAATTCAGCACCTTGCGGGCATGAAGGACTCCAAGGTCATTGTTGCGATCAACAAGGACGAGGAAGCCCCGATCTTCCAGGTTGCGGACTACGGCCTCGTTGCCGATCTGTTCGACGTACTGCCGGATTTGAAGGCTGCCGTGGAGTAACACCTGCGGCAAATTGATCACGAACCCCGGGGCGAATGCGAGTTTTCGCTCCGGGGTTCTTGCTGTTCGGCTCAAGACTTGCCAAAAATAACCGCAAACCGGTTCGCCGGGTGTTTCTCTCAGACGGAAGTTCAGGATGGCAGTCGAAATCAAAAAAATCGGCGTGATCGGCGCGGGTCAGATGGGCAGCGGAATTGCGCATGTATGTGCGCTTGCCGGGTTCGACGTTGGCTTGAGCGACATCTCGATGGAACGGATCGAATCGGGGCTGGCCTCGATCAACGGCAACATGGCACGGCAAGTCAGCAAGTCCCTGATTGCGGAAGACGAGCGCACCGCTGCGCTTGACAGGATCAAGGCGGTTGAGGAACTGGACCTTCTCGCCGATGCGGATCTGGTGATCGAATCGGCGATTGAGAACGAACAGGTCAAGCGCAAGATCTTTGCGCAACTCTGTCCGATCCTGAAGCCGGAAGCGATCCTGGCGACCAATACGTCCTCGATCTCGATTACCCGTCTTGCTGCGACAACGGACCGTCCGGAACGGTTTATCGGCATCCATTTCATGAACCCGGTTCCGATCATGGATCTGGTCGAACTGGTTCGCGGCATTGCAACGGAAGACGAGACCTTTGAAGCCTCGAAGGCCTTTTGTGTGCGGCTCGGAAAACAGATTGCCGTGGCCGAGGACTTCCCGGCCTTCATGGTCAACCGCATTTTGCTGCCGATGATCAACGAAGCGATCTACACGCTTTACGAAGGCGTCGGGTCGGTTGAATCGATCGACAAGGCAATGCGGCTGGGCGCAAATCATCCGATGGGTCCGTTGCAGCTCGCCGACTTTATCGGTCTCGATACCTGCCTTTCCATCATGCAGGTGCTCTATGAAGGTCTCGCGGACACCAAGTATCGCCCCTGCCCGCTTCTGGTGAAGTATGTCGAGGCCGGATGGCTGGGGCGCAAGACCCAGCGCGGCTTTTATGACTATCGCGGGGAAACGCCGGTACCGACCCGCTAGACTTCATGAATCTCGCCGAGTTCTGTCTGACGCAAGCGAAAGCCGATGCGTCCAAGACGGCGCTGGAGGTCGTCGGACCGGGTGGCGCCATCGAGGAGAGCTGGACATTCGGTGAGCTCAGAGACGCCGTGTTGTCGGTGGCGGCAGGCCTCAAGGCCCGCGGGCTGAAACCGGGCGACCGGGTCCTCTTGCGCATCGGTCACAGCAGCGATTTCCCGCTAATGTACTTCGGTGCAATTGCCGGCGGTTTCGTCCCCGTTCCGACCTCGGATCAGCTACCGGAAGGTGAAGTCGCGCGCATTCTGGAAGACAGCGGGGCCTCGCTTGTTCTTCATGATGGCTCGAGCGCCGTCCCGAAGGCGATCGGGGGATTGCTTGCCGGTCCCGCGGAGATCGATGCTCTCAAAACGTCCGCACCCGGTGAGTTCGCCGTGATGGAGGACGAAGATCCCGCCTTTCTCATCTACACCTCCGGAACGAGCGGAACACCCAAGGGTGTCCTTCACGCACACCGCTCCGCCACTGCCCGCCTTGCGGCTCATGTCGGCTGGATCGGCTTGTCCGCCGCCGACCGTCTGCTTCATTCAGGCGCGTTCAACTGGAGTTACACGCTTACCGTCGGCCTGATGGATCCCTGGATCAAGGGGGCGACCAGCGTGATCTACAGGGGCCCGCGTGAACCCGAGGTCTGGCCCGGGATCCTCGAGGCCAGCGAGGCAACCCTGTTTGCAGCGGTTCCGAGCCTCTATCGCAGGATCCTGAAATATGGCGACGTCTCGAAGACCGCGTTTCCGGCCCTGCGCCACGGCCTTACCGCCGGTGAGGGCCTGTCGGCCGATCTTCATGCCCACTGGCGTGAGCGGACGGGGCGGGAACTCTACGAGGCGCTGGGGATGAGCGAAGTCTCGACATATCTGTCCAGCGGACCGGGCGTCCCGGTCAAACCCGGCGCAACCGGAAAACCGCAGCCCGGACGCAAGGTCGCGTTGCTGCAGGAAACAGACGCGGGCATGGCCGAGACGAAAACGGACGAAACAGGCCTCTTGTGCGTTCACCGGGACGAACCGGGCCTGATGCTCGGCTACTGGCAAAGACCGGAGGAAACCCGGGCGGCCTTCATGGGTCCCTGGTTTGTGACCGGAGACCGGATGCGCCGGGATGGCGATGGTTATTTCTGGTATGAAGGCCGGGCCGACGACCTGATGAATGCGTTCGGTTACCGGGTTGCTCCGGAAGAAGTGGAGCGTGTGCTGCTGGAGCACCCGAATGTGCAGGAAGTCGCGGTTGCGGAACAGGAGGTCCGGCCGGGTGTGCGCCTGATCGCCGCCTTCGTCGTTGCGCATGATCCGGAGCGGTTCGACGAGGACGACCTTGCGTCCTTCGCCGCCGCATCGCTTGCGGATTACAAGCGGCCCAGAATCTACAAGGCATTGCAGCAATTGCCGCGTACCCGCACGGGCAAGGTCCGGCGCAAGGCACTCACCACCGACAGCTAGGCTCAGCACTCATTCATCCAAATTGATGGCCCTGACTCTAAAACCTTATGTTTTCGTTTAGGGTTTTGTTAACGCGCGCTTAAGGCCGGTGCAGCTAGGATTCCGGTTCCTGACGGTAGCAGCAGAGAAAGCATTCATGGACAGCGTCGGCATTGCCAGCACATACGCCGCAACGTCTCAGGCGCAGACGCAGCAGGCATTGCAGTCGGAGATGCTCAAGATCGCTGCGCAGCAGGACGCAAATCTCGTCGCCCTGCTGCAGGAAGGCGCTGCCAATCTCGAAACGGCGACGAGCGCCCCTCCCCCGGGACTGGGCACCCAGGTCGATGTGACGGCCTGAAGGCCTTCCGGCATTCTCATTCGTTAAAAAGAACCAGCGTTTTCAGGCGGGAAACGGCACCTGGGCGGTGCGGCCGCGTCTCTACGCGTGCGGCCTCTGGTCCGGTGTTGAAAGATACCCGGCGTAAAAGCTGTTTCTTGTTTCAGGCACTTGGCGTCAAAAAAGTAAACTTTTAAATTAATTCTTCCGGTTTATTTAGGCAGATCTTGAGCAAGACCTCAGGAACAGCCTGATTTTTACGTTTTAATTCAGGTAGATGGTGCAAACTTATCCTCAACTTGAACCCCGTGTTTGGACCAAAGATGTCTGAGGCAATCGCAAGCACATCAACGCAGGCATTTCAGCCGTCGCTCAGCGCGTCTCGTATCGAGAAGACCGCCGAGCAGGTGAAGGTGCTCAGCGCGCGCCAGTCCGAAGCGGCGGCCGAAACCGTTCAGAGACAGGCCGCGTTCAGCACGAGCCGTGCCGAATTTCTCAGTGATCAGGCGGAAAAGCTTGAAAACCGGGCGCAGAACCGCAGTCCGGAAGACGGACTTGGCAACAGGCTCGATATCTCGATCTAACACGCGCCAGAAAAGAGGCCCTGCAGGCATGACGACAGTTTCAGACAGCCCCTCGGCGTCCTACGACGTTGCCAAGATCCGGAACGAGTTTGCGATCAATGCGGTCAAGGACCAGGCGGACCAGGAGCGTCAGGTCGCCAGCCGGCTCGAGGATGCTCAGGCAACCCAGGAAGAAGAGCGCCGTGAAAACCGGAAGATTCCCGGTCTCGGCGAAGCTGTCGACGTCACGGTCTGATACCAACCGTCATAGATAGAAACCCATTTCATGGCATCAAACCGGTCCACTCGGTCAGGCGCCGTCCTTCCCGAGCGCTGACCGGATCAGCGTCTTTGCCTCGCCGGACGCCCAATGGGCCGGTCCGTACATGGTGCCGACTTCGCATCCCTCTTCATTGATCAGAATTGTCGTCGGCAGGCCGGTGGCGCGGCTGACCTTGCGCAGGTCCTTCAACAGGCCGTTCGAACTGTCCTGGTAGAATGTCAGGCTTTCGACACCGATTTCATCGAGAAACTTCTTCGGTTTTTCCGGGCCTCCGCGGTCGAGGCTCACGGCCACGACCTCGAAGCTGTCATCCCCGAGTTCGGCCTGCAGCTGGTCGAGCGCTGGCATTTCCTCGCGGCAGGGCGCACACCAGGTGGCCCAGAGGTTGAGCAGGACCGTCTTGTCCTTGAAGTCTTCCATGGTCATATCCTGACCTTCCGGACCCTTGAACGCGAGCGTTTTGAGGCCCAGTGGTTCGCTGGCCGGGAGGAATGCCGCCACTTCCCCCTTTGCATGGGGCTTTGCGGCGGCGGCGGCCGAAAGGGCTGCAGTGCAGCTTTGCGCACTGGCGATGTTGCCATTCGGACCGGCGATCACGTATAGAGCCGCTACAGCAGCTGCCGCACCCGCGAGACCGGCCAGGATCACGCCGCGCTTCGGGCTCTTGACGGGTTCGGTTGGCTTATTCATTCGTTCACACCTCGCAAGGGGCGCCTCTTTAAAGGACAGGACATGAGCAATCGCATGTGGGGCGGCCGGTTCGCCGAAGGACCGGACGCCATCATGGAGGAGATCAATGCCTCTATCGACTACGACCGGAAGCTATATAGGCAGGACATCGACGGCTCGAAAGCCCATGTGCGCATGCTCGCTCAAAAAGAGATTGTCACGCAGGACGATGCCGACAAGATCGTCGAGGGTCTAGACACAATCCTGTCAGAGATCGAAAAAGGCGATTTCAAGTTCTCGCGCGCCCTCGAAGACATCCACATGAACGTGGAAGCGCGTCTTGCAGAACTCATCGGCCCGGCGGCGGGACGCCTGCATACGGCGCGCTCCAGAAACGATCAGGTTGCAACGGATTTCCGCCTGTGGGTCCGCGATACGCTCGACACGCTGGATCAGCAGCTCGGCGAGATCATGCAGGCCCTTGCCGCGAAGGCGGAGACGCATGCAGCCGACGTGATGCCCGGTTTTACCCATCTGCAGTCCGCACAGCCGGTGACGTTCGGGCACCATCTGCTCGCCTATGTGGAAATGTTCGCCCGCGACCGTGGCCGCGTGCGTGATGCCCGCAAGCGGATGAACGAATGTCCGCTCGGGGCGGCCGCCCTTGCCGGAACGTCCTTTCCGATCGACCGCAAGATGACCGCCGAAGCGCTGGGCTTCGACCGGCCGACCGCCAATTCTCTGGACGCGGTGTCCGACCGGGATTTTGTCATCGAGGCGCTTTCGGCGGCGTCGCTGACGGCGATGCACCTGTCGCGTCTCGCCGAGGAAATCGTCGTCTGGTGCTCCGCCCAGTTCGGCTTCGTGAAGCTTTCGGACAAGTTCTCGACCGGCTCGTCGATCATGCCGCAAAAGAAAAATCCGGATGCGGCCGAACTCGTGCGCGCCAAGACAGGTCGTATCTACGGGTCCCTGCAGGCGCTGCTGGTGATGATGAAGGGGCTGCCGCTGGCCTACTCCAAGGACATGCAGGAAGACAAGGAACAGGCCTTCGACGGTCTCGCGAGCGTTTCGCTCGCTCTTGCCGCCATGACCGGCATGGTGCGCGATCTCGAACCGGTCACCAAGTCGATGAAGAAGGCGGCGGGATCAGGCTATTCCACCGCGACCGACCTTGCCGACTGGCTTGTGCGCGTGCTCGGCATGCCGTTCCGCGATGCCCATCATGTCACCGGCCGCATTGTCGGTCTTGCGGTAGAGAGGGGCGTCGAGCTGCACAAGGTGCCGCTTGAGGACATGCAGCAGGTCGATCCGAAGATCACCGCGGAAGTGTTCTCGGTGCTGTCGGTGGACAAGTCGGTCCGCAGCCGCACGAGTTACGGCGGCACGTCGCCGGTCAATGTGCGCAAACAGGCGCGTCGCTGGCTGAAGGACCTTTCAAGGGACTAGCAACTCTGCAAATTCTCCCCGCGCAACACCCATTCAACCCTATGGTCTTGCCGAATGGCTCGTGCCGTGCGAGGAGAAGAACGAACGAGGTGAATTCCGAAAAGGGCAAGTGTCGCATGGTGATCCGGATCAGAACTCTGGCAGTGGTCTGTCTGTGTCTGAGCACAACCTTGGCCGCATGCGGCCGGAAGGGCGATCTGGATGTTCCCGGAACGCCGGTGGAACAACAAAACACACTGTCGGAACCGGTTGATCCCGCAACAGCGCCGGCACCGCCGGAACTTGAGCCGGAAACCGACGACAGGTCCTTCTTTCTGGATTTCCTGATCAACTGACACCAACTGCAGCGAGGATCGGGGGCGCATCCAGGTCTGCACGAGGTTTTCAGACAGCTCAGCGAGGCAGTCTTGCATCATTTCGACTACAAAAACGGCGCGCTTCATGCCGAGGATGTCGCAATCGAGGAGATTGCGCGTGCGGTCGGCACGCCCTTCTACTGCTACTCGACCGCCACGCTGACCCGGCACTACCAGGTGTTCGCGTCCGCTTTCGACGATATTCCGTCGCTGGTCTGTTATGCGATGAAGGCGAACTCGAACCAGGCCGTCCTGAAAACGCTCGGACAGCTCGGTGCGGGCATGGACGTGGTGTCGGAAGGCGAGTTGCGCCGGGCGAGGGCCGCAGACGTTCCCGCCAGCAAGATCGTGTTTTCCGGTGTCGGCAAGACCGAGGCCGAGCAGGCCTATGCCCTGCAAGAGGATATTCTGTGCTTCAACGTGGAGTCGGAGCCGGAACTGCAGCAGCTTTCCCGCGTTGCGAGCGAGATGGGGCGCGTCGCGCGGGTCTCCATGCGCATCAACCCGGATGTCGATGCGAAAACCCATGCGAAGATCGCCACCGGCAAGGCGGAGAACAAGTTCGGCATTCCGTGGCAGCGCGCGCGTGAAGTCTACGCTCATGCTGCAAAACTTCCGGGCATCGAGGTCACCGGCATCGACATGCATATCGGCTCCCAGATCACCGAGCTCGGACCGTTCGATGATGCCTTTGCCCGTCTCGGAGAGCTGATATCCGACCTGCGTGGCCAGGGCCACAAGATCGATCACGTCGATCTGGGCGGCGGTCTGGGCATTCCCTATGTCAGCGACAACGATCCGCCGCCGCATCCCGATGCCTACGCACAGGTGGTCAAGAAACACGTCCGTGAGCTCGATTGTACCGTCATGTTCGAACCGGGCCGGCTGATCGCCGGCAATGCCGGCATCCTGGTGACGCGCGTAATCTATGTGAAAGACGGCGCCGACAAGACCTTTGTCATCGTGGACGGGGCCATGAACGACCTGATCCGGCCAACTCTCTATGAAGCCCATCACGAGGTTCGGCCGATGAAGGAAGATCGCGGCGATCTTGACCGAATCAGGGCGGATATCGTCGGACCGGTGTGCGAAACCGGGGATTTTCTCGCGCAGGACCGCGACATGGCGAAAGTGGAGGCTGGGGATATCCTGGCGATCTATTCCGCCGGTGCCTACGGCGCGGTGCAGTCCAGCACCTATAATTCGCGTCTTCTGATCCCGGAAGTGCTCGTAAACGCAGATCAATTCGCGGTCGTGCGTCCGCGACCGTCCTATGACGAACTGCTCGGACTCGATCAAATGCCGGATTGGCTCAAGGCTTCGTGACGCAATCGGTCCGTAATTAGTTGCTCCGACCGGTTGCCGGATGGCTGCTTATGCCTCACTTTATAGGGTGGTGGGCCAATCCTGACGCCGGTGACCGCGGTTGCCTCGGCATCGGGATACGAACCGGAGGTGCCTTTGAGCCGGATAGAGAGCGATCAGGATACAGGCAGGTCGAAGGATACCGGGGCATCCGGTTGGCGGGACTTCATCCAGTCACGCCTTGAGACACTGATCGGCCAAAGCCGGGTTTCCCTGTTCGTCGAACGCTTGTGGCGCGCGGTGCTGCCCGTGCTCGTCGTCGTCGGTATCTATGTCGGCCTGTCCTGGCTTGGGCTGTGGACAGTTTTGCCCGTGTGGATCGGGCTGGCCGGAATTGCGCTCTTCGCCGGCGCGGTGGTCTGGGCATCGAAGGACTTGGTCCGCCTGACATGGCCGTCGCGTGACGACGCGCTGCAGCGTGTTGAAAAAACCTCAGGCTACAAGCACCGGCCGCTGACGACGCTCGAAGATGATCTTTCGGTCGGCTCCGACAATGCAGAAAGCCGGGCAATCTGGGCCCTGCACCAGCGGCGGACCGCCGAGGCCGTCGCGTTGATCCGCTCGAAAGCACCGGATCCGCAGGCCTTCCGGCGGGATCCCTGGGCGCTGCGGGTTCTGGCCGCCAGCTTGCTCGTGATCGGATTCGCCGCTGCCAAGGGCGACCATATGGGCCGCCTGACATCCGCATTCCAGAACCCGTTCAAGACCGTCGAGCCGCCGAGCCGGTTGGATGCCTGGGTCACGCCCCCGATCTACACGAGCGAGCCGCCGGTCTACCTTACCGGGGAGAGTGCGTAGCTGCGCGATGCCGGCGCACCGGTCAACGTGCCCGAAGGCTCGGTGCTCGTGGTGCGCTCGCAAGGGTCGCAGGAAATCAGCATGACGTTTGCCGGTCCGGATGACGCCGAGCCTACCGTCATCGAACCGGACCAGGCCCTCGGCGATGAAACCGACGCCGACCTTGCCAAGCTGCTGCCTGTCGAAAGGCGGCTGACCCTTGAAACGACCGGGGTCGTCGAACTCTCCAACACGGACGCACCCGAAGAGCCTTTCCTGAGGTTCGTGTTTGCGGTCAAGCCGGATGATGCGCCTGAAATCCGTCTGACCGATGACCCGGAAGCGCAGCTGAGCGGTGCGCTCAAATTCTCCTATCTCGTGAATGACGACTATGGCGTCGTCGCCGCCGAGGCGCGGATCACGCCCCTGCCCAATCCGGATCATCAGGACCGGGTTCCGCGCCCGCTCGTCGAGGCGCCCCAGTTTCCGCTGTCCCTGCCGCCGCGTTCCGGAACGGCCAAGACGGCTGAGACCATCCGCGATCTGACCTCGCACCCCTGGGCGGGGTCCGAAGTCGACCTGACCCTCCTTGCCCGCGACCAGGCCTCGCAGGAAGGCCTGTCGCCGCCTTACCGCATCACGCTGCCGCAACGCCGCTTCGCCAAGCCGCTGGCGCGGGCGATCGTCGAACAGCGCCGCAACCTTGCCCTCGACGCGCAGAACCACGCGCAGGTGATCACGGCCATGGACGCCCTGATGCTTGCGCCCGAACTGTTCGATTTCAGGGCGCGCAACTACCTGGGCATGCGGTTTGCCTATGGCGAGCTGACAAGCGCGGAAACCGATGACGACCTCAAGGCGATGCTGCCGCTTCTGTGGGATCTGGCGCTGTCGATCGAGGATGGCGACCTGTCTGCTGCCGAACGGAAACTGAGAGATGCCCAGGAAGCCCTGCGCAAGGCCCTGGAAGAAGGTGCAAGCGACGAGGAAATCGCCAGGCTGACGCAGGAGCTGCGCGAGGCACTGAACGAATACATGCAGGCGCTGGCGGAACAGATGCGCCAGAACCCGCAGGCGATGCAGCCGTTCGACGGAAACCAGCAGACGCTCAATCAGCAGGATCTGAGCGAGATGCTGGACCGGATCGAGGAACTCGCCCGGACTGGGTCGCGCGATGCCGCGCGCGAGCTTCTGGCTCAGATGCAGCAGATGCTGGAAAATCTCCAGGCCGGCAGGCCGCAGATGATGCCGGAAGGCATGAACAGCGAAATGATGGAGATGCTCAACCAGCTTGGTGAGATGATCCAGCAACAGCAGCAGCTGATGGATGAAACCCACCGGTTCAACCAGGATCAGCAGCGTCAGCGCGGCAATCAGCAGCAGGGCCAGCAGCAACAAGGGCAACAGGGCCAGGGACAGCAGCTGACCCAGGAGCAGCTCGAACAGATGCTCCAGCAGCTTCAGCAGGGCCAGGGTGACCTGGCGCAGCAGCTGCAGCAGCTGATGGATCAGCTCGGCCAGAACGGCATGGGCCAGAACGAGGCGCTCGGCCAGGCGGGCGAATCCATGGGAGATGCCCAGCAGTCCCTCGGACAGGGGCAGGGCCAGCAGGCCCTCGGGCAACAGGGCGATGCGCTTGATGCGCTGCGGCGCGGTGCCCAGAGCATGACCGAGCAGATGATGGGACAGGGCGAAGGTGCCGGGAACCCCAACGGACCCTCGCCGCTCGACGAGGACCCGCTCGGACGGCCGCGGCGCACTGAAGGGCCTGATTTCAACAACCGTGTCCAGATCCCGGACGAAATCGACGTGCAGCGGGCGCGCCGCATCCTGGAGGAATTGCGCAGACGCTTCTCCGACCCGTCCCGGCCGCAACTGGAACTGGACTATCTGGAACGGCTTCTGAAGCGGTATTGATCGACCTGTGAGCCGGCACCTCCTGCGGTGGGCCGGATCACTGCTTTCTTCCATGACAGGCTTCCATGACAGGCAAACAACGATGCATCGTGCATCCGGCGTCAGCGATCGGCGCTTTTCGTGCCTCTATGCAGCGGCAGTGGCTTTTATCCGGACTCGGGATATGATCCCTGGAAACACGCTGACCAGGGATGAATATGCCGGGGTGGATTCTGTCGCGAAACATGTCGATCGCGCTGTGGCTTGCAGTGTCCGCCTTCGTGTTTCTCGTGGTGATCCTGCTCCGTCATGCGGGCTTGCTGCAGTCTCTCGAGCTGGCCCACTATGATTTCACGACATCTTATCTGGCCGAAAGCGGCCAGACCGAGGACGTCGTTGTTGTCGCGATCTACGAATCGGATCTCGGCGACTGGGGCTGGCCGCTCTCGGACGACAAGCTGGCTCAGATCACGGGCGCGGCGCTTGATGCGGATGCCGCCACCGTGGGCATTGACATTTACCGCGACCGGCCGGTCGAACCCGGGTCCGAAACGCTTGATGCGATCCTGAAAGACAGCCGTGTCGTCACGATCACGAAGCTCGCCGAAGACGGCAGCATCCTGATCCGCGCACCCTCCGTGTCGGAGCAGGCGGGCACCTTCGGGTTTTCCGATGTGCCCCTTGATGTCGACGGTGTCACGAGACGGTCCCTCCTGCTTGTCAGGGATGGCGAAGCCCTGCATCTGTCCTTTGCGATGAAACTCGCGATGAACATGCTCGGCAGCACCGACCCGGTGCCTTCGCCGGCCGACACCCGTGTCGTTCTCCTCGGCCAGATGCCTGTCCCGCCCCTGCCCCCGGGGTTCGGCAGCTACAATGAGGTGGATACAACGGGTTACCAGGTCATGACCCGGTTTCCGAATACGCCGCCAATGTCACCGGTTGTCGACGCACGCGATCTGCTTGAGGGAAACATCGAGGACGGCGCGCTTCGCGGCAAGGCCGTGCTGATCGGACTGATCAGCGACACGATCAAGGACCACTTCGTCACGCCGGTGAACCGGCGCTCCGGCGCAAGGTTCGTCTACGGTCTTCAACTGCACGCGACGATCGTTCAGCAAATTCTCGATCATGCTGCGGGAGACTTGCAGCCGCTGTGGGATGTTCCGAAACCGCTTCAAAGCCTGTTTGTTGCCGTTGCGGCCCTGATCGGTGCTGCGATCGCCCTGTTCCTGCGCAATGCCGCCCTGACCTTCGCCGTCAGTCTCGGCGGCGCACTGTCGGTTCTGATCCTGATGTCGGGCGCCATGAGCCTGGGAGCCTGGCTGCCCGCCGTACCTGTCGTGCTGGCCTGGCTGGTTTCGTTCCTGATGTCCTTCTCAATCGTCGCAATCGTGGCGCGCCGCCAGCGGACCACGCTTTCAAAACTGTTTCAAAGCCAGCTGTCACCTGAACTTTCGCAGGAAATCTGGTTGCAGCGGGAGCAGATCCTGATTGGCGGAAAGCCCGTTCCGCGCCGGCTGACCGTCAGTCTGCTTTATGCGGATATTGCAGGCTCGACCCGTGTGAGCGGTGGGGCCGAACCCGAGGACTTCATGGACTGGATGAGCACGGTACTCGACGCTCTGGGAGCCGATGCGGCAGATCACCGGGGATTCGTGGAGAAATATACCGGAGACGGTATTCTGGTGGCGTTCGGCGCGCCCCTGCCGAATCAGGTCGATTGTCCGGAACAGGCCGACGCCCGCGCCGCATGCGCTTGCGCGCTTGCGATGCGTGACACGATTAACCGCCTGAATGCGCAAGGCAAAACAAACTGGCCTTACCACCTGCGTATCGGCTTGCATTGCGGAGAGGTCTTTGGCGGCGCAATTGGCGGAACGCACGCAATGAAATACAATCTCATCGGAAACACGGTGAATACCGCCGCCCGGATCGAGAGTTTCGGCAAGACGGTCAATGACCGGGCCGGCGACAGCGTAACGATCTGCTGCTCGGAAGAATTTGCGCAGCTCCTGGATGGCTTTGCCGCGCTCGAACCGGCTGGAGAGTTGCTGCACGATGACGGGCAGAGAAAACACCGGATCCTGCTGATAAAGGGGCTTTTATAGACATGTTCGTAAGGGCATTTCCGTGAGAAGCGTTTTGCGCACCATAATATTGATGCTCGCCGCGACAGCCGTGGGGAGCTTGGGTGCGCTTGTGTTCATCTGGACAACCGGTGCCCCGGATCAGGATCTGCCTGCCACAAAGATCGTCTTCGTGCCGCCTGCGGCCGGCGCGCCTGCAGACAGGATCGGGGCCGGAACGCGGGAAATCCTCTCTGCGCCCGGGGTTGTCCAGATTCTGATACCGGAAGGCGGCGGGGTCAGCCTCGCGGCCTCTCCTGCACTGCTGTGGTCACTTAACGCTCCGAAAAAGGGGGTCATGCGTGCCGAACTCGTCCCGCTGAGTGGCGGCGCGCCTGTTGCGGAAAGGACAATGAGCGGAGATCTCGGCCCCGGCCTCTATGCCCTTGATCTGGCCATGACCGGCGAACCTTTGGCGCCGGGGCGGATTTACGAGTTCAAGGTCCTGCTTGCCGATGAAAACACGGGTGAGCTCTTCGTTCCGGCAAAGGGCCTTGTTGAGCGCCGCGAGGGCCGATTGGCCGAAGACGCCGCGGACGCCGCGTCCCGAGGCGCCTGGTTCGACGCGCTCGGCTTCGTGACGGAAAACGATCCTTCGGGACGGGCGCGGGTGACGGATCAGACGGGCTTTGGCGACCTGTTGCGCTCGGCCGGGTTCAAGCTGGACGACCTGCCGCAATGAGGGCCCTAGCCCAATCGGATTTCAGGCAGCCCTGGTATCTCCGGCGGACGCGCAGGCAATAGCCCTTTCAGTCCGAATGGCGGTGGATGACAGAACCGGAGTTGAAGACTTTACTGCCGGGTCATCGTGAAATTGCCGCGGCAATTGCCCTGATCGTGCCGGAACGTCCCCTTGCCGCCATCCTCGCCGATTGTTCCGGTCAGAGTATTGCTTTGAGTTCGGCCCTCGTGAAAAAAATAGAGCTTGATATCGACACGGCCGGTTTCGCTGACCGTTCCCTTCCAGTTGGTGCCGCGGGTGATGACACCGTCCCTGATCTGAACGATCTGACTTTGTCGCGCCCAGCCGCATGGTCCCCTGGAAATGCGGACAAGCATCCAGCTGCCGTTCAAACCCGGTCCGTTGGCGGCCGGGCAGACGCGCGACGGATCGCGTTTGAGCCGCTCCAGAAGATCCGGTGACACGTCCAGTGCCGCAACGCTGCGGCCCGAATGCCGGGCATAGTTTTCCAGCGCCTGCCTGCTTTTGCGACCCCAGACGCCGTCCGCCGTTCCGGCCTTGCAGCCAAGGCGGTTGAGTTCGGCCTGCAGGGACCGGACAAGGGCCTTGTCGTTCCCGGTCTCGGGCGGCTGTTGTTCTCGATTAGGTTCTTCCTGCGGCTGCAGAACCGCGACCTGGGGGTCTGCAGACGGGTTGTTCTCGACCGGTTTCGGGGGTTCGGCGGGTTCTTTCGCGGACGTCCTCGGACGTTTCAGATCCTGCAGTTTCAGACGCGCGATTGCTACAAATTTTCCGTTCGGATATTGCGACAGATAGCTCTCGAAATATTCTGTGTCGGTCGCGTCCTTGATGGAGTTCCAGTAAGCCAGCTCGATCTGCAGGTCGGGTGTCGGGCCGGTCGCCGAGGTCTGTTGCTGCTTCAGGATGACCTTTCCGGTCAGGGATGAGTTTTCCCAGGGGATCTGTTGGCCGCCGGTTGCCTGAAGAACATCGACGCGGACCCGCACCAGGCTTTGCGAAATATCTTCTCCGGGGTGCCCGAGATGCTCGACGAGGGCCGCCGTGAACGGGCTGTTGCGGCCGTCACCGTCCAGGGCGACATTTCCGGGCTGGGTGGAAAAGGAAACAAGTGTGCCGACACCGGAACCGATCCGGGCCAGGCCGTTGCCGACGGAGGTGGACCGGGTTCCCATCGAGCGGGCAAGATTGCGGGCCAGGGGGTTGTTCCTGCAGGCGTCCAGGAAAATCAGGTTGGTCTTGCTCAAGCGCTCCATCGCGGACATGACCAGGGAAATCGGCATCGCTTCGAAATCGATATCGTTTTCCGAGCGCAGCTGGGCGTCGACGGGAACCAGGTAATTCCTGCCCCGAACCTGCAGTCCGTGTCCGGCGTAGTAGAACAGAGCGATATCCGCGTCCCGCAGAGAGTTCACGAAATCCCGGACGGTGCGCCGCATGCCGGTGAAGTCCAGATCCGTCCCCTTCACTACCTCGAAGCCGAGGGTCTCGAGTTTTCCGGCAATATCGTCAGCATCGTTCAGGGGATTGGCCAATTCGCCGGCATGTTCGTAGGTCGCGTTGCCGATCACCAGGGCAACGCGTTTTTCCGCGGCAAGACCCTTGGCCGTTGCCAGGAAAATCAACACGAACAGTCCCAGAAGAACGCGACGCATCACCCCACCCCGTCACTGGTGCATTTTTGCGAACCGCCCTGCTCCGGTCTTCCCGGTCCCGTATCGATCGCAGGAGCGCCGGATGCCGGGCGATCGCCTGCACCTCGGGAAGTCTATAACAAGAGGCCGAAACACCTCAAGATGACGCAGAAACGCGCAGTTCCGTTCAGGAATGTTACGCGATGGCCGGCTTCAACCGGGATCAGGATTGCGCGAAGAACGCCAGGGCGACAACGGCCAGAAGCGATGCCGCCATCGCGAAGTTGATGCGGCGCTGCACGCGCGGGTCCAGATCGAGGCGGTGCAACGCCATGCCCGCATAAAGCCAGATGAAATGGATCGGCAACCAGATCATGTTCATGATCAGGAACTTCAGGACCAGTTCGACAAACAGGCTCTCCGGCCAGAACGCGAACCCGGTCAGGAGCGCGGTGTTCACCGCGTAGGCCTTCGGATTCACTGTTTGCAGGATAATGCCGGACCAGAAACCGGGCGCCTTTTTCGCCTCGCTGAAACCGATGCGCGAGCCAGCGAACGCGATCCTGTAGGCGAGATAGATCAGGTATCCCATCGACGCGACCATGAGAACGGCCCGGATGTTCTCATTCGCGAGGATGACCGCCGCCATGCCGGACACGACCGCGAGCGCAACCAGATTGGTGCCAACGAACAATCCGCCGATATAGCGCGCGCCCGGGGCAAAGCCGAAGGCCGAACCGACACCCGCTACCGACAGGACGCCGGGCCCGGGTGTGATGATGAGGAAGAAAACCGCGAACGCGAATGTGATCATGCCTGCGTGTTAGAAGATGCGACCGAGCGCGTCAATCAACGCGTGGGAACCGCTATTTGCAAGTCCTCACCTGATGCGGCTCATACTGACATGGAACTTCAAGTGCGGATCTATTCTGTTGGCGCTGGCGTCGATTTTTTTTCTGACAAGTGCGATCTCCGGCAACTGAAGTGTAGCGGACAGACGTTTCATGTTCGGCACCACAAACTGTGCGTCCTTGAAGTGGGTGCTTATGCCGCCCCTCAGCGAAACCCGGCCGGAATCTGTATAAGTTGCATCAAAATCGGAGAAGGGTTCGTAGGGTTCAATCGTCCGGTAATGATACGAGCGAATGTAGAACCTGTTGTCCCGCGCGCTGAGCCTTGCGGAAACCAGAACCTCTCTCGTCCCTTTCTTGTTAGGTGCCCAACCCTTGTCATCAACGAGCCACTCCCGATAGACAATCAGCTGCCATTCGCCTTCATATGATTTCGGAGCGGCCTCGATGGCTTTTGACAAGGCGTTGATCGTCTTTGCATCCAGGAATCCTGTTTGGGGAACGCGATTGGCAACCTGGAAGCTCCTGAGTGCACGTCTGGATCTTTGTCCGAAATCGCCATCGGCACGCCCCAGGTCATAGCCAAGGAGGTTCAGGGTTTTCTGGATTTCGGCAATCCGATCCCTGTCGAGGCTCAAGGCTCGCTCGGCCTGTTCCGGACTGAGCGCAACGGGCTTGTCCTGCGTTTTGGAAAGTTCCTTTTTGGGCTTGCTGTCCCCGAGTTTTGCGACCACGTCGGGGTTGGATTTTTCTTGGGACCCCTTTGATGAGACTGTTTGTTCGGCTGTGGAGTCCAGGAGGTTCTTGGCAATTTCAGCCGTGGCCGTGCCTTCAAACCGCTCAACAATCAGCCGTAGTGACGAACTGCGTTTGCTGCCCGCAGGAAGGTTCATCGCAGCGCGCAACAATTCGACAGCGGTCGTTTCCTGCGAGGCCGGCTGCTGGACCACCACATCGCCTTCGATCGTGACGTTCGGCTTATAAAAGTAAAATTCTCTGGCCATCGACGCCACGATTTCGGGGCGCTGACCCCCGGAAGTGGTATCCAGCACGTCACCAGTGACCCGTTTGAGGAGAGCTGAAATCTCAATGCCCGGCGTCGAAATGTGACGCAGCAGCGCAGATGTGAATGGCGAATGTTCTTCGGTGCCGTCGTAGGCTACCCGTCCCGGAGACGTCGCGAAGGCCACGAACGAGTTGGCGTAAGCCTTGTGAAGCGGCGCCAATCCCCGGGACATGCCCCAGGCGCTGCGCACGTTTGGCTCTGTCGCAGCCTGCAGGGCATCGGCAAGCGGGTTGTTCCGGCACGCGTCGATGATCGCGATACTTGTTTTTGCATTTCGCGTCATCAGGTCGAGAATTCTTCCGAGTTCGAAACCATCCTGATCTATCAGAAGCGGATTCTCCACCTTGGCGGTTTTCGAAAGAAGATAGTTCTTGGTGTTGATCTGAATACCGTGGCCGGCGAAATAGAAAACCGCCGCGTCGGCCCCTTCGGTTTTCTTGATGAATTTGAGAAGCGCTTGCCCCAGGCTACTCTGATCGGCATTCAGGCTGATATCGACATCAAACCCGGCAGCAATCAATGCCCGCCCAATGGCGGATGCATCGCGGGTCGGGTTCTCCAGATAGGTGGCGTTGTCGTACGCGCCGACACCGACGACAAGTGCCACGCGCGTTTCGGAATTGGCCGGGCTGGCAAGCAAAGCCAGGGAAACGATAGTTGCGAATAAGCCAAAAAACCTGAATGCCTTCGAACCCTGAAGCATGCGTCTGCTCCTTTTTCGCAAGGAGGAAAAAATGTAATCAGTTGACGATAAACGAACTACAAGATCGAGAAAAGCAATCATGTCGCCCAAGGCAACCCTGTGGCGAACAGATCTTTCAAAGGCGCCTGCTCCGCAATCGAGTCTTGGCACGGGCAAGTTTGGCAGAAGTATCACGGGTTTCGATCGGCAGATCTACTCCCAATCGATTCGGTCATTCAGTGGAATTCGTATCGGTTACGCGTATCTGCGCGTGTCCTCCGGCAGAACGCCGGAAATGGCGTTGCGCACCGCCTTGCGGATGTCGGCCAGCGAGAACGGCTTTGTGATGACATCGTGAACCAGAGCGTCCAATCCGTTGGCCCGCTCGCGCTGATCGGCGAAGCCTGTCATGAGCAGAATCGGCATGTCGGGAAAGTCGCGGGCGGTGTGCAGCGCAAGCGCGATGCCGTCCATGACGGGCATCTTGATATCGGAGACAAGAAGGTCGAAACCGCCGTCTTCGTCGGTCAGGACTTCAACGGCCTCGCCGCCATCCTCGGCGACGCTGACCGTATGTCCGTCCAGCTCCAGCGCGCGTTTCACGAAGCTTCTTACCGCGTCATCGTCTTCTGTGAGAAGAATGCGAGCCATGCTCACTCTCCTGTCTTGCCGTCAGCCGCCGCTTCGTTTTCCGAAGGCGCAACATATCCAATAAAGGGCAACTGCCGCCACGCGTGGCCCATATCCATACCGTATCCGACGACAAACTTATCAGGACAGGCAAACCCGACATAGTCTGCAGATATGGCAGCTTTGCGGCGCTCGGGTTTATCCAGCAGCGCCGCGATCTTGACGGACCGCGCGCCGCGCTCCATGAGGCGCTCGCGCGCGAAGGCCAGCGTGCGGCCCGATTCCAGGATGTCGTCCACCAGGACGATGTCGCGGTTGGTCACATCGCTCTCCACGTCGCGCAGAACGCGGATGTTGTCCGAACCTTCCGTACCGGCGCCATAGGACGACAGGTGGATGAATTCCATTTCAGGCTCAAGCTGGGCGCGATGCATGGCCCTGACAAGATCGGCGGCAAAAATGAAGCTGCCCTTCAGAACAGCGACGACAAGCAGATCCCGGGGCTGGCCTTCGGCAATTTCCTGCGCGAGCGCTGCGACCCGCGTGGCGATGGCATCTTCGTCGAAAAGCGTATGGATGTTTGTTGTCATGGTCACTCGAGTACTATCTGGCGTTGGCCGCGGTCGACGAAACGGACCTGTATGTCGGAGGCTTCCTGCGGAGGGTCGGCCAGTATTGTCCTGAACCGGGTTTCGTCGAGCCCGTTCAGTGTCTTGGTCCGGGGTTCGACGGTCCAAGCGTATACTTCCTGAACGTCCGAATTGCGAATCGACAATCTGACGGCCGGGACGGAATTGGTTTCGTCGAGGATGTTTCTGATCGATCCCTCGACGACGAGGATCTGCTTGCCGCCTTCGATCTCCGAAAACGTGCGCAGGTTCCTGAATTCAAGTCCGCGCAAATTGACTTCGAACCCGATGATCTGGAAAAGACTGGCAAGATCGGGGGACTGTTTGACCATGCCGTCGCGCAGGAACACGAAGGACGCCACCGCGGCCAGTGCGACGGCGAAAATCAGGACGCCGCCGATACGCCGGAAGTTGCGGCGCGCAAACCACCCGATGACCGCGCCGATATGATTGCGCCGGAACTTGTCCGGGTTGACGATGATCTTCGGCCTCTTGGCCTGAGACTCGATGTCCTCGTTGCCGTCGCTGCTTTCGTCGTCTTCGAGGTCGGCGGCAAACTTGTCCTCGTCCTTTTTCGAGGTCGAATCGTCTTCGTCCTCGTCGGCGGCAAAGTCCGCTTCGTCCTCAGCGGACCCGAGCGTGTTGTCGCCGTCTTCCCCGGTATCTTCAACCGAAGATCCGGCATCATCCTGCGCGTCCGCTTCCCATTGCGCCTCGTCCTGACCGGCGCCGTCATCGTCGGGCCCGGGTTCTGATCCGGCATCCTTGTTCTTGAATTCGGCGGTATCGTCCTCATCCGCCGACACGAACCAGCGGTTGCCGCACTTGGCGCATTTGACGCTGCGCCCCTGCTGGCCTACAGCTTCCGCCTTGATTTCGTAGGACGTGCTGCAATCCGGACATGTGATCTTCATTTGTGAAGACCTTTCGTCATGGCGTGCTCAAGTGCTGTTCTCGTGTGACCGATCGGGCGGAATCCGGCACGAAATGTTGGACAAATGCCAGCAATTCCGATGATGGGCTTTCCGGATTCTAATGGACCTTTATATGATTAATGCACCGTTAACGGCATGGCTATAGCGTCGCTCCATCAACAGGAGACATATTCGTGATCCGCTTTGAGAATGTCGGATTGAGATACGGCATGGGACCGGAAATCCTGCGCGATCTGACCTTTCAGATCGAGCCGCAGTCGTTTCAGTTCCTGACCGGACCTTCGGGTGCCGGAAAGACCAGCCTGATCCGGCTTCTGTTCATGTCGCTCCGGCCAACACGCGGACTGATCAAGGTTTTCAATCGCGACCTGAGCGTGATCGACAAGCAGGAACTGCCGCGGCTGCGCCGGAAGATCGGTGTCGTCTTCCAGGACTTTCGCCTGCTGGACCATCTGACGACCTACGAAAATGTCGCCCTGCCGCTGCGCGTTGTCGGCAAGCAGGAATCCGACTACCGGGCAGACGTGATAGACCTCCTGAAATGGGTCGGGCTCGGAGACAGGATGCATGTGCTGCCGCCTGTCCTTTCGGGGGGCGAGAAACAGCGTGCGGCGATCGCAAGAGCGCTCATCACCAGGCCCGAGGTTCTTCTTGCCGACGAGCCTACGGGCAACGTCGATCCGCCCCTTGCGCGCCGTCTGTTGCGTCTTTTCATAGAATTGAACAAACTCGGCACGTCCGTGGTGATCGCGACGCACGACATTGCCTTGCTGGAACAGGTGGATGCGCGGCGGATGGTGCTGGCGGACGGACGCCTTTCGATTTTCGACTGAACAAACCCCGTCAAGGCAACGGGTTCGGCTGCAGACAGACAACCAGGCAACAGAATGGCCCAACCAGAAACAGAAGATGACAAGCAGGCGTCTGTCGTCGCAGTCAAGCCGCCGGACCGGCCAGGGCGTCCCAAGCGGGCCAAGAAAAAGCCGAAGCCGAAAGCCGCAAAGCCGGAACAGGGCGATGATGCCAAGCTCCGGCCGTCTGCGGCAATCGTGCCGCCGCAGTCGGTTGCCGGCCGGGCGCTGACGCTCGTGGTCGCCATCATGAGTTTCCTCGCCTGCCTGACGGTCGGCGCGGTGTCCATCGTCTGGGACGCCGCCGACGCCTGGCAGAACGATCTTGTTCGGGAGATCACGATCCAGATCCGGCCGACGGAAGGTGTCGACATGCTTCGGGAGATCGACAAGGCCGTCGCCCTGGTGCAGGAGTTCCCCGGGATCGGTTCCGTCCGGGCGCTTTCGGATGCGGAAACGAAATCCCTCCTGGAGCCGTGGCTCGGTGAGGGTCTTGAACTCGACGGGCTGCCGGTCCCCAGGTTGATCCAGATTTCCGTCGGCGACCCCGCACTTCTCGATCTGCAACAGCTGCGCACCTCCGTGTCGCAGCAGGTTACGGGGGCAAGCGTCGACGACCATTCGATCTGGACGTCACGCCTGTCCGCCATGGCCGGCGCGGTCGTTGCCGGAGGGGTTGCGATCATGATCCTCGTGCTCGGATCCATGGTGCTCAGCGTGGTTTTCGCGACGCAATCCGCCATGGCGGGCAACAAGGATGTGGTGTCCGTGCTTCATTTCGTCGGCGCAGAGGACGGGTTCATCGCGCGGGAGTTTCAACGGCACTTCCTGCTGCTCGGTCTCAAGGGCGGCGTTTCGGGTGGCGTTGCAGCAATCC
Organism: Roseibium sp.; assembly: GCF_965232425.1. Taxonomy (GTDB): domain Bacteria; phylum Pseudomonadota; class Alphaproteobacteria; order Rhizobiales; family Stappiaceae; genus Roseibium. The sequence continues at coordinate 2,478,459 of NZ_OZ246971.1, forward strand.
TGTGTTTCGTGATCGTGGATCTTCTGACCCGCCAGGCGTCCGGGCAGGCCGGGTCCGACCAGCTTTCGGCCCTGTTCGGCTCCGTCTCCGTGAGCCTGCCGGGTTACCTTGGGGTGCTGGCTGTTGTTTTCCTTGTTGCGATCCTGACTGCCCTGACATCCGGGCTCGCCGTCAAGGCTCATTTGGCGAAAGTGGATTGAATTTATTGGTCAATGCCGCGAAATTGGCTCAATCGAAGGCCACACTTGCCGGATGATGCGTGTAGACACAGCTCTTGATTCGGCCGCTGGGAATGGCCTGGAGACCGGTGCAGCCGAGGAAAGCGGCGCCCGCCACGGAAACGTGTCTACGCACAAGGCCCGGCCCGCGTCAGGTGCGGTGCGGAAAAAACGGTTCGGTCTGCGTATCGCCTTCGTCACGGTGCTGCTGGCACTTGCCGGCGGGGTCCTGGGCCAATTCCTCTATTTCGCGCATCAGATCTCGACAGCCAAGGTGCCAAGCACGGTCAACGCAGATGCGATCGTCGTGCTGACGGGCGGACAGGCGCGCGTCAGCGAGGGGCTGCGCCTCCTGGAGGAAGGCCATGCCGACCGGCTTCTGATTTCCGGTGTTCACCCGGGCACGACGCGTGAGCAGCTGGCAGCGGTGACGTCGTCGACAATGCCGCTCGAGAAGGCGAGCGTGGATCTCGACAGGGTCGCCCTCAATACTGCCGGAAATGCAATGGAAACCGCTGTCTGGGTCCAGAAGAACGGGTTCGGTTCGCTGCTGGTTGTGACCAGCGCCTACCACATTCCAAGAGCGAAAGCGGAATTGTCCGACGTGTTGCCCGACGTCGATCTGATTGCCTATCCCGTCTTCTCCAAGGGTCTTGAACTGGACACCTGGTACAGGAAGCCTGCGACGATCCGGCTTCTCATGCGCGAATATGTGAAGTATATCCTCGCCAGACTCCGCAACACCGTCAGGGCCATGAACTGAGCTCACTCGGAACCTGGCTCAGCGGCGATCCTGCTCTGTTCTGGTTTTCTGGTGCCATGCTTCTTCTGCGATCTACCCTTTTTCAGGTGCTGTTCTACGCGGTGACCCTCATCGAAATGATCCTGTTTTCACCGGTGATGCTGTTGCCGAGAAAATGGGGCTGGCCCATCGTGCCGTTCTGGTCGCGCACGCTCATCTGGCTGATGCGCGTGGTTGCCGGCCTCAAGGTGGAAATAAGGGGCCGGGAGAACCTGCCGGACGGCGGCTACATCGCAGCGATGAAACACCAGTCGGCCTGGGAGACCGTGGCTCTCATCCCGCTTTTTGCAAGTCCGACCTTCATCCTGAAGCGGGAATTGCGCTGGATTCCGATTTTCGGCTGGTACACGGCCAAGTACAGACAGATCCCGATCAACAGGGGCAAACGCTCGGAAGCGCTGGCGGCGATGATGGAAGCGGCCAAGGAAGCGATCGCCGAAGAGCGCCAGATCATGATCTTCCCGGAGGGGACGCGCCGTCCGGCCGGTGCGGAACCGAAATACAAATACGGTATCACGCACTTGTACCGGGATCTCAAATGTCCCGTTGTGCCGATTGCACACAATGCCGGGCTCTACTGGCCGCGGTCGTCCTGGAAGGTTTACCCCGGAACGGTCATCGTCGAGATCCTGCCGCCGATCGAGCCGGGACTAACGAACGACGTCTTTTACGAACACCTTGTGGAGACGATCGAAACGGCCAGCGACAGGCTGATCGAGGAAGCCAGGAGCGCGCCGAACCCGTCTCCGGTGCTCAAGGATGTCGATGCGGCCAGGCAGACCGCCGCCGAGGCCGTGCCGTCACAGTGACTTGAGCCGCTCCGCGAGCCAGGCCAGGTTCGTGTCGGCGATGCCCATTTCTTCCAGGTGGGCGGCGGTGTTGATGACGTATTCCGGGTTTTCCCCCGATTTTCCGACCGCGCCGTTCACGATTTCAAGCTGCTCCTCCAGCGGCAGTGCCCCCGCATACTGCGGATGGCCGTGGTCGACCATGTAGACAAGTGCGTGCACCTGCTCGCCGCTGCCGATCTCGATATTGTGCCAGTGCTCCTTGTAGACCATCGTGGTCTGCTCGCGCGCGCGCAGGTATTCCAGAGTGTCCGGCCAGATGTCTTCCGCCACCTGATAGGCCATGCCGCGGCAGGCTCCGCCATTGTCCAGCCCGAACACAAGTCCGGGACGTTCCTGGGTGCCGCGATGAACCCAGGAGTAGACGCACAGCGCCCGGTGCGCGCCTCTCAAAAGGGCCGGTTCGGATCGAATATGGTCGAATCCCGGGTTCCACATCAGCGACCCGTAGCCAAATATCCAAAAATTGCTCATATCGTCCTGTCTATCATTGTGCCGCCGGGGGAGATAGCAATACACGCACGATGATTCAAATGAAGTGCGCAGGCCGACCCGATCAAGAGCGCGCGAACCGAAAGCGATGAAGACTGTGTCAGAACACGAGACCAAACCGAGCAAGCCGACACGACGCCGGTACATTCTGCTTATGTGCGTGATCGGGCTGGTCATTGCCGGATGGTCCGGCGCCTGGTTCTTCGGGCGGTCCGTTCTGGCCGATCAACTCGATGCCCAGTTGCGGGCGATGAAAACCAATGGGCTGGATCTATCCTGCTCGGACCTTGCCATTGCGGGTTACCCGTTCCGCTACGAAGTCTATTGCCGGGATCTCGCGTCGAATGACCGCTATGGCACCAAGGGCTCGCTTGGCGGCCTCAATGCGGTCGCGCTGATCTACAACCCCTGGCACATCATATTCGAGGCCAAGGCTCCAGCGTCGATCGCGGAACCTCTCAGCGGTCTGCTTGGCGAGATGCGCTGGGACACGGCGCGCGCAAGCGTCAAGTTCTCCAGTTCGGCGCTTGGCGCGTTCGATGCCGTTTTGAGCAATCCCGAAGCAGCCTTTGAAAACCCGGCGTCGCGGGGCCTGTTTGCGGCAGAAAAGGCGGAACTCCATCTGCGCAATGCTCCGGAGACGGCCGATGCGGTGGATGGGTTCGTATCCGTCGATGCGCTGCAACTGAAGTCACTGCCGGAATTCGGCGCGACGATCGACATGCGCGCGCACGTGCAGGTCACCGGCGGGGCGGCGCTTCTGGCAGGCAGCAATCTCGCGCTGCTGGTCCGGCAGCAAGATGGCCGCCTTCCCGTGAAACTGGTGCTATTCGAAACCGTGCTGGGAGACAGCCGAGTCGCCGCCGCCGGGGATCTTGCAATCAACGGTGACGGCACGGTCTCTGGCAAGCTTGATCTGACCATCGGCAACGCGGATGGATTGCTCGACCTGGTCGAGCCCATGTTTCCGCCCCAGGACAACAGCTTTTCCCTTGTCCGCAGCGTCGTTCAAAGCCTGAAAGGTGCGGAAACGCAGGTCGACGGCCTGCCATCGATTACGCTTCCCGTCGCGATCGATCAGGGTGTGATACGGATCGGTTTCCTGACGCTCGGCCGGATCCCGCCGCTGTTTTCAGCGGGAACATAACCCGGCCGAGATCCGGGCGCTGCTCAGTCGCCGGCAACGCGATCGATGGGGATCACGTAGCTCTTACGATGGTCGGGTTCCGCAATCTTCTCGTAGAGCGCGACGGCCGGAGCGTTCTTGCCCGGCACAATCCAGCGTAGGTGAAGCCAGCCGCGCTTTTTGCCTTCGGCCACGAGAGCCTCGATAATCTTCCGGCCGGTCCCCTGGTTGCGGTGTTCAGGATGGACATAGATTTCATCGAGCTGGCCGATGCGCAGGCCCGTGATCAGCTCGGGCAGATCGAAGTAGACACCGAACCCGATCAGATCCTCGCCCGAAAATGCGCCGAGCACTTCCGCGTTCCTGTCCGACAGGATGCGTTCTGCGTAGTAGTCGTCTGGTCGCCGCGGTGCGCCGCGTTTCAGGGCCTGCGCGTTTTCCGCGATAAGTGGCGCAAGCTTGTGAGCATCGTCCTGCCCCAGCGTTCTGATTTCCGCAGTTGTCATGAAGTCCCCGGGATTCACAGGTCAAAATTAGTGCCCCAACATGTCCCGAAACGGGAGCCGGGATCAAGGACCTGAGTGAATTTCTTCTGGGGGTTCAGGTTCCCCTTTCGATATTGGACGATTCGTGCCAAGAGCGCGGAAGGTTCACGCACAGGTGCGGGGGTGTGGTGGAAAACGGACGCATAAGGGCGACGGCAATTGGCTTGAGCGCCGTCTTGATGTGGGCAACGCTTGGCGTCTTCGGCGCCGGGTCCGGGGCCGTGCCGCCGTTTCTGCTGAATGCGCTCTGTTTCGGCATTTCCGGTTCGCTCGCGGTGATCTGGCTGGTCTGTTCAGGCCGCCTCGGGCTGCTCCGGCAACCGCTCAGGGTCTGGATCTTCGGGACGGTCGGTCTGTTCGGGTTTCATTTCTTCTACTTCACGGCGATCCGGAATGCGCCGCCGGTGGAAGCCAACCTCATCAACTACACCTGGCCGCTGCTGATCGTTCTGTTTTCGGCATTTCTTCCGGGGGAGAAGCTGCGCGCGCATCATCTTCTCGGCACGGTGCTCGGCCTTGGCGGCGCGGCGCTACTGATCAGCGGTGGCGACGGCGTCCGGTTTTCGGGCAGTCATGCCATCGGTTACGGCGCGGCGGTCGCGTCCTCGCTTTTCTGGTCGAGCTATTCGGTTCTGTCCAGGCGGCTCGGCAAGGTGCCGACGGAAGCCGTCGCGGGGTTCTGCCTGATGACGGCGGTCCTGTCGGCTCTTTGTCACCTGATGCTTGAACAAACGGTCTGGCCGGGTGACGGGCGCGAATGGGCCTCCGTTGTCGCGCTTGCGCTGTTTCCGGTCGGGCTCGCCTTCTTCACCTGGGACATCGGCGTCAAGCGTGGCGACATCCAGGTTCTGGGTGCCGCGGCCTATTCTGCACCCTTGCTGTCGACGCTGCTGCTCATCGCCTTCGGCTTCGGTGCGCTGACGCTTTCGGTCCTGATCGCCTGCCTCGCGATCACGCTGGGCGCCGTCATCGCCGCCAAGGACATGATTTTCGCAAAGGCAAACAAAGGGAGAAACGGCGTCTGACATGTGCCTTTTCTTCTCCCTTCGGTGAATTTCACAGCGCGGCACAATCTTCTAGGCTGCGCCAACTTGTCTAAATCCACAGGATGACCCGATGACCGCAACGCTCAGGCCACGCCGCTCAGCCCTTTACATGCCGGGTTCCAACGCCCGGGCGCTGGAGAAAGCGAAAACCCTTGACGTCGACTGCCTGCTTCTGGATCTCGAAGATGCGGTCGCTCCCGATGCCAAGGATCTCGCACGCACGCAGATCGGCGAGGCGATCGCCGCCGGCGGGTACGGTGACCGGGAAGTCGTCATCCGGATCAACGCGCTCGACACGCCCTGGGGCGAAACCGATCTGCAGGCGGCCATCCAGGCCGGCCCGGACGCAATCCTCGTGCCCAAGGTGAACTCGGCTGCGGATCTGCAGCGGGTCGCGCACATGCTGTCGCTCCACAAGGCGCCAACGGCCCTGCGGTTGTGGGCGATGATGGAAACGCCCGAAGCCATGCTGAACGCCGGCGCCATCGGTGCCTGCGGCCGGGACCCGGAAGTCAGGCTCGACTGTTTCGTCATGGGCACCAACGACCTCGCCAAGGAAACGCGTGCGCGCCTGTCACCGGGCCGGGCGGCCATGATGCCGTGGCTGATGACATGTGTCGCTGCTGCGCGTGCAGGCGGTATCGACATTCTCGATGGCGTCTACAATGCCTTTCAGGACGAAGAGGGATTTGCGGCAGAGTGCGCACAGGGTGCGGACATGGGCATGGACGGCAAGACCCTGATCCATCCCAAGCAACTCGCGCCGTGCCATGACGCGTTTAGTCCGTCGGAGGCGGAAATCCAATGGGCGCGCAGGATCAACGACGCGTTCGAGTTGCCCGAAAATGCAGGCAAGGGCGCGATCCAGGTAGACGGGAAGATGGTTGAACGGTTACATGCAGAGATGGGCAAAAGGGTTATCGCAATCGCCGATGCCATTGCCGCACGCGGTTGACGGGACTCACGCATGAAACTCTACAGGCTGATCACGGGCACGGATGACAGCGCCTTCTGCCACCGTGTGACCCAGGCGCTCAACAACGGCTGGGACCTTCACGGGTCACCGACGGTTTCGTTCGACACGGCCAAGGGAACCACCATCTGCGGACAGGCTGTGGTCAAGGAGGCCCAGGGTACCTATTCACCCGGCATGAAGCTCGGTGAGCAATAGGCAGCCGGACGGGGTCCCGCTGCGGTTCTCCAAGGCGGCAACCGCAGCATCCATCCGATTGCTGTCAAAAAACCTAGTGTTTCAGCCGGGTTTCGAGAAGCTCGGTTAACCTGACCGCGTCAAACGGTTCCTTGAGGAAGTCGAACAGGGGTTCGAGTTTGCCGGCGCCTTCCAGATAATCTTCGTATCTCAGGCGGTGGCAGACCTCGGGATTTGTCTCGGCGTAGGCTGCGGTCAGTTCCTCGAAATTGTTCCATTTCCGGCGAACGTCAGCGGGCTGCATGTTTTTCCAGAACGATGACTTGACCACATTTTCAAAGGCGCGGTTCTGGAAAATGAAGCGGCTGCCCGGAAAATAGGTCCGGATGGTATCGAGAAACTTCGGGAAATATTTCGGATCGTTGTGATACCGGATTTCTTTGAAACCGAGAACGCGGGCATCGCCTTTCGGACAGAGCACCTTCGAGACGAAGGTATCGAAGAGGCTCAGCGCATAGTCGTCGACACTGACGTCCTCCATGCCGTACCAGGGATCGAGCGACGTACCGACCATCTTGCCGAAATAGGGCCGTTCACTGGAAATGATCGACCGCTGCGGTTCCTGCCGCTGCTGAAAATTCCCCTCGCCGCGAATAGCGGTGACCGACCGGCAGAGATGGACAAGCGCATTGCAGTTTTCGCCACGCACGAAATAGCCCGGAATGGAATTCAGCAAATGCTGCGTCAGCGTCGATCCTGACCGCCCGAACGCCACGACAAAGACGTACCCCTCCCTGGGGAAATAAAGCGAAGGATACTGCCTGTGCAGTTGGAAACTGTCCTCCCGGAGCGGCAATACATTCGACATCTTCTTGATCTCCTAATCGAGCGGTTTCTGCCCGAACTCTTCCGTTCGGTGAAACGCGCCATACCCCAACCACCTGCCATTGATCACCTTCGGCACGCCCGCCTGATTTCGAGTGTCAGAAATCTGTTGTTGTCGAGCAGCGGTCACAGCCTGCGATCAGCGGCATCTTGTGAAGTGAAACACGAAACATGGCTGTTTTTTGTTGAAGGGAAGAATTGCAATCAAGTCTTGTGAAATTTAATTTGAAACAACGAATTTAGATCTAAAATCTATTTGCGGTTACTCATAATCGAGAATTAATACAGATAAAATCGAACTATTTTGCAAACAATCTACTGAAAAGCGTGCCGTAAATGGCCCCGACGCATGCCGCTTCGCCAGGGCCTTGCCGATAAAGATTGCTCAACCCGGGAGCGGCGTTGACCTCCAGGATGACAGCCTCAGCGGTGTGTGGGGCGCTCCCGGTGAGGATCATGTCGACGCCCGCATATCTGAGACCCAGCACGGCTGCTGCCTTGCGCGCAGCGTCCAGGACCCCGGGTGCAAGCTGACCGGTCACGATGTCGGCGGTTCCGCCAGTTGAAAGATTGGTCACGGGCAGAAGTGCCACCCTGTCGCCTGCGCCGGGAACACTGTCGCGGGTGAGCCCCTGGTGGGCAAGCGCGGCATCGATCCTGCCGTCGGACGGCGCGATCCTGGTGTGCGCACCGATCAGCGTGGCAATGCTTTGCCTTCCATCGCCCGTAACCTGGGCCGCCCGGCGTTCGACGGCGCACAGGACATCGCCATCAAGAATGATGACGCGCAGATCCCGGCCAGACATCTCCGGCTGCAAAAGCAGCTGCGGGTGCGTGCCTGAAAGCCGATGCAGCATGTCGCTCAGTTCCGCAAAACCGTGAATGCGGAAGACATCCTGGCCTTCCTGGCCGATGTTGGGTTTCAGGAAGAGGGGAAAGCCGTGGTCTTCAACGAATTGCAAAATGTCTGCGGGCAGCTGACGGCCCGTACGGACGTCCTGGGCGAAGACAAGCAGGCTTTCAGGGACACGGACACCTGCCTGTTCAAGGAAGTGGAGCGAATAGGCCTTGTCATTCGCGATCTCGGCACTGCCGAGCGGATTGATGTCAAAGCGTGTCCCCTTGAAGAACCAGCGCTTGCCGCGCCCGTCTTCAATGCAGCCGGCATGGCCACGGCTGTCGCCGGCCGTCAGGTGGAGACCGTGTTCGGCGCAATATTGCTCAAGCAGTTCGTAAACGACCGACCGGCCGCGTGTGTCCGTTCTTGCGGCCGCGCCGTTCCGGTCAATTCCGGCCTTTGCGCTGGTTGGCATTGGCCAGATAGTCGATCTTGAAGAGATCGGGGTTGGTCGGGGCGTTGGAAACGACGTTATAGACGGCAACGGATGTGTCGTAGCCCTGCTGATCGGTCACGGTCCATTGCTTCAGGGCGAAGTTGTCGGTGTCGAAGATCAGAGTCAACGTCCCAGAATTGAACCGTGTCTTGTCGAAAATCGTGACGGTGATCAGGTCCTTCTCGACAAGGACATTGGTGACATTGGTGTCTTTCTCGAGATCTATGGTGTCGGACAGAAGGAAACGGAGCGGGGTCTGACCCAGAGGCCAGATATCCTGGGTGTTGAGCTTGCGGTCCCGGACGGAGACGGACTTGCCGTCGGCGACGATGTCGAGAACGGAGGGCTTGTTGTAATAGAAGCGGACCTTGCCGGGGCGGGCCATGTAGAACTTGCCGTCCGACTGGCTGCCGTCCGGACCGAACTGGATGAAGTCGCCGTGCATCGTTTTCACGGAGTTGAAAAAGCTGCTCAGCTCCTTGAGCGTCTTTTGTTCCTGCTGTGTCAGCGCGTGCGCCGGCAGCAGACAGGCGAGCACCAGGCATGCCGCCAGAAAAAGGCGGCCAATGTGTTCGGCAAGACGGGAGGCAAAGCGTGTCGGCATGATGCAATGTCCTAAGTCGTTAAATGACGCGAATACTATACCCCAGGTAATGCGCCTGTGTGGCAAAGCTTTGGCATTTACGGCCTAAAACTCTTCCTCGACACCGTTTTGCACGAGAATTTCCCGCTTGCCGGCATGGTTGGCCGAGCTGATCAGCCCCTCCTGCTCCATACGCTCGATGAGCGATGCGGCCCGGTTGTAGCCGATCGAGAGCCGTCGCTGGACATAGGACGTCGACGCCTTCTTGTCGCGCAGCACGATCGCGACGGCCTTGTCGTAGAGCTCGTTGCCCTCGCCGCCGCCGGCAAGTCCGCCGCCGCCATCGTAGGGGCTTTCGGCTTCTTCGTCCTCTTCCGTAACGGCTTCAAGATATTGCGGCGTGCCCTGGACCTTCAGATGCTTGACGATGTCCTCGACCTCATCATCGGAGACGAAGGGGCCGTGAACGCGCTGTATCCGCCCGCCGCCCAGCATGAACAACATGTCGCCCATGCCGAGGAGCTGTTCGGCACCCATTTCACCGAGGATCGTCCGGCTGTCGATCTTGGACGTCACCTGGAACGAGATCCTGGTGGGGAAGTTGGCCTTGATCGTACCGGTGATCACGTCGACCGATGGGCGCTGTGTCGCCATGATCAGGTGAATGCCGGCGGCACGTGCCATCTGCGCAAGGCGCTGGATCGCCCCCTCGATGTCCTTGCCCGCGACCATCATCAGATCGGCCATCTCGTCGACGATCACGACGATGTAAGGCATCTTCTCGAGCGGCAGTTCCTCTTCCTCGTAGATCGGCTGGCCGGTGTCGCGGTCAAATCCCGTCTGCACGGTGCGGGTAAAGCTCTCGCCCTTTTCAAGCGCCTGCTTGATGCGCGTGTTGTATCCGTCGATGTTGCGGACACCCATCTTGGACATCTTCTTGTAGCGGTCCTCCATCTCGCGGACGGTCCACTTCAAGGCGACAACGGCTTTTTTCGGATCGGTCACCACCGGTGTGAGAAGGTGCGGAATGCCGTCATAAATGGACAGTTCCAGCATCTTGGGGTCGATCATGATCAGTTTGCACTGTTCCGGCGTCAGCCGGTACAGCAAGGACAGGATCATGGTGTTGATCGACACGGACTTGCCCGAGCCGGTGGTACCGGCAACGAGCAGGTGCGGCATGCGCGCCAGATCCGCGACGACACTTTCGCCGTTGATCGTCTTGCCGAGCGCCAGCGGTAGCTTGGCCTTGGATTTTTCGAAATCCTGCGCGGCGATCAGCTCGCGCAGCAGAACCGTCTCGCGCCGGGCATTCGGCAACTCGATGCCGATCGCGTTCTTCCCGGGTATGACGGCGACACGCGCGGAAATCGCGCTCATGGACCGCGCGATATCATCGGCAAGACCGATGACGCGGGAAGACTTGATGCCCGGTGCCGGTTCCAGTTCATAGAGGGTCACGACCGGGCCGGGGCGCACTTCGATGATCTCGCCGCGTACGCCGAAATCCTCAAGGACGCCTTCCAGAATGCGCGCATTCTGTTCCAGGGCATCGGCCGACAGGCCGGGAACCTTGCCGCTTGCCTTCGGCTCGGAGAGCAGCCGCAACGGCGGCAGTTCGTATTCCTCCGGAGCGCCCAGGAAGGACGGCTGGGCTTCCTCGATCGCCCGCTTGCTCTGTTTCGGCCTGGGAGCCGGTGGGATGACACGGCCGGCCGGCGCCTGGGGGGCCGGCTGTCCCGCCGGTGCCTGGGGCTGGTTCGGTGCAGCGATCCCGACGGGCATCGCCTGCTGACCCGCAACCGGCCCCTTGTCGATAAGGAGGTCATCGGGTTCGAAGCCTTCGCCTTCCTCGTCGAATGGTGCGTCCATCAGCGGGCCGTCCAGATCCTCGTCTTCCGCGTCGCGGCCGCGGTCATAGAATTCGTCCAGACCGTCGTCGTCGTTCGGCATTAGCCGCCCTGTCAGCGCGCGCCGCAGGGCGGAAAACCTGCCGCCGCGCCGCTCACCGCCGTCGCCGTCTATCCCGGCGTCGTTCTCATCGAAACCGTCTTCGTCCCAATCCTCGTCCTCGTCGATATGACGGGTGCAGTTAAAACCGGTGAGACGGCGGAGTTTGGCGGTTGCCTGAAGACGCCAGTGCTCGACCTGTCCAACCATGGCGCTGAAAAAGAGGGACATTCTCGATTCAGCGTCGTCGTCATCAAGGCCCAGTTCCTCTTCGACCGACCGGCCGTGTCCCTTTGCGGCCGCAGCGCGTGTGCCATGCGCCGGATCCATTTCCGCATCGTAGCTGTCCTTGCCACCCAGCCATCCGGCTGCCGACAGGAGAAAGAAAATGGCCGGAACGCCGAGCCCGAGACCACCGATGATGGTCGCGGCGCCGGAGGTCATGTTCCCGGTGATGAGTGCGGGCACCTGATGGACGGAGTCGCCGAAAAAGCCGCCCAGACCGGTCGGTAGCGGCCAGCTGTCCGGGACCGGCAGCGCCGCGAGCGCGCCGGCGGAGAGGCCGGATCCGGCAAGCCAGTACACCAGCCGCTTGCGTCCGATGCCGAGCGCGTGCCCTGCCATGAGCCGCCAGCCCCACAGCACCAGCGGTACGAGGAAAACGGCGGTCGCCAGCCCGATTGTCTGCATGAGGATGTCCGCGACAACCGCTCCGGGCGTGCCGAGCGCATTGCGGACCGTGCCGTCGGTGGCGTGATTGAGGCTCGGGTCGTTCACCGACCATGTCGCAAGGGCGGCCGCGAGCATGGCCGCGAGTGCGATGAGGGCCAATCCGGACGCGCCGACGAGGTTCCGCCTCAGAAAGCGCTTGATCGGGCTTTCGGTGTCCAACAGGTCGACGGGTGACCGGCGGCCATTGCCGCGGATTGCGCTGGCGCGTCTCATGCCTGTTCTCCAAACCATTTTGCCATCCGCTCAAGTGCGATTTCCGTTTGCTCGAGCGGCGCTGTCAGCCCGACGCGAATGAAATCGCGGCCTGGGTTCGTGCCGTCCGACTGATCGGACGCGAGATATCCGCCCGGCACCACCTTGACCCCGCAGTCGCTCCAAAGCCGGCTGGTGAGCGAAATGCCATCGCCCCAGCGGCTGACGTCAAGCCAGAGGAAGAAGCCGCCCTCGGCGGTCACGTTGCCCATGATCGGGCCGAGATGCCGCTCGGCAGCCTCGAATTTCTGATTGTAGAGCCGTCTGTTTTCGATGACGTGGTCTTCGTCCTGATAGGCTCTGACCGCCACGGCCTGCGCCGGCAGGGGAACCTGCGGCGCAGCCAGCCCCCTGAATTTCGCCCATTTGCGCAGAAAGTCCGGATCGCCCGCAGCAAAGCCGCAGCGCAGTCCCGCAAGGTTCGAGCGCTTGGACAGCGAATTGAGGACAATGATGTTGGCGAAGCCGCCGCCCATCGCCGCGGCTGCCTCCAGGATGCCCGTGGGCGGCGTCTTCCGGTAGATCTCCGAATAGCATTCATCGGCGAAAATGTAGAACCGGTGCTTGCGGGCAAGGCCGATCAGGCGGGTCCAGAAATCGAGGTCGGCCGGGAAGCCTTCCGGATTTGTCGGCGAGGCGACATAGAATGCGACGGTTTCCTCAAGCAGGTCCGGATCCAGGGCGTCCAGGTCCGGCAGGAAATTGTTCCCCGGAACGGCATCGAGAAGCACGGCGCGCGCATCGGCGACATGCGCCGCCGCCGCATAGGTCTGGTAGAACGGATTCGGCAGGATCACGACCGGATGGTCCAGACCCTTGGCCAACTGGTCCCTGGCCGCAATCGCGCCGAACGAGAGGCCTTCGCGGGACCCGTTCAGAGGCAGAACGCCGTCCTTTGGATCGATCGCGCCATCCAGATGGTAGCGCCGGTCCAGCCAGCCGGCGACCGCACTCCTGAAAGCGTCCGAGCCGTTGATCGGCGGGTAGCGCCTGAAATCGGCCATGTTCTCGGCAAGAACCTCCGCCGTAAAACCTGGAATGGCGTGCTGAGGTTCGCCGATCGTCATGATGATCGGGTCAAGTCCGGGGGTCTTACCGTCAAGAAGTTCGGCAAGGCGCTGAAAAGGATTGGAGCTCGGCAGAACAGCGCCGCGCGTATAGGCTTGAGAGCTGGCAGTCATGCAATATCCGGCAGTCGTTACGCAGTACTTTGAGCCGACCCTATCGCCTTCTTGGTAAATCTCTGATTAACCAAGGAACAAATGGTGACTTTCATGATGGCCGATTGCCTGCCGTGCCGTTCTTTTTTAAGCTCGTGGGAGAAAATCCGATTGTGATCGCAAAAGGTTGTTCATGGCGCTGAAAAAGGATCCCGTTTCCGTCGTCTGCTTCGGAGACTCGCTCACCTGGGGGTTCAATCCCACGGACAAGTCCAGATACGGCCATGATGTCCGCTGGACGCGCCGGTTGCAGCAGGAACTCGGGGCCGGTTTCTTCGTCATCGAGGAAGGCGTGAACGGCCGTACCACCGTTTTTGAAGATCCGACACGCGGCGACAAGAACGGGCTGGCGCACCTGATGACGGTGCGCAAGACCCACATGCCGATCGACGTCCTGATCATCATGCTCGGATCGAATGATCTGCAGGACCGGTTCAACATGAGCGCGAATGCGATCGGCCTTGCGATGGGCAGGGTGCTGTTTGCCGCAACCCAGGCGACAGACGATGTCGAGGGCCGTGCGCCGAAAGTGCTGCTGATGGCGCCGCCGCCTCTCGGAGATTTCACGGGTCTCGAGTATGAGGGCCTTTATTCGAACGCCCATGGCGGTGTGCAGTCGAGACGGCTGGCCGAGGTCTATGCCGGACTTGCGGAGCAGTACGGAACGGCGTTTCTCGATGTCGGGCGTATCATGGCGCCGAGTCCCCTGGACGCTGTGCATTTCGAGGCTGCGCCTCAGGCAGAGCTTGCCCGGGTGATTGCATCCGAAGTCCGGACGCTCGTCGACGGGTGATATCAGGGGTTGATGCGCTCCAGAGCCTTGAGGACGCGCACCCTTACCGAACCAGCCGTTTCGCGCGTCATTGCTTCCTTCAGCCGGTCGAGAGCCTCGTTCCGATGTAACGGGAACCGTTCGGCGTGAAGCGCGAGCGCATAATACGCCCAGGCGCGCAGGAACCTGTTTTCTGCCTCAAGCGATTGCAGAATGAAGACGTGAAGGGGACGCTCGGCCTCACCGGGTATCGTCAGATGGTCGAAATATTGCAGAAGGTGAAGGCGGGTTTCCCAGTGGCTGAAATGGGCGAGGGCCGCAAGGTGGCGTGCACTGCGTTTCTCGGAAAGCGCCGGTTCACCTTTCGAGAACGCATGCTTGAGAAGCCAGGTTGCGCCGCGGTCGCAGCTTTGATCGGTGCTCAGGTCGATCAGGTGATCCACGAAACCGGGCTGAAGATGAAACCTTTCGTAGGCGGTCTTGAGCGTGGACGTGGTCTTGCCGTCCCAGCTACACACGAGTTTTTCAAGCGTGTCGCGCATGATGACCGCATTGCTGGCGTCAGAAGTCGACCGTCAGCCCCTTGATTTCCCAATCATCGTACCGAGTCGGTTCAAGGCCGCCGCGGCCATTCACTTCGTCCGGCAGGGCGTCCTGTTTCGCGTCGATCTCCCGGCGCCGTGCCTCGGCCTCTTTCAGCGCGCGCTGGGCGGCGGGCGGCAGATCCTCGAAGCGCTTTTTCGGCCTGTCTTCAATATCGGTGGCGAGGCTGGGAACATCGCTCTGGCGATAGGCGTGTGTCGGATTGTCTTGTTCGTCTGTCATGATCGCCTGCAGCAGGTTCGGTTCATGCGCTGAAAACGCGCTGTCGGACGCAATATAGGGCAAGCTTGGCAGCTTTTGCAGTGCCTCATGCGATCAGGAAACGGGGCCTATTCAGCCGGCTGATTGCAGGCAGGCGCGGCCCTCGCCCGGGCTTGATCGAACCGTCACGCGCGTTGCAGGGCCTCACTATCGCGTGGCACTGGCCCGGACGCCCTTCGCCGTATGAGCAGAAAGAAGCCCGTGACCAGCAGTGCCGTAATCACGAAGACAGCGGCCGCGTGCGCAGTGAGGGACGGTGGCAGGAGGGACAGCAGCAGCATGTAGATCAGGGGCTGCATCCAGGTCAGGCCGGCCAGGAACTGCAATTCCGCGGGCCAGTCGGGCAACGCGCGGGCCACAAACAGAACGCCGACCGCAAACAAGGGCCAGCTGTAATACATGAAGGAAGGCGCAACGAGCACGCTGAGAAGCAGCACCATCCCGAGCCGCAATTCATGTGGCCACGTCCTCTGGAGACGGAACGCACAGATCGCGCCGGCAAGAATTGCTGCCAGAACGAGTGCCGTTCTCACGTCCGCCGCGACATCGAGCCGGCCGAGAAAGGACCGGAAGGAGGTGTCCCATTGCAGGGCCGTCAAGGCGTAGGCCTGATACAGCGGGGTCGAAAACGAGGCGAGGTAGCTTTCAAAGAGACCGGGCCCGAACATGACCAGCGTCAGCGACGCCAGAAACAGGGTTCCGAGCGTCGCCCAGGCAATGCATCGCCACGCGCCGATGCCGGCCAGGAAGAAGGGGATCAGCAGGCCATATTGTGGTTTGATCGTTGCAACCGAAAGTGCGAGACCGGACAAAACGGGCCGTGACTTGGCGTGCACGGTTGCAAACACGATGAGCGCGATCACGAAGACGGACAGGTTCAGCCTCAGCAGGATCTGAACGGGTGCCGCGGAGGCAGCGAACAAGGCGGAAAGGGCGAAGGTCTGCCCGGTCATGCGCGGGATCGCAAAGAGCGCGATCAGCGTGAGGCAAATGAAGGCGATCTTGACTGTCGCGAAGTCGAACCAGGCAAAAACATGAAACACCGGCATGGCGTGCGGCGGATTAAGGAAGATCAGATCCGAGAGCCGCTCCGAGAGCCCATCCCGGAACAGGCTTGGATCATAAACGTATGACGAAGAACCGTAATTTGACATTTCCGATGCCCGGTAGAATGCGGCCATATCCTCGACCCGGGCATCTTTTAACGATGACGGAAGGTATAGGAGGGGAGCTCTTGTGTTGAAGAGGCACACCAGGGTTCCGAACGCGGTGATGATGAGCAGCCACAGGAAGATCGGGCCGCCAAAACCGGTCTTGATGGCGCGCGATTCCCAGAAGGGCAAAAGGCTTCGTGATGACGACAATTGGATGACCTAACGGAAGAAGGTGAAAAGAAAATTCTAAAAACCTTAAGTTGCATCAATGATTGAAGATTCCGTTAAACTCTAGATTGCACAATATTAAGTTGCGCACGATTTGTCTGCCTGCGAACCGTCTTCAGAACCACCGAATCCGATCGAAAACGTTGTTCCATCTCGCAATTTCTCAAAAAGATTTATGGCGTGAACAGTGCTGTGCAGAGGGCTTCCGGGAGCGCACCCGGGAGAGTGCGATCGTGGTGTGCACAGAAGGCAAACTTGCCAAGATTGCCGGCAATACCCATCTTCAGTCTGGAATTTTGACAGGCCGGCGGCACTGCCGATGCCGGCAAGAGAGAACAGGAAACGGACACCACACGCGATGAACTACGTACGCACAGCCATGCTGCTGGCAGCTATGACCGCGCTTTTCATGGGCATCGGCTTCATGATCGGCGGTCAGGCGGGCATGATGATTGCTCTTGCGATTGCGGCGGCGATGAACCTGTTCAGCTACTGGAACGCGGACAAGATGGTGCTGCGCATGCACCATGCGCAGGAAGTCGATGAGCGCTCCATGCCTGATTTCTACCGCATGGTGAAGCAGTTGGCGCAAAACGCCGACCTGCCGATGCCCAAGGTTTACATCATCAACAATCCGCAGCCCAATGCGTTCGCGACGGGCCGGAACCCGCAGAATGCCGCCGTCGCCGCGACAACAGGCCTGTTGAACATGCTGACGCCCGAGGAAGTGGCGGGTGTCATGGCACACGAACTTGCACATGTGAAAAACCACGACACGCTGATCATGACGATCACGGCGACGATTGCCGGCGCAATTTCGATGCTGGCCAACTTCGCGTTTTTCTTTGGCGGCAACCGGAACAACCCTCTGGGCATCGTCGGCATGCTGCTCATGATGATCGTGGCGCCGATGGCGGCGATGGTCGTGCAGATGGCCATTTCCAGAACGCGCGAATATGCCGCCGACCGGATGGGCGCGCAAATTTGCGGTGAGCCCATGTGGCTGGCCTCCGCGCTCGGCAAGATCGCGGGCGGTGTACAGCGCATTCATAACCCGGACGCGGAAGCCAACCCTGCGACGGCGCACATGTTCATCATGAATCCGTTGTCCGGCGAGCGCATGGACAATCTGTTTTCAACGCACCCGAACACCCAGAACCGGATCGACGAATTGCGCAAGCTGGCGAATTCCGGCCTTGGAACGGGCGGTGATGCGGCTTTCCGGACCGGTGGCAGCGCCCCCCAGTCGGGCCCCTGGTCGGGAATGGGCAGCCGGCCGGCAGACAGTTCGCCGGAGCGCTCGAAAGGACCGTGGGGATAAGCGCCGGCCGGAGGTTCAGAATTTTCTTTTCCGGCCTTGGTATTCGCCGTAAAATCTGTCACACGCGCCGCAGCCGGAGATCCGGTCTGCGGCGCTTCGATTTCGTCGCGAACATGCGACCCTCAGCAGGAACACGTCTTGAACAATCGCGGCAACAGGCGGCCGGGTCCGTCCGGCAGAAAAGAGAGCGAGCAACCGGACAGGCCCGGATTTGCCGCTCGAAAGGTCGCGGCGGACATCCTAGGCAACGTCGTCCACAAGAAGCGGCCGCTGGATGGGGAACTTGACGCCTCGTCGGGACATTCCGGGTTTCGCGCGCTGCCTGGCAACGATCGTGCGCTCGTAAGGGCGATCGTGGGGGCGTCGCTTCGCCGCCGCGGTGAGATTTCCGAAATTCTGGACCGGCTGCTCGACCGGCCGATCCCGGAAAAAACCGGCAGGGTGGTCGATATCCTGCACATCGCGATCGCGCAGATGCTTTTCCTGGATGTGCCGGACCGGGCCGCCGTTTCCCTGGCTGTCGATCACGCAGGGCTCGACCGGAGGGCACGCCCCTACAAGGGTCTCGTGAACGGGGTTCTGCGCCGGCTTGGCCGCGAGCGGGCCGATCTTGTTTCGGATCTCGATCCGCAGACGCTGAACACGCCGGACTGGTTGTGGCAAAGCTGGACGGACGGGTATGGCGAGGAGACCGCCAGAGCGATCGCGACCGCGCATCAGGGCGAGGCCGCGCTCGACCTCAGCGTCAAGTCTGATGCAGCAGGTTGGGCCGAACGGCTGGGTGGCCGGGTCGTCGTGGGCGGAAGCGTCAGACTGGACCGGAAAGGAGCGGTCGAAGCGCTTGAAGGGTACGAAGAAGGTGCCTGGTGGGTCCAGGATGCGGCCGCATCGCTGCCGGCGCGTTTGCTGGGAGACGTCCGGGGTCTGAAGGTCGCGGATCTTTGTGCGGCTCCCGGAGGCAAGACCGCGCAACTGGCAGCGGCCGGCGCGGAAGTAACGGCTGTCGATATCTCGAAAGGCAGGTTGAAGCGGCTTGAAGACAACATGCGGCGGCTCAAGCTGGACGTGACGACCGTTGTCTCCGATCTGCGGACCTACGTACCAGAGAGCCCGTTCGACGCCGTCCTGCTGGATGCGCCCTGCAGCGCAACCGGAACGATCCGGCGGCACCCGGATGTGGCATGGATCAAGAAACCCTACGACATCGAGAAGCTCGGTGAGATACAGCGCGAGTTGCTCGACAGGGTTCTCGACTGGGTCAAACCGGGCGGCCTCATCGTCTATTGCACCTGTTCGCTCGAAAAAGCGGAGGGAGAACTTCAGGCCGATGAATTCAGAGCCCGCAATCGGGAAAAAGTGGATCTTGTGTCCTTGAAGGCAGCGGAAGTCGGCGGACTTGAGCACCTGGTCACCCAAGAGGGCTATCTTCGCTGCCTTCCGCAGCACAGGGTGGGTGAGAGCGAGAAAATCCGCGGTATGGACGGTTTCTTTGCGGCCCGATTCAGGCGCTCTTAACGTAGCTTAAACCGTTCACTTGCATTGTTTCCTTAAATGAAATGCTAACCTTAATTGTCTGTTTCAGAACTGAAGAGCCCTCATGGGTTCGAAAACCGGAGAATTCACGATAGTTGCGCGTAAACCATCAGTCTCGGGGATGGTTTGGTGAATATAGCTAGCCTGAACGAAAGAAGCCGCGTCTGGCGGCTCGTGGCCCTGCATATCTGGCACCGTACCCTGAAATGGATGCATGGCGGACCCTTCTTCCGCCTGCAGCCGTTTTCGTCTGTGCCTTCGCGCCTGTTGATCGCGCCGCAGGATCTGCGCACTGCGGACGAGACAAACGCCGCCGACATTTACGGCGGCAGGTTCCTGTTTTCCGGGCACCTTGTTGAAACGCAAGGACGTTCTCCGTTCGAGATGAATGCCGTTCACGAGGATTGGCAACGCGAGTTGCACGGTTTCGGCTGGCTGCGGGACCTGAGGGCCGCCGACAGTCAGATCGCGCGGCAGAATGCGCGTGTCCTGGTCGAAGACTGGATGAAATACAGCGGCCGGCGGCATCCGATCGGCTGGGAAGCGCCGGTCGTGACCCAGCGGATCATCTCCTGGCTGGCCCATTCGCCCTTCATTCTGCAGGACGGTGATCACGAATTTTACCGGCGGTTCGTCAAATCGCTCGCAAGACAGGTGCGCTACCTGCGCCAGACGATCAACGAGACCGAGGACGGGGTGGTCCGGCTGCGAGCTGCCATGGCCGTAGCGTCCGCCTGCATCTCCATGGCGGGCCAAGGCCGGTTTGCACGCCAGAGCATCCGGCGACTCGATCACGAACTGACGCGGCAGATCTTGCCCGACGGCGGACATGTGTCGCGCAATCCGCGCGCTTTGATCGACATTCTGGCGGATCTTCTGCCGCTCCGGCAGGCGTTCGTCGCACAGGGGCTGGAGATGCCGCAGGCGATGCTTCAGTCCGTGGATCGCATGATGCCGATGCTCCGCTTCTTTCGTCACGGCGACGGCGCGCTGGGCCATTTCAACGGCATGGGGTCCACGCCGAGCGATCTCGTGGCGACGATCCTTGCCTATGACGATGCACGCGGTGCCCCGCCCCTGAACGCGCCGCACTCGGGCTATCAGAGGTTGAGCGGGGGCAGCTCGGTCGTTCTGATGGACACGGGACCCGTTCCCGCGCTTTCGGTTTCCGGCGATGCACATGCGGGGTGCCTGTCGTTCGAGTTTTCCTCAGGCACCAACAGGCTCGTGGTGAATTGCGGTGTGTCGCCGCGTTCCAATCCGCTCTGGCGAAAGGTCAGCCGGTCGACCGCCGCGCACTCGACCCTGACCATCGAGGACACCTCCTCTTGCCGGTTCCTGTCGGAAAAGCCATTCGGCAAGATGCTCGGCTCTCCGATCCTCTCCGGTCCGTCCTATGTCCCCCTCGAGCGGGAGGACGACATGGCCGGAAGCCGCATCACCGCCTCTCATGACGGCTATGAAGCCGATTTCAACGTTTTCCACGAGCGCGATTTGCGTCTTTCGGGAGACGGGACCGTCCTTGACGGCATCGACACCGTGAGAGCGCTCGGGTCGATCGACACCGAACACCGCTACGCACTGCGGTTTCATCTCTATCCCGGCCTCAGGACCTCCATGTTGCGGGGCGGTTCCGCTGTCCTCATGGTCTGCCGGGACGGTGAGGCGTGGGAGTTCGAAGCCCCGGGAAGCGAGTTGTCGCTGGAAGAAAGCATCTACCTTTCCGATGTCTACGGTCACCGGAAGACCGACCAGATCGTCGTCACGGGGTCACTGCTACAAAAACCGGCGGTCGGCTGGCAATTCAGAAAAACGGCGACCGCCAAGCTGAGCCGCCGCGGCACCAGCGAATTCGACGAACTGGACGAGTTGCCGCTGGAAGAATAAGCGCGCTTCGCAGCGCTTGCGGACCTTCCGATTTTGCCGAAGACATGTTAGGGCGTCGTCGGACCCCCCGATCGTCCCCTTCTGCGAGGCAAATTCATGGCCATTGTGTCCAAAGCCGTTCCTGTTCCCGAGCTTGTGCCCGTCAAGCGCGCCCTCCTGTCCGTTTTCGACAAGACCGGTCTTGTCGAGTTCGCGCGCGCGCTTTCCGAACGCGGCGTCGAGCTTGTTTCGACGGGCGGGTCCTACAAGGCCCTGGCGGATGCAGGACTGGCGGTCACGGACATCTCCGAGGTAACCGGCTTTCCCGAAATCATGGACGGGCGCGTGAAGACGCTGCATCCGAAGGTCCATGGCGGGCTGCTGTCGATCCGGGACGATCAGGACCATCAGGCGGCGATGGCGGATCACGGCATCGTCGGGATCGATCTCTTCTGCGGCAATCTCTATCCGTTTGAAGATGTTGTCGCCTCGGGCGCGGACTACGCCACGGGGATCGAGAACATCGATATCGGCGGGCCGGCGATGACCCGCGCCGCCGCCAAGAACCATGCCTACGTCACCGTGGTGACCGATCCGTCCGACTATGACGCCGTGATCGCGGAACTGGATGCCAATCAGGGGCAGTCGCCGATCGGCCTGCGCAAGCGGCTCGCACTCAAGGCATTTGCCCGCACGGCGGCTTATGACGCGGCGGTTTCCAACTGGATGGCAGACCAGCTCGCAGAGGCGACACCGGCGCATCGGGCGGTCGGAGGGGCACTTGCCGAAGTGATGCGCTACGGTGAAAACCCGCATCAGACGGCCGGCTTCTACAAGACCGGGGAAAACCGGCCCGGCGTTGCCACTGCACGGCAGATCCAGGGCAAGACGCTTTCCTACAACAACATCAACGACACCGACGCCGCGTTCGAGCTCGTCAGCGAGTTCGATCCGGCCCGCACGAGCGCGGTTGCGATCATCAAGCATGCGAACCCGTGCGGCGTCGCGGAAGGGGCAAGTCTCAGGGAAGCTTACGAAAAGGCGCTGCGCTGCGATCCCGTGTCCGCGTTCGGCGGGATCGTCGCGCTCAACAAAACACTCGATGCACAAGCCGCGGAAGAGATCGTCAAGGTGTTTACCGAGGTGATCATTGCGCCCGATGCCGACGAGGCTGCGCGCGAGATCATTGCCGCCAAGAAGAACCTGCGGCTCCTGGTGACCGGCGGCCTGGCGGATGCGCGCGCGCAAGGCCTGTTCGTCAAGTCGGTTGCGGGCGGTCTCCTGGTGCAGTCGCGCGACAATGGCGTGGTCGACGACCTGGATCTCAAGGTGGTGACCAAGCGCGCGCCGAGCGACCAGGAGCTTGCCGACCTCAAATTCGCCTTCCGGGTCGCCAAGCACGTCAAGTCGAACGCGATCGTCTATGCCCGCGACGGCGCCACCGTGGGCGTCGGCGCCGGCCAGATGAGCCGGGTGGATTCGGCGCGCATCGCCGCGCGAAAGGCGTTGGATGCAACGGAAGCCGCAGGATTGAGCGCGCCGCTGACCGAGGGCTGCGTGGTCGCTTCCGACGCCTTCTTCCCGTTCGCGGACGGCCTCTTGTCCGCAGCCGAGGCGGGCGCGACGGCCGTCATCCAGCCGGGCGGTTCCATGCGTGACGACGATGTGATCGCGGCGGCGGACGAGGCCGGTCTTGCGATGGTGCTCACGGGAATGCGCCACTTCCGGCACTGATCAAGGGCACTCTGAGGTGTCCTGCAATCGGACCGTTGCCGCGCGCCGGAGAGCTATCCGGCGCGTTTTTCCTGCACGCTGAGCATCAAGGCAAAGCCGACCGCGAAGAATACGAGCACCACCGACATGCCGCCGGCCTGGCTGCCCGAAAGGGCCGTGACAATGCCGACGGCAAGCGGTGCCAGGAAACTGGTGACCTTTCCGGACAGCGCCAACAACCCGAAATACTGTGTCATGTGCTGCTTCGGTGCGAGGCGTATCAGAAGGCTTCGCGAGGAGGCCTGCAGCGGACCGGACACGGCACCGATGACCGCGCCGAGGCCGATGAACATCTGTTCCGGCAGGGAGGCGAATTGCGCGCCCGCCGGAGCCGCCTGGGTCTTGATGAAAAACAGGACCGTCGTCCTGTCGATGGAAATCATGCCCAGTCCGCAGATCATCAGAACGACGAGAGAAACGAGGATCACCGGTTTCGCGCCGAACCTGTCATCGAGATGACCGGCCAGCACAAGACCGGCGATCCCGGTGATGATGACAATGATGCCGAAGACGCCGATTTCAATCGATCCCCAGCCAAGTTGGCCGGCGGAATAGATCCCGCCAAAGGCGAAAAGGGCGACCAGGCCATCCTTGAAAATCATGTTGGCAATCAGGAACTGGAAGATGTTCCGGTTTGTCCTTGCCTGGGCGAGGCTGGCTGCGAGCTCCGACAGGCCTTCGCGCACGGCTGTTGCGATTTTCCGCCGTGCGGGCGTGTCCGGCACGAAGAGGAACATCGGCACCACGAAAACGACATACCACAGCGCGGAAAAGGGGCCGGTGACCCTGTCGCCTTCCTGTGTTGCCGGATCAAGGCCGAGAACGGGACTGATGCCGGCCAGCGTCTTGCCGGTCTCCGCATTGGCGGAAAACAGCAACAGGGCGATTGCCAGCGTGATGAGCGCACTGACATAGCCCATGGCCCAGCCGAAGCTCGACAGCCTGCCGACCCTCTCGTGGGGAACGAGCGACGGCATCATCGCGTTGTTGAAGACAGTGGCCACTTCGATGCAGAGCGTGCCGATCGCGAAGGCGACGAGTGCTATGGCGACGCTGTTGCTTCCGCCCGGCGCAGCATACCAGAACATCCAGCAGCAGATGACGAAGGGGATGGAAAACAGGAAGATCCAGAGCTTGCGCTGGCCGGTCGCATCGGCCACCGACCCCAGGATTGGTGCCAGCAGGGCGATGCCGAGACCGGCCGTTGCCGTTGCGAACCCCCAGAGCGATTGGCCTTCCTCGGGTGTCGCCGCCAGAACGGACGCGAAATAGGGGGAAAAGACGAATGTCGTGATCAGGGTGAAGAACGGTTGCGCCGCCCAGTCGAACAGCGCCCAGGACCAGATGGCGCGGCGATCCGTGTTGTCCGGAAAGTCAGTGGAAACATCCGTCACGTGACGTCCTCTTTCGATTGCAAAGACCGGCAGAAAGACTGCCGGCCCCGAGTTTACAACGTCACCTTGCCGACCGTTATGCAGACCCGCAGATTTCAGCCAGCAGGCCTGCCGCAACCGTGAACTTGGACACGCTCAGGCCGCCATCCAGGATCTCGTTGACCGCACCGTGCCGGTTTTCCGCTTCACCGGCATGCTCCGTCAGCCAGTTGGCGAAGCTGCCGGCCCTGATGGCGGCGCTTGCAAGATCACGATGGGCAGAGAACAGGATCGCACGCGCCCGGTCGAGGGCAAGGCCGTCATAGTAGTCGCGGACTTCCAGCCCGCTGGCCAGTTCGTGCATGTTGCCGATCTTGAAGTGATGCGCCACCTGGTAGTAGGCCTCCGCCGCCGTTTCGAGATCGGCGCCGGTTTCCTCCGACACGATGACGATGTCGGGGATCGCCTGTTCCGCGATCAGCCAGGCAATGCGCCGGGCGAGCGAGGCTGGAACGCCCTTCTCCTCGTATTCGGCGGCGCGCGCATTGAGAAGCTCTGCCGGCTCCTCCGGCAAAAGGCTTTCCAGGCGCTCGCGCAGGTCGGCGATACCGTTTCTGAACCGGTCGACGACCGCCGACAAGCCCTTGTCGAAATGGACGTTGCGCTTGAACCAGACCACCCGTTCCAGAAGCAGCGATTGAACCTCGGTGTAAAGATCGAGCTGCAGGCCGCCGTCTATCTTCGTATCGAGCGCGTCGATTTCCGTATTGAGGTCGGTAAGATCGAAACTGTTGCGCACCGCGACAAACCCCTGGGCGATTTCCGTGGGTGTCGCGCCCGTCTGATCCATCAGCCTGGTCAGGAAGGTTGCGCCGCCCCGGTTGATCATGGAGTTGGCCAGCATCGTTGCGATGATCTCGCGGCGCAGTCGATGACCGTTGATCTCGTCCTCGTAGGCAGTCGCCATCTGCTCGGGGAAATAGCGGAACAGTTCCCGCGCGAGATAGGCGTCATCCGGCACGGAACTGTCCAGGAGCGCGTCGTAGAGGGTGATCTTGGCATAGGCCAGAAGGACGCCCAGTTCGGCCCGTGTGAGGAGCTGTCCGGCCTTTCGCATTTCGCGCAAGGTGGCCTCGTCGGGAAGCTGCTCGACGACGCGGTCGAGCAGATCCGCCTGCTCGAGCTGGCGCATCATGCGGACCTGGAAGCCGAAATCCTCGAGGCCACGCAGCTGCGTCATCGAAATGGCAAGTGTCTGCAGGTAGTTGTTCCGCAGAACCAGGTCGGCGACTTCGTCCGTCATGTCGGCGAGCAGCGTGTTCCGCTCCTCGACGTTCAGTTTTCCCGACTTGACCGCCGCTCCGAGGGCGATCTTGATATTGACTTCCATATCGGAAGAGTTCACTCCGGCGGAATTGTCGATCGCGTCGGAATTGCACCGGCCGCCATTCTTGTTGAACTCGATGCGAGCCAGCTGGGTGAGGCCCAGGTTCGCCCCCTCGCCGATAACCTTCGCGCCGACATCCGGTGCCGTGATCCGGATCGGGTCATTGGCCCTGTCGCCGGCGTCCGCGTCGGTCTCCGTCGTTGCACGGATATAGGTGCCGATGCCACCGAACCACAGCAGGTCGACATTCATCTTCAGGATCGCCGTCATGACTTCCTGGGGGGTCGCCGCGGCCTTTTCGAGGCCGAGCAGTGCCTGGATCTCCGGGCTCAACGGGATCGACTTCAGCTGACGGGAGAAGATGCCGCCGCCCTTGGAAATCAGATCGGTGTTGTAGTCGTTCCAGGACGACCGGCCGAGATCGAACATGCGATTGCGTTCGTCCCAGGTCCTTGCCGGGTCCGGGTCCGGATCGATGAAGATGTCCCGGTGGTCGAACGCGGCAACCAGTCTGGTCGCCTTGGACAGAAGCATGCCGTTGCCGAACACGTCGCCGGACATGTCACCGACACCGGCCGCCGTGAACGGTTCGGTCTGGATGTCCCGGTTCATCTCGCGGAAGTGGCGCTTGACGGCCTCCCAGGCACCGCGCGCGGTGATGCCCATCTTCTTGTGGTCATAGCCGGCGGAGCCGCCGGAGGCGAAGGCGTCGCCGAGCCAGAAATGGCGGCCTTCCGAAATGCCGTTCGCGGTATCGGAGAACGTCGCGGTTCCCTTGTCGGCGGCGACAACCAGGTAGGGATCGTCAACGTCGAAACGCTGTACCCGTTCCGGCGGCAGGATCCTGTCTTCATCCAGATTGTCCGTGACATCGAGAAGGGCGTTGATGAAGATCTTGTAGCTTTCCGTGCCCTCCTTGAACCAGGCATCCCGGTCGGTGATCGAGGGGAGCTGTTTTGGCACGAAACCGCCCTTGGCGCCGACCGGAACGATCACCGCGTTCTTGACCTGCTGGGCCTTGACCAGCCCCAGCACCTCGGTGCGGAAATCCTGCGGACGGTCGGACCAGCGCAGGCCGCCGCGCGCGACCATGCCGAAGCGCAGGTGGACGCCCTCGACGCGGGGGCTGTAGACGAAAATCTCGCGGAAGGGCCGCGGCTGCGGCAGATCGTCGATCTGGCGGCTGTCGATCTTGAACGCGAATGTCGGCTTTGGCTGGCCGTCGGTATCCAGCTGGTAGAAGTTGGTCCGCAAGACCGATCCGATGGCGTTCTGGAACCGGCGCAGGATGCGGTCGTCATCGAGGCTGGAAACGTCTTCCAGATCCTCGCTCAGTTCGCCGGCAAGGCGATCGGAGCCGAGTTCCCGGTCCTTTTCGGTCACATCCGGATTGAAGCGGAGATGGAACAGTTCCACCAGCTTCGCCGTAATCGCCGGATAGTTGTTCAAGGTGCTCCACATGTAGTCTTCCGAAAACGGGATGCCCGCCTGACGCAGGTATTTCGACAGCGCCCGAACGACGGCAACGTCGCGCCAGGCGAGGTCGGCGGTCAGGACGAGACGGTTGTAGCCGTCGTTTTCCGCGCGACCCATCCAGATCGCCATGAACATGCTTTCGAGCCGGGTCTGGAGCTCCTCCGGAAGATCGAAGTCTTCCCCGGAATGGCTCTCGAGGGTCATTTCATGCAGGTACGACATCGGCGTGTCGGCCGGTGTGACCCGGTAGGTTCGCTCGTTGATCACCTTGAAGCCCATGTTTTCCAGAAGCGGCACACGGGCGGAAAGCGGGATCGGCGAACCGCAGTGGTACACTTTCAGCGACAGGCGGTTGCCGCTCGATCCGGACGGTCGGTGGAACGTGATCGTCGTGTCGTCCAGTTCGCTCAGCGTTTCCAGTTTCACGATATCGGAAAGCGCGGACTGGGCGTTGTAGACCTCCTTGTAGCCGCCGTGGAAAGACAGCGCATACCGCTCGGCCAGCTGGCGTGCCTGAACCGGCGGAAATTCCTTGTTCAGGGCGTCCTTGACGTTGTCCGACCAGGTGCGGACCATGTCGGCGACGGCGGTCTCCAGCTCTTCCTGTTCCGGTTTCGGCGTTTCGCCGGTGTCGCGGCCGATAATGTAGTGGACCCGTGCCAGGGGGCCCTCCAGGTAGGTGACATACCAGGCCGACAGACGGCCTTCGTAGATGGACGCCAGATAGGTTCCGATATTGATCCTGACCTCGGTCGAATACCGGTCGCGCGGGACGAACACCAGGATCGAAACGTAGCGGTCGAACTTGTCCGGACGCGACAGGACACGGATGCGCGGGCGCTCATCGAGCTGCAGGATGGCAATGGCGAAATCGAAAAGGCGTTCGCGTTCGATCTGGAACAGTTCGTCACGCGGAAAGGCTTCCAGAACGTTGCGGAGCGCGCGCCCCGAGTGACTTTCAGAGCCATAGCCGGCGCGCGCCAGAACGCTGGCAACCTTGCGGCGCAGGAAGGGGATGGTGCTGGTCGGCTCGGTATAGGCCGTGGAGGCAAACAGGCCGACAATGCGCAGCTCCCCCGTCAGCCGGCCGTCATCGTCGTAGATCTTGGCGCCGACATAGTCCATGTGCACGCGCCGGTGCACGGTGCTGCGCACATTGGCCTTGGCAATGATCAGCGGTTCGGGGTTTTTCAGGAATTCACGGATTTCGGGCGTGATCTGGACATATTCGGAGCCGCGCCTGAGAACCCGGACGTCGGGATCCGTCAGCAGTCCGAGACCGGTGCCTTCGGACGGGGAGAGTTCGCCCTCGTCGACGCCGCCCTCGAACTTGTATTCCCGCATGCCGAGGAAAATGAAGTTGTTCTTCTCCATCCACTCCAGGAAGTGGATGGCTTCCCAGAGATCATCGCTGCTGCCGGGGATCTGCGTGGTCTTGAACGTGTCGATCGCTTCGGCAAGGCGCTCCTGCATCGGCTTGAAGTCGTCGACAACCGATCTGACGGAGGTCAACACGGCGTCGAGCCGCGCCAGCAAGGCGTCACGGGCTTCTTCCGAATCGATCCGGGTCACGTGGATATGAATGAAACTTTCCTGGCGATCCTTGCGCTTGGGCGGCTTTTTCCGGGCGACCGAAGACAGCAGCTTGCCGCTTTCGTCGCGCTCGACAATGAAGATCGGGTGGAGCACAAGATGCACGTCGAGTTTGCTGTTCTGCAGCTCGTCCATCACCGAATCAACCAGGAACGGCATGTTGTCATTGACGATCTCGATGATCGTCAGGCTGTCGATCTTCGGATTCTTGTTCTTTGTAGAGGGGTTGGTGATGCTGACGCGATGGGTGCCGAGCTCGTGGTCCTGAAAATCCTGCCAGGCGCTCCGGGCAAAGCCGTTCAGTTCCTCGGCGGTGTAGGCAACCAGATCCTCGGCGGCGGCCCGGTCATAGAAGGCGGCCGCAAACTCCGCCAGGGCGGGACTTTCCTGGTTCAGACCAGCATGAACTGCGTCGATGAGTTTTTGTTTCTCGACGTCATGTTTGTCCGGCATTTCATACCCCCTAGGCGATCTTAGTTGTGGCTCTGCCGCATGATATGATTTTGTATTGCTGCGACATAAAAGTTTTCATGACGGGAGAGGCAAATTGTCAAGTAAAGTCACGGCCTTGCTAATCGATTCAAACGAACCTTTGAACGAAAAAACCAGGGCCTACTTCCAATTGTGCGAGGAGAAGCTCGGACTGATCCCCAATGTGCTCAAGGCCTATTCCTTTGATGACACGAAGCTGCGCGCCTTCACCGACATGTACAACGATCTCATGCTGGCGGATTGTGGACTCACCAAACTTGAGAGAGAGATGATTGCCGTTGCGGTATCCGCCGTCAACAGCTGTTTCTATTGCCTGACCGCCCATGGCGCGGCTGTTCGCGAGCTGTCCGGCGATCCGGTGCTCGGTGAGCTGATGGTCATGAACTACCGTGTTGCCGAGCTGAGCGACCGGCAGCGCGCCATGCTCGACTTTGCGGTCAAACTTACCGAACGGCCTGCCGAAATTCTGGAGAGCGACCGGCAAGCCCTGCGCGATGCAGGTTTCAGCGACCGGGATATCTGGGACATCGCGTCCGTGGCCGCCTTCTTCAACATGAGCAACCGGGTCGCGGCGGCAACCGACATGCGGCCGAATGATGAGTATCACTCAAGGGCCCGTTGAAATCTGGTCGCGCCGACAATCGGTGACAAGACGGTCGATTGGGTGTATGACGCTCTCGATTTTACTGAAGTCGAGGAGAGGAGCGGGCCATGGCCGCGCGCGTGTTCATAGATGGTGAAGCCGGTACGACGGGTCTGCAGATCCGCGAGCGCCTCGCCATGCGCCGCGATCTGGAGCTGATCTCAATTCCCGACGAGAGCCGCAAAGACCCGGCGGCGCGTGCCGAGTATCTCAACAAGGCGGATGTTGCCATCCTGTGCCTGCCGGATGCGGCTGCCCGGGAAAGCGTCGCCCTGATCGAGAACGACACGACCCGCGTGATCGACGCGTCCAGCGCACACCGGGTTGCCGATGGCTGGGCCTACGGTTTTGCGGAAATGGAGCCTGGCCAGGCGGATGTCATTGCCGGCGCCATGCGCGTGACCAATCCGGGCTGCTGGCCGCAGGGCCTGATTGCATCGGTTCGCCCGCTCGTTGCCGCGGAACTGCTACCGGCCGATTTTCCGCTGACCTACCATGGCGTTTCGGGATATTCCGGTGGCGGCAAGGGGATGATCGCCGACTACGAGGGACAGGGCACGAGTGCGAATGTCCACGCGCCCTACGGGCTTGGCTTCAATCACAAGCACCTGCCGGAAATGACAGCCTACGGGCTGCTGGCATCGGCGCCGCTGTTCACGCCTTCGGTCGGCAACTATTACAAGGGCATGCTGACCGTTGTTCCCTTGAACCTGGCCGGTCTTGACCGGATCCCGACCGGGGCAGAACTGCATGCCGCGCTCGCCGATCACTTCGCCGGCGCCGCCAACGGGTTTGTCGAAGTTGCCCCGCTGGAGGCACTCGAGCGGGCCGATTTCCTGGATCCGCAGGCCGTCAACGACACCAATCTGCTGCGTCTGCATGTCTTTGCTAACGATGCGCGCGCGCAGGCGGCCATTATCGCGGTCTACGACAATCTCGGCAAAGGGGCGTCCGGTGCGGCGGTCCAGAACCTCAACTTGATGCTCGGCGTCGATCAGACCACAAGCCTCGCGGCCTGAGCCCGAAACACGGCGGCCGCGACCGACTGATCCTTCAGGAGAAAGAACATTGGAAAAATTTGAAACCCTGACCGGTGTCGCGGCACCCATGCCGATCGTGAACATCGACACCGACATGATCATTCCGAAGCAGTTCCTGAAGACGATCAAGCGGACCGGTCTCGGTACCGCCCTGTTTCACGAAATGCGGACCAATGACGACGGCTCCGAGAATGTTGATTTCGTTCTGAACAAGGCGGCGTATCGCGATGCCAAGATCCTGATCGCCGGCGACAATTTCGGCTGCGGCTCGTCGCGCGAACATGCGCCCTGGGCCCTGCTGGATTTCGGCATCCGCTGCGTCATCTCAACGTCCTTCGCCGACATCTTCTACAACAACTGCTTCAAGAACGGCATTCTGCCGATCGAAGTGTCCGAAGACGAGCTGGAAACGCTGCTGCACGCGGCGGAGCGTGGCGCAAACTTCACCCTGACGATCGACCTGGAGAACCAGGAAATCCGGGGCCTTGAAAGCGGCGACATCGCCTTCAAGATCGACCATTTCCGCAAACACTGCCTGATCAACGGCCTCGACGATATCGGCCTGACCATGGCGAAGTCCGAGCAGATCGATACATTTGAAGGCCGGTTGGGCGAAAGCCGTCCCTGGGTGTGATCCATCGCACTAGCTGACGCACCCGAAATGACCCGGGCAACCGGATCAAGACAGATACAGCCCTGCTGCCCGTCACCGGGCGCAGGGCTTCTTCGGTCTTGCGGGCGTTAGACTTCTTGGGGGCATGGCCGGCGCGCGCGAAACACCGCGCCCTCAGGAACCGGCGAAATCCGTGACCGTCTGTTTCAGGGTCTCCCAGTCGGTGAACTCGCGCATCTCCTGAAGGTCTTCATTGAGATGTCCCGCCAGGTCGCCTTCCAGCAGGGCCGATTTCTGGAACCAGTCGTAGTTGCCGGGCTTCACCGCCCCGGCGACCTGGATGGTCTGCGCCGGTTTCCAGCGCGTTGCCTCAAGAAAGGTGCCGACATATCCGCGGGCCTCGTCGAGCGTATCGGGAAATGCGGCCGCGAGGCTGACGGAGACAAGAAGGCCGGGCATCTGGTTCAACCGCTCCCGGTTTGCAAAGGCAAACAGTTCGAGATCGGGCTGATGTTTGCCCGAGTGCACGGAGCCTGCGACAATCACCTTGTCGTAGTCGGTGACCGTCAGTCCTCCGGACAGATCGCTCACATTGTGAAATCGAACCTCGTGACCTTCTTCGGTCAAGGCTGCGGCCATGAACCTGGCAATCTTGTCCGTTTGTCCTTCAGTGGTTGCATAGGCAATCAGAACGTTCACGCGTGCCCCCATCTGCTTGCATTCGATAGGGTCACGCTAGCACACGGCGGATGTTCGTTCCGTCCGCAATTCCACGTGTTTTTCCGCGCCTGATTGCGTCAAATTGACCTGCCTCTGCAACTCGGATAGACGAGGTCTGTGCCGGGTGGCGCTTCGCTACGGCGTTTTGTAGGACCGAAACTCGCGCAACGTTTGTCAGGATTATGCAAGCAAAGCGATAGAATAATTCGCATGCAACTTATCCCGATGGGGCAGTGTTCCGATTTATGCTTGATTTTTTTCTGCCTTGTTGCCCTATCTGAATCCTATTCTGCGAAAATTGCTTACTAGCATCATGCGAGAGGTCAAACTAAACTTAAGACGTTCAAATGATTCCAAATTTGCACTTATCTAATCTCTTGGTGCTCCATTGATTGTGTGTTCATTCGAGGCCCACACGTGATACCTGCGCAAATCCTTGACCAGATTACCGACAAGTGCACCGAAGGCCTGGCACTTGCGCTGGCTTGCGACGAAGACGGCGCAATCATGGAGCTTCAATGGTGCAACAGCGCCTTTACCCGGATCACCGGCTACGGGTTCGATGAGATTGTCGGCCAGCGCGGGACGATCCTGATCGGGTCGAGCATGGACCAGGGCGATCACCTGATCATCATCGAGAAGCTGATGAACTGGGAGCATTTCTCCGTGAAGGTGCGCAACAATCGACGCAACGGGGAACAATACTGGCAGAAGATGAGCTGGGTGCCGCTTTCAGACGCTCAAACCGGCAATCGCTGGTGGCTCTGCTCCCTGGTGGAACTGGAAGACCAACCTCGCGAAACAGCGCGGCGCAGACCCTATCCCGCGGTGGAACCGGACCAGGGGCAATTCGCGGTCTTCGCCGAGAAGATCAAGCGGCTCGAGAAGGAAAATGCGCGGCTGCACGAACTCGCCAAGATCGTGGCGAAGGAATCGAATGAGGATGCGCTGACCGGGCTCTCCAACCGGCGGCACTTTGAAATCGAGCTGAAGTCCTGGATATCGGATCTCAAGCAGGGTGGCCGGGACTTCGCCGTCTTCTACATCGACCTGGATCGCTTCAAATCCGTGAACGACACCCTGGGCCACGACGCCGGAGACCGGTTGCTGATCTCCGTCGCCGGCATGCTGCGCCGGCTGACAGACGGAAGAGATCTTGTTGCGCGTCTCGGCGGGGATGAATTCGTCGTCCTGAGACCGCTTGGCGACAGCGCCCTCAATATCAGCGGCCTGGCCGATGCGATCGTCCAGGAAATGCACGCTCCCTTTGCATTCGAGGGAAAGTCGACCTTCTGCAGCGCAAGCGTCGGGGTCGCCATCGCGAATGCCAGGATGGAGATCCCGGAGCAGGTTGTCGCGGATGCGGATATCGCTCTCTACCACGCGAAGTCGCAAGGCAAGGGTAGGTGGTCCTTCTTCACCGAGGAAATGCATGCCGAGGCAATCGCGACCAAGCGGCTGGTGTCGGACCTCCTTGTTGCATGCGAGAAGCGCGAATTCGTACCGCATTTCCAACCCCTGATCGACGCTGCCACCGGCAGGATCGCGAGCGCCGAAGTGCTCGTCAGGTGGGCGCATCCCAGGCTCGGCCTTCTGCCGCCCTCCGCGTTTCTGGAGACGGCGGCAAGCATGGGCATTCTGAAGCGGATCGACGAAATCACCTTCGCGGCGCTTCCGGACATCCTGGCTTCGTTCGACAGAGCAGGCGTCGAGCTGCCACGCCTTTCGATCAACATTTCGGCCGGGCGGCTCGCGGACCCGACCTTCATTCACGACATCAAGAGTTCCGGAATGGATCCGCAGAGACTGACCATCGAGATCCTGGAGTCGGTCTACCTGGAACGGATCGGCGATGTCGTTCAGTGGACGCTCGGCGAACTCAGGGCGCTGGGCGTGACGATCGCACTCGACGATTTCGGAACGGGCCATGCGTCCGTTCAGGGGCTTTTGAAAATCAAGCCCGCCGTGCTGAAGATCGACCGCCAGTTCATCCAGCCGATCGTTGAGGACGAGACCGCCCGTGCCCTGGTCGCGTCCATCATCGGCATCGGCAAGAGCCTCGGGATGAGCATCGTCGCCGAAGGCGTGGAAACGGAACATCACGCGCAGTTCGCGAGCGCCATGGGATGCGACTACCTGCAAGGCTTTCATTTCGGCAAACCGATGTGCTCGGACGATCTGCAGCAGCGCCTGGCAGAAACGGCGGGCGCCTTCTGGCATCCCGGAGCCGAACACGCCGGGTTGGAACGCATCCAACGGTTTTCCTGAAGCTCCGGATTTGATGACGGCGCCTCTCTGCCCGAAACGCTACCGGTCCGGCTCAACGTCGTTTTGCTGAAGACAATCCCGCATGCGCCGGATCAGCGCAGGCGCAGTCGAGAAGCCGATATGCCCGCTGTAGCGATAGGCTTTCAGTTGCTTCGCGACAGCTTGCGAATAGGCAATCTGAAAGGGTGTGAAATCGCGCCCCGCGTCCAGCAAGGTGGCGAGCAGCGCCTTTGCGAGAACGGGGTATGCATAAATGCAGAACTTGAAGCCGATATGCAGCGGGTTTGCCGGCAGGACGCCATCGCAATCGTGAAAGGGCAGGCCGGGCGTTTCGATGACGACGCGGCCCTCGTCGAAACCGGGGTCCAGCTCATGCACGACAACCTTGCCAAGATGTCCGTTGGCCTGTTTCAGGCCGGCTTCGATCGTGTCAAGAAAGGGCCGCGGACCGCGAATTCCGTGTTGTGTGTCCGACGGGTGCACGTTCCAGGCGCCAAGTCGCGGGCTGCGCAGGATCCCTTCGGGAATGAGCTGTCCGTAGAAAGCGGACAGGATGATGTCCGGCTTGCAGGTTTCCATCCAGTCCAGAAAGGGCGATGCGTGTATGGAGCCGGAAAAGAACGCGGTCCCCCGTTCGGTGCAATAGGACCGGGTTCGTTCATAGGAAAGCCTGCATTGCTCCGGCGAATAGTGCTGCCAAAGCCGTTTCCCGGCGCTGATGCGCGCTTTCGGATCCATGACCGCATCCGTGGCGACGCCGGCCAGCACGAGAGGACCGTTGCGCACCGCGTTGATCTCCTCGATTGCCGCTACGCAGGCGAACAGCGGGACATCGCTTGCGAGCAGCAGGACACGAAGACCTGCCCCAATGGCGTGGCCGGAGGGGATATGCTCGCCCCAGTCGTCCGTGCGGTCAGGCATCTCCATCGAGGCGGGTCCGGTCTCCCCGGTCCCGGATTGAGCCCTGATTGTACCAGGGATTGCCCGAGGCGTTGGAAATCAGCTCAAAGGATGGTTTTTCGTCGATTTCCGACAGGTGCGCCGCGACCATCGCGAAGAAATGCAGGGTGTGCAGCGTCGCATCGAGAAGCGGTCCTTCGGGCGCCTTGAACTCGTGAATGTCGACATTGTCCGCCGACGGGCAGGCGGCCAGCAAGCTTTTCGTTGCCTCGACGCGATCTTCCTCGAACGGGTTTCCGGCGGGGGTGCGCAGGATCAGGATCGCGAGCCGGCGCGATGTCGGGCCGACGGCGGCGATCTGGCTGTGCGTGAACTCATGAATGAGATTGGTCGCAATGTTGACCATCGCGATTTCGTTGAAATACATCCGGATCAGCTTCACGACCGATTCATCCCAAACCGGGTTCGACAGCACGAGGAGATCCCGCCCGGCCAGGCGTTCGGCCAGTGCCTCGGCTTCCGCAGCGTTCGCATTTTCGGCAAGGAACGTGCCCGCCCTGTCGAGCAGGTTTTCGTTCGCACCGTCGAGGATGCCGAGTTCCCGGCAGATGGCCGTCGCGCTGGCAAAGAATTCGACGGCGCTGAACAGCGGATATTCCGGGTCTTCTTCGTTCAATTGCCACTGAAACGCCGCATGGCCGTCGGCAAGCGCGCGCGCCTCCAGCTCGTCGCCGCCCTTGCCCGACGACCAGACCACGATGTTGTTCGTTCTTGTCGAAAGGTAATCATAGGCGATCAACGGTTCCAGGGAGGAGCCGCTGTAGGAACACAGCACGAAGACCGTGTGAGGGTCGGCGATCGCGTCGTCGTTGAAATACCAGTCCAGGCGGTAGTCATTGATCACCCGGGCCTCGACATGACTGTGCTCGGCAAACAGGAAAAGACGCAAAAGATCTCCCACCACAGCGGAGCAGCCCATTCCCATCAGGACGATGCGCCGGACCCGGTTCTTTCCCGCGTGAGGGTAGGGGTTGAGACAGCGGTAGCTTGTGGTGCGCCTGACCTGCTCGGCCATTTTCGCGTTCATCAGCTTGAACCGTTCCACCCTGTCGCCCAGAGGGCTGGCAGTCGTGTCGTTCATTCTGTTGGTCCTCCCATGGGAAATCCAGGCTTTTCAGAGAAGCGGCCGGGCCGGTGCAGTGCCACTGGTGGCTATTGATACGCGATTCGTCCGGATGTCGGCAGCTCCACAAGCGCGCCAGCGGAGAGGCATATGGCTTTGTGGAACTGCCGGTCCGGTTTCAGTTTACGGTCAATCGCGTTCCATCGAACTGATTGGCGAACCTGCGCTTCGGCTCGGCATCGTCCGCCAGCGGATTCTGTCCCTTGGCATAGGCCTTGCCGGTAAAGCTGCCGGACACGCTTTCAAAACGGCCGTCCTTCTCCCCGGAAAAACTGATGTCGTAGACCATCTGGGTCGCGCCGTTGCTGTCGCTCTCGCGCGCCGGGTCGTTGAAGTCGATAATCGCGGCGCGGGCGCTGTCGGGACCTGTCATCTCCCAGGTTCCGAGGCCGGAGGTGTAGCCGCGGACCTGCTGGCCCTGGCTGACGAGGCTGACGGAGCCGCCGGGATTGAGTGCGAGAAGCCGCTGGCTCTCATTCGGCTGCACCAGGAGGTAGGTTCCCTCCATGGCAGTGGTGTCGTTGTTTGCGGCGAACGCCACCGGGGCGGCGGTCAGGGCGCCAGCCAAGATTGCAGCGGGAAGCAGGGATTTCATCATTTCGGTCATCTCCTCTCTCATCGGAAACGCTCATCAGGAGCGGTTGATCAGGAGGTGGGAACGAAATGTGGCGGCGAACCGGCGGCAACCTTAAACTTTGGCAACGTCGCGGGAGTTCAGGATCAGGCGAGGTCACTCCCCCTTGGCATCATCCCGGAGGCGCCGTTCGGCATTGAGCTGTTCGAGTTCCGCCATCTTGTCGCCGATCGGCCGCAGGGCTGCAATCGTGGCGCGGTACTTGAGCGAGTGCTGTTCGAAGAGCCGGCGGGCGAGTTCGGGATATTCCTGGATCATGCGCTTGAAGAGCGCGCGCCGGATGCGGATGATGCTGACCGTCCCGACCGCATCGGCGCGGCACGGCCGCCTGCTTTCCGTCAGGAGCGCCGTCTGGCCGATGAGCGTGCCCGCGCCGACCCTGTCGACTTCCTCGAAGCTGTCTTCTTTCTTTTTCAGAAGGACAACCGTTCCGCTTGTGATGACAAGCCCGCCGTCAGCGCGCTCGTTCTCTTCGAAGAGGCGCTGCCCGTCGTGATAATCCATGCTTTCGGCACTGAAGGCGAGCAGGCGCAGCTGATCGTCCTGGAAATCCGAGAGCATCGGGATTTGTCTGAGAATCGCAATGTCTTGGGCAAGGCTCATGCCCAAGATTTACGCTGAATACCGGTCAGGGCACAAGCTTATATCCACCGGCTTCTGTCACCAGAAGCTCGGCATTCGACGGATCCCGCTCGATTTTCTGCCTGAGGCGATAAATATGGGTTTCCAGCGTATGTGTCGTGACACCGGAATTGTATCCCCACACTTCATGCAGGAGGACATCGCGGGTGACCGGTTTTTCGCCGGCACGATAGAGAAACTTCAATATGGAGGTTTCCTTCTCGGTCAGCCTCACCTTGCTGCCGGCGTCGTCCTGCATCACCTTTGCTGCCGGACGGAAGGAGTAGCGGCCGATCGCGAAGGTCGCGTCTTCGCTCTGCTCGTGCTGACGCAGATGGGCACGCACGCGCGCCAGCAGGACCGCGAACTTGAACGGCTTGGTGACGTAGTCGTTCGCGCCGGCTTCAAGACCCAAAATGGTGTCGCTGTCGCCGTCATGACCCGTCAGCATGATGATGGGTGCCTTGAACCCGTTCTTGCGCAGGAGCTTGACGGCTTCCCGGCCATCAATGTCCGGAAGACCGACATCCATCAGCAGCAGGTCGACATGTTCGTCCTTGGCAAGCCCGATACCGGAAGTCGCCGAATCCGCCTGGATGGTTTCGAACTCATCGTAGAGGGAGAGCTGTTCGACGAGCGCTTCGCGCAGTTCGGTATCATCATCGACAATCAAGATCGTGCGGGCGGTCATGGGTGCGGTCCTCGCCAAGTGTCTTCAATTGATCACGCCAACTTGTGCAAACGTCACATGCGTGTTCCTGCCTCTATGTGCGCGGGAAATAGTCGCCGCACAAGCAGGCATTCGTCAATTCTTCTTCACGCGGGGTTTAGGTCTGGTTTATCAATATCTTCAATCGGCATTCGCAGGGCGGGAACCCAAATCATGCTTAATTCGGGCAAACCGGCGGAAACACTGGAAGTCAGACCCCTGGCGCGTGACCGGACCAGGGGAATTATCCGGCTCGGCCCGATCACGGTTCCGTGTGCCCTCGGGAGGTCGGGTGTGATCGCCCGCAAGAAAGAAGGCGATGGTGCAACGCCGCTGGGCTGTTTCGAGCTCCTGCATGTCTTTTATCGGCCCGACAGGGGACGTCCGCCGAAAACAGTGCTGCCCGTCGAGCCGATAACAAGTGATGCCGGCTGGTGCGACGATCCCGGGCACCGCCTCTATAACCGCCCCGTCACACTGCCCTTTGCGGCAAGTCACGAAAAAATGTGGCGTGACGACCGGCTTTACGATGTCGTCGTGGTGCTTGACTGCAACATGTATCCGGCCGTCAGGGGGCGTGGCAGCGCAATCTTCTTTCACATTGCGCGCGAGAGCTACACACCCACGGAAGGATGCGTTGCTGTCTCGCCCGCGCATATGCGCCTGTTGCTCGAACGCGCCGCGCCCGGGTCTTGCATGACAATCAGGCGGTAGAGGGACCGGGGGTGTGCGCCTTCGGCTTCACTCTGCCGCCATCTGCGGCCGGTACACCGTGAACGAGCCACGGGTGACAACACGTGTCCGCCGGCCCTCGTCATTGGTCCAGTCGGCCGTGCGGACATGGAATGCGTGCTGCTGTACGCTGAAGCTGCCGCCGATATTGCATTCCAGAAAGGTCGCGAGACCGTTGGCGTCGATGCTGACAAGGATCGCGGTGTGTCTCGGCGTGCCGCGTTCGGCGAACTCGTCGTAACCGCCACCGTCCGGATTGTCGACCGATACGTCGACACGAAAGCTGGTGAACTGGAAGACATCGCCCGGTCTGGCATCATGCAACTGCTCGATTTCCCGTCCCCAGTCATAGGTTGACGAGGGTTTGTGAAAATCGAGCGCGCTGAAGCCATTGTTGACCAGCGTCCAGCATTGGCCGTCGCCCTCCTGCCGCCCGAGGCGGTCGCGTGCGAAGCTGATGAGCCGTTGGGCTTCCT
The DNA here is from genome assembly GCF_965232425.1 of Roseibium sp. GTDB lineage: Bacteria > Pseudomonadota > Alphaproteobacteria > Rhizobiales > Stappiaceae > Roseibium. The sequence continues at coordinate 2,518,013 of NZ_OZ246971.1, forward strand.
GTTCCGTGACATCGCGCATTTCAAACGTCCTTCAATTGCAGCCCTGACGACGCGCATTCTCCGGCGAAAGGCGCCAAATTGCTGTAATTGGGATCACAATCAGGACGCCGCCGGGTCTTTTGACGTACCGGACGAACGCCCGGTCTGCTATTGATGACGGAGGGACAACGGACGGATACGTAAGCCATGCGCTGGAAAGGCCGCCGCGGCAGCAGCAATATCGATGACAGGCGGGGCAGGAGCAGCGGGGCGCGCCTACGCATGCCCCGTGGACGGCGCGCGCGCACCGGCGGCGGCATCGGGCTGACCGGGCTCATCATCGTGGCCGGGGTGGCCTGGCTCATGGGCATCAATCCGCTCACCGTGCTCAGCCAGCTCGACGGCGGCGGATCCTATGCGCCCGATGTTCAGCCGCAGGCGCCGCAATCGGTGGCGAACGACGAGACCGCGCAATTCGTCTCCGTCATCCTCGCGGATACGGAAGATACGTGGAGCGCCATCTTCTCCGATCTCGGCGGTGACTATCCGGAGCCGACGCTGGTTCTGTTTTCCGGGTCGGTGTCGTCCGCGTGCGGCTATGCCAGTGCCGCGACCGGGCCATTCTACTGCGGGGCGGACGACAAGCTCTATATCGACCTGTCCTTTTACAAGCAGCTTGCCGACCAGCTGAATGCACCCGGCGATTTCGCGCAGGCTTATGTGCTGGCGCATGAAGTCGGCCATCACATTCAGAACGTTCTCGGCATTCTGCCGGAGTTTCACAAGATCCGGCGCACGCTCAGCAAGACCGAGGCGAACGCCCTGTCGGTCCGGGTGGAGTTGCAGGCGGACTGTTTTGCCGGGATCTGGGCGCACTATGCCGCGCGGCAGCGCGGTTTTGTCGAGGCAGGCGACATTGACGAAGCGCTCAACGCGGCCAGCCGGATCGGCGACGACACCCTGCAACTCCAGGCGCAGGGTTACGTCGTGCCGGAAACCTTCAATCACGGTACGTCCGAGCAGCGGGCCAGGTGGTTCAGGAAGGGATTCGAAGCCGGCGCGATCGACGCCTGTGACACGTTCAAGGCCGCGCAGCTTTAGAACCGTTTCGTGATGCCGACCCCGTCGCCGGACGCATGGCAGGTCTGAAGCGGGTGCCCACTGGTAATTTGCCGCGTTTTCCGCCATATAAGGCGCCAGATCGCAAAACACCGATCCGTTTTCAAGAACCTGAAAGAAGTGCACCCGGTATGGCGTCTGAGATCAGACCCTTTTTGAAGATGAATGGCCTGGGCAACGACTTTGTTGTCTGGGATGCGCGCGCGCAGCCGTTGCGGCTTTCCGGCGACGTCATTGCCAGGCTCGGAGACCGGGACAACGGCATCGGATTCGACCAGATGATCACCGTTGAACGGTCATCGCTCGGTGTCGACGCCTTCATGCGCATCCACAACCAGGATGGCGGTGAGGTCTCGGCCTGCGGCAACGCGACCCGCTGCATCGGGCGCCTCTTGATGGAAGAGGTCGGAAAGGATCTCGTGACCATCGAGACGAGCGCCGGGCTTCTGCACGCCTTCGACAGCCCGGGACCGCGCAACGTGACGGTGGACATGGGCGCGCCACGGCTCGGCTGGGAAGAAATCCCGCTCGCCGAGGAGTTTGCGGATACGCGTGCCATCGAATTGCAGATCGGCCCGATCGACGATCCCGTTCTGCACACACCGGCCGCCGTCAACATGGGCAATCCCCATGCGATTTTCTGGGTCGATGACGTCGAAGGCTACGAGCTCGAGCGGTTCGGGCCCCTGCTCGAACATCATCCGATCTTCCCCGAAGGGGCCAACATTTCGCTCGCGCATGTGTTCGACGAAAACCAGATCCGCCTGAAAGTGTGGGAGCGCGGTGTCGGCCTGACGCTGGCGTGCGGGACGGCTGCCTGCGCGGTGGGTGTTGCCGCGGCCCGCGACAGCAAGACCGGCCGCAAGACAACGGTTCATCTGCCGGGCGGACCGATCGGCATCGAATGGCGCGAGAGCGACAATCACGTGCTCATGACCGGATTGACGGAGGTGGAGTTCGAGGGCGAGGTCGATCTGGACACGCTCGAGTGGCGCAAGACCGGATCCGGGGACGCAGTCGAGGCCGGAGAGGCTTCATGAGCATCGACGTGGTGACATTCGGCTGCCGGCTCAATTCCTACGAGTCGGAGGTGATGAAGCGCGAGGCGGAGGCTGCTGGGCTCAAGGACGCGATCCTGATCAATACCTGCGCGGTCACCAATGAAGCCGTTCGCCAGGCGCGGCAGGCCGTGCGCAAGGCAAAGCGCGACAATCCCGACGCAAGGGTGATCGTGACCGGTTGCGCCGCACAGACGGAAACCGAGACTTTTTCCGCCATGGAAGAAGTGGACCTCGTTCTCGGCAACACGGAAAAGCTTGAGCGCAAATCCTACCATGACGTTGTTGCCTTCGGCATTTCGGACAGCGAAAAAGTCCGCGTCAACGACATCATGAGCGTCGGGGAAACGGCCGGACACTTGATTGACGGCCTGACCGGACGCGCCCGCGCCTTCGTACAGGTCCAGAATGGCTGCGATCATCGCTGCACCTTCTGCATCATTCCCTATGGCCGCGGAAATTCCCGTTCGGTGCCGATGGGTGTCGTCGTCGACCAGATCAAGCGGCTTGTCGACAACGGCTACAATGAAATCGTTCTGACCGGCGTCGACATCACGTCTTACGGCGCGGACCTGCCCGGTGCGCCGAAACTCGGGACGCTGACGGCCAAGATCCTGAAAATGGTGCCGGAGCTGAAGCGCCTGCGCCTGTCTTCGATCGATTCCATCGAGGCGGACGCGGACCTGATGGCGGTGATCGCGGAAGACGCCCGGCTGATGCCACATTTTCATCTGTCGCTGCAGGCCGGGGACGACCTTATCCTGAAGCGGATGAAGCGCCGGCATCTTCGCGCCGACACGATCCGCTTTTGCGAAGAGGTCAGACGGATGCGGCCCGACGTGGTCTTCGGCGCGGACATCATCGCCGGTTTCCCGACCGAAACCGAGGAGATGTTCGGAAATTCGCTCCGCATTGTCGATGAGTGCGGGCTCACCCATCTGCACGTTTTCCCGTTTTCACCGAGGCCCGGCACACCGGCCGCGCGGATGCCACAGCTCGATCGCAGCATCGTCAAGGAGCGCGGTGCGCGTCTGCGGGCGAAGGGCGAAGACGTGCTGCTCTGTCATCTGAAGAGTGAAATCGGCAAGGTGCGTCCCGTCCTGATCGAAAAGGAAGGCCTTGGCCGGACCGAGCAGTTCACGCAGGTGGAACTCGCAGGCGGACAGGCCGGTGATATTGTCGAAACCCGAATTATCGGTCATACCGGACGGCATCTGCTGGGCGAAGCCCTTTCGAAGGCCGCGTGACCTGCGGACAGCATTCGGTTTCACATCGGGTTACCTGTCGGTCCGGCAGCCAACGAGCGCGACGGACGAGTTTTAGGGCAAATTCATGAGCGAGAAAAAACGTGGATTTCTGGGCCGGCTCTTCGGCGGGAAGGACAAGCCGGACGCGGAGCCGGATGCTGTTGCCGAAGCCACGGCAACCCCGGAAAAGGTCCGGGAGCGGATCGATGAAGATGCTGCCGATGTGACGGCGTCCGTTGAAATGAATGTCGAGCCGGTCGCTTCGATGAGTGCACCCACCGAGCCTTTCGGTATCGGGTCGGAGCCGCAGCTGATCCCGGACATGCCGCCGCCACAGGTTCCTGCCGGCCCGGAAGAATTTCTGTCGACAGATCTTGCAGATGAGCCGGAAGAGCCACCGGCAACGGACAGCGCCACAGAACCGGACGCGGTGGCCGAGCCGGAACCTGCCCTAGAGGAGCCGAAGCAGACCTGGTTTCAACGGCTGAAGAAAGGTCTCTCCCGATCGTCCGCGTCGCTGACGGAAGGCATCACGTCGATCTTCACCAAGCGCAAGCTGGACGCCTCCATGCTGGAGGAGCTTGAGGACATTCTGATCCAGGCGGATCTCGGCGTCGACACGTCCATGGCCATCACGGAGCGGCTGTCGGACGGGCGCTACAACAAGGAAATCTCCCCGGAGGAAGTCCGGGAAATCCTCGCCGAGGAAGTCGAGAAAGTATTGGAGCCGGTTGCACAGCCGCTCGATCTCGATACGGGGAAGAAACCTCACGTTGTCCTGATGGTCGGCGTGAACGGGACGGGCAAGACGACGACCATCGGCAAACTCTCCCGCAAACTGCGGTCCGAGAACAAGAAGGTGATGCTCGCCGCCGGCGATACCTTCCGCGCGGCGGCCGTCGAACAGCTCAAGATCTGGGGTGAACGGACCGGTGCAGAGGTGATTGCCCGGGACACAGGTGCCGATGCTGCCGGGCTCGCCTTCGACGCCATGAAGGAAGCGCAAGAGAAGCAGGTCGATGTGCTCCTGATCGACACGGCGGGCAGGCTCCAGAACAAGGCCGAGCTGATGGATGAGCTGGAAAAGGTCATCCGGGTCATAAAGAAACACGATCCCGAAGCACCGCATACCGTTCTCCTGACGCTCGATGCGACCACGGGTCAGAACGCCCTCAACCAGGTCGAGATCTTCGGCAAGGTTTCCGGCGTGACCGGGCTGGTCATGACCAAGCTCGACGGCACGGCGCGCGGCGGCATCCTGGTGGCGATTGCCGCCAAGCACGGACTGCCGGTGCATTTCATCGGCGTCGGCGAGGGTGTCGAGGATCTGGAGCCGTTTTCGGCCAAGGATTTTGCCAGCGCCATCGCCGGCCTCGCCTGACGGTTCAGGCCGCTTCAGGCTTTCCTCATTCGCTCCCTGAAGGCGGCCGTCTTGGCGCGATTGCCGCATAGTTTCATGTCGCACCAGCGGCGTTTCCTGTTCTTGGTGACGTCCGTGAACCAGAATGTACAAGACGGCCCTGCGCAGTTGCGGGTCAGCCGGCAATCCGTCTTCGTCAGAAGCTCTGAAATCTGCTGCGCGATCGGCACCAGCAGATCCGCCGCGGTCCCGATTTCATAGGCCCCTGCGAGGCGCAGTCCCGCACTGCCCGTGTCGTCCGGCAGCAGCCGGAACCGGTAGGTTCCCGCTGACATGAGGCTGTTGATCCCTTCCATTTCTTCCGCCGTGAGCTGCCAGCCGGGGCCCCCGTCCTGCCGGATGACCAGTGCCCTAAACCATTCGCGAAGCTCCCGCGCCTGCGCCGCCGCCGCATTCAGGTCTTCCGCCGGGATACGGGCAAGCGTGTCCGCGGCCTGAGCGTCGCTCAGAATACCTGCGGCCGTCATCCATGAGATCAACGCGGGGCCGTCCGCGATCCACTCAATCTCGGTCCCGTGCGGTGCGCCGACGGAGTTCAGGAAATCTAGCGCCGGATGATCGGCAATCAGGATGGGCGGCGTTCCGGCCGGATCAGTCACTCGGTTTCCTCTTCGCGTTCACGGGCTTTTGAAACCATCAAACAGTTATTTTGCAGGTTGCTCAACTTGTATGTAACCGTCAAATATGCATTTTGAAGGTTGCAAGATATCCTTTCCCAATTCCAGGAGATTTCGGAATGACCAAGATCCTGCATATCAATGCATCGCCGCGCGGTTCGAAGTCGCAATCGGCCCAACTGGCAAACGCCTATCTCGACACGCGGAGACAACGGGAGCCGGCCGTTGACGTCGATACCCTTTCCCTCTGGGAGGAAGATCTGCCGGAGTTCGACGGCGACAAGAATGCCGCCAAACTGTCTTTCTTCGGCGTTGGCGAGATGGATGCGGCCGGCAAGACCGCCTGGGACCAGGTGGTAGAGGTCACGCGGCGGTTCATGGCCGCCGATGAATATGTCTTCAACATTCCCATGTGGAACGGCGGCATCCCGTACAAGCTCAAGCACTATATCGATGTGATCACGCAGCCGGGTCTCCTGTTCGGCTTCGAACCGGAGCGCGGCTATTTCGGGCTTCTGGAAAACAAGGCCGCGCATGTGTTCTACAGTTCGGGCGTCTTCGCGCCCGGAGCTGACAGGAAATACGGCGAGGACTATCACTCGGCCTACATGAACTGGTGGTTCGGGCTCGTCGGGATCGAAAAGGTCGCCACGACGCGGCACCAGCCAAGCATTCTGACACCCACACCGGCTGATGACCTGGAACGGGCGATCGAACAGGCAAGGGCAGCCGCCTAACAGAGCGCCTGATCCTGACGACGGCGGTGGCCATGAAGGCCGCTGCCGCGGTCTTTACAGGCCTGGTTCCCAGCCGTCAGGGGCCATTTCGAATCCTTCGAACTGAAAACCCGGTGCCACCGTACAGCCGACAAGCGTCCAGGCTCCCAGTGATCGCGCCTGCTGCCAGCCGTCACGCGGCACGATGCCCTGCGGACGTTCACCGATGACGAGGTTGTTGCCCAGCCTGAGATCCTGCCGTGACTTGCCGTCGGTGCTGATGGACAGCTCCAGCGGCGCTCCGCCATACCAGTGCCACGTCTCGACGGCGTCGACCTTGTGCCAGCGCGACACGATCCCTTCGGGCAAAAGAAAATAGATCAGGGTAGAGGCCGCCCGGCCGTCCTGGTCCGTTACCTCGTCGCGGAACGTTTCGACGTAAAAACCACCCTCGGGATGCGGCTGCATGTTCAACAGATCGACGACGTCTTCGGCCGTCATGTTGGCAAGATCCTGCATCTCAAGGGAAATCCCGGTTGCGAGCGGAAGCGCTCAGTTGGGTTTGGTCAGGATTTTGTATCCGTACAATAGGCGAGGTCATCGATGGTTTCCCGCAATGCGGCGACAACTTCCTCGTAGAGTACCTGCATGTCCAGTTTGTGGCCGCCCCCATGGTGCATGGGGATCGCTTCGGCCTGGCTCAGGATACGGTGCACGACGTCCTTTGCGCGCTGTTCGGCAGTGCGTGAGGTGGACGTTCCGGCATTTGCTGGTGTCATGGTTTCTGCCCCGACATGATCACGATTGGGTGCATATGGGGACGGAAACCGGTGATATAAGGCTTTTGCCGAAGAAATGAGCCTCGTATTTTTGCCTATTGAACGCTCGGCAAAGAAACCGCGTCAGGCGTTGTCTTTTCGTGTCCTGATCTCTGCAAATATTTCCGCAGCAGACTTTCCGCTCATGCCGAGCGCGTCGGCTACGGAAGCTTCGCCCGCGCGCAGGAAGGGGTTTGTTGCCTTCTCGACAGACATGGTCGTGGGAAGCGTCGCTCCGCCGCTTGCACGGATCCGGCCGACCTCTTCGGCGCGCGCCTGCAGGTCGGCATTGCCGGGTTCGATAGTGAGCGCGAACTTCGCGTTTGCCTCCGTATATTCGTGGCCGCAATAGATGCTGGTGTCGTCGGGAAGCTGGTGAATGAGTTTTTCGAGGGACGACCACATCATTTCCTTGTCGCCCTCGAAGACCCGGCCGCAACCGAGCGAGAACAGCGTGTCTCCGGTATGGGCCATTCCGATTTCCGGGACATACCAGGAAATCTGATCGAGCGTGTGTCCCGGGGTTGCGATCGCCTTGATTTCGTACGGACCGCACTTGATGTGGTCGCCATCTTCCACCGTCCGGTCCAGCTCCGCGATCTTCTGCCGCGACCGCGCCGGGCCATAGACGGTTGCTCCGGTCGCCTGCTTGAGATCGCCCAGCCCCTGAACGTGATCCCAGTGATGGTGGGTGATGAGGATATGGGTGAGGTTCCAGCCCTTTTCCGACAGCGCTTTTTCGTAAGTGGTGGCCTCGGGGACATCGATGGCGATGGTCGTGCCGCTTTCGCGGTCGTGAATCAGCACACCAAAATTGTCGTTGAGGCAGGGAAACTGGTGGATCTCGGTTGTGTCGCTCAAGGCCATGTCGAAGGTTTCCGAAGTGATTGACTTGTTGTTTGCCACAGTGGCAAACAGGAAGCCGGAGGGCAAGACGGGAAGCGATGGCTTTCGGTCCGTGCCCGTACCCTAGCCAGTTCGGACCTGAATGTATCTCGACGTCGTTCATTTGCGCGCCTTTTACGATCTGCCGCTCGGGCGCCTGCTGCGCAGCCTGATCGGGGCGCCGATCCGCGAGATGTGGCCCGAGCTGAACGGGCAGCGGCTCCTTGGCGTGGGCTATGCCGGACCGTTCATGCGCCCCTATCTCGATTCGGCGGAACGTGCGATCGCGGCAATGCCGGCGCCCCAGGGTGCCGTGTCCTGGCCGCGCGAGCGCGACAGCGCCTGCACGCTCGTCGAGGACGCCAGTCTGCCCTTCCCGGACATTTCCTTCGACCGGATCATGCTGGTGCATGCGCTTGATCACTGCTCGGAACCGGAGGCGGTTCTGAAGGAAGCCTGGCGCCTGCTTAGTCCCGGCGGACGGCTGATTGCCGTGGTGCCGAACCGGCGCGGCCTTTGGGCACAATCCGAATTGTCGCCCTTCGGATACGGCCGTCCCTATTCGAGCGGCCAGCTGAAGGATCTGCTCAAGAGCTGCGAGTTCAATGTGGTCGACGACAAGGAAGCGCTGTTCATGCCGCCGTCGAAGGCGCGCACGATCCTGCGCGCCGCGCGCACCTGGGAAGGGATCGGCCGGCGGATCTGGCCTGTCTTCGGCGGCGTGCTTGTCGTGGAAGCGGAAAAAGTCGTCTTTCAGAGCCTTCCTGCCGACGGCAAGAAGAGCCGTCTCCGGGTCCTGCGCCCGGTGTTCATTCCCGAAGGCGTTGCCACGGGTCTGAAGCCCGTCAGGGCAGTGCGGTCCCAGAAGACAATTCTGTCACGTGAGGTGCCGGAAGGCTCGTGATGTGGGACCGGATCACCGTTTCAGCAGGAAAACGGCCTGTTCGGCGACGATGTTCCAGACCCACCAAGGCGCATTGACCGGGATCTTGTTGCCCTGCGCGCTCAGGGCGATCGCCTTTTCGACGTCCGCGTCCAGTTCGTGGCAGAGTTCCACGAAGTCGCGCAGCGAACAGAAATGAATGTTCGGCGTGTCGTACCACTCATAGGGCAGGTATTTCGTCACCGGCATCCGCCCGCGGAACAGGAGCTGCATGCGGTTGCGCCAATGGGCGAAGTTCGGGATCGAAACAATCACCTGTTTGCCGATGCGCAAAAGCTCGCTCATCACCTTTTTCGGCTCGCGCGTCGCCTGCAGCGTCTGGCTGAGGATGACCACGTCGAAGGCATCGTCCGGATAATCGGCGAGGTCCTTGTCGGCATCGCCCTGAATGACCGACAGGCCACGCGCGACACACCGGTTCACACCGGCCTGGCTCAGCTCCACGCCGCGGCCGTCAACTTGGCGTTCCCGCGCGAGATAATCCAGCAGCGCGCCGTCTTCCGAGCCGATGTCGAGCACGCGCCCGCCGAGCGGAACCAGCGAGGCGACGACCTTGTGGTCTCCGCGCACCTCGCCGGCGCGGGTCTGTCTGGGAGCCAGGTTCATGTCAGTCGGCCTCCCCCGGCGCAGGTATTCCGCGCGCATGGGCCGCGCCGGTCATGAAACCCTGAATGGTCTCGAACATTTCCGGCACGTCCAGAAGGAAGGAATCGTGCCCGCGGTCGCTTTCGATCTCCACGAAGGAAACGTTCGCCGCGGCCGCATTGAGCGCCTTGACCACGCTGCGGCTTTCGGAGGTCGGAAACAGCCAGTCGGACGTAAACGACATGACGCAGAACCGGGTCCTGGTGCCGGTAAAGGCCGCCGGCAGCGCCCCGCCGAATTCATGCGCCAGGTCGAAATAATCCATCGCCCGGGTCACGTAGAGATAGGAATTGGCGTCGAACCGGTCGACGAATGTCATTCCCTGGTGGCGCAGGTAGCTTTCGATCTGAAAGTCTGCGTCGAAGCCGAAGGTCAGCCGGTCCCGGTCCTGGAGGTTCCGGCCGAATTTCTGGTGCAGGGATTCGTCCGACATGTAGGTGACGTGCGCCGCCATGCGGGCGACCGCGAGGCCTTTTGTCGGCCGGACACCCTCACCGATATAGCCGCCGCCGCACCAGTTCGGATCCGCCATGATCGCCTGGCGCCCGACTTCGTGAAAGGCGATGTTCTGGGATGTGTGCCGCGCCGAGGCCGCGATGGGGACGGCCGCGAACACGCGCTCCGGGTAGCTCGCCGCCCATTGCAGCACCTGCATGCCGCCCATGGATCCGCCAATAACCGTAAAGAGCGTGTCGATGCCGAGAAAATCCACCAGCCGGGCCTGGGCGCGGACCATGTCCCGGATGGTGATCACCGGCAGATCAAGTCCGTAGGGGGCACCGGTTTCCACGTTGATCGATGCCGGACCGGTGGTGCCGAGGCAGCCGCCCAGAACGTTGGCGCAGACAACGAAATAGTGGTTGGTGTCGATCGGTTTTCCCGGGCCGACCATCAGTTCCCACCAGCCCGGCTTTCCGGTCACCGGGTTGGTCGAGGCAACATACTGGTCGCCGGTCAGCGCATGGCAGACGAGGATCGCGTTCGACTTGTCCGCGTTGAGCGCGCCATAGGTTTCGTAGGCAATCTGCCACGGTGCCAGCTGAACGCCCGAATCCAGTTCAAGCGGTTCATCCGCCGAAAAGCGCGCAAGCCTGCTCGACGGTGCCTCCGCTTCGTTCGCTTTCACATGGTCAAGCGCTTCCGGATTTTTGCTCTCAGTTGGCATGACAGGTCGGGCGTTCTTCTTGTATTAACCGGGGAACCTCGGGTGATGATGCTATACAGGACTGAACGTGCCCTAAATCCGGTTCGAGGGTTCGGGTTCGGCAAATCAGCCAGACGAGCGACCTAGCCGTGCGTGGCTCGATGAGTCAATGATTTCTTTTGCGTTTGGGCAATCACATGAATATGACTATGCGCCGCTGCACCATGAAACGAGGCTGGGACCCCAGATGCCGCAATCACCGGACGATGGCATGAAAACCGTCGATCTGCGCACCCGCGTCGACGAGATCGACATGCGCATCCACGAGGCCCTGATGGAGCGGGCGGAGGTGGAAACCGCGCTCCAGAATGCCGACAGCGGGACCGCGGTCGCAGCGCTGACCTACCGCCCTGATCGGGATGCGGACAGTGTCCGGCAGATGCTGGAACGGCACCGGGGCACGCTGCCGATCGCTGCGGTCGAACAGATCTGGCGCGACATTATCTGTGCCTGCACGCTGCAGGGAACCGAAACCGTCATTTTCCTGGACGGCGGCGCCGAGCTGATCGACATGCTCGACCTGGCCAGGTTCTATTTCGGGTTTTCGACGGAGCTCGACCCGTGCAGCGACGCCTCGGACGTCGTTGACGCGGTCGGCCTTTCATCCGGGAATGCAATCGGCCTCGTCGCCCTGAACGAGCGGGCGGACCTGCCTTGGTGGCGGGGGCTCAGCGAGACGGGCGCGCTCGTGAGGGCGCGCTTGCCGTTCGTGATGCTCGATGAACGCCCGGCCGATTTGCCGGCGCTGGTTCTGTCGCGGGCGGACAACCTTGTCGACAACACCGACGTTACGGTTTATGACGCGCGCTGGTCCGATGTTCTGCCCGGCAAGCTGATGGATCAGGGTATTGAAGTTCTTAGCTTTTTCCGGTCAGGTAGCGGTGTCGACGCATTGCTGGCGATATCGGGAGAACTGACCGAGGAAGATGCGCTGGCCGCCTGCACTGCAGCCGGGGCCAGACCGGACGTGCTGCGCCGGGTCGGCGGCTATGCCGCGCCGATCGACGGCGAAACCGATGGCGACGACGAGTTCGGCGGCGAAGAGCCGCAAGACTGAGCGGGAAGATGACGATGAGTGAAGCAGACGTGACCAGATCCGAGCGCCCGCAACCGCGCGCAGGTGTCATGGATATTGCCGCCTATGTTCCGGGCAAATCCAAGGGCACGCATGGCAAGACGCTGCACAAGCTGTCGTCCAACGAGACCCCGCTCGGTGCGAGCCCGAAGGCGAAGGCCGCCATTGAAACGGTCGCGCATAACCTTGAGCTTTATCCCGACGGTGCCGCCAACGAGCTGCGCGATGCCATCGCGGAAACCTATGGGCTGCACCCCGACCGCATCATCTGCGGCGCCGGTTCGGATGAAATCCTGAGCTTTCTCGCCTATGCCTATCTGGGGGCCGGCGACGAGGCGATCTATTCCGAGCATGGTTTCCTGATCTATGACATCGCGATCCGTGCGGCCGGCGCCACACCGGTCGTTGCGCCGGAAACGGATCTGAAAACCGACGTCGACGCCATCCTCGCCCGGGTGAGCGACAAGACGAAGATGGTTTTCATAGCCAATCCGAACAATCCGACCGGAACCTACCTGCCGTTCGAGGAAGTCAAACGGCTGCACGAGGGTCTGCCTGCACATGTGCTTCTCGTTCTTGATGCGGCCTATGGCGAATATGTGCGCAAGAACGACTATGAAAGCGGGATCGAGCTCGCGGCGACGTCCGACAACGTGGTCATGACCCGCACCTTCTCCAAGGTTTACGGGCTTGCCAATCTGCGCATCGGCTGGGGCTTCGGTCCGTCGCATATCATCGATGCGCTCAACCGGATACGCGGCCCCTTCAACGTCTCGGGCATGGCCATCGCGGCCGGGATCGCCGCGGTTCAGGACCGCGAATTCCTGACACGGGCCGTCGAACACAATGACGAATGGCTGCCCTGGGTGACCGCGGAGCTGGAAAAGCTCGGCCTGAAGGTGACGCCGAGCGTCGGCAATTTCGTGCTCGTCCACTTTCCCGACGAAGACGGCAAGCGGGCGGCAGATGCGGATGCCTATCTTCTGCAACATGGCTGCGTTCTGCGCCAGGTTGCGAATTACGGCCTGCCGAATGCCCTGCGCATGACCGTCGGCTCGGAAGAAGCGAACCGGACGGTCGTCGAACATCTGAAGACATTCCTGGGACAGGCCTGAAGGCAGAACAAGAAGACATGACTGGCGCTCCCATATTCGACCGGATGGCCCTGATCGGCATAGGCCTGATCGGTTCCTCGCTCGCGCAAGTGGCGCGGCAACGCGGCCTCGTGAACGAGATCGCCATTTCGACCCGCTCGGCCGCGACCCTGCAGCGCGCGGAAGAACTTGGCCTTGGCGACCACTACGCGCTGGATGCCGCAGAGGCTGTCGAAGGCGCGGATCTGGTCATTCTCTGCGTGCCGGTGGGTGCCAACGAAGCCGTTGCCAAATGGATTGCGCCGGCCCTCAAAAAAGGTGCGATCCTGACCGATGCGGGGTCCACCAAGGAATCGGTGGTGGAACAGGTGAGCCCGTATGTTCCGGACGGTGTGCACTTCATTCCGGGACACCCGATCGCCGGTACGGAACATTCGGGTCCGGATGCCGGCTTCCCGACCCTGTTCGACCAGCGCTGGTGCATTCTCACGCCGCCGGAAAACACGGATCCGGACGCGCTTGCCAGGCTCAAAGCCTTCTGGGAAGGCTGCGGATCCGATGTCGATCTGATGGAGCCCAAGCATCACGACCTGGTTCTGGCGATCGTCTCCCACCTGCCGCACCTGATCGCCTACAACATTGTCGGCACCGCCGACGATCTGGCCACCGTGACCAAATCGCAGGTGATCAAGTATTCCGCATCTGGGTTCCGTGATTTCACGCGCCTGGCCGCGTCTGACCCGACCATGTGGCGGGACGTCTGCCTGAACAACAAGGAAGCCATCCTTGAGATGCTGGCCCGGTTCTCTGAAGACCTGTCCGCCATGCAGCGGGCCATCCGCTGGGGTGACGGCGAGATGCTGTTCGACCTGTTCACCCGCACCCGGGGCATCCGGCGCTCGATCATCGAGGCGGGTCAGGAAACAGACGCGCCGGACTTCGGCCGCCATGCGGCCGGAACCCCGGTCAGTTCGACCGACTGACGATGAAATCCGCCAGCGCCGACAACGTGCGGGCGCTTTCCCGGTAGGGTGCCAGCAGCTGTTCGGACTCCTGCAGAAGTGTCTTCAGTTCGGCATGGGTCTTTTCCGCGCCCCAAAGGCCCACAAGCGTGGCCTTGCCCGCTTCGGCGTCCTTGCCGGTCGCCTTGCCCATGACTTCCGGGCTGGCCTCGACATCCAGAAGGTCGTCGGCCAGCTGGAAGGCCAGCCCGATCACTTCGCCGAAACGTGTCAGCCTGTCGATGTCGTCATCGGATGCGTCGGCGACGATGGCGCCCGAGCGGCAGGCATAGCGCAGGAGCGCGCCCGTCTTCATGGACTGGAGCAGACGGATTTCCGTTTCCGAACGGTCCCGGTGTTCCGATTCAAGATCGAGCATCTGGCCGCCGGCCATGCCGCCGACACCGGCTGCCCGCGACAGTTCTCTCGACAGCCGGAGCCGGACGGCGGCATCGCCGTGAACGGTTTCGCTGCCGACGACATCAAACGCGAGCGTCAGCAAGGCATCGCCTGCCAGGATCGCCGTTGCCTCGTCAAAGGCCTTGTGCACGGTCGGTTGTCCCCGGCGCAGGTCGTCGTCATCCATGGCCGGAAGATCGTCATGGATGAGCGAATAGCAGTGGATGAGTTCCAGCGCGCAAGCTGTCTGCAGAACGCCGTCATCATCGCGGCCGAACAGTCTGGCGGCCTCGACGACAAGGATGGGCCTGAGGCGTTTGCCGCCGTTGAGCGCGCCGTGACGCATGGCGTCGACCAGCCGGGGTGGGCGTGCTATCTCACCGGACAGCGCCGCCGGGTCCAGGATGTGTTTGAGAACGGTTTCAATCCGGGCGCCCTGTTCGCTCAGGTGCTGCGTCAGCTCAATCGTCACGAGGTACTCCAGACCGTATTTCCGGCAATTGCAAAGTTCGGCTTTCCCTGAGACCAATTCTTTGTATCGTCAAGACCGGAATTTCAAAAAATAGATCGACCGGCTAGTTTGACCAGCCACATACCGCGCCCGGATCGGGCCATCACCTGGAGACCCGCACATGAAATTGCTGTCGAACCTGTTGCGTTCCTTCATCAAACGGGGCCGCATGCGCGTCATCGACGTGACGGGAAAGGTTCACGCGTTCGGCTCCGGCGAGGACGGTCCGACGGTGACCATCCGTCTGCATGACAAGAAGCTCTACACAGCGCTGTTCCTGAACCCGGAACTGGCCGCAGGCGAAGCCTACATGGACGGCACGCTGACGATGGAAGAAGGGTCGACCTGCTACGATTTCATGTTCCTGTTCTCCATCAACAGGGCGCCCCTCGGCGCGCATCCGGTGCAGGGCCTCCTGCGCAAGGGGTGGAAGGCATTTCGGCGGCATCAGCAGAAAAACAGCGTCGAACGCGCCAAGAAGCAGGCCCGGCATCACTACGATCTTTCGACAGACCTTTACCGGCTGTTTCTTGACGAGGGCCTGAACTACAGCTGTGCCTACTACACCGACCCGGACGTGAGCCTCGAGGCGGCGCAGGACGCGAAGCTGACGCACCTGGTGGCCAAGCTCGACCTGGAAGATGGCATGGAGGTCCTGGAAATCGGCGGCGGCTGGGGATCGCTGGCGATCAGGATGGCGGAGGCCGGAGCCCGCGTCACGTCGCTGAACGTGTCGCCGGAACAGGTCAAGATCGCGGAAGAGCGGGTCAAGGCGGCGGGCGTGGAGGACCGGGTCAGGTTCGTGCTCAAGGACTACCGTGAATTCGAAGGGCAGTTCGACCGGATCATCTCGGTCGGCATGATGGAACATGTCGGCATCGGTCACCTGGATGACTATTTCGGCAAGATCCGGGAGTGCCTGACGGATCGCGGTTATGCGGTGGTCCATTCCATCGGGCGCATGACGCCGCCGGGCACGACGGGGCCGTTCATCAGGAAATACATTTTCCCCGGCGGATACGTCCCGGCCCTGTCCGAAGTCTTTGCATCGACCGAGCGCCTCGGGTTATGGGTCTGCGACAACGAGATCCTGCGGCTGCACTACTACTACACGATCCGGGACTGGCGCATCCGATTCGAGGAGAAGCGCGCTGCGGCGGCCGGGCTTTACGACGATGCCTTCTGCCGGATGTGGGAGTTCTATCTGTGCGCGGTCGAACTCGGGTTTCTGCACGGCTCGAACATGGTATTCCAGCTGCTCCTGTCGAAGGAACGCGATGCCGTACCGATCATCCGCGATTTCATTCAGGACAATGAACGGAAGTTGAATGGGACGACGTAAGGCGGCAGCCGGGAGCGGCAAGGGCTCTTCCCGGGACACCCGCAAAAAGCGTTCTTTCTGGCAAAGGGTCCGGCGGCGGCTGTTGCAGCTGCTGATGCTTGTGATCCTGTTGCCGCCCGTTCTCACGATTGTCTATTCCGTCGTCCCTCCGGTCAGCACCCTGATGCTCGCCCGCTATGTCCAGTTCCTCTGGGTTGACCGGCAATGGGTTCCCCTTGAGGAGATTTCTCCCAACCTCGTCAGATCGGTCATCACCTCCGAGGATAGCGGGTTCTGCACCAATGACGGCGTGGAATGGGAGGCGCTCCAGGACCAGGTCGAGGCGCTCAGCGAGGGCGAACGCCCCCGGGGGGCCAGCACGATCACCATGCAGACCGCGAAGAACCTGTTTCTTTGGGGCGAACGCTCCTATGTCAGGAAAGCGCTTGAATTGCCGCTTGCGCTGATGCTGGACGCAATCCTCACCAAGAGACGGGTTCTGGAAATCTACCTCAACATCGCGGAGTGGGGCGAAGGCATCTTCGGTGCAGAGGCCGCAGCGCAGGCCTGGTTCGGCAAGCCGGCGAAGGACCTGACGCGGACCGAAGCCGCGCGTCTGGCCACCGCACTGCCCAATCCGCTCGGCCGCAACCCTGCCAATCCGTCCGCCGGGCACCGCCGTCTGGCGGCGACCAATCTCGCCCGTGTCCGGTCTTCGGGCCCGATTTTCGGCTGTGTTCTGGCCAATTAACCCTGATACAAGGCGGATCAAACGGTTGCGCCTGAAATTGACCGAGAATTTTTTGTGTTTGGGGTGGCAAAACGCCGGCGTTGCCTGTATAACGCCGCGCATTCCAACACGCTGCGTGACGCCACGCCCCGGGCTGACCCGGTCCGGGCCGCGCGGTTATGGACCACGGAGAAAAACAAAATGGCAGTTCCAAAGAGAAAAACCTCGCGTATGAAGCGCGGTTTTCGCCGTTCTACGGACGCCCTTAAGCAGCCGACTTACGTCGAGGACAAGGATTCAGGCGAACTGCGTCGCCCGCATCACGTTGACCTGAAGACCGGCATGTACCGGGGCCGTCAGATCCTTTCCCCGAAAGAAGACGCATAAGCTCTTCCGCAGGGTGGATCGCCGCTTGGCAAACCAGATTGAGGCTGGCCTTGTTTCGACAGGCCGGCCTTTTTCGTTTGTTTTGAAGTCTTGCCTTGAAATCGTGTCTTTGATCGTGTCAGGTCGGCGCACTCCGCCCACCCCGTGTCCGCCTTTGCCGGGAGCCGCGCCATGCGCCTTTTTTCCGCACTTCCCTTCACGCTCTTCTCGCTGCTAATCTACAACGCGCTTGCTTTTACGACGGGCGCGGGCAATCCGCTGTTCTGGTCGGAGCCGATGATCTCGATCGCGATGGTTTCCGGCGCAACGTTCGAACTCCTGGCGAGCGATCTGCTGATCACGCTCGGCCTGTTCTTTCTGTTCATCGAAATCCTGAAGGCAACGCGGATCGGCACGACGGCGCTGCTCGATCACATGTTCTCGGTTCTGGTCTTCGTCGCCTACCTGGTCGAGTTTCTGGTGTTGCCGCAGGCGGCCACGTCGCTGTTTTTCATCCTGATGGTGATATCGCTGATCGACGTGATCGCAGGCTTTTCGATCTCGATCACCGGCGCGCGCCGCGACGTCTCTTTCGGGCACGGCGGCGAGCATCTTTAACCCTGAGCATCAGGCGTCCTTGGCCTCGTCGGTGATGGCGTATTTCTGGATCAGGGGAAGCTGGGTCAGGGTGAACACCAGCGTGATCGGCATGATGCCGAACACTTTGAAGCTGACCCAGAAATCCGTCGAGAAACTGCGCCAGACGATCTCGTTGATCGCTGCCAGCACGAAGAAGAAGATGCCCCAGCGAAAGGTGAGTTTGCGCCAGCCCTCGTCCGTCAGCTTGAAGGCACTGTCGAAGACGTAGCCGAGCAGCGCCTTGCCGAAGAAGAGGCCGCCGAGCAGGACGGACCCGAACAGGCAGTTCACGATGGTCGGTTTCAGCTTGATGAAGAGTTCATCATGCAGCCACAGCGTCAGCGCGCCGAAGACCAGGACGACGACGCCGGAAACCAGCGGCATGATCGGCAGGCGGCGCGTCAGCCACAGAGAAACGGTGAGCGAAATCGAGATGGCGACCATGAAGGCCGCCGTTGCCAGGAAGATCGGCTCGCCGATGACCTGCAGAACCGGAAACGCGTTGGCAATCTGTTCGCCGCGCGAGTTGAACAGGAAGAACACGCCGAGCGGACCCAGTTCAAGCGCCAGCTTCAGGAGCGGTGACAGCTCCTTTCGGGTCGGATCGTTCGGGTCGTGTTCCAATTCCATAGTGCAGATGCTCCTGATCAGGTGTTCCCGGGAAATAGGGGCAAGGGGGCAGGCGGGTCAAGGTTTTTGGTGAGAGATAGGCCCGGTTGCCTGCTGACAGATAAGTGAAACCCGCCTCTTGGCGAACCGACAGGGCCGTTTCGTGACAACTTGCCGGAAACCTGCACGGCGCCTGCACACGGCCGTGGTTCATTCGGAGCCGTTTCTTCAGCGTGTCTTGCGATCTGCAATGGATGGCCTTTTGAGTTTCTTGCTGCTTTTTCTGACCATCAGTGCCCTGCTGACGGCTCCGCTGCATTTCTTCGGCTGGAGGTCCGCGCTCAAGCTTTGCGCCTGCGCGGTCTTCGGGTTTTCGCTTTTCGGGCAGCTGAACCCCGGCACCTCCGAGGCACGACTGCTTGCCGGACTGGGTGCCGTTGTCTTCATCGTCGGGTTTGCGGGCAGCAGCCTGGTTCGGGGCGGCCTTGGCGGCCTCCACCTGCTCTCCGGCGACGAAGGACCCTGTCCGGGCGGTACGCGAGAATTGCCGGTTTGGGCAGAACTGGCCGCGGGACTTTTCTTGTCCGTCACCATCACGTTTCTGGTCTTTGTCGCCTTGTCCTGGTCGATGCAAAGCGCGTCCTATCCCTTGCTGATGCATCTTGGCCTGGCGGTTCCCGGTGCCTTGCTGGTCTGGGTGTGGTGGGCACTGGATTGGCGGAAGCCGACCAGGGCCGACGGTCTGCGCCAGACCTGTCTCGGATGCGGCCTGTCGCTGCTGCTGCTGACGTCCGGCAGCTGGTTCTGGTATCCATTGACAGTTCAGGCGGCGGTGAAAGACACCGTCGGTGACGCTTCGTTCTGCCTCTGGAACTCCGATACGCGGAAGCTGATGGAGAGCTGGGATGCGTTCACGTTTCTGACGGCACCGAAGCGGACGAGCGATTCCCACTTCCTGCTGGCGTCCGGCGACGGCCACATGTGGGCGTGGAGCTATTACAGGTTCGGTTTCGTTCCCAACACCAAATACAAAGGTAGGGCCTGGTTCACTGTTGAGTGTGCCGACGCGCCCGATCTGAAATCGGCAGAGTAGATGCCAAGCTATTGTTTCCGCCCGGCGACCACGTGGATGTTCAGCAAGGCGAAGAAGCGGTGGTTCTTGTCGCGGCCTTCCAGGTCCGCGTAAAAGGTCTTCGCTTCGGCTGCCGGGATTTTCTCCTCTAAAACACAGCGCTGAAGGGTTTCGGTCAGGTCGAAGATGATCTCGGCGTCGGCAAGCCTCTTCAGCAGGATGGGATGAACGCTGTGGTGGGTAATGGTGAGGTGGCCACCAACGAGATCGACAAGCTCCCGGCCGATCATCGGATTGAGAAACCCGTTTCTGAAGGCGTTCTCGGCATGGCGTGAAATTTCGGCGAGATCCGACCCGATGACGAAACTGCTCCAGTCCGGCTCCGAGGCGCAGACAATGCCGCCGGGGCGCACGATCCGCGCCATTTCGCCGATCGCCGCTGCGGGATCCGGGATGTGCTGGAGGGACCGGTCGATCCGCGCTGCGTCGAACAGATCCGGATCGCATCCAAGCCCATGGATGTCGCCCTGGCGGACGGTGATGGACGGGTCCGCGTCCCCCAGTACGTCGGTGACGTGGTGCTGTGCGGCCTTGACGAAACGGTCGCTCAGATCGAATCCGGTGACGCTGCCGCCAGGAACCAGCTGCTTCAACCGCGGCAGATCGAAGCCGAGGCCGCAGGCGAGGTCGGCAACCTTGCTGTCCGGGCCAAGGACCAGCGCCTCATAGGAGGTTCTCTTGTAGGTCTGGAAGTCCGGCAGGTGTTCCATCAATGACAGGCAGATCTCCAGCTTTGCGAGGTTGGCGGCATTGTCCACCTGTCTGAAACCGTCTGCGAGAAAGGTCATGGCACTATCCCTGCGCTGAAGTCATATGCCTTGCCGGCCGGAATCTGCTATCTATCAGGCAATCGAGCTGAAAAGAACACACGGGTCCTCGAAATGCGCGCAATCCTTTGCCTGATCCTGCTGATTGGCCTCATGCAACCGGCATGGGCGGTGAAACAGGTGAACTGGCAGGATCTGATCGACCCGGTCGCGGCTGATTTCGATGATCCCTTCGCCGCGCTCGGTCTCGCCGAGCTGAGATCTCTCGGTACGGTCCTGCGGTTGCGCAAGCTGCTCGCCGATCCCGGTCTTGAAAGTGATGCGCGGGCGGATGCCGCAGATCGGCTCGATCGCGAAGAGGCGAAACTTGCAGCGTCCGGCGTCGACACCGATGGTCTTTTGTCCCGCCGGCAGGAAATCGGCCGCAAGCGCGCGGAAGCGGTGATGGCGGGCAATCCCGATCTCGACGGCAGGCGCATCTCGATTCCCGGCTATGTCATTCCCGTTCTCGGCGCGGAGAACGCGGCCTCCACCGGCTATCTCGTTCCGGAACGGGGCATGTGTTCCCACACGCCCGCTCCCGACCCGAACCAGATGATCCGCTACACGCTGGCGACCGACTGGACGGCCGATTCCCTCTACGAACCGGTCGAACTCGTCGGCACGCTCAGCATCAGGCCGACCCGGCAGGAGATCACCCTGATCGACGGGCAGGTGGAGATGATCGCCGTCTTCGACATGCAGGTCACAGCAGTCGTCCCGCGCGCGCAGAAAGAACCCGGCACGGCAGAGAGGTCCTTTCTCCACTTCAAGCCTCCGCAGACGCGCTAGGCATCTGCGGACAAGCGTGGGTCACCTGGCGTGCTGATGCCACATGTCCGTGACCACTTTCCAGCCGTCTCCGGACGGCTTGAGCACGAAGAGATAGGTTCCGGTCGCATCCATGCCGACGCTTTCCATTTTGGCGTCGACTGACCCGATCATGACGGCAAGCGTGCCGTCGTCGGAGACGAAGAGCGTGTCTATGGAATGGGTGACGTCTCCCTTGTTGGCCGTGACGAACTCGAAGAGTTTCCTGGGTTCTGCAAGGCCTTCGACCGCGGGCTTGCCCTGCTCGATCCAGATCGTGTCATCCGCGTAGAGCGACAGGACGGCGTCCGCATCGTGATCTGCCACGGCTTCATTGAAGCGGTCGTTCAGGCGTTTCAGTTCGGTAACGGGATCGGCGCGGACATCGCCTGCCGAAAGAAGGGGGCCGGCAATCGCCGTTACGACTGCAAGCTTGATGAGAGATTTTCGGACATACATCAGTTGGTCTTTCGCGTGATTCATCTTCTGAAACGAGGTGTCTTTCGGCCAACGGAAAAGAAAGGTTCAGGCCGCATTTGTCTTTGGTCGTGTGACGATCACTTCGCGGGTGATCTGCCAGCGGTTCCTTTCGCGCAGCAGATCGATCCCAAGCGTGATCTGCATGTCGGGCCCGGTCAGCTCATTCTGCCGCGAGATCAGGACGTGGGCCTTGTCGCCGTCGACCGAGACATGATGAAATTTCGCCCAGGTTCCGATGGTGCCGTTGTTGGCCTCCAGGGCCGAGCGGATGATGTCCCGGAACTCCGCCTTGCCCGACACGCTGACCGCATCGTCCGGATCGAGCATGATGACCTGCATGTCGTCGTGATAGATCTCCTCGAGGATCGCGGAGTTGTTTTCGGCGACGTTCTCGATCAGGCGCTGAATGACGGCCTTGATTTCCTGCGTGGTCGTTTCAGATGTTGTCATGATGCGTCCCCCTGACCGGGTAGTTGTTGGCCGGGTTCTTGATGAAATTCAGTCCCATGAGCATCGACGACAGGGCCGGCCGCGCGAAGGGCGCGTTTGAAATGTCGACGACCTGAAGCTCGCCCGCACCATTGACGACAAAGAGCCCAGGCTCGGCGAAAGGGCGGTCGGTCTCTTCGGCGGAACGCGGATTGGAAACATAAAGACCGAGCGTTTGCATTTCACCGACACCCAAACCGATGCCGATGGGAAAGCTTACGCCCGCCTCGCCGGCCTGATGCGTGGCGCGATCTTCCGGGTCGGCCGACGCCGCCACGACATCCACGCCGATCCTGCTCAGCTCGGGCGCGATTTCTTCAAGTTCCGTCAGGTATCTGGTGCAGATGGGGCAGTGTTTGCCGCGATAGATCACGATCATCTGCCAGTCGTGCCCGTTTGCCGGCGTTCCGAGTTCCACTGTTCCGCCACCCAGGCGGGACAGGGTGATTTTCGGGAAGGCCTGACCTACAAGAGGTTTTGAGTTTGTCATCAGGGGCTCCGTGATATATATAATGACCGATACATAAATATCGGAGCGCAACAGAGTCAAGAGATATATATTGACCGATACAAAAAAAATGGGTCGCCCGCGGACATTTGATAGCCGGCAGGCGCTGACGGCTGCCATGAACGTGTTCTGGGCGAAGGGCTATGACGGTGCTTCGCTGAAGGATCTGACCGGAGCGATGGGCATCAGCGGGCCGAGCATGTATGCCGCGTTCGGTGACAAGCGGGAACTCTTCCTCAAGACCATCGACCTTTACGGAGACGTCGACGGGTGCGCGCCCGTTGTCATGTTCGAGAGCGAACCGGACATCCGGATTGCCGTGCGCGGGTTTCTGGAAGAGGTGATCACCTACGCAACGGCCCATGAAAGCGGGGCGAAGGGATGTTTCCTTGCCTCGAGCGTGTCGGCGAGCATCGGCGAAGTCGAGGGTGTCAAGGAGCGTGTCGAAAAGGCGATCGAAGACACGGACAAGCGCCTTGCCTCCCGGTTCGAGCGGGAAAAGGAGAACAAGGTACTTCCGGAAGATTTCCCCTCGCTCGAGCGCGCCCGGCTTCTTTACGATATCAGGCAGGGCTACATGTTCCGTGGCCGTGCCGGGTGGACGGCGGAGGCCATGCGCCGGGACCTGGATCACCGGGTCAGCATGATCCTCGCCTGAGGCGACGTATCGCGCCGGTGCCCGGGATCGCATTCACAGGCGGGTCCGGTCTTGATCCCGACAACCACGCCATAATTGCCAAACCTGCCCGGGGCACGCATTGTGTCGGTATACTTATCGTAAGGTAAGGTTTGACGCCTGCCTTGGGGGAGACCGGCCATGATGCTGTTGAAAATTGGTTCGCAAGGCGAGGCCGTGGAGCAGGTGCAAGGGGGCCTGAACCACGCAGGTGCCTCGATCTATCCGGAGTTGGAGACGGACGGGAACTTCGGCGGCAAGACCCATGCCAGGGTGGTCGAGTTCCAGGGCAAGAACGGTCTTGCCAAGGACGGCATCGTCGGACAGCAGACGAAAGGGGCGCTGGACAAGTTCATCGAGGCTTTCCTCAACCACATCAAGACACTGACGCCGCCAGCCGATGAGCAGGCCGCGCGCGACCGTATCGTCGACATAGCGCGCAAGATGCATGCAAGCCATGGCTGGCGACTGTCCGACCAGCTCGGCGCCGACCGCCAGCGGATCGCGATGAACTATCAGGCCGACAGCACCACCAAGGAACGCCAGGGCGGCGCCATCCTTGCCCAGATCGCCATGCTGACCGGCAACCCCGGTATCCAGGCGCATCGATGTCTTCATATTTCGGACACCGACGTCCAGCGCTATGCCGCCGCGCTGCCGCCGATGGATATCGGCAAGTGGTGCGGCGCGTTCGTCTTTGCCGTCTACAAGCTTGCCGGGCTGAAGATCGGGTCCTGGCCCATGGTGAGCACGGCAGCGCCAAAACAAGGAAAGCCAACGCTGTTCACGACCGTGACGAAGGCGTCGGACGTGAAACCCGGCGACTACGGGGTTGCGAACTGGGGCAAGGACCCGGTCACGAAGAAGCCGGGTGAAAACCACCACTTTCTCGTGGTGAAGGTCAACGGCGACCAGCTGACGACAATCGAGGGCAACGTCAATTTCCGGGTCAATGACACGTTCGCGCCGCTCACCATCGTGCAGCGCGACAAGTACTCGATCCACGGCATCATGAAGGACCCGCAAAAGGACAGCGGCTTCGGCCGGCCGATCTGGTCAAAGGTGCTTTGAGCAGGCGTTGCCGAACGGCTAAAAAAAAGAGCGCCCCGTAGGCGCTCCTTTCAGATTTGAAGATGTCCGCAGACGATCAATCAGCCGTTGGCGACGTATTGGCCGCCGTTGATGGTCATGACCGCGCCGGTCATGAAGGCGGAGGCGTCGGAGGCCAGGTAGACTACGGTCTGGGCGATTTCTTCCGGGTGGCCGAGACGGCCGACCGGGATGTTGGAGACGATCGACTCCAGCACCTTTTCCGGCATGGCGGCAACCATGTCGGTGTTGATGTAGCCCGGGCAGACGCAGTTCACGGTGATGCCCTTGAAGGCGTTTTCCTGTGCCAGCGCCTTGGTGAAGCCGATCACGCCGGCCTTGGCTGCCGAGTAGTTGGTCTGGCCCATCTGGCCTTTCTGGCCGTTGATGGAAGAAATGTTGATGATGCGGCCGGAGCCGCGTCCGCGCATGCCGTTGATGACCGGATGGGTCATCGTGAACATGGAATCCAGGTTGGTGGACAGCACGGCGCGCCACTGGTCGAAGTCCATCTTGTGGAACATGCCGTCGCGGGTGATGCCGGCATTGTTGACCAGCACCTCGACCGGGCCGAGTTCGCTTTCGACCTGGGCAATCCCGGCGGCGCAGGCTTCGGGGTCGGAGACATCCCATTTGTAGACATGGATACCGGTTTCCGCCTTGAAGGCTTCCGCCTTTTCGGTGTTGCCCGCGTAGGTGGCTGCCACGGTGTAGCCGGCGTCCTTCAGCCCGCGCGAGATTGCCTCGCCGATGCCGCGTGTTCCGCCCGTGACCAGTGCGACCTTGCTCATTCCCCTTCCTCCTGACTACCAGTTGGCCTCTTGGAGCTTTGCTCCCGGCTCTTCAACAGAGTGTTTTGTTCAAAAACTTCGGTGCTTGGACCACGGCCGGACGGTGCCGGCCATGATCCTTGTCAATTCCGTGCGATCAGCGCTCCAGGCACATGGCAACGCCCATGCCGCCGCCGATGCACAGGGTCGCGAGACCCTTCTTGGCGTCGCGGCGGTTCATTTCGTGCAGCAGGGTCGTCAGAATGCGCGCGCCCGATGCGCCGATCGGGTGGCCGATGGCGATCGCGCCGCCGTTCACGTTGACGATGTCGGGGTTCCAGCCCATGTCCTTGTTGACGGCGCAGGCCTGTGCGGCAAAGGCTTCGTTGGCTTCAACGAGGTCCAGGTCCGCCGCCGCCCAGCCGGCTTTCTCCAGCGCCTTGCGGGAGGCGGGGATCGGACCCGAGCCCATGATGGCCGGATCGACGCCGGCGGTTGCCCAGGAGGCGATCCGGGCGAGCGGCGTCAGGCCGCGCTTTTCAGCTTCGGCCGCGCTCATGACGAGGATGGCGGCGGCGCCGTCGTTGATGCCGGACGCGTTGGCGGCGGTGACGGAGCCTTCCTTGGTGAAGGCCGGGCGCAGCTTGGCAACGCTCTCAAGGGTCGCGCCGTGACGGATGTATTCGTCGTCCTCGACCACTTTCTCGGCCCGGCGTTCCTTGACGGTCACGGGCGTGATCTCGTCCTTGAACTTGCCGGCTTTCTGGGCGGCCTCGGCCTTGTTCTGCGAGGCGACGGCGAATTCGTCCTGCTGATCGCGGTTGATCTGCCATTTCTCGGCAACGTTCTCCGCCGTCTGGCCCATATGGTAGCCGTTGAAGGCGTCCCACAGACCGTCCTTGATCATGGTGTCGATCATCTTGTAATCGCCCATCTTGTAGCCGTTGCGCATATGCGCAGCATGGGGCGACAGCGACATGTTCTCCTGACCGCCGGCCATCATGATCGTGGCATCGCCGGTCTGGATCTGCTGCGCTGCAATAGCAACGGTGCGCAAACCGGATCCGCAAACCTGGTTCAGGGTCCAGGCGGATGAACTGTCGGCAATGCCGGCATTGATCGCGGCCTGGCGTGCCGGGTTCTGTCCCTGCGCGGCCGTCAGAACCTGACCGAACACGACTTCGTCGATGTCTCCGCCTTCGACGCCGGCCTGTTCCATGGCGGCTTTCATGACGATTGTGCCCAGGTCATGTGCCGGAACGTTGGCGAACGAGCCGTTGAAAGACCCAACAGGCGTGCGGGTTGCGCTGACAATAACGATATCTGTGGAAGCGCTCATACTACTCTCCAGGACTGATGGCCGAATGGCCGTAGACGGACGGTGCCTAAAGGGCACTTTTCGATCCTCAATTATGGGAGGACTAGAAACTGCCCGGGATACGGTGTCAACCGTAACAGCCCTTATCCGGGGGGTCTTTTCGCATTTGCGGCATAATCCTTTCGTCAGCGCACATAAAAAGAGTGGCACGATCCGATACGATTGGCTTAGTCTCTTTGTCGGAGGAGGCGGCACGTCGGCGAAAGCACTGTCGTCACATGGAAAACTAGCCGTAAGGCTGACAGGCGGAAATGACGAATGGCTAAGACAACCGAGCCTACAATCATCAAGAAATACGCCAACCGGCGGCTCTACAACACGGGCACCAGCACTTATGTCACGCTTGAGGATCTTGCGGTGATGGTGAAGGGAGAAGAAGACTTTGTGGTCTACGACGCCAAAACGGGGGAGGACATTACCCGGTCGGTGCTCACGCAAATCATTTTCGAACAGGAAGGCAAGGGCCAGAACCTTCTGCCCGTCACCTTTCTGCGGCAGCTGATCCGCTTTTACGGCGACAGCATGCAGGGCCTGGTTCCGAGCTTTCTCGAGTATTCGATGACATCGCTCACCAAGGAACAGGAAAAGCTGCGTTCGCAAATGAGCGAGGCATTCGGGGCGACCGCTTTCGACGCCATCGAGGATCAGGTGAAGCGAAACACCGAGATGTTCGAGCGGGCCATGAAAATGTTCATGCCGTTTCCGACCGGTGAATCGGGAAATTCCTCGACTGCCGGATCAGCACCCGCCGCCGATGCCAAGAAGAGCGCATCCGGCCCGGGCGAGCTCGATGACATGAAACGGCAACTGGAAGAAATGCAGAAGAAGATCAACCAGCTTTCGGACAAATCCTGACACCCGGACAAGGTTGTCGATCAGAATGAATGCCGGCAGGAAGCGGGTTGCCGCTTCCTGCCGTTGTTTTGCCGGGCGCTGTTTTCACCCTTGAGCGTCAGCCGCAATCGGCGACCAGACCGGCCGTTTCGATGCCGGCCACGGCGCAGGCTTCGTCGTTTTCGGATGTGTCGCCAGTAATGCCGACAGCGCCGAGTGTTTCACCTGCGTCATTCCTGACCAGCACGCCGCCCGGCACCGGTATGATGTTGCCGCCGGCGGCGCCGTTGAGCGCATTGACGAAGTGAGGACGCGTTTCCGCGTTGGCGTTCAGCCACCGGGTTCCGGTGCCGACCGCAAGCGCGCCGTTCGCTTTGCCGGTCGCGATCTGGGGGCGCAGGTTGGACGAGCCGTCCTGCCGCTTCAGGGTCACGGTATGACCACCTGCATCCAGAACGACAACAGTGAGCGGCTTCAGGCCCAGCTCGGCCGCTTTTGCAAATGCGGCGGAAGTGATGGTCTCTGCCGTTGAAAGTGAAATGCCATTTGCCATTGAATGTCGTCCTTTTGAAGGTTCATAACGGGGCGGGGCAAACACCTTTCTCAAGTCGCGCTACGTACGGCACCAGCCGCGCTCGGCTGTGTGCGCCCCATTTGCATGTTTGCGCATTTGCCGGTCACTCCTTAAGGTGCTGCCCTCAATCAGGGCTTGCTAGCAGACCGGAGCGCAGGCGAATAGGTGGCTTCGCCGAGAAACTTCTGCGGCGAAACGGAACAAGTGATGTGAAATTCGGGTTGGAGGAATTCAGTGAAGCGTGATTTTCAGGCCCCGGGCCGCTCGCCGGTCTTTGCGCGTAACGCGGCGGCTGCAACCTCTCACCCCCTGGCGACAAGCGCCGTTCTGGAAGTTCTGCAAAGCGGCGGCAATGCCGTCGATGCGGCAATCGCCGGGGTGGCCGTGCAATGTGTCGTCGAAACACACATGACCGGCATCGGCGGCGACTGCTTCGCGATCGTGACCGAGCCCGATGGCCGGCTCACCGGTTTCAACGGGTCCGGTGCGGCACCAAAAGCCGCGTCGCCCGAGCGTCTCGCGGAACTCGGTGTGAAGGAGATTACCGATACGTCTGCCCATGCCGTCACCGTGCCCGGAGCCGTCAGGGCGTGGGAAACGCTGCTGTCGGCCCATGGCACGCGATCCTTCAAGGAGCTCTTCAAGCGCGCCATCGAGTATGCCCGCGACGGGTTCCCCGTGGCTCCGAGGGTTGCGCGCGACTGGGCGCAGAACGTTTCAAAGCTCTCAGAGGATGAAATCTCTGCGGCGCGCTACCTGATCAACGGCGCGGCACCGGAAACCGGCACCATCTTGAAATACCCGCATCTGGCCGACACGCTCGAACGGATCGCGGAAGGCGGCGCGGACGCTTTCTACAGCGGCGACATCGCCCGCGACATCGTTTCGGCGCTCCAGGCCAAGGGTGGCCTGATGACCGAAGACGATCTTGCCGCCTGTCACACGACCGCTGTCGCCCCGGTCATGCGCGACTACAAGGGCTACTCGGTCGCCGAACTTCCGCCGAACGGGCAGGGCGTCATCGCGCTTGTGATCCTGGGGATTCTCGAAAAGTTCGATCTGGAAAACATGGACCCGCTCGGCCCGGAACGGTTTCACCTGGAAATGGAGGCCTCGCGCATCGCCTACGCGGTCCGGGACAAGTTTGTCACCGATCCCAATTACATGGATGTGTGCCACACGCGGCTGATCGGGTCAGACTATATCGAGCAGCTCGCGCGCCTGGTGTCGCTCGAGAGCCGCACCTTCCCGATTCCCGAGACCTCCCTTTCGCCGCAGACAGACACGGTCTATCTGAGCGTTGTCGACAAGGACGGCCTTTCGGTTTCCTTCATCAATTCGCTGTTCAGCGATTTCGGCTCGGGGATCGTCGCCCCGGCAAGCGGCGTGCTGTTGCACAGCCGCGGCAGGTCGTTCAAGGCCGCGCCGGGACACGCCAACTCGATCGATGGCGGCAAGCGGCCACTGCACACGATCATTCCCGCCATGGTTCTGAAGGATGGTGCCCCGTTCCTGTCGTTCGGCGTGATGGGCGGACAATACCAGGCCTGCGGCCACGCGCATCTGCTGACCAACATCATCGACTACGGCATGGACGTGCAGGCCGCGATCGACTTTCCGCGCATGTTCTTCGATCTGGATACCCACGACCTCCAGGCGGAACGGCTCGTGCCTCCGTCAACCATCGACGGCCTGAAAGCACGCGGCCACACGGTCGTTCCAGCGCCCGGTCCGATCGGCGGCAGCCAGGCGATCATGATCGACAAGGCGCGTCATCTCCTGACCGCAGGCTCCGATCCGCGCAAGGACGGTCACGCCGCCGGTTACTGATGCAAGGACGCCTTGTGATCGTTCGCGGACCGTGAGGACGGGCCGGCTGCGACATCAGATGCATTGTTTGACCTCCATGCACGATGTTAACTGCAGCCGGGCGCGACCGATAACCACGAGGTAATCATGTCTCATCTCACGAGACGCGAGCTGCTGATCGGCAGCTCTGCAACCGTGCTGGCTGCTTCTGCCGGGGCATTCGCCGCCGACAGGGCTCTTGCAGGCACGCATGCCCTGACCCTGTCGCATCTCGACTACGGCATACTCCCGGACACCGTCACCAAAGGCATGATGAGCTTTGCAGTGGACGGACCGCCACCGGTGCTGCGGTTCAAACAGGGCGAAGCGGCCGCGGTCGACGTGACCAATAAACTCAACGAAGCATCCGTCGTTCACTGGCACGGGCTGCGCATTCCCAACGGCATGGATGGCGTTCCCTATCTCACCCAGTACCCGATCGAGGCAGGTGACCGGTTCCGATACGAATTTACGCCACCGGACGCGGGCACCTTCTGGTATCACCCGCATTGCAACACGCTGGAGCAGATGGCGCGGGGACTGACAGGTGTGCTGATCGTCGAAGAGCCCGAAGATCCGGGTTTCGACAGCGATCTGCCGCTCAATATCCGCGATTTCCGGCTCGGGGGCGACGGGCAGTTCATTGCCCTCTTCAAGGCACGCAGCGCGGCGCGCGGCGGAACTCTTGGCACTGTGTCGACGGTCAACTGGAAGGTTGCTCCGGATTTCGATCTTCAGGCGGGGAGCCTTGTGCGCCTGCGCCTTGCCGTGACGGATGTTACCCGGGTTGGCAGATACGAGATCGAAGGCGGCGAAGCGATGGTGATCGCCATCGATTCCAATCCCCTTCCGGTTCCCGTGCCGGCCCGTGATATCGAGCTTTCACCCGGTCAAAGGGCCGATATTGCGCTGAGGGTTCCGGACAACGAGGATGATACCGTCCGGCTCGTTCTCAAGCGCAAGTTCGATCAGAAGGTTATCGCGCATTTCCGTCCGCGCGGAGGCAGCGTCAAGCGGGACTTGCGCGAATTGACCCCGCTGCCCGCCAATCCGGTGCCCGCGCCGGACCTCAACAACGTGGAAGTGATGGAGTTCGTCTTTGGCTGGTCTCCAGAGGGCGATGCGCCGCAGGCCAGCATTTGCGGAACGCTCGGCTATACGTTCTGGTCGATCAACCGGAAGGCCTGGCAGGGCGACGTGCCGGGTCCGCTCGACCCGCTGGCGACGTTGAAGCTCGGCAAGACCTATGTGCTGAGACTGCGCAACGAGACCCCCAACGATCACCCGATACACCTGCACGGCGTTTCGTTTCAGCTGCTGCGTTCAAACAAACGCAAACTGGCGCCGCTCGTGACCGATACGGCGCTGCTGCAATCGCAGGAGACGATGGATGTGGCTCTTGTTGCCGACAATCCGGGTGACTGGGCCTTCCACTGCCACGTGATCGAACACCAGAAAACCGGTCTTGCCGGTTTCCTGCGGATCGAAGACTGACGCGGAGCTACGCGGAGAGCGAGACGGTATGAGTCCGCTCGTCGTCTTCATAGGCGGACGCGGCGGCGTATTGCCGGACATGGTCTTCGCGTTCCAGCAGAGTTTCATGATGAAATTCGCGCCCGGCCAGCAACTGCGTTGCGTATTCCGCGTCGGCACCATGATAGGTGTTCCGCAGTGCGGCGGAGGCGACGTGGACGGGAACCATCGGAAGATCGGAAAACTGGCGTGAAACCGACAGGGCGTCTTCCATCTGTGACACCGGTGCATCGAGTGGCTTTTGGCGTGTCCGCATCGCATGGACGGCGGGAACAGGTGTGACAATCATAATCCATACTCCGTGTTGGGCCAGACCGTGGCCATCGTGTCGGAGGTCCGGTGTTTCCGGATCTGGGTTCAATATAGGTATCGAATCAGCCGGCAAATGTGCTGGAGATCACTTATGTGCCGACTTGACGCAGATTTGCCTGCCACGTGAAAAAAGACCCGGAGCAAGTTGCTCCGGGCCAGGAACTCCAGTGGTACTTCTGGAAATCAAGAAAGTGTCAGCGGTCGGTCCTGATCAGGTGCCCGGCTGCACGCTGCCTCGGCATTGCAGCGGTGGCGCGATAGGCATCGGCGCAGAGCTCGGGACCCGATCGGCGGCGCGGCCGCTCCTGAAGCTCGATCTCGCCTGAAGCGAGCAGGTGGGCAAGGAAAACCGAATTGGGGTGATAGTCCCGGAAGAAGGTTTCAGGCTCGCTGCGGTGCTCCGGTTCGGGCGGCGGCGGCAGGTAACCTGCAAAATCGCCCTCGGACCCGGACCGCGTCTCTCCCGAAGAGGGACGCTGGCGCCTCACAATGGCACGGCCTGTTGCACTTACCGGGTTCACTCGCACTAAAAAACGCCTCGTTGTTTCAAAATGGCACGCTCAGCGCCTTCCTGCCTGAAACGACGCAATCCTTATGCCAATATAAGAAGCCGTTAACCTTTTGCCCGCGGAATCCGGCCAAAACGAGGTCACAAAAGTTAACGGCTTGGTGCTTTGGGAGACAGATCGTGTGATCGCGGGGGCGTGCGGGCCCATGGATATGGTGCACTGGTGCGCGGATTTCCGGGCAAAGCGGATCCGCCCGCTGCCCGGTTGAGGCTGAGGATCTCCGCGGTCGCACGTCACTGCGGATAATGTCTTGCGTGTCTATCGGGCAGAGAATGGAACCGGCGGCCCGGGAGCCGCCGGCGGTGTCGACGAGGAAATCTTCGAACGGTCAGGCCGCGTCCGGATCCTTGCCGGTCCACGCGGTCCGGTCGATGTCCAGATCGGCGAACTTGTCCGGGTTGAGCACCGGTCGGTCAACGCCGGCGCGGATCTGCTCCTTGAAGTCGTCGAGGATCCGTTTTGCCGTCGGGAACAGCATCATCAGTGCCAGCAGGTTGACCACGGCCAGCACGCCCATCAGCGGATCGGAGAAGAAGAACACTGCCGTTGCGCCCGGTGCCGTCGCGCCCAGGAAGACGACGCCCATGACCAGAACCCGCAGCACCTGAATGGCCGCCGTGTTGCCGGTCATCGATGTGAGCGCATTTTCACCGAGATAGTAATTGTAGATGATCGAGCTGAACGCGAACAGCAGGATGGCCAGCGTCAGGAAGTAGCTTGTCCAGCCGCCGAGATGCGAGGCCAGGGACTGCTGCGTCAGCACGATGCCGTCGACCGCCTCGTCGCCCGGCACATAGACATCGCCGAGCAGAATGATGAGAGCCGTACAGGTGCAGATGATGATCGTGTCGATGAAGACCGAAAACGACTGGGTGATCCCCTGGCTGATCGGATGGCGGACATCCGCCGTCGCCGCGACGTTGGGAGCTGACCCGAGGCCCGCCTCGTTGGAGAACAGGCCGCGGCGCAGGCCTTGCGCAAGCGCGGCGCCCATGCCGCCGCCGACAGCTTCCTCCCAGCCGAACGCGTTGGCGACGATCATGTAGAGCGCTGCCGGGATTTCGGTGACGTTGATGACGATGACGAGCAGCGCCATGGCGATGTAGCCGACCGCCATGATCGGCACGACGATGTCGGCGACCTTGGCGATGCGGTGAATACCGCCGAAGACGATCAGGCCGGTGATGACGGTCAGGCCGAGTCCGGTCCAGATGCGGCCAATGCCGAGGCTTTCCTCCGCAGCGCCCGCGACCGTGTTGCCCTGAAACGCGTTGAAGCCGAATGCGAACGAAGCAATCAGGCAGACCGCATAGAGGACGGCAAGCCAGCGGTAGTCCTCGCCAAGCCCGTGAATGATCGAGCGCGCCGGGCCGCCGCGATAGGTCCCGTCGCCCTCCGAACGCTTGTAGAGCTGGGCCAGCGAACACTCGATCAGGCTGGTCGCCATGCCGACAAGAGCAACCGCCCACATCCAGAAGACGGCGCCGGGGCCGCCCAGCGTGATGGCAACGGCGACGCCCGCGATGTTGCCGCCGCCGACGCGTCCGCCAACGGACAGCAGAAGGGCTTCGCGCGCCGAGATTGCATTGGGATCCCCGGTCTGGTTCTTGGATGACAGCACCCGGAACATGCGCCTGAAGAACCGGATCTGAACAAAACCGGTCACGACGGTGAAGAAAACTCCGATGATGATGAGGAAGGGTATGAGCGCCCATCCCCAGGTCAGGTCGCCGATGAGACCGAAAAACGATTCAAACAACTGCATGGAACCCGCTCCCCATTGCTGCGCATCCACCGGCAAGTGCCCACGTGCCGGATCTATCAGCGTAGGCGCGTCGGGAAAGGATTTGCAATAAAAAAGGGAAACGTTTTCAAAAATGCAGCCTATGGGTGTTCTGCCCTGGCGCCGGGCGCATGCTCGCGATCTTCGAAGCGCGCGGCCCCTGTGCCACAAAAAAAGCGCGGCTCGATCGGCCGCGCTTTTCGAAAATTCTCTCGTCTGATGGCTTAAGCGGTCAGAGCGCCCTGTGCCTTGTCGACCAGCACCTTGAATGCGTCGGGCTGGTTGATGGCGAGATCGGACAGAACCTTGCGGTCGACTTCAACGCCGGCCTTGTTCAGACCGTCAATGAAACGGCCGTAGGTCATGCCGTGCTGGCGGGTTGCCGCGTTGATGCGCTGGATCCAGAGCGAGCGGAACGTGCGCTTCTTGGCCTTGCGGTCGCGGTAGGCGTATTGTCCTGCCTTCTCGACGGCCTGCTTGGCAACGCGGATGGTGCTCTTGCGGCGGCCGTAATAACCCTTGGCGGCCTTCAGAACTTTCTTGTGGCGAGCGTGGGCGGTGACGCCCCTTTTGACGCGTGACATTTAGATGATCTCCTTGGGGGCTGGCTTTAAGCGTAGGGCAGGAACTGCTTCACGATGCGTGCATCCTGATCGCTGAGCGTGGTCGTTCCACGTGCGTTGCGGATGAACTTGTTCGTGCGCTTGATCATGCCGTGGCGCTTGCCGGCCTGCGCGGTTTTCACCTTGCCGGTCGCGGTCACCTTGAAGCGCTTCTTGGCGCCGGATTTCGTCTTCAGCTTGGGCATTTTGCATCCTTTCCTTGGCGCATCCGCATCAGCGGGTGCTTTTTTGTTGGAGCATTCAGAGCCGACACGGCATGCCCTTTTCTGCCGGGAGGACCTGCATTTGCATGCAGAAATCCAGTCCACGACGAGCCGGACGACTCTGGACCGGGCGCTTATATGGGAGGTTTCGGCGGATTGCAACCGGATTCGGGGCGGAAACCCTTGAAAGTCGCGGGGCGGATTTCCCGCCCGGCGACAGATTTGTCATATCCTCGCACTTCACCGCATATTCATGCGGCAAGCCGGCACTCATCCTTGGCTGCATCCAGCCGCGCCGCGACGGTCTCCGCATCGCCCGTGGTGCCCTGAACGGAGATGAAGCGGATGTCCCGGATGCCCAGGAAGGACAGCAGAAACCGGAGGTAGGGTTCGACGAAATTGGCCGCCGAGAACGGCTGGCCCTCCAGATAGCCTTCCGCGCCATAGGCGCATACGACCACCGCGCGGCGGGTTCTGGCGAGACCCGCGAAAGCACCGTCTCGATAGGAAAAGGTGTGACCCATCCGTACGATCTGATCGATCCAGGCCTTGAGAGCGGCCGGGACACTGAAATTGTAGATCGGGGCAGTGATCAGAAGCGTGTCGGCTTCCTGCAGTTCACCAATCAGAGTGTCGGACAGTTCGGTCGCGGCCTTCAGGTCGTCGGTCATGTTTTCAGCCGGCGTATAAAACCCTTCGATCGTCTTCTGGCTGATGATCGGAATCGAGCCATCGGCCACCTGCCGCGAGATGACCCGGCAGCCGGGATGCCTTTCCCGGAAACAGGTTTCGAAATGGTCGGCCACGGCCGCGGAATGCGAGCCGGTCCGGCGGGAGCTGGAATTGATGCGCAAGAGCAGTGTCATTGGAGGTCTCCTTTGTGGGAGGCCCAAAGCTATTTCTGCGCCGGTGCAAGAAAAATACGATGGCACGCAGCAGAATCGTGCATAAAATGCACGAATGGACATTCAATCTCTCAAGACGTTGCTTCTCGTGCGTGATATCGGCAGCATCGCCGGGGCCGCCCGCGCGCTGGATGTCGATGCTTCCAGCGTGTCGCGGATCGTTGCCAATGCGGAAAAGGAGCTCGGCGTCCGTATCTTCCAGCGCAGCACGCGCAAACTGGCGCTGACCGAGGAGGGCGGTCGCTATCTGCAAAGGGTCGCGCCGCTGCTGGAAGAGCTTGAAACGGCGGCGGAGGAAGCCGCGTCTCAGGGTGCGTTGCCGAAAGGTACGCTTAAGATGACGGCATCCGTCGCCTTCGCGCAGGAGGGTATCATGCCGGTGCTGCCGCTGTTCCAGGAGCGCTATCCGGACCTGTCGGTCGAGCTTTACCCGTCCGACTACAACATGGACCTGCTTGCGGAGGGGCTCGACCTTGCGGTCCGCCTGGCGGCAGCTCCGAAGGGGGATCTGATTTCCACCCGGCTGTTTTCTTCGCATTACCGTGTGGTGGCGTCGCCTGCTTATCTTGAAAAGCATGGCCCGGTGGGTGAGCCGAGGGATCTTGCCGATCACAATTGCCTGTGTTTCGCGCTGCCGGGCTTCCGCAACAGCTGGAAGTTCCGGAGCGAGGACAGCGGGCCCTTCGAGGTCGATGTTGCGGGCAAGACGGTGATCGCGAGCGCGCTCTCCCTGCGCGAAGCTGCCCGCCTCGGCATGGGTGTTGCGCTCCTGGCCAACTGGCTGATCCGCGGTGATCTGAAGGACGGCCGTCTTGTCGATCTCTTTCCGGCGTATGATTGCGCGGCAACCGATTTCGACACGGCCGCCTGGATCCTCTACCCGAGCAAGGCCTTCCTGCCGCAAAAGGTTCGGGTCATGGTCGATTTCCTGAAAGCGGAGCTTCGGTGAAATCCGGCCGGCGGCGTCAGTTCCGGTTGCCCATCGGCACGCCGGGGCTCACCGGCCCCGGGTCTCACGATGTTCGCCCGGGGTGACGATGAAAGGGTTGGTCCGTCTCCCCATTCGTCATTCCGGACAAGCGAGGCTGAGCCGAACGCCGATCCGGAATCCAGATATCAGCGTGAGTGGAGCGAACCCGGATCTTTCTTTCGGGCAAGAGGCCGCGCTTTCAGCGCGGAGTATATCTGGGTTCCGG
Organism: Roseibium sp.; assembly: GCF_965232425.1. GTDB lineage: Bacteria > Pseudomonadota > Alphaproteobacteria > Rhizobiales > Stappiaceae > Roseibium. The sequence continues at coordinate 2,554,927 of NZ_OZ246971.1, forward strand.
ATCAGCGCGCAGCTGACGCTGCACTTGTCCGGAATGACGGGTCTTTGTGTTGCTTGTCATCCCGACTAAGCGGAGTGCAAGCCGGGATCGGGGAGGAACTAACGCGGCGGTGTCTGGGTTGTCTATCGGCACGCCGGGGCTCCCCGGCCCCGGGTCTCACGATGTTCGCCCGGGGTGACGATGGAGGGTGTTGCTGTGTCTCGCCGTCTTTCCGGAAGGACGAGGCTCTCTTTCTTGTCATCCCTGCGTAGGCAGGGATCCAGCAACCTCTTGTTCGACTGCAATTCTCTCTTGCCGCCGCGTGGATTTCCGGATCCCGTTCTACCGCTTGTGCGGCAGGCCGGGATGACACCCTCCAAGCAGCCGATCCTTCGAGACGCACGCAAGCGTGCGCCTCAGGAGGAGGGTTGAACCGGATGAAGGCCCGGTCCGCGTCAGGCGTTGACGTCGACGACGACGCGGCCCTTGACCTGGCCTTTCAGGATATCGGCGCCGAGCCCGGGCAGATCTTCGAGCGTCGCCGGCTGGATCATGGCCTCCAGCTTGTCCATCGGCAGGTCCTTTGCCAGCCGCTCCCACGCCTTGAGGCGGGCATCGTAGGGCTTCATGACGCTGTCGATGCCGAGCAGGTTGACGCCGCGCAGAAGGAATGGAATGACGGTCGCCGGAAGCGCCGCGCCGCCTGCCAGGCCGACGGCTGCGACAGACGCCCCGTATTTCATCTGGCCGAGCACGCGGGCCAGCATGGCACCGCCGACCGCGTCCACGCATCCGGCCCATGTTTCGGCTTCCAGCGGACGCTTGACGGTTTCATTGACGTCGTCGCGCGGGACGATGGTGCTGGCGCCGAGGGATTTCAGATAGTCCCAGGTGCTTTCGCGGCCCGTCACGGCGGCGACCTCATAGCCGAGATTGGCGAGAATGGCGGTCGCGACCGAGCCGACGCCACCGGCCGCGCCGGTCACCAGAACGGGTCCGTCGCCGGGTTTCAGGCCGTGGTCTTCCAGCGCCATGACGGCGAGCATGGCCGTGAAGCCGGCCGTGCCGACGGCCATCGCGTTGCGGGTGGAGATGCCTTCGGGCAGCGGCACGAGCCATTCGCCCTTCACGCAGGCCTTCTGGGCGTAGCCGCCCCACCAGACCTCACCGACACGCCAGCCGGTCAGGACCACCTTGTCGCCGGGCTTGTACCAGTCGTCCGAGGATTCCAGGACCGTGCCGGCAAAGTCAATGCCGGGCACGTGGGGATAGTTGCGCACCAGACCGCCACCCGGACCGACACACAGACCGTCCTTGTAGTTCAGCGTGGAGTATTCGACGGCGACGGTGACATCGCCTTCCGGCAAGCGGCTGTCGTCAAGCTCCTGAACCGACGCGGAGGTCTTGCCTTCGTCGTTCTTTTCAACGAGGAGTGCTTTGAAAGTCATGGTCAAACTGCCCTGTTAGCTGGTGTTTTCCGTCATCGTCCTGGCGTCCTCGCGCAGAACAAACTTCTGTATCTTGCCGGTCGCCGTTTTCGGCAATTCGGTGAAGACGATCTTTTTCGGTCTCTTGAAGCCGGCCATGTGCGCGCGGCAGAAGTCGATCAATTCATCTTCCGTCAAGGTGCTGCCGTCCTTCAATTCGACAAAGGCGCACGGCACTTCGCCCCATGTCTCGTCCGGCAGGGCGACGACCGCCGCAAGCACCACATCGGGATGCCGGTGCAGAACGCCCTCCACCTCGACGGAGGAAATGTTTTCGCCGCCCGAGATGATGACATCTTTCAGTCTGTCGCGGATCTGGACATAGCCGTTGGGATGGCGAACGGCCGCATCGCCCGATTTGAAGTGGCCGCCGGAGAAGGCTTCGGACGTTGCCGCCTCGTTCTTGTAGTAGCCCTTCATGACGGTGTTACCGCGAATGACGATCTCGCCCTGGGTCTCGCCGTCCAACGGAACCGGCGCGCCGGTGTCCCGGTCGACAACATCCACCGTTTCCGTCATCGGAAAGCCGACCCCCTGCCAGGATTGCAGCTCCGCCTGCTCGTCGGCGGACAGGTCTTCCCATTCCTCGCGCCACAGGCACTGCACGACATGGCCGTAGGTTTCCGTCAGCCCGTAGACCTGCATGACCTCGAAGCCAAGCGCCTTCGTTGCCGCCAGCACGGCCGCCGGGGGCGGTGCGCCCGCCGTCATGATCTTGACCGGCGCGGGCAGCGGCCGCCTGTCTTCCTCCGGTGTGTTGACCAGCATAGACAGCACGATCGGAGCGCCGCCAAGGTGGGTGATCCCGAAGCGGTCGATCAGGTCGAAGACGGCCTTGCCGCTGACCTGGCGGATGCAGACGATGGTGCCGGCCATCAGTGTCATGGCCCAGGCGTGGCACCAGCCGTTACAGTGGAACATCGGCACGGTGTAGAGATAGACCGGGTGCCGCGGGAGCTCCCAGGCGACCGGCGTTCCCATGGCCATGAGATAGGCGCCGCGATGGTGGTAGACGACACCCTTAGGGCGTCCGGAGGTTCCCGAGGTGTAGTTGAGCGCCAGGGCCTGCCATTCGTCGTCCGGACCGGCCCATGCGAAGGCGGGGTCGCCCTTCTCGATCAGGCCGGCATAGGTTTCCGTGCCCAGCCTGTCGCCGCCCGGCCCATGGGGATCGACGATGTCGACGACCGGGAGGCTCTTGCCATTCAGCGCGAAAGCCGCCTTGACGACGCCGGAAAAGGCCGTGTCGGCGATCACCAGCCGGGCGTCGCCGTGATCGAAGATGTAGGCGACGGTTTCGGCTTCGAGACGGATATTGATCGTGTTGAGCACCGCCCCCGTCAGCGGGACGGCGTAGTGAAGCTCGAAGAGCTCCGGCGTGTTGGCGGCCAGAACGGATACCGTGTCGCCCGGGCCGATGCCCCTATCCTTCAGGCTCGAGGCCAGGCGGCGCACCCGCTCGTGAACCTCGCGCCAGGTAAGGCGCAGGTCGTTGTAGACCAGCGCGGTCCTGTCCGGGAAAATCGCCGCCGTGCGTTCCAGGAACGACAGGGGAGACAGCGGCACGTGGTTGGCTGTCTGCCGCGGGAGCGCTTCGTAATGCTCTTTCATCGCTACCCCCCCTGATTGGTGAATGCCGTTTCCCAGACCGTTGCCGAACGCATGCCGTGCGGCGTGTCCACCTGGACCTTGGTGCCGTCGTCCCAGTGGGTCATCCTGACCATGCCGATCGCGACATTGGTGCGAAAGTCCGGCGAGTAGGCGGCTGAACTGACGGTGCCGACCTGTTTGCCGCCGGCGATCACCGGCCACAGGTCGTCGCAGGACGGGACCGGGTCACCGTCGATGGCAATGCTGCGGATCTGCCGGACCGGACCTTCGACCGCAACACGCAGCAGGGCGTCGCGGCCAATGCAGCCGATGGCCTGTTGCGTCTGGCAGAACTTGCCGAGCCCGCATTCATGCGGCGTGTTGTTGCGGGTCATATCGTTGCCGTAGGAGAGCAGCTGGCCTTCGATCCGTTCGATCAGGTTGGGGCAGCCTGCGCGGACGTCCATGTCTTCGCCGGCAGTCATCAGGGCGTCCCAGATGGGCTCGCCGAGATGCGATCCGTCGACATAGAGTTCAAACCCGTCCTGTTTCGAATAGCCGGACCGGGCGAGTACCAGTTTGTGCCCCTGAAAGTCGACATAGTCGTAGCGGAAGAAGCGGATCGACCGGATCTTCTCGCCGAAGACCCTGGCAACGAGGTCTTCCGCCTTGGGGCCCTGAATGGCCAGCGGTGAGACGTCCGGTTCGTCGACATCGACTTCCAGCCGCAGCGCATGTGCCAGTCCCTTGATCCAGAACAGCAGGTCGCTGTCGGCCACCGAGACCCAGAACTTGTCTTCGGCGAGCTTCGTTGTGACCGGGTCGTTCAGCATGCCGCCGGTCTCGTCGACCATGGGCGTGTAATAGCACTGCCCTTCGACCATGTTGGACAGATCGCGTGGGGTCAGCATCTGTGCCAGCCGCGCGGCATCCGGTCCCCAGAGTTCGACCTGCCGTTCGCATGACACATCCCAGACCTGAACCTTGGATTTCAGGTGATGGTAATCCTCTTCGACGGAATTGAAGACCGTCGGAAGCAGCATGTGATTGTAGACCGTGTAGGCCTTGACACCTGCTGCCTGAACCCGGCGCGAAAACGGCGTGTTGCGCGTGCGGCGGGAAATCGAAAGAGCCGGGACCTGCATGCCGGAACCTCCCTACGCAGCCTGCTCGACGGCAGGACCTGACCAGTCTATCTGACAGATCTCGGCACTGCGGCCGTCGAAATCCCAGACACGGCCATAAGCGCGCACGCGGCCCTGGGTGGCTGTAGCGACGGTGATGTCGGGGCCCATCCAGTATTCGGTGTTCGAGATGACCACGTCTTCGTCGGGGCTGGCGCCCGGAACCGGAACGACTTCGCCCTTGATGGCCTTGCCGACGACCAGGCGACGCGTCTTGCCTTCATTCGTGTAGGAGACAGGCGCGCGTTCAGCGCCAAGAAACTCGCTGACGAGGACCTTGAAGAGGCCCGTCGTACCCTTCGCCTGTCCGGAGAAGATCTTCACGAGGCCCTCATAGGCGACGTCGCTCGCCCGATCGTCAATAAAGACCGCTGCTTTCCAGTTGCCCCGGGCCATCAGGCCGGGAATCTCGATGAGAAGCCCGATATTCAGGCCAGAGAGGTCTTCCCCCATGTAGTGGCCTTCGTCGATGCGCACACCACCCCAGGTCTGACAGTAACCTTCCGTTGGCGGGTGCTTTCCAAGCGACACAACGCAAGGGCAAAAGACCGTGCAGTTGCAGTTCAATATTAATTCACCGCGTATGGCCCATCCGGACATCAGATTCCTCCGTTCAATAGATCGATAAGTGCCAGGACGCCGACCATCGTCCCGGAAATGATGAGAAAGACGCCCAGCGGTGCGCTGATGCGATTGCCGATCTGCGGCAGCTTTTCCAGCGTCATCAACACCATGGCGAGGCCCATGAAAGCCAGGTTCATGGTCCCGGCGACAAAGGCGAGCAGCATCAAGGCCCAGCAGCACCCGAGGCAGACGGCACCGAGGCGCAGACCGAGGCGCAATGCGCCCACGTGTCCGGGCTGCCAGTGGCTGAAAAAGAAGGTCATCGGGTTCTGGCAGGCCGAGAGGCAGGCATTCTTCAGGCGGCTGAACTGGTAGGCGCCTGCAACGACGAGCAGCAGCGCATTGAGCGGAGCGGATGTCGACTTGCCGGCGCCGTCCAGAAGATGAAGATCCGCCAGCTGCACCTGCACATAGGCCGCGGGAAGCGCGAACCCGATCCAGACCAGAAGATAGCCGGCGACGAGAACCGCAAGCGAACTTCCGCTGGCCGCGTCGGTGTAGGTCATGTCGGAATAGGTCTTGAACGCGGGAAATGCCGTCGGTGCCATCATGGCAAGCGACATGAGGGACCACATGGCCGCCACGGACACGAACCCGGCGTCGGCGACGCTCCGGGTGCACAGTGAAATCAGGTAGGCAAGCCCGTACTCAGCGGCAGGATGTGGCACTGCAACGGGCACATGCGTGGCAACGAGCAAAGCCCATGCCGCAAGCACGCCGCCGAAAAACATCAGCCACAGTGTTCCGTGGCCGGGCAGAAGACGTGACAGTGCCTTCACCCGCTCCTCCCATTTTTTTGGTTGCGCTACGCTGCGCTTCCGTCATTTAAAAGTCAAACATTTAATTGTCTGACATTTGTTTTTTTGCAATTGACCGTTTGGATAGGTGCAACTAGGTTGTCTGCGTTTAATCTTGAGGGCATGTGAGGGCGTTTTGGCGATTGAATTCGACACGATTCAGAAACAGGGACTTTCGGTCCAGATCGCCAATGCCATTCGTGACGCCATTCTTGAAGGCCGGCTGGCGGGCGAAGAACGCCTGCCGAGCGAAGCCGACCTGGCCGACAGGTTCGGTGTCTCCCGTTCAACGGTCCGCGAAGCGCTCAAACGCCTGGCTGCGCAGAACCTTATCCGGAGCGAGCGTGGCTCGTCCGGTGGCGCATTCGTCAATCGCATGACCTGGTCGGAGGCGCAGGACAATCTCGTGACGACGACGCGTCTGCTGATCGGGATGAATGACATTCCGCTCGAAGATGCGATCGAGGCCCGGTTTTCGCTGGAAGCCGCGGCCCTGCCGCTCGCTGCCGACAAGTGTGCGGAGGACGACCTGACGGCCATGCGCAAGGAGACAACCCGGCAGCGGGATCCCCTGACCAGCGATGAGGAATTCTGTGCATCCGACGTGACGTTTCATTCGACCATCGCGCAGTCGACCGGCAATCCGCTGCTGGCCTTTCAGCTGTCGGCCGCGTTCGAGGCGATGCAGCCGCTGATGAACATGCTTGTCTACCGCCTGCGCGACCGCGAGCGGATTGCGGACTATCACGATGCGCTTCTGATTGCTCTCAAGGAACGGGACGCCGTCGCGGCTGCAGAAAGTCTCGAACAGCTGTGCGCCTACACCAAAGAGCTCGCCGCGCAGCGGCGCAAGCCCAAGGCCGGCTGACATTTTCCATTCGCTTTTGTTCTTTGCCCGAGCCGGTGCGTGGCCGCGTGTTTGCGCGCGGCAGTTGCTTAGCGGAAGCTTATCCGTGAAGGGCAAATTTTTACGAAATGTAATTCGACGCTCTTAACCAATAATTTTCACAATCCCTCTAACTTCAATGCAGACCGACAGAGTAGCGGCGGGGGATATCGCGAATACTGCGTAGTAATGCTGATGCAGTGGATTGATCCCGTCAGAGTAATAAGCGGCGTGGTAAGAGACAATGTGGTTGCGTAAACAGTCTTCTGCTTTTGCGGTATCGGTATTTTTGCTGGCAGGTTGCCAGTCCGGGGATCTGGCAAACCTGTCGACCTTCGGCGACAGTGCCGCTTCGAATGACGACCTTTCAAAGGTCGCCTACTACCCTGACGACGAACTCCTGCAGCTTGCCAGGGTTCAGTTCAAGGAAAAGAACTACGGTCAGGCCTATGCCATCTACAAGCGGGCGGTCGAGGTGTATCCGAAAGACCCGGTCGCCTGGATCGGCTACTCGGCGTCTGCAGACATGATCGGACGGTTCGACAATGCCGACATCGGCTACAAACGTCTCGCACGGATGATACCGAACCGGCCGGAGTACCTGAACAATGTCGGCTACTCCTACATGTTGCGCGGCAACCTGGTATCGGCACGGCGGTACTTTCTGAAGGCCTATGACATCGATCCGAGCAACCAGACGACCGCCAACAACCTGGAACTGCTGCGCAACAGCACATCCTTTGCCAATCGCGGCTAGTGAGGGAAAGCGGCGACGTGAACGGCCCCAAGATGACAGGCGAAGCGAACGAAGGCTCCAACGGAGCGCTCAAGGCACCTGCGGCAGGCAAGGATCCATCGCCCGTCGCAGCCTTCCTGCAACGCAATATCCGCATCCTCGTTGCGCTCAATGCCGTCTCCGTCGCGGTGACGATCCTGTTGTTCGTCGGCCTGTTTTTCTCCTGGTCGGCAACGGCGGAACTCAATCAGATCCGCCGCCAGCTTGACGGGCTCCAGGAATTCGAAAAACGGATTTCCGGCAATGTCGCGCTGATGAATACCGGCGTTCAAAGCCGCCTTTCGAAGATGGACCAACGGCTCAGCCAGATCCAGTCAGGCGTCAGGCTGATGCGGATCGAGCGCGGCGATTCCGACATCCCGGTCGACAACCTGAAGACCAGGGTCGACGCGGATATCGACTTCTTCCATTCGTCGACGGCGACCGCAATGTTCTCACCGGCCCTGTCGGCACAAAGTGTCAACCGGTTCGAGCGCGCGCGCGGGACACCGCGCGTCAGCTTTGCGCGCCCGCCGGCCCCGGCCCAGGGATCAGCCGAGGGATCGGCCCTGTTCCGGCGGGTGGTCACTGCCGACGGCAAGGTGCGCTACGAAAAGCGGTGAGTTTTCCCGTTTGTAGCCGACGGTGCCCCAAGCGGTCACTTTGAGCCGAAACCTGACATTCCTTCACACCAGCGCCGCCCCTTGCGATGGTCGCATCGCGTCCGTTCAAACCTGGTTTGTTGCCGGATGCGATTAAACTTTCAATTTTTAGGTGTATTGCGGTTGAATTCATGAGATCAAAGCTTCATTCGGTAAGATAAAATCACGGCCAAAATCTCGATTAACGAAGTTTCTGCGTGATCACTTTCAGTTTTAAGTTTTTTTTCACCAGCCGTTAATCGTCGGCAACTTAGTATTGATTGTCAGTCGGCGGGGGCTCTTTCAATATCTTAGGTATTTTTGCTAGGATGCGGAAGCAAAATTCACGTCGGTAGTGTTAAAAACTGCGAATTCTGAAGACGAGACCTGACGTGAAGATATCGTCCCTATTGACAATGGTGATCGCGATAGTCGGCCTGAGCATCGCGGCTCCGGGTGCAGCCAAGGCGCAAGTCGACGAGATGACGCTTGTCGTCAACGGCGGCAGCATCTCCAAGGTTGTCATGCAGCCCGGAACGACGCGTACCGTGAGAACCAATCGCAAGTTCTCCGATCTCGTGGTCGGCAATCCGGAAACGGCCGATATCGTGCCGCTCTCCGAACAGGTTCTTTACATTCAGGGCAAGGCGCCCGGACTAACCAACATTTCGATCTACGACGCCTCGAAAACGCTGCTCGGGGTCATCGAGGTCCGGGTACAGCTGAACTTCGACGATGTCGTTCGCGCGATCCGGGCCGTTGCGCCGACCTCTCTCGTTTCCGTTTCCAATATAGGGAACAAGATCCGACTGAGCGGTTCGGTGAACAATGCCGTGGAACTGACAAAGGTTCTGGAAGTCGCGCAGCAGTTTTCCGAAGCGCCCGTCATCAATGCGCTGAGCGTGCGCAGTCCGCAGCAGGTGGCGCTGGAAGTGCGCGTCCTGGAAGCCAGCCGCTCGATCGGCCGCGATCTCGGCGTGAACTGGGTCGGCCGGTCGGACAATGGCAACGTGAGTACAAGCGGCTCGCGCGTCCAGGTGGGAACCAACGAAGACGGCGGTCTCGTCGCACTTCTGGGCACCGGCGCCAGCGTCGCGCAGCAAGGGGCACTGCCCTTCGGCACCCTGATCGGCAAGGTTCTGGAAACCGCGGGAATCCGGATCGACACGATTATCGACGCACTGGAAGGCAAGGGCCTCGTGCGCCGGCTGGCGCAACCCAACCTCACGACAATCAGCGGCGAGACCGCCCGCTTCCACGTCGGCGGAGAAGTGCCTATCCAGACGGCGGTCTCCAACGCGGGCGGTGTCGCCTCGTCAACCGACTACCGGCCGTTCGGGGTCCGTCTGGAATTCGTGCCGACGGTGCTTGACGCCAGCCGCATTAATCTGCGCGTCATGACCGAAGTCAGCGATATCGACAACTCGATCAACGTGAACGGCAATCCCGGCTTCACCTCGCGGCGCGCGGAAGCGGTGATCGAACTGAAGGACGGGCAGAGCTTTTCCATCGCTGGCCTCCTGGAGAATGTCGATACCCGTGACATCAGCCAGCTGCCCTGGCTGGGCCAGGTGCCGGTTCTCGGCGTGCTCTTCCGGTCCACAAGCTTCCAGAAGCGCGAGACGGATCTCGTCATCGTGGTGACGCCCCGGCTGGTCCGGCCGGCGCGCCCGGACGAACCGCTGGCATCGCCGCTCGATAACACGCGGCCAACGAATGACGTCGAGATGTTCGCGCTCGGCCTGCTGGAAGTGAACAAGGACATGCTGCGCAAGTACAAGGAAGGCGATGGTCTCATCGGACCATACGGCCATATCGTCGATCTGGAACTCGAGGATGGTTATGTTTACTCCAAGAACTGATCGGCTTGCGGTTCTCGCGGCAGTGCTTCTTCTCGGCGGGTGTGCCGACTACATGAGCCACCGGGACACGGTGACGGTCGGCGCTGGCAGCGCCATGCAGGCCAATATGGGCATTCACACCGTGCAGCCGTTCCCGCGACAGGCCTACAACACCAACCTGCCGACAGACGGACAGACAGCTGTGAACGCGCAGGAGCGCTATCTGACGCCGGGTGACAAGGATGTGGTCACCGCTGCCGGCTCGGAAGCGGCGATCAGCGGCGGTTCCTGACGTTCTCCGAATTTTGCCGGACTTTCATTCCCTGGCTGCAGTGTTTGCGGCGGGACGCCCCGCTCACTTCGTCCATTCCTGTCCAAATTCCGCTGGATGCATGGCGAAAATGACAATGGTGAAGGCGGTTTCTGCGACAAAAGTAGAAATACTTATCCATATTTCAGAATAGTCCAATATATGGATAAACAGTGCGACAACCTGTCTTGTTGTCGAGCTGAAGTCTGACATCCTCCCCCGCAACGCACCGGCAGCAAGACTTCGCCGGAGTGACTTGGGAGGATCAAATGACACAAACCGTCATCCAGGGCGCCATGATCTGGAACGGCGTCGCGGACGTTGCCGTTCCGGGGACCGTCGTGGTCGAGGGAAACCGGATAGAAAAGGTCATCAACGGCACGGAACTGCCGTCCGGCCTGTCGGACAACACGATCGACGGAACCGGAATGACGCTCATGCCGGGCATGGTCGAGGGCCATTGCCATCCGAGCTTCACAGGGATTTCCGAACCGACCGAGTTGGGGCAGCTGTGTCCGGAAAAGCACATGCTGCTGACGGCGCAGAACCTGAGACTTCTGCTCAGCCACGGATTCACCTCCATCTTCGAAGCGGCCTCCGCCAAGCCCATGCTGGGCGTTACGGCGCGGGATGCGATCAATGAAGGCCTGATAGACGGTCCGCGCATGATGGCCGGCAGCCCTGAAGTGACGACAACGGCCGGCCTCGGGGACGAGCGCAAGCGGCACATTTACCAGGAGAGCTTTGGCCTGGTTGCTGACGGGCCGGATGAAATGCGGCGTGTGGCCCGCGAGTGTGTGCGCGACGGTGTCGACGTCATGAAAATCAATATCTCGGGGGATGAATTCGTCAGCCATGCCCGGGCAGAAATCACGCCGACGGAAGACGAAGAGCTGGCGGCCTTCGTTAAAGTCGCCCATGCTTTCGACAAGATGGTGGCCGCCCATGCCAGGTCATCCCAGAGCGTCAAGATGGCGGTGCGCCATGGTGTGGATTGCATCTACCACTGCGACTTTGCCGATGAAGAGGCTCTCGACATGCTCGAAGGTGCCAAGGACCGCATCTTCGTCGGTCCCGCCTTCGGACTTGTTCACAACAGCACGCGTGAAGGCGATGTCGTTGGCCTCACACGGGAGGTGGCCGAAAGCATGGGGCTGTTCCGAAAATTCGAAGCAACGTGCGCGACCTATCACGAAATACGCAAGCGCGGGGTGCGTGTCGTCGTCGGGGGTGACTACGGTTTTTCCGTCACGCCAATGGGTCAGAACGCCCGCGATATCGAGCATTTCGTCCGCTATTTCGGGTATTCGCCCGTCGAGGCGCTGCGCTGCGCCACTCATGTCGGCGCCGAGCTCATGGGATGCAGCGACGAACTGGGCCTCGTCAAGGAAGGTTACCTGGCGGATCTGTTGCTGGTGCGCGGTGATGTGGTGCAGGACGTGTCACTGCTCCAGAAACAGGACAACCTGGCCATGATCATGAAGGACGGCGTTGCCTGGAAAGATCCACGCGAGAGCGGGCAGCGAACTCCGGGCCTGATTCAGGCCGCCGAGTAGAGACTCCCAAAAATTTCTATCCACGACGCATTATTACGGAGGAGAAAATGCGTATCAGAACGATTGTGGCCGCGGCCGCATCCCTTTGCCTGTCCGCAAGTGCGGCTCTGGCCGATTATGACGGCGTCCCGAGAACGTTCCTGTGGAACCCGGGGTCCGTGGACATTTTCGATGCCGCGGAATTCAAGAAGGAGGGGCCCTATGTCATCGGGTTCTCCAATGCGTCCATTTCAAATCCCTGGCGTGTTGCCATGCTTCACGGCATCGAGGCCGCAGCCGAGCGGCACGCCGACAAGATCGAGCGTTTCATCATCACGGACGCGAATGACGATCCGTCCAAACAGGCAGCAGATGTTCAGGATCTCATCGCCCAGGGCGTGGATATCCTGCTGATCAGCCCGGCAACCGCCGAAGCGCTCGATCCGGCGGTCCGCCGGGCCAAGCGACAGGGCATTCCGGTGGTACTGGTCGACCGCCAGGTCTCGTCCGACGAGAATTACATCACGTTCGTGACCGCGTCCGACCAGGCGCTGGGCCGCATTTCCGCCCAGTGGCTCGCGGAGAAGCTCGGCGGTGAAGGCAAGGTGGTCATGCTTGGCGGACTGGCCGGCGCTTCGCCCGCGGAAAACCGGATCAAGGCGGCAATGGAAGTGTTCAACCAGTTCCCCGGTATCGAGGTTCTGGAAACGCAATACACATCCTGGTCGCCCGCGAACGGCAAGACCATCATGTCCGCCCTGATCCAGAAATACGGTGACGAGATTGCAGGTGTCTGGGCAGACAGCGGTCTGCAGGGCTCCGGTTCGATCGAAGCCTTCCTTGCTGCCGGGTACGAAGCCGGAAAGATCCCGCCGCACACGGGTGGCGACTTCAACGCAATGTATCAGCTTTCGGTGCAGAACGACGTTCCGATGATCGGTATCGATTATCCGCCGGCAATGGGCGCCGAGGGGTTCGAAGTCCTGTTCGATGTGCTTGACGGCAAGGGCATTCCGCGCCGCATCGAGGTGAACCAGCAGGTGGTCGTGTCGGAAGGTCACGAGACCCCGTCGGTGAAGGCCGATGTCTTCACCGCCGACTATGCGCTCATGGACAAGCCGGGATCGGTCATCATGTCGTCGGGCGTCGGCGCGGACTACGATCCGGCAACCTTCACCGCAGATTATCCGAAATAAGTTCCGCACCGGGCGGCCTCGGCCGCCCGGCAACGGCAGATCGGGGCGGCCTCGGCCGCCCGGCAACGGCAGATCGGGGCGGCCTCGGCCGCCCGGCAACGGCAGATCGGGGCGGCCTCGGCCGCCCGGCAACGGTGGATCGGTGCGGTCTCGGCCGCCCGGCAACGGTGGATCGGTGCGGTCTCAACCGCCCGGAAACGCTAGATCGGGGCGGCTTTGGCTACCCGATCACGGAAGATCGGGAGGAGATCAGGTCATGTCTGAGCCGGTACTGGCCGCGCGTGCGCTGTCAAAGTCGTTCGGGCCGAACGAGGTTCTGAAAGGAATTGAATTCGAGGTTCACGCGGGCACGTCGGTGGCGCTTTGCGGTGAGAACGGGGCGGGAAAGTCGACCCTCATCAAGTTGCTGTCCGGTCTCTACCAGCCGACATCCGGACACGTCGAATTCAACGGAATACAGGAAGACTGGTCCAGCCCAAGGGCGAGCCTTGACGCGGGGATTGCCGTCGTCCACCAGGAATTTTCCACGATCGGCGCACTCAGTGTCGCCGAGAACATTTTTCTCGACGCCGAACCGCGAACCCGGTTCGGCCTGGTCGACCGCCGGGCGTTGGTCACCCAGGCAGAGGTTCTGCTGGACAAGCTCGGGATCCATCTGTCTGCCAGATCCCTCGTCGATGATCTGAGCGTCGCAGACAAACAGATGGTCGAAATCGCGAAGGCGCTCCGATCGGATGCCAGGGTTCTCATCCTCGACGAACCGACGGCCGTCCTGTCACAGAACGAGACCCGTCATCTCTTCAAGATCATCAGTGAGCTGCGGACGCGGGGCCTCGGCATCGTCTACGTGTCGCACCGGCTGGACGAGATCTTCGAAATCTGTACCGACATCACGGTGATCAAGGACGGTGTGGTCACATCACAGGGGCCGGTTGCCGCGTACACGCACGATACGGTCATCGCGGCGATGGTCGGGCGCGAGCTGGGGAACCTGTTCCCGGAAAAAGCACAAGGTGCCGAAACCGGAGCGGCCATGCTGGAGGTCAGGGATCTCGTCGTCGCCGATGGAATGCCACCGGTCAGCTTCGAAGTGAGAGCGGGTGAAATTCTCGGACTGGCCGGATTGGTGGGGTCCGGGCGGACGGAACTTGCGCTTGCCATCTATGGCGCAGAAGCCGCGAACGGCAGCGTCCTGATCGAAGGCGAGCCGCTGGACTACCGGTCTCCGTCCAACAGCATTGATGCCGGCATACTCATGCTCACCGAAAGCCGGAAGGACGACGGGTTGTTCCTGAACAGTTCGGTTGCGCGCAACTTCGCCGCGACCACGCCCGGACACGGGGTTCATCCCGCACGTGTCGCCCTCGGGCACGAAGAAGCCCGGGCCCGCGTCATGAAGGAGCGCTTCGGCGTCGTGGTCGACAATGTCGGCCTGCCGATCTCGGCTCTTTCGGGCGGCAACCAGCAGAAGGTCCTGATCGCGCGCCTCCTGGAAAACAGGCCCAAGGTACTCATTCTCGACGAACCGACACGCGGGGTCGATGTCGGCGCCAAGTCCGAGATCTACAAGATGCTCCGGCACCTGGCTGACGAAGGTATGGCGATCCTCGCGATCTCATCGGAACTGATTGAAATTGTCGGGCTTTGCGACCGGGTCTTCGTCATGCGCGATGGAGAGTTGGCCGCGGAACTGACGTCTCAGGAGATATCGGAAGAAGCGATCATGGGTGTCGCGGCGGCCGAAACTCCGAGCCACCACGGAGTTGCCTCCCATGGATGACGTTATTCGCATGACGCGCGCGCAGCCGGTGCATCTGGTTGTGCTGGCGCTTATAGGCCTGGTTGTTCTCGTCGGAATGTACAGTTCCGACCGGTTCGCCACGCCTCTCAACTTTGCCAATGTCCAGGACCAGATGGTCGCGCTGGCGATCGTCGCCCTTGCGCAGACCATCGTCATTCTTTCCGGCGGGATCGATCTGTCCTATGCCGGAGCACTTGGCCTTCTCACGGTCGTGTTTGCCTCGATCGCGGGTGAAGACCCCGCCAGTTTTGCGGCCGCAATCGCCGTCGTTCTCAGCCTCGGCGTTTTTATCGGCGCGGTGAATGGCGGGATCGTCACGTTTGTGGGCATCCATCCGCTGATCGTGACCCTGGGCACGTCGACCATCCTTTCGGGACTGGCGCTCCTGATCACGCGCCAACCGACCGGATCCGTCCCGCTGTTCTTCGAAGACCTCGTCTACGGGCGTATCGGCATGGTCCCCTATGGTACGATCTTCACGCTCTTTCTCTATATCCTTGCCGGCTTCCTGCTCTGGAAAAGCCGCCTCGGGCTCAGGATCTACGCAATCGGCGACAACGAACAGGCGGCGTCGATTTCGGGTGTTCCGGTCAAGTCGACAAAGCTGATCGTCTATGCCCTTTCCGGGTTCCTCGCCGCGGTTACCGCGATCTACATCTGTGGCCGTTTCGGTGTGGGCGATCCGAGAGCCGGTGTCGGTTTCGACCTCAAATCGATCACGCCGGTCATTGTCGGCGGAACGTTGCTGGCCGGTGGCCGCGGCGGCGTTCTGGGAACCCTGCTCGCCGTGATCGTTCTGGCATTGCTCGCCAATGTCCTGAATTTCATGAACGTATCCAGCTTCTACCAGTGGATCGCGGAAGGGCTGATCATCATCGCCGCCGTCTCCATCTTCGTCGGGAGAAAGAGCAAATGAGCATGACCGCGCTTTTCGGAAAAAACGGCGGTACGGTCCGGGCACAACAGAACCGGGAACTGCTTTTGCTCACCGGGTTCCTGGTCGTCATCTGGGCGGTCACGACGGCCCTGTCGCCAAGGTTCCTGAGCCCGGCCAACCTGAGCGACATCCTGCTCCAGGCCGCACCGCTCGGATTCGTGGTGATCGGGCAGATGATCGTCATCATCGTGCGCGGGCTGGATCTGTCGGTCGCTTCCATCATGGCCACCGTGGCGGTTCTTTCCATCGGGTTGAATGACAACACCGTCGTGATCTTTGCCGTCGGCATTCTGCTCGGCGCGCTGATCGGCGGCATCAACGGGTATCTTGTCGCCTATCGCGGAGTGACCCCCTTCCTGGCAACGCTTGCCACGATGATCGTGCTGCAGGGGATCCGGTTTGCCTATACGGGCGGCGCGCCCGGCGGAACGCTGCCGGACACCTTTCGGTGGCTTGCGACGGGTGATCTGTTCGGTATACCCGTCGCGCTGATCCTGCTGGCAATTGTTGCTTTCGCCGCGCACTGGCTGCTCGAATACACGGTCTATGGGCGGCGCCTGAAACTTTACGGCGACAACCCCGATGCGGCCTACATGACCGGTGCGCCGACCCGGCTGCTCGTGGTCAGCGCGTTCATGATCTCGGGCGTGCTCGCCGGACTGGCCGGTCTCGTTCTCGTCGGATATGTCGGGATCGTCGACAACTGGACCGGGCGCGGCTACGAGCTCGACAGCATTGCGGCGGCCGTGATCGGCGGCGCGGCGCTGAGCGGCGGCAAGGGAAGTGTTCCAGGCGTTCTCCTGGCAACGCTCGTGCTTGTCTCGCTCTTCAACATCGTCGTCATCCTCGGTTTGTCCATTGAGTTGCAACTCGTCATCAAGGGGAGTTTGATCTTGCTGGCGGCGGCTGTTTACATGCGGCGGTCACGACGTTGATACGAGGCTGAGGGCAAGCGCGTGCCAAGCGGCGAAACTCCAAGATCCAACCTCATCCGAATTGCCCGGATCCTGGGTTGTTTCGATCATCTGAACAGCCCGAGGCCAACGCACGAGATCCTGGGCGCCGTCGGCATGGGCCGGTCGACCGGTTTCGCGCTCCTGAGAGCCCTGACCCTGCGGGGCTGGCTTGAAAGAGTCGATCACGGGTCGCTCAGGCTGGGGCCAAAGGCCGCCGGACTTGCCTATGTGCCGCTCGAGTCCGTTGACACGGCGCTGCCGGGCAGCACCGCGGCGCTGCCACTGGACAAAACAGCTGGAGAGTCCCATCACGCCGTCACCGAATGGGATGCGCGCCTGTTCGAAACGGTCGCCACGCATACCTACAAAAGGCCGGCTCCATTCCGCATCGGCTTTGCCAACGCGTCGCTTTCCAACGAGTGGCGCAGGGCAATGTTTGAAAGCATGCGTTATGCGGAACGGCTGCACGCGGACCGCATCGAAGCCTTTCTGGTCAGGGAGGCCGGCGACGATGCCCGGGTACAGGTGCATCAGATAGACGAACTTGTCGAAAGCGGGCTTGATCTGCTCCTGGTCAGCACGACCAATGCCCATTCCCCCTTGCTGGACCGCAAATTGAAGGAGGTTGCGGATGCCGGACTTCCGGTGGTTGCGGTTGACCGCCGCCCGCGCGATCCCTCATCCCTGGTCTCTTTCGTGACCGCCTCGGACCGGCGTATCGGGCGCATCAGCGCCGTGTGGCTGGCGGAAAGGCTGAAGGGTGCCGGCCGTATCTGGATGCTGTCCGGTCTGGAAGGCGCCAGCCCGGCCATGCGGCGCCAATCGGCGGCGTTCGCGGGTTTTTCCGAATTTCCAGGTATCCAGATCGAAGCGGTGACCTACACGGACTGGACGGAGGAGGGTGGCCGCAATGCGGTACAACGTCTGTTCGAACAGGGAGCCGACACCCCTGACGGGATCTGGTGCGACAGTGGTCTGCAGGGGGTGGGGTCTTTGAAATTCTTCATCGAGAACGACCTTCCCGTGCCCGCCCACACAGGGGGCGATCTCAACCAGATGTACAAGCTCGCGCTCTATCACAAGGTTCCGTTCGTCGCGCTCGACTATCCGGCGGCAATGGGGGCCAGGGTTGTCGAGGTGGCGCTGGATATCCTTTCCGGCAAATCCGTACCGCGCAGGGTGGAAGTGCCGGTTCCCATCGTTCTTCCGCGTGGTATGGAGACGGCAAGTGTCCGCGCGGATTCCTGGGCGGAACGGCACGTGGGCTGGGACCTGCCCGGAACGGCAATCCTGTCCCAGGGGCCGAGTCTGCGTGGATTGCGGGCGGACGCGGAGAACAGGCAAGGGTCGCGACATGGATAAGGCCGATACACCTTACGACAAGGCCATCGATATCTTCGAAGGGCTGCTCGAGCAGCCGCTCCGTAATGTTGTTTCCGGACCTCTTCCCCTTGCGCGTTCGGTCGGGCTGGCCACGACATCGGGGTACAGAGCCGTTGCCATTGCGGAGAGCGAAGGTCTGTTGGGCAGGTCGACCGGTGGGGCCTATCTGCGCGGCCCCTCGGCACTGGCGACCGGGCTCTCCGCGCTCGGTTTCGGTGAATTTGCACTTGTGGCCGAGCCCGTCCTCATCCAGTTGCGGCAATCGACCCGGCTGACGGCCTTCCTTGCCGTCCTGAGCGATGGGGCATGCGCGATCGGTCCGTTTTCCAGCGGGCGCGGCATCACTTTCGTGACGCCGCAGCGGCACTACAGCCTGTTGATCCCGCCTTCCTTCGATCGCGAGAGGCTCGCCGAGGTTTCTCTTGTTCATCAATTCGAGGCGGTGGCGGCACAGCGTGCCGTAATCTCCACTGTTTCGCAGCGCCAGGACCGGCGGTGCATCGTGGGTGTCCTGCTGCCGGGTTCCCGCGACGTGACCGGAAACGAGCTTCGTTCAGAGCTGGCCAAGGCGGCGGATCTTCTGTGTTCGCATGCGGAGAAACCGGCATGAACGACTTGACCGAGCGCGACCTGTGGAATCCCCAGTTCCGGTTCTCCGACGTTCTGGAGGACTTCGACGAATGGCTCCGGTGGCGGGATGCCGCGAGCCGCGCGGCAGAGCGGTCCCTGTCATTCGAACGCTTTGCCTATGGCGCGCATGGCCGGCAGTGGATCGAAACGACGGAGTGCGGCACGGTTCAAAGCCGTGTCGTGCCGGTATTCATTCACGGAGGTTATTGGCGCAGTTTGAGCGCAGAAGATCATCGGTGCGTGCTGACCGGTCTGTCTTCGCTTGGAAACAGATGCGCGAATGCCGAATACCGGCTGATGCCCGAATTCCGCTTGGACGACCTTGTCAGCGATGCGGTCGCCGCTTTCGGCCGACTTGCAGAACTCTATTCCGGTGACACGCGGTTCCTGCTGGTCGGACACTCGGCCGGTGCGCATCTGGCGGTGAGCATCGCACGCAAGGCCGGGCTGACCGACAGGCTCGCAGGCGTTGCCGCGATCAGCGGGGTCTACGACCTTGCACCTGTCGCCAGGTCTTTCCTGCAGGATGAAATCGGACTGAGCGATGAAGAGATCCGCTCGCACAGTCTGATCGGTGCCTCGATCGACACACCGCTCCTTTGTATTGTCGGCGGAGACGAGACCGACGAGTTCAAACGGCAATCCCTCGCCATGTCCGAAAGCGCCGGGGCGGGGCATCTCATTGTGCGCGGAGCGAACCACCTCAGCATCCTCGCCGACCTGAATTCGCAAAAAAGCCCCTTGATTGATGCGCTTGGCGTCTGGTTAAACAGCTCCAGCCATCCTGCAGAAGTGGACACGATATCATCATGACCTCTCAACTGAACCTGCCGGGCGACGGGATCTTCGTATTCCGGGTCTGGCGGCCGGACCTGTCCGGCCCCAGTCTTTGCGTCGTGCGCGGCGATACCCTGATCGACGTTACCTGCGCAGCCGTGCCGACGATGCGGGATCTGCTCGAACTCGAAGACCCTGCCGGCTGGGTCTCCGATGCCGATGGTGTTGCGATCGGGACACTTGACGAAATTGCGGCCAATTCGGTCGAGAGTCCCCACCCGGCACGGCCCTGGCTGCTCGCTCCGGCCGACCTTCAGGCGATCAAGGCCTGTGGTGTCACCTTCGCGTTCTCGATGCTGGAACGGGTGATCGAGGAGAAGGCAAAAGGGGATCCGGCGAAGGCGGAGACAATTCGTGCGCGCTGTCATGCGATCATCGGAGACAGCCTCAGGTCCGTGACCCCAGGGTCCGAAAAAGCGGCACAGCTCAAGGAAGCGCTGATCGCGGAGGACGTCTGGTCGCAGTATCTGGAAGTCGGTATCGGACCGGACGCGGAAGTCTTCACCAAGGCGCAGCCCACGTCCGCCGTCGGCTACGGGGCCTCGGTCGGCCTGCACCCGGTGTCCAACTGGAACAATCCGGAGCCCGAAGTGGTGCTGGCCGTCGACAGTTCCGGAACGGTCAAGGGGGCGACGCTCGGAAACGACGTCAATCTTCGTGACGTGGAGGGCCGCTCCGCGCTGTTGCTGGGCAAGGCAAAGGACAACAACGCGTCCACATCCATCGGTCCTGCGATCCGGCTGTTCGACACCACCTTTTCGATCGACGATGTGCGCCGTCTCGAATTGGATCTGAAAGTATCGGGCACGGACGGATTCGAGCTGTCCGGTCACTCCACCATGACGGAGATCAGCCGGGACCCGCTGGACCTTGTCGGCCAGACGCGCGGGCGGCACCATCAGTATCCCGACGGGTTCCTGCTGTTCCTGGGAACGCTGTTCGCGCCGACCGAGGATCGCGACGCTCCGGGTGAAGGCTTCACCCACAAGCTCGGCGATATCGTCAGCATTTCATGTGCGCAGCTCGGCACGCTGCGCAACACCGTCCGGCTCTCGACCGAGTGCCCGGAATGGTCGTTCGGAACAAGCGCACTGATGCGCAACCTGTCAAAACGCAATCTAATCTAGGGGACAAGCGGCATGCTAACGGGCAAGAATCTCATCAACGGCGAATGGGTCTCGGGCGAAGCGACGTTTCAGTCGCAGCCGGCCGACGGAACGCCAAACAGTTTTTCAGAGGCGTCGGTTGAGGACGTCGACCGGGCGTGCCGTGCTGCGGATGAGGCTTTCGAGGTTTTCAGCACCACGAGCGATCAGGAAAGAGCTGCCTTCCTGAACAAGATCGCGGACGAAATCGAGGCGCGGGGCGCGGAGCTGACCGAGATTGGCGGTCAGGAAACGGCATTGCCTGCCGCCCGTCTCGAGGGAGAGCGCGGCCGCACGACCGGGCAATTGCGGCTGTTTGCCGAGACGATCCTGAAAGGGGACTACCTGGACAGGCGCCACGACGGCGCGCTGCCGGATCGTCAGCCGCTGCCGCGTCCCGAACTCTTTCTGGTGCAGAGACCGATCGGACCGGTTGCCGTTTTCGGTGCGTCCAATTTTCCGCTGGCATTCTCCACGGCAGGCGGCGACACGGCATCGGCCTTTGCCGCCGGTTGTCCGATCGTCGTCAAGGGCCACCCGGCCCATCCCGGCACGGGTGAGCTGGTTGCGCAGGCCATCGATGCCGCGGTGAAAGCCTGCGGGCTTCCGGCGGGCACATTCGGCTTCCTGCAGGGCACCACGCTCGCGCTCGGTCAGGGCGTCGTGCAGCATCCGCTGATCAAGGCGGTCGGCTTTACCGGATCCCTGAGGGGCGGGCGCGCGCTGTTCGATCTGTGTGCTGCGCGGCCGGAGCCGATTCCCTTTTTCGGTGAACTCGGCAGCGTCAACCCGGTTTTCCTTCTGCCGGGCGCCCTGGCGGCGCGCGCAGAGGCGATCGGTGAAGGCTGGGCAGGGTCGCTCACCATGGGCGTCGGACAGTTCTGCACCAACCCCGGCGTCGTCGTCGTTCATGCCGGTGAGCAGGCTGACAGCTTCGCGGAGAGCGCCGTCACGGCGCTAAAGGCGGTCGGCGCGCAAACCATGCTGACCGACGGGATCGCAAGCGCCTGCCGCGACGGGCAAAGCCGGATCGGCGCCGTTGCCGGTGTCGAAACGCTGCTCAGCTCGGTCAGCGACAACCGGGGAGCAACACCGGCCGTCTACCGGGCCAGCGCCGAGACCTTTGTCGGAAACCGCGACCTTCAGGAAGAGGTTTTCGGGCCCGCCGGTGTCATCGTGACTGTCAGGGACGATGCGGAAATGCGGTCGGTTGCGCGCAGTTTCGAGGGGCAGCTAACGGCGACGCTGCAGATGGACGAAAGCGATGCGCCCCTGGCGAAGTCGCTGATGCCGATCCTGGAGCGCCGCGCGGGCCGGATCCTGGCCAATGGCTTCCCGACCGGAGTGGAAGTCGCCGAAGCCATGGTTCACGGCGGCCCCTATCCTGCCTCGACCAACTTTGGCGCGACGTCCGTCGGTACCATGGCAATCCGCCGCTGGCTGCGGCCGGTCTGCTATCAGAACCTGCCCGCAGACCTGTTGCCTGACGCGGCCAGGAGCTGATTTCAATTGCCGCCGGCGCTCTGCCGGCGGCGCTTTTTCGGAGATGCTCTAACCGCGTCCCACGAAGGGCATGTTCGTCGCCATCACGGTCAGAGTGAGCACATTGGCGTCGAGCGGCAGGCTGGCCATATAGACCACGGCGTCGGCGACATGGGCCGGATCCATGGTCGGTTCCGGCGCCAGTTCGCCGTTTGCCTGGGGGACGCCCCCGCTCATCTTTGCCGTCATGTCGCTGGCCGCGTTGCCGATGTCGATCTGGCCGCAGGCGATGTTGAACGCACGCCCGTCGAGCGATGTGGATTTGGTCAGACCGGTGATGGCATGTTTGGTTGACGTGTAGGGCGCCGAATTCGGCCGGGGCGTCGTCGCGGAAATCGAGCCGTTGTTGATGATGCGCCCGCCGCCGGGCTCCTGCGCCTTCATGAGCTTGAAAGCCTGCTGCGTGCACAGGAACGCACCCGTCAGGTTCGCTGCGACCACGTTGCTCCATTCCTCGAAGCTGATCTCCTCCAGCGGAACGGGGGAATTGCCGATGCCGGCATTGTTGACGAGAAGGTCCAGCCGTCCGAATTCGGCGCGCAGCTTTTCAAAAAGTGCACTGACCGATCCGGGGTCGCCGACGTCGCATGTCATCCAGGACACCTTGTTTCCCGTCTCGCGCTCTAGGTCTTCCGCCGCAGAAGCGAGAACCTGATCGCGCCGGCCCGTAATGACCACATGCCAGCCCGCCGCGCTGAGACCCTTGGCGACCGCCTTGCCGACACCTGTGCCGCCGCCGGTCACGAGGGCGGTCCTGTCGGCAATGCTCGTTGAAGTCTCGGTCATGGGGTTACGCCCTCCAGTTCGTCTTCGATATGGATCTTGATGATGTCGTCGAAACTCGCTTCCGCTTCGAAGCCAAGTGCCAGTGCGCGCTGCGCATCAAAGTTCCTTGGCCAGCCGGAGACGATTCTCCGGATGTCCGGATCCGGTTCCCGGCGGATGAGGTTCGCGGCTTTCGCACCGGCAACGCGGCGCAGGGCCTCGATCTGTTCGCCGACAAGGGCCGACAGGCCCGGCATGGTCAGGTTGCGCCGCGGCCCCAGCTGCGACGTGTCGAGACAGGCTGCATGCGCGCAAAAGCCGACAGCGGCGCGCGGACTGGCAAACCAGTGGCGGACGTCTTCTTCAACGGGCAGAAAGGCTTCCTCGCCGACGAGGGGCTCGCGCAGGATGTTGGAAAAGAAGCCCGAGGCAGCCTTGTTCGGCTTGCCGGGCCTGATGCAGATCGTTGGCAAACGAATGCCGATGCCGTCAAGAAAGCCCTTGCGGGAATAGTCGGCCAGGAGCAGTTCGCAGATTGCCTTTTGTGTGCCGTAGCTGGTCAAGGGCGTCGTGAAGAAGTCATCGCCAATCCTGTCGGGAAACGGCTCGCCGAAGACGGCGATCGAGGACGCGAACACGAAACGCGGGCAATAGGGTTCCCGGGCGGCTTCGCTGCGAATGGCTTCGAAAAGATAGCGCGTTCCGTCCATGTTGATGGCGTAGCCCTTGTCGAACTCGACTTCCGCTTCGCCCGACACGATTGCGGCCAGGTGGAAGACGAGATCCGGTCTGCCGGCAATAAGCGACACCGCGTCTTCCTGCCTGGCAAGGTCCACCGTCCGGGTGGTCGAGATAGCCTGAAGTGGTGCCGGCACCGGTGGTTCAATGACATCGGCAAGCGTCAGACTTTCAACCTCGGTCCCGAACAAAGCCGGACTTTCGGCGAGTCTTGCAACAAGTTTTTGTCCCACCATGCCGGCTGCGCCGGTCACAAGTACACGCATCTTCCTCAGTGCTCCTCCAGTGGTGTCGTGCGAAGCTGCCGCTGCAAAACACGTCATTTGCCTGTCCGGGAAATCCGCTTCGTGAAAAAGCTGTCCGCTTTTACCAAGTTGCCGCCGGCAATTCCAACTTTCTGTGCCAGCCGGTTTCTGGAAGGCGATCAGGACCGCGCGGACGCGATCCGTCTTCCCAGCCGTTTACGCCTTCCGACCTCGGTGCACTAGACAGGCCCGGTTGGCACTCAGGCCCGCAGGGCAACGGTGGAGCGGAGGCCTTCGCGCAGGACGTGGAAGAGAGATCCGCCATAGGAGCGCCCGGCGAACAGGCGATAGTGTCTGTCCGTCTCCAGACAGAGAATGAAACAACCGATGTGCTCAATAACGGTCCTGAGGGCGGCACCCTTGGTGAGCGCCGCGGTGTCCGCGTGCGTCAGGCGTTCGAAGACGCCGGGAAGGTCCGGTCCGGTCACATCCAGGCATATCCAGCCGTCATTCTGCTCGGTGACCGACGCGGTGTCCTGAAGAACCGATTTCAGTTCGGTGGCAAGATGCTCTCGGGTTTTGTGGTCAGCGGCAATCATCCACTGGTCCCTGCCGATCCAGAAGGCGGTGTGCTCTGCGCCTTGCCGAAATGCGCCGGGTGGCGGCAGATCTGTTCCGAGGATATCCGCAAGGCGCGCCGCTGCCGCGTCTTCCTTGCCGGTTCTCGCGGCAACGGAGGCAAGGGCGAGGCCGGGCTCGACGTCCAGTTTGAAATCCTTGAGGGTGAAACTGCTCTCACTCGTTTTCGAGGTCGGTACGGATTGAGTCAGTTTGTAGTCAGGCACGCAGACGTTCTCCTTCCGGATCGATGAAATGGGGGCTGACGACCTGCGCGCGGATCGTCATGCCTTCTATCGGGTTGGCAACGATGATCTTCTCCCCGTGGCGCGTGTCGCCCCGTTCCAGGAATGCCAGCGCGATCGGCTTTTCCATGTGCGGGGAATAACAGGCCGAGGTCACCCAGCCCTGATCGCTCGCGGGATCGTGCTCGGCGCCGTCGTTGAACAGATGCCCGCCTGCCGGGATGGATGTGTCTTTCTCAGATGCGATCAGGCCGACGAGCCGCAGGCCGTTTTCATCGGAAAGCCCATCGCGTCCGGACAACACGGTGCCGATGCTGTCCTTCTTGCGGGACACCATTCGGCCCAGTCCGAGATGGGCAGCCGAGGTCTGGCCGTTCAGTTCATTGGCCGTTGCGTGGCCCTTTTCGATGCGCAGGACGCCGAGGGCCTCCGTGCCATAGGGCGTGACATCGAACTCCTCGCCGGCCGCCATCAGGACCCGCATGAGGCTGTCGCCATAGCGGGCGGGAACGGCAATTTCATAGGCCAGCTCACCGGAAAAGGAGATCCGGAACAGGCGTGCCCTGGTACCGCCGCAGACCGTGAGATCCGCGCAGGCCATGAACGGAAAGGCCTCGTTGGAAACATCGAATTCCGGGTCGACGATCTTGGCAAGCAGGTTGCGTGAATGCGGGCCGGCCACGGCATATTGGGCCCAGGCCTCGGTGGTTGAAATCAGCTGGACATCCAGCTGCGGGCACAGGCACTGGCGAACAAATTCCATGTGGCGATAGACGCCAACCGCGTTGGCCGTCGTCGTGGTGACGACGAAATGATCTTCGGCAAGGCGCGCCGCGGTGCCGTCGTCCATCGCGAGACCGTCCTCGCGCAACATCAGCCCGTATCGCACCTTGCCGACGGGCAGCTTGGCGAACCCGTTGCAATAGACCCTGTTCAGGAACGTTGCCGCGTCGCGGCCCTGCACATCCACCTTGCCGAGGGTCGTTACATCGCAGACGCCGACGGACCTGCGGACCGCCAGCACCTCCCTGTCAACGCTGTCGCGCCAGTGTGTCTCGCCTTCGCGGGGGAACCACTGTGCGCGCAGCCAAAGGCCTGCTTCGGTGAAGACGGCGCCCTGTTCGGTGGCCCAGTCGTGACTTGGTGTGGTGCGCACCGGCCGGAAGTGCTTGCCCCTGGACCGGCCTGCCAACGCGCCGATCGCGACGGGCGTATAGGGCGGCCGGTAGATCGTCGTACCGGTCTCCTCGATGGTCCTGCCGGTCAGTTCCGCCATGAGGGCGAGGCCGGCGACGTTGGCCGTCTTGCCCTGATCGGTTGCCATGCCGAGCGTTGTGTAGCGCTTCAGATGCTCCACCGACCGGAAACCTTCCTGATGCGACAGGCGGATATCCTTGACCGTGACGTCGTTCTGGAAATCGATCCAGGCGCGCCCCTTGCCCTCACCCGTGTGCCAGAAGGGGGAGACGGATACCGGACTGTCGTCACATGCGGGAACGTCAAACGCAGCAGCGGTCATGCCGAGGTTCCGCAGCGCATTGCCGGAGGCGTCCGCGCCTTCGCGAAAGGCATCTGCTGTCGTGAACGCGCCGTTGGCAGCACCTGCGACCTGCAGTCCGACCGGCAGGGATTCCGGCGGCACGAATGCGGAAATGTCCGGGTTCCAGACCGGACGGCCGCGTTTGTGCGAGGTCAGGGAGACAGCCGGGTTCCAGCCGCCTGAAACACCCAGGGCTCCGCAGGCGAGCGTCCGGATGGTCCCGTCGCCGAGGCGGACGGTGACACCCGACAAGGCCCGCCGCCCGGCGGCGTCGATCACCTTTGCTCCGGCGAGCAACTCGTAGTCACCGAATTTGGATGCGTCCGGCCGGACATCGATGACGGCTTTCACGTCCAGTCCTTTTGTGATCAGGTCCAGCGCCGTCCGGTGGCCGTCGTCATTATTCGTGAAGATCGCGGTCTGCATGTCGGCCGCAACGGCCCAGCGGTTGGCATAGGCCCGGATGGCGCCGGCCAGCATGATGCCGGGCCTGTCGTTGTTTTCAAAGGCGATCGGCCGTTCGGTGGCGCCCGCGCACAAGATCATCTGCCTTGCGTAGATCCGCCAGAGGATCTGGCGCGGCAGGGCAGCGTCCGGATCGGCCAGGTGATCGCTGACCCTTTCCAAAGCGCCATGTATGCCGTGATCAAAGGCACCGAATACCGTTGTCCGTTTCATCAGGCGGACATTCTTCAGGCTCTGCAGTTCGTCCAGTGCCGATTTCAGCCACTCGGAACCAGGCTGCCCGTCGATTTCGTAGGTTTCCGCATTCAGCCGTCCGCCAAATTCGAAGTCCTCATCGGCGAGGATCACCCGCGCACCCGAGCGGCCCGCCGTGAGCGCCGCTGCAAGGCCTGCCGGTCCTGCGCCTGCAATCAGGATGTCGCAATGCAGGGCACCCTTGTCGTAGATATCCGGATCCCCTTCGCCGCTCGCCGCGCCAAGTCCGGCGGCGCGGCGGATGGCCGGTTCATAGAGCTTTTCCCAGAATGCCTTCGGCCACATGAAGGTCTTGTAGTAGAAGCCGGCGGTCAGAAAGTTGGAGAACAGGTCGTTGATGCCCATCATGTCGAAGGCGAGCGAAGGCCACCTGTTCTGGCTTTTCGCGACAAGTCCGTCGAAGAGCTCTGCGGTGGTTGCGCGCGTGTTTGGTTCCCGCCGCGCGCCGTCACGCAGTTCCACAAGCGCGTTCGGTTCCTCCGAACCGCTGGCCAGGATCCCGCGCGGGCGGTGATACTTGAAGCTTCTGCCGACGAGCTTGATGTTGTTCGCCAGAAGCGCCGAAGCAAGCGTGTCGCCCTTGAAGCCGGTATAAGTCCTGTCGTCGAAGCGAAAGGAAATTGCCGTAGTCCGGTCGAGCTGGCCGTTCTGAAGACGGTTGATCTGGCTCATCGGCTGACCGCCTTTTCCAAGGCGAGGTCGCTGGCAAACGCGACATCCAGGATCTCATGTGTCGTGGTGTCCCGCGTGACGACAAGCCAGGAGCGGTCGCCCTGTTCATGGAACCAGAGTTCACGATGGCCTCCGGCCGGATTGTCGCGCAGATACTGGTAGGTGAAAAAGGCAGCGTCCGCGTTTTCGGCCTGCCAGTCCGGACGGTCCAGAAGGGAGGCGTCGCCGAGATAGACGAATTCCTCTGCATCTCTCGGACCCAGAAGCGGATGGGGAATGATCATGCGGGCATGTCCTGAATTTTCTGCTTCCACAGGGTTCTGAGCTCGGCTTCAGAGGCCCCTTGTTCGTAAATCGGTGACAGGAGCGGCTTGCAGGCGGTTACCTCGATCAGGACAACCGCATTGACCATGCCGGTCAGATCCGGCCAGAGCGCCGAGAAGTCCGGCAGCAAGCGGTCAAAGGTTGCCGAGCCCTTGCTTTCAAGGCGGGCCTTCCCGCGCAGCCGAATGCCTTTGCGCGACAGGATATCGACGAAATTGATTTCCACCTCGGGACGGGCCCGGATGTTCCGCACCGTGTTCGGAGACCGCATTTCGGCAAAGGCAACCGTCGCATGATCAACGACGATGAACGTCCCCTTCGGTGACAGGTTCACCTTGCCTTCGGCGTCGGCGGTGGCGACAAATCCAAGGCGCCATGTTTCGATCAAGTTACGCGCCGATTCCGTGATCATGGCAGGGTTCCTTCCCTCAATGGAGGTTCGGCTGGGCGCCGACCCCTTTTTCGTCGATCATCAGACCCTTTTCGAAACGGTCGAAACGGAACGCTGTTGCGCATTCATGCGGCTGGTCCGTTGCCAGAAGATGCGCGAAAGTGAAGCCGGAGGCCGGTGTCGCCTTGAAGCCGCCGTAGCACCAGCCGCCATTGAAATAGAGACCTTCAACCGATGTGCGGTCGATGATCGGAGAGCCGTCCATGGACATGTCCATGATGCCGCCCCACTGGCGCAACAGGCGCACCCGCCCGATCATCGGCATGATCGCCATGCCGCCCTCGCAGACATCCTCGACAACGGGAAGATTGCCGCGCTGGGCATAGGAATTGTAGCCGTCGATGTCACCGCCGAAGACCAGGCCGCCCTTGTCCGACTGGCTGACATAGAAGTGCCCCGCACCGAACGTGATGACACCCGGTAGCAACGGTTTCAAACCCTCCGAGACGAAGGCCTGCAGTACGTGGCTTTCGATCGGAAGACGCAGGCCGGCCTGTGACATCACCCGGCCGGAAGAGCCCGCGACCGCAACGCCGACCTTTCGTGCTTTGATGAACCCGCGCGTTGTGTCGAGGCCGGTTACCCTGCCGTCCTCGATCCGGAAGCCGGTCACTTCGCAATTCTGAATGATGTCGATCCCATGCCGGTCCGCGGAGCGGGCGTAGCCCCAGGCCACGGCATCATGCCGGACCGTGCCGCCGCCGCGGTGCATGAGAGCGCCCTTGATCGGGAACCGGGCATTGTCGAAGTCCAGGAACGGCGCTTCACGCCGGACCGCGTCAGCGTCCAGCAGTTCCGCATCGGTGCCGTGCAGGATCATCGCGTTGCCGCGCCGGCGGTAGGCGTCGCGCTGCCCGTCGGTGTGAAACAGGTTCATGATGCCGCGCTGGCTGACCATGGCATTGTAGTTGAGGTCCTGTTCCAGACCTTCCCAGAGATCCAGCGAGAGCTTGTAGAAGCGCTCATTGCCCGGAAGCAGGTAATTGGCGCGGATAATGGTGGTGTTCCGGCCGACATTGCCGCCGCCGATCCAGCCCTTTTCCAGGACGGCAATGCGGGTCTTTCCGTAGACCTTGGCAAGATAATGCGCCGTCGCAAGGCCGTGCCCGCCGCCGCCCACGATGACAATGTCATAGCCTGATTGCGGGTCAGGGTCGCGCCAGGCGGGTTTCCAGCCCTTGTGACCCGTCAGCGCTTCCCGAATGACCCTGAAACCTGAATAGGACACCGCTTCCTCGCTTTCATTTCAGCGAAGTGTGCCGGAATACAAAAACAAAAATCTCCAAAATATGTCATATTCTATGCAAATAATGACGCGAGCAAATGCTTCGTAGGAAAGACGATGATGAGCCGGAATGAGAAAGCTATCGGGTTTGTCCTGGTCGGCGGATATGCGCTCATGCCGGCAACATCCGCTATCGAGCCGTTGCGGGCCGCCAACCTCCTGAGCGGCAGGAACCTTTACCGTACGCGCCTGTTCTCGCAGGACGGCGGGTGGATCGCGTCCTCCTGTGGCGGCGCCTTCGAGACCGAGCCGCTGTCAAGTGCGACCGGTGACCTCGATATTCTGTTCGTGGTTGCCGGTGGCGACCCGCTGGCAAAGCCCGGAAGCGCACTCTTTTCTCACCTACGGGCCTTGAGCGTGCGCGGGGTGCCGCTGGGCGGGATCTCCGGCGGTGCCGTCTATCTTGCAAAGGCCGGCGTGATGGAGAACCGGCGTTTCACGGTTCACTGGGAGTATTTCGAGGCGTTGCAGGCCGGGAACGACCGTTTCCTGATGGAACGCAGGCTGTTCGTGATCGACCGGGACCGGTACACCTGTGCCGGCGGGGTTGCGCCGCTCGACATGATGCACGCCATCATCCGGTCCGATCACGGTGCAGAGCTTGCAAAGTCAGTCAGCGACTGGTTCATCCACACCGGCATTCGAAGCGCGGAAGATCCGCAGCGCCTGGAATTCGCGGACAGCAGGCATGCGTTTCATGCCAGTGTCGATGCTGCCGTCGAGCTTATGGAAACCCACCTTGCGGATCCGTTGTCTCTCGAACAGATCGCCATGCTCAGCGGCAGCGGGCCGCGCCAGTTGCAACGCCGGTTCGATCAGCAATTCGGTTGTCCGATGATGCAGGTCTACATGAGACTGCGCCTGAAGAAAGCAGACGAACTCATCCGCAAGACCAGGCTGACCTTCATGGAAGTGGCGCTCGCCACCGGCTTTTCCAACCAGAGCCATTTCGGCAAGGTGTTCCGGGACCATTTCGGCATGGCGCCGCGCGACCGCCGCAAGCAGGCGGCCGGAGAATTCATCAGCGAAGTGATCCCGTTGAACTGAGCGACGCCGGCGAAGTGATCGCCAGCTTTCACTCAGATATCCAGCGTGTTCTGCCGCTCCCACTCGGTCAGATGCGAAGCATAGGAATTCCACTCGTTCTGCTTCAGCTTGAGATAGGCAGCCGAGAAGTTCTCGCCCATTGCGGCCTTCAGGACCGCGTCGCCGTCATAGGCGCGCAGCGCGTCGAGCAGGTTGAGCGGCAGGCGCGGCGCATCCTTGACCAGGTGTCCTTCGGCATACATGTCGATGTCGTGGCGCTGGCCAGGGTCGGACTTGTTCTCCAGCCCGTTGAGACCGGCGGCGATGACGACAGCCTGAAGCAGGTAGGGATTTGCCGCTCCGTCCGGCAGGCGCAGTTCAAACCGGCCGGGGCCGGGTACGCGAACCATGTGGGTGCGGTTGTTGCCTGTCCATGTGATCGTGTTCGGCGCCCAGGTGGCGCCCGACGTGGTGCGCGGCGCGTTGATCCGCTTGTAGGAATTCACCACCGGATTGGTGATCGCGGCGAGGCTTTCCGCGTGTGCCATGATGCCGCCGAGAAAATGCAGACCCTCGGCGGACAGGCCAAGCTCCATGGCGTCATCGGCAAAGGCGTTCGCCGTGCCGGCCTCGTTCCAGACCGAGACGTGGCAGTGGCAGCCGTTTCCGGTCAGATGCTTGAACGGCTTGGGCATGAAGGTTGCCCGGAGCCCGTGTTTTTCGGCAACTGATTTCACCATGAACTTGAAGAAGGAATGCTTGTCGGCCGTTTTCAGGGCGTCGTCGAATTCCCAGTTCATCTCGAACTGGCCGTTGGCATCCTCGTGGTCGTTCTGGTAGGGGCCCCATCCGAGTTCCAGCATGTAATCGCAGATTTCCGAGATGACATCGTATCTGCGCATGACGGCCTGCTGGTCGTAACAGGGCTTTTCCGCCGTATCCAGCGGATCGGAAATCTCCGATCCGTCGGGCAGGATCAGGAAATACTCGGCCTCGACACCGGTCTTGACCCTGAAGCCCTGCGTCCCGGCCCTTGCGACCAGCCGCTTGAGCGTGTTGCGCGGAGCCTGCTCGACCTCCGCATCGTCCATGACGCAATCCGCCGCGACCCAGGCGACGTCCTTCTTCCAGGGGAGCTGGATGACCGAGGATGCATCGGGGATCGCGAACAGATCCGAATTCGCCGGCGTCATGTCCAGCCAGGTCGCAAATCCCGCGAAGCCGGCGCCTTCCGCCTGCATGTCGGCAATGGCGGCAGCGGGAACCAGCTTGGCACGCTGGTAGCCGAAGAGGTCGGTGAAGGAGATCATGAAGTACTTGACCCCATTCTCCTTCGCAAACTGAGATAGATCGATGCTCATGGATACTCCTCGTTCCCGATTGGAAAGGTGTATTTTCTTATGGTCTTTCGTTGATCTAAAATGTCTTCTTGCCCGGGATCCAGTCGGTGCCGGCCAGCGGCACGCCCGCCATTGCCGCCGATTCGATCGTCAGGGCGCACAGGTCTTCCGGCTCCAGGTTGTGGACGTGGTTCTTGCCGCAGGCGCGCGCGATTGTCTGGGTCTCCAGGGTCATCACCTTCAGATAATTGGCAAGACGCCGTCCCGCGGCAACCGGATCGACCCGCTTCATCAAGTCCGGGTCCTGAGTGGAAATGCCTGCGGGGTCCTGGCCTTCGTGCCAGTCGTCATAGGCCCCGGCCGTTGTGCCGAGTTTCCGGTAGTCCTCCTCCCAGCGCGGGTCGTTATCACCGATGGCCACCAGCGCGGCCGATCCGATGGAGACCGCGTCCGCGCCGAGCGCCAGCGCCTTGGCCACGTCCGCGCCGTTGCGGATACCGCCGGAGATGACGAGTTGGACTTCCCGGTGCATGCCGAGGTCCTGAAGCGCCTGCACGGCCGGACGGATACAGGCGAGCGTCGGCTGGCCGACATGCTCGATGAAGACTTCCTGGGTGGCCGCGGTGCCGCCCTGCATGCCGTCGAGAACGACGACATCCGCCCCGGCCTTCACCGCAAGGGCCGTATCGTAGTAAGGCCGTGCGCCGCCGATCTTGACGTAGATCGGCTTTTGCCAGTCGGTGATTTCGCGCAGTTCGTGGATCTTGATCTCCAGATCGTCCGGACCGGTCCAGTCCGGATGCCGGCAGGCCGACCGCTGGTCGATCCCCTGGGGCAGGGTGCGCATTTCCGCGACACGGTCGGAAATCTTCTGGCCCAGAAGCATGCCGCCGCCACCGGGTTTCGCGCCCTGGCCGACAACGACCTCGATCGCATCGGCGCGCCTGAGATCGCGCGGGTTCATGCCGTATCTGGACGGCAGATACTGGTAGACGAGCAGTTCGGAATGGCCGCGCTCTTCCTCGGTCATGCCGCCGTCACCTGTGGTCGTGGACGTGCCGGCCAGTGTTGCGCCGCGTCCAAGGGCCTCCTTCGCGGGGCCGGACAGGGAGCCGAAGCTCATGCCCGCGATCGTGATCGGGATCTTGAGTTCGATCGGCTTCTTCGCGAAGCGCGACCCGAGCACCACATTGGTGTTGCAGGTCTCGCGGTAGCCTTCCAGCGGATAGCGCGACATGGACGCGCCGAGAAAAAGCAGGTCGTCGAAATGCGGAACCTTGCGCTTCGCGCCGCCGCCACGGATGTCGTAGATCCCGGTCGCGGCGGCGCGGCGGATTTCGGAAAGCGTGTAGTCGTCAAAGGTCGCGGACGGGCGCGGGGTCGTGATCGGCTTGTTGGTTGACATGGCTGGCCCCTCAGTATGCGTCCGCATTGTCGATGTCGAAATTGTAGAGCTGGCGGGCGGAGCCGTAGCGCGTGAATTCCTCCGGCTGCACATCGCTGATGCCCGCCTTTTCGAGCAGGCCGCTCAGGCGCTCGATGTGTTCGGGCCGCATCTCCTTGGCGATGCAGTCTGCACCCAGGCTCTTGACGGAGCCGCGCACGAACAGTGACGCTTCGTAGAGTGAGTCGCCAAGCGCGTCGCCGGCATCGCCCAGGACGACAAGGTTGCCCGCCTGCGCCATGAATGCGGACATGTGGCCGATACTGCCCTTCACGACGATATCGATGCCTTTCATGGAGATCCCGCAACGCGAGGATGCGTTGCCTTCGACGACGAGGAGACCGCCATGCCCGGTGGCGCCCGCATACTGGCTGGCGTCGCCTTTGACGATCACCGTTCCGGACATCATGTTCTCGGCAACACCCGGGCCGGCATTGCCATGCACGGTCACGGTGGCTTCGGCATTCATGCCCGCACAGTAGTACCCGACGCTCCCGCGCACATCGACACTGACCGACGCATCGATACCGACTGCAACGGCGTGACTGCCGCGCGGGTTCAGGACTTCAAACGCGGTGTCGTTGCTGCCGTCATCTATGGTGTGAAGGGCCTGGTTGAGCTCGCGAAGCGGCTGGGCCGACAGATCGAATGTGCGCACGGTCAATGCTCCCAGAAATAGACGGTTGCCGGTTCGGGTTCCCAGATCCTGGCTGTCTCGATGCCCGGCAGGTCGGCAAGCGCACAGTATTCGGAGCCGAAGGCAACGTACTGGTCTGTCTCCGCCATGACGGCGGGCTTGCAGGCAATCGGGTCGCGCACGACACCGAAACCGGACCGCGTGCCGACGACGAAGGTGTAGAATCCGTCCAGATCGCTGAGCCCGCTTTCCAGCGCTTCACCGAGCGAACTGCCTTTTTGAAGCTTGTGCGACAGGTAGGCAGCCGCGACCTCGCTGTCATTTTCGGTCTCGAACGTCTGCCCGGCCCGGATGAGCTCGCGGCGCAGATTGTTGTGATTGGAGAGCGATCCGTTATGCACCAGGCACTGGTCCGGGCCGGTGGAGAACGGGTGCGCGCCGTTCGTTGTCACGGCCGATTCCGTGGCCATCCGGGTGTGGCCGATGCCGTGGCTTCCAGACATGCCGGCAATATCGAAACGATCTGCCACGTCCTTCGGCAAACCGACTTCCTTGAAGATCTCGACAGTCGAACCGGCGCTCATGACGGTGACATCGGGCCTCAGGCGTTTCACGGCAGCGCGCGCTTCAGGCACTCGGTCTTCAGGAAGCGTGATGACCGCATGGGTGGATTTGACCTCGACGCCGACGCCCGTTCCCAATGCTCCGGACAGGTCCGCCTCAAGTGTCTTGAAATCGGTTTCCGGGATCTGCGACTGAATGGTGATCTTGCCCCGGTCATCGACACCTTGTGTGTAGATGGCGATGCCGGCGCTGTCAGGTCCGCGTCCCGTCATCGTGACGAGCATCTCCGACAACAGCCGCCCGAGTTCCGGCTCAAGGGCCTTGTCTTTCAGAAACAATCCAACAATGCCGCACATTGCGTGCAAAACCTCCGTTTCGAATTCGGACGGACGTTATCAGGCCAATGTCAGCGGTTCAACTATGAAGAATAAATTTTTCCTAAAAGGAATATTCGCGTCTGAGGCTCACGCTGGCATGGGCTCGTTCAAGTGGTCTTTTGCGGATAGGAAATGACGGACAGGTAGCGGATCGGCAGGTCGACAAGGACTTCGGGTCCGTGCGGTGCATCGGCGTCGAAGAAGAGACTGTCACCCGCTTCCATTTCGTAGGTCAGGTCTCCATGCCGGTAGATGACCTTGCCCTGAAGCATGTAGATCAGTTCCGTGCCCAGGTGCTGGAAGGTCGGAAAGACATCCGATTCCTCCGTCAGGCTGATCACATAGGGCTCGACGATGACGCCGCTGGTGTTGCTCTCGATGTGCCCGAGCAGATTGTACTGGTGTCCCGCCCGGGTTCCCCTGCGCTCGATTTCGACGCCTTCTCCCGACTTGACGAAAACGGCGTTGCGCGGTTCCTCGTAGCGTTTGAAGAGATCGGTGATCGGGATTCCCAGGGCACCGGTAACGGACTGCAGCGTGGAGAGGGACGGCGATATCATGCCGTTTTCGAGTTTCGACAGCATGCCGAGCGAAAGCCCGGTCGCCGAGGCGAGGTCCGCCACCGTAATGCCGAGCTGCTTGCGGTGTTCGCGCACTTCCCGTCCGATGGCGAGTTCGAGCTTCTTTTCCCGCTTTTCGGTCACCTGATGCGGGTTTTGCGTCAGGCTCCCCTGTGCTCCCTTTGATGCCGCGCCCGGTTTGCCAGCCGCTTTCTTCCCGGATTTTGCGTGTTTCGTCATTTCAAGAATGTTCTTTCCGAGAGCGGATGAGCAGCAGGAAACCTCGTCCCGTACCCTAGATACCTTTATCCGCACGCCGCCTGTCAAGGGCCTGCTCGAGCCTGCCGGAGGCCGGGTTGTTGCGTCAGTCGGTTGGCGATGACCAGGAAAGCGGTTCTTCGCCCAGATAGGGCGCAGGCCCATGTGCTGCTGGACGGCTGCCATCAATGCGCAGGGGCGACAGCAGGGTATTGAAGCTCTCGTCTCCGCGCCGTGTTTCTCCGATCATGCCGAGTTCCTGAAGTATCCCGGAGTTGACCAGCTGGTGCCAGTCCATGACGGGAGCTGCCCAGAGATCCGCGTCGTCCATCTTGTCCAGCCACGCCTGTGTCGGCTGTGTGGCGACCTGATCGGCAAGCAGCCGCGCGATCACATCACGGTCCTCGAACGGGTCCAGACCCTCAAGAGACGCGGAGATCCCAAGGCATCGGAAGAGAGCCTGAAGGTCATTCATGGCGATTGCCATATGGCCGTCGGCCGTCTGATAGACGCCATAGGGAGCTGCGAGATAGGCATGGGCGGGGTTGTTGCGCGGACGGGTCGGCGTCTGCCGCCCGTCGTTCAGAAATGTCGACAGCAATTCGAATTGCAGATCGGTGATGGCTTCGATCAGGCTCGTTTCGACAACGCCGCCTTCGCCGGTGATGCCGCGCCGGACCAGCAGCGCCAGGATCCCCTGCGCCAGGGCCGCGCCAGCCAGCACGTCGGCGACTGGCAGACCGATGGCAACCGGGCCGTGCTGTTCCGCCCCCGTCAGCCACATGACACCGCTGCGCGCCTGCGCCAGCAGATCCTGGCCGGGCAGGGTGGACCAGTCATTATCGCTGCCATAGCCGGAAACCGAGCCATAAACGACGCGTGGATTGCGCTCCCTGACGTCCTTTGGGCCGAACCCGAGCCGCTCGATGACCCCGGGCCGGAAGTTCTGCACGACGACATCGGCCTCGTCGATCAGTTCCCAGACCTTCTGCCGGTCCGCTTCCGACTTGAGATCGAGCGCGAGGGAGCGTTTGCCCCGGTTGATGGCGTGGAAAATGGTGCTCTCCCCGTCGATCAGGACATCGGACACATAGAGATAGCGGGACAGGTCTCCCTTGCCGCGGCGCTCGATCTTGATCACGTCCGCCCCGAGGTCGGCAAGGCGGAGGGTTGCATATGGACCGGCAAGGAACTGGCTGAAATCGACGATCTTCAGGCCCTTCAAAGGGGCGTCGCTCATGTCAGGCGCCCTCCCGGAAGCTTGCGGCGAAGGCGGCGTCAAGCGCCGCGATGGCCTCATCGACACCGGTTTCGCCGGTCAGCGCCGCGTTGACGATCTCCGAGCCTTCCTGCTGAAAGGCCATGTAGCCGTCATGCCGCGGTCTCAGCCAGGCGGCCTCGTGTGTCAGCCTGGTGTTCCAGTAGGCGTTGAGCACGGGCTCGTTCACCTCGGCGCTTCCCCAGGCAACCGCATTGCCGGGCTGGCCGTTCGCCCGCGCATAAATGCCCGACTGGCAGTCTGCGCCGGCGACCCAGGCGACGAACCGGCTGCAGAGTTCCGGCTGCCGGGTCCGGCTGGAAACGGCCAGACCGGTTCCACCGAGCGCGGAGCCGACCGGACCAAAGGATCCGAGTACCGGAATATCGGTAAAGGCGAGGCGATGCGCGCGGTACCCCCGGTTGGCATAGCCCTTGTAAAGGTAGGTGAGCGGCGCCAGCCGCAGAGTGCTGTCTTCAGCCAGCCGGTCCATCGCGGCGATCGGGTCCATCTTGAAGCAGTCCGGATCGATGTGATCGGTCACGGCCTTGAGCTGTGAAAACACGGTTCTTGCAACGTCGCCCGGTAACAGGCGCTCCCGGTCCGATCCGCATGGATGGCCGATATTTGCAGCGAGCGTATAGATGCACATCAGGCAGTGCGGCGGACGCATGGGAAGGATGACGGCACCCTGCAGCGCCGCCTCTTTCACATCCGCCCAGGTTAGAGCCCGTTCGCCGAGATCGGGCCGGTGCGCCTGCACCTGTGTGGCAGCATCGACGGGCAGGGCCCATTGATGGCCGTCGATCGTGTAGCTCGCATAGCTCTTGCCGACGGTTTCATTGGCAATCGCGGTGAGGTCCTCTTCCGGAATGCTCGCATCGAG
The DNA here is from genome assembly GCF_965232425.1 of Roseibium sp. GTDB lineage: Bacteria > Pseudomonadota > Alphaproteobacteria > Rhizobiales > Stappiaceae > Roseibium. Next base: position 2,592,956 of record NZ_OZ246971.1, read on the forward strand.
CGCCAGCAGGCAGCCGTCGCGCGCCGCGGCCCCAACATGGGGATGGTCGATGATCATGAGATCGTATTTGGCGGCCAGTTCATCGACAGGCGTGCTTTCAAATCCCTGCAGCGATCTTTTGTCCCAGGTGATCGTCACACCGGGGTTCGCCGCTTCGAATTCGGCAGTTGCCGCGATCAGCGGGTCGTAGCCGCGCGGGTCCGACCATGTCATTCCTTTGAGGGCGATCGCGCCGGTCATGCCTTGTCTTTCCTGTTTTCCCGAACCTAACCGGCCGCGCCTGCGCCGATCTTTTTCGATATCTCGTTGCCCGCATCGATCAGCACTTTCTTGCACTCGTCGATGTCGGGATCACTGGACTTGATGAGGCGCCGGACAAAAGGCACCGTCAGCGAGGCGGCGACCTCTCCGCCAAATCCGATGATCGGAACGGAGACGTTGTGGACCCCCTGAATGATCGCCGACGGGCTCTGGCAGACGCCCGTCTCGGCGGCCTGCCGCACCGTGTCTTCAAAGACGTCCAGCGCTTCTTGTGTGAAATTGGGGTTTTTTGAACACATCTGCGCCCGCTTTTCGCGCGTCATCTGATAGCTCAGGCAAGCGCCCGATGACGTGAACACCATCGGGACACGCGCGCCGAGACGCACCGAGGTGATGTTGTTTCCCGGCGGATCGACCTGCGCGATGACAAGAATTTCGCTGCCGTTGAGGATCGCCAGGTGAACGGACTGGTTCAGCCGGATCGCCGTTTCTTCCATGATTTCACCGGCCACGGCCGTCAGGCGCTTCGTCGGCGGAAAGCGATGGGACAGCTCGAACATGCGCATGGTCAGGGAGTAGCGCTCGCTTGCGGTGTCCAGCATCACGTAGCCGCGGCTCTGGAGGACGGCCAGCATGCGGTAGATCTCGCTTATCGAGCGGTTGAGCGCCTGTGCGATTTCCGCCTTTTTCAGGCCCTGCGACTGCTCGGCCAGAAGTTCAAGAATATCGAGCCCCTTCGACAGAGCGGGCGCGCTGTATTTCAGGTTCGCGTCGGCGTCGCCGTTTTCGTTTCTGTCCTTGACTTTCTCAGGCACGGGGCATCCCTCGTTTCTCGTTCAAAGGCCCTGTGTGCCTCAGAGCTGCCACAGCCTGCAAGCGTTGATGCGGTAAAGCGCATTTCTTTCATCTTCGGACCAGCCTGCGGTCAGATTGTGCGTGGCAGCCACCCAGATAGCGAGACCGCCTCCGAGGTTGCAGACCGGGCTGTCGGATCCCCAGACAATCCGGTCGGTGCCGAAGGCTTCGACGGTTTCATCGACATAGGGCCTTATGTCCTCAAGGGTCCACGTGTCCGGATCGCCATAGGCAATCACGCCGGAGATCTTGGCGGCCACGTTCGGCCTCTCGGCCAGGGCCTTGATGCCTGCCCGCCAGGGGTCGAAAGACTGGGCGGCGACGTCGGGCACGCCGCAGTGATCGAGGACAAATTGGACGTCGGGGCAATGGTCGACCAGCTCCAGGGCGAGGCCATGCTGGCGCGGGAACACGCACAGATCGAATGTCAGTCCCGTTCCCGCCATGCTCTTGATGTTGTCGCGGAAGGTTGCCGTCGTGCTCGTTTCGTCCGGAACGACATGAAGCACGCGCCGCAGACCCTTGACGTTGGGATTGCTTGCCGCGCGTTCCAGAAAGGCCGGAAAGCCGGCACTCTCAGGGCGGCAGGAGGAAATGGCGCCGCGCAACAGGCTGTCCGGCTCAGCCATCAACTCCTCGATCATCCGGGTTTCGTCTTCAATCAGTTGTTCGGCAACGTCGACTTCCATGTGCAGACACCCCTCGATCCCGAGGCGGCCGGCGTTGCGTGTGTAAGCGCCGAACCGGCTGTCCTGATTCAGCGCTTCGACGTCGCTCAGCCAGGGATAGTCCAGCCGGTCCCGGTAAATGAGATGCAGGTGTGTATCGAGCAGCATGTTGAGGGTCCTCCCGTTTCCAGATAATCGTTGACTAAATATAAAAGTCAAGTTTATATATGAATTATTGACGCGAAGTGCAGGGCTGACCTTCGCCGATCAACGGGAGGAACAGATGGGTAATCACGGACTTAAATCGCTGCTGTGCGCGACCGCGCTGGTGGCCGTCGCCGGCAATGCTGCTGCCGGTGAATTCGACGGCGTGACGCTGCAGGCCAAGCTGATCGGCGGCCAGCAATACGAGGCGCTCTACGCGCGCATCGGCGAGTGGGAAGAAAAGACCGGTGCGAAAGTCGACGTCATTTCAAAGAAAAACCACTTTGAACTCGACAAGGAATTCAAGTCCGACCTGGCCGCCGGAACGCTCGGCTGGTGCGTCGGCTCCAATCACTCCTCGTTCGCGTCCCAGTACCCGAGCCTCTACACGGATCTGACGCCCTACCTGACAGCCGACTTCATCGGGGAATACGTTCCGTCCAACATCGCCGCCTCCAAGATCGGCGACGCCCTGGTGATGCTGCCGCGCGCGCAGTTCGACGTTTCGGCGCTCTATTACCTGAAGTCAATCTACGAGGATGAGGACAACAAGGCCGCCTACAAGGCGAAAACCGGCCGGGATCTCGCTCCGCCCGACACCTGGGACGAGTACAAGGAACAGGCAATCTTCTTCACCGACGCGCCGAATTTCTACGGCACGCAATATGCCGGCAAGGACGAGGCGATCGTCGGCCGTTTCTACGAGCTGGTCATTGCCGAAGGCGGGCAGCTGTTCAACGACGACTGGTCACCTGCCTTCAATTCGGACGCCGGCAAGCGTGCGCTCAAGTGGTTCGTCGACCTCTACGAGGCCGGTGCCGTTCCTCCAGGCACGACCTCCTATCTCTGGGATGACCTCGGTCAGGGCTTTGCGTCCGGAACGATCGCGCTGAACCTGGACTGGCCGGGCTGGGCCGGTTTCTTCAACGGCGAGGACTCCTCCAAGGCGGCCGGAGATGTCGGCGTCAAGGTTCAGCCTGCGGGCACCGCCGGTGTGCGCACCGGCTGGTCCGGTCACCATGGCTTTTCGGTCACGGAATCCTGTGACAACAAGGAAGCCGCGGCGTCCCTGGTTGCCTGGCTGACCAATGAGGACAGCCAGAAGCTGGAAAGCTCCGCAGGCCCCCTGCCGACGCGGACCGCCGTCTGGGACCACGTTGTGTCCTCGGCTGAGGGCGACGCCTACCGGACCGAGGTGCTGAAGGCCTTCCAGGCGGCCGCTTCGCATGCCTTCCCGGCGCCACAGACGCCTTACTGGATCGAAGCGACCAACCTCATCTATCCCGAGCTGCAGGCCGCCATCCTTGGCGACAAGTCGATCGACGACGCACTAAGCGACGCATCGGAAGCCGTGGATGAGATGATGCAGGAAAACGGCGTCTACTGACGGCGCTGCCAATCGGCCGGGGGATCCGTCCCCCGGTCGTATCCGGGTCCGGCCCGGCATCCAGGTTCCACTGAAATTCCCTGTTTTCGAGGACGCAAGCAATGTCACGCTTCCGGCCACCGCCCTGGTTCGTTCTGCTGCTGCCCGCGATCATCATCCTTTCGGCAGTCGTTCTGATCCCGCTGCTGCTGTCGCTTTACTCCAGTTTCACGCCCTATCGGCTGACGCGTCCGGAGACGCTGTACAAGTGGATCGGCACCTACAACTACGAAAAGGCGATCGAGAGCGCGCATTTCTGGGCTGCCTTCGGAAGGACCATTCTGCTTCTGACCATTGCCCTCAACCTTGAAATGCTGATGGGTCTCGGTCTGGCATTGCTCGTCAACAAGGTCACCTACGGACAGCGCACGCTGCGCACGATCATGATGTTCCCGATGATGTTCTCGCCGATCCTTGTCGGATTCCAGTTCAAGTTCATCTTCAACGACAATGTCGGCCTCGTGAACAACGCCCTGCAATCGCTCGGGCTTTCCAATGTCGCGATCCCCTGGCTGGTGGATGGGCAACTTGCCTTCTTCTCGATCCTGGTTGCCGAAATGTGGTCGTCGACGTCGGTCTTCGCGATCCTGATCCTGGCGGGCCTGTTCGCGGTGCCGCGGGATCCGATCGAGGCCGCGAAGGTCGACGGCTGCACACCCTGGCAGAGCTTCCGGCACATAACGCTGCCCTACATCATGCCGTTCATCTACATCGCGCTGGCGATCCGGTCGCTCGATGTCGCACGCGCCTACGATATCGTGCAGATCATGACGAATGGCGGACCTGCGCGCAGGACCGAGCTGTTGTGGACCCTGATCGGCAGGACCGGCTATGTCGATGCCAAGATGGGTTACGCCAATGCCATGGGTTACATCTCCATTTTCCTCGCGATCTTCTTCACCATCTACTTCTTCCGCAAGCTGAATGCCGCGCGGAGCGAACTTGGCATGGCGGGCTGAGACATGAATGAAAATCTTCAATACCGGATCCGGGCCCGCCTTCTGAGGGTGCTGCATTTCGTGACGCTGTTCATCGCGATGGCCATCATCTGCGTCCCGGGCTTGTGGGTGGTGCTCAATTCCTTCCGTCCGACCGTCGAGATCATGGCCAAGCCACCCGTCTGGGTGCCCGGCGACCTCAACCTAGACAATTACCGCGCCATGTTCGGTGCGGTCGGCGAGGGCGGTGTGCCGGTGCTGCAGTATTTCACCAACTCCCTGATCATTTCGGTGACCTCGACACTGATCGCGATCCTTGTCGGCATGGCCGGCGGGTATGCCTTTGCCCGCTACCGGTTCAAGGGCAAGGCATCCATCTTCATCGGCCTGATGCTTACGCGTGCAGTGCCGGGTGTCTCCCTGTCCCTGCCGCTTTTCATCGTCATGGCGAAGACGGGGCTGATCGACACGCATATGGGACTGATCCTGGTCTACGTGGCCCTGAACGTGCCGTTCACCATCTGGCTGATCGACGGTTTCTTCCGCCAGGTGCCGGTCGAACTTGCCGAAGCGGCGGAAATCGACGGGTGCACGCGCTGGCAGGCGTTCTGGAAAGTGGAGTTTCCGGTGGCCCGCGCAGGTGTCGCATCGGCGGGCATATTCGCCTTCCTCACCAGCTGGAACGAATATGCGCTGGCCAGCCAGCTGACCCGGTCGACCTTTTCCAAGACCATGCCGGTGGGCCTCCGGGATTTCACCAGCGAGTTCACCATCAACTGGGGAGGGATGTGCGCGCTCGCGGTGCTGATGATCATACCGGCGCTGATCCTCACCTTCCTGGTCCAGAAACACCTTATTGCCGGCCTGACCTTCGGCGGCGTCAAAGGATAAGACAGAATGGCGAAAGTTAACCTGCGGAAGGTTGTCAAGAAATACGGCGCGTTGCAGGTCGTTCACGGCATTGACCTGGACATCGACGACAACGAGTTCGTCGTTCTGGTCGGGCCGTCGGGATGCGGCAAGTCGACGACGCTGCGGATGATCGCCGGTCTGGAAGCCATCTCGGACGGCGAGATCTCCATCGGCGAGCGGGTGGTGAACGATCTGCCGCCGCGCAACCGCAACATCTCGATGGTGTTTCAGAACTACGCCCTTTATCCGCACATGACCGTGCGCGAAAACCTCGGCTTCTCGCTCAAGATCGCGAAGCGGCCGCAAGAGGAAATCGACCGGGCCGTCGATGCGGCGGCGCAGATCCTGAGCCTGTCGGACTACATGGACCGGAAACCGGGTGCGCTTTCCGGCGGCCAGCGTCAACGGGTGGCGATGGGACGCGCCATCGTGCGGCATCCGGACGTGTTCCTGTTCGACGAACCCCTGTCGAACCTCGACGCGAAGCTGCGCACGCAGATGCGCACCGAAATCAAGAAGCTGCACCAGAAGGTCAAATCGACGATCGTCTATGTCACGCATGACCAGGTGGAAGCGATGACGCTGGCCGACCGGATCGTGATCATGCGCGATGGCCATATCGAACAGGTCGGAACGCCTCTTCAGGTGTTCGAGACACCGGCGAACACCTTTGTCGCAACGTTTATCGGGTCTCCGCCGATGAACCTCCTCGGCGGGGTGATCAGGGACGGTGGGATCGCCATCGAAGGCGGCCCGCAGATTGCCGTGCCTGACCCTTTCGCAGGCAAGGTCTCGAACGGCCAGGAAGTGATTCTCGGGTTCCGTTCGGACAATCTGATGCCGAGCGGGCACGCAATGCCGATGGAAGGCGGCTTCACCGAGTTCGACATGAAGGTGGATCTGTCCGAGCCGCTCGGCACGGAAACGCTGCTGTTCGGATCACTTGCCGGGAAGGAGGTTCAGGCGAAGATGCTCAATCCGCGCCCGGTGGCAGATGGTGAAGAGCTGCGCTTTCAACTGGACCTGACCCGCTGTCACCTGTTTGACGCGAACAGTCAGCAGTCGCTGAGGTAACACATGGCCGAGATCAGAAACGTCCGCATATACATGGCCGACCTGAAGCCGAAGGTGAAGCGGGTCGATGCGATACAGAGTTTCGTCAGCCAGGAGACACCCTTTGTCGAGATCACCGATTCCGACGGTGTCTCGGGGCGCGGCTACAGCTATACGATCGGCCAGGGCGGTCCGGCTGTGATGGCGTTGCTGCGCCACACACTGGTGCCGCAGCTGATCGGCCGGGAGGCCGAGGAGATCGAACGGATCTGGCGCGATCTCCTGTTCTCGACACATGCGACGGCGGTCGGCGCCATCACGTCTCTCGCACTTGCGGCGATCGACACGGCGCTCTGGGACCTGCGCTGCAAGCGTGCGCGGCTGCCGCTCTGGCGCATGCTCGGCGGGGCGAAAGACCGCGTTCCGATGTACACCACCGAGGGCGGCTGGCTTCATATCGAGACGCAGGCCCTGGTGGACGATGCGCTTTCGGCCCAGGCAATGGGATTTGCCGGTTCGAAGATCAAGATCGGCCGGCCGCATCTGAGCGAGGACCGCGCGCGCCTCAAGGCCGTGCGCGAGGCGGTGGGCGATGTCTACGAGATCATGGTCGACGCGAACCAGTGCTTCTCGCGCGCGGAGGCGACCCGCCGGGCCCGGATCCTGGAGGAGTTCAATATCGGCTGGTTCGAGGAGCCGATGCCGGCGGACGATGTCATGGAGCATGCGCGGCTGGCCGCCCATACATCCGTGCCGATCGCGGTGGGTGAAAGCCTCTATTCCCTCAGCCAGTTCAAGGATTACCTGGTCAGCGGTGCGGCCGGCATCGTCCAAGCCGACGTTGCGCGGATCGGCGGCATCACGCCCTGGATGAAGGTTGCCCATCTGGCGGAGGCCCACAACGTCCCGGTCTGCCCGCATTTCCTGATGGAGCTTCATGTCAGTCTTGTCTGCGCGATCCCAAATGCGCCGTGGCTTGAATACATCCCGCAGCTCGACAGTCTCACCGCATCGACGATGCGCATGGAGGCCGGCAGCGCCATTCCGTCAAACACACCAGGACTCGGGATCGACTGGGACGAGGAAAAACTGGCCGCGGCCCGGATCGCGCCGTTCGATGCCGAGTTCTCGCAATAGGAGCGTGTCATGCAGAGAATGGGAATGATGATCGGCCTGGAGCAGGAAAAGGTCTCCGAATACAAGCGGTTGCACGCGGATGTCTGGCCCGGTGTCCTGAAGATGATCTCCGATTGCAACATCCGCAACTATTCGATCTTCCTGAAAGAACCGGAAAACGTTCTCTTCGGTTACTGGGAATATCACGGCGAGGACTTTGCGGCCGACGCGGCGAAAATGGCCGCCGACCCGGAAACGCAGCGCTGGTGGGATGTCTGCATGCCCTGCCAGAAACCGCTGGACACCCGGAAGGACGGGGAATGGTGGGCCATGATGGAAGAGGTCTTCCACCAGGACTAGCACCTTTTCAGACTCGGGTGCGGCCGGCTCCCGATGCAGGTAGCGAAAGGCTCTGGAGACAAGATGTTCGAGGATCTGCAACAGCATTGGCCACGGGCGGCCAATCCGAAACCGATCGTCATTTTCGGGGCGGGGTCCATCGTGACGGACGCGCACCTGCCCGCCTATGCCAATGCCGCATATCCGGTCGCGGGGGTCTACGACCCGGACCTGGAAAAGGCACGGGCGGTCGCACAGGCACACGGGATCGCCGCCTTTTCAAGCCCGGAGGAAGCGGCCGGCCACGCGGACGCGGTCTTTGATCTTGCGACACCGCCCGATGCGCATGCGGACATTCTCGCCATCCTGCCGCCGCGCTCCGCGGTGCTGATTCAGAAGCCGATGGGCAGCGATCTTGCCGGTGCGACACGGATCCTGAAGACCTGCAGGGACCGCGATCTTCTGGCCGCGGTGAATTTTCAGCTGCGCTTCGCGCCGATGATGCTCGCGCTGCAGGATGCGGTGACAAAGGGTGTCCTCGGTGACATCGTCGATTTCGATGCCTGGCTCGCGCTCGATACGCCCTGGGGCCTGTGGAAGTTTCTCGAACCCCTGCCGCGTGTCGAAATCAGCCTGCATTCGATTCACTACCTTGATTTCATCCGCGGTCTGCTCGGCAATCCGTCGGGCGTCCATGCCAAGTCGATGGGGCATCCCTCGTCCAGGATCGCCCAGACCCGCACTGCCGCGATACTGGACTACGGAGACCGGGTCCGGTGCGCGCTGTCGATCAACCACAATCACGCGTTCGGGCGCAAACACCAGGCATGCGAATTCCGAATCTGCGGCACGAAAGGCGCTGCCTACCTGCAGCTCGGCGTCAACCTCGACTATCCGAAGGGGGAGCCGGACATTCTTGAAATCAACACGGGCGAGGGCTGGAAGAGCATTGCGCTCGACGGCAGCTGGTTTCCGGACGCGTTCACGAGCCGGATGAGCCAGCTTCAGCGCGTCGCCACCGGAGAGGAAGGAAGCCTCGTCAGCAGCGTCGAGGATGCCTGGCACACGATGGCCCTTGTCGAAGCCGCCTATGAAAGCAGCGCCGCGCCCGCCACGCCGATTGCGAGGAAGCCCCAATGAACATTCAGGAAATCTACTACGAGGACTACGAGATCGGGCATGTGCGCGAGACCTTCGGGCGAACGATCACGGAAACGGACTTTGTCGTTCACGCCGGGCACACGGGTGATTTCTTTCCCCACCACATGGATGCCGAGTGGTGCGCCAAGCAGGATTTCGGCCAGCGGATCGCCCACGGCACCATGGTGTTTTCCATCGGTATCGGACTGACGGCGAGTGCCATCAATCCGGTCGCCTTCTCCTACGGCTATGACCGGCTGCGTTTCATCAGGCCGGTTCATATCAACGATACGATCCGCACGCGTCTGACGATCGACCGGAAGTTCCCGGACCCGAAGCGGGAGGGCATGGGGCAGGTCTTTGAAAAATGCGAGGTCCTGAACCAGAGGGATGAAACCGTCCTGTTCGCCGAGCATATCTACCTGGTGCAGATGCGCGGGGAAGGGTGAAAAGCGTGACCTTGCCAACACCTTGCCGGCACCCGTTCGAAATGATCCGTCAATCCTGGAGGAAGGAAAGCCATGAGTGACCTGCGCTATGACGACGAGCACGACGATGCAAAGCTGTTCAACGTGGAAACCTGGCTCTACGAGGATTTCGTGGTTGGCGACAAGTGGCGCTCCATCCGCCGGACCATTTCCGAAGGAGAGGCAATGCTGTTCAACAGCCTTGTCATGGACAATCACCCTTACGTCGCCGACGAGATCTTCGCGTCCGAAGAGGGGGTGTTCAACCGTCGGCTGGTCGCCGGCGCGATGGTGTTCAGCTACGGTCTCGGACTGATGGCGCACAACAACGTCAACACGTTTTCCTACGGCTACGACAAGCTGCGTTTCATCAAGCCGGTCTTTATCGGAGACACGATCTACACGGTGCGGACCAACCTGGAAAAACGCCCGAAATACGAAGAGATGGGGCTCGTGAAGGTGTCCTACCAGGTCTACAAGAACAAGGGTGAGCTGGCGCTCTATGCCGAGCACCTGCAGACCGTGAAGTATCGCCACCCGGAGAATTTCACACCCGAAAAGAGGGCTGGTTCGGGCTGAGAGTCCGAACCTGGCGTCCGGACCCTAATCCAGATATCTCCCGGTATCCGCACCGAGCGCCGGTCCGCCGGCAGCCGATGTCATCACCTGTCCGTCCATGCGGATCGGGCAGCGGGTCGTTCTGATCGCTGTGCCGTCGGGAGCCGTGACGGTCTGAACGGCATCAAGCGCCGCGAAGCCTTCGGTTTCGATCAGCGCCGGCCAGTCGAGGACGCGCGCGCACCAGATGTCGGCAGGCTCCAGCCTTTCCAGCCAGTCCCCGACATCGCCCTCTCGCAGAAAATCGCGGAGCACGGACTTGACTTCGTCCCGTTGCGAAAAGGCGAGGCCGGGATCGGAGAAGGGCGCCAGGGCCGGGCACTCCAGAAGCTCCGCCAGTTTCGCGATGGGGGCCATGGCAATGGCGATGTAACCGTCCTTGCAGGCGTAGATCCCGTAAGGCGCACCGACGGAAGCGTTGGCGTTGCTGACGGCGCTGCGCTGCGACATGGCGCCGTCACCATTGAGGAAAGCCGTGAAGAGCTCGAACTGCATGTCGATTGCCGAGGACATCAGGTCGACCTCGACAAGGCCGCCCCTGCCGGTCTTTTCGCGCCGGAGCAGGGCTGCCATGATGCCCTGAACCAGGTGATTGCCGCAGGTGATGTCGAGAACCGCGAAGCCGGCGGGCACCGGCGGATCGTCGCGGTTTCCCGAAAGCCAGGCCATGCCGCTCAGCGACTGGACGAGAAGGTCCTGCCCGGGTTTTTTGACCCAGGGGCCGGTCGTGCCGTAACCGGTGACGGCACCGTAGACAAGCCTGGGATTGCTTTTGCGGACATCTTCCCATCCCAGGCCGATCCGCTCCATCACACCCGGCCGGAAATTGTGGATCATCACGTCCGCGGTGCTCAGGAGGTCCTTGATCCCGGCCAGGTCTTCCGGGTTCTTCAGGTCGGCGGCAACGCTCGCCTTGTTCCTGTTGATCGTATGAAACAGCAGGCTGTCCGTACCGACTTTCTGATCGGAGATCACCAGCGATCTGCACAGGTCGCCGACGCCAGGCCGCTCGATCTTGATTACCTCCGCCCCAAGGTCCGCGAGCCGGAGCGCTGCCATCGGACCGGCCAGGAACTGAGCGAAATCGAGGACACGCAATCCTTCCAGCGGTTTCATGACGTCTGGCTCCCAAATGATCCGTATATGAAACTCTTTTTTATATACCAATATATCAGGTCATGCGTCGCTTCAAGCTTGCCGGCAAATGAACCGGATGTACGCGGCAGCGGCGACGCGCTTCCCCGAACACGCGCTTGAGGCTCCGTGGTTGCGAGCGGCGGCAAGTCCTGCGCAGAATGTCAGTGGTTCAGGACCGTCCGGTTCCGATAAATCGGGGGCCGATAACCTGAGCAAAGTGATCCATCCGTCTCGCAAGAGTGTGTGAAAGAATGTCAAACGACAACAACCAGGGTGGCGGCTGGACGCCGTCGACGCGCTACCCCGATCCCTCCGTCATTTCGCTGGACCCGCGTTTCGACGCACTGAAACTGCCGCTTGCCGGTGTCGAGAGGCTTGCCACGGGCTGCCGTTGGAACGAAGGGCCGGTGTGGTTCGGCGATGGCCGTTACCTTCTGTGGAGCGATATCCCCAACAACCGGATCATGCGCTGGGACGAGGTAACCGGGGCGGTGTCGGCCTATCGCGAGCCGTCGACCTTCGCCAACGGCCAGACACGGGACCGTCAGGGGCGCCTGATCACGTGCGAGCATGGTGGCCGGCGGGTCACGCGCACGGAATATGACGGCACGATCACGGTCCTGATCGACCGTTTCGACGGCAAGCGGCTGAACTCTCCCAACGATGTCGTCGTGAAGTCGGATGGATCGGTGTGGTTCTCCGACCCGCCCTTCGGCATCCTGGGTAATTACGAAGGTCACAGGTCGGAACCCGAACTCGGCCAGAACGTTTACCGCCTCGATCCGGAGACAGGGGAGGCGTCGATTGTTGCCGATGACATCCTCGGACCCAACGGTCTGGCTTTTTCGCCGGATGAGAGCAAGCTCTACATCGTTGAATCCCGCGGCGTTCCGAGCCGGAAAATTCTCGAGTATGATGTCGCGGCGGATGGCAGATCGATCTCGGGCAAGCGTATCCTGATCGATGCCGGGCCCGGGACGCCGGACGGCTTCCGCGTCGATGTCGAAGGCAACCTGTGGTGCGGCTGGGGCATGGGATCGGCGGATCTTGACGGGGTCATGATCTTCTCGCCGGACGGCACGCCGATCGGGCGCATCGCGCTGCCCGAGCGCTGCGCAAACCTGTGTTTCGGCGGGCGTGCGAACAGCCGCCTCTTCATGGCTGCGAGCCACTCGGTCTATGCGCTTTACGTCAATGTCGCCGGGGTGAAGGGCGGGTAGTTCGGCGCAAACCGCAGTTCTGATTCGTCGGTATCCGACCAGACGGCCGTAGTCAGCGTGATCGCGAAACGCCAGCCGGTGGTGATGGTGGTGCATAAAGGATAAGCGGCCCATGGGGCCGCTTAACAGGTTTGTCCGCTTATTGTTTTCCGTTAGGTGTCACTGCGCCTGTTTCTGCGCCAACTCATTAGTCCGAGGAGGCCGAGGCCACCTGCAAGGAGCGGCAGGGCTGCCGGCAGCGGTACGACAGAAACTGAGTAAAATCCTGTCGCGATTGATGATCTTGTTTTGCCGTCTTGTGTGGGGTGCTGAGATATGGAGTTCAGTGCCTGCCAGCCGTTACCCACATCCGCCTGGATGGCCCAGGAAAGCGTGAAGTCCTGTCCGGCACTGTTGTTCACGACGGCGCCCAACGCTCCGAAAGTGCCGATTTCGTCCAGGCCGATGCTGGCAAGATCGGTAATCCAGGGGTTGGCGCCCAAACCGGACACGGTCATCGTCAGCCGTGTAGCGGCGTTTGTCGGGTTTAGGTTGATGCTGTTCAGCCAGGTCGTTGTCCCTGTCCAGGTCGCGGTCGTGCCGCTCACGCCGCTGAAGTTGAGCGGATCAGCCGAGCCGTTAAGCCCGGCGCCCGTGGGTCCGTAGTCGACTTGATTCAATCCATAGTAGAGTTCGCTCAGACCGCTCGTGTCAAAATTTGAAAAATTCCAGACCGCCAGGCCATTTGCGCCGGAGACTCCATTCCCGGAAAAGTTGTTTCCACCTGGAGCGGGATAAACCGGACCTGCTGGTGCTGCCTGAGCGCCGATTGAGCCGATTGTCATTGAAGCGCAAAATGCGCCTACGATAAGTGCCGTTTTCATAACTACCCCCTGTCTTGCAGTAAAACGTAGTTCTTCTGACAAAAAGCCATGTATATATTGGCTTTTTTAAAGCAAATATTGATATGTGCTTGGATATTTAACGTAAATAGAATAGGCATATCGTGTATTTGATGTCAAACATGGTAAATAAAATTAATTTTCACTGATATGTTATTTTCCAATTATTGAAAATAACAGAAATTTGAACAATATTCATGAAAACAAAGGCTTGCTTACCTTACGTAATATAAATCACTAATGTAAGTAATGACAGGTACTTGAAAAAACTATCAGGTTAGATTGTAGGGTCGGAGAACAAGGTTTTTTTGGTGGTGCCGGGCGGGTTGGGGGAATTGTTGAAGGTCGCTAGCCGCAAATTCTCATTTTTCCGAAGGCCCGTTCGGCGCACCTCTCAAAGTAAAAAAGCGCTACCGGTACCTCTTTCGCCTGGAGCATCACCCCCGTACGAGGCCATCAAGCCTTTTGCTTCGGCATGGTTCGGGATTGCCTGGCCAGCGCGGCCCCGTTCGCGATGTGGCCGACGTCTTCGCCTGAAATCGTGTGTTGAAACCGCAAGTCGGCTGTTGACGATCCCCGATGGGACAATCTGGTGGGCTGCGCCATTCAGGACAATCGAACAACCGGCCGAACCGTGCCTGAACCGGAGGCTACCCACCGTGTGCAAAGCGCGCTTAAGCGCGTCCCAATTCGTGCACGGCGCCGTTGAGGCGGTCTTTCCGCCAGATGCCGGGAGGGCTGCCGAATTCGCGTTTGAAGGCGGTCGAAAACGAGGGTTCGGAATCGTAGCCTGCAGCCAACGCGATCGAGCCGATCGGACGGCTGGGCTCCGTTTCGAGTTGATTGGCAGCCATGATGAGGCGCCAGCGGGTCAGGTAGCGCACGGGCGTGACACCCGTGACGTCGGCAAAGCGGGCCGCAAAACTGGACCGTGACATTCCGACTTCCGATGCAAGGCCAGTCACGTGCCAGTCCTTTCCAGGATCCGCGTGGATCAGTTGCAGCGCCTTTGCGATCTTGGGGTCCTTCATACCCGCAATCCAGCCCGAATTTTCCGGGGCGTAATCCTTAAGCCAGCCGCGCATGAAGGACATGTACAGGAGATTGACCAGTCCATCGAGCTGGGCCAGAGCTCCCGGGTCATCCGAATGGGCTTCTGCCGCGACCGCGCGCAAGACAGGTTCCAGCGCTGAGAAGCTCGAATGGCTTTGATCCCGCAGGACAACCTGATCGGACAGGTGCTCCACGAGGTCCTTTGCCGTCTGACTGCTGAAGTTGAAACGCGCGCAGATGATCGACGTCTCCTCTCCCTCGGCATCCTTGACCACTTCGCAGATTTCGCCGGCATGAACGTCATGCATTCGCACACGCGTGTCGTTTTCGGCGAAGGTCACCATCCGGGCGTCCGGCGTGCTCCCCAGGACATGTCCGTGGCCTTTCGTGAACATGACCATGTCGCCCGGCTTCAGTTGAATTGTCTGGTCGCGGAAGGTTACGCAGGCGGTTCCCTTGAAAATGCAATGAAAGACAGCCTCGTCCGCTGCCGGAGATTCGAAAGCCCAGTCGCCGCGCAGGCTCAAAAGTCCTGTGACCCGGTTTCTGACGGTGATGTGTTTCAGGATGTTGCTGATCAGGTCCAAAGTTCATCCCCGGGATGAGATTTGTGACAAGGAAGTTTTTTACCATTTTGAAGCTAGGTGAATATTAGCGCATGAAAAGTGACGCAGATCACGGCCCACCGTGTTTCGGACTTATGAAAAAGACACTTGGCGTTTGGAAGAAGAAACCGGATTGCGAAAGCCTGCGGTATGCTCCGGCAGGCCTTTCGGGTTCCTGTTGCCGGCGCCAGACGCGGCGCCGTTTGCCGTCAGGTCATTGCCGGAACCGTCCGGCGAAAGAGCAAAAATCCGGCGATCCCTGGCGGATTATCGTCTTCTTGCGGGTCTGCGAGGGTTGTTCTCCGAAATGCTTGCGGTAGTAGAGCGCGAACCGGCTGCAGTCCCAAAAGCCTTCACACGCGGCGATATTGCCGACGGACTCGCCGGAGTAGCGCTTGTCGCGCAGCCTCTGCCGCGCGTTGTGCAGCCGGATGGCCCGTGCATAGGAATGCGGACCCATTTGCACGTGACTGGCAAAAGCCTGTTCGACGGATCGCATCGAGCCCAGCCTGGAAAGCGCCCTATTCAATCCGTCGCCAATCGTGAAATCATGTTCGCAGATGAGACGGCGGGCCCGGAAAAAGCGATCCGAGGCCGGTGTGCGCCGATCGACCTCAAGCCCGCCATGTATCAGCCACTCCAGCGAGAAAGCGGACATGATGCCGGACATCATTGCTTCGCCGACAGACTGGCCCGATTTCGGACTTCCGGCCATCGAGGTGCGTGGTCCGCCCAAAAGAGGCAGCATGACGTCCTCCCTCAGTCGGGACGCGAGCCGTTTCGACCGGACAAATGCTCCTTCCGGCCGCACCTTTTCGAACCAGGTCCTTGCTTCGGGAACCAGAATATCATTTTCGAGAATGGCCTTGCCCGCAACGCTCAGCGTCAGAAGCGTGCTGTTTTCCGGCGCGGGCATTGCCGCAGCGCCTTCGGGCGGCAGCACAAAGATCCACGAGGCGGGGTCCCGTGTACCGAAAACAAGGTCTTCGGTGTCTTCGCCAATGCAAACGCAAAACAGAAACCTATCCGGATCGACTTTCATGCGCATCTCCACCGTGCAGGCGCATCTGGACAGGTGGATCGAGGCCTCCTCCATGGGCGCGAACGCCACGCTCGCGTCAAACTTGCCCGGGCTGAGCTGGACGCTTTCCAGCCTTACGCCGTCAAATAGCTTCGAAAACGCGTCTATGTCGTCGCATGGGACGTTTTTCGCAGCGGGCGATGCAGCGGGGACATTATCCGGATCATCGCGGCGGTTCGTCAGGCAATGCACGTTCATTGGGTTGTCACCGCCAACGTACGGAAGGATAGGGCCCTTGCCAGGCTTCCCGGCGCCTGCATGGGGCCTTTCATGAGATCGTTGCGCAGGTCAGGAGGGCGGACGCCGTTGCCGATAAGTCTCATGAGAATGGGTGCTTTCATTTCGATGCGGTAACGGCTTCACGGGCAGAAATCGCGCCGACCGCATCCTGCCCGCCGGCGGACGCGGCGTTTGTTTCGGGAGCGGCGCGCGAGAGCCGCAAAAGATTGCTTGCGATCCTCAAGATATCATTCCGGGTTTTCTTTCGCTTTTTCGGGCCTCCTGAATTCTTTCTTCATGCTCCAAGATTTTCCGCGCGCATTGCCTGCGGCTTACGTCGCTGAAACATGGCTTTTCTGGTTTCGGTATCCATTGCTTTTCTTGATTTTGAAACGCGGTTCCCGCTTGCCTGAAGCGCTTCGGGAACACCAGATCCCGACACGCGTTTCCTTCCGATTTGGAGGATCGAATAAGGAAATCGGACTATGGAAAATGGCCGGTTTTTCAAGGTAATGAGATGAATTTCCCCGGAGCTGGAACGGCTGTCATTCGGCTGAGAAATCGGGTTTAGAAGCCCGAATTCCTCACCCGGAAGCGGCCCAGTTTAGGGGTAGGTCCGGGTTGACCAGGGTATCGGGACATTCACGCGCAAAATCCGGTGTTGCATTCGTGCGGCCGGTGAGGTGCGAGGCGGGCAGATGGGGAGCCATGCCTCATGTCTTTTCCGCGCGTGAGCCTGGTTTCCAAACCGCGATCACCGCGTTTCCGCGCGCTCCCGGACATTTCGTTTCCATCAATCCAGCCACGCCCACCAGACGGAAAAGGACGGCCCGGCCCGCTTCGCCGATCCGTGCCTGCGCGCGTGGGTCAATCCAACCAAGCCTTCGAACAGCCGCCGTGCAGACCGCGCAGCACAAGGAAGTAAGACCATGAGAAATCCCCTCGCCAACAAGCGACACCAGCTGCTGACATGCGCGCTTTTGTGTTCGACGGCGATCGCCTTGCCGTCACCGGTCCTCGCCACCGATATCCTGATTTCACTAGATCATCCGCTCTTCGACGCGTCCCGGGCCAACGGCTCGATCACGCTTCCGACAGATTTGAACTCGCTTACACTTGCAGAGGGAACGGAGATTTCCATCACTGACGCGGTGGGGTTGGAAGTCTTTTCAAGGGCCGGCGTTACGGTCACGAACAACGGACGCATTGTCACATGGGGTTCCAACGGAGGGACCAATGCGCTCGACCCGCAGTCCCTCGGATATGGCGACGGCATTTTCGTCCTGGGGTCGGACAATGCCACGATCATCAACAACGGGTTCATAAGTATCGGCGATTTTTTCGCCAATGCCATTTTCGGCTATGACGCAAGCAAGTACACGATCGTGAACACCGGCAATATCCTCATCCGCGAAGATATTCTGGAAGACAATACAGCTTGGGATACCTGGACCCCAGATTTTCCGGGACAACTTAATCCTCATGTCCTCAACCCGGACTACCTCACTACGGGAGACGCGCCTCAGATTATCCAGACCGCCGGCGCATCGGCCGGTATCAGGATCAATTCGTTTCTGGAGAACGCCGGCGCGGCCTCGACCGCGTTGGGTGGCCACTATGTCGTCAACAACGGCACGATCACATCCTATGCGGTTCAGAGTCGCGGCATTTATCTGGATGGAGCGTCCCGTGTCACCTGGGATCACGACAATGATCCCAACACGGAAGAAGTCGAGCTGTCGGACGACTGGTTCTCGATCTACTCGACTGCCGTAAATAACGGCAGGATCCTGATGATCGGGACGACACCCAGTAACCAACAGGTGTATGACGTTTCGGGTATGCGAGTTGAAGGCCATCACGCGACCCTGATCAACAACGGTTACATCGAAATCCGGCCTGTAGGGTTCGGTATCGACTACAACGGCAACAGCGGCACGGTCATCAACAACGGCACAATGTTGGTACTTAACCAAGATTCGCACGGTATCGAGCACTACCGGAACGGTTCTTCGCTCCCGGCCGACTTGAAAATCAGCCTGACCGTGAACACGGGGCTCATCTCCGTTCAAGGCGACAACACCCACGGCATCACGCTGAGCGGACATGACGGCCACAGGCTCATCAACTACGGGCGGGTGTTTTCCCGGGACGGATACTCGATCGATGTAAACACATTCGGATCGGGGGGGCTGGCGACGGGTGACAGGAACACCGTCTACCTGCTGGACGGATCGATCCTCTACGGTGATGTGTACATACGTGACGCCAGCCAGCCATACACGGACTTTCGCCTCGGCGACGGACTCAATGCCGTCGTGCGCTTCGATACGACCAACGGAAACCTGCCGGACAACATTGTTTCAAGGCACGGACACGTCGTTGTCGGCGACACGCTCTACGTTGTCGATCTCGACAGCTATGCCCAGCAGGATCAGGTTGCGTGGTCGATGGTCTCCCAGATCCAGAATGCCATTGACGATGGCACCGAGGCGCGCCCGCCGGCAGGCGATTTCGCCTTCAACGGCGACGCCGACGGCATGGCGAACAAGTGGGCCAGGGTGTTCGGTGGCTGGGTGCAGGACGATGGCGACGACGATGTCACCTATCTCGACCCCGACGCCGACCATACGCCCGGCTATACCGGCTACTCGGTGGGGACGATCGTCGGCGTAAACAAGGAAAGGCTCAGCTATTTCGCAGGGGCTGCCTACAGCAGCGTTTCCGGCGACGAGGAGGTCTCCTACGACACCTACTCAGGAACCCTGTTCGGCGGCGTCTCCGGCAATATCGCCGAACGGCTCAACGTTTCGCTGACGGCCGGCGCTGCCTATAACAGGACCGACCGGGACATGGCCGACAACACGGTCTCCGGCGGGATCGATTCGGACACGGCCAACTATGCGTCCGTGTTTCTTTCACCTTCGCTCCTGGTGAGAGGTCCGTTCGGCAGCTCCTTCCGGGTGAACTATCTGGGAAGCTGGACACAGGGCCATGATTTTTCCTTCTCCGGCGGTACGCAGCTGGATGTCGACAGCCGGTTCAGCAATGTCATCGGCACGCAGTTGCAGATGGCGCACAATCTCCCCGTGGTGAACGACACATTCGGAACCCGGATCCGCTACGGTGTCGAGGCGAGCTATGCCGATGGCCAGTCGGTCGGCTACAACCTGATGGGCACCGACCTGGAAACGCCCTACGACAACGGCTTTACCGCCCGCGGGTTCGCCGCCCTGGAAGTCGGTCCGACCTATATCGAGGCTGGCTACAATACGGACGAGCAGGTCTCCATCAATGCCGGTCTGAGGCTGAAGTTCTAAGGTCAGGACCAAGCAACGTTCCGCCGGCCCCGCACATGCGGGGCCGTTCTTCGAAGCCGGCCGCCAGCGGACCTCCAGGCGGCCGGCTTCGTTTTTAGCGATGGTGGCACGAGACGTCAGGAGGCCAATTCAGAATGTCCCATTGAGACACGCTTTGATTGATTTTCTGCTTGTTCTCACAGTAATTCTGCCGCAGTGGAAAATCTTGCAAGGATATAAGTGTGAATTTCAAACACGTATGTGATTACCTCTGAAATTGCTCAAATAAAAGTGGCGAACTTAAATTTAAATTTTTTCCTACTACTCGCGCAGTGCTGAATTTTGAAATAAAAATCAGGAGTTTTAATTTTATATTCTCAGCTCCGTGTCGATCCGAAAACAAGATCTATTAAAAAAGTTTAATTTCCAGAATGCCGATATATCACCATCTATAAACCGTGGGTTGTAAAACATAAAACCTGCGAGGCAAATCATGGAAGATATTTTTGGCTTGAATCTTGATTTCAGCGATCAGGACCGCGGACCTTCATTTGAATTCCAGCCTGACAGTCTGATGTCTCCTGAGCAAGTTGCCGATGTATTTGAACGTGTTTCAACAGAGCTGGAGCATGCGGACAATTTTGAGTTGACGAATTGCCTTGCGCCGGAAGCAGATCCTGCACCAGGACTTTCCCCCGGCGACAAATCCTGGTTCCAGGCCTCACCGGACAGTTTCGACTTTGCCGTGCCCATGAGCGGCGGCGTCGGGTACGAAATCAGCAGTGTTGCCGATGGTCCGGCCGGCAGGCTGGAAATTCTCATGCCGCAGCTGAACGCACTCATCGACGACCTCAAGGATCTGGCAGGGGAGGATGCGGTACGCAGATTTCTGGAGACCGACATAGAACTGTACAGCTACATGCGGAACTACAGCGTTGCGCAAAACCTTGTGTCTCAGCTCATGACGGAATTGGCAAGCTTGGTCAAGACTATCAACCAGACCCTGAGAACCTGAACTGCTTCTGCCGGGTCGTGGGCGGCAACCGGCGACGCGGAGCCTGGACCGGATCCGTTGGCGCACCGCATGCCGTGATAAAGACCGCAAGGATCATCTGCGAGGGTTGCAGGCAAGCTGAGGATTTCGCCGCATACTTCGACGGGGGATTCTCGCGACGGGTGTGAGTCTGGAGCACCCGGCAATTGTGAATCGGGTCTTCAGCTGGACCTGCAAAAATTGGTGACCCCGACAGGATTCGAACCTGTGACCCTCAGATTAGGAATCTGATGCTCTATCCTGCTGAGCTACGGGGCCGGTAAAGGGTCGATTAGCATGATTTGACGGACTTTGCGAGCCCGGAGATGGTCCGCGGCGAAAGTCGGCAGCGCTGCACCCGATGCGGGTTTGCCGGACGTCTGAAGGTGCCGTTTCACGGTTTTGTCTCGGGCTTGCCTTATTCGGTGCTTAGCAACGGGAGCAAGGTTTTGCAGGGCGCTGGCGGTGCCCCATGTCAGAAGGGTTGTGGCCAATAGCGTTCCAGAAACAACACAGGCGCGTGCACGATTTGCGTTTGGGAAGAGCGCAGGGGGAAAAGGCCCCCGACGCCCCGGCAGCGGCTTCGCGATTGTCTCGGCCGGTCAAGGCAGGCTGGGTCCTCAGGACCGGCAGGCAAGTGGCTTGTTGTTTTTGTCTCGCGGTATCCGGTCTTGCCTGCGGGGGAGGCCCGTCAGCGGCGCAGGCCGCACCCTCCGGCGTGGAGCCGGAGATCAATGCCGATGAAATTCTCCTCGCCTGTGCGGGAGACATCGCCGGCGGCGTGCCGCTGGTGGCCGCGGCTTCGGACGGGACATTCGAGGGCGTTGACGGTGCGCTTTACCGGGCCGTCGACCTGCGCCCCCTGAGGGACGGCGCGCGCCGCGAACCGGCCCTGGCCGATCTCATGACGGGCGCAGCCAGCTATCTGGCGGTGCCCGTTGCCGGACCCGATCGGTGGGGGCTTGTGCCCGCCTGGATCGTGCGCCGGGACCGGCATGGGACGTCTCTTGGCCAGGCGGAGATGCTTCGGCGCGGCGAAGCGCTGTTCGCGCCGGACGTTGCGGCGGGAGACTGTGCCGGCCGGCTGCGGGCTGCCGAACGCACGGCACGTGCCTCGGAATCAGGCCACTGGTCCGGCGCAGCGGCGGCGACGGTCTTTCCCGCCGGGAAGCCTGCGGCCTTTGCCGGACACGCCGGGCGCTACGTCATTGCCCGCGGGCGCATAGTTTCACTTGGAAAAACGGCGAGCACCCGCTATCTCAATTTCGGTAGATACTGGAAAACCGATCTTACGGTGACATTCAAGTCCTCCGAAGAAAACACGTTCAACGCGATCCTTGGCCGGAATGGCCATAAGGTCGAAGACCTCGCAGGGCAGCGCGTTGAGGTTCGGGGGGTCTTGCAGGAGAGAGACGGGCCGTATATTGCGCTCCGGCATCCCGAGCAACTGGTGGTCCTTAAAGGCAGAAGGGTGGGAAGTGGCGGTCAGGACGGCAATTGAATCCCAGCGCGGCACGCGTTCGACGACCGCCGGTTCACGTCCCGGGCGGCCGGCCCGCCGTCTCGTGCGTGTTTTCGGCGTGCTCGCGCTGTCGCTGCTCACCGCATCATGCCAGCTTCTGGGCGACGGAACCAGTGTCGGTACCGTCTCAACGGGTGTCCGCCCGAAACTCACCAGTGACATCGGTGCGCGTGAGCACCCCAGGGTCGTCGCCACATATGGCGGTGTCTACAAGGACCCGGGTGCGGAACGGGCTGTGGCCAGTGTCGTCGGACGGCTGGTCGCAGCCTCGGAGGACCCCTCCCAGAGTTACCAGATCACGATCCTCAACTCTCCGGCGATCAACGCCTTTGCCCTGCCCGGCGGCTATCTCTACGTCACCCGGGGACTTCTTGCGCTGGCCAATGACACGTCGGAAGTCGCCGCAGTTCTTGCGCATGAAATGGCGCATGTCACGGCGAACCACGCTATCAAGCGGCAGCAGCGCGCGGAGGCCAAGCAGCTGGCCGACCGGATCCTGAATGACGTGGTTCAGGATTCAGAGGAAGCGCGCAAGGCCATCATTTCGTCGCAGCTGTCTTTCGCGCGCTTCAGCCAGGTCCAGGAACTGGAGGCGGATGCCATCGGCGTCAAGACGCTGGCGCGGGCCGGTTTCGATCCCTATGCCGCGGCCCGTTTCCTGCGGTCCATGGCGGCCTACGCGCAGTATCAATCGGCTGACGCCTCGTCGCCCGGTGCTCCCGACTTCCTGTCATCGCATCCTTCAACGCCGGAGCGACTCCAGATCGCGGTGAAATCGGCACGCCAGATCGGCGCACCGGGTATCGGCGAGCGGGACCGGGACCGCTACCTCAACCAGATCAACGGCATGCTCTACGGCGACGATCCGCTGGAAGGGTTCGTGCGCGGCCGGTCCTTCCTGCACAAGGCGCTGGGCATCGGCTTCACGGTGCCGCAGGGCTACATCCTGGAAAACTCCACGGAAGCGGTTCTGGCCAGCAATGGCGACGGCACGGCCATCCGCTTCGACGGCGCGGATGTCAGCGGCTTTCCCAACCTGGTCGACTACATGAAATCCGGCTGGATCAACGGCCTGCTTCCGGAAAGTGTCCGGGAGACGACCATCAACGGATTGCCGGGGGTCACGGGGGCCGCGATCACGCAGGGCTGGTCCTTCCGCATCGCCGTTGTCCGCATCGGCCGGACCGGCTACCGGTTCATCTTTGCCAGCCGGTCTCCCAATCAGCGCTTCGACACGGATTTCCGTGCAACCGTCGACAGTTTCAGGCAGTTGACGCCGACCGAGCGGGCGCGGCTGCAGTCGCTGCGCATCAAGGTGGTCAAGACCAAGCCGGGCGATACGCCGCGCAAACTTGCCGTCGGCATGAGCGGGGTTGAGCCGTCCCGGCGGCTGCAGTTCTTCTCCATCCTGAACGATCTCGATCCGAACAAGGCCATTCCCACGGGGACGGCGGTCAAGCTCGTGGTGGAGTAGATTTCCGGGCAAATCCCATGGACAAGAACACGGCTTCCGTTTCAGCGCGGTTTCGGCAGTACGGAGAACCGCCCTCACAGGTGGCGGTCGTGCATGGGGGGCCGGGCGGTGCAGGTGAAGTCCAGCCTCTTGCACGAGAACTCGGGGCACAAGGGTATCGTGTCCTGGAACCTTTCCAGACCGAAAACACTATCGCGGGACAGGTCGCGGAACTGGCGGCACAGATAAACCAGTCGTGTCAACGGCCTGTCTGCCTGGTCGGATGGTCGTGGGGCGCCTGGCTCGTGTGCCTGCTGGCCGCAGAACATCCGGAACTGGTTTCCAGACTTCTCCTGGTCGGAAGCGCACCGTTTGATGCACGCCATGCGGAGGCCGTGGCGCAGACGCGTCTTTCCCGCCTGTCAGAAGAAAGGCAAGCGGAGTTTGCGCGCGTATCAGCGAACCTCGATGACCCTGGAAACGTCAGGAGATTGGCGGAGCTGACCGACGCAGCCGACACCTACCTGGCGCGCGGCGCAAGTCCTGCCGAAATCAATTTTGACCGGGAGATTCACGCAGCTGTCCGGGCCGAAGCGAAAGCGCTCAGGTCATCGGGACGGCTGCTGGAACGACTCACACATGTGCGTTGTCCGGTCACCGCATTCCATGGTGACCATGACCCGCATCCTGCAATTGGCGTGAAGGAACCGCTGGCCTCGGTGCTTCCGCGTTCGGATTTCATCCTGCTGCACAGGTGCGGTCACAAGCCCTGGAACGAGACGCACGCGCATTACGTGTTCTTCGCGGCCCTGGAAAGCGCAATGCGCTAGCGCCCGATCGGGCTCAAGCGTTTCAGACGCTGTAGACCGCTTCGTCCGGCTGTTCATTCAAAAGGGCCGAGCGCAGTTTTTCCATGGCACGGCTCTCGATCTGGCGAACGCGCTCCTTGGAGATCCCGAGCTTCTCGCCGAGCGATTCCAGCGTTGCCCCGTCTTCGGACAGACGGCGTTCCTTGACGATGCGCAACTCGCGCTCGCTTAGGACTTTCAGGGCCGACCACAGCCATTTCCTGCGCCGTTCGGTGTCGATGTTTCCTGTGACGATTTCGTCCGGCAGGGGGGCATCGGACACGAGGAAATCCTGTCTGTCGGCGCTCGAGCCTTCGCTGTCCGTGACAGGCGCATTCAGCGACGTATCGGGTCCGGACAGACGGGCCGACATCAACGCCACATCGGCGTGTTTCACGCCGATCGCATCGGCGATCTTCTGATGAAGTTCGCTGTCGGTCAGCGGTGTCTGGTTGTTCGAGAGTTTCGCCCTGAGACGGCGCAGATTGAAGAACAGCGCTTTCTGCGTCGATGATGTTCCGCCGCGGACGATCGACCAGTTGCGCAGAATGTAGTCCTGGATCGAGGCCCGGATCCACCAGGTCGCATAGGTGGAGA
Organism: Roseibium sp.; assembly: GCF_965232425.1. Taxonomy (GTDB): domain Bacteria; phylum Pseudomonadota; class Alphaproteobacteria; order Rhizobiales; family Stappiaceae; genus Roseibium. The sequence goes on from NZ_OZ246971.1 coordinate 2,617,901, forward strand.
AGCGCACTTCGCGTGCCGGTTCGAACCGGGCGGCCGCTTCGAGCAGGCCGACATGCCCTTCCTGGATCAGGTCGCCGAGCGACAGACCGAAATTGCGGAAGCGGGATGCGACTGCAATCACGAGGCGCATGTGCGACAGAGACAGTTTCTCCAGCGCCTTTTCATCCCGATGATCCCGCCAGCGGACCGCGAGCTCCCGTTCTTCCTCACGCGTGAGGTAGGGTGCTTTCATTGCCGCCTGGACCAATTGCCGCTTTTCGCTTCCCGACATGACTGACGCTCCGATGTGTTATCGGGTTAACTACGTATCAATGCACAGGTTAGATCACTCGGAGTGGCTGCTGTTGCGGAATTTTTGCACTTCTGCGTGATGCCGGTGTGAGCGGTTGTCGCCGGCACCGGTATGTCGGTTTCCCGGTTCCGGAACGAAAAAGGGTCCGGCGCGAACCGGACCCTTCCCGAAAGTCATGTGCGATCGGGCGACGAATTTCAGGCAGCTTCTTCCTTGTCTTCGTCGTCTTCTTCGACATCAGCCTCGGCAGCGGCCGCAGCCTTGAGGCGGCTCGGCGACTTCGCGAGGTTCTGCTCGATCTGCTTCACAGCCTCGGTTTCCGAGCACTTGTTGACGGCAGCGATTTCGCGGGCCATGCGGTCAAGGGCCGCTTCGTAGAGCTGGCGTTCGGAGTAGGACTGTTCCGGCTGGCTCTCCGACCTGTAGAGATCGCGGACAACTTCGGAAATGGCGATCAGGTCGCCAGAATTGATCTTTGCCTCGTATTCCTGTGCACGCCGGCTCCACATGGTGCGCTTCACCCGCGGCCGGCCCCGGACTGTTTCGAGAGCCTTCTTGACCGCTGCCGGATCGCCGAGTTTGCGCATTCCGACGGAAGCGATTTTCGCGACCGGTACACGAAGGGTCATCTTGTCCTGTTCAAAAACGATGACGAGCAACTCCAAAGTGTGACCCGCAACGCTCTGCTCTTCGATGGCGGTAATCTGGCCGACGCCGTGCGCCGGATAAACGATATGCTCGCCTGTCTTGAAACCTTGACGCTGCGCGGCTTTTTTGGTGCTTGTTGCCATACTGATATTCTCTCCTGCGCAGTTGCGATCTTTTCAGACCGATGCTTGGCCATGTTAGCCATCTGTTTTTTTTGCGACACGAACCCCGCCGAGCGATCCTTTACGGAACGCCTGTTGATATGCGGCGTGTCAGGGCTGGTCAGTCGTGCCTTTCCACTATAGAAACTGTTCAGTCATAAGAGCTGCCGGGAGGTGACGCATCCGGTTTCGCTGGGATCCGGAACACGTTTCGTACACTCCGTTTTGGGGGTTCTTCTCGTGGTTGGCGACTATCCCCAATATGTAACATACTTTTGTGGAAAATTAAAGTGTTACGCTTTTGTGATGCACAATGACCACAAAACGGCCACTTGAGCACCGCGTGCAGGCCGTTGAATTCAATCAATTTATCAGCAGGACCCTGTCAAGACGCCGCATGCGGCAGGTTGCCGCACACGTAATGCCGCGACGAATCAGGATGGCGGGTTCGGAGAGAAATGCTCTTCAAACTTGTTTTCCTTGCCGTCGAATTCCTCGGCGGTCGGGAGCGGGTCCTTCTTCTCCGTGATATTGGGCCATTTCTCGGAGTACTCGGCGTTGATTTCGATCCACTTCTCCAGGCCCGGCTCGGTATCGGGCAGGATTGCCTCGGCCGGGCATTCGGGTTCACAGACACCGCAATCGATGCATTCGTCGGGATTGATGACGAGAAAGTTCTCGCCTTCGTAGAAACAGTCCACCGGACAGACTTCAACACAGTCCGTGTACTTGCACTTGATGCAATTGTCTGTGACGACGTAGGTCATCGAATCCTCGCTGCGGGTCACGCCGGGCGGTTTCGCGAACCGTTGTCCGACCGGCTGTCATTTGCGTGCAGCACGTCCAAAGCGGGGTGCACGGCCAAAAAATCAGATCGGTGTTGCCTATCGTTTTTGTCTGGGACGCGCAAGCGTCCAGGATGACGCAATCCGGACGAACAAGAGAAAGTTATTCCGTTTTCTCTTCAAAAACCGGAATCTGCGTCAGTTTTCACCGCGGAAGGCGTCCATCTTGCGGCGATCGCGCTTGGTCGGACGGCCGGCTCCGGCTTCGCGCTGACCGGGCGGTGGCGGCGGTGCGGCTTTTTTGGGTGGCGGCGGAGGCGAGAGATCCTCGTAAAGGGTGCGGGCCTCTTCGTAAGGGCCGCGCCTCGAGCCGAGCGCCACGATTTTCAATACCAGAACCTTGCGTTCAAGGACGATGGTCAGCACATCGCCTGTCTTGACGGTCTTGCTGGCCGAGGAAATCTTGTCCTTGTTGATCCTGACATGGCCGGATGTCGCCAGTTTCTGTGCCAGGGAGCGCGATTTGGTGACCCTGGCATACCAGAGCCACTTGTCGACACGCAGGACGCCCGCGTCAGGCGAATTCTGGCCGCCCGCCGGAATTACTTCTTGTCCTTGCTGTCCATATCCGCCTTGAGGGCCATCAGGGCCGCAAACGGCGAATTCGGATCAATCGGTTTGTCCTTGGGCGGCGCGCTGCGGCGGTTGCCGCCGTCAAAACCCCTGTTGCCACCGCGATTTCGGTTCGGGCCGCCTTTGCCGCCACCCTTGCCGTGCCGCTTGTCGCCCTGGTTGCCTTTCGGACCCTGGTTCTGACCCCTGCGCTGATCGCCGCGGCGCTGGTCCTGCCGTCCGCGCGGTCTGCGGTCGTGCCGCCCGGGACGCCAGATTTCGATCGTGACGGTTTCCATCTCGACAGGTTCCGAGCTCTCCGCGGCAGGTGCTTCGGATGTTGCGCTGTCCGCTTCGTCAGCAGCGCTGCCTTGCGGCTGCGCGGTTTCTGCCGCTTCAGGTGCTGCCGCGCTTTCGACGGGTGTGCCGTCAGCATCAGCCGGCGTGGCCGGATCGTCCGTCGGAACAGCGTCGGCTGCCACGGCTTGGTCTGTTGCCTCTTCTGCCGGTGCCGCGTCGGAAACGGCTGTTTCATTTTCCGCGGCTGCTTCGGCAGCCGGTGCATCCGGGACGGCAGGGTCTGCCTGAGGCTCTTCTGTGACCGCAGGAGCGCTGTCGTCCGGTTTCGCGGCCTCTTCCGTCGCCCCGGCCTCGGGCTGTGTCCCGGCCTGCTCCTCCTCTGGTGCCGTTGCCGTTTCCGGCTTGACCGTGACGGGCCGCTGCACTTCCTTCGTTTCGACCCGATAGCCGAGGGATTTCAGGACAGCGGAGAAGTCCTCGCCTGCACAGCCCAGAAGGGATGTCATTGCCACGGTCACCATGAAGCCGCCGCCTTGCTCGATCGCGCCTTCCGGTGGGCTGACCTCTGCGTCAAGCGGTTTCCAGGCGATCAGCGGACGGATCAGGTCCGCGAGGCGTTCCAGAATGTCGACCCTGACTGCGCGTGATCCGCACACCCGGAAGCCGACAACCTTGTAGAGCGCCTTGTCGATCGTTTCGTCGACCGGAATGGAGGTGCGGCCCGATGCGGAGAGCTGCGGCAGTTCCGTCATGCCGTTCATGTCGAGCGACCCGTGCTTCAATGCCCAGAGCTGGGCAATCAGCTGGCTGGGCGCCGGCTTCAGCAATGCGGGTACGAAGACCGTGTAGGCGCCAAACCTTACGCCATGCTTGCGCAGGGAAGCGCGCATGTCCTGGTCCAGCTGCCGGATCTCGTCGGACGCGTCCTGGCGCTCGAGGATGCCGAGCCCTTCGACGATGCGGAAACCGATCCCGCGCGCCAGTCCGTCCAGGCCTTCGCCGGATTTCAGATCGACAAGGGGTTTCAGCAGCGTTTCGATCTGCGCCTTCACCCAGAGATCGAGACGGTTCTGGACCGTGTCGCGCGGCGCGCCGGTCAGATGCTCGTCCGCAAGCAGGAGCACGGTCGGAGCCAGAACCTCTTCACCCGCAACGAGCTTGGCGACAGGTTCACCACGCCAGCGGATGGCCCCCTCGGAGGTCAGCACGAAATCGCCGTTCTCAGACTTGCCGAGTTTTTCGGCGCGCGACTCGATCTCGGTTGTCAAGGCAACCTGGGCGGCAGCGCGGACCGTCTTGCCGTCCGGCCCTTCCGCGGCCGCATCGGGGGCAAACCGGAAGCCGAGGAGGTTCCCGATGTGCTGACCTTCCACGAGCACATCGCCGCTCGATGTGATTTCTGCTTCCAGCATTGCGTTCTCTCTCAAACGTCGCATCAATACACTTGTCCGCCGGTCCACAAAGCGCTGTGTCAGGCGATCGTGAAGGGCGTCAGATAGTCTGTCTTCGATGTCGCGTGTCTCGCCCTGCCAGTGGGCCGGATCGGCCAGCCAGTCGGGTCGATTGGCAACATATGTCCATGTCCGGATGTGCGCGATCCGGTTCGCGAGAGTGTCGATATCACCATCTGTGCGGTCTGCGAAGGCCAATTGACGCGAGAACCAGTCATCCGCGATATAATTTTCCTGCATCAGATGGGTGTAAATGGCGTTCAGAAGCTCGGCGTGGTTGGCAGGCGCGATCTTGCGGTAGTCAGGCACCTGGCACACATCCCAGAGCAATTCGATCGCTTTTTCGCCCTGTGCCATGCCGGATATTGCCGGATCACGCAACAAATGTTCAAGAGCGGTGATATCGTCACCGGTCGGCGCGCGCGCCAGGCCCTCTTCCTGCGGCACCTTGTCGAGGCTTTGCCGCAGCGCCGCGGCTGAGGAAAAATTCAGCGTACTGTTGCGCCATTGCAGCACTTTCAGGCTCTCGAACTGATGGCTTTCGATCTGTTCGATGAGGTGATCGTCGAGCGGATCGACCCGTCCGGTCACGCCGAAGGTGCCGTCCTTGGTGTGCCGCCCGGCGCGCCCGGCGATCTGGCCCATCTCGGACGCGGTCAGCTGACGGTACTGGTATCCGTCATATTTCCGGTTGCCGGCAAAGGCGATGTGATGGACATCGAGATTGAGCCCCATTCCGATCGCATCGGTCGCCACGAGATGGTCGACGTCGCCGTTCTGGAACAGTTCGACCTGGGCGTTGCGCGTCCTCGGGCTGAGCGATCCGAGAACGACGGCCGCACCGCCGCGCTGCCGGCGGATCAGCTCGGCAATCGAATAGACTTCGTCCGACGAGAAGGCGACGATCGCCGAACGCGCCGGCAGGCGGGATACCTTCTTCGATCCGGCATATTCCAGTATGGACATGCGCGGGCGGGTGATGACGTTAAGGCCCGGAAGCAGCTTTTCCAGGAGAGGCCGCGCGGTCGATGCTCCCAGGAGCAGCGTTTCCGACTTTCCGCGAAGGTTCAGAATGCGGTCCGTGAACACATGTCCGCGATCCAGGTTGCCGGCGAGCTGAACCTCGTCAATCGCCACGAACTCGGTGTCGAGATCGAGCGGCATGGCCTCGACCGTCGACACCCAGAAGCGCGGCTTTTCCGGAATGATCTTCTCTTCCCCGGTGATCAGGGCAACGCTGTCGGCGCCGGCGCGCTCGACCATTCGGCCATAGACCTCGCGCGCAAGCAGACGGAGCGGCAGGCCGATTAGGCCGGACGCCTGCGCGAGCATGCGTTCGATGGCCAGATGCGTCTTGCCTGTATTGGTCGGACCCAGGACGGCCGTTACGGTGCGGGACCTGGCCGCCGGCGGCAAAGGCAACGTTGAAGGACGGGGCATGGGAGTTTTGTGGTCGGCTTTCTCGGGGCTCTGCGCCTAAATCTTGTGCCGGGTATCTAACACAGCGAAACCGTGACTGTCGCTGATTCTTTTGGCAAAGGTCCCTGATTTCGCGCGGTTTAATTAATTGTGGAGAACGACTCCAGAACAAACCGAAACCGAATCGCTGACTCTCGCTGATTCAGGATTTGTTCCCTACAATATATGGGTCCCAGCCTGATTTGCGGCACAAAATGGTGAATCTGGTCAATGGTTTGAGTCGCTTCGCAATATGAGGTCCGCGTGACCGCCGAATCGTGTCAAGTCTTAAATAAGTCTAAACGTGGCCTCCGAGCTGCCTGGGGCCGCGTTTACCACCGGGACACAGCGGGAACGAACGTGGCACGAATCGCTGAGCCCAGCCAGTTCCAGGTTTGTTCCGTACCAGATGTTGGGGCTGAGAGCCGCGTTTGGCCCAAGTCGACAGCAGCATTTTTTTTGATCTGCGTCTGCGGGCCGGCAGCGGAGACATTGCGTGCCAGGGCGGCACAAGCCGTTTACCCTGTTTTTTGCCGCTCAGATCGCCGGAGTGAAGTGTTCATGCTGCGCTGCAAAAATTTTTCTAAGTCTAGTTACGTTCGTAACTTTCGGCATTTCGGGTTCATTTTCCGCAGCTTACCTGTGCGCGCGCAAAAATATTTTCCAAGTTAAGAAAAGGACACCCTTTCTGCCCCTTTTCAAGTGCGTGCGACCAAAGTAGAAAACGTTCCAAAATCAGACTTGCCGTTTCGAAAGATGGGGGAGAGGGCGTTTGGCGATCACAAAGATTCTCGTTGCGAACAGATCGGAGATTGCGATCAGGGTGTTCCGGGCCGCCAATGAACTCGGCCTGAAAACAGTCGCGATCTATGCCGAACAGGACAAGCTTGCCCTGCACCGGTTCAAGGCCGACGAGGCCTATCAGGTCGGCAAGGGCCTCGGCCCGATCGAGGCATACCTGTCCATCGACGAGATCATTCGGGTTGCCAGGCTCGCCGGTGCCGATGCCATTCACCCCGGTTACGGGCTGTTGTCGGAAAGCCCGGAATTCGTGGATGCGTGCGAAGCGGCGGGCATCACATTCATCGGCCCGAAATCCGATACCATGCGGCGGCTCGGCAACAAGGTCGCCGCCCGCAACCTGGCGATCGAAGCCGGTGTGCCGGTGATGCCGGCAACCGACCCGCTTCCCGACGACATCGGAGAGATCAAGCAGCAGGCCCTGGAGATCGGCTACCCGGTGATGCTGAAGGCCTCTTGGGGTGGCGGCGGTCGCGGCATGCGGGTGATCCCGGACGAGGCGACGCTCGAAAAGGAAGTTCTGGCGGCGAAGCGCGAGGCCAAGGCGGCTTTCGGCAAGGATGAGATCTATCTTGAAAAACTCGTGCAGCGGGCACGCCATGTCGAGGTTCAGATCCTCGGGGACGGCGAGAACGTCGTGCACCTGTTCGAACGAGACTGCTCCATCCAGCGGCGCCATCAGAAGGTGGTCGAGCGGGCACCGGCGCCCTATCTCGACGAAGCAAAGCGCACGGAGCTGTGCGAATACGGTCTGAAAATCGGCCGGGCCGTGAACTATCGCGGTGCAGGCACCGTTGAATTCCTGATGGATGCCGACACGGGCTCCATCTACTTCATCGAGGTGAACCCTCGCGTTCAGGTCGAGCACACGGTGACCGAGGAAGTCACCGGCATCGATATCGTTCAGGCGCAGATCCATATCGCGGAAGGTGCCAGGATCGGCACGCCGGAAAGCGGCGTTCCCGTGCAGGAGAAAATCCGTCTCAACGGCCATGCCCTGCAATGCCGCATCACGACGGAAGATCCCGAGCAGAACTTCATTCCCGACTACGGCCGCATCACCGCCTATCGTGGGGCGACCGGGTTCGGCATTCGTCTCGACGGCGGCACGGCCTATTCGGGTGCCGTGATCACCCGTTTCTACGATCCGCTTCTCGAGAAGGTCACCGCCTGGGCGCCGACCGCCGAAGATGCCCGCAAGCGCATGGACCGCGCCTTGCGCGAATTCCGCATCCGGGGTGTCGCGACCAACCTGGTGTTCCTGGAGAACATCATCGATCATGCCGACTTCCGGGCGAACAATTACACGACCCGGTTCATCGACGAGACGCCTGCGCTGTTCGAACAGACCAAGCGGCAGGACCGGGCGACCAAGCTCCTGACCTATATCGCCGATGTTTCGGTCAACGGCCATCCCGAAACGAAAAACCGGGTTCGCCCGCCGAAGGACGTGGCCGCGCCCGTCGTGCCGGATTTCGGCGACGACAAACCGGAGGGCACGCGGCAGCTTCTTGACGCGCTCGGTCCCAAGGGCTTTGCCGACTGGATGAAGGACCAGAAGCGCGCGCTGATCACCGACACGACGATGCGCGACGGTCACCAGTCGCTGCTGGCAACGCGTATGCGGACCCATGACATCGTCAACATCGCGGATGCTTACGCTGTCGGCCTGCCGACACTGTTCTCGCTGGAGTGCTGGGGCGGCGCGACCTTCGATGTCGCCATGCGGTTCCTGACCGAAAGCCCCTGGGAGCGGTTGCACCACATCCGGGAAAAGGCACCGAACATCCTGCTGCAGATGCTGCTGCGCGGCTCCAACGGTGTCGGCTATACGAACTATCCCGACAACGTCGTCAAGTTCTTCGTCAAGGAAGCGGCGGAAAACGGGATCGACCTGTTCCGCGTGTTCGATTGCCTCAACTGGGTCGAGAACATGCGCGTGTCGATGGACGCAGTGCAGGAGGCGAACAAGCTTTGCGAAGGCGTGCTCTGCTACACCGGCGACATGCTGGACAGCGCCCGGCCCAAGTATGACCTGAAATACTATGTCGGCCTTGCCAAGGAACTGGAAGCGGCAGGTGCGCATATCCTCGGCATCAAGGACATGGCGGGGTTGCTGAAGCCCGAGGCCGCACGGGTTCTGATCAAGGCGTTGAAAGAGGAAACCGGTCTTCCGATCCACTTCCACACGCATGACACGTCCGGTATCGCGGCGGCCACCGTTCTGGCGGCCGTGGAGGCCGGTGCCGATGCGGTCGATGCGGCCATGGACGCGCTTTCGGGACTGACGTCGCAGCCGTGCCTCGGCTCGATCGTCGAGGCCCTGAGGGGCAGCGAGCGGGACACTGGGCTCGATGCAAAGACGATCCGCCAGATTTCGTTCTACTGGGAGGCCGTGCGCACGCAGTACCGGGCCTTTGAAAGCGATCTTCGCTTCGGTGCGTCGGAGGTCTACCTGCACGAAATGCCGGGCGGACAGTTCACCAACCTCAAGGAACAGGCCCGCTCGCTTGGCCTTGAGACGCGCTGGCACGAAGTGGCGCAGGCCTATGCCGACGTCAACATGATGTTCGGCGACATCGTCAAGGTGACCCCGTCTTCCAAGGTGGTCGGCGACATGGCGCTGATGATGGTCAGCCAGGGTCTCTCCGTTTCCGAGGTGGAGGATCCGGCCAAGGACGTGGCGTTCCCGGACAGTGTCGTGAAGATGCTGCACGGCGATCTCGGCCAGTCTCCCGGCGGATGGCCGACGGCTCTGCAGACGAAAGTGCTCAAGGGCGAAGCGCCGATCAACGTGCGCCCCGGATCGCTTCTTGATGACGCGGATCTGGATGCGGAACGGAAAACGGCCGGCGAGGCGGTCGGACGTGACATCGACGAGATCGATCTGGCGTCCTATCTGATGTATCCCAAGGTCTTTACCGATTTCGACAGGGCGCAGCAGCAATACGGACCGACCTCGGTTCTGCCCACGCCCGTCTATTTCTACGGGCTGGAAGCGGGCGAAGAGGTCTTTGTCGACCTTGAACCGGGCAAGACGCTGGTCGTGCGCTGCCAGGCGATCGGCGAGACCGACGAAAAGGGCGAAAAGAAAGTCTTTTTCGAGCTGAACGGCCAGCCGCGCAACGTCAAGGTGCCGGACCGGGCGCACGGCGCCACGGGCGCCGCAGCTATGCGCAAGGCGGAGGACGGCAACGCGGCCCATGTCGGTGCTCCGATGCCGGGCGTGATCTCCACGGTGGCCATCGCCGCCGGGCAGGACGTCACGGCCGGAGATGTGCTTGTTTCCATCGAAGCGATGAAAATGGAAACGGCGCTTCACGCCGAAAGAGACGGCACGATCAAGGAAGTTCTGGTGACGCCAGGCGCTCAAATCGATGCAAAAGACCTTCTCGTGGTCTTCGAAAGCTGATCGAGCAAAGGTGAGCAGGTCGCACTTTGCTGCGATCTGCCCGCTAGTTACTTGTATTTTATTCTGAAAATCCTGCCAATCACGCGAACTCACATGCGATCACCTGTCATGTGAATTGTCGTCTTGCGTTCTGCAGGCGGACACTCTTCCGGCCAGGCCCCTGAAAAGGGCGTTAGCTAAGGGAGAGAACAATGAGGAAGCTACCTTTTTGGCTGGGCGGTGCGATTGCATCCCTTGCCCTGACGACCGCGGCCCACGCGGCGTGCGATGTTCAGAAGCCGGGTTACGAGCTGACCGGGGACGAAGCCGAAGCGGTCTACGACTGCCTGAAGGCGGATCTGCAGGCCGGGTATCAAAAGGGTCCGAAGAGATGGATCCCGGAGGCGTTCGTGAAGGACTATCCCGGCTGGACCAAGGCCAGCGCCTTTCCGGCGGCTCCGGGATTTCACGGTGGGCGGTTCCTGATGACCTACGTGAACGCGATCGGGGCGGACGAATATCTCAAATACAAGCCGGAGAACGTGGTGGTGCCCGCCGGAAGCCGGATTGCCAAGGAATCCTTCGCCGTCAGTGACGACGGCAAGGTGACGAAGGGACCGCTGTTCCTGATGGAAAAGGTTGCCGCCGGCACGTCACCGGAAACCGGCGACTGGTACTACATGATGGTCGCGCCGAACGGATCGCCGCAGGCGGTCAACGTGATCAGCGCCTGCAGCGAATGCCACCTGGAGAATTTCGGTGAGCAGGGTGGTCTCGGCTATCCGGTCGAAGATGCACGGATCAAGTAGCCCTGCTGTCAGAACAGGCAGCGCCAGAACGGGGTGCCAGACACCCCGCTTCTTTGAATTTACGTCGCGTTTTAATTGACTTCACCGGCAGATTCGCCAGTCTCTGAGAGGACCGCGCAACGACGCAGTCAGCCCAAAGGCTGGAGAGAGCCATGAAAAGATATGTGTCACTGTTTGCACTGTGCTTCTTCATCGAAACCCAGGCAGTTCTTGCTTCCGACAAGACCGTCACGCCGCCCGGCTATAACACGCCAATTCCGGAAGACATTCTCACACCCGACGAGGTGGAGACCCGGTTCGGAACGCTCAGGTTCGTGGATGGACGCCCGACACCCGAAACCAGCGCACTCATGTTCGACACGCTCGACTTCGTACGCGGGATGGAAGTCTTCCTGAACTTCATTCCGGCGACGTCCATTGAAGGCATACGGCGCGGCATGGCCGATGTAGGGGTCGATGCGGTCAACAAGTTTGCTGTCTTCGAAGACCTGATGGATTCAAATCCGCTGTTCCTGACGGGCAATACCGATACTGTTTACGGCTCTTCGATCCTGGACCTGGAACGGGACGGCCCGGTTGTCATCGAAGTGCCGAAGGGACAGGGACCGACGACGGTCAATGATGCCTATTTCAGGTTCGTAACGGATATGGGCGTGCCCGGTCCGGACAAGGGTGAGGGTGGAAAATACCTGATCCTGCCGCCGGATTATGACGGCGATCTTGATCCGCCTGTCGGCGGCTACACGGCGGAGGTTGATGGTGAGACCTATTTCGTCTCCAAATCCACCAGTTACATCAACTGGTTCATCGCGCGCGGCTTTCTGGTCGACGGCAAGACGGACGCAGCCGTCGAAGCTTATCGCACAGGACTGAAAATCTATCCTCTGCGTGACAAGGCTTCTCCGCCGTCCATGGAATTCATCAATGTTTCCAAAAAGGTGTTCAACACGATCCATGCGAACACATTTGAATTCTACAACGAGTTGAACACCGTCATCCAGAAAGAGCCGGTCTCAACGTTTGATCCGGAGCTGCGCGGCCTGGCGGCGGCAATCGGCATCGAGAAGGGCAAGGACTTCAATCCCGACGAGCGAATGACAAAGATCCTGACCGAAGCCGTTGCGGTCGGGAATGCGACGGCCAGATCCATCTGGCTGAAGCCGCGCGACAAGGAAGCCTACCTGTACGAAAACAGTGGCTGGTACACTGCGTTTATCGGCGGCAACTGGCAATGGTTGCGCGACGACGGCAACGGCGGCCGCTACCTGGACGCCAGGACAATGTTCTTCTACATGGCGACCGTCAACACCCCGGCCATGGTCCTGAAGTTGCCCGGTAAGGGTTCGCAATATGCTCTCAATGTCACGGACAACACTGGAACCTTCCTCGACGGCTCCAAAACCTATTCGCTGACCATTCCGGCTGATGTTCCGGCAAAGGATTTCTGGTCGGTTGTTGTCTATGACCCGCAGACACGCTCCGAACTGCAGACGAGCCAGTCCTTCCCGAGCAAAAACAACCGGCGCGACAAGATGGTGGAAAACGACGACGGATCGGTGACGTTACACTTCGGTCCCGAGGCACCGGCCGGTAAGGAACAGAACTGGATACAGACTGTAGCGAACAAGGGCTGGTTTGCCATTCTGAGATTATACGGACCGGAGGAAGCCTGGTTCGAAAAGACCTGGCGGCCCGGCGAAATCACGCTGGTTCAATAGTCCTCGGGACGTAAGGGATGCGGTGGAGCCTACTCTGCCGCGTTCAACTGGGCGCGGTTCACCTGGACTGCCGCCGTGCCGATCCAGATGTCGAGAAAGTCGTTGAGCCATCTCCTGACCGCCGGGTCATAGACGAAGCGGCCGGCGAAATGATCGCGGCGCTGCTGCGCACCGGGAAGCTCCATGCGCGGGGCTGCCTTGGTGGTCCACTTGACCATCATCTGGTGGGTCAGCTCGGGGTGAAACTGGATGCCGTATGCTGACGGGCCGACACGGATCGCCTGGTTGGGGTAGGTCGGGCCCGCGGCCAGCAGTTCTGCTCCGCGCGGACAATCGAAGCCTTCCCGGTGCCACTGGTAAACCTTCTCCGGCCAATTCATCAGGTCCTTGCCAGCCGGTGTCGGTTTCAGCGGGTAATAGCCGATCTCCACCAGTTCATCGCGGTGCCCGGCAACGGTTCCGCCGAGATGCTTCACCATCATCTGGGCACCCAGGCAAATCCCCAGGAAGGGCTTTTCCTCTTTCAGGGGAACCTTGATCCAGTCGATTTCCTTGTGAACGAAGCCGTCGGGATCGTTTGCGCTCATCGGCCCGCCGAAGATCACCGCTCCGGCGTGGTCGGCCATCGTGTCAGGCAGCGTGTCGCCGAAACGGGGCTTGCGGATATCAAGGGTGAAGCCGCGCTTCACAAGTTCCTGGCCGACGCGGCCGGGAGAAGACGTCTCCTGGTGCAGGACGATCAAAACCTTGGAGGGGCCGGTCACCGGGCTGGATTGAAATCTCATGACACAAATATGAGGGAGCTTGCCGCAAAAATCGACCCCCGTTGCACTGCGAGTTCAAAGAAAACACTGAAACCAGAAAAACATACGCTGTTCGGTTGTGCTTCGGGGCTTGTCAGATTTTCTCAGGGTCAAGACCCCTCTTCGTCTTCAGGTGCGGTCTGGGCCACCTTGTGACGAAGGGTCATGCGGTCGCGAGTCGAAACGCCGAGGAGTTCGGCAACACGCCAGATCGTATTATCCTCGAATTCGTGGACGTGTCCGTCCGCGTAAACGATCTCCCACATCATTTCGACGATAGCGAGCCGTTCTTCCTCGTCGGTGGTTCTTTTCAAAACCGAGGTGAACCCGTAGAGATCGACGGCCTCCTCGTCGCGCTGTCTTGCAGCCGCGATCAGTTCGGACGTTTCCTTGTCGGTAAGCTCGTAATGCTGTTGCAGGATTTCCCTCAGCTTCGCGCTTTCGCTTTCCTCGATGACGCCGTCGATATCGACCAGGTGAAACAGCAAGGCGGCGGCGGCCAGACGCTTGTCGTCTTCCGCAAAGGTTTTCTTGCCGTTGTCACCAAACGTGATCTCCCGGACGAAGCTCTTGAGCGCACTCAGCATATCTTTTTCTTCCTGTCTTCGGCGTCCCGTCTTGGGTTCCAATAGCTATACCATTCCCGCTGGAGCATCAAAGACTTGTTAAAACCACTCATGGATTCAAAGTGGGAACGAAATCCGGTATTTTCTACTCAACTTTTTTGAATCATTCTAAAGTATTGATTTTTATTGATTTTAAACTTGACAATTACCTTCATGAAATGGTTTCACCCAATGAGCGCTGATGGATCATTGCGTCGCGCAAATCATGTTAGCAATCAGATGGGGCGGTATTTCATGTCTCCGATTGCGCCAAAAGGGGATGGACCCATGAAATCACTCAAGTTTGGTCTACTGACGGCCACGGCTCTGCTTGTCACGCCGGCGATGGCAGCGGCTCCTGCTGACGTCTTGTCGACCTACGGCGATATCGCTCAGGCAAGTTACGCGGACTCTCTTGCAACCGCCAAAACTCTGAAAGGTGCGATCGACACGTTTCTAGCCGAACCGACCGAGGCAAATCTTGCAGAGGCGCGTTCCGCGTGGATCGAAGCGCGCAACCCCTACCAACAGACCGAAGCCTACCGTTTTGGCAACGCCATCGTGGATGACTGGGAAGGCAAGGTGAATGCCTGGCCGCTCGACGAAGGCCTGATTGACTATGTCGACGCGTCCTATGGCGAAGAATCGGAAGAAAATCCGTTCTACGCCGCCAACCTGATCGCAAATCCGAAGCTGACAGCCGGCGGCGAGACCATCGATGCCAGCAATATCACCGCCTCCCTGCTCGCCGAGCAACTGCAGGAAGCCGGTGAAGTCGAAGCCAACGTGGTCACCGGCTACCACGCCATCGAATTCATGCTCTGGGGCCAGGATCTCAACGGCACCGGCCCGGGCGCCGGCGCACGTCCGGCAACCGACTTCGACCCGGCAAACTGCACGGGCGGTAATTGCGAGCGCCGGATCCAGTATCTGCAGGCAGTCACCGATCTTCTGATTTCCGACCTGGAAGAAATGGCTGCGGCCTGGGAGCCGGGCGGAGCTGCCCGCGAAGAGCTGGCGGCAAAGGGTGAGAACGGCGGTCTTGCGACGATCCTGACCGGCATGGGTTCGCTGTCCTACGGGGAACTGGCCGGCGAGCGCATCAAGCTTGGCCTGCTGCTGCACGATCCGGAAGAAGAGCATGACTGCTTCGCGGACAACACGCACATGTCGCACCTGAACGATGTCATCGGCATCCGGAATGTCTATTTCGGTTCCTATGCGAGCCCGCTCGGCAACAATGTCTCGGGTGCGTCCCTTGCGGATATGGTCGCTGAAAAGGACCCGGCACTTGCCGAAGAAATGAAAACGAAGCTTGATGCGACACTGGCCGCCTTCGAGGTCATGAAAGCGCGCGCAGACGGCGGCGAAGCCTACGATCAGATGATCGGCGAGGGCAATGAAGAGGGCAATGCCGTGGTTCAGGCCGCTGTCGACGCCCTGGTCGACCAGACCGCTTCCATCGAGCGCGTCGTCAAGGTGCTCGGCCTGGACGAGATTGCGTTTGAAGGTTCGGACAGCCTCGACAACCCGGGTGCCGTCTTCGAATAAGGGCAGACCGTCAGGCGGCGGTTTTCTGCCGCCTGACGTTTGTTACGCTCTGCGAATTGGGGCTCGCGGACCACAATCAGGATGCGACTATGACACTGGGGTCCCGGTTGATGGCGCTCATGGGCGCCTTGTTTTGTTTTTGTCTTGCGGCCAGCGCGGCTGCCGCCGACGACATCCTATCCCACCGCGATGATCTGACTGAGAAAGACAAGGCCAAGGTCTCCGGGGTTTTGGCTGCGCCCGCTGACTTTGAAAGACCCGAAGCTTTCGAGCCGATGCAGGGCGGGGCGGGAACCTCGACTCGCCGTCCGAACCGGGATGCCTTTTCCCATTCAAACGCCAATCTTACCTTCGAAGAGCAGCACGATTTCAAGGTCGGGAACGGCCTTTTCAAGAAGCTCTGGACATCTTCGCCATCATCGACCCGTGCTTCCGACGGGCTCGGCCCGCTCTACAACGCACGCTCATGCCAGGGATGCCACCTGAAAGACGGGCGCGGGCGGCCGCCGCTGCCAGGTGAAAAAGCGGTCTCGCTGTTCCTGCGTCTTTCCATCCCGCCCGAAACGGACGAACAGAAAGCCGCACTTGCGTCGAAAGAGATCTTACGTGTGCCCGAGCCGACCTATGGCGGCCAGTTTCAGGCCTTTGCGGTACAGGGTCTCGCCGGTGAAGGTCGTTTCGATATCGAAACCGAAGACATTGTTGTTCCGCTTAACGGCGGTGAAACGGCCGTGCTGCAAAAGCCGATCTACAAGATCCGCGATCTCGGGTTCGGCGAAATGCATCCCGACACCCTGATCTCGCCGCGTGTCGCACCGCCGATGATCGGCCTGGGGCTCCTGCAGGCCATTCACCCGGGAGACATCGAGGCGCTGGCAGATCCGGACGATCTGGATGAAGACGGGATTTCCGGAAAAGTCAGCCGTGTGCGCGATCCGGCCACGGGCGATCTTGCTGTCGGCAGGTTCGGCTGGAAGGCGTCCAATCCGACGATCCGGACGCAAACGGCAGGTGCCTTTTTGGGTGACATCGGCATCAGCACGCCCGACCAGCCATACAATTTCGGCGATTGTACTGAAGCCCAAACCGATTGCAGGGCGATGCCGCACGGAGAGCAGGCGGATCTTGGTATCTCCGAGGCGCCCGATCCGGTCATGGATCTTGTCACTTTCTATTCGGAAAACCTCGCCGTGCCGATGCGACGGGACGTCGATGATCCGGATGTGTTGCTGGGCAAGCAGGTCTTTTACGAAACCGGCTGCGTTGCCTGTCATCAGCCAAAATATGTCACGAGCCGAAACGCGGACAATCCGGCGCACCGGTTTCAGCTGATCTGGCCCTATACCGATCTCCTGCTGCATGACATGGGTGAAGGCCTTGCCGATCATCGTCCTGTCGGAGACGCCACAGGGCGCGAGTGGCGCACGCCACCGCTTTGGGGCATCGGCCTGACGCAAACCGTCAACAACAACACGCGGTTTCTTCACGACGGCCGTGCGCGCAATCTGCTGGAAGCCGTGCTATGGCATGGCGGCGAAGCGCAGGAGGCCCGTGACAAGGTCGTGGATATGCCGCCGGAACACCGCAACGCACTGATCCGATTTCTGGAGTCCCTTTAGATGAAATACCTGGTTCTGACCGCGTTTCTGACCGGAACGTCAGCCGTCAACGCGGCAGACTTCAACCCGCCGCTCGAAGGCTTGATCACCGGCTATATCCGGCCGGCAACAGCTGCCTTTGCAGAGACCGCATCCGGCTTGCCAGACGCTGTTTCCACGCTTTGCACGGCGGGAACCGAAGCGCCTGCCGGTGCGTTTCAAAAGGTGTTTTCGGACACTGTGCGGGACTTCTCGCGCATCCAGTTCCTGCGTTTCGGGCCGCTGCTCGACGACGACAGGCTCAGCCGCTTGTCTTTCCGGCCGGACCCGCGCGCCAGGGCGCAACGACAGATCAGAAAGCTCTATGCATCGAAGGATCCGAGTGTGCTATCGGCGCAAAGCCTCGGCAAGAAGAGCGTTGCGGTGCAAAGCCTGACCGCCCTCGAACTGATCGCCTTTGACACGGACACGACCGTCACGCTCGGGCTTTCAGGAGAAGACAGGGACTACACCTGTGGTTACGCTCTCGCCATTGCCGCGAACGTCGCGGAGATCGCGGAGGCGGCTGCGGCCGACTGGGCAGATCCGGACGGCTATGGTCTGCAATTGCTGTCCGCCGGACCGGAAAACGACAGGTACCGGTCGGGCAAGGAGGCTCTTGAATCTGTTTACAACGCGCTGGCGACCGGCGTCACGATCGCCAAGGATCAGGACATCATCCCGGCGCTTGGAAAGTCGGAAGACAAGGCGAAACCAAGACGGTTTCCGTTTTCCCGGTCGGGCAACAGTGTCGTCTATCTGACGGGAGAACTGAACGGCATTCAGGATGCGCTCCTCAGCATGGATCTCAAACCGCTGATGGCGCCGGCGGACCAGTGGACCCTGGATACATTGGGGTTCGAATTCACGAATGCCGGAAATTATCTTGCAGCACTCGAAACGCCTCTGCGCAAGACGTTTGCGGAGGGCGGAAACTACAATCGTGTCGCCGCGCTTTCGATCACGCTCTCTTCCATCCAGGAGTTGATGACTGACGGCGTTGCCGGTGCACTCGGTCTTGCCGGAGGGTTCAATGCCCTTGACGGAGACTAGGCGAACCGCATTTTCACGCCGCGGGTTTCTGACAGCCCTTGGCGGGCTGGCCGCAGCGCCCGCTTTTTCGGGCTCGCCAATGGCGGAAAGCCTGCTTGAGCGGCGCGCGGGTGATGATGCGGCGCTGTTCGCCAGCGCCTGCAAGATGGCTGACGGCCGCTACGGTATCGGTCTGCTGGATGACTATGGAACGGTTCTGGCCAGGATAACGCTTCCCGGCCGGGGCCACGGGATTGCCGTCTCGCCAGACCGGCAGCGGTTTGTCGCCTTCGCGCGTAGACCGGGAACCTTTGCCATCCTCGTCCGGCCCTTCGAGGACGTAAGCCCGGCGATGCTTGTCGCCGAGACGGGACGGCATTTCTACGGACATGGGTGTTTTTCGGCCGATGGGCGGCTGCTCTATGCGGTTGAAAACGACTTTGCGACGAACCGCGGTGTCATTGGCGTCTATGATGTCAGCGGGTGGCCACCGCGCAGGATTGGCGAAATTCCGAGTTTTGGGATCGGACCGCACGACATCGCGCTTTCTGCCGGCGGAACGACGCTGGTCGTCGCCAACGGGGGGATCGAAACACATCCCGACACGGGCCGCGAAAAGCTGAACCTGGAGACGATGCAGCCGTCCGTCGCCTTCATTGACGCTGCCACGGGCAATCTGCTGGTGCGGCATCGGCTGAACCCTGCCCTGCATCAATTGTCCCTCCGGCACATGGCACTGGATGAAAAGGGGCGGGCCTGGGTCGGCGGACAGTATGAAGGCCCTGCTTCGGATGCGCCGCCGCTCGTTGCCGTCATTCATCAGGACGACGTGCCGCGAACGATCGATGTTCCGCAGCCTTTTGCTGGAAAACTCAGAAACTACATCGGTTCCGTCACCGCGAACGGACGTGGCGATGTCATCGCCACGTCGGCACCGCGTGGCGGTCACACCCTCTTCTGGAGCGCCGGGTCATGGAATTTCCTCGGGGCGCAATCCATTCCGGACGGATGCGGTGTTGCGCCGGCCGATCAGGGCAGTTTTCTGATCTCGGACGGGAACGGCGGCGTGTCTTATGTCGGCGAACCGGACGAACCGCCGGAAGTTTTGTCGCGTCCCCCCGGTTATTCCTGGGACAATCACCTGGTTGCCATCTCCTGAGCGGGCTGAAATCCGTCGATGACCCGCCCTCTTCGGTTGCGCATTCGTTCCGTTTCCTGCTTTTGTCAAATTCAGGGTGCAGTGTGGGTGTGGATGAACGGCTGTTTGGTCTACATTGGAGCCGATTCGCGAAAGGAGACGCTGAAACATGCGACGTCTTTTGATCGGGCTGGGCAGTCTGGTGATCTTGCTGGTGGCGATCGTTCTGATCGTCCCTCTTTTCCTGCCCAAGGACGAGATCAAACGTCAGGTGGTCGAACAGGTGGACAAGCGCCTGGGCTGGCGCGTCCGGCTGGACGGCCCCGTTTCCCTGTCTCTTTTTCCGGGGTTCACGCTCGATGCGCGCGACATCGGTCTGTCCGGTGAAGCGGGCGCGGACGGTATCGAATTTGCCAGGGCCGACAGGATGGAGTTCGGACTGGCCTGGGGCGGGTTGCTTTCGGGCAACATCCAGGTCACCGGCATCAGCCTGGACAACCCGGACATTTACCTGGAAGTGAGCCCGAACGGATCGACAAGCTGGGAGCCGCGCCGCGATCTCGGCCTTCGCGACGGAAACGCGGAGCCCGCTGCGGCCCCGGAACAGGGCAACACCGGAAGCGCGGTGCCGACGGCCGGAGCCGCAACAGGGGCGCCGTCGGGGAGCTATCTGAAGAGCATCGGCGTCGACAGTCTTGAAATCAGCGGCGGCACGCTGACCTACAAGGACGCCTCACAGGACACGCCGATAAAGGTCAGTGACCTCGATCTTTCGCTGTCCGCTCCAGATCTATCCGGCAAGGTTGATCTGACGTCGAGTTTCGTCCTTCAGGACATACCGATCAGCGTTGCCGGCGGGTTGGAGAACCCGCTCGGCATGACGGCGGGCGAGCAGGTGCCTCTGGATCTGATGGTGTCGACGGGTGAGAACACGTTCTCCATCTCGGGAGAGGCGGGGCTTGAACCGGTCCGCACGCAGCTTGAGATCACCTCGGCCGGCCCGTCGCTCAAGGCCCTGGCGGAACTCGCCGGCCAAACGCTCGACGCCGACCCGGGCGCTTATTCTTTCGACGCGAAGTTGTCGGGTACGGAGGCCGCCGTATCCCTTGCCGACCTTCACCTGGTGCTCGGTCAGTTGTCGCTCGGCGGGGCCGCGGACGCGGACCTGTCCGGTCTCGTTCCCGAAGTGTCGGGCCGGCTCGTCCTCAAGGACGGGTCGATCAAGGACCTCTTGATGCTCGCCGGACGGGATCTGCCCGCAAGCGGGAACCTGAGCGCCGATCTGGCCTTTGAAACAGTCGGACTGACCGGTGCCGAACTGGTGGCCGGGCTCGACATGAACGGGTCCGTGTCCATTTCGGACGGCGAGGTGGGCGGGTTGGGCCTTGCCTCGACGGTCGGCGATCCGGAGGCTGACCGGCTGACCGATCTGGCGCTTGATCTCGACCTTCAGGGTCTCGAAAATCCGATTTCGCTCAGCGGTGCGCTTGCCTGGCGCGGCGAAGCGTTCAGCGTTGCCGGCGAAGCAGACACGGCTAGCCTTCTGGCCGGGAATGCCGCGCCGGTCTCCGTCTCCCTGAAGGGAAACAGGGTGAGCGCGGGATTCGCGGGCCAGGTTGTGCTGCCGGGCAACATCGACGGTGCGGTGAATGTCGATACGGCCGATCTCAGGGGTCTCATGGCGTGGCTTGGTCAGCCTTTGGGCCCCGGTGGCGGTCTGAAGACATTCAAGGCGTCCGGTATCTTTGGCATTCAGCCGGACGCGGTTTCCTTTGAAGAAACCCGGTTTACGCTCGATCAGACAAGCGGCGAGGCAAACGGCCGGATCGCCCTTGGCGGAAAACCCAAGGTAACGGCGCGTCTTGCGTTGCGGGAACTGGTTCTCGATCCCTATCTGGGCGATGCCCCTTCGGCATCCGGCGGCGGCGCTGCGGGTTCGACCGGCGGCGGTGGCGGCAACACCGCGGGCGCCGGTCAATCCGCCTCGGCCGGCTGGAGCAGCGATCCGATCGACTTTTCCGGGCTTCAGGCCGCGGACGTCGATTTCAAGGTCACTGCCGGCCAGATCCGCTGGAACAAGATCAAGATCGATGAAAGCACCCTGTCCGCCAATATCCAAAATGGCGTGCTGACCGCCAATCTTGAGAAACTGGCGCTCTATGACGGGTCCGGAAACGGCACGGTGACGCTGGATGGTACATCGCAGACGCCAAAGCTGGCCGCGCGGTTCACGCTGTCGGGCCTGAGTGCCTATCCGCTGTTGCGCGATGCCGCGGATTTTGAATGGATTGAGGGCAAGACCGCCATCAATCTCGATGTGACCTCCAGCGGCGGGTCGCAACTCGCGCTGGTCCAGGGACTGGGTGGTGCCGCCAGCTACGAATTCATGGATGGTGCGATCCGGGGCATCAACATTCCGAAAATGGTGCGCGGCCTGTCCGTCGAAACCTTGCTTGGCTGGCAGGAGAATCCATCGGAAAAGACCGATTTTAGTTCCCTGAGCGCATCGTTCAACATTCAGAACGGTATTGCCCGCACGGAAGATCTTGCGATGGTCGGACCGTTGATGCGGATGACCGGCAGCGGAACCACGGATCTTCCCGGCCAGAGTCTCGACTGGCGCGTTGAACCGAACATCGTGCCGACGCTCGAAGGACAACCGCCGATGCCGCGTCGCAAGGGCGAGGACAAGAAGATGGCCGGTCTCGGAGTTCCGATCGTGATCAAGGGATCCTGGAACGATCCGCAGATCTATCCCGACATTGCCGGGATCCTCAAGGATCCCGAGGCGGCCTACAAGCAACTGCAGGAAACCGGCGGTGAGCTGATGTCGATCCTGCAGGGCAACAAGGATGCGCCCCAGGAGCTCGTGGAAACGGCCAACGAGACCATCCGCAGAGCGACAGGCGGGCGGACCCAGATCGACGTGCAGAAAGTGATCGACGGCGAGGTCGACGACCAGGAAGTGCTGCAGGCGGTCGAGGAAGGGTTCGGATTGCCGCCGGGGCTGCTCGGCAGCGTTCTGGGGCGGAAAAAGGAAGAAGACAACAACTGACGGTGCCGGCGATGCTCGCACACTGCCGCTCAACGCGTGGCCCGGGGCCGCGATCCGACCCCTGTCAGAACCGTCCGGTCTTGCGCGTCAGCTCGATACCGGGGCTGACCCGCATCAGGCGCATTTCTCCGAAACTGCGCACTTCCTGCTTGCCGAGGTCATCGAGATGGAACTCCTCGACCAGGTATTCCTTCATCGAATCGGGTGCAACCACGCACATGGGATTGGCAAAGGCCTGCAGGCGCGCCGCCAGGTTCACCGCCGAACCGAAAACGTCGTAGACGTATTTCTGGATGCCCACGACGGACCCGACCGCCGACCCCGTGCCCAGACCGATGCGCGCTTCCCATTTGTACTGGTGGCTCTGGTTGCGGCGTTCCAGATACCGGATGAAGCGGACGGCGCAATTGGCGACGGCCCGCATGTGATCCGGTGACGGTTCGGGCATGCCTGCGACGGCCAGGTAGGCATCGCCGATCGTCTTGATCCGTTCACAGCCGAACTGTTCCGCGATGCGGTCGAAGGCGGTGAAGATATCGTTGAGTTCGCCCAGGGTCACCGTCGGGTCGTGGTTCGCCGAGAACTTCGTGAAATTGACAAAGTCCAGCATGACCACCGAGACACTGTCATAGAGCTGGGGCGTGACCACGCCGAAGGTCTTGAACTCCTCATAGACCGTGCGCGGCATGAGATTCAGAAGGAGACGCTCGACGCGCTCCTTCTCGCGTTCCAGTTCCCGCGTGTTGCGCTCGACCATCGAGGAATAGCTGTCGATCATCGATTCCAGCTCGCGGATGCGCGTGATGTTCTGGCATTCGACAACAAGCAGGTCGCTTGCTTCCGCATCGGCGCTTGAAATGGCCAATGCGATCACAAGCGTGCGCCGCTTCAGCTTGACCGAGATCTCGCCGTTGTAGCGCCCGGTCTGCTCCATCGCGGTGCGGACTTCATCGACATCGATATCAGGCAACACCTCCTGCAGGGAAGCGCCGACCTCCGGCTTGCCGAACCATTCGGCAAACGGGGCATTGCTGAACAGGAAGCGGAGATCATCACCGCGCACGACGGCGATTCCGACACCGATCGCGCGCAGGAGCTGCTGGTTGATGGCCGTGATGCTCATGACACGCCCGTTGACAGTATGCTTGTCCGCCGCGCCTCGATTTCGATCATGACCGTCTCGATGTCCTGCGGCGAAAAGCCATGTTCGGACAGGGTCTCACTCAGGAGCCTGCGAATCTCGTCGAAATCCTCATGGGTGAGATCAAGCGAGGCGTGCGCGCGACGCAGGCGTTCGTCCGAATAGGAGACGGGTCCGCCGAGAAGCGCCGAAATGAACTTGGTCTGATGATCGATCAGCTTCGGCATGTCGATGCCGTCGAAAAAATCACCGATCCGGTCGGAGTCGAGCACCTTGTCGTAAAAGTCCATTACGATACGGCTGATAGATTTGAAGCCGCCATATTTATCAAAAAGCGCGTTGGACATGCCCGAGATACTCAAATGTTAGCGACTTGCCTTAAAGAAAATCAGACTAGGCGAGTGTGCACTCAAAGAAAAGGTTTTTGGATTTTTAGCTGTAGATTTTTGAGCTTGCACAAATATTCATCAAATTCTCGATCTTGCACGTATTCACAAGCTCGACGCTAGGGCATTCTCTAAACAAACCCGTTGGCCGTTTCTAATGC
This sequence comes from Roseibium sp., assembly GCF_965232425.1. GTDB lineage: Bacteria > Pseudomonadota > Alphaproteobacteria > Rhizobiales > Stappiaceae > Roseibium. The sequence goes on from NZ_OZ246971.1 coordinate 2,641,836, forward strand.
GTCAATTCATGACAAGGACAGTCCGCACAAGCCCGGCAGACTGTGCTTTGATGGTTCCGGACATAAGCGGGGTTACGAGTTGTGGCGGAGAAAGTCAGATTGCTCGTGCGTGCCGACGATGCGGGATCCTGCCGGGCCTCCAACCAGGGGTGCCTCAAGGCCAGCATCGAGGGCATCGCGCGCAGTGTCGAAGTGATGATGCCCTGCGCCTGGGTGGCGGATGCGGCGCAGCTTTTCAAGGACCGTCCCGACGTCGATATCGGCATTCATCTGACGCTGACCAGCGAATGGGACGGCGTGAAATGGCGCCCCATGACACATGCTCCGAGCCTTGTCGACCGGCATGGCAACTTCCTGCCGCTGTTGCAGGACCGGCCCGGTGACGACCGGCCGTCGCTGAGCGGCCGGCGATGGAGGATCGAAGAAGTCGCCGCGGAATTCAGGGCCCAGATCGAATTGGGGCTCGACCTCTTCCCCGGTGCTTCGCATATCAGTAGTCACATGGTGCGGCACTTTGCCGATTTCGATGCGGGACTGGGTGACGTTGTCTCAGGGCTCTGTGCCGAATTCGGACTTCTGGACGATCCGTTCAAGGACGGGCTGCCGAGGTTCGTTCCCTATCCTGCACATCCACGGGACAGCCAGGCCCGCGCAGCGTCCTTCGTGGAAGCGCTGGGTGGTCTCGAGCCCGGGACACACATTTTCATCGATCATCCGGCGGTCGATGGCGGTGAACTGGCCGCGCTGGGTCATCCGGGATACGAGGACGTATGCGCGGACCGGGTCACCTGTCTGGAGACGCTTACCAGTCCCGCGGTCCGGCGCGAGATCGACCGCCTCGGGATCGAGCTGATCAGCTACCGGGATCTGTAGAGAACTTGCGTCTGTGCCCGAAACCCATGCCTGCAAGACCATGTTTGCGGGCAGCGTCAGAGCTCCAGAGCGCGCAGCATCCGTTCGACACCGTCTTCGATGGTGCCGGTGTTCTCGATGCGGACGAGATTGGCGACGTCCTGCGGTTCCAGGTCCGCACGCTCAAGGCGTTTTGCAATATCCGCCCTGCTTTCACGCCCGCGCGCGGCTAGTCGGTCTGCAAGAATGTCGACCGGTGCGGTGATCAGCAGCACAATGGCGGTTTGATACTTGTCCGCCGCGCGCTGCAGCACGCGTCTCGACCCGTTGGCGATCACCGTATCGCCGGCACGGATGCGGGCGTCACAGGCCTGCGGGATGACATAGCCAAGCCCGTGGGCTTCCCAGGAAAGCGCCGTTTCACCCGTGCTTACCAGCCTGTCGAATTCAGGGCGGGTCAGGGTTTCGTGGTCTTCCGCGTCGGGGTCGCATTCCCGCGTGATTGCACGGCGGGCGAAGTGCACGCCGGTGTGGTCTTCCAGTCTGTCCCGGAGCGCGGACATCAAGGTGTCCTTGCCGGCTCCGCTCGGGCCGACAACCAGCACCATCCTGCCCGGTCCGAGCTTTTGATCCGGCGCTTTGGCAGCATCAGGCAACGCGTCTGCCCTCGCGCCAGACACCGCGCACGATCGGGACGTTGCCGACGAGCCTGACCTGGATCATGTCCGCGCGCAGTCCCGGCGCGAGGCTGCCCCGGTCGGTAAGACCGATTGCACGCGCAGGGCTGGACGTCACCATGGCGACGGCTTCGGGCAAGTCGATGGTCTCGATTTCGCCGGCGAGCTGAAAGGCCGCCTGGACGAGGGATACGGGCACATAGTCGGAGGAAAGCACGTCGAGATAACCTGCTTCGGCCAGTTCGCGGGCGGATACATTGCCGGAGTGCGAGCCGCCGCGCACGACGTTCGGTGCGCCCATCAGGACCGCCATGCCCGCCTCGTGGGATGCTCTGGCGGCTTCGAGCGTCGTCGGAAACTCGGCAATCTTCGTCTTCAGCGCTACGGCCTCTTCCACGTGGTCCACGGTCGCATCGTCGTGACTTGCGATCGCGATCCCCTTTTCCTGCGCGATCGCTGACAGCTTCCTGCGATTGTCGGGGGCCAGGCCGCTCGCGCGCGCCTGACGGCGGCGAATGAACTCGTCCATTTCCGCGTCGGAGAAACCCTTCTTGCCCTGGTAGTAGGTCTTGTAGGCGTTCAGGGACACGAACTGTCTCTGGCCGGGCGTGTGATCCATGAGCGAAATCAGGCGGATGCTGTCATCCTCCTGGAAGACTTCGTAGGCGCTCAGGACATCAGGGGCGGAGACTTCACAGCGCAAGTGGATGAAGTGGTCCGCGCGCAGACGGTGTTCGCGCTGGCCCGTCTCGATCGCATCGGCAAGCGCGCGCATGTCGGAATAGCGCAGGTCCGCATCCTCATCCATTCCCACCCGGAGCGCATCGAAGACCGTGGTGATGCCGGCGCAGGCGATCTGGGCATCATGGGCCTGAACAGCGGAGACCGTGTTCCAGCGCACCTTCGGCCGGGGCGCGTAGTGCGTTTCCAGATGGTCGGTGTGCAGCTCGATCAGCCCGGGCAGCAGATAGTCACCCTCGCAGTCATGCCCGTCGACATTGCTCGGGGTTGCAACAGCTTCGATGGTACCGCCGGTATGCACGCTCAGAGACCCGTCAATCACCTCGTCTGCAAGAACAAGACGGGCGTTTTTGAAGACTTTTGGATGCGTGGTCATGCATTCTCCCTGTCGATCGGTCGGGCGGACGGGGTTTCCGCCGACCTTGCGGGCGTGGTGCCGGTCAGCTGAAACACGGTGTGAACGTCAAACGGAGCGCCGCGCTCCGGTTCCTGGTAGAGAGCGAAGGAACCGCACAGGCGTTCCCTGCCGGTCACCTCGGAAAAGTGGGATTGTGCCGCTGCCGCAAGTGCGTTGGCCTCGTCCTCGTCGTCGAGCTTGTTCGACAGGGTCATGTGAAACCGGAACTCGTCGAAAATATAAGGGTATCCCCAGCCGGTCAGGTAAGTGTCCTGTTTCGGGGTCAGCTTACTCTGGCGGCGGCGCTCAAGATCGGCCTCCGACAGGGGTGCGCGAAACGGTTCGAACTGGCGCACGCACAGGGCCGCGAAGGCGGCAAGGCCGGGTTCGGACCGGTCCGGTGTCAGGGCGAGAAACTTCCCGAGACGGTTGACGTTCAGGCCGGCGATGCGGAAGGGGGCGATTTCGGATGCGAAATTTCTGCAGGCGGTGACCAGACCGGCCTCATCCACGCCGGGCTTCAGGTGAAAGGGTGCTTTCAGCGTCCCGTGGAAGCCGTAGCGGCGCGGGCTGGCGGTCAGGTCATGAAACCGGGCGGCGTCCATGCCGGCGGGACGGGGCCTACCCGCGCCCTCCCCGCCAAGCGGGTCGCGCCCGAGCCAGGCGTTGCCCAGCCGCATCAGGGTGTCGTCAGCATCGGCGGCAAAATAGATCGCGTAGCGCATGTCGGTATCACGGATTTTGTTTCCAAGGCCAGGAGGCTGGCGTAACGGCGGGAGGTGACTGTTCTGTGACAGTTTGCTCCCGTCCGCAACTGTTTCGTTTGCAGGCGCGTTCAGGCAGCGGCTTCAGCGGCAAATGCGGTGACGTCAATGATCCGGTCGGCGATTTCCTCACGCACATCCTGATCATGGAGAATGCCGACCATCGCCACACCCTGTTCCTTCTTTTCCTGGACGAGACGCACCACGACCGCCCGGTTGGCGGCGTCGAGCGAGGCCGTCGGTTCGTCGAGCAAAAGGATCGGGTAGTGGGCAATGAAGCCACGCGCGATGTTCACGCGCTGCTGCTCGCCGCCGGAAAAGGTTGCCGGTGGCAGGGTCCAGAGCCTTTCCGGCACATTCAGCCGCGCAAGAAGGCCGCGGGCCCTGTCGACGGCTTCCGCTTCGCCGGAGCCTTGTGCCACAAGCGGTTCCGCCACCACTTCCTCGGCCGAAACCCGCGGGATGGTGCGCAGAAACTGGCTGACATAGCCGATCGTGTCTTCGCGCAGCTTCAGAATCTCGCGCGGCTCGGATGCGGCGACATTAATGATGTCGTCGCCGATCGTGACCAGGATCTGGCCCGAGTCGCAGCGGTAGTTTCCGTAGATCATTTTCAGGATGGAACTCTTGCCGGCCCCCGAAGGACCGCCGAGCACGACGCATTCTCCAGCGTTTACGGAGAATTCGACCTTGTCGACGACCGGGATGACGGTCCCGCCCTGCAAATGCATGGTGAAGGACTTCGAGACACTGTTGAGATAGAGGCGGACGGGCATGAGTAAGATACCTCGCTCAGACTTGAAGAATGGAGGATACGAGGAGCTGCGTATAGGGCTCGCGCGGATCGTCGAGTACCTGGTCGGTCAGACCTGCCTCGATGACATTGCCGTGGCGCATGACCATGATCCGGTGCGACAACAGACGGGCAACGGCGAGATCGTGGGTCACGATCACGACTGACAGGCCGAGGTCCGCCACGAGGCGCCGCAATAGGTCGAGAAGCCTCGCCTGGACCGAAACATCCAGTCCGCCCGTCGGCTCGTCCATGAACACGAGGCGCGGATGTGTCACGAGGTTGCGGGCAATCTGTAGGCGCTGGCGCATGCCGCCTGAGAAGGACCGGGGATCGTCGTCAATCCGGTCGCTTTCGATTTCCACCCGGCCGAGCCAGTCATCGGCGGTGGACCGGATGTTGCCGTAATGGCGTTCGCCGACGGCCATCAGCCGTTCGCCGACATTGGCACCGGCCGACACCGTCATGCGCAGTCCGTCCGCCGCGTTCTGATGAACGAAGCCCCAGTCCGTGCGCATCAGCAGACGCCGTTCCGCCTCCGTGAGCTGGTAGAGATTGCGCATGGTGCCGTCGCGCATCCGGTATTCGATCGCGCCCGTCGTCGGAGCGAGGCGGGTGGACAGGCAGTTGAGCAGGGTCGTCTTGCCCGATCCGCTTTCTCCCACGACGGCGAGAACCTCACCGGGCCAGAGGTCGAACGACACGTCCGCGCAGCCGATCCGGTCGCCGTAGTAGCGGGTGACATTGTGAACCTGCAGAAGCGGGTCTTCGGAAGCGAACACGCTCATCGGGTCGTCTCCTGGAAGTTGGTGCTGCCGATCTGGGCCGCGGCCGGATCGGCCGCCATCGGGCCGCGATGTCCTGCCGCGCGGCGCTCTTCGCAATAGTCGCTGTCGGAACAGACGAACATGCGTCCGCCCCTGTCGTCGAGAATGACTTCGTCGAGGTAGACGTTTTCCGCGCCGCAGAGGCCGCAGGGCTTGTCGAATTTCTGGACCTCGAACGGGTAGTCCTCGAAGTCGAGGCTCTTGACCTTGGTGTAGGGCGGGATCGCGTAGATCCGCTTTTCGCGGCCGGCGCCGTAAAGCTGCAGCGCCGCCATTTCGTCGATCTTCGGGTTGTCGAACTTGGGCGTCGGCGAGGGGTCCATCACGTAGCGGTCATTGACCTTGACCGGGTAGGCGTAGGTGGTCGCGATATGGCCGTTCTTGGCGATGTCCTCGTAGAGTTTCACGTGCATGAGGCCGTAATCCTCGAGCGCATGCATTTTCCGGGTTTCGGTTTCCCTCGGCTCCAGAAAGCGCAGCGGTTCGGGGATCGGAACCTGGAACACCAGGACCTGGTCTTCGGTCAGAGCCTTCTCCGGGATGCGGTGCCGGGTCTGGATGACGGTTGCTTCGGAGGTTTCGAAGGTCGTCCGGATGCCGGCAGTCTTTTCAAAAAAGCCGCGCAGCGAAACCGCATTCGTGGTGTCGTCGGATCCCTGGTCGATCATCTTGAGGCAATCGTCCTTGCCGAGGATCGATGCGGTCACCTGCACGCCGCCGGTGCCCCAGCCATAAGGCATCGGCATTTCGCGCGAGGCGAACGGCACCTGGTAGCCCGGGATCGCGATCCCCTTCAGGATCGCGCGGCGGATCATGCGTTTCGTCTGTTCGTCGAGATAGGCAAAATTGTATTCGCCCTGATCGTAGAGTAGTGCCGTGTCGCTCATTCTGCAGCCTCCTGGGCAGTGTCGCCGCTCTCTTCCTGCCGGCGTTTTTCAAACCATTCGGCCCGCATGCGGCGCACGAGATCGAGCTCCGCCTGGAAGTCGACATAGTGGGGCAGCTTGAGATGTTCGACGAAACCCGTCGCCTGGATGTTGTCGGAATGGGAGAGGACGAATTCGATGTCCTGTGCGGGGGCGACCGGCTCTTCACCGAGTTCCTGCCAGCGCAGGGACCGGTCGACCATGGCCATAGACATGGCCTTGCGTTCGACCTGCCCGAACACCAGCCCGTATCCGCGGGTGAATGTCGGTGCCGCCTTGGCCGAGCCCTTGAACTGGTTGACCATCTGGCACTCGGTCACCTTGATCGTGCCGAGCGTCACCTCGAAGCCGAGTTCCTCCGCGAAGAAAGCAACCTCGACTTCGCCGTAGCGGATTTCACCGGCAAACGGGTGCGTGCGGCCGTAACCGCGCTGCGTCGAATAGGCAAGCGCGAGCAGAAAACCCTCATCGCCGCGTGCCAGGTTCTGCAGCCGCAGGTCCCGGTCGGCCGGAAAGGACAGCGGTTCGCGGGTCAGGTCTCCGACCGGCGTGTCCTCGTCCGCGCTCTGGTCGGGTTCCATCAGGCCCTCGTCGCCGAGCAGATCGGTCACCCGTGGCATGGCCTCGTCCTGGACGGGTGCCGTTTCAGCGGTCGGTTGTGCGTGATCGTCTTCCGCGGCCAGCGCAAAATCCAGAAGCCGGTGGCTGTAGTCGAATGTCGGGCCGAGCACCTGTCCGCCCGGCAGATCCTTGTAGGTGGCCGAGACGCGGCGTTCGACCAGCATCCGTGCGGTATCAACGGGTTGGCTGTAGCCGAAGCGCGGCAGCGTGGTGCGATAGGCGCGCATCAGGAACGCGGCTTCGATCAGGTCGCCCCGTGACTGCTTGATTGCCAGGGCGGCAAGCGTTTCGTCGTAGAGGGAGCCTTCGCCCATGACGCGGGCAACGGAATGGGCAAGCTGTTCGGCGATCTGTTCCAGCGTCAGGGCCGGTACGGACGTGTCACCCCTGCGGCGCTTTGCCAGCAGCTTGTGAGCGTTGCGGATGGCTTTCTCGCCACCCTTGACGGCGACATACATGTGTCAAACCTCCGTGAGCACGACACTGGTGGAGCGTGGCAGCGCGGCGATGTCCGTCTTGCCGGCGAAAATCAGGTCAATTCCCCTCGGAAACTGCCTGTTGTTGCTGATCACCTGGTCCCAGAAGACCGGCGGGATCGGGTTTACAGCAAGCGCGGCGGTGTCCCGGATGCCGGGACCGCTCAGGGTCACCTTCTGCGAGGTATCGAATTCCTGTCCGCTCAAGATGACCGTGGTCGATTCATCGGGATACTCCGCCGAGCCCTGGTTGAAGCTTGCAAGCGGGATCAGCTGTTTCGGGTCGCCGACAAGCGCAAACGCGGCATCGACGGGTTCGCCGACAATCGGCGCGCCGGTGTGAAACCGCAGGAACGCCTTGACGGGTTCGGACGACATCAGTGCCCGGTCGAGCCAGACCGGGGTGTCGTAGTCGAATAGCGTCAGGGCGATCGCGGCAGCGGTGGGCGTCAGCGGTTCAGGCGGCGCGAGCGTACCGGTTTTCAGCGTCTGGCGTGTTCCCGGACGTGCCATCGCGTTCATGATCGCGCGAAAGCAGGCTTGCGCGTCATGCACCGGATCCGGAAAGCCGGCTGCGAGCGGCGCTTGCCGGACATTCGGGCCGGATGTTGCGGTTGCCGTTTCCATCAGTTGTCTCCCCGCACCATGGTGAAGAAATTGACCTTCGTCGCCTCGGTTTCTTCCCGGACGGTTTCGCGGTTATCGGACTGCGCCGCGGCAAGCGGCGCGATGACGCTGGTCTCGATGTGCTCCTTTGCCTCGGCGCGTTGCCAAAGAGCGTCGATGACGGCGGACTGAAGCGCCTTTTCCTTGTTGCGTCCGAGGCTGTAGGCGCTGCCGGTCTCCCCGGTTTCCAGCCTGACGACGCAACGTGTCACGGTGACTTCGCCCAGGTTGAAGGGGCTGCCAGTGCCGCCCATGCGGCCGCGCACCATGACCAGGCCGGTTTCCGGCTGGCGGACGAGTTCATAGTCGGGGGCGTCGATGGTCCGGTACCGTTCGGCGACGGCTTCCGGTGATGCAGCGGCAAGCGTTGCGATGATTTCCCGGCGGGCGGCGTGTCCGCTCTCATCCGGGTTCAAGGGTGTGGCTTCGGTCATGATGCGCGCCTTCAGGTTGGCGGTCACGGGAGGGACTGTCGAAATCAGCTTCTGTCTACCGATTATTTGTCTATTTGTCTATACAAATAATCCAGTTGACTCTTTGGTACCGAAATTTGATGACGTGCACATGACGAACACAACCTCACTCGACCGCAGTGCCGGGATCGCCGTCTGGCGCCAGATCATGGAAACGCTGAAGGCCGAGATCATCAGCGGGGCCTTCGAGGAAGGCAGCAAGCTGCCGCCCGAATCCAGTCTGGCCACGCGCTTCGGCGTAAACCGCCACACGGTCCGCCGGGCGATCGCCGCGCTGACGTCGGAAGGCATCCTGCGCGCGGACCAGGGAAGGGGAACATTCGTCGCCTCGGCGCCGCTCAGCTACCCGATCGGTCCGAGAACGCGGTTCTCCGAGATCGTTTCCGGCCAGGACCGTTCGCCGAGCGGCCGGCTGATCGGCTCCGCGCTGGAAGAGGCCGACGCGCTACTTGCCAACCAGCTCGACGTGCCGCTCGGTACGATGCTGATCCGGCTGGAAACGCTGCGCGTCGCAGACGGCGTTCCGATGATCGTGGGCACAAGCTGGTTCGTGCAGGCGACCGTGCCGAATTTCGTGGCCGATTATGCCGAGAGCGGATCGATCACAGAGGCGCTCAGGCAGGCGGGGATCGAGGACTACCGGCGCAAGGAAAGCCGGATCACCTCGGAACTGGTGGAAGCCAGGGATGCGCAACAGCTCGGCATTTCCCTCGGACAGCCGGTGCTGGTCGTTGAAAGCATCAATCTCGACACGTCCGGCAAGCCGATCCAGTACACCCGCGCCCGGGCCGCCGCCGACCGGATCCAACTCGTGGTGAACGGCGACATTTGAGGAGCACCGTGCGCGGTTCAGACAGTCTCGGCTCGTGAAAACTGAGAAAGCTGCTGCCGGGCCGCTTCGAGATAGGTCGCGCTGAGAGGAAGCTCCCTGCCGTCCTTGAGCCGAACCCGGTATCCCCGGTCCCGTTTTTCAATTGCTTCGAAAAAGTCCAGCGCGACCCAGTGTGACCGGTGCACGCGCGCGCCCGGACAGCCTTCCAGAAGATCGATGGCGTCGCCAAGACGCATCAGGATCAGGGCCCTGCCGCTCGTCAGGGTGACCTCGGCATAGTGATCCTGCATCGAAATCGAGACGATTGCTCCGCCCCGCACCTCCTCGGGCAGTCTTGACATGAGCGGGATTGCGTTACCCGGAGACCGGTGGGTCTCGCCGGACAACGCAGTATCAGCTGCCAACGGTGCAGACAGCTGTTGCGTTGGTACGTCCTTGCCGCCTCGGTTTCCGAACAGTTTCGGCCAGAGCACGAATTCGGTCAGAAGAAGCAGTGCCGAGAAAACCGTCACCTGGACGAACAGGAGCGGAAAGGGGGTCGTGATCTCAAGCTTGTCCCCGACCGTTCCGTAAAGAACCGATATGTAGCCGGCCGCCGGCAAGGCAGCCAGGACCACCCCGAAGAGAAAGCGCGGCAGGGACGACAGGAACTTCAGAAACCGGCTGTGGTAACTGACATGCACGATCGGAACGACGATCAGCGCGCATCCGAGAATGTCCAGGCTCCAGAACACCGTGCGCTGCCAAAGGCTCATCGTTTCGTAGGTTCCGAACGGACCGACGCCGATAGCCAGAAACGTTATGCCGAAATAGAGAAAGAGCTTTCTCTCGGGATCAAAAACAACATCAATTTCACGCATCGCGAATTAGACTTTACGAATTAAATCACTGTTTTTCAACGGTTTCGCGCAAGCGGCGTTTCACTTGTACGGGCTATCTGCATAAGTCGCCGGCGCATACTGCAATGGGGAAATGATTATGCGCGGCGCTTCAAAAATCAACCGTCCGGTCGAAAAATGAACGCCGCGGCCAGCATGCGAAAAGGGGGCTGCTTCAGCACCCGCGCCGTTTTTCAGGTCAGTCCAGGTGATTTCCTTCAAATCCGATTTCCAAACTCAATGCGAGGGTCAATATGAAAAAACAGATTTTAACCGCGTTGCTGGCGCTTACCGTTCCAACGGCGGCGTCCGCCGCCACGATGACGCTTGGCACGATCGACGATGGATCCGTGAGGACGTTCGGCGGGGCCGTGGTCGATACCGTCGACACGTCGGTGTCCGTCGCTCAGTCGGGTGGTAACATCACCAACGGCGTCTTCGAATTCAATCTCGCCGCCATCGACGACACTGCAACGATCAATTCAGTCTCATTTCAATGGACCAATTCCCGGTTCGTGTCGAACACGGGCGCCCTGGCCGCCGTCGACCTGTTCGCCTATCTCGGAGACGGTACGGTCTCGATCGCAGACTATGATGCCGCCGGGGACCAGGTTGCCGACACAAGCGTTGCGAAAGGCGGATCGGGCGGGGATGTCACGACCATCGCGTTTACCGATCTCGGCATGGTTACGACCGCACTCCTCGGCGATCTGCTGAGCGTCAGGTTCGAAACGGACAGTTTCGCGTCCTTCCGTGTTGCTTCTCTTGAAAACAGCACCTGGGATGCGGCACGCCTGGTCGTCGATTACACGCCCGCTCCGGTGACGGCGGTCCCGCTTCCGGCCAGCGGTCTGCTCCTGTTGGGTGCACTTGGCGGCGTTGCCGGCCTTCGCCGCCGCAAAAAGGCCTGATCCCGATCCCGGGCCGATGCACCCGGCGCCCGTTCTTCCCACAAGGACGGGCGCATTCCTGCTCAGAACGACAGCGGCGCGTTGTCCGTGACTTCCTTCATGACGAAGAATGTCCGCGTCTGGCGGACACCGGGCAGGGCAATCAGCTTCTCGCCATGCAGCTTGTTAAAGTCGGCCATGTCCTTGACGCGGATCTTCAGGAAATAGTCAAAGTCGCCGGCGACCAGGTGGCAGTCGAGAACAAAACTCAGTTTGCGGACCGCGTTCTCGAACTCGGCGAAACTCTGCGGCGTGGACCGGTCCAGCACGACGCCGACAATCACCAGCGCGGCGCGATCCACCTGGTCCGGGTTGACCATGGCGCGCACCGAGCTGATCACACCTTCATCGAACAGTCTCTGCGTGCGCCGGTGACAGGTCGCAGCGCTGACACTCACCCGTTCGGCAAGCTCGGCGTTGGAGAGCCGCCCTTCGCTCTGCAAAAGCTTGAGGATTTTCCTGTCGGTCCTGTCGAGCAGAATGTCTGCGGAAGAATCTTTCATTTGTAGCTCTTTCAATGAAGGAAAATCTGATTTTCCGTTCTTATGTAACAGAAAACGAATAGCTCTTTAGCAAAATTCGAGAGCACCTTTCTACTGATCTCTGTCAGCCTCTGGAGATCTGAAATCGCAAGGTGCCTGCCATGAATCTTGAAAAATTCGAACGCTATCCCCTGACCTTCGGGCCGACGCCCATCGAACATTTGCCGCGCCTTTCCGACGCGCTCGGGGGCAAGGTGCAGATCTATGCGAAACGGGAAGACTGCAATTCCGGGCTTGCCTTCGGCGGCAACAAGTTGCGCAAGCTGGAATACATCGTTCCGGACGCAATTGCCTCCGAGGCCGACACGCTGGTCTCCATTGGCGGTGTGCAGTCGAACCACACGCGCATGGTGGCCGCGACGGCCGCGAAAATCGGCATGAAATGCGTTGTCGTCCAGGAGAAGTGGGTGCCCCATTACGATGCAGTCTATGATCGTGTCGGCAACATTCTGCTGACGCGGCTCATGGGGGCCGATTCCAGGCTCGTCGAGGACGGCTTCGACATCGGCATCCGCAAAAGCTGGGAAGACGCCATGCGCTCGGTGCGGGACGCCGGTGGGACGCCCTACGGCATTCCTGCGGGTGCCTCCGTGCACAAATATGGCGGCCTCGGCTATGTCGGGTTTGCCGAAGAGGTCAAAGCGCAGGAGGCCGACCTGGGGTTCAGCTTCGACTACATCATCGTGTGCGTGGTCACGGGCTCCACGCAAGCGGGCATGATCGTGGGCTTCGCGGCGCAGGACCGCGCCGAGAGGGTGATCGGCATCGATGCCTCCGGCACGCTTGAGCAGACGCGCGCGCAGGTGCGTCAGATCGTCGACCATACGGCGGAGATCGTCGAACTGGGCAGACGGGTCTCGGACGCGGAGATCGTCATCAATCCCGACTATGCCTACCCGGCTTACGGGGTGCCTTCAGAGGAAACCAACGACGCGATCCGGCTGGCGGCCAAGACGGAGGCGATGATCACGGATCCGGTCTACGAGGGAAAATCGATGCAGGGCATGATCGACCTTGTCAGGAAGGGAAAAATCGAGGACGGCGCGAAAGTTCTTTACGCCCATCTTGGCGGTGCACCGGCGCTCAACGGTTACAGCTACTATTACAAGGACGGCTGAAAAAAGCAGTGTCCGGCCAATCGTGACCGGACACAGCCATCAAGGGTGATGTTCCAGGCGGCAGGTTGGTTTTCCGCCGCCCGGGATCATTGGCTCAGAGTTTCGCCCGTTCCGCTCTCAGTGCCAGGTACAGGCAGTAGCACATGACCAGCACGACGAGCGTGAACGGAATGCCGGTGGAGACCGCCGCTCCCTGCAGGGCGGACAGACCGCCTCCGAGTAGCAGGGCAATCGCGACCAGGCCTTCGAGCGTGCACCAGAAGACGCGCTGGATGACGGGCGCATCCATCTTGCCGCCGGCCGTAATCGTGTCGATCACCAGCGAGCCGGAATCGGACGATGTCACAAAGAAGATCACGATCAGCAGAAGCGAGATCGGCGCGACGATCTGGTAGAGCGGCAGCTCCTTCAGGAAGCCGAACAAGGCGCCTTCCGGCTTGTAGGCGTCGATGACGGTTGCCCGGACGCCTTCCGCGCCGCCGGCATTCAGCATGTCAATGGCTGCCCCGCCGAAGGTGGACATCCACAATGCACAGACGGCGGTCGGCGCGATGAGGGCACAGATCACGAATTCACGCACTGTGCGGCCCCTGGAAATGCGGGCGATGAACATGCCCACAAACGGCGACCACGCGATCCACCACGCCCAGTAGAAGGTTGTCCAGCCGTGGAAGAAACTGGTGTCCTCTCGCCCGAACGGGTTCGATAGCGCCGGTAACAGCATGATGTAGTCGGTCATCACCGAGAAGTAGCGCGTCGCGGCGACGCCGATACCCGTTGCGATGATCACGAACAGGAACAGGCCGACGGCCATGATCATGTTGATCTCCGACAACCGCTTCACGCCGGCGTCCATGCCGAGCAGAACCGAGCCGAGAGCGATGGCCGTAATGCCGATGATGAGCAGCACAACCACGGTGGGTGAGGGTTCAATGCCGAAAACCTCGTAGAGACCGGCGGCGACCTGTTGGGCACCGAGACCGAGCGATGTGGTCAGGCCGAACAGGGTTGCGAAAACGGCAAGCGTATCGATCGCATGGCCCCACCAGCCCCAGACGCGTTCACCGAGGATGGGATAAAAGGCTGACCGGAGCGTGAGCGGCAGGCCGAGATTGTAGGCGAAGATTGCCAGTGACAGCCCGACGGCGGCATAGACCGCCCAGCCTTCGAGGCCCCAGTGGTGGATCGTGCCGACAATGCCGATATATTCGTTGCCCGGCTCGTTTATGTCGATCCCGAGCGGGCTCGCTCCGCCGCTTTCGGCGAAGTTGTAGTAGACCGGCTCAAGCACGCCGAAGAACAGCAGGCCGATGCCGATGCCCGCCGCGAACATCATCGCGATCCAGCCGGCATAGGAATAGTCGGGTTTCGCGTCCTTGCCGCCGATCCGGACGGAGCCGACCGGCAGGATGATCAGCGCGAGGCAGAAGAGCGTGATGGCATTGACCGACAGGACCAGGAACCAGTCGAACGTGCTGGTCAGCCAGGGCCGCAGCCAGCCGAAGAACGACGCGGCCGCTTCCTGGTTCGCAAGGGCGATCAGGACGAAGGCCGCGATCAGGATACTCGATATCAGGAAGACAGGGTTGTGCAGATCCAGACCGAAGGGCCGAATGTTGTCCTGCCCGAGTTCGTATTCCGTTTCGAAGTCCCAGACCCGGGGATCCGGATCCAGCATCTTCTTGGTTTCTGGCGTGTCAGACATGTCCCCTCCTCGTGACGTTCTGTTCCCCATCCCGCAAGCGTTGCATATGAGCGAGGCGGGAGTCCAATGATTGTGCGAAAAAATGTCGCAGTGAATTTGCTACATGCGTCACCGGTTATTCCAGTCCCGACAGTTGGGCTTCCGTAGGGGCTGCCTTGCTTCTGCTACCTACCGCCGCGGCCTTCATGCTGGAAAACTGCTTGCGCAGCGCCCGGGGTACGGGCACTTTCCAGCCCTCATCTTGGTCGTCTCATCCAGAAAGGCGTTATTTCATGACAAAGCGGGTTCTCGTGTCTGCCGGCGCCGCCGGGATCGGGCGGGTCATCGCCGAACGCTTTTTGAGCGAGGGCGCGCAAGTCGCCATCTGTGATGCCGATGCGGAGGCCGTCGTTTCCTTCTCCGAGCAGCACCCAAATGCCGTTGCGGCCGTCGCCGACGTGACCTCGGAGAGCGAGATGGGGGATTTCCTTGCCGAGCTCGAGGCCAGGTGGGGCGGCGCGGATGTCGTTTGTGCGAATGCGGGCACCGGTGGCCCGGCCGGTGCGATCGAGACGCTTGACTACGGGGACTGGCAAAGCTGCGTCGCAACCAACGTGCATGGTGCGTTTCTGACCTGCCGCTGGGCGGCGCGGGTGATGAAGGCGCAGGGATCGGGCGTGATTACCCTGACGTCCTCGACCGCGGGCATCATGGGCTATCCGATGCGTTCTCCTTACGCGGCCGCCAAATGGGCGATCGTCGGCCTGACGAAGACGCTCGCGATGGAACTCGGTCCGCACGGCATTCGCGTCAACGCCATTTGCCCCGGCGCCGTCGAGGGGCCGCGCATGGACCGGGTTGTCGCCAACGAGGCCGCCGCACGGGGGCTGAGCGAGGACGAGGTGCGGGCGCTTTACGTGGACGGTGTCTCGATGAAGACCTGGGTCACGGCGGAGGACGTCACCAACATGATTTCCTTTCTCGCCTCCGACGCGGGCCGGAAAATCTCCGGACAGATCCTCGCCATCGACGGCCACACGGAGACCCTCGCTCCTTAGGGTCAGGGCTCATTCATAACCTCCTGACACATATTCATTTTCTTGGAAAAGGCTGTACCGGCGCTACATTTTGATTGACGTATGTCAGTTTGGCGCGCCAGATTGACGGTCCCTCGGGAGAGAAGCGAAGTGAAGCCGACAGTCCACGATATTGCGCGCGAAGCAGGTGTCAGTCTTTCGACCGTCGACCGGGTCTTGAACGGCCGTGCGGACGTGCGGCCGAAAAATGCCGAACGTGTCAAGGAGGCAGTGCGGAGGCTCGGCTATGTCCGGGATACGAATGCCGCGAACCTGGCCAGGAAGCGGCGTTACAAGTTCATGTTCGTTCTGCCGGAAGGTCCAAACCATTTCGTCGAGACGGTCGCGGGTGCGGTGCGCGAGGCGGCGGCGGCCCAGGTGACCGACCGGGCCGATGTCGAGATCGTTTATGTGAATGCGGCGGACCCGCACGCGGTGGTCAAGCGCCTGAAATCCCTGGATTTGGGGACACTTGACGGGGTCGCGTTGATGGTCCCGGAGACGCCGCAGGTGCGCGACGCGATTGCGCACATCAAGAGTGCGGGCGCCTATGTCGTTGCTTTTGTTTCCGATTTGCCGAATTCAAGGTGTGACCACTTTATCGGAATTGACAATTTCTCCGCAGGCCAGACGGCCGGTGCGCTGCTTGGAAGGTTCCTGCGCAGGGAAACCGGATGCATCCTTGTGACGAGCAATTCCATGGTGGCGCGTGACAGTATCGAGCGTCGCTACGGCCTGGATGAAGTGCTTTCACGCGACTTCCCGAAGCTCAAGGCCCTGCCGACCATCGAGTTTCACGACGACCCGCAACGCATTCGCGATACGCTCGCCCGCGCCACGGCAACCCATGCCGACCTGAAAGCCGTCTACTCCATGGGGTCGGGCAATGCCATCATGCTGGAGGCCTTGCGGGAGTCGGCCGCCGGTCTCGATCTCGTGGTCGTCGCGCATGACCTGACGCCGGTGACACGCCAGGCGCTGGTGGATGGCGAAGTCGATGCCGTGATAGCGCAGAATGTCGGCCATCTCGCACGCAGCGCGTTACGCGTTTTGCGGGCAAAATGCGATGATGCCGGCATCTACGAAGCCCAGGAGCAGATCCGCATCGAGATCGTCATGCGGGAAAATCTCTACTGAGTGGACGTTCTTTCGCAGGCGATGCATTTCCCGAAAAGTCAATAAAATTAGGTAGTTAATATCCATTTTTGGAGCTTTTTCCGGTTTGCTAGCGAAAAAAGAAAGACGTATGTCAGTTTTGATGTTGACTTGACATACGTATGTCAAATAGGCTTGCCGGGCACTTGGAGGAGTGCCGCCGTCCGGCAGGTGCCGGGGTGCGATCATTTCGGGAGGAAATCAGCGATGAAAACTGCGAAACTTCTCGCGGCGACCGCTTTTGTGGCGGCCAGCGGGCTCAGCGTGTCTCAGGCGCAGGCAGACGAACTGACGCTGTGTTGGGCCGCATGGGATCCGGCCAATGCTCTTGTTGAACTTTCCAAGGAATTCGAGGCCCAGTCGGGCCACACCATGAAGTTTGAATTTGTTCCCTGGCCGAACTTTGCCGACCGCATGCTCAACGAGCTGAACTCGGGCGGCAAGCTCTGCGATCTTCTGATCGGTGACAGCCAGTGGATCGGCGGCGGTGCCGAAAACGGCCACTACGTCAAGCTGAACGACTTCTTCGACAAGGAAGGCATCTCCATGGACGACTTCGCTCCGGCGACCGTCTATGCCTATTCGACGTGGCCTAAGGGGACACCGAACTATTACGCGCTGCCTGCCATGGGTGATGCGAACGGCTGGTTCTACCGCAAGGACTGGTTCGCGATGCCGGAAATCCAGGAGGCCTTCAAGGCCGAGCACGGACGCGACCTGGCCCCGCCGAAAACACAGATGGAACTGCTCGAAGTCGCCAAGTTCTTCCAGGGCCGCGAAATTGACGGGCAGAAGCGCTACGGCGCCGCGATCTTCACCGAGCGCGGATCGGAAGGCATCACCATGGGCGCGACCAGCGCCATGTATCCGTTCGGCTTCAAATATGAAATGACGCCGGGCAAATACGACATGGAAGGCGCGGTGAACTCGGCGGATGCCGTCGCGGGTCTGGAGTTCTACAAGGAGCTCTACAAGACATCGACACCTCCGGGCTACACCGACAGCTACATGGAACAGTCGCTTGATGCGTTCAAGTCCGGCCAGGTGGCCATGGCCATGAACTGGTTCGCCTTCTTCCCGGGTCTCTACGCCGATCCGGATACCGGTGGCGACAAGATCGGCTTCTTCGTCAATCCGGGCCAGCTGAAGGAAGCATCCACGCTCGGCGGGCAGGGCATTTCCGTTGTCGCCTATTCCGACAAGCAGGATGCAGCCCTTGAATACATCAAGTGGTTCGCGCAGCCCTCCGTTCAGAAGAAGTGGTGGGATCTCGGCGGCTATTCATGCCACGTCAGCGTGCTTAACGATCCGAACTTCGCGGACAGCGCCCCGTTTGCAGCGGACTTCCTGCTCGCCATGGACGGCGTCATGGACTTCTGGCAAGAGCCTGCCTATGCGGAGCTGTTGCTGGCGATGCAAAAACGCCTTCATGACTATGTCGTGGCCGATCAGGGAACGGCAAAAGAGGCTCTGGACAAGCTGATCGAGGACTGGACGGAAGTCTTCGAGGACGAAGGCAAGCTCTGAGGGCTTTCCAAACACGGGCGGGCAAGCAGCACGCTTGCCCGTCCGACCCCGAAATGCCGGCGGGCGGCTGATCCACCGCCAGGGCGGGACATTCTCCCGCCGGTTTTTCCGGACCACCTTTCCAAACGGGCCACAGATGTCAGATACCCCTATCGACCGCGTAGCGAAAGCGACGCCGCCCTCGGTTGCGGCCAAAATTCGGGGCTTGAGCGATCGCGCAATAGCCTGGCTTTTCGTCCTGCCGACGATCTTCCTGCTCCTGGCGGTGAACATTTTCCCGCTGATCTGGACGATCAACCTGAGCTTCACCAACTTTCGCGCCAACCGGCCGAACCGGGAAGTCGACTATATCGGGCTTCGCAACTACGAACGCATTCTGACGGATGAAGACATCTGGCTGACGATGCAGGCGACGGCACATTTC
The DNA here is from genome assembly GCF_965232425.1 of Roseibium sp. Taxonomy (GTDB): domain Bacteria; phylum Pseudomonadota; class Alphaproteobacteria; order Rhizobiales; family Stappiaceae; genus Roseibium. Next base: position 2,660,235 of record NZ_OZ246971.1, read on the forward strand.
CTGTTCTGGACCATCCTTCTGCAGGTGCTGATCGGGTTCACGCTGGCCTGGCTCATCAACCGGAAATTCAAGGGCAACGATCTCTGGACGACGCTGATCGTTCTGCCGATGATGTTGTCGCCGGCCGTCGTGGGCAATTTCTGGACCTTTCTCTACCAGCCGCAGATCGGTCTCTTCAATTACGGGATCTCCTTCCTGACAGGCATCGACCCGTCGTCCTTCCAGATGATCGGTGATGTCAAGCTCGCCCCCTGGTCGATCGTCATCGTCGACACGTGGATGTGGACGCCCTTCGTCATGCTGATCTGTCTCGCCGGGCTCAGGTCGATCCCCGACTATATCTACGAGGCGGCGGAGATCGACCGGGCCAGCCAGTGGCGGCAGTTCTGGACGATCACGGTGCCCATGGTGCTGCCGTTCCTGATGCTGGCGGTTCTTTTCAGAGGGATCGAGAACTTCAAGATGTTCGATCTCGTCGTGCAGCTGACAGGCGGCGGGCCCGGATCGGTGACCGAGCTCACCTCCATCAACCTGAAGCGCGAAGCCTTTGAGAAGTGGCGCACCGGATACGCGTCCGCCTACGCGATCATCCTGTTCGTGACGGTGTTCGGTCTCGCGTCGATCTATGTGAAAGCCCTGAACAAGGTGAAGGAAAGATGAGCAGCTATTCCATTACCGAACCTTCGCGGCTGCAAAAGTGGCTGGCCGGCACCCTGGTCGTCTTCTACGCGGTCATCACGCTGCTGCCGCTCGTCTGGATCCTGACCACCGGGTTCAAGTCGCCCGTCGATGCCATCGCCTATCCGCCCAAGGTCTTCTTCGAACCCTCGCTGGAAGGGTACGTGAACCTCTTCACGACCCGGACGCGCGTGTCTCCGGAAGCGCTGCAGGCGCTGCCGCCCCCGGCAACCTGGTACGAGGAGATCGTGCGCAATCGCGACATGGTGATCGCCGGCCCGTCACGTTATGGCGAACGCTTCCTGAACTCGGTGATCATCGGCTTCGGATCGACGTTCCTGTCCGTTTTCCTGGGCACGCTCGCGGCCTACGCGTTCTCGCGCTTCAAGGTGCCCTTGAAGGACGATCTCCTGTTCTTCATCCTGTCGACCAGGATGATGCCGCCGATCGCGGTCGCCATCCCCATCTTCCTGATGTTCCGCACGCTTGGCCTGTCCGACACGCATCTGGGCATGATCCTGCTCTACACGGCGGTCAACATCTCGCTCGCGGTCTGGCTGCTCAAGGGGTTCATGGATGAAATCCCGCGCGAATATGAGGAAGCCGCACTGATCGACGGGTATACGCGGTTCCAGGCCTTCTACAAGGTGGTGCTGCCGCAGGCGGCCACCGGGATCGCGTCGACGGCCATCTTCTGCCTGATCTTTTCCTGGAACGAATATGCGTTCGCGGTCCTTCTGACCTCGGGCACCGCACAGACGGCACCGCCCTTCATCCCGACCATCATCGGCGTCGGCGGCCAGGACTGGCCGGCGGTGGCTGCCGGCGCGACGCTGTTTCTCGTCCCGGTCATGGTGTTCACAATCCTGCTGCGCAAACACCTGCTTCGCGGCATCACATTCGGAGCGGTGCGCAAATGAGCCAGTTCGTACAAGGTCTTATGCGGTTGCGGCGTGGTCCCTGGGAGATGCTCGCATCGGTGCTGATCGCCATCGGCGTCGTCATGCTGATGCAGCCGGTCGTGCTGTGGGCCTACACCTACTCCTTCATCGTCACACTGACCGGCACGGTGATGTTCATCATCGTCAGTCACTTTCCGGACTAGAACCATGGCTGAAATCGTAATCAAGAACCTCAGGAAGGAATTCGGCGACTTCACCGCCGTGCAGTCCTCTTCCTTCAAGATCGAGGACGGCGAGTTCTTCATGCTGCTGGGCCCGTCCGGATGCGGCAAGACAACGACGCTGCGCATGATTGCCGGTCTGGAACTGCCGACCTCGGGTGAAATCTACATCGACAAGGAAGAGGTCGGCCAGAAGCCTGCCCGCCAGCGCGACATCGCCTTCGTCTTCCAGATGTTCGCGCTCTACCCGCACATGAACGTGCGCCGGAACATCAGCTATCCGCTGGTCAGCCAGGGCATGTCCAAGAAGCATGTCACGGAAAAGGTGGCCGAAGTGTCCCGCATTCTCGGCATCGAGGACATTCTCGACCGGCCCGTGAGCGGCCTGTCGGGAGGAGACCGGCAACGCGTGGCGCTCGGCCGCGCGATCGTGCGCGAGCCGAAGGCCTTCATGATGGACGAACCGCTGGGCGCGCTTGACGCGGAATTTCGCGAGCATATGGCCGAGGAACTGCGCGCACTTCATGACCGCATGGGCGCCACGACGGTCTATGTCACCCACGACCAGCTGGAAGCGATGCAGATGGGCGACAAGATCGTCGTCATGAACCACGGCGTGATCGAACAGTTCGGCACCCCGCAGGATATCTACGACAAGCCGGCGACCATGTTCGTGGCCGATTTCATCGGATCGCCATCCATGAATTTCCTGCGCTTTCACGGCGAGGTTCATGCGGGCTCCTCGAGCGTCCGGATGCACCACGTGGACCTTGCGGTTCCGACGGTGCGCGAACCTTTCGAGGGGGATCTCGTCTACGGGATCAGGCCGGAGCATATCGCGCTCAATGATGACGGCGGCAACCGGGGCGAGGTGGTCGCGGCCGAGTACCTGGGAACGACCCAGATCGTGACCGTGAAAACCGTGGGCGGCGACCTCAAGGCGAGGATACCCTCGGATCAGCCGGCAAGACCCGGTGAGACCGTCGGCCTTGCGTTCAACGGCACGACAGCGACGCTTTTCGACAATCAGAGCGGTCGCGCCCTCAGGTCCGATCTCAACGAGGGAGTGCTTGCCCATGTCTGAAGTGCGGCTCTCCAATCTTTCGAAGGCGTTCGGCGACACGGTTGCCGTCTCCGACGTGAGCATGACCATCCCCAACGGGGCATTCGTTACCTTGCTCGGCCCGACTGGGGCCGGAAAAACCACGATCCTGCGCCTGATCTCCGGGCTGGAGGAGCCGGACGCTGGAGATGTTTCGATCGGCGGCAGGTCCGTGGTCGAGGACACGCCGGCGCAGCGCAATGTCGCCATGGTGTTTCAGCAGTATTCGCTCTACCCGCATATGAGCGTCCGGGAGAATCTGGCCTTCCCGCTGCGCTCGCCGCTTCTGAAGACACCGGCCGAGGAGATCGAGCGCAAGGTGGCGGAAGTCGCCGAGGTTCTCCGGATCTCGCACAAGCTGAACAACAAGGCGACGGCGCTCTCGGGCGGTGAAATGCAGCGTGTTTCCATCGGCCGCGCCCTTGTCCGGGACCCAACCATCTACCTGATGGACGAACCGCTCAGTTCGCTGGATGCCAAGCTGCGCTCGGACCTCAGGATCGAACTGAAGCGTATTCAGGAAAGTCTCGGCGCGACGCTGCTTTACGTCACCCACGACCAGATCGAGGCGATGACCATGTCGACCCATATCGGCGTTCTGGACCAGGGCAAGCTGGTGCAGTTCGGGACACCGCGCGAGATCTACGAGAACCCGGTCAATCTCTATGTCGCCGGCCGGCTCGGGCAGCCCCGTATCAACGTGCTGCCGGCGGACATGTTCGCCGGTGCCCCGGCCGGGGCCGCGCAAATCGGGCTCAGACCCGAACACATACAACAAGGAGAGGGCAAGGGATCGACGGTGAAGCGCGTCGAACACCTTGGGGACCAGATCCGGCTGCATCTCAAGCTTGATGGACATGACGTCGTCACGCTCGCCGATGCACATGCGGATCTGGAACCGGGCGACACGGTCGCCATTCAGCCCCGCAATCCGCTTTTCTTTGACGCCGGCGGCGTCCGCATCACCTGAGGAGAGGGAACATGAAGCAGTTCATCAACTCAAAGGAAGCACTGGTCACGGAAGCCATTGACGGTGCTTTGCGTACGGCAGGCGGCCGATTGGCACGCCTCGACGGTTATCCGCATATCAAGGTGGTGGTGCGAACCGACTGGGACAAGTCGAAGGTGGCCCTCGTGTCCGGCGGCGGATCCGGCCACGAACCCAGTCACGCCGGTTTCGTCGGCCAGGGGATGCTGACGGCCGCGGTGTGCGGGGAGGTTTTTGCCTCGCCGTCCGTTGATGCGGTCCTGGCGGGCATTCTCGCGGTTACCGGAAAGGCCGGTTGCCTCGTCATCGTCAAGAACTACACGGGCGACCGCCTGAATTTCGGCCTGGCGGTTGAGCGCGCACGGGCCTTCGGCCTGAAAGTCAACATGGTGATCGTCGATGACGACGTTGCCCTGCCCGACCTGCCCCAGGCAAGAGGGGTCGCCGGAACGCTTTTCGTTCACAAGATTGCTGGCGCGCTCGCCGACCAGGGGGCGGATCTCGCCACGGTCACGGAAGCCGCCGAGCAGGTCATTGCCGGTGCGGTTTCCATCGGCATGTCGCTGGATACCTGCACGATCCCCGGGTCTCCCAAGGAGGACCGGATCGGCCCTGGCATGGCGGAACTGGGCCTCGGCATCCACGGTGAAGCGGGGATCGAACAGGTTGCCTTCTCCAACGCAAAATCGGCCATGGCCATGGTGGTCGACCGGCTCGAACCGGCGCTGGCGCCCGGTCCGCATGTTGCGCTTTTGAACAATCTCGGCGGGACGACACCGCTCGAGATGTCCGTCCTCGCCGAGGAACTGACGCATTCGCGCATTGGCGGACAGATCCGCTGGCTTGTCGGGCCGGCAGCGATGATGACCTCGCTCGACATGCATGGTTTCTCGGTTTCGCTTTTGCCGGTCAGCAAGACGGAAGAAGCGCTCCTGCAGGCACCGGTGGCGCCGTGGGTCTGGCCGGGTTGTCTCGCGCTCGGTCCGGTGTCCATTTTGCCGCTTCCCGATGGTCTGTCACCGATCCAGCCATTGCCGTCGAAGAACGACGATACGCGGCGGTTCATCGAAAAGTGCTGCAACATCCTGATCGCGGCGGAAGACGACCTCAACGCGCTTGATGCCAAGTCGGGCGATGGCGACACCGGAAGCACGCTGGCGACCGCCGCACGCGCGCTTCTGACGGCGCTCGACCGGATGCCGCTGGCCGATCTGACCCAGCTCTACCGTGCGATCGGGGTCGAGCTCAGCCAGACGATGGGCGGGTCGTCCGGGGTGTTGCTGGCGATCTTCTTCGCGGCGGCGGGCGACGCGTCCTCAAGCGGCAGCGATTCCATCGGTGCCTTGAAGGCAGGCCTTGACCGGGTGATGCAGGTCGGCGGGGCCAAACCCGGCGACCGGACGATGATCGACGCGATGATGCCTGCGCTCAATGCTCTGGAAAACGGGATCGATGCGGCGGCGCGCGAAGCGCGCCAGGGGGCAGACGCCACGTCCCGGATCACCCGCGCGCGGGCGGGCCGGGCGAGTTATGTCTCGGAGGCCGCACTTTCCGGCCACAACGATCCGGGCGCGGAAGCGGTTGCCCGGCTCCTGGAAGAGCTTGCGGCAGAACCGGCCCTGACCGCCTGACAGGTCTTGCACCGGCGGATCGATCAGGGTGTTCTGCCCGGATGGTTCGCCGGCCGTGATGCCTGCCAAGACGCCGGGGATCAGAAGGCGCTGCGCGCGCCGCCGGACTTCTGAAGCTGAAAGATCGAGCTGACGTCTTCGGCTGGGGGCAGGGGCAGCCGGACCGGCACCTGGGTCATGCGCGGTTCCAGGACCGGTTCGCCGATGATGACCCGGTCGAGCAGGTCTTCCCACTGTTCGCGTTGCGGCAGCCGTTGAAGGTAGGCCGAGCCGCCCATGAGCGGCCAGGCGTCCGCCGCACAGCATTCGTAAAACAGCATCAGGCGCGCCTTGTCAGACACGTTGGGCGCGGATCCGTGCAGCGTTCGCGCGTGATGGACCGACATGGAACCTGCCCTGCCGGTGATCGACACGGCCTTGTCGCGTTGAAACGCGGGATCATCCGGGTCGACTGCGCCGCAGAAGATGCCGTCGCGGCTGTTGTGACTGAGGATCGGACCCTTGTGCGAACCCGGGATCACCTGGAGCGGACCGTTTTCTGGCGTGACGTCTTCCAGCATGACGCCGAATGCCAGCATGTCGTCATTGGTGTGCGGGTAAAAGGCCCAGTCCTGGTGCCACTCGACGGCAGCTCCGCCGCCCGGTGCCTTGGCATTGAGCTTGGATGTCTGAAGAACGGCATTCGGGCCGACCAGTTGACGGAGGACCTCGGTAATGCGGGAAGCTTTCAGAACGTCCCAGAAGAACGGGTGCTGCTTGTGCGGCAACTTGATCCGCGTGAGCTTGGGCGTTTCCCGCGAATGCCCCCCATCAAGGTCGTAGACGTCGTTGCTTTCGCTGACATGCCTTGACCGGTCGATGAAATCGTAGGTGATCTCCTGCATCTTCCGGAGCTGCTCGGCGGAGAGGACGTCTTCGACCAGCAGATAGCCGTGTTCGAAATAGAACTCGATCTGTTCCCTTGAGATCATCCACCTGCTCCCGTTCGTCGCCCAACCCGATATGGTATCGATACCATCGCGCGTGAATCCGGTCAAAGCATCCATCCCGGCGCGAGCCGGGGTCAAGGGACCGGCTGCCGGGCGTCTTTCCGGGACAAGGCTGCGGATCCGCCCGCAACTGCGTGCCAGGCGTCAAGGATGAGATCGGCGACCGGGCCGGCGTCGGCCGGCATCGTCGCGTCGCAGATCACCGAAATCCGCATCACCCAGTCGTCCCGCCAGCGGGCACCGCCAACGAAGATCGAGCCGTGGTCGCGAAGCCTCGCGATGACGGCTTCCGTCAGGGCCTTTCGTTGCAAGGCGGTCTCCCCGGCGCGCCCGAAGCTGACAATCACCTGATTGAGGACAACGTCGTTGACGACACGAACGCCATCTGCGCCGCGCAGGCGTTCGGCGATCTTGCCGGCGATCGCGCAATGCCGGCCGACAAGATCCTGAACGCCCTGTCTTCCGAGGAATTTGAGCATGGCCCAGGTCGGCAGCCCGCGGGCACGGCGCGACAGTTCCGGGACAAGAAACGACGGGATCCGGTCCTGTTCACCCACCATCGGCAGGTAGCTGGCGTCAATGCTCATCGCTTTTTGCAGGCTGTCGCGATCGCGGACAATGGCATAGCCTGAATCAAAGGGAGTCTGCAGCCACTTGTGCCCGTCGACCGCCCAGGAATCCGCCCACTCGACGCCGTTGGTGAGGGGGCGGTAGTCCGGGTGGGCGCGTGCCCAGAGCCCGAAAGCGCCATCCACGTGTATCCAGGCGTTGCGCCGTTTAGCGATCTCCAGGATGTCCTGAAAGGGATCGAAGGCACCCGTGTTGATCTGGCCGGCCTGGGCAATCACGATGGTTGGCCCCTCCTGCCCTGCCAGCTGAGCCGCCAGATCCGATGCGATCATCCGGCCTTCGCCGTCGGACCTGACCCGCTTCACCCGGTTCCGTCCCAGGCCAAGATAGCCGAGAGCCGAAAAGACCGACGTGTGCGCGTCGTCGCCGACGTAAACGGTGATCGGGGGCGCTCCGAAAAGCCCGTCCCCATCCGCATCCCAGCCAGCCCGGCGCAGGACGGCGCCGCGCGCAGCGGCAAGTGCCGTGAAGTTGCCGACGGTCGCGCCGGTGACGAAACCGACCGCTGCCTCTTCGGGCAGGTGCAGAACATCGAGCAGCCAGCCCGCAGCAATCTCTTCCACCGCCGCTGCCGTCGGTGAAGACGTGTGAAAGGCCGCGTTCTGGCCCCAGGCACCGGCGAGCCAGTCGGCGGCCACGCCGACCGGCGAGGAGCCGCCCAGCACCCACCCGAAAAAACCGGGATGGGTCATCTGTGTCAGCCCCTGTTCGCCGCGGTCCACCAGTTCGTTCACGACGTCGGCCCCGTTGCTGCCGGTTTCCGGCAGGGGCTCGGAGAAGACGCCCAGCATCTCCCGGTAGTTTCGCTTCGGTGCACACGGCTTTCCCTTCAGCCCGCGCCGATAGGCCGTTGCGTGGGCCTGCGCGGTCCGAAGAACGTCGATTTGATCCGTTGCATCAGCCCAGGTGGTAGCCGGGAGTGGACTTGGAGATAGAGACTTCGTCATCTGTCATGTCCTCCGGAATATCCTCAAACAGCGGCGTGGAGAGATAGCGTTCCCCCGTGTCGGGAAGCATGCAAAGGATCGTCGAACCGGGCTCGGCTTTTTGGGCGACTTCGATCGCGATTGCAAAGGACGCACCGCCCGAAATTCCGGTCAGGATGCCTTCCTGGGACGCGAGTTTCTTGGCCCACTCAACGCCGGCCATGCCGGCAACCGGGCGCAGGTCGTCGTAGTAGTGATTGTCAACGGATTCCTGCAGAACGGCCGGAATGAAATCGGGCGTCCAGCCCTGGATCGGGTGCGGTTCAAAGGCCGGATGGCTTGCGGCGGGCGAGCCGTCGCCGGTCCGTTCCTGGACGTGACCGCTGCCGAGCAACTGGGCGTTGGCGGGTTCGGACAGGATGATCTTCGTGTCGGGGCGTTCGACCCTGAGCACGCGGCCGACCCCGGTCACCGTTCCGCCCGTGCCGTAACCGGTCACGAAATAGTCCAGCCGCTGGCCTTCGAAATCCGCCATGATCTCCCGGGCGGTGGTTGCCGCGTGGATTTCCGCGTTCGCCTCGGTTTCGAACTGGCGCGCCAGCAGCCAGCCATGCTTTTCTGCCAGTTCAACCGCCTTGCGGTACATGCCGAAGCCTTTTTCCGCGCGCGGTGTCAGGACAACCTTGGCACCGAGCAAGCGCATGAGACGGCGGCGCTCGATGGAGAAGCTGTCGGCCATGGTGACGACAAGCGGGTATCCCTTCTGTGCGCATACCATGGCGAGCCCGATCCCCGTGTTGCCGCTGGTTGCTTCGACAACGGTCTGACCGGGCTTGAGCTTGCCGCTTCGTTCGGCGGCCTCGATGATGTTCACGGCCAGGCGATCCTTGACGGAGCCGCCCGGGTTCGCCGCTTCGAACTTGACGAAGAGGTTTATGCCGTCCGGGGCAAGGTTGTTGATGCGCACGGACGGTGTGTTGCCGATCGTGTCGAGAATGCTGTCATAGGTGTGGCCAACGCCTGATGTCGTTCTGAGTGTTCCGCCGGTCATACTCTTTCCTTGCGTTAAAACGGGTTGCAACAAAGCGCCGCCGGTATCTGGCACGGCATGCGATCTGCTTACGCTGAGGAAAGTGACACGGCTTTTCAACCAAGTCTTGAGCGAAGTTTGAGGAAACCATGAGGATTTTTGAAAAAGCGTTCCCCAATCATGGAGATTTTTGGACGCAGGTTTGCCGCAGGCGCTGTCCTGACCCTAGGGTACGGACTCATAAATGAAGTCAATTTGGTTTGGATCGTTTTAACCAGCTGCGAGGAGCGAAAGCGCAGGAAATGTGGTTCATTTTCAAGCCTTTCGCGACGCGGCAGATGGCCAAAACGGCCAAATCCGAAGGGCGGCAAAATGGCTTCACCTCGCAGCGTCACCGCGCTTGACCGGGCAAAAAGCCCGCTCTACGCACGCTTCCTCTCGAGATTTTGCCATTTCTGCCGCCAAATCGGCTTCATTTATGGGTCCGTATCCTAGTCGACGCCGCGCCGCTTCAACGCCTCGGAGAAGCGTTTGCGCACAGCCTGATCCGCGAACGGAAAGGAGCGGAAGAAGTGTTCCTGCGTGATCGGCTGTTGCTCGGCATGGACCTGTGCGGCCCAATGCGCCGCTTCCGCCTCGTTGCCGGCAAGCTCGTTGGTGAACATGGCGATCACGCGAATGAGGCTGTGCGCGCCGGGCGCGCGCGCCGCCCGCTCCGCCCAGAGTGCGGCCTCCTTGTCATGACCTTCGATCGAAAGGCTGAGCGCCCGCGTTCCGAGCATCGCATACAGCAACGGATCGAGCGGGCTCAGGCCGCGGGCTTCGTCGGCAAGACGCATGCCGTCCGAGCTGGATCCCGTGAGCGTCTCCGTCCAGGCCCGCGCATACAGGCCCTGGGCAAAATTCGGGCTGAGGGAGGTGGACCGGTTCAGCCAGGTCTTCGCCCCGTCCAGATCGCCGGTGAGCCAAAGGGACCGGCCCATGTTGAAGTTCGCGAACGGGTCCATCGGATCAATCTCGATGGCGCGTTCCGCTGCCCGCCTGGCCGCATCGACCGCGAATGCCCGGTTGTCCGAATAGTTCATGAAGGCTGTCTTGAAATGGGCGAAGGAAAGCGCGGCATGTGCGCGGGCGAACCCGGGCTCCATCGCCACTGCTTTCTTGAACATGGCCATGGCGACCTCGTTCTCGGCAGCGTCAAACCGATAGAGCGACTGGAGCCCGAGATGATAGGTGGTCCAGACGTCGATGTTTTCCGGCGATTGCAGTTGCGCCCTTGAGGCCTCGCTCAGCGGAATCTGCACCTCGATCGCGAAAATGACCTCGGCGATGATCGTCTCGCGGATGTCATGTACCTCCGCGATCGACGCCTTGATCCGGTCTGCCCAGATGACCTGGCCATCGGAGGTTTCGGTCAGGACCACGTTGATGATGACCTGGTCGATGAATTTTTCGACGCTGCCGGACAAGACGTAACGGACGCCAAGCTGTGTCCGGATGTCCGACAGATCGCTATCACGTGACCCGAAGCGGAAGGAGGAGCCACGCGCGATCACCGAAATCCAGCGCAGGCGCGCAACCGCCGCAATGAGTTCGTGCGGAATGGCTTCGCCCAGTGTGCGCGCAACCGGGTCGTCGCCGATGGCGTCGAATTTCAGTATGGCAATCGACGGCCGCTGTGAGGCGTCCTGCACCGGGTGGTCGCCGTTCCCGGTTTCCGGTGTTGCCACCGGTTCGGCAACTGCTTGCGGAGCGCGCCGTTCAAAGGGGGCGACCCAGCGCAGCCCGCGGCCATGTACGGTTTTGATCTTCTCCTGCTTCGCACCGGAATCCTCCACGGCGGATCGGGCCGACTTCACGCAGGTCGACAGTGCGGCATCGGAAACAGCGCGGTCGTTCCACAGGACCGAATTGATCTCGTCCTTGGAGACCATGCGGTCGTGGTTGTCGATGAGCAATTTCAGCAGATCAAGAGCCAGCGGTTCGACATTGACCGGCTCACCCTTGCACCGAAGTTCCTGGCGCGTCGTGTCGAGCTCGAAATCCGCAAAGCAGTAAATCATGGCTCACCATAGCAAACTTCCGTAGCGGGGAGAATTGCTTAGATGAGCAGGCGTCCTGAAGTGGCACCGTCCGTCCAGAACCGGGCGCGCTGCCGCTTTCCGTTCGATTTTTGCGTGATGCCGCCGATTTCAGGTCGCGGTCCCTGTTGCCTGAGGTGAAACCGCCCACCCTGTGCTCAAATCGACATGGCGGATCGAATGCTCCTCGATCAGGTTCTCGTATCCTTCGGGCAGGAAGGACTGCTGCCACGTATCTCCAAATCTCCGTTTCACGGCATCAAGATCGTCCCAGAGCGAGGCAAACACGAGATAGTCCTCATCGGAGGCGATGCCCCGCCCGAAGAAATATCCTGAATTGCCGGGTTCGTGCCTGACCACGTCCACCGATGTGGTCGCGAATTTCTCCAGAAGGGTCTTTGCGTGGCCTTGCCTGATCCTGACCTGAAACAGCCGGAGGACCGGTCCTTTTCCTGATTTCTGTTCGCTCATACTGTTCTCCTAAACACTGCCTTTCAGACGGCAAGTTGAGGCGCCAGGACGCCGGGATATTCCTGGAGACACATGAGCCGGAAGACCGCCAGATCCAGAAAGAGCTTCTGGTAGGCGTTCACCGACATGATGCCGAGAAGGGAAAGCGCCGCCAGGACAGCCAGGCACACACCACCCCAAAGAACCCGGTACCGATCACGCATTGCTCAGCGCGTTCCCGAAGACGCGATCCTTTGCCGCCAAAGGGCGCTCGTCGATCGGAAGGTGCACAAGCGCGGCGACAACGCCGGACGCGACGACGCTCCACCACATGATGTCGTAGCTGCCGGTTCGCTCGAACACGAGCCCGCCGAGCCAGGCACCAAGAAAGCTGCCGGTCTGGTGCATCAGGAAGACGATCCCGACCAGGGTTGCCAGGTAGCGCGCACCGAAAATCTGCGCGACGATCCCGGTCGTCAGGGGAACGGTGCCGAGCCAGGTGAAGCCCATCACCGCCGCGAAGACGAGGGTCGAGATATCCGACGGCGGAAACAGGACGAACAGGGCGACGGCCGCGGCGCGCGCCAGGTAGAGGATAACCAGGATCTTCTTCTTGCTGAGGTGGTCGCCGAGAAGACCGCAGATGAACGTTCCGGCGATATTGGTCGCACCGATGGTTGCGAGCGCGGCGCCGCCGACCCAAGCCGGCAAGTGCCGGTCCAGCAGATAGGCGGGCAGATGCGTGCCGATGAAGGCGAGCTGGAACCCGCACACGAAAAAGCCGAGTACGAGCAGCACGAATCCACGGTGTGACAGGGCTTCGGAAAGCGCCGACCGCAGCGACTGGTCAGCACCGGGTTCGACCGATCGTCCGCTCAGAACCGGTGCGAGCGCGCAGATGGTTGCCGCAACGAGTGCCAGGCTGACGAGCGCCAGAGGCCAGCTGAACGCGTCGATCAGGCTTAGTGTGACCGGGACCGAAAGGAAAATGCCGAGGGAGCCTCCGAGCGAAGCAACGCCAAGCGCCGAGCTGCGGCGCTCGGGCGGAAACCGCCGACCGACCGCTCCCAGCACGACGGCATAGCTGGTGGCGCTCAGTCCGATGCCGACAAGCACGCCAAGCCCGAGAACAAGGCCGAGAGATGTCGATGCGGCCGATGCGCAGAGCAGTCCACCTGCATAGAGCAGGCCCCCGGCAAAAATTACGCGTGCGCTGCCGAACCGGTCCGCGATCATGCCGGCAAAGGGTTGTGCGATGCCCCACATGAGGTTCTGCAAGGCGATGGCGAAGCCGAAGGTTTCCCGGTCGACGGCGGGAAGACTTCCGGTGACCGGACCAAGAAACAGGCCGAAAGAATGTCGCATCCCCAGGGCGACGAGCGCGATCAACGACCCTGCGAGCAGGATCAGGCGCGGATCGACTTGAAACCGGGTTGCCGGCCCAGACAGTGCGGGCATGTCAGTTCTCCGAGGTTTTGCTGGAATGCGAACAGGAATACGCTAGGCGCCATGATTGCGCCGGCGCTCGTTTTCACCTGCGTGGATGATGGAGGGAATCTCACTGCGATCGATCCCCAGATCCTTGAGCGCGGCGTTGCCGAGGGCAGCCAGTTTCAGGCGATCTTTCCGCAGTTTTCGCCACGCCCGGTAACGCCGAATGGGTCCGTGCCATAGCCAATTGGCCAGCCGCGTTCCGTGCTCCACCATTTGCCAAGGCGGATAGAATTCCGAACTCTTTGCCATCTCTCTCCGCCACCAGGTTCGCCGGACAGAAAGATTATTGCCGCCTGCTTGTTATTGATCAAAATGTATTATTCAATAAGTGATATGCAGAACTTCAATATCAGGCATGCCGATCTCAATCTGCTTGTCGCATTCGATGCACTCTACAAGGAGCGTAGCGTCACGCGGGCGGCGTCCAGGCTCTCCCTGACGCAACCGACCGTGTCCGGGATGCTCAGGCGCCTGCGGGACACCTTTGATGACGACCTGTTCGTCCGCACATCTCACGGCATCGTGCCGACGCCAAGGGCCGACGGGATCGCCCCGCGGGTGGCGGAGCTTCTGGATGACATCGGTCTGCTTCTCGCGCCGGACGCGTTTGATCCAACCAGCTCCGCGTTCACGGTCAGGGTCTGCGGCAGTGACTATCTCCTGCACACGATCCTGGACACGTTTGCCGAGAGGGTACTCCGGACGGCGCCCGGCGCACGCGTCTCGATCCTGCCGAGACCTGCGGAGGGAGTTGCGCGGCAGCTGGAGAACGGCGAGATCGATCTGGTGCTCAGCGACCGGGAGCTGGCGGTGCCCGATCTGCCGTCGCGTTTCCTTTACAGGGACGACTTTGTCTGCCTTTCCAGTTACGGGGATCTCGCGGACGGCCCAGACATCACTCTTGACCGGTTCTGCGAGCTTGAACACGGCTTCGTCGACCCGACCGGCGGCAGCTTTCGCGGACCGATTGACGACGCGCTTGAAGCGGTGGGTCGGAAGAGAAACGTGGTGCTTGCCGTTCCGGGTTTTGCGATGCTGCTGGAACTCATGAAATCAAGACCTCTGCTCGCCTTCGTTCCGGTCCGGATCGCGGCGGCATTCGACCACGGCTTTTCCCGTGTCAGGACGCCCCTGGAGCTGCCCCATCTTGAAATCGTCGCAAGCTGGCATCCGCGCATGACGCGCGATCCGAAACACAAGTGGCTGCGCGAGACGCTCGTGTCGATCGCCAACACCTGACCTGTGTCACTCCAATCCACAGCCTCATCCTGAGGAGTACGCTTGCGTGCGTCTCGAAGGATGGGCCGCACGGCAGCGTGCCAGCCGCCTATCCTACGAGACAGCGCTGACGCGCTTCCTCAGGATGAGGTGTTTTTTCCGCTCGTCATCCCGGCCAAGCGCAGCGCAGAGCCGGGATCGGGGAGGCAGAGGACATGATGTTCTTGGTCCGCCCTCCCGGAACACCGGGGTTCCCCGGCCCCCGGGTCTCACGCTGTTCGCCCGGGGTGACGATAGGGCGCACTTGCTTCCTTGTGACAGGTTCCGCTTTGCTGCGTGGCTTTTCCGCAACCTGCGCCGTCCCGGACCTGATCCGGGACCTGAATGCGATTGGACAGGGGACCCCGGCTCTGGGCCGGGGTGGCGGTCGGGATCGCATGGCAGCTTCGCGATCAGCTTCTAGAGCCAGAAGCGGGGCGTTTCGCGGGTGGCTTCCCAGTAGCCCTTGGCGTGTTGCCACATGGTCTGGCACTGGGATTCGTGCCAGCCGATCACGAAGCCGATCGCCTGGCCGACGGCGACCGCATCCTTGCCTCCGGCAGCGACCTTCTGCGGCAGGGTCTCGGCCATGGCCACGTCATTGAGGTAACCGAAAATGTCCTGAAGCTTTTTCATCCGTTTCAGGAAGGGCTTTACCGTGTCCACCGGATAAAGCGAATTGTAGAACTCGATGCCGTAGCGCATCTTCTTCATCGCCTTGCGCATTTCGTGCCGCTCGGGAATCGTGAGCTCTTCCAGGCGTTTGCCGTAGCGGAGCACCTTTTTCCATTGCCTGGCGAGGGCCTTGGACGAATAGGTTTCGATCGGTTGCGCCAGCAGCGCCGTCTGGTCGAAATTTTCCGGATCGAGCCAGCCGCGGCCTTCCGTGTAGGCCGCCAGGTCCAGCAGGAACCCATTGACTTCTGCAGACTTCAGATGGTCGACGACGGCATTGCGCGTATCCTCGCTGCGAGAGGCGTTCAGTTTCGCCAGAAGGATGTCGAGCGACAGGTTTGCCGGCGTCTTGTCCGCCAGCGGCTGCACGATTTCGTCGATCAGCACATCGAGATCGCGCATCGAACCGGCTTCGGCGGCGATCGTCCTGGCCATCCGGTCCAGGGGTGCGACGGTGGCCGGGTTCAGTCCCGGCCTGAACAGACGGAAGGCACTGCGCAAGCGCCGCAGCCCGACGCGCAGCTGGTGCGGGCCTTCCGGGTCCCGCGACCCGATGACGACGACGCGGTTTTCCGAAATCTGTTTCAGGCAGGACCGCAGGACGTCGCGAAAGGCCAGTTCCACGCTGGTGCCGGGCGTGAAGCTGATCTTCTCGGCAAAACAGGGCTCCGGCGTCTCCGGTTGCCTGCCCTCGGCAAACCGGTAGCCACGCTCGGCCTTGCTGTAGGGGGAGAACCGGAAGGGAGCGTCTTTCAACAGCCCCCTGGCGGCATCGAAAATTGCCTGGCCCGGGCCTTCGAGCAGTTCCATCTCGAGTTCGGCGAGCGGCTGGCTGCCGTCGCCTGCGAGGATGTTGCCCGTGTCGAACGCCAGTTCGATCCGGGCACCGTCCTGATCGCGCGTCAGCTCGCGCGCCGTGCGTTTCATCACGGTTTCGAAGCATTCGCTCAAGGGCGCATCGCCGATGGTTTTCTCAAGAACCCGGGCAACTTCCGGATCTTCGATCACCGTGAAGTCGAGCGCGCGGCCCCTGACCGGATGTTCGGCTTCGACGGGTGAGGACAGCCCCGCGACGACGCCGGTTCCCACCTTGACGGTCTGCACCCAGCTGCGCCCGGACTTCCTGACGCGGAGAGAGATCTTCGCCTTGCGCAGCGCCTGGTCGGGCGTGTCGAAATAGATCGACTGCAAGGTCTTGGTCACCGCACGGCCGGCCGTGAAACCGTCAATTGCGCCCATGCGCTTCAAGGTGTCCTGGGCGGATGGATCCAGTTCGAGCTTGAGCTCGATTTCACGTCCTGACTTGCTCATGCAATCGTTCTAGCCAAGCCCAAAACGCTTGTCCAGAAAAGCCGCACAATTTGCGCTTTTGTTAGCAGGCTAAGCGTCCGGGACATCAGGTTGGCGCATCGGTTCCGCGGCCGCCGAGATGTTCCCGCGACATGCCGAATTCCGGTGCAGCAGAGCGAGCGGGCGCTTGCATCGGCACTTGGCCCATGATAGGCACCCTCTCCGGTGTCAGTTGCCCCTCTGGCGGAACTGGTAGACGCGCGGGATTCAAAATCCCGTTCCTTCGGGAGTGCCGGTTCGATTCCGGCGGGGGGCACCACTCTTTTCCTTCCACCAGCGGCAACAACCGGTCACCACCGTGCGCAGATTTCGGTGAGCCATGCGCGCAGGGTGCTGACGGGTGGCGATCGCTGGTCACCTTGCCTGCAAACGAAGTAAAGCGCCTTTTCCAGCTGGATTTCCGCGTCACCCAGACGGATCAGCCGGCCCGCCTCAAGATCATCCGCGACAAGAATGCGACGCACGAGGATCGCGCCCTGTCCGTCTATCGCGGCCGCGATCAGAACGGCAGAGTCGGGGAAGGTGGAGCTTCTCGATTGAATGTCGGGGTCGTGCAATCCCGCCTCCGCCGCCCATCTGTCCCAGAACGGATGAAACCGGTCGTGCAGCAGCGGCAATCCGGCTATGGATGCAGGCGCGACCGGGCCCACTGGCACAAAGGACGGCGCTGCAACGGCGACGAGCTGTTCGCTCTGCAGGCGCTCGCAGTAAAGACCGTCCGGCGGATCGCCACCGTAGCGCAATGCCACGTCGACATCGCTTTCTCTGAAATCAACCAGCTGATCGTTGGTGTCCAGATAAACGGAGATGCCCGGATGCCGGTCCCGGAACCGGGGCAGCTTGGGCACCAGCCACCTGATCGCCAGTGACGAGGAGAGCGAAATCGTCAGGGAGCGGGGCGTTCGCGTTCGCCGGGTTGCGCCGATGCCCTGTTCCAGCGCCGCGAAAGCGTCCTGCGTCGCCAGGTGCAGCCGTGTTCCGGCTTCCGTGAGTTCTACCCCACCGGGCAACCTGCGCAGCAGCGTAACGCCGAGATATTGCTCCAGCTGCTTGATCTGGCGGCTGACGGCGCCGTGGGTCACGCCCAGGTCTGCAGCCGCTCTGCTGAGGTTTCGGCGGGAGGCGGCTGCGTCGAATGCCTGCAGGGCCCGAAGGTGCCTTATGTTGCTCATAGCTATGAGTTTATCTCACATTAGCAGCCCGTAAAGTCGTTATCGTGTCGTCAGTTTTGCGCCTATCATTGATGATACTGCGCAAAATTATCATAGCGGAGACGAACACGTGACGACTGTCAGAGTGGCCCTGATGACCGGAACAGGTCAGGGCATCGGAAAGGGCTGTGCCGTCGAGATGGCGAATGCGGGTTACAAGGTCTCGCTGATGTCGCCATCAAAGCGTTCTGCGAACCTCGCCAAGGAACTGGGCGGCATCGGACGCCAGGGTTCCGTGCTGGAGGCAGACGATCTTCAGGCGATGGTGGACGCGACGCTGGAGACCTACGGCAGGGTCGACGCCGTCGTCAGCAACATGGGGCATGGCGGCGGCGTGCCTGAAACCATCAAGACGGTCGGTTTCGATCCGGAGTTCGACGGGCCGCTGCTGGAACTCACCGACGCGCTCTGGCATGACAGTCTCGACATGTATGTGCTGAATGTCGTGAAGCTGGCGCGGATCGTAACGCCGATCATGATCCGGCAGGGTGGCGGGTCGTTCGTGAACATTTCTTCCATGAACACGGTGGAGCCCCGAGCGGCCTATCCCATGAGCATGCTGCGCGGGGCGCTTCACAGCTTCGCCAAGCTCTACGGTGACCGCTACGCTCGGCACAACATCAACATGAACAACCTGATGCCCGGCTTCTGCGAGAACGTGAACCTGTCCGACTTCGCACGAAGATCCATCCCGGCTCAACGTCCGGCATCGTTTGCCGAGATCGGTCAGGCGTGCGTTTTCCTGGCGTCGGAAGGCGCCCGCTACATCAACGGCCAGAACATCCTCTCTGACGGCGGCATGAATCGCGCCGTGCGGTAAACGAAGCGCGCGCGGCCAGTCACTCCCATGCCGCCGCCGGATCAAGGTTTCCAAAAACCTGTTCCGGCAAAATACCTGCGCCTGGCCGCCTGATGCCAAGGTTTTGGCGTTGGAAACACATCAATTTATTGGAGCCGCGACCTGCAATACGTTATCGATAGCAGGTGAGGGGATGTTTTGCGCCGCTGCCATTGTGCCGTCTTCAGGCGGACCGGGGCCACAAAGCGGAAAACAGCATGCGGGACGGAAAAGTTACATGATCAGCAGACTACGCATCCTGAGCGGCCTGGTTTTGTTCGTGTTCGTGACGGGTCACTTGCTGACGCTCGCATTCGGGCTTCATTCGATCGGCGCAATGGAAGCCGCCGGACGGGTCCTGATGGGGCCGTTCGGCAACCCGGTCGGCGGACCGCTCCTGATCCTGAGTTTCTTCGTTCATGCCGGCCTTGGTCTATGGACGGTCTTTTGGCGCAACAGTCTCTTTTCCAACTGGGCGGATGCGGGACAGGCTGCCCTGGGACTGGCGATCGTGCCGCTGCTCCTGCCCCACATCATGGGCACCGTGGTCGGCCCCGCGATGACGGGCGCGCATGTGGATTTCAAATGGGTGCTCGCGGTTTACTGGATGTTCGTGCCGCATCTGGGCATTCAGCAGGTTCTTGCCCTTATCGTCATCTGGGTTCATGCCTGCTACGGCCTGTTTCTGTGGATGCAGGTGCAGAAATGGTGGGGGCGCTATGCCACCTTTTCCTACCCGTTCGCTGTCATCGTGCCCGTTGCCGCCCTGCTCGGGTTCGTCGAATCCGGCAAGATCCTGATTGCCAACAGTGGCGATCCGGAGTTCATGGCGCCGGTTCGTGAAGCCGCGGCCGCATATGGTTCCGTCGGTGACACGTTGAACCAGATCCAGAGCCAGGTCCTGTGGTGGTACACGGCCCTCGTCTTGGTCATCCTCGTGGCCCGCGCGATCCGCCTTTGGGGCAAGCGGCCGAAGATCTCGATCACCTACCGCGACGGCCCGACGATCGAGCGAACCGCCGGGGTCAGCCTGCTCGAAACCGCCCAGTCCATGGATACTGCCCATGCCGCGCTTTGCGGGGCGAGAGGGCGCTGCGGCTCGTGTGCCGTTCGCGTTCTGGAGGGGCATGAGAACCTTGAACCGCCCGGCAGGACCGAAGCGGAGACCCTTGCGCGCCGGTCCCTTCCCGATGGCGTCCGGCTCGCCTGCCAGGCCATGCCGGCCGGAGGGCCCGTCACCGTGGAGCGGGTGTTTGATCCGACGATCTCCCCGGTGGAGTACCAGGAACTGCTCCGGGGAGAAGCTCTTGCCGCGCGCGACGCGGACCCGGCTCCGCAGAGCGGGGGCGCCGCATGATCAGGCTGTTCGCGACGCTGATTTTCCTGGGGCTCCTGCATGTGGCGACGCCCCTGTCGGCCCAGATGATGCTTCCGGGTGCCGGTTCTGCCGAGACGGTGGCGGCACCGGCGGAACCATCGCCGAACGACATCAAGGAACTGGCGCGGCTTCTGGCCGATCCGGCGGTGGTCAACTGGCTGCAGCAGCGGGCCGCAGGGCTGGGCGATGACGGAGCCCCCGCCAACCTGACATTCCGCGAAAGCGTTGAACTGGGCCTCGTACAGATCCAGTTGCGCGTGCAGGAAGTCGGCGCGTCGCTGGCCCTTGTCCCCGGGCTCCCGGCCATCGTTTCCAGTACATGGCAGCAGGGGCTGACGCCGCGGGAGCAGCTGAATTTCGTCGTTCTGCTGATCATTTTCGTTTTTGTCGGCGTCGGGCTTGAATGGCTCTACTGGCGCTACGCCGGATATTTTCGAAGACGCATCGAACTGTCCCGCTCGAACCGCTATATCGACAAGGTCCGCTCGGCGCTGACGCGCCTTGCGCTTGTCTCCGGCGGCGCGGTCTTCTTCTCGCTCGGCACGATCGGCACCTTCGTCATTTTCGACTGGCCGCCCAATGCCGAGGAATTCGTCCTGGAACTCCTGTTCGCGCTGGTTATGCTGCGCGTCGTGTCCGCGCTGGCCTTGTTCGCGCTCGCCCCGCGCATCGAGGCGCTGCGCCTGGTGCCGCTTTCGCGGCAGGATGCGCGGGGTCTTTATCTCGGCGTCATGCTGGCCTCCGCGGTGATGCTGTTCGGACACGGCCTGGCCGAGACGATCGTGGTCCTTGGAGCCGACGAGCCGGTCGGCCTCACGATCGATATCATCGCCGCCGCGATCACGACGATGCTTGCGATCCTGCTGCTCTGGCTGATGCACACGCGCAGCGAACCGAAACGCCAGTCCATCGTGATCCCGGTGGTCGGTTCGATGACACTGTTCATGCTGTTCATTCTCTGGCTGATCGGCGCTTACAGTGCCGCCGGAACCCTTGCCGTCGTTGCCCTGCTGATCCCCGCGGAGCGCATGGTGCGCAAGACTATCGAACAGGCTTTCGAGGAAAGCCGGGCCGAGGCGACGCCGGCAGAAGACAGCAGCGAAGCCAACGCCGCCAGCGAAACGGAGGCTGAAAGCGGGACGGAAGTCGTCGTTGAGCAGGAAGCGGGACCAGACGCGGAGACGCCGGACGAGACCGAGCAGGAGGCGATTGAGAATGCCGAGGCGATGCACGGTGTCTATCTGCCGGTCGCCGTGCGGCTGGGCCGGTTTGTCGTCGTCGTCTCCGCGGTGGTCTGCATCGGGCTGTTCTGGGGTGTTCAGCCGTGGAACATGTCCGCCGTCGATTCGGCCCCGGCACAAGTTGTGCGTGTCCTGATCGATGTCATGGTGGCCTTCCTGATCGGCGATCTCGTGTGGACCGCGACCAAGACCGCCATCGATCGGCGCATGGCAAGCATGCCGAAACTGGTGCCCGGAATGGCGCCCGGACCGGAAGCGCGCATGGCAACCTTGCTGCCGCTTATCAAGAAGGTCGTCCTCGTGACGATCCTGGTGATGGTGGCGCTGATCGGCCTGTCCTCCATGGGCATCAACATCACGCCGCTGCTGGCAGGTGCCGGCGTCGTCGGCCTGGCGGTCGGGTTCGGTGCCCAGGCGCTGGTGCGCGATATCGTCTCCGGGGTCTTCTTCCTGATCGACGATGCGTTCCGGGTCGGTGAATATATCGAGATGGGCGACATTCGCGGCACCGTGGAATCGATGTCGATCCGCTCCCTGCAATTGCGCCATCACCGCGGCGCCGTTCACACCATCCCCTTCGGCGAGCTGAAGTCGCTCACCAACTACAGCCGCGACTGGGTGATGATGAAGCTGGAGTTCCGGGTTCCCTTCGACACGGACCTGAAACTTGCCAAGAAGATCGTCAAGAAAATCGATGCGGAACTGCAGGAAAATCCCGATTACGGCGGCAACTTCCTCCAACCTCTGAAGTTTCAGGGTGTCCGGCGCATGGAGGAGTTCAACATGGTTGTCGGCGTCAAGTTCATGACCAAGCCCGGCGGCCAGTGGACGATCCGCCGCGACGCCTACCAGCGTATCCGCGACGAATTCGAAAAGGCGGGGATCAACTTCGCTCAGCGGAACGTCAAGGTGGAGGTCATCGGTGCCGACGAGCTCGACGAGGAAACCAAGGAAAAGGCCGCCGCTGCGGCCTTGGACGCCATCGAGCAGAACATGGAGCCCGCACCGGGTCAGTAGGGGTACCCAATTCTCCGAAGCGCAGTTGCTTGCAAACGGTCGTTTTTCCAGCAATGTAGGATGCCGCTCCGGCGAACGAAACAACATGTACAACGGAGAGCCTCATGTCGGGACACGGTTATGAATCCGGCCGCCTGAACCTGCCTTTTGTCGGGATCTCGACCTTCGGCAAGAAGGAATACGTCTCCGACTGGGATGCGATCGATGCCGATGTGGCCGTGCTGGGCGCTCCGTTCGATTTCGGCTGCCAGTTCCGATCCGGCGCGCGTTTCGGGCCACGCTCTGTGCGCGAGGCATCGACGCTGTTCAGTTTCGGTCACGCGGGGGCCTATGATCACGAGGATGACGCGACCTATCTCGGTGCGGATGTCAGGATCGTCGATATCGGCGATGCCGACATCATTCACACCAAGACCGAGGAAAGCCACGCCAACATCGAATACGGGGTGAAGAAGATCCTGTCGGCTGGCGCCCTGCCGGTGGTGATCGGCGGCGACCACTCGGTGAACATTCCCTGCATCAACGCGTTCAGGGACGATTGCGCGGCGAACGGGCCGATCCACGTGGTCCAGATCGATGCGCATCTGGATTTTGTCGACGAGCGCCACGGGGTTACGGCAGGCCACGGCAATCCGATGCGCCGGGCGATCGAAAAGGACTACGTTTCCGGCATGACCCAGCTGGGTATCCGCAACGTGTCCTCGACCGCGAAGGAAGGTTACGAGGATGCGCGCGCGCGGGGGTCCGACATTCTGTCGGTTCGGCAGGTCCGCAAGCTCGGGACCGATGCCGTCCTGGAGCGCATTCCCGCCGGCGCCCGATACTACGTCACCATCGACATCGACGCGTTCTGCCCGTCCATTGCACCCGGTACCGGCACACCCAGTCACGGCGGGTTCCTGTACTACGATGTCCTGGAGATTCTGCAGGGGCTTTCGAAGCGGGGCCGCGTCGCAGGTATCGACCTGGTGGAGGTCGCACCGGATTACGATCCGAGCCAGAGCACGCAGATCCTGGCGGCGCAGATCCTGCTCAATTTCATCGGCTTCATCTTTCACAACCGACCGTGAGTTTCTTAAAGGAAACAGGCCGGCGTCCGCCTATTCGAGGCTGACCCAGAGCACCTTTGCGTCTTCGTCGCCGGTCGAAATGCAGCCATGGCCCATGCCGCTGTCATAATAGACACTGTCGCCCGCCTTCATCGGCAGCGGTCTGTAGTGCTCGGTGAAGAAGGTCAGCTCGCCGCTGATCACATACATGAATTCCTCGCCCCGGTGGCGGATCCAGGAATCGAATTCGGAAACGTCCCGCGCCTTGATCGTGCTGATATAGGGGAACATGCGCTTGCTGGTCAGCTCGGTGCACAGGAGTTCGTGAGAATAGGTGGGCGTTTCCTGCAACTCGCCGCCACCGGCGATGGTGACGTCGCGGCGGCCTGAAATATCGCTCGGACCGGACTGCACGAAGAGCTGCGGCGTCTTGAGTTCCAGGGCCTTGGTCAGACGGCGAACGATATCGAAACTCGGTCGCGTCTGACTGTTCTCGATCTTGGAAAGGGTCGACCGGCCGATGCCGGCCGCCTTCCCGGCTTCCTCCAGCGTCCAGCCTTTCTTGAGCCGCGCCTCGCGGATCATCTTTCCCAGATGATCGGTGTCGCCTGCGTCGGTGATGTCATCGTCGGATTGGGAAACCGGGTCCATGTCAGCTCTTTCCGAATTTTCCTGAAACTCGCACAGTCTCAGAAACAGGTCAATTTCTTCTCGTTAAAACATACGTTGCGAATTATGGAAAAGTTTCCTATAAGAAACAAATGATGAGAAAGGGGAGCGTTGTGGCGTTTCCGACGGGGCTTCAGGGTGGTAGTCTTCTCCCTGACCCGACGCCACGACATCCTGTCCGGCCCGCGCCTTCTTCTCCGAAGGAAACCGGGTTCTGAAATCGGACCGGAGCGGCTCCAACTGGAACAGGAAAGGACCGGTACCATGGCTGACGCTCCCAAACGCACACCCCTTTACGACCTTCACGTCGAACTTGGCGGCAAGATGGTGGATTTCGCCGGCTGGGAAATGCCGGTCCAGTACCCGCTCGGCATCATGGGAGAGCACAAGCAGTGCCGCGAGAGGGCCGCGCTTTTCGATGTCAGTCATATGGGGCAGGTTATCCTCAAGGGTGAAAATGTCGGAGAAAAGCTGGAAGCGCTCTGCCCGCAGGCGTTTGCCGCGCTGAAGGAAGGCAAGGCGCGCTACGGCTTTTTCACCAACGACAGCGGCGGCATCATGGACGACCTGATCGTCTCCAATGCGGGCGACCATTTCTTCGTCGTGGTCAATGCCTCGATGCGGCACCAGGATATCCCGCACATGGCAGCACATCTCGACGGTGTCGAGGTGACCGAGATCTTCGACCGGGCGCTTGTGGCTGTGCAGGGACCCAAGGCGGAGGACGTTGTCGGGGCGCTTTGCCCTGCGGCGCGCGACCTCAAGTTCATGGAGACGACGGTCGCCGACATAAATGGCGTCGAATGCCGTGTGTCGCGTCTCGGCTATACCGGCGAGGACGGCTACGAAATCTCCATTCCCGAAGACAAGGCCGTCGACATCACCCGGGCCTTCCTGGCGGACGACAACTGCGAACCCGCAGGTCTCGGTGCGCGCGATTCCCTCCGCCTTGAAGCCGGGCTGTGTCTCTATGGAAGCGATATCGACACGCAGACATCACCAATCGAGGCATCGCTGATCTGGGCGATCCAGAAGCGGCGCCGTGAAGAAGGCGGTTTTCCGGGCGCGGAACGCATTCAGCGCGAGATTGCGGACGGCCCGTCGCGCAAACTCGTCGGGATCCGCCCCGAAGGCCGCGCGCCCGCGCGCCATGGTGTCGAAGTCCAGGCCGCGGACGGCGGCACTATCGGCGAGATCACGTCCGGCAGCTTCGGTCCGACGGCCGGCGGTCCGGTCGCGATGGGATATGTTGCCTCCGCTCACGCCGAGCCGGGTACCAGGGTAAATTTGATCATCAGAGGCAAGGCGCAACCGGCCGAGGTTGTCGCGCTGCCCTTCGTACAACAGAATTACAAGCGCTAATCGTGGAGAGACCGACATGAGCACCTATTTTTCCGAGGACCACGAATGGATCAAGGTGGAGGGCGATACCGCGACCCTCGGGATTACCGCCCACGCTGCCGAACAGCTCGGTGAGATCGTTTACGTGGAGCAGAAAGAAACCGGTGAAAGCTTCGAGAAATCGGATGAGATCGGCGTCGTGGAATCGGTCAAGGCCGCGTCGGAGATCTACGCACCCGTCGACGGCGAGATCGTCGAGGTGAACGGCTCCCTGGCGGACAGCCCCGCAACGCTGAGCGAGAGCCCGGAAGCCGATGGCTGGCTCTACAAGATCAAGCTGTCGAATACCGACCAGCTGAGCGAACTGATGGATCTCGACGCCTACAAGGCCTTCATCGCCTAAGGGAACTGCAACAGATGGCTTTCGAACTCACGACCTACCAGGCCTATGATTTTGCCAACCGCCGGCACATCGGCCCGTCGCCTTCCGAAATGGCGGAGATGCTGAAACTGATCGGCTTTGCCAGCCTCGACGACCTGATCGATGCCACCGTGCCCCCGGCGATCCGGCAGCAGGAAGCGCTCGACTGGGGCGGTCCCGGCCTGTCGGAGCGCGATGCGCTCTTCCATATGAAGCAGGTGGCGTCGAAGAACAAGGTGCTGACGTCCCTGATCGGCCAGGGATATTACGGCACGACGACACCGGCACCGATCCTGCGGAATATCCTTGAGAACCCGGCCTGGTATACGGCCTATACGCCGTATCAGCCGGAGATTTCGCAGGGGCGTCTCGAAGCCCTGCTGAATTTCCAGACCATGGTGTCCGACCTCACCGGGCTCGATGTCGCCAATGCGTCGCTGCTGGACGAATCCACGGCAGCCGCGGAAGCCATGACGATGGCAAAGCGGTCGGCGAAGTCCAAGTCGAACACGTTTTTCGTCGACGAGAACTGTCATCCGCAGAACATCGCCGTCATTCAGACGCGCGCCGAACCGCTCGGCATCGAAGTCGTCGTCGGAAATCCGGACACGCTTGATCCGGAAGCCGTTTTCGGCGCGATCTTCCAGTATCCGGGCACTCATGGGCATGTGCGTGATTTCACCGGCATCATCGGCAAGCTGCACGAGAACAAGGCGCTTGCCATCGTCGCGGCCGATCCGCTGGCCCTGGCTCTCCTGAAGTCGCCGGGTGAAATGGGGGCCGACATTGCCGTCGGTTCGACGCAGCGCTTCGGTGTTCCGATGGGATATGGCGGTCCGCATGCCGCCTACATGTCCTGCAAGGATGCGTTCAAGCGCAGCATGCCGGGCCGGATCATCGGGGTGTCGATCGACAGCCGCGGCAAGAAGGCGTACCGCCTGTCGCTACAGACCCGCGAACAGCACATTCGCCGCGAAAAGGCCAACTCTAACGTGTGCACGGCACAGGCGCTGCTGGCGGTGATCGCGTCCATGTACGCAGTCTATCACGGGCCGGACGGCATCAAGGCTATTGCGCAGTCGGTTCACCGCAAGACATCGCGCCTGGCGACGGGTCTTGAGAAACTCGGTTTCAAGGTCGAACCGGAGGTCTTCTTCGACACGATCACCGTCGAGGTTGGAGCGCTGCAGGGCGTGGTCATGAATGCGGCGGTCGCCAACGGCATCAACCTGCGCAAGGTCGGTGACACGCGCGTCGGCATCTCGCTCGACGAACAGACCCGGCCGGAAACCATCGAGGCGGTCTGGCGGGCCTTTGGCGGCGACATGATCGACGACAGCGAACTGAACCGGGATTACCGGCTGCCGCAGCACGCCTTGCGGGAGAGCGCCTACCTGACGCATCCGATCTTCCACATGAACCGCGCGGAAGCGGAAATGACGCGCTACATGCGCCGGCTGGCAGACCGTGACCTTGCCCTCGACCGGGCCATGATCCCGCTCGGCTCCTGCACGATGAAGCTGAACGCGACCATCGAGATGATCCCGGTCACCTGGCCGGAATTCTCTGACCTGCACCCGTTCGTTCCGGAAGATCAGGCCGCAGGCTATCACGAAATGATCTCCGATCTGAACGACAAGCTGTGCCAGATCACCGGGTATGACGCGATCAGCCAACAGCCGAATTCGGGCGCACAGGGCGAATATGCCGGTCTCCTGACCATCCGGAACTATCACGTGGCGCGGGGAGAAGGGCATCGCAACATCTGCCTGATCCCGACGTCTGCCCACGGCACCAATCCTGCGTCCGCACAGATGGTCGGTTACAAGGTCGTGCCGGTGAAATCCGACGAAAAGGGCGATATCGATCTTGACGATTTCCGCGAGAAGGCGGAGCAGCATTCGGAGAATCTTGCTGCCTGCATGATCACCTATCCCTCGACGCATGGTGTCTTCGAGGAAACCGTTCAGGAAGTCTGCCGGATCACCCATGATCACGGCGGCCAGGTCTATATCGACGGCGCGAACATGAATGCGATGGTCGGTCTGTCGCAGCCGGGCGCCATCGGCGGTGACGTCAGCCACCTCAACCTGCACAAGACCTTCTGCATTCCGCATGGCGGCGGCGGTCCGGGCATGGGTCCGATCGGCGTCAAGGCGCATCTGGAACCCTACCTGCCCGGTCATCCGGAATACGGCACGGCCGTCGGTCCGGTCTCCGCTGCACCGTTCGGATCACCGTCCATCCTGCCGGTCAGCTGGGCCTATGTCCTCCTGATGGGCGGGCCGGGCCTGACGCAGGCGACCAAGGTCGCGATCCTGAACGCCAACTACATCGCGGCGCGGCTGAAGGATGCCTACGAGATCCTCTATACGTCCGAAACCGGCCGGGTCGCGCATGAGTGCATTCTCGACACGCGCCCCCTTGCCGACAGCGCCGGGGTGACGGTCGAGGACGTTGCCAAGCGGCTGATGGACAGCGGTTTTCATGCACCGACCATGTCCTGGCCGGTTGCCGGTACGCTCATGGTCGAACCGACGGAATCGGAACCGAAGGCGGAGCTCGACCGGTTCTGCGACGCGATGCTGTCCATCCGCGCGGAAGCGCAGGACATCATCGACGGCAGGATCGATCCGGAAAACAACCCGCTCAAGAATGCACCGCACACGGTGGCAGATCTTGTCGGCGAGTGGAACCGGCCCTACACGCGCGAGCAGGCGTGTTATCCGGCTGGTTCGCTCGACGTCGACAAGTATTGGGCGCCGGTCAACCGGGTCGACAATGCCTATGGCGACCGGAACCTGGTCTGCACCTGCCCGCCGATGTCGGACTACGCGGAAGCGGCTGAATAAATCTAAGGCGCGGCGCTCACGGGCGCCGCGCATTCGGGGCCGATCGCATGTTCCTCAGCGTTTTCGACATCTTCAAGATCGGGATCGGCCCATCGTCGTCGCACACGATGGGGCCGATGACCGCGGCCGTCGACTTTCTGGACCGGCTTGCCGCCGGTGACGGCGGACGGTTTGCACCCGCGCAGGCCGCGCATCTGAGCGCATCGCTGCACGGGTCGCTGGCCTTTACCGGCAAGGGTCACGCAACCGACCGTGCGGTCATGCTGGGTCTGCTCGGGTTCCGTCCGGACAATGTCGATGCCGGGCTTGCCGAACAAAAGCTGCAGCAGTTGCTGCAGACACGGACACTGGTTGCCGGCGCGTGCGGCGATATCCGCTTCGATCCGGATCAGGATCTTGTCTTCGATTACGGTCCCGCCCTGCCGCTGCATGCAAACGGCATGAAACTGACCGCCCGGGATGCAGACGCTCACGTTCTGCTCGCCGAGACATACTATTCCATCGGTGGCGGGTTCATCGCGACGGAAGCCGAGCTCCTGGCCGCGGAAAAAGCGCCAGATGTCGATCTTCACGATGAAAAGGAAGCCATCGGCTATCCGTATCCGTTCGGATCGGCAGCGGAAATGCTGGAAATGGGCCGTGCCTCCGGCCTGAGCATTGCCGACATGAAGCGGGCCAACGAAGAATCCGTCCTCGGACGGGATGCGCTCAACAGCCGTCTTGCGGCCATCTGGTCGGTCATGGACGCCTGCATCACGCGCGGCCTCAAGCTGGAGGGCGTTCTGCCCGGCGGGTTGAGCGTCAAGCGCAGGGCCAGGGCCATCCATCAGCGCCTCCAGGAGCAAACCGGATCCAACAGCCAGCAGCCGCATGCCATCAATGACTGGCTGTCCGTTTATGCGATGGCGGTGAACGAGGAAAACGCCGCCGGCGGCCAGGTGGTGACGTCGCCGACAAACGGGGCCGCAGGTGTCGTGCCCGCAGTGATCCGCTATTACCGGGATCACTGTGTCGACACGTCCCGGAAGGGGATCGACGATTTTCTGCTGACCGCCGCCGCGATCGGAGGCCTCATCAAGCACAATGCGTCGATCTCCGGCGCGGAATGCGGCTGTCAGGCGGAAGTCGGTTCGGCCTCCGCGATGGCCGCGGCGGGACTGTGTGCCGCGCTTGGCGGCAGCAATGCGCAGGTCGAGAACGCGGCCGAGATCGCGCTCGAACATCACCTCGGCATGACCTGCGATCCCGTGAAGGGCCTGGTCCAGGTGCCCTGCATCGAGCGCAACGGCATGGGTGCGATCAAGGCGGTATCGGCCGCTTCGCTTGCGCTCCACGGGGACGGCGTTCACTTCATGCCGCTGGACAATTGCATCGAAACGATGCGCCAGACGGGGCAGGACATGCGTGACAAGTACAAGGAAACGTCGCTGGGCGGACTGGCTGTCAACCTGCCGGAGTGCTGACACCGGCGCCCGGAAGGCAGGTCTTCGCCTTCCACCGGAGACCTGTCACGAGGGCGGGTCTGCTCTACGCACGAGATTTTCAATCAATCCTGGTATTTGGCGGATCTGTTGGTGACTTTTTAAGTCACTGCCGCTATGGAAGCGCCATGATCAGACGCCTCTACGACTGGACCCTGTCCCTTGCCGCCGGACCGCGCGCGCCTGCCGCGCTCGGGTCCGTTTCCTTCGTCGAAAGTTCCTTTTTTCCGATCCCGCCGGACATTCTCCTGATCCCGATGGTGATCGCCCGCAGGGAGAAGGCCTGGTGGTACGCGCTGCTGTGCACGCTGACATCCGTTCTCGGCGGCATACTGGGTTACCTGATCGGCATGTTTCTGTTCGAACAGGTCGCCGAACCGATCTTGACCTTCTACGGCAAGATGGACAAGTTCGACGAGTTCAGCGCGGTCTTCAATCACTGGGGATGGTGGTTCGTCTTCATCGCCGGCCTGACGCCCTTTCCGTACAAGGTCATCACCATTGCCTCCGGCGTGGCGGGACTGAGCCTGCCGATTTTCATCGTTGCCAGCATTGTCTCCAGGGGCCTGCGTTTCTTCATCGTTGCGGGGCTGCTCTACTTCTTCGGCCCGCCGATCAAGGAGTTCATCGAAAAACGCCTCGGTCTCATGTTCACCCTATTTGTGGTGTTGCTGGTCGGCGGCTTTATTGTGCTGCGCTACATCTGATTGACGAGGATGCGATGATCCAGGGCTTGACTGCTCGAAACGTGACCGGGCTTGTCCTTGCGGGCGGGCTTGCCGTGATTGCGACGGCCTGGGGTTTTCAGCTGATTGGCGGCTATGTTCCCTGCAAGCTCTGCCTGGAACAGCGCGTGCCGTACTATGTCGGACTTCCCGTGACCGCACTCGCCCTTCTTCTGATCACGACGCAACGGACCGGCCTGGCCTTGCTTGTTCTCTTGGGCGTGGCCGCAATCTTTGCCTACGGATCGGGCCTGGGCATCTATCAGGCAGGTGCGGAGTGGCAGTTCTGGGCGGGGCCCAATGATTGCGGCGGGGGTTCGGCTGCGCCCAACTCCGCCGCAAACATGCTGCAGGCGCTGCAATCGACCCGCATCGTCAGTTGTACGGAAGCCAGCTGGCGCATGCTGGGGCTTTCCTTCGCCGGCTGGAATGCCGTTGCGTCCGGCGGTCTTGCCATCCTTGCCCTTGTGGCGGCTTTTTTGTTGAATCGGTCAGGAAACAAAGCCACTGTGAGCGTATGAGCGGAAAAAAGCACCCAAAGGAAGAGCAGCGCGAAGAAGCTCTCAAGGCACTCGATCGCGTGCAGGCTGAAAGCGAAACGATCGTGGGTTCGACCTTCGTGCGCATGGCCGACAGGGCAAAAGACCATTTGAACGCTGCGGACAAGGACGAGAACGATCAGATCGAGGTCTGGGGAACCCGGATCGGCAGGGTTGCCGGGGTGATATTCGCGATCGGGCTGGTGATCTACCTTTTCGTTACCTACTTGTAGGTCGAATATCGCGCCCCGGAGAAGCAAGGCAGGCAACATGGCATCCGTCCGACCGATCAGCCGAAGCGACTGGTCCGACCTCAGGGCACCCGATCTGTCCGACTTCGAGAAGATGGCCAGCGAGGTTCTCGCGGGACTGCCGGACGATGTGCTGCTGCGCTGCGGCCACATCCAGATCAGCCTTGCCGATTATGCTCCCGACGACGTACTGGATGCGCTCGCGATCGAAGACCCGCATGATCTGCTCGGACTGTTCGAAGGGCAGGGTCTCGCTCAGGGAGGTGACGCTGAATACACAGGCCAAATGCCGAACCGCATCTGGCTGTTCCGGCGGCCCATTCTCGATTACTGGGCTGCCATGGACGAGACCCTCGGCGATGTCGTTGCGCATGTCCTGATCCATGAAATCGGCCACCATTTCGGCCTGTCCGACCAGGACATGGAACGCATTGAGGCCGCCGCGGACCTTTGATCCGCCTGCGGCCTCACCTGTGATGTGCCGTTGCGGCCGCTCTTACTCGGCCGGTGCAGCCTGTGCGCGTTCAATCGACTCGGTGATCAGCTTCTTCGCGGCCTCGGCGCCTTCGACACCGGTCACCTTTACCCATTTGCCGGGCTCCAGATCCTTGTAGTGCTCGAAGAAATGCTTGACCTGATCGACCGTGATCTGCGGCAGGTCGGTCACGTCGTGAATATGGGCGTAGCGTTTCGTGAGCTTCTGGCCGGGCACGGCGATGATCTTTTCATCCTGTCCCGACTCGTCTTCCATCATGAGGACACCGATCGGGCGGCAGGACATGATCGCGCCAGGCACGACAGGGCGCTGGTTGACGACCACAACGTCGATCGGGTCGCCGTCGCCGCACAAGGTGTGCGGAACGAAACCGTAGTTGCCCGGGTAGCGCATCGGAGTGTAGAGGAAGCGGTCGACGTACATGGCACCGGCGTCCTTGTCCATCTCGTATTTGATCGGCTCGCCACCCACAGACACCTCGATAATCACGTTGATGTCTTCCGGCGGGTTGCTGCCGATTGGCACGGCATCGATACGCATTTTGAAACTCCTGTTGATTGCTGCTGCGTCTATCGCAATCCTGCCGGAGAAGTTCAAGCTATTATTTTGCATTGCACCAAAAGTCGAAAGTGCAGATCTACCCGCACAAACGGTTCCGGAGGCATGACACATGAGAAGATATTTTTCCTTCATCCAGAGGCGCGTGACTGCAGTGGTTGTGGTGTTGGCCAGCATGGGCCTGAGCGCCAGTGCAGCGGAAATCACGAGCGCCTATACCAAGATCAACCTTGAGGATTGCAACCAGCTTGAACGTGCCGCAGAGGAGGGAACATTCGGCGGCAGCTGGACTTGCCCGGGCTATGGCGGACTTCAGGTGCTTGTTTCGGAGGGAGACCTGCGCATGTTCGTTTCCTTCGGGCCAGACGCTGAGAACGAGCCTGCCGCCGGCCAGACGCTTTCCCGCTTCAACACGATCAACGAAACACTTGAGTGGCGATTGCGGGACGGGGTGCCGTTTGCAACCATCCTCAGATGGTTTCCGAGCCTCGATGAAGGCAAGGGGACCGGAAGCGTTCTCATCGTGACCCAGTTGAAACCCGGGGCAACCTGTCAGGTCGGCAGGATCGATGCCCAGGCGAACCCCGGCGCCAATCAGATGAGCCGCGATCTGGCCGACACCATGGCCGGAACCCACAATTGCTCGCTTCCCCCGATAGTGCCGGGAAACAAGGGCATTTTTCAGTGATGCGTGCTGCCGGTGTCAGGTGTCAGGTCTTTCGGCCCGGCCAGCTGTAGATCGAGAGTTCCATGCGGCGCCCGCCCATCCGGTACCAGGACTTGGCGGTCAGCGTGCCGCCAAGGGCACGGTAGAAGCTTCGGGCGGGTTCGTTCTCGCTCAGGACCTGCACGGCAAGGCCATGCAGGTTCCTGGACGCGAGCGTCTTGCGAACGCTGCCGAAAAGGGCCTTTCCGAAGCCGAGGCCCTGATATTCCGGTTTCAGGTAGAGCTCGTAGATTTCCCCTTCTATGCCGGTGTCGCGCAAACGGCATCGACCGAATGTCGCGTAGCCGGCCGGGACATCGGCAACGGAGACGATCTTGATCTCGACACCGCGCTCCAGAGCACCGCGCCACCAGCCGGTTCCGCGGCGTGTCACCATCTTCTGAAGGTCGACACCATGCAGAACGCCCCGGTACGCGCCGAGCCACGCCTCGCTGTGAATGCCAGCAAGCGCTTCGCAGTCCGCGGGCCGTGCCGCGCGTAAATCGATCAGGTCCGTGCTCATCCTGAGGGAAGGATACAACAAGCCCGGCAATGGAGAAGAGGCAAATGTGCGTGCGGGCTCGAAAAGTGAGACGCGACTTGTGTCCGGGTGACCGTTTCAGGTCATGGGAGGCGCATTCCGCAAATGAAAAGGGCCGGCATATTGCCGGCCCTTCAGTTGCCCTGATGTTTGACTCTGTAAATCTGGCTGACTGGTAAGAACCCCGGGGGGCTGGGGGGCTAATGCATTCCGCGATCCTTACTGGTCACACCCATCAGGGTATGATCGAAATATGGGTAGTTAAAATGGCTTGCCAAGGGCTGGATTGCGGCAAAATCATGGAATTTTGGGCATTCTTTCAGGGCAAGTTACCGTTGCGTGAAAACGGGCCTGCAATCACGCGAAAAAGGCCGTTCCGCCTCACGCATTCGTGAGACGGAAATATGTTTCTGAACGCGCGGGCTTGCCATTGGCCCCAATTGCGACGCATCATGACAGGACGATGACCCCGGGGCCGGTCGCCGGGGCAAATTACGGGACACCGATCGAATGGAGGCGGAATGAGCGAAGCCGATGACAGCGCGTTTCAGCGCGGCGCGGGAACCAACCCGTCGCCGCTAAGCCAACCGGCTCTGCCTTCCAAACCCGTCGTAGCCTTCAACCGGAAAGAACTCGACACGATCCTTCGGCTTTACGGTCGCATGGTTGCCGATGGTGAGTGGCGCGACTACGCGATGGATCTTCTCAAGGACAGGGCGGTTTTTTCCGTGTTCCGGCGGACCTCCGAAATGCCGCTCTACCGCATCGAGAAGGATCCCAAGCTGGCGCGCCGTCAGGGCGCCTACAGCGTTGTCGGCGCCGGTGGCATGATCCTGAAACGCGGCCATGACCTGTCACAGGTGCTGCGCGTTCTGGAGAAGAAGAAACATTTGCGCGTGGTCGACGCCTGATCTGACCGGAAGCATCGATGTGCAGAAACAAAAAAGCCCGGCAGTGCCGGGCTTTCTCGTTTGAATGCAGAGCGCTTATTCGCGATTGCCGAACAGCTGCAGCAGCATCAGGAACATGTTGATGAAGTCGAGGTACAGACGCAGGGCGCCCATGACGGACTTCTTGGTGGCGACTTCGCCGCTGTCACCTTCGTAGTACATTTCCTTGATCTGCTGGGTGTCGTAGGCGGTCAGGCCGGCGAACACCAGAACACCGATGACGGAGATCGCGAACTGCAGGGCGGAAGACGCCATGAAGATGTTCACGATCGACGCGATGATGATCCCGATCAGACCCATGAAAAGGAACGAGCCCCAGCCGGAGAGGTCCTTTTTCGTGGTGTAGCCGAAGATGCTCAGCGCTCCGAAGGAAGCGGCCGTGATGAAGAACACGCGTGCGATCGAGCCACCGGTGT
The DNA here is from genome assembly GCF_965232425.1 of Roseibium sp. GTDB lineage: Bacteria > Pseudomonadota > Alphaproteobacteria > Rhizobiales > Stappiaceae > Roseibium. Next base: position 2,695,319 of record NZ_OZ246971.1, read on the forward strand.
AGACCAGGAAGATCGAAGACAGCGAAATGCCCATGATGGCCGAGTACACCAGGAACATGGTGCGTGCGGACGAGGCGCTCATGGACTGAACGCGGAACGAGAGCCAGAGCACCATTCCGAGCGGCGCGAGCATTACAACCCATTTCAGCGGGCTGCCGTAAAGCGTAACGCCAAGCTGGGTGAGCATCGTTCCGTTGCCCATCGTGGCAACAGCCGCGCTCTGATCGGAGGTCGTCGCCAGCATCATGGTTGCCAAAGCGAAGAAACCCGTCAGCGCAAGGCCGATGGTCATGTAGTTGTAGACGCCCAGCATGTAGGCGCGCAGGCCTTGATCAATGCCGGCCTCGGCGCGCGAGCCGGCAACGGTGTAGGCGCCTTGAGATTGACGGTCAAAGGTCGACATGGTTGTGTTCTTCCCCTTCTAGATCGATTTTTGCATGTACCATTACATGCAGCACAACTCCCTCAACATATGGGAAAATGCGGACACAAGCACAAGATCGATTTTCTGAAAAAATCTTAATCTTTCTGCTCCTGACCGCATTATACCGCATTATGCTTAAGGAAATGAAAGTTATTTCATTGCCTTGAGGCGGGAGGCGATCTGCCGGTCGCAGTCGCCACCGGGATTGCGGACGATTTCTTCCGAGGCAAAATCAAGGATTTCCCGTTCCTTGTTGCGCATCTGTTCGACGGTCACGCCCGGTTTGAACCACTGCAGGACGGCATAATCCCCGCCCGCATCCGTCAGGAACGCAACCGGTTTTCCGCCTTCGGTGATGCCCATGCGGCCCACACGCACTTCCTCGATGGCAATTTCGCGCGCCTCGCCGTCAATGGTCATCTTGGTCTTGCCGACATTGAGTTTCTTGAGTTTCGATCCGTTCGTGCCGACCCAGTTGCCGAAGAACCGCTTGCCCTTCTTTTCAACGGAAAGACAGGAATTTTCGAAATTCGGGATCGACAGGCGCACCGCCGAGACCTCGACAGGTTCTTCGCCCTTGGGGGCCAGCGTGTATTTCATCGAATTCTCACCCGTCCGGTACACGCGGATCCCGACAGGCGTGTATCCGCTGTCACCCATGGTGCGGCTGAAAAAATCGAACTGGTTTTCGTCGTTGGTGCCGGCGCGGCGGTAGAGCCAGCGCTTCGGCAGGCCATCTTCGAAAACCAGCCAGTCGCTGACGACAAGCCCGCGCGGGCCCTCCGGCGTGTTCAGCTGCCAGACGCCGGTGTGAAACGGACTTTCGGCATGTGCCGGCGCTGCAAATGGAAGCGCTGCCATCGACGCGACAATGCCCGCCGCCGCGATAATTTTCAGTGCTGACCGCTTTGAAATCTCAAACATGGAACCTGCCCTTCTTCCGTTCCTTTTCCCGAGCTATCCGGATAAACAAGAACAGGGGCCCATGCAAGCAAGAGCGGGTTGCAGCAGGTGCGGAAAAACCGGGTTTGCCGGGCGGCCGCGTCCGCACCGGCAAACGCGGCCCGCGTCGTCAGAGGTTGCGCAGAACCGGCGCCGGTTTTTCACCAAGGATGCGCCAGGTGCCGATCAATCCGAAACCGACCGTCAGGACAAGTGCGACCAGGGCAGCACCCGCGGCCGTGACCGGCATCAGCACGAAGGTCCCTTCCATGATGCGCGTGATCACGAACCATGCGGCGACACCGCCCGCAACCAGCGCGAAAACGGCGGTCGTGAGGCCCAGAATGGCGTATTCCAGGCCATAGGCCAGAATGAGCCGCGGCCGCGTGGCGCCGATCGTTTTCAGGATGACGGCGTCATAGATGCGGTTGCGATGGCCGGCCGCAAGAGCGCCTGCCAGAACAAGAACGCTTGCGATCAGGGTGATGGAACTGGCGCCGCGGATTGCCCATGCAAGCTGCGCGACGAGATCGTTGACCTGCGCGATCGCATCCTTGACACGCACGGAGGTCACCGTCGGAAACGTGTTGGACACGGTCTTCAGAAGGTCGAGTTCGGTCTGCGTCGGGACATCCTCTTCCCAGCCGAGCGTCATCAGATGGGCATGCGGCGCGCCGGCGAAGGTGTTCGGCGAAAACACCATGACAAAGTTGATCGACAGGGATTGCCATTCGATGTCACGGAAGTTGGCGATTTCCGCCGAGATCTCGCGCCCGAGGACGTTGACCGTGACCTTGTCGCCGATCTTCAGCCCAAGTTCCGTGCCGGCCTCGGCATCGAATGAGACGAGCGGTACGCCGGAATAGTCTTCCGGCCACCAGCTTCCTTCCGTCAGCTTGGAGTTTTCGGGAAGCGTGGTTTCATAGGTGATCCCGCGATCGCCGCGCAGAACCCAGTCGGAACCTTCCTGGGCCGGTACGAATTCGTCGGACGGAATATCGTTCAGGCTGACGATGCGCCCGCGCAACATTGGCACGCTGCGTATCTCGCTGGACGGCGCTTCCGCGCGCAGCAGGTCGTTGAACGCATCGCGTTCATGGCTCTGAATATCGACGAAAAAGAAACTCGGTGCCTTGTCCGCCATTGTCGCGGTCAGTTCGCGGCGCAGGTTGCCGTCGATCAGGGCCAGCGCGACAAGCAGGGACAGGCCCAGCCCGAGGGACAGGACCACGGAGGGCGTCAGCGCTCCGGGCCGGTGGATGTTGGCGATGGCCAGCCGCAGTTCGGTGGAGCGCACGCTCGGCAGCCTGCGCGCCAGCATCATGATCACCCTGGCCACCAGCACGAGCAGGATGAAAGCGAAGGCAGATGCCGTGATGTAAACGGTTGCGATGAACTTGTCGTGAGACAGAAGCACTGCGATGCCCGCCAGCAGGACCACCATGACTGCGGTCGCCGCCAGATAGCGTTTGCGCGGGAGTTTCGTGCCTCCAGTGACGATGTCGCGGAAAAGGGCCGTCGGGGGCACGTCATGCGCGCGCCCGAGCGGCCACAAGGCGAATGCAAGCGCCGTCAGGAGCCCGTAGACGAGCCCGAGGCCGAGTTCGGCCGGATAGATGTTCGCCGCGAGCTGAACCGGCAGAACGTTGGCCAGCGCCGCAGCGGCCGCGAACGGTATCAATGCACCGACTACGAGGCCGATCCCGATCCCGATCAGGGCGATAACCAGCATCTGGACCAGGTAGATCCGGAAGACGAAGTCGCCGGTCGCCCCGAGGCACTTGAAGCTTGCGATGACTTCCCGCTTGGTTTCCAGATAGGCGCGGATCGCGTTTGCAACGCCGACACCGCCGACAACCAGCGCCGTCAGACCCACGAGCGTCAGGAACTGGGCGAAGCGCCCGATGCTGCGTTGAAGGCCGGGCGATGCGTTTGCACGCGAGCGGATCCGCCAGTCCGCCTCCGGCTGTTCGGCCTTGACCTGTTCAATCACGTTCTCGATGTCCGCAAGGTCCGGAGCCGGCGACATGCGCACGCGGTAGTGCCAGCGTACGAGACTGCCCGGCTGCACAAGGTCGGTGTCGCCGATCGCCGCGTCGGAAATCATCAGGCGCGGACCGAATTCCATGCCACCGGCCAGCTTGTCCGGTTCGGTCTCGATCACGTCGGTGATGCGGACAGTCGACCGGCCAAGGGCAAGCGTGTCACCGATCTCGACATCCAGCCGCGCAAGCAGTGCCAGATCCGCAACCGCGCCCCAGACGCCGTCCTGCTGCGACAGCGCGTCTTCAAGGGACTGGCCGGACTGCAGGTCGAGTGTGCCGTAAAGCGGATAGGCGTTGTCGACGGCCTTGAGTTCGACGAGCGCCTGCTCTCCCGTATCGGAGCGCCTGGACATGGCGCGCAGCGTTGCAACGCGCGACACCGAGCCCAGGGTGTCCAGAAACGCGGTCTCGTCGGACCCCGCCTGCCGGTGGATCAGCGAAAAGGAGAGATCTCCGCCCAGGATTGCCTGACCTTCGTTGGCAATACCCTCCGTCAGCGCGCGCGAAACCGACGTGACGCCGGCAATTGCAGCGACGCCCAGGGCGATACAGGCAATGAAGATGTAGAACCCCTTGAGACCGCCCCGAAGTTCTCTCAGAGCGAAACGGCTTGCCAGTGCAAATGTCTGGTTGCCGGCGGCTGAGCCGGAAGGCACAAAACCGCTCATGCGGTGACCTCTTCCTGCGCGAGGCTGTTGCCGGCCGTTTCTTCCTCGATCTCACCGGAGCGGACCCGGATCATCCGGTCGCATTGCTCGGCGAGAGCGGGATCGTGGGTGACCAGGACCAGTGTCGTCTTGCGTTCGCGCTGGGCGCTGAACATCAGGTCGACGATCTGCGTACCGGTCGAATCGTCCAGGTTACCGGTCGGCTCGTCGGCGATCAGGATTTCCGGTTCGACAACCAGGGCGCGCGCGACCGCAACACGCTGCTGCTCACCGCCCGACATCTGCGCGGGGTAATGATGAAGACGGTGGCCAAGGCCGACCGCGTCCAGTTCCGCCTCGGCTTTCTCGAAAGCGGACGCGTCGCCTGCGAGCTCCAGCGGCACGGCGACGTTTTCAAGCGCGGTCATGTTCGGAACGAGGTGAAAGGACTGGAAAATGATGCCGACCTTGCGGCCCCTGAACCTTGCCAGCTGGTCCTCCGACAACGGGCCGAGTTCCGATCCGGCGACATTGATCGACCCTTCGTCCGCCCGCTCGAGACCGGCCATCACCATCAGCAGGGTGGACTTTCCCGATCCGGACGGTCCGACGAGACCCACCGACATTCCCTTTTCGATGTCGAGATCAATGCCCTTCAGGATGTGGACCCTGCCGGCGCCCTCCCCAAGCGTTAGATGAACGTTCTTGAGGGAAATCGCGGGTGTATTTGTCATCATCAGACCTTTACAAAGGGCTCGGTTGACGTCTTCCTGATCAACGTCCGCTCTCGACTTTTGAGCGCTCTGCGACCATATGGGCCTGATGTGGTTGGTCTTCCAGTCCTGAAAGAGTTTTAAAGTGAACCGTATCTGCCTAATTTTCAGCGCTCTGATGTTCCTGTTTTCACCGGCAACCGTTTTTTCAGCGGACATGAAGCTTGTGGTTCTCGGCGACAGCCTGTCGGCCGGATATCAGCTGGGGCCGGAGGAAGGCTTTCCCGAACAGCTGCAAAAAGCCCTCGATGCGCGCGGATACTCGGTCGAGGTCGTGAATGCGGGCGTTTCCGGCGACACCACGTCGGGCGGTCTGTCACGGCTGGACTGGTCGGTCGGTCCGGACGCGGATGCGGTCATCCTCGAGCTGGGTGCCAATGACGCCCTTCGCGGCATACAGCCTGATCTCACGCGCAAGAACCTGGACGATATGACCCGGCGGCTGCGCGAACGCGGTGTCGAAGTGCTGCTCGCCGGCATGCTGGCGCCGCGGAACCTCGGACCCGAATATGCCGACGTCTTCGATCCGATCTATTCAGACCTTGCAAAAGCTCACGATGCCCTGCTTTATCCGTTCTTTCTCGAAGGGGTTGCCCTCAATCCGGATCTGAACCTGTCCGACGGAATGCATCCGAATGCGGACGGGGTCGCCGTCATTGTCGACAAGATCCTGCCGAAAGTGGAAGAACTTCTGGCAAGAGCCCAGTCCTCCTGAGGGGCCGTCCGGCTCCCGGCCCTCCCGACGTCCTCGGGGGGGCTCATTTCAGAACCTGAAGGAATGTCCGATGGAACAGCGCCGTCTCGGCCGCACCGACATGCATGTGAGCTCTCTTTGCCTCGGAACGATGACGTTCGGCGAACAGAACACGGAGGCCGAAGGCCACGCACAGATGGATTATGCGTTTGAGAAGGGCATCAACTTCTTCGACGCTGCGGAGCTTTATCCCATCCCGTCAAACCGGGAGACGCAGGGACGCACGGAACGCATCATCGGAACCTGGTTCGAAAAGACGGGTCACCGCGACAAGGTCGTCATGGCGACCAAGGTGGTCGGGCGGACAGTTATGGACTGGTTCCGCGAAAACGGTCAGACGGGCGAGCTGTCCCGCAGCCAGATCGAATTCGCCGTTGAGCGAAGCCTCAAGAACCTGAAGACCGATTACATCGATCTCTACCAGATCCACTGGCCGGACAGGAATGTCTCCGGCTTCGGTTCCAACCCCACGCGCTGGAAGGACGCGGAGCCGGTCGAGAACGAACACAGCATCCAGTCCACGCTCGAGGTCATGGGCGATCTGGTCAAGGCCGGGAAAGTCAGGGCTGTCGGCGTCTCCAACGAGAGTTCCTGGGGAACGATGCGCTATGTCACCGCATCGGAGCTGTACGACGTTCCCAGGATCGCCTCGATCCAGAACGCCTATTCGATGGTCAACAGGACTTTTGAAACGGGACTTGCGGAAATCGCGCGCCGCGAGGACATCGGGCTGCTGGCCTATTCGTCGCTCGCGCAAGGCTACCTGACCGGAAAATACCGCAATGGCGCTCTGCCGGCCGGTGCCCGCAAGACCCTCTTCAACAAAATGCAGCGCTATGAACACCCGCGGACATTCGAGGCGGTGGATGCCTATTTCGAACTGGCGCAGGAGGCCGGTCTCGATCCGGCCCAGATGGCGCTCGCCTTTGCGAAGTCGCGCAGTTTCATGGCGTCCGTCATCATCGGTGCGACCCGGATGGACCAGCTGGAAACCGACGTCGCGGCCGCCGACCTCGTCCTGAGCGGCGATGTGCTTGAGAAGATCGACGCCATTCACCAGGAATTCGGAAACACCGCGCCCTAGGCGTTTTGATTGCGCTCGCGCCAAAAAGAGAATCAGTTTCCGCGTGTGCTCCGAATTTTTACTTCTCAGATCTTGTTCGGCCCGGGAGCGTGAGCCGAATTCCGATTCAGCGTCAGAAGCTTAGATTTTTGTCTTGCGATTTTCATGAAGTTGATTCCTCATGGTTTTCGTCAGCGACTGCGGAGGGAGACCCCATGCCGCGCCTATTTACAGGCCTTGAGATTCCGTCCGAGACGGCTCTCATGCTTTCCATGCTCCGGGGAGGCCTCCGGGGCGCCCGCTGGATCGATCCGGAAAACTATCATCTCACGCTGCGCTTCATCGGGGATATCGATGACCGTACCGCCGATGAAGTCGTTGCGGCGCTGGATCGCGTTCGGCGCGAGCCGGTCGAAATCCGGCTGACCGGCCTCGGGTCCTTCGGAAACGGCAAGCCGCACGCCGTGTGGGCGCGGGTTGAACCGACGACACAGCTTGCGGAGCTTCAGGCCGAGCAGGAGCGGATCCTGCAGCGCATGCATCTGCCCGCGGAACGCCGGAAATACATTCCCCATGTCACGATCGCACGCTGCAAGACATCCACCAACGAGGATGTCGCCAAATGGCTCAGTGAGCGCGGCAATTTCCAGGCGCCGCCCTTCGTCGCGGGACGATTCGTTCTGTTTTCGGCCAAGTCGAGTGTGGGCGGCGGCCCCTATCTGGTTGAAGAGGCCTATCCGCTCGCGGCCTGATGCAGGACCTTTGCATAGACATCGAGGGTGCGGCTGCACATCGTTTCGACCGAGAAATTGCGGTGCACGTGGTCAAGTGCGCGCGCCTTCATCGCCTCCAGCATCCCGGGTTCCTGCGCAAGAACCGTGTTGAGCGCAACGGCAAGGGCCGTTGCGTCGTCCGGCACGACACGCCAGCCGGTGCGCTCTTCGTCCGCGACTTCGGGCGGTGCCAGGACGGTTTCCGGAACGGCGCCGTGATCGGAAACAATGACCGGTACGCCGGCAGCCTGTGCCTCGACCGCTGCTCTTCCAAATGCTTCGGGTTCAACGGAAGCGACGACCGACACGTCTGCAAGCGCAAGGGCCGCCGGGACATCGCTGCAATGGCCGACCAGCCGGACCTGGTCCTGCAATGCGTTGTCGGCGATCATTTTTTTCAGGCCTGCGACATAGCTGTCCCGGCCCTGCGCATCACCGGCCAGGATGGCGACCGGGTCCCTGTGGCCCATGTCGCGCAAGTGAGCCATGGCCGCAATCACGACCTTCTGCCCCTTCCAGCCGGTCAGGCGCGCCATGTTCAGCACGATCGGTTTTCCGGCCGGTACACCCCAGCTGTCCTTCAGGGCCTGCTGCCGCAAGGCACTCACACTGTCAGGAGCGAGGCCTTTCAGATCCGAGCCGCGCGGGATCACGGTTATCCTCTTTTGCGCAAACGGATGCCGCGCCGTGATCAGATCCGCGATGAAGCGGGAATTGGCGATCACGGCATCGCCGCGCGCCATTACCGAATTGTAGAACGATTTCAGGGCGTTCGATTGATTGTAGGTGCCGTGATAGGTGGTGACGAAGGGGACGTTCGCGGCGCGCGCGGCGCGCAGGGCCGACCAGGCAGGCGCCCGGCTTCTGGCATGCACGATATCGACGTGCCTTGCCGCGATCAGATCCTTCAGCGCACCGGCGTTCTTGAGCATCTTCACCGGGTTCTTGGACTTGACCGGCAGGACGATATGCTCTGCGCCCGCCGCTTCCAGTTCCGCAACCATCTGCCCGCCCTGGCTGACCACCAATGCCGTGCCGCCGGCTTCGACGATCGCCCGCGCGACGTCGACAGTTGTGCGTTCGGCACCGCCCGAATTGAGGTCGGGGATCACTTGCAGGACGGTCGTCCCGGGCTGGAATTGATGCAATTCTTGTCTCCGGAGAGCTTTTAAGTTCGGTTCAGCCGTGTCAAAGGGCAGGCAGAAACGTCACCAGGAAATGAGAGCCATAATATGGGTGGACAGGAACCGCAATTCATTCAGGTCGGAAAAGGCGATAAGGAACGCCAGATCGCGGTCGATGTCACCGATGGTGGTGCTCCGGCGGTGCTGTGGCTGTCCGGGTTCAAATCCGACATGACCGGCACGAAGGCGGAGGCGGTTGCCGAATTCGGCAGGCGCACCGGTCAGGCAGTCGTGCGGTTCGACTATTCCGGACACGGACGCTCAAGCGGGCGTTTCGAAGAGGCGTGTGTTTCCGACTGGCTGGAGGAGGCCGAGGCGGTGTTTGACCGGTTCTGCGGCAACGGTGCGCTTCTGATCGGCTCATCGATGGGCGGCTGGCTTGCGCTGCTGCTGGCGTTGAAACGAAGGCAGTCCGGGCTGGTCAAGGGACTTGTTCTGATCGCGCCGGCCGTCGACTTCACCGAGGAGCTGATGTGGAAACAGCGCTTCAACGATGATATCCGGTCGGCAATCCTCGACAACGGCTTCTGGGCACAGCCCTCAGACTACGGTGATGATCCCTATGTCATCACGCGCAGGCTGATCGAAGACGGTCGCAACCATTTGCTCTTCGGGCGGGACTTGCATCTCGGCGCACCGGTCACGATCCTCCAGGGCGCATTGGACCCTGACGTCCCGGCAAGCCACGCGCAAAGGCTGGTCGAGGCGCTGCCCCGGGACGATGTGACGTTCACGCTTGTTCCCGACGGAGATCACCGCTTGTCGCGCCCGCAGGATATTGCGCTTCTGCTTCGGTCGATCGAAGCCGCGCTTGCAGGCTCTCGACACTCAGACCGGTAAGGTCTCGCGGCCGTTCTTCATGACGCGGTACCACGCCCAGAACAGCCGGGCCGCGACGGCGCGGTGGGGCGCCCATTTCAGCGCAATCCCGTCGAGATCGTGCACCGCCGGTCTTTCTGCGAGGCCGAGAGCGTCCTGAACGGCGATCTGCAGGGCAAGGTCGCCGCTCGGGAAAACATCCGGATGGCCGGCACAAAAAAGCAGGAAGATATCTGCGCTCCAGCGTCCGATCCCCTTTATCTCACAAAGGGCCGCGTGTGCCTCGGCAGCCGGCTTTTCGGTGAGCCGGGCAAGATCCAGTCCGCTCTCGCAGGCGGCAGCAACAGCGCGCAGGGTCCTGATTTTCGGCCGGGAGAGACCGGCTGCAGCGAGGTCTGCGTCGGAAAAACACGCGAGCGTCTCGGGCGTCAGCGGAGATACGAGGGTGCGCACCCGTTCAAAGATTGCAGACGCGCTGGCAACGGACACCTGCTGCGCCGTTACGATCTGGGTCAGTCCGGCAAAATCGGCGGTCCGGCGGCGAAGCGGCAGAGCGCCCGTCGCCCGGGCGACGGCGGCAAGTTCCGGATGCACAGCGATCAGCGCCGTCAATCCTGCCTGAACGTCCTCGTCGGTCTCAATTGATCTCATCTGGCGGGTCTCATCTGGCGGGTCTTGTCTTGCGCGGCGTCCCGGGAGTGGTAGGTATACAGGCGGTCATGATTCATGTCCGCGTCCGCGTCAACCCGTTCCTGCCGCCTTCATGAGCAAGCCTGTCTTCCGTTTCGCCCCTTCTCCGAATGGACATCTTCATATCGGTCACGCGCTTTCCGCGCTTTTGAATGTGCGTGCAGCCGTGGCGCTGGAGGGGCGGTTCCTGGTGCGTGTCGAGGACATCGACCAGGCCCGGTGCACGCCGGAGCTTGAAGCCGGCATGTTCGAGGACCTGGCATGGCTGGGCCTGCCGCTTGACGAACCGGTCCTGCGGCAATCCGAACACTTTCCCGACTACCGTGCGGCACTCGAAAGGCTGCAGGACATGGGTCTGATCTATTCGGCATATCTCTCCAGAGCCGAAATCAAGCGCTTCGTACAGGATACCGAAGACAGCGGAAAACCCTGGCCGCGTGACCCGGACGGCGCGCCGCTCTATCCGGGCGACACCAATGTTCTCTCCGAAAGTGAACTGGGGAAACGTATGGACAGCGACGCGCCGTTCACGTTGCGCCTGGACATGGGCAAGGCGCTCGCGCGGGTCGGCGCCGGCCTCACCTGGCAGGAAGCGGGGTCAGAGGGGAAGGCCCTTTTCGGGCCCGCCGAAACGGTTCCGGCCGATGCGTCACGCTGGGGTGATGTGGTGCTGGCGCGCAAGGATACGCCGACCAGCTACCATCTCGCCGTGGTCATCGACGATGCGCGCCAGGGCATCACGGACGTTCTGCGCGGACAGGATCTCTACCAGGCAACCAGCGTCCACCGGGTTTTGCAGTGCCTGCTCGATCTGCCGGAACCCCGGTACCGGCATCACCGGCTCGTTCTCGGCCCGGACGGGCGCAAGCTCTCGAAATCGAACGATGATACGAGCCTCAAGTCGTTACGCGAAGGCGGGCTTACGCTCACGGAGCTGCGGCGACGCATCGGCCTTTGATCCGCGCCGTCAGAGCGCGCCATCGAACCAGTACGCCAAGAACGACGTCCAGAGGCTGATCGTTCCGATCGCAACGAGGGTGGTCAGTGTGATCGCGTTTGCCGACATCGCATGGCCTGTGCCGTAGCGGTTGGCGAAGATATAGGCGTTCACGCCCGTCGGACAGCCGGCGGCGAGCGTTGCGGCGGCTGTCCAGAGCGGGGGAAGCTGAAACAGGAAGGCAGCAGCCAGAAACACCACGGCCGGCATGATCAAGACCTTGATCGCGCCGAGCAGAAAGCCGGGCAGAATGTTGCCCCGCAGTCCATAATGCACGAGGCTCATGCCGAGAGAGAGCAGGGCCAGCGGAAGGGCTGTCGCGGCGATGCGGCGCAGCACGTCGTCACCGACCTCCGGTATGTCCAGACCGGTCTGACGCCAGAGCAGTGCGAAAACCACGGTGATGATGAGCGGATTGGCGCATACCTTTCGGCCGGCCTCAAGCACGAGCCTGCCGACCGGCGGCATTTCGCTGCCGCTGTCGATCGCCGCCGTGCGCTCCATGGCGATGGCCGTGATGACCGTCATGGTGGCAAGGTGAACGGAGATGATCAGCAGCAGTGGTACAAGCCCGCCATTGCCGTAGACGGCGGCGATGAGCGGCATGCCGACAAGCACGACATTGGAGTAGGAGGCCGAGATCGCCCCGATCGCGCCGGCCCTGGCCTCGCGGCGAAACACCTTGCGAATGACCAGTGTCCCAAGTGTCCAGGCAACGGCAACACCCATGAAGTAGCTTCCCCAGAGGGTCAGCGGAAATCCGCCGGACAAGTCCGCATTGATGAGCGAGCGAAAGATCAGGACCGGCACGGCGACGATGAAGACGAAGTCGCCGAGCGCTGCACCGATGGACTGGTTCAGGACGCCAAAGCGGGCGAAGCAATAGCCGATCCCGATCAGGAGAAAGACTGGGGCGACGATCAGGAAGGTCTGTGCAAGCATCCGGTTTCAGCGAGGCCTCGGGGGCGAAGAGGGTGGTCGAAAATTGCCGTTGGGAATTGCTTTTAGGGGATTGGATCGCGCGCCGCTAGCCTTCAAAATGGCACTCACAAAAGACACTGGGTCTTCCCGTTTCCTCCGAATGCTGGAACCACGGTGATCCGATTGTTCCTGCGCGCAGAAGGAACCGGGCTTCATGCCGGACCGTGATGACGAAGCTGTCAAGCTGGCATTGCTGGCACATGATCTCAGGACACCGCTTGCCGCGATGCGGCTGACCGCGGAACTGATCGGTGCCAGGCCGCTTGATGAGGACCAGTTCGACAAGCTCTCGATCCTCGTTCGATCCATCGATGCGCTGACGGCGATGACCGGTGAGCTTGTCGAGGCAGTCAGGTCCGACGATGTAACGGAAACGCCGCAGCAGGCTGTTGCTGAGATCGTGCGCGACTGTGCAGAGCTGTTTCAGATTGCGGCGGAGGAAAAAGGCCTGGTTTTCCGACTGCATATCGAGCCGGACGCATGTGACTTCGTGACATCCCATGCCGCAGAGCTGCGCCGGATCGTGACGACGCTGCTGGACAATGCCGTCAAATACACCGACCAGGGGTCGGTCGACATCGACGTGACGCAGGACGGGTTTTCCGCCGACGCCCAAAAACGCGATGAACACGAGTGTGTCCGCATTTCGGTAACGGATACCGGGTCCGGGATCGACGCGGAAGAAGAGGCAACATTGTTCCGTCCGTTTTCGCGCGGCAGGCGCGGTCTTGAAACAGTGGCGGGTTCGGGTCTCGGGCTCTGGGGAGCCGCCTGTCAATCCAGCGAACTGGGGGCGCAGCTTCGCTTGGTTCGGCCCGAGGCGGGCGGAAGCCGTTTCGAGCTTCGCATTCCTGTGCAAAGAGGCATTGCTCCAGTTCGTCGGCCTGTCCTGGACATTCCTCCCCGGGCGGAAAAGAGGACGGCACAAGCCGCTGCACATGTTCTCATCGTCGATGACAATGAAACAAATTGCCGCCTCATGTCCGCGCTTATGGAATCGTTCGGATATTCCTTCGACGTGGTTCACTCGGGCGATGACGCGCTGGGCGCAATACGATCAAAGGCATATGATGCGGTGCTTCTCGACCTTAACATGCCGGGAAAAAGCGGGGTTGAAACCGCGGGCGAGATCAAGCGCGACCCGGCGATTTCGGATCTGCCGCTGATCGCCGTGACAGCAGCGCTGGAGGCAGTCGGCGAGACGCGGCTGCACGCTGCGGGTTTCGCGGACGTCATTGCAAAACCGCTGTCGCCGGCAGACCTGTTCGCCGCGCTGGAGCGCGTGCAGGACGGCGGATGAGCCTTCGGCTGCTCCGTGATCCTGACAGGAGTTTCCGGGCAGGCGCCTGAGTGGCCTTACCCGCGCGTGGCTGTTTCCAGTGCAAGTTCCAGCCGGTCATCGCCCCAGAAGAGTTCGCCGCTTTCCAGAACGAAACTGGGTGCGCCGAAAATACCGCGCTCTTCCGCTTCCGAGACAGCTGCCCGCAATCCGATCTTGGTTTCCGAACTGGACGCCTCCTTGAGCACCTGCGTCACCGACGCGCCTGTTTCCAGCAGAAGGTTGGCCATGAGGCCTTCATCCGAAATATCCAGACCCTGGCCGAATTCGGCGACATAGACCGCACGCGTAAACGCTCCGATCCAGGATTGCTGACGGCCACCATGGGCAATCCGTGCGGCGAGCAGGCTGTGCTGGGGAAACGGTGCCGGCATGGTGAAGGGGATGCCGTATCGTTCGCATTGCCGCTCCATGTCCTGCCACATGTAGCGGCCCTTCGCGGGATGAAGGTTGAAGGGAGACGTGTCCCAACCCTGCTTCTTGAAAATGGGACCCAGCAGAAACGGACGCCAGACAATGCGGATGTTGCAGTCGCTCGCCAGAGTCTCGATGCGCATGGCTGACAGATAGCTGTAAGTGGACGCGAACTCGTACCAGAATTCCACGGCCGGCCGCAGGTCTGCCTGTTCAGAACCTATGTCGGATTTTGCATGCATACCGGTCTGGCGGCTTGTGGACACCTTGTGATACTCCCCTTGAATGCCTGCCGGTCTCCGGGGCTTGGTTGGCATCGCCGGATGCGTTAGGTCATAGCTTTGCAAGACAGGCTGCACCGCAACGACCTTGAACGCGAAACTCCGAATTGGTTCGAAAAGCAGTAATGACGCAAACCCTATCACACGAGAATAGTCCCAAGTCTCCGCTTCGCAAGATAGCCGGTTGGTGCAGGGCGCACCCGATGGTCTGCGTCACGATCTACATCGCCGCGGTTTCCGCGTTTTTTCTCGCCTTTCCGCGTGTCGATTTCCTCGTCAGCGGCCTGCTCTATTCGGAGACGGCGGGGTTCTGGGCTCAAAATGATGCCTTTTTGAGAGATGTCAGGCACCTCGGGCCGTTTCTCGTGCGCGTGATTGCGATCAGTTGCGTCGCGGTGCTTGTTCTGAAGCTCCTTGCACCCGGCCGGCCGCCGATCCTGCCGCTGAGACAGCCGCTGTTTCTGCTGACTACGCTCATCATGGGACCCGGTGTCCTGGTAAACACCATCCTGAAAGACAATTGGGGCCGTCCGCGGCCCAGGTATGTCGAGGAGTTCGGCGGTGACCTGCCGCATCAGCCGGTCTGGGTCATTTCCGATCATTGCGAGCGCAACTGTTCCTTCGTTTCGGGCGAAGCCTCTGCCGCGATTTGGCTTACCTCGGTTGCGTTTCTCGTGCCGGCAAGCTGGCGCAAGGCGACGCTCTGTTTCGTGCTGCCGCTTTGCGTGATCCTCTCGGCCAACAGGGTTGCGTTCGGCGGACACTTCTTTTCCGACACGCTGATTTCCTGGGGTGTGACGCTGCTGCTCATTCTCGCCGTCTACCATCTTCTCTACCAGAGGGTTCCGCCGCTGGTCACGGACCGGAAGCTGGATGAATGGTTCACGGTAAAGGGCCGCCGTCTCCATCGCAGTCTGCGCCGCGCCGGACGTCGTGCGAAACGTCTGCTTCACGGGATCCTGCAGCGGTTCTCGGAGCAGTGATTCCAACCGATGCGTTGTCATCGATCATGTGAGGTGCTCTGAATCCGCCTGGATCCGCTTTTTTCTCGGACGGGTTCGTTTCAGAATTCTGGCAAAACGCAACGGAGACCGGTTTTCAACCCAGGTGATCGCGTCGTTCAGGGGCGGTGTTGCGCGGCGGCGCCTTCGCAGGAGGCGTGCGGCGCTTCTGCTCGTTCCGACAATCACGATCAACCCGAGCGCAAGCAACGGCACCCCGGTCGGGATGGGCAGCCATACCGTTGCAAATCCCAGCAACAGGAGCAGGGCGGCCAGGGACCACCAGAGGATTTTCATTGCAAACGCAGCCTCACCGTCGGGTCCGTACCCTAGCGCAGGCTGTAAGAAGGATTTATGAAAGCAACCGGTCAAATGCCGCGGGAATCGAACACGGCCTTTTCAGGCAATGCCGGAGAGCAGTTTCTCGCACCCGGACCGGATCAGGCGGAACACGTCCTCAAATCCTTCCGGACCGCCAAAATAGGGATCAGGCACGTCCATCGGCGGCGCGTTCAGCAGGAGGCGGATCTCGGCGCGGGGCGTTTTGCTGATGGACGCGAGGGCGGCTAAGTTGTCGCCGTCCATGGCAACGATCACGTCGAACCGGTCGAAATCTCCCGCGGTGACGGTTCGGGCCTGCTGATGAGAGATGTCGAGCCCGTGTCTGGCGGCAATGTCAACTGATCGCGGGTCGGGTGGATTGCCGACGTGCCATGGTCCGGTGCCCGCCGAATCGATCAGGAAATCAGAGGTCCGGCCGGCCTCATCGACGAGCCCGGAAAAAATGCCCTCGGCGAGGGGGGAACGGCAAATGTTGCCAAGACAGACAAACAGAACTTTGTGGGTCACCGCACTCTCCGATATCCTCAGGACCGACATCGTGCTTTTGCATGGCGGGAATTGCAATATCATAGCGAAGGGTTGGACAGATGGTTGAACGACTGAAACCGGAAGATCGCGCCGCCGGGCTCCGGACCTTGCCGGACTGGCATCTGTGCGAAGGACGAGAGGCCATCTTCAGGTCCTTCAAGTTCAAGGACTTTTGCGAAGCTTTCGGGTTCATGGCACATGTGGCGCTGATAGCCGAAAAAATGAACCATCATCCCGAATGGTCGAACGTCTACCGAACGGTCGACATCACGCTTGCCACCCATGATGTCGGAGGGCTGAGCGAACTGGATCTTGAGCTTGCCCGTCAAATCGACAGCGTCGCGTCGCGGGAGTGATGTAACGGGGCTTCAGGTGCCCTTGGCGAGCAGGAACCTGTGACCGAACTCCGTGCGTTCGCTCGAAACGAGCGTGTGGCCGTTTTCCTGGCAGAAATGGGGGATGTCGATTTCGGCCATCGGATCGGTCGTCAGAACGATCAACCGGTCGCCGGAAGGGATCCGCGACATGGCCTTGCGCGCCTTGAGCACGGGGAGCGGGCACTTCAGACCCTTCAGATCAAGCAGGGTTTCGGACACAGTAGACCTTCTTTTTTGCTGTCGAGCGGTTTCTCGCACAATCTCCGTACAAGGCATTATCTAGTTCAAAAGACAGATGGTTTCCATTCCTTCAAGGGCCATTAATGATCGTCTGATATGAAAGTGCCAAGTGCATTTGTTCGAATCGCGCATGATCAGGGAGCGCCTGCATCTCGTTCTGATGCCGGATAGTTCGGAAGTGACATGACCTCGAAACCCTGGCTGATCTTCGCCGCCGTTGCCTGGCTCGCGCTCGGGGCGACCCCTTGTGTCTCTGCCGAGACCCAGTCGATCCGGATCGTCACGCAGAGTTTTGCACCGCTTCAATGGGACAATGACGGAACACCGGACGGCTATGTGGCGCAGTATATTTCGGCGGTGATGGAGCGGGTCAAAAAACGCATTCCGTTGAAGACCGCGTCGATCGAGTTCATGCCGTGGAAACGCGCCATGCTGACCGCTGAAAGGGTTCCCAACGTATTGCTGTTTTCACTTTCCCGCACGCCTGAGCGCGAAGGGCAGTTTCTCTGGCTTGGCGAGGTGTCACCCTATGGCCAGTATCTTTTTCGGCTCAGGTCAAACCCGAAAATTGCTGCCGATACCGTCGCTGATCTGAAGGGCGCCGGCGTGCGGATCGGCGTGCAGGACGGCGGCAACACGCATGCCTATCTCCGCGAGGCCGGTCTTGAAACTTCCGGCCAGCTGGTTCCGATAACCGACTATCGCCAGGGGATCGAAATGCTTTACCTCGGCAGGATCGATCTGCTGCCGCTCACGGGGTTTCTCGCCGAGGCCTCCGCGTGCCGGCAGGGATATGACGGCGACCAGTTGCAGCCCGTCGTCTACATAGAAGACCTGGCAAAACCGCTCTGGGCCGTCTTCAGCCGCGGCACGGACGTCCAGCTCGTCGAGGCGTTCAGGGATGAAATGGCGGCGCTGAAAGAAAGCGGCTATCTTGCAGAACAGATGCGCCGTCACCGGGAAAACTGGCAAAGCCGCGCGTGCGGTGACTAGGTTGTTCACTCGCATTAAGTTCTTGAGACTGAAATGGCATGGGATATGACGAAATCCCGTTAGGAAGAGTGATGACGAGTGGACGTGCCCAAATGCCCGAGATGACCGTTTCTCCCTTGGACGTTCTCGATTTCTGGTGGCAGGCAGGTGCGCCGAAATGGTTCGCCGGTGGTGACAAGTTCGATGGAAGCTGCCGCGACGGCTTCCGCGAAACCGTCGAAGCCGCGACCGCCGGCGCGCTGGATCACTGGGCGGATACCGCGGACGGCGCCCTCGCACTGCTCATCCTGCTCGATCAGATGACGCGCAACATCTACAGGGGGACGCCCGAGGCGTTTGCTTCCGACGCAAAGGCCGTGTCGATTGCCGAGACCGCCCTGGAAAGAGGTTTCGACCGCGCCTTCCCCAAGGACGTGCGGGTGTTCTTCTACCTTCCGTTTGAACATTCGGAAAACATGTCCCACCAGGAGCGGTCCGTTGATCTGTGCCGGCGCCTGGGAAACACGGACTTTTATCACTACGCCCTGATCCACATGGACGTGATCAGGCGTTTCGGGCGCTTTCCTCATCGCAACAAGATCCTTGGGCGTGACTCCACTCCCGCGGAGATGGCCTACCTGGACGATGGCGGTTTTTCCGCCTGAAATCAGCTTGCGGCCATGCTTCTGTCCGTTGCCCCGGCGTAGACCGGTCGGCCTTCCGGCTTCGATATCCGGTTGCCTCATTTCGATGCTTTTGCCCAGTCTTCGATCTGCCTAATTTTTCACACCTTGCCTGCAATCCGTCTATTTTTTAGTCAGAAAAATTGCCTCGAAATTCATCACGTTCAGATTTCTTAACGGGTGAATTTTCGGCAAGATCACACAAGCATCTGAAAAAATTACTTTTTTCACTTTCTCTCGCCAGTTGGCACGGTCCTTGATTAACAGACGCCGACGTTGGCCCGGCGATTGGGTCATGGTGCATGCGAGATCTGAACAGTCTTCCAGAGGGGCTTCAAACAGACACGGCACCGGGGCTGACGACCGAGTCCCTTCGACGGGAAGGGGCGAAAAAAGGGGAATGGTACGAGCAATGAAAATAGTGATGGCCATCATTAAGCCGTTCAAGCTCGACGAAGTGCGCGATGCCCTGACGGGCATCGGCATACAGGGTCTGACGGTGACCGAAGTGAAAGGCTATGGCCGCCAAAAGGGGCATACCGAAATCTACCGCGGAACAGAGTACGCGGTGAGCTTCCTGCCGAAGCTGAAAATCGAAGTCGCCGTCGATACCTCTGATGTCGAGAAGGTAATCGACGTGATCTCCGGGGCCGCCAAGACCGGCCAGATCGGAGACGGCAAAATATTCGTTCACTCGATCGATCAGGCTGTGCGCATCCGCACTGGCGAAACAGACGCCGAAGCTCTGTGATTTAGGTAAGGAAACGTATCATGAAAAAACTTGTCGCAAAGAGTGCGGCGGCGCTTGCCGTGTTGAGCCTTTCGGCTCTGCCGGTGTTCGCTCAGGATGCAGCTGAAACTCCGGCCGTGTCTCCGGAAGTTGCTTATATCTTCAACACACTTCTGTTCCTCATCGGCGGTTTCCTCGTCATGTGGATGGCTGCCGGTTTCGCAATGCTGGAAGCCGGCCTCGTGCGTTCGAAAAACGTGTCGATGCAGTGCCTGAAGAACATTTCGCTCTACTCGATCGCAGGCGTGATGTTCTGGATCACCGGCTATAACCTGATGTACACCGGCGTCGACGGCGGTTTCATCGGTTCCTTCGGTCCCTATTCCTTCGATCCGGTCGGCGGCGACGCCCTCGACACCGGTTACTCGACGGCGTCCGACTGGTTCTTCCAGATGGTCTTCGTTGCGGCAACGGCGTCGATTGTTTCCGGTACGGTGGCCGAGCGCGTGAAGCTCTGGCCGTTCCTGATCTTCACGGCTGTTCTCACCGGCATCATCTACCCGATTTCCGGTTCCTGGCAGTGGGGTGCCGGCTGGCTCTCCGAGATGGGCTTCTCCGACTTCGCCGGTTCCACGATCGTTCACTCCGTGGGCGGCTGGGCTGCTCTGGCCGGTGCCATCATTCTTGGTGCCCGTAAAGGCAAGTATGGCGCTGACGGCACCGTGCACCCGCTTCCCGGATCGTCCATGCCGCTTGCAACGCTCGGCACGTTCATCCTGTGGCTCGGTTGGTTCGGCTTCAACGGCGCGTCGCAGCTCGCAATGGGTTCCATCGGCGATGTAACGGACATCTCGCGCATCTTCGCCAACACCAACATGGCTGCTGCCTCCGGTGTGATCGTCGCGGTGATCCTGACGCAGGTTCTCTACAAGAAGGTCGACGTGACCATGGCGCTCAACGGCGCGCTTGCCGGCCTCGTCTCCATCACGGCTGAACCGCTTGCGCCGAACATGTGGGCAACGCTGTTCATCGGTGGTGTCGGTGGTGCGATCGTTGTCTTCGCCGTTCCGCTGCTCGACAAGCTGAAAATCGACGACGTTGTCGGCGCCATCCCGGTTCACTTGCTTGCAGGCATCTGGGGCACCCTCATCGTTCCGCTGTCGAACGGCGATGCTTCCTACGGCACACAGATCATCGGTATCGTGTCCTACGGCGTGTTCGCATTCGTCGCCAGCGGCATCGTCTGGTTCATCCTGAAGAGCACCATGGGTATCCGCGTCTCCGACGAAGAAGAGGCTCTTGGTCTCGACAAGGTCGAAATCGGCGTGGAAGCCTATCCGGAATTCGGAACCGGTTCTCAGCGTCTCTGAGGTTCAGAGGCGAAGAAAGAAATCTCCCAGGCGGTCTAATGGCTCGGACCGCAAACTGGAAACCCGGGGGCGACCCCGGGTTTTTTTTGTCTTCGGAACGGTGCCGCCGTTCAGGCGGAATGTCTCAGGCGGAATGCGTCAGGCGGTCAGCCACGTCCTGAACCGTCTCCGAGGCGCGCTTGGCGAGCTCGATGTTGCGGGCGGACCCCTTGATGGCGTTTTCCGTGTCCTTGCGGATCTGGTGAAGGTTGGTCGACACCTTGTCGAGCGCGGCGGTCCGGTCCGTCATCTGGCGGGAGGTCGCCTCGTTGCGGCTGGTCAGGTCGCTCAGATAGGTCTCCACCGACGAAATCTGCTCCAGACTGTCGGCGCTTTGGGTGTCGGAAAGCTGCAGCTTCTCTTTCGCGGTTTCGACCAGCTGTCGTGTTTCGGCAAGCGATCGCGTCATTTCCGCGAGGATCCTTGCAATGGATTCAACCGCTTTCTCCGTCGATCCGGCCAGAGCTTTCACCTCGCCTGCGACGACAGAAAAGCCCTTGCCGGCGTCACCGGCCCGGGCCGCTTCGATGGTGGCGTTGAGCGCGAGCAGGTTGGTCTGAGACGAGATCGACGAGATTTCCTGCGCCAGATTTTCGATATCGTTGAACTTGCTGGTCAGATCCGACGTCGCAGCGCCCAGATGCCCGACCAGCTCTGCGGCGCTGAGGCAGGTTTGCGAGATTGCGGTTATGCCCTCGCGCGCCTGCGTGATCTTGCCTCCGGCATCGGCAAGATCCTGCGTACAGCCCTGCGCTTCAAGGCCCACCGAGTGGAGATCCTTCTGGATATGCTCGGACGTTGAAATGAGGTCCGCGAGAAAGTCCGCACGTTCCTTGCTGGCAATGTTCACCGCCCTTGCATTCTGGCCGATCTCGGAAACGACGGCCCATGCTTCTTTCAGCTGTCTAATCTCCTCTTCGACGGGAAGCGGGGAGAGGGCGCCGCCCGGCGCCCTGTCCGGACAATCCGGACCGACCGGCCCGGCACCGATGGGGTCGGCGGCGGTTCGTCCCGCGTTTCCCGCCTCCTTGTTTTTCAGGGTGAGATAGGCGCTGACGAGTGAGACAATGAAGGGCACGGCCGTCGACAGGAGGGCCTGCCAGATGATGAGTTCGGCCGGCCCGAAAACGGCATCGACCTGATTGATGACGGTCAGGATCGATCCGACGATCAGAGCCGTGATCACTGCACGCTTGAACATGGGGTGTCCCTTCAGTTTACGGGATCCGAATCATGGACGCCCGCGGTCAGTATCGGAGTCTGCCGCGCCGGCCTTTCGATACCCTGAATATGTTGAATGAAGCCGCTGATGTCACGCAGGGGTGCTGCCGGACCGCAGAAGGCCGGCCAGGTCATCATGGGTGTCGACAATCCGGTGTGCGCCGGCCTGGCGCAGCTGGTCCGCGTGGCCGTGGTGACTGTGCCCGCCGCCGATGAACCCCCAGACGGTCATTCCGGCGGCAAGGCCGGCCTTAACGCCGTTGGCACTGTCTTCGATAACCAGGCAGGAATTCGGATCCGCTCCGAGTTTCTGAGCGGCGAACAGGAACAGGTCCGGAGCCGGCTTGCCGTTCGGCACCTGTTCGCCGGAATAGATGTGGGGCTCGAAATAAGCGTAAAGGCCCGTGTGCTGCAGTTTGTGGACCAGCCTTGCCAGGCGAGAGGACGAGGCGACCGCGCGCGAACCGCCATGGTTTTGGAGAAGCTGCTTGATACCGGCAATTTCCGACAGTTCGCGGTTGATGCGTTCCATGGTGGCCGCGTCGAGGTCGGCACTGAAGTTTTCCGGCAGCGGTCCCTTGCCGAGTGCCCGGTGGTCCCGGTCGAGGGTTGCCCAGAAATCCGTGCCCCCCAGACCCTGAAACCGGTCCATGTACTCGTCCAGGTCGTAGTGCAGGCCGATCCGGGCAAGGTGTTCCCGTTCCACATCAACGTAGATCAGTTCCGAATCGACCAGAACGCCGTCGCAATCAAACAGGATTGCTTCAAATGCCATGCGCGTATCGTCCTTTTCTGACTTGCGTCGGTTCTGAGCCTAGTGGGAGCCGTCAAACAGTCCCTTAACGACTTGTCGTTGAAACAAAATGACAAG
Organism: Roseibium sp.; assembly: GCF_965232425.1. Classification (GTDB taxonomy): domain Bacteria; phylum Pseudomonadota; class Alphaproteobacteria; order Rhizobiales; family Stappiaceae; genus Roseibium. Next base: position 2,717,819 of record NZ_OZ246971.1, read on the forward strand.
AAGGCAGGGAGGCAGGATCGCAAGCACGGCCAGCATCAGGCCGGGGAGGCTGGCGCGGCCGAAAAACTGCATACCCCTCACGAGCGTGTAGGTGGCCTCCTCGGAGGTCACCATCACCGGCCAAAGATACTGGTTCCAGCCGTTCACGAACAACACAAGAAAGAGTGCCGCAGCCGTCGGTGCCGAAAGCGGCATCAGGATGTCCTTGAAGAATTTCCAGCTTCCGGCCCCGTCCAGTCGTGCCGATTCCAGGAGCACATCGGGAACGGTCAGAAGGAACTGACGAAAAAACAGGGTTCCGAGCCCCGAGGCGACAAGCGGGAAGATGAGACCTGCCTCCGTGTTCACCAGCCCCAGTTGCGCGACGACGTCATAGGTGGGCAAGAACCGGGATTCGAGCGGCAGCATCAACGTCAGAAGAAGGACGGCAAAGATGGCGCTTGCGCCCTTCACCCTGAAATAGACCAGCGTGTAGGCGGCAAGCAGGGAGACGGCCACCTTGAGCGACGCAAACCCGGCGCCCAGCACGAATGAATTCCAGAGCATGCCGGCAACGGTGATGTCTCCGGAGAACCCAGCGCTCGATGTCAGGAAGGCGGTATAGTTGGCAACAAGGGCTCCGCCCGGATCGAGGCGCGGCAGAGTCGGAGTGCCGGGGGCATGCGTGGTTGCGGCGAAGAGCATATAGACCGGCAAACACATGAGCACGGATCCTGAAATCAGGATCGTGTGATCCGCGATGGTCCGGGCTCTGCGCCTGAATGCATGTGTCAAAGGTGTTTCCAACTTCGTTCCGCCTGAGCGGTTTCCCTTTATCTGGTCATACGACCACGATACCCGAATGTTTGGCCTTGTGTTCCGGCTCGACATGAATGGTGATGCGGGCACCTGGAACACCTTCCTTGATCGCGGCTTCGATCCGGTCGCAGATGTCATGGGCCGTGTCGACCGACATGTCCCCGGGGACAACGAGATGGAAGTCGATGAAGGTGGACCTGCCGGCAATGCGCGTGCGCAGGTCATGGGCTTCCAGCGCCCCTTCTCCATGCTGGGAAATCTGTTCGCGGATCGTGCCGAGAACCTCGGCGGACGCAGCCTCATCCATCAGGCCGCCAATCGATTCCTTGACGAGTTCCCAGCCGGACCACAGCACCAGAACGCCGACGATGACCGCAAGGGCAGGGTCGAGCAGTTGCCAGCCGGTCAGCAGCACCAGGCCAACGCCCAGAAGCACGCCGACGGAGGTCACGACGTCGGTCATAAGGTGCTTTCCGTCCGCGATGAGTGCGGGTGAGCTTGATCTTCTGCCGAAGCTCATCAGAAACCGGGCCCAGGCGCCGTTGATGATCGCCGATGCCAGGTTCATTCCGATCCCGAGCGGGGAATAGTTCGGATGGTCACCGGCGGTGAAACCGATCCAGGCGGCCCGGAAAATCGAAATCGCGGCCAGCACGATCATCACGCCGACAAAGACGGCAGCAAAATACTCCGCCTTGTCATGCCCGTAGGGATGGTTCTTGTCCGCCGGCTTGGAGGCCAGCCACACGGCGGCGAGCGCAGCGATGGACGAGACGATATTGACCGACGTTTCGAGCGCATCGGAATAAAGAGCGACCGACCCGGTCAGAAGATAGGCGCCGATCTTGAGGGCCAGAACGAGGATGCCGACGAATATGCTCGCAAAAGCAACCCGAAGCCTCAAAGCCTGATCCATGCACTTCCCCGTTGCGTGAGCCGCGTCGCGGCAAAGGGGTAGCAGCTTTTACGCAGGAAACAAGATATCCGCCGCGTTAATCCTGTACTTTCCGGATCGGTGCGGACGGAGCCTCAAGCTCCGTCGCGCAGGTTCATGACCGCGGCGCCGATGATCTTGCCTGGCCCGTCGCGGTCCTCGATCTGCACGATGATCGCGCAGCGCGCATCGCCTTTCAGCATCAGTTTGGATTTGGGCATGCGGAAGGTTTCCGCGCCGCCTTCCCATACGCCGATTGGCTGGAGGTTGCGCACGATGTTCACGTAGCGGATCTTCCTACCGGCATTCTCACCCCGGCCGATGTCGATCGTCGCTTCGTCCTCGATCCTGAGGAAATAGACCGTTGCCATCTTGGCACCGGCAGGCAGTTGCCCGTCCAGATCGGCCTGAACGACCATGTCGGATATTGTCAGATCTACCTCTGCGGTGAACGGGTCGGCGCGGTCCAGGGCCGCCCGGACGTCGCGTTCGCGACTGCCGACAACATGTTCCTCGCCGTTGATGACCATCTGCGGAGTATAGACCGACCGGTCGCCGCGACGGGTGGCGTAGGCGCGCTGCCGCTGGGAATGGACCGGGCTGGCAAGGGTGTCCTTCCACCCGAGATAGTCCCAGTAATCGACCGGCATCAGAACCGTCAGGACATCGTTGTCTTCCTCAACCAGGCGTTCGGCCAGCTTGTCCGCTGGCGGACACGACGAGCAGCCCTGGCTCGTGAACAGTTCCACCACCTTTTTCGGCTGGGCGTCGGCGACGTCAATCGACAAGACCAGTCCGGCTATTCCCGCCAGAACAACAGCACACGACCGGAAAGCCCGTTGCGCTTTCCGAAATTCAAGACCCACCATTTGGCTCGTTTCCTTTTTCGGTTGCTGGTAAAATATGCAACTTGGCTTTCAATCGCGAGTCACGAGCCGGTGACATCGGAGAGATCGGGGGAAATTCGCGGAAATGTGAAATCGGCCGATCTGGCCGTTACCGGTTCTCAGCCATGATTTTACTGAGTTCCGGCAGGAAGACTTCCTGGTAGGACGCGGGGCTCAGCGGTCCGATGAACTTGTATCGGATCGTGCCTTGCCTATCGATGACGAAGGTTTCCGGCACCCCGTAGACGCCCCATTCGATGGCCGTCCTTCCGGCCGGATCCGCGCCGATGCGGCTGTAGGGATTGCCGAGACTTCCAAGGAACCGCCGGGCATTTTCCGGCTTGTCCTTGTAGTTGATGCCGAGCAGCTGAATGCCGTCGACCTTTGCCAGATCTTCCAGGAGCGGATGTTCCTGGCGGCAGGGGACGCACCAGGACGCGAACACGTTGACAACAGATACCTCGCCGAGCAGGTCGTCGCGGGAAAATCCCAGAACCGGAGCACCATCGCTTGAGATGCCTTCCACGGCGGCAAGGGAAAACTCGGGGGCGGGTTTGTCGATCAGCGCGGACGGGATCTTCTGGGGATCGTTGCCCATCAGAAGCTGGAACATGAACAATCCGGCCAGAGCCAGGAACACGACGAGAGGCAGCAGGACCAGAACCGGGAAGCCGCGTTTCCCGGCTGTGCCTTCGGAGGTCTTGTCCGGATCGAGCCCGGTTTCCGGTGCTTCCATTTCGGTCATTGTTTGCTGGTGTCCGGTCGGTTGCGTGAAATTCCCTGTTCGGCGAGCTGTCTCAGCGCACGGTCCTGGACGATCTTGTCGATCCTGACCCAGGCAACAAGGGCCACGACCGTCAGAAAGCAAAGCGCGTAGGATGCGATGATGAAACCGGAATGCGGTCCGAGATCCATGGGCTTACTCCGCAGGCTGCGCTGTCGCCGCAGCGGTTCCAGGATGTGAGGCGCTCGCCGCTCTCATGCGCAGCGCACGAACGCGGCGGCGCAGGATTTCGTTGCGCATCGCCATCAGGTGCAGCACGAAGAACAGCAGCGTGAAGGCCACCGCCATGATCAGGAGCGGCCAGAGCTGGTCCGGGTGAATGGTCGGCCCGTCAAAGCGCATGACGCTGGCGGGTTGATGAAGGGTGTTCCACCAGTCCACGGAAAACTTGATGATCGGCAGGTTGAGCGCGCCGACAAGCGTCAGCACGGCTGCGGCCTTGCCGGCCTTGATCGGGTCATCCATCGTGCGCCAAAGGGTCATGAGACCCAGATACATGATCAAGAGCACCAAGACGGATGTCAGGCGCGCATCCCAGACCCAGTAGGTTCCCCACATGGGCTTGCCCCACAAGGATCCGGTCAGCAAGGCCATGAAAGTGAAGGCGGCGCCGATCGGGGCAGCACTTTTTGCTGAAACATCCGCGAGCGGGTGTTTCCAGACCAGCGTCCCGATCGAGGAAAGCGACATGACGGTGTAGCACATCATGCATAGCCAGGCGGCCGGGACATGGATGTACATGATCCGGATGGTCTGACCCTGCTGGTAGTCTTCGGGTGCCTGGAAGCTCATGTAGAGCCCGATTGCGAAGGTGATCACGCACAGGCCGACGAGCCAGGGCAGAATGACCTGCACCAGCCTCAAGAACCGCGTCGGATTTGCATAATCCCAAAATGCCATGGTGTCTTACTTACTGCACTCTCCCGGTTCCTTCAATGCACTGCCTTGTCGCAGACGGCATTGCGCTCGATCAAGAATGAGCGATGTTCACGTCTGGCGACTCAGTCCGAGGAGAAACGCAGGGCGGCGGCCGAAGCGACGGGACCGACAACCGCTGCGATCAAAGTGAGCGCACACAGGATCAGGAACGGCGTCAGGAACGGGACCGGGTCATGAATGGCGGCATCGGCCGAGCTGACGCCGAAGATCAGAACGGGGATCGCGATGGGGATGACAAGAACGGCAAGCAGCAGGCCTCCCTTTCGCAGCGACACGGTCAAGGACGCGCCGATCGCACCGATCAGGGTGAGCGCGGGTGTTCCGACGAGCAGCGTCAGGGTGACGGCCCCCATCGACACCGGGTCGAGGTTCAAAAACACGCCGAGAAGCGGGGCCGCAACGACCAGCGGTAATCCGGTCGCGATCCAGTGGGCCAGGCATTTGACCAGCACGACGAGTTCAAGTGGGCGGCCGGACATCATCATCAGGTCGAGGGTGCCGTCCTCCCGGTCCGCCTGAAACAGCCGGTCGAGCCCGAGTAGGGTTGCCAGCAGAGCGCCGATCCAAAGGATGGCCGGACCGATGCGGGCCAGAAGATTGAGGTCCGGACCGACACCGAACGGAATGACGGTGACCACGGCCAGAAAGAACAGGACACCCACCAGCGCGCTGCCGCCGACGCGGACCGAGAGACGCAGATCGCGCCTGAACAAGGCCATCGCCCAACCGCTCATGACAGGGCATCCTCCATCGGCAACGCGGCCGGGTCGCTCGCCTTCAGGTGCAGCGTGCGGATCTGGTCGAGTGCGAGGTCGGTATGCGTTGCCGTGACGATGAGGCCGCCGTTTTCCAGATGGGCATTCATCAGGCCGAGAAGCTGCTGTTCGGACGCCTTGTCGAGCGCGGATGTCGGCTCGTCCATGAGCCAGACCGGCCGCGGCGTGATCAGAAGACGCGACAGGGACAGGCGCCGTTTCTGCCCGGCAGAAAGATAGGCTGCAGGGAGTTGCGCGGTGTGGCCGATCCCGAGGGTTTCCAATGCCTCTCGCGGCGTGCACTTTCCGCCGTTGAAGCCGCCCGGTTCGCAAGACGCGGTGAAACTCTGCCAGAAGTGGAGATTTTCCAGAACGGAGAGCGCCGGTTTGACCGCATCCTGATGGCCGAAATAGTGCGCCTGCTCTTGCGGCAGAATGTCGGGTATTCCGCCGTCCAGCTGCAATGTGCCGGACGCAAGCGGCACGAGCCCGGCCAGCGTTCTGAGCAGGGACGATTTGCCGATGCCGTTGGCACCGGTCACGACGAGGGCTTCCCCTTTTTCAACGGTAAAGGACAGATCCTGAAACACCCGGCGTCCACCGCGGTCGATCGTCAGGTTTTCGGCAACAAGCTTCAGAAGACTGCTCCGCATGAAAGGGCACGTTCGTCTTGTTAGTTCCGCGCACTGGTATCACGCAAGACATTTCGGCGACTTGTCTTGTGTCAATTGCCCGGGTTCTTTAGCGGGCACGAAAGTCCGCTGAGTGGCCCGCAGGTTTGAGATGAAACGCTGCGCATTGACGCAGCGCTTCGTTGCCCGCTCAATCGAAGACGGACGCGATCTGGTCGACGTTCACGCCTTCCTTGATCTCCCGGAGCCGGGCGTAGATCAGCGCGATGAGGATACTGATGTAGCCTGCGCCGAGCGTGGACATTCCGGCAAACAGCACGACGCCGATGATAAGTCCGATGGAACCGATGCTGGCGATCAGGCCGACCACAAAGACGGCGAGGAAGCTGATGATCACGGACAGGATGATCCCGAGTATCAGCGCGCCGACGATCGGCCAGCGATACTCCTTGGTGAGAAAGCGGCTGCGTCCCATTGCGCCGAAACCGGCACGTTCGATGACGATGACGGGAGCGATCACGGCAAACACCGCATAAACCCACAGTCCGGGAACGATGAACAGGACCACGCCGATGGATACCAGGATCGACACGACGATCGTGATGACCGCAAGCGGGACGATGACGCTGATGGCGGGTCCGATGTACCGGCCGAGCTGGATGGGACGGGACAGTTTTGCGTCATAGGCAAGCTGAACGAGAAGTGCCGTCGTGATGGAATAGACCACCATATTGATCAGCAGCGACAGAATGCTCGCAACGACGCTGCCCGGTCCCGAGAACTCCTGAACTTCCAGACCAAGGGCGACGTTGAAACCGGTCAGTGCGCCCGAGATCAGGAAGCCGATCAGCGTGGGTACGAAACCGATGATGATGATCTTGATGAAGTGGCCGAACAGAATCGAGAAACTCTCGCCGACAATCGAGCCGACACCGAGCGACGCCATGGGTTGGCTGTAACCTGTGTCCGTCATGCAATTACTCCGTTTTCGTCAAAAAGAATCACTTAATGCAAAAATCTCCGGGGCGTTGTGCCTGCACCTGAAACGCGAGCGACTCGTCCCGGGGATCCTGACAATAAGAGCAACGGTACCTGTCCACAAGCGGTGCAGCGGACACGGACCGGTCCGAAGGGTCAGTCAAACACGGAGGCGATCTGGTCAACGCTCACCCCTTCCTTGATTTCGCGGAGCCGGGCGTAAATCAGCGCGATCAGGATACTGAAGAGGCCTGCGCCGAATGTGGACACCAGGGCTTCCAGGATCAGGTCCAGGACAAGGTTTCCGAACAGCATGGACACGAGGGCTGATGCGACGCCGATCACCATGTTGATGCCGATCAGGATGAGCAGGAACAGCACGATCAGTCCGACGATCTGCCAGCGGTATTCCTTCGTCAGCCCTGCGCTGCGGCCAAGACCGCCAAAGCCGGCCCTTTCGATGACGATCGCTGGCGCCAGCACGGAAAATAGGGCCAGGATCCACAGCCCGGGCACGACAAGCAGCGCCAAGCCGATCATCATCAGGATACCCGATATGATGCTGAGGATGATCAGGGGCAGCAGGGTCGAGAATGCCGGACCGAGATATCTGGCCATGCGCGGTTGCCTGTTCATTTTCGCGTCATAGGCGAGTTGAACGAGCAAGGCCGTTGTTACGGCATAGACCACGAACTGGATGATGATCACCAGAAATATGGCGATCGCGATGCCTGTTCCGTCGAAGTCGGGAACGGAGGTGCCCGCCAGTGTGCCGAATCCGATGAGGGCACCCGACAGGATCAGACCGACCAGTGTCGGACCGAAGGCCAGCAGGTAGACCTTGAAAAAGTTACCGAAGAAGATTGCGAAACTGTCTCCAAGCAACGTCGTTACCCCCAGCGGCTGCCGGGGCTGAACCGTCGAAACATCCACCATCACATCTTCCTCGCTTTCCAATTCGTCCATGCAACAACGTCACCGGCAATCTCGCAGGCTTCAGTCGAAGACCGATACGATCTGGTCGACACTCACGCCCTCCTTGATTTCGCGGAGCCGGGCGTAAATCAGCGCAGTCAGGATACTGACAAGGCCCGTACCGATCGCAGTGAGGGCGGCGTATAGGATGATCGACAACGCCAGGATACCGCTGCTCATTGCCAGATCGGTCACAAACAGCGCCAGGACGATGATCACCATGGCGCAGATCCAGGTGATTGAAAGCGCCCCGAGAATTGGCCAGCGGTAGCCTTTGGTCAGTTTCGCGCTGCGGCCCAGCCCCTTGAAGCCAAGCCGCTCGATGACAACGGCAGGTTCCATCACGGAAAACACGGCGTAGACCCAGAGACCCGGGATGATGAAGGCGAGCGCGGCGACCCCCATGAGCAGGCCGACGACGATGCCGAGTATTGCGATCGGAAAGATCGACGCCAGGGCGGGAGCCATGTATTTGCCGAGCCTGATTGGCCGTTCCAGTTTTGCGTCATAGGCCAACTGGACCAGAAAGGCGGTCGTGACCGAGTAGACGACCAGGTCCACCAGCCCGGTCAACGCACTGGCGCCTCCGGATGCGGTTTCTGTTTCCTCCAGGCTCAGGACCGTATCGAAACCGACGAGCGAACCCGAAAGAACGACACCCAGCAGGCTGGGCACGAAGCCGATCAGCAGAACCGGGAAAAAATGCCTGCCCAGAGTGGAGAAGCTCTCTGCAACAAGGGTGCCGACGCCAAGCGGTATCTGAGGTTCCGGAATCTGCGCGTCCGTCATTTGTGCTCCAGCCCTGGCGCGATTGGTACTAACTCCGGATCTCCGGAAGATTTCAGCAGGTCACTCACGCATCCTCGCCGTTCTTCGCATAGTGCTTGTTTTCGCGTCGGTCTCCGAAAAGCTGGCGCTGTTCCAGATGCTCGCGCTGTGCCTTGTAGAAGGCCTGCAGAAACTTCATCCGGTCTCCGGGCGGAACGGGGCTGGCATAGCCGATCTTCTTGCGGATCTTCTCGACGATCGTTGCGATCGTCTTGTCCCGTTCCGCCAGGATATTGCCGGCCGGGCGCGTCTCTTGCGCGCGCAGGAGCCCCTCCAGTGTCTGCAGTTCGAACGCGCCGTAATGGTCGAGCTGGTGGGACAGGAACACGAACCCCTTGCGGTCCTGGGTCAGCGCGCGGGGTTCCCGAGCGAGGTCCTTCAGGAGCACTGGGACCGGCAGGTGGATAACATGCGTGCCGGCCATCATGTCGCCCAGCCGCCGGCGATAGCGGTCGAAGATCGGTATGAACAGGCACACCGCGATCCACCCGAAGGCAAGGAGCGATGACAGAGGGGAGGACGCGTCCAGCATCAGAACAAGCGTCCCGGGCAGAAACACCTCGGCTTCCTTCATCATGTTGCGAAGGACCAGAGCGTGGGTCGTCAGGGGACCGCCGTCATGGGAGACGACCTTGATCTTCATGATGCGCTTGCCGAGCGTCTGACCGTTCCAGGCCAGTTCGGCGAGGATGTAATAGGGAACGCGAATGAGGAAGAACAGGAGCGCGCCGATTGCCACGAGGGTCTGCGGTCCGGTGATGTTCAGCGTTGCAAACAGGATCATGATGCAGATTAGAGCGGCGGTCGTGATGGCGATGTCGACGATCTGCGCACCGAGCCGGACACCGACACCGGCAACCTGCATTGTCAGCGGCACGCCTTCCGGCGGCATGAGCTGATCGGGCGAAGGGCGTTCCGTTTTCCGTTTTTTCCGCAGCCTTGGGATCATTTGTGGTCACGCCCCGCGAACACAAACCAACTCAGCCAGAGCGCGCCGATGCCCCAGCCGATGATGAAGCGCATGTAGATGTCCTGGACGAGCTGCCTGCCGAAACCTTCCAGGAATGCCGCGACCAGAAGCATCAGCGCGGCGACAAGCGCCAGTTTCAGGGCATCTCGGCCCGCCAGCCGCAGCGACGTGATGCGCGAGACGTCACCGGGAAACATCAATGCTGTTCCGAGCTTCAGCCCGCCGGCACAGGCGATGCAGATTGCCGAGAGCTCCGTGACCCCGTGGATCGACAGCCAGCCGGCGATGTCCGGGCCGAGGCCGCGGTCGACATGCAGCGCATAAAAGGCCCCAAGCATCAGGCCGTTGTAGAATGTGAGAACGATCGCGGGCGCACAGGCGAACACGCCCAGTCCGAAGACGAAGATCGCGATGCGGGTATTGTGCGAGAACAGATAGGTAGCGAACGCGCCCAGTCCGGAAGCGTCCGGGTTCTCGTCGTAAATGACGGACCGGAGGGCTTCGTAGGTGGCGTCGGGTCCGCGTCCGCCGGCCAGTTCCGCCGGCATGAAGACGTAGTACCAGTCCGGGCTTTCGAAATAGAGCAGGTATCCGGAAAGGGCGCCCAGCCCCATGCACAGGAACCCGAGCAGGATGAAAGGCCAGGAGCGGCGCATGGCCTGGGGCGCGCTGTAGGTGAAGAACTTCCGAAAGAGGCCGCCAAGGCGTTCCTGAGGCGCATAGACACACAGGTAGGCGCGGGCGGTCAGAGCTTCCAGGTAGCCGAGCAATGCCCTGTCGAGTGAGATTTCGCGCGCGATTGCGAGCGATGTCGTCGCCTGCCGGTAGAGGGATGCCAGGTCCCGGGCCTCTGCGAAATCCATGTGCTGCACGCCGCGGCTTTCCGCGGACAGGACGAGCTGCTCAAGCCGCTGCCAGTCAGCTTCCCGCTCCTTGCGAAAGCGCGCCGAGCGCATGAGATCCTGATCCTGCATCAAATCATCTCCCGCGCCTTGATTTCCAGGTAGGTCGAAATCAGGCGGGCCGTGACCGCGTTCGGCTTGGCGTCGACGATCGTCACTCCCATGCGGGCAAGCCTTTCCAGCACGAGCCTGCGTTCGTTCATGGACTGGTTGGCCGCAACGAGGGTCGCCGCGCCGTCGAGGCTGTCCGGCGCAGTTTCAACCAGGGTTTCCATGTCGGGATCGCGAATGGCGACGAAGATCAGGAGATGGCGCTTTGCAAGGATGCCGATATTCTCGATCAGAAGTTCCGCCGAGGTCGTGTCGATGAAGTCGGTGAAGACAATGATCAGGCTGCGCTTGGGCGTGCGCGCGTTCAGTTCCGTGAGCGCGAGCGTGTGATTGGTCTCCCGGCTGACATAGGAGAGTTCCGCGGTCCAGTTGCGCAAGCGGGCAAAGGCATTGCGTCCGGGGGCCGGGGCGGCGAAGGTTCTGGGGCGGACATCATAGGAATAGTAGCCGACGAGATCGCCGCCGACCGCGGCGGCCCAGGCCGTTGCGAGACCCGCCGTGACCGCGTGGTCGATCTTCGGCAGGCCGGCGATTTCCTCGCGCATGAGATAGCCGTTGTCGAGGGCGATGATCACGTGGTGGTTCCGTTCCGCGCGCAATTCCTTGGCGACCAGCGAGCGGCGCTTGGCCGAACGTTTCCAGTCGATCGACTTTATGTCCATGCCGGGCACGAAGTCGCGCAGCTGGTGGAATTCGGATCCCTCGCCGAGGGCGCGGTTTTCCTTGACACCGTAGAGGGTCGACATGACCGTCGTCGTGATTTCACCGGATTGCACCTGCCGGATGTTGGGCACGACACGAAGTTCGGCTTCCATGTTGAGCCTCGGGACGAACTCGAGCAGTCTCAGCTTCGACACCCAGAACAGCCAGAGATGTTCCAGATGCCAGATGCCCCGCCGCACCGCGCGGACCTCCATGTCCGCGCGGCCGGTGCCGTCGGCACCGGGCAGAAAGGCGATCTCGTGCGCGCCGCTCAGGCCTTCCGGCCACTCCAGTTTCGCGCTCAGGTTCCGCGGTGCCCGATCAAGGGCGAGCCGGAGGCGGACCGTCTCACCGACGAAGATTTCCGGGGGTGCCTCGAAGGTCAGATTTTTCGGACGCTGCAGCGATGACGCCATGTCGAAGGCGACCAGCAGTCCGAGAAGCAACCAGGGAAGAAGGGCAAGATCGCGCAGCGCCGTGCTCGCGACGATCATGGTCAAGGAGACCAGAAGCGTCACGCCGGCAAGGGCGAGCAATCTTTTCGACGGACGTATCAGCGCGGTGCCTCGATCTGGTTGAGAATGTTGTCTAGAACCTGATCGGCGCTGCGCCCCTCGATTTCGGCAGCCGGACCAAGAACGATCCGGTGGCGAAGCGACGGCACGAACAGGCGTTTGACGTCGTCGGGGATGGCGAAGTCGCGCCCGTTGAGCGCTGCGGTCGCCCGCGTTGCGCTGACCAGCGCGTCGGCGGCGCGGGTCGAGGCGCCGTATGCGATTTCGGAATTCTGGCGTGTCGCCCTGACGAGACGGAGGATATAGGCGAGGATGTCGTCCTTCAGGATGATGCCGTCGACCAGCTTGCGGGTTTCCGCGAGCGCGGCCGCGTCCAGCACCTTCGACAGCGTCGCCGTTTCCAGTCCCGATTCCAGCGGCTGTGCCGCATGCTGGCGCAGGATGGCCATTTCCGTCGCCTCGGGCGGGAAATCGATCATGAGCTTGAACAGGAACCTGTCCAGCTGGGCCTCGGGCAGGGGGTAGGTGCCCTGCTGTTCGATCGGGTTCTGCGTCGCGACAACGATGAATTCGCTGCCGAGGGAATGGTCGGTGCCATCAATCGAAACCGTGCGCTCGTTCATGGCCTGCAACAGGGCGGCCTGGGTCTTGGGTGGCGCGCGGTTGATTTCATCTGCAAGCAGCACTTGGGAAAAGACCGGTCCCTTGGTCAGATTGAATTCATTCGTCCTGAAATCGAAGATCGAGGTGCCGAGAACATCACCGGGCATGAGATCCGGCGTGAACTGGATGCGGCCGAAATCAAGGTCGAGCGCAGCGGAAAAACTGCGCGCCAGAAGCGTTTTGGCCGTTCCCGGAGGTCCTTCAAGCAGGACATGACCCCGCGCAAACAGAGCGACCAGCAGAAGGTCGATGATTTCGTCCTGGCCGAGGACGGCTTTTCCGATCTCGGCTCTCAGGGTGTCCGTGCGTTGGCGTAGGACCTCAAGCGTCATGGGTGATTTGCTCCAAAACCTGTTCGAACTCGTCTATGAGGTGAATTGCTTCTGCGGCGTGAATGCGTGCGGGCAGTCGTCTGATCTCGGCAAGGACCGACCGGAGCCGGGCTGCCTCGTCCGGATGCCGGCGGTCCGCGAATTTCAGGAATTCATCCTCGCTCGCATAGTGGCGGGCGTGTGAAGGCCCGAAGAGCGAGGCCGCCACCGCCGATATCCGGGCGGCTGCATATTCGTGCACGAGCGCCCCGTCCTGACCGGAAAGCCGCATCAGCCGGGCCCGCGCCTCGATGGCGAGTGCCTTGCCCGAGCCGGCCGTGGCGCGCTCGCGCAGGACCGGCCCGTACCGGAGTGCGGCGGACCACAGGAACAGCACGAGCAGGGCACCCGCGCCAAGCCACAGAATGAGAAAGGGCGGACCGAAAAAACGGCTGAGATCGGCCCATGTGCGTTCGCGAACCGGTTCCTGGAACGGATCGCGCAACCAGGATGTGCGGCTGTAGTCGATAACGATGTTGCCCTCGCCGGTCCGTGACGACAGGAAGTCCGCCGCGATTTGCGCGTTGTCGCCGAGACGAAGACCGTGGTTGTTCAGAAGATCCGGGTCTGACAGGACAAGCACGCGATCGCGTGCGCCGTCCTCCTCAAGCGATGCGTCGGCGGGAAGCGGGCAACTGCCCAATATCATCGCATCGGATGTCCCTATGATCGGATCGCAGCCCTCCTTGCGGAACATCTGTGCGGCATAGAGCCTGGCTCCGAGCGTGGCGCCATCCGTGGTGCGATAGCTGAAGTCGGTAAAAGGCGTTCGTCCGTAGACAAGGTCCGCTGTACCCCCGCCGGTGATTTCCTCAAGTGTGTCCCCGATCTTGCCGGGTTCGATCAGCAGCACCGGGTGCGCGATCCCGGTGAGGCGCATGCCGCTGCGCCACTTCGGCAGCACGACAAGTGTTGGAACGGTTTGCGCCTTGGTGAGGATTGACTCGGTCGCGAAGTCATATTCATCCGACTGAAGCAGATATTCCTCCTTGGACGCCGGCGGTGTGCGCGCGACGTCCAGCGCGGTGTCATAGATGGGCAGGATCAGGAGATCGACGGTGGTCTGGTCGATCGGCCAGCCGCCGGAAAAATTGTAGGAGGTGATGTCATTGGAGGTCAGCCAGACCTGGAGGCCGTCCAGGCCCGACGGCGAGCTGCGCAGGGTCTGCTGGCGCTGCGACATGACATACCAGACGGCCAGCGCGGCAACGACGACGACGGCCGCAATCACGAGGACCTCGATGCGCGGGCCGCCGGAGCGGGGTGCTGTGGACGTCTCGCTCATGATGCACCGGCTCCCAGAAGTCGCTGGCAGGAAGAGACATGGTCCCGGAACTCGTCCTCCGACACGTCCCGGCCGCCGAACTGCACGCGCTCACTGGTCAGGACAAGCGCGCGCAGAAGGGTCTGCTGGGCGTCCGCGAGCGGGATGTTGCGCAAGGTGTCGCGCGCGGTCCAGCTGCGCTGCATGAGGACGCCGTTGGTCGTCGCCAGAGTCGCCAGAACCTTCTGCGTCAGCAAAACCAGGGCCTGGCGCCTGTCCGCGATCCCCAGGATATCATTGAACGATCCGAGTTTTTCCGCCCAGGCCGGCGTGTTCTGAGGCCCGGCTGCGCGGCGGCTTTCGGGGTTGTCTGCGTCTCTTTGCAGCGTGATCGCGATGTTTCCGCCGAAGCGGAGCACAAGATAGATGATGCCGGCCAGGATGAGACCGGCAATCAGCATGAAGGTCCAGCGCGCACCGGGCAACGGGACGTTTTCCGATCCGGAACGGGCCGCCGGCTGCAGGGGCTGCTGTTCGGTTTCAAGCTTGGGCGCCGGGGCCGTGGGATCATAGTAGGCGACGTCCGGATCGATCCCCCGCAGGCGGATCGACCGTAGATATTCCTCGCCCGAGTCCCCGATTTCCAGCGGTTCGCGAACCGGTTCCTGCGCGTTGACCGCGATCAGGGGGGCCGTCAGGCCGAGTATCAGGAAGGTCAGAAACAAGCGCCGCATGGCCGTTTTGATAGCGGGAACGGGTTAACGTGGCAATAATCCGGTGCCAACGGCAAAGTCCGATCTCTGGTTGTATTGACATTGTCAATCCGCACAGGGCCCTTCGTCCCGTGCCGGTGGCGGGAAACGGCGTCAAAAATCCTCATGTCCAGGTCTGGAAATTTTTGTATACGTTTGTATATAAAATCTGATCCGTTCGACGGGGCTCCAGCCTTCACGGCCGATCACTTGTTGCCCCGCTTGCGGGACAATCGTGCGCTAACGCTGGTGATCAGCGCCAAAGTTTTGTATAGGGGCAGCGAGGCGGTGCGCATTCGACGGCATAGCCCGTCGGTCCACCGGAAACGGGCATTTTCGGCTCCATCCGCGGAGCCGCCGGAGATCATGACAGGCAGCGGGTCAGACGCGAACCTGCTGCTGCGGACAGTGAAGGAGAGCACGTGCCGTGACCCAGTCCCTTGACAGTTTCAATTGCAAAAAGACTCTTCAGGTCGGTGACAAGACCTACACCTATTTCTCCATTCCCGAAGCGGAGAAAAACGGTCTAGAAGGTGTCTCCAAGCTGCCGTTTTCCCTGAAAGTCGTTCTTGAGAACCTGCTGCGCTTCGAAGACGGCCGCTCTGTCACCAGGGAAGACATCGTTGCCTGTGCCGAGTGGCTGAAGGAGAAAAAATCCTCGCACGAGATCTCCTACCGGCCTGCGCGCGTGCTGATGCAGGACTTTACCGGCGTTCCCGCGGTCGTCGATCTTGCGGCCATGCGCGATGCCGCGGTGAAGCTCGGCGGCGACCCGGAAAAGGTCAATCCCCTGGTTCCGGTCGACCTGGTCATCGACCACTCGGTGATGGTCGACTATTTCGGCACCAAGGACGCGTTCAAGCTGAATGTGGAACTGGAATACGAGCGCAACCAGGAGCGCTACGAATTCCTGCGCTGGGGCCAGTCCGCATTCGACAATTTCCGCGCCGTGCCTCCCGGAACTGGCATCTGTCACCAGGTGAACCTGGAATATCTTGCGCAGACGGTGTGGACCAAGGAAGAAAACGGCGAGACGATCGCCTACCCGGATACGCTTGTCGGCACCGACAGCCACACGACGATGGTCAACGGGCTGGCGGTTCTGGGCTGGGGCGTCGGCGGCATCGAGGCGGAGGCCGGCATGCTCGGCCAGCCGATTTCCATGCTGATCCCGGAAGTCATCGGCTTCAAGCTGACCGGCAAGCTGAATGAGGGCATCACCGCGACCGACCTGGTGCTGCGGGTGGTGGAAATGCTGCGCCAGAAGGGCGTTGTCGGCAAGTTCGTGGAATTCTACGGGCCCGGTCTCGATAACCTGTCGCTGGAAGATGCGGCGACCATCGCCAACATGGCTCCGGAATACGGCGCGACCTGCGGATTCTTCCCGGTCGACAACGAAACGCTGAAATATCTTGAGGCGACCGGCCGCGACAAGGACCGGGTTGCCCTCGTCGAGGCCTATTCCAGGGCACAGGGCATGTTCCGCGCCGGCGGCGAAGAGCCCGAATTCACCGATACGCTGGAACTTGATATCACCACGGTCGTTCCGGCCGTCTCCGGGCCCAAGCGCCCGCAGGACCGCATCAATCTTTCTGATGCCGCCAGCGGCTTCGCAAAGACCATGGCGGAAGAGTTCAAGAAAGCGGACGAACTTTCCAAGCGGGTCGCGGTCGAGGGCAAGGACCACGATCTCGGCAATGGCGACGTTGTTATCGCGGCAATCACCTCTTGCACCAACACGTCCAATCCGTCGGTTCTGATCGGAGCGGGCCTCGTCGCCCGCAACGCGCTGAAAAAGGGCCTCGACGTCAAGCCGTGGGTGAAGACCTCGCTGGCGCCGGGCTCCCAGGTTGTGACCGACTACCTGGAAAAGGCCGGCCTGCAGGACGATCTCGACGCGCTCGGCTTTGACCTAGCCGGTTACGGCTGCACCACCTGTATCGGCAATTCCGGTCCGCTCGATCCGGCCATTTCGGCTGCGATCAACGACAACGACCTGATCGCCTGCTCGGTTCTGTCCGGCAACCGCAACTTCGAAGGACGGGTGAACCCGGATGTGCGCGCCAACTACCTTGCATCGCCGCCGCTGGTTGTCGCCTATGCCATCGCCGGGAACCTGAACGTCAACATCACCGAAGACCCGCTCGGCAATGACCAGGACGGCAATCCGGTCTATCTCCGGGACATTTGGCCGAGCACGGAAGAGATCACCGATCTCATCCGCGCCTCCATCACCGAAGAGATGTTCCGCGGGCGCTACGGCGACGTCTTCAAGGGCGATGCACACTGGCAGAACATCAAGGTGGAAGGCGGGCTGACCTATACCTGGCCGGTCTCCTCGACCTACGTCCAGAACCCGCCTTACTTCGAGGGCATGACCATGGAACCGCAGCCGCTCGAGGACATCGAGAATGCCGCGGTCATGGGCCTGTTCCTGGATTCCATCACCACCGACCACATCTCTCCGGCCGGTGCCATCAAGGCCGACAGCCCGGCGGGCCAGTATCTGTCCGAGCACCAGGTCGCCCGCAAGGACTTCAACTCCTACGGCTCGCGCCGCGGCAACCACCAGGTCATGATGCGCGGCACCTTTGCCAATATCCGCATCAAGAACCAGATGGTGCCGGGCGTCGAAGGCGGCGTCACGATGAAGGACGGCAAGAAGGAATGGATCTACGACGCCTGCATGGAATACAAGGAAGCCGGCACGCCGCTGGTGATCTTCGCGGGCAAGGAATACGGCACAGGGTCCTCGCGCGACTGGGCGGCCAAGGGCACCAAGCTGCTCGGCGTGCGCGCCGTGATCACCCAGTCCTTCGAGCGCATCCACCGCTCCAACCTTGTCGGCATGGGCGTCATTCCGTTGACCTTCAAGGAAGGCGAGAGCTGGCAGTCCCACGGTATCAAGGGCACCGAGCGCGTCACCATCCGGGGCATCGCCGACATCAAGCCGCGGCAGATGATGGACGTGGAAGTCACCTACGAGGACGGCACCACCAAGACCATCGAGTGCCTGTGCCGCGTCGATACCGAGGACGAGCTGGAATACATCAAGGCCGGCGGCATCCTGCACTACGTGCTGCGGAACCTGGTGAGCAGCTGATCCCTGTTGAAGCCGGATTGAACTTTGAGCGGGCCCTTCGGGGCCCGTTTTCGTTATTGACCAGGAAACTTGGCGCGTTCGTTATCTTTCTCACAATTCAATTTACCCGAGCTTAATGTCTGAAAGTAAATATGAGGTGTGAGACTGATAATATTTGGACGTTGCAATGCCCGAGGATATTTATAGCGAAGCAGGATTGGTATTTATTGCAGGGTTAACTTTACTATTAATGATTTTTATTATCGGATTTTGGCTGTTTTTGTCTAAAATTGTCGGCTTTCTCCCCAGGGGCCCCAAGCTGAGAACGGTCTCGCCCGCCTTCACGGTCGAGCCGGATCGTATCCACGATATCCTCGAGCAATCCAGCAACCGGGCGGCGCGGCGCATCAGGCGGCCCGTCCCGGAGCCGGCGGCCCGTGCAGGCACCGGGAGTGCCGCCGACAGCGCGCGGCTGGCATTCGACGGCGGCGCCGCGAGTTCCGTTTCCCCTCCGGACACATCACGACGGGTGTCGGCTGAAATACTGGAAACGGTTTCGGTTGTGCTGCGCAGACAGGTTCCGATCCGCTCCGATGAAAAGCCACGATCATGGTTCGGCGGGCTTCCGATGATGCCCGACAACGTACCTTGGCCGAAATCGATCTCGCTCGGCCATCCGCAGCGCGGCGAAATCCCGCTTCATTTTCTGGGGCAGATCTGTTGTGCGGAGCTGCCGGAGGAACTCTGGGGCGGGCTGGGGCCGCGCGACGGCTGGCTTCTCTTTTTCATTGATCCGAACACCCGCGATCTGGACGGGCGGACCGAAGGCTGCCAAGTGATCCACACGCGCGTGCTCGGGTCCGAGCGTCCGGCGCCTCCGGAGTTGGATCCGGTCCGTGACGGAACCCAAACAGCGCCTCATGATGGGCATTCCGGGGGCGCAGGTGGCGTCCCGAACACCTGGCGCCGCTGGCCGGTTGATTTCGTGACCGTGCCGAACCGGGTCGTTCGTGACGGCGAAGTCCTGCGCGTCGCGCCGGACCGCTTCGCGCATGTGCTTTATGCGGGCAAGGAGGTCTCCGATGCCGAACGTCCACCGGTGCCGGAGCCGTTCACCGTGCGGATGGCGCTTGCCGTCCTGACGTCTATCGAGACCCGCCTCGCCAAGCAGCCCCTCAAGCCTGATCTGCCGCAAACGGTTCTGGACGCGCTGGAGGACCCGGAGGTCTATCGCGCGCTCAGGCCGGATGTCTCCGCCTTGCAACACGAGATCAGGGAGCTGGAACAATCCCTGAGTGCTGCCGCCGAAACGGATGGTGCAAAGCCCGAAACGGACCTTGAACGCCTTTGGCAGTTGGAGGAACGGCTGGAACACGACAAGAGACTGGCCGCGGTGCTTGACCGGTTTCCGTCGCCGGTTTCGCTTCGGAACTACCGGCAGGAAACCATCCGTGCCAACGAGAGCTGGCGGGAGGATGCCTTGCGCGACCTGCGTGACATCATCAACCAGCTTCGCTCGGACGAGCCGGACAGGGCGCTTTCAAACGGGGAATGGGCCGATATTGCCGTTCATCTCGACCAGACCCGGACCAGCTATTTCGAGTTCCGGGACACCGAGGGAAGCGAACAGGGCGTGCAGGCGTTCGAGCAGGATGTCTCGCTTTCCGGGCTCTACAACGCGGCCTATGTGCGCCTTTGGGAATATGTCGCGGATTATTATGCCGATCCCGAACACCGGCCTCTGATCCCGGCGGACGTTCTCAGCCGTTTCGAACCCTACTGGCGCCGGTTGAACGACAACCGGCCGCACCGGACGGGCGGGGCCTTCGATGGCGTCCAGTCCGAGCCGAAAGGCGGCCCGACGTCGCGCGTCCTGCTCCTGCACCTGGCGAGCGACGATGCCATGCACTGGGCGTGGGGCGACGCCGGGATTGTCTATTTCACGATTTCGACGCAAGATCTTCAAGACGGACGGTTCGAAAACGCGACAGCCACCCTGGAGTGCTACTGAGTTCGTGCCCCCGTCCGCAATCTGTCAGATCGGGGTTGAACAATGTCCCAAGCACGGCCGCCCAAGATTTCCCACATCGCCCCGGTCCTCCGGGTCAGCGATCTCGGCCAAGCGCTCGCCTATTACCGGGACAGCCTGAAATTCACCGTCGCCTTCGAGTGGGCGGACGGCGAGGGCGAGCCGGTCCGCTACGCGGTTCTCGAATACGGAGAGGCCGGTGTCCACCTGACGCAGAGCGACCAGCCCGGCGGTACCACCGCCTATTGCTTCGTCGACGGGATCGACGCCTATCATGCCCTGGCGCAGGCGTCCGGCGCCAATATCACAGAGGACATCAAGGACCAGCCCTGGCGGATGCGCGAATTCGAAACCCGCGATCCGGACGGGAATGTGATCCTTTTCGGCGAACATCTCGACCGTGTCGAAATGCGCGAGAAACCGGGCCACCGGCACCTGTGGGACAGTTTCTGGTATCACGGGATCTTCCACCCGCATGATCATGATACGCCGGGGGACAAGGCGGAGAGATGACGTGAGGGTATCGAACCTCTCTGCGAAAAATATCCATATGTGATGTGGCCGCTTGTCGCCGCGCCCAAAGATTGGCTAACCTTACGTCCGTTGTCGTGGAAACCTGTCAAAAACAGGAGCCAGTTTATGTGGGATTTTGATTTTTCCCGCGCCGTCGGATTGATGGTGCGGACATTTCCTTATCTGATTTTCAGAGTGATTGTTTATGGCGGCATTGCCGTTGCCTATGTTGTCGTTACCGGATTTGGCGCGGGCGTCGGCTACGGACTTGGCTGGTTCGGCGGTCCGGATTCGCAGGCCGGGTTCGCTTTCTGGGGTGGCCTCATCGGCTTCGGGCTGACGGCGACCGTGATCTATCTGCTGCGCGAATATCTCCTTTACACGGTGAAGGCCGGGCATATTGCGGTTCTGGTGGAACTGATGGACGGCAAGGACCTGCCCGACGGGCAAGGCCAGGTCGCCTATGGCGCAAGCGTGGTCAAGGAACGGTTCGTCCAGTCAAGCGCGCTTTTCGGGCTCGACCAGCTCGTGAAAGGCGTGATCCGCACGATCAGCGGTGTTGTCGAAGGTATCGCGTCGGTGCTGCCGATCCCGGGGCTGAACGGTCTTGTGTCGCTGTTCAGGGCCTTCATGAAGGTTGCCGTTGGGTTCGTCGACGAAGTGATTCTTGCCCATGCCATTCGCACCCGCTCCGACAATGCCTGGGCCTCGGCGCGCGAAGCGCTGGTTCTCTACGGGCAGAACTACCAGCCGATGCTGAAGAACGCCGCCTTCATTGCCCTCTTCACCTATATCATCGCCATCCTGGTGTTCCTGTTCATGCTCGCACCGGCTGCCGGGCTGGTCTACCTGATGCCTGGTTCTTGGAGTGCGGGCGGTCTCGTCTTTGCGATCATTTTCGCTTGGGCGGTGAAGGCCGCCGTTCTGGAGCCGCTCGCCATCACACTGATGATGCAGGTGTTCTTCAAGGTGACGGACGGCCAGACACCGAACCCGGAATGGGACGCGAAGCTGTCGCAGATGTCCGACAAGTTCGTCGAGATCAAGGACAAGGCCTTCGAAGGGGGGCGGCCGGGCGGCGCCAACGCTCCTGC
Organism: Roseibium sp.; assembly: GCF_965232425.1. Taxonomy (GTDB): domain Bacteria; phylum Pseudomonadota; class Alphaproteobacteria; order Rhizobiales; family Stappiaceae; genus Roseibium. Next base: position 2,739,297 of record NZ_OZ246971.1, read on the forward strand.
GGAGTGAGGTGAGCGCAGAGTTGGAAGACCGGCAAGGATCACGTTGCAGATACGATATTTTTCAGGGGGTACTGATGACAATTTCGAAGACGCCGGCCGGGATTGCCGCCGTGGTCCTTGCCGGGCTTGCGCAGCCTGCTCTCGCCGATGACTGCAGTGACCGTTTCACCGAGATCTACATGCAGCTCGACCAGGGCGTTCCGACGAAAACGGTCGCGACAACCCAGTTCAAGGGCGCGCCGGCCACGGTCAATGACTTTCTCTATCTCAGCCAGGATCATCACATGACCGTGCCGACCAATCCGGCCGGTCCGTGGGTGCTGACCTATCAGAACGTCATGTACCAGTCGGCGGACGCGGGCAAGACATGGGCCAAGGTGCGCGATCTCGACAGTGCCCAGAACGCGGAAGGTGCGATCGCGGCGAAAAAGACCAATGCGGAAACCATCCGCAATGCCGCGTGCGGTGAGGAGACCATCGACGGGGTGGTTCTGGAAAAGGTTGCCGCCGACCTGACGGTGAGCCAGGGCATGGTCACGGAAAACCGGTATACCTACTGGCTTTCGCGCGACGACGGCTTCATCGTCAAGGCGCTCTACGAGACCACTGCGCCCAATTTCGAAATGGTGACGACCCAGACGATCGAGCCGGCACCGGAGCTTTCCCTGCCAACGCCGCAATAGGGTGTGACTTGAACTTCCTTAACCGCGTCCGCGATAGGAGGCGACGCCCTGCTCTGGGATCCAGACGTCGTCGGGTGCCGGGCCGGTCTGGTAGAAAACGTCGATCGGTATGCCGCCGCGCGGGTACCAGTAACCGCCGATCCGGAGCCATTCCGGGTCCAGCAGGTCGACCAGACGCTTGCCGATCGACACCGTGCAGTCCTCGTGAAACGCGCCGTGATTGCGGAACGATCCCAGAAACAGTTTCAGGGACTTGCTCTCCACCAGGAAGTCCCGCGGAACGTAGTCGATGACGAGATGGGCAAAGTCGGGGGCGCCCGTGATCGGACACAGCGAGGTGAATTCCGGGGCAACGAAGCGGACCATGTATTTCGTTCCGGCCTGCGGGTTCGGCACCTTTTCCAGGACGGCTTTTTCCGGATCGTCGGGCAGGTCCGTCGCCGCTCCAAGCTGTGTCAGGTTTTCATAAATGCTCTTGTCGGACATGGTTGTCTCCTTGTCGCCCTCCCTCCGCTTCACAGTCCGGATGGCGGGCGTTCGTTTCCTGGTCAGACGCCTCTCAGGTTGCCCCAGACCAGCGTGTGCAGTTGCGGCAGAACGGTTGCAGAATACAGCCGGTCCGACGTGACCTTGCCGACCAGCCAGCGCATGCGGTCCATGATGCCGTTCATGTCGATGAAGCCGTCTTCCTCGCCCGGATGCGGCGGTGTGTGGTTGCCCGGCTGCAGGTAAAGCGGCTGCCCAGGGTAGCGGCTGGCGACCTCGCGGGCATAGGCATAGTCGGCATCGTCGAAAACGACCACCTTCATTGCCACCCGGGTTGCCGGTCCCGCCGCCTCCACGCATTCCGCGAGCCTTTGCCAATCCGTTTCCATTCCGCTGGAAGGCGGCTTCGGGCTGAGGGTCAGCAGATCGAGGTCCCCGAACCAGTCCCTTGCGATGCTGCCCTGGGTTTCCAGTGCAAACCGGTAGCCGTCCTCCTGGCCCAGATGGATCAGCGGGCCGAGCGGCTGAATGGCCGGATTGCCGCCGGAGAGCGACACCATCAGCGGGTGCCCGCCGGACAGAATGTCCACCTGCATCAGGATCGAGGCGGGTGTCATCGGCTGCCATTCATCCCTGTAGGCGCTGTCGACCGCATGCAGCGTATCGCACCAGGAACACCGGTAGTCGCACCCGCCGGTGCGCACGAAAACGGTCGGCTGACCGATCAGGGCGCCCTCTCCCTGGATAGTCGGGCCGAAGATCTCGTTGACTCGTATCGTTGCCGCGGTCATGGGCGCTGATCCGGCGGAACATGGACAAGCGGCCGGTACTCGGCGCTGGTCTTCGGGGTTTCCCTGACGCGCACGGCCGCCGTTTCCGGCCAGGCTTTTCTGCACCAGTCAAAAAGGTGCCGCGCCAGGCGTTCCGCGGTCACGCAGTCATCGCCGAGGACGTCATTGAGATGGCGGTGATCGAGCGTTTCGTCGATATAGGTCTTCAGCGACTTGAGTTCGTTGTAATCGCGGACAAAGCCGATCGCGTTCAGCTCTTCGGAGGCCAGCTCAACTTCCACGACGTAGTTGTGACCGTGGAACCTGGCACAGGGATGGTCCTCCGGCAGGCCGTGCAACTGGTGGGAGGCGGAGAAGTGGAATTCCTTCGTGATCCTATACATTGCAGGCCACTTTCCAGAAGTCCGCGTCCGCGTAGTCCGTCGGATCGACGCCGCCTGCCAGATGAAAGGCTTCCCGGCGTTCCACGCAGGTGCCGCAGCGCCCGCAGTGTTTTTCGCCGCCCTTGTAGCAGGACCAGGTCTTGCGGTAGTCGAGGCCGAGCCGCAGGCCTTCGGCGGCGATATCCGCCTTGCTGATGCTGACATAGGGCGTGAACAGGCTGATTTCGGCATACCCGTCCAGCGCGTAGCGCTGCATTGTCTCGAAGCTGGACGTAAAGGCCGGGCGGCAGTCCGGATAAATGAAGTGGTCACCGCCATGGACGGCCGTTGCCACCGTATCGGCGCCGCGCGAGGCCGCGATGCCAAAGGCGATGGCAAGCATGATCGCGTTGCGGTTCGGCACAACGGTGATCTTCATTGTGTCTTCGGCATAGTGCCCGTCCGGAACATCGACATCGTCGGTCAGAGCCGAGCCGGTGAGCTGGTGGCCGATGTTGGAGATGTCCATCAGGATATGTTCGGTACCGAGTTCTTCGGCGCACAGACCGGCAAACTCCAGTTCCTTCCTGTGGCGCTGGCCGTAGTCGAAGGAGATGAGGCCGGCAAGCTCATGATCCTGCGCGATCCTGTGCGCAAGAGTGACGGAATCCATTCCGCCGGAACAGATGACAAGTGTTTTCAACGATGTGGTCCCTTGTTTTCGCTGGCACCGGGTAGGCTGCGACCGGTGGCCTGCTCGCGGCAGGCGGCGCGCCTTTTAACAGGTTCTGACGAAAAGGGAAGGGGCAAGCCGCCCGAGCCGGGAAAGACGGGCACTTGACATTCCTCTGCAATTGTATAGGAATAATTTCACTGCAATCGTAGAGAAATGATTCAATGGCACGTCCGAAGAGCTACAACAGGGAAGAGGTCATCGAACGCGTGGTCCTTGCGTTCTGGCAGCATGGCTACCAGGCCCTCGGCCTCAGGGAGCTGGAACGTCTGACGGGCCTGAACCAATTCGCGATTCGGACCGAGTTCGGCGGCAAGGAGGGGCTCTATCTGGAGGCGCTGGATTTCTACAGCGAAAAGGCCATCGACCATGCCATGCGGCCGATGAGAGATGGCGACATTCAGGACATTGTCGATTTCCTGGAAGCGCTGGTGACCGACGGCTCGATGACGTCCAGTGCCCACGGATGCCTGGTGGTAAACACGGGAATTGAAAATGCACGGGTCGGAAGTCCGCGGCTTGAAAAAGCCGTCCGGCGCTACTGGCAGGCACTCGAGATCTGTTTCAAGACCTGCCTTGAAAACGCAGCCGCCGAGGCGCGGATCGATCCGTCGACGGACTGTCCTTCAATGGCAAAGGGGCTGGTGTCCGGGGTCATGGGGGTTCATGTGCAGAACCGTCTGGACGGGTCCAACCGGGGCGGACGCTTTCTGGTTGGCGTGCTGTGCGATCAATTGCGGGCCATGGAGCGGAGCGCATGACGAAGACACCCCCGATCCCGGAACAGGTTGACGCTGTTCCGGGTCTCAGCACCCTGCGGCGCGGCAACCTCAGATGCGTGATCACGGATCTCCGGGAAGACGGCGTCTGTCTTTACAGCCCGGTGCAGAAGACGAGTGCGGCACTTGCAGAGACCTATGACGTCCGCTTCCTGTTTGCGCCCAACCACTATCACAACAAGGGCATAGCGGAGCATGTCGCGACCTTCAAAGACGCCGACCTCATCGCTTCGGACGCTGCCAGGCCCAGGCTCAAAAAGGTGACGGGATACCGTTTCGGAGATCTTGCAGAGCTCCGCAAGGCGCTTCCGGACAGCGTGTCGCTTGTGGAACCCGAGGGACTCAAGACCGGCGAAGTCTGGATGGTCATCCGTGCAGCGCGCGAGATCGTCTGGGTCGTCACCGATGCCTTTTGCGGTCTTCAGGACAAGGGTGATGAGCGCGCGCGCGCCGGTTTTCTGAAGACGTTTCCGACCTACGGGCTTGAGGACAAAAAGCGATTTTCGGACTGGGTGCGACAGCGGTTGTCAAAAGAGGTGCCGACCATGATCGTGCCGTGTCACGGGGAGATCGTGGAACACGAGGCATTGGGCGCGGAAATCAACGCACTGCTCGGAACGCTATAGACCCGCCTGACCCGGGTTCGGCCAAGCGGCAAGCGGACGGGACACGGCGCGGTTTGAGACGTCAGTCTTCGAGACCGAACTTTTCCGCAAATGCCTTCATGACAGGCTGACAATCGGATGAAACCTTGTCCGCATTCTCTTTCAAACAGGAGAGAACACGTCCTCCGCCAAATTCGACGCCGGAGCAGTTGGCCTCGATATCGGCGGCGCAAATGGCAATGGCCTCGCTGGCATTGGCGAACATGAAATCAAGAGCGTCGGCAAGGTCGACGATGGAGTTGGCGCAGGCGTCGCTGATCTTGTCCTCATGGGCATACATGCAGGACAGCATCCGGCCGTGGCCGGGCGTCACCTGGTCACAATAGGTGGTGATTTCCGTTTCGCATGCTTCGAGGACACCTTGTACTGGGCCCTGGGCCGTTGCTGCCGTGCTGACGGCCGCGAACCCGAAAGCGATGCAAATGCTGCGAATGCGCAGGAAAAATGTCATGACGATCTCCGAAACATCAAGGATTTACAACGACATATACAGTGACGCCATTTTCTACGACGGGGCGATAATAGACACCGCCGCAATTGAAGTAGGCGTTGTAAGGGCTGCATCCAGCGACGGAGGTCCGGCGATTGACGCGGCGGGTCGTGCGCCTGGAGGTGCGCCGCGCTGTGTTGCGTGCTGCGTTCTGTGCCTTCGCGGTTCCGATGCCAGCGACGATCGGCAATCCGGAAGAAACACCCGAAAAATCAATCGGACTGGAATAGGCAAGCGCGAATCCGATCGCCGCAGCCGATACAAGTTTCAATCGCCTCACGTGAATATCCTCCTGCAAGCGGTATCAGCGGACAGCCGCGATGCTGCCTGACACTGTTTCCATGATAGCTTGCGAAGAGAGGCTCTAACGAGTCGGGTGACTTCCTGATGACAGGATTGCCTACGTCACCCCATTACGCCCAGATCGCCATGCGCAATCCGCGCCCGTCCCGCCGGAACGGGTCGGGAAACGGTTTCGCGATGCCCCCGAGGCAGCGCTCGGCAATCAGGCTGTTGGCGGCTGCGTCGAGGAGATCGTCCCGGCCGCAGCCTCTCGGCGGTTTCTGATCGAGGAAGGCGGCAGGCAGCCCCTTTGAGACGAGCAGGTCCCGGCGCTGGTCGAGGCCGTCGGGATTTGCGCGGCTCTTGACCTTTTTCGGCAGGCTCATTTCCCGCCCGCCGTTCAGCCGCCAGAAGGCGAGTTCCGGATGCACCTCGAAGACACGGTCTTCCAGCTCCGGTGTCATCAGCGCGTCGATTTCCCTGATTTTCGGGAACAGGTAGAAGCACTGCTTGGACACTTTTCTGGGCGGTTCCGATGTCTTTTGGGCGGTTTCGCACGCGTCCAGGTAATCGGTCTCGTAGACGGCGGCGCGCGACGGGACGGAGAAGACGGAGGATTGCCGTTCGCCCAGATGTCTGCGCGCGGCCTTTTCCGGGCCTCTGCCGGTCTGGTCGAGCGTCTCCGGCAGCCCGATGGGCATGTCGACCGCGATGATCGCAAGAATTGGATCGCATGCCAGAATGCCGGCGAAGGACGGGAAAACCTCCAGACGCAGGCCGGCAGGATCATCGAGATTGCGCAACACGGCGACCCAGCCGGCCTTGCAGCCGTCAACGCCGGCGACCCAGGTGCCGGCACTCTCAGGCACGGCTTCTCGATTCAAGCACGCGGCGGGACGTCACCAGCGCCATCGCGCGCACGACAGATTGCTGTTCCTCCGCAAAGAGCAGTTCGTCGGCGCCTTTCTTGACGCTTCTCGCAACCAGCTCGAAGATCGAGGCAGAGGCGCGTTTCAGGGCCTCCTCATCGTCAAACCCGGCCAGGACATTCGACAGGAAAAGCCCGGCAATGAGATCGCCGGTGCCGTGGGGCGGATTGTTTATGGCGGCGTGTTCGGCTGCGACCGCGCCACGCGGACCCGCCAGCAGGTTGGCGATCGAATTGCGGCGGAGCGCCGGCGACGAGGTGATCAGGACCCGCTTTGCACCGAGCGACCGTGCGGCGGAAAGGGCCTGGAGCTCGGTTTCGACCTCGCGCTGCGTCAGCCAGCCAAGCTCGAAGGAGTTGGGTGTGACGATATCCGCAAGTGGCACCAGTTCGTCCCGGATTGCCTCCGCCGTTGCCTTCGGAACGTAAAGCCCGCCGCCGGTCGCGCTGTGATGGTCGCCGAGCACCGGATCGCACAGGTAGAGCGCGTCCGGGTTGGCCGTCTTCACGGCCTTGACCAGTCCGGCGATCGGCGCCGCCTGTTCGGCATTGCCGAGATACCCCGTCATGACGCCACCAAGTTCGGCCAGTTTCGGAGACGCCGCAAGATCGCGGGCGAGCGCTGCAAAATCATCAGAGGGGGCGACGATGCGCGTGCCCTTGCCGTGCCCCGGATGCCAGGGCAGCAGAACCGTCGGAAGAAACCAGACGGCGTGTCCGATCCGCTCCAGCGCAAAGGTCAGCCCGCGGCCGCTGATGCCGCCGCGGACGACCTGGGACGTGATCACCAGAAGCGGTGCTTTCGGCGGTTCGGGCTGCATCATGCGGAATGCCCTTCGGCGGGATCAGGCTGCATCGGACGATGATTTCGCACCGGTGCCGTAGCGCTTCTCGATATAGTCCAGAACCATCTTCTTGAACTCGTCCGCGATGCCATCACCGCGCAGTGTCGCCACCTTTTCGCCGTCCACGAAGACGGGGGCCGAGGGCGTTTCGCCGGTGCCGGGCAGTGAAATGCCGATATCGGCATGCTTGGATTCACCCGGGCCGTTGACGATGCAGCCCATCACAGCGACGTTCAGGCTTTCGACGCCCGGATACTGCTCGCGCCACGCGGGCATCGATTCGCGGATATGGTCCTGAATGTCGCTCGCCAGTTCCTGGAAAACGGTGGAGGTTGTGCGGCCGCATCCGGGGCAGGCCGCCACGACCGGAACGAACGCCCTGAACCCCATCACCTGAAGAAGCTCCTGGGCCACCTGAACCTCGCGGGTGCGGTCGCCGCCCGGTTCCGGGGTCAGCGAGACGCGGATGGTGTCGCCGATGCCCTGCTGCAGCAGGATGCCCATGGAGGCAGCCGACGAGACAATGCCCTTGGTGCCCATGCCGGCTTCGGTCAGGCCGAGATGAAGCGCATAGTCGCAGCGGCGCGCCAGATCGGCGTAAACCGCAATGAGATCCTGAACCTGGCTGACCTTGGCAGACAGGATGATCTTGTCGCGGCCCATGCCGAGGCTTTCGGCCCGCTCCGCCGACAAAAGGCCGGACTGGATGATCGCCTCCCGCATGACCGCGGCCGCGGACACCGGATCGGCACTTTCCGCGTTTTCGTCCATCAGCTTCGTGAGCAGTTCCTGGTCGAGCGATCCCCAGTTGACGCCGATGCGTACCGGCTTGTCGTGCTTCAGAGCGATGTCGATGATCTGCGAAAACTGCGTGTCGCGCTTGGCCTTGAAGCCGACATTTCCCGGATTGATGCGGTACTTGTCGAGCGCGGCGGCGCAATCGGGATAATCGGTCAGGAGCTTGTGGCCGATATAGTGAAAGTCGCCAACCAGCGGAACATCGATGCCGATGCGCTGCAGCCGTTCCTTGATGCGCGGCACTTGTGCAGCGGCCTCTGCCCGGTCAACGGTGATGCGCACCACCTCCGACCCGGATCGGGCAAGAGCCGCGACCTGGGCAACCGTTGAATCCGCATCGGCCGTGTCGGTGTTGGTCATGGATTGCACAACAATCGGCGCATCACCGCCAACCTGGACATTGCCGACCATGACACCCACGGATTTTCGGCGGGGCAGGGGTTTTGCGAAATCATCGATCATGACTGAAGCCAACCGGTTGAGGATGTTTGTCCACCATATGAGGGAATTTGGCCCAACTTTCCAGCACTGGATGGAAAAGTGCGGCGAAAAGCATACGGAATTGAGCGTTGCTGCGCGCAGCGCTAGCGATTTTCTAAGGAATCTCTACCTATAGTGAAGCGTGTCGGTCATCCTGGGGGCAATTCATGTTCATTACCGTGCTGGAACGATCCTTGTCCCTGGCGCAACACAATGTCGGGACGGTTTTCAGAACCGGCTGGGCCTATATCCTGCTTCTGCTCGCACTCAATTTTGCCATCGGATCCGCGCTGATGCCCGAGAGCGGGTTTTCGACCGTGTCCTACATGACGGAACCGGTCGCCAAGGCGGATGAGGGGGCGCTGCGCACGCTTGCAGCCCTTGCCAACCTGCTGGTCGGATTTTCAATCGCGATAGCCTATGTCCGGCGCATCCTGATCGATGCGCGCGACTTTCCCGTCGTGGTTGGTAGGCGTACCATCAGGGTGATCTTCTTCCAGATCGTCCTTGGTCTGATCGGGTTCCTGTCGCTCATCCCGCTGATCATTGCTGCGTCGATAGCGGCTGCCCTGACCGGCGGTCTGGGTGCGCTGCTGATGGTGTTCGCGCCGTTCATCGCGCTGATGGTGGTCCAGAGGCTCTCCGTTGTCCTGCCAGCTGCGGCGGTCGACGATCCGCTGTCCCTGAAAGAAAGCTGGCATGCAACGTCTGGGATGGGCTGGGCCATGGCCTTTTCGGCGCTGATCATGAGCCTGCTGGCGGGTTTCCTGGTTTTCGTCTGGGGCTTTCTCCTGAGTGTCAGCGACGGTCTGGTCCCGGCGAGCGATCTCTGGCAGCAGGTCCGGTCCGCAATCTTCCCGATGGGTACCATGCTGATCCTGGTCTGGGTCTTTTCCAGCCTGCATGCAACATTCTACGGGCTGATCCGCGAGCGCTTCGCCGAAAAACTCGGTCTTCGGGAAGAGGATTACCTGCAGGCCGATGCCCAGAGACAGGTGGCGCGCGAGCGCGCACACAAAGCGCTCGCCGGTGCAAGGCGCGTCAAGCGGGACTGATCTCACCTAGGGTACGGACCCATAAATGAAGCCATTTTGCCGTCCTTCGGATTTGGCCGTTTTGACCATCTGCCACGTCGCGAAAGGCTTGAAAATGAACCACATTTCCTGCGCTTTCGCTCCTCGCAGTTGGTCAAAACGATCCAAACCAAATTGACTTCATTTATGAGTCCGTACCCTAGGCAGCCGGTCCGGCTTGCATCACTTTTCATCATTGTGATGTTGCAGTGCGGCGATAACTGGTGAAATGTGGCTCCAGATTTTTTCTTGCCTGGGAGATCCCGCATGCTTGCCAACAAAACCGCCGTTGTTACCGGATCAACCTCGGGGATCGGCCTTGGCTGTGCCCGCGCCTTCGCCGAACAGGGTGCCAACATCGTGATCAACGGTCTCGGCGATGCTGACGAAATCGAGCAGACACGGGCGTCAATCGAAGCCGATTTCGGCGTCCGGTGTGCGTATTCACCGGCAAACATGCTCAAGGCGGACGACATTGCGGCCATGGTGGCGGACGCCGAAAAGGATTTCGGGTCGGTCGACATCCTGGTCAACAATGCCGGTATCCAGTTCGTGTCGCCCGTGGACGAGTTTCCGGTCGACAAATGGGACGCGATCATCGCGATCAACCTTTCCTCGGCGTTTCACGCGATCCGCGCCGCCGTGCCTGGCATGAAACAGCGCGGTTGGGGCCGGATCATCAACACGGCTTCCGCGCATGCGCTCGTGGCGTCTCCCTACAAATCCGCATATGTGGCGGCAAAACACGGGATTGCAGGCCTGACGAAAACGGTCGCCCTGGAAGTGGCGGAGCAGGGCATCACCGTGAACGCGATCTGCCCCGGCTATGTCTGGACACCGCTCGTCGAGGCGCAGATCCCGGACACGATGAAAGCGCGCAACATGACCGAGGAGCAGGTCAAGAAAGAGGTTCTGCTCAAGGCGCAGCCGACCAAGGAGTTCGTCACGGTCGACCAGGTGTCGGGATATGCCGTGTTCCTGTGCAGCGATACGGCATCGTCGATCACCGGCTCGGTCCTGCCGATCGACGGTGGCTGGACCGCCCAGTAAATCTGCAAGGGTCAAATTTCGGGGAAAGGCGACGGACGTGGCTGCTGCCAAGAAGATCAATCTCGCATTGCAAGGCGGAGGCGCCCACGGCGCCTTTACCTGGGGTGTTCTCGACTGGTTTCTGGAGGACAGCCGTTTTTCCATCGAGGCGATCACCGGAACATCCGCCGGAGCCATGAACGCGGTCGTGCTGGCCAGCGGCATGGAAGCAGGCGGCGAGGAAGGCGCGCGTGCCAGCCTCGAGGCGTTCTGGCGCGAGGTCAGCGACGAGGCCCGCTTCAGTCCCATCCAGCGCTCGCCGCTTGACGTCATGCTCGGCAACTGGAGCCTCGATCACTCGCCGAGCTATCTCTACTTCGACGTTCTGTCGCGATTTGCGTCCCCTTACGAATTCAATCCTCTCAACATCAATCCGCTCCGCGATGTCGTCGAGAAGATGGTCGATTTCGACAAGGTGCATTGCTGCTCCGGCGTCAAGCTGTTCATTGCGGCGACCAATGTCTTTTCGGGCAAGATCCGGGTGTTCAGCGAAAAGGAAGTCACGCTGGACGCGGTGATGGCATCGGCCTGCCTGCCGCAGCTCTACCAGGCGGTGGAGATCGATGGCGAACCCTACTGGGACGGCGGTTACATGGGCAATCCGCCGCTCTATCCGCTGTTCTACAATACCGAGACGCCGGATGTCGTTCTCATCCAGATCAACCCGCTCGAGCGGCGCGAGGTTCCGAGAACGGCGCGAGAGATCGTCAACCGGCTGAACGAGATCACGTTCAACTCCACCCTGTTGAGAGAACTCCGGGCGATCGATTTCGTCACGCGGCTCATCGAAGAAGGAAAACTCTCGAAGGACGAATACATGAAGGTGCACATGCACCGGATTTTTGCGCGTGAACTCAAACCGCTCCAGGCCTCGTCCAAAATGAATGCCGAATGGGCCTTCCTGACCGAATTGCGGGATCTGGGACGCGACACCGCTAAAGAATGGCTGGATGCGCATTTCGACGATATCGGCAAGCGGTCGACCATTGATCTCAGGGACGAGTTCGCCTGAGCCGGCGCGCACAACCCGAAACGCGATTAACGCCTTGTTAGCCACGTTCGCAACCAGCGTTGCAGAATGCAATGCATGACATATGAAGACTTCCTGAACAAAATCAGCATTTTGTGGTGGCGTAAGTACGACCGACTAGATCTGGATACTTTTTCCGGGCAACAAACTGGCAAGGCTTTTGCGATCTGATTGGCACGCTGATTGTCAGGTTGTGCGTCGTCAGCGCCTTATGTGGTGGAAAGAAGCGGGCATCTGCGACCCCGCCCGCTTCTTTCTTCCCACTTTGCTTTGCCCAAAACAGACCCGGACAAGACTTGTGTCAGCCCCGCTGCTGCACAATTCGGGTGATATTTTGACCGCAATCTCATAGCATTTTTGTCAATAGGCGTTTTCTGGACAGAAACCGTCCTTAAACTGTTGCTGTTGGATACCTATCTTTAGGTCAGATCGAAAAAAGGGTTTGGAATGACGAACCGGGTTACGCATGTTCTTGCAGCAGGTTTGGGTGCAATGGCTTTCCTGTCGATTGCCGGCGGTGCCCTGGCCGGCAGCGATGAAGAGAAAATGGCCGAGATCAAGGAGAACGGCGGCTGTCCCAAATGCGATTTGAGACTGACCGAGTTCAGGTTCCTGAATGTTGAAAATCCGGATTTCAACCGCACCAACCTGCGCGAAACGGACCTGAAGGAAGCCGTGCTGACCGGCGGCGATTTCCGCAACTCCGATCTGAGACGCGCGGAAGCGGAGCGGGCGAACTTCGCCGGAAGCAACTTTACCGGTTCGAACATGCGCTCCGCCGATCTGGAGAAAGCCGACTTCACCGACGCCAATCTGACAGGGGTCGATCTGCGCGACGCGGATCTAAACGCCAGCATCCTGAACGGAGCCGTTTTCGACAATGCCGATCTGCGCAACGCCGCGTTCATCCGTTCGGTTGCCACCGGCGCTTCGTTCGAAGGCGCCAAGATGGACGGCGTGAACCTGGAGCGGGTGGACTTGAACGGCGCGAATTTCAAGAATGCACGCATCCGGCAGGGAAAACTGGACCGGATCAAGGCCGACGGCGCGGACTTCTCCGGAGCTGATTTTACCGGTGTCCGGCTGGTCAGTGCCGACCTCTCCAATGCCAACCTGACAAATGTCGATTTCGATGGCGCGCTCCTGCGCCGCACGCGTCTGGTCGGTGCCGACCTGACCGGCGCGGACAATCTCGATCCGAGCCGGATCCTGGGCGCCTGCGGCGACGCGACCACGAAGCTGCCGAAAGGCATCGAGCTGATCGAGTGTTCCTACTAGGACGCGACTTCACATCGACCGATCCAAAGAAAAAGGAGGCCTTGAGCCTCCTTTTGTGCGTTTGTGAGCGAGTATCCTCAACTCTCAGAAAACGTCGAACGCGAACCGGTAGCTGACGCCGACGCCGATGCTGAACTGGTCCTTGCTGCCGGCTTCCGCGATCGGGCTGTCCGCCGCGTCGCCGACCAGACGGTCATAGCCGCCGCGAATATGCAGACGCACGTCGTCGTTCCAGTCATAGCTGCCGCGTGCGGCAACACCGACGCTCTTGAAACCGGCACCCGGATCATACTGCGTCAGGCGGCCGCCGCTGTTGGCGGCTTCCGTGGCGGTCACGCCGAAATAGGTGTCCATGTATTCGCCCGACGCAAAGCTGGCGCGGGGCCCGAAGCTGAATTCCCACTTGTCGCCCGGGTAAAGAATACCGTCGATTCCCAGCTGGCCGACCTGGCCGGTGTGACCGTTGATGCCCTGGCGCAGTTCGGCGAAGGCGCGGAAATGTTCCGTGCGGAAGCCGCCGCCGAGCCCGAGTTCAAGCGCCCAGTCGACCGTGTCGGTGCCGGTAAGGTCGGAGCTGTCGCTCGCCTTGCGTTCGCCGATGAAATTGAAGGACGGGAAGAAGAACACGCCTGCCCTGCGGCGTCCGTCAACCACCTGACCGAGGCCGGGAAGGTAGAAGCGGCCGACCGAAATGATCGGCATCGGGTAAACCAGGTAGGAATCCGCCGATTCATACCGGGGTTGGACGATCGCGCCGATGCCAAGGTCCACCACGAATTGTTTCGTCGCATCCTCAGCGGAGATTTCACTGCTCTGTGCGAGGGCGCTTCCGGACGCGGCGCCCATGGCGAGAGCGAGCGCAACGCGTGTCAAGGTCTTGAACATTCAGGCCACATCCATATGGAGATCATTTGCGTGCAAGATAGCACGAAGCAGCCTTACTCAAAGCCTAAGGAATCCTTGTTTTGGCGAAGTGTTGCATTTGAGCATCGGATTCGCCTGTGACCCTGTCAAAGGCGGCGTTCGGACAATCCCAAGATCTTGAAAGTGCCGTCTTGCAGGGGCGCGGCTGGGGGGCTACATGAGAGGAAATGCATTTCGGCAGTAGGAAATCACATGAACGCTTTGGTCGGATCGCTCCTGGACGTTGTCAGCACGGCACTCTACCTCTACTCGATGGTCATCATCGCTAGCGCCATTTTTTCATGGCTCTATGCGTTCAACATCGTGAATTCGAACAACCAGGTGATCAACACGATCGGCCGTGTTCTCTACAATCTGACGGAGCCAGCGCTGCGGCCGATTAGGCGCTTCATGCCGGACCTGGGCGGCATCGATATCTCGCCCGTCATTCTGCTGCTGATCATCATGTTCCTGCAGAGTTTCATCGCCCGCATCGCGTTTTCCATGTAAGCAAAAAGCCCGGACGTGAAATCCGGGCTTTGTTGCGTTCCGATTTCCCCAGGGGGCAATCCTAGTCGTCCAGCTGCCGCGCCTCGTCCGGCAGCATGATCGGTATGCCGTTGCGGATCGGATAGGCGAGCTTCGCCGATCTTGAGATCAGTTCCCTGGCTTCGGCATCATATTCAAGCGTCGTCTTGGTCACCGGGCAAACGAGAAGCTCAAGCAGCTTCCGGTCGACCGGACGTTCGGGTGTGTCGTTCATCGGAAATAATCCTCTCAGGACGGTCCGCGAGGCGGCTTACTGCAGCGTCGAGCCGCCATCGTTCTGTGACCGTGCCAGATCCATCTCGGTGATGGCAATGAGCGTTTCGGCGCGCGTCTTCAGGTCGCGGGCTTCCAGCAGCGCCTGTTTCTCCTGCGGGCCGTAGGGGCACATCATGCACAGTGCATTGACAAGCACCTCGGTCTCCGCCTCCGAGACGCTTTGCCAGTCCGCTTCCAGATTGTTGGCATCGAGATAGTCGCGCAAGGTCTTGAGAAGCCCGTTGCGGTCGACATCCTCCTCGCCGTCCCCACAGGTCAGATCGGTCGCGAACGGCGCGAAATCACATTCGACTTCCCGGAAGGCGCTGTAGGTCGTCAGCTCCTTTCCGAGGGCAAAACGGGTGACCCCCTGAAGGGTGATCAGGTAACGCCCGTCGCCGGTTTCCTGAAAACTCGTCAGCCGGCCGACACATCCGACATTCGCCAGCGCCGGAGTATCTGACTGTGCGGACGAGGCCTCGGAGGCGGGCTGAACCATGCCGATCAGGCGGTTGCCGGACAGGGCGGCATCGATCATGTCGAGGTAGCGCTGCTCGAAGATGTTCAGCGGCAGCTGCGTTCTGGGCAGGAGCAGTGCGCCGGAAAGCGGGAAGACGGGCAACACGGGTGGCAGATCCGCGATCGTTTCGTATATGGCATTTCCCGCCTGCATTTCCTGGCCTTTTTTTGTTGTGTTCGTTCAGGCACCGGTGCTTGGGACCGGTCTTACCCGGTTATGTGTGTCACTGCGCGCGATCGTCAAGAAAACAGAACCGCCGAGAGTTTCCGCCGGCCGTAGTTGCTGGCCGGATCCTTGAAGCCCCAGGCTTCGAAGAACTGCAGAAGCTGCTTGCGGGCGGCGTCCTCGTTCCATTCGCGGTCCCGGCGCACGATCTCGATCAGCTGGTCGACGGCGCCTTCCTTGTCTCCCTTGCCGTTGAGGCCGAGGGCGAGGTCGAAGCGGGCCTGGTGATCCAGCGGATCCTTGGCGATACGGTCCTGGAATTCGGCAAGATCCCCGAGCGAGGCGGCCTGCTCGGCAAGGTCCAGTGCCGCTTTCGCCGCCAAGTAGGCCTCGTCGGAGCGCTTGTCCTCGGGGACGAGTTCGAGCGCCTGTTTCGCACGGTCGAGTTCTTCCGCGCCGAGATAACACTGCGCGAGGCCGGAAATGGCCTTCACGTTGTCCGGTTCCATCTGCATGACGGCGCCGAACATCTGGGCGGCCTGCGGAAAGTCGTTTTCCGACAGAAGGGCCGCGCCCTGTTCCAGATAGGCGTCGGTCTGGTTCGCCGGGGCCGGCCCGGCCAGCTTTTCGATGAATTCCTTGACCTGGCTTTCCTGTTGCGCGCCCATGAAGCCGTCCACCGGCTGGCCGTCCTTGAAGGCGACCACGGCGGGAATGGACTGGATGCCCATCTGCCCGGCGATTTCCGGATGATCGTCAATGTTCATCTTTGCCAGCTTGACCGTGCCGCCGGCCGCCTTGACCGCGGCCTCGATAATCGGCGTCAGCTGCTTGCAGGGTCCGCACCAGGGCGCCCAGAAGTCGACGAGCACGGGCTGGTGCCGGGAGGCTTCCAGAACGTCGGCCATAAAGGTCTGCGTGGTGACGTCGAACACCAGGTCACCGCCGGATGCGCCGTTTCCACCGCCGTCGCCGCCGCCGAAACCGCCGCCCTGGCCGCCGTAACCACCACCCATGCTGGCACCGAATCCGCCGCCAACCTGGCCGCCGACGCTGTAGTTGCCATTGCTCATTTGCCCGCCTCGTGTTTTCCGGCCGTGGATTTCACACCGGCCATTCTCGCATCTCGATTATTCGAATCTGCTCCTAACATGGAGCCGCCGCGCTTGAAATACAAACTCCCGTATCGGGAGACCTAGAGCCCGGCGTCCTTCGCCTGTTCGCTGACCGCCAGCACACGCGCCTCGTGACCGCAGGCTTCGGCGAATTTCAGGAGATCCGCAGCGCTGATCGCCGTTGTCGCATCGTTTCTGAGCGGATGGTAGTTGAGGATGTCGTGCTGCATCATCGCCGCATCGAACACTGGCGTGACCCGCAGGCTGCCGCGGTCGTTGATCAGCGAGAACGGCGTCACCGATCCGGGTTCAACGCCCAGAACCTCCATCAGGAGATCCGCATTGCCGAATGACACCCGGCCCTGTGCGCCGACGATCTGGTGCACCTTTTTCAGGTCGATCTCCGCATCATGGAGCGCGACGATCAGGAACAGCCGGCCCTTCTTGTCCTTGACGAACAGGTTTTTCGTGTGTCCGCCCGGGATCCGGTCGTGCAGGTCGCCGGATTCGGCCACGGTGAAAACAGGCTGGTGATCGACGGTGGAAACCGTAATGCCGAGTTCGGCCAAGAAGGACAGGAGGTCGTCGCGCGTCGCTGGCATGTTTTTTCCCGGGATAGTGTCTGGTTCAGGCTGTTTAGCGCGATTGCCCGTCCTGCGACAAGCGGAAACCGATCGGAAAAACGCCTGTTTTCTGCCGGTTTTTGTTTGCTGCCCGGTCGGCAGCCGTCAAAAAGACACCTAAAAAAAATTCTTCAATTTCCTTGTTGCAATCCGTCCCGGCTTGGTCCATATACTGCGCCACCGACGCGGAGGCCGGACGGCCCGAGCGCAGGAACACTATGCGGGTGTAGCTCAGGGGTAGAGCACAACCTTGCCAAGGTTGGGGTCGTGGGTTCGAATCCCATCGCCCGCTCCAGATTTCAAAGGCCTACGAGAAATCGTGGGCCTTTCTGCTTTTGCAGGGAGCTTGCCTGTTCTCGTGGTTGAACTCATGGCTGCAGAGACAGGCGATCGGAAATTTCGTCCAAAAACGCCTCTATGAACGTCTCGCCGCCACGCATGAAGATCGGTTTTCCGGGTATCTTCGTTCGTGCCTCGACACGGGTTCCGTCCTGGGTCCGGGAAAACTCCAGCTGCATCTCACCCGCCCAATTCCAGGCAGAGGATGACGTTTCGGTCTCCAGAACGCAGCTCTCAGTGCCCTGACTGCCAGATTTGATCGGCAGCTCACGGCCCGCCAAGGCTGTCGCCGCCGCTGCTATGACCCGACCGGGAGGCATGTCATAAAGGCGCGATGCCTGCCGTTCCGTGTACCAGTTGAACCGCCGTTTCACCTTGGCATCAAGTTCCATCATGAATTCCACCGGTGCCAGTTTTGCACCCGAAACGTTCACGATTGGCAAGACGCCCTTCAGAAACTGCTCGGCCGTCATGCCGCCCATGGTTGTTCCCGCGGCGTCTTCGACGAGCTTTCGAACCTCCGGTGAATGCAGAACGAGGCGATAATCGAGCGTGTCCTGCCAATCATCAGAATCTGTTTCGAATTTTTCCCCGTCGATGGCCGGTGGTTTAGCCGCAGACAAGGCGTTTCCGCACCGGCTACAAAACTTGTCGGTGTCATTCACGTCGTTGCCGCATTGAGAGCAGAACAATTCAGAGTCCTCCCAGGTCAGGGGCCTTTCCCATTGACCGTCCGTGTTGCTCGTAAGGTGGCAAAAATGGTCGATTTTGTCACTGTGCGCTGCTCCACGAAGAGCGCCCAGAGCGTAGAAGATCTTTCCGCTGAAACTGCCGTTTCGCACTGCGGTTTCAAAGCCCCGTCGATATTCACGAAAGGCCAACCGTGCGTTCAACCTCGGTGTTGCTTTGCTCCGGCCCTGTTCCCTGATGACTTTCGATTTTGCGAAGGAGTTTTTCGTATTTGAAAGGTCAGTCACCCAAGCAATCGGACGATTAGAGCAACTAATTGTATTCATTGATTGTTTTTTCAGCAACTCGTGGCGCGCCTTGTGCAAGGGCAGGCGTGTGCTTTCGGACCAACCGGGACACCGGCAGCCGGTATTTGAGGACGCACCGTCCGATCCGAGTTGGGTCGGTGCGGTCAGTTTGCTGGCCCCGGGAGGAAAGAAACAACGCCTGAGGCGGGTGCGCTACCTGGCCTTGTCGGGAGAAACAATCTGCCCCGTAAGCCTGTAGGCAGAGTGGATGCTTGATTTGATTTAAAGGGAAAGACACCGTGATGTTTTGTTTTCCACGTATCACTGCTTTGACTTTTTTACTTGTTGCCGCTCCGACCTCCGGTCACGGCGCGACTGTTTCAAACGTCGGCACGTTTGAGGGCAGCGCTGACTTCGCAAGCAGCGGCGGGGGCGCGATCGTCAATGCCGCACATCCTGCCTATGTCCCCAACAGCACCTCTTCGGCCTGGGTCTGGGATGCTAATCCGGCGGCGAGCCCGATCACGTTCACGCACACTTTTGACCTGACCGGTTATGACATAAGCACGGCATCGCTTTCCGGCTTCTGGGGTGCGGACAATTTTGGAACGGCAAGCCTGAATGGCAATGTGATAAGCAGCATTGCGTTCGGTTATCCGGCGTTTCAGTCCCTGACAGCTTATATGGCCACATCGGGATTTGTCGGTGGTCTCAACACATTAAGCTTCAACGTGACGAATTTGGGGGCCTATTCCTCCCGCAACCCGGCAGCGTTTCGTGCCGAAGCGCTGGTAACGGCCACACCGGTTCCACTGCCGGCGCCCTTTGGCCTTCTCGCTGGCGCCCTTGGTGTTCTCGGTCTTGCAGGATGGCGCAGGAAGCGCGCAGCCGCCTGAACCGCGTCATGCAGTCCTGTCACGTTACTTCAACGAAACAGAAAAAGCCGCCTATCGGGCGGCTTTTTTCGCTTGAGCGGCTGCTTTGCATTGGTGCCATGAGAGGCAAGGCACCCGCCGTCACGCGGTGGGCTGGGTTTCGCGGATGATGCGGAAGCCGGGGCCTTCGATGTCTTCGGAGGGCTTCGGCATGAACGGGGCCGCAAGGAGCGCAAGGCCGGTGGCCGCGAGGGCGAACATGGCCAGGAGGGCCATGACCACCAGGCCAAGACCGGCCAGGGCGCAGCCGACAAACAGCGCAACGGCGGCCGCGGCGGCGGAGGTGATTTTTGCAAGAACGGTTTTCATCAGTGACATCTCCATATTCATGATCTCTTCGATGACCCTGATATGGAGACCCGGGCTTTCGCCTGCCTGACCGCAAGTTTACATTTCTGTAAAGTTGAGCGTGACACGCAGACCGTTCGGATCGTTTTCCGTCAGGCGCAGTTTCGCGTCGTGACGGTCCGCGACGGCGCGCACCAGCGCCAGGCCCAGTCCCGTGCCGTCGCTTTCGCGGGCCGCATCCAGACGGACCATCGGTTTGATGATTTCCGCAAACTCGGACGGATCGACGCCGTCGCCGTCGTCGGCCACGCCGATCGCGCCGCCATGGGCAAACAGCGTGACCCGGTCGCCCCCGTGCACCAGGGCGTTCTGAATGAGGTTCGCCAGCGCCTGGACCAGCATCTGCCGGTCGGCGATGACGGTTGCGGGCGCTGTCACGGAAAGGTCGAGATGCTTGCCGCTGTCCTCGATCACCGCCTCGTATATTGCCGCGATTTCTTCCGTCAGATCCCCGAGCGCGACCGGTCCGAAGCCGTCCCGGCCGACGCCGGCCTCGATCCTGGCAATCCGCATGATGGTGTCGAAAATGCCCGAAAGCCGTTCGGCTTCTTCGAGCGCCGCGCTGCGCTCCTCCCCGTCCGGCAGCATTTCCAGCCGGGCCCTCAGACGGGCGAGCGGGGTCCTGAGGTCATGGGCGAGGCTCGCGCTCAGATGGCGGGTCTGCGCCACCAGGCGCTCAAGTTCGTCCGCCGTTCT
This sequence comes from Roseibium sp., assembly GCF_965232425.1. Taxonomy (GTDB): domain Bacteria; phylum Pseudomonadota; class Alphaproteobacteria; order Rhizobiales; family Stappiaceae; genus Roseibium. The sequence continues at coordinate 2,759,514 of NZ_OZ246971.1, forward strand.
GTCGAGGCGGCGGGCCAGATCATCCAGGTCATCGGAGGAGCGCGCGGTGCCCGTGCGCGCTTTCAGGTCGCCATCGGCCAGCCGGCCGAGCGTTTCGTTGATCTTCTTCAGGCGCCGCTGCGCCAGATATCCCGCGCCCAGGCCGATGGCGAGCGCGACAGCCACCACGACAGCCGCCGTGGTCCACAAGATACGGCCGAGCAGCTCAAGCGCGTCGAGACTGTCATCGAGCGGCACGGCAATGAGGACAGGTTCGTCCTCGCTGTCTTCGGTGATCAGGACGCGCCAGGCTTCCGATCGCCTGAAGTCCTTTTCCAGGCTGACGGTTCCGCCACCCCGTTCCGCGACGCGGGCGAAGGCTTTCGGAAGGCCGCCGAGACCGGAGACCGGCCGGATGATCACGGAAAACGTATCGCGTTCCATGTCATCGGCCTCAACGGCGGCGGCCAGGCCAGCAAGCGAGGTATCCACCCGCTGCAGCACGGCGTCCCGGCCGAGCGTCAGCGCCACGATGATCGCAACGGCCATGCCGACGGCAAACAGGCCGGACAGCAGCAGCGTCAGCCGCAGGGCCGACGAGCGGACCAGCCAGCGGACGGGCGCGATGAGCCTACCTGCCAAAGACATAGCCTTCGCCCCGCCTGGTCCGGATCAATTCGTCGCAGAATGGTTTGTCGATCTTGGCGCGCAGACGGCTGATATGGGTCTCGACGACGCTGGTCGTGGGGTCGAAGCTCATGTCCCAGACCTGTTCCAGCAACATCGTGCGGGTGACCAGCCGGCCGGGGCGTCGCATGAAATATTCCAGAAGCTTGAATTCCTTGGCCATCAGCTCGATGGTCCGGCCCTGGCGCTCGCAGTTGCGTGAAAGAAGGTCGAGGCTCAAATCCGCGAAGCGGAGCACGGTCGGTTCGCTGGTTTCCGACGCCGCGGTCTCCCGCCTGCGGCCGAGCGCGTTCACGCGCGCCGACAGTTCGACAAAGGCAAAGGGCTTGGTGAGATAGTCGTCGCCCCCCGCCTCGAACCCTTCAACGCGCGAGTCGACTTCGCCGAGCGCCGTCAGGAACAGCGCAGGCGTCGTGTCCTTGGAGGCGCGCAGCGATTTCAGCACCGCGAGCCCGTCCAGACCCGGCACCATGCGGTCGAGGATCAGGACGTCGTAGTCCTGGCCCATGGACGCGAGCAGGGCTTCCTTGCCGTCCGTGAAATGATCGACGACATGGCCCTCTTCGCGCAACCCGCCGGCGACCCATGGTCCGAGGTCCCGGTCGTCTTCAAGAAGTAGAATTCGCATGTCTTTCCATAGGCTGTTTCCGTCCGGGGAAAAAGGCCGCCGTTTCCGGCAGCCTCTTGCGCGATGTTTGTATTAGCCCGCAGACCTGTCGCCGTCATCATTGTCATCGTCGCCATCCGCCTCGACTTCCAGGACAGCCCCGGTTTGCGCGTCGATTTCGACTTCCACTTCCTGTCCGTCGGCGGTCAGGATCTCGATCTCGTAGACCTGTTTGCCGTCCTCCTGCTCCAGCTCGGTTTCCTGAACCGTGCCCGGTACCTCCTTGAGAGCGATCTCAATGGCTTTGGTCATATCGAGGTTCGCTGCCGCAGGGACAGACTGCGCCGAATGGGCGCCAATCGCACTTGTCGCCAAAAGCATGCCAGCTGCAATCGTTCCGCAGATCAGTTTCTTGTCCATGTTTCTTCTCCATCTCCAGGTTTCAGAAAGGCACCGCGCCTTTCGATGACCTGAAGATGGACGGCGCAGCTTACGCTCACCTGCGCCCGACTTTACAATTGTGTAAAGAACGCGATTGTCGGTCTGGCTGGGTTGAAAGGGCAGGACGACACGCTGCGGGCCAGTGCCGCTTGCAGACTAGCCGGTCCGCTGCTTCACCAGGCGCTCGCGCCACATCATGTAGAGGCCCGAGAACACGATCAGGGCGGTGCCGGCCAGCATCGAAAGGCCGGGGCGTTCGCCGAACACCGCCATGCCCAGGATCACCATGAAAAGAAGCCGCGCATAGCGAAAGGGTGCGACGACGGACAGGCTGGTCGAGCGGATCGACGCGGTGAGCAGCAGGTATCCGAGCGAGCCCAGCAGGACGATGGAGACGAGAAACACCCAGTCCGCCTCCGGCGGCAGAAAGGTGTCCCCATCCAGCACGATCCATGCCATGGCAAAAGGCAGGGCGGCGAGCGCCGAATAGGCCGCCAAGCTGGCAGAGGCCATGTCGGGCGGGGTCATGCGCGTCGTCAGATCGCGAACGGACAAGCCGACCATCGACAGAACCGCCCACAGGGACACGGCGTCGAAGCCGTCGGCCCCCGGTTGCACGATCAGGAGAACGCCGGCAAATCCGAGCGCGATCGTGCTCCAGCGGCGCCAGCTCACCTTCTCACCGAGAAACACGACGGCGCCCAGCGCCACCAGCAGAGGCGTCGCCTGGATGATCGCCCCGACCGCGGAAAGCGGAACGAGAGCCAGGGCCATGACCATGCCGACCATGGCCACGACTTCAGCGAGATAGCGGACGAGGAAAACCGGTGCGAAGATCCGGCGATCCATCAGCCGTGCGCCCTGCAGCTTGGCGATCAGGCAAAACATGACCGACCCGCCCGCCATCATCAGGAACATGATCTGCGGTGGTGCGACGGATTCCGAAACCAGTTTGATCAGGGTGTCGGCCATCGCGAATGCGCCCATGGACAGGACCATCAGGATGATGCCGCGCAAATTCGACTCGGTGGCCTGGTTCATGGAGCTCCGCTGCTTCGGTTTCGGCCACTGACCTTAGGTGATGGACCCATAAGTGAGGCGGAAATGGTTTGAGGCGGATTGCTTCTTCTCAAGGAGCGGAAGCGCAGGAAATGTGGTTCATTTTCGAGCCTTTCGCGACGCTGGGGAGAAGCAATCCGGTCAAATCCGAAGGACATGGAAATGGCTTCCCCCCGTGGCGTCAACGTGCTTGACCGGGCAGGAACCCCGCTCCGCACACCCTTCCTGACGGGATTTCGCCATTTCACATGCCATTTCAGTCTCATTTATGAGTCCATCACCTAACGCGCATATGTACCCGATTTCCAAGAAACGGCAACGGACGGCAGGACCGCCGCGGGAAACGGCCGGTACTCGGACTTCCGTTTTCCGATCAGGCGAAGTCCCATCAAGTGTTTTACACGGCAACCTAGTCACCTGAATCTGAAGTTCGACTCACTTTGCAGAGGGCTTCGAACGAGCTTCAAATTCACCGCACTAGCATTTATACACTGACGTTGCGTTAAATCTCTTTGCGCGCCAAAGGTGAAGTTTTGCCCGTGTTTGTTTCGATTGGATCCCTGTTGTGAACGTCATACCCGTAGACCCCGAGACCTTTCAGCCGGCACTCGACGCGGCGTCTGCCGGCGACAGGATACAGTTGACACCGGGGACTTACAGCGGCGTCTACACGATCAGCCGCCGGTGCGGCGCCGCCGGCCGGCCCATCGTGATCGAGCCCGCGCCGGGTGTCGATCCGAAGGACTGCGAAATCAGCCGGGGTGTGAGCGCGGACGATTTTCGCCTCCCGGCCAACCGGCTGGCGCAGCACGCGCTCGAGATCGGATATGATTTTCCCGGCCTTTATCCCTGGATCGATGATGCCAGCCTGCGGATCTACCGGTGCCAGCACGTGGTGGTGCGCGGCCTGGCCTTCTCGAAGTCCTGGCCGACCCACGTCTTCATCGAATCGGCCGCCGATATCAGCCTTCAGGACTGTGCCTTTGAAGATGCGACCTTCTGCATCGGTGCGCTGGGTGCCGTCACGCGGGATATCCTGATCGAGAATTGTACCTGGACACAAGACACGGTTCCCGACCGCCTGTGGCAACAGATCCCGTGGTTCCGGGTGCATGGTGAAGAGGTTGATGCTGAAAAGGACTACCGTCTCTTTGACGGGGATTTCTTCCGGTCCAACGAAATCTCCGGCGGCGTCACCATCCGCCACTGCACGATCAAGGCGGCGTTCAACGCGATACACGGCTTCAACACCTCGGCCCAGGCCGCGCTCAATCGTGACTTTCACATACACCACAACACATTCGAGCAGATCCGGGACAATGTGTTCGAACCGGAGGACGGCGCGTCGAACTGGTGGTTCCACCACAACGACATGATCGATGTTCACAAGTGGTTTTCGATCGAGTGCGAGACGCGCGGACCGATGTACATCTTTTCCAACACGGGATCCTTCCGCACGCAGCAGGGGCCGGACCCGTCTCAGGGCGAAAAGGACGACAACAGGGGTGGTGCGGTCTTCAAACCGATCAAGAAGGTCGCGCGTGCAAGGGGACCTTTCAGCGGTCTTTACGTGTTTCACAACAGCTTCATCACCCGGTCCAGCTACATCAAGAAGGGGCTCCTGCCGGGCCTCAGCCACAGGAACAACGCCATCGCCTATGCGCCAGCCAAAGGGGAAACGCCCAGGGCAAACGGCTTTTTCGGCAAGGTTCTAGAGCCGGAATACGACAAGCGGTTCACGTCCAGCTGGCCCCGATGGACCATCGATTTCGACGGGGATGTCGTTGAATTTCCGGCCTTTGCGGCCGAGATTCTCGCTGCCAGGTACCCGCTTGGACGAAACACCAATGACCAGGGCCCGGACTTTGCAGGCGCGGGCCATACGCCTCAGGAGTTCGAGCTGACTGCCAACAGCCCGGCAAGAGGAACATCGATCGCCTTCAGCATCTTGCTCCCCTCAGGCCACTGGTCTTCACCTGGGGGCCTCAATGTGGGGGCCTTGCAAGGCCAACCGGGGTCTCCTGAAAGCGATCGCTTTCAAGGTCCCGTATTCCAGCCAACCCTCGAAGAACGGCACTATGACACGTTTGTGGGGGTCTAGGTTGAGCAGCGTCTGCCGTCTCTAGTCTGCGCGCGGTTACCCGCACTCCGCCTGCGGTGCCGGATAGAGCAGGAAGACGCGGTCGTCGCTTTGCATGAGGTCCGGTGAGAAATCCTCGCCTTCGACAATCAGATAGTCGACGATGGACATGCGCAGGTTCTGGCCGCGGAGGGTGAACCGGATGCGGCCACCATCGCCTTCCGTTCCACAAGAGCCGTCAGCGCGGCAATAGGCGAAGCTCTGGTAAAACCGCCCGTCCCTCAGCGTGAATGCAAATTTCAACACGATTGCGTAGTCGTCCGGGCGCATGGTCGGGTCCGCGGTGAACCAGATGCGCGCGACCTGCTGTCCGGGATGCGCGGCAAGATGATCCGTCGAATAAACCCGAGAATAGCAAGCCCCATTTGCGAACCGTTCGGCAAAGCCTTCTGCTTCGGCGGTCTCCAGTCCTGCAAACAGACCGGCGGTTGCCAGCGTGCCCGCCAGAGCTTTCCTCCTTGCAACAAATGATCTTCCAGGCACGGAGTGTTCCTTTCGACGTTTGTTCGTTGGTCTCGGCAACGCCGCAGCATAGCATCTTGACCCCGGATACGGTTTCGCGAACCATTTCCACGTTCCTGATCCCAGCGCTGAAAGGGGCCGGAGGCGCAGAAATGACCATCAAAACCAGCAACACCGGCGTTGTCCGATCTTTCGTTGACGCGTTCAACGCAGCTGATCATCAGACCATGGCGTCCTGTCTCGCTGTTGAGCTTGTGGCAGAGGTGACGCAGAGGGATGGCAGCACGAAGCAAGTAAAGAGCCGGGATGCCTATATGAACCTGATCGCGCAACTGGATATCGGGACCGTTCGCCCGACCCTGACGATCACCCAGATTGCCGACGTCAATAAAGACCAGGTGTTGGCGATGTTCGAGGTAAGAGCGGTGCGCAAGGGCCGAAAGCTGCACAACTTCGCTGCCTATCTCATGACCATACGCGGTCAGCAGATAAACAGGATCTGGATGGTTGAGGCACTGCCTGAAGAGAGCGACACATTCTGGTCCGCGTGATACCGGTGTATCAAAGGATTTCGACTGGAAATTACGGGAGAGGTTGTGGCAACGGCGTGTGATACTTTCTGAATTCAAGGCACTGAAACGATTTGTGTTTTCAGATAAATCTCGATGCGGCTGCGTGCTCGTTCGGGAGGCGGCGCGACAAGTCGTCTAAAATTTGAGGTAAAACGCAGCTGCGGCCTGAACGAAGTATCAGGGAGGATACGCTATCTTGTGCATACATTACATGGAGGGACGGCGGACTTTGCAGTCTTCTGGTGATGTTGCCTTGCTGTAGTACCCACTTTGCGCGGCGGAGCCCCCCGGCTCCGCCGTCGTTCATTCAGCTCCCGCGTCAAAGCCCGACTTTCAGGAACTGGCCGTTTTGGGCGTCCGACAATTCGGCCATATCAAGTGCGGCCTGAAGACGGGCGCCGTGAGCGAAATCCGGCTCCGGCCCGGCCTTGGCCAGAATGGCATCCGCGAACCTTTCGTAGACGGTCGGCACCGGTTCGGCGGCGACCTCCTGCCAGCGGGCTTCCGTCAGATCCGCTCCCCGGCAGATGCGCAGGCTTTCTTTTCGTTTTTCAAAAAGGACCTCCAGACCGCCCTTGTCGCCGTAGAGACGGAGGCGCAGATCGTTGAGGTGGCCGGAGGCAAAGCGGGTCGCGGTGATCGTTCCAAGCGCTCCGTTTTCAAGTTCCGCCTGCATGGTGAAGCTGTCATTAGCATCGAGCGGATAGTCGCCGATCCGGTTGCCTTCCGCCTTGTCGAAGGTCTTCAGGCGGCAGGATAGTTCCTGAACCGGGCTTTGCGCGGCAAAGGTTGCGAAATCCAGGATGTGGATGCCGACATCGCCGAGCACGCCTTTCGAGCCGTGCTCGCTCGACAGACGCCACAGCCACTGGCTTTCCGTGCGCCAGTCACCCCAGGCCGGCTGTGTCAGCCAGCTTTGCAGGTAGGACGCTTCGAAATGCCTGAGAGCACCGATTTCTCCCGCGGCGACCAATTGAGCCGCCTTCTGCAGAACGGCGACATCCCGGTAACTCAGGTTGACCATGCCGACGACGCCCTTGTCCCGCGCCAGCGCGGTCATCTCGGCAGCGTCGGCGACATTGGTCGCAAGCGGCTTTTCACATAGAACGTGTTTTCCGGCATGGAGAAGCTGCAAGGTCGTTGGATGGTGGGCGGCGTCCGGCGTCACGTTCGAAACGGCGTCGAATTCGCCCCAGGCGATCGCGTCTGCCAGATCCTCGAACCGGTGCGGGATCGCGTATTTGTCACAGAAACCGGCGAGCATCTCCGGGCGGCGGTCGACGCCCGCGACGATCTCGACCTCCCGGTTCTTGCCAAAGGCGGCGGCGTGATTTCCCGCCATGTTGCCGGTTCCCAGGATGAGAAGGCGGATCGGACGATCAGATGAGGACATGGCAAACTCCGTCCTGCTGTGAAACGGGAGCCGGCGCCGGAGACGCCGGGTCATTGACATCTTCGATCAGCGGAAACCTTCTTCGCCGTCGGCGTGAAGTTTCGGCCCGCGTTCCTCAATTTTTTCAGGCGCGGCATCGACGGGAACATTCGGTGCGGCATTGGGATCCGTGATCCTCGCCATCGGGTTGAAGGCCCATTTGACGCCATTCTTCAGAACGGTCTGGACCGTCGTGTCGTGATAGGTCGGATAAGTTTCGTGTCCGGGGCGGAAATAGAAAATGTTGCCCGCGCCGCGCTTGTAGGTCAGGCCGGACCGGAAAACCTCGCCGCCCTGAAACCAGCTGATGAAAACCGTTTCCAGCGGTTCGGGCACGCCGAAAGGCTCGCCGTACATTTCTTCCATCTCCAGCTCGAAACTGTCCGGAAGGCCCCGGGTGATCGGATGGTTTCGGCTGGTAACCCAGAGACGTTCCCGCTCGCCGGCCTCGCGCCAGGTCAGGTTGCAGGGACTGCCCATCAGGCGCTTGAACGGTTTGGCGAAATGGGCCGAGTGCAGAAACATCATGCCCATGCCGGACCAGACAGCGTCGCAGACCCGGTCGACGACTTCGTCGGCGACGTCGCCATGGGCCGCGTGACCCCACCACACCAGAACGTCCGTTTCGGCGAGCCGTTCTTCGGTAAGTCCGTGTTCGGGGTCCTGCAGGGTCGCCGTTGTCGCGCTGATCTCCGGATCGGTATTCAGCGCATCGGCGATGCATTGATGCATGCCGTCCGGATAGGTGCGGGCGACGATTGCATTGTGCTGCTCATGGACGTTCTCGCCCCAGACCAGGGTTCTGATCGGCATGGCCGTTTCTCCAGGTTCAGTCGACATTTCAGGAAGAGCGCCTGTATTTTCAAAGCGCTTTGAATAGCGCTAACACGCCATTTTTGGAGTGTCAATCTGCCACCGTTCAAGCAAGCGCGATTTGCGCTGAGTACAGTGTGACGGCACGCCGCATAGCGGTTCGGGGGAATGATCTATATACAAACCATACTATATGGTATGGTAAGGAAATTGATATGAATGTTCTTCTCATGATTGCAGCGGTCCTCTCCGGACTGACGTTTCTGATCCACACGTTTCTTGGGGGGCGGGAGATTGCAGTGCCCTTGCTGCGCGCGCCTGATCTCGAACCCGTGCCGAAATATGTGAGCTATTACTGCTGGCATATCGCGACGATCGTTCTTGCCGCGATGGCGGCAATGTACGGGCTTGCGGCCCTTTATCCGCAAAGCTGGGAGCTCGGATGGATGGCAACGGGTCTTGCGCTCGCGTTCTGTTTCCTCGGTTTGGCGCTTCCCCCGTTGAAGAAACAATCCTACAAGGCAATGCCGCAAGGTTGGCTGTTCCTGCCGATCGCGCTGCTGGGCATTGCCGGTGGAGTTTGATGGAGCCAAGAAAGCGATTTGCGAAAAAAGACTGGCTGGATCTGGGGTTGCAACGCCTCGCCCGGGATGGCGGAGCTGCGCTGACAGTTGACGCCATGTGTGAAGCCGCAAACCGGACACGCGGTTCTTTCTATCACCACTTCGAGGACCACGGCGCCTTTCTGGAGGCGCTGTTCCTGGCGTGGAAACAACGCAACACGCTGGACGTTGCGGATGCGATCCTGCAACAGCCGCAGGACAAGCGTGCGCAGACCCTGTCCGACATTGCCAACATGCTGGATCAGGATCTCGAAAGAGCCGTGCGCCAGTTCGCACAGGCCAACGGCATCGCGCGGGCGATCGTTGAAGAGGTCGACGGAATTAGAACGGAGTTCGTCGTCGGTCTCTATCGTGATGCGGGCCTGGCACCCGACCTGGCCAGGGAAATCGCGCAACTGGAATATGCCGCCTATGTCGGCAGCCAGATCGTGTGGCCGAACATGACCGCCGAGGACAGGATCCGGCTCGACCAGCGCTTCGCCTCCATGGTGTCGAAGGCATTCGGGCCGGGCCGAGGTTAGGTCTTCCCGCGATCGCTCACGCAAATGTGAACACTAACCCTTCTTCAACGGCTTGCTGTTATTCAGGGGCGTCTCCGGACTCTCAGGAAACGGAAAGTGTCATGCATGTACTTCGCCAACCGATCACAGCCGTCGTCATTGTCTTCTGGTTCTTCTTCTGGCTTCTGAACGGGCTCGACAAGTTTTTCGCGCGTCAGGACATCGTGTTCCTGCACTGGTGGGGCAATCACCGGGTTGAAAAGTTCACGATGTATTTCGACAGGCTTGCACTGGATCCGGCATTCGTCCAGGCAACATTGATCTTTGCCGGGATCGTCGAGTTCGCCGCAGCCGGGTTTTTCGTCTGGGCCTGGGTGCGGCTTGTGCAAGGCAAGCCCGGCGTGGCCTATCGCACCGACCTGGCGATTACCGTTTCAATCGCTGTCTTCCTGGGGTTCACGATCTTCGATGTCATCGTGGGCGATCGGGCGGAATTGCTGGAGCATTCCACCTATATCGGCGTGCTGCTGGTGTCCTTCCTGGCCGTCGCGGCGGAAAGCTTCTTCCACCACCTGCGGGACCTCGACAGCCAGAGCACGCTGAACAGGCAGTTCCCTCCGGAACCTCAATAGCCCAGGGTCAGCGCGCCCTTGCGGCGCGGATCCGAAAAACCGGCAAGAGTGCCGTCGACGCTCATGATCGACTGGGTCGACCCCATCGCGTTCTTGACGGCAACCTTGTGGCCCCTTTGCTCAAGCAGCCTGACCGTATCCGGCGAGATGCCCTCTTCGATGCGGATCTCGTCGGGGAGCCACTGGTTGTGAATGCGCGGGGCAACCGTCGCCTCGGCAATGTTCATCTGGTGATCGACGATGTTGAGGATGATCTGAAGTGTCGTCGTGATGATGCGGCTACCGCCCGGTGATCCGGTCGCCAGGTGAAAGGCACCATCCTTGAAGACCAGCGTCGGGCTCATCGAGGAGAGCGGCCGCTTGCCGGCCTCAACCGCGTTGGCCGTTCCACCAATCAGCCCGTAGGCATTCGGAACTCCGGGCTTTGCGGAAAAGTCGTCAAGCTCGTTGTTCAGGAGAACGCCGGTTCCATCGGCAGTCAGACCGGAACCGTAGGAAAAGTTGAGCGTATAGGTGTTCGAAACCGCGTTGCCGTCCTTGTCGACAACCGAATAGTGCGTGGTTTCGTTGCTCTCAAAGGGGAGCGGGTCGGCCGGTTTGACGTCTTCGGAGGGGCGCGCCGTGTCCATCCTGATGGTCCCGGTCAGCGCCGCGGCGTAGTCGGGCGATGTCAGCCCGGTGACGGGAACGCTGACATAATCGGGGTCGCCCAGGTATTTGGACCGGTCCGCATAGGCCAGCCGCATCGCTTCCGACATGGCGTGGATCGCGTCGGCTGAGTTCGGTCCGAACTCGTTCATGGGGAAGTTTTCGAGAATGTTGAGGATCTGAACGATATGAACACCGCCGGACGAGGGCGGCGGCATGGAGGCAATCTCGTAACCTCTGTAGGAGCCGGTCACCGGCTCACGCCAGACAGGTTCGTAGCTCGCAAGGTCTTCGACGGTCATGCTGCCGCCAGCCGCCTGAACCTTGCTCGCGATTTTTTCGGCGACGTCCCCCTGGTAAAAACCGACCGCACCTTTTTCGGATATTAATTGCAGGGTTCCGGCAAGGTCCGCCTGGACGAGCGTTTCGCCGGGCTGATAGGGAACCCCGCCCGCCTTGAAGAAAATCTCGGCAGTGGCCGGGTCGGCGGTGAGGCGCTCGGCGCGCGCGGACAGCGCGTCCGAGAGGCTCGCCGTTACGGTGATGCCGGCTCCTGCCAGTTCGATTGCCGGAGCAATGAGATCCTGCCAGGTCACGTTGCCGCTGCCGTGTTTCTCGAAAGCCTCGGCAAAGCCGGCAACGGTGCCCGGAACACCGATGGCGAGCCCTGAAAAACGGGACTTTTGCTTGTCCGGTTCGCCGTCCGGTCCGAGAAACATGTCTTTGAACGCACCAGCCGGTGCCTTTTCCCGGTAGTCCAGCGCATGGGTTTCACCGCTTTCGGCCATGTGGATCATCATGAAGCCGCCACCGCCGAGATTGCCCGCGCGGGGCAGGGTCACCGCAAGCGCGAAGCCGGTCGCGATGGCAGCGTCTACCGCGTTGCCGCCTTTCTTGAGGATCTCCACACCCACGGCTGTTGCGACCGCCTCCTGGCTGGCAACCATGCCGTTCTCAGCTGTCACCGGATGGAAAAGATCCGTCTGGGAGTAAATCGGAGCGGTTTGCGCCAACGCGTGGACCGGGGTCAGCGCCAGCACCACCGCGGCAGCGCAAATTGTCAAATTCAAGCGTCGAGCCATGTCACTCTCCCATGCCGTATCGTTGAGACTGTGTCGCAGTTTTTGGTGTGCGGCAATTCAAAATCGCGTGCTAGTTGAAGTCTTTAAATTCGTTTGATCCACCGCAAGGCCACTTTCCGACAGCTGCGTCACTCTCACTTGTGTGAGTTGGTGCACGATTACAAGGAGGCCTTCATGTTCCAATGTGCGAACACCAGTAACCCGGCAGCCCGGCCGGCAAGGATCTGGACCACTTGCTGGCTTGCGGCCTTGATGCTGGTGGCTCCTGTCGGATCGGCATCTGTCCACGCCGCCGATCCGGCGACAGGAAAGACACTGGCGCTGCAGTGGTGTTCGTCCTGCCATCTGGTCTCCGACGATCAGCCGACAGCTGCGAGCGTGTCGCTGCCGAGTTTCTATGACATTGCCAAAGACCCCGACTGGACACAGGCGTCACTTGCCACCTTCCTGAAAGACCCGCATCCGAAAATGCCGAACATGAATCTCGGCAATGTCGAAATCGCGAACCTCGCCAGCTATATCGACTCGCTTTCGACGGATTGACGGAAAGGGATGCGGAACGGCATCCGTTGCCGGGCGTGGTGTCAGATGTCGAATTGCGCGCGCATCGCCGCGTGAAAGGAACCGGAGTAGGTGTCATCCTGGGCTTCGAACACCTCGTCGGGAAGGCCATCATTGAAGACGCGCACATCAACGACGCGATCGGTCATGGTCGCGCTGGCAAGGATGTGGTCGAGCGCCTGGCCCTTGCCGCGGTGGATGACCGTCTGGCGCTCCGGCAACGGAAGCGAGGCGTCCAGCTGAAACAGCCTGCGATGTGCCCAGTCCGGTGATGCGGTATCGTCCGGATCCGCGCGCAGGAGGCGCAGGGTGCCGGTTTCACCGGTCGCGTTGAAGTCGCCCGTCAGGATGATCCGGGCTTTTTCGTCCCTGTCGAACAGGGCTTCGACCGCAAGACGCAGCTCCAGTGCCTGGGCCGTCTGTTTCAGGACCGAAAGCAGGTATCCTTCGGCCCAGACCGACGTGGTTTTCCAGGAGCGCTTCTCGGTTTTGCCGCCCCGGATCATCGCGGCGATCGGTGCCCTCAGGTGCACCACGAACAGATGGAGAGGCTTCAATCCGCCGACATCGATCTCAGACCTCAGGATCGGACGCTCGAAGGTGACATGCTGCGGTTCGTCATATCCGGGCATCGCCGTTGACGGCTGCCAGAGCGGCGCGTGCGCACGCTGCTGGAACAGGCTCTCTTGCGCAGTGATCGGATAGCGCGACAGAGTGACAAGATTGTGCTTGTCCCCGGGACCCTTTCCGGGTGCGCGCTCGCTTGCCGCGCGGTGATAGGTTTCGTAGCGCGTGCCTGAAAGCAGCAGATCGAGCGCGAGAAACTGCCGCTGCGACGCCCCCTTCACCTTTTGCGCGTTGACTTCCTGCAGGCACAGGATGTCCGCATCGAGTTCCTCGATCCTTGGACGCAAAGCGCCGATCCGCGGTCTCAGGCCGGCAGGGTCGAACCGGTCGCCGCCGTAGGATTCAATGTTGAATGTGGCCAGTTTCATGCCGGAAGACCTTGAGACTATTCAGATGCTTAACGATAGCGGTTTCGCGCATTTGGTGATAGTCAATCTGACCAATTGCCTGGAGCCAGAAATCTCGATGACGACTGACATGTGTCCGTGCGGCAGCGGTAAAACCCTTGCGTCCTGCTGCGGTCCGCTTTTGTCCGGCCTTGCAAATGCCGAGACCGCGGAAGCGCTCATGCGCTCCCGGTATTCGGCCTATGTCACCTTGAACATCTCTTATCTGAAGGACACCTTGTGGCCAAAGAACCGGACCGGTTTCGATGAGACCGCAACAATGCAATGGGCGCGCGAAAACCACTGGACCGGCTTGACGGTTCTGCAGGTTCACGGAGGTGAGACCGCCGACAGGGAAGGGACGGTGCTGTTCGAGGCGAAATTCCTCGCCGCAGGCAAGCTGCACACGCATCGCGAGCTCAGCCGGTTCCGGAAGAAGGCAGGCCGCTGGTACTATGTGGAGGCCATCCCGGCATGAAGGGGGCGATCGCGGCGCCCCCGTCCCCTAGTTCCGGCCCGCCATGACACCGCCGTCAACGTCCCAGATGGCACCCGTTACCCAGCCTGCCTCGTCCGAGAGCAGGAAGTCCACCGCCGAGGCAACATCTTCGGCTGTCCCGATGCGGCCGATGGGGTGAAAGGCATCAAATCCCTGTTTCAGGGTTGCCGAAATCTGGTCTTCCGGAATGAAGGCGCCGTAGATGGGCGTTTCGACGACGGCGGGCGCGACCGCGTTGACGCGTATGCCCTGGTCTCCAAGTTCCATCGCCAGGTGCTGCGTGAAGGCGTGCAGGCCTGCCTTTGCCATCGAATAGGCGGAAGACGGTGTCGCCTTGACAGCCTGGTGCGCCCACATCGATCCGAGATTGACGACAGATCCCTTGCCGGTCTCCGCCATTTTCCGGGTAACCGCCTGCGTGATCAGGAAGGTTCCCCTGTTGAAGGCATGGTACAGGTCGAAATCGTCTCCCGAGTGGTCCAGGAACGGCTTGGGACTGAAATAGCCTGCCGCGTTGACCAGGTATCCGACCGGCTGCTCCAGGTTCGCGATTTTCTCGATCAGGCGCTCCACGTCCTCACTCAAGGTCACATCCGCCCGCCATGTGCTGACGTCTACCTGGTGCAAGGATTCCAGCCGTTCGCGTGCGGTGGACAGCTTGTCCGGGTTCCTCCCTATCAGAACGAGAGAAATGCCCCGGGCCGCGAGGCGATGTGCCGTTGCCAGGCCCATGCCTGACGTTCCGCCCTGAATGATCGCGATGCTGTTCGTCATTGTTTGTCTCCGGTTCGTCGTTTGATCACATTTATCTACCTACTGATAGATAGACTGGACGTGCGACATATCAGTGTTGCGCTTCGACTTGTCAAGGCCTATCTATCAGTCGATAGATAAGGAGACAGATCCGTGACCGCATCCACCGCAGATACAGAAGAAAGAATCCTCGATCTCGCGGAAACTCTTATCCGGCAGAACGGCTACAACGGCTTCAGTTTCCGGGACATCGCTTCCGGTGTGGGCGTGAAGAGTTCGAGTGTGCACTATTATTTTCCGACCAAGGCCGATCTGGGCGCCAGGGTCGCAAGGAGATACACGGAGCGGTTTCTCGACCTGTTGGGCGATCCGGTGCATCCGGACAGGTCGGCCGAGGCGCTGATCGTGAAACTGCACGGCGAATTCGCCCGATCCCTGGGTCAGGACGGACAGATGTGTCTTTGCGGTATTCTGGCGGCGGAATCGTCGGGACTGCCGGAGGCCGTGGTGACGGAAGCAAGGGCCTTCTTTGACCGGACAGGTGCGTGGTTGGCGGACGGATTGCGGACATCGGACTGGGGCGCGGGCGTTCCGGAAGAAGATCTGACCAGGCAAAGCCTGCGCATTCTCGCCCAGCTTGAGGGTGCGATGCTGATTGCCAAGGTTCAGGGGCAACCGGCTGTATTCGGCGATCTCGCGCCGAAGCTTGCCGAAGCCTGATGACGATTGCACGCCGCAGAGTTATTCGACGCGTTCATTTCAATTAAATGAACCGGAAAAAGTAATACAACTTAATTATTTGGCCTGTTTTCTTAAAAATACTTAATTTGAATATCTTCTCGTTCAGTAGCACCTTTTGTGTATCGAAGAACAGCCTGAGTGGAGGATGTTGAAATGTTGAGATACGCAAACAGACATATGGAAGAACTCAGAAAAGAAATCGAAATACTGCTGGATCGGAAAGATCTGGATCCTTCCGAAAAGAGCAAGAGGCTCAGCCGACTGGATCGGTCCTACCAGTTCTGGCGCCAGTTTGCCTGACGCGGCCACCCGCGCCGTTCGGGCGCGATACCCGGGGATGAAAAAAACGCGGCCTCTGGGGCCGCATTTTTTTGTGTCGCACTGCTTGTCGTCAGGGATCAGCGCGCCTTGCGCCGGCGGGACGCATAGCCGAGCAGTCCGAGACCTGCGGGCAGCAATAACCCAGCCGCCGGGATCGGGACCGCGGTGATGTTCACCGTGTCGATGAAGCCGCCATAGGAATCCTGCTTTCCGGCTGCAGCGAATGTGAGAGTGTAGTCTCCGGCGCTTTGAACTTCGAAGAGTGCTCTGACCAGCGTCCAGGTGCCGACCGCCGTCCCCAGAGAAGCGTCAGGGCCGGTGATGAAGCCTGACAGGAGACCGCCACTGATTGAATAGTCGATCTTGTTCGAATCGGCATTTCCGGTGCGCGGGCTGTACCAGAAGGAAAGTGCATAGGTTCCCTCGCCCAACGACACGTCCTGTTCCATGGACGAATTGGAGTTGTTGCGCGGATGGCTGTCGAGCTCGATGTAATGCTGACCGGAATGCGCGTCGATCGAGCCGAGCGTGCGGTTGGTCTGTACTTCGATGCCGGCGCCGCTCGCGGTTTTCCAACCGGTAATCTCGTCAAACACATCCCAGGAAGACCCGGTGGTGGCGAGCTTGGAAAGCTGGTTGCCCTTGACAAGGCCGGTCGGGTCGAGGGTCGAGACGTCTTCGAAATCACCATTGATGATCATGGCGTTTGCAGACCCGGCGGCGAGGAGCGCAGCGCCGGCACATGACGCGATCGCGATTGCCTTAAGCATCATTGTTTTCCTTTTTTCACCGGCACGAACCGAAGTCTCTTCGAATTCTGATGGGGTGTTCGCAGCGGTTTGAAGAACGCATATAAAAAAATCCTTTCATCCTATAAAATCTCCCTATCAGCAGCGCAATCAGATCCGCGCGGATCGAGGGGATTGTCTTAAAATATGGTTAATTTTTCAGCGATGCTGTCCGCGGCGCAGCTCAAAAGAAAAAATCCGGCCCCTGCGCTTGGCGGCGATGCAGGGACCGGATCAAGACGCGGATCGAAGGGGAGGCAACCCTCTGAATCCGCAAGACAACCGGGTTCAAAATAGTTCGGACCAGACGTACTCAAGGTGACATTCAGGTACCGGACGACTCGCTTGTTCCCTATTTGTTCCTGTTTTTGCTGCTCTGTCAAGCGGTGATCTTTCTGACGCCTGTCCTGATTGGCTAACGCATTGCAAGGAAAACGGAAACCGGCGGCAACCCGGCAAAGACCGGCCCGGATGCGGCAGGATCACGGTGACACCTGCCGGTTCGACAAGCAGGTCAGCTGAACCGGGCACGGCAAGCGGCGGGTTCCCGATTGGGCAGACTGCCGGAAATTCATCACGCAGGTGTGAAGCCGCTTTGGCCGGCAGGTCCCGAAAGCCACGGAAAATTAAGTCCCTTGTGACAAAAATACGGAAAGAATTTCTCAAGGGCCCTCCACGTGCGATCGACTGCCAACTTCTGGACAAAGCGTTTTCAGGACGCTCCCTGGATGCAAATCCTGGGGAAGGGTGCCGATCAGATCGCGGCTGCCTCGGGTCGCGGGTCTTCTGAAAAGGCGGCTGCGGGACGCATGGCCGTTTCCACTTTTGCCGTCCGGGTGGCCGGCGCGGGACTTGCCTTCCTCTCCCAGATTGTCCTGGCCCGCCTTCTCGGCGCTCATGACTACGGCATCTATTCGGTTGCCTGGACATTCGTGATTGTGCTCGGGGTGATGGCCTGTGGCGGGTTCTCGACATCGGCGAGCCGGTTCATTCCGCAATACCGGCAGGCCGAGGATCTCAATGGCCTTCGGGGGTTTCTGACGGCCAGCCGGCAAGTCGCCTTCCTGATCGGTGTTGGGACGGCAGCGCTCGCGATCGCCGGGGTGTACCTGTTCAGCGCCGAGATCGCGCCTACCTATGTCGAGCCGCTCGTGATCGTGTTTCTCGCGTTGCCGTTCTTCGCCTTCGGGCTGGTTCAGGACGGGATCGCACGCAGCCACGACTGGCCTTCGCTTGCCATGCTGCCGACCTATATCTGGCGCCCGCTGGCCATTCTGTTCCTGCTGGTCGCGGTCAGCGTCACCGGCATGCCCACGACGGCGACCACGGCGGCGATGGTCGCGGTCGCGGCGACATCACTTGTTGCGGCGTATCAATACTTTCATCTGAGAGCGCGGCTGCCGCGCAAGGTGCCGAAAGGGCCGGCCAGGGTCGACCTGAAGACATGGCTTACCATCTCCCTGCCGATGCTGATGGTGGAAGGCTTTCTGCAACTGCTCACCAGTGCCGACGTGATCATGGTGAGCTTCTTTCAGAGCCCCGACGAAGTCGCGGTCTATTTTGCAGCCTCCAGAACGCTCGCGCTCGTGCATTTCGTCTATTTTGCGGTGCGGGCCGCCTCCGCGCACCGCTTTTCCAGCTACAAGCATAACGAGGACAGGGACGGGCTGGCGGCCTATACGCGGCAGGCGACGCTCTGGACATTCTGGCCTTCGCTGGGCGCGGGACTCGCGCTCCTGCTGGTCGCGCCGTTGCTGTTGCGTCTCTTCGGCAGCGGATTTGAAGACGGCTATCCGCTCATCGCCCTCCTGATGATCGGTGTGCTCGCGCGGGCGTCCGTCGGTCCGGCAGATGCGCTCCTGTCGATGACCGGACACCAGACGTCCTGTGCAGGGATCTATGCGGCCACATTTGTCGTCAACGTGGTGCTCAACCTGATTTTCATTCCCCTGATGGGTCTGGCAGGTGCGGCGATTGCCACAAGCTGTGCGATCTTTTTCGAAGCGACCGCGCTTGCGATGACCGCCCGGCGGAAACTGCATGTCACAACCTTCGTGCTGCCGCTCATGCTTGCCGGCCGGAGGCGGTCGGATGCTCCCTGACAGCACAGGTGGGTCCGGGCTCGAGGCGCGCTTCTTCGATCCCCTGCAAGACGATCTGCCGCTTGAGGCCTGGCAAGACCTGAGCGATGTCGCGGTCGACCCGAACCCTTTCTTCGGTCCGGCTTTCCTGCGCTCCCATCTCAGGCACATGGGACCCGGGCGCGTGAAGCTGCTGGCCGTGCGGGACAGTCTTACGGGCCGGTGGCTGATGTCGGCACCTATCCAAATCCGTCCGGCCGGTGTTCTCGTTCCGGTTCCGACCGTTTTCACGACGGAGTATGGCCCGGTCGGCTCGCCGTTGCTGCACCCTGACGCCGGCACCTCTCATGCCAGGCGGTTCTTCGAAGCAGCCGCCGGTAAGACCGGGATGCTAGCGCTCCCGCACCTGCCGCTAGCCTCAGGGGCGGCCCGTATGCTGATGGACCTCGATGGCGCGGATGTCCGCGTTGCCGAAAGCTATCACCGGGCCTGTCACGACGGCGGGCCGGACGGGCAGGCCCAATTCGATGAAGCCTTCAAGGGCAAGCGCCGAAAGGAAATGAAGCGGCTTCTGCGCCGTCTTGAAGACGAGGGCCCGGTTACTCTGGAAACGATCGGGGGAGATGCCCTGCAGAGCCGTTTCGAGCAGTTTCTCGAACTTGAGGCATCGGGATGGAAAGGACGCGAGAACACGGCACTCGCCAGCCAATCGCAAACGGCGGCCTTTGCACGGGAAACTGTTGCCGGGGCGGCCCGTACCGGCCGCGTCCGGATCGACGAGCTACGGGTCGGAGAGACGCTCATCGCCTCGCTCGTGCTGCTGGTGGATGGCGGCCATGTCTTTGCCTGGAAAATCGCGTTTGACGAGGCCTTTTCCCGGTATTCGCCAGGTGCGCAGCTGGTCCTCTATACGTTCCAGGAGAACCTGGCCATGCCGGAATTCACGCTGGCGGACTCGCTGGCGATCCCGGGGCACTCCATGATCGAACCGCTGTGGCGAGGCCGCCTGGAAATCGGCACTTTGTTCTTGGCCGACGGTCACATGGCCGCGTTCAAGACCAGGGTCTGTGCCGCGGATCTGGCTCTTGAACAGTCGCTGCGGCGGCTGGCCCGGGATGTCAGGAGAAGGGTCAGGTCCTGAACCTGGCGGTCAGGACGCCTCCGCGCGCGCCATTTCACGGAGCTTGCGCCGAATGACCTTTCCCGTCGTCGTCATCGGCAATGAGCTGACGAATTCGATCTCCCGCGGATATTCATGCGCGGAAAGATGTTCGCGGACAAAATCACGAATATCCGATGCAAGGCTGTCGTTGTCCTGTTCGTCCGGTTTCAGGACGACGAATGCCTTGACGATCTCGGTGCGCAGTGGATCGGGTTTGCCGACCGCTGCTGCAAGCGCGACGGCGGGATGCCTGATCAGGCAATCCTCGATCTCGCCGGGGCCGATGCGGTAACTCGCAGAGGTTATGATGTCGTCATCGCGTCCCACGAAACGGAAATAGCCGTCCTCGTCCATCACGCCCTGATCGCCGGTCACCATCCAGTCACCTATGAACTTGTCGCGGGTCGCGTCCGCGTTGTTCCAGTATCCAAGGAACATCACCGGATCCGGTCTCCTGATGGCGATCTGGCCAAGGCTTTCGGGGGGCAGAACCGTGCCGGTGTCATCTATGATGGCGACCTCATGTCCCGGTGTCGCCTTACCGATCGCGCCGGCACGGGTGACGCCGAGGCTTGCGGCTGACCCCAGGACCGCATTGCATTCCGTCTGGCCGTAAAACTCGTTGACCGGGAAACCGAACTCCTGCGCGAACCAGTCATAGGTCTCGCGCCCGAGCGCTTCGCCGGCGGACCCGACGCTGCGCCACCGAAGCGCAAATCGCGCGGCGGGGTTCTCGACCGACCGCAGCATTTTCAGGGCCGTCGGCGGGATGAAGGCGTTCCTGATCTGCTGTTGCTCCATCAGGTGAAACGCGAATTCGGGATCGAATTTCCGTGCGGCGTACGACACGACCGGAACGCCGAGTTTCAATGCGGGAAACAGGGCGTTCAGCAAACCGCCGGCCCAGGCCCAGTCGGCAGGCGTCCATAGGATATCTCCCGTCTGGCCGAGAAAATTCTGCGACAGCTCGATACCCGGCATATGGCCGAGCAACACCCGATGGCCGTGAAGAACGCCCTTGGGCTGGCCGGTCGTGCCTGACGTGTAGATCATGAGCGCCGGGTCGTCCGGTTTCGTGACCAGGGTTTCGAAGCTGTCACGCGCGGCGTCCATGAGAGCCTGAAAGGATCTGGCGTCCGATGCAGGTTCATCGACGGATATGACATGTCGGAGCGCCGTCAGGTCATCGCGGATGAGCGAGAGCTTTTCAAGGCCGCTGCCGTTGGTCACGATCACCTTGGCGCCTGAATTGGTGAGGCGGTAGGCCAGTGCGTCCCGCCCGAAGAGCGAGGCAAGAGGAACGGCAACGGCGCCCAGCTTGTAAGCGGCGACATGTGCGATGGCGGTTGCCGGACCCTGTGGCAGAAGCAGCGCGATCCGGTCGCCCCGCTCGACACCAAGACCGCGTAGCGCGTTGGCAAAGCGGTTGGCCGACCGGTTCAGCTCCAGGTGTGTCCAGTCTTCCACCTTGCCGGTTGGCAGAACGTGGCGAATGGCCAGCCGTTGCGGGTCGCGCGCCGCCCAGGAATCGCTCACGGCGTGCGCCATGTTGTAGGTTTCCGGCAGCGACCAGCGGAAGCCGGTTTTCAGCGCTTCAAAGTCGCTGGCAGGTTGAAGCATTGTCTGCGTCCGATGCAAAAATTTTAGGCAGCGGAGTGTAAGGCGCTCTTTGTTGCAGTGCAATAGGATCTGCGATCAACGCTGCGCCAAAGGGTGCGCGTGTTCGACGAGCTCGCGCAGCCGCTCATCGAGAACATGTGTATAAATCTGTGTTGTAGAGATGTCCGCGTGACCCAGAAGCTGCTGGACGACACGCAGATCCGCGCCGTTTTGAAGAAGGTGCGATGCAAAAGCATGACGCAAAACGTGCGGTGAAATTTTCGTCACATCGAGTCCCGCCGTTTGGGCAAGTGCCTTCAGTTCCCGGGCGAAGTGCTGCCGTGTCAGATGACCTGTGTCCCCGTGCGAAGGGAACAGCCAGGGGCTGTTGGCGTAAGAGCCCTCCGCCGATCGCAGCGCCACGTAGTCCTTCATGGCCAGCTGGGCCGCGTGAGAAAGCGGCACCAGTCTTTCCTTTCCTCCCTTGCCCCTGATCTCGATCAGCCTTGCATCCCGCATCGCCGCGCTCACGGGCAGGGCAACCAGTTCGGAAACGCGCAAGCCCGTGGCGTAGAGCACCTCGATAAGGGTGTACATCCGGTGCGCGCGGAGACGGGCGGCGGCACTGCGCTGGGATTTCAGTGTCTCAGACCGAGCCGTCTCTATGAGCCGGTCGACGTCCTCAACCGACAAGACCTTGGGAAGGCTTCCGCGTTTCTTCGGAGAGGACAGGGTACGGGTCGGATCATCCTTGCGCGTTCCCTCGGCATAGAGAAACTTGAAAAACTGTTTCAACGCAGACAACCGCCTTGCCTGCGATGTCTCGGCAAAGCCCCGCCGGGTGAGGGCGCTCATGTAGGCGGAGATGTCGTCCGCCCGAGCGTCCCTCACCTCCTTGCGGCCGAGAAAACTCGAAAAGTCCTCCAGGTCCCGCCGATACCCTTCAAGTGTGTTTTCGGCAGCTCCCCTTTCGGCGGCTAGCATCTCCAGAAAGGTTTCGATGTCGAAGCCCTTTGCCATCAGCGTCCGAAGCCGTCCTTCTTGACCCTGACCGTGATCTCCCGTTCGCGGGGATCCACGAAGTTTGCCAGGGCGTAAACCGCGCCATAGCCAAGCGCGCCGAGCAGGGCAAGCACAAGCAGCAGGCGGGTCAATGTCGGCACATCAGTCTCCCGGGACGAATCGAATACCTGAATGTTCCGAAAACGTAGCGATTTGCGCAAGCCAAACAAAGAAAATCGCTGGCTGCGTTCCGCCACGTGTCTTTTCAAACGAATGTGGTACAACGCAGCATGAATGACAAAGACCAGACAGGGGACCAGCCCGCGTTGACCGCAGACGATACGATCAGCTCCATCGACATCGACCGGCTCCTTGGCGCACTCGGGACCCGCTCGATCGTGCTTGTCGGCATCATGGGATGTGGCAAGTCGACTGTGGGAAAACGGCTTGCCGCGCGTCTGGGTCTTGAATTCGTGGATGCCGATGCCGAAATCGAGCGTGCCGCCAACATGACCGTGTCGGAGATCTTCGCGGAACATGGCGAGCCCTATTTTCGCAGTGGGGAAGAAAGGGTGATCGCAAGGCTGTTGAGCGAAGGACCGCAGGTTCTGGCGACCGGCGGCGGCGCGTTCATGAGCGAAACGACTCGCGCTGAAATCGCAGCGAACGGACTTTCGATCTGGCTGAAGGTCGACTTTGAAACCGTGATGGCACGTGTGCGGCGGCGTGCGACCCGGCCGCTCCTGCAAACACCGGATCCCGAAGGAACCATGCGCAATCTTCTCGCCGAACGTGAACCCGTCTACGCAATGGCTGCGCTGACCGTCACATCCAAGGATGTGCCGCATGATACCGTGGTCGACCAGATCATCATCACGATGGCCGACTACCTGTTTCAAGGCGGGGACGGTTCGGCTCCGCAGACCTCGAACACCTGAAATCTGGATTTAGAACGTAATGGCAGACACGATTGCGGCCACGGCCCCATCCGAGCGGACAACGGTGCGGGTAGATCTCGGCGAACGCGGTTACGATATTCTGATCGGGCGCGGCCTGATTGAAGAGGCCGGTTCCGAAATCGCCTCGATCCTGCCGAAGGCAAGGCTGGCGATCATTGCCGATGAAGCCGTGGCAGGGCTCCACCTGGCATCTTTCTCGCAAAGCCTGGGTGCGGCGGGACTCGATCATGGAGCCTATACGGTTCCATCGGGAGAAAGCACCAAGTGTTTCGCCCAGTTCGAACGGCTTTGTGACGAGGTGCTGGCGGGACGGTTCGAACGGGGTGATGCCGTCGTCGCGCTGGGCGGCGGCGTTGCCGGCGATCTCGCGGGCTTCGTTGCTTCCGCGACCCGGCGGGGCATGGCGTTCGTTCAGGTGCCGACGACCCTGCTTGCACAGGTCGACAGTTCGGTCGGCGGAAAGACCGGCATCAATTCCCGGCACGGCAAGAACCTGATCGGGGCCTTTTACCAGCCGTCACTCGTGCTGGCCGACACGGCGGTGCTGGATACGTTGCCGCTGCGCGATTTCCGCGCCGGGTATGCGGAGGTTGCGAAATACGGCCTGCTCGGTGACGCCGACTTCTTCGCCTGGCTCGAAACCAACTGGAAGGGTGTCTTCGAAGGCGGTCCGGAACGGGAGGAAGCCGTTGCCCGGTCCTGCCAGGCCAAGGCCGATATCGTGGCCGCGGACGAGTTCGAAGCCGGCAAGCGCGCGCTGCTCAATCTGGGGCACACATTCGGCCATGCGCTTGAAGCTGCCGTCGCCTATGAGACCGAACGGCTTGTCCACGGCGAAGGGGTTGCGATCGGCATGATGCTGGCACACGAATTTTCGGCGCGGCTGGGTCTCATCGACGATGCAACGGTCACACGGGTGCACGCGCATCTGACCGATGTCGGTCTGCCGGTCCGGATCCAGGATATTCCGGGCCAGCTTCCGGGCGCTGAAACATTCATGGACATCATTGCCCAGGACAAGAAGGTCAGCCGAGGTGCGCTGACCTTCATTCTGACACGCGGTATCGGAGAAGCCTTTGTCGAAAAAGGCGTTGATCCCGCTGTCGTCACTGAATTTCTCAAGGAGAAACTCGATCAATGACGGAAACAGCTCTTTGGCTCGCGATCGGAGCCGTGTTCGTGCTCTTGTTCCTGTCGGGGTTCTTTTCCGGCTCGGAGACGGCGTTGACAGCGGCATCCAGGGCACGCGTTCACCAACTGGAAAAGACCGGCGACTGGCGCGCGCGCGTCGCCAGCCGGCTGATCGCATCCCGGGAACGCCTCATCGGAGCGCTTCTACTGGGAAACAATCTGGTCAACATCCTTGCATCGGCCCTGGCGACAAGCGTGTTCCTGACGCTGTTCGGGGAGGCCGGTGTTGCGATCGCGACGCTGGTCATGACGGCGCTGGTTCTCATTTTCGCGGAAGTCCTGCCGAAGACCTGGGCGATTTCGAACCCGGAGCGTTTCGCGCTCACGGTGTCGCCGATCGTGCGGGTCGTGGTGGCCGTGTTCGGTCCCGTTGTGGCCGGCGTGGAATGGATCGTCCGACACATCCTGCGGTTTCTCGGCGTTCAGGTCGGCGCGGATGCCTTCATCCTGTCGGCCCATGACGAACTGCGCGGCGCGGTCGACCTGCAGCATATCGAGGGCGGGCTGGAAAAGGGCGAGCGCGATCGCCTTGGCGGTCTGCTCGACCTTGCCGATCTCGAGGTGTCCGACGTCATGGTGCACCGGACCAACATGCTGGCACTGAATGCGGACGAGGACCCGGTGAAGCTGGTCGACGCGGCGCTGGCCGCGCCCTATACGCGCCTGCCGCTCTGGCGCGGCGAAAGCGACAATTTCGTCGGCGTCCTGCATGCGAAGGATCTGCTGCGCGCCCTGCACGCAGCCGATGGCGACACGACCAAGATCGACATTCTCGAGATCGCGGCGCCGGCCTGGTTCGTGCCCGACACCACGAGCCTTCAGGATCAGCTCAATGCCTTCCTGCGGCACAAGTCGCATTTTGCGCTTGTTGTCGACGAATATGGCGAAGTGATGGGATTGGTCACGCTGGAAGACATCCTGGAGGAGATTGTCGGCGAGATCGCGGACGAACATGATCTTGAGCTGGAAGGGCTCCGCCCGCAGGCCGACGGCTCGGTCATCGTCGACGGATCGGTACCGATCCGCGACCTGAACCGTGCCGCCGACTGGAGCCTGCCGGATGACGAGGCGACAACCATTGCCGGGCTTGTCATCCATGAAGCCAGGATGATCCCGGAAGAGCGACAGATCTTCACCTTCCACGGGTTCCGGTTCACCGTTCTGAGGCGGGAGAAAAACCGGATCACGCGGTTGCGCATCATGCCGCTCGGCACCTCGAGGGGCATGACGGCGGCTGAACCGCAGCGTCCGGCGACGGAGCCGGTTCAGTAGCGGCCGGTTTTCATCTTATCAGGATATTGAGGTGACAAGCCACGCGCAGGAGATGCTGGCGCATGCCGCGCAGCGTCTCAGCGGACCTCGATGGCAAGTGCGTGGACACCGTTTTCGAATTCTTCGGCCAAGGCCTCGTTGATGGCCCTGTGCTGGGCGACACGGTTCATGCCTTCGAAGGACTTCGCGGCAATTTGAACCCGGAAATGAGTTTCGCCGCCTTCACGCCAGCCGCCATGGCCCCGGTGTTGCTCGGATTCGTCGATTACATTCAAGGATTCCGGTGCAAAGGCGCGGGTCAGCTTGGCGGTGATCGTGTCTTTGGTGCTCATGCCGTTCAACGTGTGGTCAGAGTTTGAAATGTCAAGTCTTTGCTGGGTCCGCGAGGCCTGATAAAGTTACGGGCTGTCTAGGGTCAGGACCCATTAATTTGGTTGAATTGGCGCAGCAAACGGCGATGAGTTGCAAGGAAAAGCGCGACAAGCGGGCTTTCTGCCCGGTTGAGCGGTTTGACGAAGCAGACCGAAGCCGTTTTTGCGTCCCGCAGGGATAGGGTGAATTTGCCCGGCAACATCGTTGCAAATCGTTGGAAACCGGACGGTTTCCTGCAGCTTTGCGCCTCGTATCCGAACAAATTCATCCCTACCAATTCATCCAAATTAATGAGTCCTGACCCTAGCTTCGGCCAGTTCAAGGTGCCGGAAATTAGCTTTGGACACCGGGGAAATGCAACAGCCTACGGGTTGCCCGCCAACAGATAGAGTTCGATATTCGACCGCATGAAACTTGACTCAAAACTTTTCGACAGCATCCGGGTGAAGCCGGACAAGGAGCGCGCCGCGGAGGATACGCATCCGGTGTGCGACCATCCGGGCTGCAAGCGCCCCGGCCAGCACCGGGCGCCGAAAGGGCGTGACCGGGAGGGGCAGTATTTCAACTTCTGCGTCGATCATGTCAGAGAGTACAACAAGTCCTACAATTACTTCGTCGGAATGGGTGACGAGGACGTCCGCTCCTACCAGAAAGACAGCCTGACCGGTCATCGGCCGACCTGGAAAATGGGCGTTAACAAGCAGGCGGCAGACGGGCCGGACGGCTATGATCCGCGGTCACAGATGCGCGGCCGCGCCCGCCAGCGGGCCGAACAGGTGCGACAACCTCGCCAGAGAAAGCTACTAACGCTTGAAAAACGGTCCCTGGATGTGCTCAATCTGCCTTACACAGCCCGTGGCGCGGAAATAAAAGCGCGCTATAAGGAGCTTGTAAAACTGAATCATCCGGACGCAAATGGCGGTGACCGATCTTCCGAAGACCGATTGAGGGAGATCATTCAGGCCTACAACGTTCTGAAAAAGGCTGGTTTCCTTTAAGCCGGTAGCTCCCTGCCGGCCATTTCCAATTGATCCATCCCGTTATCCGGGACTTCGGAGGACTGATGACTGAGACGACGACTGCGGCCATGGCGACGCCGGACACCGAGGTTTCTGTTGAAGAGGTGTTCGGATTCAAATCCAGCCTCAAGGTGCCTGCATTCTCCACGCCGTCAGAACACGTGCCGGAGCGTGACGACGACTACCTGTTCGACCGGGCGACCACCCTTGCGATCCTTGCCGGCTTCGCACACAACCGCCGCGTCATGGTCACCGGCTATCACGGCACCGGCAAGTCGACACATATCGAGCAGGTCGCCGCGCGCCTGAACTGGCCGTGTATCCGTGTGAACCTGGACAGCCACATCTCGCGTATCGACCTTGTCGGCAAGGACGCTATCGTGATCAAGGAAGGGCAGCAGGTCACCGAATTCAAGGACGGCATCCTGCCCTGGGCCTATCAGCACAATGTCGCACTGGTGTTCGACGAATACGATGCCGGCCGGCCGGACGTGATGTTCGTGATCCAGCGCATTCTGGAATCGTCGGGGCGTCTGACCTTGCTCGACCAGAGCCGCGTCATCCGGCCCCATGCCGCCTTCCGGCTGTTCGCGACGGCGAACACCGTCGGTCTCGGCGACACGTCCGGGCTTTATCACGGCACGCAGCAGATCAACCAGGCCCAGATGGACCGCTGGTCGATCGTGACGACGCTGAACTACCTGCCGCATGACAACGAGGTCGATATCGTTCTGTCGAAGGCCAAGAACTTCCAGACCGAGGAAGGCCG
The DNA here is from genome assembly GCF_965232425.1 of Roseibium sp. GTDB lineage: Bacteria > Pseudomonadota > Alphaproteobacteria > Rhizobiales > Stappiaceae > Roseibium. The sequence goes on from NZ_OZ246971.1 coordinate 2,787,293, forward strand.
GAACACGGTCTCCAAGATGGTGCGTCTGGCCGACATGACCCGGAACGCGTTCATCAACGGCGATCTTTCGACGGTCATGAGCCCGCGTACGGTGATCACCTGGGCCGAAAACGCGGAAATCTTTGGCGATGTCGGCTTTGCCTTCCGCCTGACCTTCCTCAACAAGTGCGACGACATGGAGCAGTCGCTCGTGGCTGAATTCTATCAGCGCTGCTTTGGCGAAGACCTGCCGGAATCCTCCGTCAACGTCGTGATGAGCTGAGGATCCGATGGCACCGCGTCCGGGTCACAACACCCTTCCAGGCAACAAGCCTGCACCGTCGACCGAACCGTTCAAGCAGTCGGTCAGCGGCACGATGCGTGCGATCGCAGGCGAGGCGGAACTGGAAGTGCTGTTTTCCGGAGACCGCCCGGGCCTCAGCGGCATGACGGCGCGCCTGCCCGAGCCGTCGCGCAAGGTCAACGCCCACGATATTGCGGTGACGCGCGGCCTGTCTGATGCCATGGCGCTGCGCATTGCCTGCCACGACAAGGCGGTGCACTCGAAAAACCTGCCGCAGGGATCGGAAGCACGGGCCATCTTCGAGGCGGTGGAACAGGCGCGCTGCGAAGCCGTCGGTGCACGGCGGATGCAGGGCGTTGCCGAAAACCTGGCCGTCATGCTGGACGACCGGTTCAGAAAATCGGGTGCGCCGGATATCGCAAGCCGCGATGAAGCGCCGCTTCAGGATGCGCTGTCGCTGATCGTGCGCGAACGCCTGACCGGCGAGCAGCCGCCGGAAAGCGCGAAGAACCTCGTCGACATGTGGCGCGGCTGGGTCGAGGAAAAGGCCGGTTCCGAACTCGACCTGCTGCAAACCGAAGTCGAGGACCAGAATTCCTTCGCGAGCCGGTTCCGGGATGTGCTCAAGTCGCTCGATATGGGTGATGATCTCGGTGACCAGGACCAGGACACCGACCCGGAAGAGAACGAGGATCAGGGCAACAACGACGAAGCCGAAACCGGGGAAGACGAGAACGACAGCGGTGAGCAGGAAGCCTCGCCGCAGGAAATGGAGCTGTCCGGCGAGGAACAGGACGCGGGCGATACCGAAGCCGCGGACATGGATATGGAGGACTTCGCCGAAGAGGACATGGCGCAGGACTCCGAAGAACCCGGCGAGAGCGACCGGCAGGACACGCCTTTTTCCAACCGGCCCGAAACGGACTATCGCGTCTTCACGAACCAGTTCGATGAGACCGTCACCGCAGAAGAGCTTTGCGACACGGCCGAGCTCGACCGACTGCGCGGGTTTCTCGACAAGCAGCTGACGCATCTGCAGGGCGCCGTCGCGCGGCTTGCCAACCGTCTGCAGCGCAAGCTGATGGCCCAGCAGAACCGGGCCTGGGATTTCGACCTCGAGGAAGGCCTGCTGGATACTGCGAGACTGACCCGTGCCGTCACCGATCCGATGTCGCCGCTTGCCTTCAAACAGGAACGGGATACCAATTTCCGCGACACGGTCGTGACCCTCCTGCTCGACAATTCCGGTTCGATGCGCGGACGCCCGATCACGGTCGCCGCCACCTGCGCGGACATACTGGCGCGCACGCTGGAGCGCTGCGGGGTGAAGGTCGAGATCCTCGGCTTTACCACGAAGGCGTGGAAGGGCGGCCAGTCGCGCGAAAGCTGGATCGGGGCCGGCAAGCCGCCGACACCGGGCCGGCTGAACGATCTGCGCCACATCATCTACAAGTCCGCCGATGCGCCGTGGCGGCGGGCGCGCCGCAATCTCGGGCTGATGATGCGCGAGGGACTTCTCAAGGAGAATATCGACGGCGAAGCGCTTCTTTGGGCACACGAGCGCCTGCTCGGGCGGCCCGAGCAGCGCCGGATCCTGATGATGATTTCGGACGGTGCACCCGTTGACGACACCACCTTGTCGGTCAATCCCGGGAACTACCTCGAGCGCCACCTCAGATACGTGATCGAGGAAATCGAAACGCGGTCACCCGTCGAACTGATCGCGATCGGGATCGGCCATGACGTGACGCGTTACTATCGCCGCGCCGTGACCATCGTGGATGCGGAAGAACTGGCCGGCGCGATGACTGATCAGCTGGCGGATCTGTTTGATGACGAAGTCCAGCAGGCTCAGCAGGGGCACGGCAGACGGCGCGGCGGTCGCCGCTAGGGACAGGAATTGGGGGCAGAGGCATTTGAGGCGGGTCGGTTCCAGTTTCGCAGGCGCTTTGTTTCTGGTCCTGACCGTTTCCTTCCTCGACGCGCCCATCGTGCGGGCGCAGGACGTCCTGAGCGAAGGACTGCCCGTCAAGGCGCGCACCCGGACAATCGACAGCTTTCACATCGGTCATGACGATCCGGTTTTCGGCAAGCTCACGTTTCTGGGCGGCCTTGAACTGCTTGCATCCGACAGGAAGGTCGGCGGTCTGTCCGGGCTTCTGTCGCTTGAGGGCGGCCATGCCTTTCTTGCCGTCACGGATAACGGGCACTGGGTGCGCGCCACCGTCGAACAGGAAGACGACGGCACGCCGCTTGATATCAAGGATGTCCGTTTCGCGCCGCTCCTGGGCGCGGACGGAAAAACGCTGCGGGCCCGCTGGGGGCACGACACGGAGGCCCTGACCCTTGCTCCATCCGGTCTTTATGTGACCGCAGAGTACCAGAACGCGATCTATCACTATCCCTGGCCGCTTGCGACGGGCCGGGAGCGCATGATCGGACAGGTCGACCTGCCGGAGGATATGGCGTCCCTGCCGCGCAATGCCGGTCTCGAGTCCCTGGCCGCAGGTCCGGACGGAAGCCCGCTTGAAGGCAAGCTGATCGCCGTCTCCGAATCCAGCAAGAGCGACGCACATGATTTTTCCGGCTTCATCATCGGGCCGGGCGGCGTCGAACGCTTTTCTATCGATCGCCGGGACCGGTTCGATGCAACCGATGCAGCCTTCCTTCCCGATGGCGACCTTTTGCTGATGGAACGCAGGTTCAACCTGCGCGACCTGATCGGTCTGAGACTGCGCAGGTTCGAAGGTGGCTCGATCAGGCCGGGCGCGAAACTGACGGGAGAGGTGATCCTGGAAGCCGGTTTCGAGCACCAGATCGACAACATGGAAGCCCTGGCCGTGCATCAGAACACGGACGGCGAAACGATCCTCACGCTGCTGTCGGATGACAACCGCTCCATGTTGCAGCGGACGGTATTCCTGCGGTTTCGCCTGAACGATTGAGCAATACTGCCGCAAGCTGATCGTCAACGTCTGGCGCGTGGATTCCCTAATCTTCGCGGCGGCGGTCAGAGCGCCGGTCTTTCGCATAGCGCGTCTTCACGGGAAACTCCGGCAACCAGTTTTCCCTGCGTTTGGTCCAAAGTTCATATGTCGGCGCGAACTGGTCCGTATCGTCAAGCGAGCCAAGATTGATCTCGATTTCGTCGCAGGTGTGCGAAAAGACGGATGATCCGCACTGAGGGCAGAAGTGGCGCCCCTGATAGCTGTGCGTTTCGCCTTCAATCCTGATCGCGCTCTCGGGAAAGACAGCGGATGCGTGGAAAAGGGCACCATGCTGTTTGCGGCAGTCCAGACAGTGGCAAAGACCGACACGATAAGGTTGTCCGTGTGCGGCGAATCTGACTTTGCCGCACAGGCAACCACCAGACGTCACTTCCATGTCTGCACTCCGTTTTGCGACCACGGGTGCTTAGCATACATGCTGCGAAACGGAGAGCAGGCTTTCGAACAGGTGTGTCTGAATCTATGCCGCAGAGCCGTTGGGTGTGGGCTGAAACACGTTCAAAATGATGCGGTATGGCGCGAGCAGGGCCAGGGCGACCAGGATCTTGACCACGAGATCGCCGGCTGCGAGCGAGACCCAGAGCAGGGTTTCCGTTTCGCCGCCAATACCAAGGAAGGGCACCGGGAAGGCCAGCGAGCCGTCTTCCATGCCGAAAAGCGCATCCACGAAAGCGAAGCTTGCCGAAAAGGCGATGCCGAAGAAAAGCAGCGTATCGATCACCGAACCGATCAGCGAGGACGCCATGGGTGCCTTCCACCAGGTCATCCGGCGCAGCTTGTCGAAAATGGTGACGTCCAGCAGCTGGGCGACCAGGAAGGCGGTGCCTGAAGCGATCAGGATACGCGGCGTGGTGAAGGCTTCGTTGAAGACCCAGAAGATCATCGGAAAGACGATTGCCAGCAGAAAACCCGTTATGACGACCTTGCGCGCCGCAGACGGACCGAAGCGGCGGTTGGTCAGGTCGGTGACAAGGAAGGCGATCGGATAGGTGAATGCGCCCCAGGTCAGCGTGTCGGCCAGGTTGACGCCGCCGACGACATGCTCGACCGGAAACTGAACCAGGTAATTGGAGGCCGCAACGACAAGCGCCATCGCGGCGATCGCGATGGCGTGATGTCCCGCGGAGAAGCTCCGGGTATCCGTCATTTCATTTGCCCCGAAAGGGTTGGATCAGGCAGCTGCCGCTTCGGCCTGCTTGCGCTTGATGCTGACCTTGATCTTGCGGGCCGCATCGGACAGCTGGCTGTCGGCGGCTTTCAGAAGGTAGGCATCCAGGCCGCCGCGATGCTCGACCGAGCGCAGGGCATGGGCGCTGACGCGCAACTTGAAGGTCTCGCCAAGCGTGTCGCTCAGGAGAGAAACGTTGCACAGGTTCGGCAGGAACCGGCGGCGGGACTTGTTGTTTGCGTGCGAGACGTTGTTGCCCGTCATCACATCTTTGCCGGAGAGTTCGCAACGGCGTGCCATGATATCACCTTTTGTTTTCGTGGCTGGGCCGTTACATGGAACCCAGCAAGTCCAAACCGGAACCGGCGCGGACCTTAGGTCCGGCGACATCGTCTCCGGCATTTCTCGGAAAAAGTTGCCCCGCTATAATGGCAGTGCGCTTGAACGTCAAGACATGTCCTGCCCGAGGAGCCGATTCTGTGGTTTTATTCGCACAGGTACACGGCGTTAACCACTGAGTTACCATAATTTAGAATGATTGATGCGGTTCCCAGGACGATTTTCATGCTAGTGTTGACTGTACGGAACATATTGGCACGGGGCGCGGATCGTTGCCGGTTGGGCAGCGTGGAGGTTTGTTGAAGTGTTTGGTCTGTCGTCACTCGGACGCCTCGTCGTCCTTCCATTGCTGGCCGGAGCGCTGCTGGTTTCGCCCGCCCAGGCGAAAAAGAACAGCGTCGGCGGTGTCTACGCAATCTCGCTCGCCGGTTTCAAGATCGGGCGCGGAACGCTCTCGCTCGTGATGCAGGGAAATGCCTATTCGGCAAAGGTCACGGTCGCGCCCGCCGGTATCGGAACATTGTTCTCGACGGGGAAAGGCGGCGCGGAAGCGTCCGGCTGGCTGGTCGGTTCGAAGGTGGTGCCGTCCAAGTACCGGATGGCCTCGCAAGCGGCCAATCTCGATTTCTACGTCAATCTCAACCAGGGCTCGCGCAATATCCGCTCCATGGAGGTCGCGCCCCAGTTCAAGCCGAACAAGGAACGGATCAAGATCACCAACCGCCACAAGCGGAACGCGATCGATCCTCTCAGCGCCGCGCTGATGCCGGTCAAGCGGTCAAAGGACAGTTTCGGACCGAAAGCCTGCTCCCGCAAGCTTCCCATTTTTGACGGATGGACCCGGTTCGACATCAAGCTGAGCTACGAAGGCACCAAAGAAGTCTCCGGACGCGGCTATGACGGTACGGTGGTCGTCTGCAAGGCGCGTTGGGTGCCGGTCGCCGGACACCGTCCCTCCAAGGAGTCGGTCAAATACATGGCAAAGGCGAACATGGAAGTCTGGATCGCCCCGATGGGCCGGGACAATGTCCTCATTCCCTACCGCATTGCCATCGACACCAAGAACGGGCGCCTGCTCGTGGAGGCGACCAAGCTGACAATTGACGGCGCAGGCAGCGACCAGGCCGCGCGGCGTTAACAACGCCAACCACATTTGCCGCGCTTGACCGGGGCGGAGACTTGCGCCCCCTTGCGTCTCTTGTTACAGCGCTCCACATTACGCCATTGGGGCGCGCAAGCACCTTACAGTCAGTTTTCCGGACCGGCCCGTCACAAGCCGGCCTGCCGGGTTGTTTCGGGTAAACAAGTACATGCACAGCTATCTGGAGTTCGAAAAGCCCGTCGCGGATATTGAAGGCAAGATCCAGGAGCTGCGGGCCATCGCAGCCGAGGATGGCGAGGAAGTCAATGTCGACGACGAGATCGAGCGGCTCAACGCGAAATCCGCCCAGACACTCCAGGATCTCTATTCCAAGCTCACGCCCTGGCAGAAGACACTGGTCGCCAGGCATCCTGACCGGCCGCATGCGGTCGATTACGTGGCCGGCCTTGTGGAAGACTTCACGCCGCTGGCCGGTGACCGGAAGTTTGCCGAAGATCATGCGCTGCTGGCCGGGATCGGCCGTTTCCGGGGTCAGTCGGTTGCCATTCTCGCGCAGGAAAAGGGACATGACACCGACACGCGCCTGAAACACAATTTCGGAATGGTGCGCCCGGAAGGGTACCGCAAGGCCGTGCGCATCATGGAACTGGCCGAGCGTTTCGGTATTCCGCTGATCAGTTTCGTCGATACGTCCGGCGCCTATCCGGGACGCGGTGCCGAGGAACGCGGCCAGTCGGAAGCGATTGCGCGCTCGACGGATGTCGGCCTCGGACTGGGTGTGCCTTCCGTTGCCGTGGTGATCGGCGAGGGCGGATCGGGCGGTGCGATCGCGATTGCGACGGCAAACAAGGTGCTCATGATGGAGCACGCGATCTATTCCGTCATTTCGCCGGAAGGGGCAGCGTCCATCCTCTGGCGCGACAGCGCCAAGGCGCAGGATGCAGCGACCGCACTCAAGATCACGGCTCAGGATCTCAAGCAGCTGGGTGTCATCGATGACATCATCGTCGAGCCCGTCGGCGGCGCGCACCGGGCGCGCGAGATCGTCATCGACACTGCGGGCAAGTCCATCGAGGCGGCTCTGGAAGAGCTGGCCGGTCTGAGCCCCGAAGAAATCCGCAAGCAGAGACGCGACAAATTCATCGCGATCGGCCGGACACTGACCTAGGTCATACCATTGCGGTCTGTTTTATGAGGGTATGACCTAAGGTAAATCTCGTATCTTCACGAGAAAGCCAGCAACGGATTCAGCTCCGCAATTGAAAAAGCGGGCATTTTTGCCATTGTGTGGCCAGATTCTGCCTGCATTCAGGCACAGTTAGGGCAATTGAAGGGTCAATTGCCCCGGTTTTTGTTTGCATCACCGGAATTTGCTTCGCAGGGGCAGGCGGGTTTCAGTAACTTATCGTCAACTAACATTCCCTAGCCTTTGCGCGGGGGCGAGACGCAGGGAACCAGAAACGATTTTACGGGAATTGACTTCCACGTTTCCGGTTCCACTCAGTTCGGGATAGTAAGATGGTCTTTGGGCGCCGATTGAAAACGCCAGCCGCGCTGCAGAAGCGGGTCACCGGAAACGGTGCCGGAAAAGCGGCAAGGCTCGGATCGCTGGTGATTGCCGCCGGCGTGCTGGCGGCCTGCCAGGCCGACGAGTTCGGCGCCGGGCCGAAGCACCTGCGTCCGGTCAGCGATTCCATCAAGCGCAAGATGACCGACCTCAACATGAGTTCGACGTCGCCGATCATGATCCGCATCTTCAAGGAAGAGTCAGAGCTTGAGGTCTGGAAGCAGACAAGGACCGGCAAATACAAGAAGCTTGAAGAATTCGAGATCTGCAAATGGTCCGGAAAGCTGGGTCCGAAGTTCAAGGAAGGCGACCGGCAGGCGCCCGAGGGCTTCTACGAAATCACGCCTGCGCTGATGAACCCGAATTCCAGCTATCACCTGGCCTTCAACCTCGGCTATCCGAACAGGTACGACCGCGCGCATGGCCGCACCGGTTCGCATCTGATGGTGCATGGCGCGTGCTCCTCGCGCGGCTGTTACGCCATGACGGACGAGCAGGTCGAGGACATCTACGCGCTTGCCCGCGACAGCTTCAAGGGTGGTCAGAAGTCCTTCCAGGTCCAGGCGTTTCCGTTCCGCATGACACCGGAAAACATGGCGCGTCACCGCGACAGCGAGCATCTCGACTACTGGAACATGCTTAAGACCGGTTACGATCATTTCGAAGTGACCCAGAAGCCGCCGAAAGTCTCGGTCTGCGAAAAGAAATATGTCTTTGACGCCACGACGCTTGTCGAAGGCGTGCCGTTCCGCGCCAGCGCCAAATGCCCGGAATACCAGGTGCATCCGAGCATCTCGTCAGCCGTTGCGTCCAAGCAGAGCAAGGACGACGAAAAATTCCAGCAGCTTGCGGCACGTTTCGATGCCCGCGAAGAGCGCCAGCAGCGCCGCGAAGATCGCAACAAGCGTATTGCTGAAGTCTTTGGCAACAGTGGCGACGAGGCTGAAATCACGACGGCCACGATCCCGTCCGCCGACCAGCCGGCATCCTCTGCCGGGAATGCAAGTGCTGTTGCAGCAGCAAGCGCCCCGGTCGAAACAAATGGGGAAACCGGCGAGACGGCTGTCGAAACGGCTTTTGCCCCGCAGGAACAGTCCAGCGGCAGCGCGGCCGGACGTTTCCTGAAACGGTGGGTTCCCTTCGGTTCGAAAACGACCGAGGCCGAGGCCAGTGTCGGTCCGATTACGACGGACGTTGTTCCGGGTGCCAAACCCTGACCTGAGCGGCCAGGGTTCGCGGATTTCGCAAGATATCAAATGACATCGGATCGTTTGCAGATACGCGCTATCTAGGTGCCTGCATGCTTGGCAATGCGCTTTCGACGGCGAGACCGAGTGCGAGCAGATGCCGGTCGCTGTAAGCCGGTCCGTCGAGTTCAAGGCCGACCGGCAATCCGTCCGCCGTCAGACCGATCGGCAGCGACAGGCCCGGAATACCGGCGATCGAGCCCGGGTCCGTGTTGCGGATGAATGTCTGGAATGTCGGCACATCTTCCCCGTTCAGCGAGACCGTCATGTCCGACCCTGAAATCGGCTGGGCCTCGAGCGGCGTCGTCGGAAAGACGAGGGCATCCAGCCTGTTTTCGGCGAAGACTTCCGCATAGCCCGACTGCACCAGGGGCCTGAGATCGGTCACGGCGGCCGCGTAGACTTCATCCGGAATGGCCTGATCGCCAAGCACGAGGTTTTCGAAGACGAATTTGACATCCGGGCTTGCCACCCCGGCGGCGACGTCTTCCAGCGTAAGCCCGCTGCCGCTTTTTTCCAGGAATGCGGCAAGGTCGCGCCTGACCTCCCAGAGTGCGATCGGGAAGCCGGCCTTGGCCGCAAGGTCCAGTTCGCTGCTGATATCGACCTCAATCAAGGTCACACCGGCCTTTTCCAGCGTGGCGAGCGCTTCCCTGAACAGCCGCTCCGTTTCAGGCGATAAATTTTCGGTCAGGACTGATGGAACGCCAAGGCGCACGATACTCAGATCGGCGGGTGCAATAGTCTTGTCAGTGCCGGTGATGACCGTGTCGAACAGAACCAGATCTGCTACTGACCGGGCAATCGGTCCGGCGGTGTCGCGGGTTGCCGAGATCGGGATGATGCCGCCTGGCGGATAGCGTCCGACCGTCGGACGCAGGCCGGATACACCGTTGAGGGCAGCGGGAATGCGAACGGAGCCGCCGGTGTCGGTGCCGAGGCCGGCCGGTGCCAGGCGTGCGCCGACGGCAGCGCCGGTGCCACCGCTGGACCCGCCGGCAAAGCGGTCCGCATCATAGGCGTTGGCGACCGCGCCGAAGGCGGCATTGTTGGAGGTGATGCCAAAGGCAAGTTCATGCAGGTTGGTCTTGCCGATAAGGATCGCACCGGCGTCCCGCAGTTTTGCAAGGACCGGGGCGTCTTCGGCGGGGAACCAGTCCTTCAGCGCAGGCGTGCCGCCTGTCGTGGGCAGTCCTTTTGAAGCAATGTTGTCCTTCACGACAATCGGCACGCCATGCAGCGGACCGAGTTCGCCCCCGGCGGCAACGCGCTCGTCGGCCGCGGCTGCAGCCGCGGCTGCGCCCTCGCTGTCGAAGCTGATATAGACGTTGCCCGGATCGTCACCGGTCCTTGCGATCAGCGCGTTTACCAGTTCTGTTGCGGTCAGTTTCTCGTCGGCGATCGCCTTTGCCGCTTCCGCGGCGGTCAGGTCGGTGATGTCCTGGGCGGTGGCGGCGGGCGCGGTGAGAAGCGCTGCTGCTGCCAGAAGGCCCGGTAGGAAGTGCCTGGTCATTTGTGGTCCCCTTCTTTTGGAAGAGTACACAGCAAACGCCGAATTCCGAATGTCCGCATCCTCCAAAATGAGGAGGGAAACCGTTTATTGCAGGGCGTGAGGCCCGTTCAGGCTGGCCAGAAGTTCCGCCCGGCTCCCGGTGCCCGATTTCTGAAAGATCGCCTTCAGGTGGGACCGGATCGTCGTTGCCGAGACCCCGAGATCGGCCGCCATCTCGCGGTCCCGTTTGCCCATGCTGAGCAGTCCGAGCACGTCCTTTTCCCTTGCCGTCAGTCCGTGTTTTTCCGCCCAGGCAAGGAAGCGTCGCTGCGGATCGGTTTCGCGCAGCCGGTCTTCTTCCAGGCGCAGGTTGCCAAGGGCATTGCCGAAGGCCGTGCCGATGGCATCGAGCAGATCCAGGTCCCGCTTCTGAAAGGTTTCGCGGCCCTGTCCGCGCCAAATACGCAGATCGCCGAGATGGTTCACACCCGAATAAGCGTGGAAGTTCATTCCATGCCGCAGGCCGTCGCGCGCCAGGAAGTCGTTGAAGAACTCGGTGCGCAGGAAGTCATCGCGCGTAATCACCTGGTTCAAATGGGTGGCGCGCCGGCACATGCGGAAACGCGGCGTGATCGGGTCGCAATACTGGAAGTGGCTTTCGTAGGCGGCGAGGTTGTCCTCGTCCATGTTGAGGAAAACGCCTCCGGTATCGCCCGCATCCTTCTGCCACGTGTAGGACGCGAAATGATCGGCCTGGAAGAGATCAAGCAGGCGTTCCCCCAGCTGCAGCCGCAGCTCGTGCGCCTCGCGGATCGCGACCATGTCCTGCATGATGGCGAATACCAGCTTCGTTTCCCGTGCCGAGAGCGTCGTCAGCATGACCGGCCTCCTTGGCCCTCATGGTAACCGGGAACCGGGCCCCCGTCACCTGCAAGCGCCTTGCGGGCCCAAAAGCTATTTCGGCATCAGCGCCCAGTAGTCGAAGTCGAGGATCACGTCGTCGAGATACTTGCCATCCTCGCCCTTGAGCGGGAAATCCTGGCACGGGCGGTTCTTGGTGGCCACGAGCCGCAAGCGCAGCGCGCCGACATCGTGGCGTCCGTCGATCTCGGACGCGTCGAGAACTTCCGACCAGGCATAGACCGTGTCGCCGGAAAACAGCGGCGCAACATGGCGGCCACCGTTAATGCCGGCGATGTGGAAGGCGTTGCCGAGGCCGTTGAAGGAAAGCGCGCGGGCCAGCGAAATCACGTGACCGCCATAGATCAGGCGCTTCCCGAAGCGCCCCTTTGCCTCCGTGCGCTGGTTGAAATGCACCTTGGCCGTGTTCTGATAAAGGCGGGTGGCCATCTGGTGTTCGGCTTCCTCGACGGTCATGCCGTCGACATGATCGATTTTCTCACCGACCGCATAGTCGCCGAAGCGGAACTCGGATCCGGAAAGGGCGTTGTCCCAGTTTGCCGTATCGAGCAGCGGCGCGGCCGTGCCGAGCGCATGCGGGTCGATGGCGGCCGGAAGGTCCGGCACAACCGGCTCCGGTGCGGGAGAGCCCGGGTCGCGCTTGTTGACCATCACCCAGCGGACATAGTCCAGGACTTCCGTCCCGGTGGCCGTATAGCCGGTGGACCGGACATAGACGACACCGGTCCTACCGTTGGAGTTTTCCTTCTTGCCGATCACTTCGGAAATGGTCGACAGGGTGTCGCCGGGATAGACGGGCGCCAGGAAGCGGCCACCGGCATAGCCGAGATTGGCAACGGCGTTCAGCGAGATGTCCGGTACCGTCTTGCCGAAGACGATGTGGAAGGTCAGGAGATCGTCCAGCGGCGCATGGGCGTAGCCGAGCGCCCGGGCGAAAGCATCGGAAGACTGAACCGCGAAACGGGACCCGTAAAGCGCGGTGTAGAGCGCCTGGTCGCCGCCCGTTACGGTGCGCGGTGTCGCATGACGGATCACCTGGCCGATCTCGAAGTCCTCGAAAAAATTGCCGCGATTGGTCTTGCTCAACGATCCCTCCCAGATCCGGTTTGTTGGGCGCGATTAGAGCCTATTGCAGCGCACACAGGCAAGTCAGACCTTGGGGGTAGGGTGAAATCCAACCGGCCACCTGAAGGGTGTGTGCCGCCGGTCCTTCGAGACAGCGCTGCGCGCGTCCTCAGGATGAGGCTGATGGGTTCGGCCCTAGCTGTGATCAAGACAGATGCCGCGGCTGCGCCCCCCGGCCGCAACGCGGCGCCTCACCACCGTCATTGCCAGACTTGATCTGGCAATCCATACCGCGAACGGCCGGTGATGCACAGCCGTGAAATCGGAATCGAAACGGCATGGATTGCCGGATCAGGTCCGGCAATGACGGCTGAGGGGCTTTTGCATTTGAGGCAAGCCCTGTCTGCGAGCCGGGATCGGGGAGCCGCCATGTCCCGTCACGCGCCAACACTCAGGCTCTCCGGTCCCGGATCTGCGCTGCGCTGAGCCCGGGAAGACGAAGGCGGGGTGGTTTCGGGTGGCTTGAACAGACCAGGTCTCGTTCTTGTCATCCCTGCGAAGGCAGGGAACCAGTAATCTTCAGCCCGCGTGACGTTTGCCGTCGCCAGGCGCAACGAATACCGGATCCCGGTCATGCCGCTTGCGCGGCAAACCGGGACTGGCGCTTGGGGTGTGTGAGCGCACAAAAAAGCCCGGGCGATTGCCCGGGCTTTCGGTCGGCTCAGGACCTTCCGGCGTTACGCCGATGCCTTGTTGGCGGCGCGTTCCGCGCGCTTGCGGGCATGCGGGTCGAGTTCCGCCTTGCGCAGACGGATTGATGTCGGCGTGACCTCCACCAGCTCGTCGTCGGAAATGTAGGAGAGCGCCGCTTCCAGCGTCAACTTCATCGGCGTCGTCAGCTTGACGGCATCGTCCTTGCCGGCGGAACGGATGTTGGTGAGCTGCTTGCCCTTGAGGACGTTGACCTCAAGATCGTTGCCGCGCGTGTGCTCGCCGACGATCATGCCCGGATACACCTTCGTGCCCGGATCGATCATCATCGGACCGCGGTCTTCCAGGTTGAAGAGTGCGTAGGCAACCGCCTCGCCCGTGCCGTTGGACAGGAGCACGCCGGTGTGACGCCCCTGGATCGGTCCCTTGTAGGCTTCGTAACCGTGGAAGATGCGGTTGAAAATGGCGGTGCCGCGGGTATCGGAAAGCAGCTCGGCCTGGTAGCCGATCAGGCCGCGCGTCGGCGCGTTGAACACCAGGCGCGTGCGCCCGCCGCCGGACGGTCTCATTTCCAGAAGATCGGCTTTGCGCTCCTGAAGTTTCTGCACGACGATGCCGGAGTGCTCCTCGTCGACGTCGATGATGACTTCTTCGATCGGCTCCAGGCGGTTGCCGGCGGAATCGAACTGGTAGACGACACGCGGGCGGCCGACACCGAGTTCGAAGCCCTCGCGGCGCATGTTCTCGATCAGGATCGCCAGCAGCAATTCGCCGCGCCCGGACACGATGAACGCGTCAGGCTCGTCCGTGTCTTCCACCTTCAGGGCAACGTTGCCTTCGGCTTCCTTCATCAGCCTTTCACGGATCACGCGGGACTGCACCTTGGAGCCCTCGGTTCCGGCCAGCGGGCTGTCATTAACGCGGAAGGTCATGGACAGCGTCGGCGGATCGATCGGCTGGGCCTGAAGCGGTTCGTCGATGCCGGGTGCGCACAGGGTATCGGCAACAGTGGCCTTGGCCATGCCGGCGATCGCGACGATGTCGCCCGCCTCGCCCTGTTCGATCGGCTGGCGTTCCAGGCCGCGGAAGGCGAGGATCTTGGAGACGCGGCCGGCTTCGACCTGGCTGCCGTCGCGCGCCAGCGCCTTGATCGGCATGTTCGGCACGGCCGTTCCGGAAACGACGCGCCCGGTCAGGATGCGGCCAAGGAAGGGATCGGCCTCGATCGTGGTGGCCAGCATGCGGAATTCGCCCGGATCGGCCTCCGGCGGCGCAACCTTGTCCAGCACCATGTCGAAAAGCGGATCCATGTTGTCCTGCGGTCCGTCCGGTTCTTCGGCCATCCATTCCTGTTTCGCCGAGCCGTAGAGAACCGGGAAGTCGAGCTGGTCCTCGTTGGCGTCAAGCGCGGCAAAGAGGTCGAACACTTCGTCCAGTACCTCGTCGGCGCGCTGCTCCGGCTTGTCGATCTTGTTGATCGCGACGATCGGCTTCAGGCCGAGTTTCAGCGCCTTACCGAGTACGAACTTGGTCTGCGGCATCGGCCCCTCGGCGGCGTCGACGAGCAAGATCACGCCGTCGACCATGTGCAGGATGCGCTCGACCTCGCCGCCGAAATCCGCGTGACCCGGGGTGTCGACGATGTTGATGCGCGTGTCTTTCCAGACCAGTGAGGTGACCTTGGCGAGGATGGTGATGCCGCGCTCGCGTTCGATGTCGTTGGAATCCATCATCCGCTCTTCCGTGCGCTGGTTGTCGCGGAACGCGCCGGATTGCTTGAGCAGGACGTCAATCAGGGTGGTCTTGCCATGGTCAACGTGCGCGATAATGGCAATGTTGCGAAGTTTCATGTGTGGCTCCAAAAGACAGAGCGGGCCCGGTTGGGACCCGCAGTCTGTCTGGACAATTTTGAACTGGGATCGGCATAAGCGCCGAATTTGGCGCCTTTATACGTGGATAGCGGCAATTGTGCAATGCAATGCAGTCATGCGGCGGATCACATGTGCCGCCTGTCTTGCCGCCCGCCATTGACAGCATCGCCGCCAGGCTCTAATTCGTAAGGAAACCTTATTAATAAAAGCTGCTGGTCCCCATGACGATCGCCTACCCGAATGTAAGCGTCACAATGCTGGTCGTCGATCTCGCGCGCATGCTCAGGCGGCGCTTCGAGGCGGCGCTGGCCGATGTCGAGACCGGATTGACCGTCGGTGAAGCGCGGACCCTCTTTTACGTGTGGCGCAATCCGGGACATCGTCAGGCGGCGCTTGCCGATATCATGTTCGTTGAACCGATGACGCTGGTCGGCTATCTGGATTCACTGGAACGGGCCGGGCTGATCCGGCGTTGCCCGGACCCACGCGACAAGCGCGCGAAACTGGTTGAACTGACGGCAGAAGCCGACCCGCTCCTGGAACGGATCGGAACAGCCTTGCAATCGGTGCGCGCGACCGCGCTGGAGAACATTGCCGAGAAGGACAGGGATGTCCTGGAATCGCTGCTTCAGGTGATGAAGGACAGCCTGATCTCCGAGGAACTTCCGGGGCGCCGCAAGTGACTGCTCAGACAGCCATCATGAGTGCGCGGCGCACGTCGCTTCTCGGTGCGGCGCTTGTTGCCATCGGGCCGATATCGATGGCCCTCTACACGCCGGCGATGCCTGTGCTGGTGGCTGTTTTCGGAACCAATGAGGCGGCGATCAAGCTGACGCTGATCGCCTATTTCGCCGGCTTCGCGGTCGCCCAGCTGATATGCGGCCCGCTTTCCGATGCCTTCGGGCGCAAGCGCGCGACGCTGGCCTTCCTCAGCCTCTATCTCGCCTCCAGCTTCCTGGCGACTTTTGCGCCGACCGTCGAGTTCATGCTCGTTGCGCGCACGTTGCAGGGCATAGGGGCAGCGGTCGGCATCTCGGTTTCGCGCGCGATCGTCCGGGATCAGTTTACCGGGCAGGCATCGGCGCGCATCATGAACGCAATCGCGATGATGCTGGCCCTGGGTCCTGCCGTTTCGCCGACTATCGGCGGTTTCGTCCTGGAGCTTTTCAGCTGGCGGGAAGTGTTCTGGTGCATGGTGATCTACGGTGCGGTGCTGATGGTCTGTGTTGCCGCCTTTCAGGTGGAGACCAATCCCAATCCGGGGCTGCATCATCTCAATCCCGGGCAGCTTGTCACCAACTACGTGACGCTGTTGAAGGATCCCCGCTTTCTTGCGCCGAGCATACTCATCGGATGCGGTCTCGGCGGGCTTTATGCGCTCGCAAATGTCCTGCCTTTCGTTCTGATGAATGATGTCGGTCTGTCGCCGTCGCAATTCGGCATGGCCATGATCATCCAGTCCGGCTCATTCATTGTCGGTACGATTGTCACGGGCAGGCTGCTCAAGGTGGTGGAAGCGCGCCGGCTCGTTCCCGTCGGCATGATGCTTTGGGTGGTCTCCTCGACGCTGATGTGCGTTCTGAGCCTGACGATGGAGCCGACCGTCCTGACCGTCATGGGGCCGGTCGCCCTGTTCGTGTTCGCGCTGGCATTCGTCCTGCCGGCGAGCTTCACCGATTCCATGGCGCCGTTCCCCAACATCGCCGGGGCTGCCTCGGCCATGACCGGGTTCATGCAATTCGGCGGCGGCATTCTCGCCGGTCTGATCGTCGCAGCTCTCGGTGACCCGCTAGTCGGCTTGGCGACGGTTCTGCCCCTGATGCCGATCGTCGGGATCGGGCTTTACCTTCACTTCCGGAACAGGGCGGTGCGCTTTGCACCGGCCGAATAGCCAGCCTGCCCCGCGTGGAGGCGTATTTTTTGCGGGCACGGTCCCGCGCGCTTGACGCTGTCTGCTGGAGAAGGCATCTGTCCATCGGGACAGAAAAGGGATCTCGCGATGGCGAAAGCCGCTACTTACGTTCTGCCAACAGACCGCGCACACGTGATGGGCATCCTGAACGTGACGCCCGACTCCTTTTCGGACGGCGGCAGGCACAATGAAGAACAGGCCGCTCTGGCGCACGCCAGGGCGATGATCGCCGAGAAGGCCGACATTCTTGATGTCGGCGCGGAAAGCACCCGGCCGGGCTCCGAGCCCGTCGTGCTGGAAGACGAATGGAAACGACTTGCGCCGGTGCTCGAACCGGTCTGCGACCTCGGCATTGCGGTTTCCATCGACACCTACAAGGCTGAAATCGCCCGGCGCGCCTGTGCCGCCGGTGCCGTGATCGTCAACGATGTCTGGGGTCTTCAACGGGACCCGCTGATGGCCGACACGGTTGCCGAGGCTGGGGTGCATGTGGTGATGATGCACAACCGGGAAAAGGCGGACGCTGCCATCGACATCATGAGCGATATCGACCGGTTCTTCGAGACGTCGCTACGGCTCGCGCAGAGCGCGGGCATTCCGCGAGAGAAACAGATCCTCGATCCCGGGTTCGGGTTCGGCAAGACGATCGATCAGAACTTTCTCATCCTCAACCGCTTCGAAGATCTCAAGAAACACGGCCAGCCGATCCTGGCGGGCGCCTCGCGCAAACGGATGATCGGCGCTGTCCTCAATGTGGAGACCGACGACAGGCTTCATGGATCGATGGCCGTCCACATGACAGCCCTTTTGAAAGGGGCGGCCATCGTGCGTGCACATGATGTCGGTCCACATGCGGATTGCGTGCGTATGCTGCAAGCAACGCGACTTGAACGGACCGCTTCCTGAAATGACACTTTCCGATACTCACGCCGATACTCACGCCGATGCCCCGACACGCTGCGCGCTCGGGCTTGGTTCCAACCTTGGAGACCCCAGGGCCAATCTCGATGCCGCGGTAAGGCTGATCGAGCAAACCCCGGGCACCACGCTGGTCGCACGGTCGTCGGACTACCGGACGCCACCCTGGGGACCCGTTCCGCAGGACGATTACCTCAATATCTGCGTCGTGGTGGATACCTATCTGAGCCCGCAGGAGCTGTTGCAGCGTTGTCTTGGTGTTGAGAAGGAACTCGGCCGTGTCCGCGACATTCGCTGGGGCCCGCGTATCATCGATGTCGATGTGCTGATCTACGGTATCCGGAAGGTGCAGGAAGACAATCTCGACGTGCCGCATCCCAGAATGGGGGATCGTGCCTTCGTTCTCATCCCGCTTGCGGAAATCTGGCCGGACGCACCGCTGGGCGACGGCCGCACGGCGCTGGAAGCACTCGCGACCTGTCCGGATCAGGACGGGGTGGTCAGGCTGGAATACGCGGACTAGGCTCAGGACCCATTAATTTGGTTGAATTGGCGCAGCAAACGGCAATGAGCTGCAAGGAAAACCGCGATAAGCGGACTTCCTGCCCGGTTGAGCGGTTTGACGGTGCAGATCGAAGCCGTTTTTGCGTCCCTGAGGGATAGGGTGAATATGCCCGGCAACGTCGTTGCAAATCTTTGGAAACCGGACGGTTTCCTGCAGCTTTGCGCCTCGTATCCGAACAAATTCATCCCTACCAATTCAACCAAATTAGTGGGTCCTGACCCTAGGCTCCGGCCGAGCCACAGATTTCCGGTTCTCAAGCGCCGACAAAACTCTTCATGTGGAACCGCGCGTTGTCAGGATGGGGTTTGTGGTCCTGTCCGTAAGGGCAGGCGTGCCGTGCCAGGCAGCCGGACCAGCAGGCAATCTCAGGGCCCTTGTTAAGATGATCCTTGCAGGCGGATACATTGTAGCCGGTTTCCGCGGAAATGGCGCTCACGGGACATGCGGTGAGACAGGGCCTGTCGTGGCAGTCCTCGCAGGGACCGGTTTCCCCGGAGCGGTCCGGCAGGATGACCGGGTCGGCCGACAGAAGGGCGGCCCGGAACCCGGTCCAGGGTCCGTAGGTTTCATGGGCAAGCACGCCCAGGGGACTTTGGGAAAAACCACCGCATTTCAGCGCCCATTGCTGGAAGGGATAGTAGGGCGGCCCCTCGAAGGGAAACAGGGCTTTGCGGCCGTGGACGGCGGCCAGCCGGGTAAGTTGCCGTTTCGTGTAGCGGTCCATCGGGTGCGGGGTGCCGTCCCGGTATTCCGGGGCGGATGTGAGCGGCCCCCAAAGGGACGGACCGGTGCTGCCGACCAGAGAGAGGGTGCGGGCCGGTCTACCGTCCGCGATGTCCGGAACATCGTCGTCCGCGGATGGCTCAAAGCTGCCGAGCAACAGAAAACCGGCGGCCGCGAGATCGTCGTTCAGTTTCGCGAGCGCCGGGTCCGACATGGTCTTCCTCAGCCGAGCCGGTCGCGCTTTGCGAGCGTGCGCAGGCGCAGTGCGTTCAGCTTGATGAAACCGGCGGCGTCCTTCTGGTCGTAGGCACCCTGGTCGTCCTCAAACGTCACCAGTTCTTCCGAGTAGAGCGAGTAGGGTGACGACCGGCCGACCAGAATGACATTGCCCTTGTAGAGCTTCAGCCGGACCGAGCCGGTGACGTGCTCCTGGCTTTTGTCGATCAGGGCCTGCAGCATCTCGCGCTCCGGCGAGTACCAGAAGCCGTTGTAGATCAGCTCGGAATAGCGCGGCATGAGCTCGTCCTTGAGGTGCGCCGCACCGCGGTCGAGCGTGATCGATTCCATGGCCCGGTGCGCGGTCAAAAGGATCGTGCCGCCCGGCGTCTCGTAGATGCCGCGGCTCTTCATGCCGACGAACCGGTTTTCGACCATGTCGAGGCGGCCGATGCCGTTGTCGCGGCCATAATCATTGAGCTTTGCGAACAGCGTTGCCGGGGACATCTTTTCGCCGTTGAGCGAGACCGCGTCTCCCTTTTCGAAGCCGATTTCGATCTCGGTGACGACATCCGGTGCTTCGGTCGGATCAACCGTGCGCTGGAAGACGTAATTCGGGGCTTCCTCTGCCGGGTCTTCGAGCACCTTGCCCTCGGACGAGGAGTGCAGCATGTTGGCGTCGACGGAGAACGGCGCTTCGCCGCGCTTGTCCTTGGGGACCGGGATCTGGTGCTTCTCGGCGAAATCGAGCAGATCCGTGCGGGACTTGAACGACCAGTCGCGCCACGGCGCAATCACCTTGATATCCGGGTTGAGAGCATAAGCGGACAGTTCGAAACGGACCTGGTCGTTGCCCTTGCCGGTTGCACCGTGGGCAACCGCGTCGGCACCGGTTTCCTCGGCGATCTCGATCAGGCGCTTGGAGATCAGCGGACGGGCGATGGACGTGCCGAGCAGGTAGACACCCTCATAAACGGCGTTGGCGCGGAACATCGGGAAAACGAAATCCCGGATGAATTCCTCGCGAAGATCGTCGATGTAGATTTCCTTGATGCCGAGCATCTCGGCCTTCTTGCGCGCGGGCTCCAGTTCCTCACCCTGGCCGAGATCGGCCGTGAAGGTGACGACTTCGCAGCCGAATTCGGTCTGCAGCCATTTCAGAATGATCGATGTGTCGAGGCCGCCGGAATAGGCCAGAACAACTTTCTTGATGTCTCCATGCGCCATGTTTGGGAAAGTCCAGTTCGATGTCTAGGGCGGCTTTACCGCACCGTTGAAAATTTGCGGCAATTTATCCGTTTCGCCGCGCGGCGCAAGCCCTTCCGGATGGCCAAATCGTCGCCTTTTGGTGCGGGCGCGGCGTCAGGTGCCGAGCTTGATCGAGATCTTCTGCATGAACTCGGTCGCGCGGTCGTCGTCAACCTGCACCGTGGGTGTCGGAACACTTCCAATCTCGAGGTCAAGTGCGAAGTCCCGCCACGCGTTGACGGTCTCTGCAAACCGTTCCGGGGAGCTGCAGGCCGCTTCCGCGTCTTCATTGCGGTCGGCGTACCGGTGGTTGGAAATGTATTTGTCTACCGAAAACCGGAGACCCGATTCGCCGGGCTGCACCGGCGCATCCCTGTCCTGATCCGTGCTGTTGCCGTCCAGCAACCGGGCGGCAAGGTAATGCCTTCGGATGCGTTCCTGGCCCCGGCGGTCCTTGACGATGCCCTTCTGCAGCGTGAAGCGGGACAGGTCCGGCCAGGCGTAGACCTGCTCCTCATGGCCTTCGACGAACCTGATCGCCTCCCGGCTGAGTTCGATGAATGTATCAGCCCTGGGCCGGCGCAAGGTGAAGAGAACAGTTGCGCCAACGGCAATCCCGATCGCCAGATAAACGAAAAAACTCAAATCAAGTTGCCCAAGCAACATGTAAACCACACCGGCTACCGCAGCTCCCGCGACCGCTGATTCACCGATCGCCCACAAATAGAGCTTTGCAAGGTCAGGTCTGAGGATGAGCTTGTTTGCGGCCGTCACTGAAAAACCAAAACCGGAGGGAAAGGAAAACGGGGTGTCATTTGCCTTGATATGACGGGAACCCGTTCAAGATCAATGATGGTCTGTGACCAAATGCAGCGCTTTGCCTCCCCGATCCCGGCTCGCGCGTCGCCTGGCCGGAATGACGAACAACTGAACAACCTCATCCTGAGGAAGCGCGCCAGCGCTGTCTCGAAGGACGGGTCCCGCGTTCAGAGCCTGCCGCCCATCCTTCGAGACGGACCCTATGGTCCTCCTCAGGATGAGGTCATGGGGAAGCGTGGCTGATCGGGTGCCGGATTGCGTGTCGAAGTGATGTCATCCGCAGCACTTGTTGCCTCGTTGGACCGGCGGGCAGGGCACGGTTGCGTAAGAGCAAAAGACGCAGCAATCGCCGGGCCTGGGTTTGAGAACCGCATGGCAGGACCGGCAGTCGTAGAACCACCGGCAGGCGTTTTCCGGCATGGTTTCCTCGGCGGATGATCCGCATTCGGGACAGGTGATCACGCTTTGAAGAATCGGTGATTCCGTAGCGTTTTGATCCAAAACCCGTTCCTCTCGAGGCTATTCCGCCGCTGCGCGGGTTGCGGAGGCAGTGCCGTATTTTGCCAGGAAAAGATCGACGCTTTCCTCGATGATCCTGCCGATTTCCTCGCGACCCGGAACGCGGGCGGCATAAATGTTCGGGAAGAAGGCGCGGGACTTTATCAGCCCCAGGAACTGTTCGGCGGCAACGGCCGGATCCTTGGCCTTCAACTTGCCTTCCTCCGTCGCGCGTTCGATAAACTCCGCGAACACGACCAGCTTGGTCATGCGGGCGTTCATGTCGGCAGCCAGTTCGGGGTCGCGAATGGTCTCGCTCATGATCATGCGGGCAAGGCTCATGAAACACGGATTGATCATTAGCTCGCCTTCGGCCCAGCCGAGCCTTACAAGCGCATCGCGGATGGGAAGGTCGGGATCATAGGGAAGCTCGAGCGCAGAGTTGATCTGGTCGGCCAGGCACTGGTTGATGGCCCGGAACAGGACGTCCTTGCTCTCGAAATGATTATAGACTGTCCGCTTGGAAACCTGGGCGCGTTCGGAAATGCGGTCCATGCTCGCCCCGGCATAACCTTTTTCCTGAAACTCCGCGATCGCGGCTTCCACGATCTGTTTTTTCTTCTGGTCGGATACGGACATGTCGTGCTCAGTTCAGCCCTGTTTGCATTGTTCTTGTTTTCTTTGCCCCGTTCTTTTTTCCCAAAAAATGCGCTCTATGTAAACTAGGGCGTTTACAGACGCGGAAGTCGGTATTACACTGCACAGTGTAGTTTACACCCCTTAGCCAGAAAAGGCCAGCCAAGGGAGACGCCTCATGTCAATAACACTCAAGATCAACGGGGAAACGCGCACGCTCGATGCCGACCCCGAAAGCCCGCTGCTGTGGGCTCTGCGCGACGAACTGGGAATGACCGGCACCAAATTCGGCTGCGGAATTGCGTCCTGCGGTGCCTGCACCGTGCATTGGGACGGTGTTCCCATCCGGTCCTGCCAGACCTTTGTCGGCGATATGGACGGTGCCGAGATCACCACTATCGAGGGCATCAATGGCAAGGCCGCCGACGCGATCCAGGCAGCCTGGAACGAACTCGACGTGCCGCAATGCGGCTATTGCCAGTCCGGCCAGATCATGGCGGCGACCGCGCTCCTGAGCGAAACGCCCAAGCCGACCGACGAAGATATCGATGCCGCCATGGACGGCAATGTCTGCCGCTGCGCCACCTATGCCCGCATCCGCAAGGCGATTCACCTTGCGGCCGACAAGATGGAGGGTTGATCCATGTTGCATCTGTTGCAGAAGCCGCTTGAAGCGGCTGCGCCGACACGGCGTACGTTCCTGAAGATCTCTGCCGGAACCGTCGGCGGTCTCGTGCTGGCGATGAACCTGCCGCGCGCTGCCCAGGCGGCGGCCGGAGACGGCGAGTTCATCCAGCCCTTCGTGCATATCCGGCCCGACAACACCGTTATTGTCCTGTCCAAGCACCTGGACAAGGGGCAGGGAACGGCAACCGGTCTGTCGACGCTGGTCGCCGACGAACTTGACGCGTCCTGGGAGCAGGTCACGGTCGAGCATGCGCCGTCCAATCCGCAGGTCTATGCCAATACCCTGTTCGGTGTGCAGGGCACCGGCGGATCCACCGCGATGGCCAATTCCTTCATGCAGTACCGGCAGGCCGGTGCCGCCGCGAAGGCGATGATCGTTGCCGCCGCCGCCCAGGAATGGGGCGTCCCGGCCGGTGAAATCACGGTGTCCGACGGTGTCGTCAGCCACGGCTCCGGCAAGTCCGCCACGCTCGGCGAACTCGCGGGCCTTGCGGCACAGCAGGACGTCCCGGCGGTACCGGTGCTCAAGACACCGGATCAGTGGGTCTATATCGGCAAGTCCTTCCCGCGCGTCGATGTGAAGAACAAGACGATCGGCGCTCCGAATACCTACACGATGGACTTTCAGCGGGACGACCTGCTTGTTGCCGTCGTGGCCCGCGCACCCCGGTTCGGGGGCAAGCTGAAGTCGTTCGATGCGACCGAAGCCAAGGCCGTTCCCGGCGTCGTCAACGTGCTGCAGATCCCGAATGGGGTTGCCGTCGTCGCCACATCCACGTGGCCGGCGATCAAGGCGCGCGATCTCCTGGAGATCGAATGGGACGACAGCGCTGCGGAAACCCGGTCCAGCGACGCCATGATGGCGGAGCTGAAGGACATGACCGCAAAACCGGGCCTGAAAGTCCGCGAAGACGGCGATGCCGACGCGGCCCTTGAGGGCTCGGCGCGGGTGATCGAAGCCGATTTCGAGTTCCCGTTCCTGGCCCATGGTGCCATGGAACCGCTCGATGCGGCGCTCCTTTATGACGGTGAAAGTGCTGAGCTCTGGCTCGGTTCGCAGATCCAGACGATCGATCACAACGTGGCGGCAACGATCCTCGAGGTGCCGTTCGAGAAGGTGAAGATCAACACCATGTGGGCGGGCGGATCGTTCGGCCGCCGTGCGCAGGCGGACAGCCATCCGGTTGCGGAAGTCGCCTTCCTGGCCAAGGCGATGCTGGCCGCCGGCATGGACCCGGCCCCGGTCAAGATCGTGTGGACCCGCGAGGACGATATGGCCGGCGGCTACTACCGTCCGATGTCGGCGCACAAGATCAAGGTCGGACTGGACGCGGACAACAACGTCACCGCGTTCAAGTACCACATTGCGGCCAAGTCGATCATCAAGGGCACGCCTTTCGAGGCGATGCTGATGAAGGACGGTGTTGATCACAACATGACCGAGGGCGCGCATGACACGACCTACGCGTTCCCGCTCATGAACATGGATCAGTCCTACCAGGAAACCCAGGTTCCGGTCCTGTGGTGGCGGTCCGTCGGCCACACCCACACGGCCTACGTGATGGAGACCATGGTCGACCGCATCGCCAAGGAGGCGGGCAAGGATCCGGTCGCGTATCGCCTGGAACTGCTCAAGGATGACCCGCGTAAGGCAAATGTCCTGAAACTGGCCGCCGAGAAGGCCGGCTGGGATACGCCTGCCGCCGAGGGACGCCACCGGGGTGTCGCCGTGCACAAGTCGTTCGGCTCCTATGTGGCCGAAGTGGCGGAAGTCTCCTTCCGCGACGACGGTACGGTGAAGGTGGAGAAGGTGGTTGCCGCGGTCGATTGCGGCACGCCGATCAACCCGGACAACATCCGGGCGCAGGTCGAGGGCGGTATCGGTTACGGACTGGGCGCAATCCTGCGCAACCAGGTCACGCTTGCCGATGGCGTTGTCGAAGAGACCAACTTCGACACCTACGAGCCGATCCGGATCTCCGACATGCCGGAAATCGAGGTGCATATCGTTGCGTCCAACGAAGCGCCGACCGGCATCGGTGAGCCGGGCACGCCGCCGATCGGACCGGCGGTCGCCAATGCGATTGCTGCCGGGAAAGGCGACTGGGTCACCAACCTGCCGTTGACGAAAGCCGGTCTGGTCTGACCGCCTGCGTGAAGCGATCAAAAAACGAAAGGCCGCCGGAGGGCGGCCTTTTCCGTTTGAGGGGTGCGGGGTCTATTGACCGATCCTGTATTCCTCGGGAACGAAGAACGTGAAATCGCGCTCGGCCACACCGAGATGACAATCATGGCAATAGGTCATGAGGTGCGGATTGTCGCCGGTCGTGTCACCGAAGATCGACCCGTCCGGGATGACCATGAAGTAACGCCAGTCGGCTGTTTCGGGACTTGTGCCCTCAGGGAGTTTTTCCATCCCGAACATTGCGCCGGGGAAAACACGGCCATCACCGGTGACCGTGACGCTGTCCTTGGCTAGGACGGAGCCGACAGGCAGTTTTTCGCCGTCCTTCAGGATCGCGTAATTGACCGCGATGGCATTGGCGTAATTGTTGACGTAGCGCTGTCCGTGTGTCGCAGAAACAAAGGGCGCGTCGTTGAAGATTTCCCAGGACTGGTAGTTCCGGATTTCATCCAGCTCCGATCCGGCGTAGAGCCCGGCCATGCGCACCTTCAGGCCATCGTAGATCTCGCGGGCTTCGTCCTTGGTCAACTCGGCCGGGTCCTCGATGGCGATGTGGCTGTCGGACGGTTCCGACTGCGCGAGGGCGTCCACGAGTACTGCGGATAGAATCAGCAGGGCCAGAAAAATCAAAACGGTTTTGCTCATAATGCACTTCCTTCACAATATCGGCGTCAGAGGCCCGTGCAGGTGAAGTGGTTGCCGATCATGGTAATACAAGCTTCCTGCAAAGACTTGAAAGAAATGAAGTGTTTCACCGCCTTGTGTGCGGTGTTTACCGGGTCGGGGCGCCTTTCCGGCATAGCCGAGACAGGCCGGAGGCCGCCGGCCTGGCTCCCCGGCCGGGGAGGCCGTCGGCAAAATTACGCAGGATCTAAAGGCGATCCGGCTCGCGGCGCCATCACGCCGCTCAACCTTGAAAGACAAGCAGGTTTCGAGAAGTTCAGGAAGCCGCCAGCGCTTCACGTTCCTTCTTGCGCATACGTTCGGAGGCCGACTTGAGCTGGCCGCAGGCCGCGAAAATATCGCGCCCGCGCGGTGTGCGGATGGGGGACGCATATCCGGCGCGATTGACGATGTCCGCGAATTCCTCGATCCGTTCCCAGTCAGAGCATTCGTACTCGGAGCCCGGCCAGGGATTGAACGGGATGAGGTTGATCTTCGCCGGGATGCCCTTGAGCAGGCGCACAAGGTCCAGTGCGTCCTGGTTGCTGTCGTTGACGCCTTTCAGCATCACGTATTCAAACGTGATTCTCTTGGCATTCGAAAGACCCGGATAGTTGCGGCAGGCGTCCAGAAGTGCGTCGATGTTCCACTTCTTGTTGATCGGTACCAGAATGTCGCGCAGGTCGTCGCGTACGGCATGGAGCGAGATTGCCAGCATGCAGCCGATCTCGTCGCCGGTGCGGAAAATCTCTGGCACGACGCCCGATGTCGACAAGGTGATGCGGCGCTTGGACAGCGACAGTCCATCGCCATCGGAGGCGATCAGCAGCGCCTTCTTGACGTTGTCGAAATTGTAGAGCGGTTCACCCATGCCCATCATGACGATGTTGGACACCAGACGGCCCTCGCTCGGGACGATGGCACCCTGGGGCGTGTCGGCATCGGGAAAGTCGCCGAGGCGGTCACGCGCCATCAGTACCTGGGAGAGAATTTCCTCAGCGGTGAGATTGCGTACCAGCTTCTGCGTGCCCGTATGGCAGAACGTGCAGGTCAGCGTGCAGCCGACCTGGGAGGAAACGCACAGCGTGCCGCGGCC
The DNA here is from genome assembly GCF_965232425.1 of Roseibium sp. Lineage (GTDB taxonomy): Bacteria > Pseudomonadota > Alphaproteobacteria > Rhizobiales > Stappiaceae > Roseibium. The sequence goes on from NZ_OZ246971.1 coordinate 2,814,233, forward strand.
TTCTTCCGGGATGTAGACGGTCTCGACTTCAACGGGGCGGCCGGCGCCGCGCGGCGGAAAGCGAAACAGCCACTTGCGGGTTCCGTCGACCGAAATCTGTTCGGAGACGATTTCGGGGCGGGCGATGGTGAAGGCCTCGTCCAGCTGTTTGCGCAGATCCTTGGCAATGTTCGTCATCTCGCCAAAGTCGGAGACGCCGCGGACATAGAGCCAGTGCCAGAGTTGGGAGGCGCGCATGCGCCATTGCTTTTGCGGTACGCCGATCGTGCCGAGAGCTTCGCCAAGTTCCTCGCGCGAAAGACCCACGAGCGTAGGCTTTTCCTCACCGGACAGGGATTGCGCCGCTGTCGCAGTCACCGTAGGCGCGTTCGGATTGTCCCGCGCGATGTCGAGCGTCATTGCCATGATGTGATCCGTATCGTGTCCGGCGCTCTGCGATGCGTTGATACACGCAGCCGCGGCGCCCGGAGCGCCTGCATCGGCAGGCCCTTTGTCAAGCGCTTCCAAAACCACAGATGAGCTGAAAAATCAAGGTGCCGGGCTTTTCCGGCCGCACGGATATGCCGCTCCCGGTCAGACGGTTCCGACCGGGATGTCCCGAACAGCGGGCGAAAGCTGCGCTAGCGGCAGGCCTGGGCCGCCGTGTCTATGGCCGCAGTCACGCCGGACAGCGAAAATTTGTAGGTCGTCCGGGTTCCGCGGCTCGATTCGCCGTTGACCGTCATCTCACGGCCCGCCTTCATCGCGGCAACAAGCTGGGCCTCGGTCGCAGCGTTTTCGACCCAGGCTCCGTCATTGTTGGTGAAAAGCGTAAAGCCCTTGCCGTCAACGTCGACGTTGACGGAAGACTTGTCCTTGAACGGATAACCGACAACGAGGCTGGGCTCTGACGAGACACCTTCTGCGGGACGCGACGTCACGAAGAAAAAGACCTCTCCGTGATTGCGGTCGCCCGGCAGCATTGTGGTCGGCTTCGTCAGCGCGTAGCAAACCTTGCCGCCACCGCTTGGCGTCGTGTACGCCGCCCAGTCCTTGTGTTGCTTCAAAAGCGTCGGGGTCTGCGCGAAAGCTGCTGCACTTGAAACGGCCAGGCCTGCGAGGGCCAGTACCAGCGATTTTGCTTTCATCATCTCCACACCATCTGGCTATGAGTTTTCGTCAAATTTGATGCAATTGCCGTCGTTCTTATAAACCTAGCTTTAATGATAACTTAAAGCTGGTTACGAAAGGGTTGAAGCCTTGGCCGGGCAATTGCGGGTTTTTGACGTTCCTGCCGATTGATCTCGATTATTTCTGTTTCCCCTATTGGCTCTTGCGGTTAATCGCGGCAACAGTGTGGCAGAAACAGCTGAACCCTCTTTCGAAAAGTTTCGAACCTGCTAAAGAATAGGGTCGGAAAGGGAGCACGACAGCTTTTGGTGCAAGCGCAGTATTTTTCAGATCTGATCGTCAAGGTCGCGGCTGACCGCGACAAGAACGCATTTGTTGAATTGTTTGATCACTTTGCCCCGCGGCTGAAGGGCTACCTGATGAAACAAGGCGCGGACGCGGCAGTGGCGGAAGAAATCGCGCAAGACGTCATGGTCACGCTCTGGCGCAAGGCCGATCTGTTCGATCCCAGAAAGTCGTCGGCGAGCACATGGCTGTTCCGTGTTGCGCGCAATCGCCGCATCGACCGGCTGCGGCGGCAGAAGACCGCAGACCTCGATCCGGAAGAACCCGCGCTTCAGCCGGCACCGCTTCCGGACGTTTCGGAAGAGATGGATGCACGGCTGCGGGAAGAGCGGGTACGTGCTGCAATCACCAAGCTGCCGGAAGAGCAGATGGAAGTGGTCCGGCTCGCGTTTTTCCTCGGCCAGTCCCACAGCGAGATTTCCGAGACAACCGGCTTGCCGCTCGGAACCGTCAAGTCGCGTATCCGGTTGGCCTTCGGCCGGCTGCGTCAGCTGATCGAAGCCGACGAAGCGGTCGATGTGGATTAGGACACGGACGCATAAATGAAGCCGATTTGGCGGCAGAAATGGCAAAATCTCTCGAGGAAGCGTGTTCAGAGCGGGCTTTTTGCCCGGTCAAGCGCGGTGATGCTGCGAGGTGAAGCCAATTTGCCGTCCTTCGAATTTGGCCGTTTTGGTCATCTGCCTTGTCGCGAAAGCCTTGAAAATGAAACACATTTCCTGCGCTCTCGGTTCTCGCAGCTGGTCAACAGGATCCAAGCCAAATTGACTTCATTTGTGAGTCCGTACCCTGGGCCGGCGTGCGCGGCTGCGGCTGTCTCGCTGCTTCTCGTGGCCCCGGGCCAGGCCAGTTCGCTTCCGGACGGGTTTGTTTATCTGAAGGACCATGTTCCCGATATCCGCCATGAAATCCGGTACGCAGGCCGGGATAATTTCATGCGCAAGCGGCTGCCGGGATACAATGCCGGCGAATGTGTCCTGACCGAAGCGGCGGCCAAGGCGCTCGGCAAGGTGCAGAACGCTGCCGTCGGCAAGGGATATTCCCTGGTGGTCTTCGACTGCTACCGTCCGCAAAGCGCTGTGGACGCGATGGTCGCCTGGGTCGGATCGGGCAAGGGAACGGACCCGGCCTATTTCCCGAATGTCTCGAGATCGCAGCTGATTCGGCAAGGATATATCGGTGCCAAGAGCAGTCATGCGCGCGGTTCGACAGTCGATGTGGGTCTTGAACGCCTGTCCGCCCGTCAACCGGCTGAAGACAGGGCCACTGTCTGCGCCCGAACGGACCGCGGCACAGTCGATTTCGGAACGCCGTTCGATTGTTTCGACCCGGCAAGCCGAACCGAATCCACTGCTGTTTCCAAAACGGCACAAGCCTACCGCCGCGATCTCGTGGCGCTCATGCGCAAGGGCGGGTTTCGCAATTATCCGGGTGAATGGTGGCACTTCACCCTGACAAACGAACCCTTTCCGCGCCGCTCGTTCGATTTCGCCATTGATCGAAGATGACCCCGCCCGTCGTCAGTCGGCGAACAGGGGAACAAATTCCGAAACGGCGGTATCTGTGTACTTCGATCCGGGAAAAACGGTTTCGATCTGCAGCTCCAGCCAGGTGGTCTCGACCGGCTGCGCAAAGCTGAAGCTGCTTGCCCGCATCGTGTCGGGCAGTGAAATGACCTGGGTGTCTCCGCTGGAAAGGGTCACCCGGGCCGTGCGGACCCGCGCATTCTTGCCAAAGATGTCGCGGTTTTTCGCATAGCCGTTGACGATCTCAAACCCGGCGAGTTGCCGGGGCCGGTCGAATGAAAGCACGATCCGCTCCCCCGCTCCGTTTCCCGACACGCCTTCCACCCACGCGGTTGCCAATTTGCCGTCGAACAGATTGTTGGGGCCGTAGCGGTTGCCAAGCTGCGGGTCCAGCATGGAACTCGCGCAGACATCGAATGCGCCGCCTGAACCGGACGCTGAAGCGCAGTGCCTGCCGGCAAATCTGGGCAGCGGCGCGTGGGCCGTCTGGGGAGAATTGAGCGCAAGCGCCGCGGTCTTCGGCGGCGTGGACGGTGCCGCGCCCGGTTCCGATTTTCCGCCGAAGTAGAACTCGCCGATCAGGGCCTCGTTGAGCCAGGGGAGCTGGCGCTGACCCGTCGAGACATAGACGCTCTCGCGCACCTTGCCCATCAGGTGGCGCACTTCGAGGTCGGGCGTATCGATCAGGCGGGCCAGCGCCTCGGTGAACGGGCTGTTGTTTCCGGTACCGTCCAGCGCCACGTCTCCCGGTGCCGTCGCAAAGGCGATCATCATGCCCGCGGCATTGGCTTCCAGACGCGCGAGCCCGTTGGAGGTGCCCCTTGAGAGGGACCGCGGCAGCGGATTGTTCCGGCAGGCATCGAAGAAAACAAGCTTCAGCCGCGCGCCGGAAATCTCCATGATCTCCAGCAGATCGTTTGCCTTGATCGCCTGGCCGGGGAGGTCCGTGGAGGCGATGATGTCGGCATCGACCGGAAGCAGCCAGTTGCGTCCGTTCACCTGAACACCGTGCCCGGCGTAGTAGACAATGGCCACATCCGCGCCCTGGGCCTTGCGCCCGAACTCCGTGAGGGCCGCGGCAAAGGCGACCTTGTTCCCGTCAATGAGGCGCACCACGTCGAAGCCCAGACCCGACAGCTTGCGGCTCATCAGATTGGCGTCGTTCGGCGGATTGCGCAGTGCCGACATCGTCCGGTAGGCGCCGTTTCCAATGACAAGCGCAACCCTTTCGGACGACGCCCCGGCCGCGCCGGGCGGCAGGGTAAAGAGCAGAACACACAGTATCGACACGAGATATTTGAAACGAACAATCATCGATCTTCCCCCGGCAATTCCTTCAAGAAAACCGCCCGTTGCCGCGAATTGCAAGATCCCGTGTCCAGCCGCCCGAGACCGATGCTCAAAAAGAGCTCTTGACCTCAACTTAGGTTGAGCCCCTAGGTAGGGGCGGCATTGAGCGAAGTCCTGTTCTCAAAAAGAGATAAACCACTCATGACAGCCACATTCGAGCAACCCGGGGAAGCCCGGTGGAGCGATGTCCTTTGGGGAGCGCATGCACCCGTTTCCGCGGTTCTGGCGGGCGGTATCATTCTGCATGCGGTCAACATCAATATTTCGGCCACCATGCTGCCGACGATCGTCGCGGAGATCGGTGGCCAGAGCCTTTACGCCTGGAATGCCACCTTGTTCACGCTTGCCGCGATCCTGAGCGCGGCGATCACCGGAAAGATCCTGAACCGGATGGACGTGAAACGGTCGTTTGCCCTGTCCGGCGCCGTGTTCGCGCTGGGCAGCCTGATCACCGCGCTTGCTCCGGACATGCCGGTGATGCTTGCCGGGCGCTCGGTGCAGGGCGCCGGTGGCGGCATGATGTTCACGCTGTGCTACGCGATGATCGTTTTCGCCTACCCGGAACGCCTGTGGTCCCGTGCCGTGGCGCTGCTCTCCGGCACCTGGGGCATCGCCATGCTGTTCGGGCCCGCCATCGGCGGCATGTTTGCCGAGTATGACATCTGGCGCGGCGGCTTTGCCGCGCTGATCCCGGTCACGGCGGTCTACTCGCTGATCGCCTGGCGGCTCCTGCCGACAGTCGGGGACACGCTGCCGCCGGCGGGACCTATCGCCTTCGGCCAACTGGCGCTGCTTGCGGGTGCCGTGCTGGCGGTTTCGGCGGGATCGCTCGCTGGATCGTTCGGCGGTGCGGCCGTCGGCGTCGTCGTCTCGATCCTTCTGGTGCTGATGCTTATGCGCCGTGAAAACGCGTCCGATATCCGCCTGTTTCCGAAGGGGGCGATGTTGCACGGAACCCCGCTTTTCCTGTCATTCGCGGTAATGTCGCTGCTGATTTTCTGCGTGAATGCAGAGTTTTTCATGCCCTTTTATCTGCAGCGCCTGCACGGCCTGTCTCCCCTGCTGGCCGGTTACATCGCGGCCCTGATTTCCATCGGCTGGTCATGTGCGGAGGTTTATTCCGCGCGCTTCACCGGGAAAGCCATGCACAGGGTGGTGTTCGCGGGGCCGGCCGTCCTGCTCGCAGGCACGCTGGTCCTGGCGGCCGCGACACCGGCCCATGATGTCACCGGGGCGGGGCTGGCGGGGTTGCTATCGCTCGCGCTCATTGTGGTAGGGGCCGGCATCGGCCTGAGCTGGCCGCACCTGAACACGTTCGCCCTGCAATATACCGACGACTCGGAAAAGGAAAACGCGGCGTCCGCCCTGTCGACGATCCAGATGTTCGCCGTGTCGTTCGGAACGGCGGTCGCAGGCCTGGTTGCCAATCAGACAGGTTTCAATACCCGCGACGACATTGCAGCGACGGCGAACTCCGCCGCGTGGCTGTTCCTGACCTTTGCGCTGATGGCGGTCCTCGCCTGGGTTGCGAGCCGCTCGCTTCTCACGAAACTGAAGGAACACGGTGCATAGGCTCTGCTTCCGGTCCGGACCGCATTCCGGTCTGTTCGCGGCTGCTGCCCGGGCGCCGGGTCAGGTGCCCGGAACCTTGCGGCCCTTGCGCATGACCGGACCGCCGCTCACGTGTTTCGCGCGCTGGCTCGTGGGGGCTCCTGACGAGACGGGACGTTCCGCATAGCGCCCGAGTGCCCGGTGACGGTCATACATGACGATCGCTCCGGCCATGGCAACGTTCACGCAGAACTTTGTCGGGATCCGGACCACGTGATCGCAGCGCTCCAGCATCTCGGGCGACAGGGATCCCCGTTCCGGCCCAAGGACATAGGCCGCCTGAAGGGGGTGTCCGAAACTCGGCAGGTCAATGGACTCGTCGGTCAGTTCTATCCCCACCAGCTGACAGCCGCGCGGCAGGTCCATCGTGTCGACGCTGTCCCAGGTGAACACCGGCAGGTGTCCGGGGCTCTTGGAGGTATCCGACGGAGGCGCGGACCGGATTTTCTGATCCGCGTCGACGGTGAAAAAGAAGTTCGCGCCGAAGGCGTGGGCCGATCTCATCAGCGTGCCCAGATTCATGCGTTTTGAAAGGCCTTCCGCTCCAATTGCAAAATATCCGCGCATTTCTTCGTCCCGTTTGTCCCCGTGCGAGCCTCATACCGGAAAGCAGGCCGGTTTTGAACCGCCCGCTTAGCCGGAATGCCTATAGGTCCTCTCGTCAGGACTTGCTAACGTTGCACCCTTGCGGCACTGCCGCACCCGTCTACGCTCGTGTTGTCCAGAGGTTCCCTTGAAAGCCTGTCTTTGCAAATCCTTCGGTCCGGCGTCCAGCCTGGTGATCGAGCAAATCGACGAGCCGGTCGCCGGTCCGGGCGAGGTCGTGGTCAGGGTGGAGGCGTGTGCCCTCAACTTTTTCGACACGCTGATCATCCAGGGCAGGTACCAGTTCAAACCTGAGTTCCCGTTTTCGCCGAGTGCGGAGTTCGCCGGCATTGTCGATGCCGTCGGTCCGGGCGTCACGGATGTTGCGGCCGGTGAGCGCGTGATGGGATACATGAAGTGGGGCGCAGCGCGCGAAAAGGTGCTGGTGCGATCTGCGGACGTGATCCGGATTCCGGAGGGCGTTTCGTTCGAGGTCGCCGCGGGGCTCGCAGTGACTTACGGGACGACGCTTCATGCCTACAAGGACCGGGCAGATCTTCAGCCGGGCGAGACCGTGGCTGTCCTGGGAGCTTCCGGCGGTGTCGGTCAGGCCGCGGTTGAGATTGCCTCCGTGATGGGCGCGAAGGTCATTGCCTGCGCTTCGTCAGAAGACAAGCTCGCCTTTGCCCGTTCACTTGGTGCGGACCTGACCATCGACTATTCGAAAGAACCACTGAAAGAGCGGCTCAAGGAGCTCACCGGGGGCGCGGGGGCCGATGTGGTTTATGATCCCGTCGGCGGAACCCATTCCGAACAGGCGCTCAGGGCGGCCGCCTGGGAAGGCCGGTTCCTGGTGATCGGCTTCGCCGCCGGAGACATTCCGAAGATACCGCTCAACATCGTCATGCTGAAAGGTGTGGATGTACTCGGCGTGTTCTGGGGTGCTGCCGTGGAACGTGACCCGGAAGGCCACCGGAACAACATGACGCGCCTGCTTGACTGGGTACAGGAGGGGCGTTTGAAGCCGCATATCCACGCGGTTTATCCCCTGGAAGAGATCGCCGTCGCGCTGGACGAGATTGCCGCACGCAAGGTGCGCGGCAAGGTGATCCTGAAGCCTCGGGCCACCTGACCCGGGACCCGAACAAGGACTGGACGCTGCCATGACCACAGTCTCGAGCGACCAACAGGCCGGCGGCGGTCCCTCAGGTCTTCAGTCCGGTGCTGCCTGGATGCGCGGCAGGGTCATGCCGATCGCCGAGGCATCGATCCCGCTCAATGACTGGGGCCTCATCCATTCCGACATCACCTATGATGTCGTGCCTGTCTGGGAGGGCGCGTTCTTTCGGCTCGGGCTCTACGTTGAGCGGTTTTTCCGGTCAATGGAAAGTCTCCGCCTGGATCCGGGACTGAGCGAATCGGATGTGAAAACCGTGCTGCATGATCTCGTGTCCGCGACCGGGCTGAAACGCGCCTATGTCGCGATGGTGACATCAAGAGGCGTCAATACCGTCCCCGGATCGCGCGATCCAAGGGATTGCAGGAACCACTTCTTTGCCTGGTGCGTGCCCTATATTCATGTCATCCGGCCGGATATCGCGGCGTCCGGCGCAGCCGTTCATGTGGCCCGGACGGTGACCCGCATCCCTGCGTCCAGCGTCGATCCCAGGGTGAAGAACTATCACTGGGGCGACTTCACGAAAGGGCTCTTCGAGGCAAAGGACGCCGGTGCGGAGACCGTGTTGCTGCTCGACGGGGAGGGAAATGTCACGGAAGGCCCCGGTTTCAATGTCTTTTCGATCAAGGACAATTGCCTGGTGACGCCTGACGATGGTGTTCTGGAGGGCATCAGCCGGCGGACGGTGCTGGAAATCGGCGCTGAATTGGGATTGGTGACGCAGACGAGGACGCTGCCGCTCGAAGAATTGCTTCAGAGTGACGAGGTCCTGATCTCGACATCCGGTGGCGGGGTTGCGCCGGTCACGAAAATCGATGACCGCCTGTTTTCGAACGGATCGCCGGGTGAAGTGACCCTTACGATCAGGGAAAGGTATTTTGCCTGGGCCAACAGCCCGCAATACCGTACCGAAATTGACTATCGGGCCGAGTGACCGGATTCAGACTATGCTTCGAACACCGCGATGACAGGTGCGTGGTCGGACGGCTTTTCCCAGCCTCGCGCTTCGCGGATCACCGATGTCGACTTGACATGTGATGCCAGCGGGCCGGAGACCCAGACATGATCGAGCCTGCGTCCCTTGTCGGCTTTCGACCAGTCCTTCGCCCGGTAACTCCACCAGGTGTACAGCTTTTCTTCCAGTGGCGTGAACCGGCGCATGGCGTCGAGCCAACCACCCGCCTCGCGCACTTTCTCGAAGAGGTCCGTTTCGACGGGCGTATGTGACACCACCTTGAGAAGCTGCTTGTGTGACCAGACGTCGTGTTCATAGGGCGCAACGTTCAGATCGCCCACGAGCACGGCCGGACGGTCCGTTTCCTTTCCCTTCAGCCAGCCCTTCATTTCGTCCATGAAGTCGAGCTTGTGGCCGAATTTCGGGTTGATCTTGCGGTCCGGTTCGTCACCGCCCGCCGGCACATAGAAATTGTGCACGCGCAGGCTTGCGCCGTTGAAGGGAATATCGACAGCGACGTGCCTGCTGTCTCCGACATTGCAGAAGTCCCGCTTCTCGACGTTGCTGAGCGGACGGCGGGAGAGTGTGGCCACACCGTGATAACCCTTCTGCCCGTTGATGGCGATATGCTCGTAGCCGGCCTTGCGGATGGCGTTTTCCGGGAAGTTCGCATCCGGGCACTTGGTCTCCTGAAGGCAGATGACGTCGGGTGCGACCTCGTCGATCAGCTTTTCGACGATCGGCATGCGCAAGCGCACGGAATTGATGTTCCAGGTTACGAGCTTGAGCCGATCTTTCATCGTCAGGTATCCGCAGCAGTTGAAGTCCGCACAGTCATACGGATTCGGACGGCAAGCGCAATATGCCGTCTCACGAGTCCCTGTCCACACACATTGCTGCTGCCGGTTTGGTCGCGCCGCTCACCGGGCCGGCCTAGGAAATCTGCGATTTCGAAGCTGCCTCGTCTAGTTTTCTAGACAAATGGACAGAAAGACAATTTGACAAAATTGTTATTTGAGTCCATTTTGCACTTGCGAGATGATGCTCTCTCAGAGGCCGCCGGAAGGTGGTTCTCCAAAAACACGCCAATAATAGCCAAGCGCCAAATAATAATAACAAAGTAAAACTCCGAGTCGGATGAAGCGGCGACGGAGCTATCTTTGTTGTTAATTATTCTTTAATTTCAATATGTTGCAAAAAAGTGACTCCATTTTTCAATCTAAAGCTGAGGTCGAAAATGCTCTTGAGGTGAATCGGTAAAAATGATTTCAGTTATATCGAGCAGGCAATTTATTGGCTCTAAGCTCGGTGAGCGTTGTCAATAAGCTGAGATGTGAAAGATTTTTGGGGTTTTCACTTTGATGTGTTTGCTTGTGATCGAAAAAACTTGGAGATTACTATGAAACTTAAGGGCTTGATGCTCGGCGTGGCAGCTGCTGCTACCGCTACAACCGCTCAGGCGGCCGATCTTCCGGTTGCTCCGGAGCCGGTCGACTACGTACGCGTCTGTGACGCTTACGGCTCCCGCTTCTACTACATCCCGGGCACCGAAACCTGCCTGCGCGTTGGTGGCCGTCTGCGTACGCAGTTCGTCGTCAACAACGTTCTGGAAGACGGTAACTGGGAAAACCGTGATCAGGACGGCTACGACTGGCTGACACGCGGTTACGCTTACCTTGATGCCCGCAACGCGACCGAATTCGGTACGCTGCGCGCCTATGTTGCCCTGCGCATGCAGGTGGAAAACGGCGAAAACGGCTTCAAGCTGGACGCTGGTTACATCCAGTGGGGCGGCCTGACAGCCGGTTACCTCGGCTCCAACTTCAACATCTACACCGGTCAGGCCTTCATCGGTGTCGTCACCCGTGACTGGTCCGACGTGACCACGAACCAGCTTGCCTACACCGCTGCCTTCGGCAACGGCTTCTCCGCAACGCTGGCTCTGGAAGACCGGTCTGACCGTGAAGTCGGCGACTACGGCGGAACGCGCATGCCCGACGTTGTCGCGGCTCTCGGCGTCTCCCAGGGCTGGGGTTCCGCACAGCTCTCCGGTGCCCTTCACCAGGTCTACCCGGACGCAGCCTTCAACAGCACGAACACTTCGGGCGATGAAGACAGCCTCGGTTGGGCAATCGGTGCCGGTGCGGTCGTGAACCTGCCGTTCGCGAATTCCGGTTCCAACATCTACTTCCAGGGCTTCTACGCTGACGGTGCACTGTCTTACATCGGTAACGGCATCACGGGCGTCTCCGTGGTCAACAACGCCGGCACGACTCTCGGTTCCGTCTCCGACTACGGCGGAAACGGCGACAAGAGCACGGGTTACTCCCTGTCCGCAGGTGTGTACATCCAGGCAACGCCGACCATCGGTGTGGCACTTGATGGTTCCTATGCTCACGTTGACCAGGAAGACTTCATCGGCAACACCGATGCGGATATCGACCGTTGGGCAATCGACGGTTCCGTACAGTGGGAGCCGGTCTCCGGTTTCGTCCTCGGTGCCGACGTAGGTTACGCCAACACCAGCGCCGACATCACCGGCGAAAACGTTGACGACCTCGACGAACTCCTCTTCGGTGTTCGTATGCAGCGTACGTTCTAATCCCAGGATTAGGATCTGGCTGAGAAAGATTGACCTCCTCTCAGTCAACAGGCCCGGCAGACTCCAAACTGCCGGGCCCCCCCTTTCACGACGAAAGCGGGCGCCGGCTCAAGCCGTCACGACGGGACGTGCACTCTGGTGTCAGGCGACGACGCTGTTTTCAAGAAGCTTTCTGAGCGGCGCATAGGAGCGGCAGATCTGCTCTTTTTCCTCGGTCCTGGTCCTGATCTGATCGAAGGACATCCTGACGAATTCGCACAGGTCCTCGAAATCCACCTGCCCGAGTGACAGCCTGTCCCTGAAAGGTTCAAGCGCCGTGCCGATGGCCTCGTTGCAGATGCGCATGATGTTCTTTTTCTTGGTCTTGTCGATGCCTTCCAGGATCTGAAGGATCTCCTCGCCGTGAGGCATCTGCAACATCATCTCGCACGGTTTCGCGCTGAGGTGCATGAACGCGATGTCCAGCCGCGCGCCGAGATCCTCGACGTCGGTGCATTCTTCCGAGATCAGATTCGCCGACTTGCGCACATGATGCTCAACCGCGTCGTAGATCAGTTGTTCCTTGCAGTCATAGGCGTTGTAGAGCGTCTGCCGGGCGACACCGGCAGCCGTCGCGATTTCGCTCATCGTTGTTTTCTTGACGCCATAATGAGAAAAAAGTTGAAGAGCTGTCTCAACAATCTTTGTTTCACGCTCGTTCATTCATGCCCCCGGAATTATTTTTGTTTTTTCACTTTTTAGTGTCCGTGGGCAATTGAGTCCATATGAGGGACAATTAATGCGGTGTGTTTTTCTGGCGACCGCCAGATTTTGTGTGTCTTGCCGGGTGTTTTCCGGGTCGAGTCTTGCGTATTACTGGTTGCAATGCAAGAGATTGCATTGACAAATTTGCTGAAAACTGTTCGACGGCAAGGCTTTGGCGCGATGTTAGTCTTAATAACATTGACTTGCTCCTCCACTGCTCCAATTCTGTGAATATCGACGCGGATTTTCTTGAAAGCGCGCCTTCGCCCCTGTTTTGCCGAAAGTGTCCGGCACGGCGGTTTTGTTGCCAATTGCCGATCACTTTTGCGGAAAAAGCGAAGAAACATCCACGCTCCGTTAGGAAATTCCGCGCATTTTGGTCAATGACAGAAAGTGTTTGTTAACCTGTCGAGGGTGCCGTGTTGCCGCGTATTAGTGTCTTTGCTTCGATCATCGGATTGGTTTTCCTGCTGGCTGCCTGCTCGGCCTATGACTTTCCGGACCCGACACCGGAAGATTATGCCGTCCACGGGATCGACATCTCCCGCTGGCAGGGCGAAATCGACTGGGAGGAAGTCAAGCGGTCCGGTGTTCAGTTCGCCTGGATCAAGGCGACGGAGGGCGGTGACCACGTCGACCCGCGCTTTGCGCAGAACTGGATCGCGGCGCGCAAGGCGGGCGTACCCAGGGGTGCTTACCATTTCTACTATTTCTGCCGTCCGGTCGAGGAGCAGATTTCCTGGGTGAAGGAAGTCGTGCCGAAGGATCCCGAAGCGATCCCGCTGGTGTTGGACATGGAGTGGAATGCCCATTCCAAGACCTGCACCAAGCGTCCGGAGCGCGCCAAGATCCTGCGCGACATGAAGGTTTTCCTCGACGAGATGGAGCGGCACTACGGCAAGCGCCCGGTGATCTATTCATCGGTGGATTTTCACCGGGACAGGCTCGTCGGTGCCCTGAAGGGCGAGCAGTTCTGGCTGCGTTCGGTCGCCACCCATCCGAAGAACATCTATGACCAGCGCGATGACTGGGTGTTCTGGCAGTATACCGCGGAAGGCCGTATTCCGGGCATCAAGGGGGATGTCGACCGGAACGCGTTTTACGGAACAAAGTCCCAGTACCGCGCCTGGCTCAACGGCAAGCTGAGGCGCTGACGCGGGCGGGTCAAAAGCTCCGATTGCGGTCCGGAACGCTTACCGGATCTTGATCTGGTGGGCGATGTCCTTGCCGTTGGTGACGGTGACCTGCTTGAAGCCGATCAGCTTGCAGAAATCGAGAAAGTTCAGTTCGTGCGGATGATTGGACCGTGCGAAAAGCTCGGTCGAGCGGGCCAGTGACGTCAGCGCGGCGAGCAGCGCGCGCAGCCGGTAGAGCGTGTCGTACTGGCCGTCGCCGGTTGCGACAATGATCAGTTTTTCAAGGTCGCCGCCCTTGGCGAAGAGATGGTATCCCGCCGCGTGGTTCTGCTTCGAATGCTGCGCGGCAAGGCCGATGACAAAGGCTGCTCTGGAGCGTTTCTGCGCGTCATTGGCAACCGGCAGTTCCGATATGTAGACCTCGTTGGTCTGCGGTTCGGGGTAGTAGTAACCGGCGTGGGCATCGAAGGCGATCGCGGCCGATTGCGACGCCAGCAGCAAGGTCGCCGAGACAATGGACGCCGCTGCAAGTTCCTGAAACCGTTTCATCCTGGCGTGTTCCCCCCTTGAATTCTTCGCCCAGTGAAGCCGATAGGGCGGTGAGTGGGCAAGCACAAAGTGGTTTGCGGGCGCCATCACGGCCGCGTCACGGTTGCCGCGCTATACTTTTGCCATGATGTGTTCCCACATCTTCGCCGTGTGTGGGCATTCGGTCCGGGCGGAAACCGCCCGGGAGCGACAGAAAATGGAGAACAACAAGATGCTGATCCGCTTGCCGCTGGCCCTGTGCGCCGTGGCCATGATGACAATGCCGGCGCTGGCGCAGTCGGGAGGTCCCGCGATTGCCTACACGACCGCCAACCTGAACATGCGTGCAGGTCCGGGAACCAACTACCCGGTTCTTGCAACCGTGCCGCAGGGCGGCGGGGTTACCGTCTTCGGCTGCACGGCAAACTTCTCCTGGTGCGATGCCGCCTTCGCCAATGTGAAGGGCTGGGTTTCGGGCAAGTACCTGAGCTACGGTGTGCAGGGGTCTTACTACGGTCGGCCGATCCCGAGCGCCGGGGTCTATATCGGCGTGCCGCGTTACGGCAGCAATTACCCCATCTACCGGCGTCCGCCGCCGGTCGTGCGGCCGGTTCAGCCGATCTATCCGAGATACCCCAGGCGCTACTGAGACCGAAGTGTCAGCTGCCCGGCCTCGGAGCAGCCAGCACGAGCGACCAGAAAACCTTGTGTTTCGCCGTCTGTGAATAGGCGGTCGCGATGCCCAGGCGCGTCGCGTCCGGTGTCAGCAGCACCTGGTTGTGCTTGGGCGATTCGCGCCAGCCTGAAAAGGCCTCCGCAAAGGTCCGGTAGCCGGCGCTGACATTCTCGGCTGCCGCCGTTTTGGGCTCGCCGATGGACGACAGACGGGTTGCCAGTTGCTGGTCCGGCGCAAGCGAGGCCTGGACGCTGCCCGCCCTGGCCATTGCCTCGGCCTGCGATTTTGCAATGCCGGTGAGCTGTGCGTCCGGTGTAACGGCCGACAGGCCGTTGTTGATCCGGTACTGCGAAATCATCTGTGCGGCGGTCGCCGCGTCGACCTCGCCGTCGGCGCGCGCCAGGTCCTTGTAGAAGGGCGGTGTCTGAAAGCGTTCGCTCTGACAGCTTGCCAGGACGAGAACCGCCAGCGCGGCGACAGCAAGCCTGGCGGACGTGATACATGATTTTGTCTGGATCACCTGATGCGGCTCCGGAAATGACCTGATTCGAACGGCGGTTAGCAGACGAGGACATCACAGCAGAATTACGGCGGGGTAAAAATCAACTGGGGGCAAGGCAAACTGGTCAAGTGAATGTTATCCCGGCCAAGCGCTGCGCGCGCCGGGATCGGAGAGGCAATGACCTGTCGGATCTCGCGGTGGCCGTTTTCCTGCGCCCGGCCTCCCCGATCCCGGGTCTCGCGTCGCTCGCCCGGGGTGACGATGGAGGGTACGGTTGCACTTGTCCGGATTGACGGGTCTATCGGCGCCAAGTAAAAAAACCGGCCCGTGAAACACGGGCCGGTCAGGCTGCATCAGGCTTGTCAGGGTCTGTTGCCCAAGCCTTTCAGGGAGCTCTTTGTCAGCGTTTTCCGGCTTCCAGAACGTCTTCGAACGTCCTGAGCCCGGTTGTCGGAGCGCAGACCAGCACCGACATGTTGCCGGGAGCGTGCTGGTTCTTCCACATCTTGGTGTGGGCGCTCGGGATCTGGTCCCAGGGGAACACTTCGGACATGTACGGGTCGATGCGTCGTTCGATCATCAGCTTGTTGGCTGCTGCCGCCTGTTTCAGATGGGCGAAATGCGAGCCCTGCAGACGCTTCTGGTGCATCCACATGTAGCGGACGTCGAAGGTGCAGTTGAAGCCCGACGTACCCGCGCAGATGACCACCATACCGCCTTTCTTACAGACGAAGGTCGAGATCGGGAATGTCGCTTCGCCCGGGTGCTCGAAGACGATATCGACATTGTTGCCCTTGCCGGTGAATTCCCAGATCGCCTTGCCGAACTTGCGGGCTTCCTTGAACCACTCGCCGTATTCGGGCGAGCCGACCGTCGGCAGCTGGCCCCAGCAGTTGAAGTCCTTGCGGTTGATGACGCCCTTTGCGCCGAGATCCATGACGAACTGGCGCTTGTCCTCGTCCGAAATCACGCCGATCGCATTGGCGCCTGCCGCCGTGATCAGCTGGATCGCATAAGACCCCAGGCCGCCGGAGGCGCCCCAGACGAGCACGTTCTGGCCGGGCTTGAGTTCATGCGGATGGTGTCCGAACAGCATGCGGTAGGCGGTGGCGAGCGTCAGCGTGTAGCAGGCGGCCTCTTCCCAGGTCAGGTGCTTGGGCCGCGGCATCAGCTGCTGCGCCTGGGCCCGGGTGAACTGCGCGAAGGAGCCATCCGGCGTTTCATAGCCCCAGATGCGCTGCGTGTTGGAGAACATCGGGTCGCCGCCGTTGCATTCCTCGTCGTCGCCGTCGTCCTGGTTGCAGTGAATGACAACCTCGTCGCCGACTTTCCAGCGCTTGACCTTGTCGCCGACGGCCCAGACGATCCCGGAGGCGTCGGATCCGGCGATGTGATAGGGTGCCCCGTGCCCGTCAAACGGGCTGATCGGTTCGCCGAGGCCGGCCCAGATGCCGTTGTAGTTGACGCCCGCGGCCATCACCAGGACCAGCACCTCGTGGCTGTCGAGTTCCCAGGTCGGCACGACCTCGAGCTGCATGGCGTCCTCGGGCGCGCCGTGGCGCTCGCGCCGGATCGCCCAGGCATACATGTTCTTCGGGACGTGACCGAGCGGCGGAATTTCACCGATTTCGTAAAGGTCTTTCACCGGAGCATCCTCAAATGTTCGGTTGTCATTGGCTTCAGCGGTTGCAGTCATTCATCCCCTCCCAGGGCTTTGCTTGGCTCGCGATTTCGCAACTGCACAAGGCATGTTTGGCTCAAATTCCTATTTTGCGCAACTATTGTTCAAAATCGCGCGCCGATCTATACGACTATTGCTTAACTTGCGTTTTGATGCCAAGCATATTTTGCATTGCACAGACAGATTTCGCATGCGCGTAATGTCAGGCACGCTCCACCGGACCGGGAGATCCGGATAAAATGGGGATCAGGAAAGAAGAATAAGGCTGTCAGAAGAACGTCTTAGGAGGACTATCGGCATGAGCCAGACCGGTGAAACAGGCAAAGAGCGGGATCGCCCGTGGATTTTTCGGACCTATGCGGGCCATTCCACAGCGGCGGATTCGAACAAGCTCTACCGCGGAAACCTGGCCAAGGGTCAGACCGGATTGTCCGTCGCCTTCGATCTGCCGACACAGACCGGCTACGATCCGGATGACATGCTGGCGCGGGGCGAGGTCGGCAAAGTCGGCGTGCCGGTCACGCATCTCGGCGACATGCGTACCCTGTTTGACGAGATCCCGCTCGAGCGCATGAACACGTCCATGACAATCAACGCGACGGCGCCCTGGCTGCTGTCGCTCTATATTGCGGCAGCGGACGGGCAAGGCGCCGACCGGAAACTTCTCTCCGGCACGACCCAGAACGACATCATCAAGGAATATCTCTCCAGGGGCACCTACGTTTTCCCGCCGGCACCGTCGCTGAAACTGACGACGGACGTCATCGCCTGGACCTATTCCAACATGCCCAAATGGAACCCGATGAACGTCTGCTCCTATCACCTGCAGGAAGCAGGTGCGACGCCGGTCCAGGAACTTTCGTTCGCGCTCGCCACTGCGGTCGCGATCCTGGATTCCATGAAGGCAAGCGGGGCGATCCCTCAAGAGGATTTTCCCAAGGCCGTCGGGCGGATCTCGTTCTTCGTGAATGCCGGGATGCGCTTTGTCACCGAAATGTGCAAGATGCGCGCATTCACCGAACTCTGGGACGAAATCTGCCGCGACCGCTACGGCGTGGAGGACGAAAAATACCGGCGGTTCCGCTACGGTGTTCAAGTCAACTCTCTCGGGCTTACCGAACAGCAGCCGGAAAACAACGTCTACCGTATTCTGGTGGAAATGCTGGCCGTGGTGCTCTCCAAAAATGCGCGCGCGCGGGCGGTGCAGTTGCCTGCCTGGAACGAGGCGCTCGGACTGCCGCGGCCGTTCGACCAGCAATGGTCGCTCAGAATGCAGCAGATCATGGCCTATGAAACCGACCTTCTGGACTATGCCGACATCTTCGACGGGTCGGTGGAGATCACCAACAAGGTCGAGGCGCTCAAAGCGGAAGCCCGCGAGGAGCTTGCCCGGATCGACGCCATGGGCGGTGCGGTTGCCGCTGTCGACTCAAGCTACATGAAGCGGCAGCTCGTTGAGTCCAATTCCGCGCGCCTGGCCGCCATCGAGGCGGGCGACCAGGTTGTCGTCGGCGTGAACCGATGGACGGAAACGGAGCCATCTCCCCTTGCGGCCGGCGAAGACGGCGCGATCCTGACCGTTCCCGAACATGTCGAGGCGGAGGCAATCGAAAAGGTCAAGGCCTGGCGGGATGCGCGCGATGATGCCGCCGTTGCCGCGGCGTTGTCGGAGCTGAAATCCGCCGCCCAGGAAGGCCGGAACATCATGGAACCTTCCATCGCGGCGGCCAAGGCGGGCGTCACGACCGGGGAGTGGGGCCGCACGCTGCGCGAGGTCTTCGGAGAATACCGGGCCCCGACCGGGGTCGGGCAAGCCGCGCGCGACGATGCCGGGGACCTTGCCGCGGTCCGGGCGGACGTCAACGCCGTCTCCGAAACGCTTGGACGCAGGTTGAAGTTCCTGGTCGGGAAGCCGGGCCTCGACGGTCATTCCAACGGCGCGGAGCAGATTGCCGTGCGGGCGCGCGACTGCGGCATGGAAGTCGTCTACGAGGGCATTCGCCTGACACCGGCGCAGATCGTCAACGCGGCCGTGGAAGAGGATGTGCACGTGATCGGTCTTTCGATCCTGTCCGGCTCGCACCTGGCGCTGGTGCGCGACGTCATGGACCGGCTCAGGGCGGCCGGTGCGGATGACATTCCCGTCGTTGTCGGCGGTATCATCCCCGACGAGGATGCAGCTCAACTGAAGGCCATGGGCGTCGCTGCCGTCTACACGCCGAAAGACTTCCAGCTGACGGATATCATGGCCGATGTCGTCAGGATCGTCGGGGCGAGAGGGGCGCGGGCGGCCTAGAACAGCAGGTGGAATCAGGCCGGGGAGATGATTCGCGGTTGCAATTCCTGAAGTGAAGCAAGCGGTTAACGGATCGTAAAGATTTGTTAATTCTTCCTTGAGATCATGAGGGAAGTCCCGCCAGAAGGCGGGATTCTCTGATGGCCAGGAGGCCGGAATGGCGACGACGATCGAAAGGCCGCAATCGGCCCAGGTCGTGGCGCATGCGACAGAGTATCCTGCGGACAGGGACGGTGACGGCACCGGTTATGACCGCAGAGGCAAGCGTAACGGCGCGCAGCGACACGACAGCGACACCGGTTACTCCACGGACGAGCCGGCTGTTCTCATTGATGCACATCACCTGGAAAACCACGCGCTCGACGGAGTGGCTGCCTATCGTGCGGCTGCGTTGCAGGCCCTTGAACCGCGTGTAGAACACGGACCGGTGCACCCGCTCCGGGGTGCCCAGGAAGGGATCGGGCCGGACAATATCCGCCACGCCTACGAGGATCACGGCGAAACGGAAGAGCGGCACGAGATAAACGTTGCGACCTGACATGCCGATGGGACTGTTGTCGTAAACCGCAGCCTCGGCACCCGATTTTGCTTGAACCGCCTGCCGGAATGTCCCATATCCGCCCGAATACGTATTGTTACGTATCCCGCTGCAAGCTGAAAAACCGGCGGGATGCGCGTGGGTTAAGGGCAAAACGGTCTTGGCAGACACAATTCTCTCGTTGGCGGCGGAAAACCTGCTGTCGCCGATCATCCTCTTTTTTGCGCTCGGTCTGGGTGCGGCGCTGGTGCGCTCGGACCTGTCGGTGCCGGAGGCGGCGGCCAAGGCACTTTCGATCTATCTGCTGTTTGCCATCGGCTTCAAGGGGGGTGTCAGCGTCAGCGCGCATGGCGTCGATTCCACGCTTCTGCTCGCGCTCGTCGCCGGCCTGATCCTGTCCTTCGCGATCCCCTTCACCGCCTTCGGGCTCCTGAGGGTGATGACGCGCCTCGGGACGGTCGACGCGGCGGCCGTGGCCGGGCACTACGGCTCGATATCGATCGTCACATTCGTTGCGGCAACCTCGGTCCTGCAAAGCCAGGGGATCGCCAGCGAGGGCTATCTCGTTGCTGTCGCGGCCGCCATGGAAGCGCCGGCGATCCTGTCCGCACTCTGGCTGGCCGCCAAGTTTTCCTCGCCGGACACCAATGCGGAGCGCGCAAGGGGATCAAAAGGCCTTTTGCGTGAAATTCTCCTCAACGGGTCGATCGTCCTGCTCGTCGGGTCGTTCTTCATCGGCTTCCTGTCCGGTCCGAAAGGCCTGTCGGAGATAGAAAGTTTCATCGTCTCTCCCTTCAAGGGGGTCCTGTGCCTGTTCTTGCTCGACATGGGACTGGTTGCCGGGCGCGGCCTGCGCAGCAGTGCGGGACTGCTCAGGCCGGGGCTGATCCTCTTCGGTGTCCTGATGCCGATGATCGGAGCGGTTGCCGGTCTTGCGGCAGGCAGCCTCATCGGTCTGTCCGTCGGAGGAACCATGCTGCTCATGACCCTGAGTGCGTCGGCATCCTATATCGCGGTTCCGGCCGCCATGCGGGTTGCGTTGCCGGAAGCCAATCCCTCGATCTATCTGACAATGTCGCTCGGGATCACGTTCCCGTTCAATCTGACGCTCGGAATACCGCTTTACTTGAGCATCGCCCAGGCTACGGGAGGTTAAGCCCATGGAGATGAAGAACGCGAAACGGGTGGAAATCATCATCGAAGCACCGATGGAAACCCGGTTGACAGACACACTCGACGAGGCCGGCGTCACCGGATACACGATCCTGCCGGTGATGGGCGGCAGCGGGCGGTCCGGAAGGTGGAGCCGTGAAGGCCAGGTCTCGCGCGCCGGCGGCATGGTCGCCATCATCTGCATCATCCGCCCCGAGCGGCTCGACGAGCTGCTTCAGGCGGCATTCGAGGTGGTTGAACGCCATATCGGTGTCGTGACCGTTTCGGACTGTTCGGTGCTGCGCGCGGAACGTTTCTAGGGTCCGTACCCTAAGCCGTTTCGGGCAATTTGCATTCGCAGGCCCAAGTGATAAGAACCTCCTGACAGGCGGTAAGACCTGTTTGCAGTTCAGGAGGCTAATTCGTTGACTTTTCCCGCACCCCTTCTGGAAGGCTATGGCCGCTACCTGAACAAGGGCTTCGTCCGCTACAAGGAAACGCATGAGCGCCTTGCGGTCTACGGTCAGAAACCCGACGTCCTGGTGATTTCCTGCTGCGACAGCCGCGTCACGCCGGAAGGCATCTTCCACGCCGGTCCGGGCGAATTGTTCGTCATCCGCAACGTTGCCAATCTCGTGCCGCCCTACGAGGAAACCGAGGGCCAGCACGGCACAAGCGCGGCGATCGAGTTCGCGGTCAACGGCCTGAAGGTCGGGCATATCGTCGTCATGGGGCACGGCCAGTGCGGCGGGGTGAAGGCGTTCCGCGAACACGCCAACGAGCCGATGGCCACCGGTGAATTCATCGGCCGCTGGATCAAGCTTCTGGAGCCGGCCGCAATCGCCATGGCCTGCATGCCGATCGACAAGGCCGACGATCCGCAGCTTGCAATGGAATATGCCGGGATCCGGCATTCGCTCAAGAACCTGCTCACCTTTCCGTTCATCGAGAGGGCCGTCGCGGATGGCGGCCTGCTGCTGCACGGCGCCTGGTTCGACATCGGATCCGGAGAGCTTCGGCTGATGGATCCCGAAACCGAACGGTTCGAAGCCGCCCTGCCGGACGCGCTGCCCGCCGGCAGCTGACGATCGACGGGAGTGTTCGATGCAGATTGACCCGGGGCTTTACCAGCGGTTTGCGGCCTATAACAGCTGGATGACGGAAAAGGCCTATGCGGCCGCTGCGCAGATGAGCGATGAAGAGCGCAAGGCCGACAAGGGCGCGTTTTTCAGGTCGGTTCATTCGACGCTCAATCACATCCTGTTTGCGGATCGCGTCTGGATGAAGCGGTTCTCGGGGGTGGCCTACGCCGTCAACGGCATGGGCGTTGATATCTTCGAGGATTTCGGTGCCCTGCGAAACGCGCATCTGGAGATGTGCGGCGACATTGAAACCTTTGCCGGTAAACTGACTTCCGCGTGGCTCGCGGAGCCGATGACTTGGACGCGCAGCACCGACAATGTCACGCGTTCGCGCCCCCGCTGGCTGCTCGTGACGCACATGTTCAACCATCAGACCCATCATCGCGGCCAGCTGTCGACCCTACTGATGCAATCGGGGATCGACATTGGCGTGACGGATCTTCCGTTCATGCCGGACCTGATCGAGATGTCCGGGGGTTGAGCGTCCTCTTCAACGCAGACTGACGGCGGTTGGGATCTAGGTCCAGCTCGCGGCCGGATCGCCAAGCGCGGCACGGTCGACGGTCAGTCCGAGGCCGGGTGCGTCCGGTGCAAGCACGCCGCCATCGGCGATCGGAGCGTCAAATTCCGCGAGCTGCCTTGTGACCATGTCGCGGCAATCGAGAATGCACCTGAGATATCTTGCCGGGACCGTCTGACCGAGATGGGCAATCGCGGCAAATGCGATCGTGGAACCGACGGTATCCTGGACGCTGAGCGTCAGGCCCGCCGCCCTGGCCATGTCTCTCTGACGCCGGCCCGGCGTAAGGCCGCCCGCCTTGGATATCTTGAGGCCGATGCCGTCGCAGGCATCCAGCGCGATGGCTTGGGCAAGGTCCGCATCGGCCTGCATGAGTTCGTCGAGCATGATCGGGACGCGGCAGCGGGCGCGGAGCGACAGTGTTTCGCGCCAGGTTGCACAGGGCGCTTCCAGCACGAAGTCTAGACCGTCAGGAAGAAGGGTCAGCATCCTGAGTGCGGTTTCCGGGGTGAGGCCGCCATTGGCATCCACCAGGAAGAACTCGCCCGCTTGCCGGTCCGCCAGCGATGCCTCGATCCGTGCCGCATCCAGCGCCGGTCCGCCGTCGCGGTCCAGGGCGCCGATCTTGACGGAGTGCCCGAGATATCCCAGTTCACGATGCCTGGAAACGTTCTGCCGCATCTTTTCCGGTGTATCGGCCGGGATCGACGACATCACCGGCATGCGCTGACAAGTTGAGCCGCCCAAAAGCATCCAGCAGGGCATTTTTGCAGCCTTGCCGAGAATGTCCCAGGCGGCGACATCAAGCGCGGTCTTCGCGTGAAGGTGACCGGCAAGGGCTTCGTCCATGGCATCGTAGAGACGCTCCACCTGCCTCGGATCCCTGCCTATGAGGTGCGGGGCGATCTCGGCAATGCCGGCACGCACGCCCCGGGCGTGAGCCGCGATATAGCTTGATCCGAACGGCGTGCTTTCGCCCCAGCCTTCCAGGCCGCAGGCGGTCTCCATGCGCACGATGCTGGCATCGAAAACCCGAAATTCGCGTCCGCCGGAGAGCGTGTAGGTGCCGCCGGAATAGGGCAGGTCCGCCTGATAGAGGTCGATACGTTCGATTTTCATCACTGCCCCGGGTGTGCGAAAGGGTGCGCTGGATTCCGGCACTTTTTCAGAAACAGCGTCAGGCTGGAATCTTCTGAAGATGGGGGTAGCTGTCAACAAAACGCCCGTACTTGTGCGCGCCGCAAGTCACGGCTTCGTAGCGGGCGGGATTGTCCGCGTCGATGCAGGAGGCAAGCGGCGCGAATTCGGCGTCATAATCGGCGTCGATGAAAAACGGGATGGAATAGCGTTCGCGGCCGCTGGTGTTGACCACGCGGTGGAGGTTGGCGAGGTAGCGGTCGTTGGTCAGCCGCTGCAGCAGATCGCCGATATTGATGACGAACGTTCCCGGGATCGGCGTGCCTTCGACCCATTGCCCGTCCCGGTTCAGGACCTGCAGGCCGCCGACATCGTCCTGCGCGAGGATCGTCAGATTGCCGTAGTCCGTGTGCGCCCCGATGCCGATGATGCTCTCATCGACGATGCCGGTCTGTGGCGGATAGTGCAGGAGACGCTGAATGCTGATCGGTTTCTGCAGCTTGGCCTCGAAATAGTCTGGAGCGAGATCGAGGCTCCGCGCGATCCCGGACAGGATCGTCATGGAAAGGCGCTTCATCTCTTCGTGGTAGCGGTAGACCGCTGCGCGAAAGCCCGGAAGGCGTGTTTCCTCCGGCCAGAGGTTCGGCCCGAAGAAAGGGCAGTCCGGTTCTGACTCGGGGCCGAGGTCGAAACACTCCTTCAGGTCCCTGGTCTTTTCCGGGTCGGTGTTTTCGCCGAATGGCTCAATGTAGCCGCGGAGTGTCTGACCTGAGCGGGACACGTGCAGGGCCATCTTTTCGGCTTCCGGCAAATCGAAAAAGGCCCTGGTCTGGTCAAAGGCGGTTTCGACCACCGCGTCGGCGATGCCGTGGTTTTTCACGTACATGAAGCCGGCATTGGCGAGGGCCCAGTTGATCTCGCCGGCAACCTTGTCCGGGTCGCTGCCGTCCAGAAGGGGCGCGAGATCGACAACCGGTATCTTGTCGAAGGACTGACGTTTGGCATGCAAGGCATCGTCGAGCTTGGCTATCTGGTCGTTCGGCATCTGGTTTCCTGACGGATCACGCGTGAGCTTAGCCATGTTTTTCCGGGAACGTCCTTCCTGGCAACGTCAAAAATTTTTCTTCTGGCTTAGAAAAAGTAATGCAAAGGAGATCGCCAAGTCATACGATCAAGTCACTTTGAATAGGCTCTGCATGAGGTCAATTTGCCAAAACGCCCCTATGACCTGCCGCCGTTGAATGCGCTTTTGAGCTTCGAGGCCGCCGCGCGCCATGTCAGTTTCAAGGCCGCCGCAGCCGAGTTGAACGTTACGCCGGCCGCTGTCAGCCACCAGGTGAAATCGCTTGAACAGGACCTCAAATGCGCGCTTTTCCACCGGCACCACCGGGGCGTGGAACTGACGGAGATCGGCGCCTATCTGTTCGTCGCGCTTCAAAGGGGTTTCGAAGAAATCGGCGATGCGCTCGACCAGTTGCGCGCCAGGGTCTCAAGAGCGTCGGTAACCGTGGGTGCCACCACCGCGATGAGCGCGCTCTGGCTGACGCCGCGCCTTGCGCAGTTCTGGAAGTCCCACCCGCACATTTCCGTCTCGCAGATCGTCAGCGACACCGGCCAGGGTGGCGGCGACTGCGACCTGAGCATTCACTACGGGGACATGTCGCAGGAAACGGGATCGTGCCGGGCGCTGTTCCACGACCGGATCTCTGCGTTGGGAAGTCCGCGCTTCGCCGAACAGAACCGGATGGAAACAATCGAGGATCTTGCCGCGCTTCCGCTGATCCACCTGGATTCGGCGGGGACAGACTGGACGGACTGGCAGGACTGGTTTGCCGCGCTCGGGTATCGCGGTGCGTTGCGCAACGCGCATCGGGTGAACAACTATGTCATCGCCCTGCAGGCGGCACAGGACGACATGGGCGCGGTTCTAGGCTGGGAGGGGCTGACCCGATCTTTCGTGGAAAGCGGCAGTCTGGTGAAGCTGTTGCCTGAAACGGTGTCATCGCCGCGCGTCTATTTCGTCAAGCTGCATCCGCACGCCTCCGAACAGGCAAAGCTGGTCTTCAAGTGGCTGGCCGACGTCTCCGGCGATTGACCGGCCCAAAAAAACACGGGGGCGAAACGCCCCCGTGCAGGATTTCATCTGCAGATGTCTTCAGGCAGCGGCCACGTTGCGCAGGAACGTTTCGACTTCCTGCTTCAGTTCCTCCGTGCGCGCGTTGAGCATTTCGGAGGCATCCAGAACCGACTGAGACGATTCGGACGTTTCGTTGACGGTGCCCGACAGTTCGGACATGCGCGAGGAAACGAAGGTCGTCCCTTCAGCCGCTTTCTGCGCGTTCTGGGAAATCTCCCCGGTCGCGGAGCCTTGCTCGTTCACTGCTGCGGCAATGGTGCTGGTGTAGGAGTTGACCTCCTCCATGATCGTGGTGATTTCCGCAATCGCGCTGACGGACTCCTTGGTGGCGTCCTGGATTGCCGTGATCTGCGCACCGATTTCCTCCGTTGCCTTCGAGGTCTGCGTGGCCAGTTCCTTCACCTCCGCGGCAACAACCGCAAAGCCCTTGCCGGCCTCGCCGGCGCGGGCCGCCTCGATGGTCGCATTGAGCGCCAGCAGGTTGGTCTGTTCGGCGATCGCCTGAATGAGGGTCACGACCTCACCGATCTTGGAGGCGGAAGAGGCCAGTCCCTCGACCTTCTCGTTGGTAACGCGCGTGCCTTCGGTCGCGCGGCTCACGACTTCCGTGGTTTGCGCCACCTGACGGGAGATTTCACCAATGGAGGCCGACAGTTCTTCCGCGGCGCTTGCAACGGTCTGCACGCTCGAGGTCGCGTCGTCCGCCGAATTGAGGGTCTCGATCGCCCCGGATGCGCTCTGGCCGGACAGATCGGACAAACGGCCGGCGGTGCCGCCGAGGTCCTGGACGGTGTCGTTGACCGAGCTCAGCACGTTCGAAACGTTGTTGCGGAAGTCCTCAATCAGGGTCTGCACCGTGTTCTGGCGATCGAGCGTGGCGGAGTCGTTTTCACGCTGCTGCTCAGCAAGCGAGATGCGTTCCGCTGCCCGGTTCTTGAGCCCGTTGACCGCCTGCGCAAGCATGCCGATCTGGTCGGTCCGGTCCTTGAACGGAACCTCGTCATCGAGATTGTCCTGCGCGATCTGCGACGTGATTTCAGCAAGCGCGGTGACCGGGCGCAGCTGCCGGCGGATCGCGAAGATCAGCAGCAGCACGGAAATGACGACCACGGGCAGCGCCAGCATGGTGTAGTCGCCCATCAGCTCCCAGACATTGGCCTCAACTGCGGCTTTCTCGACCCCGGCATAGAGAATGCCGGTGATGTTGCCTTGAGTGTCGAAGATCGGCTTGTAGACGGTGAAGTAATCCTTGCCGAGAATGGTTGCCTGGCCGTGGAAGGTCTTGCCGCTCATGATCACCGGATAGACCGCGCCGTTCTTGCCAAGCGGGGTCCCGACGGCCCGCTTGCCGTCGCCCTTGATGATGTTGGTGGTCTTGCGCCAGAAGTCCTTGTTTTCGGGATCCCACTGGAAAACGGTCGCTGTTTCGCCGGTCATCCGCCCGATCGAATCGATCATGGTGTGATCGTCGTTGAAAACAGGGAATTCCGCGAGCTCGATCCGCGTCACGTTGCCGGTGTCGGTCCAGGTGACATCGGCCCCCTCCACGCGGTCCTGAAAGATCGTCGCGGCCACCCTCAGGTTCACGTCCTGCTTGGTGATTGCGGCGGTCTGCGCCTGGCCGAGGGCGACCTGATACAGGATGAACCCGACGACGAACATGGAGATTGTCAGCACACCGGCCGAAACGATGGCCAGCGTCGACGTGACGCTCAGGCGAGCGGAAAGATTTTTCATGGAATACCCCTTTTGCCTCTCCTTAGGGGATCTACGGAATTAAAGTAAATTTTGAGCAAACGTATTCAGAGATGAGTCATAAATTTCAGAGGCCTGTGGAAAAAATTCAGGCAGATTTTCACGGATACTGCATCGTGAAAAATACTGACTATGAAAACGAAGAAAGAACAGAAACCTGCTTCTGCGCAATTGCGCTAGAACGCAAACAGCAGGGCGCTGCCGGCAACGACCAGAAGCGCTCCCGCCCATGCGCCAAGCGCCGGGAATTCACCGGTCCGCCACCACATCATCGGCAGCATGACCGCGGGTGTCGTCGCCGAAAGCGTCGCGATGATGCCGACTTCGCCGCCGGACAGCGCAAACAGGATCAGTGTCATCCCGATGCCCATTCCAAGGAGGCCGGAGAGCGCGATGATGCCGACGATCGGGACCGTGAAGCGGCCCGCGGGCTTGACCCAGCTGAAGGGAAGCCGCGTGAGAACCACCAGGCACAGGGCAGCGACACCGACCCGGATGCTTGAAGCTGCCACCGGGTCTGCGCCGGTTTCCATGACAGGCCGGGCGATGAGCGAGCCGACCGACTGCGACAGGGCAGCGGCAAATCCCAGGGCGACGCCGATCCAGACAGGTCCCTTGATGCTTTCCCACTTGTGCAGCTGGGATTTGCGTTTGCCGAAGCGGATCGCGAGCAGGACGCCGGCAAAGATGGTCACGATCCCGATGGATTGCATGCCCGTCAGGGTCTCATCGAGAACCAGCCAGCCGAGGATCGCGGAGAGCGGCGCATTCAGGGAAAACAGCATTGCGGTCCGGCGCGGACCCATCCGGTTCAGGGTCAGGAAGAGGGCCGTGTCTCCTGCGAAGATGCCGATGAAGCCGGACAGAACCAGTGGTGCCACGTGCTCGCCGCCGATCGTGTTCCAGCCGCCCGCGACCAGGACCCAGAGGCACAGCATCAGTGTCACCATGACCATGCGGGTGCAATTGAAGGCGATCGCGCCAAGATGCTGCGCAGGGCCCGCCGAGAGCAATCCCGTCAAGGCCCAGAGCGTGGCCGCGCCGAGTGCGGCGGCTTCATAGATATACATTGCTTCGATCTTTTAGCCCGCGCCGGGGTGCTCGGGCGGGTGACCGGACCAGGCCGTTTCGAAAAAATCCCGTTCCAGCGCGCTCATCTGCCTGAAAAGGTCAGCCAGTCTCTCCTGCATTTCGGCACTCAGGGACGGCCCGATCCGATCGAGTTCCCGCCGGATCCAGTTGACGAAATCCTCAAAGCCCGCGACCGCGTGGAGGTCGATCCATTCCGCCAGATAGAATTGCGCGGGGCGCGGTTTTTCCGCTTCGCGTTCGCCCCAGGTGAGATAGCACCATTCCGCGCAGAGGAGGCATGTCAGTCCCTCGGGATAGGTGCCGCCGCCCGATGACGTCAGAAGCAGATCCGCAAAGGAGCGGGTCACCGGCCCCTGCGCTGCCTGCGTGTAGGTTTCCCGCGGCACGCCTAGTGCATCGAAGGAGCGCAGGAAGTAGTCGTTTTCCTCCGATGTCAACAAGGCGAGAAAGGCGGACAGCCGCGACTTGGCCTGCATGTCCGGAGCCTTGGCGACAAGGTAGCCGAGCGTGGATGCCAGATCCGTGATGAAGGTGTAGTCCTCAATCAGGTAGCGGGCGTAGGCCTCGTCCGGCATGGTGCCGTCACCGATCGCGTGCGTGAAGACATGATCCGTTGCTTCGGACCAGAAGGGTTCGGCCCGCTGCGCAAGCCAATCGGTGAACCTGGCTCCGGGCACCGAGGCGCAATGGTCGTCAAACGACAGGGTGTGGGGCGCAGGCATGAGCGAGCGGCGCTTTCTGACTTAAATTTGGAAAACGGGCGCCGGACGGCGCCCGCTCAAAAGGATCACGCAGCGGCTTTTTTCGGAGTGATCAGGCCGCGGTTCACGAGGACTTCGGCAATCTGGATTGTGTTGAGTGCCGCGCCCTTGCGCAGGTTGTCGGAGACGACCCAGATGTTCAGGCCGTTTTCGACGGTCGCGTCTTCGCGGATGCGCGAGATGTAGGTCGCGTCTTCGCCGGCAGCTTCGTAGGGCGTCATGTAGCCGCCGTCTTCATGCTTGTCGATCACGAGGCAGCCCGGCGCTTCCCGCAGGATGCTGCGTGCCTCGTCGGCGGAAATCTCGTTTTCGAACTCGATGTTGACGCTTTCGGAGTGGCCGATGAAGACCGGAACGCGGACAGCCGTGCAGGTGACCTTGATGCTCGGGTCGAGCATCTTCTTGGTTTCCGCCAGAACTTTCCATTCCTCCTTGGTGTAGCCGTCTTCCATGAAGACGTCGCAGTGAGGAATGACGTTGAAGGCGATCCGCTTCGGGTACTTGTTCGGCTCGATCGGATCGTTGACGAAGACGGCGCGGGTCTGGTTGAACAGTTCTTCCATCGCCTCCTTGCCGGTGCCGGACACGGCCTGGTAGGTCGACACGACAATCCGCTTGATCTTCGCATGTTCGTGAAGCGGCTTCAGCGCCACGACCAATTGCGCGGTCGAGCAGTTCGGATTGGCAATGATGTTCTTCTTGGTGAAGCCGGTGATGGCATCGGCATTCACTTCGGGAACGATCAGCGGCACGTCGGCGTCGTAACGCCAGGCCGAGGAATTGTCGATCACGACACAGCCCTTGGCCGCAATCCTCGGCGCCCATTCCTTGGAAACGGAACCGCCGGCGGACATCAGGCAGATATCCGTGTCGGAGAAGTCGAAATTCTCCATCGCCTGAACCTTCAGCGTCTTGTCGCCAAAGGACACTTCCGTGCCCTGGGAACGCCGTGAAGCGAGGGCGACAACGTCATCGGCCGGAAAGCCGCGCTCTTCCAGGATGTCCAGCAGTTCCCGGCCAACATTGCCCGTGGCGCCTGCAATTGCGATCTTGAAACCCATTTTCGGTCTAGTCCTTGTCCGTCTCCCCGCTTCACCGGCTGCCCGGAAGAAGGCTGGCCGGCTCTCGGCGCCTCCCATCCCCGGGGAGGCGGGATGAGCGGCACCGTCAAGCGGTGGTCTTGGTTGTCTTTGTTGTGCGTTTGAAAGCGGTTACGGCAGCCGAACGGGTCTCGCCGCGCAGGAAAGTTGCGCTGGCAAGTGCCTTGGTCATCATATCCAGAATGTCGGCGCGTAGCCGGTTCATCGGGTGCTCGCAATCGTCAAAACTTGAGACGGCGGTGTTTTTGCCCGGAAATCAGGCGAAGTCAACACGCAAACCAGCGAATCGGAAAGAGAATGGTCGATTTGTTGCCCAAAGGCCGCGATTGGGGCAGACGGGTCAGCTGTCGAACAGTTTTCCCGGGCCTGCTCCTGCGGTTTTCAGAGCCGCCAGCTTCATCATATGCCACGCAAGCGCCAGGTTCGAGCTGATCACCGGCTTGGCCAGTCTTTGTTCACACGCTTCGATCACCGGAAAGGTGCGCAGGTTGGTGCAGGAGGCGAACACTGCCTCCACTTCGGGGTCGTCTCCGACTGCCTGAACGGCCTGCTCGACCGACTGCGGGGTGATCCGGGCGACCGTTGCCTCCTCGGACTGTCCGAACGACCCCACTCTGACCGGATCCAGGCCCGCTTTCCGCAGCAGATCAACGACGGCTTCCGAGACTTCGGCGATATAGGGGGTCACAACGCCGACCCTGGTCACGCCGAGATGCTTCAGCGCCGTGACGACCGCCACGGCTGGATTGGTGACGCGGGCGTTCGGATGCGCCTTGCGGATCGCCGTTTCAACCGCCTCGGAGCCGATCACCGTCGACGCGGAGGTGCAGGCGTAACCGATCACGTCGAGAGGCCGGTTTCCCGGAAGCAGGGCAGCCGTATCCGTGAGGCCCGCCTTCATGCGCATCAGCGTTTCCTCGTTGACCTCCGGATCGCTCGGGATGCGCGAATGGTAGAGCACTACGTCTTCAAGATCGAAGAGCGGGCGGAACTCCTTTTCGATGGTCTCGTCGGCCTGAAGCACGATCAGGCCGAGCGCCGCTCTTGAGCCCAGGCCTTCGTCGCATTCAAATTGCAGTTCCAAGGCGCTCCTCCCGGTGTGCTTGCCCTAGGGTGCGGACCCCTAAATGACCGGTATTTCCTTCGGTGCAGGCGTGCTGAGAAACTCGGGCGGGCCATCCCGCACGACGATGTTTTCTTCATGCACCATCATCTTTCCGTTCCCAAGGTCAATGCTCGGCTCCAGTGTCATGACCATGTTTTCCTCCAGTCCGGTCGTATCAAAGCTCGTGACGGAGGGCATTTCGGTCAGTTGCATGCCGAGGCCGTGGCCAAGTCTGCCGACATCGCCGTCGTCCTGTCCGAGAACGGCAGTCATGGCGCTGAAAAGATCCGCGCAGGTCCTGCCGGGCCGGGCTACGGCTGCGGCCGCCTCGACGGCCAGGACAAGTTTTTCATGCGCGACACGGACCGCATCTGTTGCGACGCCGATCGCGAAATTGCGGTCGAAATCGCAGAAATAGCCGTTCTTGGTCGCGCCGGTGTCCAGCATGAGCACGTCGCCCTTTTCAAGTTGCTGGTCCGTCGGCGGCGAAATGACGTCGCCGTAGCCGCCCTGTCCCGCGCCCCCGACAAGGTAGGGGACATCGTCGGCACCCTGACGCAGCAGTTCGATCCGGAAGGTGCGAAAGACCTCTTTCAGTGTCTGGCCTTCCTGAAAAAGGTTTGCGGCATTTGCAAATCCGGCCGACCCGATCCCGCAGATCTGCCGCAGCAGCGCGATCTCGCGTTCGGATTTCACCATGCGCAGCTGCAGCATCAGATCGGAGGCATCAACGAATTCAAGATGGGAAAGGCGGGTGGTCAGTTCCCGGAAATCGCGAAGCGGCATGCGCAACGTGCTCTCACGGCCCATCGGCATGCCAACCTTGCTGAACCGCGACAGGCAGTCCGCCAGAAGCGAAATGCCGTCGTCGGTGGGGTGCGGCGCCGAGAATGTCCGGATGTCGTCGATCCAGGTCGCGGCCATCAGGTGAGCGCCGATCTGGGGGATGATGGCAATCGGTTTTCCGGAGACAGGCACGACAAGAAACCACGGGCGGGTCGGGCTCTGCCAGAACAGCGTGCGGAAACCGGTGAAGTACCGCAATTCCGCTTCCGTGGTGAAGAAAAGCGCGTCAAGCCCGTCCGCCCGCATCGCGCGCTGTGCACGCGTCAGTCTTTCCTCGAACTCCGTTTCCGGAAAGTCGGGTTCAGCCATGCTCCGGGCCTTCCGAAAGATAGCAGAGCACCCGCGACTGCGCCGTCAGGCCCAGATCCTCGAATTTGCCCCTGGCGTGCTGGAGCGCTGCGATCCCCGCTGCGCCGGACGGTGTGGTGGCGAGGTCGTGTTCTTTCAGCCAGGTCACGGTTCCGTCGGCTTCCTCATCCGTGATCGTGGCGAAGGTGTTCGCCTCACGGGCCAGAAACTTGAGGGCGAGATGAGAAGGTTCCTTGCAGTCCAGGCGACCCATGTTCGAGACCGGGCCGGGGGCGACAACCGGTTTACCGGCCGCAATGCTCGCCTGAAGGGCGGGAGCAGCTTCCGGCTCCACAACGATGATGGCGACCTCGTCTCCCCAACTGGTGCGCGCGCTTGAGGCGCAACCGGCGGCGAGGCCTCCGACGCCTGCCTGCAGAAAAACGTGGGTCGGCGGTTCCGGGATCTGTTCCTCGATCTCCGCACCCATGATCAGATACCCTTCCATGACGTCCCTGCCGGGCGCCGTCATGTCCGGCCACGTGCTGTCCGACAGGAGCTGCCAGCCGTTCGCGCTTGCCTGCCGTTCGGCCTCGGCCATGCTGTCTTCATAGATCGCGCCGGCACGGACAACCTGCGCACCCCGGTCCCTCAACCGGTCCGCAAAAGCCTCTGGAACCGTCTCGGAGACGAAGACGACCGCCGATGCGCCGAAGATCCTGGCCCCTTCGGCGAGCGACAGGCCGTGATTGCCCGCACTGGCGCAGACGAAGGTCGTGCCATTGAGTGCAGTCGCCGGATCGCCGGCTTCGCCTGCCTCGATTTTTGCAAAGGCCCGTTTGGCGATCGCATAGGCGGCGCCAAGTGCCTTGAAACTGCCGAGACCCAGGCGATTGCGTTCGTCCTTGATATAAAGAGCTCCAATCCCGAGTTCCGCAGCGCGCTCAGGGAGATCCAGCAGCGGAGACGGCGTCACACCGGTCACGTCCGCAAAAAAGTCCCGCGCCGGACCCAATGATCGCGAAATGTCACCTGCAGCGAGTTCCGGTGCTGTGTTGAGGCCCTTGCCGAACCATGCATTCGCCAGTGTTTTCATGAAGTTTCTTTCTCCGTCCGTCAGCGCAGATCAACAGGTCGGACAACGGAACACAAGGGCACCCCGCGAAATGACGCAATCTGAACATGCGGGGTCCGGTGGCGTAAGCGAATTTGTCTCTTGTATTGTACCGAGACATCAAGATATCATGAATTATGGATATAAATGATGCATTGGGTGCGTTTGGCGCACTGAGCCAGAAAACCCGCCTTGATGTGTTCCGGCTCCTGATCAACGCAGGTTCGGAGGGCATGAGTGCGGGGGACGTCGGAGAAGTCCTCGGTGTTCGCCAGAACACCATGTCGACCAATCTGTCCATCCTCCTGCAGGCCGGGCTGGTTCGAAACGAACGCGACGGGCGTTCGATCCGTTATTTTGCGGATCTGGATGGAACGAAGGATCTGCTGACTTTCCTCATGGCGGATTGTTGCGGCGGTCACCCCGAGCTGTGTGCCCAGGTGATGGAAACGGTCGTGTGCCGGAAGTAATAGCGTATTTCGGGAGATTTTGATGTCCAGCGAAACCTACAATGTCCTGTTCCTCTGCACCGGCAATTCGGCGCGGTCGATCATCGCGGAGGCGATCCTGAATCGGGACGGACGCGGCCGTTTCAAGGCGTTCTCAGCCGGGTCGCGCCCTGCCGGTCATGTGCATCCGGAAGCATCGGCGCTCTTGAAGAAGCTGAATTTCAAGACTGAGGATTTCAGGTCAAAGGACTGGTCCGAGTTTGCAGATCCGGATGCACCGGTCATGGATTTCGTCTTTACCGTCTGTGACAATGCCGCCAAGGAAACCTGCCCTGTCTGGCCCGGACAGCCGATGTCCGCGCATTGGGGGGTTCCCGACCCGGCTTCCGTGAATGGCAACGAATCCGAAAAACGGCTGGCGTTCAGTGACACGTTCCGCATGCTGAACAACCGCATCTCGATCTTCATTAACCTGCCGCTATCGTCGCTCGACAAGCTGTCACTGCAGGAACGGCTCGACGAAATCGGCAGCAAGGCTCCGGCCTGATTGTTTCATCAGGCGGGTGCCTTTGCTTCTGGTTGCGGACGAAGCGTGAGCACTGCCAGAACGAAGGCGATGAAGGCGCAGGCTGCGACCGCACCGACAAGCGGCAATGCCGTCCGGTCGAAGAACGGGCTGCAGATCAGGATCATCAACCCGCCGGCAACCATCTGGAACGTCCCGCCGAGGGAAGACGCCATGCCCGCATGCTCGCCGTGTTCTTCGAGCGCCATGACCATCGTCGGCGCGATGACGAGACCGAGGCAGGAGTTTCCGAGGAAGAACATCGCCATCAGCACCGGCAGGTCATCGAAGCCCAGCCAGACAAGCATGAAGAGGGACGATGTTGCGAGCGCGAACCCGCAGACCGCCCAGAAGGCGACGCGGCCCATGCCGTATTTCTGGCCAAGGCCGGCGGCGAACTGGGACGCAGCGAAAAAACCCACCGCGTTGACTGCGAAGACGAGCGAGAACTGCGTCGGGGACAGGGCGTATTGCGTCATGTAGACGAGCGGCGCCGAGGCGATGAAGACAAAGAAGCTCGCCAGGGCGAAGCCGCCGATCATCGTCAGGCCCATGAACCTGAAATCCTTCATCAGGAAGATGGAGCTGCGCAGGAGCGCCGCAGGGTTGACGGGAACGCGCCTGTCCTCTGACAGCGTCTCGGGAAGGCGCAAGGCGGTAAAGATCATGGCGGCCAGCGCGATCAGGCCGAGCGCACCGAAGATCATGCGCCAGCTGGCGACGGAAATGATCATGCTTCCGGTCAGGGGGGCCAAGAGCGGGGAGATGCTGATCACCAGCATCACCAGCGCCATCAGCCGCGTTGCTTCCGTCCCCGTATGCAGATCCCGCACGACGGCACGCACGATCACCATCGGCGCTGCCGCACCGAGAGCCTGGACGAAACGCCCGAACGTGAGCATGGAGATGTCAGTTGCCATCGCGCAGATGATCGATCCGGCGATGAAGACCGTCAGCCCGACAAAGATCGGCGGCCTGCGGCCCATCCAGTCCGCGATCGGGCCGTAGATGAGCTGCGCCAGGCCGAAGGCGATGAAATAGACGGTGAACGTCATGTGGGCGCCCGCGTCGTCCGTCCCCAGATCGCTGACGATCTGCGGCGTTGCGGGAAGGTAGAGGTCTATGGCGAACGGGCCGACGGCTGCCAGCAGCCCCAGAACAAGGGCGGCACGGACGAATCCGATCTGCATGTGAGTTATCCGAGATTGAATTGCGCGCAATCGGCGCAAGAAATTTTGCGTGTTGCAACGTGAGAGAATTGTCGGGTCTTGTCCAGTTAATTCTGACGCGCGGGCACTCGACCGTGCGCATAATTTATTCGTGTGCGTGTCATCGAACCTTCATGCAACTGTCACCGTTTCTGTAATGTCGCCGACTAGCTTGCGCCCACCTCACACCAAAAAACTGGGAGCTAGTGCAATGTCAGACCCTCGCGGATGTTTCCTGAAGGGCGTCAGTCTTGCCGTTCTGGCCGGTCTTGGAACCGTGTCGGCGGCAAAGGCGGATTATTTCGAACGGGTCAACACCTATCCGGTCTACAAGACCCTGCCGGACGGCGCCGACACGGCAACAGAGACCGTCGCGGAAATCATCCATGCGTCCAAGGACGGCCGCACACTCGCCTTCACCGACAGTCCGGGCGATGCGATCGTGTTCGTCAATGCCGGCAACCCCCTGAACATTCAGCCCATGGCACGGGTCGATCTCGGCGGTGAGCCGACATCCGTTGCCGTCGGTGAAAAGGCGGCCTACGCGGGCGTCAACACCGGCGAGGACTATCTGAACCCGGCCGGTCATCTGGCCGTGATCGCGCTCGAAGGCATGGGCATCACGGCAACATGCGACGCCAAGGGCCAGCCGGACAGCGTCGCCATTTCGCCGGATGGCAAGTTCGTTGCGATCGCGATCGAGAACGAGCGCGACGAGGATCTCAACGACGGCGTCATTCCGCAAATGCCGGCCGGGCATCTGGCGATCTTCGATCTCGACGAGAATGGAGCGCCGACCAACTGCGATGCTGGCCGCATCGTCGATCTGACGGACCTTGCCGAGGTTGCGCCGACCGATCCGGAGCCGGAGTTCGTTTCCATCAATTCCGCGAACCAGGCCGTCGTCACATTGCAGGAAAACAATCACCTGGCCATCGTCGACCTTGCTTCCGGCGATGTCGTCGCCAATTTCTCTGCAGGCGCTGCGACGGCGGAGAATGTTCCGGTCAAGAAAGCGCGTATGAGCGATGCGTCGGGCAGCAGCGAGAACGTTGCCCGTGAGCCGGATGCGGTTGCCTGGATCGACAATGAGCGCTTCGTGACCGC
Organism: Roseibium sp.; assembly: GCF_965232425.1. GTDB lineage: Bacteria > Pseudomonadota > Alphaproteobacteria > Rhizobiales > Stappiaceae > Roseibium. The sequence goes on from NZ_OZ246971.1 coordinate 2,851,073, forward strand.
CAACGAAGGTGACTACGAGGGCGGCTCGCGCGGCTTCACGATCTGGAACACGAAGGGCGAGGTCCTGTTCGACAGCGGCAACCAGATGGAACATCTCGGCATGTCGCACGGCCACTATCCGGCCAAGCGTGCACACAAGAAGGGCACGGAGCCTGAAGGTGTTGCCGTCGGCACGTTTGGCGGCGATACGCTGATCTTCGTCAATTCGGAGCGCGGCAACTTTGTTGCGGTCTACAAGGATACCGGCGGCGAACCGGAGTTCGTCCAGTTCCTGCCGACCCATGTCGGCCCGGAAGGCCTGCTGGCGATCCCGAACCGGGACCTGTTCGTCGTTGCCAATGAAGTCGACAGCGCGGAGGACAATGTCCGCTCGCATCTCTCGCTCTACAAGTTCGGTGCCGATGCACCGTCCTATCCGTCCGTCGTTTCCGGTGTCGATCCGGAAAAGGGTGCACCGATCGGCTGGGGCGCGATATCCGCACTGGCTGCAGATCCCTCGGATGCAAACACGCTCTACGCCGTCAGCGACAGCTTCTACGATGATGCCCGGATCTACACCCTGGACATCGCGTCGAGACCGGCACAGATCACCTCCTACGTGACCGTCACCGGTTTCGACCAGGAAAAGCTGGACCTGGAAGGTATCTCGGTTGCCAGTGACGGCGGTTTCTGGCTCGCCTCTGAAGGCCATCCGAAAAACGAGCGCGCGCATCTCCTTCTCAAGGTCGGTGCCGATGGTGCGATCCAGGAGCAGATCACCCTGCCGCAGAGCCTCATCGACCAGGCGAAACGGTTCTCGTTCGAAGGTGTGGCCGAGTTCGAGATGAACGGCCAGACCCTTGTTGCTGTCGCCGTGCAGCGCGAGTGGAACGACGATCCGAAGGGACACACCAAGATCGGGATCTACAATCCCGCAGACGCGTCCTGGGGCTTCGTCCACTATCCCCTCGACGCGCCGAGGAGCGCGGCCGGCGGATGGGTCGGTCTGTCCGAGATCGTTTCCATGGGTGGCGGCGACTTCGCCGTTCTGGAGCGGGACAACAAGGGCGGCGAAGACGCGGCGATCAAGCAGATCACCGTGATCTCCCTGAAGGATGTCGTTCCGGCCGCACACGGCGAAACCCTGCCGGTGCTGAAGAAGCGCTACGCGATGGACATTCTGCCGGCAATGGCTGAAGGCAAGGGCTGGATCCTCGACAAGCCGGAGGGCCTTGCCATCACCGCCGACGGACATCTGATCCTGGTGACGGACAATGACGGTGTCGATGATGCGCCTGGTGAAACACAGCTCTTCAATCTCGGCCCGGCATCGCGGCTTAACTAGGTCAGGACTTTCCCGGTCCTTCCTTGACGAACCCGGCTGCCGCAGCAGCCGGGTTCTTTTTTGTGTTGCTGAGCCTCACGCCGCCCCGGCCCTGAGCCGGGGCCTCCTGCGGGGCGCCGCGAAGGTCCCGGATCAGGTCCGGGACGGCGCGGGTGCATGGTCTCAACTCTGAAGGCTGGCGCGGGCGGGGAAGGTCTCCGGGTCTTTATCCGCACCTGTTCTTGTTGGCCTTGTTGCCGTTTCGAATTTATTGGTAATTTCGGACTAGGTTTTCTCTCAATGCGTTCCAACGCGATTCGGGAGACCTCCTTTGACCATCCGCAAGCGGCTTTTTCTTCTGGTAGTTGTGCTGACGGTGCCGATCGTTTCATGCGCCGGATGGATCATTCTGTCAGCCTACAAGGACCTTGCGCGCGATGGCGCGAAACTCGCAAGCCTGCCTGCGCTGCAGACGCTGTGGAACGAGTCTGTCCTGCGGGATTCGGAAACCTTGCCCGGCAGCGTGCTGGCCGCGTATCCGGACTGTGCGCCGGAAAAGCCTTCGGATTCCAGTGCGGGAAGACTGGGCCAAGCCCACAGGGTCAACCTGTGCATAGGCGAAAAATCGGGTGTCACCGCCAACAGGTCCCAGGAGACCAATTTGCTTGCCGGCCTTGTTGCCGGTCAGCTTTCGGATCTTGTGGTGCGGACCAGTGCTCTCGTGCGCAATGGTGAAAGGGTCGCCGGCAAATCGGAACTCAGTCATGCCGACACCATGTCGGTGCTGGTCGGAGCCGGCCAGTTCAAGGTGCTTGCTGACACGATCAGCGCCGCGACCCGCGCGGACCAGGGCGCGCTGACTTCGAGCGAGGATACGCCGTTCAGCACGGCGGCCAAGGCCTACCGGCAGGCAAACGGCAAGTTCCAGGGCGAAATGGCGCGCGTGGCCAAACAGGTCGGCCAGGGCGCCGACGGGACACAAATCGACCTGTCGCCGCTGCGCGCGCGTTTCGGCGAATTCCTTGCCGCGATTGACGGTTTGCAACAGGTCAGCCAGACGGAACTCGGATCCAGGCTGGAGACGATGGTCCGCCAATCGAAGCTGCGTATGTGGGGTGTCGCCATTGCCCTCGGGGTCGTCTTCCTGCTCGCGTTTGGCGTCGCCTGGCACTTCAGCAAGTCCATTCTTTACTGCATTCATGCGCTCAACAGCGGGATCCGGAACCTGGCCGACTCGGACGGGCTCGACAAGGAACTGCCGTTTACCTACGGCCATACCGAGATCTCGGATATCGCCCGCGCTGTCGGCTACTATCGTGACCGGACAATCGAACTGACGGAGGAACGCCAGCGTCTTGAAGGGCAGGCCGCGGCGGAACGCCAGCAACGTGTCGAAACGCTCATCGAGGGTTTCAGGACCCGCATGACCGATCTCCTGTCGGAAGTGAACGATGCGCTCGCCGACATGCAGCACACGTCCGGAACGCTGGAGGACGTTGCCCAGGACGCCGACCAGCGGGCACGCGACACGGCCGCCGCGTCTTCCGGCGCGTCACAGAATGTCGATGCGGTCGCGGAGGCGACCGAAGTGCTGGCGAATGACATAACCGCGATCAGCCGGCAGGCGCAGGACGCGACGGATCTCGCGCAGGCCGCGAACCAGAATGCGACCGCGGCGAACGCGGAGATCGAAAGCCTTTCGGAAATTTCGAAGTCGATCGGCGAGATCGTGTCGTTGATCAACGCGATTGCGGACCAGACCAATCTCCTGGCGCTCAATGCGACCATCGAAGCAGCGCGTGCGGGTGACGCGGGCAAGGGTTTCGAAGTGGTCGCCGGCGAGGTCAAGACCCTCGCCGGGCAAACCGCTTCGGCGACAGAGCAGATCACCGGCCAGGTCGCGCTGGTTCAGGAACGCACGGACCGTGTCGTCGAGGCGATCGAGAAGATCATCGCGGATATCGGCGATGTCACGAACTGCACCACGCAGATCGCGGGCGATCTGGAAAGCAAGCGGCAGTCGACGGATGCGATCAAGGGCAATGTTCTTGAAGCGGCGGACCAGACACGGTCGGTCGTCGGCGACATGGCGCAGGTGGAGCAGATCGCTCAGCAGTCGAGCTCTGCGGCCGCTGAAATGGAGAGCCGGACCAGCGATGTGGTGAAACGGACCGAGGATCTGCGCAACGAGATCAGGGAGTTCCTGAACGACGTGGCGGCGGCTTAACCGGATCCACCTCTCAAGCCAGCGCGGTCCCCAGGATGAAGCCGGCGCATTCCTTCGTCAGGTCCCTGAAACGCGCGCGATCCCGGACATGGAGATAGACCGCGCGTTTGTCGGGCAGGTCGGAGATTGGCCTGAAAGCCGTCGATTCGGGAATGAAGCGGGCAACGGTTTCCGGCAAAACGGTGACCCAGGCGCCGGTCCTGACCATCGTGATCAGCGAATGGGTATTGTGGATCGTGACGTCGGTGTTCCGGATCGCTTCGACGAGACGCGGCGTCTTGATGAGGTCGCACAAGGCGTTGCGGATGAACGGAGCGGCGGTGACGTCTGCGATCCGGGGTGGTTCGCCCCGGGTGATCAGCGGATGATCGGCAGCACAGACCAGGCCGAACCTGTCCTCGAACAGGCGCGTTGACGTGACACCGTTGAGCGGATGATGCCCCGAGGCGATGCCGATATCGGCCTTGCCCTGGGCGAGCGCGTCCAGCACCTGCTGCGTGTCCGTGTCACGCAATTCGACCTTCACGCCCGGGAACATCCGCGTCATGTGGTCCAGCACCGCCGGAAACAGGATTGCCGCGACCGAGGGAACGGACACGATGCGGATCAGCCCCTGTGACGCGTCCGCCGCGGCTTCGATGCTGCGAACCGTCTGCTCGAACTGGCGCACCTGCTTCAGGGAAAGTTCAAACACCTGCTCCCCCAGGGGAGACAGGCGGTTTTTGCGCTCTCCTTCGAACAGTCTCCTGTCCAGATGGTCTTCCAGCTGTTTCAGCGTCATCGACACCGCGGACTGGGTCCGGCCGAGCCGGTCGGCTGCTTCGGCGAGACTGCCGGTCTGGGCCACGGTACAAAAGCAGCGGAGCATCTCGATCTTGATGGACATATTTAAGTTTTTCTGAAGTTAAGTTAAGTTATTTGAGTTTGACTGATGTCATATCGAATGTCCATGCTGTTTGACAACAGACTTCATGGACTTGGGATCCGCCGTGACACACCTCAACCTGATTGCCGGGACCTGGCAGGCCGGGACAAGCGAAATCGAGAACCGAAACCCGTCCGACCTGAGTGATCTGATCGGACACTTCGCGCAGGCAGGCGCCGAGCAACTGGATCTCACGCTGGAGCGTGCCCGTGCCGCGCAAGCCGAATGGGCGTCCTACGGCCTGGAGCGAAGGCAAGCGGTGCTGATGAAAATCGGCTCCGAGCTGATGGCCCGCGCCGAAGAACTCGGGAGGCTGCTGTCGCGCGAGGAAGGCAAGCCCTTTGCCGAGGGCAGAGGCGAGGTCTACCGGGCCGGGCAGTTTTTCACCTACTATGCGGGCGAATGCCTGCGTCAGATCGGCGAGAATGCCGACAGCGTGCGCGACGGGGTCGAAATCGATGTGCGCCGTGAGCCCGTGGGTGTCGTGGCGGTCATTTCACCCTGGAATTTCCCGACCGCGACAGCTTCCTGGAAGATCGCCCCGGCACTGTGTTACGGCAATGCGGTTGTCTGGAAACCGGCGAACCTGACGCCCGCATCCGCCGTTGCGCTAACCGAAATCATCGAAAGGCAGGACATCCCAAAGGGGCTGTTCAGTCTTGTCATGGGATCCGGCCGCTCCATCGGTCAGCGGCTCGTGGAGAGCCCGCAGGTGGATGCGATCTCGTTTACCGGGTCGGTCGAGGTCGGCAAGGGAATTGCCGGATCGGCCATCCGGAACCTGACCAAGGTGCAGATGGAGATGGGCTCGAAGAACGCCCTTGCCGTCATGGACGACGCCGATCTCGATCTCGCCGTGACGCTCGCGCTCGGGGGTGCTTTTGGCGGAACCGGGCAAAAGTGCACCGCTTCTTCGAGACTGGTCGTTCACGAGCGTGTGCATGATGCCTTTGTCGACAAGCTGGTCGCGGGCGCGAAGGCGATGACCGTCGGCCATGCGCTTGAAGAGGGAACCCAGATGGGACCGGTCGTAAGCGGAGAACAGCTTCAGGAGAACCTCGACTACGTCGCCCTGGGCAAGTCCGAGGGAGCCGAACTCGCCTGCGGCGGTGTCCGCCTGGAGCGCCAACACAAGGGGTATTACATGTCCCCGGGTGTGTTTGTGAATACGACCAATGATATGCGCATCAACCGCGAAGAAATGTTCGCGCCGCTCACGAGCGTGATCCGGGCCGGCAGTTACGACGAGGCACTGGCGACGGTGAACGACACGCATTTCGGGCTCACATCGGGGATCGTCACGAAGAGCCTCGCCCGGGCCAGCCACTTCCGCCGCAATGCGCGCACCGGAGTCGTGACCGTCAATCTGCCGACGGCAGGTACAGACTACCACGTCCCGTTCGGCGGCCGGGGCGACAGTTCGTATGGACCCAGAGAACAGGGCAAGGCCGCGGCGGAATTCTACACCACGGTCAAGACTGCCTATATCAGCGCGGGGAGCCCGGACTGATGCGGATCGATGCGCTGCAATACGCCAACTGGTCGGAAAAGATCTTCCGGCAACTGCGTGAAGGCGGTGTCGACGCGATCCATGTGACGATCGCCTACCATGAAAACTTCCGGGAAACCGTGCTCAACTTCGAGACGTGGAACCGCTGGTTCGAGCAGTATCCCGATCTCATCATGAAGGGCGCATGGGCCTCGGATATTGACGAGGCGCGGCGCACCGGGCGCACGGCCGTCTTTTTCGGTTTCCAGAATCCGTCGCCGATCGAGGACGATATCGGTCTGGCCGAGATCGTGCACACCCTGGGTGCCCGGTTCATGCAGCTCACCTACAACAACCAGTCGCTGCTCGCGACAGGCTGCTACGAGAGCGAGGATACCGGCATCACCCGCATGGGGCGGCAGGTGATCAAGGAGATGAACCGGGTCGGCCTGGTCGTCGACATGAGCCACTCGGCCGACCGGTCAACCATCGAGGCGGCGGAGATTTCCGAGCGGCCCATCGCGATCACGCATGCCAATCCGCACGAGTGGGCGCCGGCGCTCAGGAACAAGCGCGACGATGTCATCCGGGCGGTCACCGGACATGGCGGCATGCTGGGGTTTTCGATCTATCCGCATCACCTGAAGGACAAGTCCGGCTGCACACTTGAGAGCTTTTGCGAGATGATTGCCCGCACGGCCGACAAGTACGGCATTGAGCATCTCGGTCTCGGCACGGACCTGTGTCAGGACCAGCCCGACAGTGTGGTCGAATGGATGCGGGTGGGGCGCTGGACAAGGGAAATCGACTATGGCGAGGGCTCCGCCGAGAAGCCCGGATTTCCCGACATGCCCGGCTGGTTCCGCGACAACAGGGACTTCGGCAATATCGAAGACGGCCTTCGCGCGGTCGGCATGAACGAGATCGAGATTTCCGCGATCATGGGGGACAACTGGTACCGGTTCTTTGCCGACAGCTTCGGGAGGATGTCCCGGTGACTTCCGAACAGCTGCATGTGCCCCGCCGGGACCCGGCAACGATGATGCGGCTCAGCCGCCTGGGGTCTCTGCATCAGTGCCGTCTCAGCTTCATGCGGATCCTGACGCGCCGCATGGCGCGGGAGAACTGGCAGTTTTCACGTTCCCTGTTCGACATCGACAGCAACGGCGTGGGACGGGCGGTCTATACGGCGCAAGGTCCACAGCGCGCCTATTCGCTGGTCGCCTTTGCCCATGATCTTCCGGCCGACAAACGCTCGGACCGCGTGATTGCCGATGCCTGGGACGCGACCTTCACGCTTTTTGACGGTGTTCCGACCGGGGATGATCTCGAGCGGCTGGCCAAAAATGTCCCGTTGCAGGAAGCGGGGCGGGTCAGCCAGACCGAATTGTCGCTGTCGCGGGCAAACCGGTCCGTGCGGCTCTGGACCCATGTCGTCGAGCGGCTGGCATCCGGCCGGCAACCGGATCATGACCAGATCGATGCCGTGGGTTACCTGATGCGCACGACCGCGGTCTACGGGTCCGGCAAGTTCGGCGCCGCCGACCGGGATGTGATCGCGGATCGTGAGGAAATGCAGGCGCCTTTTCAGGCCGAAATGCTGTCGGTCTATCTGACAAGGACGTTCGTCCGCGACCTTGTAAACCACATGGCCGGGAGCCTTGGTGGCACGCGGGCGGTCCCGCTGGAGCCGGAAATGGCGCGGCGTCTTGGGATAGGCAACTCCACCGGCCTCGGCATGGCGCCGTTCATCATCAATCATCCAATCCTTTTCAATAACTGGATGATGGTGCGCGAGGAGGCGATATCCCGCGTCCGGAGCATCAGGTGCGCAAGCCCCGAAGACACGGAAAATTTCCGCCGACTGGTCGAACGAAGTGCCGTCTCCGTCGAGCGCTGGCGATCGGAGCATCCGGTGCAGCTTGAAAAAGTGTCCTGTCTGAAGGCCGATCTGCAGATCCTTTCGCAGTATCTCCCCGATTGGAATGCGACGGCGGACCATCCCTGGAACAGCCTGATCGAATGGTCGGAGAGATCCTTGAGCGAAGAAGGGCAGGAACTCGTCGCCTCGCTCATCCTGGAGCCCTACGGCGCGCTGGTCGATGGCCTCGCGGGGTGCATGGCCGACGGCAATCCGGACGCATTCCGTATTGACGGCTCGATGACCCTGCGTGATGTCGTGGCTCTGCTTCAGCAGCAATTCGGCTGGGCGCTGGGGCTTGACTGGAGCGATCCCGCCAATTGCGGGCGCGCCTGGTATGTTTCGGAGGAGAAACTCGAGCCGCGCATGGGTGAACGGTTCGAGGAACCGATCGCCGATTACGAGCAGCCGCTTGCGCCCGCACGCGATGCCGCTGCCGCGTTTTCCGCATTGGAGAGATGCGACCCGGAAGAGGCCGTCGCCAAGTTTCTGCTTCGGCATCCGGAGCACCGTCACACCGTCCGGCGGGCGCAGATGGGACGTGTCGCACCTTACGGGGAAATCCGTGACAACACGATCAGCGCCTCGGTCATGCCGATCGACATGCTGCGCGCGAAACTGTCGTTTTTCGGTGCAACGCATTTTGATCCCCGCTCCGACCGATGGGTGCGGATCTGCATGTATTCAGGTGCGCCCTATCCCGAAGACCTCACCACGGCAAATGCCGACCTCTGGGTCTATCCGGAGCCGGGCGAATGAAACGATCCCTGAACGAGATCGAGGCGACGGCGAAACGTGCCGCACGCGGGGCCGGCTATTCCTGGGGACTTGCTGAAGAAGCGTCCAAGGCAACCCGGTGGCTTTGCCAAAATGGCCATGACGGTGTGGCCGCGCTTGCCGTGCTGCTTGACAAGGACCTTGCAGGTTCCGGGGATCATCGGCCGCATGCCGCGGGCGAGACCTGGCGCGGCGCAAGAGATCTGTGTCCGCTCATGACGGGCGCATTCCTGTCCGACTGCGCACGCAGGCTTCGCACCGCTCCTGTGGAAATGGAACGGGTGGCGGTGCCCTTGTTCATCCTGCCATTCGCAGCGAACGCGGCTGCTGAGCTGACGTGCTGCCTGACGGTCGAGATGGATGGTCATGTTGCGGAGACCGACGGCGACATTCTGCTTTGCCCTGACATGCTTCCGGACCTTGCAGAGCAGATACGTGTTCGCGCGCGCGAAACGATATCTTCCCGGCGGCCGCGCAGCGCGCAGATGTGCCCTGATCCGGACAGCTGGGACCGGCTTGCGGTGCTCGCACACCGCACCTACGCGCCGGCTACCCGTGAATCGCGTCTTCTGGGCGCGGGTGCGGGCCTCTCCGACAATGACTGATGAGGTGCAATCATGACCGAGACGCGGACACTCTCGCTTGCCGAAATCGAAGACCTTTCCTTCCGCGCCCTCGTGGCGGCGGGCACGGCGGAAAAGAGCGCCCGGGCACTGGCGCTCGCCACCGCGGCAACGGAGGCGGACGGGGTCGCCAGTCACGGCCTGGCCTATATCCCGATCTATTGCGAGCACGTTCGCTGCGGCAAGGTTGACGGCAGTGCGGAACCCGTGCTTGCGCGGCCGAGACCCGGCGTGGTTGCCGTCGACGCCGCGACCGGATTTGCGCACGCCGCGATCGACCTGGGATTTGCGGCCCTCGTCCCGGCTGCCCGTGAGCAGGGCATCGCCGTCCTGACGATCCGGAACAGCTATAATTGCGGAGTCCTCGGCTATCACACCTTCCGGCTGGCGCAGGAAGGACTGGTCGGGCTCGGGTTCACGAATGCACCGGCGTCCATCGCGCCGTCCGGAGGCGCAAAGCCCGTCGTCGGCACGAACCCGTTTTCCGTCGCGGTTCCGGGCGCCGACGGTCAGCCCGCGCTGCTGATCGACCAGAGCGCCAGCACGATCGCCAAGAGCGAGGTCATGAAACATGCGCGCGAGGGCAAACCGATCCCGATCGGCTGGGCGCTCGATAGCGAGGGCAATCCGACCACCGACCCCAATGTCGGGCTCAAGGGATCGATGGCGCCTTCGGGCGGCTACAAGGGCGTCGGGATTGCGCTGCTGACGGAAGTCATGGCCGCCGCGCTCGCCGGAGCAACGCTCGGGACAAATGCTTCGCCCTTTTCGGGAACCGCCGGCGGTCCGCCGCGGACCGGGCAGTGCTTCATTGCAATCGACCCGGGCGTGACGTCCGGAGGCAGCTTCAACGCAATTGTATCGGAACTGGTCGAAGCGATCCGGTTTCAGGAGGGAGCACACCTTCCCGGCGACGGGCGGCGATCCAAGCGATTGGCGGCACGGGGAGACGGCGTTGCCGTCAATGCCGCAACGCTCGCAAAGATCGAAGCCCTTCTCACCTGAACGGCCCGGCGGCCAACCGGGGAGCTGCCGGCATCACTCCACCCGGACAGTCACGGCACATGTGAACAGGAGGTCACACATGTCAATCAAGCAACCTTTTACCGATCTTCAGATCAAGAAGTCCGCCGGCGGCTTCTACGACGGCCACAGCGTCGAGATCGCACTTCTCAGCAAGGCGATCATGGTGGCGCTCGTGCTCTGGGCGCTGGTCTGGCCCGCAAACGCAAACGGTGTTCTGGGAAGCCTCAACTGGCGGCTTCTGGAGGACTTCAACGGTTTCTACATCGTCATCGTCGGGCTGTTCTCCTTCTTTCTTCTGGTAATCGCCATCCTGCCGCGCACGGGCAGCCGGGTGATGGGAACGCCGGGCGAAGCCCCCGAGTTCTCGACATTTTCCTGGTTCTCGATGATGTTCGGCGCGGGTCTCGGGGTCGGTCTCATGGTCTTTGCCACGGCGGAGCCGCTTGGCCTCTGGGGATCGAACCCGGTCGTGCTGGCCGGTGACGTCGTTGCCAACAGCGAGAACGCGGTTCAATCCGGCTACCGGTACACGTTTCTTCATTACGGCTTTCATGCCTGGGCGATCTACGTCGTGACGGGGCTTTCGCTTGCCTACTATGCCTATACACGCGGAATGCCATTGACCATCCGGACCGCGCTGACGCCCCTGTTCGGCCGTCTCATGAACGGTTTCCTCGGCCATGTCGTCGACGTTCTCGGCGTCGTTGCCACCATCCTCGGCGTCTCGGTCACCATCGGCTTCGGTGTGTCGCAGTTCATCGACGGTCTTTATGCCATAACGGGCATGCAGTGGATGATGGACACGTCCGGAGATGCGCCTGCACCCGGAACGGTCGGCCTGATCACCGGTCTCGTCGTGATCATGGGACTGTCGATCATCTCGGCCGTTTCCGGCGTCGGACGGGGGGTCAAATACCTGTCCAATCTCAATCTTGTGCTGTCGATCATCCTGCTTTTGACATTCGTGATCTTCGGCTCGTTCCTGTTCGCGATGACGACCTACGCCACTGCGTTCGCCGATTACATCCTTCACTATGTATCGCTGAGCTTCGGGGCTTTCGGTCCGCAATCACCGGCCGAATTCGCAGCGGCGCTGCCGCCGGAAGCCGCGCCCTTCGCGGACGCCTTGCGGGCGGGGGCGACAAATGCCTGGGGTTCGTTCGACGCGTTCAAGTCGGGGCTGGAAGGCGATGCCGCGGCGCTGCCGGAAAACGTGCTGGCCGCCGCCTATGCGGCCGGTGAACCCGGACGCCAGTTCGGCTGGCAGGCCGGCTGGACCACGTTCTACTGGGCCTGGTGGATCGCGTTCTCACCCTTCGTGGGGCTGTTTCTCGCCCGCATCTCGAAGGGCCGTTCGGTGCGCGAATTCATCATCGGCTGCGTCATTGCGCCGGCCCTTGTCTGTTTCGCCTGGATGACAATCCTTGGCGGAACGGCCATCGACCTGGAACTGACAGGCGGCGCCGACGGGGCGATCATCGGGGCATCCAACACGGCGAAACTGTTCGTCACGCTCGGACAGATGCTGTCCGGCGGGTTCCTGGCCGCCATCACCGTGATGTGCGTTGTCCTCATCCTGACCTTCCTGGTGACGTCCGCCGATTCCGGCATCCTCGTGATGAACACGATCATGTCCGGCGGAGAGCAGCAGACCGGCATCAAGCACCGCATCGTCTGGGGCGTCATCCTGACACTGGTGATCGGGACGTTGCTGATCGCCGGAAAGACCAATGGTGGTGCCGATCCGATGGAAGCGCTGAAAAGCGCGATGATCATCGGCGCCCTGCCGTTCACCATGGTGATGGGCCTGATGTGTGTCGCGCTGGGCAAAGCGCTCTACCGCGACGGCCTGCGGGAAAGAGCTGTGGTGCCGGCAGAATAATCTGCGACCCTCTCATACCAACCTTCATAGATAGAAACCCATTTCACCGGGATTGTTTTGCCACAAGGCAAGGCGCGGTTTGCGCGCTAGTGCCGGCACTTCAAGCAAATTGCAACGCGGCATTGGGGCAAAAGAACCCGGCCTCCGGTGGCATGAAACCGGCCATCGGCTGCGTTGTGGCGCTTGCCCGATGCGCCGGCATCGCGCTGCGCACCACGCCTGACCGAGTGGACCGGTTTGATGCCATGAAATGGGTTTCTATCTATGAAGGTTGGTATCAGGCAGGCGGTGCGATCCGTCTGCCCGATCCGGCCTTGCTTTCCGAAACGTCAAACGGCGCCGATCAGGCGCGTTCGCGCAAGCCCGCCTTGCGCAGACCGTCCATGTAGGTCTCGATCTGGTCTTCCTTCTTCAGGTAGAACAGATGCTCCCGGGCAAAGTCGATCGAGAATTCCGGCTTGAGTTTGGTCAGCTCGCGAATGGCACGTGCCGCCTGGTCCTTTTCTCCCAGAAGACCGAGCGCGGCGACGAGATGGGCCTTCGCCCAGTATTGCGCATTCGGGATCTGGACCGACTTGCGCGCCCAGCTGACGGCGTCCTCGTATTCTCCCCTGAACAGATGTGCCAGTGAGCGGTAGGAATAAAACGCCCACCGGAACGGGTCGTGCGGGCTCAGGCGAATGGCGATCTCGAACTGCTCGATGGCCTCGTCCAGACGTCCCTCGTAAGCGAGCGAATCTCCCAGACCGCAATAGGTGACCGCGAGGTAAGGATTGAGCTCGACCGCGTGTTCCAGGGCGTCGATCGCAAGATCATATTCACGGCGCGCCAGGTACACCCTGCCGATGGTGAAGAAGCTGTTGGCGTCCTGATCGTCCAGTTCCAGCGCCCGCCTAGCCGCGATCAGGGCTTCGTCCATCCGGTCATCGTCGGGCGCGGCATCGAAATAGACCATGCTGAGCACGATCGCGTAGGCAAGCCTCGAGTGGGCGCTTGCGAAGTCGGGATCGAGATCAAGCGACTGACGGAGCAGGTCCTGGCAACGCTGGTTGGCCTCGGGCGTGAACTTGTAGAACTCGGCGACGCCAAGCTGGTAGAGATCCCACGCCCCGAGGTTCTTCCTGGGGCGGCGCTCCGCCTTGCGCTGCTCGGTCATGCCGAGTTCGGATTCGATGCGAGACGCCACCAGTTCGGTGATCTCGTCCTGCAGGTCGAAAATGTCCTTCATGTCCCGGTCGAAACGCTCCGACCAGACGCTGTTCTCGGTGCCGGCATCGACAAGCTGAACGGTGATCCGCACGCGCTGACCGGCCTTGCGGACACTGCCGGTGACGATGTAACTGGCGCCGAGCTTCTCGCCGATTACCCGGATGCCGTCCGCCGAATTCCGGAAGGAGAAGGTCGAATTGCGCGCGATCACCGTGAGCCAGCGGTTCTTGGAAAGCGCCGTCGTGATGTCCTCGGTGATGCCGTCGGCGAGATAGTCTTCCGAGGGCTCGGTGTTCAGATTGATGAATGGCAGGATGGCGACGGACGGTTTCATCGTTGCCATCTTGTAGGTCATGGCCTCGGGCACCTGTATGCCGTTTAGCGCCGGCTTTTCCTCCGGCTGACTGAGCTCGGCGACAAAGCGGAAACCGCGGCCGTGGATCGTGCGGATGGTGTGCTGCGCCGTGCCGTCGTCGCCCAGAACCTTCCGGGCCATCTTGATCTGGCTGCTGAGCGCGGAATCGGACACGAACCGGTCACCCCAGAGCCTGGAAAAGATTTCTTCTTTCGTCACCGTGCGCTCGGCGTTCCGGGCCAGGTAGGCTACGAGATCGAATACCTGCGGCTCAACCGCGACCGGTGAGCCGTCCCGCCGAAGTTCGAACCGGTCAGGGTCCAGTTCATAGGCCCCAAAGCGGAGATTGCCCGGCGGCGTTTCCCTGCCGGATGGATCGACGCTGTAGGCTTCGATCGGCCGGCTGATGTTTTTCACGTGCTGTTCGCCAAGAGCCGTGAACTCGACAGGAATGCGCCCTCCGATATGATCATACACCTGCTTGGAAAGCACGATGCCGCCCGGTTGCGCCAGCGTTTCAAGACGCGCGGCAACATTCACGCCGTCGCCGTATATGTCGTCACCCTCGGCAATGACATCGCCCAGGTGAATACCGATCCGGTAGCTGAGTTGACCAGGGCCTCTCTGCTCGGTGTTTGCAGCAAGATCCTTCTGGATCTCAATGGCGCACTGGAGCGCACTGACGACGCTCGAGAATTCAAGAAGGGCCCCGTCGCCCATCGTCTTGACGGTGCGCCCGGAATGGCGGGCGACCGAGGGGTCGACAACCGAGGCGCGGATCTCGTTCAACTGGCGCAGCGTCTGTTCCTCGTCGCGCTCCATCATGCGGCTGTATCCAACCACATCCATCGCAACGATTGTTATCAGCTTTCGTTCCATGTTCCGTGCTCTCGGTGGCGGGTCATCGGCTGTGGTGTTTTCCTGTCCGGATGATCTCCAGTTACGTGGTGCAATATGTCCAGCTGCCCATAAACTGACCCCTGTCGATTGTGACAGGAAGCAAGACTTCCACGTGATATTACGTGAAGTCAAACGAAGTCTGCTTTCTATGGCGGCAGAGCCGGACTTCCCGCTATTCGCTCACATCCTCCAGAAGTCCTGCCGACAAATACCGTTCCGCGGCGCTGGGCAGAATGGCGACAATCGTTCTGCCCTTCATCTGCCCGCGCCGGGCAACCTCAAGGGCGCAATGCATGGCGGCACCGGAGGAGATACCGCCCGGAATACCCTCGGTCGATGCCAATGATCTTGCTGTCTGGAATGCGCTTTCATTGCTGACTGTCATGACTTCATCGATCAGGCCGGTTTCCAGAACATCGGGAATGAAACCCGGGCCGATCCCCTGGATCAGGTGAGGGGCGTGCGTTCCGCCTGAGAGAACAGGGCTGTCTTCCGGCTCCACGGCGATGATGCGGATCTCGGGATTTCGCGTCTTGAGCACGTCTGCGACCCCCGTCAGCGTGCCGCCGGTGCCGACCCCCATCACGACGGCGTCGACAACGCCGTTGGTGTCGTTCCAGATCTCTTCCGCGGTGGTTCTGCGATGAATGCCCGGGTTGGCCGGATTGACGAATTGCCCGGGCATGATCGCCCCTTCCGTCTTGGCGATGATCTCCCGCGCCTTTTCAATGGCGGCATGAATTCCGCCGTCACGGGGGGTCAGCACAAGTTCGGCACCGAACAGCCGCATCATCTTGCGCCGTTCGAGAGAGAAACTCTCCGGCATCGTCAGGATGCAGCGATACCCCTTGGCCGCGCATGCGAACGCAAGCCCGATACCGGTGTTGCCGGAGGTCGGTTCGACAATGACACTGCCCTGTCCAATCGAACCGTCGGCCTCCAATGCCTCCAGCAATGCGACGGCGATCCTGTCCTTGACGCTGGCGACCGGGTTGAAGAATTCCAGCTTCGCCAGGACTTCGGCCTGGCATCCGGCATCGGCCGCCAGGCGTCCGATCCGCACGAGCGGCGTGTTGCCGATGGTTTCCAGAATGCTGCTGTAGACGCGGCCCCGTCCGGGCTTGTCGAAGGTGAGACGGGATCCAGGATGAGGGTGCATGTGTATTTCCTTCCGGCCGCATTGCGCGGGATTGTCTGTCTTGATCGCACGGGAAAACCTTTCCTTCCGGACGGTTCTCACTCCTGCCGCGTTCTGCAGGGGCGATCCCGAAAAGGTAGATCAGCGCAGCAAGGCTTGCTTGAGGTCCACATGAGGAGAACCTGGAGATTTCATGAAGAGACGCAAAAACACGGAAACATGCGGCCTTTCGGGGGATCCGAGGAGCAGGAAACCGGCTCATCCAACTGGCCGCAAGTGGTTGCAATCGCGCGCAATGGCTTTATTGAGGTACGTCGAAGTCGCTTGTTGAAGCCGCAGACGCTGTGCCGACGCCGTCTTTCAGGGCATCCGCCTCGCAGTTGCCGTTCTTCCCCGAAAGGTACACCTGGAATTGAATAGTCAATCTGCTGCCGTTCAGAACCGCAATCTGGGCATTGCGAGTGCCGTCGCGGTGCTCTTCATCTGGTCAGGCTTCATCGTGTTCTCGCGTGCCGGTGTCACGACAAGCCTCACACCGGCAGACATGACCGGCCTCAGGTTCCTGGTGGCGGGCGCGATCACGCTTCCCTTTGCCATCCGGTGGTGGCCACGCCATCTGCCATTCCACGCCGTTGCGCTGATGTCGCTGTGCGGGCCCGGTGTCATCTATTCGATGCTGATGTATTGGGGACTGAGCGAAGCGTCCGCGGCTTACGCAGGTGTTTTCGCCAACGGCGCGCTGCCTGTCTTCACCGCAGCGCTGGTCGCCGTGTTTGCGGCAAGTTTCCCTGCCAGAATGCAAGTCATCGGTATTGCCGTGATTGTTGCCGGGGCGGTGCTGGTCGGAAGCACCGGGCTGATGCAAGGCGGGAAAAACGTGGCCGTCGGCATCGGGCTGTTCCTGTCAGCCTCGGCGGTTCTCTCGGTCTATATTTTCGGCGTACGCCACTGGCAGATTACACCGCGGCAGGCGCTGGTTCTGGTCAATGTCCCGAATGCGCTCCTGTTCATACCTGTCTGGCTGCTTTTCCTGCCTTCCGGTCTCGCCGACGCCAGTCTTTCAAGCATCGTGTTCCAGGCCGCCTATCAGGGCCTGGGGCCCGGTTTCGTGGCCGTGATCCTGTTCGCCCTGGCGGCAACGCATCTCGGGCCGACGGCAACGGCAGGTTTCTCGGCCGCCGTTCCGGCCTCCGCAGCTGTTCTGGCGATCCCCGTTCTCGGGGAAACGCCCGGCTTTCAGGAATGGCTCGGGATCGGTGTCGTCACGATCGGTCTGTCCTTGCTGATCGTGAAACGCGGCTAGACAACATCGCGTCACGCTTGCTCAATAGCGTTCGATCAGGTCCCACTTGTTGCCAAAGGGATCCCGGAAGACGGCGACCTTGCCGTAGACCTCTTCGCGCGGGCTTTCCAGGAATTCGACCTCGTTTGCGCGCATGCGCGCGTGGTCGCGGTCGAAATCATCCGTGTGGAGGAACAGGAAAACGCGCCCGCCGGTCTGGTTGCCGATGGCTTTCACCTGGTCCTGGCCATCGGCCTGCGCGAGCAGAAGCCGGGTTTCGCTGCTGCCCGGGGGCGCGACCAGCACCCAGCGTTTGGCCTCTGACAGGTGTGTGTCCTCGATCAGGTCAAACCCGAGCTTTCCGACATAAAAGGCGATGGCGGCATCGTAGTCCGGGACAAGAAGTGCAATCGCGCCGATGGTCTGCTGCATCTGCCTATTGTGCCTTGCGATAGACGGAGGTGTTGGTGAAGCTGGCGACATCAACGAGATGGACGGTCTGCGTTACGGTCAGCGTGCGGCCGTCGTCGGAGAGTTCCCGGTCCGCCTTCATGATGGTCAGGCCGCCACGGCGGGCTTCGGATATCAGGTTCCTGTCGCCCTGGAACACAAGCCGCATCGCGTCGACAAGCCCGCTCTTGCCGAGCTTGACTTCCGGACCATCCGGGACCGCCTCGAACGTGTCGCTGCTTTCCTCGCCTTCCGCGGAAATCTGGCTCATGGTGAAGGAAACCATGCCGAAATTATCCTCGATCCGGAGCGTGGCGCTCTGCGGCGGTTCGCCCTGGTCGAACTCGCTTTCGTCCGCGTCCAGGATCCAGGTGCCGAGAAAGGGTGCGATTTTGTCGTCGATCATGTGACAGCATCTTTTAGAAAGAAAAACCGCCCACGGGATACCCGCAGGCGGTGCTTTTTGCAATCTCGCCGCCGGATCAGGCGCTGAGTGCGTTCAGTTCCGCGAGGATGACGTCGCCCATTTCGGACGTGGTGACGACCGTGTCTCCGTCCTTGGCGATGTCCTTGGTGCGAATGCCTTTTTCAAGCGCGGCCTCGATTGCCTTTTCGACCTTGTTGGCCGCGTCCACTTCCTCGAAGGAATAGCGCAGCGCCATTGCGAAACTGGCGATCATCGCGATCGGGTTGGCGGCACCGGTGCCGGCGATGTCCGGTGCGGAGCCGTGAACCGGCTCATAGAGCGCCTTGCGCTTGCCGGTGACCGGATCCGGTGCGCCGAGCGAAGCCGAAGGCAGCATGCCAAGCGACCCGGTCAGCATGGCGGCGACGTCGGAGAGCATGTCGCCGAACAGGTTGTCGGTGACGATGACGTCGAACTGCTTCGGCCAGCGGACGAGCTGCATGCCACCGGCATCGGCCAGCATGTGGTCCAGCTCGACGTCTTCATAGCCGTTCTTGTGCGTGTCGGTGACGACCTCGTTCCAAAGCACGCCGGATTTCATCACGTTACGCTTTTCCATGGACGTGACCTTGTTGTTGCGCGTGCGGGCCAGTTCGAAGGCGACCCTGGAAATGCGCTCGATCTCGTAGGTATCGTAGACCTGGGTATCGACACCGCGCTTCTGGCCGTTGCCGAGGTCGGTGATTTCCTTCGGTTCGCCGAAATAGACACCGCCGGTCAATTCACGCACGATCAGGATGTCGAGGCCCTCGACCACTTCGGGCTTCAGCGAAGACGCGTCGGCAAGCGCGGGATAACAGATCGCCGGGCGCAGGTTTGCGAACAGTTCCATTTCCTTGCGCAGGCGGAGCAGACCGGCCTCCGGGCGGACATCGTAGGGCACCATGTCCCATTTCGGTCCGCCAACGGCGCCGAAGATCACGGCATCGGCTGCAAGTGCCTTGGCCATGTCCTCGTCGGAAATCGCCTGTCCATGCTTGTCGTAGGCAGCGCCGCCCACATGGCCCTCGGTGGTGTCGAAAGTCATATCGGTGTTGGTGTTGAACCAGTCGATTACCTTTTCCACTTCCTTCATGATTTCGGCACCGATGCCGTCACCCGGCAGAAGCAGAAGACTGTGAGAAGCCATGAACGTTCCATCCCGCATTGTTGAAAACAGTTGCGCTCAGTTACCGCGTCGCGCCCCGTCTTTCAAGGCGTGGCCAGTTGCGAATAACTCAAGCGAGCGTGCGGGAACCGTCAAGCGTCACCGGATTCCGACGGAAGCCGTCAGATCAGACCACGGCCCGCCTGCCAGAAGAGGTTCAGCGCAAGGGCGGTCATGACCCATTTGAAACCGGTCTTGAACGTCTTTTCATCCATCTTGCCGAGGAGGCGCGATCCGGCGAGCGTTCCGAGGAATCCGCTGAAGATCATCAGCACGACCAGCCCGGCCCAGGGCGCGAAGGCAAACCCCAGCGCCCCGAAGGCGACGATCTTGAAGACATGCATGACGAGGGCGGTGACCGCCTGGTTGGCGACGTAGCCGTGCCGCGTCAGGCCGAGCGTTGACAGTACCGCACCGCCAATCGGGCCGGCCGCGCCGAAGAACATGGACAAAAACGTGGAAGCGAACCCGGCGGCTGCCATGGCCCGTTTCTGAACCCTGTCGAATTTCGGCGGCTTGATCCAGATCACCCAGAGCACGAAACAGCCGATCCCGGCCCTGAGGATGGAGGACGGCAGTTCGACCGCGATCGCGCCGCCGAGCGCGGCTCCGAAGACCGCACCGATCGTGAACCAGGCGAATATCGACCAGTCGACATGCTTGAGCTGCACGAGCGCGCGTCCGCCGTTGGAGCCGATCTGAACCGCGCCGTGGACCGGCACCAGCGCGCTGGCCGGCATCAGGTTCGCCATGATCGCGATCAGGGCGATGCCGCCACCCAACCCGACGGCGGCGGTGAGGCCGGATGTGAAGAAGCTGGCGAGGATCAGCGTGACGATCGAAAGGGTGCCGAGTTCATCGGGGAGAACCGCTGCCAGGACTTCCATCGGATCAGGACCACCTCGATCTTGCGTAGTTCAGCGCCTCGCGCACATCGAGCTGTCGGGTGGAATTGCCGCTGCGCACGTAGAAAACCGAGGATCTTCCGTCTTCCATGTAAACGGCGCGGGGTGCCGGGCGGATGATGATCATCGCGACATCCTTGCCGTCGACGCTTGCAAAAACCGTGTGAATGGACGGGCAGAGATCGCCGCCAAGGTTCTTGGAAACGATGTCGTTGACGGTGCGCTCGAACGCATCGAGATCCGCGCTCTTCAGGGTGGAGAGATCCTTTTCGAGACCGAGCGCCTTGCCGTCGTCATCAACGCCGACCAGAAGATAGCCGCCGTCGGCGTTGAAGAAGCCGGCAATGGTCTTGGCGATAACCTTTTCCAGCCCCCTGTTGATGCGGTTTTCCTTCATGTCCCAGCGCAGCGACGACTTGAACTCGACGCCGTCCGTTTCGCCCTTTTGCATGATGCTCGGAATATGAAGCGTCTGTTCCTGCCGCAGGGACCGGTAGGCTTCGGAGGTGCGCATGTAGTTGCGGCTGAAGATGCCGAAGGCAAGCCCGACAACCGCACCGAGAAGCGTATAGGCAACAGCGACATCCAGGTGGCGCGGCAGCAGCAGCAACCAGAGCCGCGCCGAAAGGAACTCGATCAGATCGGGCGCCGTCTCGGAAAACCGGGCCAGCTCCCACCAGACGACCACCAGGTTGAGGGGATGAATGACAAGAACGCCGACGACCGCACCAACCAGCACGTAGGACGCCAGGAAGGGAAGCTTGAACGGTTGAGATGTCATGTCGAAATGCCCAAAAGAAACCGGCTGCCGGAACCGGCGTCAGTCATATAGGGAAACCCGGCCGCCGTCATCCCGTTGAGCGCCGATTGTGACAAATCGGACTTCGGACTTTTTTCCCCCGATTTGTCATCCCGGTTTGCCGCGTCAGCGGCAAGACCGGGAGCCAGTATTCCCTGTGGTCGACGGTTGAAAGAAGAAGCAGAAACAGGTGGTTACTGGATTCCGGCCTTTCGCTTCGCTTCAGCCGGAACGACAAGGTCATCGACTGCGGGCCGCCTCACCGCGTCATGCCATGGCTTGATCATGGCATCCATGCCGATACGTGGGCCGGCGATCAAGGAGAGGCAATGCCATGGATTGCAGGGTCGGGCCCTGCAATGACCTAAGGTTGGGTTACCCCGCAAATGCGGCCGATGCCGTCAGGCGGCCTTCGCGGGCAGGGCGGTTTCCACGAGTTTGACCCAATAGGAACAACCGACCGGAATGAGGTCGTCGTTGAAGTCATATTCGGGATGGTGGAGGCCTGCGGTGTCGCCGTTGCCGGCGAAGATGAACGCACCCGGGCGCTCTTCGAGCATGTAGGAAAAATCCTCACCGCCCATCATCGGCTCGATGCTCCGGTTGACCTTGCCGTCGCCGGCAATGCCTTCCGCGATCTCCGCTGCGAAATCCGTCTGTTCGTCATGGTTCCGCGTCACGGGATAGCCGCGCCGGAACTCGAGCTTGGCGGTTGCGTCGAAGGCCGCCGCGATCGAGGTGACGATGTCGCCCATGCGTTTTTCCGCCAGATCCCGCATGTCCGCGTTCAGGCTGCGGACGGTGCCGCGCAGGACCGCGTCCTGCGGGATCACGTTGAATGCACTGCCGGCATTGAACACGGTGACCGAGACCACGACGGAGTCGAGCGGATTGGCGTTCCGGCTGGCAATGGTCTGAAGCGCCGACACGATCTTGGAGCCGACGACCACCGGATCGACGGTCTGGTGCGGTTTCGCGGCATGACCGCCCTTGCCGGTGACTGTGATCCGGAACTCGTCGGTGGCGGCCATGATAGGGCCCTTGCAGATCGCGAATTCGCCGACCGGCATGCCCGGATAGTTGTGCATGCCGTAGACCTCGTCCATCGGCCAGCGGGTCATCAGGCCATCGTCGATCATGGCCTTGGCGCCTGCGCCGCCCTCTTCGGCGGGCTGGAAGATCACCACAACGGTGCCGTCGAAATTCCGGGTCTCGGACAGATATTTTGCCGCGCCGAGCAGCATGGCGGTATGGCCGTCATGACCGCAGGCGTGCATCTTGCCCTGGACCTTCGAGGCGTAGGGTTTCCCGGTTTCCTCTTCGATCGGCAAGGCGTCCATATCCGCGCGCAGGCCGACGGTCCGCCCAGTGCCGCCATTGCGACCCTTGATCACGCCGACGACGCCGGTCCTGCCGATACCGGTCGTCACCTCGTCCACTCCGAAACTCTCCAGAAGTTCGGCGACCTTTCCGGCGGTCCTGACGGTTTCGTAGAGAACTTCCGGGTTCTCGTGGAAGTCACGGCGCCAGGCCGTGATCTCGTCAGCGAGGTCGGCAAGTCGGTTAACGATGGGCATGGAGGGCTCCTGGGAGAACGGCTGTAAACTCTTTGTGCCGCTAACCTATCGCAAGAACTGCAAAGGGGAAGACCCGAACGGCAAAAACTTCTGTAGATCGTTGTGAGAACAGAATTCTCACGGTGAAATTGCGGTGTGAGCCGTCAGCTTTTTCCAACGCGGTAGACAAAGGTTTTCTTGATTTCATTGTCTTCCAGGGCACCGACGACAGGAACTTCGTAAACGCCAAGTTCCGTGAGGCGGCCGGTCGGCAGATAGGATCTGCCCGGGTCACCGACCAGAACGTCGATGCCGGCATCGATCAGACGGTCCAGAAAACCCGCAACGGCATCCGCCATCTGCCGGTCGTAGAAAACATCTCCGCAGAAAACGACGTCGGCCGAAGGCGTGGCTTGCCGTGTCAGGTCGGTCATATCGAGGTCGAGCTGGACACCGTTCAGCTCGGCATTGAGACGTGCAGCGGCAATGGCGAACGGATCGATATCGACCGCGCGGCACGATTTCGCGCCTGCCATCATCGCCGCAATGCCAACCAGTCCGGAGCCGCAGGCGAAATCGAGTACGGTCTTTCCTGCAACCAGTGACGGTGTGTCCAGAACGTAACGCGCCAGGCCCTGGCCACCTGCCCAGGCGAAAGCCCAAAACGGCGGATCGAGGCCGAGCGCGCCGAGATCCTCTTCCGTCTTCTGCCAGAGTTCCATCGCCTCGTCCGCGACGTAGAGCCTGATTTCCTCCGCATGCGGGACCGGCTTGACCGTGGTTTCCCGGCGTATGAACGCGGCTGGATCCTTGATGCGCGGCATAGGGCTCACCGTTTCAAATGTGCGCCAAACGACTCTCCCCTGGGGGAGAGGGAGCCGAGCCGCGTGCATTCACTGCTTGGGCGCTTGCTCAAGCCGGATCTTTCAATCCGCCCATCTCACAGACGATTTTCCACTCGTCCGCCGTGACCGGCTGAACTGACAGGCGCGTGTTGGCCACCAATGCCATCTTCTCGAGGCGGGGTTCCGCCTTGACATCGGCAAGCGTCACCGGCTTCGGCATGTCGCACACGGCCTTGAAGTCCACGCATTCCCAGCGCGGGTCATCGGTCGTGGTGTCCGGATGAATGTCGCTGCAGAC
This sequence comes from Roseibium sp., assembly GCF_965232425.1. GTDB lineage: Bacteria > Pseudomonadota > Alphaproteobacteria > Rhizobiales > Stappiaceae > Roseibium. The sequence continues at coordinate 2,874,596 of NZ_OZ246971.1, forward strand.
CTCAACGACGCCGACGACTTCCTTGCCGATGTTGGAGTGATAGAAAAACGCCCTGTCACCGATTTCCATCGCGCGCATGTTGTTGCGTGCCTGGTAGTTTCTGATGCCGTCCCACTGTTCGCCGGCATCCCCCTTGGCTTTCTGCTGTTCCCAGGACCATTTGTCCGGTTCGGATTTGATCAACCAGTACTGCACTTAGCTGACCTCCGGGTTCTTGATCACCCAGTTCCACGGGCGGATCTCGACGCTTTCGAACAGACCGGCGACGGCGTAGGGGTCTTCCTGCGAAATGGCGAGGGCTTCGTCCCTGCTCGCGGCTTCGATCACGACAAGGGAGCCGGTCATGTTGCCGTCGTCATCAAGGAACGGACCGGCCGCCTTGAGACCGTCGCCGAGGCCCTTGAGAAAGGCAATGTGATTGTCGCGATTGTCGAGACGTGTTTGCAGGGCACCGGGCTTGTCGGTGCAGATCAGGGCATAAAGCATGGCCGGGGGTTCCTGTTTGAAGTGACTCCTGCGAACCTAGGGCCGAGTTGTCACAAACTCAATGCCGGATTGCGGGTGTCAAAGGCTTTCCGTCTCCGCCTTCAGCGGACGCGCCATCAGGGTGTTGAGCGCGTCGTCTATCGAGAGGTCTTCATCGATCATCCGCGCGACCGTTTCGCAGATCGGAACGTCGATGCCGTGTTTCTGTGCCAGCTTGACCGCAACCCGTGCCGAATAGGCGCCTTCCGCAAGCTTGCAGCCGGCGGAAATCAGCTCCGAGGCCATGAAACCTTCTCCCAGCCTCAGGCCGAATGAAAAATTCCGCGACTGGGTCGACGAGCACGTCAGCACGAGATCGCCGAGGCCCGACAGGCCGGTCAGGGTTTCGCCCTGTGCGCCCATCGCGGTGCCCAGCCGGGTCAATTCGGCAAAGCCCCGCGCGGTCAGCGCTGCCTGGGCACTTGCGCCGAGCTTGCGGCCGACGACGGCCCCGCAGGCGATCGCGAGCACATTCTTCAGCGACCCGCCGATCTGGGCGCCCAGGATATCGATCGAGGCATAGGGCCGGAAACAGGCGGACTGGAGCGCCTCGCACAGGCTGAGGGCGGTTTTGGCCGAGTTCGCGGCCACCGTGACGGCCGTCGGCAGACCGCGGGCGACATCGTCGGCAAAGCTCGGTCCGGACAGGACACCGGGTTCGACACCCGGCAGCTCCTCGTTCATCACACGCGACAGAAGCTTGCCCGAGGTTTGCTCGATGCCCTTGGCGCACAGAACGACCGGACCGGAGACGGCGCCTGTTTTCTTCAGGGCCGCGAGCACACCGCGTGTCGTCTGCGCCGGGGTGACGAGCAAAATGGCGTCCGCGCCCGCTATGTCTTCCAGCGACCCGGTCGCATTGAGATCCTCGTCGAAAGTAATGCCCGGCAGGTAACGCGTGTTCTGCCGGCGCGAGCGGATCGTGGAGACCGTCTCCGGATCCCGCGCCCAGAGCCGGACGTCGCGCCCCGCACGGGCTGCCGTCAGGGCGAGGGCCGTTCCCCAGGCGCCACCGCCGATAACACCGACTGTCCTAATGGCGCCCATCGCTTTGCCTTTCCATGCGCGACCGTAATGTCTCAAGCTGTGCTCCAAACCCTTCGAAGAACCGGGCCTCCTGGGTCACATCGCTTGCGAACAGGTCGATCCAGAACAGGCGGAACCGGATCGGCGGGCCGCCTGCGCTCGGAGAGGATTCGAAATGTTCCCACTCTTGGGCAGCCTTTTCCCGAACGGTCCCGTGAAAATGCCGCCGCCGATGCAATCCATCGAGGCAATCGGGGACATTCTTCAGGATCCGATCCTGGTCGGCGAACGATTCGAGCGCGATATCCAACGAAAGTCCGGTCTCCTCGCAAAATTCCCGGCGGGCCGCCTGCAGGTAGCTTTCTCCCGGATCGAGCGTGCCGCCGGGAACCTGCAAACCGACATGCGGGAAGTCCGGCTCCGAAAAAACGAGCAGGTCCGTGCCGCATGTCAGGTAAACGTAAGCCTTGTGGTAGACGTTCATGCCGCCGGATTCCTTTGCGAGGGACATGCTCCGCGGAGCTTTTCCAAGACCGATCAGTTTTCGAATGTTCGGTCGATGGCGACCGAGCATCCGTTGATCTAACAGGCTCCCTGCACGTGCAAAAGGGCAAGTTTGTGTTCGGGGCAAGAATTCGCGGACCAGCGGAAACGATCAGGCCTTTGCGCCCTTTTTGCCGGCACCCAGGATGCCGGCCCGTTCCGAATCCAGCGGCCACCGGGGGCGGGGTGACAGGTCCATGTCGTCGACGGGACCGGCGCGCAGCCGTTCTATCCCGGCCCAGGCGATCATTGCGGCATTGTCGGTGCACAGCCGCATCGGCGGTGCGACAAACCCGGCGCCAGCCTCCTCGGCAGCAACGGTAAGGGCCTTGCGGATTTCGTGGTTGGCGGCGACACCGCCGGCCACAACGATGACCGGCGCAATGCCGGGATGGCGGGTGCGGAAGAGATCGAGGGCCGATTTCGTGCGTGCGGCGAGGACATCCGCGACAGCCTGCTGGAATGCGGCGCACAGGTCGGCAACCGTCTGATCGTCCACCGGTTCGAGTTTCTTGGCCTGGGTGCGCAGCGCGGTTTTCAAGCCGGCAAAGGACATGTCCAGGCCAGGCCTGTCGAGCAGCGGGCGCGGCAGGCGAAAGCGGCCGGCATCGCCTCTTGCGGCCATTTTTTCGACATGCGGGCCGCCCGGATAGGGAAGGCCAAGCAGCTTGGCGGTCTTGTCGAAGGCCTCGCCGATGGCATCGTCGATCGTCGTCCCGAGCCGCACATAGTCGCCGACACCGCGCACCAGCAGAAACTGGCTGTGGCCGCCGGAGACAAGCAAAAGCAGAAACGGAAAATCCAGGTCATCCGTCAGACGTGCCGTGAGCGCGTGGCCTTCGAGGTGGTTGACGCCGATCAGTGTCTTGCCCGCGGCCATCGCGATTGCCTTGGCCGTCATGAAGCCGACGATCACACCACCGATCAAACCGGGGCCGGCCGTTGCCGCGACCGCGTCTATGTCGTCCCAGTCGCAGCCGGCTTCGCGCATCGCTTCGGCGACAATCCTGTCCAGGATCTCGATATGCGCGCGCGCGGCGATTTCAGGCACGACACCACCGAACTCCGTGTGCTCATCGATCTGCGAGCGAATGGTGTTGGACAGGATCTCCCTTGCCGCCGGCCCGCGGACGACGGCGGCGGCGGTCTCGTCGCAGCTGGTTTCAATGCCCAGGACGGTCAGATTGGTCGCATTGCTATTTGAATTGACTGAAGTCATTGGTTTAGTGATCACGGCCTGTGCTAGGGTCCTGACCTTATGACAGGAGCGGAATTTCATCCCGCGTCCAGCCGATTTCTGCCGGGCGTAACATCTGGACGGTTAACCTTGCAATCAAATCCTTTACGAATCGGAACCCGGGGCAGTGCGCTTGCGCTGGCACAGGCACATGAAACCAGAGACCGGCTCAAGGCCGCGCACGGGCTTGGGGAAGACGCTTTCGAAATCGTGGTGATCAAGACATCGGGCGACCGCATTCAGGACAGGCCGCTGTCCGAAGTGGGCGGCAAGGGGCTGTTCACCAAGGAGATCGAGGAAGCCCTGCTCGACAAGCGCATCGATATCGCCGTGCATTCTTCCAAGGACATGCCGACGGTTCTGCCGGATGGCCTTGCCCTGACGGCCTTCCTCCCGCGCGAGGATGTCCGGGATGCGTTTCTCTCTCCCAAGGCGACGTCGCTCGAGGGGCTGCCGCACGGCGCGGTGGTCGGTTCAAGCTCGCTGCGCCGGCAGGCGATGATCAAGCGGCTGAGACCCGACATCGACGTGGTGATGTATCGCGGCAATCTGCAGACCCGATTGAAGAAACTCGCGGATGGCGCCGTTGATGCGACGCTTCTTGCGGCCGCCGGTCTGAAGCGGCTCGGGCTTGAGGCCGAGATCACCAGCATGCTTGGGATCGATGACTTCCTGCCCGCGGTCGGACAGGGCGCGATCTGCATCGAAAGCCGGGAAGACGACACGGCAACACTCGACAAACTCGCTCCCATCCACGATCCGGAAACGCAGATCCGCCTTGATGCCGAGCGCGCCTTTCTCGGGGTTCTCGACGGATCGTGCCGGACGCCCATCGGGGGGCTCGCAACCATTGCGGACAGAACCCTCAGGTTCAGGGGTATCGTGCTGAAGCCGGACGGCAGCGCATACCACGAGGCCGAGGAAGACGGACCGGTGGAAAACGCGGTCTCCATAGGTGTTTCGGTCGGCGAGGCCCTCAAGGAGCGCATGGGGCCGGGCTTCCTGTCAGGTTGATGAAGGCATGCGTTTCCTGGTGACACGGCCGCAACCGGAGTGCAAACGGACTGCCGACCTGATCCGCGCAGCCGGCCATGGTGCCGACGAGGCTCCGCTTCTGGAATTCCAGGCAGTGGCACCGGCTCAACTGGACCTGACGGCCGTTTCCGCGCTGATCTTCACCAGCCGCAGGGCGCTGGATGCCCTTGCCGGACACCGGCAACTGGAGCTGCTGCGAGACCTGCCCGTCTTCACTGTCGGCGATGCGACGGCGGCCGCGTGCCGCGAGGCCGGGTTCAAACGGGTCCTTTCGGCTTCCGGCGACGTATCGTCGCTCGGTGAGCTTGTCGTCTCAAAACGCCGGACGATTGAGGGCGGCAAGGTTCTCTATCCAGCCGCACGGGACCGGAGCAGTGATATCGAGGCTATTCTGCGCGAATACGGCATCGACTGCGAAACCGTGGTCGTCTACCGGATGGCGGCTGCCGGAGCGCTTGCCGATGACGTCCGCACCCGCTTGTGCGACGGCGGCTACGACGGGGTGCTGATTTATTCGCGGCGGACGGCGGAGACATTCTTGCAGCTGCTCGGTTCAGGCTGTCCCGACCCTGTTTTTTCCGGGTTACGTGCCTTTGCGATCTCGCAACAGGCGACAGAGCCCTTATCTGGGTATATGCGTGTTGAAGCGGCTGACGAACCGAGTGAAAAGGCATTATTGGAACTGGTCTTAGGAGCGTGTTAACCAGATCCGGGGGAGTCGTTGTTTTGCAGCGCGAAAAAGTCTGTGCCGAGGCAGTTCCGCTTCGTCATCAGGTGTGTATAGTGTGACCGGAAGGTTCAGGAGGAGAGCAGATGGCGACGGACAAAAAATCTTCTGGCGGTGCATCCTCATCAGGCGGAAGCGGATCCGGTTCTGCAGACAAACCCGGCAGCGGCGACAAGCCGTCCACAGCCTCTGGAGCCGGCGCGAAGCGTCCGGTAACGATCGATCTCAAGGCCGAAAAAGTGAATGAGAAGGCCGGCAGCGCGGGCGCGGGTTCTCCATCGTCGGGCATTCCCAAAACCGGTGCCACCGCGTCGGCTGACCCGAAACCGGCAGACAGCAAACAGGACAGCACGAGACCAACGGGCGCGAAACCGGCTGCCACTGGTACAAGTGCGCCGACCGGCAGCAAAACCGCGGCCGGAACCGCTGCAGCGGCAGCGGCGGGGACATCGTCTTCCGCAAAGACACCGGGTGCCGGCACATCTGCGCAATCCGGCACAGCCAAGTCTACCCCGACATCCTCGACCACGCCGCGCACCGCCAAGACCGGCGCTGGCGCAACGTCCGCCTCCGCCTCGTCCGGTGCGAGCGCATCGTCAAGGTCGACGTCAACCGCGTCCTCTTCCGCAAAACCCTCCGGGTCGTCTTTCTCAACCCCGCCGGAACCTGAGGAAAGCGGCGGCGTCGGCGCGTTCGGCGTTCTGATTGCAGCCGTGATCGGCGGTATCATCGTGCTCGGCGGCGGCTTCGGTCTTCACCAGGCCGGGATCCTGAAGCTCACGCCGGAACAGGACCAGCAGGTCACCAGTGCCCTGTCTGCCGCGGAACAAAAAATCGCTGATCTTGAGCGGAAGCTCGGCGAACTCGGCACGGCCGCGACGGACCCGTCCGCCGGCCAGGCGCTCACAGCGCTTGAATCCAAGGTGTCCGCGCTGGAAAGTTCACTTGAAAGCACCGCCTCCTCCGCAGCGTCGGATGTGACGCCGGCAATCGAGGCCCTGAAACAGGATTTCGAAAGCCTGCGCAGTGAAGTCGCGTCTGCAGGCGGCGCGGCAAGCGGGGCGGCGTCAGTCGATCTGAAACCGCTGGAAAGCAGGCTGGATGCCCTGGAAAGTTCGACCGGGCAGCAGGCCTCCGTCGATCTGAGCCCCCTGGAAAACCGCCTTTCCAAGCTTGAAACCGAAGCAGCGGCCACCACAGGCGAAGCCGACAAGCTGACGGGGTCGGTCTCCGGGCTCGAAACGGAACTGGGCGGCCTGAAAACACAATTCGCGGATGTCGAAAACCGTCTCCAGAACGCGGAGGCCACGGCGAAGGCGGCGCAGACCGCCGTCTCGACATCGGACGTTTCCCTGAAGACCCTTGCGGACAGCCAGGCCCGCGCAACGGAGACGCTGTCCAGTCTGTCATCCGACATCAGTTCCGTCGGTGCGGCCAACACGGCGGCCCTGGAAAGCATCCGGGCGGAACTGGACGCGCTGTCGAAAAGGCTGCAGCAGGTCGAAGGCACCATGGGGGACGCGACCGCCCGCGAAGTTGCCGCGCGCGCCCTGTCCGTCTCGGCGCTCAAGTCGGCGGTCGATTCAGGCCGTCCCTACGAAACCGAACTCGCGGCGGTCAAGGCCGGACTGCCGGCGGATATCGACGTCAAGGCATTGGAGGCACATGCCAAGACCGGGGTTGAACCGGTGTCGGTGCTGATTGCCCAGTTCCCGCCGGTTGCCCGGAATATCTACCAGACCTTCTCGGAACCGGATCACTCCGACGACGTTCTCGACAGCCTGCTTGCAAGCGCCAGGTCCATCGTCGCCGTGCGCGGTCCGGGCGATGCGGACGGCACGGGACCCGAGGCGGCCTTGCGGCGGATGGAAAATGCTGTTTCCAATGGGAACCTTTCCGGGGCGATTGCCGCGTATCAGGACCTTCCCGACGCCGCGAAGGCGGCCGGAAGCGCGTGGGTCGCCCGTGCCGAGGCCCGTGTCCAGGTGGACGGGCTGACGGAAAAGGCTTCACAGGAAGTGCTCAATGCGCTTGCTGCGAAGGACAGTTAAGCGGCGGCCGGGTTCCGGCCGTCCATGCCGTAGTTGTTTTGAGCCGGAGTCGCCCGGCGACGCTTGGGAGCGAGCTTTATGATCCGCGTCTTTTTGTTCTTTCTCCTGCTGTTTGCCCTGGCCGCCGGTTTCGCCTGGTTGGCGGATGTGCCCGGGACCATTTCCATCAGCTGGAACGGATATGTCTGGGAACAGCCGCCGGTCGTCGTCGCCCTCGTTGCCGGTGTCGCGCTCATTGCCTTTCTGCTCGTCGTCTGGGTGATCCGGACAATCCTGCAGTCGCCGGCGATCGCCGGCCGATTTTTCCGCCGCCGCCGCAAGGACAAGGGTTATACGGCGCTGTCCCACGGCCTGATCGCGCTCGGAACAGGCAACGCGAAGCTTGCGCGGCGCTACGGACTGGATGCGGACAAGCTGCTGCCGGAAGAGCCTGCGGCCAAGCTTTTGCTGGCCCAGACCGCGCAGCTCGCCGGCAAGGACGACGAGGCGCGCCAGCGGTTCGAGGCGATGCTGGATGAACCGGAGACAAAGGCGCTCGGCCTTCACGGCCTCTTCGTCGAGGCGGAACGCCAGGGAGAACCGGTTGCCGCCCGCCATTATGCGGAAGAAGCGGCCCGGACGTCGCCGGGCCTGGAGTGGGCCGGCAAGGCCGTTCTCGGCTACCAGGCCGTCGCCCATCACTGGGACGAAGCGCTCAAGACGCTGGAAAGCAATTATGCCGCCAAGCTTGTCGACAAGAAGAGCTACCGCCGTCAGCGAGCCGTCATCCTGACAGCGCTGGCGCAGAAACTCGAAGGCGGCGAACCGGAGCGGGCGTTCTCGCTGGCCAAGGAAGCCCACGGCCTGGCGCTCGACCTCGTGCCCGCCGCCGTTCTGACCTCGCGTCTGGCGACGCGCCGCGGCGATATCCGCAAGGCGGCGAAGGTGCTGGAAGCCACCTGGCGCCTGTCACCCCATCCGGAGCTCGCGGAGACCTATGCGCATGTGCGCACCGGTGACTCGGCGGTCGACAGGCTGAAACGGGTGAAGTCCCTGTCGGCACAGCGCACCAACACGCCGGAAGGTGCATTGGCGATTGCGCGGGCGGCCATCGAGGCGCGGGAATTCGAAGATGCGCGGGCGCAGCTGAAAAAGCTTCTGCAGTCCGAACCGACACGGTCCGCCTTCCTGCTCATGGCCGAAGTCGAGGAAGCCGAACATGGCGACCGGGGCCGCATGCGGGACTGGCTGGCGCGCGCGCTCAAGGCACCTCAGGACAAGGCCTGGGTGGCGGACGGGATTGTTTCCGCGGAATGGCAGCCGGTTTCACCGGTGACCGGCAAACTGGACGCCTTCCAGTGGACGTCTCCCGGCAGCGCGATCGAGGAAGAGGGCGATCTCATCGAGGACAGCCTTTTCGAAGCGCCCGTGCTTCCGGCGGCAGTCGCGGCGGCCGATCCGGCTCCCGCGCAGTCCCCAGAGCCGGTTCCGGCAGCAGACGATGCCACCGAAGAGGTGGCGGCTGCCGATGCGCCGAAGACCGTGGAACTCAAGGCGGAGCCCGTTGCCACCGCAGCCGCGGCAGCTCCGGAAACCGACGGGTCGGCACCGTCCACCCCTACAGCAGATGCAACCGCAAAGCACGGTTTCGAAGGCACGACGGACGACGTTCGCTACAGTCCTTCCCTGAGCAACCTGCCCGATGCCGCACCGAAGGCGGAGGCGGCCAGCAGCCCGGAAACCAAGGAAACTGTGAAGCCGGCCGAGGCAAAGGCAGGGTCCAAATCAGAGCCGTCTGCAAAATCCGGCGAAGACGCCGATACCGTCAAGGCGGATGCGGATAAGGGCGACGACGACAAGAGTGGTGCCGGCAAAGGCGCGGACAAGAAAGACGCCCCTGTAGAAGCGGAAGCGGGCAGCTCAAAGCCGGACGGCGACAAAAAGGCGGAGGCCGCCGCATCGGAAACGCCCGAGGAAAGCAACGGTCCCATCCAGTTCCCGCTGAAGCGCATGCCCGACGACCCCGGCACCGAAGAGGACGACAAGGACAAGGCCGACAAGGCCGCGCGGCCGCGTTTCTTCAACTGAGGTTCCGGTTGTTCGCGCCCCGTCAGAGGGGCGTGACCAGCGACCTTTGAAAACAATTTCGGCTGTCCTGCCGGGAACCTGCCATATGCCTCTTGCATCTGGCCTCAAGCTCCGGTAATTAGCGGCCCACTCGATCATGATCGAGCCCGCGCGCACCACGCGCGCCCTTCCCGCCACCGGGAAACGCCGCTGTAGCTCAGTTGGTAGAGCACGTCATTCGTAATGATGGGGTCGTAGGTTCGAGTCCTATCAGCGGCACCATGTTTTCCTGCGCTACTTGAGCGCGGATTTGCTCTAGGTTTTACTTCCAGCCTGCACCACTCAGTTTGAACTGATTGTCTGCCTTGCCGTTTCAGGGCGAGACGCCCTATCGTTTGGTACGCCTCCGGCACAATGCCGCCAAATGAAAAAGGCGGCCCCGAAGGACCGCCTCTTGACCCGTTTTTCCGGATCTGCCTCAGGCAGCTTTCTTCCTGCGCCAACCCGCAAGGCCGAGGATACCAAGACCCCCGGCAAGAAGCGGCAGTGCTGCCGGTATGGGGACTGCCGTCAACCGGATGTCATAGGTGGCTGCGCCGCTCGGGTTGTTGTCCGGTCCGTTCTGAACCGAGAATGTGTAAGGCGTGCCTGCCATCGCCTTGAAGATGAGCGATGTGCCCATGTTGTCCGCTTCGGACAGGATGTTGGTCTGAAACATCCTGCTGTCGGAGGTGTCCGACAATTCCAGAACGAATTCGGACCTGTTTCCGGTGCTGCCCTCCTGGACGAAACCGCCATCGACCGTCTTCGTGCCGTTCTTGACGGAAATCGGACCGAATATGAACTCGACGATAAAGTTCGACGTGGCGCTGAAGGAAAATACGTCGGTGGCACCGACAATCCGGCCATGAAGATCGATCTGACGGTATTCCGACGTGCCGAAACCCAATGCTCCAAGATTGGACCCCAGGGGGCTGGACGAGGCATCACCCAGTTTTTGCGTGCCGTCGACAAGATCCCGCGAGCCTTCGGTGTAGCCCATGGTCAGGGCGTGCGCCGGTCCGGCCAGGACCATCGCCACAAGCGTGGTTCCGATGAATTTCTTGAACATCTAAAATATCCCTCTCGCACACGATGAAAACGCTGTTGCATCTGCGCTCAGAGATGTTGTGTGCAAGGACCCTGAAGCGCCGGCACCCTTGCTGTAACAAGTGGTTGCCCTCGTTCCGTGGCAACATCGGTGCCATCTCAAAAGGGTGGTCTGGTGGAGCGAAGGCGGCGGAATTGGTCTGGTTATGCAAAGTTCATGTTTCAGAATGCGAACCGGGCTGCATTTTGAAAACGCTTTCCATCCCACCGCCGGATGGGGCCATGTTGACCATCAGTCGATGAGCGGCGGGGCGTTCAAAAGCGACGCTTGTTTGAGAGCCTTTTGTGCCGATATCAATCCAGCTTCATCTCGGAGGCTGCCACAGAGTTGGAGGCCGCCTGTGCGCGCTGCCATGCTCTGGCCAGTTCGTCCCACCACTCCGGCTTGGGATCGATCCCTTGCCAGACGCCGTCGTTCGCTGCGAACAGTTTCATGTCACGAACGTCCCGCTTGCCGGCAAGCTCCCGATAAACCCTGTCGCTTTCCATTATTTTGAACACGTGAAACCGCTTGATAGCTGCGACCGCATCTCGCTCCCTGTTAAAATTGTGCCGTGCAACGAGATGACCGGACGCATCGATTTCCCTGAATTCGTCCGGTGTCGGATTGTTTCGCTCGGCGTATAGCGCGACGAAGTAAAGCCCGAGGGATGAGCTTCCATTGGGTTTCAGACGGTTCAACCTTGTTATGAGTTCCTGCATCGTTGCCCCGGCGTTGAGGCTGTTGTCGGCCGGTGTCCTTGGAATCGCCGGTAAAGCTGCCAGCTGCGTCAATTCCTGCCGATAAAAAATACTGAGCGGAGCATGGGTCCTCATGAAGAGATAAACGGACTGACCTTGCATTTTTGCAACAAACATTCGCGAGATACTGTTCCACAACGGTCCAATACAATCCCACGGCACGCAGGTTTCGTGCAGATTCATTTTGTGGATTGCGTTGCCCAGAACCGTATTTTCAAGGGTCGTGCAATTCCGTTTTTCGCGGGCGTACAGACTGACGGCTATGCCTCCGGTCCAGAGCGCGAATGGCCGACCGGGAGCGATGACCGAAAGATGTTCCGAATACCGCTCAGCCAATTCCTGATATTCAGGATTGGTTCTGGACTTGGCGCTGCGCGGATTCTCCTGGATGAAGCGCCACTGCGTATTGATGCCGGCAACAAGCAAATCCCACATCTTGCTGATCGCACTGTCTTGGACCCTGGGGGGGAATTCGGCCGAAAACGCTTCCTTTTTGCTTGCCAGCAAGCTTTGCTCGGGTGCTTGGTCGTTCGGGTAGTCTGGCATGCCGGCTCCTTGCTTGACCCGCCCAATTTGGTCACATCGAGACAATGACCTGTCAATGCGGATATCCGGTGTAGCTTACACTTTAGCCGGCTAGCTGCTGCCAACGGACGTACCCAAGCGACCCACCGGTCTGGTAAACACTCACTCGCTGTCGGATTGTGATCAAGGAAATTCTGCCCTTGGGAACGTTTGCAGCGATGCCCCGCGCGTGCTTTGCGATGGCGGCCCGCATTTGGCTGGTTCTGGAGGCAGCGGGCAATGGTGTGTTTACGCCAGAACTTTTGCCTTTGCTCAAACGGCGTCGCGATCTTGAAACGCGGGCCGATCGTCCGACGGCACGAAACCAGTTAACCCATCATCTTCCGGCGGCGGGCCTGCATGCGCTCGTTGGCTTCCGCGGTGCCGTCGTGGAAGGAGCCGAACCACTTGTCCCAGGGGATCTCCAGGCTGCCGTAATTGCACTCGAAATAGCGGTGATGCATCTGGTGATGGAAAGTTCCGAGCGAGAGGCGGTTCCTGTCGTTGATCAGGAGCCCCTGGAAGCCGGTATGGGTCGTGATCGCGGTCAGGAAATAATACTGGAGGTGGAACAGGATATGCACTGGATGAGCGCCGATCAGAAAGTGGATGAACACCGATCCGAGAAAGATGGCCTGTTCCACCGGGTGCATGGACATGCCGGACCAGGGACCGACATTGATGTTGCGGTGGTGCAGGGAATGGACGTGCCGGTAGAGAAACGGCACGTGAAGCAGCCGGTGGATGAGGTAGAAATAGAAGCTCTCCCAGACGGGGATCAGGAAGAAGATCGCAACGAACCAGACCGGATCGGCCTCGAAGGTGATCAGTTTCATGTCACCGTTGGCCAGCGCCCAGAAGCAGATTGCTTCGAAGGCCGTCCAGATCAGGACGCCGCTTCCGAGCGTCCAGACCATGTTGTCGCGCACCTGCCCGCCAAGTGTGAACTGCCTGCCGTCGATCATCAGCGGGCGCGGGTCGAACTTCAGTTTCCGGCCCTGTGCCGAAAATGTATAGAACCAGAGATGCAGCGATCCGGCGACGATCAGGGTCAGCAGGATGTTGCGCATGTAGATCTGCGCGATCCAGCCGGGTTCAAGCGTCCTCATGTCTTCAAGAGGCGGCTGAAACCAGACATAGCAGGCGAAGGCTATGCCGACGATGATCAGCTTCTCGGTGATCAGGAACCACGAATTCCAGAGCCATTTCACCATCTCGACCGGGTTCAACGGCCATGTGAAAAAGGGTGAGGTCTTCAGCGGCACGTCAGGCAGATAGTTCCATCCCTTCAACTTGTCATCCGGCATGACGTCCCGCTCCGTTCGGTTGAAGAGAGAGTGGCACACAGCACGCGTGGTGCCAAACGGATTGACAGGACAGCATTGACCGGCCCGCCGGGTCCCTGCGTCACCTGTTTGAAATTCCCACGGCATTTCAACGATGTGATGCCGGCAGCAGGCGGGCCGTGCGCAGACCGCACCTGTTTCCATTCCGCTTGACGGCCCGGTACGACTCTCTAGTCTGCTCAAGATTGTGCCCTAACGTCAGGATTGGTTGTCCATGAATGAAATGTCTCATGCCGATATGGAAGTGATGCGCGAGGTCGTCGTTGAGGCGGCAAACAGTCTGAGCGCGCGGGTGCTCAACAACACCCACCTTAAGTGGCGTCCCGGGTCAAAGGCCAAATACAAGGAGATGCTCAAGGCGGCAAAACAGTCGCTTGGCGGCGAACTGGATGCGTTCGAGGAAAAACACGGCCGCACGGAGCCGTCCAAATCGACCTGGAGCGGCGCGCGTCCGACTACGGCACGCGGACCCGTGACCGCCGGTGGGCACAGGGGGGCGAGTTTCGTCAAGGCGGAGCCGCGGCGCGGACCGGCTTCCGGCATACAGATGGGAACCCATCGCGCGAAACAGGGCGGTTTCTGGAAGGCCTTCAAAAAAGGCGGCGATGGTATGGCCAAGACCTCGGTCCGCGAGCTGATCATGACCGGCATCGAGGAGAGCATCACGCTTGCCATGACGGACAGCAGCAAGTTCGATCCGACCTTTGAGACCGGATATAACGGTGAACCGTCGCCGGTCCAGCAGGAAATCATCACCGAAATTACGCAGATCCTCAAATCGGGTGGGATTCTGGATGCCGTGGCTGTGGAGGGCGGTGCCGAGATTGCCACCGAAATACTCGGATGCATGCCGCTCCTGGGTGCTATCACCAACCTCGGCAAGGGCGCCACCAACGGCATCAAGGGCGCGATGCGCTGGTATGATGCCAACAAGGTCGGAAAGGTGAGCGCAAAACTGATTGCACCGGGTCAGCCGATGCAGTCGGTTGATGCCGTCCAGCGGCTCATTGAGCGCAAGCGCACGCAGTACATGATCATGTCGGGTACCAATCTGACGGCCGGCGGCGCCCAGACGGCCGGGCTCTTTGTCGACCTCGGCGCGGCTACCGGGCCCGCGATTGGCATCAGCAAGGCGGCAGTCACTCTGATCCAGGTGTTGTTCCTGGTGATCCGTGACTACCGGGAATACACCAAGGCCAACAAACTGCTGCGCCAGAGGGTATTCGACAACGAAACGATCCTGGAAGCGGCACCGATCCTCGGTACCTATCTGATCACCGAGGCCGAGACCAGCACACTTCTTGCCATGATGGCCAATGGCCAGCTTGAAGGGCAGTGGATGGATCGCGTCGAAAAGGAACGGCGGCGCCTGGAATACCTCTATGAACAGGCCAATCGCTGTCAGCGCGAGGCTCCGTTCATTCTTGTCGGATACACGAGAACCGGATCGCGCTTCAAGGGTGAGCATTTCCTGGATCAGCGCATTCACAAGGCCCCACAGAGGATCATGTGGGAAATCGATCTGATGCTGCGCCGTGATCCGTCCGCGCTGAAGTCCTCATCAGGACGCGCACATGCCTTGAAGGAAAAACTGAAATCGGCTTTCAAGAGATAGCGTCTTACCTTGAATTGGCCTGCCTTCACCGGTCTGGCTGACCCCTTCCGGGTGCGCAGACAGCTTCGCAGTCGTGGGGGGCCATAAAGGACGGGCGGCGTTCGGGTGCGGCACGCGGTTTTCCCGGTTTCCCGCTAAAAAGGCCTCAGCCCCTGTTCTTCATTTCCAGGGCGACCTCGGTCGTGATCTGCTTGCCGGCGTAGCCCCACGAACCGCTGCGGATTTCCTGTATGCGCACGGAGGTGCCGGCCCTTATCGTCTGGCCGGCGACACCTGCAAAGGCGTCTGTTACATCCTCGATGATCCGTCTTTTCTCTTCGTCGGAAAAGACGCCCTCCACTACCTGAATTTCGATTGACGGCATGTGAGCCTCCCGGTCTTGGTCGGAGGCCGACAGTATGATGACCTGCTGTCCTGTTCGGCAATCAAAAGAAGGAATAATCGTCGAATATGATCGGGCCGTCCTGACCGAGCTCGAAAATCGGCGTGCCGGGCTGGTCCTCCTGGCCTCCGGATTGTCCGGGCTTGTGGGGCGACTGGTTGATGGTCTCTATCGGGATCCAGGTGGTGTGGCCCCCTTCTGCAGCAGACCGTCCGGGACCATGAATCGGCGGGCTCATGGTTTCGATCGGGATCCAGTCGTCGTGGTCGCCTGCGCTGCTCGTCGGCTGCTCGCGGAACTGGAACGTGTCCTGATCCGACGGCGCGTCCGCGTTGGAACCGCTCACCTGATGAGACGTTATGAAAGGCGGGTTTTTCAGTACTTCCATGTCCTTGTTCCTCGTATCCGGGCACCTTGTGCCGTTGCGATCTGCAAGGACGATAGAAGCGTGAGCGGCGCGGGGCTGTGATCCAGATTACGTTACGTACGCTCTGTAATCGTGCTGCGCCGTGCGGGTCTGTTCCCTAGGCCCGGACTGTCAACCCAGGGCCACGAGCACGCGCCCGCCTGCCACTTTCACCGGATAGGTTTTCAGGTCGATGCTGACCGGCGCAGACAGCGCTTCTCCGGTGCGGATGTCGAAGCGGCCGCCATGGAGCGGGCACTCGATGATGCAGTCCATCACGAGGCCTTCCTCGAGGCTTTCTTCCTCGTGCGTGCACATCAGGTCCGTTGCGAAGAAGCCCTTGTCGGTGTTGTAGATCGCGTAGCGGTGGCCGTCGTGGTGCCAGGCGATGAGGTCGTTTTCGTCGATATCGTCCGTGGCGCAGGCGTCAACCCAGGTCGTCATCGGATCTCCTTGTCAAATGAGTCTCGAGTCGCAACGGGCTGGAGGTCGCAAGGCAGACGTACAAGCGGGGTGCGAGGAACGAACGTTCTCACATCGTGCGCTCGGCGATGCGGCGCACCGGTCCGCCTTCGGTGATCATGTGCGGCGCCTGGCGTATGCTCATGGCTTTTGTCGACAGGCCCATGGAGCGGCGCAGTGCGACCAGAAACACCTCCCAGTTGGTCCGGAAAAAGCCCGGATCCGGTTCCGGCAACTGGTTCCTGACCGCTTCCGACAAGGCCGGCAGGCCGTGGAATGGAACCTGCGGGTAGAGATGATGCTCAACGTGATTGTTCATGTTCATGTAGAGGAAATTCGCGACCGGGCTGCCGCGGAACGAGCGCGTGCTTTCCAGGATCGACGGCGCGTTTTCCTGAAGTTCGACGTGCTGGATAAGCGTGAACAGCAACATGACCGGCGCGCCGAGAATGCGTGGAACAACCAGCAGCCAGACGGGCCACCAGATCCCGAAAAAAGGAGCCGCGAGGATCGCCGCATAGATCGCCAGCATGATCCGGGCGTTGCGGGTCATTTTGGGAAACTCGCTTTCCGGTGCCACGGAGACCATCACCGGCGTGTAGCGCCTGAGCGCAAGACCGAGAAACACCGACAGATGGAAACGCAACAGCGCAAAACCGGTAATCTCCGCCATCCAGCCACCGAAGCCCATCGGCGTGTCGAAGGGCATCTGGCTGTCCTTGCCGACATGCCAGGTATGGGTGTGGTGGTTGGTGTGCGTGTAGCGCCGGTGCAGCGGCTCTTCCATGTAGATCAGCGACGTGACCCACAGCACAGCTTCGTTCAGCCACCTTGTGCGGAACGCGGTCCCGTGAGCCGTTTCGTGGCTTATCGCGTAGCTTGGAACGCTTAGCAGGATCCCGTGCACGAGCATGGCAGGCCACATCCAGACCGTGCCGACAGACCACCAGACGAGAGAACCGGTGATCAGCAGGCCGAAGCCCCACTGGGCCAGATAGACGAGACCGGGCCGGTCGGACCGGGCCGCGATGGCCTTCAGGGTTTTCTTGTCGAGTTTCACACCTGAAGAGGCGGCGTTTGTCGGAACGTAGTCGGGCATTCTTCAGCTCGCGTAGTCGGATTTCTCGTCGTCGAGAATGGCCTTCAGTTCGTTGAGATGCTGATCGGCCTGTCCCGGATAGTCTTCCAGTTCCTGTGCCGTCTTTTCGGCGACGTCGTGCGGCATGATGCGCAGCGGCTGGCCGGTCTGCAGGGCACGGATATAGGTTTCCGCGGCGCGTTCGAAATAGTAGAGGCGGTTGAACGTATCGGCGACCGTGTCGCCGATGACCAGGACGCCGTGATTGCCCATGATCATGGTCTTGACCTTGGGGTCGGTCAGCAGGGAGGCGCACCGCGCACCTTCATCTTCGAAGGCGAGACCGCCATAACCTTCGTCGACCACCTGACGGCCGTAAAATGTCGCCGCATTCTGGTCGAGCGGGGGCAGGGTGCTGTCTTTCAGGCAGGCAAGCACCGTCGCATGGATTGAATGCACATGCATGACGCAGCGGGCATGCGGGCAAAGCCTGTGAATGGAGCCGTGCAGGCCCCAGGCGGTCGGATCGGGCGCATTGGGCGCTTCCATCGTCTCCGGGTCGTTCGCGTCCAGAAGCAAAAGGTCGGACGCCTTGATGCGGCTGAAATGCTGCTGGTTGGCGTTCATCAGGAACTGCGTTCCGTCGTCGTTGACGGCCAGGCTGAAGTGGTTCGCGACGGCTTCATGCAGGTTCAGCCGGGCCGTCCAGCGAAACGCGGCCGCCATGTCCACGCGTTCCTGCCAGTGGCTCATATTCGCGTTTTCTGCGAGCTTCAACATTCACCCTCTCCTTCACAAGTTTTCCGATCCTCGCAGGGCCGGCCGCTGCTGACAAACAAACATTTCAAGGCTATGACATTAACAAAATTAATGCATGGGTTATGCATCTTATGTCTCAGTCGAACCTGCCTCCCCTGACCTGGCTGCGCGCCTTCGAAGCGTCCGCGCGTCACCTGAGTTTCACGCGGGCCGCGGCGGAACTCAACCTGACCCAGTCGGCGGTCAGCCAGCATGTGCGCAGCCTCGAGGCTTTTCTGGGGCGGGATCTGTTCGTGCGCAAGACGCGTGCGCTCGAACTGACGGAAGACGGTGCCAACTACCTGCCCAGTCTTCGCGAGGCCTTCGACCTGATTGCCACGAGCACACAGGCGTTCGTCGGGGCGGACAGGGGCGCGAACCTGACCCTTCAGTGCAACATGGCGTTTTCCGTGTTCTGGCTCGCGCCGCGTCTGAAGCGTCTCTATGCGCAGCACCCCTGGCTGGTCCTGAACATCGTGACGCCGATCTGGGATCCGGAACGGCATGCTGCTTCCGCGACGGTCGAAATCCGTTTCGGCCGTCCCGAGGAAATGTCTGCGGCAGCCGAGTGCCTTGCGACTGACCGGTGTTTTCCGGTCTGTTCGCCGGATTATCAGAATGGCCGGCCGGACCTTGGCTCGGCAACCCTCTTCGATTGTGCGGGCACAACGGCGACCTGGAGCACCTGGTTCAAATCGCAGGGGCAGGACTTCGACCGGGAGGGCGACGTCAACCTGTCGTCGACCTACGTGATCGCGATTACCGCCGCGACGCGGGGGGCAGGGATGTCCATGGCGCACAACACGCTTGCCGGCGATTTGCTGGAAGCCGGGGTCCTGGTCAGCCCCTTTGCCCATTCGGCGCCGCTGGCCGAAGCCTATTTCCTGTTTCCGCCAGCGTCACATGCGGTGACGCCCGCCTCCGAGGCTTTCCTGGACTGGATCAACGCGGAATTTCAACAGACGCGGCCTTGAGACCTGCCGGCCGGACCGGGGCGCATCGGATCTGCCGTCTTTTCAATTGCTTGCCTGACAACCCAGGCGAAGAGAAAGCCAATTTGGCTCTAAATTTAATCTAGTTTGGCCGTGCATCTTCACGAATACGGTTACATTGTTTCTGGATAGCTCGATCTCTTTGTTGATTTCGCTTCGCTCAGTTGATTCAATGGAAGAATCAGTAAGTCTCCCCAGTTTGTTACGGTTTCGCTGTTCGAAAGCATGGAGAGCGGTTTGGGCAAATCGGCCAAAATTGAATTTTTACGACGCGTGTTACCATTAAGCCTTGGCGTGCTGGCCATTGTGGGCAGCTTCTACTTCATGTCGCCGCTCAGCTCTCTGGTCTGTCTGCTCGCGTCTGGCGGCATCTACGCTGCCCTGCCGCGTCCCACAGCGCCGTCCGGGGCGATCAGACCGGTTTCGAGGCCGTCGATACAGACGCTGGATGCCATCGGTTTCGGGATTGGAATTGTGTTCTTCCCGATCGCACTTCTTGGAATGGCAAACACATCGGGTGCGCTTGCGCTCCTCTCCCTGTCGGTACTTCTGCCCGCCGGCATGGCTTTCCTGTTCTTCGCCGTGGCCGTACGACAGGAAACCTCCTGGGTCCGGTTCTTCGGAAACGGCTTCGAATTCACCCAGTTCGGCCGGCGCGCGCGGGTTCCTTACGAGGAACTGAAGAAGATCGAGGTTCGCCTCTGGGAAGCCTCCGGCTGGGTCGCGTGGTTCCAGTCGACAATCGGCTCCATCGGACACAAGAAAGCCGTGCTCCTGAACGGAGCCGAAAGCACCAAGACGCTGGTATTCCAGCATCCTGTGACCGGCACCTTCACGATTTCATCCGAACTCATTCCCGATCTGCAGAGGATCCTCATCGGCATGGACCGGGCCGGCATCGACTTGCCGGAGGGCATCAGCGAGTGGCAGCGCAAGAAGATCCGAAGGCGGCGCGAGCGCATGTATGGCGGACCTGAGCCAGAGGGACCCAAGACCGAACAGGTGGAAGTCGCGCGCATCGCCGCCCTGATCGAACACGCACGTCGTCAGGCAACGCCCTGACGTCCGGCCGGGCAGTCACCTCCGGCGGGCGCTCAGCCGGACACCCAGTCAGGTTTTCTTTTTTCGAAAAATGCGGAGATACCCTCGCGGGCGGCCGGGGTTTCCCAGGTATCGGCGAGACGCCGGATCGTATCCTCGATGACCTCATCGGTGATCACCGGGCCGAGTGACCTGGCAAGTGCCTTGGAGGCGGCGACCGCTGCCGGGGCAGCGCCCAGATACGGCTTGATTTCCCTTTCGACGGCGGCCTGCAGTCCGGCCTCGTCGGTCACATTCGAAACCAGATCGAGCGCCCTTGCTTCTTCCGCGGAAAAGATCCGCGCCGACATGAAAACGCGCCGGGCCTTGCCTTCGCCCATGCGGGCAAGGACATAGGGGCTGATGGTGGCCGGGATCAGACCAAGCCGCACCTCGGTCAGGCCGAAACGCGCCATCTCGACGGCAACCACCGTGTCACAGACGCTCATCAGGCCGACGCCGCCGCCAAACGCCTGTCCCTGAACGCGTCCGATCAGGGGTTTGGGCAATTCATTCAGCGCTTTCAGCATCATGGCAAGCTTGCGCGCTTCAGCCATGCGGGTTGTCCTGTCCGCCTCGAACTGCTCACGCATCCAGGACAGATCGCCACCGGCGCAGAAGCTGTCGCCCGCGCCGGTCAGAACGACGGCTCGAATGTCATCCGCCGAAGCGAGCTGAGCGGCGGCCTCTGTTAGGTCGGCAATCATCTGTGCGGACATTGAATTGTGTTTGTCCGGACGGTTAAGCGTCAGGGTTGCGACGCCGCGATCATCCTGCGCAATCGATAGGGTTTCAAAGGTCATGGCTCGACGCTCCTCAGGCTGCGCGCATAGTCCGCGACGGCCTCCAGCCGATCGGATCTGATACCTGTTTCAAAACCCTTCTCCTCGACGAGCGCGATCACGGCTTCGGTCGCGACATTGCCCTTGGCGCCCGGCGCATAGGGGCAGCCGCCGAGACCCGCAATCGCGCTGTCGAAGACGCGCACGCCGCGCTCAAGGCTGACGTCGATGTTGGCAAGCGCCAGGCCCTTGGTGTCGTGGTAATGACCTGCCAACCGGTCGGCCGGTACGGCCGCCAGGACAGCGTCGAGCATTTTTCCGATCGTCTCCGGGGTGCCCGCACCGATCGTGTCGCCGAGGGAAATCTCGTAGCAGCCGAGTTCGAGCAGCTGGCCGGCAACGTCCGCGACCTTCTCCGGTGGTGTCGGTCCGTCATAGGGGCAATCGGTAACGCAGGAGACGTAGCCGCGCACGGGCATCGCGTCCTGCTCGGCTTTCTTGAGCAGAGGTTTGAACCGTTCGATGCTTTCGGCAACCGAGCAGTTGATGTTCTTCCTTGAAAAGCCTTCCGATGCCGATCCGAAGATCGCAACCTCGTCGGCTGATGCCTTGCGGGCGGCCGTGTAGCCTTTCACGTTGGGGGTCAGGACGGAGTAGACCACGGCCGGATGCCGGTAGATCCCGTCCATGACGTCCTGCGCATCGGCCATTTGCGGCACCCATTTGGGACTGACGAAGCTGGTGACTTCAATCTTGCGGAAGCCGCAGTCCGACAGGCGATCGACCAGTTCGATCTTGCGTTCGGTCGGGACGAACCGCTTTTCGTTCTGCAGCCCGTCGCGCGGACCCATTTCGAAGATTGTGACGAATTCGGGCATGTTGGTGCTCATTTGGGAGAAAAGATTTTGGCAGGTTGTCTTTCCAGACTTGTCGTCCCGGCCGAGTGCAGCGAGAGCCGGGAACCAGTAAACCTCGGCCTTTGTAATGGCTGCAAGACATAGTGAGTGCTGGATCCCTGCCTGCGCAGGAATGACAATTGAAGGTTGTTCCGGCGCTTTTCAACTTGCTCATCGCTCCCGCTCGGCGTGCGCATCCTTGCCGGTCTTTCGTTGTGTCCGCTTTGCTCACGCTGATGTCTGGAATGACAGATAAAGGTGCGTCCGTGCGCTGTCATCAGGCTCACCCCTCCCGCTCTGCACGTGCCCGCAGTTCGCGCCGGATAACCTTTCCGGTCGTGGTCATGGGCAGGGCGTCGACGAAGGCAACCTCGCGCGGATATTCATGTGCTGCGAGGCGGGTCTTGACGAATTCGGCGATGTCTCCGGCGAGCGCGTCGGTTGGTTCGACGCCGTCCTTCAGCACGATGAACGCCTTGACGATCTCGGTGCGCTGGGGGTCCGGTTTGCCGACAACGCCAGCCATGGCAACGGCCGGGTGGCGGAGCAGACAGTCCTCGATTTCACCGGGGCCGATCCGGTAACCGGAAGATGTGATGACATCGTCATCCCGGCCGACGAAATGCAGCCAGCCATCGTCGTCCTGCTGGCCCGTGTCTCCGGTCAGCATCCAGTCGCCGGCGAACTTTTCCGCCGTGGCCGCGTCGTTGTTCCAGTATTTCAGAAACATCACCGGGTCGGGCCGTTTGACGGCGATGTTGCCGAGCGTGTTTGCCGGCAGCGGTTCTCCGTGATCGTCAACGATGGCGACGCGATGGCCCGGAACCGCGCGGCCCATGATGCCCGGCCTTGCCGGCATCAAGCTGCTGCAGCTGGAGACGATCATGTTGCATTCGGTCTGGCCGTAGAATTCGTTGATCGTCAGTCCGAAGGTCTGACGGCCCCAGTCGATCAGCTCCGCGCCAAGCGTTTCGCCGCCGGAGGCCACCGACCGCAAATCAAGCTGCCAGCGCTCGTGGGCAGCCGGCACCTGGCGCATCATCTTCAGGGCCGTGGGCGGCAGGAACGTGTTGCGGATCTGCTGGTCGGCAAGTAACTGGAAGGCACTTTCGGCGGTGAATTTCGCGAACCTGCAGGCGATGACGGGGACGCCAAGAAAGAGCGCGGGCATCAGCACATCGAGCAGGCCGCCGATCCAGGCCCAGTCGGCGGGTGTCCAGATGCGGTCCCCAGGCTGGCCGAGGAAGTCATGACTCATCTCCACGCCAGGCAGGTGGCCGAGCAGAACCCTGTGACCGTGGAGCGCACCCTTGGGCTGGCCGGTGGTTCCGGACGTGTAGATGATGATGGCGGGGTCATCCGGGCCCGTGTCGAAAGGCTCGAACTCGGTCATGTGCCCGGCCATGCGGCTTGCCAGATCGTCGGCGCTGCTGTCCTCGCCATCGACGCAGAAGACCGCACTCAGGTGCGGAAGACGGTCTCTCAGCGGTTCCAGTTTCGCGGCGCCGTTCCTGTCCGTAATCACGACCTTCGTACCCGAATCGCGCAGCCGGTATTCGAGTGCCTCCTCGCCGAAAAGAGTAAAGAGCGGGATCGAGATCGCTCCGGCTTTCAGGGACGCGATATGCGCATACGCGGTTTCGGGCCGCTGCGGCAGCAACACGCCGACACGATCTCCGGCCTGAACGCCGACACTGACCAGAAGATTGGCCAACTGGTTCGACAGCCGTTTGAGGTCTGCGTAGGTATATGTGGCGGTATCGCCGCCCTCCTCCACGTAGATCAGCGCTTCGCGGGACGGTTCCCGGTCCGCCCAGGCATCGCAGATTGCCGCTCCGATGTTGAAGCGTTCGGGTATGTCCCAGGAAAAACGCGCGCAGAGATCCGCGTAGCTCTGCGCATCATGCGGCAGCATCGGCTTCCTCCTTCAAGGCAAGTAGAACGGTGCCGTCGGTCACCTGTTCACCTTCCGTAACGAGAAGCGCGCCGACGATGCCATCGCGCGGGGCCTTCAGCGTGTGTTCCATTTTCATCGCTTCGAGAATGAGCAGCGGCTGGTCCTTGACGACCTCCTCCCCCTCTGCGGCGAAGACGACTTTCACGAGACCGGGCATTGGTGCGATCAGCTGATCACCCGCACCGACCGCATCCTCGTCGCCGCTGAGCCGGTCGGGCAGGCCGATCGAAAACGCGTATCCGTTCTGGAAGACGGTCAGGTCGTGTTCACCGACAATCACCTTGGCGCCCGCCCTGTGACCGTCGCAGTCATAGGTCAATGCGTGACCATCGACCCGGACGATCTCATAGGTCTTGACCTCGGTGTCCAAGTGCACGGCAAAGCGGCGGTTTCCAAGGACGCGGACTTCGATGTCGCGCCGCTCTCCGCCGATCTCCAGCAAGGCGAACTGCCGCGAGGCACTCCAGATGCGCCATCCGGCGAGCGTCTCGAACGGATCCCTGCCTTCCGCGGGACGGGTGAGACCGAGCGCGGCGAGTGCGGCGAGCGCGACGGCGTCTTCCGGAGCATCCGGTACGTCGATGAGGTCGGCCAGGTCCCGATCGATCAGTCCCGTATCGACGTCGCCCCTGGCGAACCCGGCATGGCGGCACAGCGCCGACAGGAAAGCGGCGTTGGTCACGCAGCCGGCCACTTCCGTGGCCTCAAGGGCGGCCAGCAGTTTGCCCAGTGCCGCGTCCCGGGTCGGGCCGTGAACGATGACCTTGGCTATCATCGGGTCGTAGTAGGGCGTGATCTCGTCGCCCGATCGCACGCCGCTGTCGACGCGGGCAATTGCATCGGGAAGCGCCAGATGCTCCAGCGTGCCGATGGCGGGCAAAAACCCTTTGGGTGCGTCTTCCGCATAGAGCCGCGCTTCGAAGGCCCAACCGGAAAAGGCGAGGTCTTCCTGGGTTCTCGGCAATGTTTCACCGGAAGCGACACGCAGCTGCCATTCAACAAGGTCTTCCCCGGTGATCAGTTCGGTCACGGGATGTTCGACCTGCAGCCGGGTGTTCATTTCCATGAAATAGAACCGGTCGGACCGCAACCCGTCCGAGACATCGGCAATGAACTCGATCGTCCCCGCACCGGAATAGTCGATCGCCTTGGCGGCCCGGACTGCAGCCTCGCCCATGGCCGCGCGCATCTCTTCCGGCATGTCGGGCGCGGGCGCTTCCTCGATCACTTTCTGATGGCGTCTCTGCAGGGAGCAATCGCGCTCGAACAGGTGGACCGCATTGCCGTGGCTGTCGCCGAAAACCTGGATCTCGATATGACGCGGTTTGGTGAGATACTTCTCGATCAGGACGCGCCCGTCGCCGAAACTTGCCTCGCCTTCGCGCTGGGCGCCATCCAGGGCGCTGCCGAAATCCTTCGGATCGTCGACGCGGCGCATGCCCTTGCCGCCGCCGCCCGCGCGCGCCTTGATCAGGACGGGGTAGCCGATTTCGTCTGCCCGGGCTTTCAGGAACTCCGCATCCTGGTTCTCCCCGTGATAGCCGGGAACGACCGGAACGCCTGCCTCTTCCATCAGGGCCTTGGCCGCGTCCTTCAGACCCATGGCGCGGATGGACCTGGCGCTCGGGCCTATGAAGGCAATGCCTGCTGTGCCGAGCGCTTCGACGAAGTCGGGGTTTTCGGAGAGAAAGCCGTAGCCCGGGTGAACGGCTTCCGCGCCGCTTTTCCGGCAGGCTTCGATAAGTCTCTCGCTTTTGAGATAACTCTCGCCCACCGGGGCCGGACCAATGCGGAAGGCTTCGTCCGCCATGGCAACGTGCTTGGCGTTTGCGTCGGCGTCCGAATAGACCGCGACGGTCCGGATGCCGAGGCGTTTGGCCGTTTCGATGACGCGGCAGGCAATCTCGCCGCGATTGGCTATGAGGATTTTCTTGAACATCAGTCTTCTTTCCTCTCCAGCGCCTTGAGCAGGTAGGCATGGGCCGCATCATCGAATGCAACCAGCGTGACCGTTTCGATGTCCGGCAATTCTTCCAGGGTGTTCCGGATGGTTCCAACGGCCGTTTCAGCGGCCAGCCCTGTGGGATAGCCGTAGATACCGGTAGAAATCGCCGGAAAAGCGACCGTTCGGCAGTTGTTGGCTGCAGCAAGGCGGAGGCTGGATTCGTAGCAACTGGCGAGCAGTCCGGGTTCGCCTTCGGTACCGCCATGCCAGACCGGGCCGACGGTATGAATGACGTGCCTTGCCGGTAAATCGTATCCGGCGGTGATCTTGGCGTCTCCGGTCTTGCAGCCGTTCAAGAGGCGGCATTCCCGGAGGAGGTCCGGTCCGGCGGCCCGGTGAATGGCGCCATCCACCCCGCCGCCGCCGAGCAGTGATGAATTGGCCGCGTTGACGATGGCGTCGACCGTCAGCCGTGTGATGTCGCCGACATGTGTTTCGATCCGGCTCATCGGGTCACATCCTGAAGAGACCGAAGCGGGTGTCGTCAATCGGTGCGTTGAGCGCGGCCGACAGGGAGAGGCCCAGGATGTCGCGGGTCTTGCGCGGGTCGACAATGCCGTCGTCCCACAAGCGGGCCGTGGCATAGAGCGGATGGCCCTGTTCCTCGAACTGGTCGATGATCGGCTGCTTGAAGGACAGTTCCTCCTCGGCCGTCCAGCTGCCACCCTTGCGTTCAATGCCGTCGCGGCGGACGGTCGCCAAAACGCCCGCAGCCTGCTCGCCGCCCATGACCGAAATGCGGGAGTTCGGCCATGTCCACATGAAGCGGGGCGAATAGGCCCGGCCGCACATGCCGTAATTGCCGGCGCCGAACGAGCCGCCGACCAGCATCGTGATCTTGGGAACGGAGGTGGTGGCGACCGCGGTCACCAGCTTGGCACCGTCCTTGGCGATGCCGCCGCTTTCATATTTCTGTCCGACCATGAAACCGGTGATGTTCTGAAGGAACACAAGCGGCACCTTGCGCTGGGAGCACAGCTCGACGAAATGCGCGCCCTTGACCGCGCTTTCGGAAAACAGCACACCGTTGTTGGCGACGATGCCGACCGGCATTCCGTGGATATGCGCAAACCCGCAAACGAGCGTGGTGCCATAGCGTGCCTTGAATTCATCGAAACGCGATCCGTCGACTACGCGGGCAATCACTTCGCGAATGTCGTAGGGCGTCTTGAGGTCGGCCGGGACGACGCCCAGGATTTCTTCCGGGTCGTAAAGCGGATCTTCCGGTGTCTGCAGTGCCAGTTGATCCGCCTTGGCCCGGTTCAGGCTGGCAACGGCACGGCGGGCAAGCGCCAGTGCATGGGCATCGTCGCGCGCCAGATGGTCGGCGACGCCCGAGAGCCGCGTGTGCACGTCGCCGCCGCCGAGATCCTCGGCCGTGACTTCCTCACCGGTTGCCGCCTTCACCAGCGGCGGGCCCGCGAGGAAGATCGTGCCCTGGTTCTTGACGATGATGGTCTCGTCGGACATGGCAGGCACGTAAGCGCCACCGGCCGTGCAGCTTCCCATCACGACCGCGATCTGGGCGATTCCTTTCGCGGACATGTTCGCTTGATTGAAAAAGATGCGGCCGAAGTGGTCGCGATCCGGGAAAACCTCGTCCTGGTTGGGCAGGTTGGCGCCGCCTGAATCGACGAGGTAGATGCAGGGGAGGTTGTTCTGTTCCGCGATTTCCTGGGCGCGGAGATGTTTCTTGACCGACATTGGATAGTAGGTGCCGCCCTTCACGGTCGCATCGTTGGCGAGGATCATCACTTCCTGGCCCTCGACCCGGCCGATGCCCGCGATCATTCCGGCAGACGGGGCCGCGCCGTCATACATGTCGTGCCCCGCGAGCATGCCGACTTCCAGAAAAGGCGAGCCCGGATCGAGCAGCCGTGAAACGCGTTCGCGCGGCAGGATCTTGCCCCTGGACACGTGACGCTGGCGGGCAGTGTCTCCGCCGCCGTCGAGAGCCGTCCTCGCCGCCGTCCTCACGGTTTCCATAGCGGCCTCATGGGCGATCTTGTTGGCTTCGAAGTCACTGCTTTTCGGTGACAGGCTCGATTTCAGGATGCTCATGTCATCCGGCCTCCGTTGGGCGGTCTGTTGTTTCGGGGGAAACGGCTTTGCGCACCATGGTCAGATAGAGGTCTTCAAGTTCGGTCTTGCCGATCCGGCCGCCGTCCCGGTACCAGGTCGGAATGCCGGTCAGCATGGCGATGATCGCCCGGGTCGCGACCCTGGCATCGTCGGCCGTGTACCGGCCTGCGGTGGACCCTTCCTCCAGGATCGATGTCAGGATGGCTTCGTAGCGGCGACGCTCGCGTTCAATGACCTTGAAGTTATCCGGCTCCAGATTGCGAAGCTCCATGTAGGAGATGAAGACTTCTTCGGCGCGTTCCAGGTGATAGCGGATGTGAAAGCGGACGAAACGTTCCAGAGGATCCATGGCGCCCGGAAAGTCCGCCGTCTCCCAGGCGGCGAGCAATTCGGACATGTGGCTCAGCATCAGGTCCTTCAGGATGTCCTGCTTGGTCGGGAAATGGTTGTAGAGCGCGCCGGGCCTGACGCCGACGTCTGCCGCGATCTCGCGCATGGACACGGCGGCATAGCCGGCATTGGCGAACCGCTTCAGG
This sequence comes from Roseibium sp., assembly GCF_965232425.1. GTDB lineage: Bacteria > Pseudomonadota > Alphaproteobacteria > Rhizobiales > Stappiaceae > Roseibium. Next base: position 2,902,657 of record NZ_OZ246971.1, read on the forward strand.
GCTGCCTTGCGCACGCGCCTTGCCGTTTCCAGGCCCTTGGGCCGGCTTGCAGTCTTTACGGCATGTGTAGCCATTTCTTCCTCCGTGATTATTCAATAAATGAACGTTCATTCATTTACAAGCAAAGAATCGAACCGTTGACGCATGTCAGTGACCTATCGCCATCGAACTGGTCAGACTGTCAAAAAACTTACATGCTTAGGCTGTTCACACTTCTGGTGAGTGTCGAAGGTCGGGAAGTTTCAGAGGACTGATTTATGAGTGAGGAAAGTGCAAAGAGCTGGGTTGAGGCCGAATGGGCGGATTCCCTCGATGAAGAACTGGAGATGGAGATCGACGACAACCTGATCGCCAGGGATCTTGAGTTCATCTCGGACAAGAAGCACAAGTCGACCATCGACCGGAACACATACTTTCACGAACTACTCAGGCTGCAGGCGGAGCTGGTGAAGCTGCAGGACTGGGTGCAGCATACCGGCGAGAAGATCGTCGTCGTGTTCGAAGGCCGCGATGCGGCGGGAAAGGGCGGCGTCATCAAGCGCATCACTCAGCGGCTGAACCCGCGTGTTGCCCGTGTTGTTGCCCTTCCGGCGCCGACCGAGCGCGAGAAATCGCAATGGTACTTCCAGCGCTACGTACCGCATCTGCCGGCGGCCGGCGAGATCGTCATGTTCGACCGCTCCTGGTACAACAGGTCCGGCGTCGAACGCGTGATGGGATTTGCCAGCGAAGACCAGGTCGAGCAATTCTTCAACGACGTTCCCGAGTTCGAGCGCATGATCGTCCGGTCGGGCATCCGGCTGATCAAATACTGGTTTTCCATCACGGACGAGGAGCAGCAACTGCGCTTCCTGATGCGCATTCACGATCCGCTCAAGCAGTGGAAACTCTCGCCGATGGATCTGGAATCGCGTGTCCGCTGGGAAGACTACACCAAGGCGAAAGAGGAGACCTTCGAGCGCACCAACATTCCGGAGGCCCCCTGGTTCATCGTCGAAGGCAACGACAAGAAACAGGCGCGGCTGAATTGCATCAGCCATCTCCTGTCGCAGCTACCGTACGAGGAAGTGCCGCACGACCCGGTCAGCCTGCCGGAGCGGCGGTCCAATCCGGACTACGAGCGCAAGGTCCTGCCGGAGCATCTCTACGTACCCGAGAAATTCTAGGCTTATATATACGCGACGTTACTTTGGGAATTGTCCCGGCCTTGCAGGCCGGGATTTTTTCGTGCCAACTGGCGATTGCACCTCTTTATTCGGAGAATAACAAAATGGACGGCAACAGGGTCCGCTGGGGAATCATCTCGACAGCAAAGATCGGCAGGGAAAAGGTCATTCCCGGCATCAGGGCATCCCAGACAGGGGTTGCCGCCGCCATCGCATCGCGCGACCTTGACCGCGCGAAACAGGTTGCCTCGGATCTCGGCATCGAAAAGGCCTACGGCTCCTACGAAGAGCTTTTTGCCGATCCGGACATCGATGCGATCTACAATCCGCTCCCCAACCACATGCATGTTCCGGTGACGGCCCAGGCCGTCGAGGCCGGAAAACACGTCCTGTGCGAAAAACCGATGGCGCTGAGCGCAGATGAAGCGGCCACCCTTCTCGATCTACCGAAGGACAGGCTGGTCGCGGAAGGCTTCATGGTCCGGGCGCATCCGCAATGGATCCGGGCGCGCGACATCGTCCGCTCCGGCGAACTGGGCGCGCTTCATGCCATCCAGGGGTTCTTCAGTTTCTTCAATGCTGATCCCGGCAACATCCGCAACCGGGCGGACATGGGCGGCGGGGCGCTGATGGATATCGGCTGCTACACCATGCTGGCCGGGCGCTACTTCTTCGAGGCCGAGCCTGAGCGCGTGGTTTCGCTGATCGATCGCGACCCGGATTTCGGGACGGACCGGATCACCAGCGCGATGATGGATTTCGGCGCGGGCCGACAGCTGACCTTCACCGTGTCGACACAGTTGACCCCGTTCCAGAGGCTGCAGCTGGTCGGCTCGAAAAAGCGCCTTGAAATCCTCATCCCCTTCAATGCACCACAGGGCGAGGCGGTCGAATTGCGGCTGGATGACGGGTCCAAACTCGGCGACGGCGCACTTGCGCCCGAGACCATTGCGCCCTGCGACCAGTATGCCGAGCTTGCCGACCTGTTCAGCCGCGCGATCCTGGGCGAGAAAGTGCTCACCTACGGGGTCGAGGACGCGATACAGAACATGAAGATCATCGACGCCATCTTCGCCTCGGCAGAACGCGGCGAGTGGGTTGATGTGGGGTAGTGCGCTCGCTCTGGCTCAGTTCTCGAGTGTGACAGTTTTACGAACCGTGGAAACCGCAAGATGCAACCTTAAATATATTTTTGGTTGTATTTAACCGTAATGCGCTGAAAATTAATGTTATTTAATTTGACACACCGGCCTTTTTTACGTGTCGTAAACCCTACGTACTTTTGGGAGTTACGAGTATGCGTATTTTCAAACGCTCACTGGCAGGCCTGTTTGCGCTTTCACTTGCAACATTTGGGCTTTCGACCTTGTCCGCTCAGGCGGTCCCGATGAGCTGTCAAACCTCGCTGGGCAACAGTGGGGCGACCCTGACCTTGGCAAATTCGACGCAAGCCTTTTGCACGACCGGAAACGATACGAACACGATCAATTCGACCTACTCTCTTTTCGGTATGACGGGTTGGGTTCTTTCCGAGAAGAACGACAACAACGACGGCGACGGAACGATTGAGTTCACAGACGCTACCGGCAACGGCACGCAGAGCGGCGATTGGACGATCGATACGCTCGCCGGATTGTCGAACGTCGTGATTACCCTAAAGGCAGGCGATGGGTTCGGCGCCTTCCTTTTGGATCTAACTGTCGCAAATCCGCTGACAGGAACCTGGAGTTCGACGAAAAACTTGTCGCACGCATCGATCTACTACAATGGAACTCCGACCACGGTCCCGCTGCCTGCCGGAGCATTGCTTCTGGTCACAGGTCTGGCCGGACTGGGATTTGCCGCGCGCCGCCGCATGAAAGGCTGAACTGGTGCCTTTGCCCGGTGTCCTTGCCGGGGAGGCGCTTGATGCCAAAAAAAAACCCCGCATGCTGCGGGGTTTTTTGATTCCAGAATGGTGCGTCCGTTACTTGATCGGTGCCAGCACCATGACCATCTGGCGGCCTTCCAGCTTCGGAGCGGACTCGACCTTCGCAATCTCGGAGGTTTCTTCGCGGACCTTGTTCAAAAGGTTCATGCCCAGATCCTGGTGCGCCATTTCACGGCCACGGAAGCGGAGCGTCACCTTCACCTTGTCGCCGTCATTGAAGAAGCGCAGCATGTTCTTCATCTTCACGTCGTAATCGTGCGTGTCGATGTTCGGACGCATCTTGATCTCCTTGATCTCGACGGTCTTCTGCTTCTTGCGGGCTTCCGCAGCCTTCTTCTGGGCCTGGTACTTGTACCGGCCATAATCCAGGATCTTGCAGACGGGGGGATTTGCGTTCGGCTGAATTTCAACGAGATCCAGACCTGCATCAAGGGCGATATCCATCGCTTCTTCGGTCGGTATCACGCCACGGTTGGCGCCTTCATGATCAATCAATTGGACTTCGCGAACGCGAATTTCTTGGTTTGTGCGCGGGCCTTCCTTTGTAGGAGGCGGGGCGCGGAACGGACGGCGAATGGTCGCTAACTCCTCTAACGTTTCAACTTAGCGCCAGGTCATGGCTCTTCTTGATGCACAAAAAACCTCGGGACCCATGTACCAAGGTTTCTGCTGCATATGTCCTAGCGCTGCTACATAAAATCCTGCGAAACAGGCAGGAAGTCAACCGAAATCGGCGGTTTCTCCGGTCTCGGACGACTTACGGGCAGCCTCTGACGCAGGTTTCTTCCCGCAGGTGCGCGCGGAGTGCTTGTTGTAATTCGCAGGGCGATGCCTCAAGTAAGGATTTGCCGGATGATTTAAAGGAGACAAGAGACTTGGACGGCGGAAAATTCCTGCTTCAACTCCTGAAAATCGTTGCCGGGTTCGTGCTCGCGCTCATCGCCAGCGGTCTGTTTCTGGCCTGGGGCTTCTTTCAGGCGGCGCATCCCGGTGAAAATCCAGTCGCCTTCGGCGCCATGGTCGGCACGGGCCTTGTCGCGGCGAGCGTCGCCGGAGCGGCAGCGATGCTGCCGGCGGGCATCGCAATCGCGGTCGCCGAATTCGCGCGGCTCAAGGGGATCGTGTTTCACCTTGCCGCCGGTGGGGGGATCGCCTTCCTGATCTGGACACTCGGTCCGGAAGCCGGGGCAGAGACCGGGGCGGGCGGAGTGCGGCCGGGCAGCGTCGTCGCGCTCGCAGCAGGGTTCTTCGCAGGTCTCGTCTACTGGATCATTGCCGGGCGGACGGCCGGATGCTGGTTGCAAGGGCCCGCTGATCCACAAAGTAATTCAGAGGTTTAGGTCATGATTGCGCTTTAACGCGCAGCCTAGGATCCGTATCCTAGAGTTCCTCGTCCTTCAGGGCTTCGCGGGCCGCGTGATAGTGGTCGTCGCGCATATGCCCGCGGATCATCGCAATCGCCGCCATCAGAACGGTGGCATCGTCGCCGAAGCCGACGCCGATCAGGAAATCCGGGATCGTGTCGATCGGAAGCACGAAATAGGCAAGGGCCGCCAGAAGGGTGGCACGCACTTTGGCCGGTGTCGCCGGATCCAGCGCACAATAGTAGCCGGCGACCACGTCTTCCATGAACGGAACCTGGCGGGCGGCCTTCTTCGCCGTTGCGAGCAGTTTCTGCCGAACGTTGGTTTTCTGCTCTTCTTCCGGACCCAGATACTCGGGTTCGAACCCAAGATCCTCAAATGAAAAAGAGGATGTCATTGGTGAGGTCTCCCGTTTTCTGCCAGCTATACATGTGGTGAATCCGGGGAGGAGTTCAACAGAAAAGCCGGTTTTGCGCAAATGCGTCCGGCATTTGCCTGTCGTCTTTCGGGAAAGGAGAAGGGCGGTCAGACCGCCCTTTTTCGGTGGGGATTTACTGGTTGCCGCGGGTTTCGAGCAGCCGCCTTGCGATCACCTGGGCCTGGATTTCCGCGGCGCCCTCGAAGATGTTGAGGATGCGCGCATCGCACAGGACGCGGGAGACCGCGTATTCCAGTGCAAAGCCGTTGCCGCCGTGGATCTGGAGCGCGTTGTCGGCAGCCGCCCAGGCAACGCGCGCACCCAGCAACTTGGCCATCCCGGCTTCAAGATCGCAGCGCTTGCCGGAATCCTTCTGCCAGGACGAAAAATAGGTCAGCTGACGGGCAATCATCAGTTCGGCGGTCATGAGCGCCAGCTTGTCCGCGACACGCGGGAAGTGGATCAGGGACTTGCCGAACTGGACGCGCTCTTCGGCATAGCGCAGGCCGAGATCCAGCGCGCTCTGGGCAACACCGAGCGCCCGTGCGGCCGTCTGGATGCGCGCACCCTCGAAGGTCTGCATGAGCTGCTTGAAGCCTTCGCCCTCGACCTGGCCGAGAAGATTGCCACCGTCGACCTCAAAGCCGTCGAACGCGATCTCGTATTCCTTCATGCCGCGATAGCCGAGCACCTCGATCTCGCCGCCGCTCATGCCCCTTGCTGGGAACGGGTTCTCGTCCGTGCCGCGCGGTTTTTCCGCGATGAACATGGAAAGGCCCTTGTAACCGGACTCATCCGGATTTGTGCGGGCCAGAAGCGTCATGATGTCTGCGCGCACCGGATGGGTGATCCAGGTCTTGTTGCCGGATATCTTCCAGCTGTCACCGTCCTTCACGGCGCGCGTTTTCAGAGACGCCAGGTCGGATCCGGTGTTGGGTTCGGTAAAGACGGCGGTCGGCAGGATTTCGCCGCTCGCGATCTTCGGCAGCCAGTGCTGTTTCTGTTCTTCCGTTCCGCCGCACAGGATCAGTTCGGCCGCGATTTCGGAGCGGGTGCCCAGGGAACCGACGCCGATATAGGCGCGCGAGAGTTCCTCGGAGACCACGCACATGGCCTCCTTGCCGAGCCCGAGACCGCCGTATTCCTCCGGAATGGTGAGGCCGAAGACGCCGAGCTCGGACATCTGTTCAACCACTTCAAGCGGAATGTACTCGTTCTTCAGGTGCCACTCGTGCGCATGCGGCGTGACCGTGTCTTCGGCAAACTTCCGCATCTCGTTGCGGATCTGCTCCATAGTCTCGTCGAGGCCCGGGTCGCCGAAGGTGGAGTGTCCTGCCTGGTCGCGGATCAGGGCCGCGATTTCAGTGCGGATGGCCGGCGTGTTGCCGGTTTCGATCAAGGCGTCGATGTCCGGTGTGTGGTGGTCCGCCGCCTCGCCGGTGCTGATGCCAAGATCCGAAAGGCGCACGAACTCGCCCTGGTTCATCGGGATGCCGCCAAAAATCTGCGCCAGATACTCGGCGAAACCCAGCTGGACGATCCGTTCTTCCAGACTGCCGAATTTGCCCTGTTCGCTCAGGCGCTGCGCATAAGCGTCAAGCTGGCGCAGCGATTCCACGTAGGTCGCAAGCCATGCCAGGCCGTGGGTCGCACGCTGTTCCTGCTCCATCAGGCGGGAGGAGACGCGCCCGTCAGCGGTTACGAGCACGCGCACGCGCTGCGCTGCAAGATCAAGCAGACGGTCGAGGGTGTCGACCGCCGCGGCGGTCTGTTCGGCAAGGCTCTCTGGCGTTTCTGCCGCCGACAGGGCTGCAGTGGACATGGGCGATCTCCGTTTTCATTTGTTGCGCCAAGGCGCTTTTTGTTGAAGCTATGTTGCGTCGCACACACCCATTTGTCGAGCCGGAATTTGTTCTTCTTTCGGAGGGGGGTGAATTCACAGTCTACTCTTGACTGTAAGGGGCGACGAAGGCCAGATCAGGTTATGGGCGTGCAACAGGGCTTTCTGGCTGTTTTTTCGGTTCTCAAGGATGCAATCGGGCATTTTTCGCGCGACGACGGCTTCGCGATGGCAAGTCATGTCGCGCTGTCCGGGCTGCTTGCCATTTTTCCGATGCTGATCTTCATCGCGTCGCTGTCCGCCTTTTTCGGCATGACGGGCGCGGCGGATACGGCCTCGGACCTGATTTTCGACGCCTGGCCGGAAACGGTCGCCGCCCCTGTCGTGCGCGAGATCCACAATGTCCTGACAGTCCCGCGCGGCGACCTGTTGACCTTTGGCGCGATCGCCGCGCTCTGGTTTGCCTCCAACGGCGTCGAGGCGCTTCGGACCGCGCTCAACCGGGCCTACAGGCAGATGGAGCATCGCTCGATCTTCTTTCTGCGTCTGCAATCGCTCGGGCTTGTGCTGCTCGGTGCCGCGATCCTGCTGGCCTACACCTTCCTCGTTGTCCTCGCGCCGCTGGCCCTGGACGCCCTGGAAGCCTATGCACCGCAGGTCGAGACCTTCCTGCTCTCCATCAATGTCGCCCGCTATTCGCTCGCCGGGTCGCTGCTTGTCATCGGCCTGTTCGTGACCCACTGGCTGTTGCCGGCCGGCAAACGGTCCTTTCAGGACCTGTGGCCGGGCGTTCTGGCAACGCTGGTCATGTGGATCATCGCGGGCAGCGCCTTCGGTGCCTATCTGGCAAGCTTTGCCAACTACGTCTCCACCTATGGCGGCCTTGCCGGCATCATGACCGCCCTGATCTTTCTCTACATCTGTTCGCTTGTTTTCATTCTGGGCGGTGAACTCAACGCGGCAATCTCCCGGCAGCGCCGCTTCCGCAAACGCGTCAAGGAGCGGGCCGCCGCGGCTGTCGCGTCGGAGGTATGAGCGCCGTCATAGGGCAATGCTTCAGGCCTTTTTCGGGGTCTGCCGGATCACCAGAACAGCGCCGATAATGAGCGCCATGCCCGCAATCTGAACCAGCGTCAGCGTTTCATTGAAGAGGAAGTAGCTCTCGACCGCCGTTGCCACCGGCACGAGATAGAAAAGGCTCGCCACCTGCGAAACGGCCCCTTCGCGGATCAGGAGCATCAGCAGCAGAACCGCGCCGACGGACAGAACAAGGACCAGCCAGACAAGCGCGAAGACAAGTTCGCCCGACCAGACGATGTGCCAGCTTTCGAACAGCGAGAGAGGCGTCGTCACCAGCAGTGCCCCGACATACTGCCAGATCGTTGCAGCGAGAAGATCTGTCTTCACGGCGAAACGCTTCTGGTAGACCGTCCCGAGGCTGATCGCGGCCACGGACACAAGGGCAACAGCAACCGTGATCGCCGTGATCCCGGTGCCGCTGATATCGAATTTCGGTCCGAGAACCAGCAGCAGGCCGACACCGCCGATCAGCATGCTGATCCAGTGTTTCCTGGAGATCGTTTCGCCCAGCAGCAGCACCGCGATCAGTGCCGTCAGGACCGGCTGCAAGCCGACAATGATCGAGGACGCACCGGCGGGCATGCCCTGCTTGATGGCCCAGAAAATACCCCCCAGATAGATCCCGTGAACCAGCATTCCCGTGACAACGCAATGCAGAATGGCCATCGGTGTGACAGGCCAGGCTTTCGTCAGAAAGAGCGCGAGCACCAGAAGGATCGGCAAGACGGAAAAGAACCGGACCGTCAGGAAAACCATCGGATCGATGTAGGGTGCGCCGAGTTTCGATCCGATGAAGCCGGTCGACCACAGCAAGACGAAGATCACCGGTGCGGCTTTTGTCAGATAACTCAAGTCAGCCTCGAGAAGGGGATCGACGCCGATGCGCGTCCGAAGAAAATCCATCAGCGCCACTCGCCGCCCCGCCCCGAGCGGGATCAAGAGTGCGCGCCTTCAGGCAGTGACATATTCCGCCTTTGCGCGGCGCGCAATCTCCATTTCGGAACCGGCTCTGCAACAGCGCGTGCCAGGTCCCTCTGCAAACGCCGCAAGACGCGGATTTCGAAGCTTCCCGTCCGGAAATTCATCGCGTCATTTCGCCCTTCTGGCGGAGCGATAATCTTCGTGCTAGAGCATCGTTCGTTCAAATGAACGCACAAGGATGCTCGATCACTCCGGAAACGGTCAACTTTGGATGTTCAGCCGCTTGCAATTGAACTCCGGTTGCCCCAGTGACGACGACATTTGCATTGAGAAGGCGCAACGGAATGCAGGAAGAAATCGTCATCATCGGAGCCGGCCAGGCCGGTTCACAGCTTGCTCATTCGCTCCGCCAGGGCGGCTTTGAGGGTCCCTTGCGCCTGATCGGCGAGGAACCGCATCCGCCCTACCAGCGTCCGCCTCTTTCCAAGAAATATCTCGCGGGAGACGTGGGCGCCGAAGGACTCTGGCTTCGCCCGCCCGCGTTCTTCGAGACGAACAGGATCGACCACATTCCGAATACCAAAGTCGTCGCGATCGACCGCGCGGCCAAGCGGCTCGATCTGGCGAACGGCGACACGCTTCCCTACGGCAAACTTGTTCTGGCGACCGGCACGAATGCGCGATCGCTTCCGCTTGCAGGTGCCGACAAGAAGGGAGTCGCAACCCTGCGCTCGATTGCGGATGTCGACGCAATCCGCGAGGGCATGAAGACAAGCAGCAATATTGCGATCATCGGCGCGGGCTATATAGGTCTGGAGGTCGCCGCGGTGGCAAAGTCGATGGGCAAGTCGGTGAGTGTCATCGAAGCGCAGGACCGGCCGATGAAACGGGTGGTCAGCCAGGCGGTGTCGGACTATTTCGCCAAGCTGCATCGCGACAACGGCATCGATCTCCGGCTGGAGACGGGCGTTGAAGGCCTGGAAGGCGACGGCGCTGTCTCCGGCGTGAGGCTCAAGGGCGGAGAACTCGTTCCGGCCGAACTCGTGCTTATCGCTGTCGGTGCCGAGCCGAACGATCATCTGGCCACGGAGGCCGGGCTGGAAACCGATAATGGCGTGCTGGTGGACGGGTCGGGCCAGACCAGCGATCCGGACATCTACGCTGTCGGGGACTGCACGCGCTTCTATTCCAACCGGTATCAGCGCTCCGTGCGCATGGAGAGCGTTCAAAACGCCATCGATCAGGCAAAGGCCGCGGCCCAGTCGCTATTGGGCGAGGAGGTCGACTATGACCCGTTGCCGTGGTTCTGGTCGGACCAGTATGACGTCAAACTGCAGATCGCGGGCCTGTCGGAAGGCTATGACGACACGGTGGTTGTCGGGTCACCCGAAGACCACAAGTTCTATGTCGCCTACCTGAGCGGCGGCAAGCTCATCGCGGTCGACAGCATCAATTTCCCGCGCTCGCACATGCTGGCGCGCCGCGTCATCGGCGAAGACTGGCGCGCGGGTCTGCTGCCGGACGCCTAACGCCTGACCTCTGACGCCTGAACGGGGTGAGGTGTCAGACGGCGCCCGCATTTTGCAGGATGAGCCGGGTCACGTCTTTCGGGATCTCCAGATGAGGCATGTGCCCGACGCGCTCGAAAATGTGTGTCGCGACGATGCCGGGAAGCTTGTGGGCCTGCCGGGTCGGCAAGACCCGGTCCTGCGTGCCCCAAATCACCTTCATCGGCATCGGCAGGGCTGCCAGTTCGTCTCTCGGCAGAGTCTTTTGAACCGCGCCGTCGATGATTTCCTCCACGATGGCCTCGAGCGTTGCGGTCGCGCCGGGTTTGGACCGGCTTTCGGCGACGGTCTTGGCCAGGTATTTGGGGAGCCGGTACTCCCATCCGAAAAACTGTTCCAGCAGCACTTCCATGCCCGCCGTGTCGGTGGTCGTTGCGTATCGGCGCAGCAGGCGGTGATTGATTTCCGGACCGAAGCCGCCGGGCGCAAGCAGGGTGAGGCTCGCGATCCTGTCGGGATCTTTGAGCGCGACAAGCGCGGCGACCGCGCCGCCCATGGAGTGACCGACAAGGTGAACCCGATCCAGGTTGAGCGTTTCCAGCGATTGCGCGACCGCCTTTGCGGCGACCCCGGCATTGCCGATACGCGGCCAGTCCAGTGCCTGCCCGTGGCCGGGAAGGTCGAAGGCAAGCGACCGCTTCTTTCCCGCAAGCGCCGTCTGAATGTTCAGCCAGGTTTGCCGGTCGCCGCCGAAACCGTGCAGGAGGATTATCGGTTCCTGGTCGTTGCCGCCCTCGGCGGCCTGGTCGTTGAAGGGCAGGTGCTGCGGCGGTGCCGGGCGTAGATCGGTCATGTCTGTCTGTTTGTCCTCGGTCCAGGCCTCAATCGGAAATTTCTGAATTTGCGCGGAAACGCGAAGGCGGGCGTCCTCATGCGAGCGCGAAAAGCGGTTGCGGGTCCGTGAAGCCACTCAGTTCGAACGACCCGACGGGTTTTGCGCGCGCACCGCACAGTCTGGCGACGTCCTCGGTCATCAGAACATCAGACCCCGCGGTTTTCGTGAGGCTTTCGATGCGCGCGGCGGCATGCACCGTCTGCCCGATGACGGAAAAGGTCAAGCGGCTGGGCACGCCGATGTTGCCGAACATGACAGATCCCACGGACAGGGCGACGCCAGCCTGCATTTCCATGATGTTGGATTTGTCGTCGTTGATGGCTTTCAACCGTTTCCGGGTCTCGTCCGCGGCCTTTATCGCCAGAGCTCCGGCCCTTTCGAGGCCCTGCGTGTCGAGCGGAAAGACACCCAGCACGGCATCGCCGATGAAATCGAGAACTTCCCCCTGGTTGGCGAGGATTGCCCCGGCGGTCGCTTCGAAATAGGTGTTCAGCCAGTTCAGATAGGCATCGGGACCTAGTTCCTCGGCGATCGCCGTGGAGCGGCGCATGTCGCTGTAATAGATGACCGCATCCAGCGTTTCGCCGTCGCCATGCCGGATCTGTCCGCTCAGAACCTTGTTGCCGGCGTTCCTGCCGAGATAGGTTTCGGCGATCGTCCGGCTGATCTGGCTTTCGATGGTCGCGCGCGCGGCGAGCGCAAGCCGCTTCTGGATGTATTCGATGGCCGAGAGGGCATCGTCGCCGAAGCCGGTTTCGTGCCGGGTCGACCAGCTGACGATGATACCGGTGGTGGGGTAGTCCTCATTCGTGACCGGCAGATCGAATTTCGTCGGCAAGACAAGGTAGTCGGTGTACCCGGCGTCGCTCAGCCGGGTCAGCAACGGAAATTCCTGAGGGGCGTTCGACTTGGCCAGCCGGCGTCTGAACCGGGGCTCCTGATTGACGAGCACGGCGCGCACCGGGCTTTTCAGCCATTCTTCGGTCTCTTCCTCCGAATGCGCGATCAGGTCGTGCTGCAATTCACTGCCGCTCTCCCAGACGACGACCTCGGCCTCGATCAGGGGATGCAGCGTGGACCAGGCCATCATCGCGCGGTCGATCGGAACGTCGCATTTGCGCATGCGCTCGCACATCTGTGCGAACATCTCCGCAAGGTCCGGTGACCCGAGGGCCTGGCCGATGAGCCAGTCCTCGATGTCGTCGATTTTCGCCATACTGATCATTGGGCCAACGTAGTGGTCTTTGCCCACGGTTTCCAGTTGGAGCGTGCCGCTGAATGCCCTTAATTCACGGGAGCTTCGGCCACTTTGCCCGGAGGGATGATGAGCCAGTTTACGGTAACCTGCGGAATTTCGGCATCGGACAGATAGTCGAATGTCCTGCTGCCCTGGCGGACGGCGTCAGGATAAAGTTCCAGAAACTCCCGTAAGGGCCTGTCCCGGTCACCGCGCCAGACGATCATCAGCCCCTTGTCCTGCACGTCGTCGATGTCGATCCACGGGCTGAGCGTCCGGCTGTGGAGGTAGAACATCGACGGCCTGCCGGGCGCGTGCAGGGTGACATTGGCCGCGGACCACATGTCGCCGGCCACATAGGCCAGTTCGGAATTCTGGTCCTCTTTCCAGATCCGCGCCATTTCTTCCGCAACCGCGCGCGCGGGATAGTGGATGCGCGTCTGTTTCTGCTTCCAGTAGGGCTCCAGAACCGCCTGGCCGAAGATCACCGACAGGAAGATCGCCTGGATCGCGCTGGCTGCCGCCAGAGCACGGCGCGGGTGCGGCCAGAGCGCGGGAAGAGCGGCGAACCGGACGGCCACGACACCGGACAGCACAAACATCGGCGTGCCCCACATGTGCTCGAATTCGTTTCCGGTCACCGCCGAGGCCAGCAGGACGACCACCAGGGGGACGAAGGCGAACCAGAGCAGGAACCGGTCCTCGTGCGCGGATGCACGCGAGAAGCTCCGGTTCCACCCGGACCGGAAGGCCTTCACGCCCAGCCATCCGAACCCGGCGATCATGACGAGAAAGATCCCCGCGTGATTGCCGACCTGGGCAAGCAGGAAGTTGAGCGGGTTCCAAAGATAGCCGATGATCGAAGCGGCCGGCTTGCTGCGGCTCGCGGCGTATTGGAGCGTCAGGAAATCGGTGTCCAGCAGCCAGAGGATATGAGGCACCAGCAAGACCAGACCGGCCGCTGCGCAGAGCCAGGGACCGGGTGTCGAGAGCACCCGCCTGGCATCGCGGAAGACAAGTATGTAAAGTCCGATCGCACCGATGAGCAGAAAGACGAAATATTTCGTGTAGAGACCGAACGCGGCCAAAGCGCCGAGCAACAGCCAGTCGGCGAGACGTCCTGTTTCGAGCACCCGCAGGAACAGGAGGATCATGCCGGTCCAGACTGGGATCTGCAGAATGTTCGGGTTGAACTCGGGCATCGGCAGCGTGAAGTAGAACGTGACGCTGGTCAGCACGATCGACCAGAAGCCTTGCCACGCGCTCAGGCCGAGGTGTCGGCAGATCTTCCAGATGAACAGATACCCGATCGCGGCGGAGAGCGCGCTCAGCCAGAAACCGCCGACATAGGCCCCGCCTGTCAGGTGATGGGTCGCTTCAAGCAGCCAGGCCTGCATGGGCGGGTGCTTGGTGTAGCCGAGCTGCAGCTCGCGGCCCCAGGCAAATCCCTCCACGACGTCGAGCGGCGGGCCGGGAAACGTGAGCGCGGGAATCAGGGCGTAGAGCAGCGTCAGACCGGCGGCGTAAAGCAGTGCGGCGCGCGAAGCGGTCATTCTGATTCCCTTTTTCGCGGGCTCGAGGACGGACGGTCAGGAGGCGGCGGGATGATGGGTGAAGGCCCACAACCTGGCGCCGACGAACGAGAAGGCCGGAACAACGGCGATCGCAAGCCAGAGGCCGTAGATCTCCGGCCAGGGCGCAAAGGCAAGCCACAGGGCGAGGATCGTCGAATTGAGCGCAAATCCGCTGACGGAAATGATCAGGAACCTTGCCATGCTCTTCAGCATGGTCCCCGCCTGCCTCAGGTGACTGAAGCTCCAGAAATAGTGGCCGCTGAAGGACACCGTGAAGGCGGCCAGGAAACCGCAGACATTCGAGGGCACGACGGCAAGAAGACCGGCCTCGAACAGAACGGACGCGACGACGGCGTGGGTCAGGGTGGCCAGAATGCCGATAAGCGCAAACTTGCCGACGGCCGCGCCTTCCGTCTTCAGCGTGTCGCGGTTCACCTTAGCCAGCATGTGTTTCCTTGCCCGTCCCGGCATCTTCCTGCCGCTCGCTCTCGATAACGTCCTGCAGGATGTAGACCGGTCTCTGCTTGGCTTCGTTGAAGAGGCGGGCGATGTATTCGCCGATCATGCCGATGGAGAGCAACTGGACACCTGAAAAGAACAGGAGCGCCACCATCAGCGAGGCATAGCCCGGCAGGTCCGCGCCGAACAGGGACGTGCGCACCGTCAGGTAGATGGCATAGGCGAACGCGCCGAAGGATATCGCGGCGCCACCATAGAACCAGACGCGCAACGGCAGCGTCGTAAAGCCGGTCAATCCGTCCAGTGCGAAGTTCCAGAGTTTCCAGTAGTTGAATTTTCCGTCGCCGGCCTTGCGCGCGGGCCTTTCATAGGGGATCGCCATCGCCGGAAAGCCGACCCAGGCAAACAGCCCTTTCATGAAGCGGTTTCTTTCCGGCAGACGAAGCAAGGCATCAATGACGGCCCGGTCGATCAGCCGGTAGTCTCCCGCATTGGCCGGCATGTCGATATTCGCAAGCCGGTTGAAGAGCTTGTAGAACATGTTGGCGGTCGACCGTTTCAGCACCGTGTCGGAAGACCTGTCGACCCGGAGACCGTAGATCACGTCATAGCCGGCGCGCCAGCCATCCAGCATCTGCAGGATCAGGTCCGGAGGGTCCTGAAGATCGGCGTCCATGATGACGGCGATGTCGCCGCGTACGGCTTCAAGGCCGGCGGACAGGGCTGCTTCCTTGCCGAAGTTCCGCGACAGTCCGAGCAGCCGTCCCGGAAGACCGCTTTTCAGTTTTTCGGACAGGTAGTCCGCGGTGGAATCCCTGCTGCCGTCGTCGATGAACACGTATTCGTAGGCGAGCCCGGTCTTCTCGAGGACCGGCCGGGTTGCCTCCAGAAAATGACCGATCACGTCTTCTTCGTTGAAGACGGGAACAATCACGCTGAGCAAGGGGTCGGCCGGTCTTGCTGTCTCCCGGCGCGAGACATAGATTTTCGAGGCAGCCGTCTGGTTCATCAAGGTGTCGGATCTGAATTGTGGCCAGGGTGTTCCGCGCAACCTGCCGCAAATCCGTGCAAAAGACCAGCCCAAGCTTCGCTGCCGGCACGGCGCTTCACAGTTCACGGCTGCGCGATGTTATACGCTGCCGCGGCGTCATGCCAATCAGGCGGAGGCGGTTTTCTCCCTGGGCTGGGTTTTGTCCAGGATTTCCTTCTGTTTCCTGGCCTTGGCAACGGCCTGCTTTGCCGCGTCGTTGAGAGTGAAGATCTCGAGATCCTCGTTTTCGGCATCCGTCACGGGCTGTATGGCAAAATCGGTGTAGGCCGCTCCCCGGGGGTCTTTCTGGATCCGTTTGCGCAGTCTGTGGATCTTCCACCCGTAAAGGCCGAAGCGTGCATATTTGACGAGGCTTTCCAGCGCAAAAGACGGATAGTACAGCACCGCGGGCAGGCGGCGGAACCCGGGTCTGCGCTGGCGCGGGTCCTTGTAGCGGAAGTAGCCGCATTGCTGCGGATGAACCCCTTCGAAACGCATTGCACCGTAGATCTGCAGGCACAGCCGCCACACCCTGACCGGCTTGATGCCGTAGGCAACGTTGCGGCGCATCAGGGTTTCGACATGGTCGTCGGTATAGTACCAGTCCCAGATATCCCGGTAGGTCTGCTGCCAGACTTCGGCGCTCATGGTGGGGTGTTCGCAGGTGGTGTGTTCCAGGTCGTACCTGTTGAGGTCCGGATCGAGCCAGGTTCCTTTCTCGTAGAGTTTCTGGTGATCTTCTGAGCCGGGCAATGGCGTGAGCATCGTGAACTCGAGCATGTCGACCGGCAACTCACGCTGGATGATGCCGATGTCACGGCGAATGCTGTCCGGCGTGTCGTTCGGCAGCCCCATGATGAAACCCGCATAAGTCATGATGCCGGCTTCCTTCCAGAGCTGGAACATTTTCCGGTATTCGGTGATGCGGTTCTGGCCCTTCTTCATGTGGGCGAGGTTTTCCGGATTGATGCTTTCCAGGCCAATGAAGACATGGGTGCAGCCCGCGCGCGCGGCCTTGTCAACGAAACCCGGCATCCGGTGCGCCAGCGTGTCGATCTGGATCAGGAAGTGGATCCGAATGCCATCGCGTTCCTTCAGCTCGATGATGCGATCGAAAATGGGTTCCCAGTTCTTGTTGCGCGCGAAATTGTCGTCCGTGATGAAGAACGACGTGATGCCCTGGTCGTGGTTGGCCCGGATCAGTTTTTCGATGTCGTCCGCGTCGCGCCAGCGCGACTTGCGGCCCTGCACATTGATGATGGTGCAGAACGAACACTGAAACGGACACCCGCGGCCTGCATCGAAGGAAGAGAGACTGCCGTCGTATTTTCGCACGATGGATTCCGGCAGAAGCGGTGGCACCTGGCTTTGCAGTCCGGGCAGATCGTGCATCACGTTGTAGACGGGTTTGAGCGTGCCGGCCTTTGCTTCCACAAGCAGGCTTTCGAAATGCTCTTCTGCCTCGCCTGCGAAAAGGACGATGCCCATATCGACCGCTTCCTTGAGATCCGATGGCATGTCCTTGAGCATCGACAGGCAGCCGGATACGTGAAAGCCGCCTAGGATGACGGTCACGTTGTCCTTGCGGAGCTGTCTTGCAATATCAAGCGCGCGGGGAAACTGGTTGGACTGAACACCGACGAGACAGACGATGCCGGCACCGTCCCTCGTGTTGCTGACGATATCTGCCAGCGGCACCCGCATTGTCATTTCATCATAGGCGTTGACCGAGATGGCCGTTCCGTCTCCGAGTACCTGCCGGTCCGCGCAGTCCTGTGCGATGGCGTAAAGACATGCCATGGAATTGGACGGTATCCAGGCCTTCCACCATTGCAGCACGTAGCCATCGTCGTCGTAGTGCGACGGTTTGATGATTTCGATGTGAAACGTACCCATTCTGCATGGCCTCGCTGTCGCAGGGCATTGCAGCTCTCGAAATGGCGGCGAACTGCGCCGTGTTGTGCTTGAAACCGAGAACCCAAGCCCGTCCACTCGATCAGTTACGTAAGGTAAATCATGTTCAGGTGCCGCACAACACGTTGTGCTGATGCGAGATCACCGACCGCGTTGTTAAGCACAGCCAAAACAAAACCGGCACTCGGGTGGAGTGCCGGTTTCAAAGACGGTCCGCGATGACGATAGCGTCAGGTTAGCGCGCCGTGGCAATGCTTGTATTTCTTGCCGGAACCGCACGGGCAGAGCTCGTTGCGGCCGACCTTGCCCCAGGTTGATGGGTCGTCCGGGTCGCGCTCGCCCGGTGGCACGGCCTGCAGCTGCGCATCCGCGCGCGCCATCTCGTCTTCGCCCGTCAGTGGATCGATGTGATGCTCGTGCATTTCCGGCTGTGACGGCATTTGCGGCGGCTGTTCCGTGACCAGTTCCACGCGCAACAGCTGGGCCGTCGTCATCTGTCTAAGCTGGGCCAGCATGGATTCAAACAGGGTGAAGGCTTCGGTCTTGTACTCCTGCAGCGGATCGCGCTGTGCATACCCGCGGAAGCCGACGACCGATCTCAGGTGGTCGAGATTGGACAGGTGTTCGCGCCACAGATTGTCCAGGGTCTGCAGCAGGACTGCCTTCTCGACCTGGCGCATGATGTCGGGTGTGTACTTGGCGACCTTTTGCGCCATGGCCTCATCGGCCGTACGGCGCAGGCGTTCCTTGACCTCTTCCTCGGCAATACCTTCCTCGGCCGCCCAGTCCTTCACCGGCAGATCCTGGTTGAGATACTTCTTGACCTCTTCCTGGAGGCCTTCCGTATCCCATTGCTCCGGGTAGGCCTTTTCCGGGATATGGGAGGCCACGAGATCATCGATGACGTCGTGACGCATGTCGGTGACCGCGTCCTGGATCGCCTCTCCGTCCATCAGTTCGATGCGCTGTTCGAAGACCACCTTGCGCTGGTCGTTCATGACATCGTCGAATTTCAGGAGGTTCTTGCGGATGTCGAAGTTGCGGGCCTCGACCTTCTGCTGGGCCTTTTCCAGGGCCTTGTTGATCCAGGGATGGATGATGGCTTCGCCTTCTTCCAATCCGAGTTTCTGCAGCATGGAATCCATGCGTTCGGACCCGAAGATGCGCATCAGGTCGTCCTGGAGAGACAGGAAAAACTTCGAGTGTCCGGGGTCACCCTGACGGCCCGAGCGGCCGCGCAGCTGGTTGTCGATCCGGCGGCTTTCGTGGCGCTCCGTGCCGATGACATAGAGCCCGCCGGCTGCGAGAGCCTTTTCCTTGAGCGCTTCAACCTCGGCCCTGATCGCGGCTTCCTTCGCGGTGCGCTCTTCGCCCTCGGGCATATCGCCGAGTTCCATGGCGATCTGCATGTCGGCGTTGCCGCCGAGCTGGATGTCGGTTCCGCGGCCGGCCATGTTGGTCGCGATCGTGACGGCGCCCGGCAGTCCGGCCTGGGCAACGATGAACGCTTCCTGTTCGTGATAACGTGCGTTCAGGACCGAGAAGATCTTGGACTTGCCGTCATCCTTCTTCTGGGCGTCGGCAAAGGCGGCCGGGTCGCTGAGATCGATCTGCTTGTAGCCGTGCTTTTTCAGCAGTTCGGCGAGGAATTCGGACTTCTCGATCGACGTGGTGCCGACAAGGATGGGCTGGCCGCGCTCCTTGCAGTCGTCGATCAGCTGGGCGATCGCCGTGAATTTCTCCTGCACGGTCCGATACACCTCGTCATCGTCGTCCAGCCGCTTGACCTCGACGTTGGTCGGGATCTCGACGACCTCGAGCTTGTAGATGTCGGCAAATTCGTCGGCTTCCGTCGCAGCCGTACCGGTCATGCCGGCGAGCTTGTCGTACATGCGGAAATAGTTCTGGAACGTGATCGACGCCAGTGTCTGGTTTTCCGGCTGGATGCGTACCTTTTCGCGGGCCTCTAGGGCCTGGTGGAGGCCTTCGGAAAAACGGCGGCCGGGCATCATTCGGCCGGTGAACTCGTCGATGATGACAACTTCGCCGTTACGGACGATATAGTCCTTGTCGCGCTGGAAGAGCTTATGCGCCTTCAGGGCCTGCTGAAGGTGGTGAACGATCGACACGTTCTCCACGTCATAGAGCGAGTCGCCCTTCAGGAGTTCGGCTTCGCTGAGCAGGGCCTCGAGCTTCTCGTTACCGGCTTCCGTGAAGGTTGCAGAGCGCTGCTTCTCGTCGAGTTCATAGTCTTCTTCCGCGAGACTGGGGATGAAGGCATCGACCGTGTTGTAGAATTCCGACCTGTCTTCCAGCGGCCCGGAGATGATCAGCGGTGTCCGCGCTTCGTCGACAAGAATGGAGTCGACCTCGTCGACGATGGCAAAGGAATGATCGCGCTGCACCATCGACGCGCGGTCGTGTTTCATATTGTCGCGCAGGTAGTCGAAGCCGAATTCGTTGTTGGTGCCGTAGGTCACGTCGGCCTCGTAGGCGGCGCGGCGCTCGTCATCGGACAGACCGTGGACGATGCAGCCGACCGTCAGTCCGAGAAACTTGTAGACCTCGCCCATCCATTCGCTGTCGCGCTGGGCGAGGTAGTCGTTCACCGTGACGACGTGGACGCCCTTGCCCGTCAGGGCGTTGAGGTAGACCGGCGCGGTCGCAACCAGCGTCTTGCCTTCACCTGTTCGCATTTCCGCGATCTGTCCCGAATTCAGAACCATGCCGCCGATAAGCTGAACGTCGTAATGGCGCTGGCCGAGCGCACGCTTGGCGGCTTCGCGTACGGTCGCGAAGGCCGGAGCGAGGAGATCGTCAAGGCTCGCACCGTTTTTCAGCTGGTTCCTGAATTCCTCGGTCCGAGCCCTGAGGGCTTCGTCGGACAGGGCCTGAACTTCCGGCTCGAGAGCGTTGATCTCGTCGACCCTTGCTCGAAATGTCTTGATCTTCCGGTCGTTCGCAGATCCGAAAAGCTTACGTGCTAGTGCGCCAAGGCCAGCCATGTGGCGGTCCTTCCCTACCCGGCGGCGCCCACAATGGCAATATGGCGCCCGCCCTTGAAATCGTCTCAATTGCTGTCCACGTTGCCGCCAGACGCAACGCGCCGGCCGGTGAACGCGGCCTGAAAGATGCCTTCCCGCCGAAAAGCAGGGACGCCCGACAGATAAGAGGGGGCTCTATGCTTGTCAACGCCGCTGGAATAGGCAAAGTACCCACGCCCTCCTGAATGAGGGAACGAAAGTTACTGTTCCTATACGTAAAGGACTTCTCATGTTCCGAATTTCGATGCGCAGGCCGGTTCAGGCTGTCGCCGTTTCCTTGCTGGCCGTGACGCTCGGATCCGCCTCGCTCAGTGCCGCCGAACCTGGTGACGTGGTCGCCAAGGTCGGCGATGCGGATATCACGGAAGCCGATATTGCGTTTGCCGCACAAGACCTTGGCCAGCAGTTGCAGCAGTTTCCGCCCGATCAGTGGCGGGCGCTCCTGCTGGATGTTGTCGTGGATATGGAACTGATTGCACAGGCTGCACGCAAGGATGGCCTGGACCAGGATCCGGACTTCAAGAAGCAGCTGGAGTTCCTTGAACTGCAGGCATTGCGCAATGCCTATATCTCCCAGAAAATCGACGGGGCGATCACGGACGAGGTGCTCAATTCGGCCTACGAGGAAGAATTCAAAGACTACGAGGGTCCGGAAGAGGTCAACGCGCGTCACATTCTGGTGAATGAGAAGGCGGAGGCCGAAGACCTGATCAAGCAACTGGACGACGGTGCGGATTTCGTGGAACTCGCCAAGGAAAAATCCACGGGGCCTTCCGGCCCGAACGGCGGGGATCTCGGCTATTTCGGCAAGGGACAGATGGTCAAGCCGTTCGAGGACGCCGTTTTCGAACTTGAGCCCGGTGCCTATACCAAGGAACCGGTTCAGACCCAGTTCGGCTGGCACGTGATCAAGATGGAAGACAAGCGGCGCCAGGAAAAGCCGGCATTCGAGGCCGTTGCAGGCGAGCTGCGCCAGCGGCTCATCCGTGAGCAGTATGAAGCCAGGATGGCCGAGCTCAAGGCGGCGACCGAAGTGGAAATTCTCGACGATACGCTTCAGTTGCCGAGCCAACAGAGTGAGGCGGCGCAGTAACGCGATCCGCGTATCTTTGAAGGACCCGGCGGTGACATCCGCCGGGTTCTCGCGTTTTCCGAACCTTTTCGAAAAGACTTGCGCTTGCCAAATGCGCTCTCTAAGGACAGCTGATCTTTCAATCAACCGGGACAGCTGTCATGTCGACGACCGTTTCTCCGCTCGCTCCGAAAACCATTCCCGACATGCCGGAGATACCGGGTGTCCGCTTTGCCACTGCGGCGGCGGGGCTGAAATATGCGGGCCGGACGGACGTTCTGCTTGCGACCCTGGACGAAGGGACGACGGTGGCCGGTGTCTTCACCCGGTCGAAATGCACATCCGCTCCCGTCGACTGGTGCAAGGACAAGCTCCGGACGGGCACCGCGCGGGCGCTTCTCGTGAACTCCGGAAATGCCAACGCCTTCACCGGCAAGAAAGGCAAGGCGGCCGTGGAACTGTCCGCCGACATCGTCGCCGGATCGCTCGGTTGTCCGAAGAACGAGATCTATCTGGCGTCCACGGGCGTGATCGGCGAGCCGCTTCCGGCCGCAAAATTCCAGGGTGTCGTCGAAGACCTTAAGTCCGGGCAGGACGAAAATGCCTGGCTTGACGCCGCCAAGGCGATCATGACGACCGACACCTATCCCAAGGTGGCAACGAGCGCCGTGGCGTTTGGCGGTCGGACAGTCACCATCAGCGGGATCGCCAAGGGCGCGGGAATGATCGCCCCGGACATGGCGACGATGCTGTCCTTCATTTTCACCGATGCCGCGATTTCGCAGGACGTGCTGCAGGCCATGCTGAGTGCCGAGACGGACGGCAGTTTCAACGCCATTACCGTCGACAGCGATACCTCGACGTCGGATACCGTGCTGCTGTTTGCAACGGGACGCGCGGTGGAAAAGGGCGTTGCGCCGATCCAGTCGATCGACGATCCGAGGGCTGAAAGCCTGCGTATGTCCCTGCGCGGTGTCATGCAGGACCTTGCGCACCAGATCGTCCGGGACGGCGAAGGTGCGCGCAAGTTCGTCGAGATCTGCGTCGAGAGCGCCGAAAGCGACGCGTCTGCCCGTAAGATCGCGATGGCCATCGCGAACTCGCCGCTCGTCAAGACGGCGGTCGCCGGCGAGGATGCGAACTGGGGACGGATCGTCATGGCGGTCGGAAAGGCCGGAGAACCGGCCGACCGGGACAAGCTTGCCATCTGGTTCGGCGATGTCCGTGTCGCCGTGGAAGGCGAACGTGATCCCGGTTACAGCGAAGAGGCCGCGTCTGCCGTGATGAAACAGGAAAACATCTCCATCCGGGTGGATCTCGGGATCGGTTCCGGCCGGTCCAGGGTCTGGACCTGCGATCTGACAAAGGAATATGTCGCGATCAACGGCGACTACCGGAGCTGATCGAAACTTGGCAGATATCGCAACGTAATCTTTGACATGCTTAACGGCTCCTTGTTCCCCGGTTGAAAACTGGATCGAAATTCATGACAAAAATTGTCCTAGTTGCCGCCTGCGCCCTTGTCGACGTGGACGGGCGCATCCTTCTTGCGCAGCGCCCTGAAGGTAAGTCCATGGCAGGATTGTGGGAATTTCCCGGTGGGAAAGTGGAAGCAGGGGAAAGACCGGAAGAAACCCTGATCCGTGAACTTGGTGAAGAGCTCGGAATCGAAGTTAACGAGGCGTGTCTGGCACCCCTGACTTTTGCCAGTCACACTTATGAAGATTTTCATTTGCTGATGCCACTTTACATCTGCCGCAGGTGGACTGGCACCCCGATTGGACGGGAAAACCAGGCCCTGAAGTGGGTGCGGGCAACAAGACTGAGAGACTATCCGATGCCGGCGGCAGACGAACCTCTCATTCCGCACCTGATCGACGCAGTATAATCAGGCAAGGCAGAGACCTGTCGGGCGGGAGTGTGTAACATGAAAAAGAAGTCAAATCCGGACGAATCGGCCATCCGGCTGCTCTCCCGCTTCGCGAATGACCAAAGCGGTGCGACGGCCATCGAATACGGGTTGATTGCCGGGCTGTTGGGGTCGGTCATCATTCTGGCCATGGTGCCCCTGGGAACCACCATCACTGACGATGTCTTCGGTACGATCGCGGGTGCCCTTGACAGCGCGTCAAAGTAGTTTTCCGTTTCCCGAAAACTTTCCGATTTAGCAGTGTTTTATCTGATCCTGGTCAGACCTTTCTCTCCGTAACCCCGAGCGCGTCGGCCAGTCTTGTTTTTGCCGAACCCGGACGCAGGGGCTTTTGCTGGCTCTCGTGCGGAGCCCATCCCGACAAGGTGATCAACGTGAAGGTGGCCCTGATGCGCCCGTCCGCATCCGCGTGGTCTTCGGCGTATATCTCTGCGGCACGAAGCAGTGCCGCGCGCGGCAGGGGACGCCCTTCACCCTGCTTCAGCACAGATGTCGCGCCCATGTCCCGCAGGTCGCGCAAGAGCGAAAACATCGTGTCATAGCGCACGGTGATCGTGTCCATGTCGGTCACCGGCAACGAAAATCCCGCACGCTGGAGCAGACTGCCGAGATCGCGCGTGTCGGCAAATGGCAGGACCCTGGCCGCTGCGCCGCCGCTGGTTTCCAATTCTGCACGCGTCAGGCTGTCCCGCAGCTCGGTCAGCGTGCCGGCGCCGGGCAACACAGCCATGAACAGGCCGTCGGGCGCGAGCGTGCGCCTTATCTGTATCAGGCTTCCGGGCAGGTCGTTGACGAGATGCAGGTTGAGCGCCGATACGATCAGATCGACCGACTGGTCCTTCAAGGGAACAAGCGCGTCGTCGACGACAAGATCGGGCGGCGGCAGATGCGGGTCGGCGAAAAACAGATCCGCACGCAGGATGGTCTCGGCCTTGCCGCTGTCGCCGATCGCCCTTGATATCCGGCCAGTGTGGCCGCCGAGGTCGACCGCGGTTCGAAAGACCCGGTTGATCAGGAGCAGGCGGTCCTGCAGATCTTCCGCGACATTGGCCAGCAGAAAGTCGGCCCCGGTTTTCGCGCGCTTGAGTGCGCGCTGTCGCCTTTTTCGGAGCAAGGCACGGTCAAACAGATCGGTTTGCGCGGTCACGTTAAGTCCGGTCGGTGGTCGTTTGTGACCGTCACTTAGGACATACGGGTTTCAAGGTCAAAGTTCCGATTTTTCAAAAAGGGGTTCAATTCTGTTTTCATCAATTATAAGTTGCTTTCGTGCGAGTTGCACTTGGGGGGCTGATTAATTGATTTTCATGCGGGAAAAGCTGTCGAGCGTTTCCTCGGGCGTTGTCCGGGGGGCATTGGATGCTCTGCTGCCACTTAGGTGTCTGTGTTGCGACCGGAGAGTGGGGTCGGACGACGGACTGTGTCCGGTCTGCTGGCATGGCATGGCGTTCATCGAGAAACCGGTTTGTTACAGGCTGGGGACACCTTTTGCCTATGATGTCGGCGAGGAGACCTGGAGCCCGCGTGCGATTGCCTCGCCGCCTGTTTTTGACCGGCTGCGGTCGGTGGCTTTTTACGAAGGCTCCGCGCAGCGTCTCGTGCTTGCCTACAAGTTCGGCGGCAGGCGGGAGCTGGCCCGGCCCATGGGCAAATGGATGTGTAACGCCGGGCGCGAGTTCCTGGGACCGGACAGCGTGATCATTCCCGTCCCGCTGCACTGGGCCCGGCTGGTATCCCGGCGGTTCAATCAGGCGGCCACGCTTGCGCAGGTGATCGCGACCGGGTGCGGCGGTACGTACCAGCCCGACATTCTGAAACGGCGGAAGCGAACCCGAAGACAGGTTGGTTTGCCGGCCAAGGAAAGACAGAAGAATGTCCGGTCGGCATTCGGCGTCGACAAAAACCGACTTGACCGGCTGGAAGGCCGTCACGTTGTTTTGATCGATGATGTGATCACCACCGGCGCGACCGTGACGGCATGCACGAAAACCCTTCTTGCGGCGGGCGCGGCTTCCGTTGACGTTCTCACATTTGCACTTGCGGATCCTGCGCGAAGCGATGCCGGGCAAGAAATCCACCCCTGACGTTTCGCTTTGCGTCTTGTGTTTCCGCAAACTGCACGCATATATCGCCCGACTTTTATTGGCACCTCCGGACTCGGCGGTGCACTTGCAGACGACGGGACTACGATATGGCCAAGGTGGAAATTTATACGCGGCAACTTTGCGGATTTTGTACCGCAGCCAAACGCTTGCTCGACAAGAAGGGCGTGGACTACACCGAGTATGACGCAACCTTCGACGGAGGCCTTCGGAAGCAGATGATACAGAAGGCGAATGGCCGCTCGACCTTTCCGCAGATCTTTGTCGGGCAGACCCATGTCGGCGGCTGCGACGATCTGCACGATCTGGAGCATTCGGGCAAACTGGACGCTCTGCTTTCTTCCTGATTAAGTGTCCGGGTAGAAAATTGCGTTCTTCCGGGTAGAGCGAACGAATGACCGTGATAGCTGCAGCCTGCATTCAGCTTCGAAGTGGCAAGGACACTTCGGAAAACACCGCGCGTGCGGAAGACCTGATCAGGGCGGCTGCCGGTGACGGCGCCACGTATATCCAGACACCGGAGATGTCGAATGTCCTGGTGCGCAGCCGTGAAGAGCTGATTGCGCGGATAGATGTCCTCGAGCGGGACCTGTTCGTGACCATGGCCCGGCGGGTGGCCGCGGATCTGGGCGTCTTTGTTCACGTCGGATCGGTCGCGGTTCTTGCGGGGGGCGGCCAGGTTGCCAACCGGGCGGTCCTGATCGCACCGAACGGCGCGATCGTTGAAACCTACGACAAGGTCCACATGTTCGATGTCGATCTGCCCGGCGGCGAGAGCTGGCGGGAATCGTCCACCTACAAGGCCGGAGAGCAGGTTCCGGTCGTTGACCTGCCGTTCGGCAAGCTCGGGATGGCCATTTGCTACGACATTCGCTTTCCCGGGATCTTCAGGGCTCAGTCGCGCCTGGGGGCTGACATCCTGACGGCACCAGCGGCGTTCACGCGGCAGACTGGCCAGGCCCACTGGCATGTGCTACAGCGCGCCCGCGCCATCGAAAACGGTGCCTATGTCATCTCGGCTGCGCAGGGAGGCCGGCACGAAGACGGGCGGGAAACGTTCGGGCACAGTCTCATCGTCGACCCGTGGGGGGATGTCGTTGCCGAACTGGACACCGACGCGCCGGGCCATCTGGTCGCCGAGATTGACCTGGCCAGGGTTTCCAAGGCACGCGCGCGCATTCCGGCAATCGCCAATGAACGCGACTTCGACTGCCGAATGACCCGGGCGTTCAGGGAGGAACCTGCTTGATCAAGTATTCGCTTGTCTGCGATGCCAAACACGATTTTGAGGGCTGGTTCCGGAACTCCGGAGACTTTGATTCCCAGCTTGCGCGGCAACTGGTGACGTGCCCGGCCTGTGGCTCGGCGAAGGTCGAAAAAGGGCTCATGGCCCCCGCGGTGTCGACATCACGCAGCAAGGAGGCGCGCGGTATCGCCCCGGCGGTGCAGCCGCATGAGCGCGAAGAGCCTGCGGCCGTGCCAACACCCAAATCGGTGGACACCGCGCTGCATCCTTCCGCCCTGCTTCCCGGCGACGTTCGGCAGAAAGAAATTGTCGAAGCCATCAGACAGGCGCGCGCGCGGATCATCGAAAGCTCGGAGAATGTCGGAACAGGATTTGCCGACGAGGCACGAAAAATCCATTACGGCGACGCCGAGGAGCGGAGCATCTACGGCGAAACGACGCCGAAAGACGCCGTCGACCTTCTTGAAGAAGGCATCCCGGTGATGCCGCTGCCGGAACTTCCCGAAGACAAGAACTGACCCGGCGCCGTGTCCGGCGGCGATCTTCAACGTACCGCCGGATCCCCGCTTGCCCCGGATTACTTCTGCGTCTTGACTGCCGCCGAAGAGCGCGAAGGCGTCTTGGCCCGCGCTGGTTTCATGTCGGCAAGCGTTTCTTCCGCTGCCTTGCCGAGTTCACCGACATTTTCCATTGCCGCCTCGTTGAGTTCCTCAACGACGGCCGCGCCTTGCGAAAAACTGTCCCGGAACAGCGATGCCTGCTGTTCGAAGTGCTCCTGGTACTCGGTTGCCATCTTCGAATAGAATTCCTGAAGCGTCGCGAATGTCTGTTCCGGCGCGACGCATTGCGTCAGCGACTTCGCGCATTCAAAGTCCTCGTGAAGCCTGTGGCTTACGAATTCCATATGGTCCTCGAACGCCTTTTCGGCATGGGACCACATGGTGGTTCCCATTTTCTGGAACCCGGCGACGGTCTTGGCCTCGATCCTGTCCTCTCTCTCGGCCAGGGACCAGTTCGTGAAGGACGGCATCGGCCACTCGAATTTGAGCGCGGTGAAGTCGAATACGTCCGGATTGCGTTTGGTTGCCATGTGTGATCCTCCGCTTGTCTGCCTTTCGCGCCTTAGGCCCGAAACCGTCCTGAGATCCATTCCATCCGGGTGTCAGGAGAGTTTGCGCGTGCCATCTTTCCCGGATCTACCGGACCAGCGTGAGACAACTCTAGTTTTGCTGCAATTCGAATCTTTGACAGGGATCAATAAAACCTGCGCCATCAGGTCGCAGACAGTGCCGGGAAGTGTGCCCGGGTTCAGGCAAGGAAAGCGCGCAGTTTCGCCGTCACTTCCTGAGGTTTCTCGAGCGTGGACAGGTGTCCGCAGTCTTCCAGAATGACGAGTTCGCTGCTGGCAACCAGTTGATGGATCTCAACGGAGAGATCCGGTGCGATCAGGCGGTCTCCGTCCCCGGTAAGCACGAGCGTCGGGCAGTCGACCCTTTCAAGGGAAGGGCGGGAGTCGACGCGTGCCGCGTTGGCGTCTTGCTGGCGGATGAAGGCATCGGCACCGGTCTGGGCAGCCATCTCGTGAACGATGGACCTGAGGTGTTCGCTGGTTTCGTTCTTTTCGTGCACGAAACCGGGAAAGAAGAGATCGGGGATCTTGTCGAAACGGTTTTTCCGGGCGAGTCCGGTCAAGACCTGCCTTTGCTTCGCCCTTTCCTCTGAATCCGCACGGGCCGAGGTGTTCAATAGCGCAAGTCTTTCAACGCGTTCGGGAGCGCGCCGCATGACTTCGAAGGCGATGTAGCCGCCCATGGAAAGTCCGGCGAGCGAAAAACGGTCCGGTGCGTCTTCCAGGAGACGGTCGGCAATTGCACCGATGCTGTCGTCCGACCGGTTGTCCGCCACCATGATCGGGCGATCCGAGAATGCCGCGATCTGGGGCGCGTAAAGACTTTCCGTACAGAGCAGACCGGGCACGAAGACGAGCGGGGTGCCCGTCATGATGCATCCGGTCTTTCCGCGAGCAGCATGTAGTTCACGTCCATGTCGCGGGACTTGATCCACGCGTCGGTCAGGGGATTGTAGCTCACGCCCGATCTGTCCGTGATCGTGAGGCCTTCGGTGTTCAACGGATCTTCGATTTCGGACGGCTTGACCAGTTTCTCGTAGGAATGTGTGCCCTTGGGCAGCCAGCGCAGCACGTATTCGGCGCCGACGATGGCAAGCGCATAGGCTTTCAGCGTGCGGTTGATGGTCGCAACGAACATCATGCCGCCGGGGCGGACCATGCTGCCCGTTGCCTGGAGAAACAGGGGGACATCCGCGACGTGTTCCACCACTTCCATGTTCAGGATGACGTCGAAGGTCTCTCCGGCCGCCGCGAGTTCTTCAGCGGTCTGTGCACGGTAATCGATGTTGAGACCGGAACTTTCCATGTGCAGCCGGGCAATCTTGATGTTGGTCTCCGAAGGGTCCGCGCCGACCACGTCGGCCCCGAGCCGGGCCATCGGTTCGCTCAACAGGCCTCCGCCGCAGCCGATATCCAGGAACCTCAGACCCTTGAAGGCGTCGGAGGCCTTTGGATCGCGTCCGAACTTCCGGCACACTTCCTGTTTTATGTAGGCAAGGCGGACGGGATTGAACTTGTGCAGCGGTTTGAACTTGCCCGTCGGATCCCACCATTGCTCAGCCATTGCGGAAAAGCGGGCAACCTCCTCTTCGTCGATGGTACTCGCGGTCGTTTGAGCCTTGACTGACATTGGACACATCCCTTTCCTCGGCGACGTCACTGCGTGTTGGGCACCGTTCACTGTTTAGCTGTCGTTCAGCGTCCTTGACCATTTGTCAAGTGAGCGCAGGTCACGTGGAGTTGCAGCAAGGCAGCACAGACTGTATGCATGACCGCCGATCCATCCGGAGCGTCTCGCGCTTCATGACAGACTAGATTGAATACGAGTGGTATGGCCCGACTGGTTTTAAAATTTGGGGGGACTTCGGTTGCCGATCTCGATCGAATCCGAAATGTGGCCCGCCACGTGAAAAGGGAAGTGGAAGCCGGACACCAGGTTGCGGTGGTCGTTTCAGCAATGGCTGGGCAGACCAACAAGCTGGTGGAATATTGCCGCGATGCCGCCCCGCTTCACGATGCACGCGAATATGATGCCGTTGTCGCGTCCGGCGAGCAGGTCACATCCGGCCTGCTTGCTATCGTGCTGCAGGACATGGGTGTGAACGCGCGCTCCTGGCAGGGCTGGCAGGTTCCGATCAAGACCGACGAAAACCACGGCGCCGCGCGGATCCGCGAGATCGATGCCGGCTTCCTGGCCGAACGTCTGGACCAGGGGCAGGTTGCCGTCATGGCCGGCTTTCAGGGGATCTCGCCGGACAACCGGATCGCGACGCTCGGGCGCGGAGGGTCGGACACGAGCGCGGTTGCGATCGCTGCAGCCATCAAGGCGGACAGATGCGACATCTATACGGATGTCGACGGCGTCTACACGACCGATCCGCGGATCGTGCCGAAGGCACAGCGTCTTGAGCGCGTCTCGTTCGAGGAGATGCTCGAAATGGCGTCGCTGGGTGCGAAGGTTCTGCAAGTGCGTTCCGTTGAAATGGCGATGGTGCACAATGTCAGAACGTTCGTGCGCTCCAGCTTCGACGATCCCGACGCGCCACAGGCCGGCAAGGACGGTCTCCCAATTGGTACTCTCATTTGCGACGAGGATGAACTCGTGGAACAGCAAGTTGTCACCGGCATTGCCTATGCCAAGGACGAAGCCCAGATCTCACTGCGTGACGTGGCCGATAAGCCCGGCGTCGCGGAATCGGTGTTCGGGCCGCTCGCCGACGCCCACATCAATGTCGACATGATCGTCCAGAACATCTCGCCCGACGGCAAGACCACGGATATCACCTTTACCGTGCCGGAGGGTGATTTCGAGCGTGCCAAGAAGGTGCTGGACGACAACCGCAGCGAGATCGGCTTCCAGAATCTGGAAGGGGCGACCGACGTCGTCAAAGTCTCCGTGATCGGGATCGGCATGCGCTCTCATGCCGGTGTCGCGGCCCAATGTTTCCGCGGCCTTGCGTCCAAGGGCATCAACATCAGGGCGATCACGACATCGGAAATCAAGATATCCGTGTTGATCGATTCCGCCTATGCAGAACTTGCGGTCCGGACTCTCCATTCGCTATACGGGTTAGACGGATAGTAAAACCGGCGGGCGGTACCGGACGAACGGGGCCGCCGGCCGCCTGAGGCGGAAATCAGACGGGGGCGCAATGCGCAGCAACCTAGCCGGACCGCGCCTTTTGCTCCGCAGGCTCCGCGAAGTCATGGCGGAGCCGATCACGGCGCAAGAGCGACTTGACAAGATCGTCGTGCTGATTGCGTCGAACGTCGTTGCCGAGGTGTGTTCGGTTTATATCCTCCGTGCGGATGGCGTGCTTGAGCTCTATGCGACCGAAGGTCTGAACCGCGAGGCGGTTCACAATGCGTCGCTCCGTGTCGGTCAGGGCCTTGTCGGCCTGATTGCCGCGGAAGCCCGTCCGCTCAATCTCCCGAATGCGAGCGCCCACCCGGGCTTCACATACCTGCCGGAAACGGGCGAAGAGGCCTACAATTCCTTTCTCGGGGTACCGATCCTGCGCGCCGGCCGGACGCTCGGCGTTCTGGTCGTCCAGAACCAGTCTCACCGCACCTATCTCGAGGACGAGGTGGAGGCCCTGCAGACGACGGCGATGGTGATTGCCGAAATGGTGGCGGCCGGGGAGCTGGAGGCAATCGCGCAGGAAGCGACCGGGCTGGATCTTTCCAGGCCGATCACGGCGACAGGCGCCGGCCTTTCCGAAGGCGTCGGTCTCGGCCACGTCGTGCTGCATGAACCGCGCGTCGTCGTCACCAACCTGATTGCCGAGGACACCGACCAGGAGACAGCGCGCTTGGAAGGCGCCATCAACCGGCTGAGGCTTTCCATCGACGATCTGCTGGCAAGCGGCGAGATCGCCGCGATGGGCGAGCATCGCGAGGTGCTGGAAGCCTACCGGATGTTCGCCTATGACCGGGGCTGGATCCGCAAGATCGAGGACGCGATCAAGAACGGACTGACCGCCGAAGCCGCCGTCGAAAAGGTTCAGAGCGACACGCGCGCGCGCATGCTCCGTCAGACGGATCCGTATCTTCGCGAAAGACTGCATGATCTGGATGATCTCGCGCACAGACTGATCCGAGAACTCATGGGCCGCGAGCACGGCCCGGGCCTCGGCGAGCTGCCCCAGGATGCCATCATTGTCGGCCGCAACATGGGTGCTGCCGAGCTGCTCGACTATGGACGCGACCGGATCAGGGGACTGGTTCTGGAGGAAGGCGGGCCGACGAGCCACGTGACCATCGTTGCGCGTGCGCTCGGAATTCCCACCGTCGGGCTGGTCGACGACATCGTCAGTCTCGCGGATGCGGGCGACGCGATCATCGTTGACGGCGACACCGGCGAAATTCACCTGCGTCCGGCGGTCGACCTGGAAAACGCCTATGCCGAGAAGGTCCGCTTCCGGGCGCGTCGCCAGGCCCAGTACCGGCGGCTGCGCGGCAAGCCCTCCGTCACCAAGGACGGGGTGGAGTTTTCCCTGCAGATGAATGCCGGTCTGCTGATCGACCTGCCGCATCTGGAAGAATCAGGCGCGGCCGGGGTCGGCCTGTTCAGAACGGAACTCCAGTTCATGGTCGCGTCCGCGTTTCCGCGCATGCGCGAGCAACAGGCGCAGTACAGCCAGATCCTGGATGCGGCGGACGGCAAGCCGGTCACGTTCCGCTCGCTCGATATCGGCGGTGACAAGGTGCTGCCCTATCTCCGGTCCATCCAGGAAGAAAATCCGGCAATGGGCTGGCGCGCCCTGCGTCTCGGTCTCGATCGGCCGGGCCTTTTGCGGACGCAGATCAGGGCCTTGCTGCATGCCGCGGCCGGACGCGACCTGAAGCTCATGTTTCCGATGGTCGCCGAAGTCGACGAATTCCTGCAGGCGCGCGCGCTTGTCGACCGCGAGGTCAAGCATCTGCGCCGTCATGACCACCCGGTTCCGGAGAACATCCGCCTGGGCGTCATGGTCGAGGTTCCCTCGCTCCTGTTCCAGCTTGACGAACTGATGACCTATGTCGACTTTGTCTCGGTCGGGTCGAATGATCTCTTCCAGTTCTTCTGCGCGGTCGATCGCGGCAACACGCGGGTTGCTGAACGGTTCGACACGCTGAACGTCGCTTTTCTGCGCGCCTTGAAATCCATCGCGGACAGCGCAAATAAACATCATGTGCCGGTGACGCTGTGCGGAGA
The DNA here is from genome assembly GCF_965232425.1 of Roseibium sp. Classification (GTDB taxonomy): domain Bacteria; phylum Pseudomonadota; class Alphaproteobacteria; order Rhizobiales; family Stappiaceae; genus Roseibium. The sequence continues at coordinate 2,935,710 of NZ_OZ246971.1, forward strand.
GCTTGCGGGCAGGCCGCTTGAGGCCATGGCCCTGATCGGCCTGGGATACCGCGACCTTTCCATGTCTCCGGCAGCGCTCGGTCCGGTCAAGGCGATGCTGCGCACACTCGATACCAGCCGACTGTCCGCGCGCCTTCTGCCGCGGCTCGAGCCCGGACATGACGACAACAAGATCCGGGATGTGCTGAAGCGGTTCGCGGCCGAGACGGATGTCGCCCTCTAGAGGCTGCGAAAACCGGATCCGCCGCGCGGGATGATCGCAGATCGCCTCTGGCTGTCCGCTGCGTGCACTGATATGTCGGACACCCGGCCGGAGCGAACAGATTCGCGTCCTCTCGCGCTGCGCCGGATCAACAAACCTGGAACCGGGCTGCCGTCACCGGCATTACCCGTTTCTGAAAGACGACCTTTTGCGTGCGGCTGATGCGTGCCGCCAATCCGACCCGGGAGATCCTGCGCTCATGCTGGCGCGTCAGAAACTCGATACCCTGCTTGACCGTTTCGCCGAGATCGAACACCTGATGTCGAGCGGACCGGATCCGGCTGCGTATGTGAAGCTGTCCCGGGAATATGCCGGACTGGAGCCGCTCGTTCAGAAAATCCGTGCGCTGATCAAGGCGGAAGACGAGCTTGCCGGTGCCCATGCACTCATCGCCGATCCGGAGACGGACGCCGAAATGCGCGAACTTGCCGAACTCGAGCGCGACGAGCTGAACGAAAGCCTGGAACAGCTTTCGCAAGAGGTCCGGATCGGCCTTCTGCCAAAGGACGAAGCCGACGCCAACGATGCCATTCTCGAGGTCCGCGCCGGGACCGGCGGGGATGAAGCGGCACTCTTTGCCGGCGATCTGTTCCGCATGTACCAGAGGTTCGCGGAATTGCAGGGCTGGAAAGTGGAAATCCTGTCGGCCAGCGAAGGCGAGGTCGGGGGTTTCAAGGAAATCATCGCATCGGTATCGGGTGACAACGTGTTCGCCCGGCTCAAGTTCGAATCCGGTGTGCACCGCGTGCAAAGGGTGCCGGCGACGGAATCAGGCGGACGCATCCACACGTCGGCGGCAACCGTCGCCGTATTGCCGCAGGCCGAAGACGTCGATGTCGACGTGCAGGACAGTGATTTGCGCATCGATACGTTCCGCGCGTCCGGGGCCGGCGGCCAGCACGTCAATACCACCGATTCCGCCGTGAGGATCACACATATTCCGACCGGAATCGTCGTCGCGGTGCAGGACGAACGATCGCAGCACAAGAACAAGGCGCGTGCGATGCAGCTGCTGCGCGCGCGCATCTATGACGAGGAGCGCGAGAAGGCCGCGAGCGAGCGGACCGAAGCGCGCCGTCTCCAGGTCGGTTCGGGCGACCGCTCGGAGCGCATCCGGACATATAATTTTCCGCAAGGCCGGGTCACCGATCACCGTATCGGGCTGACACTCTACAAGCTCGACCAGATTATCGCCGGCGAAGGGCTTGCCGAGGTCATCGAGGCGCTGATTGTCGATCATCAGGCCAATCTGCTTGCCTCCGAAGACGCCTGACAATGCAGACGGGTGCGCTGTACAGGCTTGTCAGAGACCGGTTTCGCAACGCGGGCGTTGCCGATCCCGAGCCTGATGCGAAGCTTCTCGTCAGCACCCTGCTGGGCATCGGTATCTCCGACCTTCTTCTCGACGGCAGCCGGGAGGTCGGCGCGGCCTGCGTGCGGGAAATAGAGGAAAAGGCCAGCCTGCGCATCAGCGGCATGCCGGTCGGCCGCATCCTTGGGGAACGCGATTTCTACGGGCGGCGGTTTTTCCTGAACAGCGCGACCCTGGAACCGCGGCCTGACACGGAAACGCTGATAGACGCCGTTCTTCGCGCGACTTCAACCGATCTGCCGATCACGCTGTGGGACATCGGCACAGGGTCGGGGGCGATCGCGGTGACGCTCCTGGCCGAACTGCCTCTCAGCCGGGCCATCGCGATCGACCTGTCGGAGACCGCGCTCGCAGGCGCCATGGAAAATGCGCGCCAGCATGGCGTGGCCGACCGGTTCCATCCCCTTTGCGCAGACTATCTTGATGCTCTGGAATTGGGCGAAGGGGCCGGGCCGGACTGGATCGTCAGCAATCCGCCCTACATCCGCAGCAGCGTTCTGGAGCGCCTCAGTCCGGAGGTGATCGATCATGATCCCCGACTCGCGCTTGATGGCGGCGAAAATGGTCTGGATGCCTATACGGCTCTTATTCCGCAGTCGGCGCGATTCCTGCGGCCGGGAGCGCGGATCGCGCTGGAGATCGGATATGACCAGGCACTGACTGTTGAAAAACAGCTGCGTCAACACGGCCTTGGAGAGATTGAAATCATTAAGGATCTCGCCGGGAAGGACCGCGTCGCGCTTGCGCGCAGGACATAATTCTACTGTTTTGATCCAAACGCGAAAAAGCACTTGGAAATTGCACCGGAAACGGTTAGGTTCGACTCGCCGAAACCGGAAATGTGAACAGCGTTTAGCGGGGCATACGCATCCGGCAGCACGAAAACGGGACACGCTTGACGCGCGACCTATTCAGCTGCAAATCGGGCCTTCCGGTGTTTTGGACTGTCGACGAGGAAGACGTGAGCGCTGGCCTTCGGCCTGTAATGCGTTGCGCGTGTTTTGAAAGGCAGCCGCTAACCAGCATTGTTGGTTTCGGTGTGTATTTCGTATCGGTTTATGCAATTCCGATGTTGGGTCGGCGTTTCGCTGACCGCCGTTCCGCAAGAGAAAACGGCAGGATGAGACCAGGAAATCAGAGCAATAAGCGCATGCGCGGTCGGGGCCGCAAAGGTCCCAATCCGTTAACCCGGACTTACGAATCAAACGGTCCTGATGTGAAAATCCGCGGCACAGCGATGCACATCGCGGAAAAATATCAGCAGCTGGCTAGGGATGCCCAGGCATCCGGCGACCGCGTGATGTCCGAGAACTACAACCAGCACGCGGAGCACTATCTGCGCATCGTCGCCGCCGCACAGCCGCAGCAGCAGCCGGCGGCGCAACCGGCTGCGCGTGCAGACAACGAAGACGCGTCTGCCGAAGCCGCCAACGGAACAAACGGCGCCACGCCGCCGGTCAACGGTTCGGAGCGTCCTGCGCAGGACCGTGCCGCCGCAGATGGCGACGTTGTCGACGCCAACAGCCCGCAACCGTTTATCGAGGACATGCCGGTGATCGACCAGGAAGGTCAGGTCAACGGTGCAGGCCAGAAAGCGGATGCCGATGACGGCGATGGCGACGACAAGCCGCGCCGCCGGACACGGACATCAAGGTCGCGGGTACCGCGGCGCGCGTCCGGCGATCAGGCGGAAGGCATGACGGAGGCGCCGGCTGATGAGGGCGAAGGTTCGGTCGAAGCTTCCGATGACGAGCAGGCCAAGCCGCGCCGGCGGACCACGCGGACCCGTCGGCCCAAGACCGGTGAAGACGCGCCGGCGGAAACCGCGGTGGTATCGGACTGAGGCCAAACTGGTCAATCACAATGATCGTGAACGGCGTCCCATGGGCGCCGTTTTTTGTTGCGCGGATTTTGGGCCGCGGGGGCTTTTGTGATGAAAATGCAACACTATATTAGGGGAGCAGTGCTTGATGAGGCTGCATGGATGCCCTCGGGGTCCATATCCAACGACGTTCCCCACGCTTCGGGTGGCGAGGACGGGTAGGAGGTAGAGAATGAATTTTGAAAAATACACTGAGCGTGCACGGGGCTTTGTTCAATCCGCTCAGACATTTGCTCTCGGGCGTGGCCATCAGCAGTTTGCGCCGGAGCATATTTTGAAGGTGCTTCTGGATGATCCGGAAGGCATGGCGACCGGCCTGATCGACAGGGCCGGCGGACAGGCGAAGGCTCTCAAGGGGGACCTTGAAGGCATCCTCGACAAGATGCCGAAGGTCTCCGGCGGATCCGGGCAGCTCTACATGGCGCAGCCGACGGCGCGTCTTTTCGAGCAGGCTGAAAAGATCGCGGAAAAGGCGGGCGACAGCTTTGTTACCGTCGAGCGGTTGCTACTTGCCCTTGCCATGGATGGCGAGAGCGAAGCCGGCAAGCTGATGAAGCGCCATGGTGTCACGCCGAACGGTCTGAATGAAGCGATCAACCAGCTTCGCCAGGGCCGGACGGCCGACAGCGCAACCGCCGAAAACCAGTACGAAGCGCTGAAGAAATATGCCCGTGATCTGACGGAGGTCGCCCGTGACGGCAAACTCGACCCGGTGATCGGACGAGACGAGGAAATCCGGCGCACCATCCAGGTCCTGTCCCGCAGGACCAAGAACAACCCGGTTCTGATCGGCGAGCCCGGTGTCGGCAAAACGGCAATCGCGGAAGGCCTTGCGCTCAGGATCGTCAATGGCGATGTCCCGGAGTCGCTCAAGGACAAGCAGTTGCTTGCGCTGGACATGGGCGCGCTGATCGCCGGTGCGAAGTATCGCGGCGAATTCGAGGAGCGTCTGAAGGCGGTCCTGTCGGAAGTCGAAGCGGCCGCCGGCGGCATCATCCTGTTCATCGACGAGATGCACACGCTGGTCGGCGCGGGCAAGGCCGACGGCGCAATGGATGCGTCCAACCTCCTGAAGCCGGCGCTTGCGCGCGGTGAGCTTCACTGTGTCGGTGCGACGACGCTCGATGAGTACCGCAAGCATGTCGAAAAGGACGCGGCGCTGGCCAGGCGTTTCCAGCCTGTCTTCGTCACGGAGCCGACCGTGGAGGACACGGTCTCGATCCTGCGCGGCATCAAGGAAAAATACGAGCTCCATCACGGCGTTCGCATTACCGACAGCGCAATCGTCTCGGCGGCGAACCTGTCCAACCGCTACATCACGGACCGGTTCCTGCCCGACAAGGCGATCGACCTGGTCGATGAGGCGGCGAGCCGGCTGCGCATGCAGGTCGATTCCAAACCGGAAGAGCTTGATGAACTCGACCGGCGGATCATCCAGCTGAAGATCGAACGCGAAGCCCTCAAAGTGGAAAGCGACGAGGCCTCCCGCGACCGGTTGAGCAAGCTCGAGCAGGAGCTGACCAACCTGGAAGAGCAGTCCCAGGCCCTGACCAACCGCTGGCTCGGCGAGAAGGAAAAGCTCAACCTTGAACAGAAGATCAAGGAGCAGCTTGAACAGGCTCGGACCGATCTGGAAATCGCACAGCGGCAGGGCGACCTGGCAAAAGCCGGTGAGCTTGCCTATGGCGTCGTTCCGGATCTGGAGCGGCAACTGTCCGAGGCCGAAGCGTCCGAAGACAAGGATGCCATGGTCGATGAAGCCGTTACGCCGTCGCACATTGCGCAGGTGGTTTCGAAGTGGACCGGCATTCCGGTGGACAAGATGCTCGAAGGCGAACGCGAAAAACTGCTGCGCATGGAGGACATGCTTGCGAAGCGGGTCGTCGGCCAGGCCGAGGCCATTCACGCGGTGTCCACCGCTGTCCGGCGCGCACGCGCAGGGCTGCAGGATCCGCACCGGCCGATCGGTTCGTTCATGTTCCTCGGACCGACAGGCGTCGGCAAGACGGAACTGACCAAGGCGCTTGCCAGTTTCCTGTTCGACGACGACAGCGCCATGGTGCGCATCGACATGTCCGAGTTCATGGAGAAACACTCCGTGGCCAGGCTGATCGGCGCGCCTCCGGGCTATGTCGGTTACGAGGAAGGCGGTGCGCTGACCGAAGCGGTGCGCAGGCGGCCCTACCAGGTCGTGCTGTTTGATGAAATCGAAAAGGCGCACAGCGACGTGTTCAACGTGTTGCTTCAGGTCCTCGATGACGGCCGCCTGACCGACGGCCAGGGACGGACCGTCGATTTCCGGAACACGCTGATCATCATGACGTCGAACCTGGGTGCGGAGTATCTGGTCAACCAGCCGGAAGGCCAGGACAGTGACGCGGTCCGGGATGAAGTCATGTCGGCGGTGCGTGGTCATTTCCGGCCGGAGTTCCTGAACCGGCTGGACGAAATCGTCCTGTTCCACCGCCTGCAGCGCTCGCAAATGGGCGATATCGTCAAGATCCAGCTGGAGCGGCTGCGCACGCTTCTGGTGGACCGCAAGATCACGCTCAACGTGGACGACAGCGCCCTCGGCTGGCTGGCCCAGAAAGGCTACGATCCCGCCTATGGCGCCCGCCCGCTGAAACGGGTCATCCAGAAGGATGTCCAGGATCCGCTTGCGGAAAAACTCCTTGGCGGAGACATCCATGACGGCCAGACCGTCGATGTGTCAGCCGGTGGCGACAGGCTGGTGTTCCAGGTTGCCGGTTCGGAGAGCGCGGCTGCGTGATCTGCCGGATCCGATGCACGACGGGCAAGGCCCCGCGGAACGTCTGTTCCGCGGGGCCTTGCCGTTCTGTCAGATTGTCCGGCCGGTTCAGTTGACGGCTGCGACCCGCGACGGCTTGCGGGCCCGTTCCAGGAGCGTGTCGACGCGGTAGCGCTCTTCCTCGAAGCTTGTCCGCATTTGCCCGTCCAGCGTCCGCCCCTTGGGCAGCTTGATGCGCATGGGATCGACGTATCTGCCGTTGACCAGGACCTCGTAGTGGAGGTGCGGTCCGGTCGACAGGCCGGTGGAGCCGACATAGCCGATCACCTGTCCCTGCGTCACGCGGGCGCCCTGGCGAATGCCCTTGCCGAAGCCGGTCATGTGGCTGTAGGTCGTCACGTAGCCGTTGGTATGGCGCAGTTCGACGCGGCGGCCGTATCCCGACGCCCATCCGGATTTGACGACGGTGCCGTTGCCCGCCGCGATGATCGGCGTTCCGCGCGGAGCGGACCAGTCGACGCCGCGG
>NZ_OZ246971.1:2947500-6311207 GCF_965232425.1 Roseibium sp.
GTGTAAAAGGTACCCGGGTTGTTTTGCTTGTGGATGGCAGGCCAATGATGATCGTTTGCATGACCTTCTCTGAGGTTGTTTGGGTGTTTAACGCACTCAAGTAGCCGAAGGCGATAGTGCAAATAAAGATCATCTTTTTTGCGCCTTTGGCGCGAAAAAAGATGAGCATTGATAATGAGAGTGATCAAGTGTCTTAAGGGCATTCGGTGGATGCCTTGGCGACAAGAGGCGATGAAGGACGTGATACGCTGCGATAAGTCATGGGGAGCTGCGAATAAGCTTTGATCCGTGAATTTCCGAATGGGGGAACCCACTCCGTATGGAGTACCCGAAAGGGAGCAAACCCGGGGAACTGAAACATCTAAGTACCCGGAGGAAAGGACATCAACCGAGACTCCGCTAGTAGTGGCGAGCGAACGCGGACCAGGCCAGTGGCTATATTTTAAGAACCGGAACCGTCTGGAAAGTCGGGCCTTAGTGGGTGACAGCCCCTTACGGGTAGAAAGAGATATAGTCCTTGAGTAGGGCGGGACACGTGAAATCCTGTCTGAACGTGGGGGGACCACCCTCCAAGCCTAAGTACTCCTTGTCGACCGATAGCGAACAAGTACCGTGAGGGAAAGGTGAAAAGCACCCCGACGAGGGGAGTGAAACAGACCCTGAAACCGGATGCCTACAAACAGTTGGAGGGCTTTGTGCCTGACAGCGTACCTTTTGTATAATGGGTCAGCGACTTAATTTAACGAGCAAGCTTAAGCCGATAGGTGTAGGCGCAGCGAAAGCGAGTCTGAACAGGGCGTTCAGTTCGTTGGATTAGACCCGAAACCGAGTGATCTAGCCATGGCCAGGTTGAAGGTGCGGTAACACGCACTGGAGGACCGAACCCACGCCTGTTGAAAAAGTCGGGGATGAGCTGTGGCTAGGGGTGAAAGGCCAATCAAACTCGGAAATAGCTGGTTCTCCGCGAAATCTATTTAGGTAGAGCGTCGGATGAATACTCTCGGGGGTAGAGCACTGGATGGGCTATGGGGGCTTACCGCCTTACTGATCCTAACCAAACTCCGAATACCGAGAAGTACTATCCGGCAGACACACAGTGGGTGCTAACGTCCATTGTGGAGAGGGAAACAACCCTGACCGCCAGTTAAGGTCCCTAAGTTATGGCTAAGTGGGAAAGGATGTAGGACTCCCAAAACAACCAGGATGTTGGCTTAGAAGCAGCCATCATTTAAAGAAAGCGTAACAGCTCACTGGTCTAAATAAGGGGTCCCGCGCCGAAAATGTACCGGGGCTCAAGCCATACACCGAAACTGCGGGTGCATCTTTGATGCGCGGTAGCGGAGCGTTCTGTAAGTCTGCGAAGGGATACCTGTGAGGGGTCCTGGAGATATCAGAAGTGCGAATGCTGACATGAGTAACGATAAAGCGGGTGAGAGACCCGCTCGCCGAAAGTCCAAGGGTTCCTGCGCAACGCTAATCGGCGCAGGGTTAGCCGGCCCCTAAGGCGAGGCCGAAAGGCGTAGTCGATGGGAATGCAGTTAATATTCTGCAGCTTGGTGGTAGTGACGGATGCAGTGTGTTGTATCTCCTTATTGGATTGGGGGTGCAGCGAATGTGTTCCAGGAAATAGCTCCACCTTATAAACCGTACCCGAAACCGACACAGGTGGACTGGTAGAGCATACCAAGGCGCTTGAGAGAACTATGCTGAAGGAACTCGGCAAAATGCTCCCGTAAGTTCGCGAGAAGGGAGACCTCAGTTCGGGCAACCGGATTGGGGTGGCACAGACCAGGGGGTGGCGACTGTTTATCAAAAACACAGGGCTCTGCGAAGCCGCAAGGCGACGTATAGGGTCTGACGCCTGCCCGGTGCTGGAAGGTTAAGAGGAGGTGTGCAAGCACCGAATTGAAGCCCCAGTAAACGGCGGCCGTAACTATAACGGTCCTAAGGTAGCGAAATTCCTTGTCGGGTAAGTTCCGACCTGCACGAATGGCGTAACGACTTCCCCGCTGTCTCCAGCATAGACTCAGTGAAATTGAATTCCCCGTGAAGATGCGGGGTTCCTGCGGTCAGACGGAAAGACCCCGTGCACCTTTACTACAGCTTCACACTGGTATTCGTCACGACATGTGTAGGATAGGTGGTAGACGTTGAAGCCTTGGCGCCAGCTGAGGTGGAGTCACCCTTGAAATACCACCCTTGTCGTCATGGATATCTAACCGCGGTACAACAATATCCGGGACCGTGTGTGGCGGGTAGTTTGACTGGGGCGGTCGCCTCCCAAATGGTAACGGAGGCGCGCGAAGGTGGGCTCAGAGCGGTCGGAAATCGCTCGTTGAGTGCAATGGCATAAGCCTGCCTGACTGCGAGACTGACAAGTCGAGCAGAGACGAAAGTCGGCCATAGTGATCCGGTGGTCCCTCGTGGAAGGGCCATCGCTCAACGGATAAAAGGTACGCCGGGGATAACAGGCTGATGATGCCCAAGAGTCCATATCGACGGCATTGTTTGGCACCTCGATGTCGACTCATCACATCCTGGGGCTGGAGCAGGTCCCAAGGGTTTGGCTGTTCGCCAATTAAAGTGGTACGTGAGTTGGGTTCAGAACGTCGCGAGACAGTTCGGTCCCTATCTGCCGTGGGTGTAGGAGAATTGAGAGGATCTGTCCCTAGTACGAGAGGACCGGGATGGACGTACCTCTGGTGGACCTGTTGTGGCGCCAGCCGCATTGCAGGGTAGCTATGTACGGAAGGGATAACCGCTGAAAGCATCTAAGCGGGAAACCCACCTCAAAACCAGTTCTCCCTGAAGAGCCGTGGAAGACCACCACGTCGATAGGAAGCGTGTGGAAGTGTGGCAACACATGAAGCTTAGCTTTACTAATAGCTCGTTCGGCTTGATCGCTCTCATTAATCAATGCTTATCTGAAATAGACCAGTTCACGACAAACTGCGCTTCGCCGGCCTGGTGGCCTCAGCGGGGAGCCCCCACCCGATCCCATCCCGAACTCGGCCGTGAAACTCCCCAGCGCCAATGGTACTGCATCTTAAGGTGTGGGAGAGTAGGTCGCCGCCAGGCCTGCTAAACGCAGTTTGAAACTCAACGATGAAACCCTTCGGGCAACGCCCAAACCAGCACCCAACAAAAAAACGCGAAGGTGCCGGCACCAGGAGCAGCCCCGCGACGCCCGCAGATCCGCCAGGATCAAGGACGCGCAAAACTAAAATCACCGGGCAAGCACAAGCCCGCGCCGGAAACCCAGGTTCCCGTGCACCAAAAAACAACGCGGGATGGAGCAGCCCGGTAGCTCGTCAGGCTCATAACCTGAAGGTCGCAGGTTCAAATCCTGCTCCCGCAACCAACAAAACAGCCGCCCAACAGGGCGGCTTTTTTGTTGGTTTGGGGTCGTCGATTTTGACCTGACGGGGCCCCCTCAAGGAGGACAAAGTCCGACGCAGAAGGGCAAAAAACTCCAAATCCTGCCAACAAAACCAACAAAACAGCCCGCATGGCAATCGCATGTGGGCTTTTTTCATGTTTGCACCCGACAAACTCCAGCGTAAAACGGGCTGACCGGTTCAAAGGCGGGTGGAGCAACCAACCCCGCCAGGAACCGGTCCCTGCGCCAATTGTGGCGCGCGCTACCCTAAGGCAACCGCCTCGTGCCGAAACGCAACATTAGAGGCTCCGAGAGTACCGGAGCATACGCCCTTCTGGACGTCCCGAGTCGCCCAGGGCGGATCTGATGGGCGCTTTTCAAGCTGTATGGGCGTGTCATCATCCGGCAATCGGTTGGTCCGGGCAGGCTCAAACCACCCGCGCCGGACCCGCTCCCTGCTTCAGACGACCTTGACGGACAGTGTGCCGACGGATTCGATGCTTGCTTCCATGGTATCGCCTGGCTTGACGGCATTTACACCCGACGGGGTCCCCGCCATGATCACATCTCCCGCCGCGAGTTCGAAATATTCGGAGAGATAGGAGATCATTTCCGGTACTTTCCAGATCATCTGGTTCAAATCACCTTCTTGCCGCAGGTCGCCATTGACCGTCAGTGCAATCCGACCCTGGTCTGGGTGACCGACATCGGACACCGGATGCAACGGGCCCACCGGCCCGGACCGCTCGAAGGCTTTGCCTATTTCCCATGGGCGTCCCATCTTCTTCATCTCGCCCTGAAGGTCTCGCCGTGTCATGTCCAGCGACACCCCGTAGCCCCAGACATGGTCAAGCGCATCGGACAGGGCGATGTTCGTGCCGCCGCTCTTCAGGCCGACGAGGAGTTCGACCTCGTGGTGCACGTCGGAGGTGTGAGGGGGGTAGGGAAATTCGCCCGAAGCATCGAGATTGTTGGGATTCTTCTGAAAAAAGAAAGGCGGTTCGCGGTTTGGATCGTGTCCCATTTCAACAGCATGCGCTGCAAAGTTCCTGCCGATGCAGTAAACACGGCGAACCGGAAAAGCCCCCCCGTCGCTCGTGGGAATGGTGTGCACCCTTGGTGTCTCGATAACATGCTCAGACATCGTTTTCCTCGCTTGCGGTCTGTTGTGTTTGGGCCCGCAGACTTGCGATACCGATTTGGGACCGCTCGCTTTATGACTTGGACCGAATGCGCAAAAAATAAACGTGTTGGCAACGCGTTTGGGTCAACCATTTCTCAGATTGGTTGGGTTCCCATCTCGCCCAAAACGACTTCCGGCATCATCCGTGAATACACCGAGCGCAGGTGCTGCTGCATCATCTGCATGGCCAGCTCGCCATTTCCGGCGGTGATCGCGCGCACGATCGCATCGTGTTCTATGAAGCTGGTATAGCCGGGCACGGGCTTGCGCGTATCGCGCGGTTGACCCCAGACAATTGAGCGGCGCACCGAGTTCAGAGTTTCGAAGAAATACAGGTAAAGCTGATTGCGCGTGCTGCGCGCGATGACGTGGTGCAACTTGTTGTCCCACGCTTCATAAGCGCGCCAGTCTTTTGCTTCGCGGCACTTCTCAGCGCAAATTTTCATTTGTTTACAATCAGATTTGCTCGCATTCATTGCCGCGAGCCGTGCGAGCTCGGGCTCGATATTGTAGCGGACCGTAACCACCTGTTCCGGCTTAATCTGGTCGCGAAGGTAGGTGACATCCTGAAGGTTCAAGACGGGCCTTGAGCCGACAAATGTGCCGCGTCCGACGTGCCGCCAGATCAGTCCCTGCGCCTCCAGATCGGCCAGCGCCTTGCGCAATTGGTTGCGCGTCGTGTCCAGACGTTTGCACAGCTCGCGCTCGGGCAGGATGCGGTCGTTCAACCGATATCCGGCGCTGTCGATCAAGTCACGCAGTCTTTGTGATAGTTCGGCTGTCTCGTTCATATCGCCACCCAATTTGCTGATTGGTTGATTGAATTAGAGCGAGAGTCATTCAACTCTTGTCAGCAAGGTTAGCAAGAGATCGCAGAAAATTGCGACACTCTGCTGCGAAAAAAACCAGTGTCGGGAGGAGACGATCGTGCGTCTAGCCACAGTGTCAGCCGGTGGGGAGAATATCTGTGCGGCCGTCCTGAATGACGACCGTCTTTTGAACCTGTCCAAGGCTGCGCACCACCTGACGGACCCTGCTGCGGAGGCATTGAAGGCGAATTCAATGCTCAATCTGATTGCAGGACCGCCGGAGACGCTCGATGTCGTACGCAGCCTCGTGGTCGACGCTGAAACCGGTGTCCTTGACGCGGCAATTCTGCCGGAAGGCGCGGAGCTGCTGGCACCGATCCCCAACATCCGCAAGAACGTTCTATGTGTCGGGCGCAACTATGCCGAACACATCACCGAAGGGGACCGGGCGCAAAAGCAACAGGTCGGGGTAACCGAGTACCCGGTTTTCTTCACCAAACCGCCGACGTCCATCGTCGGCCCCGGTGGTGATGTGCTGACCTTTCCGAGCGTTTCGAAGCAGACCGACTACGAAGTCGAGCTGGCCGTGATCATCGGCACGCCCGGGCGCAATATCGCCAAGGCGGACGCAATGAAACATGTCTTCGGCTACACCATTTTGAATGACATTTCCGCCCGGGACGTGCAGCGCCGCCATGGCGGGCAGAATTTCAAGGGAAAGGCCTTTGACGGGTCCTGCCCCATGGGTCCGTGGATCGTGACCGCGGACGCCATTGATGATCCGCATGCATTGCCGATTTCGCTGACCGTGAATGGTGAGATCCGGCAGAACGGCAACACCGCGGACATGATTTTCGATATCGAGACACTCATCGCCTCGTTGTCGGAAGGCATGACGCTGGAGCCAGGCGACATCATCGCCACCGGGACGCCGGCGGGGGTGGGATACGCCATGGACCCGCCGAGTTTTCTAAAGGATGGCGACACCGTCACTTGCAATATCTCAGGGATCGGCACGCTCACGAATCCGGTGCGCGCCGTATAAGCGATCTTCCGAAGACGCCGGTTGGACGAGGGGGATTGGAAAGAACGCGAAGGGAGGAATTAGCGTATGATGAACCGTAGAACATTCACATCGTTGCTGGCGGCGGTGCCCGTCGCCGGATTGGCTGCAAAGGGTGCCTTTGCACAAGGCCTGCGCGATATCACTTTTGTGCAGCCGAGCCCGTCTGCCATCAACTCGTTTCCGGTTTTTGTCGCCATCGGCGAAGGTTTCTTCGAAGACGAGGGCTTGAACGTGACTGTCGAAGCCATCAACGGTTCAGGCGCGGTGCTGCAGGCGTTGTCGGCAGGACAAGCGCATTTCGGCCGCCCGGGCCCCGGTCCGCTCATCGCGGCGCGCTCGCGCGGCGTGGATGCGGTGCACATCTATAACGTCGCCGCACGGAGCAACTTTGGCATCGCAGTCCAGGAAGGCTCCGACTATCAGTCTGTCGAGGACCTGCGCGGCAAGGTTATCGGGACCGGTACGGCAGACGGCGCGGAAGTCGGCTTTGCCCGCAACGTGCTGACAGGTGCCGGAATGGTCGAAGGCACTGACTTTGAGTTCCTCACCGTTGGTGACGGCGGTCCGGCAACCGCGGCGTTTCTGAACGGCGAGATTGACGCCTACTCTGCGTCTACCGCGGATACGGCCATTCTCAATCAGCGCGGCATGAAGGTGCGTGACATAACGCCCGCCGAGTTCGGCCGGTTCTTCGGCAACGGCATCGCCACAATGGCCGATACGATCGCAAACGACCGGGACCTTGTCGAAGCCTGGAGCCGTGCCTTTGCCAAGGGCCATGCCTTTGCGCTCGACGACGCCAATCGCGATGCCGTCCTTGCCCACCTTGCCGCAGGCAATCCGCAGGAAGGCGAAGACAAGGAGTTCCAGTCGGCACTGTTCGACGCGGTTCGTTCCAAGACGATCGCGGCCGGCGACACGCCGCATCTCGGCTGGTATCCGGAGGAAGTCTGGGGCGAGTGGCAGGACGCTCTTGTCGCCGGCGGAGAGATCTCCGGGCCTCTCGACGATCTGAATGCGATCTGGACCAATGAGTTCGCTGAACTCGGAAGTGCGGCCGTCGACAAATGAACGCCTCGTTGGCACATGAAAACTCCGGCGCTTCATCTGACGCGCCGGTTTACGAACTGACCAATGTCAGCAAGACCTACGCGCGCAACGCGGTGGTCGCGCTGGAGAACGTGGACCTCACCCTCCGTCACGGGAGCTTCACGTCGGTCATCGGATCAAGCGGCTGCGGGAAATCGACCCTGCTAAAGATCATGGCAGGGCTCATTCCGCCCACGAAAGGCCGCGTGATCCTTCAGGACAAGCCTGTTACAGGCCCGCGTCGGGACATCGGAATGATGTTCCAGCAGGCCACGCTCTTCCCCTGGAAGACTGCCGTCGAGAACATCGTGCTGCCGATCGAGATCCGTGACGGCAAGGCGGCCGCCAAGCAGGCGAGAGCAAAGGCGCATGATCTTCTCGACATTGTCGGGTTGAAAGGGTTCGAAAACGTTTATCCCAATGAACTGTCCGGCGGCATGGCGCAACGCGCGTCGATCTGCCGGATGCTGATTACCGAACCGGCGGTTCTGCTTTTGGACGAGCCGTTCAGTGCACTCGACGAGTTGTCGCGCGACATGATGAATATGGAATTGCAGAGAATTTGCCGTGAGCAGGACGCAACGGCCTTTCTTGTCACGCATTCCATCCAGGAAGCTGTGATACTGTCGGATGAGATTGTCGTGATGAAACCCCGCCCAGGCCGAATTGCGGAGATCGTCCACGTCGATCTGCCCCGGCCGCGCACGCTCGATATGATGACGACACCCAGATTTGGCGAAATCGTGGATCACATTCGCAGCATGTTGGACAAGGGAGAAAACATGTGACTGATGCGCCCACCAATCAACGGCTGGAGACCGGGGCAGCGGACGATACCGTCTGGACACAGGAAGTCGCCTTCATCGATTCCGTGCCCCGTTCGATCGCCATGACATTCGTGTTCGTGGTTTTCATCGGCACGTGGGATCTGGTGACGCGCCTGGGGCTCGTTTCGCCGATCATTCTGCCCACGCCGTGGGAGACATTCAGCGACATGATTTTTGTCGGGAGCAATCTCCTGAGCGGTGGCTACATGCTTGGGGCGCTTTGGATCACGGTCAAGGAAGTGATCTACGGCTTCGCGCTTGCCATCGCCATCGGCTTCTCGCTCGGCGTCCTCGTCGGCGAAACGGCGTTCGGGGAAAAGGCTGTCATGCCCTACCTGGTCGCGATCGACACCATGCCGAAAGTCGCCTTTGCGCCCCTGTTTGTTGCCTGGCTGGGCTTCGGCATCGAATCCAAGGTGGCTCTGGCAGCGTTTATCGCCACCTTCCCGATCGTGGTCGGGACGGCGGCGGGCCTGCACTCGGCAGACGAGAATGCCCGCATGCTCTTCAAGACCATGGGCGCAAGCCGGATGCAGACATTGATCAAGATGAAGCTTCCCACCGGGCTGCCGCAGATCTTCACGGGCCTCAAGATCGGCGCCGTCGGCGTCATGGCCGGTGCGATTACCGGCGAATTCCTGGGCGGCGGCAAGGGCTTTGGTGAACTGATCAGGGTCGCGGCCTCCCAGCTCAACACACCTCGGGTGTTCTCGCTGATCCTGTATCTGAGCCTCGTCGGGTTGGCGCTGTACCTTATCGTGCAATGGACGCAGCGCAGGATCGTCTTCTGGCAGAAGGAATCCGTAGGTGCACACGATCACTGACCCATCCACCATACCGGTGCAGCGCCTGCGCGATTTCGTTTCGGCGGCGCTGCAGTCGAAGGGCGTCCCGCGTGATGATGCCGTCAAGGTCGCCACGCTCATGGTGGAAGCGGACATCTTCGGCTATGGCACACACGGTGTTTTCCGCCTGCGGCAGTACCTGGCACGTTTGGACGGCGGCGGCTGCAACCCGACCCCGTCGGTGACCGTGGCACATGAAACGATTGCCACGGGCGTGATCGACGGGGACGACGGGCTCGGTCATCTTGCAATGTCCGCGGCGCGTGATCTTGCCATCGAAAAGGCACGTGCGGCCGGGATCGGCTGGGTTGGCGTCCGCCGCGGCAATCATGCCGGCCCCCTGGCGCTCTACGTGAGGCCACAGGCCGAAGCTGGTCTGCTTGGCATGGCGGCGGCAGTCGGAAGCGCAAACCACGTTCCTCCATACGGAGGAACCGACCTTCTTCTGGGGACCAACCCGATTGCGTTCTCCGCGCCCGCGGCCGGTGCCGATCCTTTCGTATTCGACATGGCCACCACCGTTGCAGCGATGGGAAAGATAAAAACGCTTCTGCAACAGGGCAAGGAGATGCCGGAAGGCTGGATGGTTGGACGGGACGGTAAACCGCTCACCGATCCGACCCGGAAATCAGAGGGCTTCCTCCTGCCGATTGGCGGCCCGAAGGGATTTGGTTTGTCGGTTGCTATCGGCCTTATGGCAGGTGTCCTCAATGGGGCAGCCTTCGGGTCAGACGTCGTCGACTTCACGAACGACACGACGTCTTCCACCAACACCGGGCTGTTTGTCATGGCACTTGACCCCGCAGCCTTCGGAATTGGGGACGGTTTTGCGAGTGCCTCCAGCCGGGTCTTTGACGAGATGCGGGCCTCGGAACCCCTGCCGGGTCATGACCCTGTGCGTTTGCCGGGTGATGGAAAGACGGCGTCGGCCGATGCACGCCGATCCAGCGGCCTTGCCCTGAACCCCGCTCTGCGGCGCGACCTGAATGTGCTTGCTGCTGATTGCGGACTAGAAGCACCGTTTCCGGATGAACCCGCAAAAGGCTGACAACGCGACTGGGTGAGGCCCGTCCGCGTGAGAAGCGATGCGAGGGGTGTTCCTCCGACAGCGGCAAGTTGAACGCGCACTCAGACCAGTGTGCCTCAGACGCCCTTATCGTCGGGTGCGTTCTGGAGCCAGCGCATCACCGAGCTTTGCTTGTTTTTCATGTGAACAATCAGGATTGCCGCAAGCTTCTTGCCATCGCGCGCTTCCAGCGCCCGAATAATTTCATTGTGTTCGTCCACGGCTTCGCCCCAGCGCTCGTCAGACATGTTGGCCGCATATCGTGCGCGCAGCATGCGTGCTGACAATGCCATGCTGGAGTTGGCCAGCGTCTCGTTTCTTGCCGCGGAAAGTATGCCGAGATGGATTTCCTGGTTGAATTTGAAATACGCGGCCAGGTCCCTGTCACGATAGCTTTGTATCATCGCGTCGTGAAGCGAGCGGATCCTGGCAATTTCCTCATCAGAAATCTTTTCGCAGGCCAGCTCCCCCGACAGGCCCTCAAGAACGGCGAGCACCGGAAAGACCTCTTCGACCTCTTCGATCGTGATCGCGGTGACCCACGCTCCGCGATTTGGTTCCAAGCGCACCAAACCCTCTGCGGCCAAGACCTTCAGCGCTTCGCGCAAGGGGGTCCGTGAGACACTGAACTGTTCGCAAAGGGCCTTTTCAGGGACTTTTTTGTCCGGGGCCATTTGGCCTTCAATGATCAAAGGACGCAGACGCTCCACCAATTCAAGATGAAGCGACCTTCGTTCGATTATCATGTTCGCGGATAGATCAGTCATTTGCAGCGTTTACACTCGTTTCAGTGCCAAGTCGAGAAGTTGGGCTACGTGCATCGGATTGCGATCGGTGTTGTCTGCGATCTGGTGGCGACAGGACGTGCCATCGGCCACGATAACGGCATCGCCGGACGCGGCGCGCGCAGCGGGAAGAACGTCCAGTTCGGCCATCTTTATCGACGTGTCATAGGTGTCCGCACCGTAGCCGAATGCGCCTGCCATGCCACAGCAGCTGCTCTCGATCTTGGTAACTTTGGTGTCCGGCAAGAGTGCCAGCGTTCGTTCGATTGCCGGCATGACCCCCATTGCCTTCTGGTGGCAATGCCCGTGCAAAGTGACCTCGGCCGCCGGAGATCGAAGGTGCGACGTGAACTGCGGATTGTCCTTTTGATCGGCAATGAACTCCTCGAGCATCAGTGCCAGCTTGGCGATCCTTGCGCTGTCTTCTCCGGGCAACAGAACCGGTATCTCGTCGCGAAGGGTCAAGAGGCAGCTTGGTTCCAGGCCGATGATGGGAACGCCACGTTCTGCATATGGCATAAGCGCATCGACAAGCCGTTTGGCCTCCTGCCGCGCCTGATCAACCAATCCGACCGACAGAAACGTACGGCCACAACACAACGGACGGCCATTGCCGGAAGGTTTTACCACATCAACCGAACTGCCCGTGGCGTTCAGAACCCGGACTGCCGCGCGCAGGTTTTCAGGCTCGAAATAGCGGTTGAAACTGTCGGCAAACAAGACCACGTCCGGTGCGGATGTCGCGCTGACCTCGGTGTCCTTGAACGGTTTGCCGTCCCATCTGGGCAAGGGGCGTTTCGCTGTGAAACCCGTCAATCGTTCGGTGGCTTTGGCCAATCCGGGCACCTTGTCCCGCAGGTTCATGAGAAAGGGCAACTTCGCTGCCCAGGGAGCGTATCTCGGCATGTAGCCAACAAGCCGATCATGAAGGCTCAGGCCATGCGTCTTGGTGCGGGCGGAAAGCACCTCGATCTTCATCCGCGCCATGTCCACACCTGTCGGACACTCGCGCTTGCAGCCCTTGCAGGACACGCAAAGCTTCATTGCATCTGCCATCTCGTCGGATGCCAGTGCGTCCGGCCCCAGCTGCCCGGAGATCGCAAGACGGAGGGTATTGGCGCGGCCGCGGGTCAGGTCCTTTTCCTTGCGCGTCACCCGAAATGATGGGCACATGACGCCCCCCTTCAGTTTGCGGCAGGCTCCATTGTTGTTGCACATTTCAACCGCGCCCTGAAATCCGCCGTCTTTCCCCGGCCACTCGGACCAATCCAGTTCGGTGGTCAGGGATGAGGTCCGGTAGTCCGGTCCATAGCGAAACAGCCTGCGGTCATCCATCTTCGGCGGATTGACGATTTTGCCGGGATTGAACACGCCGATCGGGTCGAAGCGGTTCTTCACCTCCTCAAAGGTCGCAACCATCCGAGAGCCAAACATCTTTTCATGAAATTCCGAGCGGACGATGCCGTCACCATGCTCACCTGAATGCGACCCCTTGTAGCGGGCGACAAGATCAAAGCACTCTTCGGCAATCGCGCGCATCGTGGCGACGTCATTGTCCAGCTTCAAATTCAGCACCGGGCGCACGTGCAGACACCCGACGGACGCATGTGCGTACCATGTACCTGTGGTGCCGTGACGTTCAAAAATCTCCGTGAGCCCGGCCGTGTAAGCGGCAAGGTCAGGCAGTTCGACCGCACAATCCTCGACAAACGATACGGGCTTCCCGGCGGTCTTCATGGACATCATTATGTTGAGGCCGGATTTGCGCAGTTCAGCGATCTGTCCCTGCAGGCCTGCATCCGTCACCGCGGTGACGCCGCCCCAGGCCTTGCCGGTCCCGGTCCAGGAGTACCCGAGGTCGCCCATCATCTGGTCGAGGTCTCTTAACTTTTGCTCCCCGTTGGTTCGCGTGAATTCCACCAGAAGCAAAGCCTCCGGCGTGCCGGTTACAAAATTCTCGATTGTCCTGGCAAAAAGCGGAATGTCGCGGGCCAGCGCGATCATCGTGTGATCGACCAACTCAACGCCCTCGGGATCAAGCGTCACCAGATGCTGTGCGGCATCCATTGCCTGATGGAAGGTCGGGAAGTGACACACACCCAGGGCCTTGCCGTCCTGAAGCGGGGAGAGCTTCAGCTCGATCGCGGTGGTGTAGGCAAGCGTGCCTTCCGAGCCGACAAGAAGATGCGCGAGGTTCTGGGTGTCGGGTCCGGAAGTCAGTGCGTCGATGTTATAGCCACCCACGCGGCGCATGACATTGGGGAACCGGGCAGCAATTTCCGCCGCTTCCCTCTGGCCGATCGCCGCAAGATCATGGGAAAGCGCCTGATAGACCGCATTCTGCTCGGCTAGACCCGTCCCGAACCTGTGTTTGCTGCCATCAGCCAGGATCGCGTCGATCGACAGGACATTGTCCCGCATCATGCCGTATCGGATGGATTTCCCGCCGCAGGAGTTGTTCCCCGCCATCCCGCCAATGGTCGCGCGCGACGCGGTAGAGACATCGACCGGGAACCAAAGCCCATGCGGTTTGAGCACCCGGTTCAGTTCATCGAGCACGATGCCCGGGCGCACGACACAACGCCTGTTGGCGATGTCGAGTTCGAGAATGTCGTTGAAATATTCGGTGTTGTCCAGAACCAGAGCTTCGTTGACGGTCTGCCCGCACTGGGACGTGCCGCTGCCGCGGGCCAGGATCGGGATGCCTTGATCGCGCGCGCAGTCAATCGCCGCCAGGATGTCGTTTTCGGATCTCGGCGCCAGCACGCCCACCGGCATCATCTGATAGATCGATGCGTCCGTCGCGTAGCGGCCGCGCGAGAACGGATCGAACATCAGATCGCCCGACACCCTTTTTGAAAGTTCACGCGCAATGTCGTTCAACGGCGGGATCCTCGGCTTGCCAACTCAGAAAATGAATTATGAATTAAAAATTGCATATTCACAACTTCAATGTCATTCTGTGGCGCACGTTCAAACGCAGGTCCCACAAGGTTCGATTTATGAGACAAGCTGGTCGTCATTTTCTGCAAATTCCCGGCCCCAGTTCGGTTCCGGACCGCATATTGCGCGCAATCTCCGGTCAGGTGATTGACCACAGGGGACCGGCGTTCGCCAAGGTCGGTGCGCAGGCCCTGGAAGGGATCAAGACCATCTTCAAGACCGAGCAGAACGTGGTGATCTATCCATCCTCGGGCACGGGCGGTTGGGAGGCGGCCCTGGTCAATGTCTTGTCGCCGGGCGACCGGGTGCTGATGTTCGAGACCGGGCATTTTGCGACATTGTGGAAAAAGATCGCCGAAAAACTCGATTTGAAGCCCGAGTTCATCGAAGGCGACTGGCGCGGCGGAGCCGACCCGGACCAGATCGAGGCCTATCTGGCTGAGGACACAAATCACGAGATCAAGGCCGTCTGCGTTGTTCACAACGAGACGTCGACCGGGTCCGTTTCGCCGATTGCCGCCATCCGCAAGGCCATCGACAATGCGGGACATCCGGCCTTGTTCATGGTGGATACGATCTCGGGTCTCGCGTCGCTCGACTATCAGCACGACGAATGGGGTGTTGATGTGACCGTTTCCGGATCGCAAAAGGGATTGATGTTGCCGCCGGGACTGTCGTTCAACGCGATAAGTGCAAAGGCCATGTCGGCGAACGGTTCGGCCATGCTGAAGCGGTCCTACTGGGACTGGGCGGATATGGTCGGTCCGAACAAGACGGGATATTTCCCGTACACGCCCGCCACGAACCTTCTCTACGGGCTGAATGTCGCCATTGAGATGCTGCACGAGGAAGGGTTGGAAAACGTCTTCGCCCGGCACGCGCGTCACGGGGCAGCTGCACGTACTGCCGTCCGCACCTGGGGACTGGAAGTTCTTTGCAACAAGCAGGGGCAGGAAAGCGGTGTGCTGACGGCTGTCATGGTCCCGGAAGGCCACAGCGCCGATGCGTTCAGAGCAACGACTTTGGAGCACTACGATATTTCTCTGGGCAACGGCCTGTCGAAGGTCGCCGACAAGGTGTTCCGCATTGGCCATCTCGGTGACTTCAACGATCTCATGCTGGTCGCAACACTGGCAGGCGTCGAAATGGGTCTGACAAAGGCCGGAATTCCCCACAATGCAGGGGGAGTCGGAGCTGCGATGGCGATGCTGGAGAACACGCAAATCGCGGCAGAGTGACGAAAACAGTCACATTTCCAAGGGAGGAAACACACATGACCATCAAGGCAATTCTCATTGCAACAGCCGCTGCGATTGGCGGAACAAGCGGTGCCTTTGCCGCCGACATCACCCTGAAGTTTGGCCATGTCGGCAATCCTGGTTCACTGTTCGAGGCAAGCGTCGACAATTTCGCAGAATGTGTGAATTCGTCGATGGGCGGCAAAGTCGAGGTGCAGACGTTCGGCTCTTCTCAGTTGGGCAAGGACAAGGAACTTCTGCAAAAGCTGAAGCTGGGTCAGGTCGACTTCGCGCTTCCCTCGTCCGTCATGTCTTCGGTCGATGACACGTTCGGCATTTTCGAGATGCCCTACATCATCCGCGACCGCGATCACATGCGCCGTGTCCAGGACGCGATGATGGACAAGTTTCAGGCAGCCGCGAACGGTGGCGGATATCACATTGTCGGCCTGGCCGAGAACGGCTTCCGCCACATCACCAACAACACGCGGCCGATCAATGAGCCGGGTGACCTTGAAGGCATCAAGCTTCGCACGCCCAATGGTGTGTGGCGTGTCAAGATGTTCACGGAATACGGTGCAAACCCGACGCCAATGGCGTTTTCGGACGTGTTCACCGCGTTGCAGACCGGCGTGATGGATGGCCAGGAAAATCCCTATGCACAGATCGCATCCGCAAAGTTCCAGGAGGTCCAGAAGTACCTGTCAATTACCGGGCATGTCTACACACCTGCCTATATCCTCGCGTCGCAGAAGGGTTTTGCGAAACTGCCGGAAGATGTGCAGGCCGGGCTGACCGAATGTGCGGCGTCCACGCAGGACTTCACCTACGAAAAGGCGGCCCAGCTGGAAACCGAATTGCTGGACGTCATCAAGGCCGCCGGTGTCGAGGTCAATGAGGCGAACAAGGATGCGTTCGTCGAGGCATCCGCGCCGATCTACAAGGCGTTCGCCGATGAGGTCGAAGGCGGGCAGGACATGATTGACCAGGTTCTGGGCCTGGCAAATACCAACTGACGCTTGTAACGGGCAGCGGGCAATCCGCTGCCCTTTCATTCTTGTGGCCATTAAGATCCGCGTGAGCCTCCCTTCGGCTCCTGCAAGAAGACAAGGCGCAACGTGAACCAGCTCTCGAACTCACTCCTACCTCGGATTGTCACGATCCTCGGCAAAGTGCTTGAATGGATCACGATCTCGCTGATGGTGCTTCTGACCATCGTGGTGATTTCTGCGGTGATTGCACGTCTCTCGGGCCAGAGTTTTTCGTGGTATGACGAAGTCGCCGCAATCATGCTCGCCTGGATAACCTACTACGGCTCGGCGCTCGCAGCGCTTCACCGCCGTCACATCGGGTTTGACACGGTGCTTCTGGCGATGCCGGTCAAGGCCCGTCTGGCGGCCCTGCTGGCGGCCGAGGCGATCGTGTTGATCTTCTTCGTGCTGATGGCGCGAGCCGGCCTTCAGGTTCTTGAAGTTCTCGAAGGCGATACGCTGATCTCGCTCACCTGGGTTCCCGTTCAATTCACCCAGTCGATTATCCCGATTGGCGCGATCCTGTTCATCCTGTGCCAGCTTCTCAGCCTGCCGAACTACTGGCAAGTCACCGCCGACGGCATTTCGCTGGAACACGCGGAGATCGAGGAAGAGGTCGAGGCCGAGATGATCAAGAACAAGGATCGTACCTGATGCTGATGGCGGCGATCTTCTGCGCCCTGCTGGCGATGATCTGCATCAATGTGCCAATTGCGGTTGCGCTGGCCATGTGCGGCGTGATCGGGCTCCTGGCGGTCGAGGGTACAGGCAGTCTGGTCACGATTGCCCTGGACATGTATGACGGATCCACCAAGTTTTCGTTGATCGCGATTCCGATGTTCGTGCTGGCCGGTGCCATCATGAACGCGGGCGGGATCACCGATCGGCTGATCAATTTCGTGTCCGCCATCATCGGCTTCATCCGTGGCGGCCTGGCGATGGTCAACATTGGCGTGTCGCTGTTCTTCGCGGAGATTTCGGGATCGGCAGTCGCGGACGTCGCTGCGATGGGCTCGATTCTGATCCCGCAAATGAAAAAGCGTGGCTACTCGAAGGAGTTCTCCGCCGCGGTCACGTCGTCTTCTGCCTCGCTGGCGATTATCATCCCGCCATCGATCCCCATGATCCTCTATGCAGCCTCGGCCAACACGTCGGTCGAGCAGTTGTTTGTGGCCGGCGTTGTGCCCGGCCTCCTGGGGGCCGCCGGGTTGATGGGCGTCGCTTATGCTTTCGCGAAGCGCTATGACTATCCGGTCGAAGAGGCCTTCAACCTGCCGCGCGTACGCGAGACGTTCAAGGACGCGCTGCCCGCTTTTGCGCTGCCGGTGATCATCCTGGGCGGGATATTCGGCGGGTTTGTCACCGCAACCGAAGCCGCAGGCTTGGCCGTGCTTGCCGCGCTTGTTGTCTCTGCCTGGTATCGCAACCTGAACCTGGCACATTTGCGCCGGGCGATGCTCGATGGTGGCATACAAACCGCCGTGGTCATGCTTCTGGTCGCCGCATCGGTTCTGATGGGCGGCTTTCTGACCCGTGCGCAGATCCCTCAGCAACTGGCGGAAGCGATCTTGTCCGTCACCGCTCAGCAATGGGCGATCTTGCTGATCCTGAACTTCTTTTTCCTGATCATCGGGTTCTTTCTGCATTCGGCGGCCGCGATCATACTGGTTGTCCCGATTGTGATCCCGCTGATCTCCGCCGCGGGCATCGACCCGGTACATTTTGGTCTTGTCGTGACACTGAACCTGGCGATCGGCCAGCAGACACCGCCGGTGGCATCCGTCCTGATCACGTCCTGTTCGGTCGCGCGGGCGAATATCTGGGCCGTGTCGAAAGTGAATATCTTCTTTGTCGCGGTCCTGTTGGCGGTGCTGATGCTCTGCACGTACGTGCCGGCGGTGCCGATGTTCCTTGTTGAGTACTTCTACCGATGACCGAAGAACTGACGCAGCACCTGGAAGACGGTGTCTTGTGGGTGGCATTCAACCGGCCGCAAGCGCGCAACGCGCTGACATTTGCAATGTATGAGGGGCTCGCAAATCTCTGCACGTCGCTGCCGACCGACGGATCGGTTCGGGCTGTCATCATTTCCGGCAATGGCGGAAAGGCATTCGCGGCCGGCACCGACATGAGCCAGTTCCGCGATTTCAGGACGGCGCAGGATGCGCTCGACTACGAAGCCCGTATCGCGCAGGCGCTGGACGACCTGGAGCGGTGTCCGGTACCGACGATCGCGGCGATCAATGGCGCTTGCACGGGTGGCGGGGCCGCGATTGCGGCGGCATGCGATCTGCGGCTCACCTCTGCCAGCCTCAAGTTCGGGTTTCCGATCGCACGCACCTTGGGAAACTGCCTTGCCAGCGACAACCTTGCCCGCCTGTCGGATCTGATGGGAGCCGGCCGCGTCCGCGAAATCATCTTCACCGCGCGGCTGATCCTGGCGGAAGAAGCCCAGGCGATTGGCCTGGTGAGCGAGGTTCTGCCGGATGAGGCGTCCCTTATGGCGCGGGCCGGGGAACTGGCGCAACTGGTCGGCACCATGGCGCCCCTGACCTTGCGCGCGACAAAAGAGGCGATGCGCCGGCGCCGTGCCGCGATTGCGGTGGAAGACGACGACCTGATCGCGATGTGCTACACCAGCGACGATTTCCACATCGGGATCAATGCATTCCTGAGCAAATCCAGACCGGAGTGGACCGGAAAATGACGGCCGCCGCGGGCCCCTTGACCGGAATGAAGGTCATCGAACTGGCGCACATAATGGCAGGTCCGGTGTGCGGCCTGATGCTGGCGGACATGGGCGCGGATGTCATCAAGGTGGAAAAGCCGCAAGGCGATGATTCCCGCCGGTTCGTTCCCCCCCAGATTGAAGGCGAATCCGCAGCCTACATGATGATGAACCGCAACAAGCGGGGAATAGCGCTGAACCTCAAGGACCCGTCGGCGCGAGACGTATTGCACAAGCTCCTGTCAGACGCGGATGTCGTGATAGAGAACTATCGCCTGGGCACGATGGAACGGCTGGGTCTTGGCTATGACGATCTGGCGGCAATCAACCCGCGCCTGATCTATTGCGAAATCTCCGGATTTGGCCGAACCGGCCCCTACGCGGAGCGCGGCGGTTTCGACTTGATTGCCCAGGGCATGGCCGGCCTGATGTCGATCACCGGCGAGGGGCCGGGGCGTCCGCCGGTCAAGGTGGCCGCACCGATCTCGGACATCAATGCCGGCATTCTGGCGGCCATGGGTGTGAGCGCGGCTTACGCACATGCGTTGAAGACCGGCCGGGGTCAAAAAGTTGACACGTCGCTGTTCGAGGCCGCGATCGTGCAAACATACTGGCAATCGGCAATCGCTTTTTCCACGGGTGAAAACCCGAAGCCGCTCGGCTCCGCGCATCCGCTCAATGCGCCTTATCAGGCGTTCGCGACCAGCGACGGCTGGATCAACGTCGGTGCAGCAAACCAGCGCAACTGGCTCCGTTTGCTGGATGTCATCGAGACGCCTGAGCTTGATGCCGACCCGCGGTTTTCATCGAACCTGGCGCGGATGCAGAACCTGCCGTCGCTTGTCGAAATCCTGAATGAAAAGCTGCAGCAGGACACGACCGCCAACTGGTTGGCCAAGATGGAAGCGGCAGCGCTTCCGGCCGGCCCGGTCCTGGGCATTCGGGAGATGCACGAGGACCCCCAGGCCGTCGCACGTGACATGATCGTGGAGACAAGACACGCCGTCGCGGGCGATGTCAAAACCATTGGACACCCGGTCAAGTTCAGCAAAACGCCCGCGAAGGTCGCCAAAGCCGCGCCGGTGTTGGGACAGCACAGCCGGGAGGTGTTGGAACAGCTGGGCTATGATCGGGAAACGGTCGCGCGCCTGATAGAAAGCGGTGCGGTCATCGCGGCGGTGTCCGCCAATCCGTCAAGGTGAAGATGCAGATCGGGGGATGGAGTGAAACTTGATTTGGATACAGCGCAGAAAATTGTATCGGCCGCACTGGACTGGCGGCGCGACCATGGGATGAAGCCGATAACGATCGCGGTTCTTGACAGCGGTGGCTTCCTGATTGCGCTGGCCCGCGAAGACGGCACCAGCAATCTGCGTCCGGACATTGCGCAGGGCAAGGCGCGGGGGGCGATCGGAATGGGGCTCGGCTCGCGTGCCCTGTTTGAGCGGGCACAGTCACAGCCCTATTTTATCCAAGCAATGAACACCATTGCCGAAGGATCGCTGGTGCCGGTTCCCGGCGGTGTTCTGATCAAAGCGGACGGCCAGGTGCTGGGAGCGGTCGGAATAACGGGTGACTCGTCCGACAATGACGAAACCTGCGCAATCGCGGCAATTGAGGCCGCCGGATTTACCGCAGACGGAGGCTAGTCGACGTCCAGGCCGGCGCAATCAGTTGGGCCGCTCCAACGCCAAGCCCTCCAGTCAGGATTGCTCTGCAAGCACATGTCTAGATGTGATCAAGTTCACCCAACCAACAAAACAACCCGGCCAAAAGGGCGGCCTTTGGCGTTTAAGACACCAAATCAAACCAGTGAAGTCACGTCCACGCAGCGCATGCCGGCAGCCCTTGCGGCTTCGATGCCCTGGGGGCTGTCTTCGAAGACGAGGCAGGATGAGGGGGCAGCTTTCAACCGGTTTGCGGCTTCCAGAAAGAGATCGGGGGCCGGTTTTGCCTTCGCAACGTCGTCGATCGTGACAACTGTTTCGAACAGAGGCAGGAGGCCGGAGGCCTGAAGCGTGGCATGCACGATTTCGTGCGAGCCTCCGGATGCGACCGCCATCGGCTTGTGGCCGAAGCTGGCGCGGGCGATCGCGGCGATCGTGGGAATTTCCTCGACAGAACCCACATGCGCCAGAATGAAGTGACGTAGATCCCTCACAGCGCGGACCCGGTCAAGGGTGATACCCTTTTCCGCTTCAAAGGCGTCCAGCAGCACGTGTTCCGACATGCCTGCCCGCTGATGGTACCAGTCCAGGTCCATTTCGTGGCCCGCCTTTGCGAAGGCGGATTGCCACGCGGCAGCGTAGAGATCCGGTGTTTTCAGAAGCGTGCCGTCGCAATCGAAAATCAGCGCGGTGGCCCCGCGAACGATCGTCTCGACGTTTCCATCCATCTCACGACCTGAAGCGAGATCAACGCGGCTATTGTCATGTTGCGGTTGCAGAATGTCCGCCATCAATTCAAACCGATGCTCGACTGGCGTTCGATCAGCCTGACGTCATAGTGCCTGACATCGGGGGGGCGATTGCCGTCCACGATCCAGGCCAGCATCGCTTGCGCGGAACTCTGGCCGAAGTGTTTCGTGTCGCATCTGATCGAACTCAGGCGCGGATAGACAAGCGAGCTTTCTTCAATGTCGTCGAAGCCAATCAGGCGGATGTCCTCGCCGACTTCCACCCCTGCTTCTGCAAATCCCGCAATCATTCCGAGCGCAACCAGATCGCTGAAACAGATCGCGGCCTCGATGCCGGGGTGTTTCGCGGCGATCTCAAGCGCCAGATCCCGTCCGAAGGCGCGGGAGGGCCGCCCGTGAAAGGTTCGTGGCGGCAAGCCCTGCGCCTGCATGAAACATCTGTAGCCCGACATGCGTTCCTCGGTGATGGGACGGTCCTCCAGACCGCCGACAAAGGCGATGTTCCGGCATCCAAGATCGAACAGGTGCCGTGTCGCCAATTCTCCTCCGGCGGAATAATTGTGCGAGGCAAAGGGAAAGATGTCGGTGCGATCGTCGATCTGGCGGAGCACCTGCATGGTGGGAATACCCGCACGTTCGATACGGGCGAAGGCATCTTCGTCGCCGCCATAGGCAGGTGAGATCACGAATGCGGACACGTCATGTTCGATCATGGACGCAATCACCTGGTCCTGGATCGCCGGGTCCTCGTCGGTGTTGGCGACAACCGTCGAGTAGCCCTTCCGGGCAAACTCCATCTGGGCGCTTGCGGCGAACTCGGTGAAGAACGGGTTGCGCAGATCATTGATGATCAGACCGATCAGACCGGAGGCAGCCCCCCTGAGGCCCGCGGCTGACCTGTTGTAGACATATCCGAGCTTCTTGATGGCGCTATCGACCGCTGTGCGCGTTGCCGGCTTGACGAGGGATGAGTTCTGCAGAACCAGCGAAACGGTAGATTTCGATACCCCGGCTTCCTGCGCGACATCCAGGATTGTCGGTCTTTTTTTCATGCGCGCCCCGGCCTCTCGTCCTTAGTCGATGCCGTGAAGCCTCAACAGGAGCTTCATGCGGTCGACCGCCTTGTCAGGCTTTGACAGCAAACGGGCCTGATCCGCAAGCCTGAAGACTTCCGCGTAGTGGGTAATCTCGCGCGAGGACTGGAAGCCGCCGGGCATGATGAAGTGGCTCTGGGCATCATTCAGCCAGGCGAGGAAAGCGATCCCGGCCTTGTAGAACTGTGTCGGCGCCTTGAAGATCTCGCGGCTGAGCGGGACCGTCGGTTCCAGCAGACGGTGATAGGTTTCATTGTCATTCCCGGCCAGGGCTTCCAGAGCCTGGCTCGCCGCCGGGGCGATCGCCGCGAATGCACCGAGCAGGGCATGGGAATAGCGCGTTCCGTCTCCCTCGATCAGTTCCGCATAGTTGAAATCATCACCGGTATAAAGATGCACGCCTTCCGGAAGACGGGCTCTGAGATCCTCTTCATAGGATTTTTCAAGCAGCGAAATCTTGATGCCGTCGACCTTGTCCTCGTGGGCGTTGATGATGTCCAGAACGGTCCGCATCGCCGTTGCCACGTCGCTCGAGCCCCAATAGCCCGTCAGCTTCGGATCGAACATGTCGCCGAGCCAGTGGAGCACGACGGGCGATGCGGCCTGGCGCAGCAGTGTCCCGTAGACGGTCTTGTAGTCATCGGCCGTTGCCCCGATTGCCGGCAGGGCCTGCGACGCCATCAGGATGACCTGTCCGCCGGCGGCCTCGATCGCCTCCATCTGCTCCGTATAGGCTGCAACGATGTCGTCCGTCGAGCGATAGTCCTCGCGTGGTTTCTGATCCGTGCCGGCACCGCAGGCGACCCGCGGCTTCATGGGGTGCGCTTTTGCGTCCCGCATCGTTCTTTCGATGAGTTCCTTCGCCGTCGGCCAGTCGACACCCATGCCGCGTTGTGCGGTGTCCATCGCCTCGGCAAGGCCAAGCCCCTGGTCCCAGAGCCAGTGCCGGAACCTGAGCGTGTTGTCCCAGTCGACGGCGGGCGATCCGATCCATGGATCGCGTTCGGCAAGAGGTGAGGAGACGACGTGGGCAGCCGCGAACGCAATCCGGGTCAGCGGCACGCCGGGAGCGCGCGGGACCAGCGGATCGCCCTTGAGCGCATAGTCTTCCAGACGGTTGTCGAGCGTGGGGAGGGTCAGCATCGGCTACTCCTGAAACGTTGATCGCCGCTGGTCAGGCCGCAGTGGGGATATCGAGAACGAGGATGCCGTCCAGCCCGCCGATCGCATTCGCAACCAGCTTTGCGCCGAGCGCCTTGTGATCGGGATGGGTCTGATAGCGCTCCAGCGCGTCCCAATCCTCGAAATCGACGACAAACCCGTGCATGTAGCCGCGCTCGATCTTTTCCGGGCTTTCGCTCCGGCCCGAGGTGATGTCGAGAATTCCGGACACCTGGTCGCGGATCGCGCGGAGCTCCTGAAAGAGGTCGCGAACCGTTTCTTCGCTCACACCCGGTTGAAACTTGATAAGGACGATATGTCTGATCATGAAAGGTCACCCGTGGTCCTGCTTGATCATGTCGGCTCCCTTTTCGCCGATCATGATGGCCGCAGCGTTGGTATTGGAGGAAACAACGGTGGGCATCACGGAGGCGTCGATGACGCGCAACCGGCCGATCCCGTTGAAGCGGAGTCTTGGATCGAGCACGGCCTTTTCGTCCGACCCCATCCGGCAGGTTCCCGCGGGGTGATGGGAAGTCTTGGAGTGCTCGCAGATGAAATTGAAGTAGTCGCCGTCGGTCCTGACGCCGGGGCCGGGCAGGCGTTCCGCCTTGATATATTTCTTCAGCGGTCCCTGGGCGAGGATCTCCTGGGTCAGTTTCAGGCCGCGGATGGACATTTCCCGGTCCTGCGGATCTTCCAGGTAGTTCGGATCGATCAGCGGCGCATCGCCCGGATTGTCGCTCTGAAGGCGCACGCTGCCGCGTGAACGGGGCCTGAGGTAACACGAATTCAGCGTGACGCCACCGTCCGGCATGGCCGCGACGCCGGATTCGATGCCGGTGCCGAGACCGAGATGAAACTGCAGGTCGGGTGACCTGGCTTCCGGGTCGGCATACCAGAACCCGCCGGTTTCAAACAGGCTGGAGGAGACGGGTCCGCGCCGGGTGAAGAGATATTGCAGACCGGCAATCGCGGACCAGTGCAGCTTGGCATACCGGTCATATGTGTGCGGACCGCTTACCTCACAGATGCAATAGAGATCGAGGTGGTCCTGGAGATTGGCGCCGACTTCGGGCTGATCGCAGACGACCTCGATGCCGAGGCTGTTCAGATGGTCGGCGGGTCCGATCCCGGACAGTTGCAGCAGCCTTGGTGATCCGATCGATCCTGAGGACAGGATCACCTCGCTGTCTGCCTTCAAGACCGTTCCGTCGATCAGTTCCACGCCGGTCGCAACCCCGTTGTCAACGACAATGCGGCGCACCTGGGTGTCCGTCCTGATGTGAAGGTTCGGGCGATTGCGGTTGGGCGCGAGATAGGCCATGGCCGCCGAGGACCGCCGCGCGTTCTTCTGGGTCAGCTGGTAATAGGCGGCGCCGTCCTGTCTCTCGCCGGTGACGTCCTCGTTGCGCGGGATGCCGAGCTCGGCGGCCGCTTCGAAATAGGCTTCGCAGATCGGCAGCGGCGCACAGGGCTTTGACACGCCCAGGGGTCCGCCCTTGCCGTGATAGCGGTTGTCGTAGGTGTCGTTGTCCTCGGCCTTCCTGTAATAAGGCAGGACATCCTCGTAGCCCCATCCCTCGCAACCCATCTGGCGCCACTCGTCATAATCGAGGGCGTTGCCGCGCGTATAGATCTGGGCGTTGATCGCGGACCCGCCCCCGATCACCTTGGCCTGGGTGTAGCGAAAGACCCGATCCTGCATATGCCGCTGCGGGACGGTGTGCCAGCCCCAGGATCCGATCCCCTTGGTCATTTTCGCAAAACCGGCAGGCACGTGGAAGAACGGGTGCCAGTCGCGGCCACCGGCCTCCAGCAGCAGAACGTTGACGTCCGGGTTCTCCGTCAGCCGCGCGGCCAGGACAGAGCCTGCGCTGCCACCGCCGATGATGATGAAATCGTAGCCCTTTTCCATGATGGTCTCTCAAAGGCGTGGAATGGAGAGCCCGCCATCCACATTGATGACGGAGCCCGTGGCAAAGGCCATCCGGCCTTCCACAAGCGGAAGAATGGCCGACGCGATGTCGGCGGGATAACCCCAGCGGGCCGAGGGGACGAGCCCGTCCTCGATGCGGGCCGTGTACGTGTCCTTGACGCCTGCGGTGAGCGCGGTCTCGATCACGCCGGGCCGGATCTCGAAGACACCGATATCATGCGGCGCCATGCGAACGGCGAAGAGTTGCGCCATCATCGAAGCGCCCGCCTTGGAGACGCAGTATTCCGCACGTTCGATGGAGATCATCTCGGCACTGACCGACGTGACGAAGGACATCGACCGGTAGCCGTCGGCCGGCCGGTCCAGCATGCGCCGGCCAATCTCCTGGGCAAGGAAGAACGCGCCTTTCAGATTGACGCCCATGACGAAGTCGAAGCTGTCCGGTGTGATGTCCAGCATGTCGCCGCGGACCTTCGCAGGCACGCCCGCGTTGGAGACGAATGTGGTGATCGGGCCCAGGTCGGCTTCCACGTTGCTGACGACGCTGCCATGCTTCCCGACATTCAGCAGGTCGTGGGAATAGAACGCCGCGTTCGATCCGAGCTGTTCCAGGGCGGCCCCGACTTCGCTGTCGCCGGCATCGCATTGGGCCAGCAGGGCCACCTTGTAGCCTGCTTCAACGAGTGTGGCGGAGATCGCGAGGCCGATGCCGCGCTGTCCGCCGGTGACAAGGGCGACCTTGCTCATGCTGCCAGCTCCTGCCGGATGGTTTCGGCGGTCCTGAGCGCAAGGGCGGCGACCGTGAGCGCAGGATTGACGGCCGCGGATGTCGGCAGTGCCGCAGCGTCGGTCACGAAGAGGTTCGGATGGTCCCAGGACCGGCAGTCCGGATCAAGGACACTGGTGTTCGGATCATCGCCCAGGTGCACCGTGCCGCATTGATGCGACGGCACGCGTCCGTCGAACAGGCGGGACAGCACAAGAGGATACCCCGCCTTGCGCAGCGTGGCCCTGGTACGTTTCACCAGTTCCTGGTGCGCCTTCATGTTGGACCGGCGCCAGATCAGCTGGATCTTGCCGTCTTTCAGAACAACCCGGCTTTCGGGATCAGGAAGGTCCTCGGAGATCAGGTAAAGATCGAGTGCGTGACCGGAGATCCACCTGGCGGCAAATCCGGGCAGCTGCGGGACCTGGATTTTCAGGATGTCGGGCGTCACCCGCCCGAGCAGTTGCACGTTGCCGAGCGGCTTGCCGCTGTCTCCGCCGGGCAGGTACCAGTCGTTGATGCCGAAAGTCTTCTGATAGACGGCATCGTTGCGGAACCGCGGATCAATGGCGATCATCGCCGTTGCGTTGTGGTTCATGAAACAGCGGCCGACACGATCGGAGCTGTTGGCAACACCGGACCTGAGCAACAGGGCGGCCGTCTGCACAGCACCGGCACAAACGGCGACGATTGCCGGTGTCAAAGAGGTTTCCTCACCGTCTTTCCGGTAGGTGACGGAGCTGATTTTTCCCGTTTCCGGATCGGCCTGAAGGCTCGTGACGTCCGCGCCGGTGACAAGCTCGACATTGTCGTGCGCAAGGGCTTCGGCAAGCCCGCAGGTTTCGGCGTCCATCTTGCCGCATCTGAGATCCGGATATCCGTCCCAGCCGGTTTTCCCGGCGGCGAGCCATTGCTCGATATCGACGCCGAGCGGCAGCGAAAACGGCCTGACCCCGGCTTTCACAAGTCTTTCGCGGGCGACCCGGATTGCGGTCTCGTCGGCGACGGGCGGAAACGGGTACGGTCCTGCGTGGTCCGGTTCCGTGGCGTCGCCGGAAACATCGCCGCGAACCTGATAGAGCTTCTCGGCGGCGTCGTACCACGGGGCAAGCTCTTCGTAGCGAAACGGCCAGGCCGGGGACACGCCCTCGTAGTGTTCCATTTCGTCGAAGTCTTGCGCGCGATAGCGGATCAGGACCGCACCGTAAAGCTTGGAGTTTCCTCCGACGTTGTAATAGTTTCCCGGTTCGAAGGGATTGTCTTTCTCGTCAAGCCAGGTCTCTGGCGAGCGGAAGGCGCTGTTGGTGTAGATGCGCCAGGGATCCCGCGCCGGTGCATCGTCGGGAATGCGGTCGCCGCGTTCCAGGATCGTGATCCTGGCACCGGACGGTGCAAGACCGGCGGCAAGGGTTGCTCCGCCCATGCCGCTGCCGACGATGACAATGTCCGGCGCGTCACTCATCCTGTCAGGCGATCCTGTTTTCGCTCTGCGGATCGAAGGCGACGGCCTTTTCCATGTTGAAGGCAAACGGGAAGGTTTCCCCGGCATTGACGGCGACGTCCGCACGGAACCGGCCGGTGACGTCCTTGCCGCCGATCTGACTGACCACGAACGTGTCCGAACCGGCGGGCTCGGTGACTTCCACCGGCGCGTCGACGATGTGAACCGCCTGCGAGTTCCTGTCGGCCCCGTCCCTGTCGGTGATGGCCTCCGGGCGGATGCCGAGAATGATGTCCCGTCCGACGTCCGAAGCGAGCCTGTCCGTGGCAAAGGGAATGGACGCCTTGCTACCATCCGCCAGCGAGACCTCGGCGGCCGGCTGACCGTTCTCCGAAATCACCTTGGCGGGGAACAGGTTCATGGACGGCGAGCCCATGAAACCGGCAACGAACATGTTGGCCGGATTGTCGTAGATTTCCTTGGGCGTTCCGAGTTGCTGCACGTACCCGCCGAACATCACCGCGATGCGCGTCGACAGTGTCAGCGCCTCGATCTGGTCGTGGGTCACGTAGACGATGGTTGTCCCCAGCTTCTGGTGCAGTTTCTTGATTTCCGTGCGCATGTCGACGCGCAGCTTTGCATCCAGGTTGGAAAGCGGTTCGTCGAACAGGAACACGTCCGGTTCACGCACAAGGGCGCGGCCCATCGCGACACGCTGGCGCTGGCCGCCGGACAGCTGGCCGGGCTTGCGGTCGAGCAGATGCTTGATCTGCAACAGATCAGAAACCTGCGCGATGCGTTTCTCGCGTTCGGATTTCTCGATGCCGTGCATCTCCATGCCGAAGGAGATATTGCCGCTCACCGTCATGTTCGGGTAGAGGGCGTAGGACTGGAACACCATCGCAATGTTGCGGTCGGCCGGTTTCACGCCGTTCATGCTCTTGTTGCGAATGGCAATTTCGCCGGACGTGATGTCCTCAAGACCCGCGATCATGTTCAGCAAGGTGGACTTGCCGCAGCCGGACGGCCCGACCAGGACAAGAAACTCGCCCTCTTCGATCGAGATGTCGGTTTCGTGCAGAACCTGCACGGCTCCGTAAGACTTGGTCGCCTGTTTGATGTCGAGAAAGCCCATTGTCTTATCCTTTAACTGAGCCGGCCATCAGGCCACGGACGAAGTACCGGCCCGCGACGATGTAGACGAAGAGAGTTGGCAGCGCGGCCATGATCGCGCCCGCGAAATGGACGTTGTATTCCTTCACCCCGGTGGAAGACTGCACCAGGTTGTTCAGCGCAACGGTCATCGGCTGGCTGTCGAAGTCGGAGAAAGACGCCCCGAACAGGAAGTCGTTCCAGATGTTGGTGAACTGCCAGATGATGCAGACCACCGCGATCGGTCCCGATGACGGCAGCAGGATGCGCCAGAAGATGCGGAAGAACCCGGCGCCGTCGATCTGTGCCGCCCGCACCAGTTCGGTCGGGAAGGCGGCGTAGTAGTTCCGGAAATAGAGTGTCGAAAAGCCGATACCGTAGACGAAGTGCACGAAGATCAGGCCCGGCACGGAGCCGGCGAGGCCCATCAGGCCCAGCATGCGCGCCATCGGGATAAGCACCATCTGGAACGGAATGAAACATCCGAAGAGCAGAAGGCCGAACAGGATGGTTGCACCGGGGAAGGTCCACTTGGTCAGGACGTAGCCGTTGAGCGCGCCGACGATGGTCGACAGGGCAACGGCCGGAACGACCATGATGATGGAGTTGAGGAAATAGGGCCGCAGGCCCGTTGCCTCGACGCCGACCTGGGCGCTCGACCAGGCGCTGAGCCAGGGCGCGACCGTCCATTCCTGCGGCAGCGCCATCATGCCGCCCGCCGTGATCTCGGACAGGGGTTTCAGCGAATTCACCACCATCACGTAGAGCGGCAGCAGGTAGTAGATGCAGAAGACCGCCAGCAGTGTGTAAAGAACGAAGCGGGCAAGGTTGAAGGAGCTTTTCGCGGAAGCAGAGGCCATCACTTCTTCTCCCTCAGTTCGGACCAAAGATAGGGCACGATGATCGCGGCGATCGTCATGAGCATGATCACGGCAGAGGCCGCACCGATCCCCATCTGGTTCCGGGTGAAAGTGTAGGAATACATGAAGGTTGCCGGCAGTTCAGTCGCGGTTCCGGGGCCGCCGCCAGTCAGGGCGATCACGAGGTCATAGGACTTGATCGCCATGTGGGCGAGCACCACGAAGGCTGACATGAAGGCCGGGCGCAGCTGCGGGATCACGATGCGGCGGTAAAGGGCGAAGGTGGACGCACCGTCGATCTGGGCCGCCTTCATCATCTCGCTGTCGATGCCGCGCAGGCCCGCGAGAAACATGGCCATGACGAAGCCGGATGTCTGCCAGACGGCGGCTATGACAATCGTATAGATCGCCATGTCGCTGTCCTTGATCCAGTTGAACTCGAACGTTGTCCAGCCCCAGCCGCGCACCACGGCCTCTACCCCGATTCCAGGGTCGAGGAACCATTTCCAGGCGACACCGGTGACGATGAAGCTGAGCGCCATCGGATAGAGATAGACCGTGCGGATAAAGCCTTCCGCGCGGATGCGCTGGTCGAGCAGGATGGCCAGCAGCAATCCGAGCGCGCAGCAGATGATGATGTAGAGGAGACCGAAAATGACCAGATTCTCGACGGCCGTGTCCCACGCCCTGATACGGAACAGGTTCTCGTAGTTCTTCCAGCCGACCCATCCGAAGGTCGGCAGGATCCGGCTGTCGGTAAAGGACAGGTAGAGCGTGAACAGGATGAAGCCGTAAACGAAGATCGCGACAATGGCGACGGTCGGGCTCAACACGATTTTAGGTAAAGCGTCACGCAGTCTGTCAACAACGGAACCGCGTGGGTTCGCCGCTTCAGAAATAGACATCTCAGGCCCCCGGTTGCAGGAAAGCGGTGCGGAGGCACCGCTTTCCGTAGGGTATTTACTTGTTGATTTGAACGGCGGTCACGAGTTCATCGACAGCGGTCGCGCTGTCATACTCGCCGTTGAAATGCGCCGTGATCACATCATACATGGCGTTCTTGACGGCAGCCGGGTTGGCGTGGCCGTGAGCCATGGAGCCGTAAAGATTGCCGCTGTCGGCAGCCTTTTTGAGATCGGCCATACCCTTCTTGCCGCAGGCGTCGAAGGCTTCGTTGGAAACGTCCGTACGGGCCGGGACGGATCCCTTGACCACGTTGAACGCGGACTGGAAGCTCGGCGACAGGATCGCGGTTGCGAGCGCAGCCTGCTCCTTGCCGACTTCGGACCCCTGGGCAAACATGGCGAACTGGTCGGCGTTGAAGGTGACCTGGTCCTGCGTGCCCGGGAAGCGGAAGCACAGGAAGTCCGCGTCAGGCTGCTTGCCGGCGTTGAGGAATTCACCCTTGGCCCAGTCGCCCATCATCTGGAAGGCTGCATCGCCGTTGATGACCATGGCGGTCGCCAGGTTCCAGTCGCGGCCGGAGAAGTTGTCGTCGACATAGGACCGGATCACGGCCATGCGGTCGAAGGTTTCCTTCATCGTGTCGGAGCCGAGGGTTTCCTCGTCAAGGTCGATGAACGCTTTCTTGTAGAAGTCCGGACCGCCGGTCGACATGGCCACGGCGTCAAAAACGGTCGCGTCCTGCCACGGCTGTCCGCCATGTGCGATCGCGGTCTTGCCGGAGGCTTTCACCTTCTCCAGGGCCGCCACGAACTCGTCCCAGGTGGTCGGAACCGCAATGCCGAGTTCATCAAGAACGGCCTTGTTCGCCCAGACCCAGTTGGTGGAGTGAACGTTCACCGGCGCAGACACCCACTTGCCGTCGTGCTTGGCAAACTGCTGCAGTGCTTCCGGAACGACATCATCCCAGCCTTCAAGGCCGGCCTGGATGTTCAGGTCGGCAAGCGCACCTTCGTTGGCCCAGTCCAGAATGTCGAAGCCGAGCATCTGCACCGCGGTGGGCGGGTTGCCGGATGTCACGCGGGCGCGCAGCACGGTCATGGCCTGCGAGCCGCCGCCGCCGGCGACCGGCATGTCCTGCCAGCCGATGCCCTGGCCTTCCAGGTCCTGCTTCAAAACGTTCAGCGCGGCGGCTTCACCACCGGATGTCCACCAGTGCAGAACTTCAACGTCTTCTGCCTTAACGGCCGTGCTTGCTGCCATAAGAGCGGCTGCCGCCGTCATCATCGTCAATTTACGCATGGATTTCCTCCCTTTACGTGCCTGTCGTCGTCTAGAGCGCCGAACATTCGCGCTCGCTCGTCACGCAACGCCTATTGTAACGTTGCAAACCCGGTGCATGTCAATCTTTTAATAGTTTCTCTTTGAGAATAAATTATTTGTTTTTTTACATGCGGTTAATTTGAAATCTGCGATTTTGCACTGCAGCATCTTTCTTTGTTGCAACGTTTTAAATTCCCTGATTAGACTTGTCGGGCCGTATGAGCTACAAGCCTCTGGTTGAGGGGAGCGGGCATGTCGCAGAAAAACGCTGGAACGTCGATGGAAGGGGCTGCCGAAGGGCACGCGCGCCCGACATTGCGTACGGTTGCAGCCGAAGCGGGCGTCGCCGTGACGACGGTTTCGCGCGCGCTCGCGGACGACCCCAGGATCGCCGAGACCACCCGAAAGCGGATCTCCGCGATCGCCGACAAGCTCGGCTATGTTCCCAACCGCGCCGCCCAGAGACTGCGCACCGGACGCACCAAGGTCATCAGTCTTCTGATCAATCCGAGGCACGAGTTCCTGAGCTTCACGTCCGAGTTTCTCGGCGGCATGTATGAAGGGCTCAGCGGGACCGGCTATTCCATCAACATCACGGCGGACAGTCTGGGCGATGACCGGCTTGAAACCATCCGCAACATCCGCCGGCACTCCCTGGCCGATGCGATCGTGTTTACCAGAACCGAGTGTTTCGACGACCGGGCGCGTTACCTGCTTGAACACGACTTTCCGTTCGTGACGCATGGGCGCACCGATTTCATGACGCCGCATCCCTTCGTCGATTTCGACAATGAAGCCTTCGTGCGCATGGCGATTGCGCGTCTCGTGGAGAAGGGACGCAAGCATATCTGCATCGTCATGCCGAACGAGAAATACACGTTCGGGCAGCATCTGCGCTTCGGTGCGCGGCAGGCCGCGACCGATCACGGCATGAAGCTGACGATTCCGACAGAGGTCGACCTGGACAGCGAGCCCGACGACATTGCGGCAACCCTGCGCATGTTGCACACGGGACCGGACGCGCCGGACGGTTATGTCTGCGTCGGTGAGGTCAGTGCCCTGATC
The DNA here is from genome assembly GCF_965232425.1 of Roseibium sp. GTDB lineage: Bacteria > Pseudomonadota > Alphaproteobacteria > Rhizobiales > Stappiaceae > Roseibium. Next base: position 2,980,610 of record NZ_OZ246971.1, read on the forward strand.
ACGCTCGCGTTTCTCAACGACATGGGATTGGCGGAGGGGCAGGATGTCGACGTTGTCGCCAAGCGGGCGTCGCCGATTTCCAACCACTTCCGGCCACGTATCGAAACGATCGACGAGGATCTGCGCGCGACGGGCCGGGCGATGGCCAAGGTTCTCCTTGACCGCATTTCCGGCGCGCCTGTCGAAGACCTGCAGGTTCTCCTGCAGCCCGAGGGACCTTTCTCGATTTCGAGATAAAGCCGTCATGCAGGCACCCACGGATCGCGCGATTTGCCGATTTTCATGGTGACCGTTTTTGCTTCCAGGAACTCGTCGAGACCGTATTTGCCGAGCTCACGTCCCTGTCCGCTTTCCTTGTAGCCGCCAAAGGGCAGCTCCGCGAAACCGTCCATCCAGGTGTTGGTCCAGACGGTCCCGGCGTTGGCACGGCGGGCGAATTCCAGGCAGGTATGCACGTTTTCGCTCCACACACCGGCAGACAGACCGTAGTCGGCATCGTTGACCAGGTCGATGGCTTCATCGAGCGTCCTGAAGGTCAGAACCGAGAGCACGGGGCCGAACACTTCCTCGCGCGCGATGGCCATGGAACCGGCCACATTGGTGACGACCGTCGGCTGATAGAACTGGCCGTTCAGCCCCGGAACTTCCAGGGCACTGCCGCCGAGCGGCACGTCGGCGCCAGCCGCCTTCGCGTCCTGAACATAGCTGTCGATCTTCTTCTGATGCTCGGGCGTGATGATCGCGCCGACCTTGGTCGACGGATCCAGCGGGTCGCCGAACGGAACCTTGCGGGACAGGGCGATTGTCCGCGCAACGAATTCGTCCGCGATGTCCTCGTGCACAATGATGCGGGAACCGGAATTGCAGCACTCGCCGGCATTGAAATAGACGCCGAACGCGACCGCGTCGGCGGCATTTTCCAGGTCGGCATCGGGAAAGATCACCTGCGGGTTCTTGCCGCCCAGTTCAAGGGATACCTTCTTCAAGGTTCCGCTTGCCGCCTTGACGATGGCCTTGCCGACGCCTGTCGAGCCGGTGAAGGTCACCATGTCGACGCGCCTGTCCTGGGTCATCGCCGTTCCAACCGGATCGCCAAAGCCCAGAACGATGTTCACCACACCGGCGGGAAGACCGGCTTCAAGCAGAAGCTCTCCCATGATCACCGTTGTCGCGGGTGTCATCTCGGAAGGCTTGATCACTGCCGTGCAGCCTGCCGCGAGCGCGAAGGGAAGCTTCTGGGAGACGATCAGGAAGGGGAAATTCCACGGCGTGATGATGGACACGACACCGATGGGTTCCTTCAGAACCAGGCCGAGAAAGTCGCTCCCGAGCGAGTTGTGGCTTTCCCCATGCATGGTGCGCGCGAGCGAGGCGGCGAAGCGCCAGATATCGGCGGCCCCCTCGATCTCCGCCTTTGCCTGGCTGATCGGCTTGCCGGATTCGAGCGTTTCCATGAGCGCGATCCGCTCCCGGTCCCGGTCGATCAGGTCCGCAACTTTCAGCAAAAGCGTGGCGCGGTCCTTGCCGCTCGTGCGTGACCAGCGGCCCTTGTCAAAGGCCAGCCTGGCGGCGGCGATTGCGGCGTCCGCGTCAGCCTTGCCGCCCTTGCTGGCGATCGTCACCACGGACCCGTGCGAAGGCGATGTCCTTTCGAAGGTCGCTGCATCCGCACTGACGCGCCAGGCACCGTCGATCAAGTGACGGGCGACGAAAGGCTCGGCTGGAATCTTAGCTTCACTAATGGAGATGACGTTGAGATCACTCATCATTGATTCCCAGGAAATTCCGGTTTGCGTTTTTCGCGGAAGGCGGCGACGCCTTCCGTTCGGTCTGCCGTCTGGCCGATCATGCCTGCGCCGAGCGCCTCGACCATGGCGCTGCGGTCTTCGCCGGCAGCCGCGTGGATCATGTATTTGGCAACTTCGATGGCACACGGGGACTTGCCCACGAGAGCCTCCGCCAGTTCAAAGGCCCTGGCGCGCGGGTCGTCGGCCAGCTCGGCGGCAAAGCCCAGGGCATGCGCGCGCTCGGCGGAGATCCTGCGGCCGAAGAGCGCCATCTCCTTCACGACCGGTTCGCCTAGAAGGCGGATGAGGCGTTGCGTGCCGGACCAGCCGGGTACAATGCCGACGGAGGCTTCGGGAAGCGCCAGGGTCGCGCTCGGGGCCATCACGCGGATGTCCGCGGTCGCGGCGAATTCCAGCCCGCCACCGAAGGCGTGGCCACCCATGGCGGCGACGGTCGGCTTGGAGAGGCGGGCGACGCGATCGAACAACCGGTGGCCCTCCCGCACCCAGTGCCGGGCGAAGTCCCAGGGGCCAAGTTCCGACCAGGCGATGATATCCGCGCCTGCGCAAAAGGCCTTGGCATCTTCGGCGCTGATGACGACTGCCCGAATGGCGGGATCTTTTTCGATGGCCGCGCAATGGGGCTCGATCGCCGCCAGCATATCGGTGGTGAAGGCGTTGAGCTTCGCCGGGTTGTCGAGCCGGAGTTCGGCGACCGGGCCGTCAGTGATGAGATGAAGCGCGCTCACAGGTGCAGCTCCATCGCTTCACGCCGCAAAAGCGCTTTCGGCATTTCCTTCAGATCATTGGCAAGCCGGACACGGCCCGCGGAGGCATCGACGATATCACGCTGCGCGTCGATGCCCGGCATGATTTCGGTTGCAAGCAGGCCGCTGTCGGTCAGCTGGATGACGCAGCGCTCGGTGACATAGAGGACTTCCTGTCCGAGTTCCCGTGCACGGCGGCCGGAGAAGGTAACGTGCTCGACCTCGTCCACCATCTTGGTGAACTTGCCCGGAGACTTTACGGTCAGCCCCTCGTCAGAGAGATCGAGGTCGGCGCCGGCTTCGAAAAGGCCCGAGAAGACGATCTTGCCGGCATTCGCGGTGATGTCGACGAACCCGCCGCAGCCGGCCGTCAGGTAGGGCTTCTTGCCGAGTTTCGAGACGTTGACGTTGCCTTCAAGGTCGATTTCAAGGAAGGACAGGAACGAGACGTCGAAACCGCCGCCCTGGAAATAGGTGAATTGCTGCGGCGACGGCATGTAGGCATCGGCGTTGGAGGCACAGCCGAAGGCGAAGCCCGTCAGCGGCATGCCGCCGGTGGCGCCTTGCTCGATCGCCCAGGTGACCGCCTGTTCCTGTCCGGCCTCCAGGAGGACGCGTGGCACCATGGCGGAAATCCCGAAACCGAGATTGGCGGTCTGCCCCCTGCTCAGTTCCATCGCGGCGCGCCGGGCAACGACTTTCTCGATACCGTGTTCTGCAAGCGAAAAACTCGACCAGGGGCGCATGATCTCGCCGGAGATCGCCGGGTCGTAGTCGGTTTCCGTTGTCTGACGCTGGTCCGGATCCACGACCACGAGATCGACGAGATGTCCCGGTACGCGAACGTCATGGGGCCGCAGGGAGCCGGACGCGGTCACGCGCTTTACCTGGGCAATGACGAGGCCGCCGTGGTTGCGCACGGCAATTGCCTGCTCCAGCCCGCCCAGATACGCGCCTTCATGTTCGTAGGTGAGGTTGCCGCGCTCGTCCGATGTGGTTGCCCGGATGATGGCAACATCGGGAACGATATTCGGAAAGTGCAGCCAGGTTTCGCCGCCGAGTTCAATCCGGGAAACGATCGGCTTTCCGGCGGCAGCGTCGTTCATGGCGCAGCCCTGGCGGATGGGATCGACAAATGTGTCCAGGCCGACCTTGGTCATCACGCCCGGGCGGCGTGCGGCGACGTCGCGGTGCATGTCGAACAGGATGCCGGAGGGAACGTTGTAGGCGGCGACGCGGTTGTCGACCAGCATCTGCCAGATGTCCGGCATCGGCAGCGAAGACGGGCCGGAGGGGTAGGAGCCCGCGATGATCGTCGACAGGAGCCCGTCCTTCGCAATGTGGTCGATCCCCTTGATCCCGTACATGTCACCGGCGGCAATCGGGTGGATTGTCGTCAGGTTCCTCGGGTGCCCTTCCTTGTCGAACCTCTCGCCGATGGCTTGAAGAATTTTGTCGGGGCACCCGAGGCCGGAGGAAGAGGAAACCGTGACGACAGCATCGTCCGCGATTTTCGCGACAGCTGCTTCGACGGTGACAATCTTGGAAGACATGGGTCAGAACCCTCCGTAGTCGACGCGTTCGGTCTTGCCGCTCTGCGCGGCCAGGCGAACGGCATGGGCAACGGCCAGGGACTTGATGCCGTCGACACCGTCGGCAGAGGGCGTGCCGTTTACGCGGACGGCATCGGTGAACAGGCTGAGAGCGCGGTGATAGAGGTTGTGGGTCTCGAACGGGACATCGCTTTCGCCGCCGGCGTCGACGAGCCTGATTTCACCGACCGGCTGCTGGGTCATGACGTTGCGGGCGAATATCGATCCTTCCGTCCCGTGAAACTCGATGCCGGTGCCGGCAAACCCGTGGGTAAAGCTTTCGTGGGTCTGCACCATGGTGCCGGACGGCATGGACCAGACAGACATGACGCTGTCCTCGACACCTTCGCCCATCCCGGAGGTTCCGGCTTTTGCCACCACATCAACCGGGTCTTCGGAAAGGTGAAAGCGGATGGTGTCGGCATCGTGGACAACGATATCGGGGATGACGCCGCCGCCGGCAGACGCATCGTTGATCCGCCAGCCGCGCAGGTGCTCCGGCAGGTTGACCGCGTGAAACACGCGGGCGCTCAAGACGCTGCCGATCCGTCCGGAAGAGATCAGGTCTCTTATGGCCAGATGCGAGCCGGCGTTGCGCAGGTGATGGTTGGTCGCAAAAACAACACCCTTTTCACGCGCCGCGCGAACCATCTCGACGGCATCTTCAAGCGTCATCGCCAGCGGTTTTTCGCACAGGACATGCTTGCCGGCGGCGATTGCCGCCATCGCCTGAGGATGGTGTTTTTCGTTCGTGGTGGAAATGTAGACGGCGTCCACGGTGTCGTCTGCCAGCTGGGCGTCCAGATCGGTGAAACTCTCCGGTATGGCATTTTCCTGAGCGAAGGCCGCGCCTCTTTCCGCATTCGAGCTCAGAACAGAGCAAACCTCGGCCCCGTCCTGAGTACGGATCGCATCGATCACATATCCGGATGCAATTCGGCTCGCACCGATCAGGGCCCAACGCATGCATACCTCCCGAGGATTTTTGGAACGTTCCAATTTGTTGATCGCATAAAACTTGGAACGTTCCAAGTTGTCAATAGAGGGAATGAGAAAAATCGCTGCTTTTGTTTTTCAAGCAGCCCGGGACTGTTGCATCACGCGCCGATCGGGTGTCCGGTCCGGCGCTTCAGATGGAGACGACGGCCTTGAGGGGAAGTTTCTGTGTCCGTGCGAGACCCTGCGCAGACCTGTCCGGCAGGAGCCCTCTGGAAACAACGATCGCGATCGCGTGTTCCCGAGTCTTCGCACCCAGCTTGCGCCGCGCGTTCCGGATATGAAATTCAACCGTGATGGGCGCAATTCCGAGGATTGCCGCAATCCTTTGTGGCCGTTCACCTACGGCAAGCTGTTGCAGGCACTGAATTTCGCGGTGCGTCAGGTGTTCCGGTTCAAAGTCATCCGTTTCAACGTCGGTCAATCTATGTCCTCCGCACCGCCGAATTTGCACATCTCATATTCGCTAACAGAGGGCTTCCCCAAAGGCATGACCAAATTTGGGTATGCCGTTGATTGCACCGGAGCTGGCGCTACATTCGTCTGGACCATTGAAAAAATTTTCATCGTCAATTTCTGAAGACGGGGGCGTGGACGCAGTTTGAGCGACTCAGGAAAAGGACCCGATCCGGCGCGGCTCGACGACATGATTGCGCACGCTTACAGCGCCATTCTCGATCAGGACAAGTTCGACGAGTTGATCCATCTGGCGGAGGGCAGCCTCTCGGATCCGAGCGCGCGCAAGGAACTTCTCCGCCGCAAGCGCGACATCGAAACGCATTTCGAGACGGCGGAACAGTTGCTGTCGAACCTGCCGAAACCGGTCCTGGAGGACGATCGCCCGGAATTGACCATCGGGACGGACCTGAAGGTCACGAAAGTCAACGACCTTGCAGAAACACTGCTGGGCGCAATGTCCGGTACATGGCTTGAAGACCTGCCGATCGATGACGACGGTCTGCAGCTTGTCCGTGACGCCGTGTCCGGAAAATTGAGCGACTGGCCCGTTGTCCGCATACCGACGCGGGGAACCGGCAAGCAGGTACTGCTGGCGCTGACAAAGACCGAGACAACGTCTTCCATCCCGGAGTGGCGCCTGTGCGGGGTTGAAAGCCTCTGGCGGCCTGGTGCAAGTCTTGCCATGCAGAGCCTTTACGGTCTGACACCGTCGGAGACCGATGTCCTGTCGCTTCTCGTCGGCGGGCACGCGCCGTCGGAAATTGCCGAGGCACGAAACAGGTCGGTCGAGACGGTGCGGCAGCAGATCAAGTCGATGATCATGAAGACGCGGTCGCGCGGGACCGGGGAACTGACCGATCTTGCCAAGGCGGTTGCGGCATCATCAAGCAGACGGTCCCCGGGCGCGCACAAAGCTGCGAACTCGACTCGGTTCCAACTGGAACTCGCGGACGGGCGCAAGCTGGACTATCTCGAACAGGGGGCGCCCGAGGGCAGGACCGTCCTGTTCCTGCACGGTTGTCTTTGCGGCAATCGCATGCCGAATGCCGCCGCCCGCCACTTTGCACAGTCCGGCATCCGCTTTCTGTCTCCGGCACGTCCCTGGCACGGGCAGAGCGACGGGCATGACATTTTGCTCCTGGACCCGAAGCGTTACGCCCGTGACCTGCGCCAGATGCTCGATCAGCTTGAGGTGGACAGGGTGTCGCTGGTCGCCTTTGACGTGGGCAGCATTTTCGCGCTTCTGTGTCTGCCCCAACTGCAGGACCGCGTGTCCGAGCTTCTTTGCGTTTCAGCGCAGCCACCGATGCGCTCTTTCCAGGATTTCGCCAGCGCGCCACCGCAACAGAAGCTATTCGCAATCCTGCCGCGCGTTTCCGTGTCCCTGCTGAGCTATATGGCGAAGATCGGCGACAAACGGCTCAAACGCGATGGCCCTGGCGGCTTTGCGCAAACGGTTTTCGGGGGCGCACCTGCAGATCTGGATGCCTGTCAGGACCCGCATCTTCTGGATCTTTTCTGGCAGGGCCACCTGTTCCATGTGGAAGCCGGGTCCGACAGCTTCATCAACGATTGCCGGTTCGTGGCCTCCGATTGGGAACGCAGTTTGCAGCCGGCAAATGTTCCCGTCCATTTCGTGCATGGAACCCAGAACCGGTCGATCCGTCCGGAGCGCATCCTGGCCTTTGCCGAGCGGCTGGAGGCGCGGGTGTCGCTGGTGGAAAACGCCGGGCACAGCCTGCCGTTCAGTCACTGGAAGGACTGGGTCAGGTTCCTGGACGCTACCGACTGACAGTGACCTAAGGGAATCGATAGCTGTCTTTGCAGCGGACCGCATGTTTTCCTAACGGCGTTAGCCGATCCAAGGACGATTGCGGATGCATGCGCTTTTTTCCAAACTGTTTTTTCTATGTTTTTTAATATCTTGCGCCCTGTCGCCTCTGACCGCGCAGGAGCTTTCGCCCGGACGCGCGATGTTCGTGTTCGACGGCTCGGGGTCGATGTGGGGACAGATCGACGGGCAGGCGAAGATCGTCACGGCGCGCGAGACGCTTGCCCGCGTGGCGACGCAATTGCCGCCGGACCTGGAAGTTGGTCTGGTCGCCTATGGCCATAACCGCAAGGGAGACTGCAACGACATCGAGACGCTTGTGCCGATTGGGCCCGCCGCGACCCAATCAGGCGCGCTGGTTTCGTCGGTGCAATCGCTCAACCCGAAAGGCAAGACCCCGCTTACAAGAGCCGTCAGGCGCGCAGCTGACGCACTGCGCTATCAGGAAGACAAGGCGACGGTGATCCTGATCACGGACGGTATCGAAACCTGTGAGGCTGATCCCTGTGCCGTTGCATCGGAGCTGGAAGCGCTGGGCATCGATTTCACCGCGCATGTGATCGGGTTCGGCCTCACCGCGGAAGAAAGCGGTCAGGTCGCCTGTCTTGCCGAAAACACCGGGGGACTGTTCCTGAATGCCGACGATGCGGCCAGTCTTGGCGAAGCGCTTCAGCAGACCGTTGCCCTGGCTCCGACCCCTGTTCCGGCCCCCGCTCCCGCCCCGGCGCCACCCGCGGCGTCACTTTCCAAGAACATCTCCGTTTCGGTCAGCCTGGAAGAAGGGGCGCAGGCACTGACCGACGCTGACGGTGTCCGGGTTTTCTGGAGTGCCGCACCTGAGAGCGGCGGCGAGGAAATCACGCTGCTGGCCCTGCCGCGTTTCAGCGCAAGACTGGAGCCGGGTTCCTATCTGCTGACAGCCCGGACGGACAGGGGCAGTTCGGCTTCCGAACGCATCACCGTTTCCGATACCGAGCTGACGGAAGTCAATCTTGTCCTGGGAGCCGGACAGCTCGACCTCGCTGCTATCATGGCAAACCAGGACATCAAGCTGTCAGACGTGGACTTCCGCTGGGACATTGAAAACCGGGTCACGGGCGAGACGTTTTCCGCCTATACGCAAAACCTCGTCGCGGTCGTTCCCAGCGGCCAGTACCGGGCAAACCTTGTCATCACGCGGCTCGACAAGATGTCGCCCGGCAGTGTCGACATCGACGTTCCGACCGGGAAAACGGTGCAGGCCGAGATCATTGCGGCGACCTCGAAAGTTCTGTTCCGCGCCTTCAACCGGGACGGCAGCGAGCTGACGACATTCGATGTCAGGTTCCAGATCTACGAAGGCGAAAGCACCGAAAACAACGACGAATTTCTCGCCATGCGGATCGGCGGCGATCCGATCCTGCTCTTGCCGGGCCGATATGCCATACGCGCGGAAGCCTGGGACAAGAGCAAGCGGGATCCCGTGGTCGAGGTGGTCGACATTGCGCCGGCAGCGGACCAGACGATCGATCTCGTGTTCCCATGAGCGCGCAGACTACATACTGGGATCCGTTCGAAGCACGCATTCAGCCGGCTGTCGAGGCACGGCTGGAACGCGCCAAGCCTCTCCTGCCTGCGTCGTTCAAGAAGCTGGAAGTGCCGCTCTTCCTGCTGTCGGTTCCAGGTTTCCTGCTTGCCATGTTCAGCGACAGCCTGAGGCCCCTCGGATTTGTCCTGGTTACGGTCGGAATGGCCGGTGGTTTTGCCATCGATCACCTGACGGGTGCATCAAAGGACAGGCTGAACCGTCTCCGCTCGGCCGCAGAGACGCTCGGGTTTCGGTTCCGGGCGAAGATCCCGGACATCCGCCTGCAGAAGATCCGGCAGCAGGTCCCCGAAGTGTTCAAGTTGCGGGTCGGCGGGTCAATCCCCCTCGTGGTCGAAAGCGAAATGTGGGGCGTGGCGGAGAACGGAACCCCCTTGTGGGTCGGCCTCGGAGCGCATTCCTCGACCGCGCTGTTCGGCGGGCCGAAGCAGAACACCGTGTCGCCGGGTGCGGGTGCCCAGGGCAATGTCCTGATGATGGTCGCCGCTTACCGGCTGGATCGCGACGCCTCGGTCCGGCTCGTGCTGATGCCTGAAAATCTGAGTGCTGTCGGACCGCTCGACAGGGATCTGAAAACCGAGAGCATCGCGTTCAACAACGCCTTTAACATCCGCGTGACCGAACGGAAAGACCAGGGCCGGCTCGACCGGCTCTCGGTCGAAACGCTGCAGGTCCTCACACCCGCCCTCCAAGCCAGGCTCCTGGACCTCGCGGACAGGTATGCGGCGCGGGTCATCATCGACAGGGACAGCGTCTACTTCGCCGGCTTCCGAAACCTGCAAAGCATGGACGATGCGACACTGCACGCCTTCGTCCAGGAGGCCGTCGGCGATTTTGCCGAAGCGTCCGTTTCCTTCAAACACTACGCGGAGTGAACTCGCCATGACGGTTGTGCTGATATTGATGCTTCTGGTGGCCGTTGTCGCCGGGACCTATGTGCTCTGCTACAACTCGCTGATGGCCGCGAGTTTCCGCGTGGACGAAGCCTGGTCGGGCATTACCGTCCAGCTCAAGCGGCGCCATGCGCTTGTGCCCAATCTGGTTCAGGCTGCGCGAACGGCCCTTGGCCACGAACAGGCAATTCTCGACAAGATCGTATCGGCGCGGAGCGCCGCCCTGGAAGCGATGGCCACCGACCGTCACGCCGACATCGCCCTGGCCGAAGCAGGATTGAGCCAGGCGCTCGGACAGCTGTTTGCCTATACCGAAGACAATCCGGAAATCACCGCAAACGAGAACCTCGCCCTTCTGCAAAAGCAGCTGGAGGAAACCGAGGATCAGGTGGCCGCCGCGCGCAGGATCTACAACGGAAACGTCCAGGCCTACAACACGCGGTCCGCCTCCATTCCGTGGAACTTCGTCGCGGGTCTCAACGGGCTCAAACCTTCGGAAATGTTCCGCCTGGATGACGCGGAGATGAAGCTTGTGTCGCAGGATCCTTCCGTCGAAGACCTGCAGCTCGCCGTTCCGCCCCAAAGCGAGAGGACGTGAACTGATGAAGCGGATTTTTCTTTGCGCCGCGTTCCTGCTGCTGGCTCTTTCTCCGGCGGCAGCGTCGCCGGAGACCTGTGTCGCCTCGGCTCCGAGCGGGAACTCGCTGCGGGTCTATGATGCGCCGTCGACGAATGGTCCGGTGCTCGGCGGCATCGGCGTCGGAACCTGTGGCATCAACGTGACGAACCAGTGCGAAGGCACGATGTGCGTCATTGCGTTTCCCGGTCTCAACGGCTGGGTCGACATGCGGCACATCTCCAACAGCCCGGTTCAGGCACCCGGTCTGATGACCTCGGCAGACGTTCTCGGGACCTATATTTACGGTGTCACCGGAGGCAGCGGCAAGGTAACGGCCGCCGGAGTGACGCAGCCGACGCCCGTTGACGCGACCGGGACGGTCCGGATCGAAAAATCCTCGCCAACCGCCGCCACTCTCGTCCTGCCGCGCGAAGTGACCGATGCGCCGATTCGCCTTTCGGGAAGCGGCGCGGGTCCCTGGACAGGCGGGTTCGGCAGCTGGGGCGGTATGCCGATGAATGTTTCGGTGCGTTTCGACGGACTGGGCAATGCGTCGGCGAGCCTCGTTCTGGTCGGGCAAAACCAGATTGCCTCCATGGAGATCAGCCTGAACCTCGCGGTTCAGACCCTGCCGTCCGGATCGCAGCCGGCAGCGTCTGCTCCGGCGCCCGGAAGCGGGCCGGTCCCCAATCCTCAGCCCCCTGTTGCCGGCGGCGGCAATCCATGCGTGGAGTTGGCACGCATTACCGCCATCATCAACCGGCAGGCGGGAACCCGGCAGGTGCAGGATCTTCGCGGCATTTATGTCATTGCGGGTGTGAAGAGCACCGATGCGACGGGAGATCCCGGCGCGTGCCGGAGAGCGCTCGACCTGATCGCACAGAATGAAGGTCTCTGGAAACTTGCCGAAAATGGCGGCGTCGGCAGTACCGCGGCCGCTCCCGGCGGAGCCGTTCCAGCGCCCCGGCCAAGCCCGAAGGAGACGCCGTCACCGTCCGGTTCCCAGTCCGCTCAAACGATCGCACCGCCGGCGGGTACAGCAGTCGGTGACCCGGGCATCGGCGCTGCAGGGCAGGGTGCCCTGCTCGTGGAGGCCTGCGTGATCCTGCAGCCTGCCGTCAGTCCCCTTTTGCGCGGGACGTCTCGCGAAACGCGGTCTGCAGCTTTGAAGATCCTGGCGGTCCAGGGCATCGTCAGCGTCGCGTCGGCGCAACCGAGGCAATGTGCCTTCGTCATGGCGGAGCTGATCGCCGCCGGACTGATTGCAAACGACAACCGGCCCTGGGCAATGCTGGCGCAGTCAGGCGGCGCGGCGCTTGTGCAACAAGGCGAGGACCCGGCGACGATGATTGCAGGCGGTGTCGAAATCGGCATCGATCAGAGCGATTTCATTCCGGAATTCAACCCGGAAGGGCAGGACGGTCGAACCGCCCCGCCCGGAGTTGCCGAGAGCACCGGCCCGGCTGCCGGCAATTCGTGCATTGAACTTGGAAACGCGATGATCGTCACGATCCGGCTGGGTTTTTCCGCCGATATCGACGGCTTCGCCGCCATCTTGAAGAAACACCGCGTCGAAACGCTGGATCCCAGCGGCGCCCGGATCTGCCGGAATGCACTGGCGGAGGCCAGGCAGGCCGGGCTTGTCCGATAACCCACTTGCCCGGAGCAGAGCGATGCCTCCCGTGTTTTCAAAGCTGCCCCTTGTTCTCGCCTGCCTGTTTCTTGCGGGCATGGACACAAGGACTGCTCCTGCTCAGACCGCCGCATCCGATCCGGCCGAAACCGCCGATCTGCCCGGTTTCGGTGTCTGGGGACCTGCCTACAGGCTTCGGAATGTCCCGGACGGCATGCGTCTTGTCGTGCGGGCGTCAGGAGATCGCGGGGCGGCAACCGTCGGCAGTCTCACAAGGTCGGCCAGCGAAATCCTCGTCCTGAACTGTTTCCCCGAGATCGTGCCGCTCGATTTTGAAGACGCAAGTCCCGAGGCCAAACGTGAAATGCTCGGGGGCGTTTGGTGCCGGATCGACCACTATGGCATGACCGGTTTCGTTCCCGGCATCTATCTCGACCCGATCCTCGGCCGCTAATTCCAACGAGTGGCGGGACAAGGAGGCCGCCCTGTGCGTCAGCCGCGTTCCGTCGGCCAGCTTGCGTGCAGGGCATCGATGACAAAGGCATGTGCGTGACGCTTCCCGGCGGCGTCCCGCAGATGCGGATGATCTGCCGGCAGCTCGGGGTGTTCGTGTGCCAGTATCCTGCTGTCTGCCGGTGGCCAAAGTTTCATCGCGGCCAGCGTTCCGGCGATCGCAAGACCGGCGTGTGCGAGCATTGTTGTCTGAAGGCCCGCGCTCGAACCCAGCCAGCCGGCGAGCGGATAGGCGATCAGCCAGCAGCCATGCGAAAGCGCGAACTGGGCGGCGAAGACCATCGGTCTGTCTTCGGCATGCGCCGAGTTTCGCAGCAATCGGCCCGAAGGCACCATGATTGCTGAACTTGCCGTTCCCATCACGAACCATACACCGAGCAGGAGCGGCCAAAGGTCCTGCGCTTGCAATCTTGTCGCGACAACTGCAAACGCGAGCAGAACGCAGGGCAGGACACATGCACCCGACAGCATCACACTTCGGTCGCTCACCGTCCGCAGCAGGCGGGGAAGGGCGAGCGCGGCCACCATCGAGCCGCCGCCATAGGCTGCCATGGCAAGGGCAAGATCCGTGTCGCTGCCGCCGAGCAGGCTCTTGACCACCACCACGGAATTCACGATCACGATAGCGCCCGCGGCGGCAACGGTGAGGTTGAGGGCGAGCAGGCCCTGCAGCCTCGGTGTCTGCAGATAGATGCGCATGCCCTGCGAGATCCGCTGCCAGGGCGAGACGCCGCTTGTGGCGGCAATGGCGGGAATCGTAACTGTTAGAACAAGACCCGCGGAGACCAGAAAGCCGACGACGGTGCCGCTGAAAAGCCAGTGATAACCGACAAGGCCGATCAGGACAGCCGCGACGACCGGGCTGAGAAGGTTCTCAAGATCATAGGCCATGCGCGACAGGGACAAGGCGTTGGTATAGTCCTGCTCGTCCTTGAGGATATCCGGGATCGTCGCCTGAAATGCCGGGGTGAAAGCGGCCGACGCGGACTGAAGGACAGCGATCAGGACGTAGATCTGCCAGACGGCATCCACGAAAGGCAGTGCAACAGCCGTTGCCGCGCGCACAAGGTCAAGGCCAACCAGCCATGCCCTGCGCGGAAAACGGGATGCGAACCCGGCGGCGAGCGGGGACAGGGTCACGTAGACGATCATCTTGATCGCCAGCGCTGTGCCCAGCACCGCACCTGCATTTGCTCCTGCGAGGTCATAGGCGAGAAGCGCGAGCGCGACCGTCATCAAGCCGGTGCCGAACAGGGCGATGACCTGGGCGGCGAAAAGATGGCGGTATGTGTGATTGGCCAGAACGGTGAACATCTTTGACGCGCGGTGCCGGTTCGAGCAGGTTCCGATTGATGGATAGCACGCATCGCCGCGCATCGCCAAACCGTGGAGCCTGACCCTCCTTTCGATCGATTGCCAAGATCGGTCAGGCGCGCGAACCAGCCTCGGCAGAGGTTATTGGAGCGCGACCCCGAAAGGGGCTTTCTCGCGTGCAGCGCGGTACCAGTCGACGATCTTGCGACGCTCGTCTTCTTCCATGTAGGAGACATTGGCCGGCGGCATGGCGTTGGTGACGCCCGATTGCAGATAGATTTCGCGCGCCGCCCGCACGATATCGGCATCCGTTTCAAGGACCACGCCCTTCGGCGCCCAGTGGATACCCTCGTAGACGGGCTCGCGTGCGTGGCACATGGCGCAGCGGCCCGGGACGATGGATCTGATCTCGTCAAATCCGGACGCGCTCGCGAATACCTGTTCGGTGGGTGTCAGGGGACGGGTCTCCGAAGCTTCGTAGCTGCCGTCCTTCCACATGGGCAACATGCTCAGGTGAATGATGAAGATGAACAGGATGGCAGTCGCGAGCCAGGTCCACATGGGAGCCTTTCCGCCGGCGTGCTTGGTGTTGAAGTAGTGTCGGATGGTGACGCCCATCAGAAAGACAAGCGCGGCGATCACCCAGTTGTATTCGGACGCGAATGCGAGCGGATAGTGGTTGCTCAGCATGAGGAAGACGACCGGCAGCGTCAGGTAGTTGTTGTGCATGGACCGCAGCTTGGCGATCTTGCCGTATTTGGCGTCCGGCGTGCGCCCGGCCTTCAGGTCGGCCACCACGATCTTCTGGTTAGGGATGATGATGAAGAACACGTTTGCGGTCATGATCGTCGCCGTGAAAGCGCCGAGATGCAGCAGGGTGGCGCGGCCGGTGAAGATCTGGTCATAGCCCCAGCCCATCGCCACCAACAGAATGAAGAGCAGGATCATCAGGACGGTCGGGTGGTCCCCAAGCGGCGACTTGCACAGAAAATCATAGACGAGCCAGCCGATCGAAAGCGATGCGGCGGAGATCAGGATCCCCTGCCACAGGGCGAGATCCGCCTTTTCAGGGTCGATCAGATAGAGTTCGCCGCCGACCCAGTAGACGATCATCAGGAGGGCCGCACCCGACAGCCAGGTGGCGTAGCTCTCCCATTTGAACCAGGTGAGATGCTCCGGCATGTGTTCCGGCGCGACGAGATACTTCTGGATGTGGTAGAAGCCGCCGCCATGGACCTGCCATTCCTCGCCGAAGGCACCCACGGGCAGGTGTGGCGACTTGCGCAGGCCCAGGTCCAGGGCAATGAAATAGAAGGACGAGCCGATCCAGGCGATGGCTGTCACGACGTGCAGCCACCTGACGGCGAATGCGAGCCATTCCCAGATGATGGCGATATCCAGCATGGTGTCCCTCCAGCCCTATGCAGGCACCCTAGTGCGGTGAATTTGAAGTTCGCATCATTGCTGCAGCAGTCTCCGAAGCGAACTTAAAATTCGTAAACCGCACTAGGAATATAAACTTGCTCGTCACCTTCTTGAATCTGAAGTTCGTTCGAAGCCCGCTGCAAATGAGTCGAACTTCAGATTCGGGTGACGACGTTACGGGCCGACTTGTGAGTCCGTAACCTACTCTACCTTGATATTTTCTGGTATCTCGACATAATTCCGATCAGTTTCAAAAAAAACGGATAAATAGGGGCGTGGCCTACCTGGAGAATATTCGCACTTTCCTGCGTGTCTACGAGCTTGGCAACATGTCCGCCGCCGCGCGCGATCTCAGGATATCCTCCGCCGTTGCGTCCTCCCGGGTTTCGCAGCTCGAAGATCATCTGAATGTCCGGCTGTTCCAGCGCACGACCCGCGCGCTCAGTCCCACGGAACACGGCAACCTGTTCTACCGCGGCGCCACCAAGATCGTCGAAGCGGTCGAGGAAGCCGAGGCGGAAATCAGCAACGTGACGCGCTCGCCCCGGGGCACGCTCTTCATCGCGGCCCCGATCGGCATGGGGCAGCGGCTGATTGCACCGTCCATCCCCGCCTTCAAGGCGGCCAATCCGCTGATCGACATCCGCCTGCGGCTGTCGGACCGGAAAGTGGACCTGACCGGAGAAGGCCTCGATGCGGCCTTTTTCCTTGGCGTGCCGGAGGATTCGACGCTGAAAATCCGGAAGATCGCGGACTGCGCGCGGGTCCTGTGCGCATCACCGGACTACATTGCCCGCAAAGGTGCGCCTGAAAGTCATGAGGACCTTGCGTCCGGCGCGCATGACTGTCTCAACATGCGATATCCGGGAGCCCCGGAATTCCAGTGGCCGCTTCAGACCGGCGGCGGGCTGAAGAAGGTCGCCGTCAGGGGACCGTTCGAGTCCGACCATGGCGATGTCCTGACCGAATGGGCCCTGGCCGGCCATGGCATCATATTGAAACCCGTCTTCGAGATCGCCGACCATCTGTCATCAGGAAAACTGGTTCCGGTCCTGGAAACCGAACCGCCGTTGCCGGTGCAGATGGCTTGCCTGTTTACGCATCGCAAGCGGCAGGACCCGAAGGTCCGGCTCTTTCTCGACTTCATGGTTGCCCGTATCCATGCGGCGCTGGACGGGAAGGCTGCGCAGGGTTTTGCGCAAGGGTGAACGGGTTTGACCGGCACGAGCGCGGCTTAACAATCCGGTAAGCAAATACAGCCTTTTGAGTGGTGTTTCCTATTTCTTCTATTAGAAATTGAAGGCCGCGAGTCCCGTTGGACTTCTCATTGCGTTACACAAGTCATTTGAGGCTGAACGTGAACAATGTTCTGAAATTTCTGTCTTTCTTTGCGATTTTGGCGGCTTCGAGCGCGACTGCAAAAGCCTGCATGACCTATGCACAAAGGGACATCAACGATGTTCGCCTTGCAGATGCCGTCGTGGTCGGGGAGATCCGGAAATACGAAATCGTGGAGAGTGTCGAAGCACGCAAAAGGCGGGCGGAGATGCGGGCGCGCAATCCGGAACTCTGGAAAGACATCAGCGAAGACGCCGGCTACCTGTCCGACTATGCCCGTTTTGAAATTGCCGTGACAGACGTGCTCAAGGGCGAGGCTTCCGGCGTTGTCACGGTGACATGGGACAATTCGACATTCGGCGAGCCGAAGACTATCGCGACGGGCACGTATCTGGTTGCCTTGCGCCGGGCGGACAGCCCGCGGCCGCCACTCCGAGGGCCGAGCGCGACCATACTTGCCCAGCCCGAACCCGGCCTGATGACCGTGTTGCAGGCTCCGTGCTCGGGGGCATTCATCTTTGCCGCCAAGCCTGACACCATCCAGACGATCCGGGACATTCTTCTGAACGGCGACAACTGATCGCGTGGAGAAGATCGCCGACGCTGTTGCAAGGTGCGGCGGGTCGGAAGCTCTTTCAAGAATTTCCGGAAAGCCTTCACCTCTTTTTTGCGCTAGACATGCCTGATCAGCAGGAGGTGTGTCTTGAATCGCTATGCGCGCAATCTTCGGGGCTATGGCCCTTTTCCGCCCGATCCCAAATGGCCGGGAGACGCCAGGGTCGCCGTTCAGTTCGTCCTGAACTATGAGGAAGGCGGCGAGAACAACGTGCTGCACGGTGATGCCGCCTCCGAGGCGTTCCTGTCCGACATACCCGGAGCGGCGCAGTGGACCGGTCAGCGGCACTGGAACATGGAGTCCATTTATGAATATGGCGCGCGGGCCGGGTTCTGGCGCCTGCACCGCCTGTTCACCCGTGCCGGAATTCCGCTCACGATCTACGGCGTGGCGTCCGCGCTGGCGCGCAATCCGGAACAGGTCGAGGCGATGAAGGAAGCCGGTTGGGAAATCGCCAGTCACGGCCTGAAGTGGGTCGAGCACAAGGACATGCCGGATCAGGAGGAACGCGCCGCGATCGCCGAGGCCATCCGGCTGCACACGGAAGTGGTGGGGGACCGCCCGCGTGGCTGGTATACGGGGCGCTGTTCGGAGAACACCGTGCGGCTTGTCGCGGAAGAGGGCGGCTTCGACTACATCTCCGATACCTATGACGACGATCTGCCTTACTGGCTGGAAATTGGCGGGCGCGAGCAGCTGATCATTCCCTATACGCTCGAGGCCAACGACATGCGGTTTGCCGTGTCGCCCGGCTGGAGCGACGGCGAGGACTTCTTCAACTATCTGAAAAACGCGTTTGACGCGCTTTACGAGGAAGGCGGGACCGACACGCCGAAGATGATGTCGATCGGTCTGCACTGCCGCCTGGTGGGACGACCGGGGAAGATCATGGCGCTCCGGAAATTCATCGACCATATCCAGTCGCACGAAGGTGTCTGGTGCCCGCGCCGGATCGAGATTGCCGAGCACTGGGCCAGACATCACCCGCCGCAAGGCGGCCTGCAGCCAAGCCGCATGACACGAAGCGAATTCGCTGACCGGTTCGGCGGCATTTTCGAGCACTCCCCCTGGATCGCGGAGCGCGCGTTCGATCTGGAACTCGGACCGGCGCATGACTGCGCCGCCGGTGTTCACAACGCGCTCTGCCGCATGTTCCGTTCCGCCAGCAGGGAAGAACGTCTCGGCGTCCTGAAAGCGCATCCGGATCTCGCCGGCAAGCTGGCGCAGGCCGGGCGTCTCACGGCGGAAAGCACATCGGAACAGGCAAGCGCGGGACTGGACCTCCTGACCGACGAGGAGCGGGTGACCTTCACGGGCCTGAACGCCGCCTATGTCGGGAAACACGGGTTTCCCTTCATCATCGCGGTCCGTGATCACGACAAGGCGTCGATCCTGTCCGCATTCCAGCGGCGGATCGAGAATGACGGCGAGACGGAGTTTGCCGAGGCCTGCCGGCAGGTCGAACGCATTGCCCGCCACCGCTTGACGGACCTGCTGCCGTGAGCGCGAAGACGATCACCGCGCGGGTTCTGACCGCGGAGGCATTCGCGCCGTTCGGGGACGTGATCGAGCCTGACGGTTCACCCGACAAGATCATCAACCAGGGCATGTGCGGCCGGTTCCACGATCTCGCCTGCCTGGACTTCGGGTCAGGCCGCGCCGGCATCAGCCTGTTCGACGCCAAAGCCAGGACATTGCCCCATACCGTGGACATGGTCGAGCGGCATCCGGAAGGCAGCCAGGCTTTCATGCCCGTGGACGGGGTGCCTATGCTGGTTGTCGTGGCAGAGGACGAGGCCGGACGGCCGGTCAACCTGAAGGCCTTCGCCAGCCAGCCCGGGCAGTCGATCAATCTTCACCGGGGAACCTGGCATGGCGTGCTAGCGCCGCTCGGACAACCCGGACGGTTCGTGGTGGTCGACCGGATCGGCGACGGCGACAATCTGGAGGAGTTCTGGTTCCCGGCCCCCTTTGTCGTGGACGCCATCGAGGGCTGAGACGCACGCGCCTCGGCGCTGCGGAAGCGGCGTCCTACCGCGCCGACATCAGCCGCGCCATGTCGATCATCCGGCGCGAGAAGCCCCATTCATTGTCGTACCAGCCGAAAATGCGTGCCTGCCGGTCACTGGCTGACAGGGTTTCGGGCAGGGCAATCACGAGCGATTCCGGACGCGTGCGCATGTCGGTGGAGACGACGCGGTCGCCTGTGAAACCGATCACAGGACTGCCGGCAAAGACCCGTTGCAGCATCTCGTTGACGGGTTCGCCGAGCGGCCGTTCCCAGGTCACGGTCAGGTCGACGGCGGACACGCTGATGGCCGGCACCCTTACGGCGGCGCCGGTGATCCGGCCGCTCATCCGCGGCACGACCTTGCCCACGAGTTTCGTTGCACTTGTCGTCGTCGGAACCATCGAGACCCCGCCGGCCCGGCTGCGTTCCAGCGGCCCGCGCGGCGCATCCACCATCGGCTGGCTGCCGGTGTAGCAGTGGATCGTGGTCATGTGCCCGGTGCCGATGCCGATGGCGTCGTCCAGGCCGCGCAGCAGCGGTGCCAGCGCGTTGGTCGTGCAGGAGCCGTTGGAGACGATCCGGTGCTTGCCGAGTTGCTCTTCGTTGGCACCCAGGACAATCGTTTTTTCGGCCGCGCGCGAGGGACCGGAAATCAGGATGTTTGCCGCCCCGGCGTCCAGGCCGCGCCGGGCAATCTCGCCGGTGTCAGCCTTGCCGGTGCATTCCATCACGACGTCGACGCCCTCCAGATCGAGCGCGGAAAGATCCGCTTCCCGCGAGAACGGGATTTCCAGATCGCCGATTATCAGGGACGCGTCGCCGGCGTCGACCGGGCCCGGATAGGGACCGAAGACACTGTCATATTTGAAAAGGTAGGCGCATGTCTCCAGCGGCGCGATGTCGTTGATGGCCGCGATGGTGACGCCCTGGCCGTCAGGCAAGGTCAAAATCTGGCGCAGGACAGTCCGGCCGATCCGGCCGAACCCGTTGATGACAATCCGCATGACGACGACCTGTCTTTCGGTTCTCCATAGACGGAATGCCATCGGAAATCCAGCATTCCGAAAGACTGCCTATCATGCTTTAAGCTATTGATCTCATTTATATTGTCCCTAGGGACAATCGTGCTTTCTCATCGGCCGGGATCAAAGCGGGCGGCAGGACGGAGCGGCATGTGCCGGTTGACGTCCTTGTAGAGAAGATATCGGAAGAGACCCGGTCCGCCCGCGTAGCAGGCCTGTGGGCAAAAGGCGCGCAACCACATGTAGTCGCCCGCTTCCACCTCGACCCAGTCCTGATTGAGACGGTAGACCGCCTTGCCCTGAAGCACATAAAGGCCATGCTCCATGACATGGGTTTCGGCAAATGGAATGACGGCTCCGGGCTCAAAGGTCACGATGTTGACATGCATGTCATGGCGAAGATCGGTCGGTTCCACAAAGCGGGTGGTCGCCCATTTTCCCTCCGTTCCGGGCATCGCCACGGGAGCGTTGTCGCTCTCATGCGTTACGAAAAATCCGGGCGCGTCGAGACCGTCGACAGCTTCATATGCCTTGCGGATCCAGTGAAAGCACACATTTGCGGAGCTGTTGTTGCGGAATGTCCAGTCCGTTGCCGGGGGCAGGAAAACGTAACTTCCTTCGCGCAGCTCGAATGTCTGACCGTTCACGGTCAGGGTGGCTTCGCCGTCAACGACAAACAGGACGCCTTCCGCCGCGCTGTCAGTTTCCGGTTTCTCCGATCCGCCGCCCGGGGCGACTTCCATGATGTACTGGGAGAAGGTTTCGGCGAAACCCGACAGCGGTCTGGACAGCACCCAGAGCCGGGTGTCGTCCCAGAACGGAAGGTAGCTGGTGACGATGTCGCGCATCGTTCCCTTCGGAATGACCGCGTAGGCATCGGTGAAAACGGCACGGTCGGTCAGAAGGGTTTCCTGTCCGGGGTGACCGCCTTTCGGCGCAAAAAGAGTTTCTGACACGGCTTGATTGTCCCGTTGTTTGTTGCCCTCAGACTATGCCGCCCCGGCACCACAAGCGCCAGCTGGCTTGCGCCATGAATAGCTGATGGAAATCCAAGAAAGTGATCCGGGTGCCGGGGCACCCGGCACGGCTGTTCCGCGAAGCGCGCGGTCAGCTGCTTTTCTTGACCATGGCCGTGCGCATCCTGGACATTTCCGTGCTCAGGAAGTCGCAGAAATCCTTGGCGACGATGGAAATCGGCCTGTGTGTCGGGGTCAGGATCGACAGGCCGTTCTGAATGCGCGGGCGGAACGGCCGGAACACGATCATCGGCGGCCCCAAACCCAACCGTCCGTCTTCCTGCGCCTTGTAGGCGGTGAGCATGTCGCAAATGAGCGCGCAAAGACCCGCTTCCACGAACCGCAGTCCGGGCAGGGCTGTCTGCAATTCGAAGCGCTGGTTGAAGCGGACACCGGCATCCCTGAACCTTGCAAGCGTCTGTTTGTGGCTCCTGTGCTCGGAGTGAAGTAGCGCCAAGGGATATCCGTCGAGTTCTTCCGGCGTGATCACTTCCTTCGCCGCAAGAGGGTCCGTCGCCGGAACAGCGCACATGCATTCAAGGTCGAAATCGATCTGGTCGAAGGAGTTTCGCGCCCTGGGCGTTTCGGAAAAGCCGATGTCGAATTGCTGCGCGGCGATGAGTTCCTCGATCTCGGAGGACGACCGGCTTGCCAGGGCAACCTTCACACTGGGCTTGTCGGCAACGAACTTCGACAGGCTGTTGGGGAGAAAGTCTGCAACCGCTTCGGGTATGCCGGCGATCCGCAGCTGGCCATGTTCCTTGTTGGCGAGGCCGCGCAGCGTCCTCTTGGAGGTTTCGAGCCGTTTCAGGATGGCTTCGGCTTCCTCAAGGAAAAATTCCGCCTCTGGTGTCGGCACGAGGCGGCCTTGCTCGCGCATGAAAAGCTTCAGTTCAAGCTCTGTCTCCAGACCTGCGATCGTCGAACTGACAGCGGGCTGTGTCCGGCCAAGGGTGCGGGCCGCTTCCGAAATGGACCCACTCCGCATGACCTCTCTAAAGGTCGCCAATTGCCGGATCGACAGGTTCATTGATACTCGAAAAACGCCCCTATTGTGGTCATCTGAATAATGTGTCGCCCGAGGCGAGAAGGTCAACTGCCGCCGCCGGACACCTGCCAAATTGACATGTATAACCCCGTTTGTTCAGGACGATTTTCCTGAAAAACTTTGTTCCACGGCGGTTCAACTTTTAAGTGTTTTAAGGTTGTTGTGGCTGTTCTGGTCTTGTCTTGCCGGATGAAGCAAGACGGACGTAGCGTCAGTTTTCGCTGTTCCAGAGCCTTGCGAGATCGAAGGCATTGACGTCCTGCAGCAATTCGACGAAGCCCCTTGCCGCGTGATCAAGCGCCTGCCGCCCCTTTTCGGCTGACGCCGCACGTGCGTTGCCAAGCGCGCCGAGCGGATTGAGATCCTGGGCCTTCCAGCCGTACTGCGCCTTGCCGTGGCCGCGAAGATGTTTGAACTCGTTCAGATAAGACTGTTGCTGCGATGTGAAGTCCTGTGCCTTTTCCATGCGCACGAGGCCGGGATGCAAATGCAGCATCAGGGATGTTTCGATGTCGCCGCCATGGATCCCGTAGGTGAACTCCGCCTCCGGAAACAGGCCCTCCGGCTGGCCGAAGCGCAACCAGTTGGTCGCGGTGACGAACATGTCGTGCTTCACGCGCAGTTCACGGGAAACGATATCCATGATCGGCACGTTGCCGCCATGCGAATTGATCAGGACCAGTTTGCGCACACCTGCCCGGGCAACGCTTTCGCCGATTTCCATCCAGCATCTGGTCACCGTCTCCCAGGAAAGGGTCAGCGTGCCCGGCGATGAAATATGCTCATCGGATTTGCCGATGGTCTGCAGCGGAAGGAAGGTGGCCGGCAGATCGTCAGGAAGGAGTTCGAGGACGCGTTTGACCTGCCCTTCCGCGATTGCCGTGTCGGTGACAAGCGGCAAATGCGGGCCATGCTGCTCAATCGCCGCAATTGGCAGGACAGCGATCCAGGACCCGCGGGAGGGAGAGTTGAAATCCTCCGTTGTCATGTCGTGCCAGAAGCGCCGGGGCTGCATGTCGATGTCCTGCCTTGGGAATGTCAGAATGTCTCATTTGCACAGCGGGCCGCGCCAGGCAAGTGCGTCGCGACAGGGACAACAGTCCGTTAAGTGTTCACGAACAAATGATCGATGCGGCTTAACCTCCATTTAGAATTTGCTGACTCCTCTTTGAGACAATTACGCGCATGATCGGCGCCCTGTTGTCCAACACGCCGGCGAACCTTTTGAGAGGCAATGGTGTCGCAGGCGAACCTGAGCCTGGTCCGGGAACGGGTGGTTCCGGCCGGGAGCGGGAAAGTGCGCGCGACAGCCTGGCAAGTGCGCCCGCCCAGTCCGCGCGGCGCAGTTCCGGACCGGTCCTGTCCTCGCAGGCGGTTCTTGCACTGCAGAGCACGGAGCAGACCGGAGCCCGGAGCCGCGGTTCGTCTCCGCAGGACACGCAAAATGCCGGAGACGAACCCGACAGCGCGCCGGCTCAGCAGACGGCGGCCGCAGGTGCGGGCGTTGCCGCCGCAGCACAAGGCGGCGCAAATCCGGCACAGGGCCAGGCCGGGGCCGGCGAGAAGGACGATCCGGACGGAGACGGGCTGAACGAGGCCGAAGAAAAGCAGGTTCAGGAGCTTGCCAAGCGGGACCGCGAGGTGCGGGCGCATGAGCAGGCGCATGCCCGTGTCGGCGGACCCTATGCCGGTGCCCCCAGTTACACGTTCCAGCAGGGACCGGACGGCAAGCGGTATGCGATCGGCGGCGAGGTGCAGATCGATACCAGCAAGGAAAAGACACCCCAGGAGACGATCCGCAAGATGCAGATCGTGATCCGGGCAGCCCTTGCGCCCGCGGAACCGTCCTCACAGGATCTGAAGGTCGCGCAGCTGGCACGGTCACAACTGTCGGAAGCCCAGGCGGAAGCCCGCCAGGCGAAAGCGGACGAACTTCAGGGCTCTGATGAAGGCGGAGAGGCAGCCCCTGCAGGCGGACCGGATGCAGCGCCCGGAGGTGAAGAGGCGTCTTCCGGCGGATCCGGCGGCGATCCGTCCGCTGCGGAAACGCGCGGCCGCGAAGCTGCTTCGGCCTATCAGTCCGCACTTCAAAGAGCGCGCGATGCCGACGCCCTGCTGGCGTCCCTCGTGGCCTGATCCGTCCCGCCACCGCAATTTGCGTTGAAAGGTCTGCCGGGACAGGATAGAGCCGGAGGAAGGCATTTTCTTTTCGGGGCATTCCCGGTCCCGGGTATCAGGTCACATCATGCAGGCGATCGCAGCGCGCCGGGTTGTCTCGGCGGTGTTTTTCATGTGTGGGACCTTCATCGGTCTTTGGGCATCCCGTATCCCCGATGTCAAGGCGGCGACGGGCTTGAGCGAAGGCTGGTTCGGTGTCCTTTTGCTGGTTCTGGCGCTCGGGGCGTTTGCCGCTTTTCCGATCGCCGGTGCATTCATCGACAAAAAGGGTCCGGCGACGGTCACAAAGGCGTCGGCTGCCGCAACGGTCGTCACGTTCACGTTTGTCGGGGTGTCACCCTCCGTCGCGTCGCTGGCAGTTGCACTCTTTCTTGCCGGTTTCGCCTTCGGCTCGCTGGATGTGTCCATGAACGGGTGGGGTGCGGAAGTCGAAACCGTGCTCGGGCGGCCCGTGATGTCGTCGTTTCACGGCCTGTTCAGTCTCGGCGCCGGTGCCGCCGCGGCGGCAGGCGGACTTGCCATCCAGCTGGAGCTGAGCGTTGCGCTGCATTTCTGTCTCTGGGCGGTGCTTTCACTTCCCGTGCTGTTCTGGAGCCTGCGTCAGGGCTGGCCGCTGCAAACCGGCCCGGATGAAGAGCGGGGCAAGGCGCCGCTGTTTGCAATCCCCAGGGGCGCGCTGCTTCTTGCCGGGCTGATTGCGCTGATCGCCGCGCTGGGCGAGGCGGCCGTGACCGACTGGGCGGCACTCTACCAGATTACCGATCTCGGATACTCCGAGGCGATTGCGCCGACGGCTTTCACCGTTTTCTCGATCGCGATGGTGATCATGCGGTTTGCCGGAGACCGGGTCATCGCCCGATACGGGCCCGTGCCGGTGGCGCGTGTCAGCGGATTTGTTGCCTTTGCCGGCGGTCTCCTGCTGGTCTCCGGATGGAACATCGGTGTCGTCTGGGCCGGATGCTTCATAATGGGCATCGGTTACGCTGTGCTGTTTCCACTCGCCATGTCGCGCGCCGCCGCGGACCGGCATATCTCGAAAGGGCAGGCACTGGCCTCCGTTGCAACACTCGGATACGGCGCGTTTCTGTTCGGTCCTCCGATCCTCGGGTTCATCGGACAGGTGTTTACGTTGGGGGCCTCTTTCGCCGTTGTCGCGTTTCTGACGCTCGTGATCCCTTTCCTTGCGGGCTCGCTGAAGGTGGATCCTTGATTTTCTTAGCCGGCGATGGATCATCCAATGGCGTGGCTTTGCAAAAATTTTACGCATCTTGATAATGTCATTTGACGGTTAAATTCTCCGGCTAGGTTTCCGCCACGTTGCAAAGCCGATTGATTCGGGCTGATCTTGGAATGGGGACAGGCAATGGCCTTCAACTACAAAAAGAGCATCACATTCCGGCTGGTCCAGGCGGCGAAAGCCCAGAGAGCCAGATCCGGAGCACATCTCATGCGGATCGGACTGCATCCGGGGCAGGAACTTGTGCTGAAAGTTCTGGCCGATTCCGACGGCCGCACCATGAGCCAGCTGGCACTGGCGCTGGGCGTCCAGCCGCCGACCGTCACCAAGATGGTGACCCGCCTGTCCACGCAAGGGTATGTGCGCCG
The DNA here is from genome assembly GCF_965232425.1 of Roseibium sp. Lineage (GTDB taxonomy): Bacteria > Pseudomonadota > Alphaproteobacteria > Rhizobiales > Stappiaceae > Roseibium. The sequence continues at coordinate 3,006,858 of NZ_OZ246971.1, forward strand.
GCAGGTGTCCGATACCGACGGCCGTCTGGCGCGGGTGTTTCTGACCGACGAGGGCGGGGAGCTGGTCGCGTCTGTCGACAAGGCCTGGAAGCGCCTGGAGCGCGAGGCGATGTCGGGTCTGGACGACAAGGACCGGAAGAAGCTGCGGAAACTGCTTCGCCAGGTGGAGAAAAATCTGTCGCTCGCCGTCGACGACGATCCGGAACACGAGAACGACTTCGACACGGATGGCGACGACACCCCGGAGACCGACAAGAAAACGGGCTCCGGGAAGGGCAAGGAACTGACAGCCGCCTGAGGTCAGGAGCCTGGTCATGGTGTTCGGTGCCTCGCGCCGGCGATGCCGGATTGGCGTTCCGGACGTTTCGTCAGACCAGGATAAGTCTTGCCAACAGCCCCAGCAGGGCGGTCACGGCCAGAACCGTGGCGATGCCCCTCTTCAGGACAAAGACGAAACACGCGGCCACCAGAGCAATTCCCGCAAGAACCGGGTCAAGAGATCCGGGCGCGGGCCAGGTAATCTCGAAGGGGCCAAAAGCCCGGGTCCCGGTTTCGGTAAACAGGACATTGAGGGCGAACCAGACCGCGAGGTTGAGGATCGTGCCCGCAACGGCTGCGGTTATTGCCGACAAGGCCCGCGCAAGTTTCCTGTTGCCGCGCAGCCTTTCCATCCAGGGCGCCCCTGCGAGGACAAACAGAAAACTCGGCACAAAGGTGACCCAGGTCGTCATCGCCGCGGCCATCAAGGCACCGCCAAGCGGTGAAAACGGAGCGGGGTCGCGCCAGCCGCCAAGAAAGCCGACGAATTGCGTGACCAGAATAAGCGGACCGGGTGTCGTTTCGGCCAGGCCGAGCCCGTCGAGCATTTCGCCTGCGGTGATCCATGACTTCGTTTCCACTGCGACCTGCGCCATGTAGCTCAACAGCGCGTAGGCACCTCCGAAACTGACCACCGCGAGAAGCGAGAAAAACTCGGCGATCTCCACGAAAACGTTTCCAGGGGAAAGGAACAGCATCGCGGCAAATGGCGGGGCGACCCAGAGGAGGATGCCGATCAGAACCGTCCACACCGTCTTGGCGAGTGTTGTCGGAGCCCCGTCAGGGTCGCCCACAAGCAGCGGCCCGGAACCGTGGCCCGCCAGCAGGCCGATGGCCGCGGCACCGAGGATCACGACCGGGAAGGGAATGGAGGCGAAGAAGAGCGCGCAGAAGGACGTGGCGCAAAGGACCCAGGACAGGCGCGTCTTCAACGCCTTGCTGCCGATTTTCATCAGAGCCTGAAGCACGATGGCAAGCACGCCCGCCTTGACCCCGTAAAAGAGCGCCGAAACGAACGAGGTCTCGCCGTATGCGGCATAGATGTAACTGACGATCGCCATGGCTATGGCACCGGGAAGAATGAACAGCAATCCAGAGACAAGCCCGCCAAGAGTGCGTCCGCTCAGCCAGCCGCAATAGGTCGCGAGCTGCTGGGCTTCCGGTCCGGGCAGCAGCATGCAGTAGTTGAGCGCATGCAGGAAGCGTTCCTCGGACAGCCATTTGCGGTTCTCGACGAATTCCTGATGCATGACGGAGATCTGTGCCGCAGGGCCGCCGAACGAGAGCAGGCCGACCTTCAGCGACACCGAACTGATGTCCGAAAGCGTCGGACCTGAAGACGCATTCGCGGCGCTGACATCGCCGGAGGAAGGTTCGGAGGAGGGGTCTTGGCGCATACTGCAATCGTCTTGGTGAAGGCTTCCCGTTCCTAAGATGTCTTTGTGACAGCCGCAAGTACACGGGTGTTCACCGGAAGATTACAAAACGCTCATTTGCAATGATCCGGCCTTCAACCCATGTCATTGGGCATGCAGAGATGGTCTTGAAGGAGATCGGAGTGACCATGACCTACCAGACGATCAACGAGGAAAGGGGGGCCCGGAAGGCGGCGGAGTTGCGCCGCCGGTTTCAAAAGGCCTCGGTGAACCCGGGCCGGGCGTCCGGATTCGGACCAGCGAAATTTGATGCTCTGAGGACCGGCTTCGGTTCGCGCAAGGAGTATTTCAATGCGTTCCTGATCTGGATGACGATGGCTGCCGTGATCGTCTTCTTCGGGTTCATGCTGTTCTGAACCGCATAAAGCGGCGGCAGGGTGCTGTCAGGCCGCATTGCCGTTTTCAAAGAGCCCCTGCCTGAGCGCGGTGACGATTGCACCGGTGATCTCGGCGGGAGCATCCGGCGAGACCATGATCGACTGGGTCATCGCCGGCAGTTTCGGGAGGCCCCGTTCTGGCCGTGCGATACGCATGCCCGATTGAACGGCGCGCGCGGGCAGCACACCGATGGCAAGGCCTGCGCGGATGGCACAGCGCAGGTTCGAAAAGCTCTCGCTCCTGAACTTGACGTTGAAAGCGCGCTCCTGTTTCGACAGGAGAACGACCGGCAGCCTGCTCCACCAGCATCCCCTGTCGAGAACCGCAAGCGGGACCGGCTCGCCCGGATCGCGGTCGAAGGTGTCGCTTTCCACCCAGTGATTTGCCTCGATCTCGAGAAGATCGTGCGCACCCGGTTCGGGTGTCGCAACGACGGCGACATCAAGCCGGCCGTCCTCGATGGCGGCAGGGAAGCCGGCGGAACAGCCGGATTTAACGAAGATATCCAGAAGCGGGTAGGACTTGCCGAAATCCGAAAGAACGGTTTCAAAAATCATGTCATCATAATGGTCGGGAATGCCGACACGAACCTTGCCGCGCAAGGGATGCTCGAAAAGCGACTGTGCCCGGTAGAGATCCGCCAGGATGCCTTGCGCGATCGGCAGGAGTTTCTCGCCATCGGGCGTCAGTTTCATACCCTTGGGATGACGCTCGAACAGCTTCGCGCTGAGGCCGGTTTCAAGTTTCCTGAGCTGCACGCTCAATGCGGATTGCGTCCGGTTCAGTCGTTCGGAGGCCAGGGTCAGATGGCCCTGTTCGGCGATCGTCACGAAGGCACGCAGCAGGTCGCTGTTCAGGGAAATCTGTTCGATTTTTTTCATCAAGATCTTCAAATCAATTCATTTTATTAATGATGATACCTCGCCTAGCCTCTCCGTCAACTGATGGGGCCGGGACATGGATTACACGAATCTTGCAATATTGCTCGGTGTCGGGCTGGTCGGCGGGGCCTGGAACGCGATCGCGGGCGGTGCCACGCTGTTCACGTTTCCGGCTCTGATGGCCGCCGGGCTGCCGCCGGTGGTTGCCAATGCCACGAACTTTCTCGGACTGCTGCCGTCCAATGCAGCCGCGCTGATGGCCTACCGGGAGGAGCTGCGCAATGGTGGCGTCCTGCTCGTCAAACTGAGCGTTGTCTCCGGTGCGGGCGCAGCTGTCGGCTCGGTCCTGCTGCTTGTCTCCGACCCTCAGACCTTTCTGTTTCTCGTCCCGTTCCTGCTTCTGGCGGCGACCTTGCTGTTCGCGCTCGGAGAGCCGATGCGCCGGGCATTCGTCAGGCTTGCGGGAGCTTCGCAAACCTCTCCTGCCGTTTATGGCGTGTTGTTTCTGGTTTCGATCTATGGCGGCTATTTCGGAGCTGGCCTCGGGATCATCCTGCTCGCCATCGCACAGATCATCGGCCATTCCGACTTTCATGCTGCGAACAGCATGAAAAATCTGCTCGCAACGAACTTCACGATCATCAGCATCGTGATATTCGGGATCGGCGGGCTCATCGACTGGACCGCGGCAATCGTGATGATGGCCGGCAGCACTGTCGGCGGCTATGCCGGAGGATACTGGGCGCGGTCCGTGAACCAGCGCCTGCTGCGCACCCTGGTGGTCGGTTTCGGCGGACTGCTGTCGCTTGTCTATTTCTGGCGTATCTTCGGCCCTCATGTATTTTGACAGGCTTCCGCTGCAAGGCGAACCGAACGGATGGACAGATGGAACCGACTTTCTGGGAGAACCGCTGGCGCGAGGGCAAGACCGCCTTTCACGAAGGCGCCGTCAATCTGCATCTGGAGCGGCATTTTCCGGTCCTGAAACTCGGGCGGGGTGCGCATGTGTTTGTGCCCCTCTGCGGCAAGAGTGTGGACATCGACTGGCTGCTCGCGCAGGGCTGCCGAGTGAGTGGCAGTGAGCTGAGCGCGGAGGCGGTTGAAGCCGTGTTCGCGCGGCTGGATGTCACGCCCGAGATCCGGGATGTGCAGGGCCTTCGGCGCTATTCCAGTTCCGGGCTCGACCTGTGGCAGGGCGATTTCTTCGCGCTCCAGAGCGCCGATCTCGGTCCCGCCGACGCTGTCTACGATCGTGCGGCTCTTGTTGCCATGCTGCCCAGCATGCGCAGCGGTTATGCCGACCACCTGCGCCGGCTCTGCAACGGCCTGCCGCAATTGCTTGTCACCTATGACTACGACCAGGCGCTCATGGAAGGGCCTCCGTTCGCCGTTCCGGAAGCGGATATTCGTGCGCTCTACGAAGACGCATACAAGATCACTCCGCTCTCGAGCGTCGACATATACGGATCGCTGGCGGACCGGTGTTCCGGCAAGGAACAATCGTGGTTTTTGCGGCCTGCCAACACCTAACGGCCAGGTTTGAACGGCTGTCGCGGTTTGGTGCCGCAATCAGTGTTCGCCTGCTTCCTCCGGCTTTTTCCGGAACATGTTCCACACCGGCAGAATGATCTTCGCCACGATCGGGATCAGGATCAGTCCGAGGATCAGGCCCAGGACACCGTCGAGAGAGGCCGTCATCGCCCAGGCGACGAAGCCCTCGAACTGACCGACCGAATGGGCAACGGAATGAGCGATGTCATGGATCGTGTTGTAGATGCCCTTGACGCCGAGTTCCTTCAGGCCGTGGATCACGATGGAGCCACCGACCCAGAGCATGGCCGCGGTGCCGACCACCATCAGGATCTTCAGGAACCCGGGCATTGCCTTGACGATGCCCCGGCCCATCGCGCGTATGACGGACAAGCGTCCCTTGTTCGACATCATCAGGCCGACATCATCCGCCTTGACGATCAGCGCGACGGATCCGTAGACCATCACCGTGATGCCGATGGCGACAACCGCGAGCGTCGCGGCCTCCATCCAGATATTGCTTTCCGGGATTTCCGACAGGGCGATCGTCATGATTTCGGCCGAGAGGATGAAATCGGTCTTGATCGCGCCGGAAACCTTCTGCTCTTCCAGATGCACCGCGTCCACCGCCTCCTCCAGAGGCAGATCCGCAGGGCTGTCCTTGTGGGCGAACAGATGATGGATCTTTTCCGCTCCCTCGAAGCACAAATAGGCGCCGCCGAGCATGAGCAGCGGCGTGATTGTCCATGGCGCGAACTCGTTCAGCGCCAAGCCGACCGGCAACAGGAAGAGCAGCTTGTTCTTGAGCGACCCCTTGGCAATGCGCCAGACGATCGGCAGTTCACGGGCGGGTTTGAAGCCGGTCACGTATTTCGGCGTCACAGCCGCATCGTCGATGACCGCTCCTGCGGCCTTGGAACCCGCCTTGGCGGCCTGGCCGATGACGTCATCGAGCGAGGCGGCGGCAACTTTCGCAATCGCCGCGACATCATCGAGTAAGGCAAGTAGTCCGCTCATGGCTGCTCCCGGGCCGGTATGATTTGCTCGACGCGACGATAGTCTGACTGTGCGACAGCAAGAATGCGTTTCAGGGCGGCTGCTTTCCGCCGGAAATTCAATCGCCGTATAGTCTCAGGCATTGGGACTATTCTCAACACGGTCCCGAAAAACGTCCACAAGGTGCGCAGTGACGCTCGAGCCGGGCAAGGAGGAACGCGTGCGAGGTCAGACAAGGAACGGATACCCGCCCTCGAGCTTCAGCAATGCGATCTTGGTGTCGAGCCCGCCTGCGCCCGAATATCCGCCGAGGCCGTTGGCGGACAGGATGCGGTGGCAGGGGATGATGATCGGTATCGGGTTGGCTCCGCAGGCCTGGCCGACCGGCTGACCGTAGGTGCCGAGTTCCTTCGCGACATCGCCGTAGGTGCGGGTCCGGCCGTAGGGGATGGCCAGCATTGCCTGGAAAACCGACTGGTGCAGGTCACCGCCTTTCGGCGAGAGCGGCAGGTCGAATGTCTCGAGTTTGCCGTCGAGATAGGCGTTTACCTGTGCGGCGGCTTCCCGAAGCAGGGGCGTTTCATCCCGGCCCGCGGGGCCATTCCAGTGCACTTCGGTAATGGCCTCTTCGGCTTCGCAGATGGACAATCGTCCAAGCCAGGTCTCAATTTCCGTTACCGGCATCGCGTTTTCCGTTTTCCGTCACATACATGCATTCCCAGGGTCAGGACCCTAGGATACGGACACATAAATGAAGTCAATTTGGTTTGGATCGTTTTGACCGACTGCGAGGAGCGAAAGCGCAGGAAATGTGGTTCATTTTCAAGCCTTTCGCGACGATGCAGGTGGCCGAAACGACCAAATCCGAAGGACGGCAAAATGGCTTTGCCTCGCGGCGTCACCGCGCTTGACCGGGCATAAAGCCCGCTCTGCACACGCTTCCTCGCGAGATTTTGCCATTTCTGCCGCCAAATCGGCTTCATTTATGCGTCCGTACCCTAGCCCTACGTTCTCACAAAACCGGCGTGAAAAGCGACAGGCATCGGGACGATTTCCCGCATTCCCGGTTTGTAAGACACAGATTGGACACGGCGGAGGTTCTTGCGCTGTTCGTCCAAACGAAGCTCGTCTGGATGGTGGGCGTGGCGTCAGGGCTCTGGATTCGTTGCCGGTGTACGTGTTTCTCTCTCCGACTGCAGGTGGAAAAAGCGCTAGACGGTTGACGGGTCGCGTGAGTTTCCCTCTTAATGGCCGCTGGCGTGGACCCCGGGTGACAACTGGTCACCAACCTGTCTAGGAGGAATGGGATGGCAATGGATCGCCGAACTTTTCTGGGAGGAGCCGCAGCTGTCGCGGGCACCTTCGCAATGCCGCAGCTGGCCCAGGCCAATGCTGCAGCCAATGCTTATTTCAACGGGTACGAGCAGGATAACGGCTTTCAGTACCGTCGAACGAACCTGAACCGCATCGACCCCGTCTGGCGCCGCCAGATGGTCAAGTATTTCAGCGACGAACCTCCGGGGACGGTCGTGGTCGATACCCAGAATCACTTTCTCTACTGGGTCTGGGAGAACAACACGGCGCTGAGATACGGCGTTGGAGTTGGACGGGAAGGATTCAAATGGTACGGTCGCGCGCGGATCGACCGCAAAGCGCTCTGGCCGCGCTGGGTGCCGCCACCCGAAATGCTCAAGCGTCAGCCGGATCTGCCGCGCAGGGTGGAGGGCGGTGCGCCGAACAACCCGCTCGGGCCGCGGGCGCTCTATCTCTACAACAACGGCAGCGATACCGGATACCGGCTGCATGGGACCCTGGAACCCTGGAGTATCGGTCATGATGTCTCCAGCGGTTGCATCCGCATGCTGCCGGAGGACATCATCGATCTTTACCAGAGATGCCCGAAAGGAACCGGCGTTCTGGTTCTGGAACATCTTGGCGCAAGTGCCGGCTGAGGCCGGCACGCTTGGGGAATAGCTTAGTCTTGGGGGGCGTTCTTGTTTAATCGGATTGGCCATTGGGGCCGGAATTTCATGATCATCGCCTTCTGCGGAGCCGGGCTCGCCGCCTGTAACTCCGCAGGGGGAATTTCGTCGCCGAATGTCACCAATGCGCCGGCCGCCGGGTTCGGCCAGATTTCGAACGGTTCCGAAGAAGAATTCATCATCAATGTCGGTCGCCGGGTGTATTTCGACCGGGGCTCCGCGGTGGTGACCGAAGAAGCCAAGATGACGATCAAGAACCAGGCCGACTGGCTGAAACAGAACAAGAAGTGGCTCGTCAAGGTGCAGGGGCACGCGGATGATCCGGGCAGCGAAGCGGCCCAGAAAACACTGTCCAGCCAGAGAGCCGATGCCGTCATGGCGGAACTGGTCAGTCTCGGCGTGAGCCCGAAACGCGTGTGGTCCAAGGGCTATGGTGTCGAGCGGCCCGTGACGGATTGCTCCTCGATCGAGTGTCAGTCTCAAAACAGGCGCGTTGTCGTCAATCTCAGGGAAGAGTACGACGAATCCGCGCCGCAGGCGCGCTAGTGCGGTGAATCTGAAGTTCGTTCGAAGCCCGCTGCAAAATCTGTCGAACTTCAGATTCAGGTGACTGGCACCATGGTGCTGAAGTCCGTTCCAGGTCTGCCGAAGTCGGCACGAACTTCAGCGTCCGGTCACTCGTCGCCATCATTTTTCTGTTTACCGCAGCGGCCGGGAGCATTATCGCTCGATAAAGCCGCCGCTGCGGGAATAGAGACCACTGAATGTCCGAAGACAAAGACTCCACGCCCTCTTCCGGGGATTTACCGCCCAAACCAGGCAAGCGACTTACACTCGGTCATATCGCCGATCAGCTCGGCATTTCGACCGCAACCGTGTCGCTCGCCCTGCGGGACAGTCCACTCGTGGCCGAAGAAACCCGCGAGAAGGTCAAGCAGACCGCGGAAGAAATCGGCTATATCTACAACCGTTCCGCCGCGTCGCTGCGCACCTCGCGCAGCCAGATTGTCGGCGTTGCGGTGCATGACATCCTGAACCCCTATTTCGCAGAGGTTTTTTCTGCGCTTGAGGATGTCCTGGAAGAGCAGGGGCAGATGATATTCATCTGCAATCACCGCGATGACGCCAAACGCCAGCGCGGTTTTGTCAACACGCTGCTGCAGCACCGGGCGGACGGGCTGATCCTGTGCCCCTCGGTCGGGACGACGGCGGAAGAAATCAACAGGCTCGTCGATCAGGGCATTCCGGTCACGCTGGTTGCGCGCGAAGTGCCCGGCGTGTGGGCGCCATGCGTGCGCGGTGACGATGTAGCGGGTACCTACCAGATCACGAAGCATCTGCTGGCGCAGGGACACAGCAGGATCGGCATGGTCGGCGGACGCAGGGAGAGTTCCACCGGCAAGCTCCGTCACGAGGGCTGGAAAAAGGCCCTGGAGGAGGCAGGGATCGACCCGGCCGGCCAGGTCGACCTGCCGGAACTGATGACGCAGGCGGACGGACGGGCCGCCGTGCCGGACATTCTGGAAGCGGAGGAAAGGCCGACAGCCATTGTCGGCTTCAACGACCTTGTCGCCTTCGGCATGATGACAACGCTCCGGCGCGCCGGCATCGAACCGGGACCCGACATGGCCATTACCGGCTACGACGATATCGACGGTGCCGATGCACGAACGCCGGCGCTCACGACGGTTGCAAATCAGCCGGAGAAGATCGGCCGCCTCGCCGCGCTGACCCTCTTGCGCCAGATCGCCGGCGACCGGGTCCCCAACAAGCCGATCGTGATAGAGCCGGAGCTCCGCATTCGCGAGAGTTCGCCCCCGCCCGGGGTGCGCCTGGCGCAGCGGCTCGCGGATTAGCTCAAAGCTTCGGAGAGTCCTAGACGGCGATCGAATCGGGCGAGGCGTCATGCATGACGCACTTGTTTCGTCCGGATGATTTTGCCTGGTAGAGCGCCGTGTCGGCCTTCTGCATCAGTGTTGAAAACTCGACATCCTCGCGGCTGGAGACCGCCAGCCCCATGCTGCAGGTCACGACCAGGGACAGCCTCGGATCCTGACAGGATCGGACGATCTTCTTGCGCAATCGCTCGCAAACGGTGAACGCGTCCTCCAGGCCCGTGCCACTCAGTATCAGGCAAAATTCTTCGCCGCCGACCCGTCCGAAAATGTCGACGGAGCGCAATTCCCTGCTGATGGTGCGTGTAAACAGCTTCAGAATATCGTCGCCGGCAGCATGACCATGCTGGTCGTTGATGCTCTTGAAGTGATCGATATCCATCATGACGGCCGTGAACACCTGATTGGTCCGGCGGAACCGCTGAATCTCGGTGTTTGCCTTTTCGAGAAAGGCGCGCCGGTTCAGGATCTGCGTCAGATCGTCGATGCTCGCAATGCGTTCCATGCGGATCTTCGCATCCATCAGCGCCTGGTGGTCGCGCTGGCGTGCGATTTCGTGGCCGATCCAGTCGGCGAACTGACGGATGATCTGAACATCCGCGGACGTGAAGGGCCGCTTGCGGATCTCCCGGCCGGTGAAGTTGATCGTGCCGTGCACGATCCCGTCCACGAGCAGGGGCGCGCCGATATAGGTTTCGATGTCGAACAGCTTGTAACAGGGGTGACCGGCGAATTCCGACTGGCCGGCATGGCCCGTCGCGACGGGTTCGTCCGCCTGCAGCGTCAGGGTGCAGTAGGTGTCCTTCAATTCAAACGACTGGCCGGGCTGGACCGTGTCGCCCGGGCTCTGGGCGTGCGTGATCGTGTAGTTCTCGCCGATCACGTGACTGATGATACCGACCGGCAGATCGAAATGGTCGCAGCCGAGCCGCAGGATTTCGGCGATCTTGTCCTCGTGCCCGAGCTCCCTCGTCGAGGTGATGGCGTAGAGTTCCGCAAGCGTTCGTTCCGTGTTCTTGCGGTCGGTGATATCGGAAATCACCACCACGAGACCGTCCACCTCCCCATCGTCGTTGAAGCGCGGATTGCAGTCCATCAGGCATTCGCGGGTGACGCCATCGGGAAAGTGCATTCCGATTTCGCCCGAGGCTTTCTCACCGCTCATTGCTTCCATGAACAGAGACCGGACGCTGTCGCGTTCCTTCCAGGGCAGCTTTTCCCTGAGGCGGGTTCCCAAAAGCTCCTCGGGCGTTCCATTGAACCAGGCGTAGCCGGTCTTGTTCAGGAACAGGCACTTGCCTTCGAGATCGACTTCGCCGACGCAGGCGGACATGCTGTCCGCCATGAGATGAAGGTTGCGGTAGGCTTTCTCTGCCAGTGCTTTGGCGTCCTTCAGTTCCGTGATATCCGCCCGGATGCCGACAATGCCGCCTGTGCTCGTCCGGGTCTCGGAAATCCGGAGCCAGCGGCCGGTTTCCAGCTGCTGCTCGATCACGGCTCCATCGGCCGCCTGATGCTGCTTCAGTCTGGTTTCGAGCCAGGCTTCATCGTCCAGACCGCCGGTGTTGTACTGAGCCTTGCGCAGTCCGAAGCGAAGGATGTCTTCGAAGCGGTTTCCGGGGAACATCGCCGGAGCCGATTCAGCGTAGATTTCGCGGTACATGTCGTTGCAGATGATCAGCCTGTCGTCGGCATCGTAGATCGCGAAACCTTCAAGGATTGCGTCGAGGGCATCCTCCAGGGTGAGTGCCAGATCGCTCAGCTGGGTTTCGAGCTGCTTGCGATCGCTGACATCTCGCGAAATGAACAGGAGACCTGCCAGGGTCTGGGAGGTGTCGAACAGCGGCGCACTGACCACTTCGAGCTGTTTGCGGGTTCCGTCGCCCAGCACAGCCTCGATGGCATACATCCTGCGGTTTTTCTGGTCTGCCGGTCTTTGGTACAGCTCCGCCATCCGGTCGAACTGCGCCGGGTCGGCGAAAAAAGGCTTCGTCGTGTTGCCGATCAGATCGTGTTGACTGACGCGCAGGAGCTTTTCCATGGCAGCGTTTGCAAACACGATGATCCTGTCCGGATTCGTGACCAGAACAGCCTCGTTCAATCCGCCGAAAGACTGCTGCAGATCGAGTGTGACAGACTCCACCGACTTCCTCCCGTCATTCAGGCACCGCTTGATGCCCTTACGTAAATTCTGACAAGGAAAGAATTAAAAAATTGATACATCAGCATGTTATTTCACTCATGGCAGAGTGTTTTTAATAGTAAAAAACCGTGATTTTTTCCTATATGGCAGTAATCACTGGCATTTTTTCTATTGATCCAGAAATGTTCCGATCCGTTCAAGGGCGCGGAGGATGTTTTCTGTGGAGTTCGCGTAAGAAAGGCGGATGTATCCCTCTCCTAGAATTCCGAAGTCAGGCCCTCCAATAGTTGCAACGCCGGTTTCCTCCAGCAGGGCCGATGCAAGTTCCTTGGCCTTCCAGCCGGTGTCCTTGATGTTCGGAAACGCGTAGAAGGCGCCGAGCGGCGTGCGGCAGGACACGCCGGAGAGCGCGTTGAGGCCGTCGACAATCACACGTCTGCGCGCGTCGAATTCCGACACCATCGCCTCGACAGCCGTCTGGGGGCCGGTCAAGGCGGCGAGGCCGGCGAACTGCGCCGGCGCGTTGACGCAGGACCAGGCGTTCACGGCGAGTTTGCGCGCCTTGTCCGCAAGGCTGTCCGGCCAGACGGAAAAACCCATGCGCCAGCCCGTCATGGCATAGGTCTTGGACCAGCCGTCGAGAAGGATCAGGCGATCCCGGATCGACTCGAAACCGAGCAGCGAGACATGCTCCATGCCGTCATAGGTCATCTGCGAGTAGATCTCGTCCGACATCACCGCGACATCAGGATGGTTCTCCAGGCCCTTGACCAGGGCTTCGATCTCCGACCTCGGTGTCACGCCGCCGGTCGGGTTGGCGGGTGAATTGAGAATCAGCAGGCGCGTCCTGTCCGTGATCAGGGACAGCGTTTCCTCGGCGGAAAACGCAAAGTCGTTCTCCTCGCGTATCGGAACGGGGACCGGTCGTGCCCCGGTAAACTCGATCATCGACCGGTAGATCGGAAAGCCCGGGTCCGGATAGAGAATTTCGGTTCCCGGCTCGCCGAACATCAGGATCGCCATGAACATGGTGACCTTGCCGCCGGGCACGATGAGCACATTTCCGGGGTTGGTTTCAACGCCGTGCCGCTTGAGCAGATCTGCCGAAACGGCTTCCCTCAAGGGCGCAATTCCGGTCGCCGGGGTATAGCCATGCTGCCCGTCCCTCAGCGCCTTGATCGCCGCTTCGACAATGTGATCCGGTGTCCGGAAATCGGGCTGGCCGATACCGAGATTGATGATGTCCCGGCCCTGGCCGGCAAGTTCGGTCGCCCGTGCGAGAACAGCGAACGCATTTTCCTCGCCAATGTGGTCAAATCCGCTGATTGTTTTCAACATCCGCTGCTCGCTTTCTTTCGCCGTCCTGACCGTTGATTTTGGGCCGTAACCTAGGGTACGGACCTATAAATGAAGTCAATTTGGTTTGGATCGTTTTGACCAGCTGCGAGGAGCGAAAGCGCAGGAAATGTGGTTCATTTTCAAGCCTTTCGCGACGATGCAGATGGCCGAAACGGCCAAATCCGGAGGACGGCAAAATGGCTTTACCTCGCAGTGTCACCGCGCTTGACCGGGCAAGAGCCCGCTCTGCGCACGCTTCCTCGCGAGATTTTGCCATTTCTGCCGCCAAATCGGCTTCATTTATGGGTCCGTAACCTAACGCCCGACCCTGTCCGTGAAAAGACCGGAAGGCGGCTGAGGCGTTCGCCCTTCCCGAGCCTGCCGGCGGCCAGCACAGGAATTTTTGCGTGCTCTCTCCAAATTGCCGCGCGATGTGCTTATATTCGCGGCCAACGCACCTGTTTCCCGACAGGCTGAGCACATCCAACAAGGCCAGGAACCCTCGCAATGACCGCGACCCAGGACGCCCAGGCACAGATTCCGGTCACGGTTCTGACCGGATATCTCGGTGCCGGAAAGACCACGCTCCTCAACCGCATCCTCACCGAAAACCATGGACAGCGGTACGCCGTGATCGTCAATGAATTCGGCGAGGTGGGGATCGACAACGACCTGCTCGTTGAATCCGACGAAGAAATCTTCGAGATGAACAATGGATGCATCTGCTGCACCGTCCGCGGCGACCTGATCCGGACCGTTCAGAACCTGATGAAACGGAAGGGCGCTTTCGACGCCATCATTGTGGAGACCACAGGCGTGGCCGATCCGGCGCCCGTCGCCCAGACCTTCTTCATGGACGATGATGTGCGCGCTTCCGCCAGGCTCGATGCCGTGATCGCTGTCGTTGACGCGCGCCATGTGCTGCAGCGCCTGGAAGATACCGAGGAGGCCGAGGACCAGATCGCCTTCGCCGACGTGATCCTGATCAACAAGACCGACCTCGTCACGCCCGAGGAACTGGCAACGGTGGAGGCACGCATCCGCTCGATCAATCCCTACGCCGTTCTGCACCGGAGCGAGCGCTGCGGAATCGAGATTGCCAAGGTGCTGGACCGGGGTGCCTTCGATCTTGACCGGATCCTGTCGCTGGATCCGCATTTCCTGGAGCACGGCCATGCCGCCCATGAATGCGGCCCGGACTGCGATCACGATCACGACCATGATCACCATCATCACCATGGCCACGGGCATGACCATCACCACCACGATGACGCCCCGCATTCCGTGAAGAGCATTTCGCTCACGGCAGGGGATCTCAATCCGGACATGTTCTTTCCCTGGATCAGCCAGGTCACGCAGGTGCAGGGCCCGAACATCCTGCGTCTCAAGGGCATCCTGTCCTTCAAGGACGATCCCCAGCGCTATGTCATCCAGGGCGTTCACATGATCGTCGAGGGCGATCACCAGCGAGACTGGAAAGAAGGCGAGGCGCGCGAAAGCCGGCTTGTCTTCATCGGGCGGGACCTCAACTGGGATGTCCTGAAGCAGAGTTTCCAAGCCTGCGCGGCATAACAGGGAAGAACGCGTGCCGACAATAGCACCAGTGGACGTGGACGGTTTCGTGGTCCGCGCCGGTTTCCTGAAGGCGTCCGCCTTCTTCGCGTCCGGAGAGGGCGACGTCACCTTTTCCGGAACAGGCGAGAAAAAGATACGGCCGCACAAGGCCGGTCTGCTCGCCGCCGAACCGCTCAAGGACGGAACCGGTCTTGTCACGTCCGGCGATGACGGCTGCATTTACCGATGCGGTGCCGATGCCTCCGCCGAACTTGTTGCGGAGCGGCCGCGCAAATGGATCGATTTGATTGCCACGGGTCCGTCCGGGGCAATCGCCTTTGCCAGCGGCCGGGTTGCCTGGGCCCTTCTCAATGACGGCCGGGAAAGGGAATTCGGTCACGACCGCGCGGTGGGCGGACTTGCGTTCGCGCCGAAGGGCACGCGCCTGGCGGTTTCCCGGTATGACGGCGCAACGCTCTGGTGGGCCGGAACCGACGGTCAGCCGACCGAGTTTTCCTGGAAAGGTGCCCATCTGGGGATCAGTTTTTCGCCCGACGGAAAATTCCTTGTCACGGCGATGCAGGAAAACGCCCTGCATGGCTGGCGGCTGTCGGATGCCCAGGACATGCGCATGTCCGGCTATCCGGCCAAGGTCAAATCGTTCAGCTGGTCCTTCAAGGGCAGATACCTGGCCACGTCGGGTGCCAATGCCGCGATCCTGTGGCCATTCCAGGGGAAAACCGGTCCGATGGGACAAACACCGCTTCAGCTCGGTTCCAGAACGGACCTGCTGGTCTCAGCGGTGGCCTGTCATCCGAAGGAGGATGTCGTTGCCATCGGGTATCAGGACGGGTCGGTAACGATGTGCCGGTTCGAGGACAAGGCGGAGGTGCAATTGCGCCGGCCCGGAAATAGCCCTGTTTCTGCGATGGACTGGGACGCGGACGGCCTGCGGCTGGCCTTCGGAACCGAAGCCGGTGACGCGGGTATCATAAGCTTGCAGGACTGACAGCCGTCCGGCAATCCGTGACCGGAGACATTCATGTTCAGAACCCTGATCATACTCGTCATGCTCGTGAGCGGTACGGCAACGTCACAGTTTCCCGAATTTTCGCAACAATACCGGCAGCGGCTCGGCGGGGCGATCGATGCCCTTGAGGGCATCCTCGCCGATTTCAGACGCGATGCATCGGCTTTCGGCCTGACCGTTGCCGAAGCGATTGATCGCCAGAGGTCTTCCGATGACCCCTTCATCCGGGCACGGGGTGACAGCATGGCGGTTGCCGGTGTGCGCCTTGAGGCCCTCAAGCGGCAGCGCCAGGCGCTCGAGGCGGCGGGACCCGTCGCGCGCATGTTCGTGGTTGCGCGCGGATTTGATCCCCAGCTTGCGCAGGCAACGGCGGAAGATTACGAGCCGGCCATTCCGGTGACGATAGCCGGGTTTGTCAGCGCCGCCATCGGCGCGCTGGCGGGGTTCGCGCTGGTGCGGCTGTTTGCCGGTCTCGTGCGCCTTGGCCGCCGGAAAACCACCTCTCATCGATAGTCGGATCTGTTGACCGTTGTCCTTCAGCGTAACCTGTTTTGACCGTTGCGGGACAAATCGGGTAATCACGTCTCAATGCGTTGCCCAAGCTGGAAGGATGCCGAATGGACGCAATCACGCGGATGCGCTGCTTCATTCAAGTGGTCGACTCGAATGGTTTTTCCGCCGCTGCCCGGGAAATGGGGCGGTCCAAGGCCCTCGTCTCGAAATATGTCGGCGAACTTGAAGATGAACTCGGCGTCCGGTTGCTGAACCGCACCACCCGGCAGGTCTCCCTGACGGAAGTGGGCGAGGCATATTACAAGGAAGCGGCGGAAATCCTGCAACGGATCGACGATCTCCAGGCTTCCGTGCAGTCCTCGCACCAGGAAGTCCGCGGCCGCTTGCGCGTGTCGGCGCCCAGATCAATGGGTGATGACATGCTCAACAAACCGATGATGCAGTTTCTGGCCCAGTATCCGGACATCAGGCTGGACCTGCGCCTGGAAGACCGGTTCGTGGATCTTGTCGAAGAAGGCTTCGATGTCGCGATCCGCGTCACGCAGCTGGAAGACTCAAGCCTGATCGCCCGGAAAATCGCACCTTTCCGCACCGTTGTCTGCGCTACGGCCGCTGTTGTGAAGACCCATGGTGCGCCAGGGGTTCCGGCGGATCTCACGACCCGGCCCTGCATCATCGACACCAATTACCGCTACAAGCAGAACTGGGCGTTCCAGTCCGACGGCGAACGATTGTCCGTCACCGTGAACGGCCCTCTTGAAGTCAACAGTGCCACGGCCGCCCGCGAAGCCGCACTGGCTGACCTGGGCTTTCTGCGAACGCCGCTGTTTTTCGTCGCCAAGGATGTGCGAGATGGTGATCTCGTTGTTGTTCTGGAAGAGTATGAAGAACCGCAGCGTGGTATCTACGCGGTCTATCCGCATCGACGCCATCTCAGTGCGAAGGTGCGGGCGTTCGTGGATTTCCTGGTGGACTGGTCCTCGAAGAACCCGGGCTGCTAACGGCCGGAGCCTTCAAGGCGCGTTTTGTCCGGCAGGATCGATAGCGGCGGGTGAGTCGCGAACCTGCTGCTCGGCAACGGGTAAAACGTGATCCTGTCAGCGGACAGTTTCTTGTTGCAAATGCAACGTATACGTTTCAGTCTGATCAGATGAACGACGCGCAAAAACAGATTGCTGCCGGCCTGGAACGGGTTTTCTGGAGCCGCGGGTTTGCCGAACCCAGCGTCCCGGAGCTGCGTGCGGGCGTCGGTGTCAGCATGCGCACGCTCTACCGGTATTTCCCTTCGCGGGAAGCCATGATCCTGGGCGCGCTGGAGTTTCGTCACCAAAGGTATCTCGCCTATGTGCGCGAGGGGGTGAGTGAACCCGGACTGGCCGCGGCAGAACAGTTGTTCGACAAGCTGGGCGGGTGGATGCGCGTGACCCAGGGCAAGGAGTGTTTTTTCCGTCAGGCCCTCGCAGCGAACCCGGACAGCTCCCAGATCAAGGACACGGTTACCCGGCACAAGGGCGAACTGCTCGCATTTTTTGGCGTGCTGAGCGGAGACGAAGGCTTTGCAACGACGCTCTATCTGCTGCATGAAGGCGTTACTGCCTGTTATGCGGAAATGGGAGAACGGGCTGTCGAAGACGCCAAGAGCCAGGTGCGGCTGATGTTCAGGGCGGCCTCCGAAAAACGCTACTCCTGAGGCCTGGCCCGGAGCATTCCCCGTTCTGAAACCGGCCCACCGGTCGCGGTCCGCCGGTCTGTCTCAGGCGGACACCCTGTCAGTTTCCTGATTGTGCCAGCCTTTCCTCGGCCATCTTGTCCGCAACCCTTTCAGGGGTCGTGTCTTCGCGTGCGGCACGTTCGAAGATGCGCGTCAACGTGTCTCCGATCGCAAGTGTCTTCTCCCGGACGCGTCCATCGTCTTCGCCCGGTTTGGCCAAGGCAATCGAGATGACACCACCGGCGTTGATCGCGTAGTCGGGCGCGTAGTGAATGCCGCGCCGCTTGAGCGCGATGCCGTCGGCAGGCGTCTGCAGCTGGTTGTTCGCCGCACCTGCAACGACCCGCGCCCGGATCTGGGGGATCGTGCGGGCGTTCAAACCGGCTCCCAGCGCACAGGGAACGAAGATATCGGCATCCACGCAATGCGCTTGATCGGCGGCAACTGCGGTTGCGCCGAATGCATCGAGCGCCCGCTCGACGGCTGGGGCATGAATGTCGGAGACAACCAGTTTTGCACCGGCATCGGCCAGCTGGCGCGCAACGTCGAAACCGACATGCCCGAGCCCCTGCACCGACACCGTCCTGCCGTCCAGCTCCGCGCTTCCGAATACATGCCGGGCCGAGGCCCTGATCCCCTCGAAGACCCCGAGCGCCGTATAGGGAGACGGATCGCCAAGTCCGGTTGCGCTGGTGCCGCGCACGTGATCGGTGCGGCGGGCAACGGCTTCCATGTCTTCAGGCGAGACACCGACGTCTTCGGCGGTGATATAGGTGCCCGACAGCCGGTCGACATGGCTGCCGAAGGCCTCCATCATGTCCTGCGACTTGTCCTTGCGCGGACACGCGATGATGACGGCCTTGCCACCACCCAGATTCAGTCCCGCAAGAGCGTTCTTATAGGTCATGCCGCGGGAAAGGCGCAGCGCATCCGTGAGCGCATCGGCCGGTTTTTCGTATGGCCAGACACGGCAACCACCCAGCGCGGGGCCGAGCGTTGTGTCGTGGACCGCGATGATCGCGTTCAGTCCGCTGTCACGGTCCTTGACGAAAACGATGTTCTCGTGTTCGCCCATTTCGGGATGGTCGAAGACGGCGCTGTGCAGGGCGGAAGGGTTCAAGGCATTCATGATTGGCTCTAAAGGTCGTTATCTCTATAAATAATTTAGTCGGAGGTTGGAGAATTTTGTCTCTTTTCTCCCAATGAAAACGCGCCAAGAGGAACAAGCATTCTCTCATTCGGCGCAAAGTGTGAAAATATTTTCATCTTGATTTTGCGCTGCGGCAACGTGTTCAGTCATTTTGCTGCCGTGTTCTGTGTTCACAGAGGACAAATCGTGTCATGTGGACCCATTCGTCCGACGAAGAAGGTGAATCCGTTGCGCCGTTTTTCCAAACGCTTGCGAGAAGCCGCCGCTCAGGTTTCCAGCCGGCTTGCAGCAGTCCTGGTTCTGCTGATCGCCAGCGTGGCAAGCGCTGCGGCCCATCCGCATGTGTTCGTCGAGGCGAGATCCAAACTGATCTTCGACGATGACGGCAAGGCGGTTGCCGTCAAGCATGTCTTTCGTTTCGACGACGCTTTTTCCGCGTTCGCGATCCAGGGTTTCGACACAAACCAGGACGGCGTCTATTCGCGCGAAGAGCTTGGCGAACTCGCCAAGGTCAATGTCGAGAGCATGGCCGATTTCGGCTACTTCACGTTCGGCGACAACACGCGCGTCGAACTCGATTTTTCCACACCGACGGATTACTGGCTCGAAGTGACAACGCTTCCCGTTGGCGACTACTGGATGATGAAGCCGGAAGACTTCGAAGCGATCGAGGAAGACATCCGGCTGAACGGCGGCACGGCAATCGAGGAAGTGGATCTCCTTGAGCTTCATTTCGTGCTTCCGCTCAAGGATCCCAGCGATGCGACGGCGCCGATAACGCTCGATGTCTATGATCCGACCTACTACGTGGATTTCAGGTTCGGTCAGGAGGCGGATGCGGTCGGAACGGAGAATGCGCCGGGCACCTGCCAGGTAACGCGCAAGGAGCCGCCACCGCTCGACGCCGCAACGGCCTATGCGCTGGCACAGATCGGACCCGAGCAGCGGGATCTGCCGCCCGAACTGCAGTCGGCCGCCGCCACGCAGATCAACCAGATGATCGTCAACTGTGCGGGCGTGGCAGCGGGTGCAGCCGCGTCCGGCACCCCCGCGCAGGCCGAGACGCAGATCGCGTCTGCCGACGCCGAAACCGGCGCGGACACCGAAACGCTCACCGAAAGCAGTTCTTCTGCACTTCCCTCCGCGCGCTCGGACGAGGTTGCCGCCGCGACACAGGTTGCCGTCATCAACAGCCCGGAAGCGGCCGCCGTTGGCGTCGGTGTTCTCGACCGCTTCTTCGGCACGATCGCGATCAAGCAGAAAGAGTTCTATCAGAGGCTGGTCGCCAGTCTGCGCGCTTTCCGCAACAATCCGAGCGCCGGCTGGCTGCTGATCGGTCTGTCCTTTGCCTATGGCGTTTTTCATGCCGCTGGGCCGGGACACGGAAAAGCAATCATCACGTCCTATGTCGTTGCCAACAACGAAACCCTCAAGAAAGGTATTGTGCTGTCATTCGCGTCCGCGTTCGCGCAGGCCGTCACGGCCATCGTTCTTGTCGGAGGGCTCGCCGTTGTCTTCAATCTGACGAGCCTCGCGATCCAGGACACGGCGCGCTGGTTCGAGATCGGCTCCTATGTCCTGATCACAGGGCTTGGCGGTTGGCTGCTCTGGCAAAAGGCCGGAAAGCCGCTTGCGATGAGCATCGCCAACCGTCTTTCCGGAAACCGCCTCGCGCTGGCCGGCGTGCATGGGCACGATCACGACCACGCGCATCACGACCATGGACATCACCATCACGGGCACGGTCACGGGCACCACCATGATCATCATGGGCACGGCCACCATCATCACGAAATTGGTGCGGATGGCGTGTGTACCACCTGCGGTCACGCGCATGCGCCGACGCCCGACATGGTTCAGGGCGAGATCACCTTCGGCCGGGCCATTTCCATTGTTCTGGCCGTCGGTCTGCGCCCCTGCACGGGAGCCCTGGTGGTTCTGGTATTCGCCCTGTCCCAGGGTATGATTGTGGCGGGCGTTGCGTCAACGCTGGCAATGGCGGTCGGGACCGGCATCACGGTTTCGCTGCTGGCCGCACTGGCTGTCGGCGCGAAGGACCTTGCCGTGCGTCTCTTCGGCGAAGGCAGCCCGATGGCGATCCGGGTGCACCGGTCGATCGAGATTTTCGGCGCCGCCATCGTGTTCCTGCTCGGACTGACGCTTCTCGTCGCCGCGCTCGGCTGGGGCTGATTGTTCCGGGCAAGGCAGGCGCATTGCCGCTTGAAAGTCAGAGCCCGAGCCGTTTGACCCGGTAAGCGCGGACCGCGTCCCCGAATGCGGAAAAGAGCTTTTGCGAGGGCCCGTCCGTGGATACCCAGTATTCTGGGTGCCATTGCGTCGCGAGCACGTATCCGGCGCTGTCCCTGACGGACATTGCCTCGATCGTTCCGTCCTCGGCACGTGCTTCCATTATCAGACCGCTGCCGAGATCGCCGACGGCCTGCCGGTGCAGCGAATTGACATCGAACGGTTCCGAACCGATCACGTCTTCAAGCCTGCCACCTTCGGCAACGTCGACCGGGTGCGCGATCCGGAACCGCTCGTCCTGCTGTTCGGAAACCGGCGCCCTGTGATCCTTGCGGCCGCTCAGTTCCTGGACTTCGGTCAGAAGCGTGCCGCCCATGGCGACGTTCAGCTCCTGCATGCCGCGGCAGATGGCGAAAACGGGAATGCCGCGTTCCACGGCCCTTTTCAGCAGGGGCAGTGTGGTCGCATCCCGGTCCGGGTCGTAGGGGCCGTTTGCCTCCGTCGGTTCCTGTCCGTAAAGGGCCGGGTTCACGTTGGAGCGCGATCCGGTGGCAACCACTCCGTCGACCTGATCGAGCGCCGCATCCAGATCCAGCTCCGGGCCGAGTGAGGGCAGGATCATCGGGATGGCGTCCGAGCCTTTCAGGACGGCATGCAGGTATGTTGCGTTGACGGCATGCCAGTTGAACCCGTCGATGGGTTTGACGTCGGCTGTTACCAGGACAAGCGGTTTTGTCATTTTGGACCTTGCGAGGAAGTGGTAGGCACGGGGCGCGGGTCCCCGCCCGCAGATGTACCTGAAAGACGCCTAGTCCAGCAATCCCAATTCCTGCGCGACCTTGTAAAGCTGGGCCGCGTTGCGCGTGCCGACCTTTTCGCGAAGGTTGAGGCGGTGCGATTCCACCGTGCGGACGCTGATCCCCAGCGCCTTGGCGACTTCCTTGTTCGGCTGCCCCTTTGCGATCGCGGTCAGGACCTGGCGCTCGCGTTCGGTCAGACCATAGGGGTCTTCCACGGGCGCGGACGCGCTTGCGCCGACAAGGGTCGGTCCGATGGCGGACGAG
Organism: Roseibium sp.; assembly: GCF_965232425.1. Classification (GTDB taxonomy): domain Bacteria; phylum Pseudomonadota; class Alphaproteobacteria; order Rhizobiales; family Stappiaceae; genus Roseibium. Next base: position 3,029,024 of record NZ_OZ246971.1, read on the forward strand.
AAGAAATAGCCGCCGGACGCAACGCTGGTGATGGCGGTGATCATCTCCTGTGCGGAGATGTCCTTCAGGATGTAACCGCGCGCGCCTGCCTGGACCACGCCGCGCACATATTCCGGATTGTCGTAGACCGACAGGATCAGGACACCGACTCCGGGTTGGGTCTTGCGGATTTCCATGGCCGCCTCGAGTCCGTTCATGACCGGCATGGACACGTCCATCAGGAGCACATCCGGCTTCAGGTCGCGGGTCATCCGGACAGCCTCGCGGCCGTTGGTCGCCTCGCCGACGACTTCAAGCTCCGGCACTTTTTGCAGGCGTGCCCGGATGCCGTCGCGGACGAGTTCGTGGTCGTCGGCAAGCAGGACGCGAATGGGTTTTTCAAGCGAAGTAGAAGCCGAGGAATCCGATGTCATGGTCAAATCAAGCAGCCTTTGCCGACGTGTTGTCGAGCGGCATCTGTACCTTGATCCTTGTACCTCCCGATGACCGCCGGCTCAAAATCAACTTGCCGCCATAGGTCTCGATGCGCTCGCGCATGTTTCGGAATCCCAGGCCGCCGGTCTTGGGCAATGGTCTCGGCAGGCCGACACCATTGTCTTCGACACACAGGGTCAGATCATGGATGCCGACCTTCAGGTCGATGTTGACCCTGTTGGCGCGCGAATGCCGGGCAACATTGGTCATGCACTCCTGGACCACCCGGTAAAGCGCCGTCTTGGCGCCGTCGGACAAGCGGCTGTGGCACTGCTGCGCATCCACGTTCACCTCGATGCCCGACTGGCTCTGGATCTCCTTGCCGAGACTGCCCAGTGCGGCCGCCAGTCCCATGTCATCGAGCACGCTCGGTCTCAGGTCCCGGGAAATGCGCCGGACCTCGGCAATCGTGCCATCAAGGGTCTTGAGGCACTTCGCCGCCTGGACCTGAAGATCCGGATCGCGGGTGGCTTCGCTGTGGATCATCTCGATGCCATAGCGAACGGAGACCAGCAGCTGCGAAATGCTATCGTGCAGCTCAGTGGAGACGCGTTTGCGTTCCTGTTCCTGGACCTGGAAGATGCGGTTCGTCAGTTCCTTCAGCTTGCTGTCGGCAAATCGCTGTTCGGAGAAGCGGACACCCGCGATCAGCGTTCCGGCAACGGCAATTCCGGCAAGCGTGATCAGAAAGGTCACGAGCAGCGTCTGGCGGATGTTCTGCGCGAACTCGGCCCTGATCGTGGCGACTTCCTTCTGAATGTCGTCGGTGTAAAGGCCGGTGCCGAGCATCCAGCCCCACTTGTTCAGCAAAATCGCGTAACCCAGTTTTTCCTCGACCGATCCGGTGGAGGGCTTGTGCCAGACATATTGGTGGAAACCGCCGCCCGACCTCGCCTGCGTGATCAGGTTCCGGATGACATAGTCGCCGTTGTCGTCCTGCAGGTCCCACCAGTTTTCGCCGACAAGATGCGGCAATTTGGGGTGAACGACATTGGTGCCGTCAAGCGTGTAGACGAAGAAGTAGCCGTCGTGGTCGAAGGTGAGGTTGGTGAGGATTTCCTTCACCTCTTCCTGGGCGGCCTGCCGTCCGCCCGGCTCTCTCTTGTAGATCTGTTCGATCGATGTCAGCGCCAGGCTCACGTAGTTGCGGATCTCCTGCCGCTTCGCCGCAAGGATCCGCTGCTCGACGGATTGCGTCTCGGCGTCAATGAGCTTTCGCGACTGGTAGTAGGTCGTGCCGCCGATCAGAACGGATACCGCGATGAGCGGCAGGATCGTGATGAGTAGCAATTTTGTCTTGAAGGTCACGAAAGTTGCTTTCCCGTTGCGCAGGTGTCCATTAAGCCATCATCTATTGCGAAATTCTCGGTAGTACTACTGAGAAAGTGCGCAGAACCACGAATAGCTTTCCGTCCGTCACGTCAACTAGACATACGGCGAGATCGGTGCAAGGTTGCAGACCGGTCCGGAAATATTGGGTCCGATTAGGGAGGAAACTAATGGATCGTCGTTCGTTTATCAAAAAAGCTGGTCTTGGCGCCGGTGGTATCGCCGCAGGTTCCGCACTCGCCGCTCCGGCGATCGCGCAGGGCACCACGGATCTCGTGATCGTGTCCACGTGGCCGCGTGACTTCCCGGGCCTCGGGATTTCGGCTCAGCGCCTGGCAGCCCGTATCGGCGAATTGACCGATGGCCGCATCAATGTTCAGTACTTCGCGGCCGGCGAACGCGTCGGCGCCTTCGACTCCTTCGACGAAGTCGCATCCGGCAACGCGCAGGCCTACATCGCGGCCGACTACTACTGGAAGGGCAAGCACCCGGCCTGGGCTTACTTCACGGCTGTTCCGTTCGGCCTGACCTATGCCGAGATCGATGCCTGGATCAAGTATGGCGGCGGCCAGGAGCTCTGGGACGAAGTTGCTGACGAGTTCGGCCTGAAAAACTTCGCATGCGGCAACACCGGCGTTCAGATGGGCGGCTGGTTCAACAAGGAAATCGAAACCGCGGACGACCTGAAGGGTCTGAAGATGCGTATTCCGGGCCTCGGCGGCGACGTCATGGCGAAACTCGGCGCATCTCCGGTGTCCCTGCCGGGCGGCCAGATCTACGAGAACCTTGTTTCCGGCGCTGTCGACGCTACCGAGTGGGTTGGTCCGTACAACGACTACTTCATGAAGTTCTACGAAGCAGCCAAGTACTACTACTATCCGGGCATGCACGAGCCGGGTTCCCAGCTCGCCTTCGGCATGAACAAGTCCTGGTGGAGCCAGCTGTCGCCGACAGACCAGGCCATCATCCAGGCTGCTTGTAACGAAGAAAACGCCCGCCAGATGGCTGAGACCAACGCCAACAACGGTGTCTATCTCGACCGCCTCATCAACGAGCACGGTGTTGAACTGAAACAGTTCAACGACGAGGTCTACGACGCGTTCGGTGAAGCTGCCGAAGAGGTCTTCGAAGAGACGATTTCTCACTCCGACCTTGCAGCGCGTACGCACGAAAGCTTCGCGAAGGCCCGCTCGGAGATCGGCCGCTGGATGCTGCTCGCCGATACCGGCTACACGCAGCAGCGCAACCGCGTGCTCGGCATCGAAGTCTAAGCCCTTCCGGCAAAGCTAAGGTGGGGGCGGGAGAAGTCCCGCCCCCGTTTTCTTGTTTGACAAAAAAATAGGGCACATTCGCCATGGCGGCTGTAGGCGGGGTTGGAGACGACGTCTCGGCAGGTGGGGACATTCCTGCAGGGCAACACCAAAGCGCGGTATCGTACCGGACATTCGGCTGGCTGATCCTCATGATCATGGCAGCGTTTCTGATCAACAATTATCTGACCTTCTGGCAGGACCTGCCCGGCATCGCTCCGATTTTCGGCGGGCCGGCGAACGGGTCGATGCCGATTGTCTGGTCCTGGGTCCAACTCGCAATTTACGGTGGGGCGATCGTGTGGGCCGTGCTGCTGGTTCAGCGCAGCAAGGACAGATCGCTGCGCGAAGACAGCAAAAAAATCAGCGATATCAACGCCTACCTGATCAGGGCGATGTTTTTCGCCGTTCTGATCGTTGGCCTCGTCGATGCCGTGATTTCATTCCTGCGCGTCGAAGGTCTGCTTGAGGCCGTGGTCGGTGCGGACATGGCCGCCAATCTCGGCCGGTCCCAGTTCCGCGGCGGGTATGTGCACATGCCGCTCATCGGACTGTCCTTCGTGATCGCCGCCTTCACGCGAACGCTCGGCTTCATCTGGCTGGCGCTGCTGGTGGTCGTGGCCGAATTGCTGATCGTGGTCGGCCGGTTCATCCTCTCCTACGAACAGGCCTTCATGGCCGATCTCGTCCGGTTCTGGTACGCGGCGCTGTTCCTGTTCGCAAGTGCCTATACCCTGCTTGAGGAAGGGCACGTGCGGGTCGACGTCTTCTATGCCGGAATGTCCGCAAGGACCAAGGGCTACGTGAACGCCATCGGCTCCGTCGTGCTGGGCATGTCCCTGTGCGCCGTGATCATCCTGATCGGCATGGCCGGAAAGCAGAACGTGATCAACGCGCCGATCCTGTCCTACGAGACCACGCAGGCCGGGTTCGGGCTCTATGTCAAATACCTCATGGCAGGATTCCTGGGCGTGTTCGCCGTCACCATGATGATCCAGTTCGTGTCCTATTTCCTGGACGCGATCGCGGACATTCGGGGTGAGCCGGGTGGCCGGGACCATGAAAACCATCCAGTCAACTAACGCCTGACGAGATCTTCTGACATGGAACTTTTCTTTCTAGCTCTTCTCGTTGTCCTGATGGCGTTTGCACTGGGATCCGGTTTCCCGGTCGCGTTCGCCCTTCCCGGGGCGGCGATCCTGACAATCGGACTTGCAGCCGGGGCAGGCTACCTGTTTTCAACCGGCACCGATGCCTTCTTCGATTCCGGCGGGCCCGGGCAATGGCTGAGCGCCGGCGTCACCAACTTCCGCGGCATTTACTGGGAAGCCGAACGCGACACGCTGATCGCCATTCCCCTGTTCGTCTTCATGGGGATCATGCTGCAGCGTTCGAAGATCGCCGAAGATCTTCTGGTGACCATGGCCCGTCTTTTCGGTCCGGTCCCCGGCGGCCTCGGCATATCGGTCGTGTTCGTGGGCGCGCTCCTGGCCGCGACCACCGGCATCGTCGGTGCAACGGTCGTGGCAATGGGTCTGATCTCGCTGCCCGCGATGCTTCGCAACAACTATTCGGTTCCGCTGGCAACGGGCACGATTGCCGCGTCCGGCACGCTTGGCCAGATCATTCCGCCGTCCATCGTTCTCATCATTCTGGCCGACCAGCTCGCAAGTGCCGTCGACCAGGCGGGATCACTCCGCCAGACGCTGTTCAAGGACAGCACCGGTGAACTCTCCATGCCGTCGGACTTTTCGGTTGTCTCGACCAGCGCCGGCGAAATGTTCCTGGGCGCCTTCCTGCCGGGCCTTGTTCTGGTCGGTCTCTACATGCTGTTCATTCTCGGGTTCGCGCTGATGAACCCGAAGGCCGCGCCTGCCGTGCACGAAGAAGGCACCTTCACCCGCAAGTTCGCGGTCAAGGTCGTGATCACTCTGGTGCCGCCGCTGGCCCTGATCTTCCTCGTGCTCGGATCGATCATCGGGGGCATCGCAACGGTCAACCAGGCTGGTGCAATCGGTGCCGTCGGCGCGATGGTGATGGCGGGCTACCGCCTCAAGGAAGGTGAAAAGGGCGCCTATTCGCCTGCAATTCTCGCAATCCTCGCGCTTCTCGGCCTCGCCGTCGTCATCAGTTTCTTCGGTGAAGTCAACATCAAGCGCATCGAGAATTCGCAGGATGTCCTGAGCCTGATCCTGGCGCTGATCGCGGTGTCGCTCGTGCTGCTGGCGATCTTCTGGTCCGGCTGGCGCACGCTGAAACTGGATGACACGCTGCGCGGCGTCATGGTCGAGACGGCCAAGACCACGTCGCTCGTCTTCATCATTCTCCTGGGTGCAGCGATGCTCACCTCGGCCTTCCGCGCATTCGGCGGCGAGCATCTCGTCAAGGAATTCCTGCAAGGGTTGCCCGGCGGGTTCTGGGCCCAGTTCCTGATCGTGATGCTGGTGATCTTCATCCTCGGCTTCTTCCTCGACTTCATCGAGATTGCCGTGGTTGTGGTGCCGATCGTTGCGCCGATCCTGCTGTCCGATCCCGGGGCGAACGTCACTGCCGTGTGGCTCGGTGTCATGATCGGCCTCAACATCCAGACGTCGTTCCTGACGCCGCCATTCGGGTTCGCGCTGTTCTATCTTCGCGGGGTGGCACCGGCGGTGGTCAAGACCATCGACATGTACAAGGGCGTGATCGCGTTCATTGCGCTGCAGCTGTTTGCACTCGGTATCGTCGGGTTCTATCCGCAGCTGGTGAACTACCTGCCGAACCGGTCCTCGCTCTTGTCGGAGACCGCCCCGCCGCCGAAGAACCCGCGCCTGCAATACTGCATGGAAACGCTGGTCTACGAGGATTTCCGTCAAAATGGTGACAGTATCCTGGCGGCGATCGACAAGGTCGAGGGCGTCGACATGAGCTACCTGCCGGAAGACCTGCAGGATGATCTTGCCGAAGGCTTCGAAACGGCGAAGGAAGCGCTGCCGCTGATGATGGCGATCCGGGATGCCGAAGATGCGGTCGCGGAGGCTTCGGGTTCCTTCAAGCCGATCCATACGGAAGTCCGGGCTCTGGAGCGTGATGCGCGCCGGATCGATGCGCGTATCGAAGAACTGAAGGTGATTGTCAGCCGGTCCGGCGACGGTGCGGTCTACTCTGCGGCGCAGGGTGAGCGTGCGCAGGCACAGATCGATGCGCTCCAACAGGAACACGATGCGATCCTCGCCAAGATCCCGGACAACTGGGACGAGGTCTACGGGGAGTTTTCGAAGATCCAGAAAGCGGAGACCACCGCGCGGCAAAAGTACCGCCGCACGGTCGACCAGGCCTACGAGCCGATCCTGGAGGTCAAGGCCATTCTCGCGGATGCGGATACGGTTGCGGCCTTCGGTCCGGAACTGGAAGAGCTCAAGGCCCAGGTGCCGCAGCTCGAGCCGGAAGCGGCTGTCGAGGCGATCGCAGCCATGCGTTCGAAAGTGGGTGAAGCCGAGGGCACAAGCGATATCCGCAAGGGCCTGACCGAAGCCCGCAAGATCATGCGCAGCCGCGAGCCGAATGCAGAGGCGGCGGTTGCGGAGATCGACAAGTCGATCGCCGCGCTCCAGGCCGATCTCGCGTGGCGCGAACGCGCTGCAAAGGAACTGCTGCCGGCGCTGCAGGAATACGACGCGGCAGTCGTCAACAATATCGGTCTGAGGCAGCAGGACAGACTGCCGACCGACATGGCCCTTGACGTTGCCGCTTGCCTCTCCAGTCACAGGGATGTCTCCCTGAGCTTCTAAGACGGGCAAGGCTTTACTTGAAGACGGCGGGAGGAGCGATCCTCCCGCCTTTTTTTGATTTCACCGTTCAGAGGATCTACCGTTCGGGCCCGGCCGCCATCCCCGGCCGGCAAGAGCGAAAGGTTGAAGACATGATCCTGACCGGCAGCTGTTTATGCAAGAGCGTGACCCTTTCGGCCGAGGCCCTGCCGCGCCTGCAGGCGTGCCACTGTTCGATGTGCCGGAAATGGGTGGGCGGACCCTTCATGGCGGTGCCCTGCACCGGTGCGGTCTTTGAAGGTCCGGTCAAACGCTACCAGTCGTCCGACGAGTTCGAGCGCGGCTTTTGCGCCGAATGCGGCTCCAGTCTCTACTTTCATCCGCAAGGCAGCGATCTTCACGGCATTCCGTACGGTCTGTTCGACGACCAGCCTGACCTTCCGTTCAAGGCTGAATTCTTCATTGAACAGAAACCGGCCTGTTACGCGTTTGCGGATGAAACGCGGAAAATGACAGGTGAGGAGTTCGCAACGAAGTTCCGGTCAGGCTGAGCCGGGCGCCACCTCAACACCATGTCACCGCTGTCGCGAACATGTAACCGGAGCCGTAGATCGTCCTGATATGCGCGGCTTCGTTCTTGCGGTTGAGCTTCTTGCGGAGCCGCGAAATCCGGACATCGATCGACCGGTCGAGGCTTTCGTCCCGGCCTCCGTGTTCGAGCAGGTAGTCCCGGGTCAGGACCCGCTTGGGCGCGCGCAGCAAGGCTTCAAGCAAGGTGGCTTCCCCGGTCGACAGGAAGGTTTCCTCCCCCTCCGGCGAGGTCAGGCAATGGGAGGAGGGACGGTACGACCAGTCCTCGAACCTTGCCAGGTCCACTTCACCGCGCGCCGGTGTCCGGTCCGAGGACCGTCGCAGGATCGAGCGGATGCGCGCGACGACTTCGCGCGGATCAAACGGTTTGACGACATAGTCGTCCGCGCCCAGTTCCAGACCCATGACCCGGTCGGTCGAATGGCCCCGGGCAGACAGAACAATGATCGGCACTGAAGATATCCTGCGGATCTCGTTGATCAGGGCCATGCCTTCCATGTCGGGTAGACCGAGATCGACGATGCAGGCGTCGGGACTTTCATTGGTGAGCGCCGCCAGCATGGAGCTGCCGGTGGAAAAGGTTTCGCCGGTCATGTCGAAATGCGACATGGCTTCGCGCAGGAGCTGACCGATCTCAGGCTCGTCGTCAACGATGAAGACGGTCAGTTTCGCCGATGGTGCGAAGCTCTTCTGCAAGGCAATCACTCACTCATGGAACCGGATCGGATCCGATCAACGTCCGTTGAACTGTGGAGGATCTCCTGGAGCGTCTGCGCCAGTTGATCATCGGTGAAGGGTTTCGCCAGAACGGGGAACTGACAGTCCCGCTCGTTGCCGGCAAGATCGGACCAGTCTGCATAGCCTGACATAAGCGCTATTCCCAGATCCTTGCGCTGCCGCCGGATTTCTCTTGCGAGCACGAGACCGTTCATCTGGCCGGGCATGACGATATCGCTGAGAACGGCCTTGAGCTCCGGCAGGTCAAGCGCAAGGGCGCGAGCGTCGTCCGCACTTTCGGCCCTGAGAACAGAATATCCCAGGCCCTGCAGCTGGTCCGTCACGGCGTTGGCAACATCAGGGTCGTCCTCGACAAGCAGCAAAAGCTCGCCGTCGCCGCGTTTCAGATCGGTGTCGCGGATTGCCCCGTCGTGCGGACCGCCGGACAAGGCAATCCGGCGATAGGGCAGATAAAGCGTCAGGCACGTTCCGCTGCCCGGCTTGCTGTTCACGGTGACAGCGCCTCCGGACTGGCGGATGAAGCCGTAGACCATCGAGAGCCCGAGGCCGCTGCCGGTGCCGAAGGTCTTGGTCGTGAAAAAGGGCTCGAACACCTTGAGGCGGGTTTCCTCGTCCATGCCGTTGCCGGTGTCGGTTACGGTGACCCTCGAATAGCGGCCCTCGGGAACGCCAAGTTCGTCTGCTTCCCGCTTTTCGATGCTGGTCTCGCTCAGGGCGATCCGCAATATGCCGCCGTCCGGCATGGCGTCGCGGGCATTGAACGCCAGATTGATCAGGGCGGTCTCCATCTGCGTCGGGTCGATGCACGCCCCGATGCCGGGGTCGGCCACCTCCGTCTCGAGCCGGATGGACGACGGCAGGGATCCTTCGAGGAGGCTTTCGGCATTGCACACGAGCCTGGCCAGGGCGACGGCCTGCGGATCGATCGCCTTGCCGCGGCTGAAGGCGAGCAGTCTCTGGATCAGATCCGATCCCCGCTTGGTGGCTTCGAGCACCGGTTCCAGCTTCCGGTCCAGATGTTCCTTTTTCAACGGAGCTTCCATGCGGCTGATGGAGAGCAGGTTGCCCATCAGGATCGCCAGCAGGTTGTTGAAGTCGTGGGCGAGGCCACCCGTCAGCTTGCCGACCGCATCCATGCGCTGGGATTGCACCAGGGTGGCTTCCGCCTGCTTCTGATCCGTCGCATCCAGCGACAGGACGAAAATTCCGAGCGTGCGTCCGTCCGCGGTCATGTCGGGAATGAGCGTGGACCGCATATAGGCCCTGGTTCCGTCGGGCCGCTTGCGCTCATACTCGTAGCTGACGGCGTTTCCCTTGAACGCGTGGTCGATATGCGGTTCGAGTTCGGCAAATAGCTCGGCACCCACGACATCTGCCGCAGCGCGGCCGGCGATCGAGGCGACGGAATGTCCGAACCAGTCCGCGTAGCGGCGGTTTGCGAAGCGGAACACCGGACCGGGAGACAGATAGGCGATCAGGGCCGGAATGTTGTCGGTCACCAGACGCAGCCAGTCTTCACTCTGCTGCAGCGCGCGCGTGCGTTCCTCGACTGTCCGCTCCAGCTTTTCCTGTCTTCGCCGTTCTTCGGTCACGTCGGAATAGATCGTGACGAAACCGCCCTGGGGAAGCGGGGTGCCGGATACAGCAATGATCTGGCCATTCGGACGCACGCGCTCGAAAAAGTGCGGTTCGAACAATTTTGCGCGTTCGATCCGGCGCGCGATCTTGCCCTCAATGTCGCCGGGGCCGTATTCGCCGCGTTCGGCATTCACCCGGATGAAGGCTTCCAGATGCGAGCCGCGCTGGATGATCTCCTCCGGCATGTCGAGCATGTCGGACAGGCCGCGGTTCCAGGCGACCAGCCGGAGATCGCTGTCGAACACGGTGAAGCCCTGATTGATGTGGTCGAGCGCCGCCTGCATCAGATCAAGCTGCACCTTCAAATGCCGAGTCTCCTCCATGAGGCGAGAGTATACCAACCGCCACGATTTAGAACCTGCCTTATCGGATTACCGGTCCCGGTGGCTGCGCACCGGTTGGTTCGGACGCGCTTGGCCATGACCCGGACCATGTCCACGGACCCGGTTGCGGACATGAAGCCGTGCCGCATGGGGACCACGTGTGCTATCTCGTGAATGGCCGTCTGCACCACCCCCATGATGGTCATTGCGACGATCACGGACCGGTCGAGATCGTCTGAAACCCTGCTCTCGAGCTGCGGAGGCCGGTTTTCAGTGAGGCGGCAGGGATAAGGACACACGTTTGTTGAACGCGTGTCCGTATCCCGCTGGTGCAGTCGTCACAATTGGGTCGGGTTCGGTGCGTCGCCGTAGACCTCGACCGGGTCAAAGGCCTTCTCGGTTTCGGTAAAGCTGAGCTCGATCCGGCCAACCTTCTCACCGGTCGGGACAGCGCGATAAAAGCAGGAGCGGTAGCCGACATGGCAACTTGCGCCGCCATCGATGGCAACCCGCAGCCAGACCGCGTCCTGATCGTCATCGATCCGCATCTCCACCACTTTCTGGATGAGCCCGCTGGTCGCGCCCTTGTGCCAAAGGCACTTGCGGCTCCGGCTCCAGTAATGTGCCTCGCCGGTCTCGATCGTCCGCAGCAAGGCCTCCTCGTTCATCACGCCCATCATGAGGACGTCCCCGGTGCCCGCGTCCGTCGTCACCACCGGAAGGAGGCCATTTGCGTCAAATTTCGGCGCAAGGAGAGTGCCTTCTTCAACCTGTTCTACCGTTCTGCGGGGGGCGAAGGGAGTAGGGGCCGACATTATCCAAGTCCTCCGTTCGAGACCGCGATGGACGACAGGAAATCTCTTCGGAGTTCCGGATCGGTCTGAAACTCGCCGAGAAGTTTCCGCGTCAGCATGGAGACACCCGGTTTCCGGACGCCCCTTGTGGTCATGCACATGTGGGCAGCCTCGACAACGACCGCGACGCCACGCGGCTGCAGCACCTCGTGGATCGTGTCCGCGACCTGGGACGTCAGGGTTTCCTGGATCTGCAGACGTTTGGCGTAGACCTCCACAACCCGCGCCAGCTTGCTGATGCCGACGACCCGGTCTGCGGGAAGGTAGGCGACGTGCACCTTGCCGATGATCGGAACGATGTGATGTTCGCAATGTGATTCCAGCCGCATGTTCCGAAGTACGATCAGATCGTCATAGTCATTGGTCTCTTCGAATGTGCGGGCAAGCAGCTCTGCCGGATCAACCCTGTATCCTTCGAAGAACTCTTCGTAAGCGCGCACGACGCGGGCCGGTGTTTCGATCAGTCCCTCGCGATCAGGGTCATCGCCGCTCCATTCCAGAAGAACACGAACGGCCGCTTCAGCGTCCTCGCGTGACGGGCGTAGTCCGTGTTCCTTGCGATACTCTGCCATGGCCGCAACACTCGCAGCATAAGTCATTGTTTTCGAAACCTCTGTGGTTGATCTAAAAACGGTAAGTCAAGGTTGCCGCCAGAGCTCCGGCCAGTGCGTTTGCGACCCATTCGAACACGTCAGCCCGATCTGCCCGGCAAGTTCCCGCTCCATGTGGTGACGGCTGTCCATTCGATCTGAAAAACAAATCTCAGGCGTCCTTGATTTGGACATGATACGATATAACATAACAAATCAAGATGGAAATGAGGCTGGCGCGCGATTGGCGCCAATCGCAATACCGGGAGAACGTTGAGCAGCCGGCTTGAGCCTTGTCGAGCCGAGCAGCAATCGTGATCAGGGGTGGAACTTGGAACACAGTCTTGCGAATAATGTGGACGGGGACGACATGTGGCTGATCGACGGCGCGCGTACGACGTTGACCCGTTGGACAGAGGCCGTCACGGCAGGACAGATTGATGCGATCCTGCCACTCTATGCGCCTGACGCGATCCTTGTGCCCACCTTGTCAAACGAGATCGTTGTTACGGAGCATGGCCGCCGCAAATATTTCGAATTCTTCCTGTCCGACGGCGGCCCGGATTGCGTGGTGGATCGTCTCGTCAGCCGCACAGATCGAAAGCTTGGAACGGCCACGATCGCAGGCATCTATTCGTTTCGTTTCCACCGATCGTCGGGCGAGGAAATCGTGCCGGCCCGGTTTCTGTTCACCTTTGAGGAAGTGAATACGCGCTGGCTGATCACCGGACATCATTCTTCGCGTTGCGTCTGATGCCCTTGAACGAACAGCAATCACCATCCGGACTTTCAAGAGTGAGCCAATCAGACGTCATGGACCTGGCCGACCGCATACCCGTCTTCCTGCTGAGTGGCTTTCTGGGCGCTGGAAAGTCGACGCTCTTGAATGCATTCCTGAACGATCCCGGCGTTCAGGACACGGCAGTGATCATCAACGAATTCGGCGATGTGCCCGTCGATCACCTGCTCGTTCGCCGCGGCGAAACGACGGTGAGCCAGGTTTCCACCGGATGCCTGTGCTGCTCCGACACGACCGATATCAAAAGGACGCTCGACGACCTCCGGAGCGCCGCACAGGACGGCCTGACCGGAAAGTTCACGCGCGTGATCGTCGAGATGAGCGGACTTGGTGATCCGGCGCCGCTGGTCAATGCGCTGGCCGTGGACGAGGCCGGCGCGGATCACCAGCCTTCCAGCGGTGAAGGTCCGGTTTTCTACCTCGCAGGCGTGGTGACCCTGTTCGATGCGATTGCGGGCGCAAGCTCCATCGACAACCATTTCGAGGCAATGAAACAGATTGCCTTCGCGGATCGCATCGTTCTGACAAAAACGGACGTTGAACGGAGCGCGGACACCATGCGGGACGTCAATCGGTTGTCAGATGAGCTGCGGAACCTCAACTCAAGCGCCGACATTTTCGATCGACACGCGGTCGATTTCGCATCCTTGTTTTCACCGCAGCCTTACACGGTTGTCGATCGCGGAGAAGATGTTGCCGGCTGGCTGGCACTCGAAAACGCGCTGGCGCTGGAAAGCGGTCACGCATCCCAATCGGCCGGCAGCGGCGGGCCGCTCAGGCATGCTGCCGGTATTCGTACGTTCAGCATCGTGCATGACAGGCCGTTGTCTGAAGAGCGGTTCCACCGGTTCGTGGATCTTCTGCAAAACTCCGCAGGGCAACGTCTGCTGCGGGTCAAGGGGATTGTCGCGACGGACGAGCGCCCCAACGAACCGTTGATCGTGCATGCGGTGCAACACCGTGTTTCCGATCCCGTCCGGCTTTCCGCCTGGCCTGACGACGACCGGCGGACGCGGCTGGTATTCATCACAAACGATGTCGATCCCGAACCGGTGCGCGCACTGTTTACTGCCATGATCAACGCCGCGCCGTTTTCACTCAAAGGGACACTCAGAACCGCGGGAGAGGCTCTCGCCGGGTCAGTCTTCCGCCAGCTATCAAACCTCACCCGATCGTCTCGGAGGTCACAATGAATGATTTACACAGGACACCGGTCACCGTGCTTACCGGTTATCTAGGCGCTGGAAAAACCACGCTGCTCAACCGCATTCTGTCGGAAAACCACGGCAAGCGATACGCAGTCATTGTCAATGAATTCGGAGATGTCGGGATCGACAATGATCTCGTCGTGGACGCCGACGAAGAAGTCTTCGAAATGAACAACGGGTGCATCTGCTGCACGGTGCGCGGCGATCTCATCCGGATCATCGAGGGATTGATGAAACGGAGACATCATTTCGATGCGATCCTGATCGAAACGACGGGTCTTGCCGATCCGGCTCCGGTCGCCCAGACCTTTTTCGTTGATGAAGACGTGCAGGCGAAGACCAAACTCGACGCAATCGTGACCGTTGTCGATGCCAAGCACCTGCTTGAAGAGATCGACAAGGCGCATGAAGCCCAGGAGCAGCTGGCCTTTGCAGACATCGTTCTGTTGAACAAGGTCGACCTTGTCAGTGAACCGGAATGCGCCGAGGTCGAAAAGCGCATACGGCGGATCAACCCGACAGCCGTGATCCACCACAGCGAACGCTGCCGGATCGATCTTGAGAACATTCTCGGCTGCAACGCGTTCGACCTGGACCGCGTGCTTGAGATCGAACCGGAGTTCCTGGAACACTTCCATGACCACGATCATGATGACCATGTCACGAGTTTCTCGCTCTTGAGCGATGCACCACTCGATCCGCAAAAATTCTTTCCCTGGATGCAGATGATCGCGCAGGACTATGGTCCGGACATGTTACGGATGAAAGGGATCATCGCGTTTGCGGACGATGACGACCGTTTTGTCATGCAAGGTGTCCACATGCTGCTGGAAGGCGACCACCAGCGGCCCTGGAAACCGAACGAGCAGCGGATGACCCGTGTTGTCTTTATCGGGCGCGACCTGCCACGCGACACGTTCGAAGCCGGTTTCAGGAACTGCGTCTATCAGGAGGGCGTTGCTGCGGAATGACCAAGTTCACCAATCCGCTCGCGCCAAGGTTCGGCAGACTGAAGGCCAAGTCTTCGCAGATAAAGGCCTGGACCCGGGATTTGATGAATCTGCCCGAGGATACCCCGGTGACCGTTGCCGAACTGGCCTGCCGGGACGAGGGCTGCCCGGACATCGAAACGGTGATCGGCGTGCTTGAGCCAGAGAAATCCATCGTGACGCTGCGGGTCCACGCGGCCATGGTCGACGTGACCCGGGCAAGTGTCGCGGAAGCCGCGGGCGTGACGCCGTAGGTTGGCAGACCCGGGCAGCGGGCGGTGACAGGCACCAGGCTCGCTGCCCCTGGATAGCTCCGATCGTCGGACGCAATTGGCCGGCGTCACCCGGTGACGATTTTTCCCGGAAGCGAATTGACCGTAAGGGTCTCGCTTGGGCGGAAGTGAATGACCGAGCGGATCGACTCGCCTGCTTTCAGAAGATCGAACGCGGTGTTGATCTGCTCATGGTTCATGTGGTGCGTGATGTAGGGATCGACGCTGAAATCACCACGCAGCCATTCATCGACCATTCCCGGCAGCTGGCTGCGGCCCAGGACGCCGCCGAACGCAGTTCCGCGCCAGACCCGTCCGGTGACGAGCTGGAACGGCCGCGTTGCGATTTCCTGCCCGGCGCCGGCGACACCGATCACCGTGCATTCACCCCAGCCCTTGTGGCAGGCCTCGAGTGCCGAGCGCATCAGGTCCACGTTGCCAACCGCTTCGAACGTGTAGTCCAGTCCGCCATTGGTCATCTCGACAAGAACGTCCTGAATGGGGCCGTCAAAGTCTTTCGGGTTGATGCATTCCGTGGCACCGAGCGCCTTGGCGAGGGGGAATTTCGCGGTGTTGATGTCGATCCCGATGATCCGGGAAGCACCCTGCAGAACCGCGCCCTGGATCACCGCCATGCCAACCGCGCCGAGACCGAACACGCCGACCGTCGCCCCGGCCTCGACCTTTGCGGTGTTGCGCACGGCGCCGATGCCGGTCGGAACCGCACACCCCATGACCGAGGCCTTGGAGAGCGGCGCTTCCCTGCTGATCTTGGCTACGGAGATTTCGGGCAACACGGTGTATTCGCTGAACGTGCTTGTGCCCATGTAATGCAGGATCTGCTTGCCCTTGTAGGAAAAGCGTGAAGTGCCGTCAGGCATGAGACCGGCACCCTGGGTCTTGCGGATGGTCTGGCAGAGATTGGTCTTGCCGGACTTGATATACGGGCAGTCGGGATCTTCCGGGATATAGAGCGGGATGACATGGTCTCCCGGAGCAACAGAAGTAACACCTTTGCCGACTTCCTCGACGATACCGCAGCCCTCATGGCCGAGTATGCAGGGAAACAGGCCTTCCGGGTCTTCTCCGGACAGAGTGAAGACATCTGTGTGACAAAGGCTCGTGGTGACGATCCGGACGAGGACTTCGCCCTCTTTCGGGCCTTCCAGATCAACCTCCTCTATCTCGAGGGGCTGGTTCGGTGCCCATGCGATGGCGGCACGTGTTTTCATTCAGGTCTCCCATTTGTCATTGCGTCGAACTCATTTCCTGTGCGGTTTCCAGGTGTTGCCTGAAGCCCGAGAACTGATTCCAATTGCGTCGTCGCGCTTCGCGTCCCTCAAGAGTTCAGGGATACGGAAATCCAATAATTAGTAACTGTATAACATAACGTTTCAAGCAAGCGAAAAGTATGCGTTTTGAACCTTTTCGCCGGTCTCCGGATGCGGCGTTCGCTGTCGCGGATAAACCACAACGCATTGCGTCCTGCATCTTCAAGGGTTCGGCCAAAGACAGCGTGACTGCCCGAGTGCCTTGACCGGAATGCGCCTAGGTCGGCAAAAGTATCAAGCACGGAGTGATTGCCGATATTTATAGCGTTGCCCTGAAGTAGAAAATATTGATGAATTACAGGCCAGTCTTGCCTCAAGTGTTGTTTCTTGTCCGAATGTTTCTTGTGAAATTTCCCCTACGTCATATTGTTGTCTGATCAAGAACAAACAAAGGAGGAAGCACCATGGCCGTCTACCGGATTACGGAATTCACATCGCCGGACATGTCTGCAGCGATGGTCGCCGCGGAAGACCTGCGGGCCGACCTGGCCGAGGCCGGGGCGATCTTCATCGACATCGTGGATCTTGGTGACGGGACCGGTCTTGTCGTTGCGAAATACGGGGATGCGGCCGCCATGGAC
Source organism: Roseibium sp. (assembly GCF_965232425.1). Classification (GTDB taxonomy): domain Bacteria; phylum Pseudomonadota; class Alphaproteobacteria; order Rhizobiales; family Stappiaceae; genus Roseibium. The sequence continues at coordinate 3,045,800 of NZ_OZ246971.1, forward strand.
GCGTCCGCAGGGCTTGCGAAAGCGTCCTTCGGCAAGATGGTGCAGGCCGGTGTGATCAACGGCGCTTCGATCAAGCCCAGATCAGGTTCGGTCGCGATCTCCTACTAGGCTCAGGACCCATTCATTTGGATGAATTGGGCCGGGATCGGTGTTCGGTATTTGACGGACCGGCCGTCTACGCGGCAGCCGGTCCGCTGTGTGCACCGTAGTGCGACAGGAACATCGCGACGCAGTCTTTCATGATACCGTCCGTTTCCGGATTTTCGCCCATCAGGAATTCCGGCCAGAAGAAGAAGTTCTTCACCAGGGCAAGAAGCTGGCTGGCGGCGAAAGCCGGATCGGCCTTTCTCAGCGCACCTGCTTCCATCGCATCTTCGATCAGCTTGGTGACCGGATAATCATGCGCGGCTGCCTCCGCCAGGAACGCGCGCGACCGGTCGAGGTCGCGCAGGAACTCTGAAATGATCATGCGGTTCACCCCGATCGCCTCCTTGTCCGTGATCACGGCCACATAGCGCTCGAGCGCCTCTGTCAGCTGGTCGGCCAACGGGCGGTCCGGATCGTAGTCGACCGGTGCCATGGCGCAGTTGCGGGCAAGCATGATGTTCGTGATCGCATCGAAAAGCTCTTCCTTGCTCTCGAAATGATTGTAGAGCGTGCGGCTCGAAACGCCGGCCCGTTTCGCGATCCGCGTCGTGTTCGCCCCGAGAAACCCCTGTTCACGAAACTCTTCGATCGCTGCTTCGATAATATTTTCTCTTTTCTTTTCAGTCAGTTTCACGATTTTTCATCACTTTCGCCAAGAAAAGTAAAATTTTTTGTTTACATTTTTTGATGCGCATCCTAAATGTAAACACACGATTTTACTTTTGCAACTTCAGACCAGGAGAAATTCATGTCTGGCAAGACCCCTTTCGGTCCGGAAGGCTGGACGCCCGCGCGCATCGGCGACCTGACGGGCAAGACCTATGTCATCACGGGCGCCAATGGAGGCGCCGGTTTCGAGGCGACGCGAATCCTGCTTTCCAAGGGTGCCCGTGTGGTGATGATGAACCGGAGCGCCGAGCGATCATCGGCCGCCATTGACACCCTGAAGCAGGAATTCGGGCCCGATGCCGGGGTGAGCTTCGTGCGCATGGATCTTGCCGCGCTGTCCAGTGTCCGTGAGGCAGCGGCCGGACTTCTGGAAGCCGAGCCCCGGATCGATGCCCTCATCTGCAATGCGGCGATCGCACAGGTTGCCACGCAGCAGCTCACCGTGGACGGTTTTGAAAGCCAGCTCGGCGTCAACCATTTCGGCCACTTTCTGCTGTGCGCCCTGCTCTTTGAGCGGATCGAGGCGTCTTCAGGCCGGATCGTCATGGTCGGCAGCAACGGCTACAAGATGGGCGACAACCGGATCCGGTTCGAAGACCTGAACTACGATCAGACCTATTCCGCTTGGAATGCCTACGCCCAGAGCAAGCTTGCACAGATGGTGTTTGGCTACGAATTGCAGCGCCGGGTGCAGGCGGCGGGCAAGAACGTGGAGGTCCATGTCTGTCATCCGGGCGCGTCGCGAACCGGTCTCATCCGGGACACGGCGGGAACCGTCACGCGGGTGCTGGCGGTTCTTCTCTCACCCCTGGCGCAATCCGCCGAGCGCGGGTCCTGGCCCGAGGTCATGTGCGCCACCGAGGAGGGGCTGGAACCTGCGACCTATTATGGCCCGACCCGGTTCGAGATGGTCGGTCCCGTCGGCGCGTGCCCGCTGAAGCCGTTCGTCCTTGACCCGCAACAAGCCAGGGACCTTTGGGCGCTGTCGGAAACCAAGACCGGTGTTCAGCTGACCGTCTAGACGACTGTCCGGCCGATCCGGTCCGGTCCGCGGGCGGGCGGCCGGTTCACATTGCTGCCCCCCTGTGACCTGCCTTGCCGGAGCGTGTTTCAGATCGAGCCGGCCTCGACCATGTAGTTGTTGGCCGAGCACATGGCGGCATCGTCGGAGGCCAGAAACAGAACCATGCGCGCGACATAGACCGGATCGATGAGGTCGGGAAGGCATTGACGCCTGCGGTGCGCCTCAAGGGCCTCGGGTGTCGCCCAGAGCTCTTTCTGCCGCTCCGTCATGATCCAGCCGGGGACCACCGTGTTCACCCGGATGCGGTGGTCTCCGAGATCCCGCGCCATGGTGCGGGTCAGTCCGTGAACGGCGGCCTTGGCCGTCGTATAGGCCGGGAAGCCGCCTCCGGCCTCCCACCATGAATTCGATCCCATGTTGATGATCGAACCGCCGCCATTCGCGATCATGTCAGGCGCGACGGCCTGGATCGCGAAAAACATGTGGCGGATGTTGGTGGCCTGGCGCTCGTCCCAGTATTCGGGCGTTACGTCCTTCCAGTCATGGCGGTCGTCGCGGGCGGCGTTGTTGACCAGAACCTGGCAGGGGCCCGTGCGGCCGGTCAGTCTTGCAAGGGCAGCCCGCATTGCGGAGATGTCCCGGAGGTCGCAGATCTCGTAGTCGATGTTTTCCGCCGTGCCGGCGAGGGCGGCGCTTGCCGTCTCGTCGAGATCGAGAAACCCGACCCGCGCGCCCTGTCCGGCGAAGGCCTTGACCATTTCGGCCCCGATCCCCTGCGCCCCGCCCGAAACGATCACTCTCTTGTCTTTCAGGCTCGGGTATATGGCAAAATCGGGCATCGTGTTTCCTGTCCGGGTCTGCAAGTGGTCGGCTGGTTGCGACCAAAGACCACGATCAACACATGCCTTGCAAGTTCAACTGCCCGGAAACAACGACGATTTGATCTGTTCGAACGATATGCCGTCGCCAGGAGTGACGTCCGGGCCGTCACGGGCGGCCGGCCGGGTCATGATAACCGCGGCCGGTGTCTCGTCGTCAGCCTGACGTGCGGGATCGAAACATCCGGCCCCGCAGTCTATTGCATGACATAGGACACGCCGTTCTGGCCGTGCCTGTTGGTCCAGGTAAAGGACCGGGGGCCGGTTATGAAGATCTGGTGGCCGGACGGCGTGTTGTAGGTGTTCTGGCCGCTCCGGATGAAGACCGCCGTCTTTCCCTGTACATCACCACCGGCCACTCGGGTCATGTAGATCTGGTTGCCGCTGACCTGGACACGATCCATCATGGCACGCCCGTCCTTCCAATAGCCGAGATACATCCCGCTTTGGAGCGGCTGAAAGAATCCCTGCTGGGCATCCGCCCCCTGGGGCGCCAGAACGGCCCCGACGGCCAGGCCGCCAAGCAGGGCGAGAAACTGCCGCCTTTTCCGGCAAGGTTCCGCGTTGGAATTGTCATGCGTCCGGGAAGTCTGAATAGCCTGGTTCTGCATCGTTCGTCCTCAAGATGTCACGGGCTCGGGGATCAAGCCCGTTTTCCGTTGACCGGTATGAGGAAGAGATAAGCAGCTCCGTGCGATCGCCCCATGGGGTCATTCCCCCATTCGCCCCGGCGCGAAGGCAGCCCCGCGCGCACGGCAGGATCCGGACAAATCACATTGGCGGTTTGCCGGTCGCATGTTCGTAGGAGCGCGCGACGATCTTCTTCACGACCTCGAGCTCTTCGTCATCGCGGGGCGAAAAAACCATGATCAGGCCTGGCGGGTATCGCCCCATCGTGACCAGGAAGTGGTCTTCTCCCCAGCCTGCCTCGACGATGCTCCGTGCGTCTTCGGCCGCGAGCTTCACATGCATGCTGCCGCTGTCCGGATGCGGGTGGATATGGGCGAATTCGCGACCGACCATGAAGGCGTCCGGATTGCAGCTGCAGCCTTCGTGGAGGACCAGGGCACGCGCGCCCGGAACGGAGATGCCGCTGTGCTCATTGTTGACGCCGGGCAGGGCAAAACACCAGTCACGCAGCCTGGCGACGACCGCATCCGGCCCATGCTGGGTGAGTTGGGAATGTGGAATCCGGCGTGTCGTCTCCGGACGCGGCCCCTTTCGAACGGGCCAGGTGGCTTCGGTGTTCATGATCACCCCATTGCTTGTTCCCGCTTAATATGTCTGTCTGTTGACGCAAAGAAAATGGTCAAAAAAGCAAACGGAACTTGCATGAAAGCACAGAGATCACGTCTGGAGCAAAATCTCGAGTGGTCGGACATTCCATACATCCTGACCGTTTGCGAAGCCGGAAGCCTGGCTGGAGCGGCGCGGCTCCTGGGTGTCAACCATTCCACGGTCTTTCGCAGGGTCGAAAGCGTCGAGACGAAACTGGGTGTGCGTCTGTTCGAGCGCCGCCGCCGCGGCTATGTCATGACGCCCGCAGGTGAACTGTTTTATGAACGCGCCCTTGTGCTGTGCGAGGGCATGGACGGGATCGAGCGGGAACTGAGCGGCAAGGACCTGAGACTTGAAGGACCGCTGACGATTACCACGACGGATTCCCTGCTGCACTGCCTGGCGCCGGCCTTTGCGGCTTTCCAGGCCAGGCATCCGGACATCGAGCTTCGGCTCCTGTCGGACGTGCGCGCGCTCGATCTGATGCAACGCGATGCCGACATCGCCCTGCGGCCGACACCCGAACCTCCGGAGCACTGGGTCGGACGCAGACTGGCGCCACTTTCATTTGCGGCCTACGCACACCGTGACTATTGGCGGGAGGCCTGCGGCGCGCCTCCGGATAGCCTGAGATGGGTGATGCTCGGCGATGATCTTCAACCATCGCCGATGAGCAGGCTCGCATCCCGTTACCGGTCCGAAAAGGCAAAAGTGCTCATCGTCAACACCATGATGAGCGTGTTTGACATGGTGGGGACCGGTGCAGGCGTCGCGGTCATGCCCTGTTATCTGGGCGAAAGGCATCCCGAACTGATCCGCATTCACGAGCCCGATGCGAGCGCCGACTGGCACCTGTGGCTGCTCGCCCATCCGGACGTGCGCCGCAGTGCGCGCGTGAACGCATTTTACGAGTTTGCAGCGACGCGGATAACGGACAGCTTCGCAACTATCGCTTAGGAGGTTTTCGTTGCCGCCTGCGGCGTTTCATGTTCAGGATCCGTAGCGAGGCGCTCGGAACTTTCCGTGCCGGTTGCCTGCACCACCTTGTTGCGGCCGGATTTCTTGGCCTGGTACAATGCCCTGTCGGACGCTTCCAGGGCATCATCCAGCCGCGTTTGCGGGTCAAGGGCGCTCAACCCGATGGAAATCGTGCAGTGAATGCGTTTGTCTTCAAAGACGGTCACATGCGCGGCCACCGCCGACCGGATCGCTTCTGCACAGCCGCGCGCTGCCTCAGCGGGTTTCGCGGGATGAAAGACCACGAATTCCTCGCCGCCGAACCTGGCCGCAATCCCGTCAGGGCCCGCCTGCTTTTGCAGAATGTCGGCGATCTGGCGCAGGACGGCGTCACCGGCCCGGTGTCCGCATGTATCGTTGATCGTCTTGAAGTGATCGAGGTCGCAGATCAGGATCGATCCCGTGTGCCGGGAGATTTCGAAACGGTCGAAGAAGGACGCCCGGTTCAGCAACCCGGTCATCGGATCGAATTGCACGAGGTACTCGAGACGCTGGTTGAGGGCATTCAGCCTGAGCATCATGTTCGCGACGACGTAGGAAACGCTCGGCGCAACCACCAGCGGAACGATCGTTGCCGGGACGAGAGCCTCCTTCGTGAGACCGAGGGGTGACAGCAGATATGTGAACAGCAACGACAGAAAGAGCGAAGCAATCGAGACGAGTACAACAAGTCTCCATGCTTCAAATCTCGACGTTACTTTCATGACTGAAACCCTTCGGCCCCCCTTCCGATACCAGCATAGATCCGATGCGTTGTGCGATTGTTAAGTCTGACAGGGTGCTGGTGCGGCCGCCGACGCGGAGAGACGTTCCGGACACTGACGGGCGTGAGCGACGGAGACCGTTTTGCTATGTTTGCGCAGAATGTATCAGTATAAATGGCAGTTTTTATTTCGCCCTTGCGCCAAAAATTTTTTGAAATCTCAATTGACTCAACATTGTAACGTATAGTCAAGTTAAAATACATGAATTCAATCTAATCTTAAAATATTCACTCCATTCTTGTTCAAAAATGGAGGTGAAGAACTTGTCCAGCTCAAACATACCCCTTTCCGGAGTTCGCCTGTGCGAAGCGGCGCTCCCGGAGACCTTGTTCCGGAAATTCGATGATGCCGTCCGGTCCGCCTTCAGGGAGAAGCAGCGTGGCAAGTCGAGCTATTCGACGACCTTCTGGTATCCGCGCGGCGCTGCGCCGGCGAATGTCGCGGAAGAGGCGATATCCGTTCTGATGCAAAAGGTTTCCCTTCCGCAGGACTGTATCGGAATGGAATGGTGGCTGGGACGTCTCGGTTATCGCAAGAAACTGAATTTTCACTTCGACCGCGACCTGGTGCTCAGCCGGGAAACGGGCGAGAGCATCTTTCCGCTGCTCGGAAGCGTCTTCTACCTGAACGACTTTCCCTCAAGCCCGACGGTGCTGACCGATCAGGTGCCGGGTCCGGACGGCAGGTCAAAAGTCCCTGCCGAACCAAACCTGACGCTTGCCGTCGCCGCGATCCGGAACAATTACGTGATCTTTCCGGGGAACCTCTATCACGGTGTGCTGCCGGACAGTTCGATCCCGCACGCGGGTGCCGATCCGGGCGAGGAGCCGGAAGAGAAACGGCTGACGCTGCTGATCAATTACTGGCACCGCCGGCCGTCGGCACCGATTTGCAATGACTATGACGGTTCCGTCTATCCTTCGCTCGCGGCATGAGAACCGACAGGAAAGAGCAACCGGTCGTACAGGTGTCCGGAGACTGACATGCAGTATCGTCAGCTGGGCACCAGCTCGCTTCAGGTTTCGGAAATCTCGCTCGGCTCATGGCGCACGTTCGGCACGGCAGTGGACGCCGGGACCGCGGCACAATGCGTGCGCACCGCGTTCGACTGCGGCATCAATTTCTTCGACACGGCGAACATGTACGGCAAGGGCGCGGCGGAACACCTGCTTGGCAGTCTGCTAGGTGCCTATCGGCGGGACGACTACGTGCTTGCGACAAAGCTCTACTACCCGATGTCCGACACTGACCGGGGGCTGTCCCGCGCCCAGGTGTTCAAGCAGATCGACGCGTCTCTCCGCCGGTTGGGGGTCGATCATGTCGATCTCTATCAATGTCATCGCTACGACGTGGAAACGCCTCTGGAGGAAACGATGGAGGCGCTTACGGACATCGTTCGCTCGGGCAAGGCGCGCTACGTCGGTTTCAGCGAATGGCCCGCCTCCGAGATCAAACGCGCGCGTGCGATCGACGGCGCGGTTGCCTTCGTTTCAAGCCAGCCCCGCTATTCCATGCTCTACCGCAAGAACGAAAGGCGGATATTTCCGCTCTGCCGGGAACTGGGTATCGGACAGATCGTGTGGTCGCCGCTCGCACAGGGCATCCTGACCGGGAAATACAAACCCCACGAAGCGCCTCCGCCCGGATCGCGGGGCGAGCGAAAAGGTCTGGGCCGATTTTTCAAACCGGACGTCCTCAAGGCCGTCGGAAAGCTGCAGGAGATCGCCGCCGATTTGTCGCTGACGCTGCCGCAGCTTGCCCTGGCCTGGGTACTCAGGGGTGACCTTGTCAGCTCCGCGATCATCGGTGCAAGCCGTCCGGACCAGATCGTGATGAACTGCGGCGCTTCGGGTGTCGAGCTCGAAGCAAAGGTGCTTCAGCGGATCGACGCGGCGCTGGATCGGGTCATGCGGCGATGAGCGGCCCAAACGCGAAGGACACAGACAGGGGAGCGGATATGCCATGACGGTCGAAATCATCCAGGATCCGGACGGCTTCGCGGCATTGCGCGATGACTGGGAGCGTGTTCACCGACTTGATCCGGACGCGGGGTACTTCCTGTCCTGGCGCTGGCTCGATCAGGTGTTCCGGTCCGATCCCGGCCGCTGGAAAGTCCTGGCCGTCAGGGGAAGGGGGCCGGGAAAGGGATATGACTGTTTTCTGCCCCTGAGCCACCACACGCATTGGAGCGAGAGCGGTCAGCGTTTCAAAACGGAGATGAAACCGGCAGGAAAGCTGGCATGGGCGCAATATACCGGGTTTGTCTGCGATCCGGCCCGCGAGGTGGAGGCGCTTGCGGAGATTGCCGCGTATCTGGCTGGCGCACCCTGGGCACGGATCAGCTTCAAGCACGATGGCTGCCGGCGGAGGCTGGACCTTCTCCTGGATGCGTTCTCCGATCCGCAATCCTACCGGATCAATTCACGCCCGATGCTTATCAACAATGGTACGGTCGACAACCTCATTTGTCCGCGGCTAAGCCTGCCGGGCGATTTCGATCTTTATGCCCAGTCGCGGCTCAGTTCGAAGACACGGCAAAAGCTGCGGCGGTTCTGGCGCCGGTATGAGCGAAGCGATGCCCTCCGTATCACGGACAGCACGCCCGATCGCTTTTTGTCCGATCTGGACGCGCTTCTCGGCATGTGGCTGGTGCGCTGGGCTCCGGCGCGCGGAGAAAAGTCGGCGCTCCGGGCCGCGGCAAAATACCGGGAATTCCTGGACTTGAGCCACCGGATTGATGCGATCCGGCTCAGTACGCTTTGGCACGGTGACAAACGTCTTGGCGCGATGTGCAGCATTGTCGACCATGACGCGAAATATCTGTATTTCATCGTTTCCGGCCGGGACGAAACGGCGCGTGAACCGAATATCGGCCTGTTGCTTCACACGCACACCATCAAGTGGGCGATCGCCAATGGCGTGAAGACCTACGATTTCTGCCACGGCAACGAAGCTTACAAAATCAGCTACGGCGCCGTCGAACACACTCTGTCGAATGTTGAAATCGTCCGCCGCAGTTCGTGTGACGTGGCACAGCTGAACCCGGATCATCTGGGGGATGCGATGCGGCAGACCATCGAGATGATCGAGAGCGAGCGGACCGATGCGGCTGCCAGCGCCTGCCGACAGCTGCTGCCGCTGATTGCGTGAGGCCTGCCGGGCTCAGACGGCCTTCCGCTGGTGAACAGCGCCGAGATCGGGAAGTTCGAGATCAAGTTTTTCCATCAGGTTTTCGCACCAGGGCGCCAGCGTGTGCAGAGCTGTGACCTGGAGTGACCAGCGGCGTGCGCGGTCGCACATCAGCCCGACTTCCGTCGGCGTTACACCAATCTTGTCATTGTGCAGGCATTTGTCCCGGCACCACCATTTACCGTCCCGATAGCGATAGCGGATCGCGCGGTGCATCCGTGCGAGCATGTGGAAGACGCCGAAAGCCATCAGGTAGTCAAAGGCTTCCGTTTCGGACCGGTTGCGGGCGAACCTGGAAAGATGCCTTTCGATGAGGCGGGTTTCGGTGTCCGGGTCGATTGCGGTCCATTCGTCCGACAGCACGAAGGCCAGGTCATCCAGCGCATGCCGCCGGCCGCAGCCTTCCCAGTCGAACCAGACGGTTCGGTCGCCGCAGACAAGGGCGTTTCCGGGCCGGGCGTCCGCCTTGACGAAATCGCGCGGATCGAGCCTGAAGAGTTTTTCAAGCCGGCCGTAGTCGAGCAATGGCGGCGCGATGCCGACAATCTCGGAAATCTTTCCGGCGCGCATCAGATTGCCGTCCGACCAGTCCCGGTCGGGTCCGACCCGCGGCACCCTGTGGTGCAGGTTCTGCGTATGCGCGTAATCCTGCAGATCTGCCAGTGCCGACAGGGACTGGTCCAGAATTTCCTCCCGTTCGCGGATGTCTGCAAGGCCATCGAGAAAGACCGGTAGCCGGATGCCGTCCACCAATTCCTGCACGACCCATTCGTCGACCACCTTGACCACGCGCGGGACCAGGCCGGTCGGAGACAGGACCTTCATGACGATGCCTTCGATCACGGCGTCGCCCGGGGTGTCACGCTTGGCGAGAACGAACCGCTCATCGCCGATTTCTGCCATGAATGCGGACCTTGACCGCCCGCCGGGAAAGGCGACCCGTTTCGGAATGCGTCCGAACGCCCGCTTGCAAAGGGCCTCGATTTCCTCGCGCCGTGCCGTTTTCAGAAAAGTACTCGCGTCCGAAGACTTGCTTTTGGCCATTGGTATGATTCCGTAAAAAGTGCCAATGTCGTTTTTGTCAGTATTTCTTGTCGAGGTTACCTTTCCGCTACTTGCCTGAGGCATTTGCGGACGGCAGACCGCGACCTATCCTTCTGGTCGCCGGACGTACCCTCACGGCTCGGCAAATGCTGTGTCAAAACCACGGATCAGCGGAGCGAGCAGGTAGACAAGGAACGGTTGCTTGCCGGCATTGATGTGCGCGTTGACAATCATGCCGGGTTTCAGCATGCCGATGATCGCCGTGTTCGAGGCCACGTCTTCCGGCCTTGCGTGGACCAGATAGTAAGGCGCGGCGGTCGGCGTCTGCCGGACCGCATCGGCAGACACATAGGTCAGAACAGCCGTCAGGGGTGCATATTTGCGGCTGTCGAGCGCCGTGATCGCGACTTTTGTCGATTGTCCCTGCCGGACTTCGGCAATGTCCTGCGGTCGCACACGTGCCTGGATCGTCAAGGGGGCGTTGTCCGGCACGATTTCGCCGATCACGTCTCCCGCAAGGACGACGCCGCCGACCGTATTTGCAGAAAACGAGACCAGCGTCCCGCTGACCGGCGCCCTGATCCGGGTGTTGGACAAGGCACGCTCGGCCGAAACCAGACGGTCCCGGATCTCGGCGAGTTCGCCCAGCACCTTCGTCATTTCCCCGGCAACCCGCCGGCGCTGGCCGGATACATAGGCCTCCACCCGGTTGCCGGCTTCGTTTCTGCGTTCGTCGATGCGGGCTATCTCGCTTTTCAGGAACGCGATGTCCGCGACAAGTTCGCTTTCTTCGCGTTCGTTTTTCCAGGCTCGGGACCGGGCGACGTAGCCGTCGCGAACCAGCGGCCGGAGCGCGGCTATTTCCTTTCTCAGGAAACGCAGCTTGTCGGTAAGACCCGCGCGGCGCGCGACAAGTCCGGCCCGTTCATGCGCCAGACCGCTGCTTCGGTTGCGCAGCGCTTCGATTTCCGCATCGACGGCCTGGTCGGCAAATTTCTGCTCGAGTTGCTGGCTGGCGAAAATCGCCCTTATCGGATTGTCTGCCTGGTTCCGGACGGCCGCCGTTGCAACAAGGCCGTCGGAGGTTTCCGTGCCGACATCGAATTTTCGCGTCCGCAGCGTCCATCCGCTTCCGGCCGCGTGGAAGCCGGCACCGGTTCGCAGGGCTTCGAGGTGCGCCTTGGTCGCGAGCAGAACCGCCTGCCGGGCCTGCAGTTCCGACAGCTCGGCCCGTTTCGTCTCCGCGTCGAGAACCATGATCAGATCACCGGCAGCGACCTTGGCGCCCTCGGCGACTTCGATGGACCGAATCCGGCCACCTTCCTCGTGTTGCAGGAGCTTGTTCCTGCCGGCCGCCGCGATGATGCCCTCTGCAACAATCGACGACTGGAGCGGAACAAACAGGCCCCACAGCAGGAATACGCCCAGAAACGTGCAGACGATCTTCTTGCCCCTCAGGACAATCCCGTCGATCTCCGTGCGCGAATTGCGGTCCGGTTTTGTCCGGGGTCGTTCTTTCGTGTCTCTTGCCATCAGTTCATCCGTGATTGCCGCGAGGGGGTCTTGAAGCCTGCATCAAGCCCCGTTCCGAAGTTTTCCGCGTCCTTTCTGAGCCTTCCGCCGAAGTCTCCGCGTCTGATCTTGCGGATCTCGGCCAGAGCCGTTGCCGCGGTGACAGGAACTTCCGGAGGCTCTGCCCGGATCGATCCGGTTTCCGGCAGGTTGTCCGTCGCAGATGTCTTGGGGATCTGTTTGCCGCTGATCTCGCGGAGCCTGCCGGAGGCAAGTTCAAAGACCCTGTCCGCCGCCGCCTGCATGCGCGATCGACGGGACATCACAAGGATTGCCACACCGGTTTCCTTCAGCTTCTTCAGCGTGGCGACAAGCTCCTTCTGCCCGTCCCGGTCGAGTTCGGTGTCCGGTTCGTCAAGAACGAGAACTCGCGGACCGCCGAAACAGGCCCGGGCCAGGGCAAGCTTGATCTTCTGCCTGTCCGTGAGCCTGACGTTTCCGCGTTCCAGAACGGTCGCATAGCCCCGCGGCAGTGCCTGGATCATCCCGTGCGCATTTGAAATTTTCGCGGCGCGCATCAGACGGTCGGAATTGTCGCTCCTCGACAGCCGCGCGATGTTTTCCGAAATCGGTACGGGGAAGAACTTTATGTCCTGGGCAACATAGCCGACGGCACGCCCCCATGCCTCGTCGCTCCAGTTTTGCCGCGGCACATCGTTCAGTTTCAGGAAACCGGCCTGTGGATCGATCGCCCCGGACATGATCCGCGCCAGGGCGGTCTTGCCGCTGCCCGGCTTTCCGGTGACGACGGTCAGCGTGCCCGGGTCGAGTGCCAGCGTAACGCCGTCCAGAACACGGACATGAGGGTGTTGCTGTGTGTCGGCATGGTGAATGTTGTCTGCACTGACGCGGCTGTTTGAGGCGCGGGCAGACTGTTGTCCGGACACCGGATCAGCGGTCTCCAGCAGGTTGCCGAGACTGAGATGGGCGTCATAGCTTTTCGTGATCGTCGACCAACCGCCGATCGTCAAGTCGACGGGAGACAGCATCCTGTTCGTGATCAGGATCGCTGCGAAAATCACGACGCTCGGCATGGATGATGACAGGACCACAAGCGCGCCGACCGAGACGATCATGACCTGAATGAGCTGTTTCAAAAACGTACCGGTGGCTGAATGGCCGACGGCCAGTTGCGAGACATCATCGGCGGCCTCCGAGTTCGAGCGCAGTTTCCTCTTCCAGCGGTCCTGAAGTTTTCCGGTCATTCCCATGGCGCGCACTTCATCGGTGCCGCGCAGTGTCGCGGATGCGAAGTTGAAGGCGTCGGCTTCCCTGTTCTCCGCGGTGGCCTGTGCCGCCGATACGGACCGGTTGCTCACAACCGCCAGGGCGATCATTGCCGCGAGACCGATGGTTGCAACAACGCCAAGCCAGACATTGAGCAGGAAAAGGGCAACGAGAAAAAGCAGCGAAAATGGAAGGTCGTGTAGCCCGATGAACAGCCGGCTGTTCAGGAAACCCGCAACCGTCCTGAGTTTGCTGATTGTCCCGGACGTGCTCCGTGTTTCATCTTCGGTCCGCACCATGCACCGGACGAGCTTTTCATGGTGATCCATGAGGTATCTGTTTGCCAGCCGACGCGCGATCCGGCGGCGCGTATAATCGGCGAAAGCGCTGACGGCCAGCATGGCCATGACAATCAGTGTCAGGAAGACAAGCGTCGAGATGCTGCCTGATTTCAGGACACGGCTGTAGACCTGCAGAATGTGCAGCGGAAGCGCCAGCAGGAGGATATTGGCCGCAACCGAAAATCCGAGCATCCAGCGCATGTACGGCAGGTAGTCTCTGCTTATCTTCAGATCTTTGAACACGAAAACACTTTCCTTGACCGATCGATTGCTTCCAGACGGTGCCCGCCAACGTCCTGGTCCCCGCCGGCATCCGGCGAGGACCGCTTCTTGAACCGTGACTATGCGGTTGGCAGACTAGGAGTAGTCACCGTCGTCGTGGTCGCCATGCCCGCCATGGCCGCCATGCCCGCCGCCATGGTCATAGTGTTTGTGGCTATCGTGATACGAGCCGTGATCATTGGACCCGTCTCCCGAGCCTTTGGAGCCACTGCCGCCCGAGCCAGACCCCTTTGATCCGGAGCCAGAGCCCGAACCCTTCGATCCCGAGCCGGAACCGGAGCCTTTCGAGCCAGAACCTGAGCCGGAGCCCTTCGATCCGGAACCTGAGCCGGAGCCCTTCGATCCGGAACCTGAGCCGGAGCCCTTAGAGCCGGAACCAGAGCCCGAGCCCTTCGTACCTGAACCAGAGCCGGAGCCTTTCGAGCCGGAACCAGAGCCCGAGCCCTTCGATCCGGAACCAGAGCCCGAGCCTTTCGAGCCGGAACCAGAGCCGGAGCCCTTCGTACCTGAACCAGAGCCGGAGCCTTTCGAGCCAGAACCAGAGCCGGAGCCCTTCGACCCTGAACCAGAGCTGGAGCCTTTCGACCCTGAACCGGAGCCGGAGCCTTTCGATCCCGAACCAGAGCCGGAGCCCTTCGATCCGGAACCAGAGCCGGAGCCTTTCGAGCCAGAACCGGAGCCCGAGCCCTTCGATCCGGAACCAGAGCCGGAGCCCTTCGGTCCGGAACCAGAGCCGGAGCCCTTCGATCCGGAACCTGAGCCGGAGCCCTTAGAGCCCGAACCTGAGCCGGAACCCTTCGTACCTGAACCAGAGCCGGAACCCTTCGATCCGGAGCCTGAGCCAGAGCCTTTCGACCCGGAGCCCGAACCCTTGGACCCGGTACCTGAGCCTTTGGAGCCTGAGCCCTTCGACCCGGAGCCCTTCGACCCGGCGCCATGGTTGTCTTCCCGATCGTCATCATCTTGACGGCCCCATGAATACCATTGGTAGTGTTTTGCTTGTGATCTTGGCATCGAATGCTTCCCTTGTTGTTTGAAGCATTCAAATATTTTAAATAAAATTAAGTAAGAGTGTTATTTATTCTATAGTTAAGTTTAAGGTTTTTTTATGTGAATATTAAGTATCGCGCGGATTTGTCTTTCAGGTCTTTCGCATTGATTTCATTCACGCGTTTCATGATCTTAACCAACAGAACCATCAGAAAACCAGTTTTCCGCAATCGGCCCTCGCATACGCCCAATCCAGGCTGATATTCTGTCCGGCAACAGCTGCGTGGGACACGGAGATCGGCATGATCATTTGCATTTTCGGCGTTCGATATCGCGACGATATCGACTGGGAGCTGCACAGGACGTTGAACGAAGACATGGCGCATGCGGTTGCCGGAATGCCGGGTTTCATCTCTCTCAAGTTCTACACGGCGGACGACGGCGACCAGATCGGCATTATCCGGTTCCGGACGCGTGCGGATCTGAAGAACTGGCGTGACGACATCGCCCACCGGGGTGCCTGGGGACATGCGCCGCAGCTCTATCACGAGTTCTGGGTCCAGAACGCGGAAACCTTCGACGACTATGTCTGGATCGATGGTGTGCATCATGACCGTGACCAGACCGACAGGTTCCAGATGACGCCGGACGACGTTCTGAAGGCTCTTGCGACGGATCGCTCCTGACGAAGCCGCATGATCTCTCAACCCGCATTTGCGGGTCGGTGCCTGGAAGAGCCGTTTTGCCGTGCGCCTCAGGACGAGGGTTTTTGCTCTCTTTCAGAAACCAGGCCAGGATACAGAATTGTTTTCCGGACTTGTCGTCCCGGTTTGCCGTGTAAGCGGCAAGACCGGGATCCAGTACGCCCGGTGGCCGGAGATTGAGAGAAGAAAGCGAATTTCGTGATTACTGGGTTCCGGCCTTCCGCTGCGCTTCAGCCGGAATGACAAATTCATTGGCTTGAGATGGTCTCAAACCACTCGGCGCAGATATACCGGACAGCCGCGGGCTCGACCATGGCATCCCTGCCGTTCCCTCTCCAGTTGCACAGCCGCGGATCGCAGAGCGTCAAGGGCATGGCTTGCCGGATCAAGTCCGGCAATGACGACTGATAGGAATGGGATGAATTCACCTTCTCAAGTATCGCAAATTCCCCCTCATCCTGAGGAGGGCCAAAGGCCCGTCTCGCAGGATGGGCGGCGCATCCTTCGAGACAGCGCTCGTGCGCTTCCTCAGGATGAGGCTTTTCGCTTTCGTTCTGACGTCATCCCGGCCAAGCGCAGCGCGCGCCGGGACCGGGGAGGCAATGGCGTGTGGGCTATTGTGATGGCCTTGCAGCCTGCGCTGTCGCGGAGCTGATCCGGGACCTGTGCACGATTTGACAGGAGGCCCCGGCTCAAGGCCGGGGCGGCGCTCATGGCCGTCTAGTTCTTCCCCATTAATGAGGTATTCGTGTCATGCCTATCACCCGCCGCGAACCCGGTCACCTCTCCCGTTGGGAGAGGTCGGCCTGGAAGGCCGGGTGAGGGATCAGCGCCGTCGGCATCCTTCAGGTGTTTGCCCCTCCCGCTTTCCCTCTCCCAGTGGGAGAGGGAAAGCGGGAAGCAATGACGTATCGGCTTTTGCGGTTGCCGTTCTGGGGGGCGGGGCGCCCCGGCCCCGGATCTCACTTCGTTCGCCCGGGGTGACGATGAGGGAAACGGTGCATTTGATGGCAGATCCGGTGCAAAATTCTGTTCCCGGCCCGGAACCGGACGTGCATGTGCCGGGGGTGTTCGCTCGTTTCATAACAGTCTCAGGTCCAATGCGCTTCATTCAGGAACATGAGCCTCCCGTCGGAGGTCACGCTTGCATGCATGATGGTAAATTGTTGACAATCTACAATAGAGCCGCTTTTATGACCTTAGAGGGGCGCTTTCCAAACGGCGCCGATCGAAAAAAGGGGAACCAAGAGATGAAACTGACCCGTCGAACAGTTCTGACCTTCACGGGAGCCACGTTGGCTTCGGCACTGGTCGCAAGCGGAGTGCCGGCGCTCGCCGCCGGATCCCTTGATGACATCAAGGAGCGCGGCAAGCTCCGCGTGGGGGTGACCCAGGCGCCGCCCTGGTATTCGAAGGACCCGGCAACCGGTGAATGGTCATCCGGTGTCGGGGTTTCCGCGGGCAAGGCAATGGCGGAGGCGCTCGGTGTCGACTTCGAACCTGTGGAAGTCACCTGGGGAACGGCGGTTGCCGCGCTGCAGAGCAACAAGATCGACGTCATGTTCGTTCTGGATGCAACGGACGAACGCAAGAAAGCCGCAAGCTTCCCGGACAATCCGCTGCTGTACTATTCGCTCGCCGTTCTCGCCAAGGACGACGTTCCGGTCACCTCCTGGGAAGATCTCAACAAACCGGAGATCAAGATCGCCGTGCCGCAGGCGACCAGCATGGACAAGTTCCTGACCGAAAATGTCGGCAATGCGGACATCCAGCGTTTCCCGGGCAACACGGAGGCGATCGCGGCGTTCCAGTCCGGGCGTGTCGACGCGGTGTGCCTGTTTCACCCGCCGCTGATCGCGGCGCGCCAGAAGCTCGGGCGCGGCAAGATCGTCGTGCCGTCTCCGGTCAAGTCGAACCCGACCAGCGCCGCCGTGCGCAAGGGCGACACCGACTTCGTTGCTTTCGTCGATGCGCAGTTGGCGGACTACTACCAGTCCGGCCAGATCCAGACCTGGTACGAGGAATTCCTCTCCGGTTTCGGTCTCGATCCGAAATCCGCTCCGCCGATCATCAAGGAACTCCTCTGAACCGCGCGGACCGATCATGTACGAGTGGGACTTTTCACCGGTACTTGCGGAGGGCGGCTTTCTCCTCGTCGGCTTCCGCAACACGTTGATCCTGACAGCGACGGCGCTCTCGGGCGGGCTGGTCGTCGGTCTCCTGCTCGCGTTCGCGCGCCTGTCCCACAGGCGCTGGCTCAACGTTCCGGCAGGGGTCGTCATCGAAGTGTTCCGGACGACTCCTCCGCTCGTGCAACTGTTCTGGTTCTATTTCGGCCTGCCGATCGTGCTGTCGATTGAAATGACCCCGTTCCTCGCCGCCTCGCTGACCTTCATGATCCAGAGCGGGGCGTTCTTCGCCGAGATCTTCCGGGCCGGCATCGTGTCGATCGAGCGCGGGCAATGGGAGGCCGCCAAGGCGATCGGCATGACCTACAATCAGTGCATGCACAGGGTCATCCTGCCCCAGGCCGTCAAGCGGATGTTTCCCTCCATGATGGAACGGTCCATCGAGTTGATGAAGACGACGACGCTCGTTGCGACGGTGTCGTACGCAGACCTCCTGTTCCAGGCCAACGAACTGGCGCAGAAGACCTTCCGTCCGCTGGAAGTCTTCACGGTCGTCGCGCTGATCTACTTCGTGTCGATTTCCTTCATCAGTTTCGTTGCCTCGCGCCTGGAGCGCCGCTTTGCCAAGAGCGGCGAGTTCACGCCATGAGCTATATCTGGAACTTTCAGGACGTCTTCGACAACTGGTATGCGCTGGCGATCGGCGCGGCCGGAACGCTGCGGCTGTTCGTTGTCTGTCTTGTCATCGGCATGGGGCTCGGCCTGATCATCGCCCTTGGAAAGCGCTCCAAAAACCGGCCGGTCCGCTGGCTCTCCACGGCCTTCGTGGAGTTCTTCAGGAACACGCCGGTTCTGGTGCAGATCCTCTGGTTCTACTATGCGCTGCCGATCATCGCACCGATCGAGATCGGGCCGTTTCTGGCGGCGATCCTCGGGATCTCGTTGAATTCGGCGGCCTATTCGGCGGAGATCTACCGGGGCGGTATCCAGTCCATCGAACCGGGTCAATGGGAGGCCGCGCGCGCGATCGGCATGAATGGTCTTCAGACCTTGCGGCGCGTGATCCTGCCGCAGGCCATCAGGCGCATCATTCCGGCCCTGACCAACCGGGGTGTCGAAATCTTCAAGATGACCACGCTGGCGTCGGTCGTTGCCTACGTGGAACTCCTGCAGCAGGGCAAGCTGATCGCCTCGCTCAGCTTCAACCCGCTGGAGGTCTATACCGTGATCGCCGCGATTTTCCTCATCATTCTATATCCGATCGTGCGCCTGACCTATGCGCTCGAGCGCCACCTTGCACGGAGTGACTGAACGTGAACGCACCTGTTCTCAGATTGTCCGGTTTCGGCAAACAATTCGGGTCGCTGCGCGTCTTCTCGGATATCGATCTTGATGTCATGCCGGGCGACAGGATTGCCATTCTGGGCGCTTCTGGGTCCGGCAAGAGCACGCTGCTGCGCTGTATCAACGTCCTGGAGACACCGAGTGAAGGCCGCCTCGAACTGGATGGTGACACCGTCGGTCAGCCGTCGCGATCCGGTGACATGCGCTTCTCGGAGCGCGAACTCTGCGCCCTGCGGCAGCGGGTCGGAATGGTGTTCCAGCAGTTCAATCTTTTCCCGCACATGACGGTTGCCGGCAATGTCGCGGAAGGATTGAAGACCGTGCGCGGCGTTCCGGCCCCGAAGGCGATGGAAAGGGCGGTCGCGGAACTTGAGCGCGTGGGCCTTGCCGACAAGGCCGAGACCTTTCCGTCACGCCTGTCCGGCGGGCAGAAGCAACGGGTCGCAATCGCGCGCGCCCTGGCGATGGACCCGGAGATCCTGCTTTTCGACGAGCCGACCTCCGCGCTCGATCCGGCCCTTGTCGGAGAGGTGCTCGGGGTCATCGAGCAGCTGGCAACCGAGGGCCGCACCATGCTGCTCGTTACGCATGAAATCGGCTTTGCCTATCATTTCGCGACGCGGATCCTGTTTCTCGCCGAAGGCGGCATTTACGAAAGCGGGACGCCCGACGACGTTCTCAAGAATCCGAAACGCCCCCTGACGCAGCAATTCCTCGCAGAGCACCGGCGATTTCAGTTTTAGATCATTTCTGGAGACCATAATTCGATGAACACGTCTGCAAGCGCGCAAAGCTATGTCGCGGATCCGCGGAACGAAACCGTTCTGGTCTATGTCGATGGACAGCTGGTACCGCGGCATGAGGCCGTCGTCTCCGTGTTTGACAGCGGGTTCGTGCTTGGAGACGGCGTCTGGGAGGGCCTGCGGGTCATAGACGGACGCATTCTCCAGCTGGACGCGCATCTTGACCGCATGTTCGAAGGCGCCAACTCCATCGCGCTCGACATCGGCTTGAGCCGGGACGATCTCAAGGCCGCAATTCGCAGGACACTGGATGCCAACGGCATGACGGACGGGGTTCATATCCGGCTGATGGTTTCGCGCGGGCTCAAGAGCACGCCGAACCAGGACCCGCGCTTCGTGGTCGGCAAGGCAACCGTCGTGATCGTGGCCGAATACAAGTCGCCGCGGGCCGATACAAAGACGAAAGGGCTTTCCCTGTTCACGTCGACCTTCCGGACCAGCGGGCCGGACGTCTTCGATCTGCGTCTCAATTCCCACAGCCGGCTCAACCTGATCCAGGCTCTTATCCAGGCGATCAATGCCGGTGCGGATGAAGCCCTGATGCTCGATCCACGCGGGTTTGTCGCCAGCTGCAACTCGACGAATTTCTTCATCGTCAGGGGCCGGGAACTGTGGACCTCCACCGGCTCCTTTTCCTTCAAGGGATTGACGCAAAAAGCAGTCATCGACAGCTGGCTGAACCGTGGCAATGTCGTCCGGGAGAAAGATTTCACGCTCGCCGAAGCCTATTCGGCCGACGAGGCCTTCATCACCGGAACACTCGGGGGCGTGACCCCTGTCGTGCGTATCGACGGGCGCACCATCGGCACGGGTCTGCCCGGAAGCGTCACGTCGGAAGCTGAAAAAGCTTACAAGGACTGGGTCTTGCGCTAAAACGCAGGGAAAGCTAACCGAAGCAAGACGCCGGCCGAAGAAGACCAAGTGCACAGGACCATGAACAAACCGCAACTCATGTCACAGAACCGGGTCAAACCCGTCAAGCGCGAAACGTTCAGCAACCAGATTGCCGCCAATCTGCGCCGTGCGATCATCAGCGGCGAAATCGAGTCCGGCAGCCAGATCACCGAATCCGACCTTGCCGCCAGGTTCGGCGTGAGCCGCGGACCACTGCGCGAGGCCATGGGGCAGGTCGCGGCTGAAGGCCTGATCGAGACGATACCCTATACGGGGACGCGCGTCCTCAAGCTGTCGCCGGAAGATGTCCGGGAAATCTACTCACTCCGGACCGCGCTCGAGACGCTCGCGTTCCGTGAAATCTGGGATCGCCGGGACGATGCATTCGCGCGCGAACTGGAAGCGCGCCACAAGGATCTACTGGCAACGCTGGAACTTGATGATCACGTGTCATCGAGCGAGGCGGAGGTCCGGTTTCATTCCCTTGTCTACGAGATGAGCGGGCACAAGCTGCTCCTGGAAAGCTGGCGCCGGATCGCCGGGCGGCTGCAGCTTTACCTTGCCGAGCACCAGAGGGCGCATGGCCGCAAGGGACCGATCGTTGATGCCCACGAACGGTATCTGCAACTGGCCCTCGGCGAGCGGCTGGACCTCATGCTCAAGGAAATCGACGCCCACATGCAGCGCGGGGTCAAGCAGATCGAGGAATATCTGGGCTTCTCCTAAGGTCAGGACCCTAGCCGCACCTTTCGCCTCACCCGTATGCGGCCGCAATGCGCTCCCAAACCTCTTTCGGATCTGTCGCACCGGGCGGCTGTTCCGCGCGCCTGAACCAGTAGGCCGCGTTGCCGAGATCGCCTTCGATCAGGTGACACAGCGCATGGATCCAGTCGTGTGTCTTCTGGCCTTCCGCTTCCTGGCAGATCATGTGCGCGCGCTCCCACTCCGGACCAAGGCCGAGGTCACCCTTCCTGAGCCACCAAAGAGCCTTTTGCGGTGCCGTGAAATCCGCGGGAGGTTCGTCGGACGATACGTCCATCAGTCGTTCATCGGGCATAAGTCGCTCCTGAGATTGCCAATCTGGTTGCAAGCATTGCCTTTCCGCACCGATATTTGAAGAATAAATCGCCAGATCGGAGTCTTGTCGTTTAAGAACAATTGAATGAGCGAGTCGAACGTCAGAAAACCCAATCCCACCGTTCAGGATGTCGCGCGTGCGGCCAAGGTCTCCACGGCGACGGTCAGCCGGGCTCTGTCCACGCCTGAACGCGTCTCGATCAAGACGCGCGACAAGGTTGCCAGGGCGGTCGAGGAAACGGGGTATGTGCTCAATCACGCCGCGCGAAACCTGCGCAGGCGCGACACGGGCACCATCGTGGCGCTTGTGCCTGATATCGGCAACTCGCATTTCTCCAACATCCTGCAGGGTATCGAGACCGTTTGTGCGGCAAAGAACCTCAAGGTTCTGATTGCGGACACGCGCAAGCCATCCATGTCGCGTTCGACGGTCAGCGACTTCTTCAGCAAGAACAATTGCGACGGCATCGTCATTCTCGACGGACATTTCTCGATTTCCGCTATCCGCGCAATGAACCCCAAGCTGCCGCCGATCGTGGCCTGCGGGGAGTGGAGCGATGACCCGGCAGTGCCGATCGCCGTGGTGGACAATCTTCTCGGCGCGCGTCTGGCGGTCTCGCATCTGCTTGAGTGCGGGCACACGAAGATCGGGCATGTCACGGGATCACTGACCCACAAGCCGGGCCGGGACCGGCTTGACGGGTACACGTCGACGCTGGCGAAGACCGGTCTCGACCCGGACAAGAACTGGCTTTTCGAAGGCGACTACACGCTGGAGGCCGGGGAAAAGGCGGCCGAGGCATGGCTCCGTTTGAAGGACCGTCCGACGGCGGTCTTCTGCGCGGCGGACCGGATGGCCTTCGGATTCATTTGCGCCTTGAACGAAGCCGGTGTGCGGGTTCCGCGGGATGTGTCGGTCGTGGGGTTCGATGACATCGATATTGCCGGGCACTTCGTTCCGCCGCTGACGACGGTCCACCAGCCGCGCCGCGCGGTCGGCGAGCAGGCTGCAAGGTTGCTGCTCGACCTTCTCGAAGGCGCGCCGCCGGAGGAGGGAAACATTCAGCTGAAACCCTGGCTCGTCGCCAGAAAAAGCACCGGCGCGCCCTCATGAGGCCTCAGTAGCCGGTCATGTCCTCCGGCTGGAACCCTTTCGCGGGTGACGGTTTCACACCGAGTATGTTCTTCAGGATATTGTTCATCGTTGCCCGGTCGTTGTCGAAGCCGCCGTGGGTCTTGCTGTCCGTGATGGTGTCGCCGCGTCCTGCATAATGGAGCTTGTGGGCCGGTTTCAGGGAGAGGTCCTTGCTGAAGTTCTCCATTCCCAGAAGCGGCATCTTGCGCGTGTCTTCAAAGGCATTGGACACGAGGTAGAGAAGCGACTTCCTGTACGGGCCGACCGAATCGTCGCGCTCGCGCTGGTCGATCAGATTGTACTGCACCAGTTGCGCGACATCCGATGCGGCGTTCTTGCCGCCAATGCGCGGGTGGTAGAACCTGTTGAAGAAATCAATGGTGCAGGCGGGTGCCATCAGCGAGCAGGACTGAACCGGTTCGGAGAGCGGGTTGACGGCGTTGAGCCGGTCGAGCAGGTGGCCCAGAAAAATCCCGCCGGCACTGTGACCGATCAGATGGATCTTGAGCGGCTTTTGACGCCTGGCATTGCCCTTGAGCAGGATCTTGAGGGCCTTGGTGCCACCGCCCGTCGACAGGAAAGACTGGCCGGCATCGCGTTTCATGTCGCGCCAGATGGCGCGTCCGGGAAGCCGTGCCGTCGTTTCCAGCACACGGTCGAAAAAGTCGGAAACGCTGCCGACCCGTGCCGCGGCTTTCGCGTTCGATGCGAAAATGATGTCACCGAGCGTTTCGAAAAATCCCGTTTCCCACATGAAGTGGATCGGGTAGATGCCGTTGCGCTTGAACACCTCCTTCATTTTTCTGACGCGGTTCGCCGAAGCGTTCTGATCGTTGAGGCCGCCATGGGCATAAAAGAGCAGGTGCCTGTAGTCGCGCCCGGCCGTCGCGTTTTCATCCGCCAGGAAGTTTGCCGTTTCCTGGAGACTGGCGACAGGTGTTGGATACTTGCCGGTTTCGACGAGATTGCCGTCGTCGAGGTGGATGATGTGTCCGACAATTTCCTCGTGACGGGGTGCACGCGTGGCGGGGGAGCCCAGCAGGTTTCGGCTGGCGTCTTCCTGTGACCGGACCGTGAGATCGAACGAGTCCGGGGTTGGCACATTGAGCCGCAGGACCCAGGCATCCATGATGTTTGCCGACCAGTCCTCGTAGCGCCAGCGGGCGATTCCGGGCTGTCCGTCGAAGCCGCCCCATTCTTCCCCCCAGGAATTCTGGATCAGGAACCCCTTGTCGTCATAGCCGACGATGATGAAGGCGTGGCCGCCCTCCGTCACGTTCGAGGGCGCAATGTCTCCCCGGCGCGGCCGTTGCCAGCCACGGTGCACCATGGCGGAGGCATAAATGACGCCGGCCTCGTTCAGGGCCGCGTGATAATCGATGATCTGGGGGCGCAGGCGAAAATAGGCCCCGAGGCCGAGCTTCCTGGCATCTTCGGCCTGGTCCTTATTCAGATACCAGTTTCGCTCTCCCTCGACATAAGGGGCCAGGTCCTCGCTGCAGACGCCGTTGTTGAAGAACCCTTTCAGCGCCGCCCTTATGCTCGAACCCTCATAGTCCTCTCCGGGCCACTCGTCGTTCAGTTTAGCCATCTCGTAGAGCATGCGCGCACTGGCAAGAGGAGCCTCAACGGGGTCTGAGAGCTGGCTGTGCCGCTTGCGATTAAGGAACGTGATCGCGCTGGAAAGTGCAAAGCCGGTGCAGGAGCCTTCGCCGCCCTGGTCGCGGATGGGGCTGAGGTCCGGACCGGGTGGGCTCATCGAGAGCTCCAGGCCTAGGAGGGCGGGCTCGTAGTAGCGGTCGCGCAGGTCGGTCGCATCCCGCGGAACGTTCAGGACACGCCGGCCAAGAGAAGGGCCGGCTACGGGTGTCGAGGCCTTGGCTGCCGGGGCCTTCTTTTTCGCCGCCTGGGACTTCGTTTTCCTGGCTTGTTTCGCTTTGGCTGGACGTTTGGCCATGGCGTCTCCCCCTCGCAAATCGTTCCGGTTGTATATTGGTTGTATTTTGCGCTTTTGTACGTAAACCGAGTATAGGCATGAACGGCAGGCTGTGCAATTACCCTACGTAAACCATTGAGCTGGAGGACAACACGAGATGTGATTTTGTTTATCGCTTCTGACCAGGAATCCGGACCACTTGCCGAGAACTGTTGATTTTACTTTCCCTTGCGTCCTAGTCTTTGCTGCCTGGGCCACAGTCAACTGTTCGGGGGAGCATGTTCATGAGACGGATCGTTTGCGCGCTTGCAATCGTCTTGCTGACGTCCTTCGGCAGTCCCGCGATGGCAAAGCGTGTGGCGCTGGTTGTCGGCAACAGCGCGTATGAGCATGCTCCGGTCCTGGCCAATCCCGTGAATGACGCAACTGCGGTTGCAGCGGTGCTGAGGCGGCTCGATTTCGAGGTGATTGAAGGCATTGACCTGCAACGCCTGGACTTCGAGGCAAAGATCAGACAGTTCGCACGCGCGATCCGCGGGGCCGACATCGCCCTGTTCTATTTTGCCGGCCACGGATTGCAGGTTGCCGGGAAGAATTATCTTGCTCCGATCGAGACCAGATTGCTGGACGAAGCCGATCTCGAGTTCGAGGCGATCGGATTGCAGGTCATCCTCGCTCAGATGAATAGGGAGCCGCGCACGAACCTGGTCATCCTCGATGCCTGCCGCAACAACCCGCTGCTCCGCAATCTTGCAGCGACGATGGGCACACGCTCGGCAAGCGTCGGGCAAGGGCTTGCTGCGGTCGAGACAGGCATCGGCACCCTGATCGCCTATTCGACCCAACCCGGAAATGTCGCCTTGGACGGCGAGGGGGAAAACAGCCCGTTCACCGGGGCGCTGGTCCGGCATCTGGAGACGCCGGGCGAAGATATCGGCGTCGTCATGCGCCGCGTCCGGCAGGATGTCATTCAGGAAACGGGCGGACGGCAGGTGCCGTGGGACAATTCCTCCCTGATCGGTTCGGTCATCCTGAAAGCGCCCGAACCGGTCGCGGAACCGGAGAAACCCGTTCAGCAGGCAGCGCTGACACCGAATTCGCTACAGGACGAGCTGGCTCTCTACGGCGCGGCGGACAAGCTGAACACACCGAGGGCCTGGGCGCTCTACTTTCGGTCCTATCCCGAGGGGTCCTTGGCAAAGAGTGCCGTGACGCTGGAAGAAGAAGCCTTGCAGTCCGAGGTCAGATATCGCGTTTTCGGGCGATACCGCACACCTCTTGAAGGGACCGAGATCAACGGTGACATGCGCCGTGCGGCGCTGGACATGATCCGCTTGCCGAGGGACAGGATCAAGGCGGTCCAGACGGCGCTCGCGACACGCGGCAATGACGTCGGCGCCGTAGACGGACAGCCCGGAACCAGAACGATCAGCGCCCTGCGTACATTCCAGCGTTACAACGGCCTTGCCGACACCGGCTATCTCGGGCGCGCGACCGTCTCCGCGCTTGGCGTCCTTGATGCAAATCTGGACTACGTGGATATCTTTGCGACGTCCGCCGCGACCGCGCGTCTCATCGACAATGCCCAAACGCGGCTCCTGGAAACCGACCCCAGGCTCCACAAGCTGATCGGCGCCGTGCCGGGCCGCGAGATGATCTACGGGTATTTCCAGGACAGGCTCTACGCGGCCATCTACATGGGATCAACCTTCGGAAGACCGGATATCGAGCAACTGCTCGACCGGTTCGACGGAAAGCTCGTGGAAATCGATTCCGCCGAAGAACACGCCTTCGTCGTCGACATGGTGCGATTCGACCGCAAACTCTGGACCCGCGGCAGCCGCGGGCTTTTCAACGACTACGGCCCGACGATAGGACTGGAGACAGTGGACGGGCGGCCCCGATGGCAGTCCGGCGCGCCGCTGGCTTTCCAGAACTGGGCGAGCGGTCAACCCGCCCGGCGTAGCGGCCGGCAACAGTTCGGAATGCTGGTTCCTGCCGGGCGCATAGCGGAGAACGCACGGATTGTGGATCGCGCGGCATGGGCGCTTGCACAGAATGCGACCCATACGATCATTGTCGAGATCGAGTAGCCACACCACCGGGATTTTCCTTCCTGCCCGCGCAGCTGGCAGGCCCTCGTTCCCCTCTACCGGTCAGGTGCCGAACCGGAATTCGAACGTCGTCCTGCCTGGCCTTCGCAGTCGCAGCGCAATTGCAACAATTGGAAATAATTGGATCATATTGCTGCAAATCAGCCGGTCTAGCGTCCCGATGACAGACAACGGGACACGATGCCGGGCCGTCTTCGACAAATTACCGGTTGAAGGTTGGGACGGCAGGCTGTTTCATATCCGTTGAAACAACGACCCCGGAACCGGGGCACCTTCCAGACCGGCGGTCGCGGCACCGCTGCTGCCGGTTGAACAAGAACGGATCACCGAAGGACGTGTGCACGCAGGTCCGGCGACAGCGGTCCAAGGGGAAGAAACGAATAATGGCAGGGTCGAGCGGCACATCGCCGAGCGGGGAAGACACCTTTCCGAAAATCCTCTTGCGCAATGCGAGGGCGTTTGGAAGCCGGACGGCGTTCCGGGAAAAGGATTACGGAATCTGGCAGAGATGGACCTGGTCCGAGGTGTGCGAGGAAATCCGCGCTTTTTCAATCGGACTGAAATCACTCGGACTGGAAAAGGGCGACAAGATCGCCATCGTGGGCGCCAACCGCCCGAGACTTTACTGGTCCATGGTTGCGGCGCAGGCGCTCGGGGCCGTTCCGGTGCCGGTCTACTCCGACTCCGTTGCCGAGGAAATGGCCTATGTCCTCGGCCATGCCGAAGTGAAATTCGCGGTTGTCGAGGACCAGGAGCAGGTCGACAAGCTGCTGTCGATGTCGGACGAAGTGCCCACCCTCAAAGACGTGATCTATGACGAGATCCGGGGCCTGCGCGACTACGACCATACGCACTTGCATTCCTATGAATCCGTTCAGGACAAGGGCCGCTCGCTGCAGGCGGAAAACGGAGCGCTTGCAGGTGAATGGGAAGAGGGATTTGCCGGGGGCAAGGGATCGGATATCGCGGTGATGCTCTACACGTCCGGCACGACCGGGCGCCCCAAGGGCGTCATGCTTTCCTTCGACAATCTGGCAATTTCGGCCCGGAACGCGAATGTGTTCGATCACCTCGACGAAACCGAGGAAGTGCTTGCCTACCTGCCGATGGCGTGGATCGGCGATCACGTGTTTTCGCTGGCCCAGGCCTTCACGGCCGCCTACTGCGTCAACTGCCCGGAAGGCATGGACACGATCGATGTCGACCGCCGGGAGATCGCGCCGACCTATTTCTTTGCACCGCCGCGGGTGTTCGAAACCCTGCTGACGCAGATCATGGTGCGCATGGAAGATGCCGGTAAAACCAAGCGTGCAATGTTCACCTACTTCATGGACGTCGCGCGCAACGTCGGCGAAAAGATCCTCAACGGCGAAACCGTGGGTTTCAAGGACCGTCTGCTGTACCGGCTCGGCGAGTTTTTCGTCTACGGGCCGTTGAAGAACCGGATGGGACTGACACGGATGAAGGTCGGTTACACGGCCGGTGAAGCCATCGGACCCGAAATCTTCCAGTTCTACCGCTCGCTCGGCCTCAACCTGAAACAGCTGTACGGACAGACGGAAGCCAGCGTCTATATCACGCTGCAGCCGGACGGTGAGATCTTCGGTGACACAGTCGGCAAACCGGCTCCCGATGTCGAACTCAAGATCGCCGACAACGGCGAGGTCATGTACCGGTCTCCGGGCGTCTTTGTCGGTTACTTCAAGAATGACGAGGCAACGGAAAAGACCAAGACGCCGGACGGCTGGGTGCATACGGGCGATGCCGGCATTATCGCCGAAAACGGCCACCTGAAGATCATCGACCGGGCCAAGGATGTCGGCAAGCTCAACGACGGTGCCCTGTTTGCGCCGAAATACATCGAGAACAAGCTGAAGTTCTTCCCCAACATCAAGGAAGCGGTCGCCTTCGGGCACGAGCGCGACATGGTCGCCGTGTTCCTCAACATCGACCTGACCGCCGTCGGGTCGTGGGCGGAGCGCAACAACGTCAACTACGCCTCCTATCAGGAACTCGCGGCCCATCCGGACGTCTACGCGATGGTCGAAAGCCATGTCGATCAGGTCAACCGGGATCTGTCGCGCGAACCGATGATGGCGGGTGCCCAGATCAAGCGCTTCCTGATCCTGCACAAGGAACTGGATGCCGATGACGGGGAGCTGACCCGGACCCAGAAGGTGCGGCGGAGCTTCATCGCGGAACGATATGCACCGCTGATCGAGGCGCTCTACGACGGTTCGACCTCCAAGCATATCCGCACGGAAGTCACCTTCGAGGATGGCCGCAAGGGCGCGATCGAAGCCACGGTCGAGATCCGCGATATGGAAACCCATGATCCTGGCAAGGGCTATCAGGAGGCCGCCGAATGAACGCCTTTGCAACAGACGTGGCAACGGCTCCGGCCGGCGCCGCCGATACCGCGCCGCGCGAGGAGTTGCTGCGGGTTGACAACGTGTCGCTGGCCTTCGGCGGCGTGAAGGCCATCACGGATATTTCCTTTGATATCCTGAAGGGCGAGATCCGGGCGATCATCGGTCCGAACGGTGCCGGCAAGACCTCGATGCTCAATGTCATCAACGGGTTTTACCACCCGCAGGAAGGCACGATCACCTGGCAGGGCAAGGAGCGGCGCAAGATGAAGCCGTACGAGGCCGCCAGCCAGGGGATCGCACGCACGTTCCAGAACGTTGCGCTCTTCAAGGGCATGACCACGCTCGACAACATCATGTCCGGGCGCTCCCTGAAGATGCACCGCAATTTCTTCTGGCAGCTGATCTGGCGCGGACCGGCGGAGCGCGAGGAAATCGAGCATCGCCGCAAGGTCGAGGACATCATCGACTTTCTGGAAATCCAGGCGATCCGCAAAACGCCGGTCGGGCGCCTTCCCTACGGCCTTCAGAAGCGGGTCGAACTCGGGCGCGCCCTTGCCATGGAACCGGACCTTCTCCTTCTGGACGAGCCGATGGCCGGCATGAACCTGGAAGAGAAAGAGGACATGAGCCGCTTCATCCTCGACGTGAACCAGGAATTCGGCACCACGATCGCGCTGATCGAGCATGACATGGGCGTGGTCATGGACCTGTCCGACCGTGTGGTCGTGCTCGACTACGGCAAAAAGATCGCCGATGGCCCGCCCGAAGAGGTGCAGGCCGACCAGAACGTCATCGACGCCTATCTCGGCGTGAGTCACTAGGGGAGAGTGAAACGATGCTCTACGACATTTTCATCGATCCCTTCGTGCAGATGTACGACATGCCGGATTTCTTCCTCCAGGTGCTCTGGGAAGGCTTCGTCGCGGGGATCCTCTATGCGCTGATCGCGCTCGGGTTCGTGCTGATCTTCAAGGCCTCGGGCGTCTTCAACTTTGCCCAGGGCATCATGGTGGTGTTCGCCGGCCTGACGCTGGTCGGCCTCAACGAAAACGGCGTTCCCGCCTATCTGGCCCTCGCCCTGACCATCGGTGCCATGGGCATCCTGGCCTATGGTGTGGAACGGGTGGTGATGCGGCCGCTGGTCAACCAGCCCGACATCATCCTGCTCATGGCGACTATCGGCCTGACCTATTTCCTGATCGGCTTCGGAGAATTCGTCTTCGGCGGTGAACCGAAGCAGATGATCACCGAGGAACTCGGATTGCCGACCGGTTCGACCGCGATCGAGTTTGGAGAGCGCGGCCTGATCATCCTGCAGCATATCGATATCGCCGCGGCGGTGATCGCGGTGCTGATGGTGGCGGCGCTCGGCATCTTCTTCAACAAGACGCGGATCGGCCGGGCTCTCAGGGCTGTCGCCGATGACCATCAGGCGGCGCTTTCGGTCGGCATCTCGCTCAACCAGATCTGGGCCATCGTCTGGTTCGCGGCAGGCCTCGTTGCGCTTGCGACCGGGATCATGTGGGGCGCGCGCTCGGACGTTTCGTTTGCGCTCGAAATCGTGGCCTTCAAAGCTTTGCCGGTGCTGATCCTCGGCGGCTTCACCTCCATTCCCGGAGCCATTGTGGGCGGTCTGATCATCGGGTTCGGCGAGAAGATCGGCGAGCTCTACTGGGGCGGTCTTGTCGGCGGCGGGATCGAGTCCTGGCTGGCCTATATCATCGCCCTTGTTTTCCTCCTGTTCCGGCCGCAGGGCCTCTTCGGCGAACGCATCATCGAGCGGGTATAAAGAATGTTCTATCGCGAAGCTGGCCAATTCAAGACAAGCTACAAGGCGGATCAGGCGCTCATGCCGATCCTGCAGGACCGGGTTGGTCTCATGGTTATCCTGGCGATCGCCTTCGTGGTGATACCGGTCTTTGCCAATGACTTCTTCCTGACGTCGATCATGATCCCTTTCCTGGTGTTTTCGCTGGCGGCGATCGGTCTGAACGTGCTGACGGGTTTCTGCGGGCAGCTGTCCCTGGGCACAGGTGCCTTCATGGGCGTGGGCGCCTACGCGGCCTACAAGCTCACCACCATATTCCCGGATGCCAACGTCATCCTGATGGTGCTCCTGTCGGGCGTTTTCTCGGCGGCGATCGGGGCGGTGTTCGGATTGCCGAGCCTGCGCATCAAGGGGCTTTATCTCGCGGTGACGACCCTTGCCGCCCAGTTCTTCCTGGAGTGGTGCTTCATCCGTATCCGGTGGCTCTACAACGACAACGCGTCCGGTGCGATCGAGATCCCGCATCGCGAGGCCTTCGGTGTCGTGGTGTCCGGTGCGGAGGCGACCCCGATCGTGCGCTATTTCATCGTGCTCGGCATCACCGCGCTGATCGCCTTCCTGATGGCGAACGTCCTGCGCGGACGCATCGGGCGTTCCTGGATGATGATCCGCGACATGGACATCGCCGCCGAGCTGATGGGCATCCGTCCGCTGCAGACCAAGCTCATGGCATTCGCCGTCTCGTCCTATATTTGCGGCGTCGCCGGTGCCATGATGGTGTTCTTCTGGCTGAATGCCGCAGAGCCGTCGTCCTATTCGATCGCGCTGTCCTTCCAGATCCTGTTCATGGTGATCCTGGGCGGTCTCGGCAGCCTGAGCGGATCGTTCATGGGCGCGGCCTTCATCTGGATCCTGCCGGTGTTCCTGAAATTCATTCCCGGTACCATCGGGATCAACCTGGCTGCCGAAACGGTCGAACATGTCACGTTCATGATCGTCGGCGCCCTCATCATCTTCTTCCTGATCGTCGAACCGCACGGGTTTGCGCGGCTCTGGCAGATCGCGAAGCAGAAGCTCAGGGTCTGGCCCTTCCCCTACTAGGAGGCCAGTCATTTTGAACGTCATCCGGATTTGGACCGGTCCGGAGAGGAATGGCGCAACAGGTCTGGCGGTGCCGGATGGTCCGGAACCGCATGGGAGGAGAAACATGAAACGCATCAAGCAAATTGCGCTGGGAACCGCTGTTGCGCTCGGGGTCGGATTTTCCGGTCTTGCCACAACCACGGTCGCCCAGGCTGAAGACAGCAATTATGTGCCGCTGCTGACCTACCGCACCGGTCCGTTTGCCGCTTCCGGCATTCACATTGCCAACGGCATGCATGACTACCTGAAAATGCTGAACGAGCGTGACGGCGGTATCGGCGGCGTCAAGCTGGAGCTCGAGGAATGCGAGACCGGCTACAACGCCCAGAAGGGTGTCGAGTGCTACGAGGCAACGAAGGGCAAGGGTGCTCTGGTCTACAATCCGTATTCCACCGGCATCACGCTGCAGCTGATCCCGAAAGCGGGCGTTGACAAGATCCCGGTCCTGTCGATGGGCTACGGCCTGTCCGCAGCGGCGGTCGGTTCCACGTTCCCGTGGGTCTTCAACGTGCCGGATACCTACTGGGACGGCGCGTCCGTCGTGATCAAGTATATCGGCGAGCAGGAAGGCGGTCTCGACAACCTCAAGGGCAAGAAGATCGGTTACATCTTCCTGGACGCCGGTTATGGCCGTGAACCGATCCCGCTGCTGGAGCAACTGGCCGAGAAATACGGCTTCGAGCTGCTGCAGTACCCGGTCGGCGTCAAGGAAATGCAGAACCAGTCGTCACAGTGGCTGAACGTGCGCCGGGACCGTCCCGACTACATGGTCATGTGGGGCTGGGGCGCGATGAACCCGACCGCCATCAAGGAAGCCGTCAAGATCCGTTTCCCGATGGACAAGTTCATCGGCGTCTGGTGGTCCGCGGGCGATGACGATGCCGCTGCTGGTGGTGAAGGCGCCAAGGGCTACAAGGCCATGAACTTCTCCGGCGTCGGCAGCGATTTCCCTGCTCTCGATGACATCAAGAAGCACGTCATCGATGCCGGGCTGAGCTCAACGGACGCAAGTTCGATCGGCGGCACGCTCTATAACCGTGGCGTCCTGAACTCGGTCATCATCGCCGAGGGCATCCGCACCGCACAGGAACTGACCGGCAAGAAGGTCATCACCGGCGCAGACATGCGGATGGGGCTGGAAGCGCTCAATCTCGACGAAGCGCGTCTGAAGGAACTCGGCCTTGCCGGTTTCGCGCATCCGATGAAAGTCACCTGTGACGACCACGCCGGCAGCCATCCCGTCTTCATCCAGGAGTGGGACGGACAGCAATGGCGTCAGGCATCCGGCTGGATCGAGCCGATGACCGACATCGTGCGTCCGCTTCTCGAGGCAGCTGCCGCCGAGTACGCGGAAAAGAACGCGCCGTGGCCGGAGCGTACCGAACCCTGCCCGAACTGATCAGGCAGTCCGTTCCGCCGCGCACCCTGCGCGGCGGAGCATCCCAGGAGAGAGTTGAATGGCATTGCTGGATGTAGAACAGAACGGTTCGGACGGTGCGGCGGACACTGCGGAGACGATCCTTTCGGTCAACAATATCGAGGTCATCTACGACCACGTGATCCTTGTTCTGAAAGGTGTGTCGCTGACGGTGCCGAAGGGTGGCATCGTGGCGCTGCTGGGCGCGAACGGCGCCGGCAAGACTACGACCCTCAAGGCGATTTCCAATCTCCTGAGCGCCGAACGCGGCGAAGTCACGAAAGGCTCGATCCTGTTCGAGCAGGACGAAGTCCAGGCCCTGTCACCGAACGAGCTTGTCCGGCGCGGCTGCATCCAGGTCATGGAAGGACGGCACTGTTTCGGCCACCTGTCCATCGAGGAGAACCTTCTGACCGGCGCCTATACACGCAAGGACGGGCATTCCGCGATCAAGGCCGACCTGGAGATGGTCTACAATTATTTCCCGCGGCTGAGAGAACGCCGCCAGAGCCAGGCGGGCTACACATCCGGCGGTGAGCAGCAGATGTGCGCTATCGGTCGCGCCCTGATGAGCCGGCCGAAAATGATCCTGCTGGACGAGCCCAGCATGGGTCTCGCGCCGCAGCTTGTGGAAGAGATTTTCGAGATCGTCCGCCAACTCAACGAAAAGGAAGGTGTGTCCTTCCTGCTGGCGGAACAGAACACCAATGTGGCGCTGAAATACGCGACCTACGGATACATCCTGGAATCCGGCCGTATCGTGCTGGACGGCGATGCAAAGGCGCTGCGCGAAAACGAGGATGTAAAGGAATTCTATCTGGGTGTCGGCGGAGAAGGACGCCGCTCGTTCCGGAATGTCAAACATTACAAGCGAAGGAAGCGCTGGCTGGCCTGACGGGCATGTGACCCGGATGCCATAGACGCGGAGACGACCATGAGCGACCAACAGTTTGATGCGCGCGAGCGGCAGGACCCCGCTTTGCGCGAACGGGATCTCTTTGTCAGATTGCCGGAACTCATGGCACATGCCATGCGCCGGGCGCCCGGCTGGGCCGCGCATCTGGAAGGGTGCGATCTTGCGGGCATCGTCGACCGCGTGTCGCTGGCTGCCTTACCGATCCTGCGCAAGTCGGACCTGATGGAACGGCAGAAGGCCGATCCTCCTTTCGGCGGATTTCTGGCGGGCGAGCTTTCCGAAGCCGCGCGCGTCTTCATGTCTCCCGGGCCGATCTGGGAGCCGCAGGCGCCGGGTCTTGATCCCTGGAACGGCGCACGCAGCCTGTTCGCGGCCGGTTTCCGCAAGGGTGACACGGTTCTGAATGCATTCTCCTATCATCTGACCCCGGGCGGGTTCATTCTCGACCAGGGCGCGATTGCGCTCGGATGTACCGTGTTTCCCGCCGGGGTCGGCAACACGGACACGCAGGTCGAGGCCATTGAGGTGCTGAAACCGTCGGGTTTCGTGGGCACACCTGACTATCTGAAGGTGCTGCTCGACCGGGGGCGGGAACAGGGCCGTGATGTTTCCTCCATCAAGAAGGCGCTTGTCTCCGGCGGCGCCCTGTTTCCGTCCCTGAGGCAGGACTACGAGGATCAGGGCATTCAGGTTGCCCAGTGCTACGCAACCGCCGATCTCGGCGTCATCGCCTACGAGACCGAAGCCCGGACCGGCATGGTCGTCAACGAGGACTTCATTGTCGAGATCGTGCGGCCGGGAACCGGCGAACCGGTGGACGACGGCGAAGTCGGCGAGCTGGTTGTGACCAATTTCAACACGCTCTATCCGCTGATCCGGTTCGGGACCGGCGATCTTTCCAAGGTCATACCGGGCCGGTCGGCCTGCGGACGCACCAACATGCAACTCGCCGGCTGGATGGGGCGCGCCGACCAGCGCACCAAGGTCAAGGGCATGTTCGTCGATCCCGCGCAGATCGCCCAGATCGTCGCGGCGCATCCGGAAGTCAGCAAGGCCCGGCTTGCCGTCAGCCGCGCGGGCGAAAGCGACGCGATGACGCTGTCGGTCGAAACGGATATCAGCGCGGATGGTT
Source organism: Roseibium sp. (assembly GCF_965232425.1). Taxonomy (GTDB): domain Bacteria; phylum Pseudomonadota; class Alphaproteobacteria; order Rhizobiales; family Stappiaceae; genus Roseibium. The sequence continues at coordinate 3,081,106 of NZ_OZ246971.1, forward strand.
TGACGGACCGGGTCGCCATGACGCTCAGGGAGGTCACCCGCCTCAAGGGAGACGTTGAAATCGTGCCGCCGGGCGCCCTGCCCAACGACGGCAAGGTGATCGCCGACGAACGCGAATACGGGTGAGGCAGTTTCCCGGCAAACCTTCAGCCGATGCAAACGAAACGGCATGGATGCCATGGTCAAGCCATGGCATGACCCGCGAGAGGAAGGTCTGTCCGGGGTTCGGTCTGTCGGGTGTTATCCCGGAAAGACGGCACGCCCCGCGGTATCGTCATCCCGGCCAAGCGCAGCGCGCGCCGGGATCGGGGAGGCAGAGGACTCGAGGTGTGTCTCCGCCTCTCCCCGAACGCCGGGGCTCCCCGGCCCCGGGTCTCACGGTGTTCGCCCGGGGGTGACGAAGGAGGGGACCGGTGGAATTTCCCTCCGTGATTGCCAGACTTGATCTGGCAATCCATGCCGCTCCTCTTTGAAAAGAGTGACGCCCTTCGGGACGCAACGAAACGGCATGGATGCCATGGTCGAGCCATGGCATGACCCGGACTGTGAAACTCATGTGGCGGCCGGTCTGTCAGGCTACTGGGTCAAACACTCTTGTCCGTTCGCCGGTTCAAGATGCTGTTTCCATGTGATCCGGCGCATTTGTCCAGCGTAAGCGCTATGCCGCATTGGCCTTGACCGCAGGTTGGCCTATGTATGGCATGAGAGGATTTTCCGCTGAGGGACACGCCGAGCCTATGAACGTTCAACCAACCGCACCGCTGAGCGCTGACAAGGTGGCCGACAAGGCTGCCGAATTCCGCAAACTGCATCTGCCCGGGGATCACCCGCCCGTCAAGAGTGGCAAGGTCGGTGTGCTCCTGGTCAATCTCGGCACCCCCGACGCGACCGACTACTGGCCGATGCGGCGATATCTGCGCGAATTCTTGTCCGACAAACGCGTGATCGAATGGCCGCGGGCGATCTGGTATCCGATCCTCTACGGCATTGTCCTGATGACCCGGCCGGGCAAGTCCGGCAAGGCCTATGACGAGATCTGGAACCACGAGAAAGATGAATCGCCGCTCAGGACCATCACGCGCAGCCAGTCCGACAAGCTGGCCGAGGTGATGGCGGGTGAGGGCGACCGGCTGAAAGTGGACTGGGCGATGCGTTACGGGCAGCCCTCGATTCCCGACAAGCTGAAGGCGCTCAAGGAGGAAGGCTGCGACCGGATCCTGGTGTTCCCGCTCTACCCGCAATATTCGGCGACGACGACGGCGACGGTGAACGATGTCGTGTGCAAGACGCTTCTGGAGATGCGCTGGCAACCCGCCATCCGGACCGTGCCGCCCTATCACGACGACCCGGTCTACGTGACCGCGCTGGCGACCTCCGTGAAGGAACATCTTGCCACGCTTGATTTCGAACCAGACGTCGTGCTGACATCCTACCACGGTATCCCGCAGTCCTATTTCAAGCGCGGCGACCCGTATCATTGCCACTGCATGAAGACGACACGGCTGATGCGCGACGTGCTCGGCTGGGACGAACAGAAGCTGCGCGTAACGTTCCAGTCCCGGTTCGGTCCCGAAGAATGGCTGCAGCCCTATACGGACAAGACCGTTGAACAGCTCGCCAAGGACGGCGTTTCCAAGGTCGCCGTCATGAACCCGGGCTTCGTTGCCGACTGCCTGGAGACGCTGGAGGAAATCGCCGGGGAAGCCGGAGAGATCTTCGAGGAAGCCGGCGGTGAGCATTTCACCCACATTCCCTGTCTCAACGACACGGGACTGGGCATGGACGTGATCGAGCATATCGTCAGGCGCGAACTCGGCGGCTGGCTCTGAGGCGATCCGCCGCCCCGGCGGACACTCTTTACGACCTCTCCAGAGCGAACGCGACCGGCGGTCGGCAGCGCCGACCCCTTATTGTGCCCATAACCTTGGAAAAAGAGGTGGGAAGTGCTGCGCACCTGCGGTGCATAGCCGGTAAAGGCGCTGGAACGACTCACGCAAAAAGAGCATAGTGGCCGCGGAAATCCAGACGTCTACAGGAGAAATTCATGCCAATCGATATCGATGGAGCCAGTATTGTCCTGATCGCTCTCGTGGTTCTCGTCATCCTGGTGTTTTTCGCCGGGGTCAAGACCGTTCCCCAAGGCTACAACTATACGATCGAACGGTTCGGCAAGTATCGCAAGACGCTGTCGCCGGGCCTGAACTTCATCATTCCGTTCATCGATACGGTCGGCCAGAAGCTGAACATGATGGAGCAGGTTCTCGATGTGCCCTCCCAGGAGGTGATTACGCGCGACAACGCGACCGTGACCGCCGACGGCGTGACCTTCTATCAGGTGCTGGATGCGGCGCGTGCCGCCTATGAGGTCCTCGGGCTGCAGAACGCGATCCTGAACCTGACGATGACGAACATCCGCTCGGTCATGGGATCGATGGACCTGGACAGCCTTCTTTCCAACCGCGACGAAATCAACGCCAAGGTGCTGCGCGTCGTCGACGCGGCGGCCGAACCCTGGGGCGTCAAGATCACGCGTATCGAGATTAAGGACATCAACCCGCCGCGGGACCTGGTCGATGCCATGGCGCGCCAGATGAAGGCGGAACGCGACAAGCGCGCGTCGATCCTGGAAGCGGAAGGCAAGCGGCAGTCGGAAATCCTGCAGGCGGAAGGGGAGAAGCAGTCGCTGATCCTCGAGGCGGAAGGCCGGCGCGAATCCGCATTCCGGGACGCGGAGGCCCGCGAGAGGGAAGCAGAGGCGGAGGCCAAGGCAACGCAGATGGTCAGTGCCGCCATCGCTTCGGGTGATGTCCAGGCGATCAACTACTTCGTCGCCAACAAGTATGTCGAGGCGTTCCAGGCCCTGGCGACCTCCCGCAACCAGAAAACACTGATCCTGCCGATGGAAGCGACCTCCCTGCTCGGCTCCCTGAGCGGGATCGGCGAGATTGCCAAGGAGGCCTTCGGCGACAAGGCGCAGGAAGACCGCACATCGTCCCGCGTTCCGAATACGGGCCGTCCCGAGGGAGATCCCTCGTGACGTTCATCGAAAACACGATCAGTGCGCTCGGGCCCTGGACGTGGTTTGTCCTCGGCCTGCTTCTGCTTGGTCTGGAGATTGTCGCACCGGGAAGCATTTTCCTCTGGTTCGGGCTGTCCGCCATCGCCGTCGGCGTTGTTGCGCTCCTCTTCGATCCGAGCTGGCAGGTGCTTGTCAGCATTTTCCTGGTCCTGTCGATCGTCAGCCTCCTGATCGGCAGGCGGATGATGCGCAGGCTCGCGTCCGAGGCCGGCGATCCCGGCCTCAATCAGCGCGGCAGCCGCTACATCGGGCGGGAATTCACGCTGCAGAAACCGCTCAGCGAGGGCGCGGGAAACCTGTCCATCGATGACACGATCTGGCGCATCACCGGCCCGGACCTGCCGGCGGGAACCAAGGTTCGCGTCGACTCCATCGATGGTGCCAGACTGGTGGTTTCGCAAGTCGAGTGAGGGCGATACGGACGGCAAAGTTTTTGCCGCCCATCCTTCGAGACGCACGCAAGCGCGCTCCTCAGGATGAAGCTGCGGATTGGAGTGACCTGAAACGACCGGTCGAGTTTCATGCGCTCAGAGTTTGTGGCCTGGCGGGACCGGGGGCTCTTCGGCTTTCAGAAGAATGCCGATGCGGCGGTTCGCGGCAAGATACGGGTCGTTGGGAAAGAGAGGTTCGGTGTCCGCTTTTCCGACAACAGCGAAGAACTGGTCTTCGGGTACACCATATTCCGCAAGGATCTGTCGTGCGACGTTCGCGCGTTCGCTTGACAGGTCCCAGCCGGTGTAGCTCGGGTCGCTGGTCTGCTGGCCCGCCGTGGTGTGCCCGGTGATCTCGACGCGGTTGGGCATGCGTGCCAGCACCGGCGCCATTTTGGCGATGAGCCGCCGTGTCGTCTCGTACGGATATTTGGAGCCTTCGCGGAACATCGACCGGCCGTCCTGGTCGACCAGCATGATGTTCAGGCCTTCCTCGGACTCCTCCAGAATGATGTTGCTCGAGACCTCGGTTATTTCCGGCATTTCCTGCCAGGCCTGGCGCAATGAAGCGGCTGCCGTAGCGAACTGGCGGGGTTTCTCGATGTCGGCTTCCAGCGTGTCATGCGTGTTGGCTTCCGGCCCCTGTTTGCGGCGTTTCTCGTGCCGCTCCTGGGAGAAATCGGAATCGTTTTCCTGCTCGACCTGGCTGATGTCCTTCATGTATTCCCGGATGGGAATGCCTTCGACCTCGATGATGCCCGTGCGGCGCGAGGTTTCCTTGACCCCGAACGCTTCGCGCATCGATCCGGCGACGACCTGCAGTTTCTCCTTGTCCTGAATGGAAAACGAGATGATCAGGACGAAGAAACATACGAGAAGCGACATCAGATCGGCAAAGGTGACCAGCCAGTCTGGAGCTCCGCCACCGCCTTGCTGCTTTTTCCGTGCCATGCGCTTCTGTCCGTTCGATTAGCCCGCTAAGCCGCCTCAACCAGTTCGGCGCGTACTTTCTCCGGCAGGTAGGCCACCAGCATTTCCTTGATGAGCGCGGGGCTCTTGGATTCGCGGATTTGGCAGACACCGTCGATGATCAGCGTCTGGTTGAGTTCGTCCACGTCGAATTTCGCATCGAGCTTGTCCACGAGCGGCAGGCAGATGATGTTCGAGATAAGGGCGCCGTAAAGTGTCGTCAGAAGAGCGACGGCCATCGAAGGACCGATCGCGGCCGGATCGTCCATGTTGGCAAGCATCTGCACGAGACCTACGAGCGTTCCGATCATGCCGAAGGCCGGCGCCGAATCGCCGAGCGCCTTCATCACGCGCTTGCCTTCCGACAGGCGCGACAGCTGAAGGTCCCGCTCCCGTTCCATCGCTTCCTTGATGAATTCGAGCTCATAGCCGTCGGCGATGTACTGCACGCCCTTTGCCAGAACGGGATCCGAGACGTCGACGTTTTCCAATCCGAGCGGGCCGGACTTGCGGACGATCTCGCCTAGATTGGTGATTTCCGAGATCAGGTCGCGCGGACTGTTGCCCTTGCCTGACAGGGCGACCTTGAAACCGGTCACGAACGCGGTCGCGATGTCCGACAGCTGAAAGCGGACAAGCGTGGCCGCAAGGCCGCCGCCGACCACGATCAGGACCGAGGGCACGTCGACGAATTGCGTGAAGCTGCCGCCAAGGAAAATAGCGGTCAACACGATGCCAAACGCACCTACGATTCCAATGAGGGTCGCCAGATCCATTCTGATCACACACCAAGGTCTATGGCATTCCAGCCAGTGAAACTTGGGTGCAGTCTAAGACTGGTATGGCTAATCAAATCCTAATGCGCTTCGACGAAGTGCATGGAAAACGAACTTTTTTGGCTGCGCTGACGGTTTTGTGACCGGTTGCTACCGATGCCTTTCGGCAAAAAAATCAGGCCGCGCCGATCCGCAGCAGATCATGAAGGTGCACGATGCCGACGGGACGGCCGTCTTCAATGACGAAAACGGAGGTGATGGACAGGCTGTTCACCAGTTCGAGAATCGTTGCTGACAGGGTGTCCGGTCCTACCGTTTTCGGCGACGGGGTCATGATGTCCCCCGCGGTCTTGTTCAGGAGGTTCGCGGAAACGTGCCGCCGCAGGTCGCCATCCGTAATGATGCCGATCAGCTGGTTCAGTTCATCCGTCACGCCGAGGACACCGAACCCGCGCTGGGTCATGAGCACGATGCCGTCGCTCATGGATGTGGTTGCAGATGCAAGCGGTAGCCTGTCCCCGGAATGCATAATGTCGCGGGCCGTTTTCAGGCTGGCGCCGAGTCGTCCGCCAGGATGAAGGACACGGAAGTCCTGCGCGGTGAAACCACGCCCTTCCAGCAGCGCGACCGCCAGCGCATCGCCGATGGCGAGCTGGATGAGCGCGGACGTTGTCGGCGCCAGGCCATGCGGGCAGGCCTCCGCGACGCCGGGCAGCTTCAGGACAATGTCCGATGCGCGCCCGAGCGCGCTGTCCTCGCGGGAGGTGATGGCCACCAGCGGAACCTTGAAGCGCCGTGTGTAATTGACGATGCTCGCCAGTTCCTGCGTCTCGCCGGACCAGGACAGGGCTAGAACCACGTCATTGTTGCCGATCATGCCCAGATCGCCGTGGCTTGCTTCCGAGGCGTGGACAAAGAAGGAAGGCGTCCCGGTGGACGCAAGACTTGCGGCGATCTTCGTGCCGATATGACCGCTCTTGCCGATGCCCGTGACGATGACGCGGCCGGTGCTCTTGCTGATCAGGTCAAAGGTGCGCTTGAACGGGCCGGCGAGCCCGTTTTTCAGGGCTGCCCGCACGGCACTCAATCCCGCGATTTCTGTCTCCAGGGTCCGCTCCGCAGATACCACGCTCTGCGTCAGCTTGTCCGAGGTCTGATCGGAAACGGTTTCGGGGGATGGAGTTGCCATAAGATCTTTCTTCTTCTGAACTGGTTATGACCTAGACCACTCGCTTGCGGGGATCAAGAAGCCGTGGTGGCCGAAATGCCTTCGATATCCTCATTCGCTCCCTCTGTCGGCCCAGATTGCGCCAAATCTATGGAGGAAGACCCAATTGACGGGCTGCTCGCGCAGATTTCGGCACGTGTTGTGGATGAAGACAGCGTCCGCGCAGATGCCGGAGCGGCAGGGAGCGGCCGCTTTGTCAATTTGCAAAAAAGAAACGAAGGATTAACCAAGTTTGGTCAGTTTGAAACCGATCTAGACTTCGACCGGTTCGATACCTGAATGCGCCGCCTATTGCCCCTGCTTGCCTCCCTGACCGCTTTCGCGGTGGCGCCGTCCCATGCGCAAACGGCGCTGCCGGACTTGCGCGGCACGGATGTGCCCGGTGGCCGTGAAGGGGCAACCAACGCGGCTGAAGCTAGCACGCAGGCCAATCCGGCCCAGTCCGATGTCTATGCGCTGCGCCGGACGCTCAACAGTGCAGAAGCCGAAGACGGCTCGACCGGCCTTGGCACGAACGGGCAGGTTGCGCCGGTCCGGCCGTTTTCCGACCGGATCGCCTCGGTCGACCGCGCGGTGCCGCTGTCCGAAAGCCTCGTCGACGACAGTGTCTTCGGCGGGGACACGACCTTTGACCGGCCGAGCGGTATCCGCCTCGGGTCGTTCACCTTCACGCCGCAGATCACCCTTGCGACCGGCTGGACGGACAACACCGCCCGATCCTCCTCGGGCACGGCCGGGGCGCTCTACCGCATTTCTCCGGACTTTGCGCTCACCTCGAACTGGTCACGGCACGAGTTTGGCGCTTCCCTGCGCGGGTCCTATACCGGGTATCCGGAAAACACCGACGACAACGACGGCAACGTGTCCGCCGCAGCTGATCTGAGGCTCGATCTCAACGATGTGACACAGATCGACACCGGGGTGTCCTATACCTACACGCGAGAGGAAGACGGGAGCGCCGAATCAACAGCTTCGGGCGCCGATCACGTGCAAACCTTTACAGCCGATCTCGGCGCCACGCGCGCCGTCGGCCTTGTCGCGGCGACCGCCTTTGTCGGACTCGACCGCAGCGTCTACACGTCCGATGACGATATCGACAGCGGTCGCGACAACACGCTCTACTCGGCCAATCTCAGGCTCGACATGGATACCGGCAGCGTGTTCACGCCGTTTGTCGAAGGGTCGCTGCTGCTTCGCCGCTTCGACGAAGCCTGCAGCGACAGCCTGTGCGAAAAGCGTGATGCCAACGGCTATCAGCTGCGCGGCGGGCTGAGCATCGCGTCCGGGCCGAAGGTGACGGGCAATATCGGCTTGGGCTGGCGTATCGAGGACATCGAGGACGATCGGCTGGACGCTCTTTCCGGGCTTGTCGTTGACGGATCGCTGGTCTGGTCGCCGTCCCGGCTGACGACCGTCACGGCCGGGCTCGGAACCAACTTTGTCGCGACGGATATTGACACTTCTAGCGGCTCGATCATTTATTCGGGAGATTTGAGGGTGGCGCACGCTTTCAGCGACCGGTTGGTTGCGGAGACAGGCGTCGGATACAGTTACAGGACGTATGAAGGCGTTTCGATCGAAGAAAAGACATTGACCGGATTTGGCGGCGTGACGTTTGCGCTGACGCGCAACACGGCCTTGATCGTCGATTACACGCATCGCAGGTTCGACAGTTCCGAGGACGGCAGCGATTATACCGAAAATGCGATCGAAGCCGGTCTCAGGTTCCGTCATTAACGGTACAGTAACCACTCAAAGATCATTCATGGGGCGGGGGCAGAAGCGAACACGAACAGGGGCAACGGCCCCAGGGCTTAAGGAGGCCCCGATGCGGAGCTTTAATTGGCGGACTGCTGACGTGACGGCTTTGGTGCCTGGACTGACTGTCTTGAAATCCCGAATTCGGCAGCTTGTAGGCTGTGCTGTCCTGGCAACCGGACTGACCGCCGTGAGTGTACCGGCTCAGGCCGATCCGGGGTTTGACCGTTTCGTGCGCGACTTCTGGCCGACGGCGAAGGCTGCCGGGATTTCCTCGCAGACCTACAATTCCGTCTTCACCGGGATGACGCCTGACGACGACACGATCCGCCTGATGGGCAAGCAATCGGAATTCGTCAAGCCGATCTGGGACTATCTTGACAGCGCGGTCTCCGATACCCGCGTCGAGAAGGGGCGCGAATTGCTGGAGGAATACGCGATTGTCCTGCAGCAGATCGAAGGCAGATACGGTGTCGACCGGGAAGCGGTGCTGGCAATCTGGGGCATGGAGACCAACTATGGCGGCTTCATGGGCCGGCACAACGTGATCCAGGCCCTTGCGACGCTGGCCTATGCCGCACCGCGCAGGAAGAGCTTCTGGAACAAGGAACTCGTCACGGCCCTTGCCATCGTGCAGGCAGGCCACGTCCGGTTTCAGGACATGGAAGGGTCGTGGGCCGGAGCCATGGGACACACCCAGTTCATGCCCTCGAGCTGGAAAGCCTATGCCTCCGACTACGATGGCGATGGCCGCCGGGACATCTGGACATCCATTCCCGACGCGCTTGCCTCGACTGCGAACTACCTGAAGAAACACGGCTGGCAGACCGGCAAGACATGGGGCTACGAAGTCAAGCTGCCGTCCGGCTTCGACTATCACCTTGCCGATGGCGAGAAGACGCTGACGATCGGCGAGTGGAGCAGATACGGCATCGGCCGCTCCAACGGCAGGGCGTTTCCCCGGCCTTCCGACAAGGCCGTTCTGGTGCTGCCGGCAGGTGCGAGTGGACCGGCCTTCCTGATGCTGCGCAATTTCTACGTGATCAAGCGGTACAACAACGCGACGGCCTACGCTCTTGCCGTCGGCCACCTGGCAGACCGCCTGATCGGTGGCGGGCCCCTTGCTGGTGACTGGTCGCGGGATCACAAACCGCTCAGCCGTTCAGAAACCGCTGAACTGCAGAACCTCCTGAACAGCCGCGGTTTTTCCGTCGGAGCCGCCGACGGCAAGGTCGGTCCGGCCACACGCCGGGGCATCCGGGCGTTCCAGCAATCGCGCGGCCTCGTGCCGGACGGGTATGCATCGGTGATGTTGCTGAGGCAGGTGAAGCAAGGCGGTTGATATCCGCCTTGCACAAATCAACAAGCATCTGGTGGCTTCCCCTGCGGCGCTGTTGGGTTTATCTGTGTTAGACGGACCGACGGAGGTGAGCGGTGGCATTGATGGCCGGAAAGGCAAAGCTCAGCACGAAAGCGGTGATGCGTCTTTTCAGGATTGCGTTGGTGGCCGTGCTTTGCGTGACCTTCGGGCCGTCGCCGGACACCTTTGCCCAGCAGGCTGAAGACAAGGAGATCGTCGTCGCGCAAAGCGGGCTGCTGCGCGGCTTCAATCCGTTTTCCCCCCTGCAAAAGCTCTTCGGCAGCAAGGAACGGCGCCGGGGCCAGCAACCCCAGCAACAGACCAAGAAACGCCAGGCACCGGCACGCGCTGCCGGGACACCGCCCAAATACGAACCCGTCGCGAAAGACGAGAATGCAGGCGTGATCCTGGTTGTCGGCGATCGCATGGCGCGCGGTGTTGCCGACGGGCTTGATTTTATCTTTGCCGAAAAACCGCAAATTCGCGTCGAGCGGATCACCGAGGACAAGGCGGGCTTTGCGGGCGAGGGGGCACCGGACTGGAGCACGAGGGCGCTCGCCAAGATCCGCGGCGACGACGTCAAGGCGGTCGTGGTCATGATCGGCCGCCAGGATCTCGGAGAACCGTTCCCGGGCGAAGTGCCGGTCGAATTCATGACGCAGGAATGGATCGATGTCTATCGCAAGAAGGTCGAAGGGCTCGTTCGGGTCGTGCGCCAGGAAAAGAAACCCATCGTCTGGGCGGGCTTGCCTCCGACGAATACGGAGACCGTCAACGCGGATTTCACGCAGTTGAACTCGATCTTCCAGTCTCTGACCGAGGATCGACGTGTCCGCTATGTCGATATCTGGGACATCTTCCTGGCCGAAGACGGCAGCTATTCTTCCTTCGGCCCGGACGTTGACGGCAAGAACGCCCGGCTGCGGACGCGGGACCGGATCGGTTTCACATGGCCCGGTTATCAGAAACTTGCCTTCTTCGTTGATCGCGAGCTTCTGAGGCTGCTAGGCGGCTATGGCGGGCTGGCGTTCGAGGGTATCGAGGATGATCCGAACTTCATCGTTCTGACCGGCAGGACAACTTCGCCCGAGGCGCTTCTGCTGGGGGGAGAGGACGACGAAGGCAAGGTCAACAGGAACAGCGCCGCCTACCGCTTCTTCGTCAAGGGCGATCCGCTGCCGCCCATGCCCGGCCGCGTCGATGACCCGCGCATGGCCGTCGAAGGCACGTCCGTCCTGGAAGACGCGGTTCCAAGCGGCTCATAACTCCACAAAACGCAAGTCGTCTGCTGCTGCGCGGCTTCGGCCAGCCGGGGCAAGCGGCCTTGCGCCGCCTGAACGCCGTTCGATTATCTCGGCAGATCCGACGTGCCGGTCAGGAACTCGTCGACGGCCCGCGCGGCCTGGCGGCCTTCGCGGATGGCCCAGACCACCAATGACTGACCCTTGCGCACGTCACCGGCGGCAAAGACCTTGTCCATGCTGGTCTTGTAGTCCTCGGTGTTGGCCTTGACGTTGGTGCGGCCGTCGAGTTCGAGCTTGTCACCCGCCTCGGCGATGTAGGTGTCCAGCAGCGGGCCGGAGAAGCCGATTGCCGCAAGCACGAGATCCGCGCGCAAGATGAATTCGGTTCCCTCGATCGGGTGGCGCTTTTCATCGACCCGGGCGCATTTCACGCCGGTCACAACGCCGTCTTCGCCCACGAGGGCAAGGGTGGCAGCGGAGAATTCCCGTTCAGCGCCTTCCGCCTGCGAGGAGGATGTGCGGAACTTGGTCGGCCAATAGGGCCAGACCGTCATCTTGTCTTCCTTGAGCGGCGGGATCGGGCGGATGTCGAGCTGGGTGACGGACAGGGCGCCCTGCCGGAACGCCGTGCCGACGCAGTCCGAGGCGGTGTCGCCGCCGCCAATGACGACCACGTGCTTGCCACCGGCCCAGATCGGCAGCTCATCGCCTTCCGGCTCGCCGCCGACGCGGCGGTTCTGCTGTACGAGATATTTCATCGCCCAATGGCAGCCTTCCAGTTCCATTCCGGAGACGCCCGGGTCGCGCGGACGCTCCGCGCCGGCGCACAGGATGACGGCATCGTGGCGTTCGGCCAGTTCTTCCAGAGCGGTATCGACGCCGACATTCACGCCGTAGTGGAACGTGACGCCTTCGGCTTCCATCTGTTCGACGCGGCGGTCGATATAGTGCTTTTCCATCTTGAAGTCGGGAATGCCGTAGCGCAGCAGACCGCCGGCGCTCGGTTCGCGCTCATAGATGTGCACCGTGTGTCCGGCGCGCGCGAGCTGCTGCGCCGCAGCCATTCCAGCCGGTCCGGAACCGATGATCGCAACGGCCTTGCCGGTCTTGCGCGCCGCCGGTTCGGGCACGATCCAGCCTTCTTCCCATCCCTTGTCGGCAATCGCCTGCTCGACGGTCTTGATGTTGACCGGGATGTCTTCAAGGTTGAGCGTACAGGCTTCCTCGCAAGGCGCCGGGCAGATGCGGCCGGTGAATTCGGGAAAGTTGTTCGTGGAGTGCAGGTTGCGCAGGGCAATGTCCCAGTCGCCCTGGTAGACGAGGTCGTTCCAGTCGGGGATCTGGTTGTTCACCGGACAGCCGTCGGGGCCGTGGCAGAACGGAATGCCGCAATCCATACAGCGCGCCGCCTGGCTGGCGACTTCCTGATCGTTCAGCGGGATCGTGAACTCACGGAAATGGCGGATGCGGTCAGAAGCCGGCTGGTACTTCTGCTCCTGACGATCGATTTCCAAAAAACCGGTAACCTTGCCCAAGGCAACCTCCTCAAATTTGCGTCTTCCCAAAGTGGCTTCTATCGGCCGCTGACTGCGGCCGAGAGCCATTTCTTTCCGTTTTCCGATTACTCCGCGGCAACCATGCCGAGGCGCTGTTCTTCCATTTCGCGCAGCGCGCGGCGGTACTCGACCGGCATCACCTTGACGAATTTGGGCCGGTAGGTCGCCCAGTCGTCCAGGATTGCGGCTGCCTTGGTCGAGCCGGTCAGCTCGACATGTTTCGTCAGCATCTGGCGCAGGCGTTCGTCATCGTGCCGGCTCATGTCGGACGACAGGTCGACACGCCCCTTGTGCTCGATGTCGCCGCCATGGTGATGCAGCTTTTCCAGGAGGTCGTCTTCTTCCGTGACCGGCTCCAGATCGACCATTGCCAGGTTGCAGCGCGTGCCGAAGGAACCGTCCTCGTCGAGAACGTAGGCAATGCCGCCCGACATGCCGGCCGCAAAGTTGCGCCCTGTCTGGCCGATCACCACGACAACGCCGCCGGTCATGTATTCGCAGCCGTGGTCACCCACGCCTTCGACAACGGCAATCGCACCGGAATTGCGCACCGCGAAGCGCTCACCGGCCACGCCGCGGAAGTAGCACTCGCCTTCGGTCGCACCGTAAAGAACGGTGTTGCCGACGATGATGCTGTTCTCCGCAACGATGCGGGTGTTTTCCGGCGGGCGGACGATCAGCTTGCCGCCAGCCAGGCCCTTGCCGACATAGTCGTTGGCGTCGCCGACCAGATCGATGGTGACGCCTCTTGCGACAAACGCGCCGAATGCCTGTCCGGCCGTTCCCTTCAGGTTGATCCTGAGCGTGTCGGGTTTCTTGAGGCCCTTGTTGCCATAGCGTTTGGCGATCTCGCCGGACAGCATCGCGCCAACCGAACGGTCAACCGAGCAGATGGTCTCGTCGATGACGGTCGGCTCCTTGCTTTCCAGCGCCGGCTGCGCAGCGGCAATCAGGCGCCGGTCGAGAATGTCGACGATCGGATGTTCCTGGGCCTGCGTCCAGCGGGTTTCTTCCGGCTCGGCATCGGGCTGGAAGAAGATCCGCGAGAAGTCGAGGCCCTGGGCTTTCCAGTGCTCGATGGCCGCATTCTTGTCCAGGAAATCCGAGCGGCCAATCAAGTCGTCCAACTTGCTGACACCGAGGCCTGCCATGATCTCGCGCACTTCCTCGGCAACGTAGAAGAAGTAGTTGATCACATGCTCCGGTGTTCCCTTGAAGCGCTTGCGCAGCACGGGGTCCTGGGTCGCGATGCCAACCGGGCAGGTGTTGAGATGGCACTTGCGCATCATCAGGCAGCCGGCGGCAATCAGTGGGGCCGTGGAGAAGCCGAACTCGTCAGCGCCAAGCAGCGCACCGACGATAACGTCGCGTCCGGTGCGCAGGCCACCATCGACCTGGAGGGCGACGCGCGAGCGCAGGCCGTTCAGCACAAGTGTCTGCTGGGTCTCGGCCAGGCCGATTTCCCAGGGGCTGCCGGCATGCTTGATCGATGTCAGCGGAGAGGCACCCGTGCCGCCGTCGAAACCTGAAATGGTGATGTGGTCCGCGCGTGCCTTGGCAACGCCCGCCGCAACGGTACCGACGCCGACTTCCGATACCAGCTTGACGGAGATATCCGCCTCCGGGTTGACGTTTTTCAGGTCATAGATGAGCTGCGCCAGATCCTCGATCGAGTAGATGTCATGGTGCGGCGGCGGCGAGATCAGGCCGACACCCGGGGTCGAGTGACGAACCTTGGCAATGACCGCGTCGACCTTGTGACCGGGCAGCTGGCCGCCTTCGCCGGGTTTTGCGCCCTGGGCGACCTTGATCTGGATCATGTCGGAATTGACCAGATATTCGGTGGTCACACCGAAGCGTCCGGACGCCACCTGCTTGATCGCGGAGCGGCGCGGGTTACGCGATCCGTCCGGGAGCGGGTTGAAACGCTCGGGCTCCTCGCCGCCTTCACCGGTGTTCGACTTGCCGCCGATCTGGTTCATGGCGATGGCGAGCGTCGTATGGGCTTCACGCGAGATCGACCCGAAGGACATGGCGCCGGTGACGAAGCGCTTGACGATGCTTTCGGCGGATTCCACCTGATCGATATCGATCGCGGACCGGCCGATTTCGCCGGCGTCCTTGATGCGGAAGAGACCGCGGATCGCATAGCGTCCACTCTTCTCGTTCACTTCCTGCGCGAACGCCCGGTACATGTCAGGCAGCTTGGACCTGACGGCGTGTTGCAGCTGCGCGATGGATTCGGGCGTCCACATGTGGTTTTCGCCGCGCGTGCGGTAGGCGTACTCACCGCCGACATCCAGCGAACGGCGCAGGATGGCGACATCGCCGAAGGCTTCCGAATGGCGCAGGACGGTCTCTTCGGCAACTTCACCAAGACCGATGCCCTCGATCATGGTCGCGGTTCCGAAGAAGTATTTTTCCACGAAAGCCGATCCGAGGCCGACGGCGTCGAAGATCTGCGCGCCGCAATAGGACTGGTAGGTCGAGATTCCCATCTTGGACATCACCTTCAGGATGCCCTTGTCGATCGACTTGATGTAGCGCTCGACCACCTCGAACTGGTCGACTTCTTCGGGGAAGTCCATTTCCATGTGCATGGAAAGAAGCGTCTCGAAGGCGAGATAGGGATTGATCGCCTCGGCGCCGAAGCCGGCGAGGACGCAGAAGTGATGGACTTCGCGCGCTTCACCCGTCTCGACCACCAGCCCGACGGAGGTGCGCAGGCCCTTGCGGATCAGGTGATGATGCACGGCGGCGGTTGCCAGCAGGGCCGGAATGGCGATGCGGGACCGGCTGATCAGGCGGTCGGACAGGATGATGATGTTGTAGCCGTCGCGGACGGCTTTTTCCGCACGCTGGCACAGTTCATCCAGCGCGCCTTCCATCCCGTTGGCGCCCTTCTCGGCGTTGTAGGTGATGTCGAGCGTCTTGGCGGAGAACTGGTTGTCGGCGATGTCGCCGATGGCGCGGATCTTCTCCAGGTCCTCGTTGGTCAGGATCGGCTGCCGCACTTCCAGGCGCTTGGACGAGGACAGGCCCTTCAGGTCGAAAATGTTCGGGCGCGGTCCGATGAAGGACACCAGGCTCATGACCAGTTCCTCGCGGATCGGATCGATCGGCGGGTTGGTGACCTGGGCGAAATTCTGCTTGAAGTACGTGTACAGCAGCTTCGATTTGTCGGAGAGCGCGGAAATCGGCGTGTCGGTTCCCATGGAGCCGATCGCTTCCTGGCCGACGGTCGCCATCGGGGTCATCAGAAGCTTGATGTCTTCCTGGGTGTATCCGAAGGCCTGTTGACGATCGAGCAGGCTCTCGCCGGCAACAGGTGCGCGCTGACGCACGCCCGGCAGGTCTTCAAGGACGATCTGCGTCCGGTGGAGCCAGTCCTTGTAGGGATTTGCCGTCGACAGCTCACGCTTGATCTCATCGTCCGAGACGATGCGGCCCTCATCGAGATCGATCAGAAGCATCTTGCCCGGCTGCAGGCGCCACTTCTGGACGATCCGTTCCTCTTCTACCGGCAGAACGCCGACCTCGGAGGACATGATCACGAAGTTGTCGTCCGTCACGATGTAGCGGGCCGGACGCAGGCCATTGCGGTCCAGCGTCGCGCCGATCTGTTGTCCGTCGGTGAAGGCAACGGCCGCCGGGCCGTCCCACGGTTCCATCAGTGCCGCGTGATACTCGTAAAATGCGCGGCGGTTGTCATCCATGAGCGGGTTGCCGGCCCAGGCTTCCGGGATCAGCATCATCGCCGCATGCGCGAGCGAATAACCGCCCATGACGAGGAATTCCAGAGCGTTGTCGAAACACGCCGTGTCGGACTGTCCCTCGTAGGAGATCGGCCACAGCTTGGAGATATCGTCGCCCAGGAGCGCGGACGAAACGGATGCCTGGCGGGCAGCCATCCAGTTGACGTTGCCGCGCAGCGTGTTGATCTCACCGTTATGGGCAACCATCCGGTAGGGATGCGACAGGTCCCAGGACGGGAACGTGTTCGTGGAAAAGCGCTGGTGCACGAGCGCCAGGGCGGACGTGAAGCCCGGATCTTTCAGGTCGGCGTAGTAGGCGCCAAGCTGGTAGGCCAGGAACATGCCCTTGTAGACGATGGTCCTGCTGGACAGGGAAACGATATAGAAGCCCTTGCTGACGGCATCGGTTTCCGCGCGTACGGTGTTGGAGATCACCTTGCGCAACACGTAAAGACGGCGTTCGAAGGCGTCTTGGTCCTCGCTGCGCGCCCGCTTGATGAAAACCTGGCGGGACACGGGCTCGGTCGCCGCGATGTCGAGCGCCTTGGAAAGGGACGAATTGTCGACCGGCACATCGCGCCAGCCAATGAGGTCTTCGCCTTCGGCGGCAATCACCCGCTCGACGATTTCCTCGCACTTGGCGCGCAGTGCATCGTCCTGCGGCATGAATATGAAACCGACGCCATAGTGGCCAGCCTCGGGAAGCGGCGTCCCGGCCTTGTCCATCTCCGCGGCAAAGAAGGCGTGCGGGATCTGAACGAGCATGCCGGCACCATCGCCCATGAGCGGGTCTGCACCAACCGCGCCGCGGTGTGTCAGGTTCTCCAGAACCTGCAGGCCGTCGGAAATGATCTTGTGGGATTTCTCGCCCTTCATGTGGGCAATAAACCCGACACCGCAGGCATCGTGTTCGCGCGACGGATTGTAGAGCCCTTTGTCGGCGGCCGTGCCCAGTCGTTCGGCAAGTGTCGCGGCTGTGGCGGGTTTCATCTCCGCGCTGCCTGCTTGCATGGCTGTGCTGGTCGTCAGCTCTGTTCTCGTCATGTGCGCCCTCACTGTTAACCCCAGTGCTGCCGTGGTTTGAAGCGTCCGGTTCCGTTCGGGTCGCATCCCATCAAGAATGCGGCTCGGCGAACCCTGGCCTCAATGCCCCGGCTCTGTCGATGTATTACCGCGCCGGCCTGTCAAAACAAACCGTCGCATTGACGCAGCGGACATGCCGCTGCCGAAACATCCCGTTTCGTCTTGCCGCGAATCCTCCCCGGATCCGTCGACCGGTCAGCCTACTTGCTGCTTCTTTCCCGCCAGCTTGCATGTGCCGCCGGCGCCGCATTAATTGGGACAGCATACCTGTCCTATTCTAGGCGCGCGGAACATGACAGATTTCGCTGCCGGGAGCAAGTCTGTTTCTGTGGGGCGGCATTATAATTGTTTCATCGAAAAAGTTCCAATTGTCTCGAAAGGCCATTTTCGCCAGAATTTGGGTAAGAATATTTCGTCTGTGAAAATCTCGCCCAAGGCTGCTCTCAAAGCGGTCACAGGCGTTTGATTTCCTATTTATCGGCGATAGGCTCATTTCTGTCTTGCGCCTGCGCCACACCCGGAGCGCGTTGGCCCCAATTGGATTTGGTTCGACCAGAGGAGTTCGAAATGAAAAACAAGGCTATGTCCGCAGCAATCGTCGCTGGTGCCGTTGCAACCGCAGTCGCCGGTCTTTCCGCTACCGCCCCTGCGCACGCGCAAGCCAAGGAAAAGTGCTACGGCGTGTCTCTCAAAGGCCAGAATGACTGCAAGGCCGGCGCCGGAACCACATGCGCAGGCACGTCCACGGTCGACTACCAGGGCAATGCCTGGACCCTCGTACCGAAGGGCACATGCGTATCCATGGAACTGCCGGACGGCCGCAAGGGTTCGCTGACCGAGCTGGACCGCGACCTGCCGGAAGCCTGATTTCCGCGTGATTTGCGGCCGGATGACCGGCCGCCTCTTCGGGCAGGCGGAGTTATGCCGCCTGCCTGACTGCTTTTTCTCCACCCGGAGCCAGACATGTTCGCCGAGCACACACGTCCACACCGCATTGACGCAGCCATACCGGCGCGGGCCGGCGCGGGACTGAAGGCCGAACATGTCAACGACATTCTCCGGACCGAAGCCGATATCGGGTTTTTCGAGGTCCACGCGGAAAACTACATGGGTGCCGGCGGGATGCCGCATCGGCAGCTGGAGACGATCCGGGAAAGATATCCGCTGTCCCTGCACGGCGTCGGTCTTTCGATCGGCGGCGAAACGCCACTGGACAAGGATCACCTGGAGCGCCTTGCGAAGCTCAACAAAAGATACGAGCCGGGCCTCTTCTCGGAACATCTCGCGTGGTCCACCCACGACACCACCTATTTCAACGACCTTCTTCCCGTGCCCTACGATCAGGCAACGCTGGACCGCGTCTGCGACCATATCGACGAGGTACAGACCGTGGTCGGGCGGAAGATGCTTCTCGAAAACCCGTCTACCTACGTTGCCTTCGAGCAGAGCACGATGAGCGAGCTTGATTTTCTGAAGGAAATCACGCGCCGGACCGGCTGCGGCCTGCTGCTAGATGTCAACAACGTCCATGTTTCGTGTACCAACCACGAAAGATCGGCCGAGGATTACCTGGCCGCGTTTCCCATCGGCGACGTCGGCGAGATCCATCTGGGCGGCCACGCGCCGGATACCGATGACGCGGGGCGCCCCCTGCTGATCGATGCGCATGACCGGGAAGTCGACGACGCCGTCTGGGCACTCTACGAGACGGTGATACGTCAAAACGGTCCGATACCCACCCTGATCGAGTGGGACAACGACGTTCCGGCGTGGAAGGTCCTGCAGGCCGAGGCGCAGGCGGCCGATGCGATCCTGAGCGGTGCACCGGCCACGGCCCTGAAACGTGCGGTCTGAAATGAATGCCCCCGAGTTTCCTCCCAAGGTGAGTGCCGGCCGATTCGGCGAAGCGCTGTGGAATCCGGCCGCTGAAACGCCGGCAGGCCTTGTCGGACCGGACGGCAAGACCGCGCCGAAACGGTTCAATGTCTACCGGAACAACGTCATCGTCAGCTTGAGCGAAGCTCTCGAACAGTCGTTTCCGGCGGTTGGAAACCTGCTCGGCGCAGATTACTTCAAGGCGCTGGCGCGGGCCTTCGTCGCCGAACACCCGCCGCAAACCCCGGTGCTGATGTGGTATGGCGCGGATTTCGCCGATTTCATCGAACACTTTCCGCCGCTGCAGGCCTATCCCTATCTCGCGGACGTGGCGCGGGCCGAATGGGCCTGGCTCGAAGCGTATCACGCGGAAGACGCGGCACCGCTCGATCCGAACGAGATCGGGACGATCGCGCCCGATGACGTCGGGCAGGTGCGTTTCGGCAAGCATCCGGCGTCCTCGGTTCTGCGCTCGGCATGGCCGGTCTGGGACCTGATCCGTGCGAACAGGTTCGATGCGGACGCCGACATCGCAATCGATCTCGAATCGCCGCAATCTGTCTTGATCACGCGTCCGGATGTCGAGGTCGAGCTGCTGCTGCTCCGCCCCGGCGGCGATGTATTCGTGACCGCGCTTTTTGGCGGGGCCACGCTCGCGGACGCCGCGGCTGCGGCAAGCGGGCAGGCTGAAGACTTCTCACTGTCCGACACCCTGTCGGATTGTCTTGCAAATGGTGTTTTCACAACTCTCGTAAAGGCTTAAACCAGACAAGAGCCTGAGGTTGTCGTATGGAAAGGGAAGGGGGACTTTATGGGCGCTCTCATCGGATTTTTTGTCAGATTGTACACCGCCGTGTTCGGCTTTTTTGAACGCATCACCAATGGCTGGCTTCTGGGCCTGGCGGCGCGTCTGGCCTTTGCATCGGTGCTGCTGCTGTTTTTCTGGAAATCCGCGATGACAAAGATCGGCGGTGCCGACTGGAGCCTCACCAACCTGTTCTTGCCGACGGATGGTGCCTATATCCAGATCCTGCCGACTGTCTTCGAAGCGGCCGGATACGATTCCAGCGGGATCGCCTTCTTTCCGTATGGACTGATTGTCCTCCTGGGCACCTGGGCGGAATTCATCCTGCCCGCACTGGTCGTTGTCGGCCTGTTCACGAGAGCCGCCAGCCTCGGCATGATCATCTTCATCATCGTGATGACCTATGTGGACATCAACGGGCATGGCGTGGATGCTGCGACGATCGGAGCGATGTTCGACGGCGACCCCTATTCCAAGATTGCCGATGACCGCCTGCTGTGGATCTTCCTGCTGCTGGTGCCGACGCTGAAGGGACCGGGCGTTGTCTCGCTCGACTGGCTGTTCGGGCGCATCTACCGCAAGCGGGAAATGTATTACTGAGAAAATCCTGTTGCCGGTTGAAATCCGACCTGCTTAAACCGGCACATGATTTTTGCTAGTGACAATTGGGCGGGTGCGGCTCCGGCGGTGATGTCGGCGCTCGCCCGCCACAGTTCCGGGTTCGCGCCCGGCTATGGTGCAGATCCGCTGACGGCGAGCGTCAACCAGTCCTTCAACGACATTTTCGAGCGTGAGGTCGCGGTCTACTTCGTGGCAACCGGAACAGCTGCAAATGCGCTTGCCCTTGCCACTTTCGGCAGGCCGGGTGGTGCCGTCTTCTGTCATCGCGACAGCCACATCAATATCGACGAGTGCAACTGCCCGGAATTCATGACGAGCGGCAACAAGCTCGTCGGCCTTCCCGGTGGCGGATGCAAGATCGCGCCGGACGATCTGACGGCAGCAATGTCAAGGTTTCAGGACGGCGTGGTGATGCATGGCCAGGTCGCATCGGTTTCCATCAGTCAGGCCACGGAGAGCGGCACGGTTTACACGGTCGGCGAGATCGGCGCGATCGCGGAGGCTGCCCGGTCCCGGTCGCTGCCGTTGCACATGGACGGTGCTCGGTTCACCAATGCGCTTGTCACGCTCGGTTGCACGCCGGCGGAAATGACCTGGAAGGCCGGTGTCGATGTCCTTTCCTTCGGCGGCACGAAGAACGGATGCTGGTGTGCCGAGGCGGTCGTCTTTTTCGACCCGGAGCAGGCCAGGGAGTTCGAGTACTTCCGGAAGCGCGCCGGACATCTCTTTTCCAAGAGCCGGTTCGTTGCGGCCCAGTTCGAAGGCTATTTTGAAAATGACAGCTGGCTGGATACGGCGCGGCACGCCAACGCCATGGCCTTGAAACTGGCAGAGGGGATCAGGGCAATCGGCGGGCGGACGGCGTGGGCCGTTGAAGCCAACGAGCTGTTTCCGATCGTCAAACGCACCCAGTTCGAAACGCTCAGGGATGCCGGCGCAAAAATCTACGAATGGCCGGCCAAGGATCTGTCGGACAACGTGGCCCCGGCAGCAGACGAAGTGTGTTTCAGAATGGTAACGAGCTTTGCAACGACAGACGAGGACGTGAAAACGTTCCTGGAAACGCTCGCCGGGACAGTCTGACCAGCGGCATTTGACGGGTCATATGTATCAAGGGCGCCCGGTTTCCCGGACGCCCGACTTTCTTGCGGTTCGATGCAGACCCGAACCTTAGTGGGTCTTGGCTTCTATCTGCTTCGACGCGCCGGATGAAATCTCGATCTTGCGCGGTTTCATGGCTTCCGGGATCTCACGTACGAGATCGACATGCAGAAGTCCGTTTTCGAGGCTCGCGCCATCGACACGAACGTGCTCGGCGATCTGGAAGCGGCGCTCGAACGTGCGCGAGGCGATGCCGCGATACAGGATTTCCTTGTCGGAATCCTCGTCGGTCTTTTCGCCCTTGATCGTCAGGACGTGTTCCTTGGCTTCGACGGAAAGTTCAGCGTCGGTAAAGCCGGCCACGGCCATCGTGATCCGGTAAGCGTTCTCGCCGGTGCGTTCGATGTTGTAGGGCGGGTAACTCGGGGTGTCGTTGCCGGCGGTGTCCAGCATGGAGAAAAGCCGGTCAAAGCCGACGGTCGAGCGATAAAGCGGGGAGAAGTCCAAGTGACGCATTAAAGTGTCCTCCTTTGAGCAACAGATACTTCACTGATTTTCATGTTTTTCCTGTCCCCCATGGTGGCGGGACGGGAGGTGATTGCAGACCCGATTGGCGCCTGCACGGTTGAGGTGGGAATTGCCCGGTTCGATTTCAAGGCCGCGGATCGGCGGCCGGCATACGACATGAACGCCCGATGAACGGTCCCTTCCGGTTTGGTTCAAGCTGGATCGGGCATCTTCCGGTCAACGTCAGCAAAACGCTGGCGATCAGACCAGGAGAATTGAAATGTCATCGATTGCTTCAAAACTTTCCGCTCCGATCGCCGGAGCCATCCTGCTGGCCACAATCGGTTTCGCACCCGCAGCGGCTGCATCGCCGCTCTCCGCTGTGAAGCAGATTCAGTCCGCGCAGGACGCGCCCGTCATCCAGATCCATCACAAGAAAAAGGGTTACGGCAAGCACAAGGGAAGAGGCCACGGCTGGCAGGGCGGACACGGCGGAGGGCACTATTCCCTCGGACCGCGCCAGATCCGCCGCAGCCTGCGCCATCGCGGATTTCACCGGATCCGGATCATCGACCGCCGCGGGCCGATGTATATCGTCAAGGCGGTCGGATGGCGCGGCATGCCCATGAGACTTGTCGTTGATTCGCGCAATGCACATATCGTGCGCAGCCGCCCGATCGGCCATGGCGTATACTGGCAATACCGCTGGTAGGATTTGCCGAGGCAAAAGGCGACTTTCCGGCCGGTGCTTCGATGCACCGGCCCGAAGTCTGTTGTCGGGCCGCGTGAAGGCGGGTATCACAAAGAACCATGGACCTGATCGATCACCCCGACAATCCCGTACCCGACGGGGCCAAAGCCGGATTTGCGACCACGCCCGACGGTGTCCGCATCCGCTATGCGCACTGGGCCGGAACGGGAGAGCACCGGCGCGGGACCGTGACGCTTCTGCAAGGACGTGCGGAGTTCATCGAGAAGTATTTCGAGGTGGTCGAGGATCTGCGCAAACGCGGCTTCGACGTGGTTGCCTTCGACTGGCGCGGGCAGGGCGGTTCCCAGCGCGTGACACGCAGTGCGCGGCGGGGGCATATTTCAAACTTCCGCAAGTTCCGGACAGATCTGCGCACGATCCTCAAGGAAGTCTCCCTTGCCCACTATGCCGGCCCGCATTTCGCTCTTGCGCATTCCACAGGCGGCCTTGTGCTGCTGAGCGACACGGCGCGTCTTCGCACGATGCTTGACCGCGCGGTGATCACGAGCCCTCTGCTCGGTCTGCCGTCTGGCAGCCATGCACTGGGGATCGGCGATTCCTATCGCCGGTTCATGCGGATCGTCACCTTAGGGCTTCTGGGCAAGCCACCTCTGCGTGCAAGCGCTCCGAAGACGTCGGCCATCGTGGAGAAGGTCGGGTATCCGCTGGCGCGCCTGATCTCGATCATCGGCCTCGGCCGGCTCTATGTGCCGGGGGGCAACAGCAAGCTCATGGTGCCGTTTGACAAGAACCGCCAGACATCGGACCGGACGCGTTTCGAACGGTGCAGGAAGGTTCTGGACAAGGCGCCGGAACTCGGGATCGGGTCGGCGACCTTCGGGTGGCTGAACGCCGCTGCGCGTACGATGATGCCGCTTCGCAAGCGCACCGCCGGTCCCGGGATCAAGCTGCCCTGCCTGATGCTCGGCGCCGGAGAGGACCGGATCGTCTCAACACCGATCATCGAGGACTTCGTCGCCCGCACCCGGTCGGCCGCTTATGTGGAGATACCCGGCGCCGCCCACGAGATCATGATGGAACGCGATGTCTACCGCGATCAGTTCTGGGCGGCCTTCGATGCCTTCATTCCCGGTTTCGAAGCGGAGCAGGAACTGGCCGAGGCCCGCCTGAAGTCGACGGCCACGGTCGTGCGCGATGCCAACAAGCCAGGTTTGGCCGAGGTCAGCCAGGCCTAAATCAAACCCGCGAAAGCTCTTTCAGAAGCCTGTCGTGGAGACGCGGGTCTCCACTGGCAAGTATCCGGCCGCCTTCGGACGGTGAACCACCCGTCCAGGTCGTGACGACACCGCCGGCGCCCTCGATGATCGGCACAAGTGCGACTATGTCATAGGCCTGAAGGCCGGATTCGATCACCGCGTCCCCATGTCCTGCCGCAACCATGCAATAGGCGTAGCAGTCCGTTCCATACCGGGAGAGGCGCGCTGAGGCTTCGATGCGGTCAAAGGCCGTGCGCTCCGTTTCGCTGAAAAGAACCGGCGTTGTGGTGAAAATGGATGCATCCTCAAGGCGGCTGCAGCGCCGGGCGCTGAGCGTCCTGGTTCCCTGCGGACCGCGGTACCAGGCCTGGCGGCAGTCTCCGGCAAAGCGCTCGCCGATAAAGGGTTGCACCATCATGCCGAGACTTGGCGTCCCGGCAGTCCGAAGTCCGATCAAGGTCCCCCATGTGGGCAGACCGGTGATGAACGCCCGTGTGCCGTCGATCGGATCGAGAACCCACACATGGTCCGCATCCAGTTTTTCCGGCCCGTGCTCCTCTCCGAGTATGCCGTGATCGGGAAAGGTGCTGTTGATCAGGGCACGCATCGCGGTTTCGCCATCGCGGTCGGCAATCGTGACGGGATCGAAACCGGTGTCGAGCTTGTTGTCGACATCGAAACCCTGGCGGAAATGCGGCATGATTGCCGCCGTGGAGGCCGCTGCCAGATCCTCCAGAAAGGGAGCAAACCTGTTGGAGCTTGTGACGGTTTCATTCATTGGATTTTCCTGACGGACCCTGCGCACGCGCATCGAATATCACTCGATTTGCCGCTTGTATAATCTCTTGTGCTGAAAATTGAATCTCAAAATCAGGGTAATTTGCCTATAGTTTGTACAGGATACTACCTATTTCCGACTTGACCTTTGTGCACTGCAATGCGATTTTATTGCAGTGCGATATCTTTTATCGCATCGCCCTCCTTGGGCGTTTCCTCCCTAGACTCGGGCCGCCTCGAAAGAGTGCGGCCTCTTTTTTTGCGGTTGAGGAACAGTTACTCGGCGGCAATGGTATCCGCAGGCAGTGCGGCATCCGGCATCGCGATCAGTTCCTGTGCGAATTGCTTCAGATTGTGAAACAGGTCGTCGAAACCGGGCGAGCGCTCGTGCGTTGCCTCGTTCATGTAGAGGCCGCGATTGATTTCGATCTGCAGTGCGTGCAGCCCGCTGGCCGGCCGGCCATAGTGCTCGGTGATGAAGCCGCCCGCATAAGGCTTGTTGCGGCTCACGCTGTATCCCATGCCCCGCAGAATTGAGCACGCATACTCGGTCAGTTCGCTGTTGCAGCTCGTGCCGTACCGGTCCCCCAGAATGAAGTCCGGGCGCACGTCGGTTGCCTGGCATTTGACACTGGAGGGCATGGAGTGGCAGTCGATCAGGACGGCGTAGCCGAACGTGACATGCGTTTGCGCAAGCAGGCGGCGCAAGGTCGAATGATAGGGCTTATAGATTTCCTCGATCCGGTTCAGAGCCTCTTCGACCGGCAGCCTGTGCCGATAGATCTCGTGGTTCTCGCTGACGATGCGGGCAACGGTTCCCAGTCCACCGGCGACCCGGATCGAGCGGATATTGGCATAGGAGGGCAACCTGCCGTCGAACATCTTGGGATCGAGCTCGTACGGTTCCCGGTTCACATCCAGATAGGCGCGCGGGAAATGCGCCCGCAACAGCGGCGCGCCAAGGGGGATGACATGCGCGAACAGATCGTCCACGAAGGCGTCTTCAGACCGACGGATCGCGCTCTCGTCCAGGCGTGAAGAGGCCAGAAACTGCTGCGAGTACTGCCGACCGGAATGAGGTGAGTTGAATACGTAGGGTACCCGTTGATCGGCAGGACAAAGGACATCAAATGCTGGCAAGCCGTTAAAGTCGGCTACGAATGGCGCTTTGAACGGGGGCTGCATATCGTCCGTCAAATTGTCCGTCCTATTGTTTTACCTTCGGGCAAGGCCACTCCGATCACTTTCGATTACCTTGGTCTATGGTGCCAAGGAATCAACACACAGTCCACAGTCGGCTGATCAAAAGCTTT
Organism: Roseibium sp.; assembly: GCF_965232425.1. Classification (GTDB taxonomy): domain Bacteria; phylum Pseudomonadota; class Alphaproteobacteria; order Rhizobiales; family Stappiaceae; genus Roseibium. The sequence continues at coordinate 3,107,311 of NZ_OZ246971.1, forward strand.
GAAGAACTATTTCTCCCTATCATTCTGTGGAATTCGGGCTATAACCGGCAAAAGGCCGGATCCCGATGCCGCCAAATCGAAAATTAAGCAATGGTTGTTTACAATGTCGCGTATCCTGCTTGCTGAAGATGACAATGATATGCGCCGGTTTCTTGCAAAAGCGCTGGAAAACGCCGGGCATGATGTCGTTTCTTTCGATAACGGCAGGAGCGCATATGAAAGATTGCGCGAAGAACCGTTTTCCCTGCTGCTGACCGATATCGTCATGCCGGAGATGGATGGAATCGAACTTGCGCGGCGGGCGACGGAACTGGACCCCGACCTCAAAGTCATGTTCATAACCGGGTTTGCCGCGGTCGCGCTCAATCCCGAATCCGATGCACCCAAGGATGCGAAGGTCCTGTCCAAGCCCTTCCATTTGAAGGATCTTGTTCAGGAAGTGGAGCGTATGCTGGCGGCGTGACGCATCGCGTTTCAGACAGGCAATCGGGACAGGGAAAATTTGACGGTTCGATGAAGAACAGGGTTGCGCTGAATGCCGATCCCCGTTATATCGCACCCCACTACGGCACAGCGGTGCCGGACTACCGAGAAATTCGGGCGTGTAGCTCAGCGGGAGAGCACTTCGTTGACATCGAAGGGGTCACAGGTTCAATCCCTGTCACGCCCACCATTATTGCGCTGATTGAGGGTTTCAAGACGCGCGGGTTGATCCGGAGATCGGCGCAGGATCTGCGCTTCGCTCGAAGGCAACCGACTGGAACGTGAGCGCCTCAGGCGCTCATTTGGTTTAAAGTAACGGGACCCCGAAAGGGGACAGTGACATGAAGATCAAGAACTCGCTCAAGGCGTTGATGACCCGCCATCGGGACAATCGCATGGTGCGCCGCAAAGGCCGCGTTTACATCATCAACAAGAAAAATCCGCGCTTCAAGGCGCGCCAGGGCTAAGTCCCGTTTTTCGCACGCGTCCCGGGAGTGTTGAAAACTCCTGACGATCGAAGCCCTTAATCGCCTGACGGTTGCGGCTTCGGACACCGAAAGGGTGGCGCGCACGAAGAAGTGTCAAATTCCCGGATTGACCGCCGCATTCAACGACCCATAATCGTTGGATGCGGATTTTTGTGTTTATATGCCTGTTCTCCATGGTGCCGCTCCTTGCCGGAGCGCAGCCGGTCCCGGATCTCGGCCCCGAGGTTGACCCGCCATCTGCGGAAGACTTCAATCCCATGCCTGAGGACCTGCCCGAGGCCGGTGGCCAGGTCGTGGTCGAAGAAACCGACCCGGAAGAAGAAAAGTCCCGGCTGGACCAGTTGTTCGATGATCTGGCCCAATCCGACGAACCATCCGCCGCGGAACGCGCTGCACGGGAGATCCAGATGATCTGGATGGAATCGGGCAGCGATACAGTCGATATCCTGATGTCACGCGCGGGCAAGGCGATCCAGGCAGACGATCACGCCCTGGCGCTGGATCTTCTCGACGTTGTCGTCGTGCTGAAGCCGTCCTTTGCAGAGGGATGGAACCGGCGGGCAACTGTTCATTACATGCGCGAAGATTTCGGCAAGTCGCTCGTTGACATCGAGCGGACGCTCGCGCTTGAACCGCGCCACTGGGGCGCCCTTTCCGGACTTGCGATCATTCAGCGCCGGCTGGGTTTCGACGACGACGCGCTGGTGAGCTTCAAGCGGGCGCTCGAGGTCAATCCCGGGCTTGAAAACGCCGTCGAGGCAATTGAGGATCTTGAAAAGGAAGCAGAGGGCGCGCCGGCATAGCACCGGCGAACCCGATCCTTGCATGGCGGCCCTTGAACCGTCCGGCGCGAAAGCTATGTTCGCGCTATGGTTCTGATTGGTTTTCTTTTCATCGGCGCACCGGTCCTGGCGGTGTTCCTGTATACCCTGGTTCAGGTTCGGCAAATCAGGCAGAGCTACCAGCCCGATGGCAGCGTCTTCGAGGCCGGCGGCGTCAAACTCCACTATCACCTCCACAGTGTGCCCGAGAAGGGCAAGCGCGCGCCCGTGCTCGTGTTTCTGCACGGAGCAAGCGGCAACGCCTATGACATGAAGATGGCGTTCTTGGAGGCTCTGGAGGGCCGCCATTCGCTTCTTTTCATCGACCGGCCAGGTCTCGGCTTTTCAAGCTGCGGGTCTCCGGGCTCGGACCTGCCCGGCGGGCAGGCCGACGCGATTGCCGGTCTGCTGGAGGCGCTGGAGATCGAGACCGCTGTCGTCGTGGGGCATTCTCTCGGCAGCGCCGTGACGGCGGCGCTTGGTCTTGCCGCGCCTGAAAGGATCAAGGGCCTGGCGTTTCTCGCCCCGGTCAGCCATGCGTGGCCCGGTGGTGTGAACTGGTACTACACTGTTGCCGCCATGCCGGTGATCGGCGCGCTTTTCTGCTGGACACTGACGCTTCCCGTAGGCGGTCTGCTTGCGCCGCGTGCCATGACAAACGTGTTTCTTCCCGATCCCGCGCCGCAGGATTATGCCGACGGGATAAGGTTGCCGCTTCTGTTCAGACCGGCCTCGTTCCGCGCCAATGCGCGCCAGATTGCCTTTCTGAAGCCGGAAATCATCCGTCAGTCCCGGTCCTATTCCAAGCTGCAGCAGCCTGCGCTCGTGGTCAGCGGGACGCAGGATACCGTGGTCTGGCCCTCGATCCACTGCGAGGGGCTCCTGCGGGATTTGCCGAACGCACAGTTGCTCATGCTGGACGAAGCCGGTCACATGCCCCATCACACGCACACGGAAGACATCGCCAAGGCACTGTCGCAGCTGGTGCGGCAGGTTGAGGAAGCGGACACGGTTGAGACGGACGGGGACGGTGCAGACCAGCCGGTCCGAACCGCCTGATCATGCGGTGTTGCCGCCCGATACCGTTTCAACCGATTAGACCGTCAAATACCGCCCTGGCCGTCGTTGCCGACGAAGGCGATCCGCAGCATGTTCGTGGATCCGGGCGTGCCGAAAGGGACACCCGCGGTCACGATGACCCGCTGGCCCGGTTTCGCAAATCCCTCGGAATAGGAAATGCGGCAGGCCCGATCGATCATGTCCTCTTCGTTGGACGCATCTTCACTGACAACGCAGTGAAGGCCCCAGCCAAGCGACAGGCGGCGCGCCGTCGCCAGAACGGGAGACAGAACGATCACCGGGGAGGACGGCCGTTCACGCGACGCGCGCAAGCCGGTGGCACCCGACGTCGTGTAGCAGACGACGGCGGCGAGATTGAGCGTTTCCGCGATCTGCCTGGCCGCTGCGGAGATCGCATCCGCACCGGTTGCTTCCGGTTCCGCGCGCTGGGCGTCGATGATCGTGCGGTAGTTGTTGTCCTGTTCGACCTGGTGCGCGATCTTGTCCATGGTCGAGACGGCTTCGACGGGGAAGTCGCCGGCGGCCGATTCCGCCGACAGCATCACCGCGTCCGCACCCTCGAACACCGCCGTCGCGACATCCGAGACTTCGGCGCGGGTCGGTACCGGCGAGGAAATCATGGATTCAAGCATCTGCGTGGCGATGACGACCGGCTTGCCGGCGCGTCTGCAGGCACGCGTGATCCGCTTCTGCAGGCCGGGCACCTGTTCCAGCGGCATCTCGACGCCGAGATCGCCGCGTGCCACCATGATGGCGTCGGACAGCTCGATGATCTCGTCCAGACGGCCGATGGCCTGCGGCTTCTCGATCTTGGCCAGAACACCTGCGCGTCCGCGCGTGATCTTGCGGACTTCGGCAAGATCGTCAGGGCGCTGCACGAAGGAGAGCGCGACCCAGTCGACTTTCTGGTCGAGAGCGGCAATCAGGTCCTTGTGGTCCTTTTCCGTCATCGCGCTTGTCGCGATCTCGGAATCGGGCACACTCACGCCCTTGCGGTCGGAGAGCTTTCCGCCGACGACGACCTCGGTCACCGCCTTGGTCGCGCTTGCCTCTTTCACCGTCAGCTGGATCTTGCCGTCGTCCAGCAGGAGCCGGTGGCCGGGTTCAAGAGCTTCCAGGATTTCCGGATGCGGAAGATGCACCCGATTGATATCTCCGCCGGACGTATCGGCATCCAGCGTGAAAGTCGCCCCGTTCTCAAGCATAACGGGGCCGTCTGAGAACGTGCCCACACGCAGTTTCGGACCCTGAAGATCGGCCAGAATGCCGATCGGTCTCCCAATCTTTTCTTCAGCAGAACGGATTCGCTCAACGAGCTGTGCCAAACGATCATGGTTTGTATGGCTCATGTTGATGCGGAACACATCCGCTCCAGAGCGATACAGGTTTTCAATGATGTCTTGTTCTGAGGAAGAGGGTCCGAGAGTAGCTAGAATTTTCACTCGCCGGTTTCGCCTCATCGCCCACCTGTCCCTTGTTGCACGGGTTCTGTCAACTGGACCGTCCAGCTGCTTTGTTCACCCGTGTCGATTTCAAAAAAGCCTGTCCGCTCAAAGCCACGGGCCACACAGTCTTCGATGCCGCGGATGGTGAATTCCTTCTCGCGGGTGCACATGAATGCACGTCCGCCCCATTCGCCGAACTGATCGTAATCAACTGCGTAGATGTAATAGTATCGTGACACCAGGGAGCCCGGAACCAACGTCTCGCACGAATTCGAGGCGAGGTTCCACCAGCCCTCGGTAACCCAGTCGCTCTTGTCCTTGTAGCCGATGGCCACGCCAACCTGACTGTCCGTCTTGTTGCAGAGCCGCAGATCGGCATATGCGCCGTCACTGGATATTGAGAAAAACAGCAGTGTAAAGACAGCGACCACGACTGCCCTCAAAGGCGCGTTGACGCGCGCCCGAGACCATCCTTGGTGTCGTTCCCCAACCTCATACATATGCAGTCGTTCACTTTGCTGCTTTACTGACATTCGCTTTTTGCGTCGACAACAGGGTCTTGTCAACGTCGTTAACAGGTTAATGTGCAGGCACCCACCCAACCGTGTTTACAGAAACCGTTCAATAAAATCTGCCCGCCGGAACGATAAGGACACCTATGTGGCCAGAAATGGGGCGGGAACATGGCGGTTTTCCCGCTGATAGATGTTAGCCGTCAATAAAGCGTATACAAAACCGGTTTGGCGGGACAAAGCGCCATGAATTCACAGAGTTTTCCAGAGATCACTTCACATCCAGCGGACTCGGCGCGGGGACGGCACGACTTTCCGGTTTTTGCGGATTCCGACTTGGTTCTTCTCACGGTTTGACGTAAAGCTGTCGACGACCGCATTCCGCGCTCACCAAACTTCCACGTAGCGAGACATGACACAGACAGCAGCGATAGCGAGTGAGATTTTTCGGCCGACCGAATACGTGGCCGGCGACCTGAAGTCCGGACTCCTGCTCCTGTGCGACCATGCCCGCAACACCGTGCCGCCCGGCTACGGAAATCTTGGCGTTGCGCCGGAGCAGTTCGAGCGACACATCGGCTACGATATCGGCGCCCGAGCCGTCACGCTTGAACTCGCAGAGCAACTGGGCGCGCCGGCCTGTCTTTCGACCTTCTCCCGGCTGCTGATCGATCCGAACAGGGGAGAAGACGACCCGACGCTGATCATGCGCCTGTCCGACGGCGCAGTCGTGCCGGGCAATGCCCGTGTCGACGAGGCCGAGCGCGCGTACCGTATCGAACAGTTCCACAAGCCCTATCACGATCTGATCGACCAGACGCTGGATGCGATGATCGGCGTTGCCGCGCCACCCGTCATCGTGTCGATGCACAGCTTCACGCCGATCTGGCGCGGTGTGCCCAGGCCCTGGCACGCGACCGTCCTGTGGGACCTGGACGCTCGTGCGGTCGAGCCCGTGCTGAGCGGTCTGAGAGCCCAGGACGATCTTGTCATCGGCGACAACGAGCCTTATGACGGCGCACTCAAGAACGATACGATGTACCGGCACGGCACCAGTCGCGGGCTGGCTCATGTTCTTTTGGAACTGAGGCAGGACCTGATCGCCGACCAGGCCGGTCAGATGGAATGGGCCGGACGGCTGGCGCCGATCCTGCGCGACATTGCGAGCCTTGGTGCGTGCAGGGAGATCCGGCATTTCAGTTCGCGCACCGACACGCATTGACAGGCAGACAGCAACAGTGAAGGAACCCGTTGCGATGGATGATCAAACGAAACAGGAATTGGAGGCTGCGGTTTTCCGGCGCCTCGTCGATCACTTGCGGAACCGGACCGATGTTCAGAACATCGACATGATGAACCTCGCCGGGTTCTGCCGGAATTGCCTGTCCAACTGGTACCAGGACGCAGCGCAGGAAAAGGGCATTTCGCTGGAAAAGGCGGATGCGCGCGAGATCGTCTACGGCATGCCGTACGGCGAGTGGAAGGACAAGTACCAGACCGAAGCCACGGCTGAACAGCAAGCGGCATTCGACAAGAACAAACCCTCACATTGAACTGCCGGCCCTTCGCGTGACCTCAAACGGCGCGCAAGACCGGTGACCCCTTCTGTCAAAGATCCGGGTGGGCAGCTTTCGCCCGGAACAGGCTGTCGAGCCATCAAGAAGAATGAAAAAGGAGACCAGAATTCATGTCCGATCCGGGTGGAGTCGCAGCAGATCAGCTGCGCGCCTTTGTTGAACGCATCGAGCGTTTGGAAGAAGAAAAGAAAGTCATCGCCGACGACATCAAGGATGTGTATGCCGAAGCCAAGGGCAACGGCTACGACGTGAAGATCCTGCGCAAGGTGGTGTCTCTGCGCAAGAAGCAGCCGCATGAGCGCGAAGAGGAAGAGGCCGTTCTGGACCTTTACATGCACGCGCTCGGCATGGCCGGTCCGGCAGACCCGGAGAGCTGAACCTTACCCGGGCGCCGGCATTCGCAACAAAATCAAAAGAGCGGTCAATGACCGCTCTTTTTTGTTTCGTGTCTGTTGTTTTCGAAGCCGGTTACCGCGCGTAGCGAACCGGCAGCACCACGATTGCCGGACCGTCGAACCTGTCGGTTCTCAGCGCGCCGTAGGGTGCGTCCTCGAAGCTCGCCGAGACGAAGCGGTTGCCCGGCATCATCACGTTCTTGAGCTGGCGCTGGTTCGGGTGGCTGAGCAGCGCGAATTTCTGATGGCGCGTGGTTCCTGCGCCCGAAAGCAGAACCGGTTCGGACTTGTCCGGCAAGCTTGCGAAGCCGGCCATCGGGTCGATGATCTGATCGCGGGGAATGCGGCCCGAGAGAGACGGCTGGGCGGTTGCGGGCGCAGTGCCGGTCGGAGCCGCAGCAAGCTGAGCGGGGGCGGCCTGCCGCTGCGACGCGGCGTTCGTGCGCAGCGATCTGTTCAGCACAGGTGGCGTTGCCGTTGCCGATGCATAGGCCAGTGTCGCCTCCGGGCGCGGTGCAGGTGCCGGGAACGGCGCGGCGGTCCCCGTGGCAGCCGCGATCGCGGCAACGGGATCGTTGGTCTCAGGCGCCGCTGATGTCGCGGATGTTTCGTCGATGCCAAGTTGCGCCGCCGCGATCTTCGCGGCTTCGCTCAGGTCGCTGTCCGGCTTCTGACCGGGCAGCGCGGCGACCTGGAACCGGGAGTCGATCGCTTCGTTGGCGGCCACCGTCTGCCCGCTTTCAAGCGCAAAACGCTGAGCGTCGAGCGTGTTGGGAGCGGGCGTCGTGCCGATGGCCTGCGGCGGTACCGGTCCGGCCGGGGCCGGTTTGGCGCCGGGCGAGGCGCTTGCAAGCAAGACTGCCGGAGCCGCGTCTTCAGGCGGTGTTGCCCTGAATTTGGGCGCCGGGATCGGCGGGTTCTTGAGAACCGGGGATACGCGCGCGGCGGTCGTCCGGTTGCTGGTCGTGCCGCCCCGGTTCGCCTGGTTCTCGTCTCTCGAACCGCCCCGGAACAGGCCTGCAAAGAGGCTGCCGCCGCTGCTTTCCGAAGACGCCGGTCTTTCACTTGTGGATGCCGTCTGGATCGGTTTGCCGGGCGCGGTCAGGTTCTGGTCCCTTGTGTTCAGGCCGGAACTGGAAGTGTTGGAATTCGCGTTTCTGCCGGAGGCGACGATGGTCGGCTTGGTGATCGACCTGCGTTTTCCGGACTTGGATTCGGCGAGCGCCAGCTTGTAGCCCTTCATCGGCTTGCCGTCCGAGGGAATGTGAAGCGTCTTGCCGTTCGGGAAAACCTTCGCCAGCTGGGACCTGCTCATCTTCGGCCAATGGCGGACCCGGCCGGTGTCCATATGCACGAAGGGCGATCCGGAGCGCGGGTAGTAGCCGACGCCGCCGACCTGTTTGCGCAGTCCGGCTGCGCGCAGCTTGGCGAGATTGACACCCGGAATATAGAAGTCCATCGCCTTGCCGAGCGTGTGCTGGCTGTTCTTGGCCACACCCCTGGAGCGCTTGCGCAGCATGTTGTTGGTTGCCGGCGAGCGGTAGCTGGAAACAACGTAGATGTAATCCCGGGCGCGGACCTCGCGGTAGACTTCCCAGATCAGATCGAGAAGTTCAGGATCGATCTTGGTGATCTCGTTGCGGCGCCAGTCTCGCAGGAAGCGATTGACTTCGCGCAGGCCGCCCGGAATGTAACGGCCGTTCTTCTTGAACGTGATCGAGACACGTTCCTTGGTATGGGTGTTGTAAAGCTTCAGCGTGCGGGTCTGCGCATGCGCGATAGTCGTAATGCAGGCAAGCGTGATCACGCATGCCACTGCAACCCTCGCTGCTCGCGTCAGCCAATCGACGGCGCCGAAATCAAAAAATCGGTTACGCAATCTCTATCTCGCCGTTTTTCGAGGGCTCACGCCCATCCCTTGCTCCCCAGCAGGAGCCAAATTCTAACCGCTGCAAGTTAAGAAGTTTTTACCCTAAATTCGCTTGCCGGGAAATCGTAGCATAAATGCAACGAGGCCCCCGCAAACCGGAAAAACCCTGCATCAGGGCTGGATAAGGGCAGAATGCGTCAAAAAATCGTCCATTTAACAGATGCCGCCTGATTCTTGACGCGATTCAGGCTGCGGCATTCTTGTCGTCGTCTTCCAGACCGTATTCCTTGAGCTTGCGATAAAGTGTGGACCGGCCGATTCCAAGGCGTTTGGCCACTTCTGTCATGCGGCCGGAATAGTGGTTTATGGCGGCGCGAATCAGCTCTTCCTCGATGTCGGCAAGCTTTCTGACGTGGCCTTCCTTGTCGAGATTGCGCATGAAGCCGAAGGGAGCGGCAAACTCAAAACCGGCCGGCGAGGCCGAACCGCCGGCAGACTCGGGCGGCGCCGTGTCCGCGCTCGCACCTGCGGCGGCCTGGGTGGCGGCGGGTTCAGTGTTGATGCTCTTCGACTGCAGCGGCGGAACAGGTTCCGTGACTGGCTGGTCGACGGCGGCTGCAACCTGCGGGAAATCGTTGATTGTCAGCTGGGCGCCGTCGCACAGGACGACAGCCCTGAATACCGCGTTCTCCAACTGGCGGATGTTGCCGGGCCAATGATAGTCCTGGAGCATCGCGACGGTGTCGCTTCTGACGCCGGCGACATGCGGTTTTCCTTCCTCGGCGGCGAAGCGCGCCAGGAAATGACGGGTCAGCGCGGGGATGTCCTCGCGCCGGTCGCGCAGTGGCGGGATCCAGATCGGGAAGACGTTGAGCCGGTAGTAAAGATCCTCGCGGAAAACGCCTTCCTTGACCTGATCGATCAGGCGGCGGTTGGTCGCCGAAATCAGGCGGAAATCCACCTTGACCGGCCGGCGGGCGCCGATCGGATCGATTTCGTTCTCCTGCAGGGCGCGGAGCAGCTTGACCTGGACATCCTGCGGCAATTCGCCGACCTCGTCGAGGAACAGAGTTCCGCCATGGGCTTCCTGGAACTTGCCGACATGCTTGTCGACGGCGCCGGTAAACGCCCCCTTTTCGTGTCCGAACAGGATGGATTCCACGAGGTTCTCGGCGATGGCGCCGCAATTGACGGCGATGAGCGGTTTGGATCTGCGGTCGCTGGATCCCTGGATGGCGCTGGCGATCATCTCCTTGCCGACGCCGCTCTCGCCTTCGATCAGGATCGGAATGTTGGAGGCGGCCGCGCGCTTGCCCAGGCTGATCACACGTTCCATGGCCGCCGAGTGCGTGATGATGTCCGCAAAGGTCAGCGTGCCGGACGCCTGTTTCCGGAACCGGGTGATTTCATCTTCGAGGGCGGAAGTCTTCAGAAGGTTGCGGATCGAGACATTGAGCCGTTCGGGCGCAACCGGTTTGACGACAAAATCCTGCGCGCCGGCATTCATGACGCTGACCACGGTGTCAATGCCGCCATGGCCGGTCTGAACGATCACCGGCGTCGCATTCTTGTTGCTGCGCAGCTGCTCCAGAACACCCATGCCATCCAGTTCCGGCATGACCATGTCCAGGATAATGAGGTCGACCTCACTGGCCTCCGGACCGTTCATGATCTGCATCGCCTCGACGCCGTTTTCGGCCGTTTTCGAGCGATAGCCGAATTTCTTCACCGCTTCTTCGAGAAGCCGGCGCTGAATCGGGTCGTCGTCGACAATGAGAATTTTACCACTGGATGCTTGCATGGGCCGGATCAGTTCACTTGAAATTGTCTCGTTTCGATCCATTGTGGTCGCAATCGGGTAAATAAATCGTCCCCGACAAACGAGAATTTTCGGATTTCCGAATTGCACGGCGGCGGCCGACCGTCCTACATATCGGAAAACACACGCCTGCTGCCCGATCGGGCAGGGTCTCACCGGAGTTGAATATGCCTCTTCCGCACCCCGTCCATGCTCCCCAGTCCGCCGGACCCGCAGAACTCGGTGCCCTGCCGGAGTGGGATCTGACCGATCTCTATGCCGCTATGGATGCCCCCGAGATCGAGCGCGATCTGAAAGAAAGCCTGGAACGCGCGAAAACGTTCGAAGCCTCTTACAAGGGCCGGCTTTCGGAGCTGGCGAAGGACAATGTTGCGGCCCTCGTGACCGCGATCCGCGCCTATGAGGACCTGGAAGATCTCATGGGGCGGCTGATTTCGTTCGCGGGTCTGGTCTATGCTGGCAACACCATCGACCCTGCGGCACAGAAGTTTTACGGCGACGTGCAGGAGCAGATCACGACGGCGAGTTCCCACCTGCTGTTTTTCGGTCTTGAGCTGAATACCGTCGAAGACGGGGTCATGGATGCGGCGCTGGAGGACAGCCAGCTCGGGCATTACAGGCCCTGGGTCGAGGATCTGCGCAAGGGCAAGCCGTATCAGCTCGAAGATCGTGTCGAACAGCTGTTTCACGAAAAGTCGGTCACGGGAAGCAATGCCTGGAACCGGCTGTTCGACGAGACGATGGCTGCGCTCACGTTCAACGTCGACGGCGACAAGCTTGCGATCGAACCGACGCTCAATCTTCTGGTCGACCCGTCGGCGGACAAGCGCCGCGAGGCCTTTCAGGCGCTCAACGAGACCTTTTCGGAGAACCTGAGAACCTTCGCTTTGATCACCAACACGCTGGCAAAGGACAAGGAAATTTCCGACCGCTGGCGCAATTTCAAGGACATTGCCGACAGCAGACACCTGGCCAACCGGGTTGAGCGCGACGTCGTGGACGCGCTCGTGGCCGCCGTCCGCGATGCCTATCCGCGGCTTTCCCACCGGTACTACAAGCTCAAGGCGGGTTGGCTTGGAAAGGATCAGCTGAACAGCTGGGACCGCAACGCGCCGCTTCCGGACGCGGACACGCGGGTGATCCCCTGGGACGAAGCGCGGCAGACGGTGCTGTCCGCCTATGACGCCTTTTCGCCGCAGATGTCCGAAATTGCGGGCCGGTTCTTCGACAAGGGCTGGATCGACGCGCCGGCCCGGTCAGGAAAGGCGCCGGGGGCCTTTGCCCATCCCACGGTGCCGAGTGCGCATCCCTATGTGCTGGTCAACTACCAGGGCAAGATCCGTGACGTGATGACGCTCGCCCACGAACTCGGGCACGGCGTCCACCAGGTGCTGGCCGGTCACAACGGTCCACTGATGGCACCGACCCCCCTGACGCTCGCGGAGACCGCCAGCGTCTTCGGCGAAATGCTGACATTCAAGTCGCTTCTGGCGAAGGCGGACAATCCGCAAACCCGCAAGATCATGCTGGCGTCCAAGGCCGAAGACATGATCAATACGGTGGTCAGGCAGATCGCATTCTACAGCTTCGAGCGCAAGGTCCACACGGAACGGCGCAACGGCGAGCTGACCGCCGAAAAGATCGGCGAGCTGTGGATGTCGGTTCAGGGCGAGAGCCTCGGGCCCGCGATCAAGCTGAACGAGGGATACGAAACGTTCTGGACCTACATTCCACATTTCATCCACTCGCCGTTCTATGTCTATGCCTACGCGTTCGGCGACTGCCTCGTGAATTCGCTCTTTGCGGTCTATGAAGATGCCGAAACCGGATTCCAGGAGAAGTATTTCGAGCTTTTGAAGGCCGGTGGCACGAAGCATCATTCGGAACTGCTGGCACCGTTCGGCCTGAGCGCTACGGACCCCGACTTCTGGAAAAAGGGTCTTTCCGTCATCGAACGGATCATCGATGAGCTTGAAGAGCTGGACACGGCGTGAGGTAAACGGATCGCGCGCCGATGCCAGTTCCCAAAGAGCCACCGTTCCGGCATCGTCCCTATGACGGATCGACGCGGCCCTTCACCGTCGGACTGAAACCGATCGGCGAAGAGGCCTGGCTGGAGCCGGACCCGTTCCTGGACGTGCATCTGGTGGAAAAGGAACGCCTTTTTTCCAAGGACATTGCTGCCGTTTTCCGCGCCGAGCAGGATACGCTCGACGTTCAGCGTGAAGTGCTGGACCTGGTCACGGACAACCTGAAACGGTTTCACGGTCAAACGCATTCCTTCAAGACGGGCACGGTGGCGATCACCGGCACCGGTCGGAGGATCGCGCTGGATGGTGATGATGCCCTGCTGACCGCGTCCAGACTGGTGCAGGAAGACCTTGTGGTCATGCGCAAGGGACCGGACGGCTACCGACTTGTCGCGGCGTCTGTGTGTTTCCCGTCATCGTGGCGGCTTTCGGAAAAAATCGGCCGGTCCATGTCCGGGATCCACGAGGGCGTGCCGGACTTCAACGGTGCGCGCATGGGGCAGGTCGTGGAACGGCTGTTCCAGAACCTGACAACGGATCAGCTGGTGTGCCGGTTCAACTGGTCGATCTATCCCGACAGCAACCTGCATCACCCGATGCCGGAGCGTATTCCGTTTGGCGTGACGCAAGAAACGTTCGCGAGGCTGTTTCTAAGGGTGGAGCGGCAGACGCTACGCAGGCTTGCCGGAAGCGGAGATATCCTCTTCACGATCCGGATCCATCACGATCCGCTGGCGAAGCTGGCAGAGCAGGACGACCGGAAACGCATTGCGTCCGACCTGCGCGATCAACTGATGGATCTGTCGGAAGACCAGCTCGACTACAAGGGAATGACCCGGGCCCGGGATGAAATTGCCGCAGCGCTTGAGCGGATGTAAGTTTCGAAAGCGGCGTTTTGTCGACTGGTCCAGCTGGATTTCTATGCCGTAGGTCATATGTGTTGGATTATTGATTTCCGGCCGGATGGCGCAAACAGGATCAGGCGCAGGGAGTAGCTTGCCGAATGGCACAGTCAAAAGATCGCGAAAGCAACCGGTTCACCGCCCGCATGGGGCGCTATGCCAAGGTCGGCACGAACATGAGCGGCATCGCCGCCAAGTTCGCCGGGGCCCGGTTCTTCGGGATGAATCTCGATAACGCCAAGAACGCGGCAGAGCTTGCGGAAGCGCTGGGCGGGCTCAAGGGGCCGCTGATGAAGGTGGCGCAGCTCCTTTCCACCATTCCCGACGCGCTGCCGCCCGAATACACCACCGAACTCGCAAAGCTGCAGGCGAGTGCGCCGCCGATGGGATGGGCATTCGTCAAGCGCCGGATGCGCGCGGAACTCGGTGCGGACTGGCAGGGCCGGTTTGCCGAATTCGGTCGTGAGCCGGCGGCGGCCGCATCGCTTGGACAGGTGCACAGGGCCACCGCCCACGACGGGCGCGTCCTGGCCTGCAAGCTCCAGTACCCGGACATGGCCTCGGCGGTCGAAGCCGATCTTTCGCAGCTGCAGATGCTGTTCTCGTTGCACAGGCGCATGAGCCCGGCGATCGATACGCGCGAAATCGCGAAGGAAATCAGCGCCAGGGTGCGCGAGGAACTCGACTATGCGCGCGAAGCAGCGCATATCGCGATGTATCAGGAGATCCTGTCCGACACCGAACAGATCCGCGTTCCCTCGGTCGTCGACGAATTGTCAACGCGCCGGCTCCTGACCATGGGCTGGCTCACCGGCAAACCGCTGCTGGACTACAAGGAACATGACCAGGAAGACCGCAATCACCTGGCAAAAACCATGTTTCACGCCTGGTGGCACCCTTTCAGCCACTACGGTGTGATTCATGGCGACCCGCATCTTGGAAACTACACCGTGTTCGAACAGGAAGGCCGGCCGGCCGGGATCAACCTGCTCGACTATGGCTGTATCCGGGTGTTCCCGGAATCCTTTGTCGAAGGCGTGGTCAATCTCTATCTCGGCCTGCTGGAGGAAGACAACGACCGGGTCGTGTCGGCCTATGAGCGCTGGGGGTTCAAGAACCTCAAGAAGGAAGTCGTCGAGGTTCTCAATATCTGGGCGCGGTTCATCTACGGCCCGCTGCTCAGCGACCGGGTGCGTTCGATCGCGGACGGTGTTTCCGCCGCCGAATACGGCCGGAAAGAAGCCTTCAAGGTGCATTCCGCGCTCAAGCAGCTTGGCCCGGTCACCGTGCCGCAGGAATTTGTCTTCATGGATCGTGCAGCCATCGGGCTTGGCGGTGTTTTCCTGCATCTGCGCGCCCAGCTGAATTTCTTCCAGCTGTTCAACGAGCAGATCGAGGGCTTCGAGGCGGCGAAGGTCCGGCAGCGCCAGGATGATGTGCTCCGCGGTGCCGGCCTTGCGGGGGCGTCGAACGCGGCCTGACCGGGGCGCCAGGGTAAAATTCGCTCCCGGCAAGCCTGTTTGTCCCGCCTAGGCCAAAAAGTCGCGTCAAACCTGTCGGATTATGTGTTTGCCGACATTGCGGACCCCGAAGTCTTTATTGTATGAAGTCATCCAACTGTTGTTTTTCCTGGGGATCTGAATGTCTGACGAAAAAGCGCCCGCGATGGACTATGACGCTCACGAGCGGACTTACGAAGGCTTCATCAACTTTTCCAAAGTCGGCACCATTGCCGTCATCAACATCGTCATCTGCCTTATCCTGTTCGGCTTTGGCGGCACCACTGCCGTCGTGTTCGGATGGTTGATGCTGATTGCCACCATGGTCGCTTCCGCCATTGGTCTTGCTCTTGGCGATTCCGGCTGGATCCCGCCGACCGCCGTGACCGTGCTGACGATCATCCTGGCGATCCTGACAGTCTGAACCGGCTCCGAAATCAGGGCGTGGCCGCGCCCGTCTTTGTGCAAAGGCGCGGTTCGGAACTGCGCCTTTCGTTTATCCGGAAGGGCGCGGAAAACTGGCGATGACGACCGCGGTGCCTCAGTCTTTCGATTACGATCCCCCGATGGATCCCTTCCTGCCGGTGATCCATTCGGATGCAGATCTTCTGGTCATCGACAAGCCGAGCGGCCTTTTGAGCGTGCCGGGCAAGGCACCCGAACACGGGGACTGCGTGGAGAGCCGGTCCCGCGGGGTTTACGCCAACTCCCGCATCGTGCACCGCCTCGACATGGATACGTCCGGCGTCATGGTGCTTGCGATGAACCCTGCCGCGCAGCGCCACCTCGGCCTGCAGTTCGAGCGCCGCAAGACCCGCAAGACCTACATTGCCGACGTCTGGGGCCATCTGGACACAGACACCGGCGAGGTTGACCTGCCGCTGATCTGCGACTGGCCCAACCGTCCGAAACAGATGGTGTGCTTCGACAACGGCAAGGCGGCACTCACCAGGTGGGAGGTCATCGGCCGGTCCGAAAGAGCGACACGCGTCAGGCTCTTTCCCTATACCGGCCGTTCGCATCAATTGCGGGTGCATATGCTGGCGCTGGGACATCCGATCCTCGGCGACCGGTTCTATGCCGAAGGTGTTGCACTGGCGGCATCGGACCGCTTGATGCTTCATGCGGAGAGCCTTGAGCTGCATCATCCGACCGGCGGCGAACGGGTCACGTTCCGCTCGACGTGTCCGTTCTAGATCGCTCTTTCACCCAGCGTTTCCATCGTCTTCAGCCAGCGGCCGACCTGTGCCGGTTCGGCGTGTTCGACCATGCCGAACACCGTTGATCTGACCGGTTTGAACCCAACGAAGCCGAGGATGTTCCGCTTCAGGCTCTTCAGGCTGTGCGCGCCGTACCAGAGCCTGTAGGCGAGGGCCGGCATGCCTGCGGTCAGGATGATGCGTGCGGATTTTCCGCGCATCTTGCCCTTCGGCCAGCGGTCGTTCGCAGAGCGTTCGAACGCCGTGTCGTAGTGAAGAAGCTGTTCCAGAAAACCCTTGGTGTAAGCCGGCAGCGTTCCGAGCCAGAGGGGATAGATCAGCACGAGATGATCTGCCTCCAGCAGAGCGTCACGCGCTGGCCTGACGGCCTCGGGGCTCGGCTCATCGGTGAAATCCGACGGTTTGCGCAGAAGGGGAAAGTCGAGATCCGCGATGCGGACAAGGTTCTGGCGATGCCCCGCGCGTTCCGCACCGGTGGCATAAGCGTGCGCGAGCGCATGACACAGATGGCCGTCGTCGGGATCAGGGTGACCGTCCAGTATCAGGATGGTTTTCATGAGACCTCCCGTCAGTTTGAGAACGGCTGCAGGCAGGTCTCAATGATAGCGCGAGGGCACGTCTTCGCGTTGATCTGGATCAGGCGGGTTGCCTGGAGGGGGCGGGTGGCTTCAGCCCTGGCCGACGCGGCCGAGGCCCTCGCGGGCGATCTTGTTGGAGTTGTCCAGCGACATGGCGCGCGAATAGTTGCGGCGGGCGTCCTTGGGTTTGCCGAGAAGTTCCAGCGCGAGACCGCGATTTGCCCAGGCAATCGCCGATTCCCGGTCGAGATTCACGGCCATGGACAGGTCTTCGAACGCGGCATTCGGGTCGTTGACCGCGAGATAGGAAATGCCCCGGGCGATATAGGGTGCGCTTGCCTTCGGGTTGAGGCCAATTGCAGTGGCGAAATCCTCGATGGCAAGACTGTCCTGCTTCTGAGCCTGGTAGATCAGGCCCCGGTTGTAGAAGGCGCGGGCGTCACTGCTGTCGCGGGCGATCACGGAATTGAAGTCGGCAAGCGCAGCGTTGTAGTTGCCCTGCTGACGATAGATGTTGCCGCGGCCGACATAGGCGACGTCATAGTCAGGCTTGATATTGATCGCGCGCGTATAGTCCGAAACGGCCAGATCGTTCTTGCCCTGGCGGCGATAGACGAGCGCCCTGTTGGCATAGGTCTGGTAGGACTGGGGATTGAGCTGAAGGGCGCGGTTGAAATCCTCGATCGCCTGGTCGAGTTTGCCGGCCTGGCCATAGGCGATGCCACGCGTGCTGTAGGCCGTCGCGTCCGAAGGGTTCGATTCGATCACGGCCGTCAGCGAAGCAATGTTGGTCGAGGATCCGGCCGACTTGTTGACTGGCACGTCATCATAAACGCCGGCGGTGTTACACGCGGCCAGGAGCGTTGCAAAGGCGAACAGGGTCGCGTGTGGCAGGAAGTTGCGCATGCGGCACATATGCTCTCTGACATTCAAGCGTTCGGACATGCCGTTCATCGACCTCCAATAGGGCGGGAATGTGGCTGCCGTTGCCCTACGGTGTTTCCGTCCGGCATATTCTTTGTAAAACGCCAAAAGCCGACCGTGAACCCGGTCGGCCTTGCGGCAAATCTGCAAAAGAGAAGAGGCCTTTCAGCCGGGTGCACTCAAGCCGCGGTTAGCGGCGAGCGGACTTGCCTGGAAGCAGACCTTCACGCTGTGCACGCTTGCGGGCCAGCTTGCGCGCGCGGCGCACGGCTTCGGCCTTCTCACGGGCTTTTTTCTCGGACGGCTTTTCGAAGTGGCCGCGAAGTTTCATTTCACGGAAGATGCCTTCGCGCTGCATCTTTTTCTTCAGCGCCTTCAGCGCCTGATCGACATTGTTGTCGCGAACCAAAACCTGCACGCGTTTTTTCCTGTTCTCGATGCCCTGCAGCCAACCCGCGGGCAAATTAAAACCTTGATTAAAGACGCCTTATCAGCCCTTCAATCGATCGTCCCGAACGCACAGCGTGACGTGCCAATGCAGCACCGGGCTGCCATGCATTCACTTGTGTACAGAGACCTGATCGCCGCTGACGCGTCGCTCACATGAGGGCGGTACATACCAGAGGCGGCATCACCTGTCCACAGCCATTCGCAAATAATCCGGGCGAAATCAGACCCTGCACCATGTGCCGGACCAGAAGAAAGATGGACACAAGAGCGATTGAAGACTAGAGGTGATTTTCTCACCAGAACCCAAATGCCTCGTTCAAGAAGGCGGTTCAACGCCCCGTTTGTTGGAGGAAGCAATGGCGCATCCCGCGTCAAGGGAGCCCGATTCGGCGCAGTCAAAGTCGTTGTGGCAGAGTGACATCCTGCCGACGCTGTCGCTCGGCATGCCACTCGCCGGCGCACAGCTGGCGCAGATCGCGATCAACACCACCGACGTCCTGATGATCAGCCGCCTCGGAGCGGTGGAGCTTGCCGCCTCCGTGCTGGCGTTCAATTTCTACATGCTCCTGTGGTTCTTCGGCATGGGTATCCTCCAGGCGGTCATTCCGCTTGCGGCGCGGGCGCGCGGTCAGCGGCGGCCCCGTGACTTGCGGCGCGCGGTCCGCATGGGGTTCTGGATCTCCGTGATTTTCTGCGTTCCTGTCTGGATCATCCTGTTCTTCACCGAATCGATCCTTTTGTTGCTCGGCCAGGAGCCGGAACTGGCACGGCTTGCGGGCATCTACATGCAGGTTCTGCAATGGACCATGCTGCCTGCCCTGCTGATCATGGCCATCCGGGGGTTCCTGACCGTCATGGAGCGCACCCAGGTCGTGCTTTGGGCAACAATAGCCGGTGCGGTTGCCAACGCCATCCTGGACTACCTGCTCATCTTCGGACATTTCGGGTTCCCGAGGCTGGAGCTTGTCGGCGCGGGTTTCGCGTCCGTCCTCAGTGCAACGACCACGTTCCTGTTCCTGCTCGGCTATGCACTGCTGCATCCGAAACTGCGCCGATACAATCTTCTCGGCCGCATCTGGCGGTCCGACTGGCCGGTCTTTTTCCAGATCCTCCGGCTCGGCACGCCGATCGGGCTGACGATCGTGGCGGAAGGATCGCTGTTCACGGCCTCGGCCATCATGATTGGCTGGCTCGGTACCGTGCCGCTGGCCGCACACGGCATCGCGCTTCAGATCGCATCGATCACGTTCATGGTACCCGTCGGGCTCTCCATGGCAGCGATGACGCGTGTCAGCCTTGCGGCCGGCCGTGGCGACCGGGCGGGTATCGGACGGGCCGGGTGGACATCGCTCTGGGTCACCACGTTCTTCATGGTGTGCTTTGCGATTGTCTTCTGGACGATCCCCGAGACATTGATCGGGCTTTATCTCGATTTTTCAGATCCGGAAGCGCTGGAGGTTCTTGCCTACGGCGTTTCCTTCCTGCTGGTCGCGGCGCTGTTCCAGCTTGCCGACGGCGGGCAGATCATCGGCGTGAACAATCTGCGCGGTCTGGGGGACACGACAATACCCTTGCTCTACGCGTTGTTCGGCTACTGGGTCGTCGGCATCAGCCTGTCGCTTGGGCTCGGTTTCCTGGCGGGCTGGGGCGGCGTCGGCGTCTGGCTCGGACTTGCCGGCGGCCTGGCAAGTGTTGCGCTGCTGGCCAACTACCGGTTTGCGCGCAGGGAAGAGCTGGGTCTGGTCAGGATCTAGGTGTGATCCGGTTGACGTGCCCCATCTTGCGGCCTGCGCGGGTTTCGGCCTTGCCGTAAAGATGAAGCCGAGCGCCGGGGTCCTTCAGCACGTCCGTCCAGGTGTCGGCTTCGAAGCCGATCAGGTTTTCCATGACGGCGTCCGAATGCCGTTCCGCAGAGCCGAGCGGCCAGCCCGCGACGGCACGGATATGCTGGTCGAACTGCGATGTCAGGCAGGCGTCCTGCGTCCAGTGGCCGGAATTGTGAACGCGCGGCGCGACTTCATTGACCAGAAGTTTTTCTCCGCCTTGGTCCCGGACAAGAAACATCTCGACGCCCATGACACCGACATAATCCAGGCCGTGAACAATCTGCTCGGCCATCTGACGGGCTGTCTCCGCGGTCCGGGCCGACACGCCGGCGGGAACCGTGGAGGTCTTGAGAATATGATTTTCGTGGTGGTTGCGTGCGATGTCGAAGCTGCGGGATGTGCCGTCAAGATCACGGGCGACAATGACGGAGACCTCGCATTCGAAAGCGATCAGCGCCTCAAGAACAGCGGGCACGGCGCCGATCCCGTCAAATGCACCCTCCGCATCGCCCGGTTCCCGGATCATCAACTGGCCCTTGCCGTCATAGCCGAAGCGCCGGGTTTTCAGAACGCCCTTGCCGCCAAAATCCTTCAGGGCGCTGTCCAGGTCCGATTGTGAACCGATATCCGCGAAGCCGGCGATCGCGATGCCGGTCTCCGACAGGAACCGTTTTTCAAAGAGACGGTCCTGGGAAACTTCCAGCGCGCGCGCACCGGGGCGCACCGGAACCCTCGCACCCAGATGCGCAGCGGTCGGTCCGGGTACGTTCTCGAATTCGTAGGTGACGACCGAAACGGCATCCGCAAACCGGTTCAGCGCATCGATGTCCTCGTAGGGTGCAATGGTGAAGGTTGCGCTCACGTCGAAGGCGGGACTGTGCGGGTCGGGGCAGTAGATATGGGTCTTCAGTCCGAGACTGGCCGCAGACTGAGCAAGCATGCGGCCGAGCTGGCCTCCGCCAAGTATACCGACGGTGTCGCCCGGGCTTAGCCGTTTGTCGCTCATCTTCGAAGTCTCGCGTTTTCTGGTTTCAGATGTCGTCTGCCGGGAACTCGGCGACGTCCGCCGTGCGTTCGGCGCGATAGGCGTCAAGTGCCGCCTCGATTGCAGGATCGCCGAGGGCGAGCACGGCGGCGGCAAGCAGCCCGGCATTCGTTGCCCCGGCCTTGCCGATGGCCAAGGTGCCGACCGGAATGCCGCCGGGCATCTGCACGATCGACAGCAGGCTGTCCTCGCCGGACAGGGTGCGGCTCTCGACGGGAACGCCGAACACGGGCAGCGGGGTCAGCGCGGCCGTCATACCGGGAAGATGCGCTGCGCCGCCGGCCCCGGCAATGATCACCTTGAAGCCTTCCGCCTTTGCGCCCGTGGCAAAGTCATACATGCGCTGAGGCGTGCGGTGTGCCGAGACGATCCGGGCTTCGTAGCTGACGCCGAGCTGGTCGAGCGTTTCGGCCGCGTGTTTCATCGTCGGCCAGTCCGACTGGCTTCCCATAATGATCGCGACATCCGCATTTGCCATTGCTTGCTCCACATGCCCGGGGCTCAGAAAGGCGCGGAGTATAGGCAGAGCGGCCAGCATCGCAACCCCGGAAAGGCGCGGATGCCAACAAAAACGCCCGCGGCCGGTTCAGCCTGGCTGACCTGCCCCTTGCAGGGGTTATGCAATGATGTCCGGGAAAAGCTGATCCTCGAGTGCGGAGATGCGATCCTTGATCAGCAGCTTCTTCTTCTTGAGGCGCTGCAGCTGCAGGACGTCATGATTCGATGTTGCCGCAAGCGCCTCCACGGCGACGTCAAGGTCCCTGTGTTCCTGACGAAGCTGCGCAAGCTCCATTCGCAAAGCATCCGTGTCCATTTGGCCCTCTGTTCCCCAACGCCCAGGAATCAAGTCCTAGTCTATTTTGCCCGTTGCGGGCAAGATAGCATCTTTCACGCCCGCCAACCTGCCGGCAGCCGCGATGCGAGGCGGGATGGCTCCACAATTGTCCAATAATTGTTCACAGCGTGATTTCCTCAGCCGGCGAAGTAAACAGGCGCGATTATCGTGCGATTTTAGACAGTTAATCGACGGGCGTTCTTTAGGGTTTTCTAAGGATAGATGTACGAATGCATATTTTGTCGGCGAAATGGATCAGATATGCGGATTCTGCAATCGACAAGGCCAGATTTCATGTGGCACGATGGTAATGTTGAGCCAACAGACAGGAGGTTTATCCATGTCAATGCAGTCGCATCTCGAAGAACTTGAGCGCCGTCACGCGGAAATGAAGCGCAAAATCGAAGACGCTCTTATGCACCCGAGTACAGACTCACTGGAATTGGCCGACATGAAAAGACAAAAGCTCAAGATCAAGGACGAGATTGAGCGAATAAGGCATGACAAGACGCTTCACTAGACAGTTTATAACTGTTTGAGGAAGGTTTGGATCGCCGCACATTGTGCGGCGATTTTGTTTTATCTCACAGCTGCTTCGCCTGCTCGCGCAGGGCAAACTTCTGGATCTTGCCGGTCGATGTCTTCGGCAACTCGCAAAAGACCACCGTTTTGGGCGCCTTGAAACCGGCCATGTGCTCCCGGCAGAACGCGATCAAGTCCGCTTCCGTAACCGTTGAGCCGCCGGCAAGCTCGACGAAGGCGCAGGGTGTTTCCCCCCATTTCTCGTCGGGCCTGGCAACCACCGCCGCTGCCTGGACATCCGGGTGCTTGTAGAGCACATCTTCCACCTCGATGGAGGAGATGTTCTCGCCGCCCGAAATGATGATGTCCTTGGAGCGGTCCTTGAGTTGGATATAGCCGTCCGGGTGCATGACGCCGAGATCGCCGGAATGAAACCAACCGCCTTCAAAGGCGCTCGCGGTTGCGTCCGGGTTCTTCAGGTAGCCTTTCATGACGACATTGCCGCGGAACATGACCTCGCCGAGGGTGGTGCCGTCAGCCGGGACCGGGGCAAGCGTCTCCGGGTCGAGAACCTTCAGGTCCTCCAGGGCGACATAGCGGACCCCCTGGCGCGCCTTTTTCTGGGCCTGCTGTTCCAGCGGCAGGACGTCCCAGTCCGATTTCCAGTCATTGACGACGGCGGGACCGTACACCTCGGTCAGACCGTACAGGTGGGTGACGTTGAAGCCGGCCGTTTTCATCGCCGCAAGCACGCTTTCGGGCGGCGGGGCCGCCGCGGTGAAGAACTCGACCTCACGCTCCAACTCGCGTTTGTCGTCCGGTGATGCATTCAGCAGTGTGGACATGATGATCGGCGCGCCGCACAGGTGGGTGACGTTCTCGTCGGCGATCAGGTCCCACATGGACTGCGGGCGCACCCAGCGGAGGCAGACATGCGTTCCGGCGACGATGGAGATCGACCAGGGAAAACACCAGCCGTTGCAGTGAAACATCGGCAGGGTCCACAGATAGACCGGGTGCTTTGCCATGGACGCGGTGATCACATTGGCCTGCGCGAGCAGGTAGGCGCCGCGGTGGTGATAGACGACACCCTTCGGATTTCCGGTCGTCCCCGACGTGTAGTTCAGCGTGATCGCGTCCCATTCGTCACCCGGCAACGACCAGTCGAACTCCGGATCTCCCGACTGCACGAACTCTTCGTAGTCGCTCGTGCCCAGGCGCTCACCGTCCTGCGGGAATGCCGGATCGGAATAGTCGATGACCACCGGTTCGACGGTGGCGATCGACAGGGCCTCCTTCACGACGGGGGCATATTCGCGGTCCGTGATCAGGACCTTGCAGTCGGCATGGTCGAGCTGAAAGGCAATGATGGCGGCATCCAGACGGGTGTTCATGGAGTGCAGCACCGCCCCGGTCATCGGCACGCCATAGTGCGCTTCGAGCATCGGTGGCACGTTGGAAAGCATCACGCTGACCGTGTCGTTCTTGCCGATGCCAAGTCCCGACAGGGCCGAGGCGAGCTGGCGGGAGCGGCGGTAGAAGGTCCGGTAATCGGTGCGCTGGCCGCCGTGAACGATGGCGATCTTTTCCGGAAAGACGTCGGCCGCACGCGCCAGAAAGCTGAGCGGAGACAGCGCAGCGAAGTTTGCAGTGTTCTTGTCGAGCCCCTGTTCGAAGGGGCTGAGGCCGGCATCCATGACTTTCCTCCCAGCTATTGCCCTGTTTTGTCTATCAAATCCGGAAACGCCGGTCCGCGCAATCTCCCGTTTGAATTTGGTGCGGGCTAGGCAAGCAGGTTGGTGAGCCCGTCATAGGTGAGCTTGGCGCCGATCAGGCCCATGAAAACGTAGATGAGCTTGTAGAAGGTTTCCGCGTTGATGATCCTGATCAGCCGCACGCCGGCGAGGGTTGCGACGAGGGCAAGCGGCATGAGCACCGCCGACGTGGCAAGGTTCGTGGTGTCGAACTGACCGAGCAGGAAATACGGGACGACCTTGATGGCGTTGACCGCGGCAAAGAAGATGACGGCCGTGCCGGCGAACAGCAGCTTCGGCATTCTGAGTGGCACGGTGTACATCTGATAGGGCGGCCCGCCTGTGTGACTGATGAAGCTGGTGAACCCGGCAACACCGCCCCAGAAGAAACCCCATGCCGGTTTGTGCCCGCTTGCCGTCTCCTGCTTGCGCCGTTTGAAAACATAATCCGCAACGAAGGCAAGCGAGGTCACGCCCACCAGCAGGGTGATGAAATTGTCGTTGACCCAGGCTGCCGCCGCCCAGCCGATGACGATGCCGACGACGGCGGCAGGCAGCATGATGGCAAGGCAGGTCCAGTCCGCGCGTCCGCGATAGGCGAGCAGCGCGACGACATCCATCAAGAGGAGGATCGGCAACATGATCCCGGCCGCCTGAATGGGGGATATCGCCAGGGTCAGGATCGGAACCGCCAGCATGGCCAGCGTACCGCCGAAGCCGCCCTTGGAAAGGCCGACGAGAATGACGGCCGGAAAAGCGGCGAAATAGAACCAGGGATCGGTAATCGGTAACATGGGACGGAAAGCTGTCTCGGGTGCTGGGCAGGAGGGCGGAAACAAGCACGCCAGAGAGATTACGTAAAGACCCGACCACCTAATTGCTTACGCCAGCGCACTTGCATTTCCGCATTGTCTTACAGCAGTGTAGTCACAAATTGCCGAGACGGCTTTTCGGGAGGATTTGACATGGCAAGCCGGTATCACGAGGTCTACCAGGGCTGGAAAAACGATCCGGAGGGTTTCTGGAAGTCTGCGGCCGCCGAAATCGACTGGATTTCGACGACGGACACGGTCTTCGATCCGGACCAGGGGCAATACGGCCGATGGTACCCGGACTGGGAGTGCAACACCTGTTACAACTGCCTCGACCGGCACGTGGAACGCGGCCGACCCGGCCAGCCCGCGCTGATCTACGACAGCCCGATTACCGGCAAAAAGGCGACCTACACGTTTGAGGAACTGCTCGATGAGGTCGAGGCCTTCGCGGCCGTTCTTGCCGACAAGGGACTGACAAAGGGCGACCGGGCGATCATCTACATGCCCATGATCCCGCAGGCGGTGATGGCGATGCTCGCCTGTGCGCGTCTCGGTGTCATTCACTCCGTCGTCTTCGGCGGGTTCGCAGCCAACGAACTGGCGACCCGGATCGATGACGCTTCCCCCAAGGCGATCATCGCGGCCTCCTGCGGCATCGAGCCCGGGCGCGTGATTGCCTATAAACCGCTTGTCGACCAGGCGATCGAATTGTCCGCGCACAAGCCGGACTCGTGTTTCGTGTTCCAGCGCGAGGAACTGGAAGCAGAGATGACGGAGGGCCGGGATCACGATCTCGGACGCCTCATGGACGAGGCCAGGGCAGCGGGACGGACAGTCGCTCCCGTGCCGGTCAAGGCAACCGATCCGCTCTACATTCTCTACACGTCCGGCACGACCGGGCAGCCGAAAGGCGTTGTCCGGGACAATGGCGGGCACATGGTCGCCCTGAAATGGTCAATGAGCAATCTCTACGACATCCAGCCGGGCGAGGTGTTCTGGGCGGCATCGGACGTGGGCTGGGTCGTCGGCCATTCGTATATCTGCTACGCACCGTTGCTGCACGGCTGCACCACGGTGCTGTTCGAGGGCAAACCGGTCGGCACGCCGGACGCCGGTGTCTTCTGGCGCGTCATATCGGAACACAATGTCGTGTCGCTGTTCACGGCACCAACGGCCTTCCGCGCCATCCGCAAGGAGGACCCCGAAGGCGAGCTGATCAAGAAGTACGATCTGTCCCAATACCGGTCTCTGTTCCTCGCGGGCGAGCGTGCCGACCCCGAAACGGTCAACTGGGCGATCGATCAGCTGCAGGTGCCGGTGATCGACCACTGGTGGCAGACCGAAACCGGTTGGTGCATCGTCGGCAATCCGCTCGGCCTCGGCCAGTTGCCGGTCAAACCGGGATCCCCGACGGTGCCGATGCCGGGTTACGATGTCCAGGTGCTTGACGATGCCGGACATCCGCTGGGGGCGAACACGCTGGGCAACATCGTGGTCAAACTGCCGCTCCCGCCGAGCGTTCTGCCGACGCTCTGGAACGCGGACCAGCGTTTCTTCGATGCCTACCTTGCCGAGTTCCCCGGTTACTACAAGACGTCGGATGCCGGCATCATCGACGAGGACGGATACCTTTCGATCATGGCGCGGACCGACGACATCATCAACGTCGCCGGACACCGCCTTTCAACCGGCGGCATGGAGGAGGTTCTGGCAACGCATCCCGATGTTGCCGAATGCGCCGTCATCGGGATTGCGGACAAGCTGAAAGGGCAGTTGCCCTGCGGCTTCGTGGTGCTGAAATCGGGCGTCGACCGCGATCATGCCGATATCGAGCGTGAGCTCGTCAAACTGGTGCGCGAAAAGATCGGGCCGGTCGCCGCCTTCAAGATCGCCATCACGGTGGAGCGGCTGCCGAAGACGCGGTCGGGCAAGATCCTGCGGGGCACGATGCGTCAGATTGCCGATGGTGAAAGCTACAAGATGCCGGCGACGATCGACGATCCGGCGATCCTGGATGAAATCACTGACGCGTTGAAATCACACGGGATTTCCGCCTGACAAGCGAAAGTTCCGCTACTGGAGGACCTCATCGGCCATCGACAGCGCCGGTTTTGAGACTTATGGTCGGGCCGTCGCGGGCGCGTTCCTGCGCCGCTTTTGGTCAGTAAACCGTGAGGTTTTTCGTGTCTTTGGAAAATAAGGTTGCGATCGTTACCGGTGGAGCCAGAGGGATCGGTTTCGCCATCGCCAAACGCTTTGTGAGCGACGGAGCCAAGGTGGTCGTCGCCGATATCGACGACGCGGCAGGCGAGGAAACGGTCGAAGATCTCGGCAGCCTCGGGGATGTGACATATATCCACTGCAATGTCGGTGAACGTCTGGACGTCCGCAACATGGTGGCCGAAACGCTCAACGGTTATGGCGACATCGACATCCTGGTCAACAATGCGGGCATTGTCGGCGGAGCCGACTTTCTCGAATTGGAAGAAGAAGATTTCGACCGGATTCTCGCGGTCAATCTGAAGGGCGCCTTCCTGTGCTCACAAGCCGTTGCCCGGCACATGGTCGAGAAAGTCGAAAACGGCGGCGAACCTGGCTGCATCATCAACATGTCGTCGATCAACTCGGTGCTCGCGATCCCGAACCAGATTCCCTACTGCGTGTCCAAGGGCGGCGTGTCGCAGCTGACCAAGGTCACCGCGCTGGCGCTGGCGCCCCATGGCATCCGGGTCAACGCGATCGGACCGGGATCGATCATGACGGACATGCTGGCGGCGGTGAACAGCGATCCGGCGGCGAAGAAACGCGTGATGTCACGGACACCGCTCCAGCGCATCGGCGAACCTTCCGAAATTGCCGGAGTTGCCGCGTTTCTCGCGTCGCGTGACGCCAGCTACGTCACCGGCCAGACGATCATGGCCGATGGCGGAAGAATGCCGCTCAACTACACCGTTGCGGTTCCCGACGACGACTGACGCGTGATGCCTGCCGCCGCAGGCAACGAAGATCCCTTCATGCGATGGCCGCCGGTGTCCGCCGGCGGCCATTTTCCGTTCGGGGTCGTCTACGTGGCCGTCTTCGTCCCCGGGGCCGGCCGCTCAGTTGATCTCCTGAACCTTCATGACGAGATCGGGCCAGTTGCGCTGGTTCTCGATATCATGTTCCAGCCCCTGCTCGTCGGCGATGGTGAAGCGCTTGACGGCCGGTGTCTTGCTGGTCGCCTGGTAGAGCCAGTAGGCTTCGGCCTTGAGCGCGTCATGGATCGGCCGGTCGATGGATTCATAGACCATCTGCTTGCAGGCATTGATGGATTCAGCGGGGAAGCTGGCGATGCGTTTTGCCAGATTGTCCACATACGCGCCGATCTCGTCAGGCTCCAGCGCCTTGTTGATCGTGCCCATTGCTTCCGCCTCGTCGGCGTCGAAGTCACGGGCGCTGAGGATGATTTCAAGGGCCCGGCCCAGGCCCGTCTGACGCGCCATGCGTGACGCGCCGCCGCCGCAGGGCAGGATGCCCATGCCGACTTCCATCTGCATGAACTTGAACTTGCCGCGGGCGGCAAAGCGCATGTCGAGCGCCAGCGCGAGTTCGTGGCCGCCGCCGCGCGCGAACCCTTCCAGCTTGGCGATGGTCGCCTGCGGTACCTTGCTGATGCGCTCGCACACCGCCTGAAGGTCGAGAAGCTCGGCCTCGTCGCGGGAAACCGCCTCGGTGGACATGTCCTTCAAAAGTTCAGTGTCGTAGTGGCAGACCCAGATCTCGGGGTTCGCGGACTGGAAGACGACCACCTTGGTTTCCCGGTCTCTCTCGAGCCGCATGGCCAGGCTGTTCAGGTCGGCCAGCATTTCCTGACCCTGCACGTTCACGGTGCCGAAATCGAAGGTCACCGTTGCGATAGCGTTTTCCACCTTCACGTCGAAGGTTGTGAAGTTGTCGTATTTCATCGAGACGATCCTTGTCCAAAAGCGATGCTTGGGTGCGTTCCCGGCAGACTGATCCAGGACGGCTCGGCGCTGGGGAAGAGTTCAGCGCCTCACGACAGAACATCTAGTTCAATCGGGAATTGGACTTAATCTGGCAAAAACTGGTTTCAGAATTCGGATTTTGTTATGAATTGACACTCAAGCCCTGAACTGGCGGACGCCGGCTGCGGCACCCGGGTTCAGTCCCGGCATCGGACTCTGTCCAGGTGCCGCATTCACCCGGTGTTTGGATCTACGCTCCGAAGGGCTGTCCGACAAAGCGAAAAGGACCGAGATGATGGATACGGATTGCATAAGGCTCTTCGTTCTTGCGGCCGACATGCTGAACATCAGCGCGGCGGGGCGCCAGCTCGGGCTGGCGCAGGCGGTGGCGAGCGCGCGCCTGTCCAAGCTGGAAAAGCAGGTCGGGTCCGACCTGTTGCACCGGTCGACGCGCAAGGTGTCCCTGTCGCTTGAAGGTGCGGAGTTTCTTCCCTATGCCCGGGAAATACTGGCCCAGGAGGATGCCTTTCTCGCGGCGCAGGGGCATCAGGGCAGGGAGGTCAAGGGGACGCTGCGCTTCGCGGCTCCGAGTTCGTTCACGCAGCTCTTCATTGCTCCGGTCCTCGGCGAGTTTCTCGACCGGTATCCGAAGATCGATCTTCAGCTGCGGCTGTCCGACACGCAGATGGACCTGATCGAGGGCGCGTTTGATCTGGCGCTGCGCAACTACGCGATCGAGGACAGCAGCCTGAGAGCGCGCAAGCTGTCTGACGACAGACGTATCCTGTGTGCGTCGCCCGGCTATCTGTCCCAGCATGAGTTGCCGGCGACACCTGAAGACCTGCGCAGGCATCGGCTACTGGTTTTCCGGGATGGCCCGCCGCGGAAGCTGGAGGCACAGGAGACCGGGGCCGCTGCCATGTTCCCTCCGGCGGGTTCCGAAAACCGCCTGGTTTTCGATGATGGCACCTGCATGCGGGTTGCCACCGTGAACGGTGCGGGGATTTCCATGAATTCGGTCTGGAGCGTCCACGATGATCTCAAGAAGGGAACGCTGGTTCGGGTTCTGCCGGACTACGAAGTTCGCGACGGATCGGCCGTCTGGCTGGTTTATCCGCGCTCGAACGTGCTCACCGCGAAGGTCCGCGTCTTCATCGATTTCCTGATCGAGAAGATCGGCAAGCCTCCTGTCTGGGAAGCCTGAAACCGGTTCTGCACAGGTCGCGAGTTTCAGGCCGGTTGCTTTTGCGTTTCCGCACCGAACTGTAGACGCGCGAGCTTGGCATAGAGACCGCCGGCGGCACTCAGTTCCGCGTGCGTGCCCGTTTCGACAATCCGTCCGTCTTCCATGACCACGATCCTGTCGGCCTTCAAGACGGTGGCGAGCCGGTGGGCGATGACAAGCGTCGTACGGCCTTCCATCAGCCGTTCGAGGGCTTTCTGGACGAGGTTCTCGCTCTCGGCATCAAGCGCGCTGGTTGCCTCGTCCAGCAGCAGCACCGGAGCATTTCTGAGAACGGCACGCGCAATGGCAATCCGCTGGCGCTGACCGCCGGACAGCGTGATCCCGCGTTCGCCGACAAGGGTGTCATAGCCGTCGGTCATGTTCTCGATGAACGGGGCGGCCAGCGCGGCATTGGCGGCGGCAACAATTTCGTCGCGTGATGCGTCGGGCCGGCCGTAGGCGATGTTCTCGGCAACGGATGCGCCGAAGATCGCGGTGTCCTGCGGAACGAGTGCGATATGACTGCGCAGATCCACCGGGTCGAGGTCCTGAAGCGCAACGCCATTCAGGCGAATGACGCCCGATGTCGGGTCGTAGTAGCGCATGAGCAGGCTGAAGAGGGTCGACTTCCCGGCACCGGAAGGGCCGACGACGGCGACGGTTTCTCCCGGCGTCACCTCAAGGGTCAGATCCCTCACCACGGGCATGGTCTCGCTGTTGCGGTAGGCGAAGGAGACGTCCTGGAAGGATATGGCGCCCTGTCTGGTTTCCGGCAGCTTCGCGGGGACCGGAGGGGCCTTGATTTCAGGCTCGATTTCAAGAAGCTCGGACAGCCGTTCCGCTGCGCCGGCCGCCTGGGACAATTCCCCCCAGACCTCGGAAAGCGCGGCAAGAGAACCGGCAGCCAGGATGGAATAGAGCAGGAACTGGCTGAGTTCACCACCGGTGATCCTGCCGGCGAACACGTCGCTGGCGCCGATCCACAACACGGCGACGATGCTGGAGCCGATGACGAAGATGGCAAAGCCGGTGAGGGTGGCCCGTGCCACGATCGCCTGGCGCGCGGCGGTGAAGGCCGCCTCGATGTCGGATGTATAGCGGTTGGCGCTGCGCTGTTCGTGGGTGAAGGCCTGTATCGTGCGGACGGAACCCAGCATTTCACTGGCATAGGCAGATGCATCGGCAAGGGTGTCCTGGGCGAAGCGGGATCTTTTGCGCACCTTTCTGCCGAACCCGAGTACCGGGACGAGAATGACGGGGATGGCGGCCAGCACAAAAACCGAAAGGCGCGGGCTGGTGACCACCATCATGACGGACGCGCCGGCAAACATGATCAGGTTGCGCATGGCAAGCGAGGCACTCGCGCCGAAGGCCGCCTTGATCTGGGTGGTGTCGGCTGTCAGGCGCGACAGGATTTCACCGGATTTTGCGCTGTCGTAGAAGGACGGGCTGAGGCGGGTCATGTGGTCGAAGACGTCCGACCTGACCTCGGCAACGACGCGCTCTCCGAGCCACATGACCAGGAAGTAGCGGATGGAGCTGGCCATCGCCAGGGCACAGACGACCCCGATCAGAACGGCAAAGTAGGAATTGACCAGGGCAGGATCGTCCGCTCCGAAGCCGTAGTCGATCATCCTGCGAACGGCGGCCGGCAGCACAAGCGTGATCACGGCAGCGGAGAAAAGTGCCGCGACGGCTGCTGCCACCATGCCCCGGTGTTTGGTGAGATAGGGCAGCAGGCGCGTCAGCGGCCGAAGCGAGCGCCGGGTCCTTTTCTCGTTTTCGTCAAGCTCTGATGCAATCGCGTCCGCCAACCGGCCTCTCCTCCTTGTCCGCGCCGTCCGGCGCGGTCCCATCCGTCTTTATCATGTTCTATCGTGTGTACAATGCCTGCCGCATTGCTGCGGACGACGCAATTTGCCGTAAAGCCGGGGCCGCGTCCTTGATCAAAGCCAAAGCCCGATTGCAGGAATTTGCCCCTTGTCTTGCCTGCCGCCTTGAGGTATATCCCCGCCTCAGTTTCTGAGGGCGGCGTCCGCATCCGGATCGGCGGCCCTTTATCTCGTTTTGCGCCCGACGCTTTGGCTTTCCGTGAAAGCCGGCCGTGGCGCCTGAAAGGACCGGTCATGAAAGCGGATATTCATCCCGACTATCACACCATCAAGGTCGTCATGACCGATGGTACCGAATTTACCACCCGCTCCACCTACGGTGCGGAAGGCGACACGCTGCAGCTGGACATCGACCCGACGTCCCATCCGGCATGGACCGGCGGCGACCGTCAGCTGATGGACCGCGGCGGCCGCGTGTCCCGCTTCAAGAACAAGTTTGCAGGTTTCCTCGGCTCCTAAGTGCTGCAGCGACCGCGCAGAACAAAAAACCCGGCCAATGGCCGGGTTTTTTTGTTTGATGCCGTGTGGCATGCGGAGCTGGCAGACGGACATCATGCAGACGAAAAAAGCCGCCTCGCGGCGGCTTTTCAGAACCCAGTCCTGAGCGTGTGGATCAACCCAGTTTGGCGAATGCCGCGTGGAGCTGGTTGAGCTGCGAGGCGACAGGATTATCGTTGATGGCCGCTTCTTCGACCGTCTCTTCCTCGCCCTTGCGGTACAGCATCTTGTCGAGGTGCACGACGCGCTCCTGCAAACGGGTGGAGCGTTCGATCAGGTCACGCAGCGTGTGCGGGAGTTCGTCCCAGGAGGGGCCACCGGTCGCGCTGCTGAGTTTGTCGAGCCGTACCTTGTTCTTTTCGCTTCCCGCCTGTTCGCGGGACATTTCGCCTTCGTTCACGGCGCGCTGAAGCAGGAGCCAGGATGCCAGCTGCATCAGGCGGGTGGTCAGACGCATGGACTCGGTCGCATAGGCAAGCGATGCAGGGCGGGGCAGTTGCTTGGCTTCTTCCCGGCCTTCGCCGTCGAGATACATGGCGGTCTCCTCGACGAGAGACATGCCTTCCTGAAACAGGTTCTGGAAGTTGTCCGAGTTTGCAAGATGGTGAGCAATGTGCACCGCACTTGCAGGACCTTCGGCTTTTTTCTTGTCTTCCGTCATGGGATAACTACGCCTCATCTACTCTTCCGGTTCCAAGCGCATCCGCCTTTTGTGTCCCGTGTCGAAACATCTTGCCAAAGATGTCCCGTATCGGAACGGAACGCGCTGTCATGCCATCTACCGAGCAAGCGTCATGCCAGACGGTCGCAGGATCGACGGTTAACCAGAACCATTCGAGGATACTATGCGTGCGAAGCAAAAAAAAGAGCCGCACGGTTGCGGCTCTGAGTCTTTAACAGGGAGGCGTCAAACAGAGTGGACAGGAGCCACTCAAATCCAGATGACTGGATAGCCATATTTATACTTTGGAAAGATTAATGAGTGGTAAACGCGTAAAAATTTACCTAGCTCATTTACCAGAATGCCGGTAAAGATCTGAATTAATTCGAATTTATCGCAAATAATACCAAGGCTATCAGCGAAATACAGAGTTCGCGGCATCGCGAATAGTGCTGCGTTGTTCCAGTTCCTGCCTTGTACGGTTAATTTCTTCCTGAAGGGCCGTAATGCGTTCGGAAAGCTCATCCTCCGACAAACGCGCCAGATCTTCGCCAACCGTGATCTTGCCGGCCTCCGGCTTTTTGGGGATATCTTCGTCAAAAACTCCCATCGCTTCGCTCTCCGAACCGTGCCGTTGCAAAAAATCCGCACCCGGATTTTCCAGTCCGTCTTTCCTTCCACCGGACCGACGGTTATTTACCATAGGCTACACATGCAACCGCCCGCCAGTCCCAAAATGAACCAACAGGAACCGTTTTGATGCAGAATTTGCCGGACGAAATGACTGCCATTGCAATTTCGGAACCCGGAGACGCGGATGTTCTGATTTTGGAAAAGCGCCCGCTGCCTGAGCCCGGTCCGGATGATATCCTGATCAAGGTGCACGCCGCCGGCGTCAATCGTCCGGATGTTCTTCAACGCAAAGGGGCCTATCCGCCGCCGAAAGGCGCGTCCGACCTGCCGGGCCTTGAAGTCGCCGGTGAGATCGTGGCCTGCGGCGCGCAGGTCAAACGCTTCCGTATCGGAGACAAGGTGACGGCGCTGGCGCCGGGAGGCGGGTATGCGACCTATTGCAAGGTGAACGCCGGTCATGCGCTGCCGATCCCGAACGGCATGGATATGGTTGAAGCGGCGGCGCTTCCCGAGACGTTCTATACCGTCTGGACCAACGTGTTCGATCGCAGCGGTCTTGTTGCCGGGGAACGGTTCCTGGTTCATGGCGGCACGTCCGGCATCGGCACGACCGCGATCCAGCTTGCAAAGGCTTTCGGCGCGGAGGTGTTCACCACGGTCGGTTCCGAGGCCAAGGCGGAGGCCGTGCGCAAGCTCGGGGCAGATCATGTGATCAACTATCGCGACGCCGCCTTCGAGAAGGTCATCCTGGACATCACCGGCGGCGAGGGGGTCCACGTGATTCTCGACATGGTCGGCGGTGACTATGTCGAGCGGAACTGGAAGGCGGCCGCTGTGGAGGGCCGCATCTGCCAGATCGCGACGCTCAACGGTGTTGCGGAAAACGTCAATTTCTCACGCCTCATGGTGAAGCGGCTGACCCATACCGGTTCCACGCTGCGCCCGCGCAGCGACGAATTCAAGGCCGCCATAGCGGCAAGCCTGGAATCGCGGGTCTGGCCCCTGATCGAAGCCGGTAAAGTGAAGCCAGTCATGGATTCCACGTTCCCGCTCGAACAGGCTGCGGATGCGCACCGGCGGATGGAAAGCTCTGGGCATATTGGTAAAATCGTCCTGACAGTCGACGTGTGAACAGAGACGGTCATGCGCCGAAACAACCGGTTGCGGACTCCATTTGCGTTTCCGCGGCGTTCGGCATATATTCGCGCCACTTTCCATGAAACAGAACTAGAACACCGCTTTTTCGCCCTGCCGGGCGGGGGAGCACACGAGAGGAATTTATCTGATGGCGAACACGCCGCTTATGCCGAAGGCCACCGCCGTCTGGCTCGTGGACAACACGGCCCTGAGCTTCACGCAGATCGCGACGTTCTGCAAACTGCACCCGCTTGAAGTCAAGGCGATTGCCGACGGTGAGGCGGCCCAGGGCATCAAGGGTCTGGACCCGATCCTGACCGGCCAGCTGACGCGTGAAGAAGTCGAAAAGGCGCAAAACGATCCCAAGTACCAGCTCAAGCTTCAGGGGTCGAAGGTTGTCGTGCCTGAAACCAAGCGCAAGGGACCGCGCTATACACCGGTGTCGCGCCGCCAGGACCGTCCGAATGCGATCCTGTGGCTCGTGCGCAACCATCCGGAAATGAAGGACGCGCAGATCATGCGCCTTGTCGGCACCACCAAGCCGACAATCGCGGCGATCCGTGACCGGACCCACTGGAACTCGGCCAACCTGACGCCGTCGGATCCCGTTACGCTGGGGCTGTGCAGCCAGCTCGAACTGGACATGGAAGTTGAAAAGGCCGCGAAGAACGCACCGCAACCTGTTGCCGGCGAGCCCGTCGAAACGCTGATGCCGGTCGAAGACAGCACCAGCGAAGACGCTATCGCGGCTGCCTTCTCGCTCGACCCGAGCCAGCCGGTCAGGCGCGAAGAGGAAGAGGAAATCGACGCGGACGCCGTGTTTGCGAAGCTGAATTCGCTGAAGGGCGACGATGACGCAGAGGCTTCCGATGGGGAGGCTTCTGACACCGAGGCTGCTGGCGAAGAGGAAGCCAAGTAAGGCATCCCTGATCGCTAATGAATGACAAACCGCCGGCTGGTGACAGCCGGCGGTTTTTTGCTGGCCTCTGCAAACGCTTCAGTTCAGGTAGTGCACCCGCAGTCTCCTGGACCGTTCATCGCTGGCGGCCCTTTCGAAGGCAGGTTCGTCAAAGGCATCCTTCGCGCCCGTAACGGCGTAGCCCTCGCGGGGGATCGTGCCGTTCATGTCCAGGTCCCGGTTTCCATTCTCGTCGTGGAACGCAACGGCCGCATAGGGGCCAGATGTCAGGCGGGGAAAAGAGACACTCAGCGTGCCGGTCGAGGCCGGGACTTCCCTGTAGCCGACGGCAGCGCCATAATCGGACGTGTTGTAGGCGTCCGCGTCATCGAAAACAAAGACGATCACGTGCCCGTCACTGTTGCGGACGCCTTCAAAGGTGATCTCCAGGGCTTTCCTGGTGCCGGTTTTCTGCTCGGCCTCCGCCGAAGGAACCAGACTGGCGGCAAATGCCCCGCCGGCAAGAAGGACGGCGCTGATCAAGATTGCCGAAATGCGTTGTGCCGTGGTTGGCATCGTGTGTCTCCTCTCAGTCTGACGGTGTTCGCGGGTTTTCTTTCGGCTGCCAGCCCGGCGGGTTCACCAGGACACGGACCTTGTTGACAAGGCCGGGTGTCTGCCAGGTCTCCCGGGCAAGGCGCTGGAAGCCGTGCAGGAAGGCAATGATGGGGTTCACCGAGTTGATGGGATGAACCAAACCGTAGGTGACCTGTTCCCTTTCGGCCGCAAACGTGCCGAACATGCGGTCCCAGATGATGAAGATGCCGCCGTAGTTCTTGTCGAGATAGTCCGGGTTCGAGCCGTGGTGAACCCGGTGATGCGATGGCGTGTTCATCACCGCTTCGACGGGACGGGGCAGCTTGCCGACGGCCTCGGTGTGAAGCGCGGTCTGGTAGACCTGAACGATCACCTCTGCAAACAGGACGACGATCGGATTGAACCCGAGCAGAACCAGCGGCAGATGAAAGAAAACCGGCCAGAAGGAATCCATCGGGCCGAAGCGGTAGGCGACGGATATGTTGAAGAAGGGCGAGGAATGGTGCACCGAGTGGGTCGCCCAGCCCAGGTTGACCCGGTGCAGGAAGCGATGCTCCCAATAGTAGACGAGGTCTGCCAGCACGATACAGATCAGCACCGTCAGCCAATTGATCTCGATATCGAAAATCGCGAACTGGAAAACAAAAAAGAAGGCGGCAACGTAGAAGGTTCCGAGCGCCAGAACCGTGATGGCGATGAAGAGCGCAAGCGTGACATAGTTCGTCAGCGTATCGCCGATCAGCATCCAGCTCAGTTTCCTGACGACCCGGTAACGGATCATTTCGAAGCCGAGAAATGCCAGCGCCAGGACGAAGAACCAGTCGTTGATGAAGACTTCCAACTCCAGCAGCCAATCAGTGCTGAGCGGGGCAAGCAAGATTTCCAAGAGATTGCTCCAAAATTATCAAACTTGACAATTAAATGCGATCGGCTAGATTGATTGTCAAGAATGAAAATTTATCAGGAGGTGCGGATTGGCACGGCCCGAGATCAAGGAAGACCGCCGGGAACAGATCCTGGATGCGTTCGAACACTGTGTCGCGCGCTACGGGCTTGAGGGGGCGACGCTGGGCAAGACGGCCGAGATCGCCGGTCTGGCAAGGCCGCTCATCCGGCATAATATCGGCAACAAGGAGGCCCTTCAGGAGGCCCTGGTGGAACGGTTTCTCGCGCGCAGTAGAACGGCGATGGAAGACCTGGTGTCATCACTGCCGGACGAGAAACGCCTCGAGACGCTTCTGAATATCCTGTTCGACCCGCGTGGCGCCAATCCGCAGCTTGTCCTGGTATTCAATGCTTTGAGCGCGGCCGCCCCCGGAGATCCGCTGCTCGCTAGGCAGCTGCAACACTGGCTGGACGATTTCGTCAAGCGCCTTGAAGACGTCCTTGCGCGCAGCTGCCCGCGTGCGCCTGCCGAGCTTCTGGAAACAGTCGCGGCGGGACTGTCCGGCATCTACTTCAACGTCGAGGCGCTCTATCCGATCGGCATTAACGCACGGTTCGTCACTTCTTCCAAATCCGCCGCAAAGCTTCTGTTGACCGCACTGGAGGTCCACAATGACTGACGCCAAGCGTCTGCGCCCGGACGCCTATTTCAGCCAGGACCGGTTCATGCTCGAACGCGCGACGCTGTTTCGCGATGCCTGGGCATTTGCCGGCACGACCCGTGACTTCGCCGAACCCGGAGACTACCGGCTTGTGGAGGTCGGAGCGTCCGTGGTTCTGGTAGTTCTGGACAAGACCGGGACCCTCAACGCCTTTCACAATTTCTGCCGCCACCGTGGTTCGACCTTGCTGGACAATGCGACGGGGAATACCGGTGGCACGATCGTGTGCCCCTATCACCGCTGGACCTACGGCCTTGACGGCGCCCTGCGGGGCGTTCCAGACATGCGCAGCTGTTTCGCCGATCTCGAGCGGACAAATCTCGGCCTGAAACCGGCGGCGGTCGGTGTCTTCAAGGACCTTGTCTTCGTCAATCCGAATGCCGGGGCCTCCTTCGAAGCCTGGGTGAAGCCGATTGCAGACAGGGCCTGGCCGCACGACCTGTTTTCCAGTGATGTCAAGGAGGCCGTTCCGCTCGTCTATGACCTCAAGTGCAACTGGAAGGTCTTTGCCGAGAACGCCCTGGACGGGTATCACCTTGCCTATCTTCACGAAAACACGCTCGGCGGACCCGCGCCGGACAAGAATGTCTGGGTAGAGGCCGGGGATCACATGATCTGGTATGCCAACGAAGAAGGGGTGCGGCACCGCCTGCCGCAGAAGATCCGCGAGGAGGCGGGTTCCTCGGGTCGCATCGAAAGCGCGTCTGAGCCAGGATATGGCGGCGTCTTTTTTCTTTTCCCGCTCACCTTGATCGTGCCGACGCCCTACGGGTTCTCGATCACTTCGCTCAAGCCCTACGCCCCAGCAAAGACGCGGCTGGAGGTCCGCCAGTGGGTCGGCCCGTGGCAATGGACGGACGAGCGCGACTCCATTCCGGGTTACGACAAGAAGACAGGGGTGATTTCCTCGGACAACTGGACCAGGCCGGCTCTGGAAACCGGTGACTTTCAGACAGAGGATATCTGGATCTGCGAAAAGACCCAGCGCGGTCTGGAAATGCCCGGTTTCGAGTTCGGGCCACTCTCGCGCGGTCCGGGGGCGGAGGACCCGATCCGGTGGTTCCACGCCAGTCTCGCCGAGTGTATGGGCCCGATGGCGGCAGAAGCTTAGGTGATGGACCCAAAAATGAGACTGAAATGGCATGGGAAATGGCGAGATCCCGTCAGGAAGGGTGTGCGGAGCGGGCTTCCTGCCCGGTCAAGCACGCTGACGCCACGGGGTGAAGCCATTTCCATGTCCTTCGGATTTGACCGGATTACGCCTCCCCGGCGTCGCGAAAGGCTCGAAAATGAACCACATTTCCTGCGCTTCCGCTCCTTGAGGAGAAGTAATCCGCCTCAAACCTTTCGGCCTCATTTATGAGTCCATCACCTAGCAGGTCCTGCTGCGGGCATTCCCCGGGACCGGTCACCGTCCGGAAAAGCCGGGCTTACTCTCGGGTCTTTTCGCGGAATGAGAGGTTGCTGTCGGCGCCGAGACCGTACCGGATGCAGCAGAAAATCGCGGCGAGGCTCAGGAGGAGCCACAGGCCACCCCAGAACAGGGTCGTTCCGCCGAACTCGTCGGCCAGCATGTAGGCGTCGGAACGGGCACCGGACCGGCGGATCGTGTCGTCGAAAATGTCATAGGGCACGTAGATAATGCTCGACAGACCGATCACGCGCAGCACCATGTCGTTGACGGGCCGGCTCAGGTAGCGCGCGATCGCGAGCATGCCAAGGCCGGTGACCCCGCAGAACAGAAGCGCAAACCCGTCCCGGACGTAAAGAACGGTAACGAGAAGGGTCAGGCAGCCGAAGATTGCCAGGACGGCGCGGTCGGCATGCGTTCGAAGGGCGATGACCAGTAGCACGATACCGATCACGAGCGAGCCGAGATAGCCTGCCGACAGGGTGATGAAGCGGTTGCCGCCTCTCGAAATCACGTGTCCGCCCTGGTTGGGAGACACCGAAAGATCGACCACCGACCCGCCGGTCAGCACGGTGGCAATGGCATGAGCGAGTTCGTGCAGGAACACGATCAGGATCTTCAGCGGGATCACTGCCGGCGTGTTCCACAAGAGGAACAGGACAAGCGTTATCGCGATGAGTTGCCAGTGACCCTTGAGAAGCTGCATGGGTCTGATTGGACCGGGGGCAGGGCGGAAGTCAAGAGGACCGTTTTCGCGAGAGCCAACAGCTTCTTCTGAGCTCCTGAGGGGCGGTTAGAGCCCGCGTTCGATCCACCAGGTCTCGTTGAAATAGTCGCTGCTCAGCTTTTCGCGAGCCTCATCGGTCGACCAGTCGTCGGTTCCCATCAGTTCCTCGATCAGGTCAAACCACCGGTCTGCGAGATCCTCCGGCAGTTTCCGGCCGCTCCACGGGCAATGGCTGATGGTGCGCAGTGCGGGTCCCCAGGTCTCCTTGAGGCCGAAGCGCCGGATCGACGGATCGTAGAGGATCGGGGTCTGCGGATTGCAGGCCTGCGTCAGGAGTTCGGGAAAGGTTTCGTAGAGGGCGGAGTTGCGGGGATCGAGGCCAAGCTGTTCCAGCACGTGCCGGTTGTCGATCGCAATGCCGGTGAGGGCGCGATCGTGATAGACGTCCCAGGCCCTTTCCTCTTCCGTCTCGACAAAAGGACGTTTTTCGCCGCGGGAAGCGGCTTCCTTCTCGGCCTGCTCGCGCTTGGCCTCCTGCGCGTCCGCCGCCACACAGAATTTTTCGTGAAGATCCAGCCCCCGGCGCAACAGGACGGTATCGCGCTCGATGGTCCGTTCGAGTTGTTCGACGAAAGTGTCCGGATCGGGCGTTTCAGCGTCAGAGTCTGACATGACGTTTCCTGTTCAAAGTCTCGGGTCTGTCCGGGGGATCAAACGCCTTTCAGGTGCCGGATTCGCGCGCGATGCGATCCATGAATTCCGAAAGCGCCTGATCGTCGATATTCGCCGTTTCCGGACGAGCCGGGAAACTGCCCGAGTGAACGGCCTCCCTGAAGGCGCTGAGCGCGGACCGGCGTTCAGCACGGATCTGTTCCTGAAGCGCATGAATATTGCCAAAGGCTCGTGCATGTCTCGGGCGCTTCGTGTCTTCGCCGCAAATGTCGTTCTGGAAGAGATAGATGACATCGCCACCACTCCCCGAGCCGAGTGACATCGTGACCAGCGACGTGCGGCGGCTGATTTCTTCCATGACCGGGGCCGGTATGACTTCCGCCTCGACCGAGAACGCCCCCGCGTCTTCCATGCGGCGGAAGGCTTTCCAAAGCTCCACGGCCTCGTCTGCGGTCCGCCCGATCGCGCGCAGTCCACCATGCCACCCGCACCTGCGCGGAACCAGTCCGAGATGGCACATGACCGGGATCTGCTCTTTTGCCAGAAGTTCAACAACATGAGGTCCGCGCGCGGTATAGACCGAATCCGCGCCGTCCTTCATGGCCTCGAACGCCGCGCTCAGGACATCGGCCTCGGTCGGAAAGTCAGGCAAGGCGATCGCGGCGGTGAAAAACAGATGCGGGGCACCTTCGCGCGCTGCCTTTGTGTTCTGGGCGTTGCCCATGATCAGATCGATGCCGGCGTCCGCTGCGGCGGCTGCTTCTTCCACGGAATTCGCCGTCGTCTGTGTCAGTTTCTGCTTTCCCTTGAGCGCACGCAGGTCTGCGGCGGTGTAGTTGCGGAGCGAAAAGCTGGCGTCCCAATCATAGATGCGCTTCATGGTCGATTGCCCGGAATGATTTCGAATGTCGTTTTGGGCACATTAGCAAGATTTGGCAGGTCCACGCCACGTCGGCCGATAGGCGTTGTTACCGTCTCATTTGATTTTTTCGGCCGCATGAATACAAAATTCGCCATGTCCGTTGATCAGGCCGACCCCGTCAGGATCGTCATTCTCGTCACGCCGCACTTCAACGTGTCGGCGACAACCTCGTTCATCGACCCGTTCCGGGTCGCCAACTATCTGAGCGGAACGGCCCGGTTTTCCTGGACGGTCGTGTCCGACCGGGGCGGGCCTGTTCCGTCGAGCAGCGGGCTAAGTGTCGACACCAAGGCGATTGCCGATCTGGACGCGGCAAAACCCGACCTGGTTCTCGTCAGCACGAGCTGGACCCCGGAACGTCACTACACGGATCGGGTGCTCGGACCGCTGAAGAAATGGGCGCGCGAAGGCGTGGTCGTCGGCGGGCTCGATACCGGGGCGTTCGTGCTCGCGAAGGCCGGACTTCTGGCCGGAAGAACCGCCACCGTGCACTACGAGCATATCGACGCCTTGATCGAAGTCGCCCCGGAGACAGCCGTCAGCGAGGATCTCTTCGTCATCGACGAGCGGGTTTTCACCTGCTGCGGCGGTTCGGCGTCAACCGACCTGGCGCTGCATTTCCTGCGACGTCAAGCCAGCGTCAGCATTGCGA
Organism: Roseibium sp.; assembly: GCF_965232425.1. Lineage (GTDB taxonomy): Bacteria > Pseudomonadota > Alphaproteobacteria > Rhizobiales > Stappiaceae > Roseibium. The sequence goes on from NZ_OZ246971.1 coordinate 3,149,698, forward strand.
ACGCCGCGTCCCGGTACCTGTTTCATCATCACATCCGGGGTGAAGGACATTCGCAGAATCCGAAGGGACCCGAACCGACAGGTCACGCAACGCCGGGCACCGTGAGGCGCGCGATCGATCTGATGGAGCAAAATCTCGAAGACCCGCTTTCCATCCCGGACATCTGTGCACGTCTTCATGTGTCACAGCGCCAGCTCAGCCGCCTGTTCAGACACTATGTGCGCCGGTCACCGGTCGAATACTACCGTGACATCCGGCTCGACCGGGCGCGCGGGCTGGTGACACAAACGGAGATGAAACTCAGCGAAATCGCTGCTGCGTCCGGTTTCAACAGCCAGGTGCATTTCAGCCGGTCTTACAAGCAGCGCTTTGGGCTCTCGCCGGGGAGCGACCGGATCGAAGGCCGGGTTCCCTTCGAGTTCCGCGCCTGGCCGATGCACAGTCCCGGGCCGGATACGCAGGGATCGGAATAGGCGGCTATCAGCCGGTCACCGGAGGGGTGTGAGGCGCTGGGCGATGCGCGCGCTGCCGGATTTCACCTCTGCTGCGAGACTACCGGGACACGGTGCTTTTCCTGGTGCGCTGATAATGCCTTGCGGCCTTTGCCCTGTTGCCGCAGCTTTCCATGCTGCACCAGGTCCGCCTGCTGTTCCTGGTCTCATCAATGAACAGCCAACCGCAGTTGTTGCCCGGACACATCTTGAGGCGGCCATGCTCCCTGGGATCGGCCAGTATGGAGATCGCAGATGCGGCCAAGAGGCCTTCCAGCAGAAGTGGCGACCCCGTCCTGGTGCCAAAGTCCAACTCCCTGACAGCGTTCAAGGTTTCGGAGCTCTTCCCTTCCAGAATCATCGCCCGAAGATCGGATCTGAGAGATTTCAGCTGATCCAGTGTGCAGCCACAGCGCGCCTCTATCTGCAGCGCCCGCAGCCAGACGTCGAGATCAGTCAGGCAGTTCAGTTTCTCGTGTGCTACATCGGCGTTCGCTGTCCAATCGGCCGTGTTGACAAAATCAAGCGCAAGGCGTCCGCCGACGGCGCGAACGGGATGTCCTTCAGAATAGCTCATGGCATTTTCTAACCTCTATACAGGTTGACAGGCAAGCTGTAAGGATATCTAACCTTTATTATGGTTAGACATTCGCAAAACGTGATGCTGTCGATGTCCGGCGTCTTGCGCGGCATGATGCGGCTGTTGCCGATTTGCCTGTTTGTCATTCCCTTCGGCATCGCGTTTGGCATTGCTGCGACAGACAGCGGAATCAGCCCGATCAAGGCGACGCTGATGAGCAGCTTCGTGTTCACGGCAACGGCGCAATTCGCTGCACTCGACTTTCTCCAGGATCCCGTGGCCTTCTTTTCCCTCGGCCTGGTTGCGCTGGCGCTGAGCGGCCGACACCTGATCATGGGTGCCGCTCTGGCCCGATGGGTCAACCGGCTTCCGGCAGGCAAGCGTGTCCTGACACTGATGTTTCTGAGCGATGCAAACTTTGCCGATACGCAAACGCTCCTGCGGCGCGGAGAAACAGATCTCGGGCCGCTCCTCGGGGGCGGCCTGATGCTCTGGATCACATGGGCCGGCAGCACGGCCGCCGGGGCTTTCGGGGGAAACCTGCTCGGCGATACGGATGCCTTCGGCTTTGGTGTCGTGATGCTCTGTTTCTTCGCTGCAACCGCATTTGGAATGGTGCGCTCGACGCCATCCCTTCGGTTGCCGGTCATCGTCGCAATCGGTGCGTCGGTGACGACGCTGCCCTATCTCCCCAATGGCTGGAACATCATTCTGGCCGCACTCCTCGGCGGCAGTGTCGCCGCGATGCGTCATGCTGAGTGACAGTTCCTATTTCGTTGCCATCGCGATTCTCGCGCTGGTCGCGCTCGGGACACGGCTCTCCGGCGCCATGCTCATGGCCCGGGTGACGATGACGCCGCGCATCGAGAGGTTCCTAGGGGGAGTGTCGGTTTCCGTCATTGCGGCTCTCGTGGCCTCGTCCCTTGCCACGATGGACCTGAAGGCATTTGCGGCGACCGTCTGTGCGGTCTTCGTTGCTGCGTTTTCCCGGAATGTCATCTGGGCGATGATCGCGGGAATGATTGTGGCGGCTGCCTATCCGCAGGTCTTTTAGCCAGGCAGTGCCAGGTCGCAGATCGCGAAATTGCGGCAAACGACCTGGCGTTCGTCACTCCGAAGCCCGGTCCCTGAGCGACCGGGTCGCGGCCTGGAGCGCGACCAGCATCCTGTCCCGCTCTTCGGAAAGCTCCCGGGGACTGCGTCCCCGCGCCTGCTCGTTCATCCCGGCAACCAGTTTCCCGATCACGTCCTCGTCCAGGCGCGGATCGCCGAGGCCCTCCCACCAGCCGTTGAACGTCTCCCTGAAATGATCGCAGAAGGCCTGAAGGCCGCCGTCGCCGGCGCCCAGGTGAAACAGCATTGTCGGTCCCATCGCCGCCCATCTGAGGCCGGGTCCGGCCCACATCGCCTTGTCGATGTCTTCCACGCTGGCAACGCCTTCGACGGCCATGTAAACGGCCTCGCGCCAGACAGCCGCCTGCAGTCGGTTGGCAACGTGACCGGGCATGCCCTTCCTGATGCGGATCGTGACCTTGCCGATCGCTTCGTAGAAGGCTTCCGTCCTATCGAGCGCCGCCGGATCGGTCCCTTCGTTGGCCGTCAACTCAACCAGAGGAATGAGATGCGGCGGGTTGAACGGGTGCCCCAGAACGAAGTTCGCAGGGTTCTGCCATCCTTCCTGCAAGGCTTCCAGCGTCAGGCCGGATGTGGAACTGGACACGATGGCGGTCCTTGAAAGAACCGGCTCGATTTCAGCGTAGATCGCGTGTTTGAGCGGCAGCCGCTCGGGCACGTTTTCCTGGATGAAATCCGCGCTGGCAGAGGCTTCGGCGGCGGTGCTCGAGAACGAGACCCGTCCGGCCGTTGCTCCAGATGTGAGACCGAGGGCTTCCAGGGATGGCCAGGCGGTCTCAATGTAGGTCTTCACTTTCGTCTCGGCGTCCGGGGCCGGATCATAGACGGTGACGTCACGCCCGGAGGCGAGAAACAAGGTGGTCCAGCTTGCGCCGATGACACCGGCGCCCAGAACTGCAACATTTGAAATCTGGTTCATCAGAACAGTCCCGGATTGAGCGGTGAGGCGGCGGTCATGCCGCCGTCGACCGTGAAGAGTTGACCGGTGGCGAAGCCGGCCTCGTCCGAGGCAAGCCAGACCGCCATGGCGGCAATGTCGCGCGGCTGTCCGAAGCGCCGCACAGCGTGACGCTGAAGTGCATCGGCCCTGGCTCTTTCCCGATCGTTCGCAAGGTCGAACCCGGCGTCGAGCATTCCGGTCTCGATCCAACCCGGACAAATCGCGTTGCAGCGGACCGCAGGTCCGTGGTCGACTGCGATGGATCGTGTCAGCCCGTGGACGAAGGCCTTCGATGCATTGTAGAGCGCCATGGACGGGTCAGCGACATTGCCCGATATCGAGCCGATATTGATGATCGATCCACCCGCGCGCATCAGCGGAATGAAGGCGCGGCAGGTGTTGAACACGCCGCGTGCATTCGTGTTCATCACGTGGGCCCAGTCTTCGTCCGTGCTGTCGACAACGGTCTTTTCCACCTGGACGCCGGCATTGTTGACCAGGATGTGGAGCGTTTCGAAGGACGCCGCCGCAGCCGTGACAGCCTCGGCATCCGCGACATCCAGGGTCAGCCAGTCCGCCGGATACCCGGCAGGTTTCCCGCCGCGGCCGCAGGCTGTGACATGAGCGCCCTCGGCCAGAAAGGCATCGACAATGCCCTTGCCGATCCCCTGCCTGCCGCCAGTCACAAGGGCTTTCTTTCCGGCCAGGCGCATCAGTGGGCAACCATGACGTGACGGATCGATGTATAGGCGTCGAGCGCATAGACGGACATGTCGCACCCGGAGCCCGAGCCCTTCATCGCGGCCCAGGGCATTTCCGGCGTTGCCATGCCGTGGGTGTTCACCCAGGTGAAGCCATAGCGCAGTCTGGACGTCATGCGCATGGCAAGGCCGATGTCGCGGGTCCAGACCGAGGACGCGAGACCGTAGGATCCGGCGTTGGCGATCTTCAGGGCCTCATCGGCATCGGAAAACCGCGACACCGTGACGACCGGCCCGAAGACCTCGTCGCAGGCGATTTCCGACGCATTGTCGACATCGGCAATCACGGTGGGATCATAGAAAAACCCCGGCCCGCTGCCAGCGCTCCCGCCAAGCACGATCTCGGCGCTTGCCCCGGCACGCTCGACGAAGCCCGCCACCCTGTCCCTTTGTGCCGCCGAGACGAGGGGTCCCATCTCGGTTCCATCTTCCTTCGGCGCTCCTGTCCTGATCTGGCCGACCTGGTCGGCAATGGCGGCGACAAGGCGGTCATAGGCCCTGTCGGCGACCAGCACGCGGCAGGGCTGGGCGCAGTCCTGACCGGCGTTGAAATAGCTGCCATAGCGGATGGTTTCCGCAACTGCATCCAGATCCGCATCGTCAAAGACGATGACCGGAGCCTTGCCGCCGAGTTCCAGATGGACGTGCCGTATCCGGCTGGATGCTGCCCGCATGGCGGCCATGCCCGTTGCAGGTGACCCCGTGACGCTGATCGCTTCCATGTGCGGGCTGTTCATCAGCGCGCTGCCAACCAGCGGACCGCGCCCGTGGATGATGTTGACAACACCCCTGGGCACCACGTCCTGCAGCAGTTCGCCAAGCTTCAGGGTCGACAGGGGCGTGAGTTCGGACGGCTTCAGAACCACGGAACACCCGGCGGCGATCGGGGCTGCCAGTTTCCAGCTTGCCATCATCAGAGGGTAGTTCCACGGGGCTATCGCGGCAACGGGGCCGACGGGATCGCGCCGGATCATGGAGGTGTGCCCGGCAATATATTCGCCTGCTGCCGAGCCGGTCATCGTGCGGGCTGCGCCAGCAAAAAAGCGGAACACGTCGATCGTCAGCGGCATCTCGTCGTCAAGGGCGGACGGCCAGGGCTTGCCGACATCGAGGCTTTCCAGCTCTGCCAGTTCCCGGCTGTTCTGCTCGATCACGTCCGCGATCTGCAGAAGCAGCGCCGAGCGTTCCGCCGGCGATGTTGCACAGAATGTTTCGAAGGCCTCGGCTGCACCGCTCACCGCCGCGTCGATCTGGTCTTCGCCGGCTTCCTTCACGGTTTCCACGGTCGCTTCGCTGGCAGGGTTCAGGACCGCCAGGCCCTCACCGGTTCCTTCCACCAGCTCCCCGTTTATCAACATGCGTGTCTGCATATCCAATCCTCCCTAGAAGCCGACCTTGTCGCCACCCTTGAGCGCCAGCCGTTCGCGCGCCTCCGCCGGTGTGGCGATGGACAGGCCAAGATTTTCCAGAATGTCGCGAATGCGCCTGACCTGTTGCGCGTTGGAGGTCGCAAGTTCGCCCTTGCCGATGAAGAGGCTGTCCTCCAGACCGACACGCAGGTTGCCGCCCAGCATCGCGCTTTGCGTTGCAAACGGCATCTGGTGGCGCCCGGCGGCAAGCACCGACCACTCATAGTTCTGCGGACCGAAGAGCTCGTCCGCCTTCTTGTGAAGATGCAGGAGGTTGTCCGCGTCCGCGCCCATTCCACCGAGGATGCCGAACACCAACTGGATGAAGAACGGCGGCCTGATCAGACCCTGATCGACAAACCATTTGACGTTGTAGAGATGGCCGAGATCGTAGCATTCGAACTCGAATTTCGTTCCGTGATCGCCGCCCAGTTTCTCGATCGCATAGCGGATCGTGCGGAAGGTGTTGGGGAAGATGAAGTCCTCGGTCATCTCCAGGAATGGCCGCTCCCAGTCATGCTCGAACTCCGTGTATTTCTGCAGCATCGGAAAGATGCCGAAATTCATCGAGCCCATGTTGAGGGACGCCATTTCCGGGCTGGCCGTGGTCGCGGCCAGCAGCCGCTCGTCCATCGTCATGCCGAGACCGCCGCCGGTCGAGACGTTGATGACCGCATCGGTGGACTGCTTGATCACCGGCAGGAACTGGTTGAACGTTTCCGGCCTCGGATCGGGCTTGCCGGTTTCCGGGTCGCGCGCGTGCAGGTGGATGATGGACGCACCGGCTTCGGCAGCCTCGATGCTGGCGGTTGCAATCTCCGCCGGGGTGACCGGCAGGTAGGGCGACATGGACGGTGTGTGGATGCCGCCGGTCGGGGCACAGGTGATGATAACGGATCTGGGCATCACAGCCTCATCTGCTGAACTTGGGCCGACAGGCCGCCATCGAGGACCCAAAGCTGCCCGGAGGCATAGCGCGCTTCGTCCGAGGCCAACCAGTTGACCAGATTGGCAATGTCTTCCGGAGTTCCGTAGGTGCGCATCGGATGCACGTCCCGGACGGCCTGCTGCAGGGTTTCGATGTTGCCGCCACCGCCGCCCGAGCCGTCTCCGTTGAAGAAGCTCTGCAGCATGGGCGTGTCTATATAGCCGGGGCAGATCGCGTTGACGCGGATGCCTTCCGGTCCGTGATCACAGGCCATGGCCCGGGTGAGCGCATGCACGGCGCCCTTGGTGGCGCAATAGGCGGCAAGCCCGGGATCTGCGATGAAACCGTCATAGGAGCCGAAATTGATCAGGCTGGCGCTTGCCCCCGATCGGGCTGCCCTGCGCAAAAGCGGGAGCGCGTATTTCGATGTCAGGAAGGTGCCGGTCACGTTGACCGCGAACGAGCGGTTCCACTCTTCAAGGGACGTGTCCTCGATGGTCTTCTCGATCTCGATCCCGGCGGCGTTGACAAGTATGTCGAGCTTGCCGTCTTCCTCCCGGATCTGTTCCATCGCATTGATGGCATCGGCCTCGCTGGTCACGTCCAGTTTGAGGAAGCGGCTGCCGTCGTCTTCAGCAACGTCAAGAGAACCCGCAGGGCTGAGGTCGGCGGCATGGACCTTGGCGCCTTCCTTCACAAAACGCGCGACGATCGCGCGGCCGATCCCGCCCCTTGCGCCCGTCACGAGCGCGACCTTGCCATCAAGCATCATTCTTTTTCTCCTTCAGCGGAGGGTAACGGTAGCGATTGGCGGCAACCGTCCAGTCCATGTGGTTCCGGACATATTGCTGGCTGGCATCGGACGGCGGATTGTAGTCCCAGGCTTCACCGGCGCCCGCTTCCATGGCCGCGTGCAGCGCGCGGCGTGACTTTTGGGTGGCCATGACCTTGCGGCGCAGTTCCACCCCGTCCCAGCGCCGGGCGACCTCATCGGCAAAGCGCGCGGCGATGTCAGCATATTGCGGGTCCGCGGCGAGGTTGGTTCTTTCTTCGGGATCGCGTTTCAGATCGTAAAGTTGCGGCGGGTCGCTGTCGCAGTGAATGTATTTCATCGAACCGCAGCGGATCATGATCACCGGGTGGGCCGTCATTTCGGCGCAGTATTCGCCGATGGCCTCGTCCATAGGGTCCTGTTCACCGCGCGCCAGCGGAAGCAGGCTGCGGCCATCGATCGGCTCTCCGAGCATCTCCGACGTGCCGCCTGCAATCTCCAGGAAGGTCGGCAGCAGATCGACCAGGGAGCATGCGTTCTTCGCATGGCCGTTTGCGATGCCGGGCCCGGCCATGACAAGCGGCACGCGCGCGGAGTATTCAAAGAAATTCATCTTGTACCAGAGGCCGCGCTCGCCGAGCATGTCGCCGTGATCCGCCGTCACGATCACGATCGTGTTGTCCAGCTCGTTGATCTCATCAAGGGTTTCGACGATCTCACCGATCTTGCTGTCGAAATAGCTGACGTTGGCGAAATAGGCCTGGCGCGCCCGGCGCACTTCCTCCTTGCTCAGCGGGACATAGGACGCTTCGATCCCGTCCATGAGCCGGCGCGAAAACGGGTCCTGGTCTTCAAGGCGCGGAACATCGGCGGGAAGCGGAATGTCCGCATCCTCGTAAAGGTTCCACCATTCCGGCCGCGCAACATAGGGATCGTGGGGATGAATGAAGCTTGCCACCAGCGCGAAGGGCGATCTTTCCCCTACCGTCCTGTCGCGCGCCCGGTCGAACAGCCAGCGGCGGGCCGCGAAACCGACCTCGTCGTCGTAGTCGATCTGGAAGGTGGCATGGGCAATGCCGCTTTCCTTCACGGTCTGCATGTTGTGGTACCACTTGTCGATCCGCTCGTCCGCGGCTTCCCAGTCCGGCGTCCAGGCAAAATCGGAAGGGTAGATGTCCGTCGTCACCCGGTCCTGGAAACCGTGCATCTGGTCCGGTCCGACAAAGTGCATCTTGCCGGAGAGGCAGGTCCGGTAGCCGAGCGCCTTCAGGTAATGGGCGAAGGTCGGGATGGAGGCCCTGAATTCCGATGCATTGTCATAGGCGGCAATGCGGCTGATCAATTGGCCGGACATGAAGGCAAAGCGCGACGGTGCGCAGAGCGGCGAGTTGCAATAGGCGGCATCGAAACGCATGCCGCGCGAGGTCAGCGCATCGAGATGCGGTGTCTTGACCAGGGGATGCCCGTAAGCGCCGGTAAAGTGCGGTGCCAGCTGGTCGGCCATCACCACGACAATGTTGGGCGCCGTCACGCGGCGCCCCTTGCATAGGCATCCAGCACCAGGCCATGAAAATGGTGGACCGCGTGTTCCGATTTCCCCGATCCGTCCGGGTCGTGAACGATGCGGCCTTGCGTGAAGGCCGGGGTGTTCATGCCGCGCTGCACGCTTTCGACAAGGCCGATATCCTCGACCTGCAGAACCTCGTCGAGATAGCGGATCGCATCGCGTTCCATGTCGTTCGGTTCCGGCGTTTCCAGGAAGAAGTCATAGGTCTCCAGCGTACGGTCCGGTCCGACCGGGATGATGTTGAGCACGATCATGCTGGACCGGCCCGGATAGCGCATCAGGCACGTGGTCGGCCACAGCCACCAGACCGCATGGGTCCTGACACTGGCATTGGAGACATCATACGCGCTGTTTGCAGCGTTGCCCGCATCCGCCATGTGGCTGGAATAGATGCCGTGTGTCGTCACCTTGTAGGTCTCCATGTCGACCAGATCGCAGAAATCCTTGTGTGCCGTCGGGCAATGGTAGCACTCGAGGAAATTGTCGACGACGTTCTTCCAGTTGGACTTGATGTCGTAGGTCAGGCGATGGCCGAAAGTCAGCTGATCGATGTCCGGGGCCCAGTGCCTGATCTCGGTTTCCAGGTCCCCGGACTGTTCCGACAGGGTTCGTGCGTGACGGTCCAGGTTGACGAAGACGAAGCCGCAAAACTCCTCGACCCGGACTTCGTCGAGACAGATGTCCGCGGTGTCGAAATCCTGGAGCGACTCCGTGTGCGGTGCCCGCACGAGCTGTCCGTCCAGCCGGTAGACCCAGGCATGGTAGGGACACATGATCCGTGTGGTCGAGCCTTCGCCGGACAGGAGTTCATGTGCCCGGTGCTTGCAGACATTGTAGAAGGCGCGCAGAACGCCGTCCTTCGCACGCACCACCGCAATCGGATGACCCGCGATCTCGACGGTCACGTAGGATCCCGGTTGGCGTGTCTTTTCGACATGGCACACCCATTGCCACGTCCGTGCGATGATCGCGTTCACGTCGGATCTGAACCAGTCCGGTTCCACGTAGGCCGCCGCCTGAAGTGAACTGGAACGCGACGGATCGGGGTCGTAACCGGATGCGATTTCTGTTGTCTCGGACACGCCGTTTTCCTCCCAAAGGCTCCTTTCAGCTTGCCTGCTGCGGCGTCAGGGCAATAAACTTTTCTCGCCGTGATTTTAGCTTTTTTCGCCATCAGCCACTCAGCCACCTGGGATGTGGCGGAGGCTTGCTATGGATCCAGTGTCCGGCGCGTTTTCCCGGCTTCGCCGCAAATCCAAGAAAGAAATGCCTTCGCGTGGGGATCGAGCAGGGCACCAGCCGCATGAAGGACGTGATACTCCTCGACCCCGCGCATGCCGAAGTCCGGAAGGCACGGTACAAGCCCATATCTTGCGACCAGATCGTCGCTTGCCGGCGGGCGCGCGAGTGCAATGCCGCCACGGGCGCCGGCAAGCGAAAGGGCACTAAGCGTCGTGTCGACATAGGTCACGCGCGCGCTGCCCGGGAGTACCTCGCCGCCAAAGATCTGGGTCCAGTTGCGCCGGTGATCGGCAACTTCGATCAGGGGATGCGCGAGGGCATCGTCGAGCGTGCGGACCTGCGCGGCAATCTCAGGATGGGCGACCGGTTCGAGCCGCTCACCAAAGAGGGCTTCTCCTTCTGTCCCCGGCGGGGGCGGCCCGAATGCGATCCAGAGCGTCGCGGTTCTGGGTGGGGTTTCCGGACGGCCAAGCAGGGAATGGAGTTCGAGCGTCACGTTGGGGTGCGCCGATGCGAAGGCGGGAAGCCGCGGGATCAGCCAGCCGACGGAAAACGCCATTGAAACGCCGACCACCAGCGGCGGTCCACCGGGAGCGGCCAGAGAGGCCGCCGCCATTTCCATCCGCCCGAGCGCATCACCGACGACACCCAACAGGCCGCGGCCGGCTTCTGTCAGCGAAACGCCCGCTGCCGCCCGTTCAAAAAGGGGGCGGCCCAGGTGTGCCTCCAGGGCACGGATCTGCTGGCTCACGGCCGGAGGCGACATGGCGAGGTTCTCGGCAGCCCGCGCGAAACTGCCGGAGCGCGCGGCGGCCTCGAACACCCGCAACCAGTTCAAAGAGGGAATGCGTTTGGTCATGATTTTAGCATAAGCTCAGCTTATTCTGATGGGCAAGAGATCTGTCTTCTCATCGTGGTTTCAACCTGTAGCTTCAGGCGAAATGGAGGAGACCCTGATGCTTGATTTCACGCCAAGCCATCTCAACGATTATCGCCAGAACGGGTTTGTCGCCGGCCTTCCGGTTTTTTCCGCAAGCGAAGCCGCATTGCTGCGCCGGCAGATCGAAGCGCTTGAGGCCGAACATGGTGACGGCGCCGGCGGACACGACCTTGCCCAGTTCTTCCGGGTCAACGGACACGTGGTCATCCCGATGCTTGCCGAGGCCGCCCGGACACCCGCCATTCTCGACGCGGTCGAGAGCGTGCTCGGACCGGATCTGCTTGCCTGGTCGGTGGAACTCTTCATCAAGGAACCGGGGACCAAGAAGACCGTCTCCTGGCACCAGGACATCACCTATTGGGGGATGGGGGAGACCGATGACGAGGTGACGGCCTGGGTTGCCTTGTCGGACGTCTCCGTCGAGGCGGGCTGCATGCGCTTCCTCCCGGGCAGCCACAAGGGCCGGATCGCCGAACACGAAGACACGTTTGACGCGGACAATCTCCTGTCGCGCGGGCAATCGATTGCGGGCGTCGACGAGACCGCTGCCGTGCACGGGCCCCTGAGGCCGGGGGAAATGTCGCTGCATCACGGACGCTGCTTTCACGCGTCCGGCGCCAACAACAGCCGGGACCGCCGGATCGGGCTCGCCATTCGCTACGTCACCCCCGCCGTGCGCGATCATGCGCCCGGGCGTGACTGGGCCATGCCGGTCCGGGGAGAAACGCCCCGTGGCGGCTGGGACTGCATCGCCGGACCGCGCGGGCTCTTTCATCCGGCCGATCTTGCGCTTTATGATCGGATACTCGCAGGCCAGGCCGAAACACTTTCCGCGGGCGCTGAACAGACCGTCGAGTTGTATGCACAAGGAGATGCCACATGAGCCAGACCGTCAGCTTCACCGCGATGAAAGACGGCACGAAGGAAGATTACGACCTTCTGGAAAAGCTGGAAAAACCGTTCCTGGCCCTGACGGCGGACCGTGTGCTCGACGAGCTGCGCAGGGCGGGGGAAGCAACGCTCGAGGGTTACAAGATCACCCGTCTCGAACATGGCCTTCAGTCCGGAACGCGGGCGCTCCGGGACGGTGCGGACATCGACTGGGTCGTCGGCGCCCTGCTGCACGATGTCGGCGACGGGCTTGCGCCGCAGAACCACGACAAGATGTCGGCGGAAGTGATCCGTCCCTTCGTCAGGTGGGAAGTCGCCTGGACGGTCGAGCATCACGGCATCTTCCAGACGCTCTATTTCGGTCATCATTACGGCTGGGACCGCAACGCGCGTGACCGCTATCGGGACCACCCGCTATTCGACACATGCGCGGCCTTTTGCGAACACTGGGACCAGTCCAGCTTCGATCCGGACTATGTGAGCGAACCGCTGGAAAGCTTCGAACCGATGGTCCGCGAGGTGTTCTCCCGCAAGGCCTACGATCCGGCCGTGATCCGCGAAAACCAGATCACCGGACTTCCGGAACAGCTCACAAAAGCCTGACCGGCCCCGGAAAAGGAACCGACCCCATGAAGCGGATCTACGACTTCAGCCGAAACCCGGCGAAGCGCAACTACACCGTGGCCGACCTGCGCGCGCTGAAGGGATCGGGACGCACGCTGTCGATGGCCAATCCGGCCGACAATGATGAATTGCGTGCCTGCGTCGAGGCGGGCATCGACCTGTTCGTGGTCGGCGCGGACCAGATGGAGGATGTCCGGCGGATCGCGCCGCATCACTTCACCGGCGCAGGATCGACCTGGGCGCAATTCGGCTCGGATGACGAGATCATCGCCCATGCCTACGAGACCATGCGCAACGGCGCGGACATGTACTACACGCTGCGGTCCTTCGACGTGATGGAGCGGATGGCGCGCGACGGCATCCCGGTTCAAAGCCATATCGGTCTGATCCCGACCTTCAGCCATCATTGCGGCGGCCTGCGTGCCTGGGGCCGGACCGCCGGTGAGGCAATGAAGATCTTCGAAACGCTCAAGCGCATGGAAGATGCCGGGGTGTTTGCCGTGGAAGCGGAATGCATTGCGGAAGAGGTTCTGGCCGCGATCAACGACAAGACCACCATCGTGACCTTTTCGCTGGGGTCGGGAAAAGCGGGCGATGCCATCTTCTCCTTCGTTGCGGATATCTGCGGCGAGGCAAGCGAGGAAGAAACACCGCCGAAACACGCCTACGCCTTTGGTGATGTCGGACGTCTGCACAGGCAGATCCACGAAGAGCGCGTGGCTGCGCTCGGAAAATTCCACACCGAGGTCACGGCACGGAATTTTCCCTACAGCCAGACGAATATCGGCATGCATGAGGGCGAGCATGAAAAGATGCTTGAGGCGCTGGACAAATGGACACCGACGCATCGGTGACCGCGGCGGTCATCGCTCGGTGAGCTTCAGCTCGATGCGGCGGTTCCTTGCAAGGACCTCGGGTTCCTCGCCCTCTTCCAGTGGCTGGAATTCACCGAAACCGGCGGCGACCAGACGTTTCGGATCGACGCCCTTTTCGATCAGATAGCGCACGACGGAAATCGCGCGGGCCGCGGACAGTTCCCAGTTGTTGCGCAGGCGTCCTGTACCGGACAGCGGGCGGGCGTCCGTGTGCCCGTCGACCCGGAGGACCCAGTTGATCTCGTCGGGGATCTGGGCGCTGAGTTCCTGAATGGCTTCCGCCAGCTTTTCCAGTTCCTGTTCACCGGCCGGGTTGATGTCCTCGGAGCCGGAATCGAACAGGACTTCCGACTGGAACACGAAGCGGTCGCCGACCACGGAGATGTCGGAGCGTTGCGACAGGATTTCCCGCAAACGACCGAAGAAGTCGGACCGGTAGCGCGACAATTCCTGCACGCGCTGGACGAGGGCCGCGTTCAGCCGGCGGCCCAGACTGGCGATCTTGGCCTGACTGTCGGCTTCCTTGGCCTCGGAGGCTTCCAGAGCCGCGTTGGCTGCCGCGATCTGCCGCCGGAGCGCCGCGATCTGCTGGTTCAGCAGTTCGACCTGGGCAAGGGCTTCCTGGCTGACCTGGCGCTCGTCGTCCAGCAGGTTTTCCAGTTGTGCGGCCCGTCCGCCGGCGGCATCGGCCGCGCCGGAACTGCTTTCCAGAAGTCCAAGCAAGCGGCTCTGTTCCGTTTCGGCATCGGAAAGGCTCGCCTGCAGGCCGAGAATCGTGTCCTCCAGCTCGCCGGAGGCTGCGCGTTCCAGCGCCAGAAGTTCCGTCAGTTCGCTGATCTGGGCATTCAGCCTGTTGAGCACCGTGTCGCGCCCGGACAGCTGCTGCGACAGGAAAAACTGCGCGATCATGAATATCGACAGGAGGAAGATGATGACAAGCAGGAGGGTTGCCATCGCATCGACGAAGCCGGGCCAGTAATCCGTTGTCTGGGCGCGGCGCCGGGCGCGCAATCCTGCGGCCATCAGAGCTTACTCCTTCGCGCGATCGAACGCGGCTGAGATCGACGTCAGCAGCCCTTCGATGCGTTTCTGCTGTTCGCCCTGCGCTTCCGCCCAGTCCCGCATCATCTGCTGTTCGGAGCGGACATGCTTGACCAGTCCCTGGATGCCTTCGGCGAGATTGGCCATGGCCTGCGCCGCGTTCTTGCCGCCGCCGTCCTCGACGCTTTTCTGAAGTGTCTGGATCGAGGCCTGTATCTGTTCGACGCCCGGCGCATCGGGCGCATTGAAGAGACCGTCTTCCGGATCGATGTCGGTGACGGTCGAAAGCCAGTCCTCAAGTTCGTTGTAGAACCGGTTCTGGGCCTGGCCCGCCTGCAGGTCGAGAAAGCCCAGGACAAGGGAGCCGGTGAGGCCGAAGAGCGAGGATGAAAACGCGGTGCCCATGCCGGAAAGCGGGGCTTCGAGCCCGGCCTTGAGATCTTCGAAGATCACGTTGGCATCGCCCGAACCGACGTCGAGCGACTGGATCGTCGCGCCGACCGAACTCACGGTCTGGAGCAGGCCCCAGAAGGTGCCGAGCAGACCGAGGAAGACGAGCAGGCCGGTGAGGTAGCGCGACATCTCGCGGGATTCCTCCAGGCGCATGCCGATGGAATCGAGGATGGAGCGTGCCGTCGTCGGCGTCAGCGCCATGTCCCCGGCCTTGTTGCCGAGCAGGGCCGCCATCGGTGCGAGCAGGACGGGCGAACGGGTGTCGAGCGCCGGGTCGCCCATCCGGAAACTGTTCACCCAGGAAATTTCCGGAAACAGCCGGATGACCCTGCCGAACAGCAAGAGCACGCCGAACACGCCGACCAGCACGATGAGCCCGTTCAGCCCGGGATTGCTCATGAAGGCGACGGAAATCTGCGGAAACAGGATGAAGGCGATGAAGGCGACGATCACCAGGAAGATGATCATGAAGGTCAGATACGCCCTCGGGCTGGACAGACTGTAAGGGTCAAATTCACGGGCCATATTGCGCAATCAATCGCCTGTTTCAGAGGTAACCCCTTGATAGCGTGATTTTTAACACCTTGGAAACCTCTTATCGCCGTCGGGGCTCAATAATGTCTGGAAAGCTTGGATTCCCTGGCTTTCGGCGCGAAGCCGTGCAGCGTGCCTCCGCGCGCGGCACACGCCCGATTCGGAGCCTGTGGAAGCGCTTCGACATAAGATCAGTTGGAACAGCCGTTCTGGAACCCGAGGTCGCAATGGGCCTTCAGGCGTTGCGTGTCCGCATCCGTCCAGCCTTCGGGCGCGGTCACCTGGACCCAGGGCTCGATATAGTCCTGCGCATAATAGGCATGGCCGTGTCCGGGTGGGGCCCCGAAAGCCAGCGCCATATCGAGCGCGAGCTGGAACTGGGTGACGACCGGAATGAAGGTGAGATGCTCCGATGCGTCCGGGGCCGGCGGATCGTTCATCCAGGGCGGTGCGCGCCAGAGCGAGAAAGGATCATAGAAGACGATCGGATCACTCGAATACTGCAGGAAAACGATGCGCATGCCGCCCCAGCCGGCGGGCGCTTCCGACGCGTCGGCATAATGGGAAGCGTAGCGCACGAGCGAACCGTCTCCGATCTCCGGCAACACCCATGGCGTGCCCGGGTTGCGTGCGTTCTGCACGTAGTTCCAGAGATCGGAGGGAAACGGCGGACCGGCCCAGAACGCGCCGTCAATCGGATCACCGACCATGCGGAACAGGTTGGTGCCGTACATGGAGGACCAGGCTCCCAGGCTGAGGCCGTGGGCGTAGAGCCTCGGGCGGCTGTCCTTTGGCAAGGTCTTCCAATGGTCGTGCACGACTTCCAGAAGGGCGGTTGCCTGGTCCAGCCCTGTCCGCGTTTCCAGGATCAGCGCAAGGGGCGATTGCAGGTAGGAGTACTGGGCGCTGACCGTCGCGATGTTGCCGTCGTGCATGTATTCGAGCGGATCATGGGACCCCGGATCCATCCAGCCGGTCCCGGTCGGACTGGTGACGATCAGAACCTTGCGCTCGAAGGCGTTGAGCCGCTTGAGTTCCTCAAGCGCCAGCTTTGCCCGGTCTTCCGGCGTCTCTGCGTTCGCCCGGCCGACATAGACCCGGATCGGGTCCATGGCCGGTTTGCCGGTGAAGGCGGAGATCGCTTCCCTGTCCGGTCCGGACAACACGAAATCACGCCCGGGCTTGCCCATGGCGGCCCAATCGACCCGCGAGGCGGAGGAGCCGGTATGGCGCGGATCATCCGGCGGCGGCGGGGCCGCGTCGAAGAGCTGTTGCGCCGTCTCGTAGCTTTCGTCGAGACCGGTCACGACACGATCGAGAATGCCGTCGCGCGTCACCACGAACAGGATCAGGATCACCGCGACAACACCGAGAACATTGGCCCGGCGCGCCGGCATGAAGCGGTAGAAGCGGGACCGGATCCAGCGGAACAGGGCAACGACGAGCGCCCCGATCAGGTAGGCGACGACAAAGGTGAGCGTTGCACTGACCAGTATCGTCACGAGATGTTGAGCTTCCGCGGGTTCAAGGCCCATCTTGATCCGCAGTTCGTTCTGCCATTTCAGACTGGATGTTGCGGTCCAGAGAATGAACAGGAGCGTAGCGGCGGCGAGCACGAGATTGGCGCTCAAGGCGGCCTTGCCGCGCAGGCGGGGCAGGTCTGCGGCGCGCCAGACCAGGTCGACGATCTTCCCGAGCAAGTAACCGAGCGCGATGACGATGCCGCCTAGAATGCCCTGGACCAGCGGGCCGCGCGGAATAAGGGAAGGGGTCAGTGAAGCGGCGAAGAACAGGAGCCCAAGCATGAGACAGGGAACAGACAGACCCGTCACCAGTGAGCGAAGCCAACCCATTGCACTCATCCCCGCAAATGTTGCTGCGTACGCGGCCGGGCCTGCCGTGTCTGAAGGCCCGGCCGTTCGACGATGGCCGCCGTCGTGATGGCCTTTTCGCGCGCTGCAGCAAGAAACTGTTTGGACAAGCTTAGCGTAAGCCATCTGAAAGTTAAGAGAAATCTCGGCCAGCGCCGTTGTACGCATGGCTGTCCGTCCGGGGAAATGTCCGCGTCTTCGTTGAAACACGGGCTCACGAACGGCAACGGCTGCCGTTCGAAAAGGTTCGCCGGCGCGCGCGCCCTAGGAACTTATGACAATTGTTAGGATTTATTTTCATCCCGTTTTAATTGAAATGCGCCACAAGACTGCGACTTGCATTTTTGTTTGACGGGGTCCCCTCCATTGCCCGCGACCGACAAAACCTACCGATATTCGGCAGCTTCCGGGTTCCAGGCGAATGCGGGTGAAACCCGGCTGTCCCTGGCATCCGATTGCGGTGTTTCGCCGTCGAACTCCGGACGGTTCCTGAGTGCCCGCGTGCTTTATCCCGATGTCACCGCCAAGGGGCTGCGCGCCGTCTCCGAAACGGTGGCCGCACGCTATTATGTTCCGCCCGCCATGCTCGCAAGGATCCTGCGTGAGGCCGATCCCGTGGCAACCGTCAGTCCCGGAGCGGTGCGTTTCGAAGGTTTTTCGGCCTGCTGCAGCGTCTATGCCAGGATGGATCTGGTGCCGGGTGCGCTGGATGTCAGCCACGCCAGCAACGGGACAACGAATGTCGATTTCGGGGCCGAATTGCGGAGTGCGCTGGCGAATGTCGGCCGGGAGGCAGAATTCCACCTCGACATCGAGGCGGACCGCGTCGGTGTCACGCGTGACGCCAAGACCTTTGTCGAGCGCAAGGTGGCGCTGCCGTTGCGCTGGATCAGGGGATTTGCCGAAGTCCAGGTTGTCCAGGCGCAGATGCGGCCTTTCTTTCGTCTGCCGCGCGTTGCCGCACAGCGTTTCCTTCGTGCCTTGCCGCGCGGCAAGGACGACAGCGTCCAGTGGGTGAGCGCAACCGGAGGTGTCGCCAGACTGTCGTCCCGCCCGGTCGAAGGTGCGCTCATGCTGCGTGGCGGTCACCGGCTGCGGATCCTGGAGACAATGATCAGCCGCTCCAATGGCCTGGAGGTTTTCAGCGCGCCGGCGACAGGGGCGAGCGCATGGTCGCTCGATTTCGGAAGCCAGCGTTTCTGGCTGGTCCTGAACGCGGAACCCTGGCGCGGATTTTCCGGTGACGGCGGCACCCTGTCGGGACTGGCAGCGTCCTCGGGCGACGCGGTTGCAGCTGTCCGTGCGCAGCTCAACTGGCAGGACAGGATCGATGTTGCAACACTGGCATCCGCGACCGGACTTGAGGCGGACACCGTCGAGAGTGCGCTTGCCGAGCTCGCCGCCAGAGGTCTCGTCGGTTTCGATCTCGGCCAGAGCGGCTATTTCCACCGGGTTTTGCCGTTTGATCTCGCGCCGCTGGACGACCTCAATCCGCGGCTGAAGGCGGCCCAAGCGCTTTGCGACACCGGTGCGGTCACGCTGGGCCAATCTGCGGCGCGCGTCATGAGCCGGGACGTTGTCCACACAGTCGAGCGGGACGGAGATGGCTGGCGCTGCACCTGTCCCTGGTTTGCCAAACATGGCCGTCAAAGAGGGCCCTGCAAGCATGTGCTGGCGGTTGAAATGCAGCTTGAGAGGTCGGCATGCGCGAAGACGAACTGATTTCGATCCTTACGACGAAAAAGGCGCGTTCCGCGCTTGAGAGCCTGGCCGCGATCCCGCAGGCCGACAGGCGGCCGCATGCAAAGGCGGTCTCGAAGCTCTATTCGGACCATGTGCTGTTCGGGTTCGAGCAGCGTGGGGACAATGGCACAAAACCGCGTGACCGTGATGCGGTGATCATTGGCCTCTTTGCGACGGCGACCCTTTCGGAACTGAAGAAACTGGGCTTCGTTCCCGTTCCGGCATCGGTGCCGATCCAGGATGTTTTCAGGGTTCTGGAACTGGATTTCGCCCAGGGCCTGGTCGACTATCTCGTGGAACAAAATCCGCATGCCATCGCCAACGCGGCTCCACTCTGGCAGGCGGGCCTTGCAAAAAGACCGGAAAGCGACGGCATCATTCTCGGCTATTACGGCATCTGGCACGAGCGTTGGGGAGCCGATGAAGAGGTTCTGCTTTCCAGGGACGTCTGGCGTTTCTTTGAAGTCGAGGGCGGGGGCGAGTTCAGTCTTGCCAATCATGACAAGTTCGCAAAGCAGGGCACGCCGACATGGTCAGACCGGCTGATCGGTTACGCGGAAGCCGGCCTGCTTGACCGCCAGAGGCTCCTCGACGCTTCGATTGACGCCCTCGAGCGCGACTTCGGCCAATATCGCGCGGGCTGGTATTCCCGCTTCCACACGGCGCTGGCACCAACGACGGAGGAGATTGACGCGCGGGCCGGACGCTATCTCGGGCTGCTGTCTTCTTCCGTCCCGCCGACGGTGTCCTTCGCGCTGAAATTCGTCAAGGCGGCGGACGCCTCGTCTCCTCTGGACGCCGGGACACTGCTCGCAAGTCTGGAGCCTGCGCTGCAGGCGCGCTCCAAAGGGTCTGTTCTGGCCGCCCTGAAGCTTGTCGAACGGGCGGCCGCGCGTGACGAGCGTTTCCGCTCGGCGGCTCTGGAGGCAACGGCGCTGGCGCTGGTGTCGGAAGATGCCGGGGTTCAGACCGCTGCCCTTGATCTTGTCGGGAAACTGGGTGGGGGCGATGAAGCGCATGTGCAGGCACTTCTCGCCGACTATGTGGACCTTGTGGTGCCGTCACTTCGCAGCCGGATTGCCGACATGGCCGGGAGCCCTGCTCAGCCGGGTGCCGACGCAGCGCCAGTCCCTTGCGCGCCAGCGCAGACCGCCGCAATTGCACCGGTCAGAATCCCCGCTGAAGCGCTGTCGCTTTACCTTTCGGTGCTTGAAACGCCACGCGACCCGTTTGATGTCGAACGCGCCATTGACGGGATCTCACGGTTTGGTACCGAATTGCGCGGGAGCGAGACGCTCCTGTCGCCGCTGAAGAAACGGGCAAAACAGATCTGGGCGAAGCCGGGTGGCGTTGGCGTGCGGGCCGTACTTGCGCTGACCGGGCGCGGACTTTGCGAAGGACGGCCGATTGCCTCCCTGACAGGCGACGAGGGCGGGCGTGAAAGCGCGTCTCTTGTCGAGGATACCTGGTTGCAGTCCCTCCACGTTGACCGGAACAGCGAAATGCTCGACCGGGTTCTGAGCGGTGTGTCAGTCCCGCTGCTTTCGCTGCCGGGCGACAGCAGCGGCATGATTTCGGCTGCGGACCTTTCCCAGAGACTGCAGCACTATTCAGCTGCGGGTGTCTCGCCGGGAGTTGCGGACCTGACGCTTGCGCTCCTGCGCCTTGATAAGCAAACGCCGGTTCCGATCAAAAATCACGATCTGAACTGTGAGCCGGGGCGCGCGTTCGCCTATGCCCTGGGCCAAGATGTCGAGGTCGGACCGACGCCGAACCTGTGGGCCGCTGCGTGGTGCGCGCGCCGGCCGGTCCTTGAAGACAAACGCGTTGCCGGGCTGTTCGGAAAGTCCTTTCCGGAATGCGGTGTCCAGGCGGAGATGGCGCTTGATGTCGTTCGCAAGGACAGCAAGTGCGGCGCCTATTTCTGGGTCGACGTGGCGGTTCCGATCGCGCCGGCGATCGAAGGAGAGGGCGGAGGCTGGCGGTCGATCATGCCCCGGCGGGAAGTGAAGACACCTTACACGCTTCGCCACTGCGGCAGGTCTTTTGCCGACGTCGCCTGGGCGTCGCTTGTCCGGCCGAATGCGCCCGATCTGTTTTTCCGGCAAGGGCTCCTCGACCAGGATGTCTGGCAAAAGCTGAGCGACAATCACACGCGCGCCTATCTCGAACCCTTCTTCCGTCCAGGTCCGGGCATCAGTCCGCTGGGCGCAGGTGTTTTGGCCTACTACATGGCGGTGGAGGACAAGTCGGTCACCTCGCTCGCGGTTGAAGCTGCGGTGGAGACTCTGTTGGACGGGCGTCTTGCGACCCGTGACTTCGCCGAGGCGGTCAAGGCTTTCCTTCTGTCCGGTGCCTTGCCGACGGCTCGATGGACAAAAGGATTTGCCGCAATGGCCGGGACAGGTGCCGCTGGTCACGTGCGCGAGGCAATCGGTCTGATCCTTGATTTTCTGCCCGGACAATGTCCGCGGGACATTGGGGGCATGCTGGAACTTTACTACGAGCTTCACGTGGATGCGGGCACCGTCCCGGAGCGGCCGGAAACGCTCGCCTGTCTTGCGTCATTGCCCGGCGGTGGCAAGACCGCGAAGTTCTCCAGGAAGCTGCTGGGGCTCGCCAGAGAGGCGGCGTGAAGCCGACAAACCTGCCGCCGGGTTCACGTCTTCCCAGTAACTTCCAGTGCAACACGGCCGAGCCGGATGATCTCCGCCTGAAGCTGTTCGGGTGACTTGTCGGTCAGACCCTCAAGCTGGAAATTCTTGCGCATCAGGGCAACGCCGAACAGGACGGCGAGCAGCAGGGCCGCACGCTCACGCACTTCCGGCCCGTCGATCCTCTCCGTCAGCGGGTCGGCCAGTTTCGTCTGCACCAGCCCGCGGATCATGCCGCCCATTTCCGGATCGATGACATTGGCCAGGAGCATCGTGAACACGTTCGTGGCATCCGTCACGGGATCAAACGGGTGCGCGAAGCTTTCGGCTGCCTTCTTCAGAAGCGCGTCCGGTTCGGCAGTCAGCGCCTCCCATGGCGGGATCTCGGCCAGGGTTGCCTCGAAGAGCCCCTGCTTGCCACCGAAATAGCGGGACACAAGCGCGGCATCCACGCCTGCTTTTCCCGTGATGTCGCGGACTGAGACGTTCGAGTAGCCGCGTGTCCAGAACAACTCCCGGGCCGCGGCAACAAGTTTTTCCTTGGTGGAACTGGATTTGCTCATGGGTCCCAACTAGACGCCGGGAACATTTTTGTCAACAAGTGTTGACTTTTCGTTTTCCTCACCCTATCTGCTTCGTCAACAGTTGTTGACTTTCAAAGGAGCACGTCATGTCGCACACTGCACTGATTACCGGAGCGTCTTCCGGCATCGGGATGGAATTCGCGCGCTACCACGCCAGACGCGGTGGAGATCTCGTCATTGTCGCGCGTCGGCTGGAACCGCTGGAGGCCCTGAAGAGCGAACTTGAAAGCGCCCACGGCGTGACAGTCACCGTTGTCGCACAGGATGTCGGATCGCCGGCGCAGGCGACAGCGCTCTACGAAACGGTCAAGGCGCAGGGCATCGACGTTGACATCCTGATCAACAATGCCGGATTCGGCGGGCACGGTGCCTTTCTCGATCGTGACCTTGCCAAGGACCAGGCCATGATCGATCTGAATATTTCGGCGCTGGTGACACTCAGCCATCACTTCGGCAATGACATGAAGCGCCGGAACGGCGGCCGGATGCTGCATGTTTCTTCAACGGCCAGCTTCATTCCGGGACCCTACCAGGCGGTCTATTTCGCAACGAAAGCATTCGTGACGTCGTTCAGCCAGGCGATCGACCAGGAAATGCGCAAGGACGGGATCACGTCCACAGCGCTGTGTCCGGGTCTGGTCGAAACGGAGTTCGTGGCAACGGCGGATCTGGGCGGCACCGGGCTGGCAAGGCAGAAGGGCGCAACACCGGCTTCCGTCGCCAAACGCGGCTACGATGCGATGATGAACGGCGATCTGATCGCGGTCAACGAACCGCGTCTGTCTTTCATGCTGAACTGGGTGACGCCGCTCATGCCGCGCCGGCAGGTCCTCAAGATGGTCGCCGGCATGCAGAGCAAATAGGCGAAGCAATTCAGGAACCCGATGCGCACTGCAGGTGCCGCCGGCCGATCGGCCTCTCCAGTGCCAAACGGGTGAGCGAACCCATCAAGAATTGAAATTTGATGGCGTTTCCCGTTTTGAGTAAATTACTTAACGGAAGTTCTCATGCTCGGTCCCGGCGACCGCGCATGTGACTTTCCGGCTGCTCTCGCGGACAACCCGGAAGGCAGCGGGCGCTGATTGCGCCACTCTGATTGATTGATTGATAGTTTTTTTAAATATTTGGATGGTCCCGAGATGCACAGAAGAACTTTTTTTGCTCGGAGCACTTTCGCTCGGTGCCTGCCAGTCCGGCGGCACAACCTTCAACGGCATACAGCGTCCGACGCCTGCAAATTACGACGATAGCGGCAGCGATGTCCTTCACGTGCGGGATGTCAGCCGCACGGATCTCGGCGGTACGGTGATCTATGACGAAGTCATCCCATTCGATGCAGGCCAGTACACGCCTCCGAACGGGTCAAACGGTCCCACAGGGTCCGGTGGCAGGATCAAGGGGGCCGTTCAGAGCCGGGTGGTTCGCTCGACCAACACCAATACCCTGATCTTCGCCTACCGGTTCCGGGACATGGTCTTCTTTCCCGGCACAGGGCCTCAACAGAAGGGCGGCCAGCTGGTGAATGTCGAGATTGTCACTCTCACGGGTTTTCCCAGGTCCGCGTTCCCGGTCGAAGTGTATAGGCTCGACACAAGCCAGAGCCTTGGCGCCGAAACACTGCCGGGATCCTACCGCGGCAACGGCCGGTTCGAGTTCAACACATTCCTGACTGAGCCGGACGTGACGACGTTCTTCGAGGTTCTGACCAAGGCGACCAGGTTCAAGACGGGCCGGTACCTGTCGCTTGAAGTGGATGCGCGCGGCAACGGCGGCGGACAGCACACCGCGAACCTGAACCGGATCGCTGTTCCGGTCTGAGCTTTGCGGTCGTTTGCGGCTGCCTGGCTTCAGGCCGCCGTTTCGGCCTGCTTAAGAAGACGCAGAAGAAGCCGGTGGGCGTATTCGTTGCCGACGAGGACGTCGCCGGTTTCCAGCATCTTGTTCTTGCCCTGCAGGTCGCTCACGAAACCGCCAGCCTCGCGCACCATCAGGATGCCGGCGGCGATATCCCACGAATTGAGATTGTGTTCCCAGTAGGCATCGAGCCGTCCGGATGCAGTCCAGGCGAGATCAAGCGATGCGGCACCGGCGCGGCGGACACCGGACACTTCCGGCATGACGTGGCGCAGCTCGCGCAGGGCACGGCCATGATCGCCCTTGCCGATAAAAGGAAGGCCCATGCCGATCAGCATTTCCGGCAGTTCGGTGCGTCCGGCGACCCGCAGGCGCCTGTCATTGAGAAAGGCACCGCGTCCGCGCTCGGCGGTGTAGAGTTCGTCCATGACCGGATTGAAGATGACGCCCGCGACGATTTCCCCTGCCCGCTCGAGCGCAATGGAAACTGAAAAGATCGGAATGCCGTGGAGAAAATTCGTGGTGCCGTCGAGAGGGTCGATGTGCCAGCGATGCTGGCCGTCGGTGCCTTCCACGACGCCGCTCTCTTCCATGACAAGACCATAGGTCGGGCGTGCCTTGGTCAGTTCTCCACTCAGGATTTCCTCGGCGCGGCGGTCGGCGGCGGAAACGAAATCCCCGGGCCCCTTGCGGGACACCTGCAGGTTTTCAACTTCGCCGAAGTCGCGGACCAGACTGCGTCCGGCCTTGATTGCGGCTTGTACCATCACATTGAGGATTGCTGTGCGGGCCATGGATTGTCACTTGTTGTTGGGCAGCGCCCGAGGAAGCCGGGCGCGCCAGAATTGGTGTTCACAAAAAAGGTGCTCGTCACGCGCCTATTCAGCGCGGCGAACGTATTCCAGTGTGCCCGTGTCGACGATGATCTTTTCCCCGGCTGTGATGAAGGGGGGCACCATAACGCGAACGCCGTTTTCCATCAGTGCGGGCTTGTAGGAAGAAGACTGGGTCTGACCTTTCACAACCGCGTCCGCTTCGCTGATCTCGAGCGTCACGTGCTGCGGCAGGGTAATGCCGATCGGGCGTTCCTCGTGCAGTTCCACGGTGACCATCATGCCGTCCTGAAGAAAGGCGGCGCGATCGCCGACAAACTCAGATTGCAGCTCGAGCTGTTCGTAGGTCTCGGTGTCCATGAAGATCAGCATGTCATCCTGGGTGTAAAGGTACTGAAAGTCCTTTTGTTCCAGGCGGACGCGTTCGACCTTGTCTTCCGAGCGGAAGCGCTCGTTGAGTTTGCGGCCGTCGATCAGGTTCTTCATCTCGACCTGCGCGAAGGCTCCGCCCTTGCCGGGTTTCACATGCTGGACCTTGACGACCGCCCAAAGGGTGTCCTGATGCTGAAGCACATTGCCGGGCTTGATTTCGTTACCGTTGATTTTCATGGAACGACCGATTTTATGAATTGTTAGGATCTGGAGCAGTGCGGTCTCCGGCGGATCGCCGAAGGGCCAGAAATTGCTCGCGCCTGTCCACCACAAAAGCGGGCGGGATTCAAGGGAAAAAGGCAATTTCTCCTAGGTTTGACCCACTCTGGGACGAATTACGGGGATTCCGCTGCCGGATCTTCGCTCGGTGCGAGCAGCGTCGTTGTGTGCTGTTCGGCCAGTGTGCGCGCATCCGTCATCGTCTTTTCATCGAGCGTTTCAACGATCCGGTCCAGATTGAAGTCGGGCACGCCGTTCGAGCGCGCCGCCAGATGCCAGCCGGCGGCTGCCGTGAAATCCTGTTCCCGCCCGCGACCGTAGGCGTAGATCCTTGCCAGTCGGTTCATGGCGACCGGATTGCCGGCGATTGCGGCTCTCTCGAACCAGTCGGCAGCCTCGGCTTCGTTCGGATCGACACCTTTGCCCTGATGCCTCAGGATTCCGTAGTAGACCTGCGCGGACGTGTGCCCGCGGCGGGCGGCGCGTCCCAGCCAGAATGCGCCCTGGCCGGGGTCATTCAGGCCGGTTTGCGATTCCAGGTAGGACAGGCCAAGCGAATATTGAGCTTCCGGATCGTTCTTTCGGGCTGCCTCTTCCAGAAGTTCACGGGCCTTTTCCTCGTTGAACGGCCGTCCTTCGCCCTCCTGGTAGAGGACTGCCAGATTGTAGAGCGCCGAGGCGTTTCCGGCATCCGCTGCCTGTTCGAACAGATCCGCTGCCTTTGCCTTGTCTGCCTCCACCCCCGTTCCGAGGAGGTAGAACTGCGCCAGCTGCAAGGCCGAGCCATTGTCTCCGGCAGCAGCGGCCAGCGAATACCAGTCGGCTGCCTTGGACTTGTCCAGCCGGATGCCGAGCCCCTTTTCGTGCAGCACCCCAAGAAGCGCCTGAGCCGCCTTGTCGCCCTGCTCGGCAAGCGGCGTTGCCAGCCCGAGTGCGGTCAGGAACCAGCCGCGCTGAAAGGCGGAATAGGCCATGTCAGCCGTGACCTCGACCGTGTCGTCAAGGTCGGGCGGCCCGGCGTCGATGATGCCAAAGAGTGTCTTTTCGTGCGTTGTGATGTCGATGACGGCAGGTTCGGTGACAACCACCAGTTCCGTTTCCGCCTCCGGGCTTTTTTCCTGGGCCCGGGAAGACGTGACCGGCAACAAGGGCAGGAGCGCGCCTGCGAGCGCGCAGATGGCGATCTGAAAACGGCAGGGACGGGCGCTTTGCTTCAGCATCGTTGCAACTCCGTGTTCAGCAGACGGCGCTTGCCGTCTATTGCACCTCCGGGAACGGGTGCGCTTCCAGAATATCGTTGGCCCTGGTGACAACCTCGGATATCGCCGCTTCCGACCGCCAGGCCGCATCCTTCAGGGCGACGAAATCCGCGCCGGTCGCGGCAACTTCGGGCAAGGTGTCGAGCGTGTTGCCCGCCAGCGCGACACAGGGCGTTTCGAAGAGTTCGGCCCACCAGGCGGCCCCGGCAAGGGTTTTCTCGTGCGCCCTGTCGCGCTCGTCCAGATCGAGCTTGCCGAAAAACAGGTAGTCGACACCGGTTTCCGCCCACTCCATCGCGTCATGCTTGAGCTTGGTGCCGCCCGTGCCGACGATCCGTTCGGGCTGGAAACTCTCCACGGCAAGCCTGACGTCTTCAAGGGAGGTGTCGACGTGAACGCCGTCTGCGTTGCTGCGTCCGGCTGCCTGGGTGTCCCTATAGACGAGGGCGGCGGCGCCGCCTGCCTGGATGACCGGAACCAGCTTGTCCGCGGCCTCCTGGACGGCCTTGGTGCTTGCACCGGGCATGTAGATCAGGATGCACGCGATATCGCCGCCGGTAAACGCCTGTTCGATTTGCGATGCCATGTCATCGGTATCGAACTGGGGCGGCGTTACGAGAAAGAGGCGGGGTCGGTTCACGTGTCGGATCCTGAAGGAACAGTTCTTGTCATCGGATCCATCACCTAAAGACGGCGAAAGAGGGACGCAAGGCCCCTCTTTCAACAAAACACCAAACTCGGCAGTGAAAACCGGTGCGTTATCCGATTTTCGGGTCGAGACTTCCGTCTGCATAGCGCGCAGCCATGTCGGAAAGCGTGATGATATTGGTGATCTTCGCGGCCTGACCGGCCGTGTTGAAGGCTTCCAGACGCTCAACGCAGAGTTTCTGCATGGCCTCACGGGCCGGCTTCAGGTATTTGCGCGGGTCGAATTCACCCGGATTTTCGCTCAGGACGCGGCGGATCTGGCCGGTCAGCGCCATGCGGTTGTCGGTGTCGATGTTGATCTTGCGGACACCGTTCTTGATGCCGCGCTGGATCTCCTCCACCGGCACGCCCCAGGTCTGGGGCATTTCACCGCCATACTGGTTGATGATGTCCTGCAGATCCTGCGGCACGGAAGAAGATCCGTGCATGACCAGATGGGTGTCCGGCAGGCGCCGGTGAATTTCCTCGATCACGTGCATGGCCAGGATTTCGCCGTCCGGCTGACGCGTAAACTTGTAGGCGCCGTGACTGGTGCCCATGGCAATCGCGAGCGCATCGACCTTGGTTTCCTGGACGAACTTGACCGCTTCGGCGGGGTCGGTGAGCAGCTGGTCGTGGCTGAGCTTGCCCTCGGCGCCGTGTCCGTCTTCCTTGTCGCCCATGCCGGTTTCGAGCGAGCCGAGCACGCCGAGTTCGCCTTCAACTGAGATGCCGCCGAGATGTGCCATGTCCGTAACCGTTTTGGTGACGCCGACATTGTAGTCCCAGTTGGCCGGGGTCTTGCCGTCCGCTTCCAGGGACCCGTCCATCATCACCGATGTGAAGCCGGCCTGGATGGCGGTCATGCAGGTCTGCGGCGCGTTGCCGTGGTCCAGGTGGACGCAGACCGGGATATGCGGGTAGATCTCGACAACGGCGTCCATCATGTGCTTCAGCATCACGTCGTGGGCGTAGGCACGCGCGCCGCGGGAAGCCTGGATGATGACGGGCGAATCTGTCTGATCTGCCGCCGCCATGATCGCAAGAGCCTGCTCCATGTTGTTGATGTTGAATGCGGGAACGCCGTAGTCGTTCTCAGCAGCGTGATCAAGCAACTGGCGAAGGGTAATTCGAGCCATCAATTGTCTCCCGGTATCGGTTTTCCGCCTGCCGCGGACCCTGGAAGTCTGAAATACGTCGCGGCAGGACGTCAATCTGTGGTCGTTCTAGCAAGATTCTCAAGCTTGGAAAGAGCGGCGCGTCCGCTTAAATCAATTAAAATACAAGCGCATGGCGAAAATTTGCGAGCACAATTAATTCGGATCACGAATTAATTTCAGGCGGAAGACCCTCGAAAACCGGGCACGTCAAATGAGCGAACTGATGTCGACAAACGTTCCCGCGGGGTCCCTCAGGACCATGCGGCGCTGGCCGTAAGGCATTTCCCGCGGCGGCTCGATGATCACGGCATTTGCGGCGCGTGCCTTTTCGTAAACTGCGTCGCAATCGTCCACGACGAATGTCAGCATGATCCCGGCCGGCGCCTTCTGGGCCCTGGCCGGAACGATCTCGCTGGTCTGTTTCAAAATGCCGATTTCGATGGCGTCGTTGTCCGGGTCCGCAAGATTGACGAACCAGTCGGCGGAAAATTTCGGCGTCATGCCGAGCAGCGTCTCGTAGAAGGCGGCAGTTGCCGCGACTTCTTCGGTCAGGATGTTGGCAAAACAGCGCTGCATTCTTTCCTCCTCTTCGTGTCTCAGGCTTCCAGGGCCTTGACGCCCGGCAGTTCCTTGCCTTCCAGCCATTCCAGGAAGGCCCCGCCTGCAGTGGACACATAGGAGAAACCTGCCGCTGCGCCAGCGTGATTGAGCGCTGCGACCGTATCCCCGCCACCAGCAACGGAATTCAACTTTCCGGCCCCGGTGTTCTCAGCCGCGTGCCGGGCAGCGGCGACTGTCGCCTTGTCGAAGGGTTCGATCTCGAATGCGCCGAGCGGGCCGTTCCAGACGAGGGTCCTGGCGGCATCGATCTTCGACGTGACGGTCCCGATCGACGCAGCGCCGACATCGAGGATCATGGCGTCGGCGGGAATGGCGTCCAGCGAGACCGTTTCGTTGTCCGCGCCGGCCTTGAATTCCCTAGCAACGACGGCATCGTCGGGCAGCACGATTTCGCAGTTAGCCGCGTCGGCCGCGGCCATGATCTTCTTGGCGGTGTCCGCAAGATCATGTTCGCACAGCGATTTGCCGACATCGGTGCCCTTCGCGGCCAGGAAGGTGTTGGCCATGCCGCCGCCGATTACCAGCATGTCGACCCTGGAGACGAGGTTTTCCAGCAGATCGATCTTGGAAGAAACCTTCGCGCCGCCGACAACGGCCAGCACCGGCCGGACCGGCTCGCCGAGCGCGGAGCCGAGGGCCTCGAGTTCGGCCTGCATGGTGCGGCCCGCATAGGCGGGAAGCAGTTTTGCGATGCCTTCGGTTGAGCCATGGGCGCGGTGCGCGGCGGAAAAGGCGTCGTTGACATAGATGTCGCCGTTCGCAGCCAAGGCCCGGGCAAACTCCGGATCGTTCTTTTCCTCGCCCTTGTGGTAGCGGGTGTTTTCCAGGAGCAACACGTCGCCATCCGACATTGACGCAATTGCGGTCGCGGCCGGCTCGCCAATGCAGTCCTCGGCAAAGGCGACCGGCTTTGCGAGCAATTCCGCGACGGCCGGGGCAACGGGTGCGAGCGACATTTCCGCGACGCGCTCGCCTTTCGGGCGGCCGAAATGGGCGAGCAGGACAACCTTAGCGCCTTTGCCGGAGAGTTCGCGAATGGTCGGCAGCACACGTTCGATGCGCGTCGTGTCGGTGACCCTGTCACCGTCCATCGGGACATTCAAGTCGACACGCACAAGCACACGCTTGCCGCTGAGGCCGGACAGGTCGTCGAGAGTTTTGAAAGCCATGAGTTTTTCCTGGAGTCAGACAAGGGTCGGACAAAAAAGGCGGATGCGTTGAAGCCGCATCCGCCGTTGGCGCTATTTCGAATGGTCAGCCATCCGCTCTGCGTCTCAGATGAGCTTCGCCATGGCAATGGCCGTGTCGGCCATGCGGTTGGAGAAGCCCCACTCGTTGTCATACCAGGACAGGATGCGGACGAAGGTGCCGTCCAGAACCTTGGTCTGGTCCGTGTGGAAGACCGAGGAGTGGCTGTCGTGGTTGAAGTCCATCGACACCAGCTTGTCGTCCGTGTAGCCGAGGATGCCCTTCAGCTTGCCGTCGGCAGCCTCGCGGATCGCGCTGTTGATTTCCTCGACGGTCGTCGGGCGCGAGGCGATGAAGTTGAGATCGACGACGGAGACGTTCGGGGTCGGAACGCGGATCGCGACGCCATCCAGTTTGCCGTTGAGTTCCGGCAGCACCAGACCGACCGCCTTGGCTGCACCCGTCGATGTCGGGATCATGGACATGGCCGCGGCACGCGCGCGGTAAAGATCCTTGTGCATGGTGTCCAGCGTCGGCTGGTCGCCGGTGTAGGAGTGGATCGTGGTCATGAAACCGTGCTCGATGCCGATGGCTTCGTTCAGCACATAGGCGACCGGGGACAGGCAGTTGGTGGTGCAGGATGCATTGGACACAACGAGGTCATCGGCGGTCAGAGCGCTGTCGTTGACGCCAAAGACGATGGTCTTGTCGGCACCGGCGGCCGGAGCGGAGACCAGAACGCGCTTGGCGCCGGCGTCCAGGTGCATTGATGCCTTTTCCTTGGCGGTGAAGATGCCGGTGCATTCCAGGGCGACTTCAACGCCGAGTTCGCCCCAGGGCAGCTCTTTCGGGTCGCGGATCGCCGTGACCCTGATCGGCTTGCCGCCGCCGACCGCGATGGTGTCGCCGTCGACCACGACCTCGGCCGGGAACCGGCCATGCACCGAATCGTACCGCAGCAGGTGCGCATTGGTTTCAACCGGCCCCAGATCGTTGATCCCGACAACTTCGATATCGGTCCGGCCGCTTTCCACGATGGCCCGCAGAACATTCCGGCCGATGCGGCCGAAACCGTTGATTGCTACCTTGGTAACCATTTTCCACTCCCGCAATCCTGAGCGTCCTTGGAAGAACCGGACGCCGAATGGTGAACCACCTGAGGGTGGTTGCGATTGAGAGCACTCATGTGCTCAGGTCCCGGCCCCTCTTGGAGGAAAAGCGACCGGGCATTGAATTTACTCAGGCTTCGAGCCTTGCCTTCACCGAGGCGACAACCGCGTCCTTGGTGATGCCGAAATGCTCGTAAAGCGCCTTGTAGGGGCCGCTTGCGCCGAAGCCTGTCATGCCGATGAAAATGCCGTCGTTTCCGATGAAACGGTCCCAGCCCATGCGGATGCCTGCTTCGACGGCGACCTTGACGGGACTGTTGCCGATCACGTCAGCCCTGTAGTCGTTGGACTGGGCTTCGAACAGTTCGAAGGACGGCACGGAAACGACCCTTGCGGCGATGCCGGCCTCGGCAAGTTCCTTCTGCGCGTCGACCGCGATTTCCACTTCGGACCCGGAGGCGAACAGCGTGACGGCCGCGTCATCGTCCGTGTCCACGAGCACATAGGCGCCCTTCGAACACAGATTGCCGTCCTCGTAGGTCTTGCGGACGGACGGAAGGTTCTGGCGGGTGAGCGCCAGAACGGACGGACCGTTCCGGTCTTCCAGTGCAAGCTGCCAGCATTCCAGGGTCTCGGTGATGTCCGCCGGGCGGTACAGCGTGAGGTCGGGGATCGCGCGCAGCGCCGCGAAATGCTCGACCGGCTGGTGTGTCGGTCCGTCTTCGCCAAGGCCGATGGAATCGTGGGTCATGACGTGGATGACGCGCTGCTTCATCAGGGCGGCGAGGCGGATCGACGGACGGCAGTAGTCGGAAAAGATCAGGAAGCCGCCGGAATAGGGGATCAGTCCGCCATGCAGCGCCATGCCGTTCATCGCGGCCGCCATGCCGTGTTCACGGATCCCGTAGTGAATGTAGCGGCCCGAGAAATCGTCGGGTGTCACCGGCACGGTCTGCGAGGTTTTGGTGTTGTTGGAACCGGTCAGGT
This sequence comes from Roseibium sp., assembly GCF_965232425.1. Taxonomy (GTDB): domain Bacteria; phylum Pseudomonadota; class Alphaproteobacteria; order Rhizobiales; family Stappiaceae; genus Roseibium. The sequence continues at coordinate 3,182,081 of NZ_OZ246971.1, forward strand.
CGGCGGAACCGCCGATTGTCTCCGGGACCACGTCGTTGATGACGTTGAGGACGGCTTCGGACGCCTTGCGGGTCGCCATGGTCGGCTGGTCGGCGGCAAGCTGTTTCTTGTAGTCCAATACCGCCTGGGTGAACGTGGACGGCAGATCGCCGCGGTTGCGGCGTTCGAATTCGGCGCGGGCTTCCGTATCGGCGTCCGCAAACCGCTTTTGCCAGTCCTTGTGCGCATGGGCGGATCTCAGACCGGCAATGCGCCAGGCGTCCAGGATGTCGCTCGGAACCTCGAAGGGTTCGTGCGGCCAGTTGAGCGCTTCGCGGGTCAGCGCGATTTCGTCGGCACCGAGCGGTGCGCCGTGCGCCTTGGCGGTTCCGGCCTTGTTGGGCGCACCGAAGCCGATGGTTGTCTTGGCGGCGATCAGGGTCGGCCGGTCGCTTTCCCGGGCCTGGCGGATGACAGCGGCGATCGCCTCCGGATCGTGGCCGTCGACGCTCAGGGTGTTCCAGCCCGAAGCTTCGAAACGTTCCAGCTGGTTGGTGCTGTCGGTGATCTCGACCTTGCCGTCGATCGAGATGCCGTTGTCGTCCCAGAAGACGATCAGCTTGTTCAGCTTGAGGTGGCCGGCAAGTGTCAGGGCTTCCTGGCTGATGCCTTCCATCAGGCAGCCGTCACCGGCAAGGACATAGGTGTAGTGATCGACAAGCGACTTTCCGAAGCGGTCGGCCTGGAGCCGCTCCGCGATGGCCATGCCGACGGCGTTGCCGAAACCCTGACCGAGCGGACCGGTCGTGGTTTCAATGCCGGCGCCGTGACCGTATTCGGGGTGACCGGCCGTGCGCGAACCGAGCTGACGAAAGTTTTTCAGTTCGTCCAGCGTGAAGTCTTCGTAGCCGAGAAGGTAGAGCAGGCTGTAAAGCAGCATCGAGCCGTGCCCGGCAGACAGAACGAAGCGGTCCCGGTCCGCCCAGTCCGGAGCCGTGGGGTCGAACTTCAGGAATTCGGTAAACAGCACCGTTGCGATATCCGCCGCGCCCATCGGCAGCCCGGGGTGACCGGATTTCGCTTTTTCCACCGCATCAATTGCAAGAAAGCGGATCGCGTTTGCCATGCGATGGTGTTTTTCAAGATCGGTCATCACTATCCCGTTGCTGCTGTGAAGCCTTCGACGCCAGGCTGGTGCCGGGCGCGGTAAATTGCGGTGCATTCCGGAAATGACGGCTGTCAGTTCCGCTCAGGCGCCAGACAAATATCAGGAACGCGCACCGAGTCAATAAAGCTGCGGAAAGCACACGCAGTTATGAAAACGGGAAGTCGGGGAATACAGAGTTGAGGATTCTGCCAATGGTGCCATTGACTGGGGCAAGTCCCGTTGCCTAATCTCGATATTCTGACGAGGATTTGCTTTTTCACCATGGCAAGCGAGCTCTCACGCGCCGGGCAGCGCGGGTTGGAGCGGTTGATCGCTTCCTGAGGTGAAGACATCAAGATTCCTTCAAATTAGGACGGGGATATCAAAGCGGGCCGCCGCACGAAAACATCAGGACGGCTTAAAATAATGGCGGAAATCGACTTCGTTGAAAAAACCAGCCTGGCAGATGCGGTAAAGCGGCTCGATGCGGCTGTCGGGCATCTGGAGACAGCGGTCCAGCGCCGCATGGATGCGGACAGGTCGCTGAATTCCCTTCAGGACGACTTGCAGCGGTTGGGCGAGGACAGGTCCCAGCTGGCCGCGTCTCTGGACGAGAGCCAGGCAAGGGCCTCGCGGCTCGAGGAAGCCAACAAGGATGTATCCAGACGGCTCGTTTCCGCGATGGAGACAATACGAAGCGTACTGGATGCGCACGGGGGCTGACCCAAGGGAGAGCGACGACGCATGGCGCAGATAACGGTCACGATCAACGGCAAGGCGTTCCGGATGGCTTGCGACGACGGCGAGGAAGACCGGTTGATGGGTCTGGCCGCCCGCTTCGACGGCTGGATCAATGAACTCAAGGGGGCGTTCGGAGAAATCGGTGATCAGCGACTGACGGTGATGGCCGGCATCATGGCAACGGACCAGTTGTCGGAGCTTGAACGCAAGCTTGGCGAGCTTGAAACACAGCTCGCCGAAGCCCGGCAGCAGCAGGTCGACGCGCTCGACAACATGAGCCAGAACGAGGAAGAGCTTTCCCGCGCCGTCAACACCGCTGCCGCCCGCATTGAAAGCCTTGCCGAGGGCCTGACCAACAGCTTGCGGCCCCAGGATCCTTCCTGAGCCGGTCGCGATCCACGGCGAAAACACTTTCACGATCGATGACGCCGAACGCGCACTGGTAATTCATCTGGTGCGGGGCTATATGCGGTACCTGCGGCTGCCCGATACGTCAGGAATATTTCCCCGGGGCCTTACGCATTCCCTCGGGAGCTGTCCCTGCTCCGGGCCGTGGTCCGTTGCACACGGCGCCCACCTACATTGTAGGTTTCCCGGGATTGCAATTCCAACGGTCGGACGGCTGCGCTCACTCCATGGCGACCAGAGTTTTCAATGCAGACCGGGATCTTTTCACAGGCATGAACGACGTTTCTACTCCTGGAGCCGTGAAAGCCGGCCTCAGAAAAGAGGTGCTTTCCCGGCGAAAAAACATGGATGCGCTGGAGCGAATCGAGAAAAGTCTTCAACTGGTCGATCACGGCCACAAGCTCCCCTTGCCGGCAGGCGCGGTTGTTGCCGGGTTCTGGCCCATCCGCGACGAGATAGACCCCAGGCCGCTGCTCGACCTGTTGCGCCAGAAAGGCCACAAGCTGAGCCTGCCCGTCATGAGCGGGCCGAGCCTGATTTTCCGTCACCTTGAAAGAGACACGGAGCTGGTCGAAGCCGGCTTCGGGTGCCGGGAGCCGAGTGAAGCGGCGGAAGAAGTCCATCCCGATGTGCTCCTGATGCCGCTGGCCGGGTTCGATGGTGCCGGGAACCGCATCGGCTACGGCAGGGCGTTCTACGATACGGCCATCGCAACGCTTCAAAATTCCGGACCGGTCTTGTGTATCGGTGTCGCGTTTTCGCTTCAGGAGGTTGACCGCGTGCCTGCGGAAGCGCATGACAAGCCTTTGAACGGAATTCTGACCGAACGGGGCTACCGGTCGTTCGGCTGATCTGGCGAGGATATATGCGTATCTTGTTTCTTGGCGATCTGGTCGGCCGGACCGGGCGCACTGCGGTGATCGAGCGCCTGCCTGGCCTGGTTGAGGACAACCAGCTCGATTTCGTGATCGTCAACGGCGAAAACGCGGCCGCCGGGTTCGGCATCACCGAAGCGATCCTGAGAGATGTTCTCGATGCGGGCGCCGATGTCGTGACTACGGGCAATCACGTCTGGGACCAGCGCGACACGCTTGTCTATATCGAGCGCCAGGACAGGCTGCTGCGTCCCGTGAACTATCCTGTCGGCACACCCGGGCGCGGGGCCCATCTTTTCACGGCCCGCAACGGTGCCCAGGTGATGGTGGCGAATGTCATGGGCCGGGTCTTCATGGATGCGATGGACGATCCCTTCGCCGCCATCGACCGGGTGGTCAATGACTGTCCCCTCGGCGATGTCGCCGACGCGATCATCATCGACATGCATGCGGAGGCGACCAGTGAAAAGCAGGCCATGGGACATTTCCTGGACGGTCGGGTCAGCCTCGTCGTCGGCACCCATACCCATGTTCCGACGGCCGATCATCAGATCCTGGAAAACGGCACCGCCTACATGTCGGATGCCGGCATGTGCGGCTCCTATGACAGTGTTCTGGGAATGGAAAAGGACGAGCCGGTGAACCGGTTCCAGCGCAAGATCCCGGGCTCGCGTTTCGCGCCCGCATCCGGGGTGGCGTCCATCTGCGGCGTGGCTATCGAGACCGATGAACGGACGGGTCTCGCGGAACGGATCGCGCCGGTTCGCATCGGCGGCCTTCTGGAGCCGGTCCTGCCCGATTTCTGGACCGGTACGGACTGATCGGGCCGGTCATCGCGAGGGCGCTGGATTTTCAGTGTCATTTTGCCTATAAGCGGCGCAGTTTTCGTCAAGATCAGATCCAAAGAGCCGAGAAGAGCCATGGCAGGCCATTCAAAATTCAAGAACATTATGCACCGCAAGGGCCGCCAGGACGCGGCGCGGTCCAAGATGTTCTCCAAGCTTTCCAAGGAAATCACCGTCGCCGCCAAAATGGGCGATCCGGATCCGGATTCGAACCCGCGCCTGCGCCTGGCCGTGCAGAACGCCAAGGCGCAATCCATGCCCAAGGACAATATCCAGCGGGCGATCAACAAGTCCCAGTCCGGTGACGGCGACAATTACGAAGAGATCCGTTACGAGGGCTACGGGCCTGCAGGCGTTGCCGTTGTCGTGGAAGCGCTGACAGACAACCGCAACCGGTCGGCCTCCAATATCCGGTCCTATTTTACCAAGTGCGGTGGTTCGCTCGGCGAAACCGGCTCCGTTTCCTTCATGTTCGATCGCGTCGGAGAGGTGATCTACAAGCCCGAGGCCGGTGAGGCGGAAGCCGTGCTTGAAGCTGCCATCGAGGCAGGCGCTGAAGATGTTCAGTCCGACGAAAGCGGTCACACGATCTACGCGGCCTTCGAAGATCTGAACGAGGTCGCCAAGGCGCTTGAAGAAGCGTTGGGCGAAGCCGACTCCACCAAGATCATCTGGAAGCCCCAGAACCTGACGCCGGTCGATGCGGACAAGGCGCAGACCCTGATGAAACTGATCGACATGCTCGAAGACGATGACGACGTTCAGAACGTCTATTCGAACTTCGATGTCGACGAGGAAACCATGGCGGCGCTCGCCTCCTGAGGATGCTTCGTCTCAGCTTGAAAGCCCCGGCTGTGCCGGGGTTTTGTTTTTGAGGACAGGTTTCAGGTGTCGTTAGTCGCTTAGTGCCGAAATGCCGGGAACCCGTCATTCCGGACAAGTGCAGCGCAAGCTGCGCGCTGATCCGGAAACCAGATGTATTTCGCGCTGAAGGCGCGGCTTATTCTGGTGGTATCAACAAGAGGGTTCGCTTCGCTCACGCTGATTTCTGGATTCCAGATCAGCATTCGGCATTGCCTCACTTGTCTGGAATGACGGTCGTGGAACGTCACACCCTCCACCCTTTTGCGAACACAGTGAGATGCCGGGCTGAACAGCAGTGGATCACGTCTGAAAAAGGTGGCTGATTTGGGCTCATTTCGACGACGAGCCCAATCGTGTTCATATGAGTTGATGACACTCCGTTCCGGCCCGTTTTGCCGTTGCACATCCAGCGCTATTGCTCCGACCTTTTCAGAGGAACTCATGAACAATATCTATGATCTGACGAAAGCCGACCCGAAATCGCTGCAGGAGCGGGCGCTGAAACTGTCCGAGGAGGCAGGTGAGCTCGCGCAGGCGGTCCTTTCGGTGACCAGGGCATCGGGAAGCGCCTACAAGAACCACTCGCTTGCCGATGTGCGCGAGGAAGCGGTCGATGCAGCGATCGTTGCACTGGCCCTTCTGGCGCACGCCTCGGCCAGCCGGGAGGAATTCGAAGCCGAACTCGACAGGCTCATGACGCTCAAGTGCGCGAAGTGGAGCGAAAAGGTCGAGAGCCAGAAAGCGTCATCGTAGCAGAGTGTCGAGCGCGGGCATGCTGGTCAGCGCGGCGAGCGCGATCAGGACATAGGCGGTCTTTCTGTAAAAACCCGGCCGCGCCTTGCCGAACCCCCGGGCCCCGAGAAAGATCGCCAGTGCATAGACCGGAACGGCGACGATCAGCAGGCGGGCGACTTCAGCGGTGAAAAACCCATGCATCAGATAGGCGGCGAAGGTTCCGACACTTGCCAGGGCGAAGAAGACGATCAGGTTGGCCCTGACAACCTGCGGATCGCTCGAACTTGAAAGCCACATGGCAACAACCGGCGGTGCAGAGACCTGCGAGATGCCGCCAAGCACGCCCGACACGCCGCCCGTTGCAAATGACACCGCCGGGTGGGGCGGACGCTGATAGCGCCAGCCGGAGATGAGCAGCGCCAGAAGACAGACCACGATCGCGCAAATGATCCACCGCAGCACCAGGACGTTGGTGGTCGCAAGCAGCCAGGCGCCCAGGTGAACAAAAAGGATTGCTCCCAGAACGGCGGGCAGCACCGTTTGCCAGATGCAGCTCCTCATCGCGCGGACGAGCAGCGGCAGGGTGACGATGCTGTCGACGAAGAGAAAGGTCGCTGCGGCAACTGCAGGCGGCACGACGCTGGTGGCAATCGGAATGAAGATCATGCCCGCGCCGAAGCCGGTGAAGCCGCGCACGCATCCGGCGACAAACAGGACCAGGGCGAGGAACACGAGCAGGTCTGGTGGAAACGTGTCGAACAGTCCGGACATCAAGGCTCTCGAGGTGTCGGAATCAGGGCGATGATCATGCCATCATTGATCGCTTTTTCCACGATTTCGACCAATTCCCGGGGAACTTCGCCGATCGGGCGCCGCCGGACCGGTTTTGGACAGTCTTTCGGCTCAACGTTCCCGCTTTCGCTGGCGTCCGTGCTCAAGTTTTGTTACCGCTTTGTTCCATGACACATGCGATTCGATTGCTCGGCATTGATCCGGGATTGCGGCGCACCGGGTGGGGCATGATCGAGACGGCCGGAAACCGGTTGTCTTTCATTGCGTCCGGCACGGTCACGTCCGACAACAGGAAAAGCCTGGCCGAACGGCTTGTCGAACTGCATGACGGGCTGTCCAGTATCGTCCGCCAGCACGATCCGATGGAAGCGGCCGTGGAGCATACCTTCGTGAACAAGGATGCCGGGGCGACGCTGAAACTCGGGCAGGCGCGCGGGATCGCGCTGCTCGTGCCTTCCCTTGCGGGTTTGCCGGTCGCCGAATATGCGCCCAACCTGGTCAAGAAGACCGTCGTCGGCACGGGCCATGCCGAAAAGGAGCAGATCCGGGCGATGGTGAAGATCCTGATGCCCAAGGCGACCTTCAATTCCGACGACGCCGCAGATGCGCTTGCCATCGCGATTTGCCATGCACAGCACCGCGGCAGCGGTTCAGCACGCCTGATGGCGCAGGGGGCGGCATGATCGGCAAACTGAAAGGCACCATCGACAGTTACGGCGAGGACCACGTCATTCTCGATGTGCATGGCGTCGGCTACCAGGTGCATTGCCCCTCCCGCATCCTGCAGGGGCTGCCGAGGCCGGGCGAAGCCGCGGTCCTGTTCATCGAGACCATCGTGCGTGAAGACATGATCCGCCTCTTCGGTTTCGGCCATGAAGCGGAGCGGGAATGGTTCCGCATCCTGATGACGGTGCAGGGTGTCGGTGCCAAGGTCGCGCTGGGCATCCTGGGTATCCTGAAGGCAAGTGAGGTCGCCAACGCGATCGCGCTCGGCGACAAGGCGACCATATCGCGGGCCCCCGGTGTCGGCAAACGCGTTGCCGAACGTATCCTGAGCGAGCTCAAGGATAAGGCGCCGGCCCTTGCCAGCGTCGACCAGGGCACGATCGCGGTCTCGCAAAGCGTCTCGGACAATGTCGCCGCGCGTCCGGTGGCGGAAGCCGTGTCCGCCCTGGTGAACCTGGGCTACGCACAGGCGCAGGCGAGTGCGGCGGTCGCCAAGGCCATGCAATCGGCCGGGGAGGAGGCCTCTACGGAAACCCTGATTCGTCTCGGCCTGAAGGAGCTTGCCGGATGATCGCTCTTGCCTATGCCGTGATTGCTGTCGTCTTCGTTGTGCTCGGCATTGGCGGGATCATGTTTCTCGACCACAAGTTTTCGCAGTCGGTCGGGGACCGGCAATTTGCCATAAAGGGACGGCGCATCGAAACGGATGATCCTTTTGTGCGCAGCCAGTTCCGCAAATTCTACGCGCTCAGGGTCGCGTGGTCGGTCCTGCTCATCGTGCTCCTGTTTGTTGTGGTAAGCCATGTCGGATGAACCCCGGATCGTGACGCCTGAAATTCGCGGCGACGAAATCGACAGCACCATGCGCCCGCAGGCGCTGGATGACTTTGTCGGCCAGGCGCAGGCGCGGGCAAATCTCAAGGTGTTCATCGGGGCAGCCAAGGCGCGCGGTGAAGCGCTCGACCATGTCCTGTTCGTCGGTCCGCCCGGCCTCGGCAAGACGACGCTGGCCCAGATCATGGCACGGGAACTGGGCGTCAATTTCCGGGCGACCTCCGGTCCCGTCATCGCCAAGGCCGGGGACCTGGCCGCGCTGCTCACCAACCTGGAAGAACGGGATGTTCTCTTCATCGATGAGATCCACCGACTCAATCCGGCGGTCGAAGAAGTGCTCTATCCGGCGATGGAGGATTACCAACTCGACCTGATCATCGGCGAGGGGCCAGCGGCGCGCTCGGTGAAGATCGACCTCGCCAAGTTCACACTGGTCGCGGCGACGACCCGTCTCGGACTGCTGACGACACCCTTGCGGGACCGCTTCGGCATCCCGGTCCGTCTTCAGTTCTACACGGTCGAAGAGCTGGAACATATCGTCAAGCGGGGCGCATCGATCCTCGGCATCGGCATGGCCGAAGACGGCGCGCGCGAGATCGCGAAACGCTCGCGCGGGACGCCGCGGATCGCCGGCCGGCTCCTGCGCAGGGTCCGGGATTTCGCCGTCGTGGAGGGCATCGATCGCGTCGACTGCGCCCTTGCGGACAGGGCGCTCCTGCAGCTTGAGGTCGACAGCGCCGGTCTTGACGGTCTTGACCGCAGATACCTCAACCAGATTGCCGTCAATTTCGGCGGCGGTCCCGTCGGCATCGAAACGATCGCAGCCGCGCTCTCCGAACCCCGGGACGCGATCGAGGAAATCGTCGAGCCCTATCTCATCCAGAACGGGTTCCTGCAGCGCTCTCCAAGGGGGCGCCTGCTGACACCGATGGCGTTCGCGCATCTCGGCCTTGCCATTCCCGAGAAGTCCGATATTTCGCAAATGGGCCTCTTCACCGATCCGGAGTGACCTGTCCGCATGCACCAAATCGCCGCTGCCATCGCCCGATTACACGGATGAGTGGTATGGTTAAGCATTTGTTGGCGAATTTATTCGTATTGTCCCTGTAATTATTCGGGGGACACGATGCGCAAACGCCTTTCATCCAAACTGGCTCTCATGTTCTTGGCCGGTGCGCTCACCATGTGTGTGGCGATCGTAACAGTGACATCCACGTTGTCGCGGGATGTCGCGAACGGTCAGGCGGACAACAGTCTGCAGAGCGCGACCAAGGCAAAACAGAAAGTTCTCGAGCTGGCGCTCGACCAGATTCTCTACAGTGCCAAGTTCTTTGTCTCGCTTGAAGAGGCCAAGGACAGCCTCATGAAGACAATGGTCGGCTGGAAAAACCTTAAGGAGGGTCAGAAAGAGACGCTCCGCAAGATCTTCGTGGCAGACAATCCGCATCCGCCACACGAACGTCACCTTCTGACCGAGCCGGAGGAGTCCAACTACTACGTGAACAACCACAAGGTCGTTCACCCGGTCTATCAGGACGTGATCTCGCAGGGCCTCTTTTCCGATGCGGCGCTCGCCAACCCGGACGGCTTCATCACCTACACCTACAAAAAGGGACCCGAGTTCGCCTTCCATGTCGAAGAGGCGGACATAAAGGGCAGCCCGGTGCAACTGGCGATGGGCAGCCTCTATGAGGCGGCCAAGGCCGAGACCCTTGCAGCCGGACAGATCTATTCCTCCGGCTTCGTGGCCGGTGCCGACGGGTCGGTATCACTTGTTCTGGCCGCGCCGGTGTTCTATCTCGACCGCTTCTTCGGTGCTGTGGCGTTCACTGCCGACATGCAAAAACTGGCTGCGCTGCTGAACGAGCCGACCGGTATCGGTGAAAGCGAACAGATCTTTCTCGTGGATGCCTTCGGCAAACTGGTCAAGCTCGACGCAACCGGAAACGCTGCCATCGTTCACACCATGGCGGACATCTCGTCGGGTGACAGCCTGATCAGTCTGGACGACAGCGATTACCGGTTCGCCAAGGCCACGAACACGTTCGAAAGCACACCCTACGGCGTTGTCCAGGCGGTCAAGCAGACCGAACTTGCCGCAGCGGCAGACCGGATCACCTATGGTGCCGTCATCTCCGGCTTCCTGTGTCTTGTGCCGATCGTCGGCCTCATCTGGTGGGTCACGCGCCGCATGTTCGCGCCGCTGGAGAACCTCGCGGTGGCTGCGAGCAGGATCGCGGACGGCGATCTCGAGGTTGCCGTGGAGGCGACAGAGCGGCAGGACGAAATCGGCCGGATGGCGCGCTGTATCGAGGTCTTCAAGGACAATTCCGTGGAGCGCGAGCGTCTCGCGGCCGAGCGCAAGGTCGGTCATATCGCCCGCGAAAAGCGCGAGAAACTGATCGATTCCCTGATCGCGGATTTCCGGGCCGAATCTCAGTCGGTGCTGGAGCTGGTGGAAACCAATATCGCCCGTGTTGAGGACGTGTCCTCGGCGCTCAACGAACGCTCGGCCTCTGCATCCGAACAGGGCGAAACGGCGGTTTCAACGTCGGAGAACGCCTCTTCGAACGTTCAGGCGGTGGCCTCGGCAACCGAAGAGCTGAACGCCTCCATTTCGGAAATCTCACGGCAGGTCGAGACCACGGCGTCGATCGTCGAGCAGACGACGATGGCGGCGCAAAGCTCGAACTCCAAGATCTCGGGTCTCGCCGAAGCGGCAAACAAGATCGGCGACGTCCTGTCGCTCATCTCCGAGATTGCGGAACAGACCAACCTGCTTGCGCTGAACGCGACCATCGAGGCCGCGCGGGCGGGCGATGCCGGCAAGGGTTTTGCGGTTGTGGCGTCCGAGGTGAAGTCGCTTGCCGGCCAGACGGCCAAGGCAACGGAAGAAATCTCCGCGCAGATCTCCGCGATCCAGGCGTCCACGTCGGAAGCGGTCGAGGAGATCGCCCGCGTTTCGGAGTCGGTGGAAGAGGTCAATTCCTACACCACGACGATTTCGGATGCGGTTCAGCAGCAGGGCTCGGCAACCAGCGAGATTTCCCGGAATGTCGCCGAGGCAGCGGACGGAACGCGCAGCGTGGCCACGACCGTTGTCTCCCTGAACCAGGGCGTCGCGGAAAACTCGGCCGCTGTCGGCGACATGCTGCAGGCGACCATCGAGATGAAGCAGCAGGCGGAACATCTGCGGGCCTCCGTCGAGAAATTCCTCTCCGAGGTTGCAGCGGCGTAAGTCAGCGCCTAGCTATGAAAGGGCCGCCCGGGCAGATGACCGGGCGGCCCTTGTCTGTTTGAACAAGAGGACCGTACCGCAATGCATTGGCCGGACTTGTCTGGACGCCTCGAAGACGGCGGTCACGTGTTGCCCGTCCGTGTCTACTACGAAGACACCGACTTTACCGGCATTGTCTATCACGGCGCCTATGTCCGTTTCTTCGAACGTGCGCGCTCGGACTTCCTGCGCCTCATCGGCATCCATCACAAGGCGCTCGCCGACGGCCGGTACGGCGCTCAGCTTGCGTTTGCCGTGCGTGGGATGACCATCGACTTTCAAAAGCCGGCCCGCATCGACGACACGCTCGAAATCCATACCAGCCTGTCCGAATACCGCGGGGCGAGAATCAAGCTGGATCAGCTGGCTTACCGGGGCGAGGAACTCCTGGTTTCCGCCGCTGTGACCGTGGCCGTGATCACCAGCGAGGGACGGCCGACCCGGTTGCCGGTGTCGCTGTCGGAAAAACTCGCCGCGCACGCTCCCAGCGATTTTTCCGTAGAATGAATGATTTTGCCGAGAGTTATGGCCAACTAGCCCATAGATCTCGGTAAAATGTTGTAAAACAGATCGCCGCGTTAATCTTGCAGTAACCTTAATTGATTCCTTTTAAGAAGGACGCGCTTTACGCGGCAAAGTCCCAGTTTTGACAAATTCAAACGTCACAGAGGCGGCTGGCGATCGAATGCTGGCGTACTGAGTCCGGCCTGTTGCGGCAGAGCCCGGAGACATAGGAAAAGACAACGTCAGACGGCCAAGGGGTCATTGAATTTATGGAAACACTTGTCCAATCGACATTGGCGGCGCCGGAAGGCGATATTTCTTTTTTCTCGCTGTTCTGGCAGGCGCATTTCGTCGTGAAGGTCGTGATGATCGGTCTCCTGGCAGCATCTGTCTGGTGCTGGGCGATCATTGTCGACAAGGTCCTGCTGATGGGCCGCACGCGGCGACAGATGACCCGGTTCGAAACGGTGTTCTGGTCCGGCCAGTCCCTGGAGGAGCTCTACGGGACCCTGCACAACCGGGTCAACCACTCCATGGCAGCCCTGTTCGTCGCGGCGATGCGGGAGTGGAAACGCAGCCACGAAGGCGCCAAACCTGCGATCGGGTCCCTGCAGCAGCGCATCGACCGGGTCATGGACGTGACCATCCAGCGCGAGGCCGAGCGGCTGGAAAGCCGCCTGCTGATCCTTGCGACCGTGGGATCCGCGGCTCCGTTCATCGGTCTGTTCGGAACGGTCTGGGGCATCATGACCGCGTTTCAGGCGATCGCGGCATCGGAAAGCACGAACCTTGCCGTTGTCGCGCCGGGCATTGCCGAAGCGCTGTTTGCGACCGCGCTCGGGCTGCTGGCCGCGATCCCCGCCGTGATCGCCTACAACAAGTTTGCCTCCGATGTCGGCAAGGCCGTTGCCCGCATGGAAGGTTTCGCGGACGAGTTCTCCGCCATCCTGTCCAGACAGATCGACGAAAGGGGCTGATGCATGGCCATGCAGGTCGGTAGCGGGCAGGCTGGAGGCGGGCGCCGGGGGCGCCGCCGCAGACGTGCGGTTCTGATGACCGAAATCAACGTGACGCCGTTCGTCGACGTTATGCTGGTGCTTCTCATCATCTTCATGGTGGCGGCACCGCTGTTGACGGTCGGTGTGCCGATCGACCTGCCTGAAACGCAGGCCACTGCGCTTGAAGGCGATACGGAGCCGATTACCATCTCCGTGAATTCCACCGGCGAAATCTTCATTCAGGACACGCCGATTGCCATTGACGAAGTGGTGCCGAAACTCGAGGCCATCGCGGCCAATGGATACGAGGAGCGTATCTATGTGCGCGGTGACCAGGATGCCGATTACGGAACAATGATGAAACTCATGGGCCGCATCAATGCGGCCGGTTTCAAACGCTTGGGCCTTGTCACTCTGGAAGAACGGGACTCGTAACGCGTCATGCGCGCAGGTCTCATCGCGTCTTTGACCGGTCATACGGTTATTTTGGTCTGGGGCCTGGTGGCCTTGCCGGGCGCGGAGAGCTTTCCGGAACCCGTTGTCGATTCCCTTCCGGTGGAACTGGTGTCGCTGAGCGAACTTACCGAAATCCAGATCGGTGAAACCGACGGCGACATCGAAGCCGCTCCGGCACCGAAGCCCGTCGAAACGCCGCAGCCCGAACCTCCCGAGCCTGCCGAAACCGTGGCTCCCGAACCTGAGCCGGTCGCGGCCACGCCGCCGCCGCCGACACCGGCCCCCGCTCCCGCACCGGCACCGGAACCCGTGACAGCGCCCGATCCGGAACCCGCACCGGCGCCCGCCCCCGTGGCGGAACCCGCGCCCGAGCCGGAGCCGGCCGAGGAGCCGCAACAGGCACCGCCCGAACCGCAGCCGATCGTCACGAGCGCGGTTCCGCGTTCCAAGCCCGCACCGCCGACCCGCACGGAACAGAAGCCGGAAGAAATCCAGGTCGCCGACAATCCGGATCTCCTGAACAAGGTCAACCAGGCGCTGGCGAACACGTCCACATCGCAGGCGCCGGCATCGGCCGGGACGCGGAACGGTGTTCAGCATGCCGGGCTGTCGGCCAACGAAAAAGACGTGATTGCCCAGATGATCCGTGAGAAATGGAGCCGCCTGCCGGACCAGTACCCGTCGGATCTGAAGGTGATCATCCGGTTCAAACTGTCGCCGCAGGGAAAGCTCTCCGGTGCGCCGACGGTGGAAAATTCTCATCCCGATCCACGATTCCAGGCACTGGCATCGGCCGCACTCAGAGCGGTGTACAGGGTCGATGCGGAAGACGGTTTCTCGATCCTTCCGCGCGAAAAATACGACGGACCGAACGGTTGGAACACAATGCAGCCAACATTGTATCCAAATGGCTAGGACGCGCATGCGGCACGGAACGCGCTTGAATGGCAGGAGGCCAGGCTTGACAATGAAGACCAACAGCTTTGATCGAATGGGTGCGATGACGACTGCGGCATCACGAACCCTCGCCGTTGCCCTGGGCATCCTCCTGCTTGCGCTTCAATCGGCCCACGCACTCGTGGAAATCGATATTCGGGGCGGAAACATCGAGCCCCTGCCGATCGCACTTCCCGATTTTTCGGCCGAGGGAGGGGACAGCAAGCTGGCGGCGGACATGACGGGCGTCATATCCGCGGATCTCAAGCGCTCCGGTCTGTTCAACCCGCTGGACCCGGCCAGTTTCATCCAGAAGAACATGAGCGTGAATTCGACGCCGCGCTTCGGAGACTGGCGCCAGATCAGCGCGCAGGCGCTTGTGACCGGAACCGTGATCAAGCAGCCGGACGGCCGCCTCAGGGCCGAGTTCCGCCTGTGGGACGTGTTCGCGCAGGAGCAGATGCTCGGGCAGCAATTCTACACGACGCCGGAGAACTGGCGCCGCCTCGCGCATATCATCTCCGATGCCATCTACGAGCGCCTGACTGGTGAAAAGGGATATTTCGACACGCGCATCGTCTTCGTCGACGAGACCGGAACGAAGGACAAGCGGGTCAAGAGGCTCGCGATCATGGATCAGGACGGTGCCAACGTGCGTTACCTGACCCGGGGCGACGATCTCGTGCTGACGCCGCGGTTTTCGCCGACCAGCCAGGAAATCACCTACATGTCCTACGGCGGCGCCGATCCGAGCGTCTATCTGCTCAACATCGAAACCGGGCAGCGGGAGATCGTGGGCAACTTTCCGGGCATGACCTTCGCGCCCCGCTTCTCGCCGGACGGTCAAAGCGTCGTCATGAGCCTTCAGCAGGGCGGCAATGCCAACATCTTCATGATGGATCTCCGGTCGCGGAGAACAACGCGCCTGACCAACACGGCCGCGATCGACACGAGCCCGTCCTTTTCGCCCGACGGGCGCCAGATCGTGTTTGAATCCGACCGGGGCGGCAGCCAGCAACTCTATGTCATGAATGCCGGCGGCGGCGAGGCCCGGCGCATTTCCTTTGGCCCCGGGCGCTACTCGACGCCGGTCTGGTCTCCTCGCGGAGATTTGATCGCCTTCACCAAGCAGCACCAGGGCCGTTTCATGATCGGCGTCATGAACCCGGACGGCAAGGGAGAGCGGATCCTGACCGAGGGCTATCACAACGAAGGGCCCGCCTGGTCTCCCAATGGCCGTGTGCTGGTGTTTTTCCGCGACACGCCGGGCGCCAATGGCGGACCGCAGGTCTGGACGGTTGACCTTACGGGATACAACGAACAGCGCGTGGACACGCCGGCCTTTGCGTCCGATCCGTCCTGGTCGCCGCTGATCAACTGACACCGCGTCATGGCGCCGGTTCGGAATCCGGCGTTTCATGTGCTGTTAACCATGTTTGAAAAGACGCCCTTAACCAGGTTTGGCTAGAAAGCGTTTACCTAAAACCGGATGGAACCGAAGTCGGGTTGACGGGCTGGGGATGTAGGAGACGGGAATGTTGAACAAAGAATTTGCCGGCCAGGGAGCAAGATGGCTTGTCGTCTGCTTTGCGCTCCTGTTTGCGGCCGCATGTGCCCAGACAAAGCCGGATGGGCTTTCCAGTAACGTGAAGCCCGGTACGGGCCAGGATTTCGTCGTCAATGTCGGCGACCGGGTTTTCTTCGAAGAGGATCAGTCGGTGCTGAACGCCCAGGGGCAGGCAACCCTGTCAGGTCAGGCCAAGTGGCTCAACAAGTACTCGCAGTACACGATCCAGGTCGAAGGGCACGCGGATGAGCGCGGAACCCGCCAGTACAACATTGCCCTGGGTGCACGCCGCGCCCAGGCGGCACGGGACTACCTCGTCGCACAGGGTGTGAGCGCATCGCGGATCAAGACGATTTCCTATGGCAAGGAACGCCCTGTCGCCGTGTGCAACGACAACAGCTGCTGGTCGCAGAACCGGCGTGCGGTCACGGTGCTGAGCAACGCCACGAACTGAACCGCGCTGATCATGACGACATGACGGGGCCGGCCTTTCGAGCCGGCCCTTTTGTATTCCGGGGTGCAAATCGCCGCTTTCTGCCGTTCAGAACGCGGATCGTCAAAATTTGGCCGAAGTCCGGGCGCTCTGTCCCTTGAGTGCAGAGCCGGGCATGGCTAAAACTTGTTTATGCAAGGCGGTTGCTTGGATGCAGGACAGATCCCTGCTGCAACGCTCACGTCTTTGCCCACGCGTCTGTGACCCGGAGGACCGAATGCAGAAATTCAAGGCACTGGCCGGCATGTTCGTGATGCTGGCCCTTGTTGTGTCGGCGAGCCCGTCCGAAGCCCAGCTTTTCGGACGGAAGAAGGACGATTCATCCGTGCGGATCGGCCAGCTGGAAGAACGTATCCGCGCGCTGACCGGACAGATCGAGCAATTGTCCTACCAGATGCGCGAGATGCAGGATCAGATGCGCCGCATGCAGGAGGACAATGAATACCGGTTCCAGCAGCTGGAAGGCGGAACACCGGGCAAGCGGTCGGAATTCTCGCCGACAGGTGCGCCGGGCAGCACGGCCCCCGGTCTGGCGGCTGACGGAACACCGCAGACCGGGACGCTGGTCGCTCCGAATGGCGGCGTTGCCACTTTGCCCGCCAACGGATCAGGCGACGGCGCCTGGGACCAGAGCGGTGGTTATGAGGAGCAGCCCGGTCTTCCGGGCGATGGTCCGATTGACCTGTCCGCGCTGGCGAACGGTCTGGAAACGATCCCGGGGACCGGGCAGGAACTCGTTCCCGGCCCATCGATCGGAACGGAAGACGACGCGATTGCCAATATCATCGGCAGCGGCGACCCGAACTCCGATTATGACGCTGCGTATTCGATGGCGGTCAACGGCGACTATCCAGGTGCGGAGCGTGGGTTCAGAACCTTTCTGGAGACCTACCCGGACAGCAGTCTCGTCGCGAATGCGCAGTACTGGCTCGGCGAAAGTCTTCTTGCCCAGCAGGATTATCGCGGCGCGGCCGATGCCTTCCTCAAGACCTACACGGACTATCCCGGCAACGACAAAAGCCCGGACAGCCTCTTGAAGCTCGGCGTTTCCTTACGCGGGCTCGGCGAAGCCGATGCCGCCTGCGCGACGTTTTCGGAACTGTTGAACAAGTTCCCCAATGCGGCACCGGCAGTTCTGTCTCAGGCACGGGATGAACGCGTCCGTGCACAATGTTCCTGACAACGGCCGCGAACCGGGCGGGCTTTCCGCTGACGAGGCCGATGCGCTTTTTTCAAGACTGAATTCGATTTCAAATCTTGCACTCGCCGTGTCCGGCGGGGCGGATTCCCTTTGTCTCATGGTTCTGTTTGACGAGTGGCGTCAGCGCAATCGATGGAACGGCTGCGCGGAAGTTCTTGTCGTCGATCACGGGCTGCGCCCGGAAAGCGCCGCGGAAGCGCTGTTCGTTTGCGATACCGCCCGCCGGCACGACCTTGAAGTCAGTACCCTGCGCTGGGAGGGGATCAAGCCGGTCAGCAACGTGCAGGATGCGGCGCGGCGGGCACGCTACGCTCTGATGGCGCGCCGGATTGCCGAAACGGGTGCCGAGGCGCTTGTTCTCGGGCATCATATGGACGATCAGGCCGAAACCTTCCTCGACCGGCTGACGCGCGGCAGCGGTGTATCAGGGTTGAGTGCCATGGCAATCGATGAACCCGGCGGTCCGGAAGGCTTGCGGCTGCTGCGCCCGTTTCTCGGCGTGCGCAAGAACCGGCTCGAAGCCAGCCTGCGGGAACGCGGCCACAGCTGGTGCGAGGATCCGACCAACGACGACGGGAAATACAAAAGGAGCCGGCTGCGCCGGATCATGGGTCTGCTCGCGGACGAAGGCCTGACGGCGGACCGTCTTGCCGAAACCGCGGGCCGGATGCGCCGGGCACGCGTGGTGCTCGACGGCGCCGTGCAGGACATCGCCTCCAGACTTCTGGAACATCACCCCGCCGGACCGGCGCGCCTGAACCGCGCCGCCTACAGGGCGCTGCCGGAGGATCTGCGCCAGCGGTTGTTGAAGGACATGGTCCGGATCGTCACGGGCCGCCGGCCGGGCCCGCGCCTCAGGCAGATTGAAACCCTTGACGATCTGTTCTGTTCCCCTGAGTCCGGCCGGCAGACGCTTAGCGGCGCGATGTTCGAGGCGGACGACACGTTGGTGTGGAGTTGGCGCGAACCGGGGCGGGTCCCGCCGGAAACGCTGTCGGACCCTGTCGGTACCGGCGTGTGGGATCATCGATACCGATACGCTGTCCCTGACACCGGTCCTGCCGAGGCGCGGGACATCGGATTGCGGCTCGGACCGCTGATGCATGCCCCCGTCAGTTCGAAAGACATCATCTGGCCACAGGGATGGCCTAAGTCGGCTTTCGAGTGTT
Organism: Roseibium sp.; assembly: GCF_965232425.1. Taxonomy (GTDB): domain Bacteria; phylum Pseudomonadota; class Alphaproteobacteria; order Rhizobiales; family Stappiaceae; genus Roseibium. The sequence continues at coordinate 3,200,628 of NZ_OZ246971.1, forward strand.
CACCCGCAGTGTGGAATGCCCAAGGCGGGCTTCTGGAACAAGCTGTCTCCCTAAAAACGGGCACTGGTGAAAATAACCATAGCTGCAGCTTGGATTTGGAGAGACTGCCGATACGGGGTAAATTATTGGATGGCAGGGACGGTCAAGAGGACCTGTGAAGGGGATTCTGCGGTTTTCCTCTCCACGAACTTCTGATAGAGGTCCGGGCTTAATAAATTAGTCAGCGCATATGCGCATTATGGCGCACCGCCTTGGCAGCGGGCCTTGGGCGACCTATCTTCGCTCTAAGAGAAATGTAACCGCGTGCAGTAAGTCGCGTTGGGCGGTTAAGGGAACGAAATGAACGCACATTTTCGCAACTTTGCTCTTTGGGTCATCATTGCCCTTTTGTTGATCGCATTGTTCCAGCTGTTTCAAAGCCCTGCGCAGCAGGGTGCCACGAATGACATCGCCTATTCCGACTTCATGAGGCAGGTCGACAATGGCGAGGTCAGGTCGGTCACGATCCAGGAACAGAAAATCACCGGATTGTACAACAGCGGTGGCGCGTTCCAGACCTATGCGCCGGACGGAGCGCAGTACGTGGACGAGCTGCGCGGCAAGGGTGTCTTGATCAAGGCCAACCCGCCTGCGGAGAATTCTCCGCTTCTTGGCGCCCTGTTCTCATGGCTGCCGATGCTGATCATCCTGGGTATCTGGATCTTCGTGATGCGCCAGATGCAGGGATCCGGCGGCAAGGCGATGGGTTTCGGCAAATCCAAGGCCAAGCTTCTGACCGAAGCGCACGGACGCGTGACGTTCGAAGACGTCGCCGGTATCGACGAAGCCAAGGAAGACCTTCAGGAAATCGTCGAGTTCCTGCGCGATCCGCAGAAATTCCAGCGGCTTGGCGGCCGTATTCCGCGCGGTGTGCTGCTTGTCGGTCCTCCGGGAACGGGTAAAACGCTGACCGCGCGCGCGGTGGCAGGCGAAGCCAACGTTCCGTTCTTCACGATTTCCGGCTCGGACTTCGTCGAGATGTTCGTGGGTGTCGGTGCCTCGCGTGTGCGCGACATGTTCGAGCAAGCGAAGAAAAACGCGCCCTGCATCATCTTCATCGACGAAATCGACGCGGTCGGTCGTCACCGTGGCGCCGGACTTGGCGGCGGCAACGACGAGCGCGAGCAGACACTCAACCAGTTGCTGGTCGAGATGGACGGTTTCGAGCCGAACGAAGGCATCATCATCATCGCCGCGACCAACCGTCCGGACGTCCTGGACCCGGCACTGCTGCGTCCCGGCCGTTTCGACCGCCAGATTGTCGTGCCGAACCCGGACATCACAGGGCGTGAGAAGATCCTAAAGGTCCACATGCGGAAAGTGCCGCTGGCTCCGGACGTCGACGTCAAGACGCTTGCACGCGGTACCCCGGGCTTCTCTGGCGCCGATCTCATGAACCTCGTCAACGAGGCCGCCCTCCTGGCGGCGCGGCGCTCCAAGCGTCTCGTGACTATGGCGGAGTTCGAGGACGCAAAGGACAAGGTGATGATGGGTGCGGAACGCCGTACGCTCGTCATGACCGAGGAAGAGAAGAAACTGACGGCCTATCACGAGGCTGGCCACGCGCTGGTCGCATTGCACCAGGAAGCATCGGACCCGATCCACAAGGCGACCATCATTCCGCGCGGACGTGCGCTCGGCATGGTGATGCGGCTTCCGGAAAAGGACCAGGTCTCCCTGACCCGCGCCAAGTGCAAGGCGGACCTTGCGGTGGCCATGGGTGGACGCGTTGCGGAAGAAATGATCTTCGGCTACGAAAAGGTCACCTCCGGCGCATCGGGCGACATCCAGATGGCGACGAAGCTCGCCCGCGCCATGGCCACCCAGTTCGGCATGTCCGACAAACTCGGGCCGCTTCTCTACGGCGAAAACCAGGAAGAGGTATTCCTGGGACATTCCGTTGCGAAGAACCAGAGCGTGTCGGATGAAACCCAGAAGATCGTCGACGCGGAAATCAAGTCCTTCGTCAATCAGGGCTATGAAACCGCGAACAAGATCCTGCGCGATCACGAAGACCAGCTTCACACGATCGCCAAGGGCCTTCTGGAGTATGAGACCCTGTCGGGTGACGAGATCAAGGATCTGCTCGACGGCAAACCGCCCGTGCGCGACACGGACGACGATCAGCCGATCGGACGTTCCTCCGCGGTTCCGACCGCAGGCGCAAAGCGCGGCGGCGACGAGCCGAGCGGCGGTATGGAGCCCCAACCGTCCTGAGGCCTTCCTGCCTGAAAGAAGAGATTGAGACTGCCCGGCATTGCCGGGCAGTTTTATTTTGAGCGCGGTTGTGGATCGTCAGTGAATAGTAATATTTGCTCACATATTTTGAAGAACGCCCGCTTCCTTTTGCGATAAAAGGGCGCAGACGACGTTTTCAGATAGGCATGACAGATGCGCAAGTTTTTCGGCACCGACGGCATTCGCGGAAAAGCCAATTCCTACCCCATGACCGCCGAAATGGCCTTGAAGGTCGGCATGGCGGCAGGCCTTGTCTTCAAGAACGGACGCCACCGGCACCGCGTTGTCATCGGCAAGGACACGCGTTTGTCGGGCTATATGCTGGAAACGGCCCTGGTTGCCGGTTTCACATCTGTCGGAATGGATGTTTTTCTCCTTGGTCCGATGCCGACGCCCGCCGTCGCAATGCTGACACGCTCGCTCAGAACCGACCTCGGTGTGATGATTTCAGCGTCACACAACGCCTATCACGACAACGGGATCAAGTTCTTCGGTCCGGACGGTTTCAAGCTGAGCGACGAGATCGAACGGAAGATCGAGGAGCTCATCGAGGGCGATCTCACGTCGACCCTTGCAGGGCCGGGAGATCTCGGGCGGGCAAAGCGGATCGACGGCGCGCAGCAGCGCTACATCGAATTCGCAAAGAGAACGCTGCCCCGGGAAATGAGCCTGGAGGGTCTGAGGGTCGTGATCGACTGCGCCAACGGGGCGGCATACAAGGTGGCACCCGAAGCCCTGTGGGAGCTGGGTGCCGACGTTATCTCCATGGGCGTGACACCGGACGGGTTCAATATCAACAAGGAATGCGGCTCGACATCGACCGACGCGCTTTCGAAGAAGGTTCACGAGGTGCGCGCGGATATCGGCATTGCGCTCGACGGCGATGCGGACCGGGTCATCATCGTTGATGAAAACGGCCAGGAAGTGGACGGCGATCAGCTGATGGCGGTCGTCGCGCAATCCTGGCAGGCGAGCGAGCGGCTTTCCGGTTCGGGCATCGTTGCCACCGTGATGTCCAACCTCGGACTGGAACGCTATCTGGACAGCATCGGTCTCGATCTCGCGCGCACCAGGGTCGGTGACAGGTATGTCGTCGAACACATGCGCGCCAACGGGTTCAATGTCGGCGGCGAACAGTCGGGTCATATCGTGTTGTCGGACTTCGCGACCACGGGCGACGGCCTGATTGCCGCACTTCAGGTGCTGGCCTGCGTCAAGGACCAGGACAAGCCGGTATCCCAGGTCTGCCGGCGTTTCGAACCAGTTCCTCAGATCCTCAAGAACGTGCGCTACAGCAGCGGCAAGCCCCTGGAACAGGAGCGGGTCCGGACGGCCATCGAGGACGGTGAAGCACGGCTGGGAACATCGGGCCGTCTGGTCATCCGGGCTTCGGGTACCGAACCGCTTATCCGCGTCATGGCGGAAGGGGATGATGCCGATCTCGTCAAACAGGTCGTCAATGACATTGCCGGGGTCGTCGCGACAGCCGCTGCCTGAAGAAAACCCAATTGGAACAAGTTGATCTCCCGTGACGCAGCGGAGCTGCGCTGCGGGTATTCGCGTTTTCTTTTCGGATTAAGCTTTTGTTAAGGTAAAAAAACACGGTTAAAGAACAGAGTTAAGCCACCTTTAATGAATTCGCGTCAGTATGCTTCCAAGTTTGATGTGTCCGGCAATCATAAAGCGGACGCTCACTGGAAGAGGACGAGGACATGAAATCATTTTTCAAGCGTTTGTCTTTGACCGGCTTTGCAGTCGCGCTTTCCACAACTGGTTTTGCCGCGGATCTGCCGACCCCGGTCATCGAACATATCCCGGAAGTGCCTGCCGTCGGTGGCTGGTACCTGCGCGGTGATATCGGATACAAGATCTATCAGGCCCCCGACATCAAATACGGCACGATCGATTTCTTCGACGAGGAAATGGACGGAACCTTCATGATCGGCGCCGGTGTCGGTTACAAGTGGAACAACCACTTCCGCACGGATCTGACGATCGACTACGAATTCCCGACCGAAGTCAGCGCGAAAGCCGATTGTAGCAGCGTGTGCGGATCGCCCGGATACTCGGTCGAGAAAGCGGACATCGACGTCTGGACGTTCATGGTCAACGGCTATGTCGATATCGCCACCTGGAACCGGTTCACGCCTTATGTCGGTGCCGGTATCGGTGCGTCCTACGTGTCGACAAGCGATATCAATTTCCGCAACCCGGACGGTTCGACCGGTACCTATGAGAGCGATGGCAAGTGGAATTTTGCCTGGGCGCTGATGGCAGGTGCCAGCTACGACATCACGCAGAACTTCGCGCTTGATGGCGGCTATCGCTACCTGAATATCGGCGACGCCCAGTCCAAGACCTTCACCACCGCAGGCCAGACCTCGCGCATCGAGTATGAAGATCTGTCCGCGCACGAGTTCCGTCTCGGCGCACGCTACACCTTCAACACGACGCATGCTCCGGCACCGATCATCTACGACAAGGGCCCGATCAGCAGCAATTTCTGATTCAGGTCGCTTCGAAGCTGCAATGGCCGGTCCGTCAGACCGGCCATTTTGCGTTTGACCGGGAAGTGAATTGACCCCGGCGGCGGAACGTTCTATTCCCGCAGGTGGGACACCCCTCCCCAACGAGGGGCAACTATCTGCGAGGGTAGACAGATATGACAGAGCTTGCCGTAAAGCCGGACATGCGTCCGGCCAATCCCCATTTTTCATCCGGACCCTGCTCCAAGCGACCCGGCTGGTCGCTGGAAGGGCTTGCCGATGCACCGCTCGGCCGTTCGCACCGGGCCAAGCCCGGCAAGGCGAAGCTTGCCGAAGCGATAGATCTCACCCGCAAGGTGCTGGAGGTCCCAGAGGACTACAGGATCGGTATCGTGCCCGCATCGGATACCGGTGCCGTTGAAATGGCGCTGTGGTCGATGCTCGGCGCGCGCGGTGTCGAGATGCTGGCCTGGGAAAGCTTCGGCAAGGGCTGGGTCACGGATGTGGTCAAGCAACTGAAGCTTGAGGACGCAAGGGTTCTGGAGGCTGCCTACGGTGAGCTGCCCGACCTCGCGTCCGTCGATTTTTCCAAGGATGTCGTGTTCACCTGGAACGGCACCACGTCCGGTGTTCGTGTCCCCAACGGCGACTGGATTCCCGCCGACCGGCAGGGGCTGACGATCTGCGATGCCACGTCGGCAGCCTTTGCGCAGGAGCTGCCGTTCGACAAGCTCGATGTGGTGACCTTCTCCTGGCAGAAGGTGCTGGGCGGGGAAGCCGCACATGGTGTGCTGATCCTGAGCCCGCGCGCGGTGGAGCGCCTCGAAACCCATACGCCGGCCTGGCCGATGCCGAAAATCTTCCGCCTGACCAAGGGTGGAAAGCTGATCGAGGGCGTGTTCAGAGGCGAAACGATCAACACGCCGTCGATGCTCTGCGTCGAGGACTATATCGATGCGCTGAACTGGGCCGACGGCATAGGCGGGCTTTCCGCGCTGAGAGGCCGGGCCGATGCAAACCTCAAGGTTCTGGCCGATTGGGTGGGTCAGTCCGCCTGGGCCGAATTCCTGGCTTCCGATCCGGCGACGCTCTCCAACACCTCGGTGTGCCTGAAGATCACCGATCCCGACATTCTCGCCCTCGACGACCAGGGACAAGCCGCCTTTGCCAAGTCGGTGGCGGCCTGTCTCGACCGCGAAGGGGTCGCCTTCGATATCGGTGCCTACCGCGATGCCCCGTCGGGCCTCAGGATCTGGGCCGGTGCAACGATCGAGGCAGACGATCTGAGGGCGCTGACCGCATGGCTCGACTGGGCGCATGCAAGCGAAAAGGCGAACCTGTCTCAGGCAGCCTGAGCACGTCTCCAATCATGACAGACCATCCGGGCGGCGCGCCGTCCGGCACACCTTTGCATTCAAGGAGACGTCAACATGGCTCCCAAGGTACTTATTTCCGACAAGCTTTCACCCGCCGCCGTACAGATCTTCAGGGACCGCGGCCTGGATGTCGATTTCCTGCCGGATGTCGGCAAGGACAAGGAAAAACTGCTGGAGATCATCGGTCAGTATGACGGGCTGGCGATCCGGTCCGCGACCAAGGTGACCGAAAAGATCATCGCAGCCGCCGACAATCTCAAGGTCGTCGGCCGGGCCGGTATCGGTGTCGACAATGTCGACATCCCCAAGGCGACGGCCCGCGGCATCATCGTGATGAACACCCCGTTCGGCAACGCCATCACGACGGCCGAACACGCGATCTCGATGATGATGGCCGTGGCGCGCCAGATCCCGGCGGCCGATGCGTCCACGCAGGCTGGGAAGTGGGAAAAGTCCCGCTTCATGGGGCGCGAGCTCACCGGCAAGACGCTCGGCCTGGTCGGTTGCGGCAACATCGGATCGATCGTCGCTGACCGGGCGATCGGCCTCAAGATGAAAGTCGTCGCCTTCGACCCGTTCCTCACACCGGAACGCGCCGTTTCTCTGGGGGTGGAAAAGGTGGAGCTGGACGATCTGTTTGCCCGCTCCGATGTCATCACCCTGCACACACCCCTGACCGACAAGACGCGCAACATCATCAACGCCGACGCGATTTCGAAAATGCGGACCGGCGCCTACCTGGTCAATTGTGCCCGTGGCGGTCTCGCGGACGAGGCGGCTGTCAGACAGGCCCTCGACGAGGGCAAGCTCGCCGGTGCCGCGTTCGATGTCTTCGTGGATGAGCCCGCGCGCGACAACATCCTGTTCGGAGCGCCGAATTTCGTATCCACCCCGCATCTCGGCGCATCCACGTCCGAGGCCCAGGAGAACGTGGCGCTGCAGGTTGCCGAGCAGATGTGCGACTATCTGCTGGAAGGCGCCGTGCGCAATGCGCTCAACATGCCCTCGATCTCCGCCGAGGAAGCGCCCAAGCTCGCGCCTTTCGTGCGTCTTGCCGAACAGCTCGGGTCGTTTGCGGGCCAACTGACCGAGACCGGCATCGAGGGCGTCAAGATCGAATATGCGGGTGCCGTCGGTGAGATGAACGTCCAGGCCCTTACAGCGGCGGCCATCACCGGTCTTTTGACGCCGCTGCTGCAGACGGTGAACATGGTTTCAGCGCCGATCCTGGCAAAGGACCGCGGTATCAAGGTGGAAGAAATCCGCCGCGACAAGCAGGGTGCCTACGAGACCTACATTCGCCTGACGGTCATCACCGAACGGCAGGAACGCTCGGTTGCCGGGACTGTTTTTGCCGACGGAAAGCCGCGCATCATTCAGGTGAAGGGCATCAACATGGAAGCCGAACTCGGCGAGCACATGCTTTACATCACCAATGAGGACAAGCCGGGTTTCATCGGTCAGCTCGGCATGGAACTGGGCAACAGCGGTGTCAACATCGCGACGTTCAATCTCGGCCGGCAGGCCCCGGGCGCCGATGCGATCTGTCTCGTGGAAGTGGATGGAAAGGTCGATACCGCGGTCATGAAGCGGCTGGAAGCGGTTTCGCACGTCAAGCAGGTGAAAGACCTGAGGTTCTAGCCACTGTGCGCTATCTAAGGCCGTCTTGGTGACAAGGCCCGGAGAGGGCCTTGTCCCGCGTGCTTTTCCTGCAGGGCATACCGCAGGAAAATGAAGTGGCAGGAGCGAAGGCTGCGTCAGGTCCCGTCGCCACCGGCAGATGCCGGTTTCGGCCGGCGGAACACCCGGCCGTCCAGAGCGACAAGGCCGATCAGGAGAACCGCGAAGCCGGCCAGCTGAAGAGCACTGAGGTTTTCCCCCAGGATAAGCCATCCGAACAGCAGGGCGCTGGCCGGAACGATCAGCGTCACGAGCGAGGCGTTGGTGGCACCGGCATCGCCAAGCAGCTGAAAATAGATCAGGTAGGCAAGTGCGGTCGCAATGATGCCGAGGGCGGCCACATTGGCCCAGGCCGTCAGGCTCGTTTCGGCGATGCTCCAGCCGGTTCCGAAGTAAAGTGCGACCGGCAGCATGATCAGGCTCGATCCAAGCAACTGACCGGCTGCGGAAACCTGGGGGCGGATTCCCTTGAAGCGACGGGCATAGGTGGCCGCGCAGGCATAGGAGACGGCCGCTCCGAGACAGCTCAGCTGTGCCCAGACGGGATCATTGGCAACACCGGACAGGCTGCTCGACAGCATGATTGCAACGCCGGCGACGCCGAGGAGAACGCCGGCGATCTTGTTCAGCGGCAGGCTTTCCTGCCCGGTCAGCAGCCCGGCGACGATCACGGTGAAAATGGGTGTCGTCGCGTTCAGGATCGAGGCAAGTCCTGCACCGATTTCCGTCTGGCCGAGAAACAGCAGCGAAAAGGGTATGGCATTGTTGAGAAGGCCCATGAGCAGGAAGGGCACGGCCAGGCCCGGCTTCAACTGTCCAAGCAGGTTCTGATGCCAGAGGACGACGAGCAGGACGGCGCAGGCGCTGGATACGCGCAGGAACACGAGAACGAAGGGCGGAATTTCGGCAACGGCGACCTTCGCAAACAGGAAAGATCCGCCCCAGATGGCGCCCAGAATTGCCAGCATGACCCAGTTTCGAAGTGACATCTGATTTATCATTCCCGGTTGATCTGCTCCCCGGTTATCACGATGGTGCGCCGGCAGACACCCGAAAAACGAGCCGATCCCGGAGGAGCGGCTTGCGCAATGATCTCAGTTCGGCAATGTAGTCGGATGTCTCCTGCCGGTCCCGGCAGCTTCAGGAACCTTCTTTCCCATGACGCAGACCGATCGATCCTCCGAGAGCCCGGCACAGGCCGGGCGGCTGTATCCGTTGCTGATCGCGGCGGCCTGCCTGCTGGGCGCCAACGGCTTGTCCATGACGATGATCGCCGTGCGCGCACGTGTCGAGGGGCTTCCGGACACAAGCATCGGTCTTCTGGGGTCGCTCTACTTCGCCGGGCTCATTTCCGGCGTTCTGCTTGCTCCGTTCCTGATTGCCCGGGCAGGCCATATCCGGGTCTTCGCCGCGCTTGCCTCCATCAGCGCGATCGCCGTCCTCGCACTTGCCTTCGCACCCGCCGGATGGCCGTGGATGCTCGCACGATTCGTCAGCGGAGCGGCCTTCTGCGGGACGGCGATGGTGCTGGAAAGCTGGCTCAACTCGATTGCCTCCAATACGTCGCGCGGACGCATTCTTTCAATCTACCGGATCGTCGACCTGGGCGCGGTCATGGGCGGACAATTCATCCTTCCGGTTTTCGGGGCATCCGGTTCCGACATCCTGATGGTTCTCGCCGTTCTGTTCTGTTTCGCGGTCGTACCGATTTCGCTCGCGCGTGGCGGCAACCCGCCCGCGCCACCCGCAAGGCTCGTCAATCCCCTGATGCTGTGGCAGGTTTCCCCGGTCGCCATTGTCGGCATATTCACCATTGGCCTAACGAATGGTGCGTTTCGCATGATCGGCCCGATTTATGCTGAGAGTATCGGTCTCGGGCTCGAGACGGTTGCGGCGTTCATCGCAATCTGGGTTTTTGCAGGCGCGATTTTCCAGTATCCGGCCGGGTGGGTTTCGGACCGGGTCGACAGAAGGTTCGTTCTGATCACCTTCACGGTTGGTGCAGGCGCCGCGTGCCTTTTCATCGCGCGGTCGATGACGCAGACCGACTTGTTCATCGGCGTCTTCCTGTTCGGCGGATTCGCGCTGCCGCTCTATTCGCTCTCGGCTGCGCACGGCAATGACCACGCCAAACCCGGCCAGTTCATCGATGTTGCCGCCGGGATCATGCTCGCCTTCGGCACCGGGGCGATGATCGGACCCTTCGTCGCCTCCCTTCTCATGGGCGCTTTCGGGCCGGCTTCCTTCTTCGTCTATACGGCAACGCTGCATCTCATGCTGGTTCTGTTCATCATTGTGCGCATGTTCCGCCGTGACGCGGTTCCGGCCGATCAGAGGCGCCGTTTCGTCTGGTTGCTGAGAACATCGCCGATGATTAACCGGCTGGCGCGGGGCGAAAAGTCCGACGAAAACGGCTCTGCGCCCAAATGACGCCAAAGATGCGTTTATAAGCAGTGTCTAAATGCATCCCGGCACGTCATAAACTGCGCGCGCGGACTCGCATGCTCGCACAAACCTGTCTATAGTCCGCGCCGTTTGCCCCGGTCCGGTTGCCGGGGCTTGTCGTGTTGGCGCACCGGACCAGCTCCGGGGGTGCAGATCTGCTTTCAGGAGAGCAAAGACTAGATGGCGAATGTGGTTGTTGTCGGTTCGCAATGGGGTGACGAAGGCAAAGGCAAGATTGTCGACTGGCTGTCGGAGCAGGCTGATGTCATCGTGAGGTTCCAGGGCGGTCACAATGCCGGGCATACGCTCGTCATCGATGGTGTCAGCTACAAACTGTCCCTGTTGCCGTCGGGCGTCGCTCGTCCCGGGAAGCTTTCCGTCATCGGCAACGGTGTCGTGCTCGACCCGCACGCCCTTGCCGAAGAGGTGGAACGGCTGGCCGGGCAGGGCGTCGTCGTCACACCGGAGACCCTGCGTGTCGCGGAAAACGCAACACTTATCCTGTCGCTCCACAGGGAATTGGATGCGCTGCGCGAAAACTCGAACACCGGCACCCGGATCGGCACGACCAAGCGTGGCATCGGCCCGGCTTACGAAGACAAGGTCGGCCGCCGCGCGATCCGGCTGATGGATCTGAAGAACCTGACCACGCTGCCGGCAAAGATCGACCGCCTGCTGACCCACCACAACGCGCTTCGCCGCGGACTGGGCCAGGACGAAGTGTCGGCCCAGGCGATCTACGACGAACTCGCGAGCGTCGCGGACAAGGTTCTGCCCTACATGGACAAGGTCTGGTACCTGCTCGACGACCTGCGCCGCAAGGGCAAGCGGATCCTCTTCGAAGGCGCGCAAGGCGCCCTTCTCGACATCGATCACGGCACCTACCCCTTCGTGACGTCTTCGAACACCGTCGCAGGCCAGGCGGCGACCGGTTGCGGCCTCGGGCCTGGTTCCGTCGATTTCGTCCTCGGGATCACCAAGGCATATACGACGCGTGTGGGCGAGGGGCCTTTCCCGACGGAACAACAAAACGAGGTCGGGGAGTTTCTCGGCACCCGCGGCCATGAATTCGGAACCGTGACCGGCCGGCGCCGGCGCTGCGGCTGGTTCGATGCCGTTCTGGTGCGCCAGACCGTATGCACCTCCGGCATCAATGGGATCGCCCTGACGAAGCTGGACGTTCTCGACGGCCTTGACGAGATCAAGATCTGTATCGGCTACGATCTGGACGGTGAACGGATCGACTATCTTCCGGCCTCGCAAGGCGCCCAGGAACGCGTCATTCCGATCTATGAAACGCTTCCCGGCTGGAAGGAATCCACCGAAGGTGCCCGGACATGGGGGGAGCTGCCCGCGCAGGCCATCAAGTATGTGCGTCACGTCGAGGAACTGATCGGTGCACCGGTCGCGCTGCTGTCCACCAGCCCGGAAAGAGATGACACAATTCTTGTGCAGAATCCTTTCCAGGATTGAGATCTGAGGTTGAACGCGGTCAATATCAATTGGCTGAGACAAAACTGCGAATCACCATTCGCAAGAAACGAGTGCTTGGACGCATCGTCGAAATGCGTCCTTTAGACTGTGATAGAATAAAGCCGAGCATGGTTTTCAGTTCATGCAAGTATGAAGAGTTGGCACCGGTCTTCAAAAACTTGCTATAAGCCTGAAGTGATTGGGCTGGCGGGAATGATTCATGCACGTGGCCGGTAGGCAGGAAGATGGCTGATTACTATTCAATACTGAAGAAAACAATCGCGTCTTTGCCCGAAAGCAACGGTGCCGCGCGCCGGAGCGTCTACAGCCGTGCACGCAATGCCATCGTCAACCAGTTGAAGGCCTACGAACCACCCCTGTCTCCATCCGAGATCACCGCCGAACAGCTGCGGCTCGAAGAGGCGATCCGGAAGGTCGAGGCGGAAGCTGCGCGTGAAAGCCTCGGTCTGACACCGGCGGCCGTCGCCGCTGCTCCCGCAACGCCTCCGCCGGTGGAAACACCGGAAACTGCGCCGGTCGAAGCGGAACCGGCAGCGACTGAGCCGTCCGCGCCCGTGGAAGCAGAACCCGACGTTCCGTCCGAGCCGTCCGCCGGCGTACCCGAAGCGGCGGCCGACGCTGCTGGCGCGGAAGATATTCCCTCTCCGTTGAAGGAGACCTTGTCGGAAGCCGAATCCCTCGGCTCGGCTGCCAACCAGGCTGTCCAGAACGCGAAGGAAGCGGTCGAGACGACGGAAGCCAGCGCCGCGCCACCGGTTCCAGAGCCGCGCCAGGAGCCGGTCTTTTCGGATGAGGCGCCCGCAGATCAACCGGTGTCCGACAACACGGGCGACGTGACCGCTTCCGACGAACCGCCGCTTTATGCGGACGGACCGGATGGAGAGCCGGAACCCAGGACCCGCCCGAAGCGCGAGCGGCCGCGTGCATCCGACGCGCTGAAGGGTGGTTCGTCTTCCAGCCGCGTCGTGCCGATCTCGCTGGCGGTCGTCGCGCTGGTGGTCCTGCTGGGTGCCGGTGCCTATTTCTTTCTCCCGCTCGACAATCTGATTTCGATCAATCGGGAAGAGGCCGGTACAACCGAAACCCAGTCAACGGATACATCCCAGACCGGCGTATCGACATCCGAACCGGCTCCGGTCGCAGAGTCGGATCCGGACTCGGGTACCAAGAACACCGATCGCCTGCTTGACGGCGGCGATGAAGAAGTGATTGCGCCCGATGCGCGTACAGTGACGACAACGACGATCAATCCGCAAACCAACGAGCCCGTACCGGCTCCGGCCGAACCCGCGATCACCGCAGGAAACCAGCAGGTTCCAGCGCTTGTGCAACCCGTGCCGGTGCAGCCGGAGGCCGCCGTGCCATCCGGCCAGGGAACCGAGGCTGCGCAAGCGCCTCAACAGAGCGATGTGGCGGCGGTGGATACGCAGCAGCAGGCTGCTCCGGCGCCGTCTTCGGCAGCTCCTGCGGGCGATGGTGCACAGCGCTCGATCCTTTATGAGGAAGGCGAAGACGCCGGCGGCGCAGGAACCGCTTCTCAAGGTGCCGTTGTCTGGGGCGTTGCCGAAGAGACCGATCTCGACGGTCAGCAGCAATCGGTCCTGACCGCTTCGATCGACATTCCGGAGCGTGATGTGAAGGTCGACATTCGCATCAAGCCGAATGAAGACACCTCGCTTCCGGCCAGCCACTTGGTCGAGATCAAGTATGATTTCCCGGAAAGCTTTGCTGCCGGCGATGTCGTGAATGTTCCCGGCCTGGTGATGAAACCGACCGAGGAAGCGCGCGGCGACGCCCTGATCGGTGCGTCCGTCAAGGTGCAGCCGGGCTTTTTCTGGATTGCCCTGTCGAATCTTCCGAACGAGCAGTTGCGTAACCTGAACCTTCTGCGGGAACGCGGCTGGATCGATATCCCGATGCTCTACGAGAACGGCAAGCGCGGCATTCTGACCCTGGAAAAGGGTGCGGATGGCTCGGACGCCGTGGAACGGGCCGTTGCCGCCTGGCAAGCGGGATAGGGTCCGTACCCTAGTTCTCTAAATCTGCTGTTTGACGGCTTGCCTTTTTCTCCCGGGCAAGGCATGGTCCGTCTTGGTCCGAGGGGTGTTCCGGTTTCCGGAACTGAGATGGCGTGGCGCCGAACCCTTAGAACCTGATCCGGGTCATGCCGGCGAAGGGACGGAATCCTTAGCCTATTCCCGGATCTCCAATGTCAATTTCGGCCGTGTCGGCGGAAGCATGATCGTGTCGGATCGTGTGCCTGTCCGAGGCGGTCCAGGGGTCGGAAAATCTCGCGTCAGATGCAATGCGAGAAGCGCCGGTTCCCGGACGGGAGATCCTTTGATGTGTTCAGATCTGGCATTTTGTCAGTACCTGGCCGTTGATGCAGACGCTGATGTTCCGGCTCCTTCGGAAGGCGCCGGAACATGAAGGCCTTTGTTTTCTCAAGCGCCAAGGCGGCCGTCGGTCTGGTCATCTGCATTGCGCTGTGGGCGCTGCTCGTCCGGACGCTGAACATAGAACCCTACATGCTGCCCGGCCCGGAGCGGGTCTGGTCCGCCTTCGCGTCGAAGCCGGACTTCTTCCTGCATCACGCCGGCATTACCGCTTACGAGACGGTTCTGGGGCTCGTGCTGGGGGTTCTGGCCGGGGCGTTCAGTGCCATTCTGCTCTGGACGTTTCCCGTGACACGCCCCGCGCTGCTGCCTTTGATCCTGGTGACGCAATCCCTTCCCGTTTTCGCGATCGCGCCGATCCTGGTGCTGTGGCTAGGCTGGGGCCTGGCCTCCAAGATCGTCATGGCTGTCCTGGTGATTTTCTTCGCCGTGACTTCAACCATGTATGACGGTCTGCGCCGGATGGACCCGGGCCTGGTCGACCTTGCCCGCCTGTACCGGCTGCCCCGTCTTTCCGAACTTTGGATGCTGCGCCTTCCCGCCGCCCTGCCAGCGCTCGCTTCGGGTATCCGCATCGCGGCAGTCTTTGCCCCGATCGGGGCGATCGTCGGCGAATGGGTGGGCGCGAAGGGAGGGCTTGCCTTTGTCATGCTGCACAGCAATGCCCGCGTGAAAACCGATGAAACTTTCGCGGCCCTCATTCTGCTGGCGGTGATGGTTCTTCTGCTCCGGGCCGCGGCTGACGCGTTTGCCCGGATGATTGTCCCATGGCAGGTCGAAAACTGACTGCCTTTTCCTGGAGGAATGAATGAAAAACAAAGTCCTGTCCCTGGCTCTTGCGGCCGGCCTGCTTGCAACCACTCCGGTCCACGCCGCGGACAAGCTGACCGTTCTGCTCGACTGGTTCACCAACCCGGACCACGCGCCGGTCATCACCGCGCAGACGAAAGGGTTTTTCGAGGCAGAGGGTCTGGAGGTCGAGCTGATCGAGCCTGCCGATCCCGCAATGCCCCCAAAGCTGGTTGCGGCCGGGCAGGGCGATATCGCGATTTCCTATCAACCCACATTGCATGCGCAGATCGAGGAAGGCCTGCCGGTTGCCTGGATCGGCACGCTGGTCGAGACGCCGCTGAATTCGCTGATCGTGCTGGAAGACGGTCCGATCAAGACGCTTGAGGATCTCAAGGGCAAGACAATCGGGTATTCGGTTTCGGGATTCGAGGACGCAATGCTCGGACAAATGCTGAAATCGGTCGACCTGAGTGTCGATGACGTCGAACTGATCAACGTCAATTTCTCGCTGTCGCCGGCGCTCATGTCCGGGCAGGTGGATGCCGTGATCGGCGCATACCGCAATTTCGTGCTTACGCAGCTTGAAATCGAGGGAAAAAAGGGCGTCGCGTTCTTTCCGGAAGAAAACGGCGTGCCAATCTTTGATGAGCTCATCTATGTCGTGAACAAGGACAAGACGGACGATCCGCGTTTCGCGAAATTCCTCGCAGCCATCGAGGCTGCCACGGTCTACCTGACGAACCATCCCGACGATGCCTGGGATGCCTTCATCGAGGCCTATCCGGAACTGAACGACGAACTGAACCGGCGCGCCTGGGCGGATACGCTGCCGCGGTTTGCCAAGCGTCCCGCAAGCCTGGACGAAGGCCGTTATCAGCGCTTTGCCGAATTCATGGCGGAGGCGGGGCTCATCAGCAAGGTGGTTCCGGTGGAGACCTACGCGGTCGAGATCAGATGACACGCGGGCCGCGGGACGTCCGGTCACTCACCTGACCGGCCTGCAATCGCCGCCACAAACAAAAACGCCGGGGCTTTGCCCCGGCGTTTTTTTGTCATTGTTGCCTTCGTGCTGCCGTCAGGCGACAGGCTGCTGGTGCTCCTGTGCCCGTGCGTTGTTGCGCACCGCCTTTTGAACCTTTTCGAAGGCCCGCACCTCGATCTGGCGCACTCGCTCGCGGCTGACACCGAACTCACCGGAAAGATCTTCCAGCGTCATCGGGTCTTCCGACAGGCGGCGGGCTTCGAAGATGCGGCGTTCGCGCTCGTTGAGGACATCCATGGCATCGCTCAGAAGCTTGCGGCGCATGTCCAGCTCTTCCTGGTTGGCCAGCAGGGTTTCCTGACTGTCGCTTTCATCCACGAGCCAATCCTGCCATTCGCCGGCGTCGGCTTCGGCGCGCACCGGTGCGTTGAGGCTGGCATCGCCGCCGAGACGACGGTTCATGGACACCACTTCTTCCTCGGAAACACCAAGGCGCGTGGCAATCTCCTTGACCTGATGCGGCTTCAGATCGCCCTCATCGAGAGCC
Source organism: Roseibium sp. (assembly GCF_965232425.1). GTDB lineage: Bacteria > Pseudomonadota > Alphaproteobacteria > Rhizobiales > Stappiaceae > Roseibium. Next base: position 3,217,103 of record NZ_OZ246971.1, read on the forward strand.
TGGATCTTGCCTTTCAGGCGCCGCAGGTTGAAGAACAGGCGCTTCTGGTTGGCAGTCGTGCCCATTTTCACCAGTGACCAGGATCTCAGGATGTATTCCTGGATGGCCGCCTTGATCCACCACATGGCGTAGGTTGCCAAGCGGAACCCCTTGTCGGGCTCGAAACGCTTGACCGCCTGCATCAGGCCGACATTGCCTTCCGACACGACTTCGCCGATCGGCAAGCCGTAACCGCGATAGCCCATGGCTATCTTGGCAACCAGTCGAAGGTGAGAATTTACGAGGCGTTCCGCAGCTTCAGGGTCTTCATGCTCCTTGTAGCGCTTGGCGAGCATGTACTCTTCCTGCGGCTGCAGCATGGGAAACTTGCGAATCTCGTCCAGGTAGCGGCTGAGGCCACCTTCCCCGGCTGTGAGCGTCGGTACGTTTTGGGCCATATCATGCACCCCCTTTCGTCATGTCGCATCCTCCCTGCCTCCAGCTGCTCCGGTTTACGCAAGCACTCCATGTCAGAGGAAAGGCGGACGCAGAATCGTGTCCGTTAAAGGCACACAAGAGAGTCTAATATAGGTTGGAAATTGCCGATTGCATGGCAGGTTCGCGCAAATCCATCCTAAAATTTTCGTAACGAAGTCAAAAGTTCTTCAAAATCAGCAGGATAAGGGCTCCCAAAGCGCAGGGTTTCACCGCTTGCCGGATGCTCGAATGCCAGCAATCCGGCATGAAGTGCCTGCCTTTTGAACCCGGATACGACGGATTTGAGAGGGCCTTGGAGCCGATTGATCTTGGTCTTGAAACCGGAGCCGTAATCCTCGTCGCCGATCAGGGGATGTCCGATATGTGCCATGTGAACGCGGATCTGATGGGTGCGGCCTGTTTCCAGCCGGCATTCCATCAGTGAGGCGAGGTCCGCCTGTTCGGCGGGGCTGAAGCGCTCCTTGACCTGCCAGTGAGTGACGGCATGCCGGCCGCTGGTCTTGACCACCGCCATTTTCTGCCTGTTGCTCTGGGAACGGGCCAGGTTGGCGTTGATCGTGCCTTTCAGGCTGGCAGGGGCGCCCCAGACGATCGCGGAATAGGCCCGCTCAAGGGGGCCGCTGCGGCCATGATCGGCAAACTGGTCGGCGAGGCCCTTGTGGGCCTGATCGGTTTTCGCCACCACCAGCAGGCCCGATGTGTCCTTGTCGATCCGGTGCACGATCCCCGGCCGGCGGACGCCGCCTATACCGGACAGGCTGTCACCGCAATGATGGATCAGCGCGTTGACGAGCGTGCCCGTCCAGTTTCCAGCGCCCGGATGGACGACAAGCCCGGCAGGTTTGTCGACGACGATGAGATGTTCGTCCTCGTAGACGACCTTGATCGGAATGTTTTCGCCCTTCGGCTCGGGATCTTCCGGCTCCGGCAGCGTCAAGGTGAGTGCATCTCCTTCATTGACCCGGAATTTCGGTTCCACTATTTTCGCGCCGCCGACGGTGACGTCTCCGGACTTGATGAGGGACTGGATCCTGTTGCGGCTCAGCGCGTCCAGATGCGCTGCCAGAACCGCATCCAGCCGTTTCCCGGCATCGGCTGCATCTACTGTCAATCTGAAATCCGTGTCGGGGCCGACCGGATCTTCATGGGAAACATCTGTCATGTCACACCCTGACTTACGGGACGAGGACCAGAACGAACCGCCGCTCGATCCGGCTGCCGAACGCATCCAGGCAAGACTGAAGCGTCTGCTATTCGGTTCGTCGCTGATCATGTTCGCAGGCTTGTTTGCTGTCTTTGCAGCAATTCTCTACAAGATCAACACCGACGATACCGATATTTCCCAGGATGCCTTCGCGTCGACGATCGTTGTCGGTCCTGACGCCGAGGTGCTGCAGGCAACCGTCTCCGACGGCGTCGTTTACGTACTAGTCCGCGAAGGAAGCAAGACAGCTCTTCTGCGCGTGGATCCCGTCAGCGGAAAACAGATCGGCCGCACGGATTTCGTTGCGCGTTAGCCGGCGATGCGAGCAGAGCGGTCGAGGCTGCTGCCGTTTGACAGGAATTGTGGGGGCCGTGACGGGAAGGCGAAAAAAGGGGTTGCGTCTTTCGGCGCGCGGCCTTATACGCACGGACCTCGGCTTGATGCACACACGTTTCGAGCCATTGCGCGCCCATCGTCTAGCGGTCTAGGACGCCGCCCTTTCACGGCGGAAACACGGGTTCGAGTCCCGTTGGGCGTGCCACTCTCTTCCAGGAAATTCATCCGTCCGGCGCGGTGCACCAGGTGTTGTCGGCTTCATAGCCGAGTTCGATCAGCTCGTCTCCGGCAATTTCGTGGAACATTTCCCTTGTCACCCTGGGCCAGCTTTTCCAGCGGCCGACGGGATTGAAATCATCCGGCCGCGCGACGGTGACCTTGGCGAAGTCACCGGTCTCGTCATGCCCGAATTCGGAAGATCCGAACACCGGCAGACGGCCCGCGTCGACATCATTGGATGTGTCGCGACGGGTATCCAGATAGAGGGCGATCCGGTCAAGGACGGTGTCCGGCGCTTCGACGGCGTCTTCGTAGCGGACCCAGAGAGGCCGCGTTGCACCGGTGCCTCCGGTCCGGCTCTTTTCATCGTGACGCAGCATGTGCCGAACCCTCGTCGACCAGAAGCGAACGCTCTCCTCAAGGTTCTTTTCGTATCCGGCCCTGAGCCTGGAAAAGCAGGTGTCCCGGCCGTCGCGTATCAGGAAGATCACTCTTGCGCCGGGGAACATGATTTTCAGATTTTCCAGGTTCCGGGTGCTCGGTGTCTTCAGGATGGTTCGCTTGCTGCTACCCGTCGCTGCGAGCCCTGCAAGCACGTTGCCGAAGCCTTCCAGGATCTCGTTGCCTGTTGCGCGGATCTCCCGTGACCTTGTGCCGTCGCTGGCATTCGTCCAGTGATGCGCGAGTTCCGAAATGTAGCTCTGCAGATGGTCGGATCCGTGAACAAACCAGTCCTCGCGCCGCAGCACCGGGTGCGAGGGAACTGCACAAAGTCCGGCGGCAACGATGAGATTTCGGAGATAGTTGGACCCGGACATGCCGATCGGCGACAACAGGAAAACGAGGCGACCGGACGCCGGCTCTCCTTGCGCGTTTGGGTGTTCTTCCCTGGTCAGCTTGTCCTCCGGCCGGCTGGTCTTTCCCGTCGGTGCGTTGCGGTCCGAACCGGACGGCAGTGCGCCGGGGATCAGAAGGTCTGCTGCCCCGTTTCGATCAGCTTGACCTCCGCATCGCGGGCGATTTTCGCAAAATTCGGATCCGGACAATAGTCTGTCACGAATGTAGACACCTGGGAAAGATGCCCGACCCGAACGGGCGCCGTCCGCTCGAATTTCGTGCTGTCGGCGGCGAGAATCACATGGCGGGCGTTGTCCATGATGATCTTGGTCACCTTGACCTCGCGGTAGTCATAATCGAGCAGCGATCCGTCCGGATCGACCGCCGACGCGCCGATGACCGCGAAGTCGACCTTGAACTGGCGCATGAAGTCCACCGCCGCCTCGCCGACAATGCCGCCATCGGAATGACGCAATACACCGCCTGCGATCACCACTTCGATCTGGGAGTAGCCGCGCATCAGGCTGGCGACATTGATGTTGTTCGTGATCACCATAAGGCCGCGGTGCTGAAGCAAGGCCTGGGCCACGGCTTCCGTCGTCGTGCCGATATTGATGAAGATGGAGGTGTTATCGGGAATGAGCGCGGCGACGCTTTCGCCGATATCCGCCTTTTCCTTGCTGGAAATGATACGGCGGGCTTCATAGCCGACGTTCTCGATGCCCGAGGACAAAAGTGCGCCGCCATGCGTTCTGGCGAGCAAGCGCCGTTCGCAGAGTTCGTTCAGATCCTTGCGGATGGTCTGCGGGCTGACATCGAACCGTTGTGCCAGATCGTCAACGCTCACGCGTCCCATCTGGCGCGCGAGTTCGAGTATTGCATTGTGACGTTCAATCAGCATTCAGGGGAGGCTTTCAGGAGAGTGATCCGACGTCGCGCAACCCCGTGATCGCGACGGTCAAGCAACATCTTTCTTGTTTTGTTTGGTGGGTCTGTCTTCGGGGTCGGTTTCCGGCGTGGTATCCGCCTTGCTGTCGGTGTCCGGCGCAAGTTCCGACGCCGCGTCTTTTTCCTGGGTATCTTTCTTGCGATTGGAGGCTACGATTCTGCTCACAAGCGCCTCTGCGGCCGTCGCGATCTCGGAGGACTTGGCAGAGGACGCATCTTCCGTTTTCTTTCCGGGCGCAATTTTCGTTGCCCTGACCTTGATCGATCGCGGCTTGGTGGATTTGCTGTTTGCCACGACCACCTGGCGCGTCCTGTTCTTCCCCGTTTCATCGCTGCTGCCGGCAGTTGCGTCCTGTGCGTCCGGTCCGGTTCCGGCCGATGCCTGATTGGTTGCGGTGCCGGCAAGTCGGGCGGCGAGGGCCTTGAACTCCTGCCGGAGATCCATCAGGCCGGGCGCCTGCACGAGATCGCTGCGAAGCTTCTCAAGCTGACCGGCCATCCTGTCCAGCGAGCGATCCTTTGCGACGAGTTCGGCCTTTTGCTGGACATTCACACGTTTCAACTCGTCGATTTCTTCCAACTGTTCGCCGGAAGGTGCGCCGCTCTCTTCAGGCTGGCCGGGCGGGTCGAGCGGTTGTCCGGCATCCAGCAGCAGGGAAAGCCTCGTGACTTCGGCCTGCGCCGTCACGTATTTCGATTCCGTGTCGACAAGTTGCGCTTCCAGTTCCGCAAGCCTGGAGATATGCGGGCTGTTTTCCGTCGTGTCCGCCTGCAGGCTTCCAACCGGCTCATACTTGGACAAGCGCGACTTGAGCGTGGCGACTTCCGCTTCCAGTCCGGTTATCTGGGCAAGCGCCATGGTGCCTGCTGCGGGAAGCCAGTCGGTGCCTTGTCCGGACGTGTCTTCAAATTCCTGAGCAGCTGCTTCAGGCGCCTGTGTCTTCCAGCTCTCGGCAAGCGCGGATTCCGTTTCCGCAAGCTTTTCCTTGAGTGCTTTCACCTCGGAGGACAGGAGATCGACGGCTTTCTGGTCGCCGTGCAGTTCGCCAAGCCTGGTTTCCAGCCCGGATACCTGGGCCTTGTGCCCGCGGTTCAAGCCATCGATTTCCGTTCGCAGGCGCGAGACTTCCAGGTGGTGCTTGGCGGCTTTCGCGCGTTCCCCGTCAAGCTGACGTTCAACACGCCTGAGTTCGATGGCGTGGCGCGCCCTTGCCTGGTCCTGCGCAGCCCTGACCTCGGCGTAACTGGACGGATTGACGGCGCGCAGGGCTTCTTCGGTCAATCGGGAGGCCCTTCGGTAGAAGGCAGGGAGTATCGCAAGACCGATCAGGCCGGCCGCGCAAAACCCCAGTGCAATATACATGACCGCTTCAATCACGTCGGGTTCCCGGTGGTTCTCCCAATTCCATATTCAATCATTAGACGACACAGGCCGTTTCGCCAAGAGCCGACGAATGCCTGCAGGATCAAACCGCTGTTTGTCCAAGGTGGTGGAACCGGCCGATCAGAACGGGTTCCAGGTCGGTTTCGGCGTGAATTTCAGATAGCCCATGTTCAGGCCGAGGCGCGCGCCGACACCCGCTTTGACGGGAACGAGGATCGTCTCGTTCCGCAACAGGACGGTCATGCCGGCACCGCCAACCAGATAGGCGGACCCGTTGACACCCGCAAACCGGTCGTAGATCGAGTCCACGGTCGGCAGCTTGTAGACAAGCATCATAACCCGTGCACCGTCGGCGCCAAAATCCCATCCAAGTGACGGCCCCTGCCAGAAGACCTTGTGGTTTCCCGCGTTGCGCGTGTAGAGATGACCTTCGCCATAGCGGGCGCCGGCGACAAACGCTCCGGATCCTTCTTCACCCAGAATGTAACCGTTGGGTTCTCCGTATCTGGAAAAGGCCCGTTCGATGACAGAAGCGAGACCGCCGGAGACGGAGCCGAAGAACTCGTGGCCGGTCTTGAGGATCTCGTCTTCATCGTAGGTCTGGGCGCTGTCGATCGGTTCCGCACCGGACGTTTGAGCCATGGCGAAGTTGGGTACGGCAATCAGACAAAAGCACAAAAACGCAGCTTTCAACAGGGATGCCACTTGCCGGTCTCTTTTTGCCATTAATTGGGACTCCTCATCATCTGCCGGATGAGGCGCATTGTTTTCAAGTGCCTCAGCCCGTACGCTGGATCGCAATAGAATCAACTGATTCGCGCAAGCCTCGGTACCCTACATAGCCGAATCGATGAAAAGCTGGCCTGAAAAAAAGACATGGATATGTCTTTCCGTCGCGATGGGTGCCCTTATGGGTGCTTTTGTCTATGAAGTCGGCGCGCGTCCCCAGCTTTTCGTCCCTGACCCGATTACCGGATATGCCATCGGAGGGCACGACCCGGTCAGCTATTTCGTCGACGGACGCCCGCGCAAGGGCGACAGGGAAAATGAAATCGCCTGGGGCGGCGCGGAGTGGGTGTTTGTCAACGAAGGCAACATGGCCGCCTTTCAACGCAATCCGGAAACCTATGCGCCCATGTTCGCCGGTTGCGGCGGGTACGCGCTGTCCGAAGGATTTGCCACGGCCGGAAATCCCTTCATCTACGCGGTCGTCGAAGGCCGGCTGGTCTTTTTCCATTCCGTCGTAAATCGCTTCCTGTTTGTGACCAACGGGGCGCAGCTGGCCAAGGAAGCACAATCCAATGCGCGCAGCACCGGCTGCACGCCCGCGTTATAGACTCATTTTCCGTTCAATTTTCGGAGCGCAGATTCCGCTCAAGGCCGGTCTTTTCCGCTGAAATCCGGGAAACAGGCAACTTTCATCTGGATGATCCCGTTTGCATGGCGGCGTTGTCTTGGCAGCGGCTTTGCGGATGTGTAACGCTTGCGCAAAGCAACGCGAATCAGCATTTCGCTTAGACCCTTTCAGAAGAGCCTTACAACGTCATGTCAGCACTTAAAGAGCTTTCCTCTCTGGACCTAGCCGCTTTGGTTGCCAGCCGCGTCTGCCACGACATCATCAGCCCGGTGGGCGCCATCACGAACGGTCTTGAGGTCCTTGACGAAGAGGGCTCCGAAGACATGCGCGATTTCGCAATGGATCTCATTCGAAAGAGTGCACGCCAGGCATCGGCGAAACTGCAATTCGCGCGCCTTGCGTTCGGCGCAGCCGGCTCCGCCGGTGCCGAGATCGACCTGGGCGATGCCCAGGTTGTTGCCACAGGCTTTATGGAAAACGAAAAATCCGATCTAGTTTGGCAAGTTTCCCGGCACCTGATGCCGAAAAATTATGTCAAACTTTTGCTTAACCTCATTCTCATCGCCAATCAGTGCGTCCCGCGCGGCGGCGAAATCAAGGTCGAGATGGAGGGTGATCCGCAGTCGCCGTCCTTCACTCTGTCAGCCAGCGGTCTCAATCCGCGTATCCCGCTCGGAATGAAGGAAACGCTTGACGGGGAGGAGCCCGAACGGATCGATGCCCATTCGGTTCAGCCGATCTATACTTTGCTTCTGGCGCGTGAATCGAACATGGTATTAACAATAGATAAACAAGAAGAATTGGTAAAAATTACGGCCCTGCCAAAGGTCTGATCGACGTCGACAAAAGTGTCCGCTCGTTTCAGCGTATCTTAACTCTTTGCCGTCAACCTACTCTCATGGACTTTCCGGTCCAGACATCCGTTTCAGGATGCGGAACCAGTAACAAGTCGGGTGAGAGCAGGCCATGGACGACCTCCTCAGGGAATTTATTACCGAGACGAACGAGAGTCTCGATGTTGTTGACGTAGAGCTCGTTAAATTCGAGCAGGAACCGAACAACGCGACTATTTTGGATAATATCTTCCGTCTGGTGCATACCATCAAGGGCACCTGCGGATTCTTGGGTCTTCCCCGGCTTGAAGGTATTGCGCATGCAGCTGAAACGCTCATGGGCAAGTTTCGCGACGGCGCACCGGTCACGCAGGAAGCCGTGTCCCTGATCCTGATCTCCATCGACCAGATCAAGGACATTCTCGGCGATCTCGAGGCTGCCGAGGGCGAGGAACCGGAAGGCGACGACAGCGAACTGATCGGCAAGCTTGAGAACATGTCGGCCAAGGCGGATGCAGCCATGGCCGGCGAGACGGTCGAGGAAGCCGAGGCAGCTCCCCAGGAAGCCGAAGCCGAAGAGCCGGCTGGAGAAGATGCTTCCGAGCAGACACTTGAACGCCCGCTAAGGCCAGGCGAAGTCTCTCTCGACGAACTGGAACGCGCTTTCCAGGAGACCGAGATCGAGGTCGAGGTTGCCGAAGCGGAAGTCATCGAGGCCGAGGAAGCGCCCGAAGAGGCAGAAGAGCCTGCCCCGGCGCCTGCGGCCGCCAAGGCCGAACCCAAGGAACAGCCGAAAAAGGCAGCTGCCGCGAAAAAAGCCGGCGGCGAAGGCGGCGAGAAGAAAGCTGCCGGCGGTGGGGTTTCCAACCAGAGCATCCGCGTTGCGGTGGATACGCTTGAGCATCTGATGACCATGGTCTCGGAGCTTGTGCTGACGCGCAACCAGCTTCTTGAAATCGTGCGCCGGCACGAAGACAGCGAATTCAAGGTGCCGCTGCAGCGCCTGTCCAACGTGACTGCCGAACTGCAGGAAGGTGTCATGGCGACACGGATGCAGCCGATCGGCAACGCCTGGCAGAAACTGCCGCGCATCGTCCGCGACCTGAGCCAGGAACTCGAAAAACCGATCGACCTGGAAATGATCGGCGCGGATACCGAACTTGATCGTCAGGTCCTTGAAATGATCAAGGATCCCCTGACTCACATGGTCCGCAACTCGGCCGACCATGGCCTTGAGCGACCGGAAGAGCGGCGCGCCGCCGGGAAGCCCGAGAAGGGCATCATCACCCTGGCTGCCTATCATGAAGGCGGACACATCATCATCGAGGTTCGCGACGACGGCAAGGGCATCGACGTCGACAGGGTGAAGGCCAAGGTTCTGGAACGCGGGCTGGCCTCGGAATCCGAAGTCGAAAAGATGACGGATTCTCAGATCCACAAATTTATCTTCCACGCCGGGTTCTCCACCGCCGCCGAAGTCACCAGCGTCTCGGGACGCGGTGTCGGCATGGACGTGGTGCGCAACAATATCGAGCTTATCGGCGGCACCGTCGACCTGCGGTCGGCGACGGGCAAGGGTTCCAGCTTCATCATCAAGATCCCGCTGACGCTTGCGATCGTTTCCACGCTGATCGTCGAGGCCGGGGGCGACCGTTTTGCCATCCCGCAGCTGTCGGTCGTGGAGCTTGTGCGCGTCCAGACCAATTCGGAACACCGGATCGAGCGGATCAAGGACACGCCGGTCCTGCGCCTGCGCAACAAGTTGCTGCCGCTGGTGCATCTGTCCCAGCTTCTGGGCATCTATGAAGGCGAGGATGTCGACAAGGCGATCGACGAGGACAACGGTTTCATCGTCGTCATGCAGGTCGGAAGCCAGACATTCGGTGTGGTCGTGGACGGTGTCTTCCACACGGAGGAAATCGTCGTCAAACCGATGTCGACCATGCTCCGCAACCTCAACATGTTCTCCGGAAACACCATTCTGGGCGACGGTTCGGTGATCATGATCATCGATCCGAACGGTATTGCCGGCGCGATGGCGAGCCACGCATCGAGTTCGGTCGCCGAGTCCGAGGAAGAAGAGCAGGACGACCTGCACCGCAAGGCAATGACGGGACAGAATTCGATTTCGCTGCTCCTGTTCCGCGCTGGTGCGCCGGAACCCAAGGCGGTGCCGCTGTCGCTGGTCACGCGCCTCGAGGAATTCGAGGTGTCGAAGATCGAGCGTTCCAACGGCCGGGATCTCGTTCAGTATCGCGGCGCGCTCATGCCGCTGGTCTATGTCAACGACGGCGATTGCCACAAGACGGAAGGGACCCAGCCGATGCTGGTCTTCTCCGACGCCGGCAGGTCCATGGGTCTGGTCGTCGACGAGATCGTCGACATCGTCGAAGACCGCATGAACATCGAGGTTGGATCGGAACGCCCGGGCATTCTCGGCTCCGCGGTCGTCAAGGAACGCGCGACCGAGATCATCGACCTTGGTTACTACCTCCCGCAGGCTTTCGAAGACTGGTTCATGCGCAAGGAGATGGATATCGAGGCGTTGACGAAGAAAGTTCTCTTCGTGGACGACAGCTCCTTCTTCCGCAACATGCTGACACCGGTTCTGAAAGCGGCAGGATACGACGTGACAACGTGTAACGGCCCGCAGCAGGCATTCGAGCTGCTGGAAAACGGCGACAAGTTCCACGCGATCGTCAGTGATATCGAGATGCCCGAAATCAACGGTTTCGAGTTCTGCGAATCCCTGCGGCGCGACCCGCGGTTCCGCGATATCCCGATGCTCGCGCTGTCATCGCTGGTGACGCCGGCGTCGATCGAGCGCGGCCGCCAGGCCGGGTTCGACGATTATGTCGCGAAATTCGACCGGCCCGGTCTGATTGCCGCCCTGAAAGATGTCTTCTCCAATGAACTGGGAGTAGCAGCATGAGTGTGCTGGAACACAAACTCAATGCGGACACGGATGAGAACGCCGCCAGCGACATGATCCAGTATGTGACCGTGGTCATCGGCGGACAGCTGTTCGGTCTGCCGATCTCCCAGGTTCATGATGTCTTCGTGCCGGAGAGCGTGACGCGCGTCCCGATGTCGGCCCCGGAAGTGCAGGGTGTTCTCAACCTGCGTGGCCGGATCGTCACGGCAATCAACATGCGCCGCCGTCTGCATCTGCCGCCGCTCGAAGACGAGCAGATGATGGCGGTCGGCATCGAGTACAAGCAGGAAAGCTACGGGCTCGTCATCGATACGGTCGGAGAAGTCCTCAATCTTCCGGCCGCGTCGGCGGAATCGAACCCGTCGAACCTGGATCGCCGCTGGGCGGAAATTTCAGGCGGTGTCCACCGCCTCGACGGTCAGCTGATGGTCATCCTGGATGTCGACCGTCTTCTTGGCGCGATGTTTACCGAACCGATGGCAGCAGCGTAACGGGCCAAAGGCCCACGAGTGGAGTAACAGGTGATGAAACAGTGCCTCGTCGTTGATGACTCGAGTGTCATCCGTAAAGTGGCCCGCCGGATCCTCGAAGACATGAACTTCGAAATCGAAGAAGCGGAAGACGGGCAACAAGCGCTCGACGCCTGCCGGAAGACAATGCCGGACGCGATCCTGCTGGACTGGAACATGCCGGTCATGGACGGTTTGGAGTTCCTGACCAGTCTCCGGACGGAAGAGGGCGGCGAAAACCCCGTGGTCGTTTTCTGCACGACGGAAAATGACGTCGCACATATTGCCCGCGCCATTCGCGCCGGGGCGAACGAATACATCATGAAGCCGTTCGACAGGGAAATCGTCGAAGCCAAGTTTCAGGAAGTCGGTCTTATCTAGTTTTGAGTTTGGGCAGTCTTTATGGCATTAGCGCAAAGAAGTGCTCCTGTGGGCGCTAACCCCGGCAGTGACCCCATCAAGGTCATGGTCGTCGACGACGCGGTCGTCATTCGCGGTCTCCTGACCCGCTGGCTCGGAGACGACAAGGGTCTGAAAGTCGTCAGTTCTCACCGGAACGGCAAACTCGCCGTCGAGGATATCGAAAAAAGCAATCCGGACGTCGTTGTCCTGGACATCGAGATGCCGGAAATGGACGGCATGACCGCGCTGCCGCTCATGCTTGCCAAGAAGCGCGACCTGGTTGTCATCATGGCCTCGACGCTCACCAGGCGGAATGCGGAAATCAGCCTGAAGGCGCTGTCGCTCGGCGCTGCGGACTATGTTCCGAAGCCCGAGTCCAATTCCGAAGTCACCACCTCCGTCGATTTCCGGCGTGAGCTGATCGAGAAAGTCAAGGCACTCGGCGCACGCGCGATCCGGATGCGTGGCCCGGCGCGGACCATGCGCGCGGAAACACGCGCGGGCAAGACCACTCAGCCGGTCAGACCTGTTTCGGCGCGTCCCGCAACGGATACAAGGGCAAGTTTCCGCGGCGCTGCGCAGCCTGCCGCCGCCGCAGCTGCACCGAAATTCAAGACACGGCCGTATTCTTCGGCGCGCCCGCGTATTCTGGCGGTCGGATCGTCGACCGGCGGTCCGCAGGCGCTTCAGGAGATGATGAAGGAGGTCGGCACGGCGATGAACGACGTACCCGTCGTCATCACCCAGCACATGCCGCCGACATTTACGTCGATCCTTGCCGAGCATCTCGGGAAAGCGGCCCTCAGGCCTTCCAAGGAAGGCGAGGACGGAGAAGTCCTCAAGCCCGGTAACATATATGTCGCTCCCGGCGGCAAGCACATGATTGTCGAGAAGGACGCAGGTGCGGTCAAAATCCGCCTCACGGACGGTCCGCCGGTGAACTTCTGCAAACCCGCGGTCGACCCGCTGTTCGACAGTGTTGCCAAAGCCTACGGATCGGCGAGCCTTGCGGTCATCCTGACGGGCATGGGCCACGACGGAGCGGACGGTGTGAAGACCATCGCCTCGGGCGGAGGCAGCATCATTACGCAGGACGAGGCGACGAGCGTCGTCTGGGGGATGCCCGGCGCCGCCGCGGCGACCGGGGTGTGCTGCGACATTCTTCCGCTGAACCAGATCGGTCCCAAAGTATCACGCGTTTTGAAGGGGAATACACGATGACTCCCGGTGAGTTCGAATTCCTCAAGACGTTTCTCAAGACGCGTTCTGGCCTGGTTCTGTCCAATGACAAGCAGTATCTTGTCGAAAGCCGTCTGCAGCCGATCGCCCGCAGCTCCAAGCTCGAGACCTTGAGCGCGGTCATCCAGACCTTGCAGCGCGGTGGCAACAGGGCGCTCGAAACGGAAGTCATCGAAGCGATGACGACCAACGAGTCGTTCTTCTTTCGCGACAAGACACCGTTTGATCATTTCAAGGACACGATGCTTCCGGCTCTTCTGGATGCGCGCAGCACGCGCCGCCAGCTGAAGATCTGGTGCGCAGCCGCGTCGACCGGCCAGGAACCCTATTCGCTCGGGATCTGCCTCAAGGAAGAGGCAGCCAAGATGCCGGGCTGGCGGACACGGGTGCTTGGAACGGACCTGTCCCAGGAAGTGCTTGAAAAGGCCAAGACCGGCCTTTACAGCCAGTTCGAGGTTCAACGCGGTCTGCCGATCCAGATGCTGCTGAAATATTTCGACCAGAAGGGCGACATGTGGCAGATCAATGCCGGCATGCGCGCCATGATCGAATGGAAACAGCTGAACCTGCTCGAAAGCTTCACGCATCTCGGGGAATTCGACATCGTGTTCTGCCGGAATGTCCTGATCTATTTCGACCAGGCGACCAAGTCCGAAATTCTCGGCCGGCTTTCCAGGACGCTTCCGGATGACGGCTATCTGGTCCTAGGCGCGGCCGAAACCGTGGTCGGCCTGACGGATGCCTTCAAGCCGGTCCCCGGTAAACGCGGCCTCTTCCAGAAGAAACAGGCCGTCCAGGCGGCGGCCGGGACACCGGCCGGGCCGCGGCTTGCCGCCGGTGGCGGCGGCGCTTTCCGGCGATAAGGAACAAGGGGCGGTCAGGTGGCCGCCCTTTTTGCTTCCGGTGCCAGTGCATCAACCTTCCCGCGCACGTCGTCAGCATATTTCCGGCTGACAGGTATACGCTCACCGTCCGTCAGTTCCAGCCAAAGCCGGCTGTCATCCTTGACCAGGCGGTCCATGGCCTCGTACGCCACCCAGTGACTGCGATGCACCTGCATTCCCGTTTCGTCAGGCAATTCGGCAACGATGTCGTTGAAGCGATAGAGCACCATCCGGTTTTCCGTGGCGGTGGTCAGACGGACGTAGTGTTCCTGGGCTTCGGCGCGCAGGACCGGCATTGTCAGGGGCGGTTCGAGATGACGCTGAAAGCCGCTTTCAGGTACAGGTGTTTCTGCGTCCGGGTTCCCGGCAGACTCGGTATCGTCTCCGAACGTTGCGGTGCCGGGGGCCGTTTCTGCGGATTGCGCGTGCCCTGCCTGGAAAAACAGCGGGATCGACAAAAGGGCGCAAAGGACAAAATGGTTGTCGGACAGATAAATGACTTCCAGCAGGAATGAGCCGATATGGGTTTGGCCGACGGATTGGGTGCTGCCTGCCGCCGCCGAGGATGCACTGGTTCTGACCATTTCGTTGAGTTCCGGCAGGCCGAGTATGAGGTCGAACGCAGTCACGGCGAGCGCAAACGGAACCAGGCTGACCAGCGCCGCCAGAACGATGGACCAGCGGGTCTGGCCCAGGGCGCCGGGCAACCTTGCGAACACCTCCAGGAAAACAACGAACAGACCGGCTTCCAACAGAATCCGGATGCTCCAATAGAGATAGAGCCCCGCGAGCGGCCAGCTGTCCGGCCGCTGGATCTGTGTCGACGCAAGCAGCCAGGCGGCGGCGAGCGCCAGAAGGAAAGCCTGAATTATGTAGTTCCGGTTCATTGAGGGACTTTCGATTTCGGCTGCCGAAGTATGGCGAAACCAGCGCGTCATTCAAGAAGCATGAAATTCATTTCATGTAATCTATTGAAAAAAATGAAATTTTTTTGACGCGCATTTGGTTGAAGAAGTCGCGAAATAACACGTCTTTGAAGAAGAAGCGGGTTTCCTTTCGCCGCTATTGCGCCAATTTGACCGCAGGGGCGACGTGCTCAGCAAGAAGCAATCCTGAAATTGAACTGGCCTCGGGTTGTTTCTTTTCGGTCGTCCAGGTTGAAAATGTCGAGGCTGCCGGAGAAACTGTAATGGGATTGAAAGTTGAACTGACGCGCCGGGCCGCGCTTCTGGGCGCCGGTGGTGCGATCGCCGGCGCAAGCCTGACGACAGCAGGTGTCGCGCATGCCGCAGCGGAGAAGCAAGGTGCCATGACCGCGCCTGTCGCCAGATACAGTGTCGGCGATTTCGAGGTGAACACGCTTCTGGACGGCGCCGTCACGGTCGGCGAACCGCAGAAAACATTCGGCATGAATGTCGAGCCGGATGCCTTTGTGGCTCATTCGGACGACAATTTCATTCCCTCCGACACGTTCAGGGCCTATTTCACGCCGACGCTGGTGAACACCGGCAGCGAACTCGTCCTGTTTGACACGGGCGTCGGGGAGGGCGGACGTCCTGCGCGCGGCAACATGCGCGCTGCGCTCGAGAGCGCCGGGTATACGCCCGAGCAGGTCGATGTCGTTGTCATCACCCACATGCACCCGGATCATATCGGCGGTCTCATGGAAGGGGGCGCACCGGCATTCCCGAACGCGCGTTACGTGATCGCGCAGAAGGAATTTGATTTCTGGGCGGCAATGGACCCGGAAGCCAATGGCGTTACCAAGCTGATGACGAAGAACGTCAAGCCGCTCGCGGAAAAGATGACCTTCCTGAACGGTGGCGGTTCCGTTGCCTCCGGCATCACTGCAATGGACGCGCACGGCCATACGCCGGGTCACACGGTCTACATGCTTGAAAGCGGCGGTCAGCAGCTTCTTCTGGCGGCGGATCTTGCCAACCACTATGTCTGGTCGCTTGCGCGTCCGGAATGGGAAGTGCGCTTCGACATGGACAAGGAAGCCGCAGCGGCGACCCGCCGGTCCGTTCTCGACATGCTCGCGGCCGACCGCATCCCGTTTGTCGGTTACCACATGCCGTTCCCGGCGGTGGGTTATGTTGCCGTTGACGGCAGTGGCTTCCGCTACGTTCCGGCGTCCTACCAGATGCACCTCTGAGAAACGCCTGAAATCATGGAAAAGGTCGGCTTTGCCGGCCTTTTTTTTGGTAAGTCTGAAGCGCGAGATCAAACAAAAAAAGCCCCGGATGATCCATCCGGGGCTTTTTCATTGGATTCCGTGTGGTCTTGCCGTTTAAGCCGCCGCTTCGACTTCCGGCTCGCGCAGAACGTATCCGCGGCCCCAGACCGTTTCGATGTAGTTCTTTCCGGACGTGGCAGAAGCGAGCTTCTTCCTGAGCTTGCAGATGAAGACATCGATGATCTTCAGTTCTGGCTCGTCCATTCCACCGTAGAGATGGTTCAGGAACATTTCCTTGGTGAGTGTCGTTCCCTTGCGGAGCGAGAGCAGCTCCAGCATCTGGTATTCCTTGCCGGTCAGGTGGACACGCTGGCCGCCGACTTCCACCGTTTTCGTGTCCAGGTTCACCTTAAGGTCACCGGTGACGATGACCGACTGGGCATGTCCCTTGGACCGGCGGACGATCGCATGAATACGCGCGACCAGCTCGTCCTTGTGGAACGGTTTGGTCATGTAGTCGTCAGCGCCGAAGCCCAGACCGCGAACCTTGTCCTCGATGCCGGCATTTCCGGACAGGATCAAGATCGGCGTCTTGACCTTCGACACGCGAAGTGTCCGGAGAACTTCATAACCGGACATATCCGGCAAGTTCAAATCCAACATGATGATGTCGTAATCGTACAGTTTGCCGAGGTCGATGCCTTCCTCGCCCAAATCTGTCGTGTAGACGTTGAAGTTCTCGGACTTCAGCATCAACTCGATGCTCTGCGCTGTGGCGCTATCATCCTCAATCAACAATACACGCATGCCAATCCCCTTGTTCTGCCTTTCCTGGGCAAGTCGCAACGGCTCTGTCGGTGCGCTACGAAGGACTGTTGTTAACCCCGACTCAAAGCTACCGGTTAATGGTTAACAAAATATGATTCGCAGCGGCAAGCTCCGAAGAAATGAATCTGTGAACAACGGGCAACTTGTTGAATCCCCAAAAAAAACACGAATTCACAAAGCTTAATGTTGAACATTAAGAAACAGATCTAACCGATTCCGTTCAGATTCCTTTCGACAAAGCCGGTCTGACTTCGAAATGGCTATCGCTTGTCAGCCTTCCAAAGGTTAAGATTAACCAGACTCGTAAACGATCGGTTACCAAAACGGTTAACAGTGAAAGGAATTTCATTTGAAGGCGCTTTTTGCCGAGATTGATTCGCTTCTGCCGACCGAAATTTACGGGCGGGTCACGGCGGTTCAGGGCCTGCTGGTGGAAATCGCCGGCCCGATCCACGAGATGAGCGTCGGCTCGCGTCTCCTGATCGACAATGGCGAGGACAACCCGAAGGTTCCCGCGGAAGTGGTCGGCTTCCGGGAGGACAAGGCGCTTTGCATGCCGTTCTCCGGGCTTGAAGGCGTGCGCATGGGCTGCCGTGCGGTGATCAGTTCGCGCGAAAGCGTCGTCCATCCCGGGGACGCCTGGCTCGGGCGCGTCGTGAACGCCCAGGGGGACCCCATCGACGGCAAGGGGCCGATCTCCGGTGGTGCGGTGCCCCGCAAATTGCGAAGTTCGCCGCCGCCGGCGTCCGAGCGGCAGAGGGTGGGGGCGCCGGTCGACCTGGGTGTGCGGGCGCTGAATACGTTTGTCACCTGCTGCGAAGGTCAGCGCATGGGCATTTTCGCCGGGTCCGGGGTCGGCAAGTCGGTTCTGATGTCGATGCTGGCACGCAACACCGATTGCGACGTTGCCGTCATCGGCCTGATCGGCGAGCGCGGCCGGGAAGTCCAGGAATTCATAGAAGACGACCTGGGTGAAGACGGCCTGGCACGCTCCGTCGTCGTTGTCGCGACATCGGATGAGAGCGTGCTGATGCGCCGGCAGGCCGCCTATCTTGCCATGACGGTCAGCGAGCACTTCCGGGACGAGGGCAAGAATGTTCTGTGCATGATGGATTCCGTCACGCGGTTTGCAATGGCGCAGCGGGAGATCGGTTTGTCCGTCGGTGAACCGCCGACATCCAAGGGTTATACGCCAACTGTTTTCACCGAGTTGCCGCGCCTTCTGGAACGGGCAGGTCCGGGCAGGACGGGTACGGGGTCGATCACGGGTCTTTTCACGGTGCTTGTCGAGGGCGACAACCACAACGAACCGGTCGCGGATGCCGTGCGCGGGATCCTGGATGGTCATATCGTCATGGAGCGCGCGATTGCGGAACGTGGAAGATATCCCGCGATCAACGTGCTGAAATCCGTTTCGCGGACGATGCCGCGTTGCGTGCCGCCCGAGTATCAGCCTGTATTGCGCAAGGCGAGGCAGTTGCTGTCGACCTACACGGATATGGAAGAGCTCATCCGTCTCGGCGCCTACCGCAAGGGATCGGACCCCACCGTT
Source organism: Roseibium sp. (assembly GCF_965232425.1). Taxonomy (GTDB): domain Bacteria; phylum Pseudomonadota; class Alphaproteobacteria; order Rhizobiales; family Stappiaceae; genus Roseibium. Next base: position 3,235,226 of record NZ_OZ246971.1, read on the forward strand.
GACGAGGCAATCCACAGGTTCGAACTCATCGACGACTTCCTGAATCAGGGAAAGGACGAGGCGACGTCACTTTCTGAAGGTTATTTGCATCTTGCCAACCTTTTGGAAATGACTCCGGGGTAGACTGCCCATGTTAGGGGAGTATTGAGTTATGAAAACCCGCGACAGTTTGATCCGTTTGAAGCGGTTTCAAGTTGATGAAAAACGGCGCCAGCTGGCTCAGATCGAGAGCATGATTGCCGAGTTCAATCGCATGGCCGATGAACTGGACGATCAGATCCGGACCGAGCAGGAACGCGTCGGCATCACGGATGTCACCCATTTTGCGTATCCGACCTTTGCCAAGGCCGCAGCCGACCGGCGCGACAATCTGCGCAACTCCGCGCATGAGCTCGATGATCAGCTCCAGCGTGCGCAGGACGAATTGAGTACCGCAATCGAAGAGCTGAAAAAGTTCGAACAATTGGAAGAACGCGACCATCAGCGTGAGCGCACGGCCCAGGAAATGGCCGAGCAGGAACAGCTCGACGAAGTTGCCGCAAGAGCGCGCCTCAGATAGCGCGCAGGCCTTCCTCCCCAGGCCGGGCATCTCGATCATGCCCGGCGGCCAACATGCCCGTCTCCCTGACCGCATAATCCGGCGATCGGGGTTTTTTCGTGAAAATTGTATTTTATCGGTGGTTCAGCGGCGTTGCGCGTTGCAATCCGGGCACCGCGGCGACAATTGTCTCTGATGACGTTTTTTTTTACGCCACGGAGCGCCCCATTCCAATGAAACTGTTTCTGGCCTTGTTGTTGCCATTGTCCACATTTTCGTTTGCGCTCGGGCTGACCCAACCCCTCATGCGGTTTGAAAAGCTCTACTTTCTCGAAGAGCGTCCGAGCCTCATCGAATTGATCCTGGAGCTCTGGAAGCAGGGGGACGTGGCCCTTGCGTCCGTTGTCGGGCTTTTCTCGGTCGGGTTTCCGGCCGTGAAGATCGCGCTCATCCATGTCGCCGCGTTTACCGGTGGCTCGTCCCGTTCCCTTGCGCTGCTTTCCACGGTCGGCAAATGGTCCATGCTGGACGTGATGCTCGTCGCGCTGGTCCTGTTCGCGGCGAAGACAAGCGGTCTGGCAGCGGCGACAATTTTGCCGGGACTGTGGTTTTACGCCGGAGCAACGCTCACCACGGCTGCAGCAGCCAGCATTTGCAAACGGATCTAGGGTGCGGACCCATAAATGAAGCCGATTTGGCGGTAGAAATGGCAAAATCTCGCGAGGAAGCGTGTGCAGAGCGGGCTTTATGCCCGGTCAAGCGCGGTGACGCTGCGAGGTGAAGCCATTTTGCCGTCCTTCGGATTTGGCCGTTTTGGCCATCTGCTGCGTCGCGAAAGGCTTGAAAATGAAACACATTTCCTGCGCTTTCGCTCCTCGCAGTTGGTCAAAACGATCCAAACCAAATTCTCTTCATTTATGGGTCCGTACCCTAGGGTACGGATTTCAGCCGGGACTGCTGTTCGGGTTCAGTTCTTGTCGCGCCGGCGCGCCTGAAAGTCGTCGCAGCGGCCTTCCCTGGCCTTGGCAGCGTCCGCGATCTGCTTCGCATAGGCCGATGTCCACTCGCCTCCTTGTGCTGCAGGAAGCTTGAGGTGCGCACAGCGCGCCTTGGCAAGCAGGGCGAATGCCGGAACGTCCAGCCCGGCCTTGAGGGCCGTTCTAATGACCACGTCGCGTTTGCCGTTGAACATGGCATCCTTGAGCGCGGATTGCGCGATCCTGCCTCTTGCCCCCATCAATTCGATCGCGTGATGAAAGCGCCCATCCTGCAAGAGCAGGATCATGAGTTCATCCAGTGTCACCGCCGAGCGCTCAGCTTCCCTCCACAGGCTGCCGACGTCCTGGTTGCCCAGGGCTTCGCCGAACGTCTTGCGCAATACCTTCAGCCGCGCGATCTGGTCGAGCTGTTCCTTGGAGAGGGACCCCTCGATGACGTTGCGCAGCTTCTTCTTGGTCTCATCGTCGACAAGCGGCAGCAATTCCTGGCACACGGCAGGCGGCAGGTCGGCCCTTTGTGCAAGCCCGTCCCGTAGCGTGCTGTCTTCAGCGGCAAGTTTGACGAGGCCGTTCATGGTCTCGCGCGACAGCGTTATGTGCTTGTTCGCTGCAAGTATCCTGAGAACGGCTGCGCTTCCTTTCGCGGCAAGAGCGTCGGAAACCTCGACGGGCAAATCCTTGCGGCGCGCCAGAACCTGTATGTGCTCCTCGCTGACCTGTTCGACGAGGTCCAGAAGGTCCTGTCTTGTCAGCGTCTGGCTTTCCGCCAGGACCGGCATGGCGATCTTCACCTCGTCCCGTGCGATCCTGCGGAGCAGGTCTGCCGGACTTTGTGTGCTCGGAGCGAGTTTCTGGGCCAGTTGCAGCCGGTCATCGGTGGCGCTGCTGCCGTAAAGCTTCAGCATCACTTCCGCGAACAGCTCAAGCTCAGAGTCGGATCTGTCGTCCAGATCCGTCGCGACAAGCCTGCTGACCTCGGCAAACAGTTTCTGCCTCGCCTCTGCAGTCTCATCTTTTGCAAGCCTGATGAGTGAACTGGGCATTTTTCCTCCGTTCGAGGAATGATTAGTCAATATTGTTATTTTTACGTTACCGAAAAGTGGCGCTCCAGTAGTTTGCATGCGTAGTCTTCAGCGGGGCGTCGAAAAGCGCGAATAGTGATGCAATTGTTTGATCAGGTTTAAGAATCTCTCGAAAATCCGCGTTCCCAAATTCTCGTTCTTCGAAAACCGTTGAATGTAAAGGCAAATGGCTTTCCTTTTTGCAAGGTTCCTTTCTATTGTTCGGAAGTGAAAGAGTGCGCTCTTCGCGCGTCAACAAAGCGAATTCGACATGAAGTTCATGCGCCTGTGCCTTGCCGTGTTTTTCGGGGCCTTTCTGTGGTCGGTGGTTCCTGCTGCCGGACAGAGTGAAAGTGCGGCTCCCGCCGAAGGAAGTGCGTCCGCCGAAGCGCCCGATGTCAAGCAGGCGAGCGAGGCGCTGATCAAGATCCTGAACGACCCGAAGAGCCGCGACGAGCTGATCGAGCTTCTGAAAAAGAATGCCGAGGCTGAACAGACGGCGTCCGGGACGGGCACGGAAGAGGGCAGCCCGGCGCCGCCCCCGGAGGCGGGCGCGGATGACACCGTGTCGGCGGGGCAGAGTTTTGTCATTCGCGTGGGTGAGTACACGCGGGCCGTTGCAGATGAAATCGGCGTTGTTCTGGATCGCTCGCGCCACTCGCTCAGAGGGCTCCTGCTGGTCCTGCGAGGCGACATTCCGATCAAATGGGACCGGGTGCAGGAGGTTCTCCTGCAAGTGGCGATCGTCCTGGTGGCTGCCTATGCCGCGTTCCTGGCTGCACAATTCGTGGCACGGCTGATCTATCCTAAAATGTCGGTCCGCGCGCGCTACGGTGGCGGACTGATGCGCGCCGGTATCCTGCTGGTGACGACGACGATCGATGCGACCACCGTGGCGATCGGGCTCGGTGTCGGCTACCTGGTGGCGCTGACGGGGTTCGGCGGTCTTGAAACCGGCGTCACGATCCAGGAGAGCCTTGCGCTCAACGCGTTCTTCATCACGGGCATGTCGAATGTCGCGCTGCGCTTCGTGTTCGCGCCCAAGCGGCCGGAACTGCGCTTGCTGCCGTTTTCCGACAATGGCGCGGATTACTGGTACTCCCGGCTCCGGATCTACATGTACTGGAACAATTTCGGCGTTTTTCTGGCGGTGCCTGCCGCCAATCTCGCCGTCTCGTTCGTGCTCGGCAATGCGCTCCGGTTCATCATCGTGCTCACCGGCATGCTCTACCTGATGGTGCTGATCAAGCGAAACCGGGTCAGCGTCCGCGAGGGTGCGAAAGCCTATGCCGAGACCATGCACACCACCCTTGCGCAAAGGGCGCTCGCCAATCTGGGCAATCTCTGGCACGTCGGCGCCTACGGATACATCATCGCAGTGTTTCTCGTCTGGGTGACGCGCCCCTTCGACGCGACGACGATTATCCTGCGGGCAACGGCGCTTTCCATCGTGACCATCATGGCCGGCATGCTGCTGTCGCTGGTCATGACCCGGGCCATCAAGGGCGGCATCAGGCTGCCGGAAGACCTGCACCAGAAGCTTCCGGCGCTTCAGTACCGGCTCAACGCTTTCGTGCCGCGCCTGTTGAAGATCATCCGCTTCGTGGTGTTCCTCGGAACGATCCTGCTGCTGCTCGACATCTGGGGCCTTCTGGCGGTGATCGACTGGTTCTACAGCGAGACCGGGTCCGCGCTGGTGAGCAGCTACGGGGCGGCGGTCATGGTGCTGCTGGTTGCCTTCCTGATCTGGCTTGCGGTGATGTCCTGGGTGGATCTGCGCCTGCAGTCGCGCGCGGGCTATATCGTCAGCGCGCGCGAGCGAACCCTGTTCCAGCTGTTCCGCAACGCGTTCACCATCATCATCATGGTGATGGCGGCGCTACTGGCGCTGTCGGAAATCGGGGTGAATATCGGCCCGCTGATCGCCGGTGCCGGCGTGGTCGGCCTGGCGATTTCCTTCGGTGCGCAGACGCTGGTTAAGGACATCATCACCGGTGCCTTCATCCAGATCGAGAACGCGATCAACGAAGGCGACGTGGTCACGGTTGCCGGCATTACCGGCACGGTGGAAGGCATCACCATCCGCTCGGTCCGGATCAGGGACCTCGATGGCACGACGCATATCATTCCGTTTTCCTCCGTCGACATGGTGTCGAACTTCATGCGCGGCTTTTCCTATCACGTCGCGCTTATCGGTGTTTCCTACGACACCGACATTGCCTACGCCAAGGAGGCGATGGTCGAGGCGTTCAGGCGCCTGCAGGAGACCGATTTCAAGTCCAAGATCTTCGGCGATCTGGAAATGCACGGCGTGACCATGTTCGGTGCGAGTTCGATCGATATCCGCGCCCGGATCAAGACGACGCCGGGCGACCAGTGGAGCATCGGGCGAGCCTACAACGAATACATCAAGCAGGTGTTCGACGAGCGGAACATTGAAATCCCGTTCCCGCAGGTCACCTACCATGCCGCGACACCCCCCTATGCGGCCGAGACCGCGCTGCAGAAGGCCGGCGGCAAAACGAAAGAGAAGACACCCGAACCGACGGACGATGCGCCGCCGGAAGAGGATGGGCGCTGAGGGCCGTGTTTCGAACCCCGGCATCCGGGCAGGAATGACCGACCTGATCTGACGTTGTTTATCCGCGGCAATTTGCATGCGCGGGATGTTGCCTCACTGCAAACGCCACCACCATCTTTTCAAACACCTGTGGCGTGCGTTCAACCGCGCGCAATGGTGCACGTGCGGTTTGGCGCGGAAGATTTTCTGATTGTTGATTGAATTTCGCAAAGTTTCGCTTTATTTTCGTTTCAGGATGATTGCGCATATCAATTCGAGCCGGAGACGAGGCTATGGCGGCTGACTACGACCTGTTGGTAATCGGGGGGGGCATTAACGGAACCGGGATCGCCCGGGATGCGGTCGGACGCGGGGCATCCGTCCTTCTGGCCGAGATGGGGGATCTGGCCGGAGCGACTTCGTCGGCTTCCACCAAACTGATCCATGGCGGGCTCCGCTACCTGGAATATTACGAGTTCGACCTGGTCCGCAAAGCGCTCAAGGAACGGGAGGTCCTCTGGGCCATCGCGCCGCATATCGCCTGGCCGCTGCGGTTCATTCTGCCGCACCACAAGGACCTGCGTCCGGCCTGGCTGCTGCGCCTCGGGCTGTTCATGTATGACCATCTGGGCGGCCGCAAGCGTCTGCCCGCGACCAAGACGGTGCGGCTCGATCAGGCACCTTTTTCGCAAGGCCTGAAGAAGCTGTTCCACAAGGGGTTCGAATATTCAGATTGCTGGGTCGACGATGCACGTCTTGTCGTTCTCAACGCACGCGATGCCGCCGACCGGGGTGCGGAGATCCTGACGCGGACAAAATGCGTGAGCGCCCGCCGCGACGGCGACAAGTGGACGGTCACGCTGAAGGATCTCGCCACGGGAGACGAAAGGACGGTCACGGCCGGGACCCTCGTCAACGCGGCCGGGCCCTGGGTTGCCGATTTTCTGCACGGTGTGGTTGGCGAAAACGACACGTCCGGGATCCGGCTGGTCAAGGGAAGCCATATCATCGTGCCGCGCCAGTTCGATCACGACCGCTGTTTCATTTTCCAGAACGGTGACGGCCGGATCGTCTTCGCAATTCCCTATGAGCAGGACTTCACGCTGATCGGGACGACGGATGTCGACTACCAGGACGATCTCAGCGACGTGCGCATTTCCGAGGACGAGGTGTCCTACCTGTGCGCCGCCGCGAGCGAATACCTGGAAAAGAAGATCACCCCTGAAGACGTGGTGCATACCTATTCCGGTGTCAGGCCGCTTTACGACGACGGCGCCAAGGACGCGAAAGCGGCGACCCGCGACTATGTTCTCGAAGTGGATGGTGACAGCGAACGGCCGGTGGTCCTGTCCGTTTTCGGTGGCAAGATCACGACCTACCGGAAGCTGGCCGAGCAGGTGCTGGCCAAGCTCGAGGATTTCGTTCCGTTCAAGAGCGGTGTCTGGACGTCAGAAAAGCCGCTGCCGGGCGGGGGATTCAAGGTCGATGCGTTCGACGCCGAGGTGTCCGGACTGGAACGCGACTATCCGTTCCTGGATACCGGTTTTGCCACGCGGCTGGTCCGTCTCTACGGAACGGATGCACGCCGCATCCTGGGCGAGGCCGCTTCGCTGGAAGATCTCGGAAAGGCGTTCGGTTCCAATCTCCATGAGGCGGAAGTCAAGTGGCTGATGGAGCGGGAGTGGGCGCGCACGGCCGAAGACGTGCTGTGGCGGCGCACGAAACTCGGGCTGCGCCTCGGCAAACAGGAAGTGGACGCTCTCGATGCCTACATGTCCGGCCATCTTGCAGACCGGACCGGGGCTGCGGCATAGTCGGAGCGGATTTCAGGCTGCCGGGCGCGCCGGCAGTTCTTCTCAACAAGCAATAAAAGTGGGAGGTGCGCCATGGCCGGATGTGTTTTGGCGATAGACCAGGGCACAACGTCAAGCCGTGCGATCGTCTTCGACGACGGCTTCAGCCCCATCAGTGTTGGACAGCAGGAGTTTCCGCAACATTTTCCGAAATCCGGCTGGGTGGAGCATTCGCCGTCGGATATCTGGACCAGCACACTGCGGGTCTGCCGCGAGGCGATGGAAAAAGCCCCGGACCAGGGCGCAGGCGTTGCGGCGATCGGGATCACCAACCAGCGCGAAACGACGCTTATCTGGGACAGGTCGACCGGTGAACCGGTCTACAACGCCATCGTCTGGCAGGACCGGCGAACCTCGGAATTCTGCGCAGGATTGCGGGAACAGGGGCTGGAGGAGACGTTCACCGCCAAGACCGGTCTGCTGCTTGATCCCTATTTCTCCGGAACGAAGATCGCCTGGCTGCTCGACAATGTCGACGGAGTGCGGGCGCGTGCGGAACGGGGCGAACTCGCGTTCGGAACCGTGGACACCTGGCTGATCTGGCAGTTGACCGGCGGCACTGTCCACGTGACCGATGCGACCAATGCTGCGCGTACGCTGATCTACAATATTCACGAAAACCGCTGGGACGAGGACCTTTGCAAGGTGCTCAACATCCCGCTGAGCCTCTTGCCAGAGGTCAAGGATAGCGCCGACGAGTTCGGTGCGACCGATGCGGAGCTGTTCGGCAGGCCGATCCCGATCCTGGGTGTCGCCGGCGACCAGCAGGCCGCGACGGTCGGCCAGGCCTGTTTCAAGCCGGGCATGGTGAAATCGACCTACGGCACGGGCTGCTTCGCGCTCATGAACACGGGCGAAACGGCGGTGCGCTCGCACAACCGGATGCTGACGACGATCGCCTACCGGCTGAACGGCAAAACCACCTATGCCCTGGAAGGATCGATCTTCGTTGCCGGCGCAGCAGTGCAATGGCTGCGCGACGGGCTTGGCCTGATCGACAGTGCGGAGCAGACACAGTCGCTTGCCGAACAGGCAGACCCGAACCACGACGTCTACCTGGTGCCGGCATTTGTCGGGCTGGGTGCGCCCTATTGGGACGCAGATGCCCGCGGTGCGATGTTCGGCCTGACGCGCAATACCGGGCCGAAGGAAATCGCACGCGCCGTTCTGCAAAGTGTCGGATACCAGACCAGCGATCTGGTCGATGCCATGCGGGCCGACTGGTCGGATGCGGAAAAGCCGGTTCTGCGCGTGGACGGGGGCATGACCGCTTCGGACTGGACCATGCAGTTCCTGGCCGACATCCTCGGTGCGCCGGTCGACCGTCCGACCGTTGCGGAAACGACGGCACTCGGGTCTGCCTGGCTGGCAGGCTCGAAGGCGGGAATATGGCCCGGTGAGGAGGCATTCTCCGCGCAATGGCAGCTGGAAAGGCGCTTCGAACCCAAACTGTCAGAGGCAGATCGAAAACGGCTTCTGGCCGGGTGGAAGGACGCGGTCACGCGTACCCGAACCAGCACCGACTGATCAGACAAAGGCTCCCGCTCAGGCGGAAGCTTTTTCTTTGGGGCGACGGTGCAGACGCCGCGGCCGGAACCTTCGCCTTGTTTCCCCATGACTTTTCCGCCACCCTTTCCGTCTTGCGCATGGGGAGATCGCCCCTGTGCGGACGTTTTGGTGTGGGGGCGCCATGCAGATGATCGGCGAGGCGAATCGGAAGTGGTGGCTGCTTGGGGCCGTCAGCTGCGTGCTCGGACTGGTGCTCCTGGACGAGACCGTCGTCGGGATCGCGCTGCCCTCCATCCAGGAAACCTTTTCGCTGTCCAGCAATGAAGCGCACTGGATCGTCAACGCCTATCTGCTGACACTCGCCTGTTTCGTCGCCGTCGGCGGCAAGCTCGGCGATCTGTTCGGCATCCTGCGCATGTTCCTCCTCGGACTGGCGACATTCGGCGTCTTCTCGGTTGTCTGCGGCTTCGCGCCATCCGGTGAGGTGCTGATTATCGCGCGTGCCTTTCAGGGGCTCGGGGCCGCGGTGATGTTTCCGCTGTTCATGGCCATGGTGACCATGACCTTCCCGAAGGAACAGCACGGGATGGCGCTGGCGGTCACCGGGTCCGTCGGGACCATCTTTCTTTCCCTCGGCCCGCTAGCCGGTGGTGCGTTCACCGAATTCCTGAGCTGGCGCTGGATCTTCTGGATCAATCCGTTCCTGGTGATCGGGATCGCGATTGTCGTCACGCTCACCTGGCGCGACGTCGAGCGGCCGCCCGGACGGCGCATCGACTGGACGGGACTGGTGCTGATTGCGATCGGGATGTTCTGCATTGTCTTTGCGCTCATGGAGGCCGATGACTGGGGCTGGGAAAGCCCGCTGATCTGGTTTCTGCTTCTTTGCGGCGGGATTATGCTTGGCGCGTTCTGCATGTTTGAACTGCGGCAGGAGGCACCGCTCATTGAAGTCGACCTCTTCACCAACCCGGTGTTCTCCGCGAGCAACGTGAACCTGTTCATGGCGCAATACGCCAAGATGCCGATCTTCGTCTTCATGGCCCTTTATGCGCAGACGGAATTGAAACTCAGTGCGCTGGCCGCCGGGTTCCTGATCGTGCTGACCCCGATCCCGCAGCCGTTTGTCGCCGCCTATTGCGGGCGGCTTGTCGGCAGGACGCATCCGCGCAAGCTTGCCTTTGTCGGCCATCTGCTTCTGTTCGCGTGTCTGCTCTGGCTGTTTCTGGTCGCGCCGCTGAACAACATCTACCTGATTGCGCCGGGTCTGCTGGTTGCGGGCGTCGCCTTTCCGTTTCTCTTTCTGCCGAGCCGGGCCGCCATCATGGGTTCGCTTCCCGAATACAAGCACGGGCAGGGCGGCGGCATCGCGATGGCGGCACAGATGATCGGCGGCACGGTCGGCCTGTCGGCCTCAAGCGCAGCCTTTGCCATCGGTGGTTACGAAGCCGTCCTTGGCCTGGCAGCCCTGCTGGTCGCACTCGCCTTCGTCTACGCGCTCATCGCCTACCGGAAGGTCTGATGCGCCGGGCCAATCAACAGGCAGGATTGGAAAAGGCTGTTGAATATTTCGTTATTTCGAGTATTCTCGAATTATGGAAAAAGACGACGCCCTGAATGCACTGGCCGCCCTTGGACAGGAAACACGCCTCGAGGTCTTTCGCCTTCTGGTGAAAGCCGGAAAAGAGGGCATGTCCGCCGGTGCCATATCAGACGCACTCGACGTTCGTCCGAACACCCTGTCGACCCATCTTGGCGCCCTGTCGCGGGCCGGTCTTGTGCAGGCCGAACGCGACGGGCGCTCCATTCACTACAGTGCGGAGCTGGCGACCATGCAGCATCTGGTGACCTATCTCCTGCAGGACTGCTGCGGTGGAAACCCGGACCTGTGTGCGCCAATCGCCAATCTGTTCTCTTCCAGTTCGTGCTCGGAAACAAAGGGTTTCTGAAGCCAGGTTCCAGGCGGTCAATCCGACAATGCGCAATGCCTTGATATTATGTACGGCGAATTCCGCCCGCTCGGTGCTCGGGGAGGCGCTGCTGCGCCATCTCGGCAAGGGCCGGTTCGCGACCTTCTCAGCCGGCTCGACCCCAAGGGGCACGGTCAATCCCGACGCGCTGACCTGTCTTGAACGGCACGGGCTTTCCGCCGAAGGGTTCCGGTCCAAGAGCTGGGAAGAGTTCGCGGGCGCGGATGCGCCGAAAATGGATCTGATCATTACCGTCTGCGACAACGCGGCCGGCGAAGCCTGCCCGGTCTGGCCCGGCCACCCGATGGTCGTGCACTGGGGCATTCCCGACCCGGCCTCTGTTGAAGGCGACGATGATGCGCGCGGCGCGGCCTTCGACCTGGCCTATCAAAGGCTGGAACGGCGGATCAACGCCATGCTCGCACTTGGCGACGATGTCTTTGAGGCCGAGGACGGCAAAAGCAGACTGGCGGCCATCGGCGCCACATCCGACTAACCGGGGTTTCCTTCATGTCAGAATTCAGTTTGAACCGACGCCTGACCGCCGAGGCGCTTGGGACCGCAATGCTCGTCGGTACGGTGGTCGGATCGGGGATCATGGCCGACAGGCTCTCCGACGATGTCGCCGTTTCGCTGCTCGGTAATACCATCCCGACCGGCGCCATCCTGGTCGTGTTGATCACGATCCTCGGGCCGATTTCCGGCGCGCATTTCAACCCGGCCGTGACCTTCGTTTTCTGGCTGAAACGCAACCTGACCCTGACGGTCGGCCTCAGCTACATCGCGGCCCAGATCGCCGGCGGTATATGCGGCACGCTCATCGCCCACGTGATGTTCGAGGAAGCGGTTCTTCAGGCCTCGACGACGGCCCGGACCGGGCCTGCGCAATGGGTGGCGGAAATCGTCGCGACGTTCGGCCTGCTGGCCAGCATCCTGGCCGGTATCCGGTTTCGCGAAGCCGCCGTGCCCTGGCTGGTCGGCCTCTACATTACTGCGGCCTACTGGTTCACCGCGTCGACCTCCTTCGCCAACCCGGCTGTCGCGATCTCGCGCGCGTTCACCGACACGTTCGCGGGCATTCGGCCCATCGACCTGCCGGGTTTCATCGTTGCGGAATTCATTGGAGCTGCGCTGGCACTTGCCCTGTTCTCCTGGCTTCTGACTTCGGAAAAGTCCGCCGAACAGGACGCTGTCAGGTCGTAAAGGGCGCCGGTTCAAAGATCCTTCTTCATGAACCAGCGCCGGTGATCCGGCAGGGACTGACCGCGCAGATTGCCGAGAATGCCGAAATCCTCGTAGCCGAGTTTCTGATAGAACCTGTGCGCGTCCGGACTGGATGTGTCCAGCCAGGCTGCATGGCAGCCAAGACGGCGCGCCTCATGTTCGGCGAGCTCCACAAGCCGGGCGCCGAGACCTGCGCCGCGCACGCTGTCATCCACCCAGAGCGTCTTGATCAGGAGCCAGTGATAGGACGTGCCTGCGGTCAGACCACCGAGAAGCTTGCCCTTGTCATCGGTTGCCTTGAGTACGAAGGCCTCGTTGTCCGATTGCTCGTTTTCCTCGGCCAATGCGTGGAGCAGACGGTCTTCGACGGTTGCGGTAATCGCCGCCCTGTCCTTTTCATCCGCAAACGAGATCTCGACGTAACTCATGCCTTAACGCCACTCAGCCGACCATAGAGGGGCAATTTCAACCGGTCGCTTGAGCTGCGTCAACTTTTGAGCGGTTTCCGTGCTGCCGGGCGTGCCCCGTCAGATCGCCTGCATCGGCGACTTGCGCTTCTTGCGGTAGCGCTTGTCGAGGCGCAGCGTGACGATGGCAAAGACGATCCAGCTGGTGTGGAAGATCACGCCGGCAAGGAAGACGAGATAGCCGGGCACGGGGCCGATCGCGGCACGCTCGAAGGCCTCGGATAGCTCAGTCAGGGGAACGGGGTGAATGGCGAGCTTGCCGAAATAGGCAACGGCCTGGATGGCGAGGATCCAGGAATAATTGCTGCGCAGGCGCCGTCCGGCAGCGCGGACGAGACTGATGTGATAGTGCGGCGTTTCGTAGTCGTCGGCGAGGAGTTTTGCCCAGTCGCCGCTCCAGGGCACCTTTTTTCCGTAGAGGATCGGGGCGTAGAAATCGGATTCCATCAGCCGGGCGCGGGCACGGAACATGTTGTAGTAGCGGTAGCGCCTCGCCTCGAAGATCAGGAAGACAGTGACCAGCAACCCGACCAGCACCATCGGCAGCGGCGATGCCTCGCGATTGGCAAACGTGGCGGAAAGGGCGATGCCCGTCGTGACAACGGCCCAGTTGGTGGTGTTGTCCAGGCGCGTGCGCCAATGGGTACTGCGGAAAACCTCGGCCCGGTAAAGGTGGGCGAGCGCACCGATCGTGCCGGACTCGATATCCTGCTTCGGCCAGTCCTCCCTGGCATCTTCCTCCAACATGCCCTGTGCCTCGTCTGTTCGTTCTGCAAAACTAGGGTGCGGACCCATAAATGAAGCCGATTTGGCGACATAAATGGCAAGATCTCGCGAGGAAGCGTGTGCAGAGCGGGCTTTTTGCCCTGTCAAGCGCGGTGACGCTGCGAGGCGAAGCCATTTTGCCGTCCTTCGGATTTTGCCGTTTTGACCTTCTGCATCGTCGCGAAAGGCTTGAAAATGAACCACATTTCCGGCGCTTCCGCTCCTCACAGCTGGTCAAAACGATCAAAACCAAATTGACTTCATTTTTGGGACCGTACCCTAGCCTTTGCCGCCGTCAGCGTCGAGCCTTCCCTTTCTTGTCGTCGGCCGGTGATCCAATTGTTGTTGTGTGGAAAAGCAATCTGTGGCCTAACGAAGATCCAGCCGCAACCCAGAGGTGATTCTTGAAGCCGGATCAGAACATTTTCACGCAAGCATTCTCGGCAATCGCCGGGTGCTGGACATATTTTTTCGGATTTATCGCGGCGATCTGGGTGCTTGAAACCGCCGGCATCGTTTACGACCTCGCCAACGCGTTGACGGTCGCACGGGCGCTGGTCGAATCCGGGATCGTTTTCTATCTTTGCGCGGCCTTGATGGGGCTGGATATCAAGTCCAAGGACATCAACAGGAAATACGGCGGCTTCATGCTTCGCTACATATTGCTGCTTTATCTGCCGGTCGTCGTGATCTCGCTGGTTGTCGTGTTCGGCGCCCTGTCCGTGTTTCCGGCCGGTTTGCAGGGGCAGGAGATCTTTCTTGTCTTCACGGTTCTGGCCGGTGCTGCCGTCGCCTTCCTGACCACGTTCCTGTTCGGCACGGTTTTTCCCGCGCATCTGAAGGGTGTCAGCGCCGGGATCGGACCAGCGGTGGGCCGGTCGCTCCGTCAAGCCGGATACCTGCTTCCGAGGCTTCTTTTCGGGTCCGGCGCCCTGGCGGGCCTTGCGGTGCTGATCCTGTTATTCGCCGAAAACGCGGGTATCGGTTCCGATGCCATAACGCCTGCGGGCGCACCGAATATTCCCGGAGGCATCGTCCTGCTGCTTGCCAAACTGGTGTCCGGCTACGGGTTTGCCGTGTTTTCGGTCATTGTCTGCCGGGCCTACCTGAAGGACCTTGAAGAACGGGGCGAGTCGCCCGTCGCGGAAGCGGACGTCTTCGCCTGAAGCCTATTTCCGTTTCTTGTTCATCGCGGCTGCCAGCGCAGCGGCCATGGCATTGTTGCCGCCACCGTCGCCGGAACTCTTCGGCGCGCCGCCTTTGCCACCGCCCCCACCACGCGGGCTGCCGTCTCCGGGCTCTCGGCCGCCCGGCCCGCGCTGAGCCGGGTTGCGGTTGCCCTGATTGCGGTTGCCCTGATTGCGGTTGTTTGACCCGGAGCGGTCCCTGTCCGAGCGCTCCCGCTGGCCCTGATAGTCGGCCTGGGATTTCATGGTCATGGAGATCCGCTTGCGGGGAACGTCCACGTCGAGGATCGTCACCTTGACGATGTCGCCGGCCTTGACCACCTGGTGCGGATCGTCGACGAAACGGTCGGCAAGCTGGGAGACATGAACCAAGCCGTCCTGATGCACGCCGACATCGACGAAGGCGCCGAAGTTGGTGACATTCGTGACCGTCCCTTCCAGCTTCATGCCCGGTTTCAGGTCCGAGATCTCCTCGACACCATCCTGAAGCGCCGCGGTCTTGAATTCCGGGCGCGGGTCGCGGCCCGGTTTTTCAAGTTCGGCGAGAATGTCCCGAACGGTCGGCAGTCCGAATTTCTCGTCGGTGAAGTCAGAGGCGTCCAGTGCGCTCAACGCGGACGCATCCCCCATGATCTGGCGGACGTCCCGGCCGCAGGCCTTCACGATCCGCTTGGCCAGCGGATAGGCTTCCGGGTGCACCGAAGAGGCATCGAGCGGTTCCTTGCCGCCGGTGATGCGCAGGAAACCGGCACAAAGCTCGTAGGCCTTGGCACCAAGACGCGGAACGTCTTTCAGTTGCGAACGCTTTTCGAAGCGACCGATCGCGTCGCGATGGTCGACAACGGCCTTGGCCAGACTGTCCGAAAGGCCGGAGATCCTGGATAGAAGCGCTGCGGAAGCGGTGTTGAGATCGACACCGACCGCGTTCACCGCGTCTTCGACGACGGCATCGAGCGCACGGGCGAGGCGCGTCTGGTTGACGTCGTGCTGGTACTGGCCGACGCCGATCGATTTCGGCTCGATCTTCACGAGTTCGGCGAGCGGGTCCTGCAGGCGGCGCGCGATGGAGGCCGCGCCGCGCAGCGAGACATCGATATCGGGCATTTCCCTGGCCGCGAGTTCGGACGCTGAATAGACGGAGGCCCCGGCCTCGTTGACGATCACCTTGACCGGGCGCTGTGCGGCGGGAATGTCGGTGAGCACATCACCGGTCAGCTTGTCGGTTTCCCGGCTCGCCGTGCCGTTGCCGATGGCGATCAGGCCGACCTTGTGCTTCGCGATCAGCGCCAGAAGGGCCGACCGGGATCCGGAGACATCGTTGCGCGGCTGGAACGGATAGATGGTTGCCGTGTCGACGAGCTTTCCCGTCTCGTCCACGACCGCAACCTTCACGCCGGTGCGAATGCCCGGGTCGAGGCCGAGCGTCGACCTTGCGCCCGCTGGCGCTGCGAGGAGGAGATCCTTCAGGTTCCTTGCAAAGACCTGGATCGCCTCTTCCTCGGCCTTGTCGCGCAGAACACCCATCAGGTCGAGTTCAAGATGAAGGGCCAGTTTCACCTTCCAGGCGAAGCGGGCGACATCCATCAGCCACTTGTCCGCCGGCCGGCCGCGGTCGGCAATCGCGTAAGTGTCTGCGACCATCTTCACCGCCGGCAGCACCGGGGAGACATCGTCGGCATCGACGGTCAGATCAACGGCAAGAATGCCCTCGTTCCGGCCTCTGAACAGGGCGAGTGCCCGGTGGCTCGGAATTTTCGACCACTTTTCCGAATAGTCGAAATAGTCGGCAAACTTGGCACCTTTTTCCGCCATGCCGTCGACCAGTTTCGACTGCACGACGCCCCGGTCTTCCACGTGGCGGCGCAGACGGCCGACCAGTTCGGCATTTTCGGCAAAGCGTTCCATCAGGATCTGGCGGGCACCGTCGAGTGCCGCCTTGGTGTCGGTAACGCCCTTCGCCTCATCCACGAAGGCGGACGCCTCGGTCTCCGGCGTCCTGGCCGGATCGCCGAGCAGCAGGTCCGCCAGGGGCTCCAGCCCGGCCTCGCGTGCGATCTGTGCCTTCGTCCGCCGTTTCTTCTTGAAGGGCAGATAGATGTCTTCCAGTTGCGACTTGGTTTCGGCAGCCTGGATACCGGCCGTGAGCTCGTCGGTGAGTTTGCCCTGTTCTTCAATCGAGCGGGTGATAGCGCCGCGCCTGTCCTCCAGTTCGCGCAGGTAGATCAGCCGTTCCTCCAGCTTGCGGAGCTGGCTGTCGTCCAGTCCGCCTGTCGCTTCCTTGCGGTACCGCGCGATGAAGGGAACGGTCGATCCTTCGTCCAGCATCTGAACGGTTGCGTTCACCTGGCCCGCCTTGCATCCGATCTCGTCTGCAATTCGGTGCGCAATGCGCAGGGCGACATCGCCTGATGCCCCCTGTCCGCCGTTTGCCTGTGCGCTGCTATTGGAAGAAATACTGGTCATGGTTGCTGCGTCTCATGCATGGTCGGGTCCGAACGGTGCAAGATATGCCGCCTTGACCGGTCGGAAAAGAGATCCGGTTTCGCCGTCCACCGGCAATTTCCAGACGGGTAGAACGGTCGTTACCGTTTGCTCTCGAGACCTTGCTCAATACTGTTCCGTTCCGAACCAAGTCTGGAAACATCATGCAATCGGGACACACTTGCTGATTGTTTTTTGGAGTTCGCCGAACGAAATGCAACAAAATGCGGATTTTGCAGTACCTGATTGGCGCTATTCTTTTGCAAAGTTGTCGTGATCGACTTTAAGGTTGTGCAGCGTATAGGCATGCGTCGGGGGACGTGTACAGCTTCCGGACTGATCCGTGGTCGCGATCAACCGGCTGTGTGGCAAAAGGGAAAGCGCAAGATGGCACGTGGACGGCCAAGGAAAATACAGGCCAAGGATGCCCTGCAATCCGTCATGGCCGCATTCTGGCAAAACGGGTACTCCGGCACGTCCATGAACGATCTCGCCGAAGCCTCGGGCATGGCGAAGCCTGGACTTTACGCGGCGTTCGGGGACAAGGAAGCCCTGTTCGAAAAAGCGCTGTTGCATTATTTCGAGACCTATGGCGGACCCGTGTTCGCGCGGCTCCAGGAATCGCGGAAGCACGTGGTCGACGATTTCAGGGATTTCCTGGGAGCGATTGCGGACCTAACGCTGGACAGGAATACCCCCTCAGGCTGTTTTCTGGTCAACGCCATCGTCGACTGCACTTATGGCACCGAGCGCCACCGCGAGGTCGTGAACGGGCTGCGGGAATCCCGCTACGCGGCAATCCGGGACCGGCTGCTCAAGGCCGCGGCCGCCGGCGAAATGGCGCCCGACGCGGATATCGACAGTGCGGCGACCTTTCTTGACGGACAGTTTTCAGCCATCGCGATGCTGGGACGGAGCGGCATCAGCGAACCAGACCTGAAGACCTTCGTCGAGACGGGATTGCGTGCCCTGCCGATCCGCGATCCGGAGACGGTTTTCGACGGCGACGCATTCAGCCTGCCTACTTTACGACAGTAATGCGCTCGGCCGCGCGCGTGACGGCGGTGTAGAGCCAGCGGCTCTTGTGCTCCCGAAACGCCCAGCTCTCGTCAAACAGGATGACGTCGTCCCATTGCGAGCCCTGTGCCTTGTGCACCGTGAGTGCATAGCCGTAGTCGAATTCGTCCGCCTTGCGCCGGATCGCATAGGGGATACTCTCCGCACCATCCTCGAACATGGCCGGCAGGACCTTCACCTTCACGGTGGTTCTGGCGATGTCTTCTTCCGAGACAACATCGAAGCGGAGCGTATTGCCGCGCGGCTGACGCAGCCGCTTGACCGCCCACAGGCCGCCGTTCAACAGGCCCTTGGTCTTGTCGTTGCGCAGGCAGACCAGCTTGTCGCCGACCGCCGGCATCGGTGTGGTGAAATTCTTGAGCTCGCGAATGCGGCCATTGTAAAGGCGCCGTGTCTTGTTGGTGCCGACCAGGACCTGATCGGAGGAGAGGATCTGATCCTTGTCGATCTCGGTCCGGTGGATGACCTTGCTCTCGCCGTAGATGCCATAGTCCAGCTTGCCGCCATCCCGGATCGTCATGGACATGCGGACGATCGGATTGTCCTGGGCCTGCCGGTGGACCTCGGTCAGCATGACGTCCGGCTCGGCCTCGGTGAAAAATCCGCCCCCCTTCACCGGTGGCAGCTGCGCGGGATCGCCAAGTACGAGAACAGGGGTGCCGAAGGACAGGAGGTCCTTGCCGAGTTCCTCGTCAACCATGGAGCACTCGTCAATCACGATCAGTTTTGCGGTTGCGGCGGCGCTGTCCCGCTTGATGGCGAATTGCGGGCCACTGTCCTCTTCATCGTCGTCCAGGTCCACTTCTTCCTTGGCGGAGCGAGGGCGATAGATGAGGGAATGGATCGTACCGGCATCTTCGCAGCCCTTCTGCCGAAGGACATGGGCGGCCTTGCCGGTAAAGGCGCCGAAGCAGACATCACCGTCGATGTCCTCGGCAAGGTGCCGCGCCAGGGTTGTCTTGCCGGTCCCGGCGTAGCCGAACAGCCGGAAGACCTGCCGGTCACCGCGCTTGAGCCACGCAGCGGCTTCGTTGAGTGCGTCGTCTTGTTGCGGGGACCAGGCCACGGATGTGCTCCCGAGAATTGCGGACCCGGTTGCTTAACCTGATTTGTCCGATTCCTCCAAGCGCGAATTCCGGCCGGTACTTGATGCGCCGGCCCGCGATCCTAGGGTCAGGACCCTAACCGAGAACGGAGAACGAACTCTCCTTCGTCAGCTCGCGCTTGCGGGAGAAGGTCGCCGCATTGAGCGTGTGATCGATGTGTTTCAGTCGGAATTGCAGCGGGGCGCTGTCGTGATCGTTGCCGTCTTCGCAATAGGCGACCAGCCGTGTCATGAGGCGGCCGGCGACGATGGCATTCTTGAACTGGTTGCCGCTGGTGCCGATGGCCAGATAATAACCGTCGACATCGCTCCGGTCATAGACCGGCAGCCAATCGTCGGTCGCATCGTAGAGGTCGGCGACACCAAGGGGATGCTGCGAGACGCCGAGACTGGGAAGGCGCTGCGACAACCGGTAGGCGTAGGTCAGCGCCCGGTCGGTCAGATCCCTGCGGAAATCATCCGGATCTTCCACGATATGTTCATCGCAGGGCGGGTTCAGGCTGCCGATCATCAACTGCCCGCCGCTGCCGGGCTTGATGTAGACACCGATGTCGTTGTCGGCGATCAGCATGCCTTCCCGCGAATAGCCGAGCGTTTCCGGAGGCGTGATCTGCACGACTTCCTGCCGCAGCGGCCTGTGGCCGATCCTGACGCCTGCATCGCCGTCCAGAAGGCCGTTGACCTTGCCTGAATGCGGGCCGGCCGCGTTGATCACGACGGGCGCACGGAAGACGCTGCCCTGGTCCGAGACAACACCTGTCACCCGGTTGTCTTCCGCCGGGATCCTGGCGATGCGGGTGTTGAACAGAAACTCCGCTCCGAGCTCAGCGGCGGCGTCCTTCAGGTTGCGGGCCGCAATCTGCGGGTCGTCGACGTAGCCGCCAGCGTGAAAAAACACACCGCCCTCGATGCGTCCGCCCGTCGGCGTGCCAAAGGCATCATCGTCCATCGTCTTGACCGGGGAAAAGCACTCCAGATTGTAACCGGGCATGCTTTCCTCGATCTGGTCCGGCGTCCAGATCTCGTAGGTGATCCCGAGCGTGTCGGCGTGTTTGAGGACATTGTCCAGGTTGTTGGACGCCGTTTTCATGATCAGCGTTCCGGTCTGGACAAAGCGGGCCAGACCTTCGTCTGAAGACGCTCCAAGCGTTTCGGGCCAGTGTTTCCAGTCGTGATAGCCATCATAGGCCATCGCGGTGCCATCGAGCGTGGAATAGTAGGTGCGGATCACGGCCGCGGAACTTGACGTCGATCCGTAACCGGCCGCGGGCAGAGCGTCGACATTCAATGTCTTCATGCCGTCCCGGGCCATGTTGTAGGCGATTGCGCAGCCGATGACACCGGCCCCGATAATGATCACATCATAGGTTTGCGGGGTGCGGGTCGGGTCGGTTTGACTGGCGGGCATATGTTCGATTTCCATTGATCTGCGAATTTCGGGCGGGGCGGGCGGTCGGTCTCGCGGCACACGGATGCACGGCTGTTTCCTGAAGGACCGGTCTGACAGCATGCTGCATGTGGACAAGATCCTCAGGTCAGGCGATGGCGTCCGGTTTGTCCAGAATAAAATCCGCCATCCAGTGTTCCGAAACAGGCATGCATGATGACAAACTGCGCGAAATGATCATAAAAAAACGCATTGTTTATTTATTTCAACAATCTGATGACTTTGCGAAAGTATGCTGATTTTGTTCTAAACTCTCAAATTGCAGCGGTGGCCGTCATTGGGCATGCTGGTTTTGGGCACCGGATTTGCCGGTTCTTTCAACAATTTGGAGTAACACTTGACGCGGGCAAGCTTTCGCGAATGGCCGACGCTGGCCTTGATTCTGACGGCCGCGGCAGCATGGATGCTGCTGATCGGCAACTACACATCGCTGGGTGGATGGATCGTATGTCCGCTTGCGGTTCTTGTGGTCACCCTGCAATCGTCGCTGCAGCATGAAGTTCTGCATGGTCATCCGACACGCAACCCGGCAGTGAACGAGGCGCTGGTCTATTGCTCGCTTGGGCTCTTCATTCCCTACCGCCGTTTCAAGTCGCTGCATTTGCGTCACCACAACAATGACCGGCTGACCGATCCCTATGATGATCCCGAAACCTTCTACATGGCGTGGTCGGACTGGCAGAAACTGCCCGCTTTCCTTCAAGCAGTGCTGACGGTCAACAATACCCTGCTCGGCCGTCTGCTGATCGGTCCGCTCGTGTCGGTCATCGGTTTTCTCGGTTCCGAGCTGAGGATGATCCGCGCCGGGGACAAGATTGTCCTGCGCGCCTGGCTGCATCACATTGCGGGCGCTGTTCCGGTCGTGGTCTTCATCACCCTGGTCGGCGGGATGCCGCTCTGGCTCTATGTCTGCTGCATCTCCTATCCCGCGATGAGCCTTCTGATGCTGCGCACCTACGCCGAACACCGGGCCCATGACAGCGCAGAAGCCCGCTCGATCATCGTGGAATTCTGCCCGCTGTTCTCGCTTCTGTTCCTCAACAACAATCTTCATGTTGTCCATCACGCCCATCCGCGTGCGGCGTGGTATGACCTGCCGGCGATGTACCGCGCAAACAAACAGACCTGGCAGCAACGCAACGAGGGATATGTGTTCAGGAGTTACCTGCAGCTTGCCGCAAATTTCCTCTTCAAGGTCAAGGAACCGGTCGCACATCCCTTGAGACGCCGGCCTGCGGGTGAGGCCGACAGGTGAACCGCCGGAGCTATCACCCTGTCCGGTTGCCCATGTATGACTGGCCGCAGGTCAGGGCCGCGACCGAGCGTCTGGAAACCGCGTTGCAGGACGCCCTTGCCGGCACACTCGGACTTCCCTCCTCCGACTGCGTCCCCTGGCCGGAGGAGCGGGGTCTCGAGGTCGACTGGCTTCAGCCGGGCCTGCTCCTCAGCCAGACCTGCGGCTATCCGCTGACGCATGCGCTTTCCGGCCGTGTGCGGCCCGTCGGCGTTCCCCACTATGCCGCCGACGGCTGCGACGGCGGACGCTATTGTTCGTATCTTGTCGTGGCCCGGGACAGCGGCCACCAAACGCTTGCCGATCTGCAGGGCAGCCGGGCGGTCTATAACGGGCCTGACAGCCAGTCGGGCATGAACGTCTTTCGGCATGAGGTGTCCCGGATCGCCGGCGGTGCACCGTTCTTTTCATGCGTGAAAGAGAGCGGCGGTCATCTGGCGTCCCTGCACGCCGTTGCAGAGGGTATGGCCGACATCGCAAGCGTCGATGCGGTCTGCTGGGCGCTTGCCTGCCGGGAATTGCCCGATCTTGTCTCGCGGCTCCGGTCAATCGGCCGGACCGGTTCCGTTCCATGTCTTCCGCTTGTGACATCGCTGAGGTTCTCGGAGGCTGACGCCGAAAAAATCGCGGTTGCCGTGCAAGCCATTTTTGCAGACGCCGCGTTTGCTGAAGACCGGGACACGCTCCTCATCAATGGATTTTCGCCCGTATCGGAAGCGGACTACGCACCGATCCTTGAAATGGAACGCGAGGCGGCAAGACGCGGCTACCCGGAGCTCACCTGACACTGTTCGAGACTCTTGGGGCTACTCGGTGAAAAGCCGCTCGTTCTTCGAAAAATACGCGATCGCGAAGTCGACGAAGGCGCGCACCCTGGCCACCCGGCGCAAGTCCCGGTGATACAGAAGCCAGACCGGATAGCCCGGCTGCAGCGGCACATCCGGCACGCGCACGAGACGCGGATCGGCATCGCCGGTGAAGGCGGGGATCTTGATCAGCCCGAGCTGTTTCGCGGCCGCTTCGATCTGCATGGACACCTCGGGAAGGACGTGCCGGACCGTTGCGTTCGGAAACGGGCTTTCGGCCACCCAGTCCTGCAATTCGCTCCAGGCGATCCAGTGCGCGCCCTTGCCGCCGGTCGCAAGCAGATCCCCGTGCCTTCGCAGATAACCGGGCGCCGCATAGACGGCCTGAACGAAGGTCAGGAGTTTCCGGCCGAGGACGTCTTCGTCGACGTTGCGGGCCACCCGCAGGGAAATATCGGTTTCCAGGCGCTGCAGGTCGGAGACGCGGTTTGTCGAAATCGTGCGGACCGAGATTTCCGGAAACTGCTCTGAAAACGCAAACAGCATGTCGGACAGCAACCCGTGCGACAGGGCCGGGGGCAGGCTGAGGCGAACTGTCCCCGCCGGTTCCAGATCCAGACCCGAGAGTTTCCGCGTGATCGTGTTGGCCTGGGTCTCCATTTCCTCCGCCGGCTCGATCAGTGCCTCGCCTGATTGAGTCAGTTGCAGGCCGCTTGTTGTCCGGTCGAAGACGCGTGTCCCCAGGCTTGTTTCCAGCGCGGAAATGGCCCTGTGTACGGTGCCGTGATTGACCCCGAGTTTCTCGGCGGCCTGTCTGAAACTGCCGCAGCGCACGGCGGCAAGAAACGTGCGCACGTGATCCCAATCAAGATCCGGCTTCATGTCAAACTCCCGCTTGTCCCCTGGTGGATCGTTTTTTATCCGCTCTGGTGAATTTGGGTGTATTCCATTTAAAAATCAATCCGCCACATTCTCACCCGGACGCGCAATCAGCGCGGTTTCCGGTAACTGACAAAGGTGGATCGAGAATGACAGTGGAAACCAAAACCGGTCTTGGGCGGCGCGCCCTGCTCAAAGGCGCAGCGACCGGCGGAGCGGCCCTGGCGCTGATACCCGCGCTTCCGGCAGCTGCACAACAGACTGAGAAGTCGCTGGGCTCCGATCCCGCGGCGCCCTACGGTGTGCCGATCGGCACCGCGTTTCCCTTCCGGAAGAAAGAGATGCCGGTTCTCGATTCAAGCATCGCCTATGTCGACGAGGGTGAAGGGCGGCCGGTGGTGTTTCTGCACGGAAATCCAACCTCTTCCTACCTTTGGCGCAACATCATTCCGCACGTATCGGACGGATACCGGACCATTGCCCCCGATCTGATCGGCATGGGTGACAGCGGCAAGCCGGACAGCGGCTACCGGTTCGAGGATCATGCGCGGTATCTCGACACGTTCCTCGATCAGCTGGATCTGACCGACGCCATCCTGGTGGTTCATGACTGGGGGTCGGCGCTCGGCATGCGCTATGCCCGCCTGAACCCGGAGCGCATATCCGGTCTGGTCTTCCTGGAAGCCATCGTGCCACCGGTGCTGCCGGTCGCATCGTTCGACGACATGCCCGGACCGCTAGCCGACTTCTTCCGACTGATGCACAGCGACAAGGGTGCCGACATGGTGCTCAACCAGAACTTCTTCGTCGAGTTCGTGCTGCCGCAAATGGGTGTCGTGCGCGCCATGTCCGAGGCTGAGATGGATCACTACCGCAAACCCTTTCCGACACCTGAAAGCCGCAAGCCGGTCCTTGCCTGGCCGCGCGAGGTGCCGATCGAAGGCAAGCCCGCCGACGTTGTCGAAGAGGTGAGGCTCAACGGTGAATGGCTGCTGTCGAGCCAGATCCCCAAGCTGATGTTCTATGCCGAACCGGGAGCCTTGATGCCGAAGCCCGTCGCGGACTACCTGGCGGCGAATGTTGTCAACATCGAAGCGCGTTTCGTCGGAGCCGGATCGCATTTTCTGCAGGAGGATCATCCGCATGTCATCGGGCAGGGCATTGCCGACTGGCTGCGCAGGATCTGATCTCGTTCAAAACACAGGAGGAAACAATGGCGGAAGTCGTCGTCAAGCAGGATGTGAATGCCCCGCTGGCCGATCTCTGGCGCAGCTGGGACAGTTTCGACGAGATCTACAGGTTCAATCCCGTCATCAACCAGTCGCCGCTCCTTCCAAGGAGCGTACCGACCGGCATGGGCGCCGAGCGCATCTGCAGGCACATCGACGGGAAAACCTATCTCAAGGAACGGATCATCGGCTATCAGCCGGAGGAGCATATCGTCGTCGATATCTTCGACGCCAACCTGCCGCTCAAGAAGGCCGTCGTGACCCTGGATTTCGAGGCGCTGTCTCCCGATCGGAGCCGTGTGACCATGCGGATCACCTTCACGCCGAAATTCGGACCGGTCGGGTGGCTGATGACGCCCCTGATGAAGTCGCAGTTCAGGAAGGGCCTGTCGGATCTGTTGTCGGCAAATGCCGGTTTTGTTGAAAAAGGTGTCGAGGTTCATCCGAAGGTGGCTGCCTGAGTATTGAAGTGTGTCATTTTAAGACATTCGTTAACGATGTTCTTTTTTGGTGACACACTTTTCTGGTGAATTCGGCTGAAATGCTGGCGCAAAAGTTAACAAGGCGTTACGATTCTCGGTAACTCAATAGTTAACAGTGAGTGCGTCATGAAAACGGTTTTCAAATCAGTCGTTGCCGCAGCAGGTCTTCTTGCGGTTGTTTCAACCGCCGCATATGCCGAGAGCGGCACCACCCGCATCGTGCACGACGAACCCTACGGGGCGATCGTCACCAAGGAAGCCGGTGTGCTGGTTTTCCGGGGTCTGCCGCCGACCCGCAAAGTGATCGTCAACCCGGAAGGGAAAACGCCGCTTGACCTCAAAATGACCGAAGTGCGCGAAACGAATGTCGTCGTCTTCACCCGCGACGACTACTCCCGCGGACTGGGATCGAAGGTCCTGCGCCTGAAGTGAGCGAATCCGATTGCCGGGCCGTCATGTTGAACGGCCCAGCAGTCTTTCGTCGTAGGGATAGGTGCTGAGGCGCTCGTATCCCCTGTCGGTGATCAGAAGCTGTTCTTCAAGCTTCACGCCTTCGTGGCCACCGTGCCGGCCGACATAACTCTCCACGCAAACGACCATTCCGGGCTCAAGGCTGCCATCATAGCCGCCGCTTTCCCAGTCGGACGGATAGGGTACCGCCGGGTATTCATCGCACAGGCCGACCCCGTGAAAGAGCACGGAATACCGGTTTGCAAGATAGTCGTCCGGCAAGCTCACGGCCTTGTGTGACAGCTCGCGAAAAGTACGTCCAGGTGCGAGCATGCCGATATTGGCCTCGATCTGCTCATGGGCCATCTGGTAGAGGCTGCGCTGCTCGTTGGACGGCATGCCGGAGCCGCAGAGCCATGTTCTGGAAATATCGCAGCACATGCCGTAAGGCCCGACAAGGTCCGTGTCGAACGCGACCAGGTCGCCATCCTCCATCACGCGGGACGATGCCTCCTGGAACCAGGGGTTGGTGCGCGGACCGGACGCCAGGAGCTGGGTCTCGATCCATTCGCCGCCCCGTCTGATGTTGCCTGCATGCAGGATGGCCCAGAGGTCCCATTCCGTCATCCCGGGTACGAGCGCATCTTCCATTTCCCGCATGGCCGCCTCGCAGGAGGCTATCGAGCGGCGCATCGCCTTGATCTCGTCGGCGCTCTTGATCGACCGTGCCAGTTCCATGACCTCTTCACCGTCATGGAATTCCAGCCCATGCGCCTGCAAGGCCGCAACGCCTTCACGGCGAGCCTTGTCGAGCGCAATGCGATGGTTGCCGCCGCCATGGGTCTTGACCAGATCGGCGAGCTCGTCCGCCCATCTGAGCGCAAGTTCCTCTGAGCGCGGGCCGGCTTCGAAGTAGAACCAGGGAATGCCGTGGCGGACTTCGTCGACCAGCAGGTTGTGCCCGGACAGGTGTTCGCAGTGGTGGAAATCGAAGGCTACGACCGGTCCGTCCAGGGCAACGAAGGTGTAGCGGACGGCGTTGTGCGTCGACCAGACCTGCATGTTGGTTGCGTCTGTCGCGTAGCGGACATTCAGCGGGTCGCACAGGATGGCGGCGCTCAGGTCGTATTTTTCGAGCTGCCCGCGGATCCGGGCGAGCCGGTAGGCGCGCATGGCGTCCAGGTCGGGGGCTTCCAGACCCTGTGCGGCCCATTCGGCTTCGGCGAGGTCGCCATAGCCGAGTACATGCCTGTTCAGCGCCGTCGCCTTTTCGCTGGCATAGGCTGCGAGCGCCTCGTAGCCCGCCCCATCACCCGGGTGAAGCGGCAGCTCGGCCGGCATGATCTTCCGTCTGTGGCGGCCAAAATGTTCCGTGTTCATGGCGCTGACACCTCCTCCCTGTGTAGCCGGGCCTTGTCGTGATTTACATGCGCATGCGTTCGGCTTGCGGATCGAACGGGGGATCGGGAAGGATGGTCGCCTTGCACATTTCGCCCAGGATTTCGATTTCAAACGCGCCTTCGCCGGTGTCTTCGGCAAGCTCTGCGGGGATGTATCCCTGGGCCAGAGACTTCTTCACCCAATGGGCGTAGCCGCCGGAGGTAATCCAACCGATGACCTTGCCGCCATGCCAGACCGGTTCATCGCCCATGACGTCGGCATCTGAGGCGTCGACAGCAAAGCTGACGCGCCGCTTCGCAGGGCCTTGCTCGAATTCGGTTCTTGCGGCCTCCTGGCCGATGAAGCGGTTTTTCGACAGCTTCACGAACCGGCCGAGATCGGCTTCATACGGCCCGTAGATCGGACGGAATTCGCGGAACCAGGTGCCGAAATTCTTTTCAAGGCGCAGCGACAGCAGCGCCCGCATGCCGAAATTGCGGATGCCGAATTCGGCCCCGGCCTCCATCAGGGCCTCATACACCTGGCGCTCATATTCCGGCGTCATCCAGATCTCGTAGCCTAGGTCACCGGTATAGGTGATCCGGTTGACTTTGCACGGCGCATTGGCCACGTCCATTTCACGGAAGTCCATGAACCGGAAGGCCGTGCCCGATACGTTTTCTCCGGTGACTTTCTCAAGCACCTTGCGTGCATTCGGACCTGCGATGGAGAGACCGACCCAGCCGAGGTTGATCGCCTTCAAGGTCACCGACCCGTCTTCCGGAAGGTGCTTCTCGAACCAGCGCATGTGATAGACCTCGGCCTGCGAGGATCCGAACATGTAGAACGTTTCATCGGAGGCGCGCGCGATGGTGAAGTCTCCGATCAGCTTGCCGTTTTCGTTGAGCATCGGTGTCAGCACGATGCGGCCGACCTTCGGCATGGTGTTGGTCATCAGCAACGACAGGTAGGCTTCCGCGCCAGGTCCGCTGATCTCGTATTTCGCGAAATTGGCGATTTCGGTGATGCCGACACTCTCGCGCACCGCGCGGCATTCGGCGGCGACATGCTCAAAGTCGTTGGAGCGGTGGAAGGAGAAGATATCCTTGGCCTCCACGCCCTCCGGCGCGAACCAAAGCGGCGTTTCGAGCGCCCAGCTGTCTCCCATCACAGCGCCCTCAGCCAGCATGCGGTCATAGAGCGGGGTGGTCTGATGCGGTCGGCCAGCCGGAAGTTCCTCGTTCGGGAAACGGATGCGAAACCGGCGGCGGTAGTTTTCCTGCACCTTCGCGTTGGTATAGGAGAGCGTCGCCCAGTCGCCGTAGCGGGCGACATCCATGCCCCAGATATCGTAGCCGGGATCGCCGTTGATCATCCAGTTCGCAAGTGTCAGCCCGACACCGCCGCCCTGGCTGAACCCGGCCATCACGCCGCAGGCGACCCAGTAATTCCGGAGACCCCGGACCGGCCCGACGAGCGGGTTGCCGTCGGGGGCGAAGGTGAAGGGGCCGTTGATGATCTGCTTGATGCCCGCCGTCTGCAGCGCCGGGAAGTGCTCGAAGCCGACTTCGAGTTCCGGCGCGATACGGTCGAGATCCGGCGCGAGCAGTTCATGGCCGAAATCCCAGGGCGTCTCGCGCGGGCTCCACGGACGGCAGTTCTGCTCGTAGGTTCCCAGCAGCATGCCCTTGCCTTCCTGGCGCGTGTAGATCTCGCCGCCGAAGTCCAGGATGCCGATCAGCTCCTTGCCCGTTGCCTCGTTGTGGGCGACGACCTCCGGCATTTCGTCGGTCAGCAGATACATGTGCTCCATCGCGAGTACGGGCAATTCGAGACCGACCATGCGGCCGCATTCGCGCGCCCACAAGCCGCCGGCATTGACGACATGCTCCGCCCGGATGGTGCCCTTGCTGGTGACGACGTCCCAGGTGCCGTCCGGCGTCTGCATCAGCTCCTCGACCTTGGTGTGCCGGTAGACGGTCGCGCCGTTCACCCGCGCGGCCTTGGCATAGGCGTGGGTCGTGCCGGAGGGGTCGAGATGGCCTTCGATCGGGTCCCAGAGCGCACCGATGAAGTGTTTTTCGTCGAGCATCGGGAACATGGCCTTGGCTTCCAGGACTGAGATCAGTTCCAGCTCCATGCCCAGATACCGGCCCTTGGCCTGGGCGAGGCGCAGAAAGTCCATGCGCTCGGGCGTGTCCGCCAGCATCACGCCACCGGTCAGATGCAGGCTGCAGGACTGGCCGGAAATCTCCTCCAGTTCCTTGTAGAGATCGACCGTGTAGCTCTGCAGCTGCGCGACATTGGGATCGCCGTTGAGCGTGTGGAAGCCCCCGGCCGCGTGCCAGGAAGATCCGGAGGTGAGCTCGTCGCGCTCGACAAGGACGACGTCCTTCCAGCCAAGTTTGGTGAGGTGGTAAAGAACACTGCAGCCGACAACGCCGCCACCAATGACAACGACCTGAGTGTGAGTTTTCATGCGTCTGCTCCGGACTGACCGCCAGGGTGCGGCGGGGTCTTCAATAGGATGATCTAGAAATCGGTGGGGACACCGCCTTCGGCCTTGCGCCGCTCGACAAAGGCGGTGACTTCCTCGTCGATCGCGGGGTCGAGGGCCGGCTGCTCGTAAGCCTCGAGCGCTTTCTTGTAGAGCATGTTGGCCTTGTCATAGGCGATCGGACTTCCGGCCTCCGACCATGTCTCATAGTTGCGCCAGTCCGACACGATCGGCGGGTAGAAGGCGTCCTTGTAACGGGCCTGCGTGTGTTCGGTGCCGAAGAAATGGCCCGCAGGCCCCACGTCCTCGATCGCATCGACGGCAAGGGATGCCTCGGATACGTCCAGAGGGGTCAGGTATTCGGCGATCTTCTGCAGGAGGTCGATGTCGGCGATGAATTTCTCGAAGCCGGCACTCAGGCCGCCTTCAAGCCAGCCGGCGGCATGCTTGATCAGATTGGCGCCGCCATTGATCGCGCCCCATTCCGACAGCGTCGTCTCGAGCGCCGCCTGATAGTCGACCGTATTGGCCGCGCAGACACCGGAGGAGCGGAACGGCAGCTTGTAGCGTCTTGCAAGCTGGCCGCTGACCAGTGCCGCCTTCATGTATTCCGGCGTGCCGAAAGCCGGTGCGCCGGACTTCATGTCGACATTCGAGGTGAAGCCACCATAAATGACCGGTGCTCCCGGACGGACAAGCTGCGCGAAGGCAATGCCTGCCAGGGCTTCGGCGTTTTGCAGTGTCAAGGCACCGGCGACGGTGACAGGTGCCATCGCGCCGGCAAGCGTGAAGGGCGTGACGACGGACACCTGCCCGGCCCTGGCCATCTCGATGATGCCTTGAAGCATGGGGGTGTCGAGGCGCAGCGGAGAGGACGTGTTGATCACGGTCAGCGTGCAGGGCGTGTCGACAAGTTCCTCGTGTGTCAGACGGTTGGCAATCCGGGCGAGTTCGATGCCGTCGTGGTTGCGTTCCTTGCCGAGCGAATAGAGATGGAGGGCCTTGTCGGTCAGGCGGATCGCGTCCGCGATGCAGTCCAGGTGCCGGATGGAGGCATGAAGGTCCACCGGTTCGACAGGGTAGCCGAGCGGCGCATGGATGATGTTGAAGAACTGGCCGAGTTTCAGGAGCTTCTGGAAGTCCTCCCTGTTGCCGGGCCTACGGCCGCCGTCGCGGTCGACGACATTGGGCGTGCTGGCAACGCAGGAGAACACGATCGCGTCGCCGCCGATCTGAAGGTCGTGGTTGCGGTTGCGGGCGCGAAGCGTGAATTCGGCGGGCGCCTTGGCGATCAGTTCCTCGACCATGGCGCGGTCCATGCGTACGCGGTCTTCGCCCGGTTTCACCTCGGCACCGGCGGCCTTGAGCATCGCCTTTGCTTCCTCGTGGAGGAAGTCCATGCCAATTTCTTCCAGCACGCGCATGGAGGCATCGTGGATCGATTCAAGTTCGTCTGCCGAAATCGCTTCGATCGGTTTGAAGATGTGCCGCGGCTGCCTGAAGGGTTTTTGCGGGAAGAGATCCGGTCCCGCCTTTTCGCCTCCGCCCCTGCGGCGGCGACCGCGCCGTGGGGTGGCCGTTTCTTTCAAGGCAACAGTGCCAGCTTCGTCCGTCATCCGATCCGCCATTGTTTCGCGATTTGCGGGTCTTGCGTCGCCGTGTGGCTTGACCGGCAAGATCGCAGGATGAGCCGACTGTAGCGGAGAGCCCTGTTTTTACGGGCAGTCTCAGAACGACGGCCTTTGCTTCAACTCCGACATGCCGGACGCGCACCAGGTTCCATCAACAGACTTCTTTCAAAGTTAAGCTTGACGAACTGGAGCTTCACAGCGATCAGAGATCAGTCAAATGGAATGTGGACCCAACCGGCGTGAACGAACGGCTCACCGATTCAGATCTTCTTGCCTTCCTCAAGGGCCTGTTGCCGGTCAAGGACTGGGGCAGCGCGCGCCTGCGCCCGCTTCCAGTCAACTACACCAGCCGTTTCTGGCGTCTCGACACGCCGGAACGGATCTTCGTGGTGAAGGAATTTTTTCCCGGCGCTGAAGTCAATCCGCTTTATCCGACCTTGCCGGACCAGGAAGCCGAGGCGCTGACTTTCCTGGCAAGGTACGACCTTGCGCCTGCGCTGGAAACCTACACCCAAAGCCCGTCCGGAACCCCTTTGCTGGTCTATGGCTACGGGCCGCCGGTGACCGACCAGATCGATGTCGGTGAAGCCGCCGAGTTGATCGGCCGGATCGCCGAACTCAAGGAGCCGGTGCCCGGACATCGGGAAGTGCCGGCCGGATATCACGACGTCCTGGAAAACGGAGATGCGATGCTCGCCGCCATTCCGGACAGCCGGAAGGCCGTGAACCTCAAGCGGCTGAGGCCGGGTGACGATGCCGTCAAACGGCGGAAGATCAAGCGCGTGCTTGTGCATCGCAGTTTCTGCCTCGGGACGATCCAATCGACCGAGGACGGGGCGCGCATGATCGACTGGCAATTCGCCGGGTATGGCGATCCGGTCGAGGACATTGCCGGCTTCGTGTCGCCGGGTCTCCTGAAGCTTTATGGATTGCATCCCCTGGTCGCCTATGCGGAAGAAATGTTCCTGAAGCACTATCCGAACCAGGAAACTGCCGAAAGGTTCCTGGAAGAGCGGAGCGCCTATCACTGGCGGCTGGCGGCCTATTGCCTGTTCCGGCATGAAACGCTCGGCCAGACCAATGCACCGGCCGCGCGCGCCTATGGGCGTGCGCTGGAAGAAGAGGTTGATCTGCTGCTCAGGCTCAGAAGCAAGTAGTCTTTCGAAAAGTTTGCCGTGTAATCTTCCTGTCATGGACGGGCGATAACCGCAGGGCATGTCCATTTCGGTTTCTTCAATTTCGAAATCATTCGGTCCGCACAGGGCTCTGAACGACGTGTCGCTCTCCATTGAGACGGGAACCTTCTTTGTCGTTCTGGGCCCGTCGGGCTGCGGGAAATCGACCCTGTTGCGCACCATCGCTGGCCTTGAGCCGATCGATGCGGGACGCATCGCGCTTGGCGGCAGCGAGGTTGCATGTAACGGGTTCCATATGGCACCCGAGCATCGGCAGGTCGGTGTTGTCTTCCAGTCCTACGCCCTCTGGCCGCACATGAGTGTGTCCGGCAATGTCGCCTTTCCACTCGAATCGGCAGGACAAAAGCGTGGTGACGTGTCTGCGCGGGTTTCGGATTGTCTGGAGACCGTATCCCTGACGGCCTTTGCGAGCCGAAAGCCGGCGGAGCTATCGGGCGGTCAACGTCAACGGGTGGCGCTTGCCCGTTGTCTCGCCCAGGGTGCGAAAACCGTTCTGATGGATGAACCGCTCGCCAATCTCGATCCCCATCTGCGCAGCGTCATGGAGGAAGAGCTGGCTGCGTTTCATGAAGCGAGCGGTGCCACGACCCTGTTCATCACCCATGACCAGCGTGAGGCGATGGCGCTCGCCGACAAGGTGGCGGTGATGTGGGACGGCGAGATCCTGCAGGTCGACGAACCTGACGCCATCTACCGCCGTCCGGGTTCCCTGCATGTTGCCGGATTTATCGGGCGCAGCTCCCTGGTGCCGGTCCAGGTCGACGATGTGATCAGTGTGCAGGCGAAGGTGTCGCTTGGACGCAGCTCGATCCTGTCGGACTGCACAGCCGGAACTGCGGTCGGACCCGCGACGCTTCTCATCCGGCCGGAGCATCTCGTTCCCGATGCCGAGACCCCGGATCTGGAGGGAACGGTTGTCCGCACAGTCTACCGAGGCGGGGCCTGGGACGTGTTCGTCGCTGTCGACGGGCTCGAAGACCCGCTGCTTGTGACACTTCATGCCAAGGCAGTGGCGGGCGACGTCCTGCCGCTTGCGGTCACGCGCAGCTGGGTGCTGCCAGACCAGTGCCCATGATGCCGTTGTTATCGGTCCTTCCAGGGGATTGTCCCCGCCGGAACCCGGTCTGAAAGCGCGTTCATCGCCAGCATGATCACCAGGGTTGCTGCGACAACTGTCACGGACATGGCGGCTGCCAATGTGGTGTAGCCGCCGTCCTCATAGTTGAAGATCGTCGTTCCGATGGTTTCGTTGCCTGTCGACCAGAGGAGCGCCGAAACCGTGACCTCGTTATAGGCCGTCAGGAAGACCAGGATGGCGCCGGAGGCAGCAGACGGGGCTGCAAGCGGGGCGAATATGCGTCTCATCCGGGTGAAGAAACCGGCACCGGATACCCGCGCTGCATCTTCAAGGGACCCGTCCATCTGGAGGAAGGCGGCCAGAACCGGTTTCAGGCCGACCGCCAGAAACACGGAGACATAGGCGATCAGGATGATCCACAAGGTGCCGTAGAGCGAGACATTGAGAACCGGCACCGGGCGGATGAATGCCAGGATGAACGCAATCGACATCACCAGTCCCGGCACCGCGAATGCGATTTCGGACTGAGTCAACGCAAGTCCTGCCCATTGGCGATGTGCCCGTCTCCTGTGGGTCAGGAAGTAGCCGAGCAACAGACTTGCCGCCGCGATGACGAGCGCTGCAATGCCGGCAATCAGTGTGGAGTTAGCAAAGGCCCTCAAGGTGACCGACTGCCGCCAGACGACTTCCACGAAATTCTCCAGGGTCAGCGTGTCCAACCCCGGCGGCAATCCGTAGGTCCGGACCAGGGACGTTGCGATCAGGGATGCCGCCGGCAGAAGCAGAACCAGGGCAACGAAGCCCCAGAGGAGCGCCTCGATGTAAGGTCGTTTCCGTCCGAGAGAAATGGCAAGAGGATCCTGCGGCAGCCCGATCAGGCTGGCACGCATGCGCCTTTGCAGAAGGCTCTGGATCATGATGGCCAACAGCGCGACCACTGCGAGGATGACGGAAATCACTGCGACATTCGGCAGGATATCCGGTCCGAAGCTTGCCAGGCGGCGCCAGACCAGGACCGGCAGCGTGGTGTAGCGCGCCGGAATGCCGATGAGCGCGTTGATGCCGAAATTGCCGAGCGCCGCGACAAAGGCAAGGGCGAAGCCGGCAAGCAGGTAAGGGCCGAGGAGTGGCAACGTGATCCGGCGCAACAAGGTCCAGGTTCCGGCACCGGATATGCGGGCGGCATCCGACAATTCCCGCGGAAACGATCTCAAGGCAGCACGTACAAGCAGAAAAACGAGGGGGCTGTTCTGAAGCGTGAGAAGAAGCACGAGCCCTTCGCGGGAATAAAGGGGGTGGGTGGAGCCGAGTTCCGGCGAAATCCCCAGCCAGCGCAGAACCGGGCTGGCCGGCCCAAGCGCCTGGATCCAGGCTATTGCCGTCACGTGCGGGGGGATCATCATCGGTAGAAGAAGCAGGAAGACCAGCAAACCTTTGGCCCGGATGTCGGTCAGGCCGACAAGAAGGGCGAGCAGGGTTCCGAGCATCGTTGCTGCAAGTGCGGACAGAAAACTGCTTTCGATCGAGTTCCACAGGGCGCGTTGCACGGAACGGTTCTGGATCGCTTCAAGCAATGGTGCCAGGTCCAGCCCGGTTTCCCCGGTCAGGCCGGTCCTGAATAGCAGGAGAAGCGGGAGGCCGCAGATCGCCGTTGCACCGGCGACGAGCGCGGCAAGGGTTGCTTTTTCCGAGGGCGAAGACGTTTGCAAGGGGATGAGCAGTACGACTTGTGGAATGAAAGCACGTCAGCGCAGCTTTGGCCGCGCTGACGCGTGAATTTTCAAGCTTGCCAAGATCAGCCGCCGAAGATCTCCGTGAACTTGATCTTGTTGGCCTGGTCCTGTTCCAGCGCTGCAGCCGGGTCGAACTCCATGAGCTTGATTTCGTCGCGAGCAGGAAAGCCTTCCGGGGCCGCGACAGCCGGGTGTGCCGGCAGGTAGCCCTGGGAAGAGGCAAGCTTCTGGCCGTCTTCTGAAATCAGGAAATCGACAAAGGCCTTTGCGGCGTCCGGGTTCTGTGCGGTGGAGAGGATCGCAACCGGCTCGGTCACCGCGGAAACGCCTTCTTCGGGAAAGACGAACTCAACCGGAGCGCCTTTGAGTTTTTCGCGGATCGGCAGGAAATCGACAACGAAGCCGTAGAGTTTCTCACCGCCTGCAATCGCCTTGTAGGTGCCGCCGTTGCCACCCTTCGGGTTGGCGCCCTGATCTGCAAGTCCCTCGTAATAGGCCCAGCCGAGGTCCGGATTCGAGGTCAGGGCTGCCATGTGAATGGTTGCCGCACCGGAGGTGAGCGGGGACGGCATGGCCAGCTTGTCCTTCGCCTCGGGCTTCAGAAGGTCCTTGTAGGACGTCGGCTTCATCGGCGCATTGATGTTGTAGACAATGCCGCTGGTGATCAGCTTGGTGGAGAAATAGGTCTTGTCGCCGTCCATGATGGCCGGGTCGTAAGCCGAGACATCTGCGCCCTCATGCGCCATCAGCCGGCCTTCCTTCTTCAGGCCTTCCATGGTGACCATGTCGGCGATCAGAAGCACATCCGGTTTCGGTGCGCCGGCCTCGAACTCCGCGCGCAGCTTTGCCATCATCTTGGTGGTGCCGTCACGGACCCACTCGACTTCGACACCCGGATGTTTTGCGGTGAACGCGTCAACGGTCGCCTGCGCATCGGCGTTCGGCTGCGACGTGTACAGCACCAGTTTTCCGGAAACATCGTCCGCGAAGGCAGGCGTGGATGCCATGGCCAGAAGGCCGGCTGCGATCAACATGTTCTTCATCTGACTAATCCTTTGAGCAAAGCCGCTGGAGGATGCGGGTGCAAAGGTGGTTAGCAGGCTTATGTGACAGTCTTTTTCGATCGCCGGGGAGAATCACGGGATCGGGTCGTTTTCCGGATTCCGGTTTCAGGTTTTCGTGATCGGCCGCAAGATACGGGATGCCTGTACCGCGATCCTCGCTTGCAGCCATTGCCCGGAAGAGACGGGTCGGCTATCACCTCGTAACGACAATTTAAATCGATCTGAGAAAGGCTTCCTTGATGAGTTCAAACGGCGCTGTTGCGGAAATCGGCCTGATCGGCCTGGGCACGATGGGCGGCAACCTTGCTCTCAACATTGCCGAGAACGGATTCCAGATCGCGGTCTATAACAGGACCACGGAGAAGACCGACCAGTTCATGGAGAAGGCCGGGGACCTGGCCGGAAAACTCGTCCCCACGAAAACACTCGAGGAGTTTGTCGCCTCGATCAAGCCGCCGCGCGCCGTGATCCTGATGGTGCCGGCCGGTGAGGCCGTGGATGCACAGATCGAGGCGCTGCGCCCGTTGCTCGATGCCCAGGACCTCATCATCGATGCGGGCAACGCGAATTACCACGATACAAACCGGCGCGCTGCCGCCTCCATGGAACACGGACCCCGCTTCATGGGGATCGGCGTTTCCGGCGGAGAAGAAGGGGCGCGCTACGGGCCGTCCATCATGGGCGGCGGTGCAAGCGATGCCTGGGACCAGGTCGGACACATTCTGGAAGCCATCTCCGCAAAGCACGAGGGAGAGCCCTGCGCGGCTCATCTCGGCGAAGCCGGTGCGGGTCATCTGGTCAAGACGGTTCACAACGGCATCGAATATGCCGACATGCAGATGATTGCCGAGGTCTACGGTGTCATGCGCGACGGGTTCGGCATGCCGGCTGCGGACATCGGCGCCGTTTTCGACACGTGGAACCAGGGCATCCTGCAATCCTACCTGATCGAGATCTCGGGAAAGGTGGCGACCACAGCGGATCCGGATACGGGCCGGCCGATGCTCGACATCATTCTCGACCGTGCCGGGCAGAAGGGCACGGGCCGCTGGACGGCCATCGAAGCCCTGATGCTGGGCACGCCCGCCAGCACCATCGAGGCGGCGGTTGCCGTGCGCAACATGTCGTCACGGCTTGACGAACGGACGGCAGGAGAGGCGGAGTTCGGTGCCGCGCCGACGGCTCTCGGCCGGGAACTGATCGCCATCGACGCGCTGGAGGCCGCACTCGTGGCCGGCAAGATCGTCTGCTACGCGCAAGGCTTCGGACTTATTCTGGAGGCGGCGCGCCAATATGGCTGGGCCATGCCCCTGCCGAAGATCGCGAAGATCTGGCGCAACGGCTGCATCATCCGCTCCGCCATGCTCAACGACATGTCGGCTGCGCTTGCCGAGGATGCGGAACGCAACCTGATGCTGGCGCCTTTCTTCTCGGCCAAGCTGAAGGAAACCGAAGCCCAGCTGCGGCAGGTGGTGGCGAAGGCGGCCCTGCACGGACTGCCGGTCCCGGCTCTGTCCGCAGCGCTGTCCTATTTCGACATCATGCGCACGGCGCGCTCGACGGCGAACATGCTGCAGGGCCAGCGGGACTTTTTCGGCGCGCACGGTTTCGAGCGCACGGACAAGGACGGAAGCGGCTATCACGGCCCCTGGGCGATGGGCTGATCGGCCAGCAAAAAAAAGCCTCCGCGATCGTTGCGGAGGCTCTTTCGTGATCTCATTCAGACCAAATCATCCAGACGACAGCCAACACCCTCATCCTGAGGAAACGCTTGAGCGCTGTCTCGAAGGATGGGCCGCCGTCCGCAGTCTATGCCGCCCATCCTTCGAGACGGCCCTGTCGGCTCTCCTCAGGATGAGGCTGGAGAGCTGGTGTCGCCGGCCGTCTGCCTCATCCGCAGAGCCTCGGTCAAATGACCCTAATTGGCCTGAAAATGCTCCAGCTGACACCGTGAGCTTTAAAGTCAGCTGCCTGCCTGCAGGCCGGTATCCAGCAATGCCTTGATCTGCTGTTCGCTGGTCCCGGCTACGATGCGGCCCAGCTCCTGGTCGCCTTTTAAGACGAGCAGGGTGGACCGGCGCGGGATCTTTCGCGACGTGGTGACTTCGTGACCACCATAGGCATCCCAGTCGACACGGACGAAAACCATCGTCTGGTCGTAAGCCGGGTTGGCCTGGCGCAGGGCGGAGATCACCCGCTCCTGGCGCGCGCAGGTGCTGCACCAGGAGGCGGCATAGTCGACGAAGACCGTCTTTCCGGCAGCAAGATGCTTCTGGATGAGCCCCGGCGAATAGTCGACCATTCCGTTTGCAAACGCGGTTGCGGGCAGCAGGGCTGCCGTGAGGGCGGCGCCAGCAGTTGTCATAAGAAAGCGACGGCGGTTCATGTTCGTTCCTTTCCCTTCACTTCAAGATCAAAACCGGACCGAAAGATCCTGCAGCCAGATCGGCATCACGCTCAGGGCCCACGCGTCGAACATCTTGTGGACGTTGAGCAGCAGCAGTACGCCGACTGCGATGAATACGACCCCCATCAGGGGTTTGGATTTTTCCGCCAGGCCGCACAATCTGTCGGCCCTGCGGCGGATGGTTTCTCCCGCACCGAGCCCGAGACCGACGATGAAGGTCGAAACGCCGAGTGCGAAGAAGGACATGATGGCGGCGGCCCAGGTGAGGCTCTGGCCCTGGGAGGCAAGGGCGATCGCGCCGCCGAGAGTCGGACCGATACAGGGCGACCAGACCGCACCGAGCAGGGCTCCACCGAGAAACTGGCCGCGCAGGCCACTGGTGTCGGTGCTGTGCAGCTTTTGTCCGGCCGAGCCGGAAAAGCCGGCCGTGGCAAGTTCGAAGCGCTGGCTGAAAGCGGGCACCAGCAGCACGAGGCCGAACACGATCATCAGCGTTGCCCCGACCCTTGCCATGACATCCTCGGTCAGGCCGATGGCGTAACCGACCGTGGACACCAGCATTCCGACGGTCACGAAGGAAACGCTCATTCCCGCCGCAAGCGCGATAGGTGCACGCTTGTCCGCATTGAGCGCTGACGCAAGCACGATCGGCAGAACCGGCAGGACGCAGGGATTTATCAGGGTCAGAAGACCGGCAAGATACGCAAGCGGCAGTTCAAGCATATTTGTCAGCACACCTTTGCAAGAGCCCGTTCCGGTCGCGGAACGCCGGAACACACCTCGATTCAGACCTGTACTTAGGCAAAGGCCGGCGACCTGTCCGCTAACGCCTCTTCACAAATTTGTGGGGTCGGGCCTGCAGGCCGGTTACCGGCCTCATTGTGCCAGTCCGAGTGCGGCCATGTTCTTGATCGAAACGGGCACGTCGGCGTGATCGCGGACCTCGATAATGAGGCGCGGGTCGCTTTCCAGTTTCGACAGGGCCGCAAAGACCGCGTGCCAGTTGATGGTTCCCTCGCCAAGCGCCCAATGGCGGTCGGCATAGCCATCGGCATCTTGAAAATGCACGTGGCGCAGATCGTTTCCGGCCGCCTTCACGTAGTAGTCGACAGGCGGTGCGCCCCTGGAACCGTGGGCATAGTGGGCATGGCCCGTGTCGATGGAGACTTTCACCATCGGGGATCCGAAACTGTCGGCGAGTATCTTCCTGAGATGCGGATCGATGTCCTCGATGTTCTCTATGACGAGTTCGCAGCCGATATCCTCGGCCCGCTTGACGGCGTCCATCATGGTCAGGTGGCAGAGTTCGATCTTGCGCGCGCGAGCGCCTTCGAAATTATCGAGATTGTTGTGGTCCCACGTGGAATAGGGGCTGTGCACGACCATGTGCGTCGCGCCGAGCGCTTCGCAGACTTCGAGACCCTGCAGGAGGCGCTTTCTGACCACTTCGCGCACGTCCACATCGACGGCATCGATTGTGAAGCCCCAGAAGGGCCCATGGATGCCGAGGCGGCCTTCGTGCCCGTCGAGCAATGCCGTGGCGCGCTCCACAAGGGGCATCCAGTCTCCGTTGAGAACCTCGCCGGGCCAGAAATCCTGAAGCTCAAGGTCCCGGGGCATGTCGAGCATGAGCTTGCGATGGGTTTCCAGGCTGTTGACGTTGAGCGCTGCGCCCAGGATCGGAAGGGTCGGCATGATATACCTTCAAAGAAAGTGAATCTGTGTGCCTGATACGGTGCAATCCTTGACAGTATTGCGACGCCCGGGCAAGGGAAGGTCAGTATCCACGTTTTCGGTCGACGTGATCGGGAACTGCGCCCGTTTCCAGGAACGTCTTGAGATTGTTTGCCACAAGCCTTGAGGCCGTGCTGATGATTGTCGGGGCGGAGATATGCGGAAGCACGGTGATTTTTTCA
The DNA here is from genome assembly GCF_965232425.1 of Roseibium sp. Taxonomy (GTDB): domain Bacteria; phylum Pseudomonadota; class Alphaproteobacteria; order Rhizobiales; family Stappiaceae; genus Roseibium. The sequence goes on from NZ_OZ246971.1 coordinate 3,275,510, forward strand.
TGCCGCCAGAGCGGGCTTTCGGATGGCAGCGGCTCTTCATCGAAGACATCGAGAACCGCATGAGACAGGTGCCCCGTGTCGAGACCGTCGACCAGTGCACCGGTCTCGATCACCGGGCCGCGCGCGAAATTGATGATCGCGGCGCCGTGCTTGCATGAACTGAATTCGTCCGTGCCGAGCAGTCCCCGCGTCTGATCCGTCAGGGGGACCAGAATGACGACGATGTCGGCCTCGCCAAGGATTTGTTTCAAACCGTCCGGCCCGTGAAAACAGCGGACCCCGTCAATGGTTTTCTCCGACCGGCTCCAACCGGCGACCGTGAACCCGTTGGCCCGCAGGCGCTGCGCGGAAGCCGTGCCGAGATTGCCCAGTCCGAGCACTCCGACCGTCCGTTCCGCCGGGGTTTTCAGAAAATGCTCCTGCCACACGCCCCGGCGCTGCTGCGCCATGTAGCGGGGCATGTCGCGATGCAGGTAGAGCGTCCAGGCCAGAACCGCCTCGGACATGGTTTCAGCCATTTGCGGGTCGGCAAGCCTGACAATCAGCGGACCCTCTTCCGGCAATTCGGACATCAGCCGTTCAACGCCGGCCCACAGGCTCTGCACCCAAACCAGGTTTGGCAGGGCCGCGACATGGGCCGGGTCCGGATTTGCGACGATGGCAACTCTGGCGGCAAGACGCTCCTCTTCGCTGAGCGCGTCGAACGGTTTGAGTTCGGCCAGGTTGCTGAGCGATCTGGACAGTTCCTGCTGCCAGACCTCCCGCTCGTGCGAATGGGCTTCGGGAATGAAGGGAACAACTGGCTTCATCAATGGCAGCTCCGGAAAACGCATCGCTTCGCAAACGCGATCCGTGCGCATGAAAGGGAAAGTCCTGACCCTAGTGCAGGAGCGGCGCCCGGCACAAGAGAAAGGCAGCGTGGCAGAAGCCGGTCCGGACGCGGTACGCCAGCCGGAACGCACCCCGGCGCAAGACGGCTCATATCGGCAAACAGGAAGTTGCCGGCGACCCGTGAGCGGAAGCGTGCACAAGCACGGGGTATGCATAAACCGTTAAGACACCTGCCGCCGCACTCGTTCGAAACCACAGTCCGGAAACGCGTTCGCGCTGAAATAAGTTAGTAATTTTTACGATATCTTTTGCTGATTTGTATGTTTTTCTTCAGTAAAGTCAACATGTTGAGAGGTTTTGTAGGTTGATCGTGCCGCAACTTTTCCGGTTTCGATCCACTTTGAGTAAAATTTTATCGGTATTATTATCAATGCTGAATGGGTTTGTTTGCAAGAACATCAAAGTCCGGCAAGGCCATTTCCGCCGAGTGGTCCGGGCACGCCGTCATTTTCGAAATCGTGTTCTGAAAGCCTCCGCAATGTTAGCGAAAGTCAAGTCAACGCGCGTCGACAGTGCCTATGACCGTCTGAAAGACGAGATCCTGCAAGGTGTGCTGCCGCCCGGATATCAAGCCCCGGAACCTGACATTGCCAGTCGCCTCGGCATGAGCCGGACACCCGTCAGGGAGGCCCTGATCCGGCTTGAGGCGGAAGGGCTGATCGATCTGATCCCGCGCCGCGGCGCACGCGTTGTTGCGATCTCGCAGAAGGACTTTCGCGAGATTTTCGAGATACTTGCCGTGTTAGAAGGCCTGGCGGCACATGCCGCCGCCAAGTTCGATGTTGCAAGCGATCCGCTCTCAGGTCTTCGCCAGGTTCTGGAGGAAGGTGAGACGGCGCTTCGGGCAAAAGACATTTCGGCCTGGGCGCAACTCGATGACACGTTTCACCGCCTTGTTGCGGGGATGTCGGGCAACGACAGACTGCATTCGGAGATCTGCAGTCTTCTGGACCAGGTTTTCAGGGCGAACTCCGTGCTGCTCCGGCTGAACAATGCCCCTGCAGCGCGCGATGCGACGCATCGCAAGATTGTGGACGCGATTGCTGCCGGCGAGGCGGAGCAAGCCGCTGAGCTTGCCAGTGCGCACCGCCTCAGCGGTCTGAAAACGATGGACGATCTGCTTCGAAACAGCGGCCTTTCCTATGTGTGACCGGTGACGGTCCGTCCAGCTGTTGTTCAGCGATCGGGTGCGGGTCCGGTCGACTGGCCGACGATCAATTCCGCATCGAGATGCAAGGATGACGGTTCGCGCTCCGGGTCGGCGATGTGGTCGAGCAGCAGTTCGGCGGCGCGCTGGCCGGCATAGCGCACGGACGAACGCGTACAGGTGAAAATCGGAACTTCGCCGCTGTTCGGCAGGAACGAGAGAGCGTCGTCATGGGTTATGATGGAGACGTCTTTCCCGGTTTCCAGCCCGCACTGGCCGATGGCGCGCGCGACGCCGATGGCCGAAATCATCGAGGACACCAGAAAGGCGGTCGGCGGGTTGCCGGACCTGAGCATCTCCATGGCATTGTCACAGCCGTACGGCTCCGTCATGTCGGAACTGCGCATGATCTCAGTGTCCGGGGTCAGGCCTCTCGCCTTGAGGGCGTCTTCAAAGCCCACGCGGCGCCGGCGGGCAAAGTCCATGTGCTCGAGGCCGTTCAACAGGGCGATCCGCTTGTGACCGAGATCGAGAAGCAGGTTCGTCGCCCGCTCGAAGGCGCGCCGGTTGTTCATGTCGACCCAGGACGTTTCCTTTTCGGCTCCGGGGATGCGGCCGTGAACGACGAAGGGAAGGTTGATCTGGCGCAGCAGCCTGTGCCGGCTCTCGTCAGCCGCGGGGCCATGAATGATCACGCCGTCGGCTTTCTTGCGGGAGGCGATCTGGCGGTAGGCATCTTCCTCGTGATCGTCCTCGACCACCGAAATGATCATGTCGTAGCCGTGCTTGGAATAGGTTTCGCCGGCACCGGCAATGAATTCCAGGAAGATCGGGTTCATCATCTCGTGGATCGATCGCGGGATGACATGGCCGATCGCCATCGATCGTCCTGTGGCAAGGCGCCGGGCCTGGCTGTTGGGGGCGTATCCGAGCTTCTCCGCCATTTCGGCAACCCTGCGCCGCGTTTCGGCACTGACTTCCGGATATCCGTTCAATGCACGGCTGACGGTCGTCTGCGAAAGTTGCAGTCGATTCGACAGTTCCTTCAGATTCACACCCTTGCTCATGTATGCCCAAAACGCTTTGAAAGCGCCCTCCCTTCAGGCTGTTATTGAAATGCAACATTAATTCGTGAGTTGTTCGCTTGACAAGTCCGAAGCGTAGCGACATGTTTAGGGCAAATCCAAAGCGGTTTGGATGCCGGGTTCCGGTTGGTTTGCTGCATGAGGGAGGAGCCTCGGTATTGCTGCCGGCTGGTAAGGTGTGCCACTTTAAAGGGAATGTCCCGCCAAGGGGACAATCTGGGAGGACTGACATGAAATCACGTTTGATGGCCTGTGCGGCCGGTTTGGCACTGAGCGTTTCGCTGGGACTTGGAAGCGCTTCTGCAGAGTTGCAATTCCCTCCGGGCGAGGGTCCCTTCACCTGGGACAGCTACACTGCGTGGGCGGAAAGTGCGCCCGATCTCTCGGGACAGACCGTGACGATCGCTGGTCCGTGGCTGCAGCCGGAAGACGGCTACTTCCGCAATGTGCTCGCCTATTTCACGGAGGCAACCGGTGCTGAAGTCATCTACACCGGTTCCGATTCCTTCGAACAGCAGATCGTGATCGACGCGGAAGCGGGCGCGGCGCCGAACATCGCCGTCTTCCCGCAACCGGGCCTTGCGTCGGACATGGCATCGCGCGGTCTCCTGCAGCCGCTTCCCGAGGGCATGGCAAGCTGGGTCGGTGACAATTACGGCGCGGGCGAAAGCTGGGTCAATCTCGGCACCTACAAGGACGGTGACGGCAACGACCAGCTTTTCGGCTTCTTCTACAACGTCAACGTCAAGAGCCTCGTCTGGTACGTGCCGGAGAATTTCGAGGATGCCGGCTACGAAGTGCCGGAGTCCATGGAAGACCTCAAGGCGCTGACCGAGCAGATCGTCGCCGACGGCGAAACACCGTGGTGCATCGGCCTTGGGTCGGGCGCTGCGACCGGATGGCCGGCGACGGACTGGGTGGAAGACATGATGCTGCGCACCCAGCCGGCAGACGTTTACGACCAGTGGGTCGCGAACGAAATTCCGTTCAATGACGAACGCGTTGTCGCGGCCATCGAGGAATTCGGCTGGTTCGCCCGTGACGACGACAAGGTTGCCGGCGGTGCCGATGCAGTCGCCTCGACCGACTTCCGCGACAGCCCGAAGGGCCTGTTCTCCTCGCCGCCGCAGTGCTACCTGCACCGCCAGGCTTCGTTCGTTCCGGCCTTCTTCCCGGACGGGGTCGAGTTCGGCGCGGATGTCGACTTCTTCTATTTCCCTGCCTATGCGGAAAAAGATCTCGGCAACCCGGTACTGGGTGGCGGAACGCTGATGGCCATCACCACGCCGTCTGACGCGACCACGGAGCTGATGAAGTTCTTCCAGCTGCCGCTGTCTCATGAAATCATGATGGCCCAGACCGGCTTCCTGACGCCGCACAAGGGCGTCAATCTCGACGCCTATCTGAACGACACGCTGCGGGGCCAGGGTGAGATCCTGATCAATGCGACGACCTTCCGCTTCGACGGATCCGACCTGATGCCGGGTGGTGTCGGTGCCGGCACGTTCTGGACAGGTATGGTCGACTACACCGGCGGCAAGGACGCTGCCGCGGTCACCAAAGAGATCCAGGAAAGCTGGGACGCTCTGAAGTAACACTTCACCGGCCGTCTGTCCGCGTGGCAGACGGCCGGTCGTTTCGGGCCAGGGGGCGCCAGCTTCGCGCATCAGCCTGAGCACGCAAGTGTTGTCCGGCTCGACCGGAAAACCTCCATAATAACATATGGGATGGAACGGCCATGTTTGCGGATAACCCGGCACTCCTCGGGTTGGCGACCATCGTTATCGGCGTCGGTGCCTGCCTTGGTTACTTCTTCTTGTCGAACGTAGTTCTGGACAAGGTCATCTTTCCGGCTTCCGGACCGAATGCGGGCCGGAACATCAACCGGGCGAACATGGTGCGGCCCTGGCTGTTTCTGTTCCCGGCCCTGTTCGCGCTGCTGCTTTATCTTGCCTATCCGGTCTTCGAAACGCTACGTCTTTCGCTGACGGACCGGGACCAGGGCGGCGCGTTCGTCGGACTTGCCAATTACCAGCAGATGATGGCGGAACCCAAGTTCTGGGAGGCCGTGCGCAACAACATGCTCTGGCTGATCGTGGTGCCGGCCATCTCCACCGCTTTCGGTCTTCTCGTCGCACAGCTGACGGACCGGATCAGATGGGGCAACCTTGCCAAGTCCCTCATCTTCATGCCGATGGCGATTTCCTTCGTCGGCGCGTCGGTCATCTTCAAGCTGATCTATGACACCCGGCCGGAGGATCAGAACCAGATCGGTATCCTGAACGCCGTCTGGCTGAAATTCGACGGTGGCATCGGATCGGTGCTGATGCTGCAGGTGCTGCCCTCGATGCTGCTCATCGGGTTCATCGTCATCGTCGCCTCCGTCGCCTGGTCATTCGCACGCGGCATCATCGCCAAGGGCGAAGACAAATCCGTCTGGTTGCTGCCGCTCCGGCTGCTCGTCGCGGGCGGTGCCCTGTGGCTGATCTGGGTCTCCGTCAGTTCCCTGCTCGGGCTCTGGATCGGTGAACTCCCTTATGGTGAAGCGCAGACCTGGCTGACCATTCCGCTGTGGAACAACTTCTTCCTGATGGTCGTGCTGATCTGGATCCAGACCGGCTTCGCGATGGTGATCCTGAGTGCGGCCCTGCGCGGCATTCCGGAAGAAACAGTCGAGGCAGCCATCATCGACGGGGCCAACCCCTTCCAGATTTTCTTCAAGATCAAGGTGCCGCAGATCATGGGTACGATCGTGGTTGTCTGGACGACAATCACGCTCACCGTTCTGAAGGTCTTCGATATCGTCTTCGCGATGACCAATGGTCAGTGGGAGACGCAGGTCCTGGCGAACTACATGTACGACAAGCTGTTCCGCGCCAATGACTGGGGAGTCGGCTCCGCGAGCGCGATCGTCATCATGCTGCTGGTGACGCCGATCCTCGTCTGGAACGTCTACAACGCGCGCAAGGAGATGAGATAATGGCCACGATCGCCGGCAAGAAATCCGGACTGGTTTGGGCAGTCCATATCTCCGTCGTTTTCCTTGTTCTCCTGTGGCTGTTTCCGACGATCGGCCTGTTCGTGTCGTCGTTTCGGACCGCCGACCAGATCTCGAGTTCCGGCTGGTGGGCGGCGCTGTTCGAGTCCGAACAGAACGAGGTCTACCGGGCCGCCGATCCGGACGACAACCGGGTTGCCGACGGCGACATGTTCGTGGTGAGCGGAAACATCTTCGAGGGTGATCCCCGCCAGATCCGGGCCTGGGGCATCTCGTCCAGGGACGTCTCCGCGTTTCAGCCCGGTGAAACCGCGGAGATGAAGGACGGCGAAAGCGTCACGCTCGACGCCGACGGCAATTATGTCTGGCGCGGCAACGACAAGCAGTTGTCGGGGCGCGGGCAGCGTATCTTCATTACCGCGACGGTTCCGCCCGAGTTCACGATCGACAATTACCGCACGATCCTGTTTTCCGGCTCGGGCCAGGACAACATGGCGAAGGCCTTCTTCAATACGCTGACGGTCACGATCCCCGCAACGATCATACCGATCGTGGTCGCGGCCTTTGCCGCCTATGCGCTCGCCTGGATGGAATTTCCCGGCCGTGCGCTGCTGATCGCGGCGGTCGTGGGGCTGCTTGTCGTGCCATTGCAGCTGGCGCTCATACCGCTGTTGCGGCTGCATCTCGGCATCGGGATCGGCAAGGGATATCTCGGGGTCTGGCTTGCGCACACGGCCTTCGGCATGCCGCTGGCCGTCTATCTGCTTCGAAACTACATGGTCGGGCTTCCCCGGGATATCATCGAGAACGCCAAGGTCGACGGCGCCACCGATTTCCAGATCTTCACCCGGATCATCCTTCCGCTCAGTTTTCCCGCCCTCGCGTCGTTCGCCATCTTCCAGTTCCTGTGGACGTGGAACGATCTGCTGGTCGCAAAGGTGTTCCTGATCGACGCGACGGGCTCGACGACGGTCATGACCAACCAGATCGTCGAACTGCTCGGCACACGCGGCGGCAACTGGGAAATCCTGGCGACAGCGGCCTTCGTCTCGATTGCCGTTCCGCTGGCCGTCTTCTTCGCGATGCAGCGGTACCTGGTTCGTGGTCTCCTAGCAGGATCGGTCAAGTAACATGAACAAGAAACACATTGGGGAGCAGCCGGCATGACCTCCTTGTCCTTGAAAGATGTCAGCAAGTCCTATGGTGAAATCGAAGTTCTGCGGAACATCAACCTTGAGATCGAGCAGGGCGAGCTGATCGTATTCGTCGGGCCGTCGGGATGCGGAAAGTCCACCTTGCTCCGCATGATTGCCGGTCTGGAGAAGATCACGGGTGGCACGCTTGAGATCGATGATGTGGTCGTCAATGACGTGCCTCCGGCCCAGCGCGGTATCGCGATGGTGTTCCAGTCCTACGCGCTTTATCCGCACATGACGGTCTATGACAACATGGCCTTCGCCCTGCGGCTGGCGCACAAGTCGAAGGAAGAGATCGACAAGGCCGTCAAGAGCGCGGCCGAAACGCTGCAGCTCACGCAGTATCTCGACCGGCTGCCGAAAGCGCTGTCGGGCGGGCAGCGCCAGAGGGTCGCCATCGGCCGCTCGATCGTGCGCGATCCGAAGGTGTTCCTGTTCGACGAACCGCTGTCCAACCTGGACGCGGCGCTCAGGGTGGCCACGAGGATCGAGATTGCGCAGCTCAAGGAGAGCATGCCGGAAAGCACGATGATCTACGTCACCCACGACCAGGTGGAAGCGATGACGCTGGCCAGCCGGATTGTCGTGCTGCACGGTGGCAATGTCGAACAGTTCGGCGCACCGCTGGACCTTTACGAGCGTCCCGCAAACACGTTCGTGGCGCAGTTCATCGGGTCGCCGGCCATGAACCTGATCACGGCCGAAGTGACGGCAACCGGCCACGTGACGTCGGTCAAGATGTCCGACGGCGGTCACGCGGATGTTCCCATTCAATCGCGCGACGGCGACATTGCAAATGCCGTCAAGCTCGGCGTGCGTCCCGAAGATCTCACGGTTACCGAAAGCAACGACTATCTCGTGTCCGCGGAAGTCGAGATTGTCGAGGCGCTGGGCGAGACGACGGTGCTCTATTTCAAGTCGCGGAACGGAGAAGATGCGCTCATCGCCAAGCTTCCCGGTATTCACAAGATCGACAAGGGTACGACCATCCGTCTGACGGCGGTTCCGGAAAAGCTGCATCTGTTCGACAGCGACGGCAAATCGTTCCTGTACCGTTAGGGTGCGGACCCTGGCCAGACGGACCGATTTTCCGTCTGCAGGGCATTTGACCACCCGGGTTCGCCGAAAGACGCAGCCTGGAGACGACAGCCCGTTTACCTGAGTTTCCGGCGTGCCCGCCGGTCGACGCAGCCTGCCCGCGCAGGCGGCCACGCGCTTGTTTTGCAGCCTGTTCGCGCCGTGCCCGACCTCCGCCGGCGCGAATTTCTGCCGGCATCCCGTTGTTTTCACGTCTGTTCGTTCTTGTCATATGATTTTCATATGAACGTCGAATTATGTTCATATGAAAATGGTGTATGATGTTTCAGGAACGGTTCCCCTCGCGGCCGTTCAAGTGACGTCTAATGAAACCAGGCCGGTTCCGGCCGGTTTGGGCAACGGGCACAGACATAGATGCGCACCTTGGGCCAGATAGAAATTTCCAAACGCCAGGCCGAGATCACCGATCTCGTTCAGAAGACCGGTTTTGCGTCCGTCGAAGACCTCGCCGAGCGTTTTGATGTAACGACGCAGACCATCCGCCGGGACGTCAACGGCCTGTGCGAACTCGGCATGCTTCGCCGGACCCATGGCGGTGTCGAACCGCCTGCCCCTGCCTCGAACATTCACTATTCGACCCGGCAGATCCTCAATCTGCGGCAGAAGCAACAGATCGCGAGACTCGTGGCGGAGCGGATAAAGAACCATCAGTCGCTGGCATTTTCCATCGGCACGACACCGGAGATCGTGATGCAGGCGCTGGCAGGCCACGAGCAGCTGGCGATCTTCACGAACAATCTGAATGTCGCCTTCACCGCGTCCAGCAACCCTTCGTTTCAGGTGACGATCGCCGGTGGACGCCTCCGGCACGGGGACCGCGACATCCTGGGGTCGGCAGCGCAGGACTTCTTTTCGAACTACAAGGTCGATGTCGGCGTTTTCGGCGTTGCCGGTGTCGATGAAGACGGCACCCTGCTCGATTTTCACGAAGACGAAGTTGCCGCGCGCCAGTCCATCTTGAAGAATTGCCGCACGTCCTGCCTGGTTCTGGATCACAGCAAGTTCGGACGCAGCGCGCATGTGCGCGGCGGTCATCTCACGGATGTCGACGCCGTATTCTGCGACCGCCCGGTTCCCGCGGTCTTTCTTGAAAGCCTCAAGGGTTCCAAGACGGACGTCTTCATTGCGGATCAGGAGGGAGCAGCCTGATGGCGGAAACTGCCCTTGAGATATCCGGCAAGCCGATCACGCTTGAACACGTTTCGCGGTCCTGGGGAGAAACGGTGGCCGTCGACGACCTGTCGATCGAGGTGGCTGCCGGTTCCTTCACGGCATTGCTCGGTCCTTCGGGCTGCGGCAAGTCCACCACCTTGCGCATGATCGCAGGGCTCGAAAGCGTCAGCGCGGGACGGATCCTGATCGGTGGCGACGATGTGACCGGGAAGCCGTCCTCCAAGCGCGATCTGTCGATGGTGTTTCAATCCTATGCCCTGTTTCCGCATCTGAGCGTCGCCGAGAATATCATCTTCGGGCTGAAGGTGCGCCGGGTGAACCGGAGCGAGCGCGATGCGCGCCTGAAGCGTGTTGCCGACCTCCTGGGCCTGTCGCTTCTGCTGGAGCGCAAGCCGGGCCAGCTCTCGGGCGGACAGCAGCAGCGTGTGGCGCTCGGCCGCGCGATCATCGGCGAGAAACCCATCTGCCTGATGGATGAACCGCTGTCCAATCTCGACGCCAAGCTCCGGCACGAAATGCGCCTGGAGATCCGGTCGCTGCAACAGCAGCTCGGTTTCACGATGGTGTATGTGACGCACGACCAGGTGGAGGCGATCACCATGGCCGACCAGGTCGTGCTCCTGAACGAGGGTCAGCTGGAACAGGCGGCAGAACCGCGTGAGCTCTACGAGAAACCGGCCAGCCCCTTTGCAGCGAAATTCATCGGGACGCCGCCCATGAATCTTTTTCCGGCGAACGCCTTCAAGAAACTGTCCACCGCGCCGGATTTCCAGCTCGGCATCCGTCCGGAGGCGATGCACCTTGCCGACGACGGGCCCATGACGGCCGACATCAGGGCCGTTGAATATCTGGGCGCAGACATACTGGCCGATTGCGTCGTTGCCGATACCTCCTTCCAGGTGCGGTTGCCGACCAACCGATCCGTGGCGCCGGGGCAATCGATCCAACTGGGATTCGAACCCGACGCCCTTCACGTTTTCGACGCCGATACAGGCCGGCGGCGGGACGACCTCGTGACCGAATTCGGAACGCTGTTGCGTTCCTGACCGACTGCGCGCGCCTGCGTAGATCAGCCGCAATGATGCGGATGTTCAAACCTTAGGAAGTATTGAGATGTTGAAGTCCACTTTCCTGAAAGCCGTTGCGGCAACGGCTCTTACGTTCAGCACCTGGGCGTCCGCTCAGGCCGTTGACCTGCAGTTTTATTTCCCGGTCGCCGTTGGCGGTACGGCCGCTGAAACCATCCAGGAGCTGACGAATGAATATGTCGCCCAGAACCCGGATGTGAACATCGATGCTGTCTACGCCGGTTCCTACCAGGACACGGTTGCCAAGGCGATCACCGCGTCGCGTGGCGGTAATCCGCCCCAACTGTCCGTGATCCTGTCCGTCGACATGTTCACGCTGATCGACGAAGACCTGATCGTGCCGTTCGACGACTATCTCTCCGGCGACGAAGACAAGACATGGATCGAGGGGTTTTACCCGGCATTCATGGAAAACAGCCAGACCGGCGGCAAGACCTACGGTATTCCGTTCCAGCGCTCGACGCCGGTGCTCTACTGGAACAAGGAAGCTTTCAAGGAAGCCGGTCTCGACCCGGATGTCGCGCCTGAAACCTGGGATGAAATGGTCGAGTTCGGCAAGAAGCTGACCAAGAAGGACGCCAGCGGCAAGGTCACCCAGTGGGGCGTGCGCATTCCCTCGTCCGGTTTCCCCTACTGGCTGTTCCAGGGCCTGGCCATCCAGAATGGCGCGATCCTGGCCAATGCCGACGGCAACAAGACCAATTTCGACGATCCGAAAGTTGTCGAAGCGCTTCAGTACCTGGTCGATCTGAGCACCAAGGACGCGGTCATGGCGCCTGGCATCATCGAATGGGGTGCGACACCGAAAGCGTTCTTCGAGGGGCAGACGGCGATGATGTGGACGTCCACCGGCAACCTGACCAACGTGCGCAACAACGCGCCGTTCGATTTCGGTGTTGCCATGCTGCCGGCCAAGGAAACCCGCGGTGCGCCGACGGGCGGCGGCAACTTCTATCTGTTCAAGGGAGCATCCGACGAGCAGTCCAAGGCCGCGGTCGAGTTCGTGAAGTGGATCACCGCTCCGGAACAGGCCGCGAAGTGGACCATCGCAACCGGTTATGTGGCGCCGCGTGCAGAAACCTGGGACACGGAAACGATGAAAGCCTACACGGCCGACTTCGCTCCGGCCCTTGTTGCCCGCGACCAGCTGGAGTTTGCCAAGGCGGAGCTTTCCACCTTCCAGAACCAGCGCGTTACCGGCCTCTTCAACGACGCCCTGGCGTCCGCGATCACGGGACAGAAAGACCCCGCCACGGCGCTGAAGGAAGCGCAGGAACAGGCTGACAAGATCCTGGCAGAGTATCGCTAAGGTCCTGTCGAAGCGGAGCGCCACCCCACTGAGGCGCTCCGCATTCATTCAACTGAATTCAACGGTCTGACTGGGACGACGATGCGGGAACTGAAACTGAAACGGGACTGGATCCACGGATGGCTGCTGCTGCTGCCGGCGCTGGTGTTCCTGTTTGCCTTCACGCACATTCCGGCGGTCACGACCCTGATCAACAGTTTCTTCTCGACGCCGCGCGGCCGCCGGTCGGCGAAATTCATCGGTCTCGACAACTATGACCGCATGATCAACGACCCGGTGTTCTGGAAAGTGCTGTGGAACAATCTGTGGTTTGCGCTGGGCACGATCCCGGCTTCCGTTGCGCTGGCGATCGTCATGGCCCTGTGGGTCAACGACAAGCTGGCGGGGCGCAGTTTCGTGCGCATGGCCTATTTCACCCCCACCGTCCTACCGCTGATCGCCGTCGCCAATATCTGGCTGTTCTTCTATACGCCCGGCTTCGGCCTGTTCGACCAGATCACAGGGTTCCTTTTCGGGTGGCCTGCGAGCAACTACCTCGGCAACCCCGACACCGCGCTCAACGCGATCATCGTGGTGACCGTCTGGAAGGAAGCCGGCTTCTTCATGATCTTCTACCTTGCCGCGCTGCAGGCGATCCCGGTTTCGCTGAAGGAGGCGGCGCAAATCGAGGGGGCAGGGCGCTGGACGATCTTCTGGCGGATCACCTTCCCGCTACTGATGCCGACGACGCTTTTTGTCTGCGTCAATGCGGTGATCAATTCCTTCCGCCTGGTGGACCATATCTTCATCCTGACGGACGGCGGCCCGGACAATGCCTCCGCACTCCTGCTCTTCTACATCTATGAAGTCGCGTTCCGTTTCTGGGAAACGGCCTATGGCGCGACGCTGACGGTTGCGCTTCTCGCGCTGTTGTCGCTGCTGGCGATCGGGCAGTTCTTCTTTTTCGACCGGAAGGTGCATTACAAATGACCGGCTCTTCCGATGTCTTCGACCGCGCGCTCAACACCATTGCCGCCTGGGCTCTTGCGCTGCTCTGGGTTCTGCCGCTGGCCTATGCGGTCTGGACCGCGTTTCACCCGGCTGCCTACGAGGCGCGGTTTGAACTGTTTGCGCCCCTGACGCTGGAGAATTTTTCAAAGGCCTGGGATGCGGCACCGTTCGCCCGCTACTTCCTGAACACCTTCATCCTGGTGACGATGATCCTGGCGGGCCAGTTTTTCCTGTGTACGCTCGCGGCATTTGCCTTCGCCCGGTTCGAGTTCCCGGGGCGCAACATCCTGTTTGCGCTGGTGCTGCTGCAGCTTCTGGTCATGCCGGACATCCTGATGGTCGAGAACTACAAGACCATGCGGCTCCTCGATCTCGTCGATACCATCCCGGCCATTGCCTTGCCCTATATCGCGTCCGGCTTCGGCATCTTCCTGCTGCGGCAGACCTTCATGACCATTCCGAAGGAGCTGGACGAGGCGGCCCGCATCGAAGGGGCGTCGGTTCTCGGGGTGCTCTGGAAGGTCTATATCCCGCTCGCAAAGCCGACTTATCTCGCCTATGGCCTGGTGTCGGTGAGCCATCACTGGAACAACTTCCTGTGGCCGCTGATCGTGACAAATTCCGTCGAGACGCGTCCCGTCACGGTCGGCCTGAGCATCTTCTCGGCCATCGACAGCGGTATCGAATGGTCCGTGATCAACGCGGCGACTTTGATGACCTCCGGGCCGCTGCTGATTGCGTTTCTCCTGTTCCAGCGGCAGTTTGTGCAGAGCTTTATGCGGGCCGGCATCAAATAGAATTTCCTGGCGTCAACCGGCCAAATCTTCGGAAATTTTCGCGCGGTGGCGGGTTTCGGTACAGGTTGGCATGACCGGTCAGCCACCGAATTCAATCTTTAGGATGATTGACGCGCGCTGCATTCATGCTATTAACTCAAGGCGAATTTAAATGGATTTAAATTGCAGAAATCAGCGAGTTTGAACAACGCTGTCCGCTGTGATTTCCTGGGAGGAAACCTGTGTCCAAAACTTTTCTGGCCGTCGGCGAATGCATGGTCGAGATGGCTCCGACCGGTCAAGGCACGTTTGCCATGGGATTTGCCGGAGACACGCTGAACACGGCCTGGTATGCGCGCAAGTGCCTGCCGTCAGACTGGACCGTCGGCTACTGCACCGCGGTCGGCCGCGACCAGGTCTCGGACCAGATGGTTGGGTTTCTGCAGCAGTCCGGTATCGACGTCGGACCGGTCCGGCGGCTGGACGACAGGACCGTCGGACTTTACATGATCCAGCTCAAGAATGGGGAGCGCAGCTTTGCCTACTGGCGGTCCCAGGCCGCAGCGCGTCAGCTCGCAGCTGACGCCGGTCAGCTGCAGGCAGCCGTTGACGATGCCGCGCTGATCTATTTCAGCGGTATCACCCTTGCGATCCTGCCGGAACGGGATCGCGATACCTTTTTCGACGCGCTGAGAGCTGCCCGTGCCCGCGGCGCCAAAACGGCGTTCGATCCGAACTTGCGCCCGCGTCTCTGGGAAACGGAAGACACGATGCGCGCCTGTGTCACCGAAGCTGCCGGGCTGTGCGACTTCGTCATGCCGTCCTTCGAGGACGAGCTGGCCCATTTCGGGGATCGGGCGGCAGATGTCAGCGCCGACCGGTACCTGTCGGCCGGGGCCGACATGGTCGTGGTCAAGAACGGGCCGGAAGAGGTCATCTGCGCCTCCAGCGAAAGCCGGCAGGCGTTTCAGCCCAGGCCGGTCTCCAACATCGTCGACACGACCGCCGCCGGAGACAGCTTCAACGCGGCGTTTCTGGCGGAGTACTTGGTCAGCGGCAACATTGCCGCCAGTGTCGATGCAGGTGCCCGGCTCGCCGGAACCGTGATCCAGCACCGCGGCGCGCTGGTGGACTGCTTCGAGCCTGCCTGAACCACGGTCAGATGACGGCGCTGTCGGTGGCGGTGACGGTGGTTTCGTCCAGGTTGAGGCCTTCGAATTCCTTGACCGTGCTGAGGCTCAGCAACGTCTTCATCTGCGCGACCGACGGGATCTGTGACAGCCTGCCCCTGTAGAGCTTCTCGTAAGCTGCCGTGTTCTTCGTCATCAGCCGTATCAGATAATCGAATTCGCCGGAAATCAGGTGGCATTCCAGGACCTCCGGCATGCGCGCTATCTCGTCCTCGAACGCGAGTGCGTCCTCCCTGCGCGGACTGGTCAGTTTCACCTCGATGAAAACCTGCATTTCCAGGTTCAGCGATGCCCGGTCCAGCCGGACCGTGTAGGCCTCGATAATCCCGCTCGATTCCAGAAGTTTGACCCGCCGGTGGCATGCCGACAGGGACAGTCCAACCTGCTCCGACAGCCGCGCCATCGAAATGCGGCTGTTTTTCTGCAAAATCGAAAGTATTTTCTGATCAAGCCGATCCATCGTAATAATTCCGAAAAATTTGTGATTTTTCGATAATTATTGAGAAAATTTCTGAATTCAATTGAAAAATGAGAACCTTTCCTTTGCAACGTGGGATATCGTTTCCTCTACGGCATGGGGCCGTTGAAAAGGGGAACCTAAATGAACAAGAAAATAGTCGTCGGCTACGACGGCAGCAGCGCATCGGACAACGCGGTCGATTTCGCTGTTAACTTGGCAAAGGCCAGTCAAGCGGGGCTTGTGATTGCACATGTACTTGAATGGTCGCCTTACACCTTCCTGACGCCAAACGAAATTGAAGAGCGGCACGCGCGCAGGACCGAGGAGCTTGAGCGTGCGCGCAAGGCCGTGCTCGATCCCGTGATGCAGAAGCTTTCGAGCGACGGCCTGGAAGCGACATCCGAACTTCGGTACGGGCACATTGCCGAAACGCTGATCAAGATTGCCGACGAGGACGGTGTCGAGCAGATCGTGATTGGCCGGACGGGGCACTCGCAGCTGTCCACCCGGGTGTTCGGATCCGTCGCGGGCAGCCTTGCACAGGCGGCACCGGTGCCGGTGACCATCGTTCCATAAAATTTCCAGGGGCTCAGAAAATGAAAAAATCCTTCGCAGCGGCTCTTGCCGCCTCCATTGTCCTTGCCTGCACGATGCCGGCGATGGCTCAATCCATCGACGAACAGGTCAACACGCTGTTCGCAAATTCGACAGGCTGGTTCGTCAGCTTCATCTTCAGCCCGTTTCCCGGAACGTCGTTTCCGTGGATCGTCGGCTGGCTGGTGATCGCGGCAACCGTCTTCACGATCTATTTCGGCTTCATCCAGTTCCGAGCGTTTCCGCATTCGATCGCGCTGGTGCGCGGCGACTATTCGGATCCGGAAGATGCCGGTGAGGTCAGCCATTTCCAGGCGTTGGCGACAGCCCTTTCTGGCACCGTCGGTCTCGGCAACATTGCCGGTGTCGCGGTTGCCGTGGGCATCGGCGGTCCGGGTGCGACCTTCTGGATGATCCTTGCCGGGCTGATGGGCATGGCGTCCAAGTTCACCGAGTGTACCCTCGGCGTGAAGTACCGGAACGAATATCCGGACGGCACCGTCTCGGGCGGACCGATGTACTACATGACCAAGGGATTCGAGGAGCGCGGGTTGCCTGCCGGCAAGATCCTCGCGGTGATGTTCGCGATCTTCTGTATCCTTGGCGCGTTCGGCGGCGGAAACATGTTCCAGGCCAACCAGGCGCATGCGCAGATCGCCAACGTGGTCGGCGACTACCCGGGCTGGATCACCGGTCTCATCTTCGCGGCCATCGTCTTCGCGGTGATCGTCGGCGGTCTGAAATCAATCGCTTCGGTCACGGAAAAGGTCGTTCCGTTCATGGGCGTTCTCTATGTCCTGACCGCACTTGTCATTCTGCTGATGCATGCGGACAAGATCGGCTGGGCCTTCGGTCAGATCTTTGAAGGTGCGTTTACCGGTCTCGGCGTCGCCGGCGGCTTTGTCGGCGCCCTGATTCAGGGCTTCAAGCGGGCGGCATTTTCCAACGAGGCCGGTGTCGGTTCCGCCGCAATCGCGCACTCGGCCGTGCGGACCAAGGAGCCGATCACGGAAGGCTTCGTGTCGCTTCTGGAGCCGTTCATCGACACCGTCGTGATCTGCACCATGACCGCGCTGGTCATCATCATCACGGGGCAGCTGGTCTCCGATCCGGAAACCGGTCTTTACGTGCTCAATGAAGCGGGCTCCGCGATCCAGACCGTGGACGGAAACTCGGGTGTCGCCCTGACGTCCGCCGCCTTCTCGTCGGCGTTCGGGTGGTTCCAGTACGTGCTGGCCGTCGCAGTGGTGCTGTTTGCCTTCTCCACCATGATCAGCTGGTCCTATTACGGCCTGAAGGCCTGGACCTTCCTGTTCGGCGAAGGCAAGACCAAGGAACTAGTCTTCAAGGTCATCTTCTGCATCTTCGTGGTAATCGGAGCAGCGGCCAGCCTCGGCCCGGTCATCGACTTCTCCGACGCGGCGATCTTCGCCATGGCGGTTGTCAACATCGTGGCGCTCTACGCGCTGATGCCGATCGTCAAGCGTGAACTGGACAGCTACCTGACGCGGCTGAAGAGCAACGAAATCAAGAAGTTCACCTGATTTCTGCGCGGCTTCGCGGCCATGAGTGCGTGTCCGCGAAGCCTTCTAACACGAACCAGTCCGGTTTCCGGACTGGTTCAGCTGTCCCTTGCGACTTGAACGGTAGCCATTGAGGACCTCACGTATCTACAGGAATCGATTCCTGGTCATGCGGCTTGTTCGAAGCAAAAATCGAGTCGATTTACGCCGCTGGCGGAATATTACGTACTTGAATCCAGCGTTTTGGCCGTTTCTACCTTAGTATAATAGCCCATTCATCTGGGTCAATTTGTAAAGAAAATGTCGTAATTTGTCATGCTTGCGCTGTGTCAGGCAGATTTCATTAACCATTTCTTCCAGCTGTTGCCGAAATAATAGTTTCAGGAAGTCGAAACAAGAAATCATTCGAAATTTGAAACTCCGCCGCTGCTCATATCGAGCGCCGGAGATCCTTTTCCGTGCGAGGTCTTCATGCTCTCAAATATGCGCCTGTCGAAGAAAATTCCTGCATTGCTGGTCGGGGCCGCCGCCGTTGTCGGCATCGGAATTGGCGTTGCCAGCTACTTCACGTCCGTCAACAGTATCGAAGAGCTCACCAAGCAACGGCTCAAGGCAGCTGCTGAAATCGGGTCACACGAGATCCATGCCTACCTGGAAGCGATCGAGCACCAGCTCGTGCTGATCGCCGAGAACCCGGGTACAGCTTCCGCTGTCTCGGATTTTGCCGGCGCCTGGCAAGAGATGGCGGGAGACGGCACAGACATGGAGGCCCGTCTCCAGCAGGCCTACATTACCGACAACCCCCATCCGACCGGCGAAAAGGACAAGCTCTACCAGGCCGAGACCGGGACCGCGTATGACCTGGTTCACGGCAAGTATCATCCCTGGTTCCACAAGCTGCAACAGGATGAAGGCTATTACGATGTCTTCCTGTTCGACACGGAAGGCAACCTCGTCTATTCGGTTTTCAAAGAACTCGACTACGCGACCAACTTTCTGGCCGGTGGCGGCAAATGGGCGTCGTCCGACCTTGGCGAGGTTTACCGGAAGGCGATGTCCATTACCGCGGACAGCGAGATCGCCTTCGAAGATTTCGCCCCTTACGGCCCGAGTTTCGACGCGCCTGCCAGTTTCATGGCCCATCCGGTCACCGACAGCCATGGCAGCACGATCGGCGTTCTTGCGTTTCAGATGCCGGTCGACAAGATCAATCAACTCATGAAGAACGATCTTGGTCTGGGCAATACCGGTGAGCTTGTGCTCATCGGCGATGACGGCCTGATGCGCAACGACACTGATCATACCGCCGACGTGAACGATATCCTGGCGACAAGGATCGACGCGCCCGTCATCGAAGAAGCCAAGAAAGCCGGAAGTGCGTTTGGATACGCCGACCTGCATCGGGGCGAACTGATGGATGTCGAGGCCCTGAAATTCGATTATCAGGACAACGGCTTCGTACTCCTGGCCATGCAATCATACGCAGAGGCCAACGCTCCCGTCGCCGCCATGCGCAACCGGATGCTTGTGGCCGGCGTGGTCCTGCTTGCGATCGCCGCCGTTGCCGGGTTTTTCGCCGCGCGCACGATTACGTCGCCGATCGCGCGGCTTGTCGATGCCGTGACACGACTGGCTGCGGGTGACGTCAATGTGGATGTGGACGGTGCCGAGCGGAGCGATGAGATCGGCGACATGAGCAGAGCCGTCGCAGTTTTCAAGGCCAATGCCATCCAGAGAAGCGAGCTGGAAATGCAGGCACAGGGCGATCAGAAAAGGGAACGCGAGCGGCAGCTGCAGCTGGATGGCCTGATCAGCGACTTCAAGGTTGCCATTTCTGAGCGTTTGGCAACCGTGTCCGATCAGATGCACCTCATGCAGCAATCGGCAACCACGCTCGATACGCTGGCCAACAGCGCCTCCACGGAGACGCATGCGGCGGGCAACGCTTCGAAAAACGCGTCTGAAAACGTTGCGGCGGTTGCCGCAGCAACGGAAGAAATGACGGCGTCTGTCCAGGAGATCGCGAACCAGACGGAAGCGACCACCCGGATCGTCACCGAAACCGTGGAGGCTGCGGAGGTGACCAATCAGTATGTCCAGACGCTTTCGGAAACGGCCGAGCATATCGGCAGCGTCGTCAACCTGATCCGGGACATTGCCGAACAAACCAACCTGCTTGCGCTCAATGCAACCATCGAAGCCGCGCGTGCGGGAGAAGCCGGGCGGGGGTTCGCCGTCGTCGCCTCGGAAGTCAAGCAACTCGCGGAGCAGACGTCAAAGGCGACGGACGAGATTTCAGGGCGGGTTTCCGGAATTCAGACCTCCGTCAAGGATGCCGCCAGCGCGATCGGAAACATCTCGGCGAAAGTGTCCGACGTCATGGATCTCACGAGTTCGGTTGCCAGCGCGATCGAGGAACAGCGGTCTGCCAACGAGGAAATCGCGCGCTCGGCGAAGTCTGCCAGCGACAGCACCTCGGAAGCGGAAACAAGCATGACGTCCGTCGCCAGCGTCGTGCAAAAAACGTCGGAAGAAGCAGGCTCGGTGAACTCCGCGTCCGGCCTGGTTTCGGAGGCGAGCGCCATGCTCACCGAGGAGGTGGAAAGGTTCCTGAGCGACGTGACCCGCAATGCGGAGAGCCGGCACGAGGATGCTGCCTGATCTCTTCAGGCGCCGTGGCAAGGCCGTGGTCTGCAGGAAGAATCATGATGCCACGTGGCACGATCCGGGCCGGGTTGCTGACAAGCGCCCGGCCCGCCGCCATTCACGCATCCCTTTGCGCGATCCAGTCATGGTCGGGATGGTTCTTGAAGCGCCATTTGCGCATGGGGCCCGCCATCACGTTGAGATAGTACATCTCGTAGCCATACGGTGCGCCGCAAGGATGGTGCCCCTTCGGGACGAGAACCACGTCGTGGCTGTTCATCGAGATCGTCTCGTCAAGGGAACCGTCCTCGGTGAAGACACGCTGGTGGCCGTAGCCCTGATCCGGGTTCAGCCGGTGATAGTAGGTCTCTTCCAGATAGGTCATGTCCGGGAAGCTGTCCTCGTCATGCCGGTGCGGCGGATAGGACGACCAGTTGCCCTGGGGCGTGAACACTTCCGTCACCAGCAGGCTGTCGGCAACGTCCGTTTCTTCCATGGCGATCGGAAAGATGTAGCGGGTGTTGGCACCCTTGCCGCGGATGACCTTCTCCGGAACAGGCAGAACGCGCGCTTCATGCCCGCCTTTGCCGGGGGCCGTGCAGACCCCGATGGTGCAGTCGGTCGTCGCCGTCGCCGTCCAGTCCGATCCGTTCGGCACATAGACGCTGTGCGGAGGCAACTGCTCGAATACGTTCATGCGGTTGCCCTGCTCACCGAAATCGGTGCCGCCGGCGGAGATCGACGCCCGGCCTTCGACCATCACCAGAATGACTTCCAGGTCGCCGGTCTGTTCCAAAACGGTTTCCCCGGCGCGCAGCCGGTAGAGACCGAAGCCGACGTAACCCCAATCAGGAGATTTCGGCCCCCTGGCGCTCTCAGTGGTGATGTCGTGAACCTTGCCGGAGGTTGCCGACGGTTTGCGCAACAGATCGCTCATCTCAAATCCAACTCGCTTGCGATCGCCTTGAGCGTTTTCAGCCCCAGGCTCTGATACTTGAACGGATTGTGGACTTCAGGGTCCTGTTCGGCCTCGATGACGATCCAGCCCCTGTAGTCCGCGCCTTTCAGGATCTTCAGAAGGGGCGTGAAATCGATGCCGCCTTCCTCGTCGCCCGGAACGGTAAAGACACCCGCCCTGACACCGTCCATGAATGATTTTCCATTCGACCGAATGTCGTCCATCACGGCCGGGCGTACATTCTTGGCATGAAAATGGCCGACCCTGTCGATGTATTTCTGCAAGACAGGTGCCGGATCTTCTCCCCTGGTGCCGAAGTAACAATGGCCGGCATCGAACAGCAGTTTTGTCGCCGGTCCGGTCGCCGCCATGAAGGCGTCGATTTCGGGCAGCGTT
The DNA here is from genome assembly GCF_965232425.1 of Roseibium sp. Lineage (GTDB taxonomy): Bacteria > Pseudomonadota > Alphaproteobacteria > Rhizobiales > Stappiaceae > Roseibium. Next base: position 3,297,028 of record NZ_OZ246971.1, read on the forward strand.
TCGACCACCGTTCCCATGTGATGGTGATAGACGAGGTCGATGCCCTGATCGGCACAGAAGACGGCCAGTTCCTCCACTTTCGCGCCGAAGGCTTTCATCTCCGCGTCACTCAGCACCGGGCTGGTGGAGATGTCGACATCCGACCCCTGGATGGTGTTGGAGGTTTCGCAGGCAATGCAGACCGTGCAGCCATTGTGCTTCAGCTTGTCGAGATGCGGCTGGATCGCCGTCTTCTCATCCTCGACTGTCTGCGCCAGCAGGTTCAGCGAATACCATCCGGAAATGAATTTCAGTCCGTGGCTTGCGAGCAGCTGTTTCAATTCCTCCGGATCGTCGGGCCAGCGGTGACCGTTCTCGATGCCGTCAAAGCCGATTTCCGATGCCTCGGACAGGATCTGTTCCGTCGGTATGTGCGCGCCAAGCGACTGGTCGTCGTCATTGGCCCAGGCGATGGGATTTGCGCCGAATAGGATCATGGCATTCGTCCTGTAACGTTGCTTGCAACGTTCTTTGGTTTGGGTTCTTTCCGGGAACCTTATCCTGAGGAAGCGCGACAGCGCTGTCTCGAAGGATAGGCGGCACTATCAGTGCCCTGCGGCCCATCCTTCGAGACGGGCCTTTGGCCCTCCTCTGGATGAGGATTTCGGTTCGGTTGTTCTTTCTTGCTTCCAGATTTCAATCCGCTGCCCGTTGATCCTTCAGGGCCGCGACATAGCCTTCGCGTGCCGCCTTCACCTCCGCGCGTGCGGAGACTTCAGGTACGGCGACATCCCACCAGTGACCGCCGCCGGCCTCGCCCGGACCGTGCATCGGGTCGGTGTCGATCACGATCACCGAGGGGATCTCGCGATCGCGCGCCGCCAGGATCTCGGCCTCGAGAGCGGCAGTGTCCTTCGCCTTGACCGCATGCGCGCCCATGGCGGCGGCGTGCGCGACGAAGTCGATGTCGGGCTGTGCCTCTACATTGCTCGTCCGGTAGAGATTGTTGAACTGGGCTCCGCCGGTTCCCATCTGCAGCCGGTTGATACAGCCGAAGCCGCGATTGTCGGTCAGCACTACCGTGAAAGGAACGCGCCGCATCACCGCTGTCGCCAGTTCGGAATTGGCCATCATGTAGGAGCCGTCGCCGACAAAGCAGACCACGTCCCGGTCCGGCTGGGCGAGCTTGATGCCCATGGCGCCGGCAATCTCGTAGCCCATGCAGGAATAGCCATATTCCATGTGATAGCCGCCCTGCGGTGCCTGCCACAAGAGCTTCAGCGCGCCGGGCATTGTACCGGCCGCGCACATGGCAATCGTCTTGTCGGTCGCGGTGCGCTGAACGGCGCCGATCACCTCCGCATCGAGTGGCAGGTAGCCGTCCGGCATGCCGGTCCTGGCGCTGCAATGGGCATCGACCTTCGCAAGCCAGTCGAGACGGGATTGCGGGTCGAAGGCGCTGCCCTGGTAGTCTTCAAGGGACGCGGTCAATCGCTCCAGAGAAACCTTTGCATCACCGACAACACCAACCGCGCCGTGCTTGTCCGCGTCGTAACCCTGAACGTTGATGGAAACCAGCTTCCGGCCCGGGTTCTTGAAAAGAGCCCAGGACCCGGTGGTGAAATCCTGAAAGCGCGTGCCGACACCGATCACGAGATCGGCGGCTTCCGCCAGCTTGTTCGCACTTTCCGCACCGTCGACACCGGCGGCTCCGAAATTCATCGGGTGCGCCTGGGCAAGCGCGGACTTGCCCGCCTGCGTCTCGATCACCGGGATGCCGTGGCGGGTGGCGAAAGCGGCAAGTGTTTCCTCGGCTCCGGAATAGACGACGCCGCCGCCGCAGACGAGGACAGGTGCAACGGAGGATCTGATCAACGCGGCAACATCGGCGATGTCACGGCTGTCCGGTTCAGGCCGGCGGATACGCCAGACCTTCGGTTCGAAAAAGCTCTCCGGATAGTCGAAGGCCTCGGCCTGGGTGTCCTGGCAGAAGGACAGGGTCACGGGACCGCAGGCGGCGGGGTCGGTCAGGACGCGGAAGGCGCGCGGTAGCGCGGTCAGCAGTTGCTCGGGCCGCGCTATCCGGTCGAAATAGCGCGATACCGGCCGGAAGCAGTCATTTGCCGAGACGGTGCCGTCGTCGAAATCCTCCACCTGCTGCAGGACCGGATCCGGTGCCCGGTTGGCAAAGACATCGCCGGGGATCAACAGAACGGGCAGGCGGTTCACATGGGCAAGCGCTGCGGCCGTCACCATGTTGGTCGCACCGGGGCCAATGGACGACGTCACCGCCATGGCACGCTGGCGCTTTTTTGCCTTGGCATAGGCAATGGCCGTGTGGGCCATGGTCTGTTCGTTCTGGCCGCGCCAGGTCGGTAGCTGATTGCCCGCCTGTTGCAGCGCCTCGCCGAGACCGGCCACATTGCCGTGACCGAAGATGGCCCAGATACCGTCGATGAAGCGGTCGCCGTCTTCGCTCATCTGGGCCGCGATGTAGCGCACCATCGCCTGCGCGGCCGTGATGCGGATCGTCTTCATGCCGGTTCTCCCTGCTGGGTGCCAAGACGCGCTTCGTCACGCGCCTTGTCCCAGATCCGGCACAGGCGTTCGAAGCGGTTCGACATGTCTTCAACGGCCGCTTCGTTGGTGATCTTTCCGGACAGCCAACCGCGTGCCGCGTCACCGAAAATCGTGCGCCCGATCGCAAATCCCTTGACCAGCTGGAACCGGGCTGCCTGGGCGAAGCTGTCGGCCAGTTGGTCTTCGGGCGCGTCAAGGCCCAGTACGACGATGCCGCGGGTGTAGGGATCGTTTTCCGTGATGGCGGCACAGGCTTTCGACCAGGCGGCTTTCGAGGTCATCGGTTCCAGTTTCCACCAGTCCGGGTAGATGCCGAGTTCGTAGATGCGGCGGATGATCTGCGCGTTGGTGTCGTCATCGACAGGGCCGACCTTGGACGGAATGACCTCGAGCAACAGTTCCAGGCGATTGCGGCGGCAGGCCGCGAACAGGCGCTTCAGGACGTCTTCCTGTTGCGCTCTCATGCCGTCGTCATCGTCCGGATGACAGAAACACAGCACCTTGACCACGTGTTCGGCCGGCCATTCGCTCAGGCCGCCGAAATCTTCACCGATTTCGGGTTCCAGGGTCAGCGGACGCGAAGCGGGCCATTCAACCGGGTGCCCGATCCAGAGGCCGGTTCCAGCGGCCCGGAACAGGGCGTCCTGGCCAAGGCGGCTGTCGCAGAGGATGCCGTAACCCGGTTTGCCGCCGGCCACCTTTTGCGCCGCGTCCAGGCACAGGTTCTTGAAGAAGCCGATGTGCTCATGGGTGACGCCCGCCTCGTCGGCCATCTGTTCAAGCTGGATGCGGTGATCGAAGGCGAATACGCGCATGGTCGACCAGTCGCCGCCGTGAATGTAATGACGGTTCGTCGACCAGTGGATCTGCTCCAACTCCGGATCCTTGCGCAGCGCCTTGGTCTTGACGCCGCGCTTCAAAAAGAACTGGAGTTCCTCCCAGCTCGGATAGGCCGGCGTGCATCCGTGCCGGGAGACGGCAAACGCGCCGCAGGCGTTTGCATAGGTCAGGCTGGTTACCCAGTCCTCGCCGGTGATCCAGCCCTTCAAAAGGCCCGACATGAAGCCGTCGCCCGCGCCCAGCACATTGAACACCTCGATGGGGAAGCCTGGTCCGGAGACGCCGTCATCCAGCCGGTCAGGTATTTCGCCTTCGAATGCGGAGGCGCCCATGGGGCCCCGTTTGCAGACCAGCGTCGCGGCGGACACCTTGCGCACATTCCTGAGCGCCTCGACGGTATCGGTGGTCCCGCCGGCGATGTGAAACTCTTCTTCCGTTCCGACGATGAGATCGAACAGATGGAGGGTCGACTGGAGTTTTTCCGTGACCTTTTCCGACGCGATAAAGCGGTTTTCACCATCGCCGTGACCGGACAGGCCCCAGAGATTGGGACGGTAGTCGATGTCAAGCGCAGTACGGTCGCCATTCGCGCGGGCCAGTTTGAGCGCCTTGAGGACGGCCGCTTCCGTCTGCGGATGGCTCAGATGGGTTCCGGTCGCGACAACGGCCCTGGCAGAGGCAATGAAGTCGGGATCGATATCGTCTTCGCACAGCGCCATGTCGGCACAGTTCTCACGGTAGAAAATGAGCGGAAACTGTTCCTGGTCGCGGATGCCCAGAAGAACAAGCGCGGTGAGGCGTTCCCCGTCGGTGACGACGCCGCGCGTGTCCACGCCGTGGCGGCCCAGTTCCTCGACGATGAACCGCCCCATATGCTCGTCGCCGACACGGGTGATCACGGCGGACTTCAGTCCGAGACGCGCGGTTCCGGTCGCCATGTTCGTGGGCGAGCCGCCGATATACTTGTTGAAGGACGACATGTCCTCGAGCCGGCCGCCGACCTGTGCGCCGTAAAGATCGACCGAAGACCGGCCGATGGTGATGACATCGAGCTTTTTCACGTCACTCTTCCAATTTTTTAAGGGCCGCGGCCGGTGTCGCGGCCCGTGTCGAAACGGATCCGGGAGTGTTTGCTAGACGGTTCCTCCAAGGGATCCTTCGAGTTGTGCCATTTCCTGTCCGCCGGCCATGAGATCCTGGAGCTGTTCGGGTGTGATCTCGCCGCGTTTTGCGGTTCCGAGTGTCTTGCCGCGGTTGAGGACGGTGAAGCGGTCGCCGACGGCGAGGGCGTGGCGGACGTTGTGGCTGATGAAGACGACGCCGACGCCCTGCTTGCGGACCTTGTCGATGGTGGCCAGCACGTTGGAGGTCTGGCGCACACCGAGGGCGGAGGTGGGCTCGTCGAGGATGAGGACCCTTGCGCCGAAATAGACCGCGCGGGCAATGGCGACCGTCTGGCGTTCACCGCCCGACAGGGTGCCGACCGCCTGGTCCGGACCGCGCAGGTTGATGCCCATCTTGCGCATCTCCTCCATGGTGATCTCGTTGGCGCGGGTCACGTCGAAGCGCTTGGCCAGGCCGCGCCCCTTGGTGGGCTCGCGGCCCATGAAGAAGTTGCGGGTCACGCTCATCAGCGGGATCATGGCCAGATCCTGGAACACGGTGGCAATGCCGGCCTCCATGGCATCGCGCGGGGTGGCGAAGCTGAGCGGCTTGCCTTCGAAGAAGATCTCACCTTTCGTGGGCCTGTGCACGCCGGACATGGTCTTGATGAAGGTCGACTTGCCGGCGCCGTTGTCGCCGAGCAGGCAGTGGCACTCGCCGGGCCTGACGTCGAAACTGACGCCGGCCAGGGCAATGATGTTGCCGAAGTGCTTCTCGATGTCGACCATGTGGATGATGGGTTCGAACTCCGGCGCATCGCCGTGATGGAACTTGCTGTCCTGGGTCATGTCAGCGCTCCCCCGTGACGCGCTTGCGGATCGCGTTGTTGAACAGAACGGCGATGAGCAGCATGGAGCCGAGGAAGACCTGGAACCAGTCCTGGTCGAAGTTGGTGTAGGTCAGGCCGATGACGACCATGCCGAAAATGATGGAGCCGAAGAAGGCGCCGATGGCCGAGCCATAGCCGCCGGTCAGCAGACAGCCGCCGATGACGGCCGCGATGATGGCCTCGAACTCCTTCTGGAAGCCGCGGCGGGCATCGGTGGAGCCGGCGTCCATGACGGTGATGATGGCCACCATGGCGGCGCAGCAGGCGGTCAGCATGAACAGGGAGATCTTGACCCGGTTGACCGGAACACCGGAATTGGAGGCGGCGGTCTTGTCGCCGCCGGCGGCGAAGATCCAGTTGCCGACGGGCGTGCGCAAGAGGATGTAGGTCGCGATCAGGGCAATGAGAATGAACCAGAGGATCTCGACCGGAATGCCGGGAACCTTGGGCGCGCCGCTCTTGAAGGTGTCGACGAAGCCGTTGGTGGCCAGCCAGTTGAAGAGACCGCCGAAGGCATCGCCGGAAAAGAACGGGGCGAGCCAGTCGCCCTCGACCGCATCGCGGACACCGCGCAGCTGGGTGGCACCGCCGGTGGCCCACTTCAGGCCGACGAGGGACAGCCCGCGCAGGATGAACAGGAAGGCGAGGGTGACGATGAAGGAGGGCAGGCCCGAGCGGATCACGATGGTGCCGTTGATGGCGCCGACACAGGCGGAAAAGACGAAGGTGAGGGGAATGGCCAGCACCAGGGGCAGGCCCCAGGTGACGACGCAGGCGGCGAAGAACAGGCCGGCAAAGGCGACCATGGAACCGATCGACAGGTCGAACTCGCCGCCGATCATCAGCATGGCGGCGCCGATGGCCAGAATGCCGAGCTGGGCCGCAGGGGTCATGAAGTTCATGATGCCGGACAGGCTGAACATGGCCTCGTCGGCGGTTGCCAGGAAAAACAGGGTGACAAGGATCACGCCCGCAATCGCGCCGAGTTCCGGCTTCTTCATGAGTTTGGAGAAGAACGATTCCTTCTTGACCCGTTCGTCTGCATCTGTCGGAGCGGCGTCGCTCATTGTTGCCTCCCTTTTATGGAAGGACGGCGCGCGGGCGCGCCGCCCCCTTGTTCCGTTTGTTAGTGCGCGTGCGGCACGCGCTTAGCGGATGCCCTTGGCGGACAGATCGATCACCTGGGCCGCCTTGTCCTTGGTGACGAGGTTCGGACCGGAGGGAACGTTGCCGCCCGGCATCAGGCCGTAGGCTGCATTGTTGGCCAGGAACACGACCGGGAGATAGCCTTGCAGGAACTGCTGCTGGTCGATCGCGAAGGCGGCATCGCCGTCAACGATGGACTGCAGGAAGTTCGCGGACAGGTCGAAGGACGCCACGTTGAGATCCCGGCCGGAGGCCTTGGCAGCGGCAACGGTCGGCTCACCGGCGGTGCTGGCACCCAGCGCCATGACCGTGTCGACGTCTTCATCGGACGACAGGGCCGCAGCCACCTTGGCTTCGATCTCGGCCGGATCGTTGGAGGTCGGCAGAACCGTCACCTCACCGCCGAAGCCCTTGGTGAAGCCTTCGCAGCGCAGGTCAAGCGCAACGTTGCCCACCTCGTGGTTCACACACACGGCCTTCTTGCCGCCCATCTCGGCGAGCTTCTTGCCGGCAGCCTCGCCCGCGTCATACTCGGACTGGCCGACGTGAAGCGTCACGCCGAGACCCGGGGCAACATCAGAGCCGGAGTTCATCGAGATCACCGGAATGCCGGCCTCGACCGCACGCTGGATCGACGGCCCGAGCGCATCCCCATCGGGAATGGACACGACAAGCCCGTCCGGCTCCTGGTTCACGGCCGCGTCGATCAGCTGGCTCATGGCCACCATGTCGAACGTCTCCGGAGCCCGGTAGTCCACATTCGCACCCGTGTGCTCGGCCGCAAGCGATACACCGTTCTTCACAACAGACCAGAACGCATCATTCGCCTGACCATGCGACACAACAATGATGTCCGTCGCAAATGCGGGGGTTGTCAGAGCCATCGCACTGGCAACGACCACACCTTTTACGAAGTTTTTCATTTACTCACTCCTCCCGAGTGTTTTTTACAAACCAACCGCGGGATCGCGGTTCACTATCGGCCCTTGGCCGAATTCTATGCCGCCAACCTCCTGAGTTCGGTGCCGGAAGCCGACAGCTGCGCTTCGACAATCTCGCTGAAGTCCCGGCCCTTTGCCGGTGTGAACGGGTTTGGCCCGGGCGCATTCGTCTCCAGGATGATCGGTCCGCCATAGCCAATGTCGCGCAAGGCGCCTAGCTGGGCGGCAAAATCGGTGTGCCCCTGGCCGATGCCGCACCGGTTGCTGTCGGCGGCGTGGTAGAGACCAATGCGGCCGGCACCTTGCCTGAGCGCGGCAGCCGGATCGTCTTCCTCGATATTCATGTGATAGGCGTCCGGCAGAAGCTTGAGATTGTCCGCCCTGACGGCCTCCAGCAGCGCACACCCCTCCGCCACCGTGCGGATCTGGTGGGTCTCGTACCTGTTGAGGATTTCGAACACGACGTCCAGGCCGCGTGTCCGGGCCATTGCGCAAATCCGGTCCACGGAGGCGATCAGCAGATCATCTTCTTCCTGCTGGCTCGCGACCGGTTTGATACGGCCGACCTGTCCGTGGCAGGAAATCAGCGGTTCCCCCAGATCGCCGGCCCAGTCCATCAGCCGGTCGTAGTAGTCGATGCCGGCCTTCCGGATACCGGCGTTGGGGTGGGAGATATCCGCATCTGCCGGTGTGATCGAGAAGACATCCAGGCCTTCGCCGTCCAGAACCTTGCGCGCACTGGCGGGGTCGAGGCCGTCAACATCGCCAAACAGCTCGACCCCGTCCAGGCCGCTGCGCCTGACGCGCTGCGCAATTTTCGCAAGCGGGGCGTCTCCGAAAATCCAGGTGCAGCAACCGATCCTGACGGTCATCGGCAAACCCTCGAGACACTGCTGCGCCGTATTGCAGCCCATTCTGTCATCTGCGCATGCCCTCCCGGGCTCCCCCGGCGCGCCCTAGCGTTATTCATCAGCCGGACCCGCTCTGAATTCTTATTTTGGAATTAATATTCTGTTTTATCCTATTTGCAACAGAAATTTTCTGAAAAAGTCACTTTCCATTTCGTTGCGCCCCGACCGAAACGGCGAGGGTGATCGCGAGACACAGGCTGGCCGACAGGGCCCGGAAGGCGCCGACGTCAAGTTCGGCGACCAGCAGCTGAATGGCCTTCAGCCGCGCCAGCGGACTGGTCACCACGTCGGTGATGGCGACGATATCCGCACCGGTCCCGCGCGCTTTCGCAGCAATATCGAGCGTCAGTTCCGTATAGGGAGCGAAGGTGGCCGCAATCACCGCATCGTTGGGCCGGATCAGGTGGTCCATGTTCATGTTGGCAAGCCCGGAGTGAAGAATGGCGGGCACTTCCATTTTTTCGAAGGCATAGGCGAGGTAGGAGGTGACCGGAAAGGCGCGCCGGAATCCGACAAGATGAATTGTTTCCGCCCGTGCCAGAACATCGACGGCTTGCTGCAGTGCACGCGGATCCACTGTGTTCATCAGATTTTCCAGGGAGGAGCGTCCGACATCGACAAATTCCGCCAGAAGCGCCGACGGCGTGTCGGAGCCTTGCTCCCGAAGCTGTTCCAGCCGAGTTGCATAGTCGGGCCATTTGTCGGAATAATCGGACCGGAACAGTTTCTGCATGTGGGAGAAACCGGAGAACCCCATCTCCTGGCAGAAGCGCATGACGGCAGACGGTTGCACCGCTGCTCCTTCGGCGAGTTCGGCAATTGTCGAGACGGCCACGCGGTCCGGGTTGGCGGCTATATATTGTGCGAATTGCTTCAGCCGCTTCGGGAGCTTTTCCGTGGCGCTTCCCAAACGCCGGAAAAAGGCGTCCATCGATTCCGGTGCGGGGTTGGCGGGTACCGGATCTGGGTCGGGCTCACTCATGTCCATCTTCTTTTCTTACTTGACACATTCCGTTGAAAGTGATTTTGGAATTTTTATTCTAAAATGGCAAGGTGGCAGTGAAGGCCATGCGCGTACCGGAAACTTCGGGAGAGAGACATGACTGTAAGAATAGGATTGCTCGGAGCCGGCCGTATCGGCAAGGCGCATGCAAAGGCGCTGTCTGCCACCGAAGGCGCGCTCCTGGTGGCCGTCGCCGATGTCTTTGCAGAAGCCGCCGAAGCGCTCGCAGGTGCCCATGGCGCACGGGTGAGCACAATCGATGAGATCGCTGCGGCGGATGACATCGACGCAGTAGTGATCTGCACGCCCACCGATACCCATGCCGATCTGATCGAACGGTTCGCCAGGGTCGGCAAGGCGGTCTTCTGCGAAAAACCGATCGACCTTTCCGTGGACCGAGTGAAGGCCTGTCTCGCGACTGTCGAGGAACTCGGCGCAACGCTGATGATCGGGTTCAACCGGCGCTTCGATCCGCATTTCAAGGCGGTCCGCGATGCGATTGACGACGGTCTCGTCGGCGATGTGGAGATGGTGCACATCACCTCGCGCGATCCCGGCCCGCCTCCCGGCACCTACATTCAGGTCTCCGGCGGGATCTTCCGTGACATGACAATTCATGATTTCGACATGGCGCGGTTTCTGCTCGGCGAGGAAGTGTCGACGGTCTACGCGACCGGCTCGGTTCTGGTGGATCCGGAGATCGGCAAGCTCGGCGACTATGACAGCGCGACGGTCGTGCTGACGACAGGGTCCGGCAAGCAGTGTTCCATTTCGAACTCGCGCCGGGCGACCTATGGATACGACCAGCGGATCGAGGTGCATGGATCGAAGGGCGCGGTTGCCGCGGAAAACCAGCGGCCGGTCGGTATCGAAGTCGCGACGGATGCGGGTTTCGTTCGGCCGCCGCTGCATGATTTCTTCATGACCCGATACATCGATGCCTACGCTGCCGAGATTGCGGCGTTCGTCAAAGCGATCGAGACCGGGACGCCGCCGCATCCGTCCGGGGATGACGGGCTCAAGGCACTTCTGCTCGCCGAGGCCGCGCTCAAGTCGGTTGCCGAGCGCCGTTCCGTCGGCGTTGACGAAATCTGAGGCGCGCGCGCCTGGACGAGCGTGCAGTATTTCCGGATCGCAACAAAGGATCACAGCAAATGGACAGTGTCGGCATCGGACTGATCGGCACCGGTTTCATGGGCAAGTGCCACGCACTGGCCTATGGCTCGGTGCGCGCCGTTTTCGGGGACGTCCCCGAGACGCGTCTGGAAGTTCTTTGCGACGTTCCGGCCGATAAGGCCGCGCGCCTTGCAGACCAGTTCGGCTTTGCACGGGGAACGGACGACTGGCGGGATCTTATCGCCGATCCGAAGGTCGACATCGTCTGCATCACGACGCCCAACAAGGTGCACAAGGACATGGCGATGGCCGCTCTTGCCGCCGGAAAGCACGTGCATCTGGAAAAGCCGATGGCGCTCACGCTCGAGGATGCCAAATCGATGCTGGCGCTGGCGCAAGAAACGGGTGCCAGGACGATCGTCGGCTACAATTACCTGCACAATCCGGCCTTCCGGCACGCGCAGAAACTCATCGCCGATGGTGCGATCGGGCGGATCGTTCATTTCCGCGGGATGGTCGATGAAGACTATCAGGCAGACCCGGAGCTTGCCTGGACCTGGCGGGCAACAAAGGCCGACGCGGGTCTGGGTACCCTCGGCGATCTCGGCTGTCACGTGATCTCACTGGCAACGGCTCTCGCCGGGCCGGTCGAAAGCCTGATCGCGGAAACCAGAACCGTCCATGTCACGCGGCCGATGGGAGACGGATCAAGCGAGCGGCGCGAAGTTGAAAACGAGGACATCGCTTCCGCGTTGCTGACCTTTGAAAACGGTGTGCACGGTGTTGTTTCGACATCGCGCAGCGCGTGGGGACGCAAGAGCTACATCGGTTTCGAAGTGCATGGAACCGAGGGCATGATCACCTTCGATCAGGAGCGCATGAACGAGTTGCGTCTCTATCAGAACCGCGGTCCGCTTGCGGAGCAGGGGTTCAAGACACTTCTCACGGGACCCGCGCATCCGCCTTACGGACAGTTCGTGCCCGCCGCGGGGCATCAGCTGGGTTTCAACGATCTGAAGGTCATCGAGGTTCACGAATTCCTGCGTGCGATCTCGGAAGGCCGGGAAGCGGTGCCGTCCTTCAGGGAAGCACTCCACTTCGAAGCCGTCATTCACGCGATCGCGGAAAGCGGCGAAACGGGGCAGAGGGTTCAGGTCGGCCGCATCTGATCTTCGGGGAGGGTCTCGCTCCAGATCCTGAGCTCGTCCAGGAATTTCAGGGCCGTCCGGCCGAATTCCGTTATCTCGTACTGCACCGATACGGGCGCCGTCCGCAGCACGTTCCGTGAGACCAGACGGCGCGCTTCCAGCTGTTTCAGGCGCTCCGCGATCATCTTCTTGCTGGCACCGCCGAGCATGCGCGACAGGTCGTTGAAGCGGACCGGGCCGTCCTTCAGGTGCCACAGGATCGACCCGGTCCATTTGCCGCCGAGGATGCGCATGCCGCGCTCGATCGGACACGGCTCGGTACAGGCTTCCAGAACAATTCTGCTCCTGCCGACCGTTGCAAGGCGTCCCGTCATGGCCGATCTCCAATTTCTTTTCAGGTTACAAAAAGTATACTGGTTGATTTTTGTTACCTTGTCCCTCATCTCTTGGCGGAAATCAACATGAAGCTGCTGCTGCGGCGGCAGGCAAGCCGGGAGGTCGCGCGCACCATGGCAAGAATTCTGATCATCAAGGGGCACCAGACCCGTCCGTTTCCGGGAGGGACGTTGAATGCCGCAGCCTGATATCCACCTTTACACCGCGGCCACCATGAACGGTTACAAGCCGGTGATCTTCCTGGAGGAGGCCGGTGTTCCCTATGACCTGACCTTCATCGACTTTGCGAAGAAGGAGCAGAAGGCACCGGACTACATGAAGCTCAATCCGAACGGCCGCATCCCGACGATCGTCGATCGGGGCAATGATGACTTCGCGGTTTTCGAAAGCGGGGCGATCCTCTGGTACCTTGCCGAGAAGTACGGACAGTTCCTGCCTCAAGAGCCGAAAGCGAAATCGGAAACGCTTCAGTGGCTCATGTTCCAGATGGGCGGGATCGGCCCGATGATGGGGCAGGCAATGTACTTTCAGCGGATCGCGGCACCGAACGGACAGGAAGAACCCTTCTCGATCAAGCGCTATGTCGACGAGACGCGACGCCTGCTGGACGTGCTGAACACCCGGCTTGACGGCCGTGAGTGGCTGGCGGGGGATACCTACACGATTGCGGATATGGCAACCTATCCCTGGGCGCGCGCCTATGTCTGGGCGAAGGTGTCCGTGGACGGTCTCGACCACCTCAAGGCATGGTTCGACCGCATCGATGCCCGCCCGGCGGTCCGCAAGGCGCTGACGATACCGAAGGCGCAACCGGCCTTCTGGGGCCAGGCGGACGAAACCGAATTCCTGAAAGAAAATGCGGCGCGTTTTGCCAGCGACGTAAAGGACGCGTAACCTCTTCCGGAGAGGGGCCTCCTCCGGCAACCTGAGCCGCATGGCCGGTGACGGAGCGGGCAAGACGTCAGACCCTCATCGCGGGATGCAGGCCTTGCGGTCTTCGCCGCGATGAGGACAGACTTGTTTTCAGCGGGGCGGCGAAGCCGCCTGGTGTCATTTGGGCGGACGGGGGAACTCTTGGCCAAGGTACTGGTACTATTCGCACATCCGAGACCGGACAGGTCGGAGGTCAATTTCCCGATGTTCGAAACGGCGCAGGGGGTGCAAGGTGTCACCGCCGTTGATCTTTATGCGCGGTATCCGGATTTCAATATCGATGTCGATGCCGAACAGGCGCGTCTCACCGAGCATGACGTCATCATTTTCCAGCACCCGCTCTACTGGTATTCCGCACCCTCGATCATGAAGGAATGGCAGGACCTCGTCCTGGAATACGGGTTTGCCTACGGACAGCACGGACACGCGCTCGATGACAAGGTGTTCCTGAACGCGGTGACGACAGGTGCCAAGTCGGCGGCCTACTCGGAAGAGGGCATGAACCACGCGGACCTGCGCAGCCTGCTGGCCCCGTTTGAAAAGACCGCTGATCTGTGCCGGATGACATATCTCGCGCCGTTTGTTCTGTTCGGTGCCGGGCGGGCGGTGGAAGAGGGCCGTCTCGATGTGCATCGCAATGCCTATGACGACCTGCTGAAGGCGCTGGTGGCCGAGCGGCTGGATCTTGAAAAGGCAGCCCGGGCCGACGTTCTGACCGAAGATCTTTACGATTTTCTTCTTAAGGGGGAGCCTGCCTGATGGAGCTTCTCAGCGATGCATTCGTCTATCTGTGCGCGGCCGTCATCGCCGTGCCGATCGCCAACAGGCTCGGTCTCGGTTCGGTCCTGGGGTACCTGATTGCCGGCGTTGTCATCGGGCCGGTGCTCGGGATCGTCGGGTCCGAAACCACGGAGGTGCAGCATTTCGCCGAATTCGGCGTGGTGATGATGCTGTTCCTGGTCGGCCTCGAGCTGCAACCCGCCGTGCTCTGGAAGATGCGCAAGCAGCTGATCGGCCTCGGCGGACTTCAGGTCGTCGGCACGACTGCCGTCTTTGCCGGGATCGCGCTTGCCTTCGGCCTTGCCTGGCAGGCGGCCCTTGCCCTAGGTATGATCCTCGCCCTGTCCTCGACCGCCATCGTGCTTCAGACCCTCAATGAAAAAGGCTGGCTCAAGACCCAGGGCGGACAGAGTTCCTTTTCCGTACTGCTGACCCAGGACATTGCCGTGATCCCGATGCTGGCGATCCTGCCGCTTCTTGCAGTCGGCCACGCCACCGGCGGCGGCGCGGCGCATTCGGACGGCCATGGTGGACACGATGGCGGCGGCGCGCATGGCGGCGAGGCACTCGCCGCGCTGCCGGGATGGGCCCAGGCGCTGGTGATCATCGCCGTCATCATCGCGATCATTGTTGCCGGACGGCATCTGCTGAGGCCTGTGTTCCGGTTCATCGCCGAAGCGCATTTGCGCGAAATCTTCACCGCGACCGCGCTCCTCCTGGTGATCGGTATCGCCCTCCTGATGGATTTCGTCGGATTGTCTCCGGCACTCGGAACGTTCCTCGCAGGGGTCGTTCTTTCCGACAGCGACTACCGGCATGAGCTTGAAAGCGACATCGAACCGTTCAAGGGCCTGCTGCTCGGCCTGTTTTTCCTGACCGTTGGCGCGGGGATCGATTTCAATCTCCTGTTCGGGGCACCGGTCACCATCTTCGGGCTGGCGCTCGGACTGATGGCTGTCAAGTTCGCGCTGTTGTTCGCCCTCGGCACGCTGTTCCGCCTGGATGGTCCGGACCGGTGGCTGTTTGCGCTCGGGCTGGCGCAGGCCGGTGAATTCGCGTTCGTTCTGTTCGGCTTTGCCAGCAGCTCCGGCGCGCTGGAGCAAAGCCTGCTGCAGACAATGACGCTTGTCGTCGCCATCTCGATGCTGCTGACACCGGCGTTGTTCATCCTCTATGAAAAGGTGATCGCGCCAAGGGCTGCGGCCCGGTCGGACCGGGAGCCGGATGTCGTCGACAGCAAGGGCCGCGTGGTGATCGTCGGCATGGGGCGCTTCGGTCAGATCGTCGGGCGGCTCCTGCTGACCAGCGGTTATGACGTCGTGATTCTGGACCACGATCCGCAAACGGTCGAGAATCTCAGCAAGGTCGGCATCCGGACATTTTATGGCGACGCCACACGGCCCGATCTGCTGCACACGGCCGGTGTCGGCGAGGCGGATCTCTTCATCGCCGCGATCGATGACCGGGACAAGCAGACGCTCGTGGTCGAACATGTCGCCAAGACCTATCCGAAGGTCAAGATCCTTGCCCGGGCGCGCGACCGCCACCACGTCTACGAACTGGAAAATGTCGGTGCGCATGTGGCTGAACGTGAGGTTTTCGAAGGGGCGCTGGCGCTTGGAAAGCAGGCGCTCGTCGAGCTCGGAAGCCATCCGTTCCGGGCGCAGACCAAGGCCAAGGAGTTCCGCAATCACGACTTCGCGATGCTCGATGACCTTCGCGAGAACTACAATGACGGCGGCGTCGACAAGTCCTATCTCGATGCCATGCGCGCACATGCGGAAACGCTGTTTGACATCATGAAGGTCGACCGTGGTGAAGAACGCCACGAGCGCACGGAACGGGGCTGGAACCCGCCTCCGAAGAGTGACGCGACCCTGGGACTGACGCCGGAAGGAGAAGACAATCGTGGCTGACATGGCTGACCTCGACTTGGAAAACGTTCTGCAGATCGACATCGTGTCCGATGTCGTCTGTCCCTGGTGCATCGTCGGCTTCAAGCAGCTGGAGGCGGCAATTGCGCAGACAGGCGTTTCCGCCGCCGTCAAATGGCATCCGTTCGAGCTCAATCCGGACATGCCGGACGAGGGAGAGAACCTGCGTGAGCACATCATGCGCAAATACGGGACGAGCCGGGAGCAGTCCCAGGAAGCGCGCAAGCGCCTGACGGAGATCGGGTCGGGTCTCGGCTTCGATTTCCGCTTCACGGACGACATGCGCATGGTGAACACGTTCAAGGCGCATCAGCTCATTCACTGGGCGGCCAGTGAGGGCAAGGAGCATGCGCTGAAAATGGCGCTGTTCGAAGCGTATTTTCAGGCGCGGAAAAACCTGAACGAGAACGAGGTCCTTGCCGACGTCGCGGAAGCCGTGGATCTTGACCGTGCCGAGGTGCTGAAGGTGCTGGAGGACGGCCGCTACGCAGACCAGGTGCGCCAGGAGGAAACCTTCTGGACGCAGAACGGAATTCACGGCGTGCCCGCCGTCATCTTCGAGCGCCGCCATCTCGTGTCCGGGGCACAGGGCGTCGACAACTACACGGCGATCATCCGGCAGCTTGCGAACGGTGAGGCGGCCTGAGGCGGTGACCAGAGCCGCAGGCGAACACTCGCTAATTTCCAAACGAATGGGTTCCAGGCTTTCCCTGATTTGCGCAAATGACACCTAAAGAGGCGGCAGCGGACTTGCTATTTCACGTGGTGTTGTCATTCCGGCTGGAGCGAAGTGGAAGGCCGGAACCCAGTAAACGCTTGTCAATGTGTCTTTTCCGATTGCCTACCACTCGCAATACTGGATTCCGGTCTTGCCGCTCGCGCGGTAAACCGGGATGACAATCTCCTGGAAAATCCAGTATCCCGATCTGCAGTTCAGGCGGCGTTGGAGTTGACCGCGTCACAGGTGTTCGAACAGGACCCCGGCAGCCTCGATCGGGCCGGCGGGCGTATCCGCCGGCGCAGAGCCGTAGTTTGTCCAGATCCTGAGATCACCGGCGTCACGGCAGCGCACGCCACCGGCGAGATCCATCGTCGGGATGCGGGCTTTGCCGCACAGATCCTTGAAGAGGCGTGTCCAGGCCGCGTCATCGCACCAGCCGCCGACATAGGTCAGGTTGTCTGAGCGCATGACGGCGGCCTGGCCGTCGTCCAGTTCCAAAATGACATCGGCGGATCCTTCCAGCTCTTCCCGGTAACCGACGAAATGGCCGCCGCCCCTGAGCGGCATCGGCATGTCGGGGCGCGTGCTTTCAACGCGCGAGACGGTCACGTCGAGATCCGGCATGTCCGGCGGCAGCGGGACCGGGATGACCATGTCGGCATTGCGCGCAGCAGAGCGCGGTCCGAGCACGATCTCCGCGTCCGCTTCGGCAAGTGCGCGCTTCAGATCCTGCGGCATGTAGATCATGCCGGGGGCGGCCACGATGCCGTAGCCTGAAAAATCACGTGTCTGCGCCCGCAGGATATCGACCGAGAGGCCCAGTTTGCGAAGCGCCCTGTATGCGTCGAACACGATCTGAAAATAATTCAGCCCGGCGCCGTGCGGCTGGGTCGCCCAGGCAAAGTCCGCATCATAATCGAAGAGGAGGGCGACGGGCGCTTTATGAACGGCAACATCGCCTGCATTGCGCAGTTCGTCGGCGACCTGACGTGCCTCGAGAAGCGCCGGTGCATCGGCATTGTCGGGGCGGAGCATGCCGGCATGCATCTGCTCCTGCGCAAACGGAGCCTGCCGCCAGCGGAAATAGCAGACTGCTTCCGCCCCGTGCGCATAGGCCTCCCACGCCCAAAGGCGCATCATCCCGGGCAGGGGAGCGGGGTTGTAGGGAGCCCAGTTGACCGGGCCGGGCTGCTGTTCCATGACCCACCAGCGGCCCTTGCCAACAGACCGGTAGAGATCGTGGTGAAAGGCCTGAAAGTCGGGGTCGCCCTGGCGCGCATAGGCACGTTGATGCGCGGCATCCGCGCCGACGCGATCCTCGAGGAAACCGAGCGGGTAACTGTCCCAGGTCGCAATGTCGAGGTCGTCCCCCACGTTGAAATGGTCGAACTCGGTAATCCGGCCCATGAAATTGTGGCTGACCGGTGCGTCCGAATGAGCCCGGATGATCTCGACCTGGCGCTTGTTGAAGCTTGCCACCTGATCGGAGGAAAAGCGCCGGAACGCGAGCGTGTGCGACGGGTTCGGCTCGGTGACCGTCAGGTTGGGCAGTCCGATCTCATCGAACGCGCCGTAGTCCATCGACCAGAAGACGTTGCCCCAGGCGCGGTTGAGCGCCTCGATGGTTCCATACCGGTTTTCGAGCCAGGTTCTGAAGGCAGCCAGCGCGGCGCCAGAATAGGAAAGCGTGGTGTCGTGACAGCCGTATTCATTGTCGGTCTGCCAGGCGCCGACATGGGCGTTCCTGCCATAGCGTTCGGCAAACAGCCTGACGATGCGGTCGCACTCTTCGCGATAGCCTTCATGGGAAAAGCAGTAGTGGCGCCGGGACCCGAAGCCGCGTTCCTTGCCGTCCGCGTCCAATGCGACCATGTCGGGATGTTTTGCGACAACCCATCGCGGCGGGGTCGCCGTGGGTGTGCCCAGGACAACCTTCAGACCGGCCTTCCCGAGCACATCGATCGCCCGGTCAAGCCACTCGAACCTCAGATCGCCGGGGGCGGGTTCCAGCCTGGACCATGCGAATTCGCCGATACGAACCCAGGTGAGGCCCGCGTCCACCATGCGCCGGGCGTCGGCTTCCCACATTTCCTCCGGCCAGTGTTCCGGGTAGTAGCAGGTTCCAAGCGTACGCTTCATGTCAGAGCCCTTTTGAACAATACGGGGCCATTCGACCCGGACTGCAGGAACATTTGTCCGGTTGGTTGGCATCCAAATGTATTCAAAGAATGACGCGGTGTTCCGGCTGACCGACTGCGGCTGTCTGCGCGAAATAGGTCTGGCCTTCGACCATCCCGTCCAGCCCTTCGGCTGCCGTTGTTGCGAAGAGCGTGCTGAGATCGGCGCCACCGAAAGCCGGGCAGGACACCTGATGCGCAGTGAAACCGATTTCCTCAACGAAACTGCCGTTGGGCGCGTATCTGGCAACCCTGTTCGCGCCCCATTGTGCGTTCCAAAGATGGCCGTCCGCGTCGATGACGGCGCCGTCGGGATTGAGACCCTCCTGCGACAGGTCCGCAAAGAGCGTCGGTGTGCCGCCCGGCCAGCCGTCGGCATCCAGGGCGACCTGCTGAATGGACCGGGTTGCCGTGTCGGCAAAATAGGCGGTCTGGCCGTCCGGAGCGAAACAGATCGCATTGGAGATGGTGATACCGCTGTAGAGCCGGCGCAGCTCGCCTCTGTAGTAGCGGTAGATCGACCCTTTGCCCTGTTCGGCATTGAACCCCATCGTCCCGATCCAGAAGCCGCCCTTCGGGTCGGCACGCCCGTCATTCGAGCGCGTCACCGGATCGTCCGCTTCCAGGTCGCAGAGCTTTGTCTGTGCCTCGGTGTCGAGATTGAACAGGAACAGCCTGCTCGCGCTTGCGATGATCAGCTCCGACTTGCTGACCCAGCCCGCCGCGGAGACATATTCGTCGAATTCCCAGCTGCCGGCCTTGCCGTTTTCGCGGGTCATCAGCTGCTTGCTCAGGATGTCGAACCAGAACAGCTGCTGCCGCTCGGGGTGCCAGAGCGGCCCTTCACCGAGCACGCAGCGGCGCGCGTCAAACACGTTGCTCATGCCAGTTTATCCAGTTGCCGACGTGGCGGCGTCATAGGCCTCGACGATCCGTTCGGCCCGGTCCTTGATTTCCGCGACGGTCAGACCCGGCTTGAAGAGAGCGGTTCCGATCCCGAAGCCGGTCGCGCCGGCTGCAAGCCAGGCGCCGAAATTGTCGGGACCGGCCCCGCCGACCGCGTAGGTTGGAGTCCCCTTCGGAAGAACCGCAAGCACGGCTTTCAAGCCGTCCGGCCCGATCAGCGAGGCCGGGAAAAACTTCAGTCCGTCCGCACCGTTGTGGAGTGCCGTAAAGCACTCGCTCGGCGTCATGACGCCCGGGAAGGACAACATGTCTTCCGCCTTTGTTGCCAGGATGACGTCCGGATTGCAGTCCGGCGACACAATGAGGGTTCCCCCGGCCGCCCTGACCTGAAGCACCTGATCCGCGGAAAGCACGGTGCCGGCGCCGATCTCGGCGCGGCCGGCAAAGGTCTTTGCCATGGCTTCGATGCTCTTCAGCGGTTCGGGCGAGTTCAGCGGCACCTCGATCCGGGTGATGCCTGCATTCAGGATGCATTCGGTGACGGGCAATGCCTCCTGCGGGGTCACGCCCCTCAAAATGGCAATCAGATTTCGGCTCATCAGGAAACCTTCGAATATGTTGAATGTGCCAGCGCGAGGCCGTTCAGCGTGATGGAGGCCGCGTCCAGCATCGATGCGGTGTGCCCGAGTTTACCCAGGGCTGCGTGATAGGCCTTCGCGATGTGATCGCTGCCCAGAAGAGACACGGACGCAAGGTCGAAGTCATCCCTGACGGCTGCGATTTCCGCGCCGATCAGCAGACCGGAGAGACGGCCCCTTGCGGTATCGGCGGGCATGCCCGAGACGAGACCCGATGCACGAATGCCGAACAGGCTTGCGGCGAGGGACTGCGGGCGCTGCGTGACCTCATGAACGGCATTTTCGAACGCGGTCTCGTCCAGTTCGGAAGAATCGACACTGTGGCGCAAGACCGATTGCCGTGTCAGGAGCGCAAAAAGTTCGCCGCTCATGCAGGTTCTGAAATGCTCGACAACCCCTTTTCTCATGGCAACCCACTTGGTGTGCGTGCCTGGCAGACAGAGCGTTCCGGAGTGACCGGCATTTGCCGCGAGGAAACCGGCAATCTGTGTTTCTTCGCCCCTCATGACATCGGCGGGGTCGGCCTGCTTGATGCCGGGAAGGATATGGACGTCAAGGCGGCGATCGGCCGTTTCCACGATGGTCGCGTCCTTGAGCTCCGGGGGCGTGCAGGGCGTGGACTTGTAAGGCGCTTCCGCCCAGCCCTGGCGTGAGCCGGCCATGCCGCAGACAATCACCGGCGTCTTGACGCCCGCGACGAGAATGTCATCGATGAGCGTCAGCAGTGTCGGTTCGAATTCGTCACGGGCAAGACTGCTCATGCCTTTGCCGGATGTGCGGTGGGCCAGAACGTCGCCGCGAGAATCAAGCGCCCAGACGCGCAGATTGGTTGTGCCCCAATCCACCGCGATCCAGTCCGCTTTTGCCTGAAGGCTCATCCCGTCACCACTACTCCGCCGTCAACCACGAGCGATTGTCCGGTCATTCCACGGCTGGTCTTTGCCGCAAGGAACAGCACCGGGTCAACCATATCTTCCGGCGACAGCTCGAATTTGAGACACTGCCGGTCGATATGCGCGGCGAGGGCCTCCGGTGTCACCCAGAGATCTTTCTGTCTTTGCGTCAGAACCCAGCCGGGTGCGATCGCATTGACGCGAATGTTGTCCGGGCCGAATTCCCTCGCGAGGCTGCGTGTCATGCCGTTGATGCCGGAATTGGCCGTCGTGTAGGCTGCATAGCCGGCGTTGCCCATCATGTAGGAAATCGACGTGAAGTTCACGATCGAGCCGCCCCCGGCCGAGCGCATGCCCGAAATGACATGCTGGCAGGCAAAGAAATAGGCCTTGAGATTGATCGCCTGGGACCAGTCCCAGAAATCCTCGTCCACGTCCTCGGTGGCGTGGCGCTTGTCATTGGCTGCGTTGTTGACAAGGACCGTGATCGGCCCGTGCGCCTCGGCAGCCTTGTCCATGGTGCCTTTCAGCTCGGCGATGTTGGATATGTCGCACGGCTGATAGAAGGGGCGGTTGGAGTGCCGGCGCTCCATCTCGTCGCAGAACTCGCTCGCGTCCGAGCGCTGGACGAAGGCAACGCGCGCGCCCTGCGCCAGGAATCCGCTCGTCAGGGCGGCACCGATTCCCGAGCCACCTCCGGTGATGAAGACCGACCTGCCCTTGAGGTCCGGATAGTTTGCGTGCATCAGACGCTTCCTCTTTTCGTGTCGCGGCCGCCCTGGTCCAGGGCCGGGCGACGTCATTCCGTGTTATTGCCGGTGGCCTTCAATCACCCAGATCGTTTCCGGGAACCGCCAGGGCAGTATCAGACCGTGTGACATCAGGTACTGCCCGCTCACGTCCAGTTCCTTTTCCTTCAGGAGTGGTGCGCCGCGGGACAGCCCGGGCGCATCTTCCCGGTTGATCAGACTGATCCTGTAGCGCGCGTCGGCGTCGAGACCCGTCAGGCGCAGCGGTTGCTGAAGGATCGGGTCCGAGGCGCGCAAGAGCGCTGCAAACACCACGAACCTGGTGCCATCCCCGGCCAGCTGCTGTTCCGCGACAACAGCCGGGTCGGACGCGTCAAGCCGCAATATGTCGGCCCGCATCATCCAGTCCCGGTTCGCCTTCCACCAGCCGGTGACCGCCTTCAGGGTCTCGATCTCGCCGTCGGACAACTCGCGCGGATCCATTTCGAAACCCAGGTTTCTTTGCGCCGCAGTCCAGGCACGCAGCGTCATGCCGAGCGTGCGCCCGGACGTGTGGCTGACACGCGGCCCGACATGAGACCCGGTGACCGACGCAGGCAGGAACAGTGCGGCCTCGTGCTGAATGCGCTGGCGCTCAAGGGCGTCGTTGCTGTCGGAGAGCCATACTCTCTGGGTACGTTCGAGGATGCCGAAGTCGATCCTGCCGCCGCCGGATGCACAGCTCTCGATCTCGACATGGGGAAAATCTGCGCGCAGCCTGTCGATCAGTGCATAGACGCCTTCTGTCTGGGCCGCGTCGACAACGGGCAGAACCCGGTTGTGATCCCACTTGATGTAACCGATGTCGTTCTGGGCAAGGGTTGCCGAGATGCAGTCGTAGAGATAGGCGCGCACGTCCTCCCGCGCCATGTCGAGAACAAGCTGCTGGCGTCCTCTAACCTGATCCAGCGGACCGAGAACCCAGTCCGGGCGGCTCCTGAAAAGATCACTGTCCTCGTTGATCATTTCAGGCTCGAACCAGATCCCGAATTCGAGGCCGAGCGCTTTGACATGGTCGATCAACGGGGTCAGTCCGTCGGGGTATTTCCGATTGTCGATACCCCAGTCGCCGAGGGAAGACGTGTCGTCATCCCTCAGTCCAAACCAGCCGTCATCAAGGACAAAACGCTCGGCCCCCAGGCCCGCCGCCCTGGTTGCGATCGCCTTCAGTTCTTCCAGGTCGTGATCGAAATAAACCGCTTCCCAGCAGTTGTAGTGCACGGGACGGGGCTGTCTCGCACCGACCACGATGTG
The DNA here is from genome assembly GCF_965232425.1 of Roseibium sp. Lineage (GTDB taxonomy): Bacteria > Pseudomonadota > Alphaproteobacteria > Rhizobiales > Stappiaceae > Roseibium. The sequence continues at coordinate 3,320,105 of NZ_OZ246971.1, forward strand.
GTCGCGCAGGTGTCTCTGGAAACGGACGGCCGCGCCGTTGAAACCCGCGCCGGAATAGGTGGCATAGAGCGGCGCCGTGCTGAAGCTGCGATCCCCTTTCATGCTTGCCGACGCGTGCCCGAACTGAACCTGACGTCTGCCGTCGGCGAGTTGTTCGGCTACCATCCGGTGTCCGCCCGACCAGCCATAGTGGAATGCATAGGCCTCGCCGGAGGTGTTGCAGGTCTGGCCGGAACAGGCAATCAGCCCTGGAAAATGGGCGTGGTCCGATCTGCCGGTCCTGTTGTCGCGCGTCCGGGCACCCGGGGCAAAAGGCAACCTGCGGGTCTGGAACTCCGCGCACCATCGGCCCGAGAACTCGATCATGTCGCCGATATGGGCGGGGACCTGGAAGACGGGCGCCGCCAGCCAGTCGACGGTGATTTCGCGCGCACTTTCCAGACGGGTCTGCATCCGGAACAGCGATGTCCCGGGTGTCAGAGACAGATCGAGGACGAGGCTGAGTTCAAGGTCGCTGTCGGTGTAGACAAGGATCAGGCCGTGTTCAGACACGGTTTCGCTCTTAAAGCGGAACCTGGGTAACAGGGCCCGGCCTTCGGCGTCACGTCCGGTCAGGCCGACCTGGCCGGGGAAGGTCTGCGAGGCTTCCGGACAGAGACTGATCGGAGCGTTCCTGTCGACCATGCCGCCGGTGACATCGGTTGCCGATGCCGCCGCCAGCGACGGCAGGTCTTCGTGTGCGGGAAGAGGGGCCCCCCAGTAAACCGCCTCGGGCAGGCCATCTGCAAAGCTGGCGAGAACCAGGCTCTGATGACGATCGCCAAGATGCCAGGTCTTCGCCTGCATTCCCAAGACTCCCGCACTCTCTCTTGTGTCCAGACCGGCCTTTCGGAGGCCGATCATTTCACGGCCCCGAGTGTCAGACCGGCAATGAAGTGCCGTTGCATCAAAAAGAACATTGCGACCGGCGGCAACGCGGCAACGATGGAACCGGCGCTCATCAGGTGATAGGCGGCTCGGTACTGTGCGTTGAAGGAGGTGATCCCCGCAGTGACCGGCTGGCTTTCGACACCCTGCGTCAGCACGATCGCCCAGAAGTAGTCGTTCCAGATGAAGGTGAACATGAGCACCGCAAGGGCCGCGATCGCCGGTTTCATCAGCGGCAGGACCACGAACCAGAAGATCCGCCATTCCGAGATGCCTTCAACCCGCGCCGCCTCGATGAGCTCGAAGGGGAGTGCGCGGATGAAGTTGCGCATGAACAGGGTGCAGAACCCTGTCTGGAATGCGACGTGAAACAGGACGAGGCCAGTGATCGTGTTGTAGAGACCCAGCTGCAGCGTCAGGTCGCGCACCGGCACCATGAGGATCTGGAACGGCACGAAGTTGCCGGCGACGAACATGAAGAAGATCCAGATATTCGCCTTGAACTTGTAGATGCCGAGCGCGAAGCCGGTCATGCAGGAGAGCGCCACCGCACCGATCACGGTCGGGATCGTGATCTTGAACGAATTCAGCAGGTATTGCGGCATGTCGGATGCCGTGAACACCAGCCAGTAGTTGGTGAAGCCCTTGAACTCGGAAGGCCATCCCCAATAGTTCGCGTTCGCGAAATCGGAATCCGGCTTGATGGAAAAGATGGCGACGGCAATGAGCGGCAGCAGCCAGAGGATCAGCGCCAGCGGCAGGAAGGCCTGATACGTGACCTGCCAGGAGCGCGGTGTGCGTTCGATCGGTGTCGGAAACATCTCAGCGCGCCTTTTCTTCTTTGTACATCGACCACAGGAAGTAGGCGATGAAGGCCAGCATGATCAGGAACAGGACGACGGCAATCGCAGCGCCATAGCCCATGCGGAACCCGTATTCGGACAGGGCGACCTCGAACATGTAGAAGCTGAGAACGCGGCTGGCGCCGAACGGTCCGCCATTGGTCATGACCGAGATCAGGTCGAACGAACGCAACGCGCCGATGATCGTGACAACGAAGGCGATGAAGGTGGCGGGGCGCAGCTGCGGCACGATGATGTACCAGAGCATTTTCCAGCCCTTGGCCCCATCGAGACGGCCGGCTTCGATCTGCTCCGGATCAACCGCGTTGAGACCCGTCAGGTAGAGGATCATGCAATAGGCGGTCTGCGGCCAGAGACCCGCGACGATGATTCCGACCGTCACCCAGTTCTCGTCGCCGAGGACGTTCATCGGCGGCAGTCCGACGGTGCCAAGCAGGACATTGAGGATGCCGAAGGTCGGATCGTAGAACCATGTGAACACGAGACCGACGACGACCTGGGAGATGACGAACGGGAAAAAGAACAGGGACTTGTAGAGCCGTATTCCGGTGACCGTCTGGTTCAGGAACAGGGCGATGAACAGGCCGGCCGGGATCGCGAGAAGATAGAGCAGCAGCCAGATGACGTTGTTTTTCAAAGACGTGTAGAACGCCTCGTCCCAATAGAGTTCTTCGTAGTTGTAGAGACCGACATACTCCGCCTTGCCGAGCCCGTCCCACTCGTAGAGTGACAGGTTGAAGGACTGGAAGATCGGGAAGATCACGTAAAACAGGAAGAACAGGATTCCTGGAGCCAGGAACAGCCAGGGTGTCAGCTGCTGCTGGTTTCTGTGCCACCACGAGCTCTGGTGGTCTTGGGCAACGGACTCTTGGGCCATGTTTGCCTCTTCAGGATTTGGCTACCGGGACCTTTTCAAGAAGGACAGGGTGCACGGGCACCCTGTCCGGTTCCGAGACGCGGAACTTACTTGTAAATGCGCTCACGGGCGCGATCCAGACGGGCCAGGATCTTGTCCAGGTTGTCCGGCTTGACCATGAATTCCTGCAGGCCTTCCATGGCGACCTTCGCCATTTCAGCCGGTGCGTCACGGTCGAAGAACTGGGCAACACCACCAGGAGAGTTGGTGGACAGCATCTCGAAGCCCTCGACGAGGAACTTGTCGTCGTCAACCGAAGACTGGGCGTTGACCGGCAGCTGGCCGAGGTTCTTGCCGTTGTTGATTTCGGTCTGAACGTCGGGCGACACGACGAAGCGCAGGAACTCGCGGGCCGCTTCCTTGTTCTGGGCATTTGCCGGAATGTGGAAGGTGTCGGTCGGAGCGTCTTCTGCCTTTTCGATGCCCGGCGTGATTTCGACGAACTGGTAGAAATCGAGCTGGTCGTCGCTCAGGCCGGCGTCGCGCAGGGGAGCCACTGCGAAGTTGCCCATCAGATAGGCCGCTGCATCGCCCTGGACCATGAACGGCAGGGCTTCCTGCCAGCTGTAGGTCTGGTGGTTGTCGATGAATGCGCCCATGTCGATGAGTTCGCGCCAGTTGGCGAAGGTCTTGCGGACTTCATCGGACTGCCAGGACGCCTTGCCGGTCAGCAGATCCATGTGGAAGTCGAACCCGTTGGTGCGCATGTTCAGGTAGTCGAACCAGCCGCCTGCGGTCCAGAGGAACTTGGTGCCGATCGTGTAGCACTTCTTGCCGGCATCGATGATCTTCTGGCAGTTGGCTTTTTCCTCTTCCCACGTCGCCGGCTCGCTCAGGCCGAGTTCGTCGAAGATGTCTTTGCGGTAGTAAACGCCCCACTGGTAGTAGGTATAGGGCACGCCCCACTGCTTGCCGTCGATGGTCATCGCGCCCTTGGTCGACGCGAGATTGTCGGCGATCGCGGGCTCGGCCCAGAGATCGGAAACATCCTCGAAGAGGCCTGCCTCGACATAGGGGCGCATGCGGTTGGCCGCATACCAGGTTGCGACATCAGGCGCGTTCGCGGTCAGGAAGTTGCGGATCTGGGTCTTGTAGGCCTCGCGATCGATCACGGTTGTCTCGATGTTGAGGTCGGGGTTCTTCTCCTGGAACTGCGCGATCATCTGTTCCATCGTAGCCCGCGGCGCCGGGTTGGATGTGTCGAGGAAAATTTTCAGATCGCCCGTCAGGCCGTCAGCAGAAACAGCGCCCATCGTGCCTGCCAGAATGGCAAAAGCAGCCGCGGACGTCTTCAACATGGAACGCATGGTGTCCTCCCTTTAGGTTCCATTATGTGAAACTTGGTTTTGTATATTGATACTTTGATGCGATCAGGTTAAGTTGTCAACAGGTCCGGCGAAAAGAAACGGGCCTATGGAGGAAAATATGAACAAGCAGGCCACCGGCGACGGAACTGTCGGCAAAGCGCTCGACGTGCTCGACAGGGTCGCTGCCGTCGGACGTCCGGTCCGCTTCACCGAGCTGCTCTCCGACAGCGTTCATCCCAAGGCGACGCTGTACCGCTTGCTGCAGACGCTGGTGAGCCAGGGCATGCTTGCCTATGACGAAGGGCAGCAGACCTATTCGCTCGGAATTCGTCTCGTGCGGCTGGCCCATGCCGCGTGGCGCCAGAGCTCGATCGCGCCGATCGCGCGCCCGTTCGTTCGCAAGCTGTCGGAGGAGGTCGGAGAAACCGTCCACCTCGCCCAGCTCGATGGCGGGCAGGTGCTCTATGTCGATAAGAGGAACGCGATCAACCCCATCGACATGTACTCGCAGGCCGGCAAGATCGGTCCGGGATACTGCACCGGCGTCGGCAAGGCCCTGCTGGCCTTTCTCGAGCCAGCGGAGCTCGAAGAGGCCATCAAGAAACAGTCGTTCTACCGCTACACACCGGCGACACTCAGTTCAGAGGCCGAGCTCAAAGCCGACCTGGAAGAGATCAGGCGGCAGGGTGTCGCGTTCGACCGGGAGGAGCATGAGCCCGGTATCGTGTGCATCGCTGCGCCGGTGCTATCGTCCAAGGGGCGCCCGATCGGGGCCCTGTCCGTTACCACGTCCACCACACGTAAGGGTCTGGAAGAGCTTTCAAAGGTACAGCCCGTGCTTTTGAAGACCGCTTCCGAAATCGCTGCAGCCGTTGAAGACTGGCAGTTCCCCGCATAAGAAATTCCCAGGGAGAAGAAACCAAATGTCTGGCGTCACGCTGACCAAAGCTGTCAAGAAATATGCCGAACTGCAAGTCATCCACGGCGTGGATCTTCAGATCGAACATGGTGAGTTCTGTGTGTTCGTTGGCCCGTCCGGCTGCGGCAAATCCACCTTGTTGCGCATGATCGCGGGTCTGGAGGAGACCAGCGACGGCAATATCCATATCGGTGGACGTGACGTGACGAAGCTTGACCCGTCCGAGCGCGGCGTCGCGATGGTGTTCCAGACATACGCGCTCTACCCGCACATGTCGGTTGAGGAAAACATGGGCTTCGGCCTGAAGATGAACGGCCACCCCAAGGCGGAAATTGCCGAGAAGGTCGGTGAGGCGAGCCGGATCCTGAAACTCGATCCCTACCTCAAGCGCAAGCCGAAGGCCCTGTCGGGCGGCCAGCGTCAGCGTGTCGCCATTGGCCGTGCCATCGTTCGCGGACCGGAAGTGTTCCTGTTCGACGAACCGCTGTCCAACCTTGATGCCGAACTGCGTGTCGACATGCGGGTCGAGATCGCGCGGCTGCACAAGGATATCGGCGCGACCATGATCTACGTGACTCACGACCAGGTCGAGGCGATGACGCTGGCGGACAAGATCGTCGTCCTGCGCGCGGGCAAGATCGAACAGGTCGGGTCACCCATGAAGCTCTATTCCGACCCTGACAACAGGTTCGTTGCGGGCTTCATCGGCTCGCCGAGCATGAACTTCGTGGAGGGCGTCGCCGAGGAAGGTGCCGTCTCGGTGCCGGCTTTCGGCGGTGCGAGCGTTCCGACGCCGGTTGCGCTTCCGGAAAAAGGCAAGAAAGTTCTCGTCGGTGTCCGCCCGCAACATCTGAAGATTGCCGCGAGTGCGGAAGGCGCAACGGTCGATCTTTGCGAACAGCTCGGCGGTGTCGCCTATTCCTACCTGATCTGCCCGACCGGAGAACGCATCATCGTGGAAACCAAGGGCGAGGAAGCGCCTGTCACGGAAGGGCATGTCGAGATTTCCTTCGATCCGTCCTCGGCCTTCTTCTTCGATGTGGAAACAGAGCAGCGTCTGCGTTGAATTCGGGAACATCTGCCGCCGCTCCAGACCTTGCCGCGCTGGGTCACGTATGACCGAAGAGGCGCCGTCCTTGAACACCACATCCTGAGGAAGCGCGGCAGCGAGGAATATCTCTGCGGTTCTCGGTTCCCTCTCCCATTGGGAGAGGGCCAGGGAGAGGGGCATAGACTTGGAGGCATGCCGACAGTTCTGATCCCTCACCCGGCCTTTCAGGCCGACCTCTCCCACCGGGAGAGGTGACCGGGTTTGCGACTGGTTACGTGCGTGATGCATATTCCTCATCCTGAGGAAGCGCGGCAGCGCTGTCTCGAAGGATGGGCCAAACAGCTGTGAATTCACCGCCCATCCTTCGAGACGCACGCGTGCGTGCTCCTCAGGATGAGGCAGAGGCTCAGCGTGGTCTGCGAACCAAGTCCGGGATGGCGCAAGCTGCGCAGCGATCATAAAAATGCTTTCGGAATTCGTCCACTGATTGCCGCCCCGGCCCCGGGCCGGGGCCTCCCGACGGGCGTTACTCCGGTCCCGGATCAGGTCCGGGACGGCGCGGCTGTATGGCTTCAACCGTGAGGGTCAGCGCAGGCGCGGAGAAGGTCTCTATGCTTCCCCGGTTTCCCTCTCCCATCGGGAGACAGCCAGGGTGAGGGGGCATATGTCCGAGGTATGCCGCATCACGCCTGGTGCCGCTGCCAGCTCTTGACATGAATACTGATTCAGGTTTCATATATGGCAAGCGAAAGGCGAAGATCCAGGGAAGCCTGTTCGCGTACTGGGAGGAAACATGATGACCAAACGCCTTTTCCGCTGGTCTCTGCCACTTGTCGCAGCTGCCGGCCTGCTCGCGGCGGGCGCTGCAGGCGCTTTGGCTGAAGACATCAAGATTGCGCATGTCTATGGCAAGACCGGGCCGTTCGAGGCCTATGCCAAACAGTCCCATACCGGCCTGATGATGGGGCTCGAATATGCCACCGACGGGTCGATGGAGATCGACGGCCGCAAGATCGTCGTGATCGAAAAGGACACGCAGCTGAAGCCGGATATCGGCAAGGCAGCGCTGGCCGAAGCCTATGGCGACGACGAGGTCGATATTGCGGTCGGGCCGGTGTCTTCCGGCGTCGCGCTCGCGATGCTGCCGGTTGCGGAGGAATACGAAAAGCTGCTGATCGTGGAGCCTGCCGTTGCCGATTCCATTACGGGCAGCAACTGGAACCGGTACGTGTTCCGGACGTCGCGCAACTCCTCGCAGGACGCGATCGCCAACGCCGTTGCGCTCGGGCAGGAGGGTGTTTCGATCGCAACGCTCGCGCAGGATTATGCGTTCGGACGGGACGGAGTTGCCGCCTTCAAGGAAGCCCTTGCGGGCACCGGCGCCAATCTCGTTTTCGAGGAATACGCACCGACGGATACCAAGGACTTCACCGCAAACGCGCAGCGCATCTTCGATGCCCTGAAAGACGAGCCGGGCCGCAAGTTCCTGTTCGTGATCTGGGCTGGCGGCGGCAATCCGATCAGCAAGATCCAGGCCATGGAGCCGGAGAGGTTCGGAGTCGAGATCGCGACGGGCGGCAACATCCTGGCGGCCATGAAAGCCTACAAGGAACTGCCGGGCATGGAAGGCGCGACCTACTATTACTACGAAATCCCGAAGAACCCGGTGAACGACTGGCTGGTATCCGAGCACCAGAAACGGTTCGACGCGCCGCCCGATTTCTTCACCGCAGGCGGCATGTCCGCAGGGATCGCGATTGTCGAGGCCATCCGCAAGGCAGGGTCAACGGAAACGGAAGACCTGATCGGTGCAATGGAAGGCATGGAATTCGAAACGCCGAAAGGCAAGATGATGTTCCGCGCCGAAGACCACCAGGCGCTGCAGCCCATGTATCACTTCAAAATCCGGGTCGACCCGGACGTGGAATGGGGCATTCCGGAACTGGTTCGCGAACTGAAGATCGAGGACATGGAGATTCCGGTCCGCAACCAGTAAAGCAAGTGGCGCGTTTCACCCCATCGACCACGCGCCGTTTCCAGAAATCCTGTAAAGTCCCCGGCCGGCACACCAGCACGACCGACCGGCCGGGACTTTGCCGGCAGATGTCTTCAAATTCACAGGATGCGTTCCGGTGGCGACAGAAAAGCCCATTCTCGAAACACGCGACCTGACTATCCGGTTTGGCGGTCACGTCGCGGTTGACCGCGTGTCGTGCAGCTTCGACCGGGGAACGCTGACGGCGATCGTCGGACCGAACGGTGCCGGGAAGACGACCTATTTCAATCTTGTGTCGGGGCAGCTCAGGCCAACGAGTGGCACCGTGACACTGAACGGCGAGGACATCACCAGGCAATCCGTCCCAGAGCGCACCGATCGCGGCATCGGCCGCGCCTTCCAGTTGACGAACCTGTTTCCGACCCTGAGCGTGCGCGAGAACGTGCGTCTTGTCGCACAGTCGAAGGCACGCAAGGGGTTCGACCTGTTTTCGATCGCGGAAAGCCATGTCGAACTTCTGGAGCGCGCCGACCATGTTCTGGCGGAGGTGCGGCTGATCGGTCAGGCCGACCAGATCGTTTCGGCGCTTCCCCATGGCGACCAGCGCAAGCTCGAAGTGGCCCTCCTGATTGCCCTCGGGCCGCAGGTCCTGATGTTCGACGAGCCGACCGCAGGAATGAGCGTTGACGAAGTCCCGATCATTCTGGAGCTGATCCGGAAGCTCAAGGCGGACATGGACCGGACGATTTTGCTGGTGGAGCACAAGATGGACGTGATCCGGTCGCTGGCGGACCGGATCGTGGTCCTGCATAACGGAGAACTGGTCGCCGATGGCGATCCCGCCGAGGTGATCGCGCTGCCCGTGGTGCAGGAGGCCTATCTCGGCAAGGCTCCGGAGGCAGCCTGATGTCCGGAACCCTGCTTTCCCTCTCCGGCGTGCACACCCTGATCGGGCCCTATCACATTTTGCAAGGCGTTGATCTTGTCGTGCCGGAAGGCGGGGTGACCGTTCTCCTCGGACGAAACGGTGCCGGCAAGACAACAACGCTCCGGACCATCATGGGTCTGTGGAGAGCCAGCCAGGGTGAGATCCGTTTCGATGATCACCTGATCACGAAGCTCGACACGCCGGAGATTTCCCGGCGTGGCGTCGCCTATGTGCCGGAGGACATGGGCATCTTCACGGATCTCACGGTCGCCGAGAACATGGCGCTCGCGGCCTCGGCGGGACCGATCGATCAAAAACGTCTCGGATGGATCAAGGATCTGTTTCCTCCGATCGGGACATTCTGGAACGCGTCCGCCGGAACGTTGTCGGGCGGGCAGAAACAGATGCTGTCCGTCGCCCGCGCCATCATCGAACCGCGCCGGCTGATCCTGATCGACGAGCCGACCAAGGGGCTCGCACCGGCAATCATCAACGCGATGACCGACGCCCTGCGCGAGTTGAAACAGACCGACACCACGATCCTGCTCGTGGAACAGAATTTCGCGATGGCGTCCGCCATCGGAGACACGGTCGCCGTCATGGATGACGGCCGCATCATCCACGCAGGCGAGATGCAGGACCTGGTGGCAGACGAGAGCCTGCAGGAGAGACTCATGGGGCTGAGCCTGGAGGCGCATCAATGAGCGAAACCGCAATCAAGCCGCGCATCGAGAAGGTGCCGCTGCGCGAACAGGTGTTGCAGAAACTACCCGTTCTGCTGGTGCCCGTACTCGCGCTGCTGGGGCTCATCGCCATCGGCAACCCGGCAAGCTGGCTGACGCTGACCGTGGCGGGACTTGCCATGGGCATGATGATCTTCATCATGGCCTCCGGGCTGACGGTGGTGTTCGGACTGATGGATGTCATCAATTTCGGCCACGGGGCCTTTGTTGCGGTCGGCGCCTTCGTCGGCTTCACGGTTCTCGCCTGGCTCGCGGGCTGGACAGCCTCGCCGAGCGTCCTGCTCAACCTTGCCGCGGTTCTGATTGCCATCCTCGCGGCTATGGTCGTGACAGGTCTGCTCGGATACGCCTTCGAACGTGTCATCGTGATGCCCGTCTATGGCGAACATCTCAAGCAGATCCTCGTCACGATGGGCGGTCTGATCGTTGCCCAGCAGATGATCTACGTGGTGTGGGGGCCGGATGAACTGCATATATCCCGCCCCGAGGCGTTTCAGGGCTCGGTGGTGTTCGGTGAGGCGGCCATCGAGAAATACAGGCTCGTGGCGGTCGCCATCGGGCTCGCCCTGTTTCTTGCCATGCGCCATGTCCTGAAGAACACGAAGGTCGGCCTGCTTGTGAGGGCTGGGGTCGAGAACGGCGAAATGGTCGAGGCACTCGGATACAGGATCCGCCGGCTGTTCCTGATCGTGTTCATGACCGGGTCGGCGCTTGCCGGGCTCGGCGGCGTGATGTGGGGGCTTTACCAGGAGACGATCACCGCACATATGGGATCGGAGATCATGGTGCTGGTCTTCATCGTGGTGATCATCGGCGGGCTCGGGTCGGTCGAGGGCTGCTTCATCGGGGCCTTGCTCGTCGGTCTGCTCGCCAATTATACCGCGTTCCTGGCGCCCAAGGTGGCGCTGATCTCGACCATCGCGCTCATGGTGGTGATCCTGATGTGGCGGCCGCAGGGCCTTTATCCTGTCGTCAAGGCAAAGTGAGGGGCCGGACATGCTCACCAGACTTCTTTCCGGCGACACTCCGCGCAGCGGTCTCCTGACCCTGTTGCTCCTGGCCGTTCTGATCTCGCTCGCGTTTGCGCCGTTCCTGTTCCCGGGAACCAAGTCGCTGGAGACCGCGGCGCGGATCTGCATCTTCATCGTGCTGGTGGCGAGCTATGATCTGTTGCTCGGCTATTCGGGGATCGTCTCGTTCGCGCACACGATGTTCTTCGGCATCGGCGCCTACGGGACGGCACTCGCGCTCAGCACCTCCGGCCCGAGCTACTGGTCGCTCGCCTGGGGGACCCTTGCCGGAGCCTTCGTCGCAGCTGTCTTCGCCCTGGCGATCGGTCTCTTCTCGCTGCGCGTCAAGGCGATCTTCTTCGCGATGGTGACGCTGGCGGTGGCAAGCGCGTTCGCGGTTTTCGTGTCGCAGATGTCCTGGCTGACCGGTGGCGAGGACGGGCTCAACTACAAGATCCCGCGCGAGCTGACACCGGCGTTCAAGCTGGTCAAGGAGAAGGTCTTCGGTGTCCGGATCAACGGCAAGCTGCTTGCCTATTACCTCGTGTTCTTTGCGTCGCTGACGCTTTTCCTGGTCATGCTCAGGGTCGTCAATTCGCCGTTCGGGCGGACGCTCAAAGCCGTTCGGGACAATGCGTTCCGGGCGGAGGCGATCGGCTACAAGGTGGTCTGGTACCGCACCACCGCAACGGTCCTGTCCGCCGTCATGGCTGCGCTTGCCGGATCCCTGCTCGCGGTCTGGCTGCGTTACACCGGGCCGGCCACGACGCTCTCCATGGAGATCATGATCGACATCCTGCTGATGGTGGTGATCGGGGGGATGGGCACACTCTACGGAGCCGTTCTCGGAGCGACGCTGTTCATTCTCGCGCAGACCTATCTGCAGAACCTGATGGGCGTCGCGGCGGAAGCGACAAGTTCCGTGCCGCTTGTTTCCACGTTTGTTGCACCGGAACGCTGGCTGCTTTGGCTCGGCGTGCTATTTATCCTCTCGGTTTATTTCTTTCCGAGCGGGATTGTCGGAAGATTGCGGGCGGGGCGTGCTTGAGCAACGAGGGACTTTATATGCGCGACACCGGGGCGGGGCGCCCCGTGGTGCTCATTCACGGCTGGTCCTGTCCCGGCCAGTTCTTTCGCAATCAGATTGTCGGCCTCCAGGGAGATGCGCGCTGCCTTGTGCCCGATCTTCCGGGCCACGGGCTGACCGGCGACCGCCTGCCGCAGTCGATCGAAGCGGCTGCCGACGCGGTGCATGCCGAACTGGCGGAACGGGACATAAGCGATGCCATCGTCTGCGGCTGGTCCATGGGGGCCTTGGTCGCCTATTCGATGATCGAGCGCTACGGCCCGGATCGGCTGTCCGCTCTCGTTGCGATCGACATGACGCCGAAAGTGCTGAACACGTCCACCTGGCAGAACGGAACGCTGAACGGGCTCAATGCGGAGCTCAACCAGGTGTTCCTCGATGCCATCGTTCCGGACTGGCCGAAGCTGCCGGGACGGATCGCGAGCCGGCTGTTTGCGGATGGGCTGCCCGTCGCGCAGGAGCAGAAGGAAAGGGCGGCGCAAGAGATCGCGAAAGCCGATCCCGTGCTCTTGAAGCCGATGTGGGCTTCGCTAACTGCGCAGGATTTCCGGCCTCTGCTGGAGGATTTTCCGGTGCCGTTTCACCTTGTGGCAGGGCGCAGGAGCCAGCTCTATGGACAAGGCGTCCATCGCTGGCATGAAGAGAACGTGCCCGACTTTCAGCTGCACCTTTTCGACCGCTCGGGTCACGCGCCGCACATGGAAGAACCGGCCCGGTTCAACGCGCTGCTGAAGGCACTGATCGAGCAGGCCTGAAGCTGCCTCAGTGCCCGCCACCGATTTTCGATTTTACGAACTCGATGATCTTGTCGAGGAATGTCAGGACAAGGAAAACCGCCAGCAGCCCGATGAAGAAGCGGAGGTCTGTTGTCAGGCTGTTCTTGGTCACATCCCACTGGCGCACACCGATATTGGCGTAGATCCAGGCATAGTAGGCAATCGCCGTAAGGGCGGCCGTCAGCACGAGCGAGATCAGGATTGTCTGCCAGGCGGGCCGCGGTGTCTGGTCTTCGCTCATTTCAGGATCCTCGCCTTTGCCAGATCGACCTTGAAGACCATCAGATCGTCAAGGCGTTCGACGTCGCCCTCCAACTCGACATAAAGCGCAAGCAACGGCTTGATTTCATCGCCGAGGAGATTGCCGTCCTTGTCCGCCATCAGGAAGAAGTTGCGGTTCTCGACCGGACCGGATGAAACGAAGACCGGCGGGATGCCTCCCGTCAGACAGAGGTCGGCACAGGCCTTGTGCGCAAGACCGCGTCCGGGACGCATCGCCCCGGCATAGCATTTGCCGTCGCAGATTTCTCCGGTGAGTTTCCAGCGCCCGAGCGGCACCGGCTCGGACGGCGTGAAGGATGCACCTGCGTCTTCGGCGGTTTCGACCCTGCCGACCTGGATCATGGTGAGATCGCCGCGGTTGACCGGAACGCCGCGCAGGGTCACCGGCGTGCTGCCGTGCTTTTCAGCCTGGTTGAAGGCGCCGCGTTTGCCCTGTCCGGCGAGCATGTAGGTACGCGGTTCGGATTCGCCATCCGCTGCGACCCTCAGGACCGGATAGGGACGCAGTTCCAGAATGCCGACATTCTCAAAGCGGTTGCCCCACTGGAAGCCGCCGCTGCCGGGATCGTTCTGGGTCGATGACAGGGCGAGCGCTGCAAGTCCGAGCCCGCCGGCGAAACAGATTGCGAAAACCGCAAGGAAGGTGACGAGCGGTTTCGGCACGGCGTTGAGATAGCCGACATAGAAGGGCGCGTCTTTTGTCTGTCTCCAGCTCATGCCGCTTCTCCGATCTCGACAGGGTCAACATGGGTGCCGGGGGGCAAGGCGTTCGGGTCGAGCAGGATTGTCGACCCGATCAGCTGCAGCCGGTAGGTGGAAATTTTCTCGGTGAAGGGCGCCGGGGCGCGCCCGTCGCTCAGATTGTACTGGTAGCCATGCCAGGGACAGGTGATGCAGCCCCACAGAACCTTGCCTTCTCCGAGCGGGCCGTTCTGGTGCGCGCAGGCATTGGTGATGGCGGACAGCTTGCCGTCATATTTGAAGATGGCAACGCGTTCGTCATCCGACAGGGTCACGACCTTGGCACAGTCGTCGTCGATCTCGTCGAGGTCACCAGCGACCAGCCAGCCCTGTTGCTGGAGCGACGCCTTCGCGGTTTCCTCGCCTCGGTCGCGGCGTGCTTCCATCCGGCCCGTGGTGACGTGCAGCGCGGAAACCAGAACGACGCTGGCCGCGACGACACTGGTGAAAATCGGATCGCCGGCACCCTGAAGCGCGCCGAGCGCGACATGCAGCACGACGAAGGCGTAGGCCGCATAGATGAACATGTGCAGCGCTTTCCAGATGGGTGCCCCCAGGAAGCTCAGCCAGAAATCGTGACTGGTGGCCGCAAGCACGAACAGGATCAGGAGCGCGGCAATACCGAGCGTCTCGAACGGGAAGCCGAGGACCTGGCCGTAATTCGTATTGGAGGACAGAAGCGCGACATACTTGTTGGTCGGCGAGAAATTGTAATACCAGCCGAGGACATAGTTGGCGTGCACGGCCGCGATCCCGGCGGTCATGACACCGAAATGGCGGCGATTGTATAGAAGCGGCAGGAACCTGCGGTCGAGCCGGGCAAGCGGCCCGATGCACAGGATCACCGTCAGCATCAGGAAGGCACAACTGCCGAAAGCACGCATGCGCAGCGTCGCGCCGTCAATCGGCTTGGTCACATCCTCGAAGCCGGGGGCAACGCGGATGTAGATGTAGAGGTAAAGCGCCACGGCAATCAGCAGGACGGCGTCATAGAAGATCTTGTTCCGGTTCCAGATGACCGGTGTGTATTGAACGCTCATTGCGCGGCCTCCGTCCCGTTCGCACCGCCGGCCGGTGCTTCGATCAGAATGGCGGGCCGGTCAGCAGGCGGCGTCTGACGCAGTGCCAGGACCGTGAAAAAGGCGAGGGGCAGCAGGATGCCGAGAACCGTCCAGATCCTTGCGTGGGCTGTGCGATGGGAGCGTTTCACCGGGCATCTTCTCCGTGTTTTTCCAAGGTGATCCAGCGATACAGGACCAGCGGCCAGATCAGGCAGATGCCGGGGATCAGCAGGGGGCGGAACGCGTAGGACCCGCGCGCGGACGGTTCCACGCGATCGATGCCGATGACCAGAAACAGCGCGGCAACGATCCCTCCGGTGATGAGGTAGATGCGGCCCAGCTCAAGGAGTAGTTCTGCAGTCTGCAACGGGTGCCCTCCGTATTTCCCTAGTTTGTCATCCCGGCTGAAGCGAAGCGCAAGGCCTGGATCGACACGTAACGTTAGCCTCATCCTGAAGAAGCGCAAAGCGCTGTCTCGAAGGATGGCCGGTCTGATCCAGCGTTTTGTCGCCACCCCTCGAGACGGGCCTGCCGACCCTCCTCAGGATGAGGTTCTGGCGCGCTGCAATACCGGTCACACCAGATCCGCATCGGTGATGATCTCGACAAGCGACGGGCCGTCATGGGCGATGGCCTTGGCAATGGCGTCACCGAGTTCGGATGCCTCCGTGACACGGTGCCCGTGGCCACCGCAAAGGCGGGCGAAGGCGGCGAAGGACGGATTGGTGAGATTGGTCTCCCAGACCGGCCATTCGCCGGAACGCTGTTCCTTGGAAATCTTTCCGAGTTCGGAATTGTTGAGCAGGATATGGGTGATGTTCATCCCGTATTTGACGGCGGTGGTGAATTCCATCGCGTATTGACCGAAGCCACCGTCGCCGGAAATCGAGATGACCTTGCGGCCCCTGTAGTCCTCGAAATCCTGCGTCGCGCACCACGCCCCGAGCGCGGCGGGAAGGCTGAAGCCGATGGAGCCGAGATAGCCGGACATCAGGATGCGCTGGCCGCGCGGTTCGAAATAACGGCCGAAGGAATAGGTGTTGTTGCCGACATCCACGGGGATGATGGCATCGTCCGGGCACAGCTCGGTCAGCGCCTTGAAGATCGCCGCGGAATGAATACCGCCGCCATGATCTTCCGACAGGCGTGTTTCCTTTTCCTGCCGCCAGATGGCCCACCGCTCGACGAGTTCCGCCTTCTGGTCGGCGGCATCCGCCGCCTTGGACAAGGAGCTGGCAATCAGGTCGCAGAAGGTACCGATTTCACCCCAGACCGGAAGCGCGACGGGGTGGAACTTGCCGAGCTGCATGCGTTCGAAATCCACCTGGATGATCGGCTTGTAAGGCGCGATCCCGGTGTGGTTGGCAAAGGACGAGCCGAGCGAGATGATCAGGTCCGCCTCGTTCATGAACCAGCTGGCGATCGGCGTGCCGGACCGCCCGAGCACGCCCGCGGCCAGCGGATGGGTGTCCGGGATCAGTCCCTTGCCCTTGAAGGTGGTCATCACCGGGGCGCCGATTTTCTCGGCCAGTGCGATGACCTTCTCGCGCACGTCCTTGGCGCCGTACCCGAGCACGATCGTGGGCCGTTTCGCACCGTTGATCATTTCCGCGGCTTTCGCGAGATCGTCCGGCGACGGTGAAATATTGGTTCCGCCGAGGCGTCCTTCCGGATGCCCGGCCGGCTTTTCGCTCGGGATTGTCTGGACGTCGT
Organism: Roseibium sp.; assembly: GCF_965232425.1. Classification (GTDB taxonomy): domain Bacteria; phylum Pseudomonadota; class Alphaproteobacteria; order Rhizobiales; family Stappiaceae; genus Roseibium. The sequence continues at coordinate 3,336,425 of NZ_OZ246971.1, forward strand.
CGGGGAAAATCAGGTTGGCGACATCGCGCTCGACGATGGCTGTCTTCAGGGCGAGCGACATGAGTTCGGCGTGGTTGGACGTGCTCAGGACAGGCTGGGAAAACCTGGAAACGGCTTCGAAAGCGGATTTCAGGTCGATGTCCTGAAACGCACCGGGGCCGAAGACCTGGGTTTGCACCTGACCGGTGAGCGCCAGGACAGGTGCGCGGTCAACCTTGGCGTCCCAAAGGCCGGTCATCAGATTGGTTGCGCCCGGTCCGGCAATGGTCAGGCAGCCGGCCGGCTTGCCTGTCAGCTTGCCGTAGGCCGAGGCGGCAAAGGCCGCTGCACCTTCGTGACGGATGCCGACATAACCGAGCTTGCCCTTGTTGACCTGAAGCCGGATCGCATCGGCAAGGCCGAGATTGGAATGACCGACCATGCCGAAGACGCGCTTGACGCCCCAGTTGACCATGGTCTCGGCCATGACATCGGTTGCGGTGCGCTCGTGCTCCGGTTCCGGCTCGAGGCCCACGAAGATCTCGTTGTTCTCGATCTTGAGCGGGTAGATCTGCTGGCCGCTGTCTTCGTGTCCGCCGGGCGGCTTGCCGGTGAGCGGATCGAAATCCCAGCCGTGCCAGGGGCAGCGGATCCAGCACTTGCCGTCGGTGCCCTTTTCGATCGATCCTTCCCCGAGCGGCCCGCGCTGGTGCGGGCAGTGATTTTCCATGGCGGCCCACTGGCCGTCGAAATGCGACAGGCAGATGGAGGTGGTGCGCGCGGTCACGGTCTTCACGCGGCCTTCCGGCAAATCGTCGGTGTGGCCGACCCTGATCCAGTCAAGCGATTGGGTGTTCATGTTCGTCTCCCTCAAAACTTTCTGACCGGGTCAGGCAACACCGCCATAGGCGACGCCCGACAGGTCGGACATTTCCCGCTTCCAGGTGGTCAGGTCGTCCGGGTTGAATTCGTTCAGGTGCGCGTAGCCGCAGGCGCGCGCCATCACCTGCATCAGTTCGACCGAAGCCTCGAAGAAATTGGTGAGCTGGCGGGCGGACTTTTCGACCTGGATCCGGCTGACGAGATGCGGCTTCTGGGTCGCTATACCGACCGGGCAGTTGTTGGTGTGGCAAGCCCGCATGGCGATGCAGCCGATGGCCTGCATCGCCGCATTGGAGACCGCAATGGCATCCGCGCCGAGCGCCATCGCCTTCACGAAGTCTGCCGGTTTGCGCAGGCCCCCCGTGATCACCAGGCTGACATCGGACCTGCCGGATTTGTCCAGGTGGCGCCGCGCCCTGGCAAGCGCCGGGATGGTCGGAACGGATATGTTGTCACGGAAAATGATGGGGGCCGCACCGGTGCCGCCGCCGCGCCCGTCCAGGATGATGTAGTCGACGCCGATTTCCAGCGCCGCGTCGATGTCCTTCTCGATATGCTGCGCCGACAGCTTGTAGCCGATCGGAATGCCGCCGGTCCGGGTGCGCACTTCATCGGCGAAGTCCTTGACCTCGGAGACGTCGGTCCAGTCCGGAAAACGGGGCGGCGAGATCGCGTCAGTGCCTTCCTGCAGGCCGCGCACCTCGGCGATCTTTCCCTTGACCTTGGCCCCCGGCAGGTGACCGCCGGTTCCCGTCTTGGCCCCCTGGCCGCCCTTGAAATGGAAGGCCTGAACCCGGTCGAGCTTTTCCCAGTCGAAGCCGAAACGGGCCGAGGCGAGCTCATAGAAATAGCGGGAATTGGCTTCCTGTTCCTCCGGCAGCATGCCGCCCTCGCCGGAACATATCCCGGTGCCGGCGAGCTCCGCGCCGCGGGCAAGCGCCACCTTGGCCGGCTCGGAAAGCGCACCGAAGCTCATGTCGGATACGAACAGCGGGATCTTCAGGCGGAGCGGCTTTTGGGCGTTGGGCCCGATGACGACATCGGTTCCGACCGGATCATCGTCAAGAAGCGGAAACCGCTGCAGCTGCGCCGTCAGGATCTGGATGTCGTCCCAGTCGGGCAGCTGGGTGCGGGGCACGCCCATTGCATCGACGCGGCCATGGTGACCTGTCTTGCTCAGACCGTCGCGCGCATATTGCTGGATCAGGCCGTTGTAAGGTTCTTCCTCCGTGCCGTGGCTGGTGTCGGCATAAAGACCCAGGTACTGATCGCGCTGGAACGGCTGCGGGTTGTCCTTCGCCCAGGCCGCGATCTCGTCCTCATCGACCAGAACCTCGTCCCCTTCGATCCAGCTCTTGAACTTGGGCAGGGCCTCGGAGTTGTTGTATTCGGAAACGCCGCTGTCGACACGGTAGTCCCAGTAGTGGACACCGCAGATGAGATTGTCCCCCTGAACGTAGCCGTCCGACATCAGCGCGCCGCGATGCAGGCACCGGCCGTAGAAGACGGAGACCTCTTCGTCGAAGCGGACGACCACAAGATCGACATCCGCGACGAGTGCGTATTGCGGGTCGCGGTCCGGCAGGGTGCTCAAGGTGGCTACAGCATGTTTTTTCATTTCTTCCCCCGGCTAACGGCTTCTGATTTTTGTGAAACCTTGGCTGACATTCTGGCGTTTTCTTCGGTCACTTAGTGTTTGGCTGCCCCTTCCGGGCGCATTGGCGGCACGGCAGCCATCTCCGCGGCGTCTTCGTCGTCCGACATGCGCGCACCATACCACCTGGCAAAGGGAACGGCGGTCACCCCATGCAAGACGGCGCTGATCCAGACCGCGTTGACGGCAAGGTTCAACAGGTATTCGCCGATGTCATGATCGATCTGGTCGACCACGAGAAGGGCGAACAGGGCAGTGGCGAGGCCTCTCGGCCCGAACCAGCCGAAGAACAGTTTCGTCAGCGGGGCGGCATCCGTTCCCGACAGCGACAGCCATACGGCGAGCGGGCGGACAACAAACAGGCTGGTCAGGATGATCGCCAGCATGCCGGTATCCAGATGGGCGATGGCGCCGGGCAGCAAGGCAAGCCCGATCAGGAAGAACGCCCCCCAGGCGAGCATCTGGCCTTCGTTTTCGGTGAATTCGTAGATGAAGGCGCATTGGCCCTTGATGATGTTCCCGAAGCACAGGCCGGCAACGAAGGCGGAGATGAAGCCGTTGCCGTCCACAAGACCGGCAGCGAGATAGGCCGCGCCCGCCATGGCGATGGCGCCGATGCCTTCGATCGTCACGGAGGTCATCTTGCGGCGCTTGGCGGCTAGGAACAGATAGCCGCCGACAAGACCCATGATGCCACCGACGAGCGGCCCGAAGATCAGCTGTTTCGCGCCGAAGACCAGCCAGTTGGTGGCGTCCTGATGCATCACTTCGGCCGTCAGGCTGGCAAATAGCAGGATGACGGGCAGGGCGAGGCCGTCATTTAGTCCGCTTTCGAGCGTGAGTGCGCGGCGGACCCTTTCCGGTACCGCCTCGTTGGTGACGACAGCCTGACCGAGGGCCGCATCTGTCGGGGCGAGCAGGGCTGCGGCCAGCGCGGCGACGATCAGCGGGTAGGTTGTTATGAACGGTGCGGCAGCGGCCGTGCCGATCACGACGGCAAGCGGCAGGCCGATAAGCAGCATCCGGAGCGGCCACTGATGGCGTTCGCGAAGGGCGCGCAGATTGATCTGGGCAGCATCCAGGAACAAGAGGATGATCAGGGCAAGCTCGGCAACAATGTGCAGAAGATGTTCAGCCTCGGCGAAGGGCATCAGCCCTGTCTGGGCCATGAGATAACCGAAGCCGATAAAGAGGATCGGGGCGGTCAGAATTCCGTTCGACAGCGTTTTTGCCAGCAGCGTGTAGCAGACCGTAAACATCGCCAGCATCAAAAGACCGGTGGCCATTACGTTCTCTCTCCCGAAGCCCACGCGATACAAATGCAGACGGCTGTGCCCTGTTTCAAATCATAAGCAGATGACACTGCCGTGTGGCAATCGTGAATTTACCGAAGGGGAGAATTGTGATTGTCGCCGGTTGCAGCGTTGCTGCCGCGCTTCAGTCCGCGCGGGCAAGCCGCAACAGGATGCGCTCCGCATCTTCCGGCCTGGCGGCAATCTCGAGAATGAGTTTCTTGCGCACGGCGTCCGCAAAGGTTGCCGCGCTGTCGGCGGTGACGACGAAGGCCGCCGGGCCGCCGATGATCTCGTCGTAAAATCTTTGCTCCAGATCGTAGGAAACCGGACGCCCGGAGCAGTGACGGCAGAGGACGGCAAGACCGTTGATGACGATGCCCGAACCGACCACGATGTCCCTCGCTTCGCGGATCGGCGGTCCGTTCCAGTTGTTGGCGCTGTCGGCCGAAAGATCGATCACGCGGCGCAGACCGGTGTAGTCGTTTGTGTCGATCAGTTCCTTGCCTTTCAGAAGTGCCGCGCCTATGGCGTTGCGTCCATAGGCCTGTCTCGGTGCTTCCATGAGCCTGGCGGCAAACTCGTCCGCCGAGGCTTTCCCGTCGATCACCGTCCAGTCGACCACGACATCCTGCGAGAACATGTCGGCCCATTCGACATAGGTGACAACAATCTTGCCATAGGCATTGCCTGCGATGGCATTCAGGACGGACGGATCGGTGATGGCGGCGGCATATCCGGCGCGCTGGAAGCGGATCTCGGCTTCATCGATCGAACCGGTGGCGTCTGCGAGGAGAACGAGTTCGAGATCGAGTTCCTCAGAAACCGAAGGTGTCACGAAGAGCAAAAGCCAGGCAACAACAATGCACGCGATTCTCATATTTCCGCTCCCCGAAAACAGGCTCCTCGATCAAAGCTAGGGCAGCGGTGTGAAAAGAGAAAGCCCGTCGGCATCGCCGAACGGACGACACAGGCCTGTTCACCAACCGGTCACTTGCTTTCGCGCAAAAAGAAACCCGCCCCAATGGGGCGGGCAGGATGTACCTTCGGGAGGAGAAGGAACCGGTCAGGCGACCGCGCGCGCGAGCGCGCATTGCGACCACAGATCGTTGATGGAATCGGCCAGATGCTCGATATCGGCTGCCGTGTGAAGCGGGGTCGGCGTGAAGCGCAGGCGTTCGGTGCCGACCGGAACGGTCGGGTAGTTGATCGGCTGCACGTAGATGCCATAGGTCTCCAGCAGGATGTCGGAGATCCATTTGCATTTCTTGGCATCGCCGACCATCACCGGCACGATGTGGCTCGGGTTTTCCATGTGCGGGATGCCGCGCTTGTCGAGCGCCGCGCGCAGCTGTTCCACCCGGTCCTTGTGCGCCTTGCGCTCGAACGGGCTTTCCTTCAGATGCTTGATCGATGCGGTCGCGCCTGCGGCGAGTGCCGGCGGCAGTGCGGTGGTGAAGATGAAGCCGGAGGCAAAGGAACGGATGAAATCGACAACCGTTCTGCTGCCGGTGATGTAGCCGCCCATGACGCCGAAGGCCTTGCCGAGCGTGCCTTCGATGATTGTCAGCCGGTCCATCAGGCCTTCGCGTTCGGCAACACCGCCGCCGCGCGCGCCGTACATGCCGACAGCGTGGACTTCATCAAGATAGGTGATCGCCCCGAACTTGTCGGCGACGTCGCAGATTTCCTTGATCGGGGCAATGTCGCCGTCCATGGAATAGACGCTCTCGAATGCGACCATCTTGGGCGCGTCCGGATCGTCAGCTGCCATCAGCCGTTCCAGGTCTTCATAGTCGTTGTGCTTGAAGATCCGCTTTTCGCAGCGGGCGTGGCGGATGCCCTCGATCATGGAGGCGTGGTTCAGCGAGTCAGAATAGACGATCATGCCCGGAACCTGGGACGCCAGAGTTCCAAGGGCAGCCCAGTTGGAGACGTAGCCCGACGTGAAGATCAGCGCGGCTTCCTTGGCGTGCAGGTCCGCAAGCTCGTGCTCGAGAAGAACATGGTAATGGTTGGTGCCGGAAATGTTGCGCGTGCCACCGGCACCGGCGCCGCACTTGGCAATGACGTCCTGCATCGCACCGACGATCTTTTCGTGCTGGCCCATGCCGAGATAGTCGTTGGAGCACCAGACGGTCACATTCTGTGTGGACCCGTCCTCACGGTAGCGTGTCGCCCGTGGAAAATTTCCGGACTGGCGTTCGAGATCGGCGAAGACCCGGTAGTTCCCATTGTCATGAAGTTTGCCAAGGCGCTCTTCAAGATAGGCGTTCACGTCCATAATACCGGTCCTCTGCTCCGCCCGCTTCGGCCAGCGCGCGCCTCTCAAACATTCCCCAGCCGTTTTTTCGCGTCACGGTGGTTGAGCGTCAGGTCCCCTAACGCGTGGCGTTTCCGGGCACCTTTAAGATATTCTAAACTGCATAATCAGGCAAATCGCCTTGATCAAGGTCAAACACGGGTGATGCGTCCAAAAGTCATAGAAGACCATGACACCAGACAGCGCCGACGGCAGTGCTGTGCGCCACTGCTTCGAGGCATCCAGGCCCGATGCTGCCGGACCTTCAAGAAGACAGTTGCTTTCGCGTTCGAAACATGAATACTGATTCATGTTTCATTTTTCAGGAGCGCGGGTGTGACAAATCCGGCCGGCAATGCAGCCATGTCCCAACGGACGCCTTTCAACCAACCGAAGACGGCGCGCGGCGAGGCGACGAAGAAGGCCATACTGTCCGCCGCGGAACGCGTGATCGGCGCCCGGGGCTACAACGATGCGTCCATCGGGCAGATTACCAGCGAAGCGGGGGTCGCCCAAGGTACGTTCTATATTTATTTCAAGACCAAGGAAGAGGTCTTTTCGGAGCTGGTTCTGGAAATGGGCCGGCTTGTGCGTCACACGATTTCCGACGCGACACAGGCGATCTCGAACAGGCTGCAAGCGGAGCAGGCCGGTCTGACGGCCTTTCTCGAATTCGTTCAGGCGCATCCCGACCTTTACCGTATCGTCCAGGAAGCCCAGTTCGTCGACCCGGATGCCTATCGCGAGTACTACGGCGCCTTTGCCGAAGGATACCGGAGTGGATTGAACGAAGCAGTCCAAAGCGGTCAGATTTCGGAAGGCGATCCCGACACCCGCGCCTGGGCGCTGATGGGCATTGCACGTGCGCTTGGCGAACAAATTGTCGTGTTCGGGAACAAGACGCCCATACCCGACCTTGTCGACACGGCCTATGACCTGATCGCGAACGGGCTCAAGCCGTGACAACCGAAACCAGACAGGTCGTGATTGAGGAGGCTGGCGGCGCGGTCTGGCTTCGCCTAAACCGCCCAGCCCGGCACAATGCGCTCATTCCGGAACTGGTTGCCGAACTTGAGGCGGCTCTCAATCATGCGGCCGAAGCAAAACCCGTTGCGCTCGTCCTCACGGGCAATGGTGCGAGCTTTTCAACCGGTGGAGACATTGCGGGCTTTCTCGCACATGCCGGTTCACGAGAAGAGCTTCTCGGCTATGCGGAAAAACTCGTTGGCGGTCTGCACGCCGTTGTCTTGAAGCTGCTTTGCTTTCCTGCACCCGTTCTGGCTGCCGTCAACGGTCCGGTGACCGGCGGGGCGACGGGTCTTGTTCTTGCAGCCGACATGACCGCGATGGCAGAGCATTCCTTCATCCAACCCTACTATTCATCCGTCGGGTTCGCGCCCGACGGCGGCTGGACGGCGTTGTTGCCGGAACGGATCGGTACCGCGAAAACGCTCCAGATCCAGTACCTGAACGAACGGGTGACTGCTGCCGAAGCGCGCGCGCTGGGCCTGGTTTCGTGCGTCTGCCCGTACCCGGAGCTCAAAGCCGTTGTCGAAGGCTGGCTGAACGGCCTGGCGGCGGGGTCTGCGTCAACGCATGCGGTTACCCGGACGAATGTCTGGGATGCCGCGCGGCTTGATATTGTGCGGACGCGGCTTGACCAGGAAAAGGCAAGGTTTCTGGAACGGGTCGTTCAGCCGGACACGCTCGCCGGCATGACAGCGTTCCTGCAACGGCGTGCATGATGACTTCACCTGATCCGAACACCACGTGCCAGGAGGACACATGGAGTTTCTGACCGACATGGCCGCAAAGCGGGCCGAGCTGAGACCCGACGCCGTCGCCTTCTTTGACCGGGACAGCGGCCGGTCCTATTCGTTCCGGGACATCAACGAGCGGGCGAACCGTCTGGGCAATTTCCTGCTCGGCGCCGGATTGCGGAAGGGCGACCGCTTTGCCGTGCTCTGCCTCAATCATCCGGATTTCTTCGTGTTGCTGTTCGCGGCACAGAAGACCGGAATTCTGCTGGTGCCGCTCAACTGGCGGCAACCGGTTGCCGAACTCGGGCCGATCCTCGAAGCGTCGAACGCCTGCGTGATGTTTGCCGACGAGGCCCACATGGAAACGGCGCGCGCGCTTGCGGGCAACAGCGGGATCGATCTGCTGCCGATGGGGGCTGCGGATGGAGGTGAGAGCGCACTGGATGACCTTTTGGATACGGCCGATCCGTCGCCCGTCGGCAATGGGCAGATCGACGCGAGTGCTCCCTGGTACCTGCTTTTTACCTCCGGAACGACGGGTCTTCCAAAGGCGGTCATTCAGACGGCGGGCATGGCCTGGGCCAACATGATCAATTATTGCCAGGCAACCGGGCTCGGCGTTGGCGAAAAGGGTGTCAACTTCCTGCCGCTGTTTCATACTGCCGGGATCAACCTGCCGACCCTGCCGATCTTCTTGAATGGAGGGTCCTCGACCCTCCTGCGCAAGTTCGATCCGGACCAGGTCCTCGACCTGATCGACGACGGCCAGGTGACCTGTTTTTTCGGTGTGCCGGCGATCTACCAGGCGCTTGCCCTGTCACCGAAGATCGGGGACACCGACTTTTCGCGGGTCCGCTCGCTCGGCTGCGGTGGTGCGCCCGTCCCACAACACCTGCTTGTCGATTTCCAGGCACGCGGGGTAACGATCTGCAACGGCATGGGCATGACGGAAACCGGGCCCACCGTGTTCCTGATGGATACGGGGCATGCAGCTGCGAAAATCGGATCGGTCGGAAAGCCGCAGATCCTGACGGATGTCCGGCTGGCGGCGTCCGACGGACGCATCGTTGAAGGCGCAGGCGAGGGGGAAGTCCAGTTCCGCGGCCCGAACATCACGCCCGGATACATGGACAACAGCCGGGCAACTTCCGAAACATTCACCGAGGACGGCTGGCTGAAATCAGGTGACATCGCCCGGCGCGATGCGGACGGCTACTATTACATCGTCGACCGGATCAAGGACATGTACATCTCCGGCGGCGAGAACGTCTATCCGGCTGAAGTCGAGAAGGTGCTCGACGGCCACCCGGCGATTCTGGAAGCGGTCGTCATTGGTGTTTCCGACGACAAGTGGGGGGAAGTCGGAGCCGCGTTCCTGGTGCCGCGCCCCGGTGAAATCCTGGATACCGGCGGGCTGGCAGACTGGTGCCGGGCGAAGCTGGCGCCCTACAAGATCCCGAAGAGCTTTACCGTGACGGAGGACCTGCCGCGCACGGCGGCCGGCAAGGTTCGGAAGAATGTCCTGAAAGACACCCACGCAGCGACATCAGTTCAGGAGAACGTGTGAGCAATGACCCTTGCCACCGACAGACCATCAGCCACCGTCTTTACCTGGACACCGACCCAAGGCGATTTCGATGCTTTTGCCCGGCTGTCCGGCGATGACAATCCGATCCATGTCGATCCCGTGTTCTCGGCACGCACGCGGTTCGGCCGCACGGTGTCTCACGGCATGCTGCTCTACACGCGTGCTTTCGCCTGCCTGGAAACACTCTACCCCGGCCGGCGACACGAGGTGCAGACGCTGATGTTTCCCAATCCGTCCTATGCCGGCGAGGAACTGGCGCTTTCCTTCGCCGAGGACCCCGATCAACCGGGTCTGGTGCTGATCGAAATCAGCAGGACCGCCGACCGCGCCGTGACGCTTTCGGGAACCTGCAAGATCGGGGAGCCGGCCTGATGCTGGAAATCGGAGCGAAAAAAGCAATCACGCGCACCTATACCGACGAGGACATGCGTGATTTCGCCGTGCTGGCGGGAGATCTGGCAAGTGTGCCGACATCGGTTCCTGGGCCGTTGATCGGCGGGCTGTTTTCCTACCTGCTTGGCGTGGAGCTGCCGGGCCGGGGAACCAACTATCTGAAACAGAGCCTTGAGTTTCTTGCACCCGCGCCGGTTGGCGAAGCGCTCACGGCCTCGGTCAAGGTGTCGCGGCTGCGCCCCGAAAAACACCTGGTCGATCTTGAGACCGTGTGCACCACACCGGACGGAACCCGGATCTGCCAGGGCCGGGCACTGGTCTATGTCGAGGATGTGGGAAAAGACTAGGGTACGGACCCTTGGCTAGTCTACTCTCCCTCGACCAGCCGGGTTTTCGATGGCCAGAAGGCGTGATGCCCCCTGAGTTGCCGGGTCATCGGGATCGGGTCCTGGTAGACCCAGCCGATTTCCTCGCCGGCCAGCGACACGTAGCTGGCATCGCCCTTGATCGGGCAATAGGTGGATTTTTGCACCGGGTCCAGAGACGCGACGATATCATCCGCCGGGAAATAGACCACCGGGTCATAGACCGACTTGCCCAGTTCCATCACCCTGAGTGCGCTTGTGCTGTCGGCGAGCAGGGTGTCTCCAGCGTAAACGCGCATGCGCCGGGGGGCCGTCTTGATGACCATCATGTGGTCGGAATTTTCCGGATTTCTGATCGCGTCCCTGAGGGCCGCGATGGATGTGTCTGACATGTGGGCACTCCTTTCCGGTCAAAGGTGTGGTCGGACACCCGGCTTGGCAATCCCGATTCCTGAAACGGGCCGGTGCGAAAATGCACGAATATCCCGTCTTTGACACTGACCGGAACAAATTCACGCGAAATCAACCTTGAAAATTGTCCCGAAACAGGTCTCTAGGGTACGGACCCATAAATGAAGCCGATTTGGCGGCAGCGATGGCAAAACCGCGCGAGGAAGCGTGTGCAGAGCGGGCTTTTTGCCCGGTCAAGCATGGTGACGCTGCGAGGAACAGCCATTTTGCCGTCCTTCGGATTTGGCCGTTTTGACCATCTGCTGCGTCGCGAAAGGCTTGAAAATGAACCACATTTCCTGCGCTTTCGCTCCTCGCAATTGGTCAAAACGATCCAAACCAAATTGACTTCATTTATGGGTCCGTACCCTAACCGTGCGAAACCTGAGAGGTGCATTCCTGATGAGTGAGCAGCCGGAAGATATCCTGCGCAATCTGTTCCAGCGGGCTGTCGAGGTGGCCGATCCGATGAAAAGCCTTGCCGCCTTCCTGCCCGAAAAGCCGGAAGGGCGGGTCACCGTGATCGGTGCCGGCAAGGCATCGGCGCGCATGGCCGAGGCCGTCGAGGCGGCATGGGGTCCGTGCAGCGGTCTTGTCATCACACGCTACGGGTATGGACGTCCGTGCCAGGGGATCGAGATCGTCGAGGCGGCACATCCCGTGCCGGACGAAGCGGGTCTCACCGCAACGCGCCGCATGCTCGACCTCGTTCAAGGGCTCGGCGAAGACGACTTCGTGCTGGCGCTGATATCGGGCGGTGCCTCCGCCCTGCTGACTGCACCGGCAGGCGACATCAGCCTTTCCGAAAAGCAAGAGGTCAACCAGGCGCTGCTGAGTTCCGGCGCGCCGATCGGCCAGATGAACAAGGTGCGCAAGCACCTGAGCGCGGTCAAGGGTGGCCAACTCGCGGCTGCGGCCCATCCGGCGCGGATGCTGGCGCTGCTGCTGTCGGACGTTCCCGGCGACGATCCCGCCGAGATCGGCTCGGGGCCAACCGTCGGCGATGACAGTTCGTCCGCGGACGCAGCGGCGATCCTGGAGCGCTGGCAGATCGATGTGCCCTCTTCCGTCACAGCGGTTCTGTCCGAAACGTCGGGCGTTCTGCCGCCTGTCCATGACAGACTGTCCCTTGTGACCAACACGATCTTTGCCGCGCCGTCCCAGTCCCTTGAGGCCGCAAAGGACCTTGCAGAAGGGCTCGGATGTGACGTGGAAATCCTCGGGGACGCACTGGAAGGGGAGGCCAGAGAGGTCGCCCGTGCCCATGCGCAACTTGCCTTGGACCATCAAAAGCAGCGCCAGGGCTCCGGCCGGCCCTTGCTGCTTCTGTCGGGCGGCGAGCTGACGGTAACCCGCAACGGCGACGGTATCGGTGGACCGAATGCGGAATATGCGCTCGCCCTCGCTCTCGCGCTGCAAGGCGCATCCGGCATTCACGCCATCGCCTGCGATACGGATGGTGTTGACGGGGCCGCTGAGGTTGCCGGTGCCGTTGTCGGCCCGGAAACCCTTGCAAAGGCCGCTGCGTGCGGCGTTTCCGCTTCGGATGCACTGGCGGACAACGACGCTCACAGCTTCTTCGAAAAGATCGGCGACCAGGTCGTGACCGGGCCGACATTGACAAATGTGAACGATTTCCGTGCGATATGGATCGGGGAATGACCTGATCCGACTCTGAGGCCTGACGCAAAAATGCCCGAGGTGACCATCACGCGCGCCGTGCGCATGCCGGATCCGTTCCGTATCGAACGGTTTCTGTCCAACCCGAAGCTCGGGCCGCGTCTTCTGTTTTTCAGTGGCGGGTCCGCGCTGAACGGCGTGTCGCAGTGCTTGAAACGCTACACACACAATTCCATCCATCTGGTGACACCGTTCGACTCCGGCGGCAGTTCGCAAGGATTGCGCGTTGCCTTCGACATGCCGGCCATCGGCGATCTCAGAAGCCGGATGATGGCGCTTGCCGACGAGACCGTGCTCGGTCACCCGGACGTTTTCCGCCTGTTCACGCACCGGTTCGCCAAGTCGGCCAATGACGCCGATCTGCAGGGCGAACTGGACAGCATGATCGGTGGAACGCACACGCTGGTCGAGGCCATCGAGCAGCCGATGCGCACGCTGATCCAGAACCAGCTGGGCATGTTCCGCGCCGCCTGCCCGAAGACGTTCGACCTGCGCGGGGCAAGCATCGGCAATCTCATTCTGGCGGGCGGTTATCTCAACCAGAACCAGCATCTGGAGCCGATCATCTTTCTCGTGTCCAAGCTTGTGGGCGTGCAGGGGACGGTGCGCGCGGTCACCGACGACAATCTGCATCTCGGCGCTGACCTCGCCAACGGACACACCGTCATCGGGCAGCACCTGATGACGGGCAAGGAACACCCGGAACTGAAATCTCCGATCCGGGACCTGTTCCTGAACCACGGTCTTGCGGACAGGGTGCCGGCAGAAAGCCGTTTTCCGGACCGCAACCACACGCTCGTGCAGTCCGCGGATCTGATCTGCTTCGCGCCCGGGAGCTTTTACACCAGCCTTGTAGCCAATCTCCTGCCGAAGGGTGTCGGCAGGGCCGTGGCGTCACGAACGGTTCCGAAAGTTTATGTGCCAAGCCTTGGCAGGGACCCGGAAACGGCTGAACTGACCCTCGCCGACAAGGTTCACACGCTTCTAAGTTATCTTCACAGGGATGCCGGTGCGGACTGTCCTGCGCACAAGCTGCTCAATTTCGTGATCGTCGACAGCAGCGTGCCGGAAAGCGAAACGGCCGAAGTCCGCGCGCGGGGCATTTCAGTCCTGAGACTTGACCTTGTGAGCAAGACTTCGGCACCTTTTTACGACCCGGCGCCGCTCTGTGAGGCTTTGGTCTCCCTGGCGTGAGGACTGAAGGAGGATCGGGGATGGTTCAATCAGCGAAAGTCGACGGCATCGGAGGCGTCTTCTTCAAGAGCGAAGACCCGGACCGGCAGGCCGCGTTCTACAAGAAACACTTCGACATCAACATGGGGACCTGGCTGCACCAGAATGCAGGCCCCTCCGTGTTTGCGGCGTTCAAGGAGGACACGTCCTATTTCGGGCCTGCCGAGAACCGGTTCATGATCAATCTGCGGGTCAATGACATCGATGTCCTGATGACGAGCCTGCGTGCCGACGGCGTCACCGAACTCGGCTACGACGACGAGGAATACGGCCGCTTCTTCCGCTTTCTGGACCCGGAAGGCAATGCGGTCGAACTCTGGCAACCGCCGGAAGGTGACCTGCCTGAGGAGTAGGTCAGGGCCGTCTCAGGAAATTCTGCACAACCGGCAACTATCTGATTGTCGCAGATGACCTGAACAAAAGACCCGCTTGTGCTCTGACATGAAAACCTTCCTTTCCATAGCTGCTGTGTTTTTGTTTGCATGGACCATATGGAAACTGGCGCAATACGAAGAGCGATTGACCTTCGTGCCGAGAGCATTGGTTGGATGGTGGGTGCTCTATGTTTCTGAGGGAAGCTCGGGGATCGGCCCCGGCGCGCACCAGGCTGGCATCATTGTCTATGACATGCCCGACGACGCCAAGAAGCGATTGATGAGAGAGGGTGCGGAATGGCTGGGAGGGCTGCCGCCAAACAGATTTCGTGGCCGGAAGTATGAATTTCGAAACTGGCGATCGTCCCCCATTCCCGCCAGGCAAAGATGGACTGACCCTGAACGTTGTCGCGATAGCGCTGAATCAATGGGGTATCACTACAGGTGCCCCAGCATTACGCACTACTTCAATTTTCCAATTCACGTGGATCGCGAAGTTGTTGATATGGTCGATCAAGCTGTTTTCTCGTCAGGTGCCTATTACACATATAAGCGCCGGAGCATGGTCATTCTGATCCCGGGCCTGTCTCGTGTTGTGTATGTCTACGCCAGGTGAGTGAAACGGCTCTGCTTTGCTGATCTCTTTTTGTCTTTCTCTTCAAGTGTCATCAATTCATTTGAACACGGTTGAGCTCGTCGTCGGAATGAGCCCAGTTGGGCTGTCGTTGTCAGTCGTTATCCACTGCTGTTCAGCCCAGGACCTGACGGTGTTCGCATGCTGGGCGACGGTGCATTCCCCCGCCGTCATTCCGGACAAGTGCAGCGCAAGCTGCGCGCCGATCCGGAAACCAGACTTGTTTCGCGACGAAGGCGCGGCTTATTGAGGGTATCGAAAAGAGTGTTCGCTTTGCTCACGCTGATTTCTGGATTCCAGATCAGCGTTCGGCGTCGCCTCACTTGTCCGGAATGACGGTGGGGGAACGTCACTCTCTTCGTCGTCACCCCGGGCGAACAACGTGAGACCCGGGGCCGGGGAGCCAGCGTGTATCGGCGCTGCCAATCTCTTTCAGTGTCATCCCGGACGCAGCGGAGTGGAGGTCCGGAATCCACGCGTTTCCAGAGGCTTCCGTGCATATGCTCGCGGGTGTTGCACAAACCGAGCTTTTGCCGGTCCGTCGTTCGGCGCCGTGGATTGGATCCCGGATCAGGTCCGGGATGACACAGTGAAGACCGTCGATGCCCTGACACAACGCACCCGGTCTTCCCGGGATGGCGGGGTCCTGAAACAGACTTCCCGTGCGCCGTAACACCTGGTCACACAGGATGCGTGCGTGTCATGCCGCATCTTCTCCGAAACCAATTTGAGCGGTGTTTTGCTTTAACGCCAACGTGTTCCCGCATTGCGGAATAAATCTTTTCGGTTTCCGAAACCGATTTTGTTGACTTCCGAAACCGGTTTTGGAACACTTTCCGTCAATAAATCGCGCCATTCGCAAGTGGCAGCGAACAAGTCTGGGGCCGGGTGCCCCGTGGGAGGAATGATGTCGCGACTTCGTGGTTCCGTGACCATTGACGACGTGGCCCGCCACGTTGGCGTTGCCAAGGGAACCGTCTCGCGCGTCCTCAACAACTACACCGATATTTCCGCCGACACCCGCAAACGCATCCTGAAGGCGGTTCAGGATCTCGGCTATCAGCCCTCGGCAACGGCGCGGAACCTGAAGCGCGGGCGGCAGGACACGCTCGGGATCATCATTCCGGTCGGCCACGGCAATGGTGCGGACCCGTTCCTGGCGGAATTCATCGACGGCATCGCGCGCGCGCTCGACGAACTGGGGCTCGATCTTCTGGTGACCACCGCCCATTCCCGTGATCACGTCATTGCAACGCTCAAGCGGCTGATCGCACGGCGCAAGGTCGACGGCTTCATCGTCACGCGGACGGAGGTCGAAGACCCGCGCATCGCCTATCTTCAGGAACAGAACTTTCCCTTCGTGGCGCACGGGCGCACGCGCGATCCGTCCGGCTATGCCTGGTTCGACATCGACAACGAAGAGACTTTTGCAACGGGTGCACGGCACCTTTACAGCCTCGGTCACGAGCGGATCGGTTTCATCGGCGGGCCGCTTGAGCTGAATTTCGCGCGGCAGCGGCTGGAAGGATACCGGCAGGGCCTCGAGGCGCTGGGCGTTGCCCATGACAGCGAACTGGAAACCCTGCAGCCAGTCGGCGAAAAGGGCGGCATTGCGGGGGCCAGGGCTCTGCTGTCGGCAAAGGCACCGCCGACGGCCATCCTGTGCGCCACGGATGCGCTGGCGATCGGCGCCATTCAGTGCTGCAGAACGCTTGGGCTGAAGCCGGGCGCAGACGTGACGGTTATCGGATATGACGGCCTGCCCGCGGGCGAATATGTCGACCCGCCGCTGACGACTTTCACACAGAGTGCACAGGAAGCAGGCGGTCGCGTGGCCCGCATGCTGATCGATGTTCTCGACGGCAAGGCGCCGCATGAATTGCAGGCGCTGGCCAAGGCAAAACTCATCCGGCGCGCCTCGGACGGCGCGCCGACCATGACGTCGGAGGCGCTGGCAGGCGTGCTCCGTGACCGGCTGAACGAACAGCCACTTTCCGGCAGTAAGGGAGAATGAAATGCTTGGGAGGAGTAAATTCCTGGCCTCGACCATTGCGGGCGTACTCGCACTCGGTCTGACCACGGCACAGGCAGACACGCTGCGTTTCTGGACAACGGAAGAGCAGCCGGAGCGCCTGGCCAAACAAGAAGAAATGGCCGCCGCCTTCAAGGACAAGACCGGCATCGAGGTCGAAGTCATACCGGTGTCTGAATCGGATCTCGGCACGCGCGCAACCGCCGCATTTGCTGCCGGCGATCTGCCGGACGTGATCTATCACACGCTGCAGTACGCGCTGCCGTGGGCCGAAGCCGGTATCCTGGATACGGAAGCCGCCACGGAAGTGGTCGACAATCTCGGCAAGGACACGTTCGCGCCGGGTGCTGTCGCGATGGCTGCCGTTGACGGTGGTATCGCTTCCGTTCCGGTCGATGGCTGGACTCAGATGGTCGTCTACCGGAAAGACCTGTTCGACGCGAACGGGCTGGCCGCGCCGGACAGCTACGCGAATATCCTGGCCGCCGTTGAAAAGCTGCACAATCCGCCGGAAATGTTCGCATTCGTCGCTGCGACGAAGATCGACGAGAACTTCATGAGCCAGGTGCTTGAGCACGTGCTTCTGGCCAATGGCATCACGCCGGTCGACGGCGAAGGCTTCAAGGCGCTTGACGAAAAGAAAACCATCGAGGCCCTGGAGTTCTACAAGGCCATCGCCAAGGCATCTCCTCCGGGCGACCTCTTCTGGAAGCAGTCGCGCGAACTTTACTTTGCCGGCAAAGCAGCGATGATCATCTGGTCGCCGTTCATTCTGGACGAGCTTGCAGGTCTGCGTGACAGTGCGCCCCCGACGATCACCGACGATCCGACCTCGAAGGAACTGGCGTCCAAGACCGGTGTCGTGACCACCCTGAGCGGTCCGTCGAACCCGGACGGCGCTGCCTGGGGTGATGTGCGCTACTTCGGCATCACCAACGACGCCGATACGGAAGCGGCCATGCAGTTCGTGGAGTTCTCCATGGATGACGGCTACATGTCGACCCTGTCGATCGCGCCGGAAGGCAAGTTCCCGATCCGCCGCGGCAATGCCGACAACCCGACCGCCTTCGTTGACGGCTGGTCGAAACTGCCGGTCGGCGTCGATCGCAAGGCCCCGCTGACCGATCTCTATGACCCGGACACGATCAACACGATTGTTGCCGGTCTGGATACCGCCAGCCGCTGGGGCGTGACGGAAGGCCAGCTGTCGCTTGCCTCCAAGATCATCAACAGCCAGGTGATCAACCGTCTGGTGCGTGAATACATCGACGACGAGCGCGATGCGGCCGCGACGGTTGCAAAGCTCAACGAAGAACTGGCCAAAGTTCAGTAAAGACTGACGCACGTGGTTCCATCGGCTGACCGGTGGAACCCCACCCCTGCAGGACATCCGGACCGGACGCAGGCTCGCCGAGCGCCCGGTCCCCACCAACCGCTTCTTCCCGCACGTTCCGCGGGAGGGTAGGGACCGCTTGTCCTTTCGCACCTCGACAGAGACGCTGCCAAAGGGCCGAAACACAGAGCTGGAACCATGAGCGCACAGAACCAAAATTCGGAGTCCCTCGGCCCGCCCAAAGGGGTCGGACCCATGCAGCGCCGCGAGATGTGGCTCGCCTATCTCATGCTCGCGCCGACATTCGCCATCATCCTGATGATCGTCGCCGGGCCGCTCCTGGCCAACTTCTGGATCAGCGTGAAACCCGTGCAGCTTGCGGATCTGCGTCCGCCGACCGTGCTGGTCAACGAACGTGTGCGCGGAGGTCCCAAGGCGGCGGGTGACAGCGCCCAGCTGGAGTACCGCCTGCGCAACTCCTCGCAAGAAGAGGAAGTCCGCGATGTCGTCCTGACCGACGCTATCCCGGCAGGCTTCGACGTTACGGCGCTGCCGGACGTCTGCGCGCTGAACGGCAGTGCACTGACCTGCACCATTGGCACGGTGGAGCCCGGTTGGCGCGAGCGGCTCAGGATCGAGGGCACGGTCACCGACGCCTTTCTTTCGGCCAACAGGCCGGAACGCGCCAGCGAGCCGGTCATTACCGGCGACGCAAACAACATCCTGACGAGTTTCGATTTCACCCTGGAGAACTTTCAGAGGATCTTCAGCGCGGACGAGTTCTGGTCGGTTCTCAGGGTCACCTTCTACTATACGATCTTCGGAACGGGCGGGGCGCTGGTTCTCGGCCTCTTTGCCGCGCAATTGCTCAACACGGTCTTCAAGGGACGCGGCTTCGTGCGCGGGCTGTTCCTGTTCCCCTATGTCTCGCCGGTGATTGCGGTCGCCTTCACCTGGGTCGTGCTGTTCGATCCGTTTTCGGGGACGGTCAATGCGCTCCTGACGAAAATGGGGGTGGTGTCCGACCCGATCAACTTCTTCGGGCAGCGGGCCATCGAATACTCCCTGTTCGGGATACCGATGGAGTTTCCGTTGGCGCTGACGACCGTTATCGCGTTCGAGGCCTGGCGCTATTTCCCACTCTCGTTCCTGTTCATTCTGGCGCGTATGCAGTCCATCAATACGGACATGTATGAGGCCGCAGAAATGGACGGGGCGACACCGTTGCAGCAGTTCTGGTACCTGTCGCTGCCCCAGCTCATGGGCATCCTGTCGGTTCTGTTCCTGCTCAGGTTCATCTGGACGTTCAACAAGTTCGACGACATCTTCCTGCTGACCGGCGGCAATGCCGGGACACGGACGCTCACCGTCGACGTCTATGAACAGGGTTTTGCGCTTTCCAATCTCGGAGCCGGTGCCGCGGTCGCGGTGGTCGTCTTCGTCGTGCTGGTCACGTTCGCCACCCTGTTCATCCGCTTCTCACCGAAGGAGGAAGGGCTATGAGACCGGGAAGCATCCTGCTTGCAGCCGTCACGGGCCTTGTCTGGGGCGTGACCTCAATCGTCGTCGTCGCCGTAACACTGACGCTGATTACGGGCGAAGTGGCCCTGCCGCAGGCAACGGCTGCAGGCATTGCCGGGCTCGTCAGCGCGCTCGTCTTCGTGTGGCGGCAATCCTCCGGCGCCGAGGGCGGTCTGCCCGCCTGGGCGCTTGCCGCGATTACCATGTTCGTACTCCTGATGATCGGCTCGTTCGCGGCGCCCTTCAACCTGTCGCTCGGCACCGTGCCGGTCTGGCAGGGGCTGGCACTCATCGTGACCGTTCTGGGCGCCACCTGGGCAACCACCGTATGCCTCAACGGTGCCCGGCTCGGTGCCATGAGCCGCTACGAGCGCGAGGTGATCTACATCCGCATCGCCAAGGGCGTCGGCTTCGTGATCTTCACGATCATCGTGGCGCTGCCGTTCTACGTCATGGTCATGACGTCGCTGAAGAGCCAGCAGACCCTCCTGGCGAATCCGCTGGACCTGTCCATCGACCTGTCGCAAGGGTTGGACGGGCTGTTCCGCTCCTATGTCGAACTGTTCACCCAGTTCAACTTCGGGCGCTACCTGCTGGTTTCGGCCTATGTCAGTGTAGCGACCGTGGTGCTGACGCTGCTGTTCTCCGTGCCCGGGGCATATGCGGTCTCACGGCTGCGCTTTCCGGGGCAGGCGTTCCTGTCGCGATCGGTTCTCCTGATCTACATGGTGCCCGCGATCGTGCTGGTGATCCCGCTCTATGCCGTGTTCTCGCAGCTCGGACTGCGCAACACGCTGACGGGGCTTCTGATCGTCTATCCGGCAACAACGATACCGGTCGCACTCTACATGCTTCAGGGCTATTTCCGCGGCATCCCGTCCGAACTGGAAGAGGCCGGGCTGATGGACGGCCTGACGCGCATCGGCGTCATCCTGAAGATAACGCTGCCGCTGTCACTTCCGGCGCTCGCATCGGTGTCGCTCTATGTCTTCATGATCGCCTGGAACGAATTCCTGTTCGCCTTCATGTTCCTTGACAATCCGGACATCTTCACGCTGTCGCGCGGTGTCGTGTCCCTGAATTCCTCCGAGGTGCCTCGTCAGCATCTCATGGCGGGCGCGGTGATTGCGACCGTGCCCGTCCTCGTCATTTTCCTCTGGTTCGAACGCTTCCTTGTGCAGGGCCTGACGGCCGGCAGCGTCAAGGGCTAGGGCAACGCATGAAACGGCCACAACGGCCAAGGAGACTTCTGTGTCAAACGCAGACTTGGATAACACAGCCAGAACCATCCTGATCGAGAACGATCAGGGTGGGTACACGGTGCCGACAAAAGGACTCTATCCCTATCAGTGGAACTGGGATTCGGTGTTTGTCGCGCTCGGCTTCGCAACCTTCGACCAGGATCGTGCCTGGCGGGAGATCGAAATGCTGTTCGAGGGGCAGTGGTGGGACGGCATGGTGCCGCACATCCTCTTCAGAAAGGACGACCCGAGTTACTTTCCGGGTCCGAAGGTCTGGGGAACGGATGGCGGCCCGATCCCGAGTTCCGGCCATTCCCAGCCACCCGTGGCTGCGACGGTCATCCGGGATCTTGTCGACACCGACACGAGCGGCCGCGCGCTCGAACGGGCCGGTGCGCTGTTCCCGCAACTGATGAACTGGCACCGCTGGTATCTGGCCTACAGGGACCCGGACAATCTCGGCGTGCTGGCCATCATCCATCCCTGGGAATCGGGACGGGACAATCTGCCCGACTGGGATGACGCGCTCCGGGCCGTCGAGGTCAAGGATATCGAACCTTACGAGCGCAAGGACACCTCGCATGTCGACCCGGCGATGCGGCCGCACAAGGAAGACTACGACCGGTATCTCAGCATCATGGCAGCCTGCCGGGGTGTCGGATGGGATCCGGCGGAAGTCGCCAGGACCTGCCCGTTCTTCGTTGCCGATCCGGGGGTCACGTTCATATTCCTGCGGGCGTCGCGGGACCTTCTCGTTCTCGCAGACAAGCTCGGCAAGACAGCGGAAGCGGACGAGATCAGGGGCTGGATCGCGCTCATGGAAAAGGGTGCGAAAAATCTCTGGAGCGAAGACCTGAAGGCACATGTCGCGCTTGACCGCAGATCCGGAAAACACACGGACGGTATCTCGAGCATGTCGTTCCTGGCCCCCTATGCAGGACTGGCGGACGAGACGACGCTGACCTCGCTGCAAGGTCACTTCGACCGCATCGCTGCCAAGGTGCGCTACACGATGCCGTCCTATGATCCGGACCACCGCAGCTTCGAACCGCTGCGTTACTGGCGCGGACCCGTCTGGGCGATGGTCAATTACATGATCGCCCGGGGCTTTGCGGAGGCGGGCGACACCGTTCGCGCCGAGAAACTGAGAAGCGACACGGCGCAGCTGGTCGAGACCAGCGGTTTCGCCGAATATTTCAGCCCGGAGACCGCGGCAGGTGCAGGTGGCGGCACCTTCTCGTGGACCGCAGCCATCTGGCTGACCTGGGCATCCCCAACACATGTGAAACAAGCAGCGTAGAAAGCCGGAGGACTGAGGACATGGGAGCAATTCAGCTCAACAAAGTCGAGAAATGGTTCGGCGAACTCCAGGTGATCAAGGGCATCGATCTGGATATTCAGGACGGTGAATTCGTCATCTTTGTCGGACCTTCCGGCTGCGGAAAATCGACCCTGCTGCGATTGATTTCGGGGCTTGAGGAGACAAGCCGCGGCTCGATCGAGATCGATGCCAAGGACGTGACTGCGCTGCCGCCTTCCGGGCGTGGCCTGTCGATGGTGTTCCAGTCCTATGCGCTCTATCCGCACATGTCCGTGCGCGAGAATGTCGGGTTCGGACTGAAGACCGCAGGCGTTCCCAAGCCTGAAATCGAGAGCAAGGTGAACGCGGCGGCCGAAGTGCTGAAGCTGGACGACTACCTGGACCGCAGGCCGAAAGCCCTGTCGGGCGGCCAGCGCCAGCGCGTGGCCATCGGTCGTGCGATCGTGCGCGAACCGAGCGCGTTCCTGTTCGATGAACCGCTTTCGAACCTCGACGCGGCGCTCCGCGTGGAGATGCGTTTCGAAGTCGCGCGGCTGCACAAGAGCCTCGGGACCACCATGATCTACGTGACCCACGACCAGGTCGAGGCGATGACGCTTGCCGACAAGATCGTGGTGCTGCAGGCCGGACAGATCGAGCAGGTCGGATCCCCGCGCGAACTTTACGAACGCCCTGACAATCTCTTCGTCGCGCAGTTCATCGGTTCACCGAAAATGAACGTGCTGCCCTGTTCCGTCGAGGGGGACCAGTTCTCGCTCCAGGGGCATGGCGGCGGCCACTATCCGCATGCGGATCAGCCGCAGAAGCCGCACAAGCTCGGCATCCGGCCCGAACACATGACGATCGTGGGTGAAGGCGAAGGCCATTGCAGCGGAACGGTCGAGGTCGCCGAATATCTCGGCGCCGACATCTTCCTCTATGTGGCGCTGGACGGTCTTGAAACCATTCTCGTCCGGATCAGCGGCAGCGATTCAATCGAGGAAGGCGCGCGGATCGGCTTGACGTTCGACGAGACACGGATGCACTTTTTCGACGGCGAAGACAAGGCGATCCGCTAAGCGGTCTTGCCGCGCACGCGGCAAACCGGGAGGCTTTTGCCTTGGTCGAACGGGCTCTTTGGTCGCCGGCTGACGGTTACCTCTCCCGCCGGGAGAGGTCGGCGCGACTGCGCCGGGTGAGGGGACGAGCCCCGGTGAGACACGCAAGCGTTTCATCCCTCACCCTGGCCCTCTCCCGGCGGGAGAGGGAACTTTCGCTTCGGCTCGTGCGCTCCGGCTCTGCGCGCTCCTCAGGATGTGGTTTTTGCCTTTCGACCTTGTCCGTCATTGCCAGACCTGATCTGGCAATCCATGCCCTTGCTTCCTGGCGATTGACCATTCGCCTTCTATTGACCTTCGGCCACAGGGAATACGAGTTCCGATCGTGTGGCTTGGGCGGCAAACCAGGATGCCAAACCGGGAGAAAATTCCGGACCCTGGACTTTCGATCCGCTGACCGGTCTTACCTTGGAATGACGTCGACCTTGTGACCCGTGGTCTGGGTGCCGGCGGTGCGCAGGACGCCCTTAACGGGCGCCGTATCGCCGTAGTCCCGGCCGCGGGCCACGACAATGTGGTCCTGGCCGACACGCAGTGCGTTGGTCGGATCATACTCGATCCAGCCGCTCTCAATGCCGCACCAGGCGCGCACCCAGGCGTGCATGGCATCGGCGCCCTCCAGACGCTGCTGGCCTTCCGGCGGGATCGTCCTAAGGAAGCCGCTGACATATCCGGCAGGAATACCGATGCTTCTGAGGCAGGCGATCATGATATGCGAGAAGTCCTGGCAAACGCCGTGCCGGCGCTCGAATGCATCGAGCGCCGGCGTGTCGACCGTGGTGGCATCCGCATCGAAATCCATGTCCTGATTCAAGGCCCTGCCGATCGCCTCGACTGCGGCCACCGCGCTCATCTCCGGGCTGGTGTGCTCCTGCGCGTAGACCGCGAAGGCCGGCGCCAGCGGCAGGCGCGGCGACGCGGTCAGAAAATGAACCGGTTCGTCGGGCCCGAGGGACTGGATGCCGACGAGTTCCCTTTTCAGAAGGGACAGGGGAGGAGAGATGTCGAGCTCGTGCGGAACGGACGTGCGGTCGATCCGGGCCGTAAGCCTGAAGGCGAGTTCGCTGTGGGCACGGCGGAAGACCACATCGGTGACGGCATTGCCGAAAAAATCCGTTCTGTTGCGCCGTTCCGTCGGTCCGGGCGAGAGCCTGACGCTTGACGACACGAGTCGTTGTTCACCGGGGATCGATGCGGGAACGAGGCGCAGCGAATGCCGGCCCGAATTCGCGGGGCTGGCATAGTCATAGGTGATTTCGAGGTTCACGTCGTAAAGCACGGCAGCTCCTCCCGCATTTGATCCTGTCCGGTCCGGCGGACCCTAGCGGATATAGGCATCTGACAGCTCGACCGACAGGAATGCAATCTGGTCCCTGAGTTCTCCCAGGGTGTCCTGGGTCAGCGTCTCGGGGGTGGCGACGGCAAGGCTGGTGTGGATCTGCAGCACCGCGCGGGCCAGGTCGGACAGGTAGCCGTTTTCCGATGCACCCGGCAAGACATCGATGTGCTCTTTCATGTCGGTGAGCTGATACATTACCGAACGCGGGTTCTTCGGGTCCATGGCAAGCAGGTCAAGCACCGTTGCGTGGCTCAGCGACACCGCGTAGCGCCGGCTCATGGACATGGCGCTGTCCCCGACTTCCAAGAGAAGTTCCAGCGCGCCGTCGGGCGCATCCGGTCCGGTGAAGACGGAAAGCAGATCCGCCATTCTGTTGGCCCGCTCCAGCGCGCGGCCGATGCTGAGGAAACGCCAGCCGGTGAAGCGGTACATGTTTTCGTGAACCAGTCCCGAAAAGCCGGTGATCTTGCGGAGCAGAAGGCTCATCGCCTGGGGAACGTCCGCATCGTCCTTCATGACGCGCCGTGCCCCGTTCGCCGTCTGGGCAAGGTCATTGAGTGCCAGCCAGCCGTCGACGGAAAAACGGTCCCGAACCTTGCCGGCGCTGTTCACGGCCGATTGCAGCATGGAACAGAGGCCCTCGGGGATCGGACTTTCCGGAGCGACGCCGATGTCGTCGAGATATTCCGCGGTGCGTGCGACCAGCGGCGCTTCGGGGTCCGCTGTCTCCAGCAGCCGGGCGTGATAGGCACGCAGGAGACGCACCGCGCCCTCGGCGCGCTCGACATAACGGCCGAGCCAGAAGAGATTGTCCGCGGCGCGCGAGGGCAGGGCTCCCGATTGCGACTTGAAGAAGGGCGACTCGCTCTGATGTAGCAGGGTGTCCATTGCCAGCTTGCGCGTGCCCACGATCCAGACATCGGCGGCCGACCCGCCAGACTGCATGGCGATCGCGCTTGCGCTCGGCTCCTTGCCGATCCGGGCGAAGCCGCCGGACATGACTTCCCAGCCGTTGTGCGTGCGTGCGAGGAAGACGCGCAGGCTCATCGGGCGCGGCACGAGCGAACCTTCGTGATAGGCCGGCGTGGTCGACAGCGTCACGGCTTCCTGCGCGACGAGCCGGCCTTTTTCGGTGTCGATCCAGTTTTCCAGAATGCCCTTGTGGAACTTGTCGGAATCCTTGCCGATGAAATCGGTATGTCCGGACGTGAAGGGAAGCGCAGTCGACAGCGCCGGACTGAACATCATCGCCGCGGCGTTGTCCTTGACGTAGGCGCGGGTCGCCTCTTCGCCGCACCACCAGGTGGCCACGTTGGGCAGCTTCAGGGAGGTTCCGAGCAAATGCTCGCTAATGCGCGGCAGGAAAGCGAGCAGCGCCCGGGTTTCCAGGATGCCGGTGCCGAGCGCGTTGACCATTGTGACGGTCCCCTCGCGGACCGCTTCCACCATGCCGGGCGTTCCGATACGCGATTCCTCGTTCAGCTCCACCGGGTCGGTCCAGGCCGAGTCGAGCCGCCGCCACAGGACGCTGATCGGCTTCAGACCCGCCACCGTCCGCACCATCAAACGACCGTTTTCGACCGTCAGATCCTCTCCTTCGAGCAACATGAAACCCAGATAGCGGGCAATATAGGCATGCTCGAAATAGGTGTCGTTGAGGGGGCCCGGGGTCAGGATGGAGACGCGGCTATCCTGCTCACCGCGCAGATCCAGAAGATGGTCGCGAAACCGTCGGAAGAAGCCGGCGAGCCGGTGGACGTTGGCCCTGGCGAAGAACTCGTTGAAGATGCGTCCCGTCGCCACCCGGTTCTCCAGGGCGAAACCGGCACCGGACGGCGCCTGCGCCCTGTCGGACAGCACCCACCAGGTGCCGTCCGGTCCCCGGCCGATTTCAAAGGCGAGGAAATGCAGGAAGTAGCCCGATCGTGGTGTGACGCCGACCAGAGGCCGCTGCCATTCGGGGCTTTCGGCGATCAGGCTGGCGGGCAGATAGCCGTCGGACACGAGGCGGTTCTCGCCGTAGATGTCTCCCACCACCTTTTCCAGGAGCTCCGCCCGCTGCACCAGCCCGTCCGCGATCGCCTGCCAGTCCCCTTCGCCAATGACGACGGGAATGTGGCTGAGCGGCCATTCCCGCTCCATGGCACCGTCCTGGCCGTATTGGCGGAAATAGACACCGGCGTCGTTGAGATACTGGTTGCCGCGCGCGAAGCGGTCGTTGATGTCTTCGGTGCTGAGCGAGGACAGGTGGTCCAGAAACGGCCGCCACACCGGGCGGACGTTGCCGGCCGGATCAAGGAGTTCGTCCGAAACGCCCGGAAACGGCCGGTAGGATTTCAACAAACCGTATCCCTGACCGCCGCTTTCTGCCGTTTCGTCCAAACTCATTCCATGATTCCCGTGCCGGGCCTTTCAAAGCCGAAAGAGCCTTATACACCCACAGGGCGTCTGAGGTCCAAGGTCAAAGGAAACTCCGGGTGCGGGTGCTCGGTCTGCGGCGTGTAGAGCCCGGGCGTGTGCCCGTGCGGCTCGAAGCGCGAAAGCCGGCGGGCTTCGGCTTCGTTGCCGTTGACGGGGAAGGTGTCGTAGTTGCGCCCTCCCGGGTGCGCCACGTGATAGACGCAGCCGCCGATGGCCCGGCCGCTCCAGCGATCGAAAATATCGAATGTCAGCGGTGCATCCACCGGATGAACAGGATGGAGCGCCATGGACGGCTGCCAGGCCTTGTAGCGGACGCCGCCAACCGCAATGCCGTTGGTCTCTGTTTTCTTAAGCGGGATCAGCCGGCGATTGCAGGTCACGGCATAGCGTTCCTGATCGGCGGCCGACAGCTTGACCTGCAGGCGCTCGGTGGAACTGTCGGTGTAGCGGACAGTGCCACCGATTGCGCCGGTTTCGCCAAGCACGTGCCAGGGCTCCAGGGCCTGACGCAGTTCCAGTTGCACACCTTCAACCTCGATTTCCCCGCAGAAGGGAAAGCGGAATTCGCATTGGGCCTCGAACCATTCCGGACGCATCGCAAAGCCATGGTGCTCCAGATCGCGGAGTACGTCCATGAAATCCGCCCAGACGAAATGCGGCAGCATGAACCGGTCGTGTAGCGTTGTGCCCCAGCGTGTGAGATTGCCCGACAGAGGATGCTGCCAGAGCCGGGCGACAAGCGCGCGCAGAAGCAATTGTTGCGCAAGGCTCATGCGCGGGTCTGGCGGCATTTCGAACCCTCTGAACTCGACGAGACCGAGGCGGCCCGTCGGACCGTCCGGGGAGTAGAGCTTGTCGATGCAGATTTCGGCCCGGTGCGTGTTGCCGGTGACATCGACCAGAAGATTGCGCAGCAGCCTGTCGAGCAGCCACGGGAACGGCGCGGCACCCTCGCCGGGACGGTGGATCTGGGAAAGGGCGACTTCCAGTTCGTAAAGCCCGTCGTGGCGGGCTTCGTCCACGCGCGGGGCCTGGGATGTCGGGCCGATGAAGAGACCGGAGAAGAGATAGGACAGGCTCGGATGGCGCTGCCAGTGGAGCACGAGGCTTCTGAGCAGGTCCGGGCGCCTCAGGAACGGGCTGTCGAGCGGTGTTGCGCCCCCGATGACCACGTGGTTGCCGCCGCCGGTTCCGGTGTGCTTGCCGTCAATCATGAACTTGTCGGCGCCGAGACGGCTTTGCCTGGCTTCCTCGTAGACGCCTTCGGTGATGTCGACGCAATCTTTCCAGCTGCCGGCCGGATGGATGTTGACCTCGATGACACCGGGGTCCGGCGCGACACGAATAACGTTCATGCGCGGATCCGGCGGGGGCGGATAGCCCTCGATGTGCACGGGGAGGTTCAAATCCGCCGCAGCCGCTTCGGCAACGGCGATCAGCTCCAGATAGTCCTCGAGACGCTCGACCGGCGGCATGAACACGCAAAGCCGCCCGTCGCGGGGTTCGACGGACAGGGCCGTCCTGACGTCCGCGTCGCCGAGTTCACCTTCCCCCTGACCCTGCTCGCGCCTGTCCTGCGTCGGTCCGCCGGCGGTAAAACTGGCGACACCCTGGCGCCTTGCCGGACGCGGCTCGGCGGAAAATTCGGGAAGCGGTTCGCGGGGAACGGTCGGATCGGCGATATTGGTATAAGGGTACTGGGCCGGCGGGACATAAGGCAGGGATTCCAGAGGCAGGCGATAGCCGACGGGGCTGTCGCCGGGCACGAGGAACAGCGCATCGCGGCGCAGCTTCCAGTGCTCGGACCGCCACCTTTTTCCGGTCGATTTCGATTGCCAGCGCTGCACGGGCAAAATGTAGCCTGCCGGTTTCGTCAGGCCGCGATCAAAGACGCGCGCAATGCGATGCCTTGCCTCGGCGTCTTCCAGCTCCGAATTGTCAGGTGTCACATTCTCGGGGAGATTGGCTTCCTTGATCAGCCAGACCGACGGGTCCTCGTATGCCGGTACGACGTAGTCGGGTTCGAGTTCCAGGCGCTCGGCAATTTGCTGCAGCAGCGCTTCGGCCTGGCCGGCATCGGCTCCGGTTTCTGTACCCTCGGCGGCGATCAGCGCGGGATCGGACCAGATCGGTTTTTCATCCTGCCGCCAGTAGAGCGAAAACGTCCAGCGCGGCAGCGTTTCGCCCGGGTACCACTTGCCCTGGCCATAATGGAGAAAGCCGCCCGGCGCGAACCGCGAGCGGAGGCGGCGGATCAGCTTGTCGGCCAGGTCCCGCTTCGTCGGCCCCACTGCGTCGGTGTTCCACTCCGCGGCTTCGAAGTCGTCAATGGAGACAAATGTGGGTTCGCCGCCCATGGTCAGCCGGACGTCTTCCTGCTTCAGGATCCGGTCGACCTCCTCGCCGAGCCGGTTGAGATCTGTCCAGGCTTCTTCGGAAAACGGTTTGGTGATACGCGGGTGCTCGGCAATCCTGGAGACCTGCATGTCGAAGGAAAAGTCGACATCGGCCGCACTCGCCATGCCGACGATCGGTGCCGCGTTGCTGTAGTGCGGCGTCGCGGCCAGCGGAATATGGCTCTCACCGGTCAGGAGGCCCGAGGTTGGGTCGAGCCCGATCCAGCCCGCGCCGGGGAGATAGACTTCGGCCCAGGCATGCAGATCGGTGAAATCATGATCCGTACCCGATGGTCCGTCGAGGGCTTCCAGGTCCGGTTTCAGCTGGATCAGGTAACCGGACACGAAGCGCGCTGCGAAGCCGAGATGCCTGAGGGCCTGGACGAGCAGCCAGCTCGAGTCGCGGCAGGAACCGGTTCCCCTTTCGAAGGTTTCTTCCGGCGTCTGCACGCCCGGTTCCATGCGGATGACATAGCCGACTTCGCTGGAAACGCGCGCATTGAGGGCAACGATGAAATCGATGGTCTTCTGTTTTTCCCTCGGCACGGCGTCCAGGAACTGCTGGAGATGCGGTCCCGGGGTTTCGACGCGCCGGTAGATCAAGAGATCGTCGCGGAGCTCCTCCGGATATTCGAACGGCCAATATTCCGCGGTTTCTTCGACGAAGAAGTCGAAGGGATTGTAGACGGACATGTCCGCGGTGAGGTCGACTTCGATCTTGAATTCACGCACCGGCTCGGGAAAGACGAACCGGGCAAGCCAGTTGCCGTAGGGGTCTTGCTGATGATTGACGAAATGGCCGCCGGGCGAGACCTTGAGCGAGTGCGAAAGGACACGTGTCCGGCTGTGCGGAGCCGGTCTCAGCCTGATGATCTGCGGCCCGAGCGTAACCGGACGGTCGTAGCGGTAGTGCGTGAGATGATAGATACTTGCTTTTATGGACATTGGAGGGCCGTGATCACCGTGGGCTGGAAAAACGGGGTGTAGCGTTTCATACTTTGACGCACCGCACCACGTGTTTCTTTGCCAACACAGACATATGGTTGCGACGGCCTGCCTTCGGCCGGAAAACCGGTGCACCCTTTCGTGATGGCCCTCTTGCCGCTATGAGTTTTCCACCCGGCCGCGTTTGCGTTTGACCGAAACGGTCCGGCCGGCTGGCGCGAATCCCCGGCGCTGTCTTGAGTGAGATGTCCCGATGACCGACAAAAAAGAACCCGACACGGCCTACAACCCGGCAGATGATGGTGCGGAAATGGCCTTCGCCGACAAGATGTCGTATGGCGACTATCTCGGCCTTGCAAAAATTCTGACGGCGCAAAAGGCACTCTCCGATGCACCGGACGAACTACTTTTCATCATTCAGCACCAGACTTCGGAACTCTGGATGAAGCTCATGCTGCATGAACTTCATGCAGCGCGCGATGCGATCGACAATGACCGGATGCCGGAGGCGATGAAGCTGCTGGCCAGGGTCAGCCGGATCATGGAACAGCTCAACTCGGCCTGGGACGTGCTGCGAACCATGACGCCGAGCGACTACACCCGGTTCCGTGACGCGCTCGGCCAGTCTTCTGGCTTCCAGTCGCTCCAGTACAGGCTGATCGAATATGTCCTGGGCAACCGCAACATCGCAATGACCAAGCCGCATGCCCATGATCCGGACGGGACCGCTCTGCTGGAATGCGAACTTGAGAAACCGACCCTCTACCAGGTTGTTCTGAAGTTCGCCTGCCGCCAGGGCTTCACGCTGCCGGAGGACTGCCTCAGCGTGCCGTCGTCTGCACCGCACGCGGCCGTCGATGCGGTTAAAGAGCTTTGGCAAACCGTCTACCGGGATCCGTCCCGGTACTGGGCCCTTTATGAGGTCGGTGAAAAGCTGGTCGACCTGGAGGACTATTTCCGTCGCTGGCGCTTCAATCACGTAACCACCGTCGAACGGGTGATCGGCTTCAAGCGCGGAACCGGCGGAACGGGCGGCGTCTCCTATCTGAAACGCATGCTCGAGGTCGAACTCTTTCCCGAGCTCTGGCACGTCAGAACCGTGCTCTGACAGGTTCATCAATTCTCAGACCCGCCGTCCCGGGGACCGGTCTGCCGACCGCGCCGTCCGTGTCCATTGAAATGCGCCGCCGGTTTCGTAACGCGCCGATCTAAACGGCATGCCGCGTTGCGAAATCCGGTTCGCTTTTTTCGTTTGCACTGCAAAATGAAGCTTGAATGAAGCTATTTCGATGCTGAAGCGAAAGAAGCGAAAACGAAATTTGCGCTATGTGAAATGTCAAAATTGTGCCACACTGCGTTGATCGGAGGCTGAAAACAGCTGCTGAAACGCGTTTTATGGGCAAGACTACGTCAAAAATAAGTTATTATATTCAATATCTTAATTTTTTACGCTCCCGAAAAAAATACCTACTAAATATTTAGTTTGACATCGTGGCAACGGTGTGACCAAGTATGACGAGCCGGTTACAAACGGCTTTCATACTCACATGGGAGGAGATGAAGATGCGCAAGTATCTACTCTCCGCAGTTGCAGCCGGTGCTGTACTTGCGGGAGCAGGATCTGCTTATGCCGATGAAGCAGCGGCACAGAAGTGGATCGACCAGGAATTCCAGCCGTCCGTTCTAAACAAGGACGAGCAGCTTGCCGAGATGCAGTGGTTCATCAAGGCGGCCGAACCGTTCAACGGCATGGAAATCAACGTCCTGTCCGAAGGCATTCCGACACACTCTTACGAGTCGGAAGTTCTCGCAAAGGCATTCGAGGAAATCACCGGCATCAAGGTCAATCACCAGATCCTTGGTGAGGGCGAGGTCGTTCAGGCCGTTCAGACCCAGATGCAGACCGGCCGGAACCTCTATGACGCCTATGTCAACGATTCCGACCTGATCGGAACGCACTCCCGCCTGCAGCTCGCCTATAACCTGACCGACTGGATGGCCGGAGACGGCAAGGACGTGACCAACCCCGGGCTCGACCTCGAGGACTTCATGGGAACCCAGTTCACCACGGGTCCCGACGGCGATCTCTACCAGCTGCCCGACCAGCAGTTCGCGAACCTCTACTGGTTCCGCAAGGACTGGTTCGACCGCGAAGACCTCAAGACGGCCTTCAAGGACAAGTACGGCTACGATCTCGGTGTGCCGGTCAACTGGTCGGCCTATGAGGACATTGCGGAGTTCTTCTCCAAGGATGTCAAGGAAATCGACGGCGTCACAATCTATGGTCACATGGATTACGGCAAGCGTGCTCCGGACCTCGGCTGGCGCATGACCGATGCCTGGCTTTCCATGGCCGGCGCGGGCGACAAGGGTGAGCCGAACGGCATCCCGGTCGATGAATGGGGTATCCGCATGGAAGCGGGCACCTGTAATCCTGTCGGTGCGTCCGTGTCGCGCGGCGGTGCAGCCAACGGCCCTGCGGCCGTCTACGCGATCCGCAAGTGGGACGAGTGGCTGCGCAACTATGCGCCTCCTGGTGCTGCCAGCTTCGACTTCTACCAGTCCCTGCCGGCGCTCAGCCAGGGCAACGTCGCCCAGCAGATCTTCTGGTATACCGCGTTCACAGCCGACATGGTGAAGCCGAAGTCGGAAGGCAACAACACGGTTGACGATGAAGGCACGCCGCTGTGGCGCATGGCGCCGAGCCCGCATGGTCCCTACTGGGAAGAAGGCCAGAAGGTCGGTTACCAGGACGTGGGTTCCTGGACCATCCTGAAGTCCACCCCGGAAGACCGTGCCAAGGCAGCCTGGCTCTACGCACAGTTCGTCGTGTCCAAGACCGTCGACACCAAGAAGAGCCACGTGGGTCTGACGTTCATCCGCGACAGCACCATCAACCACGAATCCTTCACCGAGCGTGCACCTAAGCTGGGTGGTCTGGTTGAATTCTACCGTTCGCCCGACCGTGTGGCCTGGTCGCCGACCGGCGTCAACGTTCCGGATTATCCGAAACTGGCGCAGATCTGGTGGCAGCAGATCGGTGACGTGAACTCCGGCGCCTTCACGCCGCAGGAAGCGATGGATCGTCTCGCCGAGGAAATGGACATCGTCATGGCCCGCATGCAGCAGGCCGACGAGCGCGCCAACGTCTACGGCGGTTGCGGACCACGTCTCAACGAGCCGCAGGACCCGCAGGTCTGGCTGTCCAAGCCGGGTGCCCCGAAGGCCAAGCTCGATAACGAGAAGCCGCAGGGTGTCACCGTCAACTATGACGAGCTTGTTGCCCGCTGGGGTCAATAAGCAAAAGTGTAACACTTGACTCGTCTGGGCCGGGGCTCGTCCCCGGTCCATCACCGATCCGACTGTGACGGGCACGAAGCACAACGCTTCCATGGACTGCCCTGTCCGGACGCGGGCTAGAATACATGTCTCTTGAACTCAAAAACGTCACCAAGCAGGTCCAGGGTATCACCCATATCAAGGACACGAGCCTGACGCTTCAGCCCGGCCAATTCAACGTTCTCCTTGGTGAGACCGGCGCCGGCAAAACATCGCTCATCAAGCTCATGGCCGGACTGGATGGCCTTGCATCGGGACAGATCATTCTGAACGGCAAGGACGTGTCTAAGCTGTCGGCGCAAAAGCGCAATATCAGCCTTGTGCACCAGTTCTTCGTCAACTATCCGCACATGTCGGTCTATGACAACATCGCCTCGCCGCTGAAAGTGGCCGGTGTCGCCAAATCGGAGATCCAGGGCCGGGTGGAAGAAGCCGCGGATCTGCTCCGGCTGAAACCCTATCTGAACCGCAAGCCGCATGAGCTTTCCGGCGGTCAGCAGCAGCGCACGGCGCTCGCGCGCGCCATCGTCAAGACAAGCGACGCAGTGTTTCTCGACGAACCGCTTGCCAACCTCGACTACAAGCTGCGCGAGGAACTGCGCGATCAGCTGCCTGATCTGTTCGCAGGCCGCGGCGCGGTGGTGGTCTACGCGACGTCCGAACCGGAAGAGGCGCTTTTGCTGGGCGGCAAGACCGCCCTGATGACGGACGGAAACGTGGTCCAGTTCGGGCCGACCTCCGAGATCTACCGCAAGCCCAAGGATCTCGATGCCGCCAAGGTATTTTCAAACCCGCCGATCAACACCGCACCGGTCACCAAACAGGGCGACATGGTCGTGCTGACGGAAGACATCCGCTGGCAAGCTCCGGCGAATGTCGCTGCTCTCAAGGACGGACCCTACACGCTGGCGATCCGGCCGAACCATGTCATGCCAGTGGAAAGCCCCGCGCATTCGGTCCGCCTGGAAGGCCACGTCCAGGTCACGGAACTGAGCGGCTCGGAAAGCAGCGCCCACTTCGATCTCCAGGGGCAATCCTGGGTGTCGCTGTCGCCGGGCGTTCATCCCTATTTCGTTGGCGAGGTCCATGCGTTCTACCTGGACCCGAGCCACTGTTTCTTCTTTGCGCCCGACGGCGCACTGGTGGCCTGAGGAGAGAACGCCATGGCACAAATAAAGCTCTCCAACCTGCGGCACAGCTATCATCCGAATCCGTCGGGTGATGCGGACTATGCCCTGAAGAAAATCGACCTGACCTGGGATGACGGCGGTGCCTATGCCCTGCTCGGACCCTCCGGGTGCGGCAAGTCCACGCTCCTGAACATCATCTCCGGACTGCTGGTGCCGTCCGAAGGCAAGATCCTGTTCGACGATCAGGACGTGACGTCGCTGCCTCCGGCGAAGCGCAACATCGCGCAGGTGTTCCAGTTCCCGGTCATCTACGACACGATGACGGTCTACGACAATCTGGCATTCCCGCTGCGCAACCGCGGCCGGGACGAGGCAACCGTCAGGGAGCGTGTGACCGCGATCGCAGAGATGCTCGAGGTCACCGACATGCTGACCACGCGTGCCGCGAACCTCTCACCAGACAACAAGCAGAAGATCTCCATGGGCCGCGGCCTGGTGCGCCAGGACGTCAACGTGGTGATGTTCGATGAACCGCTCACGGTGATCGATCCGCATCTGAAGTGGAAGCTGCGGTCGAAGCTCAAGGAACTGCACCAGCGGGTCAAGGCGACCATGATCTACGTCACCCACGACCAGACCGAGGCCCTGACCTTTGCCGACCAGGTCGTCGTCATGCAGGACGGCGAGATCGTGCAGATCGGAACGCCGGTCGAACTGTTCGAGCGGCCCGCGCACACGTTTGTCGGCCATTTCATCGGTTCGCCGGGCATGAACGTGCTGCCGTGCAACGTGCGTGACGGAGGGGCGTTCTTCGGTGACGAACTGATCAACCTCGAGGGACCGCTGGAAGGAACCGCCAATGGTGCGGCCGAAATCGGCATTCGTCCGGAATTCGTCTCCGTGTCCGGCAACGGATCTGGCCTTGATGCCAAGGTGCGCAAGGTCGCCGATGTCGGCCGCCACAAGGTGGTCGAGGCCATGGCCGGCGACAGCCGTGTTCACGCGATCCTTGAAGGTGACGCGCCGAATGCCGGCGATTCCATCAAACTCGCGTTCAAGCAATCCCAGACCCGGCTTTACAAAGACGGATGGCTGGCAAGCACGCCTGGGGAGGGTGTCCAGTGAAAACCCAGAATCAACGCGCCTGGTGGTTCGTGACGCCAGTGCTCCTGCTGGTCGCGTTCAATGCGCTCATTCCGATGATGACGGTGGTCAACTACTCCGTCCAGGAGACCTTCGGCGACAACCTGTTCTTCTGGCAGGGACTGGACTGGTTCGAACAGGTGCTGACCTCGGAGCGTTTTCACAATGCGCTCGGGCGCCAGTTCCTGTTCACCTTCCTGATCCTGATCATCGAGGTGCCGCTCGGTATCGCGATCGCGCTTTCCATGCCGAAAAAGGGTCCATGGGTGCCGTTCTGTCTCGTGACCATGGCTCTGCCCATGCTGATCCCGTGGAACGTCGTCGGCGCAATGTGGAACATCTTCACGCTGCCCGATATCGGCCTGCTCGGCTACTTCATGAACCACACGCTCGGCCTGTCCTACGACATGACGCAGGATCCCTTTGCGGCCTGGGTCACCATCATCGTCATGGATGTCTGGCACTGGACGTCTCTCGTCGTGCTGCTCGCCTATGCGGGGCTGGTGTCGATCCCCAACGCCTATTACCAGGCCGCGGAAATCGACGGGGCGTCCAACTGGGCCGTGTTCCGGTTCATCCAGCTGCCAAAGATGAAGACGGTCCTGACCATCGCGATCCTGTTGCGGTTCATGGACAGCTTCAACATCTACACCGAGCCGTTCGTCCTGACCGGTGGCGGACCGGGCAATTCCACCACGTTGCTCTCCATCGACCTGGTGAAGATTGCTCTCGGTCAGTTCGACCTCGGACCGGCAGCTGCCATGTCGCTCATCTACTTTGCCATCACGCTGTTCGTCTCCTGGCTGTTCTACACGCTGATGACACTGAACGATAACAAGAACTGAGGAGACAGATCATGCGTCTGAAAAGCCTGGTTCCCGCGCTCTACATTCTCTTCCTGATGCTGCCGATCTACTGGCTCGTCGCGATGAGTTTCAAGACCACCAACGAAATCCTGGCCGGCTTCTCGCTGTTCCCGCAAACCTGGACGTTTGCCAACTACATCGAGATCCTGACCGACCCGACCTGGTACTGGGGCTACATCAACTCGATCATCTACGTGACCCTGAACACCGTGATCTCGGTGATGGTCGCGCTGCCGGCAGCCTATGCCTTTTCCAGGTATTCGTTCGTCGGCGACAAGCAGCTCTTCTTCTGGCTGCTGACAAACAGGATGGCACCTGCCGCCGTATTCGCGCTGCCGTTCTTCCAGCTGTACTCGGCGGTGGGACTGTTCGACACGCACCTGGCCGTTGCGCTCGCGCACTGCCTGTTCAACATCCCGCTCGCCGTCTGGATCCTCGAAGGTTTCATGAGCGGCGTGCCGAAGGAACTGGACGAGACCGCCTATGTGGACGGGTACTCGTTCCCGCGGTTCTTCGTGACCATCTTCCTGCCTGCCATCAAGTCGGGCGTCGGGGTGGCGGCTTTCTTCTGCTTCATGTTCTCATGGGTGGAGATGCTGCTGTCGAAGACGCTGACCGCCGTCGAGGCCAAACCCATTGCCGCCGTGATGACCCGGACCGCTTCCTCCGCGGGCTATGAACTCGGGCTGCTGGCGGCCGCCGGGACCCTGACTATCATTCCCGGCGCCATCGTCATCTACTTTGTTCGCAACTACATAGCCAAGGGCTTTGCCCTGGGGAGGGTCTGATGCTCGGCTGGATGGCGTGGACCTGGCCGACGGCGCTGCTGTTCGTCGGCATATTTTCCGCAATCGGTCTTCTGACCGTGCTCGAAATCAAGTACCCCGGCGGCGATGCCCGCCGCGGCGTCCTTGGCCTGACGACGACGCGGGGCGACCGTCTCTTCATCACCCTGCTCGGAACAGCCTACATCTTCCTGGCCTGGCTGGGGCTGATGGGTCATCCGCTGTGGTGGCCGCTCGCACTCAGCATCGGCTGGGGGGCGTTCTGTTTCTGGAAGGTGTGACGTGCAAGCGGAGGCGTGGCCTTTGCCAGCAGAAGAAAACGGGCGGAAATGGCCAAAGCGATAGTAATTTCGAAGCAATCGTGCATGAATAGGTTCCGGGGCATGCAATCAAATCATCGCAAAGATCTTTTGGGGCATGGCCTGAGCCACATCCAATCCTCAATCGGCACAGGGCTGTAATGAGAAAGCGTAAAAGCAACGAGTTTCTGACCGAAGTCGAACTGGAGTTCATGACCGAACTCTGGAAGCTCGGCGAAGGCTCCGTGCGGGATATCCTCGCATCGCTGCCGTCGGACAGACAGCTTGCCTACACGTCCTGTGCAACCATCATGCGGATCCTGGATGAGAAAGGCTTCGTGGACAGCCGGAAAGAAGGCAAAACATTCATCTATACCCCCCGGCTGACCAAGGACACCTACCAGTCCCGTTCCCTGAGAAATCTATCTGAAAAACTGTTCGACGGCACACCTGCGTCCCTCGTGGCGAGGCTCGTCGACGAATACGAACTCTCGAACGACGATCTGGAGGAAATGAGAGCGTTACTGGACAGGAGGAGGACAGATGACGCTACTTAACCAGGTATTCGACATTTACGTCGATCTGAACATTACGCTGGCCCTCACGGCCATCATCTGGCTCGCCGCGAAACTGGCGTTGAACCGGTTCGGAAGAAAACTGGCCTTCAACTATCAACTGGCCATCCTGAATGGCCTGTTCGCGGTCATGGTGCTGTCGCCGCTTGCGGTGGCGGTCTATCAATACATGCAGGTCGCAAAGGTCGTCCCGGTCGCGGGGGCGCTCAATCTTGCCGACTACGCCGTCTCGCAATATCTGCGCGGCGGCATCGCCATTCCTGCGGAGGACTTTCAATCGCTGCTCGGTCTTCGAAGCCGTGTGACGGAAGGCATTGTGTCCTTCGCACCCGGTTTTGGCATGGCAATCGGCGCGTTCCTGCTGGCGGGTTTCGCGTTTTTCGCTGCGCGGCTGGGCCTCAACGTCGTGCGTCTCAAACGGATGCTGTCCGGATGTCATTCATGGCGACGGTCCGGGCGTCTGCACCTGCTCTTGTCCGATCATGCACTTGTGCCGTTTTCCGCAAGAGGGCTGACACGCAACTACGTGGTGATCCCGTCGGAGCTTCTGGCAAAGCCGGATGACCTGAAATTCGTCCTGAAGCACGAATTTCAGCACCTGCGCCAAGGCGATGTCAGCTGGGAAATCGGTCTGGAACTTCTGCGGCCGTTCTTCTTCTGGAACCCGTTCTTCTACGTCTGGAAGTCCGAGGTCGAGCGCCTGCGCGAGCTTGCCTGCGACCAGAAGGTGACCGACGCGTCGGATGTCGATCTGAGATCCTATTGCATGTGCCTGCTGCGCGCGGCGCAGGCCGGCCTTAGGCGCCGGCAGCACCTTGCCGCCAAGGACAAGGTCGGCAATGTCGCGGCCGTTGCGCTGATCGAGGTGCAGGACCGGTTCCTGCGCCGGTCGCCTGCGCAAAAACTCCGCCGACGGGTCGAGGCCCTTCTGGAAAAAGACCGGATGCGGCCGCATTGGGGTTTTGTCTGGCTTGCCGTTCTGCCGATGGTTGCGATCATCTTCCTGTCCGCCCTGTCCATCCAGAAGCCGGCCGACTGGAGCCAGGACCGGATCATGCTGTCGACCATCATCAACCTGGACCGCATGGACAGATCGACACCGTCCTTCGGCCAGCGGCCCCTGAGGTAGGAAATGTCGGGCGGGTGAAACTACCCGCCCTTCACCTTCAGCTTGCCGACATCCTTGTTTTCCTGGCTGTCATTTGTCCAACTGATGCGCATGTCGAGCCGGGACTGTCCGTCCTCGTTGGTGGCGGTGACCCTGAGGTTCATCAATCCGTGTGGCTCCAGGGTGATGTCGCCGGTATCGTCGCCAAACTCGATCTCACCCTTTGAGATCCCGCGTTTCAGCGCGTCCAGCATTTTCAGAATGGACTTCTTGTCCTGCAGGGATTGATGCCGGAACCGGCCCTTGCGCTCCATCATCAGGTCAATCCGTGTTGCTTGAGGAACCGATGCGGATCGAACAGCTTGGCGTGCGGGTAGTCGCGGCTGATACCGATAATGTTGCCGTCCGGATGAATGATGGTTGCTCCCGTTCCGATACCGTCCAGACCTTCCGACCTTCTGGAATGCCGGTCAAGCGTAATGTCGGCTTCCAGGTGCAGCAGCCCGTGTTTGGTCTTGAGTTCCTGGCCCCGATGCCGGTTGACGTGTCCGTGAACCAGCATCTTGATCCCGGCCAGATGCAGGTCTTCAACACCCCGTTCCGTCAGCGGGTGATCGACATCCCGGTATTTGGTGCGCATCAGGTTGGCGACCGTTCCGGAATAGAAAACAAAGGGATCCTTTCTGCTTTCCTTGCGAAAGCGCCTGTTCACATGCGCGATGCCCCTTGCTGAGATCAGGGCAGCCATGCTGTCGTCCACACCGGCGTGAACGAAGAGCAGGGACCCGCTCTGGTGAACGGCTTTCATGCTCTTGAAGAACCACGCATAGCGACCGGCGGGTTCAACGAAGAGGTCGCGGCATGCCAGCGCTGCGGCATAGAGCTGACGGACCGACAGGCCGGTTTCCCTAGCGTGATCGGCAAACTTCTCGGTCTTTTTCTTCAGGCGGCGCATTTCCTTGCGGACCGCCGCTTCGTTCAGGTGCCGGGAGGCCATTTTCGGGAAGGTCCGTGTCCATTTCCTGCCCGGGATCATCAGGCGAAGACAGGTCTCCTCGTCCGGCATCTCCCGCTTTTCCCGATCCCAGTCGACATGCCTGTCGAAGACCTCGCGCAGAAGCGGCAGCACCTTCTTGCCCATGCGCACGAACATGTGTGCGTTGAGCGACCCCCGTTTGACGGTCAGAGATTGCAGGCCGAGATAAAGGCGGAGATCGTGATTGCCCGCAAGCAGAACGATGTCCGGTCCGGACTGCATCAGCGCCGCGAGACAGTCCAGCAAATCGAGATTGCTCGGACCCTTGTCGAGGCAGTCCCCGCCGATGATGATCTGACAGCTCTTGCCGAACGTGGTCAGCTTATAGTCGGTCAGGCCTTGACCTGTGCGCAGGATCACGCGCGCCGCGACGAGGGACCGAAGCAGGCTTTCCGCGTCGGCGTGCAGGTCCGAGATGAAGACGACCGGCCTGACCGGCCAGCCCCAGGGACCGAGCGCGTTCACTCGGGACAGGCTCGTGAAGAGATCCGGGGCCGGAGGTTCGGTAATCTTGGTGTCCGGCTCCGCGTCCAGAGGCCACGGGACGAAACTTTCCGGTATGCCGAGATCATTGGCAGCGGCGGGATCGATCGGCGGAAGAAGCGGTATCAATGGACTGTTGGTCATATTTGGGGTCCGTCAGTCGAGTGATGTTTCGAAAGGCCGGCGGTGTTTCCAGCTGCCGCAGTGGTGATGCCAGGTTCCGTCCCGTGTGCGTTTCAGCACCACGGGCCTGGCGTGATGCATGCTGAGGCGGCGGATGTCTTCAAGGTCAAGGACGCCAAGGTGATGTGCGGCATGCCGCAGCGATGCGCCATGGCCGACGAAGATCCGTGCATGCGGGCCCTCGGCGTCGGACAGCCTGTCCACGTGGGAGGACAGGCAATCGGCGACACGCGCGCCTGCTTCCATCAGGCTTTCCGCACACTGGGCCGGGAGCCTGTAATGGCTGTCGGACTTCCAGTTTTTCGGCGGTCTCGCATATCTGGGGTCCTGCGCAAGAATGTCCTCGATTTCGGCAGTTGTCAGGTTGGCAAACGCACCGACGCTGCGCTCGGCGAGCGCTTCGTCCTCGAGAACGTGCACTGGTTCGCCGCTTCGCGCGGTCAGTTCGGCTGCCAGCGTCGCCGCCGTCTGCCAGGCCCGCTGCTGTCGCGAGCAGACGATC
Organism: Roseibium sp.; assembly: GCF_965232425.1. GTDB lineage: Bacteria > Pseudomonadota > Alphaproteobacteria > Rhizobiales > Stappiaceae > Roseibium. The sequence continues at coordinate 3,378,106 of NZ_OZ246971.1, forward strand.
TCCGGATCGATCTGCCAGCCACCGGTTTCAGCCAGCTCCGAGATTTCAACGGCGGCTGCCCTTGCCTGTTCCTGTCCGGACGCCGTCAGGCCATACGGCTGCAGGGCGCTCGGAGCGCCGGGCTTTTGATGATAGGCGCCGTGGCGCAGCAGGATGGCAAACCGGGCGCTCATCGCGTGTCACCCAGAAGGGCCGTGCCGGCGTCGAAAAGCACGTCGAAATCGATCTGCCCCGTTATTTCCCAGGTCTGGATCCCTTCCAGGGCGGTAAGATAAGCGCCTGCATCCAAGGGCGTTCTGTCCGTCCAGAACGGGCCTTCCTTCGTCTGGTAGAACGGTCCCGGACTTTTCATGATCGCGGGTAGAAGATCCGTTCGTTCCCGGAGTTCGACCTTTGTCACCGCGGTCGGCGCGCGGCTGTCACGCGCCCAGTTCAGGACCCAGAAATCTGTGAGCTGCGCTTCGTGGGAAATGCGTCCCGGACCATAGATGTCATCGATGAAGAGGTCGTACTTCTCTTCTAGATGCCAGAGTTCGTCCCGCTCCATGTTCCTGAGCTCTTCTTCCCGCTCCTCGTCGATCAGGCCGGCCAGGCGGGAATTGGTGACGATCGTTCCCGGATTGATGCGCGGCAGCTTCGGGATGCCGAGGGCTTGCGTGCCGGTGTCCGTCCTGCGCACAAGCAGCCGGTCGTTGGTTACGTACCGTGTGCCCGCGACTTCCATCAGGCGCAGCATTGCCGTCGACTTGCCGCCGCCTGAGAGACCGGAAATGGCTAGGCCCCTGGCTGCCGTCCGGACGGCTGCAGCGTGGCAGGCAACCCAGTCCTCGCGCTGAAACCTGTTGAGGATCTGCGTGTTGATGAAGTTGATGACCTGGTTGGGATGGTCCTCGGTCGGTCCGAAGGCGACGGCCCAGCCGGGCGACTGCAGAAACTGCAAACCGGTGCGGACTTTCAGGACCATCCGCCCGCCGGCAAGGTCGGCAATCGCGTCCTTTCGGCCGGTCTTTCCGGGCTCCCGAATCCAGTCGGCAAAGTCGATATCGAACGGGAGTTTCACCTCGCCGAGTACATGGACCGTCAGATCCGGCTCCGCCGGCGCGGAGATGACATGCTGAAAATACCGGAGCAGTTCGGCCAGCAGTGCAGGTGAGGTGCACCGGACTTCGATCACATAGCCGCCGACGCTGAGGCACACGGGATCGGACGACCTGGTCGCGCGCACCGGATCGAGCGCTCCAATGACGTCCTGGACCGAAGCTTCTCTCATCCGCGCACCTTTGCGATGACATGATCGGCATAGAGGCCCGCCGCATCGATCGATGCGCCTTCAAGTGCTCCCCTGAAGCCGCCGAATGCAGAGACTTCGAAGACGATCGGCCCCGTGTCCGTCAGGCCGATGTCGACGGTCGTGAAGTCGAGACCGAAAGGTGCCTGGGCCCGCCGGGCAAGGTCGATCAGGTCTTCGTCCGCGTCGAAGGGCTCGTATTTTCCGCCGTGATGGATGGTCGTGTTCCAGCTGTCCGTCTGGGCGACCCGGGCATAGGTGCCGAGGTATCGGCCGCCCAGGAACACCATGCCGAGGTCCCGCCCGGACAGGTTCACCTTCTGCTGGAGATACATGACCGGATTGTCGGCCTTGAAGGCGGCAATGCCTTGCTTGAGCGCAGGCGTTCCCGCTGCGGCGTCGAGCAGCATCATGCCGCGTGCCTTTGTCGAGAACAGCGGTTTGAACACGGCGCTGCCGTAGCGCTCTACCGCCGCGAGTGCTTCTGCTTCGTTTTCCGTCACGCAGGTGGCCGGCATCGGAATGCCTGCGTTCGACAGCGTGACCGTGCAGCTCAGGCGATTGACCAGCCCGAGGATCGCCGATGTCCTGGAGAAAATCCTGACGCCCGCGCTTTCGGCAACACGGAGCATTTCGAGCCGGTCAAGCGTCGCCTGGCTGTATTCCTCGCTGATCTTCTTGATCACCAGTCCATCAAGATCGCAGAGGTTCAGGTTTCCAGCTGTCAGGCTCCGCGTCTCAAGATCGAGCGCGACGTCCGCCATGCCGATCACGGCCCCGAAGCCGGTCCGTTGCTCAATTGCATCCGCGAGCACTTCAGTCGACCACTTGCCGGGGATTCCGATGACGCCGATTTTCAGGTCAGTCAATGAAGATCTCCTTCACGGGCAGCCGGAACCTGGCTTCCTCGCCGGGTGGGCATGCGATGGTGCGTTCGATCAGATACCTGGCTTTCAGCCACATGCGCCGCGCGAGCTGCTTGTCGAAAATGAAGCGGGTGGAGCTGGCAAAGGAGCGCGCCAGCCCGAGCGAAAGGCGAAACTCGAACGTGTCGTCACCCTGCTTGCGGGCGAAGGCCTTGGCCGCCTTGTAGAGGGTAAGCGATGCCAGCATGATGCGATGGCGGGTTTCGCGGTCGACGACCTGAAGCCGGTAATTCGACACCATGAAAACCGAGACGTCCTGAACGTAGTCCATATAGCGCGACCGGTGCAGGTCGATGAAGTGGACGCGATTCTCGTCCCGATCGTAGATGATGTTGTCGACATTGAAGTCGCCGTGGATATAGACCGAAAAGGGTGAGGAGACCGCTGCTTCCCGCCGGGTTGCTTCCCGGATAATGCTGTCCAGAGAGTTCAGTTTCTGGCCTGCAAAGCGAATGGACGTGTCCCTGAATTCCGGATGGACCCGACGAACCTCTTCCAGGCGTCTGGCCAGTTGCTGCATGCTGCCGAGTTCTGCGGGCTTTTTCGTCCTGGTCTGTTTCCAGACATCCTTCAGCGTCCTGGAAAGACAGGCCAGCGCCTTTTCACAATGATCGGCGGGTTCATTCAGGACGATGTGCTCGAAGGTCATGCCCGGAAGATGCTCGATCAACAGAGCAGCCGACTGGTCGCGTTTTTCATAGGACAGGATCTTGGGAGCAAGGCCGGGATAGATCGCGTGCCAGCTTTTCACGCCTTCGCGTTCTTCCTTGAGCTTGTTTTTTTCGCCGTCCTTGAAAACGGCGGCAACGGCTTCCGTTTTTCTGTCCTTGATCGCGGAAATGGAACTGCCCGACCGGGTTTCGGCTATCGTTTCGACTTTCAGCCCGGCACCGTTGGTGTCGAGATCCGACATGAGGCTTTGCAGCGCAAAATAACGTTCCAGATTGACGGCCTGCCCGATATTGGCGGAAATCACCGCCTCGCCGATCGTCTTGAGGGATTCGCCCATTCTCTGGAACTCGTTCGCCACCAGGAGGCTGTTTGCGATATCCGCGGGCCGCAGCTTCGGGTCGCGCATGCCGCGCGTGTAGATCTTGAACAGTTTCCTGTACTCGGTCTCGATCTTCTTCTGCAGTTCGCCGATCTCGATTGCCTGTTCGGTGTCGTTGCCCAAAAACGCCTCTTCGATCTTGCACACGCCTCTGCGGACGAGCCGGATCACTGCCGGATAGCGGGCGGGCTCGAGCGTTTCAAACGTGTCGATCCGTTCGACGTGACGAAGGGACAGCCGGGCAAGATTGGCAATTCTGAGGAGATCGGTCGCTATGAATTCCACGCTGCGCAGCGTCAGGTGCTTGCGGTTCCCCGTATTGGTGTTCGCCAGATGCTGGATGCAGGCGGCATGAATGCGCGACTTGAGATTATGGGCGTAGCCGGCGCGATCCAGAATGCGCCTGGCATGCGCAATCGTCGGCGTCTTGAAGAAGGCTTCGAGCTGAAGCAACTGGCCATCGATCTCCGAGCACAGAAAATGGAGATTTTCCCGGATGGTCTTTGGAATGTTAGTCATTGAATGATCCGAGATAGACTTCGGCGTCCCGCCTACAGCCAAGTGAAAACAGTTTTGTGACATAAAGCGGACGCAGATGCAGGGCGTCCTCAGTCGTAATCCAGCATGTGGCGACCTGGTGCGGGTCGGGTTCGGGACCGAGCCGGGGCGTGTAGGTGTCGGGGACACTGCATTCGAAGATGAAATCGAGTTGATGCTGGCATTCCGCTCCACCGGACTTTTCCCGATAGACTTCAGCGACATGCACCAGTTTCGAGACGGAGATGTCGACACCGATTTCTTCGCGGCATTCCCGTTTCAGGGCGGCAACGAGATCCTCGCCCGGTTCCTGCTTCCCACCGGGCAACGTGAAGTACCGGCCTTTCACAGGGTGCTGTTTTTCCTGAACCAATAAATTTCGCCCGCTCAGGATAAAGGCCCGGGGCGTCGACCGGATGCCCGGTCTGAAGACAGGGTGATTCGGAGGGTCACTCACAGAAATCGCTCCAGCCCCTTCCTGCCGCATCCAGATCCAGGGAGCGTCGAAGCGGCGGTTCGATGTCGCAGCCGGCGTCGATCGCCAAGCGCTTGCCAAGTATAGATGAGTCTCGCCTGAAAGGTCGCCGCAGCTTGTCGAATGTTGTGAAAAACCGATGCCGGACGAAGCGTTTTTCCGACTATGGCGTCCGCTCGGTGCGTCAGATATCCGGTCCCGACGACCGGCTTTCCGTTGTCGGATCGACCTCGTTTCTCAAGCTCTCCAATGCCCGCATGCGTTCCTGCGCGCGCTGCTGGTTCTCGCGGGTAACGCCGGCGATCAGGATTTCGGATATCGCCATGAGGGCAAGGGAGGAATCCCAGGGGGAGGGCACGGCAACCCGCGCGGGCAGCACGAAGCTGGCGATGCGGCCGACGGGCGACATCCAGCTGTCCGTCACCAGGGCAACGGTCGCTCCTTGCCTGGCGGCGGCCTCGGCAAACTGGATGATCTCGGTCTGGTAGCGGCGGATGTCGAAAATCAGGACCACGTCCCGAGGTCCCATACCCAGCAGCTGATCCAGCCAGTTGCCCTGCTGGCCGGCGATGTGATTGACGCCCGAGCGCACGATCCTCAGATGCGCCGCCGTGTAACGGGCGAGCCCGTCGGTAAACCGGCCGCCGATCAGGTGCAACGTGCGTTTCTCGTCCGACAGGAGACGGATCAGTCCGTCCATCTCGCCCCTGGGGAGATTCTCGAAGGTTTCCCTGACATTTTCCAGCAGCTGTGAGACGTGGGGGTCGCCGCCCTGTTCCGTCTCGAGCGTGGCGCTGCGGGCGAGCGGTGAATTCAGCTGGCTTTCCAACTCGCTTCTGAGCTTCTTCTGGAACTCCGAGAAACCCGGAAATCCGAGACGGCCGATGAAACGGAGGATGGTCGGCGAACTGACGCCGGCGGCTTCCGCGAACTGGGCAACGGTCCCCAGGCCCTGGACGGGATAGTTTGCCATCAGCGCGTGCGCGGCCTTTTTTTCCGTGGCCGTGAATTCGTCGAGACGGTCTCGAATGTCTTCCAGGAGTGGGCGTTCCATAGGTGTGGCCTGCTTTTGTCCGCGGATCGCTATTTTCATTTGACAGCGGCACCAATCTTCGTATCAAATATTACAGAATTTGGATCATGCGGCAATCCTGTAATAAACATTACAAAATCACGGTCGTGGATTTTCAAGGGGAACGGGGAATGGGTGAAAGCCCTGATAACGGCGTGACATCAGGGGCCGTGGCGATCGAGAACGCCGCCGGCGAAGGCGCGTTCGTTTTCGTCTGCGACCATGCCTCGAACTATTTTCCGCCGCCCTATGATCAATGCCTCGGCGTGTCCGAAACGGAAAAATCCGCCCATATTTCGTGGGATCCGGGCGCACTGGGTGTTGCGAAGGGGCTTTCGGACCGGCTCGACTCGCCGCTGGTGCACACCACGATTTCTCGGCTGATCATCGATTGCAACCGGGACGAGGACCGGGACGATCTCATTCCGAGCTTGAGCGAGACCACGGAGATCTCCGGAAACAGGGATCTGCCCGAAGCCGAGAAGTCCTTCCGGCTGGATCTTGTTCACCGCCCGTTCCACAAGGCGATCGACGAGGTCATCGAAGCGCGGCGGGAGCGCGGGCTCGCCACCGCCGTGGTCTCGGTTCATTCCTTCACGCCCGTCTACAAGGGCCGGAGCCGGCCCTGGGAGATCGGACTGATCTCGGACAAGGATCGCAGTCTTGCAGAGCCTGTTCTCGCCGGCCTCGAAACCCGCGGCGGCCTGACGGTGGGCGACAACGAGCCTTACGCGCCTTCCGACGGCGTCTATTACACGATCCACCGGCATGGCGAAGACCGGCAGCTGCCCTGCCTGATGATCGAGATCCGGAACGACGAGATCACGACACCGGACCAGGAAACGCACTGGGCGGAGCTTTTGGCACCCCTGCTGGCACAGGCGATGCATACGGGATTGCCCGCAGACGGTTCCGTTGCCGCGGGAGGTGCCGATGCTTAGGGCGGCTCGTGTCTATGTCCGCGTCGTCGACGGGTTCAATCGCGGCCTCGGCAAGGTGATCATGTGGGGCGTCTTCGCGATGGCCGCCATCCTGCTGTGGTCGTCGATCTCCAAGACATTCTTCAACCCGTCACTCTGGACGCTTGAAGTGGCGCAGTTCGCGATGGTCGCTTACTACGTTCTCGGCGGTCCCTACTCGATCCAGCTGGGATCAAACGTGCGGATGGACCTCTTCTATGCGGAATGGAGCCTGAAGAAGAAGGCTTGGTTCGACGCGTTTACGGTGCTGTTGCTCATCTTCTATCTGTGCGTGCTGCTCTATGGCGCGTTGAATTCCTTTGCCTATTCCCTCGGGTACTTCGGCAAGGAGCCGTTTGCGTTTTACGCCGACCTGATCGGAACCTTCCTGACGGGCGGGCCGGAAGCGGCCCGTGAAAAGCTCGGCTATATCGAACGCAGCCCGACCGCCTGGCGGCCCTATCTGTGGCCCGTCAAGCTGATCATGATCCTTGGTTTCTTTCTCATGCTCCTGCAGGTCGTTGCCGAATTGATCAAAGACATTGCCCGTATCAAGGGAGAGACGATCTGATGTCGTATGAGATGATCGCTCTTCTCATGTTCTCGTCGATGATGCTGATGCTTCTGACGGGTCAGCGGGTGTTCGGCGCGATCGGCGGAATTGCCTCGATTGCCGCGCTTCTCCTATGGGGAACGGGTGGCGGGGACATTCCCTTTTCCGCGGCCATGAAGCTCATGAAGTGGTATCCGCTGCTGACGCTGCCGATGTTTATCTTCATGGGCTACGTGCTGTCGGAAACCAAGATCGCCGACGATCTCTACAAGATGTTCCACGTCTGGATGGGGCCGGTGAACGGGGGGCTGGCGATCGGGACGATCCTGCTGATGGTGCTGATTTCGGCCATGAACGGCCTTTCTGTTGCCGGGATGGCCATCGGCGCGACCATCGCGCTGCCGGAACTGCTCAAACGGAAATACGACAAGCGCATGGTCACGGGGGTGATCCAGGCCGGGTCCTCGCTGGGGATTCTCGTGCCGCCATCCGTCGTCCTGGTGCTCTATGCCATGATCGCGCGGGCGCCCGTCGGGCAGCTCTGGCTTGCCGGCGCCGTGCCCGGACTGATGATGGCAGCGATGTTCGTGATCTATATCGCGGTCCGGTGCCGGCTTCAGCCGGAACTCGGACCGGCGCTGACGAAGGATGAACGGGCGGCTTCGCAGGACGAAAAGTACCGCCTGTTGCTGGCCGGCATTCTGCCGATCGTCATCTTCGCGTCGATGATGGTTCCGTTCGTGATGGGCAAGACCAGTCTGGTCGAAGCCTCGGCGATCGGAGCGCTGACGGCGCTGCTCGCCGCGATCGTGCGCCGCCGGATGACATGGGACATCCTGATCCTGTGCCTCAAGAACACGCTCGGCATTTCCTGCATGTTCATGTGGATCATCCTGGCGGCTCTCGGGTTCGGTGCGGTCTTCGACGGTCTGGGTGCCGTCAAGGCCATCGAGAACCTCTTTACCGATCAGCTCGGCCTGTCACCCTGGATGATCCTGATCCTGATGCAGCTGTCGTTCCTGGTCATGGGGACCTTTCTGGACGACACGGCGATGCTGGTGATCGTGGCGCCGCTCTACGTGCCGCTGGTCGGCACGCTGGATCTCGGCATGCCGCGGACGGACGTGCTGATCTGGTACGGTGTGCTCTACACGATCACGACGCAGATTGCCTACATGACGCCGCCGTTCGGCTACAATCTCTTCCTGATGCGGGCGATGGCGCCCAAGGACATCACCATGCGGGACATCTACGGTTCGATCACGCCGTTCGTGCTCGTGATGGTCCTCGCGCTGGCGCTCGTGATGGCATTCCCGCAGATCGCCCTTTGGCTGCCTGACCTTGTCTATGGAAGGTGACCGAACGATGCGGGACAATAAAAAGACTGTCCGGGGGAAACGGACTTTTACTGTGGCAACGAAAGAACCGGCAACGGTCAGGCCGCTTGGAACTTGATCAACAACCAGGGGAACTAGATATGACCAACAGACGTGATTTTCTGAAAAAAGCAGGTGTCGGCACAGTCGCCGCCGCCGGAGCAACGACACTGGCGGCACCTGCCGTCCACGGCCAGTCGCCGATCAAGTGGCGCCTGCAGACCTATGCCGGTCCGGCTCTGGCCGAGCATGTCATCAAGCCGCATATCGATGCCTTCAACAAGGCCGCCAACGGCGAGATGGAAATCGAGCTGTTCACCGCCGACCAGCTGGTGCCGACCGGCGAACTCTTCCGCGCGATGCAGCAGGGCACAATCGATGCGGTGCAGTCGGATGATGATTCCATGGCGTCGCCGACGGAAGTCACCGTGTTCGGCGGATATTTCCCGTTTGCGTCCCGCTACTCGCTCGACGTGCCGGTGCTGTTCAACCAGTACGGCCTGAAGGAGATCTGGGAAGAGGAATATTCCAAGGTCGGCGTCAAGCATATCTCCGCTGGCGCGTGGGATCCCTGCCATTTCGCAACCAAGGACCCGATCCGCTCCCTTGAAGACCTGCAGGGCAAGCGCGTCTTCACCTTCCCGACAGCGGGCCGCTTCATGAGCCAGTTCGGCGTGGTTCCGGTAACCCTTCCCTGGGAAGACATCGAGGTCGCGGTTCAGACCGGCGAACTCGACGGCATCGCCTGGTCCGGCATCACGGAAGACTACACCGTCGGCTGGGCGGACGTGACCAACTACTTCCTGACGAACAACATCTCCGGCGCATGGGCCGGATCGTTCTTCGCCAACATGGAGCGCTGGAACGAGCTTCCCGACCACCTGAAGACCATGCTTCAGCTGGCCATGGACGCATCGCACTACTATCGCCAGTGGTGGTACTGGGGCGGCGAAGCGGCCCTGCGCGTCAACGGCACCAAGATGGAACTCACGTCGATCCCCGATGCCCAGTGGGCAACGGTTGAAGAAGCCGCACTGGCCTTCTGGGACGAGATCGCGTCCGAGTCTCCCGTCAAGGCGAAGGTCGTCGACATCTTCAAGAAGTACAACGCCGACATGCAGAAGGCCGGACGGCCTTACCGTTACAGCTAAATTCGGCTAAGCAACCAACGCCCTGGTCCCGGCGCATTCGTTGGGACCAGGGCAACATCCGACACTCAATCCTGTCCTGAAACCGGAAACCCTAAAATGCCAGGCAACCTGACCTTTGACGCACTGAAGACGCTGGTCTCATCCGGCGAGATCGATACGGTGCTTGCGTGTATTGTCGATATGCAGGGGCGGTTGATGGGCAAGCGCTTCCATGCGCAGCATTTCGTTGACACGGCCTATGACGAGACCCATTGCTGCAATTACCTGCTGGCGACCGATATCGAGATGTACACGGTCGAGGGCTACGCGGCGACGAGCTGGTCCGGAGGCTATGGCGACTACGTGATGAAGCCGGACCTTTCCAGCATCCGCAGGGTTCCCTGGCTCGAGGCCACGGCCATGGTGATGTGCGACGTGCAGGATCATCACACCCACGCGGACGTTCCGCATTCACCGCGCGCGATGCTCAAGGCGCAGGTTGCCCGGCTCGCCGACATGGGGCTGACGCCGATCATGGCGACCGAACTGGAGTTCTTCCTGTTCGAGAAAAGTTTCGACGAGATCCGCAAGGAGGGCTTCCGCGATCTCGAGCCGATTTCCGGCTATAACGAGGACTATCATATCCTGCAGACGACCAAGGAAGAGGACGTCTTGCGTCCGGTCCGCAACGGTCTTTTCGGCGCAGGCATCCCGGTGGAGAACACCAAGGGCGAAGCGGAGACCGGGCAGGAAGAGCTCAATATCAAGTATGCACCGGCGCTTGATACGGCCGAGTATCACACGATTGCCAAACATGCGGTCAAGGAGATCGCCTGGGCGAAGGGACGGTCGGTGTCCTTCCTTGCCAAGTGGCGCAGCGACAAGGTCGGCTCGTCATCGCATGTGCACCATTCGCTGTTCGATCAGCAGGGCAACAACGTCTTCTGCGACGACAAGGCAGAACTCGGCATGTCGGACATGATGCGTCATTACCTTGCCGGCCTGATCAAATATGCGCCGGACTACACCTATTTCCTGGCGCCCTACATCAACAGCTACAAGCGGTTCCAGAAAGGCACGTTCGCGCCGACCAAGACGGTCTGGTCGGTGGACAACCGGACCGCCGGCTTCCGCCTGTGCGGGGAAGGCACCAAGGCACTGCGGGTGGAATGCCGGATCGGCGGATCGGACCTTAATCCCTATCTGGCTCTTGCCGCGCTGATTGCCGCCGGCATCAAGGGACTGGAAGAGAAGCTGCCGCTCGATCCGCCGACGACCGGCGATGTCTATGAAAACCGCAGGGCCAGGGAAATCCCGCACACCCTGCGCGATGCACGCGAAACGCTGCGCAAGTCGAAGTTCCTGCGCGAAGCTTTCTCCGACGCGGTGATCGATCATTATGCGCGTGCAGCAGAATGGGAAATCGAGGAATTCGACCGGGCGGTTACGGACTACGAAATCGCCCGGGGTTTCGAACGGGCCTAGGACGATGACACATTCATAGGGATGTTCCTGTCCGAGCCTCATCCTGAGGAGGGCCGAAGTGCCCGTCTCGAAGGATGGGTGGCAGGTGCCGGACAAGCGGCCCATCCTTCGAGACAGCGCCCGCGCGCTTCCTCAGGATGAGGAATACGGGAAGTCAGGGCAAAGAATACGAAAGCCAACCACTTTCAAAACACCGCACGGAAAGATGCGGCACGAGAGGTTTCAAATGTCAGATGTGATCAAACTGGTCTCGCCCGTTGACGGGTCGGTTTATGCGGAGCGTCCCGCACTGGACGAGGCTGCGGTCGAAAAGGTCGTGTCGGCTGCCAGGAGCGCGCAGGCTGGGTGGGCGGCCACCCCGATTGCCGAGCGCGTTGCCCTGTGCATGAAGGCGCTGGAAGCACTGAAGGCGATGAACGACGAGGTCGTGCCGGAACTTGCATGGCAAATGGGCCGTCCCGTGCGCTATGGCGGTGAGCTTGGCGGCACGATCGAACGCACCGAATATTGCGCCTCGATTGCCGCCGATGCGCTGGCCGATATAGAGCGCACCGACAAGCCGGGCTTCAAGCGCTACCTCCGGCGCGTGCCGCTCGGCATCGTCATGGTGATCGCACCCTGGAACTACCCGTTCATGACGGCGATCAACACGATCATGCCTGCCCTTATGGCGGGGAACGTCGTGGTGCTCAAGCATGCTGCACAGACCCTGCTTGTGGGTGAGCGTCTCGCACAGGCCTTTGAAACGGCGGGGCTGCCGAAGGGTGTATTCCAGAACATCGTGCTGACGCACTCGGGCACCGAGAAGCTGCTCGGCTCCGGCCTGATCGATCATGTCAATTTCACCGGGTCCGTCGCCGGGGGGCGGGCCATCGAGACGGCGCTGGCGGGCACGTTCGCAACGCTCGGTCTCGAACTCGGCGGCAAGGACCCGGCCTATGTGCGCGCCGATGCCGATCTGGATTATGCCATCGGCAATCTCGTCGACGGTGCCTTCTACAATGCTGGTCAGTGCTGTTGCGGCATCGAACGCGTTTACGTGCATGAGAGCCAGTTCGACAGGTTCGTGGACGGCTTTGTCGATCTGACAAAGCAGTATCAGCTGGGCAACCCGCTGGATGAGGCAACCACGCTTGGCCCGATGGCGCAGGCCCGGTTCGCGGCCTGGGTGCGCGAGCAGACCGAAGAGGCGCTGCGCAAGGGCGCGAAGGCCCATGTCGACATGTCGGCGTTTTCGGAGAACAAGGACGGCACGCCGTATCTGGCACCGCAGGTCCTGACCGACGTGAACCACCAGATGTCCGTGATGCGCGAAGAGAGTTTCGGACCGGTTGTCGGCATCATGAAGGTGAAGGACGACGAGGAAGCGCTGCAGTTCATGAACGACAGCCCGTACGGCCTGACCGCGTCGATCTGGACCGAAGATGTCGAAGCGGCGGCGCTGATCGGCGACAGGATCGAAACAGGCACGGTCTTCATGAACCGCTGCGATTATCTCGATCCGGCGCTGGTGTGGACCGGCGTCAAGGAAACCGGCAAGGGTGCCGCGCTTTCCGAGATCGGCTTCCACAACCTGACACGGCCGAAATCGTTCCACTTCCGCGTGGAACATTGAGCCAGGAGAAAAGGCACAAACACGCTGTCGACCCTCTGAATTGCCATCCCGGCCGCTCCACAGCGGGCAGCCGGGATCCAGTGGCCGGAAACGGCTCCTCAAGCGGTGATCGCTTGCACCGTGGCGCACTGGACCCCTGCTTGCGCAGGGATGACAAATCGGAGGATCGGGAACTGCCGCACGCAAGCGCGCGAACAACTGTTTTGATGAACGTCATTCAATTTGAACACACGAGATCGCCATGAGCACACTTCCCAACGTCAACTGGTCCTATCCAACGTCCGTCCGTTTCGGCGCCGGCCGCATCAAGGAGCTGCCGGATGCCGTGAAGGCGGTCGGTATGACCAATCCCCTCCTGGTAACCGACCCGGGCCTTGCCGGATTGCCGATGGTCGCCGATGCCATTGCAAGCCTCGAGTCGGCGGGGCTCTCGGCTGCAGTCTTCTCAGATGTCAAGCCGAACCCGGTTGACAGCAACATCTCAGCCGGTGTCGCGGCATTCACGGCCGGCGGGCATGACGGGGTCATTGCCTTCGGTGGCGGCTCGGGCCTCGATGCCGGAAAGCTGATTGCCTTCATGTCCGGCCAGACGCGGCCGATCTGGGATTTCGAGGATATCGGCGACTGGTGGACCCGGGCGGATGCCGACGGGATCGCTCCGATCATCGCGGTTCCGACAACGGCCGGAACCGGATCCGAAGTCGGACGGGCAGGCGTCGTCACCAACGAGGCAACCCATACGAAGAAGGTGATTTTCCATCCGAAGATGCTGCCGGAAATCGTGATCTGCGATCCGGAACTCACGGTCGGCATGCCGCGCTTCATCACGATCGGAACCGGCATGGATGCCCTCGCGCATTGCCTGGAAGCCTATTCGGCGCCGATGTACCATCCGATGTCGGAAGGCATTGCGCTTGAAGGCATGCGCCTGGTGTTCGAGAACCTGCCCAAGGTGGCTGCCGACGGAGCGGACCTGGAGGCGCGCGGCCATCTGATGAGTGCTGCCGCCATGGGGGCCGTCGCGTTCCAGAAGGGGCTCGGTGCGATCCATTCGCTGTCCCATCCGGTCGGTGCGCTCTACGACACCCACCACGGCATGACCAATGCCGTTTTCATGCCCTACGTGTTGCAGTTCAACAGGCCGGCGATCGAACAGAAATTCGAGCGGCTTGCCGGGTTCCTCGGGATCGCGGGCGGCTACCAGGGGGTGCTCGATGCCGTGCTCAAATTGCGCGATGACCTTGACGTGCCGCACACGCTGTCCGGTCTCAATGTCGATGACAGCAAGCGTGATCTGATCGCCGAGATGGCCATTGTCGATCCCACGGCGGGCGGCAACCCGGTCGCACTCACGAAAGACGGTGCGTTTGAGATCTTTGACAAGGCTCAGAGCGGTACCGTCTGACCGCTTGATGCGAGCAAGTGGAAAAGTCCTCTTCCTTGGCGCAATTGCGCACATAAGATCGCCGATCACTTATGCGGAACATTGCATTGAGCCGACGTCGCTGTAAGACTAACGTAACGAATACGCCCTTAGGGTAGCGCCGACGCCAGATTGAAGTGAGGGGACCTGATCATGACGGTTGCGCGGGTTGTTCTGTCATTCCTGTGTGTCGCCTGTCTTGTGTTCTCTTCGCAGACGGCGACAGCGCAGGGCAGCATTTTCGAACCGGGCTGGACATTGCAGCCGGACGCGTCGACCGTTCGCTTCCAGTCCGTGAAGAACCTGACGAAGGTCGAAAGCAGCGGCTTCGTCCAGTTCCAGGGAAAGATCGATCCGGACGGGGCTGCCGAAATTCGAATCTTCCTTGATTCCGTCGACACCAAGATCGATCTCAGAAATGTGCGCATGCGTTTCCTTTTCTTCGAAACCTTCGAGTTTCCGGAAGCCGTGATCTCCACGAAAATTGATCCGGCTGCGCTTGCCGATCTTTCCAAGCTGAGGCGGAAGATCATTCCGCTCACCTTCGACCTCAAGCTGCACGGTGTGACCAAGTCGCTTGAGACCGAAGTCGCGGTCACACTTGTCGGCGAGGATATCGTCGCGGTTTCATCCACGGCACCGATTTCAATCGCAACCAGCGACTTCAATTTGGACGGCGGCATCAAGAAGCTTGAAGAAGCTGCGAATGTCGCCATCGTTCCGTCCGCGACCGTGACTTTCGATTTCCTGTTCTCCAAGAACGCCGGCGAGCAGATCGTGGCGGAAGCGAAGCCCGAGGTGACCGAGGCCGCGGCCACGGCGATCGAGCCGGAAGGAAACCTGGACGAGGAAGCCTGCAAGGGACGTTTCGAAATCCTTTCCCGCACGGACAACATCTATTTTGCCAGCGGCAGCGCCCGGCTCGATGCCAGGAGCGCTCCGCTGCTCGACAGCCTGGTCGACATCATTCAGCGCTGCCCGGATCTCAGGATCGAGGTCGGCGGCCACACGGACAGCGACGGCAGTGCTGCCGGAAACCAACGTTTGTCCGAAAGGCGTGCCGCAGCGGTTGAAGATTATATCTCCGCGAAGAACGTGTCCGCGCTGCGCATCTCCAGCGTCGGATATGGCGAGACCAGACCGGTTGCCTCCAACGACACACCTGACGGCAAGCGCCGCAACCGCCGTATCGAGTTCACCGTTGTCGAATAAGACCAGATTTCACCGGGCCCTGCTGTTTCTTCTGCCTGTCCTGTTGCTGTTTTCGCAGGCTCAGCAGGCATGGGCAGACGACGATGATACCGAAGATCCGCGTCTGGCGCTGGTCGTCGGCAACTCGGCCTATACGCATGTGACGCCGCTCGACAACCCGAAGAACGATGCCGCACTGATGGCGGAGTCCCTGGAGGCGGTCGGTTTCGACGTCATGCTGGTAACGGATGCAACCCGTGACGAGCTGACCCGCGCGATTGCCGATTTCGGACGAAAACTGCGCGATGCGGACGATGACGCAACGGGCCTCTTCTACTATGCAGGGCACGGCGTTCAGTCCTTCGGCGCAAACTTTCTGCTCCCGGTTGATGTCAATCTGTCCGATGCCGCCGATCTCAGTCTGGTTGCCGTACCGGCACAGGCGCTGCTGCGGCAGATGTTCTCCGCAAGGAACCAGACGAACATCGTGATCCTCGATGCCTGCCGCGACAATCCCTTTGAATCCATTCCCGATCTCAACGAGAACGGCCTTGCGGAGATGAAGGCGCCGCGCGGCACGTTCCTGGCCTACTCGACGGGGCCGGGAGAAGTCGCTCTTGACGGCGTTGGCGCAAACAGCCCTTTCACCGGGTCGCTTGCACGCCGGATGTCGACCCCCGGTATTCCCATCGAAACGCTGTTCAAGAATGTGCGCCTCGATGTTCTGGAAGCAACCAACGGGGTTCAGACCCCCTGGGACACGTCCTCGATGACCGCGAACTTCCAGTTCGTGCCGGCCGTCATGCCATCACCTGCGGAGATCCAGGAGCGTCAGCTCTGGGAAACGGTGAAACTGAGCAAGGATCCGATCCAGGTCATGCTCTACCTGCGCGCCAATCCCGACAGCCGGTTCGCCGGCGAGGCACGTTCGCTGCTGCAGGACCTCGTTTCCAGCGAAATGAAGGAAACCGCGTCCACCAGCGAGCCCGAGGTGCCCGCACAGGCGCCGGTTTCCGTCGACCCCAGCGACGCGGAGCGTGAACTGATCGAGGCGGCACGGCAGGCCGGAACAGCCGAGGCCTACAAGAATTACCTGGATACCTTTCCGGACGGACATTTTTCCGAACTGGCGCGCCTTGAACTGCAGACGATCGAGCAGAACGAGCCGCGGACGGATCCGATTTCGGAGCCTGTCGTCCCGGTCGCGCCGGAACCCGAAGTGGCGGCGGGAGAGACCGATGGCGGGCTCCCGGATGTCGTCGCCTTCAACACGCCGCTTGGGGCCGGTGATCCGGAACTTGCGACGCGAAGCATTTCCGATCTGATTTCCGCGAGCCCGCGTTTTCCACCGATCGACGGGCTGCCCGAGGCGGCCTGGAAAGACAAGACATGTGCGTCCTGCCATCAGTGGGAACAGGCGAATCTTTGCACCCAGGCACAGACCTACATGAACGACCAGACCCGGGCCCTGACGAAGGAACATCCCTTCGGCGGCGTCTTCAAGCAATTGCTCCGGATCTGGGCCGAAGGCGGATGCCAATAGGGCATTGAGTTTGCTTCAGCTGCTGCGAATGTCCGCGAGCCTTCGTGGAGCGCTGATCTCGCCGGCGCGTCCGGTCTTTACGTCATAAAGCAAGGCGGAGACCGTGAGTCCGCCGGGGATCACCGGCGCGTCGCGCAGCCGGTCGATGTCACGTTTCAGGTCCGTCTCCTGATCCAGGATCGCGGACTGGGAGACGTCGATCCCCAATGCGCTGTGAAGCGCGTCTTGAAAGTCTGGGCTGGCAAAATTCTGGGCGCCGCATTGCGTGTGCTGCATCAGGACAACATTGAATTCAGGTGCCGGATTCCCGGTCATTTTGCCCACCATGAAGGCGAGGGTCGCGATTTCGTCGATGATTGCCGGCGTGACCCGTCCGCCATTGTTGCGCAGGACAACGGCATCCCCCAGGTCGAGACCGAGAACATGGGCGGGATCAACCCTGGCGTCGATGCAGGTGAGGATCAGCGTGCCGAGTTTCGGCAATACGGGAAGATCTGCGGCTGCGAACGTGTCCGCGAAGCGGCTGTTCCGTGTGAGCAAGGCCGTGTTGTCGGTCATGGTTCCGTATTCCTCCGGTTTCAGAAAATCAGGCGACTTTTGCGGGTGTTGAAAGCGGTGCCGCCGGCGCATGGGTTTCGGTCCACTCCGGTGCATCCTGGCTGTATCTCGGGGCTGCAATCCGGACATAGTCCCGCTGCGACTGGATGCGGTCGAGATCAAGGGCTGGTGTCAGCAGGATCTTCAGGAACCCGGCCAGTGCACGCGCCGAGGCCGGCAGGCTTTGCTTCAGGTCCGGCTGCACGGCGACCGTCCGGCGCACGATGGTCTCGAAGGGTTCTGGAGCCCGGCCTGTAAGACGCTGGACGTCGCCGGTCGGTGCGTTGACCGCAAAACTGCCGCGCCGGTATTCCTCCGCATAAATAGCGAGCTGAGAGACGGCGGCTTCCGAATAGTTCGACGGCGGCAGGGCGCGCAGGGCCTTGGTCATCATCTTTTCGGAGATGTCCATGTACCGGACGCGGCGACCGAGCGCGCGTCCCATGGCTGCGGCAATGTCGTTCGGCGACAGCAGTTCCGGTCCGGTCGGGCGGTAGCTCCCGCCCGCGTGCGTCTCTGGGTCGGTCAGCGCCTCAACGGCGACACGGGCGATATCCTCGTTGGATGGCGGCGCGTTTTTCTTTTCGTCCCCCGGTCCGAGCGGCATGGTGAAAAGTCCCAGATGCGCGGCCATGCCGATGACCATGAGATAGTTGTCGGCAAACCATCCCGGGTCGACCGAGGTCACGCTCATGGCTGGAGACAGCCGGATCATGGCGTCGGAGAGATAGACTTCCCTGGTGAACAGCGACGGGTGATCGGCAGAGCTGAGCCATTGCCCCAGCGTCACCACGTGTTCCAGTTTCGCCTCGTTCGCGGCAACCGTGAAGACCGCGTTGAAATGCAGACCGTTGGGGGCCGTCGGCGCACACTGATAGGCACGCTTCACACCGTCCATCGCGGCGCGCATGTCGGTCAATGCGTATTGATTGCCGACGAAGATATCCGCGCCGGCGCGTTCAAGCTGTGCCGAGCGGCTATCGCGCCGTCTGACAAACGCCCTCACCGGAAAGTCTTTTTCGCGCAGTTGCAGAACGGTTGGCAGGCCGGTCTTTCCGGCTGCGCTGGTCACGAGGATCTTGGGTTTCACGATCAGGCGTCCTTTATAGATGATGATTGTAATCTAAAAATATAGATGATAGATGAAATCTATAATGTCAAGCCCCGGGGAGAGCCGCGCCCATGCCGCGAATGTCGGAAGCCGAAAAACGGAAATCACACAACAGGATATTGGAGAAAGCCGGCGAGATTTTCCGCGAACGCGGTGTCGAGACGACCAGTGTCTCGGACGTCATGCAGGCTGCGGGCCTGACCCATGGCGGCTTTTACCGGCATTTCAAATCGAAGGACGAACTCGTTGCCGCCGCGTTCAGGACGGCCGTGGATGGGGTCCTTGCCGACATGGAGGCCGCCGACACTGGTGACGCGAAAGCGGCAGCGCGGCGTGACTACATCGACACCTACCTGTCGCTGTGCCATGTCGGCAGCCGGGGAGACGGATGTCCTTTGGCAGCGCTTGCCGGAGAGCTCAACAGAGGGGCACCTGATGCCCGCCGAGAAGGATATGACGCCCTTCAGAGGACTTCGGCGCAGCTCACGTCCGGGGACGACCCGGCCCAGGGACTTGCGACGCTCGCCCTGATGCTCGGCACCGTCACGCTGGCGCGCCTGGCCGACAACGACGCGGCGGCGGAGACCATGCTGGACGCCGGGCGCAAGGGTGTCGGTCTTATCCAGGACGACTGGCCGGTGTGAGTGGCGAGGTGACGATTGAGGACGGAGATACGCTTGCTCCTGGCGTTCCTCACCTGACCGGGCGCCAAGCCTCGCCTCGACCTCATCCTGAGAAAGCGCGCAAGCACCGCCCCGAAGGATGGGCGGCAATCGTTGAACGATCCCGGATCATGGCCCTGAACGAAAAAGCGCGCCACGAGGTGGCGCGTTCTTTTCAGGTGGGCGTAGGCCGCCCTTATAGTTGGACTTCCTCTTCTTGTTATTCAGGCGTTCTGCTGCTTTTCGATCACGTGCAGCATGGCGACCATGACGATGCCGTAGAGAACGTGGCCGATCAGGGCGACCCAGACGATTCCGGTGAAGTTCAGGAAGAAGGGCAGGCCTGCAAGGGAGGTGATGCCGCCGATGGCAAAGACCCAGAGCCCGAAGCCGTAGATCGCGGACGGGATGAACCAGTGGGTGTTGCCGACCACGCGCTGCCACAGCGGTGCGAAAATGAACATCCAGCCGATCGGGTAGCCGATCAGTCCGACGACGTAGAAGTGAACGAAGTATCCGGCGAATGCATTGTTGGGAAGTCCGAGGCTGCCGAGCAGGCTCTGGGCCAGGCCATGGGGGGAGAGCTTGGCGAAACCGAGCGCCGGGCTGATCACCTGGCCCCAGAGGTCGAAGGCGACCGTTGCGAAGAAGCCGGAGACGAACATCAGCCCGAGTGTTGCGAAGTTGATCGTGGGCAGTGCGCCGACCAACCTGTTTTCAGAAGTAAGTGTCATCATGTTCATTAGCCTTCCAGGTTACAGATCTTGTTGCGCCCTTGATTTAGGAAGGCCGTCGGTAACTTGCATTCAACTGGGTGTTCCCGGTTCTGACGTTTATTTCAACGCGTGCTCGCGGGTTTTCACGCGGACGCGATAGCGCTGTTATGAGTCCTGAAGGCATTGAAACGGGGAGGGGCAGCCGGTCGCTGCCTCAGCTCTCGTCTGCCGTGATGGCGGCCCAGTTCAGGCTGAACCGGTCGAGATATTTCTTGAGGCGGTCGGCGTCGTTGCGGCTTGTTCGTGTTGCGCGCGAGGCCGCAAACAGGGATCTGCCGGCAGCGCTCAGGGATGGGCTCTTGCGGCAGACACGGATGACATAGGCCAGTTGAACCCTGTCGAAGGCGTCGATTTCCGTGACCCTGTCGCCAAGGAGATCCTGCAGCAGAACGTCATCGGGGTTCACTTCCGCACTTGTCCACTGGCGTTCAAGCGCTTCGACTTCCTGCTGCACGAGCGACAGGGTGATGCGTCCGCGCGGTGCCAGCGTGCACAGGCGCTGAACCGATGCACCAAGGTCGCGAAAGTTGCCGGGCCATGGCGTTGCCGGGGAGGCGGCGAAATCCAGATACCGGGTGCGCGCATCCGCGTTGAAGCCGACCCGGTTGCCGAGCAGCTTTTCCGACCTGTCGAGTTCAAACTCGATATTGGGCTCGATGTCCTCGCGCCGTTCGGTGAGGGATGGTAACCGAAACGTCCAGAGATTCAGCCTTGCGTAAAGATCCGGCCGGAAGCGTCCTTCCGAGACGAGTTGCCCGAGATTGCGGTTGGTACCCGCGATCAGCTGGAAGCGGCTGGTGATCTCGTGATCGGAGCCGACCGGCAGGAAGCGGCCGGTTTCGACCGCGTGCAGGATCATCGCCTGTTCGTCGAGGCCGAGTTCGTTGATCTCATCCAAGAACAGGACGCCGCCATCGGCTTCCCGCAGCAAGCCGCGGCGGTCCGGGCTGCCGGTGCCCATCGATCCCCGGCGATGACCGAACAGGCTGGACATGGCGCGCTCGCCCTTAAGTGTCGCGCAGTTCACGTGAACCAGGCGGCCCTTGACCCGGCGCCGTTGGAGTTTCAGTTCGTAGATGCGTTCGGCCAGTTCGCTCTTGCCCGTGCCGGTATCGCCGAGCAGCAGGAGAGGGGCATCGGTGTTGGTGGCGACCAGTTCGATCCGTTCGATGAGGCTGTTGAAGGCCGCGTTGCGCGTTTCTATGCCCGCCTTCAAGAGCGCGTTGTATTCCTCGGCGACGAGATCGAACCGCTGCTGCAGGGCGTCGTAGCGCGACAAGTCGAGATCGACGATGTTGTACTGACCGGCGATGTCGCTGTCCTCGCCGCGCGGCGGGGAGGTCTGCACCAGCTTGGCCGGAACGTGGCGGGATTCGGTCAGCAGAAACCAGCAGATCTGGGCGACGTGCGTTCCCGTCGTCAGGTGGACGAAATAGTCCTCCCGATCCTCGTCGAAGCCGTAGTCCCGCGCGAAGTCGAAGAGGGCGCCATAGACTTCCTGAAAGTCCCAGGGATCGCGCAGATCGACCTGCTGCAGCCACACCTCGGTTGCAGGGCTGGCGTCCTCGATCTCGCGTTTCACGTTCTGGGCCAGGCGATGATGGGCCCTGTCGTAGAGCAGTTCCAGGCGGTGCACCGGAAAGAGGCCATGCTGGGTCACGGCAATCGATGGCCGCCACCGGCGCTTCTTGCCCGCGTCCAGTTGGGTGCCGAGAAAGCCGATGACAACGTTCTTTTTCACAGATGCATATCCAATTTTATAATTTGCTATATTTTTTTATAGGATTATATCCTTGCCGAAATGTCAATTTGGCAAAAAGAATATATATTTCATGCATTTATCCTGGTTCTGTTTTTTTGTTTTGCGTTGCGCCGGGTGCGGGCATTCTCCTTCTCAACACGGACATCAACCCCAACGCTTTCGGGGCGCGGATTTGAGGAGAGAGAAAATGGCGAACAAAACCCTGTTTGCATCCCAGCGCGGGCGCTTTTCCGGCAAAGCCGACGCCAGGAACCTGGCGGGTGGCAAGGCCTATGCCTACGAGGACCGTGACAAGCTGGCCCAGCTGGCGGCGACCGGGTCCATCGGCAACACGTTCTACCAGTCCGCAGAGCTGGAACTGGAGGCGGTTCTGAAGGCCGCCGACATGGTTCCGGATGCGTTTCTGGCAAAAACGGCGGTCTACGCCCGTCAGAAAGGCAGGATGAAGGATCTGCCTGCGCTGTTGCTGGCGGTTCTGGCATCGCGTGACGCGGGTCTGCTCGCCAGGGCGTTTCCGCATGTGATCACTGACGGCAGGATGCTGCGCAACTTCGTGCAGATCATGCGTTCCGGGCAGACGGGGCGCAAGTCGCTCGGCACCCGGCCGAAGGCGCTCGTTCGCGGTTGGCTGAACGCGGCAACGGAGTATCAGCTGCTGCAGGCTTCGATCGGCAACGATCCGTCGCTGGCAGACGTCATCAAGATGGTGCACCCGAAACCGCGCGATGCAGAGCGAGATGCCCTGTTCGCCTGGCTGATCGGCAAGCCCTGTGACGTTGAAAAGCTGCCGGAACAGGTCCGTGCCTATGTGGCGTTCAAGGAGAACCCGAAAGGCCGGGCACTGCCCGATGTCCCGTTCCAGATGCTGACGCATCTGCCGCTTTCGACGGAAGACTGGACGAAGCTGGCGGAGCGCGGGACCTGGAACATGGTGCGCATGAACCTGAACACCTTCCTGCGCCACGGCGTCTTTGAAGGTGCAAGGTTCGAAAAGACGCCGGCCGTGCGTCTGGTGGCGGATATCCTGAAGGATCCGAAGCGGATCAGGAAGGCGCGTGCCTTCCCGTATCAGCTGCTGACGGGTTTTCAGGCCCTGTCGGACGAGATGCCGGCGGAGATCCGCGAGGCGATGCATGAAGCCATGGAGATCTCGGTCGCCAATGTCCCGGCCCTCAAGGGCCAGGTGGTGGTGTGCCCGGATGTCTCCGGTTCCATGGCCTCGCCGGTGACCGGGTACCGAAAGGGGGCGACGACGGCAACGCGCTGCGTTGATGTTGCGGCCCTGGTCGCTGCAGCCGTTCTGCGCCGAAACCGCGGGGCCACGGTTCTGCCGTTCGAGGTCAAGGTGCGGCCGGTCAAGCTGACCGGGCGAGACACGGTGATGACCAATGCCCGCAAGCTCACCGAGCAGTGGGGCGGCGGAACGAACTGTGCGGCACCGCTGGCGTGGCTGAATGCCAAGCGGCGTGCTCCGGATCTGGTCATCCTGGTTTCGGATAACCAGTCCTGGGCCGGGATCCAGTCGGGTCACCAGACCGGTGTGATGCGTGAATGGGAAACGCTGAAAAGGCGCAACCCGGACGCAAAGATGGTGTGCATCGATATCGCGCCTTACGGGTCGACCCAGGCCAAGCCGCGGCCGGATATCCTCAACATCGGGGGCTTCTCCGATGCGGTGTTCGACCAGGTCGCGGCCTTCGCCAAGGGCACCATGACTGCCGACCAGTGGGTCGGCGAGGTCGAGGCAATCGATCTCGAATGACACTTGAAGGCGCGGCGGGTGATTGCCCGCCGTGCCGACAAAGAGATTTGGCGGATGCCGAAGGAACTACATTGCTCCAGGATCGGAACAGCCCGAGCGGGTTCGACTCCCCTCCGGATCAGCTTGTCTGCGCCCTTTTGAGCACAGGTTGATCGTGCACGCGCTCTCAGGCTTGAGCGGGGCTCTCCGGGTTTCTTCACTCTTGCCGCCGCATCTCAACAGGGAATTGAACCGGTCAGGGCGAATGCCTGCAGAACTACATCGACTGTGGATCGCCAGGTTGCGGGTTCGAATCCCGCCGCTGCAACCAACTGATGCAGCGTAGCTCAACGGATAGAGCAGGAGTGTTTTGCACCCACCTTGTCGCCCTGACCGGCCTGACCTTTAGGCCGGACACGGACCGGCCCGGACACGAAACGGAGACCAGACGATAAATCGCGGCGGATGCCGGCAGGACTACATTCTTGACCATGAGTGTCCTGTCATTCGTTGCCGCCGCACCCGAAAACACGGTCAGGGCGAATGCCCGCAGAACTACATCGACTCATAATCGCCAGGTTGCGGGTTCGAGTCCCGCCGCTGCAACCAAGTGAGGCAGCGTAGCTCAACCGGTAGAGCAGGAACGTTTTGCACCCATTTGTTGCCCTGACCGCAAATGAATTTGAATGAGGTATCTGAATGCGGCACTGCCGCGATATCGGGGATGCCGGCAGGATTACAGGCAGACGCCTCCCGGCAGGGCCGGGAGGGGAGGCGCGAAAGCGCTTCCCGTGCCAGTTCAAGTCTGACCCGGAGCAATCCGGTGGCGGAAAAGATCTTGCCCGACCTTGCCCCGCATAGCCTGGCGGATGCCGGCAGAAGTGTTGTTCAATGCAACGCGTCCTGCCGCCGCTTGCCGCCAGGCGGGTATGAAGGAAAAAGACGATGACGAATGAAACGGAAACGATGACGCTGACCAGCACGATGCTGGCTGCCTGGGGCCACGAAGAAGGCAAGGCCTTCGGTACCGCCCTCAGGGACGGCCAGGCCGCGCTTGATGAAGGCACACCGCTGGAGGCCGTGCGCCAGATGCTGGAAAGCTACAAGCCGGACCCGGTTCTGCCGCTGGCCGCCTCGGGAGCAAAGCCGTTTCACGTCAACCTGGACGCGGAAGGCGAAGACGAAGAGGTGAACCTGAAGGCGGTCAAGCATCACATGACGGAGCTGATGCGCACACCGACGGTCGAAGCCGGGGCCATCATGCCGGACGCCTGTCCGGCCGGTCCGCTCGGAACCATTCCTGTCGGCGGTGTGGTGGCGGCGCGCGGTGCGATCCATCCGGGGATGCACAGTGCCGATATCTGCTGCTCGGTGATGATGACCGAGTTCGAGGATGCCGACCCGAAGGGGGCTCTGGATGCGGCGCATTCGGTGACCCATTTCGGCGGCGGCGGGCGTGCCAACGGCAAGCGCTTCACCATGTCGATGGACCTTTACGACCAGTTCCGCGAGAACCGGTTCCTGAACAACCCGAAGATCCTGCGTTCGGCGCAGGAGCATCTGGGAACCCAGGGCGACGGCAACCATTTCCTGTTTGTCGGCGTCTCCAGGAAAACCGGCAAGACCGCGATGGTGACCCATCACGGATCGCGCGGACCGGGCGCACTGCTCTACAGGATCGGCATGAGCGTTGCGGAGAAATACCGCAGGAAGCTATCGCCAAAGACCTTGAAGCAGAATGCCTGGATCCCGTCCGAGAGCGAGGAAGGGAAAGCCTATTGGGACGCGTTGCAGCTGATCCGCAAGTGGACCAAGGCCAACCACAACGCTTTGCATCAGGCGACGGTCGAGGCGAGCGGTGCGAGCCACTCGAACCGTTTCTGGAACGAGCATAACTTCGTGTTCGAACGCGACGGGCTCTTCTACCACGGCAAGGGGGCAACGCCTGCCTGGGACGGCTATGCGTCGGACGCGACCGGCCTGACCCTGATCCCGCTGAATATGGCGGAGCCGGTTCTGGTCGTGCGCGGCAAGGACGCCGGTCATGCGCTCGGATTCTCACCGCATGGTGCGGGGCGCAACTTCTCGCGTTCCGAGCACAAGCGCCGTTCGCTCGGCAAGACACCGGAAGAGATGCTCCGCGCAGAAACGGAAGGGCTCGACATCCGCTTCTTCGAGGAGAAGATCGACGTCTCCGAACTGCCGTCCGGCTACAAGAAGGCGGACGCGGTCGTCGCCCAGATCAAGAAATACGGTCTGGCCGAGATCGAGGACTATATCGATCCGTTCGGCTGCATCATGGCCGGCGATATCGAGCCGTTCTGGAAAAAGAAGAAAGGGGCAAGGCGGTAATCCGCCTTGCTTCGCCATTCCTGACGAAACGCTCAAGGCGTGGCCAGCGGCCTTGCTCTGGCGCGCCGCTCGAGAAGCAGGGCGGCTAAGGCGGCCGCCAGTCCGATGGCGGAACTGGCGAGCATGAGCGCAAGCACGGTGACCGGCTGATCGCCTGATCCGATCGCGATACCGGTCAGGCTTGTCAGTGCCGCGCCGCCGGCAAGCGCCATCGAACCGGTCAGTCCCGCGGCGCTCCCGGCGAGATCGGGTCTCACCGACATTGCGCCGGTGTTGCTGCCCGGCATGGTGATGCCATTGCCGATGCCGACAAAGATCGTGCCGGCGAAAAAGGCGTAGGGCGACGCACCGCCCAGAAGAAACACCAGCAAGCCAACCGAAAGACCGATGCAGGCCGTGAGCCGCCCGACCAGCATCATTGCGGGCAGCGGCAGTCGTGACGACAGTTTGCCCGCCAGAAAGCCGCCGGCGGAAAACCCGACGGTGATGCTGCCGATCAGAAACCCGAGTTCCGCGGTGGTCACACCGAAAGAAATTGTCGCGATCAGCGGTGCGCCGGCGAGAAAGATGAAGAAGGCGCCCACCGTGAAGGTCGAGCAGAGTGCATAGGCGGCAAAGCGGGGATCCCTGACGAGTTCAACGATCGCGCGTGCCAGCGGCGGGGCGCCGTCCTGCCTCTCCGGTCTCGTTTCCCCCAGATCGAACCAGCAGAGCGCCAGGATCAGAAGTCCACAGGTCGTGTAGAGATAAAAGCTGGAACGCCAGCCGAACGCGGTGTCCAGAAGCCCACCCAGAACAGGACCAAGCATGGGAACGACGGCCATGCACATGCTGATGTAACCGATCAGTCCCGCGGCCTGTTGCGGCGGGTTCGTGTCACGCACGATGGCGAGCGACAACGTGTTCCCGGCGACGATGCTCCCCTGCAGCATCCGGAACAGCAGAAACACCCAGATATTCTCCGCCAGCGCGCAGACAAATGATGCAGCGCTGAAGAGCACCAGCGCGGCGAGGAGGACAGGACGCCGGCCGTAGCGGTCCGCCAGCGGGCCGACGATCAGTTGTATCACTGCTGTTGCGGCCAGATAGCCCGCAATCGCGATACTCACCAGGGCATAGTCCGTCTGAAGATCCACGGCGATCGTGCCGAGGGACGGCAGGAACATGTTCAGCGACAGCGGTGAAAACGCGGTCAGCAGAATGATCGTGATGAGATGTGGCGGTGTGCGGGCCAAGGGTTTCTCTAATCAGGTCAAGTCAAAAAAAATGCCCCCGTTCGAGGCCGGGGGCACATGGAAAACGGCACGGACCGCCGCTATCGCTCCATGTGCTCGTGTCTCACCACAGTCTGAAAATGACGTGTCATCGGTTGCCTCCGAAGCAAGAGACTAGTCGGCCTCTGCGCCGGCGGCAAGGCACTCGTTCAGGCCGGTCGGGAGTTCAGTCTTGGTTGTCGAGATTCATGGCGTTTATTGCATGTCCCCGTGCATCGCGACGAGATCCAGTTCCGCGGCGGGGGCCTCGATGGCGCTGTAGCTTTCCTTCACGCCTTCATCAGTGAGTTCACGGTGAACGGCAAGCAGCATGTTCTCGTCGTGCTCGGTGCAAAGCTCGGCCATGTAACGGAGTTCGTCCTCGGCGACGCCTCTGGCCGCATCGACCGATGGCGCGCCATAGACTTCGACGAAATGGCGGGCCAGATTGTCGACCAGGGCGGAGAACTCGTCCTCGCTGACCGGCGTGATCGCGACGAAGGTGACACGGCCGAACGTCTCCAGACCGAGCCAGCCGTTTGAAAACGCCTGCCGGGCCTTGCCCACAAGGTCGGCCTCCGTCCAGTCGGAAAACTCGAAGCCTCCCGACAGGCACCATTCACCGGTTCGCGCCGGCGAGAAATAGACATTGCGGTCGCTGTCATCCATGTGGATCGCACGGGCCAGTTTCATGAGTTCAGGTCTCCAGTCGGCTCGAAAGCGGGATCAGGGTCGTCTCGTCCCCGGTTCTGAGCAGCATTCCGAAATTCTCGTCCACCCCGACGAAGGTTCCGGACTTGCCATCGATGTCTATCGGCTCCCCGAGCGTGGGGACAAGGCCGCGCCAGTCGGCGTGAACGGGCCGCAGCCCCTCGTCGAGCCAGCGGTTGATCCAGTAAAGGCTATGGCGCACCCAGGCTTCAAGAAGGCCATCCGGCGTGATTTCGGCGCAGCCTTCCTCGGAGAGATAGGTCGTGTCGGCGTCGGTGCCCGGATTTTCCGTCGAACTGGTCATGTTGAGCTCCAGGCCGAGAACCAGCCAGTCCGGTGTTTCCGCCGGATCCGACGTTGACGCCTTGAGGCGCATCTTTCCGCAGACAGCGCCGTTCACGCGGATCGTGCCGTCCCATTCCAGATGGACGGCGACCTCCGGCGGGGCAAGAGCGCCGAGAGCGGCCTGAAACCCGAGGCCGCAGACGGGCAAGGTCGCCATGGCTTCTTCCAGCGGCACTTCCGGGGTGAAGATCAGGCTGGCTTTCAGGGTGTCGCCTGAGAAATTGTAGACGACCGTACCCGCGTCCGTGCCGGTGATTGCAAGCGCCAGGGCCCGATCGAACGGATCGGCGGGGCCGGTCAGGCCTTCTCCCTGGAACATCGGCGGGAACTGCAGATCGCTCACGCCTGTCCCTCCGCAACGAGTGTTTTCGCGAGTTTTCTGAACACGGCCGCCTCGGGCGCGTCCGGGTTCTCGACCGCGATCGGTGTACCACCGTCACCGGCCAGGCGGATGTTCAGATGCAGCGGGACTTCCGCGAGAAGCGGAACGCCCAGCTTTTCCGCTTCCGCGGCGACGCCGCCATGTCCGAAGACATGTTCCTCGTGACCGCATTTGGAACAGATATGCGTCGACATGTTTTCGATCATTCCGATAATCGGTACCTGCATCTGCTGGAACATGTCGATGCCCTTGCGGGCGTCCAGAAGCGCAACATCCTGCGGCGTCGACACGATGATCGCGCCGTCGACGATGAATTTCTGCGACAGCGTCATCTGGACGTCGCCGGTTCCAGGCGGCAGGTCGACGATGAGAATGTCGAGCGCGCCCCACTGCACCTGGCTCATCATCTGCTGCAGTGCGCCCATCAGCATCGGACCGCGCCAGACAACAGCCTGGTCCCCGGAGGTCATCAGTCCGATGGAGATCAGCGTGACGCCATGGTTGCGCAGCGGCAGGATCATCTGGCCGTCCGGCGATGTCGGGCGTCCGGAGATGCCGAGCATTTTCGGTTGCGACGGACCGTAGACATCCGCGTCGAGCAGACCGACCTTGCGGCCCTCTGCTGCCAGCGCGCAGGCAAGGTTGGCCGCGACCGTCGATTTGCCAACGCCGCCCTTGCCGGAGGCAACGGCAACGACCCTGTCGATCCCGGGGACCCGCTGCGGTCCGGAGGTTCCAGGAGGCGCGGGACGGGGTTTGATCGGCGTGGGTTCGCTCGGCTTGGCCGGTTTGGACGGCTCGGCCGCTTTTTCCGAATGGGCCGTCATGATGATCTGAACGTTTCCGGCCCCGTCGAGCTGCGACAGGCATGATTCGGCCTCGCTCTTCAGCGCTTCCATCTCGTTCATGCGGCTGGCGTCGATTTCCATCACGAAGCGGATGGTGCCTTCGCCGATCTGAAGCGCACGCACCATGCCCATGGCGACGATGTCGTCACCGGTTGCCGGATCCTTGACGGACTTGAGTGAATTTAGAACCGTTTCCCGCGTCAGTGACACGACGTGTTTACCCCTCGATCTCGCCGTTTACCTCATGTTCAAGGCCGATTTCCTCAATCGTCACGACTGCCTTGACCTTGTATTTCCTGCCCTCCGAGGCACCGGCCTTCCTGACCGCTTCCTCGATCGCCTGCTGGGATGTCACGCCGACCTGTTTCAGGAACTTGCGCATGGACATGTTGAATTCGTCGCTCATCTTAACCTCTCTATAAGCAGCGTGTGAATTGACGGCTGAATGATTTCCCCCCTAACCTAACGTGTTCTGTCAGCAACGTGAGGGAGGAGCGCGTGTGCTGCCGTTTTATATTTGCAGTCTTGATCGGACTGTTTTTTGTCGCAGGGCCGGGCGTGACGGGCGAGGCCTTCGCCAAGACATTCCGCCTGAGTGCGCCGGACGACCTTGTCGCGTCCGGCTTCCTGAAGCACCTGTTGCCGCGGTTCTCGCTCAAGACCGGTGTGCGGATTGAAATCGTGCCGGAGACCGGGACCGCCGAGGCGGTCTTTTCGACGTCGAATGCCGGGACTCCGGCCTTTTCGGGTATCGGCAAGGACTGGTATCTGGGCATTGCGGATGCAGGCAATGAACATGTCGCACGCTTCGAGGACTGGCTTGTCAGCGATGTCGGCAAGAACACCATCGCGTCGTTCAAGCCGGACAGCGGGCAGGTGTTCACGGCCGCGGTTGCCAAGCCGAAGGAAGCTGTTTCGGAGGCGATTGCCGGCGACGTCGTTTCCGGAGAGAAACTGGCCGTCGTCCATTGCGGACGCTGCCACATGGTGAACGAGGCGACCCGGCTGACGACAATCGGGTCGTCGCCGTCCTTTGCGGTGATGCGGAGTTTTTCCGACTGGCGCGCGCGCTTCGAAGCGTTCTTCGCCCTGAACCCGCACCCCTCGTTCACGCAGGTGGACGGGGTGACCGAACCCTTCGACATCAGCCGGCCGTCGCCGATCGCACCGGTCGAGATCACGCTGGACGAACTCGATGCCATCCTGGCCTTCGTTTCCAGGATACCGCCGGCCGATCTCGGAGCACCGATCCAGTACCAGTGAACACGTTCCGCCGTTATCAATGGTCGCGCCGTTTGCTGATGTAGTCGTCGGTGGTGCGTACCTTCGGACGTTCTCCCATGGCAAAGGGATTGTTTTCCGAATGGTAGACCGCGTTCACGCGGCAGTCGTCGCACATCTGGATGAGTGACGCGGCCTTGTTGTCCTTGAACATGCCGTGCTTGCCGGCGAGCTTCTCGGTCATGCGTTCCACCATCGAGCGCACGCCGAACGGCTTGCCGCATTCGATGCATTCAAAAGGCTCTTCTTCCTTGAGAACGATGGGTGTCAGGGCTTCGTCGGCAAGGTTCAGGCGCGGATCCAGCGACAGCGCGCTCTCCGGGCAGATGTTGGTGCAGATGCCGCATTGAAGACACGCATCCTCCTGAAAGCGGAGCTGCGGCTTGTCCGGGTTCTCTTTCAAGGCCCCCGAAGGACAAAGGGAAACGCAAGACAGGCAGAGCGTGCAACTGTCCAGCTTGATGTCGAGGGCGCCGTAGGGCGCGCCGGCGGGTAGCGTGATCGGTTCGTCGCCGGAATTCAGCGCCTTTGCGGCAAGCCGCGTAACCTGCCTGCGCGAGCCGACGGGCAGGATGGGCTGCACGGGAAGGGCGCCAGGCGTCTCAACGCGCAGCAGGTCGTCGAGCTGATCCGGATCCGCCGGCTCGATCAGGCTGATCCGGTCATCACCGGCGAGTGTCGCGGTCAGTTCGGCCTGGAAGGGAAGTCCGTCCTTTTCGGTACCCGGCGACAGGAGCAGGGTCACGGACATGAAACCACTCGCGAGGGCGGCCAGCATTTCGGCATGGCCAAAGCCCGCCAAGGCTGCAATCTCGAGCGGAATGACGTCGCTCGGTAGACCCTTGCCGTAACGCGCGCTCAGCCGGATCATGTCAAGCCCGTGGCTTGCGTCGTGAACCAGCAGGCGCGGGCTGCCCGTCCCGAGTTTCCGCCATGTCGATGCGAGTGTCTGAATGCGCTTGAACACATGGTCCACCGGCGGCGCGTCATAGGAGATCGCCCCGGAGGGGCAAACGGCCGAACAGCTGCCGCATCCGGCGCAGGTCATGGGGTCCACAGCGACATGATCGCCAGCAGGCGTGATCGCGCCCGTCGGGCACAGGTTCAGACAGCGGGAGCATCCAGGTTTTTGCGCGCGCGAATGCGCACAGAGCTCTTCGTTCAGCTTGATGTAGATCGGCTTTTCAAAGGTTCCGATCAGCTGCGAGGCATCCATGAGCACCTTGGTGCGCGCCGCCGCGTTGCCGGGATCCGTGCGCAGATAACCTTCGCGTTTTTCGGGAGCGGGGAACAGCGGCTGGGCTCCCCGGCGCAGATCGACGATGATGTCGCAGCCGGTCCGACCGCCATCGCGGGGCTCCGTCCAGTTGAAGGCACCGCGGCCTCCGGGAATGCGTTCCTGGAGGGCATCGAAGGAGAGCTTGAAGCCGCCAAGTGCGCCGGTCGCGCCCTTCAGGCGTCCGCGGACGATGTCGTAGCGCCGGTCGTCGGAGACAGGCAGTTCCGCGTCGGGAGCAAGCAGCACGGTGACGCTCAAGGTCTCGCACAAGAGGTCTGCCGCTTCGCTCGCATCCTCCGTATCGCCGAGAATGATGCATGTTCCGGCTGAAGAGACATCAACGACCTTCTCGCCCGGACGCGGCAGGAGCGCGTCGGCAATCAGCGCTGCCATCTTCGCGCCGGCATCGCCGCTGCCGTCGTTCCATCCGGCGCGGTCACGCAGATCGACGAACAGCGGTTCCTCGGCCTCGATGTCCGCGGCGATTTCCTGAAAGATGCTTTGTTCCTGCCCGCAGGCAATCATCGCATTGCCCGAGCGGATCGCGTCTTCGGCAATGCCGGCCTCGGCCCTGCAGAGTTCAGAGTAGACCCTTGAACAGGAGACGCCGCACGCCTCCTCCAACCGTTCTGCGTCGATCGCCTGGCTTTTGCGGCAATCGCACAGCAGAAGCTTCAAATCTGTCATTCTTGTTGCGTCCTCTCCCGGGACCGCCGGTTCCGGATTCTCCCCACCGGATTCGCGCATGTCCGGCTACCATATCAAGGGCGTATGTCGCATCAGGTCAAGTTCGACTTCCGCCGGACTTGAAATTTCTGCAACTTGCTACAGCATGTAGGGAAGAAAAAGCGGTTGATGATCCGCGGGTGGGAGGAAGTCCGCAGTGACAATTGAAAGAACGCGCTCGATGCCGGTCGGCGTCGTCGTCAGAAGATTGCCCGGCGTGACCAGGTGGCAGAAATGGAGCTGGCGGCCGGTCTCCCTGCTTCCGGGCGCGAAAGCCGCCGACTGGGAAGTGATGCGGCAGGAAGGCGATGCTGTCGAATATCACGCGGCAACGCTGAACCTGGAACTCTACCGGACGGATACCGAAGCCTATCTCACCGCGCTTTCGGACAAGGTCCCGTCCATTTACGTGATCATGCGCCCGGCCGACGAGGTGGATCGCGATGTGCCCATGGACGTCATGCTGCTCACGGCATCCGCCTATGAGGGGCAGGACTATGCCGACACGAGCGACGTCATGGTGGAAAAGGTGCCTATGCCTCCGGGGCTGATTGCCTGGATCCGCGATTTCGTCGAACTGCATCACGAGGACGAGATCTTCATCAAGCGCAAGCGTGACAAGAAGCGGATCGACCTGAAAGAGGACGGCATCGGGGACGCCCGCATCCGGCAGATCAGCGACGTCTACCGTGCGCCCGGCCGCAAGCCCAAGGACACCCTGCAATGAGCGGCGGCGGTCAGGACGAGACCGGCGGCGATTTCTGGTCGCGCCGGAAGGCGGCGGTCCGCAAGGCGGAAGAAGCCGAACAGGTAAAGGAGCAGGCCGCCCTGGCGGCGGAAGAACGGGCGGCGCTGGAAGAAAAGAGCGATGAGGACGTGCTGGAGGAACTCGGTCTGCCCGATCCGGAGACCCTGACGAAGGAAGACGACTTTTCCGGGTTCCTGTCTGCGGCCGTGCCGGAACGGATCCGGCGGCGCGCGCTCCGCAGGCTCTGGGGCCTCAATCCCGTGCTGGCGAATCTCGACGGGCTCGTCGACTATGCAGAAGACTATACCGACGCCGCGACGGTCGTGAACAATCTGCAGACCGTCTACAAGATCGGGAAAGGCATGCTGGAGCAATTCGCGGAGGCTGAAGACGCTGCCGAGGCAGTGCCCGATTTGAATCCGGATAAAACCGGAGAAGAAAACATTTCAAAAGAAAATGAAGCCGTCGAAGATGATGCTGCGGCGCACAATGATTATGTTGAAAATGAACAAGCATCTGTGCAATTGACGCAAGCAGACGATATCCTGCAATCTCAAGAAAAGCAGGAGAACCGGGCGGAGTCGCAAGAATCGGAAGCCGAAAAAGTTGAGTTCGACTTTCAGGTAACACGGCGGCGCTTGCGGTTCGACTACAGTTGATACTAAAGTTGAATGTAAGAGGCGCGCCAAAAAGGTGAAACTGGTCAGCGCACGAGGGAGGACGATCGCGGATGTCCGCAGCGGTCACGGAATATGTCATCGATCCTGAAGATCAGGCTCGATCAGAACTCTATGATTTTATTGGACTGTTGCTGGTCAAGCCGGCAGACGCCGCCCTGTTGAAGCAAGTCTCGGGACTTTCAGCTGACGACACAACGCTCGGAAACGCGCTGGGCGTGCTTGCCAAAGTCGCCTCGGTAACATCGGCCGAAACCGCAGAGCGCGAGTTCAATGCCCTGTTCGTCGGGCTGGGGCGCGGTGAACTTCTTCCCTATGCAAGTCACTATCTCACCGGGTTTCTGAATGAGAAGCCGTTAGCAAACCTGCGCGCCGACATGGCAAGACGCGGGATCGGACGCGCCGACGGCACCCATGAACCGGAAGACAACATCGCCTCGCTCATGGAAATGATGGCAGGCATGATCGTCGGCCGCTTCGGCACCGTTACGTCGGTGGCTGAACAGAAGCAGTTCTTCCAGGATCATGTCGAGCCTTGGGCAATACACTTTTTCTCGGATCTTGAAGCATCGAAAACCTCCGTCTTCTACGGGGCGGTCGGTGCTTTGGGGCGGCAGTTTATGGAGATTGAGGCCGAGGCCTTCGGTATGCTGCCGAATTGAAGTTCACGTTGGCAATTTAAGTGGCCGCGGGCCGCTGCAAGGAGAGGAGGATTGCAACGATGAAAAAGCCCGATCAAGCGGTGCCCCGTGAGGGTTCTGGCCGCCGGGATTTCCTGAAACTGGCGGCCCTGTCGGCCCCTGTAGCCGTGGCCGCGACAGCGGTTTCCGGCACCGCTCAAGCAGCGGAAGTGGATCTTACATCCGACAAGATGCAGGACACAGCGCACACCCGCGCCTACTTCGACAGCGCCCGGTTCTAACCGGACCCTGACTTCACACCCGGCCTATGGTTGCGTGACGCCCGCTGGCCGGTTCGCTGAAAACCAACCCAGCAGTATCGGACCCGATACAAGCAAGGTAGGGCAATATGCTTAGGAAAAAGACCAATGGGGTTGCGCGACGCCCCCAGGGTGCAAGTATCCTTAGAGACGCTGCACACAAATCGGTAGACCGCCGGACATTCCTGAAGGGATCCGGAGTTGCCGCAGGTGGCCTGGCCGCCATTACCGCAACAGGCGGTACCGTTACACAGGCACAGGCCCAGTCGTCCGACGAGGCCGTCAATCTCGTAAAATCCGTCTGCACACACTGCTCCGTCGGCTGCACCGTCATCGCCGAAGTGAAGAACGGCGTGTGGACCGGCCAGGAGCCGGGATGGGACAGCCCCTTCAACCTCGGTGCGCACTGCGCCAAGGGCGCTGCGGTCCGCGAGCACGCACATGGCGAGCGTCGGCTGAAGTACCCGATGAAAAAAGAAGGCGGCGAATGGAAACGTGTCAGCTGGGACGAGGCGATCAACGCCATCGGCGACCAGATGATGCAGATTCGCGAGGAAAGCGGACCGGACAGTGTTTATTGGCTCGGCTCGGCGAAGCACAACAACGAGCAGGCCTACCTGTTCCGCAAGTTCGCAGCCTACTGGGGCACGAACAACGTCGACCACCAGGCCCGTATCTGCCACTCGACGACGGTTGCCGGCGTAGCCAATACATGGGGCTACGGCGCCATGACCAACAGCTACAACGACATCCACAATTCCAAGGCCATCTTCATCATCGGCGGCAACCCGGCTGAAGCTCACCCGGTTTCCCTGCTGCACGTGCTGCGCGCCAAGGAACAGAACAACGCTCCGGTGATCGTGTGCGATCCGCGCTTCACGCGCACCGCCGCCCACGCCGACGAATATGTGCGCTTCCGTCCGGGTACGGACGTGGCCCTGATCTGGGGTATTCTCTGGCACATCTTCGACAATGGCTGGGAAGACAAGGAGTTCATCCGGACGCGTGTCTGGGGCATGGACCAGATCCGCGAAGAAGTCGCCAGGTGGTCACCTGACGAAGTCGAGCGTGTCACCGGTACCCCGGAAAGCCAGCTGAAGCGCGTCGCGCGGACGCTTGCCAACAACCGTCCGGGCACCGTGATCTGGTGCATGGGCGGCACCCAGCACACCAACGGCAACAACAACACGCGTGCCTACTGCGTGCTGCAGCTTGCCCTCGGCAACATGGGCACCACCGGTGGCGGAACCAACATCTTCCGCGGCCACGACAACGTTCAGGGCGCAACGGACCTTGGCGTTCTCAGCCACACGCTGCCGGGCTACTACGGCCTGAGCGCAGGTGCCTGGGGCCACTGGGCACGCGTCTGGGACGAGGATCCGGACTGGCTGAAAGCGCAGTTCGCGACCGTGAAAGGCTCTGACGGCAAGGAAAAGAGCCTTCAGAACCTCACCGGTATCCCGGTCAGCCGCTGGATCGACGGCGTCCTCGAGGACCCGGCAAACACCGACCAGCCGAATGCGGTTCGCGCGATGGTTCTCTGGGGCCACGCCCCGAACTCGCAGACCCGCATGACGGAAATGAAGACCGCCATGGAAAAGCTGGATATGCTGGTCGTGATCGACCCCTATCCGACGGTTTCCGCCGTGCTTCATGACCGCACCGACGGCGTCTACTTGCTGCCGGCCTGTACGCAGTTCGAGACCCGCGGGTCCGTGACCGCGTCGAACCGCTCGCTGCAGTGGCGCGACAAGGTGGTCGAGCCGCTCTTCGAGAGCCTTCCGGACGAAGTCATCATGGCCAAGTTCGCGAACAAGTTCGGCTGGGGAGACAGGCTGTTCCGCAACATCGAAATGGACGATCCGGAAACACCGAACGTGGAAAGCATCACCCGCGAGTTCAACAGCGGGCTGTGGACGATCGGTTATACCGGGCAGTCGCCGGAGCGCATCAAGTCGCACATGGCGAACCAGCATACGTTCGACCGCACCACGCTTCAGGCCGTGGGCGGACCGAATGACGGCGAATACTACGGTATGCCGTGGCCATGCTGGGGCACCGCCGACATGAAGCACCCGGGCACACCGAACCTTTACGACATGTCCAAGCCTGTCGCTGAAGGCGGTCTGTGTTTCCGCGCACGCTTCGGCGTCGAGCGGGACGGCGACAACCTGCTCGCCGACGGTGTTTCGAACCCCGGTTCGGAAATCCAGGACGGCTATCCCGAGTTCACGATGCAGATGCTCATGGACCTTGGATGGGATGGCGACCTGACCGACGAGGAACGTGCGTCGATCGAAGCGGTCGCAGGACCGAAGACGAACTGGAAGACCGACCTTTCCGGCGGCATCCAGCGCGTTGCGATCAAGCATGGCTGCGCACCCTTCGGTAACGCGAAGGCCCGCGCCGTCGTCTGGACGTTCCCGGATCCGGTGCCGCTGCACCGCGAGCCGCTCTACACCAACCGCCGCGACCTGGTGGCAGACTATCCGACCTATGAGGACCGGAAATTCTACCGCCTGCCAACGCTCTATGCCTCTATCCAGAAGCAGGACTTCTCGAAGGATTATCCAATCATCCTGACGTCCGGCCGCCTGGTGGAATACGAGGGCGGTGGTGACGAGACCCGGTCCAACCCGTGGCTTGCCGAACTTCAGCAGGACATGTTCGTTGAGATCAATCCTCGTGATGCCAACAACCTGGGTGTGCGCGACGGTGCGCAGGTCTGGGTCGAAGGCCCTGAGGGCGGCAAGGTGAAAGTCATGGCAATGGTGACCGAGCGGGTCGGGGAAGGCGTCGCCTTCATGCCGTTCCACTTCGGTGGTCATTACCAGGGCGAGGATCTCAGGTCGAAGTATCCGAAAGGTGCCGACCCCTATGTCCTCGGCGAAAGCTGTAACACCGCTCAGACGTATGGCTACGACTCAGTGACCCAGATGCAGGAGACGAAAGCGACTCTCTGCAAGATCTCGGCCGCGTAAGGAGGAGACGCAATGGCTGCAAGAGCAAAATTCCTTTGTGACGCTGAGCGATGCATTGAGTGCAATGCCTGTGTCACGGCTTGCAAAAACGAAAATGAAGTGCCGTGGGGGATCAATCGCCGCCGGGTCGTGACCATCAATGATGGCAGCCCGGGTGAACGGTCGATCTCCGTGGCCTGCATGCACTGTTCGGACGCGCCCTGCATGGCGGTGTGCCCGGTCGATTGTTTCTACCAGAACGAAGAAGGTGTGGTTCTTCACTCGAAGGACCTGTGCATTGGCTGCGGCTACTGCTTCTACGCCTGTCCGTTCGGCGCCCCGCAGTTCCCGCAGGCCGGGAACTTCGGATCGCGCGGCAAGATGGACAAGTGCACCTTCTGTGCAGGTGGTCCGGAAGAAAACAATTCGACCGCCGAACGCGCGAAATACGGTGCCAACCGTATCGCGGAAGGCAAGCTGCCGCTTTGTGCGGAAATGTGCTCCACCAAGGCCCTGCTTGCCGGTGATGGCGACGTCGTGTCGGCCATCTACCGTGAGCGTGTGGTTGCCCGCGGCTTCGGCTCCGGCGCTTGGGGCTGGGGCTCCGCCTACGGTCAAAGAGGCGGGTAAACCGGACTGCGTCCGGCGGTGGCAGAGGGGCTCTGCCGCCGGACCTTCCCGGTCCCTCTCTAAATCTGAACGGGGCGGCAAACTTGCCGCCCTCTTCATCTCTGGTAGGCTTTAAACGCTGCACAAGGAATGAGGATCCGGCTATGAAACGCTTGGTTTTGGCTGTTGTTGTTCTTCTGGCATTTCTGTCTCCGGCACTTGCCCAGGAGCAGCCCCAGGAGCCACCGCAGGCCGATCGGAGCGCGACCGGCGGTGCGCAGACGCTCGAAGACATCATGAAGCGCCAGCGCGGTGAAAAGGTCGATAACGATTTCAGGCGCAATGCCACCGGGGATCCCGACTCGGCAGCCGGAATGACAAATCAGCTGGGAACGCTCGGAGGGGTGTCCGATCCCGAATTGTGGCGCGCCCTGCGTTTCGGATCCGCCGATATTACGGTCTCGTCCGGCGGCAAGGAA
This sequence comes from Roseibium sp., assembly GCF_965232425.1. Classification (GTDB taxonomy): domain Bacteria; phylum Pseudomonadota; class Alphaproteobacteria; order Rhizobiales; family Stappiaceae; genus Roseibium. The sequence continues at coordinate 3,416,969 of NZ_OZ246971.1, forward strand.
GCCACTGTCCTGATGCAGGACGGCGGCATGCGCTGGCTTGAAATCCGAAACGGGCCGTTGAAAACCTACGGTGCCTATCTGCTCGCCGGCACGCTTGCCTTCCTTGCCCTGTTCTACCTGCTTCGCGGCCGGATCCGGATCGACGGCGAAAAGACCGGCCGGACCATCACGCGTTTCAAGATGATCGAAAGATTCGGGCACTGGCTGCTCGCCGGCAGTTTCATTTTGCTTGCCGTTACAGGTCTGATCGTTCTCTTCGGGCGGGTCGCCATCATCCCGCTGCTCGGAAAGGATGCCTATGCGCCCATCGCGCTGGCGTCCAAATGGGTCCACAACAACGTGTCCTGGGCCTTCATGCTCGGCCTTGTGATGATTTTCGTCATGTGGGTTGTGCACAACATCCCGAACAAGACGGATCTGAAATGGATCGCGGTCGGGGGCGGCCTCCTGAAAAAAGGCGTGCACCCTCCGGCGAAGAAATTCAACTTCGGGCAGAAGATGATTTTCTGGGGCGTGATCGTCCTTGGGGCCTCGATTTCCGCCTCGGGCATTTCACTGCTGTTTCCGTTCGATTTCCCGATGTTCGCCAAGACCTTCGAAATCCTGAACAATCTCGGTCTGCCGCAACTTGTCGGGCTCGGCACCCTGCCGACCGAACTCGCGCCGCACGAGGAAATGCAGTACGCCCAGCTCTGGCATACGATCGTTGCGTTCCTGATGATCGCCATGATCCTCGCTCACATCTACATCGGTTCCGTGGGCATGGAAGGTGCTTACGATGCCATGGGGTCCGGCGAGGTCGAGCTGCAGTGGGCGCGTGAGCACCACGGCCTGTGGGTCAAGGAAGTCGAAGAGGCGCAGCGCAAGTCCGAAGCGCCCGACAAGAACGCGGTTCCTGCTGAGTAGGGCAGAAACGGTGGTGTTGGGTTTGAAATCCGTCTCGGTGTCTTCCCGGCCAAGCGACAGGCAGAGCCGGGACCCATTCTCTTGGTTTGGCGTTGCGATTTCCAGGTGGATGCGCGGTCTTCATGGCTCATGCTCTCCGGGTCAGAGCAAGCGGGGCCCCCGGATCGCCCCGAGAGCGTCTGCGGTGACGGTATTGTTCCTGTCTTTGTCCGCCTTCGGCCCGTCATTTGCCGCCGATTTCGAGACACTGAAGGGGCATGGCGGTCCTGTCATGGACATCACCGTCTCCCGGGACAGCGGGCGTGTTGCGACGGCAAGCTTCGACAATGCGGTCGGGATCTGGTCCGGGCGCAAACCGGACTGGCTGGACGGGCACGAGGCCGCTGTCAAGGTGGTGCGCTTCGTCACTGATGATCTCGTTGTCTCGGCCGGTGATGACAACGCCCTGATCCTCTGGAACCTTGAGAACGGCTCCCAGGAAAAACGCGAAGGCCACACGGCCAAGGTCATGGGCCTGGCGGTGTCCCCTGACGGCAGGACGATCGCCAGCGCAAGCTGGGACGCGAAAATCGGCCTCTGGCCGGTGGATGGCGGCGCGCCGACATTCCTGAGCGGTCACAGCGCAGGCGTGAACAAGGTCGCGTTTTCGGCGGATGGGGCCTGGCTTTATTCAGCCTCCGTCGACGGGTCCATCATACTCTGGGATGTCGCGGCCAAGGCCGAAAAGCGCGTCATAGTCCGAAACGGCTTCGGCGTGAACGTGCTGGCGCTCGGCGGCCGCAACAGCAATGAGACCTGGGTGGCCTACGGATCGCAGGACGGTGTCACGCGGATCGTCGACATTGAAAGCGGCGAGCGGCTCCACGACTTCACGCTGGAACGGCGGCCCATTCTCGCCATGTCCTTGAGCGAAGACGGCAAGCGGCTCGCGACCGGTGACGGCCACGGCTACATCACCGTTTTCGATACCGAAACATGGACGATCGAATCCGATTTCAAGGCAGCATTGAAGGGACCGATCTGGGCGCTGGCCTTTTCGAAGGATGGCGAGGTTCTGCATGCGGGCGGGATCGAGGATATCGTCTATTCCTGGCCGGTTGCCGGCCTTGGAAAGTTCGATCCGATGGCGAAGGAAACGCCGCAATTCCTGCGCCAGCCGGAGCAGATGTCGAACGGCGAACGGCAGTTCGCGCGCAAGTGTTCCATCTGCCACGCCCTGACCGAGGGCAGTGCGCGCAAGGCAGGGCCGAGCCTTTACGAGGTCTTCGGACGACGCGCCGGTACGCTGCCGGACTACCCCTATTCGAAAACCCTGACCGGGTCTGATATCATCTGGACGGAAGAGACGATCGATCAGCTGTTTCTGGATGGCCCGGATCACTTCATCCCCGGCTCGAAAATGCCGATGCAGGTGATCGCCAAGCCCGAGGACCGGACCGACCTGGTCAACTATCTGAAAACGGCGGCTGGCTCGCAGAACAAGAACGGAGAAACACAATGAGAGCTATGTTCGCGGCCTTTGCCGCAATCGTGGTCATTTCGATCGGTGCGAGCCAGGTTCTCGATCGCGCGGGCTTCTCAAGCGCCGAGCAGGGCAGCAGTTCCTCTGTCAGGCTGGGAGAGTAAGCCTGTCCACCAAGGCCCCACTGCCTGGCCGTATCACGGTGCACTTTACATCATCGCGCCGAGCGACTTTTCAGTGAAGACCCGGATATAGTCGCCGGGCGATGACCCCGCCCAGAACACCCACAGGCGATTGGGGTTCCGGCTGTCGACCCAGACCCGGTCGCCCGGTTCCAGTCCGCGCAATTCGGTGCCGATGTAGTTCACATCATTGTTCGCGAGAAAGTCGGTTGCCGCCATCGTGTCCTGAAACGCGGCGATGCCGAGGACGGGGGCATCGAAGTCAACGTAGCCGTAGTGAACACCTGCAAAACTGTCGAAGAAGACATAGTGGCTTGCGATGGTTTCGCCCTGCCGGATGATGCCGTTGTCGCCTCCGAAATCGACCCGGATCGGCTCCGTCAGAACGATGTTCTGGTCCTCGTCAAATGCGTAAAGGTTGTCGGTGTTGAAGTTGTCGGCACCGACGCTGAAAGGCGTGCTCGTATCCAGCAGGACGAATTTGCCGTTGCCGCGCTGGTCGACAATCTCACCGCCAAGCACCACGGCCATCGCCGGGCTTGCGACGGCCAATGCCAGAACTGACGGGATGAGCCTTTTCAGCATGATGTCTCCAACCGCGTTGGCAGACACCATGCCGTATCAGCGCGGCCGCCAACAATCACAGACCGGTCACAGTCTCGTGTGCGGCACCTTCGCTGTCCGGGATGGTTCAATCGCGGTCAGCTGGAACCGTCATTGGCGTTTGGAAAAAACAGCTGCTGACCGTCGACCGTGTAGTCGGCGATCGCGGCCTGGCCTTCCTTGGACAGCAGCCAGTCGATGAACTCCTGGCCCATTTCGGCTTTCACATGCGGATGCACCTCGGGGTTTACCAGGATCACGCCGTACTGATTGAACATGCGCGGGTCACCTTCGACCATGATTTCGTGCGTGCCCTTGTTGCCGAAGGCGATCCATGTTGCCCGGTCCGTCATGGCATAGGCGTCCATGCCGATGGCCGTGTTCAAGGTGGAGCCCATGCCCGAACCTGTTTCCCGGTACCATGTCCCGGACGACGCGGCTGCATCGATGTCCGCGGCTTTCCAGAGGCGGCGTTCCGCCTTGTGCGTGCCGCTGTCGTCACCGCGCGAGGCGAAGGGTACCTCGGCTTCCGCGATCTTCGGCAGAGCGGCCACCACGTCGCGGCTGCCCTTGATCCCTGCAGGGTCGGAAGTGGGGCCGACGATCACGAAGTCATTGTACATGACGTCGGCGCGGGAGAGGCCGAACCCGTCGGCAACGAACTTTTCCTCGGACGGTTTCGAATGCACCAGGAGCACGTCGCCGTCGCCATTGACGGCGTTGCGGATCGCCTGACCCGTACCGACGGCGACAACGCGTACCTCGATCCCCGTCTTGTCCCGGAAGGTGGGAAGAATTTGGTCGAACAGGCCCGAATTCTGGGTTGAGGTGGTCGATTGCACGATGATGAATTTCTCGTCGTCGGCATGGGCAACAGAAACAGCCACCGCGCCTGCAACAAGCGTTGCAATCGCGAGCCTCAACAGGTGTCTGATCAAGGTGTCCTCCTGGATCGGTCCGCAATGGACCGGGTATCGGGGCCAAGGTAAAGCCTGCCGTCGTGCCACGCGCGGGCCGGTTCGCTTTGCGGCGCATTCAGGACCTGGTGCGCGGATCCTGTTTCGGCAACTACGCCATCCTGAAGGAAGATGACGTCCTCGCCGAGACGGTGGGCCTGACCGGAATCGTGGGTGACGAGGACGATCGTGACACCGCGGGCATTGGCTTCCAGCACGAGGTTCTCGATCGCGGCGGTAGAGGCGGGGTCGAGATTCGCCGTTGGTTCGTCCAGAAACAGGAGGTCGGGATCGCACGCAAGCGCCCGGACAACTGCCAGTCGCTGCTGTTCGCCGCCGGAGAGAACGCGCGCCGGCCGTTTGGCAAGATGATCGAGACCGGCGGAGGCGAGGGCGGCGTTGATCTTGCGCGCACGCTCCGAACCGCGAAGGCCGCGTACCGACAGGGCAAATTTGAGATTGGCGAGAACGGACCGCCGCAACAGGACCGGGCGCTGGAACACCATCGCCTGCGAGCGCAGATCCTGTTTCGTGAGCGTGTGACCCTGCCAGGAGATCGTGCCCTGCTGTGGCTTGATCAACCCGTGGAGCAACCGCAGCAGCAGGCTCTTGCCTGCGCCGTTGGGTCCCATGACAAGGGTCCGCGATCCTTTTCGGATCGCCACATCGACACCGTTCAGAAGCCGCTGGCCGCCTGCTTCGAAGACAAGGCCACGCGCTTCCAGAAGCGGCTCAGGTGCAAGCGACTCTCGTGAGGCGGATGCCGCGGCAGGCATATCGAAACCGGCGTCACGCATAGGCGGCCCTCACGGCAGAGGCTTTCAGGGCCATGACGCAGGCGGTCACCGAGAAGGCAATCGCCAGAAGAACGACACCGAGAGCGAGCGCGAGCTGGAGGTTTCCCTTCGAGGTTTCCAGTGCGATCGTCGTGGTCATCACGCGCGTCACGTGGTTGATGTTGCCACCGACGATCAGGACGGCACCGACCTCGGCAACCGCCCGTCCGAAACCGGCGAGCGCGACGGTGAGCAGGCTGTAGCGGGCGTCCCACAGCAGGGACAGCATCCGGTCCAACGCGCCGACGCCAAGGGAGGCAAACTGTTCGGCATATTCGCGGTTCAGGTCTTCGACCACCTGGCGTGTCAGCGCGGCTACGATGGGTGTGACGATGATCATCTGGGCGATGATCATCGCGCTCGGTGTATAGAGAAGGCGCAACGGGCCGAACGGACCGGATGCCGACAGCATCAGGTAGACAACGAGACCGACCACGACCGGCGGCAGTCCCATCAGGGCGTTCAGTGTAACGGAGAGGAACGTGCGTCCGGGAAAGCGGAAGACGCCGACGGCAGCCCCGAGCGGCAATCCGATCAGGCAGGCAAAAAAGACGGCCGTGAGCGTGACCCGCATCGACAGGCCGATGATCTCCAGAAGATCCGGATCAAGTGCAAAGACGAGGGCAAATGCCCCGCCCAGGACGCTCCAGAATCCGTCCATTTACGCGTTTCCTCCCAAGCTTCGGGAAAAAATAGCGTAAAATGCATAAAAATCCAACTCAAACCTTGTGCGAAGGCCATGTTCCCGCCGGATGCCCCGCACGCTGTGCAGCCGTGGTCCGATGGCGTTATGCGACGCCCTGTTCTTCAAGCACCTTCCGGGCAACCCGGAAGCACTCCAGCGCCTGTGGAACGCCGCAATAAATGCCGACCACATGGATGATGGCCTGGATTTCCTTCTTGGTAACGCCGTTGTTGATGGCGCCCCTGCAGTGGATTTCCCACTCGGTCATCTTTCCGAGCGCACCGATCATCGCCAGGTTCATCATGGACCGGGTCTTGGCATCGATGACCTCGTCGCCCCAGCCGAATCCCCAGCACCACGCCGTCATTGCTTCCTGAAACGGACGGGTGAAGTCATCCGCCTTGGCCAGATTGTTTTCGACATACTCGGCGCCAAGCGTCGCCTTGCGCTGTTCCAGTCCTTTTTCGAACAGATCCTGATCCATCTCTTACCTCAGTTTGATCGCGACATTCTTCGTTTGAACGTAGTTGAGCAGCGCTTCGCGGCCCTTTTCGCGACCGTAGCCGGATTTGCCGAAACCGCCAAAGGGGGTCTCGACACCGCCGGCATACCATTCGTTGACGAAGACCTGACCGGCTCTGAGACCCCTGGTCGCGCGCATGGCCCGGTCGATGTCGGGTGTGAACACGCCGGCGACCAGACCATAAGGCGTACCGTTGGCGATCCGGATCGCCTCTTCCTCGGTGCTGAATTTCAGGACGGACAGGACCGGTCCGAAGACCTCGTCATGGGCGATCGTCATGTCGGGTGTCACGCCCGTCATCACGGTCGGTTCAAGGAAGTAGCCGGGGCGGTTCATCCGCCGCCCTCCGGTGGGGGTGCGAGCTCCGTCGCGTTCGGCCTGCGAGACCATGCCGGCCGCGCGCTGACACTGGGTTTCGGAGATCATCGGACCCATGTTCGCCCCGAATTCGGGAAAGCCGAGCCCGTCGCCGACATCGAGATCCTCCGCCATGGCAACGATGCCGTCGACCAGCCTGTCGTGGATCTTTTCGTGGGCGACGACACGGGACATGGCGGAACAGACTTGCCCTGCATTGAAATAGATACCCCAGCGGACATCGGACAAAAACGCATCGAGATCGGCATCGTCATGGACGATGGCGGCGGACTTGCCGCCGAGTTCGAGGACGCAGGGCACGACATTGCGGGCCGCGGCAGTGGCGATAGCCGATCCCGTCTGTACCGAACCGGTGAAGACGATCTGGTTGACACCGGGATGGGCGGTCAGGGCCGCGCCGGTGTCCTTGCCGATCCCGCAAAGGATGTTGAGCGCTCCATCGGGCAGGCCGCAGGCAAGCGCCGCGTCGGCAAAATAGCGGTTGGTGAGCGGATCGAGCTCCGGTGTCTTCACGACAACGGAACAGCCCACGGCAAGTGCGGCCGACAACGAGCGGGCCGTCATTTCCATTGGGTAGTTCCACGGAATGATCTGGGCGGAGACACCGAAAGGTTCGTGGGTGGTAAAATCGAAATAGCCGCCGCCAAGGGGAATGGAGCGGCCTTCCATGGTCTCGGCCTGGTTACCGTAATATTCGAAGTAGCGTGCGGCGCCTTCCAGTTCGAGCCTTGCTTCCCAGAGCGGTTTGCCGGCTTCCCGGGTCAGGATCGGAGCGATTTCGTCGATCCGCTCGAGGATGTACTCTCCCATCTTCCGGACGATACGGCCGCGCTCCACGGGCCGCAGGCCCGACCAGTCACCGCTGGCACTCAACGCCCCGGCCGCCGAGACCGCGCGATCGACATCGCTTTCGTCCGCAATCGCCTGGTCGGCAACGCGTTCGCCGGTTGAAGGATCGAGAACCTCGATATGCCCGGCGCCCCCCTCGCAGTAGTCGCCGTCGATGAAATTATGCCAATAGGCGGGGAGATCCGTCATCAGGCCCTGATCCTGTAAGAATGAAGTCTGTCGTAGTGGGGTTTCATGCGCCGGTGGACGTGGCGCACGCGTTCGGGTGCGTCATCAAGTTCGACATAGCGCCGCTGTTGCGGCCGGAGCCCGGTCGAGTTCTTGAGATTGGCGTGGAACGAACCGCCGTCCCACCAGCTGTATTGTGCCGTGTCGGCCCCCGGCGCCCAGGTGAGCGCATCGGCAATGAAGGGTATCCCGACCGCCTCGCAAAACGCTGTCGCCATGCCTTCGGGGTTTTCCAGAAGGTCATCGCTGTCGATCACGGGCGGTGCCGTGCCGTGCAGGGCATGCAGGAGATCGAACAGGGCGCGCTGTTCCGGGAAACCGACTTCGGCGCTGTCGAAGTCGGGCCATTTGTCATAGATCGACGTGATCGTGAGCGCGGGATCGCGGATCAGGAATGCATGGGTGAAATGAGACAGAAAGTCCTGATCCCACATGTGGCTGATGTAATGCGGAAAGTCCTTGATGAAGACCGGCCCCGCTTCGGCCCGCGCCCGGATGTCCTCCCAGACGCTTTCCAGGGTCAGGCCGGGAGTCGTCCTGTCTCCGGGTTGCCACCTTGGCCAGAGGGGCTCAGCGCCCTGGTACCACGCCTCGCCGAAAGGTTCATGCAGGCAGTCCAGATCCCCGCGCTGGCGCATCATCCACTCAAACGCGGTGGACGTTGACCGGGGCACCGCCCAGAGCGCAACGATCTTATGCATGGAGCGTCTCCAGCAGTCGTCCGTGCCTGCCTTCCGGTGCCAATTTGAGCGAGCGGAAAATGCGCCAGTAGAGCGCGGTGTCGTGCGCGATCACCGGTTTGCCCAGCTGGTTTTCCAGCTGCGGGGTCAGGTGCAGCATGCGCTGCGGCTGGCCATTTTGTCCGCTGCGGAAATTGACCATGCCGTTGGCGAGGTAGGCATCGGCGTCTGGGGCTTTTTCAGCAACATACTCGAAGCTGCGCCGGGCCAGATCGCCGTCGAAGATCCATCTCTTCCGGTTCACATCGTCCTGGCTTTCGAACCAGCCCTGGTCGACAAAGTTTCCGGCCCACAGGACGTCGAACCCGGCTTCCTTCAGGAAACCGACTGTGCCCTGCCACCATTCAGGCCAGTGATAGACAGCGTTGAGGGCGACCTTTTCAACGTTCATCTCGCGCAATGCCTCGACCATCGTGTAACCGGCCATGTGAAAGGCAAGTCCGTGGGTGTTGCTGAGCCGCGCACAGAAATCGGCAATTCCCTGAACACCCATGCCCGAAGCGTGTACCCAGTTGGATCCGACCTGCGCGCAGACATCCGCGCCGTTGTCGGCCATGACAGACGCGAACTCTTCGAGCATGCCGAAATTCCGGGTCCGCTGGTCGAGACGATGGCGGTAATCTGGAACATGAAGCATCCAGCCGTGCACGCCTACGGTTTGAGGGGCAATGCGCAGAAAGTCGCTCGGCGCGGCGTCCCAGTCATGCGGCGGGCAGGTGAACCCGACCTGGTGCGGAAACAGTTTCTGGTCCGCAGTCCATTCCAGCGGCATGCCCTGTGCTTGGGACCCGGCCGTGGACATCAGGCTTCCCGCATCCAGTTCTGCAAGGCCTTGACCGAATGTTCCGAATTCACGCCGCAGGCGGGGTCGAGCACCAGGGGGCCGGGCTTGTAGCCGCGGCTGCGCAGTCCCTTCTGAACTGCCTCCACAAGGTAGATGTCCTCTTCGACGGTTGTCGAGCGGTCCTGGACTGCAAGGCGCCGGATGGTTTCGCTGTCGACGCCGTCCACGGTGTACCAGCCGCGCCAGACGACGACGTGATCAACGTCGACCGCGCGCCAGTGGTAGGTGTTCAGAATATTGCCCGGATAGACCTGGAAGGAGAACAGCGGCCAGAGGAACCAGGAGGAATAGTCGCCTGCATGCGCGTTGGCATCCAGGTCGATCTCGTAAGTCATCCTATCGAGGTTCTGGCATTCGGTCGTGTGACGGAGACAGTATCCTTGTGGCTGGATGTCATAGGTCTCCGGCTTGACCACACCGGTTGCGAATGTGGGGTGGTTGATGGGGCAGTGATAGCATTCCGAATAGTTTTCAACCGAGACCTTCCAATTGCAGTTCTCGGCAATTTCGACCCATTCGAGAGGCTTCAGACGATCGATCTGCGGAACGAATGCGCGCAGTTCCTCGCGCACATTCGGAAACCACGCGTCCATCGGTTTGGCATCCGGGTCGAGATTGACGAACAGGAATCCGCAGAAGTCTTCGATCCGCACGGAGGTGAGGCAGATCTTGCTACGGTCAAAACCGGGAACCGCGCGGACATTCGGACCGGACCGGAGGCCGCCGGTCAATTCATATGTCCAGCTGTGATAGGGGCAGACAAGAAGCTTGGTGTTGCCCTCGCCCTGCACCAGCTGGTGCGCCCGGTGCTGGCAGACATTGTAGTAGGCCCGGAGCACGCCGTCCCTGTCGCGCAGGCAGATGATGCTTTCGTCCGCGATATCGACCGTGAAATAGTCGCCGGGTTTCTCCAGCTGGGAAACGTGTCCCGCGAATTGCCACGTTCGTGCCAGCAGCCCGTCTTTTTCCCGTTTGAAATGATCCGGGTCCGTGTAGTAGCGGGCTTCAAGCGAATGGGTCAGCTGGCTGTGAACGTTCATGAGCGGTCCTTCCACTCTTCCTGATAGAGCCCCATCTTGTGGCGGCGTGTGTGAAAGCGCTCGATGCTGGAAATGACGTCCTCGGGCGCATCGGCGATGACGAAGGCCAGCAGTGTTTCCAGGAGCGCGATGGTCGAGACGGACGAGGGAAAGAACTGCGGCGTCTCCGCATCGACGACAAAGGCATGATCACTGCCAACGACGATGGGCGAGGCCGGGCTGTCCGAGATGGCGACGATCGTCAGTCCCTGCTCGCGCGCCGTTTCCACGGCCGCGATGACATCGGTTCGATAGGGTTTGCAGGTCATCGCGACGAGCACGTCCCGCTCATCCGCCCGCGCGAGATCATCCGTTGCAACAGACCCCATCCTCGGAATGGTCCAGATCGTGTCGACCGCCATGTCCGCGAGATAGGAGAAATTGCGTGCGTTGGAATTGTTGACGCCGACGCCGAGCACATAGGTGTGGCGCGCCATCACGATGGCATCGGCGGCCGCTTTCATCGCATTGGCATCGGTCGCGGCGAAGGTGTTCTCGATATTCGAGATCGCGCAGGCGGCCATTTCCGCGAACAGTGCGCCGAGCTGGCCGCCCTTGGCCAGCGACTGCAGCCAGCGTGCCCGGTCCGGAAAATCCGTCCCACGGCTTCGGATCGCTTCGCGGAACGGATGACGGAAATCCTCGTATCCATCGAAGCCGACCGAGCGTGCCATGCGCACGAACGTGTTCGGTTTGACGCCCGCCGCGTCGGCGATCTCACGGATCGAACTCACGCCGACATCGTTCGGATTTTCAAGCACATAGCTTGCGGCCTTGCGCAGCTCCGGCGTCAGGTCCTCGAGTTCGGATGCGAGGTCGTCCAGCACCGCCTGCGGGGCTTTCAATCCGGTTTTTGGTACATTCATATCATTCATGATTGACGAGAGTACATTTGTACAATTACGATGTCCATCGAAAAATCACCGGCCTGGGAGATCACACGTGTCGGAAACCGGAACCTCCAAACTGCCGTCCTCCGCCCGCGTCGTCATCGTCGGCGGCGGCATCATGGGCTGCGGCCTCGCCTATCATCTGGCCCACGAGGGCTGTTCGGATGTCGTTCTCCTGGAAAAGGCGGAACTCACCTCCGGGTCCACCTGGCATGCGGCCGGGCAGATCACACATTCCACGTCCAGTTTCGGGCTCGGAAAATGCGTCGGCTACAACATCGATCTCTATTCCGGGCTGCTGGAGGAAGAGACCGGCCAGTCTGTCACCTGGCACGGTTGCGGGTCATTCCGCCTGGCCTATACGGAAGACGAGATGGACTGGCTCCGCCACACGATGAGTGTCGGGCGTGCGCTGCAGTTTCCGATGGAACTGGTCGGGCCGGAGCGGATCCGCGAGTTGCACCCGTTCTACAATCTCGATGGCGTTCTTGGCGCGCTGCATACACCCGATGACGGCCACGCGGACCCGTCCGGCGTCACGCAGGCTCTGGCGATCGGTGCACGCAAGCTGGGCGTCAAGATCATCCGCCGCTGCCGCGCGACCGACATCAAGCAGCAGGCGAACGGCGAGTGGAAGGTCTCGACAGAACTGGGCGACATCACCTGCGAGCACGTGGTCAATGCCGGCGGGACCTACGCGCGGCAGATGGGCGAATGGAGCGGGCTGCAATTGCCGATGACGTCGATGACGCACCATTACATCGTTACCGACACGGTTCCCGAGTTCAAGGAACTGGATAAGGAACTGCCTGTCATCCGCGACGACAAGCTGGTCTCCGGCTACATCCGCATGGAGCAGAAGTCGGGGCTGATCGGGATCTACGAGAAAGAAAATCCGAACACGGTTTGGGAAGACTTCTGTCCCTGGGAAGCGGAAAACGAGCTGTTCGAAGCGGACTATGACCGGATCATGCCGTGGCTGGAAAACGCGATGGACCGCATGCCGATCTTCGCGGAACTCGGCATCAAGCGCGAAGTGCATGGTGCGATTTCGCATCCGCCGGACGGCAATCCGCTGATCGGTCCGGCGCCGGGCGTGAAGAATTACTGGTGCTGCTGCGGCACCCAGATCGGCATTGGCTGGGGACCGGGCCTGACGCGTGAACTCGCCCGCTGGATCGTGCACGGCTCGGCGGACATCTCGATGCGCGAATTCGACCCGCGCCGGTTCGGCGGTTATGCCGACCAGGAGTGGCAGGTCGTGAAGGCCAAGGAGGACTATTGCCTTCGCCACGAGATACCGTTCCCGCATTTCAACCGGCTGGAAGGGCGGCCGATCAAGCCGAGTCCGCTCTATGAGCGCCTGAAGGACAAGGGTGCCGTCTACGAAGAGGTCTACGGACACGAACGTCCGCGCTGGTTTACCACCGGCGATCTGGAGCAGCGGGACTACTACTCGTTCCGGCGCGCGGCCTGGCATGAGGCCGTTGCAAAGGAAATGCAGGCCGTCAGGACGACGGCGGGGATCATGGATATTTCGGCCTTCACCAAGATCGAACTGTCCGGCCCGGATGCGGAAAGCTATCTGGACCGGCTGGTGTCCAACCGGTTGCCGAAGAAGGTCGGCGGTATCGCCCTGACACACATGCTCAACCGGCGTGGACGGATCGAAATGGAACTCACGGTGGTCCGGCTTGCGGAAGACCGCTTCTACCTGGTCTGCGCCGCCTTTTTCGAACAACGGCTTCTGGATCACCTTGCGCAGAACCTTCAGGGTGAAGACGCGACGGTTACGAACCGTTCCAATGAATGGGGCGCAATGACGCTCAACGGTCCGCTGGCGCGCGATATTCTTGCCCCCAATACATCGGCGGCGCTGGACAATGCGTCGTTCCGCTGGCTGACGGCGCAGGAAATCGAAGTGGCCGGGTACAAGGTCTGGGCATTCCGGATGTCCTATGCCGGAGAACTCGGCTGGGAGTTCCACATTCCGCGCGCGCATATGCTTGAGGTCTATGACGCTCTCTGGAAGACCGGCCAGCCGCTCGGGCTTGCGGACTACGGCTCGTTCGCGATGAATGCGCTGCGCCTTGAAAAAGGCTTCAAGGGGGCCGGGGAACTGACCAACGAAGTCACGTTGCCGGAAGCGGACGTCATGCGGTTCGTGAAGCTCGACAAGGGAGACTTCCTCGGCAGGGAAGAGACCGCAGCGAGTGCCGCGTCTGCCAAACTGCCGTGGGTGTGCATCTACCTTCAGATCGAGCCGGACGGCGTCGAAGACGGACACGGCGGCGAAGCCGTGCTTCTCAACGGGGAGCCGGTGGGTGCGACCAGCTCGGTTGCCTATGCGCATACGGTGGGCAAGATCCTCGCCTTCGCCTATGTCAAACCGGAAGCGGCCGCACCGGGTCAGGAACTGGACGTCGTCATCATGAACGGGGTCCGAAAGGCCCGGGTGCTGGACGCTCCCGCCTACGATCCTGACAGCCTGCTGCCGAGAACGGACGCTCCGGTCGGAGTGGCGGCGGAATGACGATACCGGCAACCATGAAGGCCATCGTCCTGGAAGGCCATGGCGGGCTCGACAAGCTGGTCTGGCACGAGAACTGGCCGACACCGCGACCCGGTCCCGGAGAGGTCCTGATCAAGGTCGGCGCCTGCGGGCTGAACAACACGGACGTGAACACGAGATCCGGCTGGTACTCCAAGACCGTTTCCGATGCCACCACCGGCGGTGCCTATGAAGAGGTGGGCGAAGAAGATCCGACCTGGGGCGGCGCGCCAATCACGTTTCCACGCATCCAGGGCGCGGACGCGGTCGGCGAGGTTGTCGCGCTTGGCGACGGTGCGCCGGAAACGCTCCTGGGCAAGCGCGTGATGGTCGACGGCTGGCTCCGGGACTGGTCCGATCCGTTCAACAAGAACAAGGCCGGCTATTTCGGTTCCGAGTGCGACGGCGGCTATGCCGAGTACACGGTTGCCAATGCAAACAATGTCGGCGCGGTGCAGTCGGATCTGAGCGATGCGGAACTCGCGACGTTCTCGTGTTCCTATACGACGGCGGAAGGCATGCTCAGCCGTGCGCAGGTGGGCGAGCGCGACACGGTTCTTGTAACGGGCGCTTCGGGCGGTGTCGGTTCTGCAGTTGTGCAGCTTGCCAGGCGGCGCGGTGCGACCATCGTCGCGCTTGCCTCCGCCTCCAAGCATGAGGCCGTGAAAGCGCTCGGCGCTGACGTGCTGCTGGATCGTGCTCCGGAAGATCTGGCTGCAGCCCTGAAAGACGCGACCGGCCGGGAAACCGTGTCTGTTGTCGCCGATATTGTCGGCGGACCCTATTGGGGCAATCTCATCTCGGTTCTGGAGCGGGGTGGGCGATATACATGTTCCGGCGCCATCGCGGGCCCGATCGTCGAATTCGATCTCAGGACCTTTTATCTGAACGATCTGACCCTGATCGGGTCCACCGTCGTCGAGCCGCACATATTCAAGGATCTGGTCGGTTACATCGAGCGCGGCGAGGTCAAGCCGGCGCTCGCGGCAACCTACCCATTGAAGGAATTTCACGCGGCGCAGACGGCTTTCATCGAGAAGAAGCATACGGGAAACATCGTGGTGATCCCATGAAGATAACCCGTATCCGGATCTTCAAGACGGATCTGCCCTATGTCGACGGTGCCTATGGCTGGGGCGCGGGGAACGCGATCACCACGGCGCGCGCGTCCGTGGTGGTCATCGACACGGATGCGGGCCTATCGGGATGCGGGGAATTCACGCCTTGCGGCGAGAACTACATGGTGGCCCACTCCGAAGGTGTCGAGGCGCTGGCCCGTCTTGTTGCGCCCGCGCTTCTGGGAGAAGACCCGCGTCAGGTAGCGCGGATCGAGCAGCTTCTGGATCACCTCGTTCAGGGGCATGGCTATGCCAAGGCCCCCTTCGACGCGGCCTGCTGGGATATCGCCGGCAAGGCCCTTGGCGCGCCGGTCTGGATGCTGCTCGGCGGCAAACTGACCGACGGCGCGCCGATGTACCGGGTAGCCCCGCATCGCTCCACTGAGGAAACGGTTGCCGAACTGGAACGCCACCGCGCGAACGGCTACCGGCAATTCCAGATCAAGGTCGGAGCGGACTGGGTGCAGGATATCGACCGGATCCGCGCGACCGTGCCGCTGCTCAAACAGGGCGAAAAGGCAATGGCGGATGCCAACCAGGGCTGGCGCGTCGACAATGCGCTCCGCGTCGGGCGGGCAACACGGGACCTCGATTTCATCTTCGAGCAGCCCTGCCGCACCTATGAGGAATGCCTGCAGGTCCGCCAGCGGATCGATCTGCCGATGAAGCTGGACGAGTGCGTCACCGGCCTCGCAGCGGCGCAGCGGATCGTGGCCGACCGGGCGGCCGATCTCGTCTGCCTGAAAATCTCCAACCTCGGCGGTCTGTCCAAGGCGCGCCGGGTGCGGGACTTTTTCGTCGAAAACCGCATTCCCGTCGTCGCGGAAGATACCTGGGGCGGGGAGATCGCAACGGCGACACTCGCCCATTTTGCCGCCTCGACGCCGGAGGAGTTCCTTCAGAACACCACGGATCTCCATAATTACAACACGCGATCCACCGGGTCTCCGGCCCCAAGAACCGCAGGTGGCAAGCTCTATGCGTCCGATGCACCCGGCCTTGGGGTGGAGCCGGACCTCGACAGCCTTGGCGCACCGGCCGCCGTCTATGGAGAGGCGGCATGAGGATCTCGCGGATCAGCGTCTGGCAGATCGATCTTCCGCTTGCCAAACCCTACTGGCTGTCCGGCGGCCGGCTCAAGTTCGAAAAACTGGATTCGACCTTCGTGCGGATCGAGACTGATGAAGGCGTGTCCGGCTGGGGGGAGGGGTGCCCGTGGGGGCACACCTATCTGCCCGCACACGGGGTCGGACTGAGATCGGCGCTTGAGCTTCTCGCACCTGCTCTTCTCGGCCGTGACCCGCGTGCACACGACGAGATCAACCGGATCATGGACATCCGGCTCCCCGGGCATCCTTACGCCAAGTCGCCGCTCGACATCGCCTGCTGGGATCTGACGGGAAAAGCGACAGGTCAGCCGCTCTGGCGGATGCTGGGGGCGGAGGAACCCGCGCCGGTTGCCATCAATTCCTCGATCTCGACCGGAACCCCGGACGAGATGATCGCGCTGATCCGGGACGCGAGTTCAAAAGGGTATCGCACCCATTCCGCAAAGGTTGGCGGTCAGGACGCAGCCGCCGATATTGCGCGGATCGAAGCCATTTCGAACGCGCTGCCGAAGGGCGAGCAGGTGACCTTCGATGTCAACCGGGCGTGGACGCCAGGCGTTGCGCTCCAGGTGCTGAATGCGGTTTCGGCGCGAGACTGGATCGAGCAGCCCTGCGAGACCCTCGACCAGTGCGCGTTCGTTGCAGCAAAAGTGCAGCAGCCGATCATGCTGGATGAATGCCTTGCCACCTTTCAGGATCACCTGGACGCCTGGAAGCAGGGCGCTTGCCAGGGCGTAAAGGTGAAACCGAACCGCGTCGGCGGGCTGACCCGGGCACGGCAGATCCGCGATTTCGGCCTCGCCGTCGGCTGGCAGATGCATATCGAAGACACCGGCGGCAGCGCGTTTGCGGACACGGCCGCTCTTCATCTGGCCGCCTCGACCCCCGATGCCAACCGGCTCGCCAGCTGGCTGTGCCATGCGCACCTGTCCGTTGATCCGGTCTCCGGTCAGGGAGGCCGCAACCAGGCTGGATCCGTGCGGTTTGACGCCTCACCCGGCGTCGGTATCGCCCCCGACCCTGATGCGCTTGGAGAGCCGGTCGCGGTTTACGAGGACCCCCTATGAGCAATTATCCCGCTTACAAGATTACAGGCCTGACCCTCTGGAAAGTGCCGCTCACGAGCCACGAAACCTACTACATGGCGGAAGGCAAGACCTGTGCGACCGTCGACAGCATGGTGCTCCGGATCGATACCGATCAGGATGTCAGCGGCTGGGGCGAGGTTTGCCCGATCCCGCACTACCTGCCGTCCTATGCCAGGGGTGTCGCACCGGCGATCGAGGAGTTGGCGCCTGTCCTCATCGGGGCGGACCCGATCGGTGTTGATGCGATTGCCCGCAAGTGCCGGTCGTGGCTGCTGGGGCACCCTTATGTGCAATCGGTGATCGATATCGCGCTCTGGGACCTGACCGGCAAGGCCTGCGGGCTGCCGGTCTACACGCTGCTCGGCGGCCGCCAATCGGTCGATTTTCCGCTTTATCATTCCATCACCTGTATTGCGCCGGAAGACATGGCGGCTATCGCAACGGATGCGGTGGCCGGTGGCATGCGCCAGATCCAGGTGAAGCTGGGTGCCGACGCCAACTGGGAAGCCGATGTTGCGCGTCTAAGACTTGTCCGGGAAGCCGTCGGGCCGGGACCGGTTGTCTATGGCGACTGGAATTGCGGCGCCAGCCGGCTGGACGCGACGCGGGTCGGCCGGGCCGTTCGCGATCTCGACATCATGCTCGAACAGCCCTGCGCGACGCTCGAGGAATGTGCAGCCGTCCGCTCGGCGACCGGGTTGCCAATGAAACTGGATGAAACCGCGCATGATACGGCCAGCCTCATGAAAGCCTATGAACTCGGCTGCATGGATGCCGTCGCGCTGAAGCTGTCGAAATTCGGCGGCATTTCCGATCTGAGGCGCGCGCGCGACCTGTGCCTTCATTTCGGTGCCAAGATGTGCATCGAAGATACCTGGGGGTCGGATATTGCCACGGCGGCAGCCCTCCATGTTGCCGCGTCGACACCGCCGCAGGCGATCCTTAACGTGTGTGATCTGTCCGGCTATGTTTACCCGCGACTTGATCCGGACGCCCCGATCCGGGTCAACGGCCGGATACAGCCTCCCGAAGGACCGGGCCTCGGCGTTGCACCGGATCCGAACGTCCTGGGCGAGCCCGTCCTTTCTCTCGCTGCTTGAAGGAGCTTGCAGATGAAAACATCCATTTCACAAGGCGACTGGAAAGCACGCGCGGCCGCCGTGCTGCCGGCTGC
Source organism: Roseibium sp. (assembly GCF_965232425.1). GTDB lineage: Bacteria > Pseudomonadota > Alphaproteobacteria > Rhizobiales > Stappiaceae > Roseibium. The sequence goes on from NZ_OZ246971.1 coordinate 3,435,170, forward strand.
CGGGTTCGGGAATTTCGATCCAGGCGTCGTGATCCGCAACGGCAAGGGATCGCGGGTCTGGGACGAGGACGGCAATGAGTTCATCGACTACCTGATCGGCTCCGGGCCGATGGTCCTCGGGCACGGCCACCCGGAAGTTCTGGAAGCCGTGCAGGAACAGCTTGCCGATGGCATGACATTCTTCGCCAACAATGCGCGCGGGATCGAACTTGCCGAAGTGCTGGTCGAGGCGGTGCCCTGCGCGGACCAGGTGCGCTACGTGTCGACCGGGGGCGAGGCGGATATGTACGCGATGCGCCTCGCCAGGGCCTTTACCGGGCGCGACAAGATCCTGAAATTCGAAGGCGGCTACCACGGCATGTCCGGCGAAGCGCTGATGAGCCTGTCGCCAACCAGGCTGATCAACTTTCCGCAGGCCGTTCCCGACTCGGCAGGCATACCGGAAAGCGTGCGCGACAACATGCTGATCGCGCCCTTCAACGATGCGGAGTTCGTCAGTTCGCTGATCGAAGAGCATGCAAATGAGATCGCTTGTGTGATCGTCGAACCGCTGCAGCGTCTGATCCCGCCGGAGCCGGGTTTCCTGCAGGCGCTCAGGGACCTGACCAGCAAGCACGGCATCGTGCTGATCTTCGACGAGGTCGTGACCGGCTTCCGCTTCGCCTATGGCGGCGCGCAGGAATATTACGGCGTCACGCCGGACCTGTGCACGCTCGGCAAGATCATCGGCGGCGGTTTCCCGCTGGCCGCGATCGCCGGCAAGAAAGAGATCATGGACCATTTCGACAAGTCCATTGCCGGTGCCGACGGCTTCACGTTCCAGATCGGTACCTTGAGCGGAAATCCGATTGCCAGTGTTGCCGGCCTCAAGACCCTGGAAATCCTCAGGCGTCCGGGTGCCTATGAAACCATCCGCAAGAATGGCGAACGCCTGATGGTGGCGTACCGGACCCATCTGGATGCTGCAGGCATTGCCCACCAGATCGTTGGCGAACCCTTCCTGTTCGACGTCGTTTTCACGGATCAGCCTGTGAAGAACTACCGCGATATGTTCAGGAACGATGCCGACAGGGCCAAGACACTCAATCGCAGCCTGCGCAAAAGCGGTATCCTGAAACCGGACAGCAAGCTTTATGCGCATCTGGCACTGACGGAAGCCGATCTGGCCCAGACCGAGGCGGCCCTGGAAGCGGGGGCAATGGAACTGGTGAGGTGAAGCCGGGAAATTTGACGTGAAAAGCTGGGTGAACGCCATATCTTAGGAGATACATTGTCGAAGGCCCGGAGACCGGCATGAGGGCACCCTACAGGAACGCAGCCGCCGCCGTTCTGGCGAGCCTGTCCATCCTAGCTGCGCAGCTCCCCGCGCGGTCCGAGATTGCGGTTGAAGCCCCAGAGCGGACCACCGCGACCGCCGAAGAGATCCCGATCAGGCAGAAGATCGGCCAGATGATCCTGGTCGGGTTCGTCGGAATGACGCCCTCCCGTGCCGGCGTCAGAACCGTCCTGGAGCAGTTGGAGGCCGGCGAAATCGGCGGCGTGCTCTATCTCGGCCGGAACCTGAAAAACAGGAAGACCGTCCAGCGCATGAATGCGGCTTTCCGCGCGGCCGCGCCGACCGCATTGCCGCCGCTGATCGCGATCGATCAGGAGGGTGGGCGGGTGCAACGGCTGAGAAGCCGGGACGGGTTTCCGGAGACGCCATCGGCAAAACGACTTGCACGCAAGGGCAGCTCGATCGATGCTGAGCGTATCTACCAGGTGCTTGCCGAAAATCTTGCCGACTGGGGGTTCACCCTCAATCTGGGGCCGGTCGTGGATGTCGATGCAAATCCGCGCAATCCGATCATCGGCAGGCTGGGCCGGTCCTACTCGTCCGATCCGGAACGGGTGGCCGCATACGGTGCAGCCTTTGTCGCCGCCCACAGGGCGCATGGCGTTCTGACCGCGCTGAAGCATTTTCCGGGTCACGGGTCGAGCCTGCGGGACAGCCACAAGGGCGCTGTCGACATCACGCGGACATGGTCGGACGGCGAACTGATCCCGTTCCGGCAACTCATCGCCGAGGGCATGGCCGACCTTGTCATGACGGCACATGTCATCAACCGGACCATCGGGGGAGCGGACAGGTCCGTCCCCATGTCTCTCTCGAAAGATGCGTTGACCGGCGTGCTGCGCGGAGACCTGGGTTTTACCGGCGTCATCATTTCAGACGACATACAGATGGACGCCATCCGGTGGAATTTCACCCTCAAGGAGGCCGTTCTGAAGGCGGTCACGGCGGGCACCGACATTCTGCTCTTTGCCAATGATAAGCGTCCGGATCCGGCGATCCCGGCAAAAGTCGCCGACATTCTCGAGGCGGCAGCGGCGACCGATCCGGACCTGGCGCGCAAGATCGATGCCGCCTATGACCGGATCGTGACTCTCAAGGGCCGTCTGCGGGGTGCCGGAGATGGCGCCGCGGACGCGTCGATGGCTCAATAAAGCGTGCGGGGCAGCCAGGTCGCGAGGATCGGGAACAGCCACAGGATGGCGACCGCAACCGCCTGCAGGGCGATGAAGGGCACGACGCCGCGATAGATCTGGCCGGTCGTGATTTCCTTCGGGGCGGCACCTCTCAAGTAGAACAGGGAGAAACCGAAGGGGGGCGTCAGGAACGATGTCTGCAGGTTGATCGCTATCAGGACGGTCAGCCAGATGGGATCGATGCCCATCAGGATGAGCGGCGGGATCAGAACCGGCAGCAGAATGACGGAAATTTCCACGAAGTCGAGAAAGAAGCCGAGCACGAACACGAACAGCATCGCGAAAATCAGCGCTCCGGCCGGGCCACCGGGCATCTCGTTGAGGATCTCATGCACCCTGTCCTCGCCGCCGAGGCCGACAAAAACCAGGGAGAAGAAACTGGCCATCAGGATCGTTGCAAAGATCATCGAGGTGACGGTCAGGGTCGACAGCAGCGAGGCTTTGAGAAGCCCGTCGCGGAAGGCGGCCCAGAGGATGCGGAAGACGACAGCGAGCGCGAAGATGGCGAGCCCTGCATAGACTGCGGCGAGCAGATAACCGGCGGCAGTGACATCGGAGCGCTGCAGGCGCACCGGCAACAGGGTGGCGGCGACCGCGAGGATCAGAAGGGCCAGGGTCGCGGCCACGATCAGCCTTGTCGAAACACCCAGGCGGCGGCCGGCGAGAAGGATTGCCCCGACCGCGCCGACGGCAGCTGCTTCGTTCGGCGAGGCGATGCCGCCGAGGATCGAGCCGAGAACCGCAAAGATCAGGAGAATGGGCGGAACGATTGCAGCGAGGATTTCCCCGGCCGAGGGTTGGTCGACCTCTTCGTGCATCGCCGGAGCGTCGCTCGGAAACACCCTGGCGCGGGCCAGAATGTAGACGCAGTAAACCACGACCAGCAGCAAACCGGGGACCATGGCAGCGGCAAATGTCTGACCGACGGAAATGGTTTCGATCGTGAACTTGCCCTGCGCATATTGCGCCTGCTGGAAAGCGTTCGACATGACGTCGGCCAGGATGATCAGCAGCGTCGAGGGCGGTATGATCTGGCCGAGCGTTCCGGCCGTGCAGACCATGCCGGAGGCGAGCTTGGGGTCGTAGCCGTTGCGCAGCATGGTCGGCAGCGCGATGAGACCCATCGCAACCACCGTCGCGCCGACAATGCCTGTTGAGGCCGCCAGCAGCGCACCGACAAGCACCACCGAGACGCCGAGCCCTCCGTTCATGCGGCCGAACAGACGTCCCATGGTCTCCAGGAGCTCTTCGGCGATTCGGCTTTTCTCCAGGATGACACCCATCAGGACAAACAGCGGGATCGCCGTCAGGACCGGGTTGATCAGAACTCCGAAAAACCGCTGCCCCATCGCTCCCATGAGCTGAATGTTGAAGTCGCCCAGCATCCAGCCGAGAAGCGCAAAACCCGTCGCGACCCCGGCAATGGTGAAAGCAACCGGGTAACCGAGCAGGATGAAGCCGATCAGCGCGCCGAACATGATGAGGTCGAGCGGCAGGCTCATGCGCCGGCTCCCTTCAGTCTGACGACATCGCGGATGAACGCCGCGATGCCCTGAATGAGCAGCAACACACAGTAGGCCGGGATCAGTGTTTTCAGGAGATAGGACGCCGGAATGCCGCCGACCGAAATCGGGCCTTCCATGATCGCCCAACTGCCGCGCACATAGGGCCAGGAAAACCAGATCAGCAGGATGAGGGCCGGTGTCAGCAGGAACAGGTGCCCGAAGAGATCAATCCACGCCTGTGTCCGTTCGGTGCACTTGGCGTAGAAGATGTCGACACGCACATGGGCGTTGACAAGGAAGGTGTATCCCGCACCCAGCATGAACAGGCTGGCATGCAGATAGAGCACGCCCTCGTCCAGAAAGATGTAGCTGTAACCGAAGACATAGCGCAAGAGAACGATCACGAACTGCAGAAGCAGCATGGCAAGCGCCGCCCAGCACAAGATGTTGCCTATCAATGAATTGACGCGCTCCAGCGCGCCCGCCAGTCGTTCCATTGCGGATGATCCTGCCTTCTTTGCCTGATCTACTTTTGTTTTGTCATTGCAGGGCCCGAGCCTGCGATCCACGTCGCCACCATGCCGCGATTCTGAAGCGGTGTGAAAGCGGAATGGGTCCCATGGTCAGGCCACGCGATAACCGCGTGAGAGGGCTGTTTCCGACCCTGACTTCGCACGGCGTGTCGTGCCAGCTCTACGGCCAAACCAACATCCGAAACCGTTTCTTCCGAGTGTCATCCCGGACAGAGCGCAGCGATGATCCGGGATCGAGTATTCCGCAGAACTCGTTGCGCTTGTGCCGCCCGCGTCTACTGGATCCCTGCCTGCGCAGGGATGACAAAAGATGAAGCGAGGGGCCCTTCGGGTCCCTCGTCGCTCTGAAAACGCATCGTTTGAACAGCAACCTAGTCGTACTTGTAATCGAGCAGACGTGCGTTCATCTGGCCATTGTCGGCGTAGGGCATGTATTCATGCATGAGCTTGCGATAAGCGAGGAAGCTCTCGGTGATGCGCTTGATCAACTCGTCATCGCTGGCGCGCAGGTCGGCAATGACTTCGCCGGCCGCGTTGCCCATTGCGACGATGACTTCGTCCGGCAATTTGCGCACCATCACGTCATGCTCGTTGACGAGCTGGGTAAGCGCCTGCGCATGCTTGGTGTTGTACTCGGTGAGGACGTCGTTGTAGAGGCTCGCACACGCTTGGGCGACCGCTGCCTTGAGATCGTCCGGCAGGTCGTTATAGGCGTCCAGATTGACGGCGCATTCTTCTGCAGAAGACGGTTCGCCGACACCCGGCCAGTAATAGTTCTTGGCGATCTGGTAGTAGCCGAGCGCACTGTCCGTCCAGGGACCGATGAACTCACCTGCGTCGAGCGCGCCGGACTGCAGTGCCTGGAACATCGCCGGACCGCTCATCGCCTGAACCGCCATGCCGAGCTTGGAGCACATTTCCGATGCAAGGCCGGTCGAGCGGAACTTCAGGCCTTTCAGGTCATCGACGCTGTTGATCTCGGTGCGGAACCAGCCTGCCCATTGCGGGCCGGAGTTGCCGCAAAGGAACGGCTTGAGATTGAAACCGCCGTAGATCTCGTCGTACAGCGCCTGGCCGCCGCCATGGATCAGCCAGCCGGCCTGTTCCGGTGCAGTCAGGCCGAATGGCTGCGAGCCGAACAAGAGGATGCCCTTGGACTTCGATCCCCAATAGGCCGGGACCGCATGATAAAGCTCCGCGGTTCCCTGACCGACCGCGTCGAAAACACCGTTGCCCGGAACGATTTCGCCCGCCGCAAACAGCTTGACCTCGATCCGTCCACCGGAAAGCGCCGTGATGCGGTCGGCAAGCATCTGTGCGGCGACGCCCGGTCCCGGCAGGTTTTTCGGCCAGGCGGTGACCATGCGCCACTGGCGGATGTCCTGCGCGATGGCAGGTGCTGCCAGGGTCGTGGCCGCGACGGCGGCGGTGCCGGTTGCACCGGCTTTCAGAAAGTCACGTCTTTTCATCGTTCTACCCCTCGATTCGAATTTGGGTTCGGAGTGTCCTGCCGTGGTTTTTATTCCTCCAAGATTCCCGGCAGGTTAAGCCCCTGTTCTTTCGCGCAGTCGAGCGCGATCTCGTATCCGGCATCGGCGTGACGCATCACACCGGTGGCCGGGTCGTTCCAAAGCACGCGTTCAATCCGCCGTGCCGCATCTTCACTGCCGTCACAGCAGATGACCATGCCTGAATGTTGCGAAAAACCCATGCCGACACCGCCGCCATGATGCAGCGACACCCAGGTCGCGCCCGAGGCGGTGTTGAGCAGCGCATTCAGAAGCGGCCAGTCGGAAACGGCGTCCGAACCGTCCTTCATTGCTTCCGTCTCGCGGTTGGGTGAAGCGACAGAACCTGAGTCGAGATGGTCGCGGCCAATCACGACGGGCGCTTTCAGTTCCCCTGTCCTGACCATCTCGTTGAACGCGAGGCCGAGCCGGTGGCGCTGGCCGAGACCAACCCAGCAGATACGTGCGGGCAGGCCCTGAAAGGCAATGCGGTCCCTGGCCATGTCCAGCCAGTTGTGCAGATGCGGATCGTCGGGGATGAGTTCCTTGACCTTGGCATCCGTGCGGTAGATGTCCTCCGGGTCGCCGGACAGGGCACACCAGCGGAAGGGGCCGATGCCTCGGCAGAACAGCGGGCGGATATAGGCCGGCACGAAGCCGGGGAAGGCAAAGGCGTTTTCAAGGCCTTCCTCCAGCGCGACCTGGCGGATGTTGTTGCCGTAATCCAGCGTCGGCACGCCCTGGTTCCAGAACTCGACCATGGCGGCAACATGAACCTTCATTGAGGCCCGTGCAGCTTTTTCCACGGCTTTGGGATCCGTTTCCGCCCTTGCACGCCATTCGGCCACGGTCCAGCCCTGCGGCAGGTAACCGTTGACCGGGTCATGTGCGGAGGTCTGGTCGGTCACGATATCCGGCTTGACGCCGCGCCTGACCAATTCCGGAAAGACGTCCGCCGCATTGCCGATCAGGGCGACGGACTTGGCCTCTCCGGCCTTCGTCCATTTCTCGATCAGCGCCAGGGCCTCGTCGAGGGAATGGGTCTTTTCATCGACGTAGCGTGTGCGCAGGCGGAAATCCGCGCTCTTTTCGTCGCATTCGACGGCGAGGCAGCAGGCGCCTGCCATGACCGCGGCCAGAGGCTGTGCGCCGCCCATGCCGCCGAGCCCTCCGGTCAGGATCCAGCGGCCTTTGAGATCACCGTCATAGTGCTGACGGCCTGCCTCCATGAAGGTTTCATAAGTGCCCTGAACGATGCCCTGCGTGCCGATATAGATCCAGGACCCGGCCGTCATCTGGCCGTACATCGCGAGTCCCTTCTTGTCGAGCTCGTGGAAGTGGTCCCAGTTGGCCCAGTTCGGCACCAGGTTCGAATTGGCGATCAGCACACGCGGGGCGTCCTTGTGGGTCCGGAACACGCCGACCGGCTTGCCGGACTGGACCAGAAGGGTTTCGTCCTCGTCGAGCTGCTTGAGGCTCGCGACGATCCGGTCGAAATCGTCCCATGTCCGGGCCGCGCGGCCGATGCCGCCATAGACCACCAGCTCGTGCGGATTTTCCGCGACATCGGGATGGAGGTTGTTCATCAGCATGCGGAGCGGGGCTTCCGTCAGCCAGGATCTGGCGTTCAACTCCGTCCCCGTCGGCGGATAGACGTCGCGGGCATTGTGTCGGCGATCGGTCATGATGCGCTCCCTGGATCTTGTCTGGCTTTTCGGGCAAGCGTCGGCGCAAGGGCTGCAAGCGCTTCGAGGATGTCCCTGAGATGGGATCGAAGCCTATGCGCCTTGTTTGCGTCGTAGTCGAACGGCGTGTCTTCGCTTGCCAGATGTGTCTTTTGGGCAAGTTCCATCTGAATGGCGTGAAACCCCTCTTCAGGCCTGCCGTAGTGGCGGGTGGTCCAGCCGCCCTTGAAGCGTCCGTTCAACACTGCGGTTAAGCCGCTTGCGCTTTCGGTCCGCTCAAAAACAGCGCGTTCGATCTCCGGAGCGCAGGTGGTCCCGCCATTGGTTCCGGTGTTGAAATCGGGCAGCGTTCCTTCGAAGAGATACGGCACAGCTGAACGGATGGAATGGCAGTCGTAGAGGATTGCGACGCCATGGCGCTCTCTAGCCCGTTCGAGCTCGGACCGCAGCGCGGCATGGTAGGGCGCGTGCCAGGCAAGCCGCCGGGCCTCGATTTCCCCGTCGTCGGGAGCTTCGCCTTCGAGGTAGATCGGCCTGCCGTCGAAATCCGTTGTCGGGCAGAGCGTCGTCGTGTTCTGGCCGGGGTAGAGACTGACGCCCTCGGGATCGCGGTTGGCGTCAATGACATAGCGATGGAAATTGGCGCGCACCATTGTCACGCCCGAAAGCAGGCCCGTGTAGAGCCGGTCCACGTGCCAGTCGGTGTCGGCCAGCTTTCGTCCGATGGGTGTGAGGCGCTTCCAGATGTCTTCGGGCACGAAGGTGCCTGAATGCGGCACACCCAGCACGACCGGCCCGTCGCCCCTTGTTACCTCAAACGGGGTCATTAGCCGCCCCCAGTCTGATGATGTGATCGTCTGAAACGGCGGCGACCAGGCTGCGTGTGCGCACAAGGTCGGCTGCCGTTTCCAGATCGGGCGCAAGATAGCGGTCCTCATCGAGACGCGGAACCTCGGCGCGCAGTTTGCCGATGATGGACTGCAGGGCGGGGCTGGTTTTCAGCGGTGCCCGGTGTTCGATCCCCTCGACCGCGCACAGGAGTTCCACGCCCAGAATATGCGCCAGGTTCGCGTTCATGCGGCCGAGCCGGCGTGCGCCGTGGGCAGCCATGGAGACGTGGTCCTCCTGGTTCGCGCTTGTGGGGGTGGAGTCGGTCGAACAGGGATTGGCGAGATGCTTGTTTTCGCTCATCAGCGCCGCCGTCGTCACCTCCGCGATCATCAGGCCGGAATTGAGGCCCGGATCCTTTGCGAGGAACGGCGGCAGGTCGAACGACAGCGTCGGATCAACCATCAGGGCAACCCTGCGCTGGGCAATTGCCCCCAGTTCTGCTACGGCGAGCGCGATCTGGTCGGCGGCAAAGGCGACCGGTTCCGCATGGAAATTGCCGCCCGACACGATCCGGTCGGCGTCGATCAGGACCAGCGGGTTGTCCGTTGCCGCGTTGGCCTCGATTTCCAGGGTCGAGGCTGCCATGCGCAACAGGTCGACGCAGGCGCCCGCGACCTGTGGCTGGCACCTTATGCAGTAAGGGTCCTGCACGCGGGTATCGCCGTCACGGTGGCTCTCCCTGATTTCCGACCCTGTCATGATCTGCCGCATCGCTTGAGCCACTTCGATCTGGCCGCGATGACCGCGCAGCGCATGGATTTCCGGCAGCAAGGGTGCTGTCGATCCCATGATGGCGTCGGTGGAGAGGCTTGCGGTGATCAGCGTCGCTTCCGCAAGACGCCAGCTGTCGAAGAGGGCGACAAGTGCGCAGGCAGTGGAAAACTGGGTGCCGTTGATCAGGCCGAGGCCTTCCTTGGGGCCAAGGACGACGGGTGCAAGCTCCGCCCTTTCAAGCGCATCCCGGCCCGGCAACCGTTCGCCCGCAAACGTGGCTTCGCCTTCACCGATGAGAACGGCGGTCATGTGCGCGAGCGGGGCAAGGTCACCCGAGGCTCCGACCGACCCTTGAGACGGTACGACGGGCGTGACGCCCCTTGCGAGGCAATTCTCGATCAGCTCCAGGACTTCGAAGCGGACACCCGAAGCCCCGCGCCCGAGGGACAGCAGCTTGAGCGCCATCATCAGGCGGGTGGTGGTCTCGTCCAGCGGCTCACCGACGCCACAGCAGTGGGACAGGATCAGGTTGCGCTGGAGTGTTGCCGTGTCGCCTGCCGCGATCTTGACACTGGCCAGTTTTCCGAAGCCGGTGTTGACGCCATAGACGGCCGCATCACCACGGGCTGCCTGCGCAACCCGCTCCGATGCCTTGCGAATGGCGGCTTCCGAAGCCCGGCTGATACGGACCGGAAGACGGTCTCTATAGACACGCTCAAGTTCTGCGAGCGTGACACGGCCGGGATCAAGTGTGAGGCCGGTCATTGTGAGCCTCCGAAAACGCGTTCTTTCAACGGGTTGAAGCCGATGCGGTAACTGAGTTCCGCCGGATGAGCGACGTTCCAGATGGCCAGGTCAGCGCGCTTTCCGGCTGAGAGCGTGCCACGATCGGACAGGCCGAGAGCCCTGGCGGCCTCTCTGGTTACCCCGGCCAGGGCTTCTTCCGGGGTCATGCGGAACAGCGTGCAGCCCATGTTGAGTGTCAGAAGCAGCGAGGCGAGCGGCGAGGAGCCGGGATTGCAATCCGTCGCGAGCGCGATCGGAACCTTGTGCGCACGCAGCAGATCGACCGGCGGCAGTTGCGTTTCCCGCAGCGTATAGAACGCGCCGGGCAGAAGCACGGCCACGCTGCCGCTTTTTGCGAGCGCTTCGACGCCCTTTTCGGACAGGTATTCCAGATGATCCGCCGAGAGCGCGCCATAGGACGCCGCCAGTTCGGTGCCACCGAGATCCGAAAGCTGCTCGGCATGGAGTTTGACAGGCAGGTTCAGGTCCCGCGCCCTGTCAAAGACGCGGGCAATCTGATCGGGCGCGAACGCGATGCCTTCACAGAACCCGTCGACGGCGTCCACAAGTCCGGCATCATGCGCTGCCTCCAGCGCCGGCAGGCAGATCTCGTCAAGATAGGCGTCCGCGCGGCCCCTGTATTCCGCTGGCACCGCGTGGGCGCCCAGGAAAGTCGTGCGTATGTCGACAGGTCTGACCTTGCCGATTTCCCGGGCGACGCGCAGCATGCGCAGTTCGGTGTCCAGATCGAGCCCGTATCCCGACTTGATTTCGAGCGTTGTGGTGCCCTCGGCAAGAAGCGCGTCGACGCGCGGAAGGGCCTGTTCCAGAAGGGCCTCTTCACTCGCAGCACGTGTAGACCTGACCGTCGACACGATCCCGCCGCCGGCGCGCGCAACCTCTTCATAGGTCGCGCCTTCGAGCCTCATCTCGAACTCGCGGGCGCGGTTGCCGCCGAAGACGACATGCGTGTGGCAGTCGATCAGGCCGGGCGTCACAAGGCAGCCACCAAGGTCTTCCCTCGGCCAGTCCGCAAATTCCGGCAGAAGGTCCGCTTCCGGTCCCGCCCAGGCGATCATGCCGTCTTCAAGCGCCAGCGCACCGTCCTCGACCAGGCCGTAGGGCGCTGCAATGTCGGCAAATGTTGCCAGGCCGGCATTGGTCAGGAGGCGTCGGGACAAGAATGATCTCCGGCTTGATTAGATTGCGTTATAAGATAATATGCATGCACATATTAACGTGTCAACGAGGGAAACGCGGTATGTCGACACGCTCCGGTGCCACTGTTTTTGCGGAGAAGGCTCTCCTGCCCGACGGATGGGCGCAGAATGTCCTCGTTTCGATCTCCGAAAACGGGTCGATCTCTGCGGTCGAGCAAGGACAGGCTCCTGCAGGTGTGCGCACCGGCATTCTTCTCCCGGCGCCTGTCAACCTGCACAGCCATGCCTTTCAGCGGGCCATGGCAGGCATGAGCGAGCGGCGCGGGGAGGGCGGGCGCGACAGTTTCTGGACCTGGCGCCAGATCATGTTCCGCTTTCTGGATGCGCTCGGCCCGGACGATGTCGAGGCAATAGCGGCCTTCGTGCAGATGGAGATGCTCGAGGCCGGTTATGCAGCGGTCGGCGAGTTCCACTACCTGCACCACCAGCCAGGCGGCGTGCCTTACGACAATCTTGCCGAACTGTCCGTGCGGATCATCGCCGCGGCTTCGGAAACCGGGATCGGCCTGACCCATCTCCCGGTTCTTTATCAATATGGCGGCGTTGACAAGCGGGCGCTTGCTCCAGGCCAGATCCGGTTCGGGAATGATCCCGACCGGTTCGCGCAGCTTCATGAGCAGGCAGGGACTGCCCTGAAGGCGCTGGCGGCCGATGCGGTTCTCGGTGTTGCACCCCATTCGCTTCGGGCCGTGTGCGAGCAGGGACTTGCCGATGCAGTCGCCTTGGCAGGCGAACGCCCTGTCCACATGCATCTGGCCGAACAGGTCGGTGAAGTGGAGGAACTGCTCGATGCAAGAGGAAGCCGTCCGGTCGCGTGGTTGCTGGACAATCACCGGGTGTCTTCAAACTGGTGTCTGATCCACTGTACCCAGATGGTACCGGAAGAGACGCTCGGCCTTGCACAATCCGGAGCGGTTGCTGGGCTTTGCCCGATCACGGAATCGAGCCTGGGCGACGGTATCTTTGACGGCGTCCGCTATCTGCAGGCGGGTGGCCGGTTCGGCGTGGGGTCGGACTCGAACATCCGTATTTCGCTCTCAGAAGAACTGAGAACACTGGAATATTCGCAGCGGCTCCGGGACAAAAGCCGCGCCACCATCGCGACATCTCGAAAATCGACGGGACGTGTGCTCTTCGACGGAGCTGTATCGGGCGGTGCGCAGGCTGCGGGACGCAATGCCGGCGGGATCGCAAAGGGATGTTTCGCGGATCTGCTTGCACTGGATGCAACGGCGATCGATCTGGAAGGGCGCGAAGGGGACGAAATCCTCGACGCCTACATCTTTGCAGGCGATGACCGGATGGTGCGTGATGTCTGGTCCGCGGGCAGGCATGTTGTTCGCGGTGGAAAACATGTAAAAGGCGACGCGATCCGTGCGGCGTACCGCGCGACCATGAATAGGCTTCGAAACAGACTTTAGGACCGTGACTTGACGCTGACCGACACCAATTCCTGGACAGGTATCCGAGCGGTGCTCTTGCGCCGGATACACGACCGGATCTGGCAACCGGGGGAACAGATTCCCCACGAGGCCGATCTGGCGGAGGAATTCGGCTGTGCCCGCACCACCGTCAACCGTGCGCTTCGCGATCTCGCCGAAAGCGGCCTCGTGGTGCGCAAACGCCGGGCAGGGACACGCGTTGCCGTCAATCCCCCGCAAAGGGCCACGCTGACCATCCCTATCCTGCGCGAGGAGGTGGAGTCGCTCGGACAGCCCTATCGCCACCTGATCCTGGAGCGGGACCTGAGGCCGTTGCCGCCCAGGCTGCATGGCGCGTTTCAGGTGTCGCTGGGCGATAATGTCCTCTTTCTGAAGACGCTCCACTTCGCGAATGAACGCCCCTATGCGTTCGAGGAGCGCTACATCAATCTGGAGGCGGCTCCCGAGGCCCGCGACATGTCATTCAACGACATCAGCGCCAATGAATGGCTGGTCCACAACGCACCCTACAGCCACGGCGATCTGTCGTTTTTCGCGGTCAGTGCCGATCAAACCCTCTCCGGCAAGCTGGATACAGAGGCTGGCACGGCCCTCTTTGCGATGGAACGGATCACCTGGGCCGGAGAGCAGCCGATCACCCATGTCCGTCTGATCTTCGCACCCGGATACCGGATGCGGACGGAAATCTAAAACGGTTGATTGCGCGGATGACCAACGCCGCGCTCAAGAGGCCAGGTCGACCGATCTGATCCCAGCAATCATTTCAGGCGAATCCCAGACGCGCTCGCCGATGGCGCCGAGGGCGACCTTGCCGTTCGCGTCGACAATATAGGTCACCGGCAATCCGCGCAGGAACCATTTCGACGGCATGTCCTTCTTGTTGTCCAGAAGGATCGCCATGCCTTCATGGTCGATCTGATCCAGGAAGGCCTCAATCTTGTCCTGCCTGTCGCCGACATTGACGGCAAGCACCGCGTAGTCGTCGGTGCCGAGTTGGCGCCCGAGGCGCGCCAGTGTCGGCATTTCCTTGCGGCAGGGCGGGCACCAGGTCGCCCAGAACGAGACCACGACCGTCTTGCCGCGATAATCCTCGAGTTGATGGATCGCCCCCGTCAGGTCCGGAATATTGAGTTCCGCGTCCACGTTGAAAGCAGGTTCGGCGAGGCCGAGCGCTCCCAGGTCCACGTCCTGGGCAAAAGACGGTGTGCCCGAGACCGCGAGGGCGGCGCTCCCAGCCAGAATTTCACGACGGCTCAACCTGATCATCTTTGTACCCTGCTTCAAATCTGCATGAATGCCGGGCAGCGCGCCCGCCGGACAACAGGTAATGCGTCGCCGCGCAGACGTCGCTACACGGTTCTTCAACTTCCGGCGATCAGGTACAGGAGCTTACCGAGGCGGCCAAGTCAGGCAGAAAGCGGATGCGAACCGGATGCCGTTTCATTCGACGGAGCTACATAGTCCGACAGGGTTCCGGCAACCCCCAGGGTACGAAGCCGTTCGGCTGCGGTGTTGAACTCGGCAAGAAAGACCGGGTCGTCGCCGAGCGGTCCGAAAAGATCGGGCATTTTTGCCGACGTGGCTCCGGAAAATACATCCTGTGCCCAGGCCTGCAAGACGTCGGCATGTTCGTCTTCGATCGCGATGCTTTTTCCGGCCTCGTTGTATCCAAGACAGTAGCGGCACCAAAGCGCCGTCTCCAGCGCCAGTCCCCTGACCGGCCTGTTTTGCCGAAGCCTGTCCTGGATCGACGGCAGGATGAATTTCGGCTGGCGGTTCGATCCGTCCAGGCATAGCCGCGGGATGGTGTCGCCGACGGCCGAATTCGAGAAGCGCTCCATCACCGTGTCGAGATAGGCATGAAAGCTGACGCCTGGGATCTCCGGTACGGTCGGGACAATCTCCTCGATTTCCAGTTTCTTGAGATAGCTGCGGATGAGCGGATCGGCCATGGCGTCATGGACGAAATGATGCCCCAGCAACGCACCGGGGTAGGCGATTGCCGCGTGGCCGCCATTCAGGATGCGTAGTTTCATGAGTTCGTAAGGCGCAACGTCGGCGACGAACTCGACACCAACCTTCTCGAGCGCGGGCCGGCCCGAGGGGAACTTGTCCTCCAGAACCCACTGCCGGAAGGGTTCGCAGACGACCGGGGCGGCGTCTTCCACATCGAACGTCTCGCGGATGAGCGTGCGTTCGCGGTCCCCGGTCGCGGGGGTTATGCAGTCGACCATGCCATTCGGGAAGGCGACGTTCTGTTCGATCCAGCCGGCGACCTCCGACGACATGGCCCGGGCATAGCCGACGACGGTCTGCTTGGCCATGTGGCCGTTCTCCGGCAGGTTGTCACAGGACATGACGGTGAAGGGCGCAACGCCTGCCGCTCTTCTTTTCATGAGTGCGGCGACCAGCACGCCGAAGACGGTTGATGGAGCCTCGGGGTTCTCCAGGTCTGCCAGGATCTCCGGGTGCGAGACGTCGAAGCCGCCTGAATTGGGATCGACGAAATAGCCTCCCTCCGTGATGGTGAGGGAAACGATCCTGATATCCTGTTGGCACAGCCGGTTGATCAGTACAGTGGGATCTACATCGATGAAGTCGATCATCGAGGCACATACATGTGCGCTCAATCCGTCCGGATCGAGTTCAACGATCGTGGTGAGCCAGTCCTGTGTCTGCAGGCGATCCCGCATTGCCTTGTCGTAGGGCATGAGGCCTGCCCCCACGATCGCCCAATCATGACCTTCGCCCTGTTCGAACAGCCTGTTCAGATAGACCGCCTGGTGCGCCCGGTGGAAGTTGCCGACGCCGATGTGAAGGATCCCGGCGGAAAGTGAAGACCTGTCGAAAGCCGGTTTCGCGATGGCGTCCGGAAGCAAGGAAAGCGCAGTCATGTTCAGCTTTGTTGTCATGGGTCAACTCATCCAGTTGCCACCGTCCACGTTGTAGGTCTGGGCCACGATGTATTCGGCATCCGCGGATGCGAGAAAAACGGCCATGCCGGTCAGATCCTCCGCCGTACCCATCCGGCCGAAGGGCACGGAGTTGCCGACGGCGGCCTTTTTCTCGCCGGGCGCGAGGCCTTCGTGTTTTGCAAAGAGCGCGTCGACACCGTCCCAGTGTTCCCCGTCGACGACACCCGGGGCGATGGCGTTAACGTTGATGCCGTGGCTGATCAGGTTCAGGCCCGCCGACTGGGTGAGGCTGATGACAGCGGCCTTGGTTGCGCAGTAGACGCCGACAAGGGGCTCTCCCCTGCGTCCGGCCTGGCTTGCCATGTTGATGATCTTGCCGCCCTTGCCACGCCGGATCATGGACCTTGCGGCCGCCTGCATGGTGAAGAGCGTGCCGGCGACATTGATATTGAAAAGCCGGTTGTAGCTGTCCCGTGTGATCTCGACGATGGGGGCAAGATCGAACAGGGCGGCATTGTTGACGAGAATATCGAGCCCGCCCGATTTCTCCTCGACAGCGGCAACCGCCTTTTCGATGGAATTCTGGTCCGTGACATCGAGGTAGACGGCATAGGCGGCAGGACCGATTTCAGCGGCGCTTTCCTGCGCCCGGTCCATGTCGATGTCCCCGATCGCGACCGTTGCGCCCTCGCGGACATAGCGCTCCGCGAAGGCCTTGCCGATGCCGCGTGCGGCACCGGTGATCAGGGCCGATTTGCCTTCAAGTCGCATCACGCGATCCTCAGCCCCTGATTGTCGAAGCGATGGATCTTGTCGGCATCGGGCGTCAGGTGAACCGTATCGCCGTGACGGAAGGCGATTTCGCCGGTGGAGCGGACGGTGACCGGATCGTCCAGGCCGTCCACATCGACGTAGAGGAACGTGTCGGAGCCCAGATGTTCCGAAACGCCGACCTTGCCCGACCATTTGCCTTCGGTATGGGAGACGGAGATGTGTTCGGGACGGATGCCGATCGTTGCCGCGTCGTATTCGGCGGAAAAACTTCCCATCATGAAGTTCATCTTCGGAGAGCCGATGAAGCCGGCAACAAATCGGTTGCGCGGTGTGTGATAGAGCTCGAGGGGGGATCCCACCTGCTCGATCACGCCGGCCTGAAGCACTACGATCTTGTCGGCCATGGTCATGGCCTCGACCTGGTCGTGGGTGACGTAGATCATCGTCGTCTTCAGGGTCTGGTGAAGTTCGGAGATTTCCAGACGCATGTTGACGCGCAGGGCCGCATCGAGGTTCGAGAGCGGTTCATCGAACAGGAAGGCGGCGGGTTCGCGCACGATCGCCCTGCCGATGGCAACGCGCTGACGCTGACCGCCCGACAGCTGTCCCGGACGCCTTTCCAGATAGTCCGTCAGGTTCAGCACCTTGGCGGCCGCATTCACCTTCTTGTCCTGTTCGGCCTTGTCTAGGCCTGCCATCCTGAGCGGAAAGGCGATGTTCTTGCGCACCGACATATGCGGATAGAGCGCATAGGACTGGAACACCATGGCAAGGCCGCGCTTGGCCGGGGGGACCTCGGTGGCATCCTGGCCGTCGATGTCGATGACACCGCTGGTGATGTCCTCAAGGCCGGCGATCAGGCGCAGCAAGGTGGACTTGCCGCATCCCGAAGGTCCGACGAAGACAACGAACTCGCCATCATCGATACGCAGGTCCAGCGGCGGGATCACCTGTACGTCGCCGAAGCTCTTGGTGATCTGATTGAGAGTGATCTGACCCATGTCGGGAACTCCTATTTGACCGCGCCGAATGTCAGGCCGCGTACGAGTTGTTTCTGGCTGAACCAACCAAGGATGAGGATGGGGGCGATCGCCATTGTCGAGGCGGCGCTCAGTTTTGCGTAGAACAGGCCTTCCGGACTGGAGTAGCTGGCGATGAAGGCCGTGAGCGGTGCTGCCTTTGCCGCCGTCAGGTTCAACGTCCAGAAGGCTTCGTTCCATGCCAGGATGACGTTGAGCAGCAGCGTGGAGGCGATGCCGGGAATGGCCATCGGCGTCAGGATGTAGAGAATCTCTTCCTTCAGCGTTGCGCCATCCATGCGGGCCGCTTCGAGGATCTCACCGGGGATCTCCTTGAAGTAGGTGTAGAGCATCCAGACGATGATCGGCAGATTGATCAGCATGAGCACGATCGTCAGGCCGATGCGCGTGTCCAGCAGACCCAGCTCGATGAAGAGCAGGTAAATCGGATAGAGCACGCCGACTGCCGGCAGCATCTTCGTGGACAGCATCCACATCAGGATGTCCTTGGTGCGCTTGGAGGGCACGAAGGCCATGGACCATGCGGCGGGAACGGCAATGATGAGGCCGAGGATCGTGGATCCGCCGGCGATGATCACCGAGTTCCACAGGAACCGCATGTAGTCGGAGCGCTCCTGCACGACCGCGTAGTTTTCCAGTGTCCAGTCGAAGAACAGGAACAGGGGCGGGTCGTTGATCGCCTGGGCCTCGGTCTTGAAGCTCGTCAGGATGGTCCAGAGGATCGGGAAGAAGATCAGCAAACCGATTGCCCATGCGGCGACCGTGTTTATCGTCTTCCGGCGGGTGGTTACAGCACGTGCCATGTCGTTCCCTCCTCAGGTGTCCAGGTTCTTGCCGACGATGCGCATCAGGAAGATGGCAACGATGTTGGCCAGGATGATTGCGTAGACGCCGCCAGCGGATCCGAGACCGACATTCTGGCTTTCCAGAACGCGCTGGTAGATCAGGTATGTCAGCGTTCGCGTACCGAACGCGCCACTGGTGGTCACGAAGATTTCCGCAAAGATCGCGAGCAGAAAGATCGTCTGGATGAGAAGCACGATCGTGATGGCGCGTGAGAGATGCGGGAGGGTGATATAGGCGAAGCGGGAGAGCGGCGGTGCACCGTCCATTTCGGCCGCCTCAAGCTGTTCGCTGTCGAGTGACTGGATTGCCGTCAGCAGGATCAGCGTCGCAAAGGGCAGCCACTGCCACGAGACGATCAGGATGATCGAGAAGAGCGAGGCATCGCTCAGCCATTCAATCGGCTGCGCCCCGAAAGCTTTCCAGAGATGCGCGAACAGCCCGTTCACCGGATCCATGAACATGTTCTTCCAGACGAGGGCGGAAACCGTCGGCATGACGAAGAACGGTGCGATCACGAGTATCCGGACGACACCCTGGCCCCACATCGGCTGGTCCAGAAGAATGGACAGCAGAATTCCGAAAACGATGGTGATCGCGAGGACGCCGCCCACAATGATCAAAGTGGTCTGCACGCTCGGCCAGAAGGCACTCGACGAAACGAAGCGTACATAGTTTTCGAAACCGACCCATCCGAGATCGCCACCACGGAGCGGCAGGTATCTCTTGAATGAAAAGACCAGGGTCATGGTGAGGGGGATGAGCATCCAGCCGAGCAATAGGATGACCGCGGGAGCCATCATAATGCGAGCGGCGGAGCGTGAATGCTGCGTAGCCATGGACACACCTTCTCTGTTGACGGCAGCAGTGTACCGTTGCGAGCGGAGCGAGGGGATGTAGGGGCTTAATAAAAAAGGGAGGGCGGAATGGTCTTCCGCCCTCCCAAGTGGGGAGGAAAGACTTAGTAGCCGGCGGCTTCCATTTCCTCGGCGGTGTTCGCCTGAGCTTTCGACAGGGCTTCCTCGACGGTCTGCTGACCAGCGACCATTGCGGAGAATTCCTGTCCGGCAGCCGTGCCGATACCTGCCCATTCCGGGATCGCCACATACTGGATGCCGACATAGGGGACCGGCTGGACGGTCGGGCTGTCAGGGTTGGCGGCGTTGATGCTTTCCAGCGTCATCGCGGCAAACGGAACCTTCTGGTACTCAGGATTCTGGTAGAGAGAGGTCCGGGCGCCCGGAGGCACGTTTGCCCAGCCTTCCTTGGAAGCCACCAGTTCGATGTACTCCTTGGAGGTTGCCCATTCGATGAACTGCTTGGCAGCCGCTTCCTTCTGGGTACCGGCCGGAATTGCGAGCGCCCAGGCCCAGAGCCAGTTTGCGCGCTTGTCGACACCTTCCTTGTTCGGCGCCAGCGCGAAACCGACGCTGTCGGCAACGGTGGAGTCGTTGGGGTTGGTCACGAAGGATGCCGCGACCGTTGCGTCGATCCACATGCCGCACTTGCCCTGCTGGAACAGTGCGAGGTTTTCATTGAAGCCGTTGGTCGATGCGCCCGGAGGGCCATAGTTGTTCAGAAGGTCGTTGTAGAACGTGACCGCAGCCTTCCACTCCGGCGTGTCGAGCTGGGGCTTCCAGTTTTCATCGAACCAGCGTGCGCCGAAGGAGTTGGCAACGGTGGTGATGAACGCCATGTTCTCACCCCAGCCGGCCTTGCCGCGCAGACAAACGCCGTAGATCTCGTTGTCCTTGTCGGTCATTGCCTTGGCTGCGGCTTCAACGTCGCTCCAGGTCGGTGCGTCCGGCATCGTCAGGCCGGCTTTTTCCATCAGGTCCGTGCGATACATGATCATCGAGGACTCGCCGTAGAACGGAGCCGCATAGAGCGTACCGTCATGGCTCAGACCGGCGCGCATGGCCGGCAGGATGTCATCGGCGTCGTAGCTTGCCGGCAGATCGGCGAGAGACACGAGCCACTCGTTGGCAGCCCAGATCGGCGTTTCGTACATGCCGATGGTCATGATGTCGAACTGACCGCCCTTGGCGGCAACGTCCTGGGTGACGCGCTGGCGCAGCACGTTCTCTTCGAGTGTAACCCACTCGACCTCATGTCCGGTTTTCTTGGTGAAATCGTCCGTCAGGCCCTGCATGCGGATCATGTCACCGTTGTTCACGGTGGCAATGGTGATCGTGTCAGCAAAGGCGCTGGTGGCAGTAATCAAAGTAAGTGCGGTGACCGCACGTAATGCGTTCTTCAACGACATCCTATGTCCTCCCTGGCTTGGATGTTGAAGAGAGCCTGAGGCATAAATTGGCTGGCGTCAAGAAAAAATTTGCGCGCGTAAAATTTTAGGCGGACGCGCGTAGTATAAGTCTTGCTGCGAAAAGGGTTTCCTGGCGATCGCTGAATGTCCCGCCGGCCTCGATCAGCTCCATCAGAGTGCTGAATGCATGGTTCGCGACCGAGTCATAATCATGTGCGGCTGTGGTCAAAGAAGGGCAGGTGAAACGGGAAAACGGATGGTCGTCATGCGAGGCAACGCGCAGGGCGCAGCCTTCACCACGGCCGACCCGGAGCCCCTTTTCGTAACACGCCGACAAAAGCCCGATCGCCAGGCGGTCGTTGCTGCACAGGACGGTGTCGGTCGGGAAGCCGTGGACTTCCAGAATGCGCATGGCGCCCTCATGGCCGATTTCCTCAAACGCCCAGCCTTCGCCCTCAACCCGCACGACATGGGGTTCAAGACCCAGCCGTTCCATGACCTCGATGTAGGCTATGCGGCGTTTGTTGGCGTTCGGGTTGGCCGGTGTCTTCATCTCGAAAAAGCACGGCGGCTCGCCGGACCGCGTCAGGTATTCCACCGTCTGCGACACAAAACTGAAGTTATCCGAGCCGACAAAGGCCTCGCCGATGCCATCGAGATTACTGTCGAACAGGACGGTCGGAACATCCCTGCAGAACTTTTCGATGGAACTTCGGTCCGAGGCGCGGCCAAGCGGCGCCAGCAGCACGCCGGCCGGCTTCAGGGAGCGCAGGCTGTTCAGGATGTCGTTTTCCAGCGTCTGCTGACCGTGGGCGCTGAACAGAATGGGCCAGTAGCCGGCGTCCAGGCAGCGGTGTTCGATGTTCCGCGCGATTTCCGCGAAGAACGGATCGGCCAGGTAGGGCACGACGATACCGACGTTCTTGGTCAGGCGGCGATTCTGGTTGATTGCGAATATGTTGGGGCGGAAGTCGTAGCGCTCGAGGGCCTGCTCGATCCGTTCTCTGGTCGACTGCCTCACACTTTCCGGGTCGTTGAAATATTTCGAAACCGTCGGCCTTGAGATGCCGCTGACGGAAGCAAATTCTTCCATATTCCTGATTTTGCGTTCCGTCATGTGTTTGCCCTGACACTCCGCCCTAGATATCCGGTTCCAGGTTGCTGCCGATTGCAGGTTCAGCGACTGAAACTTTCCGCGTGTAAAATTTTTTATTAACAGTGAAACTTTCCACCGGATTGGTCAAGTCACATCACCCGGAAGCAGCGAATTCGCCCCGGTTGCCCACGTGAAACGGTGCCTTGTTCGGGTCAGGTGCATTGGTTGGGAGCGCCACAGTCCGGGTTTGTCCGACATGGATCTTGTGAGGCGATGCCCTTGTATGAGTTTCTCATCAACTCATTCGCGCACAATTGAGCACGTTGTCGGATTGAGCCCAAATGGCGCGTCTTTGTCAGGCGTGATCCACAGCTGTTTAGCTCATTTTCTTACGATGTTCGTACGGTGCGGCAACGGAGGGTGTGACGTTCCCCGACCGTCATTCCAGACAAGTGAGGCAATGCCGAACGCTGATCTGGAATCCAGAAATCTGCGTGAGCGAAGCGAACACTCTTGTTGATACGGCCAGAATAAGCCGCGCCTTCGGCGCGAAATACATCTGGTTTCCGGATCGGCGCGCAACTGGTGCTGCGCTTGTCCGGAATGACGGTTTCTTCCAGCTTTTTGCCATCACGGTCTTGCCGCTGCGCAGCAAACCGGGAAGACAAGTCCGGGAAACGTTTCCGTATTCCGAATTTGCACCGGACCGACTTGTGCTGGCTTCTCAGCAGCATCTTTTTGGCAGTGTATTCCAGAAAGGACTGCGATGGACTGCGCCAGAAAACGCGCACTCGGCAGACGGCGCGAAAGGCGGTCAGCCGAACCAGCGTTTGAACCAGCGGCGGAAGCCTGATGTGGCCGCCGTCGCGTGTTTTTCCGCCTTGGCGCGTGCCTGTTCCGCGTTTTCGCCGACATCATCCATGAAGCCGTCGATGTTTTCGACAACCGGGTCGATACGCCTGCGCTTGAAGGCCTGGACAACGCGGAAGACCATGTAGGCGATGGCCGCCAGGACAAGGAAGAAGATGATGTTGAACCAGGGGATCAGGAACGCGTTCGGTCCCGACACTTCCTGAATGCTGATGATGTTCGGAAAGATCGTGAACAGCTGGATCCGCCAGCCGTAGTGGGTGACCGCGACCCAGACTTCGCCGTCCTTCTTCGCAAGATCCTGTGCCTGAGCGGTGACGTTGGAACTGTTGAACTTCAGGTAGGGCGGCCAGCGCCATTCGGTGTCCTCGTTGCGATAGACCCTGGGCTCACCGTTCGGCCAGACGGCGTTTATGAACCGGACGTCGCGGGTCCAGTTCGGATTTGTTCCCGCATCCGGCGCGGCCCAGAAGAGCGACGACGACCCGATATCCATGCGCTTGACGTCCGTGCCGACAATGCGCACGACGTCCCGTCCCGGAAGCGTGTAATGCGCGAACAGGACAATAACGAGCACCAGGGGAATGCCGACGATCCATTTAACGTATTTCATCAGTCGTCGTCGTCCTCGTCGTCATCATCATCGTCGTCGTCATCGTCGCGATACCGCGGGATGGCACCCCAGGGGCCCATGTTCTTGCCGAAGCCGTAATCCTCGGGATCGGTGTCCTCGTTCATGCCGGGTTCCGGGCCGAACAGTTCGGTTCGCGTTCCGACCTTGTCGACGACATATTCCTCGGCAAGGAACTGTGCCGCGTAGGTTTTCTTTGCATCGCTCCAGCCCTGGTAGTGAGCATAGAACGCATCCTTGTGGCAGATAAAGAGCTGGCGGAAGTCGAGCGGCGTGAGCTGCGCCAGCAGCATGTTGACCAGTTGCTTGTCGCGATGGTTCGCGGACCGCAGCAAGTAGAAATAGGCAGGATCGTCATAGCTGAGGCGCGGTGGCCTGCCGCCTTTCGACAGGGCGCGGACGTAGCGCTCAAGCGCGTGATAGGCGTCGGGCAGGTCCCTGTGATAGCGGCGTTTGAGGGCGCGCAGGTCGCGCCGCGACACGTCGGACAGGTCCTCGTTGTTGTTGGCCGCCGTATCGATGACGATAAAATCGAGCTTTTGCCTCAGGATGCTTTCGGCATGCGCCTTGCCCGCACCGGCGATGGGTTCGGCAAGCTTGTTCCGGGACAGGAAAGAGGCGATCTCGCGCCTGTCTTCGAGGGTCAGAACGTGCTTTACCGGCAGGTCGGCAACGATGTCGAGTTGTCTTGCCGAGATGCATGCCGTTCGCTTGACGGAGCGGAAAATGTAGAGCCCGCCATAGTGCGACGTGTAGAAGTTGCCTTGCTCGAAGCTTTGCGGTTCGAGCGCAATCGGTGTCCGGATGATATCGCCCGTGTGCCTGGAAAGCTCCACCATCTCGGCGATCAGGACATCATCCCACCATCCGTCCGGTTCGCTCATGAACCGGTCGATCTTCTCCGTGAGTTCGTCGCCAGCCTCGACATGTCCGCCAACCGTGTCCGCTTCCACGTCGATCGAGCGGATGTCGAACAGATCGAGCGGAGAGCTGATCGAGAACACCGTGTTGACGAGTTCGCCGACGACCGCATCGCGAATGGACAGCGCGAACAGCTGCTCTTCATTCTCGTCGATGAACCGTCTGAGGATCGACCGGGATGTCGAGAAATGGGCATTGAGAAGCGGGGCGGTCTTCTGGGCGACATTCAGGAGAATGAACTGGCGATTGCATCCGTTCGGATTGAGATACAGATTGTCGCCGAGTTCTTCGCCGATCTCCGGCGAAAAGCCCGATATGTCGACATGGAATTCCTGCAAGGCCGTTCGCTTGCCGGTCAGATGCTCCAGCGCGCGATTGTAGCGGTTCACCATGGAGGGGGACGTCACCTCCACGAGATTGCCGTACATCAGCCCGTGTTTGACCAGCCTCATCATGTGCGTGACTGTTCCATGTAACGGCGCTTGGCTTCTTCCATGCGCTGCATGTCGCGGACCGCATTGTCGATGGCGACCTCGTCCGACTTGTCGGCGTAACGGAACTCGCTGTCGGCGTAGCGGTTGATTTCCTGGATCACCATGTCGACCGTGATCGGCTGCGCCAGGTCGGCGATCATGTTCTTCTTTGTCTCGTAGTTCTTCAAGAGGAACAGGTCGGGGTTTTCCATCCATTCGTCGGGCAGTTCGAAATCCATGGCCCGCACCTTGACGGCGTCGGTGATGTTCTTGATTGCTCGTCCGGTGAAGCGTTCGTCGGCTTCCTGGATCGCCTTCAGGTAGGCACCGATCTTCGCGATCGTGTCGAGGTCTCCGATGCCGCCGCTGACCCGTTCGAAGACCTTGATCAGCGCATCTTCCTTCGGCCTCGCGTGGCTTTCGTAGGAGGCGGCGACGGCCTTCTGGATCACCTGCGCCTCGAAGAGATCGTGATCACCAACGGGAATGGAGTGGTTCTTGCCCATCAGCAGGTAAAGTATGTCGATATAGTCCTCGCGGGTCTGCGGACCATCGACGAGGAAACGGGCGCCTGCCCGCTGGCGCAGGGCATCGTCGACATTCTCCGGGTAATTGGAAAACATGCCGAAGGTGCAGTTGCCGCGCACCACGGTGTTGGCGCCTGCAAAACTCTCCATCAGGACCGCGGTGATCTCCAGTTGCCCCGCCGAGGACTGCCGGTCACCGCGCTTGCCCGCGAGCTGATCGATATCGTCGATCGTGCCGAAGCCGATGACATTGGGATCCGTCACGTTCCTGATGAAGGATTTCGCGTTCTGCGCGGACTTGCCCTGATAGCTGTCGATGCTGTCCGTCGACAGATTCTGATAGCGGAAGACATAACCGGCATTGGCGCAGTAGTCGTTGATCAGGCCCGCCATCATCTGGATGAGCGTGGTCTTGCCGGTTCCGGGTTTGCCGTCGCCCATGAAGGTGAAGATGAACCCGCCGAGCTCTGCGAACGGGTTGAGCTTGCGGTCGAAGTCGTAGGCCATCAGCATCTTGGCGAGCTTCATGGCCTGGTACTTGGCAATGTGGTTGCCGACGACTTCTTCCGGCCTCTTGAAGGCCATCGCCAGTGTTGTCGAGCGGGCACGGGCGGCGGGTGTGAACCCGGTGATTTCGAAATTGTCGGCCTCGACCCGGTAGCGGGCGTCGGAAAACGATTGCAGCAGCTCCACACCTTCGGCCCGGAGTGTGACCTTTTCCATCAGCTGTTCACAGTAGGACATGATCAGGCTGACCAGCTGCGCGTCGGTGTCGATGGAGGCAGACGCGATCTCCTGGTCGAGTTCCCAGAGCGCGCCGTGCAGCGCGAGTTGGTCGTTGTCGAGCAGAATTTCCTCGACCTCGCCGCACTGGATTTCACTCTCTTCCGTGTCGGCGGCGATGCCGGACAGCAGGAAGTCCATCATGTTGGCAAAGACGTGCAGTGAAATCAGGGCCGACGCCGAAAGCAGCTGCTGGAACCTGTCTTTCTGGGACGCGTCCAGCGTGCCGGCCAGATTGGCCCGCTTCAGATCGGAGAGCCCGGTCTGTTCCCCGTACTGATCCGACATCACCTGGGCGACGGACAGGGACCGGCGCAGGGCCCGCAGGACGCTTGCCTGCAAGGGTGTGGTCAGCGCGTCGTCGTCACTTTCCAGGACACGTTCGGCCAGTTGCACACCTTCAGGCCGGGCCGTGGATCGGGTGACGAGGCCGGGCGTGGTCGACCGGAAACGCCGCCGTGTGCCGAGACCCGGCGAGCGCTCCCTGACGACATCCGGTTCGCGCTTCGCGGCAATGCGCGGCGTGTGGTCGAAACCCGAGATCAGCGCTTCTGCAGCGGCATATTTCTCGAGGATCTTGTCTTCCTTCAGTTCCATAAGGTCGTTGGAAACGGTCACGATGGAAACCTATTTGTAGCTGAGAATCTTGCCGCTTGGACTGACGGCATATTTGCGAATCTGGCTGAAACCCGGCGGGTTCAGTTCCTCCAGTACCTGATAGGGGCGCTGGGGGAGAATGAGTGAGCGGCGTCTGCTGGTGTGTCCGGCCGCATCCTGGGCGCCATCTCCAGTGGCCGAAAACGGATCCAGGTCGTAGACCTGCCGTTCAACGGAAGAAAAGAACCCCGTGGATTCCATCTCGGTGCCGGAGGCGATCAGCGTTTCGGTGGTCCAGGCCAGCGCCCAGTCCTCGCCCGGTGTCTGTCCCGCCTGTGCCAGAACGTCCCGGAGCGGGCCGGACTGCTGCGTGAACGTGTGGCTGTACATCGGTCCGACGTAGAAGCGGCGCAGTCTTTTGGGATGCAGATCATCGAAGTCGTGATCGAAGCCACGCGCGATCGTCAGGAGTTTCAGGCCGGCCGACGATTGCGACGTCAGATGCCCCTGAACGCGCGGCCACCGCCGTTCGTCCTTGGCCAGCGGACGCCTGCCACTGTCTTCCAGGTCCATGACGTAGATCAGCGGTATGTTCTGCTGACTGTCGTAAACCCCCCAGTGCACGCGGTACCTCCGGCGCTTCTCACTGACATTCCCTGTCCAGGTGATCCGCGGGTCGTTGCGCGCCCAGAACAGCGGAGCACCGGTCAGCTGCTCGTAGTACTGGCGTTCCGAGGCGGCGAACTGCAGATTAACGGGCGACGACTGCTCGCGCAGAATATGGTTCACCATCGCGATCTTGATATCGCGCATCGCGGGCAGGGACCTGAGATGGTTGTCCGCCTGCATGGCGTCGTTGGCCATCTCCAGCAGTTCCTGGTAGATCGGAAAGCCGCTGTCCTGGCGGTCGATGCTCAGCAGATTGGGCATCTTGTCCGAAACGCGCCCTGCGAGAAGGTACTTGTAGGACAGCGCCGTGAAGGTGCCCGCAAGCGCCTGCAGATACTCCTGCAGGATCGGGATTTCGGTGTAGAGCGCCGTGTCTTCCGACACGATGCTGTCCGCGACGCCCTGCACGTGCGAGATGATGCGCTCGAACTTGGCGAAGTAGCGCCGTGTTTCATGCGCTTCTTCCAGGGTTCTGTGATCGAGGGTCAGATCCAACGTTCAGCCCTCAGGCTCCGTAGGCGTTCTTGTCGTGCTTGTCGACGATCTGCTGGAAGCGGCGGGCGAAGCGCTCATCCGATTTCGCCTTCTCTTCCAGAACCTTGCGCGCGAAGACCATGTGATCCTCGTGGGCTTCCATCATGTCGGCCATCCGCTGGTTCGTCGCCGAACCGATGGCAGCCATCGCGGACTGCGCTTCCTTGTCCGTGGCAACGCCGATCTCGTTGATCTTGTGCGCGACGTCCTGCTGCTGCGCGGTCTTCAGCGATTTCACCAGGGCGTCATACAGCACGACGCGCTGCTTGGTGTCCGTCTGAAGCTTGTTGATCAGCACCATCTGGGTTGCCGCCTGGTTCTGGAGGCTGTCGACCCAGGTCTTGCCTTTTTCGATATAGCGCTCGAGGGTCTGGCTTTCGGCAAGCTTGACCTGCTCTTCCTGTGCGAGCCGGTTGTATTCCGAATTCAGCTCCGCAAGTTCCGATTCCAGCTTGGTACGCGTTGCAGCATCCGTTTCGACCGAAATCTTGTTCTCAAGGGCGATGATCTTCGGATCCATCGCCACGAGTTCCTTCTTGATGCTTTCCAGTCCGGCGACGGTCTGTTCGCGCTGACCGAGCGTTTCGCTGAGATTGCCTTCAACGCGTTTGCTGTGCTCGTTCAGCGTGTTGAGCTGATCCTGCAGAAGCTGGCCGATGACATTCGACTTGGAAATCAGATCCTGCAGCTTGTCGTCGATGCTGGCGCTGCGCATGCGTTCCTGGCGAATGCTGTCGGAGCGCGCCTTGGAGAAGATACCGATGAAACTCTCCCAGCCGGTCTTCGAGCGCATGGCGTCGAAATCCTTGGAAAAGTTCGCTGTCACATCGTCAAGACCCATGATGAGTTCGGCGATATTGGCACCCATGAGCTCGGTATGAGAGTGCACGTCGTCCAGCGTCGCGTTTTCGATGTCGATTGAAATATCCTCGCCGGATTCCAGCTTGGATCTCGCCGTCTCGATCTTCGATGTCAGTTCGCTGATCTTTGCCTGTGCCGCAGCGACTTCCTGTTTGGATTTTTCAATTTGCGCGCTGAAATCCGCCATGTGCCCCTTCCCGAATATCAATCAATGTAGCGATACTTATGTAGCGATTGTTTATAGAAATACAATTACAAAGCACGGTGTAAAGGCAAGTACACGCGGAAGATATCGTTTACCAAATCTGCCGTTTTCCGGCAGAAATCCGCGGCAACCGGGCCGACCGGCCCTTTTCGGCGTCTCTCGCGAAAAATAACAGGTGCCAATGGGCCGGATCACCGGTTACGGCCAATATGGGGTATTGACCCCATACCGCATGAAATCGGCTTCCGTCATCTTTGCCGCGTCGAACGCCCGGCGCAAACCTGCGGGCAATACGAAGCACTGGAAAGAAAGGTCCGACACAAAGCCTGATCAAGACGCATCTCGCTCATCCGGGGCCCCGTCGGCGCCGGTAAGCGGCTTGCAGTGAGCAACGGCACATGAGCTGTGCCGGTATCGCCAAATCCATGGTGTTCATGGGCTGGGGGGCGGTGCATCCGTCAATTTCGTTTTCTCTCTTCAACCGGCGGCAGGACTGCGCGTTTCGCAGCCTCTTCGGCCGCCCGAGGAACTGCTCCCATGACACGTAACAGACATCTCCCCAAGGCCGTCCTGATCGGTTCGGCATCGATCGTGACGCTGGCTCTCGTCGCGCTGGCCGCACAATCCGTCAATGTGACCGAGTTTTTCGCCGAGCGCACCAAACCGGTCGTGACCGGGCTGAACCCGGCTGAAACGGTTGAGCCGGGCCGCGAACGGTCCGAAGCACCGGCGCACTTGACCGACGGCGAAAACAGGTTACCCGAACCCGCGCTCGCACCGGCGCCCAAGCCTGCCGAAATCAGGACGCTCACCGCTCAATCAAACGGGCAGCTGTCGACCCAGGGCTACTCCAGTCAGGGCAAGCGCCGCTTGAGCCAACAGGCCGACGTGGCGCATGAAGCTCTCGGTCAACAGGCCCTCATGTCCCATGACAGATCCCGCCCCGTCCTTCAGCAGCCTGACCGGGAACGGTTTGCAAGCGCGGAAACGAACCCGTTGAAACAGGTTGCCGATGACCCGGTTTCGACGTTTTCGATCGACGTGGACACGGCGTCCTATTCCTTCGTCAGAGCCAGTCTGAACGGTGGCCGCCTGCCGGTCCAGGATGCGGTTCGTGTCGAGGAAATGATCAACTACTTCAGTTACGACTACGCGGTGCCGGAAAGCCGGGAGGTTCCCTTCCGGACGAGCGTCTCCGTCGTTGAGACGCCGTGGAACGAACATACCAGGCTGATGCAGATCGGCATCCAGGGATACAAGGTTCCGCTGACCGATCTGCCTCCGCAGAACCTGGTTTTTCTGATCGACACATCCGGGTCGATGGCCGATGCCAACAAGCTGCCGCTGCTGCAACAGTCCTTCCGTCTGCTGCTGTCGTCCCTGCGGGATGAGGACGAGGTTGCGATCGTGACCTATGCGGGAAGCGCCGGCGTGCTGCTGGAGCCCACCAAGGCCTCGAACAAGTCGCTGATCCTGCGAAAGATCAACGCGTTGACCTCGCGCGGCTCGACCGCCGGTCATGAGGGCTTGAAGGGTGCCTATGCGCTTGCGGAACAGATGAGCGGGGAGGGGGAGCAGACACGCGTCATTCTTGTCACTGATGGCGATTTCAATGTCGGGCTTGCCGATACGCAGAGCCTGAAGCGCTACATTTCCAAGCAGCGCAAGAAGGGAACGGCGCTCTCGGTGCTCGGCTTCGGCCGCGGCAACTACAATGACGAGCTGATGCAGGCCCTTGCGCAGAACGGCCAGGGCGTTGCCGCCTATATCGACACGCTGTCGGAAGCCCGCAAGGTGCTCGTGGACCAGGTGGTCAGTTCCATCTCGATGATTGCGCAGGACGTGAAGATCCAGGTCGAGTTCAATCCGGCGACCGTGAGCGAATACCGGCTGATCGGATATGAAACCCGCGCTTTGCGGACCGAGGATTTCAGGAACGACAAGGTGGATGCCGGCGATATCGGAGCCGGGCATCGTGTCACCGCGCTTTACGAGGTCACGCCGGTCGGTTCGCCCGCGCGCAAGTTTGCAGACCGGCGCTATGGCAACGAGGTGCCGTCCGCGAAGCCCATTTCCCAGTCCTTCGAAGGTGAGCTCGCTTTCGTGAAGCTGCGCTACAAGGCTCCTGGAGCAGAGAAAAGCAAGCTGGTGACAACCCCCGTAACGGTCAGCACGAAAGACATCCCGGAAGCGGAGACGCTTTTTGCCGCCTCTGTTGCCGGCTTCGGCCAGTTGCTCAAGGGCAGCGACTATCTGGAAGACTGGAGCTTCAAGGACGTCGAAGCGCTCGCCCGGGCCAATCGCGGAGCCGACCCGTTCGGCTACCGGTCTGAATTCCTGAGCCTTGTCCGGCTTGCGGAGGTAGCGCAACGCTGACCCCTGATATCAACCCCTTCGTCCGGCGGATCACCAGGTCCGCCGGTTTTCTTTTTGGGGACTTACTGGTCCCGCAGCCAGTCCAGGGTCACCTGGGTGCCGTCTTCGCCGTTCAGGTCCAGTCTGTTCGAGACGATCAGCGACAAAGCGCCGATGTCGTTCGTCTTCCACAGATACAGCGTGTGCCGTGTCGGTTCGAACCGTGCGCAGGTGGACGCGCCGACATCGGCCACGTAGCGTGGAGGCCCCTCCCGACGGATATCGAAGGCCTTGGCTCCATTGGCATCATCCGGGTTGTTCAGGCATATGGTGACGAGGCGCGCATTGACCGCATCGGACAGCACCGGTTGCGGTTCGGCAACTTCCTGAGGTGCCGCGCGGACCGTGTTCGCAAAGGCCCGGCTCTCCGCTTCCCGGTCGCTCGCAGGTGCCAGCCCCGAACCATCCGGTGCAGCACTGTCGAACAGGGTGGCGGACGATCCCACCTCGACGGAGTTCTGCCGGGTCCGGGCGGGCGCGGGACGCGGCTTTGATTTCGGCGCGGCCGGCTGGCCTGCTTCAACAGGCGCGGCTGAAAGACGGGTGGGTGGCGCCGGAACCAGGGTCCTTACCGGTTCTGCGGATGCCCTGTCTGCGCGTTTGGCCAATTCGGCGCGTCGCTGCACCAGGGCAGCACTTTCCATTTCGGCAACGCCCTCCTCTTTCAGGGCCTCCGGCGCGGTCGCCGGGCTGATCACCGGGACGGCTTCGCTGACGCTATTGACGCTGCCGGACAGCGCGCGCGCTCCGGCGACCGGTCCTGTCGGCACGCCGCCCATCTGGAACCGGATGAGATCA
Source organism: Roseibium sp. (assembly GCF_965232425.1). GTDB lineage: Bacteria > Pseudomonadota > Alphaproteobacteria > Rhizobiales > Stappiaceae > Roseibium. Next base: position 3,467,201 of record NZ_OZ246971.1, read on the forward strand.
TTGTCGCCGCTTTCCAGGAATGTCGGTTTGGGCGCGTCTTGCGCGAAGGCCAGACATGCGGAAACGAACACCACAAGGCTTCCGGCCAGAAGACCTGGAGAAAAGAAACCGGTCGATTGGAAGCCTCGTTCGGACATCGGGCAGACTGTCGTTTCCGTCACGTAGAATTCAGATAAGGTTCGGCGTCACCATAAACTAGTCAGCAGCGCCAAGATAACGGGTATTTGTCCAGCCGGACACCTGGCCCCACCGCACCTGGCACCAGCTGCCCTCGCAGATGTCGAAAAGCTCAACCCGGCAGTTGCCGCTTGCAAGCGCGCCGACGACGCGGTGGCGGGTTCCGGGTCCGGCCCGCAGATTGAGCGTGTCATCGCTGGCAACGTTCACGCACATTTTTGGTCCGACCGGGGCGACGTCGGGCGCCAGGATGCGTTCATTGGCGGGCGTGCTGCCGCAATATCCGTCAATGATCTGGCCGCGGGCGCAAAGCGGCTTCACGGATATGCCCGCAAGTTCCCAACGGTCATCCGGGAGCGGGATGATGAACCCGCGATAATGTTCGCCATAGAGGCTGTCATCTAGATAACCCGTCAGCACGATATTGACGAGATAACCGCCGTCCTCCTTGCGGATGCCGAGTTGCATGCCACCGTTGCCCTCGTCCCGTTCCGGATGTCCTTTTAGAAAAGGCAGGACAACATCGATCATGTCGTCGGCAACGGCAACGCCGGGCGCGACACGGATGTCGCGAAAGCCGTCGCCCTCATCTGCCAAAGCCTCTCCCGTCAAATCGAAAGCAAGGAAATGCGCGATGAGCGCTGCACATCCTGCAATCGACAGGGTCTTCAGGGTTCTGCGCGTCATGGCGATTGTCCTTCGTGCGGTTGTTTCGGCAATGATCCCGCTTTCCAGGTTCCGGAACCATGGGGTCGATGCCCCAGTCTCCAGCGCGGGATTACAGTTCCCTTGAGGGGTCAATCAGCCCTTCCTTGAGCGCACGGGCAATGAGCTGCGGAACGGAGTGGACCTTCAGTTTCTGCATCAGGCTCGTGCGGTGCTTGTCGACGGTCTTGATGCTGATGCCGAAACCTTCGGCGATTTCCTTGTTGGACCTGCCGGCAAGGATCATGTTCAGCGTCTGGCGCTCCCGGTCCGTCAGGACCGGCGGCTTGGGTGTTTCCTGGAGCACTTGCAGGAAATATTCCGAGATGTGCCGTTGACCGCGCAAGATGCCCGGGAGTTTCTCGTAAAACTCCGTGTTGTCGGAGGCCTTGGAAAACAGGCCGTCGACACCGGCTTCCACAAGATCGGAGACCAGCCCGACAGCCGAGATGCCGGTCAGCACGACGACCCGTGTTTCTTTCGACCAGCGCCGTGCTTCCACCAGGACCTCCACGCCCCCGGCCATGGGCATGGATACGTCCAGCAGCAGCAGGTCGGGCCTGTGCTTGCGGACTTCCGCAATCGCGCTGAGTCCGTCCCCAGCTTCTGCGACGACATGAATTCCGTCCGGTTCGATCAATCCCGGTTTTTCAAGAGCATCTTTAAGTCCAGCCCGAACAATTGCATGATCATCGGCAATGATGGCGTTATATTTTTGTTCGTTCACGGCCCAAGATCCTTTTAGAAACACGGATAACCCTGACATGCCTTTCGGGAAATGACCAGTTCGCTCCGCATTGTTTTGTCTTTGTTTTTTGCTCTTGCCGCCCTGGGTCTTGCGCGGGCGGAGACCGTTTTTCTCGCGCCGGGGCAAGGTGTTGCGGATCTCAAGAGCCAACTCACCTACCACAGCGATCCGTCCAAATCGCTCGGCGATGTCCTGAAGCTGTACCGCGCGGGGGCGTTCGGCCCTGATCTGCAGACAACCATGCTGGAATGGAATTATGCGCCGGAGGCATGGGCCGGGACGGAGATTTTCAACGATACGATCGACGATGGCCGCGGGGCAGACCCGTTCGTGCTCGTGGTCGATCTTCCGCTCGTCAGCGAAGTGGATGTCTACCTGATCCGGGAGAGCGGATTTACCGAAGCGCTGATCGACTATTCCATCTTCGAACCGTTCAGGGCCGATGATCACTCCGTGACACGGTTGCGAACGCCGGTCTTCGAAATCGCGCCACAGGAGCAGGTGACCCTGCTGGTGAACTTCAAGTTCGGCCCGTTCCAGTCGTTCCGGATGGCACTTGAAACCCCGTCGGAGCTGGAAGCGTCCGCCTTTGCCTCCGGGATCACGCATACGGCGTTTTATGCCTTCTGCATTTCCAGCCTGGTTTTCTTTTTCGGCTTTCACCTGGCGATGAAGAACGGGATCGGCATGCTCTACGCCATCCAGTTCACCGTCGGCCTTGCCCTGATCGCCTATATCGACGGGCTGTGGTTCCGTTTCTTCTATCCCGATCGGCCCGATCTCCAGTCCGCGATCGGCTTCTTCCTGCTGTTCGCGCTCTCGGGAACGGGTTTCCTGATTTCGGGACGGTCCGTTAGGGGAGAAGACGGCGAGACCCGCTTGTCGGTGGCACTGTCCGCCCTGAGCCTCCTGTCGGTGGCGGGCTTCATCATTTCGCTCTATTCGCCGGGCCCCTATTCGGCGCTGTTCAGCTATGTGCTTCTGGTCCTGATGTTCGTCGCGATGGTCGTTTCCAGCGGTGTCTGGCGAAGAAAGCAGGGAGAGATCCATCTGGCCGGTACTCTTATCGCCCTTACCGGGTTTGTGCTGGGCGCCGGGCTTGTCGCTTTGCTGGTGGCCGGCAGCCGGGCGGAGATCATTCCGGTCTCCACGGCCGTGAAGGGGGTTTTCTCCGTTCTGCTGGTCGCGACCATGACCGGTCTCACCGCGCATATCATCAATCTTCGCAGGCAGCATTCCACGGCGGTGCAGGCGGAGCTCTCCGCGCTGGAAGCAGAAGCCCGGCGCAGCCAGGAACTGCTGGTCGCCGAGCGCAACTACACGCGGGCGCGCGAGCTGGCCAGCCTGCGGCAAAGACAGCTCGCCACCGCGTCCCATGATCTGAAACAGCCGATCATGTCCCTGCGGATGAATGTCGACAGTCTGGCCGCCGACCTGGAGCCCGAGATCCGGAGCCGCCTGAAGGAGGCCTTCGACTATATCGAGGCGCTCTCCAACGATTATCTCCGCCAGACGACCCCGGTTGAGGTGTCAGAGCCGTCGGGGGATGATCCGGAGAACGTCCCGGATACCGAAGAGGGAAGGGGCGATCCGGTCGCCGAAAGCGAGGCGGAAATCTACGAATTGTCGCTTGTGCTCGACACGGTTTATCAGATGTTCCGCGAAGAGGCGGTGTCCAAGGGCATCGAACTCAGGCGGGTCCTGTCGAGCAAATGCGTTTCCGTTCCGCCTCTGATCATCATGCGCATCGTCAGCAATCTTGTTTCCAACGCGGTGAAGTACACCGACGAAGGCAAGGTGCTCTTCGGCGTCCTGTCACGCGGGGACGAATTGAAACTGTGTGTGCTTGACACGGGAGCGGGCATGAGCGCGGAGGAAATCGGCGACTTTGCCGAAGCCTATCGCAAAGGTGCGCAATCCGATGGTCACGGTCTCGGACTGTCCGTCTGTTACGAGCTTGCCCGGGAGAACGGCTTGGAGCTTTCCTGCGCGTCGGAAAGGGGGGAGGGTACGGTGTTCATCCTGACCATCCCTGTCCAGGAACACCAAAAAGCTGCGTGAAATCTGTCCTATCAGCGTGGACGCCGGATGCGCGCTTGCTTCGGGCAGCGCGCATCCGGGAGGGTTTGCTAGACGGTTCCTCCGAGGGATCCTTCGAGTTGTGCCATTTCCTGTCCGCCGGCCATGAGATCCTGGAGCTGTTCGGGTGTGATCTCGCCGCGTTTTGCGGTTCCGAGTGTCTTGCCGCGGTTGAGGACGGTGAAGCGGTCGCCGACGGCGAGGGCGTGGCGGACGTTGTGGCTGATGAAGACGACGCCGACGCCCTGCTTGCGGACCTTGTCGATGGTGGCCAGCACGTTGGAGGTCTGGCGCACACCGAGGGCGGAGGTGGGCTCGTCGAGGATGAGGACCCTTGCGCCGAAATAGACCGCGCGGGCAATGGCGACCGTCTGGCGTTCACCGCCCGACAGGGTGCCGACCGCCTGGTCCGGACCGCGCAGGTTGATGCCCATCTTGCGCATCTCCTCCATGGTGATCTCGTTGGCGCGGGTCACGTCGAAGCGCTTGGCCAGGCCGCGCCCCTTGGTGGGCTCGCGGCCCATGAAGAAGTTGCGGGTCACGCTCATCAGCGGGATCATGGCCAGATCCTGGAACACGGTGGCAATGCCGGCCTCCATGGCATCGCGCGGGGTGGCGAAGCTGAGCGGCTTGCCTTCGAAGAAGATCTCACCTTTCGTGGGCCTGTGCACGCCGGACATGGTCTTGATGAAGGTCGACTTGCCGGCGCCGTTGTCGCCGAGCAGGCAGTGGCACTCGCCGGGCCTGACGTCGAAACTGACGCCGGCCAGGGCAATGATGTTGCCGAAGTGCTTCTCGATGTCGACCATGTGGATGATGGGTTCGAACTCCGGCGCATCGCCGTGATGGAACTTGCTGTCCTGGGTCATGTCAGCGCTCCCCCGTGACGCGCTTGCGGATCGCGTTGTTGAACAGAACGGCGATGAGCAGCATGGAGCCGAGGAAGACCTGGAACCAGTCCTGGTCGAAGTTGGTGTAGGTCAGGCCGATGACGACCATGCCGAAAATGATGGAGCCGAAGAAGGCGCCGATGGCCGAGCCATAGCCGCCGGTCAGCAGACAGCCGCCGATGACGGCCGCGATGATGGCCTCGAACTCCTTCTGGAAGCCGCGGCGGGCATCGGTGGAGCCGGCGTCCATGACGGTGATGATGGCCACCATGGCGGCGCAGCAGGCGGTCAGCATGAACAGGGAGATCTTGACCCGGTTGACCGGAACACCGGAATTGGAGGCGGCGGTCTTGTCGCCGCCGGCGGCGAAGATCCAGTTGCCGACGGGCGTGCGCAAGAGGATGTAGGTCGCGATCAGGGCAATGAGAATGAACCAGAGGATCTCGACCGGAATGCCGGGAACCTTGGGCGCGCCGCTCTTGAAGGTGTCGACGAAGCCGTTGGTGGCCAGCCAGTTGAAGAGACCGCCGAAGGCATCGCCGGAAAAGAACGGGGCGAGCCAGTCGCCCTCGACCGCATCGCGGACACCGCGCAGCTGGGTGGCACCGCCGGTGGCCCACTTCAGGCCGACGAGGGACAGCCCGCGCAGGATGAACAGGAAGGCGAGGGTGACGATGAAGGAGGGCAGGCCCGAGCGGATCACGATGGTGCCGTTGATGGCGCCGACACAGGCGGAAAAGACGAAGGTGAGGGGAATGGCCAGCACCAGGGGCAGGCCCCAGGTGACGACGCAGGCGGCGAAGAACAGGCCGGCAAAGGCGACCATGGAACCGATCGACAGGTCGAACTCGCCGCCGATCATCAGCATGGCGGCGCCGATGGCCAGAATGCCGAGCTGGGCCGCAGGGGTCATGAAGTTCATGATGCCGGACAGGCTGAACATGGCCTCGTCGGCGGTTGCCAGGAAAAACAGGGTGACAAGGATCACGCCCGCAATCGCGCCGAGTTCCGGCTTCTTCATGAGTTTGGAGAAGAACGATTCCTTCTTGACCCGTTCGTCTGCATCTGTCGGAGCGGCGTCGCTCATTGTTGCCTCCCTTTTATGGAAGGACGGCGCGCGGGCGCGCCGCCCCCTTGTTCCGTTTGTTAGTGCGCGTGCGGCACGCGCTTAGCGGATGCCCTTGGCGGACAGATCGATCACCTGGGCCGCCTTGTCCTTGGTGACGAGGTTCGGACCGGAGGGAACGTTGCCGCCCGGCATCAGGCCGTAGGCTGCGTTGTTGGCCAGGAACACGACCGGGAGATAGCCTTGCAGGAACTGCTGCTGGTCGATCGCGAAGGCGGCATCGCCGTCAACGATGGACTGCAGGAAGTTCGCGGACAGGTCGAAGGACGCCACGTTGAGATCCCGGCCGGAGGCCTTGGCAGCGGCAACGGTCGGCTCACCGGCGGTGCTGGCACCCAGCGCCATGACCGTGTCGACGTCTTCATCGGACGACAGGGCCGCAGCCACCTTGGCTTCGATCTCGGCCGGATCGTTGGAGGTCGGCAGAACCGTCACCTCACCGCCGAAGCCCTTGGTGAAGCCTTCGCAGCGCAGGTCAAGCGCAACGTTGCCCACCTCGTGGTTCACACACACGGCCTTCTTGCCGCCCATCTCGGCGAGCTTCTTGCCGGCAGCCTCGCCCGCGTCATACTCGGACTGGCCGACGTGAAGCGTCACGCCGAGACCCGGGGCAACATCAGAGCCGGAGTTCATCGAGATCACCGGAATGCCGGCCTCGACCGCACGCTGGATCGACGGCCCGAGCGCATCCCCATCGGGAATGGACACGACAAGCCCGTCCGGCTCCTGGTTCACGGCCGCGTCGATCAGCTGGCTCATGGCCACCATGTCGAACGTCTCCGGAGCCCGGTAGTCCACATTCGCACCCGTGTGCTCGGCCGCAAGCGATACACCGTTCTTCACAACAGACCAGAACGCATCATTCGCCTGACCATGCGACACAACAATGATGTCCGTCGCAAATGCGGGCGAAGACACGGCAAGGGCACCTGCCACGAGGACACTTTTCACGATATTCTTCATGTATTTCCTCCCAAGTTCACGGCTCGACGCCGCACTTTGTGCAAAGTGAGACGTGCCTGATCTCAAACAATCACAATCTCAAAAACTTTGCAACCGGTTGCAAAAAAATTGACGCGTCAGGACATTCGTGTAGGTTCGATGCCCAGATGAACGATCTGGTTGGACAAAGGGCTTGGCGGTAACACTCAAGGAAGTCGCGGAACTGGCGGGTGTTTCCCGTTCGGCCGTATCCCGAACCTTTACCGATGGCGCCAGCGTGTCGGCGCGAACGCGGGAAAAGGTGGAGAAGGCGGCCAAGACGCTCGGTTACAAACCGTCCCTGATTGCCCGCAGCCTTGCGACCAACAGAACCAAACTGATCGGTCTTGTTGCGAACAATTTCCAGAACCCCGCGTTTCTCGACGTGTTCGACCTGTTCACCAGCGAATTGCAGAAGCGCGAGCTCAGGCCGCTCCTCGTCAACCTGTCCGCGGAGACCTCGCCTAAGAAGGTCGTCGAACTGTTGCGTCAATACAGCGTTGACGGTGTCATCGTGGCAACGTCCACCCTGCCGACGAGCTTTGCGATCGCCTTCCAGATGGCCGGTATTCCGGTCATCCATACCTTCGGCAAGTTCCAGGCGAACGCCAATGTCCATGTCGTCGGCATCGATAACGACTATTGCGGCGCCATGGCGGCGCGGACATTTTCAGAGCGCGGGTATCGAACCGTCGCCCTGCTCGGCGGGCCGGAGACGGCAACGTCGACGCAGGACCGGGCCGCCGGGTTTCAACGCACGGCGGGTGAACTCGGCCTGAAGGTCGCCAAGGTCTGCTTTGCGGAAAACTATACCTACAAGGCGGGCCGGGACGCGATGCGGAACGTTCTTGAAGATCCGGATATCGAGGCGGTCTTCTGCGGCGACGATCTCATCTGCATGGGCGCCATGGATGCCGCCCGCGATGCCGGCAGATCCATCCCGGACGATATCGGTTTCCTGGGGTTCAACGATATCGGCATGGCGAGTTGGGACGCCTACGCGCTCACCACCATCAGACAGCCCATCCGGGACATCATCATGAGCTCTGTCGAGCTGGTCGTCGGCATGGTGGAGAATCCGGACCGGAGCCCGGAGATCCGCCTGTTTCCCTGCTCGGTCGTCGAGCGCGGCTCGCTGCGTCCCATTCCTGAAACCAGCTAACCGCACCTCGAACGGACCTTCAGAGCCCGACCCAGGCTCCTCTGGACCTGGCTGAGTGCGCTGCGGCTTCGATCGCGCGCATCGACCACAATCCGTCCGTTGCCGATGGGAAATCCATTGCAAGCGGATCGGGCTGCTCGCCGCGTTTTTCCGCCCGCAGCACATCGGCGAGATCGTGATAGATATTGGCGAATGCCACCGGCATGCCCTCCGCATGCCCGATCGGAATCCGGGAGGCACGGACGGCCTGGGGCGAAAGGGAGGCGTCTCCGCGTTCCAGAACCTGTGTCCGTCCGTTGAGCGGGGTCCAGTGCAACTGCTCGGGATGTTGCTGTTGCCAGGAAAGCCCGCCCTTTTCGCCAAACACCTGAAGGGTCAGGCCGTGCATTCGGCCGACCGCAATGGCGCTTGTCCAGAGCCGGCAAAGGGCGCCGCCGGACAGGCGGATGTTGATCATGGCGTCGTCTTCCAGCTGTCTGTCGCCGACCATGGACGCAAAATCCGCCGACAGCTCGGCCGGCGTCTGTCCGGAGACGAAGCAGGCCATGTGGAAAGCATGAATGCCGGCGTCGGCGAACACGGCCGACGTCCCGGCCTGCTCAGGATCGTAACGCCAGCGGATCCTCGGATTGTCGGCCTCGTCCGCATCCGCATGAAAGCCGTGGGCGAATTCCGCCTTGATGAGACGAATGCTTCCAAGTTCGCCAGCGGCAATCATCGCCTTCATCTGGCGCACCAGCGGATAGCCGCTATAGCCGTAATTGACCGCGCAGATCCTGCCGGTATCTTTTGCAACGGCAACGATATGTTCCGCCTCTTCGGCTGTCATCGTGAGCGGTTTTTCACACAATACGTGAAATCCGGCTTCCAGAAAGGCCCGCGAGATTTCGTAGTGCGTGGCATTGGGCGTGGCGACCGTGACCAGATCGAGCCGATCCGGCCGTGCGCGCTCGGCTTCGAGCATTTCCTGCCAGTTGCCGTAGGCACGATCTTCGGCGATGCCCAGCTCTGCGGCAAAGGCCCTGCCGCGTGCCGGATCGATGTCCAGAGCACCGGCCGTCAGGTGAAAATGGCCATCGAGTGCTGCGCTGATGCGGTGTGCCGGGCCGATTTGCGAGCCCTGGCCGCCGCCGATCATGCCCCATCTGAGTTTGCTCATGCTGCGACCTCAAATCCAATGGAATGCAGAAATGACCGGTTTTCACGGGCGTCGTCCAGCGGCGACTGCGCCTTTTCCGGGTCGCAGTCCTGCTCCACCGTACACCAGCCTTCGAACCCGGCTGCCTCCAACTTCGCCTTGACGGCTGGAAAATCGACCGAGCCCTTGCCGAGATTGCAGAAGATCCCGTCGCCGCATGCCTCGTAGAAATCCGTGCGGTTGGCGACGGTCCGGGCGCGGACTTCAGGATCTATATCCTTGAAATGCATATAGGAAATCCGCTCCATGTGGCGCTCCATGAAGGCCAGCGGATCGAAGTCGGCATACAGGCTGTGGCCGGTGTCGAGGCAGATCTTCAAGAGGCTCTCATCGATTTCGTTCAACAGGCGCTCGACCTCGTCCTCGAAGTCCATGAAGCCGCCGGCATGCGGGTGGATCGCCGTGATCAGGCCATATTCCTCCGTGCCCATCTTCGCAATGTCACGGATCTTGGCGCAGTAGCCGCTCCATTCGGAAGCGGACATCTGTTCGGCTTCGGCCGGACGGCCCGCGGTCGGTGCGCGGCGCGGCGAAATGCTGTCGATCAGCACCAGGTGCCTGGCGCCATGGGCTTTCAGCGCCGCGCAGGTGCGGACAGATCCGTCCTTCACATCGTCCCACGCGGCGGGGTCGTGGAACGGACGGAAAACCACGCCGCCGATCAATTCCAGATCCCGCTCGGCGAGCGCGTCTCCCAGCTCGGCAGGGTCTTCCGGCATGAAGCCGACCGGGCCGAGCTCGATGCCCTTGTATCCCGCGTCCCGGCACTGATCGAGCACCGTCAGCCAGGACGGATTGCGTGGATCGTCTGCGAATTCAACACCCCAGGAACAGGGCGCGTTTCCGATCTTGATTGTCATGTGATGCATCCAGAATAGACAGCCTGGCTTTTAGGGTATGGGGTCAAAAATGACTCCGTACCCTAGACCTAGACGTCGTCGAGTTTGATCCAGCTTTTGGATTCGTGCGATTGCCAGGCCGCTTCCACGACCTGGTTTACATAAAGGCCGTCTTCGAAGGCGGGCCAGATGTTCTGTCCTGTTTCAATGGCCGTCAGAAAGTCCTTGGCCTCGATGATGATCTGGTCCTGATAACCAGTTCCGTGTCCCGCACCCAGACAGAAATTGACATAGTCGGGATGATGCGGACCGGTCAGGATCTTGCGGAACCCTTCCCGCGACGGCTTCTGGCCGCCTTCATAGAGCCAGAGCGCATTCTGATCTTCCTGGTCGAAACGGATTGCGCCACTTGTTCCGAAGATCTCGTAGGCATAGCCCATCTTCCGTCCCCAGGCGGTGCGGCTGATGTAAAGGGAGCCAAGCGCTCCGGACGCGAAGCGGCACATGAGTTGCGCCTGATCGTCATTGGTGACCGGCACCATGCCACCTTCGGAGGGGCGCTCCTTCACGACAGTGTCGATCTCGGCGAGCACACGATCAATCGGACCGGCAAGCGCCTGGGAGCCGTTGATGATGTGGGGTGCGAGGTCGCCCATGTTGCCGTTGGCGCGTCCCTGCGCGCGCCAGGTTCCCGGGAGGTTCGGATCGGCGAAGAAGTCTTCCGTGTGTTCGCCGCGAAGATAGGTGACGTCGCCGATCTCGCCGGCTTCGATGATCTCGCGCGCAAGCTGGGAGGCCGGTGTTCTGATGTAGTTGAAGCCGACCATGTTGATGCAGCCGGAGACTCGCGCGGCCGCCGTCATGTCGCGGCTCTGCTGCAGGTTCTCGCCGAGCGGCTTTTCGCAGAAGACCGGCTTGCCGAGTTCGAACGCGGCGGTTGCGATTTCCAGGTGGGTTTTCTGCGGGGAGGCAATCACGATCGCCTCGACCTTCGGGTCGCGCACCAGCGCGCGCCAGTCTGCGGTCGAGCGTTTGAAGCCGAGTTCGCGCGCCTTCTTTGCAGCGCCGTCCGGCGTGGTCGTGCAGACCATTTCAAGGACGGGACGCAGCCGCGTGTCGAACACGGCGCCGACGGCATGCATGGCAACGGCATGGGCTTTCCCCATGTAACCGCCCCCGATGATGCCGATGCCAATCTCGCGCGTTTCCATTCGTTTTTGATCCATTTTTGCAACCGCTTGCAAAACAGCTAAACACCCATTAGCTTTCACAGTCAAGAGCCCCTCGGGGCGCAGACAAAAAATCCGTTTCGGGAGGTTAAAGAGGCCCATGGTCCAGAAAACGGTGCGCCTGACAATGGCGCAGGCTCTTGTTCGCTATCTGGCAGCCCAATATGTCGAAATCGATGGGCAAAGGCAGCGGTTCTGTGCCGGTGGATTCGGCATTTTCGGGCACGGCAACGTGACCTGCCTCGGCGAAGCGCTTTACGAACACAGGCAAGAGCTGCCGCTGTGGCGCGGCCAGAACGAGCAGTCCATGGCGATGGCTGCGGTCGGCTATGCCAAGCAGCAGCTGCGCCGCCGGTTCATGTTCGCAACCTCCTCGGCCGGACCTGGAACCACCAACCTTCTGACCTCGGCCGGGATCGCGCACACCAATCGCCTGCCGCTCTTGATGCTGGCCGGCGATGCATTTGTCACTCGCCTGCCGGACCCGGTGCTGCAGCAGGTGGAGCACCCGTCCAATCCGGGCCTTTCGGTCAACGATGCCTTCAAGAGCGTGACCCGCTTCTGGGACCGGATCACACATCCGGCGCAGCTGTTGCAGTCGCTGCCTGCCGCGATCAACACGCTCATCGATCCGGCGGATTGCGGTCCGGTTTTCCTCGGGCTGCCGCAGGACGTGCAGGGATGGGCGTATGACTATCCGGAAAAGTTCTTCGAGGAAAAGACACACCATCTCAGGCGGCAACTGCCCGACACGCGCGAACTGACCGCCGCAGCGGAGGTACTCAAGACTGCCGAGCGTCCGCTGATCATCGCCGGTGGCGGCGTGCAATATTCACTGGCAACCGCCGAAATGCAGGACTTTGCGCGCAAGCACAACATCCCGGTGGTGGAGACCATTGCCGGACGGGCCAACTTCGTTCATGACGATGCCCTGAACTGCGGCCCGGTCGGGGTCACGGGATCGAATTCCGCCAACAATCTGGCCAAGGAGGCCGACGTCATTCTTGCCGTCGGCACGCGCCTTCAGGATTTCACCACCGGTTCGTGGACGGCGTTCGCGGCAGATGCCCGGATCATAGCGGTCAATGTTGGACGGCACGACGCGGCCAAACACATGTCGCTGCCTGTCGTGGGTGACGCGAAACTGTCGCTTCCGGTCCTCTCCGAGGCGCTCGGTTCCTTTGCAGCGCCGGGCGCATGGGTCGAGCAGGCCGCTAGGGAGCGGGCTGACTGGGCGGCCTATGTCGACGAGAATACCTCGCCGGTGACGAAGGACGGCAGCAATCGTCCGATGTCCTATGCCCAGGTGATCGGCGCGGTCAATGACGTCTGTGACCCGGACGACCGCGTCGTTGCGGCGGCCGGCGGGCTGCCGGCGGAAGTGACCGCCAACTGGCGCACGAAATCCATCGGCAGCGTCGACGTCGAATTCGGCTTTTCCTGCATGGGCTACGAGATTTCCGGAGGCTGGGGTGCACGGCTCGGCCACATGGAAGACCACCCGGACAAGGACACGATCATCTTTGTCGGCGACGGCTCCTACATGCTGCTGAACTCCGACATTTATTCTTCGGTTCTGTCCGGTGCGAAGATGATCGTTGTCGTGTGTGACAACGGCGGCTTCGCGGTAATCAACAAGCTGCAGAACAACACCGGCAACGAATCCTACAACAATCTCATTGCCGACTGCAGACTGGCCGTCGACCCATTTGCCGTCGACTTCGAGGCGCATGCGCGCTCCATGGGAGCGAATGCGGAAACGGTCCACTCGATCGGCGAGCTCAAAGAGGCATACGCACGTGCCAAGCAGTCTGACCGGACCTATGTCATTTCGCTGAAGGTCGATGCCTTCGATGGCTGGACGCAGGAAGGCCATACGTGGTGGGAAGTCGGCACGCCCGAAGTCTCCAACAGTGAACGGGTCCGGCAGGCACATGCGGACTGGGAAGCGGGACGCGCGCCGCAGAGAAAAGGCGTCTGACCGTGTCCGCCTACCTGAATTCGAAATCAAGGTTTCTGGTGGTCGGGCGCGCGGGCATGGATTTTTATGCCGATCCGCCGGGCACGGAAGCCGAGCATGCCGCGCAATTCACCACTGCGCTTGGCGGGTCATCCGGCAACATTGCCGCCGGGATCGCGCGGCATGGTCTTTCGGTCGATCTTCTGACCTGTGTGTCCGATGATTCCATCGGCCGGTTCGTTCTGAACCAGCTGGCGCATTACGGTATCGGAACCGATCACGTGCGCGTCCTGGGTGGCGAGTCGCGGACCTCGCTTGCGGTCACCGAAACCCGGATCGAAAACACCCAGAACACGCTTTACCGCAACAATGCTTCCGACCTTCTGATGAGTGTCGATCAGGTGCTTGCGGTCCCCTTCGCCGATTATGAAGCGCTGATCGTGACAGGTACGGCACTTGCCGGAAATCCGTCGCGCGAGGCGACCTTGCGGGCGATGGAACATGCGCGCAGAGCCGGCGCGCTTGTCGTGATCGACCTGGACTACAGGCCCTATTCCTGGCCGAGCGCGCTCGAGGCCGCCGAAATCTATCGCGCCGCGATCGAAACCGCGGATTTCGTCGTCGGAAACGATGACGAGTTCGCGGTCGTCGCCAACGGTACCCATGCAGACGGTCAGAAGCTCGCGCGCGAACTCGGATCAGGCGACAAGGTGATCATCTACAAACTCGGCGAGCGCGGCTCCGTCGTCTACTCAGCCGAAGGGAGCTTCGAAACGGGCATTTTCGCCGTGGAGGCCCTCAAGCCGATGGGCGCGGGCGATGCCTTCATGGCGTCGCTCATGGCTTCGCTTGCCAACAGGCATTCGCTGCAGGACGCCGTCCTGAGAGGTTCGGCCGCTGCGGCAATGGTGGTGTCGAAATTCGGCTGTGCACCTGCCATGCCGACCCCGCCGGAACTCGAAACCTTTCTTTCCAATCACTCAGCCCCACAGTCCTGAGGAGATAACTCCATGCACTTTCCTCCCTATGACAATGAGAACAAGGCCATTATCGATGTCGAGGACAGCCGGGTTCCGCTCAATTATTTCAACATCGTCAAACTGAGCCGGGGGCAGGCCTTCGAATATGCCGTGCCCGGCTACGAGACGGCGATCGTGCCGGCAACCGGCAGTGTCGATGTGGATGTCGAGGGGGTGGCGTTTGCCGCACTCGGAAACCGTGGCGAAGACGTCTGGGACGGAGAGCCGGAAGGTGCCTATGTGCCGAGCGGTGCAAAGGCACGCATGGTGTGCGTGAGCGATGCCGCGGAGGTGTTCATCGCCGGTGCGAAATACGACAAGGTGCTCGATCCGTTCGATGTGCGCGCAAATGATATCGATCTGGTCCAGTACGGATCGGACGACACCAAGACACACCGCAAGATCAAGCATATCCTCGGTACCAAATATCACGACAAGGTCGGACGCCTGCTCGTATCGGAACTGTTCACGGTCGGGCAGGGCGGATGGTCCGGCTTTCCGCCGCACAAGCACGACACGGACCGGATCCCGGAAGAGAGCCGGCATGACGAGACCTACAATTTCCGCTTTCGGCCGAAAAAAGGCTTCGGCATGCAACTCGTCCAGCGCGAGGACGGCGAGGTGGGCGACGCCTACCACATCGTCGACGGCTCGACGATCGTGCTGGACAAGGGCTACCACCCTTGCGTGGTCGCGCCGGGCTACGAGATGTACTACTTTACCATTCTGGGTGGGCTTTCGCAGCGTTCGCTTGTGCAGTTTTTCCAGCCCGACCACGCCTGGCAGATCGAGACCATTCCCGGCATCAAGGACATGATCGCGAAGTTCAAATGACAGCCGCAACGCTTGCCCGGGTCCTCGAACCTGCGCTCAGCGACGGCTATGCGCTGGCCGGGCTCGTGGTGCTTGGATGGGAAGATGCGGTCGCGTTCGTCGAAGCCGCCGAAGAGGCCGGCTGCCCGGTTATTCTGCAGGCCGGTCCCGGATGCCGCGCGCATACGCCGGTTCCGGTGATCGGCAAGATGATGCGCCACCTTGCCGACCAGGCGAATGTGCCGGTGGTCTGCCATCTCGATCACGGCTACACCGTGGACGAATGCCGGGCGGGGATCGACCACGGGTTTACCTCCGTGATGTTCGACGGGTCCAAGCTGCCGATTTCAGAGAATATCGAGCTGACGGCAGGGCTCGTGCGCGAAGCCCATGCGGCCGATGTCTCGGTCGAAGGCGAGGTCGGCTATGTGGGGTATGCGCAAGGTGCAGCGTCGGCTTTCACCGATCCGGAGGAAGCGGCACGGTTCGATCGTGAAAGCGGCGCCGATGCGATCGCGGTGTCGGTCGGCAACGTGCATTTGCAAACAGAGAAGACCGACGGGATCGACTTCGATGCCCTGAGGGCGATCGAGGCGGTGACGTCGAAGCCGCTCGTCCTGCACGGCGGCAGCGGGATCCCGGCAGAGGTCCGCCAGCGGCTGGCGCGCGAGACACGGGTGTGCAAGTTCAATCTGGGAACCGAGTTGCGGCAAACCTTCGGTCGGACACTCCGGCAAACGCTTGCAGAGCAACCCGAGGTGTTCGACCGGCTGGCGATCCTGAAATCGACCATGCCGGCAATGCGCGAGAGTGTTTCCGACATCCTGAAAACGATCACGCTCAGGGATTGAGCGTCGGTCCTGTTCAGTCGAGCTGGGCGGTCGCCTCAATCTCGATCAGGGCCTCATCCTCGATCAAACCGGCGACCACCACGACGGACATAGCCGGAAAGTGCCGGCCGAAGACGCGCCTGTAGGCCTGGCCGACCTCCTTCTGGCGCGCCAGGTATTCGCGCTTGTCCGTGATGAACCAGGTCAGCCGCACGATGTCCGTCACCTCGCCGCCGGCCTCGGCGACGATCTCGGCAATGTTCTGGAGCGTCTGTTCCATCTGGCCGATGAAATCATGCGATTCGAACACCTGGTTCCTGTTCCAGCCGATCTGACCGCCGATATGCAACGTCCGGCCCTTGGTCAGCATACCATTTGCGTATCCCTTTGCAGGTGCCCAACCCTCTGGCTGAATGTGTTTCGATGGCATGGCTTCAGACTTTCCTTGGATGTTTCAGACGCCGATATAGGTGGTTGTTATGTCGTCGGTGAGTTCGCTGATCGTGCCGGCCCAGACGGACTTGCCCCGTTCCAGGATGGTGGCGCTGTCGCAGACCTCGCGGAGCTCGCGGATCGACTTGTCGATGACGAGGATCGACAGACCGGTTTCCGCCTTCAACTTGCGGATCACGGACCAGATTTCCTGCCGGATGATCGGGGCCAGGCCCTCCGTGGCCTCGTCAAGTATCAAAAGGCGCGGATTGGTCATCAGCGCCCGGCCGATCGCTAGCATCTGCTGTTCGCCGCCCGACAGCGAAGACGCATTCTGGTTGCGCCGCTCACCGAGCCTCGGGAACATCTCCACGACCCGCTCAAAGGTCCAGTCGCCCGGCCGGGCCGCCGCGATCAGGTTTTCATGAACCGTCAGATTGCCGAAACAGCGGCGCCCTTCGGGAACAAGACCGAGACCCAGGCGCGCCGCACGATGGCTCGGCAGCCGTGTCAGATCCGTGCCGTTGAAGGTGAGCGTGCCGCCTGAGGCAAGCATGCGGCAAATGCACTTCACCGTGGTGCTCTTGCCCATGCCGTTCCGGCCGAGAAGGGCACGCACTTCGCCTTCGCCGATGGTGAGGTCGACGCCGAACAGGGCCTGGCTGGCGCCATAGGAGGCAGTGACGTTGGAGGCTGTCAAAAGGCTCATGCGTCTTCTCCGAGATAGGCTTCCCGAACGGCGGCATCCGCGCGGATCTCGTCGACGGTCCCCGTTGCGATAACCTCGCCATAGACGAGAACGCTGATCCTGTCGGCAAGGGCAAAGACCGCATCCATGTCGTGTTCGACCAGCAGGATCGGCGCTTCGGCCCGCAGTTCGTCGAGAAAGCCGGTCAGGCGCTTGGAGCCTTCCGAGCCCATGCCCGCCATCGGTTCGTCCATGACGAAGGCGCGGGGCTGTTTCGTCAACGCGACGGCGACTTCGAGCTGCCTGCGCTGGCCGTGACTGAGCTCGGCGGTTCGGGTGAGGGCGTGATCCTGCAGGCCGACGCGTTCAAGCGCCTCCTCGGCCCTGGTGCGAAGGTTCTGGTCCTTCAGGACATCGCCGAAGAACCGCCACGGATTTCCGGTTGCGCCAAGCGCGCCGAGAACCGCGTTCTGGAGGACCGTGTCTTCCATGGCCAGCGAGGAAATCTGGAACGTCCGGCCGAGACCTTTTTGCGCGCGTTCCCGGGTTGCCAGCCCGGTGACATCCTCGCCCAGCAGACGAACCGCGCCGGAATCCGGTTTCAGTGTTCCGCAGATCTGACCGATCAGCGTGGTCTTGCCGGCGCCGTTCGGTCCGATAATGGCGTGGATTTCCCCCGCCTTCAGGTCGAGCGAGATGTTGCGGCTTGCGCGCAGGGCGCCGAAGCTCTTGGAGATGTCGCGTGTTTCAAGAACGAGATCAGTCATGAACGGCCTCCTTGCCGGAGGCGAGCCCGATCAGACCACCCCTGCCGAAGAGCACAATGAGCAGAAGCAGGATGCCGAGATAGATGTGCCAGTAGTCGCTGAGGCCGCCAAGCCAATGTTCGAGCGCCACGAAGGCAAGCGCCCCGACGACAGGCCCGTAGAGACGGCCGACACCGCCCAGGATCAGGAAGATCATGATCTCGCCGCTGGTCTGCCAGCTGAACATGGTCGGGCTGACAAACCGGTTGAGATCGGCGAACAGGGCACCGGCCAGGCCGGTGATGGCACCTGAAATCACGAAGGCGACGAGCTTCAGCCGGGTCGGATCGAGACCGACCGTTTCGACGCGGACGGGGGCTTGCCGTGCAGCATTGAGCGCGAGCCCGAACGGAGATTTCGACAGTCTCCAGGTAAACAGCAGGACGAGGCACAGGATGACGAAGCAAAGGCCGTAGAACTGGATCGGCGCGAGTGTGTTCAGGCCGGGGAATCCGTTGCGCACATAGATGGACAAGCCGTCCTCACCGCCATATTCCGCCCAGGAAATCGTGAAGAAAAAGAACATCTGCCCGAAGGCCAGCGTTATCATGATGAAATAGACGCCGGCCGTCCGCAGCGACAGGGCGCCGATCACCAGGGCCGCAAGCGAGGACACGAGAACGGCGACCAGCCAGATGATCGGCATCGACTTCGTGCCGTCGATCAGGAACGGCCATTCGCTCAAGGGCGTATAGGTCTGCGCGTGGTAGGCGAGAATGCCCATCGCGTAGCCGCCAATGCCGAAGAAAACAGCATGGCCCAGACTGACGAGGCCACCGATGCCGAGGGCGATGTTGAGTCCGATCGCCGCGATAGCGAAAATCGCGGCGCGGGTCATCAACGTTATGGTGAAAGGTTCGTCCGCAAAAAGTGCCCAGGCCGGAATGAGAACGAAGAGCCCGAGCGTCAGGGCGTTCAGATAGGTTTCCCGGATCATGCGCGCGCTCCGAACAGGCCTGCGGGGCGCAGGATCAGGACCGCCGCCATGAGAATGTAGATCGCCATGGAGGCAAGCGACGATCCGACCGATGTCGCCGTCGACGGATCGAGAAAAAGTTTCAGCGCTTCGGGCAGGAAGATGCCGCCGAGCGTATCGGTCAGCCCGACAAGGATTGCCCCGACAAGCGCACCCTTGATCGAGCCGATGCCGCCGATGACGATGACGACGAAGGCCAGGATGAGCACCGGTTCGCCCATGCCGACCTGGACCGACTGAATGGCCCCGACCAGGGCACCGGCGAGACCTGCCAGTGCTGCGCCGAGCGCGAAGACGATGGTGTAGAGCTTTGCAATGTCGATGCCGAGCGCGGCGATCATTTCCCGGTCGTTTTCCCCGGCCCGGATCTGGATGCCAAGGCGTGTCCGGGAAATGAGCATGTAGAGACCGAGAGCAACGAGCAGGCCGATGACAATCAGGGTCAGCCGGTAGAGCGGATATTCAATGCCGCCCGGCAGCGTCACGGGGCCGGAGAGAAAATCCGGAACATCGAGGAACAGGGGGAACGATCCGAAGATCCATCTCGTGCCTTCGGAGAAGATGAGGATCAGGGCGAAGGTTGCCAGCACCTGGTCGAGATGGTCCTTGTCGTAAAGTCTGCGAATGACGACAAGCTCCACCAGCGCACCGGCGGCCGCAGCGCCAGCCAGGGCGGCGACAAGGCCCAGCAGAAACGATCCGGTCGCGGCGGCGACGGCGGCGGCGCAGAAAGCCCCGATCATGTAGAGCGAGCCGTGCGCAAGGTTGATCAGCCCCATGACGCCGAAGATCAGCGTCAGGCCGGCGGCCATCAAAAAGAGCATGATGCCGAATTGCAGGCCGTTCAGAACCTGCTCTATGAGCAACAGAAATGACATGAAAATTCAGCCCCCATACCGCCCCGGCGCACGGCCGGGACGGCATTGTTGGAGATCACTTACATGCTGCAGTCGCCGGCATAGGCGTCGGCATGATCGGTGAGTGCGGCTGCAAGGATCTTGTTGGTGAAGACGTCACCTTCCTTGATCACCTCGCGGACATAGATGTCCTGGACCGGGTGGTGGTTCGGACCGAACTTGAAGTCGCCGCGGGTTGAATCGAAGTCGGCTTCCTTCAAGGCCGCACGGAAAGCATCGGCGTCCTTCACGTCAGCCTTGGCCATGGCAGAGAGCAGGAGGTTTGCCGTGTCGAACCCTTGCGACGCATAGAGGGACGGCAGGCGGCCGTACTCTGCCTGGAACGCTTCGACGAACGCCTTGTTGGTCGGGTTGTCGATGTCCTTGTTCCACTGGCTGGTGTTCTTCACGCCAAGCGCCGCGTCACCAACGGCCTGCAGGATGCCCTGGTCGAACGAGAACGCCGGGCCGACAACCGGCAGGTCAATGCCGCTGTCCGCATATTGTTTCAGGAAGGAGATCCCCATGCCGCCGGGCAGGAAGAAGAACACGCTGTCTGCGCCGGACGCCCGGATCTGCGCCAGCTCCGCGGCGTAATCCGTCTGGCCGAGCTTGGTGTAGAGCTCACCGGCAAGGTCGCCGCCATAGAAGCGCTTGTAACCGGTCAGCGCATCCTTGCCCGCCGGATAGTTGGGTGCGAGGATGAAGCTGTTCTTGTAGCCGGTGTCCTTGGCGTAGGCGCCGGCGGCCTCATGCAGGTTGTCGTTCTGCCAGGCGACGTTGAAATAGTTCGGATGACATCCCTTGCCCGCGAGCGCCGACGGACCGGCATTCGGCGACAGGTAGAATTTCCCCTGTGCAGTCACGGACGGGACAACGGCCATGGCAAGGTTCGACCAGATGATGCCGGTAAGCACGTCGACCTTTTCCGACTGGACCATCTTGTCGGCGAGCTGGACGGCAATGTCGGGCTTGCGCTGATCGTCTTCCACGATGACTTCAAGGTCCGGATTGCCGGCCTGTTTGACGGCGAGCAGAAAGCCGTCACGGACATCGATTCCAAGACCGGCTCCGCCCCCCGACAGGGTCGTGATCATGCCGACCTTCACCGGCTCGGCCTGAGCCCCCGTGATGCCGATGGCGAGAGCGGCGGCTGCCGCCAAAGTAACCATTTTCATTGCTTGCTCCTGTTGGTCTTTCGACTTCTGTTACCCTAAGCATTTGGTTTTCTGGCACTTTCTTACCAAGTGCCGAAGATTGGGGTGTTGTTGTTTTTGTTTCGTCCGCGCACCCCATTGGCGGATGAACTTTCGCAGCTACGAGTCCTGCCGCAACCGGAAGCGCTGTATCTTTCCCGTCTCCGTTTTCGGCAATGTTTCGGCGAAGACGACCGAGCGCGGGTATTTGTACGGCGCGATCGTTGCCTTGACATGGTCCTGGAGGGATTTCTTCGTTGGTTCGCCGGGATCCGTTCCCGCGGTCAAAACGACATGGGCCTCGACAATGGCACCGCGCTCTGGATCCGGGACACCGATGACGGCGCATTCCTGGACCTGCGGATGTGCCAGCAGGGCGGCCTCCACTTCCGGACCGGCAATGTTGTAACCGGAGGATATGATCATGTCGTCGTTGCGGGCGGCGAAATGCAGGTGGCCGTCCTTGCTCATGGTGAAGCTGTCGCCTGTGATGTTCCAGCCGTTCTGGACATAGTCACGCTGACGGTCGTCGGCGAGGTAGCGGCAGCCGGTCGGGCCGCGCACCGCAAGGCGGCCGACATCGCCGGGTGCTACGGGCTCGCCATCCGCGCCGATCACCTTGACCTCATACCCCGTCACAGGTTTGCCCGTGCAGGCGGGCATGTGATCGTCGAAGCGGTTGGACACGAAAATATGCAGCATTTCCGTTGCGCCGATGCCGTCCAGCATCGGCTTGCCGGTCTTCTGAATCCAGGCCTCATAGACGGGGGCGGGGAGCGTTTCGCCTGCGGAAACGGCTGCGCGAAGCGAAGACAGGTCCGCGCCTTCCTCCATTGCCTGAAGCATGACGCGATAGGCCGTCGGCGCGGTGAAGCAGACGGTGGCTTTGTATTTCTGGATGATCTCGATCATGTTCGGCGGCGTTGCGCTTTCCAGCAGCGTTGCCGCCGCGCCGAACCTGAGCGGGAAGACCGCCAGGCCGCCAAGGCCGAAGGTGAAGGCGAGCGGCGGCGAGCCCACGAAGACATCGTCGGGCGTTACTCCGAGCACTTCGCTGGCATAGCCATCGGCGATGATCAGCAGATCGCGGTGGAAATGCATCGTTGCTTTCGGCGTCCCCGTGGAGCCGGAGGTGAAGCCGAGCAGGGCGACGTCGTCACGGCCGGTTTGAACCGCATCGTAAAGGACGGGTTTTTCCAGGGCGAGCCTATCAAGCTCCGCATCGTGGTTGGAGGTGCCGTCGAAGCCGATCACCTTCTTCAGGAAGGGGGAAGTCTTTGCGCAGGCGACAAGCTCGTCCATCAGCCGCGTATCACAAAGCGCGAACTCGACCCCGGCCTTGTCGACGATCTTGGACAGCTCACCCGCGCGCAGCATCGGCATTGTGTTCACGACAACGGCACCGGCCTTGGTCGCGGCCAGCCAGCAGGCGACCATGGCCGGGTTGTTGGCGGAGCGGATCAGGACACGATTGCCGGGCTTCACGCCAAGGTCGGCCGTCAAGGCATGGGCAAGACGATTGGTCCAGTCGGCGAGTTCCTTGTAGGTCCGGCGGCGGCCGTTTCCGATCAGGGCGGTGTGATCTCCAAAGCCCTTTTCCACCATCCTGTCGGTCAGTTCGACGGCGGCGTTCAGGGTCTCGGGATAGTCGAACCCGTCCAGCAGGAAGTCCGGCCACTGATCTTCCGGGGGAAGATTGTCGCGTGCAAAGGTGTCCACATGCGCGGAGGGCGAGAGTGTACCGGCCATGATCGACATCTTCCCCTTTCGTTAAACGGACCGCAGAGCATTCCGTCGTCTGCCCGTTGCAGTCAAGATGCTCTAACGCTCTTGAAAAAAATAGTTATTTGGCGTCCGGGCTACTCATTGGCTTCCGGTGGCAGGAAGTCGACATCGTGTTCCGCCGAAACGCGCACAACCGCTTCCACGTCCGTCATCTCGTGCAGTTCGTCGAACAGTTCCTTCAGTTTGCCGGCCGGTGACACCCAGAAGAGCGCACGGCAGGGGCTGTCGGACTTGTTGAAGTATCCATGGGGGACGCCCATCGGCATGCGCACAAGGTCACCGGCCCGCGCCTTGACCCATTCTCCGTCGAGCTTGAGGTCGAGTTCGCCTTCCTGCACCAGAATGAATTCGTCCTGGGTCGGGTGAACATGAACCGGAACAAATTGACCCGGTTCGGAATTGGTCTCGAATGCGAATGTCGACTCGCACCAGGCCTTGGGATAGTAGGTTTGTCCCAGAATATTGAGCGCCACGCCGTCGAAGCCTTCGCCGTTCCGGGTGATGCCGCCGTCAAGTTCCTTGGTCATGCTCAGTCCTTCCCTTCTGGTTGGCCGTCAGAGGCTTTGCAGCGTCTGGCGTGCGATGATGATCTTCTGAACGTCGGAAGCCCCTTCATAGATCCGAAGCGCCCGGATTTCGCGGTAGAGTTTTTCAACCGTCGTGCCGCTGCGTACGCCGTCGCCGCCGTGCAGCTGAACGGCCTTGTCGATCACCTGTTGCGCCTGATCCGTTGAAAACAGCTTGGCCATGGCCGCTTCGCGCGTGACACGGGGCGCACCGCTGTCCTTTGCCCACGCGGCGCGGTAGATGAGAAGCGCGGCGGCGTCGATGTCTAGGGCCATGTCCGCGATGTGCCCCTGGACCAGTTGCAGGTCAAACAGGGGTGCGCCCTGGATTTTCCGCGTCGTGACCCGCCCCAGGGCCTCGTCGAGCGCGCGCCTTGCAAACCCGAGCGCGGCTGCGGCGACCGTCGAGCGAAAGATATCGAGGACCGACATGGCGACCTTGAACCCCGCTCCTGGCGCGCCGATCATGCTTGTCTTCGGAACCCGGCAATCGGTGAAGCGGAGCGTTGCCAGCGGATGCGGGGCAATTGTTTCGAGACGCTCGACAACTTCGAAGCCGCCCGCGTCCGGGGTCACGATGAAGGCGGAAAGCCCCTTGGCACCGGGCGCCTCGCCGGTCCGGGCAAAGAGCGTGTAGACGTCGGCGATGCCGCCGTTGGAGATCCAGGTCTTTTCCCCGTTGAGGACATAATCGTTGCCGTCGGGGGTCGCCGTCATTGTCGAATTGGCGACGTCCGAGCCCGATTGCGGTTCGGTCAGTGCGAAGGCGGCAATCGCGCCGCCGCTGCGCGATTGCGGCAGCCAGTGATCCTTTTGCGCGTCGGTGCCGAAGAGCGAAATCGCACCGGTACCAAGCCCCTGCATCGCAAACGCGAAATCGGCCAACCCGTCATGGCGCGCAAGCGTTTCGCGGATGAGGCAAAGGCTGCGGACGTCAAGCTGGCCGTCGGGCGAACCGGTAAGTCTCAGGAAGCCCGCCTCGCCGAGATCGGCGACCAGCTTGCGGCAGACCGCATCCGTGTCGTGGTGGTCTAGACCACCGAGATTGGCAATGGCCCAGGCCTCAAGCTCGTCGGCCAGTGCACGGTGACGATCGTCGAAGAAGGGCCAGCTGAGGAAGGTCCGGTCTGCCATCAGTCGCCCTCAAACACCGGTTTTTCCCTGGCCGCGAAAGCTTCGTAAGCCCTGCGGAAATCGTTGCCCTGCATGCAGATGGCCTGCGCCTGGGCCTCGGCTTCGATCGCCTGTTCCAGGCTCATCGACCATTCCTGCGCCAGCATGGTCTTGGTCATGGAATTGGCAAAGGTCGGGCCGGCAGCGATGCGCGCGGCAAGGTCGATGGCCGCGCCTTCAAGCTCTGCGGCCGCGACGACCGAATTGAAGAACCCCCAGGCGTGGCCCTCATCGGCCTTCATGGAACGTCCGAGATAAAGCAGTTCCGCCGCGCGTCCCTGGCCGATGATCCTGGGCAGCATCGCGCAGGCGCCCATGTCGCAGCCGGCAAGGCCGACGCGATTGAACAGGAAAGCCACCTTGGCCTCCGGTGTGGCAATGCGCAGGTCGGACGCCATGGCCATGATCGCGCCCGCGCCGGCACAGATCCCGTCAACCGCCGCGATCACCGGCTTGCCGCATCCGAGCATGGCCTTGACCAGGTCGCCGGTCATGCGCGTGAAGGCCAGCAGTTCCTTCATGTTCATGCGTGTCAGCGGTCCGATGATGTCGTGGACGTCGCCGCCGGAGCTGAAATTGCCGCCATTCGGGAGAATGACCACAGCGTGGACATCGTCGGCATAGTGCAGATCCCGGAACCAGTCGCGCAGTTCGGCATAGCTTTCGAACGTGAGCGGGTTCTTGCGCTCCGGCCGGTCGAGCGCGATCCGCGCGATGCCGTCCGAAATCCCGCATCGGAAATGTTGCACGTCGCTACGCATCCGCCCGCTCCTGTTCACTGCTCTGGGCCAGCACTCTTTCCAGTTTGTCGGAGAGCGTTTCCAGGTCTTCGTCCGTCAATCCCTCGAGAAGCGCATTTATCCAGCTTTCATGGCGGCTGGCGAGGTTTTCGAATTCCGCTTCCCCCTTCCGGGTCAAACGCGCGACCTGGGCGCGCTTGTCTCCGGGCACCGCGACACGATGCGCCAGGCCTTCCTCGGTCAGCTTGTCGACGATGCCGGTCACGTTGCCGTTGGACACACGGAGGAACGTGGACAGGTCACTCATTTTCAGGCCTTCGGGAAACCTGGCCAGCGCCGACATGACGTCAAAGCGCGGCAAGGTCGTGTTGTGACCGTCGCGGAGCCGGCGCCGGATCTCGGCCTCGATGCCGTTCGAGGCCTTCAGAAGTTTCAGCCAGACGCGCAGACGGGCCTTGGAGAGTGTTTCCGTCTGGCCTGTCATAACTCGCCTCCCGACAGGCTCAGGGCCTGACCATTGACCGACCGGGCACTGTGCGAACAAAGCCAGCAGGCCATCTCGGCGATTTCGTCCGTCTGGATGAACCGGCCCTGCGGGTTGTCTGCCTTCAGCGTGTTTTCGGCCTCTTCACGGCCAAGGCCGGTCTTTTCCATGATGTTGTCGATCGAGCGTTCCAGCATGGGTGTCTCGACGAAGCCGGGGCAGATGGCGTTGACCGTGATCCCGGTCCTGGCGAGTTCCTTCGCAAGAGACCGTGTCAGGCCGACAACGGCGTGTTTGGCGGCACAGTATGCACTCACATAGGGATAGCCCCTGAGCCCGGCCGTGGACGCAATCGCGATCATCCGTCCCCATCCGGAGACTTTCATGTCGGCAAGCGCCGCCTGCCAGACATTGGCGACCCCGATCAGGTTGACGGAGAGCATGTCTTGCAGAAGATCCGGCGTGGTTTTCGAAAACGGCACGCTCTCGGCGGCACCGGCATTTGCAACGACGACGTCCACCGGGCCGGCATTTTTCCGCGCGGCTTCGAAGGCGGATTTGACGGTGCCCACATCGGTGACATCGCACAGCTGGTAGGGCAGGGATTGCGCGGCCAGCGTTGCTTCGGTCCGGCCGAATATGGTGACGGTCGCACCCTTTTGCGCCAGGAGCGCAGCACAGGCCGCTCCAACGCCGCTGCCGCCACCGGTGACGATGACATGTTTCCCGGACACACTCATGCGCGCAGGATCTCCGCGTCCCGATCCGCAAGCCTCCAGGCCTGATCCCGGCCGGCGAGATAGGGCAGGGGCCAGTCGGTTGCGTTCCTGTCGCCGATGCGGCTGGCCTCGTGAAGGGTCCAGTACGGGTTGGCGAGATGCGGACGGCCCACGGCGACAAGGTCCGCGCGTCCCGCCATCAGGATGGAATTGGCGTGGTCCGCCTCGTAGATGTTGCCGACCGCCATGGTCTGGAGCCCGCCCTCGTTCCTGATCTGGTCGGAAAACGGTGTCTGGAACATACGGCCGTAGACCGGCTTGGCATCCGGTGTCGTCTGGCCGGCCGAAACATCGATGAGATCGGCTCCGGCAGCCCGGAACATCCTGGCGATTTCAACGGCGTCCTCGGGCGTCACGCCTTCGCTGCCGACCCAGTCATTTGCGGAAATGCGCACCGACATGGGTTTTTCCTGTGGCCACACCTCGCGCATCGCCCTGAACACTTCCAGAGGCCAGCGCATGCGGTTTTCAAGAGTGCCGCCATACTCATCGGTGCGGACGTTCGAGACCGGCGAGATGAAGGAGGAGAGAAGATATCCGTGCGCCGCGTGGAGTTCGATCATGTCGAACCCCGCGCGCTCCGCCATCTCGGCCGAGCGGACGAACTGGGCCTTGATTTCCTCCATTTCGGTCCGGTTGATCTCGCGCGGCGTCGCGTTGTTCGCCGACCAGGGGATCGCGGATGCGGACACCAGTTCCCAGTTGCCCTCAGCGAGAGGGGCGTCCATCTCCTGCCAGCCGATCTGCGTCGATCCCTTGCGTCCGGAATGACCGATCTGGCAGCAGATTTTCGCATCCGTTTCGCCGTGCACGAAATCGGTGAGGCGCTTCCAGGCGCTCTCGTGTTCGGGCGCATAGAGCCCGGGGCATCCCGGCGTGATGCGGCCCTCGGCGCTGACGCAGGTCATTTCGACATAGACCAGGCCCGCGCCGCCCTTCGCCCGTTCGCCGTAGTGGATCAGGTGCCAGTCGGTCGGAGCACCGTCGACGGCCTTGTACTGCGCCATCGGCGACACGACGATCCGGTTCTTCAGCGGCATCTCGCGCAGCTTGAACGGGGCGAACATGGGCGCACGCACCGGCGCGTTCGGCGAAGCGCCGGACCGGTCCATGAACCACCTTTCCGCGGATTCAAGCCATTTCGGATCGCGCAGGCGCAGGTTCTCGTGACTGATCCGTTGCGAGCGGGTGAGCAGGTTGTAGTTGAACTGGACGGGATCCTGATCGAGGTAGCGTTCCACGTTCTCGAACCATTCCAGCGAATTTCTCGCTGCGGACTGCAGCCTGAGAACCTCGAGCCGCCGCTCTTCCTGATAGCGCTCGAAGGCCGTTTCCATATCGGCTTCGCTGTGCAGATAGTCGGCAAGCGCGATTGCGCTGTCGAAGGCGAGGCGGGACCCGGAGCCGATCGAAAAGTGTCCGGTCGCGGCGGCGTCGCCCATCAGTACGATGTTCTTGTGATACCACTTTTCGCAGATCACGCGCGGGAAGTTCATCCAGACCGCGGAGCCGCGCAGATGGGCGGCGTTTGACATGAGGTCATGGCCGCCGAGGTATTTCTCGAAGATTTTGCGGCAGGTTTCGACGGTCTCTTCCTTTGACATGTCGGCAAAGCCCCAGCCGTCCCATGTGGGCTGAAGACACTCGACGATGAACGTCGCGGTGTTGTCGTCGAACTGGTAGACATGCGCCCAGATCCAGCCGTGTTCGGTCTTCTCGAAGATGAAGGTGAAGGCGTCGTCGAATTTCTGATGCGTGCCCAGCCAGATGAACTTGCACAGGCGGGTGTCGATGTCCGGCTTGAAGACATCTTCGTATTCGGTGCGGACCTTCGAGTTGATCCCGTCGCAGGCGACAACGAGGTCGTAGTCCTGACGAAAGGTTTCCGCGTCTTCGAATTCGGTTTCGAAACGCATCTCCACGCCGAGTTCGCGCGCGCGCTCCTGAAGAAGAACAAGCATCTGCTTGCGGCCAATCCCGGCAAAGCCGTGGCCGCCGGACACCGTGCGGACGCCGTTGTGCTCCACGGCGATGTCGTCCCAGTAGGCGAAGTGATCGCGGATCGCCCGGGTGCTGACAGGGTCATTGCCCTCCATGCGGCTGAGCGCATCGTCCGACAGCACAACGCCCCACCCGAAGGTGTCGTTGGCGCGGTTGCGTTCCAATACGACGACGTCGTGCGACGGGTCGCGCAGTTTCATGGAAATCGCGAAATAGAGACCCGCCGGCCCACCGCCCAAACACGCAATCTTCATCAGATCCTCCACATGACGCGAGCCCCATCATCACGCTCAGCGAACCACGTTTCAGAATTTACTTCAAGTCTAAAATTTCAAACTTAAAATAAATATGCCAATGCATATATGCGTGTCGAGGAGCCCGGCTTGCAGATGACCTTCAGACGGGTTTGACCCTGCGGCTCACCTGACCACGGATCCAGGTCAGGAATTCGGCAGCGGGAGGGCTGATCCTGCCCGGAGGCGTTGCCAGGTAGTAATTGTGTTCGGAATTGTCGGTTACCGATGCCAGGTTAACGAGCGCGCCCGAGGCAAGCTCGGTCTCGATCAGATAGGTCGGCAGGATCGCGGCTCCCATGCCGCTGCTGGCGGCGGCAATCACCAGCGAGAACCTGTCGAAGTAACTGCCGACCTGAACATGGGCGAAGGTTCCGGGCACCGATTTCTGGAACACTTTCCAGAGGTGCGAGCGCGCCGTCATGTGAAGCAGCGGCAGCTTCAATATGTCGGACGTCTGCTCAACGGGACTGCTCGCCAGCAGCGATGGTGCGGCAACCACGATCAGATCTTCCGGACATAGGGGGCTGAGTTTGGCGCCGGGCCAGTCGTTTGCGCCGAAGTGGATTGCAACGTCGATGCCTTCCTCGACAAGGTCGAAAGGCTCGGAACGGCTGTGGACCATCAGGTCCAGGTTCGGGCGCAGTTCCTTGAAGTGCTTCAGCCGGGGAACGAGCCAGCGCGTTGCGAAGGAGGGCAGTGCCGCGATGGTCAGGAGTTCCTGGGTGCCGCCCGCGGCGACCGCCTGGCTGATTGTCCGCCGCAGCCGCGAAAGATCGGAGAAAACACCCTCGGCGAGCGATTTGCCGGCCTGCGTCAGCCGGATGCCGCGACCTTCCCGCCGGAACAGCGGCGCGCCGATCTGCTCCTCCAGTTCCTTGACCTGACGGCTGACACCGCTTTGCGTCAGGCCGAGCTCTTCGGCGGCGGCGGTGAAGCTCTGGTGTTTCGCGGCGGCTTCGAAGCAGCGCAGGACCGAAATCGTGGGGATCGGAAAGTCACGTTCCATGGCACCGCCAACCTATGAGTTATAATCATGAATATAACTATTTTTCAGGTGTTATTGTTCGGGTCAAGGAGGGTTATCCTGTGACACGTCATTCTCGGGGGATGTTGCAGATGGACAAGATAGCGGTTCTGGGCCTTGGCAAGGTTGGCACGCTGGCGGGTGAGCTTCTCCACGACAGCGGTTTTGACGTGACCGGCTTCGATACGCATGCAAGTGCCGACCTGCCGTTCGAAACCCGCCATGTTGACGTCAGCAACCTGGACGCCCTGCGGGACGCTCTTTCCGGTTCGCATGCCGTGCTTTCCTGCCTGCCCTATTTCCTGAATGTCGGTGTGGCCAGCACGGCGCATGAGCTGGGTCTTCATTATTTCGACCTGACCGAAGACGTTCCGACGACCAAGGCGATCATGGAACTTGCCAAATCCTCGAAGGGGCTGATGGCGCCGCAATGCGGGCTGGCACCCGGCTTTGTCGGGATCGTTGGCGCCAGCCTGATCGAGGAGTTCGAGAGCTGCCGGTCCTGCCGCATGCGGGTCGGTGCCCTGCCGCAGAACCCCACCGGGCTGATGGGCTATTCCTTCAACTGGTCGCCGGAAGGCGTGGTCAACGAGTATCTCAACGATTGTGAGGTTCTTGAGGACGGCGAGATCAAATGGGTCTCGCCGATGGAATGGATCGAGAAGATCGTCATCGGCGGCATCGAACTGGAAGCCTTCACGACATCCGGCGGCCTTGGCACCATGTGCGAGACCTACAGGTCGCGCGTACCGAACATGGACTACAAGACCATGCGCTATCCGGGTCACGTCCAGCTGATGAACTTCTTCTTCCACGAACTTCTGATGCGCGACCGGCGCAAGGAAGCCGGTGAGATCCTTGTGAACGCGAAGCCGCCGGTGAGCGACGACATCGTCTATATCCACGTGGCGGCAGAAGGCGAACGGGACGGGCGCACCCTGCGCAAGGAGTTTGTCAGAGGCCTGAAACCGATCGAGATTGCGGGCCGCGAACGGACGGCCATTGCCTGGACGACCGCGTCTTCGGTCGTCGCCATCATCGAAATGGTGCGAGACGGTGCGCTGCCCGCAAAGGGTTTTCTCAAGCAGGAAGACGTGCCGCTTGAAGCCTTCCTGAAAACAAAGAACGGCGCGCGCTACAGCAGCTAAAGTCAAATAGGAGAAACAGTCATGGAGCACGCAGAGGTTCTGCGCGCGCTCGGCTTTGCCGAGTGCGATCTCGCAGGCGGCAGCCTGGCGGTCACCTCACCGATTGATGGGGTGAGCGTTGCCGCGATTGCGGAAACGCCGATTGGAGACATGGACGCCGTGATCGCACGCGCGCAGTCGGCTTTCCGGAGCTGGCGTGTCCTGCCTGCGCCGCGCCGCGGCGAGCTGGTCCGGCTTCTGGGTGAGGAGCTTCGCGCCGCCAAGGAAGATCTTGGCGCGCTGGTTACCCTGGAAGCAGGCAAGATTACCTCGGAGGGTCTCGGTGAAGTCCAGGAGATGATCGATATCTGTGATTTTGCCGTCGGTCTGTCGCGCCAGCTCTACGGTCTCACCATTGCCTCGGAACGGCCAGGCCACAAGATGTCGGAAACCTGGCATCCGATGGGGCCCTGCGGCGTGATCACGGCGTTCAATTTTCCAGTCGCCGTCTGGTCCTGGAACACCGCGCTCGCGCTCATTTGCGGCAATCCGGTGATCTGGAAGCCGTCCGAAAAGACGCCTCTGACCGCACTCGCATGTAAGCGCATCTTCGACAGGGCGGTTGCCCGGTTCGGTGACGATACGCCCGAAGACCTGATGCAGGTCGTCATCGGCGGTTCCGAAATCGGCGAAGCGCTGGTGAGCTCGAAGGACGTGCCGATCCTGTCCGCGACCGGGTCCACGCGCATGGGCTCCATTGTCGGACCGAAGGTTGCCGCGCGCTGGGGACGACCGATCCTGGAGCTTGGCGGCAACAATGCCATGATCGTTGCACCGTCCGCCGATCTTGAAATGGCTGTGCGTGCCATCGTCTTTTCCGCAGTCGGCACCGCCGGTCAACGCTGCACATCGCTGCGCCGCCTCATCGTGCACAGATCAATCAAGGACGATCTGGTACAGAAGCTGGTCAAAGCGTATGGCAGCCTGCCGATCGGCGACCCTCGCGCCGAGGGAACGCTCATCGGCCCGCTGATCGACAATGCCTCGCTTGAGGCGATGCAGACGGCCCTGGAAAATGCCCGTGCCGAAGGCGGCACGGTGCATGGCGGCGCACCTGTTTCAAATGGTGTGCCGGGTGGCGCCTATGTCGCGCCCGCGCTGGTCGAAATGCCGGGCCAAACCGCGACCGTCAAAACGGAAACCTTCGCACCGATCCTCTACGTGATGGAATACGAGCATCTGGAGGAGGCAATCGCATTGCAGAATGACGTGCCGCAGGGACTGTCATCCTGCATCTTCACGCTCAACATGCGCGAAGCCGAAACCTTCCTGTCGGCTACTGGTTCCGATTGCGGGATCGCCAATGTCAATATTGGCCCGTCCGGTGCAGAGATCGGCGGTGCGTTCGGCGGCGAAAAGGAAACGGGGGGCGGGCGCGAATCCGGTTCGGATGCATGGAAGGGCTACATGCGCCGCCAGACATCGACGGTGAACTATTCTGCCGAGCTGCCGCTTGCCCAGGGCGTCAGGTTCGACTTCTAGAAACAGCAAGGCCCGCCGCCAGGCGGGCCTATTCTCTCCGTGAGCACGACAGGCTCTAGCTGGGTTCTTCGTGGTCGTAGAAAAAGAGAACTCTCAGAAAACCGCCATCGACGCCCTCCCTGTCCGCCTCCAGCGTCACCGCCATCTCGAAATCCCGCTGGACCCGAAAAGGTTCCCGTACGGCGACCCGTGCCTCGTAGTTTCCATCCTGGAAATCGAGCAGGAGATCGGTGACCGGCGCCGGGGTGCCGGCCAGGTTGTCCTCGAGGCTGAATTTCTTGATCACCACATGCTTGCTGCCTTCAGCGTGGGTTTGCGGAATGTAGACGAACCCCACGCCGACAACACTCATGATGCCGGGCACCAGCGCCGGCGCCTTTGTTTCGGCGGCCTTGATGTCGTCGATCACAAATTCCCCGGGTTCATAAGGGGCGCATTGATCGAGATTTACGGACTGGTCTTCTGCCATCTGCTTATCCTTGATTGGTTTGGCCGTTGAGAGCGTCACCGGTCCGTTGTCACGGTGCCGGCGGGTCTGCCAAGGCGCGTTGTCAGGAATTCAGGCGTCCGGACCTGTGCGCCATCTGCATGTTGGCGGCATAGGAATTCGGTGACCTCCGGCCAGGCAGATTGGCCTCCAGGATCAGGTTCTCGAGAAGTCCGTCCTCGATCGTGATTTCCGCGGTTCGGGTCAGCTTGTTCATGCGCCAGAACTTGAGGGGCCGGTCCTTCGGCACATAGTTGCCCGGGAGGTCCTCGCCTTCACCGGAGACGATCATGATTTTCGGCTTGGGCAGGTCATACTGACGGCCTTCGTAGATATAGGCCTTGACCAGCGCGATCTGGCTGCCGGGAGCAGACAGGAGCTGGATCGAGATGCGGCTCGCCGCGTTCGCGCCGGTGTCGATCTTCACGTCGGCGGCCTTCTCGTTCTTGATCCAGGATATGTTCATGCCGACCAGGATGATCTCGGCGGGATCGTAGTACGGGTCCGGTTGGATTGTCGGGAATTGCCCGTTGGAAGTCTCGTCAGTCATCTCTAAGTCCCCCTTCTCGTTTTCATGCCGCGTGTTTTCAGGTGCGAACGACGATTTCCCGCCATTCCAGGTTTTCCATCAGGATGTCTCCGGCGTCCGGTTCGCCCATCTCGTCGAACTGGTCCGCGATTGCCGCGCCCGCGACCGCATAGTTGAGCGTGTCCGGATCCAGGGTGCTCCACGAACGGGCGATTGCCGAACCCAGCAGGTCGCGCGCGTTTTCAAGGGTCGATTTCAACAGGAAGGAGCGGGCGGCGAACGCCTCGGCGAACCGGGTGCCGATCAACTCAATTTCGTGGTGGTCGAGTTCAAACAGGCGGTCGTGACTGACTTCCTTGGGAAGATCGACAAGACCCTGGTCCACCGCGTCGCGGT
Source organism: Roseibium sp. (assembly GCF_965232425.1). Taxonomy (GTDB): domain Bacteria; phylum Pseudomonadota; class Alphaproteobacteria; order Rhizobiales; family Stappiaceae; genus Roseibium. Next base: position 3,500,880 of record NZ_OZ246971.1, read on the forward strand.
GATAGAGCTCCACAAGCGTATCGAAGATGGCGCCGGTGAATGGCTTGGAAAGATCATGAACCGCGTCGCTCACCGTGCTCATCTTGCGGTCGTTGCTGGCCGTGCGGATCTGCTTGTCTCCCGCCAGTTCCGCGATCCGGTTGAGTTCGTTCATTGTCAGCAGGTTGCCGTTGGTCGACCTGAGCAGGCGATCGAGCACGCTGTCGAAATGCAGCAGCGAGATCAGGGCGATCAGATCGGAGACGCTTTCGTGATAGCCGAAATACTGCCGGCCGGCGCTTCCGGTCGGCGTGCCCATCTCGGCGAAGATCAGCGCATGGCCGAATTCGTGCGCAATCACGTCGAAGTTCAGCGCATAGGGCAGGGCGCTTTCCCGGTCACCGCGCTCAATGCCGAATTCCATGTAGCCGTAGCCGGACTGGGCGTTGTGCCAGTTGACCTGCGGAATGATTTCAAGGCGCTCATAGGTCTGGGCGAAATGCCAGATGATCTCGTGCCCGAGATAACTTTCCCAGATGTCGAGCACGCGCCTGAGCGTGGCGAATACATGCGCACAGACGAATTCCCGGCTCTGCGGGTCGAGATGATCGAAGTGGCCGTCGGGTCCTGCCTCGGCGGGTGGGAAACGGTCGCCGATGAAGGGCGGCTGGTAGGGATATTCGTAGACCGGTTTTTCAAAAAGAGGATCGACGACATACATGCGCCGGTCGGCAGGGCCGGCTTTTATCTCGGCCGGCGGCGTGCTTATCCAGACCGTCTCCGGTTTTTCGTAGCCGGTCAGGTGCGGCACCTGAGGATAGATGAGGAACCGCGTTCCCAGACTTCCCGTCTTGGGCGAGACTGACTGCTGGTCCACATAGATACTCAAATCGGCCTCGAAAAGACGGTTGTAACACCATCCGGTTGGAGCGGTGAAATCAGGTTCGAATTTCGTGCGGTGCTGCTTTTATTTCCTTGGAACGACAGGACTATTTTCGATTCATCGCCAGCGCAGACTTTTTACTCTAGGTAATTTTTAAAAGCTGTCAATGAACGTCAAGCGTGTGTATCGGGAAACCGCCGTCAGCCAGGTCATGCAGGAATGCATCCGTGTAGACAAATTCGGCGCCGGACAGGGGGGCAGGCCAGTTGTCGTCCAGCTGGCGTTGCCGCAGCTCCCGGAGCAGGGTCAGCGCATCCCGCCTCTTTTGCGACCAGCCGGGACGGCAGATGCGCGCCACGACATCGGTGCTCTGTTGCTGCGGGAGATCCCTGGTGATGTTCGCGAATGTCCGATCGGTATAGTGAAGCTCCCGCGCGTTCTGCAGCAGCATCTGCGCAAGGCTGCGTGAAACCAGGCCGTTCCGGCAGGCGCGCTTGATGCCCAGCCTGAGATCGACAAGCGCCTCGGTGAGTGCTCCTGCACCCAGTTCGGGCGGCGCGTGAAGGACGGCAACCGCGTCGTCCGGAAGAAGCGGAAAACGGCGGAGCCACCGGTAGATTACCCCGCGGCCGTGCATGCCGCAGCGCCAGAGCTCGGCAGCCCGCAAGGCGCCCATGCTCGAGGCGCCGAAAACGATCGCGCCCCGGGACAGGGCCCAGAGGATCTCCTTGTGCCTGACCGCGGGTACGCCTTGAAACAGGCCGTCGATCAGCGCGATGACGCAGGGCCCGTGTTCCTCAACCGCCGCGACGATATCGCCTTGTGCGGCGGGGCCCGACCAATGCGCCCTGAGGCCTTCGGGAAACTCCGTTTCGTCGACACTGGGACCGGCAAAGACGATCACGGGGGGTGTGCGGCGGTTCATGTCACGGGCTCCCCATGTGCGAGCGTGACGACACGCACGATGTGAAGCGGGATTGCTTCTTCGGCCATCAGGGAAACCGCAATCGCCCGGAACCCCTCCTTGTGCAGTGCCTGCGCGAGCGCCTGCGGGCTTGCCTCTGGCAGAGGATCGATTGCCGGCGCGGCGCTGCCGGTTCCACCACGCATTTGCGCGCGCTCGAAATCGACAAGCGCCTGGTCGATCCGTTTCGGATAGAACTGGCGGGTGATGTCTTCCCGGCTTCCCGCGATCACGGATGCCCGAGTCTGGACCGCCTCCAGAAATGCCGCGGTGGCCGCCTCGGCATAAGACGTGCGGCAGGCGAAGCCGTCGGCGTGAAACGGCAGCGACGTCGGTGCGTTCCTGTCGTCCAGCACGCGCGCCCAGACAACAGGCAGGCCGCCCGCGTGCGGACAATCGTAAAGGGCGCAGAGCAGACCGGAGTTCTGCAGCTGCGCGACGAGGCTGTCCAGCGTCTCGTCCGCCAGCGTCTCGACCGCGAGCCGTTGCTTTTCGAAGAACCCGTGTATCCTCATGGCCCGGGCCGTGCCCAGTCGCTCAAACGTCTCGAAGAGAGCCTGCACGAGCGCTTCTTCCGGGGTTGCGCCACCGCCGAGCCCGGTGGTCGTTCTGATGAAGGGCGAGCCTGCATGCGGCGAGCCGGGCGTGAAGTCTGTGCTGACAAGGGCAACGGGGAGGCGCACCGTCTCGCCGGAGACAAGATCGGTTCCGGATACGAAGGGCAGAGGCGTTCGGGTCCACCCAACAGGCAAGTCCGGCAAGAGATGGTGGGCGAGCCTGCTGCCCGCGTCGGGCCCGTAGACGATGTCCGGAGAGACGGGAGCTGCGGCATCCGAGGTTATTGTTTCGGCAGCTGCCGTTTCGAGCGCTTCCACGATGGCCGAAACAGCGGCTTGCTCCAACTGCAGCCCCTTGCCCTGATTGACGGCATTCGATCTCGCCAGAGGCCGCACGGCCTGAACGACAGGAATACCAATCCTGTCCAGCCCGGTAATGTCGGCCAGCCGGGTGATGCCGAATGACCCCAGGTGTTCCTTCAAGCGGTTCAGGTAAATGTCAGCGCCGTAGAGACGGCCCGTTTCCCGGGAGTGGGACCCGGCGGCAGTCGTCACTTCAGCAATCCTGCCAGCAGGCTGAGAGCACGGTCCCGCTCCAGACCGCTTTCCAGATCGGCCAGGAGATCGCCCAGCCGGTCGCCCAATTCCGGCCCCTTGCCATGATCGGGAAGCAGAACCGCCCGGTCCGTCAGGGTTCGTAACAGGAGCACGGTCGCGTTCTGCTGGCCGGCGATCTCTTCCGCCCTGGCCAGATCCATCTCGATCTGCTGTTCCTTGAAGTCGGATGCACTGCGCAGCCTTGCCCGGCGCCGATAGAGTTCGGCCAGCCAGAAGGCGTGTCCGGCTGTTTCAGCGCGCTCGATCGCCGAGCTGACCAGGGCGATGCCGTCGGCATGACGCCCGAGCTGCCCATCGAGTTCGGCGGCCATTTCCAAGTAGACCGGAAAATCCTCCTCCGTGCCGATTTCCTGCTGGATCGAAAGGCCTTGCGCCAGGATTTCCCTGCCCTTGCCGGGATCGCCCGCCATGCCGTTTGCCCAGCCGCCGAAAATCAGGCTTTTCGCTTCCAGCGACTTGAGATCGTGCTCGGTGGCCGTGTCGCGCATCTTCCGCGCGAACCGTGCGACCTGGTCGATGTCGCCCCTGTAGCGATGCAGCATGATGCCGATATCAAGCGCGTGACAGTTGCTGCCGACATGATCGATGTGCCGCGCCCAGTCTTCCGCCGCGTCCATGTGCTGAAGCGCGGTTTCGGTCTTGCCCATAAACCAGGACGACAAGGCCTTTTCGCCGAGCCCGCACACCTTTGCGTCGTGTCCGCCGTAGCGTGTGCGGTGGTCGAGCGCCTCGTCTTCGCTGTAAAGCTCGAGACCTTTTGAAATTGCGTTCAGGCAGTCTGCATGCTGACCCGTGTTGAAGGCCGTTGCCCACCGGCAGTGAAGGGCCTGCAGTTCGACTTCCTTGTTGTTGGACCCCGCGAGGTCCGCAAGAAGCATTTCGGCCCGTTCCCGCTGTGCCTGAAAGTTCGGAGCCGTGAACCACCAGCCCCAGTAGAGGGGAAAGCCGGTGGACCGATCCGTATCCGGATTGTCATGCAGAAGCTCCACGCCGCGCTGGTAAAGCTTGGAGGCTTCAGGCGAACCAGCGCCGTCCAGCATGGCAACGACCGGCCCCAGCAGTTTCACGATCTCGAGTTCGAGCGTGTTTGCCGCCGGCTTGTCCTTGACCTTGGCCGTGAGTTCACTGGCCCGCGTGAGCAGCGTGCGTGCTTCCTGCAAGGCCGATTGGGAAGACGCGGACCGCGCTGCGTCGATATAGTGGCCGACAGCCTCGGTCCGCAGTTGCGCCTGTTCAGCGTGCGCTGCAAGTTCCGCACTCGTGAAGGCTTCGCCGAGTTCGGTGTCCTCGGTGACGATCTTGTAGAGTGCGGAGTGAAGTGTGCGCTTGTTCGATCGCAGCAGGCCGGAATAGGCGGCCTGTTGAACCAACACATGGCGGAATCGGTAGGACGTCTCGAATTCGCTTGCCTGCTGTTCGATGAAGCCGCCGGCGACAAGTTCGTTCAGGCTTTCCTCGGCACTGGCCGGGTTGCCCGTTGTCGACAGAAGCGCGACGAGCGTCAGGACGTTGAAACTGCGGCCGATCACGCTGGCGGCCTGGGCGACGAATTTCGAAGGCCCGAGAGCGGCAAGACGGGCGGCCAGAAGGTCCTGGAGGCTGGCAGTTTCGTCGGATTCGAACAGTTTCTCCCACATGCCTTCGTCCAGCGCGTCATCCGCGTTCCTGTCCAGGACGAAACGGGTCAGCTCTTCGGCAAAAAGCGGAACGCCGTCACAGCGGGCGACGATGGCATCGATGAGTTTTTCCGGCAGATGTGTTGCGCCGGCAAGATTTTCGATCAGTTCCACGAGGCTGTCGGAGCCGAGACGGGTCAGTCCGAGGGTGCAAAAGTTGTCCGCCTCCTTCCAGTCATCGTCAGGCGGATTTCTCGACGTGACGATAACGAAGACGGAGGCGTCCTGGATCCGCCCGGCCAGTTGTGCGACGACCTCAAGCGTCTGGCTGTCTGCCCAGTGCAGATCCTCGATTTTCATCACGCAGGGTTTTGCACTGGCAATTGCCATGACCGCGTCGACGAGCGTTCCGACCGCGGAATGGGCGTCGCCCGGGCCGTCTGCCTCCTGGTCCTGCTGGTCCGGCGAAAACGGCGCGATCAGGAATGCAAGCGATTCAAAGAATTCGACCGGATGATCGCCGGGCAGCGACAGGGCGCTTCGGATCGCGTCGGCGGACGGCGCATCGAAATCGAAGGTCGCGTCGTGTTTTTGCAGAACGGCGCGCAAGCTGCGCACGATCGGGTAATACGGCGTTTCCTGGCTTGTCGGCTCGCATTGAAAATCAAGCACGTGGGCATCGTCCGTCCGTCCGGCTTCCACCACCTGGTGGCAGAGACGGGATTTCCCGATGCCCGGTTCGCCGTGGATAAAGAGAAACTGGCCGTTTCCTTCCAACGCCTGTTGCCATTGCGACTTGGCCCCGGCGAGTTCGGTTTGCCGCGCCACGAACGGCTGTTCGTTGTTGCGCAGGGTCTCGAACCGGTCGACCGTCTTGCGGCGGCCAAGCGGCTGCCACAGCGCATGCGGTTCGTTGAACCCCTTGAGGTCCCGGGCGCCGAGGCTCTCATAGTGGAACAGCCTGCGCGTGGCCTTGTAGGTCGCGTTGGAGACGGCGACCGTGCCGACATTCGCCTCGCCCTGGATCCTGGCGGCCAACGTCGGTGCAATTCCGATGATTTCGTCGCGTGTCGCCAGCGCGCCGCTGCCGGCCTGACCGGCGACCGCCGAGCCGGTGGCAATTCCGACCCTGATCCTGACGGGTACGTCAAAATCGTCCTGTGCCTTCGCACATTCATTCAGGATTGCCAGGCCGGCCAGAACGGCCTGAAGCGGGGCGTCCTCGCTGGCCACCGGATATCCGAAATAGGCGGAGCCGCCGTCCCCCATGAGGAGGTCAAGATGGCCGCCATTTGCGGCAATCGCGCGGTGTGCCGCCTGGTGGACGGCTTGCTGGATCTCGCGGAAATCCTCGACATCCATATTGTTGACCATGGTTGTCGAGCCGACCATGTCGTAAAAAAGCGCCGTGATCTGACGGCGTTCACCTTTCTCGATATCGAGGTCTATCGACATATTCCGTGTCATTCCCAATTTCGAACAGGGTCACCGTTCCAGCGCGGTTCGGCCCGTATTTTCACTACTTCACACACCAGCGCAGGCTGAGCCAAGCCCAACTCCGGTCGTAAAGTATAAAAAGATGCCCTAAGGGAGAGTTTAGCAGACGCAAGCGAAAGCAAAACATAACACTTTGTTAGATATGCGATTATCGTTGATTTGTGGCCAGTTCCGCTGCGGCGCGTCCAGGATTCCGCACATGCTGCCGCATTTCCCGTCGAAAGGGCTTCGCAAAAATGTCAGGTCGGAATTGGGCGTGCGGCCGGGCGGTGGTGGGTTCTCGATGTGCGGTTTCCGGCGCGGAGGCGCGTTGTACCTTCCGTCGACGGACTTCCGCTTTGCACCCCCGTTTCGGTCTTACGGCGGATTTCCGATCGATCTGCAAAGCTGCCGCTGATTGTTCAAAACAATTGGCAATCCAATAACCTAATCGGCGTATTCTGAGAAAGTCACTCTCGTACCTTCTTCACTTTTTGGGTTGTGCTTATGCCGCCAACGAGTGTCTCATCGGCTTGTGATTCTTTCATCGGATCTTAGCCGTGTTCGAAGCGCCGACATACCTAGCCATAACATCGATTGCAGTTATCGGGACTGTTCACGTCTTCTGCGTGTCTTTTTTTCGGAGGTTCCCGACTCAGGCAAACTGGCTGTCTGATTTTTCATCAGGGATCGGACTTGGCTATGCTTTCCTTTTCCTGCTGCCAAAAATCGGTGAATTGGCGGCCAGTTCAGCTGCAAGCAGGACATGGGAACACTGGCTGTACGGTTGCTCCCTGCTTGGATTTCTCATTTACTACTTGCTGGAAACCAGTCGTGATACGGGGGGCGATAACAGGTTGTCGCTTGGCTTGGACACAGTTGCACTGGGAACCTACAACTGCTTGCTTGCCATTGCAGTCATGCAAGTGACCGCAACATCGCCTGAGCTTTACGTCATTGGAGCGTTGGCCTATTCGTTCCACTTGTTTGGGGTGAATATCTATCTCTATAAAACCCACCCCGGGCATATGTCTGGGTGGCTACGCGCCTACTTTGTCGCGTCACTTGCCGTCGGCATACTGATCGGTCTCAACGCGGACAAAAGTAGCGTGATCTATTCAATTGCGACTGCGTTGACAGGCGGCGTAATTATAGCTCTGTCTCTTCGGGTTAAACTGCCCAACCGTTCGTCAATGGATACAAAGGCTCTTTTGATTGGTGTGGTGTTTGCTGCGGTCGCGGTCGTCGTCACCCGATACTGACCAAAGGACACTCAATGGTTTGAGCCTGTCCGCCAGCGCACTTCAACGCAAACGTCACTCATCTGACGTCAGATGGCGCTATCGACTTCGTCACGACCGGTCTTGACGAGTTCTTCCGAAACGGCATTTCTCCAGGTCGGTCTTTACGGGCAGGGCTGTTCCATCCCTGGGTTCAGAGTCTTATGCGCAGGCTCCAGCAGGGAGAGCCGCACGACGATGTTCAACCTGCTGTCCAGCAGTTCGGCGCGAACGGAACCCCCGCAGCTGGTGCACAACTGTTTCACGATGGACAATCCCAGCCCGCTGGAGTGGGTGTTGCGTCCCCGGGTCCGGCTGTTGGAGACACGGAAAAACCGATCGAAAAGAAAGGGAACATCCCGGGCGGGCAGATCCCTTGCGCCGTTCGCAAAGATCATTTCCACGCCCCGTGACCCATGCCTTGAAAAGATAACGCGGCAGTCCGCGTCCGGATCAGCGTATCGCAGCATGTTGGACATCAGGTTGTCGATGATGTGCCGCAGGGATGTCCCGGACAGGGCAATCGATGTGCCGGCCAGCGCATCGGCGACCTGCACATTCAGCCGGAGGTCCTTTGCCTGAAACTGGGTTTGCCACCGGCGCTGAACATCTTCCAGAACGAACTGCACACTGATGCCCTGGCACGATGTGTCTTCATCTTCGGGCGAGAGTTCCAGGGCCTCAATGGAATGGGTCAGGGTCGTCAGATGATTGAGTTCGTCCGACATCAGCGAAAAGAACTTTTCGTCGGCCTGAAACACGCCGTCCTCCAGGCCTTCTGTGTAACCGCGAAGACTTGTTATGGGTGTTCTCAATTCATGGCCGAGATCCGCGAGATAGCGCGCGCGGCGCTCTTCTTCCTGCTGCAGTGCCGCGGCGAGCGCATTGACCGTGTCGGCCAGTCTTCCAACTTCTCCCGATTGGGTTTTTGCGCGCACGCCGTAGTCGCCCTGCCTCAGCCGTTCCGTGGTCCGGGCAAGCACGCCCAGCGGACGGACGATCAGCAACGTCACACCGATGGAGGCCCCGACAGCGAACACCAGTCCGATCGAGATGCTTGTCCAGAGCTGGCGCTCGACCTCGTCGACGAACATGGCATGCACCTGGCCGGGTTCGATGTTGAATGTCGTCATCAGGCGGTCGGAATATGTCGTGCTTTGACCCAGAAAAAGCCAGTACCAGGCGACACCGAGCATGAGAACGATCGCGGTGTTTGCCGCTATCATCTGCAGCGTCAGCCAGGGCAGCCGGTCCAGACGATGTTTCACTGTACCCTGCGCTCCAGGTCGCCCGCGGCCGCGAACCGGTAGCCGAAGCCACGCACCGTTTCGATCATCGAGCCGGTTTCGTCTCCAAGCTTGGTGCGCAGATTGTGGACGTGCACGTCGATCGCCTTGGGCCCGACGGCGGCGTCGTTTCCATAAAGAAGCGCGATCAGTTGGCCCCGGGAAAGGACCCGGCTGGGCTGTTCCAGAAGACGTCTCAGGATCTTGTGCTCATAGGGCGTCAGCGCGATGTTCTCACCACACAGATTGCAGGTCGGCTGGTCTAGGTCCAGCTTCAGCGGGCCGACTTCGACCACATCGTCGCGGCACGCGGCCGTCATCTGACTGCGGCGCAGGATCGCCTGGATGCGAACAATCAGCTCGCGTGGGGAAAAGGGTTTGACGACATAGTCATCCACCCCGGCGGCAAACCCCTGGAGCACATTGGTTTCCGCGCCGAGCGCCGTCAGAAACAGGACGGGTGTCGAGATGCCCTGCGCGCGCATGGCCTCGACGATCTCTGTCCCCGATCTGTGCGGCAGCATCACATCGAAAATACAGAAGTCGAACGTATCGGTGAGAGCCGCCTTGTATCCCGTCGAACCGTCCTGATGCTCGACGACGTCGTGGCCTGCACTTTCAAGATAGGCGCTCAGAAGATTGAGAATGTTCTCATCGTCTTCGACAACCAGAATTTTTGCCTTGGCAACGATGACGCCCACCTTTCCGGACATGTTCCTGGACGGCAGGAAGGGTGCATTCCTTCGCATGATGCGTCCAATAACGTTCCGGATATCGGAAGTTGATTGGCGGTGCGCCGGCATCAGCGGGACGCCGGCGCACGGAGCAAAAGCCTATTGTGCCAGAAGGGCTTCGCGGGAGGTGGCGAAGATCACTTTCCAGTTGGACTCGCCTTTCGAGATCACGGTCTCGGTGTCGGCGAGGAAGAGCTTGTTGTGGGCTGCCGGGCTGCTGTTGAGGTAGAGCTGGCCGTCAACGATGGCCCAGAGATCGGGCTGTGTCGGCACTTTCTTGCCCTTGCTCGCGCCAGCCGAGCACCAACCGCCATAGGCCGGTGCATATTTCGCGGGGTCGGCATCGAACAGCGCCTTGTTCTCAGCGGACGCAAAATGCCAGGTCGCGCCCTGGTACTCGGACGCAAATTCCGCAGACCCGGGCGTCGGTGCTCCAACAGTGTGATAGGCAACGACATCGGTCCCGCCGACGACCGCGCCGCCATCGACGTAATGCTCGTCAACGGCGAGAGCCTGATTTGCCATAAAGCTCATGGCCATTGCCATGGAAACCGCCGCGATGTTCTTTCCGTAGGTCTTCATTGGTTACGTCCTTGGGTCCGTGTTTCGACAAACTTCGAACGGGAAGCGCATCCGTGCGCCTTCCCAGGACACCGGGTATAATTCAGCGGAGTTTTGAGCCGGTTTGTGCTGCGTTAGGTTTCGGTTAGGATCCGCCGGCAGTGGCGTAAGGCAGGCTCGGGTGATCCGGATTTTTGTTGCGGCTGAGCGGTGAGGGGGGCTCAATGTTCCGTTCTAGACCCGAAGCGGACTTTGAACCTTCCGTCGAGAGATTTCCGGTTTGCAGCGCCATTTCGGCCATTGAACCCGGCTGTCATTGTGGATTTGCTGAAATCAGCTCAAATTCTAGTCTGACAGACTTGCGTTCTTGAAGCCTTCACGCATCTTCGCCACGGTTGCTTTATCGCTGATTTGATGAAGTTGCTCGAACAGACTTACTTCAAATCCAGGGTTGGCAATCTGTGCACGACGGATCGCATGTGATGCTTCGTCTTCTCGGCCTAGATGCCCCAAAGCGCATATTTCACCGAAAAACAGATAGGGTGAACCTGTAGATGACGCCTGAGCATCGCGGGAAAAACGGACAGCATCTTCATGTCGATCGAGCGCAATGAGGGCACAAGATTTCAGTGCCATCGACAGTGAATAGAAAACACTGGATGGTCCGAGAGCGATGCATCTGTCACAAGCGTGAATTGCCTCCTCCGCTTGGCCGTCCGCCAAAAGGCACTCTGCCAAAACGAATAGCGCCACCGGTTGATAGGGGTTTAGTTCGATCGCTTTTTGAACAACGCGGAGCCCGTCCTCGGGATTACCCAATGCAATGTGTTTTCTGGCCAGAGCGACCCACGCATAAGGATAGCGGTCGTCAATTTCGAGAGATAGCAGCGCTTCTTTCTCAGCCCGTTCGAGATCTGCTTGTCGCTGCAATGGATTGACGGCAAGACGGCCACCTTCTGTGTGGACGAGCGTCGGGATCGTCAATGCGTATGACAGGACGGCTCGCGCGAGCGCAAAGTTCGCGTTCTGCGCAATTGCCCGCTCGAAGAATGCAATCGCTTCACCGCGCTTGCTTAGCTTGTGCGTGTTCTTGGTGGAAATCCCGCGATAGTAACACTGCCACGCGCTCAGAAACTGGTCCGCCACTTGTCGCGAAAGCTGGGCTTCATAACGCGTAATCTGGTCAATCAGTTGACCGGTTATAACTCCAGTCGTCTCAAATTGCTGTTGAGACGTGGCATTGTTTGGCCAATCAAACTGTCCTGACCAAACATGTTCATCGACGGCAGCGTCAATAAGCTGAAGTGTGATGCGGACGATATCATCCACGGCTCGCAAACTGCCCTCGACGATATAGTCCACGTCAAGCGTACCTGCGATGTCCCTCAAGGCTAATCTCTGATGGCTCACCGCGAAAGACGACGTCCGGGAAACCACAGACAGTTGAGAAAACTTCGACAATGCGGTGATGAGGTCCTCCGCGAGGATCTCTCCCAACTGGTCAAGCTCCGTGTCCTTGGAAAGGTTATCAAGTGCCAGCACCGCCAGTCCGACGGTCAACTTGGCGTTCGGATCGGTTGTCGTTAATTGTGTCGTCGTCTCTTTCGGCGCGGCTCCTGCACGGGCCTTCGGGTCAACACTTAACTGCGCGTCCAGACTACCAACAAAGCGCAATCCTTGTCCGTAATAGGTGCGTATGATGCGGTGGTCTTTGCCTGTGTCGCCAAGCGCGCGCCGTAACTCGTTGACTGCGGTGGACAGTGCACCTTCCGTTACATAACGCCCCTGCCATAGCGTTTCGAAAAGCTCGTCCTTGCTCACAACGCGGTCGCGGTTGTTGAACAGAACCTCAAGCAACTGAAAAGACCTTGGCTTGACCTGGACGACAACACCATCACGCCGCAATTCCAGTGCGTGCCAGTCAACCTCGATGCCGGAAAACCGGCTTACCGACACTTCACTCATCCCACATCCGTCTCTCGATACGCGGCCCAATCAGACCATGCACAGGTTCGCTGAGATTTGCTGAGATTTCCAGACAAATTGCTGATCTCGTGCTGATACGTGCGTCAGGAGTTGGCCCCGATTCATGCGCTACGCTCGGCGAAGGCTGTTTCAAACCCGACAGGTCGACAACGACGGAGTTCGCTCGGTTCTAGATGGCGACATGCGCCTGATCCCGTTGTCGCGCTTGAAATACACGCACCAGGTCTTGGCTGCGAAACTCCCCGCACTGTAGCTTCAAATGACCGAAGGGGTCCCAAATGCTTAGAATATGGATACTTTTGGCAGCTTTATACTCGATGCCTGTGCTCGCCGAAACCGCACCAGGCGATAGTCCTTATGTTCTCTATGCACCCTTGAATTCAGAAAAAACCTACCTCCTGAATGGTGAAAACAAGGTGGTCAAAGAATGGTCGAGTGAGCATCGACCGGGAATGGTCGCCTATCTCCTCGAGGACGGCAGCCTGTTGAGATCGGGAATGGTCGCCGACGAAACGAACATCTTTTACCAAGGCTTCCAGCAAAAGGGACCGAACGTTCCCACGTTCAATGTCGGCGGCATCATTGAGCGCATAGAGCCAGACAACTCAGTCAGTTGGAAATACACGCGCTACAGCGACACCTTCATGCCGCATCACGATATTCAGCTTATGCCGAACGGAAACATTCTGCTCATTGGTTGGGAACGAAAAACGCGAGACGAGGCCATCGCCGCTGGTCGGGATCCCAAGACCGTTACCGAAAAATGGGGCCTTTGGGTGGATTCAATCCTGGAGATCAAGCCAACCGGGCCGGAAAGCGGCGAAGTTGTGTGGGAATGGCATGCGTGGGATCATCTGATCCAAAACTTTGACAGCAGCAAAGCAAACTATGGAATACCGGAGGAGAATCCCGGCAAGCTGGATATCAACTATTGGAAGTTCAGGACCGGGCCAGCCGACATGATGCATACCAATGCTGTCGACTATAATGCGGAGCTCGACCAGATCCTGATCTCAAGCTACGCCTACAGTGAGATTTATGTGATCGACCATTCGACCACGACCGAAGAAGCCGCATCAGATGCCGGCGGGAGACAAGGTAAAGGTGGTCAGTTCCTTTATCGCTGGGGCAACCCCGAAGCCTACGGTCATGTTCGCACCGGCATCACAACAACCGCAGCACAGCATGATGCAAACTGGGGGGCTTCAAATCGTTCCATCTGGCTTTACGACAACAATCGTGATGGGCGAAGCACGTATGTATTCAATATTTCAGCGCCTGTTCAGCCCGACGGATCTTATCCTGTTCTTGCCGGTGGAGCTCACGGTCCTGTCTTTCCAGATTTCCAGTCGGAACTCGGATTTGACGACACCGCGCTTGGAACCGCAAGAAAATTGCCCTCCGGAAATGTCTTTTCATGCGATTGCATCAATGGTCTCGCGATTTTCATTGAAGAAGATGGGACGATTTCCAAGGAGCTTAAGCTGACGGATAACATAAGCGACAGCGCTTTGGCTTCCGCACCGAGTGCATTCCGCATTCTGGCCTATGAGCATGATAACCCGGGAATACGCAAGCTTCTGAACCCGTGATTGTTCACTCGTCTCAGATTGCACAGAAATTCTCCGTCAGCGGCAAGCCACTGGAAGAGACCGCGCAACAACGGATAACCCAAGTTGAAAATCTGGAGCTCCAAAATGTATGAACGTCCGTGGAACCGTATCAGTCTCGCTTCAGTTGCTCTCCTGACTTTGTCAATGACACCAGCATTTGGCCATGAAGATGGTCATGGGAACATTCCGGCTGATGCGTCACCGGCCATGCAAGCTTTTTTGGCGCATGTCAGCGATGACGCAATGATGCAAGAGGCTGAAATCGTCGACTGCACCCTTTCAGGTGGGACGAAAACCAAGTGCATAAAGCTGGTGCTCAAGCAGACTCCGGATTACGAACCGGGCCCATGGTGCCCAAGCAGCGTGACCGATGGTCCGGAGGCGGCGGGTATCTGGATCAAGGACGGCAAGGTCTATGATGCGGATGGTGCGTTCGTTGAAAACCTGTCCAAGTTTTACGATGATCCGAAGTGGAAGATGTACAATTCAGAAACTGGCGAGGTTCTTGTAACCAAGTCATTTGACGCTTGTTTTGGAGCCGCACGCGTCGATGTCTGGAAAGAATACTACTACTATTGTGCTCAGTGCGAGACCGACCAGACGGTCGCCTCACCGATCAACACCTACTTTATTCCGCTGAACCCGGTCAAAGCAGAGAAGTCAGTGCCATTGGCTGATCAACCAGGCGCGGGCCTTGCCATGAACGGCGTCAGGTTTGAAGGGCCGGCTCCGCTTTCGGCTATTCTCAAAGCCTACAACATCGCCCCTTTTGATGACTGCGGCGGTCACGTCAATCCTTTCGCAGGCTACCACTACCATTTCGTGACGGGCTGTGTTGAAGGGATCGCCGATCCGGATGGCCACGCCGCTCAGGTCGGAATATCAATTGATGGCTACGGCCTGTATCGTCAATTGAATGTAGATGGAAGAGAACCTCAGGATCTTGATCAATGCCGCGGGCACTCGTCGGAGGAACTGGGTTACCACTACCACGTCTCAGCCTTGGGCGTGAACAGCATCATCGGCTGCATCACTGGTGAGCTTGGCTGTGTATCCCCTCCGGGCACGCAGTCCTGTGATGCCACGAAAAGGCATGCACCGCCGAAAAACTGAAATCGCATCGCGGAACCAATTTGATTTCGTTCCACTTGGGACTTCGTCGAGTGACGTCACCCGAAAAAGCTGCAAGGCACGGGTTTGACAGAGTTCCGGCGTCATTGATCACGAGTGAATTTGCTAAGGAGAAACCAGTGACAGACAAAGAAGGTGTTCGAGAGGCCTCTCGCGCGTTTTATTCGGCACTCAACAGCGTTTTTAACAAGAATGCGGAACCAATGCGTGATGTTTGGCTTCATAGCCCTGAGGTCACGGCAATGAGGCCGAACGGTGGTCGAGAAATCGGATGGGAACAACTCTGGGAGGCGTGGCAATATGTGGCACGTGTCTTTTCGGGCGGGCAAGTCGAGCTAACTGAACAATACATCGTCACAAGCGGCGATCTTGCCTATGAGATTGGCTTGGAGATTGGCAGATTTTCACCAGGTGGTGAAGAAGTCGAAGTTGCCCACAGGGCGACCAATGTCTATCGCAGATCGAACGGTGCATGGAAAATTGTTCACCATCACACCGACAAGTCTGACGGGGCGATCGCAGTATTCAGCCGCTTGGAGCCGTAGGTGTGCAATCCGCCAGGGCCGGCCTTGCCACGACAAGGCCCGCCTGATCCTCTCCGACAGGCGGGGCCATTTTCGTCGCCGGTGGAGCCGTCTTTCGCGTAAGCGCCAACGCCTTGCGACCCGCGGCACGCAGGTTTCAGATGCCGAGCCTGTCCCTCAGCCGGTAGACCAGCACCGAGGGGGCCAGGAACCAGGGGTTGCCGGAATAAAGCGGGCGGGTCGGGTAGGAGATGCGTTCGAATGCGGAGGGGGCCGTCTCAAGCCCGGCGGCCTTTCGGCCCATGCGCATGCCGAGATAGCTGGCCATGCCGACGCCCGACCCGCAATATCCGGCTGCGAAATAAAGGCCGTTGTCTTCTCCGCAATGGGCGAGCGTGTCGAATGTATAGCCGACAAAACCCATCCAGGCGTGGCTGATACGGACCGGTGCCAGGTCCGGAAAAAGGGCGGTCATGTCCGCGTGCAGCTTCGCGGCACTCTTCAGCGGATCGGTTTCGCTCAGGGAAACCCGTCCGCCGAAGAGGACACGTTTGCGGTCTGGTGACAGGCGGTAGTAATAGACGAGCTTGCGCGTGTCGGAGAGAATGCGGTCCGTCGGAAACAGCCGGTCGACCAAGTCGACCGGGATTTCCTCCGTCGCGATGACATAGGATCCGATCGGGATCACCCTGCGCTGATGCCAGGGAGACAGCGGACCCGAGTAGCCGTTTGTTGCCAGAAGGACCTTGCCTGCCTTGCACGTGCCCTGGGTGGTCGTGACCCGGAAACCGTTGCCGTCACGCTCCAGCGACACCGCACGGCAGCCGCCTTTGACCGTCGCGCCTGCAGCGACAACCTTGCGCAAGAGCGATGGCAGATAGGTCGAGACGTCGATGCTGCAATGGCGCGGCAGCACCATGCCGCCGTGATAGGCATCCGTTCCGAGCTCGGACGCCAATTCGGTCTTCGGCACCATGAAGGCATCGGTCTTCCAGACCGGATGGCCCTTGTCGCAATCGCGGGCAAGCGCTTCGTAGAGATGGGGCTTGTGGGCGCCGTGAAAACGGCCGACTTCGCTCAAGCCGAGGTCGAGATCAGGATCCGCCGACAGTCCGTGCATGTAGTCGAGCGAGGCCTGTCCTTCGCGGCAGAGGTCCGTTGCAAGGTCGGGTCCGTACTTTTTCGACAGCGCAGAGAAAGATGGTTTGAGGCTCGTCGAAAGCTGGCCGCCATTGCGCATGGAGCAGCCCCAGCCGGGCTGTTCGGCATCGACGACGAGGGTGCCCAGCCCTTCCCGGGCGGTTTGAAGCGCGGCGTTGAGGCCCGTGTAACCGGCACCGACCACGAGCACGTCGACTTCCTCGGGCAACCGGATTTCTCCAAGGTCGACCCGCGGTGCGATGTCCTGCCAATAGGGGGTCGTCTTGTAGCCGTCGGTGAAGAGGTCCGATTGCATCGCGCCCGCTATGCCGCCCGTGTGTCTTCCAGGATCATGTCCGATCCCTTCTCACCGACCATGATCGCGGGCGCATTGGTGTTGCCGGAGGTGACGGTTGGAAAGATCGAGGCATCGACGATGCGCAAGCCCTCTAGGCCGTGAACCTTGAGCCTGTGATCGACCACGTTTTCCATGTCGTCAGGCCCCATGCGGCAGGTGCTCACCGGATGGAAAACAGTCGAACAGCGGTTGCGGACATCCTCCAGTATCTCCTCATCGGACTGAACCGCGGGACCCGGACTGATTTCCTCTTCGATGATCTCCTGCAGGGCTGGGCTTTCGGCGATTTGCCGCAACAACCGGCACCCCTCGATCATTTCGGTGAGATCGTGGTTGGTGCTGAGCGAATTCGGATGAATTTCCGGTGTGTCGAAGGGATCGCCGGAGCGAAGCGCGATGTGGCCGCGGCTTGTCGGCCGCGTCGGCTGCATGCCGAGCAGGAAACCGGGAAACGGGTCCGGGTTCATGAGCGGGCGCTTGCCCTTCGGAGCCTTGGTGTAACTGACCGGCGAGAAGTAGAGCTGCATGTTCGGCCGGTTGGTGTCCGGATTGCTTTTCACGAAGCCGCCCGCCTGGTTGACACTGAGCGAGAGCGGACCCTTCCGGGTCAGCACGTAGCGCATGCCTTGCAGCAGCTTGCCCCACCAGGGATAGAGCTGCTGGTTGAGGGTCGGCACCCTTGAGCGGTAGAGATAGTCGTGTCCGAGATGATCCTGAAGGTTTCTGCCGACAGCGGGCCGGTGCAGCACGGTGTCGATGCCTTTCGCCTGCAGCCCGGTTCCGTCCCCGATCCCGGACAGCATCAGGATCTGCGGTGAATTGACCGCGCCCGCGCTGAGGATGACCTCGCGCCGCGCCTTCACGGTAAATTCCGTGCCATTGCGGCTGTAGACCGCGCCTGTCACGCGGCCCTCCTCGACGATCAGACGCGTCGTGTGGGCCCTGGTGATCACGTCCACATTGCGGCGCTTCCGGGCCGGGGCGAGGAACGCCCGCGCGGCCGACATGCGAAACCCGTCCTTTGCCGTGATCTGGTAAAGCCCGACGCCTTCCTGGTCGGCACCGTTGAAATCGGGATTGCGCTTGAAACCGGCGTCCTCGGCGGCGTCAAGAAAGTTCGAGCACAGGGGATGGACATCCCGGGTCATGCTGGAAACGTGGAGCGGGCCGTCGCCGCCGCGAACGTCACTTGCTCCGGCGTCATTGCATTCAGACCGCCGGAAGATGGGCAGAACATCCTCCCAGCCCCAACCGGGATTTCCCATGGCCTTCCAGTCGTCGAAATCGGTCTGCTGCCCGCGGATGTAGACCATCGCGTTGATCGAGCTTGATCCGCCGAGAACCTTACCCCTCGGCCAGTAGCCGGAGCGGTCGTTCAAACCCGGATCGGGCTCCGTCCGGTACATCCAGTTGATGTGCCGGTTATAGAACGCCTTGCCGTAGCCGATCGGCATCCAGATCCAGACGTTCAGGTCGGAGCCGCCTGCCTCAAGGACACAGACGGAGTATTTGCCGTTGGCCGAGAGGCGGTTGGCAACGACCGACCCTGCAGACCCTGCTCCGACGATGACAAAGTCGAATTCGCTCATATACGTGCCCAAACCAGTTCGGATTCCTACCGGGCCGACTTGTCGCGCTGAACCACGATCGACAAGAGGGCCAGCAATCCGGATCCCACCATCAGAAAGAAGGAAACCGCATTCAGCACCGGCGTCGAACCGACCTTCGCCATCCGGTCATACATGGTGATGGTCAGCGGTGCTTCGGAGCCGACGAGAAACAGCGTGGTGTTGAAGTTTTCGAAGGAGACCAGGAAGGCGACGATCCCGGCTGCGATCATGGCCGGACGCAGGAACGGCAGCGTGATCGTGCGCAGGACGCGGGCGCGGGACGCGCCGAGATTGAAAGCCGCTTCCTCCATTGTGTCGTCGAATTTCTTCAAGCGCGCGGTGATGACCAGGGAAGTGATCGTGGCGATGAAGGAAAACTGCCCGAGGACGACGAGGAGAAGTCCGGGGCGCAGGAATTCCAGTTCCAGATCGAAGCGGTCTTCGAAAAGGTTGGCGGTGTCGCTGGCCAGAACGAGGATGGAGATACCGAGGATCACGCCGGGGATCACCAGGGGTACGACCATCATGATGTAGAAGAAGTTCTTGCCCGGAAACTCTCCCCTGACAAACAGGAAGGCATTCGTTGTGCCGACGAAAACGGAGAGCGCAGCAACAAAGATCGCGATCACGAAGGAATAGTAGAGCCCCTGCAGCAGGCGCCGGTCGTGGAACATGCCGAGTTTCGGCTCCGTGTCGCCGAAGAACCAGTCGAGCGTGAACCCCTGCCAGGGCAGGGCCGGGAACAGGCTGTCATTGAAGGCGAACGCGCCGGCGGAAATCAGCGGCGCCGCGAGAAAGATGAAGAAGGCAACAACGTAAAGCCGGTAGCCGAGCAGGAAGGGCGTGGTCTTGTTCTGCGCGAGCATGATCGTCCTCCTCAGCTCTTGGCAACGGTGTTGGCGAGCGTCTGTCCGCTCAGTTTCAGACCGAGCCAGATGACGAACGAGGTGAACAGCAGCAGCAGCATGCCGAACGCGGCGCCGCCTTCCCAGTTGAAGCGGGTGATGAACTGGTTGTAGATCTGCTCGGTGAACCAGCTCGAATTCTTGCCGCCGAGCAGGATCGGCGTCAGATAGGACCCGGCGGTGAGCATGAAGGTCACGATACAGCCTGCGACGATCCCCGGCATGGCATAGGGAATGATGATCCGGCGCAACACCGTGAAGCCGTTGCCGCCCAGATTGTAACCCGCCTCGATCATCGAATTGTCCATGCCGTCCAGCGTGGAGACCAGCGGCACGATCATGAACAGGATCACCGTGTAGGTGAGGCCGATAATCACGGCGACGTCGTTGTAGAGAAATTCGACGGGAGCGCCGACAAGGCCGGTCCAGAGAAGGAAGTTCGAAATGACACCCGTTTCGCGCAGGAGCAGGATCCAGCCGAAGGCGCGGATCAGGTCGCTGACCCAGAGCGGTATGAGGCACAGCAGGAACAGGCCGCCGCGGGATCGCGGCCCGGCGATCTTGGCGATGTAATAGGCAATCGGGAATCCGATGATCAGCGCAAGAGCGGTCACCAGCAACGACATCGACCCGGTGCGCAGTAGCGTGTTCCAGTAAATGGGTTCGTTGATGAATTCCAGGTAGTTGGCGAAGCTGTACTGATAGACTCGCGGGGCGACCTTCTCCTTCAAGGACAGGATCACCATGCCGATATGCGGCAGGAGGATCAAAAGGATGATCCACAGTGCGAAGGGTGCGAACAGCAGGATGAGCGAGAGCCGCTTGATGTCCTTGTTCTGCATCATGCGGTCCCCTGCTCGGCGAAGCACATGGCCTGTTTTGCGGACCAGACGAGGTGGACATCTTCTCCGGGTTTCAGGTCGTTGTCGCCGGTCAGGGTCACGTCCGCCTCAACCAGTTCACCGCTGCCGGTGCGCACCAGGATGCGGCTGTTCGCGCCGTTGAAGAGCAGGCTGTCGACAATGCCGTCCATCCTGTTGTCGCCGCTCCCACCCTGCAGATCGGCCTCGCCGGCGCGCACCGTCTTGATGAATTCGGGGCGCACGAAGATATTGACTTTCGAGCCTTCCTGGATGGCTGTCTGGCCAGCGGAGGAAAAGCTCATTGGCAGACCCTGCTCGGTTTCCACCTTGCCACCCGTCCCGTCGCTCGCCCTGACCACGCCGGACCAGCGGTTGCTGTCGCCGACAAAGCCGGCGACGAACGCGGTCTTCGGATGGTGATAAAGCTCCTGCGGCGTACCGATCTGCTCGAATTCGCCCTGGTTCATGATGGCGACGTTGTCCGACATCACCAGGGCTTCGGACTGGTCGTGCGTGATGTAGACGAAGGTGGTGTTGAACTGGTGCTGCAGCAGTTTCAGTTCGATCTTCATGGCCTCGCGCAGCTTCAGGTCGAGCGCGCCGAGCGGTTCATCGAGCAACAGAACATCCGGGTCCAGAACCATGCAGCGGGCAATGGCGATGCGCTGCTTCTGTCCGCCGGACAACTGGTGTATTTCCCGCTCGCCGACATCGGGCAGCGCGATACGTTCCAGCACGTCGTGCACCTTGCGCTTGATTTCGGCGCTGCTCGCTCCGTTGCACCTGAGGCCATAGGCGATGTTTTCGTAGACATTCATCATCGGGAACAGGGCGAGGTGCTGAAACACCATCTTGACGTTGCGCCTGTTGGGTGGCGTTCCCAGAACCGATTTGCCCTTGATCCTGATATCGCCGCCGCTGGGCTCCTCGAAACCGGCAATCATGCGCATGAGCGTTGTCTTGCCGCAGCCGGACGGCCCCAGGATGGAGAAGAACGTGCCGCTCGGAATGTCGAACGAGACCTCCTTGACCGCGCTGAAGGAGCCGAAATTCTTGGAAACGCCGAGGGCTGCGAGATCGTAGGGGGAAGTGTCTGTCATCAGGGCACGCCAGCTGCAAAGTCAGAAAGCAGGGGGATACCGGTTTCGCGCGATATCCCCCTTTTGTGTTGAGCCTTTAGGGTCTGGACCCTAGGGTCAGGACTCATCAATTTGGTTGAATTGGCGCAGCAAACGGCGATGAGCTGCAAGGAAAAGCGCGACAAGCGGGCTTCCTGCCCGGTTGAGCGGTTTGACGAAGCAGATCGAAGCCGTTTTTGCGTCCCGCAGGGATAGGGTGAATTTGCCCGGCAACATCGTTGCAAATCGTTGGAAACCGGACGGTTTCCTGCAGCTTTGCGCCTCGTATCCGAACAAATTCATCCCTACCAATTCATCCAAATTAATGGGTCCTGACCCTAGCTCTTTTCAATGAAGGGCGGACGGGGCCGCCCCCCGATCATCAGCCGCCTGTCGCCGCCTTGATCTTTTCGAGCGTCTTGCCTTCCATGTCTTCCACTCCGGGAGGAATGTTGGCGAAGAATTTCAGGTTGTCGATGTCCTCTTTGGTGAAGGCCGCGTTGACCGCTGCCTTCTTGTCTTCCGGCAGCAGGTCCTGACCACCCTGGACGGCGGCGATGGCACCGGTGCTGGCGGACATCAGCGTCACGTTTTCCGGCCGAAGCACGAAATTGATCCACTTGTAGGCGGCGTCGTCCGCCTTGGCCTTGCGCGGCAGCGCGAAGGTGTCGATCCAGGCCAGCGCGCCTTCCGCAGGCGGTACGAAGACGATGTTTTCGTTCTGGTCGAACAGTTTGTAGGCGGTGGAATCCCAGGTTTCCGACCCGACGATTTCACCTGACAGCATCATGGCGGAAAGGTCGTCGCCGCCCTTCCAGTAGGCCTTGATGTTGTCCTTGCACTCGATCAGCTTGTCCGCGACCTTGTCGAGGATGCCCTGGTATTTCTCCAGGTCGGAATAGGCCGCAAACGGGTCTTCGCCCATGGAGAAGGCCGTACCGAGCAGGATCGTGCGCTTCAGACGCATGGAGGTCTTGCCCTTGTAGGCCGGGTCGCACAGATCCGCCCAGCTCTTCAGGTCGGGCGCCTTGGTCTTGTCGGCCATGAGGCCCGATGTGCCCCACTGGTGCGGAACGGCATAGACCTCACCTTCGATCGTGGTGTTGGCCTTCACGCCGTCCAGGAGCTTCGCCTCCATCACGGATGTGTCGATCTTCGACAGGTCGAGCGGCTTGTAGATGTCGTATTCCAGCTGCGCCGCGTAGATGCGGTCATGGCTCGGCTGGGCGAGGTCGAAACCGGCACCGCCGGTGGCGCGCAGTTTTGCGATCATTTCTTCGTTGTTGGAAAAGGTCACCTCGACGTCGATATCCGGATATTCCGCCTCGAACTTTTCAATAAGCTCGTCCGGCGCATAGGAACCCCAGGTCAAAAGGCGAAGCGTCTCGGCCTGTGCCGATCCGGCACCGGCAAGCATGGTTGCCGCCAAAAGGCCTGCGAGAGTAGATTTGAAATGCATGACTTCCTCCATGACTGCGCACAGCAAAAAAAGCGGAAACAAACGTTAGAAGTGGATTGGCCTGTTAAATATAGCCATTGCGGATAATTTAGCAGTCCAATTGATTATGCCGACAGCCTTTCACAATGACCGGTCGTGACAATTTTCTCAAGTATGTCGATGCCTTTTCGGATTTCCTCGGGACTGGTGCTGCCGAAGCCGAGCACAAGGCCACGTTGCGAAATCGGGGCGAGAGCGTAGCGCGACAGCGGGACCGTGGTGATGCCCTCTTCGGCGGCTTTCGCGACGATCAGGTTTTCGTCAAGCGACGGGTTCACCAGCCCGACCGCATGGAAACCGCTTCTTGTCGGCTGAAGGTCGATCTGTCCCGCAAGTCTCCGCGCCTCTTCCATAAGGGCATCGTGACGCTCCCTGTAAAGCTGGCGCATGGTGCGGATATGCGTGGCGAACATGCCCTCGTCCATGAAGTCGGCAACGATCGCCTGGGTGACGGTCGGCACGCCGGCGAGCCAGGTCTGGCAGACGCGCTCGAAGCTTTCCACGAGAGGCTCGGGCACGAGCACGAAGCCGAGCCTCAATGCCGGGAACAGCGACTTGGAGAACGTGCCGACATAGATGACGCGCCCGTGCGTATCGATGCTCTTGAGCGTCGGTGGCGGCTGATCGCCGTAATAGAATTCGCCGTCATAGTCGTCTTCCACGATCATCGCATCGGCATCGTTCGCCGCCTTCAGAAGCGCCAGCCGGCGGGACAGGCTCATGACGTGACCGAGCGGCTGCTGGTGTGAGGGGGTGACGAAGGCGAGGCGGAAATGCGGCGCTTTCGACAAACCGTCCTCAATGCAAAGGCCGTCCTCGTCGACCCTGACCGGAACGGGGGAGGCGCCAATCGCCACGAAGGCATTGCGCGCACCGATCGCGCCGGGATTCTCGAACCAGATCGGTTCACCCGGATTGACCAGCATGCCGCCGACGAGTGAAAAGGCGCGCTGGGCTCCGTTGGTGATGAAGATCTGTTCGGGGGAGCACTTGATACCACGCGAGGCGTTGAGCTGCCGTGCAATGGCATTCCTGAGGCCCGGATATCCGGACGGTTCGCCATAGCCGGTGACGTGATCGCGATCCTTGCGCCAGTGGCGTGCCGACAGTTTTGCCCATTGGGCCATGGGAAAGGCATCGAGCGCCGGGAGCGCTGTCACGAAGGCTTCGGACCTGTGCGGAAGGCGCGCGCGGGGGGCAAAGTCCGGGATCGCATGGCGGGATGCATGCGACAGGCGCGGCACGACCGGAACGATGTTGTCGGCGGTCGCGGTCGGTCTGGGCGCCAGCCGGGCGTTCAGGGCTTCGCTGACAAATGTGCCGGAGCCGACCCGCGCTTCCAGAAGACCTTCCGATATCAGCCTGTCGATGGCGTCAATCACGGTCGTGCGCGAGACGCCGATTTCCCGCGCCAGGGTCCGGGTGGCCGGCAATCGTTCGCCGGGTGTCAACGCGCCTGCCAGGAGCAGGTCGCGCAATGACATGTAGAGCTGGATCGAGATTTTCTTTTCCGCGGACTTGTCGATCTTGATGGATGACAGGACCGCGCCTGCGTGCCGCTTCATGCATTTCTCCCAATTGGTATGAGACTTTCAGCAAAACGGACCTTAAATCAAGTCCAATTATGCGTAGGTTAGCTTGAAGAGACCCATGTTTTTCCCGCGGAGACCTCTGCCGCAAGAGCCTGATGTACCTATGAAAATTCAATCGATAGAAACGTTTACAGACGAATTCGTCTGCTTTGTCCGGGTAACGGCGGACACCGGCGTCACTGGGTGGGGGCAGGTTGCGCCGTACTATGCCGATATCACCGCCGAAGTGGTGCATCGACAGGTCGCTCCTTACGCGCTGGGCGAAGACGCGGTCGACATCGCGCACCTGATGGACATCATTCCGGACAGGGAGCACAAGTTTCCGGGCTCCTATCTGCGCCGCGCCATGGGCGGGCTGGATACCGCGCTGTTCGATCTGAGGGGCAAGCTGGAAGGCAAACCGGTGTGTGAGCTTCTCGGCGGTACGCCAGGCCGCGTGCGGGCCTATGGCTCGTCGATGAAACGGGACATCACACCGCAGGACGAGGCCGACCGGCTGAAAAAACAGCAGGACGATTTCGGCTTCACGGCCTTCAAGTTCCGGATCGGCGCAGAATGCGGCCGGGATCAGGATGAGTGGCCCGGCCGGACGGAAGAGATTGTTCCGACCATGCGCCGAGCCTTTTCCGACGACACGGCGCTGCTGGTGGATGCGAATTCCTGCTACTCGCCGCAAAAAGCGATCGAGATCGGGCATTTCCTGCAGGACAACGGCATCTCGCATTACGAGGAGCCGTGTCCCTACTGGCATTACGATCAGACGAAAAAGGTCACCGAGGCGCTTGATATCGATGTGACCGGCGGGGAGCAGGACTGTTCGCTGGTCGACTGGAAGCGCATGATCGACCAGCGGGTCGTCGACATCATCCAGCCGGATGTCTGCTATCTCGGTGGAATGCTGCGCACCATGCAGGTGGCCGAAATGGCAGATCAGGCGGGTATCCCGTGCACGCCGCACGCAGCCAACCTGTCGCTGGTGACGCTGTTCACCATGCACCTGCTGAGAGCGATCCCGAACGCCGGTAAGTATCTCGAGTTCTCGATCGAGCAGGAAGACTACTACCCGTGGCAGACCGACCTTTACGTATCGTCGCCGTATACGATCAACGACGGCCACGCGACTGTGACGGACGCGCCGGGATGGGGCGTTGAGATCAACCCGGAGTGGCTTGCGAAATCCACCTACAAGATCAGTTCCCGGGAGCACTGAGATGACCCATGCAGACGATCTGATCGCGGAATACAAGAACACCGGGACGCTTAGTGCGCTGCCGGCCGGCCACTTCATCGACGGCGCTTTCTCGCAGCCGGCGCATAACCGGACCATGGAGAGTTTCGATCCGGGCGCGGGTGTGCCTTTCGCTCGCTTCACGGCCGGCACGAAAGAGGATGTGGATCAAGCCGTCGCCTCGTCCCGACGGGCATTCGACACGGTCTGGCGCGACATAGCGCCTGTTGAACGCTCAAGGATCCTGCAGCGGACATCCGCGCTGATCCTTGAGAACCTGGATCTGCTCGCGGTGGTGGAAACGCTGGACAGCGGCAAGGCCCTGCAGGAAGCGATGGGCGATGTCAGGGGGGCGGCGCGCGCCTTCGAGTATTACGCCGGGGCCTGCGACAAGCTGCAGGGCGACAGCTTTCCGCTCGGTCCGGATTATGTCGGCTACACGATCCACGAACCGGTCGGTGTGACGGCCCACATCATTCCCTGGAACTTTCCGATTTCAACGGCTGCACGCGGGTTTGCGCCCGCGCTTGCGGCCGGATGCACCGTTGTCGCCAAACCGGCGGAGCAGACGCCGTTTACCGCGCTTCTGCTCGCGGATCTTCTTTTCAAAGCCGGATTGCCTGAAGGGGTCTGCAACGTCGTCACCGGCACGGGAGCGGAGACCGGCGCGCCGCTCACTGCGCATCCCGATGTCGATCACATCACCTTTACAGGTTCGGTTCAGACCGGCCGGGCGGTCATGAAGGCGGCGGCGGAAGACATTACCCGCGTCGTTCTGGAACTCGGCGGCAAGTCTCCCGTGGTCGTCCTCGGCGACTGCGACCGCGAGCAGGCGCTTTCCGGTGTGCTCGGGGCGATCTACGAGAATGCCGGCCAGATCTGTTCCGCCGGGTCGCGTCTGGTGATCGAAAAGAGCATTCACGACGACTTCGTGGCGGAGCTTGTGGCGCGGACGAAGGCGCTGAAGCTCGGGCACGGCCTTGGCAACCCGGATGTCGGGCCGGTGAATTCCTCCGAACACCTTGGCAAGATCGCCGGTTTTCTCGACCGGGCGAGGGCCGGCGGCGCGGACATTGTCACCGGCGGTTCGGTCACCGAAGATCCGGCTACGGGGCGCGGCTGGTTTTTTGAACCGACCATCGTCGATGCCGTTTCGGCAGACAACGAGCTGGCCCGCGAGGAGATCTTCGGGCCGGTGCTGACGGTGCAGGTCGCAGAGGACGCGGACCACGCTCTCGCGCTTGCCAATGACTGCCAATACGGTCTCGTCGCCGGCATCTACACCTCGGATTTCGGCAGGGCGCATCAACTCGCCCGCAAGATCGACGCCGGACAAATCTACATAAACGAATATTTTGCCGGCGGGATCGAAGTGCCGTTCGGCGGAAACAAGAAGTCCGGCTTCGGCCGCGAGAAGGGCCTGGAAGGCCTGACCAGCTATTGCAAGACCAAGAGCATCGCAGCCAGGATCAGCTGATTTCCCACGTCAGCCCGTCCTGCTTGCCCTGGCCGGCTTCAGGTTCCCCGGAAGCCGGCCCTTTTTCTCATGTCGTTTCCAGCGCCACTCTGCCGGACACCGGCGTGCGTGACGAGTGCGCCGAATTTCGGTGCTCGTGGCCCATCCTTCGAGGCTTCGCACCTCAGGATGAGGTAAACAACGGTGGCAATCCTGATTGGATGCAGAAACCGGAAAAAAACGCATCGCATTTCCATTCGTCACCCCGGGCGAACTGCGTGAGACCCGGGGCCGGAGAGCCCCGATCTGCCGGTTGGTGCACCGGACCAACCGACCGGCCGTTGCCTCCCCGGTCCCGGCTCGCGCTACGCTTGGCCGGGATGACTTAAACGCACGAAGATCTTCATCCTGAGGAAGCGCGACGCGCTGACTCGAAGGGTGGGCTGCCAGCTTCAAGCATCTCTCATGCCTGTTTGCATCTCCGACCGGATTTACGCGTACGGGGTCTCTTCTAGGGTGTCCGCGCCACGCCCGATTTCACCCGGCGCAACGGGATCGAGCTTTCGATATTGGCGACGCCCGGTACCTTTGTGAGTTTCCCGGTCAGAAAGGTCTCGAACGCGGCGAGGCCGGTCGTTGCAACACGCAGGAGATAGTCGCGGTTGCCGGTCATCAGCCAGCAATCGACGACTTCGGGAAAGGTCTGGATCGCGGTTTCGAACTGGTCCAGCGACACATCAACCTGCTTGTCCAGTTGAACCGAGACGAAGACGGAGACCTCGTAGCCCAGGGCAACCTCGTCAATGAGGGCGCAATAGCCGGTCACGATGCCGCGTTCCTCCAACTGGCGCAGCCGGCGCGCAACCGGTGTCGGACTGAGACCGACGCGCTCCGACAGATCTTGAAGGGAGATTCTGCCGTTTTGCCGGAGTTCGCGCAGGATCTGGATATCGAATGCGTCCAGGTTGGAGGGTTTCACCACGATTAATCTCTTTTCTGCTGAATAAAACCAATTTCTATCCAATAGGCGTACGAAATAGCAAGAAACCTGCCTCACGCCGACGATAAATTGACGCAAACGCCATACTCATCGGGGATCGGGCAATGCATATCGAGCATCTCAAAACCATCGAAAAGCGGCTGCTGTGGCTGTCACACTGGATGATCCATCATGCCAACCACGTCAGGCCGAAGGTCGACGGGATCAAGGTCGGTGGCCACCAGGCGAGTTCGGCCTCGATGGTGTCGATCATGACGGCGCTCTATTTCTCTGCGCTCAGGCCCGAGGACCGTGTTGCGGTGAAACCGCATGCATCGCCTGTCTTTCACGCGATCCAGTATCTGATGGGCAACCAGAGCCGGGAGAAGATGGAAAATTTCCGCGGTTTCGGAGGTGTGCAGTCCTACCCGTCGCGCACCAAGGACAGCGACGACGTGGACTTTTCAACTGGCTCGGTCGGCCTCGGCGTTGCGATCACATCCTTCGCCTCGCTGGTTCAGGATTACATCACTGCCAAGCCGTGGGCGGCGGAGCGCCCGCTCGGACGGATGATCGCGCTTGTCGGCGATGCGGAACTCGATGAAGGCAATGTCTACGAAGCCCTCCAGGAAGGCTGGAAAAACGATCTCAGAAACTGCTGGTGGATCATCGATTATAACCGGCAGTCGCTCGATGGCATCGTTCGCGAAGGCCTGTTCGACCGGGTGGAGAAAACATTCGATGCCTTCGGATGGGATGTCGTGCGCGTGAAATACGGCGCTTTGCAGCGGGCCGCTTTCGCAGAACCCGGCGGTGCGCGGCTGCGTGAGTGGATCGATGCCTGTTCCAATCAGGACTACTCCGCCCTGACCTTCATGGGCGGTGCGGTCTGGCGGCAGAGACTGATGGACGATCTTGGCGATCAGGGCGACGTTACCGCGCTGATCGACCGGCGCAACGACGCGGAGCTTGCCGACCTGATGGAAAATCTGGGCGGCAACTGCACACGGACCATGGCCGAGGCGTTCGCTGCAATTAATCACGACCGTCCGACCTGCTTTCTGGCCTACACGGTCAAGGGGTGGGGGACACCGATCGCCGGTCACAAGGACAATCACGGCGGCCTGATGAACAAGGCCCAGATGCGCGACTGGCAGGCACATATGGGTGTGCCGGAGGGACAGGAATGGGAGCCGTTCGCGACGGTGGAAGACGTTCCGGCCCTGAAGGCGTTTCTCGATGCGGTTCCGTTTTTTGCTAAGGGAACGCGGCGCTATTCCGACGCCCGGATCGAGGTGCCCGGTATTGCCCTGCAGCCGGGAGGAGAGATCTCCACGCAGATGGCCTTCGGCAAGGTGCTCGATGATCTTTCCAAGGGGGACAGCAAGCTTGCCGAGCGGATCGTCACGACGTCGCCCGATGTAACGGGGACAACAAATCTCGGTCCCTGGGTCAACCGCCGGAAACTCTTTGCCCGCCATGCCAAGGCCGATGCCTTCATCGAACATCGCATTCCATCAACCGCCAAGTGGGAATTCACGCCGGACGGTCAGCATATCGAACTCGGCATTGCGGAAATGAACCTGTTCCTGCTGCTCGGGGCCGCGGGGCTGTCGCACTCGCTGTTCGGTGATCGCCTCATTCCGATCGGGACCGTTTACGATCCCTTTGTCTGTCGCGGCCTCGATGCCCTCAACTATGCCTGCTACCAGGATGCGAGGTTCATGATCGTTGGGACGCCGTCAGGGGCGACGCTGGCGCCGGAAGGCGGGGCGCATCAGTCAATCGGCACGCCGCTGATCGGCATGAGCCAGGACGGGCTTGCGGCTTTCGAACCCGCCTTCGCGGACGAGCTTGCCGTGATCATGGAATGGGCTTTCGACTATCTGCAGCGGGAAGGGGAAGGCGATCCGGACGAGCGGACCTGGTTGCGTGACGAGACCGGTGGCTCGGTCTATCTGCGCCTGTCGACCAACCCGATCGAGCAGCCCGTCAAGCGGGCCGACGAGGCCTTTCGCCAGGGGGCAATCGACGGGGCCTACTGGCTGCGCAAACCGGGCCCGAACTGCGACGTCGTCATCGCCTATCAGGGCGTCGTCGCGCCGGAAGCGATAAAAGCCGCGGGTCAGCTTGCCGGCAACCGGCGGGACGTCGGCGTTCTGGCGGTCACATCCGCCGACAGGCTGAATGCCGGCTGGACGGCGGCGCAGCGGGCAAGATCGCGCGGCAACGCAGCCGCGGTCTCGCATATCGAACGGCTGACGGAGACGCTGCCGCAACACTGCAAACTGATCACCGTCATCGACGGTCATCCGGCAACGCTTGCCTGGCTCGGCAGCGTCGCGGGCCACCAGACGATCCCGCTCGGCGTCGAGCATTTCGGCCAGACCGGCACGATCGGCGAGCTCTACCGGCATTTCGGGATCGACGCGGAGTCCATCATCGAGAAGGTCAACGGGCTCACGGCGGGAAGACGCATTTGACTGTCACTCGGCAATCAAATGGCTGAGACCACGTCCTGGAGGCGGGTCACGGTCCAATAGGCCGCGATAGATCCGCATCCGAAGGCGATGGACGCGCGCGCAACGCTTGCCAAGCGCGCGTGTTCACGGGTCAGCAGCCAGAGAGCCGGCCATACGGCCAGAACGATTGCCAGCTGTCCGATCTCGACACCAACATTGAACGCCAAAAGACTTTGCCAGATGTCCGGTGACGTGACCTGCAGGATGTTTTTCAGCACGAAGGAAAAACCCAATCCGTGCAGCAGGCCGATACCGCCGGTGATCAGCAGAACAGCCCACTCGCTGCGATCTTCCCGGGCACTCGGCCATACAGCCAGTGCCGCCGCGAAAACAATGGAAACCGCTATGGAGGTTTCGACCAAGGGTATGAACCAGGCGCCTTGCGGCACGAGACCAAAAAAACCGGCGCTGAGCGTGATGCTATGGCCAACCGTGAACCCGGTTACCCGCCAGGCCAGGGACGAAAGCGTCCGTGCGCCGAGCACAAGACAGAGTACAAAGAGTACGTGATCCGGACCTTCAAGAATGTGCCGGGCGCCTTCGACAACGAACGTCCAAATGGCCGCGAGTGAAGACCGTGACACCGTTACCGGTTCCGTCATCAGTCCCTGGGACCGGAACACCTTGGTTCCACCGGGGCCATAGTCCAGAATGAGATTGGCCGTCTGGTCCTGGTCGGGCAATCCAGGGTCAAGGCTGCTCGATAGCTGGTAGGCTGAAAGGCGGCTTGGACTCGCTGCCCTCAACTTCGCATCAATCACCGCGTCACCTACATAGAGCTCCGCGGATTTATCGGTTTGGCTGGAGGGGATTGCAAACGAGGCTTTTGCTTCCTCGAGCGTTGCAAATGGAGGCTGTGTCCCCACGCGCCGGATCCGCGTCTCCTGAACGCTGAGCGGGATATCACTGTCGCCAAAGGTGAGCATGAAACCCTTAGCAACGAGGTTCCCCAGCCCGTTTGCGTCCTTCGGCAAGGCGTCAAAATCGACCAGATGGACGAGCCGACCTTGCTCCATTCGATTGAACGTGAAGGGTGCAGGAACGGGAAGACCATCTTTCTCCGACTTCCCGACGAGCCCGGCGACGAGGTAGGGCATGGGAATACGGACATAAAGATCGGCGCCTTCGTCGGTGTGCTCGACGTGGATTACCCTCACGTTCAAGTTCAACAGGAAATGCGAGGAAGCCGGAACCGAAAGCCCGAATAACAGTGAGAGTGCCAAGAGCAAACACATGAACAGACCTGGTGTGCTTCGTGAGTGGGTCTGCCTTGCTTCTTGAGCCTGTTGATCGGTCATTGAGTGATGTCCATTTCAAGAACAGTCAGACCGCTCAACCACCACATTCCGTCCTGTTCAATCAGGTCTGCGCGGGCCCGGTACGCGATGTCGCGCAAATGGGTGTGTCCCCAATGCTGCCCGCGTGCCCGGGCTGTCCACTCCACAAGCCCGGAAAACCCGCTTCCATTCGCGAGCGGGAGGATTTCGGAGACGGAGAGGTCTTTAATGGTTTCAACACGCGCGGTTGTTCCGCCGGCAATCTTGATCTTGATGGCGCGCTCAAGTTCTGCTGCAACGCTTCCGGTGGCGTCCGGATGCACGAATTTTGAGAGTTCAGCTGTCAGCTGCAAGTCATCGACTTCCAAAAAGGCGGCATTCGCATTTGCAAGGACGGCCAGCATCGGGTCTGAGGCTTCGGTCTGGTTCGGCAATCCGGAGACCGGATTTGCAAGAGTTAGCTGTCCCTCGTCTTTCGACAGTGCCGCACCGAAAATCGCAACAACGGCGATAATTCCTGCCGTTTTCCGCCTGCGGCCTTGCGTACGCACGGCGAACAAACCCGCGCCAAAAGCCAACACGCCGAGACCGAGCGAAAGCATGGGGAGCCTCAGTGTCCGGTCACCACTCACCGGAACCGCGGCGACCCTGGGATCCTCGTATCTGAGCAGGTGGTTGGTCCAGGTATGGACCGGGTCCGTTATGCTGACTTCGGAGGGGAATGGCCCGGCGGGATCGATCGATGTGGCGGGAAGGCGCTGAATGCGATCGCTGAAAAGATCCCATTTCGTGCTTGCCGTCCGGGGCAGATGATCCACGGGATAGGACAGACTTATGCCCAGTACGGCTGTCGTCGGATCAATCTCGCGTTCGTCGTCGATGACCTGAACACCCGTCATCGAGAGGTCAAGAAATTCCGACTTCACTGAGCGCGGAACAACCTCGACGCCATCAATTTCGACCTGGTTCCTGGATCTGAAAAAGTGGTTCGCTTTCTGTTTGATCTCTTCCCTTCCATCCGGTTCGACGGACCGGCGCGCACCCCGGTCCAGGTTGACCCAGTCTTCGAGATCCCTCAGGCGAACCACGATCTCGTGCCGGACCTCACGCGGCTCGATGTAGAGGAATGACAACATCGGCCAGCGGTGGTGACGCTTCAGATTGGGATTGTCGAAGACCGAGTACCACGGATCATCCCAGTCAAGCTTCAGGGTCACCGGTCCTGTCAGATACCTGAAGTCGATGACCGGAACGCTCTTGTGATAGGCGATGAAGCCGATCGCAAGGAGCCCCCTGTCGTCTGCATCGGTTGGCGGGATCACCGATATCGTTTCTGGTTTGCCGTCAAACAGATAATCAAGTTCGACATAGAGCACGCGTTTGTCGCCTGGCGGCTCGGGCGTTTTCTGTCGGGTCACAGGATTGATCATCCCGGCAAATGGCGAGGCCCGGTCCTTGCGCAGGCGGGGCTCCGACAGACGTAACTCCGCAGTCAGACGCTCCGACCCGTCGGCGACAACCTGAAATTTCTCCTCCGAGAATGTCCGCATCCTGGCGTGCAGCGGTTCCGGCGCGGTTGCGTTCTCTTCCAGCCAGTCCTGGGGAAGCAGTTCCGGCACTTTGGAGATGTCATCGACGTAGACTTCCAAGGCAATTCTGACCCGGTCGTCAAGCACGGTAATTTCGGCGATGTTCGGAGAGGTTTCAGCCCCGGAAAGGTTGATCCAGTCGGCATGGCCTGGCGCAGGGGCAAAGACAACGAGACCGACGATCCATCCGAAACTGAGCACCCAGCGCATGAGGCGCGGCATAGTGTTGAACGCCTGCCCAAACTGGTTCCCGCCGAAACGCAATAGACTCTTCCCGTTCAAAATCTTCTGCTGATGCCCAGGAACGGTCCATGCTCCGTCGCGTCGAATGCAAACTCGTTGGCACCGGTGCCGGACGAATAGTCCATGTCGTAGATGCGGTAGCCAAGCCTCAACGTGGTGTTGTCCCAGGCCTCCCACGCGGCAACGCCCGTTACCGACCAGGTTAGATCGTCTCCGCCTACGCCAAAGCCGGCGAGATCCCCACGCAGGACGAAGTCCCATTTGGGCGTGGCATGAAAGATGGCGCGCGCGCCTACAACCGGTTCGAGCCAGTGCTTGTCGCCACCGAGATTCGCAGTGAAAGGCGCTGGAAGGCCGGGTGTGACATCAATTTTCTGACGCAGGAAGTTGTAGCGGGCACCTGCTGTTACGTCGAAGGAGAGGCTGCCATGCGTGCCCGAGCGGCCAATCGTCGGAAAGCGGTAACCGATCAGCATGTCAACAATGCCCTGCTGAACGTCGACATCGACTTCACCATTGCCCCGCGGTCCCACATTCTTCGGGTTGAGACCGAGATTGACATATTGTCCGTCAAGGACAAAACCGAAGGCGCTGCCGTTGTTCCGGCCCATATCCCGCCAGCCTTCGAACCGTCCCGAAAGCGCGAACTGGAACAGGTCGAATATTTCCTGTGGTCCCAGGTCCAGATCGACCGTACCACCGTCGACAGTCGATGATCCTTGTACGGACAGCGGGACAAACGCATAAGCACCAAGTTCGAATTCCCAGGGCGAGACAGTTTCGATCGTATCAGGCAAAGGGGCGGGCGTTTGCCCGAGATCGGCGGCCTGGCCTGAAAGAGCAGAGGCGAAGAAAGCACCCGCGGCAAAAACCAGATGCAACCGTTTTTTTGACGTCGCGGCGTCTTCTTTTTTGAAGCGGGACTTCGTGCATGCAGAATTCGAGAGCATTTTTTCGGTTTCCTTCACCCTCATGGTCGACGAAGGTCATTGGTGATCCATCATTCATCGAATGAAGATACGGTCCCACTGCAGAATGTTCACCGCCAGACCCAGTGCTTGCTCACAAGCCGCGTCAGCCAGACCGTTTGCTTTCAGGATCTGTCTCCGACGCGGTGCGCCGTGCAGCGCTACTGATCCGGCATGGGTGGCGGCGTGTAACCCTTCCACTTTCCGGCAAGCGTTTCCTCCGATGGAGACTTTTCTTCAGAGCGCGGAGCGTTGAGATAAGAGTCAGTGACGTCAGGTGGCAGGACGTACTCGTCGACCGTTGCCATGCGCGTGACGATATTGTCCTTGGTCACGTTGATCACCATCAGGTCGCGAGAGAGCGCAAGCGGACCATCGTAGGTTTCCCGGACGCCGTCCATGATGGCCGCGTTGTTTTCAGGTGATTGAACCGAATGATACCCGACCGCCAGCCGCGGTTTTACCTCGGACATGATCTTGCCGAATGCGGCGGGTTCCGTGTGAACGCGCGTAGAGACATAGGTCGCCTGCCTGAGGCTCCAGCCGAAATACTCCGCGAGCGCTTCTGGAGGCAAAAAGCATTCGTGAGACGCAACGTCCGCACCCTTGGCGAACTCGATATACCACTTGTTGGGATAGGTATCGCCGCCGAACACGTATTTCAGACCGTTCCATTCGAGACTGTAGCTGACCGATCCATCCAGACTGTGAATGGCCGGCCAAGAGCGGACAACGACCCCGTTCTGGTCGTAAACGACTTCGTTCTCCTGTCGGAAATCGAATTCGTGGACCTCGATCTTGGCACCGGCATCCGGCAGTGCACCCGTACGTGTTTGAAGGTCCCAGGCATAAGCATCCTGCATACCCTTCACAAAGGCGGCGGTGCCAAGCTCGGGGGTGGATCCTGTCGGCCCGAAGATGTGGATTGGCGAGTAGCGGCCGGAAAGCCAGCCAGCAACGTGCAATCCCATGAAGTCACCTACATGGTCGATATGAAGGTGACTGACAAACACCTTGTCGAGTTTCGAGAAGTCAGGGCGCAACGAAAACAGGTTGGCCATCATTCCGGAGCCCGCATCAAAGATGAACTTGTCACCGTTTCCCAGTTCGACGAGGTACGAAATCGAGACCGCGGCGCGTGTCTGGTTCGGCATGCCGGTTCCCAGTGCCGTTATGCGCATTTCTCCGTCGCCAAGAATTTCCGTGTTCGGAAAGTAACTCGCCGGATAGGTCCCATCCGTTATCGGAGAAACGGTCCGGCCCTTTGGTAACGCATCCGCCCTTGAGGCTTCCTGCGCGAACGCAACCGTTCCTACGGCGTCATCGATGAGTGATGACATAATATACGTTCCAGCCGGCGCGGCACAGACACATGCCGCAGCCAACGCAACGACTGCTATTGTTTTCGACACACTCGCCATCACACTCTCCTCCCGTGCTTCTGGCCTTTTCGCGATCCCTTTACAGAACCATAGACAACTCTATGTTACGTCCAAAGGACGCGAGCTTCAATAGAGGACTCTATGGTAAAAACACGTACGCCCCGCTTGAACCGGTCCGACTGGATTGCCGCAGCCCTGTCGGCGCTTCAGAGCCGTGGGGTCGAGAACATCAAGATCGTCAATCTTGCCAAGGACCTTGGCGTCACGTCGGGTAGTTTTTACTGGCATTTCAAGGATCTGGGCGAATTGCTGAGAAGCACGCTTGAATTCTGGGAAATCGAACTGACTGACCGCATCTCCGAGCGTTATCGATCCTTCGATGGGAACGCGACCGACCGGCTTTTCAATCTCATGGTCGACGTCATTCGCTATGACGCCGCAGCGCCCGACCATGCTATTTCCGTCTGGGCGAAAAACGACGATCACGCATGCCAGGTTTACGAACGCACGCTGCAGAAACGCTTCGATTTTGCGCGCTGGATGTTTGAGCAAAATGGATTTGAGGCGCATGAGGCACAGCTTCGCGGTCGTCTTTTCGTGGCGTACCTGATGGGTGAATCCTCGACCAATTTGAAGGCACAAGCTGACTGGGAGCACGTGCTGAAACGACAGCTTGATATTCTGACGGCCAGACCGGAAATCTGAGCCTGTCCGCCCGTTCGATGGGTGCCCGTTGCTCATTCCATGTCATGTTCCTGCTTGAACGCGTCGACCATGGGTTTCAGAACATCCGAAATGTCCCAGGCACCGGCCTTCATTTCGTCGCTGAGCGGATCTGTCAGACCCGTGGGATCAGGTTTCGGCGGAGCCTTGGCTCCCGGCACTGACCAGGCTTCCTCGGTGATCACTGCCATGCGCTCAGACACGCCGTCTTTCGTAATGTTCCAGACCATGTTGTCCTGGGCCATCGAGAGAGGCCCGTCGTAGACGCTGCGCACCTGGTCGTAGATCTCGTAGCGCACGCCCTCCTCGTTGAAGAAGTGATAGGCAACAGCCTGGCGCGGTTTGATTTCCGCCATCACCTTCCCGAAGGCGGCAGGCGCCGTATGAACCTGAGTGCCGACTCCCAAAGCTTGCTCAGGTGACTGTCCGTACCATTTCACGAGCTGTTCGGGCGTCATGAAGGTTTCGTGTATCGCCAGGTCCGCATCCTTCGCGTAGTCGATGTACCACTTGTTGGGAAGGGTATCTCCCCCGATGACGATCTTGTAACCGTTCCACTCGAGCGCGTAGCTGACGGGCCCGTCTCCGGCGTGGATCGCTGGCCAAGAGCGCACAGTTACACCGTTGTCCTCGTAAACAATGCCGTTTTCCTGGGTGTAGTCGAACTCGGTAACCTCAATTTTGCCGGGCTCCTGGCTGAGCGCGAAATTCCGGGTCTGGAGGTCCCAGTTGTAGGCCTTCAGGAAATGGTCGATGGCGTATTTCGTGCCCATGTCCTCCGTTGCACCGCTCGGACCCCAGATACGAAGCGGGCCGGTGCGCCCCGCCGTCCAGCCTCCGGCCCAGAGCGACGTCAGATCTCCCCAGTGATCGGTGTGCAGATGCGTGATGAAAACCTTGTCGAGCATGTCATACGGGATCATGTAGGCGGCAACATTGGCCATCGAGCCGGTGCCTATGTCGAACAGAAACTTGTCCCCGTTGCCCAGTTCGACCAGAAAACAGGTCGCGGCCTGTTTGTGGCGCGCGGAGGGCATGCCGGTACCGCATGCCGTCATCCTGATTTCGTCTTCGCCAAGTGCTTCGGTGCCGGGATAAAAGACGTAGCGGTCCGGTGCCGTGCCTGTAGGGTCCGTGACTTTGCCACCGGCTGCCTGGACATGGTCGCCTTCCGGTATCACCAAAGCCGCGCTGCCCAGCAAAATCGCCAAGGTTGCAATGGACCGTTTTCCGAAACGCATGTGTTGCCCTCCCAGCTTCATCATGTTCACGACTGCTCGGGCGCGTTTGCAGGCTTGCTTTTGGTCAGGATCGTTCCCGCAAAATCACCGATCAATCGCTTGTAACTCGATGACGTCAATCACGATTTTTGGTTTTTCTAGAGGGTATCATACCATTCTCAGCGGTAGGTTCTATCGACACTATTGCGTAGGTCGCGGCACCTGAGGAAAGGCATTCGCGAACTGTTCGGCCCGAAATGGCGAGGACAAGGCGAGTGTGCTTTCAATCCGCAGCATCCGCGTGGATGACCCAGGACGAGCTGTCCATCCACAGTCCGGCATCATCCCTGGGAACGGCCTCGAAGAGACGATGGAGATCGCTTTCGATGACGGCCCTCTTTGCTTGCGCCACGGCTCCCGCAAGTCTGAAGATTTCTCCGGCCGGTCCAAGGGCGAGCTGGAAGGCGATCGCCTCCTCCACGGTTCGGCCCACCAGCACTTTCGCGTCGACCCTTTCAAAGCGAATGTTCCGAAAACCGGCGGCCTCCATGATGGCGCGTGTCGCGGTTTCGTCAGCCATGGAGAACGGGCCGGGACCACAGGAGGGCGCGTTTGCGTCGGGCTGGGGCAGATGCGTCAGAAGGACCTCGCGGGCGGCGGAGAGCCAGGGGTTCGCGTCGCGGTCGCGCCATACGATGTGCGTCATGCGGCCGCCGGGCCTCAAGGCCTTGCGCATGTTGCGCAGGCCCGCCACGGGACTGGAAAAGAACATCGTGCCGAAGCGCGCGAACACGTAGTCGAATTCGCCCCGGGGCAGGGACCTTTCGGCATCGCGGCAGGCGAAGCTGACATTGCCGACCAGCATCTGTTCGGCGGCATGCCATGACTGGGCGACAAAGGCGGGGACGCAATCAATGCCGAGGACATGCCCGTCGTCACCTGTTCGTCCGGCGAGCGCGATGGCCGTGTCGCCGAAGCCGCAGCCGACATCCAGCACCCGATCTCCCCTGCGGATCGGCAGTCCGGGAATGATCGCCGCGCTGTGATGACGCAAACCACCTACAAGGACATGCCGGTACTTCAGAAACTTTGGCGCCATCACCTCGATCCAGAAATCGACGATTGGCGTTGTTTCGGGACCGGATGACAGGTGAGGGGCCTGGAAGGCGTGTTTTGTCATGACTTTTTCCTCGGAGTGTGCATGCGCGTTACCCCGGTTCAGGGCTTCGGCGCTGATGACTTGAGAAGGGTTGATCTTGAAGGTCACGCGGGTCGTACGCGGCGTTGCAGCAACCGGAAGGGGTTGGGCACCAGCATCGGCACGCGGGTCTGGTAATCCCGGTAGGTCGCGCCGAATTCGCGGACCAGGGAGCGTTCTTCGAAATGAAGACCGATGAGGACATAGACGCTCATCGTGACGGCGAAAAACAGATGGCCTGCGGTCATGACGGGTGTTGCGAAGAAAACCAGTATGACGCCCAGTTGCATCGGATGACGCACGAGCCTGTAGAGCATCGGTGTCTTGAAAACGGGCCGCGGCGCCGGTGCGCCGATGGCGCTCGCCCGGATCTGGCGCAAGCCGAAGAGTTCCCAGTGATCGATCAGGAAGGTGGACAGGAGCACCGTGACCAGGCCGATGCCGAACACGGCGTAAACCAGCAGAGCCCAAATGCCGTCTACCGACCAGATCGCGAAAGGCATCGGTTGCCAGAACAGCATGAGAAGGGACAGGAAGGCCGCTGCCTGCAGCACATAGGTGCTGCGTTCCGCTTCAACGGGGATCAGTTTCGTCCACCGGTCCTTGAACCACTGACGGGCCATCAGGCTGTGAAAGAAGCCGAAAAGGAAGACGAGCAAAGCATTGATTGCAAGTGACGCCGGCAGATCGGACGGAACGCCGTCGTTGATCGCCTTCGGGACCGCGACGCCGAGCAGGAACCCGGCCATGTAAAGGAACGCGATGTTGAAGAAAAAATAGCAAAGGATGCCGTAGAGCATCAGTCCGGGGCGTCTCATCCAAGGTCTCCATCTGCAAGGCGCCGCAGCCGCGGCAACCGCTATGTTGATGTGACTTCAGATACGGTTTGGCCGTGTTCCCCGATACTTCTGCAGATGTAGCAATGAACTACGTATTGCGTAGTTAGGTGTCGCGTTCTAGGGTGGGAACCCATAAATGAAGCCTTTCGCGACGCGGCAGATGGCCAAAACGGCCAAATCCGAAGGACGGCAAAATGGCTTTATTTATGGGTCCGTACCCTAGGGAGTATCCAGGAGGTCCGGCATGAAAAAATACGGCCAGTTCTGTCCCGTGGCAAAGGCGACCGAGATCCTGGGCGATCCCTGGTCGATGCTGATCGTGCGCGAACTCCTGCTCGGATCCAGCCGGTTTTCCAGCCTGCAGCGCGGGTTGCCGCGCATTTCACCGACCATCCTGAACAAGCGTCTGAAAGAGCTGGAAGCCTCCGGCGTCATCGTCAAACGACCCATAAGCGGCCAGCGCGGACATGACTATCGGCTGACGCCCGCCGGCAAGGAGCTGTCCGCCGTTGTCCAGGCGCTGGCCGTGTGGGGGATGCGCTGGGCCCGGGACGAAATGGACGACGATGATCTGGATGTCACTTTCCTGATGTTCGATATCCAGCGCAATCTCGCGCTCGACCAGCTGCCAGACGGGGAAACTGTGATCTGTTTCCAGTTTCCCGATCTGCAGGAGTTCGGAACCTGGTGGCTGATCTGCTCCGGCGGCGAAGTCGATCTCTGCTACCAGGATCCGGGTAAGGACGTGAACGCTTTCATCACGTCGCGGTCCCGCACGATGATGGAGGTCTGGATGGGAGACCGTCCGCTCTCGAGCGCATTGAAAACCGACCAGATAAGCCTCGTTGGCGAAAGCGCCGTCTGCGCGCGGTTCGCCAAGTGGTTTCCGCTTTCAGAAGCCGCCGCGATCCCCCGTCCAACCGAGAGCGAACGCGTTTAGCCGGCGTACAGCCTGATCAGGGCTCCGATGGTATCGGAGCGTCAGGATGGATAAGCGCTTCACCCTTGAGATCCGACCACAGGCTTGCGGGCACCGGTGTCTCCAGAACCTCGACATTGGCCTTGACCTCGGCGGCGCTCACGGCTCCGGGGATGACCGTCTTGACGCAGGGATGTCCGAGGACGAATTGAAGCGCGGCGGCGATCAGCGGCGTGCCGTGCGATTTGCAGACGGCCTCTATCCTGCGCGCGCGTTCGAGGATCTCCGGCGGCGCATCCGCATAATTGTACTTGGCACCCTCGACGGGACCGGTGGCCAGGATGCCGGAATTGTAGGGGCCGCCCAGGATGATGCCGACATCGCGTTTTTCGCAGAGCGGCAGAAAACTCTCCAGAGCCTCCTGTTCCAGGAGCGTATACCGGCCGGCCAGCAGGAACCCGTCGAAATCCCCGAGGCCGAGCAGCTTCTCGCAGACCTGCCATTCGTTCACGCCCGCGCCGATGGCCGCGACGTCTCCGGCGTCCTTCAATTCGCACAAGGCCCTGTAGCCGCCGCCGTCGAACAGCTCCCGAACCTTGGAGTCGCTCTGTTCCTGCGAACCTTGCGAAAAGACGCAGACATCATGCACCAGCAGAATGTCGGCATTGCCGATTTTCATGCGCTCGCGGCTGGCTTCATAGCTGCGCATGACACCGTCATAGGTGTAGTCGAACACGATCCGCTTCTGCGGCACGTTGACGAAGGCTTCCGGGGTGACTTCATGCGGCTCGCAATCAAGAAGAAGACGGCCGATTTTCGTCGAGAGCTGGACATTGTCCCTGCCGAACCTGGCTAGCGCCTCGCCGAACCTTCGTTCCGAAATCCCGAGCCCGTATTGAGGCGCCGTGTCGAAGTAGCGGATTCCGGCGTCAAACGCGGCCTGCAGGGCCGCCTGGGCATCCGTTTCGGACACTTCACGGTAGAGATTGCCGAGAGGGGCTCCACCGAAGCCCATTTTCGTAAGCGGGACCGGCCTTTTCGTGCGGCCGTTCAACAAGGTGGTGTCGGTTACCTTCATGCGGGGTTCCTGTATCAGCGGGACTGGAAAAGTTCCGGACGGGTTTCGGCGAGCGCCTCGATGCGCGGCATCAATTGTCCGAGATGGTGACGCAGTGCAGCTTGCGCCGCGTCCGGGTCGCGGTTCTGAATGGCGTCGAAAACGGCCCGGTGTTCTTCCAGGGTTTCGACAGCGCGGCCGGGCGTGGGGAGCAGGAGCATGCGTGCCCGCGTCACCTGCAGCGACACCAGCCGCGCGACCGCCTTCAGCCGCGGGTATCCCGTGAACAGCATCAGCAGTTCGTGAAACTCCTCGTCCGCCTGGTAGAAGCCCAGGATGTCGCCATCTTCAATGAGAAGTGTCTGAAGCCGCATGTTCCTGTTGATCTGCGCAAACTGGTCTTCCGTCCGGTCCGAGGCGACCTTTGCGACGCTCGCCAGTTCCAGAGCCTGCCTCAGAAAGGAGCCTTCGCGGATATCATCCATAGAGAAATAGGCGACGCGGGTTCCCGATTGCGGGATGACGTCGACGAGGCCTTCGTTGGCAAGCCTTGCGATCGCTTCTGAAACGGGAGACCGCGACACGCCGAGTTTCTCGCAAATCGGTGCCTTGCGCAGCACTTCTCCCGGTCTGAACTGCAGGGACAGGATCGCTTCCTGGAGCGCCAGATAGACTTTCTGGGCAAGCGAGCCCTCGAACGCATTGATGTCCTGTAGCCGCGCCGCATCGATGTCGGTGTTTGTCATAATCGCCTCTTGCTGACTAACATGTTAGTTGACAAGATCGGCAAGTCAAGATAGGTCGTGGGGAGAATAATGACCCACAATCTTGAAGACCATTGGTGCGGGAGAGGCGCGGTATGATCGGAAGCGGATTCATCAAGCTCAGGCCGGACGACAATGTCGTCATCGCCTTGCGACCGCTTCCCGCAGGCACGGAACTTGACGGAGTGTCTCGGGCGTTGAGCGGTCAGATTCAGCCGGGCCACAAGATCGCGTCTTCGGCAATCTCAAAGGGAGACAACGTCTATCGCTACGGTCAGGTGATCGGACAGGCGAAGACGGACATCCAGCCCGGAGAGCATGTGCATTCGCATAATCTGGGCATGCAGGACCACAGTCTGCAGGAGCATGAGTTCGCCTCGCACAATGCGCCGTTGCCGGAGATCGACCATTCGAGAAAGTTTCTTGGATACAGGCGCGCCGACGGACGCACCGGCACGCGCAATTATCTCGGCATTCTCACCTCGGTGAACTGTTCGGGATCCGTCGCCCAGTTCATCGCGGAAGCGGCCGAGAAAAACGGGCTGCTCGACCGGTTCCCTAACGTGGACGGCATCGTGCCGATCGTGCACGGGACAGGCTGCGGCATGTCGGGTGAAAACGAAGGATACGCGGCGCTCTTCCGGACCTTGTCTGGCTATGCCCAGCACCCGAATTTCGGCGGCATTCTCCTGATCGGCCTCGGCTGCGAGGTCATGCAGATTTCCGACCTTGTCGGCGGACGCCCGATCCGGGCGGACGGCGCCCTGCGCTACATGACCATTCAGCACGAGGGCGGCACACGCAGGACCATCGAGAAGGGGCTTGAAGAACTCGAGGGGATCGCCGGAATTGCCAACAAGGTGGCGCGGAGCCCCGCGCCGATCAGCGATATCACCGTGGGCATGCAATGCGGTGGCTCCGACGGCTATTCCGGCATTACGGCCAACCCCGCGCTCGGGTTTGCCTCGGACCTGATCGTGCGTCATGGCGGCACGACAATCCTGTCCGAGACGCCCGAGATCTACGGCGCGGAGCACCTGTTGACCCGCCGGGCACAATCGCGGGATGTCGGTGAAAAGCTGCTGGAGCGCATCCGCTGGTGGGAGGACTACACCACCCGGCATGGCGGCGAAATGGACAACAATCCAAGCCCGGGGAACAAGCGCGGCGGCCTGACGACGATCCTTGAAAAGTCCCTGGGGGCTGTTGCCAAGGGCGGGACCGCGCCGCTCGCCGGCGTTTACGAATTCGCCGAACAGGTCGACCGGAAGGGCTTCGTTTTCATGGACAGCCCCGGTTTCGACCCGTGTTCGGTGACAGGACAATTTGCTTCGGGATCAAACCTGGTCGTGTTCACCACCGGACGGGGATCCGTCTCCGGCTACAAGCCG
Organism: Roseibium sp.; assembly: GCF_965232425.1. GTDB lineage: Bacteria > Pseudomonadota > Alphaproteobacteria > Rhizobiales > Stappiaceae > Roseibium. The sequence goes on from NZ_OZ246971.1 coordinate 3,544,927, forward strand.
ACGCCGTGCATCAAGCTGGCGACGAACTCGGACATGTACGGGCGCATGTCCGAGGACATGGATCTCAATTGCGGCGACATCGTCACGGACGGTGTGACCATCGAGCAAAAGGGCGAGGAACTGTTCGAACTGCTGCTTCGCGTCGCATCGGGCGAACACACGAAAAGCGAGGAACTTGGCTTTGGCGGTGTCGAGTTCGTGCCCTGGCAAATTGGAGCGGTCATGTGAGGCGTCTTGAAGGCAAAAACATCCTGATCACCGCAGCAGGTCAGGGCATGGGAAGAGCGAGCGCAATCGCCTGTGCGGCGGAAGGTGCGAAGGTCATCGCAACGGACAAGAACGTGGCGCTGCTGGACGGCCTTGACGGGATCGAGACCCACGGGCTCGACGTGACCGACGGAACCGCGATCGGTCAATTCGTTGCGTCCCTTCCCGACCTCGACGGCCTGTTCAACGTCGCGGGCATGGTGCATCACGGCACCCTGCTGGACGTGACCGACGAGGACTGGGAGCGCGGCTTCGATCTGAATGTGACATCCATGATGAAGCTGACGCGCGCCTGCCTGCCAGGCATGCTGCGGCAGGCGGAAAAGACCGGCTCTGCCTCGATCGTCAACATGTCGTCCATGGCCAGTTCCATAAAGGGATTTCCGGTCAGGACGCTTTACGGGGCCTCCAAGGCCGCCGTCATCGGTCTGACCAAGGGCATCGCCGCCGATTTCGTCACCAAGGGCATCCGTTGCAATGCGCTTTGTCCGGGAACGGTCGACACGCCGTCCCTTCGCGGACGCATTGCCTCTGCTCCGGACCCGGTACAGGCTGAAAAGGACTTCATCGCGCGACAGCCGATGCGGCGCCTGGCACAGGTCGCGGACATCACGCCCATGGCGATCTACCTGCTTTCGGACGAAAGCCAGTTCGTGACAGGACAGGCACTGGCGGTCGATGGCGGCGTCACGATCTGAAAAAACGACGGTGCGTGATGCACGCCCCTGTGCTTTCGAATACGTACCGGAATCCGGTGATGCGGGCTTCTTCCGGCAAGGCGCATCCCATATGAATGACCCGGCGCTTGCAGCCGTCCGTTGCGGTTGACCGGCAGACCACTGGCGAAACGAGAGAACTGACACATGAAATTGCTGCGTTACGGCCCGGCAGGGCAAGAAAAACCCGGATTGCTCGACGACGATGGACATGTGCGCGATCTTTCCGCACACGTGACCGATATTTCCGGAGACAGCCTGCTGCCGGAGAAGGTGGCGCAGCTGAAAGGCCTCGATCCAAGCAGCCTTCCCCTCGTTCCGGGGCAGCCCCAGGAAGATCTCAGGCTGGGACCGTGTGTCGGCAGCGTCGGCAAGTTCATTTGCATCGGCCTGAATTATGCCGACCATGCTGCCGAGTCGGGACTGGACGTGCCGCCCGAACCCGTGGTTTTCGGAAAGTGGACCTCCGCAATCGTCGGCCCCGACGATGATGTCCAGATTCCGCGCGGCTCGGAAAAGACGGATTGGGAAGTCGAACTCGGTGTCGTGATCGGCAAGGGCGGCAAATACATCGAGGAAGCAGACGCCTTGCAGCATGTTGCCGGTTTCTGCGTCATCAACGATGTGTCGGAACGCGATTTCCAGCTGAACCGGGCAGGGACCTGGGACAAGGGCAAGGGCAGCGACACCTTCGGACCGCTCGGGCCCTGGCTGGTGACGCCGGACGAAGTCGGGGATTTCGATCAGCTTGCCATGTGGCTCGAGGTTGACGGCCATCGCTATCAGAACGGCTCGACGTCGACCATGGTGTACAAGGTTCCGCACCTGATCAGTTACTGCAGCCGCTTCATGAGCCTGCAGCCGGGCGACGTGATCTCGACCGGAACCCCTCCGGGTGTCGGCATGGGTCAGAAGCCTCCGGTCTATCTCAAGGGCGGCGAAGTCATGCGCCTCGGTATCGAAAAACTCGGCACCCAGACCCAGAACGTCAAGACCGCCTGATACCAGGGACCGGCGTCACTTGGTCTCGGCGACATAGACGCCGTCCCAGTTTGCAGGGGGCGGTGTCTTCTTGAAATTCTCGATCCTTGCCCGGAACGTTGCGGCGAGCCTTGCCAATTCGCCGTCCCCGGCCTCCGAGATTTCCCGGCAACGGGCCAGTGCCGCGTCCCAATCCTGACTGCGGTAGTGGCGCAGCATGTCTTCAAAGCTTGCCTTGCCGGCTGCAAACGTTCGGCTCAATGCCATATCGACGTCTCCCAGAAGGCAGAAAATGCGTTCCGGTTCCTGCTTGCCCTTGACCCGGATGAGATCGGCCTCAACGAGCGCGAACAGATCGCTGACCCTCTCCGCAGTGCTATTTCCGATCAGGATGGTGACACCATATGTCTTCGTCTGTCCTTCGAGCCTCGACGCGAGATTGACGGAATCGCCCAGCACCGAGTAGTCGAAGCGGAACTCGGAGCCCATGTTCCCGACAACACAGTCGCCGGTGTTGATCCCGACCCCGATATTGAGCGGGAAGAACTCCTGCCCGTCCGCCCGGGCTTCCCGCATCCGTTCCTCGTTGAGCGCGCGCATGCGATTGACCATGACCAGGGCTGCCTCGCAGGCGTGGATTTCCTGACTGTCGTCGTCCAGCGGCGCGTTCCAGAAGGCCATGATCGCGTCGCCCATGTATTTGTCGATGGTTCCGCGTTTTTCCATGATGCCGTTGGACAGCGGCGTCAGAAACCGGTTCATCAGGCTGGTCAGCCCCTGAGGGTTTTTCGCGAAGCTTTCCGAGATGTTGGTGAAGTTGCGGACATCGGAAAACAGCACGGTGGTCCGCCGCCTCGCGCCACCAAGCGTCAGGTTCTCCGGATTCCTTGCGATCTGTTCGACATAGTCCGGCGCAAGGTACTGTGAGAAGGCCGACCTGATTTCCTGTCTCTGGATCTCTTCCCTGCGATAGTTGATGAAGACGAGCAGAATATAGACGCTCAGGCTTGCAAACAGCGGATAGCCTGCGTCCAGGAGCAGCTGTTCACTGGAAAAGAAGTACCAGCTGCCCGCGGCCCAGCTCGCTGCCAGCACAAAGCCGAATACGAGCACCGGAAGGGCGCCGAGAATTGGCACGAGCAGAAGTGTCAGGAGCGACAGGACCGTTGTCGCGACAAGTTCTGCGCCCAGTGCGTAGTTCGGCCGCGTCAGAAAGGACTGGCTGAGAATGTTCTCCAGTATCTGCGCATGCACTTCGACGCCAGGCATTGCCGGGTTGACCGGTGTCGCCTTCAGATCCAGCAGACCGGTCGCCGATGTGCCGAAGAGGATCAGGTGATTCCGGATCCTGGATGTGTCGAATGTGCCGTTGGCAACATCGGCCGCAGATACGTAACGTTGCGGATTAGACGGCGTGTAGTGAACCCAGATCCGTCCGTTCCTGTCGGTCGGCACCTCAACGCCGCCGACCACCACCGCACTGATGCCGGCTTCGTTGCTTTTCACCGCGAAGGCATTTTGCCCGGTTGCGACGCGTAGCAACTCCACGCTGAGAGCGGGGTGAACCTTGCCTTCGACAACCACTGTCAGGGCCGCGCGCCGCACGATGCCGTCGGGATCGGGATAGATGGAAAACAATCCCTTGCCGATCGCGGCATCTTCCAGGAGCGGAATGTTTCTCAGCAGCTTCGGATATTCGAACATGAACGCCGTGGGATCCGGTCCGAGGAGAGCGACCGGTGTTTGCGGCTGTTCCGGCCGGTCCGCCGTTATGAAGTCAACGCCGCCGGCCTGACCGACAACCACGCGCATCCGGCGCATGGCGTCGCTCATTGCCTTGTCCGTGGACGGCAGGGCAGCCAGTTCCCCGAGCGCCGCGTCGCTCAGGCCGCGAATGGTCTTGCCATATTGATCGGGCGAGAGCCGATCGGGTTCCGCGAAGACAACGTCGAAGGCGACGGCGATACCGCCTGCCTGGGCGATGTTGTTCAGAATGTCGGCCATGGTCGTGCGCGCCCAGGGCCATTGTCCGAGTTGCGCGAGACTTTTCTCGTCAATGTCAACGATCGTGACGGGAACGTCCTCATACACACGCGGCTTGAGCACCTGATAGAAATCGAAAGTCTTGAGGCGCACGAGTTCCACGACGAACGGGTCGAGAAGACGCACCCCGAGCAGGACGATCAGCAACACAAACGCTGAAAGGCGCGCAACGCCGAAAACGGAATTCAGTTTTCGGATCAGCTGTTTCATCGGATGTCAAAAAGCATCGGCAAGAGCGCCCGGCTGGCGTCCGAGGCAGGTTCAGGAAACAATCGTGTCCGGTGTCTGGGCACCGTCATCGGAAAAGACAAAATCAATAATTCCTCCCGCATCGACTGATTGCAGCACGGCCACGTCCCGGAAATCCGACGGGCCGCCGGAGCCGTCGTGATCGACGCTGACGACCGCGTCCGCGCCTTCCTGTTCAACCTTCACATAGTCGCCGATAGTCCCGGAGCTGAAGTTCGCGTCCAGCAGGCCCGACAGATCGAGCCTGTCCTCGCCGCTTTCGAAATCGACTATGACATCTGCAAAATCATCGTTTGAGAGGATAAAGGTGTCTGCGCCGCCGCCGCCAATCAGGGTATCAAGCCCGGCGCCGCCATCCAGTTCTTCTGCCAGCTCGCTGCCGATCAAAAGATCATCGCCGCTACCACCGATCGCCTTTTCGATCACGGTTCCATGTGCGATGCCGATGTTGTTCGTCATGCCGTTTGCAGAAGAGAGGGTACCCGGGTTCAGGTTCAAGATTGCAGGCGTGTCCCAGCCGGAAAAGTCGAGGATATCCGAACCGTCCGCGTCGTAGATTGCAAGCACCGGGCTGTCATTGGCCGTGAAGTCGTAGATCGATCCCGGTTCGGAACTGTTGAAGCCGTATGTCGTGTCGCCATCGCGGGTTTGCGTGCCGGCGCCATATGCAAGCTGGATCGCGGAAATATCCTCCACCATCGGCGTTTGCGCATAGGTCCAGTCGCCCTGTTCGTTCCACCAGTCCGAGCCGACGCGGTCTGCCGTTACCGATGACATGATGCTTTGAAGCTGGGAGACCGTCTCGGGGGCATGTTCGAGCCCGAGCGCATGCCCTACCTCGTGCATCAGCACCTGGAATGCGAACGTGCCGGGTTCGAAACCGTCCCCACCGATTGCCTCCGCGTTGGTGACGATCGTACTGCCTGTCCGTGTTTCGTATGTCTCGGCGAAAGAAATTTCCGACGAGTGCAAAAAGCGGACTGTAGCCGGCTCACCATCTGCAGCCCGGGCAATTGTCAAACCCGAAGCATCTGCCCAAACGGACAAAGCGGCGACCGCCGCCATCTGCTGTGCGGGCGTATAGGCCGATAATCCGGATCCGGTCTGGTTCGACGTCGGAAACGCATAGGTTACGGTCGGCACGGTGAGCGTGTTTCCAAGCGTGACTGCATTCCCGATCGGACCCGTGAGGGTTTGCTGGACTTCAGAACCCTGACCCGTCTGATCCGCGACGGGAACGAAATTCAAACCCGCACTATTGGCACCTATGCCGGTACCGGTCACGACAACGGACGCAACAGCCGTTGCGAAACCGCCATTGCCGTCAGCGACCGTGTACTGAAAGTTGTCCGTGATCGTCTGCCCGTCTGCAAGGAAATCAAAAGCATTGCCGGTGTCATAGATGACCATGCCGTTTTCAATTTTTACGCTGGCGTCGAACAGACTGTGCTCGGAGACGCTTGCCAGAGAAATCGTGTCGCCATCCGGATCCGAGGCGTTTTCCAGGAAGCGCTCGGCGTCGTAACTGGTTGTTCCGCCCGCAAGCACTTGTGAACCGACGATGCCGGCCGTGCCGATTGCAAGCCGCGCGCCGATGATGCCGTTGTCCGTTTCATCGAAGCTGCCGACGTTGAAGCGTATCGAGTAATCGCCAGGCGCCTCAATCGCGATGCTCACGTTCTGGGTCTCTGCCGCTTCCCGAAAAAGAAGCAAATCGGAAATCACGGGATAGATTTCGTCTGTGTTCTGGTCGATCAGTTCCGCCGTTATCACCGCAGCGTCGTCAGTGCTGTTGGACTGTCCTGCAAACAAGCGATAGGAGAACTCCAAAATGTCATCTGCAAACGCAAAGAACACATTGCTTTCCAGCGATGGCCCGAATGCCGTTCCGCTGTCCGGTCCGTCCCCGAAAGTGGCGAGCACGCCAGAGAACCGGATATCGGCAACGTGCGGGTCGCCAGGGATCAGCGCACCGGACTGGTCAATGTCAAACGAGATTGTGTAGCCGGACGAAATGATCTCGCCGTTGGGGCCTTGCTGCGGGCCGCTGATCCGCTGCCAACCCGCGTAGCCGTCTTCGAAACCACTGTTTAGCGTGGTGTTCGACACGAGTTCAAAATTTTCCGCGACAGGGGGATCGTTGACACCCTGAACCGTTATTGTGACCGTCGCCGGGCTTTCCGATATGAGCCCGGTGCTGTCCACGGCGGTGTACTCGAACGAGATCTCCTGCGTTGCGTTAGCGCTGAGGTCGTCGAAAGATCCGTTCGTGTCGAATGTGAATGTCCCGTCTTCAGACACATCAAGCAGAGCGATCGATGGTTCGGACAAGGTGAACAAGGAAATCGTATCACCTTCATCCGGGTCGTAGCCGAGGAATGGCACCGTGATGTTGCCGTTCGCCGCAACAGTCAGGTCGATGTCAAAGACGAGTGGCGCATCCGCGACCGGCTCGATGAAGATCGGCAGTTCGGCTTCAACGGATTGCTGGCCGACAGAAACGGTCAGATCGAGCCCGCCGGTCTCGCTGTTCGGCGTTGGCGTGTAGGTTATGGTTGCAAGGGCCGCATTGATATCCGCCTCGAGGCCGGTGAACGTAACCAGCTCGTCGTCGATACCGTCTCCCTCGAGGAAGGTCAGCCCGCTTATCTGAGCCAGGGTGACGGTCGATTTCGCCACGATCGTGACGGTGGCGGAATTGTCTCCGGGGATTTCAATGTTCAGTCCACTGAAGACAAAAGGCTGGTCTTCTTGTGTCGTCAGATTGGGGGGAACGATCACCGCAAGTTCGTCGTCTTCAATTGGAGGTGCCGAGCTGTCGTCGAACGGTTGCTGCAGATTGTTTGGAGGGGGCGCCGAATCCCGAAGCGCCGGGCCGGAGCGGTCACGGTCGCCGATGCCGGAAGGCCCGTCATTGCTCAGGCCGCTGCTGCCGTCACCTAGCGGAGAAAGATCCGGGTCGGACAGTTCCGGCACCGGACCGCCGTTCAGCTCGTTGGCACCTGAATCGGTGCTGCCGGGACCGCCGGGTGCCTGAGAGCCGTCAGGGCCTGTGTCATTGGGGTTCTGCTGACCGAGGCCAGCGGCGCCGTAGGCACCATAGGCCTGCTGCAGTTGTCCTTCGGCGGCGGCGAATTCGGACGGCGTCCTGGGTGTTATAATCGGCGCAGTGCCGGGCGCGGTGACGAGAAATGTTGAATCGGTCGTGTTCACGGTTCCGATCAGCTGGCCGGTCACCTTGTCGAACAGCTGATAGAACCCGAGTTGCCCACCCGGATCTAGCGCCAGCGCAAATCGCGTCGCGCCATCCAGCGTGCTGATGTCGACGATGGGCGTCGTTCCTCGAATGCCCATCGTTGCCGTGGGCGTTTCGATGCGCATGTCGCCGCTGGGAGCGACCTGGCCGGTGACGAAAACGAAACTGCCCTGGACCAGGTTCATGACCATGGAGTTCCCCGACCCGCCCGGCGCGTAGACAAGCTCGTCCAGGACCATGCGGGCGTCCGCCGACAGGGTGAAGAGTGTTTCGTCGAGGAACACGATGACGAGAGAGGAATTTCCGGCTGTCTGGACCACATCGCCCTGGAAGACGGCGTCGCCCGAGGAAAGCGTGACAGTCGTTCCGTCCGTCCGCAGCGCGGTTGCCGACCCTTCCGCAGCCTGAACGTTCCCAATCGGAGTGCCCGCGCCTCCGGCGCCGGCCTGCGCATATTGGCCAGGTGCCTGCGCCCCTGCCAGCCGTCCGACGGTGTCCCCTCTCAACACCGCCCCTTCAACGGTTTCAAGATCCGGCAAATGCGGTTGTTCGAAGTAATTGAGGATCGTCAGGGTTCCGTGATCACCATGCTCGATCACAAGATCAGGGCCTTGCCTTACGTAATTTCCTCGAAACAGCAGAGATGAATCTTGAATTCGAGGCAAGCCATCTGCCGCGTTGACAACCGCACTATTTTCACTTTCCGTAAATGTAATTCCGGAACTCGGAATGCTAGTCACGACACATGCTCATCAGCAGGATTAACAAAAGCGCGAAAACGGACGACAATAGATTTAATTTTGGTTTAACACTTTTTTAACAAAAAGTCTTTGCCGTGTCCAAATAAACTGCGCTATGGTTATTGAGTGGGCAGGATAAACTACGGATGAAGAGGAGTGTCGGTCTTAATAATTCCGCAGAGTAATTCGTTCGGGGTGGGGAAAGTGCCTGGTTAAAATTGTCAGTGCATTTTTGGTTTGGTAGTATGCTAGCTTTTTTACAATCTAAAATTGCATATGTTGTAAACAGTGTCGATTTTATTCTTCGGCCCGCCAGGTTCCTTGAAGGCTGCGTTCTGGTCTTGCCGCTGGTCCTCGCAAGCTCCGTTTTCCCGCATGCGCATGCGCTGACACTGGATGAAGCTATCGCACGCGCGGTGACAACGAATCCGCAGGTCCTTGCTGCTGCCGCCAACCGCCGCTCGGTCGCTTCCGAATATGATCAGGCACTGGGGGCCTATCTGCCGACGGTCGACCTCGAGGCGTCCTTTGGCGCGCAGTACATCGACCGTCCCAATTCGCTTGAAGTGACCGACAATAGGGAGTGGCGCAATGCACGTGAGGCGACGCTGGTCGCCAGACAGGTCTTTTTCGACGGCTTTGCGCGTGCGAACGAAATCTATCGGCAATCGGCACGTATCGACGGTTCCGCGGCCCGGGTGATGGAGCGTGCGGAGCTGACCGGGCTCGATGCGGCCGAGGCCTTTCTCGACGTGTTTCGGCACCACCGGATCCTGCGCGCCGCCGATGACAATATCCGGGAGCACGTGCGGCTGCTCGGCATCGTGCGCACCAAGGTCCAGGGCGGTTCCGCGACAGAGAGTGAATTGCGGCAGGCGGAAGAGCGGGTTGCCGCCGTCCATGCGGTGCGAGCAGACGTCCTGCGGGAGTTGGGTGCTGCGAATGCGCGGTTCCAAAGTGTCATCGGCATTGCACCGCCAGCTCTCAAGGCACCACGTCATCCGAGATCTGTGCCGAAGTCGCAGGCCAGCGCGATCGCAACCGCGCGCAACAATCATCCGTCGCTCAAAGCCGGCTCCGCTGACGTGGATGCTGCAACGGCGGACTATGACAAGTCCCAAGCGCCGTTCCTGCCGAGCCTGGGCGTGGAGGGACTGGCCTCGGTCGGCGAGGATCTGGACGGGACGCCGGGCCGGAACAACGAGTTCGCTGTTCGCATGACCATGTCGTGGAACCTGTTCAACGGAACGATCGACACCAATCGGCGGCGGCAGCTGAGCGAAAAGGTGACGGAAAGCAAGATGCAGCTCGATCAGCTGCGGCGCACGGTCGACGAGACCGTCCGAAGGTCGTGGAGCGACATCGTTGCCAATGACATCCGTCTGAAGGCCTTGCGCGATCAGACGGTTGCGGCCGAAGCGGTGATCGAGAGCTATGAAAAGGAATACGAGGCAGGCCTCCGCGATCTTCTGGATTTGCTGATCGCACAGAATTCGGCCTTCACCGCGCGTGTTCAACTGATCAGTTCCGAAACCATATCCGTGTTTTCCCGCTATCGACTGCTGGCATCCACGGGCAGTCTGCTGGCGTCCGTTGGCGTATCTGCGCCACCGGAAGGCGCACCCGGCTCGGACGAGGTGCCCTGGTTCGTCGGATCCAGGGGACTGATCGAACCACTGCGCAAGTGGTGAGGCGGACGCGGTGGACGGGGTTGACAAAACGATCCACTTCGATGCGTCCGACACCTCGGACGACACACATGACCTCGGGCCTGCAGCCAAGGCCGGTTCGCAAGAGACGTCGAACGGACTTGTGGACGCGCTTATCCGTATCGCACGTTTCCACGGCATCGTAGCGAACAGGGCTGAATTGTTGCGCGGGCTTCCAGCCTCGCCGGCGGGTCTGTCCGTAAAACATCTTGAAGCCGCTGCGCAGCGCCTCGGCCTGTCGGTGCGGGTCGATCAAATGGACGCAAAGTCCATCCCTGCCGTCACGCTTCCCGTCATTGTCCTAACGGAAGATATGCCCGCCCTTGTGGTCGAAAAGATCGACCAGCGCGAGGGAACTGCCCGGGCCTGGTCGGCAGCGTTTTCCGAAGGAGAACGGTCGCTGCGGCTTGCCGATCTTTCCGGGGCCAAGCATCCGGTCGTCGTGTTCGTCAGTGTCATGGCGCGCAGCCACTCGCCGGAAGACCGGACCGAGACGCCGAAGGACTGGTTCTGGTCTGCCGTGCGCCGGTTCTGGCCGAGTTACACGCAAGTGGTGATCGCTGCGCTGATCGGCAATCTGCTCGGGCTTGCCAGTCCGCTCTTCATCATGAATGTCTACGACCGGGTGATCCCCAATCTGGCCATTCCGACGCTCTGGGTGCTGACGCTGGGCGTGCTCATCGCGTTTCTGTTCGATTTCATCTTCAAGATGCTGCGCATGAAGATCGTCGATGAGACCGGACGGCGTGTCGACATGGCCGTCGCCGGACGCATGTTCGACCATTTCCTACGATTGAAGATGATCGCGCGACCACCTTCAACCGGCGGGGTTGCCAACCAGGTTCGCGATCTCGATTCCGTGCGCGATGCCCTGACATCTTCCACGGTCATCGCGGCGACCGACTTCCTGTTTATCGGCATATTCGTCTGGGTCATGTGGCTTCTGGTCGGACCGCTCGCCCTTGTGCCCGCGATTGCGGTACCGGTTGTCATCGCGGTAACGGGCCTTGTCCAGTTTCCCCTGTCGCGGGCACTTGCAGAGAGCCAGCAGGACGCGGCGCGCCGGCAATCCATTCTGGTGGAGACGGTTTCCTCGCTCGAGACGATCAAGGTCAGCGGCGGAGAGAGCTGGTTCCGGCGTTTATGGGACCGTGCCGTTGCCGCCGCCAGCCGGTCGACCACGACCGCCCGCTACTGGGCCAATGTGGCCTCCTCGTTCACGGGCGTCGTGTTCCAGCTCGTGTCGATTACCATCGTCGTCTGGGGCGTGTTCCTTGTCCTCGACGGCCTGATCACGATCGGTGCGCTGATCGCTGCGAACATCCTTGCAGGCCGGGTGCTCGCTCCCCTGAACAACATTGCGCAGACGCTGGCCCGCCTGCTGCACGCACGTAGCGCCTTGAGAAGCCTTGACGGGCTCATGAAATCCGAAACCGAAGGTGGCTACACCGCGCGGGATATTTCCGGGTTCGAGAACACCGGGATCGCCTTCCAGAGCGTGTCGCTGCACTATCCCGGGAACTCGGTTCCGGCGCTTGAGAACATTAGCTTCGCCACCGAACCGGGTGAGAAGATCGGCGTGATCGGACGGGTCGGATCCGGAAAGAGCTCGCTTGTGCGCATCCTGGCCGGTCTTTATGAGCCGGATGCGGGAACCTATCTCCTCGGCGGCATCGACACGCGGCAATTCTCGGCAGCCGATCTCAGGTCGATGGTCGGGCTGTGCCTGCAGGACGCGGATCTGTTTACCGGCACGCTCCGGGAGAACATCTTGATCGGCGCTCCCTATGCATCGGCAGCCGCGCTTGAGCGAGCGGTCGATCTCGCCGGGGTCAATTTCTTCGCCGCGCGCCACCCGGACGGTCTCGACATGCATATCGAGGAACGGGGGCGCAGCCTGTCGGGCGGGCAAAGGCAGGCGGTCGCCCTTGCGCGGTGTCTTGTCAGATCGCCGCGGATCATCTGCCTTGATGAGCCCACGGCCTATCTCGACATCATGTCGGAACGACAGCTTTGCGACCGGCTGCGGCAGATCGCGGATGACGGCATCACGCTCTTCGTGGCTACCCATCGCGATGGGCCGTTGGATCTCGTCGACCGCATTCTTTTGCTGGACAAGGGCAAGCTGTTGATGGACGGCGCGAAGGATGTGGTCGTTGCCAGGCTGAAGGCAGGTGCGAAGGCAGGCTACCAGTCACAGGCATCCGGCACGGGGGGCGGCCATGTCCCGGGTTGAGGAAACCTTTGCCAACGACGTGCGCGAGGCTCTGGCCCGCCGGACCAACACCGGCGTCTGGGCGCTTCTGTTCGCGGTGCTTCTGCTGCTCTGTGCCTTCATTGCCTGGGCCTATCTTGCAGAAATAGAAGAAGTCACGACAGGCGACGGCCGTGTCATCCCGTCCAGCCAGATCCAGGTGGTGGAATCTCTTGAAGGCGGACTGGTCGCGGAAATCTTCGTCAAGGAGGGCGATGTCGTCGACGCAGGCGAACCGCTTGTCCGGATCGACGATACCGATTTTGCCGCTGATCTCGGTGAATTGCAAAAGCAGCGCAGCGCGCTGTTCATCCGCGCCCGCAGGCTGGACGCCGAAGCGCAGGGAACGGGCCTTGATCTGACGGTTGGCGGTTTCGATCAATTGGCAGCCGCCCGCGAGATGGCGCTCTTCAACGCACGCGCCACCGCGCTGAAGCAGGAACTTTCAGTCATCGAGCAGCAGCTTTCCCAGCGCCGGCTTGAAAAGGTGGAACTGGAAACGCGGCTCAAGAGCCTCCGGCTGTCCGCGGAACTCCTGAACGAGGAACTTGCAAGTGCGCGGAACCTGTCGGCCGCAGGCGCCTATCCGAAGATGGACCTGCTTCGCCTGGAACGCGAAGCACAGGGCGGCACGCTGGAGGTCGAGCTTGTGAACGCTTCCATTCCGAGGTCGGAGGCAGCCATCACCGAGGCGGCCGCGCGCCTCGAAAGCGCCGTGCTCGGGTTCCGGGCACGGGCCCACGAGGACCTGACCCGGACGCTCAACGAGCTGACGATCCTGGACGAAACCATCAAGTCCGCGCAAGACAAGGTCCGCCGCACGGTGCTCCGGGCACCGGTGCGCGGGATCATCAACAAGTTCTCCGTTGCAACCATCGGGGCGGTCGTTTCGCCAGGGGAGAGCCTTTCGGAAATCGTGCCACTGGACGACAGCCTTCTGATCGAGGCGCAGATCCGTCCGCAGGACGTTGCCTTCCTGTTTCCCGGGCAGCCGGCACGGGTCCGGGTGACCGCCTATGACTTCACCGTCTACGGCGACCTGCCCGGCGTTGTCGAACGCATCGGCGCAGACACGATCACCAACGAAGAAGGCACCACGTTCTACAGGGTGATCCTGCGGACCGAGCGCAACTGGCTCGGCTCGGAAAGCAAACGTTTACCAATAATCCCGGGAATGGTGGTGAGCGCATCGATCTTAACCGGGAATAAAACCGTTCTCGACTACCTGTTGAAGCCGATCATCAAGGCGCGTTCGGAAGCTTTGCGGGAACGATAACGGAGCATCGGCGTGCCTGAACGGGGCAGACGTCGATGCGGTATGGTTCCGGGTTCCGGAGAGGGCTCGCAGGCTGGTTTTTCTTCTGTTTGGTGTTTACGGCCGGAGCACAGGCGTCCGAGCGGACGCGTCTGGCCGACATTTCCCGGACCATCTCGCACAATGGACAGGGCGTGCGCGCGCATGTGCAACCGGTGCCCTTGGCGGCAAGCCATGCCGGGCTCGATTTCAATCGCCGGTCCGATACGACGCTTGCGCGGCGCTGGAGCTTGTCAAAACCGAGACTGGAAGCCGAAGCGGACTGGCTTGCCTCCTGTTCACGCGGGGCCTGCCGGGACACGCGGGTCGAACCGTGGATGACGGCCGTTGCCCTCATCAGAGCCGTTCCCCGGATATCCCGTCCGGCACGTGTCCAGGCATTCCTGTCCCGCCGTATCCACTATGTCAGCGACCGGGTCATCGACGACCACTGGGCCAATCCGCTTGCAACGCTGCTCAGCCGGGCAGGCGATTGCGAAGACCACGCGCTTTTGAAACGCGCCATGCTGATGGCCGCCGGGTTCAGCGACGCTGAGGTGCCGCTCCTCGTCCTGGAGACCGCGGAGGGTCAGGGCCACATGACGCTGCTGGTTGCCCAAGCAGATCACGCCCTGGTTCTCGACAACCGCTTCCGAAGGCCGGTGCGGCTCGCTTCCCTGGGCAAGGACAGGATTGTCGCGGTTGCATCAGGTGCAGGCTATTTCGTCGCCAGATAGGCCTACTGTTTCACATGAGGTTTCCGAGGCAGGTCTCCCGGCGCGCCGGAGGAAACGCGAACCTCCTGTGACCGATCTGCGCTCCGGAAACAGTATCGAAGGCATGAGGGTGTTGCACCGGTTGTGCGGCAGCCAAAGCATGGGGGTCTGCAAGGACGTCAGTCGAACATCGCGTTCGGGATCATAAGAGCCAGGTCCGGAAAGGCGACGACCAGGGCGAGCGTTGCGATCATGGCGAGCCAGAACGGCATGATGCCCGCGAATATGGTCTCGATCGGAACGTCCGGCACGACGCTTTTGACAATGAAGACATTCACGCCGACCGGCGGGGAAATCAGCCCCATCTCCAGAACGATCACCATGACGACACCCAGCCAGATGGGATCGAAACCTAGGCCGGTCACGAGGGGAAAGACGATGGGCAAGGTGATGACCAGCAAGGAGAGACCTTCGATGAACATCCCCAGAATGACGTAGCCAAGCAGGATCAGGAACAGGGTCCCGTAAGTGCCGAGCGCAAGCCCCGTCATGCCGTCGGCGATCGTCGCCGGCAGATGGGACAGCGCGACGAAGGGCGCAAACACATTCGCTCCGATGAGAATGAAAAAGGCCATTCCCGTCGTCTTCAGCGTCTCGGCACTGATCTGATAGAGCGCCGGGAAGGTGCATTTGCGCCTCAGGATCAGCATGATGAAGGCGAAGAAGGCGCCGGCACCGGCCGCTTCGACCGGCGTGAAGAAACCGGTGTAGATGCCGCCGATCGTGATCAGGATGATCACGCCGATCCCGGTCGCGCGGAACAGGCTGGCCAGTTTCTCGCGCAGGCCGAAACGAGGCCCGCGGGGACCTTCCTCCGGCCGTATCAGCGTCACGACTGCGATTGCCAGCAGGAACATGGAGGTCAGCAGGAGACCGGGCAGAACCCCCGCCATGAAAAGACGGCCGATAGACTGTTCCGTCAGGATCGCGTAGATCACAAACCCGGTCGATGGTGGAATGAGTATCCCGAGCGTGCCGCCGGCCGCGATCGAGCCTGTCGCGAGCCTCGCCCCGTAGTTGAACCGGCGCATTTCCGGATAAGCCACCTTGCCCATCGTGACGGCCGAGGCGATGGACGAGCCGGACAGGGCGGCAAAGCCGGCGCAGCCCATGATCGTAGCCGCCGCGAGCCCGCCTTTCAGATGTCCGATGGTCTTGTGGGCGGCCTCGAACAGGTCGCGGCTCAAACCGGCCGTGGACGCGAGATTTCCCATCAGGATGAAGAGTGGAATGATGGTCAGCTCGTAAACTGTCACCGTTGCGAACACCTGTCCGCTCAAGGTGAAGGCCGCAGGGGTGAAACCCGACAACACGACGGTTCCGGAAAATCCGACCACGAGCAGGGCAATGGCGACCGGCGTGCCGAGAGCCAGCAACACGAAAAGGGCCAGGAAACCGAGTGCGCCACAGACTTCGGGGCTCATTTCGCCCATCTTTCCAGGAGGAGTACCACCGCGGAAAGACCGCAGCCCAGGGCAACGGCATAGTAGGACGGGGCGAACGGGAGCTGCAGCAGCAAGGTTGTTTCACCGAAGGACGCCGCCTCAAGCGCATTGAAGAAGGCGCGCCAGGCGAGATAGGTGAGCATGGCGATGCCAAGCAGCGACGATGCCCAGTCGAGGAAGACCTGCAGCCTGGCCGGGAAGAACCGCAACAGCGTGTCGATGGCGATCAGGCGGCCGGACAGGACGCACAGGGGAAAGCTGACCGCAACGACGAAAGACAGGATGATCTGGGCATAGTCGTTCGCCCCGAAGATCGGGCTGTTGATCACCGAACGCAGGAAGGCATCGGCGACGGAAAGACCCATCAGCCCGAACACGAGCAGCGCACCAGCGACCACAAAAGGGGCCTCGAACCGCCTGCGCCAGCCCGTCAAGCGCGGGCCGGTGTCCTCGGGGGCTGGTGACGGCACGGTCTAGCGGCCACCGAGCGCTTTGACGATAGCATGCGCGTCACTTCCGGACTGCTTGCCCTTTTCATCGATGACCTTTGCCAGTGATGGCGCCATCTTTTCCCGGAACTCGGCTTCGGCCTCCGGTGTGATTTCAATCAGTTCAAGACCGCTGTCGGAGGCCAGCTTGAGACCGGCCTGACCGGCCTCGAAAAAGGCCTTCGCACCGCGCAGGCTGAGCCCGCGGCCCGTCAAACCGGTGAGCTTCTCCTTGTTCTCTTCGGAAAGGCCGTCCCAACTCGACTTGTTCATCAGGAGATAGAAACTGTCGACGGCGGAGGGGATGTTGGTGGTGACGAATTTGCCGGTTTCGTTGAGCTTGTAGGACCGGATACCGGACGGGCCGATCATGACCGCGTCGATGACACCTGTGTTCATGGCGTTGTAGACATCGGGAACCGGCATCGACACCGGAATGCCGCCCCAACCTTCAACCAGTGCCGCCATGACGGGATTTGGCGTCCTGATTTTCATGCCTTTCATGTCCGCGACGGTGCGAACCGGCGTTTCGCGCGTGATCAGCACAGACGGGTTGTTGGCCCACAGCCCGAGGAGTTTCGCCTTCGCGAATTCATCCTCGATCAACCCGATATTGTCCCACAGGGCGTTGGTCGCGTCGGTGCCGTTTGCGAACAGTCCGGGAATGTGCACCAGCCCGGTCTTGGTGAACTGCGCGGGCGTATATTCCGGGATGCCGAAGACGATATCGGCAACGCCGGTGACGACCCGCTTGTATTGCTGGACCGGACCCTTGCCGAGTTCGCCGGAAGGGTAGATCCGCATGGTGACCTCGCCGTTGGTCGCCTCGGCCATTTCCTCAGCCAGCGGTGTCATGACGCCCCGGTCCATCGGATGCATGGACGGCATGAAATGCGCGATCTTCAGCTCGTCCGCCATCACCGGCTGCATGGCGAGCGCAACGGCGGCGCACGCCATCACGGCCGACAGTTTCGTCCACAGACCTTGAATTTTCATTTTCATTGTCTCTCCCTCCCGAAACTGATACCTCAGTAATTAACTTGATTAATTATCATTGTTAATTGCATAAGAAAATATGGTGGATAGCAAGTCAACCGCTTTGTCGGCGAGGATTGAAATGGCAGAGGGCTACCGGCTGCACAACCGGATCGGGTTCAAGGTGACACGGCTTGCCCGGATCATGGAGGCGCGCCTGGAAAAGAGGCTTTCCAGGCATGGCATCACCCGGCTGATGTGGTGTGTCTTGTGCGGTGTCGGACTGGAGAACGTCAAGACACCGTCGACCCTTGCGGAGTATATAGGCATCGCCCGCCCGGCGATTTCCCGTCTTCTGAAAACCATGGAAGAGAGGGGCCTTGTCGAGCGTACCTCTCCCGACGACGACAAGCGTTACACGGAACTGGCTCTCACCGCGCTGGGCCGCGAAAAGCTGAAAACCTGCCACGTGCTCGTGCGTGAACTGAACGATCATTTTGCCGGCAAAATAGACCAGGGACTCTATGAAAATTTCATGGAAACGATCGACGCGCTGACAGAAGGCGAAGAGGTTCAACTGATGCGCCTTTGAGTGCGCGGGAAAGGGGGCGTGCCATGAAGCTGTTTTCCGACAAGTCGCGCCCCGCGCATCTGGGGCCGTTTCCGCTGGAGCGTCTTGCACGTGCCGGGAATCAGCCGGATCCGGAGGCCGTTCCGGCTTTCCGGCAGATGTCCTTTGAAAGTTCCGATCCGGAGAACATCATCAATGCGATGAGCGAGTCACAGGCGATGCTCGACGCGATCCGGGACGGCATCGTCAATCCGGCGCAAGCCGATGTTCCGGCAGACCCGCAAGAGCGGGCGAACCACCTGAAAGGGTTCGGCTATTTCTCCGATGCGTCCATGATCGGAACCTGTGCGCTTTCGTCCGAACTGATGCTGGCGGAGTCCTTCCGCAACCCGGATATCGACCGGCTTGCGGAAAAGCTGCGCACGACCCAGACCAAGACGCTGGCCTCGGGTATCGACATGATCATGGCGGATCTGCGCGATGCCATGAACGCGCCGCCCAAGGGCATAGACGGTCACCGGCATGCGCTGGTTTTCGCCGTGCAGACCCCGCGCGCCGTCCGGCCCGGGGAGCCAGGGGAGGACTGGCTGGCGGGTGCAGGTGCACATCGCTCTGCTCTCAGGGCGATGGAAATCGCCGTTGTCATCGCGCAATACATTCGTTTGCTCGGGTTCGACGCCCGCGCCCACGGGCATTCCTCGTCCGATGTCGACCTCAACCGGCTGGCGGTTGCCGCGGGGCTTGCAACAATCGAGGAGGAGGGACTGGCAAATCCCTATGTCGGGACCGGCTTTTCTCTTGCCGCCGTCACGACGGAGTTCGACATTGCCCATGACAGGCCGCTTGTGCCTCTTGCCGAACAGCCGCGCTCCGTCACCCAGGGCCTTGCCTGGCGTTTCGGCTATAGGACGGCCAAGAGCGCGCGGACGCTCGACCCTTATCAAACCCGCCGTTTCGTTGATGGGCCGCATCCGTTCGAAAACCTGAAGCGGGTCGATGTGCCGACCACCTATTTCGACGAGGAGCGGATCGCGAGGGTGCCCAAGCGCACGGACATGTTTGCCCGTTCGCAATTCGGCGACATGGGCAAGAAGAACCAGCAGGCCGCCACCAACGGCTACTACGCGCGCAAGTCCGCCCCATCGATGGCGCAGCGGCGGGCGCTCGGGGCCTTCGTTCTTTTGCAGGACGGCGAACCGGAACCTGCGATTGCTGTCACGACCTCCGATCCGCAGCGCAATGCGGACAATCTCAAGGCCATGTCCTATTTCCTCGGCATCGACGCGGCCGGCATGTCGCGCTGCCCGGACTGGGCCTGGTATTCACACGACGCCACCGGCGCGCCGCTCGACCCGCCGCACGACCAGGCGATTTCGATGGTGGTCGACCAGGGCTTCGAGACGATGGAAGGCGCGTCGGGCGATGACTGGATCGCCGTCTCCCAGTCGATGCGGGCCTATCTGCGTTTTGCCATCCTGGGCAGCATCGTCGCCAAGCAGATCCGCAATCTCGGTTACAGGGCCAAGGCGCATACGGTGCTGGACGGCGAGGTGCTGCAGCCGCCGCTCCTGCTGCTGTCCGGTCTCGGAGAGGTCAGCCGCATCGGTGAGGTCATCCTCAACCCGTTCCTCGGTCCGCGGCTGAAATCCGGCGCGGTGACGACGACGATGCCGCTTGCTCATGACAAGCCGATTTCCTTCGGCCTTCAGGCTTTCTGCGAGGCCTGCAACAAATGCGCGCGCGAGTGCCCGGCCGGGGCCATCACCGCCGGGCCGAAGCTGATGTTCAACGGCTACGAGATCTGGAAGTCGGACAGCCAGAAATGCACGACTTACCGCATCACCAACGAGGGCGGTGCCATGTGCGGCCGCTGCATGAAGACCTGTCCGTGGAACCTGGAAGGGATTTTCGCCGAAGCGCCGTTCCGATGGGCGGCGATGCATGTGCCCAAGGCGGCGCCCCTTCTGGCGAAACTCGACGACATGGCAGGCCACGGCGAGCGCAACCCGGTGAAGAAATGGTGGTGGGACATCGAGCTTTACGAAGACGGTTCCTACAAGGCGGCGAAACAGCCGGTCAACGCGCGCGGTCTGCAGAAGGACCTTGATCTGAAATACGAGGATCAGACGCTGGCTGTTTATCCGGCGAACCTTGCCCCGCATCCCTGGCCGTTCCCCTTTCCCATGGACCGGGAAAAGGGCATCGAGGCCTATCAGGCGCTGATCACGGCGCAGGAATACAAGGCGCGGCTGGAGCGCGGCGAGACGGAGGGGCTCGCGCACGAATACACCATCTCCGGCGATGCCCCGGTCATCCGGGTGGAGATCGTCAAGACCGAGCAGATGACGGGCGGCGTCACCAAATACGAGTTTGCCGCGCTGGACGGAGAACCGCTGCCCGAGTGGCAGGCGGGTGCCCATCTCGACATCGTGGTCGCACCGGAATTCCTGCGCCAGTATTCACTCTCCGGAGACCCGGCCGACCGCAGCCGTTACCAGATCGCGGTGTTGCGCGAAGACGAGGGCCGGGGCGGCTCGAAGCTGCTGCACCGGATTTTCACGCAAGGCCGCAAGATCTTCGTTTCAAAACCGATCAACCATTTCCCGCTTGCCGAAGGGGTGACAAAAACCTTCCTGATGGGCGGCGGTATCGGCGTCACGCCGATGATCGCGATGGCGCATGAGCTTCACAGGAAAGGCGCTGATTTCGAGCTGCATTATTCCTGCAGCCGCAAGGCCGATGCGGGGTTCCTGGAAGACCTGGCGGCGTTCGCGTGGGCCGACCGTGTGCAACTCTATTTCAGTGATCAGGGCACCCGTGCGGACCTCGATGATGTTCTGGGCGGGTACAAAAAAGGCAGCCATGTCTATGCCTGCGGCCCGGACCGCTACATGACTTCCGTGATGGAGGCGGCGGAGCGCGCCGGTTTCACCGAGGACGAGCGCCATGTCGAATATTTCAACGTGCCGGACGTGCCGGACTACGTGAACCACCCCTTCACGCTGAAGCTGGCCCGCTCGGGCCGGGAACTGGAGATACCGGCGGAGAAATCCGCCACCGACGTCCTCACCGAAAACGGCATTGCCATCGACATCAAATGCTCCGACGGCATCTGCGGGGTGTGCAAATGCGGCCTTGTCTCCGGCGCGGTGGAACACCGGGATTTCGTGCTGTCGAAGAAGCAGCGCGAAGACGCGGTCATCCTGTGCCAGTCCCGCGCTGCGGAAGAGGGCGGTGTGGTGGTGGTGGATTTGTGAAGAGGGGATCGTCAAAATTCGGGGGCTTCCGTTGTCAGTGAAACCGCGCTTCACTGAGCCCTGACTTGGGAGGGTGACGATGCGCTGTTCAAACTGCTTTCGGATTTTTCAGGTTTTTTTGACCGCCTTCCTGCTGCCAGGTTTGCCGGGTTGGGCGCAAGACGAAACGCTCACGGTCTATATCGCCGAAAAGATCATCACCATGGACCCGGGGCTACCGGAAGCGACCGCTGTTGCCGTGAAGGACGGACGGATCGCTGCCGTCGGCGAGCTTGAAGACCTGCAGGGGCTGATCGATCGGTTTCCTCATGTCGTTGACCGGACTTTTGAGAACAAGATTCTGGTACCGGGGCTGATCGCCTCTCACGAACATCCCATCCTTGCCGCAAACACGATCACCAATCGGCCCCTTGTCGCTTACTATTCAACACCGAACCCCTTCGGGACCGAGATTGCGGGTGTCGCGTCCAAGGAAGAAGCGCTGGACCGGTTGCGCGACGCGGTGGCGGACGATCCTGGCTCGACGGAGACAATCTTTACCTGGGGTTACGATTCAATCGCGATGGGCGGACATCTTGACAAGTCCGACCTCGATGCGATCTCGACCACACGCCCGATCATCATCTGGGACGCTTCGGTCCATTTTGCCTATGCCAACACGCCCTACCTGGAGCAGATCGGGGTGACCGCTGCGGACGCCGAAAGAATACCGGGTATCGAACTTGGTCCGGACGGGCAACCGAACGGACAGTTCCTTGCCGTGGACGCAGCGGTTTTTGCGCTGGTCCCGGAGATTGAAAAGGCCACCGCCGACATGGCCCCGGCCATCGAGCAGGTGATTGCGTTGAACCGGCAGGCAGGGATCACCACGACGACTGAACTGGCATATGGAACGGTAAATCCCGAATTCGAGCAGCAATTCTTCAACTCCTATTTCAATGCTCCTGAAACACCCCTTCGGATCGTGATTGTGGCAGATGCCTCAACGTTCACGCGCCTGCACGGCGAGGGCGCTGTTGAAGCCGTATCCAAGCTTGCGGACGACAATACCGACAAGGTCATCTTCTCGGGCATCAAGTTCTTCGCCGATGATGCCTTTCTCGGCCTCGCCATGGCCCTTCGCGAGCCGGGCTATTTCGATCCTGCACTGAGGGCCATCTGGAACACCCAACCGGTCGACATGGCTGATGCCATGCGACCCTGGTGGGAGGCCGGTTATCGAATTCACATACACTCGAACGGGGACGCGTCGCAGGATGCCGTTATTGATGCCTTGGCAGAGCTGCAGGAGATCAAGCCGCGTTTTGACCATCGTTTCGTGTTCGAGCATTTCGGCCTGTCGTCGCTTGACCAGATCAGGAAGATGAAGGCACTGGGCGCTGTCGCCAGTGTCAATCCCAGCTATGTCTATCTGCGCGGCGAATTGAACGCGGAGTATATCGGCACGAACCGGGCGGCACAGGCTGCGCGGCTCGGCACGCTTGTCGCCAATGGCGTGCCAGCGACAATTCACTCGGATCTCCCCGTCGCGCCGGCAGAACCGCTCTCTCTGATGTGGATGGCCGTCAACCGTTTCGGTCAATCCGGTGAGGTACTGGCCCCTGCGGAACGGGTGAGCGCCGAGCAGGCACTGCGGATGGTGACCATCGACGCCGCCTATGTTCTGGAAATGGACGACCGGATCGGCAGTATCGAGCCGGGCAAGCATGCCGACTTTGCGGTGCTGGAAGAAAACCCGCTCGAAGTGGCACCGGAAACCATCCGCGACATCGAGATTTGGGGGACGGTTTTCGCAGGGGTGAAATACCCGGCACCGCCGAAAGACCGGTAACCCGAGCGAACTGCGTGGCCGCATAGCTTTGACGGCCTGGCCACGTTTTTTTGTGTTGATCACCGGCCAGCGGAACAGCCGCAGACGTGCCCGAGCCGGCGGCCAAAAGCGGCTCGGGACTCTTCCTGCAATTTCAAACGACTAAGCTTCGAACGGCCACCGATGTCCTCGCCGAAACCGGCATTGCCATCGACACAAAGTGCTCCGGCGGCATCTGCGGCGTCTGCAAATGCGGCCTTGTCTCGGGAAAGGTCGAACACCAGGAATTCGTGCTGTCGAAAAAACAGCGCGAAGACGCGGTCATCCTGTGCCAGTCCCGCGCGGCGGAAGAAAGCGGTGTGGTGGTGGATCTTTAGGCTACGGTTTCACGAGGATCCCGTTCGTCAAATCAGTCTGACAATCGCCGTGGCAATTTTTCTTCGACCGGCTTGCCCGGTAACTGCAGTGCGTGAAAGGCGGCGCTTCCTGCCAGCAACTGCTGCGGTCTCCCTTTGCTTTTCACGGGTCCAGTGCGCCTAACCGGCTACGCACTCGATCTTGAAATCCAGCCCTTTCGCCTCCTAACAAAAATTAGGTAATTTTCTCAATAATTTGGACAAAATTTGTTGCATTTTCCGTGGGGTGGTGCTGATAATCTCCGATATAACAAGGTAATTATAATTGATGTCCAACATTGCCGAACTTGTCATTCCGCAGACAGCTGCGCTTCCGTTGCGTTGGAATTCCGGTAAACCCCGCGTCCTGATGATCACATCGCGCGAGACACGGCGGTGGGTCATTCCAAAAGGCTGGCTGATGAAAGGCAAAAAGCCTTGGGAGACCGCAAGCATCGAGGCCTGCGAGGAGGCAGGGGCTCTCGGCAGAATTCATGCGAAACCAATCGGAACCTACCACTACGTAAAGATGTTGCCGCGCGGCGAGAGTTGCCGGTGCGAGGTGCATGTTTATCCGCTGGTTGTCGAGAAACTGAAAAAGAACTGGAGGGAACGCGGCGAACGAACGCGCCGATGGTTCTCGGCCAAGAAGGCCGCAAAACTGGTTTCGGAACCAGAACTCAGCACCTTGCTGCTCGACATAGCGGGCAGTCGCGGTGCGAACCTGATCCCCGGGAAGCTTCGCCAGATTTCCTAGGGGTCCAACAAAAGACAGGCCGAAACGGCCAGACATCATTGTTCAGGGAGGAACAGATATGAAAAGAACCGTTACCGCTCTCGCGGGGTCCCTTGTCGCACTCGCGGCCAGTGTTTCGATGGCTCAGGCAGACAAGCTCACGCTCTATTGCAGCGCGCAGGAAGACTGGTGCCAGTTGATGGCCCGCAGTTTCGAAGATGCGACCGGCATTGACGTCAACATGACCCGCAAATCGTCGGGTGAAACCTTCGCGCAAATTCGTGCCGAGTCCTCCAATCCGAAGGGAGACGTCTGGTGGGGCGGCACCGGCGATCCGCATCTTCAGGCCGCAGAAGAAGGCCTTACGGCCGAGTATGTTTCGCCCATGCGCGACCAGTTGCACGACTGGGCAATCAGCCAGGCTGAAAGTGCCGGAAATCGCACGATCGGCATTTATTCCGGTGCGCTCGGTTATGGCTATAACAGCGACCTTCTGGCCGCAAACAGCCTGCCCGAGCCGGCTTGCTGGAAGGATCTCCTGAAGCCCGAATACAAGGGGCATGTCCAGATGGCGAACCCGAATTCCTCGGGCACGGCCTACACCACGCTGGCGTCAATGGTGCAGATCTTCGGCGAAGACGAAGGCTTCGATTTCATGAAGGGCCTGCACGCGAACATCAACCAGTACACCAAGTCGGGATCCGCGCCGATCAAGGCCGCCGGCCGGGGGGAAAACACGATCGGCATCGTCTTCATGCATGATGCGGTCAAGCAGGCGGTGTCCGGGTTCCCGGTCAAGGTGGTCGCGCCTTGCGAAGGCACCGGCTACGAAATCGGCTCCATGTCGATCATCGACGGCGCCCGCAACATGGACGAAGCCAAGAAATTCTACGATTGGGCGCTCAGTGCCGATGCCCAGAACCTTGCGCTGGAAGTCAATGCATTCCAGGTGCCGTCCAACAAGGGGGCACAGACCTCCGAGAGCGCGCCGGACATGAGCCAGATCAAGCTGATCGACTATGACTTCAAGAAGTACGGGTCGTCCGACGAGCGCAAGCGCCTGCTGCAGAAGTGGGACGAAGAGGTCTCGACGCTGCCGCAGTAAGTGACCTTGTCCGCGAAAAGCACCACCCCCCCGGTCCTGATCTTCTGGATCATTGCCGGGTGGGCCGGGTTCGGCCTTCTGCCCTGGTACGGCATCGAGGACGGCTTCTGGTCGTTCGAGTGGCTGGTCGACGGTTATCCTTTCGATGAAGACTACGCGCCCGCCGCTTTCCTGATCGCCCAGGGGGAAAAGCTCTGGCTTGCGCCATTGCTGCTGCCGCTGGCACTGCCGCTTCTTGCCTTGAGACATTCCAAGTCGGACCCCGCCTATGCGCGGTTGCTGGTCATTGCCGGTGCGCTCGGGTTCGCGTGGATGATCGTGCAGGGTTTTTCCATCGGCATTCGCGGGTACAATTTCGACTGGATGAATACGGTATTCGGCCCGCTGGATGACCGCCAGTTCGGCATGGGTTACGGCGCCATGATCTGTGCGTCCGCCTTCCTGTTCCTGCTGACGCAGGGCATCGCGGCACGCGGGGCGGTCAATGGCGATGTGTTTGTCGTCAGTGCGATCGGCGGCGTGATCGTGATCGTCACGGCCTTCGTTTTCTTTCCCATCGCCAAGATGCTGTTCGCGGCTTTCGTCACCGATGATGGCAGCTATTCGATCCTTGTCTTTTTCGACAAGTTCTTCGACGACCGGATCTGGGGATTGGGCTGCCTGGCCGGTGCGCGCTGCGGCGCTGCGTGGAACTCGCTGTTCCTGGCTGTTCTTGTCGGGCTGATCACCACACTGCTGGGACTGGCTTTCGCGCTTGTCGTCACGCGCTCGGGGTTCCGTTACAAGCGCCTGATCCGCGCGATGACGGTGTTGCCGATCATCACGCCGCCCTTCGTGATCGGTCTTGCGCTCATTCTGCTGTTCGGTCTGTCCGGCACGGTGACGGTGTTCATCGCGGATCTGTTCGGTGTGCAGCCGACACGCTGGCTCTATGGGCTGCCGGGCGTCCTGATCGCGCAGACACTCGCCTTCACCCCGATCGCCTTCCTGGTGCTCATCGGTGTCGTCGAGGGTGTCTCGCCGTCGATGGAGGAAGCCGCCCAGACGCTTCGCGCCAGCCGCTGGCAAACGTTCAAAACCGTCTCCCTGCCATTGATGCGGCCGGGGCTTGCCAATGCGTTTCTGCTCGGCTTCATCGAGAGCATGGCCGATTTCGGTAATCCGCTGGTTCTGGGCGGGAACTTCGACGTGCTGTCGACCGAGATTTTCTTCGCGATTGTCGGAGCGCAATACGATCAGGGCCGGGCCGCCGTCCTGGCGATGGTGCTGCTCTTCTTCACCCTTTCGGCCTTTTACGCGCAGCGTGCGTGGCTTGGAAAGAAAAGCTACACGACGGTGTCCGGCAAGGGGGACGCCGGTGTTCATCCGCTGATGCCGCAAGGCCTTGCCCTCCCGGTTCTGGCCATCGCCCTGGTCTGGGCCTTCTTCACCGCCGTCGTTTACGTGATGATCATCTACGGCAGCATTGTCGAACTCTGGGGTGTCAACAACAGCCTGACCTTCAAGCACTACGTGACCGCCTTTTCCGTTCGGTTCGAGGCAGAAGGCATCCGCTGGACAGGCGCGGCATGGGACAGTTTCTGGACGACGATCACGATCGCGGCCATCGCGGCGCCGCTGACCGCCGCCGTCGGTCTGGTGACCGCCTACCTGCTGACCCGGCAGAGCTTTGCCGGCAAGAACGCGTTCGAATTCGGAACGATGCTGTCCTTTGCCATTCCCGGCACGGTGATCGGGGTCAGCTACATTCTGGCCTTCAACGTGCCGCCGATCGAAATCACCGGCACGGGCATCATCCTTGTCGTCAGTTTCATCTTCAGAAACATGCCCGTGGGGGTGCGCGCGGGCATCGCCAGCATGTCGCAGATCGACAAATCGCTCGATGAAAGCTCGCTGACCCTCGGTGCCAACTCCTGGCAAACCTTCAGACGGGTGATCCTGCCGCTGTTGCGCCCCGCGATCCTGGCAGCCCTGGTCTACAGTTTCGTGCGGGCGATGACGGCGATATCAGCGGTCATATTCCTGGTGTCCGCGGAATATGACATGGCGACCAGCTACATTATCGGCCGGGTCGAAAACAACGACTACGGCCTTGCCATTGCCTATTCCACGACCCTGATCTTCGTCATGCTGGCGGCTGTCGGACTGCTGCAGCTTCTCGTCGGACGAGTGCAGATCGGCCGCCGCAAACACATCGAAATGAAGGAAGCGTCATGAGCGATGCACACATTCGCAGCAAAGCCGCGCCGGTCCGGTTCGATGGGGTCTCGAAGCTTTTCGGGAAGGATGTGACGGCGGTCGACAATATCGACCTGAACATCGAGGCGGGCAAGCTCGTCACGCTGCTCGGGCCATCCGGCTGCGGCAAGACGACGACGCTGCGCATGATCGCCGGACTGGAGATGGCCAGTTCCGGGCGCATCCTGATCGGGGATACGGATGTCACGAAGCTACCGGCAACCGATCGCGACGTGTCCATGGTGTTCCAGTCCTACGCGCTGTTTCCGCATATGAGCGTTCTGGAGAACGTCATGTACGGATTGACCTTTTCCGGTTTCGACAAAACGGCTGCGCGCGCGCGGGCACATGAGGGGCTGGATCTTGTGGGGCTCAAGGGATTCGGAGCCCGCCTGCCGAGCGAACTGTCCGGCGGCCAGCAGCAGCGCGTCGCGGTGGCAAGAGCCCTGGTGCTTGAGCCGCAGGTGCTGTTGTTCGATGAGCCCCTGTCCAATCTGGATGCCAAGCTGCGCCGGCAGGTGCGCGAGGACATCCGCGCAATCCAGCAGGATCTGGGGTTGACGGTCGTCTACGTCACCCATGATCAGGAAGAAGCGCTTGCGGTCTCCGATCAGATCGTCGTCATGCGCAATGCGTCGATCGCGCAGATCGGCACGCCGCGCGAGCTCTACGATCAGCCGGTCGATGCCTTCGTTGCGGATTTCATCGGCGAGGCGAACCTGATCCCGTGCGACATCGTGGATGTCGCGGCAGACACGGCGACGGTCGACATCAGCGGTTATCGCTACACGCTGGCATCGCGCGGCCTCGCCAAAGGGAACGCCACCATTGCCGTGCGTCCGTCCCGGCTCGTGCTCGGTGAGAAAGAGGGAATGCCGGCCCGGGTTGCCAAGGCGACCTATGTCGGTGTGCGGATGGAGTATACGCTCGAAGGGGCGTTCGGACAGGTGTTCGCCGTTCAGGACAATGTCGATGACACGCTTGTGGTCGGGACGGAACTGAACCTGTCCTTTGCCAGATCCGGCCCGGTGCTTCTGCCCCCGGACGCGAGCTGAAGCGATCCGTTTGGACAGGGTCACGTCTGTTGCGCCGAGATTTGGTGCGCGGCGTGAGCCGCCTGTCAGAGACCCATGAAACACGCCGCAACGGCCATCGTCTTGCAGAGGAAAGCTTATGCCGATCTATTTCGTGCGACATGGCCAGTCGGAATTCAACGCCGTCTTCAAAACAGGTGACAGCGATCCGATGATCTTCGACGCGCCGCTCACGGATCTCGGCCGTCAACAGGCCCTGAAAGCCCGCGAGGAGATCATCGATCTCGGGATCCGGCACGTCATCACCTCTCCGCTGACACGGGCGATCCAGACAGCGCAGTTGCTGTTCCCGGACGGGATTTCGATGGACGTGAGGGACGGCCACCACGAATTGTTGCTGCATAGCTGTGATGTCGGCAGGCCGCCGAAGGCGCTGAGCAACGACTTTCCCGAACTGGAGTTCGGACATCTCGCCGATGAATGGTGGCACAGCGACGGAACCGGCGGCATCAGCGTGGAGCCGGACCATGTCTTCAAGGCACGGATCGCGCAGTTCGTTCGCGATCTGGACGCCATTTCGGAAAGACCGCTGCTGATCGTCGGCCACGGCAACGCGTTCCACGAAATCATCGGCCGCAAGCTCGCAAATTGCGAGGTGCACCGGTATCGTTGACGGGATCAGGAGCGCGCTGTGACCGTTCAGGGGCAGGCGCGTGTTGCTGCCGTCCTAAAGCCGCATCCGCGCAAAAACAGGCCGACCATGAAACGCAGAACCTTCCTGAAAACCGCAGTCTCGGCCATGGCTGCCGGCTTCGTCCCGCTGTCCGTTTCGGCGGAGGGCAGACGGGCGCCGACGGGATATCTCAGCACGAACTGGAGCCGCGATCCCTACAGTTTCGGATCCTATTCCTATGTCGCCAAGGGCGCGCGGCGGCGCGACCATGCGGTCCTCGGAAAACCTGTCGGTGACCGGCTCTTCTTTGCAGGCGAGGCGGCACATCCGGATTACAACAGCACGGTTCACGCGGCCTACGAGTCCGGGCTGATGGCTGCCGAGGCCATCTCTGACAACGTGGAGGCCGAGGCGGTGGCGGTGGTCGGTGCCGGCGTCAGCGGTCTTGCGGCGGCGAACCGGCTGACCGGGGAAGGCTATGAGGTCACCGTTCTGGAGGCGCGCCGCCGCACCGGCGGACGGATCCTGACGGATCGCAGCCTGGGGATGCCGCTTGATCTCGGGGCCAGCTGGATCCACGGCACCGACGGCAATCCGCTCACGGACCTTGCCGGCACGAAGGACCTCGACATGCGCGCCACCGACGAAACCTATGTCATTCGTGGCGACGACGGCCGGGAGATCTCCGATGCGGATGCACCGGCCTGGCTGGAAAATGTCCTGGAGGTGCAACACTCCCTGGCCGCAGATGCTGAAGACGTGAACGGCGCGGCCTACCGGGTGGATGCGGATTATGATGGCGAAGAGGTGATCCTGCCCGGAGGGTATGACCAGCTTCTGGGCGGGCTCACCGCCGGCCTGGACATAAGATTCGGGCATGTCGTGACACGTGTCGATGTCGACCAAGACGGTGTCCGTCTGCGCGACAGTGCAGGCCGGGAGGCCACGTTCGATGCGGTCATCCTGACGGTGCCGCTGGGTGTTCTGAAACAGGGGGGCATCACCTTTTCGCCTCCCTTGCCGCGCTGGAAACAGGCGGCGATTGCAAGGCTTGGAATGGGCACGCTCGACAAGGTTTACCTGCGCTATGACGACGTCTTCTGGGATGCCGATGTCACATGGATCGCGACACCGGAAAACGGCCTGCCCGAAGGCCAGTTCAATCAGTGGTTGAACCTGTATTTCTATACCGGCGAGCCGGTGATCGTCGCCTTCAACGGCGCTGGGCCTGCCCGGGACCTCGCCGCCCTGCCGGATGCCGAAATCGTTCGGAGGGCGCGTCAGACCCTGGAGCGCGCCTATCCGTGATCCTGCCGCTTGTGTTGTTGGGCTCGCGGCTCACCTTCGTTGCGGCGATCTTGAGCGGCGGCCCTGGCGGGGTATCCTGACCTTACGCGCGCAACAGCATCTGCCGGGTTGTCTGCAGCCACCTGGACACTTCCATGCCGAGGCTTGCCTCTATCGCGACCTGCAAATCGGAACTGCGCGAAAACGCGGAGGTCAGCTCCGTAAAGCTCCAGGTGAGCAGGGTCGTGGGGGCCGCGGTACGAACCGTGACAGGCGCATGGAATCCACTCTTCTGGCTGAGGAGCGCGATTGCGCCGACAAAACTGCCTTCGCCGAGGCTGTCGACCTGCCTGGTGTCTTCCTCGACCGAGACCTCACCATCGACAATGAGGGACAGTTCGCTGACCGGATCACCCTGGCTCACCAGAACGGTGCCCGCAGGAATGGTCTTTCGCTCTGCCATGCGCAGGAAGTTGAAGGCGTCGCGCTCGGACAGGTTCGGCAACGCGATCGCGTAGAGACGCCGTTCTTCCTCGGTAAAGGGAGCCGGACGCCTCTCTGCCAAAAGGCGTGCAATCCAGTAAAGGTTGATACAGAGAAAAAACGTATTCCATCCAATGGGCGTCCAGAGCGGTGAGCTTTGAAAATAGTAGTAGGGCATCAGGCATGAAATCCCGAGCACAGTCAGAATTCGCAGCCAGAAGATGTCCCGGACCGAGTAGGACAAGAGATAAATCACATTCGCGACATTCACCAAAACAACAAGGCTGACCATCACCTGGTCCTTTTTTCAACGAGCAATCCCGGTTTAATCTAGTGACCTGACCCTAATCGACAGGCCGGGTCGGCGATAGACGGGGAAGCGCGATGTCCGAAACACCCAACAAGCAGTTGGCGCAGGCTCTCGACGCGGCCGCGCGGACCGAAGACAGGGTCCATGCCTACAGGCACCTGTTGCCTCAACAGGCACGATCTGACGCCGACAATGTCGGTTTGAACGCGCCCGCTTCACCGATTTCCGGCTGGCCCTTCGCGGTGAAGGAGGTGTTTGACGTTGCGGGCGTGGCGACTGCGGGAGGCTCGCACGCCTACGAAGACCGCGTCCCGGCGCAGGACGCCACTGTGGTGGCCAGGCTTCGCGCTGCCGGTAGCACGCTTGTCGGTACGCAGATCGCGCATGAGCTGACCTGCGGTCTGGATCAGCCGCCGACGCGCAATCCGTGGAACCTTGAGTGCTATCCCGGCGGATCGAGTGCCGGTGCCGGCGTCTCGGTCGCCGTGGGGTCGGCGCGCTTTGCCC
Organism: Roseibium sp.; assembly: GCF_965232425.1. Taxonomy (GTDB): domain Bacteria; phylum Pseudomonadota; class Alphaproteobacteria; order Rhizobiales; family Stappiaceae; genus Roseibium. The sequence continues at coordinate 3,576,526 of NZ_OZ246971.1, forward strand.
TAGGCACGGATGCGGCCGGGTCCGTGCGCATTCCGGCGGCCATGACCGGAACAACCGGTCTCAAGCCGACCTGGGCGCTTGTCAGTTCAAGGGGCGTGATGCGCGAGGCGTCGGCCCCGTCGATCGATCACGTCGGGATCATTGCAAGATCGGCTGCGGAGATCGCCCGGATCCTTCCGATCCTGGCGCGTCCCGATCCCTGGGACAAGGCAACGCTGCAAGCGTGCGCTGATCGCGAAGACGCACAGCAGACCACGGGCCGCCTCGCGGTTCTCGGCAAGGAAACACGTGCCGCCCTCACTGATGTCACACCACTTGATCCGGACATCGAAACCGCTTTCGCACAGTCCTGCGATGTCTTTCGCCAGGCTGGTGCCGATATTGTCGAGATCGAGCTGCCGACGCTGCCGATGGCGGTTGACGCGATCGTCACGCTCTTTGCCGCCGAACTGTCATGCGCCAATGCGCGAGCCGTCGCGCAACGCCGGGGCAGGTTCACACCCGCTGTCGCCGACATGATTGAAACGGGACTGGCCATCCCCGAAGACCAGGTGTGGGGCGCTGTCAGGATACGCACGAACCTGAGGAAAGAGCTGTCTGCAGCCTTCAGCGCGGCCGGTGCTTCGTTTCTGCTCACGCCGACCACGCCGCGTCCGGCGATGCCGCTCAACGCGTTCGATCCGACCGAGGAACTGGGAACGCTGATCCCGTTCACCTGCGGCTTCAATCTCACCGGAAACCCCGCGATCAGCCTGCCGTGCGGACAGACCCGCGACGGTCTGCCGATCGGGCTCCAGATTGTCGCCGGTCACTTTGAAGAAGCCGCCCTGCTTGACCTTGCCATGGATTTTCAGCGCCGGACGCACTGGCATGAGCTGCGTCCGCCGCTTTGAAGCGGAGCGCCGCGCGCTTGCCGGAACGGCTTTGCGGGTGGGCAAAACGCAGCTGACGACTCTTCCTTCAATTTCAATCGATTAAGCTCCGAACGTCTACTGGACATCGGCTTTCAACAGGCGTTAGACAGCGGGCGCGGGCCGGGGATCTGACCCTTGAGGCCTGCCGAACACTTGCTGGATTTGCGCTGAGGAACACATTCGACATGGCGACGACGGATCATCACTTCGACAACTGGAAAGAACAACAATATGCCGCCGAGCAGATGATCCCGCTGGTTGGTCACCTCTATCGCGACTACGGCATCAACATCCGGATTTTCGGGCGCCGGCTCTTGAACAACTCCGCCATCGAGATCATCAAGGCGCACCGCTACGCGCTGCAGATCACCGGGCAGGAGCTGGAGGTCTCCAGGAGCCTTGAGATCGTGAAAGCCATGCTGGAGATGGACCTTGCCGCGTCCCGCGTCGACCTCGGCAAGCTGTGCCACCGTTTCATGGAAGAGGGCGGCGATGCCGCGGCCTTCGTCGAGAAACAGCTGGCCAGCATCAATACGGGAAGAACCACCATCCTGCAGGAGCCGCAGGACGTTGTCCTCTACGGCTTCGGGCGGATCGGCCGTCTGCTGGCGCGCATGCTGATCGAGCGTGTCGGCGCGGGCAACAAGATGCGTCTTCGTGCGATCGTCGTGCGCGGCGGCAAGGGCGAGGATCTGAAGAAACGCTCCAGCCTGCTGCGGCGGGACTCCGTCCACGGCGCGTTCAGCGGCTCGATCACCGTCGACGAGGAGCAGAACGCCATCATCGCCAACGGCAACACCATCCAGGTGATCTACGCCAACTCTCCCGCCGAGGTGGATTACACCCAATACGGCATCCACAATGCGCTGGTGGTCGACAACACCGGCATCTGGCGCGACGAGGAAGGCCTCGGCCAGCACCTGAAGTGCCCGGGGGCGTCCAAGGTCATTCTGACCGCGCCGGGCAAGGGATCGATCAAGAATGTCGTCTATGGCGTGAACCACGGCGACATCACCGAGGACGACGCCATCCTGAGCGCGGCTTCCTGCACCACCAACGCGATCACGCCGGTGCTGAAGGTGATCAACGACGAATTCGGCATCGAGAACGGCCATGTCGAAACCATCCATGCCTTCACCAACGACCAGAACCTGATCGACAACTACCACAAGGGCGACCGCCGCGGCCGGGCCGCGCCGCTCAACATGGTGCTGACGAGCACGGGTGCGGCCAGCGCGGTTGCGAAGTGCCTGCCGGAAATGAAGGGCAAGCTGACCGGCAACGCGGTGCGTGTGCCGGTTCCCAATGTCTCCATGGCGATCCTGAACCTGAACCTCGGGCGTGAGACGACCGATCAGGAAATGAACGACTACCTGCGCGGCGTCTCTGTGCAATCCTCCCTGCAGGACCAGATCGACTACACGGCCTCCACCGAACTGGTCTCCTCGGACCTCGTCGGGTCGACCCATGCCGGCGTCGTCGACAGCCAGGCGACCATCGTCGACGGCAACCGGCTGGTTCTCTACGTCTGGTACGACAACGAAGCCGGCTACAGCACCCAGGTCATCCGCCTGATGCAGGAAGTCGCGGGGATGAAGTATCCGTCGGTTCCGGAGTGAGGGAAATAGCAGGGGCGAACGCGGAGGTGGATTTTCGAGCGGGAGCGGCGGCGAGGGTTCTGTCCATCAACACCATGGTGCCGCAGCCGAACGCTCACTAATTGTCGGTGAAGAAATCCTGAAGTCTGGGTGGAATGCTGAGACCCAGCGTGGCGTGTTCGAGTGGCTGGATCGGGGCCGCAAACAGAGTGACGGGTTTCCCAATTATCGAGCGAGAATGCAGACATTGGCGCACCCGGATATGGCTGCATTTACGGCCCATTGCCGAGCTTGGAGTAAAGCCCAAAGATCTCAACTGTGTTACGAAATCCGCTAATCCCTCAGATCTCATTTTGTAGAGTTGAATTGCCAGTGTGCGAACAAGTTACCAAACGTCACATCTTGGAGACGACTGTTATTGATTAGACATGAGTATTTTTTATTGAACCGTTTATACTCGACGTCTATTAGCCTCATGGAGTCCCTCTGTTGCTAAATCATGGTACGGACCAATTCGTTGGGGGCAGACCACACACCCACTCTTCGCCATGAGGCAGCGTTGCAGTTACAACCGCATTTAAGACTCTGAAATGCCGGCCAACACACAAAGCTCCTCTATCAACCGCCGAAATTTGCTTTGAACGTTATCAACATCTGTCTTCTTTGTTATGTAAGTCCTGTTGTGCGCTGCTGTGTCACCCAAGTCTTTAATCGAATCCATTACGTCGCCCATGCCGCGCGAGAGTCTGAAGTTGGAAGGATTTTTGGCTTGGCTGATCAAATCTTTCAACATCAAGTAATTGCCATCTGCATCACGAATTTGAGCCTCTTTTCCCTTTTTCTCAAAAGAGGAAATAATGAGAGATTCCATCATTCTGCGCATCAATACAGCCGCGCCATCATAGAACCCGTAGGTGTAGCTTCCATTGATTTGTTCTACCAAAGAGACCAAATATCTTCGTCCTCCGGTGCAAGAACTAGCCGTCAAAATGCTCTCATTTGAAACAGGTTTTACGACACCGGTGTAGCTTGAGAGCTTTTCGTTCAACTTAGCTAAATTAATACGGTGAAGTGCGTAGCCTTTGCCTCGTTTGACATACTGACGACGCTGCTTGCTGGTTCCTTCGTTGAGATACTGAGCAATACGACCTGGGACTGGGTGATTGATCGAGTTGAAAATGTTTCGGATTTCCGCAGATGCGCAATAGTCATTCTTTTGAACCACAGTCTGGTAGTAAACTATAAGCTCGACGAGCTCACGATTACTGAGTTCTTCGTCGGTTTCACAAAAAACCAAAAGTTCTTGCAGGCTAGCCAATTACTTTTCCCGCTTTGCAATATCGTGGTTGAACAGGTTTTCACCTTTTGGCGTTAGCGTAATTTCCCTGAAACCTCTCTCATAGACAATCAAATGATCACGATTCTGTGCGTTCCGAAGCGTATCCATAAACGATCCTGGCAGTTTGATCTTTGACTTACGCTCAGCGAAACAAGTATAAATGTCGTCTCCCGATATACTTTCAATGCTCGCTTTATCAGTGAGGAATTTAAGGAACACCACCAAATGTTCCGAATTGTTGTTCGATTTGTACGTTTCTGAAAATTCGTCTAATCCATGTAAGTCGAGCGTTGCATTGTATTTTGGCTTGTATGCAGTCGACCTTTTTCCTTTTGGTGTGGGCGTTGCGCTCTTTATAGGGTTTGTTTTATTTGCGCCAGCAAACTTAGAAGGCTGCTTCCGCGATCTGACTTTTGCAAGTCCTACGTTCTCTCCGCTCAATACTTCTTCGAAATACTGTTTACCCGGTCTATTTATCGAGTAACGGATAATCACTCCCTTTTTAGTGACATTGTCTTTCATTACATATTTGTTAGCCTTGCGCGAAATCGCCAGGGAAACGTTTGATGTCGCAACTGAAATCCCAAGTTGCGATAATATCTTGCTGATTTCACCAGTAGTCAAAGCTGGCTGTGAATTGAAATATTTTTCATTGATGTAGAGACACATCATAATTTTGTTCACAACGTCAGAATGACCTAAAATATGCTTTTCTAATGCTTCAGTTTCTTCGCAGTCGAATATTGTGTTTGCGATCTGAGAAAGATCCACGTCGTCGCTAGGTCCATCGGTTGCAGCAGCCTTTATATCTTCTTTGGGCTGGCCACTTTTTGCGGACGGTGCAGTCGGCTGAGACCCGCCACTGTATAGCATGGCCACGTGAGCGACCTCCTCCGCTGACCCTGAAACAGTTATCGTGGTCCCGTTAGCTAACTTGATCGTTGCTTCAGCCATCTGAATTCTCCATAAACTGAAACCTGATATATGTCTCGTTATTAAAGTCTTCAAGAATTTTTTTCTATTAAAATCTCATTTTACAAGAAAAATGCAGAGAATTTTACGAGTTACGAAATTGAAGTAAAAATAATTTGAGGTTATAGATGCGAGTTAAATGTGTTCAATGTATTGAAATATATATGACTTTTAGAATTTTTGAAATGATTAATCAAAGTGCTACGCTAATTTTTTTTGAATTTTCTATCTTTTGCTGATTTAGAGCCAACTAAATTTCTTGCAGTTTCAGAACATGCTCGCAGGCATTTGGGAGCTAACTACTCTGCAACGCCCGGCTCACCGTTGCCCGCGAAAAACCACACAGTTTAGCCAATGCTTCAGCGATGTTCATTTAAAACACTGGCATGACAATTATCTCAGATGTAGTTACGGTTGCATTCCGCCCTTTCTGGACAGTTATCGAATTCGCGCCGAATGTCCGCTTTCAAAAAAAACGTTTTTGAAGCCTTGAATGTCCGAAATGGGAGCGCAAAGCGGAGAGTTGCTCCAACTGTGCATCATGGGTAGCGGGGAGGGAGACACCCCTTGCGATGACAAGGCGGTTGTCGACATGCGCCCGGACAAAGACCACCCCCCTAAGGCTTTCCATAACTATCCGCAGTGCCACCCCTGTGCTTTGCTCAGCTCGCTTGGCCTTCGACCAACATCAGATTGACTAACTTCATTTTTTCCCACCGCCGGGTTTCTCCGGCCTTCAGACATTTCAAAACCCGGAGCAAGTCCCGTGTTCAAACGCATCAGGTTTCCGCTTCTTCTTGTCGTGCTGGCGATCGGGTTGGTGGGGTGCAACGGGGACGAGACGGAGAGCGGGCAGGGGGAGGCTCCCGAGGGCTTGAGGATCGTGCCGGTGTTCGGGCCGGAGCGCACGGATGTCAGTGCCGATGTCGAATGGAATTTCAGCAAGGTCGGCAAGGTGGAAAGCGTCGACAGGGGCGGGGACGGGTCGATCTTCTGGATCAACTGGGCCGAGCGGTTCGACCCGCTTGGCACCGACGGCGTCCACCCGCTGAGCGACGGCGAGATCGGCGTCGAGCTGACCTTCAAGGGGCATGACCACCGCGACATCGTCGAGCTGCCCGCCGCCGAAGACGGCAACCAGCGGCTTGAACTGGAAATCACCGGGCAGGGCCGCCTGGTTCTGGAAGCGGAGGGGTTGGCGGATGACGCGCTGATGGAACTCGGTTTTCACGGCAAGGGCGGCGGCGTGGGCGGCAGCGAGATCGGCCGGACCGGCTGGCGCAACCAGCGGGGCGCCAATTACGTGGCGCCGGGGATCTACGACGTCACGCTGAAGAACGAGGACACCGGCGAGACCCACACGCAGTCCGTGACCATCGGTGAAGGTGAGACGAGCACCTTGACCTTCACGTTTACCCAGTAACGGACCGCGCAACATGAGCCTCCTGTTTTCAGCGGAAGGAAGGATCGGGCGCGGCCGGTTCTGGATCGGGTTCCTGGTCCTGTTGATTGCCGGCGTTCTGATGTCCCTCGTGGTCACGGGGCTTGTGCTTACCCTCGGACAGACGGGCCAGTGGATCGGGTTCGCTCTCCTGCAGCTCTTCCTCTATCCGGCCATCGTGCTGTCAATGAAACGTCTGAGGGATCGCGGGCGCGCGCATCTCAACCTGTGGCTCATCGCCTATTTCGCACCGGGCATCCTGGCGAATTTCGCGCAGACTTCCGGCATCGGCTTCACACACGAAGACATCGGCGGGATCCCTGTTTCAAGCCCGACCGCGCTCGGCGGCGCGCTCCTGATTTTGGGCTTTGTCGCCTTTCTCGCCGCGATCGTCGATCTGGGCTTTCTGAAAGGCAAGGCGGCGCAGGCCTGAAACAGGCCGCCGTCACGCCGCAGGATGCGGGTCATGACGGCAGCCTATGCTGAACTCAGGCAAACGGATCGACCTGATAGTCGAACGGATTGTCCATGTGATCGACACCGTCGAACTCGCCGTTCTCGCGCATCTCGTTGAGCAGCGCCTCAAGTATGTCGTTGAACTCTCCCAGATCGGTCCAGGCATCTCCCATCAGGTTCACGAATTCGGCGAAGGCCGCATCGAAATCGCTGCCCAGGTTGAAGTTGAACTGGTCAAGGCCGGTCAGGAACTCCTCGCTGAACAGGACCGTGTCCGAATAGACGTTTTCGCCATCGAAGACGATGTATTCGAACATCACGTTCATCGACACCTGATAGGCCCCGGCCGTCTCGCACCAGGTCATTTCCATCTCGACCTCGAGCGTCATGGCGAAACTCTCGATGTCATAACCATCGGCCTCACCCATGATGTCCATGTTGAGGCCGTAGTAATAGTCCTCGAAGTTCTCGAAATCGGGCCCGGAGATCTGCTGGTTCTCGCCATAGGAGATTGTCACGTCGAGCAGCTTGCCTTCCCCGGCGCTGTACTCGCCCTGCAGGTTCTGGGAAACGCGGAAGCTCCAGATCGAAGTTTCCTGGCCGTTCGCATCGGTCTCCGTGGTCACGAAGCTTTCCCGGCGCTCGCCGAACAGCAGGTTGGAAACACTGCCCTTGTCGGAATCCACCTGCTCGGAATAGACATGGATGTTGCTGAGACCGGCGTTCTCGGTATTGGAATACATGAAGCCGGTTTCGACATCTTCATAGGTGACCTGCGGCAGGGTCTCCGGATCGAAGGACTGGAACGGATCGATGTTCTTCAGCGGAAGGTCGACCGAACCGGATGCGGCGTCGGAAAGATCTGTGTCCGGGAGGTCGATGCCGGTGCCGTCCTGACTGCCAGAGCTGTCTGCGTCCGCTTCCTCCATCCAGACCTGCTCATCAAGCCCGATCGGCGGTGTCACGGTGACCGGGGGGGCCGTATCGGCTTCGAAGTCAAAAGACGGACTGCCGTCCAGAAAAAACTGGTTCCAGGCGATTTCCCTGGTCGTCTGTGTATTTTGTACGTTGGTATCCATCTTGCCGTTCCGTCTTTGGTAAATTTATATTTGTACTCATGTCGCGTGATCCTGATTTGATTTGTATTTCCCGATTTTCAATAGAAAAACGTAATTATTACATTAGTTTAATTCTTGCTATTCCGTAATAATTCTACGTCTTCCTTTCGTTCTACTCACGTTATGCTTTTCGGTGGGGTGGGTCATGAACGTGATTGCTGCTTCGGGCGGCGGAAGACCTGCGGGGGTGCCGGTGGACGCGCGCGCTCCGGACGCAGGCGACAAGGCGTCTTTTCGGGTTTGGAGCAATCCCGTGCCGGAGGGTGGGCTCCCTCAGCGGTGTTGGTCCTGCGCGATCTTCTGCTTCAGCACCTTCAGGAACCGGTCCTCGATCGGGCTGGATTTTGCGTTGATGCGGCGGATCGCGCCGAGGGGGCGGTGAAACTGCGGGTGGTCGAAGGGCAGAAACACCAGGCGGTCCTCCAGGTAGGAGGCGGTGGTGGCTTTCGGCATGGTCGTGATCAGATCGGTTTCCGAAACGATCTCCAGAACCGACCGGATGGAATCCGTCTCGCAGCCGATCTGCATCGAGCGTACGCCGGAGGCGATCATGGCCGCCTCGGTCTGCTGGCGCAGCAGGCTTCCCCTGGAATGGGCGAGCCAGACCTGGGCTTCCAGGTCCGAGGCCATGATGCGCTTGCGCGAGGCGAGCGGATGGCCCGCGCGGCACATGACGCCGACCCCGTCGTCGATCAGTTCCTCGAACACCAGTCCGTCGACCGGTTCGGCAAGGCTCTCCGGTCCGAAGACCAGGTCGACCTGTCCGCGCTCCAGCATGGTCCTGAGTTCATGAACCAGACCGGTGCGGATCTCGACGCTGCAATTGGGGTTGGCCTTCATGAAGGGCGTCAGGGCGTTGCTCAGGAACCGGCCCGAGACGATCGGCGGCGCGCCGATGCGCAGCTCGCCGACGGAGCCCTTGGCCGACTGGTCGGCAACGATGCCCGCCTGTTCCTCGGCCAGCCGGATCGCCAGCCCGTTGCGGGCCAACCGCAGGGCGAGGTTGTTGGGGATCGACCGCCGCCCCTCGCGCTGAAACAGGGGCGCGCCCAGCCGCGCCTCGAGCGCCTTCATGTTGCGGCTGAGCGCAGGCTGCGTTGTGCCGAGGCGATTGGCGGCGGACTGGAAGGAGCCCGCCTCGACGACGACCGAGAGCTGGGCCAGGTGTTTGGGGTCGAGTTTCATGCCTGATTGGTATTTATAAGCCCAAAAGTTTGATTATTCCATATCAATCAGACTTGGTAACGTCCGGGAAACGTCTATGGGAGGATAGCATGTTTCATTTCAAGTCACTCGGCCGGGCCCTTCTGGGCGCGAGCCTTGTTCTGGCGCTGCCCGGTGCCGCGTCCGCGCAGATCTTCAAGGGGGAAACCGCCGGTGTCGGTGACCCGGTTCACACCATGTTCGTGGCGTTCGCCAACCAGGCCGGCAAGTCCGGGGTGGAGATCCAGGTCAATGCCGGTCAGACCCTGACCAAGTCCATGCTCAAGGGCGCGAAGGGGGACATCGATTTCTTTTCCACCGTGCCGTCGCTGGTCAACCTGATGGCCGGCCAGAAGCGGATGTACGAGAAGATCGAAGGCGCACCCGAGCTCGCCAAGAACATCCGCGCCATTCTCGGCTTCAAGGCCGGGGCCTATCACCCGGTGACCCTTTCAGGCTCGGGGATCGAAAGCTGGGAGGACATCAAGGGCAAGACCGTGTTCACCGGCCCGCCCGCCGGCTCGGCCTCCGCCACGTCGGAAGCGCTGATCAAGATCATCACCGGCTATGTCGCCGGGGAGGACTACACCGCCGTCCGGCTGAGCTGGGGTGAAGGCTACGCGGCGCTGGCCGACGGCAAGATCGACATGATGGTGCGCCCCGCGGAGATCGGTTCGGCCAATATCGAGCGGTTCGGCCTCAGCGGCGAGTTCCGGGTGCTGTCGATCCCCGAAGACAAGGTTGAAAGCGAAGAGATGCAGGCCCTGTTCGGTCGGCCGGGCCGCGGCATGCTGCAATTCAAAGGCGACGTCTACAAGGGGCAGCTGACCGACGGCGAGATCACCGCGCTCGGCTTCACCCAGTTCGTCGGCACCCATGCCGGCGTCGACGAGGACGTGGTCTACAACGCCACCAAGGCGTTCTGGGAGAACCTTGCCGAGGTGCACAACACCGCGTTCTTCCTCAAGGACGTGACGAAAGACAGCGCCTTCACATCGGTCAACGTGCCGCTGCATCCAGGTGCCGTGCGCTACTATGACGAGGCCGGCATCGCGATCCCGGACGGCCTGCGCCCCTGACCCTTCGTGACTGCCGGGCGGCGGGCCACCGTCACCCGGCAGCGTCTCCGATCCCTTCAATAAGTGATGGTTTGTCATGACCGATGCGGCTTCTTCTGCCAGCGTCACGACCCGCCTGTTCGGCTTCGCAGCGGCGCTCAGCTGCCTCGCCCTGGGTCTGATCACGCTCTACAGTTCAGGCGTCGGCCTGATCGATCCCAAGCTGCACCGCGCCGCCGGGTTCGGGCTTGCCCTGATCGTCGCCGTCTCGGTCTCGCAGAAGCGGCGGGGCGGAACCACGCCGCTCCATCTCGGTCTCGATGTCGCCCTGATCATCGCCGGGCTCTGGTCGATCTGGTCGTTCTACTTCGTCCAGACCGAAATGGAGACCGCGCTTTATGACGTCACCAATCGCGACGCGTGGCCGGCGCTTGCCGGCCTGGTCGTGTTCCTGGAACTCTGCCGCCGGCTTTGGGGCTGGGGTCTTTTCTGTGTCGGCACGTTCGGCGTGGTCTATCTTCTCTTCGGGCAGGACCTGCCCGGCATCCTCGCCCATTCCGGCTTTTCGCTGAAGGAGGTCGCCGAGGCGCTCTGGTACAACACCAACAAGGGCGTGTTCGGCTCGATCACCAACATCGTGCTCAGCACGGTCTTCATCTTCATCATCTTCGGCGTGCTGCTGGAAGGCACCGGCGCGGGCGACACCTTGTTGAAATTCGCTTTTCTCGCCACGCGCCGCACGAGGGGCGGTCCGGCCCATGCGGCCATCCTGGCCTCGTCCATGTTCGGCACCATGTCCGGCTCGACCGTTGCCAACATAGTCGGCACCGGCACCTTCACCATCCCGATGATCAAGAAACGCGGCTTCTCGCCGACCTTCGCCGCCGGGATCGAGGCAACGGCCTCGTCGGGCGGACAGATCATGCCGCCGATCATGGGGGCCGCGGCCCTGGTGATGGCCGATCTCACCGGCGCGGGCTATCTCAACATCATCGTCGCCGCGCTGCTGCCGGCGCTCTTCTACTATTTCAGCCTGTTCGCCGCCGTCACGGTCGAGGCCCGCCGCCAGGGCATCGAGGTGCAGGAAATGACCGTCGACGACGAGATTACCCGGACAGACCTGATCAACTCGGTGCTGTTCATCGGGCCGATCCTGGTGGTCATCGGATCGCTTGTCGCCGGACTGTCCACCTCTGCCGCCGGCTTCTACGCAGTCGTGGTGCTGCTGGTGCTCTCGGTCATCAATCCGGAGGTGCGCGGCGATCCGGCCCGGCTCTGGAAGTCGTTCCTGAAAGGCGCTGAATCCGGGGCGACGCTGCTGATCGCGATTGCCGCCATCGGCATCCTCGTGGGCTCGCTCGACAGCACCGGCCTCGGCCTCAAGCTGGCCAATGTCATTGCCAGCATCCGCGGCGAAAGCCTGTTTTCGGCGCTGCTCGTCGCCATGGCCGGGGCGCTGATCCTCGGCATGGGCATGCCGACGCTGCCCGCCTACCTGATCATCATCCTGGTGATGGGGCCGGCGATCCAGGAACTCGGCGTTTCGATGCTGACCGCGCACATGTTCGTCTTCTACTACGGTGTCGCCTCGTCGCTGACCCCGCCGGTCGCGATTGCCGCCTATGCGGCAGCGCCGATCGCCCAGGCCAATCCGCTGATGACCGCGTTCATGTCGTTCCGGCTGGGCATGGCGAAATTCATCATTCCGTTCATCTTCGCCTTCTACCCGACGATCCTGATCATCGAGCAGTTCAGCCTGTTGCCGTTCCTTTGGATCGTTGCCCGCACGTGCTTCTGCATCTGGCTGTTCTCGTCGGCTCTGTCCGGTTACGACCGCCGCCGGCTGACCGTGCCGGAGATCGTGGTGCGCTTTGCCGCCGCGTTCGCCTGCCTTGCCACCGATCCGATGATCCACCTGCCCGCCATCGCCATCGGACTTGCGCTGATCGCGTTCGATATCCATGCCGGCCGGGCCAAAGCCGCGATGTCCGAGGCGCCGAAATGACCAAGAGACCCAACTTCCTGTTCATCATCACCGATCAGCACCGGGCCGATCACCTGGGCTGCTACGGCAACAGGATGGTGAAGACGCCCAATATCGACGGGATCGCGGCCGGCGGCACGCGGTGGGAGCGCTTTTATGTCGCCAACCCGATCTGCATGCCCAACCGGGCCTCGATCATGACCGGGCGCATGTGCTCGGTGCATGGCGCGCGCCACAACGGCATTCCCCTGTCGAAGGATCACACAACCTTTGTCGAACTCCTGCGCGATGCCGGGTACAGCACCGGCCTGATCGGCAAATCCCACCTGCAGAGTTTCACCGGCCTGCCCGCCACCAACCGCTTCGAGGCGCGGGACGGTTTGACCACCCCGTCGGCGCATCTGCGCGATGCCTACAAGAACAACCGCCATTCGGCGGATTATGATCTCGAGGTTGCCCCCAATTGGGAGACACCCCTGGCCGAGCGGCTGAAAGGGGATTTCTACGGCTTCGGCCATGTCGAGGTCGCCGCCGATCACGGCGACCAGGCCTCCGGCGACTATCTCCTGTGGGCGCGGGCGCAGACGCCGGATTTCGATCGCCTGACCGGTCCGGAAAACGCGCTGCCCGACAACCGCATCACCGCGCCGCAGGCCTGGCGCACCGCCGTGCCGGAAGAGCTTTATTCGACCTCGTGGATTGCCGACCGGTCGGAAGCGTGGCTTGCGGAACAGGCAACAAGTGACGCGCCGTTCTTCCTGCAGATGTCCTTCCCGGACCCGCATCACCCGTTCACACCGCCGGGGCGGTACTGGGACATGTACGACCCGGCCGAGGTGGCGCTGCCGGCCTCGTTCGGCAAGGGCGACCTGCCGCCGATCCGGGCCATGAAAGAGGCGATGGAGAAGGGCACCGATCCGCGGGACAACCAGAACCCCTTCGCCGTGACCGAAGACGAGGCGCGGGCCATCATCGCCCTGACCTACGGCATGATCACCATGATCGACGACGCCATCGGCCGGGTTCTCAAACGCCTTGAAACGCTTGGGCTGGCCGACAACACGGTCGTGATCTTCACCTCCGATCACGGCGACTACATGGGCGATCACGGCCTGATGCTGAAACTGCTGCTGCACTACCAGGGGATCATCCGCGTGCCGTTCCTCTGGCACGATCCGGCCCACCCGCAGCACAGCCCGGTCGACACGGGGCTGGCCTCGTCCATCGACATTGCTGCCACCGTCCTGGCCCGGGCCGGCATCCAGGCCTTCAACGGCTGCAGGGCCGGGACCTGATCACCACGGTGCCGCCGGAGGCGATCGTGGTGGAGGAAGACAGCCAGCGCACCATGACCGGCTTCGACCGCCCCCAGCGCGTGCGCACGGTCGTCACCGACCGCTACCGCATGTCCCTGCGCGCGGGCGAGGACTGGAACGAGCTCTACGACCTTGAGGCCGATCCGCACGAACTCACCAATCTCTACGACGCCCCAAGCGCCGCCGCCACCCGCCACACCGTCACCGAAACAATGCTCCGCCGTATGATCGACCTGCAGGATCGTGCGCCGCTGCCGGCGTACCGGGCGTGAGGGGGGGATCTGGTCGAGCACATGGTGTCGACCCTTCAGAAAGGTGCCGGGACACGGTTTGGGACCGAATGTTTGAGCACAATCCGGTCTGCGTTCGAGGCAGTTCCAGAACCTGGTCTCAGCGTCGAGCGCAACGGTTGCGCCACCGATGTTCGCCGACTGCTTGCGTATGACAGATCCATTGTCACCAGCACCAGATCTAGGGTCTGTTGCTAGAGCACGATGTCATCCACGCTGCGCAGCACCCTAATGCCGCTTGTTCCGCGCAAGCTCTCAGCGAGAGAAAGATCTTCCATGGCATCACGACCAGTGAGCCGGCCGAAGTCCAGATGCAGGTCGCGTTCCAAGTTGCGGATCTTCACTTGATAGACGCCAAATGCTCCAGCCGAAAAGCGTTCAGCGGGCAAATCATTCAAAAGACTCTCCTGGCCAATACGGAAAGCGTGAGCCCTCAGGCGGCCATTGTCGCAGCTGAGGACGATTTTCCAGAAGGCTTGCGGGATCTGGAGACCTCGATGGCTTGGATCATCGGTGGAAAAGACCGGCCCATTGAAGATGGAAACACGACCATCGCGTGCCTGTGCGGCCACATGGTTCTCCAGTTGGCCCCACAAAAGCCACTCCTGTTCCAGGCTGCTCCGATTGTAGACTTTGTGCTGCGGGGCAATGTTCGTCCAAAAATAGGTGTCGTGATCGGCGCGAATGGCGGCGTCCCGTGTCTTTCCCCATGCCCCGTCTGCGCGACGGAACAGATGTCCACGATCGAGATCGTTGCTTTTGTAAAAATCATTGTTGGCTTGATGTTCGCTGCCAATCCGCGGGTCCAGGCTCCACGGTTCCTTGTCACGGGTTGCTCTTTTGCGAGCACTGGCATCGAAGTTGCCTGCCGACACAAAGGCCAGGCGGCGTTCCTTGCACATGAGCACGCTGTAATGGTCGTAAGTCAGCTCGGAGCCGTTTCCGTCAAGGCGTTGAACCAGGTTGTAAGGTGAGGTGTTCAAGAGCTTCGGCATTTCGACTCGTTCGCACAGGAAACTGCGGTCAAATCCCAACCGGTCCGCAAGCTCTTCCGGTCTGTACCGCCGTTCGGAGGCGATTGAGAAAGGTTCGCGAGGGGGGGTGACGACTGTTGAAACGGCCTCCGGTCCGTGGCCACCAAGCCGAACGGTCACTTCAAGCGGGACGGAAATTTGAAACCGTTGCTCTCCGCTTTCAGCTCGAGTTTGCATGTTCCCGGAGCTGTATTCATTGGCCGACGAAGCATCGTTGCCGGATGCCGGCATGGGTTCCGGGTGACGAGTCTTGTCGCTTTCATCGCTGTTGATGTATGGGTCCGGCACCCTTGGACGCATGTGGGCGAATGCCCCGTTCCTGCCGGCATTGCGTCCGATCTTCAGAATACGCTCCAGATATTCTATTTCCTTCGGTGACTGCGAAGCATTTTGCGCTGCCTCAAGATGCCGAATGATCTTTGAGATCCGAATACCCTGGTTGGCCCGCCAATAGATATTCTTTTGCATATGAGGATTGGCCTTGAGGTCGGCGACACTGCGATATGTCACCATATCATCCATCAGATAGTCACCGGCCTCATTGCGTTGTGGAACACCTGAATGGTGCAATCCGATCACCTCCCAGCGATCGCTGAAGACAGGCGACCCTGACGAGCCCTGAAGCGTATCGCCTGTGTATTGAAGCACATTATCGCGCAGGTGGCCCGTGGCTGTCGTATTGGCTGGCGTCGTTTCTGGCAGCGGCAGCATTTTGCTTTCGCGAAACACAACTTCCTTGAGGCGGCCTTGCGGGTGCTGGATAATATTGACCGGACCTTCAGCGCGCGCCTTTCCCAGAACATCCATCACCGGTATGTATCCATACGTGCTCAAGGAGGCGTTGTTGGTGAGGGAGTTCGGTGCCACCGCGACGACACTAAAGTCGAGCTCAGCATTGGTGACAAAGAACTGATCCGGCAGCAGATGGAATTCGTGCGAGGGCAGCGTGCCTTCGCTGAAGCGCAACTCATAATCCATCTGCACCATGGATCTGCGGGCTTCCTCCATTGTCGGCAGCACATGGTGGTTCGTTATCAAGATGCCTGGCGCAACCAGGAAACCGGTTCCGAAGCCGCTTTGCGGCGCGTGTTTGTATGTGATCCTGCCGACGCTTCGCAGAACGATAGGCGCACGCTTCAAATACTTGACGGAGACAAATTCTTCAAAGTCTCCAACGATACGTTCATTGTTTATGCCATCCAGACCACTTTCCATCGTGCTGAGCGTTTCAGCGATAGCAGTCGGGACTTGCAGTGTCGGGTCTTCCTCAATGATCCGCTTAACCTCATCTGCCAAACGCTTGGTGTAGAGCTGTTGCCGCTCTTTCGGCTCGGCTTTCAGAGAGGCACCGACACTTGCATGCTTCTCGCTTGCGATGCGCCGCTCCTCATTGATTTCCCAAACATCAACGGCGTTCTCCAGGGCGCCGATGGGGTATCCTGCGATTTTGTCGATGAAGCTCGTCGCACCAGCGTCCGTTGCAGTTTGAGTATAGCGTTCGCTGAAGATTGCGGATTGCGGTCCGGGAATATTCGCTGAATCGCTTGACTGAGATTTTTTGACGGCTGCCCCCTCGATATCGGTGGACATCATCGATTGATGTCCGCCGCCAACGAATTGACCAAGGATATCATTCTCGGTCATTTCTCCGGCTGAAGGCATCTGATTGTCGATCTGGGTACGAAGTTCAGCGCTCGCAACACCAGTCGCTGTTGCGCCTTCGCTCGCCAGACTGGTCAGTGAAGCCGGTGGCCTTGTAGGCAAGACATCCGTTTTTTTCTCAGCAATCAGATCTTTTACGGCATCAATAACGTCGCCTTGATTGGCCAACCAGCCGTGTTCACCCTCCACGTAGTAGCGCGGAACATCGCCCATTTCGGCGAGGTCCCTTGGGACCGTACCGTCACCGTCGAAGCTACTGAAAAAGGTAAACCCACTTTCGCTCAACTGAGCTGACTGCACTGTTGATTGGTTGATACCTATGATCTGATAAAACCGAGTGTCAGGTGCGGCTAGGCTGGCACGGTTTTGATCCGCATTCTGCAGGGTCACCGCTGTCGGAGCAGCACCCCCGGAAGGCCAGCCAGCTGGAGTGAAGAAGGGTTCACTAGGCCGACGATCGGGCGACGGCATCATCTCCACCAGACCAGGAAAATGCCGGATGATATCCTTGGCAAGTTGTTGTGGCGTGTGAATTTGGTCAATCTTGCCTATCGCCCTCAGCATTTTGCTTGTTAAGGCAAAGACCTCGACAGGTGAATAAGAGCCGTAGTTCGGCGTGCCGATGGTCACGACCTGCTCAACGAGTGACTTGTTTTGATCAAGGTCGGCAACGGCTCGTGCAACCAACCCACCCATACTGTGGCACACCAAGATGGCATTGCTGACACCGTCCGCTTGAATTCTTGCGTGTGCCCGACGCCCAAGCTCCGCAACGGTCAATCGCCAGTCATATGGCATCTCAGTCACTCTGTAACCGGCAAGCCGCAGACTGAACTTTAGCTTCAAATAAGGGGGTTGAATCACACCGGACGCATAGATTTCGCGTGAGTTGTCGCTGAGCTTCAGTTTCTTGAGCCCACCCAGAGGAATTTCCTTCGGATCGAGCCAGATAAGGTCATCCAGCAGAAACCTGCGCGCCGAGAGTCTCGAGCCCATAATCCCAGGCAGTACGTAGACGTGCTTTCGCGCTCTTTCACTTGCAAGGAAAGAAGCGCTCTCATCTTGAGAAATCCGATTGAGTTCATCAGCTAGCGGTTTCAACTCATTAAATAACTCGTCGCCAAGATAGGCGCGTAATACTGGTTCATTTTCGCCGGATAGCAAATTTTTTTCAATATCACCAATACTATGCATTAGTCTCGCTCCCAAGATTTAAAAATTATCTATCCTGCCTCTACGGTAATTTTCTTGCTGGATTGGCCTTTCTTCGGATGGCAAAATCGATGCTGGAATCAGATTCGCGCGGAAAATCACGATTCTTTTCAATCACTTGATATTTGCAAACAAAACTGTGGCATCGACACCGTCGCATTCAATCAAGGTAGTATACTCAATTTGTGCAATTTATGCGACATTATTCGAAATAAATTCGTCCTTTCTGTGTTTTCTTGGATTTATGCAAAGCGTTGGCACTGACCTCCCAACCTCCGACAACGGGTGGATATTGCTTGGCTGCGTAGATCACTCAATGACGCAGAATTCGCTCGCCGATTCCGATTTGTTGAGGCTCATGGCGTTTCAAATTGGTTTTCAAGATGACA
This sequence comes from Roseibium sp., assembly GCF_965232425.1. Lineage (GTDB taxonomy): Bacteria > Pseudomonadota > Alphaproteobacteria > Rhizobiales > Stappiaceae > Roseibium. The sequence goes on from NZ_OZ246971.1 coordinate 3,594,512, forward strand.
GTGGATCGCTGAAATCAGCCGGAATGCGCGCCGACTTGACCGGGCGCCAATCAATCACATCCTAACTCTCTGGAAAAACTCCGGTCGTTCCAACAAAAGTGCTTAAAGCTTCCATCCGGAGCCGCACGAGCGGCCGGTCATTGACCGCCTCACAATTCGTGGCCGTCGCAGGTTGAGATCGACCCTACACCCCCTTCTATCCACGGGCGCCCTCTAGACCAGACGATCCGTGATGACCGTCAAGTCCGGCGATGTCGGCCCGTCCAAGACCCTCAGGTGTTTCAGAGATCGCCCTCGTTTCTCACAACCGACCCCCCAAGAACCGTCCCACATTTCCGCTACGTGACCCTCCCCTGACCAAGATCAAGGCGGTGCGGGGTTTCTGATGCTACTCAGCCGGGCGTGCCGGGTTTGGCGGTGGAGGGACCGTTGCGACGGTTCTGCCTGAGCGCGCCGGTGCAGGAGGTTTGATCGCGCAACAGTCTTCCGGGGGATTTGTCATGGGTGATGCGCATGCCGATTTGCCGACAGAAGGGGCCGGGCTCGAGCCGCCGATTGCCGCGGTGCGGGTGCTCAATGGCGGCCGGGCGGAGCAGCACCGGGAGCATCGCTTCGGCAGCCGGATGCCGAGGCTCTGGTGGGTGTTCTTTTCCAAAGAGTGGGTGCCGCTGCCGCTGCAGTTCTTCCTGATCGCGCACCGCGACGGACCGATCCTGTTCGACACCGGCATCGATCCGGCGATCACATGGGACAAGGGTTATATCTCGCAGGCCATCGGCCGTTTCCTGCTGCCGCACATCTTCCGGTTTGACCTCAGCGAAGCGGACCGCATCGACCATGTCCTGGAAAGAGCGGGCGTTTCTGCAGGCGACATAAGGACAGCGGTGATTTCGCATCTTCATTTCGACCACACCGGCGGGATCGCGCAGATCCCGCAGGCGGATCTGCTGGTGAGCGAGCGGGAGTGGTCGATCCTGTCGGAGCCCCACCCGGAGCGGGAATGGATCCTGCGCGAGCATCTGGAAATCCCGTCGGCGAAGTGGCGGCAGATCCGGTTTTCACCCACCGAGGATCCGCTTTTCGACGGCTTTAACGGGATCCATGATGTTCTGGGGGACGGATCGATGATCCTCCTGCCGACGCCGGGACACACCAGGGGGTCGCTGTCAATGTTGATCCGCCAGGCGGGGTGGGACCCGATCCTGCTGGTCGGCGACCTGACCTACGAGGCTGCTCTTCTGGACCAGGACGTTGTTCCGGGCGTCGGGGAGGCAGAGGTCCTGCGCGCGTCGTTTGCCAAGGTGCGCGCGCTGAAAAAGCGGCTGCCAAATCTCGCGATCGCCGCCTCGCATGATTTCGCCGCGGCGGAGATTGTCGCGCGCGCAACGGGCAATCCACCGGAGCGGAACGAGACGCGCGACTGAGCGAACGTATCCGGTCCTGAAGGCGGCGCGGTCCGGGGCTCGTTGGGTTTGTCAGAACCTTGGTGGTATTATTTGATTTTTCGGAAGAGTGTTTCCGTGTTCTTCCGGATTATCAGGGCGAAAAGACATTTTATCTGGTGTCCTGACCCTGGTGCGCAGAAATTCGCGCGCGTGTTGTCGCCCTGGGTCGGGTGAACGTCTTTCCACCTTTCAATTCGAATGTCCGGAGCACGCAGACAGAATGGATTCGCTGACACAGTTTGCCCTCGGTGCAGCCCTTTCCGCGGCGTGTCTCGGCTCGAAGACGGGACCGAGAAAGGCAGCGCTGATCGGCGGGGTGATCGCAACGCTGCCGGATCTGGATGTCCTGATCCCGTTCGAGACGCGGATCGATCAATATGTCTATCACCGTGGCTGGTCGCATTCGTTCTTCATTCATGTGCTTGCAACGCCGGTCATCGGCGAGGTGCTGGTTCGGGGTTTCAATTCTCTCAAGCACCACCGCGCACTTGTCTGGATGACCGTTTTCCTGTGTCTGACAACCCATGCGCTGCTCGATGCGATGAACGCCTACGGCGCGCGGATTTTCTGGCCGTTTCATCCCGATCCCGTCGGGACGGGATCCGTCTTCATCATCGATCCCGTCTTCACCGTTCCATTGCTTGCCGCTGTCGTCTGGGCGCTCGCCAGCGGCAAATGGTCAAAGGGGTTGAGCAGGTTCCTTGCCGGATCACTTGTCTTCAGCGCCGGGTATCTGGTGTGGGGCCTTGCCGTTCAGGCCTACATTCATGATCGGGGGAAAGCGATATTTGCCGCGAAGGGCCTGGACGTCAAAAACGTGAAGACCGTGGTCACGCCCTTCAACACGCTGCTGTGGCGTGTCATCGGCCAGGCGGACGGCCAGTATCACAATCTCTATGTGTCGCTGTTCGACGGGGACGAAGACGCAATTGTCTATTCGCACGCCTATGACGCGTCGCTCGTCTCCTGCGTCGCCGACGATCCGGAGTACCGCAAGATGCTCTGGTTCAGCGACGGCTTCGTCCGGACCGATCTCATCGACGGCAGGATTGTCGCCTCGGATTATCGCCTTGGCCTGTCGCCAACCTACATTTTCCGCTTCGCGATCGCGGACTACGCGGATGGCGCGGCCCGAAAGATAACGCCCGAGCCGATCGTGCCGAGCATTTCGAATGCGGGCACGGAATTCGGCTGGCTGGGAACCCGGATGTCGGGACAGCGCATGATCCGGGCGTCCGAGCAGGAGCTTGTAAAACAGACCAACGCGAACCAGGTTGCCGGATGCTAGGCGCTAAAATCCGTGATAACCGCCGTGCCCGGTGACGTCGGGCCGTGCATGGCGCGGAGTTCCGCGCTGGCGGCGGAAAGGGGGACTTCGCGGGCGACGATCGGGCGGATGTCGACTGCGCCGCGTTCGATCATGTCGAGAAGGCGGGGGTATTTCCACGACGGCATGCCACGGGTGCCGTAGAAGGCAAGCTGCTTGGTGTAGATGGCGCGCATGTTCACCTCCATCCGGCCACTGCCCGAGGGCATGCCGACCTGGACGTGGCGGCCGAGAAGAGCGAGGCACTCGAGCGAGGCATTGGTCGTCGCCTCGATCCCGAGCGCCTCGATGGAGACCTGCGCGCCGCCGCCGGTGATCTCGCGGATCCTTGCCGCGACATCGCCTTCGGACGCGTTCACCGTGGCATCCGCACCGTATTGCCGGGCGTAGTCCAGCTTCTCCTCGACGATATCGACGACGACGACCCGAGCGCCAAGCATCTTGGCCAGCAGCAGGACGGAAAGGCCGATGCCGCCGGTTCCGTGAACGGCGACCCATTCCCCGGCCGTGACGGCGGCCCGGTCGGTCAGCGCGTGCCAGGCGGTCGTGACCCGGCAGCCGAGACCTGCGGCCAGCGCCGGCGACAGCCACTCCGGCAGGCGCACGAGATTGTGGTCGAACGGCACGGCGACATATTGCGCATAGGCACCCGGTGTGCCGAAGCCCGGCACGATCTGGTCCGGGCAGGTGTTGGAAACACCCGTCTGGCAGGCGGGGCAGCGGCCGCAACTGAGGATGAACGGGGCGATCAGCCGGTCGCCAACGGCATATTGGGCGTTCGGGCCCGCTTCGACGACGGTGCCGCAATATTCGTGGCCGAGGATCGACCCGCTGACGACCTTCGGATGTTCGCCGGTCCAGCCGTGATAGTCGGAACGGCAGACGCCGCAGGCGGCGACCTCCAGCACCACGCCGTTATCCGGGCAGGCCGGATCGGCGACCGTCTCGATGACAAGATCCTCGTTGAATGTCCGAACGACCGCCGCGCGCATTCCGCCGCCCCCCTTGCTTCAGGCCGCTTTTCAGGCCAGCTCTCAGACCGGCCGTTCTCCCTTGACGGTGACACGGCGGCCCTTGCGCTCCTCCGGCCAATAGTCCCAGATCGCGCGGTGCATGCAACAGCGATTGTCCCAGAAGGCCATGTCGTTCAGCGACCAGCGGAAGCGGATCTGGTAGTTGATGTGCTCGGCATGCTGGAACAGCATCTCGAGGATCGCGTCGCTTTCATGGTCCGACAGGCCCATGATGCGGGTTGTGAAGGTCCGGTTGACGAAGAGCGACTTGCGGCCGGTCTCCGGGTGCGTGCGCACGATCGGGTGCACCGCCTCGGGGCATTCGATGTCCGCATCCTTGCGGCCCCGGTCACTATAGCGGCCCTTGTAGATGTGCTCCGAACTGTGCAGCGCGGAGAGCCCGCCGAGCATCTCCTTCACCGGGTCCGACAGATCGTCATAGGCGGCATACATGTCGCTGAACATGGTGTCGCCGCCGCAGGGCGGCAGGATGTTGATCTGCAGCATGGTGCCGAGCGGGGGCGTCTCGTCGCAGGAGACGTCGGAATGCCAGAACTCGCCATTCGCCACCTTGGAGTCCTTGGTGGCGTGGATTTCGAAGATCTCCGGGTAGCCTTCCATCGTCGGTGCGGCCGGGTGCGCATGCAGCGGGCCGAAGCGCTTGCCGAAGGCGATGTGCTGCGCGGGCGGGATTTCCTTCTGCTCCTTGAAGAACAGGACCTGGTAGCGGAAGAAGGCGTCGCGGATCTCGTCGAACTGATCGTCCGGCACGGGCTCGCTCAGATCCACCCCGTAGATCTCCGCGCCGAGGTTCGGGGCAAAGGGTTTGGCAGTGATCAGCTGGTAATCGTTTGTTCTCGGAGCGACCATCGGGAGCCTCGTGTTATCCGGCGTGTTTGAGATTGGCCGCGACCATAATCATAAAATCAAATTGATAAAAACGATTTTTCCTTTATCAAAACACAAGAAAAACTTTATCAGAATAAGCCCTTTGCCCGGCCAGGAGACCATTCATGAGCATTCGCGCGCTGCGCACGCTTCTGTCGATCCATCACCACGGCAGCTTTCGTGCTGCGGCGGAGGCGGAGAACCTGACGCCGTCCGCCGTCAGCCTGCAGATGCGTACCCTGGAGGAGGCGTGGGACCTGACCCTGTTCGACCGCTCCCTGAGGACGCCGAAGCTGACGGAGACAGGACTTGCGCTGGTGGGCGAGGCGGAGATGGTCATTGCCGCCTATGACGGTCTGGCCGACCGGGTGTCGCCGAAGGACGAGATTTCCGGCGAGCTGATCCTGGGCGCGGTTCCGACAACGCTCACCGGGCTGGTGCCGCTCGCGCTGTCGGAATTGAAAAAGCGGCATCCGGGCATTCGTGTGCGCATTGTCCCTGGGCTGTCGAACCAGCTGCTTTCCCAGATCGATCGCGGTCAGATCCATGCGGCCGTCATCTCGCGCCCCGACCTGCTCTCAAGGTCGATGCGTTTTTCAAGGCTCGCCGAGGAGGTGCTGGTTCTGCTGGTTTCGCAGACGACGGAAGATCTCTCCCCGGAGGCGCTGCTGCGTTCCCGCCCGTTCATCCGCTTCAACCGGGACGCGGTGGTGGGAAGGCAGATCGAAACCTGGCTGCAGAACAGCTCCATCCCGGTCCATGACGCGATGGAGCTGGAAAGCCTGGAGGCGATTTCCAGCATGGTCGCTGCGGAGCTCGGGATCTCCATCGTGCCGCAGCGCTGCATCCGCGAAAGCGGCCGCCTGCCGCTGAAGACGCTGTCGCTTGGCGACAACAGCCCGAGCCGGGTGCTGGGTCTGGCAAGCCGGGACGGCTCGCCCCGGACCGGCCTTGTCAGCGCTGCGGAAGCCGCCCTTCTGGAAGCCGTCGCGATCGGCGAGTTCACGATTGCGCCGTCACGGTGAGGGGGATGTGAGTCTGCCGGAAGCACGATGCCGTATTGCGCGCGTCCGGGAGCGGTCCCGGAGGTGTCGGTTCCGGTCTGCTCCTCATCCTGAGGTGCGGAGCGAAGCGAAGCCTCGAATGATGGGCCGCGCACACATGCCTGCCGCCATCCTTCGAGACGGACCTTCCGGTCCTCCTCAGGATGAGGCTCTGGGACTGGTCAAGTCTGTTCGGACCGCACCCACCGGCGTTATCCCGGACTTGATCCGGGATCCATTCCACGTTGCGGCGGATGCGTGAGCCGGGGGCAGGGGTGGGCGGTTGCGTCGTGCTTGCGAAACTCCTGCTCTGGAAACGAGTGGATCCCGGATCTCCGCTGCGCTGCGTCCGGGATGACGGTGGAGGGGCGTATGACCGGTAGCGCCAACTCACCTCATCCTGAGGCGCGCAAGCGTGTGTCTCGAAGGGGGCACACGGTATTGTCCTCTAGCAGATCCTTCAATACAGGCCTGAGGTCTTTCTCAGGATGAGGGTGTTGTTCTTGTCGTTCTCAAGCCGCACGCCGGACCGCACCCAACGGCGTCATCCCGGACTTGATCCGGGATCCAATCCACGCTGCGGCGGATGCGTGAGCCGGGGGCAGGGGTGGGCGGTTGCGTTGTGCTTGCGAAACTCCTGCTCTGGAAACGAGTGGATCCCGGATCTCCGCTGCGCTGCGTCCGGGATGACGGTGGAGGGGCGTATGACCGGTAGCGCCAACTCACCTCATCCTGAGGCAGCGCAAGCGGGCGTCTCGAAGGATGGGCCGCACGGTATTGTCCTCTAGCAGATCCTTCAAGACAGGCCTGCGGCCTTCCTCAGGATGAGACTGTCTCTGCCTTCGTCTGGCAGTGGCGGAGAGATGGCCAATTGCAGCCTCTGCCGGACGACAATTCCGAACAAGGGTCCGTCGCGCGGTTCAATTGCCTTTTGAGACCCGGCAGCAGCCGATCAGGTGTGCGCCGGACGGCCGGACAGGAACGCCAGCAGCCTTGCCGTCAATTCGTCGGGGGCTTCCTCAGGGATGGCGTGGCCACAGGGGAGCGCACAGCCGGTCACGTTGTCCGCCTTTTCCTGCCAGGTCGAGATCACATCGTAAAGTTCGCCGACAACGCTTTTTGCGCCCCAGAGCGCGAGAAGCGGCGCGGCTACGCGGTGGTGCGCGTCGGCTTCGTCGTGTTCCAGGTCGATCGTGGCCGAAGCGCGGTAGTCCTCGCAGATCGCGTGGATCGTTTCCGGGTTGCGATAGGTTCTGAGATATTCGGCGATGGCGTCCTCGCCGACCGCGCCTTCTGTCCTGACCTGGCCGGAAATGTGGCGCCGCAGGAAATATTCCGGGTCACCGCCGATCATCCTTTCGGGAAAATCATGGGGCTGGATCAGGAAGAACCACCAGAAGTATCTCGTGGCGAATTCCTTGTCCGTCTGCGCATACATCGTGCGTGTCGGGGCAATGTCGAGAACGGAAAGGCGCTCCACCGCGTCCGGAAAATCGAGCGCCAGCCGGTGCGCAACGCGGCCTCCGCGATCATGGCCGATGACGGAAAACCGCTCGTGGTCGAGGCTTTCCATCAGCGCGATCTGGTCTCCGGCCATCACCCGCTTGGAATAGGGCAGGTGCTCGGCATCGCTCCCGGGCTTGCCGCTGTCGCCGTAGCCGCGCAGATCCGGGGCGATCACCGTATATCCGGCGGCGGCAAGCCGTGTCGCGACCTTGCGCCAGACAATGTGTGTCTGCGGATGGCCGTGAAGCAGCAGGACAGGCGGGCCTTCACCTGCGCAGGCATAATTGATGTCGACGCCGGGCAGGTTCGCCGTCTTCAGTGCAAACCCCTGGAGGAAGCGTGATGCGGTCATCTAAGGGGTTTCCATAACCGCGTCTGCAATCGCGGTCCCGCAGGTCTTCGTGTCCGCCGGGCCACCGAGATCGGGTGTCCTGAGAGCCTGTTCGGACAGCACGCGTTCGATCGCCGTAACAATCGCCTGGCTCGCCTCGCCCGCTCCAAGGTGATCGAGCATCATGGCCGCCGCCCAGATCTGGCCGACCGGGTTGGCGATGCCCTTTCCGGCAATGTCGGGCGCCGAGCCGTGGACCGGTTCGAAGAGCGAAGGGTATGTGCCTTCCGGGTTGATGTTGCCCGAGGGGGCGATGCCGATCGTGCCCGTGCAGGCGGGGCCAAGGTCGGACAGGATGTCGCCGAACAGGTTGGAGGCGACGACGACATCGAACCAGTCGGGGTGCAGCACGAACTGGGCCGTCAGGATGTCGATGTGATACTTGTCGACCTTCACGTCGGGATAATGTGTCGCCATCTCGGCGACCCGTTCGTCCCAATAGGGCATGGTGATGGAGATGCCGTTCGACTTGGTCGCCGACGTCAGGCGTCCGCCGCGCTGTTCGGCAAGGTTGAAGGCATATTTCAGGATCCTGTCGACGCCGGTGCGGCTCATCACGGTTTCCTGCATGACGATTTCGCGATCGGTGCCGGGGAACATCTTGCCGCCGATCGAGGAATATTCGCCCTCGGTGTTTTCGCGCACGATCATCATGTCGATGTCGCCGGGCTTGCGATTGGCGAGCGGCAGCGGCACGCCCGGCATGGCGCGCGCCGGACGCAGGCTGACATACTGGTCGAATTCCCGCCGGAACTGGATCAGCGATCCCCAGAGCGAGATGTGGTCGGGCACAATGTCCGGCCATCCGACCGCGCCGAAGAAGAGTGCGTCGCTCGCGCCCAGCCGTTCCTTCCAGTCAGGCGGCATCATCTCGCCGTGTTTCACGTAATAGTCGGCGGAGGCGAAATCATGCTCGATGAACTCGAAGCCGAGGTCGAATCGCTTTTGCGCCGCGTTCAGGACACGCAGTCCCTCGGGAACGGTTTCCTTGCCAATGCCGTCGCCGGGGATGACCGCTATGTTCCAGCTGTTTTGCGCCATTTTCATTCTCTTCCAGGTGGTTTGATTGCCGGGCAACGTGGCACTTCGGGCAAACGGTGTGCAAGGAAAAAGAGGCAAAAGGCCGTGAGGGGACGCGGTCCGCAAAATGCGGATCGAGCTGCCCACCACCCGGTCCGGCCGGTATCGCCGACAGGTGTGAAAGGTTCGTCCGGGGTACCGGCTCACGGCTTCTTGCCAGCAAATCAATTTCTAGCGAGTGATCCAGAATTTATTAATATTCACAACGACTTGAGGGAGATCGAGTCTCGCGCGAATGTGTGCTGTGCGTGTGGCGAAGTGAGCTGAATCGAGGGTCTGTTCCCTTAAGGTCTGCCTGCATCCAATCACGGGTGCCTTTCAAACGGGTTGACCAGGAGGGCAACATGAAGACACTGAAAACGCTGCTTGGGGCAAGCGTGATGGGCCTGCTCATGGCAGGGTCGGCGCAGGCCGCCACGATTGACATTACCTTCAACAATTCCAACGGGTTCGGATTTCTGGTGACGCCTGTCTACACGGGTGTTCATTCCGGTAACTTCGATGCGTTCGACGCAGGTTCGGCGGCAAGCGCCGGCGTCGAACAGGTTGCGGAAGTGCCGGTTCCACCCAATCCCCCCAACCTCATTGCGGGTGAGCGCCTCGCGGTTGAGCCCAATTCGCAGGGCGGCTTCATTTTCGGTCCGGGCGGACCGATCCAGGATGGGGAATCAGGCACGCTGACCATCGATGTCGCGGACCCGACAACGAACCGCTACGCGACCTTCCTGTCGATGTTCGTGCCGTCGAATGATACGTTTTTCGGTAATGACAATCCGTTCGCCTACGAAATCTTCGATGCGGCGGGCAACGTGATCGAGCAAACGATCGAGATCACGGGAAGCTCCATCTGGGATGCCGGAACCGAAGTGAACCAGTTGCTGGGAGCGGCGTTTCCCGGCCAGGATATTCAGGACGGCGTTGCTGAAGGCGGGGTCATCCAGCGTCTTCTCGACATTGACGACGGTCAGGGCGGTAACGGCTTCACCGCGCTTGAAGCCCTGTTCGGGGTTACCAATGCGGGCCTGATCACGTCCGATACCGTTCTCTTCACCATCGATATCGAAGCGACGCCGGTGCCGCTGCCTGCCGGTGGTGTTCTCCTGCTTGGCGGCCTCGGTGCCATGGGTTTCGCCGCCCGCCGCCGCGCCAAAAAGGCCTGAGCCGACTTTCTCATCCGGGCGCGCATGCGCCCGGATGACCCTGTCAGCGCCGAAACGTCCGCGGCCGTTGCAATTCATGTCGCCTGGCGGCCTTGCTGGCGGAGGCCCGTGGCGTAGGCCCACAGGCTCAGTGCGACGGCGGCGGTGGATACGATCGTCATGACCGTCCCCGGCACGAAGTGCACGTAGCCGCCGAGATCCATGAATACGAAATAGCCGACATCGGTGACCCAGCCGACAATCGCGGTCATGAAGATCGCCGTGACCGAGCCGCGCCAGACAAAGATACCGCCCACCACCGTAAAGGCCCCGATCCAGAGCAGGTTGAAGCCGTGCTGGTTAATGAGCGCGCCGACGGCTGCGTGGTAGTCGTTTGCCAGCATTGCAGGATCGACCGCATCGGCAATTCCGGCGACAGCCGCGGATGTTTCCTGCCCGATGGTCATGATACCCGCGAACATGTGGACGAGGCCCCAGATGACCCAGAGGATTGCCGCGGCCCTGAGTGCATGCCTATGATTGCCGGTCATTGAACCTCTCCTTTTCCGAGTCGGCCCGATCGCCGGTCCGGAGATATTTAGTGGACTTAATCCACTATTCTGATTTAGTGGATAAAGTCAACAATATCGTGGCCATGCAAAACACCGAACTTGCGCTTCTAGTCGACCGCTTCATGCGGAAGATTCACTTCGGCCTTCAGTCCAAGGCGCACGACTTCGACCGGGAGCGGGTCGGTCCGGGCGGTGGCATCGTACTGCTGACGCTTGCCGACATGGGCTGTCCCAGACTGAACGAGCTGACCCGCCGCGTGGCGCGCGACAAGTCGCAGATGACCCGCACGATCCGCTCTCTGGAAACGAAAGGCCTGGTGGCCCGCAAGACGTCGCCGGACGATGCCAGGGTGAGCCTGGTTCATCTCACCGGGGAAGGGGAAGCGGTGGTCGACGAACTCCGGCAGGCGGTCGCGGAAACGATCGGAGAGATCCTCGCGCCGATTTCAAGGCAGGAAGAAAAGGTGCTGCAAGATCTGCTGGAGCGCGCTCTGGCGGCCGGGGATACAGGCGACAGGCCTGCAGAAAAAACATGATTCAGCTGTTGCTGTTTTCCGACTTCGCAGCACTTGGAGCGGCCGGTATCAGGGTCTGAAACCAGATGGCGGCTTCCATGCGGTGTGGCCGGCGCCGCAGTGCTGAGCGGCGCGAACCCGCTGTGTAGGCTACCGGATGACAAGCGTTGCCTTGAAGCTTCTGGTCTCTTTGGCCTGCGCGGGTTCGTTGCCAAGAAGCGCAACCACTTCCCGCGCCAGGTCTTCCACCGGAAGCCGGACCGCCATGATCCCTTGCGCCACCCAGGCGTACCAGTGGGGATCGCCATAGCCGACAAAGGCGAAGTCCCGCCCCGGCTTCAGTCCCTGATGCATGAGCGCGCTCAAGGCGCCGTTTGAAATCTCGACACCTCCGCAGACGATACCGGTGGCCTTTCCTGCCGCCAGCAGGTGTTCCGCACTTTTTCGCCCCATCCCGAATGACGGTGCATCCGTGTGAACAAGTGCCGGGTCTTCGGGCAACCCGGCCTGTCTGAGCCCCTCCCGATAGGCGTTCAGCCGGTTGCGCCCCGAAGACAGGTCGCCGCTTGCACCGATATATCCGATCCCGCGGTGCCCATGGTCTGCAAGATGCAGGACCGCGTCGCGCAGAGCGTCATGATCGTCCACCAGGACGGTCGCCTGCGCACCAGAGCCCTCCCGTCGGCGGACAAGCTCGATGATGCTCATGGGGGTCATATCCGGAAGGGAGGCGTCAGGCGCACCTGGTGAGGGAACCATGACGACCGCCATCGCCTGGAGTTCGCGCAGCCGTTCGAGCGCCTGTTGTTCCAGGCCGAGGTCGTCATTGGTCAGGTGAATGACCAGATGCAGGGACTGCGCCGCGCAGACCTCGGCCATCACGTTTGCGAAGCGGGCGTAAAAGTCGTTCACGATGTTGGGCAGCAAGAGCCCCACGATCCGCGTTCCGTCACCGCGCATGGCCGTCGCGGCGGCGTTTTTGACGTAGCCGAGTTCCCGGGCACGTTTCACGATCATCTCGCGCGTACTTTTTTGCACATTCGGGTGGTTGGACAGTGCCCGCGACACCGTCATGTGCGAGATGCCAAGATCCCTGGCGATGGATTTGATCGTGATGCGTCCGGACACGGAGCTACCCTGATTTTTCTTTCGGTTGGACGAAACCTGCGCGGCAGCCTTGACAGGTTTCTGCCATATATACTAATTGTTCACGTGAACATTGCAAGGAAATCGATCGTGGCGACGGAGCTGGACAAACGATGCCGTGCCCTGGTGGCAGAGCTCGGGCTCGGAATGCCAGGCGACGTCGAGGAAGTTGTACCGTTAACGGGCGGCGTTGCGTCGGACATCGCCATGCTGCGTGTCGGGGAACGGCAGATCTGCGCGAAGTTCGCCTTGCCCAAGCTGAAGGTGTCCGCGGACTGGTTCGCGCCGGTGCACCGGAATGCGGCAGAGTATGCCTGGCTGAAGGTCGCCGCCGACGTGTCGCCGGAAAGTGCGGTGCAGTTGTTCGGGCGATCTGAAACCCAGCACGGTTTCGCCATGGAATATCTTGCCGGGGACGATGTCTACCTCTGGAAAACCGCGCTTTTGGACGAGGTGCCGGATCAGGGCGAGGCCGCGCGTGTCGCCGACACGGTTGGCCGCATCCACGCGGTGTCGGCCCGGTCCCGATTTGACCGCGCACCCTTTCAGAACAGCGATGACTTCCATGCGCTGCGCATAGACCCCTATCTGAAATACACCGCGGGCCTGCACCCGGGACTTGCGCAGCAAATCGGGGCGCTGGCCGACATGCTTTACGACAATCGGCAGGTGCTCGTGCATGGCGATGTCAGCCCGAAGAACATCCTGTTCCGTGCCGGCCGTCCGATCCTTCTGGATGCGGAATGCGCGAGCATGGGGGATGCGAGCTTCGATCCGTCTTTCTGTCTGAACCACCTGGTTCTGAAAGCTGCGCATCTGCCGGGGTCGCGCGGCCGGCTTCTTGAAGATGTCGGCGTGTTCTGGAAGAGCTACGAACCGCATGTCGGCTGGGAGCCGGCCGGCGATCTTGAAGCGCGCATCTGCCGCCTTGTGCCTGCCCTGATGCTGGCGCGGGTCGACGGCAAATCCCCGGTTGAATATCTCCGTGAACCGGTGAAGGCGAAGATACGCCAGACGGCGATTGACCTGCTCAAGAACCCTTCTGATCACCTGGACCATTTCTCGTCGAGACTGGCCAAAGAATTTAAGGACATTTGAAGTGACAGCGATCAGATCGATCAACGGGAGACGTGTGTGGGACTCCCGCGGCAATCCCACGGTAGAGGTGGACGTCGTCCTTGAAAACGGCGCATGGGGACGGGCAATTGCACCGGCGGGCGCGTCGCGCGGGAGCCGTGAGGCGATCGATTTGCGTGACGGCGGCGAGCAATTGCGCGGCAAAGGCGTCGGCAAGGCCCTCAAAAGCGTGAACGGTCCGATTGCGGACGCCTTGACCGATCTGGACGGAACAGACCAGCCGGTGGTGGACCGCGCGATCGTGAGCCTCGACCCGTCACCGCTGAAGACCGATCTGGGTGGCAACGCAGCCGTGGCGACCTCGCTCGCGGTCCTGCATGCGGCAGCGGCCAGCAATGGCAAAGCGCTCTGGCGGCATGTGGCCGACACATATGGCTGCACGCCGTCGCTTCCGTTGCCCGAGATTCAGATCTTCGGCGGCGGCGCCCATGCTGGACGCCGTGTCGACATTCAGGATTTCATGATCATGGTGCCCGGCGCGTCCAGCTTTGACGAGGTCATGGAAATCACCAGCGAAGTCTACTTTGCCGCCGGCGACATCATGGCCGAACGCGGCAAGCTGGCCGGTGTCGCCGATGAAGGCGGCTGGTGGCCCCTGTTCGACAGCAACGAGGAAGCGCTTGAAACGCTCGTGGCCGCCATCGAGAAAGCCGGTGAGAGGCCCGGCGAACGTGTGGTGATCTCCCTCGACATCGCGGCCTCGGAATTCGGCCGGAAGGGCAAGTACCGGCTTGCGCTGGAAGGGCGCGAGATGGACAGCGCCGACCTGATCGATCTGCTTGGCGGCTGGCTCGACGCCTATCCGATTGCCTCGATCGAGGATCCGGTGGGCGAGGACGACACATCCGGCATGATCGAGTTCACGCGCCGGTTCGGCGACCGTGTGCAGATCATCGGCGACGACTACCTTGTGACCAACGCTTCGCTTGTCGGGCAGGCCGTCGAGGACGCTGCCTGCAATGCGGTGCTGATCAAGGTCAACCAGGCGGGGACGGTGAGCGAGGCCGTCGATGCGTTCGTTGCTGCGAGAGCGGCCCGCTGGGGGGCGATCGTCTCGGCCCGCTCGGGCGAAACTGAGGACACGAGCATCAGTCACCTGTCCACCGGTCTTGGCGGCGGTCAGCTCAAGGTCGGGTCATTTCAGCGTTCGGAACGCATGGTGAAATGGAACGAATGCCTACGCATTCAGGATGAGCTTGGCGCCCAGGCCTTCGTCGGCGGAACACCGCTTGCCGGGACGTGGTGGGGGAGGCAATAACACTCCCATGCGACTATAATACGCTGCGGAACACGAACCAGTTGAAGGCCACATAGGCGAGCGGGAAAACGAAGCGGCACGCGATGTCGAGAATCTTTGCGCCCTCGCGGTACTTGATCGTGTTCAGATATGTCGTCGTCAGCGAGACCAGCAGCGCCAGGAAGACGAATATGGTCGCGCCGCCGATGAAGAAGTCCATGAGCGTGAAGTATCCGAGCGGTGGCAGCATGTTGGTCGCCGCGAAGATGAACGCGATGATCGTCAGCATGGAGGTTGCGGAGAGGCCGATCTGCGGGCCGTATTGTGCGGGGTCGATCCAGAAGACACTCCATGACATGAAGACGATCAGCGAGATCGGCAGAATGATCTTCCAGACATAGAACGCGCGGATGCGTTCGGCCTCGATCGTTAGATCGAGTTTCGTCCGGGTTTCGTCGAATGCGTCGGCGATGAAGCCGCTGTCGATCTGCGCCGCCACACCCTTGATGCGCCAGTCGGAAATGTTGAGAACATCATAGATCCCGACAAATTCCGCATCGAGTTCGATGAAGGCTTCCTCCGGTTCATAATCCAGCAGAATGAAGCTCAGATCGATCGCCTGGGAATCGAAGGGGAAGTCGCGCAGCGCGTGATAGCTGGCGAGCGTGCCGGAAATGCGCTGGAGGTATGTGACCGTGCCATTCGGACCGATGGTTACCGTCTCCGGCCAACGCTCGAAGAGCCGCCCGGAGTTCAGCAGAACCAATTCCGGAAACCAGACGGATCCGATTTCCAGTTTGCAGCCTTCCAGGGCCGCAAGCCGGTCGTCCTGCCACGTGCGGCGGATCGCCAGATCGATCGTGATGGTCTGGTCGACGTCGTTGATCTCACGAATATCGATGACTCGGACACCTGTCTTTATAACGGTCGGCACCCCGTCCGGGTCAGGTCTGATATGCGTGCGCATGTCCGGAACAGCGCATGTGTGCTGGTCTGAAGCAGACAGGTTTTCCTGCGGGGTCTGAGAGTGTGCGGTTGACGCAAGAACAAGTAAAAAGAGTAGAGCAAAAATACGCACCATCGATCCGACCAATAGTTTCCGGGTAGTATTGCCGCTCCGCGGGCGAAATGAAGAAAAATTATTTCTTGTTCCGATGGTCGCATCATACGAAAAAAAGCTATGTGCACAATCTTGAAAATGCGACTTGCGGCGAGGGAGCTATCGAAAACTGACCCTGCTTGAGGGTGTCCGGAAGGATTACTGGGTTGGGTGGAAACATGCGCAAGCCGACGCGGGCCAGCGAGGCCCGCGTCATCAGTCCGTCAGCCGATTGCCTTCGGCAGGTCGGGATCGCTTCCCCATTCTGCCCAGGAGCGGTGATAGACCTGAAGCCGCGGAAAACCGAGAAGGCGAAGCGCAACGTAGCTGTGGGACGAGGCCAGGCCCGTCTGGCAATGCATGATGATCTTCCGCTCAGCCGTCACGCCAAATCTTGCGAAATGCGCCTGCAGATCACCGGCGGGCAGAAACCGTTTGTCCGCATCGAGGTTGCCGCCCCAGGGGATGTTAACCGCCCAGGGAACATGGCCTTCCGCATAAAGTTTTTGCGGGCGTACATCGATCAGGATGCTGTCCGGATCCGAGCGCCGCTGCAGCACGTCATCCGCCGTTGCGATGCGCCGGGGACTGAGCGCTGCCGCGAAGTCCGTTTCCGGGTTGGCCGTGGTTTCTGCCGACAAGGGGAACCCGGCGGTGCGCCAGGCGGCAAGTCCACCGTTCAGCAAGGCGACGTTGCGATGTCCGAGATATTCAAGCAGCCAGAGCATGCGCGCGGCGTGGAAGCCTCCCCGGTCGTCATAGAAGACGACACGTTTTGCAGCGGTGACACCAAGTCTGCCCAGAAGCTGCTCGATCTCAGTGACCTGCCGGAGCGCACCCGTGACCGGACTGTGGCCGGTCGCGACGGCATCGGGATCCAATTGCACCGCCCCGGGTATGTGCCCGGCGGCATATTCTTCGGCTTTGCGCACGTCGATCAGCACAAGGTCTTCCTGATCCGCAACGTCTTCCGGCTCGACCAGCAGGCCCGTGTTGGCAAAGCCGGGTGTCGCGGCGAACCCGCTGCCCGGCAGGGCCAAGAGGGTCATCGACAGGCCCATGAGGCCGAAGCCGCGGCGCGTGAGTTTCAGTGTCATATCTTGTTTCTCCGGTTCTGCGTCAGGACGGCATTTCAACAAGTCTCAGGTAGGGAACCGGGCTTTCCCAGCCACCCGGGAACCGTTCCTTGGCAATGTCGTCACTGACGGAGGGAACGATCACGACGTTCTCGCCCGCCATCCAGTTTGCCGGCGTGGCGAGCTGGTGCCTGGCGGTGAGTTGCAGACTGTCGATGACGCGGAGCACTTCATCGAAGTTCCGGCCGGTTGTCATCGGATAGGAGACCGTCAGCTTGATCTTCTTGTCCGGACCGATGATGAAGAGGGTCCGCGCCGTCGCGTTGTCCATGGCGGTGCGCGAACTGCTGTCGCCCGATGCATCGTCCGGCAGCATCTTGAACAGCTTGGCAATGCGAAGATCCGGGTCACCGATCATCGGAAAATTCGGGCTCTGACCGGTTACGGTGTGAATGTCTTCCGACCAGCGCAGGTGTTCCGCAACCGGATCAACGGAAAGACCGATGAGCTTCACGCCGCGGCGGTCGAACTCGTCCTTCACCTTTGCGACCGCACCGATCTCGGTCGTGCATACCGGGGTGAAATCTTTGGGATGGGAAAACAGGACGCACCAGCTGTCGCCGAGCCAGTCGTGAAACTGGATCATGCCCTCGGTCGTGTGGGCCTTGAAATCCGGAGCCGCTGTATTGATGGAAAGTGGCATATCGCAATCCTTTTCTGGATGTCGCGCCGCCGTGGCGCGCTCAATGCCGTTCTCCTAACGTCTGCCTCCGGTTCGATCCTGAAGGACTTGTGAAAGAAACCTGAAAGCTCGAGGGTCAGGACCCATAAATGAGGCTGAAATGGCATGCGAAATGGCGAAATGCCGTTAGGAAGCCCGCTTGTCGCGCTTTTCCTCGCAGCGCATCGCCGTTTCCTGCACCAATTCAACCAGATTAATGAGTCCTGACCCTAGGCGGCTGCCAGGGCATGGCGCATGCGGCGGAAGCGCCGGTCCTGCCGCAGCCCGGTGAGCCCGGGATCGGCATCAAGCCAGAACACATCCCGCCAGCCGTGGTCGAACAGCTCCTCCAGCAACAGGATCGCCTCATCGGTTTCCCCGATCAGGGCCATGGCGGAAGCGTGATAGATCGCCTGGCTGCTTCCACGCACGTCTATATCGTCCATCGAGGCATAGGCGGCCTGCCGTTCACCCAGCAACGCCATCAGGACGGCTGCGGCCGTCAGGGCACGCGGGTCTGTCGGATCCTCTTCGATGCGCGCCCGCGCCCGTTTCAGGGCGCGTTCCGCGTTGCGGCGCGATCGTGCCGGATCGGTGGCCGACGACAGTTGCGCAGCGATCAGGTAACCCTTGATGTTGTGGGGCTCCAGGTCTCCGACCTGTTCAAAATAGGACATCGCAGCATGCCGCTTGCCGCAGGACATGAGGTACCAGGCCGCGTTGTGCAGGATCAGCGGGTCGCGCGGGTTTCTGGAGAGCGCGAGCGCGTGGCCTCTTTCGGCGGCCTCCCAGCGTCCGAAGAGGGCATGCACGTATCCCAGAGCGGACTGTGCGAGCGCCGAGCGCGGATCGAGCGAAACCGCCAGTTCTGCCTCCGCACAAGCCTCGTTCAGAATGTGCCTGCCTTCCGACCAGTATGTGTGAGATCTTGCAAGAGCGATCGAACGTTCCGCGCGCACGGACGGGCAATCGGGCGCTATTTCCACCGCTTCCGCCGTCAGCTGTTCGGCACGTTCCAGGGAGCCTTCGCCGCAGCGAACCATTTCACTCCGGGCTTCAAGGCAAAGCGCGTGCGCTTCCAGACTGAAATCCCGGTCCGTTGCGGTGCGCGTGACCGGGACCCCGCTGTCGACGGGGCGTATCACGGGTTTTGTCAAGCGGTAGCCGGTTCTCGCGATCGTCTCGATCAGCGCCCGGTTGCGAAGCTTCCGGCGAAGTTCCGAAACGACCTGCGAGAGGCTTTCGTCGCTTACGGTGACATCCGGCCAGATGCGATCCAGGAGATCGCCACGCTGCAGAACACGCCCTTCTGCTTCCGCCACGACCAGCAGCAGCCTGAGCGCGCGCGGCGACAAGGTTACAGTGACGTCTTCCCTGATTGCCTGGCGCGTGTCGCAGTCGATGCGCCAACCGTCTAGCTTGATAATCATGTTTGCAAACCGGCAGAAAAATTCTGCAGACCCTAGTCGCGGTCCCAAACGGTTTCCATACGAAATCTGCAATCGCACGCAAAAGTGAATGATTGAAAAGGGCCGGAGGAGAGTCTGCGTCGCGTGCCCAGGTGCTGGCTGTCTTGTTCTGTTGATACGCAGTCAGTGCAGGCTCAGGAGCACTTCGATATCCCGCTGGCTGAGCGGGGCGAGCAGGGCCTTTTCCTCGGCAGTGAGTTTGGCGTCGCCGTCGACATACTGCCTGATCTGAAGCGCAATCTGGCTGGTCGGCTGATAGTAGAGATCGCCGCCCAGACGGCTCAGCTCGACAACGAGCCGCTGCACCAGTTCCTTGCGCTTTTCGGCATCCAGATCGTGACGTTTTTCCTGCAGCATCGGTCGCTGTCCCCGTTTCGGTCCTCGGCCCCTCATAACAAATCTAGTGCGGATGCGGGAGCGGTCGAGGGCCAGAAGCCTAGACCGTCGCGAGATCCTCCTTGCGGCGGCCGTCCCGTGCGGTGCCGGTGTTGATTGTGGTCGCGGGCTCCAGGAGAATGACTTCGCAGGTTTCCGTCAGGGCGACTGGGCAATGTTCGACACCGTGGGGCACCACGATGAACTCTCCTTCCTGAATGATTTCCTCCCGGTCACGGAAACGCATCAGAAGCCGCCCGCGATGGACGAGAAAGAGCTCGTCTTCCCTCTCATGGAAGTGCCATGTGAAGTCGCCCTCGAACTTTGCAAGCTTGATCAGCATGTTGTTGATCTGCCCGGCAATACGCGGAGCCCAGTGGTCATCAAAACTGCTGAAGGCACGGTCGAGATTTTTCTTGGCGAAGGGAGACAGGTGACCGTTCAATTCGGCAACATCGCGAATGATTGCCGAAAGCTGGGCTTCCAGACCGTCGCCTTCACTCGGGTAGTCGCCATCAAGGGCGGCCGTTCCGATCGTGAAGCCGGCGGCCCCGGCCTCTTTCACGGATGCAATCCGTTCCGGATCTGCAATCGAGCCGGCAACAATCACCGGCTTTTCCGCGGCCCTGCAGACAGCGGCGATGAGACCTGAAATGTCGTCCAGGGGGGAGCGGTAGGCCAGCAGATCAAGGCCATGGACACCTTCGCGTGCAGCCATTGCCCGGGCGCTTTCGACGATCTCCTGCTGACTTCCCTTCAGGATGCTCGGGTGTCCGACGATCTCGCCGGGGAACGGGTAGTACTCGGTCGCGGTGCCTTGCAGGATCGGCAGAACGTCGTCCACCCGCGTGCCGCCGAGCAGGATGTCGACGCCGATCTCGACGGCGGCCTGCGCCGAGGCCACTTCACTGTTGCGGTCAAGGCTGACCACTTCCAGGTAGGACGTCGCTCCCTTGGCCCTGATGGCTGAATTGAGCTCCTTCAGCTCTTCGATTGGCAAGCCGATATCCTTGAAGCCGATATGGCGGACACCCAGGGATAGAGCGGTCTCAAGATGCTGTGCGGCTTCCGCCACCGTGCGGTCGTTCCGGGTGAGCATGAAAATGAAACGCAGACCCATCAGGCGGCCTCCTCGTTGTGTTGGCGTGTGGCGGCCAGCTGCCGCGCAGTGTGAATGGCGACGGCCAGGCTGCCCGCATCCGCGATGCCTTTGCCGGCAATGTCGAATGCGGTGCCATGATCAGGCGAGGTGCGCACGAAGGGCAAGCCCAGGGTCACGTTTACCCCCTTTTCCACGCCGAGATATTTCACCGGAATGAGTCCCTGGTCATGATACTGCGCCACAACGACATCGTGTTCACCCTTGCGTGCGGCCATGAAGACAGTGTCGCCGGGCCAGGGGCCCGATGCGTCGATGCCCTCGTGCCGTGCCGCCTTGATCGCAGGTTCGATGACGTCGATCTCCTCGCGGCCAAAGAGCCCGCCTTCGCCCGCATGAGGGTTCAGACCCGCG
Organism: Roseibium sp.; assembly: GCF_965232425.1. GTDB lineage: Bacteria > Pseudomonadota > Alphaproteobacteria > Rhizobiales > Stappiaceae > Roseibium. Next base: position 3,615,204 of record NZ_OZ246971.1, read on the forward strand.
ACGGCAACTTTTGGCCGTTCAATGCCGAGATCCCGGCAGGCCTGGTTCGCCAAACGGATCGCCGTCATTTGGGCCGTGAAATCCGCCCTTTCGATGGCATCGCGCAGACTAAGGTGGATCGTGACCAGGACAGTCCGGATATCATCATTCACCAGCATCATGGCGGCCTGGCCGGTTCCGCCCAGTTCGGCCAGGATCTCGGTATGTCCCGGATAGTCGAAACCGGCAGCGGCCAGGGCCTGCTTGTTGATCGGCGCCGTCACGAGGCCGGATGCCCGGCCGGATCTTGCGAGCATGATCCCCGCCTCGATCGCCCTGAACGCGGCATGTCCGCTTTCAGGCGAGACCGCACCGACAGGAAAGGCGCCGTCGGGTGATGTCCGCAGAACCTCCATGACACCTTCCATGGGCGCGGCAGTTTCGAGCGCTTCGATCTCGCGAACAAGCAGCCCGGAACCGAGCGCGTTAGCAGCGTCCTTCAGGATGAAGGGACACCCGGTTACAACGCAGTTGTCCGCGTCACCCTTCGCAAACGCCTTGACGATGATTTCCGGGCCGATCCCGGACGGATCACCCATGGAAATGACGAGCGGTTCAGAGATCGGGGTCACGTTGCGCGCTCCTTGAAACCAGGACTGATACTGCGATCTGCGAAACCTTTCCGCAGGCGGCAGGATCGCCGGTGCACAGTTTGAACTCATGGCTCTCAATCTGGCGCAATTCCCGCCGAAGACAAGCAATGGTTTCTCACCAAAAACGGTGATAAAAGATCACCAATGAAACGATCCGAACTTCCTTATCTCGACGACCTGCGCGCCTTCGAGGCAACCGCGAGAAACGGGTCTGTGCGCGCTGCCGCAGACGAGCTTTCCCTGACCCACGCGGCGGTGAGCCGCAGGGTCGCGCGCGTGTCGGAGACGGTCGGTGCCAAGCTGTTTCGCAAGGTGGGGCGCGGGTTGGTGCTGACGCCGGCGGGGGAGAGCCTGCGCGATGCCTGCCGGCGCAGCTTCGACGATTTGCTGCGCACGATCACTTCCATCCGAAACGCGGAGGGAACCTCGGACCACGCGGTCCTCCTCTCCTGCGAACGCTCGGTCGCCATGCGGTGGCTGATCCCGCGCCTGAGCCGTTTTCAAGACGCGCATCCGGACGTGAAGGTTCACCTGTCGGTTGGCGGCGGTGCCATCGAAGTGCAGGGCAATGGCGCGTTTCTCGCACTTCGCCGGCTGGATTTTGCGCTCGACGACGGATGGACATATCAACCGCTGTTTCCCGAACGTGTCGGTCCCGTCATGGTGGATGGCATGCGCGCGCGTTTCGAAGCGGGCGACTATGTTGCTCTCGTCACCAAAACCCGTCCGGACGCATGGGACCGTTGGCTCGTCGCCAACCCAGACGCGCCGCGGCCGCGGGACCGCCTGGGCATGGACCATCATTTCCTAATGGCGGAGGCGGCGTGTTCCGGCCTCGGCGTGGGATTGTCACCCTATGTGATCGCCGCCGACGATGTCGCCGGCAACCGCCTTGTCGCCCCTTTCGGCTTTTCACCCGACGGGTCGGACTATGGCCTTGTGTATCGCGCCGGTGCGGCATTGTCGGAAGAAGCGCAATGCCTGGCGGACTGGATCCGGTCCACATGCAAACCGCTTGGGAACCGGTCTGACTGAGGCGAGGTCAACTAGCCTTCATCGCCACGTGCCGTGAAACGATGGATGTCGACGGCTTCGATATCCACCTGGATCACGACCTCCTGCTTTATGTCGCGCGAGAGTTGGGCCACGAACCGGTCCAGACCGGCCTGGGCGCTGTCGAGCTCTGCACGGTCCGCCGTCATGACGACGGAGACAAGCACCCGGCCGTGCCGGTAGTCCACACTGACGGAATGGATACGGCCAACCTTGTGGTCTTCGTTCATGGCCCTGTCGAGATCGAGGTTCTTGTTGACGATCCTGAGCAGGCGGTTCTTGACGTAGATTTCGTAAAGTGCGGTCTGCAGGGGCGGCATGAGCGCGTAGCTCCCGACCATCATCACCATCAGCGTCGCGAGGCCCTTTTTCCAATCGCCATAGTTCTGGACGATGAAGACAAGGCCCGCGATGATGACGATGCCAACAAAGTTGGTCAGGAACAGCAGAAACCCTCCAGCGGCAATATCAAGACCGCCATCGCGGAGCCCCAGGTCTTCCATGCCGACACCGAGCGCCGAACTCGCCTTGTCGCCGAGGGCGAGCCCGATCCCCGTCACCGCCAGCGGCGGCACGAGGGCAACGGCAATCGCGACACCGGCGATCGAGTCGGCAATGCGGGGCCGCGTCTGCGCATACGCACCGGCGCATCCGGCGGCGAGGGCGACGACGAGGTCCAGCATGGACGGACTGGTGCGGGCAAGGATTTCCGGACCGACGACACGCGCGCCAACCAGGAGAACACCGCAATAGCCGACCGCCACAACGCAACAGGACCCCAGAACCGCCGTCACCAGTGCACGCAGGACAAGTTTGATGTCGAAGGTGGCGATCCCGAAAGCCGTGCTCATGATCGGTGACATCAGAGGGGCGACGATCATCGCGCCAATCACGGTCGCCGTGCTGTTGGCGATGAGGCCGAGAGTCGCAAGCACGGCGCTGAGCGAGAGCATCAGGAAAAACGGCACCGTTGCCCGCGAGGTCCGGTCCATGCGGTCGGCGAGATCTTCCCTGCTGGTCAGCTCACTGTGGAGCGGGCTGTCGAACAGCCTCGACCGGACGGCGCTCCAGAAACGCTTCATAGGGCGATCCGCCCACGAAGCCCGAATATGGCCAGGCTGTCCTCACCCGGGTTCAGAGCCGGATTCGCGATCAATTGTACACTCGGCGTGATCGCCAGGTTCGGGGAAACGGTCAGGCGATAGAAGACCTCCGCCGTATACTGATCATCGGGGAATGCCTCTCCGGGATCGGACCAGTTCAGACCGATGCCGAAGAGATCGGTCTGGCGGGTGTAGTAACCCAGTCCTGCCGAGACGGTTGCCTTGTAAAGGGCGGCTTCTCCCTGTGAGATCCCGGCACGCAGGAACGGCATCCAGCGATTGTCGAAGAACCACGACGCGGATCCGGCGACTCCCCAGTCATCCCGGCGCGAACCGTCCTCCGCGCCGTCGCTTTGCCAGAAGGTCAGGTGGATGTTGTCGAAATAGATTCGATCCTGGCTGCTCATGTAGCCGATCTCGATGCTCTTGAACGTTTCGCCGGTCTTGAAGACGTCGAAGTTCGGTTCAGCAGGATTGCCGTTGGCATCGGCGATGCTCGCGATCGCATAAATGTTCTCGTGAAGGCGAACACCGCCGGCAATGGCAAGGCCGGGATTGGGTGCGTTGATCGTCGGGTTGGTGTTGAAGGCCAGGTTCTGGAAGGCAGTGTAGGGGCTGACAAGGCCGTAGACATCGACAAAATCCGTGACGTCGATCTGGCCGGCCTGCACCGTCCAGATCCGGTTTGGTCCCCGCTGTGTCCAGAACAGGTTGGTCAGGGCGAGCTGGATGTCGTTGAAGGCGGTTCCGGTGATCGACTGGGCGCCGCTGTCGAAGCCGAAGAATTGCGGCGCGACGGTCGTATAGGCGGTTCTGTGCTCCAGCTTGGCGGTGAGACCGCCACTCTCAAACGCCTGCCAGGTGCCGTATACCCTCGCAATGCCGCCGGCGGCGTGACCCTGGCCGACATCCGCGTTCGACCATTGCCCGAGGCTGAGATAGTCGATCTTGAAGTCAATGTTGGCGTTTTCCTTCAGGGTCTGCTTGAAGCCGAACCAGGCCGGCAGGTTCGCCTGGAGAAAGCGGGATCTGAACTGCGGGTCCGTCAACCCGTCGCCCTCCGCGAGCTCCGCGCGGACGGAACTTGGTCCGCCAAGACCCGGTGGGTCCGTATCTTCCGCCCATGCCGGACCCGCTGCCGCTACAGCGAAAACGAGGCAGAGCGACAGCAGCGATGTCCGGGAGCGGCCAGTCATTTCCGGTCAGCCTGCCTGCCATCGTCGGCGGACGATGGCCGAAGGGGCCACGGTTTTGCGGTCTTCGGGGACGTGAGCGTTTCCACGCTGGCGACATCTATGGTGAATGTCGAGGCCATTTTCACCGGGCCATCCACCACGCGCATGATCCGGTTTGAGGGATCGATTTCAAGTCGGCCGCTCACTTTGACCGGCTCGTAGATGAACTGAGGGTACCAGGCTTCCTCGAAGACGAGCCTCAAAAGCTGATTGGGCGGCGGCGGCGGCACGTGGCTGCACATGCCGCGCTCGGGAACGAGGTAAGCAGTGAACCTTCCCTCTGCGTCCGGTGGCGCCGGGATCACGAAACCCGACAGCGTTGCCTGCGAACCGTCGAGATCGGGATTGCCGGCAGTCGCCGCCCGCTCGCGCCGCTCGGCAACGACCCAGCGTTGGGAGATCAGCCAGTCCGGCTCGATCCCGGCCGCTTCCAGTTCGCCAACCGCGTCGGCAAGGGTCTCTTCCAACCCGGCGCGCCGGTTGCCGGCAAGGTCCGGGCCTTGCAGCTCAGTGCGGGCGCGAACAATCGTCAGAAGTGCATCAAGCTGCTCAGCGCTCAGATCGCGGTAAGGATCCTCGAAGGTCTGCACGGACCGGTCGGGCAGTTCGTTCCAGGAAACCTCGGTTGCAAGCGCCGTGTCATGGCATGGCAGCGCAAGAAGCGCGGCGAGTATTCCCGTGAGGCCAAACGTCATCACTGATCCAAGCGATAGAAAAGTCATCTTTTCCGGCTCCCGATCAGTTCAGCGTGTTCTTGAAGATCTGGCCGTCCTTCATGATCAGGCGGATCGTTTCAGGGCTTTCCGGACGCGGATCCGCGCCGAACCATTGGTCCCCCGTGCCGACAACGGAAAAATCCTCCAGCGGGTTGCCGTCGATCAGGAGAATGTCCGCATACGCTCCCTCCTCGATCACGCCGAGCTTGCCCTCCAGATAGGGGTTCATGAAGTCACCCGAGAGGGCAACGATCTCGCCACCGGTCGAGGTCAGCGTGACCATGGAGGTGTACGCGCCGAAGAAATCGTTGTTGAGATGCTTTTCGTAGGCGATCTGAATGTTGCAGGCCTCCACGGAGCCGACGCAGTCGGTTTGGAAACCGCGCTTTACCGGGCATTTTTTCATGTTGTCGATGTAGCCTGCGAAGGTTGCGGAAGCCGATTTCGCCTTGGCGAGGCTCGACGGCACGTTGGCGACCGCAGGAATGTCGAGCAGGCCCGGGTCGAATGCGGTGAGGTTCGTTGTGATATAAGCACCCTTTTCGTTCATGACCTCAGCGATTTCGCAGTCGAACGAAAATCCGTGCTCGATCGACTTCACGCCTGCCTCAAGTGCGTTCAGGATGGCTTCCTTGCGATAGGAATGTGCCATCACGTAACTGCCATATTCGTTTGCGACCTGGACGGCTGCCTCGATTTCCGCCTTTGATCCGGCGAGCAGCTGCCAAGGGTCGAAGGCGGACACGACACCGCCGGACTGCATGTATTTGAGCTGGGTGGCTCCCATGCGGAAATTGTTGCGGCCGTATTTCTGGACGTCGGCGACGCTGTCGACTTCCTGCGCCATGTTGAGGCGGCTGAAGTTGGTTTCCGATCCCGGAGGCGCGGTGAAATTGGCGAAGTCGGCGTGGCCGCCCCGAGTGCCGAGGAAGGCAGCCGACGGATAGTATCGGGGCCCCGGAATCTGACCCGCATCGATGGCCCGGCGCAGGCCTCCATTGCCGCCGCCCGCGTCACGCACGGTGGTGAAACCCTGCATCAGGTACATTTCTGCCATCCTGGTTCCGTGAATGCCGAAATCTTCCCAGGTGGTGTTGGACTCCATCAGCGGCAGGCTTGGTCCCATGAGCATGAGGTGCGCGTGGGTCTCGATGAACCCGGGTGTCAGCGTGCGTCCACCGCCGTCTATGACCTCGGCGTCCGGCGCGTCGATGGCACCGGTGGAGACCGACTTGATCAGGTTTCCTTCCACAAGCACGCTCGCGTTCTCGATACGCTGCTCGTTCACACCGTCAAAGACGTGGACATTGGTGAACAGCACCTGGCTCGGCGCGGAGGGTTCCTGGGCGGTGCCGCCACTGGTCAACAGGCCGGCGAAACCCAAGAGGCCCAATGAAAGGCCCACTGACTTGCTGAAATAGTGCATGCGACTCCATCCCACTTTCTTGTTTCTTCACCGGATCCGTTCGAACGGATGATGTTTATTTGTTCAAGTGGATTTATTGCAGACAATTTATGTTCTGCTGTCAAACAAGAAGTAGTGCGTTACATAATTACTATGTTTATCTGACAATGGAAGATTTGATTAATTTTTTGGAAGCTCTCGAAGTGCCTCCCGGTTACGCCGTGCCGACCGGAGTGTTGTGCGGCCGCAGGTCGTCCGGGCGGGTGGCGATATGCTCTTCCAGTTTCGCGCGAATGCCGGCGGCGTCCGGGTCGTCGAACAGATTGGTCTGTTCGAATGGATCCGCGGTCAGGTCATAGAGTTCCCCCGCGCCCGAGTTCAGGTCGATGGTCAGCTTGTGCGTGCGCGTGCGCACGGTTCGCAGTTCCAGCGCCACGCCGACGCGCCCGGGCAGAAGCCCCCACTCATTCAATGCGAAGTCGCGTGTCGCGTCTGCCGTTTCCAGGAGCGGGCGCACGCTTTGTCCATGCTGGGTGAGCAGAGGATCGGCGCTCCCATAGTCAAAGAAGGTTGGGCCGAGGTCCAGGGTCGACACCGGCTGGTCGACCGCCGCACCGGCCCGGATACCCGGGCCCCTTGCGATCATCGGAACCCGGAGCAGGCCCTCGTAGTGCATCGGGCCTTTCAGGATCAGGCCGTGATCGCCCAGCCAGTCGCCGTGATCGGAAACGTAAATCACGATGGTGTTGTCAGCGATGCCGGCTTCCTGCAACGCGATCATCAGTCGTCCGACCTGGTGATCGATGAAAGCCAGTTGCCCGTAGGTGTTGGCGATGATCTCGCGCAGCTGTTCGTCCGTCTGCGGGGCGATGCGGCTGTACTGCTTGCGAATGTCCGCGAATTTCGGGTCCGCGGGATCGTTTTCCATCGCGGCCCTGTGCCACCAGGGCTTGTCGTCGAAGTGACGGGTGCGGTTCTCGGGAAGATCGACGTCCTCGGGCTTGTGCAGCCAGGACCAGGGTTCGGGGCAGTCGAAGGGATGATGGGGATCGGGAAAGCTGACCCAGGTGCAGAACGGCTTTTCGTTGTCGCGCCCGTGCTTGAGCCACTCGATTGCCCGGTCCGCGGTCCAGGGCGTGTTGTGCCAGGCCGTCGGCAGCCGCGAATGCCAGGTCTGCGCGGCGTCCTTGGTGTCGCCGGCGTTTTCCCACATCAGTTTGATCTTTTCGTCGCCCTTCCCATCCATGTGAAAGAAGCGTTCGTAATGCTGTCCGGCGGGCGGCTTTTCAGGCGCCCACCAGTTGTGGCCGACAAGCATCAACTCAAGGTGCTGGAAGCCCATGTAGGGCCCGTTCCAGTCTGCCGGGTAGTCGGCGGAAGAGCGCAGGCACTCGGGTGAACCGGTCGGCTCGTAAGTGTGATAGGTCGAGAAATGCGCCTTGCCGAAATAGCTGGTCTGGTAGCCGGCGGCCGCCATGGCACCTGCCCAGCCTTTTTCGCCGATCTCAGGGTCGAGATCGATGCCGTTGTCATGGACCCCGTGGGTCCTGCAGAGCTGACCCGTCAGGATCGAGGCGCGCGCAGGCTGGCAGACCACGGACGGGGTGATGCAGGCCGTAAAGTGCGTGCCTTCGCGCGCCAGCTGATCGAGATGGGGCGTCTTGACCTTGCGCCCCATGAAGCCGAAGCAGTCGGCGCGTTGCTGGTCGGCTGAAATCAGCAGGATGTTGGGACGGGTCATTTGCCTGAAACCTTGGGACTGCGGATGGAGAAGAAAACGATCGCGACCGCTGCCAGGATGAAGACCGCGGCGATGGGGCTTTTCAAAAGAAAGAAGGGGTCACCGCCCGTGGCGGAGAACGCCTGGCGCGCGGTGTCCTCGAGCCGGCTACCGAGAACAAAGGCGATCACGAAGGGGAGCGGGGAAATCCCGAAGCGTCTCATGAAATAGCCCAGGACGCCGAAGCCGAAGGCGAACCAGACGGCACTCATTGCCGTTTCCTGAACGTAGAGAGAGGCGAGCGTCAGCAGGAAGACGACTGGCAGAAGAAGCTGTTTCGGGATCCGGGACAGCACGCCCAGGGATCGCATGAAAACGCCGCCAACGGTCCAGTTCAGGATGTTGGCGATGATCATCGTCGTGAACAGCCCGAAGACGATCACCAGTTCCGGGTTGAGGTCGGTCGAAAACTTGAAGACGGCCGGGCCCGGATTGAAACCGCCGATGCTCTCGGCGGCCAGGATCAGGAAAACCGCCGCCGTGTTTCCGGGAATGCCGAGCGACAGCACCGGGATCAGGTTGGCACCCGAGACGGACGAGTTCGCGGCTTCGGTTGCCGCAATCCCTTCAGGCGCACCCTCGCCGAAATCCGGGTCTTCGGGAGCCTTGCGCCGGTTGTAGAAGCGTTGCCCGGTGGCGTAGCCGATTGTCGCTGCCAGCGTGGAGCCGATCCCCGGGAGCGCGCCGATTGCCGTTCCGATGACCGAGGAGCGGGCGATGAACGGCAGAATGCGCTTGATGTCCTGCCAGTGCAGGCGCTGGTCGCCCTCGTCCTTGACGATCTCGATCGCACCCGTGCGGCGGGACTGGTGCCAGAGGGTTTCGAGCTCGGTGAAGATCGCGCCCAGCACCAGGATGCCGATCACGGCCGCGGTAATCGGAATGCCGTCCGACAGGGCATCGGTGCCGAAGCTCAGACGCGGGTAAAAGTCCTCGCCGGTTCCGATGAACACGGCCAGGAGACCGAGGCCGCAACTCAGGAGACCCTTGGCCGGAGAACCGCCGACGACGGCCGCAATAAAGCTGAGCGAAAGAATGATCAGCGCGGTCTTTTCGGGAAGGTCCAGGTAAGCCTCGACCAGGATCGCCAGAAAGGGTGCGCAAACGATCAGGACGAGATCGGAAAACGTGTCGCCCGAAGCGGAAGAGAAATGCGAGATCTTCAGCGCTTTCCGCGCTTTTCCGGAGCGCGCCATCGGGTAGCCGTCGAGCGTGGTCATGAAGGCGTCCGGCGTTCCGGGCGTGTTGAAGAGGATCGCCGGTACGGCGCCGCCGACCGTCGATCCTTTCATGACGCCGATGAGGAAGCCCATGACCGGCAGCAGGGCGTCGGCGTTGAAGCCGAAGACCGAAATCAGGATCGGCAGGGAGATCGCCATGGCGATGACGCCACCGAGCCCCGGCGTCGCGCCAACCACGATCCCGAGGACCAGGCCGAACATGACCATCACCAGTGTCACGGAGACGGGCAGGCCGAGAAACGAAAACAGTTCCGGTCCCTGAAAGACCGCGAGAGCCCCCATCCAGATGTAGTCGAGCGCGCCGAGGTCACTCATCAGACGTCTCCGTTCGGAGGCAGGAGCACATCGTCAAAAGGCAGGTCGTAGAGCATGATGATCCCGGCGACCGCGAAGAGCGCGATCAGACCCGCCCGCAACGAGGGTTTGCCCTCCACGAAGGCGATCATCGAAAAGACCATGAGGCCGCCGCCAAGCGCGAAACCGACATATTTCCAGGGGGGCGTGTCACGCAGGAGCCTGTATTCCTGATCGCCGTGAAAGAGCCCGACCGCCGCGGGCCCCGCCCATCTCATGACAAGGATCGAGGCAGCGCCAAGCACGACCATCGCCGCGATGAATTTCAGGTTTTCCAGGCTGGGGCGCGTTTCCTCGGAGCGGCGTTCGATCAGCAGCATCAGGCCGGCGAGCAGAATGAACACCGCGGCAAGCGTGGGCGCTAGACTGTCACCGACAACATACTTTCCGCGCGAGCGCTCAACCAGCCACGTATCCGTGTCGAGAGGAATCCAGACAAGGGCGACAACAAGCGCAAAAACGATACAGGCAAGGCCCAGAACAAGATTGGTCGAGGATTTCTGCATGTTCCGGCCCCCGTCGGTAAGAAAGATTGCGGGCGGGATCAGACCGCCCGCAAAAGGGGTGTCGGTTTATTCGTTGACCACCGAGATCAAGGCTCCGGATGCGTCGAAGCTTTGCTGGAGGCTGGTTTCCAGGTCTGCGCCGGAGATGACGACCGGTCCGCCGAATCCCTTTGTGATGAACGCATTTGCCTTGCCGCCGTCGCTTGTGACGATCTCACCGATCGCTTTTGCAATCGCGTCGCGCGCGGCCGGGTCCATGTCGGGTGGCCCGGCGAAGAGGAAGGTGGTTTCGTTGACGAACTCGACGCCGAATTCCGACAGCAGCGGTGCATCCGGCGAATTGATCAGCGGCTCGCCCCTTGCCGACGCGAGTTCGACCATGTCACCCGCCGCGACGGCCTTGGCCTGAATGCCGGCGCCGAAGCCTATGTCCATGTCGCCGGCGTTGAGGCCGTTCATGACCGCCTTGCCGCCCCGGACCGAGATGATGTTGAAATCGACGCCGTTTCTCTTGCCGGCGAGGTAGGCAATGTCGCCCAGCAGACCGGTCATGACGCCGAAGCGGATCTCCTCTCCGCCCTTGGCGGCTTCAATGACGTCGGCAAAGGAGGTGTAACCCTTGGACGTGAGCGCAACGACGGCCATCTGGGTGCCGGCCGTCGTCGTGATCGGAGTGACATCGGTTGGCTTGCCCGCCTTCGCGGATGCCATGTTGTAGCCGAGCGTTTCTGAGACGATCATGCCGATCGTGGTGCCGTCGGCAGGGGCGTCTTTCAGCGCCTTGACGGCGTTCAAGCCGCCTTTGCCGGTCACCTGCTCCGGGATGACCTTCCAGCCATGACGGGCTTCCAGTTCCTCCGCGATGAGCCGCGCCTGGGTGTCGGCTCCGCCGCCTGCTGCGAAGGCTATGATCATTTTGATGGGGCCAGGCGGTGTCCAGTCGGCAGCTTGGGCAGATCCCCCCGCGACGGTGAGGAATGCGGCTGCCATGATAGCTTTGAGCGTTTTTTTCATGTTGTCCTCCCTGTTTGAACAAGAGAGCCACAAATTAGTTGACTGGTCAACATTAAAGTTGACGGGTCAACCAAACCGGGTGAAACTGCTGCCATGACCAAGAGCCCGAGCCAGCAGGCGGAAGATGCCGACGCGTTGTTCGCCCAACCGCTGCACCAGTTTCTGACGTATCGTCTGTCGCGCGTTCAGGCGAAGCTGAACACGCAGGCGCAGCGGATCCTGTCCCAGGCGGCAGACATTTCGCTCATTCAATGGCGCATCATCGCACTGATCGGCTCGTCCGGGGAAAGCCATGCGGGTGAACTCACGCGGCGGGCGGCGCTCGACAAGGGGCTTTTCAGCCGGAACCTGAAGACCCTGATCAAGCGTGGGCTGGTTTCAAGCCGCGAGGACGACGCGGACCATCGCATTTCAATCCTGTCCCTGACAGAGGGCGGGCACGCTCTTTATCAGAAAGTCCTGCCGATCATGCGTGCGCGCCAAAGCGCGCTGAGGTCCACCATGAGCAAGTCGGAACTCGACACGTTGTACCGCGCGCTCGACAAACTCGAGATCGCGGCAGAAAGGGATGACCTGGACATATGACGCAGCCGAATTTCCTCGTCATCATGTCGGATGAACACCAGTCCCGGGCCATGGGCTCTGCCGGGCATCCGTTCGTGCAAACGCCGAACCTCGACCGGCTCGCCGCACGGGGTGTCCGTTTCACCGATGCCTATACACCGTCGCCGATCTGTGTTCCCGCGCGGGCTGCCTTCGCGACCGGCAAACACGTTCATCAGAACCGGCTCTGGGACAACGCCATGCCCTACACCGGTACGCCCTGCGGCTGGGGTCACGCGCTGCAACAGGCGGGTATCCCCGTGGAGAGCATCGGCAAGCTGCATTACCGGCATGACGAAGATCCGGCAGGTTTCGACACAGAGCATATTGCAATGCAGGTCGCCGGGGGCGTCGGCATGGTGTGGGCCTCGATCCGGCAGGAAGACGAGCGTCTGAAGATGCCGGGCCGGATGCTCGGCGACTATATCGGGCCGGGCACCAGCAACTACACGGATTACGACGATGCGGTGGTTGAAAGAACGGTTCGCTGGTTCAAGGAAAGAGCGCTTTTTGAAGAGGCGCGTCCCTGGTGCCTTTATGTCGGCCTGGTCGCGCCGCATTTTCCCTTCGTGGTCCCGGAAGACTATCTCGGCCTTTATCCTGCCGATCGCCTGCCGGAGGTGAAGCTGCATCCGAACACGGGCTACGTGCGGCATCCCTGGGTCGAGAAACAGAACGCGATGGCGGATTCGGAAAGCAAGTTCCGAGATGAGGCCGAGCGGCTGTGCGCCATGTCGGCCTATTACGGACTGACAACCTGGATGGACCACAATGTCGGCCGGATCCTGAGAGGTCTGGAAGCGGCGGGCTTTGGTGAGGACACCCTTGTTGTCTACACGTCCGATCACGGCGACAATGTCGGCGCGCGCGGCTTGTGGGGCAAGTCGAACCTCTACCAGGAAAGCGTTTCCATCCCGATGATCATGGCAGGGCCGGGGATTGCTCCGGCGACCTGTGACACGCCCGTCAGTCTTCTGGATCTGTCGGCGTCGATCCCCGCGCATTTCGGTCTGGACTTCGCGTGCGAAGGGGAGCCGCTTCAGGCTATTGCCGGCCGGCCCGTAGACCCGGAGCGTCCGATCCTCAGCCAGTATCACGCCGTCGGCGCCGTCTCGGGTGCCTTCATGCTGCGCAAGGGGCGCTGGAAGCTCAACCGGTACGTGGATTTTCCACCCGAATTGTTCGATCTCAAGTCGGACCCGGAGGAGTTGACCGACCTTGCCGCCGATCCTGCTTACCGGGAAACGGTCACGTATCTGGAGGGTGAACTGCGTGGTCTCGTGGATGTCGAGGCCGCGAATGAACAGGCCTTTGCCGACCAGGCGGCGCTGATCGAGGGTTATGGCGGCCGCGAAAAAGCAGTGACACTCGGTGCGCCCGCCGCGACACCGCCGCCGGAGCTCAACGGATGAAACTGACGGTGCTCGGCTCCGGTTCGCCAGAACCCTATTCCCGGCGCGCCTCGTCAGGATACCTGATCGAAACGGGTGAGGAGAAGATCCTGTTCGACTGCGGCGGAGGGGTGGTGAGCCGGTTGATCGAGGCCGGCCACAGCCCGGCCGATATCGACATGCTCTTCTTCAGCCACCTTCATTCCGATCACATGATGGACTACGCCCGGCTTGTGCATGCGGCCTGGGAAATGGGCGGCAAACAGCTCAGGGTGTTCGGTCCGCGCCCGCTGCAGCACATCCATGACTGCCTGTTCGGACCGGAGGGCGCGTATGCGCATGACCTGCGTGCCCGGATCGACTTCGCTCCCAGCCAGGAGGTCTGGCGCGCGCGCGGCGGCAAGGTGCCGCGGCCGTGGCCGGCGCCCGAGATAACGGAAATCGACCCCGGTTTCGCGCTGGATACAGGGCAGTGGCGCTTGTCATCATGCAGCGTTCCACACGCACAGCCGCATCTGACCTGCATGGCGTTCCGGCTTGAGTGCGGGGCGAAGACGTTTGTCTATTCCGGGGATGCAGGTCCTTGTGATGATCTGAATGCGCTCATGCAGGGTGCTGACCTGCTCCTGCACTGGTGCTACCGGCTCGACGGGGAACCGGCGCAGCCGCTGATGGCCCAAATGACTCCGACGCCGCGCGAAATTGGCGAGCTTGCGAAATCGGCGGGGGTGAAGCGGCTCCTCCTGACGCATTTCAGGGTGCACATGGATGCTCCCGGGAACATGGCCTCCGCGCTTACCGTGCTCGCCGATGCGTTCGGCAGCAACGCCGCTGTCGCCGAGGATCTTGACGTCCACGAAATCTGACATCACGCCGGATTGCAGTGCCGTGATCGATGGCCGTCTTTCCGTGCTTTCTGATCTGGCGCATGTTTGCGGGATGGAAACATATCTGTTGCGTGCGCTTCTCCTCCTCGCCCTGTGTTTCGCAGGTCCCGCCGGGGCGAATGAACATCATCGGTTCCTCGGCACGTGGGGGACGGCAGAACAGTGTGCCCGTGCGCCGATCAAACCCGGCGGCACGGTGCTGGCGGCACCGTTCGAGATCGGACAGCTCTGGATGAAACAGGGGCAGCTCTGGTGCAGGCTCGACTGGGGGCCGGTCGAGACTGGTGACAACAGTGCTTTCACGGCGGCAACGGCACAATGCGGCGAGGACAGTGTGCGCGGCTATTTCCTCGGTATGAGACTGACCGGCGAAGAGCTGACGCTGCGCTGGGATTTTCCCTACTACAACGGCCCCCTGAAACGCTGCCCGGCTTCGTGATGCCGGATGACGGCTGCCGAGGCCGACGTGCTCGCAATGAATTGAAGCGGGCGCTTTTGCACGTCTAACCCTGATGTTTCCGTGAACTCGAAAACCCTCAAACAAGTATTCGAAAGTCAAATATCTTCTCGGATCGTATGGTGTACTCTTTACACAGGCGATTACGGCACGCTTTAATTTGAAGCAGCCAGATGTCTTGGACTCATGGGAGGGGAAAAGGACGTGCGAGCCACCGATACGACGAACCCGGAATATTTTCACAAGGTCGTCGACTGCCAGTATGCCTGCCCGGCGCACACGCCGGTGCCCGCCTATATCCGCCTGATCGCGCAGCAACGCTATACCGATGCCTACCTGATCAACTGGGAAAGCAACGTGTTTCCGGGCGTGCTCGGCCGGACATGCGACCGTCCGTGCGAACCGGCCTGCAGGCGCGGCCGCGTCGAGGAGGAGCCCGTGGCGATCTGCCGGCTCAAGCGCGTCGCCGCCGACTTCAAGGACGAAGTGGCGGACATGCTGCCGAAGGCGGGGCCGCCCAACGGCAAGAAGGTCGCGCTGATCGGGGCCGGCCCGGCTTCCCTGACCGTCGCCCGCGATCTTGCTCCGCTCGGCTATGAGCTGCATCTATACGACGAACAGGCCAAGGGCGGCGGCTTCATGCGCAGCCAGATCCCCTCGTTCCGGTTGCCGGAAAGCGTTCTGGATGAAGAGATAGGCTATATCCTCGACATGGGCATCACCACCGTGTTCAACACCTATGTCGACAGCATGGCCGACATGCTGACCAAGGGCTATGACGCGGTCTTTGTCGGCTCCGGTGCGCCCAAGGGGCGGGATCTGCCGAAGCTTCCGGGCCGCAAGGAAGCCGATGCGAATATTCACATCGGCATCAACTGGCTCGCCAGCGTCGCCTTCGAACACATCAAGGAGATCGGCAAGCGCGTGATCGTGCTCGGCGGCGGCAACACCGCCATGGATTGCTGCCGTACCTCGCGCCGGCTTGGCGGCGAGGATGTGAAGGTGATCGTCCGCAGCCCGTTCGAAGACATGAAGGCCTCGCCCTGGGAAAAGGAAGATGCCATGCACGAAGGCATCCCCATCATCGACAACCATGTGCCGCGCGAGTTCGTGGTCGAGGACGGCAAGCTCGTCGGCATGACCTTCGAAAAAGTGAAGGCGGTCTATCACCGGGACGGACGCCGCGAACTGGTGCCCACTGGCGAGGAACCCGAGTTTTTTCCCTGCGATGATGTGCTTGTCGCCATCGGCCAGGAGAACGCCTTTCCGTGGATCGAAAAGGAGACGGGCATCCGTTTCACCAGTTGGGGCACGCCGATCATCAATGATGACGAGACGTTCCAGTCCACCCGCAAGGAAGTCTTTTTCGGCGGCGACTCCGCCTTCGGGCCATCGAACATCATCACCGCCGTTGCCCATGGCCACAAGGCGGCCGTCTCCATCGATCTCTACTGCCAGGGCAAGGACCTTTCCAAGCGGCCTCCGCCGGATGTCACTCTTGTCGGACAGAAAATGGGCATTCACGAATGGAGCTACGATTCCATTCCGATCACCGACGAGCGCAAGATCGTCCCGCTGGAGGATCTGAAGAAATCCCTGAGCGACCGGATGGTCGAGGTGGAGCTCGGTTTCGATCCGGAAACGGCTTTCATCGAGGCGGAGCGCTGCCTCAACTGCGATGCGCAGACGGTGTTCACCGATTCCAACTGCATCGAGTGCGATGCGTGCGCGGATATCTGTCCGACAAGCTGCATCACCTTCACCCAGAATGCTCCGGAGAAGGAACTGCGCGGCAAGCTCATGGTCCCGGCGGACAATCCCGAGCAGGATCTTTATGTCTCCGGAAAGCTGCCGACCGGGCGGGTGATGGTCAAGGATGAGGACGTGTGCCTGCATTGCGGCCTGTGCGCCGAGCGGTGTCCGACGGCCGCATGGGACATGCAGATGTTCTTCTACAACGTTGCCAAGGCGACGCCCAACCTGGTGGATGTCAAATGAAACAGCTCGAGGGCGTCAACGATTTCGTGGTCAAGTTCGCCAATGTGAACGGGACCGGGTCCGCGTCGGCAAACCATCTCTTTGCCAAGGCGATCTTCCGGATGGGCGTGCCGGTCAGTCCGCGCAACATCTTTCCGTCGAACATCCAGGGTCTGCCGACCTGGTACGAGGTCCGGGTCAGTGCCAAGGGCTATCTCGGCCGGCGGGGCGGCGTGGACCTGATGCTGTGCGTCAATCCGCAGACCATGGAAGACGATGTCGCCAGTGTCGGGCCGGGCGGCTATTTCGTCTATGATTCCACCCGCCCGCTGGCGCCTCACCTGAAGCGCGACGACATCAGCTATTTCGGTATCCCGCTGACGGAAATGTGCATGCGCGAGTTCAAGGTCGCGCGCCTGCAGCAGCTGTTGAAGAACGTAGTCTATGTTGGTGCCCTGGCCGCTCTGCTCGATATCGACTTTTCGATCCTGAAGGACCTTCTGAACGATCAGTTCAAAGGCAAGGAGAAGCTGATCTCGCCCAACGTGCACGCGCTCGAAATGGGGTATCAGTTCGCCCAGGAAAACTTTTCCTGCCCGCTGCCGATCCGCCTGGACCCGAGTGTCATCGACGCTCCGCATATCCGCGAGAGCCAGCATATCCTGATGAACGGCAACACGGCGGCAGCCCTTGGCGCCATTTATGGCGGCGCGACGGTTGCGGCCTGGTACCCGATCACCCCGTCAACTTCGGTGGTTGATGCCTTTTCAAAATATGCGGAACGGATGCGGATCGATGCCGGTACCGGCAAGCGGAATTTCGCGATCCTGCAGGCCGAGGACGAACTGGCAGCCATGGGGATCGTGGTGGGAGCCAGCTGGAACGGCGCGCGGGCCTTCACGGCAACATCCGGCCCCGGACTTTCCCTGATGAGCGAGTTTCTGGGGCTGGCCTATTTCGCCGAAGTCCCGGTCGTGCTGATCGACGTCCAGAGATCGGGACCGTCCACGGGGATGCCGACCCGGAGCCAGCAGTCGGATATCCTTGCGGCCGCCTATGCCTCCCACGGCGATACCAAGCATGTCCTGCTGTTCCCGGCGACACCGCGGGAGTGTTTCGACATGACCGTACAGGCCTTCGACCTGGCGGAGCAGCTTCAGACGCCCGTGATCATGATGTCGGATCTCGATCTGGGCATGAACGACTGGATGTCGCCGCCACTTGAGTGGGACGACGACTACGAGATGAACCGGGGCAAGGTGCTGGACAAGAACGCGCTGGAGGAAGCGGAAACCTGGGGGCGCTACGTCGATGTCGACGGCGACGGTATCTGTTACCGCACCCTGCCGGGCACGCATCCGGACAAGGGCGCGTTCTTCACGCGGGGATCGTCAAAGAACGACATGGCGGTCTATTCAGAGAAGGGCGATGACTACGTCGAAAATGTCGACCGGCTGCTGCGCAAGTTCGAAACGGCAAAATCCTATGTTCCCGTTCCCAAGGTGCATGACCCAATCCCGGTCAAGAAACCGAAAACCAAGCAGAAGCTCGGTGCGCTATTCTTCGGAACCTCCGCGTCGCCCTCCTATGAAGCGGTCGAGATCCTCGCCGCGGAAGGTTACCCGATCGACGTGATGCGCATCCGGGCCTTCCCGTTCCATGAGAGCCTCGACGCCTTCATTCACGAGCATGACCTGGTGTTCGTGATCGAGCAGAACCGCGACGGTCAAATGCGGCAGCTGATCATGAACGAATGTCATATCGCGCCGGACAAACTGACCTCTGTCCTGAACTATTCCGGTACGCCGATCACCGCGCGCACGATTGCGCGGCAGATCCGGCGCTCCCTGAACGCCACGAGCGCAGATGTCGTCAAGCTGCATCCGGAGACTGCCTGATGTCCTATTACAAGCCGAAATTCCAGCACCCGAAACTGCCGAAGAATGCGCTCGGCTACACGGTTGCCGATTATGACGGATCGATTTCGACGCTGTGCGCTGGATGCGGGCACGACAGCATTTCCGCCGCGATCCGCAATGCCTGTTTCCTGTCTTCGATTCCGCCACACCGCATTGCCAAGCTTTCGGGCATCGGCTGTTCGTCGAAGATGCCGACCTATTTTCTCGGGCGCAGCCACGGCTTCAATTCGGTGCATGGACGGATGCCGTCCGTTGCGACCGGGGCGAGCGTTGCCAATCGCGACCTCATCTACCTGGGTGTTTCCGGTGACGGCGACACCGCCTCCATCGGCATGGGCCAGTTCGTTCACCTGATCCGGCGGAACGTCAACATGACCTACATCGTTGCGAACAACGGCTGCTACGGTCTGACCAAGGGCCAGGACAGCGCGACCGCCGATCTGGGGTCCGTCGGCAAGTACGGCACGCAGAACCCGTTCGAGGGCATAGACCTTGCGAGCCTTGCAGTGCTTCAGGGGGCAAGTTTCGTCGCGCGCAGCTTCTCCGGCGACAAGGAACAGCTGGAACCGCTGATCCGCGCGGCCATGGCGCATCGGGGCTTCGCCTTTATCGATGTGGTGTCGCCATGCGTGACCTTTGCCAACAATGTGGGGTCGACAAAAAGTTATGCGGCCACGCGTGAGAATCTTGAGGCCATGCCCGTCGACTTCGTACCGATGCGCGAGGAGATCCGCACGCAATACAAGGAAGGATCGACCCAGACGGTCACGTTGCATGATGGCTCGAACATCAATCTTCACAAGGCCAGCAAGGACTACAAGGCCGACAGCCGCGAAGACGCTCTCATGGCGCTCCAGGCGGCGGATCGCAATGGAAAGGTGCTGACAGGGCTCCTCTACCTCGATCCGACGTCACAGGATCTCAACCATACGCTGGAACTCGCCAGCCAGCCGCTCAACAGCATGGGCAAGGACGAACTCTGCCCGGGAAGCCGGGTGCTGAAGAGCATCAACGAAGGTTTGCGCTAGTCACGCAATCCAGCGTTGACCGGTGTGTCGAGGATCGCCGTTTTGAGGTAATTCTTCCGTCTCTGGATTTGTCATTCCGGCTGGAGCGAAGCGGAAGGCCGGAAACCAGTAGTCTCTTGTTTCGCCGGTTTTTTCCAATCGCCAGCCGCGTAGTGTCCTGGGTCCCGGTCTTGCCGCTTGCGCGGCAAACCGGGAGGGCAAATCCGGGAAACCGTTCCGTGCTTTGACTCGGCGCTGGGCGCATTGGACGGATGAAGCTCAGGGCACTCAGATGTTGTCTTCCGACAGCCAGCCATCTGCCTCGGTCTCGACCCAGGTCGCGTTGCGCTCATCGAGAAAATCCATGGAATGGATGACGGTGCTGCGGGCGTCCAGAAACGCGACATTGTAGTTCTGCGCCATGCCGCCGTAACCGACGCGATCCTTGTTGCCGGAAAAGTCCGGCCAGTTCGGATGGCTCGTCGAGCGTGGGGCGGAGAGCGGAATACCGCAGACGGACCCGGACAGGCTGAAGTGGCAATGGCCGAAGAAGATATGCCGGATGACGGCTTTGTAGTCTTCCAGAATGTCCTGGAATGCGTCCAACTGGACGATGCCGATCTGGTCCGCGTTGGCAACATGGACCGTCATCGGATTGTGATGCAGGAAGATGTAGGCGTTTGAGTTTTGGCGCACGACATCGTCGAGAGCGGCGCGCAGCCAGGCCTGCCGTTTGGCGCAATAGTGACCCGCGTGGGTGTCGGGCTCGTTGGTGTCCAGAAACAGGAAGTGCCCAAGCGGTGTTTCCTCTACCCACTGGACAAAGCCGTCTCCGTCGACAGGTGTCTGTGGAAATGACGCGCGAAAGGCCGTCCGGTCGTCGTGATTACCGATCATCAGGCGTGGGTTCATCGAGACCAGGCCGGTTTCGTCCAGAAGCGCGGTCAGATAGGCGTAATTCGCGTCCGTGCCGTGATGCGCAAGATCACCCGAAATGACAACCATGTCCGCATCTGAACAGTGTTCCTGGACGTGCGCGGCGCAGGCCCGAAAGTTGTCTGCCGGGATCGACCCCATGATGGGATCATCCTGAATGTGCGTGTCCGAAATGTGAACGATCTTCAAGGCAGTGGCTCCGTTCCGAGTGTGTTTGACGACTGATTTCGCAGTTTGCGGGCAAAGTCAATCGGGACCGACATGCGGAAGGACCACCCGGTCATCGGCGCACAAGTCGCGGTTAAACGGATCGCCGTGCATGCGCGTGAGGCGCGGCTTCAGACATTACGAAATTTTCTAAAATGAAGGAAACTCGTGCTATGATTTCCCGATACAGCGCATGAGGCCTCTATGACCGGACACCAAATCGACCAACTCCTTCAGCCGCCACGTCGCGGATCTATCCCGCGGGCCCCCGCTTTTATCGTCACGCTTTATGGCGACGCGATCGAACCGAGGGGCGGGACGTTGTGGATGGGAGATCTTGTCAGTTGTTGTGCGAAGCAGGGGATCAGCGAAAGTCTGGTCAGAACCGCGGTATCAAGGCTTGTCGCGGCCGGCAAGCTGCTGGGCGAGCGGATCGGGCGCCGGAGTTTCTACAGGCTGACGGAACAGGCGCAAGAAGAATTCAGGTCGGCGTCAAAGGTGCTCTATACACCCCCGCCCGTGGCGCGAGGCTGGCTGCTCGCCTTGAAGACCTGTGAAGCCCTTCCGGATGGCTGGGTTTCGATGGGGAGCGGCGTCGCTCTCGCCCCCAATCGTTCCGATATCGTTCGGCTTTCCGGCGCTGTTGTCTCGGGCGAGGCGATCGGCGAACGGAAGGACTGGCCGGACCTTGCCGCCGATCTGTGGGATCTGAAAGTCGTCGCCGAGAGGTACCGGTCGTTTCTGGAGCGTTATGACGCGCTTGGAAAAGTGCTGCGTGACAGCGGCCTGAATAATGTTGACGGCAAGAACGCGTTGGGCCTGCGGTTGTCGCTCATCCATCACTATCGGCTGGCGGCGCTGAAAGATCCACGACTGCCGCGCGAAGCCTGGCCCGAAGACTGGCCGGGACCTGACGCACGGCGGCTTTTCGTGAGCATCTACCTGGCGCTTGCTGCTGCCGCTGACGCGTATATCGGGGGATCGTTCAGCGATTCCCGCGGTTTGCTGCCATCTGCGACAGAGGTGACGGACCTGCGGCTGGACAGGCTGGCACGCGAGGCGGTCTCGTTCACCGGCTGAACAACACTGCTTCCCAACACTTGCCGCATCAA
Organism: Roseibium sp.; assembly: GCF_965232425.1. GTDB lineage: Bacteria > Pseudomonadota > Alphaproteobacteria > Rhizobiales > Stappiaceae > Roseibium. The sequence goes on from NZ_OZ246971.1 coordinate 3,636,739, forward strand.
AGGATCACACTTTCTTTTGATCTGGGGTTTCAAGTGTGATGTTTTGATGTTATAACGCTGACCGTTCGGTCGACGAATAAAGGTCGTCCGCGAGTTTGCTGCGGGAGAGAGCAATGCCGGAAGCCTATGTCTGCGATGCGGTCCGTACCCCGATCGGGCGCTATGGCGGCGCCCTGTCATCGGTGCGCGCAGACGATCTGGCCGCAATTCCGCTTGCGGCCCTGAAAGAGCGCAATCCGGATGTGGACTGGGACGCGGTCGATGACGTCATCCTGGGCTGCGCCAACCAGGCGGGCGAAGACAACCGGAACGTGGCGCGCATGGCCGTGCTCCTGTCCGGTCTCCCGGTGAACGTACCGGGCACGACGGTCAACCGGTTGTGCGGGTCCGGCATGGACGCGATCGGACTGGCCGCCCGAACGATCCGTGCAGGCGATGCAAACCTGATGCTCGCCGGCGGTGTGGAAAGCATGAGCCGCGCGCCGTTTGTTGTCGCAAAGGCGGGAACGGCCTATTCGCGCAATGCGGAAATGTATGACACGACGATCGGCTGGCGCTTCAAGAACAAGCGGCTTGAGAGCGCGTTCGGGACGCATTCCATGCCCGAAACGGCCGATAATGTCGCCAAGGACTTTTCTATTTCGAGGCTTGACCAGGACCGGTTCGCGGCGGAAAGCCAGCGCCGCTGGGAAGCTGCTCAACAAGCAGGTGTCTTCAGGGACGAGATCGTTCCCGTCACGATCCCGCAGCGCAGGGGCGAGCCGATCATCGTCGATACGGACGAGCATCCGCGCCCGGGCACCAGCGCCGAGGCGCTGGCGAAACTGCGCGGTGTCAACGGGCCGGACCTCACCGTGACCGCCGGGAACGCGTCCGGCGTCAATGACGGGGCGGCCGGGGTGATCGTTGCTTCCGAAGCTGCGGCACACGCAAACGGGCTTGTGCCGAAGGCGCGGGTTGTTGCGATGGCAGCGGCAGGCGTGCCGCCCAGGATTATGGGGATCGGACCGGGGCCGGCGACCCGGAAGGTGCTCGATATTGCCGGTCTTGGCCTTGAACAGATGGACGTGATCGAACTCAATGAGGCCTTCGCGTCGCAATCGCTGGCCGTCCTGAGGGAACTCGGGCTGCCGGATGATGCCGCGCATGTCAACGCGAATGGCGGCGCCATTGCGCTCGGACATCCGCTCGGCATGTCCGGGGCACGGCTGGTTCTGCACGCGGCCTACCAGTTGCAGCGCACCGGCGGTACCTACGCGCTCTGCACCATGTGCGTGGGTGTCGGGCAGGGCATCGCGCTGGTACTGGAGCGGGTGTAGGATTGGAACGCACACGGCCTGAACAGGTGCTTTTGGAGGAAATGCGATGTATGCGCAGCTCGTGAAATCGGAAGGTCTCAAGTCCCGCGAAGAGATGTCGCCGGAAGAACGTGCCTTTCAGGACCGGGTCGACAACGGTGAAAAAATCGAGCCGAAGGACTGGATGCCGGAGGGGTATCGCAAGACCCTGATCCGCCAAATCGGCCAGCATGCTCATTCGGAAATCGTCGGTCAGCTTCCGGAAGGCAACTGGATCACCCGGGCACCGACCCTGGAACGCAAGGCCATCCTGCTGGCAAAGGTCCAGGACGAAGCCGGGCACGGGCTCTATCTCTATTCGGCGGCCGAGACCCTTGGAGTTTCCCGGGACGAGCTTCTGGAGAAGCTGCATTCGGGCAAGATGAAGTACAGCTCGATCTTCAATTACCCAACCCTGAACTGGGCCGATATCGGCGCGGTCGGCTGGCTTGTCGATGGTGCGGCGATCATGAACCAGGTGCCGTTGCAGCGCACATCCTACGGGCCCTACAGCCGGGCCATGATCCGGATCTGCAAGGAAGAAAGCTTCCACCAGCGCCAGGGTTACGCGATCATGATGAAAATGGCCGCGGGGACACCGGAACAGAAGGACATGGCGCAGGATGCGCTGAACCGGTTCTGGTTTCCCTCGCTGATGATGTTCGGGCCGTCCGACAAGGACTCCGTTCATTCGGCGCAATCCATGGCCTGGAAGATCAAGATGAACACCAACGACGAGCTGCGCCAGAAGTTCGTCAACGAGACCGTGCCGCAGGCCGACTATCTCGGCCTCAAGGTCCCGGACGACAAGCTGGCGTGGAACGAGGACAAAAAGGGCTACGATTTCTCCGAGCCCGACTGGTCCGAATTCTTTGAAGTCATCAAAGGCAATGGCCCGTGCAATCGCGAGCGCCTCGATGCCCGCGTCAAGGCGTGGGACGACGGTGCCTGGTTCCGCGAGGGGCTGAATGCCTATGCGGAGAAGGCCGCCGAGCGCCGCAAGGCGGCTGCGGTCGCAGCTGAATAATCGAAACGAGGAGAGGGAGGAACTGCCATGTCCAAGAAAGAATGGCCTCTCTGGGAAGTGTTCATCAGGGGGCAGCACGGCCTGAACCACCGGCATGTCGGCAGCCTTCACGCACCGGATGCCGAGATGGCGATCAACCACGCGCGTGACGTTTACACACGCCGGCGCGAAGGTGTGTCGATCTGGGTTGTGCCGTCGAAGGAGATCACTGCATCGAGCCCCTCCGAGAAGGGGCCACTGTTCGACCCGGCCGAAAGCAAGACCTACCGGCATCCGACTTTCTTCGACATCCCCGACGAAGTGGGGAAAATGTGATGTCCGATGCGCAGACAAACGTTGCCGACCGGCAGGCGGATCCGTTCCTGACCGAGGAGGCCATCCGGCCCGCGTTTTTCGAATGGCTCTGCCGGATGGGCGACAACGCGCTCATCCTCGGGCACCGGACGTCCGAATGGTGCGGTCACGGACCGGTTCTGGAAGAAGACATCGCGCTTGCCAACACGGCGCTCGACCTGATCGGGCACACACAGATGTGGCTCGGGCTGGCGGGTGAAGTGGAAGGAAAAGGTCGCGACGCGGACGATCTCGCCTATCTGCGCGACGCCATGAAGTTCCATAATCTGTTGCTGGTGGAGCTGCCGAAGGGCGACATGGCGGTGACGATCGTGCGCGAGTTCCTGTTCGATGCCTATCATCACCTGTTGCTCGGGTGGCTTGCCGAACAGTCGAAGAGCCCGCGTGTTGCGGAGATCGCGGCCAAGGCGCTCAAGGAAGTCAGCTACCATCTCGACCGCGCGTCCGACATCGTCGTGCGGCTCGGCGACGGAACCGAGGAGAGCCATCGCCGGATGCAAGAGGCGCTCGATCTGCTGTGGCCCTATACCGGTGAAATGTTCACCGGCGATGATGTCGACACGGCGCTGGCTGAAGCCGGCATCGTGCCGGATCTTGCCGGGTTGCAGGGTCTTTGGGATGAGAGTGTCCGCTCCATCCTGGACGAGGCGACGCTCAAGACACCCGAACCCGGCGGCTATGCGCATCTTGGCGGCAAACAGGGACGGCACACGGAACATCTCGGCTTCATCCTTGCCGAGATGCAGTTTCTGCAGCGTGCCTATCCGGGCGCGAGCTGGTGAGGCGCGGCGATGTCTTCAACGCTTCTTCCGGCAATCGACGAAATCTGGACCTGGCTCGCAGAGGTTCCCGATCCTGAAATCCCCGTCGTCTCGGTAACAGAACTCGGCATCGTCCGGGATGTCGGATACGAGGGCGACCTGCTTGTTGTCGCGGTCACGCCAACCTATTCGGGATGCCCGGCAACGGCCGTCATCGATCTCATGATCGAGGAGAAGCTGCGCGAAAAGGGTGTGCGCAACCTGCGCCTTGAAAGGCGGCTTTCGCCGCCATGGACCACGGACTGGGTCACGCAGGATGCCCGGGACAAGCTGAAATCGTTCGGGATTGCACCGCCCATCGACGGCACCGCCAGCGATGGAATGAGTTCCCGGGCGGCACGGCTGTCAGGGGCAAGCGGCCCGGACGTCGCCTGCCCGCGTTGCGGCAGCACCGATACGGAGCGGGTCAGCCAGTACGGCTCGACACCGTGCAAGGCCGCGTGGCGCTGCCGGGCATGCCTGGAACCGTTCGACTATTTCAAATGTATCTAGACGCAGGAAGAGGGCAGCGCCCATGGCACGATTCCATTCGCTCGAAGTGACCGACATTCGCCGCGATACGCGCGATGCGGTTGTGGTCACGCTCAGGCCGGATGCGGCTGATGCCGACGCGTTCAGTTTCATCCAGGGTCAATACCTGACGTTCCGCCGGGACTTTGACGGGGAGGAGCTGCGCCGGTCCTACTCGATCTGTGCCGGTCTCGACGAAGGCTGCCTGAAGGTCGGCATCAAGCGTGTCGATGGCGGTGCCTTTTCGACCTGGGCGAATGAGGAACTGAAGGTGGGGGACCGCCTCGATGCAATGACACCGATGGGCCGGTTCCATACCGAATTGCAGCCTGCGTCTGCAAAAGGCTATCTCGGTTTTGCCGGCGGATCCGGCATCACGCCAGTGCTGTCCATCATCAAGACGGTTCTGGCGCGTGAACCGGACAGCACCTTCACGCTGATCTACGCCAATAGGCAAACCAGCTCGATCATGTTCCGGGAGGAACTCGAAGACCTCAAGAACCGGTATCTCGGGCGGTTGTCGCTGATCCATATCCTGGAAACGGAAAGCCAGGACATCGATCTCTTCACCGGGCGGATCGACGCGGAGAAGATGGACCTCCTGTTCAAGCTGTGGATCGACGCGGACGAGGTCGACACCGCCTTTATCTGCGGCCCGGAACCGATGATGCTGACCATTGCGGAGAGCTTGCGCAAACACGGTCTGACGGACGAGCAGATCCGGTTCGAACTGTTTGCTTCCTCCCAGCCGGGACGTGCGAAGGCAAAACCGGTCTCGAAGGCTGCCGCCACCGCTGCGGGCACCTGCGAACTCTCCGTCACGCTCGACGGGACGACGCGAAATTTCCAGATGCAGAAAGACGGAACGTCCGTACTGGAGGCAGCGGTCGCCAACGCCATGGATGCGCCGTTCTCCTGCAAGGCCGGGGTCTGTTCCACATGCCGCGCCAAGGTGCTGGAAGGCGAAGTGGAAATGGAAGTGAACCATGCGCTTGAAGACTACGAAGTCCGCGCCGGCTATGTCCTTTCCTGCCAGTGCATTCCCGTCTCCGACAAGGTGGTGATCAGCTATGACGAATGAGGCAACACTTCCCGACGAAGACGCGATGACGCTGTCCGACTATCTGGAAAAGGGTGGAAAACTGACGTCACCGGAAAACGTCCCGGCGCGCTACCGGGGCGAGTTGCTGCGGCTGATGTCGTCCTTTGTCGATAGCGAGCTTGCCGGGTCGGCCGGTTTCGCCGATGCCATCAACTGGGCACCCGGTTTGAAGGAGCGCATCGCCGCGTGCCGGATCACGCTGGAAAAGGTGGATCATGCCGAGCGCATTCTCGATCTGATGGGTGATTTTGGAACCGACAAGGCGCTCTACACCAACGCGCATTCCTGGTCGCAGCGCCAGGATCGGGACGCGCAGGTCGATCCGAAACGGCAGGGCGGCGACATGCGCCTGTCCGTCTTCCACTATCCGCTGGAAGGCTGGACCGACGCCGTCGTCATGAATTTCCTCATGGGGCTTGCGACGGTGCACCAGCTCAAGGAACAGGTGCTGACATCCTACCAGCCACTCAGCGAGGAATTCCGCGCGATCCTGCCAAAGGAAACGCGGCACATGGAGCTCGGGCAGGAGGGGCTTGCGCGTGTGTCGGAAACACCTGCCGCGCGCTCCGACGCTCTCGCTTCGATCGCCTACTGGATGCCGAAAGTTGCGGAGACTTTCGGTCCCGCGCAGTCGACCCGTTTCGACCGGCTGAAGAAAATGGGCCTGCGGCACACCGAAAACGAGACCTTGCGGCGCGCGTGGACAGCCGATGCCGAGGCACGTCTGGCAAGCCTCAAGCTTGCCTGAACATTCTAGAAAGGACGATCCATGAGCGGGACGGGGACGGCTGCGCGCCGATTGAAGAGCTATGTCGAAGGCGCCTGGCGCACGGGCGACGGTGAGGGTGCGCCGGTCCTGAACGCGGCAACGGGCGAGGTCCACGCGTTGATCGGGACCGTCGGGCTCGATTTCAAGGCGGCGCTCGAATGGGCGCGCGCCGTCGGTGGTCCGGCACTGCGGGCCCTGACCATCCACGAGCGTGCGCTGATGCTCAAGGCGGTCGGCCTGAGTCTCATGGATCAGAAGGAAGAGTTCTACCAGGAAAATTTCGCGACCGGGGCGACCCGCACCGATGGCTGGATCGATATCGAGGGCGGGATCGGCACGCTGCTCACCTTTGCCTCCAAGGCACGCCGGGAATTGCCGAATACGAAGGTCCTGACCGAGGGCCCTGTCGAACCGCTGTCGCGCGACGGGACGTTTTCCGCGCAGCATATACTGACGCCACTGCGGGGCGTTGCGGTCCATATCAACGCGTTCAACTTTCCCGTCTGGGGCATGCTTGAAAAAATCGCGCCGACGCTGATTGCCGGCATGCCATGCGTGGTCAAACCGGCCTCCCAGACCGCATACCTGACTGAACTGGTGGTGCGCCGCATTCTTGAAACCGGTATCTTGCCTGACGGCGCGCTTCAGATCGTGACCGGGTCGGCGGGCGACCTGCTCGACCATGTCATCGAACAGGATGTCGTGACCTTTACCGGTTCCGCATCCACGGGGCAGAAGCTGAAATCAGGCGCGGCGATCCTGCAGAACTCCGTGAGGTTCACCATGGAAGCCGACAGCCTGAATGCGTCGATCCTCGGGGCAGATGCAGGACCGGGCACCGATGAGTTCAACCTCTTCATCAAGGAGGTCGCGCGTGAAATGACCGTCAAGGCCGGGCAGAAATGCACGGCGATCCGGCGTATCATCGTGCCCCAGTCCTACGAAGACGCTGTCGCAGAGGCCTTGTCCGCACGCCTGGCGTCAACTCCGATCGGATTGCCTGACAACGAAAACACCCGGATGGGCGCATTGGTCTCGCTCAGGGACCGGGAGGATGTGAAGACCAAGGTCGGGCTTCTGACCAGGGAGGCAGAGATCGTCTCCGGTTCACTTGATGGTGTCGCGCTGTCTTCGGGTGACGCGGAGAAGGGCGCGTTCCTGTCGCCGATCCTGCTGCGCTGCGCCGATCCGGCCGGTGCGGAGGCTGTTCACTCGGTCGAGGCCTTCGGTCCCGTGGCCACGGTCATGGCCTATTCCGACAATGATGAGGCGGTTGCGCTTGCTCAAAAGGGCCGGGGCTCGCTCGTCTCTTCGCTGTTTACGGATGACAGCACGGTCGCCCGCGAGATCGTGACGGGCCTTGCGCCTTTCCATGGCCGCGTTCTGATCGGCAACCGACGCTCGGCGAAAAGCTCAACGGGACACGGGTCGCCGCTGGCTCCGCTGGTACATGGCGGTCCGGGCCGTGCCGGTGGCGGTGAGGAGATGGGCGGCATGCGGGGTGTGAAGCACTTCATGCAGCGCAGCGCGATCCAGGGAACGCCCGAGCTTCTGTCTGCGGTCACCGGTCAATGGACCGAGGGAGCCGCGGGGCACAGCGACATCCATCCGTTCCGAAAATCCCTGGCGGACCTGAGGATTGGCGATCAGATCATCACGAACGCGCGCGAGGTCACTCGGGAAGATGTGGAGCACTTTGCCGAGTTCACCGGGGACACGTTCTATGCGCACATGGACAGCGAGGCGGCGAAGGCAAATCCGTTCTTCGATGATCGGGTGGCGCACGGATACCTGATCGCTTCCTTTGCCGCCGGGCTGTTCGTCGATCCGGAGCCCGGGCCGGTGCTTGCCAATTACGGTGTCGACAACCTGCGTTTCCTGACCCCCGTCTATTTCGGCGACAGTCTCAAGGTCCGGCTCACCTGCAAGGAAATCAATCCGCGTGAGAATGCCGAGCACGGTGAAGTGCGCTGGGACTGCCAGGTAACCAACCAGAAGGACGAGGTCGTCGCCCAATATGATGTCCTGACGATGGTGGCCAAGGAGTGGCCGGCGGCCGCCTGATCAAAGCCGAGATGTATGTGATAGGCTGAGAGCGGAAACGGCACTACGGCGAGGAAGACGGCTTGATTGCACACACACATCTGCATGTCAGCGACTATGAGAGGTCCAAGGCGTTCTATCTGAAGGTGCTTGCGCCGCTTGGCTACTCGATCTCTATGGAAGTCGGCGATGCCGCCGGCTTTTTCGACGGCAGAAACACGGATCTCTGGGTGGTGAAGGACCCGGTCGTGCCGACCCATATCGCCTTTGAAGCCAAGAGCCGGGAGGAGGTGCACGCCTTCTACGAGTCGGCGCTACTGGAAGGGGCGGTCGACAATGGCGGTCCCGGCTATCGTCCGCAATACTGGCCCGGATACTACGCGGCCTTCGTTCGCGATCCAGACGGCCACAATATCGAGGCGGTCTGGTACGATCACAGCAAGGTTGACTGAACCCGGATGGGTGGGTCACCGCGCGTGCCGCGTCCCGGATCGTTCACCCGCTTGGACTGAGGTCTCCCGCCGGTCAAAAAAATCGGCCGGTCACAAGGACCGGCCGATCTGCTTTTTCAAGGACTGTCGCGATCAGCCGACGAGGCCGCCGTCTTCCCGTGTCACCGCGATGATTGCGGACCGCGGAACGGAGTCGCCGCCGCCCGGCCAGTGGCTGTTGCCGCGCTCGCCCGGGTGCTGGATACCGACGAACATGGTCCGGCGGTCCGGGCTCCAGGTCAGGCCGGTGATCTCGCACTCGTTCGGGCCGACCATGAAGCGGCGGATTTCGCCCGTGACCGGGTCGCCCGCGAGCATCTGGTTGTTACCCTGGCCGGCAAAATCGCCTTCGTTCTTGTAGCTGCCGTCCGTCTGGATCCAGACGAGGCCATTGGAGTCGAAGGCCAGGCCGTCCGGCGAGTTGAACATGTTGTCGGCGTTGACGTTTGCGGAGCCGGCGTAGGCGTCGGAGTGAACCGTCGGGTTGCCCGCGAGGACGTAGAGGTCCCAGGTGAAGCCCGGAGCCGTGTGGTCTCCGCTATCCGGACGCCAGCGTACGATCTGACCGTAGTTGTTTTCCGCGCGCGGGTTCGGTCCGTTGACGGAGGTGTCGTCACCGCCGGCATTCGGCTTCACACCGCGGTTCTTGTTGTTGGTCAGGCAGCAGTAGACTTCCGGGGCCTTGGGATTGGCCGCAACCCATTCCGGGCGGTCCATCGTGGTTGCGCCGACAGAAGACGCAGCCTGGCGCGTATGGACATGGATCTCGGCGTGATCCATTCCGGTCGTTTCCGGGGTCAGGGCGACCCAGGCGCCCGTGCCGTTATCGGAGAACTTGGCGACATAGAGTACGCCATCACTCAGCAGGTCGTCGGTCGGAGCACCGGGTGCATAGACGCCGTTGGAGACGTAGCGGTAAACGAACTCGCCGCGCTCGTCGTCGCCCATGTAGACAACCACGCGGCCGTCATTGTTGACCACCGTTGCTGCGTTTTCGTGCTTGAAGCGGCCGAGGGCGGTCCGCTTTTTCGGTGTCGAGGCCGGATCGGTCGGATCAATCTCGACAACGTAGCCCGCACGGTTCGGCTCGTTCGGGTGCTTGGCGACATCGAAGCGCTCGTCGATTTCGGCCCAGCCGTAGCCCCAATCCTTGGTGTTTACACCGTAGCGTTTCATGGCCGGGGTGATCGACTTCGGATTGTCGTCCTTGACGTCTTCGCTGGAAGAGAAATACCCGTTGAAGTTTTCCTCGCAGGCAAGATACGTGCCCCAGGGGGTGGTGCCGTTGCCGCAGTTGTTCCAGGTTCCGAGCGTTTTGGTTCCGGTCGGGTCGGCATCGGTTTTCAGCAGGTCGTGTCCTGCCGCCGGACCTGTCAGGTCCATCTCGGTGTTCGGCGTGATGCGGCGGTTATAGGGGCTGTCCTTAACCATCTGCCACTTGCCGTCGACGAAGGCGATTTCGACGACGGAAACACCGTGCGCCATCATGCCCTTTGCGATGTCGTCCTCGCCGACAAGGCGGCCGTCTTCCGCATTCGCCGAGATGATCGAACGGTTGGTGTATTCATTGTTCACGACAAGCAGAAGTTTGCCGTCGTGCGGGAACACGTCCATTCCGTCGGTGTTGTCGCCGAAGGCGCGTTCCTGGCTCGCAGCGGTGCCGCGTGTCGCATCGTCGAATTCTGCTCCGTCCGACCACATGGGGTCGCCCCAGCGCATCATCACGTCGACCTTGTAGCCGTCCGGCACGATGACTTCATCAGCGGTGGAGGTGCCGATCTGGTCGAACGCGAAGCGGCCGGACGCAGCCTCTGCAGAACTCAGGCTGCCGCCAAGGGCCGCGAAGCTGCCGAAAGCCATGACGCCGCCGAGAAAACCGCGACGGCTCAGGGCCGATTCAACGATCCGGTCAAAGTCACACTCTTCCGGGCGCGGGTTTACCATTTCGTCGAATTCGTCGAAGGTAAGTGTGTGATTCTCGTTATCTTTCATGAGTTTATCCTACTGGCTCGCATAAACACTAGCTGGCTCTTGCAATGTCGCAACACCGATTCCAGACCCCGTCAAAAGCGCACATGCCATCCCGTATCTGGAACAACATGACCCCGCGCCCGTCCGGCAGGTGCAACGTATCACAGAGGTGATAGGGTCTTACGTTTCTTTTTTTTAACTTTGATGACGCCGCCGGAATTTGAATACTTGTTTTTATTTTTCCGGCTAAGTTAATCACCTTTTGGCGCAAGACACCAGAACCTGTTGCAGGACAGCCAATTGTTGCGATGTTTCAATCAGTTCTTCGGAAGGGACAGCAAGAACAGGCAGATTTTCTCGTTCCGGCTGTTGCCAGGGTTGTGGTGTTCATTGAGTGTCGTGCCACCGGAAGACGGCGGATCTCTCGCTTCCAGGCTGCGTTTGCAGTCGTCAATCGTCAATTGAATTTGGTCAAAAAGCACCTAGACTCAGTGTATGCCTGAGGTCGTAGCGGAAAAAATGATTTTGCCGGCAGGGGGCGGAGCATTTGCCCTGTCGTCACTGACGCTCGGCATTTTTCTGAACGATCAACTGTCGCACCGGATCTCGCAGGGCGCGGACAGGGCCCTCCATCGTCCGCTCCGCAAACACCAGGGCTGGCTGCTCCCGGCCGGGAGCGAGGGTGTGTGCGAATACGACGAAGACCTCGAGTTCGTGACCGTTTCACTGGATGACAAGCTGCTCGACGAATTCGGCCTGTCTTCGGGAGCCGGATTCCAGGCGATCATCGGCGACATCGATCCGGTCGTTCTGAGCATCTCGCTCAATGCGGCAAAACTCGGGGATGGCGGACTTCTCTACCGGGAGACCATGTCCAGGGCGCTCGCGGCACAGGTCGTACAGCTGATCAAGCCCGCACCGGTCTGGCATGCCGGCATTGAAGACCGGCGGCTGCGCAGGGTTCTGGACTACATCCATGACAATCTGGCGAATGACCTGACGCTTGCCACCATGGCGGACCTTGCGGCGATGAGCGGCACGCATTTTTCCAAGGCGTTCAAGAAGCAGGTCGGCGTGTCACCGCTGCAATACGTCATCGGGGCCCGGCTTGACCTTGCCTCGGTCCTGCTCAGGACAAGCCATCTTAGCGTATCGGAGATCGCATGGCGGGCAGGATATCAGGACATGAGCCGCTTTTCGCAGCATTTCAAACGCAAATTCGCCGTGACCCCGGCGGTCTACAGGGAGCGTTAGGCGGGCCGGAAGCCGATGCGTAGGGTTTGCTGCCTGCGCTGACAGGCAGCAAACCGCCCCGTCATTTGGCTTGTGCGGCGCGCTCGCCGGCCGTGGCCACCAGGCCCCGGTCACCCGTCTCCCACAAGGCGGTCATTGTCAGTGAGGTGACGAGCCAGCGGCCGCCGCTGCTGGTGAGTTCGTAGGTGTAGCGCCCGCCGAGTGTCCAGAGGCCATCGCCGATCCGGTGTGTTGCCGTGAAATCAGCCTCTGCAACGGCGTTTTCACCGTCAATGGATGTGATCGAATGGTTGGTGACCATGTGGTGCGTGCTGTCGAAGCCGGGCAGAAAGCCGGACCAGCCCGCGACCAGTTCGTCGGCGGGCTGGGTGACCGGATCGCCGCCCCACAAGCTGGTGTAGTCACTGGTGACGGTGTCGGCAAAGGCACCGCGGACGCGCTCCCAGTCATGCCGGTCGGCTCCGGCGGCAATGTCGGTGATGGAGCGGCTGATTTCCGTCTGGTCCGCTATGGCGGTTCCTCCGAGCAGGGTTGTTGCAGCGAGTGCTGCCAAAAGCGTGTGTTTCATGTGATGTTCCTTTGAAATGAGGCGTCTCATTGCGCTGACCCGGGGCGCGCGGTCAGGCGAGTTGTCCGCCGGTCGCGTCGATATCCATGCCGTTGAAGGCCGTTGCCGCATCCGAGGCCAGGAACAGAACGCCTTCGGCCATTTCATGAGGGTCCATGATGCGGGGTGTTACGAAAAAGCCGGCCATGCCCTCATAGGTCAGTCCCTGGTGGTCGAAGCTTTCCCGCAGCATCGGCGTGTCGACGGCCAGCGGCGAAATCGATGCGACGCGGATGTTGTCCGCAGCCAGCTTGGCACCTGCGCGGGTCAGTCCCAGAACCGCGTGTTTGGATGCGTTGTAATGCGCCGTGTTCGGAAATCCGCGGTGGGCCGCAACCGAGGCCATGTTGATGATGACGCCGCCCCCTTGGGCCTTCATCACCGGGATCGCGTATTTCATGCCGTAGAAAACACCGAAAGTGTTGGTGCGCATCATGTCCTCGAAGTTCCCGATGTCGATGTCTTCGATCAGGTTGGGCGTCATGAAGATGCCGGCATTGTTGAACAGGACATCCAGGCTTCCGTAGGTTTCGGTCGCTGACCTGATGAACCGGTCCACCTGATCCGGTTCCCGCACGTCTGTCTGGATCCATGTGACATCGCCGCCCGTGTCGCGGATGTCCGCTTCAACCTGACGGCCCAGCTCGTCACGGCGGGCACCGAAGACGACCTGTGCGCCTTCCATGGCGAACGCCCGCACGGTTGCTTCACCGATACCGGAATTGCCGCCCGTCACGGCAACGACCTTGCCCTTGAAGCGGCCGTCGGGCCTGAGCTGGCTCGGAGCTGCTGCCGGCTGCATGCTGTTGGCCAGCGCGGCCGAAGAGGCGAGCGTCGCTGCTGCCGCGACACCGCCTGTCAGGATCGCGCGGCGTGAGGTGTTGGTGTCATGTGACATCGTCTTTATCCTTTCCATTGGAAGTGATTGGGTGATGAAGATTGACTGTTCGCGAAACGGCCAGAAGCGTCCGTTCAACGCCCGCCGGACATGGCCGCCTTGAAGTGACCAGCGACGAAATCCGCCGCCTGCGTCATGATTTCCGGATCGTCGTAGAACTCGAACTGGGTCACGTTTTCCAGCCACTTGACGGATGCGTCTCCCTTGAAACCTTCAAGGAAAAGGTGCGCACCCTGCGGTATCGCGGCGGCTTCCGAGTGAATGAGCGCCATGGGCTTGTCGAGGCGGCCGGGATCGTCTGCCGGCCAGTAGGTCAGCCATCCCTCCCAACCGGCATTGTTCCACTTGTTGTCATATTGCGGGATCGCGCCGCGCGCGGGCTCGTGGTAATAGCCGCCGATGGGCATCAGGACGCCGTCCGCGCCTTCCGGGCCGGCTGCCGGGATGATCTCCCCACCTGCGGCCGCGGCCTTGCGCGACGCGTCAATGAGCGCTGCAACGCTGTCCGCTCCACCATAGACCGTCTCGACGATTTCCCGGTTCTGGAGCCAGGGGGCGACCAGCGCGATGTGCTCCACCAGAGGGTTTTGCGATACGGCGTCGATCATGTAGCCGGCCGATGCGCAAATGCCGAGGCCAAAGATCTGTGAGGCGTCGACTTCGGGGCGGGCTGCGGCGAATTCGAACGCTTTTCGAATGTCGCTGGTTTTCGCCTTCGGGCTCTCCACGTAGCGTGCACCACCCGGCAGATCACCGGACTTGCCCCAGCCCCTGAAGTCGAAGGTGAAAGCGGCGAACCCGTGCCTGACCAGCGCGCGTGCGTAGTTCGCGGGCATCTGTTCCTCAACGGCGGTCCACGCGCCCGTGATGATGACGGTGGCGAGCGGTGAGCCGTCGTGGTTTTCCGGCAGGTATAGCGTGCCCGCGAGTCTGGACCCGGTATTTTCAAACGCAACGGAACGGGTCATGACCTTGGTGCCCGTGCCAGTACCCGGTGCCGTCTCGTTCGACGAAGGGGTGTGCGAAGTCGGCATGTGAAAACTCCATCTGAAGCCAACGGGATCGTGATGACGTGAAGATGGCGGTTTTCGCCGAGCCTGGTAGGCGCGATTCCTGTCAAAGCCTATGCGTATCCTGTGTTTCACCAGGAGCGGACGATGCGATCGTCCGCCAGGGACCTGTTCTAAAGTGCACTGGCCCGTGACCTAGCTCTTCCCTAGTCTGAAATGCATCAACGTGACTTTGCCGCCGCGGCGGTCTCATTGATCGGGGGGAGCGGAATGAAGAGGCTTGCGTCTTTGTGCCTGGCATTGGCCTGGGGTCTTCTTCCTGGCCACGTGCAGGCCGTTTCCTTTGAGGGCAAAAAGACGATCAGTCTCGTGGATCAGGCAGGTGAGCGTTTCCCCGTTGCGCAGGTGGTTTTCACGCCCGCGGACAGCGGCAGCCGTTACGAGATCATTTGGCAGGATGGTGTCTTTGCCGACCACTTTCTGTCGATGCGGCCATTCAAGTGCCTTGAGGGCACGGACAAACACTGGTGCCGCGTTCCCTATCCCTACGAGATCAGGCGCACCATATCCGAACAGGACCTGACGGACCTCGAATATGATCTTCTGTTCGTTTGGAAGGGCGCAACCGAATACGGCATCAATCTCTGGAACGGCGTCTACTACAAGCTTGAAAATCAGGATGGCAGGCTGGTCGGCACGCTGCATGAAATGGACATGGACAAGCTCGGCGTGCCGCCGGAGGCGGGCGACCTCAGACCGGTTCGCGAAGCCGATCTTGAAGAAGGCTACCCGGAGAGCCACTGGCTTCCGGGCCTCGTAATCGAGTGAGCGGACCGGCACCGCCGTTGAAGCAGCCCCGGTCCGGTCCGGATTGAAACCTATGCCCGGTCAGGGTTTTGCGGCGGCCGTGTCCATCCCCGAAATGTCTTCCGAAGGCTCCGGTTTTGCGCCGGTGATCTTGCGCAGCATCGGCGCGATCTCGGCATGCCGAAATTCAAATCCGTGATCAATGAGCTTCTTCGGAATGACGCGCTGGCTGACCAGCATGGTCTCTCGCGCCATGTCGCCAAGGGCCCAAGTCAGAGCCCAGGCGGGAATGCGCAGGAATGCCGGCCTGCGGACGGCCTGGGCAAGGGCGCGCGTGAAGGCAACGTTGCGCACGGGAACCGGAGCGGTGGCGTTGACCGGCCCGCTCAAGGTGCCGTCCGCGATCGCGTGCGCAATGACCCGGATGAGATCGTCCCGCTCGATCCACGACATCCACTGCCGGCCATCCCCGAGCCTTGCACCGCCGCCGAATTCAAACGGGGTCAGGAGCTGTGCCAGCATGCCGCCGTCAACGCCGAGCACGAGACCCATACGCAGCCGGATGACACGAACGTCGAATTTTTCGATTTTTGCTGCCGCCTGCTCCCAGCGCGCACAGACCTCGCGGGTGAAGGCCGCTGCCGGTTCCGATTTTTCCGTGAGCACTTCATCACCACGCGGCCCGTACCAGCCGATGGCCGATCCGCTGATCAGGCAGTCCGGTTTGTGATCGAGGCGGGCGACCAGAGCCTCCAGTGCCTCTGTCGTTTGAACACGAGACCGGATGATCCGCGCACGTTTCTTCGCGGTCCAGAGGCCGTTCGCGATCGGATCACCGGCAAGGTTCACCAGCGCATCGAAATGCGCGTCGTCCCTGACCTGGTCCAGGCTCGTGATCACGCGCACCGGGTGACACAGCGTCCCGGCCTTTCTGGCATCGCGTGTCAGAACGGTGACGTCGTGGCCCGCCGAAACCAGCGCCTCGACGAGACGCGAGCCGACAAAACCGGTGCCACCGGTCACGAGAACATGCCGGTGCGGCGGCAGTACCGACACGAGTTCCGCCGGGTCGCCGCGCAACAGCCTTTCACTTCTGGCGGCTGCCAGCAGGTCGCGCGCTGCGAACACGGCGACGCCGCATGCGGCGAGGCTTGCCATCACGCTCCACCATCCGTAACTGACGAAGGTTGCCGCCGTCGGTTGCTGGCTCCACTGCCACAGGATCGGGGCCAGAAGGGCCAGGATCGCACCGTAGTTCAAGGTCAGCAGCGTGTGATTGATGCGCTCGGTCCAGGGGAGCTTGCGCGACAGATCCTCTTCGACGAAGTCCCAGAGCGTGATCATCACCTCAACGACGAGAACCAGAGCCAGCGCCGCCGCAAACAGACCGTGCGGCTCGATCCATGCAAAGCAGAGAAAGATCAACCCGTAAAAAAAGTTCCTGATGCCGTGCAGCCGCAGTTCCAGTTTCTGGGACGCACGCCAGGCAAGGCGTTCGGTCAGTTCATGATGAAAGAGCGTGTCGAACAGGCCCATGGCAATCTGAACGGTAATCAGGGTCCAGAGAAAGGGATCGGTCATGGTTGAACCTCCATGTCGTGAAACAGCGCATCCTGGTGGATGAGCTCGCCGAAAAACCGGCTTTCAAGGGTGAGAGAGAACAGGAAACGGGTGCCGCCGAGGTCCCGGTGGGTAATGGTCAGCGCGCCGGGACTGCACCAGCCGGGCAGCCGCAGCCGCCATGACCCGAACTGCAGAAAGTAATGGTCGCTTGTGAAGCTCAGGCCGTCGTCTGCGACACCAACGCGAAGCGCCATGCCGATCCCCGAGCCGATATATTCCTCGATCCCGGTCGGACCGGCAAAGCGTTTCGAACTGTGAATGACCTGCGGAAAGCCGGAGGCCCGGCCGTATTGCCGGATCCAGAACTGTCCGTCTCCTGCGCAGTCTTCGGTGACCGTGACAACGGCGGGCTGGTTGACGGATGTCATGTCATGCGGAAGCGGTGCACCGACGAGCCTTGCCAGATGTGAAAGGATGCAGCCGGCGAAATTGCGCCGCATCGAGACGACGATGCCCTGATAGACCACGCTCGAACCGCCTTTCAGGCGTTTGCCGAAACGGCGGCGGACGGACGGGGGGAGTGCCTGCCAGGCCGGTTCGCCGAGCAACCGGCGGAACCGTTGGTCCGGGAGCGTTGTGCCTTGGTGACCGTCGATATTCTCCAGCATATCCAGTCCTTCCTGTTTTATTTGTTATTTCTGTATAAAGAGAAATTAAAGAGCAAAAAAATTTGCGGCTACCTTGCGGTCTTGCCGCCGATCTTCAGGAGGGTGAGTACCTTGTTGCCCATCTTCATCAACGCGGCAAGGTTGGACTTGGGAACGCTGAGCATCTGGGCCGACCACTTGTCAGCCGTGGCCAGAAAATCCTGCATTGCGTGCATGCGCCCGAGCACCGCAGGATCGAGGGCGGTTTCGGTCTCCGCCTGTGTCACGCACATGTCGATCGCCCGGATTGCCGGATCGATCTCCCGCTCCTTGCGGCCCCTGGCGATGAGCAGCGCCATTTCCCAGACATCGGTCTCGGCGATAAAATGCTCACGCCGGTCACCCGCGACGGGCACGCGCTGGATCAACTTCCAGCCGACCAGTTCCTTCAGGGAATTGGAGACGTTGGAGCGCGCGATCCCGAGTTCCTCGGAGATCTGTTCCGCATTGAGCGGTTCGGTGCTGAGATACAGGAGGGCGTGGATCTGCGCCACGGACCTGTTCACGCCCCACTGGCTTCCCATGTCTCCCCAATAAAGGATGAACTGAGATTTGGAAGAGTTTTTATCTCTGTCGGTAATTTCTGTCATGACAGAAATATCTGTCAATTATGTGCGAGAGTCAAGGCCCGCGCAACTTCGCGCCCGTCCGGCATCGGATGGATCAGGGCCGCGAGAGACATCGTGAGACTTGTTGACGTAGTGAGATCATTGGAACAAAGTAAGAACAATCTAATCTCCAAGACGGAGCGAATCCATGCATCTCGACGGCTATTCGGCAAAATCCGGTACCTTCCTGCCAGTCTGGACCCTGGAGATACAGACCCTGCCGGAGGATACCGACCGTATTCTCGACGAGGTCATGAAAGTTCATCCGCTGAGCTTCGGGCGGTACCAGCGCAATGCGAGTATTTCCGCCGTCGGCAGGGAAACCGCCCAACCGGAACCAGGGTCCACGACAACCACCCACGTGGCGGGTTTCGAGGCGGGAAACACCGAAACCTACCCGATGGTCGAACTCAAGATCTCCATTGAGCGGGATCTGGCGATCCTCGAAAAGGTGATGGATGCGATCCTTCTTGTGCATCACTACGAAGAACCGGTGATCTTCCTGCGTGAGGACTGGGCCTCCAGGGCGGCCTATGACCCGAACAGCAGCAATCCGAACCGGTGGTGGAACAACGGGCGCGGCCTGCCGGACCGGATCGACTAGGTGATGGACTCACAAATGAGGCCGATTTGGCGGCAGAAATGGGGCTGTACCCTAGCCCGGTCTGGTTATGATCTGCGTTGAGGCACGACCGGTGCGAAGATCTCCAGTGGGTCGGCGACGCCCTTCAACTCGCGGGGTCCGACGGACCGCCAGCTGTTTTCCGATTTTGCCGCAAAGTCGCCGGAGGCCAGAACGGTTTCGCCCAGCGCACCGCACAGGCCCTCAATGCGGCTGGCGATGTTGACGGACGACCCGATGACGGTGAAGTCGAGCCGGTTGCCGCCGCCGACATTGCCATAGAAGACGGAGCCGGGATGAAGGCCGATGCCAAACGTATAGTTGGTCCGCGGCCGGTCTGTTCCTGAAACCTGCAGGGCCGCAGCTTCCGCTCTTGCCACGGCTGCTCCGACATCATCTTGATGCGGAAACACCGCCAACAGGGCATCCCCAATGAATTTCAGGACTTCGCCGGAATGGGCCTCGATCGCGTCCGTCAGCGTGCCGAAATAGTCGTTCAGAAGTTTCAGCAGGTCATCCTCGCTGCGCGATTGCGCCAGGGACGTGAAACCGCGCAGATCGGAAAACCAGATCACCGCGTCGATGGTGCTGCCGTCACCGCGGGCGATCTCACCATCAAGCACCCGAAGACCGGCCCTCGTGCCGACATAGGTCTCCATGAGCGTTCTTGCGGTATTGCGCGCGATGAAACCCTCGAACACGAGCGTCAGCGCGGGCAGCGTCGCGTCAATCAGGGCCTTGGCGCGGCCGTCAAATCCGCCGGGCGACTTGGTGGCCAGGGTCAGGACCTTGAAGGTTTCATCGGAGAACTGCAGCGGCAGGGCCTTGTATTGAAAATACCCCTCCGCCCACAGATCCTCACCGATCGGGTAACGGCTCCTTTCGCCCGGCAGATCCAGGCGAAGTGATGTTGCTTCGCCGCGCGTGTAGATCTTGTGGATCGGGCTCGCCTTCAGCATTTCCATCTGGTCCGGCGTATAGACGAACCAGCGTTGCTCCGGGCCGGTCTCCAGATCCCAGAAAACATAGGATGACTTCGCGATCGGGTGCAGGATCGGTGCGCCGAGTGTCGACCTGTCGACCTGAAGTCCGGCCTCACGGAGTTTCAGGCTGTAGCCGTTCAGCAGCGCCGAGGGCGTTTCCAGGCGAGGTCCCTCGACCATCAGCCAGCGGATGATCTCGTCACTTGATATCGTGGCGTTGGTGTTCATAGCGCACCCTGTCTGATCCGGTCCGACGCGGCGAAGCCGGTCGCCAAGACAATAGGACCGTTTTCCGTTTCGTGCGCGATAACGCTACCGAAATTCTTTTTTCAACGAAAAGAAAAAGACTTAGGGCATCGCAAAGCCGCTTTATACGAAAGCCGGGGATTAACACTTTTGGCTGACTGCGCTAAGTAAGTTGCGTACGTTTCTTTTTCCAAAGGGCCGGTCAAGGCCCACAAAAAAACCCAGGGGGAAACATATGACGATCCGTACTTTCGCCATTGCTGCGGCGACGAGCCTTGCATTGACGGCACCGGCTGCCGCCCAGGAAGCCTTTGAAATGACCTCGGCCTTCGGTAAAAACCTGCCGATCCTCGGCACGGCTGCCGTGGGCTTTACCGAAAAGATCAATTCCATCTCCAACGATGTCGAGTTCGAGCACTTCGATCCGGGCGAGCTGGTTCCGGCCCTTGAAGCGCTTGACGCCGTTTCCAGCGGGTCGGTCGATGCCGCCTACACGACATCCGGGTACTGGCAGGGCAAGATCCCGGCCGCTTCGCTGTTTGCCGCAGTGCCGTTCGGCCCGGAAGCCGGCGAATTCCTCGCATGGATGCTGTATGGCGACGGTGCGGAGCTGTTCCAGCGCATGTATGACGAAAACGGCTACAACGTTCACGTCATTCCCTGCGGCATCATCGCTCCGGAAACCTCCGGCTGGTTCAAGAACGAGATCAACGGCCTCGAAGACCTTGAAGGCCTGAACATGCGTTTCTTCGGTCTCGGCGCGGAAGTGATGCAGAAACTCGGTGTGTCCACGTCGCTGCTCGCTGGCGGCGATATCTTCCCGGCGCTGGAGCGCGGTGCGATCGATGCGACCGAATTCTCCATGCCGCGGATCGATGCGCGTCTCGGGTTCCACAACATCGCGAAGTACAACTACTTCCCGGGCTGGCACCAGCCGGCAACGATGTTCGAGCTTCTGATCAACAAGGACCGCTGGGACGATCTGGACGAAGTTGCCCAGAACCAGATCCAGATCGCCTGCATGGCGAACATCACCGACAACTTCGCGGAAGGTGAAGCCACCAACTTTGATGCGATGCAGGAAAACGTCGAGAAGAACGGCGTGACCATCAAGCAGTGGTCGCCTGAAATGCTTGACGCTTTCGAAGCAGCGTGGGTCGAAGTTGCCGCCGAGCTGGCCGCTGAAGATGCGTTCTTCAAGGAAGTCTGGGACAATCTCCAGGAGTTCCGTGCCGGCTACAAGGTCTGGAACGACAACATTTACCTGCCGCGTCCGCGCAACTAAGCGGGCTGCACTGATCCGTCCGGAACCCCGGACGACACAATGCATACCGGGGCGTCATCGCCCCGGTATTCTGCTGGGTGTGGAGGCGTCCGGCATATCGCAGGCAAGGCGGGGAGCATATGGACAAGCCTGAAGAAGTCATTTCAGCCGATGGCAGCGTCGCGATCACCGATCCGGGCGCGGTTGGACGCGAGGAACAAAATCGCGGCGACCGGTTCGTCGTTTTCATTTCCAATCTTTTTGCATGGCTCTTCCCGTTCCTGATGGTCGCGATCTGCGCCCAGGTTGTCCTGCGCGGGGCCGGCATGAACCAGGCCTGGCTCGACGATTTCCAGTGGTGGCTCTACGGGTCGGCGGTGCTGGTCGGCATCGCTTATGCCGTAACAACGAACAGCCACGTTCGCGTTGATATCCTCTATGAAGGCTTCTCCAGACAGAAGAAGCTCAGGACCGACATCGTCGCCCTGACCTGGCTGTTCCTGCCGTTCATCATCCTGAGTTGGGATGTCACGCTGCACTACACGCTGTCGTCCATCAAGGCTGACGAGGGATCCGACAGTCCGAACGGGCTGCACAATCTCTGGATCCTCAAGACGCTGATGAACCTGTCCTTCATACTCATGGCGGTGGCGGCGTGGTCGATCTACGTGCGTCTCTTGTCCAAGCTGACGAAGCCGGTTCTCTGGAAGCAGTTGCTCTACGCGTTTCCTTCGACAATGTTCGCGGTGAACCTTGCCACATACTACGCGCTCTGGTGGGTGGTTTGGCTCATCAGCCCGCCCGACACAACGGCGCGGGATATTGGTCGGCACGTGATTTTCGACGAGGTCGAAGTCGGCAATTACGACATCAAGTACACGATCATGATTACGCTGGTCCTGACCTTCGTGGTGATCGGCACAGCCAGGCTTTTCAGCCGCAACAAGACGGCGTGAGACAGATAGATGCTTGAATTCATTGGCCAGTTTCTCACGCTGAACGAAATCGCCGTGATGGTGATGTTCATCACCTTCATCTGGATGCTGTTTCGCGGCATCCCCGTCGCCATGGCGCTGGTCGGGGTCAGCCTCGTCTTCGTGCTGCTTGCCGAGTTTCTGCTTGATCCGAACCGCTCGTTCTTCCGGGACATCATCGAGTTCGACCGGACCGGCATCAGCTATCAGCGCATGCAGGCGCTGTCCGGGCGACTGTTCGGCGGCATTGTCAAGAACCCGGTTCTTGTCGCCCTGCCGATGTTCATCTTCATGGGTCTGATGCTCGATCAGTCCGGTGTCGCGCAACGCATGATGCACTCGATGCAGAAGCTGTTCGGATCTCTGCGCGGCGGCCTGTCGCTGACAGTCATGCTGATTGGTATCATCCTGGCAGCATCCACCGGTGTCATCGGCGCATCCGTTACGCTCCTCGGCGTCATGGCGCTTCCGGCAATGATGAAGCAGGATTATTCGAAACCGATCGCGACGGGGACAATTGCCTCTGCAGGGACGCTCGGAATTCTCATTCCGCCGTCGATCATGCTGGTCATCATGTCCGACCAGTTGGCGATCAGTCTTGGCGACCTTTTCATGGGCGCGCTGTTTCCGGGCCTGATCCTTGGCGGGCTGTACATCGTCTTCATCGTCATCTACGGCCTGATCAATCCAAAGGCGATGCCGGCCCCCGAAAAGCCTGAAAAAGTGCACTGGGACGACGTCAAGGAGGTTCTCCTTGCCGTGGTGCCGCCCATGTTCCTGATCCTGCTTGTTCTGGGATCGATCTTCGCAGGTATTGCGACACCGACCGAAGCCTCCGGTCTCGGGGCGATGGGGGCGACGCTGCTGGCTCTGGCCAACCGGAGGCTGAACTGGAAGGTTGTCAAGGACGTAAGCCGGTCCACATTGAACACCTCCGGTTACATTGTCGGTATCTTTCTTGCCGCCAACTTCTTTGCGTTTGTGCTCAGGCGCTATGGCGGTGACGAGATCGTGCAGCACCTGGTGCTCTCGGTGTTTGAGGACCCCTACATGACCGTGGGCTTCATCCTGCTGATTGTCTTCCTGCTGGGCTTCCTGCTCGACTGGATCGAGATCACGATCATCATCATGCCGCTGATGCTGCCGATTATCGTCGGCCTCGACCTCGCCGTTCCCGGTTTCGACCAGGTTCGGGATCCGTCGGTGGTCTGGTTCGCCATCCTGGTTGCGGTCACATTGCAGACCTCGTTCCTGACACCACCCGTCGGGTTCGCGCTGTTTTATCTGAAGGGCGTCTGTCCACCCGGCGTGACGCTCGGGCACATCTATCGGGGCGTCGTTCCCTTCGTGATCCTGCAGTTGTTGGGTCTGCTGATCGTGTTCTATTTCCCGGCACTGACGACCTGGTTGCCGTCTGTTGCCTACGGTAATTAGCGAGGCCGCCTGGAACGAGCAGACCGGTTGAATTCGGCCCTCAAGCGTGCGCGCTGCCGGGCATGGCTGGCGCCGGGTTCGCGGATCGATAAACCCTTGTCGTATCTAACCCCGGCGCGCCGTTGCAGAGTGCCGGAACGCGGAGGCATCCATGAGTGAAAACGAGGCTTTGCTCAAGCTGAGTGCGGTAGAGCTGCGCGACCGGCTTGCCGATGGCAGGCTGTCCGCCGTCGAGCTTGCGAAGGCCTGCATTGAGCGCATAGCAGCGCGCCAAGTGGACGTGCTGGCCTGGGAATGGTTCGACAAGGATGTCGTCTTGCGAGAAGCCGAGCGCCTGGATGCGCTGAAGGCAAGCGGAGCGCCGCTCGGTCCCCTTCACGGCCTGCCCGTAGGCGTCAAGGACGTCATCGACACGGCGGGCATTCCAAGCGAGAACGGCTGTCCAGTCGATGCGGGGCGCGTGCCCCGGGAAGATGCGGAGGCGGTGAAACGGCTCAAACAGGCCGGAGCCATCATGTTCGGCAAGACGGTCACGACGGAACTCGCCTTTCTCCACCCCAACAAGACACGGAACCCGGAGAACCTGGAGCACACGCCCGGCGGGTCCTCGTCGGGGTCGGCGGCGGCAGTGGCCGACGGAATGGTGCCTCTGGCCATTGGGACGCAGACGGGCGGGTCCGTCGTGCGCCCGGCCTCGTTCTGCGGCATTGTCGGCCTCAAACCCAGCTTCAACGCGATCCCGCGAAAGGGCACGTTGCTGCAATCCCATTCGCTGGACACGCTCGGTGTTTTTGCGAATGACCCGGCAGGGGCTGAGCTCCTGGCCGATGTTCTGAGCGGTGAGGCAGTGCAGAGCCCGGAGCCTGCCGCATCGCCCGTGCTCGGGTTCGTGACGCCTCCCGGATGGGACCGAGCAGACCCTTCGCTTCCCGCCGCGTTCGATCGCTTGCGTGCTGCGCTTGGAGACAAGGTGATCGACCTGTCGCTGCCGGAGGCATTCGATGATGCCGCTCGGCTGCGCGCGGTGATCAACACCGTGGAGATGGGCCACTATTTCGAGCACTATCTTCAGCGCGGCGCAGACAAGCTCGGTCCGCCGACACGGGCTGCGATCGAAGAAGGCTTGACGCTTCGCGCCGTCGACTACCTTGCCGCCAAGGCGTTCCAGGACGACATGGAGGGGATGCTTGCACCGCTGTTCGAGCGCTGCGATGCGATCCTGTGTCCGGCGGCGCCCGGGCCCGCGCCAGCCGGTTTGACCTCGACGGGCGACTCGATCTTCAACGGGCTGTGGACGATGGCAGGCACGCCGGCGATCACCCTGCCGCTGCTTTCAACGCCGGGTGGTCTTCCCATGGGGGTCCAGCTCGTCACGGCACGCGGAGAAGACAAGGCGCTTATGTCGGTCGCGCATTGGCTCTGGGACTGGAGCAAGGAGAACGATTGGTAAAGGCGGCGCGTTGCGCCGCCTTTAATCAGGCTCTCCAAAGTTCCGCGCGCGCCGCGTCGCCGCATAGGGACCCTAGCGGTGGCGGTTGCGCGGAACGAAGCCGGTGTCTTCCGCAGGTCTCATGTCGCGGACCCAGACCTCACGGTTCGGATGCAAGCCGCCGCCACGTACCGCCGGGACCGCCGTGTGGCGTGCCCGGTGCAGCAGCCGGGTGTCGGCGACCCCGCAGTTCGGATGAATGCCGCCATTGTCGGCAACGGCTTTCTCCCAGACCGCCTTTCGCGCCGCGAGCGTTGCCGGATCGTCCAGCGCCGCACAATTCACCGTGTTCGAATTGAGGTCGACGATGATCTCGTCGCCGTCCTCGACAAACGCGATCGGTCCGCCGAGCGCGGCCTCGGGGCCGACATGACCGATGACCAGGCCGACCGAGCCGCCGGAAAAGCGCGCGTCGGTCATGAGCGCAACCACGATGCCGCGTTCGCGGCAGAGTGTCGTGATGCGTGAGGTCGGATCGAGCATTTCCGGCATACCCGGACCTCCGCTCGGTCCGTCGTAGCGGACGATGACCATATCCTGATCCTGAAAGCTGTCCGGCGCTTCGTCGAGCGCCTTGATCAGGCCGGCCTCGCCCTCGAACACCCGGGCTCGTCCCTTGAAGAGATTGTTCTCCAGACCGCCCTCGACACCCGCGAGTTTCAGGATCGCCGAAAAGTCCGGTGACAGGTTGCCGCCGAGCATCCGCAGGCCGCCGGTCGGTTTGAACGGGTCTGCAACGGTGTGGATCACGTCGCCATCGGGTGCAGCGGCATCGAGATCGGCGACCTGTTCGGCAAGCGTGCGGCCGGTGCAGGTCATCATGTCTCCGTTCAGGAGACCGGCGTCCAGAAGTTCCTTCACGATGACCTGAACGCCACCCACACGATCGATGTCGAGCATGGAATACTTGCCGTATGGACGCGCATTCGTCAGGACCGGAACGACATCCCGGGAGAGATGATTGAACTCTTCCGGTGTCATCACGTCGCGCCAGAAGTGTTCATATCCGGCCGCGCGGGCGATTTCCGGAACGTGCAGGACGACGTTAGTCGATCCGCCGATGGCCATGGCCACGATCACCGCGTTGCGAATGGAATCGCGCTTGACGATGTCGCGTGGCTTCAGGCCGGTTTCCATCATGGATGCCAGATAGGCGACAAGCTGCTGCGGAAATTCCTCAAGACGGCGCGGGTCGTCCGACGGTGGGGCCACCATGTGCAGCGGCTGAAGGCCGACCACGCCGATGAAGGTCTGCATGGTGTTGTAGGTGAACATGCCGCCGCAGCTTCCGATGCCCGGGCAGGCGTGGCAGGCAATGCGGTGGCGAACCGCCGCGTCGTGGTGGCCGGCGACCTGGTAGGCGCTGACGATGTCCAGCATCTCGCCCGTTTCCGGGTCCTTGCCCGGCCTGATGGTGCCGTCGGACATGATGATTGCCGGTTCGTTGTGTTCCAGAACCGCGGCCATCGTCCCGACCGGGGGTTTGTCGCAGGCAACGACGGCAATCGTTCCGGCGAGTCCCGACGCTTCCAGGTGCTCGCACAGGCCATCATTGGTGACCTCACGGCCG
Organism: Roseibium sp.; assembly: GCF_965232425.1. Classification (GTDB taxonomy): domain Bacteria; phylum Pseudomonadota; class Alphaproteobacteria; order Rhizobiales; family Stappiaceae; genus Roseibium. The sequence goes on from NZ_OZ246971.1 coordinate 3,663,200, forward strand.
ATCAGCGAATACCGCATTTCACGCGTGCCGTTGCGGATGCCGTCCGACGTGGCGATGGTGTATTCCGGCTGAACCAGCCGGTATTTCAGCTGGCCTTCGCCGTTGCCGATACGCGACTTCAGGTGCTCGTGAATGGCATCTACCTTGCGGGCAACGCCCAGGTAGCACTGGCTGTCCCCCTTGGTTCCGACGACGCCGACAGAGGGTTCGTGGATGAGCTCCGGATCGGTGCCAAGTTCATTGGCAATCCCAATCGTTTGTGCGGACCGGCCGGGGTGGCGGTCAATCAGGACAATTCTGGATTTCGTCATGTGTCACTTCTTGTTCAGCTGCGCCCGCCCCGTGCGTTTCTCGGTCCTGGTCCCGATCCCTGGAAAGCCGCGGGGTGGGTATGCTTGTAATCGACATGGGCGCAATTTCAACCGGCGAATCGGCAATACCAGTACGGTTTGCGCGAATGACGCCGGTGCATCGATGCCGGGATCAAGCGCAATCCTGCACCAGCGCCGGTTCTTTTGAAAGAACCGCCGCGGGAAGCACGATGCCGCGCAGAACCGGCAGACAAAGGTTCTTCCGAGGCCAGTTCCGGTGGAATACCCGGTCCCTTCGGCGAAATTCATTGATCCTGCAAGCAGATTTCTGTTGGGATAAAGGCCTCAGAAAAAAGAAAAGCGAGTACTGCGTCCCGAACAGGTTTCCAGAAGTTACTGACTTGCCGCAAGGCACGAAAGAGTGGGTGAGACCGGAATGCACTTTGAAGTCTTTGCAATCGGAACCGCCTTCGTTTTCGGGCTCATGGTGCGGCAAATCGGTCTGCCGCCGCTGGTCGGGTTTCTTGCCGCCGGTTTCTTCATCAATTTCATTGGTCCGGGTTTCGGCATGCCCGTCGAAACGGGCCCCATTCTCGACTACGTCGCCGAACTCGGCGTTCTGCTCCTGCTCTTCACCATCGGGTTGAAGCTGAAACTGCGGCAGATCACCGAGCCCCAGGTCATCGGCGGTGCGCTGATCCATTTCGCGGTCTCGGTCGCCCTGTTCACGCCTATTGTCTGGCTGCTTTTCACGTCCGGCTGGTTGAGCGCCGTTCTGATCGGCATCGCTCTTGCCTTTTCGTCCACGGTGCTGTCGGCAAAGATACTCGAAGCCAAACGCGAACTGGGTACGTTTCATGGCAGGACGGCCATCGGCATCCTGATCGTTCAGGACATCATTGCGCTGGTCGTTCTCGCGATCTTCGCCGGAAAGCTGCCCGGTCCCTGGGCACTGCTGATCTTCGCCACGCCCCTGCTCAGGCCGCTGCTGTTCCGGTTGCTTGATCTGGCCGGACATGACGAAGTCCTGTTGCTGACCGGCATGATGCTGAGCCTTGTTGTCGGCGGGGTCGGCTTTGAACTTATCAGCCTGAAGGGCGAGATCGGCGCCCTGGTCATGGGGCTCTTGCTCTCGGGCCATCCGCGTGCCGGCGAGTTGTCGAACTCGCTCTGGGCTCTCAAGGAAGTCTTCCTGATCGGTTTCTTCCTGTCGATCGGAATGTCCGGTTTGCCCGACTGGAACGCGCTCTCCTTTGCGCTTGCCCTGGGGCTTCTGCTGCCGCTGAAGGGCGTTCTGTTTTTCTTCATCCTGATCGCGTTCAAGCTCAGGGCGCGCACGTCTTTCGTGACCGCCCTTTCCTTGATGGCCTACAGCGAATTCGGTCTGATCGTGGCCGCAGGCATTCCGGCCGCCGAGGAATATCTCGTGCCACTGGCCATCGCGGTTTCGGTGTCCTTTCTGATCGCCGCGCCGCTCAACCGGTTCGCGCATGCGATCTTCGAACGTTTCGAGACGCAGCTGCAACGGTTCGAGTTGCAGGCCCGGCATCCAGACGAACAGCCGACTGATCTCGGCGATGCGGATGTCATGGTCTTCGGAATGGGCAGAACCGGAACCGCGGCCTATACCGCGCTGATCGACAAGGGGCATCGCCCGGTCGGACTGGATGCGGACATGTACAAGGTCGAGGGGCACGCCGGCGCCGGGCGCAACGTGATCTTCGCCGATGCGGAAGACAGCAATTTCTGGCATGGCGTGGATTTGAAAGGCATCTCGGCTGCCGTCCTGGCAATGGACGATCTGGAAGCCAAGCTGATCGCCGCCCGCATGCTGCGGGCCAGCGGTTTTTCCGGAACGATCGTCAGTCATGCGCTGCATGCGGACCACGTTGAACAGATTGCCGAGGCAGGTGCCGATCAGACCTATCTGACCATGCAGGAAGCAGGAGAAAGCCTGGCAGCGCACGCCATCGAGCCGGCCGTGGTGCGCGAAACCTAGAAGCCCGGCGTTTTTGAAACTCGGTCAGGTGCTAGTCGAATTCAAAGACAAAACTGCTGATCCGGGCGTATAGCCCCTGCTGCGCACCAACAGAAACGTCATTCCAGGTATTCGGCCCCGATTGGCCTGTTTTCTGACGTCCTGCACCGAAAAACTCGCCGTAGTGTTCTTCACCGTTTTCGTTGTTCGGTTGCCCCTGAGCCCAGTTGGTGAACGTCAGATCCTCTCCGTTTATCCAACTCCATCCACCAGATGGTTCAGTAGAGCGAGAGATCTGAATGAGGCCGAATCCCGGTCCGTGCATATTGCCTTGCCGCTCTCGAACGAACTTCGGATCCTTGCTAAAAAGCGTGTAAATGAAGTCGTTCTCTGCCTCACTTGACACGGTTGCCAGGTATCCGCCAGCTGCTTGAGCCAATTGACTCGCCATTTCCCAGGTCAGCTTGAGCGAAGGCGAGCTGTTGTCGTTTCGCAACACGACATACAGGCGGCCTTCGAAATAACCGAACACGTAGTGGTACCGCGACAGGGTTTCCATGACGCGCTTGAGTCTCGGTTCCAGAAATTCCGGAATATCAAGGGTCGTGTATTGCCGACTGACATCTGACTGCAATTGCAAAACCGGACGGGGGTCGACGAGGGAGCGCAAGAGATTTTCGTCTATCTTGTCGCCGATCGACAGTCCGTAACGAGCTCTTGCCGCAAAAACCGCGCGTCGTGTTCTTGGTCCCAGACTGCCATCTGAAGGCCCCGGATCGAAGCCGGAAAAACTCAGTGATGCCTGGAGCAACTCTGTCTGCTCGCCGGTTAGGATCGCTTCACCGGAACCATCGTATGCGGCATTCAGCCAAGCGCCCGCCTCCAATCGATTGGCACTGTCCCGCAGCGATTCCAGTCTCCGTCTCGCTGATCTCACAAGCTCGTTGTCGGGATACGCATTTGCGTATTTCTCAACGAAACTTTCCCAGTTGATGACGGTGTTCAGCCGATCTGCGCGGACAAAGGCAGCACTCAGATTTGTCTCGGGTCGATCGGGGGGCGGGACGAGAAATATGTCGGTGCTTGGCAACGAGCCGTAGGTAAACGGCTGCTGTGCACCCTGGGTTTGCTTGAATACACTGTCTCGAACCTTCCGGAAGAGCTTGCCAATTTCCAGGCCCGGTTCATCCATGTGCTCAAGGAGCCCGCTGGCATAGGGGCTGTTTCTTCCCAGTCCGTCAAACGCCACGGTTCCTTCCTTTGCCGCGTAACCTATGAGTACGCCGTCCGGTAGCGCTCCCCCTTGCGGATCAACGCGAATTAGTCCTGTTCCGATCGATCGGGTTGGCTGGTTCTGCCTGAGGCGTTCGGCGAACGGATTGTTCCGGCATGCGTCAACAAGAACCAGTTTGATGCCTCGCATCCTGGCGACGGCAACCATCAGACTATCGAGCGTTACCGTCTCGTCTTCCGCGTCATTGTCCCTTTCAAGTTTGGCGTCAACGGGAATCAGGAAATTGGTCTGGTCGAGTTCGATGCCGTGACCTGCGAAATAAATCAGGGACAGGTCCGCATTCTTGGCCGCGTCTGCGAAATCGGTGATTGCGCTCTGCAGCTGCTCGCGATCCAGATCCAGTTCGAGACGAACCGTGAACCCGATTTTGGTAAGTGTTGCTGCCAGGTCGGAGGCATCATTGATCGGGTTCGCGAGCGTCGCAACGTTTTCGTACGTGGCGTTGCCGATCACAAGCGCGAAGCGCTTTTCATCGTCGGCATTTGCCGCAAATGCGACAAGCATGGAAAGTGCACAAAGTACAGATCTTAGCATTCCCGTTCTCCTCGCAACTGCGAGACGCAGTGCATCGGTACAACGCTCGAAATGCCCGTTGTCGAACCCCGCTCTACAAAGACTAGCTTACCGACAAGTCTTTTCGCAACAAACGTCCACGCGCGATGAGCGGCGCGCCGATGCGGGTGTCGATGATCTTGTTGGGAAGCCGGCAGTGACAACGGATGCCGCGGGTGCCTCATCGCGGAGGGGCAGTCTATTTTCCACTCCGGCTGACTTCGCCTACCGCACCTTCTTGATGCCTTCCAGGATCAGGGTCGTGGCGACGTTGGCGTAGTCTTCGCGGGAGATCGGCCCGCCCTCCTTGAACCACATGTAGACCCAGTTCATCATGCCGAAGAGGGACATGGTGACCGGCATCAGAAGCGGCCGGTCGGGGTTCGCAAGATCCGGGTGGATGTCCTTCAGGACACTTGAAAAGTGCCGTACGATCCGCCGCTCGATGGCGACGATCTCGGCCTTCTGTTCCTCAGAGAGCGCCGGGCCGGCATTGAGCTGGACCTTGTGCTGATCATCGGCACCCCGATAGCTGTCGAGCACCGTCAGGACGAGTTTGCGCAGTCTCTTTTCGGAGGGTAGCGACGGGTCGTCTGCCTCTTCCAGCGCGGCATCGAGGATGGCCAGATGCGACTGAATGATGGCGAAGATCAGCGCGCCTTTCGACGGGTAGTAGTGGTAAAGCAGCGATTTGGAGACCCCCGCCTCCTGCGCGATCTGCGACATGGACGCCTTTTCCATGCCCTGGGTCGCAAACACATTGGCCGCCGTCAGCAACAGACCGTGCTGTTTTTCTTCAAAGTCACTGGCGCGGGTTCTCGCCATGTGTTCCGGCCTCCGTTTTCGAAACCAGGTCTTGCCCTCACGAAATTGACGGCATTGATATGACCTAAGTTTGCGCCTTCATTGGGGTTTTAGCCTGCGTTTCCTGGATTGACCAGCCGGTCCGTCAATTAACGGTGGACCGGTGGATTGTCGGTTTCGGCCCGGCTCGTGGCGTGACGGTCAACGCCACGACAGAGACCGGACCCTTGCACTCAGTCCTTGGGGCGGTTGTCGACCACACGCTGCGCCTTGCCTTGCGAGCGGGCCACGCCGTGGGGTTCATGGATCTGTACCTTAGACGACACACCGATTGTCGACTTTATGTGATGGGCCAGTTCCTTCGCCGATGCATCGCGGGCTTCACTGCTGCTTTGTTCAGGCGTTGCCTCGGCGTGAATGATCATCGCGTCCATGCGTCCCTCCCGTACCAGTTCGATCTGGAAATGCGCCGTCAGGCCGCCGCATTTCAGGATCTGTTCCTCGATCTGGGTCGGGAAGACGTTCACACCCCGCAGGATAATCATGTCGTCGCTGCGTCCCGTGATCTTTTCGATCCGCCGCATGGACCGGGCGGTGCCGGGAAGGATGCGGGTGAGATCGCGCGTGCGGTAGCGCACCATCGGCAGACCTTCCTTGGTCAGCGTGGTGAAGACCAGCTCGCCGGTCTCGCCGTCCGGCAGAACCTCGCCACTGACGGGATCGATGATTTCCGGATAGAAATGATCCTCCCAGACATGCAGCCCGTCCTTGGTTTCCACGCATTCCTGGGCGACGCCGGGTCCCATGATCTCCGACAATCCGTAGATGTCGACGGCGTGCATGTCGAAGGCCTCCTCGATTTCCGCACGCATGGCGTTGGTCCAGGGTTCGGCGCCGAAGATGCCAACCTTCAGCGAGGATCGGCGCGGATCGAGGCCGAGACGCCGGTATTCGTCGAGGATCGAGAGCATGTAGGAGGGTGTCACGGTGATGACGTCCGGCCGAAAATCCTCGATCAGCGTGACCTGGCGTTCCGTCATGCCCCCGGAAATCGGAACCACGGTGCAGCCGAGTTTTTCGGCGCCGTAGTGAGCTCCGAGGCCCCCGGTGAACAGGCCGTAGCCGTAGGCGTTGTGGAGGATGTCGCCCTTGCGTCCGCCGGCGGCGCGGATCGAGCGCGCGACGAGATCGGACCAGTTGGAAATGTCATTTGCGGTGTAGCCGACCACCGTGGGTTTGCCTGTGGTGCCGGACGAGCCATGAATGCGGACCAGTTCCTCGCGCGGTGTGGCGAACATGCCGAACGGGTAAGTGGCCCGCAGATCCTGCTTTACCGTGAACGGAAATTTGGCCAGGTCAGCGAGTGATTTGAAGTCCTCCGGGTGGACGCCGTGTTTGTCGAACTGGTCCTTGAAGAACGGTGAGTTCCGGTAGGCATGATCGAGTGTCCAGGCAAGGCGTTTTTGCTGCAGGTCCGAGATCTCGTCGCGGCTGGCGATCTCGATCGGGTCAAGGCTGTCACGGTCAGGGGTGAGATCGATCATCGAGGGTCCTCCCGGGTCGCGGAGTGCGCTGTTTCTGGTTATTCGGTCAAGAATGTGCGGTTGACGGTGCGGGAGTGGCCGCGAAATTCCGCGATCACCGTGCCGTCTTCGCGTGTGAGACTGATGTCGTAGATTCCCGATCGTCCCTCTTTGGAAACTTCGCGCGCATGTGCGGTCAGTACATCGCCGAGGGCGCCCGGTTTGACATATGTGATCGCGCAATGCTGGGCGACCGTCATCTGGTTGTAGGTGTTGCAGGCAAAGGCGAAGGCGCTGTCGGCCAGTGCGAAAAGATACCCGCCATGCATGTTGCCGTGACCGTTCGTCATGGTCTTCGTTACGGTCATGCGCATGTCGGCCTCGCCCGGGGCGATGTGCACCAGTTCCATTCCGAGCGCCTGCGAGGCATTGTCGTCTTCCCACATGATCCGGGCGCAGGCTTCGGCCAGTTCCTGCGGTGTCATTTCGGCAAGGGGCTTCATGCTATCGCCCCTTGAACACGGCCGGGCGTTTTTCGAGAAACGCCGTCACGCCTTCCGCGTAGTCGTCGGTGCAACCGGCCGTTCGCTGGCAGTCCCTTTCCATGTCCAGATGGGTGTCAAGGTCCTGTGTCGGCGCCGCCTGGATCAGCCGCTTCGTGAGACCGAGACCGACGGTCGGGCCGGCTGCGAGCCGCGTTGCGATCATTCCTGCCTCTTCCATGAGGGCATCATCGTCGACGGTCTTCCAGATCAGGCCCCAGCTCTCGGCCTGCTCGGCCGGCAGCGGCTCGGCAAGGAGGGCAAGTGCCTTGGCGCGCGGCTCTCCCAGAATGCGTGTCAGGGACCAGCTGCCACCTGCATCCGGAATGAGGCCGATCCTGGAAAAGGCCTGAATGAACTTTGCGGACCGTGCTGCCAGAACGATGTCGCAGGCCAGGGCTATGTTGGCGCCTGCGCCCGCAGCAACGCCGTTCACGGCGCAAACAATCGGCTTTTCGAGCGAGCGCATCAGCCGCAGCGTGGGATTGTAGAAGGTGTCGAGCGTGTGGCCGAGGTCCGGTTTTTCGGTGCTTTTGCGCGGGTCGCGGTCGCCAAGGTCCTGGCCGGCACAAAAGCCCCGGCCCGCTCCGGTCAGGAGAACCGCGCGGACCGCATCGTCCTTCGTCGCCTCTTCAAGCGCAGCCCGAAGGGCGTGGTGCATGTCCTCGTTGAACGCGTTCAGCTTGTCCGGACGGTTCAGCATGATGTTCAGGACGCCGTTCTCAAGCGTCGAGACAACGGTCTGGCTTTGCGTCATTTTCCACTCCCTGGACCCCTGGCTCCCCGGTCCGCGATTTCTTTATTGCATAAACCGTCCGGTCGATCAATTATAGTATTGTCTGATTTTCGTTCGTGATCAGCGTCTGGGGCAGAGCAAGCGCATCTAAACCGTATGGTGCCCATTTGAACCGGGGATCGCAAGCGGCCGGATCTGTCTGATTTCTTCAAGGGGAGGGGCCATTGGACAGCATGTATGGAAGGAATCCGCCGCAGGGCCCGGCGTCCGGGACTGCGTTGCTCGACAGCAAACCGGTGCATGGGCACTGCCGGCCAGTTGACCGGTCTTCTCTTTACCGCAGAGCGTTGCCGGGTCTAAGCTTGCCGGGACACGAGCGAACCCACGCTTCATCTCCCGTAGCGAACAGGTCGATCGAATGACGCCTGACAACATCGATCTCGCCATCTCACCGCTGGCACCGACGCGTGCCCGGCTGCAGCCTGTCGAGGAACTGACCGGAAACATCCGAAATGTGTGTGGCGATTTCGAAATCGAACCGCCGGATACCGAAAGCGGATGTGTGAACGGCGACGTTTCCACCGTGAGCGTGTCACGCTTCGAAACAGCGATTGTTTCCCTGAACGCGAAACGAGTTCTGCGCGACAAGCGCATGATCAAGAGAGACCCGGGAGAGCATCTCTTCCTGGTGATACAGGACAAAGGCAATTGCTGGATCCATCAGAACGACACGTCCGTTCATCTCGCACCCGGTGACATGTACCTGGTGGACAGCGCGCATTGTTCGGAGTTCGTCTATAACGGGGTCGACGCGCGGCAGGTGTCGATCCATCTCCCCCGATCGGAAATGCTGCACCGGTTTGGTGCGATCTGTACCGGCGGAATTGCCATCGATCGCACGGATCCCCTGTTCGTGGCGATGCGGGCCGTGCTCACCAAGATCTTTGCCGATGACGCGAGCGTCGCGCCGCATCACGGGGAAGCCTTTCTCAGTATCCTCGGGGCCTATTTCCGGAGTGTCGAACATCAGGAGGCTCTTCGGGACCGGACATCCAAGGGGGTGTTGTCGCGAGCCCTGTCGCTGATTGACAGGCACGCGACGGACCCCGATTTCGGGCCGCAGAAACTGGCGGAGCTCCTCCAGGTTTCGCCGCGGACGCTTCAACGGCAATTCGGGGCGCTTGGCGAACCCGTCGGCAAGCGCCTGCTCGCGGTCCGACTGGAAACGGCGCGGGCACGCCTCAACGCGGCACCGGCAGGGCCGGGGCGCAATACGATATCCGATGTCGCCTATGAAAGCGGCTTCAACGATCTTTCCTATTTCTACCGGGCTTTCCGCGACAGGTACGGGATGCCGCCCGGCGATCTCAGGAAGAAAGTGTCGCTCTGAACCAAAGCCTTTGGCGTCCTCGCCCAAGACTGCCGCGCCTAGGTGAGTATCGTATTCGTGAGGGAGCCGGTCCGCGAAGACACGCATTGGACCAGGAGCCGGGAGGACGCTCTTGATCCGAACCTGAAGCGGTGTTCGATGTTCCGGTTCCGGGCTCAAAAAGAGAAACCGGAGAGGGTTCATGAAAATCAAGCAGATCCTGACCTCAGGCGCGGTTCTGGCCGGCATGGCCACGAGCGCGCTGGCGCATCCGCTGGACGGACTGACTGCCGAAGAATACCAGAAGATCAACCAGATCCTGAAAGACAGCGGGACCGTCACGGACGAAACCCTGTTCCCGTTGATCGAGCTGAAAGAACCGCCGAAGGCGGATGTTCTGGCGTGGAGCGATGGCGACGCGCTTGACCGCAGGGCCATGGTTCAGTTCACCACCGCGGACGGGTTCAGCGAAGCCGTCGTCAACATCACGCAAGGCACAGTGGAGAGCAATGCGGCGATCCCGGATTCCGGCCAGCCGATGATCCTCTTCGCCGAATTCATGACCGCGCTGGAAGGCGGGCTGAGCCACCCGGACATGATCGCCGGACTTGAGGCCCGCGGGCTGACGCCCGAGGATGCCTTCTGCCTGCCACTGACAGCCGGAAACTTTTTCACGCCGGAGTTCGAAGATTCCCGCCTGATGAAAATCCCGTGCTACCAGAACCCGACCGGTTCGAATTTCTATGCCAAGCCCATCGAGGGGCTGTTCACGCTTTTCGACGTGGGCAAGAAGGAAGTCATCGAGGTCGTCGATACCGGGGTCGTTCCCATACCCCAGGATCCGTGGGGCTACACGGAAGAGGAAATTGCCGAACGCGTGCCGCTTCGTCCCGAGACCAACCGGGTTCTCCTGAAGCAGGAAGGCGGCCCGAACTACAGGATCGACGGCAGCCATGTCGAATGGGACATCTGGCGTTTCAATTACCGCGTCGACAAGCGGCCGGGGCTGGTCATTTCCAATCTTGACGCAAATGACCAGGGAACATGGCGGTCGGTGATCTACCAGATGCATCTTTCGGAGGTGTTCGTCCCCTACATGGACCCAACCGAGGGCTGGTACTGGCGGACCTACATGGACAGCGGCGAATACGGGTTCGGCCTGTTCCTGACACCGCTGCGCGCCGGGATCGACTGCCCGGACTACGCGACCTTCCTGCCCGCATTGATCACGGATGACGCCGGCGCTCCGCTGGAAATACCGGATGCGATCTGCATCTTCGAACGCAACATAGGCGATCCGGCCTGGCGTCATTTCGAGATCTTCGCGCAAGGTCCCGACCAGTTCACTCCGGCCGAAGGACGCCCGGAAACTGAACTGGTGGTGCGCACCGCATCTGAAGTCGGCAACTACGACTACCTGATCGACTACCGCCTGAAGCAGGACGGGCAGATCTTCATCAAGATCGGCGCGACCGGTCTTGATGCGGTCAAGGGTGTCGCCTCGACGTCGATGAATGATGCAACGGCGGCCGAGGATACGAAATACGGCACGCTGATCGCGCCCAACCTGGTGGCCGCCAATCACGACCACTATTTCAACTTCCGCATCGACTTCGACATCGATCAGCCGGTCAACCACATGGGCACGATGGAAATCGTTCCCGCGGACCTCGACCCGAACCATCCGCGCAAATCCATGTGGACCTGGAAGCACGAGATGCCAGACAGCGAACTGGACGCACGCTACCGTTTCAGCGCTTCAAAGCCCAAGCACGTGCACATCACCAATCCGGCACGAGAAGGGTATCTGGGGCAGACTCCGAGCTGGATGATCCATCACGGCTCGATCGCCTATGGCCCGTTCGATTTCGAGAACGATCCTCCGTTCAAGCGCAACGCCTATATCGAATACTCGTCCTGGACCACGGTACATGATCCGGAACAACGCTATGCCGGCGGAAAATACGCCATGCAGAGCGACGGGTCGGACACGCTTGCCGAATGGGTCAAGGCGGACAGGCCGCTGATGGGCCAGGATGTGGTGTCCTGGTTCACCGCCGGCTTCCATCACATTCCCCGCATGGAGGATTGGCCGGTCATGTCGACGGAATGGAAAACGGTGCACATCATGCCGTTCAATTTCTTCGCGCATAACCCGGCGATGACATTGCGGAAATAGCATTCCGGCCGGGGCGTGCGCGCCCCGGTCCGTGTTGTTACGCCGGTGCCGGGACTTACAGGCGCAATAGCAGAGTGGACAGGAAGACGTCTTTGGTGTCGTCCAGTTTGCTTCGCCCCCAGATCGCCTGCAGCGTGGGTTCGGAAATCGCGAAATAACTGACCGCACCGATCAGCTGGTAGGCGGCTGCGGTGCGTTCCGCTTCGGTGCGGTAACGCCACTTGGGCAGGTCGGTGAGGAGATCGACGCTCTTGTCGAGGAAGGTCTTCAGGTACCACTTGCGGCTGGTCTCGACACGGTCCAGATTGTCGAGCAGCTCCCTTGCGATGAGTCGGCCGTCACACGGCGCGTGCTGCGCGTGGTCCAGCAGTCTTTCCAGAAAGAAACGCAGCCTTTTCTCCGCGCTCTGATCCAGTCGCGCAACGTCCTCGATGATGACATCGAACCGCCCGGAAACGTCCGTCAGCACCGCGGCGTAGAGGGCTTCCTTCGTCTTGAAGTGATACAGGATCGACTGTTTCGTCAGCCCCAGTTCAGCGGCGACATCCGCCAGGGACGCGCCGTAGAACCCGCGTTCGGAGAACAGCCGCAATGCCGTGTCGATGAACTTTTTTTTCGGAGAATCGATTTGCCCGGTCATGGCGCGATCATAGCATTCATTTGACAACTTACCAGTCGTAAAGTAAAACTTACCGAATGGTAAGGATTGTTGAATTGCGGAGAGAAAGAAGATGGACCGCGCGCTGGAAATCTCGCTGTTGCAGGAACTGAAGGGGTTGAAGGAGAACGGCCTGTTCTTTCTCGATGACGACACCCAGTCGTCCCCTGTCGCACGTTATCTGTGTGCCGACCGGTTCGAGCGTGAGCGGAGCGGGATCTTCCGGCGGTTTCCGACGATTGCCGCACATGCCGGAGAATTGCCCGAAAGCGGCAGCTTCCTGACGCGGCAATTTGGCGGACTGCCGATGTTGCTCACGCGTGACAGGAAGGGCGCGATCAATGCATTCGTCAATGTGTGCCGTCACCGGGGCGCGCGCCTTGTCGGTGAAGACAGGGGCTGCAAGCACAGCTTCAGTTGTCCCTATCATGCCTGGACCTGGAACAGCTCCGGCGCGCTGCGCGGCGTACCGCATGAAAAACCGGGGTTTCCGGATCTGGACCGTGAGGCCTTCGCCCTCAAGCGCCTGCCGGCCGTGGAGCGCTTCGGACTTGTCTGGGTTATCGCTGACCCCGATGGCACGCCGGACTTCGACGTGTTTCTCGAGCCGATTGCCGGGGATCTTGCATGGGCAGGCCTGGACACGCTCGGGGTCGCGGCCAGCGACACGTTCACTCTGTCCGCGAACTGGAAGCTGCTGGTTGAAGGGGGGCTGGAGGCCTATCATTTCAAGGTGACGCACAAGGACACCATCGGTCCGCATTTTCCGGACAACCTCTCTAGCTACGAAATGCTCGGGCCCCATATCCGGTCGGTTCTGCCGCGCACGTCCATCGCGTCCCTCAGCGCCGGTGACGCGGAGCGCTGGTCCATTCGCGACCATGCCAATGTTCTCTACAGCGTTTTCCCGGCGAACCAGTTCCTGCTCATGCAGGACCACATAGCCTGGGTGAGACTGCATCCGCTCTCGCCCGGGCGTACCGAGGTTCAAATCACCACCCTTGCACCGGCGGCGGCCATTACGGAAAGCCGGTCGGAGCATTGGCAACGGAACCACAAGATCACGTCGCTGACGCTTGCGGAAGATTTTGCCGTCAACGAAGCGGTGCAAGCCGGGCTTGAGAGCGGTGCCAACACGGTCCTGACCTTCGGGCGCTACGAGGGTGCCCTTCACAGATTCAACGAAGAGGTCGAAAAATTCCTGATATGAGGACCGGATTTCCGGGTCTGACTGCAAACGGAAAATGGAATTTTCCCGGCCAAAAGGACTTCTTTGAAGGCCGTGCAAATTTCAACCAAGATTTGCAGTCTTTTGCATTTCGGGCGCCCTGGCGTGTTTTGACAAGCGTTTATTGACAGTTTTACTAATATTTGCAGCGAAGAATAGTTACGGTTTTATACTTAAGGTTGAAGTGCCAATTCTTATATTGAAAGTCAAAAAGGCGCCAATACGACTCCAGAAACGTTTTGGATCAATATTTTTTTTACTTAACAGTGCGTAACTCAGCGGCAATGAAAACTTTGAGTCCGAAGGGACACGCCATGACGATTTTTTTCGGCAACTCCGCGAAGGCAACAATCGAGGCCTTCAGCCGCTCGCAGGCAATGATCGAATTCACGCCCGACGGGCACATCCTGAATGCCAATCCGAACTTCCTCGGGGCAATGGGTTACACGCTCGACGAGATCAAGGGCCAGCATCACCGGATGTTCGTGGACCCGGACTATGGCAACAGCCTTGAGTACAGGGAGTTCTGGGCCGAACTTGCAGACGGTGAATTCAAGGCGGAAGAATTCCTGCGGTTCGACAAGGCCGGAAACGAGGTCTGGATCCAGGCCTCCTACAATCCGGTTGTCAACGCAGCCGGTAAGGTGGTCAAGGTCGTCAAGATCGCGTCCGACATCACCGCGCAGAAAATACGCAGCGCCGATTTCGAAGGGCAGGTCGATGCCCTCAATCGCTCGCAGGCGGTGATTCACTTCGAACTCGACGGCACGATCCTTGACGCCAATGAGAATTTTCTCGGTGCCATGGGCTATACGATCGATGAGATCCGGGGACAGCATCACAGGATGTTCGTGGAAGCTGAGTACGGACAAAGCGACGCGTATCGCCGGTTCTGGGAAGAACTTGCCGAGGGTCAGTTCAAGGCGGATGAATTCAAGCGGGTTGCCAAGGGCGGGCGTGAGATCTGGATCCAGGCCACCTACAATCCGATCATGGACGCCTCGGGCCGTCCGTTCAAGGTCGTGAAATTCGCATCCGACATTACGGATCAGGTTCTGGAGCGACAGCGCCGCAGGTCGGTTCAACAGCAGATCGACGCGGATCTCACGGAAATGTCCCAGTCGATTTCGCAAACGGCCCATCAGGCCAGCGAATCCGCCTCGGCTGCCGAACAGACGTCTTCAAGCGTGCAGACGGTGGCTGCAGCTTCCGAAGAGCTTGTTGCCTCCATTCAGGAAATCAGCCGGCAGGTTCAGGTGGCGCTCGAGGTTTCCGGCAACGCACAGGGCGAGGCGGAACGGTCCAGCGAGATCATGTCCGGTCTTTCCGAAGACGCCAAGACCATCGGTTCGGTCATCGAGCTCATCGACGGGATCGCCGACCAGACCAACCTGCTGGCGCTCAATGCGACCATTGAGGCGGCGCGGGCCGGCGAGGCGGGCAAGGGATTTGCGGTGGTTGCCTCCGAGGTGAAGAGCCTTGCGTCCCAAACCAGCAAGGCGACGGAAGAGATCTCCACGCAGGTCAACTCCGTGCAGGAAACAACCGAGCGTGCCGTTGAAGCAATTGAGTCGATCATGGGCGTGATCAAGAACATCGCCGAAATCGCCACGAGCATTTCGACCGCGGTCGAAGAGCAGACCGCCGTCACCAACGACATCTCGTCCAACATGCAATCGGCGGCCCAGGGGGTCGAACTGGTGACATCCAACCTGCAGACGATTTCGTCCTCCGCCAGCCAGCTGGAAGGATCGACGAACACCGTGCGCGAAGCGTCCCAGTCTCTGATGTAAAGGCAACCGCAAAAGGGCGGTGCCGGTTTGTTCGGGACTGTGCCCGCTTGGTGCCTGGATCACGTCAGGCATTGAGCGGAACTGCGGGGTCCTGCTGCACTGATGGCGTCTCTTGGCGCTTTGCCGCTACCTGAAGCATGAAGCGGTGCAGTTTCGCGCAACAGTCATTCAGCTCATAGCGCGAGACGATTGTGCGACGCGCTTCGGTGCGCAGCGGGCGGAAGGTGTCCGGATTTGCCAGGGCGTCCTCTATTTTGTCCGCAAAACCGTCGATGTCGAAAAAATCCACCAGGCGGCCATTGATGCCGTCGCTGACGACTTCCCGCACCGGCGGCGTGGCGGACGCGATGACCGGTGCTCCGCAGGACATGGCTTCCAGAAACGACCAGGAGAGGACGAAGGGGTAGGTCAGGTAGACATGGGCTGCCGTTACCTGAAACAGACGCACAAGATCGCGATGGGGAATTTGACCGAGGAAATGCACCTTGTCCGGTGACAGCCCGGTTTCCTCCAGAAGCTGTTTGCGCCAGCTGTCACCGCCCTGCGGCCCGCTTCCATAACTTATGCCGTCACCGCCCGCGATGACGAAACGGACGTCGGGATTGCGTTTGCCGACTGCCGCCGCAGCGCGCATGAACTGCGGAAAGCCGCGGTAGGGTTCCAGATCGCGGGCCGCGAAGGTAACCACCGGGTCTCCGGCACTCAAAAGCGTTCCATCCGGCAAGCGGAAGGAAGCCAGGGCGTCGGGACGGGCGCGGGAGGTATCAATGCCTTCGTGCTGGGCCACGATCTTGTTGCGGTATTCGGCCGGATATCTGCTTTTCTGCCATATCGTCGGGCTGATGCCGTAATCCATCTGGTCGAGCGTCGCCAACTGTACGGTGTTGCGCAACCGCATGGTCTGCCTTCGCTCAAGGCTGATCTCGTCCGACGGGGCGAAGCCGGCATCTCCACCCTGGGGATGGAAATAGTACTCGCAAAACCCGATGACCGGCGTATCGGGAAGGGCGTCCTTGACGAACATCATCCCGCCCCAGGCAATATGCCCGACAACGAGATCCGGCGCTCTGCCGTGCAGCGAAAGCCGGCTCAGAATGTCGGCAACGCGCCGACCTGCCTCAATGTAGGGAATAGATGCTTCTTTGCGGTCCCGACGCCCGTGCGCGCCGGTGTCCGCGCTGCCATACCGCAACACGCGGAGCCCGGGGACGGGCCTGTCGGTGCTTTCGCAGACCAGCGTGACCGTCCACCCGTCAAGGATGAGACGCCGGGCAATGTGTACGAATTGCCCGGGGCCATGCCGGTGCACAAAAACAACATGCATTGGCGGCGCCTCTGGTCAGAACCCGTTGACGCCCATCCGGCCGTTGCGCTGCTGGAGATCGGTCGCCCAAATGACTTCCAGTTTCCGCAGCAGGGCAAAGGTTTCTTCCAGTGCCATGCGGTCGCGCTCGTTGCGCACGATCTGTGCCTGGTTGACTTCGTCTGCCGACTTTATCGCCTGGCAGAGCGACTTGCCCTTGTCGGTCAGTCTGATCCTGGCCGACCGTCTGTCCCGCGCGGATGCGGTGCGGTCAACATATCCGGACTGAACCAGCTGTTTCAGACTGTAGGAGGCATTGGATCCGAGATAGTGCCCCCTGTCCATAAGGTCGCGCACCGACAGGTCGTCGTCGCCAATCGTGAACAGGAGCATCGCGTGAGACGGCGATATGTCATCCGCCCCGATGCGGATCAGATCGACGCGAAGACGATCCAGGTAGCGCCGGTACATTCTCTCGATAACGCGAACGAGTTCGAAGTGGTTTGCGTGAGAGTACGGGTTCATTTCGGCTCTCATGTCCGACTCCGCTATTTTGTATGTATTCTCGTCCACCTTTGGTTTGGGGATGTTGATCCGGCCATTTATCTGTTGTGGTGCATCAGTGAATATTTTGTGCATACGCCCCTAACTCCCACCAAATTTCGAACTAAATTCGAAATACTTTCATTACCGAGTTGCTCCTTGTCTTCGCGGTGGTTGGTTATTTTTATTTATAATTTTATCTTTTGCATGAGAATCAATTGCGTGCCACAATTAAATCCCAAACTTCTCTCAAGTTAGTCTACAACCTTCCATCATTTATAGGGAAAAGATGTGTCGATTTCTAGGCAAATACTGAATTTTTTCGCACGTGCGAACTCGTCTTTGGGTTGAATGTTTGGAGAATGGTGAATGGTTGAGCAGGTGAAACCAGCGGCAAACGACCCGTCCTTGCTGGTTCGAGAGGCCCGGAAGACCTTTGCAACTGGATTAATCGCTGCCGCTATTTTGAGCGGCTTCATCACGCTCCTGCAGCTTACGGCTCCGCTCTTCATGCTGCAGGTTCACGACCGGGTTCTGAACAGCCAGAGCCTCGACACGCTCGGGATGCTCGTCATCATTGCCGCCGGTGCACTGGCGCTTTACGGAATTCTGGAGTTCATCAGAAGCCAGATTTTTCAGGTCATGGGAACCGAACTCGTCCGCCGCCTGAATCACACCGCGATCGAGGCAGGAGTTAAATCTTCCCTGGAAAAGGGCGGCAGCCTGGCGTCCGAGGTGCTTCGCGACCTGAGTGATCTTAGGAGTTTCATCACCAGCAACGCCATCAGTGCTCCGCTCGAAGCGCTCTGGGTGCCCATGTTCCTGGCCGTGCTGTTCATACTGCATCCGCTTTACGGTCTGTTAGCCATAATCTCGGCTTTTGTCCTGGTCGGGCTCAATCTCATCTCGGACATGGCGACCCGCTCCCTGCTGAAGGAAGCCAATTCCGCGAATGTGGAAAATGTCGCGAAGATGGGCTCGACTCTGCGCCACGCGGAAACGATCGAGGCGATGGGGCTGATGCCGGCGCTTGCGCGGCGCTGGCAAAAGAGACAGCTGCATGCGAGCGAACTGATGGCCTATGGCAGCCGGCGCGGCAAGGCGATCCACGCGCTCACCCGGAGCCTGCGCATGGGCATGCAGATCGGCGTGCTCGCACTTGGTGCCGATCTGGTCATCAAGGGAGAGGTGACGGCCGGCACGATGATTGCCGCCAGCATCATCACGGGCCGGTTGCTGATGCCCTTCGACAACATGACCGAGAACTGGAGACAGTGGGTGTTTGCGTTCACGGCCTGGGGGAGGGTTCGCGACGTTCTGGAGAATCACGCATCCATCCGGCAAACCATCGCAACGCCGCCCAGCCAGGGACCGCTGCAGGTCGACAAGCTTGTCTTTGTCGCGCCGAACACGCCGGTCCCGGTGATCAAGGGCATTTCCTTCACGCTTGAGCCAGGCGATGTTCTGGGCATTGTCGGACCGTCCGCGGCGGGAAAGTCGACGCTGGCGCGTCTTCTGGTCGGTGCTCTCCAGCCGACGACCGGCGGCGTGTTCCTGGACGGACACAATGTCTATCTGTGGGAGCGGGCGTCTTTCGGCGCGATGATCGGTTATCTGCCACAGTCGGTGTCGTTGCTGGACGGAACGGTGCGCGAGAACATCTCGCGCATGTATGATGCCGATCCGCAAATGGTCATCGACGCGGCGCGATCCGCCGGCGTTCATGAAATGATCGGCCGCATGCCGCTCGGCTACGACACGCCCGTCGGCGACAACAAGTTCACATTGTCGGGCGGCCAGAAGCAGCGTGTCGCTCTGGCTAGAGCCCTGTTCGGGCGGCCCCGCCTGCTCGTTCTTGACGAACCCAACGCAAATCTCGACACCGAAGGTGAAGTTGCGCTCCTGCGGGCGATTTCGAGCGCCAAGGAAGATGGTGCCATCGTCATCGTGATCGCGCACCGCCCGGCCATCATGGAGGCTGCGGACAAGATCCTGGTGCTCGAAGACGGCAGGATCAGCCAGTTCGGTGACCGGACGGAGGTCGTGAGCAATATCTCCCGGCGCCTGCCTGCACCAAAACCGACGCCTGCCCTTCCGCCGAATGGAGAGGTCGCATGAAGACGGATCCGGAAAACAAGGTTGCCAAGACGGCGCAGCACGCGCCCGACACCGCACAGAGACCGTTCTGGCAGCCGGCGGACAATCTGGACGCGGAAAAACCCACGAGCCTTCGCGGTCCGCTGATCGCCTCGTCGATCGCGGTCGTGATCGGTTTCGGCGGTTTCCTGCTTTGGGGGTTCACGGCGGATCTCGACAGCGCTGCGGTTGCGACGGGCAAGGTCATCGTCGACAGCCAGAGGAAGACGATCACGCATCTTGAGGGCGGCATACTGCGCCGGCTTCTCGTTCAGGAAGGAGACTTCGTGAAGGCAGGCCAGCCGCTGGTCGAACTGGACGACACGCGGGCGCGCGCGGAACTCGCCCAGTTGCGCGCCAAGAGAATCAGCCTCATGGCGACGCTTGCCAGGCTGCGCGCGGAAAGGGATCTGAAGGACGAGATCGAGATGCCACCGGAATTGACGAAAAGCGATGCGATCGCGGTCGCGGACGTGATGGCGGCAGAGCAGCGCTTTTTTGAAAAGCGGCGCAAGGTCTATGAAGGCAAGGTCGCGTTCCAGCAGAAGGAAATCGAGCAGTTCGAGGCCCAGATCGAGGCCACCGAAGCTCAAATCGAGGCGAACACGACCCGGCAGGCATTGCTCAAGGAAAGGGTCGAAGCACTCACCTTGCTGGAAAAGAAGGGTTTCGCCTCCAAGGCGATCCTGAGCGACGAACAGCTCGAACTGAGCGAACTGATCGGCGACGGCGGTCAGTTCGCGGCGGACAAGGCGCAGCTGGAGAAGGCGCGGCAGGGCGCGGAAGTGGCGCTTCTGCAGGCCGAGCAGGAACTGCAGAGCGAAATCGCGAGCGAGATCCTGACGGCGCAGCTCGAACTCAACACCACGAACGAGCAGATCATTTCTTCAAAGGATATTCTCGACAGGCTGGTCGTGTATGCCCCGCAAAGCGGGATTGTCTACGATATCGAGATGCGCACGCCGGGCAGCGTTGTCGAGCCCAGCAAGGCAATCATGGACATCGTCCCCCAGGATGAGAAAATGCTCGTTGAAGTGCGCATGAACCTCAAGGACATTGATCATGTCCGGGTTGGGTCGCAGGCGCGAATCAGGCTGACTGCCTATGACAGGCGGAACGTGCGTCCCCTGGAGGGCGCGGTGTCCTTCGTTGCGGCCGACCAGAGCGTCGACCAGCAGACACAGGAAGCGTTCTACGTGGTCCGGGCGGAGGTCGACCAGACGGAGCTTGCCAACAATCCGGTGGTTGCCCTTTATCCGGGAATGCCCGCCGAAGTGCTGATCGTGCGCCGGGCGCGCAAGGCAATCGAATATCTCGTGGAGCCGATTTCCGACAGCTGGAGCCGCGCTTTCCGCGAAGACTGACACCTGACGATCCCTGTAAATTTTCTTGATGCCGGCAGCTCATTGTTGAGCTGCCGTTCATTTGTGCATTGCAGCATAGAATTGCGGCACGCGTAGCGGCTTTCAGACTTTTTTCTTTAGTTCTACTAACCTTCGCGTGTATGCGGGTTTAGTTCGAAAATTTATTTTTTCTGATTTAAGTAATTGAAAAAAATCATAAAAGTATCTTTGATGGCGAATTCTGTCCTGCAAAAGACGGAAAAGTGTTTCGAAAATAGATGTAATTCATCTGAATTAGTCTGGTAAATTTGGTATATCCTTTGAGTAATATCATATAAAATACTCTATATTCTAAATATTGCCTTACTTTTTTCACTATTCATCCCTTTGCTTGCAGTTATAAATGTGTATTGTAATTTCGCACCGCAAGAAAACGGGATTTGTGCGGTGCGGGGTGCCGCGGTTTCCGGGGCGTTGTTTAAGTGAGGTAAACTTCAGGAGTAAGCTATGGCCACAATTGAAGGCAGTGCTTTCCAGGATTTCCTACAGGGTACAAGTGCCCAGGATTTCATTTTCGGGCTGGGCGAAGCGGATGTTGTCGTGGGCAATGAAGGCGACGACTTTCTTTTCGGTGGCAAAGGCGGAGATCTGATCGTCGGTGGCGAAGGTGCCGACAAGATTTTCGGCGAAGGCGGCAACGACGTCATTCTTGGCGGCGCTGACGCGGACACCATCTTCGGTGGTTCCGGGTCCGACTATATCGAAGGCGGCGATGGTGGTGACATCATCCTCGGCGGAGAGGGAACCGACATCATCGACGGCGGTGCCGGCAACGATCTGATGTTCGGTGGCGGAAACCATGACGTGTTCGTTTTCACCGGTGGTGGTGGCAACGACATCATCATGGATTTCCAGGTCGGCGATCTCGTCCAGATTTCTGCAAACATCAACAACACCGGTATTGGCTCTGCGGCGGACGTCGCGGATCGCGCGACGCAGGTCGGCAACAATACGGTCATCGATCTGGGCAACGGCGATACCGTGACGCTCAACAACATCGATGCAGATGACCTGAAGGACAATCCTGAAGGCTTCATCGTCGTGACATAACGTGACTGCCCCGGGGGTGTCCGTCCCGTCGGGCGGCCCCGGTGCTGTCATCATTCGCCGGCCGGATCAGCGTATCGTTACGTAGTGAAGTTTAAAGATGCTCGAAACTCTCGGCACATACGCGGAATCGCCATTCGATGCCCCGCAGTTTCTGCAGTTGACGCCCGAGGTTTATCTGGTCGCCTGGGATCCTGCACACACCGTCAATGCGCCGCCGCAGCTCGAGGAGATGTCAAGCCGGAAGTTCTCCGCCATGGCCAGCGTGCGTCTCGCCCTGCTCGACGGCCGCTCGCGGATCGTCTGGGCGCTTGGTGTCAAGGAGGCGGCACCACTGCGGTTGAAGTTGACCGCCGGAACGGTCGGCTCGGGCGCCGAGTTGGCGTTCAATCCCGAAACCGGCACGGTCGCAGCGGACCCGTTCGCTCTCACAAGCGGACTGACCCAGAACGCCTGCGCGGTTCTCGTCACCACGATCCTCAACACCTGGTCCGGCATGTTCCGGCTTTCGCGTTCGCGAAGCTTTCTCGGTTTTGCCAGGAAGCTGCTCCATTCGGTGAATGATGCACCTCCGGTTGCCGACTGCGTCGCGTGCGTCGGCGAGACCAGAATTATCGAAACCCTCCTGAACAGCGAGTGCTCCGACGTCACGTCCGCCGTGCTGATCGGCGACGACGGGATCAGGCGGCTCGAGACCGAGCCGTTCAATGCCCTCTACAATGGTGGCAAGAACCGCTTGTTCGTCGGTGCAGTCTCAAGCGCAAAGGCACCGTCGAAAAGTTTCCTCGTCTTGTCCGGTCCCTGGGGGCTTGCCATACGGCGGCTTGAATCAGGCGGCGAGCCGCGTTCGCTCAGCACATGGTGGGCGGCCAACACGCGCAAGCTGCCGGAACTGCGCGATCATCTCATTACCAGACTTGGCAGCAAGACGCCGGAAACCAGGGCGGCCGTGCGCGACCTTCAACTGGCGGAACCGATGCCCGCCAGGCGGCATGGTGCGCTTGGCGAAACGGCATCCTTCTGTGCCGTGGAAACGGCCCTGACCGTCGAGAGCGGCGTGCTTGCCGGCGGCTGGATGCGCGATCCGGGCAGATCGTATGCGGGGCTCGACCTCCTGGTTCCCGGGCTCGAGCCGCAACCTCTCGAACTGCACAGCTTCGATGGTGTCCTTCCCGAATCCCAGGGCGGATACGCGATCCGAAAGTTTGTGGCCTTTGCACCGGCAGGTGCAAAGATGAAGCATCACATCCAGCCACGATTTGAGCTCAGGCTGGCGTCGGGCGAGCGGGCACCGCTCGTTCCGCCGCCGCAGCCGGGCGATGCGGTGGACAGCAGGGCGAGTGCGCTCGGAGTGGTTCCACCCAGGCATGCGAGCGATGACGTCATCTCGCAATGTCTCGCGCAGCCCTTCGCCGAATTGCAGAAGCGCTTCGTAGACCAGGTCGGGACCCCCGGCGAAATCACGACCGGGGCGCCGGTTGATGCGCCAACAGTTTCGATCGTCATTCCGCTCTACAAGGTGTACGAGTTCATCAAGCCACAGCTTGCCGCGTTCGCGTCGGACAGATGGCTGGCTGAAAACGCGGAAATCATCTTCGTGCTGGATTCCCCGGAGCAGGCAACCCATGTGGAAGACCTGCTGATCGGATTCCATCTTCTTTACGGTCTGCCGATCCGGCTCGTGGTCATGGAGCAGAATGGCGGCTACGCGCTCGCCTGCAATGCCGGGGCCGCGCGCGCGAAAGGCCGTTACCTGGCAATGATCAACTCCGATGTCGTGCCAACCGGGAGCGGGTGGCTCGAGCAGCTCTGTGCCAGCCTGATGATGGACGAGCAGGTCGGTGCGGTCGGGGCAAAGCTGCTTTACGCGGACAATGCCATTCAGCATGCCGGCCTGAAGTTCATTCACGACGAAAAGAAGCGCTGGTTCAACCACCATTATTTCAAGGGCTTTCCGCGTTTCTATGCGCAGGCCAGCCAGTCTCGCGAGGTGCCGGGTGTGACCGGTGCCTGTCTCGTCATGGCACGTTCCGACTTTGAACAGGCCGGTGGCTATACGACCGACTTCATCATCGGCGACTACGAAGACAGCGATCTCTGTCTCAAGTTAAGGGCCAGCAACAAGAAGATCTACTACTTGGGTGATGTCGAGCTTTATCACTTCGAGCGAATTTCTATAAAGAAAAACGGTGATTACACGCGGGGAGTTGCGTCTCAATACAATCGTTGGCTTCAGCAACTCAGATGGGAACAGGAAATTATGGATGTCATGTCGTCAATCGGGGCAAGGGACGGGGTACTGGCCGGATGAATTCACCCGTTGTCATTCCGGACCATGTCCGTTTGAAGTCGGCACCGCTGGGCGGCGACAGGCTTGCCCTGCTTCAAAAAACGATTGAGCGGAATCGTTTTCTGCCCGTCCCGCCGCAGGAAGAGAATTTTGTCGGCGACGGCGACTACCTGGCAATCGGAACCGAGTTTCTGGGACACTTTGTCGATCTCGGCGGACTGCGCGAAGACGAACGCGTCCTCGATATCGGATGCGGCATCGGGCGGATGGCTGTCCCACTGACGCAATATCTCGACCCGGAAGAGGGGCAGTATACCGGTCTCGATCCGGCGCCTGCCGGCATTCATTGGAGCGCGCAGCATATCGGAAGCGTTTATCCCAATTTCCGTTTCATGCATCTCGATATCGCCAACGAACTCTACAATCCGAACGGGTGCATCCAGGGCACGAACCTGTCGCTGCCGTTCGATAGCGGCTCCTTCGACTTCGCGATCATGACGTCCGTCGTCACGCATCTGCCGGCCAACGAAATCGAGCCCTATTTCCGTGAAATCTCCAGGCTGCTCGAGCCGGGTGGCCGACTGTTCGTTTCCGCCTTCATCATGGAACCGGAAAGCCAGCGCAACGCTGACCTGACGCCGCGGATCCGGTTTCACCGGTCGCCCGAAGGTCCGTCCTGGCACGCGGACAAGGCGGCGCCCCTTGCCGCGGTCGCCTTCGACGACGGGTTCCTGGACACGACGCTGCACAGAACGGGCTTTGATGTCGCCCTGAAGAAGCTCGGTCACTGGCGCGGTCAGACCGGCAGCCGGCACTACCAGGATTTCTTTGTCGCCGTTAAGTCGTCGCGGGGTCAGGGCGCATGAGGGTTCTGGTTTTCGCGCACAATCATCCGGACCTCCATCCCGGCGGCACGGAGACCGTTGCGCTTGAACTGTCAAGGGCGTACCGGGACGCGGGGCACCAGTCGCTCTTCGTCGGGGCCACCAACCAGTTGCATCGCGAACCGCACCCGGGCACCAGCTTTCAGGCCATCAGCGACAGCGGCGATGAACTGCTGATGTGGGCGGGCCATTTCGACCGCTTCAACATGAGCCAGATCGACCTCAGAGCGTTCGTTCCCGACATGACCGCCCTGCTGGAGAGTTTCCGGCCCGACGTGGTGCATATCCACCACCTGATCCTGTTTGGCGTCGAGCTGCCGGTGCTGATCCGCCGGGTTCTTCCGGACGTTCGCATCGTGATGACCCTGCATGACTATTACGCGATCTGTGCGAATGACGGCGTCCTGATGCAAAGCCCCGATGAACCGTGTGCCGCGCTTGGGCCGGGCGGCCTGTGCCGCTGTCTCGAGGCGGCGAAGCCCAATGACATGCGGCTGCGCGAGCGTTTCATCAAGATCCATCTCCAGGCGGTCGACCAGTTCGTCTCGCCGAGCGCTTTCCTGAGGGACGTCTATGTCCGCTGGGGGCTGCCGGCCGACAAGATTTCGGTCATCCGCAATGGCCGTCCCGAAACCGCAGCGGCCGAGAGCCGGGCCGGGACCGAGGACCCGAAACGAGTATTCGGCTTCTTCGGAAACATGACGCCCTGGAAAGGCATCGAGGTTCTGCTGCAGGCGGCGAAGCTGCTGATCGAACGCGACGTCGACTTCGAACTGCGCGTGCATGGCGGCTCTCCCTTTCAGAGTTCGGAATTCGTTGGCCGGATCGAGGCGCTGTTCAAGGACACGGCTCCGCATGTCACTCGCCTCGGGCCCTACAAGCCGCATGACGTTGCAGACCTCATCGAGCCGGTCGACTGGGTGATCGTGCCCTCGCTCTGGTGGGAAAACGCGCCGCTGGTGATTGCCGAGGCACAGCAGCACAAGAGACCCGTGATCACGACCGGCGCCGGGGGGATGGCGGAAGCGGCTCGAAACGGTGTCGACGGGCTTCACGTTCGCAGAAACGATCCGTCCGGCCTGGCTTCCATGATGGAAAAAGCCGCCGCCGACCCGAAGATGTATCGCGACCTGGCGGAGAACATCCAACAGCCTCCTGCCGTTTTTGAGGTCGCGGAACAATATATCCAGCTTTTTGAAGACGAGAGCCGGTTCGCGGACGACCCTGCAGCCTGACGAGACCACCATGACCGCAGCAAAACTGGAAGAAAAAACCGAAGTCACGGACGAGGACAAGGGCGAAATCCCGAAGATCCAGGGCCGAGTTGATGCGTTCGAAGACGGGCGTCTTCTCGGGTGGGCCTGGGATGCCGCCAATCCCGATGACCGCATGACGATACACGTTCTTCACGACGGGAACCGCGTGATGAGCAAGCTGGCGGATACCAAACGCATCGATCTGCAGCGAAACGGCATCGGCGATGGTGCCTATGCGTTCGACCTGCAGCTTCCGCAGGCGGCCGCGTCGGCGCCGGAGGGGCTGTCGGTGATCGCCGAATCCCCGCGGGACGGGGTGCAAATCCAGCTGCCGCGCCCGAGCGCCGAAGAACGCGCCGCGGAAGCGGCCATAGCGCTGCCGCTCTCGATCGTCATGAAAAAGCTGGACCGGGTGATCGCCATCCAGGGGCAGAGCGCGCTCGGACAACGGGACGCGACGGCGCTCCTGAAGGAGACGACCAGCCGGATCGACACACTCGCATCGACGGAAGGAGAGCTTGGCGAGGCGCTCGCGATCCTGAAAAACGGGCAGGGTGATCTGGCACAGCGCGTCAAAGAACTCGAGGTTTTTCTGCTGCGCTTCGATACCACGCTAAAGAGTTTTGATGATCGTCTGACGGCCCTTGCCGACCGCAGCCGCAACAGCCTCAAGGTGCACATGCTGCTGCTCGCCATTTTGGTCGGGTTCGTCGGCGGGATGGTCTTTGCCGCCGCCGGCGGTTTGTGGAGCTGACGAGAATGGAGCCGGTTGTTACGCTTGAAGGTGCAAAGAGGCTCTCCGACGCATCTGTCGAGCACAGGAAGCTGACGGGCGAGCGGTCGGATTGGCCCGATGCGGTTGTGCCGGCTGACGGCCGCAGTGTCCTGTGCACGGCGGTTGACCGCGACACGATCCTGCTTGCAGGCGTTGGCGAAAACTTCGCGCGCAATCTCCAGGCCGTGCTCAACGAGGATCCCAAGACCACGGTTCCCTGCACGATCGTATCGCTTTCGCAGAAATCGAACCGGGACCGTTCACGTGCACCCTTCGTTGCGATCCTGTCTCTTGATTCCGTGGCGGTGCCCAGGCTTGAAAGGGTGTCGATCCGCAGCAAGGGGCATTCCCATCCTTATGCGATCAAGTACGGCCCGGTCGCCTTCGATGTTTTCGTCGGACTTGTCGGCGACGCTGTTTCGCAAAAGGAGGCAAGTGTCGTCGAAGCGCTCATCGATGCGCTGATCGCCTCGAATTCAGAGGTGAAGAACCAGGCGGTCGCGGCAAAGCTGGTCATGCATGTCGCGCGCAGGGACGGCTATGTCGAAATGCTCGGACAGTTCGACGAGGGCGATTTCTACATTCAGGGCTGGTCGAAGGACCCTCCGGTCGGCCGCAACCGGGTGTTTGTATTCGACGGGTCGCTGCGTGTTGCCGATCTCTCCTCTTGCCTGTTCGAAAGAAAGGATACGGGCGGCAAGGCACCCGGATTTGCAGGGATCCTGGAGAATGTGAACGATATCGGTGCCTCCGCGATCCGGAGCCTGTTCTTTCGAGGCCGCGGCGGCTGGAGCAAGGTCGATGTGCACGAACGGGGCACGGTCTCACAGGCGCGGGCCCTGCCCGGCCATCTGAGGGCTCTTCTGCCGCGTCTTAATGTATCCGGCGGAGCCCGTGACAAACTTGAGCGGGCATCACGAAGGTTCGACGGGCGGGAAACGGTCAGCGAGCTCGATGTGCCCGTGCGGATCGGTGTCGATTTTTGCGCTGCGACGCATTGCGGCAACATCGTGGTTTCCGGTTGGCTTCTGAACCCTGAAGATCATGCCGAAGCCGTCCATCTGCGCGCCGGCGAACGTTCATCAAGGCTGGACAAGATCTGGACCACGCAGAACAGGCCGGATGTCAGCGAGACCTTTGAGGACCTGTCGCCCTTCGTGGGCACCGCGACCGGAAGCGATCGTCACGGATTTCTCGCTTTCGTTCCCGAATTGGGCGGCTGTTCCGAAGGCAAGCCGTATCTTGAGGTGGTTCTCAGAGACGGGCGGTCGGCCTATGCGCCAATTGCCCTCGGACGCACCTCGTTGCGGTCCGCACTTCGCCGCCTCGTTGCCGGGCTTGATCCGACGATTGCCTCGTCAACCGACATCATCGAGCGTCAGTTCCTTCCCTTGCTCGGTGCGGCCTCGCACGCGGAGCCGACCGTCGAGGACGTGAAGGACATCGGTGCAATCCCGGAGACGCCCCCAAGGTCGATCGTGATCGGGTCCGACGGTTCGATCGACAGGCTGAGGACGCTTTTGCCGGTGCTCGCACTTGATCCGCTCCTCAGGGGAACACCGATTGTCGTCTGTGCGGCCGGGAACGCGATCGACGAACAGTTTCAGGAGATTGCGCGTCTGGCGTCGTTTTACGACCTTTCCTTGAGGGTCGTGCGGGCCAACAGGATCGAAGACCCGCTCGATGCGATCCAGGCGGGTCTTCAGGCCGCGCCTTCCGAAACGGTTGCCTGTCTCGGCTCCGGTGTGGTGCCGCTTGTTCCCGGGTGGCTGGACACGCTGGTGGCGGAATTTCGAAAGCAGGACGAAGGCTGTCTGGTGACACCAACCGTGCTTTACGAAGACGATACGATCCGCTGGGCCGGAACCTGGATCGAAAGGGAAGATGGTGTGCACGCCCTGAAACAGCACTATGTCGGCTACCCGCGCCGCACGCTCATGGGGGCCGAGGTCACCGAAGTCGTGGCCGCCACGTTCGACTGCTGCGTGTTGCCGAAATCCGCGTTCCTGGCGTCCGGAGGCTTTGCCCGGACCTACCTCGGGACGGACGAGAAGGGACTGGACGCGACCCTGAAGTTGCGGGCCGCCGGGCTGAAATCCTTCTGGGTGCCGCAGGTGGAAATGGTGCACCCGGAAAACGGCCAGGGAAGCGAGCGTCTCTGGCACAAGCTTGTCGGGCAGCACGACAGGAGACAGTTCGAACAAGTGTGGAGCAACAGGCTTGGCGCGATGAAGGAGGGTTCGCAATGACCGGCACGCCCCCGGCAAAGCAGGACGCAGCCGCCGACGAAACCGTGCGCGTGCTCGTCATTTCGCATGGCCATCCGGTGTTGTCCCTCGGAGGCGCCGAGGTCGCCTCCTACAATCTTCATCTTGGTCTGAAATCGGCAACGGGATCGCAGTCGTTCTTTCTCGCACGGGTCGGCGACGACTATCCGCGGCACGGCCGGTCAGCTTTGATGGGCGTGGCGGATGCGGAAGACGAGTTACTCTATCACGCGGACGAATACGATCACTTCCTCATTTCGAACCGCAACACCGGTGATCTCCAGACCGATCTGCGCCGCTTCGTCCGCTCGCTAAATCCGGACGTGGTTCATTTCCATCATTTTATCGGGCTTGGTTTGGAAGCCCTGCATGTCGTGCGGAGCGCGCTTCCGAACGCTGCGATCATCGTGACGCTGCACGAGTTCCTGGCGATCTGCCACCATCATGGCCAGATGGTGAAGACGGGTACGCATGCGCTTTGCCGGATGTCGTCTCCCATTGCCTGCCACGGTTGCTTTCCCGAGATTTCGCCCGGCGAGTTTCTGCGCCGAAAGCAATTCGTGCAGTCGCTGTTCGGCCTCGCCGACGGCTTTATCGCGCCCAGCCGGTTTCTTGCCGAAAGATATGAACAATGGGGTCTTCCCGGCGAGCGGATTTCGGTGATCGAAAACGGTCTGAACGTACCCGAAAAGGCGGGTCCCAGGCGGCTCAGGGATGCCGGCGACAGACGTTCTCGTTTCGCGTTCTTCGGTCAGATGACGCCCTACAAGGGGGTCGATATCCTGCTGGACGCGGTTCAGCGCATCCCGGACAGCATCTGGAATGATGACGCGTCGCTGACCATTTTCGGCGGCAACCTGGAAAGACAGCCGGAAGCGTTCCGTAATAAAATCGCCGGCCTGATCGAAAAGACAGATGGCCGTGTCCGTTTCGCGGGCGCTTATCAGAACAGGGACATGCCGTCCCTGATGCGCCAGGCCGACTGGGTTCTGCTGCCTTCCGTCTGGTGGGAAAATTCACCCGTCATCATTCAGGAAGCGTTCCATCACGGGCGGCCGGTGATCTGCAGTGGCATCGGAGGCATGGCCGAAAAGGTGAAGGACGGTGTCGACGGACTGCATTTCCTTGCGGGCAGTCCCGAGGACCTTGCCGACAAGATGACCGAGGTGCTGCAGAACAAGGATCTTTGGAATTCGCTTCGGGCGGGGATCATGGAGCCGAAAAGCTATCGCGACTGCGCACGGGAACACCTTGGTTTCTACAGGTCGGTTCTTGCCGGCCGCCACAAAGGCGCACCGGCGATTACCGGCGATTTGCAACAAAGTGCATAGGAGCACCTGCAAGAGAATGGTCGGGCGATCGGGACGAGTGGAGAGCCTCTCTGTCCGCCGGTGATTTCCTTCCGCGTTGCTGGTCAGCACCGTTCAGGCACGACCAAATTTGCTGCGACGCACAATTTCCGTGTTGTTGCAATCTCGGTGGTTCGTACGGTTGCAATATCGTACCAGACGTTGAGTGAAAGGTTGCAATCTGAGGCTTAAGATTAGATATTATTTTCAATTTCAAATTACTTTCTGAATAATAATCAAATTATTTCAGAAGTAAATTCAATAAAAATTTTCTAAAACTAATTAAATACATAAAAAAACAGTAATTTTACTATGCTGCGCCGCATTATTGTCATAAACTGACGCAAATTTCTGATACTGTACTTGGTGATCGAGTGTGGGCCTTTTTGGAAAAAACGCCCGTAATGTGTGAAATTTGGGGGCTCTAATGACAGTCGTAGCCACGCAAGAGGCATTTCCAGTTGAGAAACCGGCAATCGAGGAAAGGCTCCTCAAGGATCTGACCCTTATGGTGGTCGGCGTCGGACGGCAAGAGTTGCCAAACGCGCTTTTGGGTGCGGTGCAAACGGTCTGGTTTGAGGGCATCTCGGATGGCCAGGTCCTGTTCTCCGATCAGAACGGTGCGGTCTTCCAGGTGATCGAGGCACCGACCATGGCGTTTGCCGTTCTGGCCGAACCGGGCACCTCATCGGATGTTGACAGTCTCTTCAAATGGCTCCAGCGGCAGGGTGTCGTTCAGCTGCCCTCGGTCGTCAGCTGGAGCCGGGGCCAGGAAAATGAAGCGATTTCATCGATCCTTGCGCTGGTCACGGAGCACGTGAAATCGGCGGCCAGACGGCTCGTCCTGTCGAACCGGGAGCTGAGAACGCTCCGGAGCATGAATGACGACCTTCAGAACAGGTTCGCTGCGATTGAATCCTTCCTGAACAGGAACGGCCTGCAACCGCTCGATCTTGTCTTCAGCAACGAACCTGCCGAGAACCCGCTCAACGCCAACGTGCTTGCGAGCGCCTCCCAGGAGGGGATCAGCCAGATCCTGCCTGTGCCGAGTTCCGGGGTCAGCGGCGTCTCGGTGCACGTGGATCAGCTCGGCCTGCGCCAGGATCTCAAACTGCGGGCGCAACTGGTCACGCTTGAAGATCTGCGCATTGTCGACAGCTGGCAGATTTCTAGCGGCGATCTGGCCAGCGGCTGGAACATTTTCGGACTTTCGAAATCGACCGCCGGTCTTAACCGGACGCTGGAGTTCAGGCTTCAGATCGAAGAAGCGGACGAGGACACCCCGCGTCTTTCACTCGGCAGCCTGCAGCCGATCGAAATGTTCCAGGTGCGGGACGCGTCCAATGGCATGCCAGTTCTGAAAAACAGCCTGGCGCTGCAGGTCTGGGGCGGCATTCCCGGCGTTTCCATGCCCTCGTCAGCCAACTACATTCCCGCTCAGTCCCAGCAGCTCTCTCAGGGCGAAGGCTTCCGGGACCTGCCGATTGCGCCCGGCATCCTGGAACATGCGAGTCTTGCAAATTCCGACGAAGTCACATTCGATTTCGAGGCGATCATGCCGTTGCCTGCGGAACGGGCGATCGGCTGTCATCCGCCCGCCGAAGGCATGACGATCGGTGAACTTCCCGCAGCGTGTCCGCCCCAGATCATCCGCATGTCGGCGAAGGCCTTCATCGACAACAGCAGGGCTGCCGACATCGATTTCGCGATCGCCGTGGCTGGCAATCTCGATGCAGCGCGGGCTCTTTTCCGCGAGGAAAGGGAGCAAACGGTGGGCGAGGCCTACTCGGGCTGGAAAACCGTTTCGTTCGGCGAAAGCGCTCATTTGAGCGCCTTTGCCAGCGAACAGGTCGGTGCCTGGCAGAACGTTTATTTCGCCACACGGATGAGCGAACAAGGCAGCAATGATTTCGCATGGGCGAAATTCACGAATTTCCGCGCAGTTGTGAGCGGATAACCGGATGTTGCGTCAAACGGTAAAAGAACAGGATCATCCGAATGTGCGGTACGCACAGTTCGGTGGTTCCGAAAAACCCTCTGCGACAATCGCCATTCTCATCCCGGTCTACAAGCATTCGGTGCTGTTGACGGAGGCGGTGGACTCTGCCCTGTGCCAGGAAGCACCCTTTAACATCGCGGTGGTGATCGTCGATGACGGATGCCCCTATCCCGAGACGGCGCAGGTCGGTCAGGCCTACGCGCTGGCGCATGAGAATGTCTACTACCTGAGAAAGCCGAATGGCGGCCTGAGTTCAGCACGCAACTACGGCATCGATTTCGCGCTTCGCACCTTCAGCGACCTTGAGGCGGTCTACTTCCTGGACGCTGACAATCGCATTACCCCGACGGCCATGCGGGTCCTTCTGGACTACATGCGGGCAAACAAGGGGATAGACTGGATCTATCCGAATATCGACAAGTTCGGGATCGAATGGAACGGCAACTACACCGCCCAGTATTCCAGGCTCCTGCACGTCGTTTTCGACAATATCTGCGAAGCCGGCAGCCTGGTTTCCCGGAACATCCTGGATGCCGGCGTGCGTTTCGACGAAACCATGAAATCCGGCTTCGAGGACTGGGAGTTCTGGCTGCAGGCGATTTCGCTTGGCTTCAAGGGCGCCAATCACCCGTTTTTCGGTTTTGAATACCGCCAGCGCGCCGAAAGCATGCTTCGCGATTCCAATCGGACGCGGGAGAGTATTCTCGGATACATCAGAACCAAGCACAAAAAGCTGTTTTCCGCCGACACGCTTCTGCGCTGGGAGCACGAGGAAACACCCCGTTTCGTGTCCTTCGGGACGGATTCCTTTCTTGTCGAAATGTTCACCGACCCGGTTGTCGAGCATGACAGGCGCGGGTTCGAGGAATTCGTCAAGATGTTCTGGGCCGCACGGACCGAGCCGGAGACGTTCGGCGTTCCGCCTTTCTGGCTCTGGATGTCACCGGCACATCGCGATGCCCTGAACGGGTTCGGGCTGCTGCACAATGTCCTCTGGCTCGGAGAACGCCTGTCGCAGTCGCACAACTTCGTCGCCATCCGGTTCGAAAGCGACAAGGACAGGCTGGGCGTGGAAGTGGCAACGCTCGGGGAGGGCCGGGAACTCACGAAACGTCCACTCGGCTGGATGTGTTCGCTCGGGATCGTGCAGCAATGCGTCGAAGACAAGTCGGACGACTGGGTGCGCACCCTCAGAAAGACGCAGCCGTCTCCGAAAATTGCCGAGATAGTCGTCCGGGGTCCGTTCTCCGCCGACGATATTCAGGGAACGGCGCTGTCGGCGACGAACTCTCTCCTGGCAACGCTCGGTGCGCTGCGGGATTCCGGCTACAGGAACGGTCCGAACAAGAGGTGGATCTGGAGATCTGCCTATTTCCCGGATCGAAGCAAGTATCACGAGTTGCTGCGGCACTCGCTCGGTGCCGCGCCCCTGATGCCGCGCCTGACCACCGAGGACGGGCCGCTGCGTGTCGGCCTGCTGTTGCCGATCGCCACTTTCGGCGGCGTTGAAAAGGTCGCCTACGCAGCCGCTCACGTTCTGAAGAAAGCGGGATGCGAAGTGCATCTGTTCGTGTTCGGGCAACCGGTCTACCACCGGATACCGGACAATGACGGTCTGTTCGACAGCATCAATTTCCTGGCCGACGACTACCCGCTGTGGGGCGGTCCGAACATGTTCTCCGGACACGATATCCTGATGGGCCACGACGAGAATGCCAAGGCCCGGGAAATTATCGGTTTCCTGTCCGGCCTCGATGTTGTCGTCAACAATCAGCTGGCGCCTGCCAATGCCGTTTTCGGCGAATTGCGGCGCCGCGGCGTGAAGATCGTCAACTACATTCACGTGCTCGATTCATCGGAGATGGGGCGCGCGGCGGGGCATCCCTACCTGGCGCTTGCCTATGAGCATATCTACGACAGCGTCCTGACCTGCTCGCGCGATATGGCCGAATGGCTGCACGGGATGGGTGTGCCGAGCGCAAAGCTGCTGCACATTCCAAACGCTGCAGGCTACCCGCTTTCGAGCGAGGACGTGGCGCGGCTGACATCTGCCAGAAGCCAGGCCCATGAAGGCCCGCTCAAGGCGCTCTTCCTGGGAAGACTGGATCGTCAGAAGGGGATTGAACGCATCTATGCAGCCGCCCGTACACTGAAGAGACGCGGTGTCGCGATCGATTGGCGGATCGTCGGATCCGACGTCATGGACAGCGGCGCCGGCGGCTCGTGGAGACAGCGGTTTGCCGATGTGGGCATTCGCGTTGAACCTCCGGTCTACGACAGCCGTCTTCTCAGCAAGCTGCTCGCCTGGGCGGATGTCTTCGTTCTCCCGTCCCGCTGGGAAGGGGCTCCTCTGACCATCATCGAGGCGCAGCGTCTCGGCTGTGTTCCGATTGCCACCAATGTCGGTGCCGTATCGGAGCTGATCGATCACAAGAAGGACGGGATCCTGTTGCGGTCGACCGATGACGGCGTTGTTACGCATGACCTGACGGTTGCGCTGGAAGCCATTGCCAAGTCTCCGCAGGTCTTGAACGGGCTTTCGGCGCGCGCCGCTCAACGGGCGGCCGACCGGAACTGGGACAAGAGCCTGCAGCCATTCCTGAGGCAGCTGCACACATGGTTCCCGGAACGCTTTCAAAGCATCCGGCGCACAAAGGTCGCCTTGCCGCAGTCCGAGACGACAAGCGAGACAACAGACGTCCGGAAAGACGGTGGCGATGACGCCGCGTGGCAAAACTCAGTCCGTCAATCCTCCGCGCAATAACTGAAGGGCGCATTTGGCCCAAACACTGGAAGGTGCAGATCGCATGAAAAAGCTCTTCGTTTTAAATGGCGGCGCGGCCGTCAAGCCAGGCAATAAATCGGCATTCCTGAAAATCGATGATCCGCTTTCGGCCTTTGCGCGCGGCGGCATCAACACGGGCGACGTGCTCGTTTACGACGCCATGCTCAAGGCGCTCGCCTATGACCAGATCAAGAACCTTCAGTTCGCCCATGCCGGCGACGAGAAACTCTGGCCGAAGGAGGACTACGACGCGACCGTGATCCGGGGCTCCAACTACCTCACCGAGACGGTCGATATCGGCAATGTCGTCCCCCTGTTGAAGAAACTCAAGGGTCCGATCGTACCGATCGGCGTCGGTGCACAGGCCGCGAAATACAAGAAGCTGGAACTGCCGAAAGGCAGCGTGGAGGCCTGGAAAATCATTGCCGACAAATGCGAGACGATCGGCGTGCGCGGCGTCTACAGCGCCGAGGTCTTCAACGACATCGGCATCAAGAATATCAGGATCATCGGCTGCCCGAGTTTCTACAGGAACCTGCGTCCCTCGATCGAAATCAAACCGATCGACCCTGCCAATGCACGTGTCGGACTGACGCTCAACAGGTACCTGTCGGCGGATTATGCATCGAACGCGACCAAGACGAACCGGATGCAGCGCGCCTTGATCCAGGCCGTCGCCAAGCGGTCCGAAAACCGTCTCTACTCGCAGGGCGAGCGCGAGGAAACGCTTGCCATCTTCGAGCAGGGCGAGGCGAAGCAAAAACATATCCGCTCCATCCTGGAAAAATACAGCCTTCAGGGCGACAAGGATGTGGAGACGCTCGTCAGCGATCGCATGCAGGCCTTTTTCGACGTCGATGAATGGGCTGCCGATGCGAAGAAGAATGTCGACGTCCTCGTCGGCTTCAGGCTGCACGGTAACGTCATCGGACTGCACCAGGGCATCCCGGCGGTCTTCTTCACCTACGATTCCCGGATCCGGGAACTCTCTACGCTGTTCGCCATTCCCTCGGTTGAAGTCGAAGACTACATGCCGATCAATCTGGAGAATATTTTCGAGAAGGCAGACTTCTCGAAGGTGCAGCACGTCTACCGGCTGAACTATGCGGAGTATCACCGCTTCCTGACGGAAAACGGCCTGAACCACGTGCTTGTCCAACCTGTTGCCGCGCCGCCGAAGAAGGCGCTCGAAAAACCCAATCTGGTGCAGACGGACCAGAACCTGGGCGAAGTGACCGAGTGGTTCCAGGACGAAGTCGGCTACATGACGGGAGAGATCCAGACCTTGCGCGACAGGGCCTGGAAACTGGAACTCGCGCTTCGCGAAGTCAGGTCTCCGGAGCCCAAGGCGAAGATGGCGAGCTGATAGTGAAAATGGCCCAGGTGCGGGAGTTCCATGTTCCGGATCGCCGCCGCTTTCTGAAAGCGGTGGCGGGCGGCGTCGCGGCGCTGGCCGTTCCGGCCCTGCCAAAAGCGGCGGTAGCGTTCTCCGGCGGCCCGTTGCCCGCGCCGCTTGCGCGGGCCGAGGGCGACTGGCAACTCACGTTCGAGGATGAGTTCGATGATCCTGTTGCGTTTCAATCGACGTGGGAGTCCCTGAAACGCGGCGGTCACAAGCACCTGACCATGCGGTATCCGCGCAATGTGCTGGTCGAGGACGGCGAGCTCGACCTGGAACTCGGCCATCAGAACGATCCGAAACGTCCGTTTACCGGCGGATACATCCGGACGCGTTCCTTCCGCCAAACCTACGGCTATTTCGAATGCGAGATGCGCATTGCGAGCGAAGCGGGGGTCAACAATGCGTTCTGGATGGTGTCCGACAGGTCCAAGCAGGGCGACACGCAGTTCGAGCTCGACATAGCCGAGGTCAAGTACCCGAACATCGTTCAGGTGTCTGCGCGGCGCTGGAAACCGGAAAAAATCGTTCTGGCGGCAACCTACCGCACGGAGGCGCAGCTGGATCAGTCATTCCATCGCTATGCGATGCTCTGGACCGAGGACGAATTCCGTTTCTTCGTCGATGACATCGATGTCTTCGACGTTGAAAACAGGTTTGCCCACACGCCTGCCATGCTGCTGTTCAGCAACGCCGTGGCTCCGTTTGCCGGCAAGAACG
The DNA here is from genome assembly GCF_965232425.1 of Roseibium sp. GTDB lineage: Bacteria > Pseudomonadota > Alphaproteobacteria > Rhizobiales > Stappiaceae > Roseibium. Next base: position 3,700,323 of record NZ_OZ246971.1, read on the forward strand.
ACGGTGATGTCGAAGGTGCCGCGACGACGATCCGGAACGTGCGCGTCTATCGGGATTTCGCTGCATAACTTGGCTTAAAAAGCATTCGAAGACAGGATGCTGCAGCGAAGTTTTCAACTGCGCTGCGTGCAATTGCAATGTCCGTCTTTCAGCTTGCGGGTGTCTCGTATCCGCGCGGGTTCTTGCAGACCCAATTCCACGTGTCGCGGCACATGGCGTCGAGATCGCGTTCCGCCTTCCAGTCGAGCACCTTTTCAGCCAGCTCCGTGTTGGCGTAGCACTCGGCAACATCGCCATCGCGGCGGGGGGCGAAGGTGTAACGGATTTCCTTGTTCGAGGCGCGCTCGAACGCGCGCACCATCTCCAGCACGCTGTAGCCGTTGCCGGTGCCTAGGTTGACGGCAAAACAGTTCGACGGCGCGTCTCCGGAAGCCAGGACCTCATGCGCGCGCAGATGTCCCTCGACAAGGTCGGTCACGTGGATGTAGTCGCGCACGCCCGTGCCATCGCGCGTGTCGTAGTCGTTACCGAACACGGACAGCTGCTCGCGTCGGCCGTCCGCGACCTGGGTGATGAACGGCATGAGATTGTTCGGAATACCAAGCGGGTTTTCACCGATCTGGCCGCTGAGATGTGCACCGACCGGATTGAAATAGCGCAGGATACCGAAACGCCAGGCCGGATCGCTCGCGGCAACGTCTCTCAGCATTTCCTCGATCATGAGCTTGGTTCGGCCATACGGGTTGACGGCGCTTGTGGGGTGATCCTCCGTCAAGGGCAGAAACTGCGGCTCGCCATAGACCGTCGCGGATGAGGAGAAAATCAGCTGCTTTACACCGGCATTCGCCATCGCCGAAAGCAACCGGTGGGTACCGACCACATTGTTTTCGTAATACGCCAGCGGCATCTTGGTGGATTCGCCAACCGCCTTCAGACCGGCAAAGTGAACCACGGCGTTGCACTTGTGTTTTTCAAGTATTTCTTCAAGTTTAGCCTGGTTGCGAATGTCGGCAATCTCACAGGGGACCTCGCGGCCCGTGATCGCTTCGATCCGCTGCAGGCTGACATCGCTGGCATTCGACAAATTATCAACAACGACAATGTCGTAACCGGCCTCAAGAAACGCGACGCAGCAGTGCGAACCAATGTAGCCGGCGCCGCCGGTGATGAGTACTGTCATATGACCCCCGTATCGTCACTGAATCAGTTATATACCCTAAAACTGATGAAGGTTTTTTAAAATCGATCCTTTGTCTAAAATGTGACGATTAAATATTTAAATGCTTCAATTTTATACTTAATTTCATCGTTTTAATCTGTGTGTTTGATTGCCGCAGTTCGACATGGTCGTTCCGTTCGCTGTTTCGGAGACCAGGCCGCTTTGCCCGCGAAAAATCATGGCGCAACCGCGGCACCAAGAGCGGAGCATCACTCCTTTACGGCCCTGTCGGCACCGGTGGTGAACGCATTGCTGATCGCTGCGACCGCCTCCTGAGGTGTTGACCGCGCGTGGATGACATACCAGTCGAAGCGGATCTGGTCCGCGCCGAATTCGGCGACATCAAGCCGTGCCGCAAAGGCGGAATTCTCGACGCAGACGTTAGGCAGAATGGACGCGCCCATGCCCTGCGATACCATCTGGCAAATCAATTCGGTGGATTCGATCTTGACTGCTTTGCCGGGAAAGGACTTGCCGCGTTCGAAAAACAGATCGTATTCCCAGCCCGGTTCCGGCCTCAGACCGTAGGTCAGAAAGGTCTTTCCGGAAAAGTGCAGGGGCGTGACCGTTTCGCCCATGCGCGGGCCTTCGCCTTTCGGGAAGACGGCAACAAGCCTGTCCCGCGCAACCAGCGTGCGCGGGAGGTCGGGCAGCGTGGGCATATCGGGTAGAAAGGCGAGATCGGCGTTTCCACCCGCAACGGCCTCAACCACCTGGTCGTTCGGCATCTTTTCCAGCTGCACCGAGATGCCCGGTAGGGCCTGCTGGCACATGTGGATCAGGCGGACCGTGAGATATGCCGGATCGAAGTGGCTCAAGACGAGGGTCAGCTGACGGGCATTCCGCTTGCCCTGCCAGATTGCATCGCTTTCAGCCTGGCGCAGCACGGGCAGGGTTGCGCGCCCTGCCGTCGCGACCGTCCGTCCGGCTTCCGTCAGTTCCAGACTGCGTCCGTTCTTGCGCGCCAGCGTCACGCCAAGGCGCCTTTCCGCCTCGCGCAGCCTCTGTGTCGCCGCAGACTGGGTGATCCCCAGGGAGGCCGCTGCCGAGGACAGAGTTTCCCGATCCTTGAGTGCGCAGAGGAGGGACCAGTGGGCGATATCCAATAATTGCATAAGCAACTCTAATGCATTTGACTTGAAAACCCATTTTACGTGCCGGTTTTCCGCTGTCATTCATTTTCAGGTCTGATTTTTGAAGGGAGGCGCATATGAAGCATGACGATGACACGGCAGCGCTTGGCGCACTGGCCTGCGTCGACCTGGACGCCTGGCCAATTCATGAACCCGGCGCGGCAGAGTACGCGCTCAAGGTCGCCCGCGTACGCAAGGATCTCAAGGCGGTCGGATGTGCGCGGATCGAAGGTTTCATCCGTGAAGCGTACCGTCAGACCCTTGCTGCAGAGGTGAACGGTGTTGCCCCGAGCGCCCATTTTTCGACGTCTTCGATCAATCCCTATTTCACGCCGGACGATCCCGCTCTGCCTGAGAGCCATCCGCGGCGGCGTTATTCGGAAAACACCAACGGCTTCGTCGCCATGGACCGGTTTCCGGCAAACGGCCTGAGCCTGTCGCTCTACAGAAGTCCGGATTTCCAGCGGTTCATCGCCGACTGCCTGGAAGAAGAGACACTGTTCACTTTCGACGACCCGCTTGCCGGCGTCGTTGTCAATGTCATGAAGGAGGGCCAGCAGCTGGCCTGGCACTACGACACCAACGAATTCATCGTCAGTCTGCTGACGCGGAAACCGCATGAGGGAGGGGCGTTTGAGTATGTGCCTGACCTTCGGCAGCCAGGCGACGAGTGTTACGACGACGTCGAACAGGTGCTGGACGGCCGGTCGGACCGTGTGCGCAGATTGTCGCTCGAACTGGGCGACCTTCAGATTTTCAAGGGCCGGTTTTCCCTGCACCGCGTGGTGAAGGGGAAAGGCGAACGCCATACCGTGATTTTCGGGTATGCAAAGGAACCTGGTTTCATCGGCCGGGTCGAGCGGACCCGGAAGGTCCACAATCGCGTCACGCAGGCGCATATTGATGCAGAGAAGCATGCGCGCAATGACGGGCTCGCGGATTGACGCCGGTGCCCGTTTCGCCCGTGCCCACAACGGCGCCGAGTGAGGGGATTTAGCGCCTTAAAACGACTGCTGCCGGAAACGGTTTCCCGGTTCCGGCAGATCAGTCGAGCGATTGTTTCGCTAGGCGCTACGGGTTGACGACGACATAGACTGTCGTTCCGTCCTGGGTGACAGCCTGGTAGTAGACACCGCCGCAATTGTAGTAAGCGTTGTAGGGTGTGCAGCCGGAGATGTTGTGGCGACGGTTCACCCTACGGGATGTTCTGCGGGCCGTCCGGCGTGCAGCGTTCTGGGACGCGGTCTGTGCGCTTGCTTCCCCAACCTTGAACGAGAGGGAACCGGTGGATTGCGGGGTGGGAAGATCCACATTTCCGACATAGCCGATGGAGAAGGCTGCAGCGGCGAGTGTGAGTGCCTTGGCATTCATTTCGATTTTCCTTTGATCGTGGTGCCGCGCCTTCGTCTCTTTTCGGGCAGCGGCGGATTTATGTCTGGTTTCGTGTTGCTTTGGTGAGGTTCGGGCTCAGTTGTTTTCGTAGGCGTTTTCCGCTGCCTCATGACGGCGGTTCACGCGTCTGGACGTGCGGCGCGAAGTCCTGCGGGCAGCGTTCTGCGACGCGGTCTGTGCGTTGGCTTCGCTCATCTGAAGCGTGAGCGGTCCGCCCGTGGCGAAAGAGTTCACGTTGACTTCGCTGACGTAACCGATCGAGAAGGCGATCGCTGCGAGGGTGAGTGCTTTCAGTTTCATATTCCTGCTCCTTGGCTGTTCAACCGCCCCCCAAAAGGGCAGTTCGTTTGTTGACAAGCCGAATATGGTTGAAGGAACAGGGCGCTTCTTTAGGCGTCTGGCCACGTGTTTATTCGTTCTGGCCAAAGTGCATTCCGTCGCAAAAAAATGCCGGCACCTCGCGCGGGTGCAGAATGTAAGTGAGACGAAAAAGTTAATTTTTTCAGATGTTTGACGTGTACCCATGACGCGCGGTTTGCCTGAAGACGTGATGCCGGCAGTGCAAACGAACAAAGGCTCCCGGCAGACACCGGGAGCCTTTGTTCGTTTGTGAGGCGGTTGGCGGGGATCAGTGACCGGAGCCGGCGAGACCGATACCGGATGCCAGGCCGAGCCAGGCCCTGATGCGCAAACCGACTGCCTTGATAATGCCAAGGGCCTCGATCACGTGCGCCGTCACGGTGCCTTCGAGCGGGCCCTCCAGGTGCGTGGTGTAGGTCTGGACGAGACAGCCGCTGCCCGGGACAAGAAGGTCCTGGTGTTCCGGGTGGACGAGATCGAGATGCGCCACGATCTGTCCGCGCTTGACGCGTTCGGCCGGTTCCATCAGTCGGTTGGTCGGCGCCATCTGGCCGGACGCGATCGGTTCCTGGATCCGAGTGATGCGGGCGGGCAGAACCGTGTTGGTCATGGCGATATTGAAGTTGCTTTCGCAGGCGATTTCCGCGGCCATGCCTTCGTAGAGTTCGGTGCGGGACACCTGCGAGAAACCGGCAACGATCCGTCCTTTTTCCTTCGGTGTGCGGTCCGGGACGATCATCATCGCCGGGCTGATGGCAGCCTGCGCCGCCCGGGCCCCGACGCTCAGGGTCAGCTGTTCGACGGTTCCGTCGACAAAGCTGTGCACGCGGGTCTTTGCCAGTTCCACTTCGGCCTGCTTCAGGGACGCCCTTGCGCTTTCCAGCTGTGCCGGCAGGATGTTGTTGGCCTGGATTTTCGCCGTGGCCAGTTTGCTTTCGGCTGCATCGACTTCAGCCCTGCGGGTGTCGCGTTGCGATGTCGCCCGCTCCATCTGGCTGTGCTGATAAGCTGCGGATCCCCGTGCCTTGAGTTCGAGGTGATCTGCGAGGGTCAATTCGGCCTGCTTGAGCGCGGATTGTGCCGCGGCAAGCGAGGCTTCTGCGGTCTCAACGTCCATGTGCGCTGCCACGATTGCAGCTTCCACTTCCTCGACCTGTCGGCGGCCGACTTCCACTTTTGCGCGTTCCGAGCTGTTTTCGATTGAAAAGAGCGCGTCTCCGACCTTTACGTGATCACCACCTTTCACGAAGACCTCGGTAACCGTGCCGCCTGCCTCGGCGACCACCGGAACCATGCGGTAGGGAACCAGGCCGGTATAGGATTTGGGGTAGTAGTAGAAGACCGCAAAGAAGACGATCAGGGCCAGGACGAACCACAGGAACAGGGCCCGGTGGACGTTGTAGAGCGTGACGGGCATGCCGCGCCAGCGAAGATACATGACCCGCAAAACGAACGGGAATGAGGTGACAAGGATCTCGATCATTTCGCGGTCTCCTGTTCCACCGCTTGCAACTCTTCGGGACGCCACCACAGCATGAAGTCCCGGGCGATCGCAGTCATGATGAGGGCTGCGGGAAGCAGGATGCTGAAATGGCTGAGCGCCGGCATGATTTCGTAGGCGAGGGCGACCGTCAGCATCGTCGGGATGGTCGTGCGCAGCGGTGTGCCCTTGGCGCGATGCTCCGCGTAGTGATCGAACTGCGAATAAAGGTGTATCAGCAGAAAGATTGCGAGCAGGAAGACCACAAGTCCCACCCAGGTGTAGGTGTCGGTTTCTCCCGGCGGCACCCACCATCTGGGTTCACCACCGGCGGCAGCGGCCGATGTTGTCATTGCGCCGAGAGCAAGAAGCGCCGGCAATGCGAGCTTTTTCACGATATGTGTCCTTTGCTTTTTCGGTAAAAAGCCACCCCCCCAAGGGCAGCATGTTCCGTTCACGAGGTTCAGATGGTGAAAAGTCGTGGGCCGATCTTTTGAGCTCTGGCCACGTGTTTCCTTTTTCTGGACAATCGGGCAGCATCGATTGGCTGGCGAGGCCGCAAGGACAAGAGAGAAGGGTGTTCCGGTAACATGCCGAAACTAAGCGCATACCGGCTCAAGCATGTGGCCCGGGTCTATTCGCAAGAGCCAGGAGAGCCGAGGCCATTCGAGGATCTGCTGACCGATCTCGGTGTCGATCCCGCGATTCTGACCGACCCGGACGCTCGCGTGGAACTTTCAGCGGAGGCGGCGGTCGTGACCCTGGCATGCGATGCCCTGGGCGATCAGACCTTTGCCGCACGGGCCGGCCTTGCAACACCGGGAGCCAAAACGCTGCTTGCCTATCTGGCGAATGCGAGCGCGACGGTCGGACAGGTGCTCGAATTCGCTCAAAAATACTATGCGCTGGAAGACCCGCATCTGACCTTCAAGCTGGTCAACGCGAACGCGGGGCCGATCGTCGCGCTCGAAACGGCAGTGCTTTCCGGGCATCAGGCGCCGCGTCACCGCGAGCTTCTGGTCTTCGGCATGTACAAGAGGATCACGCAAATCGCCGGTCCGGAGTTCGGGCCCTTGACGATCTATCTGGACAGCAATGACGCGGCCCATTGCGGCAAGCTTGCGGATCATGTCGACTGCGCGGTCATTCACGGCCAGTCCTTCAGCGGTGTGCAGCTGCCCGAAGGCGGTCTGCAATATCCCATTCCGACCTTCGATTCCGCCCTGCTCGATCACCTGCGCGCCCACGGGGATGCGCGGCTGGAACAGATGCCGAAGGAAAATGCCAGCCTTTCGGAAAAGGTCGTCGCGCTTGTGCGCCAGCAGCTGCCCGGACACCTGCCGAGCGGAGACGAGGTTGCCGAGCAACTGTTCATGACGCGGCGGACGCTCACACGCCGCCTCGGCGCGGAGGGAACCAGCTACAAGGCGCTGGCCGAAGCCGCAAGATGCGAGCTTGCCAAGAGCCTCCTGAAGGGTCAGAGCAACATCGCGCAGGTGGCTTTCCTGCTCGATTTCTCAGACCAGGCGGCGTTCTCGGTGGCGTTCAAACGCTGGACCGGAACAACGCCTGCACAGTTCAAACGCGCCAGCATGTGATCAGTCCAGATCCGCGAGCCAGCGTGTTTCTTCCTGCAGTTCGAGCGGATCGCCGAAGCCGGATGTGCCGAGCCAGGTTTCAAGTGCATCCAGCGACGAGGCCGGGGCAAAGGTGCCGGATTGATCGTGACTGGCCGCGATCGCGATCTTTGGGCTCCAGGTGCCGTTCACCCGGCAGGCGACCGAAACGATCGACGGACCGTTGACCGCCTCGTAGTCGAACTCCCGGCAAAGCGTCTTGTCGGCGTCGATGAACGAAGCGATGACGTTCAGCGTCGCGCCGGAGGCGAGCACCGCACTGCTGCCGGATGCCGCGGCGGAGAGGGTAACGGCGATTTCCGGGTCGGCCAGGGCCGCCATGCCGAACGGCGGTTTGGTTTCCTGCATGCCGAACGGTCCGAGACCCACTCCGGCGGCAACGCCGATTGCAAGCGTGATGGACGCCGCAAGCGCGGTTGGCCAATGGCTCACCCAATTCCTGCGTGTGAGAGGGACCACATTGTCGTCGCGCGGAGCGGCCTGTCGTCCGATGTCCTTTTCCAGGATTTCGGAAACTTTTTGCGCGAGGGCATCGGGTACCGGTGGCAGGTCCGCAGCCGCAGTCTTGAGCTGGCGCGCGGTTTCCGTAAACAGCCGGATTTTCTCCCGTATGGCCGGGTCCGCCTGGGCTGCCAGTTCGACTTTGCGCGCCTCTGCTTCCGGCAACTGGCCGTCCGCGTAGGCCATGATGATTTCATCGGTCATCTTCATTTCATCCATCATTTATCTCGTCCTGTGCGGAAAACGTTCTGAGGCTCAATTTATTCCGGTCATTGCCGCAATCGCCGCGCGTGCGCGTGACAGCCGGCTCATGATGGTGCCCTTCGGAATGCCCAATATGTCAGCCGCCTCGGCGTAACTCAGCTCCTCGAAGCAGACAAGCACGACCACTTCCCGCTGTTCGAGCGGCAGTTGGTCGACCGCCTTGAGCACATTTGCGACCATCAGCCTCGTGTCACCCGGATGACTGTCTTTGCCGCCGAGGTCGGGCGCGTCGTGAATATCCAGTTCCTGTCCGCGCACCTTCTGTTTCCGGGTCATGTCGATCCAGGCGTTCTTGAGGATGCGAAACAGCCAGGATTCGATACGCGATGACGGGTCGAAGCTTTTCCTTGCCACAAGCGCCCGCTCGACCGTGATCTGAACAAGGTCGTCGGCAATATGTGCGGAGCGGCAGAGCGAAAGCGCAAATCGTCTCAAGTTGGGCAATTTCTCGGTCAGGGCAGTATGAAAACAATCCGGCATTCGACAACCTTTTCGGAAATCAGGCGCCCGATGGAATTTTCAGACGGCTGAAACGTAATTGAAACGAATACGATTGACGCACCGGATTATTCCCGAAAAAAGTGCGTACCTGAAAGGACCCGACATGATCCGCCTGATCGCCCTTGGTTTCGCCCTGTTTCTTGTTCTGCCTTCGACCGTTCATTGGTCGCCGGACGGCTCGCACCCCATGGCCGCCTATGCCGACGACGAGGATAGCGACAACGACAGCGACGACGACAGCGATGATGACGACAATGACAGCGATCCGGGAGGCGGACAAGGTGGCGGCCAGGGCACGCAAGGCCGGTCCGGGTCGACGGGTGCCGGTTCGACGGGGGCCGGTGCAGGGCGTCTCTTTGCGCCGCTCAGGCGATTGTTCGGCGAAAGGGAGCGGCAGCCGCGTGCGCCGCGAAGCGCGGCCGCGCCACCTGTCCTTTTCGTCGCCGGCGAAATCATCGTGCTCAATCTCAACGCAACGGATCTTCAAAGCCTCCTTGACGCCGGTTATACGGTGCTGGAACAGCGTTCGGCTGCCGGCGGGCAGACCTACTACCGCCTGGCTGTGCCGGACGGTCTTGCGCTTCCGGACGCGCGCGATGCCGTGCGGGCGCTGCCGTCGGGCGGGAACACCGACTTCAATCACTACTACCGTCCCGAACGTGGCGAAACCGACTGTAAGGGGGAAACCTGCCCTGCCTACGAGCTTGTAGGCTGGCCCGGCATTTCCTCGCAAACCGGTCCCGCCTGCCCGGATGTCGGCAGCATCGGCATCATCGATACCGGCATCAACGACAAGCATCCGGTTTTCAGCGGATCGGACGTGATCGTCCTGCGCCTGGCGGACGAAGCGCTTCCGGCCTCGAAGGCGAGCCACGGTACTGCGGTTGCGGCATTGCTTGTCGGCCAGCCCGAGACGCGTGTGCGCGGGCTTCTGCCACAAGCCCGTCTGGTTGCGGTCGATGCCTTCCACCGGGCCGGCCGCGATGAGCGTGCCGATGCGTTCACGCTCGTCGAAGCGCTTTATGCGCTCGCCGACGAGGGCGTGACGGTGATCAATCTCAGTCTTGCAGGGCCGCCAAACAGCGTGGTCAGGGCAGCGATCCAAGATCTTTCCGAAAACAAGCGAATTGCATTTGCCGCAGCCGCCGGCAATGGCGGTCCTGCCGCGGATCCGGTTTATCCGGCCGCGTATGACGAGGTCCTGGCGGTAACGGCCGTGGACCGAAACAAACGGGTCTACAGGCGGGCCAATCGCGGCGACTACATTGACCTGGCCGCACCGGGCGTCAACATCTGGACCGCAGCTTCGATAAAGGGCGCAAAGTGGCGGACTGGGACCTCCTTTGCCGTTCCTTTCGTGTCGGCAGCTGCCGCGATCGTACGGGCGAAACACCCCGGCAAAACGCCGGCAGAGATCTATGACCTGTTGCGGAACGCCGCGTTTGACCTGGGAGATCCGGGCCACGACCCGGTCTACGGTCATGGTTTGCTGCAGGCGGATGGTTTGTGCTGAGATTTCCATCAGCGGGGCGCGCCGGCCGGGGTTGACCGGCGTCGGACGATTTGCTTACGGCTGCTCTCAGGATGTCCCGATCCGTTGCTTCTCTGCAATCAGGACCAGCGTCGTGCCAAGCGAACTCGCCTGTTCCCGCAGGTCTTCGAGCAGGTCGCTTTCACCGAGGAGACGGTCGTCGTGAACCACGAGCAGGCGCGGTTGCCGGAGCAGGGCGCGCGCGATGCGAATGCGGATCTGGTCCCTGTCGGACCGGGCACGGGAGGCCGCGGCCGTTGTTGCCGGAACAAGACCGGGAAACCTGCCGAGAATGTCCGTCTCCCCGGCCTTGCCCTTTACCCGGGACCCGAGCACAACAGCCGGCTGGTTCTTCTGATAGACCGGGATCCCGTTGATGGGGGAAATGAGCGTCACGCTGCGCCAGAGCGCTTTCCGGCCAATATCGGCGAACGAATGATCGGCAAGCCGGATGGCCGCCTGTGCCCCTGCCTGCGTCAGGCCGCACAAACACAGGGCAACGTGCCGCCGGTCCTGCGGATCGTCCAGTTCCAGCCAGGTGCAGCCTGCCGGCTTGATCAGACCTGAGAACCGGTCGCCGGACGGGAGCTCCAGAGCGGAGATTTCAATGGGGTGAGACCAATCGGGTTCCAGGCGCCGGCCGGTTTCCAGGGGTGCCAGCGGCGGGATGCCGAAAACGCGGGCGAGCTTTTCGCGCGCAACCTTGTTTGCCTCGAAGTATTCCAGGCCCGCCGCGCCGGCTTCCAGCTGGGCTGCCAGAAAGGCGAAAATCAGCAGGAACTGAGCAATCGCATCCGTATCGATGCCACCGGACAGCGCGTAGGAGATGACCGCGACAGGAAACGTTGCCCGGCTTGCCGCCCGCATCGTTCCGGACCAGGTTGCGCGGGAAACGAGCAGCGAGCAGACGTCTGTGCTCTTGACGGCCAGCCGGTCGAGAATGGGTGTCAGCTTCCCGTGCAGCAGGAGGGGAAGGCGTTCTGGCAACGTTCTTCCCAGCAGGATCGCGATATTGCCGCGCCTTTGCCGCGATGTCCTGATGCTCCTGCGCAGGCCGGGCATCGCCAGTGCCGTCCCGAGTACCCAGACGGCGAGTCCCACGGTCAGGGGGACCAGGTAGGACGGGCGCAGCGCGACGATCCAGCCTGCGAGCGTCATCAGCGTCGCTCCCAACGTCACGAGCGCAATCAATCCCCTGGAGAGCCACAGCTTCACGGCTCCAAGGTCATTGACGAGCCTTGTCAGGGACAGGCCTGTCGCGGGTGATTTTCCGTCGAAGGGCAGCAGGAGGACATGGCGGGCATAGGCCAGTCTCACGTCGTGAACATAGGAAAGTGCAAACCGTTCGGCGCCCCGGTTTTGAAGAATGAAGGCGCCGAGTGTGACAAGCGTGGATATGCAGAGCACCATCAGGACCGGGGCGCCGTGAACGTCGGGTTTGCCGGTCAGCAAGGCGGCCGAACCGGTCGACAGCGCGATTGCGCCCAGTGTCTGCGCGAAGCCGGTCAGGACCAGCCAGGCGCAGACCAGGCCGCGCCGGGCATTCCATACCGGTGGAAGGCCCGGCTTTGTGGGCCGGTGGCTCATGTCACTGCGCCACCGCGAGTTGCCCGCAGAGCGTCTGCTCCATGATGTCGGATATCGTGCCCGGTGAGTGCAGATCGGGCAGGGAAAAGGCGGGAATGTCCACGTTCATGATGATTTCGCGCACCGCAAGCGGTGACTGCATGACCGCTCCCGACACACCGAGAACCCGGTAATCCAGTTCCTGCAGGCTTCTGGTACCGGCGACGGCGCCAAGGGCATCTCCTGCCGCGAAAACGACACCGTCAAAGAGCGAATGCATCAGGGGGCTTGCCGCGATCTGGCGGGTCTCTTCCTGAAACAATCCATCGGCGATCTCGACGACGGCGACATCGCATTGCGATCTGTAGAGGGTCCGCAACAGGTTTCGTGTCGTGCCGACGATCTTGTCGAGCGGGGTCCCGAAGGTCGTTGCAAGGCCACCGTCCGTGAAATCGAGGACCTTTGCAGCGCCGGAGTCGTGCATCAGCCAGGGATCACCGCCGGCGGCGGTGCCGGTGACTTTCAGTGCTCCGACCCTGTACCCGCTCTTTGCGAAGCCGTGCACGAGCGCGGCGGCCGTGGCCGTCTTGCCTGCATTCATGGATGTGCCGAAGACACCGAACACACAGGAGGGCATGGAACATGCGATCGTCGGCAGGGCGTAGTCGGTGAGGTTAAGGGCCTGGCCATCGGCCGCGCACAAAACGCCGACCGGTTCCACGACGGTCGGACCGGACAGTCTGTCATGCCAGGAGGCTGCCTTGGCGGCAATGCCGCCCGCGGCCACCATGTGGCAGGTTTCCAGCTTTTCGGGAACGTAGGCTTCGTACTGGTCGGGTGCGTATCTGTTGCCGAAGGCAAGCACTATTTCATCACCTACGCGCAACGATGCCTTGCGTCCGTTCGGGAGTTCGATCCGCTTGTGCGAGCCGAGCGCCTGAACCCGCGCCAGGACGATGTCGCCCGGCTTGGGCGTGCAGGCGTTCGTTGCAAGGTGGCTGCAATCAGAAAAATTCACGCGGCGCACGGCATAGGATTTCTTGGCGGCTGTCAGCCTGGTGGGGGCAATCGGTTCCATGTCTGTCTCTCTCAACGTTTGCTACAACCGCAACGCTGCGGTCATGTGAGAAACGGGCCCGCATCGGAAAAATTCCAGGGAACATCACTTTTTTGAAAGGGATAAACCCGGACAAACCGCACGTGCTGTTGCACAGGACCGGAAAAAGTGCTTGAGCCATGACTCATGGCCGATTGCCCGCAAGCTCTGCGCCAGCGGGAAAGGGCGGTAATCGGCACCCAGTTGTGATATCGAGGTCCGCCGGCAACACCGATGGGCTCTTGAGATGAAATAGACGTCGGGGAACCGGAAGCCGTTCAGGATCGAACGCCCTTCCAGACACCGGTAAGGAAAGCGAGACAAAGTTGACGAAGACGATTGCCTCTGAAGATCTGCAATTCAACATTTTGCGCCATCTGAAGAAGTCGCTCGGCAAGGATACGGCGAATGCGACCCTCTACGACTGGCGCACGTCCCTGTCGCTGGCCTTGCGTGACCTTGTCGTCGATCCGTGGTTTCAGTCCACCCGCAAAACCTATGAAGCTGCCGGCAAGCGGGTTTACTACCTGTCGATGGAGTTCCTGATCGGCCGCCTTCTTGAAGATGTGGCCGTCAATCTCGGGGCGGAAAGCGCCTCGCGCGCGGCGTTGGAGAGCCTCGGTCTCGATTATGACGAGGTCGTCCATGACGAACCGGATGCCGCGCTCGGCAATGGCGGTCTGGGCCGGCTGGCCGCCTGTTTCCTCGACAGTCTGTCAACGCTCGGAATTCCGGCCTACGGCTACGGTATCCGCTACGAACACGGCCTGTTCGAGCAGCATTTCGAGAACGGCCGTCAGATCGAGGTGGCCGAGGGCTGGTTGTCGCAACGCCACACGTGGGAATTCGAGCGGCCGGAAGTCAACTATCCGGTCGGCTTCGGCGGGCACGCCAACGGAACCTGGGACCCCGCCGAAACGGTCATCGCCAACGCATATGACACGCCCATCCTCGGCTGGAAGGCACGCTGGGCGAACACGCTGCGGCTCTGGTCGGCGAAGCCGACGGTTCTGTTCGACCTGGGCAGTTTCAACCGCGGCGACCTCGTGGGTGCCGTGGTTCCCGAAGCCCTTGCCCGCGCGATTTCAAGGGTTCTTTATCCCGACGACACGACTGAAGCGGGCAAGGAACTCCGCCTGAAGCAGGAGTATTTTTTCACCTCCGCCTCGCTGCAGGACATTGTCCGCCGCTTCAAGTCGGAAGGGTTCGATATCGAGACCCTGTCCGATCACGTCGCCATCCAGCTCAACGATACCCATCCGGCGATTGCCGGACCCGAACTGGTGCGGCTGCTCGTGGACGAGAACGGCGTGGAGATGAAGAAGGCCATCGACATCGCCAAGGCCTGCCTCGCCTACACCAACCACACGCTGTTGCCGGAAGCGCTCGAACGGTGGGATCTCGGCCTGTTTGCGCGCACGCTGCCGCGTCATCTCCAGATCATCGAGGTCATCGAGGAAGAACATCTTGCCGCGACCGGAAGCCATGTCCGGATCATCGAGGACCATGCGGTCAAGATGGGTGAGCTTGCCTTCGTCATGGCACACCGGGTCAACGGCGTATCTGCGCTGCACTCCGAACTGGTCAAGAAAACCGTATTTCACGATCTCAACCAGACCTATCCGGACCGTATCATCAACCAGACAAACGGCGTCACGCCGCGCCGCTGGCTCTACAGCTGCAACCCGCCGCTCCGGACGCTGATCACCAAGACGATCGGGGACGGGTGGGTCGATGACCTGGAACAGCTCAGCCGCCTCGAGCCGCACATTGCAGATACGGGCTTTCTGGATGCGTTCATGGCCGCGAAACGGGCGAACAAGGAGCGGCTTGCCAGCTGGTTTGCGGAGCAGAATGATCTTCAGATCGACCCGTCCGCCATGTTCGACGTGCAGATCAAGCGGATCCATGAATACAAACGCCAGTTCATGAACATTCTGGAGACCATCGCGCACTGGAATGAAATCAGGGACAACCCCAATGGTGACTGGACGCCGAGGCTGAAGATTTTCGGCGGCAAGGCGGCGCCGGGCTACGTGGTGGCCAAGGAGATCATTCACCTGATAAACGATGTCGCCAGGGTGATCAATGCCGATCCCGTCACCCGGGACAGGCTCAAGGTCGTCTACCCGCCGAACTACAATGTCTCCATGGCGGAGATCCTGATCCCGGCTGCCGACCTTTCGGAACAGATCTCCACGGCCGGAAAGGAAGCGTCAGGCACGGGCAACATGAAGTTCGCGCTCAATGGCGCACTGACAATCGGAACGCTCGATGGCGCGAATGTGGAAATCCGCGAGCGGGTCGGTGCGGAGAATTTCTTCCTGTTCGGCCTGACGGCCGAGGAGGTGGTCGAGCGCCGGAACCAGCACGACTATTCACGTGCGGCGATCGCCGCGAGCCCGCGCCTGACGCGGGTGCTCAACCAGATCGCCGACGGATTGTTTTCACCGGGCGATCCCGGGCGCTATCATGGCCTGGTTCGCCTGTTGCACGAGCACGACTATTTTCTCGTGACCTGTGACTTCGACGGCTATTTCGACACCCAGCGGCAAGTCGATACCGCTTTTGTCGATCATGCGCGCTGGGCACGGATGGCGGCCCTGAACACGTCCCGCTCGGGATGGTTCTCGTCTGACCGGACCATCCGGGGTTATGCTGCGGATATCTGGAATACATCGTCCCTTCTGGACAGATCGTGAGGTAGGACATGAATGCGGCCGGTCGTCGCCCCTTTCAGCAGATCAGCGAAGGCAGCTTTGACGATCCCTTCTCCGTGCTGGGGTTGCATGAGACCGGCGGCAATCAGAGCCTGACCGTCTTTCACCCCGATGCGGATGAAGTCGAGGCGATCGACGCGGCGACCGGTGCACGCGTTGCCGTTCTTTCCTCACATGAAGCGCCCGGGATCTTTCATGCGGTCACCGGACGGTCGGATCGCTTCGCCTACCGGCTGCGCTTCAAACGCGGCGGCGAGACATGGGAGGCCGACGATGCCTACCGGTTCGGCCCGGTTCTAGGGGAACTCGATGAATACCTGATCGGCGAAGGCTCGCATCTGCGTCTTTGGGAAAAACTGGGTGCGCACGTGATGGAGCACGAGGGCACGCGGGGCACGCATTTCGCCGTCTGGGCACCCAATGCCCGGCGGGTTTCGCTTGTCGGAAACTTCAATTCCTGGGACGGGCGCCGAAACGTCATGCGCAGATGCGGCGGAACGGGTGTGTGGGAAATCTTCATGCCGGATCTTGGTGAAGGGGACGTCTACAAGTTCGAACTGACCGATGGCGGCGGCACGCTTCTACCCGAAAAAGCCGACCCGTTCGGGTTTGGCGCAGAACATCCGCCGAAGACGGCGTCGGTGGTGCGGGACCTCAACCGCTACACATGGCGCGACGACCGCTGGATGTCGGCACGCGGCGAAAAGCAGCGCATCGATCAGCCAATCTCGATCTATGAAGTGCATCTCGGCTCCTGGCGGCGCATTCCGGAAGACGGCAACCGGTCTCTCTCCTATCTGGAGCATGCCCGGGAGCTTGTCGCCTACGCGAAGAACATGGGCTTCACGCATATCGAACTGTTGCCTGTTTCGGAGCATCCCTTCGACGGGTCATGGGGCTATCAGCCCATCGGTCTTTTCGCCCCGACGATCCGCTACGGTACGCTCGACGAGTTCCGCGCCTTTGTCGATGCGTGCCACGAAGCCGGTCTGGGTCTGCTCATCGACTGGGTTCCAGGGCATTTCCCCGAGGACGAACACGGTCTTGGCCGTTTTGACGGTACGCCGCTCTACGAGCACGCCGATCCCAAGGAAGGCTGGCACCCCGACTGGCGGACCTACATCTACAATTACGGCCGCACGGAAGTTCAGAATTTTCTGATCGCCAATGCGCTCTACTGGATGCGCGAACACCATGTCGACGGCCTCAGGGTCGATGCGGTCGCCTCGATGCTCTACCGGGATTATTCGCGGGAAGACGGGGAATGGGTTCCGAACGAATACGGCGGACGCGAGAACCTGGAGGCGATCGACTTTCTGAAACGTGCCAACACGCTTGTCTATGCCGACATGGACGGCGTGATGACGGTTGCCGAGGAAAGCACGGCCTTTCCCGGTGTCAGCGCGCCCGCGGATGCGGGCGGTCTGGGGTTCGGCTACAAGTGGAACATGGGATGGATGAACGACACGCTCTCCTACATCAAGGAGGATCCGATCCATCGCAAATACCACCACAACAAGATCGAGTTCGGGCTGCACTACGCGTTTTCGGAGAACTTCGTTCTGCCCCTGAGCCACGACGAAGTGGTGCACGGCAAGGGATCGATCCTCGACCGGATGCCGGGCGAAGGGCCGGACAAATTCGCAAATCTGAGGGCCTATTACGGTTTCATGTGGGGGCACCCGGGCAAGAAACTGCTCTTCATGGGATCGGAATTCGGACAGGGCTGGGAATGGAACCACAACGAAAGTCTCGGCTGGCACCTTCTGGAAAATGATCTGCACAAGGGGGTCCAGAACCTGGTGCGCGATCTCAACCGTCTCTATGCGCAAACACCCGCGCTTCATGAACTCGACTGCAAGGCCGAAGGGTTTCAGTGGATGGAATCGAATGCCGATGATTCCGTCTTCGCCTGGATACGGCGCGGCAAGCCCGGCACACCTCCGGTGCTGGTGGTCAGCAATTTCACGCCGGTCATGCGCACCGGCCGCCGGATCGGCGTTCCGCAGCGCGGAAGGTGGGTGGAACGGGTCAACACGGATGCCGAGGCCTATAGCGGAAGCGGGGCCGGCAATCTGGGGGGCGTGGCAGCGGATGAAGTTGCCTGGTCCGGACAACCATTTTCGCTTTGCCTTACGCTTCCGCCTTTATGTACTCTGTTCCTCGAATGTGAAGCTCCGGCAAGCTGACCGGGCTGGCAACAGGGGAGGAACTGGGATGTCGATGCAGGATCAACGCAGTCTCGCGCGGCAGGCGATGGCATTTGTCCTTGCGGGCGGACGGGGCAGCCGGCTGAAGGAACTGACCGACCGGCGCGCGAAACCGGCCGTCTTTTTCGGCGGCAAGACGCGGATCATCGATTTCGCTCTCTCCAATTCCATCAATTCCGGGATCCGGCGCATCAGTGTCGCGACGCAATACAAGGCGCACAGCCTCATTCGCCATCTGCATCGCGGCTGGGGTTTCTTCCGGCCGGAACGTAACGAATCCATGGATATCCTGCCGGCGTCCCAGAGGGTCAACGAGGAGAGCTGGTATCTGGGCACCGCGGACGCCGTCTATCAGAACATCGACATCATCGAAAGCTACGCCCCCAAATACATGATCGTGCTTGCCGGGGATCACATCTACAAGCAGGACTACTCCAAAATGCTGGAGCAGCATGTGAATTCCGGTGCGGAGGTGACAGTCGGCTGCATCGAGGCAACGCTGGAGGAGGCCAAGGGCTTCGGCGTCATGGCCGTCGACGAAAACGACCTGATCACCGACTTTGTCGAAAAACCCGCCGATCCGCCGTCAATGCCGGGCAATCCGGACCAGGCGCTCTGCAGCATGGGCATCTACGTTTTCGAGACAAAGTTCCTGTTCGATGTCCTGCGCGAAGATGCTGCCGATCCCAGTTCGAGCCACGATTTCGGCAAGGACATCATTCCGAAACTGGTCAAGAACGGCAAAGCCTTTGCGCATCCCTTCAGCCGTTCCTGCGTGCAAAGCGGCCTCGAAAAAGAACCGTACTGGCGCGATGTGGGCACAATCGACGCCTTCTGGCAGGCCAATCTTGACCTCACCGATTTCACGCCCAGCCTCGATATCTACGATACCGAGTGGCCGATCTGGACCTACCAGGAACTCAATCCGCCTGCGAAATTCATTCACAACGAGGAAGGCCGGCGCGGGCAGGCCATTTCCTCCATGGTGTCCGGCGGCTGCATCATCTCCGGCTCCAGCCTGTTGCGGTGCCTGATGTTCACGGGTGTGCGCTGCAATTCCTATTCACGCCTTGAAGGTGTCGTCGCGATGCCGCATGTCGATATCGGCCGGAATGCCCGGCTGACAAACGTTGTCATTGACAGGGGTGTCCAGATCCCTCAGGACCTCGTGGTCGGCGAAGACCCGGAAATGGACGCCAAGCGGTTCCGCCGGACGGAGAACGGGGTCTGCCTGATCACGCAGCAGATGATAGACAAACTCGAGGCCTGAAGATGAACGTCCTCCTTGTTGCTTCCGAATGCGCGCCATTCGTAAAAACCGGAGGACTTGCCGATGTCGTCGGTGCATTGCCGAAAGCGCTCGAACCGCATGGTGTCAGCAGCCGCATCATCCTGCCGCTTTACCCGGCACTGAAAGGACTCGCCGGCAAGGCGCACTTCGAGCTGGACCTCGGGGTTCTGCACGGCAGTCCCGCGCGTCTCCTTTGCGTCGAGGCTGAGGGGATTTCACTGATCCTGCTGGATGCGCCCGGTCTCTACGACCGGGGTGCGGGGATCTATCTCGATGAAAGCGGGGAAGACTGGTCCGACAACGCGCAACGCTTCGCCGCGCTCTGCGAGGCCGCCGTTCGTGTCGCGCTCAACGGCATCGATGGCTGGCGGCCCGATATCCTGCACGCTCATGACTGGCAGGCGGGTCTTGCTCCCTGGCACCTTCACCAGGAAGGGGCCGATATTCCCTGCGTGCTGACCATCCACAACATCGCCTTCCAGGGCCTGTTTCCTTCGGACCTGACGGACGAGCTGAAACTCGATCCGGACGGGTTCTCTCCAGAAGGCTATGAGTATTACGGCCAGATCAGCTTTCTGAAGGCGGGGGTTGTCGCGTCAAAACGCATCACGACGGTCAGCCCGACCTATGCACGCGAGCTGATGTCACCGGAATTCGGCATGGGGTTCGACGGTCTCCTTCAGGCGCGCAGGGCCGACCTTACCGGGATCCTCAACGGGATTGATCTTGAGGTCTGGGATCCGCAGACGGACCCGGCAATCGCAGAGAATTACACGGCGCGAACGCTCAAACGCAAAGCCGTCAATCGGGCAGCGCTCGAAAAACGGTTCAGCCTTGCTGCAAACCCCGACGCCCCGCTGTTCTGTGTCATCAGCCGCCTGACGGAACAAAAGGGGCTGGACCTGCTTCTGGATGCCTTGCCGACCCTGGTCGGGAGGGGCGGCCGGCTGGCGTTGCTTGGAAGCGGCGGCAGCCAGCTGGAGGACGCGTTTCGCAGCGCTGCGGTCGCGCATGCCGGAAGCGTCGGTGCGATCATCGGCTATGACGAGAAGCTCTCCCATCTGATGCAGGCGGGTGCCGACGCGATCCTGATCCCCTCGCGTTTCGAACCGTGCGGTCTCACCCAGCTCTACGGG
Organism: Roseibium sp.; assembly: GCF_965232425.1. Taxonomy (GTDB): domain Bacteria; phylum Pseudomonadota; class Alphaproteobacteria; order Rhizobiales; family Stappiaceae; genus Roseibium. The sequence goes on from NZ_OZ246971.1 coordinate 3,720,360, forward strand.
CTTCGCTACGGGACCCTTCCGGTCGTGTCGCGCACAGGTGGTCTCGCGGATACGGTCATCGATGCCAATGATGCTGCCATCAAGGCCGGATGCGCGACCGGCTTCCAGTTTGCGCCGGTGACCACAGCAGCCCTCTCAGACGCCATCGACCGTGCCTGCACCCTGTTTGCGGACCGCAAGCGCTGGGCGGCACTGATGCGCAACGCGATGCGCCACCCGGTTGGCTGGGACAGCTCGGCCACCGAGTATGAGGCCCTGTTTCGGTCTCTTTTTGACAGCCGAAGCGAGGGTGCCGGATGAGCACACAGATGCTGCCGGGTTCACCAAACCGGCTGGGCGCCCGTTTTGACGGCGAAGGTACCAATTTTGCGCTTTTTTCGGCCAACGCGCAGAAGGTGGAGCTTTGTCTCTTTTCCGCCGATGGCGCCAGCGAGACCGCACGGGTCGCCCTGCCGGAGCGCAGCGGCCCTGTCTGGCACGGCTATCTGCCGGGCGTTCAGCCCGGAACGCTGTACGGATACCGGGTGCACGGGCCGTATGCGCCCGAGCATGGACATCGTTTCAATCCGAACAAGCTGCTTCTGGACCCTTATGCGCGGGAGTTGCGGGGGGCGTTCCGGCAGCATGAAGCCCTTCTCGGCTTCGACCCCTCCGATCCTGCAGGCGATCTCTCGTTCAGTTCGCTGGACAGCGCCGCCTATGTCCCGAAAGCGGTGGTGAGCGCGCCAGAGCCCCTTGTTCCCGGTGCGGAGCGGCCGCACTGGCGGCCGAACGAGATGCTGATCTACGAGGCCCATGTGAAGGGGTTGACCAAACAGTTCGGTGGTGTTCCGGAGGCGCTCCGCGGGACCTATGAGGGTCTGGCCTCGGATGCGGTGCTTGAACACTTGCAGAAACTCGGCGTCACCTCCATCGAGCTTCTTCCCGTTCATGCATTTGTCGATGACGCCTTCCTTGCAAAGAAGGGTCTCAGGAACTACTGGGGCTACAACACGATCGGGTTTTTCGTGCCCGAACCGCGATACCACGGACCGGCAGGGCGGGCCGGGTTCCGGGCGATGGTCGAACGGTTCCACGCAGCGGACATCGAGGTGATCCTCGATGTGGTCTACAACCACACGGCGGAAGGGGATCACCGGGGACCGACGTTCAATTTTCGCGGCATCGACAATGCGTCCTACTACCGTCTGATACAGGGTCAGTCCCGCTACTATGTGAATGACACGGGGACCGGGAACACCGTCAATGCCTCCCATCCGTTCGTGCTGCGCATGATCCTCGACAGTCTGCGCTACTGGGTCGAGGTCATGGGTGTCGACGGTTTCCGGTTCGATCTGGCAACAACGCTCGGCCGAGAAGCGCACGGCTTCGACCCGAACGGCGGATTTTTTGACGCCCTGAGGCAGGACCCGGTTCTTGCCGATGTGCACCTCATCGCAGAGCCCTGGGATATTGGACCGGGCGGATACCAGCTCGGCCAGTTTCCGCCCGAATTCAGTGAGTGGAACGATCGGTTCCGCGATACGAGCCGCCGCTATTGGCGCGGTGACGATCACAGCACCCAGGAACTGGCGGGCTGCGTTCTGGGGTCTGCAAGCCAGTTCGACCGGGACAGCCGCCGGGCGTCGTCTTCCGTCAATCTGATCACCGCACATGACGGTTTCACACTGGCCGACGTGACCCGCTATTCGCGGCGTCACAACATGGCGAACGGCGAAGACGGCCGAGATGGTCACAACGCAAATTTCAGCGACAATTTCGGGGTTGAGGGCGACAGCGACGATCCCTTGATCGTGGCCAACAGATCGCGCCGTCAACGCAATCTGCTGGCAACGCTGTTTCTGTCTCAAGGCACACCGATGCTGCTTGCGGGCGACGAAATCGGCAACAGCCAGAGCGGCAACAACAATGCCTATTGCCAGGACAACCCGATCGGCTGGATCGACTGGGAAAACCGGGACGACGCGCTTGCCGACTTCGTCGCCGGGCTTGCAGCGCTGCGCAAGAGCCACTCCAGCCTGAGGCAATCCCGGTTCCTGCACGGCGCGACGCGCGCGCTCGATGGGCTGCCGGATGTCGAGTGGCTGGACTTCAACTGCAGGCCGCTCGACTGGCGGGACCCGGGGTTGTCGTCCTTCGCCCTGATCCTCAGGGGATCGGGTGAATGCCCGCAGGAAGCCCAGGTTCACGACACGTTGCTGCTGTTGTTCAACCGCGATGGTGACGACCTGAACGCACGGTTGCCCGATGCAGCAGAAGGCTTCTTCTGGCGGCTTGAACTGGACACCTCGGCCGACGAGGCCTTCCCGAAATCCGAAGCCGCGGTAGACATGGTTCCTGTCCGGGGACAATCGGTTGCCGTTCTGGCCCTGATCGCGTCAGGCGGCGGCGCATGAGCGGGACTGCGTTACACGAACTGGCGGCGCTCTGCGGCGTGCTCCCGGTCTTTTACAATCTGGACGGCAATGAGCACCGAACCGGCGACGATACCCGGCGCGCAATGCTCCGGGCGATGCGGATCAGCGCTGAAACCGACACGGAGGCGGAGCGCGCTCTGGAGCTTCTCCGGTCGGAGCGGGACGCTCACATCGTATCGCCCGAATTTGTCGTGACCGCCGGGCACGGCGCGACTATTCCGGTCAGGCAATCCTGTGACTGGTCGCTGAGCGACGAAGACGGCCGGAAGATCGTGGAGGGCTTTGCCGAGCACCATGTGGATCTGCCTCCGCTGGAGGTGGGGGTCTATTTCCTGAGCGTCGCCACCGGTGACCGCACACAGGTTGCCCTCGTCCCCGCCGCTCCGGAACGCACGCCTTCGCTCGCATCGCGCCTCGGAACGGAGCGCGTCTGGGGCGTCACTGCCGCCCTTTACGGTTTGAAATCCGAACGCAATCTCGGGATGGGTGACTATGCCGATCTTGCTACGCTTGCCGGAACGCTCGGGCAGAAGGGGGCCAGTTTTCTCGGCATCAATCCGATCCATGACTGGGGCTGGTCGACAACCGACATTGCCAGTCCCTATTCACCGTCGCACCGCGGTTTTCTGAATACGCTGCATATCGCCGCTGACGGCATTCCAGGTCTTGCAGAAAACCAACGGGCAGCGGAGCTTGTGGGCCGGGTCCGTGACGCGGCCGATCGGGACGTCCGCGCTATCGACTATCAGCAGTACCGCGCGCGGCTGCAGCCCTTGCTGAGAGATCTGTTCGCTCTATTCATGCAGGACGCGGACGAAGGTGCCCGATCACGCTTCCGTCTTTTCGATCAGGCCGGCGGGGATGACCTGCAGCTTTTCGCCGTTTATGAAACGCTCGCCGTGACACATGGCGAGAACTGGCAGCTCTGGCCCGATGCGATCCGGGACCCGAAAACGGCTCCGCACTCTAGCGTCGATCCGCAGGAGACCGATTTTCACAAGTGGCTGCAGTGGGTCGCGAATGCGCAGCTGGAGCGGATTTCAAGTGCACATTCCATGCCGCTCGGGCTGTACCTGGACCTTGCCGTGGGTGCCCGCCGCGACGGGGCCGAAGCCTGGATGGGCCAGGACAGCCTGGCGACCGGGGTCTCCCTCGGCGCACCGCCGGACCATCTCAGTCCAGAAGGCCAGAACTGGCAATTGGCCGCCTTCGCGCCGTTGCTGAGCGCAAAAACGCACTATCACAATCTGCGCAGCGTGCTCCGGCAAACCATGCGGTCCGCCGGGATCATCCGCATCGACCACGTGCTCGGTCTGAACCGCAGCTTCTGGATCCCGGATGACGGCAGCCCAGGGGCCTATGTTCAGCAGCCGTTCGAGACACTGCTTGCACTGGTCGGGATAGAGGCGCATCGCGCCGACTGTGTCGTGGTCGGTGAGGATCTCGGGCTGGTTCCGGACGGGTTCCGCGACGCGCTCAGTGCGCGCGGCCTCTACGGATATTCCGTTCTGCAATACGAGAAGGAACCGGACGGGTCTTTCCGCGATCCGGCCCATCTGCGCCCTCACAGTCTGGCGTGTTTCGCAACGCACGATACGCCGACGCTCCACGGCTACTGTGCGGGACGGGACATCGACTGGTGGCAAAGGCTCGGCTGGATCGACGCAGATGGGGCCGGGCGCCTGCGTGAAGACCGCCGATCTTCGGTCGCGGCTCTCGTTCCGGACGGGAGCGAGCCCGGACCGGCCGTTCACGCCCGGCTGGCGCACGCGCCCGTTGCCATGACGTCGGTGCAGCTTGACGACATACTCGGCGAGGAAGAGGCGCAGAATTTGCCGGGGACGATCGACGAACATTCAAACTGGCGTCGCATCTATGATGCACCGCTTGAAACTCTCGGCGGTGTTCCAGCCCTCAACGAGACGGCAGGGATCATGCACGCTGCAGGACGCGCAAATACCTATCCGGACGGAGACGACTGACATGGACATCAAAGTGGTTGCAACCAAACCGATTGACGGACAGAAGCCCGGAACATCCGGTTTGCGCAAAAAGACACGGGTCTTCATGGAGCCGCACTACCTCGAAAATTTCGTTCAGTCCGTGTTCGAGGCGATCGGCGGGGCAGCGGGCAAGACGTTCGTGGTCGGCGGCGATGGCCGCTATTTCAATGCCGAAGCGATCCAGACCATCCTGCGCATGGCAGCCGCAAACGGTGCGGAAAGGGTCATTGCCGGGCGGGGCGGGCTTCTGTCGACACCGGCTGCGTCTCATCTGATCCGCAAGAATTCGACGGATGGCGGCCTGATCCTGTCCGCGAGCCACAATCCCGGCGGCATCGACGAGGATTTCGGCCTCAAGTTCAATATCCCGAACGGCGGCCCGGCCCCCGAAGGAGTGACGGAAGCCATCTATGAGGCGACGAAGACGATCTCCCAATATGTCACGGTCGAGACGCCGGACGCGGATCTCGATCGTCTTGGAAACCAGAAGATCGGCGGCATGATCCTCACGATCGTCGATCCGGTGACGGATTACGAAGCCCTCATGAAGGAACTGTTCGATTTCGACGCGATCCGCGCGCTTATCGCGTCCGGGTTCCGCGTCCGCTTCGATGCGATGCATGCGATCACAGGCCCCTACGCAAGGGCGATCCTCGAAGGCTCTCTGGGGGCGCCGGCAGGAAGCGCGATCAATGCCGAGCCATCCGTCGATTTCGGCGGCGGGCACCCGGACCCGAACCCGGCCTGGGCCAAGGAACTGATGGCCGAACTGATGAGCGATGCCGGGCCCGATTTCGGGGCGGCCTCGGACGGTGACGGCGACAGGAACATGATCCTCGGCCGGAACTTCTACGTTTCGCCCTCCGACAGTCTTGCCGTCCTGACGGCAAACGCGCATCTGGCGCCCGGATATGCAAACGGTATTTCAGGCGTTGCCCGTTCGATGCCGACCAGCGGCGCTGCCGACCGGGTCGCCGATGATCTCGGCATCGAGTGTTTCGAAACGCCCACCGGGTGGAAATTCTTCGGCAACCTGCTCGACGCCGGACGCGCGACGATCTGCGGCGAGGAGAGCTTCGGAACGGGCTCCAATCACGTGCGCGAGAAAGACGGGCTCTGGGCCGTCCTGTTGTGGCTGAATATCCTGGCGGCCAGAAAGTGCTCGGTTGGCGACCTGGTTCAGGATCACTGGAAGAAATACGGCCGGAACTATTATTCCCGGCACGATTTCGAGGCGCTGCCGAACGCGGACGCGAGCGCATTGATGGATCGTGTGACCAGTCAATTGACTTCGCTCGCCGGGCAGTCCGTAGCCGGTCTGACCGTCGAGAGTGCCGACAGCTTTGCCTATGAAGATCCGATCGACGGATCGAAAAGCAGCAATCAGGGACTGCGTATCCGCTTCACAAACGGCGCGCGTGCCGTCTTCAGGCTGTCTGGAACCGGAACCGAAGGGGCGACCCTGCGGCTCTACATCGAACAGCTGGAAACCGATCCGGGCAAGCTGGACCAGGACGTCCAGTCAGCGCTCGCGCCGGTGATCGCGGCAGCGCATGAAATTGCCGGTATCGCTCAATTGAACCGAGCCGGTCCGGACGTCATCACCTGACGCCTTCATGCTGTTCGCGTCCAGGGACGTCTGAACGTCCCTTGACGCCTTTTTCATCGGGATTTCGGGCGTTCTGACGCGCTGGATCTCTCGCGGGAGGCGGGAGCGCACGCTGCCTTGTTGACAGCAGGTGTGAAATTCTATTGCACTGCAACAAAATTATTGCACAAAAAATGGCTCTGCGCATAATGCGGGCATGAGTAGCGGAATTTCGATCCTCGTCATCGATGATAACAAGATCCGGGCGTCCATCATCGAAGAGGGGCTGCGCGATGCCGGACATGACGAAGTGCTTCTCGTTCACAACATGGACGGGCTTGTCCGCCAGATCTCGGAAATCAATCCGGACGTGATCGTGATTGATCTTGAAAATCCCAATCGCGATCAGCTGGAGCACATGTTCCAGGTCTCAAGAGCCGTCAGAAGACCGGTCGCCATGTTCGTGGACAAGGCCGACAGCCAGTCGATCGAGGCGGCCGTGGACGCCGGTGTGTCCGCCTATGTGGTCGACGGCCTCAAACGCGAACGGGTCAAGCCCATCCTGGATATGGCCGTCAGCCGCTTCAACGCGTTTTCAAAACTCTCAAAGGAGCTGGAGGACGCGCGCACGGAGCTGGCCGACCGGAAAACCATCGACCGCGCGAAGGGTATCCTGATGAAATCGAAGGGGCTGTCCGAACAGGCGGCTTACGATCTCCTGCGACGGACGGCGATGAACCAGAGCCGGAAGATCATCGATGTGGCGCAAAGCCTCGTCATCGCCAGCGGCCTGCTGGGAGATTGAACATGTCAAACCAGAATACCTGCCGGGGAGAGGCGGCCAGATCGGAAATCGGAGGAACGTCGTGGGGCAGCTGACACCCGTATTTGCAGGCTTCATTCCACTTCTGGACAGCGCGGTTCTTGTCGCTGCCAGGGAGATCGGGTTCGCGGAAGAAGAAGGGATCGCGCTCAAACTGGTGCGCGAATCTTCTTGGGCCAACATTCGCGACCGGGTCGCCGTCGGTCACTTCGACGTTGCCCACATGCTCGCGCCCATGCCGATCGCCGCGAGCCTGAACCTGACCAGTCTCGCCGTTCCCATGCTGGCCCCGATGATCCTGGGGCTCGGCGGCAATGCCATCACGGTGTCAACGGCGCTCTGGCGGGAAATGGCGGATCTCGGATCAGACCGGAACGGTGATCCGGCCTCGACCGGGACGGCTCTGGCGAAGGCGGTTGCGCGGCGGGGCGACGATACCCAAAGCCTCTTGCGGTTCGGGGTCGTGCACCCGTTTTCCGGTCACGCCTACGAATTGCGCTACTGGCTCGCCGCGGCGGATATCGACCCGGACAAGGATGTCGAGATCACGGTTTTGCCGCCGCAGCTCATGGCCGACGCGCTGGCGGCCGGGCAACTGGACGGATACTGCGTCGGGGAGCCCTGGAACACGGCAGCCGTTGCCGCCGGGACCGGCCGTATCGTCACCTACAAGCAGGCGATCTGGCCGGATAGCCCCGAGAAGGTGCTGGGCGTGACGCGAAAGTGGGCGCACTCGAGCCCCGAAACACTGGCAGCCCTGATGCGGGCCATGTCGCGCGCGGCAGACTGGTGCTCAGATCCTGCGAATGTGGACCACCTGACAGGTTTGCTTGCAGGACCGGATTACCTGGCCTGTTCACCGGATCTCTGCCGCCCGGCACTCAGCGGCGATGTGCGCCTGGGGGCGACCACATCGGTTGCGCGTCCCGACTTCCTGAAGTTCTCCGGCGGACTGGCCGCGGCGCCGTCGCCCGTTCACGGAAAGTGGTTCTATGACCAGATGGTCAGATGGGGGCAGGCGAATTATTCGGCATCCGGCGAAGCCGATGTCCTGGAAATTTTCTCCCCCGCGCTCTACCGGGATGCCTTGCAGATCGGTGCGGCGCCGGTGGAAAAATCGATCCGGCTGTTTGACAGCGCACCGGCATGACAGGGGCTTGCAGAGCGCATCCGGTGAGCGAGTATCAGAATGTGTGCGCTGCACAAAAAACTGTCACTTGCCTCAATTGTCAGCCAACAATTCGTGCACCCGGTGCCGTGATGCAAAATTGGGCGTATGGGTAAAATAATGAAAAACAAGAAGAAATGGTGTTTCGACCGAGTTGGCACGCTTCATGCTAACAATATCTCGTGGCCGACGCTGGCCTAAATCATATCGCGTCCATTGACGGACGCCCAGGCAAAGCCGCCGTTCTGGTCTGCACCTCTCCTCCCTTTCGCAGACCAAGACGGCGGCTTTTTCATTTTGAGCCGGCGTCCGGACAAGGGCGCAAAAGACAAGAGGGAACAGGACGTGACGAACACGAAAAAATTCCAGATGACCCGCCGGCTGGCGTTGGGGGCCCTGATGGCCGCAACGGCCTTTGTGCCGGCTTCGTCTGCATTTGCGGAAATGCTCGATGTCGAGAAAGACGAACTCACCTTCGGTTTCATCAAGCTGACCGACATGGCACCGCTCGCAGTCGCTTACGAACTCGGTTATTTCGAAGAAGAAGGCCTGTTCGTGACGCTTGAGCCGCAGGCCAACTGGAAGGTGCTTCTGGACCGGGTCATCACCGGTGAGCTGGACGGCGCGCACATGCTTGCAGGTCAGCCGCTGGCGGCAACGATCGGCTTCGGCACCAAGGCGCACATCGTGACGCCGTTCTCCATGGACCTCAACGGCAACGGCATCACCGTTTCCAACGAGATCTGGGAAATGATGAAGCCGCATATCGAAATGCAGGATGACGGCAAGCCTGTCCATCCGATCAAGGCGTCTGCGCTGAAACCGGTGGTCGATCAGTTCATCGATGAAGGCAAGCCATTCAACATGGGCATGGTCTTCCCGGTCTCGACCCATAACTATGAACTGCGGTACTGGCTGGCGTCCGGGGACATTCACCCGGGCTTTTACTCCAAGACCGATATTTCAGGCCAGATCCAGGGCGAGGCCCTGCTTTCGGTGACGCCGCCGCCGCAGATGCCGGCAACGCTCGAAGCCGGCACGATCTACGGCTATTGCGTCGGCGAACCGTGGAACCAGCAGGCGGTCTTCAAGGGGATCGGCGTTCCGGTCATCACGGACTACCAGATCTGGAAGAACAATCCGGAAAAGGTCTTCGGCCTGACCAAGGAGTTCACCGAAGAGAACCCGAATACCACGCTTGCCATCACCAAGGCGCTGATCCGTGCCGCCAAGTGGCTGGATGAAAACGACAACGCCAACCGGATGGAAGCCGTCGAGATCCTTGCCAGGTCCGAATATGTCGGCGCCGACGCGGAAGTGATCGCGAACTCCATGACGGGAACGTTCGAATTCGAGAAAGGCGACAAGCGGGAAATCCCGGACTTCAACGTGTTCTACCGTTACTATGCGACCTACCCGTACTACTCCGACGCCGTCTGGTACCTGACGCAGATGCGCCGCTGGGGCCAGATCCCGGAGCACAAGCCGGACAGCTGGTACGATGAAGTCGCCAAGTCGGTCTATCTGCCGGAAACCTATCTGAAAGCCGCCCGCCTGCTGGTCGAGGAAGGCCATGTCGCCGAAGAGGACTTCCCGTGGGATTCCGACGGCTACCGCGCCCCGACGCCGGCAGCCGACATCATCGACGGCATTCCCTACGACGGAAAACAGCCGAACGCCTATATCGACAGCCTGCCGATCGGCCTGAAAGGCAAGCAGATCGTCGACGGTAACGAAGTCGTCGGTGGCTGATCCGGACATCCGGAGCAGCGGGCGTCCCGTCCGCTGCTCCCCTTCTGAAATTTCCAATTCAAAATAGTGGACGCTCCCCATGGCCAATGCCGATACCGCCGGATCTCCGGATCTCGCCCGGGCCGCCCGGAAAGAAAAACTCTTCACCTGGATCAACAAGACCGGCGGTTGGCTGGATGCGCTCGGGTTCTCCTGGCTTGTGCCGCTGATGAAGATCGCCGCGGGCGACAGCCCGAAGGAGCAAATGGGGGAATTGAAGCGTGTGCTCCTGATCCCGCTCCTCGGCATCGCCGCATTCCTGGTTCTGTGGGGCGCACTCGCACCGCAGGTCCAGACGTCCCTTGGCGCCGTGCCCGGACCGGCAGCCGTCTGGAGCCAGGCGATGAACCTGTGGGACGACCATGTCCGCGAACGCGAAAAGGCGGCCGCTTTCTATGAGCGCCAGGACACGCGCAACGCCAAATACGAGGCGGAAGGCAAGACGGACAAGATCAAGTGGCGGAATTACACCGGCAAGCCGACCTATATCGATCAGATCGGAACGTCGCTCAAGACGGTCGGCCTGGGCTTCCTGATCGCGACGATCATCGCGGTCCCGCTCGGGATCGCCTCCGGCCTGTCGAGATCGTTCAATGGTGCGATCAATCCGCTGATCCAGATCTTCAAACCCGTGTCTCCGCTCGCCTGGCTGCCGATCGTCACGATGATCGTGTCGGCCACCTATGCCAATCCCTATGACTGGCTGTCCAAGTCGCTGCTGATTTCGGCCGTGACCGTGACCCTGTGCTCCATGTGGCCGACCCTGATCAACACCGCGCTGGGTGTTGCCTCGGTGGACAAGGACCTGATGAATGTCGGACGTGTTCTGCAGTTGCCGACCTGGAAAACCATCACCAAGCTTGTTCTGCCGTCGTCCCTGCCGCTGATCTTTACGGGTCTGCGCCTGTCCCTGGGTGTGGGCTGGATGGTGCTGATCGCTGCGGAAATGCTGGCGCAGAACCCGGGCCTCGGCAAGTTCGTCTGGGATGAATTCCAGAACGGGTCGTCGCAGTCGCTCGCCAAGATCATGGTTGCGGTTCTGACCATCGGTCTGATCGGTTTCATGCTCGACCGTCTGATGTTCGCCCTGCAGCGCGCATTCACGTTCAGCGCCAACCGCTAAGGAGACATTTATGTCCTTTCTGGAAATATCCGGTGTCTCCAAGTCCTACGGTGAGGGTGCCAACCGCACGGACGTCCTGGACGACATAAACCTGAAGGTGGAAGAGGGCGAGTTCATTGCCATTGTCGGGTTCTCCGGAACCGGCAAGACCACGCTGATTTCCCTGCTGGCCGGCCTGATCGAGGCCGACCAGGGCGGGGTGATCTTCAAGGGGAAAGAGATCGACGGACCGAGCCCGGACCGGGGCGTGGTGTTCCAGTCCTATTCCCTGATGCCGTGGCTTTCGGTCACCGGCAACGTGGCGCTCGCCGTCGACACGGTCTTCAAGAAGAAGTCCGCCAAGGAGCGAAAGGCCATCTGCGACAAGTATATCGAGATGGTCGGTCTCGCCCATGCGCGGGACCGCAAGCCGGCGGAACTTTCCGGCGGCATGCGCCAGCGCGTCGCCGTCGCACGGGCGCTTGCCATGCAGCCCGAACTCCTTTTGCTCGACGAACCGCTGTCTGCTCTGGACGCTCTGACGCGCTCCAAGCTGCAGGATGAATTCGCGGCGATCTGCGAGCAGGAAAAGAAGACCATCGTCCTGATCACCAACGATGTCGATGAGGCCATCCTGCTGGCCGACCGGATCGTGCCGTTGAAACCCGGTGCGAAGGCAACGCTCGGACCGGAATTCACGGTACCGTTCAAGCGTCCGCGCGATCGCGGTGAGCTCAACCACGATGACGATTTCATCAAGCTGAGAGCCGATATCACGGAATACCTGATGGCTGTCGGTGCGGAGCGCGGGGCGGACATGGAGCGGGATATCGTTCTGCCGAACATCGTGCCGATCACGCAGCGGGTCGCCAAGAACGACAAGTTGCCGTCCGCTTACGAGCGTGCTGCCGAAAGCGTGAAGGACGATCGCTTCCTCGAGTTCTCCCAGCTCAAGAAGGTCTACCCGACACCGAAGGGGCCGCTCACGGTCGTTGACGGGTTCGACCTGAAAATGAACAAGGGCGAGTTCATCACGCTGATCGGCCACTCCGGCTGCGGCAAGTCGACGGTTCTTTCCATGGTCGCCGGGCTCAATCCGATCACGGAAGGGGCGATCATCCTCGACGGGACGCATATCACCCAGGCCGGACCTGACCGGGCGGTCGTGTTCCAGGCCCCCAGCCTCATGCCATGGCTGACTGCCTATGAGAATGTCGCCCTCGGTGTCGACAAGGTCTACCCGGATGCGTCGAAATCCGAAAAGCGCGACGTCATCGAGTACTACCTGTCGAAGGTAGGCCTTGCAGATGCCATGCAAAAGGCGGCGGCGGATCTGTCCAACGGCATGAAACAGCGTGTCGGTATCGCGCGCGCCTTTGCGCTTTCGCCGAAACTCCTGCTTCTGGACGAACCGTTCGGGATGCTCGACAGCCTGACGCGATGGGAGCTGCAGGACGTCCTGATGGATGTGTGGAAGCGGACGCAGGTCACCGCGATCTGCGTCACCCACGACGTCGATGAAGCCATTCTCCTCGCTGACCGCGTCGTCATGATGTCGAACGGTCCGAATGCGCGGATCGGCAACATCATGGATGTCGATCTGCCGCGTCCGCGCTCGCGCAAGGAGCTGCTCGCACACCCGGACTACTACGCCTACCGCGAAGAGTTGCTGGACTTCCTGGAAGCCTATGAAGGCGGTGCGGACCCCAGCGAAGAACAGCTGAAATCCATCCAGGAAAAACGTGCAGCCCGCATGGCTCGCCAGAAGGCGGCCGTCCAGGCGGCCGAGTGAATGCAGGAGTGAAACCAGACATGACGCCAGATCAGATCCAGCTCGTGCAGGCCTCGTTCGCAAAGGTCGTTCCGATATCCGACAAGGCGGCCGAGCTGTTCTACGGCCGGCTTTTCAAAATCGCCCCGGACATCAAACCGCTGTTCACTTCCGATATCGCGCAGCAGGGCCGCAAGCTGATGACCACGCTGGGCGTGGTCGTGAACGGGCTCTCGGATTTCGATGCAGTCCTGCCGGCCGCCAGGACACTTGCAGTCAGGCACGTCGACTACGGGGTGACACCCTCTCACTATCCGCCGGTTGGCGCGGCCTTGATCTGGACCCTTGAACAGGGTCTGGGAGACGCCTTCGACGATGCCACCAGAACCGCCTGGAGCGAGGCTTACGCGGTGCTTTCGAACGTGATGATCGAAGCAGCCTATTCAAACGCGGAGGCCGCGGAGTAGACCGATGGAAAAGAAGAAACTTGTCATCATCGGAAACGGGATGGCGCCGGGACGGATGCTGGAATACCTGTTCGAAAAGGACAAGGACGCCTACGCCGTCACCATATTCAACGCAGAACCCAGGGTGAACTATAACCGGCTGATGCTGTCGCCCGTCCTGTCGGGTGAAAAAGCCTATGAAGACATCATCACCCATGGCGATGACTGGTACGGCGAAAACGGGGTCACCCTCCACAAGTCCGCCAGGGTTTCGGAAATCGACCGCGCCGCCAAGACGGTCACCGCCGAAAACGGCGTCAGCGCCCCATACGACAAGCTGGTGATCGCGACCGGATCCAACCCGTTCATCATCCCGCTTCCGGGCAAGGACCTTGACGGGGTCCTGACCTACCGCGATCTGGACGATGTGGAAAAGATGCTGCAAGCCGCCAAGGACGGCGGGCGTGCAATCGTTATCGGTGGTGGTCTTCTCGGCCTTGAAGCGGCTGCCGGTCTGAAGATGCAGGGCATGGACGTCACGGTGCTTCACCTGATGCCGACCCTGATGGAACGTCAGCTCGACCCGGCCGCGGGTTTTCTTCTGGAAGAGGAATTCAAGCGCCGCGGCATCGAGGTGCGCACCAAGGCCAACAGCCACGAGATCCTTGATGACGGCTCGGGCCGGGTGAAGGGTATCCGGCTCGATGACGGCACCCAGATCGACGCGTCGATCGTCGTCATGGCGGTCGGTATCCGTCCGTCCTCCGATCTTGCCAAGTCCGTCGCGCTTGATGTCGGGCGTGGTGTTCAGGTCGGCGACGACATGCGCACCAGCGACCCGGACATCTTCGCGCTCGGCGAGTGCGTCGAACACCGCGGCATGTGTTACGGACTTGTCGCTCCGCTCTATGAAATGGCGGAAGTGATCGCCGACAACCTCTTGGGCGGGACTTCGGAATACACGGGCTCCGTCACCGCGACCAAGCTGAAGGTGACAGGGGTCGATCTTTATTCGGCCGGGGACTTTGCCGAGGGCGAGGATCGCGAGGAAATCGTTCTGCGCGATGCGGCTGCCGGGGTCTACAAGCGGCTCGTCCTGAAGGACAACAGGATCATCGGCGCCGTTTTATACGGCGAAACCGCCGACGGACCCTGGTTCTTCGATCTCCTGAAAAAACAGTCGGATGTCTCGGAAATGCGCGAGACGCTGATCTTCGGCCAGGCGTATCAGGGGGGCGCCCCCCTGGACCCTACGGCGGCCGTTGCAGCCTTGCCGGATGATGCGGAAATCTGCGGCTGCAACGGCGTATGCAAGGGCAAGATCGTCAATGCGATCTCCGAAAAGGGACTGTCGTCGCTGGATGATGTCAGGGCGCATACCAAGGCGTCGGCATCCTGCGGCACCTGCACGGGTCTCGTCGAGCAACTGATGCAGGTGACGCTTGGGGATGCCTACAATCCGGCTGCGGTGACGCCCATGTGCGGCTGCACGCATCTGGGCCACAGTGAAGTGCGCCGGCTCATCAAATCCAAGCAACTGAAAACCATTCCCGCCGTCATGCAGGAGCTGGAATGGACGTCCTCCGGGGGCTGCGCGAAGTGCCGCCCGGCGCTCAACTACTATCTCGTCAGCGACTGGCCGGACGAATATGCCGACGACTACCAGTCCCGCTTCATCAACGAACGGGTGCACGCCAACATCCAGAAGGACGGGACCTATTCCGTCGTGCCGCGCATGTGGGGCGGCATGACCTCGTCCAAGGAGCTGCGGGCGATTGCCGACGTGGTCGACAAGTTCAACATCCCGGCGGTGAAGTGCACCGGCGGTCAGCGTATCGACATGCTCGGCATCAAGAAGGAAGACCTTCCGGCGGTCTGGGCGGATCTGGGCAAGGCCGGTTTTGTCTCGGGCCAGGCCTATGCGAAGGGCTTGCGGACGGTGAAGACCTGCGTCGGGACGGACTGGTGTCGCTTCGGAACCCAGGATTCCACCGGTCTCGGCATCAAGATCGAAAAATTCATGTGGGGCTCCTGGACGCCGGCCAAGCTCAAGCTTGCCGTCTCCGGATGTCCGCGGAACTGCGCGGAAGCCACCTGCAAGGATATCGGTGTCGTCTGCGTGGACAGCGGTTACGAGATCCATTTCGCCGGTGCGGCTGGCCTCGATATCAAGGGCACCGAGGTGCTCGGTCTGGTCAGGACCGAGGAAGAAGCGCTCGAGCACATCGTTGCGCTGACGCAGATGTACCGGGAGCAGGGCCACTATCTGGAGCGGATCTACAAGTGGGCAAAGCGGATCGGCTACGACGAGATCCGCAGCCAGATCATGGACGATGAAGACAAGCGGAAAGCCTATTTCGAACGGTTCGTCTTCAGCCAGAAATTCGCCCAGGTCGATCCATGGTCCGAGCGCGTGTCCGGCAAGGACAAGCATGAATTCAAACCGATGGCGATCCTGCAGGCGGAGGCGGCCGAATGAACGCGGAAACGAGAAACTGGGTGGCGATCGGAGATCTCGCCGACATTCCGCGCGAAGGCGCCCGCGTGGTGAAGACCGATCGCGGCTGCATTGCCGTGTTCCGCACCGTGGATGACGAGGTCTTTGCCCTGGATGACCGCTGTCCGCACAAGGGCGGTCCCCTCAGCCAGGGCATCGTGCACGGGTCCTCCGTCACCTGTCCGCTGCACAACTGGGTCTTCGATCTTGCGACGGGGCTGGCGCGCGGTGCCGACGAAGGCTCCGTCCCCGTGACGGCGGCGCGTGTCGAGAACGGCAAGGTGCTGCTTGCCGCCGATGATCTGGCCCGCAGGGCCGGATGAAGGAAAGACCGGAAAATGGCGATTGAAGATAAGAACGAGACGCCCGGGTCTGGAGAGGAAAGAACGAGGAGCGCAGGGTGACCGCTTTTTCAAACACAAAAACGGTCAAGACCACCTGCCCCTATTGCGGTGTTGGCTGCGGGGTCCTTGCGACGCCCCAGGCTGACGGGTCCGTCGACATCAAGGGCGACCCGGAGCATCCGGCGAATTTCGGACGCCTGTGTTCCAAGGGGTCGTCTCTCGGGGAAACACTGTCGCTCGATGACAGGATCCTTCATCCGCAGGTCGGCGGGAAAAAGACGGACTGGCCGGAAGCGCTCGATCTCGTCGCCGAAACATTTTCGCGCACCATCCAGGAGCATGGCCCGGACAGCGTTGCCTTCTATGTCTCCGGTCAGATCCTGACGGAAGACTATTATGTCGCCAACAAGCTGATGAAGGGCTTCATCGGCGCGGCGAATATCGACACGAATTCCCGCCTCTGCATGGCGTCTTCGGTCGCCGGGCACAGGCGTGCGTTCGGCTCCGATACCGTGCCGGGAACCTACGAGGACCTGGAAAGCTGCGATCTGCTCGTTCTGGTCGGATCCAACCTTGCCTGGTGCCACCCGGTCCTGTTTCAACGGGTCGAGGCGGCGAAGGCGGAAAATCCGCAGATGCGGGTGGTTGTCGTGGACCCGCGCGAGACCGCGACCTGCGCTATCGCCGATCTGCACCTTGCGCTGAAACCGGATACGGATGTTGCGCTCTTCAACGGTTTGCTGGCCTTCCTGGCGGACACCGACGCGCTAGACCATGCTTACATCGACCAGCACACCAACGGCTTCGATGAAGCGCTTGCGGCGGCCGGGCCGTGCGAAATCAACCGGATCGCCGAAGAAACCGGCCTGTCCCCGCGTGACCTTGCAACGTTCTACACAATGGTGTCCCGCACGCCCAGGACGGTCACGGTCTACAGCCAGGGCGTCAACCAGTCGGTCAACGGGACGGACAAGGTCAACGCGATCATCAACACCCACCTGGCGACCGGGCGTATCGGCTGTCCCGGCATGGGGCCGTTCTCGGCAACCGGCCAGCCCAACGCCATGGGCGGGCGCGAGGTCGGTGGGCTTGCCAACATGCTGGCGGCCCACATGGCGATCGAGAACCCGGACCATCGCGCCCTCGTGCAATCCTTCTGGAACAGTCCGGTGATCGCAGAGCGGCAAGGTCTGAAAGCCGTCGACATGTTCAAAGCGGCACGGGACGGCAGGATCAAGGCGATCTGGATCATGTCGACCAACCCGGTCGACAGCCTGCCGGATGCGGACGGGGTCGCGGCGGCGCTTAAGGCCTGTCCCTTCGTGGTCGTTTCGGACGTCACGCATGCTGCCGACACGGTCGTCTACGCGGATGTGCTTCTGCCCGCGGCCGCGTGGGGTGAAAAGGACGGCACGGTCACCAACTCGGAACGCAGAGTTTCCAGGCAGACATCTTTCCTTGCCCCGCCGGGCGACGTCAGAGCGGACTGGTGGCAGATCTGCGAGGTCGCGCGCCGGATGGGTTTCGAGACCGCCTTCGACTTTGACGGCCCGGCCGCGATCTTCCGCGAACACGCCGCCCTGTCGGGTTTCCGGAATGACGGCTCCCGCGACTTCGATATCAGCGCCTATCGCGACCTGTCCGGGCGCGACTTCGACAGGATGCAGCCGTTTCAATGGCCGCAACGCACGGGCGAGGGACAAAGGACCACGCGTTTCTTTGCGGCAGGCGGGTTTTTCACCGCCGACGGTAAGGCCTCCCTCGTTGCGGTCAAGCAGGCTGCCCCGGCAGCCCTTGGCAAGCGCTACCCGTTCGTTCTCAACACCGGCAGGGTCCGCGATCACTGGCACACGATGACGCGCACCGGCAAGACAGCGCGGCTTTCCTCCCACATCGCCGAACCTTTCGCGGAGCTGCATCCGGAAGATGCGGCCTTGGCAGGTATTGCTGCTGCGGATCTCGTCGAGGTGAAGAGCCCGCATGGTGCCGTCATTGTCCGCGCCCAGGTAACGGAACGGGCCCGCAAGGGCTCGGTTTTTGTTCCCATGCACTGGACCGACCAGTTCGCATCCAATGGCCGGATTGATGCGGTCGTCTCTGCCGAAGTCGATCCGGTCTCCGGTCAGCCGGGCTCGAAATTCACGCCTGTCTCGCTGCGCAAGCGCAGCTTCGACTGGTACGGTTTTGCCGTCCTGTGCGAAAAACCGGGCGCTCTTCAAACCGGTTATTGGGCGCTCGCGCCCGCCTATGGCGGCTGGCGCGTCGAACTGGCAGGAAGCAAGCGCGACGACATCGAGGGCCTCGTCCAGTCACTGCTGGGCGAAGACGCCGAACTACTCCGTTTCGAGGACGCAGGTCTCGGGCTTCAGCGCGTTGCCGGCTGGACCGGCGATACGCTTTCGGGAGCCTTCTTCTTCGGGTCCGAACCCGTTTCCGTGTCCCGGCAATGGGCCTGCGGGCTTTTGGCGGCCCCATCGACCGACCGGCAAATGCGCCTTGATGTGCTGGCCGGACGGCCTCCCGCCGACATGCCTGACAAGGGCGCCATCGTCTGCTCGTGCTTTCAGGTCGGGTGCCATGAAATTGCAGCCGCCGCCGCACAGGGTGCGGCAACCGTCAGGGCGGTCGGCGAGTGCCTGAAGGCCGGAACCAATTGCGGTTCCTGCCGATCGGAAATCCAGTCCATTCTCGATACAAAGTTCAAGGAGACCTCCGATGAGGCCCGTATCGCCCGCGCCGGGTAAGGCGCTGAGACGCCGGCGTCCGGCGCGTGTGGATGCCCTTGCAAGTCTGCCGTTGTTCTTCCCGTTGAAGGCACGGAAGGTTGTGCTCGCGGGCGGCACGGACGCTGCGGCTTGGAAAGCGGAGCTTCTCGCCGCTGCCGGGGCCGAGGTTCACGTCTACGCGGAACGCCTCGACGAGACATTTGCCACGCTTTTGTCCGGTGGCAGCGTCAAGGGCAGTTTTGTGCATCATCAACGGGTCTGGAGCACCGATTGCTTCGACGGTGCCGCGCTGGCCATCGGCGACGCGGCCAGCGATGGCGAAGCGCAGGCATATTACTGCGCGGCCCGCGCAGCCGGTGTGCCCGTCAACGTGATCGACAGGCCCTCCTTTTGCGAATTTCAGTTCGGTTCGATCGTCAATCGCTCACCGGTGGTAGTCGGGATTTCGACCAATGGTGTCGCGCCCATTCTCGGACAAGCGATCCGCCGCCGCATCGAAACCCTTTTGCCGATCAGCCTGCGTGACTGGGCCGCGCTTGCCGGGCGCGTGCGTGCAAACGTGCTGGCCACTCTTGCAGCCGGATCCGAACGCCGCAGGTTCTGGGAAGGCTTCACCGATCTGGCCTTCTCTGCGCGATCCGTCCCGGACGCGGAAGACGAGCGCGCAATAGACACGCTGCTTGACGAGGCCGGGGCAACGGCAACCGGGCGCGTGACCCTAGTCGGCGCAGGGCCGGGAGACGCGGAACATCTCACGCTCAAGGCGATGCGCACGCTTCAATCCGCCGATGTCATCCTGTTCGATGACCGGGTCGACGATACGGTGCTGGAACTGGCGCGCCGGGAGGCCAAGCGTATGCTTGTCGGGCGCAATTCCGATCCGGACACAGCCGACGAGGACATCCGGGACCGCATGGTGAGGCTCGCACGCCAGGGCAAACATGTCGTTCGCCTGAAGTCCGGTGACCCTGTCTCCTGCGAAGAGACGCAAGACGATCTGAAGCGTCTTGACGATGCCGGTATCCCGGTTGCCCTGGTGCCCGGTGTTTCCGGTCTCCCGAATGACGTTCCGGATATGCGGGCAGCGAGGGCGGCTGCGCGGTCAGCGCACGGCTGACGGCTGTTTAACGTCAGAGCGACGGACTGGTCAGGCCGGTGAAGTCGAGGGCGCCGAAAGCGGGGATCGAGATCCTGGCCGCAGCCGGATTGATCCCGGCAACCAGGCCCAGGAAATTGAGCTCCAGTCCGACCTTGCTGCCGACGACAAATCCGAAGTAACCGCCCGCGGTCGCAAAGAAGGCTCCGTCGTCGCGGTAGCCCAACCATCTACCGTCCGCCGGAAAATCCCGTCCGATCGCGGTGCTGGGTGTTGACGCGGCAAGGGCGGGGACCCGCTGCAGAACTGTCTCGACGAAGGTATTCGAATTGGGCCCCGGCCAGATCGTGTAGTCCCCCCGCTCGCGCCAGCGATATCCCGCGATGGCGCGTTCCACTTTCGGCAGGAGTTCTTCTGCTTTTTCTCCGACCAGACGGTAGTTGATGACGGGCTTGTTGGAATACCAGTGCCCGTCGGCGTCGTAGGCATTCTTGCGGACGGGCGTGCCCCACCCGACGACATCGTACCGGTCATATCGCTCTGCGCCCTTGGGCTTGAGCACCAGCCAGGAGTGTGTCGCGAAGGCCCCTTTCATGCCTCCCGTGCGCGCGGTCAGAACATAGATTTCCGCCTGATCGGCAGGCGGCTTTTCCGGAAGAATACCTGCGCTTGCCCATGTGGCGTAGCGCCAGCCCTGCGGGCGGTCCTTCAGGCTCCAGACCGCCAGGTGCAGCAGCGCGGGGAGGATGAAAACGGCAAACAGGAAAACAACGGTTCGTCTGGCAAATCGCAGCGTCAGACTTGTGGTTTTCGACATCGCAGACCCTTCACCATGCGAACGCGTGCGCCGGACCGTCTCGCCTCTCTGTCAGGCACGACCGCCTTTGCGGTCACCTTGACGCAAGGAAATGGAACACAATGAATGTGTGTACTTTTTGGCGGCGGGGAAGGGGGACGGGTTCACCCGCCTTCAAAAATGCGTTTGCGGGCGTTTTCGACATGATCACGCATGGCCTGCCGCGCGCCTTCCCGATCGCGCGCCTCGATCGCGTTGAAGATGTCGTAGTGTTCGGACTGCACCAGCTTCATCCGGTCCTGCGGTTTCGTCAGCGACAGGTTCCGGGTCAGATTCATGCCGGTCAGGATGTTGGACTTCATGGAGGAGCGCGCGGCAACGAAATACTTGTTGTCCGCGGCATTGCAGACGGCAACATGAAAAATCTCGTCCGCTGCCACACCGAGTTCTCCTTCGGCGATGCAGCGATCCAGCTCGGTCAGCGAATCCTGCAACTCCTTCAGGTCGGCGTCCGTGCGCCGTTCCGCGGCAAGAAAGGCGGCCTCGCCCTCGACGGCCGCCCGGAACTCAAATGTGCGCTGGATGTCGGCAATCGATCCCACCGGGGCGAAGTCGAGTACGGCGCCTTCGGGCCGCCGCTTGACATAGGATCCGGACCCCTGGCGCGAGACGACCACGTCATCTTCGCGCAACTGCTTCAGGGCCTGGCGCAGGATCGGCCGCGAAACGCCGAACTCGTCCGACAGCATCTGTTCCGTCGGCAGTTTGCCGCCGACGGGGATGTCCCCGTCCATGATCTTGGCGAGAATGCTCTCATAGACCTTGTCTGAGAGCGTCCGATCCCGGATCTGCCGGTCCGAAGCCGATTTTTCCCTTACCTGCCGTTTTCCTGTCGCCACGATCTAAACCTGTCCAGTGTTGACGGATCGGTCGGGGGATAGAGCCCGAAAGTCGATGCGCCCTGTTTGACCATCTCCATGACAAAGTCCTCGAACACCGTCATTTCGGTGGCCTCGTCCGCTACCTCATTTGCCATATGTTGCGGCACGCAAACAACACCTTCGTTGTCGCCGACGATGATGTCTCCCGGGAAAACCGAAACACCACCGCAGGCAATGGGATCATTCACGGCAACGGCGTGGTGTTTGGTCAGGTTGGTCGGTGCGCTCGGCCGCGCGTGGTAGCCGGGCATCTCAAGTTGCGCGATCTCGGGCGTGTCCCGGAACCCGCCATCCGTTACGATACCCCGGCAGCCGCGCGCCTGCAGGCGGGCTGCAAGGATGCACCCCGCGGAGGCCGCAGATGCATCCCCGCGGGAATCGATCATGAAAACCGCGCCTGCCGGACACTCCTCAACGCCCTTGCGCTGCGCGTTGGCGGGATCCGCGAAAGAGTCCAGATGGTCGAGATCCTCGCGGGCCGGGATGTATCTCAGCGTATAGGCGATCCCGACCATGTTCGGTCCCGGACGCAGCCGATGGATGCCTTGCAGAAAGATGTTGCGCAAACCCCGCTTGAACATCACCGTCGTGAGCGTTGCCGTGCTGACATTCATGAACTTCGTTTTCGTCTGATCGTCCAGACCCGTCATCCGGTTCTCTCCACCGCTCCAGTGCAAACAGGCACGTGTTTCTTCTTCGTGATGATTAAGCCCGCAAGGAAAACTTGTCAATTATTTGTAAAGTCCAAAAGCGAAAATTTCACGGCGATAGCGTCTGGCACTTGTTTCTCCTTGTAAGTTTCTGAACTCAATTCATTTTTCCGAGATTTGGCCATTTTGACAGCGCGTCGCGTACGTTTGCGGCTCTCCCGGGACAAGCAGGTTCAGGGCGATTTTCGCCGGTTTCAGCGCTGAATTTTTGTGTGCGCAGTTTATTTGTAAAAATTTGTGTTGATTTGTGCTGGTTGATTAAGATACCGATTGCAGTTGGTGATTTCCCCGGTTCGAGGCATGGGGCCGCGATCTCGGGCAGCAAGTGCGAAGGATGAATGAGACCGGAGGTGAAACTCCGAAAAGCGCAGCAAAATCAGTTTGTTTTCGTATTTCTGTTCGGCCGATGTCCCTGTGACACCAGCTGGACTCACGGATCAGGTCTCGGATTTGCCCTCTATCGCTGTGTGATTTGATCTGATTTGTAAACCGTGGTTGACCGGGCGTGACAAAGCCGATGCGGCGGGTTGCGGCCCTGTCCTCACTGCAAGACCGGAGACGGCGAAAGAGACGCACTCGGACAAGGGCAGGCAGCATCCGGGTGCGCCCGCGCAGGTTCCGTTTCCGCGCACCACATCCGGGCGGCCTGGCTCACACGAGACCGAGCGTTCCGAAACAGACGACACTCAATGCTCTTAAAGGAGAAAACGAAAATGGATCTCAGCGGAAAAACAGCAATCGTCACGGGTGGCGGACGCGACATCGGACGCGCTTGCGTGCTTGCCCTGGCGAAGGCAGGGGCAAATGTTGCCATCAACTATTTCAGCAGCAGCAGCGGCGCAGACAGCGCGGTTGAAGAGATCGTCTCCGGCGGCGGCAAGGCCTTTGCTCTTCGGGGTGACATGACAAAACCGGACGAAGTTCAAGCCCTCGTTGATAAAACAGTCAGTGAATTCGGTGGGTTAGACATCGTCATGCCGATTACGGGCGGCTTGATTGCCCGGAAGACAGTCGCCGAGATTACGGCAGAGCACTGGCAAAATGTCTTCGACCTGAACGTTTCCTCCGCCTTTCTGCTTGTCCAGGCATCGCTGCCGCACATGAAGCCGGGTGGGGCGATCGTGACGATGGCGTCGCAGGCTGCCCGTGATGGCGGCGGACCCGGTGCGCTTGCCTATGCAGCATCCAAGGGCGCGGTCCTGACCATGACCCGCGGGCTTGCCAAGGAGCTTGCGCCCGATATCCGCGTCAATTCCCTCTGTCCCGGCATGATCGACACCGACTTCCACAATGTTTTCACAAAGCCGGATGTCCGGAAACACGTGGCCGGCGTCACGCCGCTGAAACGCGAGGGAACGTCGGAAGAAGTTGCCAACCTGGCCGTCTTCCTGGCGTCCGATCAGGCCGCATTCATGACCGGCGCCTGTGTCGATATCAATGGCGGCCTGCTGTTCTCCTGACGCCTTGCTCAGACCGGCATACCCCGCCTTCCGGCAATCCGGGGCGGGGTTGTTCCATCAGGTTTCGGACCGGTCTTACAAATAACGAACTCTATTTTCCCGATAAGTTTCAATGTCTTGAGCCAGAAATTTCCAAAAATTTGTTTAATTGATTTTTATACTTGTAAAAATTTGTAAAATAAATATCGTGAAGCCAGATCAACAGGGAGGTACCAATGATCCGTTTCAAGTCAATCAAAGCCGGTCTCATGCGCGGCTCCGTTCTGGCCGCTGTTCTCGCAGTCACCGCCGTGACCGCGGAGGCGCGCGACCTTCGTGGATGGAACATTCACGTGGAGGACTATCCCGTGTCGCACGGCATGGAATCGTTCCTGAAGGAAGTCAGCGAAAAGACGGGCGGCGAGCTTTCCGGCAAGGTCTATCACAGCGGTGTCCTTGGCTCGCAGCCGGACGCGATCGAGCAGACACGCCTTGGCGTCATCGATTTCGGTGTCTTCAGCCTTGGGCCGATGGGCCAGGTCGTGCCGGAAGCGAACGTCGTCTCGCTGCCGTTCATCTTCAAGAGCATCCCGCAGATGTACGAACTGATGGACGGTGAAGCCGGTGCCGCACTGAGCAAGGGTCTGGAAGCGAAGGGCCTGGTGGCGCTCGGGTTCTATGACGCCGGTGCACGTTCGTTCTACACATCCGTCAAGGCGATCAACGAGCCTGCCGATGTCGGCGGGATGAAGATCCGCGTGATGAACAACGACCTGTTTGTCGGAATGGTGGATTCTCTCGGCGGCAATGCGACGCCGATGGCGTTTGCCGAGGTTTATCAGGCGATCAAGACCGGTGTCGTGGACGGGGCGGAAAACAACCCGCCGAGCTATGAATCCACCAACCACTTCGAAGTCGCGCAGTACTACTCGCTGACACAGCACCTGATCATTCCCGAGTGCCTGTGCATGAGCAAGAAGACCTTCGACAGCCTCACGCCGGAACAGCAGGCGATCGTCAAGGAAGCCGGCCGTAACAGCACCGAGCTGCAGCGCAAGCTCTGGCAGGAGCGAGAAGCGGCCAGCATGGCCAAGGTCGCCGAGGGCGGCGTGACCGTGAACGAGATCGCCGACAAGGCGGCTTTCCAGGAAGCAATGGCACCGGTCTACGATCAGTTCCTGTCGCAAAATCCCGAGCTGAGCGAGCTCGTCGAAATTTTCAGAAACGCCAACTGACAATGCTGTGCACCGCGGGCCGCGCCATGCGCGGCCCGCAAACTCCCGGGGGGAAACAATGCCGCAGGGCGAGAATTTTCTGGTGCGGCTGGAGCTGTCTCTGGTCTGGTTGAAGCGCCTCTGCGTGTTTGTGGGTTCGCTCGCCCTTGTGGTCCTCGTGGCCACTTTCGGCTGGCTGGTCTTCGGTCGCTACGTCCTGAACGAGACACCCACATGGGTCGAACAGCTCGCGCTGGTCCTGATCTGCTACATCACCTTTCTCGGGGCCGCCGTCGGTATCCACGAGCAGTCCCATCTCGGCGTCACCCTGGTGCGGGATGCCCTGCCGCCAAAGGCGCGTCAGCTGCTTCTGCTGATGACCGATCTCTGCCTGGCCGTGTTCGGCGGCGTCATGCTGGTGGCGAGCCTCGAACTCTTCCAGTTCGGCTGGTCGACGCTCCTGCCGATGCTCAATATCCCCGAGAGCATCCGAACCGCTTCCGCCGTCGCCTGCGGCGGACTGATGGTCATATTCGCAGGCGCAAGATTCATTTTGCGGGGGCGTTCGGCCCTTCGCGGCGAGATCTACGAAAAAGAAGAGAGTAACTGAGATGGGTCTTGCTATCCTGCTGGGCGTCTTCGGCGTCAGCGTTCTCCTGGGCGTTCCCGTCGCCTTTGCAATGGGTATCTCGGCAGCCGCCGCCTTCTGGTATGAAGGGTTTCCGCTGCTGATCACGTTTCAGCGCACGATTTCGGGCATCACGCCGTTTTCGCTCCTGGCCATTCCCTTCTTCGTCTTTGCCGGCGAGCTGATGTTGCATGGCGGGATCGCCGTTCGTCTCGTGCGCTTTGCATCCTCTCTTGTCGGTCATGTCCGGGGCGGCCTGGCGTCGGTCAACATCTTCTCAAGCATGCTGTTCGGCGGCATATCCGGGTCTGCCATTGCCGACATTTCCGCGCTGGGATCGCTGCTGATCCCGGTGATGAAGGAAAAGGGCTACCGGCCGGACTACGCCGTCAACGTGACCGTGACATCGTCCATCGCCGGCATCGTCATTCCGCCCAGCCACAACATGATCATCTTCGTTGTGGCGGCCGGCGGCGGCATTTCCATCTCGAAGCTGTTCCTTGCAGGCGTCATTCCCGGAATACTGATGTGCCTGTGTCTTGCCGTTGCGGCCTATTTCGTGGCGCTGAAACACAATTACGGGTCCGAACCCTTTCCCGGCTGGAGTGTCGTCGTTCAAACGGCCGTTGGCGCGATCCCCGGGCTGATCACGGCCGTGATTATCGTCGGCGGCGTCCTGTCAGGCGTGTTCACCGTGACGGAGTCCGGCGCCTTCGGAGCAATCTACGCGCTTGTGCTGACGGCCGTGGCCTACCGGACGCTCGGCTGGAACGAGTTCGTTGTCTCCGTCACGTCCGCCTTGCGGACCACCGCCATGGTCATGATCCTGATCGGGTTCGCCAGCTCGTTCGCATATCTTCTGGCGCTCTATCAGGTTCCAGCCAAACTCAGCGATTTCCTGCTCGGCATCTCGGAACAGAAGATCGTCATCCTTCTCATGATCAACCTGATGCTGCTTGCGCTCGGCATGATCATGGACATGGCTGCGCTGATCCTGATCTGCACACCGATCTTTCTGCCGATCGCGCGGGAACTCGGAATGGATCCCGTGCAGTTCGGCATCATGCTCCTGGTCAATCTGGGTCTCGGCCTGTGCACACCACCGGTCGGCACGTGCCTTTTCGTCGGGTGCGCGGTCGGCAAGATAAAGATCGAAGAAGCGCTGAAATCGATCTGGCCCTTCTATCTCGCCCTGCTGGCCGCCCTGCTGCTGGTCACGTATGTGCCGGCGATCTCCATGTTCCTGCCGTCGCTGTTCGAGTAGCGATGTGTTTCGCGATCGGGCGTCTTGAGCAATTGCCTGATCGTTTCTCAGGGCGGGTCACGTGGCGAGTTTCTGCTTTGTGTTCGGACCGACAATGCCGTCGGCAACAAGCTGGCTCCGGCGCTGGTATTCGGTCACCCCTGCATATGTCTTCGGACCGAAGATGCCGTCGGCTGCAAGGCTCTGAACGCCCGGCAGCGCCTTGTGATTCAACAGGTTCTGAAGAGCGGTGACATCGTCGCCGGTATTGCCGGTCTTGAGATACTGCTTGCCTGCCTTCAGCTTGGCGATCTCTTCTTTCAGCCACTTGATGAGATCGTCCTGACCGAACGGGAAAAGGATGGGCCGGAATGTCGCCTCGGAATCCTTGAAGTTCTTCGCCATGTGCAGTCCCTTGATGATTTCATTCGGGTCGTGACCCTGGTGAAAGAACTGCAAGTGCTTTTCGCAATCCAGCCAGCCATTGATGATTGCGATCCGCTCGGCAACCGTCAGCGGAGAGGGGCCCTTGTAGTAGACGCCCCCATAGACGTAAAGCGCGTCACGCTTGTCCTGCTTTCGTGCATAATAGTTGTGTCTCAACGCAGCGGACACGACCTGAACGGACTGATTGTCCGTCAGGCTGCCGAGAAGTTTGGTCTTGTTGCCGATCTTTGCCCTCTTGGGAAGGTTGGCGACATAGTAGCCGTGTTTCTTTGCCTGCTCGGTCTCGAACTTGTAGAACTCCGAGGGTTCGACCTGGCCGAAACCCCACGCTGTACCAGCGCCTTCCTGCTCCTGGTTATTGAAGAAGGACTCTTCCCAACAGATCGCGATCAGCAATTCCCAGCTGAAAACGTAACCGATGCCATGGTTGCTCGCGATGAGCGCCTTCATTTCGTCATATGATTTTCCTGGAAGCTTGGGCATGTGGCTCTCCGACAAAAATGCATAAATAAAGTCCTGTAAAAATACGGGTGACGTAAGGTTATCACAATTGCGGAGGAGGCGCAGTCGTTTCGGGAAATTGCAATCAACGCAATGGGTTGATGGTCGTGTGAATGTCAGCCCTCATCCTGAGGAAGGCCGAAGGCCTGTCTCGAAGGATCGGTGGTTCAGCCTCATCTCGCGGCCCATCCTTCGAGGCTTCGCTTAGCTACGCACCTCAGGATGAGGAGCAATAGAGAGAAGCTCCGTCATATATATCTGTTCTGGCCAGATCAGCGCGTTGTTGGCGGTTAGGGACCTGTGCGCCTAGTCGGCGCACAGGTGACAGGCGACCCTTGCCTTTTCCGTGCCGAATTCCCTGACTTCGGGGCGTTCCCTTCGGCAGATGTCCTCCGTCAAGGTGCATCTAGGATGGAAGCTGCAGCCGCTCGGCTTGTTGATCGGGTCGGGGATTTCGCCCTTCACGATCTCGGCCGTCCGGCCGAATGCGTCGATATGGGGGGCGGCGTCCATGAGCATGCGCGTGTAGGGGTGCCGCGGCTTGTCAAACAGCGTGTCCCTGTCAGCCACCTCGACGAGGCGGCCCAGATAAAGCACGCCGATTTCGTCCGCCATGTAGCGGATGACGGAGAGGTCATGGCTGATGAACAGGTAGGTCAGACCGAGTTCGCGCTGCAGGGCCTTCATCAGGTTAAGCACCTGGCTCTGCACGGAGACATCAAGCGCCGATGTCGGCTCGTCGCAGACAATGAATTCCGGATTGGAGGCGAGGGCGCGGGCGATCGCAATACGCTGGCGCTGGCCGCCGGAAAATTCGTGCGGGAACTTTTCGCCATCCGATTTCGCAAGGCCGACCTGGTCGAGCAGTTCCGCGACACGCCCGTCCACCTCGGAGGCGGGCAGCAGGTCGAAGGCCCGGATCGGTTCGCCGATGATATGGCGCACGCGCCAGCGCGGGTTCAGCGACGCATAGGGGCTCTGGAAGATCATCTGGATGCGCCGGCGCATCGCCATCTTCTTCTTCTCGCTGGAGATGGCGAAAAAATCCTCGCCGTCGATCAGAACCTGGCCGCTGGTCGGTTTCTGCAAGCCGACGATCATGCGCCCGATGGTGGACTTGCCCGAGCCGCTCTCGCCCACAAGCGCGAAGGTCTTGCCTTTCGGAATTTCGAAGTCGACCGTGTCGACGGCGGTCAGGTATTGCTTGGCCTCAAGGGCAAGCATCCTGTTGAGCCAGGGCTTGGACACGTCAAAAACCGCGCCGAGCTGCCGCGCGCTGATCAAGGGTGTTTCACCGGTCATTCGGAGACTCCGGAGATCTCTTTTGTTTCTGGATTGACGGCCGGGTCGTAGAGCCAGCAGGCGACCTCGCTGCCATCGACCGGTTCAAGAATCGGAATGTCCTTGAAGCACACGGAGAAGGCCTTTTCACATCGGGGATTGAAGGCGCAGCCTTTCGGGATGGCACGCAGGTTCGGCATCGATCCGGGGATCTGGCTGAGGGCGTGCATGGTGCCTGTCGTCGACGGCGTGGATGCCATGAGCCCCTTGGTATAGGGATGCGACGGGGTGCTCAGCACGTTGCGCGTCGGGCCGATCTCGGCGATGCGTCCGGCGTAGAGAACCGCGACACGATCCGTTGATTCCGCGATGACACCCATGTCGTGCGTGATCAGGATCACCGCCGTACCGCGCTCCCGGCAGAGCTTCTTGAGCAGCGCCATGATCTGCGCCTGCACGGAGACGTCGAGCGCCGTGGTCGGTTCGTCGGCGATGATCAGTTCCGGTTCGGCAGCAAGCGCCAGCGAAATGACGACGCGCTGGCGCATGCCGCCGGAGAACTGGTGCGGGTAGGCGTCGATGCGGGTGGCGGCGGCCGGAATTCCGACTTCCTCCAGCAGCGCGATGGCCCGCTCGCGCGCCTCGCCGGATGACACGGGAAGGTGCGTGCGGATCGTCTGGATCAGCTGCTGTCCGACGGTCATCAGCGGATTGAGGCTGGTCAGCGGGTCCTGAAAGACCATCGCGATGCGTTTGCCGCGGATCCGGCGCAGGCGGTCTTCCGGAAGATTGTCGATCCGCTCACCGTCAAGGGCAATTTCACCGCCGCTGATCCGCCCCGGACGGTCAATCAGGCCAATGATCGCCGATCCGCACATGGACTTGCCGGCGCCGGATTCACCCACCAGGCCGAGAATTTCGCCGGCGCGGACTTCGAACCCGACCCGGTCCACGGGCCTGAGCATGCCGCTGCGGGTCGGAAACTCGACGATGAGATCTGAAACTTT
This sequence comes from Roseibium sp., assembly GCF_965232425.1. Lineage (GTDB taxonomy): Bacteria > Pseudomonadota > Alphaproteobacteria > Rhizobiales > Stappiaceae > Roseibium. The sequence goes on from NZ_OZ246971.1 coordinate 3,750,339, forward strand.
GAGAAGAGGAGTATCGGACACGGGTCTATCGCAGTTTTGGGTTCAGGATGTCACGCAGCCAGTCGCCGAAAAGGTTGACGGACAGGGCCAGTGCCAGAAGGGTGAGCGAGGGAAACAGCAGGATCCACCATTCGCCGGACAGGATGTACTGCCGGCCGACATTGATCAGCGTGCCGAGCGAGGGTTCGGTCTTGGGCGCGCCCACGCCGAGGAAACTCAGCGTCGCTTCCGCGATGATCGCCAGGGCGAGACTGATCGTGGCGATGACGAGGATCGGGCCGGTTACGTTCGGCAGAATGTGCCGGAGCATGATGCTCCAGCGGGTCAGTCCGATCAGGTTGCCCGCCTGCACGTATTCCTTCTGGCGTTCGACCATGGTGGCGCCGCGCACGGTGCGGGCGAACTGGACCCACTCCGACAGGCCGATCGAGATGATCAGCACCCAGATTGCCATCTCATCCCTGAGATCGGGCGGTATGAGGCCCTTGCCGATCCCGTAGAGCAGCATGGCGACCATGATGGACGGGAAGGTCATCTGGATGTCGGCGATGCGCATGATGATGCCGTCGAGCCAGCCGCCGGCATAGCCGGACAGGAGCCCGAGCACCACGCCGAGGGTCATGGCGAAGAGAACGGCGACAACCCCGACGAACAGGGAAATCCGCAGGCCGAAGAGGATTGTCGACAGCACGTCGCGGCCCTGGTCGTCCGTTCCCAGGAGAAAATAGTCTCCGGTGAATTCGTTCGCGGACATCGGCTTGGTGAAGCCGTTCATCAGGTTGAGGCTGGCCGGGTCGAAGGGGGTGTACGGCGAGATGAGCGGGGAGAGCACCGCGCCCAGCACGAGCAGCAGGAAGGTCAGCGACGATACAATGATGACCGGCGAGGACTTGTAGGAATGCCATATGTCCGAGTTCATCCAGCGCTGCCACGTGGACGTGGCGGCCGCTTCGTTGAATTCGGGCCGAGCCGAGGCTCCCTTGGGGGTCTGGATGTCCATGAGCGTCTTGTCCTCAGTTATTGCTCACGCTCAGGCGCGGATCGATCGTGAAGTAGAGCAGGTCAACGATCAGGTTGATGGTCACGAAGATCACCGCAACGAGAAGCAGGTAGGCCGACATGACGGGAATGTCGACGAAGCTTACGGCGTTGATGAACAGGAGCCCGACGCCTGGCCACTGGAACACGCTTTCGGTGATGATCGCGAAGGCGACGATCGATCCGAATTGCAGGCCCGTAACCGTGATCACGGGGACGAGCGTGTTTTTCATGGCATGGCCGAAATTGACGGTTTTCTGGCTGAGGCCGCGTGCCCGCGCAAAGCGGATGTAATCCGTTCTGAGGACCTCGAGCATTTCCGAGCGCACGAGACGCATGATCAGTGTCATCTGGTAGAGCCCGAGCGTGACGGCGGGCAGGATCATCGACTTGAAGCCATTCCAGGTCAGGATGGCCAAATCAACGCCGAAAAGACTTCGTGTTTCGCCTCGCCCGAATGCGGGCAGCCAGCCGAGATTGACCGCAAAGAGCCAGATCAGGAAAACGCCGATCAGGAATGTCGGCAGGGACACGCCGACCAGGGACGCCGTCATGATGAAATTGGCCACAACGCCGTCCCGCCGGATCGCCGTGTAGACGCCCAGCACGAAGCCGAGGGATATGGCGATCACGCCGGACAGGAGCGCAAGTTCAAGCGTTGCCGGCAGCCGGTCGAGGATGAGCTCTCCAACCGGAAGTCCAGCGCGGTAGGACACGCCGAAGTCTCCGGAAAGCGCACGCTGCAAAAAACGGAAATACTGGACGATTATCGGATCGTTCAAGCCGAGACGCTCTTCCAGTTCGGCCTTGTCGGCCAGGGTCGCTTCCTGCCCCAGCATGTTCTCGACGGGGTCGCCCATGAACTTGAACATGGCGAATGAAATGAAACCAACTGCCATCAGGACAAGCAGGGCCTGTCCCAGGCGTCGTATGATGAAAGCAAGCATTTTTTAAACGCCAATCAAAACCCAGTGCGTCCGCGGCTTTCGCCTTCAGGTCTTGCCCCGACGGTTCTCCCTCGTTCCCGAGAACCAGCGGTTCCAGCACTTTCTGCCCCGGCAGCGGAGCTGCCCTTCACTGCGGGTCGACCGGCCGGCAATTGGCCCGACACCGGTGGCGCGCAGTTCAACCAAAACAGCCACCGTGCCCGCTGCCGAGGCAGCAGGCACGATGGCTTTCGTTCAAGACTTACTTCTTGAAGGTCAGGAACTTGAAGTGCGGCTGGTCTTCCGGCTGGACCGGGAAGTCAACGTTGTCCTTCATGCCCCAATTGAGCACCTGGTTATGGATCGGAAGGTAAAGGGTTTCAGCCTTCGCCGTATCCCAGATTTCGCCGATCGTGGCGTTGCGGACTTCCGCATCCGTTTCCGAGGCGAGGCTCTGGATCTTGGCGTCAATGCCGGCATCGGAATAACCCGTCCCGTTCCACGAGCCGTATTTGTCGGTGGTCGTGTGAACCAGGAAGTTGAAGATGTACTCGGAGTCAAAGGTCGGAACACCCCAGCCGAGCATGTAGAAATCGGTTTCCCGGTTCGTGATCAGCGGGAAGTGCTGGGCTTTCGGCTTGGCGTCAAGGTTCACCTTGATACCGATCTGACCGAGCATCCCGACGGCGGCCTGACAGATCGCCTCATCATTGATGTAACGGTCGTTCGGGCAGTTGAGCGTCAGACCGAAGCCATCGCCGTAACCGGCCTCTTCCATCAGGGCCTTCGCCTTGGCGACGTCGTATTCCGGATAGGCGTCGAGCGCTTCTGTCCAGCCGTTGACGAACGGAGGCATGATCACGCCGGTCGGGGCGGACTGCTCGCGCATCACGACCTTCTTGATGGCGTCGCGGTTGATGGCAATGTTCATTGCCTCGCGGACACGCTTGTCGGCGAGCGGGTTCTTGCCGTCGACAGTGTCGCTGGTCAGGTCATCGGCACCGAGATTCATGCCGAAGAAGATCGTCCGGTTCTGGGGCGCCGTGTTCAGCTTGAGGCCGTCGGTTTCTCCAACGCGCGCCAGATCCTGCACAGGAACGTCCTGAATGAGGTCAACCTCACCGGACAGGAGTGCCGCCACGCGGGTCGCGCCTTCCTGGATGGGCGTATAAATGATTTCGGTGACTTCCATCGGGAACTCACCCTTGCCCCAGTAGTTTTCGTTCTGTTTCAGAACCGTCTTGGAATCCTGCTTGCGGCTGTCCAGCACGAATGCGCCGGTGCCGTTGACGGAGCGCACACACGGATTGTCGCCGCCATTGGCAATATCCTGCGGTGCTTCGCAACCGTTTTCGAGCGTCCAGTCCGCATCCATGATGAAGAGATTGGTCAGGTTGTTCGGCAGCAGAGGGTTCGGACCGGTGGTCTCGATCTGCACCGTGAGGTCGTCAACCTTGCGCACGTCCTTGACCGACGCCAGCAGCTCTTTCATCGCGGAGGTCGGCATCATCGCGCGCTTGAGCGAGAAGACGACATCATCGGCGGTGAAGTCCTGGCCGCCATGGAACTTGACGCCTTCACGCAGCTTGAATTCCCAAACGTTCGGGTCTTCGGTCGGCTCCCAGCTGGTTGCGAGGGCCGGGATGATCTTGGCTTCCATGTCGCGCTGCAGGAGCGGCTCGTACATCTGGTGCGCAAGAGCGTGGGTCGGGCCTTCGTTCTGGGCGTGCGGATCGAGCGTCAGCGAGTCGCCTGCGCGCGCCCAGCGAAGCGTTTCAGCATTGGCTGCGCTGAGGCCGGCACAAAGCGCCAGGCTCGCGGCAGTCAGCTTCAGGAATGTCTTTGTCATAATGTTCCCCTTTGTTTGAACCGGGGCCGGTTGTCCGGCGCGATCTTATAATGATCCCCAGCTGGCTTTTAAGGATGTTTGCGCAGCCGCATCTGCTGGAGTGAAACAGAATGCAACCCAAGCTGCGCTATCCTGACCGGTAACAGACCGCTCCGGCCTACCGGAGTCAAGGGGTATCTGGAAAAGGCGCGCCGCTTCCGGAAAGGTGTCGTTACGGCAGGGATTCCGGCGCTTCTGCGTGGATGGATCGGCGGCCGCGCGGTTCGGGTTTCAGGTGACTTCGCGTTCACAAAGGCGTTCAACGATTGAACGGCCGTTCGGCATGTCTCGAAACCGGTCCGAAATCGCGGCAACCTGCTTCTCGCCAAACGCTGAAACAGGTGAAAAAAAATGGTGGTTTTTCGTTCTGGTTTAGGCGGTTAGGTGCGAACGGGTTGCCTTGCAAACCTCTGGAGGAGACCCGTCTCGAAGGGTCGTCGAAACAATGCTGCGCCTCTTCGGCTTCCGTTGACTTCAGACCGTGCCGAGTTCGGAAAACGGGATCGGATCATCGGGCGGCGTTCCAGGTTCCTGCAATGCAAGATGCCACCAGCCGACGTCGCACCATCGACCGTTCTTGAAGCCGACACCCCGATAGATGCCGACCGGCCGAAAACCCATGGCTTCATGGATGCCGACGCTCGCCTCGTTCGGCAGTGTTATGCCGGCATAGGCAGCGGCAAAACCCTGCCGGACGAGGATGTCGAACAGGGCCTTGTAAAGGCGGCGTCCGATGCCGCGGCGCTGCGCGCGCGGCGCCATGTAGATGGTCACGTCACAGGACCATTGATAGGCCGCGCGCTGCCTGTGCTTTCCGGCGTAGGCATAACCCAGGATGTCGCCGTCTTCCTCGTGAACCAGCCACGGGAAGGTCGCGGTGGTTGCCGCCACCCGGCGGGCCATTTCCTCCGCCGTCGGGCATTCCGTCTCGAAGGAGATGACGGTGTCCCGGACGTATGGCGCATAGATTTCAGCGAGGATGTCACCATCTTGCGGGGTCGCGGTACGAATGGTCATTTCAGGAAAATCCCGGAGTTCCGGAGGGCGTTTCAGATACGGGTGCGGATTGGTCGTGCCGATCAGGTTGGCACATGGCAATACATCTATTCTTCAGATGTCCAGAACGGAACCCCTTTCGACGATCTGCCCTTCGAGCAAAGTTGATTGAAGCCCGGTGTTTGTGTCCAGCAAGTCCATGAGCTGCACCGCAACCGAGCGTCCCATTTGCCGGGCGGGCAAGTTCGTGGTGGTCAGCGGGGGGACGATTTCGGTGGACCAGTCCAGATTGTCGAACCCCATGACCGACATGTCCCCGGGGATCGAGAGGCCTGCGTCGGCAAGTCCGAAATAGGCACCGAGAGCCAGGACATCGCTGAGGCACAGGATCGCGGTGACTTTCGTGTCCTGTTCCAGAAGCGTCTGAACAGCCTGTTTGCCCCCGGAGGCGTCAAGGCTGGTCTCGAAAAAGGTGACGTTCATCGTGTCGTCGCAGGCCTTGCGGGCGCCGTCGACACGTGCGGAAATCCTGTCGCTCGATCCGACCGGACCATGGACAACGGCAATCCTGGAATGACCCTTCGATTTCAAGAAGGTGAGTGCCGCGTAGGCGAGGCCGGCATTGTCATATCCGATCATGGGCGTGGAAATTGCCGGATCCCATACGGAGGTGAACACGTAGGGGATGTTTCTGCCTTCAAGCAGTTCATATAGCTCCGGGCTGTGCCTGGCGCCGCTCAAAATGAAGGCTTCGGACCCCATTCCCAGAAGCTTGCGTGCTTCCTTGAATTCCCGTTCCTCGTCACCGTTGGAAATCGCCAGAACGAGGGAATACTGCCTTTCGGACAGGGTCTCTTCGATGGCCGAAATGAACTTGGCGTAAATGGAATACTCGATGTTCGGAATGATCGTGGCGACTGTTTTCGTCTTGTTCGTCGATAGCGACCGCGCCGCTGCATTGGGAAAGTAGTTCAGCTTTTTGCACGCGGCTTCAACGCGTTGGCGGGTTTCTTCAGTGACTTTCGCAGACCCGTTCATCACCCTGGAGATGGTGGCGATCGAAAGCCCTGTTTCGCGCGCCACATCCCGTATCTTGCCGATTCTTTTTTCCAAGCGCTGTTCCATCCCGTCACGTGATGAAAAGTTAGCCTTGACAATATCTCGTTTCAAGTTGTTTGATGTAACCGGTTTCATTGGAGCTGACAGGGGCGCAAGCCTCTTTTTGATTGGCGATCATGAAACCGGTTACATCGCGTAAGCCAGGATCGGACGACTTCGAGGGAGAAGGTCGCAGGGAATGAGAACCGAGACCGACCACAGCGCTATCCGTCAGGTCTACCGGGGCCTGAAAGAGCCGGTGTTTTTCCAGCTTCAGGTTGACTGGGGCTGCGTCGGCACAGTCGATGTTCCGGCAGGGGCCCTGATCTCCGTAACGAACGTGGACGGCGGTGGACGGCTTCTGCTCACGGCGCGCGGACCCGAAGACAGGCATTTCACGACACGGCCACTCGACGTCCCGGCCCCCGACGGTGTTCAGGAATATCCGGGCGTGTTCGACCGTGACATGCTGGCATCGCTCGCCGCCGCACGGGGCAGCAGTCTCGACCTTGCCAGCTTCCATTCGATCTTCGACGGCAGCTCCTTGCCCGGCGACCAGTTTGTCACCAGAGCGCTGGAGCAAACGAGCCTCTATGTCATCGCACCCATGGACGACGACTATGTTGCAGGTGGTGGCGGGTCCAGTTTCACGGTCAGGATCAAACCGCCTGAAGGAAGATCACAGGACAGCTGGCTGCCGCCGCCACTCGGCAAGATCCGGGACGAATGGCACGTCGGGCGCGGCTCCGCCAAGGCCTATGAAGTCAAAAAGGGCCAGTTCATCCAGATCATCGATGTCGAAGGACAGCAGTGTTCCGACTTCATGGCCATGTGTGCCAGAAACCTCGAGGCAGGGCGTGAGCGCTATATCGATTCCACCGTTTCACGCACAAAGACGCACAGCGCCTATCCGCTTCCGGGCCTGTTCGACAAATTCTACGATCAGGACATCAATCCGCTCCTGTCCGTGCGCCAGGACACGGTCGGCAGGCACGACACGTTCGCGCTTGCCTGCACGGCCAACGGCTATGAAGAGCGCGGGTTCCCGGGGCACCTGAACTGTTCGGACAATATCAGCGCTGCGTTCTCTCCCTTCGGAATCGGCAAGCGCGCGGCGTGGCCCGCGATCAACTTTTTCTTCAACTCCTGGATCGACTGGTCGGCGCACGGGCTTGTCAGCGACGAGGCCTGGTCCCGGCCGGGCGACTACGTGGCGATGCAGGCATTGACCGATCTCGTCTGTGTTTCAACGGCCTGTCCGGACGACATCGATCCGATCAACGGCTGGAACCCGACGGATGTTCACGTCAGGATCTATGAGGAGGACACCTCGATCTCACACTCGGTTTCGTGGCGTTCGCAGCCCGAGGATAGCGGGAAACTGACCCGTCATTCCGCCTTTCATCCGCGCACGTCGCAATTGACCAGCCGCTTCGTCGCATCACGTGATCTCTGGTTGCCCGCGCGTTTCGACGGGACCGGCGCCATCGAAGAATACTGGGCGTGCAAGAACGCGGCGACCCTTCAGGACATGTCAGGCCTCTACAAGTTCGATGTCGTCGGACCTGACGCCGAAGCCTTGCTCCAGACCTGCCTGACGCGGGACGTTTCGAAGCTGTCGCTGCATCGCGGTTTCTACGCGCTCGTCTGCGATGAGCGCGGCAGCGTTCTGGATGACGGGACGCTCTTCCGCATCGAGCAACATGCCTTCCGCTGGTGTTGCGGCTCGGAGAACTCGGCGCTGCATCTGCGCGAACAGGCGGACGCGTTGTCCCTCAATGCCAGGGTGCTCTCGCCGGGCAACCGACTCGTCAATCTCGCAATCCAGGGGCCGAAGTCCCGGGACATCCTGCGCGACCTGGTGGTGACGCAAGCGACGCGTCCGGCGCTCGATGCGCTGAAATGGTTCGGCTTCACCGTCGGACGCCTTGCTGAGCCAAACGGTCCGTCGGTCATGGTGAGCCGGTCCGGCTTCACCGGCGAGCTTGGTTACGAAATCTTCTGCGACCAGGACGACGCACTGACGGTCTGGGATCTCGTGGTGGAGGCCGGTGCACCGCACGGGCTGGTACCCATGGGCTCCGAGGCCCTGGCCATGCTGCGGATCGAGGCCGGCCTCATGGTTGCCGGCGCGGAATTCGGGCCGGACAGCGACGCGTTTGAATCCGGCCTGGGCTTCGCCGTCGATTTCAAGAAGAAAGACTTCATCGGACGAACCGCGCTTGAGCGCAATGCCACGGCGCCACGTCGCAAGCTGGTCGGTCTGACATTCTCGGGAAGCGAGGCTCCGGTGCACGGGGACCGGATCTTTGCCGGCCGGGAACAAGTCGGCGTGGTCACGAGCGGAACCTATTCGCCGGAACTGGGACACGCGATCGCCATGGCCAGGATCGCAGTCGAAAACGCCGAGATCGGCGGCACTCTGGAGGCAGGCAAACTCGACGGACACATGAAGCGGCTGCCGTGCACCGTGGTCGACCTGCCGTTCCTCGATCCGAAACGGGAGAAGGCGCGCGCGTGACTGGTACAGCTAAAGAAGGCGTGGTCGTCACGCAGAACGTCTGGAAGATCTTCGGCCCGCGCGCCCAGGAGGCGATGGATGCCGTCAGGCGCGAAAATCTGTCGAAAGCCGAGGTGCTGGAACGGTATCAGGCCGTTGTCGGTGTTCGGGACGTGTCCATTTCGGTCGGCGAGGGCGAGATCTTCTGCATCATGGGGCTTTCCGGGTCGGGCAAGTCGACGCTGGTGCGCCACATCAACCGGCTGATCGAGCCCACGGGCGGCGACATCCTGATCAACGGGGTGAATGTCGGCGACCTCAACGCGGAAGATCTGCGCATCATGCGGGCGGACAAGATCGGCATGGTGTTCCAGAACATGGCGCTGCTGCCGCACCGCTCGGTGCGCGACAATATCGCCTTCGCACTTGAGCTCAGGAATGTCGACGCCTTCACCCGCAGGCAGGTCGCGGACCGGGTCATCGAACTGGTCAGTCTCCAAGGCTATGGCGACAGGATGCCGAGCGAATTGTCCGGCGGCATGCAGCAGCGCGTCGGGCTGGCGCGCGCCATGGCCGCCGATCCGGATATCCTGCTGATGGATGAACCGTTTTCCGCGCTCGACCCGCTCATCCGCCGCGGACTTCAGGACGAGTTTCTGGAGCTGTCCAGGACGATGAAGAAGACAACGCTTTTCATCACCCACGATCTGGACGAGGCGATCCGGATGGGGAACCGGATCGCGATCATGAAGGACGGCGAGATCGTCCAGACTGGGACGCCGGAGGAAATCGTCACCAAGCCCGCCGACGACTATGTCGCCGACTTCGTGGCCGGTATTTCGAAGCTGAAGCTCATTTTCGCGCACACGGTCATGCGGCCGGTTGCTCAATACGAGGCAAGCGGGGCGTCGCTGCCCGGTCTCGACGCCTGTCCGCAGGCGACGCCCGATGACGACCTCGACATCCTCATTGCGCGGTCGGTCGGCCAGGACAATCCGATCGTCATCATGAGCGACGACAAACCGGTGGGTGTCGTCACCAAGGACGACTTGCTTCGCGGCATGCAGGGGGAGGTCTGACACGACATGACCGATGAAACGGATTTCCGCAAACCGATTACCGAATTCGCCGGACCGAATGGTGACTACTACGCAGATGTCTTTCTGAAGATCCAGAAGGCGCAACTGCCGAGATTCCACGTCAACCGGGCCGCGCTCGCCGGCAGCTTCATCTGGGCCGCGCTGCGCGGCAACTGGCTGTTGTTCACGATCGGGTTCGTCGTCGATCTCGTCGCGCTCATCAATCTGGCGCTGGTCTACAAGTATTCGCAGGCGGCGGCCGACAACGCGGACAAGGCCTATCTGGTGGAACGGTACGAGGGCTGGTCGCAAACCCACCTGATCGGGGCGATCGTGGTCTTCATTTTCGGGCGGCTGCTGTTTGCCTGGCTGGCGGACCGGTTCTACGCCAAGCAATACGAGAAATGGCGCATATCGCATGCGGTCAACAGCAATTTCCTGCCGTCCCGTCTCCTGATCGCACTGCTGATTTCGGTGCTCGTTCTTCCGATCATGCTTTACCGGAGCACGCAATTCGCGCCCGACGAGCGTGCCTGCATCCGTCAGGACCGCGCCATCGCGCAGGGCGAGGAAGTCGCGTTCAAGGCAAAATTCGACTGCCTGGTTATCGGCGAATTCCCGACGCTCTTCTGGATCCAGCGCCCCGACGAGATTTCGTATCCGCGCGACGACAACGGCAACCGGATCGTGTTGCGGACGCCGCCCGCCGAGGACGCACCCCCGGTCAATCTCAATACCTACACATCGCAGACGATCGATGACGGGATCGGTTACCTGACCGTTTTCTACGGCGCCTTTTTCGACGGGATCACGCGGTTCCTGCGTGGCATGCTGAGTGCGATCACATCCGTCTTCGTCGGCACGCCCTGGCCGGTCACCATGTGTGTCCTTCTTTTCGTCGCCTACAAGATGGCGGGAACACGAACGGCCATCTTCGTCGGTGCCTCGCTGATCTATCTGGCGCTGTTCGGCTTCTGGCAGACGGCCATGGACACGCTGTCGCTGGTGGTCGCGGCCTCGATCATCTGCGTTGTTGTCGGACTGCCTCTCGGGATATGGGTCGGCAAGTCGAGCCGGGGGCAGACGATCATCACCCCGATATTGGACGTGATGCAGACGATCCCGTCCTTCGTCTACCTGCTTCCCGCGATCGCCTTCTTCTCGATCGGCAAGCCGCCCGCGATCCTTGCGACCGTGATTTTTGCCATGCCGCCGATGGTGCGGCTGACGGCGCTCGGGCTCCGGCAGGTGGCGGAGAACACCCGCGAAGCCGCGCTCGCATTCGGCGCAAACCCGCGGCAGCTGCTGCTCAAGGTGGAGCTGCCGCTCGCCCTTCCATCCATCATGGCCGGTATCAACCAGGTCGTGATGATGAGCCTCTCCATGGTGGTCATCGCCGCGCTCATCGGCGCGGGTGGCATGGGCTACGTGGTGACCGAGGCCCTTGAGAATACCGAGACCGGACGCGGCGTGCTCGCCGGCGTAGGAATTGCCCTGTTGGCCATGATGATCGACCGGGTGGTGCAAAAGGCGAATGCAAATCGCCAATAAGAGCAAAATCCGGGGCCACGGGCCCTGTAACCTTCTTGAAGGGGACCAACATGAAACTTGCTAGAAATCTTCTGTTCGGGACGGCGTTTTCCCTCATTGCCGCAAATTCCGCACTGGCGGCCGATGATGCGACGGTGAAGATCGGCGACCTGACCTGGACCGGTGCAAAGGCCATCGGCCATGTCATTCAGGCCGTCATCAACGGCCCGCTCGATTCGGAAGCCGTCATCGTTGAAGGGCTTTCCGACGGATCGATCATCGCTGCCGGCATGGACAAGGGCGACGGGTCCGCGGACGTCTACACGGATCTGTGGATGCCGAACCGTGCTGCCATCTGGGACAAGTATATCGACGGCGCCAAGACGGTCGGTCACAACGAGCCCTACAAGGGCACCCAGAAAATGTATGTCCCGTCCTTCATGGCGGACAAGGTCAGCTCGGTCGACGATCTCAAGGATCCCGAAATCGCGGCCATGTTCGACAAGGACGGCAACGGCAAGGGTGAATACTGGTCCGGCGATGCCGGCTGGAAATCGACCCGGATGTGGCAGGTCAAGTTCAAGAGCTACGGCCTTGATGAACTCTGGGAGCCGGAAATCCTTCCCGACGCGACCTTCAAGGCACAGCTGAAAACCGCGATGCAGCGTGAACAGCCAATCCTGTTCTATTACTGGACGCCCGAATGGGTCCACGCCGCCTACGACATCACGCCGCTCGACGAGCCGGCGCGCACGGAAGGCTGCGAGAACGTCAATCTCGACAAGGAAGACTGGCTCGAAGCTTCCTCCTTCGCCTGTGCCAGCGAGGATGCAAGCATCTACGTGGCCTATTCCAAATCGCTGGAAACACGCAATCCGCCGGTTGCAAAGTTCTTGAGCCAGATGGCGCTCGATCCGGCCGTTGTCAACGAATGGATCCTGAAAATCGGCCGTGACAAGATGGACCCGCGCGACGTTGCCGAGGACTGGGTCGCCAACAACATGGACGTGGTCAATTCCTGGATTGAATAATCCGGCTTTGACATGACATCGGACGAAGCGGCGGTGTATCGCCGCTTCGTGACCCGCCGCACTCGGGTGGCCCGGTCAGACTTCTTTGAGGGCCAGAACGCGCAGGGGACTGCCCGTCCCGTTCCTGATTTTCAGGGGAGGGGTCACCAGCATTGAGCCGGTGGCCGGAAGCCTGTCGAGATTGCAGAGGCACTGCAATCCGTATTTGCCTGCACCATGCAGATAGAAGTGCGCGGGATAGGGCGGCGTATAATGCGAGCCCTGGCCGGCATCCGTGCCGATCGTCTCGGTGCCGAAGCCGAGAATGTTGCGTTCATCGACCAGGAAGCGGATTGCTTCCGGTGTCGGCCCGGGCGAATGAGGACCGTCGTCGCGCATGTTCAGATAGGCCGAACCGCTGCGGTGGGACCAGTCCGTGCGCATGAGGACCCAGCAGCCCTCAGGGATGCGGCCATGGGTGCGCTCCCAGTCAGTGAGAATGTCCGGCGTCAGCTCGAAGTCGTCGTTTCCGGCTGCGCCCTTGGAGCAATCGATGACGACGGCGGGGGCCATGAGGTTGCCGGCGGGGATTTCGTCGACGGAGCCGTTGGCAACGTCGCGGCCGCTGACCCAGTGGCTGGGCGCGTCGAAATGCGTTCCGGTGTGCTCCGACATGGATATGTTGTGCCATTTCCAGGCGGGGCCCCTGTGGTCGTAGCAGCTCACCTCTTCCATGCGGAACCGCGCGCACTGGCCGAACTCGGGCGGAAGAACGATAACGGGAAAGTCCGGGTCAAGGGTGTGGGTCAGGTCGACGATCTCGATCGATCCGCCGGCGAGCGCACCGGCCAGGTTTTCCAGCAGAGTCATGAGCGGAACCCCGTCATTTCCCGTTCCTGTATTTTCGGCGAGGCGCGGAAGCGTTCGATCACGTCCCTGGCGACGTCGCCGCAATAGACGTCTTCCAGACCGTCGACGAGGCCCTGCACGATGCTTCCGGCAAGCGCCTTTGCAGGCACTTTCGGGGGCGGTAGCTCCTGGTGCCAGTCGTCATCCGTCGGACCCACAAAGACATTCAGGACGCGAAGCCCGGATGTCCGGAAATCGGCGCGCATGTTCTGGCTGAGCGAGAGCGCCGCCGCGTTCGAGGCCGAGAAACAGCCATAGTCGGGCAAATTGGCGATGGCATAGGCGGAGAGAATGTTCACCCAGGCGACCGCTGAATTGGTGCCATCGGCGGTGCGAGCGCACATGGCCGGACCGAAGGCCTGTGCGAGACGCATCAGGCCCAGGTAATTCACGTCCATCTCGTTTTGCGCAAAGACGGTATCGCTCCGCGTCATCAGACCGCCGGGCCGGACGTATCTGGCATTGTTGATCAGGATATCGGTCTTGCCGCCAAGTTCCGCCGCCAGCTCCTCGACCGACTTGCCGTCGGTGACATCGAGGGGCAGCACCTCGACCCCCGGGACTGCCATGATCTCGTCGTGATAGCGGTTTGGCCGCCAGTCTTCGGAGAGCCCGACAAAGACCTTTTCCGCTCCCGCGGAGTTCAGGGCACTGACGATCGCCGGTGTGTTCGGATTGCGCGCGTCGGTTATGAGCACGCGGCGGTGCCTGGGTGTACAGCTCGTTTCGCGGAGCCGCGGATCATCTTCCATAAAAGGTGTCTCCTTCACCGGCAGTGCCATCATGACACCCTGGCCGGACCGGTCCAGCTTGATCGCAAGCCTGACATCTGCGCTCTCAGCGACGTCGCCGTGCACATGACATATGACGGACGGGCCGACGTCGAGCTTTACCGTTCCAACGCGCACCGGCAATTGCCTGCGAAAATAGAGATCCGTCGTGGCGCGCACCTGCGTCTCCGCGATAAGCTTTCCGTCCGGAGAAACGTCCTGCCAGTCGAGATCGACCGACAGGCATTTGGAGCAGGCATCGCGTGGCGGGTATTGGACAGCGCCGCACGCGCCGCAGACCTGCAGCATGAAGCGTCCCTCCGCTGCCGCTGCGGCCAGACCAAGAGCTGCCCTGCTGCGCTGCTGCGGCGGTGTCTGCGGGACACCGGTCCGCCGTTGCGGGTTCTTCTTCCCCGGAGGGGCGATCGGTTCGCTCATGCGCGTCCCCCCTCGATGATCGCTGCACCGGAACAGACGCCGCGGTCGTAGTTGATCACACCGAAGCCGGAGACCATGGCACGGGATGCGCCTGGAACCTGCGTCGGTCCGGCCTTTTCCGTGACCTGGCGGATCGCCTCGACTAGGCCGATATAGCCGCCAGCGGCCCCGGCCTGACCTGCAGAAAGCTGGCCGCCGGAGGTGTTGTGCGGGAAGTCTCCCGAAATCGTCAGGTCGCGGTTTTGCACGAACTGGCTGCCTTCGCCCTTCTCGCAGAACCCAAGATCCTCGAACTGCATCATCGAGATCACCGGATAGTCGTCATAGGTCTGCAGGAGGTCGATGTCGGAGGGGCCGCAGTCTGCCATGCCATAAAGGTCGTCGATATCCATTGCCCAGCCACCTCTGAGCTGGATGGGATCGTCGGCGAAGGCATTGTGCCGCTCGATCGTTCCGGCAATCACCGCGAAGGGCAGATCCCGCCGCCGGGCTTCCTCGACGGTCATGACCAGGAACGCCTCCGACCCGGCGCAGGGCATGACACAGTCAAACAGCGCGATCGGATCCGAAATCGGCCGGGCGTTCAGATACTGATCGAGCGTGAGCGGTTTTTTCATGAGCGCATTTGGATTGCGCAAGGCGTTGTCGCGCTGTGCGACACAGATCCGGCCGAAATCCTCGCGGGTTGCCCCATAGTCCTTCATGTAGCGGTCCGTCAGGAGCGCGAAATTGGCATTCGGGCCGCCAAACCCGTAGGGATAGGAGGCATCCTGGGAGAACCGGCTGAAGCTCGACAGAAGGTTCCGGAACGAGTCGATATGATTTGTGTCACCGGCGACACAGGCCACGATATCGGCGTCGCCCGCCTGAACGGCCCTGGCTGCGCGCCGAAGCGCCACGATGCCGGAGGCACCTCCCATCGGGACATGATCGAGCCAGCGCGGACAAAGGCCGAGGTGCTGGGTCAGGCCAACGGCATTGTCGGGGAACAGGGTGAAACTCGAAACGGCGAACCCGTCGATATCACCCGGTCTCAGTCCTGCCTGATCGAGGCTTTGCTTGAGCGCGCGCGCAATCCACCAGTGCGCTGTTTCAACCGAAAAGCGCTGGTAGGGAACGGTCGCAGGGCAGACGACTGCCACCCCTTCGTAGCCAAGGCGCGTCCGGCTCATGAAACCTGTCTTTTCTTGAGATGCACCAGATTGATTGTCGATGATTTTTCCAGGTGATGCAAAGCAAGCGCTTTCAGCTCGGCGCGCTGAATTTTCTGGGTCGATGTCAGGGGCAGGCTGTCCACGAAGGCAATATATCCCGGCACCTTGTAATAGGCCATCTGGCCGAGAGCCCAGCGGGTTATCGCTTCAGCCGTTTCAGGCCCGGGATCCCGGACTGTCAGACAGGCAAAGACCTCGTCGCCGCGAATTGGATCCGGCACGGGTGCGACTCCTGCGGCCGTCACGTCGGGATGGCGCATGAGCACACTCTCGACATCCACGGCAGCGATGTTTTCGCCCGACCGGCGAATGACGTTCTTCCGGCGGTCGACAAAAAACAGGAAGCCGTTCGCTTCCTGCCGCACGACGTCACCGGTGTGAAACCAGTCGTCCTTCCACGCGTTTTCGGTTGCCTCCGGATCCTTGTAGTACTCGCGGAAAAATCCCCGCGCCGGTTCGGCCCCGTTTCGCCGGACAAGCAGTTCCCCCGGTTCGCCTTCCGGAACATCACTTCCGGTTTCGTCGACAAGACGGACTTCCAGCCAGTCCGGCAGGCGGCCGAGCGCGGCCTTGCCGACAAGCCGGTCCGGCTGGTTGTTCATGATAACCGCACCGGCGCCGGTTTCCGTCATTGCCCAGCCTTCGCTCAGGGGAAAGCCGAAGCGGTCTTCGAACGGCGCGTGGAGCTTGGGATCGACACCGGCACCGAAGCCGAAGCGCACAGTGTGGTTTCGGTCGTTTTCGCCCGGTGGCATTTCCATCAGGATGGAGGGCATCACGCCAAGATAGTGCAGGCACGTTGCCCGGCTGTCGCGCACACTCTGCCACCAGGTCCGCGGGTGGAACCTGTCCAGGGCCGTCAGGCATCCGCCGACACGCAGCATCGCCATGAAGGAATAGGCCATGGCGTTCATGTGGAAAATCGGCAGGGGCGTGATCATGCGTTCGCCGCCTTCGCCGAGGTCGGCAATTCCGCCCAGCCCCGCGTAAAACTCCGCGACTTCCGAGAAATAGGAATTGTCTAGAACACAGCCCTTGGGCTTGCCCGTGGTGCCGGATGTATAAAGCACTGCCGCTTCCCGGTCGTCTCCGTTCTCAGAAAGGCGGGCCGTGACCGCGTCCTTGCGCGGGGAGGGGATTGCGCCGTCCGCCGCAATGACATCTGCGTCGATGCCGCTTTCCCCAACCGCGGAGCGGAGTGCTTCGAGCCGGTCCGGCACGGCGATGATCAGTGCCGGCTCCGCATGGCCGATCAGGTATTCCAGTTCGCTGGCGCGCAGATCGGGATTGATCGGCACGACCGACGCCCGCAGGCTGTTGAGCGCAAGCCAGATCAGGAAGTAGTCGGGCCGGTTTTCCAGAAGCAGGGCGACGCGCATGCCTTCGCCTATGCCGGCCTGTTGAAAGCGGGTGGCGTGGTCGCTCACACGGCGCATCGCTTCGGCGTAGGTCATTTCGCCGGAGGGGATTGCGTAGGCGTTTGCCGTCTCGGGCAGCACGTTCAGCATCGGACGGTCGGGCCAGCGATCATGGGCCGTGACGAAATAGTCGTATACGGTCGCCAAGCCACCTTTCAAAGTCCCGTCCTCCCCGATAACGCATGCTGATCACGATGCGATATTTATATGAAAAAACATATTAATTGTCTTCTTTTCTGTCAAAGAGAAATTCCGAAGAGGCTGAAAAGCAAGGGCTCAAGTGGTGCTGCGGAGCGGTTAGCTCCTGTTTTATTGAGCTTTTTTCTTCGGAACGTGGAGCTGGAACCCATTCGGTGCGGTCATTTCAAGGGAAGTTTGATTTAGATGAAATTTCATATAAATTGAATTCCCGTTGACCGGATGACAGAATGGGCGGGTCATGCGGGCGGCCATTTCAGGGCCGGTGTGAGCGGGAGAAGATGATGGGTGGATATGAGGGACGGACGGCGCTTGTCACTGGAGCGAGCACGGGTATCGGCAAGGCCATCGCAGAACATTTGCTGGAGCGCGGCTGCAAGATCATCTCGGTTTCACGACGGCCGTTGGAGATCGCGTCCGAAAACGTGACGTCTCTCTGCGTCGATCTCAGTGATCCACAGGCAGTCCGGGACTGCGCCGATCTCATCCGGGAGACGCACAAGGTCGATATCCTCGTCAACAATGCCGGGGTCGTGCGCAACACGCCGGTGGAAGATATCACCGACGCGGAATTCGACACGCTTCAGAACCTGCACCTCAGGTCCGCGATCGTGCTTGTGCAGGCAGTGCTGCCGCATATGAAGGCGCAGGCCTTCGGGCGCATCGTCAACATGTCTTCGCGCGCGGTCGTCGGTCTGTCGCAGCGAACGGTCTACGCCGGTACGAAGGCGGCCCTCATCTCGATGACGCGAACCTGGGCGCTTGAACTCGGCAGCTACGGCATCACCGTGAACGCCATTGCCCCCGGGCCGGTGGTGACCGACATGCTGACCGCCGACATTCCGGAAGAAAGCGAAACGTTCAGGAAGCTGGCTGCGTCCCTGCCGACAAAGCGTCTGGGAGATGCCGGCGATGTTGCCCGCGCGACGCTTTTTTTCACCGACCCGGAGAACAGCTGGGTAACGGGCCAGACGCTTTTTGTTTGCGGTGGCGCAAGCCTCGGGTCCCTGACGGCGCTCTAGGACATCCCCTGATAGAACAGCCCGCAATGGCGTGTCTGAATTTGTTCGGACGCGCGGTGTTGAACATGGCTCAAGTCAGGAATCCAGCCGAAGCTGCCGGAGAGATTTTGAAAGAATGCGGCACAGGGCATTTTCGACCGGTGTCTGGTTGCTCCGCGAGGGGATAAGGAGACCGATCCTGAGGTCCTTCAGAAAACTTGATTTCAGGGAAATATAGCGCAGCTTTCCGGCTTCGATTTCCTCAAGGAAACCGATTTTCGAATATAGCCCGATACCGCGGCCGCTGATGATCATCGACCGGGCGAGCGGCAGGGAATTGGTGAAGCAGGCGGTCTTTAGCGGGATGTTGTTGTCGGCCAGGGCAAGATTGACGAGGGAGCGCTCGGCGAGCGCGTCATAGGATCGGATGAGCGGAAACGGTGTCAGGTCCTCAATGTCCAGAGCATCGCGTTCCGCCAGCGGATGGTTCTCCGTCAGGATCGCACCGATCGGTGCGGACTTCTCCGTTCGCACGCGCACGCCGGGGTGGAGATCGTTGCAAAAGGAAATCCCGATCCCGGCCTCGCCCTCGGCGACGGCTCTGACGATGTCGTCCGGCTGGGCGGTCTGTATCGAATAGGTGATATCGGGGTATTCGCGGGCGAACTGATCGATGGCCGACGGCAGAAGGCTGAGCGCGACGGAATCGAGTGATGCAATGTCGATGTGTCCGGCACGCAAATCCCTGATATCCGCGACAAGATGCAGGATCTTTTCGTAGTCGAAGATCGTCTTGCGGCAATGCTCAAGGACGACCGCTCCTGCCGCCGTGAGTTCCACGCCCTCCGCATGCCGGTCGAACAGCTTCACACCGAGACGTTGCTCTATATCGAGTATCTTCCTGTTCACGGAGGACGACGACACGTGCAGGACCGCCGCGGCGCGGCGTATGGAGCCCTGCCGCGCGACTTCGTCGAAGTAGTTCAGAAACTTGCTGTGCATGTAAACTCTACCTTGGGTCATGACCCTATGACGATGCAAAAAAGGCATCGCTATGCGCCAAACTAAATTCTATCCGCAACGCCTGGCGGGCGTCTACTCTGAAGAAAAAAGGGAGACACGGACAAAACACCTACCAGGAGATCGTTCAGATGACACACAGGGGACTCAATCGCCGGCACGTTTTGCAAGGGCTCGGAGCGGCTGCCGGACTGGCGACAACCGGGACTTTTCTTTCCGTCGGCCCTTCGGCGGCTGCCGACTTCAAGATCAGGATGCAGCTCGGCTGGCTGGCGTCCAACGGCATTCTCGGCGAGGTCATGGCCGACAAGCTGGGCTATTTTGCCGAGGAAGGCCTTGAGCTGGAGATCATCCCCGGCGGACCGAACATCGACGGCGTGGCGTCCGTTGCTTCCGGCGCCAACAATTTCGGGTCGATTTCGTCGTCTCCCTCCCTGATGCTGGCCCGTTCGGCCGGGCTGCCGATCAAGTGCGTCGCGGCCGGGTATCAGCAACACCCGTTCACCTATTTCTCCATGGAAGCCAATCCCGTGCGCAAGCCGGAAGATCTCGTCGGCAAGAAAGTCGCCACACAGGGAACGGCGCGGATCCTGCTGCGTGCGCTTCTTGCAAAGAACGGCATTGACGAAAGCCAGGTCGAAGTCTCCGTCATGGGCGGTGACATGGCGCCGCTCAAGGTCGGGCAGGTCGACGTGGCGACCGGCTGGCAAACGAATGTCGGAGCGCTTTCCGTGCTTGGCGACGAACGGGTCGACATGAAACTTTGGGATGCTGGCATCCAGCTCTATGCCAACCCCTACTACACGACAGATGACGTGCTGCAGGAGAACGGCGACAAGATCACCGCCGCGATCCGCGCGATCTCACGTGGCTGGGGCGCTGTCTATGAAAATCCGGAAGCCGGTGTCGACGCGCTCGTCGAGCGCTATCCGAACCTGGACAAGGACAGCGAAATGAAGGCGGTCGATCTGGTCCTGGGTTTCTCGTTCAACGACAAGACCAAGGCCGGCGGCTGGGGCATCATGACGGCCGACAACTGGCAGGAACAGATCGACACCTACAACAGCCTCGAGCAGTTCACCAACGGTGCGCCGGACGTGGCCGACATCATGACGCTGGACATTCTCGAAGCCACCAAAGATGTCCGTCCAACATTTGGCTGATTTCGCGGACGCATGTCCCGAACAGGAACCGGCTGGCCGCAAGGTTGCGGCCCGCCTGTCCGGAGCCTCGGTGAAATTCGGACGTTTCACCGCTCTTAAAAACATCAGCCTGGAGATCGGCGAAGGCGAGTTCTGGACCATCCTCGGCCCGTCCGGGTGCGGCAAGTCCACCATGCTGAGATTGGTGTCGGACCTGGTTCCCGCGGCCGAAGGCGAGGTCACCATCCTCGACAAGTCGACAGAAGCCGCGCGGCTTGCACGCGAATTTGCCTTCGTCTTCCAGGATGCCACCTTGCTGCCGTGGCGCAGCGCTTTGAAGAATGTGGAACTTCCCCTCGAAATGGGCCGCAAGCGGGGGCTGCAGATCCCCGCTTCGGATCGAAGCCCGCAGGAACTCCTGGAACTCGTGGGACTGAAGGGACGTGAAAACGCCCTGCCGCACGAACTTTCCGGCGGTATGCGCCAGCGGGTCGCAATCGCAAGAGCGCTTGTGTGCAAACCGAAGCTGCTGCTGATGGACGAACCGTTCGGTGCGCTGGACGAAATGAAACGTGATCTTCTGAACCTGAAGCTGCGCGAGATCTGGCAGGAAACGGGCGTCACGATCCTGTTCGTGACCCATTCGATTTCGGAAGCGGTGTTCCTCGGTCAGAAGGTGCTGATGCTGCGCGCCAATCCGGGACGGGTGATGGACGTGGTCGATATCGACCTGCCGCCCGACCGGAAAATCGCCCTCAGGGAAACGCCGGAATTCAACCGCTATTGCGGCCGGCTTCGCCAGTTGCTGGAGGAATGCTGATGTCTCTGACCCAGGTTTCCCCCGACGTCGAGGACGACAAACTCGGCATGCTCGAACAGGCAAGGCTGAGAGCGGCTCAGATCGCCATTCCTTTTGGAACGGCCGTCTCGATCTTGCTGGTCTGGCAGATCGGGGTGCGGCTTTTCGAGGTTCCGACCTATATCGCGCCCGCGCCGACCGATGTCCTTGCCGTGTTCGCCAATGAGTACACGCTGCTCTTGCGGAACTTCTGGCCGACCCTGATCGAGAGCCTTTCGGGCTTTGCCGTCGGCAATCTGGCGGCGATCCTGATCGCGGTCGCCTTCGTGCATAGCCGGACGGTAGAAATGGCGTTCTTTCCGATCGCGGTCTTCATCAACACGATCCCGATCCTGGCCATCGCTCCGATCCTCGTGCTGATTTTCGGTGCCGGAATGACGGCCAAGGTCGTAATCGCCGCGCTGATCTGTTTCTTCCCGACCCTGGTGAACATGGTGCGGGGGCTGCAGTCGGTGTCACCGCAAACCCTTGAGCTCGCACGTATCCTGTCCGCGTCCAAGTCGGAGATCTTCTGGAAGATCCGGTTGCCGTCGTCGCTTCCGTTCCTGTTCTCGGCTCTGAAGATCGCGGCAACCACCTGCGTGATCGGTGCGATCGTCGGTGAATGGATCGGTGCCGATGTGGGTCTGGGGGCGCTGATCATCGACAGCACGTTCAATTTCCGCTCACCGCTTCTCTACGCGACCGTTTTCGTCTCCTCCGGCTTGTCGGTGCTGTTGTTCACGGCTGTTTCGGTTGCCGAAAAGCTCGTTGTTCGCTGGTAGCGCCGCCGCCGGCAACTGGATTTCAAGGAAAAGGATCAAGGACAATGGCAGAACGTCATACGACAACCGTTCAGGTCGAAGGCGCGCAGGTTCCGGTCGTTGCGGACTGTGATGTGGTGGTGATCGGTGCCGGGCCCGCCGGTCACGCTGCTGCAGTTTCGGCTGCCCGGAACGGTGCTTCGGTCACGTTGCTGGAGCGCTATCACCACCTGGGCGGCATGGCGTCCGGCGGGATGGTTCTCGTTCTCGACGACATGGTCAACGAGGGCAACGAGATCGTCACCACCGGGATTGTCAGTGAATTCGTCGACCGGCTGGAGCGGCAGGATGCTGCGGTCTACCCGCCGTCCGAGGACTGTCAGACCAACTGGCAGATGTGGCAGAAGTGGTCGCGCTGGGGGTGTATCGACTTTCACAAGGCGATGATGCCGCAGCCGATCATTCACGCGGTTGCGTTCGACCCGGACGGCTGGAAACGGGTCAGCCTGGACATGGTGGTGGAAGCGAAGGTGAACCTGCGCACGCACAGCTGGTTCTCGGATGTCCTGATGGAAAACGGCCGGATCAGCGGCGTCATCGCCCAGACCAAGCTCGGGCGTCAGGCCATTCGGGCACGTTATGTCGTCGATGCCACCGGCGACCTGGATGTCGGGGTCGCGGCCGGGGCGGACTACATCGACGGCCAGTATATCGTCACGACCGTTTTCCGGCTCGCGAATGTCGACACCGACAAGGCCGTCGCGTTCGAATTCGCAGAGCCGGAGCAGTACAAGAAACTCGACCGGGAAGCGCGGCGCAGGATCGGCGGGGCCTGGGGCATGTGGTGGCTCAAGACGCCGATCCCGGGGGTGGTCTGGTGCAACTGCCCGCACATGCCGGGTTATGACGGGCTGTCCGTGGAAGACATGGTCGCCTCGGAAATCGAGGGCCGTGAGCGCATGATGAAGCTGCACGCGTTCGCGAAGGAAAACATTCCGGGCTTTGAAAATGCCACGATGCTGGGAGCTGCCGAGCAGATGGGCATCCGCCAGACGCGGCTCTTGCAGGGGGAATATGTCGTCAACAAGGACGACGTGAAGTCCCGGCGCTACTTCGCCGACACCGTGTGCCGCGGCCGTGACTACTACACCCCGTATCGTGCACTGCTTCCCAGGGGCATCGACAACCTGATCGTCGCCGGACGCCACTATTCCGTGGAAAGCGATGCGCAGAAGCTGTCGCGCGAAATTCCGCCCTGCATGGCGCAGGGTGAAGCTGCGGGCGTTGCGGCCGCCCTGGCGCTCGACGGAAACCAGCCGCTCCGCATGGTCGACTACAAGGCCATCCAGAAACAAATGCGCGCCCAGGGCGCCGATCCGGGAGACAAACCGTCGCCGAACGCTCTCATAGAAGATCACGTCGCGGCGGAATAACAGAGGCTCACATGTCAGAGAAAATCATGCCACTTGATGGCATTCGGGTCATCGACTTCACGCAAGTCATGCTGGGGCCCTGCGCGACCCAGATGCTCGGTGATTTCGGAGCGGACGTGATCAAGATCGAACGGCCGGGGGCAGGAGACCTCAGCCGCGGGTTCTACGGCGAGCGCACGGAAGAAGCGCTGAACAATGCCGTCTTTGCTTCGTTGAACCGCAACAAACGGTCGATCGAGATCGACACCAAGTCCGAAACGGGCCGCCAGCAGGTGCTTGATCTGGTGAAGACGGCCGACATCGTCGTCGACAATTTCCGGGCGGGGGTCATGGACCGGCTGGGTTTTGGCTACGACGCGCTGTCGAAACTCAACCCGCGGATCATCTGCGCTTCCGGTACCGGCTTCGGCTCGTCCGGCCCCTACGCCCACAAGGGCGGGCAGGATGTGCTGGCCCAGGCGATGACAGGGGTCATGGAGAAGACCCAGGACCCTTCGATTCCGAAATCGATCTATCCGACGACGCTTTGCGACTATTCGGCGGGCATGCATCTCGTGCAGGGCGTGCTTGCAGCGCTCCTGATGCGCGACAAAACGGGTCGCGGACAGAAAGTCGAGGTCTCACTCTATGACAGCATGATCGCGATGCAGATGCAGGAAGCGGCGCAATGGTCGAAACACAGGGAAGTTTTGAACTGGGCCGCCATGCCGCTGACCGGTGTTTTCGACACCACTGACGGCGCCATCGTTATCGTCGGCGCCTTCAAGGCGAACCCCTTGCAGGATATCTGCACTGCGCTTGAGATCGACGACCTGTCGCCCGACTATCCGACGCTGGACGTGCAGCGCAGGCACAAACCGTTCCTGCAGCAGCGGTTCCGGGAAGCGATTGCCGGGAACTCGTCCGCCTACTGGCTGGGACGGCTGGAGGCGCAGGATCTTCTGTGCGCCCCCGTCCGATCGCTTGGAGACGCCTTGGCAGACGCGCAGACGAAGATCAACGGCATGCTACATGCCATCGACCATCCGGTGCTTGGCGAGATCACCCTCGCGGGTTCGCCCGTCCATCTGAGTGACGCGCCGCTTGTCGTCCGTCGTGTTCCTCCGAAACTCGGGGAACATACGGAAGAAGTGCTGCAGGAACTGGCCGTGCTCCTCAGCAACGAGGCGGCCGAATGAGTGTCGACTTCAACGTTGATGGTCACGTCGCACGCGTGACCATCAACCGGCCCGAGCGTCTGAACGCCGTCGATAGCGCCGCTCATGCGCGACTGGCGGAGATCTGGGAAGAGGTCGAGCAGAACCCGGACATCCGGTGTGTCGTTCTCACTGGCGCCGGTCCGAAGGCTTTCTGCGCGGGCGCGGACCTGAAGGAAGACACCGGCCTGACCGGGGTGGACTACTGGAAAAACATCAGTGCGTCCGGGTTCACGGGGATTGCGCTCCGGCAGATGTCGACCCCAGTGATCGCGCGCGTCAACGGTCTCGCCCTCGGCGGCGGGCTGGAAATGGTTCTGGGGTGCGATATCGTCATCGCTGCCGAGACGGCGCGGTTCGGGCTGCCGGAAGCGAAGGTCGGGCGCGTACCGCTCGACGGCGGCATGGTGCTGCTTCCCCGTCTGGTTCCGCGAAACATCGCCATGGGCATGATGATGACCGGACGGCTGCTGCCGGCGCCGGAGCTGGAACGTTACGGATTGATCAACGCGATCGTTCCGCCTGAAGACCTGGACGCGGAGACCGACCGATGGGTGGCCGAGCTGCTGATGTGTGCTCCGCTCAGCCTGCGGGCGATCAAGGCCATCAACCGTCAGACGGCGCATCTGGCGGCGCAGGAGGCGTTTCGGTATCCGACGGACGAACTCGAGGCGGCGCTTTGTTCAGATGATGCCGACGAGGGGGTTGCCGCATTTCGGGAAAAGCGGGCGCCGGTCTGGAAAGGGCGTTGATCGGATGACACTCGTCATTACGAGCACCTGTATTGACGTGAAGGACGGCATATGCACAACAGTGTGCCCGGTCGACTGTATCTATGAAGGCGAGCGGATGTTCTACATCCACCCGACCGAATGCATCGAGTGCGGGATGTGCGAGAGCATCTGCCCCGTCGATGCGATACGGTATGCCGACGAGGTCGAGGAGGCGCAGCACGCTTTCCTTGCCATAAACGATGCAGCGTTTCGTGACGGCGCCAACACCCTTCTGGAACCGGGCGGGTGGTCGAAAGGTGACGAACCGCTCAAGGACCCACCCGGGCTGGCGACGCTGGCCGAACACTATCTCAGAAAGGACACGCGTTGATGCAAGGCGTTGTTGCAGCCGTTCCAACCCCGGTCGACCGGTCATTCACTCCCGTCAAGGATCTGTTCCTGGAGCACTGCGATTGGGTGCTGAACAACGGCTGCGACGGGATCAATGTCCTGGGGTCGACCGGTGAAGCGAGTTCGTTTGATGCCGCTGCCCGGCGCGATGTGATGACCTGGGCGGCCGCCGCGTTTGCCAAGGAAAAGCTGATGGTTGGGACGGGCACGCCGTCCCTCAGGGAAACGATTGCGCTGACCGAACACGCGGATGATCTGGGCTACAAGGTGGCGCTGGTTCTGCCGCCCTACTACTACAAGCCCGCGACACCGTCGGGCCTGAAAAGCTGGTATCTGGCGTTGCACGATGCCCTGGGGTCGCGCGGCATCAGGATCTATTTCTACAACTTTCCGCAAATGACCGGGATCACGATCCCGGTCGACGTCATTTCCGATCTTGCCACCATTGCGCCTGACCGTTTTGCCGGGATCAAGGATTCGTCCGGCGATCTGGATTATTGCAGGTCCATCGTTGCGGCGTCTCCGTCCCTGAGCGTTTTTCCGAGTTCTGAAACCGCGCTGCAAACGGCCGTCAAAGATGGCTTCGCCGGATGCATATCCGCCACATTGAACCACACGGCACCAAGGGCCGGGGAGATCTGGTCCAACCGGGACGCGCCTGCGCCGGCAGCTTGCGGGGAGATCGCACGGCAGAGGAGTTTGATGGCCGGACCGACACTGATCTCCGGTATCAAGTTTCTTGTCGGGGAAAGGACGGAGAACACGGAATGGCGCCGTGTGCTGCCGCCTTTCCTGACGCTTCCCGAAGAGGCCGGAGCGGCCTTGAAGCAGAGCCTCGCACAGGACTGAAGCAATGGCGGACGAAGACACCTGGACCCGGCGTTTCATGGCGCTCTGCGATCAGATCTCGGCGTGGTCCGAGGATCGCGATTTCCAGGTGGGCTGCGTCATTGTCTCTCCCAACGGGCACGAGATCAGATCGACCGGATATAACGGCCTGGCGCGCGGGGTCTCTTCTTCCGACCCGGCAAGGTTCGACCGTCCGAGCGGCGAAAAGTTCTTCTGGTTCGAGCACGCGGAACGCAATGCGATCTACAATGCAGCGCGCGCGGGTGCTCGGCTGGAAGGGTGCACGCTCTACGTCAACCGGTTTCCCTGCGCGGATTGCGGACGTGCCATCATTCAATCCGGCATCCGGAAAATCGTTGCTCCGCCGATACCGGAAGCAGACGGGGCACTCGATTACAGTTTCAAGGTTTCCCGGCAGATGCTGCGCGAAGCCGGCGTTGTGGTGGCCGAGTTCACGTAAGTTTCCGGCGATCATGTCGCGGAGCGACAGGCGCGCGCTTAAGTGAGAGTGCCGCTTCGCCGGTGCTAATACCGGCATCCGACTCCCGATTTTTCTTCTGAACAATACGAAAACTGCGGCTCGGCCCAAGTGCCTGATGCCGTACGTGCGGATCCGTGTGACTGCATCTTTCGGCTGCCGGGTGGGGCCGGTTTCCGAGCGCCGCTTTCAGGGGCCGTCTTTTTGAACGCTTGACCGTTCGTGCTCATTCTGCAATATTTTTCACCAACGCATTTTTTTGCAGTCTTCGAGTGGTGGAATGGCGATCGACGCAAAAACCAATCCCGATGTCGCGGCACGCGCAGCGTGGCTGCATTTTGTCGGCGGGCTCACACAAGGTGAGGTCGCACGCCATCTGAACGTGACCAACACCCGGGCGCACCGGTTGATCGCGCGGGCGCAGGCCGACGGCCTGGTCCAGATTTTCGTCGATGTCGAAGCGACCGAATGCGTGATGCTGGAACGGCAGCTGATGGAGCGCTTCGGCCTCAAGTTCTGCCGGGTGGCGATGGAAATTCCCGAGAGCGGACCGATGCCACTCCGCTCGCTTGCGACCGTCGGCGCGCAGTATCTGATGGAGGTGTCAGGCGGCAGCCGGCACAAGACGATCGGGCTCGGCAACGGCCGGACCCTGACGGCTTCGGTCAACGCCATGGGGCGCGACCCGGTGGTCGGCAAGCAATTCGTGTCCGTGCTCGGCGGCCTCACGCGCTCTTTCGCCGCCAACCCGTATGACGTGATTTATCGCCTCGCTCAGAAAACGGGGGCCGAGGCCCACCTTCTGCCGGCACCGCTTTATGCGAACACGGCGGAGGACAAGGCCGTGATGATGAAGCAGTTCGGCATCGCCGACACGATGTCCCTGATCGACGAGGCCTCGCTTGTGGTGCTGGGCGTCGGCAGCCTCGATCCGGACTCGGGCAGCATCATCGACACGGCGATTGATGATCTCAACAGGACGAGAGAACTCCGCGAAAGCGGAGCTGTCGCGGAACTGCTCGGCCAGTTCTTCGACATTGACGGGCGGCAGATCGAAACGGAGTTCGACCAACGGGTCATGGCACCGCCGATCGAAAGCCTGAAAGGACGCGAAGTGACCGCGATTGCCGGAGGAGCAAACAAGGTCAAAGCGATCACCGCTGCACTCAAGAACGGTCATCTGACCGGTCTGTTGACTGACGAGGTAACTGCAAAGGCGCTTGTAGAAGATCACCAATGACGCGACGAGCCTGAATTCACTAGGGAGGAAATACAGATGTACGAAAAGGAAAAAGATGCCATAGGAGCGTTCCTGCGCGGTGAAATGGATCGCAGAGCTCTTATTCGACGTCTCGGCGGACTTGGCATGACCGCGGCCTCCGCGGGCACGCTCTACAACATGATGGCGACCAGTGCGCTTGCCGCCGACTTCGACTGGCAGAAGCACAAGGGCAAAAGCGTCAAACTGCTCCTGAACAAACATCCCTACACGGATGCGATGATCGCAAATCTGCCGGCGTTCAAGGACCTGACCGGCATGGATGTTTCTTATGACATCTTCCCGGAAGACGTCTATTTCGACAAGGTCACGGCGGCCCTGTCCTCGCGTTCCAGCGAGTATGACGCGTTCATGACCGGCGCCTACATGACCTGGACCTACGGTCCGGCCGGCTGGATCGTCGATCATAACGAATGGCTGAACGACGATTCGAAAACCAATCCCAACTACAACTGGGCCGATATGCTGGAAGGCGTGCGCAAGTCCTGTGCCTGGAACGGCGTGCCCGGTGGCGAACTCGGCTCCGCCGATGCCAAGCAGTGGTGCATCCCCTGGGGGTATGAGCAGAACAACATCACGTTCAATGCGGCCATGTTCGAAAAGGCCGGCGTCAAGGTGCCGACGAACCTCGACGAGATGCTGGAGGCAGCCGCCGCCGTTCAGGCGGGCAATGACGGCGTCTACGGTGTCGGTGTGCGCGGATCGCGGTCCTGGGCGACCATTCACCCGGGCTTCCTGTCCGCCTATGCCAATTTCGGCGAGTCGGATCTGAGCAACGACGGCGGCAAGCTCAGTGCGGCGATGAACACGGCCGGGTCGAAGGAGTTCCATGCCAAGTGGGTCAAGATGATCCAGGAAAGCGGTGCGAGCGACTGGTCGACCCATACCTGGTATCAGGTCGGAACCGATCTGGGCGCAGGCAAGTCGGCAATGATCTTCGATGCTGACATTCTCGGCTACTTCATGAATGGCGGCGAAAACGCTATGGCAGGCCAACTGGCTTTCGCACCGTTCGCGGCGAACCCGGCAGCGTCGGCACCGACCCCCAACATCTGGATCTGGTCGCTCGCCATGTCGAAGTTCTCCAAGGATCTCGATGCCACCTGGTACTTCATGCAGTGGGCGTCCGGACCGGAGCACGGACTGTTCGGCGCAACGGAAATGGACTTCGTCAATCCCGTCCGCAAGTCGGTCTGGGACAGCGACGTTTTCCGCGAGCGGCTGAACAAGAACTATCCGGGATACGTGGAAATGCACGACGTGTCCGCACCCGGGGCGTCGATCAAGTTCACGGCGCAGCCGCTGTTCTTCGACCTGACCACGGAATGGGCAGCCACGTTGCAGCGCATGGTTGCCAACGAGGTTCCGGTCGATGAAGGCCTTGATCAGCTTGCAGAGAGCATGAACTCCCAGCTCACCGAAGCGGGACTGAGATAGGCCGCAGCCTGCGGCATGTGCGGTTCCCAACGCCGCACATGCCGTCCTGAGCCGACAAACAAAGACAATCCAGACCCGGTGTTTCCATGACCGACACCTTGACGACCCGGCGGCGTCAGCTGATCTCGCCCAGGGCACTCCCCTATGTTCTGAGCCTTCCAGCGCTCCTCGTGTGCATCGGGATCCTGATCCCGTTCGTGACGGCGATCTATTATTCGCTGCAGCGCTACCGGATGTCCCAGCCCTGGAACCGGGGCATGAACTGGGGTGAGAACTACGTCAAATTCCTCACCGACTCCGATTTCTGGAACACGCTGAAAGTGTCTCTGGTCTATGCGGGCTCCACCGTCGTTCTGGAACTTCTTCTCGGTCTGGCGATTGCACTGCTCCTGAAGAAGCGAAGCACCGTCAACAATTTCATCTCCATCATGCTGCTTCTGCCGCTGATGACGGCCCCTGCGCTTGCAGCCCTGATGTTCAAGCTGATGACCAACCCCAATTTCGGGATCCTCAGCTATTTCATGCAGGTGATCGGATTTGACGACTTCCGCTGGGGCTCGTCGCCGGACACGGCGCTGTTCACCGTGATCCTGGTCGATATCTGGGTCTATACGCCCTTCATGATGATCCTGCTGCTTGCCGGATTGCGATCGTTGCCCACCCAGCCCTTCGAGGCGGCGGCCCTGGACGGGGTGCCGCAACTGGAACAATTCTGGCGGATCACGCTGCCGATGCTGATGCCCTATATCCTGACGGCTGCCCTGTTCCGCCTGCTCGATTCCATTCAGCAGTTCGATATCATCTACGCAATGACGCAGGGCGGGCCGGGCGATACGCTCATGGTGTTCCAGGTCGAGGCCTATCTGAATTTCTTCCAGTCGACCAATGTCGGAAGATCGGCGGCGCTGCTTCTGATCCTGTGGGCAATCACCTACGTGCTGTCCAACATCTTCGTCAAGAACTGGCTCCGCTTGAGAGAGCGCGCGAAAGGGGGCGCGTAAGATGGATCATACTTCCTTCCTGGAACGCTGGTTCCGGCGCGCGGCGCTCACGGTGATCATCGTCTTCTTCATGTTCCCGATCTTCTGGATCGTGCTCATGAGCCTTCAGACCAACGAGACGATCCTGAGATCTCCTCCGTCCATGTCGTTCGCGCCGACACTGGACAACTATATGGCGATCCTCGCCGGCCGCCTGGATTCAAACGTCGCCAGCATGGGGATCGACTTCGTCAACAATCTCATGAACTCGATCATCCTGTCCGTCTGCTCCGTGGCGGTCGCACTGGCGCTGGGCGTTCCGGCGGCCTATGCATTCGCGCGGCACAAGTTCCGGGGATCGGAAGACATTGCCTTCACGCTGCTGTCCTTCCGCTTCGCCCCGCCGCTGCTGGTTCTGCTGCCGCTGACGCTCTATTTCCAGGAGATCGGCCTTGCGGACACCTATCTCGGGCTGGTCTGGGTCTACCAGTTGATCTGTCTGCCGCTGATCCTCTGGATCGTCAGGGGGTATTTCGAAGATATTTCGCCGGACATCGAATATGCCTACCGGATCGCGGGCCACAGCTGGTTCTCGACCTTCCGGAAGATTGCCCTGCCACTTGCCGGTCCCGGCATTGCGGCTGCCGGACTGCTCGCCTTCATCTTTGCGTGGAACAATTTCATCTTCGCTCTGGTTCTTGCCTCCGCAGACAAGCAGCCGGTGACGGTCGGTGCCCTTGCCTTCGTGACGGCGTCGGGTATCCAGTACGGACAGATCGCGGCTGCCATCGTACTGTCCATTGCACCGACACTTGCGCTTGCGCTTTGGGCACAACGATATCTTGTCGAAGGGCTTTCCCTCGGTGCGGTGAAGGGTTGATCTGAATGGGATTTCTTGAACTCACATCACTGACAAAAACCTTCGGTGCGGAAACCGTGCTCGACGGCGTGTCGCTGAGCGTACCCGAGGGCGGGACCCTGGTGCTGTTCGGCAAGTCGGGCGCCGGCAAGACCGTGTTGCTGAGGAGTGTTGCCGGGGCGATCGAGCCGGACAGCGGCACCATCCTCATCGGGGGCGAGGATGTCACGGACGTGCCACCCGAATACCGCGGGATCGGCATGGCGTTTCAGAACTTCGCCCTTTTTCCCCACATGAGCGCCTACGACAACATCGCCAGTTCGCTGACCTCCAAGCGCATGTCCGCGTCGGAGATCCGCACGAAGGTGGAGGCGGTCGCGCAGCTGCTGAAGATCGAGCATGTGCTTTCGCACGCACCGAAGGCGCTCTCGAATGGTCAGAAACAGCGGACCGCACTGGCCCGCGCGCTGGTTTCCGAACCCAGGGTTCTTCTGCTCGACGATCCGTTGCGCAACGTGGATGCGAAGCTGCGCTTCGAGATGCGCCTGGAGCTGCCCCGTCTTCTGGCCGATCGCGGCGCGACGATCATCTATGTCACGCAGGACTACAAGGAAGCCATGGCGCTCGGTGACCGGATCGCGGTTCTCGATCAGGGCAAGATCGTCCAGATCGGCTCGCCGGCCGACATCTACCGGCGGCCCGCCAATACGCAGATCGCCCAGTTGTTCGGCGATCCCACGATCAATCTTCTCGATATCGTTCCGAAGGAAGACGACCGGGGCCTACATGGTTTCATCTCCGACCAGAGGGTCGACTTCCACGGGCGGTTTCCCGGCGTTGCCGGCCGGGACTGCATCGTCGGTCTCAGGCCGGAGGCGTTGTCTTTCACCGTGACGGGCGGGTTTCCGGTCACCATCGAGGCGGTGACCCCGTTCAACGAAAAGACGGTTACCCTCGTCACGACCCTGCGCGGGCGGGAAATCCTTCTGTCGCAACCGGCGCAGGATCCGGTCCCGCCGGGGCCTGAGGTCAACCTCAGGATCGCGGCACAGGACGCCATCCTGTTCGACCGCGAGACAGGAAACAGGATCGCGCCGGAACCGGACGGCAACCGCGTGGAGGAAGCGGCATGAGCGCGCAACTCCATCTGAAATCGGTCAACAAGAAGTACAATCCGGGCACTGCGCATGAAGTGCATGCCGTGCAGGATCTCGACCTGGAGGTTCGGCGCGGCGAGATTGTCGCCCTGCTCGGATCGTCAGGCTGTGGCAAGACGTCGACATTGCGCATGATCGCCGGTTTCGAGGAGGTCAGTTCCGGCGAGGTCGATATCGACGGACGCCGCATCGACCGCCTTGCACCCGCCAAACGCGGTGTTGCGATGGCCTTCGAGGGCTACTCGCTCTACCCGCCGCTTTCGATCCGTGAGAACATCGCGTTTGCGCTCAAATCGGAAAAACTGCCTCAGCCGGAAGTCAACACGCGGGTCGAGCAGATTGCCGCGCTCCTGGAAATCGACGACATCCTCGACAAGTATCCCAATGCGATCTCCGGCGGGCAACAGCAGAGGGTCAGCCTCGGACGCGCCCTCATTCGCCGTGCGGATCTTCATGTTCTTGACGAACCGATGGGACAGCTTGAACCGCAGCTGCGCGCGATCCTGCGCGGCCGTATCAAGCACTACATCAAGGAACACGAACTGACGGCCATTCTGGTCACCCATGACCAGACCGAGGCCAATGCACTTGCCGACCGGATTGCCGTTATGGAAGGCGGCGTGCTGCAGCAGTTCGACACTCCCGAGAACCTGAAAAACCGGCCGGCGAACATCTTCACCGGTGCTTTCATAGGCGAGCCGCCGATGAACCTTTTTGAAGCGACGGCACAGATTGGTTCCGACCGGGTCGAGCTGCGTCTGTCGCCGGACATCGTGCTGTCCTATCCTTCCTCTGCCTTTTCCAGTGATCTGCAGCACCGTATTCAGCAGGACCAGGGGATCATGATCGGGATCCGGCCGCATTCGGTTCAACTGACCGAGGAGGGACTGCCCGCGGAGGTGTTCGCAAACCAGTGGCTCGGCGACCAGACGCATATTGCCGCGCGTTTTGCCGGCGGGAGCATCGTTTCGGTCGTGCATGATCTGGCGCTACCCAAACCCGGTGAGCGGATCAGCGTCGCGATATCAGCCGACGACCTGCACATATTCGACACCAGGTCGGGTGACGCACTCAGCCACGGAGGGCAGCTGGCATGAGTGCAAAGGATCTCCTCATCGGGATCGATGCCGGGACGTCGGTGATCAAGGCGGTCGCCTTCGGGCTGGACGGACAGCAAATTGCGCTGGCAAGCCGCCGGAATGAATATGTGAGCCTCCCGGACGGGGGCGTGGAGCAGGACATGAACCGCACCTGGGCCGACACCGCCCTCGTGCTGGCCGAGCTGGTCGAGCAGGTGCCGGCTTGCGCGGCACGGTGCGCGGCGATCGGCGTCACCGGGCAAGGCGATGGCACGTGGCTCATCGATCGGGACGGCGAGCCGGTTCATGACGGCTGGCTCTGGCTCGATTCCCGCGCCGCCGCGACCTCGCGCCGGCTGGCGGAAATGCCAGGCGGCCGTCTCATCTATGAGCGCACCGCGACCGGCATCAACGTGTGCCAGATGCGCACGCATTTGTGCTGGATGAAGGAGCATGCACCTGAACTCCTCAAAAAAAGCACCAGTGCACTTCATTGCAAGGACTGGCTCTACTTCAAGCTCACCGGTGTTCTGGCCTCGGACATTTCCGAGGGCGTCTTCACATTTGGTGACTACAGGACGCGTGACTATGCGCCGGACGTGATCGAAAGCCTCGATCTGGCCGAACACAGGGATCTGCTGCCGCCGATCATCGACGGCACGACCGTTTCGCACGGTCTGACCCCGGAGGCCGCGGTGAAGAGCGGCCTGCGCGCCGGGACGCCGGTCTGTCTCGGGCTGGTCGATGTCATGTGCAGCGCGCTCGGGGCCGGTCTCTACGATCCGGCGGTTTCGCCCGGCCTCACGATTCTCGGTTCCACCGGCATGCACATGCGCTTCGTGGGAAATGCAGACGCGGTGGTGCTGAACGAGGACATGTGCGGATACACGATGCCGTTTCCCGGCGGCGCATTCGCGCAGATGCAGACCAACATGGCCGCCACGCTGAATATCGACTGGGCGCTCGGTCTCGCGGTGCAGGTGTTTCAATCGCAGAACCTGAGTGTGGATCCGGAACAGTTCCTGGTTTCCATGGACGATCTTGTCCTTGGCGCAACGCCAGGCGCAGCCTTCTTTCACCCCTATATCTCCTCAGCCGGCGAACGGGGGCCCTTCACCAATCCCGATGCAAGGGCGAGCTGGACCGGTCTCGATCAGGGGACGACTTGGGCCGACATGCTGCGCGCCGTGTTCGACGGTCTCGTGCTCGCCGCCAGGGATTGCTACCAGACCATGGGCCACGTGCCGGGCGAGATCCGGATGACGGGAGGTGCCGCCAAGTCGAACGCCTGCCGCTCGCTCCTGTCCGCCTGTCTGAATGCGCCGGTGCGCACAATCGCGCAGCCGGAGGCGGGGGCCGCAGGCGCGGCCATGATCGCTGCCGTTCAGCAGGGTCTGTTCAGGAACGTGGCAAGCGCGGTGGACAGCTGGGTCACCCCGCTCCTGAACGACGCGGTTCTTCCCGATGAGGAACTGGTCCGGCTCTACGACACCCTTTTCGACGGTTATCTGGAAACGAGGCTTGCCCTGCCGAAGGCCTGGGACCGGCAGGCGCAGGCGAGACGGGAGCTGACCCAATGACGACTGTGGCGATCATAGGCGACCGGTTCATGGAGTCCTCGGTCTTCGAGAGGGAAATCCTCGCGTTGTGCGGTGACCGCGTCACCTGCAAGTGCCTGGACCTGGCTTGGCCCGACGAGGCGATGGAACACGGCTACGCTTCTCCCGGCCTGGAGGGATTGAAGGAATACATGGGAACACCGGAAATGGTGCTTGAGCACGTGCAGGACGCACAGGTGCTGGTCACACATCTGGCCCCCGTTTCCGTTGGCGTGCTGGAGGCAGCGCCCAATCTCAAGCTCGTCGGGGTTTCCAGGGGCGGACCGGTCAACATCGCCATGGACGAAGCACGGGAGAAAGGCGTCCTTGTCGTCAATACGCCCGGACGGAACGCCTCGGCCGTTGCCGAATTCACCATCGGTGCGATCATCGCCGAAACGCGCAACATCACCAAGGGCCATGATGCCTTGCGCAAGGGCGACTACAGGGGCGATCTCTACCGTGCGGACATTGCCGGCAACGAACTCTCGGACATGTGTGTCGGCGTCATCGGCTACGGCAATGTCGGCACCCGGGTGGTGAAGCTGCTGCGCGCGTTCGGAACGCGCGTCCTGGTCGCCGATCCCTATGTACAACTCTCCGTGGAGGACAGCCGCGACGGTGTCGAACAGGTCGCCCTCGAAACCCTTTTGAAGGAATCCGACGTCGTCACACTGCACCCGAGGGTGACCAAGGAAACAACAGGAATGATTGGCGCAGACGCGTTTGCGGCGATGAAGCCGGGGGCAGTGATCGTCAACACGGCCCGTGGTCCGCTGATGGACTACGACGCCCTGTTCGAAGCCCTGTCGAGCGGGCACCTGGGCGGGGCGATGCTGGAAACCTTTGCTGTGGAGCCGACCAGGCCCGACGATCCGCTGTTGCAGCTGCCCAACGTGACACTGACGCCGCATATTGCCGGGGCGTCGCGCAAGACCGTGAAGATAGCCGCGCAGAGGATTGCCGAAGAAGTGCGGCGCTGGATTTCAAACGAACCGCCACTCAGTCCGTGTTGAGGTCTGAATGAACCTTGTGACGTCTGACCACACCAGATACGAGCCGCAGGGACGATCCGCCGATCGCCCCGTGGACCTGCTGGTCGTTGGCGGAGGGATCAATGGTGTGGGCGTCGCGCGCGATGCCGCCGGGCGCGGCTTGTCCGTCGTCCTCTGCGAAAAGGGAGACCTCGGCGAAGGCACGTCCTCAAGATCGGGGAAATACATCCACGGCGGTTTGCGCTACCTGGAATATTATGAGTTCAGGCTCGTGCGCGAGGCGCTCAACGAGCGCGAGGTCGTTCTGGAGGCCGCGCCGCATCTTTCCTGGCCGCTGCAGCTGGTGTTGCCGCACAGTCCCGAGCAGCGGCCGCGATGGCTCATTCGCCTCGGACTGTTTCTTTACGACAATCTGGGCGGCCGGAAACGGGTGCCGCGCTCCTCTGCGCTTGATCTCAGGCACAACATTGCCGGCGAAAGGCTCAAGGACAAATACAAGAAGGGGTTCAGTTACTGGGACGTGTGGATCGATGATGCGCGCCTGGTTGTCCTGAACGCGGTGGATGCGGCCCGGCGCGGTGCGCAGGTGTTCACCAGAACCCCGTGCGTATCGGCGCGGCGGGAAGGGGATGTCTGGCGTGCGGAGCTCAGAGGCGACCAGCCCGGCAGTCCGACAACCGTCTATGCAAAAGCAATCTTCAACGCGGCCGGACCCTGGGTCGAAAAGGTCATCGGCGAGGTTGCGGGCGTGAATTCGCGCATGCGTGTGCGCCTGGTCAAGGGCAGCCACATCGTGCTGCCCAAGTGGTGGCAGGGCGACCACGGCTACGTTCTGCAGGCGCCCGACAAACGCCTAATCTTCGTCAATCCCTATTTCGACGACATGGCGCTTATCGGCACGACCGACATCCCCTTCGACGGCAAGGCCGAAGACGTCGCGATCGACCAGTCGGAGGTCGACTACCTGCTCGGCATTCTCGGAAACTATTTCGACCATACGTTCAGCGCGGACGACGTCCTGTTCGACTATTCCGGCGTCCGGCCGCTTTTCGACGACGATGCCAGCAAGAGCGCGTCTGCCGTGACACGCGACTATCAGTTTGAACTCGACGGTTCGCTTGACCCCGGTGCAAAGTCGCCGCCGCTTCTCTCCGCTTTCGGCGGGAAACTGACGACCTACCGGAAGCTGTCTGAGCACGCGTTGCAAATGCTCGGCCCCTACTTTCCCGAGATGGCCGGAGCCTGGACGGCGGACACCCCGCTTCCGGGTGGCGACCTGCCGGACAAGCAGTTCGAGACCTGGTTCGCCGGGTTCAGCAAGCGTTACGGTTTCCTGCCCGAGGCGTTGCTGCGCCACTTGGGGCACTGTTACGGAACCGATGCCGTGCGTCTGCTGGACGGCGTCAACGCCCTGTCCGATCTCGGGCACCATTTCGGACACTGTTTCTTTGAACGTGAAGCCGTCTGGCTGATCGAAAACGAATGGGCCGTGAGCGCTGAAGACATTCTGCTCCGCCGCACGAAGCACGGGCTGTTCCTGACGCGGCAGGAAAAGTCGGATTTTGAAACCTGGTTGGAAAAGAGGCCGACGCTTGATGAACCCGTTTCTAGAATTGCGGAATGATGCGGAGTTCGAAAGACTTCGATCAATCTCCGCCGAACTGGGCAGGGACCCTTTGCAGGTTCAGGGGCCAGGCGGCAACACGTCGCTGAAGCGGGACGGGCAGATGTGGATCAAGGCCTCGGGCACGTGGCTGGCCGAAGCGGATACACGCGACATCATGGTTCCGGTGTTTTCCGGCCGGTTCGTGGCCGCCTTGCAATCGGGAGACGAAGACGCCGGCGATACGGCGCGGTTTCTTGCCGACGTGGACGGAGCGCCGGCACTGCACTCGTCGATCGAAACATCCGTACACGCGCTGCTCGACAGTCCCGTCGTTCTGCACACGCATTGCGTGGCGACGATTGCGATCGCCATCCGCTCCGATGCCGAAGAGATTGTCCGGGACAAGCTTGCCGGTCTTGATGCGGTGTTCATCCCTTACGCGAAGCCTGGCCTCGATCTCGCGCGGGCGATCATGGCGCGGGCAACGGGCTCGACCAAAATCCTGATCCTCGGCAATCACGGCCTGGTCGCGACCGGACAGAGTGCCGGCGAGGCGCGGGACCGGCTGTTCGAAGTCTCCCGGCGGCTGGAACCTGCTTCGGTCGACCTTGCAGGCGAAGCGCAGGCGGCCTTTGTCCGCTCCCTGGTGGGAACGGACTGGGTGCCGGCGCCCTTTGAAACGACGCAGGCGGTCGCGTTCCACGACGGCCTGCTTGAGATCGCGGATGGCAATTCCCTCTATCCCGACCACGTCGTGTTTCTCGGGCCGGGATGCGTGGTCGCAAGGGAAGGGGAAACGGTTGCCGAAGCGGCGCGCCGGGGATCGGCGGGGCGGTCGGCGCGAAAACTCGTGATCTGTCCGGGCAAAGGGGTCGCCATCCCCGCGGACGCAAATGCTGCGACCTTGACACTGGTGCGTGCCTTTGGCGACGTGCTCGTGCGCGTTGCGCCGGGTTCGGATGTGACACGTCTGTCGGACCAGCAGGAGAACGAGCTGATCAACTGGGATGCGGAGAAGCTGCGCCAGGCCCTCAACACGAGCGATGGCGCAACAGCATGACACAATTTCTTGCGCTCGGGATCGATGTCGGCACGTCGGGTGTACGCGTGGCTGCGCTTTCCGAGGACCTTGAGGTTGTCAAGGTGACGAAGGCGGCCATGGATCTTTCCAGGGGGCCGAGAAATGACTCTGCCGTCTGGCTGGCGGCACTGTCGGAGGCGCTCTCCGGGATGCTCAGGGCCATCGACCCCGGCAATGTCACGGCAATCTGTGTCGACGGGACCTCAGGAACCGTGCTCGCGCTGGATGATGCTGCCCGGCCCCTGGGGTATGCGCTGATGTACAACGATACCGTCGACGATCCGTCGATCCCGAAGGCAATCGCCGCCGTGGCTCCCAGGCAAAGCGCGGCTCACGGGGCCAGCTCCGCCCTTGCCCGCTGCATCTCATTGCAGACAAGGACCGGTGTCGCGCGCATTGCCCACCAGGCGGACTGGATCGCGGAACAGCTGGCCGGAAGGCCCGTGCCGAGTGATGAAAGCAATGCGTTGAAAACAGGCTATGACCCGATCGAGAGGACCTGGCCTGACTGGATGCCGGCGACCGGGATGGACACCCGGCTTTTGCCGGATGTCGTCGCGACCGGGACGATGACCGGCGTCACGAGCGGTGCGTTCGGACTGCCGAAAGGCATCCCGATCGTTGCCGGTGTTTCCGATGGCTGTGCGTCGTTTCTTGCCACCGGTGCCTCGAGCCCCGGAGACGGCGTGACCGCACTCGGCACGACGTTGACGCTGAAACTGCTTTCCGACAAACCGATTTTTGCACCCGAATTCGGGATCTACAGTCATCGTATCGGCGATCAATGGCTCGCGGGTGGTGCCTCCAACAGCGGCGGCGAGGCGCTTGCGGCCCATTTTCCGCCTGACGAGATCGCTTCGTTGAGCGAGCGGATCGATCCCGAGATCCCGACGGGACTGGACTACTATCCCTTGCCGCGCACCGGCGAGCGGTTTCCGGTCAATGACCCGTATCTTGAATCGCGTGTTGATCCGCGCCCGGAAAAACGGGAAGAGTTCCTGAAGGGGCTGCTGGAGGGGATCGCGGCGATCGAGAAACTCGGATTTGAACGGCTCGCCGGACTGGGCGGCCCGAAACTGACATCCATCCGGACGGTCGGCGGCGGTGCGTCCAACAGGATATGGACACGCATGCGCACGCGAATGCTGAACACACCCGAGGCTCCGGTAGCGTCCGGAGAAGCGGCGGCAGGGTCCGCGCGCATTGCCTGGGGCTTTGTAAAGGATCGCGCATGACCCGCCGCATCTCTGGCCTGGGCGAGATCATCGAGGAGTTTGACGGCATCCTCATCGATCAGTTCGGCGTTCTTCATGACGGAAAGGCGGTCTTTGCGGAGGCCTTGCCCTGTCTTCGCAAAGTCGCCGAGATAAACATGCCGGTGGTCACGATCACCAATTCGGGGCGGATGAAGGAGCCGAACAGACAGCGTCTGAACCGGTTCGGGTTCACCGAAGACCTGATCGGGGAGGTGATCACGTCGGGCATGGTCGCCCGCGCCCGGATCACCGAGATGCTCGCCGCCGGAGATCTTGCGCCTGGCGACAGGGTGCTGAACCTTACCCGCGAGAATGACACGACCGTGCTGGACGGATTGGGGCTTGTCCCGTCAGATGACCCTGGTGACGCCATCCGTCTTGTGCTCATTTCGGGTCTCAAACCGGAAGAGGTTTCCCGCGCATCCTATCGCGATATGCTGGGTCCGCTGGCAAAAGCGGGGGTTCCCGCTATCTGTGCCAACCCGGATCACGTGGTCTATGCCGACGGCAAGGCAGCGTTCGGTCCCGGACGTGTTGCGCAGGATTACGAAGAGGACGGCGGCAGCGTTACCTACGCCGGAAAGCCGGGTCCGGAGATTTTTCGAAGATCCCTGGCGGTTCTCGGAGATCCCGATCCCGGGCGTGTGCTCATGATCGGCGACAGCCATCATCACGACATAGCCGGTGCGGCCGCGATCGGCTGCCGGACGCTGCTGATCGCAGGTGGTGTCCAGGCGCTGTCTTCGGCCGACGGAGTTCTGCCGGACTATTCGCTCGAAACGCTTCGCTTTTGAAACGACGGTCAGGTGCCCGCGTATTCAGGCCGGTAACTTGCGAATTGCCGGGCAGAAAGGGCACGCCAGGCATCCTGCATTGACGGATCGGGAATGACCGTTTCCCCTTCTTCGCTCATGGCCGCCGCCGCGGCATCGAGGGTTTCGAACCAACCTGCTCCGGTGGCCGCGCTCATGGCCGCTCCGAGAGAGGACGCTTCCAGGCTTTGCGAGATGTGGACCGGCAGACCGGTCGCATCGGCAAACATCCGGGTCCACAGGGGGCTGTTGCCGCCGCCGCCGACGGCGACGATCTTTTCGATCTTCAGACCGTTGTCCTGCATGGCCGTGATCGCGCGCGCGCTTTCCAGCGTCATGGCCTCCAGAACCGCCCGGTAGAGATGACCTAGGCCATGGTTCGGCGACAGGCCGTTGAAACTGGCACGCGCACCTGTGTCCCAGTGCGGATCCATGCAGCCTGTGAGGTAGGGGCAGACCGTGACGCCTTCCGAGCCGAGCGGTATCGTCTCGGCTTCCGCTTCCAGCCTTGAGAACACCGAGGGGTCGTCGCGCCCGCCTGCGAAGGTGTCGACGAACCAGTTGATCAGGAAGGCGCCCGCGCGCTGGCATCCTTCCAGAAAATAGCCGTTGCCGGTCGGTGACGTCATGGTGCGCCAGTTGAGGCTGATCATCGGATCGGGTGCCCAGGCCCCGGTAATGAGGGCGGTTCCGAGATTGAGATAGACGACACCCTCGCGGGCCGCGTTGACGCCGAGCCCCGCGCACTGGCCGTCGCCGCCGGCGGCGACCAGAGGCAAGCCTTCCGGCAGACCGGTGCCGGCCGCCGCTTCTGCCGTAACCGTTCCGGTGACCGTGCCCGGGCGCGCAAGCGTTCCGAGCTGATCGGCTCGGATGCCCAGGTGCGTGAGAAATTCTTCGGACCAGGTCATGCTCTCGATATCAAGCAGGCCGAAAGGATCGGCGCTCGTCCAGCTGGACATCCAGTTGCCGGTGAGACGTCCGGTCAGGAAACAATGGACGTCGGTGACCTTTGCAGCCCGTTCGAGGACCTCCGGCTGGTTGCGGCGGAACCAGGACAGCCTGTAGATCACAGGCGTGATATCGATCGGTTTTCCGGAAACGCGGTGCAGTTTCTCGGCTCCGATCTCGCGGCTCAGGAGCTCGACCTCCGCGCGGGCGCGTTCGTCGAGCCAAAGTGCGGCGGGACGCAAGGCGTTTCCGTCGGCGTCGAGAAAGGCAACCGTCTCGCGCTGGTTGGAGATCGCCAGTGCGGCGACGCGGGACATGTCGATCTTGTTCCCAAGATCCTGCAAAGCCGTGCACGCGGCGGACCACCAGTCCTCGACGTCCTGTTCGACCCAGCCGGGTTGCGGCTGGGACAGGGGAATGGACGCACGCCCCTCGGCCACCGGGGTTCCGTTTCGTGTCCAGGCGACGGCCTTGGTCGATTGCGTGGAGCTGTCGAGCCCGATGACCAGGTCCTGCGTCATGTTTTCTCCCTCAGCAACGCTTCGGCCGTCGACCTGTCCGTAACCAGATCGGTGACGTATCCGCCGGTCAGGCAGGCTTTCAGGGCCTGCAGTTTTTCAGTTCCGCCAGCAACGCAAATGCGCTCGGGAACGGCTTTCAGATCCTGAAGCTCCATTCCGATCTGCCGCCCGGACAGCGGCCCTTCGAGGGCGTCTCCCTGCGCGTCGATGAACCGGCCGATCACGATACCGGCAGCGCCGGCCTTCATGTAGTCTTCGGCGGAGGGCTGGATCAGGTTGTTGCCGTCCGCCCACCTGGTTTCGTCGTTGAGTTCACCGACGCCGAAGACCACCGTGGTGCAGCTGTGAACCCGCTCGAAATGGCGTTTCAAGGAGGGTTCGCGCAGAAGCGCGGTGCGAAGGTCCGATGTGGTGACGACTGCCGGCGCGTGGAAGTTATGGCACTTCGCACCGAGACGGTTTGCGATGAAGAGCGTACAGGCTTCCGGGGACGTGACATCATCCCCGAGCGAGCTGCCCGAGACCTGCACCACACGCAGGCTCTCCTGATTTCTCTCCGGCAAGGCGTTTGCCAGTTCCAGCATCGTCCGGCCCCATGCGACGCCAAGCGTCATGTCCTTGCGCAGGCGCGACAGGAGTATCTGGGCTCCGGCGATGCCAAGACGCTTTCGAAGCTGGGTCGGATCGCCGTCTTCTTCGCTGATCTCGGGGGCAATGAAGGCGCCCTTCAGGTTGAAGCGGGCCGCGAGCCGTTTGCTCAGCTCGGCCTGTTCCAGCAGACCGGGTGCCAGACTGATGGTGACAAGCCCGCGCCTGCGCGCATCCGCGAGGTAATTGGCAACCGATGCACGCGACACGCCCAAGGCCTTGGCAACCTCCGCCTGGGTGCGTGACTCGGCATAGTAAAGCCAGGTCGCCCAGGCCGTCGTGTCCTCGACAAACCTGACATTTTCCTCGCCTGAACCGTCGCTTTTCCTGTCTGACATTGTTTCGCTTTCGCCTTTGCGATCCGTGAAGTTTGAAATTCGATTTGACAAATGTCAATAGATGTTGTCATTTGTCATTCCTGAACTGAAAGGTTTTGCATGCCCTCAATAAGTCAACAGACTCCCTCTTTACCAGAGCGGCCGGAAAACGGTTGGATGGAGCATATTGAGGACGTGTATCTCGGCCGATGGGTGAACCCGGAAACCGGCGAGACCGGACCGCGGGCTCCGGTCGACAAGATCCTGATTTCCGAATCGATTGACGGAGCCGAGGGTGACCTCGTGCGCTCCGTGGGCATCGGCGATTCAACCGCGATGGTCGCCGATGCCAACACTTGGGATGCCGCAGGTTCAAGGATTGCGCATACCCTGAAAAGCGCCGGCATCACGGTCGGCGAAGTCCTGCTCGAAGGCAAACCGCACGCAACCGTTCACGCGGCCGATGAACTGGCGGTTCGGCTCCAGGAATTTTCGTCCGTCATTGCGGTGGGATCCGGCACGGTGAACGATCTCACCAAATACGTCACGGCCAAGGACGGCCGTCCCTACTGTGTCTTCGGTACGGCCGCCTCGATGGACGGCTATGCGTCGACGACGGCGTCGATGGGTTTGCCGAGCGGACTGAAAATCTCCTTGCCGGCCCATGCGCCCAAGGGGGTGTTCCTGGATCTCGGCGTGATTGCGGCCGCGCCGAGCCGGATGGCGGCTGCAGGTTTCGGTGATTGTCTTTGCAACAGCGTCGCACGGATCGATTGGTGGATGTCGCACAAGCTGCTCGGAAGCCGGTTCTGGATGGAGCCCTATCTCATCGGCGAACCGGACGCAGGCATGCTGGAAACCCATGCGTCCGGCTTGAAGCAGGGCG
This sequence comes from Roseibium sp., assembly GCF_965232425.1. Lineage (GTDB taxonomy): Bacteria > Pseudomonadota > Alphaproteobacteria > Rhizobiales > Stappiaceae > Roseibium. The sequence continues at coordinate 3,794,658 of NZ_OZ246971.1, forward strand.
ATGTCACGGCTGTCGGCTATCTTGTCCGGGCCCTTGTCCTGTCCGGTCTCGGCGTTGCCTTTACCAAGGTCTCCAACCATGGCTCGATGGGTGAGCACCAGATTTCCCACTATATCGACTGTTTTGCCGGCGACCGGCATACCGGAACGTTGCATGGCGAACAGGTCGGGGTCGCGACGCTGACAATGGGCCGCATTCAGGATTGGTTCCTGAACCAGGAACAGCCGCCGGAGATCCGCCCGACCCGCGTTGACGGCGAGGACATGGCGCGCCGGATGGGGACCGAAATCGCCGCGCAGTGCGAAGCGGAATATCGGAAGAAAGCGCTGGACGAGAACGGCGCGGCGCGGCTCAATGAACGTCTGCAGGAGATCTGGCCGCAGCTGCGCGCGGAGTGCCGCAAGCTGGTCGATCCGGTCAGCAACATGACGGCGAAGCTCAACGAGGTTGGTGGCGCGACGAGCGGACGGGACCTCGGACTGCCCTCCGATTTCTACCGCGAAGCCGTCCGCCATGCGCACGAGATGCGGAACCGGTTCTCGTTCGCGGATCTCGCCTGCGATGCGGGCCTGCTGGACGACTTTGCGGCGAGGGAGGTCTGAAACGATGCAGCCGATCGCCTCCATGCCCCGGGATACCGCCGCGTCGATCCACACGGTCATGGCCGATATCGACGACACGCTGACGAGTGACGGGCGTCTTCCGGCAAGTGCTTATTCGGCGCTGGAGAAGCTCAGGCACGCAGGTTTCAAGGTCGCGGCGATCACGGGCCGGCCAGCCGGATGGTGCGACATGATCGCCCGTTTCTGGCCCGTTGACGGCGTGGTCGGGGAGAACGGCGCTTTCTACTATGCCTATGACAGTGCTGCGCGGCAGATGCGGCGGGTCTTTGCGGCAAGCGACGTCGTCAGGCGGAACAACAAGCTGCGCTACGAGCAGATTGCGGCACGGATCCTGAGGGAAGTGCCCGGGGCCGCGGTCTCAGCGGATCAGGCGTTTCGCGAGGCGGACCTTGCCATCGATTTTTGCGAAGACGTGCCTGCGCTTGAGCGCGACGACGTTGATCGCATCAAGGCGATTTTCGAAGACGAGGGCGCGGTGGCAAAAGTGTCCTCGATCCATGTGAACGGATGGTACGGCAGTTACGACAAGCTGACCATGACGCGCAGGTTTGCGCGCGACGTTCTGAACCTGGACCTGGACGCGGAGAAGGACAGGATTGTCTTTTGCGGCGACAGCCCGAACGACGCGCCGATGTTCGGTTTCTTTCCGAATGCCTGCGGCGTGGCGAACGTCCTCGACTTCAAGGGCCGGATCGACGCGGAACCCGGCTGGATCACGACCGGGCGGGGTGGTGAAGGATTTGCAGAGCTCGCGAACGCCCTGATCGCAGCAAGAAACGTTTCAGACAGGAGAATGAGCGCATGAAGAAGGCCGAACTGGCACTGCGCGAGGACATCATTGCCCGTTGCCGGGAAATGAATTCCAGCGGTATCAACCAGGGAACCTCAGGGAACATCTCGGTCCGGTACGAAGACCGGATGCTGATTTCTCCGTCGGCGACACCCTATGACCAGATGACGCCCGACATGATCGCGTCGGTCGGACTTGAAGACACGAGCGGCCGCTACGAAGGACCGCTGAAACCGTCGACCGAATGGCGTTTCCACCAGAAGCTGCTGCGCGGCCGTCCCGATGCCGGTGCGGTGGTTCATGCGCATCCGACCTACTGCACGACGCTGGCAATCGCGCGCAAGGAGATCCCCTCCTGCCACTACATGATCGCCGCGTTCGGCGGAAACAACGTCCGGTGTGCGGGTTATGCGACTTTCGGTTCGGAAGAACTCTCCGAACTTGCCATCGACGCCATGACGGACAGGACAGCCTGCCTGCTTGCAAATCACGGCATGATCGCGATCGGCGAGAACCTCGCCAAGGCGATGTGGCGCGCGATCGAGCTGGAGACCATCGCAAAGCAGTATTACCTCAGTCTTGCGATCGGTGGTCCGGTGCTCCTGAGCGACGCGGCCATCGATGACACGCATCGCGGTTTTGCCGGCTACGGCCTGCAGGACGATGCCGGAAAAGAGACGCCAAAACCCAAACGCCGCGCCGCGAAAAAACCGGCAGCGAAAACGGCAGCGGCAAAGAAACCAGCGGCAAAGGCGGCGGCAGCAAAGAAACCTGCGGCAGCAAAGAAACCTGCGGCGGCAGCCGCGAAACCGGCTGCAAAGACGGCAGCGGCCAGGAAGCCCGCGGCGAAAGCGGCGGCTGCCAGAAAGCCTGCTGCAAAAGCAGCGGCCACCCGGAAGCCGCCGGCCGGGAAGAAGTAACAGCGCCAAATTGATGGGAGGATCGGCATGGCGTTCGTAAGAACCAGAGGATTGCAAGGCTATATCACCGGCGACAGCCCGGTGCCGTGGCTTGCGCCACTGGTCGCCATGCTCGTGGTCTTCACGATCTATCCCCTGTTCTACAACATCTGGCTTTCGTTCCATGAATACGCCCCGTTCAAACGGCGGCTCGTCTATGTGGGCACGGAGAACTGGAGCACGCTGGTCAACGATCCGCGTTTCTGGGAAGCGCTGTCGGTGACCTTCACCTACTTCTTCGTGCTGCTGGCTATCCAGGTCGTTCTGGGGATGATCATTGCGCTGCTGCTGGATTCCGACGAACCCGGCTTCGGACTGCTGCGCGGCCTGCTCACCCTCACACTGGTCATTCCGCCGGCGATCACGGGCATGATGTTTCTTCTCATGGAAGATCCCGAGTTCGGCGTGCTCACCTATCTGCTGGAATCCCTCGGGATCCTGACCGGGCAGGATCCGATCCTGGCGACAAGTTCGACGGCGCTGGCGGGCGTGATGCTTGCCGATATCTGGCAATGGACGCCGTTCATGGTGCTGATCTTCCTGGCCGGGCTGAGGTCGCTGCCTCAGGAGCCTTATGAAGCCGCGATGCTGGACGGCGCGTCTGCGTTCCAGACATTCCGCCGGATCACGCTGCCGATGATGTCCAAGGTGATCGCGGTTGCCGTCCTGATCCGCGGCATCGATCTGTTCAGGGCGTTCGACTACATGTTCGTGATGACGTCCGGCGGTCCGGGAACGTCGACCTACACGCTGTCGCTCTATGCCTGGCAGCAGACCTTCAGTTTCATCAAGTGGGGATACGGAGCGACGCTGAGCCTGGTCAGTCTCGTGCTGATCCTCGTGATCGCCAACCTATTCATCTGGATAGCGAAGGTGCGCTGGTGATTGTCGAGAGCAAATATCGGCGCTACTCGCGCATGGCCGCCGCGTGGTTTATCACCTCGCTTTTCGTGTTCCCGCTCTATTACTGGGGGACCACGGCCTTCAAGGAAGCCAAGGAGATCTTTTCGGTTCCGCCGACCGTCTGGTCGTTCACGCCGACGTTGCGCAACTTCGAGGAAGTCTTCGGCATTTCCTTCGGCTTCCTGCGCCAGCAGGAGGTTCTGCCCGGCGGCGGCAATTTCTACATGGCGCCGCGCCTGTGGGATTCGATCGTCGTTGCCGTGTTTTCAACCGCGCTGGCGATCGCGATATCGACCTTCGCCGCCTACGCGCTCAGCCGGATGGACTTTCGCGGACGCCACCACTTCGTCGCCTGGGTTCTGTCGACCCGCATGATGCCGCCCGTAGCGGTCGCAATCCCGATGTTCTTCATCTACAAGGACATCGGCCTGATGGATTCCTATACCGGGATCATCCTGATCCATGCGCTGATGAACCTGCCGCTTGCGGTGCTGCTGCTCAAAAGCTTCTTCGACGACATTCCGAGGGAGATCGACGAGAGCGCCATTGTCGATGGCGCAAGCCGCTGGAAGATCTTCCGCCGCATCATCCTGCCGATGGCCAAGGGCGGCATCGCGGCGACCGCGGTCCTGTGTTTCATCTTTTCGTGGACGGAGTTCATTTTCGTCCTGACCCTGACGCAGACTGGGCTGAAAACCGTGCCGGTCGTGTCGTCGAGTTTCGTCACATCCACAGGCACCGCCTGGGGCAACATGGCAGCCTTGGGAGTGGCTGCGATGGCTCCGGCGTTCCTCTTCATCCTGCTGGTCCAGAAGCAACTGGTCCGCGGGCTGACACTCGGTTCCCTCAAGCAATAGGAGCAACACAAAGTCTTCAGGAGACCATCTTTCACGTATCACGGGAGGAGTTAGTCATGAGAGATACAGACAGGAAACAATATCGCGCCAATCTGGTGGACGCCTTCGTCAACCGGCGCATGGGGCGGCGGGATTTCATGCGAAATGCCGGCCTGCTCGGATTGAGCGCTGCCGCCTTCGGTGCGGGCATGCGCCGGCCCTTCGGTCTGGGTTCGATGCCACTTGCCAATGCTGCCGACGACCTTCGGCCATCCGACGAGGTCCTGAAATGGGTGAAGGATGTGTCCGGACCGTTCAAGGGAACGACGCTCAAGCTTGCGACGGAATCCACACCACCGTCGAACGCGATCAACAGCCAGCTCAAGAAGTATTTCGAAGAAGCCTCCGGAATGACGGTCGAAATCGAAGTGCTGCCGCTTGAGCAGGTGCTTCAGAAAATGACCCTGGACATCGCGTCGCAGCTCGGCACCTACGATCTCTACTACATCGACCAGAGCTGGGCGGCGTCGGTGAGCCAGGATGTCTTCGATCCGCGCGAGCAGATCGAGAACAAGCCCGACCTTGCGATGCCGAACTACAATATCGACGACTTCCTGCCGGCGCTTGTCGACGGTATCGCGAAGTATGAGGATCGCTGGGTTGGCGTCCCGTACGACATTCCGATCTTCATCATGATGTACCGGAAGGACATCTGGGAAGAAATGGGCTTCGAAGCGCCGTCGTCCCTGGAAGAATACTACCAGCAGGCCAAGGCGATCACCGATGCCATGGGACCGGACCTCTACGGTTCCACGGGTCAGATGAAATCCGGGCACTACAGTCTTGAATGCGACTGGACGGCATGGCTCTGGGGCCATGGCGGGTCGATCTTCAACGCGGACGGGAAGTTCTCGGGCAACGACGAATACGGCCTGGAAGCGATGGACTACTGGACCAAGCTCTGGAAGACCATGCCTCCGGGCGTGACGGGCTGGACCTGGGACGGCCAGGGGCAATCCGTTGCCCAGGGCGTCGCCGCGTCGATGATGAGCTGGGGCGAATTCTTCCCCTATTTCGACGACCCGTCGGCCACGAAGGTGTCCGGTCTCATGGAAGCTGTCCGCTGTCCACCGCCGATGCGGGCGCTGCGCACGGTCGACCAAACCGGGTTCGGCGAGATCCCGGGTGTCGGACACCAGGGCGGCTCGTCGCTCGCGGTTTCGAAAAACTCCAAGAACCCGGACGCTGCCTGGATCTTCATGCAGTGGGCGACAAGCTACGACACGCAGGTGCTGATCACGGCTCTGGGCGGCGGTACCGGGCCGACACGTGAAAGCGTCTACGATGATCCGCGCATCATCGCCAACAACCGCGTCGGACCGGGCACCACCCGGCACCTCAACGTTGTGCGCGACACGATTGCGATGGACATGGGATCGGAACCGGATCTGCCGCAATGGGCGGAACTGTCGAACGACACGATCCCGGTCCGGCTCGGCAAGTACTTTGCCGGTGACTACGGTTCGCCGAAGGAAGCAATGGACGACATTGCGGTTTCCGTCGACAAGATCGTCTCGGGCTAACCGTTTTTCGCAAACGAGAACAGGGGAGGGTGGCAACACCCTTCCCGCCAGTCTGGGCAGGGAGGAATCCGTGGATACCAAGCCTCTTGTCGCAATAACCGGAGCAAGCTCCGGTATCGGCGAAGCAACAGCGCGCGCCTTTTCAGCCGCTGGACATCCGGTTCTGCTGATGGCCCGCCGGATGGACCGCATGGAAGCGCTCGGCCTGCCGAACGCCGTTCTCCGCCAGGTGGATGTGCGCGACCGGCAGGCGATCGCAGACGCCGTTCGCGACGCCGAAGACCGTTTCGGACCGGTCGACATGATGTTTGCGAATGCTGGCATCGCACGCCTTGCCGATATCGGCCGTCAGCCGCCCGAAGAGTGGGACGAGATGATCGACATCAACACCAAGGGTGTGATGAACACCGTCCACGCGGTGATGAACGGAATGATGGAGCGCAAGCGCGGGACACTCGTGATGATGAGCTCCATTGCGGGCCGCAAGGTCTATCCCGACCACACGGTCTATTGCGGGACCAAATACTTCGTGCACGCGGTGTCCGAGAGCCTGCGCGAATATCTGTCGGCTTACGATGTGCGCGTGATCGTGCTCTCGCCGGGCGTGATCGAGACGGAAGTGCTTTCCGGTGTGCTGGATGAAGAAACGCTTGCAAACTACAAGAGCAACAAGGTCAAGATGGGCGGAGGCATCGGTGCGGACATCGTCGGCGACCTGATCCTCAATGCCTATCAGCTGCCGCAAAAGGCCCTGGTTCAGGAGATCTGCCTGACGCCGACGCGGCAAACCTACTGAGGAAATCAGCTTTTATGGCAGAAGTCGCCTATCACAATATCTGCAAGTCGTATGGATCGTTCGAGGTCATGCGCGACCTGTCGCTGTCCATTCACGACGGAGAGTTCGCGGTGCTGCTCGGCGCATCCGGCTGCGGCAAGACCACGCTCCTCAGAATGACGGCAGGCCTGGAAAACATAACCGGCGGCGAACTCACCATCGACGGCAAGGTAATGAACGAGGTCCATCCGCGCGACCGTGACATTGCCATGGTGTTCCAGAACTATGCGCTTTATCCGACGATGAAGGTGTTCGACAACATTGCCTTCAGCCTGGAAGTGAAGCGGCTCAGCAAGGACGAGATCAAGAGGAAGGTCAACGAGGCGGCGGCCGTCCTGAACCTGACCGAATATCTCGACCGCTATCCAAGGGAACTGTCCGGCGGCCAGAGACAGCGGGTGGCGATGGGACGGGCCATGGTCCGCGACGCCAAGGTGTTCCTGTTCGACGAACCGCTGTCCAACCTCGATGCCAAGCTCAGGGCGCATATGCGTGTCGAGATCCGTCAGCTGCACGAGCGCCTCAAGGCAACGACGATCTACGTCACCCACGACCAGATCGAGGCGATGACGATGGCGGACAAGATCGTGCTGATGAAGGGCGGCAAGATCGAGCAGGTCGGAACGCCGGATGATTTATATGATCGGCCGGCAACACGGTTCGCCGCCGACTTCATCGGATCACCCTCGATGAATTTCATTGAGGGCGAGATCACCGTTGAGAAGGGCCATCCGCATTTCGTCGGGCCTCATATCAATCTGCCGCTCGATGCCGGGTTGAAAGCCGAGCCGGGACAGAAGGTGATCTGCGGCTTGAGACCCTCGGACCTTCTCACGACCGGGAACGGTGAGATTACCGGTACCGTCAAACTGGTCGAAAAAACTGGGGCCGACGTCAATATTCACGTCGACCTGAGCGAAACCGCAAGTCTCGTCGCCACGATGGCGCGGGACAATGGCGCGGCCGCGGGTGATCCCATCGAGTTGACGATCCCGCCAAGGGCCGTGCATCTGTTCGATGCAAAGACCGAAATCCGGATTGAAACGGAAATCCTCGAACAGGATAGTCTGCCCAAGGTGGAAAGCCTTTAGCTTCCCGTGACTAGGAGGGGAATGGGCCGCGTTTCCACTTCAGGCTGCCCCTGAGCCTGCACGTTTGGTATGATTGACGGTGATTTGCAACCGCAGTCTGTTCATTGGAACGTGCAAGATGTTTTCAAGATTGAAAGTTCTTTTCGCCTTCATCGCCATCTTCGGCTTCTCTTCCGCCGCGTCCCTGTCAGAGGAATTCGGCTATGTCGGTGACAATCACAGTTGGTCGCTCAGCTGCAACGCGTCCGGCTACGTCCTGAAATCCCAATATCCTGTGACCCGCTTTTTCGAGGCGGGCGCGGCGTCGTCGGTGACGCGCGAAAGGGAGACGCTCTATCTCGGGCGCTCCTGCGATGCATCGAGCACGACGATGGGTGAGGGCAAGTGGTGCTGGGCCAATGGCGGCTTCTTCGCAGAGTTCGAGACACACAGGATCAGTTTCCCGAGGCAGGAAGTGATCTGCCCTGGCGGAGGAGACGATTCGCTTGCGTGCGGCTGCTGACGCACACGCCAGCCACCCGCAGTGAGGACCCCTCAGACGATACCGCCGCCCGCACCGGAGACGACGGGGCGCGTTTTTGCGACCGTCTCCCGGTAACGGGATGTCCGGTAAGCGGATACCGGGTCGATCGCGGCACCCTTGTCCGCGCGGGCCATCGCCAGGATCGGTTCAACGTCGGTGCGAAAGGCCGTTTTGAGCGTGGTGGTCGCCATCAGCGCGTCATTGCTTTCCTGACACGTTTCCAGGGCGGGCCGGTCGACGATCAGCGCCTGGGTATAGGCTCGCTGCACTTCCATGGCAGATACCATCAGGCTTTCGATCGGGTCGGTAACGTTGTGTGACTGGTCCAGCATATGGGCGGGGTCGAACCCCGGCACCGCGCGGGTTTCTGCATCCACCAGTTCGTTGAAGACCAGGAACAGGCGATAGGGATCGATGCTGCCCGTATCCAGGTCGTCGTCGCCGTATTTGCTGTCGTTGAAGTGGAAGCCGCCGAGCTTGCCGAACTGGATCAGCCTGGCAACGATCATCTCGATGTTCACGTTCGGCGCATGATGTCCGAGATCAACCAGGCAGAAGGCCCGCTCACCGAGTTCCGTGGCAATCAGGTAGTTTGTGCCCCAGTCCTGAACAACGGTTGAGTAGAAGGCCGGCTCGAAGATCTTGTGTTCGGTGAAGAGACGCCAGTCGCCAGGGAGCCGCGCGTAGATGGTTTTCGCACTTTCCAGATAGCGTTCCAGCTGACGGGTAAAGTGGGTCTGTCCGGGAAAGTTCGACCCGTCCCCCACCCAGACCGTCAAGGCCTTCGACCCGAGCGCTGCGCCGATCTCGATACATTCCAGATTGTGCTCAATGGCCTGTTGCCTGACAGACGGATCGGTATGCGAAAGCGACCCGAACTTGTAGGACTGCCGCTGGTCCTCCTGATCCTGGAAGGTGTTGGAGTTCATCGCGTCGAAAGCAAGACCGAGTTCGTCGGCCCTGTTCCTGAGCAATGTCGGGTCCGCCTTGTCCCAGGGGATATGCAGCGAAACGCTGGGCGTTGCGCCGGTCAGCTCGTGAATGACTGAGCAGTCCTCGAGCTTGTCGAAGATATTGCGGGGTTCTCCTGGCCCGGGAAACCGTGCGAACCGGGTACCGCCTGTTCCCACGCCCCAGGAGGGGATGGCAACGCCATAGGCGGATACTTTCCGTTTGATCTCGTCGATGGCAACACCGCGCCGCTCGAGTTGCTCGCCAAGAGCGTCGTAGTCGCGGCGTAGGTTGGTGATGAGCTTTTCGTTTTCCTGCGCGACCAGCGCGCTGTCGATCATGGCCATGACCGGTCTCCTCTAGGGTACGGACTCATAAATGAGGCCGAAATGGTTTGAGGCGGCTTGCTTCTCGTCAAGGAGTGGAAGGGCAGGAAATGTGGTTCATTTTCAAACCTTTCGCGACGCGGAGGAGGAGCAAGCCGGTCAAATCCGAAGGACATGGAAATGGCTTCCCCCCGTGTCGTCAGCGTGCTTGACCGGGCGGGAAGCCCGCTCCGCGCACCCTTCCTGACGGGATTTCGCCATTTCGCATGCCATTTCAGTCTCATTTATGAGCCCGTACCCTAGCGCGTGAAGGCCTGAACGTTGCCGGCATCGACGTTCAAGATGTTGCCGGTCGATTTGGATGAAAACTCGGAGGCAAGGAAGTAGGCCGCTTCGGCGATATCTTCCGGAAGAACAGACCGTTTCAGCAGGGAACGCTGGCGATAGTGCTCCTCGAGATCCGCCGTGTCCTTGCCATAGGCCTCCGCCCGTTCCTTCAGCCAGTCGCCGGACCAGATCTTCGATCCGCGCAGGACGGCGTCCGGGTTGACGGTGTTGACCCGTATACCGTCGGGAGCGCCTTCGAGCGCGAGGCAGCGCGCAAGATGCAGTTCGGAGGCCTTGGCCGTACAGTAGGCGCTGGCGCCGGGTGATGCAGCGAGGCCGTTCTTCGATCCGATAAAGACAATCGCACCGCCCGTGCCTTGCGTCTTCATGAGCTGAAACGCGGCCCGGGAAACCAGAAAGTAGCCCGTAGACAGGATCGACATGTTGCGGTTCCAAAGGTCCAGCGAGGTATCCTCGATTGGCGCCGAGGAGGCGATCCCCGCATTGGAGACCAGAATATCGATGCCGCCGAATTCCAGCGAGGCCCGCGCAAAACTGTCGGCGACAGCGTCCTCGCTGGTGACATCCATCACCACCGACCGGACCAGATCTTTCGAGTGCCGCCCGGAAAGCACGTCCGCGGTTTCCGACAAGGCCTCTTCATCGATATCGGCCAGGACCACGCATGCGCCTTCGCGCAGGAACCGTTCCGCGGTCGCGGAGCCGATACCCCCCGCGCCGCCGGTGACCAATGCGATCTTTCCCGCCAGACTTTTCGGTTTCGGCATCCGCTGAAGCTTTGCTTCCTCAAGAAGCCAGTATTCGATGTCGAATGCTTCCTGCTCCTCCAGGCCCCGATAGGTCGAGGCGCTCGATGCGCCGCGCATGACGTTGATGGCGTTGGTATAGAATTCCGCAGAGATCCGGGCTGTTGCCTTGTCCTTGGCGAAGGTGATCATGCCGACGCCCGGAACCAGGTAGACGACTGCGTTCGGGTTTCTGAGCGCGGGACTGTCCGGTCGGCGGCACCGCTCGTAGTAGGCTGCGTAATCATCCCGGTACTGCGCAACCGCGTCAGCCAGCCCGGCGATCGTATTCTCGATGTCCGGGGTCTGCGGGTCGAAGCCGACCACGAGCGGACGTATCTTGGTGCGCAGGAAATGGTCCGGGCAGCTTGTCCCGAGTTGGGCCAGTGCCTCCATGTCGTTGGAGCAGACGAATTCCAGAACCGCGTCGCTGTCATCGAAATGGCCGACCATGTGCTGGTCGCCGCTGATCATGCCACGAATGACCGGCATTAGGGCAGCGGCGGTCCTTCGGCGCTCCGACGGTGGCAGGGCGGTGCATTTCGCGCCGCCGAATGCGCTGTGGCCGAGCGTTTTCTGCTCGAACCAGCCGATCGCCTTGTTGATCGTGTCGATCGTGATTTCGTAGCAGGTTCTGGCGTCGTCCGCCCAGGTGAACAGACCGTGGCTTTCCAGGACCACCCCTTTTGCAGCGGGATTTTCGAGGCAGAATTTTTCGAGCCACAGACCGAGTTCGTAGCCGGGGCGTTTCCATGGCAGCCAGCCGATGTCATCACCGAAAATGTCGGCGGTCATGGCCTTGCTGTCGGCTGCTGCCGCGATCGCAATGATCGCGTCCGGGTGCATGTGGTCGACATGTCTGGCGGGAACGTAGGCATGCAGCGGGGTATCGATGGAGGCAGCGCGCGGATTGAGGTTGAAGGTGCAATGCGGCAGGTAGCCCACCATCTCGTCTTCGAAGGCGACGCCGCGATAAAGACCCTTCAGAGCGCGCAGCTTGTCCATGTAAAGCGTTGCAAAGCCGTCCATTTTTATGGTGCCGACGTCGCCGCCTGATCCCTTGACCCACAGGACTTCGGCCTGTTCGCCGGTCAGTGGGTCTTTCTCCATCGCCTTAACCGAGGTGTTGCCGCCGCCATAATTGGTGATGCGCTTGTCCGAGCCCAGAAGGTTCGAGCGGTACAGCAGCAACTCGGCTTCTGTCATCGACTGCGCGGTGACGTCATCCCATAGGTTTTGCAGCCGTGATCCCGCAGCAGAGTTCAACATCGATACCTCCCGAAAATACGCCTGACAGAGCAAGCCTCTTTGATTAGAACCTCGCTCGAAAGCACCGTCGTGTCAATCAAAAACAATCAAATTCAATCATATTGCACTGCAATATGAGCGTTTGTGACAATTATTGATTGACAATGACTGCTTTTGATGAAAACGTTTGAGCAACGGGAGAACGGAATGCACGAGAAAGAACGCCAGAGGATCATCCTGTCCGCAGTCCAGGACCGGCCCGTCGTGACGGTGCAGGAACTGGTGACCCTGACGGGATCTTCCGAGGCAACCATTCGCAGGGACATCGCAACCCTGCATGTGCAGAAGAAGCTGCGCCGGGTGCGCGGCGGTGCGGAGTCGATCCATCCGCCCCAGTTCGTCGGTCTCGCCGGACGGCCGTTTTCGGTCAACGAAACAATCAACATCGCTCAGAAACGCGCAATCGCGCAAAAGGCCGTCGAGCTGTGCGAGGACGGCGACCCGATCATCATCAACGGCGGCACGACAACCTTTCAGATGGTGCACCCGCTCGCGACGCGGCGCATGCAGATCTTCACCAATTCGTTTCCGATCGCCGAGCATCTTCTGAAGAATTCCAAGAACACGATCATGCTCTCCGGCGGAGCGATCTACCGGGAACAGAACATCATCCTCAGTCCATTCGACAACGACGTGACGCGGAACTTCTACGCCAAGCGCATGTTCATGGGCGCACAGGGTCTCGGAGCGCTCGGGCTCATGGAGGCCGACCCGCTCCTGATCCAGGCGGAGCAGAAGCTGATCGGGCAGGCCGACGAACTCGTGGTTCTGGCAGATTCCTCGAAATTCAGTGCCCGCTCATCGCTGATCCTGTGTCCGCTGGAGCGCATCTCGACCGTCGTGACGGACGAGGGAATTCCCGACCACGCGGCCAACATGCTGGAGCAGGCGGACGTCAAATTAATCGTGGCGCAGACGAGCGCCGCACAAGCAAAGGCGACCTCAAGCGGGTAGCCGGTGTCCTGCCGGAACCTGGGAGGACCGGCAGCTATCTAGGGAGGAAGACAATGAAACTCTTGAAGTCACTGTTAGCAGCAACAGCCGTTGCCGCCATGTGCGTAGCTGTGCCGGCACAGGCTGAAACCAAGCGGATCGCCCTGGTCGTCAAGGCCCTCGGCATCGGCTTCTTCGAAGCAGCAGCCAAGGGCGCGGAAGAAGCTGCCAAGGAACTCGGCGACGTTGAAGTCATCTATACCGGTCCGACCGATACGACCGCCGAGGGCCAGATCGAAGTCATCAACGCGCTGATCGCGCAGAAAGTCGACGCGATCGCCGTCTCGGCCAATGATCAGGATGCGCTCGTTCCTGCCCTGAAGAAGGCGATGCAGCGCGGTATTACGGTGATTTCCTGGGATTCGGGCGTTGCGGCAGAGGGCCGTCAGCTGCACCTCAATCCGTCCTCGAATGCCCTGATCGGCAACATGATCATCAAGCTCGCTGCGGATCATCTGCCTGACGGCGGAGATGTCGCCGTCCTGTCGGCATCGGCGACCGCGACGAACCAGAACACCTGGATCGAGGAGATGAACAAGGTCAAGGACAACTATCCGGGCATCAACGTTGTCGCGACGGTTTACGGCGATGACCTTGCAGACAAGTCCTACCGCGAAGCCCAGGGTCTCATGCAGAGCTATCCCGACCTGAAGGCGATCATCGCTCCGACCTCCGTCGGCATCGTCGCTGCCGCGCAAGCCGTGTCCGATGCCGAAAAGGCCGGACAGGTCAACGTCACCGGTCTTGGCCTTCCCTCGGAAATGGCCGGCCACATCGACTCCGGCGCGTCCAAGTCGTTTGCAATCTGGAATCCGATCGACCTCGGCTACTCCGCGACGATGCTCGCCTACAACCTTGCGGCCGGCAACGCCGAAGCCAAGCCGGGTGCGGAAATCCCGATGGGACGCATGGGATCGTTGACGCTGAATGACAACAATGAAGGCGCGATGGCCGACCCGTTTGTCTATGACAGCTCGAACATCGACGATTTCAAGGATATCTTCTAAGCTTCGCTGACCAGGCAGCAGCCGGCCCGGGCAACCGGGCCGGCCCATGACCCAAACAGATTTCACACACCGGGGGACTGGGAATGCTTGCGAACACGCAGGGCATCGGCGACGTGCATCCGTCAGCAGCAAATGAGCAAAAGCCGATCCTGTCCCTGAGGGGCATTTCGAAGTCCTTTCCCGGCGTCAAAGCCCTGTCCGAAGTCGCGCTCGATCTCTATCCCGGACAGGTCACGGCCCTCGTCGGCGAGAACGGCGCCGGCAAATCGACCATCGTCAAGGTTCTGACAGGGATCTACCAGCCGGATGAAGGCGATATCACCATAAACGGCTTGGCCGTCAGCTTCCCGACCGCGCAGGATGCGGGCAGGGCCGGCGTGACGGCGATCCATCAGGAGACAGTGCTTTTCGACGATCTGTCGGTCGCCGAAAACATCTTCATCGGGCACGCCCCCAGGACGCGCTTCGGCCTGATCGACAAGGCCTCGATGGTCCGGCAGGCGAGGGATCTGCTTGCACGGATCGGCGCGCAGATTGATCCGTCTGTTCTCCTGAAGGAACTGGGCATTGCCAACAAGCACCTGGTCGCCATTGCGCGCGCGCTTTCGATCGACGCCAGCATCGTCATCATGGACGAGCCGACGGCATCGCTGTCGCACAAGGAGATCGAAGAAACCTACGAGCTGGTCGAGCGGCTCAAGGCCGAGGGCAAGGCGATCCTCTTCATCAGCCACAAGTTCGACGAGATTTTCCGCATCGCCGACCGCTACACCGTTTTCCGGGACGGAGAAATGGTCGGCGCGGGCAGAATCTCCGACGTATCGGAGCCGGATCTCGTGCGCCTGATGGTCGGCCGTTCCGTCGACCAGGTGTTTCCGAAACGAACGCCCGAGCTCGGATCCGAGATCCTGCGGGTGGTCGGCTACAGCCATCCGACCGAGTTCGAGGATATCGGCTTCACGCTGCGGCGCGGAGAAATACTCGGCTTTTACGGACTGGTCGGTGCCGGGCGCAGCGAGTTCATGCAGGCGCTTTTCGGAATAACCAAACCCTCGAAGGGGGCGATACGGATCGACGACACCGTTGCCGTGATCCGAACGCCCGACGAGGCGATCAGCCACGGTATCGTCTATGTGCCGGAAGACCGCGGCAAACAGGGCGCCATCAAGGGGCTGCCGATCTTCCAGAACGTGTCGTTGCCGTCGCTCAGATCCACGTCGCGGAACGGGTTTCTGCGTCTTGCGGAGGAATTCAGGCTGACGCGCGACTATACCCGGCGCCTCGACCTGCGCGCAGCTGCGCTGGATCAGGACATCGGCGAACTGTCCGGCGGCAACCAGCAGAAGGTGATCATCGCCAAGTGGCTGGCAACGCAGCCAAGGGTGATCATCCTCGACGAGCCGACCAAGGGTATCGATATCGGTTCCAAGGCGGCCGTCCACGAATTCATGGCGGAACTGGCCGCGCAGGGGCTCGCGGTGATCATGGTGTCGTCCGAGATCCCTGAAATTCTGGGCATGTCCGACCGGGTCATCGTCATGCGGGAAGGGCGTATCGCGGCCGAGTTCGAGGGTGCGGACCTGACGCCGGAACGCCTTGTGCGGGCCGCGGCCGGTCTGTCCGGGGGGACGTCATGACAAAGTCGTTCCTGAAGTCGCGCGAACTGGTCCTTGGGATAGCGATCCTGGCGTTGCTCCTGGCCATTGCCAGCCGCTTTCCGGCCTTCATAGGACCGTCCAACCTTGCCAACGTGTTCAACGATACCGCGCCGCTGATCATTCTCGCGCTCGGTCAGATGGCCGTGATCCTGACGCGCTGCATCGACCTCTCCGTCGCAGCCAACCTGGCCCTGACCGGGATGGTCGTCGCGATGCTCAACACGCTCTATCCAGGTCTGCCGATCCCAGTCATTCTGGCGATCTCCATTCTCCTCGGCGCGATCATGGGACTGGCGAATGGATTGCTGGTCTGGAAACTCGATATTCCGCCGATCGTCGTGACGCTCGGGACGATGACCATTTTCAGGGGCATCATCTTCCTGATTTCCGACGGTGCGTGGATCAACGCCCACGAAATGAGCGATAGTTTCAAGGCCTTTCCGCGCGCTGTCGTTCTGGGGCTTCCGGTTCTTTCCTGGATTGCCATTCTTGCAGTCCTGGGTTTTACGGTTCTGATCGGCCGCACCGCGCTCGGACAGGCGTTTTATGCCGTCGGCGGAAATCCGCATGCGGCCGTCTATACCGGGATCAATGTGGGCCGGACCCAATGCGCCGCCTTTGTCCTGTCCGGCGCACTCGCCGGCCTTACAGGGTATCTCTGGGTTGCGCGTTACGCGGTCGCCTATGTCGACATAGCCGGCGGGTTCGAACTTGAGGTGGTCGCGGCCTGTGTCATCGGCGGTATCTCGATTGCCGGAGGCATAGGTTCCGTCGGTGGCGCCCTGCTCGGCGCGCTGTTCCTCGGCATCGTCAAGAACGCGCTTCCCGTCATCAACATCTCGCCGTTCTGGCAGCTGGCGATTTCCGGCAGCGCGATCATCATCGCGGTCGCCTTCAACGCGACGTCGAACAGGAGCAGAGGCCGGGTAATCCTCAAGAAAGCGGAGCACGCACAATGAGCGTATCGCGGGCCGACGAAACAGCACCCCTCCGGCAGGTTCCGGACCGGCTGCGCAGCCCGTTGCAGCGTCTCCTGGCGAGCTGGGAAATCCTGCTCCTCGGCGTGGCTGTCGCGGTGTTCATCCTGAACAGCTTCGCCTCGCCCTACTTTCTGGACCCCTGGAACCTGTCGGACGCCACGTTCAACTTTACCGAAAAGGCGCTGATCGCCTTCGCGATGGCGCTGCTGATCGTCTCGGGGGAAATCGATCTTTCCGTTGCCTCGATCATCGCGCTCGCGTCAACCGCCATGGGCTTTGCGGTGCAACTCGGCGCGGACACCCCGATGCTGGTTCTGGTCGGGCTCGGTGTCGGCCTCCTGTGCGGCGCCTTCAACGGAGCTCTGGTGACGGGTCTTGGCCTGCCGTCCATTGTCGTGACCATCGGCACGATGAGCCTGTTCCGGGGCATTTCCTACATCGTTCTGGGCGACAAGGCCTATACCGGTTACCCGGCCGATTTCGCCTTTTTCGGACAGGGCTATGTCTGGTGGGTGATTTCCTTCGAGTTCGTCCTCTTCGCACTCATGGCGGTGGCGTTCGGGGTTCTGTTGCACAAGACGAATTTCGGACGGGCCGTCTATGTCATCGGCAACAACCCGGTTGGTGCGCTGTTTTCTGGCATTCGCGTTCCACGCGTCAAATTCGCCCTTTTTCTCCTGACCGGCGTCATGTCCGGCGTCGCGGCGATCTGCCTGACGTCCCGGCTTGGCGCGACAAGGCCCTCGATCGCGTTCGGCTGGGAGCTTGAAGTGGTGACCATGGTGGTCCTGGGCGGTATCAATATCCTCGGCGGATCAGGAACGATACCCGGCGTCGTCATTGCCGCATTCGTGATGGGCATGGTCACGTTCGGCTTCGGTCTATTGAACGTGCCGGGGATCGTCATGTCGATCTTCATCGGTCTGCTCCTGATCGGGGTGATCGCGCTGCCGCGGATTGCCAGGCGCATGCTGGCGGCGAGAAGAGGGTGAAGCCATGGAAAAATTTGCCTTCAAGATGAAGCTCCATCCCGGGATGGAAGCGGAATACAGGAAGCGCCACGACGACATCTGGCCGGAACTGGTGGAGCTCCTTAAAGAGGCGGGGATCCGTGACTATTCGATCCATCTGGATCGTGAGACCGGGACGCTTTTCGGTGTGCTTTGGCGGGAGGATGGCCATCGCATGGACGATCTGCCGGAGCATGCGGTGATGCAGCGCTGGTGGGCCCATATGGCAGACATCATGGAGACCAAGCCGGACAACGAACCGGTCGCAACAGCTCTTGAAACCGTCTTTCACATGGACTGACCCATGCGCGGCGCACGACATGCCGGGATCCTGGACATCGGCAAGACAAATGTGAAAGTGGCAGTTGTCGACCTGCAGTCAGACCGCGAAGTCGGCGTGCTGACCTGTCCCAACGTGGTCTTGCCGGGGCCGCCCTATCCGCATTTCGACACGGCGGCACACTGGGATTTCATTTGCGATGCGCTCGGCCAGCTCAACGAAACACATCCCATCGATGCGCTGTCGGTGACGGCTCACGGCGCGTCGGGCGTGCTTCTGACCACCTCCGGTGATCTTGCGGCTCTGGTGATCGACTACGAGTTTGCCGGTCCGGACGACCTGGCGGCTGAGTACGAAGCACTTCGCCCCGGTTTTGCCGAAACAGGGTCGCCGCGGCTCGGCATGGGTCTCAACGTCGGGGCACAGCTGTACTGGCAATTCAGGTCGGACCCCGGTCTTCTGGAACGAACCGATGTGTTCCTGACCTATCCCCAATACTGGGCGTTTCGCCTGACGGGGGTGAAGGCCAACGAAGTCTCCTCGCTCGGGTGCCATACGGATCTCTGGGATCCGCACGAGAACCGGTACTCCACGCTTGTCGGCAAGCTGGGGCTTTCGGGAAAGATGGCCCGCTTGCGTCCTGCGAACGACTGTCTCGGCACGCTCGAGCCATACGTTTCCAAGCGAACCGGTCTGCAGCCCCGAACGCCCGTCTATTGCGGCATTCATGACTCCAACGCCTCGCTGCTGCCCCATCTTCTGAAGCGGGATGCGCCATTCTCGGTGGTCTCCACCGGGACATGGGTCATAGCGTTTTCGATCGGCGGACACCGGGTCAAACTCGACCCCGGACGCGATACGCTGATGAATGTGAATGCGTTCGGGGATCCGGTCCCTTCCGCCCGGTTCATGGGTGGCCGTGAGTTCGAAATCATCATGAAGGCGCGCAAGCATGCATTTGCGAAGCGTGATGCCGATACGGTCATTGACCGTCAAATCATGCTGTTTCCCGCCGTGGAGCCGCGCTCAGGCCCTTTTCAGGGTAGACAGGCACGCTGGAATATCGAAGAGAGCGGTCTGAGTGACGGGGAACGCTTTGTTGCGGTCTCATACTACCTCGCCCTCGTCACTGCCGAAATGCTGACGATGATCGGCGCAGATGGCCCGATCATCGTTGAAGGTCCCTTCGCGCAAAATGACTGTTTCCTGGCCATGCTGCAGGCCGCGTGCGGCAGGCGCGTCGAAGTCCAGGGCGCTGCGGCGACGGGTACGGCCATCGGAGCAGCCATGCTCATCTCCGGCGCGCATAGCGAGCGCGGTGCACCGGCGCACCAAGCGAAAGCGTACACCTTCTGCGAACCGTCTCTCAAAACCTATGCGGAAGCCTGGGGGGATCTGGTCCGCAAAGCGTGACTGTAAGGTCTGCCGGCCGGGTTCCTGGCCGTTCGTTCCAGTTCAATCGTTCTTCATGAACGGGTTGCTGCGGCAGGCGACGGTATGGACACGGGCGATGAGCGGTGCAACGGCAACAGCCGCGCGACCGGCCTTCAAGAGCGTTCGACCAATCCGGGTGGTCTCCCCACCCAAAGGGCCCGTGCGCCCCCCGGACGGAGCCACTTGCAAGTGTCCGCGCTGGCGGTCAACATGGGTGCGATCCAATTCCCGTTGAAGCATCAGGTATCATGAAGAAGCTCAAGAAGAACGCAGCTACGATGGTCGCCGAGGCCCGGAACCGCATAGAGGAAGTCGAGATCGGGGATCTGATCCGCCAGATGGACGACCCTGCCGTCGTCATCGTCGACATTCGCGACATTCGTGAGCGTCAGAGGTCAGGCTTCATTCCCGGAAGCGTCCACGCTCCACGGGGGATGGTGGAGTTCTGGGTCGATCCGGAGAGCCCGTATTTCAAGGAGGTTTTCGGCGAAGACAAGAAGTTCGTCTTTCATTGCGCGTCGGGATGGCGCTCTGCGCTGACGGTTGCGACCCTCCAGGACATGGGGTTCGAAGCAGCACATTTGCGCGAAGGCTTTTCCAAATGGGCCGAAAAGGGCGGTCCCGTCGAGATGCCGGCAGCAGACAGCTGAGCAGTCATCGAGACTTTCCACGGCCATAGCTGAATTTTGTTTCCAAGTAAGTGTTACAAGGATTGATAGAAATATTTTATATTTTATGCTCGTATTGCGGGTGGTCGGCCGTTTCCTTACTCGAATTAAATCTAGTCTATAAGCAACATGGCAATAATTTTATTGATTAGCGTCATCTCAAGTCGCGTTACATAGATGATCTGAAAGTAAATAAATCAAAGAAAAATGCAAATTAATTTTGCGAAAAATTCGATATTTCAGTATTTTGCTATCATGTTGCTGCAGTTTATTGATTTCTCCGCAATAATCGCCAAGTGGATAGATATCCTAGAGTAAGAATTTACTTTACATTCACAAATCTCGGATATATCAAAACCACGTGTGGGGGACGTCCAAACAGAGACGTCCAATGATGCCGAGTGCCGGTCTCCAGCATCCGCTGACGAATGTGTCAGTACTTTCTTTGTGTTTTACACAACCCACGCGGTTTTCTGCCCGCAATTCACGCTTGCCGACTGGTGACTTCTCCGGTCGCGCCGACTGTGTTTCCCGCCTCACCACATCCATCGTTGCCGGGTGCCTGATCACACGGACAGGAGTGGACGCGGATACACCCGGTCCGGCGGGTGCTTCAGTTGGAGGTATGGCTCAGTTCCTTGGCGGTCGCGGACGAGCGGCGGGCCGAGGCAACCAGCGAGACAGGCAAGGGAAAAGATAATGAAAACGAACCCGCCCAGACCGGATCTCCTTCCGGCAGCCGATGTGCCCTCCTGCTTCCCCGCCGGTGAACTCAAACGCTTCTTCCTCGACAGCAAGCCGACCAGCCTGGAATACGCGCGCGTGGTCGCGAAGGAGACCTTTTACGAGCTCGGTGTCGATCGCCTGAGTGTCTGGCTGTTTCCGCAGGACAGGGCACGCCTTGATTGCGTGGTGGGATACCCTCAGAAAACGTTTGATGAATTGCCGGTCCGACAGCTTTGCGCCGCGGACTGCCCGGATTTCTTCGAGGCCGTGCTTGCGGAGCGGGTGGTTGACACCTGCGATGCCGCCCAGGATGCACGGGTGTCGGCCTTCTCGATAGCGTGCCGCCGGCCGGCACCTGCGGTCTCGATGCTGGTTGCCCAGATCAGATCTGCCGTTGAACCGATCGGCATCGTCTGCGCGGAGACCGTTCAGGCGCAGAGGGACTGGTCCAGCGGTGAAATTGCGTTCATTGCCTCCATCGCGGAGCTGCTCGGCTTTTCCATAGACCGGAAAAACAGGCTGCCGATTGCCGGCAGAGAGGGACGCAGCGTAAGCAATCTTGACGAAGCCGCCCATCACACATTCGTCTCCAACCAGCGATACGACCTTGCGATCAAGGCTGCCTATGACGGCGTCTGGGATCTCGATTACAAGACGGGACAGGTATATTTTTCGGATCAGAATTTCGACCTGTTGGGGGAAAGCTACGATACCCCGCCGACGGAATTCGAGTGGTGGCAGGAACGGGTGCACCCGGAAGACATCGACGGCGTCCTCGCCTACTATGATGCATTGCTGCAGAATGACAGCCCTTACGATGTCACCTATCGCATGCGGCACAGGGACGGAACATGGCGCTGGTGGCGCTCGCGCGGCAAGGTCATCCGAAATCCCAGCTACGAACCTGTCCGGATCGTCGGAACGAACTCGGATGTCACGGATCTGATCGAGACGAAGATCGAGCTTGAAAAGCGTAATCAGGAATTGCTGCTCGCCAAGAAGAAGGTCGAACACGCCGCCCTGCACGACAGCCTGACCGGTCTTCCGAACCGCAGGTTCATGGAGCTGGTATCGGCCAAAAAGGCGCGCGGCAAGCCTGCCAGGAACAAGGCGCTCGCGTTTCTGCACATAGATCTCGACAACTTCAAGGAGGTGAACGACCTGCTCGGTCACGCGGCAGGCGACGAAGTGTTGTGTAGGCTCGCGGAAACCTTGAAAGACCTCTCGATCGAGGAGGACTTCATTGCGCGCAGCGGGGGCGATGAATTCATTGCCATCCTTCAGGACGACAGCACTGCGGAAAGGTCCATTGGCTTCAGCGAGGGGCTCATCAGGAAACTGGAACATCCGATGATCGTCGAGGGCCGCTCGATCAGCCTGGGAGCGAGTATCGGAATCGCGCTTTCGGAAGAATCGACAAACGATGCGTCGGATCTTCTGAGAAACGCCGATCAGGCCCTCTACAAGGCCAAGCGTGCAGGCAAGAACACCTACATGGTCTACGACCATCAAATGAGCCTGCAGGCGGCCTCGATTCGCAAAACAAAGGAAGAAATCCAGTTCGCTCTGGAGGATGGCGGATCATTCGTCCCGTTTTTCCAGGCGCAGTTTTACGCTGGCAGCCTGGAACTGGCCGGTGCAGAGGCGCTGGTGCGATGGCATCATCCGAAGAGGGGGATTCTGTCTCCGGGTGAGTTTCTTCAATACGCGGAGGAAATGAACTGCGTCGCCGAAATCGACAGGCAGGTGCTCCTGAAGTCTCTCGCCACGGTGAACGAGTGGCACGAAACGGGACTGGCCCTGCCGCGCCTTGCGGTCAACGTCTCGTCCGACCGTCTGGCAGATCCCAGCCTTCTGTTTTCACTTGAGAATTTTGAAGACAATGTCCCCAGTCTGTCGTTCGAGCTGATCGAGTCAACCTTCCTCGACGATACGAGCGAGCAGGTCAAGAAGACGCTCAGTCAGCTGCAGGATCTCGGCATCGAAATGGAAATCGATGATTTCGGCAGCGGCTATGCGTCCATCGCCAGTCTGGTGAACATTCGTCCGAAACGTCTGAAGATCGACAAAACCCTTGTGTCGAACGTCGATACCGACATGGCCATGAAGAGCCTGGTGCAGTCGATCATCGACATCGCCCGGACCCTTGAGGTGGAGGTGATCGCCGAGGGTGCGGAGACGCCGTCGCAAATCAAGACCTTGACCGCCATCGGGTGCGACATCCTGCAGGGCTACGGCCTTGCACGTCCCATGTCGGCGGAGGCGTTCTTCGAGACGTTCAGGCGCAACGGGATGCGGAAGGGTGCCGGGCACGGTGCAAGACCCCTTGGCGGGACGCTGGCACACAAGACTTGAGCGTTTTCTCAGTCCAGCCGGGCTTCTGCCTCCCTGCGTTCGAATGCATGGCTTTTTCCGTCGGCCGTGACCTGAAGGATCTGTGTCGGCGCACCCTGGTTGTCCAATTCCACGACACCAATGCCCGACGCATTCAAAATCCTTCTGCCGCCAGGCGTTCCGTGCGGCTTCCTCGGAATGATCCGCATGCCGCGGCGCTTCGTCAGCCAATTGAGCGGTGACCTTGGCGAAAAAGCCAGCCGGTTTCCACGGTCCAGTACCGCGATCAGCCTGTCGGGCCACTTGTTCTTGATCCCGCTGGAGCAGATCTGCCAGATCTTCGGACCAACTGGCGCAGTGCGATGACGCGCGGAATGGCCATTGCGCAGCTCCACGTCATAGACAAAGGAATAGTGCACATCACCGGACAGGATCACGAAATGCTTCGGCGTGTCGCGGTGCTGAAAGATGTTCAGGATCGCGCTGGCGGTGCCCGGGTGCGCCATCCAGTATTCCGCATCGACCATGAGGGGTTTGCCGATCAGGGTGAAGAACTTCTGCACCACCTCGATCAGCTTCACACCGAAGATGGGGGCCGCCGATACGAGCAGGACCGCATCCTGTCCCTTCAGGTGGGTCTGCAGGTCCGTTGCCGCCTCCCAGTCGAGAAGACCGGACGGGTAATGCGCGTTTCGTTCGGATCGCCAGCGCCGGGTGCGCGTGTCCAGCGCGATAAGCGGCGGGTCGGTCGGCCAGACGAAGTCCCATTTCTCGTAACCGAGGATCTGGTCGATCACTGCCTCGTGCGCGCCCGACCCGGGTTGTGCAAGCGCTGTCTCGAAGAGATGTTCAAGGTCCTCGCGGATCCTTGCAGGCCGGTTTCCCCAACCCTGATTGATCCCGTATGCGATCAGCGCATTGCCGATCACACGCCGCGACAACGGGTGTGCATAGGCGGCGTCTTCCCAGGCCAGCGACAGGTTCCAGTCATCCGTGACATCGTGATCGTCAAAAATCATTGCGGTCGGCAAATGGGCGAGCAACCGGCGCACGCCGGACAGGCCTTCGACAAAATCACGCAGGGTGTCCTGCTCCCGGGCATACATGTCCCTGTCCTTGTCGTCCAGGCTCTCGGGCACCGTGAAGCCGGGCAGGATCCGCCAGGCTGCCGGTGACCAGACCAGAAGATACATGCAGAGCATTTCGCCGAGTGTAATCAGATGATTGCGCGCATGCGCCGAGGTGAAGACCGGCTTGTTGGTGCCGCCAAAAAGGACGTCGAACACCGTGCTCTTCTGGTCGATCCTGGGCAGCAGCCGGTCCCGGTGATAGAGACATCCGCCGGTTTCGCGGAGCTGCGTGCCCGAGTTTGGCAGCCCCTCTTCGGGCCCGTCAAAGGTCTCGTCGGGCAGGCCGAGGGCTCCGGTAAGAAACATGATCGCCTGCAGCATCGGACCGGCGACGTCGTCGACGTAAACCTGGTCGCCACTCAGAACGAGCAATTCGGGCAGGGTGTTCGCGATGCGGTCGGCGGCATCCGGCGAAGTCAGGAGGCCGGCGACGAGACGGTCGGCTGCAACAAGTCCGTCCGAGCACCGGCTGTGAGGTTTCCGGCAAGACCCGTGCATGACGGAAGACACCTTGTCGGGAACCCGAAGGAAGGGCGTATCCCATCCCGGGTAACAGAGATCTTCCGCCCAGGCCTCGTGGTCCTGCCAGGCGCCGGCAGGATCGTCGCTCAGCTTCAGGCTCAGCCGGTAACCGACCAGCGTTTCCTTCGGTAGCGCCGTTTCGAGGTGCAGGTCGATCATGAGGTAGCAGAGCTGCTCCCCGGCCTTCAGGCACGCCAGCTCCTGCGAGTGGGGCTCCAACTCGTGGGTCTGTACCGGAGCGTCCGGAGGGAAGAGTTCCAGCCTGACAGACGCGGGTGCGCGCACCGCCAGCCAGAAGCACAGCCGGTCGGGGAGGGTCTTCCGCAGGATAGGTCCCGCCAGAACAGCCGGGACCTGGCTTTCAGCGGAGGTCGCAGTTTGCATCGAAAGTGCCGTCCTCTTTCAACAAGTCGTTCAGACTTATGTGCGCGCAATTTCCTTTCAAGTGCCCGAAATGTCGCAAATTGTCGTCGTCCTGCAAAACGGATTCCGAACGGTCCGCCCGCATCGCCTCCGGCGAGGAGACTGGCTATGGCCCTGAACCCAACGGCAGCGATCAGGGCCCGCCAAACACCTAGCTGCCCGTCTTGAACCGCGTCCAGCTCCTGGTCAGCAAGCGCAGGGTCCTGTGGTCGCGCGGAAGGTTGGGGAACAGTTTGTCCATCAGCTCTTCCGGCGGATAGACATTCGGGTCGTTCCTGACCTCCTCGGCCACGTATTCGAAAGCGGCCCTGTTGCCGTTGGGATAGAAGTACTGATTGGTGACCTCGGCGATGGCTGCCGGTTCCATCATGTAGTTCATGAACGCGTGCGCATGTTCAGGGTTGGGCGCATCCACCGGGATTGACAGGAAGTCGAAGAAGACTTCGGTTCCCTCCACGGGGATGGAATACGCGACTTCGACGCCGTTGCCGGCTTCGAGCGCGCGCGCGTGGGCAAGACCGGCATCACCGCTCCACCCCAGAACCAGGCACAGGTCGCCGTCCGCCAGATCATTGATGAGTGCACCGGTCCGGAAGTGCCGAATGTATGGTCTGACCGACGTCAAGAGGGCTTCCGCCTTTTCCAGGTCGGCAGGGCTGTCGGTGAAGGGATCAAGTCCCAGATAGTTCAGCGCGATCGCGACGACCTCCTCGGGAGAGTCGATCATGGCGATACCGCAATCGGCGAAATGTGCCGCAATCGCCGGATTGAACAGAATGTCCAGGCTGCCGACAGGCGCATTTTCCAACCGGTCGGACACGAGCGCCGGATTATAGAGTATGCCCGTCGTGCCCCACAGATAGGGAACGCCGTACCGGTTGCCTTCGTCGTGTTTTGCCAGAAACGCCAGAATGTCCGGATCCAGGTTCGCATGGTTGCCGAGCTTTTCCCTGTCCAGCTTCTGAAGCGCGCCCGCCTGGATCAGCCTGTTGGCAACGAGGGCGGACGGCAGGACCAGATCGTATCCGGAGCCACCTGTCAGGAGTTTCGTTTCCAGAATTTCCAGAGAGTCGAACGTGTCGTAGACGACGTCGATCCCTGTTTTTGCTTCAAAACCGGAAATGACCTCCGGCGGGATGTAGTCGGCCCATGCGGCAATCGTGACGGTTCTGTCCTGTGAAGCCGCTCCGCCGATTGCGGACAAGACTATGCATGCCGAGGCAATCAAGCCGTGCGCCAGCCTGGCGCAAACAGTTGTAGGGCGAAAGCGCCCGGGGGTGTGGATGGTCACGTCGTTTCCTCAACAATCGAGCCCGAGGGCGCCGAACTTGCTGTCTGCAAATTCCGGAATCCAATCGAGCCGGTCCGGTCCCACACCTTGCGTGCAGGATGTAACCGGGTTTTTGCGCGAGTAAAAGGCCTTTTCCCCGTTTCCCTCAGAAACGCAGACGTGGACGGGCCTGCCGGCCACACTGTGAACGTTTCGTGTCCGAGCAGATACTGCGCTTCTGCACGCAAGAGCGTGACCTGCCTTCTCTTACCGGTCCGTCCTGAATGAGCCGGTGCCGCCTCTGCCTGGCCCGCACGATTCACGCTCACGAAACGCGCTCCTGAGCATCGTTAATGTTGTGTTAATCTCAGAATTTCGCAATTCGCTCACGATAATTCTCAAGCTATTGATTTTAAACAATTAAGCTCAAGTGATGGCAGCGTGAGGCATTCGGTTTCTGCATAACGCTTCAACGCCGGAATCCCGTAAAACTTGGTCAACGTTTCACGAACTGGAGAGTGATCTTGTTGACGGCAGATGGCGCATTATCGCTGACGGTGGCAACAGTCGGGACGCCCTTCCGGATCCTGTCACCCAAATACGGAATTTTCGTCAACGCCGACGCCTGTGCCTTTCAAAGCTTGCTGGAGAAAGCAGTTCTTTCAGGCAGGCGGGAGAGATTTCAGGACAATCAAGGTCTCTCTCAGGGGCAGGCAGCCGCGAGCCGCGATGCGGAAAGCCTGCAGGCCTCGGAGCCGGAAACCTCGTCTTTTGTCTGTCGCGGATTGTCCGCCTTTCGGGCCAACGAGAAGGATCCCGTTTGGCGGGTTCTGGATGCTGTGGACTAGAAACACTGGTGCCTCTGCTCGCAACAAAGGCACCCAGCGTCAGTTCGTGTCGCGCCACTTGTGACGCGAACTGACGAAACTGCTCAAACGCGTGTGTTGCGGATGAGTGGTCAAAGACTTCCGGTGCGCCGGTCGCAATTGTCAGCAAGGTGCTACCCCTCGCTGACTTACGGTGATCGATCGTGTCGGACGAACCCACCCGCCCAGGAGTAACACGGGGTCTGGCGCAAAAGGTCCCCCACACCTGTTCAGCGCCGTGCCACCTGGGTGGGTGGCCTTATCGACCTTGGCACATCCTGGTTGTATTGGCAACATGATGTCGGGGGAGCGATGATGCCAAACGGCAGTGTTCCGGTGCGTTCGTCGTTCAACTTCTCCTTGTTTGCCAGATACTTGCAGATACGCGTTTCGTCAGCTGAAGACGCTGACGTGCGGCATCTCGTGCAAGATCCCAGTCGGAGTTGTGTCGCGATAACCAACTGACGCGGAAGAACGGCGATGAATGATCTGGTCATACAGGAAAACATGGGCTCTCTTGAGAGGATCGACCTGACGGACTTGACTGCCGAACGTTTCGAAACTGACGACTTCGACCATCATGCAAGCCTCTACAGTGGCATCGGCGCCAGATTGATGCAGCTGAGCGAAGGTGGTTTCAAGGGCCAGCTGGTACGGGTGGTGTCCGGAAAAGTGGCCGTTCAGCTGTCGGTTTGCAATCAAACCGTCGAGCAGCACATTGTCGCCGATGCAAACAACTTCGTCTTTTGCATCTGTCCGGACAGCGCCGGCGCGCATGCGGTTTTTGGACAGGCGGCAGAGGCTTCCTGGGTGTTCGTGTTGCCGCCACGCGGAGAGGCGGTTGCCGTTTTGCCGGCAAAATTTCCGCTGTTGATCGTGACTGTGGACCGTGAGACGCTGTTGCGGAGCGACAGTCTTCTGCCTGAGATCGCTGTCTGGTTCGAGACCCTTGCCTCCAACGGTGAAACAATCTGCTCGCAGGTTCTGGCCAGCCGGTTCGTGAGCGACGCGTTGCTGAAACTGCGCAATGACGCAGAGCAGTGCGCTCAGAAACACCTCCAAACCCTGGATCATCTTGCCGTCTCGAACATTGCAAATTCCCTGTCTCTTGAATGGCTGAAAAAGGGGAGCTTCCACGTCCCGAGAAGATCGGCTGCCCTCGAACGCTTTGCGAAAGCGCATCGTATCGTCCGGCAAAATCCACACAACCTGACTGGCAACAATCAGCACGCGATCTTCGAGCTCGGCTCGAAGCGGTCCGTTGAACAGGCCTTCGCTGAACGGGTCGGCATGGGACCGCTGTCTTATGCGCGCCTTGTTCGGTTGCACAACGCGCGGCAAAAACTCAGGGATGGAAAGTTTGATCGCGAGTCCATCGGAAACATTGCGGCACAGGAAGGATTTTGGGAGTGGAGCAGATTCACGTCCTACTATGGCAAACACTTCGGTGAACTGCCCTCGCAGACGCGCGAACATGCCACCCGGCTGACCGGGCCGCACCAAGCTCTTGCAGGATAACTGGCCGGCCGGCCTGAACAATCGACTGACCGGACCCGCAGCCGGTTCGAATGGGCCGGCCCGGAGCGAATGGGTGCCCCGGGCCGCAACGCTTTCACCGCCGCGGGAGCACGCTACATGGACCGGTCTGTTCCGCGTTCACGTAATGTTTTGCCGGCTTATTTTCACACGCGGCTGTCTAATCTTCCTGTTTCGAGACGAACGATGTGCTTCGATTCTGTCAACGGAACGGTTGCCGTTTCGCGCCGGACCTGGCCGGGCCCAAAGTGTTTACCCTATTTTCAGTATTCAAACGGTAGCGTGAATCCTGTGTGGGGGACGTCCAAGATACGAGACGTCCGGGAATGATCAGCGACAATCTGCTTCCTCCAAATGACCTGGTGTTCCAAGGGCGGCTGCGGGTACCCCCAGCAAATGCTCCATTGCAACCAGCACGTTTTTCCGGTTCCAACCCGATTCGAGAGCCAAGGCTGAGTGCCCGGTCGCACCGGTTGCCCTCCGGTTGCGCCAGCCCTTGACGGTCTCTTGTCACTTTCGCCCAGTAAGGCTCCCCGGCAAATGCTGCGGGGGCCGCTCGGAAATGTCTCATGCCTCCATCCCGTCCCTTCCAAAGTCCCGGTGATACCGCGACTTCTTCCAGAATTTTTCGGAGCGGCACATGCAGCAGTCTTCTGTTTCAAATCAGCCAGGTCACCTCGCACATAAATCGTCCTTGAGCATCGGAGCCAAGATCGTCGGGCTTGTCGCCATGTGCCTCGCGGGCCTGGTTCTCGTGTCCGGGATCTCGTTGTGGCAGCTCGTCAACATTGGCTCGTTGATCGACGACGTCGCAAACAGGGATGTGCCTCTGACGAATGCCGTGACTGAAATCACGACACATCAGTTGGAACAATCCATCAGCCTGGAGCGTTCGCTGCTGGCGGGATTCAGTCTTGAGCGAAATCTTGAAGCGCGGCAGGCGTTCGATGACGCGCGCAGGTCTTTCCTTGCATACGCTGTTGATGTGCATGAGGAGATCTCCCAAGCGCAAAAGCTTGCAAAGGCAGCCGAAGAATCGGCGATTTCGGACAAATCAAAACGCGAATTCCGGAGGATCCAGGTTTCCTTCGATGCAATCGCGGACGAACACAAGACCTTCAACGAACGGGCGCTACGTGCCTATGAATTGATCGACGCCGGACAGTTGGACGATGCCCTGAGCCTTCACAAGGACATCGAATCGATCGAGGACAACCTGAACCATGCGCTTGAAGCCATGGTCGCGGACCTCGCCGTCTTCACCCTTGAAGCGGCTCAGAGCGCACTGGAAGCCGAACGATTCGCCGTTCAAAGCATTCTGCTGATTTCGAGCATCGTCCTTCTTGCGTCGCTCGGCCTGGCGATGCTGCTGAGCAGGCGGGCAATCACCGGTCCGCTGAGCGAAGTTGTCGCGGGGATAGACGCCCTGATCGAAGGTGATTTTTCGAGGGAGGTCGCGGTTCGCCACCGCGACGAGATCGGCGCCGTCGCCACGGCTTATCAGACTTTCCGCGAGCGGATGATCCGGACCCGCGAACTCGAGGAGGCACAGGCGCAGGAGCGCGAGAACGAGGCTGCCCGACAGAAAAAACTTGCAGAGGCTTCGAACCGGTTCATTGCGAAAGTCGGTACGATCGTCGACACCTTGTCGCTTGCATCAGCGGAACTTGAAACGACAGCGCAGTCCATGTCGAGCATCGCGGAAGAAACCGGCAACCAGACAACCTCCGTCGCAGCCGCAACAGAAGAAGCAACGACAAATGTTTCTGCCGTCTCCGGCTCAACGGAAGAACTGTCCAGCTCCATTGCAGAAATAAGCGCGCGGATTTCGCGAGCATCGGAGATTTCCAGGCAAGCTGTCGACGAAGTCTCCAAAACAGAGGCACAAATCGATCGCCTCGCGCAGACTGCAGAAAAGATCGGTGAAGTGATATCGATGATTTCCAAGATCGCAGGACAGACGAACCTGCTCGCGTTGAACGCGACGATTGAATCGGCGAGCGCCGGTGATGCCGGGAAGGGGTTCGCGGTGGTTGCCAGCGAAGTCAAGGCGCTGGCAAATGAAACAGCGAAAGCCACGGACGGTATTGCCGGCCTGGTCAGGGAGATACAGGACCAGACGCGCGCTTCGGTCACCTCGGTAGCGGACATCGGTGGCACGATCTCGACCATCAATGAAACGACGCTCGAGATTGCCTCAGCCCTGGATCAGCAGAACACGGCAACGCGGGAAATCGCTCAAAACATCACCGAGGCTTCCAGGGGAACGGATGCCGTGTCCGAGACCGTGTCAGGGATCAGCATGGCCTCTCTGGAAACGGGGGCCGCGGCGAATGAGGTCACGATGAGGGCTGCCGAGCTCTCCGGCCAGGCGGCTCAGCTGAAGGTGGAAGTGGACGCGTTCCTGGAAGAAATCAAAGCGGCGTAACGGGCTGCTCTGGCGGATGCGCTCCGCCCCTAGTGCAACGGGACCCTGAACCCTGCGCAGAGCCGACGGGGATGTCCTTCCGGCTGCGGTTTCGGTGGTAAACCCGCGCATCACCTTGTTGCGGGTGTCTCCGTGTCGAGAGCAACGATTGGAACCATGGCAAATTCGGGGTGCTCTTCCTTGAAACGCTGAAACGCATTTTCCCGCGCCCGGTCTTTTTCGTGGGCGGAGACACCGTAGACACGTATGGCTGCCAGCTTGTCCATTTCGTTCTGACGGATAATGAACCAGAACAGAAGGTGGGCGTCCCGGTCTCCTTCGCGCTTGTGCGGCTGGAAAATACAGGTCGAAAAAATTTCAACGTCGCGCATCGGCGCCTTCCCTTGTCTCGTCCTGATCAAACATCCCTGCAAGCCGATGTCTGTCTGTGGCTGAACACCCGATCGGTTCACAAGTATGCAAGGCAGCTCAGTTGCATGCAGGGGCGCGGTGGGCACCCTGGAAACTGTGCTGCCAATGCCCGTTCTGGTGCGACAGTAGTTGGAAGAAATTCAGCCGGTTATGCGACTTGCGCAACAATTGGTTGCTGCCCGGTTGTGTCGAGATCTGTGGTGTTTTGGGAAAGTGATTCTTCATTCGCAGAGAGACAGGCTGACTTTCCGAGGCGTCCGCCACCCAGGTCGCACCCGATACGCAAGATCCGGCGCTGTGGCGAGGCGGACGAGCGGCAACGGATTCGGCGATCGCGTTTTGCCGGATGATTGCGCTGAATATCGTTTGCGGGCCGCACAGGCGCATCAAGGAGCTGCGCCTTTCAAATCAAGGGCGGTGAAAAAAACACCGCGTGCAATACATCGCGTATTGAATTTTCCGCCGTTTATCGTGAGGACCGGTTCCACCCGTGCAACTGACGGGGTTAGGCGACCTTGAGCCGTCTCATTGCCGCAAGCAGCGTCCTGTGCTTGTTCTTGGGCCTGTAACTGACTGATATTCCAGCTGTATAGGGTGGAAACTCTCCCATGACCTCATACTGTGCCTTTGTCGGGTCGAGGATCGCATCATTCGAACTGGCCACCCAGTAATGCGGCACGTTGTGCTGGTCGACGGCGCGCATCAGCCTGTAACCGCGTTTCTTTCCTCCAAGGTAATCGAGAAGCGCCCGCGCGGCGACATAGGATTTCCCGCGCGTCGGGTTTCGTGCTGATGCGAACCTTGCATCCGCGTTTGCGAAGTGGAGGCATTCAATGCACTTGCGGAGTGCGATAACTTCGGTTGCCTGCATATTTTGCTTTGGAAGTTTTCCATTCAACATTTGAATATCCAATAGTCATCATCGCCAGAGTTCTCAGGTCCGGACGAAGCCCTGAGAATGTCCGTGTATGCAATCATGGATAAATCACTGGTTGTTAATGCAGGTTGCGCAATATTATGTTGCGAATCCCCTGTAAAAACTGCGGGCGCTCCCGGCGATGCAAAACACAGCATACGTGTCCAGAATCCGGTGTCTCAAAATGCGTCCGCTGCTGCCGTCTCTGTTTCCGCAATCCGTTCACGTACCGGATGAACCGTTCGATTTTTCCGGTTCCATTTCATCCAATCTTAATCGCAGTCGACTATCCAGACCCTGTGTGGGGGACGTCTAAACGAAAGACGTCCATTGATGATCTGTTCATGTTGGCTGCTTTGGTGCCGTCCGCACAGAACGCGAAACCGCCGGCTCTCAACGAAGACCATTCCTGGCGAACCCGTTCCGGATCTGGATGCCGCTCGCCGGTTTCGCGTCCGGCCGGTTCCCTCTGTTTTCCCTTTTACAACCGCATGGGGCGCTGATCGAACAGCGAAGCGTTTGGGCCCGCTGTCACAACAGCGTTTTCCGCCGCCGGCCTCCGCAGTGGCAACCCAGCCCGGTCCGCCTTTCTGCAGCCCGGACGGCAAGCTCATCGCGAGGCGGGCTCATGACCCGCATTCCGCGTCTGCGCCGCGACCTGCTTTGCAGATGTCCGGTTCCCGAAAGCCTGCTTCCCCCGACAGCGTTGAGGAAAGACAATCGTGACCTACGCAAAAGGAATTTACGCTTACTGGGCGGCATGCTTCGGCCTTGCTGTGCTCAAGGCAGTCGGCGTCGTCAGTATCTCGTTCTGGTGGCTGGTCCTGCTCGGGGCTGCACCACTGCTGTCCTATCTGGTCTTTGTCTTCGGGGCGGTGTCCCTGGTGGCCCTGGCACAGGGACAAAAAGCAAGACAGGGAACTCCGCGCCGACCACGCGAACGGCCTTGAAACGATTGGGGAAGCGGCCGGGACGTTTCGAAGGAGGTGCAGACTGCCCGATCGGGTCTTGTTGGTCCGCGCGCGGTTGCGCATCCGGCAGAGAACGGTCCGCGGGTCGGGCGGCGTGAACCTCAGGCGGATCGAACCGATTTCAGGAAATTGTCGACCTCCACCTTCAGACTGCCGGACTGTTCCGACAATTGTGCGGCGGAGCCGGAGATCTGGCTGGAAGACATGCCGGTGGTCTCGGCGGCCTTGCTCACGGCCGAAACGTTGCGGGACAGGTCCTGCGTCCCCTTGGCGGCTTCCTCAACGTTTCGCGCGATCTCCTGCGTGGCCGTGTCCTGCTCCTCCACGGCCGAGGCGATGGCCGCGGAGATCACATGCGTTTCCTCGATGATCTTGCTGATGGATGAGATCGACGCGGCCGCATCGGTGGTGGCTCCCTGAATGCTGGCAACCTGTGTCTCGATCTCGGCTGTTGCCTTGGCCGTCTGTTCCGCCAGCTGCTTGACTTCCGAAGCGACGACGGCAAACCCCTTGCCGGCACCGCCTGCGCGGGCTGCCTCGATGGTCGCATTGAGCGCGAGAAGATTTGTTCTTTCCGCAATATCGCTGATGAGACTGACGATTTCGCCGATCACCTGCGATGACGACGTCAGCAGGTCCACCTTGCCATTGGTGGCCCGCATGCCTTCCACGGCCTTGGACGACAGATCCGTCGAGTTTGCAATCTGCCGGGTGATCTCGGTCACGGACGCGGCCATTTCTTCCGTCGCAGCCGCCACGGTCTGTACGTTCGACGCCGTTTCTTCGGCTGCGGCGGAAACAGCGGCAATGTTTCCCGAGGTTTCCTGAGCTCCGTCCTGGAGCTCCCGGGACGCGTCCGACAAGCCGCCGGCGGCACTGGCAACGCTCGAGGCGATTCCGCCAACGGACTCTTCGAATTGTGCTGCGAGGCGCTCCAGCGTTTCGTGCCGATCCCGGATCCCGGCCTTGAGGTAGACGTCGATGGCATAGTCCATGTCGAGCATGGATGCCCGGATCACAGCGGTCTGCAGCCGGCGGAGGTACGCCCGCCGTTTTCCCGCTGTGTATCCCACCGGCATCGTCCGTGAAATCGCGTCAACGACGCCGGTGACCAGGAAGTTGTAGCCGCCGATGTACCAGCGCGGTTCGAGGCCCAGCTGATTGTGGACTTCTCCGATGCGGGTCACGGAGGCAACATAATCGCTGTCGAACCGGCCTTCCGCGATGATTTGCCAGTGTTCCAGCTGCTTCTGTTTGGCATGCCGCATGTGTGCTTCATCACGAAAGAACGCTCTCGTTTCGGAAACTTCGCCGATATGGACGTAGAAACCGTCCAGCACGCCGGGGAGAATGCACAGGATTGTCGCCGCGTTCTCCCTGAGCAGTGTAATCGTTCCTTTGTCGATCCTGTTGAAGGCCAAACGTTCTTCCAGTGTTTCGTCTGTCATGTCGGTGCTTCCGTTGAGGCTGATGTCAGCAAAGAAGACCGTTTGTCGGTAAACAAATATATAAATCAAACTAATGATAATATAATTTTCGTTTATAACATCAGCATAACTTGCAGGATTAGCTTGTCCGGGCGGCTTTTGCGGAAAAAGTGGGCCAGGTACCTGGATATCGGCGAATCAACAACCGGTTCATTCGTGCGTGTCGGAGCGCCGGGGCTGCGCCGATGCGTGCGATTATCGTGTTCCGTTTTCTGCGGGAACCAGGTGGTGGGGCAATTCCGCGGCCTCCGCCATCAAGTTGCGCAAACGACATACCTGAATCGGCAATTTGCATGTTATCCGATGCAGCCAACCGGTTTCGATGGCGATGCGCCCGTCAGGCCTTCTGCCGGTGCCGGGAAGACTTTTTCTGCATAGATCAAGCGTATGCATTGCAGGTTGTGTTTTCTTCAGGCGTAAGCAAAATGAACTAGAACTCCTGAACGAAAGCTTAAGCGTCTTTCCGAACTCAGCCCCCCGAATGACCCTTGCGGGAGCGTGTTTCTCTGCCGGAAACATTGCAAGTGACTGAAAAAAATCGCGAAAACTTCAGCATTTCAGAAGCTTACCCTCGCATGGTGATCATGTCGCGGAGTGCAAGCCTCAGGATGATTTTCAGTGAGCGTATGAATACAATGAGGTAAGTTACTTGAAATTAGGATATTATTAATCAATTTATTTTGTTTTGTTTTTCAGGATTGATTTTTAATTCCATTAATCGACTTTTAATGTAATAAAAGTAAGAGTTATATTACAGGCGTTGAATGGGGTCTTCATCTGTACTTGGCAATACAATGCTGGTGAGATTGAGATGGCTCCATTTGCGAATTTTGCGCCGCGACTGGCACGGTTTCGTCGTGATGATTCCGGCAATGTCGCGATTCTGACGGCGCTTTGCGCCCTGCCTTTGATCGTTGCGGCCTGCGGCAGTGTCGATGTCCTGCGAATGACATCGACGCAGGAGCGTTTGCAGATCATGCTCGATTCCGCGACCCTCGCTGCCGCCGCGCTCTCGCAAAGCGGTGACATGGAAGATGTCGTCGATGCCTATATGGACGCCAACCTGCCGGACGGCACGGCTTGGAACACGCTTTCCTACACGACCAAAGTGCTCGAGGACACGGAGAGTTCCAGGGAGCTCGAAGTCACGGCGAGCGTTACCCTCAAGACGCCGTTCCTGTCGCTGATCGGCATGAGTTCCCAGACCGTGAATGCAAAATCGGTTGCCGTGCAGTCGCAGACCGATATCGAGATTTCCATGGTTCTGGACATTTCGTCTTCCATGAGCGGTGCAAAGGTCGCCGATCTCAGAAGCGCATCCAAGTCTTTCATTGACCTCATGCTGGCCGGCGATCTGGTCGATCACACCTCGATCAACCTGATCCCGTTCGGCGGGACAGTGAATATCGGCGCGGATCTCTTCGACGAACTGGCCGTCCCGGTTGCGTCCGATTCCTCCAACGTCGACCCGAGCGATGTGAATTATGCGCCGGCAGACACTATTCCGCATTCGGTTTTCA
Source organism: Roseibium sp. (assembly GCF_965232425.1). Lineage (GTDB taxonomy): Bacteria > Pseudomonadota > Alphaproteobacteria > Rhizobiales > Stappiaceae > Roseibium. The sequence goes on from NZ_OZ246971.1 coordinate 3,831,089, forward strand.
GGTTCACACACGGCAACACCTGCATCGAATACACGAACAGCGACTACAATCTTCTGGCCATCCCGTCCGGGTCACGGCCCCAGGTGCCGAATTTCACCCGGTACGGGGCGAAGAACGACTGGTGCCCGAGATCCGATACAGAAGCGCTTTTCAATTCCAACAGTGCATCCGATCTGAAAGACCGGATTGACGACATGACCCTGTCGGACGGCACGGGTTTGGACATCGGTGTCATGTGGGGAGCGAAAGCGCTGTCCCCCAGCCTGAAGGGCGACCTCGGTGGGGATTTCACCGACCGCCCCGCGGACTTCGACGATGATGGCACGATGAAGGTCGCGATCATCATGACCGATGGGGCGATAACCGGGCAGGATCGTCCGGTTTCGCCGGCGAGCGCAGAAAAACCGCACATATTGAATAATGCAGACCGTCAAAAAATCGTTGTCGGGGGAGGAACTGATGTCGATTCCTCAACGTCTTACAACGCGACCGCCTATTTCAAGAGAATCTGCGAGGCTTTGAGAGCCAACAGCGTCGTTGTCTATACGATCGGGTATCAGATTGCAGGCGGATCCGATCCGGATACCCTCATGAAATATTGCGCAAGCACGCCGAGCAACTACTATCACGTCGACGCTTTCGACCTCGACAGCGCTTTCAACGGCATTGCGGCGTCGATCAACAGCCTGAGGATTTCGGGCTGATGCGCGGGCGCGGGTCATGGCGGGGCAGGCGGGGGCTGTTCAGGGCGCTGAACCGTGACCGGGCCGGCGCGACCGCCGTGGAGTTCGCGCTGCTGGCACCCGTCTTCTTCGCGATGCTGTTTTCGCTGTTCGAAGTCGGGCTTCTGCTCACCCGCATGGCGATGGTCGATCATGCCGTCAATGTGGTTTCCAAGCAGGTTTATACGGGGGCAGTGTCGGCGGGCGTCGCGGATGGATCCATCACCCAGGCCGACATCGAAGCGGCTGTCTGCGGCGTGACGGCGGACGTGATACCGAACTGCACAAACGAAATCACGGTCGAACTCACGGAGATAACCTCGATGTCTTCCCTGCCGACCAGCGATGCGGCGTGCCGGGATTCCACGCTGGAACTGACGCCTGCCGTTAGTTTCAATCCTGGGGTGGGCAACAGCATCGTCTTCATGCGCGTCTGTCTGACGGTGGATCTGTTGACCCCGGGGCTCGGGTTTGGCCTGAACCTTGCGAAGACGACCAACGACCGCTTCGAGCTGATCTCCTCGACAGCTTTCCTGAACGAGCCATTCTGACATGTCCATGAACACGCTTTTCTGGTCCAAATCCTTCTGGCGCGACTGTGGCGGTCTAGCCGCCGTCGAATTTGCGCTCGTGTTTCCCTTTCTGATCCTGGTCCTGATCAACGTCGTCTCGTTCTATGACGGGTTCAGAGGCGACAAGACCCTGTCCAAGGTCACGGGGGTTGTCGTGGACCTGGTCACGCGCGACCGGGGCTCGATCGACGACGGTGACTTTGACGAGCTGGTTGCCATCGGTGAAGCGCTTGCGGGCAAATACTCTGTCAATTCGGAGTTCACCGTGGTGGTCGCGAGCATCCGCAACATTTTCGATGTCGACGAGGACGAGGATTTCGAACTCGTGTGGAGCCGCAGCAACGTGGACGAAGCCGTACTGGATCAGGCAGATCTGGATGAGCTGGATCTTCCGGACATCGGGGAGGGCGAATCCGTCATTTATGCCATGGTAAGCGCTGAATATACGCCGATGCTCATCAACGAGCTTATCGGCACTTTCACGCTCAGCGACAACCAGGTGAGACGTCCGAGGTTTGTTGCCGAGGTGACCTGCGAGAGCGACTCCGGCGCGTGTTGACGGCTTGGATGCGCAAAGCAGGTGCAGTGGCCGGAAACGCCCGAGATGTCCGTTAAGGGGTGCTTGCCCTGGCGGGGTTCTCGCTGTGTCGCGTGTTTTCATTCAATGCTTGCCTTGAGCTGTTGTGCTCGGCAGACACCTTTCTTTGCCCGGCACACTGCTTTTGCTTCAGTCAAACGGGATGGCGTTTGCGCAAAATGCGTAATCGTTAATTTTTGTTCATGAATTCAATGGGTTTCCTAAAGATTTCGTAAACCACCTTTTTCGGTTCAGGCATAACAGCGCTCTCCGTGCGTGTGCACATAATATGTATCGTCAGGTTTAGACGATTGGATTTGGAGTCTGCGCGTGCCCGATGATCGGCGGGCATTAAGGAGGATGTTTCGGCAACCTTTTATTCAAGGACTTGGTTGCCGGGTCAATCATCCCGGTCAATCAAGGAAAAGCTGCCTTGGGGTGTGATTCTGATCCGGGTATGCAGGCGTTGTGGTGTAAGGATTGATGAGAATGATTAGCCGGCTCCTTAAAAGCCTCGCGAATTCCAGGTCTTCTTCCTACGTGTTCTCGACCATGATGAACGCCCGGCCCGGCAGAGATGGCGACTTCGGATGTGGCCAAAGGGGTGTTTCTCAAGACACGCCCGGTATCTTCTCCGGCATTGTGACGCTTCCGTCTGCACATGCAAAAACGTCAAACGACGCCGTGCTTGAGGCGTGGCGCAAGGAATTGGGAACCGCGCCAAAGCACAATAACGGCAATGGCGACCTCCATTTTCTGCTGCTGAAGAACTTTCTCTACTGGGGTTCCGTCGCCTTGAGCCTGTATCTCATCTTCACCGTTTTCAGCTTTTTCTGAACACCTCCTGACGTCCTTTTTCAGGTTCGTTCTTTTCCAGATGAGCCCTCTGGCGGACAAGGTTTCTCGGTTCCAAAGCTTTCCGAAGTCCGCCATCCCAGCGCCCCAGCAGGACTGAATTGCGCCCGAACATCGCGCGCGGTGCTTCGCTGCAGCCGGGCAGGCCGGGAGCTCGACACCGCGAAAGTGATCAGGTCCCCTTAAATTTTCCGGCCGTTGGCTTTTGCAAGGCGTTTCAAGTGTAACGCCGCGAACCGGGCGGTTCGGCTGAAGTCCGGATGTGACGGTTTGTGCGCCCCGGTCACTGTGACCGGCGCATGGCGTAGGCAACCAGGTGAACGGCCACGAACATCTCAAGCCAAGCAAGCGGCAAGGCGACCAGCAGAACGCCGGGTGTCGCCAGGTTCATGTTGAAAAGGCCAAGCCAGAGAATGACAAAAATTCCGGCCCAGATGCCGGTGGCGATCCTGAAGATGTTTTTCGGCGAACCGCCCAGCCGCTCGAGCGCGAGTACGGCGACCAGGGTCACGGCAATCACCAGGATCGTGTCCCAGACCCCCCAGATCAGAAACACAGATACGCTCATCGGCGCGACATCGGGCAGCGTCGGGAGTGCTTCCTGCATCATCGGTCTTACGAAGACGAAATACCTGAACACCTCGGAGAGGTTGATCCAGACGAAGTTCAACAAAATGGCGAACCCTATCGTGCCGCCATCCGATTGCGCGGCCTGCAGCCTGCCTGGGAGATTCACTTGAGTGCTCCTTTCATCAGGGACAAAAAGGTGGTTGCGACCCGGCGCAATTGCTGCGCGTCCGAGGTCACGCGCGACAGCGACCAGAGGCCAGTGGCAAATACGAGGACGGTTTCTGCGAGGTGCCGCGACCGGCGGACCGACAGACCGTCTGCCGAGTTCCTGATTGCGGACGCAAATCCCTCCAGGAGACGCGTGTTGTGTGCATCGACCTTGATTCGGACGTCCGCGTCGTGCGGGGCGACCTCGGTCGCCGCGTTCGCGACAAGACAGCCGGGGCCGGGCAGCCCGTTCGCTTCGGCGAGCGAGATCTGGTGTTCGAAATAGGCCGCAATGTCTTCCAGCGTCGCGGTCCTTTTCTCGACCCGTTCGAAAGCCGGACTGACGATCGATGTCCGGTAAAGGTCGAACGACTTCAGGAACATGCCTTTCTTTCCGCCGAATTCCTTGTAGATCCCGTGGCGGCTGACCCCCGTGGCGTGCACCAGATCGTCCATCGATGTCGTGTGGTAGCCGCCCTGCCAGAAGGCATTGAGGGTTCTGAGGGCGAGCGTCTCGCTGTCATAAGTTCGGGGCCGTGCCATTTCCATAAATTACAGAACGTTCGTTCTGTAATCAAGGCCGATCCTTTGCGCGGCGGTTTTGATGACCTGGAAGCAAGTTGCATTTTGCCGGAGCAAAGCGGCGGATCCATGCGCAGTGCCACGGTGACATGTGCGCCACTCACGACCACATGCGCCCGGCGAATTCCATCTCTTCCTTGCCGACGGCATTGGTGTAGATGGCGGTGGTTTCGATCGAGGCATGACCCATCCATTTGCGCAGCATCGTCAGGGGGACACCGCAGCGGAGGGCGTAGACGCCATACCCGTGCCGGAGCCCCTTGGGGGACGCCTGGGCGCCGGAGATACCGGCGGCCGTCATCACCTTCTTCACCCAGCGATAACCGGTGATCCGGCAGACCGGACGGTCCGGATTCTCCGGCCAGAGGAAGCTCTCGCCGGCGCGGGCGTCCATCAGCGCGGCGAGGGTACCGGTCAGCACCGGGGGAATCGGGATCTCCCTCACGTGGTGCCTGTCGCGCTTCTTCAGGGTTCGGATCGAAACGAGGTGGCTCATCGTGTCGACTGCTTCCGACGTGAGCACAAGGGCTTCCGACAGCCGGCATCCGGTATGCAGGAGAGTGAGACAGAGGGCCTTTTGCGGCAGGCCCTGATCGTTGGCGACGGCGATGAAACGCCGGCGTTCTTCCGCGTTGACGTAGAGCCTGCGGTTGGTCTGGTCGTACAGCCGCATTTGCGCAGGCTGCTGATTGCACAAGGAGGTATTCATAAGACTAACACACCCATTCTCAGTCGTGTTTCTTTTCTGCAACACTATTATTCATATTGTTACAGTCAGAAATACTCAGCGAATTTCAGCGGTTAGAAGCGGCTGACCAAATGACTACTCAATTTTACCGGGGTTGACAAGCGCAGCGTCCTGCTAATTTCCTGCGTTTGTACAAAATGAATAATTTTGTTGCATCCCGGAGTTCGGAAAACCAGGCAAGACCAGCATTTCATCGGTTCCAGGAAGTGGGCAGCTGACCCCTTTCGAGGAGAATCTTTAAATGTCTGGAATGAAATTCAAAACACTCTTGCTTGGTGCGGCAGCGGCAGCCGCTGCCGCCACCGCACAGGCAGCCGACCTTCCGGTCGCTCCGGAGCCGGTTGACTACGTTCGCGTCTGTGACGCCTACGGCTCGCGCTTCTATTACATCCCGGGCACGGAGACTTGCCTTCGCGTAGGTGGTCGTCTGCGGACGCAGTTCGTTGTGAACAATGTGATGGATGACGGCGACTGGGCTGACCGTGGCGAAGATGGTTACACTTGGCTGACCCGCGGATACGCCTATCTTGATGCGCGGACTGCCACCGAATTCGGAACGCTACGTGCCTATGTCGCTCTGCGTATGCAGATCGAGAACGGCGCCAGCGGCTACAAGCTGGATGCCGGCTATATCCAGTGGGGTGGCCTTACGGCCGGTTATCTCGCGTCCAACTTCAACATCTACACTGGTCAGGTTTATGTGGGTGTCGTCACGCGTGATTGGTCCGACGCGTCGATGAACCAGATCGCATACACGGCGGCATTCGGTGATGGGTTTTCTGCTACGATCGCTCTTGAGGACCGCACTGCACGCGACGTAAGCTTTACCGATGCTGATGGCGACGCTTCCGTCGGTGGGACACGCGTTCCCGATCTGGTCGCGGCACTTGGTGTCTCGCAAGGCTGGGGTTCTGCACAGATTTCCGGTGCGCTTCACCAAGTCTATCCTGACTCGACTAGGAATGGCTTCTTTGGAGGTGGTGTAGATGCCTTGGGCTGGGCGATCGGCGCGGGTGTGAATGTCAATCTGCCGTTCGCAAACTCCGGCTCCAACGTCTATTTCCAGGGTTTCTATGCTGATGGCGCTCTGTCCTACATCGGCAACGGCATCACAGGCCTTACAATCGGCGACATCGGCTACATCTCCGATGCGACGGATGGCGATACAAATAGTGGGTTTTCACTGTCTTCCGGCGTCTACCTTCAGGCGACACCAACCGTTGGTTTGGCAGTCGATGGATCTTATGCGCGAATCGACATGGAGTATGCTGGCCTCATGGATGACGCCACATTCGAACGCTGGGCAATCGATGGCTCAGTCGTTTGGGAGCCTGTTTCAGGTTTCGGTATCGGTGCTGATGTTGGATATTCCAACTCCAGCGTGGATATCGACGGTGTTGATGACCTCGACGAGCTCCTCTTCGGTGTTCGCATGCAGCGGACCTTCTAAGGTCAGCACAACAACAAGTTCTGGCTGAGACCTCCAAAAATTTCAGTCAGTCAACGGCCCGGCTTTCTCCAAGTTGCCGGGCCGTCCCCCTTTGCAGATCTTGTTGCGCAAACTGGTGTAACAGTGCGTTCAAGACCTGTGTTTTCTATGCCGCTGCGGATGGGAGCGGCTAAATTCTCAATCCACATCAACGGACCTGTCCGGGCAATCGTCTCCGGTTGAGCCGGCTAAAGGTGCGCCTTGCAGATCGAGCGCAGACCCTTGCGCATGAACCAGCGATGGCAGGGCGGAAAAGGACCTGCCCGGTGGGCGGCATGCTTTCAGGGGTGGGGCGATTTCGTCCGAGGGATCAGGTGGTGCGCGTCAGACCCATGGTCCGGGGCCCAAATTCGGATACCTGGTTCCCGGCTGCCTGTTGTCGTCGGGAAGACTGAGGGTGCGTGATCCGGACAACTGCCCCGGAAAAGACGTCCTGTGCGTTTCGTGCGCCCCGCCGACAGCACCGGAAACAGGATTTGCCGGTTGCCGGCCGCCAAAACAGCCGCATATGTAGCAATCTCCGAAGTTCTTGTTGTCTGGGTTTTCGCGTTATGCTGCGCTAAACGTGCATCTTTTGCGCGGGTACTTCGTTTTCGCACCATCAGGGAAGCAGAGAGGAAACCGAAATACGTTCGGTTTCTGCATAACACTTCGCTCTCTAAAGTTTGTATCAATTAGGTGTTGCTCAGACACCATTGCCTTGACGCGAACGCATCAGTGATTTGAGCGCGGGTAGTCGATGCCCGGGATGCATGAAGAGCTGGTGCTGAACAACAAGCATGGAACCGTCGTCCCCTAATCGGAAACGGACATATCGCTCGGCTACCTAACACACTCTGCGCCGAGACAACTGCAGTCAGCATTGCTTCAACCCACAATGCTGACTGCATTTTTCTTTCCGAAATCAGAAAGTCCGTCAAAACCACCATGACAGTGCCGTTCAAACTCGTTTGCCAGAGATCGCCTGAAAGCCGGATCTGGCCGATGCTGCTGCGCGCATGTGCGCAGGCGGGCGTGCGCCCAGGCCAAGGGCCTGGCAAGTGGACGGGATTGTCGCTGCCGATGTGGCGAATCGACTGCGCTGGTTTTCTCGTGCGCGGGTTTGCAGTGCTGTTCCTGACTGCGTCCGCGTCACTGGCCGGGACCTGGCAAGAAACAGATGTCCCCGCCTATGCGAAGTCAGCGGAAATCCTCGCAATCGGAAATGACGGTGCGTTCTATTCCGTGAGTTCGAACAGGCACGGGTTTTTCTTTCAGGTCTTGCTGGAAACTTACAGGTTCGAAAAGGTCGACAGTGAGGGTCGAACCGGCGGGCTGCTCAGGCGGCAGAACGTGGTGTTCCTGGCCGAAAGCTGCGATGGCTACACGGCAGATGCGTCGGGCCGCTGGTCACTAGGCGCGGGAGGCAAGACCTACAGGCTGACCGTTGCAGGCGGTGAGGTCACGACCTTCCATCTTCTTTCCGGTGACCCGGACCCGCGCCATTCGTGCTGAGCGCCGGTCAATCCAAGGGCCCACGACCGCAGCGCGGCGGCTTTTCAGGCGCTCATACCACGACATCCCGGTCCGGCGGTTCACGGCCTTCGTGGAGGGCAAGCAGGTTGCCGATCATTCGCTTCACGGTCGGTTCGAACGTGTCGGCGGAGACGGCCGCAATATGCGGCGTGTTGATCGCCGTCTCCAGCCCGATCAGGGGATTGTCCACCGGGACCGGCTCCTCCATGTAGACATCGCTGGCGGCACCGCGCAGGTGGCCGGATGTCAGGGCGTCGGCGAGGTCCGCCTCCACGACGATACCGCCGCGCGCAACGTTCACCAGTAGCGCGCCGGTTTTCATCAGCGCGAGCGTGCGCGCGTTGATCATTCCGCGTGTGTCGTCGGTGAGCGAACAGTTCAGGCTGACGACATCTGCACGGGCGAGAAGGTCCTCAAAGGATGTGAACCGGACACCAAGTGCGGTTTCCGTCTCCGCGTCCTGACGTGTGCGCCCGCAATAGAGGATGTCGCAGCCGAAACCGCCGAGCAGGCGGGCCAGCGCCTTGCCAACATGCCCGAGCCCTACGATCCCGACCGTCTTGCCGGACAGGCGCATCGACGTCGCACCGAGCTCCGACTTGAGCCAGTGACCTCCCAGAACGGCGGTGTGCCCGCGAACGAGATTCCTGTTGAGGGCGAGGATCAGGCCGAGCGCTGTCTCGGCCACCGACACGGCGTTGGACCCCGTCGTGCGCAGGACGCGGACGCCGTGTGCCTTTGCAGCATCGCAGTCTATGTTGTCATAGCCGACGCCCCATTTGTGGACGGCGCGCAATCCGGGCACTGCCATCATGTCTGCGGTCACGGGAACGTCCGCGGTGATGGCAAAGCTGGCCCCTTCAAGAGCCGCGGTCTGATCCGCCGGCGCACGGGAGACCGCGTTCGCCAAAAACCAATCGTCCGGTAGATAGCCGGCAAAGCGTTTCAGCCGGTCTTCGGAAACGGGATCTAGAATGACCAGGCGGATCACGGTCTGGCCTCGCTGCTGTCCGTGCCCGGAGTACCGGCGTCGTCGTCATCAGGGGCCTTGTCCGGCCAGAAGCGGACGCCGGGACGAGCCAGGCCGCCGCCGATGCCCATTGCCGTTCCGTCCGCGCGCCAGCAGGCGGCACCGGTCACGCCGTTCTCTTCGAAGCCGATGGCATTCATGCCGCCGCCGATATGCGGGACGACTTTCACGTCGTGCCCGGCCTCTGCAAGCCCTTCGGCCATCGGTGCGTATGGTTTTTCGATTTCCACTTCCTGCCCCTGGGTCCATATCCGCGGTGCCTCGACAGCTTCCTGCAGGCTCATGCGGTGATCTATGAGGTTGACGATCGCCTGCATCGCGGAGGGGAAAATCCTGAGACCGCCCGGAAGACCGAGCGCGAAGCGCGGCGTTCCGTCCCGCGTGACGATCATCGGCGCCATCGACGTCGGCACGCGTTTGCCGGGGGCGATCGAGAGCGCCCGGCCCGGATGTGGATCGTAGTTCATCATGTAGTTGTTGGGAATGATGCCGGTTCCCGGCACCATGATCCGCGCGCCGAAAAGACCGTTGATCGTGTGCGTGGCGGTGACAATGTTGCCGTCCCTGTCGGCAACGGTGACATGCGTCGTGTCCGCGCTCTCGGGATAAGGAGCTGATTGTGGGTTGCTGCCGAGGCGCGTGCGGCAGTCGGAGGCATAGTCCTTCGACGTCAGACGTTCGACAGGAACGTCGACGAAATCAGGATCTCCGGAAGCGGCGCGCCTGTCTTCGAAGGCAAGCGTGATCGTGCGCGCCAGAAGATCCAGCGTTTCGACGCTGCCGAAGCCAAGCTCCGACATGTCGTAGGCTTCCAGGATGTTGAGCATCTGGACGATGTGAACGCCCGACGAGGCCGGCGGAGGCGGGCCGACGATCTCAAAGCCGCGATAGGTGCCGGTGATGACCTCACGTTCAACCGGGCGGTAGGTCCTCAGATCATCCTGCGTCACCCATCCGGCATCCGGTCCGCCGGTTGCGAGGCGCTCGGCCAGTGCAGCGCCGAGCGCGCCGCCGTGAAGCGCAGCGGCGCCTTCCTTTGCGATCAGCCGGAGGCTGTCGGCATAGTCGTGCATGAAGATCCGCTCACCGAAACGCGGTGGGCGCCCTTCCGGCATCAGGACCCTGGCGCAAGCGGGATCCTTGCCGAGATCGTCCTGGAATTCGTTCACGGCACCGCTGAGATAATGGGTTGCCAGAAACCCCCTGCCAGCAGCGCGAATGGCCGGCTCGACAAGGTCTGCAAAGGACAGTTTGCCATGGGATTCATGCAGGCGGCACCACCCGGCGAGATTGCCGGGAACGGCGACCGCCGACGGACCGACCGTGTTGCGCCGGTCCTTCACGTCCATGTGGTTCGGCGGCGTATCCGAGACAGGCTCGTATATCCCGGCATGCATGTCCTTCGCGGCGCAGGCGAGCGCATCCATGACGACATGCGTTCCGTCCTGAAGGCGGACATGCGAAAGCCCGCCGCCGACGATGCCGACCATCATGGGCTCAACCACGGTCAGGGTCAGCAACGCGGAGACGGCGGCATCAATGGCATTGCCGCCCGCTGCGAGCATCTCGGTTCCGGCGGCCGTTCCGAGCGGATGGTTGGTCACGACCATGCCGATGGAACCGGAGGCGGGGCGTTTTTCGCAGATAAAGGGGAGGGGACGAGCCATCAGTTTTCCATTCGCGGGGCGTGCATGTGCAGGTTAGCTGCAGGTGTACGGAACCGCCACAAGGGAATCGGTATCTGGCCGCTGTTCGCAGCCCCTCCGTCCGCATGACAGACGTGCGATTGGTTTCGATGCGCGGTCAGATCAGTAATGGAAAGGTGACGTTGTCACCCTGCGGCCAAGCGAACAGGCATCGCAGACATGTATGAAGGGGGAAAGGTCCATATCGCTGGACCGTGTCCGGATCAGATCCGACATTCTGGCATAAAGGTTCGGGTATTCATTGTCGGTGCCTTGCCTGATCAGCTCGCCATCGATTTCAAGCCGGCTGCCTCCAAGGGACAGCCGGGCGTTGCCGTCGGTGGTTTCAACTTCGATGTCCCAGGTCTGAGGCCCTTCCTGACGCCAATCGAACTGGGCGGACACATCGGCTCCCGCCGGATCGGTGAAGCTGAGTTCGGCAGCGATCGGGGTCGCGCGGTTTTCCGGATATTCGAGCGTTGCCTCCCGGACGTGAACGGCATGTGGCAGGATTTCCGTCATGATCGACAGCGCGTTGATCCCGGGATCAAACACGCCCATGCCGCCCGGCTCCCAGATCCATTCCTGTCCGGGATGCCATTGCCGGACGTCCTCCTTCCAGACAATGCGCAGGCGTCTGAGCTCACGCGAGGCAAGCCAGGATTTCAGGTCCGGAACGCAATCGGCGAAACGCGAGTGCCATGTTGCGAAGATCGTGACGCCCATCTCCCGTGCCAGGGATTCAAGCGCGAAACACTCCGCGAGGCTCTGACCCGGGGGCTTTTCGAGCATGACGTGCCTGCCGGCCCTGAGGGCTGCTTCCGCGTAGGCAAACCGGGGCTGCGGCGGGATGGCGAGCGAAATTGTCGAAATGTCCGGCCGTGCTTCCAACAGCGATTGAAGCGTTTCAAACGACTCGATGCCGTCGACTGAGGCGTGGCGGCTGACGGTGGCCTCGAGCGACCAGTCGGGGTTGGCGGAAATGGCCGGGATGTGCTGGTCCCGGGCTATCTTGCCGATGCCGACCAGAGCCAGTTTTTCAGTCATCAGTGGGAATCCTTCGGGACAGCGGAGCCGCGGCAGCCTATCAGAAAATCGAAATCCGCGCCTGTGTCCGCTCCCTGAACGTGATCGTGAAAGAGGCGGGCATAGCCGCTATCCGGGACCGCGTGGCTGGGTGTCCAGGCTTCCAGCCTTCGTTGCAGTTCCTCCTCGGAAACGTCCAGGTGCAGCCGGCGGTTCGGCACATCCAGTTCGATGAAATCGCCGGAGCGCACCACTGCCAGCGGTCCGCCGGCTGCTGCTTCCGGTGCCGTGTGCAGAACCACCGTTCCGTAGGCGGTTCCGGACATTCTGGCATCGGAAATGCGGATCATGTCGGTAATGCCCCTGCGCAGGACTTTCGGCGGCAGGCCCATGTTGCCGACTTCCGACAATCCGGGGTATCCCCTGGGACCGCAATTCTTGAGAACCATGATACAAGTCTCGTCGATGTCGAGATCCTCATCGTTGATCTTGCGCTTGTAGTCATCAATATCTTCAAAAACGACCGCACGGCCGCGATGTTTCAGGAGATGCGGTGAGGCTGCCGAGGGTTTCAGGACCGCGCCGTTCGGGGACAGGTTGCCCTTCAGAACGGCGATCCCGCCTTGCTCCGTCAGTGCCCTTTCAACCGGCCGGATGACCTCCTCGTTCCAGTTCTTCACATTCCTGACCTCATCCCAGATCGTCTTGCCGGAGGCGGTAATCGCATCCCTGTGGAGCAGTCCGGCCTCGCCGAGACGCTTGACCACGACCGGGAGACCGCCGGCGTAGAAAAACTCTTCCATCAGGAATTGCCCCGAAGGCATCAGGTTGACGATCGTCGGGATGTCACGTCCGAGCCGGTCCCAGTCGTCAAGGGTGAGATCGATACCGGCCCGTCCGGCGATCGCGAGCAGGTGGACCACCGCGTTGGTCGAGCCGCCGATTGCGCCGTTGGTTCGGATTGCGTTCTCAAAGGCATCTTTCGTAAGGATGTCCGATGGCTTCAGGTCGTCCTTGACCATCTGGACGATCCGGCGGCCACTCAGATGTGCCATCACGCGGCGCCGGCTGTCGACAGCAGGAATGGCGGCATTGCCGGAAAGCGCCATGCCGAGAGCTTCCGCCATCGAGGCCATGGTGGAAGCCGTGCCCATCGTGTTGCAGCTTCCGGGCGAGCGGCTCATCGACACCTCGGCTTCCAGAAACTCCTCCCGGGTCATCTCGCCGGCTTTCACGGCTTCGGAGAACTTCCACAGGTGTGTGCCCGAGCCGACCCGTTCCCCCTGAAACCAGCCATTCAGCATGGGTCCGCCGGAGACGACGATTGCAGGCAGATTGACGGATGCCGCCCCCATGAGCAGGGAGGGTGTGGTCTTGTCACAGCCCACGAGCAGAACAACACCGTCCAGCGGCGCTCCGCGAATGGCTTCTTCCACGTCCATGCTTGCGAGGTTGCGGAACATCATGGCCGTCGGCCGCAACGTGCTTTCACCCGTGGAGAAAACCGGAAACTCGACGGGGAACCCGCCCGCTTCGTAGATGCCGTGTTTGACGCGCTCTGCAAGATCCCGGAGATGGGCGTTGCAAGGCGTCAGCTGTGACCATGTGTTGCAAATGCCGATGACAGGACGGCCATCGAAAAGATCATCCGGCAAGCCCTGGTTCTTCATCCAGCTGCGATGATAGATATTGTCCCGGCTGGTGCCGCCGAACCACGCCGCCGATCTCAACTTCCGGGGCCAATTTGCCGGTTGGAAGGCCATCGCGTCAAAGCACCCTGACCGCGGTCATGCCGTCATTTTCCGCTTCGAAGGAAAGGCGGTTTCGCAAGGGCACGCCGAAGCCGCTCGCCGCAATCTCGACCACGTCTCCTTCCTGGCAGGAAATGCCGTCGGCAAAGGAAAGCGTCGCCGTTCCGAACATGTGAACATGCACGTCACCGGGCTGACAGAACAGATCATACTTGAAGTGATGATGTTCCAGATTGGCCAGGGTGTGGGACATGTTGCTTTCGCCGGACAGGAACGGCTTTTCCCACAAGACCGATCCGTTGCGGATGATCCGGCTGCTGCCTTCCACGTGCTCGGGGAGGTCGCCGACACGCAGTTCCGGCCCGAAGGATGCCGGGCGGAGCTTGGAATGGGCCAGATACAGATAGTTCTGCCGTTCCATTACGTGGTCGGAATACTCGTTTGCGAGCGCGAACCCGGCGCGGTGCGGTGTTCCATCCGGGCCGATAACATAAATCCCGGCGATCTCCGGTTCTTCACCGCCGTCGTCACAAAAGCCGGGACTCACCAGATCGCCGCCTGGGGCGACAGCGCTGGTGCCGTTGCCCTTGTAAAACCACTCCGGCTGAACACCGGCGTGACCGTTGGCGGGCTTGCCGTTCTCCAATCCCATGCGGAACATCTTCATTGAGTCGGTGAGTTGGGTTTCTTCGGTCTCCGTCTTGGCGTGCATGGCATCGCGTGTTGCCGCCGACCCCAGATGGGTGAGACCGGTTCCCGTCAGATGCATGTGCGCCGGATCGGGATGGTGGAGAGGCAGAAGCAGCCGGCCGTCCTCGGCAAGTTTCTCCAGGTCCACGGCAGGACCCAGTTCGTGGGCACGGATGCGTTCAGTCAGGCTCTGACCTCTCCTGATCGCGTCCATGACAAGTTCATAGGTCGAGGAGACCCCTTTCAGGACACCTGCTTCACTGCCGTTGCGCACGACGACGGCGCAGTTTCCCTGAGCGTCCAGGATCTGAGAGAGCAACATGTGACTATCCTTGCTTGTTCTTGTTGTAGACGTCGAAGATTACGGCTGCGAGCAGGACAAGGCCCTTGATCATCTGCTGGTAGTCGATGCCGATGCCCATGATGGACATCCCGTTGTTCAGGACGCCCATCAGGAAAGCCCCGACGACCGCGCCGATGATCGTGCCGACACCGCCGGACATGGACGCGCCGCCGATAAAGACGGCCGCGATCACATCCAGTTCCAGAGCAAACCCGGCCTTGGGGGTTGCCGTGTTCAGGCGGGCGGCGAAAACAAGGCCCGCCGCGGCTGCCAGAACGCCCATGTTCGTGAAGGCGAGGAAGGTCAGCCGTTCCGTCTTGATGCCCGACAGCTTGGCGGCCTTTTCATTGCCGCCGAGCGCATAGATGCGGCGGCCGACGGTGGTCGATTCGGTGATGAAGGCGTAGATGATCGTCAACACGCCCATGGTGATCAGCACGTTCGGCAGTCCGCGGAACAGCGACAGCTTGTACATGACGAAGATGAGTGCGGCCGCAACGATGACGTTTCGGGCGATGAAGAAGAGCTTCGGCTCATCCTCAATGCCGTAGAGCCGGTTTTGGGCCCGTTGACGCAAGCCGATCCAGACAATCATCGCCGCTGCAGCTACACCGGTGAAGAGCGCCAGCATGTTGACGTGCTTCACGCGCCGCATTTCGAGCATGTTTGCAAGGGAGTCGCCCCAGCTCATCGGAAAGATGTCCGGCACGAAGCCTGTGGCAAGGATCTGGAATTCTTTCGGGAAAGGACCGACCGACTGGCCTTCCAGCAACCAGAGCGACAGGCCCCGGAACACCAGCATGCCGGCGAGGGTGACGATGAAGGACGGAATTTTCCAGTAGGCCACCCAATAGCCCTGGGCTGCGCCGATGAGACCGCCGACGACGAGGCACACGACAATGGTCAGCGGAACCGACTGGTCCATGTTGACGATCATCACGGCCGCCAGCGCCCCTATGAAGCCCATCACCGAACCGACCGAAAGATCGATGTTTCCGGACACGATCACGATCAGCATGCCAAGCGCCATGATGATGATGTAGGAATTCTGCAGCAGCAGGTTGGTGACATTGACGGCCCGCAGCAGCGTGCCGTCGGTGACGATCTGGAAGAACGCCATTACCGCAATGAGCGCGAACAACAGGCCGTACTGCCGCAGATGCGAGGAAAGGTACTGGCCGATGCTCTTGGTTTTTGCCTGTGCGGCGGGATTGGTATCGCTTTGTGCCAAGTCCATGTTGAAACTCTATTCGTTGACGATGAGCGACATGATGCGCTCTTGGCTTGCATCCGCGGCATTCAGTTCACCGACAAGCGCGCCTTCGTTCATGACGTAAATCCGGTCGCACATTCCGAGCAGTTCCGGCATTTCGGACGAGATCATGACGACACCTTTGCCCTGGTCCGCCAGGTCGTTGATGATGGTGTAGATCTCGTATTTCGCACCTACGTCGATGCCCCTGGTCGGCTCATCGAGGATCAGCACTTCTGGCTCCGTGAACAGCCACTTTGCCAGCACGACCTTCTGCTGGTTGCCGCCGGACAGGTTCATGGTTTTCTGGAACACCGACGGTGTGCGGATAGCCAGGGCCTGCCGGAACCGTTCGGCAATCCGGGTTTCCTCGTTCTTTTTCAGGACGGCGCCCGAGGAAACACCGTCCAGGTTTGCCAGCGTGGTGTTGAAGCGGATGCTCTCATCGAGCACGAGGCCAAGCGACTTGCGGTCTTCGGTGACGTAGGAAATACCGGCACCGATCGCCTTGTCGACGGTGCTGATATCGATTTCGTTGTCGTTGAGCTTTGCCGTTCCGGAGATATTGCGGCCGTAGGACCGGCCGAAGATCGACATGGCAAGTTCGGTGCGGCCGGACCCCATGAGGCCGGCTATGCCGACAACCTCGCCGGCACGGACGCTGAGCGCGGCGTCGCGGATCACCTGGCGCCCGGTATGTTCGGGATGCCAGACATTCCAGTTGCTGATTTCCAGAAGGATTTTTCCGGGGGTGCGCCGATGCTCCGGGAACCGGTGCGTCATGTCCCGGCCGACCATGTCGCGCACAATTTCATCTTCGCTCAACCCGGCCCTGGCATCGAGGCGCGAAACGGTAAGGCCGTCGCGAATGACGGTGACCGTGTCGGCGACGTAGCGGACCTCGTTGAGCTTGTGCGAAATGATGATGCTGGTGACGCCCTGTGCCTTGAGTTCCAGCATCAGGTCCAGCAGCTTGCGGCTGTCGTTTTCCTGAAGCGCGGCCGTCGGCTCGTCGAGAATGAGCAGCTTGACGTCCTTGGACAGCGCCTTGGCGATCTCGACGAGTTGCTGTTTTCCGACACCGAGCGTGTCCACCAGCGCGGAGGGCGCTTCGGAAAGGCCGACCTTCGCGAGAAGCTCTTCCGTGCGCCGGTTGGTTTCGCGCCAGTCGATCACCCCGCTTCTGGCGCGTTCATTGCCGAGGAAAATGTTCTCGGCAATGGAAAGCTGGGGCACGAGCGCCAGCTCCTGATGAATGATGATGATCCCCTGGCGCTCACTGTCCGAAATGCCGGTAAACCGTGCCGGTGCACCGTCAAACACGATTTCACCATCGTAGGTTCCATGCGGATAGACGCCGGAGAGGATTTTCATGAGGGTCGATTTGCCCGCGCCGTTCTCGCCGACGACGGCGTGGATTTCACCTTGCTGAACATCGAGGTTGACCTGATCAAGCGCCTTGACGCCCGGAAAGGTCTTGCTGATGTCTTGCATGGACAGGAGTGCCATTTACCCCGATCTCCGTAATTCCAAAAACCCGCCCGCAACTGGAGTGTCGTGGACGGGTCTTTCGCTGGACCAGGCTTACTTGACTTGATCAGCCGTGTAGTAGCCGCTGCCGATGAGGACATCCTCCCAGTTGGAAGCATCGACCGCGACAGGCTCCAGCAAATAGGACGGAACCACCTTGATACCGTTGTCATAGGTCTTGGTGTCGTTGATCTCGGGTTCACCGTCGTTGAGGATGGCCTCGACCATGCCGACTGTGACGCGGGCCAGTTCCCGGGTGTCCTTGAAGACGGTCGAATGCTGCTCGCCCGCAAGAATGGATTTCACGGACGGAATTTCGGCATCCTGTCCGGACACGATCGGCATCTTGAGATCGCCGGATCCGTAGCCGACACCCTTGAGCGACGACAGGATGCCGATGGACAGGCCGTCATAGGGGCTGAGTGCGCCGTGAAGCTGTTTGTCCGTGTAGTGGGCGGACAGGAGATTGTCCATGCGAGCCTGCGCGACCGCACCGTCCCAGCGAAGGGTCCCGACCGTGTCCATGCCCATCTGTCCCGAGACGACATTGATCGTGCCGGCATCGATCATCGGCTGGAGGACCGACATTGCGCCGTCATAGAAGAAATAGGCATTGTTGTCGTCCGGCGATCCACCGAACAGTTCGACATTGTAGGGACCGTCGCCGAACCGCTCTTTAAGTCCGTTGACCAGCGAGGTTGCCTGCTGAACGCCGACCTTGAAATTGTCGAAGGTCGCATAGTAGTCGACATTGGCGCTGTCGCGGATCAGCCGGTCATAGGCGATGACCTTGATTCCGGAGGCGGCAGCGTTTTCCAGGGCGTTGGAAAGCGTGGTTCCGTCGATTGCCGCGATCACAAGAACATCGACACCCTTCGTGATCATGTTCTCGATCTGCGCAAGCTGATTTGGAATGTCATCTTCCGCATACTGCAGATCGGTCGAATAGCCTGCGGCTGTGAATTGCTCGACCATGGAGTTTCCATCGGAGATCCAGCGGGCGGAGGACTTGGTCGGCATGGCGATGCCGACCGCTCCCTTGTCTGAAGCGAAAGACGTGCCGGACATGAGCGTTGCCGTTGCGGCGACTGCAATCAGTGCCTTGGAAAAGAAATTCATGTGTTCCTCCCTGGCCGGTATAGGTCCGACCGCAAAATTGATGAGGCATCCGGGGATGCCGCCTTCAAATTTGCGAAAAGACACATGACCGTCAAATCATTGTTTGCTATCAATACTTACCGAAAACGGTATGTATTCGTGAGGAAGCGATTTGACCCTGGACCTTTTGCGGCGCGGCATGAAGATTTCACATCTGCGGCTTCTTGCGGAACTCAACCGGCACAGCCGACTGACAGACGCGGCCACTGCACTGGGTATCACCCAGCCGGCGGCATCGCGCCTGATGGCTGAAGTCGAGCATGTTGCGGATGCCGAAATCTACGTGCGCAGCGGGCGCGGTATCGAACTGACGGAAGTCGGCCGGACCCTGGCAGAACGATGTGTCCGGGTGCTTCAGGAGCTGACAGATGCCGCGGTCGACATCGAGCATCATGTCTCGGGACAAAGAGGACACGTGAATATCGGGTCGGTCACGGGACCGGCGGTGGAATACGTCCTGCCGGCCATTCGGCATATCCGCTTGAGTTACGCGGAAATCTCCGTTTCGGTCGAAATCGGGCCAAGTACGGTGCTGGCGCCGATGCTCGAGGACGGGCGGCTTGATTTTTCCCTCAGCCGCGTGCCCCTCGACGCGGATCCGGACCTTTTCGACGAACAGCCCCTGCGGCGGGAACCGGCATGCATGGTCGCGCGGCTGGACCATCCGCTGACCCGTCACCCGGTGCCGATCCCGGCGCATGCGCTCCTGGGCTTTGACTGGGTGTTTCCTCCGGTCGGTGCACCCATTCGCACGACCGCGGAAAGCGCGCTGCGTGACATGGAACTTCAGCTTCCCTCGAAGATCCTCACCACGTCCTCATTCCTGTTTACACTTGCGACCATACAACGGTCGAACGCCATCGGGCCTGTTGCCCGGTCGGTCGCAGACAGTTTTGCGCTCCTGCCGGACGGATCTCCGGGCTCTCTGGCCATATTGCAGACCGACCTGCCCCTGTCCGTGGAAACCTATTCCTTCCTGACCCGCAAGGGTCAGGTACAGACGGCGGCAGCACGGGTGGTGTCACGCGAAATTCTGCGCCGGTTCAACGGCGAACAGTAGCAGGACCGGGGTCACCGGCACCTGCTTAGGGTGTCCGATCGAGTGAGCAGTTCGGCTTGGCCGGTGCGGATCTGCAGGTTTAGTATGGACAACACTTGAACGGGATGCCGGGGGGAGGGGCGTAATTGGCGAAAAAAGTCATCGTATCGGAGTTCATCGCCGAAGCGGCGCTGGAGGCATTCGGACCGGCCTTCGAAATCCGGTATGATCCGGCGCTCGTCGACGACCCGGAACGCCTGCGGCTGGAACTCGCGCAGGCGGATGCGCTGATCGTGCGCAATCGGACGCGTGTCGATCTCGACCTCCTGAAAGCGGCGCCGCGGCTTCGCGTTGTCGGCCGTCTCGGGGTCGGACTTGAGAATATCGACCTCGACGCCTGCGCGGAAAAGGGCGTTGTGGTCAGGCCTGCGACAGGTGCCAACACGCAGTCGGTCGTGGAATATGTCATCGGGGCAATGCTGGTTCTGCGGCGGGGCGTGTTCGCATCAAGCGGAAACGTTTTGGCAGGCGACTGGCCGCGGGGACCGCTTGGACGCGGCGGAGAAGTCCACGGCCAGGTGCTCGGGCTCGTGGGGCTCGGAGCGATTGCCCAGGCGGTCTCGAAAGCCGCCCGCGCGCTCGGCATGAGCATCGCAGCCTTCGAACCCTATCTCACGCCAACCGATCCGGCTTGGTCGGACGTCCGACCCTGTGGCCTGGAAGAGCTGCTTGCGCTTGCAGACGTCCTGTCGCTGCACGTGCCGCTCACACAGTCCACGAGGAACCTGATCGATGCGGCTGCGCTTTCGAAGATGAAACCCGGTGCGGTGCTTATCAACACGGCGCGCGGCGGTGTCGTTGACGAGGCCGCGCTTGCGGCGGCGCTCAGGACGGGACGGCTGGCGGGTGCAGCGGTGGATGTTTTCACGGCCGAACCACTTGATGCCGCCGCCGCAGCCGTCTTCAAAGGGTGTCCCAATCTCATTCTGACGCCGCATATTGCAGGCGTCACAGAGCCTGCGAATGCGCGCGTAAGCCAGGTCACCGTTGAAAATGTCCTGCAGGTTTTAACGGACGACTAAACAGGAACTCAGGCGCATTATTGCGCAAAACGCGTGACGAACGCGGCGCGGAATGCCTAAGATCAGAAAAAAGACGACAAAAAAACATGCATTTCAACCGGGAGGAGACAAGCATGAAATTGAAGTCCGCCATTTTGGCTATGACACTGGCCGCATTTGCCGGCACCGCGACTGCAGAAGATTTTCCGAAAGGCAGCGTCGACTACATCATTCCGTTCGGACCCGGCGGCGAGTCCGACATTACCGCCCGCTTTCAGCAACCCTTCTTCGAAAAGCTCTTCGGCGAACAGATGGTGGTGAACTACCAGCCGGGCGGCGGCGGAGCCGTGGGCTGGTCCCAGCTGAATAACATGGCAGGCGACGGTTCGGTGATCATGGGGATCAACCTGCCCCACATCATCATCAAGCCCGAGCAAGGGGATGTCGGCTTCAAGACCGAGGATCTGGCAGCCGTCTACATGTTCCACTACACGCCCGATGCCATCGTGGTAACGGCGGACAGTCCGTACATGACGCTGCAGGACCTCATCGATGATGCCAAGGCCAACCCGAAGCAGGTGATCTTCTCGGGCTCCGGCAAGGGAACCGCGAACCACCTGGCGCAAGTCCAGTTTGACGACATGGCGGATATCGAGAGCACCTACGTGTCGTTCAAGGGCACCGGGGCTTCTGTAACGGCGCTTCTCGGCAAGCAGGTCAAGGCGGCGTGGGGCTACACCACGGTTGGAGCAGCGCAGGGCGACAAGGTCCGGCTGCTTGCTGTCGCCATGGAGGAGCGCCACCCGGCTTTCCCCGACGTTCCGACCTTCCGCGAGCTGGGCTATGACATGGTGTCCGGTGCCTATCGCGGGATCGCGGTGCCGAACTCCGCATCCGAAGAGGTGAGAACGCAGGTTTCCGACGCAATCAAGGCCATCAACGCGGATGCCGAGTTCCAGCAGAAAATGCTGGATGGCGGTTTCGCTCTTGTCGACGTGGGTTACGGCGATGACATGAACGCCTTTATCGCCGAAAAGGCCGAGGGATACCTGAACGCCGCACGCTCGGCAGGTATCATCGAGTAACACAGCGGATAGAGGCGCGCTGCGCGCCTCTATCCTCGCATCCGTGACGCGCTTCGCCGTCTCTCCCGGGAGGACCTGATGCTCGATTTTGTGGTCGGTGCCCTGTCACCGCTGAACCTTCTGCTTGCCCTGTTGGGCGTGGCGGCGGGCACGATCATCGGCTCGATCCCGGGTCTGACCGCAACCATGGCGGTGGCCGTTCTGGTGCCGCTGACGTTCACGATGTCTCCGGACAGCGCCCTCATCCTCATGGGGGCGATCTATACCGGGGCAATCTACGGCGGCGCCTATGCCGCCATTTTGCTGAATACACCGGGCACGCCGTCGGCTATCGCGACCACTTTCGACGGCTATCCGATGGCCAAGCGCGGCGATGGTGATCTGGCCGTGTCGGTGGCCTGTATCTCGTCCGTCATCGGTGGGCTAGTCGGTGCCCTGGCTCTTCTACTCCTGGCGCCGCCGCTGGCAGAGGCCGCCCTGGCCTTCGGCCCGGTGGAGTATTTCTGGCTCGCGGTCTTCGGTCTTTCGCTGATCGCCGCGCTGTCCACGGGCGACTTTCTCAAAGGGGTGATCGGCGCCTGCTTCGGACTGCTGCTCGCGATGATCGGGATATCCGAGACCAGCGCGGAGGTCCGTTTCACGTTCGGGTCAAACGTGCTCCTGGGGGGCATTGAGACGGTGTCCGCCCTGATCGGGCTCTACTGCATTCCGGTTCTGATCGATCTCGTCGCCACCCCCGACCGGCATTTGAAGGCGCCGGAACAGACCCGCGGTTTCCGGCTGCCGGAAGCCTTTGGCCTGTTGCTCAAGAACAAGATCAACGTCATGCGCAGTTCCGTGGTGGGCACCATGGTCGGCGCACTTCCAGGAGCAGGCGGTTCGATCGCAGGTCTCGTCGCCTATTCCGAAGCCCGACGGACCAACAAGGGCAAGCCGCCCTATGGCGAAGGCAACCCCGGCGGGATCGTTGCAACGGAATCGGCAAACAACGCAACGGTCGGCGGCGGCTTCATACCCACGCTTGTCCTCGGAATTCCCGGAACGCCGCCTGACGCGGTCATTCTCGGTGCCCTGCTGGTTCAGGGGGTGCGCACCGGCCCGAGCCTTTTCGCAGACGGGGCCAGCATCGTCTACACGTTCATCTTCGGGCTTTTGCTGGCGACCGTCCTGATGCTGCCCGTCGGGCTGATGATCGGGCGCTTTGCCTACGGGGCCATCGTGCGCGCGCCGAAGGCGGCGCTTGTGCCGGTCGTGGCCTTCATGACCGTGATCGGTACCTTCGCGATCCGCAACAGCCTGTCGGACATCACGATCATGATCGTCCTTGGCGTGGTTGGATGGATCGCCGGCAAACGCGGCTTTTCGGTTTCACCCATCGTGCTCGGCCTGATCCTCGGACGCATTGCCGAGCAGGGCTTCGTTCAAAGCTGGACGATCGGTGACGCGATCGGCAACCTCTGGGGACAGTTCTTCGGGCGGCCCCTGTCCATGGCGATCATTGCGCTGACGCTGCTGACGTTCTTCTACCCGTTCCTGCCGCGTCTGAAGCAGATCGTGTCCCGAAGCACGGACAAGCCCGCGACCCCGCGCGAACATGCCCCCAAACCTGCCATCCTGCGCGACGGTATTGCGCTTGTGATCGCCGGCGGGATCGCGCTACTGGCCCTGCAACAATCGGCACATCTCAATCCGGAGGCGGCCGTTTTCCCGCGTACCATCGCGATTGCGATGGCTGTGCTCGTCTGCCTGGCGTTCGTTCGTCTGGCGCTGACCAGACATGTGACCGAAATATCCGTCGAAGGCTCCTGGCTCCGCATGAGCGCACTGCCGCTGGTCATGCTGGCCGCCGTATCCGCTTTTCCCGTTTTCGGATTTGCGGCAACCGCCGTCGCACTCGGGGTCGCTCTGACGGTCATCGCGCAGCACGACAGGTACTCGGCGAAGAACTGGGCGATCCTGCTCCTGAGCGTCACCGGCGTCATCGTCGCCTGCACGCTGCTTTTCAGCGAAGTTCTGTCGGTGCCCCTTCCGTAGCGTGAAACATGTCGCCCGCTGGGCCGCAAGAACGCGCGAGCCCGTCCCGGAACCCCTAGAGATTCACGGAATTGCGGATGTGGTCATTGATCGCGCCCGCGGTCGTCCACCAGACCAGATCAGCGGACCTGGTTTTCATGTAGGCCAAGGCGCGCTCCAGATGCTTGATCCTGTGCGGGTGCCCCATCAGATAGCCGTGGAGTGCAATACCCATTACGAGAGGCCGCGTCTTTGCCTCCTCAAGCATGACGTCGAACGCGTCGGTGATCATGTCGGCAAACTCATGCCCCTCACGCTTGCGGCCGACGATCTGGGGGATGTCGTTCAGTTCCTGCGGATAGGGAACCGACAGAATGCGGCCCGAGCGCGTCGTCATCCAGGTCGGCTGGTCGTCGTGACACCAGTCTAGAAGATACTCGTAACCGGCTTCTTGCAGCAGGTCCGGGGTGACATGACTCTGGGATATCCAGGGCCCGAGCCAGCCTTTCGGCGACTGGCCGTGGCGTGCTGCCAGGACCCGGGTTGATTGCTGGATGAGCGTCCTTTCTTCGTCTTCAGGCAAGATCCCCTGCCTCTCGGCATTTGTGCGTCCATGGCCCGCAATCTCGTCTCCGCGGGCGGCGAAGGCCTCGGCCAGTCCCGGAGCTTCGGTGTAGATCTGCGAATTGACGAGTGCCGTGCATGGCACGTCCAGCCTGTCGAACAGCGCGAGCATGCGCGGGGCGCCTACCCGATTGCCATAGTCCCGCCAGGCGAAATTGAGAATGTCGGGTTGCGGGCCGCCCGGCGCGAGTTCCGCACCCAGACCCTCGCCGAAAGAGAACACCTCCAGGTTCATGCCGAGGTAGACCGCAAGGCGCTTACCGTCGGGCCAGTCATAGTCGGCCCGATCATGAATCGCGCTGAACCCGTAACGGCCGTGACGGTTGATCTTCATCCCGGTTACTCCTTTTCGAGACTGCCTCTGCTGCCCACCGGCCGATCATCTCATGCAAATTTTGCTCAAATAAATAGCAAAACAAGCCTGCCGCCAAAAAATAGGCAAAAATCTATTGAAATGAATTGCATACAATTTATGTCAATCCCAGAGCTCAAACTCATAAAAATCATCTATTACGCCAAATTTTGTATACAAACAGGAGACAGCACATGGATAGACGTTCGTTTCTTACAACTGCCGGTGTGGCCGGTGCCGCCACACTCGCCGCACCCGCCGTTGCGCGGGCCAACACCGTTGAATGGAAGATGACAACGGCCTTTCCAGCCGGTCAGCCGTTCTACTCGACGGGGCCGGGCTCGCTGTCCGACTTTGCCGACCGGGTGCGAGCAATGTCCGGCGGCCGGCTCGATATCCAGGTCTATAACGGCGGTGAACTTGTCCCTGCCTTCGAAGGGTTCGACGCCGTGCGCCAGGGGATCGTGCAGATGAACGGCTGGGTGAGCTATTTCGGTGCGGGCAAGGTGCCGGCCGCCCAGTTCTTCGGCGCTGTCCCGTTCGGCATGTCGACCCAGGGCCAGAATGCCTGGTTCTATATCGGCGACGGCATCAAGCTGTGGAACGAGGTTTATGAACCCCTCGGCCTGGTTGCGATGCCAATCGGTGCGACCGGCGTGCAGATGACCGGCTGGTTCAACAAGGAAATCAATTCAATCGACGACATGAAGGGTCTACGGTTGCGCATTCCCGGTCTTGCCGGCAAGGCCTATTCGCGTATCGGCGTCGACGTGAAGGTGTTGCCGGGCGGCGAAATCTTCCCGGCTCTGGAACGCGGCGTAATCGACGCGGCCGAGTGGGTCGGCCCGGCACAGGACAAGATCCTGGGTCTGAACAAGGCGGCGAAATACTACTACACCACCGGCTGGCACGAGCCGACGACGGTGACCGAACTCACCATCAACAAGGCTGCATGGGAAACGCTGGACGCGGAATTGCAGGCAATTGTCACCAACGCCGCCGCGGCCTGCAACGTGATCTCGCACAGCTGGGGAGAAGCCAACAACGCGGCGGCGCTGAAGGAGTTCGCTGCATCGGGAACCGAACTTCGCACGCTGCCGACGGAAGTCGTGGAATCACTTCGTGTCGAGATGGATGCCGTCTACGAAGAAATGGGTGCTGCCGATCCGCTCTTCAAAAAGGTCATGGACAACTACTTCGCCTTCAAGGCGGAACATGATGTCTGGGCGGACGGTTCGGAGAAGGTCTGGCACTCCGAATTGCGCACCGCATCGTGACTCTCGTTACGTGATCAACCGGACCCGGCCGCGCCGCGCGGCCGGGTCATCTCCCTCTCAAAACAAGTATTCCAATGACGTTCGTTCTCAAGTTTGCCGATCTCATCGACGGCATGACGCGCATCATTTCGCGGGTCGCATCGGCTTTGCTGCTCTTCATGGTGGGCCTGGTCTTTTTCAACGTGGCGGGCCGCTATGTCTTCGGCAATGCCACGGTCTGGATGCAGGAGCTGGAATGGCACCTGCTGGTGCCGATTGCGCTTCTCGGTATCATCGTGCTGATGCGCGAGAACGGTCACGTGCGCGTCGACATGGTCTACGACAAGCTCGGTACGCGCGCCCGCCGCTGGATCGACCTTGTGTCGATGCTGCTCGGGGCTGCGGTCTCCGTGCTGTTCATCAAGTATTCAATGGGCTTCGTCGACAGCTCCTTTTCGCTCCTGGAAGGGTCGCCTGATCCTGGAGGGTTGCCGGGCCGATGGCTGCTGAAGGGTTTCATTCCATTCGCCTTCGGACTGCTGGCCCTGCAATGCCTCGCAAATGCGGCCCGACACGCAGCCAGTCTGAGGAGTGGCGCCTGATGCCCCTGATGGAACTTCTCGCAATCGGGCTCATCCTCGGTTTCATGCTCCTACTCCTTGCCGGTATCCCCGTCGGTATCGGAATTGCCGTCGCGGGTTTCGTCTTCGGCTGGATGGGGTTCGGTGATTTTCTGTTCAACCTGACGCCATCGCGCATCTACGGCGTCGTCACGAAGTACGAATTCATTGCGATTCCGCTGTTCGTCTTCATGGGTGTCATGCTCGAGAAATCGCGCGTGGCCGAAGACATGCTGGAAGTGGTCGGGCGTCTTTCAGGCCGGCTCAATGGCGGGATGGCGATCGCGCTCATCATTGTCGGTGTGCTGATGGGCGCCTCGACCGGCATTGTCGGCGCAACCGTTGCCACCCTCACGATGCTCACGCTTCCGGTGCTGCTGCGCCGCGGCTACGACGGCGGTCTGGCGTCCGGTGCCATTTGCGCGTCGGGCACCCTTGGCCAGATCATCCCTCCGTCCCTGGTGCTGATCCTGCTGGCGGATATCATGGGCGAGAGTGTCGGCACACTTTTTGCCGCTGCAATGATGCCGGGGCTGATGCTGGCAGGCCTCTACGTGGCTTTCATCCTGCTTTATGGAAAAATGCGTCCCGACCTGATGCCGGCCCTGCCGGCCGACGAACGATCCGACCTGACCGGCTGGCCGCTCGCGCTGAAGGCAGTGCAATCGCTTGCTCCTCCGCTCGTTCTGGTCGGCGGCGTTCTGGGGTCCATCATCGGAGGCATTGCCGCGCCAACCGAGGCTGCCAGCGTCGGTGCGGTTTTCGCGATCCTGATCGCCGCGCTCTACGGTCGCCTGCGCCTTTCCATGATCTGGGACGCCGCACAGGGCACATTGCGGATTTCCGCCATGATCTTTTTCATCCTCGTGGCTGCGCAGGTCTTTGCCATCGCCTTTCGGGGCCTGGACGGGGAAGACCTCGTCAAGGACATGCTCTACGTCCTGCCCGGGGGCGAATTCGGCGCGCTCCTGTTCCTGATGGTTCTGCTGTTTATTCTGGGTTTTTTCCTCGAGTGGATCGAGATCAGCTATATCGCGCTGCCGCTTCTGCTGCCGTTCTTCGTGGAACAGGGGACGGACATGGTGTGGCTGGCCGCACTGATCGCGCTGAACCTGCAGACCTCGTTCCTGACGCCTCCGTTCGGCTGGGCCCTGTTCTTCCTGAAAGGCGCCGCGCCCCCCGGCATTTCCACGGCCATGATCTACCGGGGCGTCCTGCCGTTCATAGCCCTTCAGGCGGTGGCACTCGTGTTGCTTTTCAGTTTCCCGGCCATCGCAACGTGGCTGCCGCAGGCGATCGGCTGGTGATGCAACGGATTGGGCCGCGCTCGCTCGGACTTGGTCATCGGGCGGCGACGTCAAACCGGGGCATATGACTGCCGCGCATGAATCGGTATGCTATGGGTTGAAGGATACGGACCGAATTGCGGTTTCCGGCAAGGGGGGCGCCCGGGCGGGTGCAGAACAGGGGATGATCAGACATTGAAGGGTGTGCACAGCGCCATGATATCCGAAACCCTCGAAGACGAGATCGTCCGGGGCAGCCTGGCTCCCGGCACGCGGTTGAGCGAGGCCGCCATCGCGGAGCGGTTCGGAGTGTCCCGGACACCGGTACGCGAGGCGCTTCAGACGATCGTGTCCCGTTCCCTTGCAGAACGGTCGCCCTACAAGGGGGTCATCGTCCGCAGTTTCGACACCGTGCGCCTGGGATCGATGTTCGAGGCCATGGCGGAAATGGAAGCCGCATGCGGCGGCCTCGCGGCCCAGAGGATCTCGGAAAGTGACCTTGCCCGCTTGCAGGCCATGCACAGCCGCATGACCGACTTCGCCGGCAACAAGGCCTTCCGGGAATATGAGGCGATGAACCTCGACTTTCATTCGCTCATCTATGAGGCGAGCGGCAATGTCGATCTGGCCCAGATGGCGTCCGACCTGCGATTGAAGCTCGCCCCCTATCGCAGATCGCAGCTGTTTCAGATCGATCGTCTCAGAGCGTCAAACCTTGAACATGAACTGATTGTGCGCCTGCTTGCCGCCGGAAACAGGCCGGGTGCCGAAGAAGCGCTGCGCACGCATCTGAACGGCGCTCGCCATGCGGCGCTGAAGGTGCGCGAGTGATCGCGTACGCCGATTTGAGGCATGGTCACGGTTTGTGATTGCGGCCGCGCTGCCATCGAAAAAAGAACAATACGAGGCATCGCAATCGGGCTGTGCGATCTGGCGCACAAGCGCTGCGAGCCGCAGGTGACAATGCTTGCAAGTCTGCAGAAATCGCTGTGCCGTTTGTCTGAGGTCAATGCGCGATGATCCGTCTTGGGCTTGGGTCGTGTCCGGGCGCGCTCCAGAGACCGGACCGGTTCCGGGATCAAGGGTGCGTTTCGGCAGAATGCTCACTTTACCGACGGAAAGCACACCATGGACCAGACACTGAACCAGGCCCGCGCATCAGGCCGGACGGCGGCGACTTCCGGCGCTGAACCTTCCCTCCCGGATACGTCCGAAACGGCTCGCAAGAGTCCGGCGAAAGCCAAGGCCGGTCACAAATCGGCAGTCCACAAGAGCCATTCCCTGCTGCTGCACGAGCGTTCGATTTCCAAGGGCAACAGCGCACGCCTGCCGGCGAATTATCCCTACAAGCGGCGCATGAACCGGTCGCAATACGAGGCGCGCAAGCAGGAACTCCAGATCGAGCTCTTGAAGGTGCAAAACTGGGTCAAGGACAGCGGTCAGCGTATCATCGCCATTTTCGAAGGCCGGGATGCGGCCGGCAAGGGGGGCACGATCAAGCGGTTCATGGAACACCTGAACCCGCGCGGTGCACGCGTCGTCGCCCTGGAAAAGCCGACGGAAGAAGAAAGGGGGCAGTGGTACTTCCAGCGCTATGTGCGGCACCTGCCCACCAAGGGTGAGATCGTTCTGTTCGACCGCTCCTGGTACAACCGTGCGGGTGTCGAAAAGGTCATGGGTTTCTGCTCACCGGCCGAATACATGGAATTCATGCGCCAGGTTCCCGAATTTGAGCGCATGCTGGTCAGAAGCGGCATCCGGTTGTTCAAATTCTGGTTCTCGGTCAGCCGGGAGGAGCAGTTGAGACGGTTTCAGTCGCGCAACAGCGACCCGCTGAAACACTGGAAGCTCAGCCCGGTCGATGTCCAGTCGCTGGATATGTGGGACGACTATTCCGAGGCGAAGGAGAGCATGTTCTTCTATACCCATACCGCGGACGCGCCCTGGACCGTCGTGCGTTCCGACGACAAGAAACGCGCCCGGCTGAATTGCATGCGGTACTTCATCCGTTCCCTGTCCTATCCGGCGGCGGACACGGAAATCAATCTCGACGCGGATCCGAAAATCGTCGGTCCGGCGGACACGTTTTATCAGACGTTGCAGGACTTCGACGCGAGCCGGCAGTTCAAGGTTGAATAGGTGCGATGCCGGGCGGCGGGGCGCGTAACCGGATCTCTTTCAGATCCGGTCGCGCCTTAATGTCAGCTTTTGACCCGCTCCATTTTCGGATCGTAAAGCGGTGCGAGCGTAACCTCGGCCCTGACCCGTTCGGTGCCGACTTCAAGTTCATAATCCGCGGACAGCACGTGGTCCTTCGTGACGCCGTCCGGATGGCGGACATATCCGATCCCGATGCTCTTGCCGAGCGTGTGGCCGTAGCCGCCTGAACTCAGCCATCCGCACCGTTCGCCGTTGCGGTAGATGGTTTCACGGCCGGACAGGATGACGTCGCCGTCGGTGGTGAAGGTTGCGAGCATCTTCTTCACGCCGCTCTCGCGCTGGGCCTGTACGGCGGCGCGGCCCTTGAAATCGGCATTCGTCTTCATCTTGACGGCCCAGCCGAGGCCGGCCTCGTCCGGTGTGTGGTCCGGTCCGATATCGGATCCCCAGGCGCGATACCCCTTTTCCAGGCGCAGTGTCTCGATTGCCCGGTACCCGGCGTTGCGCAGGCCGTGCTGTTCCCCGGCCCTGTGCAGGGCGTCATAAACCGTCTGCGCGTATTCGGTCGGAAGGTGCAGTTCCCAGCCGAGCTCACCGACATAGGTGATGCGCAGCGCGAGGACCGGACAGCCGGCGATCCCGATCCGGTGCGCCTGTGCGAAGGGAAAGGCCTCATTGCCGACATCGGCACGGGTGCAGGCGGACAGAATGTCGCGCGCTTTCGGTCCGAACAGCGACAGCACCGAGTTTGACGAGGTGACGTCGACGAGCTGGGCGTTGAGACCGTCCGGAATGTTCCGCCTGATCCAGTCGAAGTCGTGGGTGGCAAAGCCGGTTCCGGTGACGATGTAATATTCATCGATGGTCGTGCGCACGCAGGTCAGGTCGCACTCGATGCCGCCGCGGTCGTTCAGCATCTGGGTATAGATGATCGAGCCGACCGGCTTGTCGACGCGGTTGGCGGCAATCCAGCTCAGCGCGGCCTCGGCGTCCGGTCCCTTGAGGATGAACTTCGCGAAGGATGTCTGGTCGAACAGGACGGCCGCTTCGCGCGCGGCCGTGTGTTCCCGGCCGACCGGACCGTGCCAGTTCGGCCGCTCGAACGTGTAGATGTCCCGCGCCTCTTCACCGGCGTCGGCGAACCAGTTCGGCCGCTCCCAGCCGAGCTTTTCGCCGAAGACCGCGCCGGACGCCTTCAGCCGGTCATAGAGCGGCGAGCGGCGGCAGGGGCGGCCGCTGTCATGCTCTTCCGACGGCCAGGCCATCGTGTAGTGTTTGCCATAGGCTTCCAGCGTGCGGGTGCGCACCCAGTCCGTATCGGTGTGCGGCCGTCCGAAGCGGCGGATGTCGACCGGCCAGAGGTCGTAGGGCGGCTCGCCCTTGGCGACCCATTCGGCCAGGGCCATGCCCGCGCCGCCACCGGCCGCAATGCCGAAGGCGTTGAAGCCTGCGCCGACGAAGACATTCTCCATTTCCGGCGCTTCACCCAGAAT
Source organism: Roseibium sp. (assembly GCF_965232425.1). Classification (GTDB taxonomy): domain Bacteria; phylum Pseudomonadota; class Alphaproteobacteria; order Rhizobiales; family Stappiaceae; genus Roseibium. Next base: position 3,862,380 of record NZ_OZ246971.1, read on the forward strand.
GAAATTGCCGTCCGGCGTGAAGCTTTCCGGTCCGTTGACCAGCTGCTTGACGCCGACCTTTTCCAGATCGGGCACGCGCGGCAACGACAACTCCATCAACTGCTCGAAATGATCGAAATTGCTGTCCAGAAGCTGATAGTCGAACGGGTCCGGGACACCGTCGACGGCCCAGGGAATGCCATTCGGCTCATACCCGCCCATAACCAGTCCGCCGACTTCTTCCTTGTAGTAGGTCAGCCGGTCCGGGTCGCGCAAGGTCGGCAGGTTGGACGGAACACCAAAGGCCTCCGTGATCATGTACTGGTGCTCGACGGAAATCAGCGGCACGGTGACGCCGATTGTCGCGGCGAGTTCGCGTGTCCATTGCCCGCAACACAGCACAAGTTTTTCGCAGGCGATCTCGCCCTCAGCCGTCCGCACACCGGTCATCCGGCCGCGTTCGGTCAGGATCTCGAGCACCGGTGTGTTCTCGACCAGTTTGGCACCGGCAGCGCGCGCACCCTTGGCGAGCGCCTGGGTGATGTCGGACGGACTTGCCTGGCCGTCCGTCGGAAGATAGGCCGCGCCGACAACATCGCTGATGTCCATCAGGGGCCACAGCTCCTGCGCTTCCTTCGGTGTCAGCAACTGCATGTCGAGGCCGAAACTGTGCGCTGTCGTCGCCTGGCGCTTGACCTCCGTCCAGCGTTCCTTGTTGCAGGCGAGCCGGAGACCGCCATTCATCTTCCAGCCGGTTGCCTGACCCGTCTCTGCTTCCAGCCTGTCATAGAGCGAGATCGAATAGCCCAGAAGCTGGGTGATGTTGGCGTTGGAACGCAGCTGGCCGACAAGACCCGCGGCGTGCCAGGTGGAGCCGGATGTCAGGGCGGCCTTTTCCAGAAGCAGTACCTCCTGACCCATCTGCGCCAGATGATAGGCCGTTGAACAACCGACGATACCGCCGCCGATGATGATGATCTTCGAAGAGGAAGGCAGTGTCATGAGAACTCTCACAATTCACGGAATTCGGACAGGGCGGCGTTCAGCCGGTCCATGTTTTCTCGGGTGTAGGCGGCGTAGTCGAAGTCCAGATCGGAATGAATTTCCGATGTCATCGACCAGAGGGTTTCGCGCATCAGGGAGGCGCATTTCATGGCCTTGTAGGCGCGCCAGCGGGTCTTTGCCGGCGCTTCGAAATACTGTTCGAGCATCGACAGTTCCTGCGCCTCGCTGAGGCCATTGTTCGAGGCAAGGCCGGCCAGATCGAACAGCGGCGAATTGAAGCCGCCATATTCCCAGTCGATCAGCCATAGCCTGTCGCCGTCATCGAGCAGATTGGCGGCGAGCAGATCATTGTGGCCGACGGCAAGATCGACGGGACCGACCGCCTTTTCCAGGTCGGCCAGCGTGTCCATGAGACCGGGCAGGGCGTCCGAATGCGCCGACCCGTCGGCTTTCAGCCGCGTTGCGTAGGTGCGGTTCACCTGAAACGGCCAGAAGGCGAGGACTGGTCCGGTGAGATGGCAGCCCAGATCCCGGTGCGCCCTGGCGACCAGCTCGATGATTTTCGCCAGGTTTGACGGATCACGGACATCGGCTTCCTCGAAGGTTCTTGCCTCTATGAAATCCAGCACGAGAACGCCGGGTTCCTGATGAAAAACCGCCGGGGAAATGCCCGCCATCTCGGCCGCCCGGCTCAAGGCGAGCTCGTTCCAGCGCAGGACCCCGTGCTCGGGAATGTCGTCACCCAGGCGCACGACAAAGCGGCGGCTGCCGTCGCGAACGAGAAGATTGACGTTGGTGATGCCGCCTCCGAGCGGGGTTATGTCCTCAGGATCGGAAAAGCAGGCAAGCGCGGCAGCGCGGGCAATTGCGGTTTCGCTCATGTGTCACATCCCCAACCTTTGACGCTGGCCCGAAGCCAGCGCGTTGATGACCCTGTCCGCGATGATCGCGATGAAAGCGACGGAGAGACCGGCAACGATGCCCTGTCCGGCATTGGCCTTGGTCAGCGCGATATAGACTTCCTGGCCAAGATCCCTCGTCCCCACGAGGGCCGTGATCACCAGCATGGACAGCGCCAGCATGATGGTCTGGTTCAACCCCAGGAAAAGATGCGGTGTCGCCAAGGGCAGCTTGATGCGCCAGAGCAGCTGCCGCCTGGTGCAGCCTGACATCAGCCCGGCCTCGATCAGGGGCGGCGGAACCTCCTTGAGACCGTGCGCCGCATACCGGACTGCAGGGGCGAGGGCATAGAGGATCACCGCAATCATGGCGCTGAAGTCTCCGACGCGGAACAACATGACGACCGGGATCAGGTAGACGAAGCTGGGCAGCGTTTGCAGCGTGTCCATCAGACCGAGAATGATCCGCCCGGCCCGCGGGCTTTCCGCAGCCCAGATGCCGAGCGGGATGCCGATCAGCGTTGCGATCAGCACCGAGACACCGCACAGGTAGATCGTCACCATCGCCTTGGGCCACAGGCCCGATGCGGCAATGAAACTCATCAGGAGACCGGCGAGCAGGCCGATTTTCCAGCCGCCGACGCGCCAGGCCATCAGGGCGGTGGCGACGATGCCCCAGGCCCAGGGAATGCCGGTGAAAAACTTCTTCACCGGGAGAAGCAGCCATTGCAGGATGACGGTCTTGATGGCCTCGAACGTGTCGAAGAAGTTGACGTTGATCCATTCCATCGCGTTCGACCAGAACGGGCCGGTCGTGATCGTCAGGGCGTCCGGGTAGGTCTGGATCGCCGGGACGAAGCGGCCGAGGATCAAAGTCGAGGCAATCATCAGGAAGACGGTTCCTGACCAGGGATGGCGCTGCAGAACATTGCCTTCCAGGGGGTGACGTGCGCTTCGCTCCGCGAAGGCCTGGCTCGCCCGGTCAAGCGCGATCGCCATGGCCACGATGCCGAGACCTGCCTCGATGCCTCCGCCGATATCAAGCCGGCGCAGACTGGACAGGACGTCGAAGCCGAGGCCACCCGCGCCGATCATGGACGCGATGATCACCATGTTCAGCGTCAGCATGATCACCTGGTTGACCCCGACCATCAGGGTCGGAACCGCAGAGGGCACGAGAACCTTCCACATCATCTGCCGGTTGCGGCAACCGGCCATGCGGCCCGCCTCGATCACCTCCTTCGGCACCGAGTTCAAGGCAACGATGGTCACGCGCACCATGGGCGGCATGGCGTAGATCACCGTTGCAACAAGCGCGGCGACGGGGCCGAAGCCGAACAGGATCAGGATGGGAACGAGATAGGCAAATACCGGAACGGTCTGCATCAGGTCGAGAACCGGGCGCATCATCCGCTCGACCCAGCTGACCCGATAGGCCAGGATACCGAGCAGTAGCCCGCCAACGACGCCGATCGGAACGGAGATCAGCACGGAGGCGAGCGTGACCATGGCGCTTTCCCATTGGCCGAAAACGGCGAGATAGAGAAAACACGCACCCACGAGGACGGACAGGAACCAGTCGCGGGCATAATGCCCGATTGCCATGATCGTCACGATCACGGCGATCCAGCTGAGCGCTGGCGCGACCTGCACGGCCGCATCCCCGACACCGCTCGTGAACCCCTCGACAAGCAGGTTGCGCAGGACCTGATAGGGGGCTTCGATCAGCGCGGAAATGGCGCGGGTCAGGTCGCGGAACGTGAAGAAATAGAAGCTGGCGCTTTCGACCAGCCAGTCGAGAAACGCGCTGATCCGATCTTCAAGCGGCAGCTCCCAGCCCTTGGGGTAGCGGACGATCCAGCGGGCGTCGAGCGCCTTGTACAGCTGGAAGGAATAGGTGGACAGCAGCCAGGTTGCCGCGAACAGGGCTCCCCAGAACATCCAGCCCGACCTTGCCGCCCGTGCGATCATCTGCGGCCCACCAGCACGTCGATGACCGCCTTGCGGGATATCTGCCCGACGGGTTTTTCGCCCTCCATGACCTTGTGGGGAAGGTCAGAGGCTTCCACCGGATCGGCAATCGCTTCGATCACCGCATCATGGGAGACCTCGCCGGCAAAACTGTCGCCGTTGATCGGCTCCATCACCGATGCGGCACGGATCACCTTCGCGCGGCTGACGTGGCGGGTGAATTCAGCAACGTAGTCCGTTGCAGGCTGCAGGACGAGGTCTTCGGGGGTCGCCACCTGTTCGATGATGCCGTCCTTCATCACGGCGATCCGATCCGCGAGACGGATGGCTTCGTCGAAGTCATGGGTGATGAAAACGATCGTCTTGTGCAGGATGTTCTGAAGGCGCAGGAACTCGTCCTGCATCTCGCGCCGGATCAGCGGATCGAGTGCGGAGAACGGCTCGTCCAGGAACCAGATTTCCGGTTCCGCCGCCAGGCTGCGGGCAATGCCGACGCGTTGCTGCTGGCCACCGGAAAGTTCACGCGGGAAATAGGCTTCACGCCCCTTGAGGCCCACCAGTTCCACGACTTCCCGGGCCCGGGCTTCGCGTGTCTTCTTGTCGACACCCTGAATGTCGAGCGGGAATGCGGCGTTTTCCAGGACCGTCAGATGCGGCAGCAGGGCGAATTGCTGGAACACCATGCCCATCTTCTTGCGCCGGATCTGGATCAGTTCCTCTTCGCTTGCGCTGAGCAGGTCCTTACCCTCGAAGCGGATCTCGCCCGCCGTGGAGTCCACGAGACGTGACATGCATCGCACCAGCGTCGACTTGCCGGAGCCGGAAAGCCCCATGATGACGAAAATCTCTCCCTTCCGGATCTGCACGTTCACCGCGCGCACCGCCCCGATGAGATTCGCAGCTTCCAGATCGGCAGAAGAGGGGGCGGGGTTGGAGGTCAAAAACGTATCGGCCTGCGGTCCGTAAAGCTTCCATACGTTCCGGCAATCGAGAATTACGGGCGTCGTCATCCAGTCCTCGGTGGAGGTTCTCTTCCCGGTATCGGGAAACTGTCTTGCCAGTCATCCGGACTGGTGTCCTGCACGCATCAAGATCGGATTGCTGCGTGCAGGAAGTATGGAACGGCCTTACTTGGCAATCCAGCCCGACCATGTGTCCTTGTTGTCGGCCATCCAGGCGGCAACCGTGTCTTCCACGGACTTTCCGTTGAGATCCACTTCGGTGACCATGGCGCCGTAGTCGGCATTGGAGAGCTTGAAGTTCTCGATCGCCTTTGCCGCCCCCGGCCACTTGTCGGCAACGCCCGCCCAGCTGACTTTCCAGATCGGACCACGCGGCTTGCCGCAGTCATAGGCAGCGTCCGGGTTCACGCCGACCGACGGGTCGCTGTAGCACTCGGGCGAGAACGGCGGGAACTCGACGAATTCACCGTCATATTTCGCAGGAGCCCAGTGCGGTGCATAGACCTAGAGCACGATCGGATCCTGGCGCTGGTAGGCCGCTTCCAGCTCGGCGAACAAAGCTGCATCGGTGCCTGCATGGACCACTTCGAAGTCCAGTCCGAGCGCTTCCACGCGCTCCTCGTCAAAGCCGCCCCAGGTGACCGGACCGCCGAGATAGCGGCCGAAGGGGGCGGTTTCGGGGGTGGCGAATTCCTCGGCGCAATCCTTCAAGGCTTCCCAGTTGGGAAGACCCGGGCAGCGCTCCTTCATGTAGGCGGGATACCACCATTCCTCGATCGCCTGCAGACCGGTTTCCCCGAGATTGACGACATCACCTGTTGCGAAAGCCTCATCCATCGCCTCGCGTCCGGTGGTTTCCCAGATTTCCATGGCGACATGCAGGTCGCCCGTTTTCAGGCCCGCGAACTGGGCGATGTAGTCGGCCTGAACGTATTCGACGTTGTAACCGGCTTCCTTCAGGATTTCTCCCATCAGCTTGGTCGTGATCAGCTGTCCCGACCAGTCATGAAGTGTGAGCTTGATCGGATCGCTGGATTCGGCTGCGAGCGCAGGCGCGACAGCCAGCATCGCGGACAGTGCCAATGAAACGCGCTTCATATTTTTCTCCCCGTCTGAAATTGCCAATGCATGACTGCCCGGGCATGACCCCGTCTGCAGCTGCCAACTCGGCACGACACCCTCATAGACTGCCAGCATAAATCAACAAAAAGCAACATTTAGCTTCGAATTTTGTGGATTTTGGATACATTTTGAGCATTACGTGTTCATTCGACAGACAAAAACACCAGACATGCGGGGCTCGAGGGATGTCGGACTATTCAGCCAGACTGGAGAAGGCACGGGAGATCACGGCAGCCGCCGCCGCGGTCAGCCTTTCCTTTTTCCGGAACGATCCCGAGACCGAAATCAAGGCCGACCAGAGCCCGGTGACGCTGGCCGACAAGGCAACCGAACAGTCTCTGCGGGACAGTCTCCAGGATCAGTTTCCAGGCGAAACGATCTTCGGCGAAGAATTCGGCCGAACCGGAGAAGGCGCTGCGATGTGGATCATCGATCCGATCGACGGCACGCGCTCTTTCATTGCCGGATTGCCGCTGTTCGGGATGCTGCTCGGTTATCTTGAGGACGGGCACCCGAAACTTGGCGTGATCCACATGCCGGCCCTGGGCGAAGCCTATGCCGGGGGCGAAGGTTTGCCGGCCTCATGCAACGGAACTCCGATCAGGACCCGTGCCTGCCGGTCGCTGGACGACGCCCGCCTGTTCATCAACGAGGGCGACAAGCTGGCCGTCTCGGAAGCGGACGTTTTTCGGCGTCTGGTCCGGGCAGGGCAGTTGCGCAGGCTGGGAGCCGATTGCTATCCGCACGCGCTGGTGGCGCGCGGTCTTGCCGACGCCGTCGTGGACTACGACCTGCAGCCTTACGACTATCTGCCGGTCTCTGCCGTCGTTGCGGCAGCCGGCGGGATCATGACCGACTGGCAGGGCAAGCCGCTGTCGATGACATCGGACGGGCGTACGGTCACAGCGGCGACACCCGAATTGCACGTGGAACTTCTGGACCTTCTCAACCGGCCCTGACGGCAGCCACGTGTCCGTCGAAGGACGGGTCCTGCATCAGCTTCCGGCACCGGTCGAAGCGGCCGGTGGCGTAGGCCCAGAAGTCTTCGGCCGGATTGTCGTCGGCCAGCTGGATCAGTCCCCACAGGGTCCAGAGCAGATCGCACATGGCCTTGTAGATCACAACACGTCCCGTCTCCGCGGCTGTCGGTTCGCGGCCGAAATAGGCCCGGAGCATCTGCGCATCCTGTTCCGCGGTCATTCCGGCTTCGACCGAGAGGTCGCCGAGATCCCAGAGCGGATCGTTCATGCCGGAATACTCCCAGTCGACGATCCACATCCTTTCGCCGTCATCCAGGAAGTTCTCGCACAGCGGATCGCAGTGGCAGGGCGCAAGCGGGAGATCCGCCGCAGCCAGCACTTCGCCAACGGGCGTCGCCGCAGCAACGACGTCCTCATACCCGTCCGGCAGGGAAACGTCCTTGGTGGACAGAACCTTGAGGTAGTCGTCAATCATCGAGAACAGTTCGAAGCGGAACTGAAAAGTCTCTCCCGAGGCATGCAGCCGGGCGAGGGCGGCACCGGCGCGGCCTGGTGAGCCATGACGAGACTTGAAAAGATCGGGCGTCATGGTCTCGATTGCCTCGATCGTGCGGGTAATCATGATGCCGGATGCTGCGTCGGCATGGAGCACTTCGGCGGAAACACCGGCTCGTGCCGCTGCCTCCGCATTGTGCTTTTCCACGCCGCGATCAATATATTCCTCGGTGTTTTCGCCCGGGATGCGGACGATGACCGACTGGTCCTCAAGGTCGACGCGGTGGACGAGATTGGTCAGTCCGCCCAGCCGGGTTATGTGCAGTGCCGATGTCACATGAGCAAATTGAGGTGCGGTGCGCAGGGCTGCGAGTACCTTGTCAGCGTGTTCCGTCATGTGTCCCCCGTTCATCCCTTGAGCGCAGTGTTTTCCCGATCGTAGAGCGGGCTTTCCGTCTGCGTGACCGGATAGCGTTCGCCGAAGACCTCGAGACTGAAATCTGAACAGTCCCAGTGAGCCTTGTCCAGATAGCCACGCACGATTGTCCGGCCTACCGTGCAGCCATAGCCGACCGAAGTCGCGGAGGAGACGACGCGATCACCGCGCAGGATGGTCTCCCCGCCGGTCAGCGGCAAATTTTCAGGTGTCACGAAGGTGCAAAGCCTGCGTTTGACGCCCGTGGTCTTCTGACCCTCAAGGACCGCGCGTCCGAGAAAGTCGCCTTTCGACTTGAGATGTACCCGGAAGCCGAGACCCGCCTCGACCGGCGTGTAATCCGGGGTGACGTCAGCGGACCAGTAGACATAGCCCTTTTCCATTCTGAGGCTCTCGATGGCGCGGTAGCCGACATTGGCGATGCCGTGCGCACCGCCCGCTGCCCACAGCGTGTCATAGACATGCGCTGCGAACTCCGTCGGAATGTGCAGTTCATAGCCGAGCTCGCCGACATAGCCGATGCGGGCGGCCCTGATAGGGGCGGCGCCGACAACGATTTCCCGCATCGTCGCGAACGGGATCGCCTCGTTTGACACATCGCTTTCGGACGCCGCAGCCAGCAGGTCGCGCGACCTTGGGCCGACAATATTGATCACGGCATATCCGCTGGTGACCTCCGTCATGTAGACCGAAGCATTTTCGGGCAGATTGCGGCTGATCCAGTCGCTGTCGTGAACGCCGAAACCGGATCCGGTCACCAGGTAGAACCGGTCGCGAGAAAGACGGATGATCGTTACATCCGCTTCGACGCCGCCGCGGTCATTGCACATCTGCGTATAGATGACCGAGCCGGCCGGCTTGTCCATGTTGGAAACGGTCAGCCGTTGCAACGCGGCAAGAGCATCGGACCCGACAATCTCGAATTTGGAAAAGCTCGACTGGTCAATCAATGCGACCCGCTCGCGTACCGCCTTGTGTTCTTTGGCTGCATATGTCTTCCAGCCCGGATCCAGGAAATCCAGCTGGTCCACGGGTTCAACGCCTTCAGGAGCAAACCAGAGCGGGCGTTCCCAGCCGTTCTTCGAGCCATAGACCGCACCCTGGTCCTTCAGCTTCCGGTAAAGCGGTGACAGGCGCAGCTGCCGCGCGCTTTCATGCTCCTGGCCGGGATACCGTTTCTTGTAGTGGTGGGCATAGTGCTCGACGGCGCGCGGATACATGAAGGTCCTGGTGCCGTGATGCGGTCCGAAGCGGCGCACGTCGAGCGGCCACAGATCGAGAGAGGGGCGGCCCTCGACGACCCATTCGGCGATCATTTCCCCGGCGCCGCCACCTGCGGCAATGCCGTAGAGAAAGCCGGTTGCCATCATCAGGTTGTCGAAGCCGGGCTGCCAGCCCATGACGAAATCGCCATCGGCGGAGTAGGGGATCGGCCCGTTGATGACCTGGCGGATGCCGACGTCGTTGACGACGGGTGTCACCCGGCTGGCGAGATCCGCGAGCGGCAGAAAGCGGTCCAGGTTTTCCGGCAGCAACTGGCGCACGAAAGCACCGGGAATGCCATGATCCCCAAAGGGAAGCGTATCTTCCTCATAGCCGCCTATGACCAGCCGTCCGGCAACGTCGGGCTTATAGTAGACCAGTCGCTCCGGGTCGCGCAGTGTCGGAAAATCGCCGACGTCGGTCCCGGTGGGCTCGGTCACGATATACTGGTGTTCGACCGCGCAGGCGGGGACGCGAATGCCGAGTTTCGCGCCCAGTTCCCGGCTCCACATGCCGGCGGCAAGGATCACCGTGTCCGCTTCGAAGGACCCTTCACTTGTCTCAACCGCCGTGATCCGGCCGTTCGAGACGGTGAAATCCCGCACTTCGACGCCCTGACGTATGTCTGCGCCCTGGCGTCGGGCCGCACCCGCGACGGCCTGGCAGAGCGAGGCCGGGTCGACATGGCCGTCGGTGGGAATGAACGCCGCGCCCTCGAGCCCGTGCGCATCGATAAGCGGAAACAGGTCCCTGGCTTCTTCAGGCGTGATGATCTGCATGTCGAGATCGAAGCTGCGCGCCATGGTCGCCAGCCGTTTTGCCTCCAGCAGGCGTTCCCGGGTTGCGGCCAGTCTGAGCGAGCCGGTTTTCTTCCAGTCGAACTGCATGCCCTCTTCATTCTGCAGCCGATCGTACATCTCCACGGATTTTTTCAGCATGCGGGTGGTGTTGCGGGACGAGCGCAGCTGTCCGACCAGACCGGCGGCATGCCAGGTTGCGCCTTCGGTCAGGGCAGCACGCTCCAGCAGCACCACGTCCTTTTCCCCCATCCGGGTCAGATGATAGGCAATCGAGCACCCGATAATGCCGCCGCCGATGATCAGGTGTTTGGCCGAATGTTGGATCATTTTGCAGGTCCGCGTGATGTCAGTCGGCTCAAATGCTAACAAAAAACAACATCTTGACAATGGAAATGTTGATTTTTGTTGAAATGCAGGTGCAAAATAGACTTATTCGACCAGAAACTTTGGTGTAAACAGGCTTCATGTCGAAATACGAAACAACGCTCCTGCAGACCGTGGATATGCGTGGCACCGTCAGCGTGCAGGAACTGTCGCGTCTTCTCGGTGTTTCGGATCAGACCATCCGCCGGGTTTCGCGGCCACTGGTGGACCGCGGCGCATTGCAGAAGGTGCATGGTGCGCTGGTTTCGACCAAGTCGGCGGCCGATCTGCCTTACCTCGCCCGCATGAATCTGAACCGGGAAGCCAAGGTGGCAATCGCCGAAGAGGTCGTGAAAATCATCCAGGATGGCGACAGCATCGCCATCGATACCGGATCGACGTCCGGTTTCGTCGCGCAAGCGTTGCGAAGCCGCCGCGAACTTACCGTGGTCACCAATTCGGCCTATGTGGCGAGCACACTTGCAATGATCCCGGGCAACAATGTCTCCATGGCGGGAACGCAGCTCAGGGATCATGATGGTGCGTCTTTCGACCGGTCGGCGTTCGAGGTCATCGACCGGATGCAGGTCGACTACGTGCTGTTGTCGGCATCACTTGTCGATGCCCGGAAGGGCTTCCTCGTCCACGAGCAATGCGAAGTCGATATCGCGAGCGCCATGCTGGCGAATGCGGGACGGGCGATCATGGCGGTCGATCATTCCAAGTTCGAGCCGCAAATGCGCAAGCCGGCGCTGCGCCAGCCGACGCTCAAACCCGGCGATTATCTCGTGACCGACAGAACGCCGCCGGCGGATTTTGCCGGATTGTTCGCGGACCTGGAAATCCGCGTTCCCCCTCACTGAGTCGCATGGGTGCAACCACTCCCCCGATCCGCGATTGTCCTTCCGGCAACAAATGATCCAACACGCAATTGATTTGCTCTGGGCGCTTGTCCTCTGACCATGATTGGTGCGAGGTTCTAGGGTCAGGAATTTAAAGGAGATCTTTTGTGTTTCACGGCAAGGTACTTGTGGCCCAGGGGGGCGGTCCGACCGCGGTTATCAATCAGTCGATGGTTGGCGCGGTCCTGGAGTCACGAAAGTTCCGCTCCGTCGAGTTGATCTACGGTGCCGTACACGGTGTGCGGGGGATCCTCGACGAGGACTTCTACGATCTGACCCAAGAGACGACCCACAATCTGGAAATGGTCGCCGATACGCCGTCTTCGGCGCTTGGCTCGACGCGGGACAAGCCGGATCTGAAATATTGCCAGGAACTCTTCAAGGTCCTGCGTGCGCACCAGATCGGCTATTTCTTTTACACCGGCGGCAACGATTCCTCGGACACGGTCCGGATCGTGAATGAAGAAGCGCGCAAGGCCGACTACAACATGCGCTGCATCCACATTCCGAAGACCATCGACAACGACCTTGTCGAGAATGACCACACGCCCGGTTTTCCGTCGGCTGCCCGCTACGTCGCGCAGGCGTTCATGGGCATCAATCTCGACAATGCGGCGCTGCCCGGTATCTATATCGGTGTCGTGATGGGACGTCATGCCGGATTTCTCACGGCCGCCTCGGCGCTGGGCAAGAAATTCTCCGATGACGGCCCGCATCTCATCTACATGCCCGAGCGCACGTTCGAGATCGACAAGTTCATCAGGGACGTCAAGGATGTCTATGACCGGCACGGGCGCTGCGTCGTAGCCGTGAGCGAAGGTATCCATGACGGCTCCGGCACACCGATCATCGCAAAGCTGGCCAGCGAGATCGAACGCGACGCCCATGGCAATGTGCAATTGTCCGGAACCGGCGCCCTGGCCGATCTGCTGACACAGAAGGTCAAGCAGGAATTGAAGATCACGCGGGTCCGGGGCGATACGCTCGGCTATATCCAGCGCAGTTTTGTCGGATGCGTGTCCGATGTCGACCAGAACGAAGCCCGCGAAGTCGGTGAGAAAGCCGTTCAATACGGCATGTTCGGCGATCGCGACGGATCGGTGACGATCAAGCGCACCGGTCACTACTCGGTCGACTACGAACTGGTCCCGCTGGAGCTGGTTGCCGGAAAGACCCGGACGATGCCCGACGAATTCATCACCGCCTCCGGGCATGACGTGACGGACGAGTTCCGCCTGTATCTGCGCCCGCTTCTGGGCAAAGGCATGCCGGATGCCCATCGTCTGCGGCCGAACAAAGTCCCGAAGATCCTTGCGGGATCGCAATAACGAGGAAGCCTGACCGGGGTCGGGCAGACGTCACTGCGTCCGTTTCCCGCCGCGACCGGCGAGCGGCGGAACGCACGCAGACACACAGGACCACATGTGGCCGCTACGGGATGGATTACGGTCTTTCAGTTTGCTAGCCTGCCTGCCAGCCACGGACACGCGAACACGCCGGTCCGGTGGCTGAGGCAAAAAAGGGCCGATCCGCTTCGGTCTGACAAAAACAAAATGCCGGGGGGCACACAAGGTGGAGGCAATCACTCTAACCTATCCGATGATGGTGGTTCTGGGGCTGCTGGTTTTCACGGTCGTCCTGTTCGTCTCGGAGGTCGTTCGTATCGATTTTGCGGCCATATTGGTCATGGTGCTGCTCGGCCTTCTCAGCCAGATGCCCGGTCTTCATTCCCTCGCGGATGTCAGCACGCTGTTCAACGGTCTCGCGTCCAATGCCGTCGTCTCGATCATAGCCGTCATGATCATCGGCGCCGGGCTCGACAAGACCGGCCTGATGAGCAAGGTCGCAGCCCTTATCCTGAAACACGGCGGCAGTTCCGAGGCACGGGTTGTGCCAATCGTCTCGGGCACGGTCGGTGTCATCTCCTCGTTCATGCAGAATGTCGGTGCCGCGGCCCTGTTCCTGCCCGTGGTCAGCCGTATCTCGGTGCGCACGGAACTGCCGCTCAGCCGTTTGCTCATGCCCATGGGATTCTGTGCGATCCTGGGTGGAACGCTGACAATGGTCGGTTCCTCGCCGCTGATCCTGCTGAACGATCTGATCGTGACAGCCAACCGGTCGCTTCCCGACACGGCGCAGATGGGCACCTTCAGCCTGTTTTCGGTGACACCTGTCGGCGTCGCCCTCGTCGCCTCGGGCATCTTGTATTTCATGATCTTCGGCCGGTGGATCCTGCCGGGGGAACAGGCAGCCGGCGATGCCACCAGCGCGCAACCGATGAAGGAGTATCTCAAGAAGATCTACGGTCTGAAAACCGACATCTTCGAGATCACGATCCCTGCGGGACATCCCGTTGAGGGACAAACCTTCGATGACGTCATTGAGCGTTACCATGTCTACATCATCGGCAGCGCCTTCCACGGGAAAACCTGGTTTGCGCCGGTCATCACGACCAAGATCACGACGCCCTGCAGGCTGGCCGTGCTCGGCCGTGCGAAGGAAGTCCGGCACATGGTCGAGGATGCAAAGTTCATCCTCCACGACAAGCTGGATGTCTTTGCCGAGGATTACGCCCCGACGAAATCCGGCGTGGCCGAAATCGTTGTGACGCCGGGCTCTTCGATCATCGGCAAGTGCGCCCATGACGTCGTTTTCCGGAAAACCTATGGTGCGAGCATGCTGGCCATCCACCGGGGCGAGGAAACGCTGAGCCTGGTGTCGACGGAAGACCATGAACCGACCCAGATCGCCGAAGTTCCGTTTCGCGCCGGAGACACGATCGTGGTTCACACGACGTGGGAGGCACTGACGAGACTGACGCAGAACCGCGACTTCGTGGTCGTCACGACCGATTTTCCCCACGAGGAACTCCGGCCGAAAAAGGTCGTCTGGGCCCTGTTCTTCTTCCTTGTGTCCCTGTCCCTGATCCTGCTCACGGATTTGCGCCTGTCCCTGTGCCTGCTGACCGGTGCGGCGGGAATGATCCTCACCGGGGTTCTCGACATCGATGACGCCTATGAGGCCGTGAGCTGGAGCACGGTCTTTCTTTTGGCCAGTCTCATTCCCCTCGGGCAAGCGGTACAGACATCCGGAACCGCCGAGTGGATCGCGCAGCAGATCCTTCTGCTCTTGCACGGCTGGCCGGTGTGGTTGCTGCAGGCGGGCCTTGCCGTTCTGGCCACGGTGTTCACGCTCATCATGTCCAATGTGGGGGCGACGGTCCTCCTGGTGCCGCTCGCGGTCTCCATTGCCGTCGCCGCGGGCGGCGACCCGGCCATCTTTGCGCTCACCGTGGCCATTTCGACGTCAAATTCCTTCCTGATCCCGACCCATCAGGTCAACGCGCTTATCATGGGGCCGGCAGGTTACAAGGTAACGGATTTCATCAAGAGCGGCGGGATCATGACCGTCCTGTTTCTGGTCGTGTCGCTGGTGGTCATGAACCTCGTGTTCTAGATACCTTTGTGATTGCATCGGGGTCTATTGGCTGGTTCTGTTGCTCCCTTGATCACGGTGATACCAGTTCGCTGGAGAGCGCGTCCCATTGCCGCCCGCCGATCGCATTCCGCGAGGCGAGCAACCAGTAGGTTTCGCTGTGCTCGTAAACATCGTTGCCGAGGCGGATCAGAGTGCCGGCATTGATCTCCTCTGCGCAAAGTGCCAGCGAGCCGAGCGCGACGCCCTGTCCGGCCTTGGCCGCGGCGATTGCCCCGTGCAAGGTGTCGACCCGGATCCGGGGTATCGGCGTGGAGGAGATGCCAAACCGCCCGGAAAATTGACCCCAATCAGGGCGCGGTCCGGTGCAGGCGATCCGCGGTAGCGTGGTCCAGTCTTCACACGCCAGCTCCGGCGCGCACACGGGAGCGAGCGCTTCCTTGTAAAGCGGGCGCTGAAAGTGATGCGGCCAGTCCCCGGAGCCGTATCTGATCTGAATGATTGTGTCCGTCGTCGCGGTCTGGCCGCCCAGGACATAGGACTGCACGGAAATCTGCGCGCCGGTTGCCACGCAGGCCCTGGCCAGCCGCGGGGCCAGCCACATTGAAATCACGGACTGGCTGGCCGAGATGGTCAGGCGAAGCCGGTGGCTGGCAAACAGCAACTCGGCGCTTTCGCTCAAGGTGCGCAAGGCCGCCTGAACATGCGGCAGCCAGGTTTCGCCATCGACCGTCAGTGAAATCGTGCGCGCCTGGCGCAGGAACAGTTGCGTGCCGAGGTGTTTCTCCAACTGCCCGATCCGCTGGCTGATCGCCGGCTGGGTCAGGCCGGTTTCGGCTGCGGCCGCGGTAAAGCTGCCCAGGCGGGCAGCGGCCTCGAAAGCACGGACCCACTCCAGGGGCGGGAGTTTGTAGAAGGACTCATCCATAAGGAAAACCACTGCTCAGTTTGGGTTTTTATGATTTGAATTTATGCAGCTTTTTACCTCAGATGGAAGAAATCACTTCGTGCGGCCGGTCTGGAAGGAAACGCCATGCATACGACGCTCAGCCAGGACGGTGCTGTCCTGACCCTCCACTCCGATGAAGGGTCCGCCCGCTTTCATGCCATCTGGCTCCGGGACAATGCGCAGGACCCGCAAACACGTGCTTCGGGAAACGGCCAGCGCCTCATTGCCTTGCGCGACATAGCCGCCGACACCAGGATCGTCGCTGCGGTCGTGGAGGGCGATACCCTGAACGTGACGTTCGCGCCGGAACAAAAGACAATCGGCTACAATTTGGCCTGGCTTGACGCCCACAAGTATGACGTATCCCGTTCACCCGAACGCGGCTGGCTCCCGGACGAGGTCACGCCCTGGAATTCCAGCTTGCAGGAAAATGTCCCGGCCGGAAACTACCCGATGCTCACCCGGCGCGGCGCAGCGTTTCAGGACTGGATCGAACAGGTTGCGCGCTACGGCTTCGGCAAGATCGAGGGCGGGCCTGTCGAGGAAGGGGCGCTGTTCAAGGTCGTCGACCTCTTCGGCTATGTGCGCGAAACCAACTACGGCAAGCTGTTCGAGGTCCGCACCGAGGTCAATCCCACCAATCTGGCCTATACAGGCCTCGGTCTGCAGGCCCATACCGACAATCCCTACCGGGACCCGGTTCCCACGATCCAGGTGCTGTACTGCCTGGAAAGTTCCGCGGCGGGCGGCGAGAACATGGTGGTGGACGGTTTCGCCTGTGCCCGCCGGCTGCAACGGGAAAATCCGGACTATTTCGATGTGCTCGCCGACCACTGTGCGCGCTTTGAATATGCGGGCGAGGACGGTGTCTGCCTGACGTCCCGCCGTCCGCTCATCGACCTGGCTCCCGATGGCGAACTGATCGGCGTGCGCTTCAACAACCGCTCGCTGGCGGCCGTGACGGATGTGCCGTTCGACCGGATGGATCTCTGGTACGTGGCCTATCGGCGGTTCGGCGAGATCATCGACGATCCGGCGATGGAGGTGGTGTTCCGTCTCGATCCGGGCGAGGCCTTCGTGGTGGACAACACGCGCGTCCTGCACGCCCGCAAAGCCTATTCGGGTGCCGGCAAACGTTGGCTTCAGGGCTGTTACGCGGACAAGGACGGTCTCCGTTCGACACGCGACGCGCTTCGCCGCAGATCGCTGGAGGCCGCAGAATGAGGCCATCACCGCAAGAGCTGACCGCCGATACGATCGTGGAATTTCTCGCCTCGATTTTCGAACGCCGCGGATCGGAGGAATACCTGGGCGAACCGGTGACCATGGGTGAGCACATGCTGCAGGGGGCCACCCTGGCCGAACGGAGCGGACAGCCCGACGAGATTATCGTCGGCGCGCTGTTGCATGACATCGGCCATTTCACGTCCGAATTCGGTACCTTCACGATGGACGATACCGAAGACCGGCATCACGAGGACGCCGGCGCGGACATCCTGGAACGCTTCTTTCCAAGCGTCGTCACCGATTGCTGCCGCTACCACGTCGCAGCGAAACGGTATCTTTGCGCGACGAAACCTTCCTATTTCGAGCGCCTTTCGGAGGCATCCGTTCATTCGCTGAACCTGCAGGGCGGCGCCATGAGCGCGGAGGAAGTCGCCGAGTTCGAAACGAATCCCAACCTCAAGGAGATCATTGCCGTGCGGTACCTGGACGAAGCGGGCAAGGTGGCAGGCATGGAAACGCCGGGCTTCCGGCATTTCGCGCCGAGGGTTCAGCGCCTGGTGGATCTTCACACGGGGCGCGATCCTGGTTAGTCCGATGCCCGCCGGAACCGCCGGTTTGCCGGTCATGCCCAAGGTCTGCCTGATCGTGATCGACGGGTTGCGGGACGACACCGCGCGCGCGGCGTGCAGTTACCTCATGTCCTCTGTTACCGGAGGCGAGGCACGGATCTGGACCATGCGTGCCTGCCTTCCGACAATGTCCGCCCCGCTCTACGAGACACTCCACACAGGCCGTGCCCCGGCTGATCACGGGCTCATGGACAATGACGGCCTGCGCCCTTCGTCCGGCCCGAGTGTCTTTTCCGCAGTCAAGGCGGCGGGGGGACAATGCGGCGTCGTCGGTCATTGCTATTTTCACACGCTGTTCGGCGGCACTCCGTTCGATCCGTTCGCGCACGTCGAAATCAATGACCCGGATGCCCCGATCGCCCATGCGCGCTATTACAGCATGGACGGATACGATGCCGACAACAGTGTTCAACCGGCGGAGGTCGACCTGTGCGCACAGGCCTGGTCGATCGCCGACCGGCATGCGCCCGAATACCTGCTGCTGCATTCTTCCAGCTGCGACACCCTGGGGCATCTGCATACCGGTCTGGGCCGGGGTTATGTCCGGCAGGCCGAAAAGGTGGATGCAGCATTGGCGCAGCTCATTCCGCGGCTGACCGCCCGGGGATATCATGTGCTGGTGACGGCGGATCACGGCATGGACGACGCGGGCAACCATGGCGGCGACGCGGCGTGTGAGCGTCATGTGCCGTTCCTGTCCTTCACCGATAGGCTGCATGCCGGACCGGACGAGATCCTGGACCAGCGCTGCGTCGCCCCGACCATCCTCGCGCTTCTGGGCATTCCCCACCCGAAAACGATGAAGGCCGCACCGCTCTGCCGGGCAGAGCCCCGGACTGGAAAATTGTGTTGATGACCGACGCGGGCTGTTTCGTATCGACCTTTTCAAGCGAACGATGAGCCTGTTTCGAACGCGCCCGGATGGAAAGCGGTGGAATGGAGCTGTCCTCTAGGCCATACCCTCATAAACCAGGCCGCAATGGCGCTGCAAACGGCGATGAGATGCAAGGAAATGTGCGAAAAGCGGGCTTTCTGCCCGGTTGAGCGCATTGACGCAGCAGGTCGAAGCCGTTTCTGCGTCCCTTCGGGATAAGGTGAATTTGCCCGGATACTTTGTTGCGAAGCTTTGAAAACCGGACGGTTTCCTGCAGCTTCGCGCCGCGTATCCGAACAAATTCATCCATACCATTGTGGCCTGGTTTATGAGGGTATGGCCTAGTCCAGAGGCGGCAGTCTGTTTTCGAATACGAAAGACTTCACGATGGAAGTGTTGGTTTCCGCCCGGTCGTGGAATGGCAGCAGGATATCGTCCAGCTCGGCTACGTCTTTCAGCAGCAACCGGGCGACATAGCAGTCATCGCCGGTGACCCGGTCGCAAGATGTGAAACGCGGTTCCTCGCGGATCATGTTTTCGACGGTGTGAAGCTGGCCGCTGCGCGGTTTGATCCTGACAAGCGCCTGGATCGTGTAGCCGAGCCTGCGCAGATCGAGCCGCGCACCGAACCCGACGACAAACCCGCGGTCCTGCAGACCGCGCAGCCGTTCGCCCACCGCCGGACCGGAAAGACCCACCTCCTTGCCGATATCGGCAAGACTGGTGCGGCCCTGGGCTTCGAGAATCTCGACAATCCGACGGTCTGTTTGATCCAGCTCTTTCGACATGAAAACAGGTTAGGTCAGACAGAAACGATACGAAAGAGAAAAAGCCGAATAGCCATCGCAATCACGGGGACAGCCAGGGCGTCTGGTGATTAAATTCCCCCCAGCAAAAGACAGGAGTTACCGATGGATATTCAACGAATAGCGGCATTCAGCCAAGGGTCCGAGGGCGGTAATCCGGCAGGCGTGGTGCTGTTACCGGAGGCGGTGAGCGCCGACGAGATGGCGCGGGTCGCGGCCGATGTCGGATACTCGGAAACAGCGTTCGCTGTTGCTCAGGGCAATGACGGCAGATCCTGGCGTGTCCGTTACTTCTCCCCGGAATCCGAAGTGCCCTTTTGCGGCCATGCGACCATCGCTCTTGGTGCAGCATTGGGAAAACACAATGGTGCCGGCACCTATATGCTCGAGCTGAACGACGCCACGATCACCGTCGACGCGGAGGAGGGCCCGGACGGAATGATGGCGACGCTGTCCTCACCCCCCACGCGGAGCCGTGCGATGACCGATGCAGAGGAACAGGACGTCATGACCCTGTTTGCTCTGACCCCGGAGGACCTCGATCCGCAGCTCGCGCCCGCGTTCATCCACGGCGGTGCCAACCATGTCGTGTTACCGTTGAAAGACCGTGCCCGGCTTTCGGCCATGTCCTATGAGCTTAACGAGGGACGCGCCGTGATGCGCAAGCACGATTTGGTCACTGTGATGCTGGTTTACATCGAAGGAAACCAGACATTCGTTGTGCGCAACGCTTTCGCGTCCGGTGGTGTCCTTGAAGACCCGGCAACCGGCGCCGCCGCGGCGGCGTTCGCTGGCTACCTGCGTGACAGTCAGTGGCCGCATAACGGCAGCTTCACGATCCGCCAGGGTGAAGACATGGGCAGTCCCTCACTGATCAAGGTCACGCTGGACGACACGGCGGGTGCGTCCGTGCGGGTTTCCGGCGGCGCGCGCGACATCAAGTGAACGCGCGCCGGCAGATCGTGTCGAAGCCGTGTCGCCGGGGCGGGCCATGCCGGGTCCGGGACGGGGCCGCCGACAATCACGCCCGCGAAACCGTGATGGGTGTCACCGACCGCCGATGCTGCTGCCGTTAAGAATCCGTGGCGGCCGGGACATCTTGTAAAGGTGTGCCATATGTGCGCGCACGACCTCCCAGGGGGCGAGTATGTTGAGTTTCACACCAAACTCACGTGCGGTCCTTATCACCAACCTGCTGAGCGCCCGATTGTGCGAATGCGCGAACCGGGGAAACAAGTGATGCGCACAGTGCGCATTTGCCCCGCCTGTCAACGCAATCGCCAATCTGGACGTCGGTGCCCAGTCGACCGAGGTACGGATTTGATGATGGGCCCAGTCCAGCGGGAGCGTTCCGCCTTCGTTCGGATCAAAAAACTCGGCCTCTTCGCTGATATGACTGCCGACATTTATCGCGACAAACAACAAGGACGCGGAAGAGACGAATACGATGTAGTAGCCCGCGAGAAGAATAATCCCGTGTTCGGACAAGAAAAGCGGCATCACCAGGAAAAGGCAGACGTGAACGATTTTCGCCGCGGCGAATTCGACCAGTGGCCCGACACCGGAAAACTTGCCGGGCCAATTGCGTCTGGCCTTGCGCAGATGCTCGAAATCCTCGGCAAAGGCCAGGTGCGGCAGAACAAGCGCGTAGAGGAAAATGGCATACCAGCATTGAAATCTGTGCCATGCCCGCCACGGTTTGGACGGCGACAGTCTCAACAGGCTTGAGCCGTCAGCATCAATATCGGTCCCGGCAATGTTCGGGTACATGTGATGAAGCCGCAGGTGCCTTTCGGCCCAGAGCTTTCCTGAAATGCCGACGAGTGAGAAGCCGGCGGACAGGCAAACTTGATTCACCCATCTGGACGCTGCAAATGAGCCATGGGCGGCATCATGACAGACCGTCGCGACAAGAGTGTAGATGCCTGCGCCCAGGACGGCAGCTGAAACCAGGAGAATCCAGGGGCCTGGATCGATATAGATCAGGCTATAGACCGCGGTGCAAAACAGAAAGAGAAGGCTGGATCTGAACCATTGGCCAGCACCAGCGAAGCGGCCTGTTTTGCTGCGCGACAGGTATCTGCCCGCACGCGCATTGAGCTGCGATGAGAACTCGCTCTTTGGCTGAAAAGTCGGCATTGTCTCACAACACGGTTTGAGTTTGATTGTTCGTGGCGCGACCGCTGGACGAGCAGGGCCGTGCATCTCGTTGGCAAGGCTGACGAGGCGGACCTCGCAACGCTTTGCCCAGCTTTGCTAGCCCGAAGTGCTTCCGGTATCGTCCTGTCCGGCAGGCAAGGAACATGATTATTGGCCGGGACAACGTAGCGGTACGTTTGCCAGGCGTGGAAACGTGGCTTCAAGCTGAGAGACCAGGAGCCCGTGCGTTTGCGGACCCGCGCCCGAGTGAGAATGCGTGAAGTTGAAACCCGTGTTCTCTAGTTTCCCGCCCGGGCCGACTTGTAGGCGGTCGGTGTCTGCCCGGTTTCGCGCTTGAACGCGGAATAGAATGCCGATCTGGAGTTGAAACCGACTTCATAGGCAATGGCGAGGACCGTTGTCTCGCCCTTTTCGACAAGCGGCATCGCTTCCTTTATGCGCCAGCTGTTTATGAATTCGAAGAAGGATTGACCAAGGTTCTGATTCAGGGTTTGCGAGACATGGTTGAGGGACACCCCTACGTGCTGTGCCAGCATGCTGAGCGTCAGGTTCGGGTCGCGATAGAGGCGGTCCTGATCCATTGCGCGCACAAGCTTTCGGGCGATGCGCTCGGCCTGTGCCGGATCCAATGCGCTTTTTTCATACTTCCGGTCTTTCGGGATATCGATTTTGGCCAGCGTTCTGGTCGCACTATCCAGGTCCGGAGAAGGGCGCAAACTCCACAGAGCCAGCGAAAAGACAACCACCAGGACCAGGACACTGTCGAACAGGGGGCCTACAAAATCCTGCCCGCCCTGGAGGATCATGATCTGCCCGATCAGATGTTGCAGGACATAGATACCAAGCGCACACGCCAGAATGGACACCCAACGCAGTTCCAGGCCTTCGGTGCTTGCATAAACCTGTTTCAAACGGTCGACATGCCGGGCCTGCGTGAGCAAAACCCAGGCGACATAAACAGCCCATTGCACGGCGAGCGCGATGCTCAGAAACATGAACCCATAGTGCAGGAACGTGAGGAAGAATGCCGCAAGTCCTGAGGTTCCGCGTTCATTCCAGGTGATCTGCGCGACATCCAGATAGAGAAACGCACCGATCGCAAACACCGTGGCGACACCGGGCAGCAGGAAATGCAGCCAGTTTCCCGTTTCGCCGCCGGTTTTCGGGGTCAGGCCCGCAATACTCCTGACATAGGCAAAAAAGAGCGGTCCAAGCCAGAAATTTGCAGCGAAACCGGCCAGCTCGGATCCGGCCCGGACAACTTGCGGTGCCGTTTCGATCAACACGCTGAATACGGAGTCGATCTCGCTGATCACAAAGACCGCAAAGAACGCAGTCAGGAACGTGCGTGACGGATCGATCCGTCTTTGCTGCCAGCCAAGCAGGGTGGCCAGAGCGGCAACGGACAAAGTGGCCGCGACCGTCGCGGCGTGTATTGTCTGGGTGTCGAAAGTCATTTCCAGCACGTGCCCGGGGCAAATGTAGCGCGTTTCGCACCATGACTATCCGCAAGACCGATCCAGCTCAACGGTAGCAGGTCCGGTTTTGTCCGCGCCGGACGGGAAGGACAATTTGACTGAACATCCGGACGACACGTGGCCGGTGTGATGGAGAGATCGAAGGCGGGGCTGTCACCAGGTCAGGGCAGCCGTTGGCAGGTTCCACTTCCAGGCGGCAAACAACGACCAGACAAAGAACGGTACTGCCGCGAATACGGCGAAGCGCTCTCCCATGCCGGTGTGCCGCTTGCCGTTGGTCGACGAAAGCCAGACTGTGACCGGCAACAACGATACAGCGCCGACCCCATAGAGGACTGTCATGGTCCACAACCCGGCGCCGGGCGAAGCGGCCATGGACAGATCATCGCCGTGTGTTGACTGATCGAGCACCTCCGTAACTACGGTGATGATGCCGATCCAGGTCAATCCCTGCCACAGTGGCAAGCTCGAAATCCGTTGTCGCGCCCGCCAACCGGAATAGGCACTTGCCAGACATAAAAGCGCCCCGGCCAGGGCTGTCCAAAGGGCCGAGTCCAGCGAAGCTTGCGTGTGCCAGAAATGCAGCCTGTCAAAGCTGTGAAATCCGCCGTCGAGATGGGCGCCGGTGATGTGTCCGTGATTGGTGCGCCGGAACCCAAGGCGTGTGTCGCCCTCAGGGGTTTCAAAATAGTCCTCTCCAATCGCCTCGAACCGGCGTGTGTGACCCAACCCGGTAACCAGGAGCGCGTGGTTCTCCTGGGCTGTGACAGTAAATGCAGTCTGATAGGGCACGACAACACGGTCCAGACCGGTGTCATTGCGCCGCGTGGTCAGGTAGCGGCCCTCGTAGGCGTGAAGGCAGGTCATGTTGCAGGTCGTGTACGCGGCCGACGGTCTTTCGTGCGGCGCGGCAATCTCGCGAAGAAGGCGGCGCGGCAGCGCCATCAACCCGTCGCCGCCCGGGCCGTTGGCGGCGACAAAGATCCCGATATCGAGCGCAGGCACGAGCGTCATGCCGGACTGAAACCCGAAATGTGAGCCGCCGTGATGATAAACCCGGTGCCCGGCCCAGGTCCCGGTCCAATACCCGAGACTGCGCCCCGCGAAGGCCCGACGGCCCGGCCAGGCGGTGCGTTTCATGTCCGCAGCCAGGTTGGCAGATGATATGGCACCTGCGCTGCCAGAACCGGTACGCAGCAGGAACTGCATGGCACGCGCCATGTCGCGCCCGGTCAGCGCAAGCCCCCCGGACGGTGTGTGGATGGCTGCGAAAGGTTCCGGGTCGATGGCATGATAGCGACCGTCCCGCCAGACGTGAAACGGGCTGACGGTGCCTGCCTTCCGGGGGGCATGCATAAAATGAGGGTCATCAATCCCCATCGGGGTAAGGACCGCCTCCGCAAGATAGGTTTCGAAGGGCAGACCAGAGACCGCCCGGACGATCGCGCCGAGCAGGACAAAGCTCGCATTCGAATAGGCAATCACATCTTCCGGCGGGCGCACCTGTTGCGGCAGAACCTTTGAGATGTGGTCAAGTTCGGTCGTGGCTGAAAGCTTGTCATGCGCAGCGAAGTAGCCGCGATAACGATCTTCAAGTCCGGCCGTATGGCTCAGAAGATGGAGGATGCGGATGTCGCCAAACCGCTGGTTCAATTTCAAATCCGGCAAGTGCCTTGCAACCGGCTCGTCGAGCGCAAGCCGTCCCTCCCTTGCAAGCTGCAGGATCGCGAGCGCCGTGAACACCTTCGTCACGGAGGCCAGCGGAACCTTGTCCTCATCAGGTGTCATCAATCGCCCGGTCCTCGCGTCGGCCAGTCTGTAGCCTTTCGAGAGGATGACATTGTCGCCGGAGACGATGACCACAACCGCGCCGGCAACGGCATCCTGATCCAGCACGGTGGTGACCAGTCCATCCACGAAACCCTCCAGATGGGGCTGCTGGAAGGGCGTTGGCTCGGCTTCGATCGTTTGAACAGAAAGACATAAAACAATGCCCAGACACAGAACAAGCCGCACGAGGCCGCATGCACGCTGACCCTGAATACGGATCAAATCGATGGATGTTCTGAACATTTTCAGCGCAATCGGAGCCGGGAAAAGTTGTCAATGGGCCAGCAAGATACATCGAAGTATTCTTCGCGCGTCGTCCTGCCGTATCGGCGGAGACAGCGCGGCAGTGGCTAAAGCCCGCCCGAAAAGGTTCCGGACAATGGAAGCCGGCCGCCGGACTCGGTTTTCCCAACTCGGCTTCGTCGCTGCAGTGGCCATTGAACAGGCTACCTTTAGGCCGCCGGTGTCGCAAATGATGCGCTGGGTCGTCCGGTCCTTTTTCTTTCGGCCTCCAGTTCGGCGATTTTGCGGTCGATTTCGGTGCGGTCGAGAAGGCCGTGAATGTTGCCGCGTGTCGGCATCAATTCGGCGAAGTGAAGGTAGCGTTCCTGGGCAACCGCGTAGAGGCGGCGCAGTTCTTCCAGCGGGGCTCCATGGTCGTCGGCGCGGATGTCGAGCCATGGATAGTCTTCGTCATGAACGATCCTGAGAGCGGCCGACTGACGCCCGCGCTTGTCGCCGCCGGCCGCCTCTGCGGCGTCCATTGCGGTCAAAAGCCGCTCTTCGAGAGGCAGGCCTGCGTTTGCCAGGCAGCTTTCCATGGCGGCATCCACCACTTGCGGTCCGGCCAGCATGTTTCCGGCGACAGTGACGTTGTCTTCGATGAGGTGACCGCACCAGTCGATGCATTTCTCACCGGTGAAGGCGGCGGCCCGCCCCTTTGCATCAATGAGATGGATCTGGCGCGAATGGCGTCCCTCGTCGCGGTCAACGATGGTGTCGATCACCCTTTGCGCCGAAACGCCGGAGCGCAGGAGGGTCAAACCTTCAGTCCCGTAGAGAGGACTGACCAGTGCCTGGGTGGCGATCGCGCCGACCTGTCCTGCCAGGTGCGGCACGACGGCCCCGGCGGCGAAGAAACGGCTCGCGACAGCGATACCGAAATATCCGGTTGCCTTGTCACGGGCGACAATCGAAAACGTCATCCGGCGTCCTCCTTCTCATCGGCCTGCCGCGTAGGCCTGCATCAGGCGCGGCGTCGCGCCGGCGCGCAGCAAGCCTGCCGGGTCGCGCGCGGCGACGGTCAACCGGCCGATCGTCCATTCATCGGCCACTTCGACTGAATGTCCCCGGTTCCTGAGGTTCGACAGCGTGTCTGCGCCGAAGCTCTCTTCGGCCATGATGTGGCCTGGTTGCCGCTGGCGCGGATGGAAAGACGCCGGGAAATGGGTCGTGTGAAAGAGCGGCATGTCGAGCGCGGCCTGAAGGTTTCGTTGGTGATGCGCCAGCCGCAGGAACAGGGACAGCTGCCACTGATCCTGCTGGTCACCGCCGGGAGTGCCGAAGGCAAGTGCGGTTCCGTCCTCATGAAACGCAATGCTTGGCGTGAGCGTTGTGCGCGGACGTTTGCCCGGTGCAAGCGAACCTGGCAACCCGTCTTCAAGCCAGAACATCTGTGCCCGGGAATTGAGCGCGAAGCCGAGACCGGGGACAATCGGAGACGACTGCAGCCAGCCGCCGGAAGGCGTGGCGGAAACGATGTTGCCCCAGCGGTCGATGACGTCGATGTGGACCGTATCGCCGCGCTTTTCCGACAAATGCGCCATTGTCGGTTCATAGACGCCGGTTTCGGAGATGCCCGCAGCTTCGATGACGCTCAGCGTGCGTGCGACCTGGTCCTCGAAACCGGGAACGAGGCCCGGACGCAGATCGGTGGAGGCCGTTTCGGAAATGAGCGCGCGGCGGTCCGCATTATAGCTCTCCGACAAGAGCACGTTCAGCGGGACATCGCAGAAATTCGGATCGCCGTAATAGGCTTCCCGGTCCGCATAGGCGAGTTTCATGGCCTCGGCGACAAGATGCACGAATTGCGGTCCGGACGGGTCAAGCGATGCAACGTCGAACCCGCGCAAGAGCGACAGCGACTGCAACAGGACGGGTCCCTGACCCCAGGGGCCGGTCTTCAGGACCGTCCAGCCGTCATAGGCGGCGCTGACCGGATCTTCGTAGGCCGCCGCGTAGCCGGACAGGTCGTCGGCTGTCAGGACAGCCTTGTGGCGGGCTCCGGAGGCATCCATGACCTCGGCGGTTTCAAGATACCGGCCGATCGCTTCGGCGATAAAGCCGCGGTAGAAACAGTCGCGTGCGGCGTCGATCTGGTTTTCGCGGCCGGTGACGGCTTCGGCTTCGTTCAAAAGCCTTGTCCATGTTTCGGCAAGTACCGGGTTCCTGAAATTGGAGTCCGGCGCCGGGACGCTGCCGCCCGGAACCCAGGTCTCATAGGACGTCGGCCATTCGGTCTCGAAGAACTCTTCCAGGCCCGCGATCGTTGCGCTGACCCGTGGCAGCAGGGGATGCCCGTGGGCGGCGTAGTGTATCGCCGGTTCAAGAACGGTTCTGAGCGGCAGGAGGCCATGATCACGCAGGAGCAGCATCCACCCGTCAAAGGCGCCGGGAATGACGGTCGAAAGGAGACCATTGCCGGGGATGAGGTCCAGGTTTTCGGATCTGTAGTGACTGATCGTTGCACCTGCCGGCGCAGGCGCCTGTGCGCAGAGCACCTTGGTTTCGTTCTGGCTAGCATCGTGCAGCAGGACCGGCAGGTCGCCGCCGGGGCCATTGAGATGCGGTTCGACAACCTGAAGGACCAGACCGGTGGCGACTGCGGCGTCGAAGGCGTTGCCCCCGAGTTCCAGCATCCGCATGCCCACCGCGGTGGCAATCCAGTGGGTCGACGTGACGACACCGAAGGTGCCTTTGATTTCGGGTCTGGTGGTAAAGACTGTCATTTGGAATTCCGGGTTTGAGCGTTTCCTGGGTGTTTTTTATGTTTCCCGGGGATCGAGCGCGTCGCGCAGCCCGTCGCCGAGTAGATTGAAGCCGAGGACGACCAGAAAGATCGCGATGCCTGGCCACATCGCCATCCAGGGAGCCTGGGTCATGAAGTTTTTGGCCACGTTCAGCATGGATCCCCAACTCGGTGCCGGGGGTTGCTGGCCGAGCCCGAGAAACGAGAGGCTCGCTTCGGCAATGATGGCTGTTGCAATGGTCAGGGTTGCCTGAACGAGAATGGGCGCGAATACATTCGGCAGGATGTAGCGCGCCAAGAGGACCGGTGTAGACAGACCGATGGCATGGGCGCCTTCGACGTAGTCTTCCGTCTTGACCGCCAGAACCTCGCCCCGGGTCAGCCGGATGAAAATCGGCATTGCGGACAGGCCGATCGCGATCATGGCGTTGGTGAGGCTCGGTCCGAGAAATGCGGCAAGCGCGATCGCAAGGATGAGGAATGGCGTTGCCAGCAGGGCGTCGGTCGCGCGCGAGATGATCTGGTCGATCCAGCCGCCGAAGTAACCGGATACAAGGCCGAACGGGACCCCGATGGAAACGGCGATCAGCACCGATACCACGCCGGCCAGAAGCGACGCCTGTGCGCCCCAGATCATCCTTGAGAGAATGTCGCGTCCCAGTTCATCCGTTCCGAGCCAATGGGCCAGAGAGGGGCCCTTTCGAATGGCACCCCAGTCGGTCGCGGTGGGGTCGGCGATCGGCAATACCGGTGCGAGAACGGCAATCGAGACAAAGAAGACGACCAGCAGAAAACCAACAAAGGCACTCTTGTTGGCCCTGAGCTTCTTCCAGGCGCGGTTGCCGGACCTCGGTTGTTCGCCGGATCCGGTCGCGGGGAGATCGGTAACGACGGTCACAGGGCAGTCCTCATGCGTGGATTGAGGAGGAAATAGAGGACATCGGCAACAAGGTTCATGAGAATGAAGCCGACGGCCGTGCACATGACCACACCCTGGACAACGGCATAGTCGCGGGTGAAAACCGCATCGACAATCAGCTTGCCGAAGCCGGGGATGGTGAAGATCTGTTCGGTCAGCACGGCACCGGCCAGCAGTTCCCCGAACAGGAGAGCGCTCAGGGTGACGATCGGAAGCAGCGCATTCCGGAAGGCGTGTTTCAGAACGACCACCTTTTCCTGCAAGCCTTTTGCCCGTGCTGTGCGGACATAATCCGCCCGCAGCACGCCGAGCATTGCCGAGCGCGTGTGGCGCATCAAAGTGGCCGCCAGGGCGGTTCCGAGCACGAAGGCCGGCATGATCATCGTCTCGAGCGACCTGACGGGATCGACGAACGGTGACTCGTACCCGGATGCCGGCAGCCAGCCGAGATGAACCGAGACAAGCATGATCAGCATGATGCCCAGCCAGAAATTGGGGATCGACAGGCCGGACAGCGCGACGATATTGGCCGTGTAGTCGACGGCGGTGCCTTTCCTGACCGCGGATACGATGCCGGCCGGTATGCCGATGATCATGGCAATCAGCATGGCCATGACAGCGAGCTGGATCGTAACCGGCAGTTTTTCACCGATGAGTTCCAGAACGGGCTGGTTGGTTCGCAGCGATATGCCGAAGTCGCCCTGCAACATGCCGCTGACCCAATAGAAATACTGCACCAGGATCGGCTCGTTGAGGTGATACTTCTCGCGGATGAATGCCAGCGTGTCGGGATCGCGCTCCTCGCCCGCCAGAACCAGCGCCGGATCTCCGGGCAGAAGTTTCTGCAGGAAAAACACGAAGACCGAGACCAGGAAAATAGTCGGAATGGCTATCGCGAGTCGTCTTGCGATGAAAGACAGCATGGTCGAGATCCGCCGGTGAGCGGACCCCGGCGGGAATGCCGGGGTCCGCAGTGTTCGGGACTTACTTGAACTTCACGTTCTCCAGACGGATCATGCCGTCCGGGTAGGGCGTGAAGCCCTCGAGCTTGTCGGAGAGCGCCCAGATCCAGGTGACGTGGTAGAGATAGATGAGCGGCATGTCCGCGTTCAGGATGTCACGGGCCGCATCGTATTTCTCCTTGCGGATTTCCAGATCCGTGGAGGTGCGGGCCGCGTCCAGCAGAGCATCAATCTCCGGGTTGCAGTACTTGCTGTCGTTGATACCGCCTTCACACGTCACGAACTGGTGGATGTTGCCATCCGGGTCCACGCGTCCCGACCATCCGATCTGGCTGGCCTGGTAGTTGCCCGCGGACTGGTCCGACAGAAGGCTGGCGAATTCCATCGACTTCAGCTTGACATTGAAACCTGCCTCGGCGGCCATCGACTGAACAACCTGCATGAGCTGTGTCTGCACCGGGTTGTTGGCGACCTGGACCTCCACATCAAGACTGTCAAATCCGGCTTCTTTCAACAGGGCCTTGGCCTTCTCGACGTCTCTCGCCGGAACCGGGTGGTCCTTGTCATACCAGGGGCTGGTCGGAGGATAGGGCTGGTTGCCGGGAGCAAAGGCGCCTTCGAAGACAACCTGGTTGATCGCGTCGCGATCCAGCGAAAGGCTGAAGGCTTCGCGTATCTTGGCGTCCTGGCCGAGCGGATTGTCGGCGCGGTCACCGTTGCCGACATTGACGGTGATGCCCTGATAGCCAAGGCTCACGGCTTCCTCGTACTGAAGCGATCCGTCATCCTTGACCGAAGCGGCATCCGTTGCTGCGAGGCGCTCCAGCATGTCAAGATCGCCCGAACGCAGGTTTGCGAGACGGACGGTCGTGTCCGGGATGGGCAGGAAGGTGACCTTGTCGAAATTGATGGCGTCCGCATTCCAGTAGTCACTGAATTTTTCCAGGACGATCCTGTCCTGCGCAACCCTTTCGACGAATTTGAACGGACCGCTGCAGATCGGCTTTGCGCCGAAATCGACACCGGCGGCAGCCGCGGCTGTCGGTGACAGCATCATGCCGGAACGGTCCGCAAACTGAGCCAGAAGGGTCGCATCGGGGCCCTTCAGCTTGAACTGGACCTGATGCGGTCCGGTGACCTCGACGGACTCGATGTTCTTGACTTCACTCTTGCGCCGGCTTTCGGGCAGGTTCTGGGAGCGGTCGATATTGGCCTTCACCGCTTCGGCATCAAACGGCGTGCCGTCATGAAAGGTGGCATCGTCACGCAGGTCCATCGTGAGGGTCAGGCCGTCGTCGGACCACGACCATCCCGACGCCAGCTGGGGAATGATCTCCAGATCCGGCGTGATGTCGACCAGCTTGTCGCACAGGGATGCATAGACGATACGTCCGACAAATGTCCGCGACTGATCCGGGTCGAGAACGTCCGGATCTTCCTGGAGGCCGATGCGAAGGTCGGCAGCTGTCGCCGGCGCGATTGCCGACGAAACACCGAGAAGCAGTGCTGCTAGGAGAGATTTACGCATTTCAGTCTTTCCTCTGGGTGGTTGTGCTACCGGGGGCGGGGGCCTGGTTCTTCGACTTCTTCTGGCTCCACTCCCGGTATAGGGAGAAGCGTTTTTCAGTGGCCGCACTTCGGGTCGGCTCTTGTTCTTGTCCGGTCCGTGTTGCCGCTATCTGCCGCCAGTGATGGCAGGCGACCTGGCGTGTTCCATCGGCGGCTTCGAGCGCGGGACGCCTTGTTCCGCAGGCCTGGTCGGCGTGACGGCAACGGGTGTGGAAACGGCATCCGGATGGCGGGTTCAGCGGTGACGGGATGTCGCCCGGAAGATCGGCGGTCATCGCCCGCAGGCCCGGCGCCGGCACCGGGATCGCGCGCATCAGGGCCTGTGTGTAGGGGTGCCGGGGTGCGCCATAGACGGTTTCCGTATCCCCGATCTCGACGACCTCACCGAGATACATGACCGCCACCCGGTCGCTCATGTGCCGGATGACGGCAAGATCGTGAGCAATCAGGATGAGCGTGAGACTGAACTCCGCTTTCAGGTCCTCAAGGAGGTTGATCACCTGGGCCTGCACGGAGACATCAAGGGCGGAAACCGGTTCGTCGGCAACAATGACCTTCGGCTCGCTCGCAAGCGCACGGGCAATGCCGATGCGCTGCCGCTGGCCGCCGGAAAATTCGTGCGGATATCTGTCCGCCATGCTTGCGCGCAAGCCCACCCTTTGCAGCAGAGCGGTGACCTTCTCCCGTCGCTGCGCCTTGCTGTCCTGCGTGTGAACGGTCAGGGGTTCTTCAACGATGGCCCCGACCGTCATTCTCGGATTGAGCGACGAGAAGGGATCCTGGAAGACGAATTGCAGATCCTTGCGCAAACTGCGCATCTCGCGGGCCGGAAGGTGGGCAATGTCGCTGCCTTCGTAGAGTACCTGGCCCCTTGTCGGCTCCAGGAGCCGGACCAGGGTTCTGGCCAGCGTGGACTTTCCGCATCCGCTTTCGCCGACGATCGCAAGGGTCTCGCCGCGCCGCACAGCCAGGTCGACACCATCGACGGCCCGGACAATCGTCTTCTGCTGGAAGAGACCGCCGCCGCGCGTGAAGATGCGCCCGACATCGCGGGCTTCCAGGATCGTATCCTGCGCAAAATGCTTCATACCGCTTCCACCATATGGGTCTCGAGCGGGGCCAGATGGCAGGCGGCCAGATGCGCCCCGGACATGGAAGCCAGTTCCGGCGCTTGTGCTCTGCAGGTCTCTTCGGCAAAGGGACAGCGCGGCGCGAAGCGGCAACCGGGCGGCATCGCGTCGATCGTTGGAACCATGCCGGAGATCGTGGTGAGGCGGCCCTGCCTCTGCCCGAGGGAGGGCAGGGAACTCATGAGCCCGATGGTGTAGGGATGCTGCGGATCGTCAAAAATGGCCTGAACCGGACCTTGCTCGACGATCCTGCCGGCATACATCACGGCAACCTGATCAGCGACCTCGGCAACAACGCCCAGATCGTGCGTTATCATGATCAGTGCCGTTCCCGTTTCCTGCTGAAGCGTTCGCATGAGATCGAGGATCTGGGCCTGGATGGTTACGTCGAGTGCGGTCGTCGGTTCGTCCGCAATCAGGAGATCCGGATCGTTGGCAAGGGCCATTGCGATCATCACCCGCTGACGCATGCCGCCGGACAGCTGGTGCGGATAGTCGTCGAGCCGTTCGGCGGCCGCCGGAATCTTGACGCGATCGAGCATCTCCAATGCCCGCCGGCGCGCATCCGCTTGACTGATCGCCCGGTGGCGCAACACGCCTTCGGCGATCTGATCTCCTATGCGGAAGGCAGGGTTGAGCGACGTCATCGGTTCCTGAAAGATCATCGCCATGCGGTCGCCGCGCAGATCCGCACGGGTCTTGGTCGGCAGTGTCAGCAGATCCCGCCGATCGAAGGAGATCCGGCCGGACGAGATTTCCGCAGGCGGCATGGGGAGAAGACCCATCAGTGCGAGCGCGGAGATGGACTTGCCACAGCCGCTCTCACCCACGATGCACAGCGTTTCGCCGCGGTTGACGCTGAAGGATACTCCATCGACCGTGTTGGCAGGTGCATTCTTGAAGCGGATCGAAAGGTTCTCGACCGTCAGCAGTGGCGGGCTGTCCGGGAGGGATTCCGGATTTTCCGAGCGCTCACTCATTGTCGGCGCTTTCCGGGGTCTGGAAGAGAAGCCGTTCCTGCAGGGAAAGCAGATGCTGACGCATCAGCCGCTCGGCGGATACGGGATCATGGCGTTCGATCGCGTCCACGATGTCGGAATGCTGCGCCTTGTACTGCGTGACCGTCTCGCGGGTGCGCAGGGCTTCACGGACGTGGCGCCAACTGTCGTTCTGACGCATGCGGTCAACAACATCGAACAGCGCGAGAAACAATGTGTTGCCGGCGGCCTTGGCAATGGCCCGGTGCAGCGCGCCGTCCCACAGCTCACGTCCGTCCATGTCGTCTGCCTCGCCGACCTTGTCCGCGACATGACGCATCTGGACGATGTCCTGCGGGGTTGCCCGAATGGCGGCCAGTTGCGCCAGGGCCGGTTCCAGGCGCAGGCGCACTTCCATGACCTCGAGCATGTTGCTCATCTCGGGCAGCTTACTGAGTTGGGGTTCGCCGTCGCTCGGCCTTGATCCGATGAAGGTGCCCGCTCCCTGCCGCCGCCAGATGAACCCTTCGGTTTCAAGAACCTCCAGCGCCCGGCGGACCGCACGGCGACCGACACCAATTTGCTCGGAAAGGTCCCGTTCCGTCGGGAGCTGGCGAACACCGTCCAACGCCAGCTGATCCACCAGAATTCGCAGACGTTCAAGTGCCAGGCTGGAGTTTCTTCGGGTTGGCCGGTCTTCTGTCATATGGGATCTTTTATGGAACCAATTTAGATTGGTTACATTATTTGTCCCTTTTTAAGCGCTTGGCAACAGCTTCGGCAGCATTTTTTCAAAGAAGCGGCTGTCTTGGCGGCAATTTGGGCATTCCGATCCCCGGCCGTGCGCCGGATTTTCTCGAAAGGTTTCCGCCGGTTTTCGTCGCGGGCCCGGGTCGCAAAAGGTGCCCGGATCACATCCCGAGCCTGCCGTTTCCTCAAACCTCCTGTTTTTCCGCCCCGGGCAAACCCGGGCCGGAAGTCTCATTTAGCCACCTGCTCAGGCGCGTGGTGGCAAAGGGCATCGCGCCGTAGACCATCGCGGGGACCATGATCAGCGACAGAATCAAGGTTCGCAGCGGCATGGCCGCATTGCTCAGCACCGGTTCAAGCACGGCAAGCAGCACCGTGATCATCGGATAGACGACCAGCCATGTGAGCAAGGCCATCTTGTGTCTGTTGGGTTTTGTCATCTCTATCTCTCCTGACCGGCTTGTTCTGCGATCTCCCAGGCGCGCCAGTTGTCTTCGAGGTGCGCGATGGAAGTCGTTCCGGGAATGACGATGATGTTCGGTGCGTGTGCAAGCAGCCATGCGATCGCCTGTTTCGGCTCAAGCCTTGCGCCCGCCTTCATGGGATTTGCCCCAAGCGGACCATAGGGAATGAAGGCAATGCCGCGTTCGGCCGCAAATGCAACAAGATCCTGTTCGCCGGTTTCGGCCATGTTGAACCGGTTTTGCACGCTCGCGATCGGGGCGACGGTGAGCGCGCGCTCCAGGTCCTTCAAGGTCACGTTGGACAGGCCGATGTGACCTATGCGTCCGTCCGCCTGCGCTTCCGCAAGGGCGGCGACCGAGACTTCGACCGGCGTTTCGGGATCGACCCGGTGAAGCTGGAACAAATCGATCCGGTCGCGGCGCAAATTGACGAGCGCCTTGTCGATCTGGCGCAGAAGCGTGTCCCGCGACCCGTCCGTGATAATGTTGCCGGGCGCTGGCTTGTCGACGCCACCCTTGGTCGCGATGACCGCGGACCGGCCTTCCAGGGCTTCACCGACGATCCGGTCTGCCGTTTCCGGCCCATAGGCCCAGGCGCTGTCGAAGAAGTCGACGCCCAGATCACTGGCGCGGTGCAGCAGGTCAAGACCCTGCCGCCAGTAGGGGTAGGGACCGAAGTTGCCCGGTTGTCCGGTCAGGCGCATCGCGCCGTAGCCAAGGCGGTTGACGGTAAGCTCGCCGCCGATCGTGAAGGTTCGATTGATCATTGCTCATCTCCTGATGCCGTGTTGATGAGGACAAGATGATCGTTTGACGTCTATTCGTGTAGCCAATTAACGAGAGTATCTGTTATACGTATTGCGTATGAGTAAGACTCTCGACCGCCTGTCGCTGCTGGAAACCTTCGTTCGCATCGCCGAGCGGGGATCAATCAGCAGTGCGGCGCGGGACCTCGGCCTGTCACAGGCCTCGGCAAGCCGGCACCTGCAGGAACTGGAGCGCCGGTTCGGGTTGCAACTGATGCGGCGGACGACCCATTCACTCGCGTTGACACCGGCCGGACAGGACCTGTTGCACGACGCGCGGAGCCTCTTGTCCGGCTGGGATGCGATCCGGGAAAAGCATGCGGATGCGGACGGTGCCGTCCGCGGCCCGCTGAAGGTGGTTGCTCCTGTGGCGCTCGGTCAGCTTTTTCTTGCCGACATCGCCGCAGACTTTCAGATGGCGCATCCGGAGGTCTCGCTGACCTGGGACCTGAACGACCAGCCGATCCGTTTTGCCGAAGTGGGATGTGATTGCTGGATCCGGATCGGCGGCGTGCCGGACGAGACCCTGGTCGTGCGGGAGATCGGACGAGTCGAGAGGCTGGTCGTGGCAAGTCCCGGTCTCGTGGCCGGGTTCTGCCCGGTGACGCAGAGCTCGGTTTCCGACCTGCCGTTCGTCGCCCTTTCGCCATTCGAGGGTGGCCGCATAAGCCTTCGGGACGCACAGGGGCATGACCTGATCTTCGAACCACGCATCAGTGTCGCGACCAACAATATCTTCGCCGTCCACAGGGCTGTCTTGAAGGGGGCAGGGGCTGCCATTCTGCCGCGCTGGTTTGTGCAGGCGGATCTCGACGCAGGCCGGTTGACCGACATTCTGCCTGCCTTGCGCGCGGCGGAACTCAGAATCAACGCGGCCTTCCTCCCCGCAGGACGCCAGCCGAACCGGCTGTCATCGTTTCTGCAACATGTGACGGAACAGATCGCCCTGGTGCCGGGCATTGACGCACCCAAGCCACGTTGATTTTCCGGTGCAGTGTGCGACCATCCGGGACGGGCAACCGGTTGATGGCCCGGAACAGGCAGGCGATCCGACATGGCAGATACCGTTTCCGAATTGACGCCGCCACGCTTGCCGTCGATCCTGCCCATTCTCTCGGTAAATTTCGTCGGAACGCTGGGCTTTTCCATCGTCGTTCCGTTCATGGTCTTCCTAGTCACCGACTGGGGCGGCAATGCGCTGGTTTACGGGGTGCTTGCCTCGACCTATTCGGCGTTTCAGCTCATCGGCGCGCCGATCCTGGGCAGATGGTCGGATCAGATCGGCAGGCGCAAAGTGCTGCTGGTAAGCCAGCTTGGCACTCTGGCGTCCTGGGTGGTGTTCCTCATCGCCTTCTACCTTCCGGCGGATGCGATCGTCAGCGTTGATACCACCCTGCTGGGGCAGTTCTCGCTGACCTTGCCGCTGATCGTCCTGTTCTTTGCCCGCGCGGCAGACGGTCTCACCGGCGGAAATGTGTCGGTCGCAAACGCCTATCTTGCCGACATCACCGATGATGACCACCGCACGGAGAACTTCGGCCGGATGGCCATGTCGACAAATGCTGGCTTCATTCTCGGACCGGCGCTTGCCGGCCTTCTGGGCGCAAGCGTTCTTGGGGAAATGCTGCCGGTGATCGCCGCGCTGTTGATTTCCGTCATCGCGAGCGTGCTGACGTATTTCGGGCTGTCGGATACACATGCGGCGATGCTGCGGACCAAGCCGGGCCTCTCCAATGCCTGCAAGGTGTTCGGACAGGAAACCAAGGAGGTTTACCGCCTGAAGGGATGCCGTCAAACGCCGAAGACGGATCTCATGCGCCTGCCGCGGATCCCGCAACTGATGCTCGTCAATTTTCTGGTCATGCTGGGCTTCAGCTTTTTCTACATCGCCTTTCCGGTCCACGCGGCCACGCGTCTAGGCTGGACCGTGACGGACACCGGTGTCTTCTTCGCCGTCCTCAGTCTTTTCATGATGCTGGTCCAGGGACCGCTGCTCGCCCGTGCTGCCAAGGTGGTCTCGCAACGCCTGCTGGTCACCGGCGGGGGACTGATCCTTGGCCTCGGCTTCGTGTCTCTCTTCTGGAACACGACGCCCGGCATCTATCTTGGGGCACTCCTGATCGCTCTGGGGAACGGGCTCATGTGGCCGACTTTCACCGCCGTCCTGTCCGAATTCGCAGGCAAGGAACACCAGGGCGCCGTTCAGGGACTGGCGAGTAGCCTCAGCGCCGCGGCAAGCATCATCGGCCTGATAGGCGGCGGCCTGCTTTATGACTGGATGACGTCCTGGGTGTTCCTGCTGTCAGCGGCGACGATCACGCTCGCCGCCCTTGTCGCGTTCGCCCTGCCGGATACAGGATCGGGGCAAAGCGAACGTGAATTGGGCTAAAGGGAGGTCAACGACGACAGGGAGGAGACCCCGGGCGTGGATCAGCATGTTGGACTGTGTGCCAGATTGACGGTGCCGGTTGGCGGCTTCGATTCGATGAAGGATCTGATGGAGTCGATGACGCCGAAGCGTGAATAGTCCTTGCGCGATATCGCACCCAGTTCACGGAAGCTGCCGTTTCCGTGGAAGGGAACGAACGTCAGTCCCATGTTGTCCCTCTTGAACTGTTCGGCCGCGATGCCGTTCACGATCGTGCATGCATCACTATGGGCCAGGTGGCGGCACAGGGTTTCGAAACGGGCGGATCTGACGTCGATGCCGAGGCGCTCGGCCGCTCCGGAGGAGGAAGCCGGCAGCTCCTTTTCCAGGTCATACCCGAAGGGTGTGTCGAAACGCACGATGAATTCGGCCGGGACCTCCGAGGCCTGTATGTCCCGTCTCTTCGACAACACGTGCCCCTGCCGCATCCCGAGATAAAGCGGCTCCAGCCAGAGCGGCGTAAAGGTCGGAAGGTCAAGCGTTTCGTCGCAATAGATCATCTCGTAGCTGTTTCTGGAAATCAGCGCGGTGTCGAGTTGCATCTCGCTGATCATCTGCGACAGTTCCCGAGGCTTTTCTTCCACGATGACCAGGCGGATGCCGCTATGGATGCTTGCGAGCATGTCGAGAAAGTAGCCGGACAGATACGCGGCAAGTGTCGGTGTCATGCCCAGCCTGAAGGGCGTGGCATCCAGCTTCTGGAAATGCTGGGCGGTGTTTGCAATGTCGTCAACGATCGTATTGATTTTGGTCGCACCCGCGACGATGTGCTCACCGAACTCCGTCAGCAACACTTCGTTCTTTGTCCGTTTGAAGATCCGGACACCAAGCTCCAGCTCAAGCTTCTTGATCTGATTGGAGAGTGCGGGCTGGCTCACGTTCGAGGCACGTGCGGCGTGCGTGAAGTTTTTGTGTCGCGCGACTGCGACGACATACTGAAGATCGCGGAGGTTCATCCGAAGCTCTGATACGTGTTGCTGGCAGCACGAGATTTAAGGACGAAGCGAAGAAGGTGAAATAACAATCGTTCACAAGTTGTTGGAGGCACCCGGCCGGTGGCCAGCGTGGTCTTTCGCCGCTCAAGCTCAAAAAAAGGGGCGCGAAAAATCGGGTTATTTTGTTCACGTTTTTTCCATCGGGAGTGAGGGAATAATCTGCCCCCGCTAGAGTGACCTTGTTTAAATATCAGAAAATAATAAGGAAAAACGAAACGCGCCGGTAAAGAAGGGCGTGATTATTGCAAAAGGTTATGGCCCGTATTGGCAATATGAATTTCAACAACCAGGGCTCGAGCAACAGATCCATGAGTGCCGGGCGCCGTCATGCAGAGGGCGTACCCGGGCGACAAAATTCATGGAGATTTCCAAATGCTATCTGGGATGCTTGCCGGTCTTCGGGCGCGATTGCTCACGACGTCCACACTGGCACAAGAAACCGTCCGCGACGGCCAGTCGCTGACGAATGGCGTATTCAACAATGCGGTCGTCGACAACACGCCGGCTTTCGTTCTCGACAACGACTTCGCACGCTTCCTGAACTTCGGTCAGGTCACGACCAACAATGCAGCTGCCGCGGTATCGGTGGGCGGCGAAGACGCGCAGGTTTTCAATTTCCGCAACGCCCGCATCGAGGCCAATAGCGGTCCCGACGCCCTTGCGACCGGTATTCAGGTCAGTGGCAGTGCCGTCATAAGGAATTTCAGCAGCGTCGACGGCGATTTCAACGGTGTCCAGTTCGCCGGTGCGCAATCCTCTGGCAGGCTGGATAACTTTCGTGGCGGCGTGATCTCCTCCGACAGCCGCGCGGTCGACATCCAGGGTGAGGGCGTCAGCGTCCGGAACTTCGGAGACGTCGTCGGCACGGGCGATCAGCGCAACGGCACGATCTACACCAACAGCACGGCGGAAGACTTTTCGATCGGCAACTTCACGGGTGGCACGATCGACGCCGGTGAAGGCAACCAGGGTGCCGGTATTTCGCTCCAGGTCGGCGACGAACTGAACGACGTCGTTCAGGGCACGATATTCAACGGTTTCGGTGCCGTCATCCAGGGCCGCGGCGACAGTGCCGCCTCCAACACCCCTCTTGCCGGCGACGGTATCCGGATCGACGATGGTGCGGAAGGTGCGGTCCTTGAGACGGATATCTTCAACAGCGGTCTCATCAGCACGGAAAGCAACCAGGGCACGACGGCTGGAATCCGGATTGCCGACGGTGTTGCGGCCGAGGGCCGGATCTTCAATTCCAGCACCGGTACGATCGAAGGTCCGCGCAACGGCCTTTACATCGGCGATGCCGAGCACGACCTCAGCGTCCAGAACTTCGGCACGATCCAGTCCGGGAGCCGGGCGGTCAACATCGATGGGTACGGTGTCGATCTCATCAACGGTGGCGACATTCTCGGAACGGGCGATCAGCGCAACGGCACGATCTATGCCGACGACACGGCGCGCGACTATTCGATCAACAACCTGCCGACCGGTGTCATCGACGCGGGCGAGCACAATGACGGTGCCGGCATTTCCCTGTCGCTTGCGGAAAACGGCAATGGCGATGTTGAGATCGAAAACGCCGGAGAGATCAACGGCCGCGGTCAGGCGTCCGCCGGTGCGGGAACGGCCGGCGACGGCATCCGGCTGGAAGGCGTGCGTCTGCCTGAAGGCGGTTTTGCCGCTGCACTCTTCACCGGTGCGATCGCCAACTCCGGAACCGTCACTGCGGAAAGCCAGCAGGGCACCGTCGGCGCATTCCGGGCGGTCAACGGCGTAAATTTCCAGGGGTCCCTTGTCAACGAAGAGGGCGGTGTTTTTGCCGGCGCGCAAAACGGCGTCTATTTCGGAACCGGCGATCATTCCGGTGGTTCCTTCGTCAACCGGGGAACCGTGTCGTCCGACAGCCGGGCGCTGAACATCGACGGCGAAGGTCTGGATGTCGTCAACCAGGGCACAATCCTGGCGACCGGCGCGCAGCGTAACGGAACCGTCTACGCCGACGGCACCGCGGACAATTACACGTTCACGAACCAGGGAACGGTCGACGCAGACGGCAACAACGCCTCGGGTGTTTCGCTCCAGACGGGGGATGTCGACGGGGATATCGTCTCGGCGTCCGTCATCAACCAGGGCGCCATATTCGGCGGCGGGGATGCGACGGAAGGAAACACGGTCGGCGACGGGCTGCGCCTGTTCTCCAACGTGGAAGATGCCGGGTTTGCCGGCCTTGTCGAGAACGAGGGCGTCATTGCCGGGTCCGAAGACTCTGACGCGGCTGCCGGTATCCGGATCGACGGTGGCCTGGATATTCTCGGGGCCATCATCAACGAAGGCGAGATTTCCGGCAAGGTCAACGCCATTGATGCCCGCGAGGCAGGCGACGTCACGATCGTCAACGACGGCGGCATCATCAGCGGCAATGTCCTGCTTGGCGACGGCGACGATATCTTTGTCGATCTCGGCCTCGTGGACGGTGTTCTCGACGGCGGCGCCGGACGCGACGTGCTGATTGCGGGTGACGGCGACAACATCCTTGTCGGCGGTCTCGGCAACGACTTCCTGGACGGCGGAGAGGGCACCGACACGGCAGACTTCTCGGACCTGGATGTCGCGGTCAAGGTGAATCTCGGTGCAAACGGCAACGGCACGGCAACCCGGGACACCGGCTTCACCGTCCGCGTCGACAACGCCGTCGTTGCGGCTCCCGCCCAGTTCGGGTCCGCGATTGCCGATGGCGCGGCGTTCGTTGATCAGGCTGTTGCCGGCAACCTCTATTACAACATCCATACGTCGGACTTCCCCGGCGGTGAGATCAGGGGGCAGCTGCTTGTCGACAGCGACGTCACGGAGCACGGCATCCGCACGATCGAGCTCTCCGGCGGACTGGACGCCGCTCAGGAACCCGGACCGCTGTCCGACAGTGAGGCGACCGGCGAGGCAAGCGTCACAATCGTGCAAAACCTGGCAACAGGCGAGGTCACCTATTCGAGTGTGCTTGACGTGTCCGGCCTCAACGAGGCCGATCTGCAGACGCCAATCACCGGTGTCGTGTCGGCCATCCATCTGCACAATGCACCCGCTGGTCAGAATGGCCCGGTTGTCCAGGATACGCTCGTGGATGCCGGCGCAACCCTCGACGTGGCGGAACAGGTCACCAACACGGGTGTCGTCGGCGAAGACGTCATCGAAAACCGGGTTGAGACCGATGTGCTCAGCTCGATCGAAAACGTGATCGGGTCGGACGATGGCGATGTCATCACCGGGAGCGATTTCGACAATGTCCTGAACGGTGCCGGTGGTGATGACCTGCTCGAGGGTGGATATGGCTCGGACATCTTCGTTGCGAGCCTCGGTGCCGATACCGTCAGTGACTTCGAACTGGGCTCGGATCTGATCTCGGGCGGCGATTTCGCACCTGATTTCGACGTTGCCGAGGTCCTGTCCGGCGCGGTCCAAGATGGCTCGGATGCAGTCCTGTCCTTCGGGTCGGACAGCACGCTGCGCCTGGTCAACATCGACGCGTCGCAACTGAGCGAAGACGACTTCCTCGTCTGAGCCGGTTGCTCAGGGTGGCGGTGGCCGCTGTCGCCACCCTGTTGCTTTCCCGAAAACCTGACCCGAACCCCTCGATATGGAGCAAGCACATGTTCCGCAATCTCTCTCCCGTCCGGCAGGCCTGGTCCTCACTCAGCGCCGGTTTTGCCGCAATTGCGCTCTTCAGCATGGCGCTGAACATTCTCGCTCTCGCAGCCCCGCTTTACATGCTTCAGGTCTATGACCGCGTTCTGACCAGCCAGAACATGGATACGCTCATCGCACTCACGCTGCTGCTCGGCGGCGTCCTTGTCGTCACGGGCCTGCTGGACTGGATCCGGCAGCGGATGCTGAACCGGTTAGGCGCAAGATTTGAACTCAAGGTCGGTGTTCCCGTCT
Organism: Roseibium sp.; assembly: GCF_965232425.1. Classification (GTDB taxonomy): domain Bacteria; phylum Pseudomonadota; class Alphaproteobacteria; order Rhizobiales; family Stappiaceae; genus Roseibium. Next base: position 3,904,903 of record NZ_OZ246971.1, read on the forward strand.
TGAACGCAGCGATGCGGCGGAAGGTCCACGGCGGCCGGTCGGACGGCGACAATACCGTCGAAGATGTCAACGGCTTCCGGGACTTCGTTTCCGGAAGCACGCTTCTGGCATTCTTCGATGCGCCCTGGATCCCGGTCTATATCTGCGTGCTTTACATCCTTCACCCGTATCTGGGTCATCTGGGTCTGGCAGGCGCGACTGTTCTGACCGTTCTTGCGCTGATCAACAATGCGCGCAGCCATGACACGATGATCGAAGCCGCCGAAGCCCGCAGGCGCAGCGATGCGCTGTACAGGTCAGGCGAGACGAATGCCGTAATCGTCCATGCCATGGGCATGCGCGGCGATCTTGCCCTCAGATGGCGCGAGCTTCAGGTCGAGGCCCATCAGCTAAAGACCAGGGTCAACGACCGCATTTCGACCTTTTCCGTTTTTTCCAAGACGATCCGGGCGGCCTTGCAGTCCGGCATCCTCGGCCTGGGTGGTGCACTTGCCATCTCCGGTGAAAGTTCGGCCGGCATCATGATCGCGGCGACGATCGTGCTTGGCAGGGCGCTTGCACCGATCGACCAGTTGATCGGCCAGTGGCGCAGCTTTCTGGCGGCGACCGGATCCTACGCGAAGCTCAGGAAACTCGTGCATGAATATCCGGCGGACCAGCAACGTCTGCGATTGCCAAGGCCGCAGGTTTCCGTGAGCGTGGCTATCCAGAAGGCCGGGCCTCCGACCGCGCAGACCGCGACCCTATCGGATATCCGGATGAACCTTCAGGCAGGTGATGCTGTGGCGGTTATCGGGCCGAGCGCGTCGGGCAAGACCACACTCGCCAAGATGCTTGCCGGCGTGTGGGCACCGCAACGCGGCTCGATCCGGCTCGACGGCAGCCCGACGGCCAAATGGGACCCGGAGGACCTGGGCAGCAATATCGGCTATCTGCCTCAGGACATCGCCCTGTTCGACGGCACGGTCAGGGAGAACATCGCCCGCTTTGCAGCAGATATCGACGATCGTCTTGTGCTGGAGGCGGCTCTGGCGGCCGATGTGCACGATCTCGTCTCCAATCTGCCGGACGGCTACGAAACCCGCATCGGCAACGGCTATTTCCTGTCCGGCGGGCAACGGCAACGGATTGCGCTCGCCCGCGCTCTTTACGGAAATCCGTTTCTCCTGGTGCTCGACGAGCCCAATTCCGACCTCGATTCAACGGGAGAGGCAGCGCTTCAAAAAGCGGTGCGCGCCACCCAGGCGCGCGGCGGTGTCGTCGTGATGATGACCCATCGCCCGAGCACCCTGCAGGTGGTCGACAAGGTGCTCGTGCTCAATCAGGGCGTCCAGACCGCCTTTGGCGCCCGGGATGACGTTTTGCGCGACACGAAGCGGAACGTCCTGCCTGCTAGCCGGCAAAAACGGAATGTAATCAGCGAAGACAGCCAGGAAAGGGCAGCCCAATGAAAGACCTGACACTTTCTTCCCAAAGCCGCCACGTCTCTCATCTCGAGCGTCCGGAAAGACCCGGTCAAAACTCTGCCGAACCGCGTATCGGTGTACTGGTCTTCTTCGGGTTCCTGGTCATGACGGCCTTCTTCGGCGGCACGGCCTACTGGGCACATCAGGCAAAGCTCGACGGTGCCGTGGTCGCGCAGGCGTCTTTCGTCGTCGACGGGAACCGCAAGACGGTTCAACATCTGGATGGCGGCATCGTTCGCGATCTTCTGGTGACGGATGGCGACTTCGTTGAGGCCGGACAGCCGCTGGTCGTCTTCGATAGCACCGAAGCGGATGTCGACCTCACGGTCCTCAGCAGTCAGATCGGTGACCTGGCGGCACGGCGCGCAAGGCTGCTCGCCCAGATCAACCAGGCCGGCATGTTCCGCAGGAGCGATGTCGCCATTCTGATCGGGGACAGCGTTCCCGAGGTGCTGTGGGAAAGTTCCTACCTGACCCAAAAGCGGGTTTTCGATACTGAAGCCAGGGCGCGGGCCAGCGAGAAGACTGTGCTCGATCGCCGGATCACCGCACTTGAAGACCAGATCCGGGGTCTTGAGGAGCAGCGGCAATCCAACACCCGGCAGATCGAGATTTCCAATGGTGAGCTGGAGACGCTGCAGCCGCTGTTCGAGAAAGGCCTGGTGACGGCCGTCAGAATGAATTCCATCCGTCTGGACATCGAGCGCCTTGTCGGACTGGACGCCGGTCTCAGGACCGACCAGGCCCGCGCCCGAAACGAAATCGGTGAGCTGGAGCTCAACGCGTTCAGCGCAGAGCAGCAGAGACTTGAATCGGTTTCGGAAAACCTTGCGGCCGTGGAGGCACAGATGGCCGCGGTCGAGCCTCAGTTCAGGGGGGCTGTGGAACGTCAAAAACGCGTGGTCGTCAACGCACCCGTCAGTGGCACGGTGGTCAACATGGCACTGCACACGCTCGGGGGTGTCGTCCGTCCCGGTGAGGACATACTGGAGCTTGTTCCGCAAAGTGAAGAACTCATCGTCGAAGCCCGCATAAACACTTCCGACATCGAGAAACTTTGGATCGGACAGCCTTCCAGGGTCAGGTTGAGCGGCTTCGATCTGGAAGAGGTGCCGGAAGCGAACGGCAAGGTCTTCGATGTGTCCGCCGATGCGGTCACCGACGAGAAAACCGGCAACGCCTTCTATGTTGCCAAGGTCAGGCTCGACGCTCAGCAGCCCTCCGGCGTGGCCGGGCTGGATCTTGTTCCGGGAATGCCGGCGGACCTGTTCATAACGACCGGGGAACGCACCGTGCTGAGTTATCTGGCCCAGCCGCTCAGCAACAGACTGGTCAGGACCTTCACGGAGTAGGCTGAGGCAAAGGCGCGCTGGTCGCGGACACCGTCGGACCACCGGCAGGGCCCTTCATGGAGGGCCCCGTCCTGTTGAAATCCAGCAAGACCAGGTCCGGTCAGCCGGGATTTTGCCGCAACAGGGCCTCAATTTCCGCGCGAGCAGGCATCGATGGGGCCGTGCCTTGCCTGGTGACGGAAATGGATGCCGTTGCGGTTCCGAACCGGATCGCCTCCAGGGGAGACATGCCCTGTGCCAGGCCGGCCGCGAAGCCGCCGTTGAACGCGTCGCCGGCACCTGTCGTCTCAAGAACCGGCCCTGCCGACATGGCGGGAACGTGTACCGCGTCCTTGCCGTCATGAAACAGGCAGCCGTTTTCGCCCAGCGTGATGATCGCAGCCCGTGCGCCGCGTCTTATCAGTTCTTCGGCAGCCTTGGTCGTGTCTTCGACGGTTTGCACGCTCAGACCGGTGATGGCCTCGGTCTCCGATTCGTTCGGCGTGACATAGTCGCAAAGCGCGAGCATGGAATCCGGCAGTTCGGCCGCCGGTGCCGGGTTCAGGATCGTTGTCGCACCGGCATTCCTGGCCACGTCCAACGCATATTCGGCGGTTTCCAGCGGTTGCTCGAGCTGCGTGAGAAACACCTTGCAGGACTTGAGCGCATCCTTTTGGGCATCAATGTCAGATGGTCCCAGACTGGCCGCGATGCCGGGGCACACGATGATGGCGTTGTCGCCGGTGACGTCGTCGATGAAGATATAGGCGGCGCCGGTGTATCCGTCCGCATGCTGCGAGGCCAGCGATGTCACCCCGGCCTTCGACCATGTTGCCAGGGCCATGTCCGCGAACGGATCGATGCCGAGTTTGCTCAGCATGCCGACTTTGGCACCGGCCATGCCGGCTGCAACCGCCTGGTTGGACCCTTTGCCACCCGGTCCGAGTGCAAAGGACTTGCCCAGGATGGTCTCACCCATCTTGGGCGGCCGCGACGCGCGATAAGCGGTGTCCGCGACAAAGACACCCAGAATGACGATGTCCAAGCTCATTGATCCGGTCCTATGACGCCCTTGCGCAGCACGAAGCAGCCGTAAAAGCGCCGCTCCCCGGTCTGGATCACGGCATAGCTCTGGCGCGCCAGATCGTAAAACGCGAAACGTTCGACCCCGATCATGGGGCGGGACCCGCCTTCGGCCGTGTCGATCTTTTCCTGGACCTCGCTCTGCACGTCCGGGATTTCATCCGGCGCGTCGACGATTTCCATCCGCATCGCGAAGTCGTCGACAAAGGTATCCAGCGGGAGCACGGACAGGATCGCTTCTATCGCCTCGGCGGCACTGAGATTGTCCATCCGCAACAGCGACCCGTAAACGGTGTTTCTGGCAACGCTGTCCGACGGGAAATTGGTATCGGAGATGACGATCGCGTCTCCATGGCCCATGGCCCGCAAACAATGCAGGACATCGGCATTCAGTCTCGGATCAATCCCTTTCAGCATTCCTGGCTCCTCTCTGCTGATACCGGTCTCCGCGGCGCCGCGGATCAAGTCGGGCTATCGTCCGGCCCGGAAACGACCTTTCTTCATGGTTCGATCCTTAGTCCGTCATCGGTCCCGAACAGGTGAAAGTGGTCTGTGTCGATGCCGAGATGGACCTGATCTCCCGTCGACAGGGCGTGCCGTTCCCTGAAAACCGCCGTCAGTTCCCCGTCCCCGAACTGGAAGACGACATGGATTTCCGGGCCGGTCGGCTCGACAACCCTGACGGTCGCAGGCAGCCCCTGGTCGGCCAGCTGCAGATGCTCCGGGCGCACGCCCAGCCTGACGGCACGACCGGGTTCCAGTCCGCCAAATCCGGGCAGATCCAATACGTTTCCGCCAATGGAGACCTGAACGCCGTTCGTGCCAGACGTCTCTACCTTGCCATCAATGAGGTTCATTGCCGGCGACCCGATGAAGCTGGCGACGAAGCTGTTCTTGGGCCGGTCGTACAAATCAAGCGGGCTTCCGATCTGCTCGACATTGCCGCCGTTCAAGACCACGATCTTGTCGGCCATCGTCATGGCTTCAATCTGGTCGTGGGTGACGTAGACGGTGGTGGTCTGCAGCCGCTGATGCAGTTCCCGGATCTCCGTGCGCATCTGCACGCGCAGCTTGGCGTCCAGGTTCGACAGCGGTTCGTCGAACAGAAACACCTGCGGATCGCGAACAATCGCGCGGCCCATCGCCACCCGCTGGCGCTGTCCACCCGAAAGTGCGCGCGGATAGCGTTCGAGATAGGGCGTGAGACCAAGGATCTCCGCGGCGTCCGCGACGCGTTTCTTGATCGCTGCCTTGTCCATTTTTTTCAGCTTCAGCGAGAACCCCATATTGGCCTCGACCGTCTTGTGCGGATAAAGCGCATAGGACTGGAACACCATTGCAATGTCGCGCTCGTTAGGCGGCAAATGATTGACCCGGCGCTCCCCGATGTGAATGTCACCGGAGGTGATTTCCTCCAGGCCGGCGATCATGCGCAGAAGGGTTGATTTCCCGCATCCTGACGGTCCGACAAGGACCACGAACTCGCCATCCGTGATCTCCACGTCGATACCGTGAATAACTTCGGTATTGCCATAACTCTTGCGCACTTGCTTGACAGCGACTTCAGCCATTGAGCCTCACAAAGCCGATCCTACCCTCTTCACCGGGTAGCTTATTGTCAGGAATTTGTCCACCTCTGACCTTACTAACATGTTAGCTACTTGACAGCACGTACGCGAATTGGGACGTTACTCACCGGAAGTCTGCTCCGATTGGAAAAGACCTGCCTGCTTTGGAGGAGAGCGCCCGGCAACAAGGGTGCCTTTGCAGGGGTTGGCCAACTTGACGTGTAATGGGAGGAAGTGACGTGAAAGTTAGCGATTACAATACGATAATGCATCGTCAGCTAAACCGGCGCGGTTTGCTCAAGGGTGCCGCGAGCGTCGGTGCGATTGCTGCCGTGAGCTCGGTTGCAACCGGTATCCCTTTCAGTCCGGCCAGAGCCCAGTCGGATCTGCGCGCTGAAATTCTGAAAATTCCGGGCGTCGGCCAGGGGTCGCCAACGGATGCCGACTGGCAGAAGGTCGGCGAGATGTGTCTCGGCCCGACGAAGGAGCGCGTCGCCGAAGGCGAGTTCGAAGGGGTCGAGCTGACCTTCATGGGGCTGAACAACCAGAACCTCCACAATTTCCTGTTTCGCGGTTTCCTAAAGCCGTGGGAAGCCTATACGGGCGCGAAGATCAACTGGGTTGACCTGGCCCAGGCCGACTACAATCCGCGTCTGCAGCAGGCGATCGCCACCGGCACCGTCGACTTCGACATCATCGAGATGGGTGCGCCATTCGAAGGCGACACGGCCGGCAAGGGCCTCCTCGACGAGATGCCCGACTGGGTCGAAGAGCAGATCGATGCGGAAGATCTCGTGAGCTATCTCAAGCCGCCCGTCGGCACGTGGGATGGCAAGAAATACCGGGTCACCATCGATGGCGACTGCCATACGTTCGCGTACCGGACCGACTACTTCGGCGACGGTGCGATCGGCGGCGCGTCCGTTCCCAGGACCTGGCAGGACGTCAATACCGTCACCAAGGCTCTGATCGGCAAAGAAGACCCGCTGACCGGGCTGCCCGCGCACGGATATCTGGATCCACTCAAGGGCTGGGGCGGCTTCGGCTTCTACTTCCTGGAAAACCGGGCCGCGGTCTATGCCAAGCACCCGGATGATCCGGCCTGGCTGTTCGATCCGGACACGATGACGCCGCTGGTCAACAACCCGGCCTGGGTCCAGGCGATCCAGGATGTGCTCGACCTCATCGAAGCCGGCGCCTACCCGGCTGATCAGATCAACGCGGACCCGGGAACGACCGGCTTCCAGCAGTTCCTTGCAGGAACGGGTTCCATGCTGATGTGGTGGGGCGATATCGGTTCAAGTGCACGCACATCCGACACGTCGGTTGTCGGCGACGTTGTCGGCTTCGGCATCAATCCGGGTTCCGACCGCGTCTACAACAGGAAGTCTGGTGCGTGGGAAGAAACCTATAACGAAGCGCCGAACATGGCCTATCTCGGCTGGGGCATTTACGTGACCAAGCGGGTGTCGGGCGACGAGAAGAAGCGCAAGGCCGCGTGGAGTGCGGCAGCGCATCTCGGCGGCAAGGACATCAGCCTCTGGATGTCGGCCTACCCGTCGGGCTTCCAGCCTTACCGCAACTCCCACTTCCAGTTCGACGAGTGGGAAGCAGCCGGATACGACCGGGCCTATATCGAAGACTATCTGGGTTCGAACGCGGACAGCTACAATCATCCGAACGCGGCCATCGAGCCTCGGATCCCGGGCATCTTCCAGTACTACTCGGTGGCAGAAGACGAACTGGCCAAAGGCTACGCCGGCCAGTACGGATCGGCTCAGGAAATCGGCGATGCAATCGCGGCTGCCTGGGAAAAGATCACCGACCAGATCGGCCGGGAGAACCAGATCAAGCTGTACAAGGCTTCGCTTGGGCTGTGATTTGAACCAGCGGGCAGGCGCCAGGCGCCTGCCCGCACATCCATGGAATGGCGGGGCAAGACTTTTATGAGTTCCGAAGGCGATCGGCTTCATGTTGTAACCGCCGACGACATTTCCGAACAACGCAAGCGTTTCGGCAGATTTCTGGTCTGGGGTTCAGCGGGCCTGCTGGCGCTTGTCGCGATTCTCCAGGCGGCAGATCAAGGCGGCTGGATCGACCTTGGGTTCGCGAACTGGCGGCCAACCCTTTATGCCTATATTTTCTGGGGCATCTGCCTGTGCGCGTCGCAGGTAATCACGCGTGGAGAGCATGGCAAGCGCACGCTGTTTGTGCTTCCGGCCACGTTGTTCGTGGTCTCGATGGTCGTGTTTCCGCTCCTTTTCGGGCTGGTCATCGCCTTCTCCGACTGGAACCTTGCATCGCCCGACGGCCGGAAATTCAACGGGATAGACAATCTGCGGCAAATGTGGAGCGACCCGTTCTACTGGAACGCGCTGCGCAACATGGTTTGGTACACGCTCGCGATCATCGTGGAGTATGCCATCGCCTTCGGTCTCGCCCTGCTGCTGAACGCGGAAATCAGGGCGCGCAAGTTCTTTCGCGTGGCATTCCTGCTGCCGCTCATGCTGTCTCCGGTTGCGGTGTCCTGGATGATCGGGAAATCGATGCTGGAAAACCGGTTCGGACCCGTGGCCAGGCTGTTGCGGGAGCTCGGGGTGGACAACCCCTCCTTCTTTTCGTCTCCCGAAATCGCCCAGCTGATGATCATGCTGATGGATGCCTGGACGTATATTCCCTTCATGATGATCATGATCCTGGCGGGCCTGCAGGCAATCCCGCGAGAGCTCAACGAGGCGGCGCGCGTTGACGGGGCGGGCGCGTGGACCCAGTTCTGGGAAGTGACATTCCCCCTGATGCTGCCGGTTTCCATCACCGCGATCCTGATCCGGATCATCTTCAAGCTGAAGCTTGCGGACATCATCATCAACGTTACGTCCGGAGGTCCCGGCGGGGCGACGGACAGCGTGACGAGCTTCATTTTCAGGGAGTACCGCGACCGGTCGAATGTCGGCTACGGAACGCTCCTTGCCATTGTCTATCTGGTCATCATCGTCATCGCCATGACCCTTCTGATCAAGGCGGCGGACCGTTGGATGCGCCCGAGGTACTGAGATGACGACCCAGATTTTCCACGACACAGAGGCTGACCGGACATTCAGGGCCAAACGGATATCGGGACGAATTCTGATTTACGGGATCCTGATCGTCTGGGCGTTCATTTCGATCTTTCCGATCTACTGGACGATCACCACGAGCTTCAAGATGGCGCCAGACGTCATGAAGGGGAACATGGTGCCCTGGTGGGACTATATCCCGAAGTGGCTCGGATGGCGCTCGCTCGGACTGTCGCCCGACACCATTGCGAACGAGAGCACGGTGCGCGAAGAGTTCCTGAAGCGGTTCTGGAATTCGACCGTCGTCGCGGTCTCCGCCTCCACGCTCGCGGTCATGCTGGGCAGCATGACCGCGTATGGCCTGTCGCGGTTCAACTACCGTTTCGGCTTCATGCGCAACCCGGACATTTCGTTCTTTTTCCTGAGCCAGCTGATTTTGCCGCCGGTCGTGCTCGCGCTGCCATTTCTGGTGCTCTACAAGTCGCTCGCAATGCTGGATACGCGTATCGGCCTCATTCTGCTCTATACGCTGACTGTCCTGCCCATCGTGATCTGGATCATGCGGGATCAGTTCGGCTCCATTCCGACCGAGCTCGAAGAAGCGGCGCTCGTTGACGGCCTGTCCATCTGGGGGGCGTTCCTGACCATCATTCTGCCCATCGCGGCGCCCGGCATGGTCGCGTCGTTCATCCTGTCGCTCGTTCTGACGTGGAACGAATATTTCTTCGCGGCGCTCCTGACGTCGAGCCACGCCACCACCCTGCCGGTGATGGTCGCGAGCCAGACCGGATCGCAGGGCATAAGCTGGTGGTCCATGGCGGCCCTCAGTTTCGCGGCCATTCTGCCGCTGATCATCATCGGGATCGCGCTGGAGCGCTTCATTATCAAGGGCATGGCTGCCGGCGCGGTAAAATGACCGGCAGTTTCACTCCTGCCGACGCACCCGTCTAACCGAGTTCGGCGGCGATGTCCCTGGTTTGCTCGTAGAGCCTGCGGAACAGCGGATAGGCCTTGCGGTAGCTTTGAACCTCGTTCGGATGGATCGTCTGCGAGACCGGGTTCCACGCGGCTATGTCGTCGATCTGTGCTTCGCCGATTGCCAGCCGTGCCAGGAATGCGTCGCCGTAACTCGCGCCGACGGTTTTCTGGCAGACGATCTGGCTCAGCCCGGACGTGTCGGATGTGCCCTGCAGCCACACGGCGTTTTTCGTTCCGCCGCCGACGGCGAGGATGCGCGCCGGTTCGACACCGGCCTCCCGGTATGTCTCGACAACATGGGCCGTTCCAAAGGTGATCCCCTCAAGAAGGGCCCTGTACATGTGCCCGCGCGTATGGGTCAGGTTCAGACCGAAAAAGGTTCCCTTCGCATGCGGATCGTGCAAGGGCGTCCGCTCCCCGGAAAAATACGGCAAGAACAGCAGCCCGTCCGCGCCGGGGGCAATCGCCTCCGCTTCCTGCGCGAGTGTCAGGAATGCCGTCTCCTTCGGCAGTTCGCGCGCGAACTGATCGCGAAACCAGTGCGTCAGCGTTCCGGAGGTCGCAAGCCCCGCCATCGACGCGTGCTGACCGGGAAACAGCCAGGGCGCGTACCAGAGCCGCCCGTCCCGAACACGGTCCTCGGTCAACGTGATGATGAAGATGGTCGATCCGTACATCATCATCATGTCGCCGTTCGACCGGACACCCACGCTGAGAGCTTCCGCGGCCGCGTCGATCGTTCCCGCTGTGACGGGCGTTCCTTCGGCAAGACCTGTTTCGGCGGCGGCTCTTGAGGTCACGCGGCCGGCGATTTCGGATGACCACAGCAATCGCGGCAGCTTGTCCGGCTGGAGGATTTCAGGGGCCAGATCGAAGCACCAGTCTTGCGTGGTCACATCATAGAGCGGAGAAAAATTCGCGGCCGTGTAGTGGTCGATCACATAGTCACCGGTCAGCCGATGCACGATGAAGCTGGTCGATGTCAGTATCTTGTGCGCCTGTTCGTAGATATCCGGACGATTGTTTTTCAGCCACAGGATCTTCGGGCCGACCGACTGGGACGTGAGCGCGTTGCCGCACCGTTGCAGCAGAACGTCATTGCCGATCCGGTCCGTGAGAGCGGACACTTCGCTCATGGCCCTGGTGTCGACGCCGTAAAGCACACCGTTCATCAGAGGTGAGCCGTCCTTGCCGACCGGCAGCATGCAGGGGCCGATCGCCGAGCAGGCAACGCATTTGATCTGATCACCGTTGACGCCCGCTTGCCGGATGAGCTCTCTGGTGACCGTGACGAAGTCGCCCCACCAGTCCTCTTCCGGCCGGTGTTCCGCCCAGCCGGGCTGCGGCACGGTCATTTCGTGGGCATGGCGCGCGGTGGCTGCGACGTTGCCCGCTGCATCAACTAAAACGCCCTTTGTTTCATAGGTGCCGATATCCACGCCGAGGGTGTAGGTCATGCGCCGCGCTCCAGCCTGGTATCCGGTGTGATGTGGTCCAGCGCGGTGCACAAAAGCCTGGCCAGGTCCTCAAGATCGCTGATCTGGCACACTTCCAGCGAAGAGTGGCTGTACCGCATGGGAAAGCCGACATCGATCGACGCCACGCCTTCTCCCACCAGCTGCACGTAGCTGAGATCGGTCAGAACGCCGACCTGTGCCGATCGCTGCAGAGGCATTTGCAGGTCCTTGGCGGCACTTTCGAAAACGGTGACGAGCGCGGGATGCGGCAGCACGCCGTTCAGCGTTCCGCGTCCGTGAAAACTGTAGAGGCTGATACCGGGGCCGCCGCCGAGACGCATCTCGCCCACATCGGACATGTCCGGGGTGTCACACGCCAGCATGAGATCAATCTGTATCGCGATATCCGGCTTCAGGCTCTGGGCGGCCACGACGGCGCCGCGCAGATTGAATTCCTCCTGCGTGGAGAACACGACATGCACGGTCGGTCCGTCCTGCCGTCCTGCGAGCGACCTGGCGACCTCCAGCAGCACCGCGCATCCGGCCCTGTCGTCGATCGCCGTGCCGGCAACGCGGCCGCCGGCAAGGTGCATGCAGTTTGGTGCGTAGGTGACCGGTGTCCCGATCTGGATGCCATCCGCCTCCGCGTCAGTCTTGCTCGCATAGCCGGCGTCGATGTAAAGGTCCGCTGCCTTGGGAACCGTGTATTTTTCGTCGGGTTGAGTGGCATGGTGGCTCTTGTTCGCTATGACGCCGGGGATGTCCCTGCCGTTGGGGACGGACAGGACGACGGCCTGCGACAGCAGGGCACGCTCGGGCACGCCGCCGAGCCTTTGAACCCTGATCAGGCCGGTCTCCTCGACCTTCCTGACGACGAAGCCCAACTGATCCATGTGGGTGAACAGCATCACCGACGGCCCGGTTCCCGGGAACGTCGCGATCAGGTTGCCCAGGCGGTCCGTCCTGCACGGGACCGGCATTCTCGCGGAAATCTCGGCAGCGACGCGGTCTTCATGGCCGGACAGCCCCGGGATCATGACAAGTGCCTGGAGGTCTTCGCTGATCATCGGGCGGCCCTCGCGCGATCCATGAACTGCTTGGCGCGATCCGGGTCAACCGGGTTCCAGGTGTTGCCGTCCACCTTCAGGCTGGAGCCGACGACACATCCGTCAGCAATGCGAAGAACGTCGGCGACCGTGTGAAGTTTCACGCCCGTGTTGGCCAGAACGGGGGTGTCCGGAAGAGCGGTTTTGACGGCTTCAAGATCCTCCATGCGCGCTGCTTCCCCGGTGATCTGGCCTGACACGAGAATGGCGTCCGGGATCGAGGAAAATACCGCGGACCGGGCGCGATCGGCGAGCGAGCGACGGTCGAGACTGTCGGCAAATTCAGCGCAGACATTGTAGAGCATCAGGAGGTCGTCTTTTTCCAGGCGCTTTCGATACCGCAACGCCTCACCGGCGTCGGGTGCCCAGTGCCCCATGTCGCTGGCATAGGTGCCGGTGAAGATCTCACGGCAGAAGGTTGCACCACACGCGGCAGCGAGCGCGATCGTGCTCTTCGGATCCCAAAGAACGTTGACCCCGAAAGGAACGGTAATCTGGTCCCTGAGACGGCCGATCACATAGGCCATCGTGGCCGTGCTCGCCGGGTCCACGGCAAACTCGTAGGGGCGGTCATTCTCGTTGCCGAACATGACGGCATCCACGCCCGCTGCCTGAAGGGCGTGGAGATCCGCTTCAGCGCCGCTCAGCAGGCCGGAGAGACCGCGTTCCGCGTCATAAAGCGGCGTTCCGGGCAACGCGCCGAAATGAACCATGGCGATAACGGGTTTGGGGGTTCCGAAAACAGTCTCGAAATTCGCCATCAAGTTTCCTCCACGCAGTCCTGCAGCCGAATTTGAGGGTGCAGTCTAACTCAATTGATACTAGCATGTCAGTTAAAAGGAGGCATGCCATGGGGTTACAGACACGACATTGGGACAGGCTCGGCAACGGTGGCGTCACCGTAACAGGTCTCGGTTTCGGAACGGCACCGCTCGGTAACCTGTACCGGGCGATCCCGGACCGGGACGCTCAGGAGATACTGGCGGCTTCCTGGCACGCCGGTGTGCGCTACTTCGACACCGCTCCGCTCTATGGACTTGGGCTCTCGGAGACCCGCCTCAATCCGTTTCTACGCGGCAAGGATCGGGACAGTTATGTCCTGTCGACGAAGATCGGCAGGATCCTGGCGGCGACACGCCCCGAGGACCGGGACGGGTTCGGAAAATGGTTCGACGTGCCCGCCAGACGGGAGATCTACGACTACACCTATGACGGGGTGATGCGCTCGATCGAGTTCAGCCTGGAACGGCTCGGAATTGACCGCATCGACATCCTGTTTGCCCACGATCTGGATATTTTCAATCACGGCACGCGGGACGCGCTCGATGCCAAGCTGAACGAGTTCATGGACGGGGGCTACAAGGCGCTGCTTTCGTTGAGGGACCAGGGGACGATCAAGGCATTTGGCGCAGGCGTCAACGAATGGCAACCCTGCCAATGGATGGCCGAACGCGGCGATTTCGACATCTTCCTTCTGGCAGGGAGATACACGCTGCTCGAGCAGGAGGCCCTGACCAGCTTTCTGCCGCTTTGCGAGACGCGCAGCATCGGCGTCGTCATCGGCGGCGCCTATAACTCCGGCATCCTGGCGACGGGAGCGAAACCGGGCGCCTTTTACAACTACGACCCGGCTCCCGAAGACGTGCTCGCAAGGGTTCGCGCGATCCAGGATATCTGTGACCGCCACGGCGTTCGCCTGGTGGACGCCGCCTTTCAGTTTCCACTCCGGCACCCATCCGTGATTTCGGTCATCCCGGGAGGACAGGGTGTCAGCGAAATGGAGAGCAATCTCAAGGCGGAAAGCGCCGACATCCCCGAGGCGCTTTGGACCGACCTGAAAAGCGAGGGTCTGGTGCGCGAAGACGCCCCGTGATCGATCAGGAAGTTGCCCGGTTCTAGCGGTTTCCGGATACGTGCCCGACCGCCGCTTCCTGCGCTCTTGCGATCGCAGCACCGAAAGGCGCACCGTCGACGTATGCGGCGGCGAAGGTACCGACAAAAACGTCCCCCGCGCCGTGGGTGGAGCAGACAGTCGTTTTCCTGGCAGGTTGATGTTCCGGTGTTTCGCCGCTTTGCGCGAAGATCACACCGTCACCGCCGAGTGTCACCACGATGTCCGATCCGGGGGCAAGGCCCTGAAGTGCGCGGATACTTTCGGGCGGATCCAGTTCCGCCGGATCGCGGCCCAGCAGATCCGACGCCTCGACGCGGTTGACGATCAGCACCTTCACGCTTTCCAGGTCCGCGCCGGTGAGGCCGAGGGCCGGGGCAGCATTGAGAACGACCGGAACATCGGCCTGATGTGCTTTCTGCTTGATCTCAAGCAAGGCGGCATGGGTCAGCTCATTTTGCATGAGCACCATTCGGCATCCGCCCGGGATGGTCAGCAGACCGGTGTCGAACTTGTGGTTTTCCGCGGAAACGATCACGGCGCCGTAGTTGCCGTCTCCGTCGACAATCGCTGCACTCATTCCCGAAGCGTCCGGCCCGACCTGAAGCGCCGATATGTCGATCCCGGCGTCCGTCAGTCTGCGTTTCATCTCCGCACCGGCCTGATCCGATCCGATCCGCCCCGCGAAGGCGACATCTGCCCCGGCTAGGGCCGCCGCGATGGCCTGGTTGCCCCCCTTGCCGCCGAATTGATAGGCGACCGATGAACCTCTCAAGGTTTCGTCGATATGCGGCAGCCTGGGCGCGTGGACCACGACATCCCAATGCAATGCTCCCGTTACCAGGATCGTCATGTCCCGTACAACTTCCGCGCAACGATCCTCTGCGAGATCGCGGCGTCCTGCCGGCTGATCGCGTCGCTGAGTTCGGCGTCGTCCGACAGGCTCTCGGCCACATCCAGCAGCCGGTCGGTCATGATGACATTCGTGCGCGCCTCCTCGATCGGATTCAGGCCGCCCATGTCGGGAAACGTGTCGAAGTAGATCACATCCGTCTGGTTCGCCCGCAGCATTGCGATCAGGAGTTCGACCGTCTGGATGGCGTGAACGGACCCGACCATCAGGCCGTCGTCGCGTTTGCCGTAGCCGTCGTTCAGGTGCAGACCGATCATCCGGGAATGGCGCGCGATCAATGCGGCTGAACAGGCGGGCATTTCGTCTGCATACAGGACATGGGCGAAATCGAGCGTCACGCCGAGATTGGCGGCATTCACTTCCCTGCAGGCAAGCAATGTCGTGCCGATGTCCGGCATGAGGGAAAACGCCCGCGGTTCGTTGGGTTTGTATTCTATGGCGATATCAAGTCCGGGGTTGTGCGCACAGACGTCCCGGATCGCTTCTATCGTATGCTCCCAGGCCGCGGCATAGTCCATCTGGAAGGCGTAGTCGAAGCCGTCCTGTCCCATCCAGAGCGTGACGACCCTGCCGCCCATCCGGGCACAGGCGTCCATTCCCCTCTTGGTGATGTCGATGGCGGCCTGCCGGACCGATGGGTCTGGATGGGTAAAGGCTCCGAGCTTGAATGCCGGCTCGGAATAGTAGCGCATCGCAATGCCGTTCAATTCCAGTTCCGCATCGTTCAAGGCACCCTTGACGGCGTCCTCGCCGTGTTTCGAAACGTGATCCGGATAGTTCAGGTCGGCTGCACCAAGTCCTTCGACCTGTCCTGCGGCAGCGATCCAATCGCGTATATCGGATCCCGGCGAGAGCTGTTTGAAGGCATTCAGGCGGGCGGCGTAGCGGGGACGATTGGGGCGTGTCATGGTCGAGAAAAAAGCTCCGGCCGGTCGCGTTCCACCGCCTCCAGGTGGCGGATGAGCTGGCTCAGGTGAAACTCCGTTGCGGCTCTGGCAGCCTGCGGGTCGCGTGCTGCAAGCGCGTCGACGATCGCGGTGTGTTCTTCAAGCGTGTCTGAAACCCGTCTCGGGTTGGGCAAGACAAGCTGGCGGGCCCGGTTGACATGCAGCCAACTGGTTTCGGCGATGGATGCCAGGCGTCTGAAATGGGTGAAGCCCATGATCAGATTGTGCATCGCGGTGTCGGACTTGTAAAATCCCTGAATGTCCTGATCCTCCACAAGTCCCTGCTGGACCTTAAGGTTTCGTCGCAAAAGCGTGATCTGGTCGTCGGTGATGATCTGGGCGACATATTCGACGGCCGCCAGTTCGAAAGCCTCCCTGATAAATGCGCCCTCGCGCACCTCGTCCATCGACAGTTGAGCCACATAGGTGCCCGACTGCGGCATGACCCTGAGCAGTCCCTCCGCGGCCAGTCTCGCCACGGCTTCGGAAACGGGGCTCCGGGAGATGCCGAGCTGGTCACATATCTCGGCCTTGCGCAGGACCTCGCCGGGTTCGTAAGCCAGCGTGAGGATCGCGTCTTTCAAGCTCATGTAAACGCGGGACGACAGACTGCCCTCGTACTCTGACAAAGGTGTCAGCAGAACGGTGCCGGAGGTCTCCATATCTGTGGCCGTCGTTTCACTCATTGGTATACTAACATGCTACCTTTCGCTCGAAATCCGGGCAAGGGTGTTTGTCGACAGATTGCCGAAGCGTTTTGAATGCGGGCGTGCCCCGGCGATGATCTCTGCAACGGCTTCGATGTTGTCTGTGATCACTTCTCGGCGCGGCGCATGCGTTGAGATGACGAGGGGCGTGAAAGGTTTGAAAAAAGCGCGTCGTTCCACCGGTCCGCAAGCGGACGCCAGGTGACGCCGTTTCCATGGGGAACCAAGCGAGTGAGACACATTGCGGTCATAGACATCGGCAAAACGAACGCCAAGGTTGGCGTGGTGGACGCCATCCATGGCGCCGAAATCGACATTGCGACGCAGCCGAATACCGTCCTCTCCGACCCGCCCTATCCGCACTACGACATTGCCGGGCTCTGGAGCTTCATCATTGATGCCCTCGCAAGGCACAACGGAAACTACGGTATCGACGCGATCTCGATCGCGACCCATGGCGCCAGCATCGTTCTTCTGGGCAGGGACGGAAACCTGGCTGCGCCGATGCTGGACTACGAGTTTGCCGGGCCCGATGACTTGTCGGTAGACTACGATGCCATTCGCCCGGACTTTCAGGAAACGGGATCGCCGCGCCTTCCGCTCGGACTGAATGTCGGTGCCCAGATCTACTGGCAACTCGATCGCGATGCTGACCTGCTGGACCGGATCGCCAGCGTCGTCACGTATCCCCAGTACTGGTCGTACAAGCTGACGGGTGCGAAGAATACGGAAATGACGTCACTCGGCGCCCACACGGATCTCTGGAACCCGCAGGACCGCCGCTTCTCGTCCCTGGTCCAGCGCCTGGGACTTGCCGACAAGATGGCGCCGGCTCAGATCGCGGCCAGATGCACGCACCTGCTGAAACCGGACATCGCCGCTCTCACGGGTCTTCGGGCGGGCATACCGGTCGCCAGCGGCATTCACGATTCCAATGCGTCTCTCTATCCATACCTACTCGCCCTGAAGGGGGCTTTTTCAGTCGTATCGACTGGAACATGGGTGATTTCCTTTGCGGTCGGCGGACACGGGAAGGACCTGTCTCCGGAACGCGACACCCTGTTGAACGTGAATGCGTTCGGAGATCCCGTCCCGTCGGCACGGTTCATGGGCGGACGGGAGTTCGACCTGGTGATGAAGGAAGGAGCCCGTCACGCCTCCGAAGAGGATGTGTCCCGCGTCCTGGCGAACCGGATCCAGCTTTATCCCGCGGTCGACCCGCTCTCGGGACCCTTTCAGGGCGCCCGGGCTGGCTGGAGCGTGGACGAAAGCGCACTCACCGACGGCGAACGGTATGCGGCCGCATCCTTCTACCTTGCGCTGGTGACCAGCCGGTGCCTGGAGCTCATCGGTGCTGAAGGGCCGACGATCGTGGAGGGCCCGTTTGCAAGGAATGATCTGTTCATGAAGATGCTTGAAGCTGCGACCATGCGTGTTGCCGCGGGTTCGGACGTCTCGACAACCGGCACGGGCCTCGGCGCCGCATTGCTGGTCTCAGACACGTTGAAGAACCCCGTTGAACCACTGGCCAGGACCGGAATTATCACTGCGGATCCCGCATATCAGGCCTATGCGCGAAGCTGGTTTCACAAGGTCGGCACGAGCCGGGCCTGACATGAGACCCATTCCGGTGTGTGTCCGGACAGTTTCGGAGCGGCTCATACAACTTAGTGATTTGCATCCATCCGGCGTCTGCCCGACAAATCTGGGGCCGGGCCGACGGGCGTGAACCCTTGCGAACGCGTACGGCGGCGAAGGCAAGCATTCGGATCGCGTCATGTGGTGGGAAACAGACATGCAGAGCAGGGGATTGCCTCACGTTGCCGGCTTGATGTTGGCATTTTTCCTTTTTCCGGGCGCGGCTTCCGCCCAGCAGGTGTGCGGTGATGCAGAGACCCCGTGCCGTGTTGAAAGCGGAAGCTATCACCTGATCCTGCCCGAAAGTGAGCCTGCCGGCATTGTCATGCACCTTCATGGTGGCGGCAGCACCGGGAAGGCAATGCTCAATTCCGATCTCGCGCGCGTCTCGGTCGCGCGTGGTTATGTGTTCGTTGCGCCCAACGGAGAACATCCCGAGGCGCGCTGGACGAAGGACTGGTCCGTGCGGGCGGACAACACGCGTCATGATCGCGACGACGCGGTCTTCCTGCAGACCGTGATTGCCGATGTCCGCGACAGATTCCGGCTGGCGGACGCACCCTTCGTGCTCGCCGGTTTTTCGCGCGGCGGATCCATGGTCTGGGACATGGCCTGCCGGCTGCCTGAGTTTGCGGATGCCTATGCGCCTGTCGCAGGCGCTTTCTGGGACAGCCTGCCGGAACGTTGCGCGGGCCCGGTGCGCCTGTTTCATGCGCATGGCTGGACGGACCGGACGGTTCCCCTGGAGGGCCGGTCCTTCAGGGACGGTACGGTTGTGCAGGGCGACGTCTGGGCCTCCCTCAAGGTTTTGAGGGAAACGAACCGTTGCGGCAACCGGCAGCCGGAAACCAGCAGTTTTGAAGGGGAGTACTGGCTACGGCACTGGACGGACTGCGAAGCGGGGCAGATCGACCTTCTGCTGCACAAGGGCGGTCACACCGCACCGACAGGTTGGGCCGATACCATTCTAGACTGGTTTGAGGGGCTTTCGCTCAAACAGCTTTGAGATTTCCTTTCCCCGATCATCGGAGGCCTGAGAATGCTGCCGACTTCTCTGATGGCGAGAGAAAACGCCGATGCTCAATTTCCCCCGCTAGGCAAGCTGCAGCGGCCGGAGCATCACTGGGCCCGCATTTCCGTCGAGATATCGATGGAGAGCGGACCGACCGGCAGCGCGAAGCCGAAGGGGGCCGTATCGATCTCGGTGGTCGCGTGGAAGCCCAGCCAGTCGCCCTTGTAGTAGTCGATGAACTGGGCGACGGGGTGCGGACCCTGATGGATCAGTTCGACCTGCAGCGTCACGGGTACGGTCACCCCGCGCAGCGTCACCTCGCCGGCAACATCAGCCGTGGTATCGCCGGTCGGCGTTACCGACGTGGAGACGAAGCGTATGGTCGGGTGGTCCTCCACGACAAGGAAGTCGGCGTTCTTCACGTGATCATCGAGCGGCCCGACACCGGTGGATACCGAGGCGGCATCGATGGTGACCTCCAGTGTGGCCGAAGCCGGATCCGCAGGGTCGATCACCAGAATTCCCTCGGCGCGGTCGAACTCGCCGTGCTGGCGGCTGACACCCGCGTGGTCCCACCCGAAGCGAACCTCCGTGTGGCCTGCGTCGGTCTTGTAGGTGCGGGTCTCGGCCAAGGCAGGAACGGCGAGCAAACTCATGAGGGCAACGGTGACAAGGGTACGCATCGTGATCTCCAGGCGTCGTCTGAGGGTGAAATCTGACGCGGTCATATAAATTGATCACTGCGGAAAGCGCCACGAGAAGCGTTGCAGCCTCACGCAGACGTGACGAGGGCAGGGGGCGGGGGTGTCAGTGAGTGCAACGCGAGTACGAAACTGTGCGATCCAAACACATCATGGATCAAGCACCTTTGATTTCTTTTGAATTTCGTGTGTTTTTTGGTAGCGGAGGAGGGACTCGAACCCCCGACACGCGGATTATGATTCCGCTGCTCTAACCACCTGAGCTACTCCGCCAACCGGGCGCGCGGGCGTCGGTTGAGGCCGGCGCGACGTGGGGTGCTTATAGTGAGGCTGCGGGCAGGCGTCAAGCGCAGAATGAGCGCCTGACCGCAAACGTTTTTCTCATGCTTCAAGCCGCGGAAACCGGGGCTTCGGCTTGTGGAAAATCGGCAGGTGCCGCCACGGATCGCTCGGTCTTGTCGATCCATCCTCCCCCAAGAACCCGGGCGGTGTCATCGTCGCTGTCGAAGAAGACACAGGCCTGGCCGGGCGCGACGCCGGTTTCCCCGTTTGCCAGTTCGACAAAGCCCTTGCCGCCCAAAAGACGCAGGGTTGCGGGTGCGGGCGGGCGCGTGGACCGGACCTTGGCGAAAAGCTCGACCTCGTCGCCTTCATCGAGCGGCTGGTCGCCGATCCAGTTCATTTCGCGCAGGAGGATCGTCCGGGTCGCGAGCGCTTCGCGCGGGCCGACAATCACCTGGCGGGTGTCGGCGTCCAGACGGACAACGTAAAGCGGTTCGCCCGTTGCAACGCCGATGCCGCGGCGCTGACCGATGGTGAAATGAATGATGCCGTCATGGGTGCCGAGCTTGCGCCCGTCCATATGCACGATCTCGCCCGGTTCGGCCGCATTGGGCCGCAGCTTGCGGATCACCTCGGCATAGTCGCCATTGGGAACGAAGCAGATGTCCTGGCTGTCGGGCTTGTCGGCGACCGACAGGCCGAATTCCGCGGCAAGCTCGCGCACCTTCGACTTGGGCATGCCGCCGAGCGGGAAGCGGATGAAATCCAGCTGCTCCTGTGTGGTCGCGAACAGGAAATAGCTCTGGTCCCGGTCGAGATCGGCCGGCCGATAGAGCGCGCGCTTGTTGCCCTTCTGCGCCGAGCGCACATAGTGGCCCGTCGCGAGGGCGTCTGCGCCCAGGTCCCGTGCGGTTTTCAGGAGATCGGTGAACTTGACGGTCTGGTTGCAGGACACGCATGGGATCGGCGTTTCGCCGGCAATGTAGCTGTCGGCGAACCGGTCCATGACCTGTTCCTTGAAGCGGCTTTCGTAATCCAGCACGTAATGCGGGATGCCGATCTTCTCTGCGGCGCGGCGCGCATCGTGGATGTCGACGCCGGCGCAGCACGACTTGGCCTTGGCAACCGCAGCGCCGTGATCATAGAGCTGCAGGGTGACGCCGATGACGTCATACCCTTGTGCTTTCATGAGCGCGGCGACAACGGAACTGTCGACGCCGCCTGACATGGCGACAACGACGCGCGTATCCTCCGGACGACCGGGCAGATCAAGACTGTTTCCCATTTTCAACACTTCCAGAAGCGTCGGCCTTGTGGCGGCGGACCTTGGTCCAAGGTCACCGATCGCGTCTTCAGGATCCCTGCGCGCCGGATCAAGGCCATTTCAAAGTTGGCGGCACTATACAGATAGGATCATGCGATGCCAATTGCAGGCAGCGCGCGGCAGGCATGCTTTGCCTGATCGGCAAGTCTTGCCGACCCGCAGCCGTGGATCCTGCCATTCATCATCAAGGAAATTCATACTTTTCAATAACTTACTACGGCTTTCGACTTGGCCTGCGGCTTGCTTTGTAAGCGGTGACGCAATGTGCCCTTCTTGCAGGGCAATGATTTCGGGGGCGACTTTGCTGCCATTTGGATTGATGACCGATGTATCTGCCGGGGCCCTGGCCGCCGGTACGGGGGCACTTCCGGGTTTGGGTAAACCGGTTGGCGGTCCCGTCGGGACATCTGATTTCGAAACAGAGCTGACCGCGTTTTCGGACGTCGCCACGAACGGTGCACCCGGTATGCCGGACGGCACCGAATTTGCCGGTGGCGAATTTCCGCTCGCCTTTGCGGCGCTCTTCAATCCGGTTGAGCCCGGATTCGACCCCGCGGCCGGCGGCGAGGCACCGGAAGCAGCGGGGCCGGCCGGTCCGCCTTTCCTTCCGGTTCCCGATGCAGACGGCGAAGGTGTTGCACCGGTGCCCGCCGGGGCTGCTGCTCCCTTGCCGGGACCATCACTTCCTCCCGTGGGCGGCGCGGCGCGTGCACCGGAAACGGGGCCGTCGGGTGCGCCCGAGCTTCCGGGCCAGCCGCCGGTGCAGACGGCACAATCTCAACCGCTCCCGGCGGGGCCACCTGAAGGGCTTGCCGATGAGCGGCAGGCAAGGCCGGTCAATGCTTCCATTCAGCCGCTGCCGCCCGTTCAGCCGGTGCAGTCCGGACCGGGCGCGCAGGCAGCCGGTCTGCAAAACGGACCGGCAGCACCGTCGCAGTCTGCTGTCAAAGTACCTGGAGTGCAGCCGGACGCAGGTCCGGTTCCCGGGTCACAGGCCACACGGGTCCCTGTGCCGGAAGCTGCCGTGTTTGAAGAGAATGCGCCCGCGAATACACCACAGCCAGCAGAGCGCGCGCAGAGGCCGGCGCAAGATGCGGGCGCTGTGCCAGCGCAGAGACCCGCTCAAGTTGCCGTCCCGAGCGCGACCGCGCAACCGGCGGCTCAGCTGCTTGCCAATGGGCGCAGGTGGCAGAGCGAACTGCCGAGCGAATTGCGCGCACCGGTCCCGGCTTTCTCAAGGAGCGCGGAAGTCGTGCTGCCGCCGCAGGCTGCCGCAGCTTCTAAATTGGCTGACGGTACGACATCACTGCCTGCCGCTTCCGGTGCGCCGGCCGGTGGCAGCGCACAGGCACCGGCGGTTCCTGTTCAGACACCCGTGCCGGCAAGCACTCTGCCCGAGACAGGAACGAGGGTGGCGCAGCCCGTCAGTGACGCGCCGGTAACCAGTTCTGATCCGCTGCCCGCAGCCGCAGGCGAACGTGCAGGCAACCAGCCCGGCACGGCTCCGCTGATGCAGGTTGCAAGGCAAGGGCCGCAGAACGCCGGTCCCGGGTCTTTGACACCGCAGGCGGCAATCGACCCTTCTGCTGATGCGGCACCGGAAGGGGTCGAGCCTGTCTTCCTGAAAACGGAAACCGGAGTGAAGGACAGCAAGGCGCCGCAGCTAGCAACCGGTCCGGACAACCAGTCGCCGGGGCGTGTGCCTCACGGTGACGCGAATTCCGCGCCGCAGGCAGGAACGAATGTTGCCGATGCCCGTCCTGCGGCCGGTCCGCTGGCCGCCGCCGCGCTGGCAAACCAGGCTCCTGTTGACGACCCGGACCTCCTCACCAAGCCGGTTGAATTCACGACGACCAGCGATTTCGCCGCCACCGTGCGCGGCGGCGAGACGCATGGTGCCGTCAGGACCGAGAGCCTTCAGACCCCAAGTCAGGCCCAGTCGGGACAGGTGGCGACGCAGGTCGCCGCGGAGATTGCCAGACATCTCAAGAATGGTCAGACCCGCTTCCAGATGCGGTTCGATCCTCCGGAACTCGGCCGTGTTGACGTCAACATGCGTGTCGGCGCTGACGGCGGCGTGCAGGCGCATCTCATCGTGGAGCGTCCGGAAACCCTGGACATGTTCCTGCGCGACCAGCGCAGCCTGGAGCGGGCCCTGGAAGCAGCCGGGCTCAGCACGAATTCCGAGAACCTTCAGTTTTCGCTGAAGCAGGATGGAGGACGGGGCTTTGCATCCGGTGACGGCCAGGGCGACCAGGGGGGACATGTAGCGGAAGGCGCGGGCGGTGCGGAAGGCGAAGATCCGGATCCGGACACCGAAGAGATCATCCGGCTGACACTTGCCGAGAGCCGCGGCGGCCTCGACGTGAAGATTTGACGAACGGGATGACGGGTCATCCAAGGAGCATAGCGTGACAACCGTTTCTTCCAGTACGACTGGGACCTCGCAGAGTACCAGCACGGCCAGCCAGTCAGGCCTCATGGCCAACTATGAGCTGTTCCTGAGCATCCTTACCACGCAGATCCAGAACCAGGATCCACTCGATCCGATGGACTCGGCTGAATACACAAGCCAGCTTGTGCAATACTCGAATGTCGAACAGTCGATCCAGCAGAACAAGAACCTCGAAGAAATCATCGCCATGCTCGGCAGCAACATGAGCATGAGCTATGTCGGCTATATCGGCAACGAGGTGACGGCGGACGCATCCACCACCACGCTGTCCGGCGGTCAGGCAACCTGGACCTATGACGTCAGCGAAGACGCCACCGGAACCTATGAAGTCCGCAATTCCAGCGGCGTGGTCGTCTATACCGGCGATGCGGATCTCAGGGCAGGCTCGGGAACCGTCACGTGGAATGGCCAGTTGTCCGCCGGTGGTGAAGCCCCTGCTGGTCTTTACACGATCTCGTTCGATGTACGGGATGCCGCCAGCAACCGGGAAACCGTCAGGACTGAGACGAAAGGCATCGTCGACAGCGTCGACCTCTCCGGATCGGAAGTCGTTCTGAATGTCGGCGGCCAGAGCGTTCCCATTTCCTCGGTGACATCCGTCTCTGCTCCCTCCTGACGCGTCTCCAGGGCGGGTTTACGACCTGCCGGAGCATCTTTTCAGGAAAATCGGCCAGATATTCGGGCCTGAGCGGCCGTTTTGCCGGAAAACCGGTGGGCGTGAGAAGATTTTTTGCGGGCCCGGTCCCTCATGCGCCAACCCTCCGCGTTGCGGTTCCTTCGATCTGCCTTGCAAAATGCACATGCGGGAATTCATGGTTAACAGAACCATGCAATACAGTTAATAACTCTAGGTTTTTTCTTTGCGACTTCCTAAATATCATTCACTAAATTTAGATTTTATAGTTAATAAAAACACAATTTTGCTTTAGGCGTTTGTTAAGCGTCGTCTTGTAGTCTCATCTCACCTTGGTCATGGTTAGTGTGAGAGTACAATGACCGAACAAATTCGTTCGCGTGTAAAATATGTCATCGGCCCCGATGGTAGCCCGCTCACAATTGCGGATCTGCCACCAACATCGACGAAGCGTTGGGTTATTCGTCGCAAGGCCGAAGTTGTCGCCGCAGTTCGTGGAGGACTCCTGTCCCTCGAAGAGGCGTGTCAGAGATATACCCTGACGGTTGAGGAATTCCTCTCCTGGCAGAGTTCCATCGAAAAGCACGGCCTTGCGGGTTTGCGCGCCACGCGCATCCAGCAATACAGGGGCTGACGCTCTGAAATCAGCGTAATACGGGCGCATGTTGCAGCTCGTTTGAAGAGGTCGGTTATTCCGGCCTTTTTTATTTGTCTTGTCCGATCCCGGTTTATCCAAAAGTTAATGAACTGGGCATTTTTTCCCCACCTCGCTCGCGTTTTGCGATTCCCGAAATCCCGGAAAACCGTCGTTTTGCCAAATTGGACCAGATACCGTTAACCAGTTGTTAACCGTCTGGGCGGCAAATTTTGCCCATCGAGGGTGTGGCGTGTCGAGCCGACTCCAACAATAACGGCTTGGACATGTTTCAGATGCGGGCGGGCATTCGTGAACGGCATAATTGAATTCATAAAAACATTGGGTCCGGCGCGGATCGCCGCCATGGGAGCCGTTGCGGCCATCCTGGTGGGCGTGTTCGCCTTTATCATCCTGCGCGTGACCGCGCCGCAAATGACGACGCTTTACAACGAGTTGACCCTTGAGGATTCCGCCGCGATCGTCAGTCAGCTCGAGAGCCAGGGCATCCAGTTTCAGCTCACCCGCCAGGGGGCCACAATTCTCGTTCCGAAGGACCAGGTCGCAAGACTGCGGATGCAGCTCGCCGCCGAAGGTCTGCCGACCGGCGGTTCCATCGGCTACGAGATCTTCGACCGGAGCGACACGCTCGGTGCGACGAGCTTCGTTCAGAACATCAACCACCTGAGGGCGATGGAAGGCGAGCTTTCACGGACGATCGGATCGCTGGACCGGATCAAGGCGGCGCGCGTTCACCTGGTGATCCCCGAGCGCCAGCTGTTTCAGCGGGATCGCCGTCCGCCATCCGCATCGATCGTGTTGAATGTGCGCGGTGCCCTCGGGCCCGGCGAGATCCGCGCGGTTCAGCACCTCGTTGCAACGGCCGTGGACGGCCTGGATCCGGACAGGGTGTCGATCGTCGATGAAAGCGGCAGACTGCTTGCGTCCGGTGCCGGTGCCAGCGACGAGGACATGGTGTCCACCTCGCTTCAGGAGCGGACGGTCGCCATTGAGGGGCGCTTGCGCAACCAGGTCGAGGAAATTCTGAATTCGGTTGTCGGTCCCGGCCGGGCGCGTGTGCGCGTCAACGCCGAAGTTGACTTCAACCGTTTGACGGAAACGACGGAAACCTTCGATCCGGAAGGGCAGGTCGTGCGGTCGACGCAGACCAAGGAAGAGGCGACGTCCTCGGTCAGCCGCAATGGCCAGGTCACCGTCGGCAATGAGCTTCCGAACGCGCAGGCGCAGCAGGACGAAGGCGGACGGGACACGGCCTCCCTGACGGAGGAGGTCGTCAACTACGAGATATCGCGTTCGACGCGGACAGAGGTCGTGGAGGCCGGGCAGGTCAGGCGGCTGTCCGTCGCGGTTCTGGTCGACGGCACCTACCAGCCCGACGGCAACGGCAACTCGGTCTATACCCCGCGCCCGCAGGAAACGCTCGACCGTATCGCGGTGCTGGTGCGCTCGGCGGTCGGTTTCGACGAAAACCGCGGTGACCTTGTCGAGGTTGTCAATCTGCAGTTCGCGCTCCCGCCCCAGGACGATCTCCTTGCGGAAGGCGACGGGCTGTTCGAGTTCACACGGGACGACATCATCCGGTTCGCCGAGCTCGGGGTTCTGTTCCTGATCACGATCCTGCTGCTCCTGTTCGTGGTGCGGCCGCTGCTTCGCCGCATCGTCACACCGGAGGAAAAACAGCCGCAGGAGCTGATGATCGGACCTGACGGAACGCTGGTCGTCGAGACGGATGTGCCGCAGGACGAGGATATGGAAGACGAGTTCGTGATCGAATGGCTCGAGCAGGCGAAGCAGGAAGGGGCCATGCAGGCGAGCTCGATCGCGAAGGTGGGCGACATGATCAAGGATCATCCGACCGAAGCCGTCACCATCGTGCGCGGCTGGCTGGATGAGCAGGCAGCCTGATGGTAACCGATCAACTTCAACAACACCTCACGATCAGCGCGGACGAGGAAGACCGTGAGCTGAAAGGTGCCGAGCGGGCGGCGGTTCTGCTGCTTGCGCTGGGGGAGTCGCATGGCTCACCCATCTGGGAAAAGCTCGACGAAATCGAGGTTCGTCAGGTCTCGGCCGCGATGGCCAACCTTGGACCGGTCACGCCGAACATGCTGGAGAACCTCTTCAAGGATTTCGTGCGCCGTGTCAGCTCAAGGGGCGCCCTGACAGGCAATGTGGATGCGACCGAGCGCCTGCTGGCCAACTTTCTTCCGGGAGACAAGGTGTCGGTCATCATGGAGGAGATCCGGGGACCGGCCGGACGGAACATGTGGGAAAAGCTTTCCAACGTTCAGGAGAATGTTCTCGCGAACTATCTGAAGAACGAATATCCGCAGACCGTCGCCGTGGTGCTGTCGAAAATCAACTCCGACCACGCCGCACGCGTCCTCGGCATCCTGCCGGAAGAACTCGCGCTCGAAGTGGTCAGCCGCATGCTGCGCATGGACGCCGTGCAAAAGGAAGTCCTCGAGAAGGTGGAGCAGACGCTCAGGGTCGAATTCATGTCCAACCTGACGAACACCTCGCGCCGGGACAGTCACGAGATGATGGCGGACATATTCAACAATTTCGACCGGCAGACAGAGGCGCGGTTCCTGGCGGCGCTCGAGGAGGACAACCGCGAGGCGGCGGACCGGATCAAGACACTGATGTTCACCTTCGACGATCTGCTCAAGCTGGATGCGGCCAGCTGTCAGACGCTGCTGCGTCACGTGGAAAAGGATCAGCTGGCCATTGCGCTCAAAGGCTCCACCGACACGGCCCGCGAGTTCTTCTTCGGCAACATGTCCTCGCGCGCGGCGAAACTGCTCGAGGACGATATGGACGCGCTTGGTCCCGTGCGGCTGCGTGATGTCGATGAAGCGCAGACCGGCATGGTGAACAAGGCCAAGGATCTGGCTGCGAAAGGCGAAATCATGATCTCCAAATCGAAGGGCGATGAGGAAATCATCTACTGATGACACTCGGGCGACAGGCAGATACCGAAAACAGAATGGGCAAAATGACCAACCCGTCTAAATTTCTGTTCAACATGGACTTCTCCGAGCCGGAGGAGCCGGAGGTCGTTGCACCGCCCGAGCCGGACATCCCGTCCATTCCCCTGGCCGATCATGAAAAGCTGCTTGCCGATGCGAAAGCCCAGGCCTTCGAGGAAGGGCGGGCACAGGCGCTTCAGGACCTCCAGAACAAGCAGGAGACCCTTCTGACGGCAGAGGTCAACCGGCTGGTCGATATCGTCGGCGAGGTGATCGAACAGATCGACGACGGGCTGGCGGTGCAGGAAAAAGATGCCGTCGGCCTCGCATTTCTTGTGGCCAGACGTCTTTGTGCACACCTGATTGCGCGTCAGCCGCTGGCGGAAACCGTGGCACTGGTGTCAGAATGTCTGGGCCCGCTCAGGAAGGCGCCTCACCTGGTCATCCGGATCGCGGAAAAGGACGTTGAAGGGCTCAAGTCCCGGGTGGACCCGATCGTGCACGAGAAAGGCTTCGACGGCCGCCTCGTGATCCTCGGCGAACCGGAAATCGGCCGGGGAGACTGCCACATCGAATGGGCGGACGGTGGCATCAAGCGTGACCGAAAAGCGCTCGAAAACGAAATCGACACAAGTATTCGCAGCTATCTGCGCGCACGCGGCGCGGGTACGAAAGGCACGTCATCCGCGCCTGGAGCGGAAAAGGAAACTGACGCATGAGCGACGAGCAAGAGACCAATATCCCGCTTGACGAACTGGAAGCTCCGCAACGCAGTCTTGAGGACGAGGACGTTGCTTCGCCGGAATCGGCCGCGGATCTGGAAGCCGTTTTTGACGTCCCCGTCCGGATCTCGGCCGTTCTCGGACATTCCCGCATGCATGTGTCGGAGCTCTTGAAGCTCGCCTCCGGAACCGTTCTGGAACTTGACCGGAAGGTCGGGGAGGCAATCGACATCTACGTCAATGACCGTCTGGTCGCGCGCGGTGAAGTTGTCCTGGTCGAGGACAAGCTGGGCGTCACCATGACGGAAATCATCAAGACCGACCGATAGGATTACTCAGATGCGTCTGCTCATTGTCGGAACACTAGGCGGTCAGCTCACAACGGCGTCGAAAATCGCCATGCAGGGGGGCGCGCAGGTCACGCACGCCGATGACGTGGAAGGCGCCCTGAAGGTGCTCAGATCCGGCCGCGGCGCCGATCTGCTGATGGTTGAAGTGCATCTCGACATCGCCGGGCTGATCGGCAAGCTCCAGGACGAACGGGTGCATGTGCCCGTGGTCGCCTGCGGTGTGGAAACGGATGCGCAGGCCGCCGTGTCGGCGATCCGCGCCGGGGCCAAGGAATACATCCCCCTGCCACCCGATCCGGAGATGATCGCCGCCGTGCTTCATGCCGTTGCGCAGGAGCGGGGCGATCTCATCTATCGCGACGAGGCGATGGCGAATGTCGTCAAGCTGGCCGAGCAGGTCGCGCCGTCGGAAGCGTCCGTCCTGATCACGGGCGAGTCCGGTACCGGCAAGGAGGTGATCGCCCGGCACGTGCACAAGTGCTCCAACCGAGCCTCGAAGCCCTTCATTTCGATCAACTGTGCCGCTATTCCCGAGCACCTGCTGGAATCCGAACTGTTCGGCCATGAGAAGGGTGCCTTCACCGGCGCGGTCGCACGGCGCATCGGCAAGTTCGAGGAAGCCGACGGCGGCACGCTGCTCCTTGACGAGATCTCGGAAATGGACGTGCGGCTCCAGGCCAAGCTGCTGCGTGCGCTTCAGGAGCGTGTGATCGACCGCGTCGGCGGCACACGTCCGGTCGCCGTCAACATCCGGATCCTGGCGACATCCAACCGGGATCTTGCCGAAAGCGTCCGGCAGGGACAGTTCCGCGAGGATCTCCTGTTCCGGCTCAATGTCGTCAATCTCAAGCTGCCGGCCCTGCGCGAGCGCCCGGCGGACATCATGGAGCTCGCCCAGTTCTTCATCAAGCACTACGCCGAGGCAAACGGCGTGCCCCAGCGCCCGCTTTCCGTGGAGGCGCGTCAGGCCCTGATGTCCAATCCCTGGCAGGGCAATGTGCGTGAGCTTGAAAACACCATGCACAGGGCCATCCTGCTCGCATCCGGCCCGGAGATCGGCGTCGAGGCGATCCGCATGCCCGACGGATCGCCCCTGTCCGTTTCCAGGGGGCCGGCGCAGCGCGCGGCGGAGACAGCCGAAGCCGTCACCAGATCCTTTGTCGGCCGCACGGTGGCCGACGTGGAACGCGATCTCATACTCGACACGCTCGACCATTGCCTGGGCAACCGGACACATGCGGCGAAAATTCTGGGAATCTCCATTCGCACGCTGCGCAACAAGCTGAATCAGTATACCGATGAAGGAATTAGCGTGCCCGCTCCGGGCGAGGCGCGTCCCTGAAACCAGTCATTCAAGCATCTCACGGCGTGGGTTTTTCTAGTCGATCGCCTGTCAGGAACCGGAAGTAGGAATGTCGGACACGGCAGCAGGCGGACAGAGCGGGGCACCTGAACCCGCGCCCGAAAAACCGGCGGCGGCACCGCAGTCCGCCGGCGGCCTTTCGGCTCTGCCGGGTGTGCAGGAAGTGATCGATACGTTGCGCAAGGGCGATGTCGGCCTTGCCACCGGTATCCTGGTCATCCTGACGCTGCTGATCCTGCCGATGCCGCCGATGATGCTCGACACGTTCCTCGCCGTGTCGATCATCTTTTCCGTCATGATCCTGATGACGGGGCTGTTCATCCAGAAACCGCTTGAATTCTCGTCCTTTCCGACCGTCCTCCTGATCGCGACCATGCTGCGGCTGGGGCTCAACATCGCCTCGACACGACTGATCCTGTCGAACGGTCACGAAGGCACGGCTGCGGCCGGCAACGTCATCCAGTCCTTCGGCAACCTGGTGATGGGCGGCAATTTCGTCATCGGGATCATCGTTTTCGCCATTCTGGTGATCGTGAACTTCGTCGTTATCACCAAGGGTTCCGGCCGTATCGCGGAAGTCGCCGCGCGCTTCACCCTGGACGCCATGCCCGGCAAGCAGATGGCCATCGATGCCGATCTTTCGGCCGGGCTGATCGACGAGGCCGAGGCCAAGGCGCGCCGGAAGGCGCTGGAGGACGAGAGCTCCTTCTTCGGGGCCATGGACGGTGCCTCGAAATTCGTCCGCGGCGATGCGATCGCGGGTCTCCTGATCACGTTCATCAATATCCTCGGCGGGATCTTCATCGGCGTCGCCCAGATGGGGCTCAGTTTTACCGAAGCCGCCAACAACTACACCCTTCTGACCATCGGTGACGGTCTTGTCTCGCAGATCCCGGCGCTGATCGTGTCCACCGCCGCCGGTCTTCTCGTCTCCAAGGCCGGGGTGCACGGCGCGGCCGACAAGGCGCTGTCCAGCCAGTTCACCGGATACCCGAAAGCGCTCGGCATGTCGGCGGCCGTCATGGTCATCCTGGCGCTTTTACCCGGCATGCCAATGGTGCCGTTTCTCGCGCTTGCCGGGATCGCGGGCTACCTGGCCTACCGGGTCGGCGCGAACAAGAAAAAGGAAGAGGTCAAGGTTGCGCAGGAGAAGGCGATCGAAGCCGCACCGAAGCCGCCGCCGGAGCCGCCAATCACCGATGCGCTCAAGATGGACGAACTGAGGATCGAGCTCGGCTATGCGCTGCTGCCGCTGATCAACGGCAAGGTCCAGGGCGACGGAGATATCCTGACCGAGCAGATCAAGGCGCTGCGCCGCCAGGTCGCGGGCGACATGGGTGTGATCATGCCGCCGGTGCGCATCCTCGACAACATCCAGCTCGGCGCCAACGACTATGTCATCAAGGTCAAGGAAGTCGAAGCGGGAAGGGGTATTCTCTATCCGAACCACTACATGGTCATGGATCCAGCGGGCGGTCAGGTGAAACTGCCGGGCACGCACACAACGGAACCGACCTTCGGCCTTCCGGCAACCTGGGTGGAGGCGCAATACCGCGAAGACGCCTCCCTGCGCGGCTACACGGTGGTCGATCCGGCAACGGTGCTCTCGACCCATCTGACGGAGACGATCAAGACCAATATCAGCGAACTTCTGACCTATGGCGATGTTCAGAAACTGCTGAAGGAACTGAAAGGCGAGCAGGCCAAGCTGGTGGAGGATCTGGTGCCGTCGCAGATCACAGTTTCCGGTCTTCAGCGCGTGCTGCAGGCGCTGCTCGACGAGCGGATCTCCATCCGCGATCTCGGCACCATCCTGGAAGGCGTCTCCGAGGCTACCGGCATGACACGGAACACCGATACGATCGCCGAGCATGTGCGCTCGCGGCTCGGCCGCCAGATCTGCGCCTCAAACCTATCCCCGGGCGGTTATCTGCCGCTGATCGCGCTGTCACCGCAATGGGAGCAGGCGTTCCTGGAATCGATCGTCGGGGAAGGGGACGACCGCCAGCTTGCCATGCAGCCAAGCAAGCTGCAGGAATTCGTCGGCAAGGTCCGCGATGCCTTCGAGGAAGCCGCCCAGCAGGGCGAGGTGCCCGTGCTCCTGACGTCACCCCAGACACGACCGTTCGTGCGGTCCATCGTCGAACGCTTCCGCGCGCATACGACCATCATGAGCCAGGCCGAGGTTCACCCGCGTATCAAGCTGAAGACGGTCGGGTCGATCTAGGCAAGTCAGGTGAGTGCAGTCAGCCCGCGTCGTGGCCGGCACCTTCCGCCTGACTTCCGACGTTCATGCCATCCCTGTAAGTCCTGTTGTAGTCGGGTTTTCCGGCGCGATCCTTGCCCTGCTGCCTTCGGACGACGATGAGCGAGAGCACCATGATGGCGAACAGCGGCAGTATGAGAGCTCCGGCCAGGTGATGGTGAGGTTCGGGCAATATGTTCACCAGGACGAGCGCCAGCACGATTGCGGCAAACGAGGCCAAAAAAATCCGGAAAGCCGTCATTCCCTAAGTTTAATTGACACAAAATGAAACTGCAATTTTAGCTAGAATTCTGATTGAGCGCTCTTGTCTGAAAAGGGCGCGTTGCGCCCATCGCGCCTTCGTGGACCGGTTTGCCGTGGATAATGCCGGTTTCGCTAGACCAGCACGTTCACGCGCGCCGCGACGGCGGTCGCGTTGGCGTATGGGCCGGCCTGGTTCCTGTTCTGGAACACGAAAGCCGTGTTGGCCTGTGCGGCCTGGGTGCCGATGATATTGAAGTTGCTGGCGAGGGCGCGCAGTTCCTGCATCTTCTGCGCTGACGCCTGACGCCGCTTGGACCATGCCTGGTTGTAGTCGGACCAGGTGGATTTCCCCTGAGACCGGAACCGGCTGTGATAGTCTCTCTGGACGTAATTCCCGACCTTGGGCATGCGCGCATCTTTCCTGGATACGGTTTCAATCTCTCAGGACGTGGTTAATGAAGCGTTAAAGGCGTGCAAACCGCAACGGCCGCACTTGGTCAAATCGGGACCAGCTGATAAGCCGGACGAGTGCTTTCAAAACTTTGATCCGAGATCTTCTCATGCCTGACCAAACGCTCAATCTGACCGGATACACGGACGTGCCCGACGGCAAGATCGCCTTTGTCGTGACCTTTCTGGAAATGCTGGAGGCGCCGGCCAAACCGCTCGCACCGGCGCGGGACGATGTCGAACTGGTCCGGTGGCAAGACCCGAACCTCACCGCCTACAGGCAGCTTTTCCGGCAGGTGGGCGAGGACTGGATCTGGTTCGGCAGGCTGACCCACGGGGACGAGGAACTCCGGCAGTTGCTGGCCGATCCGGCCCGTGAAAACTATCTGCCGATGCAGGGTGGCACGCCGATCGGAACGCTCGAGCTGGAGTTCGGCAATCCGGAGGAACCGGAGCTTTCCTACTTCGGTCTCGTCCCGGGGGCGATCGGCGGCGGTCTCGGGCGCTGGCTGATGGCGCAGGCCGTGGATATCGCCTGGTCACGGCCCGAAACCAGGCGCCTGTGGCTGCACACCTGCACGGGAGACAGCCCGCAGGCGATGAAGTTCTACATGTCGTGCGGCTTCAAGCCCTACAAGCGGTCCATCGAGATCGATGACGACCCGCGGCTGCTCGGGCTCTATCCGCATGAAACGGCCCCGCATGTGCCCGTGATCAAAGGGTAGAGGGCAAATGGCAGAGGCGAAAATTGCCCATGCTTCGACACAGCACTTCGCGCTTCCCCTGGATGAGGGCGGACAAGATCGAATTGCAAAAGTTGGAGCAAACTTCAGGTGTCATCCCTGACCTGATCGGGGAGCCACTCGTTTCCAGAGCTGAAGATGAGCGGTGACAAGGCTCCGCAACGCCTCGCCAAATTGCCATGCCCGAGGTTGCCGAGATCTGGATTGGATCCCCAATCAAGTCGGGGATGACCCTTGGTGTGGGAATTCGCGCTGCAGGCGCGGGCTGAACCAGTGCAATGGAGTTCCGCGGGTTCGCTACGCTCACGCTTGTGTCTGGTTACCCGTTCAAGCCGGGCGCAGGTTCCGGATCAGCGTTCGGCTGCGCCTCACTTGTCCGGAATGACCTGGGTGGGGAGCGCATCAACACTCTCCATCGTCACCCCGGGCGAACAGCGTGAGACCCGGGGCCGGGGAGCCCTGGTGCGTTGGAAAGGGTATTGTACAATCCGCAAGGTACCCGCCGCTCTGGTCCCGGTTCGCGCTGTGCTTGGCCGGGATGACGCCGATAGAGGAAAGTGTGAGGAGTACGATTTCAGGCGCTCATCTTGACACGCTCTGGAAAGGCCTCGGCAATCGCCTGACGGTTCGGCTTCAGGACGCCGCGCTCGGTGATCAGCCCCGTGACCAGCCGGGCCGGGGTGACGTCGAAGGCTGGATTTCCGACGTCCGACCCCTCCGCGACGATGTTGATCGTCTGGATATCGCCGCGATCGGTCCGTCCGGTCATCTTGCTGACCTCCGTGCCTGCCCGTTCCTCGATCGGAATTTCCCGGACACCGTCGGACAGGGCAAAGTCGATCGTCGGCGAGGGCAGGGCGACATAGAAGGGCACATCATTGTCCCTGGCGGCCAGGGCCTTCAGATAGGTGCCGATCTTGTTGCAGACATCGCCGCTTGCCGTCGTCCGGTCGGTTCCGGTGATCACCATGTCCACCTGGCCATGCTGCATCAGGTGCCCGCCGGCGTTGTCGACGATGACCGTGTGCGGCACACCGTGGTGGCCGAGCTCCCAGGCCGTCAGGAAGGCACCCTGGTTCCGGGGACGGGTTTCGTCCACCCAGACATGAACCGGGATGCCGCCATCGTGGGACATGTAGATCGGTGCCGTTGCCGTTCCCCAGTCAACGGTTGCGAGCCAGCCGGCGTTGCAGTGGGTGAGGATGTTGACCGGTTCGCCCTTGCGCTTGGTCTCGGAAATCGCGGCGATCAGTTCCATGCCGTGCATGCCGATGGCCATGTTGATGCCGATGTCCTCGTCGCAGATCTCGTTGGCGAGCGTGAAGGCGGCCACAGCCCGCAGCGCCGGTTCCACCTGGATCAGGCTCTTGCGGGCGCGGTCGAGCGCCCAGTGCAGGTTCACGGCGGTGGGGCGGGTTTGCAGAAGGGCGGAGCAGGCGTTGTGCAGGGCTTCGTCGGAGGAGTCCGCCCGCATCGCCAGGGCGACGCCGTAGGCGGCCGTTGCACCGATCAGTGGCGCGCCGCGCACCTGCATGACGCGGATGGCATGGGCCGCATCTTCCATGGTGTGCAGCTTGATGATTTCAAAGGCATAGGGAAACTTGGTCTGGTCGATGATCTCGACGCTACCTCCGTCCTGAGCGAGCCAGATCGTGCGGTATTTCTTGCCATCAACATTCATGATGCAGTCTCCCCTAGGCAGGTGGACGACGAACCCACTAGCTTTGCATAACCCATGATTTGGAGTGAGGCCAGCGCTGCCTTGCTGGCGTTACGGTTAATTTTACCCTAAGCTTTGTTAACCATTTTAGGACCAATGCCGGTGGATAGGCGGCAGGTGAAGACGGAGTGCCGTTCTGCCCCTGCGCGAGTCGGTTAAGACTTTTGTGTTCACGACGGCAGAAGAACGGAGCCAGGCGCCTTATGTCTGAAATGCAGGATAACGTTGTCCCACACACGCGTATTCGCTCCTTGCGCGATGCCATCCGCAAGGTGCAACTGGGCGAAGTCGAGAGATCGGACGTGGTTGTCGAGTTGCAGGATACGGAACGTGCACGGCTCGACATGCTGGCCGATGAGCTCAAGGATGTCTTCAAGGAGATCCCTGAGGACGACGACCAGTTTTCGCTGCAGATCATTTCCGGGTCGACACCGCGCCTGTGGATCGATGCCACCAGCCACGTGGCCGTCGGCGGGGATCGCAAGACCTACCGTTTTCTGAAAGACACGCGCCTCGGACGCGTGGTCATCCTCGAAACCGCGAATATCGACGACATGGCCGACTGCCTGACGGAATACATCGCCGAGCGTGTGATCGAACGGGAAAAAGCGCTCGAGGGCGACTGGCTGAACAACCGTCTGAAGGAAGTCGCGCAGGACTCCAAGGTTGTCCGGGTGCGTGAAAGCAGAACGTCCTGGCTTGCGGTCGCCGGTGCATTCGGCATCGGGATTGCCGCAGGCGTTGTCGGCCTCGTCGCTTTCGCGTGGTTTGCCAACCCGATTTGACGTTCCGTTGTCATTCTGCCGCTTGGGCCGCTGCTTTCGTTTTACCTCAATACGGCTCTCGTGAGACGATCTCCTGTCAGTAAACCTGTCATTCCCGCTGCAGCGCAGCGGAAGGCCGGACCCAGTAACATCTTGTCTCACAGTGTTCTTGTAACCTTGGCATACAAGGGATACTGGATCCCGTCTTCGCAGGGATCAAAAAAAGGACGCGTTCCGGTAGTTTGAAAGCGCAAGGTCTTGGCTTTCTGCCGTCACCCCTGATCTCGCTTTGCCCGTCCGGGATGACAGGGAGAGTCCGCGCTCTCGGGGTCAGCCTCACATTCGCAAGACCTCATCCTGAGGAAGGCCATAGGCCTGTCTCGAAGGATGGGCCACACGGCTTTGAATTTGCCGCCCATCCTTCGAGACAGCGCTCCCGCGCTTCCTCAGGATGAGGGGCGTGGGTGGGAACCAAGCCGAAAAAAGGCAGCATCGGCGAGCGGAGCATTGCCGCGGCGAGACATGAAACCGTCTGATCCCCTCCGACACCAAGTCGGGATACGGAATTTATTTCCGGATTTGTCATCCCGGTTTGCTGCGCAAGCAGCAAGACCGGGAACCAGTACGCTGTGGTGCCGAAAAGGTCCGCTCGTGCGGTGGATTTGAAGTTCGCATCATTTCTCCTGCAACCCCCAAAGCGAACTTCAGATTCAGGTGATGAGCGCTGGAGATTACTGGTTCCCTGCCTTCGCAGGGATGACAAGACTGGTGTATCGCAGGATGCAGAAGCGCAGACACCTTCCCGGCTAGTCCCCGTTCGGAATGCTGACGTCTCTTTCCGCGAGCAGCTTGACCGGTGTGTCGGGCGCATCGAAACCGTGTTCTTCCATACGGCAAGTCCAGCCGGTATTGGACTTTTCGATCCTGAAGAGATTGTAGCGTGCGGCCGGGTGCCGCCCGCCCGGTGCGCTCGTTGCCGAAGGGACACCGACAACGGGCACGGGACCAGCCGGCCCTTCGATTTCTTCGAAACTGTCGATATGCGTGTGCCCGTGGAGAATGAGTTCCGCGCCCGCGTGTTTGATGGCGGCGCGCACGCGCGATGCGTCCGACAGCCGCTTGTGCCATTTCGTGGCGTGCCTGAACGGTGGGTGATGCAGCATCACGACCCGGAAATAGCCCTCCCTGCCGAGCTCTTCCAAGGTCTCCCGCAAGCGTCTTGCCTGTTCGGCTCCAACCCGGCCGGTCGCGAACCAGGGGGCCGTGGCGCGCCCGGTGGTCACACCCACCAGGGCGACATCTTCGCGTGTGCGGACATAGGGAAAGGTTGCTTCCACGCGCGCGTCTTCCGGTGGTTTCGTCGCGGCATCGTCGGAACACATATACGGCCACCACGCTGCGCGTGCCTTGTAGACAGCGCCCGGCACATAGGCATCGTGATTTCCCGGAACGACGGACACGCTGTCCGGCTCTCCAATCTCTTCGAGCCAATCGCGCGCGCCGGTGATTTCAAGGGGAAGGGCGATGTTCACAAGGTCGCCGGTGACCGCGATGTGGTCGGGAGACTGCGCCTTCATGTCTTCGACGAGCTGGTCAAGATAGCTTGCGCCCATGATCTTGGAACGGTTTCGCCGCCAGTTGAGGTAGCCCAGAATGCGCTTTGATACCAATTGGATAAGCTTGGGATCGGGCAGGGGACCAAGATGGGGATCGGAAATATGCGCGAGCGTGAACATGGTGGCGCATCTTCAAAGCAAAAAGCGCCGCGTCAAGAAAATAACGCGGCGCTCCGGTTGCTGAGCATCTGTTTTTGAAAAAAGGGCATCCTGCCCCGGGCCGGCCTACCTGGCCTGAGCGGGTCTGGCAGTCTTGCCCGAGGACGTGTTTGCGGTGCGCGTGGTCTCGCGCAGCGTCGCGTTCACGACATTAACAAAACCGAACATTCTTCTGCCTCCGCAGGCTCGTCCGAAGCTTAGTTGCTCGGGAACGTGGTCAGGGCAGCAACAACGCGCGGGTTGCTGAGATCGAGGGCCGGTTTCCACTGGTAGTGGTTCTGGCGGGTGCGGCGCTTGCCGAAAATTGCGTTCAACATTGTCTTTTCCTTCGTAAGGTCACGGCAGTCTCACCTGCCTTCGAATTCATCACTGTGCACGCTATATAGGCATTCACCCCGCGCAGGAGGAGAGCTATTCGTGCGTATCAGCCCTGCAGCGGTTGCATGGGTCAAGCGTGTTTACCTTTGGCGGCAGGAGGTGCAATCTGCGGACATGCTGAAGTTGTTATCCTTCCTGCCGACGAGCCTGACGAAGCGCATCGTGCAGAGCGCAGTCCTGATCAGAAACCCCTACATTCTGGGCGTTCGGGTGATCGTGGCAGACGATCGCGAATGCGTCCTGCTGGTGCGTCACACCTATCTCGAGGGATGGTATCTGCCGGGCGGGGCCGTCGACCGCGGCGAGACGCTGGAACAGGCCGCAATCCGGGAGGTTCAGGAAGAGGCGGGGATCGCCGCGCAACAAGCGCCGCGCCTCCTGGGCATGTATCTCAACCGCGAGGCAACAGGCCGCGATCATGTCGGCCTGTTTCAACTTGATACATGGCACAAGGCCCCGGCATTTCTCGCGCCGAATGCGGAGATTGCGGAAGCGCGTTTCTTTCCGCTCGACTCGCTACCCGACGATCTGAGCCCGGCAACCGCGCGGCGTCTTTCAGAATTCGCAGACGGGACGTTTCCCTCAGGGGCCTACTGGTGAGCCGTCCCTGAAATTCCGGCCTGAAATCCCGGCCTGAAATTCCGACCTGAAAGCCCGTCCCGGAGATTCCGGCCTGTTCACGCAGCGGCCGGAAGCCGGTCCCTGTCATGGGGTCTGAGAAAGTCGAGGGCCGGTCCGACCGGCACGATCCGGGTCGGATTGACGCTCTCGTGAGAGCCGTAATAGTGCTGCTTGATCGTTGCCATGTCGACGGTCTCGGCAACACCCGGCACCTGGTAGAGTTCCAGCAGGTAGTTGGACAGGTTCGGGTAGTCGACGATACGCCTGATGTTGCACTTGAAATGGCCGACATAGACCGCATCGAAGCGAACGAGCGTGGTGAACAGACGCCAGTCCGCCTCGGTTAGCCGGTCTCCGGTCAGGTAGCGGTTTTCGGCGAGCAGGCCTTCAAGGGAATCCAGCGTTTCAAACAGGGCCGTGACGGCTTCCTCATAGGCTTCCTGGCTCGTTGCGAAGCCGGACTTGTAAACGCCGTTGTTGAGCGTGTGGTAGATGCGCTCGTTGATTGTGTCGATCTTCTCGCGCAGGTCCTGCGGATAGAAATCGAGGTTGGAGCCGGTCAGGCCGTCGAACTCGGAATTGAACATCCGGATGATTTCGGACGATTCATTGCTGACGATGGTCTCCTGTTCCTTGTCCCAGAGGATCGGCACGGTTGCCCGGCCGGTATATTCCGGATCGGCCTTGGCATAGATGTTCCAGGCGTATTTGGCGCCGGTGAGCGGTTCCGTTTCGGCAAATTCCCAGCCGTTCTTCAGCATCAGCGGCTGGACTGCGGACAGCGAGATCGCGTCCTCGAGACCCTTCAGCTTGCGGAAGATCATCGTGCGGTGCGCCCAGGGACAGGCATAGGAAACGAACAGGTGATACCGTCCGGCTTCCGCCTTGAATCCGCCCTTACCGCTGGCACCGGGCGACCCGTCGGCGGTGATCCAGTTGCGGAACGCTGCGTCCTTGCGGACAAAACGGCCGCCGCTCGACTTCGTGTCGTACCATTGATCCGTCCAGACCCCGTTTACCAGCAAACCCATTGCGCGCTCCTTCGTGTTTCCTCGTGAAATAGGTTGTGCGCCGGTCCCGGAATTCAATCAACTGAATGCTGTGTTCGCGATCCATGAACAATCAATTCCGATACGATCTCCAAAAAAACGCTGGACCGGGAGGAGGTTGCGTGATACCCGCTTTGCCTCACAAATGAACCGCCATCGCATGATGATTGGCAGTTGTAATTCAGAGACTGGGACCCATGACCGCAGGTCTGACACTCCGACGACGAACCGACCGACGAGACATCTCTCGTCCGATCCGTCGCGGCTGACCTCATCCCGGACCAACAAGGCTTTTCATTTCGGGTTCACGGCAGGCGCGCTTGCTTTAAGATCGCTTGTTCAGGACCAATATCATGAAACAGACCACCTGGGTTATCCGGCCGGAAGACGCCGCCGACACCACAGCAATCGAAGATCTCCAGGCAAATGCATTCGGACCGGGCCGGTTCGCACGCACCGCGTTCCGCATCCGGGAAAATGCCGAACCCCGGCAGGATCTTTCCTTTGTCGGTCTCGTGGGATCGCAGATTGCCGGGTCGATCCGGCTGTCGCCGATCCTCATCGGTGACACCGCGGCGCTGTTGCTCGGACCGCTGACCGTGTCGCCCGACTTCAAGAACAGGGGGCTTGGCAAGGCATTGATGCGCACCGCGATGGATGCTGCCGAACTGGCCGGTGACAAAATCGTTCTTCTCGTCGGCGACGCGCCCTATTACGGCCCCTTCGGTTTTCGGCAAGTGCCCCTCGGGCGGATCACCCTGCCGGGTCCGGTCGATCCGGCAAGACTCCTGGTCGCGCTGTTGAACGCGGCGGAGATGCCTCAAGGTGGGGTACAGGGCGGGCAATAACGCCAGCCTGGCGGACCATGTCCAATCAGCCGGATTTCGAAAACCTGATCTCATACCGGAAGGCGTACCTGGTATGCGACAGGTCTCCAGTGGTAAGGTCACATTCGCGTGTACGCAGAGGAAAGTCCGCTTTATCGCGTCATTGATTATTTTTCCGATTGTTGTTTTTGTTTCGGGTTAAGAGTTTCGGCATATAGAATCCCTCGCGATAGGACTTTGCCGAGGCATTTGAAACATGAAACTCAGATATTTTTTGCTGACGTTGTTTCTTTTCCTGTCGATGACACCATTGTTGCTTTTCCAGGCATGGCCGCACTCCGAAGTACTGGAAGGCGAGCTGGACGAGGTGCATGAACGCCACCTGCTTCTGGCGCGAAACCTTGCGGCAGCCCTGGAGCGGTATTACCGGGATCTCGTCACAACGTTCGACCTGCTTCTCGACACGCCGGAAGCCTGGTCGAAAACCAAGTCGATGGTCCGCGTGCTCGACAATCTGAGTTTCCGTCACGTCTGCATCGCGGACTGGGACACCGGCAAGGTGACCTTGACGCTCGCATCGGCCTCCGCGCCCTGTCCCGACACGATCCCCGAAGCGGAACTTGAACGGCTCAAGGCGCTCGCTGTCCCGGGCGAAGTCACCTTCGGCCCGGTCGTGCAGACCGCGGACGGTGAAAACGTGCTGCATATGGTTCGTCCGCTGGAGGACGGACTTGCGGTCGGTGCCGTGCGGACAACCTATTTCCGTGAACTCGGTGAGGCGATTTCATTCGGCGTCCGCGGCCATGCCGCGATCGTCGATCACACGGGAAAGGCGCTTTCACATCCGCTGCCCGACTGGGTTGCCGCGCGCAAGGACATGTCCGGAATCTCGGCGGTGCAACGCATGCTGGCGCGGCAGACCGGTGTCGAGACCTTCTATTCCCCTGCGCTCAAGGGCGACATGATTGCCGGCTTCACCTTCGTTCATCCCGTCGGTTGGGGGGTGATGATCCCGCAGCCGATTGCCGAATTGCAGCAAAAGGCCGACATCGCGCGGCGGTCCGGGGTCATCGTCCTTGCGATCGGGGTCGCATCCGCCCTGGCACTCGCGCTCCTGGTCTCTCTGCGGGTGGTCCGGCCGATCGAACAGATATCGCGGGCGTCGTCCAGGATCGCGGGAGGCGAGTTCGGCCTGCCGGACCTGCAGGCCTCCAGCCGTCTTCTGCCGGTCGAGTTCAATGAGCTGAGCCGGCGTTTCCGGGAAATGGTGCTGCGCCTGCGGGAGAACCTGTCGACCATCAATGCGCTCGCCTACCAGGATCTGGTCACGGGCCTCGGCAACAGGACCTACCTGCATCAGCAACTGGACAACGCGATCGCCGCCGGGCAATCCGGGGCGCTCATGCTGATCGATCTCGACGGGTTCAAGGCCGTGAACGACGTGCATGGACACGACGTGGGGGACAAGGTTCTCGAGGTTGTCGGCAAGCGATTGTGCGAGGTTTTCGGTGTCGAAAGGTTGTCCGATATCGAACCGGAGGAGACTGGTCAGATTTCGTCGGATGCGTTCCGCAATTGCCTGGTGACGCGTCTCGGCGGCGATGAATTCGCGATCTGGGTCCCGTCCGAACATCGCAAGCGTATCGAGGCATATGCCGCACTGATCGTCGATCGCCTCAAGGAGCCGGTCGTTCTGGACGGCGCGCAAACGCGGATCGGGGCAAGCGTCGGGTTTGCCTGCTATCCCGAGCATGCCACGGACCGCTCCGACCTGATGAAGGCTGCCGACCTGGCCATGTACGATGCCAAGAAGGCCGGCAAGGACCGGTTCGTGATGTACTCGCCGGCGCTCAGGACGGCAATTCAGAACGAACGAACCCTGGCGGCTGAAATTCTGAACGGTCTGGAAAAGGACCAGTTCCTGCCGTATTTCCAGCCGCAGTTCCGGTTGCCGGACCAGACGGTCGCCGGTGTCGAAGCGCTTGTCAGATGGGAGCACCCGGACCGCGGGCTGCTGTCGCCGCACGACTTTCTGGACACGGCAAAGGATCTCAACCTTCTCGGCGATATCGACGCCATGATGCTGGAACGGTCCGTCGGTCTATTGAAGGGCCTTGGCGAACAAGGCATCAACGTGCCCGCGCTTGCCGTGAACCTGTCTGAAGAAAGGCTGACGTCACCGGATTTCCCGGAGGCGCTCAAGCTTGTTCGCAACCTGCCGTTCGAGCTGCGTTTCGAACTTGTGGAGACCATCACGCTCGACAATCTCGACGCGCATGTGGCCGGGGTGCTCGACCAGATCCGCGCCGCCGGGTGTCTCCTGGATCTCGATGATTTCGGCGTGGCAAACGCCTCCGTCATGGGCCTGATGAACATCGAACCGTCCCATATCAAGATCGATCGCAACCTCGTCTCCGGCATCGAAGAGGGCAATACGTTCGAGCGGCTGGTGCGGTCGATCATCGATATGGGGCATTCCCTGAACATCCCCGTCATCGCGGAAGGGGCGGATACGCTGGAACAGGTCGAGCGCCTGGCAACGATGCAATGCGACTTTGCCCAGGGTTTCGCGCTTGCCAAGCCAATGCAGGTCGACGATCTCGCCGTCTTTCTGAAGGCAGGTGCGCAAACGGAAAGAACCGCCTGAACGCCAGGGTGCGGCCTTGGGCCGGGTTTCAAACGCCTGGAACCGTGCCCGTCACCGGCCCTCGCGATACCATGTCAGGGACAGCATGCCGAGCAGCAGCGCAAGACCGAGAAGTCCGATCATCAGCGGATAGCGGTCGACGCCATTGAGGACGCTGGCTTCCGTCGCCTTCAGGCCGATCCAGCCGTTGCCGGCATAGCTTGCGGAAGGCTGCATGGAGACGACGCGCGGAATGTCGAGGTCACCGCCCACGTCTCTCAGCCGCTGGGTGCTGCCGCCGGTTGCCTCGCTGATCGGTGTTAGCACATCGGTCGTCGACAGAACGTCCGTGTATTCCTTGGGATTTTGCGGGCCGACATGAATGAGAGCGCTCAGCGTGCCGTCCGTCACCGAGAACAATCCGGTCTGATCCGCGGCCATGTCCCCGCGCCAAAGGCCGGGCTCACGCTCGCTCATATCCACCAGCGTCGTGTCGCCAGCTGGTGCGGTTACGGTCACTTCACCCACGGTGTCTCCCAGGGTTTGCCGTTCCACGACAAGGTCGGATCCCCGGATCGATACATTGAGCGCTTCTTCTTCGAGATCAGGTTCCTGCATCAGCCAGTGTGCCAGCCGGCGCAGCAGCGGGACGTGAGGTCCGCCGCCCTCGAAGCCGCGTGCCCAAAGCCAGACGTGATCGGAGAGCAGCATCGCGACGCGGCCTTCGCCCTCGCGGTTGAGCACCAGCAGCGGTGTGTCGCTCGGGCCGGACATCAGCTGCTGTCCCGCGTCAAGCTGCGTATCGACCGCGCGGAACCAGCGGCTC
The DNA here is from genome assembly GCF_965232425.1 of Roseibium sp. Lineage (GTDB taxonomy): Bacteria > Pseudomonadota > Alphaproteobacteria > Rhizobiales > Stappiaceae > Roseibium. Next base: position 3,949,802 of record NZ_OZ246971.1, read on the forward strand.
CAGGCCGGCGGATCCTGTTCCGACCCGGGAAGGCCCCTGGTCACGGGATGCCGTTCGCCGAGGCTTGCCAGCGTCGCGTGGAAAGGTTCTTCCAAAATGCCGCCCGTGGGGCTTGCAGGCAGGATCGGCGCAAGCGGGGTCCGGTAAAGGCTGCCCGCTTCGGCGTAGTCCGGACCACCCGCGAGCAGCACGGCACCGCCGTCCTGAACGTAGCGCGCGATGTTGTCGAAATAGAGCATCGGCAACACGCCACGCCGGACGTAGCGGTCGAAAATGATCAGGTCGAATTCATCGATCTTGACCGAGAAGAGCTCGCGTGTCGGGAAGGCGATCAGCGAAAGCTGGTTGATCGGCGTGCCGTCCTGCTTTTCCGGGGGACGCAGGATGGTGAAATGGACAAGATCGACGGAGGCATCGGACTTGAGAAGGTTGCGCCAGGTGCGCTCGCCGGAATGCGGCGAGCCCGAGACGAGGAGGACCCGAAGGTTTTCACGGATGCCGTCAATGGTGACCACGGCGCGATTGTTCAGCGTCGTCAGTTCGTTCTCGAGCGGGGCTGCCTCGAATTCGAAGATGTTGTCGCCGCCATGCGCGATTTCGACCGGAATATCGATCTTCTCACCGGTGCGCGCCGTGCGTTCGCTGACCACGGTGCCGTCCCGCTTGACCGACAGCTGGACGAGATCCCCCGGACCGGTGCCCGCACCCTGGTCAACCACCGTGAGGCTGACGGTCTGCTCCGAGCCGACCAGACCGAATCTCGGAGCTTTGTCGAGCACGATGCGGCGGTCCCGCTCGTCCGGAGCGCCGGTGATCACACCGTGGACAGGGGCGTCGAAACCGAGCGCGCCCGCGCTTTCCGGCACATCATGGATCTGCCCGTCCGAAACAATGATCGCGCCGCCCACCCGATCCGGCGGCACATCCGCAAGTCCGTTGCTGAGGGTCTGGAAGAGCTCCGTCCCGTTGCCCGAGCCGGCATTGCGGGATTCCAGGACACGCAGGTCAAAGCCCTTGAGTGCAGCGATGCGGCGCTGGATCTCGGCGGCCGCTTCGTCCGTGGTTGTCTCCCGGTCCGCCAGGCGCTGGCTCTGGCTCTTGTCGACGACCAGCGCAACGACGCTGGAGAGCGGTTCGCGGTCCTCACGTTCAACTGCGGGATTGGCGAGTGCAAACAGCAACAGAGCCATCGTGAGTGAGCGCAGAACCCATCCGCGCAGACTGAGGTAACCGGAAAGCGCCGCAAGAAAGAGGGCGATCGCACCTCCGGCAACAAGCGCCCAGAGGGGCAGCAGCGGGTCGAAGGAAAGGGACCAGACCATCGGCGCTCCTATTGTCCCAGCCGCTCAAGCAGGGCGGGGATGTGAACCTGGTCGGCCTTGTAGTTGCCGGTCAGGCTGTACATGACGATGTTGACGCCGGATCTGAAGGCGTAGTCGCGCTGCACGGGGCTGTTGGGAACCGTGGGGTACATGAACTCCCCCTCTTCGGTGATGGCCCAGGCCGACGCGAAGTCGTTGCCCGTGATCATGATGGGCGACACGCCATCGCCCGCCCGCACCGGACGGTCGCCGCGCGCGGCGATTTCCTCAAGGCTTTCCACCCAAAGCGGGCTTCCGGCATAGCGTCCGGGGAAGGCATCAAGCAGATAGAACGCCTTGGTCAGGACATGATCTGGCGGGACCGGCTGCAAGGGCGGGACGTCCAGATCCTCCAGGATCTCGCGCAGTTTCAGCGTTGCCGGTGTCGACGAAAAACCGGTGGCGGATGCGTTGATATGATCGCGCGTGTCGAACAGGATGGTGCCGCCGTTGCGCATGAACGTGTCGATCCGGGCCATCGTCTGGTCGTTCGGCTTGTCCGCGACAGGATCGATCGGCCAGTAGAGCAGCGAATAAAACGCCAGTTCGTCATTCGCGATGTCAATCGCAACAGGCGCACCGGGCTCCAGCGCGGTTCTTTCAGCCAGAAAGCGGGTCAGGCCGGCGAGGCCGGCAGCACTCGCATCGTCAATTTCCGGGTTGCCCGTGATGACATAGGCGAGGCGCGTATCCAGCGTGGATTCAAGCGCCTGCAGCTCGTCCGATGTCGATTGCGCCAGCGCCGGAGAGGTGCCGATATACGCCGCGCAGGTGAGCGTCACGGCAAGCAGGCCTGCAATGCCGGCGGCGCGGCTGCGAAGGCCGACGCGGCTGAGACCGCCGGCAAGCAGAAAGACGGCGATTGCGTCCGCCACGAGCAGCAGAAAGGCGAGCGTGAAGAAAAACGCCCTGAGGTCGATCGGATCGGACGCAGGGTAGGCGGTCCTGGTTGCCCGGTCGCCGAGCAGCGTCAGGTCGAGCGATGACAGGGTATCCTCCGCGCCCATGAGGTTCAATGCGCGGAAACCGTCTTCGGTTCCGTAGAGGCCGGGCGGCGTTCGCCGGCTGGCAGCCGCTTCCCGGAAATCCGACGCGCTGACAGGCGTAACCTCGACCGGCGGGGCACTGAAACGCCCGTAGCCGTCAAGCAGCCGCAAGGGGGGCAGCACGCTTGACGCCGACGTGCTGTCATCGGTGGTTTCGGAGGCGGCGGCAACGTTCGAGACGGCCAGGATCCTGCGCAGCATGTTCAGGAAGACGCCGGATAGGGGCAGATTGGACCAGGCCGAGTCGGCGGTGACATGGAAGAGGACTACACTGCCCGCGCCAATGGGTGCCGCGGTCACGAGCGGCGTGCCGTCCTCGAGCATCGCCCAGGTTCTTTCAGGCAGGTCCGATGTTGGTTCCGCCAGCACTTGCCGGTTCACGGTCACTTCTTCGGGCACCTTCAGCCCGAAGAAGGGGGAATCGTCCGGGAAGTCGGCAAGGTGCTGCGGCTGCTTCCAGGAAAGAGAGCCGCCGAGCGAACGATCACCGGCCCGCAGGCGCACGGGGATCAGGTCGTCGCTGCCGCCTGCCGTGCGCGGACCGGCGAAGCGCACGAGCGTGCCGCCGTTCTCAATCCACTCTCTCAGTTCAGCGGCCGTTGTGTCCGGGAGACGCCCGACATCGGCAAGAACCAGAACGGAGATGCCCTGGTCGATCAGTTCGGGCACCGCCAAGGCAATATCGCTGTCCTTCGAGCGGCGGATATCGGAAAACGGCAACAGCGCGCGCTCAAGATAGTAGACCGGCGACAGCAGGGGCTGATCGAGATCACCGGACTGACCGGAAATGAGGCCGATCGTGCGGCGGCGCCAGCTGTCGTCGACCAGCTGGACTGCACCGGCAGCCGCTTCCCCGGAGATCTCGACGCGGGCGATGTCGTTGCGCAATTCGCTCGGCAATTCGAACCGAGCGGTGGTTTCCGTGTTGCCGGCGTCAAAACTGGCCTGCACCTCGCCGAGAACCAGTCCCTTCAGGTCAAGGGCCCTGACATTGGCCGTCCCAAGAGGCTGTTCGTCGTGGCGGACCACGGTTACGGACAGCGCATCGGTATCGTTTTGCAGGTTCTTCAGGCCCATCGGGGTGTCGAGACCGGTCAGAACCGTGACCGGGACGTTGCCCGTCATTGCGGCGAGGTCGGTCATGAACGGACCTTCCAGCTCGGTATCGTCGGACAGCCAGACAATCGTCCCGGGCATGGTGTCCTGTGCGGCCTTGCGCAGACCGATATTCAGTTCACTGCGCTGGGGCGGGTAGGGGCGCGGTTCCAGCGCGCGCAGTTTTTCAAGGGCAGCGCTTGCAGCTTCCGGCGTGAAACTCTGATTTGGGCCCTCTGCTGTCGCCACGAAGACGACCGGTTGCCCCGACTGTTCGGCGGTTGCGAGGATCTGTTCGGCCGCGCTCAGCTGCGCGTCCCAGCTTTTTGCGGAGGTCCAGCCGTTGTCGACCAGAAGCCAGAGAACACCGTCTCCGGTGCCAACAGGTTCTGATGTGCGCCAGACTGGTCCGGCCAATGCAATGATCAGGATGGCCGCCAGCAGCAGCCGCAGAAGGGTCAGCCACCACGGGCTGCGCTGCGGGGTTTCCTCGTGCTGGTCGATGTCGAGAAGCAGGCGCGTCGGCGGAAATGCGATTTCGCGCGGACGTGGCGGCGTCAAGCGCAGCAGCCACCAGATGACCGGCAGGAGCGCAAGCGCGGCGAGGATCCAGGGGGCGGTGAATGTCAGGGAGAGACCGGCAAACATCGGCTCAGATACCTCCCCTGTTCATCACGTCAAGCGCACCGGAGAGTGCGCTGTGCAGGACAAGAAGCGGTTCAGCCGCGGGCCGGTCGGTATGGTGGAGCACGTAGGTCCAGCCCGCGCGGCGGGCCATGTCCCGAACCTCTGCCCGGTGTGCTTCCAGCTTGTTGTGGTAATCCTCGCGCCAGTTTTCCGCGCGGCCCGCAGTCAGGCGCGTTCCGAGCTCCGGATCGGTAAATTCGATCCGGCCATCGAAGGGAAAGGTTTCCTCGATAGGATCGAGGACCTGCACCAGATGACCCTTCGCGCCGGTGCTGGCAACGCGGGCGACCCATTCGGCAATTTCGTCGAGCGGATCGAGGAAGTCGGAGACCAGCACCACGTCGGCAAAGCGTTTCACCGATGTGGTATCGGGAAAGGCGACAGGTTTTGACAGATGGGCGAGGGCGTCGGCGAGCCTCTCTGCGGCGCGCCTGTCGGAAAAGGGCCTGGTCAGCCCCGGAAGCCCGATCCGTTCGCCGGTCTCAGCCAGCATGTCGGCAAGCGCAAGCATCAGAACGATGGCGCGGTCCCGTTTGCTGACCGTGGACAGGCGTGACTGAAACACCATCGAGGAGGACAGGTCGGACCACAGCCAGACCGTATGCGCAGCTTCCCACTCGCGCTCGCGTACGTAAAGATGGTCGTCCCGCGCGGAGCGGCGCCAGTCGATCCGCTTGGCAGGCTCGCCCATGTTGAAGGGCCGGAACTGCCAGAAACTTTCGCCCGGACCGGCTCTGCGCCTGCCATGCCAGCCGGCGATGATCGAGCTGGCGACATGGCTCGCCTCCACCAGGAGATCCGGCAGTGCATCGGCAACGGATCTTGCCTCGCCGATGACGCTGGGCCACGCGTCCTGGTCAATGCCTGCCTTGTTTGTCCGGGGGTCCATATGGTCTCGGGCTCCTGCGAAAGACTCGGTCTCAGGCGATTGTCTCTTTGACGCGCTGAATGACGTCTCTCACAGTATGACCATCGGCTCTGGCGGCAAAGGTCAGTGCCATCCGGTGCTGCAGAACGGGCTCCGCCAGAGCGAGCACATCGTCCACGGACGGGGCCAGACGGCCGTCCACCAGGGCGCGTGCACGCACCGTCAGCATGAGTGCCTGGCTTGCTCGCGGCCCCGGTCCCCACGCGATCAGCTTGGTGACGTCGCTCTCGGCCGAGCTGTCGTCGGGCCGCGCCGAACGGACAAGTTTCAAAATGGCTTCAACAACCGATTCACCGACCGGCATGCGACGCACGAGCTGCTGATACTCCATCAGTTCCTCGGCATTCATCGCAACCTGCGCTTCCGCCTGATCCGCGCCGGTCGTCTCCAGAAGGATCCGGCGCTCGGCCTCAAGATCGGGATAATGAACGTCGATCTGCATGAGGAAGCGGTCAAGCTGCGCTTCCGGAAGCGGATAGGTGCCTTCCTGTTCGAGCGGGTTTTGCGTTGCCAGAACGTGGAACGGCCGCGGCAGGTCATGCGGGTGACCGGCCACCGTCACATGATATTCTTGCATCGCCTGCAACAGTGCGGATTGCGTGCGCGGGCTTGCCCGGTTGATTTCGTCGGCCATGAGCAGCTGCGAAAACACAGGCCCCGGAATGAAGCGGAAGGACCGGCCGCCATCGGCCGATTGTTCCATGACCTCGGCGCCGAGAATGTCGGAGGGCATCAGGTCCGGCGTGAACTGAATTCTGCGTGCGTCCAGGCCGAGAACGGTGCCGAGCGTTTCAACAAGCTTCGTCTTTGCGAGCCCCGGGACACCGACGAGCAGGCCGTGGCCGCCCGCCAGGATGGTCACGAGAGACTGCTCGACGACGGTTTCCTGACCGAAGATGATCCGCGCGATGTCGGCCTTTGCATCCGTGATGCGCGCAACCGCCCGTTCCGCGTTTTCCGCTACGGCGGCGAGATCTTCATCGCTGGGGTTCGAGGGGGAAACAACGCTCATGAATCACCTTTCCCGTCTTGTCTTTTCCCGGACCTGAGGCGGTGCGGGGCATTGTCTTCGGTTGCTGCGACTCATGCAGTCTGACACCATATAAATCTGTAGATAAGGCGCAATTGTGCGCCATACAGTGGAAAGGTCCAAGAATCTTTCCAGGTGTTGGGGAAAAGGCTGTGCTTAAGAAGGGCGTTCCCGGGCCGGCAACCGGCGGGTAGGTTAATGTCTCGGCAATTTTCCGGAGGGACCGGAATTTCTTTTCAGGACTGTGAAACACATGCCACAAAATGACAATCCAGCCGCGGCAGACATGCCGGACGGGTTGAAGGCCCTGATGAGCAGGGCGGACGGAAAAGACAGGTCGCTTCCCCCGGTGGAGAAGTGGAATCCGCCGTTTTGCGGGGATCTCGACATCAGGATTGCGCGGGACGGAACGTGGTTTTACCTCGGATCGCCGATCGGACGGCAGCCTCTGGTGAAGTTGTTCGCTTCGGTTCTGAGGCGGGATGCCGACGGCAAGCACTATCTCGTCACACCGGTCGAAAAGATAGGCATCACCGTCGATGATGCCCCGTTTCTGGCCGTTGAAATGGCCGTGACGGGAACCGGGGAAGAACAGGGGCTGACGCTCAGGACAAATCTCGGTGAACTCGTGAAAGTTGGGGCCGGACACCCGCTGAGATTTGAAAAAGAAACGGACAGCGGTGGCCTGAAACCCTATGCTCTGGTGCGGGGCAGGCTGGAAGCGCTGTTCACGCGTGCGCTCATGTACCAGCTGGCAGAACTGATCGTTGAACGTGAAGCGCCGGGCGGCACCGAAACCGGGATCTGGAGCGAAGGGAGCTTTTTTCCGATCGGTGCGCACTTGCTGAAATGAACGGAATAACCATTTGATTGTGCAGACAATAACCAAATCAGAGCCCGTTGCCGGATGAGCGCTCCTGTCATGGACAAAGGGATTCACTTGAACCGATGGTCGGAAGACCTGCGGCAACGGCTTGATGTTGCCACCCAAAGTGCCGCTCAGCCTGAAACCGGTGATCATATCCTCAATCCCGATCTTCCACCCTACGCGCGCTGGGACGGTGCACCCAGAGATGCGGCGGTGCTCATCGGCATTCTGGAACGCGACGCCGGCCTCAGTGTGGTTCTGACGCAGCGCACCGGGCACCTGAAGGCGCATGCGGGACAGGTTGCGTTTCCGGGCGGCAAGATCGACCCCACCGATGCGGGACCTGTCGAGGCGGCGCTGCGCGAAGCGGACGAGGAAATCGGGCTTTTGCCGGACAGGGTCGAACCTCTCGGCACGCTCGCCCCCTATCTGACCGGCTCCGGTTACAAGATCATCCCGGTCGTGGGAAAGCTGCAGACTACCGGACCGTTTCAACCCAACCCGGACGAAGTCGAAGACGTCTTTGAAGTTCCGCTCAATTTCCTGATGGACCCGGTGAACCACCAGAAACAGAGCCGGGACTGGCAAGGCAAACGGCGCTATTTCTATGCCATGCCTTTCGGAGAACGCTATATCTGGGGCGTTACCGCCGGAATCATTAGATCCATGTACGAGACGGTTTATCGCTGATGCTGCGTGTTGCACTGACCCACCTGCTCCTGTTTCTCCTGCCTTTTCTCTGCTACGCGATCTGGTTGTGGCTCACGAAGAGAAGCAAGGATCCCGACCGCTGGGCGCGGGGTCCGCTGGCGTGGCTGACCGTGTCAGGCCTTGTTCTGGTGATCGCGGGCTTCATCGTCATGTCCACGTTGAACCGCGGACCAGACGGGACGGACTATCGGCCGACGCAAATGAAGGATGGCGTTTTCGTGCCCGGTGGTTTCGAATAGGCACATGACTTCCAGTGTGGACGAAAAGCTCTCGAAAGCCGACTGGCTTGCCGCGCCCGGCATTCAGGCGGTTTTCTCCGCCGTCGAACGCGACGGAGACGAGGCGCGGGTCGTCGGCGGGGCGGTGCGCAACACCTTGCTGGATCATCCCGTTCCCGACGTCGATATCGCGACAACCGCTCCACCGGATGTCGTGATGTCCCGCGCCCAGGACGCCGGTCTGAAGGCAATCGGAACCGGGCTCGAGCATGGCACGATCACGATTGTTGCCGATGATTTTCCCTACGAAGTCACGACCTTGCGGGAGGACATCGAAACGTTCGGCCGCCAGGCGCGCGTTGTCTTCGGCCGCGACTGGGAAAAGGATGCAAGACGCCGGGACTTCACCATGAATGCGCTCTACGTGGACCGGAACGGGCATCTCCATGATCCGCTTGGCGGTCTCGACGACTGTCTCGGCCGGCGCGTCCGGTTCATCGGTGACGCCGACGGCCGTATCAAGGAAGACTATCTTCGGATCCTGAGATTCTTCCGCATTTACGCGGCTTACGGCGAGGGGGAACTCGACGCGGAAGGTCTCGGCGCGTGCCTTCGGCAGAGGAACGGGTTACGGCAGCTGTCCGCAGAACGTATCGGGCACGAAATGCGCCGGCTGCTGCGTGCGCCGCGTGCTGCCTACGCGCTTCGCATGATGAATGATTGCGGTCTCTGGGAAATCGCGACCGGTGGCCTGGCCCGGATTGACGACTACGATGCGCTTCGGTCGCTGGACAGCGTGGCGTCGCAGACACGGGATGCCGAACTCGGACTAGTTGTGCTTGCGGGTTTCGTGCGCGAGGACCTGGCCAGGCTCTCCGACCGCTTCCGTCTTTCGAACCAGGAACGCAAACGCATGGAAACCGCGTGGGCCGCGAAGAAACGGTTTCTGCGGACCGCAGGGCGTCCAAGCGCCGCAGCGATGACGTATGCGTTCGGGCGGGAAGGTGCAATCGACGGCTTGCTGGCTGTCTGGTCCGCCAGTCTTGCGGGAACGAAGGAGGACAGCGCCTTCTTCGAGGGCATGCTGTCCGATCTCGCCGCACAGGTCATCCCCGAGTTTCCCCTGAAAGGCGCGGATCTGATTTCGCTCGGTCACAAGGCCGGACCGGAACTCGGCGCACTTCTGAGGCGGCTGGAAGTCGTGTGGATCGAAAGCGAGTTCGCACTGACCAAGGAGCAATTGCTCGAACGCTCCGGTGCCGCGCCTTAGCGAAATTTTAAAAGTAATCCCTGCAAGATAACGTTTGCAGTTCCCTATAGGAATCCACCTGTATTTCATGTCTCACATGTTTTGAGGGCGCGAACGAGACGATCGATGGAAATAGTTCTTATTTCAGACGGGCCATTACCGATGGATTCCCCGGTCAGGAAGCTTCCCTTTTTCTTTCCGGCCCGCCTCATAAACATGGACATGGTGTCGCCGCACACGGTTGGTGAGGGCAAGGTGGCCGTGGTCGAGTTACTCGGTGCTACCGATGCCGGACTGACGGCACTGAAGGCGTCCTGGAGCAGCATCGCATCCATACCTGTCATCTGCCTGGTGTCGCAGAAGAACCGGAGGGAGGTCATCCAGGCCGGGGCACTCGGCAAGACGGAGACGCTTGAACGTGACGCGCCGTTCGCGCTCCTCCTGAAGCGGCTGAAGCAGCTCATGGAGACCGATATCCTTGAAGCACTTCCGCACAAGACCCCGGAAACGACGGCCCGCGCCTACAAGTCGAGCAACACCTTCCTTGAGAGCCTTTGCCTGTCGACGGTGGAAGGGGCCAAGATCCGCATCAGCCTGATGAACGAGAGCGCTGAAGACATGCTGACGGCGCTCAAGAAGGATGGCGTGTCGTGCTGGCTGAATGCCGTCGAGACACATCACAGCGCCACATACAGCCATTCGCTTCAAGTCGCCGGCCTTGCGGGCATGCTGGCCAAGCATATCGGCTGGAGCGAGGAGGACTGCAAGGAAGTCATCGCCGGCGGGCTTGTACATGACATCGGCAAGATGCGTATTCCGCTGACAATTCTCGACAAGCCCGGCAAGCTCACGCCTCAGGAGCGGAGCATCATCGACAAGCACCCGGTGTTCGGACGGGATATCCTGAAGTCGAGACTGGAAGTGTCCGCGGATGTGAAACGCATGGCCATTCAGCACCACGAGTTGCTTGACGGCTCCGGTTATCCGAAAGGCCTGCGCGGCGAGCAGCTTGTCCCGAAGGTGCGGCTGATCACCGTTTGCGACATATTCGTCGCGCTTACGGAACAGCGTTCCTACAGGGGCAGCGTTCCCTCGCGCACCGCAGTCGACATGCTGAAAGACATGGGGCCGAAGTTGGATCAGAAAATTGTCGCCAGCCTTTTCCAGATGCTCTTCGGGCGGGCCTTCGGTGCGGTCACGCGGGAAGCCCCGGCAGCCTGACCGGTCTAGGTGATGGACCCATAAATGAGGCGGAAATGGTTTGAGGCGGATTGCGTCTCCTCAAGGAGCGGAATCACATTTCCTTCACTTTCGCTCCTCGCAGTTGGTCAAAACGATCCAAACCAAATTGACTTCATTTTTGAGTCCCTGCCCTAAGCCCCCTCAGGGCCACTTCACAACCGGCGGCATGGACGAGAGGATCGAGGCGACGTTGCCGCCCGTCTTCAATCCGAAGATCGTGCCGCGATCATAGAGCAGGTTGTATTCCACATATCTGCCGCGCCTGACCAGCTGTTCCTCGCGTTCCTGCTCGGACCACGGCTTTTCGAAGTTCTTTCTCACCAGTTCTGGATAAATGCCCAGGAATGCCTCGCCGACGGCCCTGGTGAAGGCGAAGTCGGCGTCCCAGTCACCACTGTGAAGATAGTCGTAGAAGATACCGCCGATACCCCGGGCTTCATTGCGGTGCTTCAAAAAGAAATAATCGTCGCACCAGGCCTTGTAGGCATCATAGTCGGCGACGTCGTGGGCCAAGCAGGCAGACCGCATCGCCTCATGGAAGGCGATCGTGTCCGGATCTTCCTGTGTGCGGCGGGCATCCAGCACCGGCGTCAGGTCCGCGCCGCCGCCGAACCACTGCCTCGTTGTCACGACCATACGCGTGTTCATGTGAACCGCGGGCACATGGGGATTGTGCAGATGCGCAATCAGGCTGATGCCGGACGCCCAGAACCGCGGATCTTCCGAGGCTCCGGGTATCTGTCCCCGAAACTCGGGAGAAAACTCCCCGTGGACCGTGGAGACGTGAACGCCGACCTTCTCGAAGACGCGCCCGTGCATCATGGACATGACGCCGCCGCCACCTTTCTGGCCGGAGCTGTCGGTGCGCTCCCAGGGCGTGCGTTCGAACCGTCCCGCGGGCAGGTCGGACAGGGGGCCGGACCGTGTGCCGATTTCGTCTTCAAGGGTTTCGAAGGCCGCGCAGATCCTGTCACGCAGGCTCTCGAACCAGGCGGGTGCCGTGTCTTTCTTTTCCTCGATATTGCCGGGGATCGGACCACCGCGATTTTCAGGAGCAGGTGCATTCATGTAAGCAGGCCTTTAAGTCAAAGGGTGCGCGCCGGAGCGGCTTTCAATCCAGTTTCTTAGGAAATGTGTTCGTCTGCCGCAAGGCTTCACCAAGCGCCATGCCAGCGGATATGGCGACGTTGATCGAACGCATACCCTCGGCCATCGGAATAGTCAGCCGCGCGTCCACCAGATCGTGCACGCTCTGCGGAGCACCGGTGCTTTCGCGGCCCATGACCAGAATGTCGTCGGCCTGAAACTCAAAATCCGTGTAGTTCCTGTCCGACTTGGTGGTGAGCAGGATCAGGCGGCGGTTCTGGGTCAGCCTGAACAGTTCGAAGTCCGCAAAGCTCCTGTGCCGCCGCATCGAAGCGCGTTCAAGATAATCCATGCCGGCGCGCTTGAGCGCACTGTCCGAAATCGGAAAGCCTGCCGGCTCAATCAGATGCACAGTTACGCTCATGCAGGCGCACAGGCGCAGGATCGTGCCCGTGTTCTGCGGAATGTCAGGTTGATAGAGAGCTAGGTCGGGCATGCTTCGGGAATTCTTTTCAACGCGGGATTTCGGGCTCGGCTGGATATCAGCCTGGGCACCAAATGTCATTCGCGTTCGCGAAAACCGCAAGGATATTTGTTGGTCGGGTGACACCTTCCGCGCGTAGAATGACCGCTAGAATCGCACCACCTCCGGAGACGGCACGTGTCCTCACTCTTTCGCACATTTGAAACATGGATAGATCCGTTTCGAGGTCCGCCGCCAACGGACATGCCCCGGCACGGGATTGCATTTCTCGCTCATTTCGTGATGCAGGTCCGCTGGCCTTTCGTGGCCATGCTGGTGCTTGGAGGACTTTCTGCGTTCGTGGAAGTCACGATCTTCAATTTCCTCGGGCGGATCGTGGACCTTCTCGAAACGGGCAACAGGGACAGTTTCTTCACCGACCACGCCTGGACGCTCGCGGGGATGGCGTTCGTGGTTCTTGTTTTGCGGCTGATCGTCAACTCGCTCATGGCGCTGGTCGAGGAGCAGACCGTCGTTCCGGGTTTCTTCAACCTGGTCCGCTGGCAGTGCCACCAGCGTGTCATGAAACAGAGCCTGAGTTACTTCCAGGACGATCTCGCCGGACGTCTGGCGCAAAAGGTTCTGCAGTCGGGGCTGTCCGCAGGCGATTTCATGGTCAACCTGCTGCAGGTCGCCTGGTTCATCATCGTCTACGCGGTCACGACCCTGGTTCTGGTCACGCAGCTCGACGTGCGGCTCGGAGCGATCGTTGCCGTCTGGCTTGTGTGTTTTTCCGTGACCGCCGTCTACTTCGTTCCGCGCATCCGGCTGGCAGCCAAGGACACGGCAAACAGCTATTCCGGTGTAACGGGACGTCTCGTCGACACTTACACCAACATCCAGTCGGTGAAGCTGTTCGGCTCGACGGAAGAGGAAAACCGGGGTGCGCGCGAGGCGGTCGAACACTTTATTTCCAAGCTTCAGCGCTTCACCCGGTACCTGACCTCGATCAGGATGACGATGTCGCTGATCAACGGTGTCATGATCGTATCCATCACGGCTGCCTCGCTGCTAGTCTGGCAGGACGGCGGTATCAGCACCGGCCATGTCGCTTTCGCGCTCAGCCTGATCCTGCGTCTCAACATTCTCCTCAACCGGCTGTTCAATCAGCTCAATGGTCTGTTCCGGCATTTCGGCTCGCTACAGGACAGCATGGAGACGGTCGTCAAGCCGATAACGCTGACGGACGCCGCGAACGCCACCGCGCTTAAGGTCGAAGAGGGTGCGATCGGGTTCGAGAATATCCGCTTCCACTACGGCAAGGACGGCGGTGTGATCGATCACCTGAACCTCACCATCCGGCCCGGGGAACGGGTCGGTCTCGTCGGACCGTCGGGGGCCGGAAAGACGACGCTGGTCAGCCTGTTGCTCCGGTTCTTTGATCTGGAAACCGGGCGCATCGTGATCGATGGCCAGGATATCAGCCTGGTTGCGCAGGAAACGCTGCGCAGGTCGATCGGCATGGTGACACAGGACACGTCGCTTCTGCACAGGTCGATCCGGGAGAACATCCTTTACGGCCGCACGACAGCCAGTGAAAAGGATCTTGTCGAGGCCGCCCGCAAGGCGCACGCGCTCGAGTTCATCGAACAGCTTGCGGACAAACGGGGGCGGAGCGGGTTCGATGCCTTCGTCGGTGAGCGCGGGGTCAAGCTGTCCGGCGGACAGCGGCAGCGCATCGCGATTGCGCGTGTGCTGCTGAAAGACGCACCGATCCTTGTGCTCGACGAGGCGACGTCGGCACTCGATTCAGAAGTCGAGGCGGCGATCCAGGACAATCTGCAAAGCCTCATGGCCGGGAAAACCGTCATTGCCATTGCGCACAGACTGTCGACGATCGCGGCCATGGACCGGCTGATCGTGATGGACAAGGGGCAGATCGTGCAACAGGGAACACACGAGGCGCTTCTTGCGGACGAACGCGGACTTTATGCGCAGCTCTGGCACAGGCAGTCGGGAGGTTTCCTGAAGGCGGACGTTCAAACGGCCTGACCGGCGCACAAAGGGGCCGTGCGGTTGCAACAACATGATCCGACCGACACCGGGACGCGTATCAGCCATATCTTGTTTCCGAGGGTCCCATGGTTCAACACATCATTGCCTATTTTGCGACTGCACTGGTGTTTCTGGCAGTCGACTATGTCTGGCTGTCGCAGATCGCGACGCGGTTCTATTTCGACCGCATCGGGCATCTGCTCATGGACAAACCGAATATGGGGGCGGCCGGCGCATTCTATATCATCTACGTCGTCGGCATCGTGATCTTCGCAGTCGCGCCGGCGCTGAAGTCGGAAAGCCTCGCGATTGCCATCGTTTACGGGGCGATGTTCGGGTTCTTCACCTATGCGACCTATGATGTGACCAACTACGCAACGCTCCGGGACTGGCCGGTCATCGTGACCGTGGTCGATGTCGCCTGGGGAACCGTGCTTTCGGCCTTTTCGGCCGGTATGGGTTACGTGTTGACAAGAATGGTGACCTGACCCTTCGGCGACGATCCGGCAGGGTTCCGACAAATGGCCGCCTACTCCCTCGTTTCCCGCAACCGGTGCCGTTTCGGTTTCGAGCAGCTTCAATGCGTGCGTTGCATGTATTGTCAATAATACGACTGTATTGAAGCTGCCCGCTTAGCGATTCCTTCAAGTTATTCTGCCAAGATAGTCTTCAACTTGTGAAGCAGTTGATGAACTGGCATGGAAGCGTCCCCGGCCGACTGGCCTGCACTATTTCTGTTTGTCTGTGCCGGAGTAGGGGCCGTGTTCTTCTCCGCCGGGATTGCCTTGGGCCGACGCGGGTTGGGGCCTCCGGCCAACCAGCGACCATCAGAGTTCGGGAACGACGCTGCCATTCTCAAAACGGTGGTCGAGCATGCGCACGAGGGGCTTGTCCTTCAGGACGTCTATGGCCGGATCGAATGGTCGAACCCCGCCTATACCAGGATCACCGGCTATACCGCCGAGGAGATCCGGGGACGCCGCCCGCAGGAGTTCATCCTGCCTCCGAACAAGCAGCTTGCACCGGACGAGCTTGAAAACTTCAAGTTCGACCTGGACAAGTTTTCGTCCGGCTTCAAGGAACTGATCCAGAACCGGCGAAAGAACGGCGAACTGTTCTGGAACCAGCTCACATTCGCGCGCATCGAGGCTGAAACCGAAGACGACACCCGCATGATCATCCTGTGCCAGGACGTGACGCGCGAGGTCGAGCGCTTCGCGGAACTGGAGGAAACCCGCAAGCGGCTCAAGTACCAGGCGGAACACGACGAGCTGACGGGGTTGGTGACCCGGGCGAAAATCACGGAATTCCTGCAGGAGCGTCTGTCGGCAGGCCGGGACGAAGCGGATCAGATCGGCCTTCTGCTGCTCGATCTGGATCATTTCAAGGACATCAACGACAGCCATGGTCACAGCGCAGGCGATGCCGTGCTGCGTCACGTGGCCGGCGTTCTGAAAACGGTGATTGGCGATGACGGGCTGGCTGCAAGGATCGGCGGCGATGAGTTCATGGTCGCGTTCTTTCAGCCGGTCGAAGGCAAGCAGCTGGAACGCCTGGCGAGCCGCCTGCTTGACGACCTTTCGCAGCCGGTTCCAATCGAGCACCAGCGCTACAAGATCGGTGGGAGCGCCGGGCTCGTCCAGGCCGACTGCGCCAGGGTCGGGCTCGAGGAACTGATCAATTGCGGCGACATTGCCCTTTATGCGGCGAAAAAATCGGGACGTGGACGGTACCGCTGGTACACCGAAGCGCTCGGGACGGCGCACCGACACCGGCGCATGAGCATGGCGCGGCTGGATCAGGATCTGGAGAACGGCAATCTGACGCTCCTGATGCAACCGCAATTCGATCTCCACGCGCGGCGCATCACCGGTTACGAGGTCTCCGCCCATTGGCTGCATCCCTCCGAAGGCCTTGTCGATCCCAGGATGATGTTGAGCAGCCAGGATGACGCAAAGCGCATTTCAAGGATCGAGAGGTTTGCGCTGGAGATGGGCCTCGCCGAAATGGGCAGGCTGCTCGAGGCGTCCGGGATGCCGTTGCGGCTCAGCGTCGACCTTACCGCGGCCAGCCTGAGCGATCCGGAATTCGAGGCGCTGCTTGTTCAGCTTTGCGAAGACGCAGGTTTCGCGCTGTCTGACCTGACGATCGAACTCGACCCGGAAATCGTGCGTATCGAGGACTGCATCAGGCTGAAGGAAACGCTGGAGAGCCTCAAGACATCAGGTTGCGGTATCGCGCTCGACAACTTCGGCAGCCTTCAGAGCGGTTTGGGTCAATTCATCGAAAGCGGGGCGAACCTCCTGAAGATCGGCCCCTCGCTCATCACTGATCTGGAAACGAGCATCGACAGGCGACACTTGGTCGAAGCCGTCGTCAGTCTCGCTGCGAAGTTTGACTATCAGGTCGTCGCTCTCGGCGTCGAGCGGCCTGAACAAGAGAAGATTCTGCGGGATCTGGGTTGCGGGCACATTCAGGGCCCGATCGTTTCGCCGTGGAAGACTCCCCGGGAAGCCGAGATCCACGTTCGCGAATTCGTCTTCGAGGACCACTGACGTTTCGCCCCGGTCCCGCCGGACCGGCGCAATGTGTCCGATTGGCAACAGGTGTCAGTTACGTTGAGGCGCCGGCAAGATAGCCCTTTCCATTTTCGCCTAAAACGGTTACCAACACCGTCAGTCAACCTCACGTCGTTGACGTTTGATTTTCCTTGTGGCCGCCGGCCGCGCAACCAGGAGGGCTTACATGATAGATCATCATATGATCCAGGCATTTCCAGTCCCCACTGGCTGCACCAAGGTGGTCGTCCGGCAGCTTTAGGCGCCAACACTTCCTTTTTCACATCTTAGTTCTGCGGTGACCGGCTTAAGCCGTCCGTGTGCTGCGCGTTTCTTGTCACGTGTCTGCCGTCACCATTGACCAAATTCCCGTTTTCGGAGCCGTTCCGATGAATTCGTTCTACCCACAGGACCTGTCTGCGCCGGCGGACCGTCCGGATGTTGAAGTGCCGCCGCCGCCAGTTCCACAAGGCAGTGCGCGGCGCAGGCTGATGCGCGGCCTGCTGCATGCCGCTGCGTTTGCCGGTGTCACGTTCATTGTCGCAGTGCTGCTGTTCGTGCCGGTGCTCGTCTACAACCTGGGCCGCGTCGAGGCCCTTGAAGTTGCAGGCAGACACATCCCGGTCTCCGTCTTCATTGACGAACTGGGGGCTCTCTTCTGGGGCACGGCGATCATTGCGCTGTCATTTACAAGTCTGATGTCCGGTCTGTTCTTCATGACAACCGGGACAACCATTCGCCCGCGGCCGCAATCGATGGCCGGTCAGGATGCCATGGCGCATCTGACCGTGCTACGTTTGAGCCGCTCTGAGAGGTAGTCATGTTTGACCGTTTCGAAAAGCTCGTGGATCCCTTCGAGAAGACCGAGCTCGACGTTCCGCCAAGCGGGTTCTGGGCGTTCTGCTGGTATTACACCAAGCCCGTCTGGCCGATCCTGCTCGTCGTCTCCATCCTGGGCGCGCTCATTGCCGTTCTGGAAGTCACCATTTTCACGTTTCTGGGCGAGCTGGTCACCTGGCTCAGCACCGAAAACGCGGAAACGTTCTTCCAGGACAACTGGGGGCAACTCGTCTGGATGGGGCTCGTTGTGCTGGTTCTGCTGCCGGGAATTGCCGCGATCTGGGAGATGCTGTTTCACCAAGGCCTGATGGGCACCTATCCGATGTCGGTGCGGTGGCGTGTTCACCGCTACCTTCTCCGGCAGAGCATCTCGTTCTACCAGAACGATTTTGCCGGCCGTATCGCCAACAAGCTGATGCAGACGGCACTGGCGGTGCGCGAAGTGGTCACGCGGATCGCGGATATCCTCGTCTATGTGGTGGTCTATTTCGTTGCGGCGCTGTTCGTGGTCGCGGAGGCGAGCATCTACTTCGCGATCCCGTTCATGGCCTGGCTCGGCTGCTACCTGATCACCATGCGGGTGTTCATTCCGCGGCTCAAGGACGTGTCGCGGGAGCAGGCCGATGCGCGGTCCGTGATGACGGGGCACGTGGTCGACGCGTATACGAACATATCGACCGTGAAACTGTTCTCCCATGCGGAGCGCGAAGAAGACTATGCCAGGTCTTCCATGACGTCGTTCCTGAAGACGGTGTTCCTGCAGATGCGGCTGGTGACCGGCATGAACATCACGCTAACGACCCTCAACATGGTGCTGCTGTTCGCCGTTGCGGCCATGTCGATCATGCTCTGGCAGGCGGGCAAGGTAACGACCGGGGAAATCGCTGTCGCGGTTGCGCTCGTCCTGCGGTTCCAGGGCATGTCGCAATGGATCTTGTGGGAAGTGTCTGGCCTGTTTGAAAACATCGGGACCGTGCAGGACGGCATCAACACGATCTCGCGCGAGCGGGATGTGGTGGATGTCCCCAATGCCCAGGCGCTTTCCGTACCGAAGGGCGAGATCCGTTTTGACGGGATCGGCTTTCACTACGGCAAGAAGTCCGGCGTGATCGAAGACCTGGACCTGACAATTGCTCCGGGTGAGAAAATCGGTCTGATCGGGCGTTCCGGTGCCGGCAAGTCGACCATCGTCAACCTGCTGCTGCGTTTCTATGACCTGGAGCGTGGCCGCATCCGGATTGACGGGCAGGACATTGCCGGCGTGCGGCAGGACGATATCCGGGCGAATGTGGGGGTGGTCACGCAGGACACATCGCTACTGCACCGGTCGATCTTCGAGAACGTTGCCTATGGCAAGCCGGATGTCGAGCGGGACGAGGTCGAGGCGGCGCTTGAGAAGGCGCATGCAATGGACTTCGTGAAGGGCCTGACCGACCTCAACGGACGCACGGGGCTGGATGCCCATGTCGGTGAGCGCGGTGTCAAGCTGTCCGGCGGCCAGCGGCAGAGAATTGCGATTGCCCGGGTCCTGCTCAAGGATGCGCCCATTCTGGTGCTGGACGAGGCGACATCCGCGCTGGATTCGGAAGTCGAGCTTGCCATTCAGGAAAGTCTCTTCGAACTGATGAAGGGCAAGACCGTGATCGCGATCGCTCACAGGCTGTCGACAATCGCGGCGCTGGACCGGCTGATCGTCATGGATCAGGGACGAATCATCGAGGAAGGCTCGCACCAGGAACTGCTCGATGCCAACGGTCTCTACGCGCAGCTCTGGCAGCACCAGTCGGGTGGCTTTCTGGCGCCTGTTCAGGCGGCATAATTCGCAAAACGAAATGGCGGGATCGGGATTCATTTGAATTCCGGTCTTGCGCTTTTTCCCCAAAAAAGGGCAGAAAAGCGGCGTGGCTGTTGTTTTGCCTGCGACATATGCGTTTTGTGGCGTTTGTTTGTCTGGACAAGCGTTTCGAAGGGTGCAAAAAGACAAGCCGCTTGGCCGATGCGGGGAACTGCCGCACTTGGCCACCGTTGAGCCCGGCATGGTTCCCTCTATCCTTCTCCCAGGATAGCGGTGGGACATGATGCGGGCTATCGGTACAGGTAGAACTTTTGAGGGGACGCGACCTTGGCACACAACACGGATGCGGAAGAACCGAACCGCCGTGATTTTCTCTATATCGCGACCGGCGCAATGGGCGTTGTGGGCGCCGGCGCGCTGGTATGGCCGTTCATTGATCAGATGAACCCGGATGCCTCGGCGCTTGCGCTGGCGTCCATCGAGGTTGACGTGTCTGCCGTCGAAGAGGGGCAGTCAATCACCGTCAAATGGCGCGGCAAGCCGGTGTTCATCCGCAACCGCACGGAAACGGAAGTGACCGACGCCAAGGACGTTCCGATTGCGGATCTGCCGGACAAACTGGCCCGGAACGCCAACCTGCCCGCCGACGCCGAGGCAACCGACCCGAACCGGGGCGTCAAGGACAAGGAAAACTGGCTCGTGCAGATCGGTATCTGTACGCACCTGGGGTGCGTGCCGATTGGCGACGCCGGTGAGTTCGGCGGGTGGTTCTGCCCCTGCCATGGCTCGCACTACGATACGGCCGGCCGCATTCGTAAAGGCCCGGCTCCCGAGAATTTGCTGATTCCGCCGCTCGAATTCGTCAGCGACACGACAATCAAGATCGGTTAACGGCAGAAATTTTTAGGAGACAGCCATGGCTGGACATTCAAACTACGTACCGCAGAGCGCTGCGGCCAAGTGGCTCGAAAGCCGCCTGCCGGTCATTTCGCTCATGCGCGGTTCCTTCGTGGACTTCCCGACACCGAAAAACCTGAACTACTGGTGGACCTTCGGCGGGATCCTGTTCTTCGTGCTGATCGCTCAGATCCTCACCGGGATCGTTCTGGTGATGCACTACACGCCCAGCACCGATGCCGCGTTCGACAGTGTCGAGCACATCATGCGCGATGTGAATTTCGGCTGGCTGCTGCGGTATCTCCATTCGAACGGCGCGTCGATGTTCTTCATCGCCGTCTATATCCATATTTTCCGCGGCCTCTACTACGGTTCCTACAAGGCACCGCGCGAGATCTCGTGGATCCTCGGCGTGATCATCTTCCTGATCATGATGGGAACGGCCTTCATGGGCTACGTTCTGCCCTGGGGCCAGATGTCCTTCTGGGGCGCGACCGTCATCACGAACCTGTTCTCGGCGATCCCGCTCGTGGGTGAAGCCATCGTGACGTGGCTGTGGGGCGGTTTTGCCGTCGACAACCCGACACTGAACCGGTTCTTCTCGCTCCACTACCTGCTGCCGTTCATGATCTTCGGCGTTGTCATCCTGCACGTGTGGGCGTTCCACACCACGGGTAACAACAACCCGACGGGCGTGCAGCCGAAGACCAAGCAGGACACGCTGCCGTTCCACCCGTACTACACGGTGAAGGACCTGTTCGCGATCGTCGTGTTCATGATCTTCTTCTCGTGGTTCGCCTTCTACCTGCCCAACTATCTGGGCCATGCGGACAACTACATCGAGGCGAACCCGCTCGTGACGCCGGCGCATATCGTTCCGGAATGGTACTTCCTGCCGTTCTACGCGATCCTGCGCGCCGTGCCGGACAAGCTTGGCGGCGTCGTGCTGATGTTCGGTGCCATCGCGGTCCTGTTCATCCTGCCCTGGCTCGATACGTCGAAAGTCCGTTCGGGAACCTACCGGCCGCTGTTCAAGCAGTTCTTCTGGATCTTCGCGCTGACCTGCGTTGCGCTCGGATATCTTGGCGCGATGCCGGCGGAAGGCATCTACGTGACGCTGTCGCGTATCTTCACCGCCTACTACTTCGCTCACTTCCTGATCGTCCTGCCGATGCTCGGTTTCCTGGAGAAGCCGCGCCCATTGCCGGCATCGATTTCGGAAGCGGTGCTGAAGGGCGGATCAGGGCAACCCGCCGGCGCAGCCGCCGCGCCGGAAACGAAATAACGCGAACCGGATCAGGAGTTATTTGAGACAATGAGCACCATGATCAATATGGTTCGTTCCCTGGTGGCGGTGGCATCCCTTGCCATCGCGACACCGGCCCTCGCCGCCGGAGCCAAGGTGGAAATCGACTATCAGAACTGGTCCTTCGCCGGACCGTTCGGTTCCTATGACCGCGGACAGCTGCAGCGCGGCTTCAAGGTCTATCGCGAAAACTGTTCCGCTTGTCACGGCCTGAGGCTTGTCGCCTTCCGTAACCTGGCAGAAAACGGCGGGCCGAGCTTCACGGAAGACCAGGCCAAGGCTATTGCTGCCGAATACACCGTTGTCGACGGCCCGGACGATTTCGGCGACATGTATGACCGGCCGGCGATCCTGGCAGACCGCTTCCCGTCGCCTTTCCCGAACGAGCAGGCTGCCCGTGCAGCGAATAACGGCGCGTACCCGCCCGATTTCTCGCTGCTGGCAAAGGCCCGTGCCGCGCAACGCGGCTTCCCGGGCTTCGTTTTCGACATCTTCACGCAGTACCAGGAAAACGGTCCTGACTACATCTACTCGCTTCTGACCGGGTATGTGGACCCGCCTGCGGATGTCACCGTACCGGATGGCCAGTACTACAACCACTCGTTCCTGGCCGGCCAGTTCATTTCGATGGCACCGCCGCTGTTCGACGAGGCAGTCGAATATACCGACGGCACGCCGATGACGGTCGAGCAATACGCGAAAGACGTTTCCGCATTCATGATGTGGGCCGCGGAGCCGCATCTGGAAGACCGCAAGAAGATCGGCTTCCGCGTGATGGTGTTCCTGATCGTGTTTGCAGGCCTGCTGTACTTCACCAAAAAGCAGCTCTGGCGCAACGCGGAACACTGATCCGCACAAACACCGGCAGATTTCAAAAGGCGGGCCTCGGGCCCGCCTTTTTTGTTGGCCGTTGCCTGAAGCCCCAACCTCATTTCGAGGTGCGCAGCCCCGAAAGACGGGCGGCAGCTTCAGAGCCGGCTGCGCCATCCTTCGAGACGGACCTTGCAGTCCTCCTCGGGAAGAAGCCGTGCCGGGTTGCAGCGCTGATCTGTGATCGGCCTGCCTTTTTTGTTTTTTGACCTATTCAAGTTTCCCGCTGCTTGTTAATCAGCTGACAGGACTGGATTCTTGTTTCAACTGGAGACTTGGCAATGGCTGATGCGGTTCTTGGGATTATCGGCGGTTCGGGCATCTACGATCTTCCCGGGCTTGAAAACGCCGAATGGATCACTGTTGCCAGCCCCTGGGGAACGCCGTCCGACCAGGTCCGGATCGGTGAAATAGACGGACTGAAAATCGTGTTCTTGCCTCGCCACGGCCGGGGACACGTCTATTCGCCGACGACAATCAACTACCGTGCGAATATCGATGTGATGAAGCGCTGCGGCGTCACCGATCTCCTGTCTGTCTCGGCCTGCGGGTCCTTGAAGGAGGAGCATGCGCCGGGCACTTTCGTTCTGGTCGACCAGTTCATCGACCGCACGATCGCCCGGGAAAAAAGCTTCTTCGGCACCGGGTGCGTCGCGCATGTGTCGATGGCAACACCGGTCAGCCCGAAGCTGATCGAGGCCGTTGCCGCGGCTGCGGAAGCCGAAGGCCTCGCCTATGCGAAGGGCGGGACTTATCTTGCGATGGAAGGCCCGCAGTTTTCCTCGCTTGCCGAAAGCCATCTCTACCGGTCGTGGGAATGCGACGTGATCGGCATGACCAACATGCCGGAAGCCAAACTCGCGCGCGAAGCGGAGATCTGTTACGCGACGGTCGCGATGGTCACCGACTATGACAGCTGGCATCCCGATCACGGCGAAGTGGATATCCAGGCCATCATCAAGGTTCTGCATGACAATGCCGAAAACGCCCAGCGTCTTGTCGCCCGGGTTGCGAGGGATCTGCCGCGAGACCATCAATCCTGCCCGGCAGGGTCCGACACGGCACTCGAGTTTGCCTTCATGACGGCACCCGAAAAACGCGACCCCGCGCTTGTGGCGAAACTCGACGCGGTGGCAGGGCGTGTTCTGAACCGGACGTCCTGACGCAAGAGCGGTTGTTACACCGATCAATGCAACATGCTGAAATTGCTTCGATAGAAGACGCAAACTTGTTATAAGCGTCGGTCGGGGCATGTGCCCGAACGACAAGCTGAAGAAAGAGAGTTCGATGACCGAACAGACGATCCAGGATGAATTGGTCCATTCGATCCGAACGATCAAGGACTATCCGAAAGAGGGAATCCTGTTTCGCGACATCACCACGCTTCTGGGCAATGCGCGCGCGTTCCGCCGTGCCGTCGATGCACTCGTGCAGCCCTGGGCAGGCTCGAAAGTCGACCAGATTGCCGGGATCGAGGCGCGCGGTTTCATTCTCGGCGGCGCAGTTGCGCACCAGCTGTCGGCGGGCTTCGTCCCCATTCGGAAAAAGGGGAAACTGCCGCACGAAACCGTTCGGATTGCCTATTCGCTGGAATACGGTCTTGATGAGATGGAAATGCACAAGGACGCCATACAGCCGGGCGACCGGGTCATCCTTGTCGACGACCTGATCGCGACCGGTGGCACTGCGGAAGCGGCCTGCAAGCTGCTGAAATCCATGGGAGCGAATATCGAAGCCGCCTGCTTCATCGTCGACCTGCCGGACCTGGGCGGCCGCGCAAAGCTTGAAGCGCTCAATGTGCCGGTGCGCACGCTGGTGGAATTTCCCGGGCACTGACGCCATGCCTCCACCAGCGGAAGAGCCGCGATTTTCCAACCAGTTCCGGCAAGATTTCGAGGCCCTGCTGAAATGGCGGCGGGATGTGCGCCGCTTTCGCACCGATCCATTGCCGGACGGACTGCTCGATCGTCTCCTGCATCTGGCCGATCTCGCACCGTCCGTCGGCAACAGTCAGCCCTGGCGGGTCGTCGTCGTGGAGAGCCCGGAAAAGCGGGACGGCGTGATTGCCAGTTTCGAGACGGAAAACGAAGCCGCGGCGGAGCAATATCCAGACGATAAGGCAGCGCGGTACAGGCAGCTCAAGCTTGCCGGATTGCAGGAAGCGCCGGTGCATCTGGCCATCTTCAGCGACACCGACCCGGAGCAGGGTCATGGCCTTGGCCGCGTGACCATGCCGGAAATGCTGGCCTATTCCACGGTCAGCATGGTGCATACGTTCTGGCTCGCCGCCAGGACGGAAGGTGTCGGCGTCGGCTGGGTCTCGATCCTGGATCCGGCAACGGTTTGCCAAATCCTTCAGGTTGACGGGAACTGGCGGCTCGTGGCTTATCTATGTGTTGGCTATCCTGAAGAAGAACATGTCGACCCGGAACTGGAACGCGCGCGATGGCAGGCCCGCAGTCCACTTTCAAACAGGGTTTTTCACCGGTAGGAGCGCTTCAATGCCTGTAGTCATTCGCCGAACGGAAGAAGGGGACTATCCCGCAGTGCGTCAGCTCCTGACGGATCGCTGGACCGCTCCGGAGATCATGCTGGACAACGAGATGGTCGATGCGTCCCGGCTTCCCGGCTATGTCGCCTTCGACGGGACCGATCTGGTGGGCCTGGTCACGCTGATCAAGCGGGACGGGGAGTGGGAGATCCTGACGCTGGATTCGATCAATCGCTGGGGCGGTGTCGGCAGCCAGTTGCTGGACGCGGTCGTCACGGAGGCGCGCTCGCAGTCGGTTCCGCGCCTGACCGTCAGAACATCAAATGACAACCTGGATGCCTTCCGCTTCTATCAGCGGCGCGGGTTCCGCTTCGAGCGGATCGGGCAGGGAGTCATTGACGAGGAACGCGAACAGAAGCCCGGAATACCGCTGCGCGGCGACTACGGCATCGAGATCCGCGACGAAATCCTGTTCGCGCGTACTCTCTAGGCGACTTGAACAGACGTGGCGGCGGCAATGCGCTCCACGTTCCGCCGCCGCCTTCCGGTTTCTTTCATCAGCGCGCCGCGCACGTCTCCGGAGAGCGCCGGGAAGACCGGCCGCAAGACATTTAGGCAAGGATCTCCTTGTCAGCCGGCCCGGGCGGCACGTCGTTCGACAAAGACGGTTGCCTTGAACGAGAACACCAGCGTTCCGTCCTGGTTGTGGGCCAGCATGTCGGAATGAACGAGACCCCATTCGGGCCTGCTGCGGCTTTCGGTCTTTCCGGTCACGATGCGGGTATAGGTCAGTGTGTCGCCGGCAAAGACGGGCTTGATCCATTTCAGATCCTCAAAGCCCGGCGAGGGGCCAATTTTTGCCGCCGTCACGCCCGATTCGCGGGCCGCTGACTGCGTCGCCTTCATCTTCGCGACGAAAAGCTTCATGAAAACGCTCGCCGTGTGCCAGCCGGACGCGCACAGACGGCCGAAATGCGTCTGCGCCGCTCCCTCCTCGCTCAGGTGAAAGGGTTGCGGATCGTACTTTTCCGCAAAGCGGATGATCTCGTCTGTCTGGAAGGTGTACCGTCCGAGTTCCAGGGTGTCGCCTTCACGGATGTCTTCGAAAAAATCGATCATCGGGCCGGCTCCCTTCTTTCGAACAGAACGGGATTTTCCCAGTCGATAACGTCCTTGCCGTGCTGGTTGGCGGCGCAGATGCGGATGAAAACCAGGCCAAGCCCGGGTTTGGACCGCAAAGGCTTGGTTCCCAGGATCTCGGCATTCGCCGACAGAATGTCGCCTGCAAAAACCGGGTGTTTCCACCTGAGCTTGCTGACGCCGGGCGATCCCCGGCCCGTGCTCTTGTTGAAGAGGTTCACGGCCAGAAGGCGCATGACGATGCTGGCCGTGTGCCAGCCGGATGCCGCCAGGCCGCCGAGCATCGACGCCTTGCCGCCTTCCTCGCTCATGTGAAAGTCCTGGGGATCGAACTCGGTCGCGAACTCGATGATGTCGTCCCGGGTGACCTCGATGGAGCCGAGCGGGATTTCCTGCCCGGCGGCGAAGTCTTCAAAGTATTGGGGCTGTGTCATTTGGCTGGGCTGTGCTGTGTGAAACCGGAGCTTGTCGCGGAGGCGGAGGGGAAGCGTTCAATCCTTCTGTCGTAGCACAAGAGCGGATGCAATTTCGATAGGCAGGACACAAAGAGGCGCTCAAAGGAGAGTGTGCGCCATCAAACGGGTCGAAGCCTCATGCCTGTCGTCTTCTCGCGTCCAAGTCAGCAAGATTTGTCAGATGGCCCGGTGCTAGAGTTCCGGAAATCAAGCAGGGCCATTTCCAATGACACAGCACGAAAAGCAGTCCATCTCGCCGAAGGATGACGGCTATCTCCGGCGCTTCACGCGGGTGATCGAATATATCTACGCGCATCTCGACGAAGACCCGGATCTGGCCATGCTTGCCGAAGTCGCCGCCCTGTCTCCATGGCACTGGCACCGTGTCTGGCAATCGGCCTATGGCGAATCCATCGTCGCGACGGTCAAGCGGCTGAGGCTCCACCGGGCCTCCGCGGATCTGACCTATTCCGCGATGCCGATTGCCGAGATCGCGTCGCGTGCCGGCTACAGCAGCCAGGAAGCCTTCAGCCGCAGTTTCAAGAAAGTCTACGGCCAGTCTCCCTCGAGCTATCGGGAGGCTGGTGTCGAAGGCCGTCTGCAGCCCGCCAATGGCGGCGCTCCCATTCCCAAGAAAAGAGGATCTCTTCTCATGCATCAGGTTGAAATCAAATCCATTGGCACCGAAACGCTTGCCGTCATTCCGCACAAGGGCGCCTACATGGAGATCGGCAAGGCCTTTGAAAAAGCCATCGGGGTTCTTGCCAGCCGCAACCAGCTTGGACAGGTGGGCGCGATGAAGGGCCTGTACTACTCCGATCCGACACATGTCCCGGAAGACGAGCTTCGGTCCGCTGCAGGCGTGGCGGTGTCTGACGGCTTCCCCGTCGCGGCCCCGTTCGAGGCTGTTGAAACCTATGGGGGCGACTATGCCATCCTGCATTACAAGGGACCCTACGCGGACATGAAATGGGCCTACGAGTGGCTTTATGGCGAATGGCTGACCCAGTCGGGGCGCGAGCCAGCAGATGCGCCGTGCATGGAAGTCTATCTGAACAATCCGCGCGACACCGCGCCGGCGGATCTTCTGACGGATATCTGTCTGCCGCTGAAACCGGCCGCCTGATCAGTCAGGCGGATAGCGGCCAGAACACCAGGATCGCCGGGATGGCCACGGCCAGAACGAGGATCTCCAAAGGCAGGCCGATGCGCCAGTAGTCTCCGAAACGGTACCCTCCCGGACCCATGATGATCGTATTGTTCTTGTGGCCGATCGGCGTGAGAAAGGCGCAGGAGGCTGCTACGGCGACGGCCATCAGAAACGGGTCCGGGTTGACACCGAGGCTTCCGGCGATCTGCACCGAGATAGGCGCCGCGATCAGGCAGGTCGCGACGTTGTTCAGAAAATCGGACAGGGTCATGGTTACGATCATCAGCACCGTGAGCGTGACCCAGGCCGGGGCGCCTGCCGTCAGGGCGACGATGCCGTCGGCGATCAGCTGCGCATTGCCCGCGTTCTCGAAGGCCTGGCCAAGCGGGATCAGCGACCCGAGCAGCACGATCACCTTCCACTCCACCGCGTTATAGACTTCCGAGCCGCTGACAAGGCCGGTTGCGGCGTAAAGGACGACGCAGGCTGCAAGGGCGACCGGCAGATAGGCAAAACCGGCAACAGCGACCGCGATCGCCAGGATGAAGCCGGCAATTGCCAGCCAGGCCTTGTTGCGCTGGATCATGTCCGTCCTGCGTCCTTCCAGGGGCAGCACACCCAGCCAGGAAAAGGCGTTCTCAAGCCGCTCTTCGGTCCCGATCATCAGAAGCACGTCCCCCGGACGGATAATCTCGTGCCGGACCCGCTTCTGGATCCTGCGGCCTTCGCGGGAGATGCCGAGCAGGGTGACACCGTGTCCGTACAGAAGCCGCAGCTTGAAGGCGCTCGTGCCCGTGATGCGCGCGCTGTCGGGCGCGATCGCCTCGGCGAGGGACAGCGAGGAGCCGCCAAGGCCACCCTTGTGCTGCTCGGAGCCTGCAAAGTCGAGCTTGGCCGCCCCCATGAAACTCTCGATCGCCTTCGGGTCGCCCTCGACCACGAGAAAGTCACCGCTCTTGATCGGTTCGCGGCGCGCAAAGCCCTTTATCCGCCGGCCGTTGCGGATGAGGCCGATAATGACGACATCCTTTTCTTCGGCAACCGGATAAAGATCGCCCACCGCCACGGGTTTTTCCTCAGAGACCTTGCTGATCTTCAATTCGGCCGAATAAAGACTGTCGGCGAACCCCTCGTCTTTCGGCTTTTCCCTGAAGTGCGCGGGCAGGAAGCGCCAGCCGAACAGGGCGACGAAGGCGATGCCGAAGACGGCGACCGTGAGCCCGACCGGTGCGAAATCGAACATGGCGAACGGGCGGCCGAGCGCATCGGACCGGTATTCGGCAATGACGATGTTGGGCGGTGTTCCGATCAGGGTGATCATGCCGCCCAAAATGGTCGCGAACGACAGCGGCATCAGCGACAGGCCAGGAGAGCGGCCGGCTTTCTTTGCGGCTTCCAGATCCAGGGGCATCAACAGGGCAAGCGCCGCCACGTTGTTGATGATGCCGGAGAGCCCCGCACCGACCACCGACATCAGCGATATGTGGCGTGCAAGGCCTCTGGAGGCCGACAGGAGATGGTTTGCAATCAGCTCGACCGCCCCCGAGTTCATCAAACCCTTCGAGACGATCAGGACCAGCGCGATGATGATGACGGCCGCGTGTCCGAAGCCGTTGAAAATCTCGCCGGAGGGAACGAGCCCGAGAAAGGCCCCGACGATCAGTGCGGCGAAGGCAACGAGATCAAACCTGATCCGGCCCCAGACAAGCAGAGCAAAGACAATTCCGAAAAGCACAAACAAGGCGATCTGGTCAAAAGTCACGAAAGGGCCCCCGGAGAAATGACAGTGACAACAGGACAAAGCTGAACATGGCCGAACGTTAATCTCAAGGCCACTCATCGGACATGTGCCGTGGCCATATCTCTGTCAGACGCAAGGCAATGATGCACTTGCAATGAAGGGAGTGAGTAAAATGAAGTACAGAGGTCAATCTTACGACAGTGTCGATGTCATGGCCCGCGCGGCACAGAGCCAGCAGGACTTTTTCGGATCCTTGTTCGGATTTGGAAAAAACAAGGGCAAATGGCAAGACAGGAAAGGTCCGAATCCGCTGACCATGCAGGGTCTGGACCGCAGCTGACAGAACCCCCGCCGGAAGACCGGCGGGGGTTTTGTCGTGCCTGTCCCGATTTCGTCAAGATCTCACGGCGCGCAGGTCTCGCATCGCAGTATCATTCTATTCTTTTTATCATTAAATCAATAGGTTAAGTGCGTGTGTCCGAACTGTAATGCGTTCTTCACACATTGGACACGAGGGCTCCCCATATCCCTGACAGACGCAAGGACAAAGGGTTCTTGCACAGAAAGGGAGAGAGACGATGGAATACAACATTCGTTCCAACTACCAAACGCACCGCCTGACCCAGGAATACGGTGCACCGAAAACAGGCTGGAGTTCACAGTCCGGTCATCACAGGCGCCGCAAATGGCAGGACCAGCAAGGTCCGAACCCACTGATGATGATGGGACTGGACCGAAGCTAAGAAAAAACCCCGTTGAAACCAACGGGGTTTTTCTTTGCGTCATGAACCGGCGCACACTACGGTCACCGGCCGGCGTTCAGGTGAGGCTGAGTCACCTGTCTGGGTGCAGGAAGCCCAGTCTTTCGATCACGTATTGAACTTGAAGAGCAGGACGTCGCCATCCTTGACGATGTACTCCTTGCCTTCGTCGCGGGCCTTGCCGGCCTCCTTGGCCGCGTTTTCGCCGCCAAGAGTGACATAATCTTCGTAGGCGATTGTCTGCGCGCGGATGAAACCCCGCTCGAAATCGGTGTGAATGACGCCTGCGGCACCGGGAGCCTTTGTACCCTCGGTGATCGTCCAGGCCCTTGTCTCCTTCGGGCCGGCGGTAAAATAGGTGATCAGGCCGAGCAGGTCATAGCCGGCGCGGATCATGCGGTCGAGACCGGGCTCCTCGAGACCGATGGTTTCCAGGAACTCGTCCTGCTCTTCCTTCTCGAGCTGGGAAATCTCTGCCTCGATTGCGGCGGAAATGACAACGGCAACCGCTCCCTCCTGGGCAGCCTTTTCGGCAACCTTCTGCGACAGCGCGTTGCCTTCGGCGGCGGAGGCTTCGTCGACGTTGCAGACATATAGAACCGGCTTCGAGGTAAGAAGATTCAGACCCTTCAACATCCGTGCTTCTTCGGCGTCGGCGGTTTCCAGCACGCGGGCCGGTTTGCCGTCCTGAAGAAGTGCGAGAGCTGCTTCCATGATCGGAAGGACGGCCTTTGCCTCCTTGTCGCCGCCGGTCGCCTTTTTCTTCAGCGGCGAAATGCGGCGTTCCAGGCTTTCCATGTCGGCGACCATGAGCTCGGTTTCCACCGTTTCGGCATCGGCGATCGGATCGATCGTGCCGTCGACATGGGTGATGTCGTCGTCTTCGAAGCAGCGCAGCACGTGCGCGATGGCGTCGACTTCGCGGATATTGGCGAGAAACTGGTTGCCGAGGCCCTCACCCTTGGACGCGCCGCGCACGAGGCCGGCAATATCGACGAAGGTGATCCGGGTGGGGATGACTTCCTTCGACTGGGCAATGCCGCGGATGGCGTCCAGCCGTGCGTCCGGTACGGCGACCTCGCCCGTATTCGGCTCGATGGTGCAGAACGGATAGTTGGCGGCCTGGGCCGCGGCGGTTTTTGTAAGCGCGTTGAAAAGCGTGGACTTGCCGACATTCGGCAGTCCGACAATGCCGCACTGGAATCCCATGGGAGATCGCTTTCGGTTCGTTTTTTGAAACTGTCGCCGCGCTACATGCCCGAGCGGGCCGGGCAGGTCAAGACTTGCTGCCAGTGAGGCTCCCAAATCGGCCGGTTTGCGGTCTCAGACGGAGAAAATCGGGGTGGTTCATCACTGCAGGCCGGCCGGGTCGACGATACCGCGCTTGCATCCGGCACCGGTCGGCGCCGCCGCGCGCATCAGTTCGCCAAGGTCCGAGGCCGGGGTGATCGTTCCGCCGAGGCTGATCCAGATCTCGTTGATCAGGGTCCTGCCGGCATCCGGCGTGCACTTGATCTGGACCCGTTCGCCGCTTCCGCTTCCGAAACTTGCGTCGAACGCGGCCCGGATCTCGGCTCCGGTGATCTCCTGGCCGACATTGTTGATGAAAAGATCGCCGACGGCGCTGTCGTTGACCAGTCCGGTCAGATACAGCGTGTCGTCGTAGTATTCGTCGGCACCGCCTTTGCCGAAATAGCAGGTGCCGTGCTTGATCCATTCATGGTGGTGCAGAAAGCTTGCGAAACCCGGCATGGCGGCCTGAAGCGCGTCGGCTGTTTCCGTATCGATTTGCGGCGCGGGCAGGCGGTGCCAGTTTCCCGGCGTGTCGAGGTTCCTGACGGAGGCCGGCACACCGCAATAGTCGTTGCCCCGCGGCTGGGGCCAAAGTCCGTGGATCGACAACTGTCGTGTCGTGTGGGGCAGGTTGCCGTCGTTCAGGTCCCGGCATTCTTGCTTGCCCGGCCGGGTCTCGCAGAAGGCGGGCTGCCAGCTCAGGGTCAGGAGGTTGTCGGTCGATTCCGTGCCGTTCGGCTCCAGCACCACCTCGTCGTCGTCATCTTCGTCTGCGCCGGTGTGCGTATCTGCCCGGACCGCATGAACGCCGCAATCGGTACTTACCCAGCGCGACGTCGCCACGGGCGCGCCCGGTATCTCGACCTGAAAGAAGTCGCCGCCCTCCTTGTTGATGCCGCGCATCGTGTAAGCCATGTGAGGGCGCGTGGTGATGTCGCCCGGATTCGTCTGCCGGTTCTTGCTGTGAAAGGCCTCGCAGGTTTTCTCGGCGATGAAGTATCCCTCCAGCTTGACAAAGGCCAGGGCAGGGCTTGACCACGAGAATGAAATCAATGCAAGAAACAGGATCCGAGACATGGCATCTCCCCCGATGCGCGCCAAGTAACACCCTGATTTTGCGTGGTTGTCATGGCCATTTTGTGACGCGAATCACATTTTTTATTCTCGTATTGGTTGTATTGCAAATCCGGAAAAACGGCGTCTGTCGCGGGTCTCAGCTGCCGCCAAGCAGCTTTTTCAGCATCTCGGCCATCGGCCCCGATTTGGGCAGTTCAGCCGGCTTTCCCTGCCGCGCCTGCCTGATGTGGCTCTCGCCCTTGGGCTTCTGGGTTTTCGCGGAAGTGTCAGAAGATTTACCGGTCTTGTCCTTCCGCTGGGCCTTTTCCGGTTCCAGCGCCAGGGTGAGCTTGTTGGCAAACTGGCTGTCCTTGCCCTCGGCGAGGAGAGCCGCTTGGTCAGCGATGTTGGAAAGGAGCGGTTCGAGCCAGTCCCTGTCTGCCTTTGCGAAGTCGCCGAGCACATAGTTCGAGACGAGCTTCTTGTCGCCCGGGTGGCCGATGCCAAGACGCAGCCTGCGATAGTCCGCACCGATATGGGCCGTGAGGGATCTCAGACCGTTGTGGCCCCCGTGACCGCCACCTTTCTTCATCCGGAATTTCGCGGGCGGCAAATCGAGTTCGTCGTAGAGGACAACGATGTCTTCCGGTTCGATCTTGTAGAAGCGCATAGCTTCGCCGACTGCACGGCCGGATTCGTTCATGTAGGTCGACGGCTTCAGCAACAGCACCTTCTCCGAGCCCAGGCGGCCCTCGGAAACCTGGCCCTGGAAACGCGCGCGCCATGGCTGGAAGCCGGAATGGCGGCGATGGATCTCGTCGACGGCCATGAAACCGATATTGTGCCGGTGCCCGGCGTATTTGGCTCCCGGATTGCCAAGTCCGACGATCAGTTTCATCTCGCACCTGCACCATCATGGCTGAAACGAAAAGGCAGCCGAAAACGGCTGCCAGGGCAGGGAGGCGGCGTCCGCCTCCCGTCGTGTCAAATCGAAGCGGAGACTTACTCGCTTGCTTCTTCTTCCGTGGCGACTTCCTCTTCAGAAGCTTCGCCTTCGGTTTCGTCTTCTTCCTGAACGCCGGCCGGCGCAGCGATCGTCGCGATGGTGAAGTCGCGGTCGGTGATCGTCGGCTGACAACCTTCGGGAAGTTCAACAGCCGAGATGTGCAGGCTGTCGCCCGGCTCTGCATTTGCCAGGTCAAGCTGGAGCGCTTCCGGAATGGAGTCGGCCGGAACCGTCATTTCAACGGTGTGGCGAACAATGTTCAGAACGCCACCCTTCTTGAGGCCCGGGCAGATTTCTTCGTTGAGGAACTGGACCGGAATTTCGACCGTGAGTGTCGCACCTTTTGCGACGCGCAGGAAATCGACGTGCAGGACATCGTCGCGCACCGGGTGCAGCTGATAGTCCTTCGCGATGACCTGGTGCTTTTCACCATCGACATCGATGATACCGATCTGCGCGGTGAAACCACCCTTGTGAAGGGTAAGGGTGGTTTCCTTCACCGGAATGGTGATCGGCATTGCAGGTTTCTTGTCGCCGTAGATCACGGCAGGTAGAAGGCCTTCGCGACGCAGTGCCCGTGCGGCCCCCTTGCCCACCCGGTCCCGTGCCGACGCCTTCAGCTCATAGCTGGCAGCCATGGCAAACTCCTTGAGTGTATGGTAGCGGACCGGCGAACCACCGTATCGACATGACCTGAGTTGTTCGGGATCGGTCCAGATGCGCCTCCTCCAGGGGTGCAGGCGCGAGCGCGCGTATAGCGGAAAAGCCTGCGCGATGCAACAGTCGGTGCCAAATCTGTGCCCGCGGCGACCGATTTTTCCGGCGATGTCCGGTCCGGCCGGATTCGGACATTCACCAGCAGCGGGATGGCTTCGCGTCATACGGGTATCTCCCGGGCGACCTTTCGCAGCGCAAATTCCTAGCGAACTGCTTTTGAAGCGGAAATTGGTTTCTTGTCCAGTGTTTTGAACTTTATCCTTCATTCTCAGATTGCATTTTTCAATCAAAAATAGAGTAGAGTGAAAAATATATTCGTTTAGTATATTAGTATTTTTCTCGGTTCTCGACTTAACATTTTGTTATTTTAAGCATTAAGTTCTTCATATACTGAATTTTAATCTGCTGAAGTCATGCTTTTCCCGGGTTGAAAACCTTGGGAGAGCAAAATGAAAAATCTCGTCTACACTACAACTGCACTTTGCTTCTTGTTTGCCGGTACAGCGACCGCAAATGAATTCGAAAGCGAACTGAAAACGCTGGCTGCAGGAAAGATCGCGGAGATCGCCACCTCCAGCGAAGTCATCGACGCCGTCCGCGCCCAGAACGGCGAAACGGCTGCCTTCGACCAGGCCAAGATCGATGAACTCGATAAAACCTGGCGCGCGGAAGCAGAGGCTGTCGACCAGCCCATGATCGATACGGTGCTTGAGCGCCCGCTGTCGACCTTCCTGGCTGATGTCCAGGAAAGCAGCGATGGTCTCTTCACTGAGATTTTCGTCATGGACGGCAAGGGCCTGAATGTCGGCCAGAGCGACGTCACCTCCGACTACTGGCAGGGCGACGAAGCGAAGTGGCAGGACACCTATTCCAACGGCAAGGGCGCCGTGCACATCAGTGAACTGGAAGAAGACGACAGCACGCAGACCCTTCAGAGCCAGGTCAGCGTTACGGTCGTCGACCCGGACAGCGGCGAAGCAATCGGCGCCGTCACCTTCGGTGTGAACGTCGAAAACCTCTGATCTACACACATGCGGGAAGGCAGCGCCTTCCCGCGAGACTTTGGAGAATTCCGTGAAGGTTGCGGCAAAACTTCCAGCGCTTGTCCTAGGGATAGCGCTTCTGTGTTCTGCGGGCGTCGGCATCGCAAGTTACGTTTCAAGCGCAAACACCGTCAAAGGACAGGCAGAACAGCGATTGATGGCATTGGCCGAGAGCCGCCGGGACAGCCTGCTGGAACTTTATCACGGGAAACAGAGAACAATCGAAGGGCATGTCCAGGGCAAGACGCTCAGGGCGGCCTACAGTGCTTTTGATGCCGCCTGGGCCAAGTACAAGGACAAGGCGTCCGCAACGCTCACGAAGATCTATGTGACGGACAACCCGCACCCGGTCGAAGAGCGGGACCAGCTGGTCAAGGCCGGGCGCAAGCCCTATGACAAGGCCCATGCCAAGCATCACACGCCGCTCCGCGACTTTGCGGACGCGAACAATTTTCCCGACCTGTTGCTCGTCAATCTCAATGGCGACGTCATCTACAGCGCGCGCAAGCTGGATGACTTCGGTGTGAACGTTCAGGCCGAAGCCTGGCAGACCACACCCCTGGCCGACGCCTACAAGACGATCGTCGTTGACGGCAACGAGGCGGTGGTTGCCTATGATCCGGAGCACTATCCGGGACGGAACAACGAGGCCACCGGATTTCTGGCCGCCCCGATCTCGGTCGGCAGCAAGACGATCGGCATGGTGGTCTACGAAGCGCCGACGGCCGAAGTCACGACATTGCTCGGCAAGTTTGCGGGCCTGGGAGACACCGGTGAGACCCTGCTCCTAAACGGGGATGGTCTCGCGATGAACGACAGCCTGCGCACGGCTGAGGTCTCCGAACTGCTCAGCGACAAGTTCAACGCGCCGGAAATCGCCGCCTCGATGGGAGGCGGGAACACCTTCACGCGCCTGCCGGACTTCAACGGGCAGGACGTCTTTGCAGCGATCGTTCCGGTCACCGCGTTCGGCCAGAATTATGCCGTCGTTGTCGTGCAGGCAGCCAGCGAGGTTCTGGCACCGCTGACGACGCTGCAGATCTGGATTTTCGCAAGCGCGATCGTCTGTGCACTGATCGCCGGACTGTTCGGCCTGGTCACGGCCAGGGGACTATCGGGGCGTATCACCGGTCTCAGTGATGTCATGAACAAGCTGGCCGGCGGCGACACGAGCGTCGATGTGCCGGCACAGGCGGCGCGCGACGAGATCGCCGAGATGGCCGCCTCGGTCCATATTTTCCGCGAAAATGCCCTCGAACGCGAGCGGCTGGAGCAGGAACAGCAGGAGACATCCGTCGAGCAGGCCCGGCAATCGGATGCGGTTGCCAGCCTGATTTCAGACTTCAGATCCGAAGTCACGCAGATGCTCGATGCCGTCTACAGCAACAGCGAGCAGATGCGAACCGCTGCAGAAGAACTCAACGGCGTTGCGGATGAGACAGCCGGTGAAGCCTCCAATGCGTCCAGCGCCTCGGAAGCGGCTTCAACCAACGTTCAGACCGTGGCCTCTGCTTCGGAAGAACTGTCGGCATCCATTCAGGAAATCCGCCGTCAGGTCCAGTCGACGACCGATATCGTGCAAAGCGCGACCGAGGCCGCGGTGCATACAAACACCAAGATCGAAGGTCTTGCGGAAGCGGCGCAGCGGATCGGCGATGTCGTTAACCTGATTTCGGCAATCGCGGAACAGACCAACCTTCTGGCGCTCAACGCCACGATCGAGGCCGCGCGGGCCGGTGAAGCCGGCCGCGGGTTCGCCGTCGTCGCCTCCGAGGTCAAGGAGCTTGCCACGCAGACGGCTAAGGCCACGGAAGAGATCGAGGGGCAGATCACCGAGGTCCAGGCGGCGACCAAGGAAGCCGTCTCCGCAATCGCCGGGATCACCGAGACGATGAGCCAGGTGGACGAATACACCGGCACGATCGCCGCGGCGGTCGAGCAGCAGGGCGCTGCGACGAACGAGATTTCCGGCAACGTCCAGGATGCTGCGAAAGGTACGCAGGAGGTCGCGCAGACCATCATCACGATCTCCGAAAAGGCCCAGGTGACCAGTTCTTCGGCAGGACAGGTGTTGAACGCATCCACGGACGTCAACGCCCGCACCACGGACCTGCGCGAGACCGTCGACCGTTTCCTCAAGGCAGTGGCGGCTGCCTGAGGCGGAACGGCGATACAGGCTTGCCTTGATGCGACAAAAAACAGGCCCCGGCGCTGCGCCGGGGCCTTTTTCATTTGATTGACGTTGCCGGGCGCAGCGCACGCCTGCATCAATTCGCAGGGCATGCCATGGCTCGACCCGCTCTCTTCCGGTTCAGCAAACACTGTCGAACATCTGTCTTGTAGAACGGAGAGAAATTTCTTCCTGTGCCAAGTCGGGATGCGAAATCGATTTCCGGATTTGTCATCCCGGTTTGCCGCGCAGCGGCAAGACCGGGATCCAGTATTCCGTGTTGCCGAAGAGCAATGTAAAACGGAGAAATGAGGGGGTACTGGGTTCCGGCCTTCCGCTGCGCTTCAGCCGGAATGACCAGTGCCTTGGCAGGGGATCGCCTCACCAGATCCAATTCGGGTAAAGCCGGGCGGAATTGGGTTCGGCTGAGGCATGGATTGCCGGATCAGGTCCGGCAATGACCGCGGCGGATCTTTTGCGCAACAGCGGCGTTGGTTTCCAGTTCCACCTCATCCTGAGGTGCGGAGCGAAGCGGAGCCTCGAAGGATGATGCGGTGTACTCGGCGCGCGGAGCGCTTCCTTCGAAACGGACCTTGCGGTCCCTTCTCAGGATGTGGAGCGCGTGCGAATATCAACCCTCGTTCGGTGCGTAGCTGCTTGGGTCGACTGCCGCGGGGCGGTCCGCAAGGAACAGGTCGGCCCTGCGCTCGGGCGTTGAGGCAATGATCCGGCCGCCCTTGATTACCTTGAGCCGGGTTGCCTTCAGGCGGATCGCCTCAATCGTGTCGCGTGCCTGCAGCACCACGAAATCGGCCTTGCATCCCCTGTCCAGCCCGTACCCGTCCAATCCCATTGCCTTTGCCGGATGCGAGGTGACACAGTCATAGGTGTAGCGGATGTCGTCACGGCTGGTCATCTGGGCAACATGCAGGCCCATGGAGGCAACCTCGAGCATGTCTCCCGAGCCCATGGAGTACCAGGGGTCCATCACGCAGTCGTGGCCGAAGGAGACGTTGACGCCATAGGCGCGCAACTCCGGTACACGGGTCTGGCCGCGCCGTTTGGGATAGGTGTCGTGGCGGCCCTGAAGGGTGATGTTGATCAGCGGATTGGCGATTGCGTGCACCCCGGCCTCGGCAATCAGCGGCAGAAGCTTGGAAACGTAGTAGTTATCCATCGAGTGCATGGAGGTGAGATGAGATCCGGCGACGCGTCCCTCAAGCCCGAGCCGCTGCGTCTGGTATGCGAGCGTTTCGATGTGGCGCGACATCGGATCATCAGTTTCGTCGCAATGCATGTCGACCATCAGGCCGCGGTCGGCGGCGATTTCGCACAACCTGGCAACCGACCTGGCGCCATCGTCCATGGTGCGCTCGAAATGCGGGATGCCGCCGACGATGTCGACACCCATGTCGAGCGCCGTCAGCAGGTTCTTTTCCGCGTTCGGTGACCTGTAGAGGCCATCCTGCGGAAAGGCGACCAGTTGCAGATCGATGTAGTCGCGGACTTTCTCGCGGACCTCCAGTAGGCCTTTGACACCCGTCAGGCGGTCGTCGCAGACATCCACATGGGTGCGGATGGCGAGCAGCCCCTGCGCAACGGCGAGGTCGCAGTACTTCAGGGCCCGCTCGACAACGGCCTCGACCGTGAGGATCTCCTTGAGTTCTCCCCAGAGCGCAATGCCTTCCAGCAGCGTGCCGCTGCGGTTCATGCGCGGCAGGCCGAGCGAGAGCGTCGCGTCCATGTGAAAATGGCTGTCGATGAAGGGCGGTGAAACAAGTTTTCCCGCGGCATCGATGATGTCGCCGGCATCGGCATCGATCCCGGCCTCGACAGCTTCGATGCGGCCGTTTCTGCAGGCGATGTCGATCCCCGTTCGACCGTCGGGCAGGTTGGCGTTCTTTACCAGAAGATCAAGACTCATGGGCTCTTACCTCAGCGTTGGCCCCGGAAATAGGGAACCAGCAGTGCGCGCGGATAGTCGGCACGTCTTGCCACCACGATCAGCGCCGCGATCGAAAGAATGTACGGCATCATCAGGAAAATCTGGCCGGGGATGAAGCTGCCGACTTCGGTCTGGAGCCGCACCTGGAAGGCATCGAACGCGCCGAAGAGCAGGGCGCCGATCAACGCCTTGCCGGGACGCCACGAAGCGAAGACCGTGAGCGCGATGCAGATCCAGCCGCGGCCGTTGACCATGCCGAAGAAAAACGCATCGAAAGCGGACATCGTCAGGAAAGCGCCGCCGAGGGCCATGATCGCCGACCCGGCGACAACGGTGCCCATGCGCACGGCGTAGACGGACAGCCCCTGGGATTCGACTGCGGCCGGGTTGTCGCCAACGGCCTGGATCGCCAGGCCAAGCGGAGTTCTGTAGAGCACATAGGCCGTCGCGAGCACCAGGAACAGGGCTAGAAAGGTCAGTGGCGTCTGCTGAAACAGGGCCGGACCGATGAACGGCAACTCGCTCAGAACCGGAACGTCCAGCGGCTGGAAGGCGTCGATCCTTGGCGGAGAAGAGACATCGGGCAGCGCCGTCCGGTAGATGAAGTAGCTCAGGGACGTGGCAAACAGCGTCACACCGATGCCCGAGACGTGCTGGGAAAGCCCCAGCGGCACGGTCAGGATCGCGTGGATCAGCCCGAAGACCGCGCCGGCAAACGCGGCGACCAGAACGCCGCCCCAAAGGCCGGCCCCGAGCCAGACCGCCATCCATCCGGCCATGGCGCCAGCGGTGAAAATCCCCTCGATGCCGAGATTGAGCACGCCTGCGCGCTCGCAGATCAGGGCTCCGATTACGCCGAAGATCAGCGGTGTGGCAATGCGCAGGGCCGCGGCCCAGAAATTGGCGGAGAAAAGAATGTCGATGATTTCGATCATCGTCCGGCCTCCCTGGCAGCGGGCGCGCTGATGAACTTCACCTTGAAGCGCAGGAACAGGCCGGAGACGAGGACACACAGGAGCGCCATGGCGACGATCAGATCCGCAAGATAGTTGGACACGCCGGTGGCGCGCGACATGGAATCCGCGCCGACAAAGATACTGGCGATGAAAAGGGCAGCGAAGACGACGCCGATGGGGGACAGGCCGGCCAGCATGGCGACAACGATACCGGAATAGCCGAAACCGGGCGACAGGTCGGCGGTGAGATAGCCTTTCAGTCCGGCGACTTCTCCGACACCGGCAATGCCGGCCAGCGCGCCCGAGAGAAGGCCGACGCGAATGAACGTGGCGGTGACCGGAATGCCCGCGTGGCGGGCCGCGGCCGCGTTTTCGCCGACGGCGCGGATCTCGAACCCCCAGACCGTTCGCTTCAAAATAAAATAGACACCGAGCGAGGCGGCCAGCGCAAGAACGAGGCCCCAGTGAATGCGCATGCGTTCCAGAAGCTTGGGCAGGGCGGCTTCATCGAGGATCGGTTCCGACTGCGGCCAGCCCATTCCCATGGGGTCCTGCATCGGGCCTTCCAGCATCATCTGCACGAAGAGCAGGACGATAAAGTTCAACAGGAGGGTGGTGACAACCTCGTCCACGCCCAGACGGGTCTTCAACAGGGTGGGGCCGAGCATCAGCAGGCCGCCCGCGAGGGCACCTGCCAGGACCACCATCGGTATGAGAACGAAAGCCGGAGCGGAAATGGCACCGGTGCCGACGGCGACGGCGGCCAGCGCCCCGATGTACAACTGACCTTCGGCGCCGATGTTCCAGAGCTTGGCCCGAAAGGCAACCGCCGCCGCGAGCCCGGTCAGGATCAGTGGTGTCGCGCGCGTGAGCATTTCGGTAAAGGCGAAAAGGGACCCGAAGGCACCCTTGACCATGAGGCCATAGGCTTCGAAAACCGATAGCCCGGCAAACAGCATTGGAATGGCGGCCAGCACCAGCGCGGCGACGGCTGCGGCCAGGGAGACGCCAAGCATGCGGGAAACGGACGCCGGCGGGCGGGGTTCAAACCGGATCATGCTGCTTCTCCACTCTGGCCGGCCATGCGTAATCCGAGCGTCCCGCGATCCAGGTCTTCGGTCGGGTCTGCCGCCGACAGTCTGCCCCGGTGCATGACGGCGATCCTGTCGGACAGGCGCATCAGTTCATCGAGATCCTCGGAGATCAGGATCACGCCTGCACCGCGGTCGCGCGCGGCCAGAAGGCGCTTGTGAACGTCAGAGGTCGCGCCGACATCCAGGCCACGGGACGGCTGCGCTGCGAGGACCACCTGCGGCTCAGGATCAAGGGTCCGTGCGAGCACGATTTTCTGGATGTTGCCGCCGGAAAGGAGCCGCGCCTGGCTGTCTTCTCCCTGGCAACGAATGTCATAAGCCGCTATCAGCCGCCTTGCGGTTTCGCGCATGGCCGAAAACCGCAGCAGACCGTAGCGCTGGTTCTGCGGTTTCCGGATGGCTTCGATGGCAAGGTTTTCCGAAACGCTCATGGCCCCGACGATGCCGTCGTGATGGCGGTCTTCGGGGATGCGGGCAAGACCCGCGTCGATCATCTTGCGCGCACTGGCACCGGTTTCGTCCGATCCAGCGAGGATCATCGTTCCCGATGTCGGGGCCTGCAGGCCCGAGATGACACGGGCGAGCATGGTCTGGCCATTGCCCGAAACGCCTGCGATTCCAAGGATTTCGCCCGCGTTCAGCGTGAGATCCACACCATGAAGGGCATCGCGCCCGCCGCCTGCCGAAACGCCATCGAGAGCGAGCAGGGGGGCTCCCGGTGTGCCTTTGCTGCGGACTGTTTCCACGATCTCGTGTCCGACCATGAGTTCCGCCAGCTTGCGCAGATCGCACTCGGCAGTGGCAAGATCGGCGACCTTGCGTCCGCCCCGCAGCACGGCAACGCGATGGGACGAGGCGATCACCTCGGCGAGCTTGTGGGATATGAAAATGATTGCCAGCCCGTCCGCCGCGAGCTTTTTCAGGGTCGCGAACAGGGTGTCGGATTCCTGCGGCGTGAGCACGGCGGTCGGCTCATCCAGAACGAGAACCCGGGCGTCGCGGTAAAGCGCCTTGAGAATTTCCACCCGCTGCTTTTCGCCGACGGACAGTTGCGAGATCCTGGCGTCCAGCGGAACGCTCAGTCCCGAGCGCGTGATCAGGTCTTCAAGCTTCTTGCGGGCCGGTTTTCGCGCCGAAGTTGCCGCCGTAAGCTTCTCGGTTCCGAGCACAATGTTGTCCAAGGCGCTGAGGTTCTCGGCCAGCGTGAAGTGCTGATGCACCATGCCGATGCCGGCTTCAAGCGCCGCGTGCGGCGATCCGGCTTCCAATTCGATCAGTCCCGTGCCGGGCGCGGCGACATAGACCTGGCCCTCGTCAGCGACATAGTGCCCGAAGAGGATGTTCATCAGGGTTGTCTTGCCGGCACCGTTTTCGCCCAGAAGGGCCAGAATTTCACCCCTTGCGAGGTCGAGCGACACGTCGCCGTTTGCCGTGAGATCGCCAAAACGCTTGGTGATGCCGTCCAGCCTGAGGACGGTCTCCGCCGCTTGCGTGGGTTCCGTCATGCGGAGCTCCGGAATTTGGTTTGTCGGCCGCAAGTGCGGCTTGGGCAGGAGATGCCGGCGGCAGGACGCCGCCGGCAGAGGGCGTTACATGGTCGATTTCGGTTCGCTGTCATTCACGTTGACGCGGAAGAGGCCATCCAGGATTTCCTGTTCCTTCTCCTTTGCGGCCGCAACGGCGGCCGGATCGGCCAGGCTTTCATCCACGATGAAGCTGCCGCCGCCGTAGGACATGAA
Organism: Roseibium sp.; assembly: GCF_965232425.1. GTDB lineage: Bacteria > Pseudomonadota > Alphaproteobacteria > Rhizobiales > Stappiaceae > Roseibium. The sequence continues at coordinate 3,992,864 of NZ_OZ246971.1, forward strand.
GCTGAACGGGCCGTAGTCGGCGGGCTCAAAGCTGCCGTCGACGACCGCGGTCACGGCACGATCGATGGTCGGCTCCATGTGCCAGAGCGCGGAAGACAGGATCGTGCCGGGATAGTCCGCGGAGGTGTCGATCACGTTGCCGATCGCCAGGATTTCCTTTTCCTTGGCCGCGTCGGATACGCCGAAGCGCTCGGCGTAGAGAATGTCGGCACCCTTGTCGATCATGGCGAAGGCCGCTTCCTTGGCCTTGGGCGGGTCGTACCAGGAGTTGATGAAGGTCACGAGGAACTTCACGTCCGGATTGACGGCGGTGGCGCCATCCATGAAGGCGTGCATCAGACGATTGACTTCCGGAATGGCATAGCCCCCGACCATGCCGATCACGTTCGACTTGGTGCTGGCACCGGCAATCATGCCGGACAGGTAGCTGGGTTCGTGGATCCAGTTGTCGAAGACGGCAAAATTCGGTTTGGCGGGGCCGAAGGAAGAGCCCATGAGAAAGGCCGTGTCCGGATATTCCGCGGCAACCTTGCGCGCGGCACGTTCCACCGCGAAGGCTTCCCCGACCACGAGGTCCATGCCCTGTTCGGCATATTCGCGCATCACGCGTTCATAGTCGGTGTTGGCGACGTTTTCGGAGAAGGTGTAGGTGATTTCACCCCGCTCCTGCGCCGCCTTCAGGGCCTTGTCGATACGGCTGACCCATTGCTGTTCCACCGGCACCGTGTAGATCGCAGCCACCTTGATCGGATCGGCGGCCAACACACCGGCAGACGGCAGGGCGACAGTGGCTGTGACGGCCAATGCAGCCGACAACAGGGCCCTGCGGACCCTGGAAAATTGTTTTGATACGAGCATTGGAATCCCCTGGAAGTATTTTTAGCCCGAAAAGTTGATCACAAAATATGCGTGCTCACAAGCTGTGCACGCGGTCTCAGAGTGAATTTTTTGATCATTTGGGAAAATTTTGGGGCCGCAGGGTCAGCCCGTAGTGCAGTTGGCGCAGCCCGTGTTGTGGAGCAGACAAAAAAACGCCGGTCGGACCGGCGTTTTCAAGACGTCTTTGCCTAGGGTACGGACCCATAAATGAAGCCATTTTGCCGTCCTCCGGATTTGGCCGTTTTGGCCATCTGCCGCGTCGCGAAAGGCTTGAAAATGAACCACATTTCCTGCGCTTTCGCTCCTCGCAGCTGGTCAAAACGATCCAAACCAAATTGACTTCACTTATGTGTCCGTACCCTAGCCTCAGCTGAACAGGCTTGAGACCGATTTTTCCAGTGCCGTCCGGTTGATTGCCTCGCCGATGAGGGGCGCAATCGAGATCGTGCGAATGTTGGCGGCGGCGGTGATCGCTGCCGTGGGCTCGATCGAGTTGGTGATCACGAGCTCTTTCAGCTTCGACGACGTCACCCGGGCAACGGCGCCGCCCGACAGCACGCCGTGCGTGATGTAGGCCGTCACGGATTCCGCGCCCTGGGACAGCAACGCCTCGGCCGCGTTGCAGAGCGTGCCGCCGCTGTCGACGATGTCGTCGACCAGGATGCAGTCATAGCCCTTTACTTCCCCGATGATGTTCATGACTTCCGATTCCCCGGGCTTGTCGCGGCGCTTGTCGACGATGGAGAGCGGGGCATCGATCCGTTTCGCAAGCGCACGCGCGCGCACGACGCCGCCGACATCGGGCGACACGACCATCACGTTGTCGGTCGCGTAGCGCTCCTTGATGTCCCGGGTCATGACGGGGGCTGCAAAGAGGTTGTCCGTCGGTATATCGAAAAAACCCTGGATCTGTCCTGCGTGGAGATCCAGGGTCAAAACGCGGTCCGCACCTGCGTTGGTGATCAGGTTGGCCACCAGTTTCGCCGAGATCGGTGTGCGACCCGATGCGCGGCGATCCTGGCGCGCATAGCCGAAATAGGGGATAACCGCGGTGATGCGTCTGGCTGAGGAACGGCGCAGCGCATCAATGATGATGAGCAACTCCATCAGGTGATCGTTTGCCGGGTAGCTGGTCGGTTGCACGACGAAGACATCCTCGCCACGCACGTTTTCCTGGATTTCTACGAAGATTTCCTGGTCGGCGAAGCGCCTGACCTGGCATTTGGCGAGAGGCACATCCAGGTAATTGGAGATTTCCTCAGCCAGGGCTCGGTTCGAATTGCCCGCGACGATCTTCATGAGCCGCAAGTCCTTCTGGTGCGACGGCGCGAATAAGGACTGTCATATCCCGCAAACACGCTGAAAAGGCCTATGTCGTGTCGAGTGCCGGGTGCCGCAGGTTGTGTTCAGGCGACCCCCGGCAGGCGGCGGCGTTGTAACAACCAAGCAACCGGACCACAACAGGTGATAGGCCCTCTCACGTTGTTTTTTTGAAATTTTGTGACGCAAAACCACGGTTATCCGGCTAAGCGATCATTATCGGTTGAGCCAGGCCTCGATTTCCACCATCGAGCGCGCCGCGATTCGAGACAGGGTCGATGAATTGACGGACTGCCAGGGATCTCCCGATGCGCCTCCGGTCGATTCGGTTCCAGAGATGCGTTTCAGGCGGCTGCCGTTTGCGTCAACGATATCGAACACGTAGAACACGGTTCCGTTGGACGGCTGACCGGTGGCGGCAAGGTATCCGTTTACCCGATAGGTCGCGGCCGCCCCGACACGCCTGACGAGCGTGATGTTCTGCCGGCGCGCTTCCCTGCCGATATATTCCGACAATTCATCGGCAATGTTACCCGGGGCGCCGGTAAACGGTTCGAACGCAAAGGTAACGCCGGTTTCCGCGTCGGCCTGTCCGGCGATGGAAGGCTGCGAGACAGGCCCTGAAATCGGTGACGGTGTCTGCGGAGAGGACTGGCACGCGGCGAGAAAGCCGAGAAGCAAGAGAGCCGCCGCCGCCCGCAAAACGGAATAGGAGTTCTGGCTGGAAATTGAGAGCATGAAGGGGTCCGGCTCCAGATGTCTGCGTCATTCCGATCCAGGACCGGCCGGACAGATGCTCCGTCCGGCCGATTCCCGTGTCGCACTTGGTTTATCCCGACTTTACCGGCAGGTCGAGTGGCAGAGTGGATAAGCACTCCGGCGCTCCTTCCGTGGTGAGGTAGGTCTGTCCGAGCGTCATCGCGGTATCGGTGATCGAATCCATCAGGATCATGTGCATGAAAATCACCATGTTCGGTTTGACCGGGGCCGGATTGGAGCGGTAGGCCATGGGCGTGTCCATCCAGCTCGGGGTGAAACGGGCGCCGAGCGAGTAGCCGCACGCGTTCAGCCGGTGCTGCATCATGCCGTGGGCATCCATGCGCTCCGCATGGGCATCGAAAATGTCACCGAAGGTCTTTCCCGGCACCAACTGGGTTTCCACCGCTGCCAGGGCCTCACGCGTGGCCAGATACATCTCCTGATGCCTGTCTGAAGCTGTGCCGACGATGATCGTCCGCATGGCAGCGGCGTGGTAGTGCCGATAGCTTCCGGCCCACTCGAGCGTGATCTGGTCGCGCTCGTCAAGGACCCGCCGGCCGGACTTGTAGCGGCACAAAAGCGCGTCGTGTCCGGAGCCGATGATGAACTCGTTGCCCGGATAGTCGCCGCCGCCCTCGAAGATTGCCCCCTGCATGGCCGACAGAACCTTGCCTTCGTCGGCTCCGGGACGAATTTCGTCCATGGCCGCGTGAAACGCCTTGTCCGTCAGCTCCGCCGCCTTGCGGACATAGACGATTTCCTCCGGGCTCTTGACCGAGCGCAGGTCCGGTATCAGCGCCGACGCGTCGCGCAGGTCGGCGAAACTGGTCAGCTCGGCATTGATCTGCAGCGCGATCTTGCCGGTCATGCCGTGCGTGTCGTATTCGATCCCGATCCTGCTGCCGAGAAGATCCATGTCGAACAGCATCTCCTTGAGTTGCAGCACGGGGCTGGCGGAGCCGCGGTCAATCCAGATCCGTATGTCGGATATGTTGGAGGTATGGCGCGCCTGACGCTGATCAGCCGAGCGCGTCAACAGGACCTTTTCCCCGTCCTTGGTCACGACGAGGCATTGGAAGAAACAGAAGCCGAACGTGTCGTAGCCCGTCAGCCAATACATGCTTTCCTGTGCAAACAGCAGCATGGCGTCGAGTTTCTCGGCGTCCATGGCGGCTTTCAGTTCGGTAAAGCGGCGCTCGAATTCAGCGTCTGAAAAGTGCAGTGCCATGGTCGTCCTCACATTCACTAAACTGGCCGTCAGGGCTCAAGGGAAATCGCGCTGATCTGGCGGCCGTAATCCGGCTCGCCGCGATGGGTTGTCCGTCTGTAGGAAAAGAAACGGTCTTCGTCGCAATAGGTGCAGAGTTCAAGGTCGATGACCTTGCCCAGGCCGGTCTCGCGCAGACGATCGGTGATGAATGCGGGGAGATCGAACATATAGTGCCCGTCGCGTTCGGACGGCGTGAAATAGACCTCGTTGCGGGCCGCATCACTGACGAAGCGGTCGTGAAACTCCGGCCCGACTTCATAGGATCGGCGCGAAATCGTCGGGCCAAGTACCGCAACCGTGTTTTCGCGCGATGCCCCGCGTGCCTCCATCGCCGCGACCGTGTTCTGAAGAATGCCCGTGAGCGCGCCTTTCCAGCCCGAATGGGCCGCGCCGACAACGCCGGCGCCCGGGTCCGCGAAGAGGATCGGCCCACAATCGGCCGTCAGGATGCCGATCGCCAGCCCCGGTTTGTCGGTGACGAGCGCATCCGCCTTCTTGTGATGGCCATCTTCCCAGGGCCCTTCGACCGTCAGCACGTCGGACGAGTGGATCTGATAGGGTGACAGGAGGCGGTCCGCCGACACGCTCAGCGCATCGGCGACCCGGCCGCGGTTCCGGAGCACCGTATAGCGTGCATCTTCGGAGCCGAGGCCGACATTCAGGCTTTCGTAAATACCGGTCGAAACGCCGCCCTCCCGCGTGAAAAAGCCGTGGCGGATCCCGTCAAGGTTCAGTGCTTCTGCTTCGATCTTCATTAATTGCCCCAAAAAGACGCGCGCGGCTGACCTGCCCGGACATCGCGCCCCTGGTCTGCTTCGATTCGTGTCCGACCTCTGATCCTTGGTTGCTTCATGGGACACTGTCAAATGGCGGAAAGGGTGCCGGCGTGCTCGAAAGGGCCAGCACCTTGAAGAGATCACCCATCTGCGCCGGTGCGGCAAGACGCTCGACCGCGTCGCGAATGGCCTCCTGTTCTTCGTGCGTCTTTCCGGTGCCGAGAGACCCGGCCCGTTCCAGAAGCCCCGACCGCAGCAGGAATTCGCCCTGGGTCAGGAAAGCGTGCGATGCGGCTCCGCCCCTGAGCGCAGCGCCTGCCAGGGCTTCGAAATTCACGTGGGCGGTCAGGTCGGCCTCGCCAGGGTGCGCCAGGACATCGTCGTAGGCGTGACGATAAAGTGCCTGCAATGTGTCGCCGGTCGCGGATTTCAGATAGCCGTAGTCGATGATGATCGCAGCGCCGCCGTCGCGCGCGAGCCTGTGTCCCAGCCCTTCGGCGATCGAATTTGCGCCCGGTTGGGTTTCAAGGATCGTCCCGGGTGGCGCGTTCCGGAAATCCGCCGGTATGTCGCTGTCCGGGATCCGTGCCGTTCCGGCGCCGAATGCGAGTTCGCCCCCTGCGTCCAGCCCGACAACGCGCGCCTGCCAGCCGTCGGGTGTCCTGACAAACTGATGGATCGGGAGCGCGTCGAAGAACTCGTTCGCGACCAGTATGAAAGGTCCCTCCGGTATGTCCTCGACAGCATCGTGAAAGGCCGGTTCCAGGGGCGCACCGGCAAGCGTGGCCTGCTGGATTTTCCTGAGACGCGGGCTTGTCTCGACCAGAGCGAGCTGCGCGGCGGCGACGAAGCCCGGACGAAGCGATGCCGTCCGCAACAGATCGGCCATCAGCGTGCCGCGTCCAGGACCCAGCTCCACCAGATTGAACGCCTCCGGTTCGCCGAGCGCCTGGAATGCGGCGACGCAGGCGGCGCCGACCAGTTCGCCGAACATCTGGCTGACCTCGGGAGCGGTGATGAAGTCGCCTTCGCTGCCGAACGGTTCCCGCGTCCTGTAGTAGCCCCGGTCCGGATCGCCGAGGCACTGGGCCATGTAATGCGCCACCGGAAGCGGGCCTTCAGTGGCAATGCGGGCCTTGATTTTCTCCTTGAGCTCCGTCAAGCCGCGGCGTCCTTCAAGGGGCGGCGTGACGCCCAGATCATGAGCGCGAGCCCGGCGAGTATCATCGGCAACGACAAGAGGATACCCATCGTCAGGAAGCCCGACAGATATCCGATATGGGCGTCGGGTACGCGGTAGAACTCGGCGATCGAGCGGCCGATGCCGTATCCGAATGCGAACGCGCCGGCAAGAAAACCCGGTTTTTTCAGCAACTGAAAGCGGTGGCTGAGGACGCGCAGGGCCAAAAACAGGATAACCCCCTCAAGGGCCGCCTCGTAGAGCTGGCTGGGATGCCTCGGTTCGGGGCCGGCGCCCGGAAACACGAATGCCCAGGGGACATCGGTCGGCCGTCCCCATAGTTCGGCGTTGATGAAATTGGCGACGCGCCCGAAGAAGAGGCCGATCGGCGCGGCGCATCCGGCCAGGTCGAACAGCGTCCAGACGGGCAATCCCCTGCGCCAGGCGAACAGGATCATCGCAATCACGGTTCCCGCAAAGCCGCCATGGAACGACATGCCACCGGACCAGACCGCAAAGGCCTCGCCGGGGTTGGAGAGGTAATAGGCCGGATTGTAGAACAGCACGTAGCCGAGGCGTCCGCCGATGATGATACCGAGCGTTCCCCAGAGAACGAAATCGTCGAGTTCCAGGGGAGAGGGCCGCTTCGCACCGTTCCAGAGCCGGTCATTCAGGGCAAGAGCACGCATGTAGCGCCAGGCGAGAATGATGCCGACGATGTAGGCCAGCGCGTACCAGCGGAGCGCGAAGGGGCCGACTTCGATGATCACCGGGTCGATTGCCGGAAACGGCAGGACGAAAACTGCTGGCACGTGAGGTCCTTCCTGGCGGAGTGTCGCTTGCGCGCATTCGGGCAAACGCTTGCGCTATCTTTCCCTGTTCGTCAAGCACGTAGCCCGCCGGGTGACGGGTGGTGCGACGGAAATGGTTCTTGAACTTGCCGCGTTTCACCCATACCTCTTTGGTGTTGAACTTTTCTTGTACAAGGAGGGTCAGATGACCCAGGGCCCGAACCGCCTACTCGATGATTTTGCCAAGCTGATGACGGATGCCGCCGGCGTCGCACAGGGTGCACGACGCGAGGTGGAAACCGCCTTTCGGGCACAGGCCGAGCGTTTCCTGTCCGATATGGACATGGTTTCCCGTGAGGAGCATGAAGCCGTCAAGGAGATGGCGGTGCGTGCACTCGACCGGATCGAAGAGCTCGAATCACGGCTTGCCAAACTGGAAGGTGGCGACGCAACGGGAAGTGGAGACGCCTGAACAGGTTCGTTGACGCCGAATTGAGCGGTTTCTGTTGATTGTTGATGACAGAAATACGACCAAAAAAGTTGGCGGGAATGCAGAGATTTTGGGCAGTCTGATCAGAATTTCTCCAAATTCTTCCACAAGTTTCAGCTTTTTCGTCCGAATTGGTGTGTATCCATTAAATCATTCCTGATCCTATACTCGATGTAACAGGGATTCGTCGGAGCAAGACGGAACCGGTTCGATCTTAACGGGCCACCAAAGGACGCGTTTTGCTCCTCCGGCATGGGACATTTCCCGGCGGCCCGCCCGGTTATCCTGATCGGGTTCCCGGCCTCCGGCTCGGAAGGGGAGAAGGCACATGAGCCTCATCGAGATCGAATTCGAGCGACCTGGCAATCCCGTTGACACCATCGAAACCGTTGCCGCGCTGAACGACTGGGCGTTCGAGCGCTCGGACGATGACGAAATCACAATCTCCCTTGGAGGCAGCTGGTGCGACTACCATGTCTCCTTTTCCTGGATGGAAGAGGTGGAAGCCCTGCATCTGGCGTGTGCGTTCGACCTCAAGGTGACAGAACCGCGAAAGACGGAAGTCCTGCGTCTTCTGGCGCTCGTCAACGAACAGCTCTGGATGGGCCATTTCGACCTCTGGCACAAAGAAAACGTGATCATGTTCAGGCAATCGCTGCTCCTGAGCGGTGGCGCCGAGGCGTCTTCCGCACAGATCGAGGGAATGCTGACAAACGCGCTTGAGAATTGCGAGCGCTTCTATCAGGCATTCCAGTTTGTCGTGTGGGCCGGACATTCCGCCACGGAGGCAATGAACTCGGCCTTGTTCGAGACCGCAGGAGAAGCATGAGTTTTTCAAAAGAGCGGCCCTTTCTTCTTGTCGGCGCCGGCAAGATGGGCGGGGCCATGCTGTCCGGATGGATGGCGGAAGGCATCGATCCGTCCGCCATCGTCGTTTGCGACCCAGGCCTGTCGGACGAGATGGATGCCCTGCTGACACGGCACGGTATCCGGCACGTGGCGGCGGTCCCGGATGATCTTCACGCAGGGATCGTTCTGGTCGCGGTCAAACCCCAGATGATGGACACCGTGTTGCCGGGCATCAGACCGGCGGTTGCGTCCGACACGCTGATCATGTCTGTGGCCGCGGGCACGCCCGTTTCCAAATTCCTGTCTGTTTTCGGCGATGTGCCGGTTTGCCGGTGCATGCCGAATACGCCGGCGATGGTCAAACGCGGCATCACGGCGGTCTATCCGACCGGACTGGTCAGCGAACGTCAGAAAGACGCCGTCGCGCAGCTGCTGTCAGCCGTCGGGAAAGTCGTCTGGCTCGACGCGGAAGACCAGATTGATCTCGTGACCGGCGTCAGCGGGTCGGGACCGGCCTATGTCTTCTATCTGGCGGAAGCGCTCAGCAAAGCCGGTCAGGATGCCGGATTGCCGGAGGACATTGCACATGAACTGGCGATTGCGACCGTCAGCGGTGCGGGCGAGTTGCTGCATCAGTCGGGCGAACATCCCTCCGTCCTGCGGCAGAACGTGACAAGCCCGAACGGAACGACGGCAGCGGCGCTCGATGTTCTCATGCATGAAGAGGGCCTTCAGCCCGTTCTGAGCGAGGCCGTTGCAGCCGCGGTGAAACGGGCACGGGAACTGGCCGGCTGAGGCAGGTTTTCTCGCGTCGCCCCTGGGAGCGAGCCGGAGACGGCTGCGCCCGAATTGCAGTCGGATTATGCGAAAATTCGTGAACTGCGGCAGTGCGCCACCCTTTTCGGCGCACCCGCGATCTCCTATCTTCCCATTCAAGAGCCAAGGGAGATTGCTCCATGACAACCGCGAAGACGAAGCAAAAGATCCTCCAGACGTTTTTGGATCTTCTCTCAGATCATCCCTACGAGGACGTCTCCCTGCCGCTGGTCGCGGAAAAGGCGAAGATAAAACTGTCAGACATGCGGGGCGCTTACGGTTCGAAACTGGATCTCGTTGCGGCCTTTGCCGAGAGTGTCGACAAGACGGTGCTGGATGAGCGTGACGAGGACATGCATGACCAGCCGCCCCGGGACCGGCTATTCGACGTGCTCATGTCGCGCATCGATGCACTGGACGGGCACAAGGATGCGGTGAGAGCCCTTCACAGGGCGGCGCGCAAGGATCCGGCGCTGGCACTGGATTTCAACCGTCTGGAAGTCCGCTCCCAGAAATGGATGCTGATCGCGGCCGGGATCGACGTGTCCGGCTTGAAGGCGGGCATCGTCGCACAGGGCTTGTCGGTCGCCTTCGCGCGCGTCGTCGGGGTCTGGCTGGACGAAGACGACGAAGGCATGCCCCGGACCATGGCGCGACTGGACAAGGAACTGGACAGCGGCTCCGCTTTCATGAAGCGCTTGAACGGTATCGAGGGTTTCGCCAAGGGCATGCGCTCGTTCCTCAGGAAGGCCTCTGCCGGCCGGCGCGGACGGCGCAGACAGTCGCAGGATGACGGGGATCACGAGCCGGATTATTCCAGTGAGGAACCGGCCGGCGCCTGACGCGATTTGTGCTTGCAGCGCTGGCTGCCAGCCGTCATGGTCGCCCCTGAAAGCAAGGGGTAGACCATGAGCACTGAAATCAGTTTCGACGATTTTCTGAAGGTGGATGTCCGGGTCGGCCGGATCGTCGAAGCGGAAGAGTTTCCCGAGGCCCGCAAGCCTGCCTACAAGATGCGGATCGACTTCGGCCCGGACATCGGCATCAAGAAGACGTCGGCCCAGATCACGAAACACTACACGCCCGAAACGCTGGCCGGAAAGCTGGTCATGGCGGTGGTCAATTTTCCGCCCCGCCAGATCGGACCGGTCATGTCGGAGGTCCTGACGCTCGGCGTGCCGGATGAGGATGGCGAGGTCGTCCTGCTCGCGCCTGACAAGGACGTGCCGGTCGGCGGACGGCTTTACTGATAGTGGCGCAATGCGGCCTCAGGCCGGAATCCTGAGCCGCGCTCTCAGGCCGCCGAGCGGGCTGTCTTCCAGATAAAGATCTCCGCCGTGTGAGCGGGCGACGTCGCGGGCGATGGCCAGACCGAGGCCGCTGCCGGATTCGTCCTGGTTTCTGGCCAGGTCAAGGCGGTGGAAGGCGCGAAACGCAAGTTCCCGGTCGTCTTCGGGAATACCCGGCCCGTCGTCGTCGACCGTGATCGTGAGCCAATCCCTTTCGATCGAACCTGCCACTTCGACCCGGTTTCCGTATTTGCAGCCGTTGGTTACAAGGTTCGACAGGCACCGTTTCAGCGACAGCCGCTTGACCTGCGCATCCGTCGGCCCCTCGAAATGCGTGGTTACCAGAAGACCGGAGATCTCGGCTTCTTCCTCCAATTCCTCCAGCAGCAGACTGATATCCGTCGTCTGCGCTTCCTCGTCTCCATCACCACTTGCGAAGGCGAGATAATCCTCCAGCATGTGGCTCATCTCGTCGACATCCTTCCGCATCGCTTCGCTCTCAGGCGATTCAGACAGGAAGGCGAGCTGCAGCCTGAGACGCGTCAGGATGGTTCTCAGATCGTGGCTGACGCCGGCCAGCATGGTGGTGCGCTGTTCGATCTGCCGCTCGATGCGCCGCCGCATGTCGATGAAGGCAACGCTCGCGCGGCGGACTTCGCGCGCACCGCTTGCCCGGAAATTCTCCACCGGGCGGCCTTTGCCGAATGCTTCCGACGCATCGGCGAGCCGGATGATCGGTCTGATCTGGTTCCTGAGGAACAGCAGGGCAATGATCAGGAGAACCAGCGATGTGGTAAACATCCAGACCAGAAAGATGTGTGAGTTCGATGCAAAGGTCTGGCTGCGCCGCGTGAACACCCGCAGGATCGAATCCTTGAGCTGGATCCGGATTTCGACGAAGCGTGAACGGCCGACGGTATCGATCCAGAATGGCTTGCGTATCTTCTGGCTGATCGCGCGGCTGAGTTCCTGATCGATGACGTCGAAAAACGGCTTTGGCGCTGGCGGCGGCAACGGTTCGAGCGGCAGGATCGTCGTCGACATTCCGAGCGCGCTGGAGGCGAGTTGCTCGATCTTCGCATGATCAGGGTCCTGCGGATAGTTTTCCAGAACATAAACCATTGCGGCGATCTCGCGGACGACCGCTTCCGACATGCGTTTGGTGACGAGCTGGTAGTGCCGTTCCATGAAAACGAACACCAGCACCGACTGAAGAATGACGATCGGGGCGACAATGATCAGAAAGGTCCGCGTATAGAGGCCCTTCGGCATGAGCCGGTACAACAGCCGGGACACGGACCGGTAGCCGCGCAGAAGCGGCCTGAAAAACGCCGATTTGGAAAGTTTGCGGAACAGGATCTCTGTGTTGGCCATCGGGACCTGTTCAATCGCAGGCCAGACGGTAGCCGATGCCGCGAACTGTCTGCAGATAGATCGGATTGCCCGGATCGGTTTCTATCTTGCGGCGCAGCCTGTTGATCTGCACGTCCACGGTGCGCTCGCCGAGACCGCTCTCACCGCCGACGATCTTGTGGCGCGGCACCGTGGCACCCGGCTGTTCGGCGAAAATCGAAAGGATCTGTTTTTCGCGGTCCGTCAGCCGCACAACTGCGTCCCCGTTTTTGAGTTCGCCGCGTGAACTGTTGAAGCAAAACGGGCCAAAACGGATTTCCTCGCTCACGATGGCAGGCTGACTGTTCCCCCTTCTGAGGATCGCCGCCATCCGGAGCATCAGTTCGCGCGGCTCGAAGGGTTTCGGCAGATAGTCGTCGACACCGGCTTCCAGGCCGGCAATCCGGTCGGTCGCCTCGGACCTTGCCGTCAGCATCAGGATCGGCACTTCCGACTCTTCGCGCAGGGATGCCGCCAGCTCGAGGCCGGTTTCGCCCGGCATCATCACATCCAGAATGATCAGGTCGAATTCCAGTCCGGACAGACACTTCCTGGCGTCGGCGGAATTGGCGGCCGTGGAGACGCGATAGCCGTTCTCCTTCAGCAGCCTGGAAAGCAGATCCCGGATGCGCTTGTCGTCATCAACAAGAAGGATGTGGTTGGCGTTGTCGTCGGGCACCTGGACTTTCATGTCGGCGGCTGGTTCCTTTTGCTATCGGCGGCTTTCAGTCCTTGAGAGGAAAAGGGCTTCTGACGAGCTTCAGAATGTCTGCATGGGCGTCGGGGTCGATCATCTGCAGCAGAAACCGCCGGACGATCTCCTCGCTGCCATCAGGCAATCCAATTAGGGCGCGTTCAAGGCGTTCCTGCTGCAGGCGCGCGAGTTTCTCGGCAAGCGTGTGCCCACGTTCCGTCGTGTAGAGCAGACGCTGGCGGCGATCGTTCAAACCTTCGCGCTGCTCGATGATGCCGGCGTCAACGAGCTGTTTGAGAACCCGTCCGAGGCTTTGCTTCGTAATGCGCAGAATGCCTAGAAGATCCGTCACCATGATGCCGGGATTGCGTTCCACGAAATGCAGCACGCGGTGATGCGCACGGCCAAATTCGAATTTCGCCAGCACGTCGTCCGGATCCCCCGTAAAGTCCTTGTAGGCGAAGAACAGAAGTTCAATCAGATCGTAGGGCAACGCGTCCTCAGACGGGCTGACGTCCGCTCCTGACACGGTACCCTCCTGGCCGGCCAGGCCCGGGGAAACAGCAGTTTTGAAATTTACGTCAGTCATATTGACATAATTCTGGTCGATTGTTACTTGTCTGCAGCCGCGCGCGAAATGATCGGTCTCAAAGATGCATTTTTGGGCATCCGTCGACAAGCGAATCCGTTCAACGCCGCTGCGGTCATCAGGATACCGATAGTTCGCGTGCTGTGCAAAAGTTACAGCAGCAAAACGGGCGCAAGTCTTTGGCGTTATTCGCGTCTGTTGAAAGAAATCAATAATCGCTCTTTGAGCGGCCGGGAGAAGAAACATGGCGGGAGCGCCTTTTGATCAGCTCAGTGGTGACATCTGGTATGATGGAGAATTCGTGCCCTGGTCGGATGCGAAACTCCATATTCTCAGTCACGGGCTGCACTACGGCAGCAGTGTATTCGAAGGTGAGAGGGCCTATGGCGGGCGGATCTTCAAATCCGAGGAACATACCGAACGCCTGCTGGACTCCGCCCGGACGCTTGGTTTCGAGATCCCCTGGACGGCCGACCAGATCAATGCTGCCAAGGAAGAGACCCTGGCGCGCATGAAGCTGACGGATGCCTATATCCGCCCGGTTGCCTGGCGCGGCAGCGAGATGATGGGTATTTCCGCGCAGAACAACACGATCCACCTGGCCATTGCGGCCTGGGAATGGCCCAGCTATTTCAAGCCCGAAGAACGGCTCAAGGGCATCCGGCTCGACATGGCCCAGTACCGGCGCCCCGACCCGGCAACGGCGCCTTTCAGGGCGAAGGCCGCAGGCCTCTACATGATCTGCACGGTTTCAAAACACGCTGCCGAAGCGAAGGGTTATACCGATGCCCTGATGCTGGACTGGCGGGGACAGGTTGCCGAATGCACCGGAGCGAACGTGTTTTTCATCAAGGACGGCAAGATCCACACGCCGATCCCGGATTGTTTCCTCGACGGGATCACCCGCCGTACAGTTATCGACCTGGCACGGGACCGCGGTATCGAAGTCATCGAGCGCGTGATCATGCCCGAGGAAATTCCGGGGTTCGAACAGTGCTTCGTCACCGGAACGGCCGCAGAGGTCACGCCGGTCTCGGAAATTGCCGGTACGACATTCGAAGTCGGTGAAATCATCGAGACGCTGATGAAGGACTACGATGCGGCCGTGAGAGCCGACGCGCCTGCACTCCAGGCGGCAACCGGCTGAGGGACGCCGGACTTTCGAGCGTCAAGAAGGCGGGCCGCTCAGCCCGCCTTTTTCATTGTCTGGCGTCATGAAGGGCGTGGAACATGCGGCCCTTTTCGGCAAACAGGACGCAGGCGATGGCAGCCAGGCCGTAGACGGCAAAGGCCAGCCCAAGCGGCTCGGTCGTTCCGTCGAACAGTTGTCCCATGACATGTCCCAGAAGGGCGCCGCCCAGCGTCGTGATGAACCCGATCACGGAGGCGGCCGTGCCGGCAATCTTGCCGAGCGGTTCCATGGCCATCGCGTTGAAGTTCGCACCGACAAAGCCGAAGCACATCATGACGATCGTCGTCAGAATGAAAAACGAGGCCAGGCTTTCAAGACCGAGTGCCGAAACGGCGAAGATCGAGAAGCCGAACAGCGTATAGACGATCAGGGCCGCGTGCGAGAGACGCCGCATTCCCATCGCTTCGACAAGCTGCGCATTGGTGAAAGAGGAGATTGCCATCGCGATCGCAATCGATGCGAACACGACGGGAAAAAGGTTTCCAAGCCCGAAAATGTCCACGAAGATCTGCTGCGACATGGCGAGAAACGCGAAGAGCCCGGCAAAGACGAAGGCGGTCGCGACCGCATATCCGACACACACGCGCGTGGTGATGGCCGTCCCGTAGGCATTTGAGATCTCGGAAATCTCGACCGGGCGGCGGCGATCGGGGGCCAACGTCTCGGGCATGCGCAGCATCGACCAGACAAGAACCGCCAGACCTGCAAACAGCAGGAACGCGAAGATCCAGTGCCAGCCGGCGAGCAGCAGCACCACCTGTCCCACGGAAGGTGCAATCACCGGGACGGCCATGAACACCATCATGACCAGCGACATCACCTTGCCCATGCTGCGTCCCGTATAGCAGTCACGGACGACCGACAGTGCGGCGACGCGCGCACCTGCGCAGCCGACACCCTGTAATACGCGGGCGATCAGCAGTGTTTGAAGGTCCGATGCAAAAATGGCCCCGACGCTGGCGAGGCTGTAAAGGGCCAGCCCGCCGATGAGCACCTTGCGGCGGCCAAGGGCATCCGTCAGCGGTCCGAAAAACAGCTGGGCGCCGCCAAACCCGGCCAGGTAGGTGGTCAGTATCAGCTGGCGATTGTTTTCCTCGATGATGTCGAGCGCGTCTCCGATTGCCGGAAGCGCCGGCAGCATCACATCGATCGCCATCGCATTGAGCGCCATGATCATGGCGATGATCGCGACAAATTCGGCGAAGGGAATGCCCGGTTCCCGCAGGACCTCGCCGGTTGGCCGCGAAGCGCCGGCGGACGAGTCAGCAACGGCAGCATCGGAATGCTCGATGTCGGTTTTCACTTTGTCGGAACCAGTTCAAAGATTTGGCCGCTGACAGGCCGCCGCTGAAAATTGAAACGGCACGGCTGTCGGGCTGAGAGACGGTCAGTCTATGCTGTCGAAACGCTCAGGTCCAGCGTGCAGCGTCCTTGTCGTCACACTCCCTGGCTTCGACCCAGCCGCTCGCATCGCCGGCGACGAGGTGTTCCTTTTTCCAGAAAGGCGCACGTGTCTTTAGGTAATCCATAAGGAAGTCAGCGGCCTCGAAGGCCGCGCGGCGGTGCGAGGAGGCGGCGATCACGAGAACAATGTTGTCTCCGGGCGGTATCTTGCCGAAGCGGTGTATGACGGTGAGGCCCGTCAGGGGCCAGCGTTCAATCGCCTGCTCACAAATGCGGGTCAGCTCGGCTTCCGCCATGCCGGGGTAGTGCTCAAGCTCAAGAGCGCTCAAGGTCCCGGCCTCGTCGCGGCAGAGCCCCGTGAACGTCACGAGCGCTCCGACGTCCTTGCGGCCGGACGTAAGCCGCAGGGCTTCGTCCTGGGCGCTGAAATCGTCGGCCTGAACCACAATCCTCGGCGTGACCGGCATGTTCATCCACCCGTCATCGGCGGAAAGAAGGCAACTTCACGGGCGCTGCCGAGTTCCGCATCCGTCTCCACATGCTCCTGGTCAAGCGCGACCCGGATTGCGTCTTCTTCCTCGAAAGCGGAGGCGTGATACTCGTCGATCCCCTTGAGATGCAAAATCAGATCGGCAACGGTTTGCACGTCAGCCGGAAGGTCCAGGGTTTCTTCTTCCTTGCCGACACGTTCCCGCACCCAGGCAAAATAGCGAATGTTCATGCGACCTCTTACTGCGCAGCCTTTGCGGCAATTGAAATCACCGGCCTACTCGGTGATGAGATGACCGATGCCAGCCCGGAAATAGTCGTACCCGGTATATAGCGTAAGTGTGGCAGCGAGCCAAAGCGCGATCAGCCCGGTCAACGTCGTGTAGGGGAAGATGGTATCGCCGGCCGGCCCGGCAAGCAAAAAGGCGATGGCGATGAGCTGGACCGTCGTCTTCCACTTGGCGAGCTTTGTCACCGGAACGCTGACCTGCAGCTCGGCCAGAAACTCCCTCAGGCCGGAGACCAGGATTTCGCGGCACAAGATGATGATCGCAGCCACCAGCGACCAGCCTCCGATCGTGCCGTCCGCAGCAAGCATCAGGAGCGAAACGGAAACGAGCAGCTTGTCGGCGATCGGATCGAGCATGCGCCCGAGAGCGGATTGCTGCTGCCAGGCGCGGGCAAGGTAACCGTCGAAGAAATCCGTGATCGCGGCCACGATGAATATGCCGAGCGCGATCCAGCGCGGGGTCGTTCCCTCGAAGTAAAAACAGAACGCGACCGCCGGCACAGCCAGAATGCGCCCATAGGTCAAAAGGTTGGGCAGGCTAAGGGCTACGTTACGTTTCATGTCGGCTTTCAATTCAGGGACAGTCCGGGCCACCGCGACGGCACAATTCGGTTCGTGCGCCGGTCAGCCAATTCAGTCAGATCCGGTTCGCACATTGCCTTCGATTAGCATTTCTGCGCTGCTTGCCTCAATCGAATATTCGGTCACCCTGCTGATCGATCATCATTTTCGCCTTGCGGATCATCTCGTTGGCGGCATCGGCTTCGCCCGGCAGCACGTCAGCGCGTATGAACCGGTGCGATTTGGTTTCTTCGCCAACCTGCTTTTCGATCCGGCCGGCGACCTGCCACTGGCCGCCTGAGGACTGCGGCTCAGCGATGATCTGAAAGCCTTCGTGGTCAACGATGGTGGCTTTTGCCGAGCTCTTGGCCTGCCCCCCTTCGGACGACCCGAAAAGGGATTTGAACATTTTGCCGAGCATAACGCCCACTCCTTACTGTTTGTTCCCTTTTAGGGGGAGCGGCAGAGGGCATCAAGGGGGACAGCTTTACGATTTCGTCATGCGCGGAATGTCACCTGTTCACGTGCCCTGCTAGGGCGCGGGTCATGCGCCCCGTTTTCCCTGCAAGCCGCCGGGCCGGAGGGGCCCCGGTGACCTGATGCGTGGCGACGGAGATCTCAGGTCAGCAGCAGAGACCCGAAGATGATCGCCATGCCGGCGCTGCCCGCAAGAATCCGATACGCGGGATTGCGAAATCCGATGATCGCGTAGGAGATCAGTGCCAGTCCCAGCCCAATCTGAAGAGCGGCCAGAAGCGCGCCCAGCGGATTGCCTTCAAGCCGGATGAGTTCCGGGTTGGCGATCATGGCGAGCGGAATGATGTAGAGGCCAATCCCGAGCGCCATCGCGGTGAGTGCCACTTTCAGCCAGTTCTCGTTGATCATGCCCGCGGCGATGAAGACCGCACCGCAAACTGGCGGTGTGATTGTCGAAAGCAGGGCGAACCAGAAAACGAAGAGGTGCGCCTGCAGGGGTTCCAGACCCAGCTGAATGAGCGCCGGGCCGGCAACGGAAACGCAGATCACGTAGGCGGCGGTGGTCGGCACTTCCATTCCCAGAACCATGCAGGCAAGCGCGGTGAGGAACAGGGACGGCCAGAGCAGCCCGCCGGAACCGGATAGGATCAGCGAGGTGATTTTCACGCCAAGTCCGGTGATCGACAGGACACCGATGATGATCGATGCACAGACGATGATGGCGGCGATCATCGACACCTGCCGCGCCGAGCTGACCAGGGCCTTTTCGACCCGGGCGAGGCCATCCTTGAGCGAGCCGAGCCCCCTGGCGTTGAAAAACAGCAGCAGAAAGCTGGCGAGGATCGCCATCGACGCGGCGTATTGCGGGGTGAACCGGATCCAGAACATGCCAACAAGCAGCACCGTGAAGGGGATCAGGAAAAAGCAGGAGGTGATGAAGACATCCCGGCCCGAGGGCTGGTCCTTTTCGTCCAGCCCGGCGAGGTCGTGATGGCTGGCGTAAGCGTTGACGCCGATCCAGACCGCGAGAAAATACAAGATGGCTGGCAGAAGCGCCGCGGCCATGATGGATGTGTAGGGAACGCCGGTCAGCTCGACCATCACGAAGGCACCGGCCCCCATCAAGGGCGGCATGATCTGGCCGCCGGACGAGGCGACGGCTTCGACGGCTGCAGCGAGGCGCTTGGGATAGCCGAGCCGTGTCATGGCGGGCAAGGTGATCGCGCCTGTCGAGGCGACATTCGCCGAGGCCGAGCCGGATATCGAACCGAAGAGCGCGGAAGACAGGACCGAGACCTTGGCGGCCCCGCCCTTCAGGCGTCCCGCGGCAGCCGAAGCGATGTTCATGAAGCCCTGACCAGCTTCACCGGCGTTCAGGACCGCACCGAAGATCACGAAGATCGCGACCACGTTCACCGACACGCCCGTCAGGCTGCCCCAAATGCCGCCTTCGGCGATGGTCAATGTTCCCAGGAAACTTGCGATCGGGGTTCCGGAGTGGCCGAATTCGCCGGGTATATGCTGCCCGAACAGGCCGTAGAGCAGGGCCAGCAACGCCACGAGCGGAAGCGGCCAGCCGATCGCCCGCCGCGCTGCTTCGAGGACGACGACAAGCAGCAGGGCGGCAATCGCGAACTGAAGATCGCCTTCCAGAAAGCCGTACTGATCCGAGAGGCTGTCATGCGACACCGCCACCCAGATGCAGGCACCGACCCCCAGCACGCTCAGGACGATGCCGCTCACCCTTGAAAGCATGCCCTGTCTGGCTGCGATCAGGATCCACGGAAGCGCAAAGGCGAGGTGGAGCGGGCGGCTCACGAGGTTGGGAACAAGGCCCGAAAAGATCAAGGCGAGGTGAAACGCAACAAGACCGAGCGCTGCTGCGATGATCAATGGTCTCAAGACAGTGTTCCCGGTGGAGGCAACATGCGCACGTAGAACCGGCGCGGCGGTGAGGCAGGAAGGCTGGGCTTCTGCGCGCGGGCGCGCAGAAGCTATGTGCAAAGGCGGGAAGTTACTGCTGCTCGGGCGTCAGCTCAAACCCGGCTTCCTGATAGTAGCGCAGGGCACCGGGATGGATCTTGCCGGTGATGTTGCCCATGAGGCCCTTGTCGACACCGTTCCACCAGGGAGCGGCGTTGCCCATGTCGGCCTTCTGCTCCCAGAAGGTTTTTGTCAGCTCGTAGGCCGCGTCGTCATCCATTGCGGTGGTGGTATAGGCCACGACCGGAAGTGAGGTGGTGACGATATCCTCGGTCTGTCCTGCATAGGTGCCGGCGGGAATGACGAGCTTTGTCCTTTTGGTCTGAGTGATCTGGTCGTCGTTCAGGGAGATGACGTTCACACCTGTTGATGCGGCGGCCTCGATCACGTTCGGTGCCGGGAAGGACCCGGCTGTGACGAAACCGTCGATCTGGCCGTTTTTCAGGGCCGCGACGGCATTGGAAAGTTCAACCTCGGCGAGGTCCACCTTGCCTTCAAGGCCGAACAGCTTGAGATATTTCTCGCCTTCGCGTGCCCCGAAGGAGCCCTTGCCGAGAAGGATGGTCTTGCCCTCCATGCCCGCGAAATCGGTCACGCCGCTGCCTTCGGACATGACGAAATGCATGGTGAGCGAGGGGATCGGGAACAGCGCCCGGATCTCGTCGAACTTGGGGTCCGACTTGCCCTCGAACATGGCCTTGCCGCCCTGGGCAAGTTTCACGAGCACGGGCGGTGTCGTGAACACGTAGTCGCCGCCGCGGGCTCTCACTTCCATGACGTTCTGGACCGAGCCCTGGCTCTCTTCCACCGTGACGATGATGTCGCCATCGGTGCCAGCCTTCATCGCTTCGGCGATCTGCACGGCCATCTGGTAATAGGAAGACGTCGACTTGGCGGATTTGTAGGTGATGCGGGTCTCGGCCGAGGCAAGGCTGGACGCCAGTCCCATCGAGGCTGCAAGCGCAAGTGACAACAAGGTCTTTTTCATGGATTTCCTCCCTTTGAAGTATGTCTTTGATTTTGGCCGGCCGGCCGGCCGCCATTGATTGAAAATCTGGATCGTCTGACGGACCCCTGTCCCGATCTTTTTATGCCTCACGCTAGGTCACATCAAGGGCGGAGCGGCTGCGCTGGCCCGAAGTGTTTCCTGCACCGGCATTCCCCGTACCCTAGGCCAGTTCCCTGCGGCTCCAGTGTTTGCGGCAGAGGGAGACATAAGTTTCGTTGCCGCCGATCACGACCTGCTCGCCTTCTTCGACGATCCGGCCGTTGCCGTCGAGACGGGCAACCATTGTTGCCTTGCGGCCGCACCAGCAGATCGTCTTGATTTCCTTGAGGTTGTCAGCCACGGCCAGCAAGGTGGCGCTGCCGGGAAAGAGTTTTCCCTGAAAATCGGTGCGCAGACCGAAGCACATCACGGGAATTCGCAACTGGTCGGCGACGCTGGCCAGCTGCCAGACCTGTTCTTCGGTCAGAAACTGCGCCTCATCGACAAGGACGGCGTCGACAGGGGTCTTGGCGTGCGCCTGTTCCACGTGCCGGAGGACATTGTCCTCGGCAGTGAAGATGTCGGCATCCGCGGCCAGACCGATCCGGGAGGCGATCCGTCCCTTGCCGCCCCGATCGTCAAAGGCGGCGATCATGAGGAGGGCGTTCATGCCGCGTTCCTCATAGTTATAGGCGGCCTGCAGCAGGACGGTGGATTTGCCGGCATTCATGGAAGAGTAGTTGAAATAGAGCTTGGCCATTCAGATTGTCTGAGAATCGGTTTGAAGTTCTCCGCAGTGTTCCCAATCCGCGTGGCGGGCTCAAATACTTTTGCCCTGAAGTCACAGGGAATGGCAGGATCAGTTTTTTGCGGGCAGTTCAATTTCAATGATGAGCGGCAGGTGATCGGAGCCGACATGCGGTCCGGTCGATACGCTGCGCACCTTGATGTCATCCGACACGGCAAACTGGTCGACGGGAGCTCCCAGGATCCAGCGAAGGCGATGGTCGAAAAAGAACCGCGTCGTTCTTGGCCATCCTCCGGGGTAGGCGGTCCCGAGATTGTTTTCGGCGAGAGTTTTCTGAAAGCGCGTGGACCAGGGCGCACTGTTCCAGTCGCCGATGACGAGCAGGGGACCGGTATTCTTGTACCGGAGGTCCCGGATGGACTTGTCGACCTCTGCAAAGTACCGCCTCTTGTTCTGCCAACGCGTATTGTCCCGGGGACTGTCAGGGTGGACCGAGACCAAGTTCAATTGCCGGTCTCCCATGTCCAGTGTGGCCTCGAGAATTTCGCGGTCGGCTTCGTAGATGACGCTGGCGCCCTCATGCAGGTCGCCGCGCACGATCTTCGACGTGGTTTGAAGAACCGGAAACCTTGAGTAGACGACCAGGCTTTCAGCCGATCCGACGGAAAGGAACTCCGGGAAACCGTTCTCCCCGGTGCTTCCGACAGGCAGTTCAAACCGCTCCCAGCGACGCTCCTGCAGCCACCACATCACCTCCTGTAACACGATGATGTCGGGTTTCTCGCGTTCCAGAAAACGTGTCAGTCTCCGGTCACCCAGAAACAGGCGTTCGACGTTGATGGAGATGACTTTCAGGGTTAGCCCGTTTCCGGAAGGTATCCGGGTCTCGACCGTGTTCTCAAGGGTCCGTATCGCGGTTAACGCGGTCAGGCCCGCGAATGCGACCAGGGCAAGCCCGAACATCAGCCGATAGGTCCGGGCGAACCGGTGCGGCAACAGAAGGCCGAGTGCAGCCGCGGCGCATCCCAGGAGCCCGGCGGCAAGAAATTGCCTCAAGAAGAAGCTCATGTTGTCCGTGAACCAGAAGTCCGGAGCGACAAAGGCGGAAATGCCGAGTGCACTGAAGACCAATGCCCCGAGCGACCCGCACCAGCAGATCAAGGACGCCAGAGCAGGAAGAACGGACCGGCGTCGTTTGGAATTTAGAGAAGACATTCTGTTGTCGGGCCCCTGGCGCGCGCGCGGCTTGCCGCATCGATGGTTCTGCCGGTGAATAGGTCCGCGAACCTGTGGTCACTCATGAAAATGATCGTAGACCAGTTTCGCAATCGCTTCCGAGATTCCAGGCACTGACGCCAGGTCGTCCACACCTGCCTTCGAGACGGCCTTGGCCGTGCCGAAATGCTGGAGAAGCGCCTTCTTGCGGGTCGGGCCGATCCCGGCGATCTCGTCGAGCGGGTTCCTTGCGATATCCTTTTTCCGCCGCGCCCGGTGGCTGCCGATGGCAAAACGGTGGGCCTCGTCTCGAAGGCGCTGCACGAAGTAAAGCACCGGATCGCGCTCCGGCAGCATGAAAGACTGTTTTCCGGGGATGAAAAACTTCTCGCGCCCGGCATCGCGGTCCGGGCCCTTCGCGATCCCGACAAGGGGGACGTCCGTTATGCCGAGCTCCTCCAACGTCTCCCGGGCCGCGTTCAATTGTCCAAGTCCGCCGTCGATCAGAACCAGATCAGGCCAATCCGGCATATCGGCGGTGCTTTCGGGAACATCTGCTTCCGTTCCGGTGTCGACATTCGGGGCCAGGACATCGGCGCCCGGACTTTGCCGGCGGCCACTTTCTTTCAGGAGGCGCGAAAACCGGCGCGTTAGAACCTCGCGCATCATGCCGTAGTCGTCGCCAGGAACGAGATCTTCGGACTTGATGTTGAATTTGCGGTACTGGCCCTTTGCAAAGCCCTCCGCGCCCGCAACGATCATGCCGCCGACCGCATTGGTGCCCATGATGTGGGAGTTGTCGTAGACCTCGACGCGCCGTGGCGGAGCGCCCAGTTCGAACGCTTCCGCGACACCCCTGAGCAGACGGGCCTGACTTGAGGTTTCGGCCAGGCGCCGACCCAGCGCTTCGCGCGCATTCGTCAGCGCATGATCGACCAGTTCCTTCTTTTCGCCGCGCTTGGGAACGGCAACCTCCACCTTGCGGGCGGTCCGCTCGCTCAGGGCTTCCGCCAGCAGGTCCTGCTCGGCAAGTCCGTGCGACAGGAGGATCTGCTTCGGGGCCGGTTTGTCGTCGTAGAACTGGGCAAGAAAACTCTCCAGCACCTCCGCTTCGCCGAACGTCTTGTCGGCCTTCGGAAAATAGGCCCGGTTTCCCCAGTTCTGACCGGTCCTGAAGAAGAAGACCTGGACGCAGGACTGTCCGCCTTCCTGGTGAATGGCGAAGACGTCCGCCTCCTGGACGGACTGCGGGTTGATTCCCTGGTGCGCCTGGACGTGGGACAGGGCGGACAGCCTGTCCCGGTAAATCGCCGCGCGCTCGAATTCCAGGTCGGCGGAGGCGGCTTCCATCTGTTCGGCAAGCTGTTTCTTGATCAGCTGGCTGCGCCCGGACAGGAAGGCCTTTGCCTCCGAGACAAGCCCAGCGTAGTCCTGCGGGTCGATCTCCCCTGTGCAGGGTCCGGCGCATCGCTTGATCTGATACTGCAGGCAGGGCCGGGACCTGTTCTCGTAATAGCTGTCCGAACAGGTGCGGATCAGGAAGGCCTTCTGAAGTGCGTTGATTGTCCGGTCCACCGCGCCGGCGGAAGCAAACGGGCCGAAGTAGTCGCCCTTGCGTTTCCGAGCGCCCCTATGCTTGACGATCGCCGCCGCCTCGTGGTCACCCGTCACAAGGATATAGGGGAACGACTTGTCGTCCCTGAGAAGAACATTGAACCGCGGCCGGAGCCGTTTGATCAGGTTGGCTTCCAGGAGGAGGGCTTCGGGTTCCGTCTTGGTGACCACGAATTCCATTGCCGCCGTCGACAGGATCATCCGCATGATCCGGTTGGACTGCCCCTGAAGGCGGGTGTAGCTGGTGACCCTTTTTTTCAGGCTTCTGGCCTTGCCGACGTAGAGGACCTCGCCGTTTTCGTCCAGCATCCGGTAGACGCCGGGACCGTTGGGCAAGCGCTTCACTTCATTGGCGATAACCTCCACGCCCTTTTTCGTGCGGGCGGGGTCTTCCGTGGCCGTGTCGCCGTCAGCTTCTGGAGAATCGGATCTGTCCTGCATAACAGACATTTAAGCGTCATCGGCTCATTGGGAAAGAGGTATTCCCATGCCGTTCGTGCCGGTTCCTGCCGGAAATGTCAGCTGGCGTGGCCGAGCATGTACACCGTGGTAATATAGAGGCCGTAGGCGGCCGTCATGGCCAGGCCGGAGATCTTGCCCAGACAGATGCGGAATGCGGCGAGCACGGCCAGAAGCACCGCACAGGCGAGCATCACCCAGACATCGAGTTTGAGAACCTCGGCCGGGACGTCGATCGGGACCACAACTGCCGTGATGCCGATGATTGCAAGCAGGTTGAAGATGTTCGAACCGATGACATTGCCAATCGCGACGGCGCCGTGCTGGCGAATGGCGGCCATGACCGTTGTCGCGAGTTCTGGAAGCGATGTTCCGAGCGCGATGACCGTCAGACCGATCACGGCTTCGCTGACGCCCCAGTGGGACGCGATGTCGGTTGCGCCGGTAATGGTGAAATGCGCACCCAAAGGCAGTCCGACGAGACCGAGAACGATGTAGACCAGCGCGATCCAGACGGAATCCGGAACGTCCTCGACGTCGTCCAGCGTATCGTCGTCGTCGATCTCCGCGTCGGCGACGGCAGCGCCTGCCGATGCGGCCGAAATCGTCTTCTGTTTCATTCGATGGCGGCGGGCGGTGATCGTGGAGGCGGTCAGAAAAATCGCCAGAAGGACCAGAAGCACGATCCCGGCGAGTAGCCCGATCGGCGTGAAAAAGCACAGACCGATGAAGACGACAGTGACGGCAACCATGAACATGGCGTTGCGTGTCGCGCCGTCTTCTCCGCACGGTGTGGCGGCAATGAGCGCCGGCATTCCGAGAACAAGCAGAACATTGGCAATGTTCGACCCGACCACGTTGCCGATCGCGATGCCGCCGGCGTCTTCCATCGCGGCCTTGAGGGAGATGACCAGTTCCGGTGCCGATGTGCCGAATGCGACGATGGTCAAGCCAATGACCAGATTCGGAATTCCCAGCCGCTGAGCGATACCCACAGAGCCCCTGACCAAGACATCGCCGGCAATAATCAGCACAACCAATCCGCCAGCGAGGCTAATATAGTCAAACAGCATCTACGAGTTCCGGTTCGGGTTTTTGTGGTCTGCGCGCACGGTTTCGGAGGGAGCGCGCAAATCACTTGGGCGCCTTATACGCAATAGATTGGTATGGGGAAACCCGGGGACAAGCATCTTTGTTCCGGTTTCATTGCAAATTGCAACTCGCTTAACGTGACGTTCACCTTGACAGAATGTTGCCCCGATTTGTCATCAAAACTCCCAAATCTAAATCCTGATCCGCCACAAACGCTCCCCATATGTCCCTACCG
Organism: Roseibium sp.; assembly: GCF_965232425.1. Lineage (GTDB taxonomy): Bacteria > Pseudomonadota > Alphaproteobacteria > Rhizobiales > Stappiaceae > Roseibium. The sequence goes on from NZ_OZ246971.1 coordinate 4,018,704, forward strand.
GGGGAGTGAGGGCGCGGCATAACCGTCCCTCTTGCCTGGTCAAGGAACTTGGCCAGCTCAGTATGGATAGTATGGATCTGGAGTATCATTCATGAAACGTCTTGCGCTTGCAGGCCTGGCAGTGACTGCCGCAACAGTGGGAACCGCCCCGGTTCTGGCGGCGGACCTTCCCCAGGCTCCGGCCCCTGCCTATGAGGCGGTTCCGGCTCAGCAGCAGAGCATCGACTGGACCGGCATTTATGTCGGCGGCAATCTCGGCTGGTCATTCGGCAGTTTCGACAACCGGTTTGGCGGCACCAATCTCGATACCGATGCAAACGGTGTCGCGGGCGGTCTTTATACCGGCTACAACTACCAGGTCACGCCCAACGTCGTGGTCGGCGCGGAAGCGGACTTCACCCTGTCCGATCTGGAAGACACAAAGACCGCGGGCGGCGTGTCGCTCAAGTCCAAGTCGGACTGGAACTCGAACATCCGCGCCCGGATCGGTTACGCGTTCGACCGGTATCTGGTCTACGGGGCAGGTGGTCTCGCACTGGCGGACCTTGAGGTCTCCGGCAACGGCGACAAGGACAGCAAGACTGCTGTCGGCTGGACCCTCGGTGTCGGCGGTGAAGCGGCAATTACCAACAACGTGACCGCACGTCTCGACTATGCCTACCAGGATTTTGGCGATCAGGATTTCAACCTGAACGGGACAGGCGTGACGTCTGACTTCAGCAATCAGCTCGTGCGCTTCGGTGTCGGATACAAGTTCTGACATCCGCCACATCGGACTACAAAAAAGACCGGTCCCGGAAGGGACCGGTTTTTTTGTTACAAGTGGATACAAGCTTTTACGAAATTTGCCCCAAGTCCATGGTAAAACAGGGTCCCCGCGCCATATTGGGTGTCAGGATGGTGCCCCTGGCAGGCTGGCGGGACGGTTTGAGTGGAGAGGTGAATGCGGTTTTTGATGCGCGGACTTGTCGGTCTGGCATTGATGGCGATCATGGCGGGCTTCGCAGGTTTCGGAGCCTACAGGTTGTATGGCGCGATGACGGTCGAGGAGACCGCACGCGAGCGCCCGGCGCGTGAGCGCAGCTATACCGTCAATGTCGCGCAGCTTACCCCGCAGTCGATCAGCCCTGTGACGATCGCCTATGGCGAAATAGAGAGCTGGCGAACGCTGCAGCTCCGGGCAAGCTCGGAGGGGCGCCTCGTCGATGTCGCGAGCAAGTTCAGGGACGGCGCCGCCGTGGCAGAGGGCGAACTGCTGCTCAGGATCGATCCGGCGAACGCGGAGTTCCAGTTTCTCGACGCCGAAGCCGCACTTGCGGATGCCGAAGCGCAAAAGGCCGAGGCCGAAGAAGCCATCGTCGTCGCCGAACAGGAACTGGAAGCGGCGCGCCGTCAGCTGGACCTGCGCAAACAGGCGCTGGAGCGGCAATCCCAGCTCAAGGACAAGGGTTACTCGACCGCTGTTCAGGTCGAAACGGAAGAACTGGCGGTCGCTTCGCTGGAACAGTCGCTGCACAACAGGCTGCAATCGGTCATCACCGCGCGCCGGCGGGTGGAGCGCATGGACCTGACGGTTCAACGCGCCACGCTGGCCCTCGAGGATGCGGAGCGTGTGCTGCAGGAAACCACGCTGACTGCGCCGTTCTACGGGTATCTTGCGGAGGTGGATGCCACGCTTGGCCGCCGCGTCAGCCCGTCGGAAACCCTGGCGATGCTGATCGATCCCACGGCCCTGGAAGTGCAGTTCTCGCTGTCGACCGCGGAGTTTTCGCGTCTGCTCGATCAAAGCGGAAAGCTGGTCAAGGCACCCGTCACGGTCACGCTTCAGCTCGGCGGGAGATCCGTCGAGGTTCCCGGACGCATCGACAGGGCCGCCGCGATCGTCTCTGAAGGCGAAGCCGGAAGGACATTGTTCGCCGCGCTCGAGATCGAGGCCGGGACGGTTCTGCGGCCGGGAGATTTCGTCAAGGTGGCGGTCGAGGAGCCGGAACTTGCCAACGTTGTTGCAGTTCCCGCAGCAGCCGTGACGGAGGACGGCCGCCTTCTCATCGTTACGGAAGACGAACGCATTGACGAAATCGCGACGCGCGTCCTGCGGCGCATGGGAAACGAAGTGCTGCTGGCGGATGTTCCGTTCGGGACAGACTATGTGCGTGAACGCCTTCCGCAACTCGGCAAGGGCCTGAAAGTGTCGCCGCGGCGCGGCGACGATGGCAAACCTGAGAGAGACGCGCCGGTCACGGCAAGCGCGCCGGAAGGTGCAGGCCAGCCTGCCGGCGACCTCGTTGCCCTTGAGCCGGAAAGGCGCGCGGCGCTGATCGCGCAACTGACGAACTCGAACATGCCCGAAAACCGAAAGGCGCGGCTGCTTGCGCTTTTGAACGAGCCCATGGTGCCCAAGGATCTGGTGGACCGGCTGGAACAGCGGCAGGGCCGCAAGGGTTAGGATCCAAGGGCAGGCCGGCGGTGCTTTTCCGCCCGCCGAGACTGGAGTGATTGAATGCGTTCTCCCGGCGGACCGCGATTTGCATCGTTTCTGGATTACATGGTGCGCCACCGGACGGCGGCGAACCTGCTTCTGGCCTTGATGCTTCTGGCAGGGATCGCAGCCGGATCCCAAATCAGGACCCAGTTCTTTCCCGATTTCGTGCGCGAGGAAGTCGATGTCGACATCTCCTGGCCGGGGGCCGGTCCGGATGATCTCGACCGCTCGGTGGTCGAGATCCTCGGCCCGCAGCTCCTGGCCATCAACGGCGTGGACGAGGCGACTTCGGTGTCGCGCGAAGGCCGCGCGTCTATCAATCTCGAATTCGAAGACGGCTGGGACATGGGCCAGGCGACGGACGAGGTCAAGGCCGCCGTCGACCAGGCGCGATCTAGCCTGCCCGAAGGGATCGAGGAACCTGTCGTCAGCCGGGGCGTCTACAGAGACCGCGTAACGGATGTCGTGATCTACGGTCCCGTGGATATCGATCAGCTTGCACGGTTTGCCGAAGATCTGCAGACGGTGCTGTTCCGCGGTGGTGTCACCCGGGTGTCGATCCAGGGACTGGCAAATCCGATCATCCGGATCAACGTGGGTGAGGGCATGCTGGTCCGGCACGACCTGACCTTGCGCGACGTTGCCGATGTTGTCGCTGCGGAAATGGAAACGACGCCGGCGGGAGACGTCAGCGGCAGCGGCGCGCGGCTCAGGACAGGGCAGACCCGCCGCAGTGAACAGGAACTGGGGGAAATCGTCCTCAAGGCCCCGAGCCAGGGCGAAAAGCTGCAACTGCGTTCCGTGGCGGATATTGTCACCGAGGGTGTTGAAAGCGGCCGGGCCTATTATCACCGGGGCATGCCTGCCGTCGTCCTGCGGGTTGACCGGAGTGCCCAGGGAGACACGATTTCGATCCAGCGGTCGGTGGAGCGCATCACCGCCGAATTTCAAAAGACATTGCCCGAAGGCGTCGTGGTTCAGCTGACGCGAACGCGGTCGCAGAACATCATCGACCGGATGAACATCCTGATCGAAAACGGACTGTTCGGGCTCGGGCTGGTTCTTGCCTTTCTGTTCCTGTTCCTGTCCGCTCGCACGGCGTTCTGGGTCGCGGCGGGAATTCCCGTCGCCATGTTTGCGACCATCGGCCTGATGTACGCCTTCGGGCTGACGCTCAACATGGTTTCGGTCTTCGCGCTGATCATATGCCTCGGCATCGTCGTCGATGATGCCATCGTGGTTGGGGAACACGCGGATTCGCTCCACCGGCGCGGATATCCGCCGGCGGAAGCCGCAAGTCTCGCCGCGCGGCGCATGACCGCTCCGGTCTTCACGGCGTCGATAACGACCCTGATCGCGTTTGTCGGCCTGATCGCGATCGGCGGACGTTTCGGGACACTGATTGCCGACATACCGTTCACGGTGGCCGTGGTGCTGATCGCCAGTCTGGTGGAATGCTTCCTGATCCTGCCCGCGCATATGAACCACGCCTTGTCGGCCAGCAAGAAACAGCGCTGGTACGACATGCCGAACCGGGTCTTCAATCGCGGGTTCGTGTGGTTCAGGGAACGGGTCTTCCGCAGGTTCATCGACTGGATCCTGACGGTGCGCTATCCGGCGCTCGGCTTCGCGTTCATGGTGCTGCTGTTGTCCGTCTCGCTTTTTGTCGACGGCAGCGTCCGGTGGCGCTTCTTCAATGCGCCGGAACGCTCAGTGGTGTCCGCCAGCATCGCCATGATGCCGGGCGCGGACCGGGATGATACCAAGGCGATGATCGCGGAAATGGAGCGGGCGCTCGATGTCGTCAATCAGCGTTACGGAGAAGAATACGGCGATGAGCCGGTCCAGTTCGCGCTGTCGACCGTTGGCGGAACCGCCGGGCGGGGCCTGAGCGGCGCGGACAGCAAGGACGTCGACCAGCTGGGCGGGATTTCCATAGAACTGATCGACCCGGACCTGCGTCCCTATTCGGCGTTCAAATTCATTGGCGAGTGGCGCAAGGAAATCAAGCGGCCGCCGTTGCTTGAAACCCTGGCCCTGCGCGGTGAGCGCTCGGGTCCGGGCGGCGATGCGATCGATGTCCGGCTTTACGGAACGTCGACGGAGAACCTGAAGGCGGCGGCGGAAAGCCTGAAACAGGCGCTTGCCCCGCTTGAAGGTGTGAGCGCCCTTGAAGATACATTGGCCTATGACAAGCCGGAACTCAGCCTCAGCCTGACGCCCAAGGGGGAAGCCCTCGGCTTCAGCACCGACGATGTTGCGCGGATCCTGCGCAATCGCCTCGAGGGGATCGAGGTTGCGGAATTCCCGGTTGGCCGCCGCACCGCCAAGGTAAAGGTTCTGATGCCGGACGAGGAGACGGACGCCTCGTTCCTCTATTCCACGCGCATTCGCACCGAGGCAGGAACCTATGTCTCCCTGAGCGAGATCGTGCAGGCCGACAGCAGTTACGGGTTCGCGTCCATCAGACGAAGCGATGGGTTGCGGACCCTGACAGTCAGCGGTGATGTTTCCGAAGACGACCCGGAAGCGGCTGCCCGGGTGACCGCCTTCCTGGAAAACGAGCTGCTGCCGCAACTGGCTGCAGAGTTCGATGTCGAGAGCGAGATGGCGGGCCTGGCTGAACAGGAGAGATCCTTCCTGTCAGACGCGATGGTCGGTTTTGCGCTTTGCCTGGCCGGCATCTACCTGGTGCTGTGCTGGATTTTCGAATCCTGGACGCGGCCCCTGATGATCATGATCATCATTCCGTTCGGCTCGATCGGAATGCTGTGGGGGCACTATATTCACGGAGTGCCGCTGTCGATGTTCTCGGTCGTCGGCTTCATCGGCATGTCGGGGATCATCATCAACGACAGTATCGTGCTGGTGACCACGATCGATGAATATGCGCGCAACCATCCGTTCCGGCAGGCGCTCATCAACGGGGTCTGCGATCGTCTGCGCGCCGTCGTCCTGACGACTGCAACCACCGTATTCGGTCTGGCACCGCTGCTTTTTGAAACCAGCCGGCAGGCACAATTCCTGAAACCGACGGTGATCACCCTCTCTTACGGATTGGGGGTCGGCCTGTTCCTGGTGATCCTGCTCGTTCCGGCACTGCTCGCGGTTCAGAGGGACTTCGGCCAGTCGGTTTCAAGCGGACGCCGCCTGCTCAAAGCAAAGGGACGCCGTCCGCTGCAGGGAAAACACGGCGAAACGCCGACGCCTTAAGCCGATCTCGAAACCGGCCTAGGGTACGGACCCATAAATGAAGCCAATTTGGCGGCAGAAATGGCAAAATCTCGCAACGAAGCGTGCGCAGAGCGGGCCTTTGCCCGGTCAAGCGCGGTGACGCTGCGAGGTAAAGCCATTTGCCGTCCTTCGGATTTGGCCGTTTTGGCCATCTGCTGCGTCGCGAAAGGCTTGAAAATGAACCCACCACGGCGCGCAATCCGCCTCCTCAGCGGGCAAAGGAGATTCGGTCAAACGATGCACACTTATCGCCCGATGCTCTAGCGAAGCTCAACGGCAGCATTGTCCGGTACGGGTGCAGCCGGCTGACGCGTGTCGGCAAAGGCAGGCACGGCGGCCTCAAAGGCGGTCAGCCAGGCAACGAGCGCGGGGTGGTTTTCCCTCCAGCCATCGCCAAACCGCATGTCGAGATACCCGAGCGCGCAGGCCAGTGTCAGCATGGCCGCGTTGACGTCATCGGCGGTTGCCGGAGCCGTCGGGGTGTTCGTTTCGAAGTGGGCAAGTCCACGGTCCACTTTCGAGCCCTGGTATGCGTCCCAGGCCGGATCCCGATAGTTGGGCTGCTTGAAACGCTTTTCATACACACGCAGCAAAGCGGCATCCATGATGCCATCGGCGAGGGCCTGATCGCGCAGGACGGCGAAACGGGCTTCACCTTCCGGAAACAGTCTGTTGCCGCCGGCCAGGAAGTCCAGATACTCCAGGATAACGGCGCTGTCGTAGAGGACGTCGCCGTTCTCAAGAACCAGGGCGGGGATCTTGCCGAGCGGGTTCTGTCCCCGAAGACTGTCGGCCGGATCGGCGGTGTTGGCTTCGATGACTTCGATCCGGTCTTTCAGGCCGAGCATCGCCGCTGCGATCTTGACCTTGCGTCCAAAGGGGGAGGGGGGCGATGAGCGAAGTTTCATCATGAAGTTACTCCTGATACTGGGACGGGTCGGCACCTGAGGGGTGTGACGCCCTGAGAAGATCTTTTGCTATCGGCCGGGCGGTGGCACGGACAGGCTGTCGGCGCGGCAGCCACGGCGGTCGACATTCGGGCAGGACCGGAATTCGAGGTTCTTGGTCAGACAGATCCGTATTTCGTCGAATTCGCCACGGGAGCAGGTGACCGCCATGGCGCTTTCGTCAAGGCCCGGATTTGCCAGACGAAAGGCCTTCTCCACTGTCTGGGGAGACGCCTTGCCCCGCTTCTGCAGTTTCGTGAACGCACCTGGTATCGAAATCTTTTCAAAGGCGCGGCGGGTCAGGTCGAAATAGTCCTCCGGATCGAGACCGGAACAGGTTCCGTGCTTGCGCCACTGATGAAAGACCAGCCCGTGACTGGGCATGATGTCCTCCATGCCGACCGCGATACGCCTGTCGATCCGCTTCGGGCCCCGGCAAGTCTGGGGATAGCCGCGCTCATATTGCGGCCAAAGACCATGCACGATGAAGCGAAAGGGATCGCGAACGTCGCATTGATGCGGGTTGGCGTCCGCGCCTTCCTGTTTGCAGTGGGTCGGTGACCATGACAGGGAAAGCACATAGAAATCGAAGTCGCCGGGCTCATCGGCAAGGCTTGCCGTCGACGCCAGAACCCAAATCAGAAAAGCCGTCAGGCCGGCCGCCCGGCTCAAAAGAGCCATGACGTTCGGCTCACTGTGGCTTTGTGGTTCTGCAGTGCGACCCGTAGACACGCCACTTGTCGAGTTCGGACAGGCAGGTTTCCACGTTCCAGCTCACACCGACAAAACCGGCATGTTCCTCGATCAGGTAATGCAGGTGCTGGTGGGAGCCATCGGACATGTTGGCTGTTCCGGTGCAGTGGCGGCGTGCCAGCGGGCTGACCTCGTTCACCTTGAAGGCGATTTCGGTGATCTCCTCGATGCCGACGATCTTCCTGCCCTCGTAGTAGTCTGCGTAAGCACGCGCCACAGATCTGCGAACGGCCTTCTGCACCGAGTTGGCCGTGCATTCCGGCAAACGGTTCTTGCCGCTCAAGGAGAGGTAGGCGCGGTTTTCTTCCGCGACCGAGGGAACGGTGAGGAAGGCGCAGACAGCAAGACTGGACAGGATCAATCGGGCGAAACGGGCGATGTGCACGGCATGGTCTCCGAGAGGCAAACAGTGTGACAGACGATGGGGGAGGGAAGCCCCAAGGTCAAGGACTTGGTGCGCCAAAAGGACCAGAATATGCAGTTATTCGCCAATCAGTTGGGTCACGTCCCACCCTGAGCCGGGTCCCTGGTGCAGAACGTCATTGAACCAGGGCAGGAGTGTCCGCATCTCATCGGCGAGCGTAAACGGGGGATTGATGAGCGTCATTCCGGAGCCGAGCATCCTCGTATCGGGTCCGCTCTTGCCGGCCCGCAGTTCGATTGAAAGCAGATCCCGCACGCCGGACGCGGCAAATGCGTCGTGCATGCGCCCGATCGATCGGATGTCCTTCAACGGGTACCAGAGCGCATAGGTTCCGCCGGTCCATTTTTTCCAGGCCTTGAGAACCGCACCGGTCATTCGCTCAAATTCGTCGGTGACCTCGAAGGCGGGGTCGATCAGCACAAAGCCCCTTTTTTCCTTAGGCGGCAGGAAGCTGCCCATGGCCAGCCATCCGTCCAGATGAATGGTCTTGACCTGGAAGTCGCCGGCAAAAAGATCCGACAGGGTTCTGAAATCGTCCGGGTGAAGCTCGGTGAGCGTCAGCCTGTCGGATTTGCGCATCAGGCACCGCGCCAGGACGGGTGAGCCCGGGTAAGTCTCCAGTTGATCACCCGGGTTCAGATCCCGAACCACTTCCAGCCAAGGGCGAAGCAGGGGCTCGACCGCGTCCGGCATATCCGCCTGCAGCACCTTGGCGATGCCCTGCTGCCATTCTCCCGTCTTGCTCGTTTCCTCCGAGGTCAGATCGTATTGGCCGATACCCGCATGCGTGTCCAGCATCCGGAACGGTTTGTCCTTGCGTTGAAAATAGGTGATCAGCCGGGCAAGCACCGCATGCTTGAGCACGTCGCCGATGTTTCCCGCGTGATAGGCATGTCTGTAGTTCATGTCGCTATTCCGGCCAGAAGAGGGTCATCGCGCAGGTTCAGGATCGCGCCGCATGTAAATGACGGATGTCGCACCGTTGTCCGCCCTGCCGATCTCCTCGAAACCCAGCCCGGCGTGAAATCGCAGCGAGCCGGGATTTGGCGGGCGTTCGTTGACCTCGCAGGTGAAACAGCGGTCCGTCCCCCGCATGTGCTCAAAAAGCGTGGAATAAAGCGCGTCACCAATCTTCTTCCCGCGCTGGGTGTCATCGACGAAAATCCGGTCGGTGTAGGCGAACCGCTCGTACCTGTCGCTGAGCCAGCGGTAGTTCGGGCTCGCGTAGTCCGCGCCTTCGCCGAAGCAGAGGAGCATGCCGACCGGTGTGTCCTCGGCAAGTGCGACAAGACACAGAAGCGACTGGCCTATCAGGTCGAGCATTTCTTCGGCGCCGAGTTCGTTGACCGCCGGTACGGCCGCGTTGTTGAGCGATAGCAGAGCGCCGAGATCGCCGGGTTCGAACGGACGGATCGTTGCGGGAGAAACTGTCTGGGTCATGGCAAATGCATCCGGGCAGGCCCGACCTGCCGTTTTCGCGGTCTGCCCTCATGGAATGTTGGTACGTGCGGAAAAAGAACGAGCGCAGCCAAGCTGCGCTCGTTCACTACAGTATTGCCGGCCATGTGGCCTTATTCTTCTTCGGGCGATCCCGTTTCGGGTGCGGCGTCCTCGGCTTCTCCTGCCTCGGCACCTTCTTCAATCACCTGCAGGTTTACCGCCTTCGGGCCCTTGCCGCGACGATCCGGCTCGGTTTCGAAGGAGATGCGCTGACCGCTGTCAAGCGTCGCGAGCCCCGAACGTTCCACCGCCGAGATATGCACGAACACATCCGCTTCGCCTTCATCAGGCGTGATGAAGCCAAAGCCCTTGTCCGTCTTGAAGAACTTCACGGTTCCGCTCTGACGCGGACCGCGTTCCACGGGCGGTCCGTCCCGCCGGGGAGGACGTCCCTGACGAAACCCGTCGCCGTCGCCGCCGTCACGCCCGCCATAACCGCCGCGACCACCACCGCCGCCGTAGCCGCCGTCGCGTCCGCCGCCGCCGTAACCGCCGCGTCCGCCGCCGCCATAGCCGCCGTCACGTCCACCGCCACCGCCGTAGCCGCCGCCATCGCGTCCGCCACCGCCATAGCCACCGTCGCGTCCGCCGCCGCCATAACCGCCGCGGCCACCGCCGCCGCCATATCCGCCATCCCGGCCGCCGCCGCCATCGCCGTATCCGCCACGGCCGCCGCCATAGCCGCCGTCACGACCGCCACCGTAGCCGCCGTCCCTGTTGTTGTCGCGGCCGTAGCCGCCACCAAAATCATTGTCGCGGCCGCCACGATAGCCGCCATCGCGGCCACCACCATAGTCACCGCCGTAGTCGCCGCCGCCAAAATCGCTGCCGAAGTCCTGCGGACCGCCAAACTCGCGCTTGCCGCCGCGTCGACCACGCGAACGCCGGTCCGAATCGCCGTCGTGCATTACTGAATCACCTTAATTTCCGTGCCCCTCCGGCACATACCAGCCAATCTCACCCGCCTTCACGGTCGAGTCACTTCTCGGGGCGCACCTGGTGCGCCTGTTCAACACTCTGGGATCGGGCTGAAACACCTTTGCCGCATCCCTCACCAGCCGCTGCGGCACCATCATAAGGGCGTGAGGCATGAAATCGCAAGAAATTCCTTGGTCGGCGGGCTAATCGGCCGAGTTTTTTAAAGGCCAGGTGCTTGACCAATTGGACAAGTCAGGTTCCGTACCGTCACATGTCTTTCGTGTCGCTTCTTCCATCAGAACAAGGCCGGTGCCGTTCCAGAACCATCTGTTCCAGAGGCCGCATTCGCCGACACCCGATCCCTTGAAATAGCTGACGAGTTGCTGATCCGCCGGGACCCACCTTGCGTTGTAGATCAGGTCAGAGGCGATCGGTCCCTTTTCCGACATGCGGGCAACATGGATCTGCCGGGCGGCACCGTCCTTGCCCGACAGCACGGCGACATAAGGGCTGTTGTAGGGGGTCGGGGCACCGCAGGGGATAATATAGAGGGACGCACTTTCCGCGAGCGGGACGCGCACCGCGTTCAGGCTTGCGAAGATGGTGGGATCGATCGCCGAGCAAAGCCGGTTGGCCGACCAGATGGCTGCGACCTCGGGCGGAAGCTGATCGGCGCTCAGGATCGGCAGGGCGTGCGGTGCATCCTTGGCGGGATTGGTCCCCGGCGAGACGATGGCCGCTTCCGTTCCCGTGCGATCCTGGCGGTTGTCCAGCCAGAGCAGGCTGGATTTCAGACCCTGAAGCGGTACCGGTACGGATGTCGGGTCGGTGCTTTCGCCTGCCGGCAAATGCACGGTCAGAACCTTTCCCTTCTGCATTGCGTCCAGAAGGGTCACCGAGGCCGGGCCGGCCGGATACCAGAAACCGTCGCCTCCAAGGGGCCGGAAACCGGTTGGAGGCGTGATCGCAGACTGCATTTCGCGCAATTGCTCAATGGGCAATTCCTCGATCGTCGACCCGTCGACGTCGAAGCGCAGCATGCCTTCCTGCGGCAGTTGCGTGTTCGTTGTCAGCCGGACGAGGGGTTGCGCCTCGGCCTGCCAGTCGCGGACAATGCGCACGTCCACCCAGACAGACTGGCTGCGTGTGAAGGTCGACGCAAAGCAGGCACCGGTATTGCCGCAATCCACAGTCCATCCCTCGAAGCTCGGCGCCGTGCGGCCGGGCTGTGCAGAGGTTGCGGTTGAACTCAGAAAGCTGATCGCCGCAATCGTCAGGAAAGTTTGCAATCTTCGCGTCATTCTATCCGGTTACCCGATTTTGATTGCCATCTTCTCAGAGGCTTTTACTTCTTGTACGAAATGCAGGCCGCAAGGTGAAGCCGATAAGGTACATTAAGTCGGCGCGGGCTCCGATTGTCCCGCATTTGTTGCCGTGTCATGCACGGGTGTTTCAAAAGGAGACAGGTGTGTCGGAAGAAACCAACAGCAGCGAAACGGACGACATGCCACCGATCCAGGTCATGGTCGTACCGGTGACGCCGTTTCAGCAAAACTGTTCCATCATCTGGGATCCGCAGACCATGCGTGGAACGGTTGTCGATCCGGGTGGCGATGTCGAACATATCCAGGAGGCGATCCGCAAGCACGACGTGAACGTTGAAAAGATCGTGCTCACGCACGGTCATATCGATCACATCGGCGGCGCCGCCGATCTTGCCGCTGCTCTCGGCGTTCCGGTCGAAGGGCCGCACGAAGCGGACAAGCCGCTCATAGAACGCGTGGCGGATCAGGCGGCGCAGTTCGGCGTGCCGGAGGCCAAGCCCGTTTCCCCCGACCGGTGGATGGAGGAGGGAGACGAGGTCGAGATCGCAGGGCGTACGTTCGAGGTCCTGCACTGCCCCGGCCATTCGCCCGGTCACCTTGTTTTTTTCGACAGGGAACTGCAGTTCGCGATTTCAGGGGACGTCCTGTTCGCGGGGTCCATCGGCCGGACGGATCTGCCGCTTGCGGATCACGCAACGCTGATCAGTTCCATTCACGAGAAGCTGCTTCCCCTCGGCGATGACGTGTCCTTCCTGCCCGGACACGGACAGGCATCGACACTCGGTCACGAACGTCAGACGAACCCGTTCCTCACCTGAGTTGCGGCAGGTTGACGGTGTTTACCTGAAAATTGCGAGTGGCCTGACGCGCTTGTTCACAGCAGAGCGCGCAGGTCGTCGATCCGGTCGTTGACCAGCCATCCGTAGTAGTTCTCGCGTGGCCATGACCGCCCGGTGCGGCGGAATTTTGCGGCACGGCTCCAGGGATCGCCGAGATTGTAGAGGGTCGCCGTGAGGCCGGGGTTCTTGGAAATGTCCACCTTGCCGACGGATTTGTAGGCTGCAATGGAGTCCTGGATGATCGCGGCCATGTAGTGCAGCGAGATGTTCGGATCCATTGTCGCCTTGTAGACCGCGTCGGAATTGGACGCCTTGAGCTTGCGGAAATTGCTCTGGCGCGACACGCGATCCGTCATTTTCAGAACGGTGAGCGGGCTCAGCTGTCCAAGCCCGAAACTCTGGCCGGCGTAGAGTGGCTGGAAGAAGGCTTCGTTGAAATTCTTCTTGGGATAGCGGACACCATCAACCCGTTTGCCGCGGAACTTGCTGTTCCAGACATTTTCATAACAGGACCAGCGGCGGTCGCTGCTTTTCTGGATGTGCTCCTTGCGGCACCGTTCGAATTGCGGCCGCTCGACGAACTTGTCGACGTGTTCGCCGTTGAGTTCGAAATCGAAGTTGATGCCGGCATAGGCCAGCGCCTTGACGTAATAGGACTGGGCGCTGTCCAGCGTGTCGTAGTTGTAGGTGTGCTCTCCGACGATTGCGCCGATGATGTGGATCGGATCAATGTTGTACTTGCGTGCGACGCGCTTGATCGATCCCATGAGACGCCGGTCGCGCTTCAGGACGGCCAGCACCTTGTTGAACTTGGCATCGTAGCTGGATTTCGCAGACGAGGTGCGGCGCGCGGATGCATACGGGATCTTCGGCTGGTTCTTGTACCTGTTGCCTTCGGGTACCGTGCGCACGGACTGGGCGTGGGCGGATTGCGTCAAACCGATTGTCGGCACGGCCGGGGCGAGCAAGAGGCCCAGAGCAACAAGGCCGGTCAATAAATTCGGAAAAACGCTCAAGGGGCCAGTCTTTCTGCACATATTAATCGCTCTGCGCTAGGCATTTTTGTTTAATGCGGAGCCGGGCAGGCCCCGGACGCCAGTCAACTTGCATGGATTTACATAGTTCAAACTATGCGCCGGTAAATAACACACATATCGATAACCACCCGTAAAAAACATTGCTATGGCGTAGATGCAACATCTTCCTATCGTAAGGGCAGTCCAATCAACAAAGAAGTGATCGCGATCACGCGCAAGATGTCCCGATGGAACAGGTCCTGACCCTACCGTAGAATGCGGTCTTTCATAATACTTGCCGGACCCATGCAAAGCCGCACTGCTCTGGGAACATTCAGGTGATCGTTGAATTCCCGGTGGCGCCGCAGACCGCAGAGTTCCCGCTGGATCGTCACATGCCAGAGTGCTTCACCGGCCTGGGCCAGCCGCTCTCGTTTGAGGTCCTCGGTCGCGTCCGGGTCGTCGTTCGCCTCGCTCAGCTGGGCCAGAGCCTTCTCAAGCTTCTTTGTCAGGCGGGAAAGTGTCGAGGCCTTCTCGCTGAAAATTTCCTGTTCCAGCGCAGCCGCCAGCGGATCTTGATCCGGGGTTTTGGTGAATTGAGGCGGTCGAACTGACATGATCGGTCCCCGAAATCGTCCGGATCGTGATGGAAACTATTGTTTGCGTATTGCGTATTGCGGATCAGGCGGATCGCCGGGCTTTCAGGTCGTTTTCAAAAAGCAGCAATCCACCGAGTGCCGCCAGCTTGAACACACACGGCAACCCGGCGTAGGTCACGCTTAGCACGAAATTCAGCTGGGGTGTCATTGCAATGTTCGGATGATATCCGAACAAGCCGAGCATCGGCAGCGCAAGACCGGTTGCGACCGCGAGCGCCGACTTGGACAGAAACGCCATGACCGAAAACAGGCGTGAGGCCTGCTGCTGCTTGCCATCCGCTTCGATATGGTCGGCGAGAATGGCGGGAGGCAATGCGAGATCGGCGCCGAGCGCCAGTCCGGACAGGGCGCACACCACTGCGTAGGCGGCAAGATCCCCCTCCTGAAGGAGCGCTGCCCAGCAGAAAGTGAAAATCGCGGCTGCGAGGGAGAACTGCCACGCGCGCAGTTTGCCGAATTTGCGGGCGGCAGCTGTCCAGATCGGCATCGACAGCGCGCCGGACAGAAAATAGGTCAGCAGGAAGAGCCCGGTGTAGCTTTCTGCACCGAGACGATCGCGAATGAAGAACAGCACCAGCACCGCCGGTATGGCGCTCGCGAATGTGTTCAGGAACACCAGGCCGAAGAAGATCGCCCGCCAGCGGTTTTTCATCAGGGAAGTCCAGCTTTCCTGCTTCTCCCGTCGCGCTGGCAGGTCGAGCGGTGTTGCATGCATCCAGCGCACCAGAAGCCAGAGCGCAATGCAAAGCAGCGGAAGATATCCGAGCGACAGCCAGTGAAAGGCCCTGGAGGGTCCCACGATCTGTGTGAGGACGGGCGGTGTGACGGCGGCGACCAGCAGTCCGAAGAGCCCGATCGCCTCCCGGCTCGCCGTGACCCTTGTGCGCTGCGCCGATGTCGTGTGCCACAACCCGCCCAGGGCCTGAAAATTGATGGAGACGACGGAAAACCCGGTGGTGCAGATGAAAACCGACGCAGCAAACCACAGCACCGGAAAAGCCCCGGCCGGATGAAACAGCATCCAGAAACCGATGCCCAGCATGACGGCGCCGAGCGCCAGGATCAACGCGCGTGCGCTGTGGAACCGGTCACTGAGATCGCCGATGATCGGGTCCTGGATCGCATCCACCAGCCGAAGTGCGAGCAGGACAGACCCGAGCGTTGCCAAGGGCAGCTGCATCGTGACCGCATAAAAGTCCGGGGCATGCAGGTAGATCGGCAATCCGACGAAGGCGAGCGGAAACGCCATGGTGCCATAGGCAACGAGGCTTTTGACGCTCAGTCTTTTCGACGCGGGAAGCGATGCATCTGAAAGACCGGTATCAATGCGGTCCGAAGGCACGTGTCTTTCGTCAACGGACACTGCAACCGGGTCCTATCGCCTGCTGCTCAAGAACCCGCCCCGACCAGGCGTGCCCGCAGCTGCGGGTTGCGGGTCTTGTTGCCGAGCCAGATCGAAAAGAACCTCTTGGTGAACGCGGGGTCGCTGATCGTCCCGAGTTTGCGCCCGCCCAGGTAAAACACGGTGCTGCCATTTGCGGTCCTGACACCCGTGATGGCCTGTCCTGCCGAAACGTTCGGAAAGATCGCGCTCATCTGTTTTTCCCACGATGCCAACTGTGCCGCGGACGCGCCGCCCTGGCGCTTCATCTCCTTCACGGAGCTTTCCGTGATCGTCTTGCCCTTGAAATTGCGCAGGTATTTCAGCTTGAGCGCGAAGGGGCCGGATGCACTGTAGACACCGTTGGGTGCATAAAGTTCGGCATCGAAGACCTTGAAGCCGAGATAGGTCATACGCCCCTTGCCGACGAGTTCCGCCGAGGGAACGGTCCGTGCCGCCGGGCCGATGTCTGCCGCAGCAGGTGACGTTGCCAATCCGGCGAACGCGAGGAAGAAGCACAGGAACGAAAGAACGGGCCAGTTCAGACCGGCCGACATGATGCGCGAAGTCACGGGACAACCCTCCGGGTAGTTGATGCACTTACCACGGCCTCAATACGCAGGGGGCGGGAGGTCGGATTTCCGTTTTTTGCCGCAAAGTCATCAGCAGGGTTCAAACGCATGCACGCCAGGCGAAACTCAGGCCCGCAAACCCGATTTCCGCGCGGGCCATGTTCCCTTTGATGGTGCGATGCATTATAATCATTTCAATGATCAGTTCGGCTGACTCATGGGCGCTGCTTTGGCGCCGGTGTCGCGCCGGTGATCGAACCTGCCGGGAGAGACCCGGTTCAGCTTCTAACGTATCGGTGAATGGTTCCCCGCGTTTCGGGAAACAGGCGCCATTTCTGGGTTCGGATGCGTGGCCGGCGGGGCCGTGCGTTTGCAACTCAGCCAATTCGATCCTGCTTCCGTCTGCTGAACGGAGCACAAGTTTGGACCAGTGTCATGAGCGACTCCGATCTGAAACCGAAACTGAAGCAGAAGACAAAGGTCCAGAAACCGAAACTCTACAAGGTCATTCTGCTCAATGACGACTTCACCCCACGCGAATTCGTCGTGCTGATCCTGAAGGCCGAGTTCCGCCTTGATGTCTCCCAGGCCGAGGTCGTCATGATGACTGCCCATCAGAAAGGCGCTTGCGTCGTCTCCGTCTATCCGAAGGATGTTGCCGAGACCAAGGCGACACGGGCAATCGATGCCGCCAGCCAGCTGGGCTATCCGCTGCAATTCACCGTCGAGCCGGAGTGAAACGGCTTCCAAAGCAAGCTCTGGGGAACGGACTCATAAATGATGTCAATTTGGTTTGGATCGTTTTGACCAACTGCGAGGAGCGGAAGCGCAGGAAATGTGGTTCATTTTCAAGCCTTTCGCGACGCGGCAGATGGCCAAAACGACCAAATCCGAAGGACGGCAAAATGGCTTTACCTCGCGGCGTCGCCGCGCTTGACCGGGCATAAAGCCCGCTCTGCGCACACTTCCTCGCGAGATTTTGCCATTTCTGCTGCCAAATCGGCTTCATTTATGGGTCCGTACCCTAGTCGGTCGTTACCGTGTTCACCGGGCTTATCCAGCGCCGGTGCATGTCCTGAATGACACCGGCCTTGCGTGACAGGTCCATCCAGTAGTCGAAATAGGCAGCCAGGCCCGGAGAGGATGGCGGCATCAGGTAGGCGAACAGGAAACGGCTTGCCGTGTTTTCCGGGACAACGGCCGAATAGCCGTCAAGCGATATGGCCAGTGCGCGGGCCTGCTCGCGCGTCCAAAGGGCTGCATCGACGTCCTCAAGCTCCTGCAACTTGCTGTAGTCCGGTAGGACGCGCAGCTTGGCGGAGGGAAATGTTCGCTTGGCAAGCGGGATCAACACCGGATCGTCGAAAACGGCGATGGTCAGATCCTTGTTCTGTGAAATCACCGATTTCGACTTGAACTCGTCGACGCGATCGCTTTTGACAATGAGCGCGAGCGGACTTTCGAAATAGGGTTCACTGACGGTCAACGTGTTGAGGCGTTCGTCGGTGATATAAAGTCCGCCGACCGCGATGTCGAATTTTTGCTGCTTGAGATCGTCCGCAAGGTTCTGCCAGTCATAGGGGATGAATTCCAGACGGACATTCATGCTCTGCGCGAACCGGTACATCAGTTCGACATCGTAGCCGACCAGCCTGCCGTCATTGTTCCGGTAGGCAAACGGCATGACATTCGGGTTGATGCCGACGCGCAGGACGCTTGTGGTCTCGATCCGGTCGATCGTGTTGCGCGCAGACAATTCTTCAGTTTCCGGTACCGCCGTTTCCGGCGGTGTTTCAGTCTCCGCCGCCGGTTCAACGGTCGCAAGCCGGTTTGCGTCGCTCAGCTGCTGGACGTAGTCCGGAAGGCCGGCTGCCTTGTAGCTGACTTCCGAATGCAGCGGCACATGGGTTCCACCCAGACTGCCGATGGCCCAGATGCCGGCAAACGCCGCTCCGGAAACGGCCAGTGTCACGACAAGCGCGCGCGGATTGAACCGGACCTTGCCATGAAAGACGAAGGTGATGGCGGTCGCGACAAACGCGAACGCGGACACGGATGTGATCACCTGGCCGTACCGGGTGATAGCCATCGTCTCCACGTAAAGGTCCGTTGTTCCGGCAGGCAGGCCGAGCCAGTCTGCCATGAAAGTAACGGCGCCGATTGAGGACGTGGGCGAGCCGATGCTGGAAATCAGGGTCACGAACGGCAGTTCCAGCAGCTGCTGTTTTTCGATCGGCAGGTAATAGTAGTACGCAGCGTAGACGAGAAAGACCAGAATGAAGAAATTTCCGATCTGCGCCAGCGGGTAGCTGACGGACAGCGTTGTTTCGATGATTTCCTTCTGTTGCTGTTCCTCGCCCTCGTTCTCATTCAGTTTCCTGGCGAATTTCTGCGTGGCCTGCTGGATCAGCGGCAGCGAAGCCACAGACAGGGACGTGACAACGGCGACCATGAAGGCGTCGCGCAGACCGGACATTATTTCGCGGTAGGTGAGCGGCAGGAACACGGTCAACAGCATCGGGAAGACCCACAAGGCAAGCACCAGCGAGCTCAGCATCACGACGGCGATGTAGATCGATAGCGCGGCAAAGCCTGTCAGGCTGACGGAACCGATGGATTCCGCGAACAGGGCGCACACGCCCACCGGTGCGAGGTAGACAATCCAGCCCCATATGCGCACGCAGGCATTGCGGATGATCGTCAGCATGTCCAAGAGTGGTGTCGGCTTGACGCTGTGCTGGATCGCGATGCCGAAGATCACGCCCATCAGCACGACCGAGGGGATGTAGTTCTGGCTGAGGGCCTCGAAGAAATTGTCCGGTATGAGCAGTTCGACGAGGGAGACCGCGGAGCCCTTTTCGTCCGGCAAGCTTGCCGAGAAGTCGACAACGGTCGCGGTGCCGACAAGCGGGACAGTGGAGGCTGCCACGATCAGGAACGCGAAAGTCACGCCCCAAAGCAGCAGGTAGACAGGCCAGCTCTTTCGAAACAGCGTCAGCGCGGTCGCCGGCGAGAGACGGCCGAGGCCGAGAAGCAGCGAGGAAATCAGATAGGGAAGCACCACCACTTCCATAAGCCGGATATAGGCATCGCCGAAAGGCTGCAGGAAAGCCGTCAGTGCCGGGCTGAAGGAGCCGATGCTGATCCCGAGTGCGCCGCCGATCAGCACGAGCAAAGGCAGCAGCTTGCTATTCACAAAGAGCGCTCCTCACCCAGAATGGCTTGACGGCGTTTCGCACAGAAACCATCGCACATGCTCATCTTTGCATGAGCACAGCCGATGGTTTCCTCTTCGTGATCTTGCAGGATAATCAACCGCTTGAAAAGCGGGCAGGTCGTGCCGTCCGGCCGGCCTGCCCCCGGATCAATCAATCGCGCAGTTTGACGATCTTGTCGTCGCCGCCGCCCGGTGCGTCGTCGTCCGGACCGTCCGTTTCCGCCACCACGGTTTCGTCGACGTCGATCTCGACCGTCTCCGTTTCCGGCTCAAGCGGCTCGGTGATGCCCAGATCGGCGGCGGGATCGTAGCTCTCCGTCAGGCCGAGTTCCTCGGCCGGACCCTTTCCTTCCATGGCCATCTGGTAGTTCGCGATCACGGATTTCAGCTGGACGATCTGCTCGTTGGCCGTGTCCACCTGGATCTTGTAGCGCTGCAGACGCTTGTTCTCGTCCACCAGGTCTTCCAGATTGTCGGCGAATTTCTGGTTCTGGCTGCGCTGGTGGTTCAGGTCGGTGAGCGCCGAATTGTAACGCAGATTGACTTCGCGCAGCTTGGCCGACGTCGCCATCAGCTCGTTGCGGTCCTTCTCGTGGTTCTTCTGCGCACTGTCGAGGAGATGCTCAACCTCCTGCATGCGCTTGAGGATATCGCGGCCGCGCTCTTTCAGGGCAGAGTTCTCACGGGCCATTTCCTGGAGCGACTGCGCACCGACCCTGCGCTGGGACGAGAGATTCTCGATTTCCGCGTTCAGCGCATAGACTTCATTGTCATGCTTGCGCTGCTCCTCCTCCAGGCGCGTCTTCGCATAGATCAGCTCCTGGTTGGCGACGTCCAGGTGTGACTTCAGGTCGATGTTGTCGTTCCTGAATTCGATCAGTTCGCGCTTGGCGGATTCCAGCTCGCTGGTTGCCTGGTTGTTCTTGCGGATCTCGTCTTCCAGGAGCTTCGCACTCTCGGCAAGGTTCTGCTGGAGTTCCTTTTCCCGATGCTTGACGGCTTCCAGGTCCTCCTTGAGGCTATCTGCATGACGCTCCAGCGTCTCGTGCTTGGCGAGCAGGTCGTTGTACTTGCCGCTGATGTCGGCAATCTGGGTGTTCGCCTCCACCAGCTTTGCGCTCTGCAGGCGGTACTCCTCGTTGACCTTCTTGTTGTTGTCGCGGATCGACACGATGTCGTTGCGTGCGGTCTCGAGCGCCGTGCGCGTTTCGGTGGCGCGCTTGCGCAGGGAATGCACCTCCGCCTGGGCGTCCTCGAGCTGGGTCGTCAGCGACCGCACCTTGTGTTCGGCGTCCAGAAGATCGGTGGAGATCTTGGCATTTTCGGATTTCAGGCGGACTTCGGTCTCCACGCTGTGGCGCGAGGCCTCGATGTATTCCGACATCATGCGGATGCTGGTCTGGCTTTCGGAAGCGAAGGCCGCCATCTGGTCGAACATCTGGTTGAGCCCGCCGACACGCGACTTCAGGCCGTCCAGATGGTTCATCTTTTCCTGCATCTTGAGCGCGAAGGGAGACAGCTTTTCCACGTTGCCGGTCTGATCCGGCGTTTCCGATGTCTCTGGTGTGACTGTTGCCTCGTTCTGGCTCTCGGCCCGCTGCTCCTGCCCGCTGCCCGGGCGCGGGGACTTCGAGAAAATGCCCATTCCTGTCTCCTGAATTTCCCGCCGGCGCCGCTCCGGTGGAATTTACGCACTCTTTACTCTTTCTTAACTCATGTGTCGTGGGCGTTTCAACGACTCAGACGGTTTGGCAAACAGAATATATCGGCAGGCGGAATCCCAAAAAGCGAAATGTCCCCGGCAACCCGCGAGGTTTAAACCTATGGTTAAAAATTCACCACTGCCCGGTTGTGTTTTCAGAGGAAAGGCACTGGAAGAACTGCTGATGCGGATGGCGAAAAGAGACTGCTTGGTGGGATTTGTGTGTCCTGGTTTTGTCTGTGCGCTATCGCGAAATTTTGTTTGAGGCTTCGCTTTCGCTCAGGCTGATGTCTGGATTCCAGATCAGCGTGCAGCGCTGCTGCACTTGTCTGGAATGACGGTGTTTTCATCCCTTACCCGTCATTCCGGACAAGCACAGCCTCGCTGTGCGCAGATCCGGAATCCAGAGGTATTTCTGCCGCAGGCAGTCAGCAGCACTTGAACAAATCATCTTTACACGTAAAAGTAGTAAAATGCCTGCGCACGTCTACATGCTCGCCTCGAGCCGGAACGGCACGCTCTATCTGGGGGTGACGTCAAATCTCAGTCGCAGATTGTTCGAGCACCAGAACGGCCTGCTTGATGGCTTTTCGAAGCGCTACAAAGTCACGCGCCTTGTCTATGCCGAAGAGCATGAACGGGTGGATGATGCGATCGCGCGGGAAAAGCAGCTCAAGGGCTGGCGACGTGCGTGGAAGATCGCGTTGATCGAAGAAAACAATCCGGAGTGGAGCGATCTGAGCGAAGGCGGGCTTTTCTGAGGCTTGTTCTTTGGTTCGGACTTCGCTTTCGCTCAGGCTGATGTCTGGATTCCGGATCTGGCCATGCAGCTACGCTGCAGACCGTCCGGAATGACGAGCTGGGGGTAACCTGGCAACTTCAACCACCGTCATTCCGGACAAGTGCAGCAGCGCTGCGCGCCGATCCGGAATCCAGACATATTCCTGCCTTAGGCAGTCCTTTTCTCAAAGTTCCGGCTGATCGTTGGTGACGCAGTGAATGCCGCCGCCGCCGTCGGCGATTGACCAGGCGTCGACGAGATGAACCTCGCGGCCGGGAAAGTAGCGCTGGAGTTCCTGTCTCAAGGTGGCGTCAAGGTCTTCGTCACGTTCGCTCATGGCGACGATGTAGCCGTCGCCGACCAGCCAGTTCACGTCGCCGGGATACCATTCGACGTTGAAGCCGAGGGTCTGGAGATCTTCGGCAAGCCGCGTTTCGGTGTCTTCACCCGTGTCGGCAATTGCAACCGTGGTCGGGTTGATGAAGCGTGCGGAGCCGTCGATATGGCCCGTGGTGATGTCGTCCGTGTGATGGCCGTAGGACCAGATGATCTCCGTCAGGCCAAGGGCCTCTTTGAGGATCCGCTCGTGGTCTTCCTTGCCGAGGCCCGGATTGCGCTGGTCCTGACAGTCCCAGTTGAGAAGGGCGATGCCCGCGCCGTTGACCTCGAGATTGCCTTTTTCCAGGACGTAGTCCGTGAGGTCGGCCACCTCCAAGTCGAGCAACGCACCGAGGCGGAGCGGAACCCGGTCGTCCTTGCGATAGGTGGCGCCCGTGGTGCCGTCCCAGCCGGTGAAGGCCCAGTTCTGGATGGTGAGCGTTTCGCCGTCGGTCACATAGATCGGCCCGTTGTCGCGCATCCAGGCATTGTCGATCGGGACGATGTGCCAGGTCACGTTCGCGACGCTGACGCCGCGGTTCATGAGGAAACCTGCGGCGGCCTGCTGTTCCTTTTCCGAGTTGGCGAGCAGGTGCACGCTTTCGTGCTTCTGCACCGCCTGGATGATGTTGGCAAAGGCGGGGCGCATCTGCTTTTCGTACCGGCCGGGCCACTGCATCCAGATGGCCGCCTGCGGTTCCCACTCCGCCGGCACCCGCGGGGACGCCGCCTCAGCCACGGACACAACCAGCAGGCCTGTCAGTGCTGCTCCGAATAGAGGCAATTTGCGTATCGGCATTCGTTTCCCGTTTCCTTGCCAGCTGTCCGGTCAATTGCCCATCTCGTCGATGGTCCAGCTCAGTGGCCAGCCCTCCGCCGGACCGGTCACCCCGTCGCAATTCGACTTCTCCAGGTATTCGAAAAGCTCGTAGTCGCCGCTTTCGGCCATCATTTCGTGCCGTTCGAAGGCCCCGCAATCATAGTTGGGCGAATAGTAGGTCGTGCCGGTGACCTGGCCCGTGTCCGGGTCGAAAAAGAGATTGTTGACCAGCGCATGATTAGGCTGGTTGAAGCCCGGCGGGGTCTCGAATTCCTTCCACTCGTCGAGGGACGGATTGAAGGGAATGTGGATCGCCATGAAATAGGGCACGTTGGCATCGGCCATGGTGCAGGGCACGACCCAGGTCTCCACGTCGCCCTCGGCATAGAATTGCGCGCCATAGGCGGGCAGGGTTTCGTCCAGCCGGCAATCCAGCGTTCGGTAACCCATCATCTGGACCGACTCGGGCAGTTCATCGACCGTGTAGACAAGGCCGCGCGCTCCCGACGACAGGTCCTGCGATGGCATGACTGGCGGCGGCAGGTCGTTCGCGGGCTGCGGCGGTGCGGCAGCAGCCTGCGTTTCCTTGGGTGCGGCGCTGGGCTCTGTTTTGGCAGACGCGACGGCAACGGAGCCATCCGCCGGCAGGCCGCCCCAGGCAACGGCCGCATCGAGGCGGCCGATCCGGCCCTGTTCCCGGTCCATTGCCAGCAGCGCATGGGTGAGGCCGGAGAGCTTGACCCAATAAGTGAGCGTTCCGGCTGATCCGCCATAGTCGATCTGGATCTGGGCGTCTTCGCCCAGGCGCAGCTTTTCAATGAGATCACGGTGGGCATCGCCGCCGAAGGTCATCTCGTTGCCGGTGTAGATCTTCGAGGCCGTGCCGAAATAGCCGTAATTGTCTTCGTCCAGGCTTTCGATCTCGATGCGCGCGCGCATGCCGACATCCAGCTTCGTCGTCGGACGCAGGGTCACAAAAACGTCGCTGCCGGGTTTGGCGCCACGCTCCACTTTCAGCCGGAAGGCCTCGTCGTTTGAGCTTTCGCCCTCCGTCTCCGCAATGCAGTAATTCTTGTCGTTGCAGCGCACCGACCAGTCGCCGAATGTTGTGCGGGCCAGTTCCGCCGTCGCCGGGCCGGTGAAGGCCAGTAAGGCAAAGGCGCTGATAAAAAGTCTCGTCACGAAATCCCCCGGGCCGAAGCGCGTTGTTTCAGGCGCTTCCACGGGTATCATGGAATGGTGTCGGAATTCCTTATGCCCGGCGGGAGATGCGATGAAGCCGAAAGCAAGGGACGACGGATGCGCGTGACCGTCCTATATGTGTCTTTCGGACCGTTTGCCGCCAAAGGACCTCCTGCCGTTGACCTCTTCTGCAACCGCACAGCCGACCAACGCGCCCGAACCCGGCGAAGATCGCCTGCAACAGGCGGAACGGCGGGGGCTGCGGCTGGCGATCATCTGCCGGACAATTGCCGTCGGCGCGGCTTTCCTTTGGGTCGGCGGAACCTGGGCCTTGACAGGCTTTTATCCCAATCCGTGGATCTTTGTCGGGCTCGGCGCGTTCACCGCGATCGGCATCGGGCACGCGAGCCTTATCGGCACGCGCTTCGACCGCTGGTGGATGAAATACGCGATCTATTTTGTCGACGCGATCGGGATCTGCATGACCTTCGCGTTCTTCCCGATCAGCCGGAGCGGCGACGTGCCCCAGATCCTCGCCTTCCGCGCCTACGGCATCTACTACCTGTTTCCGCTGGTTGCCATGGCGACGCTGTCGCTGTCGCCGCGCCTTGTCCTGTGGACGGGCGCGGCCGTTGTCGCCGGCTGGTGGGCGGCCTTCCTGATCGTCGTGTCCGGCATGGAGCGCACGCTCTCCTGGGGTGATCTCACGCCGGGGGCCGGCTTCGACGCCTATGTCGGGGTGTTCCTGTCGCCCGATTTCATCGGCAACGGCAATCGGGTGGAGGAGACCGGGTTCCTGTTCATCGCGACGGGCATCCTGGCGCTTGCCGTTGTCCGGGCAAGGCGGGTGTTCCGGGCGCAGGTGAGGGCGCAGGCGGAGCGGGAACAGGTTGCGGCAACGCTCGGGCGTTACGTGCCCGAAGCCGTTGCCCGCCGCCTGATCGACGATCCGAACGCGCTCACCCCGCAGGAGCGGCACGCAGCGATCCTGGTGATGGATATCGCCGGTTTCACCGCCTACACCGCCAGCCGCGCACCGGGCGAGGTGATCGACCACCTCAACGGGTTTCTCGCCGGCTGCGCCGAGGTGATATCCCGCCTTGACGGCGTCGTCATCCAGTTCACCGGCGACGGCCTGATGGCCTCCTTCGGCACGCCGATCGACAGTGACGCACCGGAAAGTGCAGCGATCACCGCGAGCCAAGGACTTCTCGGCGAAGCGCAGGCCTCCGGCTTTGCCATCCGCATCGGCCTTGCCGCCGGCACGGTCGCCTCGGGCAGCATCGGCTCCTCCAGCCGCCAGGCCTTCACCGTCTACGGCGACACCGTCAACCGCGCCGCTCGCCTGGAGGCCCACGGCAAGGTGCTCGGCAGGGCGGTGCTGATGGACGCGGCGGTGGCCGGACACGCCGGTGCCGGGCTGGAACGCTTCGACGGGCAGGAACTGAAGGGGCTTGCCGGCAAAGTGGACGTGTTCGCGCAGGGGTGAGGGCTGCTCCACTCTCCACGCCGCGCCGGCCCTGAGCCGGGGCCCGTTCGCCCTGCCACACACTCCGTGCCGCGCCGGCCTTGAGCCGGGGCCTGTTTGCACTGATTGCGGGAGGTCCCGGATCGAGTCCGGGACGGCGTTTGTTGTTGGGTGGCGCTCCCCGACAACCGTCATTCCGGATCAGCACGCAGCTTGGCTGCGCTCGTCCGGAATGACGGTGGTGTAGCTGCAGAACCGCCTCTCAACTCACCTCAGTGGTCATCCCCGACTTGATCGGGGATCCACCAAAGCCAACCGCGACCAGAAGACTACCGGTTCAGATCTTCATAAAGATCGCGCCAATCCGGATTGTGCTTCTCGATTGTCTGTACCTTCCAGGCGCGAGGCCAGCGCTTCAGACGTTTTTCGCGGGCGATGGCTGCGTCGGGCGTGTCGCAGGTCTCGTAGTAAACCAGCCGGGTCACTCCATATCGCCGGGTGAACGCGCTGCCGGCCTTCTCCCTGTGTTCGTAAACCCGCCGCGCCAGGTCATTGGTGACGCCGGTGTAAAGCGTTCCGTGCCGGCGGCTGGCGAGAATGTAGACGTAATACGCCATGACCAGTTGTTGCGTGGATTGGATCCCCGATCAAGTCGGGGATGACCGTGTTTTGGTGGTCACCACCTTGCCAATCGACAGTGCGGCGTTGTGTTCGGAGCTCGCTCTGCTCGCGCTGACATCCGGGTTCCGGATCAGCACGCAGCTTGGCTGCGCTTGTCCGGAATGACGGGAGGCAGGGGCAGGAGCTGACCGGGATCGCGGGCAAGGTGGACGCCTTTGCGCCCGGGTGACGGCTGCCACACGTTCCGTGCCGCCCCGGCCTTGAGCCGGGGCCTGTTTGCGTTGACTTTGGGAGGTCCCGGATCAGGTCCGGGACGGCGTCTGTCGTTGGGGCGCGAGTTCAACCTCAGCCGTCATCCCCGACTTGATCGGGGATCCACCAAAGCCAACCGCGACCAGAAGACTACCGGTTCAGCTCTTCGTAAAGATCGCGCCAATCCGGATTGTGTTTCTCAATCGCCTGTACCTTCCAGGCGCGAGGCCAGCGCTTCAGACGTTTCTCGCGGGCGATGGCTGCGTCGGGCGTGTCGCAGGTCTCGTAGTAAACCAGCCGGGTCACTCCATATCGCCGGGTGAACGCGCTTCCGGCCTTCTCCCTGTGTTCGTAAACCCGCCGCGCCAGGTCATTGGTGACGCCGGTGTAAAGTGTTCCGTGCCGGCGGCTGGCGAGAATGTAGACGTAAAACGCCATAGCCAGTTGTTGCGTGGATTGGATCCCCGATCAAGTCGGGGATGACCGTGTTTTGGTGGTCACCACCTTGCAATTCGACAGTGATATTGTGTTTGGAGCTCGCTTTGCTCGCGATGATATCTGGGTTCCGGATCAGTACGCAGCTCCGCTGCGCTTGTCCGGAAAGACGGGAGCGTGCTTGTGAGCAGCTTGTCCGGAAAGACAGTGAAGCAAGGTATTCCCTCGACTTACCACTGAAGTCATCCCCGACTTGATCGGGGATCCACTCGTTTCCAGAGCGCTTGAGACAATCACCGCCCCGGCCACCCGCTCTTCTTCGGTCTGCCGCGCCGTTTCTTTTCCTCCGCCGGGTCTTCGTAGGACCCGACCCCGATCTTGCCGCGGCGGACCGGTTTGACCGGGTCGTCGGAGCCGAGGGGGACTTCGGTGCGGCCGACGGTCATTTCGTCGAGGGTGTTCTTGCGGACCTTGGCGCTGGGGGCGGGGAGGGCGGCTTTCTGTTTGGCGGCGCGGGCGCGGTCCCTCGCGGTTTCCTTCTTCTTGCCGCTGGCGCCTTCCTTGGTACCGCCGGCGCCGAACTTGCGGTCGCCGCGGAAGCCGCCGGTGCGGTCGTCGACGTCGGACTGGCGGGCCATGGCGTCGTCGGCCACCGCCAGCTCGGTTTCCTGCAAGCGCTTGATCTCGTCGCGCAGGCGCGCGGCCGTCTCGAAGTCGAGATCGGCGGCCGCATCGCGCATCTGCTTTTCCAGGTCCTCGATATGGGCGGCGAGGTTGTGGCCGACCAGCGAGCCTTCCTCGGCAAAACCCGCGTCCACCGTGACGTGGTCCTGCTCGTAGACGCTGTCGAGAATGTCGGCGATGTTACGCTTGACGCTTTCCGGCGTGATGCCGTGCTCTTCGTTGTAACCGAGCTGTTTCTCGCGGCGGCGGGTGGTCTCCGCGATCGCCCGTTCCATCGAGCCGGTCATGTTGTCGGCGTAAAGGATCACCTTGCCGTCGACATTGCGGGCCGCGCGGCCAATGGTCTGGATCAGCGAGGTTTCGGACCTGAGGAAGCCTTCCTTGTCCGCGTCCAGAATGGCGACCAGCGCACATTCGGGAATGTCGAGACCTTCGCGCAGGAGGTTGATGCCGACCAGCACGTCGAAGGCACCGAGGCGCAGGTCGCGGATGATCTCGATCCGCTCCAGCGTGTCGATGTCGGAGTGCATGTAGCGCACGCGCACGCCGTTCTCATGGAGATATTCTGTCAGGTCCTCGGCCATGCGCTTGGTCAGCGTGGTGACCAGCGTGCGGTAACCCTTCTGGGCGACCTCGCGCACCTCGCCGAGGAGATCGTCCACCTGGGTGGAGGCCGGGCGGATGTCGATCACCGGATCGACGAGGCCCGTCGGGCGGATCACCTGTTCGGCGAAGACGCCGCCGGACTGCTCCATCTCCCAGGAGCCAGGCGTCGCCGAGACGGCGACCGATTGCGGCCGCATGGCATTCCATTCCTCGAAGCGCAGCGGCCGGTTGTCCATGCAGGACGGCAGGCGGAAGCCGTATTCGGCCAGCGTCGCCTTGCGGCGGAAGTCGCCCCGGTACATGGCGCCGATCTGCGGAATGGTGACGTGGCTTTCGTCGGCGAAGACGATGGCGTTGTCGGGCAGGTATTCGAACAGCGTGGGGGGCGGTTCGCCGGGCTTGCGGCCCGTCAGGTAGCGCGAATAGTTCTCGATGCCCGCGCAGGAGCCGGTCGCCTCCAGCATTTCCAGGTCGAACATGGTGCGCTGTTCCAGGCGCTGGGCTTCCAGCAGGCGGCCATGGGTGTTCAGCTCCTCCAGCCGGTGCTTGAGCTCCTCCTTGATCGACTTGATCGCCTGGTTCAGCGTCGGCTTGGGCGTGACATAGTGCGAGTTGGCGTAGATCTTGACGCTTTTCAGCTCGCCCGACTTCTTGCCCGTGAGCGGATCGAACTCGGTGATCGACTCGATCTCGTCGCCGAACAGGGAAATGCGCCACGCGCGGTCCTCGTAGTGGGCCGGGAACAGCTCGATCGTGTCGCCGCGCACGCGGAAGGCGCCGCGCTGGAAGGCGGCATCGTTGCGCTTGTACTGCAGGGCGACCAGATCGGCGATGAGCTGGCGCTGGTCGATGCGCTCGCCAACCTCGATGGCGAAGGTCATGGCCGTGTAGGTCTCGACCGAACCGATACCGTAGATGCAGGACACCGAGGCGACGATGATGACGTCGTCGCGCTCCAGCAGGGCGCGGGTGGCCGAGTGGCGCATCCGGTCGATCTGCTCGTTGATCGAGCTTTCCTTCTCGATATAGGTGTCCGTGCGCGGAACATAAGCTTCCGGCTGGTAGTAGTCGTAGTAGGAGACGAAATACTCGACCGCGTTGTCCGGAAAGAAGGTCTTGAACTCGCCGTAGAGCTGAGCGGCGAGGGTCTTGTTGGGCGCGAGGACGAGCGCAGGGCGCTGGGTGCGGGAAATCACCTGCGCCATGGTGTAGGTCTTGCCCGAGCCGGTGACACCGAGCAGCACCTGGGTCTGCTCGCCGGTCTCCATGCCCTCGACCAGTTCGGCAATTGCAGTCGGCTGGTCGCCCCGAGGTTCATATTCCGATTTGAGGACGATCTCGACGCCGCCCTCGGACTTGGCCGGACGGTCCGGCCGGTGCGGCACCCACAATTCACCGTTCTTGTGCAACGGGTTGCCGGATTCGATCAGGGCCGACAGGGCCTCCACCGTCGCGGTTGCGCCCTGGTTGCCGCCGAGATCGCCGTAGCGGCCATCCGCCGCCGACTTCTTCTTGTTGTCCTTCTTGTGCTGCTTGAGCTTTGCCTCGAGCTGCTCGGCCTCCTCCAGCGATATGTCGAGACCGGCGACCGGGTTCAGGCCACCGGCGGCCCGTTCCCGGGCACTGTCGGCTTTTCCTATGGAGGTGCCGCGCGCGGATTTGGTCGGCTTTGGCTTTTTTTCGCTCACGGCCCGTCGTGCTTTCGCACTGGCCTCCGCGGGGGCGGCCTGACCGGCCGGCGCGCGTTCACGCTTGCCTTCGCTCTGCTCCGGATACTTCCCCCTGGCCTTCGCGCCCTTGGGCGACAGCTTCGCCTTGCGGCCCTCCTGAACGTCCTTGGCGACCGCGCCGTCGCCGCCTGCGCGTTCCCGCTCGCGCGACGAGGTGCGTGCGGTGCGGCTTATCGTGCCCGGCGCGCCGGGGGCCAGGTCCTGCGGCGCTGCCGGGTCCCTGATCTTGGATTTCGCTGTCGGTGCGGGCTTGTCGGCCTCTTCGGCAATCTCGGCGGCCCAGTCGCTGATGGAGCCGGAGAGCGGTGCACCGGACAGGGGTTTCTGCGGAGCTTCGCCGAAGCCTTCGGGCGCGGCGGTGTCTTCGGAACGGGATTTGGAGGAACGCTTCTGCATGGCTGCAATATGGTCCGGTTCCGCGCGCGTGGAAAGGGGTCGGTGGTCACTTCAGGCGGGTTTTCCGGACTTCCTGTCAGTCTCCTGACACAAGGGTGTCAGGAGCGGGGAAGCGGCGGCACAGGCCAGGACACACTTGAAGGCCCACTGCGCCGGTTTTCCAAACGAAACCTGTCAGATCCGGGGAGGTGTGGAGCCGCCGCCGAAGGCATTGGACAGGAGTGCAAAATACTGGCTGCCCTTGACGCCGTTGGCATCGGAACCGTCGACGCCTTTCAGCATCTTGCGCGCGCCGCCCGCGCCGAGCAGGTGGGATGCGGCCAGAATGCCGGCAAGGGAGGCCTTGTCTGCATTGTCGATCAGGGATTCCATGACTTTTTTGGTTTCGCGGTTGTTCAGCAGACTGCGGTAGTTCCTGCGGGTGTAGGCGACCATTTCCAGGTCCTGGCAGTTGTTCTTGTTTTCCAGCCAGTCGAGACGCGTGGCCACGTCCTTCTTGCCGAGCCACCAGCGGTCCTCGGCGAGCAGGCGCGTGGTCGCGCCGCTCCTGACGTAGTCGCCATCGATCAGCGCCAGCGCGCCGAACTGCCAGCGCCCGGCAAACCCGATCGAGTTGACGGCCGCGTAATTGTTGGTGGATTCGCGCAGACCCAGAACGTCGGTGTACTTGCTCCAGTCGGCCTTGGTGAAGGGCCCGAGCGTGCCGTCGCCGAAATTCGGGTCCTCGGTGCCGGGGCCGCTGCTCTGGGACGGCTCCGCATCGAAGCCCAGCAGCATCCGGATCGCCACAACCTGCCGCTTGTCGAACTTAGACACCTTGACGCTGTCGCTCTGGTTGCCGCCAAGCAGGGAAACCTTGTCGCCATCGGCTTCGACGAAGAAGCCGACATGGCCGGACGAGTCGGTCGTGCCGCTTCTCGGCCTGAGCACGACGACGGAGCCGACCGGGATGGCCGCCTTTTCCCAGGCGCCCACCGGGACTTCGACATCACCCCAGGTCTTCCAGCTGGCGGCCCGCGCCGCCGTCGCCTTGGCCACGGATTTCGCCGCGATGTCAGATCCCGAATTGGCGAGGCACCAGGCGACAAACGCGCCGCACCAGGGGTCTTCGCGGTTGGTCGAATAGTCCGTCGCCTTGAAGTATTTCAGCACGTCCGGGTTCGGCGGGGTGCCGGTCTCCTTGACACCCTTCACCATTTCCTCGCGTGCCTTGACGTACCAGGGCAGCTTGTCGACCGTCATGTAGATGAGGTCTTCCGGTGTCAGTTCGCGGACAAGCGTGAAGGAGCGTTTCAGGGCCGCATCGAAAACGGCGAAGATCTTGTCGTCGACTTGCTCGAGCGAGTGATCGTCTGCCTCCGTGCCGAAGAATTTCCGGTAGCGCTTCAAAATGGACGGTGCCTCGGCCGGGTTCGCGGCCGTCAGCATCGGGATGAACTTGGTATCCGGTGCGCTGTCCAGCTTGTCGATATAAGCGACCGCCAGATCCTTGCCGCAGGCCATGCACAGGAAAAGCTCGATCGTCGTCGGCATCCACGGTCCGCTCGCGGCCGTGGTGTCGTCTGTCGAAAAGTGCTCGCTGAGCGCTTTCGTCGCCTTGAAGGTCCGGTAGCCGAAGCCGTAGCACTGGAACACCGGCACATCGATGTCCCGCTCGATATAGCCCGCTTCATTCCAGGGACTGTCGACAAAGCTCTTCCACTCGGCCGCGGTCAGCGCAAAGGGGCCGTGGCGCTCGACGCCGTCCACGGTCTCGACCGTGTTCTGCGGGACGGAGTCGGTTTTCGTGCCCGTGTGCGCGAGCGCGTAGGCGATCAGGAAGTCGCGGTTGATGCCGTAACCGTCCGTCTCGGCCGCCTTGTTGATCACCCGCGCGGCGAGCGTGCAGTTCTTGACGAAGGACCAGGGATCCAGCGGTTCGGGTTCCGGCGGATCAATCGGTTCCACGTCCGTCGCGCGGACCCAGCCTTCCTCGTCGCCGCCCGTGAACTCGGCTTCCACCTTGAACCAGGTCTTGGTGTCGTCTTCCTCTATGGCTTTCAATGGCACATCCGGCACGAGATCGACACGTTGCAGCTTGTCATCGATGGTCAGAGGATCCGATGGCACGTGCGGATAGAGGAAGACACCTCCACCTGTTTTGGCCCTGTGATACATGGCAGTTCCCCAGGCGCTGTGCGTATCGAAAAAACGCCTGTCGGGTCAGTCCGATACCAGAGAATAAAAAACCGGCGTGACTTCGTCCTTGGAGACGCCGTTAATTGAAAAGTCCACGCTTTCGAACGCGTCCGAGTCCTTGAGGGCTACGATCAATTCCCTGATTTCGTTCACCCTGGTCTTGCTCGTGTCGGCCGACCCTGACTTTTCCAGCACACTCTGCACGAATTTCGCCTCTGCAGCCGCATCGTCGGCGAACCGGAACCGCTCGTAGTAATTCTTGTAGTTGGCCGTATTGCACGCGTTGTTTCTCGCAGCGTCAAGAATAGCCGGTCCTCTCCTGCCATTCAATTCGGCGCTGATGTCGCCGCCCCGGAAGGAGTTCTGCGACCAGAGCAGAATCCCGGCGCGGGTCTTGTCGCCGAAGTTGCTGGCAGGTGACGAAATGCACAGAAACTGCTGAATTGCGGTCAGGTCCTCTGCCTGCAACTGTTGCTCCCAGGGCGTCGCAGCCCCGCTGATCCGCCGCTCCTCCGGCAGATCAGGGTCGACCGTGACCGGTGCACGGGCGGTGAACGTCCGCTCCACGCCACCGCCGGCGGCGCCGATGGTCAGGCCGCTCTGCGGCGACCAGTTGATGGAATTCTCCGGTGTCGGTGCAATCCCGCTCGAGCCAAGCGTCGAGTAGTTGTTGATGTTGGCCTCGATCGCGAAGGGCAGGCACAGGCGCAGGTAGGATCTGAGCACGAATTCGGCCTGCGGCCGGTTGGTGACCTGGATCCGGTTGGTCCGGAAGTCCGCCCTGAACTTCCGGCGGGTGTTCAGCACGATAGAGTTGACCGTGGAGGATTCCACTTCCAGCAGCAGGCGGCTGTGGTAGTTCTCGACACTCTTGGAAATGAGGTCGAAGGCGAGGCCGGCAACCGTCAGGGCGGTCGCGGAAGCGTCGGCGACGCCCATGATGCCCGTCGTGGCCGCGCGGATTGATCCGATCTGGCTCTGGATCGGTCCCCTGGAGCGCTTCTGATTGTCCAGCCACTGCAGATAGGCATCGCAGCGGCGGTCAATGTCGTTCATGCCCTGCGCGACGACGATCAGCCACTTGGGATCGTTGATCGGGTGAAGATGGCATGTGCTCGACGCGTAGGACGACACGCTGGCCGCCAGGCCCGCCTGCTGGCAGAGATAGGCAAAATACCGGTTCTGCAGGTTGCTGGTCGTGGCGATGTCGGCTTCTGATGTCGCCAGGTTGGAACCGATGCCTTCCGTGAGATAGTTCGTGCCCGCAGGTCCGCAGCTCGCAACGAGCAGCGCTGCGAAGATGCCGATAATCGGGCGCAAAAAATCCCGGTGCCCGCGCGAACGCGAACTCCTGCGGGTCAGCATACGACCACTCCGTAAATACGCTGGAATACCATCGCGCCCGGTTGCGGACGCGTCACTGGGCCAACTATCCCGACAGCGTCTTCATGTTGTCAATTGTTTGTTAACCAATTGCGGAGCGGGTTTGTCCGCCCCGTGTGCGCGAGCGGCCAGGTGAAGCCGCCGGGCTGGTGTCGCAAGGGTATAAATTCCTGAAGTAACGGTGTTTTCCAGCAATGTTTCGGGAAAGCGGACTGGTGCGGATTGCCGAAGCGTCAATCAGATTATGTGTGGACACTTCCACGCAACAACGGCGTTCAGCGGGCCGGCAACCTGTCACTCTTACCGATCCGGCATGATTCCGCCGAATCGTCCAAACCGCGCGGCGTCCTGTTTGATTGGCCGGGCCGCGCCACCGGATTTTTACCCGGCTGCACGGCGCGTACCGCCGGTTCCATCGGTTTGAACCACCGGGTTCTGGCGGTAGAGATCCTCGATGCACACCGACATGTTGCGCCCGTTTTCCTTGGCGAAGTAGAGCGCCTGGTCGGCGAGCGCCAGGAGGTGGGAGGCGGTGTCGGCATGTTTGGGAGCCGATGCCCAGCCGATGCTGACACCGATCTGTGCCAGACCGCCGGATACGGGAATGGGCTGGGCGATGGCTTCGATCAGGGTGTCGGAGAGCCAGCGCATGCGGTTGTCGTCGACCGGGCCGCGCAAGAGGGCCATGAATTCGTCGCCGCCGGTTCTTGCAATCAGCGCATGGCCGGACAGGACCTTGCGCAGCCGGTGGGCAACCTGGCGGATGACCATGTCACCGGCTTCGTGACCGTACGTGTCGTTGACCGCCTTGAACCGGTCGAGATCGATGGCCATGACCGCGCAGGGGGTCTCGTGACAGGTCTCGATCGCGCGGTCGAAGACGGCGTGGAAACGCGGCCGGTTGGCAAGGCCGGTCATCAGGTCATGGGTCGCCATGCGCCGGTTGAGGGTTTCGCTGTCCTCCAGTGCCTTTGACTTCTGCGCCAGCTTGCGCGCGAACACGATGCCGACGGCAACGAACATCAGGACCAGAAGCGCCGCGATCGGGCCGATTGTGTTCCGGATCTTGCTGCCGGGCGCCGCACTCGTCCACTCGAAATAGCCGATCGGCCGGTGGCCGTGCACGGCAACCGGCACGCTGGCGGCGTGATGGTCGCTGCCGGCGACATAGGTGAAATCCTGCAGCAGCAGCGTTTCGCCGATTTCGGCAAGAAACGCCTCCTCGATCAGGGCGACCGACACGATCACACCCGGAGGGCCGTCGGGCAGGGACAGGCTCGCCGTTTCCGGGACGATGGCCATGGCGCTGACAAGGGCCGGTTTTCCGTCCACATCGCGCACATCGGTGGCGTAGATCGGCGCAAGTTCGCCCTTTTCGACGTATTTCACCTTGTAGCCGTCGGCCGAGGGGCGGCGGACGGTCTGGTAGCCGATGCGGGCCTTGGCGATGAGATCGCGGGTGGCGTCGAGAACCTCCCGGCCGGCGATGGGCGGGACGATCTCGTCCTCCGCCGCGACCAGGATGGCCTTGTTGCGGCCATCTACGATCAGGGTCCAGTCATGGTGGAAGTCGAGCCACATCTGGCGTGCGATTTCGTGGGCAAACGCATCGTCGATGCGGTCGTCGATCTGCACTTCGCGTGCCGTCTTGTCGTTGACGGCGATGAAGGTCTGGTGCCGGGCTTCCAGCTCGAGACTGTGTTCCAGTGCCTCGGTCACCAGGGCGCGCTCATGGCGCAGGGCCAGCTGGTCGGCCCGGTGGGTGGTGCTGATGAAGAGATAGACCATGGCAAAGACACCGCCAGCCAGAAGCAGGGCAATCGACGCATAGGCGAAATGGCGCAGCCGGACGGTCTGTGCTGCCTCTGCCGCTGCCGCCGGCGCGGTGCCGTTTGACGTCTTGTCCCGTTTCATAAAGCGCATGCCCCCACAATGCCGAAACCTTGTCTTCAGTGGCAAAGCGTTGCACGGGGCGGGTGAAAATCAGGTTTTCAAGCGGGCGACCGGGCGGGGTTTTGACGGTTTGGGTTAACGGACGGTGAGCAGGACCGGACAGATTTTAGGCAATCGGGCCGGTCTTTGCATCGCATGCCCGCGTCGCGTAGGCTTGGTGGTGATTTGGCCTGATCCGGGAGACTTCGCGCATGCAACTTGATCGCAGAGATTTTGTGAGCCTTGCCGCAGCGGGCGGGTTGGGACTGCTCCTGCCGGGCGCATCTTCCGCACGCGCCGCGGCACCGGGATCCGCGCAGTTTCTCGAGCATTTTGCCGGGGAGGGCGCGTTGGCGCTCGATCCCCTCCCACTGGTCACGGACAGCCGTTTCAACGGCGGTCTCAGATATGACGACACGCGGGCATCCTATCCGGACGGGGTGTCGGTCTGCGTCCAGCCGGCCTGCCGCGTCGAGGATGCCGTGAAGGCCGGCAAACCGGGTGTTCTCGCGCTGTTCCACATTGCGGTTCTCAATCTTCCGGCGAGCGCCGGGCCGCGCGAAGCGATCGGTCAACTCATGCGGTTTGCGGTCGAAACCGTGAACCTCGATCCGGAGAAATTCGTCTTCGTCTCGACCGAGATGTTCGCGCCGCACTTTGCAAGCGATCCCCTGTTGCAGAAGGGACGGTTCGTGAAACGGGACCTTGAAGAAGCCCGGGCCGCGGGTGACGGGTCGGGGTTTTTCTCGCCGGACGGACATCCGGACACGGATGGCTTCAACTCCGTGAGTATCCACTATCCGATGGGGGACGGGGCGGAGGAAGCGCTCGCCTATCCCCTCTCCGGTTTCCTGGAAATCGGCGAGGTCAGCCTCGCGGAGGCCGGGTCGGGACCGGCAGGCACCGTCGGCGGCGGGTTCGGCCTGGAGCGCCTTGCGCTTGCCACGGGCAGCCCGGCCCCCGACTATACGGAGAGCCGGGTGAGGCTGATTGACCTTGTGCAACAGGAAGCGGCAGCCACCGGCACGGCGCTTCCGGAGGGGCTCAAGGCGTTTGCTGACTAGGTGCGAAGTGGCTATTCCCCTCTCGGAAATCTCTGTCCTTCCTCGACCTCGTTGAGGTCCATGTGGTTGCGCATGTAGCGTTCTGACGCCTTTTGCAGGGGCTGGTGGTCCCAGGGGAAATAGGCGCCGTTGCGCAGGGCCTCGTAGACGATCCAGCGCCGGGCCTGGGACTGGCGCACGTCCGCGTCGTAGGCGGCCATGTCCCAGCGGGCGCGGACGGCATCGGCAAAACGGGCGCTTGCGTCCACATGGGCGGGATCGCCGGCAAGGTTCGTGAGCTCATAGGGATCGTCTGCCAGGTTGAAGAGCTGGGGCGGGTCGAGCTCGCAGTGAATGTATTTCCAGTCGCCTTCCCGGATGCCGACCAGCGGCGCGTAGGAGGCTTCTGCCGCATACTCCATGAGGACAGGCGAGGTTCGGTCCGTGCCACCTGCCAGCGGCACGAGGCTTTCGCCGTCCGTCCAGGGCATGATCTCGCTCATGTCGATGCCGGCGAGATCGCACAGGGTCGGCAGCACATCCAGCGTGCTCACCGGCGCGGTGATGCGGGCGGGGGCCAGATCCGCGTCGGCGACCATCAGGGGCACACGCGAGGAGCCTTCGAAGAAGGTCATCTTGAACCAGAGCCCGCGCTCGCCGAGCATGTCGCCGTGGTCGGACACGAACAGGATGGTCGTGTCGTCGGCCAGATGCATGGCTTCCAGGGCATGCAGGATCTCGCCGATCTTGTCGTCGAGATAGGAGATGTTGGCGAAATAGGCGCGTCTCGACCTGCGGATGTCGTCTTCGCCGATATCGAAACTGCGCCAGTCGTTGGCATCGAAGATGCGCTGCGAATGCGGATCGTGCTCTTCGTATGCCTTCGCGGGGACCTGTGGCGTCAGGTACGCGCAGTCTTCATAAAGGTCCCAGTATTTCTTGCGGGCGACATAGGGATCGTGCGGATGGGTGAAGCTCACGGTCAGGCAGAAGGGGCGATCGTATTTGCCGCGGCCGTAGTCGTAGATCTTGCGGATGGCCTGGAAGGCGACGTCGTCGTCATATTCCATCTGGTTGGAGATCTCGGCGACACCCGCACCGGTCACCGATCCCATGTTGTGATACCACCAGTCGATGCGTTCACCCGGTTTGCGGTAATCCGGCGTCCAGCCGAAATCGGCGGGATAGATGTCCGTGGTCAGGCGCTCCTCGAAGCCGTGCATCTGATCCGGGCCGACGAAATGCATCTTGCCCGAAAGGCACGTCGTGTAACCGGCCCGGCGCAGGTGATGGGCGTAAGTCGGAATATCGGATGCGAACTCGGCCGCGTTGTCGTAAACACCGGTCCGGCGCGGCAATTGACCGGACATGAAACTCGCCCGGCCCGGGGCACAGAGCGGCGATGCCGTATAGGTGTTCTGAAACCGCACCGAGCGCTCGGCAAGTTTCTTCAGGTTGGGGGCGTGCAGGAATTCGGCCGGGCCGTCGGGAAACAGGGTGCCGTTCAGCTGATCTACCATCAGGATCAGAATGTTCTTGCGAGACGTCATGGCATTTCCCCGTGGCCGGATCTGTAACTGGCGGAAGCGTAGCTTTTTCTTGATTGGGCGATCAATCAAAAACGCGGATGCTTGTTGCAGAATTCCGACATCCGGGTCTTGACCTGGAGCGCACTCCAACCTGTAAGTGGGTGAGATCGTTCTGTTCGGAGACTGTCATGCGGATTGGTGATCTTGCTGAAAAGTCGGGACTTTCCACCGACACCCTGCGTTACTACGAGAAGATCGGCCTTTTGCCGAAACCGTTGCGCGATGCGGGCGGGCGGCGTATCTATGACGAGACGATCCTCAGATGGATCGACTTTCTCGCCAGGCTCAAATCCACCGGAATGGGGATCAGCAAGCGGCAGCAATATGCCGCGCTGCGCGCCAAGGGGGCAGCGTCCCTGACTGCGCGCAGGGCCATGCTTGAAGAACACCGGCAGAAAGTGTCGGACGACATTGCCGCGCTCACCGACATGCTGACTGTGCTGGACGAAAAAATCGATCTCTACCAGAGGATGGAAGCAGGCGAGCCTGTCGATCCCGCCTTTGAAAGCTGTGCCCGGACCGAACACGGGTCACCGCCAGGTTTGAAAGGCCGCACCGATGACAAACGCACTGGACAAGGGTCGTGCAGTGACCCGGCGACTGAACCCCGAACTTGAATCCGTCCTTGACGACAGATACGGCGCCCTTGTTCCGGACTTTGCCGAAAGCCTGATCGAGTGGGCCTATGGCCGTCACTATGCGCGGCCGGGGCTGGATCTGAAGACGCGGCAACTGTGCACGATCGCCGCGCTGACGGCCCTCGGGGGGCAGACCGGTCCGCAGCTGAAGGTCAATATCGAACACACGCTGGCCGCCGGGGCCGGGCGCGGGGAAATCGTCGAAGCGATCTGGCAGATGGCCGTCTATGGCGGCCTGCCGGCGGCGATCAACGGGCTCAATGCGGCAAAAGCGGTTTTCGAGGCCCAGGACACGTCCCGTTAGCGCCGGCAGAGCAGACGATTTCGCGCGAGCCGGCTGGTGAACGCCCGGATCAGGGGGGGTCCCGGTCGACATGTCCCAGGTCCCTGTCCGGCCAAAGGCGGTCGCGAAGACGCTGCTTCAAGACCTTTGCCTCCGGGAACCCGCCGTCCGGGACCCTGTCCCAGATCATGTGTCCGTCGCAGGTAATCTGAAAGATGCCGCCAGTGCCCGGAACCAGCGTGACGGCCCCGGTCTCTTCGGAAAACGTCGTGAGGATTTCCTGCGCCATCCACGCGCTGCGCAGCAGCCAATTGCATTGGCGGCAATAGGTGATGATGATATGGGGCGAGGGGACGTCCGTCATGGCGTCTGTCTTTCCACGTGAGCTAACGAAATACGCCCGCTTTTGCCACAACCAGGTTCTCCGACGCCAGACATTCAGGACGCCTTCGCGGCGCATCCGGAGCTTCGCACCATTTGCGGCGCTGTTCTGGGCGCGGTGTCCCAGGCCGGATTGAGTAACCGGGTCTACCGGCTGGACGCGGAGCGCGGGGTCTTTTTCCTCCGTCTTCCGCGCGCGGAGACCGCCGGCATGGTGAACCGGGACGACGAGGCGGAAAACATCAGGTGCGCCGCGGATCTCGGTGTTGCCCTCGGGCCGCTCTTTTGCAACCCGGCCAGCGGGATACTTCTGACCCGTGCGATTGAAAACGTCGGCGCGCCGCCCGAGGTTCTGTGTGGGCATCTCGGTGACGCGCTGGGACAGCTTCATGCGTCGGGAAAGGTGTTTCGGGGAAGACTAGATCCCGGGCAGGTGATCGCCGCCCAGAAAACGGCACTTGGGTCCGGAGGGCAAACGGAGGCGGATGTTGCCCTCCTGGAACGGGCCCTTCGTGAGCTGCAGCCGCATGAGCGGAGCGGACCCGCCCGCCTTGCGGTGCCAAGCCACGGTGACCCGTCTCCCGGAAATTGCCTGATGGCGCCCGGCCGGCTGTGGCTGATCGACTGGGAATATTCGGCCATGGCGGAGCCTGCCTGGGACCTTGCCTACGCGAGCCTGGAACACGGGTTTTCACCTGCGCAGGAAGCCCGTTTTCTGGAGGCTTACCGGCACCGCGCGGGAGACCGGCTGTGTCCGTCAGAGCGGGACCTGGAGATCATGAAGGCCAAATGCGACGTGGTCTCGGCGCTCTGGGGGCTGGAGCAACGTCTCAAGGGCAGCGACAAGACGGACTTTCTCGCCTTTGCAAATGCCCGGCGGGACAGGGCGCTTGCCGCGGTCCGCAAAGTCACTGGCTGACGGGCGGGCGCAGCTCCGGGTCCGCAAGGCACACGAGATACTGATCGTTCATGCGGGTTCGCAGCGACTGGTCGGCCGGTTCGACGACAAGAAGATCCCAGGTGCCGTCCGCTTTCAGATGCTCAAGGGTGCATGTGCAGGCGGCCGTACAGATTTCGGATGTGCCGAGAGTGTCCCGGCAGGCGCTCGCACAGTTGCTGATGAAGGCATCACCGGCGCGGTCGAGCTCCGGTCCGAGCGAAGCAGCGAGCCAGACGAGGCCGTAGAGAACCGGCTGGTGCAGCAGGTAGATCGAAAGCGAATGCCGTCCCAGGAACGTTGTCGAACGCCCGATCGTTCCGGAAAAGGAGAAACGGCCCAAACGTGCCCAGGCCCCGAACTGCCGAAAGGCCCTGGAAAGAGCGAGGCCCGTCAGGGTGACGCCGGCCCAAGGCGCCAGTGGCACATAGTCCACGCTGCCGAATTCCGGTGTTCCCAGACCCGTCCAAAGCCAGATTTGACCGTCGAAGGCGGGGGAGCTTGCCCACAAGGGCAGCGTCAGCAGGAAAACGCCGGCAGTGAGCGCGATCCAGAACGGACGGCCGACAAAGGGAAGCGCAACCAGGCTGGCGGCGGCGATGCAGTGCAGGATGCCGAAGCGGACGAAACTGCCGGCGAAGGTGAAATAGGTGACCAGTGTCACGCAAGCAGCGGCTGCGGCGATCAGGAAAAACCTGCGCCAGAAGGAGCGCCACCGGATCGTCTCGTGATGGGCGAGATCAAGGCTCACTCCGGCCAGAAAAAGAAAGCTTCCCGCAATCGTTCCGGCAAAGGTTTTCCAGCCGTGCCCCTCCGCGACCGGCCAGTCAACGAACCCGAACCAGTAAAGATCCCAAGAGAAGTGGTAGATCACCATGGCGATGACCGCGAGGCC
Source organism: Roseibium sp. (assembly GCF_965232425.1). Taxonomy (GTDB): domain Bacteria; phylum Pseudomonadota; class Alphaproteobacteria; order Rhizobiales; family Stappiaceae; genus Roseibium. Next base: position 4,060,285 of record NZ_OZ246971.1, read on the forward strand.
GCGGGCAACATCGAGCACGGCCAAGCGTTTGATCGCCATCAAGAGGCTTTCTGAAAAAGGACTGCCGACATTCCCCGATCGCTACAGGATCAGACGGGCATTCTCAAGATGTCGGGGTTATGCGCTGCTGAACGCGACAACCAAGGTCGTTATCAAAGCTGTCGCGGCGATCATTGCGCCGACATACGGCCACGGAGACGGGCGATGCACCGTAAACACATCGCGGTTCGCCGGGTCTTGCAGCATTGCCCTCAACTCCCATGTCCCACCATGAACTTGGGCGAGAGTGAGGCAATTTGGCGCGAGCGAAAAGCCCAGAAATGACTCCCGGGCATGTTTTCCCAAGAAAAACACCGGGTTGTGGACCACCCGGCGATGCCTTTCTTGCCGCTTTGGGTTCATAAGCTTCTGAAATAAATGAGAGATGCGGATTTCGGAAAAAGCCGGTGCGCACCTTTTACAGGAGCGGCCCTGTTCGCATGAGGCTCTGAAACGCGGGACCGCGTCACAGATCCAGAGCGTCGAGGCCCGCTTCAAGGTAGTCCGCCAGCAAGGGCATGCCCAGCAGGTACTTCGCCGTCGATCCGACCGCGCGCTCCCTGGCCTCTTCGACGGCCTGATCAAAATCTTCGGCGTCGAAGTCACCGCGGCCCACCCAGGCAAGGGCGACAAGTCCGGCGGCCTCGTCGACGTTGAGGTCCTCGATCAGTTCACGCAGTTCGGTGTCGGAAAGGTCCGTGCTTTCCTCCTCCGCGAGACCGTCGTGATTGTGACCTTCCTCAAGCGTGTCCGCATCGAATTCAACTTCGCCGTCATGCCCGTCCTCGAAGGTGTCGCGCATCGAAGACGCGGCGGCGCGCGCCTTCTGCACGAACATGCGGATCGTGTCTGCTGAGAGTGTGAGGTTGATGTCCATGGCTGCCTCCGACAAACCCGTCTTTTCTTTATCAATCCACTTTGTGTCGTTGGCAATGGTCATGTCACGAATTCCTTGTTTCGCTCCCATCCGGGATGAGGGACGTTACCCCCAGGGTTATCCACGGAATCCCGAGCTGTGTTAACGGCAAACAAGTTAAGTCACGCGAACTTTCATTCCCGGACGCCGGTGCTCTTGCGGCGGGTTTCCTCACTTGCTTTACTTGGCAGGCAAATACACGCCTGTCCTTGACCGGGATCAACGCTCGCTGCAAAGCGCCCGTGGAGGCCATTCCACGGACATCAGCGATCTCAGGGGCAGGCGATCCTTTTCCGGGGGCGGACCGGGCACGCGGTCCGGTTTCCAGACGAAAGTCGGGAGCCGGACCGTTTTCCTTTGGATTTTCATTGTTTTGCAGGCGATCCGCGGCGATTTCGCCCGGACGGCAAAACGTTCATGTCAAGCGCCCGCCTTTCCCGGCGGGCGCGTTTGAACGTGTTTGCCGAAGCGGATGCGCGCGTCAGGCCGCCTTCGCACGGCTCCGGCAATAACAGGAGGCGTGGACGGGAACGGTCGCGCGCGCCGCGGCCTTGTCCAGCAACAGCTTCACGTGCGTGGCCTCCGTCAGCGCGCCGCGTCTCACCAGGCATTCATGCAGGCCGTGCAGGCTCCAGATGTTCTGGGGATGCTGACAGGCCCTTGCGAGCGTATCATCAAGGCCGAGATCGGCGCGGTAGACGCCTTCGGCCTCCTCGAAGCGGCCGTCTTCCAGCAACAATGCCCCGAGGGCGTGACGGGTCGGCTGCATCCATCCCCAGGGTTCGTCGTACATGAGATTGTCATCGAGTTCGACGGACCGGCGCAGGTGTTCAAGGCCCTCGTCCCTATGGCCCGACTTGAAGGCAAGTTCGCCGTCCATCATGGCTTCGCCGATGGCAAGAACATCGTCTGCGGTGTTGTTGAAGACCATGCGGCTTTCCTGCACCGCGCGGCGCGCGGCAAGGGCGCGTTCCCGTTCGGCCGCCGCGTCTTCAAGACGGCCCAGATTGGCAAGCGCGACCACGCGTGCCTGCAGGATCGCTGCGGTGGTGTAACTGTAGAGTTCCGCATCGCCGGGAAGCGGTTCGTCCAGAATGTCCTGCCACTGACCGAACCGGACCATGACGTGTATCTTCTTGCCGTAAAAGGACTCGAACAGGTCGGGGAAGAAACGCACGACCTCGTCGGGCAGCATGCGCATCAGTTCTTCCGATGCCGCAAGAGCCTTGTCCGGCTGGCCGAGGAACATGGCGCCGTAAGCCTCGAAATGTACGTTGTGGATCCGGTAGAGCGTGTAGAAATTCTGCGGTCCGGCGACCTCTTCGTATTTGCGGTCGACTTCGGCAGCCCGGTGGTTGCGCCAGACGACATTCTGATAGTCACCACACAGGACGTCGATATGCGTTGCCATGTGGCAGAGATGTCCGCTGTCCGGCACCAGGTCGACGAGACGGTCGCCGTGTTTCAGCGCCTTTTCCGGGGTTGGTGACATTTCCATGAGATGGATGTACATGTGCAGGAGGCCCGGATGGTCCCAGGCATCCCTACGGTCTTCAAAGACCCGTTCCAGTGCGGCCTGGGCCTCCAGCGTCGAAGCCCCTTCGGCGGGTTTTCCCTCTTTCAGGTCCCAGAGCTGCCAGGGCGACCGGTTCATCAGCGCTTCGGCAAACACAGTCACGACATCGAGATCGTCGCCGTGCGTCGCATGAACGATCCGCATGGCATCTGAAAAGGCATCGTGCCAGGGAAGGTAATCCTCGACCTCCGGATCCTCCGGAAAGCGCTTGCCGATTGCCTCGATCAGCGCCGTTTCAACCGGTTGCAGACTGTCTTTGAGCGCCAGTCCTGCTGTCACGGTTTCCCGGGCCTTCTGCAACATGGAAACGCGTTCATCGGGTTCGAAGAATTCCCAGGGCTTGTTGTAGTTCGGCCCGATGGCATAGGCCAAACCCCAGTAGGCCATTCCGCAGCCGGGGTCGCTGGCAAGCGCCTTTTCGAAACAGACGGCCGCTGCTTCATGGTTGTAGCCGTAAAGCCAGATCAAGCCGTTGTCGAACTGGCGCTGGGCCTCCGGAGACTGTGTGGTGATCTTTCTTGAATAGGTCCCGAGATCAAAGTCCATATCGCTCCCCCCGACGTTCTACGGTGTTGGTTGCCTTAAGGCGGCACCGGCTTGTTCATCAGCTCCATTCAGACGCTATAGTGCCGTTAGGTCAAGTTACGAATGCGAGCCGGGGCCGGGCCCCTATCCGGAGGAATTTCCGCAAGATCGTCCGCCCGTCAGCACGGACCGGGAGTGCAATCAAAAGCGAACCGGAAACCGGAACACCGCGTCAATCCGATTTCAAAGCGTCGGCCAGCGACGACTTCGGGTCCTGCTTTTCGCGCAGGTCCAGCCCCGAGTGCAGGTCGATGATGTGGCTTTTCTGGATTTCCTCAGCCGCAGGACCGTCCTTCTCCGAGAAGGCCTTCATCAGGGCATGATGCGCGTGGCTTTCGCAGGTCGTGTCCGCACGGCGCCAGTAGAGGGCGATGATCAGCGAGGACCGAGAGATCAGAGATCGCACCATCTGGGACAGAACCTGCTGGTCAGCTATGTCCGCAATCGCGATGTGAAAGGCACCAGACAGGGCAAGGGCCTTGCCCTTGTCACCCGAAGCGAGCGCGGCATGTTCAGCGTCCAGGTGCTTCTTGAGCTTCTTGAGATCGGACGCTGTCATCGCGTCAGCGGCGAGGCGTGCGATCCGCGGTTCGATCAGCGCGCGCGCCTCGAAGACCTCCTGGGCCTCGCGGATGCCGGGGCGTGAAACGAAGGCACCCCGGTTCCTTGCAATCGTCACGAGCCCGGAATGGGCCAGCGCCTGCAGGGCGGCCCGCACGACGGTGCGGCTGGCCCCGTAGATGTCTCCCACCTCATCTTCCGACAGCTTCATGCCCGGCGCGAGACGGTGCTCCAGGATCGCGTTGTGCAGGTTGAGGCAGATGTCGAGCGTCCGGCCCGGAGGCAACTGGAAGGTCTCGTGCGTGGCTGCGGCACCTAATCCGTCCGGTGCTGTTATCGATCGGGCCATGCTGTCGTCATCACGTGTCTGTTTCGTATTCGTTTATATCTCTTGATGTGCTCAATCGCAAACAAGATCGTATACAATTTTTCATCATACTGTATTTATTTTGACCAATTCTTGTGCACTTTTGTGAAGCCCCTGCACAGATTTTTTTCAAGAATCGCTGAATTCAGCCATTTTCCCAGTTTGGCACGGCTCGTGCAAATACGACAACGATTTCGTCGAATTCGCAAGTGTGCCGCATGACAAATACCGAAGACCTTGAACTCGTCGCGACGACCAAGCGTTATGGTGACACCATCGCCGTCGATGCGATCAATCACCGGTTTCAGGCCGCGACCTATTCCTGCCTGCTGGGGCCGTCCGGATGCGGCAAGTCCTCGACCCTGCGCATGATCGCGGGTCATGAGCATGTCAGCGATGGTGACATCCTGCTCGGTTCCAGCAACATCACGGATCTGCCGCCCGCCAAACGCGGGACGGCGATGATGTTCCAGAACTACGCGCTGTTTCCGCATCTGAGCGTGGTCGACAATGTCGCGTTCTCGCTGAAAATGCGCGGGGTCGACAAGGCAACGCGGCGGGCGCGGGCGCTGGAACGCCTTGATCTCGTGGACATGGCCGACTACGCGCAGCGTCTGCCCGCCCAGCTTTCCGGCGGTCAGCAGCAGCGGGTCGCGCTCGCACGGGCGCTGATCACCGAGCCGTCGGTGCTGCTGCTGGACGAGCCACTGTCGGCCCTCGACCCCTTTCTCAGGGTCCGGATGCGGCTGGAGCTCAAGAAGCTGCAGCGCGATCTCGGCATCTCCTTCATTCACGTGACCCATTCGCAGGACGAAGCCCTGGCGCTCGCCGACGAGATCATCGTTATGAACGGCGGCATCATCGAGCAGGCGGGGCCACCCAAGGATGTCTTCAATGCACCGCTGACCGAGTTTGTTGCCCGCTTCATCGGCGGCCACAACGTGCTGCGCATGGAAAGCGGCCCGGTCGCCATCAGGGCCGACCGCCTCAAGCTCATGAAATCCGATGGGGACAGCTCCGGCTACGCGGCCAGCGTGAGAGACGTCGAATATCTCGGGTCCTCGGTCAATGTCGCGCTCGCGGTTCCCGAAATCGGCGAGCTGACGGTGGCGCTGCCGGACCAGGTCTTCTTCAACGATCCGATTGAAATTGGCGCGACTGTCTTCCTGTCCTGGAAGCCTGAGGACGCGCACAATCTGGCGGCCTAAGGCGCCGCTGCAATGCCCCGGTCAAAGGGGCCGAAACCTCCAAGGGGATGAGGAGTAGCAGTCATGAAGAACACGACAGACAGGAAGGGCTTGAGCCGCCGCAGCGTATTGAAGGGCGGCGCGGCGGCTGCGGGCGCTGCACTCGGATCGGGAGCCGTCACCGGTTTTCCGACCATCTGGGCACAGAACATCAAGGACGTGACGCTGCGCCAGTTCGGCACCGGCGTTTCCAACCTGAATGAAGTCGCGGCCAAGGTGAAGGAAGATCTCGGTTTCACGCTCGAGATGACCGCGCTGGACAGTGACAGCGTTACGCAGCGTGCAGCGACCCAGCCCAAGTCGTTCGATATCGCCGACATCGAGTACTGGATCTGCAAGAAGGTCTGGGGTGCGGGCAACCTGCAGCCGATGGACACGTCCAAGATCAAGAATTACGACAAGATCGTCGGCATCTTCAAAAGCGGTAAGCTGACGCCGGAATCCACCATCGCTCAGGGCACCGCGCCGCACACCGTCGGCTTCGTCGACGGACCGGACAGCAAGACATTCGCCCCTGAAGAGACGGGCTGGATGACGCTGATCCCGACGATCTACAACGCCGATACGCTGGGCATCCGGCCCGACCTGATCGGCCGCCCGATCGAAAGCTGGACCGAGCTGCTGAACCCGGAATTCAAGGGCAAGGCCTCCATTCTGGACATTTCCTCGATCGGCATCATGGATGCGGCGATGGTGTGTGAAGCCATGGGCGAGATCAACTATGGCGACAAGGGCAACATGACCAAGGAAGAGATCGACCAGACCATGGCGATCTTCACCGAGGCCAAGAAGAATGGCCAGTTCCGTGCCTTCTGGAAGAGCTTCGACGAGAGCGTCAACCTGATGGCGTCCGGCGAAGTGGTGATCCAGTCCATGTGGTCACCGGCCATCACGGCGGTCCGTTCCAAGGGCATTCCGTGCGTCTACCAGCCCCTGAAAGAGGGCTATCGCTCCTGGGGCGGCGGCATCGGACTGTCGAAGAACCTCTCCGGTCTCGAACTGGATGCGGCCTATGAATACATCAACTGGTATCTCGACGGCTGGGTCGGCGGTTTCCTGATGCGGCAGGGTTACTATTCCGCCGTTCCGGAAACCTCGAAGAACTACATGAGCGAAAACGAGTGGGGCTTCTGGTTCGAAGGCAAGCCGGCCACGGAGGATATCGTCAACCCGTTCGGCGACGTGATGGAAAAAGCGGGCTCGGTCCGCGACGGCGGTGCGTTCCTGGAGCGCATGGGCGCCGTTGCCTGCTGGAACGCCGTCATGGACGAAAACCAGTACATGGTTCGCAAGTGGAACGAGTTCATCGCAGCATGATGACGTCGCAAGTTGCTCCCTGCCCGGCGGATAGCCGGGCAGGGGCGGAAACTGCCAACCGAAATGAAACCGGAAAGGCGCGCAGGTTCGACCCGTCGCGGCAGGCCGAGCGAGTCAGCTGGCTGCTGTCGATCCCGCTTGTGTGCATTCTCGGGTTCTTTCTGCTCCTGCCGATCGCGATCATCGTGGTCGTCAGTTTCTGGAACTACAACGAGTGGTCGTTCTTTCCCGATTTCGTTCTGGACAATTATGCCTTTCACCTGACATCGCCGGTGACCTGGGCAACCTATCTGAAGACGCTGAAATTCATGGTGCTGACCTGGATATTCTGCGCGGCCATCGGTTTCACGATCGCCTATTTCCTTGCCTTTCACGTTCACACGCTGCCGATGCAGGTGGCGCTCTTCCTGCTTTGCACGATCCCGTTCTGGACCTCGAACATCATCCGCATGATTTCGTGGATCCCGTTTCTGGGCCGCAACGGCATCGCCAATTCGACGCTGATCCAGATCGGCGTGATCGATGAACCCCTGGAGTGGCTGCTCTATTCGGACTTCGCCGTCGTCCTGGCCTTCGTCCATCTCTACGCGCTGTTCATGGTGGTGCCGATCTTCAACACCATGATGCGGATCGACAAGTCCCTGATCGAGGCCGCGCGCGACGCGGGCGCGAACGGATTTCAGATCCTTACCAACGTCATTCTGCCACTCGCCAAGCCGGGCGTCATGATCGGCTCGATTTTCGTCGTCACGCTGGTGATGGGCGATTTCATCACGGTGCGGCACATGTCCGGTGGCCAGAGCGCCTCGGTCGGGCGGATCATTTCCAATGAGATTTCGCTGCTTCAATACCCGGCCGCTGCCGCGTCTTCCGTCGTGCTCCTGTGCACGGTGCTGCTGATGATCGGCATCATGATGCGCTTCGTCGACATCAGAAAGGAGCTCTGAGAAAGATGGATAGACGTGGCCGTTCCTTCTATTTCCTGGCTGCTTTTTTCGCGCTGTTCCTGCTGTTCCTCTATGGGCCGGTCGTGACCATCGGCATTCTGTCCTTCCAGGGACCGCAGGGTGGACTGACCTTTCCGATGAACGGCGTCTCGCTGCACTGGTTCTTCGATCTCTTCGAGGAACAGGCGGTCGGCGACATCTGGGGGTCGTTCCGCCGGTCCTTCGCGCTCGGGCTGATGGTCATGTGCGTGACCGTCGTGGTCGCGGTGATGGGCGGCATGGCCTTCCGGAACCGGTTCCGCGGATCGAGCCTGCTGTTCTACGTGATCGTTGCCAGCCTGATCATTCCGTCGATCCTTGTCTCGCTCGGTGTCGGCCTGATCTTCAACATTCTGGACTGGGAGGTGCACTGGTCGACGTCGGGTTTCGGATCCCAGCTCACCTGGACGCTGCCGTTCGGGCTGCTGATCATGTTCGCGGTCTTCAACCGGTTCGACAAGTCCTACGAGGAGGCCGCGCGCGATCTTGGTGCCAGCCCGTGGCAGACCGTCAGATATGTCGTTCTGCCGATCATCGCACCGATGCTGATCGGGGTGGCCCTGTTCGGTTTCACGCTGTCCTATGACGAGTTCGCCCGGACATTGCTGACCGCGGGTTCCTACAACACGCTGCCGCTTGAAATCTACGGCATGACCACGAATGTGACGTCGCCGGTCCTTTATGCGCTCGGAACTTTGACCACCCTGTTCTCGCTCCTGATCATCGGCACGTTCCTGACCGTGCTGGCGCTGCTGCGACGGCGGCAGGCGCGGCAGGGCTCGGATGCGGGCAAGGGGCTGGTGTGAGGCAGGCATGACCCCGGCAGGCAGACAGATCCTGATCATCAACCCGAACACCACGGTCGCCATGACCGAAAAGATCGGGGAGGCCGCACGCGCCGCTGCGGACCCGGGTACCCGGATTACGGCCATCAATCCGGTGTACGGTCCGGCAGCCATCCAGGGGGCGGACGATGGCGCCGCGGCTCTCCCCGGCCTTTTTTCCCTCGTCGACGAGGTTCTGGACGGCGCGGGGCAGTATGACGCGCTGATCATCGCCTGTTTCGACGACACCGGGCTCTGGACGCTGAAGGAAAAACTCGACATGCCGGTCATCGGCATCGGCGAAGCCGCCTATCACACGGCGGCCCTGCTGGCTTCCCGTTTTTCCGTGGTTACCACCCTGTCGGTCTCCGTCCCGGTTCTTGAAGAAAACCTGGACAGGAACGGCCTCAGGACGCGCTGCGGCAGGGTGCGCGCCTCGGAGGTGCCGGTGCTGGAGCTTGAAGAGGCGAGTCCCTCCGCCATTGACAAGATCCGGGTTGAGATAAAGGCTGCGCTCCACGAAGACGAGGCGGGGGCGATTGCCCTTGGATGCGCCGGGATGGCCGATCTGGCGCATGCCCTGAGCGCCGAGTTCGGCATTCCCGTCGTCGATGGCGTTGCCGCAGCCGTGCGGCTGGCGGAAGTCGCGCTCGACATCGCCCGGCGCGACGTGCGTGAACCAGGAACGCGGGATACCAAGCTGGATTTCGGCACCTGATCGTCCGCCCGCATGACATGAGGTTTCTTGCTCGTGCAGCCGGCAGCTTCACAAGAGTGTGAAGTCACGTGTCTAGGTTTCGTTAACCCGGTTCGGTAAATTGTTGTGCATGTTCCGGGTTTTACTCATCATCGGTCTTCTGGTCGCTGGCGTGCAGCAAGGATTTGCGCGCGGCGCCGCAGATGTGTCCAAAGACGATCTCCAGACGATCGTCTCGATGGACCAGGCGGTGGCCGAGCTCATGGCAAGCGAGCCGGATGAAGAGCAATCGGTCGCCGAGACGAAACCCTCCTTCTGCAAGAACTCGGAGTGCAAGGCCGTCATGGCGTCTGCATCTGCGGTTTCGCTTTCGGGACAGGATCATCCGGACTGGATCGCGCCGGGGCACCAGGCCTCCGTGCAGAAGAGGCTGGAACCCAAACCGCCCAATTCCTGATCAGCCGACTTTCCCGGCGGACCTCCGGTCCGCCTGAATGCTATTGGAAATCAGGAGATATCCTCGTGTTGAACAAACGAGATCTGTTGCTTGGCGGTGCCGCTTCCCTTGTGATGGCCGTGCCGGGCGCCGCAAACGCGCATCACACCGCGAAATACAAGAATTTCAAACTGGATCCGAAATACGCACCGCAGCGCGTTTTCCTGTCGATGAGCTATGCGCCGGGCACCATTGTCGTCGACCCCAGGAACCACTTCCTCTATCTGACGGAACGCTGGGGACGTGCGCGCCGCTACGGTGTGGGTGTCGGCAAGGCGGGGCTGGCCTTCAAGGGCAGGGCGACCGTCGACCGCAAGGCCGAGTGGCCGCGCTGGACCCCGACCAAGAACATGATCCGCCGGGAGCCGCAGAAATATGCGCGCTATGCGGACGGTGTGCCGGGTGGCGTCAACAATCCGCTCGGAGCGCGTGCGCTCTATCTCTACAAGAACGGGCGTGACACCTACTACCGGATCCACGGCACCACGCAGCCCTGGTCCATCGGCCGTTCTGTCTCGAACGGGTGTATCCGCATGATCAACGATCATGTCATCGATCTCTATGCCCGCGTTCCGCTCGGGACACAGGTCGTGGTTCTCTAGCGCGATCCGGATACGACATCGATGACAAACCACGTGACACGGCGTCAGGTCCTGTCCGGTGGCCTCGGTATGGCCGCCCTGACCCTTGCCGGATGTTCGACGACGACGAGCCGCGCACCAGTGCCCGTGCAGCCGCAGCCGCAGGTGGATGCGTCCTTCCTGCAGAACTACGGACCGCGCCCGCAGGAGGAATTTCCGCTTCCCGGGATTGATCCAAGGGTGCTTGCACCCGAGTTCCGGCGGCAGCGGGTGGCTTACAGGACCGATGAGGAGCCTGGAACGGTCGTCGTCGACACCCGCAGCTTCTACCTCTATCTCGTTGAACCGAGCGGCACCGCGATGCGCTACGGCGTCGGTCTGGGCCGTCAGGGGTTCGAGTGGTCGGGGCGTGCGCGGATTGCCTGGAAACGGCCCTGGCCGACCTGGACACCGCCGGAAGAGATGATCGCCCGTGAACCGCACCTGGAACCTTACAGCGCGGAAAACGGCGGTATGCAGCCGGGGTTGGGCAATCCTCTCGGGGCCCGGGCTCTCTACATCTTCCAGGGCAAGGTCGACACGCTCTACCGCCTGCACGGCACCAACGAACCGGCTTCGATCGGCAAGGCGGTATCCTCGGGCTGCGTGCGCCTCATCAATCAGGATGTCATCGATCTCTACGACCGGGTCCGTTCGGGCGCGTCCATCGTGGTGGTTTGAACATGTCACGCGCGGGCCGGAAAAAGTCCGCAGCGCGTGCAGTCAATCGGGTGACTTATGAAGAAACAACGGAAATCCTCAAGACCGAAGGACAGAAAGTCCCGGCACAACACGGAACAGCAGCAGGCAAACGGTGTCTCACCGGAACGCAGGAAATTCCTGCGCCTGGGACGGAACATCGGCATCGCTGCCGTGCTCCTCGGCGGGACCGGTTACGTGTTCGCGCAGAACTTCGCGAGCATGCGCCATGAGCATGACCTCACGCGGGTCGGGAACGGTCGGCCGACGGTCGTGCAGATCCACGATCCGCAATGCTCCCTGTGCCGCTCGCTGCAGGCCGACACGCGCAAGGCGCTCGACATGTTCGAGGACGGAGAGCTCGACTACGTGGTTGCCAATATCCGGACCGCAAAGGGCAAGACCTTTCAGAACCGGTACGGCGTTCCGCATGTCACGCTGCTGCTCTTCGACGGCAAGGGTGACCTGCAGGAGGTCCTGCAGGGGCAGCGGGGAGCGTATGAGCTGCGCAACCATTTTCAGGCACTGCTGGACGGGTAAGGTGCAACGGGACGTGCCAGACCGAGGTGGAGAGACGCTACCCGGTGGCCTTGACGCGGTAGGGGACGATGCCGCGTTGCGCCGGATCGATCAGCGGTTCCTTGTCGATGGCCGGGAAGGCGCGCTGGTCGCAATCGTCGCGCGGGCAGATGCGGCAGTTCACCCCGATGGGTTCGGGCGTTGAAACGTCATTGACGGCCAATCCGTCGGCATAGACGATCGCATCGGCGTATTTGAGCTCGCAGCCGATCCCGAGCGCGTATCTTCGCTCGCCGGTGCGGTAGTCGGTCTGGTGTTTGGTGATGCTGGTCGCGATGCAGAGATATTCGATGCCGTCCGGCATCTGCGCGATCTGCGCGGTGAACTTGTTCGAGTTCTGCTCGAAGGCCTGATGCACATTCCAGCGCGGGCACGAGCCGCCGAACCGGGCGAACTGGAAGCGGGTCGCGCTGTGCCGTTTGACGACATTTCCGGCGCGATCGATCTTCACGAAGTAGAACGGCAGTCCGTTTGCACCGGGGCGCTGAAGCGTCGACAACCTGTGGCAAACCGTTTCGATGCTGGCGTCCATCCGGTTCGACAGAAGCTGAATGTCATGCCGGCATTCCGTCGCTGTGCGCAGGAAGTCGTCATAGGGAAGAAGTAGGGCTCCGGCAAAGTAGTTGCGCAGAGCCAGCGTCGCGATCCCCTGCGCGGAACCCGTCCTGAAGTTTGCGCGTTTGACCTCTTCCGCGATCAGGTCCTTCACGCACAGATCCGCGATCACCGTTCCGAGCAGAAAACTCTTGGTCGACTGAGGCACGGCCCGGTAGATCGCGATTTTCCTCGTGTAGTCCTGATGCCGGATGAGCGTGCCCTGATAGTCGGACACCTGTTCGACGGAGATGTCGAACCGTTTCTTGAGCCAGCCGGTCAGCCGGTCCAGCTTGCTTTCGCACGTGTGCAGGCTGATCTCGTAGGAGAGTTTTTCAGCCGCCCTGTCAATCGCGTCGACATAGTTGTCCGTGTAATGGAAGAAGTCGCGGACTTCGTCATACGCGGACTTGCGCACGCTTGTCGTTGTTTCGTCCGTGCCGCTCATGTGAACGAGGTCGTCTTCCAGAACGTCCCGGTCGTGGTAGCTGCGCAGCGCGCCGTAGAGATCCATGATGGCCTGGGTCACCGCCGGTGCCCTGGAAACGAGTTCCTGGATCTCCTGCCTGCCGACGGAGGACGTGTGAAACTGGGTGTCGGCGAAGACTTCTTCCAGGTCCTGGACGACGCGGTCCATGTCGTTCTTTTCAAACGCAGCAAGGTCGACGCCGAAGATCCGGTTGATCGTCAGAAGGACCGAGGCGGTCACCGGCCTGTTGTTGTTCTCGATCTGATTGACGTAGGCGGTGGACAGACCGATCTTCCGGGCGAATTCTGTCTGCGACAGGCCGAAGTCGGACCTGATCTGCCGAAGCGTGTGACCTGAGTAGAGCTTCTTGTTCATCGCTGGATCCGTCAGTCAATTGCTAAGTTTTAGCTTTATTCTGTATGCTCTTTAACATTTTACAATATAATCACTTTGGGGGAAAGTCGATCCGACAAGAACGGAAACGCACCAAGTTGGACCCTCGCCATGAACGCTCTTTTTTCCATCGACACCCAGAACGCTCCTTCAGCTCAGGTCATGATCGAGCCCATGCGCCGACCGCTGAACCTTGCCGAAAAGCTGACACGCCGGCAGCTGGAAATCCTGCTCATGCTTTGCGAGGGCAAGGTCAACAAGCAGATTGCCTATGATCTCGGCGTCTCGACGGCCACGGTGAAGGTTCATATCCGCAACGCCATCACGCGGCTTGGAGCAAAGAACCGGATGAACGCCGTTGCCATCGTCGCCGCCAACAGCGCCCTGTTCCGAAATTCGGTGCTGGCGGCCGCCTGACCTTCCAAGCCTGAAAAACAACGCCCGGGTGCCGCTTGCGAGCGCCCGGGCTTAAACGGGCCGCTTTGACGGAGCAACCGGACGTTTTCCGCTTTTTGCGGCCTTGAAGGATGTGGCCCGGCGCGTATATGCAAGCCGTGTCATGTACAGCAGTCTTCTCGGTCTCTTCGGCATTTCCTTCCTGGCCGCCACCCTGTTTCCGGTTCAATCCGAACTCGGCCTTTCCGGGCTCATCTATCTGGAAACGGCACCGGTCGCCTTGCTGGTTCTGACGGCAAGCCTCGGCAACACGCTCGGCTCCGTGGTGAACTGGGCGCTCGGGCGCGGCGCGGTCAGTTTCGCCGATGCAAAGTGGTTTCCCGTCAAGCCGGACAAACTGGAAAGGGCAACGGCCTGGTATCGCCGTTACGGCCGCTGGAGCCTGCTGATGAGCTGGGCGCCCCTCATCGGGGATCCGCTGACCCTGGCCGCCGGTGTCCTGAAAGAGAAATTCTGGGTGTTTCTCACCCTGGTCGCCGTCGCGAAAACGGGCCGCTACATTCTCGTCGCGCTGCTGGCAACCCAGTTCGTTTAAGGCGTAACCTGTTTTACTGCCGGCTGCCCGTCGCCGGGCGGCAACGTCTGTTCGATGGCCGGAACGCCGGACTCAATGGCATTTTCTGCGTCCGAGTTGGCCATGGCCGCGGCCACGACGAGCCCGACTGCGAGCGTCATGCCCAGAAAGATTGCCTGCAGCAGCGGCTTTGCATCACGCAGCTCGCTTCGGCGGGAGCGGTTGTCCCGTCGGCCCAGATGTTCTGTTTTCGCCATGGTGAATTAAACCGGTTTTCTTGTTCTTGTTCTTGTTGCCGTCGTTTTTCCAGGGGCCTGACCCTAACCGTTGCGATCAATCGCCTGTCTGAAGTCCTCATAAAGACGCACTCCGAGCAGATGTGTCACGGCCACCATCGCGAGGAAAGCCGAGAGCGGAAGCAGCAGGGAGGGCGCAATAGCGAACGACATCAGCATCAGCAATGCGATCGCCACCATGAAAAGCAGGACGGGGGAAAACCCGGTCTTCCGACCCTTTTCCGGCGCGTGTGATGAAGTCACGAACGGCATGTGAACTCCTGTCATCTTCCAGACTGCATATGAGGGAAAGATTGGGCCCTGAGACGGACCGCAATCGGGCAATCAGCGTGTGTTTTCGTGACGACAATGCGGCAGCCGGATTGCCGTTGGAAAGGCCCGGCTGCCTGCGCCCAATCTGGAACGTTCCAGCATGCCGCCGGTGTTCCTTCGAGCTTTAGTCTTTGTTTGCTTTTTTGTGCGAGGGTCCAAGGCTGGAAAAGCCGGTAAAACAGGTCGGGCACAGAATGACACTCAACGAAGCACAGAACGCTTTGCCGCCACAGTCGCAGGAGTCCGACGCACCGCCGAAAGGCCAGGCGCAACCACCGAAAGTGCAGGGCGAAGCGCCCGCGCTGTCGCTGTCCGGTCTTCAGTTCTTCATTGCCGACATCAACAAGAAGACCATCTTGTGGCACGAAGTCGGCTCGCAGAATTTCGACAGTCAAGTGAAGGATCTGCAGGAAGCTTCGTCCAACGATGCCCTGCGGCATCTGGCACCTGAAGACAAGAAGACGATCCTGAGGCTGGTACAGGGCGCTATCAGGGAAGGGCAAGCCGGACCGTTCGATGTCGGCGGCGGGCCTGACCATCGTATTCCCGGTATTCCCATTGTCGCCTACCGCCAAGACCTGGGAGACGGGCGCATTCTTGCTATCTGCTTTCCGTCCATTGGCGAATCCGATGACAACCCGGGCAAGATCGCTCTCGGAATCGCACCTATCCTCCAGCACTTTGTCGCTTCGTCTTCGCGGATCGTTCTTCTGGTCGACAATTTCGGCTATGTCCGTTTTGCAAGCGACGGTTTCCTCAGAAGTTTCCAGATTGAGGATGTGAGGCTGATCCTCGGGCGCAACGTTGCCCATATCCAGAACCGGGTCGGGCGCACGATCGTGTCGCTGACGCTGGCGGCCCTGACACGGCGTGCGAGCGCGACAGGGCGCGGCAAGTTTCTGCTTGCGGCCAGCGACAGCATCGATCTCAAGTACGACGCGATGTATTTCCGCATGGGCGGAACCGTGGGCGGCGTTCTGTTCTCCGCCGGGCACATCGGCGGCGACGTCAATTTCGCCGAAGTCTTTGAAGTCTGCAGCGCGCCCATGCTGGTCATCAACTCGCAGTCGCGCGCAATCATTGCCGCCAATCACGCTGCCATGAAAACCTACAGTCTGACGTCTGAAAGCCTGGAAGACCGGGCCGTTACGGATGCCCTTTTCGACGACACCGATTTTCAGTCGATGCTCGGAGCCGCAAAGCAGGATTCCGATGTTCCTCTTGCGGTCGAAGTGACGACCAAAAGCGGGAAGAAGAAGAAGCGGTTCAAGTGTAGCCTCATCGACAGCGAGACGGACGAGCCGAAGCTCATTCTGGAAACACGCAGCTGACAGTTTGCACGGAGCGCCGGGCGGCAAAAAAGTTGCTTTGCCGTCTTGGTCCGTGCCGATTGTGTCTTGTCTTCTGACACGCACGGTTCTACGGTCCGCGCGCTGTTAATCCCGTTTCCCCCTGGAGGACATTATGGGCTTTCTTGCTGACGCATTGGCGCGTGTACAACCTTCTGCGACCATCGCTGTCACCAACAAGGCGCGCGAGCTTAAAGCTGCTGGCCGCGATGTGATCGGTCTCGGCGCTGGCGAGCCGGATTTCGACACACCGGAAAACATCAAGACCGCAGCGGTCAAGGCCATCACCGACGGCAAGACCAAATATACCGCCGTGGACGGAATTCCCGAGCTCAAGGCCGCGATCGCCGAGAAGTTCAAGCGGGAAAACGGGCTGACATACGCGACCAACCAGATCACGGTCGGAACCGGTGGCAAGCAGGTGCTCTACAACGCCCTTATTGCGACGATCAATCCGGGCGACGAAGTCATCATCCCGACCCCCTACTGGGTCAGTTATCCCGACATGGTGCTGCTCGCCGGCGGCGAGCCGGTGATCGTCGAAGCGGACAAGTCCACGTTCAAGATCACGCCCGAAGCGCTCGATGCCGCCATCACCTCCCGGACCAAGTGGCTGATCTTCAATTCGCCGTCCAACCCCTCCGGGGCTGCCTACACGGAGGCGGAACTGAAGGCCCTGACCGATGTGCTCATGAAGCATCCGCAGGTCTGGATCATGACCGACGACATGTATGAGCATCTGGTCTATGACGACTTCAAGTTCACGACGCCGGCCCAGGTCGAGCCCGCGCTCTACGATCGTACGCTGACGGTCAACGGCGTTTCCAAGGCCTACGCGATGACCGGCTGGCGGATCGGATATGCCGGCGGACCTGCCGATCTCATCAAGGCGATGGCCAAGGTGCAGTCGCAGTCGACGTCCAATCCCTGTTCGATTGCGCAGTGGGCAGCGGTCGAGGCGCTTTCGGGAACCCAGGACTTCATTCCGAAAAACAACGAGATCTTCAAGGCGCGCCGCGACCTGGTGGTTTCCATGCTGAACCAGGCAAACGGCATCACATGCCCTGTGCCGGAAGGGGCGTTCTACGTCTTCCCGTCCTGCGCCGGCACGATCGGCAAGACCGCGCCTTCCGGCAAAGTTCTTGAAAACGATGCCGATTTCGTCACGGAGCTTCTGGAAACGGAAGGTGTCGCCGTGGTGCACGGGTCGGCCTTCGGCCTCGGGCCGAATTTCCGGATTTCCTACGCGACCTCGACCGAGGCGCTGGAAGAAGCTTGCCAGCGC
The DNA here is from genome assembly GCF_965232425.1 of Roseibium sp. Lineage (GTDB taxonomy): Bacteria > Pseudomonadota > Alphaproteobacteria > Rhizobiales > Stappiaceae > Roseibium. The sequence goes on from NZ_OZ246971.1 coordinate 4,077,462, forward strand.
ATCCAGCGGTTCTGCGGCAATCTGAAATAGTTTGCATCCCGGTTGACTGAGATATGGAAGGGGCGGCCTGGGCCGTCCTTTTTCAGTTGTGCGGCGTCTCGCCAAGCGAGGCCCGGCGCGGCAGTTTCAGCCAACTTCCCAGAAACAGGAGCACATCGCCGAGGGTCGTCACGACGCGGAACAGGGCGGTTGCGATCAGAACGGTGTCTTCCTGGTTCAGGAACGACAGGAGCGCGATCAGGGTCGCCTCACGTGTGCCGATGCCGCCGGGTGCGCCGGGCGTCAGATAGCCGACAAGCCAGGCGATGATGCCGGCGCCTGCCAGAACGGCGGCGGGCCCTTCCGCAAGAAGATTGAAAACGGCGGCAAATGTGCCACCCAGGCACAGCATGAACAGCGCGGCTAGAGCGACGGCGGGCAAGGTCCCGGCCGCCGGCAATAAGCGAATGTCCGGCCTGCGAGTTGAAGCGAGCAGCGCAAATGCAATACTGCAGCACAGGATCAGGGCCAGGGCGACCCAGGCGACGCGTGGCAGCCAGGGAAGAAGGTCCGAAAAGAACCCTAGGCATCCCATGCACACGATGGTCACAACAGCCCCGAGGGGGATGACGGCCAGTTCAAGCAGCGTTGCCTTGACGATTGCACCGTCACTGACGGCACTGCCGCGCAGATAAAGGCCCCGGCCGATCAGGTGTGCCACATTTCCGGGAAGATACTTGGCGACCTGAGTCACACAGAAGGATGCATATGTCCGCGATCTGCGTTCCGATGCAAACAGGTTCACGATGCGGTGCCAGCCTTCGGCGAGCAACAGGAGCGACACGGCATAGGGAGCCGAAAGGGTCAGGATCAGCGCAACCTGGTTTGCGCTCGGCCGCCAGCCGGAAATGCCGTTCCAGTGTCGCCGGATTTCAAACGCGACAAAGACCAGCGCGACCAGAAGAAGGAAGCGACCGCCCCAGACAGCAACACTTTTCAATCGCGCGTCCAAGCCGTTTTCACTCCTTGGGGTGTCCGGGCAGCCTTTGAAGAATGGTTGTTTCTTCAGAATAGGGAAGAGACGGGGTCAGGCCCCGGAAGTGCTGCGCCTGAAGCCCGCACGTTCCCATCGCTTCCTGGTAGCGTTGCCGCCCGGAATTGTCGAAAACGATGATGCCGTCCTCGGACAGTTTTTCGACTGCATGCAGCAGGCAAGCGCCGCGCGCGCGGCCGTCGATGACGATCACGTCGAACAGACCGTCTTCCTGCAGGATCGCCTTCGCGTAGCTTTCAAACGAGAGTCCCGCATATCCGGGCTTTTCAGACAGGTAAACAGGATCGGTGCCGGGCGATGCCGGCGTGGCTTCGATGAGCCTATAAGCACCGGTTCCCCCAGGCTTTCCAGAATCCAGACGCTCGCTGACCAGAGCGTGCCAGGATTGGTCGTGCTCGACGCTTTTGACAACACCCGCCCGTTTGGAAAGCCAGACCGTGCTGGCGCCCGACCCGTATTCGAACACGCGCGCTTGCGGGTGTTCTCGCAGAAACGCAGCGATCCTATCGATCGCGCCGTAGGTCCACCAGGGAACGTCCAGTTCGATGAGCCCGTCGATATCATGAATTGCGAAAAGGCTTGTCAGCCAATGGGCCCAGCGTTTTTCCGTGGCCGCCGAATTCAAGCAGCTGATCAGGCCGAGCCGCCGGGCGACCGGGCGTGCGAGACGCACCGTTCCGACATATGCCTGTTTGGCTCCTGGTAGCGGGTTCAGGTTCATTGCAGCCGTCATCCGCCGATCCTGGGGGGTTGGCAAATTCTGGTCGTGTCAGCCTCCGAAAACCCTTTTTTGCCGGTCAGCAACCGGCACTGATCAAGCGTCCAGACCGGTCTGGTTTGTTCATTGACCTGAAAATATCTCAATTGCCCTGCGCTGTTGGCCGAAAACAGAAGCCCCACGATGAAACAGGCGCCGATGCCCCATTTCCAGGCTGTTCGTTCCGGCGAGGCGGCGAATTTCGGCAAGAGCGCGGCGAGACCGATAAGCGCAAAGATGCTCAAGGCCGGCCAGATGTCGACCCGATACCGCAGCGTCACCGTGCCGTAGGAAAGCGTCAGCAACGCGATTGCCAGCCCGCCCGTGACCGGAATTGCCATTTTCCTCCAGGTCGCACCGGGTGCCGTGAACGAATAGCCGGCGAAGACGATCCAGAGCGGCCACAGGAACACGATCCCGACATAGGGCTGTTCGATCTTGATGAAGCCGAGGTCGCCTGCCAGGACCTGCTTCGTGAAAGCGTGGAAGCGTTCGGAGACCGGGTCCAGATAGGTTTTGACCATCGGCGGGTCGAAGGCGTAGACCGCGAAATTGTGCGGAATACGCTTGATGTTGAACTTGCCGTGGGTCTTGAAGGCTTCGGCCCGCTCGCTGTCGGTTTCTTCAAAGCCCCAGAAGACAAAACCGTATTGAACCTCTGCCTTTGCAAAGCTGCCATGGGTCTGGGTGGCGTCGCCGAAGCGGGCCATGTTCAGCCCCAGATAGCCGATGCCGCTCGCACCGAGGATCGCGAAGGCGAGCGCGATGCGAAGCCAATGTTGTCGGAGCGACGTGGCCGTCAGGACGAGCAGGCACAAGGTGCAGGCGAGGTAGAGACCGATCGCAATATTCGGGCGGGCATGAAGAGTGAGGGCGGCCAGCAGCGCGCACGGAATTGCGGTTCGCCAGAACGGCCAGTTGCCGAAACCGACATGGGTCCAGATCAGCACGAAGGCGCCGGTCGCAGCAAAGGCGAGCGCGATCGGTTCATGGTAGAAGGACGTGTTTGCCGCCAGCAGGAAACCGGGGCTGCTGAACCAGATGGCGATGCCGAGCAGCCGGCTGAGCGACACCCCGCTGCTTCCCAGCGGCGCGAGATCCCTTGCACATACCTTGACGAATGCTGCGTGGTAGCACAGCGTTCCCAGGCACGCCCAGGTCCAGATGGAGAGCTGGGCAAGGCCGACACTTTGAAACGGCCAGAACCAGCCGAGCAGGAACCGCGTCAGGAGCGGTCCGACACCGTGATAGAGATAGGCGGTCCCGTCGGCCGTGTAGTGTCCTTCGATCTGGACGACCCGTGCTGGCAGGTCGAGATGACCGGACAAGATGGCGAGATAATATTCGTCATAGATGTTCTGACCCAGAGGGAAGGCACCTGGCCCCTGCAGAACGCCGCTTGCCAGAATGCCGTAGAACACCGTGCCGATGGCGATCAGATCGATCGCCCGGAAAAGCGTGATGTTTTCAGCCGGAGCCGCCGCGGAACTAGACTGTGTCATGGGATTGACCAACAACGCGGAGCGGTTCGCTCAGATCCGATGGCTTGTCTGCAGCGGGCTGTTGTTCAAGACGGCGCACGCGTTCCAGAACAGCCTCTGTCAGACGGCGGTTGGTTGCCAGCGCATCACTCAGGAACGCGATGACGACCGTGATGTAGCCGGCCAGCAGGAACATGCTGCCGAGAACGAGGGACTGCAGCCGCCCTTCGCCGTCACCGATCGAATAGAAATAGAGAAACCGCACGACGGGCAGTAATCCCACCGTGATCATGATCACGCCGGCCCACAGAAACGCGTTCAGGGAGCGGTACATGAAGTAGCTTCGTAGGATCGTGACGATCTGTTTCTTCAGGAAACGGAAGGTGGATCCGGCGAGCCTGGACGGCCGCGTCGTCGGATTTGTCTCGACCGGCACCGACAGGACGGTTAACCCGTGCTGCCCGGCATGGATGAGCGTTTCCGTGGTGTAGCTGAACCGTGTCATCACGTTGATGGAAAAGGCCGCTTCACGCGTATAGGCCCGGAAACCGGACACCGCGTCGCCCACGTCGACACCGGAGAGGTTGCGCACGACGCGCGTTCCCAGTTTCTGCAGCTGACGCTTTAGCCAGGAGAATTCCGGATTGTCACCGGGTTTGCGGTCGCCGACGACGATATCCGCCTGTTTTTCCAGGATCGGTTTGACAAGATCGGGAATGCTGCCGCCGGAATACTGGTTGTCGCCATCGGTATTGACGATGATGTCGGCACCCAGGGCGAGCGCGGATTCAATGCCCTTCTGAAAGCTTCTCGCAAGACCCTTGTTGCGCCCGTTCTGAACAATGTGATCGACACCGCATAACCGGGCGATCTCAACGGTCCGGTCGGTCGATCCGTCGTCGATGATCTGGATTTCAACCTTGCTGATCCCCGGTATCGATCTCGGGATACAGGCAACGACCAGAGCCAGTGTGGCTTCTTCGTTGTAGCAGGGGATTTGGACGATCAGTTTCATGGAAAACGCAAGACTTCAGACTGGTTTACGTTTGTTACGCCGTTGACCAGGTCGTGCGCTTGAAAGGCGGAAGACTTCTGAACAAAAGCTCCCGTTTCCGCAAAAAATGTCCTGACCTTTTCTTCCTGAAAAGTACCGCTTACACTTTAAAAAAATGATAATCCTTGGCTGTTTTAGCGCGGTCGTCGGTGACGAACCAAGATGAAATCGTGTGTTGCCAGGCGAAAAACGCAAGAGGTTTGCGAGAATGAAATCGCATCAGCAACAGTGGCTTCAGGATATCTTTGAAGGCCTGCCCTCCGTCGCGTTTTTACTCGTGTGGCGCCAGAGCGGGGATCTGGAGTTTGCCGGCTGGTGCGGGGCTTTGCTCGCGCTTGTTTCCTTTGTGTTGTTTTTCGTAGTGAAGTCAAAGATGAACCCCGTGTTGCTGGGTGTAAATCTGCATCTCCTCCTGGTGACGCCCCTGATTGTCGGCACTTTCCGTTTGGGTTTCACCGACCTGGGCGCATTCCTCGCCGATCATGCGCACAGTGCCGTTCTGTTGAGCGTTTTCGTGGCAGGGCTGTGCCTGACCGTTTTCACACAACGGGGCTTCATTGGATCAGCAGGATTACCGTCCAAACAGAGACGGCGTTATTCGCTGATGATGCTGGCAGCCTCTGCATCCGGGATGATCTGGGCTCTTTCACGCCCCGAGAGCAGCCTGGTGCCCGTGATTGTTACGCTCACTTTCCTGATCGGCGGACGTAGGTTCTTGCTGGCGCGCCAGGCGGACCATTCAGGACCTTCCGCCGTCGCCGCGCTTGCGGTGCTGCCGGATCGTGAATTGTCCGGCACCGGGATTGAAGCCTGAACACGTCCTGCCGCGCCGCGACGCGTCTGCCCAGATTTTGACGCGAAGCGGTTGCATATCTCGCGCGTTCCCGCCCAACGTTTCATGTGCGCGGGACTTTTTTTGATACGGAGATGATCATAATGCGTTTTTTAAGCACGGCACTTGCCGCCGCTGTTCTGACCTTGGCCACATCGGTGCAGGCCTCCGAGGACACGCCGAAAGTCGAAATAGGGACGCTGAACTGCCTCGTTGAAGGCGAGCACAGTTTCATTGTCGGATCTTCCGCGAAGCTCGGGTGCAGTTTCAAGCCGGTCGACGGCGGCGCTGTCGAATATTACCGGGGCGAGGTGAGGGACTACGGCCTCGACATCGGCAAGACCAAGGAGGCAACCCTCGTCTGGGGTGTGCTGGCCCCGTCCGCGAACCGCAAACCGGGCCTGCTCGCCGGGACCTATGGCGGGCTCACGGCCGGCGCGAGCCTCGGTGCCGGGATCAAAGCCAATGCGTTGCTCGGCGGTTTCGACCGCTCTATCGCTCTCAATCCGTTCAGCCTGGAAAGCCAGACGGGAACCAACCTGACCCTCGGCGTCAGCAAAATGACGCTTGAACAGATCAACTAGCCTCGGTCCGTTTTCCAATGAGTTTGTTCACCGATTGAGGTTCAAACGACTGACGGGCGGGCGTCCCGAACCGGACGCCTGCCGGTCCGTCCCTACCTTTTCTCGATGTCGCAGGGGGCACCCGGGCTGGCGCACGGGTTTGCGAAATTCTCGCGCCTGGCATTCAGGCGGTTGATCTGCTCGGTGCGGTTCAGGCGGTTGGCCTGGTCAATCTGCGTTCGGGTCGAGAAATTGTTCTTCTGATTGTTGAGGTTCTGATTGAGCATCTGCTCGGCCGGAGGCAGGCCTCCGGCGTTGGGCAGGCCGCGGAGCTGGACGTTCTGCGCGGCCAGAGGCTGGATGAAGAAACAACAGAGGAAAGCCAGCAGGAGGCTTTTGCCGACGCGCATCAAGGAAACCTTCGATTTCTGCTGTCATCCCGGCTGAGGGACGACCCTAACATCAGACTACAGGTTAGCGCTTCCTTTGTGCTTTGGGCAACGGTCCAAAAGGCTGTTGTGTCCCGGGTGATTTGGCGCGAGGCACAGGTTTCGGCGACAAACACGGCAAGATCTTGTTTTTGGGCGGTGTTTCGGTGCGGGCAGCGGAATTGCTGCGCTGCGGCGCATAATTCCCTTGCCTTGAGGCGTCATTCGGCGCGACGATATTGGTTCGCCCCAGATCGAATGCCCGATTTGCAGGGCAAAGAGCCATGCAGCCGGAACGGGCAACGATCCTTGAGGGTGCGACGCGGCAGGCCCGCGTCCCTCGTCGGCCATGCCGCGTTGTTACGGGGATATCCCCGAACACACGGGAGGCTCATTATGGCAAACACGATAAACGGAAAAGGATCAGCTGCCGGCAGTACGCCGCGCTGCATCGCCCTCGTCGGTCCTTTCGGCAGCGGAAAGACCAGTCTCTTGGAGGCGTTGCTCGCGCGAACGGACAAGCTTCAACGGCAGGGTACGGTAACCGACGGAAACACTGTCGGCGATGCCTCGCCGGAAGCGCGCGCGCACGGCATGAGCGTTGAAGTGAACATCGCCGAAACGGACTATCTCGGTGACCGGTTCGTATTCGTCGACTGTCCCGGTTCAGTGGAATTCCTGAGCGAAATGGATGGAGCTCTAAGCGGTGTCGACCTCGCCATCGTTGTCGCGGAGGACGACGAGCGCAAGGTTCCGGCCTTGCAGCTCATCCTGAAAGCTCTTGAAGCCCGCGCCATTCCGCGGGTTTTGTTTTTGAACAAGATCGACAAGAGCAGCCGGCGCGTCCGCGATGTGCTGTCCGTGCTGCAGCCGGCCTCCGCCGTGCCGCTGGTCCTGCGGCAGATCCCGATCTGGGAGGACGGTCAAGCGACCGGTTTCATCGACCTCGCGCTGGAACGCGCGCATGTCTATCACGAGAAGGAAGCAAGCACGCAGGTCGACATGTCCGATGAGGACCGGGCGCGCGAACTGGAAGCCAGGTTCACGATGCTGGAGCTTCTGGCCGATCACGACGACGACCTTATGGAAGCGCTTCTGGAGGACATCGCGCCGGACCGCGACCTCGTGTTTTCCGATCTCGTGAAGGAAATGCGCGACGGACTCATCTGCCCGGTGTTCTTCGGGTCGGCCGATCACGGCAACGGTGTCAGCCGTCTCTTGAAGGCGCTGCGCCATGAAGCGCCGGGTGTCGATGTCCTCAAATACCGGACAACGGACAGGGAAACCGGCTCGCTGCTTCAGGTCATCAAGACCATGCATACCCAGCACGGCGGCAAGCTTTCCATTGCGCGGGTGCTGGAGGGCGAGGTGTCGGATGGCGACAGCCTGTTCCGCAACGGCCGCGATGAAGTGAAGGTTTCCGGCCTCTTCTCCATCTTCGGACAGCATGCCAGCAAGACGGCGACGGCAAGCAAGGGTGACCTTGTCGCGCTCGGTCGTCTCGACGACGTGGCAACGGGAGATCTCCTCAGCCATGATCAGGGTGACCTGGTGAGCATGGATTCAGGCGAACGGCGCAGTCCGGTGCTGGCAACCGCCGTTTCGGCAGCGCAGAGGAAGGACGAGGTGCGGCTTTCAACGGCGCTGGCGAAACTGGTCGAGGAAGATCCGTCCCTGTCGATCAGCCAGAACCAGGCGACGGCGGAAACGCTTCTGGAGGGCCAGGGCGAAATGCATCTCAGGGTCGCCCAGGAACGGCTCGCCGGAAAATATGGTCTCGACGTCGCGGTGCACACACCGCATGTGCCCTATGCCGAGACGATAAGAGGCAAGACCAAGGTGCGCGGACGCCACAAGAAACAGTCCGGCGGACACGGCCAGTTCGGAGACGCGGTTCTTGAAATCTCGCCGCTTCCAAGGGGCGAGGGCATTCAGTTCAGTGACACGATCACCGGTGGTGTCGTGCCCAAGCAGTATATCCCGTCGGTCAGGGATGGTGTCCTCGATGCGCTGACACGCGGCACATTCGGCTTTCCCGTGGTGGATGTCGCCGTCTGTCTGACGGATGGCTCCTATCACTCGGTCGACAGCTCGGACCAAGCGTTCAAGATGGCCGGCATTCTGGCGATCCGCGAGGGGCTGCCGGAATGCAAGCCGGTGCTTCTCGAGCCTATCCACAAGGTTGTGGTTGCCTGTCCGAACGATGCCACGGCAAAGGTCAACGCCATCGTTTCCGCGCGGCGCGGCCAGCTTCTGGGGTTTGATGCCAGGCCGAACTGGCCCGGTTGGGACGAGGTGCAGGCGCTGATGCCGGAAGCGGAGATCGGCGATCTGATCGTCGAGCTCAGATCCGCAACCGCCGGGGTCGCCAGCTACACGTCCGAGTTCGACCACATGGCCGAGCTTGCCGGCAAGGCCGCGGAGCAGGCGCTGCAGAAGTCCGGGAAGCAACAGGCGGCCTGAGCCGTCCCTTGCTTCTGAAAAACGCATTCCAGGGAGGGGCCGAAGGTCCCTCCTTGTTCGTCCGGAATTGGATTGGCGGCGAGATCCGTGTCTGCGAGACCGCAGCTGTTGCTCAGTGGGCCGCGTAGACCGCGCGCTCGAACGCGTCGTAGGTTTCCATAAAGGCCGGTTCCACGAAGGGGAGCGACTGGGTCATGATCACGGCGGCGAGGTCCTTGTCCGGGTCAACCCAATAATGGGTGTTGCAGACGCCCGCCCAGCTTTGGGTCCCGGCCGACCGCTTCCCGGGAACATCCGAGGTGTGCAGGGCCGCGATCATGCTGTGAGACGTGTCCTCCGGAAGAACGACATCGGCCGTTATCGGAGAACAGGAAACCATCGTCTGAAACGTCAGGCCGTTCATCTGGTCGCAAAGCATCGTCGCCAGCCCGCTCTCCGACAAAATGCGATTTCCGTCCAGTTGTCCCCCATTCAGGATCATGCGCAGGAACCGCATGTAGTCGTTCGGCGTGGAGTAAAGGGCGTGGCCCATGCCGTAGACTTCCGGTAAGGACGGCGGGGCAATCTCCATTGGCGCGAATTTGCCGTCCTCGCCGCGAATATGGACGTCAGCGAGCCGCTCCTGCAGCCCCTCGGGCTCGAACGCCGTGCTGGTCATGCCCAGTGGCTCGAAGATTTCCTCCTGGCAGAAGACGTCGATGCGCCTGCCGTCGGCTGCCTCAATCATCTGCCCCAGCCAATCGGTGCTCGGGCCATAGCCCCAGCGTGTTCCGGGATCGGAGGTCAGCGGGTAGTGAAGCGAACTCTTCAGCCCGGACAGGATTGTGGGATGGCCGGTCAGTTCCATGTAGCGCGGCACGTCCGTGTTCCAGAACTCGTATTCCATCCCGCTTGTGTGTGTCACCAGGTGCCGCAGGGTGGCGCGGGTTTTCGGGTCGCGCAGTTTCGGGGTGTCGCCGTCAAACCCCTCCAGCACCTTCAGATCGTTCCAGGCGTCCAAGAGGTCGCCGACCGGTGTGTCGAGCGTCAGCTTGCCCCGGTCCACCAGGATGGCGGCGGCGAGGCCGCCGACGGCCTTGGTCATGGAGAAAATACGGAAAACGGTATTTGCATCGACCGCTTTCGAAGCGGTGGCATTGCCGGCCGCATGGGTGGACGTGACCCCATCTGAGTTTGCGGTCATCCCGACAACGAATGGCACCTTCTCCTCATCGACGGCCTTGTTCAGCACGTTCTCGATCGACATATGTGTCCTCCCCGCTCTTGTTGTTTCCCCCACCCCCAAACAATAGACCTATAATCGCCCTGGTTGCCATTGAATTTCCGGTACTACCCTGCCGCAAACGCCCGTGCGGAATGCACCCGCCGTATCCTGAAAGAATTCAGTTCCGCGTCTGGCAGCGAACTGCATGCGAGATCTTTGAATTTCGGCTGGTGCCGCGGTGGTTTTTTTTCCTTCACGATCCTGTTGCTCCCGGTCACTAGGGCGTTATTTGCCTTTGAAGCCCGATTCCGGTTCTTTCTTTGGCAAACAGGAGCCACGACATGAACATCTTGAAGAAGCGCAGCTGGGAACTTCCAGAGCGTGAGGCCACACCGGAGCACGTGTTTTTGAACCGCCGCCAGATCCTGGCCGGTCTCGCAGGGAGCGGGGTCCTCATGGGATCGGGTCTCGGTGTGCGTCCGGCATTCGCGGAGGAAGATCCGAGTGCAGGGCTTTATCCGGTCACCCGCAATCCGGCCTTCAAGCTGGACCGTGATCTCACATCCGAAGACTTTGCCTCGCAATACAACAATTTTTACGAGTTCGGATCGCACAAGCAGATCTGGCCGGCGGCCCAGAAGCTTCAGATCCGTCCCTGGACGGTGACGCTGGACGGTCTGGTCGACAACCCGCAGATCGTCGACATAGACGCGCTTCTTGCCAAGATGCCGCTCGAGGAACGGCTCTACCGCCATCGCTGCGTGGAAGCCTGGTCGATGGCCGTGCCCTGGTCCGGGTTCCCACTGGCCGAGCTGGTGAAACTGGCGGGGCCGCAGGCCGATGCGAAGTATCTCCGGTTCGAAACGTTCCTGGATCCGTCCATTGCCAGCGGCCAGAAACAGAGCTGGTATCCCTGGCCGTATGTCGAAGGGTTGACGCTGGAAGAAGCAACCAACGAACTGGCGTTCATGGCGACTGGCATCTACGGCAAGCCGCTTGCCAAGCAGTTCGGCGCCCCGATCCGGTTGGTCACGCCCTGGAAATACGGCTTCAAATGCATCAAGTCGGTGGTGCGGATATCCTTCACCAAGGAAAGACCCGTCAGTTTCTGGGAAGAAATCCAGCCGAAGGAGTACGGCTTCTGGGCAAACGTCAACCCGGAGGTTCCGCATCGCCGCTGGTCACAGGCGAGCGAGAAGCTGCTCGGTACCGACGAACGCAGGGACACGCTGCTCTATAACGGCTATGAGGAGCAGGTCGCCGGTCTCTACAAGAATCTCGGCGGTGAAAGCCTGTTCATGTGAGCTGGAAGCGCCTCAAATTGTGCGCTGCAAAATCGACTGGACAAAAAAAGAGCCGGGTCTTTAGGGACCCGGCAGTTTATTTTGATTCACTGAAAACAGTGGAATCACCTTCCAGAGGGGAACAGCTGGTCCGGGCATCACTGGGAGGAGGATGTGATCCCCGTGTGACCAACAGTGATGCTTATATGCGGTGCACAAGCTGCATAAACAAGTGGCAGGTGCGCAAATCTGCTATGCGTTTTCTGCAATGCTGGCTCATGCATGCAAATCCAGGCGCGAAAAGTGTTTCTTTACAATCGTTTGTTTAGGCGTCTTGCGGCTAATCAGCTAAATTTATTCGAAATAATCCGATTCAAGTCGCCGATAACCAGGAGTGTACTCGTGGAAAAATCGGTTCCTGATCAAAAAATGTGCTGCCCAAATTATTATCAAGGCAATTCAGTCTTCGTCCCCGGTGGCCGGATCAGTAGACCCACTTCTCGGCGCTGCTGAGCAGGAATTCGCGGAACGCCTTGACGCGCGCGGTGTTCTTCAGCTCCGATGGATAGACAAAATAGGTGTCGAAGGACGGTACCTTGTCTTCCTGTTCGGTGAGGACGGGAACCAGGTTCGTTGCCTGGTCGATGATGTAGTCGGGCAGGATGGCGATGCCGACGCCCGTTTGAACGGCGCGCTTGATCGCCACGAGATTGTTGACCTTCAGGACCGAGCGCCGCGGCTCGTTTGCGGGCCGACCGGCCGAGTCCAGCCAGTTCATGGAGCGCAGGTAGGCCGGCGCCTGTTCACCGAAGGTGATGATCCGGTGGTTGTCGATGTCCTCGATGGAGGAGGGGGAGCCGAACCGCTGGATATATTCGGGGGCCGCGTAGACGTGAAAATGCACCGTGAACAGCTTTCGCTGGATCAGGTCGGGCTGGGTCGGCTGGCGCAGGCGGATGGCAACATCGGCCTCGCGCATGCCAAGGTCCAGTTCGTCGTCATCGAAGATCAGATGCAGATCGACTTCGGGATAAAGCTCGACGAAGCTCTTGATGCGGGACGTCAGCCAGGTCGACCCCAGGCCGACCGTCGTCGTCACGCGCAGGATGCCGGAGGGTTTTTCCTTGCTGTCGGTGAGGCTGGACTGGACGGACTCCAGTTTCATCAGCACGTCGCTTGCCGTGCGGTAGAGAAGTTCGCCCTGTTCGGTCAGCAGCAGACCGCGCGCGTGGCGGTGAAACAGGGGAACCCCCAGATCGAGTTCCAGCGCACTAACCTGCCGGCTGACGGCCGATTGGCTCATGTGCAGCGTGTCGCCCGCATGGGTGAAGCTGCCGGCCTGAGCGGCTGCATGAAAGATGCGCAGTTTGTCCCAATCCATGCGTGCCCCTCCGCAGGACGTTCAGGCAGCCTTACTCGGCTGCCTGCTGTGTGGATGCCGCTTCATGTTCGGCCAGAAACTTCTCCGCTTCAAGGGCGGCCATGCAGCCCATACCGGCGGCGGTGACCGCCTGGCGGTAAATGTCGTCGGTAACGTCACCGGCGGCAAAGACGCCGGGGATCGACGTGCGCGTGGAGTCCGGCGCGGTCTCCAGGTAGCCGTTCGGCTTCAGCTCAAGCTGGTCCTTGAACAGCTCCACGGACGGCGCATGGCCGATCGCGATGAACACACCATCCGTCGGGATCTCCTGCATCTCTCCGGTCCGGGTGTTCTCAAGGCGCACGCCTGTCACGGCTTTCGGCGTGCCGCCGCCCAGGATCTCGTCGACCTGATGGTCCCAGATAACCTCGATCTTCGGGTTCTGGAACAGCCGGTCTTGCAGGATTTTTTCCGCCCTCAGGCTGTCGCGGCGGTGAACGAGCGTCACCTTGGAGGCAAGGTTGGACAGGTACAGCGCCTCTTCGACGGCCGTGTTGCCGCCGCCGACCACGACGACTTCCCGGTTGCGGTAGAAAAAGCCGTCACAGGTTGCGCAGGCGGAAACGCCGGCGCCCATATAGTCCTGCTCGGAGGACAGGCCGAGCCAGCGTGCCTGTGCCCCGGTCGCGATCACCAGCGTGTCGGCGGTGAAGACCGTGCCGCTGTCCGCCTCGAGCCGGAAGGGCCGCTGCGACAGGTCGGCCTTGATGATGGTGTCGTAGATGATCTTGGTGCCGACATTCTCGGCCTGCTTCTGCATCTGCTCCATCAGCCAAGGGCCCATGACGGGATCGGCGAACCCGGGGTAGTTTTCGACATCCGTCGTGATCGTCAGCTGACCGCCCGGCTGAATGCCCGCGACCAGTGTCGGTTCGATCATGGCGCGCGCCGCATATATTGCTGCGGTGTAACCGGCAGGGCCGGATCCGACAATCAGGAGCTTGCTGTGTTCCGTGCTCATGAGACACCTTTTCCTGTCTTCTTGTTGTGCCCGCCCGTCGGGGCCGCCGGCCGTTCAGGTCCCTGTTTCGTGCTTTCGGGATGCGCTGAAGGCTGTCCTGATCCGATCTGCGATTACGGGTGTGGCATCTATCGGCTCGTAGGTAGTTGTTTTTAGCGGGCCTGGGAAGGGGTGAATGACCCCCATGCGCTCCAAAGGCGTCAAAAAGGCGGTGATTTTCCTGTGACCGCCCGATGGATGGAAGACGTGCAGCGGTTTTCCGGTTGCCGTTGCCTCGCCGATCATGTTGGTCGAATCGGCGGTCGCGATGATCGCATCCGCCTTCGCCAGGAAATGTCCGAGCGGATTTGGCGCCTCGCCCGTCCAGAACAGATGCCCGCCGGACTTGGCCAGGCTCGACAGGCCATAGGCCAGCGCCGGCGGTGTGCGGCGCGAGGCGGTGATCATGAAGCCGGCGCCGTCTTCTGACGCCATCGTCCGCAATCCGTTCAAGAGGCGATGCTGGTCTTCTTCGGTGAACGTGTGATGACGGCTGTCACCACCGATCAGAACGGCAACGCGCGGGTGCGCGATCCTGTCGATATCGGGGGTCTTGTCGGCGCGCAGCGCGTCAAGTTTGCGAGCAGAGAAGCGGTGCGGCGAGGTGGGCGTGGTCAGAACGTTCCGGCCGCGCAGGCGGTCATGTTCGGGCACCCAGATCAGATCCGCCGCGTCCGGCCCGGTTCTGGGGTCCTTCAGAAAGACCGTGAAGGTCCGGCCACCGGACTGCCGCTTGATGCGCCGCAGATAGGCAGCGGCGCGCCGGCCGGACGCAATGGCGATGTCGGGGTAGGGCGGTGCGATCGGGCTGCCGGGACGCGATTCCCATTCTCGCGGATCCGTCGGTCCGAACGGAAGCCACCAGGAAAAAGGCGGGCGCGGCGCGACCTTGCGTTCCGTGTAAGGAGCTCCGAGCGCTTCGGCGACACCGACGCATTGGGCGACGTCACCGGCCTTGCCATCGGTGAGCACCCAGACGGATGCGGGAGAGGTCTCCGGCTCATCGTGCATCTAAGGAGAACATCCCCTATCGTAATCTTTCAGAATCGTGCGCAATTTTGTTATAGTCTTGCACAAACGCGCAAATAATCATAACTCGTCACTGGTCGACAAGTTAGCGTGGCGACCCGATTCCGGGCAAGGTGTCCGGTTCGGTCAGCAACACCTATTTGCAGGCGGGTCCGACAGGCGAGACTCAAAGGAGACAGGTTTGAAAGCGCGGCTTGATGCCATTGACTGGCACATCCTGAAAGAACTGCAAGACGACGGCCGGATGACCAATGTGGAACTGGCGCGCCGTGTCGGCATTTCCGCGCCACCCTGCCTGCGCCGCGTCAGAGCGCTCGAGGAAGCGGGTCTCATACAGGGGTACCGGACGCTTCTCGATGAAAAGCAGCTCGGCTACGATGTGACCGCCTTTGCGATGGTGGGCCTGCACAGCCAGACGGAAGCCGACCTGATTGCCTTCGAGGAGACCGTGCAGAACTGGCCGCTGGTCCGGGAGAGCTACATGCTGTCCGGCGAGGTCGATTTTCTGCTGAAATGCGTGTCGCCGGACCTGCAGACGTTCCAGAACTTCGTCATCCGGGACCTGACCGCAGCCCCCAACGTGGACAGCGTGCGCACCGCGCTGACGATCCGGCGCACCAAAGACGAACCGGTTGTTCCGATCGAAACCTGATCGGACGCGGCTTTAGTTGAGAGCTTCCTGCCGCTGTTTCATGCCGTCAAGCTTCCGGTTCAGGCGGGACATCAGCGAAACATCCCGGAGGGCCGTGGCGACCAGCGTGAAGGCGACGCTCAGAAGCGCGCACGTGGTGATGATCGCGATTGGAAGCATCTGATCGTAGTGGTAGGCGTCCAGCGCCTGGTCGATCGGTTCGACACCGGAATAGAGCCGGTTGCGCATCACGTCGCGATAGGCTCCGAACTCGAGCGACCCCTGCTTGATGTAGCGCAGTCCCATGACAAGCAGGATGACCGCCGCCGCGAGGGCAATCAGGTAGCCGAACATCTGCAGCGCAAACGCATAGGCGTTTTCATGACGCCGCTTCACGATGCGCTTGAAAATCTTGCGCTCGCGCGCATCAAGCTTAGAAAAAACATACCAGCGATAGATCCAAAGCGGGATGGCGGCCGCCAAGAGCCACATCCCGATCGCATGAAAGACCATCACCTGACCTCCGACACATTCCGGTCTTCACCTTAACGGCTGACCGGGACGCGTCAAAGGGAAAACGGTCGCGTTCTTTCCGAGCGTCAGACCATATCCGATTGGAATGTCAGAGATTCAGATGAATTTGACGCCGACAATCTCGTAGGACCGGGCCCCGCCGGGGGCGGCCACTTCAACGCTGTCACCGATCGATTTGCCGATCAGGGCGCGGGCGATCGGCGACGAGATCGAGACCTTGTTCTGCTTCACGTCGGATTCCACGTCGCCGACGATCATGTATTTCTTTTCTTCTTCCGTGTCCTCGTCGATCAGGGACACGGTCGCGCCGAACTTGACAATTTCACCGGACAGTTTGGTCACGTCGATGATTTCGGCGCGCGACAGCTTGTCTTCAAGTTCAGCGATGCGGCCTTCGTTCAGGCTCTGCGCTTCCTTTGCCGCATGGTACTCGGCGTTTTCCGACAGATCACCGTGTGCACGTGCTTCCGCAATGGCATCGACGATGCGCGGACGCTCAACCGTGGTACGTTCCTTCAGTTCGTCCTGAAGCATTTTGTAACCGGCAGAGGTCATCGGAACTTTTTCCATTGGTCTCAGACCTTCAGCTTATTGGGTCCCGTGGGCTTATCTTGCCGATTTCGAGGACCGCGTATTTACAAAAACAAACCAAGCCGGGAAAGGCGCGCTTTCCCGGCCGGTCAACGAGTATAATAGCCCTAGCCGAAGTAGGATTGTAAAGGTCTTACTTCAAGGCTCCCCGCCTTGCGGGCGGCAATACCTTTGGCTGCCGCAACGGACCCGGCCAGTGTCGTGTAGTACGGAACCTTGTTCAGGAGCGCGGCCCGCCGCATGGACCGGCTGTCGGCGATCGCCTGTGCACCTTCCGTCGTATTGAAGACGAGCTGCACTTCGCCATTCTTCACGGCATCGACGATGTGTGGCCGGCCTTCAAGCACCTTGTTGATTTTCCTGACAGAAATGCCCTGGTCCTGAAGATATTTCTGGGTGCCGCCCGTTGCGATGATGGCAAAACCGGCCGCCTCCAGGTTCTTCACGGCGTCCACGACGCCTTCCTTGTCGGCGTCGCGCATGGAGACAAACACGGTGCCCTGGTCCGGCACGCCGGTGCCGCTGCCGATCTGCGCCTTCGCAAAGGCCGTGCCGAACGCGGTGTCGAGGCCCATGACTTCCCCTGTGGACCGCATTTCCGGTCCCAGGATCGTGTCGACTCCGGGGAAACGCGCAAACGGGAAGACCGCTTCCTTGACCGCGATGTGGTCCACATTCGGTTCAGCCAGTCCGAAGGATGCCAGGCTCTCGCCGGCCATGACCCGGCTGGCGATTTTCGCGATCGGCGCGCCGATGGTCTTGGCGACGAAGGGCACGGTCCGCGAGGCGCGCGGGTTGACTTCCAGTACATAGATCTCGCCATCCTTGATGGCGTACTGAACGTTCATGAGACCGCCCACTTCAAGGGCCAGAGCCAGCGCGGTTGTCTGACGCTTGAGTTCGTCGATCAGGTCGTCTGAAAGAGAGAAGGGCGGCAGGGAGCAAGCACTGTCGCCGGAGTGAATGCCGGCTTCCTCGATGTGTTCCATGATGCCGCAGACAAAGACGTCCTTGCCGTCGCAAAGCGCATCCACGTCAACCTCGATCGCGCCTTCCAGGTACCGGTCGAACAGCAGCGGGTTGGTGCCGAGAACCGTGTTGATCTGGCCGGTCTTGTCATTGGGATACTTGGCGCGAACTTCCGCCGGCACAAGCTCCGGCAGCGTGCCGAGCAGGTAGGAATTGAGGGCTTCCTCGTCGCGGATGATCTGCATCGCCCGTCCGCCCAGGACGTAGGACGGACGCACCACCAGGGGGAGGCCGAGCTGGCCGGCGATCAGCCTGCCCTGCTCAACAGAGTAAGCGATGCCGTTTTCCGGCTGTTTCAGACCGAGCTTGATCAGGAGTTTCTGGAACCTGTCACGATCTTCCGCAAGGTCGATCATGTCCGGCGCCGTTCCCAGGATCGGCACGTCCGCCTTGACGAGCGCCTGCGCCAGCTTCAGCGGCGTTTGTCCACCAAACTGGACGATCACCCCATGGAGCGTGCCGTTCTCCTTTTCCTTGCGGATGATCTCCAGCACGTCTTCCGGTGTGAGCGGTTCGAAATAGAGCCGGTCCGAGGTGTCGTAGTCCGTCGAGACGGTTTCCGGGTTGCAGTTGACCATGATGGTCTCGTAGCCCGCATCGTCGAGCGCGAAGGCCGCATGGCAGCAGCAATAGTCAAACTCGATGCCCTGGCCGATCCGGTTCGGGCCGCCGCCGAGAATGACGACCTTCTTCCGGTCCGACGGGTCTGCTTCGCAGGCCGGTGCGCCCATGAACGGCGCTTCGTAGGTGGAGTACATATAGGCGGTCGGAGAGGCGAACTCGGCCGCGCATGTGTCGATCCGCTTGTAGACCGGGTGAACGCCCAGCTCATCGCGCAACTTCACCACGTCGTTGGCGTCGAGACCGGCAAGGCTTGCAAGCCTTGCGTCCGAAAAACCCATGGCCTTCAGCTTGCGCAGGTTGGAGGCGTCCTGCGGCAGTCCGATGTTCCTGACCTTGGCCTCCATTGCCAGAATGTCGGCAATCTGTTCCAGGAACCAGGTGTTGATGCCGCTCGCTTGGTAGATTTCCTCGATCGACATGCCGAGCCGCATGGCCTGCGCGACATTCAGGAGCCGCGTCGGTGTTGCGTTTGATACCGCAGCGCGCAGGGCGTTCCTGTCGTCGCCCTGGTCGAGGCCTGGAATGTCGGTCTCGTCAAAGCCGTTCAAACCCGTTTCAAGGCCGCGGAGCGCTTTCTGGAGGCTTTCGTTGAAGGTCCGCCCTATAGCCATGACCTCGCCCACCGATTTCATGGCGGTCGTCAGGTTTGACTCCGAACCGGGGAACTTCTCGAAGGCAAAGCGGGGGATCTTGGTGACGACATAGTCGATTGTCGGCTCGAAGGAGGCCGGTGTCGCACCGCCGGTAATGTCGTTTTCCAGCTCGTCGAGCGTGTATCCGACAGCAAGTTTCGCGGCGATCTTGGCGATCGGAAACCCGGTCGCCTTGGAGGCGAGGGCCGAGGACCGCGAGACGCGCGGGTTCATTTCGATGACGACGAGCCGGCCGTTGTCGGGGTTGACGGCAAACTGCACGTTCGAGCCGCCTGTCTCCACGCCGATCTCGCGCAGGACCGCGATCGAGGCGTCCCGCATGATCTGGTATTCCTTGTCCGTCAGTGTCAGCGCAGGAGCCACGGTAATGCTGTCGCCGGTGTGAACACCCATCGGATCGACGTTCTCGATCGAGCAGATGATGATGCAGTTGTCCGCCTTGTCGCGAACCACTTCCATCTCATACTCTTTCCAGCCAAGAAGGCTCTCGTCGATCAGGACCTGCCCCACCGGAGAGGCGTCGATGCCGGAGCGCACGATCGTCTCGTACTCTTCCCGGTTATAGGCGACGCCGCCGCCTGTGCCGCCGAGCGTGAATGCGGGGCGGATAATCGCCGGCAGGCCGATTTCGTCGAGCGCACGCATGGCTTCCAGGTAACCGGCGTTGCGGTCGTATCCGGTGATCCGGCCGTCCTCACTCCGAATGGCAGGAGAGGACGCGATGCAGGCGCGCGGGTTCTCCAGGCCGATGGAGTCCATCGCAGCGCGGAATTTCTCGCGGTCTTCCGCCTTTTCGATGACGTCGCCGCGGGCGCCGATCATTTCCACGCCGAATTCTTCCAGAACACCCATCTGTTCCAGATCAAGTGCGCAGTTGAGGGCAGTCTGACCGCCCATCGTCGGCAGCAGGGCGTCCGGCCGTTCCTTTTCGATAATCCGGGCCACCAGTTCCGGGGTGATCGGTTCGATATAGGTCGCATCCGCCAGGTCCGGGTCGGTCATGATGGTCGCCGGATTCGAGTTGACCAGAATGATGCGATAGCCTTCTTCGCGCAGTGCCTTGCAGGCCTGGGTGCCCGAGTAGTCGAATTCGCAGGCCTGTCCGATGACGATCGGACCGGCGCCAATAATCAGGATCGAAGATATATCTGTGCGTTTAGGCATCTCGGCTCGCAGCTCGCAGCGGCCAGTCCGATCAGCGCTTGCGCTCTCCGGTCTGGCTCGGTCTGACGGTAAGTGTCAATGTTGGCTGAGCGCGTCTTATAGGGAAAAGCGCATCGCTAGGAAACCCCGGGCCGGCCACATCAGGTCGTTTTCCGGAACGAAAATTGCCCAATCAGTCCGCATCCGGCAGATCGGGGCCGAGCGGTGTTGTCGACAGGCCGTCAAAATCGCCGATTCCTTCCGACAGGGCATAACATGCCAGACGTATCGATTTGGGTATTTCCACCGGCCGGCCGTCGCGATTGCCCTTTTCGTAATACTGGATCATTCGTTTCTTGAGGCCCAACCGCTCCGCGGCATCCTTCTGCTTCAGTCCGAGCGCACGTCTCCAATGGCGGAACTGTTGCGGTGTCATGCCCGACGCGGCGGTTTTTGTTTTGTTTTCGGCCATATTTCGATTGTTCCAAAGGCAATAGTTTCGCGTGAGCGCATTGCGGGCCACACGCCGACCGACCTCAGAAAAATAACCTGGATTGCACTTTGTCAATCAAGAAGTGCACAATGTGCTCTTTTTTGTCTTTCTGGGAAGGATGTTCGCAGTAAAGGGGCTGTCACCGCTGGGTTTGTCTCAAATCCCGAAGGTCTCGTTGGGCACCGCAAGCGCCGTTTTTCAGTTGCCTGGATACCAGGGCATCGTGATTGGCAGTCGTCGTCAAGGAAAGTTGTCCACAGGCGCATTTTTCACCAACGTAAATTCGCGAAAAAATACCGATCTGTATTAAATTGCGACAGTAATCGCGCTAAGGAAGTGATTGTGGTCCCGGCGCATTCAGGGTTGTTCTTTTCCTTTGCTACTTCATCACGATGAATCTCCTACATACCATCTAAAATTGATTTGGTGACCAAAACAAAAAAGCATGGCAAAGCAAGGAAAACTAAGTAGTTTTCCATCCTCTTCCTGCCGCGACGTAAATAAGCGTGAACAGGAATTCGCAGTTATAGAAAACGTGATTTATTCATGTCAGATTATCGATAATTAATATTGATGTAACTATCGAAGTTTGGCGCTGTGAATAACGTTTGTCGGTGCACTAGTCTTTCTATAATTGGTCACGTTTTGTTTTTTTGTAATCTGAAACCTATGTTAAAAATTACCAATAATTCTGATTTTTACCTAGATTTTAACTATCGAACAGGTGTATTAGTCTAGGCTGTAAGTCGTGGCCGTCAAAAGGCTTAGGCTTCGTGCCGTGTGCAATGGCAATAATCGAGCGACCGTTGTCGACACGCTAGTGGGACCTGACGCGCCGGAGGTGGGACCGGCAAATCGGGAGCGTGGAAAACAAGGGTGGAACTCGAAACAAAAGAAAAAGATCGGGCTAAACATTATGAACAATGTCGCTACCACCATGGTCATTGTTCCGGACATAGCCGGTCCGGACAACGAACTGGTCCTTGAAGATCGCTCCCTCGCGATCTCTGAAATGTCTGAGCGCTTCAACGTGACGCTCAGAACCTTGCGCTTCTACGAAGAAAAGGGGCTCCTGAACCCTGTTCGCAAAGGCGCGCGCCGCTTCTACGGCACCCGGGATG
Organism: Roseibium sp.; assembly: GCF_965232425.1. Taxonomy (GTDB): domain Bacteria; phylum Pseudomonadota; class Alphaproteobacteria; order Rhizobiales; family Stappiaceae; genus Roseibium. Next base: position 4,098,828 of record NZ_OZ246971.1, read on the forward strand.
TCTCCAGGATGCGCGTGATTGCCCAGGCGAAGAAGATCGGTCTGACGCTTGCCGAGATCCGGCGCGTGATCAAGCTGGTCGAAAGCAGCGCAAGCAAGCAGGATCAATTCCGCGAATTGCAGGAAATCTGCAAGGGGCAGCAGGAAATTCTTGTCGAACAGAAGCAGATGCTTGATGAGCAGGTTGCCGAAGTCGAGCAGATCCTGTCCGCGTTCGACGAACTGATCGCCTAAGCTCGCAGGAAATAATGCAGGAACCCCGGTTCGCGGAGCGGACCGGGGTGTTTGCTATTGCGCAAGCGAAACGCTGCCTGAACACGGGCCGCGGCAGTCGCTCTGCGTGTCTTGAGTCATGATCGCGCTGTGCGAAGGTGACCGGTTGAAGGTGAACGGATGGCGTCAGGCCGTCCTGGACGCCTGCATCAGGTCGGTGAACCGCTTGAACAGATAGTGGCTGTCGCGTGGTCCAGGTGATGCCTCGGGGTGGTACTGGACGGAGAACACCGGCTTGTCCTTGATGGCCAGTCCGCAGTTCGACCCGTCGAACAGCGAGACGTGCGTCTGTTCCACATTGTCCGGGAGGCTTTCGGCATCCACCGCAAAGCCGTGGTTCATCGAGGTTATCTCCACCTTGCCGGTGGTGTGATCGAACACGGGGTGATTGGCTCCGTGGTGGCCCTGGTGCATCTTGACGGTGTTGCCGCCCAGTGCGAGCGCCAGCATCTGATGACCGAGACAGATGCCGAATGTCGGCACGCCCTTTTCAACCACTTCCCTGATCATCTCGACCGAGTATTCGCCTGTCGCCTCCGGATCGCCCGGACCGTTCGACAGAAAGACACCGTCCGGTTCGTGTGCAAGCACGTCGCTCGCGGTGGAGGTTGCAGGCAGAACGGTTACATCGCAGCCGGCTTCCGACAGAAGGCGCAGGATGTTGCGCTTGATGCCGAAATCGATGGCGACAACCTTGAAGTCGCCTGCCTTCGCCTCGCCGTAGCCTTCATTCCATTTCCACGTCGTCTGAGACCAGGGATGGGTTTGCGTTGTCGACGCGTCCTTTGCGAGGTCCATGCCGACCAGTCCGGACCATTCCGCCGCGGCTGTCTTGAGCGCCGCGAGGTCGAAGCGTCCGTCCGGCGCATGCGCGATCACCCCGTTCGGAACACCTTTCTCGCGGATCAGAGCGGTCAGGGCGCGCGTGTCGACGCCGCAGATGCCGATCAGGTTTCGCGATTTCAGCCACGCGTCGAGATGTCTGGCCGACCGGTAGTTGGCCGGGTCCGTGATCGATGCCGCAAGGACAACGCCGCGAATGCCGCTCGATGCCGCCATGTTGACCGTTTCGATGTCCTCGTCATTCGCACCGACATTTCCTATATGCGGAAAAGTGAAAGTGATGATCTGACCCGAATAGGACGGGTCAGTCAGGATCTCCTGATAGCCGGTCATCGCGGTATTAAAGCAAATCTCACCAACGGCTTGGCCGGTGGCACCGAGACCCTGACCCTCAATCACGCTGCCGTCTGAAAGCACAAGCAGGGCGGTCGCCGGGGTCTCAGACCATGCGTCTGCAGTCGTCATGTCTTGTATCCAAAGTCTGTTGGTGACATCATGCGCTGCAGGATAGGCGTCTACGGCAGGCAAAGTTGCGTGCTCAAAGCCGTCTGCATCAAGCGCGGGACTCTATGGGAAGCGACCGGGATCGTCAATATTGATCCTTTGAAAAAAGATCGTTAAAATTCAATAGCTTGGCTGAGTGTTGTGGAAGGGCGCCAATCCGCCCGTTGGCTCAGTGCGGCAGGGATAGGGTGAACCATGCGCGACGAATTGCGCGAAAGAATCGGCTCTGCGCTGAAATTGGCGCAGGAGGACGGCGACAAGCGCAGATGCGCGACGCTTCGCCTGATCCAGACGGCAGTCAAGGACAGAGAGGCGGCCGCGCGCGACAACGGCAAGGACGGTGTCGGTGAAACGGAAGTCGTCGAAATCCTTCAGAAAATGGTCCGGCAGCGGGAAACCTCCGCGGAAGAATTCGAGACCAGCGGACAGCTTGATCTTGCCGAGCAGGAACGTGTCGAGCAGGACATCATCCGCGAGTTTCTCCCCGTTCAGTTAAGCGACGAGGAAATCCGCTCGTTGTGCGAGGAGACCGTCAAGGACATCGACGCACACGGGCTTCGCGATATCGGCCGCTGCATGAGCGCCTTGAAGAGCCGCTATCCGGGAAAAATGGATTTTGTGCAGGCCTCCTGCTTCGTGAAGGAAATGCTGCGCAGCGAGGCGAACGGATATCACGCATCCAAAAGCGCCGATGATGTCGCCGAGAGCTGAGGTTCCTGCCGACAGCCCGCACGCCTGTTCCTGCAACTGCGGGACCTGACAGTTTTCAAACGGCCATCAACAGGTTGCGCGAATGTGGGCATTGCCGTGTCATGGCACTGGCGCTGCCTGGAAACTCATTCTATCTTTGCTGACCGGTCCGGTAGTGGATGCCTCGACTGCCGGAAGCCCCCAGGCAAACAGCTGATCGTTCGTATTTGCACATGCGTTTTGAACCGCGTCTACTTGATGAAATCCGCGCCCGGCTGACACTGTCGGACATTGTTGCCCGGCGGGTGACCTGGGACCGCCGCAAAACGCAGCCCGGCAAGGGTGACTATTGGGCCTGCTGCCCGTTTCATCAGGAAAAGAGCCCCAGCTTCCACGTCGACGACAGGCGTAATCGCTACAAGTGCTTCGGCTGCGGTGCCTCGGGCGATCACTTTACCTTTCTGTGCGAAACTGAAGGGCTGAGTTTTCCGGAATCCGTGGAGCGTCTCGCGGAGCAGGCGGGTGTTGCCTTGCCTGCGCCGGATCCGCAGGCCGCGCGGCGCGAGAAGAAGCGGGCCGGGCTTGCGGATATCTGCGAGATGGCGGCACAGTTTTTCCAGAACGAGTATGCCGGGCCGCGTGGTGAGCAGGCCAGGGCCTATACCGCGAAGCGGGGGCTGGCCCCGGAGACGCTTCGCGAATTCCGCTTCGGCTTCGCGCCGGACAACCGCGATGCGCTCAAGTCCTACCTGGCCGGACGGGAGATCCCGGAAGCCGCCATGGTGGAAGCGGGTCTTGTCATCCGTCCGGATGACGGGCGACCCGCCTACGACCGGTTCCGGGGGCGTTTGATGATCCCGATCCAGGATGATCGCGGCCGGGTCGTCGCGTTCGGCGGACGTACGCTGTTGCCGGACGGGCAGCCGAAATATCTCAACTCGCCGGAAACGCCGCTCTTTCACAAGGGCGTCATGCTGTTCAACGCGCATCGCGCCCGCGAGCCTGCCTTCAAATCCCAGGAAGCGGTCGTGGTGGAGGGGTATCTGGATGCCATCGCGCTCTGGCAGGCGGGCATTCGGCATGTCGTCGCGTCTCTCGGCACCGCATTCACGGAAGACCAGGTTGTCCGGCTGTGGAAATTCGCGCCCGAGCCTGTGATCTGCTTCGACGGTGATGCGGCCGGTGTCTCCGCTGCCCATCGGGCGATCGACCGGATTTTCCCGGTCCTGCGAAGCGGGTACTCGTTCCAGTTCTGCTTTCTGCCGGATGGCATGGATCCCGATGACCTTGTCAAGGAAAAGGGTCTGGACGGGTTCCGGCAGGAGGTGGGCAAGGCCCAGGCGCTCTTCGACGCCGTCTGGGAACGCGAGATTTCGGTCTCGCGGATCGACACGCCCGAACGAAAGGCCGCGCTTGAAAAACGGTTCGATGATCTGATCGGCACCATCCGCGATGAACGCGTGAGACGGCGCTATCAGCTCGACCTCAAGTTCAAGCTGTCGAACCTGTTTTTCGAACAGGCGCGGCAGAGCCGCCGGGACGGCAAGACGGCGACCGACGCTCCCGTCGGTCTCGGTTTCGTGCGCGAACGGGTGGCGACCAGCAATGCGTTCGGTACGGAGCGGCTGGTTCTCGGCCTGTGCATGCGGTTTCCGCATCTGCTCGACCGGAATTTCGAACGCTTCTCCGGATTGCCGTTCACGAACGATCTGCATCTTCAGCTCAGGGATGTCCTGTGCCGGATCGTCGACGACCTGGAAGCATCGCCGATCGCCCAGCTGACCAGTTCCTTCGACGCGCCCCTGCGAGAGGTCATGAACGAAATGATGCTGGAGACGATTGGCCTGCAGGAGCAGCGCATGGCGGAGTTCTCCGCTCTGAACCACCGGTTTCCTCTGTTGAAATCCAATCCGCCCGAGGATTTTGTCGAAGCGGCGTATCTGCATTTCCTGGACCAGCTTGAACTGAATGCGCTTGAAGAGGAGCTTTCCGGTGAGCTGGAGACAGCGGACGAACAGCTGGACGAACATTCCTGGGCGCGCATTCAAGCCCTGACGCAGGACCTGAGCCGCAGGCGGGAAGAATGTGCACGTGACGAGGCGGATCTCGCCGAACGGGCGAAAAAGATCAGGACGGCACCGCCGGTGGCGGCGGCGCCATAACGGCAACGGTCGGCGGTCGCGCATGTGCCGCCGACGCGCCGAGACGAGCGTGAGTGCCGGTCCGGGTTTCCCGAATGCGTCGCCAAACGTGTGCGAGACACCAAAAAACTGCATTTTCCGATTGACCGATGACGAATCACACTTGCGAATCGTGCGCACCGAGCTAAATAGGGGTTTTGCAGCATTCAAGCGCCGGAGCCCAAGCCTGCCCGCGGCCAATAGTCTAAAAACGCTGCAGACCCGTTTGAAAACCGCTTCGGCATGCGCATCCGCGTGTGCCTCAACAAAGGCCGTGTGCTTCATTGATGACAAGAAATATCAATGTCGAAATGCGCACGGTTAATTGGGACTTAAGGGACACGGCTTACAAACCGAACATGACTGATTCCTTCAGACGCCGCCGCAGGCACTGCCGGCGCGCAAAGGGCAAGTCGGTTTGAAACCGGAAATAGAGCGCGGCGCGACCACGACGGTCGCGAACTGGAGCACAATATGGTAGCCAAAGCGACGCAAGCAGACGAAACGCAGGAAGCAAGCACGGACGGCCCGGACGGCCCGCTTCTTGATTTGTCGGATGCCGCCGTCAAGAAGATGATCAAGGCCGCGAAAAAGCGCGGCTATGTCACTTATGACGAGCTGAACGAGGTCCTGCCCTCCGAACAGGTTTCTTCCGAAAAGATCGAAGACACGATGTCGATGCTGTCCGACATGGGCATCAACGTGATCGATTCCGACGAAGCGGAAGACGGTCCTGAAGAAGTTGATGGCGGTGAACTGGCCACGACGACCACCACGGCAGTCGCCAAGACCACCAACACAAAGGAGCCGGCAGACAGGACCGACGACCCGGTGCGCATGTATCTGCGTGAAATGGGGTCCGTGGAGCTTCTGTCGCGCGAAGGCGAGATCGCGATTGCCAAGCGCATCGAGGCCGGCCGCGAGGCCATGATCGCGGGTCTTTGCGAAAGCCCGCTGACCTTCCAGGCGATTATCATCTGGCGCGACGAACTCAACGAAGCCCAGGTTCTGCTGCGCGATATCATCGATCTCGAAGCGACCTATGCCGGTCCGGATGCAAAGGCCGGTCCGCAGGTGGCAAATGACGATGTCGCTCCGACCGAATCCCGCGAGGAGAAGCCTGCCGAGAGCGCTTCGGAGGACACGGAAAACGAGAATGCGGAAGGCGAGAGCGAAGAAGAGGATGACGACGAGTTCGAATCCAACGTTTCCCTGTCCGCCATGGAAGCCGAGCTGAAGCCCGGCGTCCTGGAGACCTTCGACAACATCGCCGACAACTACAAGAAACTGCGCCGCCTGCAGGACCAGCTTGTCGAGAACAAGCTGGCCAACAAGACCCTGTCACCGAGCCAGGAGCGCCGCTACAAAAAGCTGAAAGAAGACATCATTGTCGACGTGAAGAGCCTGTCGCTCAACCAGAACCGTATCGATGCTCTCGTTGCCCAGCTCTACGACATCAACAAGCGCCTCATGGGTTATGAAGGCCGCCTGCTGCGTCTCGCCGATAGCTACAATGTCGACCGGACCGACTTCCTGAAACAGTATCAGGGCGCCGAACTGGACCCGAACTGGCTTCGCAAGGTTGCCAACCTGTCGACGCGCGGCTGGAAGAACTTCATCGCCAAGGAAAAAGAGACCGTGCGCGAGCTGCGTCAGGAGATCCAGACGCTTGCGACCGAAACCGGCCTTGAGATCACCGAATTCCGCCGCATCGTGGCCATGGTGCAAAAAGGCGAGCGCGAGGCACGCATCGCCAAGAAGGAGATGGTCGAGGCGAACCTGCGTCTCGTGATCTCGATCGCCAAGAAATACACCAATCGCGGCCTTCAGTTTCTGGATCTCATCCAGGAGGGCAACATCGGCCTGATGAAGGCGGTCGACAAATTCGAGTACCGGCGCGGCTACAAGTTCTCCACCTACGCAACCTGGTGGATCCGGCAGGCCATCACTCGGTCCATCGCGGACCAGGCGCGCACCATCCGAATTCCGGTGCACATGATCGAGACGATCAACAAGATCGTGCGCACATCGCGCCAGATGCTGCACGAGATCGGCCGCGAACCGACCCCGGAAGAGCTGGCCGAGAAGCTGCAGATGCCGCTGGAGAAGGTCCGCAAGGTCCTGAAAATCGCGAAGGAACCGATTTCGCTGGAAACACCCATCGGCGACGAGGAAGATTCCCATCTCGGCGATTTCATCGAGGACAAGAACGCGGTTCTGCCGATCGATGCGGCCATCCAGTCGAACCTGCGCGAAACAACCACACGGGTTCTTGCCTCGCTGACGCCGCGCGAGGAGCGCGTGCTCAGAATGCGTTTCGGCATCGGCATGAACACCGACCACACGCTGGAAGAGGTCGGGCAGCAGTTCTCGGTGACCCGCGAACGTATCCGCCAGATCGAAGCGAAAGCGCTGCGCAAGCTCAAGCATCCGAGCCGGTCCCGCAAACTGCGCTCCTTCCTGGACAGCTAAGACGCTGGCCAGTTCGAGTGAATTGTGAAAAGCCCGGCTTCGATGCCGGGTTTTTTGTTTACGACGCGGACCCTTCTTGAAGAAATGGTGATCGCGGAATTTCGGTCGAGGGCGCCTTTTTGGCCATAATCGCAGATATGAACCGTCCGATGATCGAGACGGCCAAAGACGACCGGCAGACATTTACCTGGGGACTCGCAACGTCGCTTGTCCTTCACGGAACTCTTGCGCTCGTCCTCCTGGGCGGCATTTCAGGCTATGTGACCGAGCCCGGTCAGGACCCCGTCGAGGTGGAGATCATCACGCTGCCCGCCCCGGCGGACGACGACGCCTCCGCAGAAGCACCTGCAGAAGACCAGCCCCAAAGCGAGGAGCAACCGGAAGAACAGGACGAGCAGGAAGAAAATCTCCCGCCCGAGCCGGCGCCCGAGCAGGAGGAAACCGAAGAGGCAGAAGTGGAAGAGCTGCCTCCCGAACCGGCGCCTGCCCCGGAAGAAGAAGAGACGGAGCAAGACCAGCCTCCACCGTCCATTCAGGAGGCTGTCCAGGAGTTTGCCGAGGAAGAGCCCGAACAGCAGGAAACGGAACTTCAGCCGCTGCAGGACCCCATGGAGGAAGAGGTCGCGGAGACGGAAGACACGCAGGAAGCCGAAGCGGCGGAAGCCCTGGATGAGGCGCAGGAGATCGCAGACGCGGGCACCGGAGACGACGATGTTGCAGAGGACGTCGCCGAGCAAGTCAACGAGGACGTGGTGACCTCCGAACCGGCTGACGAACCGGTCACTGAAGAGGAGGTTGCCGAGGCCGATACAGCCGAGGCGGATGTTCCGGAAGAAGAGCAACCGGAACAAGACGTGCCTGAAGAAGAGATCGCGGCTGCAGAAGAAACCACTCCGGAAACGCCGTCGGAGACCGAGATTGAAGACGACTTCGACCCCCTTGCCGGTCCGGTCATCGAAACGGAAACGGATGTCACGCCCGAACCGCAGCCGAAGCCGGTGGAACTGGCCGAGGCCGGAACGGAGGCTGCTTCAGATGTCGGCAATGCAGACGAGATCGCACCCGATGACTTCGGCACGGTGGGGCCGATTGTCAGCGCGGCCCCGCCTGCACCGAAACCGGCACGCCAGGTTGCCCGTGCCACGCCGTCTGCTTCCTCGTCGGCGTCATCGTCTGCCGGAACCGTGCGCCGTCCGGGCCACATTCAGGCACGGCAGATCTATTCCGCCAACAACCCGCGTATCACGGCGAGGATGCGCGGGCTCACGGAGGGAGAGCGGCTGAGCCTGCTCTGCATGACCGAACTCGACGCGCAATTGACGGCGGTGAGCCCCGTGCCACCCGAAGCACTGCCACGCGCGCGCGCGAGGGGAGGAACTGTGCTCGAATACCAACGCGTGGCGTTTCGCAGCCTCGGGCGCTGGTTTGACATTGCTTTCCGGTGCGAGACAAACGCGGGTGTCACGCGGGTCGAGCGGTTCAGCTTCAAGATCGGCGAGGAAATACCCCGCTCACAGTGGCTCGCGCGCGGCTTGTCCGGCTTTTGATCCGAATAGTCGTCTCATCAGTCAACACCGGTCACCGGCAGAAACGCGGCGCCTGTGTTGGTGACGTCGATTTCTGCATCAAGTACCGTCTGATACTGGAGACCATAGCCGTAATCGGCCTTGAAATAGGCGGGGCCGAAGTCCGGCGCGGGTGTGAGCGTTGCCTCGTCCGGTTTCAGGTCCCGTGCGCTGATGACGCCGATCTGGACCACGATCCGGCGCGCGGCGAACGGGTTCTCCCCAAGCCGATAGCTGTTATAGGGGTGGAACGCGACCGCCGGGTTTGGAAAGACGATCTCGCCTGCAAGGCTTTCTCCGGGTGCGAGGCGTCTGTAGTAGGGCTTTTCCGTGCTTTCGACCTTCATGCCCTCCGGGATCTTCAACAGGAGTTTGCCGACGTAGAGCGTCCCGTCATCTGTCGGAATGACATAGGCGGTCTTCGGGTCGACCGTCAGATTGCCGTCTGCGGCGGGTTTGTAAACCAGATCGGCAACGTAGATATCCGCCTGATCGGTGTTGGTGATCTGGTAGGCCAGGGCAAACGAAGCGGCGGTGATCGCCTTGATGGAAACAGTCAACATGCGCAGGCTCCTGCCGGAATGGTCTTGGATAATATCCTGTAGGTAAAACAGCTTGACCGGCACGATGCGCCAGTTTGACCGCTGTTAGTAGTAAGGTCTCTGGTGCTCTTCGTCATTCTTGCCGATTTCCAGATCATCAAAATCCTTCCGGATGTTGTTTTCCGTCAGTTCCTTGTCTTCGTATTCCCCGAGCCCGACCGTCTGCAGTTCATACCCGGGTGCCTTGTGCTTCTTGCCGTCCTTGCCCGTGTACTCGACTTCCTTGCGTCCGTCCGTCGTGCCGTTGCCATCATGGTAGGAGTGGATCAGCTCGTGTCCCAGGCCGATTGCCGGGTCCCTGGTTTTCCAGTCCTCGGAATTCAGCTTGTCGCGGTCGGGATTGAACTTGACCGTGCTGTCCGTGCCCGGACCCGGCTTGTCGTTGGTCGTGTCGTAAAGCCCGTCTTTCCAGTTTTTCGCGGTCTCCGTGTTGCCCTTGCCGGGGCCGGCCTCGACGATCGTCGTTGTCTTGTTGCTGGAGTCGAGCTCCTGCAACAGTTTCATACCGGTCGGTGACTGGGCCAGCCGGTCCAGTGCCGCCAGCGTCTTCTCCTTGAATTCATCCGAGCCCTTGATCTTGATGGAGGACTTGCCTTCCTTGATCTTGTCCATCAGCGCGTTGCGCCTCAGATCTGCAATCTGCTTCGGCGACAGGCCGGCAGCTGCACCGCCGGCGCCGCCGGCACCAGCGCCGGACGCGCCTGCCATGCCGATCAGTACCCTTGGATAGCCGGTGGTGAGCGCACCCGCTTTCAGCGTGAGGTCCGTCATGCGTGCTGCCGGCATTTTTTCCACCAGCACATTGAAGGCCCCTGTGATGATGGGATCGCCGCCGAACGGAGGTGGCGGGCCTGCGCAAACACACATATCCTTCACGCGGGCTTGCGGAAACATGCCTGTCAGGACAGTCCAGGCTCCCTTCCACGCGATCGGAAGAGGTGTCCCCGCGCACATCGGACAGGAATGAAAATCGACAATAATGCGTGAGGCAGGAAACTTCATTGTCAAACCAGCTCTTTAATAATCATGCCGAAAGTGTCAGCTGATTGCCCGTTTTCGTCAATGTCGCTACGTCACACTTTTGCGGATTGGGGCTACCAGGCGCATTCGCATATGCGCAGGCCTTGCTTCCCAGCAGGCCTTTAGGGTTGCGCGGACGTTGCAAACGCGCAGATGTCTTGCCTTTGCGCTGCGCTGCTGTCCGGTTTGAAAAATGCATTCGAACTTATGCCTCTGAGATAGCAGTGCAATTCCGATCGGTGCCAAGTCGGGATACGGTATTTCCCGGGATTTGTCGTCCCGGTTTGCCGCAGCTGCGGCAAGACCGGGAACCAGTATTCCCTTTGACGAGAGGCTAAGAGAAGAAGGAGAAACAAGTGGCTACTGGCTTCCGGCCTTCCGCTGCGCTTCAGCCGGAATGACAAGTTCATTGACCGGGGGGCGCCCCAATAGATCGTTACCGGGTCAAACCGGACAACAGTGCTTGCGCTCGATTCACGTCGCGGGCAAACTCGCCGGTGCGTTGCAATCCAACATGTGCGAGACGACATGCCAAACAAGCAATCCCGCTTTTTGATCGACACTTACTTCGCTGCCTTCAATGCCGGTGACACAAAGAAAATGGAGAGCCTTGTCGCCGAAGATCTGGTGCACGATGTCAATCAGGGAGAGCGGCGTGTCGGCAAGGACAAGTTCTGGTCCTTCAACGTGCACATGACGCGCTGCTACAAGGAGCGCCTTTCGGACATCGTTCTCTTCGTCAACGAAGACGGCACGCGTGCAGCAGCGGAGTTCATCGTGCACGGCACCTATATCGCCACCGACGAGGGCCTGCCGGCGGCCAACGGGCAGACCTACGATCTTCCGGCGGGAAGCTTCTTTGAAATCAGTGACGGCAAGATTGCCCGCATCACCACCTACTACAATCTCCAGACCTGGATCGACCAGGTTCAGAGCCCTGAAGAAGGCGGCATCAGCGACACGTCCGGCGATAGCTGAGACCCCGGTTCTGCCTACTCCCTGATCTCGATCGAGAGGTCGGTCAGTCCGGCAAGGCGCCAGACACGATCATCCTCGATCATTTCGACGCGCGCCTGCAAGTCGAGTTCCCTCAAGTGCAAATAGCCCCAGTGCTGACCGACGGCTTCGGCTGACCACCGGGCGAGTGCCGAGAAACCGCGGCCTGCATCAAGTGGACGTATTTCGCTTATGGCGACGTCGTTTATGTCGCCCACGCGTGCGGTGATCCCGCCCGGCAATTCGACGCGATTGGCCCGTTCCAGTTCCGTGAAAACGATGGGTGCCAACCCCTGGTGGACGAATTTCGACAGCTCCGCTTCAAGCTGGTTCTCGTTGATTTCATAAAACGACGCATTTGCGTTGGCGAAAACGGACTTGATTGCGGTTTCCGCCTCGTTTTCGCCCGGCAAGGTGGCAAACGGATTGGGCAGTGTCGCGATGAACCGATCCGTCGTAACGGCAGCACCCGCCGCAAAAATGAGGGCTGCGGCAAACCCTATTCCCTTTGCCCATCTGCTGGCCTTGAGAGCGAAGGCAACCGCGTTCAGGGCAAATACGGCAAGCACGATTGTAAGCAAGGGAAGTTTCAGGGACCGTTCGTCCGTGACAGGCACCGTGTTGACGCCGGGCTCTTCAAACCTCAAGAGACGGTTGGTCCATGTGTGCGAAGGATAGGTGACGCCAAACTCGGCGGGAAACGGTCCGATCGGGTCTATGGATGTCACCGGCACGGTTTCGATGCGGTCGCTGAAGAGTTGCCAGATTGTCGTGACTTCCTCAGGCATCTGACCGACCGGATAGGAAAGCGTCACACCCAGGACTGCAGTTGCCGGGTCCAGATTCCGGTCGTCTTCAATAACCTCGATGCCCGCCAGGGAAAGATCCAGGAAATCAGTCCTGACGCTTGCCGGGTTGACAGGTGCTCCATCGATGATGACCGGGTTCTTGTCTTCGAAAAAACGGCTGGTTGCATCCAGTACATTCTTTCGTCCGCCATCGGTAATCGGCGCATTTCTATCTAAGCCAAGGTTTGTCCAATCTTCCAGATCTCGCAGCCTGATCACGATCTCATGCCTGACCTCGCGCGGTTCGACATAAATGAATGACATGATCGGCCAACGATGGTGGCGCGCCAGGTTCGGGTTCTCGAATGCGGAAACCCAAGGGTCGTCCCAGTTGATCGTGAGAGTTGCAGGTCCGATGAGCTCTCGGAAGTCGATGACGGGAACGCTCTCCTGATAGACGATAAAACCCAACTCAAGCAGAGGATTACCGTCAGCATCCAAGGGTGGAACAAACGTCAGTGTTTTCGGTTTCTGGTCAAAGAAATAGTCGAGTTCAGCATGGAGCACGCGGACCTCATCGGGCGGCTCGGGCGCCTTTTGTCGGGTAAGCGGATGGACGATGCCCTTAACGGGAGAGGAGCGATCCTTTCGCGGCCTGGGTTCTGAAAACCGCAGTGTCGCGGAAAGATCGATCGTGCCGTCGGCGATCACCTGGAGTTTCTCCCGGGCGAACCGTTCCATTCTCTGTTCGATCGGTTCGGGTTCTATTCCCCGCTCATTCAACATGTTTTCCGGCAGCAATTCCGCGACGTTTTCCAGGCTGTCTTCGGAAAGTTGAAGAACGATATGAACCCGATCTTCGCGCACAAAGATTTCGGCGATATTCGGTAACTTTTCAGCGGCGGTGAGATTGATCCAGTCGGCAACTGCCAGACCGGTGCCCATGAGGGTGAGGAAAACCGCAAGGAGCATCGAGCGCGCCGCGCCGCAGCGCCGGCGACAGGTGAACAGTTGTTTCCAGCTGCTGATCATCGCGGCAACCCGCGACAAGACAGGACACTCCTTGATGATACGGAACGGAGCGGGTTACATGCCTGGGTCGAAACCCGTTGCGGTATAAAAAACCATAATAAAGTCAGAGTCATAAATGCCTCCCCGGGCATGCACCGTCATTTTTGAATTCTGTCCGGTTGTCCTGCAAAGGGCCCGGCTTCTTTCTGCTTCGAAGACCCTATTTCCTATGCATCCCGTTCGGTTTCTGCCTTTGCGTTCACCCGCAATTCGGGGTTCAGTAAGGTAAAAAAATGCTCGAAATGCTTTTTCCGGTCAGAAGCAATATTGAACGGTATTAGAATTTCTGGTCCGAGGTCAATTTAGCGGTGAAATCTGCCGAAGTGCACCTGTCATATTTCCATGCGTTCGAGGAGCCGAGTCTCGCGACGCTCCTTGCCTTGCAAGCGCCATGTGGCTGGCACGGTCCGCGAAGCTTCCAATGGTTGTCGCTGACAACCGACTTGTGCGGGCAATGAACACGGGCTCTTGACTGGGCAACGAGCGGCCGCAGCCCCAAGTAAGGGCCGAGGTCGGAGTGAAGGAGCAGGTTCATGGCAAAGAGTGTGTTGATTGTTGGCGCCGGAAAAGGGTTGAGCGCGTCCTTGGCGCGTGTCTTTTCTCAGGACGGTTATCAAGTTCGCCTGGCGGCGCGCAAGCCTGACAAGCTGGAAGGGCTTTGCCGGGAGACCGGCGCACGGGCGCACGCCTGCGATGCCACAAGTCAAGCCGGCGTCACGCAGCTTTTTGAGACGCTCGACGCCGAGGGGACGACCCCGGACGTTGTCGTCTACAATGCCAGCGGTCGAACAAAGGGTCCGATAGAGCAGCTTGATCCCGAAAAGGTGCGTGCCGCTCTCGACGTGACTGTCTGGGGGGCCTTCCTGGTCGCGCACGAAGCGGCGAAACGGATGGTCCCGAAAAAGACAGGCACGATGCTGTTCACGGGTGCCTCCGCGGGCATCAAGGGATTTCCGCAATCAGCCGCGTTCGCGATGGGTAAATTTGCGCTCAGGGGGCTCTGCCAGTCGTTGGCCCGAGAGCTGCATCCGAAGAACATTCACGTGGTCCATTTTGTCATTGACGGCGCCATTCACAGCGGCGAGCGCGGCGCGCCCTACAATGATCCGGAAACAACACTGAACCCTGACGAGATTGCCCGGACCTATCTGGACATGACCCGTCAGCACCGGAGCATCTGGACCAACGAAATTGAACTGCGCCCGCATGTCGAGCGTTTCTAGGCTGGCCTGCCTGCCGGTCAGCAACCGCCCCCCGGCAGGCAACACGCCCTGACGGTTGCGTTGTTGTTGCAGCAGTCCTCCAGCAGGTAGCGCATCAGGGCACCGACTGTCGTGAAGTCGATCCGGTATGTGATCCGACGTGCCTGCCTGCTTGAGGTCACGAGACCTGCTTCCGACATGTTGGACAGATGAAACGACGTTCTGGATGGCGTTGCGTCAACGGCCTCCGCGATGTCGCCGGCCGTCAGCCCGCTGCTGCCGGCCTCAACGAGCCGCTTGAGAATACGCAGCCGCGTCGCGCTGGAGATCGATGCAAAAGCGGCGAGGGCGTCGGTTTCATTCATATTTCAAACTTTCTTGAAATGTTAGTTGATTTGTGGTTGAACCATATTTCAACTTTTTTTGAAATGAAAGGTTTACGCCATGACACCCCTGTCGCTTTTGAACGCCTTGCGGCAAATGCCTGCCGATCTGCCCCTGGTCTTCCGGACCGGTGAGGGCGCCATCGGCGAGGGATATCACGTGACCGAGTTGAAACGCGCCGACGTCAACAGCATCGACTGTGGCGGCCGCCTTGCTTCGTGGACCGAGGCTGCCTTGCAATTGCTCGACGGGCGGGGCGGCAATCACATGAAACTCGGGAAGTTCAACGCGATCCTCGAGCAGAGCATTGCCAGGGTGAAGGGTCTCGGCGAAAGCCCGTTGCTGGTGGAATTTGCTCATGAAAACAGGGGTATGCGGATCTACGACCTAGCTGTGCCGGTCCTTGATGACGGCGCGGTGTCGATTCACTTGAGCGAGGTCCGGGCAAATTGCAAACCAGCGCTCGAGCACACGCGGCGCGCGGATGCTCCTGCTTGCTGCGGTTCTGATGCATCTGCCTGCTGCGGCTGACGGCATCCCTGTCAGCCGGCGCTCCAGGCAGGCGCCTTGCCGATCTTTTCGAGCAGAAAGTCGATGAAGACCCTGACCTTCGCCGTCAGGACGTTCGATTTCGGATAGACGAGCCAGAGCACCGACTGGTCGTCCACCTCGAAATCGGGCAGCACCCTGACCAATGTTCCCGATTTCAGGTCGGCATGGATGTTCCAGAGGGAATTCATCGAAATGCCGGCGCCGGCGATCGTCGCCAGCTTCAACGAGCGGCCGTCGTCCATGACCAGACGGCTCGCGGACGCGCGCGGGTCGAAGTATTCCGTCGCCGGTCCCGGCCCGGTCAAGGGTTTCGGCGTCAGGTCCTGAAAGGCGATGAGCTGGTGTTTCAGCAGGTCCGCGGGTGTGTCCGGGTGTCCGCAACGGTCCAGATAGTCAGGTGACGCACACAGAATGCGGGTGTCGTCTGCGAGTTTGCGGTATTTCAGGCTGCTGTCTTCAAGCGCGGAGTTGCGCAGAGCCAGATCATAGCTGCCTTCAATCAGGTCAAATCGCGTGTCGGAAAGCTTCAGGTCGAGTTTGATTTCCGGGTATCGCGCAAGGAACTCCGGCAACAACGGAACAATGTAGAGCTGTGCAAACGTGCTCGAGGCGGCAAAGCGCAGAAGGCCGCTGACCTGCGGACTGGAAAGTCCAAGTGCCGCTCTGGCGGCATCTTCCTGGGCGATGATCTCGCGGGCAAAGGGCAGAAACTCGGCGCCTTCGACGGACAGGGACACTTTTCGCGTCGAGCGGTGCATCAGATCCGAGCCGAGACTTTGCTCCAGTTTGGCCAGACGGTTGCTCGCGACGGCAGGCGGCATGCCGAGTTCGCGTCCAGCTGCGCTGATGTTCAGTTTTTCAGCGGCCAGAACAAAAAGCCGAAGGCTGCCGGTGTCCATGCAATTATATCCCTAATCCGAATTATGTACTCTAAAATTGCCTGTTTATGCTGAATTTCAAGAGCTTTATCTGTGGGGCAGGGCTGCGGGACGCGCAGTCCAGGCAAATCGAGGATCAATTGAAATGGCATATTATTCCGTGCTTGCCGTGACACCTACGGCGGAAGACTGGATTCCCGGCTATATCGGTCCGGCGAACAGGCTGGTTGCCCAGCATGGCGGCAAATATCTGGCGCGGACGGCGTCTCATGAGCAGGTCGAGGGGGCGGCGGATGAAGCCGCACTGCGCATCGTGATCGAGTGGCCGTCCAGGGAGGCTGCGATGGATTTCATGAAGGATGCGGAGTATGCACCTTTTCTGAAGGCCCGTACCGAAGGGTCGAAAAGCTTCCACTTCCTGATCGAAGGGAAAGACGACCTGGCCTGAGGGCAGGGGAAGAAGAAACCGTCCCGCGATGACGTGGGACGGCTGGGTTACAGTCAAGGGTCATCTCGAAGCATGCGGAAGCCTTCCAGACTTCGGGAGCAGCGAGGCCAAAATGCTCAATCGTCTGGATCGGACCGGTTTTGAACAGATCAACCGGTCATACAACACCGTCTTCAGGCCTGACCGGCTGTCTATCGGACTGGTCGTGCCGCTCGAGAATTACGGCATGGGCGCGGTTCCCGCGATGGCGCGGCATCTCGAGCGTGTCCGACTTGCGGAAGAACGCGGGTTTTCGTCCGTCTGGCTGCGGGACGTTCCTTTCAATGTGCCGTCCTTCGGTGATGCCGGACAGATCTACGATCCGTTCGTCTATCTCGGCTATCTTGCAGCGGGAACGGAACGGATCGGCTTGGGTGTCGCCAGCATCATTCTGCCGTTGCGCCATCCGGCACATGTCGCCAAAGCTGCTGCGAGCGCCGATGTCCTTTCGGGCGGTCGTCTTCTGCTTGGTGTTGCCTCCGGAGACCGGCCCGAGGAGTACCCTGCGCTGAACATGTCTTTCGAGGACAGGGGCGTGCGCTTCCGGGAGAGTTTCTCCTATATCAGGAAGATGGCCGACAGCAGGCCGCAATTCACGAACGCGCACGGGACACCGGAGCCCGGCATGGACATGCTGCCGAAGCCGGCAGCCGGCAAACTGCCGATGCTGATTGCAGGCGGCAGTCAGCAAGCCCCGGACTGGATTGCCGCGAACGGCGATGGCTGGATGACCTACCCGCGCAACATGCAGGCGCAGGAGCAGGTTATCCGGGACTACCGGCAGAAGGTGAAGGCGCTTGACGCCTGCGACAAGCCGGTCATGCAGCCGCTCTATGTTGATCTTGCCGCGGAACCGGACGCAGCACCGCGCCCGATCCATCTGGGCTTCCGGTCCGGTGTCAATCATCTGCGCGCCTATCTGAAGACGCTCGAGGCGATTGGCGTCAATCACGTCGCTCTCAATCTGCGCTTCAACGAGGCGGATATCGAAACAACCCTGAAACGGCTTTCCGATGAAGTCATCACCGACTTCGCGGTTTAAGGACACACAGACATGAGCAAAAAAATACTGGTCACGGGGTCCACGGACGGGATCGGCCTCGAAACAGCCAAGGCGCTGCGCGAACAGGGGCACACCGTGCTTCTGCACGGGCGCAATCCGCAAAAGCTCCTCGCCGCCAGAGATGCGGCCCTGGCGATCGCCGGCGGTGGCGAGGTGGAGACTTTCCAGGCCGATTTTTCAAGGCTCGATGAGGTTGCACGGCTCGCTGCCGAGGTTGCCGAGCGGCATGGGAAGCTCGACGTCCTGATCAATAATGCCGGCATCCTGCGCAGCCGAACCGAAGTGACGGAAGACGGTCTCGACATCCGCTTTGTCGTCAACCTGCTGGCGCCCGTTCTCCTGACAAACCGCCTTCTGTCGCTGATGGATGCCGACAGCCGGGTGGTCAATCTGTCATCTGCGGCACAGGCGCCTGTCAATCCAGACGCACTTGCCGGCAAGGTGCGCCTGTCTGCCATGGACGCCTATGCACAAAGCAAACTGGGCCTGACGATGTGGTCACGGCACCTGGCGGCGCAGCTCGGTGCAGGCGGACCCGTCATCGTTGCCGTCAACCCGGGTTCGCTGCTCGCCAGCAAGATGGTCAAGGAAGGCTTCGGAGTGGCCGGTAACGATCTTTCGATTGGTGTCGACATCCTGCTGCGGGCCGCGCTCTCGGAGGAGTTTGCATCCGCCAGCGGGAAGTATTTCGACAATGACAGCGGCCGATTTTCAAATCCGCATCCGGACGCGCTGAATGAACGCAAGGCCGACGACCTCGTGCGCGCGGTCGAGGGGATGATTTCCGTCTGACCGGAGCATGTCCGGTCTGCTGCGACCGTGCCGCGCCCACCCACCGGACGGGCAATTCCCGGAAGCACGAAAGCGGCCCGCCGGGCCGCTTTTCGTTTCGGATCCCGGGGAAACCGGTCATGGCGCCAGGCCCCTTTGATGCGAAACGGTGCTCAATGCCAAAAGTAAAAGCGGGGAGGTTTGTGGCATTCTGCAATATTCGATGCCAGATGTGTTAGTTAATTGCGTCAGTAAAAATGACAATAATTTAGATTTTTCGATGCATTTGCGTTTCTCTGATTGTTAAAAGTCTCAGTAATGATAAATTGAATTCGGATTAAGTGCGCCAAGATAAGAGAGGATCGGGCCGAATGGCGTGGTGGTTTCTGCCGGAGCTGGCTATAGAAAAGAACGCCAACTTCAACCTCTTCACGGCAAACAACATTGAAGACTGACTTGAACTCCTTGGGCAAGGAGGTGGCGCGATAAACCTGGCGCAGCTGGGTGACGGGCCATGCAGAACCAGGGTGCAGATGCTTGACTTCGGCAGATTGTTCATCCTGGTCGAAGAGCATAGCCATGTTGTTGAAATCGACGGCAACATTCCCCCAAACTCCTTCCTGTTCACGTTCGGCCTGGGTCCCAGATCGTCGTTGATCGTCGATGGAACGGATACAGGGTCGCAGATCCTCAGGATCTCTCCATCCAACGCGGATTGTTTCGAGGTTTTTCGGCCCGGTGAAGCAGTGGCTCTGATTGGTGTCGACGCAGACGCGCTCCTGAGTCATGAAGCGCTCATTCCCGAGGTTGCGGACTGGCTTGGAACCCGCGGACGCCGAAGCGAATTCGTAAGATCGGCACCTCTCACCGAGCGCTTGCGACAGGACACGAGAGTCCTGATCGAGTGTGCCAGCGCGATGCAGGACAAGGGGCATCAGCCGTTGTTGGGGGATCTGGCAATCGCGAGCCTTGCAAACGCCTTGTCTTTCGAGTGGTTGTCTCCGCGCCACCCGGATTTTCTGACACGGTCGCGTTCGTTCGAGCGGTTCGTATCGGCGCGCGATGCACTGCTCGTTCATATGCAGCCTGGCCTCGCCCCCGACACGTATCAATCGCTCAAGACGCTGAGTTCGAGGCGAACGCTCGAAAACGTCTTCAAGACCAATGTCAACATGGGCCCGGCGACATACGCCCGGATCATGAGACTGAACAGCGCGCGACAAAAGCTTCTCGACGGAAGCCGCGTCAACGACAGCATTGGCGACATCGCCGCCGAGGAAGGCTTCTGGGAGTGGAGCCGGTTCAGCAAATACTATCACAAGCTATTCGGCGAACTGCCATCCGAGACACGCGGAAGCCGGTTTCCCAAGGACATGAGGCGCGCCTCTTCGCGGAAGTAGAGCTGCGTGGACCGCATCGCTCGCGCCCGGTGTGGCAACGGCGGATCGCGCCCGGGCCCATCCAATTGTCCCGGCAAACGCAAGTGAATGCGCATACGCCTGAAGACCCGTGCGCTTGCCGGCTGGATCCGACCCCTCGAGGGACGCCTCTGGCGCTCGAAAATTGACCTTTGTTCCAAGCCCACTCTATCCTGCGGGAATGTGTTGCAGTTTAGGGTTTTCAAGTTGCGCTTCCTGTTTGTTCTTTTTCTGGTGCTTGCCACGCCGTCATGGGCTGAAAAACGCGTCGCCTTTCTTGTCGGCAATTCGAACTATGAACATGCACCGCCGCTCGCAAACCCGATCCGCGACACGATCCTGATTGCAGAAACGCTCACCGGACTGGGTTTCGAAGTCACGCAGCGGAGCGACTTGAATCGCGAACAGATCGGACGGGAACTGTCCGCCTTCCTTCGCCGCACCAGCGATGCCGACGTCACGCTGTTCTACTTCGCAGGGCATGGCATGCAATACGAGGGCAAGAACTACCTGATCGGAACGAATGCCGAGCTGCAGTCCGAATTCGATATCGACGGGGAGGCCCTGCAACTCGACAAGATCGTGCGGCTGCTGGAGCGAAACTCCCGGGCTGCGCTCGTGTTCGTGGACGCGTGCCGCAACAATCCCCTGGCAGATCGCTTCTACGCGGAGAACTTTTCCGAGACCCGGGCCGCGGTCAACAGGGGATTGGCGGCGCTGCAAAGCTCGTTTCAGGGCAGCATGATCACGTTCTCCGCCAGTCCCGGGCAAGTGGCCTATGACGGGAAAGGCGAGAACTCCCCGTTCGCCCTTGCGCTCGCGCGGCACTTCCCGACCGAAAACCTCGAAGTTCTCAGTCTGATGAAACGGGTGATCAGGGACGTGAAGGTCGACACTGACGACCGCCAGATCCCCATGGTCACGAACGATCTGACGGATGAAATCTACCTGAAACTCGGTGAAGGCGGGACAGGCAATGCCTTGCTGCTGCAGCAGGAACAGGCCTTGTTTGATGCCGCGTCAGACATCAACAGCCTGCGCGCCTGGAACATCTTCCTGGAACGCTACCCGAACGGTTTGATGCGGGAGATGGCGCTTGCCGCGCAGGAAGCCCTCCAGGCCGAGCAGATTGCAGCCGGGGCAGGGGTCGCGGTCGCAGACCTCGGTCCGCAAACTGTCGAACAGGACGCGGCCGAGGATATCGAAACACGACTGGGTCTGTCTTCGCAGGACAACAGAAAGGTCCAGGCTGCGCTGAACGATCTGGGGTACAATGCCGGTCCAGTGGACGGCGTCATGGGCAGCCGTACGCGGCGCGCCATCGCCAACTACCAGCAGGCGCTCGGGATACCGTCGACCGGCGTGGTTTCGCAAGGCACGGCCGAAGCCCTTGGTCTGTCGCTTTCGGGAACGGAAACATCCGAACAGCCGGTGGTGTCGTCACGCGATGCGCGCCGGTACGATCCCGACCTGATCGCCAAGGTGGAAAGCGACAAGCGGCTCCTCAAGGCGCTTGATGTGCTTGCCGGCAAGGAGGTGATCTACGGGTTCTTCGAGGGACGTGTCTACATCGCGATTCTGAATTGGAGCCACATGGCCTGGGACAAGGCTGTGGCTCTTTCCGAACGTGCCGGCGGCCATCTGGTCACGATTACCTCGAGACGGGAAAACGACTTTGTCTACGACCTTATCCGGGGGGATGACCGCTTGTGGATCAAGGGGACCGTCGGCACCAGGCTGTCGGAGGCGATCGGACCGAACATCGGCCTGTACCAGAAACCCGGATCGCGCGAGCCTGCAGGCGGCTGGGTCTGGGTCACGGGTGAGCCACTCGCATATACGAACTGGAAGGGATCGAACCCGGACAATTATGCCAACCGCGAGCACCATGCCATCTTCTACAATAATGCCCCCTATGGCGGGCCGTCCGCGCGGGTTGAGCCCGCCCCTGTGTGGAACGACATAGGTCAAAGCGGCGGAGTGCGGTCGTTTATCATCGAAATCGAGTAGCCGCTGCGCGCGCAAGTCGCGCCTGAAGGCAGGCCGAATGCAACGGTCCCCGGTGTGCCGTCTCTCGCCATCCGGCTTGCCCACTTAGCCATGCGCGCGTGATCCCGAAGATCAAGGCTCGATGCACTTGACATGCTCATTAGAACTATATAACTAGAAATATAGTTATATTGGGTGGCGAAGATGGATCTTGAAGAAGTTGCTCAGGGGTTTGCGGCGCTTGGCTCGGAAGCCAGGCTGCAGGTGGTGCTGACGCTGGTGAAGGCGGGCCGGACCGGATTGACCGTCGGGGATATCCAGACCCGGACCGGCATGGCCGCGTCGACGCTCGCGCATCACCTGAAGTTTCTGTCGTCCGCCGGGCTGGTTCTTCAGGAAAAGGAAGGCCGGTCGGTCGTCAATCGTGCGGCGTTCGACCATCTGGAAGGGCTCGCCGGATACATCCTCAAGGAATGCTGCGTGGATGAGGGCGCGCGCTAGCGCCCACGACAAGGATTAGGCAGATGTCGGACACGATCGATCGCATGGAACTTGACGAGGGCGGCGGGGCAACGCGTTGCTGCGGACCGAAATCCGACGGCGGTGCGCCGCCGAAACCGAGATGGAGCTGGAAGTCGTTTCCGGGCAGGCAGTACATCTTCTCGACCTGGACGGTCGTCATTGGCGGACCGCTGCTGGTCCTGCTGCTTGACCAGGCGCAGTTCGTTCCGTTCGTCACCTTCGCCGTCAAGGCTTTCCTCGGCACGCTGCCCTATATCGCCTTCGCCGTTGCCCTGATCGCGTGGCTGAAGGCGGCGGGCGCCGAGTCTTATGTGGCGCGCGCCTTCGAGGGGCGCGAGACGCAGGCCATCGTGCTGGCCGCTCTCTTCGGCGGGCTGGCGCCGTTCTGCTCGTGCGAGGTCATTCCGTTCATTGCAGGGTTGCTGGCCGTCGGTGCACCCCTGTCGGCCATCATGGCATTCTGGCTGTCGTCGCCGCTGATCGATCCGCCGACGCTGCTGATCACGGCGGGTGCACTCGGCTGGTCATTTGCCATCGGCAAGGCGATTTTTGCCGTTGCTCTCGGGCTCTTCGGCGGCTTTCTCGTCGCCATGCTCCTGAAGACGGGGGCCTTCGCCAACCCGGTCAAGATCGGTTCTTCCGCAAGCGGCTGCGGTTGCGGCGCATCCCCGCTGACGGGGCGTCCCGTCTGGAAGTTCTGGAGCGAGGCGGAGCGCACGCAGAAATTTGGCTCCGAGCTCAAGGCAAATGCCTTCTTCCTGGTGAAATGGCTGGCGCTTGCCTATGTGCTTGAAGCCGCACTGGTCACTTATGTTCCGGCCAACCTGATTGCAGGTGTTGTCGGCGGTGAAGGCATCGGCTCCATTGCGATCTCGGCCCTGGTCGGCATGCCCGCCTATCTCAACAGCTATGTCGCCCCGCCGCTGCTGGCGGGCCTCATGGAACAGGGCATGAGCGCAGGGGCTGCCATGGCCTTCATGATCGCCGGTGCGGTCAGCTCGATCCCCGCCATGGCTGCCGTCTGGTCGCTGGTCAAGCCGCAGGTCTTTGCAACCTATCTCGGGCTCGGCTTTGCCGGAGCGGTCCTTTCCGGCCTGGTCTTCCAACTTGCCATCTGAGGACGCCAGGATGCAGACGCACGTTTCGGTCACGGTCGCCCCGCACGGCGATGCGCATCGCAAGTTTCTGGTTCCGGTCGGCCTGCCGACCCCGCACCAGATGCCGGTTCACTTCGAAGTGACGGGCGGAACATTCTCCCTGACCGGCGAGACAACGACAGGGCAGATCGTTGCGGTCGTCGCCCCGGAACCCGGGCAGAAAGTGGAAATCCGTTACAGCTTCGCGGAAGGCGGGCCCGGCTACCCGGACAGCATCTTCACACCGCACCGGAACAAGTTCACGCAGGCGGCCGAAGCACTCGTCTTCGACGCAATCAACATTGCCGAGGCGCAGCCGGACGGGCACGCAGCGATCCAGGCGCTGGTGAATTCCTGCGCGGAAAAATTCCGTTACGGGCATGCGGATGTGCGCTTCAACGATGGCTGCGAAGAGGTGCCGTATCTCTCCTGCGGCCTGACCGAAGGGTCCTGTGTCGACATCAACACCTATCTGATCGCGTCCCTGCGGGCCGCGGGCTTTGAAGCGGGTTACCTGACCGGCTATTTTTTCCCGCAGGAGAAGAACGGATGCTGTGAAGACGCGCATTGCTGGGTGGTCACGCGGCACAATGGGGTCGTGCTGGAATGGGATATTGCCCATCACCTGAAGATGGGAACGCGTGAGGTGTGCTGCGGTCTCAATCCGAAACCCGGCGACCGGGTGGCACTCGCCCATTCCATGGGGCTGAGTTTTCCAACGCTCGGCATCGAATGCGAGAAACTGATCAGCGAACCGGGCTGGATGTCGGACGACGGCCGTCTTCAACCCGCCAAGCTCACGATCAGCCGCGTGATCCAGGAAGGTGCCGCGGCCGCGTGACGGCTTATTTGCGTTTCCGGCTGAACACCATCTTCTGGCTGGCGAGCTTGTCCTGGGGTCCCGTCCAGGCATAGGCGAGAAGGGCCGGCTCCAGCTTCGACACCGTGATCCGGTGCGTGTGTTCGGGCGGATTGAAGATCATCGACCCGGGCGCATAGACGCCCTGATGATTTTCCGAAACGGCACCTGACAGGCAGATGTAGCTTTCCGAAATACCGCTATGCGCATGCGAGGGATAAACGCAACCAGGTGCAAACAGCACGAGGCCGAGGATAACCTCGGTTGTCAGAACCGGTCCGTTGGGACCGCACAGTTCCGCATAGGCGTAACTCTTGCTGAGCCCGCGCGGAACCTTTTCATAGCCGTATTGCCAGGCCAACTGGCCCTGGACGCTCTCGATCGCCCGGATCAGGGGCGCCGTTCTCTCGAGCCGGCCTTCGTCCAGCGCCCGTTTCAGATGCGCCGTGACCGGTTTTTGGGCAGGTTCGCCGAACTCTATCACCGTTTTTGTCTTGCTGACGCGGCTGATGGCCTCGCGAACGGAGCGCTGGTGCGAGCGTATCTTGTCGCTGCCCCCTGAGGAGAGAAAGCGGTAGGCTTCGTAGAATTCACGCAGCAGATAGCCCCAGTCCGGGTAGTTGGACAGGTGGTCCACCTGCTCAAGGGGCTCGCCCGATGTTTTGTCTTCTTCCAGCACGCTTCCGCCTCTTTGCCGAATTTCGGATGCTGCGCGGGACATAGCACCGATGCAGCGGAAATCAACAAGCAGATTCCGCGCCAACCGAAGAATGCCAGCAACCAGAGGCCGCAAGGTGCCGGAGGCGCCGGCGTCAGCAGCGCCCGGGCGCAGCTGAGCGCCCTGGGCCGTTGCTCCGAACAGGGCGATTAGATGGGGCGATTAGATGGGGCGATCAGAGGGGCTTGTAGGCAACCACGTCGATTTCGATCTTGGCGTCGACCATCAATTGCGACTTCACCGTTGAGCGTGCAGGCGCACCGTTCGGAAAATAACTGGCATAGATCTTGTTGAAGGTCCAGAAATCCCGCGTGTCGTCCAGCCAGACATTGACCTTGGCGACATCTTCGAGCGTGCAGCCTGCCTTTGCCAGAACGGCGACGACATTGTCCATCGTGCGCCGCGTCTGGGCCTCGATCCCGCCGGGCTCGATCTCGCCGTTTTCCTTCATGGCCACCTGGCCCGAGATGAAAACGAAATCGCCCGCCCTAACGGCAGGGGAAAAGGGCAGGTTCTGTCCGCCGGCTCCGGTGCGTTCCACGCCGATGCGTTCAATAGGCATTCAAATCTCCATTGTCGTGATGTTCGAAAAGACGGTTGAGTTCCAACGAAAGGACCTCTGAGTCACCAGACCTGTCCGCGTGCCGCGACAGGCATCGATCCGGCGAGATCAGGACCGCGCACGCCCTCCACCCGGTCGAGCATGTTGGCGACCACACAGGCATGATTGGGCACGATCCGCAGTCTTTCGCCAACCTTCAGGTTGATGGCGCCATCGGAGACGATGCGCCCGTGTTCCTCACTGAGCTGATCGATTGCCAGGTCGTCGCGGCCGAGCACATGACCGTGGCCCAGTTGACCGAAGAGGTCCGTCGTCAGCACCTTCGAGCCGGCGTCGACGATCGCGTGGGTCGGGGAGGGTACGGAAACGACGGTCGCCAGCACCGTGAGAGCGCAATCCTGCCAGCCACAAGCGCCGTGCGCCACGAGCGAGCGGTCGTTGTACACATACGTGCCGATCCGGTGTTCCGTCACCGGCCCGTCGCCATGCGTCCGCCACATGTCGGGAGAGCCGCCGGAGGAAACCACCTTCACCTCAAGTCCCTCGGCTTCGATCAGGGTTTTCGCTTCGTTCAGCCAGGACTCGGCTTCTTCCATCCGTCCGACGGGAGGAAAGGTCATCAGGCCGCCGAACGTCAGCCCCGCCAGGGTGCCGATCAGGCGGGCGAGATCTGCGGCCGCGGCCGGAGAGGCGACGCCGCACCGGTCCGCGCCGGTGTTGCATTCAACAAGCACGGTCAGCGGCTCGGAAGCGTCCGCGAAGGCGCGGCTGAGACCGCCCGCCACGACATCATTGTCCGCAACAACGGACAGCCGGACCTTTTCTGAGAGGGCGCGCAGGCGTGCCGTCTTGGTGTCCCCAAGGATGTTGTAGGTGATCAGGACATCGTCGATGCCGCCCTCGGCCACCATGGCCTCGGCTTCGCTGACCTTCTGGCAGGTGATGCCGACCGCGCCCTGCTCGACCTGGTATTTGGCGAGGCTCGGCAACTTGTGCGTCTTGATATGCGGGCGCAGCCTCAGGCCGTTGCGGTCGCAATGGGCCTGGTACTTGCGGATATTGGCCTCGGCTATGTTCAGGTCCACCAGGACGCAAGGTGTGTCGAGGGTCGGGAAAATCATGCGAGTTCCTCGTGATGGGGATTGTCTGCCATCGGCCATATCTCGCGTTTCAAACGGGTGTAGGCGGTCCGGCACGGATCACTAGGATAAGGCCCATCGACGGCAGCATAAAGAATTTCTCCCGCGATAGGTGCAAACGCGCCATGGAAATGATTGGTCGACTTGACGATCAGGATCCGTTTTGCCTCCGGATCGATGCCGAGATTTGTGAACAGATCGGGCGAGAAAGCCTGGGCCCGGTTGGTATTGAGAACGATATCCAGATCCCCGATCCGGATCGCCGCGCTGTTTCCGAGCGGAACGACGGAAGCACCAAAGCTCTGGACGGCGTTTTCCACCAGCCGGGTCACGCGGACCCGTGCGTCGACCGGCTGCCCCGCATGGGCCGACGTCTTGCCGCCGAACCTGAGATCGAACTCGGCGCCTTCACCGGCGGCGAAACAGAGCCGCACCGCCATGGGATCCCAGATCGTGCCCAGCGCGACACCCTTCAGGTCGAGGCCGAGAACATGCTGCAGAAGGATTGTGCTGTCGCCGGCGACACCGCCGCCGGGATTGTCCCAGACATCCGCGATGACGACAGGGGCATGAGGGCTCTTGTCCGCGCGCGTCAAGGCCTCGACCGGCGGGAGAAATTCTGGGGCTGCCCGGCCCCGGAACCCGAAGAGTTCCATCCCGAGATCCCGCGCCAGCCGCGTGCCGCGCGCCGGAACTCCATTGGTTGTCACGATGATCTTCGCGCCAAGATCGGGCGAGTCTCCGGCCATGAAACCGTGGATGACGGAAGCTGATAGGACCTCGCCCGAGCGTTCGAGCGACTTCAGCCTGTCGATGAAGCTGCGCATCGGCTCAAGGCTGGTGGGCAGGACGTCGATCATGCGCACGTCGAAAACACTGATGACGGGCGAGATTTCGCCGCGTGCCGCTCGCAGTGTCAGCTCCACACAGGTTTCACCGGTTTCGACAAAATCCGTGTGCGGAAATTCCTTGAAGACAGTGATGATATCGGCATGTGCCGTGCGTTTTTCGCTCAGGTGGCTGTGCGGGTCGAACGTGACTCCGATCCGGCAGCCGGGTCCGGCGATCTCCCGCGCCGCTTCGAGGAGATCGCCTTCGCAATCGACACAGCCGTCGGCAATCATCGCCCCATGCAGACCGAAGATCACGGCGTCGAGCGGCAGCGCCGCCCTCAACTGGTCGAGAACCTCGGCGCGCAGACGCTGCCATGTCGGCCCGCTGACGAGACCGCCGGGCTCGGCCCATGTAGCGGTGCCCTCGATCAGCTCGATCTCACCGCGCGCGGCGCGCTTGCGCAGAGCCGGGAAAACCGCACTGCAGAGCGTCGGTGTTTCCGGATGCTCGCCGGGCCGTGCGTAGAAACTCTGTTCAAAGTCCGAAAAGTCCGTGCGCAACGGCGAAAAAGTGTTGGTCTCGGTTGCGACGGACGCACAAAAAACGCGCATGAATACCCCGGTCAGAATGAAAAGGCGGCGAGGGGAGCCGCAGCTCCCCCCGCCAGGGAGGACCCTTGGCTAGTTCAGGTAACTGCTGCCGTTGGCGGCTTCCACTTCGCTCTTGAAGAGGGTCAGCAATTCGGTCGCCTTGGCATCGAGGTTTTCCGCGACATGGGTCTCGAAGGCCGGCTGTGTTGCATCCGCCATGGCCTTGCGCTGGTCATCGGTCAGGGCGGTCACCTCGATCTTGTCCATGAGGCCGGCAAGACCCCGGTCGGACGCCTCGATGATGCGCGACAGGCCCCGGCTGGCGGCAACGCAGTTTTCCGCGGCAACCCGCAAGGTGTTCTGTTCCGCTTCGCTCAGTCCTTCGAAAAACGCGCGGTTGACCATGAAGGTATAGGGCGAGAACAGGTGGTTGGTCAGCGTCATGTATTTCTGGACTTCAGCGAAATTCGCGAAGGAAATGATCGGCACAGGATTCATCTGCCCGTCGATCACGCCGGTCTGAAGTCCGGAATAGACTTCGCCCCAGCTCAGAGGGTAGGCCTCGGCGCCAAGAGCCTGGACGATCGTCTGGTGCGAGGGCAGCGTCATCGTGCGGATACGGATGCCGTCGAAATCGTCCAGATCCGCGATGGGGCGCTGGGAATTCGTTACGGCGAAGAAGCCGCCCGTGTCGGGAAAACCGAGCACGACAACATCGCCGAGCGTTTCCTCGATGTCGGCTGCCAGCGCTTCGCCGAAGGCGCCGTCGAAGACGGAATAAGTGGACGCATTGTTGGCGAAGGCGAAGGGAAGGTTCAGAACGTCGATGCGCGGATAGTAGCTGGCAAGCGCGCCGGTAGATGTCAAGGTCGCTTGGATGACCCCGTTGCGCACCTGATCGACATGCTCGGCCGCTGAGCCCAGCTGGTTGGAACCGAAGACCTCGACGGTGACGCTGCCATTGGTGTCGGCGGTGACGATGTTGGAAAAGACCGCCGTGCAGGCGTGCGCCGGGTTTTCGAACGGGTCGGTTTTGTTGTCATGTCCGAAGCGGATGACGCCGCCTTCGGCCAGTGCGGTGGTTGCGGTCAGTGCGAGCACGGCGCCTGCAATGACGCCCTTCTTCAAAGTCTTCATGATTACCTCCTCAGTTGAAGACGTGGCCTATTGGGCAAATCCGAAGGCGCGCGGCAGAAACAGCGCCGCGTCCTCCCAGAATGCGAACAGGAACAGGATGGTGACTTCGGCGATCAGGAACGGCGTCAGCTTGACTGCGATCCGCTCCAGCTTTTCTCCCGTTACGGAAGACAGGACAAACAGGCAGGCCCCGACCGGCGGTGTCATCAGCGAGATGTTCAGCGCCAGGACGAAGATGATGCCGGCATGGATCGGTTCCAGACCGATCTGCTCGGTCAGCGGGACGAGAACCGGGGCCAGAATGATGAGGATGGCGGTGATGTCCATCACCATGCCGACGACCAGCAGGATCGCGATGATGATGGCGATAACCGCGTAGGGGTTTTCGGAGATGCCCAGAACCGTTCCGGCCAGCATCTGCGGGATGCGCTCGAAGCTCATCCACCAGCCGAGAATGCCGGCAAAGGCGATGATCACGAAAATGACGCCGGTAATGCGCGCCGTGCGCACCAGCATGGAATAGAAGTCCCGTGCGTTGAGCGTCCGGTAGACGAAAATGCCGATGAACATGGCATAGGCAACCGCGATCGATGCGGCTTCCGTCGGCGTGACAACGCCGCCGAGAATGCCGCCCAGAATAATGATCGGCATCAAGAGGGCGGTGAGAGACGACACGAAGGTGTCCCAGACCTCGCGCAGGGAGGCGCCCCGCGCGGCCTTGGGCAGGTTCTCGCGTTTCCCGCCGACGACGATCACGCCCATGCAGACAAGGCAAATGACGAGGCCCGGCAGGATGCCGGCGGCGAACAGGCCGCCGATGGAAACGCCCATGAGCGATCCGTAGACCACCATGAGTCCTGACGGTGGAATCGTCGGGCCGATGATCGAGCCCGCGGCGGTGACGGCGCAGGCGTAGTCGCGCGCATAGCCCTCTTTCTCCATGGCGGGGACGAGCGTGCGGCCAAAGGCGGCGGCATCGGCGGTTGCCGAACCGGTCAGGCCCGCAAAGAAGACGGAGGCGAGCATGTTGGTGTGGGCAAGGCCGCCGCGAAAGCGTCCGACCAGAACCTGCGCCAGTTTCACGAGGCGGTCGGTGATGCCGATGCCGTTCATGATCTCACCGGCCAGAATGAAGAACGGCATGGCCAGAAACGGGAAGATGTTCAGCCCGTTGAAGATCTTGCTCGGCCCTATGGCCAGGAAGTTGGGTCCGCCGCCCATGTCGATCAGTCCGACGACGCCCGCGAGACCGATGGCGAAACCGATCGGCATGCCGAACAGGATCAGGAGAACGAAAGTCACGGCGACGATCATGCGCTCACCTCCACGGATGCGTCGAGCTGAAGACCCTGGTCGCGCAACAGGACCAGGACAAGCTGAACGATCGCCAGGAAGGCAGACGCAGGCACGGCCCAGAAGAAAGGTTCGAGCGTTGCACCGAAGATCATCGCCTGCCGGGAAGCGCCGCTCTGGGCAAAGCCGACACCAAACCAGAGCACATAGGCAAAGAGTGCGATTGCGAGCAGGTCGATCACGATGAGCACCGCACGCCGAACGGGAAAGGGCAGCTTCATCAGGAACGATGTCAGGCCGATATGTTCGCGGCGGGCGATGCCGGACGAAACGGCCAGGAGCGCGGCCCAGATCATCAGGTACCGGGCGAGCGTTTCCGGCCAGGGCAACTGCCAGTGAAACCAGTAGCGGTCGATGACACCGATCCAGACGTCGAGGACGAGCGCCAGCATCAGGAGGGCGACGACCGCTTCGATCAGCCGGTTCAGCGTGCCACCGATTCTTGCTGCAAGGATTTTCAACTTTGCCCCTCCCGCATGAAACTCCGTTAGATAATTTCGTCGGAATGAGCCATGAGTCAAGCAAAAATTGTCACTTAATTACAAAATTACCCCTAACATACGCCTGCTACGTGCGAATATTGACCGAAATTTGTAACCGAGTTACAGAATGGGGGCGAGGTATCATGCAGGCACGATTGAAAATAGACGAAGGACTGGGACATGCGGCTGTCGACGTGATTTCCAATCTGAGGAAATCCGACGGTCAACTCTCGGCCAGGGAACAGAAGGTCGCCGACTTCGTGTCGGCGAACCTGGAGCGCATCAGCGCGATGACCATCGCCGAGGTGGCCAAGGCATGTGACGTCAGCACGCCGACAGTGGTGCGGTTCTGCCGGACGATGGGCTGTGACGGGTTCCGGGAATTCAAGATCAGGCTGGCGCAGAACCTGGCGGTCAGCCTGCAATATCTCGACGTCGGCGAGCGGCCGGAAACGGAGACGAGTTCCGGATTTCTCGACCAGGTGATCGGGGCCCTTTCCGCCTCCTTGAACGTCATGCGCAAGCAACTAGACGGGGAGGTGTTCGAAACCGCAAAAGACCATATCGCCGGTGCCGGCACGGTGCTTGTTGGCGGTGTCGGCGGCGGTTCCTCCATGCTGGCGCAGGAGGCCTCGAACAGGTTCTTCCGGCTCGGCGTTTCCGCGATTGCCGTCTCTGACAGCTATCTCCTGCAGATGCGGGCTGCGACCCTGTCCAAATCGGATGTCATCCTGCTGATTTCCTCCAGCGGCGAGGCGGATGAAATCGTCAGCGCCGCTGAAATTGCCGCCGGCTACGGTGCCGCCACGCTGGCGATCACCAAGTCGGGCAGCACGCTTGCGCGCTCCGTCGACTGTGCCTTGCAAATCGATCTTCCCGAAGATCCGGACATCTACAAACCGACGGCATCCCGCTACGCCTACCTGGTCATCATCGACGCTCTTGCGATGGCCGTTGCCCAAATGAGATCCGACCACACGACGGAGAACCTGCGGCGCATTCGGGCTTCGCTAACGGCCTATCACGGCCGGACGGGGCCTCAGCCACTGGGGGATTAGGGGGCGGACTCCAGGGTGCAACGCATGCCCGCACCGGCATCCGTTTACTCCAGGGTGGTCAGCCCGGCCTTCAAGTTCTCACCCATTCCACTCGCCTCCATGTGCTGCCGCAGGCGCTGGTTATAGCCTCCAGGGGCGTTCAAGGCCTCGATCAACGGTCCGCACTCGCTGTCCGCCAGACTCGACGCAACGAGTTCTCTCAGAAAAGCCTCACCCTGTTTCTTGTCGGTAACCCGTTCTCCCAGCCAGTCTGCCGCGTCACTGACCATCCGGGCCACCGGTGACAGCACCGCCTGGGCGCACAGATAGGCGGCCATCTCGTCGGCGCTTGCCAGTGCAAATATCTGGTTCCGATTTCCAAAAATTTCAGTCACCAGGTTAGCGTCACCCTGCATCATCACCGGCGTTTCGCCGTTCGCGATGGCGGGAAACGGCATCATGAGCGCGACTGCGCTTGCCGGGCGCACCAGCGCGTCGGCCTGCTGAAGTGTGGCGCCAGCCATGAAGGTGATCACTCTTTGACCTTCGTGAAACGTCAATGGCCCCAGAACCTCGGGTGCGACGTCAGCCATCAGGCCGAGAAAAATCACGTCACTTGCATCAATCACCCCCTGATTGCCGGCGATGGTGACGTTCTCATAGGCATCTGCCAGCAAACGGGCGCGGCTTGCGCTGCGTTCCGATACGGTGATCTGGTGTCCGTCCCCGGCGATGCCATGCACGACCGCACTTGCGATCGTTCCACAACCAAGCACTCCAATCCGCATGTCGGCACTCCCTCTGTTTGGCCGCGTTCCGGAACTCTGCTTCTCCGGTCCGTTTGGGTCTCCTCCCAGCGTAAGGCAGTTGGTTGTCAGACAACAGTTTTCGTGCCGTGTTCTCACCGATCCGATGCTTTCTGCCAAAGTGATCAGCCGAGGCATCGAAGCAGAACCAAAGGCTTTTGCCGACCGGCATCTTCCGTGTCCTTTCGACTGATACACCGTGCCGCGATGCGCCCTGCCGCCGTGCTCCAGACTGTTCTCTGAAATTGGGCGGTCACGGACCCATGGTTGGATCCATGCTGCGAAACTGATTCCGGAATTGCGGCTAACTGTCTGTGTTAAATGTCTGATTTATTCCACGGGTCTTTAAAGTCGCGCTTGAACTTGTGACCTGGGCTCATGTGATTTGTGAGCGGCTTAATCAAGCGATTCACGGCGTCCGCGCGCGCATGACCGGTATGCAGGCAGAGCGTCAATTGATCCCTTGCTTCCCTTTGCGCGCGGAGTAATCTGCTGAACCAAACCGCAGGAACCACTTCATGACAATACTTGTCGTCGGCGCCGGAATTTCCGGCCTTTCCACTGCCTGGGCGCTCACCAAGCGGGGCGTCCCGGTCACGCTGCTCGAGCAGGGACCGATCCCCAATCCGCTGTCTGCTTCGGGCGACCAGCACCGCATCATCCGCCGGGCCTATGGTGGCCAGGGTGGATACCAACGCCGGATCGGGGACGCCTACGCGGCCTGGGACGAAATGTGGGAAGACCTCGACGACAAGCACCTTGTCGACACCGGTTTCATGGTGATGTCGCAGTCGGAAGATGATGGCGGCGAGGACTACCGGAAAGGGCTTGTCGCGGGCGGCTATCCTTTCGAGGATCTGACGCCCGCCGAGACCGCTGACCGGTTTCCGTTCGTCGACCCAGCGACCATTCGCTACGGGCTGGTCAGTGACGAAGGCGGCGTTCTTCTGTGCCAGAGAATTGCCTCGGATCTTCGCGACTGGCTGCGTGCGAAGGGAGTAGATGTGCGCGAGAACGCCGAAGTCACAGCGGTCGATCCCGCGGCTGGTTCGGTGACGCTCGCCAATGGTCAGGTGTTGCGAGGCGATCATGTCATCGTCACCGCCGGAGCTTGGACGCTCGGCCTGTTTCCGCAGCTCGCTTTGAAGCTGACGACCTATCGGACGGCGGTCGTCTACCTAACGCCTCCGCAGGATCTCGTCGAAGCCTGGGAACGCGCGCCTGCGATCCTTGATCCGGGTGGCCCTGTCGACGGCTACATTCTGCCGCCGGTCGCCGGGACGGGGCTCAAGTTCGGTGCCGGCATTCACAAGTACAAGGCTGACCCGAACCAGGACCGCGTTCCGAAAGCAGAGGAGGGGGAAACCTTGCGCGACTATTTCTCCCCGCCGTTTTCGCGTATCGGGGAATACCGTGTCGACGACGTCGTGACCTGCGCCTACACGTTCACGGCCGACGAGCATTTCTTTGCAATGACCGAGGACAGGGCAACCATCGTGTCGGCCTGCTCCGGTCATGGCTACAAGTTCGGCGCTGTCGTCGGGCAGAAGCTTGCGGACGGGATCGCCTCAAGGGACATGGCTTCGGCGCAGACCTGGCTGGAAGCGCGGGACTGACGATCCCGGTTTTCGGCGCGGCGATTGCCCGCAGGATTGAGCGCGCTCCAAAGCGCTGACCGTCGGCTCCCTGCACTTGAAGCAGGAATACAGCTGTCTTTCAACGCTACCCGATGACGATTTCCACCCGACGGTTTCGTGCGCGCCCTTCTCGCGTCCTGTTGTCGGCAATCGGTTCCCGTTCTCCCTTGGCGATCACCCTGTAACGGATGGCGTTCGGCGCACCGGCCCTGACAAACCAGTCCTTCACGGCATCGGCACGTCGTCTGGACAGATCCAGGTTGTAGGCGTCTGCGCCGCTTGAATCGGCATGACCTTCGATTTCAACATGCGGCACGGTGCGCCGTTCAATCTCGTAGATCAGGTTATGCAGCTGGTGTTCAGCGTCGCGCTTGATGGCTGCGCTGTCAAATCCGAACAGCACGTCGGCCTCCAGCGTGACGCGCTTTGGCGGCGCCGGCGGGGCCGGGGGCGGGGGCGTGTCGGGAATGAACGGTATGGGACCCGGCCAGACGTGGGGGTCCGGTGTGTCGGGAAGAACCTCCGGTTCGACCTCAAGATACTGGATCAACACCTTTCCCCAGTGCCGGTCGATGCCGACGTTGGCGGTCGTGCTGCTTGGGTTGAAGACGTTCGGACCGAACTGTGCGGAATAGATCTTGAAGTCGAAAAGAGCCGCGCCATAGGGATTGTGGCCGGTCGAAATTTTCAACCAGACAGCGCCGATGTTCGCAACGCCGTTCGATGCAGACGCGGTTCGCATGATCGCCGACTTTCTGTCGATGTCTTCAAAGCTCGTCGGCTTTGCACTGCGAACAGCCTTGAAGCCGGGCTTCATCGTGTCGGAGAGGGAAATGGGCGCGAGTGAACCTCCGCCTCCGGCGCCGACAAACCACATGTTGGCGAGCGTTCCAGATTCCAGATTGCGCAATTTGAACTGGATCACGCCACCGGTTATCCATTGGCCGCCACTGGCACTCCTTTTGATGGCGACTTCCCACTTTGAAGACACAACAGGCATCGGAATCATCCTTGAAAAAGCGAATAAAATAGGAAGTGCAGCCGGCCCGTCGGGGCGCTGCATTGTTGCGCATGCTTGCAGTCCAAAGGCTGCGAGTGGCGGTCAGGCGGTTTTCCTCCGGACAACCTTGCGGCCCGCGAGCAGGGCGACACCGCTGCAAAGCAGGAAGACCCCGGCGGGCAACGGCACTTCCGAGATCGGCGCCGGCGTGTACTCCACATAGTTTGCCTGGGAAAAGGCAGTCTCCATCCCGATGCTCTGTCCGGCCTCGATCGTCACCAGGAAAATGACGCGATGAAAGAAACTGTACATCGCTTCGTTGAAGCCACCGTCACCAATGGCAGTCGTGCTGGCGGAAAACAGCAGCCCGGCAATCCCGTCGCCCGAGTTGAAGACACCGCCGGCAACGGTCGTGCCGGCACCGGTTTCAGTGGTTTCTTCCGTGTCAGCTGTTGTGACCGTCGTGAGATTGCCATCGGACAGGCCGGAAAAGATGATGCTCTGCATTGCGCTTGTGCGCGCCAGTCCGTCGTCTCCCGAATACCGGGCAAGCAGATCTCCGCCGATTTCGGCGCGGATCGGGATGACAATCTCCGCGTCGGTCGTGTTCTCGAACGTGGTCAGGCGGGAAATGCCAAATGTTGATTCCGCTTCTGCCGGCGCGGGTGACGAGGTGATGCGGAGCTGGGCGAGACCGTCTCGATCAATTGTCTGGCGTCCGATCGCAAACGCTGCAACGTCCGCGCCCTGGTCCTGAGAAATGGCGCTTTCAACGTTCCACTGTGCATCGGCGAATTCCGTCGGATCAGCCCGGTTTGTGCGCAGTTGGCGATTGCTGACAAACGGGATTTCCGGTTCGCAACCTGAGCATCCAACCTGGGTCGTGGTCTGGTCGATCGCCGTGACGGCGTCAGGAGCATTGATCTGACTGTTGATCGTTGTTGAAAAATCTGGACCGCTCACGCTGGACGTGATGCCGTCGGGCGATTGGCCGTCAAAGGGCAAATTCCCCATGATGACGAAGTCATACTCCATTTGCAGGAAGCTCAAGGCCTGGACCGGGGTGGCCTGGGCGGGTGAAGCAAGACCGATTGCGAGGGTCGCAAGGGCTAAAGCTGCAAACACTTTCATCTGAAAACTCCTTAAAGCAATTGTCCCGGTTTAAATGAAACACCGGGGCAATCCGGAGCCTATGTGTCGGAGCGCCCAAAAGTCCTGAGCAAGTTCTGACGAAATCCTGACGCTGTGGTGACCTTAGGGAAATCAGGTCTGGAAGATTGCTTGTCAATTCTGCTAATCTTTGCCGACGGGCAACATGGCGAGCATGCGTGATTTACCGATTTGAGCAGTTTGAACTGGACGAAGGCAGACAGGAGCTCAGGCGGGCCGGGGACCTTGTTTCCATCACGCCCAAGGCCTTCGGTGTTCTGACTTACCTGTTGAAAAACGGCGACCGGCTGGTCTCAAAATCCGAACTGATGGATGCCTTCTGGAGCCGCAATGTTTCGGAAGCCGCGCTTCAGAAAACAATCTCCCTGCTCCGCAAGTCTCTGGATGAAGACGAGGCTGAAACACCCATCCTGAAGACCGTGCATGGACGCGGTTTTCGTATCGTCGTGGACGTGACGAGGCAGGAGACGGACACCGGGACCGACACTTCCGTTGAAACGGCGGGAGTGGCGGAACAGCGTCTCGTCGCCGTGCTCTGCTTGAAGATTTCGGGTCCGGAGGGCCGCCAACCTCAACCGGAAGCGATCGATTCGTGCCTGCGCAAGGCCCGTCTGCAGGTGGAAAGCTATCAGGGCAAACTGCTGCACATGATGGTGAACCAGTTCACCGCTTCGTTCGGTGTCGCGCCCGATTTTGAAGACGGTGCGCGAAGAGCGGCCCATTGCGCATGGCAGCTTTCCCGGTCGGCCGAGATCAGGGCAATTCGCTCTGCCGGCGGCCACGTGAGCCTCGGGATAGATGTGGGTCCGATGCCCTTGAGCGGAGATGAAAACGCGTGGCAGGCACCGAGCACGCTCGAAATCGGTGCGGTGGCCCTGGCCGACGCGGATCCGCGGGATGCGGTCCTCATTTCCGAAACGGCCTTCCAGCAATTGCGCGACGAGGTGGACGTTTCTTCTGACGGCGATCGTTACGCGCTCACGGATATTGCCGTCCTGAGCACCGGTATTCCCGCGCGTCCGAGCAAAAACCCGACCGGCTTTGTCGGCCGCGCTGCCGAACTCGCCTTCCTGAACAGCTGTTTCAAGGAAGCGAGTACCGGGAGTTTCCGGGCAACGGCCCTGTCCGGGCCCGCGGGCATCGGCAAGTCGCGCCTGACAAGCGAATTCCTGAAATCGCTCGGTGACGGAGACGCCCGCATCTGCTTGGCCAATTGCTCTGCGCACATGACGAATTCGGCGCTTGCACCCATCCGGCAGATCTGTTCGGCCTTGTTGCAGGCGGGCGCGGAGGGACTTGCAACGGACCCGGTCGACGCGGCGTTGCTGGCGCTCCTGATCGATGAAGACGCCCAGCCTTCGCCCGTGCTGGAAGGCATGAGCGACAGACAGAGAAACGCGCGGACGCTTGCACTGATCCAGCAGGTCCTTCGCCTGGCGAGCGAGGAACACCCGCTTCTGATCGTCTTTGAAGATGTTCACTGGCTGGACGCCACCTCCCGGGCGACGCTCGGCGCGCTGCTTCGCAAGGGTGGGGTACCGCGCGTATTCCTGCTGATGACGACGCGGCCCACCGAAGATCCGCCGCTTCCAGACTCGGTCCTGAACCTGTCACCGCTCGGCGCAGAAGACAGTCTGCTGCTGATCCGCGCCGTGCCCGGAAATGACAGCATCAGCGACGACGATGCAGCGGTTCTTTCTTCGCGTGCATCGGGCAATCCGTTCTTTCTGGAAGAGCTGGTTCTGGCAGCAAGGTCGGGGGCGGCCGTTGACCTGAAGCTGCCCAACACCGTTCAGGCGGTGATGGAAGTCCGGATCGGCGCACTGGCTCCGGCGCAAAGAACCGTGCTTTACGTGATGGCGATCGCCGGCGAGGTAAGTGCGCCTCAGTTGCTTGCGCTGCTTACTCGACGTGATGAGGCCGCGCTGGAAGATGACCTCGTCAGTCTCGTCCAACTGGGCTTTCTTTTCGAAGACGATGCCGGGTTCACCTTTCGCCACGTGCTGTTGAGCGACACGGCCTATGCCATGGTCGCGCAGCAGGATCGCCGGCGTCTTCACGGCGAGATTGCGCGCTATCTGGAGACCTCGGACGATCCAAGCCGTGACGAGACTAAGGCATGGCATCACCAGGAGGCCGGAAACACGGCGATTGCGATCGGCTACTGGACCAAGGCGAGTTATGCCGCCATCCACCGCTCCGCACGCCCGGAAGCGATTTCGTTCGCCAGGTCCGGCCTTGCCCAGATCGACCCGGAGGGCGCGTCCCACCAGGAAGCCGAGTTGCGATTGCGGCTCGCGCTGGCCACCGCACTCATGGCCGTGAGAGGATATGGTGCACCCGAGGTCGGCGATGAACTCGAGCGCGCGCTCGTTCTCAGCACCATGGCGGGATCGGAGAAGGCAAAAGTCAGGGTTTTGATGGGCCTCTGGGTCAACACCTGGGTTGCCGGGAAACTGGAGACGTCGCTTAAGCACGCAACGGAGCTTCTGCAGTGGGCCGAACAGTCCGGAGATCCGTCGCTGCGTCTTCAGGCGCACGCGGCAACCGGCGAAGTCCTGACACATCTCGGGCGCCTGGACGAGGCGGGACAGCACCTCAAGAACGGGCTCGACCATGCCTCTGACGTCGCCGCCAAGACGATCACGGACCAGAACTCGGCCGTTACCTGCGCTGCCTATGCGGCCTGGGTTGCCGGCCTGCAGGGCCGAAAGGACGACTTGCTCAGGCACGTCGAAACATCGCGCAAACTGAGCCTGGTTCGCGAGAACCTGTTTTCGGAGGCCATCCACTTTGCGCTTTGCGCAGAGGTCTTCATGTTCCTCAATGACGTTGAAAAGACATCCGAACTGGCGCGCCAGGCGATTTCAGTCAGCCGGGAGCACGGGTTCCCGTTCTGGCTTGCCTCCGGACTGGTTCTCGAAGGCTGGGCCCTCGGCATGGCGGGCAGGTTCGATGCGGCCTTTCCGGCAATCGAGGAGGGGATCAGTGTCTTCCAACGCACCGGGGCCGGTGTGCAATTCACCAACTGGTTCGGCCTGAAAGCGGAAACCCACCTTCGGGCCGGCGAGGTGCGGGCCGGCATAGAGGAAGGCGAGAAAGCCCTGGCGATCGCGGACGGGAATCAGGACAGCTGGTTCGCGCCGCGCGTTCACTCCGTGCTGGCAGCCCTCTATTCCAGGCAGGGCGATCCGCAAAAGGCCGCTTTCCACACCGAACAGGCATCCAGCCTGAAAGAGACCCGCAAGCTGGCCGATGCTTTCGTCCGGATTTCGCTTTGAAATCCCGTTTCGGCGCGAAGAAGCGGATCAGGTGAAATACGTGGAGCAGGCTTCAGGCACAAATACGTGTTGATTATTTCAGGCCGAGAAAATAGGTTTGCGGGTGATGGTTCTTGCGGAATGAAAACGGCCGCAAGATGAAAAGGGAACACGGTGAGGAAGAGCCGAAAGGGCGCCAAATCCGTGACTGCCCCCGCAACTGTGAGCGGTGAGCGACCCCGGTGAACGCCACTGGGCCGGTGTGATCAACGGCCCGGGAAGGAACGGGAAAGCTTGGACCCGCGAGTCAGGAGACCTGCCATCGCAATCTTAACTTGACCGGGCGGGGTGTCCCGGTGGGAGACGTCCATGTGCAAAGCGGTGCTGCCGTTCAAAAATGTGGTTCTGCCAGATCCCCGTCCAATCGGAGGGGGCGATGCGCCAGACCACTCGACCAACCCAATCGCGGGATTGTCACGCCAGACCTAGGGTCGCCGCAAGGCGGACGCTGATCGTTGCATCACGCTCCGGAGCGAACTGATGGCGCGGTCCCATGCCCACGGCAATAGCCGGGACGGCCGGCCATCATGCCTGACCGAAATGAGCGTCGCGGCCCTGGCTGCGGGCGCGATCGTGTCGTCAGGCCTTTTCTGGCTTCTGATCCTGGCGGTGCTTTGATGGCGGCTGTCCTGGAATTGCGCAACCTTGCGCTGGGCTATCCCGGACTCACGCTGTTCAGGCACCTCTCCCTGGACGTTGAGGCCGGAACGACGCTTGCCGTTCTGGGCGCGAACGGGTCGGGCAAGAGTACCTTCGTCAAGATGCTGCTCGGTCTGACGGACCCGCTTGCCGGGCGCCTGACCTGGCCGTCCGGCCGGCCGGACGAGATCGGCTACCTGGCGCAACTGACGGAGTTCGACCGGCGCTTTCCCATTCGCGTGCGCGATCTCGCCGCGATGGGCGCGTGGCGCGGTTTCGGCTTGTGGTCGGGTCTCGGGCGGCGTGGCCGCGACCGGGTGGATGCGGCCCTGGACGAGGCTGGAATTCTCGAATTGTCCGACCGTTCGCTCCACACGCTTTCCGGCGGGCAATTGCAGCGGGCCCTGTTCGCCCGCGTGATCCTGCAGGACGCACCCCTGATCCTGCTCGACGAGCCCTTTGCGGCGGTCGACCAGAGCACCGAGGCACACCTTCTGTCGATCATTCAGCGGTGGCGCGGGGAAGGCCGGGCCGTGGTCCTCGTTGTTCATGATCTTTCCTCCGTTCTCGATCATTGCAGCCACGCACTGCTGCTGGGCAACGGAACCGCAACGCATGGCCGCGTTGCCGAGGTCCTGACACCGGATCGGCTCGTGGCGCAGGGGTACCTGTCGCAAAGCCAGGCGTCCTGGATGTTCAGGGGCCCCCCTGATCAAGGGGAGCGTGCCCATGCTTGAGCTGTTTGCCGAAATGTGGAGCTTTGCCTTCATGCGGCGCGCCTTCGTGGCGACAACGGTGCTGTCCGCGTCCGTTGCGCCAATCGGCGCGTTTCTCGTCCTGCGGCGCCTGTCCCTTGCCGGTGAAGCCATGGCCCACGCGATCACGCCGGGCATCGTCATCGGGTTCGTGGCGACCGGGTTGTCCGTGATGTCCCTGCTCGTTGGCGGTCTGGTCGCGGGCGTCGGCGTTGCCATCCTCACGGCGCTGCTTGCGCGCAAGACCATCCTGCGCAGCGATGCCAGCCTCGCCTCGCTCTACCTCATTGCGCTTGCTGTCGGGATCTTCATCCTGTCTGCGGCCGGGTCCGCGGTGCCGCTCAAGAGTTTCCTGTTCGGCTCGATCCTCGGGATCGACGACGCGTCCATGATGCTGGTCGGCGGTGTCGCCACCGTGACGCTGGCCGCGTTTGCCGTGCTTCTCAGGCCGCTGATCGTCAGCACCTGTGATCCGGTCTTCTTCGAGGCACAGACACGGCGGCCCTGGCTCGTGGACCAGGGGTTCATGCTGCTGCTGGTGCTGAACCTGCTTGCTGCATTCAAGACACTCGGGACACTGATGGCTGTCGGCCTGATGATCCTGCCCGCGACGGCTGCCCGCTATTGGGCCAGCACGATCACGGGCCAGCTTGTGCTCGGTTTTCTGTTTGCCCTGGCGAGTTGCTGGATCGGCCTGACCCTGTCGTATCTCTTTCCCGAAACCCCGTCCGGCCCGGCAATCGTGCTTGTTGCCGGAGGCTTTTTCGTATTTTCGGCCCTGTTCGGGCCGCTCGGCTTCGGCGGCCGGTTCCGCAAACCTTCGCCCGGAAAAAAGACGTCTGTCGAACAAACCTATACTGAAAAGAGGACCCAATGACTCTCCTGAAATCCCTGGCAGCCGGTTTCCTGGCGACATCTCTGATCGCCGCCGCAGTGCCTGCCGGTGCACATGACGACGTCAAGATCGTCGCCAGCTTCTCGATCCTCGGAGACATGGTGGAACAGGTGGTTGGTGAGCATGCC
This sequence comes from Roseibium sp., assembly GCF_965232425.1. Lineage (GTDB taxonomy): Bacteria > Pseudomonadota > Alphaproteobacteria > Rhizobiales > Stappiaceae > Roseibium. The sequence continues at coordinate 4,141,294 of NZ_OZ246971.1, forward strand.
GAAGTCACCACCATCGTCGGCCCGGATGCCGACGCGCACGTCTATCAGCCCTCGGTCGCCGACGCGCGCGCAGTGGCCGAAGCCGATGTCATTTTCGTCAACGGTCTCGGCTTCGAGACCTGGTCAGACACGCTTATTTCCGAATCCGGTACCGAGGCCACCGTTCACATTGCCACCGAGGGCGTGACGCCGGTGAAGGTTGGCGGCGAGACAGATCCGCATGCATGGAATTCCCTCTCGAACGGGGTCCTCTACGTACGCAACATTGCCGACGCCATGTCCGAGGCCATGCCGGACCACGCCGACGATTTCAAGGCAAACGCCGACGCCTACATTGCCAAGCTCAAGGCCCTCGATACGGAGACGCGTGCACGCCTAGCCGCGCTGCCGGAAGACCGCCGCACGGTCGTCACCGCACATGATGCGTTCGGTTATCTTGCCGATGCCTATGGTCTGACCTTCCTTGCCCCGGTCGGCATCGACACGGAAGCGGAACCGTCCGCGCGCGATCTCGCGGCTCTGATTGCGCAGCTGAAGGAAGAGGGCGCGGCAGCGCTGTTCGTCGAGAACATCACCAGCCCGGCGCTGGTGCAGCAGATCTCGGACGAAACGGGTATCGCGATCGGCGGTCGGCTTTACTCCGACGCCTTGTCAGAGCGCGGCGGACCCGCCACCGGCTACCTTGCCATGTTCCAGCACAATCTCGGCACGTTGCTCGACGCACTTGGAGACGGCAGCAGCTGAGATTACGCGACAGGTGGACAGGGGCGGTTCGCATCGCCCCGGTCCGCTGCGCGGGCTTGCCGGCACTCCGGCTGTCCGGTCCTGATGTCACAGACCCTGCTGTGCTTTGACCGGGTTCCGATCCAGGCCGAGTTCACGTTTTTCAGGAAAATTTTTCCGCGGAATATTCTAGTACTTTATTACCTTCGCGTGTGTGATCGATTGTAAATCCAAATAATTTTGAGATTTAAATCACACTTTTTCAGAATTTCCGTAACTCCTCTCGCGGAGCTGTTTTTTCGCAATACTTCGGACACATATCTAATCGTAGCCCGGTTGGGTGTGCGCGTGGCGTGTTTTTGGTTCCGTGCGTGCGAGGCCGTTTTTCAGAATTCATACAGTTCCAGATTTCATTAGGGATGTTGTCATGAGGGGCTACCTGTTTGTCATGGTCGGTGCGTGGGTCATTTCAATCACCTACGGCGTTCGTTTCGCCTTCGGTCAATTCCTGCCCGCAATCCAGCGTGAATTCCGGCTCGATCATGACGACACGGCCCTGCTTGCCTGCAGCGTCTATGCCGGAACATGTGCCGCCTTGCTGGTTGCGGCGTTTGTGACCGAGAGGTGGGGCGCGCGCGTGACGGTGATGGCGGCGATGGTGTTTGCGGCGTTGGGTGCGCTGACCGTCAGCCTGGCGCAGTCACAGGCTTATCTGCTCGCGTCGCTTTCCTTCATCGGCATCGGGTCCGGACTTTCCATGCCCCCGCTGGTTGCCGGGGTCAGCGTCCTGTGCCGCCGGTACAAGGAGCGCGCGGTCAGCATCATCAACGCGGGCACGGGCGCCGGGATCGTCGCGGCAAGCTTCACCGCGCTCCAGTTCGTGGACACATGGCGCACGTGTTTTCTCGTTTTCGCGCTGATTTCCGTGGCGCTCTCACTCGCCGCGTTTTTTTCCGTGCCGAGACGGCCGGTCGCCAACGCGCGATCCGGTTCCTTCGGAGAGGTTTTCAAGTCGCCAGGCCTGCATCAGGCTGCCTCGAGTGCCCTGCTCTTCGGCATGGTCAGCGCAGCGATCTGGACCGGTGGCGGGCTCAGCCTCGTCGGTCTGGCCGACTGGAGCGCTGCGGAGATCAGCCTGTTCTGGATTGCGCTCGGGCTTGCCGGGCTTCTGGGTGGGCTGTGCGGGGATCTCGTCGCGAAGCTGTCGCTTGCCGAGATGCATTCAATCTCCTTTGTCGGGCTTGGCGCGTCCGCGCTTCTTTTGACCATGGCCGAGCACTCCGCCACCCTTGCCATTTTCGCCGCGTGCCTGTTCGGGATCTTCTACATGACCGGCACGGCAATGTACCTGATCTGGGCCGGACGGATTTCCCGCAACCACGCGCCGACGGTGGTCGCGGTGCTGTTCTTCATGCTGCCCGTCGGGCAGATTGTCGGGTCGGCGATCTTCGGCCAGTTGGCAGGCCACTTCGATTACGACCATGTGCTCGTCGTCTTCACGCTGATGTCGAGCTGCTTCATCCTGATCCAGGTGATTTCCAGGATCGACTTGCCTTCGGGATATAGCGCCAGGGATGCCGATGCCATGCCGGTCGCGGCCGGCGGTGTGCCGAAAGCAACTGCGGAAGAGCCCGGCGACACGCGTTGGCAGGATGCCGTGTGACCATCAGGACCCCCGCTTCTCCCGGCCGACCTCTTCCTCAGGCCCTTTTGCGGCCTTCCTCAACGGCGTCCAGAATGAACCTGGGCAGGGCGAAGGCGGCGGCATGGACGTCCGGCGTATAGTAGCGGGTGTCGAAACCGGCCGCATTGAACCGCTCTTCCAGCACCGTTGCCGCCTGCCGGCGCAAGTCGGGATTGTCCGTCGCCCAGCCGAGCGTCATGTGGCCGCCGAAATAGGTCGGGATCGCCGCGATATAGGCAGCTGCGTCCCGGAAGATGCGGGAGAAGCGCTCCACGCTCGTCACAAGTTCATCGCGCTGCAGGAACGGCACGCCGTTCTGCGTCACCAGGATACCGCCGGGTGTCAGCATGCGGTGAACATTGCGGTAGAACTCTTCGGAAAAGAGGACCGCGCCGGGTCCGTGGGGATCGGTGCTGTCAACGATCACGACGTCGAATGTCCGCTCCGTTTCCGCCGCGAACTTCATGCCGTCGGCAATGACGAGTTCGAAGCGCGGATCGTCGAGCACACCGGTGTTGAAGTCCGCGAAGTGTTCCTTCGAGAACTCCACAACGGAGGCGTCGATTTCCACCTGTACCAGCCTCTCGACCGTCCGGTGCTTGAGCACCTCCTCGGCGAGACCGCAGTCGCCGCCGCCGACAATGAGGACGTTCCGCGCTGTACCGTGGGCGATGATCGGCACGTGGGACATCATCTCGTGATAGATGAATTCGTCCGCCGTGGTGACCTGGGTCACCCCGTCCAGCATCAGGATCTTGCCGAAGACCGGGTTGGAAAAGAGCACCAGATCCTGGTGCTCCGTCTTTTCCTGGTAGAGGATGCGGTCGCAGCCGTAGCTGACCTGAACCCCTGGATAGAGGGTTTCGTTGAAGACCAGGCCGTCGCTCATTCTGCCGCTTCCAGCGTGTGCGGCTTCGACAGCTGGTTGGCGACTTCGCGTCCGCGCAGCAATTCGGACACCGCGGTCTTGCCCGGATTGAAGGCGTTGCGCAGCACATCGACGCATTTTTCAGGCTGGGCATCGCCGCACATGAAAACGTCGAACGCTGCGTAACCGGCCTCGGGCCAGGTGTGCACTGAAATGTGGCTTTCCGCGAGCACGGCGACACCGGACACACCGGTCGGTTCGAACGGGTGCAGGTGGATGTGCAAGAGAGTCGCGCCTGCTTCCTCGACGCAGGCCCGCAAGGCCTGTTCGACATGCGGCAGGTCATCGAGCCTCTCGGCGTCGTATAGATCAATGATCAGATGCGCACCAGCGCAGTGGATCCCTTCCTTCTGAATGAAGTGATCCAGGCGGTCATCGGCGTAAACGCCAGCGGCCGCGTTAGAAACGTTTTCTTCCTTCTGGGTGGTGCTTCTTGGCTCGGCAACGCTGATCGCGTCTTCTGCTACACGAGCCTCCAAGTCCATCCCCAGTTCGAAGAGGGCGTTGCTTTCCATGTCGCTCTCCCAAACCAGCAGATGTCCCCGGTATTTTCCGGACGGCACTCCATACAGAAAAGAGTGTTTAATCTCAATGGGAAATCTGCAAAATTCGAGTACCGTTTTTGCACTGCAAACGGGAATGGCCGGATCATGTGACAAGGATCCGGAAAATCATGCCGACATTTGAGAGGGTTAGGTGTGCCGCTCGAAATCAGAACCTTAACGGGCGACGCCCTGAAAAATGCACTCGCGGATCTCGCCCGGCTGCGAATATCCGTCTTCCACGATTGGCCGTATCTTTACGACGGGTCGATGGACTACGAGGAGAAATACCTGCAGCGCTACGCGGAGACGGAGGGTGCCGTGATCGTCGGGGCCTATGACGGGGCAAAGCTGGTGGGGGCCGCGACCGGCGAGCCGCTCGGCGACGAATACGAGGCGTTCCAGAAGCCGCTCCGCGAGCGCGGCTATGATCCCCGGAAGATCTTCTATCTTGCCGAATCCGTGCTTGACCCGGCCTATCGTGGGCAGGGTGTCGGCCACCGTTTCTTCGACGAGCGCGAGGCGCATGCCACGAGGCTCGGTTTCGGCGAGGCGATGTTCTGCGGTGTCATCCGGCCGGAAGATCACCCGATGCGCCCGGCGGACTACCGGCCGCTGGACCCGTTCTGGAAGAAGCGCGGCTACGAGAAACTGGACGGGGTCATCGTCACCTTTCCCTGGCAGGATATCGGCGACACGGCCGAGACCGAAAAACCGATGCAGGTCTGGTACCGCAAGTTCTGACCCGGCCCCGTCAACAGGGGCCGGGGGGACAGGGCGGACGCGTTATTTCAACGCCCACATGATGGTGACATTGGCACCGATGGTTTCCTCGCCTGCCTCGATCGGTACGGATTCGGGGCTGGCTGCCATCATGGCGCTGGCGCGCATCATCTGGGGACGCGGTACCTGCGTGCCGGTCTCGGTAATCGACACGATCTCGCCGAGTTCGACGCCGGCGGCGCTTGCGAAGATCTCCGCCTTGTGGCGTGCGGCCTCGACCGCCTTCTTGCGCGCCTCGTCGAGCTTTTCGGCCGGATCGCTGACATCGAACCGGATGCCGTCGACGGAATTCGCGCCACTGTCGACAACCAGGCTCAGGATATCGCCGAGCTTGGCGATGTCGCGGATGTTGACCTCGACGCCGTTGCGGACCTCATAGCCGGTGATGTTGGGCTGGCGGTTCGAGCCGTCAGTGATGCGCTCGTAGCGCGGATAGATGCCGAAACCGCGGGTCTGGATGTCCTTCGCCTCGATGCCGGCACCCTTGATGGCGTCGATCACCTTTGCGATCGCCGCCGAGTTTTCCGACAACGCATCGGCCGCGGTTTTGCCGGTGGTGGCGACATTGGTCGTGATCACCGCCATGTCGGGGGCAACGGTGACCGTGCCTCTGCCATCCATGGTGATCGTACCGGTGGACGGCACGGTTTCCTGTGCGGAGGAGGGAACGGTGGCTGACAGCGCCAGGGCGAGCCCCACCGCAAGGGCGAAGCCATGCACGAAAGCCAGTCTTTTGCCGCGCAGGACGGCGATGAAACCTGTCATTGAATGATCCTTTCAGGCTGTATTTCACTTGTGCGTGAACATGGGTGGCCATTGCGGCGCGGATAAGGCTTGCCGGTTCAGCTTCCGTTCATTTTCAAGGGCTTGGCCGGGGCGCGGCGGTGCTCGCGAACCGAAAGAGCGGAAATCCTATTTCGCCAGGCCGACGTCGCCGGTCTCCGACAGGAGCACGGCGATCGGGCGGGAGCTTTCGAACCGGGCGCAGACAATCACGATCATCACGGTGAGCGGGACGCAAAGGACCATGCCGACAATGCCCCAGATCGCACCCCAGAAGGCGAGCGAGAGCATGATGACGAGGCCGGAGAGGTTGAGGTTGGAGCCCATCAGCTTCGGTTCGATGAGATTGCCGATGGCGAACTGTATCAGTCCGAGGCCGGTGGCAATGGCAAAGAAGGGGCCGAGAGTGTCGTAATAGACGACGGCAAGAAGGCTCGGGAAGATGACGCCGATGAGCGAGCCGATCGTCGGAATGTAGTTCAACAGGAAGGCGATGAAACCGAAGAGCGCGGCGTAGGGCAGACCGATCAGGATCAGGACGAGGCTGGTAAGCGCGCCGGTCGCGACCGAAACGGCGGTCTTGATGGAGAAATAGTGCATGATCGACCGGTTGATTTCCGCCCGGATCGCGAAGGCGGACTGGGCGCGCTCGGGCGATGCGAACAGGCGTTCGAATTTCCGGTCGAAGGTGGACTGCTCCAGCACCAGGAAGAGCACATAGATAAAGACGAGGCTGGCGGAACCGGCCAGCGTGGTGACCAGGCTGGCCCCGGCGGTCACCATGCGCGGGACGACGCTGTCCGGCAGCAGGTCTTTCAGTTCGATCGGATCGTTCAGATCGAAATGGGACGAGAACTGGTCGAAGATTTCCTCAAGGCGCCGCTGGTAGGTGGGCGCGTCCTGGGCGAGCTGGGCCAGGTTGACCGTGACGATGTCAAGCACGACCGTGCTGGCGGCGAAGATTGCCAGCAGCGCGAAGGTGAAGGCGACGAAGCCGGGCAGGCGCCAGGGTCCGATCGGGATCTTCTGGAACGCGTGGGCGAGCGAATTGATCATGTACCAGACGATGAGGGCGATGACGAAGGGAAGCAGCAGCGAGCGCCCGACGACCAGCAGCCAGCCGATCATGCAGACGAGAAGAACCGTCAGCGTTGCGGTCAGAAGGGGGCTTCGCATATCGGCTCCGGCTTTGGTTCCATAGGCGGGTTCGTCAGCTGTTCGTGCCAGTCTAGACCTGAAGCCTTAAGGGAACGGAACTAATTCTGCCTTTCGCTAAGACTGCCGGTGTGCCGGTTCCCTCCTCGGCGCGGGTTTCTTGAGGCAAAGTGGATAGGAGCCCGGGTCAGGGGCCGAGAAAGCCGATACTTGTGCAGAGAAATTTCCAGCGAACCGGGCTCTCCGGCCCCGGGTCTCACTTCGTTCGCCCGGGGTGACGAAGGAGAGTGCAGATGTTCCTCCACCGTCATTCCAGCAAATGAGGCGACGCGGAACGCCGATCCGGAACCGGTGCCAGGCTTGATCGGATATCCAGAAAATCGCGCGAGCGAAGCAACACTCTTGTCGACACCATCAGATTGAGCCGCGCCTTTGGCGCGAAAAAATCTGGTTTCCGGATCGGCGCGCAGCTTCCGCTGCACTTGTCCGGAATGACGACCGGGGGAATGCATTTGCCCCCTCCTTCGTCACCCCGGACGCAGCTCAGCGGAGATCCGGCGCCGGAGGGGCACGCTTTCGCCGGATCAAATGGCAACACCGGCCGGTCCCTGACATCGCGCTCCCGGCTCGCGTGGTGCCTGGCCGGAAGGACGCGTTCATTGACTGGGGATTGCCTCAAGAGGTTCCATTCGGCGAGAGCAGACGGCAGTCGGTCAGACCCGTCTTTCCGCCGGGACCAGTGGGGCGCGCCATGTCCCGTCTTTCCAAGGCCTTTTCGGGTTTGACCGCGCAAAGCACTTGCCCCGCCGGTTCGCCGTGGTATAGGGACTGTGTGCCCCGCAACCAGTCAGATGATTGCCGGGCCGTGGGCCTGTAGCTCAATTGGTTAGAGCCGTCCGCTCATAACGGATTGGTTGGGGGTTCGAGTCCCTCCGGGCCCACCATTTTCTCTAAAAAGCGGTTGAAATAAAAAAGGCTAATCATTTCTGTTGATTAGATTGGATAGTGTTGAGTAGTTTCAACGCTAGTCAAGAGCGCTCCGATGGCGCAGGTTTACAAACGCGGCAGTAACTGCGGCTTCCAAAAAGTCGTTCCGAGAGACCTTCGGGCGATTGTGGGTAACACAAAACCCAACACAGCTTAAAGACCGATAGCCAAAGGCAAGCGACGGTTGCCGGTCAGGGGCCCGATATCTTCTACGAGGATGAGTTCCACCGCCTCCGTTCATTGGATTCGCAAGCCGCCACGAAAGCTCAAATCCGCTTAGCCGATCTTGGAGACGTCCTCGAGGAGTCCGTCCATGCCGCCTCCGGCTCTCAAGAGGCGATAACGGCTTTAGCCAAACTCGCGTCAAAGCTAATCGATACGCATGAGGATCGGGTTATCGACGGGCGCGCTTCCTTCAAGGCGATTGGCGACCAAGGGCTCTGAGAAAAATTCCCCGACCCGGAGGAGCGCCGCGCGAAGGTCCGCGTCTTGCAAAAGTACCTCGACAAGATGGGCGAACATCAACTCGAAGCTGAATTGAGACGCAGCGTACCTGATAACTCGATACCCCGGGAGATCATCTTTTCTCGAAGAGCATCCGCTTCCTTTAGGGTTTACGACTAGGGTTCAGACTCATTGCTTCAAACACGATTTCCGGAACGACAACTTCCCATTTGTCCTGCCGGAGCGTGTGATGGAAGGACGCGTCGGAGTCGTCTTTGCGTCTTTCGAGGATCGCGGAGATTTCCGCCCGCGCGAACCTTTTATTGTCAGGCAACGCAAAACTCCTTGCCATGCGGCCCACGCTGTCGCCATTTGCGTCTTTCAGGTGCCAACGGTCCTTCTCGAAAACCAGCGTGACCGGGTCGCCGGCGGACGCGGAAGCAATGGCTGCATTCACGGGATGGTTTTCGCGGTACCTCCCGGCAAAGGAGAGGTCGACGGTACTCAGATCGGCGGACTGGAAAAACCGCCTCGGTCCGGGGAGCGCCGACAGATCGGGAACAACCGACCGGCAGATGATCGCGTCTGACCGCGTGGGCAGGTATTCATGATTGTCATTGCTCATGACGATCAGGTTGCGGCGTGCGCGTGTCATCGCGACGTAAAAGAGCCGTCTCGGCGCATCGCCATCTTCTGCACGTGAGGGGCGTTCCCAGCCACCGTCCAGAATGACGACATCGTCGAATTCCAGCCCCTTGGCGCTGTGAGCTGTCAGAAGCTTGAGCCCGCGCTGCTCCCCACGGGTTTCCCGCGACCATTCCGCAAGCCATTCAACAACATCGTCAGATGGCAGGCGCCGGTCTCCAATTTCCCGCGCGAGCAAATCCAGCCCCGCATCGATCCGGTCAGTCCACCGTGAGTTGGGAATGGATGTCAAAGTCTCGCGGAGATCAGTCACTGTGAAAAGCCGGCTCCGCTCTTCCTTTATCGCGCTCAGAAAAGCCTGCATTTCCCGGATCCGCCAGAGACCGGGACCGCGTTCATTCGCAAACTCGACCGGGATATCGAGAGCATCCGCGAAGTCCCGGACGGGAGCCAGTTTGCGCCAGTCCCGCGAGACGATCGCAGCACGCGACCAGGTCCAGTCCGGAATAAGTTGGGACAGACGCTGGAGCTCATTCAGCGCCGCAAGCGCCTGGGCATCGTTGCCGCTTGGGCACTCGAGGATCTGGACGCGGCCTTGCGCGACGGGATCGAGTGCCGACATTTGGCCCCCCATCGGTTCTTTGCGGCGCGCCTTGTCGACAACAATGTCATGGCCGGTTTTCATCCTGTCCGTGGAGCCCTCGATCACGGCGTTGGCGGCGGAAATGATGTTGCCTGTGGACCTGTAGTTATCGGTCAGAAAAACGGGTTTGGCCGTATAGTCTTCCTCGAACTGCCGGATGTGTCTCACGGAGGCGCCGTTAAAGGAATAGATGTTCTGGTCGTCGTCGCCCACGGCGAACAGGCTGATGCGAAGATCCGGGTCATCGAGGCTCCGTCCGGCCACGGCTGCAATGAGCGCGTATTCTTCCGGCCCGACGTCCTGGTATTCATCGACCAGAAGCCAGCGATACCCTTGCACCAGGGTGTCTCTCAACGCCTCGGCAGCAACCTTGTCCAGTCCGTCGCCCCGCAGCAGATGAACAGCATCCATCAGAAGCGTGTCGAAGTCCGGGGTCTCGGCACTTGCCCGGCCGGTGAAGCTCGCGCCGACGAGGCGCATTGCCAGCGCGTGAATGGTTGAAACGGTCACAAAGCGTGCCTCGTCACCGATCAGGCTGCGGAGCCGCTCCCGGATCTCGGCAGCGGCGTGGCGATTATAGGCAAGTACAAGGATCCCCTCCGGATCTTCCCGTTTGATTTTAACGAGATAGGCGATCCGGTGCACCAGGACACGTGTTTTGCCGGAACCGGGTCCGGCGAGCACGAGGACGTTCGTCTGCTCGCGATCGTCGCGAACGATTTTCTCCTGCGTTGAGTTCCCCAGCGCGTCGACGATAGCGGACCAGGCCTGGGTCGTTGCCTGACGCCTGAACTCAACGCCCCGCCCCGGCATCCACCGTTTCATGAACCGTTCTTGTTCAAGCTCGAAATAGTCGTCCGCAAGCCGTCTGGCCTCGTCCATGTGTTCAAGGCCTTTTTCGGCATAGGCGGCCATGACATGTGTCTGGATGGTCTGCTCGGTATAGTGCTCCTCGAGAGGGGCAAAATCCTGGACGGTAAAGTTGCCCCCGTCTTTATTGAGATGGATCGTGATTGCAGGGCGGAAGACGGAAAGACCTTTGCCGAGCGTGATCACCTGCTGTTCGTGAAGCCAGAGGAGGCCGCGATCCATGAGCTTGCTCGGATCCTTCACCGAGCTTCGAAGCAGCGCGTCGCTTGTGATTGACGCAAGCAAGGCTCCGAGTGTTGTCTCCACCGGAACGTCTTTTCCGCGAACGTGTAGCGGTACTTTTCCAATCAGATGGGAAAGCAGTCTTTCTGCGCCGAGCCTTCGGATTTCTGCGGTCTGTTCCACGATCGACCATGAACGCTGCAAACGAACGAACAGGCTGCCCCGCGCCGCCTTGCGTACGTGAATGTTGCCGCGTCCCCCCTCCATATCGCGGCCATCCTGCGCGATGCCTCTCAGAAGCGTCTCGATGATGTCCGGGCGCACCCAGGTGTAACCCGCTTCGCGCAGGGTCTGGCTTGTGACCGCGAGATTGAATGGCGTTGCCTCGCCATCGTCCGCGTCCGGTGCCTCTTCCCTCAACATGGAGATCAGGTCTGCTTCGAGTTGCGAAGCCGCCTTGAACCGGGCGCGCGAAGCGTTTTCGACCCCTGCATGTACGAAGATCGTGATATTCGTGTCGTCTTTGGCAATGCCCAGAGCCTCAAGATCGGCAAGCGCTCTGCGAAGTGCTGGGGCTGTCAATCCGCTCACGCCTGCGAGCACGTCGGTCGAGATCCCTTCCTCGGAAGGAGCGTTGATCAGATGTTCGACAATGCTCAAGAGCTGCCTTCGGCGCTCATTTGTCATGTCGGCACGCAGGAGAATTTTCTTTGCGTCCTTGAGATCGGTTACCAGAAGAGACGCCGGAAAAACCTGAACGCGGTTTTCCTCGCGCACCAGGAGCTTTGCCTCTTCGAGCCAGGCAACCGCTGTTTTTACGCGGGTATCATCGGTTGCGCTATCGCGCTCGAATTCCTGCTCTTTCTCTTCCTTTACGATCTCTCCCGCGGTGGCGACAACTTCGCCGGTCTTCCGGGTTCGGACGTCGAGCCGTCGAAGCGCCTTCAGGATTGCTCCTATTTCATGGCGCGCCAGGCGCGAGCGCGCGCTCAGACGGAACTGCCGGTCAACGTCTTCCGTGTTGAAGAGGAGGACACACTGAGCCGGGTCGCGATCCCGCCCGGCGCGCCCCGCTTCCTGCAGATAGTTCTCAAGGGAGCCGGGCACATCCCCATGAACGACGAGACGTATGTCCGGCTTGTCAATGCCCATTCCAAAGGCGTTTGTTGCAGCAATGACGCGCAGTTCACCAACCCTGAACGCTTCTTGAATGTCCCGCTTTTCTTCAGGGCTGAGACCGGCATGGTATCGTTCTGCGGCAAGCCCCTGCTGCTTTAGAAATTCGGCAACCCGTTCCGTCGAGCTTCGCGTGGCGCAGTAGACGACAGCTCCGGACGCCCCGGTCGATGGCAGATGATCTTCCAGCGTATCAAGGATGTCGGTCATCTTCGTTGATTGCTGTGTCGGCAACACCTCGAAGCTTAGGTTGGTTCGCGATGCGCCGCCATCGTGCACTGTGAGCTCCAGACCGAGCCGCTCCTTGAAGTGCTCGCTGATATCTCGAACGACGTCCGGCTTTGCCGTCGCAGTCAGGCAGAGGACGCGCGTGTCCTCTCCGCCGCCCCGTTCCTTGATGAAGCGGCCGATGTAGCGGTAATCCGGTCGAAAATCGTGGCCCCATTTCGAAATGCAATGGGCTTCGTCGAGGACCCATAGACCGACCTCGCGCTGATCGAGGACAGACCGGACGGAGATGCTCCGCAGCTGTTCCGGGGAGATCAGCAACATGGACGCATCGCCCATGCGCACCTTGTCCAGCGCATCCTGCCGTTCCGGCAAGGAAAGCAGTCCATTGACCGTGACGGCGGAAGAGATGCCCGCGCGCGCCAGGCCCTGTACCTGGTCCGCCATGAGCGCTACGAGCGGTGAGATGACCACCGTGAGCGCGCCTGTCTTGTCAAACCGGGAGAGCGCCGGGATCTGATAGCAGACGGACTTGCCGGTGCCCGTTGGGAGAATGCCGAGCAGGCTCTCACCCTGCATTGCGCTTTCAACGATGCGCTCTTGCAGCGGCCGGCCGAATTCATCCATCGGTTCCGGGCGGAAGGCGTCGAAACCGAACCATCGCTTCAGGGCAAGTCTGGGATCGTGATGGATGCGGCAATAGTCACATGCCGGCTTGCCGCAATTGCTGTCCCTCAAGGTCTGGACAAGACGCGAGGCTTCACGAAACTGGGCGCGCACCCAGGGCGGCATGACGGAGTCGCCTCCTGCAACGGAAATCCACGAAAGGGCGTATGCCATCGGCCAGGCGAGGCTGGTGTCCTCGAGCCGAATGAGAGTGCGTTCGACCATCTCCGAGCATGCGGCAGAACCGAGCAGGCGACGAATTGCGTTTTCGGCCTCGTCCTGGCTCGGGACCCGTGCCTTGCGGACATGGGAGAAGACGTGATCAAAACCACCACAGCGCGGCTCGCGGCAGCACAAATAGTGATACGCGGTCAAAGCATCAGGCGACTTTTCATTGAGCCTTTCAAATTCTGCAAGCTGGTTTTCAAGCACCTCGAAAACAAGCTGCGCGTCAAACTCCGGGTTGTTCACGTGACCCGTCTGAAGCCGTCCATCCTGATAGTGTTTGACGAGGTGGTGATAGGGATTTCGCGGAAAAGCCAAAGGGTTGAGCCAAAGCGTATCGATCGGGGCCTCCGCCATTTCCGCGAAGGAGGGTGAGGCCGCCGCAAGGTGCGGCAGGTCATGTTGCAGAATGTTGTGCCCGATGACATGCCCATAGCCCCGGCAAAAGCCATCGAGCTTTTTCAGTGCCTCTGCCACCGCCCCCTCTGCAACAAGGTTCGGCACACCGGGGTCCTGCACAACAGCTGCGAATGCAAAAATCCTGGCTGTTGTCGGATCGACCTCAAGGTCGATTGAAACAGCGTGCGCCAGAAGGTCGGACCGGGTTTTTTTGGCGTCCATTTTCATGCAGCGATCGACAGATAGCTCTTTTCAAGTCTCTGAATGCAAAGCATTTTCAACTTTAAGTTTGACAGGTAGCAAACAAGTTAGTCCAGAGTAATTAACCGATCGTCTCCCGGTGAATCAGTAGTTTTTACAAGGTAATCGCAAGCAGAGTCTCGCGAGACGCCTCAAGGCCAAGCTGAGGCTCTCAATGAAATCGGCAGTTCATATGCATCTAAGTACAGGAATCAGGAAGTTTTTTGCAAAAGCAGCAAGCAAAAGGTCAACGGCGTTCCTATGTTGCAAATATATGCAAATGAAGGAAAGTGATGCTCAGCGCGATACTATACGCGGCCACGTTGGCCGCGCCGGAAACAATGCCGGCACAATTCCATCAGGCGCCGGCACTGGTTCACCAGATCAAGAAACGCAATCGCCGCGGCGGGAGTTCCTCCGATCAACGAAAGCGCAGGTCAAACGCGCCTTACTATGTCGGGTTGCTCCTGATTATCGGGGATAAGGAATACTCGTGCGACAACGGCACGCGTCCCGTGCTTCTGAACAATGGCCAGGTGGTTTGCTTCGGGAACTAGGCCAAGCATGAGAAACTTTCTGGCAGCGAATCTCCACAAGCACTTAGGGAAAGGTTCTTAATTTTTACGTAGCTTGGTTTCTGTTGCTCTTTGAGGCGTGTCATTCAAAAAATCGCATAACACCAGCTAGACCTATTTTGGACTGCACACGCTCAATAGGTTGGAAGAATCAACTAAAAAAGGAGACTACGCTCAAAATGGTAGGTAGGAACAATATATTTGCGATCGATTTCGATGCGGTTGTCCAAACCATCAAGGAGGCCAATGAAAACTTGAAAAGCAGACATGAAGAGTTGATGGCAGCCCGCGACAGGATGCCAGCTACACTTCAGTCTGACGTCGACGCGTCGAAAGCAAAAAAGTTTGCTGAGCAGCTCAAAACGCACACATCCAATTGCAGGTCGACGCGACTATTGGACACCAAACCGTTGCGGGAATTGGTTAATCGGGTGGAGAGCTTCTTCAAAGAAATGGAGAGAGAAGCAAAATCGGCTCAAAAAGAGGTAATAAATGCCCTCGGACATCTTGCACGTAGCGAACAATCTTTTGCGACTGATGATGGTGTGTCAATCGCGCCCAACAAGCCTTTTCTAGTCAACGATGAAACAGGAGAAATTCTTGGTAACACTTCTCCTGCGATCGAAAGACGCTCTGTGACAGCAGAGGAAATCAAAATGTCTTGGGAAATAGATGCAGTAAACGCCACATTAATCGACTTGGAGACGCTACGACCGTACCTCACTGAGACCGCTCTTCTAAATGCCGCGCGCAAGCACCTCAAAAAGAACGGCCCGCACAGCTTGCAAGGAGCGTCATACAGACAAGTTGCTGTGCTTTAGTTTCTGAACCAGTTCACAAACGATGCTTTTTGCTGCGCTCCCAACTGTCTCGCACCGGGAAAACCGATGTAAAATGGTTTTGTCGAGAGCTTCAACGGGCCGACTTCGGAATGAATGTCTCAACGAACATCTTTTCCGCAGCTACCGACACGCCCGGGACATCATTGAAGACCGGAGAATCGATTGCAATCTGAACGGACCGCATACGAGCCTTGCCGGGCTCACGCCCCTTGAATTTGCAGCCCAATCCAACAAAGATCACATCGTGAACAGAGCTAACTTTTAAATGCGGACAAAATGGGGAGCAGGGCAGGAAAAGTGGGAAGCGGCGTGGACCGAAGGGACTAGTGTAGCTAATGCAACCGGACCACAGACTTGGGGCGATCAAGCGCCTTCCCAAACCGTGGTAAGTTCTTTGTGAAATGTGAGATCAAGGTCTACTGATCTTAGAAACTTCGTCGCCACCTTTACAAATTCGCTGCAAAACGCGACATTGATCGGACTCGTGCAGAGGTTGTAGTCTGCAACGATACCCTGGACATACATCTTAGAATTTTACCGATAGACCCACTTTCAATAAATCCACCGGAACCAAAGTGTTGTCTAGTCTGCCATTTACGTACTCTGCAGTAATACCGAAATTCTCCTTTTCTCCGATGACAAACGTAACACCGGTCTCAAACCGATAAAAACTGTCTAACGTACCACTGAATCCGTGCAGCCACTTATAACGGGCAAACAGCTGTAGCTTCTGCAACGGATTGTCCGAACTGCCGAAAATTAACTTGTTTGCATCGAACCAGTCGAATGTTACTCCCGCAAACACACCGGCATGAAAATAGGTGTTGTCTTCGTCAAACTCAGGGTTGCCGCCGTTTTTGATCGCGTTTGAGTAAACCATTTCACCACCGACTCTTGTATAAAAGGCGAATGATCGGTTGAAAAAGTAATGGCCGCCTCGAAGCGAGTCGAATATTGCCCCTGATCCGATTCTTGGAATCGGACTGTAGATCAACCGGCCTGATATTACTTCTGTGCGACCAGAAAACGTGTCGTCAACCGTATAATCGCCGACGATGGACATCTCATTCTCTAAACGGCTACTACTAATTTCTGCGTTCAAAATAAGTCCAGATGAATATGATACAGTGTTACTATCAGCACTGGCAGATGACCTGAAATTATCCAATTGACCGTAGAACACCAATTGACCTTTCAAGTGGTCGTTAATGCGACCTTTCAGCGCCAAGCCGACTGCCACGTCAGACTGGAATGTGGCGTCATTGCCTTCGAAATCTCGACTGAAAGCAAAAATTGCTGGAACTGCCCTGGGTCCGATGTCGTTTACAAGGTCGCTTACTTCTCCACGAACGCGCATCGTTGCCTCGACACGAAACTCTTCGTCTTGATCCTTGGAGGGATCGTCAGGCGGGGCAACTTGTATGTTGTTGCAAACCACACTAATCAAGCGATCCTTAGGATAGAGAAGTGCTGCGCTTTCGTATTCAAGCTCCGGGTTTTGTAAACGTTCTTCCGCGGTCGCCTGCCTTGAAAAAACAACTTGATAACGCAATACCTCCAGATTTTCGAAAAGATCTTCGATATCGTCTTTATTCTCGTTAAACACACGAGTTCGATTTATTCTTTCGATCGAGTATGACCCATCTGGTGCACCAATTACCTCGACACTACCGCTGGCCAGCATTTTGCCTACCAGTATTTTCGTAATCTTCTCTGGATCAAGATACCAGTTTCCGTCATCCGATCGCGTGCAAAGCCTAGTCTGATCAGTTTGATCGAACGATTGTGCTGTAGAATCGCCAGCTACTATTAAGAAAGATAGTAAGAAAAAAAGTCGTAGCATGGTAATTGCTCCTAGCCTCCCAATCTACTTTGCCAAAATAATCCTATTAACTAAAAACGCTCGGAACTTCCCCAATTTCACTGAGTGATGATCATCAATCTCACGATTTTTTACTGAGAGTTTTGGATAAGTATATTTGAGATCTGCAACTATCCGGCTCCCTCTTGCCCGCCACTGGGAGCTACTCAGATTGTGTGGATCGTCACTCGGAACCCAACTCAATCGGCAAAGTGGGCCAATTGCCATTTCTCGACATATCGCTGCCCTAACGTGCTTGCTGATCGTCGCTGAGGACAGCTGCCGTAGAACGGTAACCTGGTTTCTTTTTGTAGGCATCTTCACACACTTATCATTTAGGTAGTGTGTTAACTATAAACGTATTCAAGGTTGCGTCAATTTATTGCAACTGAAAGGTGTGGAAATAATAGAGACGGCACCTACCTACGTAAGTTACCCAAAGTTTTTGAACAAGGATGCAGCACAAATTTGCCCCGACTACAGATGATCTCATGGCTGCAATCCTAGATACACCTAAGCAGAGCAATCGCATCGGATAGACTGGGGCAAACTGGAAACATTCTGTCTCAATTGTTCAAATCCCGCAGATGAGCTGGCAAGATTTGAACCTCTTGTGCGTCTCCAGCAGGAAGATCACCGTTGATAATGCCAATGTGTTGGCTTTGTGTTCGACAAGCAGAATGCTTGGGTATGCACCTAGAGTCCGCTATCGCTGCTTGAAACCACTGTCTGTCCGAGGCAAAGATCGGACTTTTTTGGGTGGGGGACGATCACACAACTGGCAGGCGGAACAGCGCAAGTTCTGTACAAACAATCTCAACTACAAACGCTTGTAAGTTTTGCTGCGCCGGGAAAACTGGATGCTCAATCTGTAGAAGGACCATGCGCACGCCGGCTGTGGATCGACGCTCATGCCAATCTGAATTATTGCCCACACATCGGCACCTATTTCAGAACACCGACCAGTCGCCTGACCTTCAACCGCTGAAAAACCTCATTAGAAAGCATAGCCGGGCGCAGAGTTTTGCGGGATACCCGTGAGGTAACTTATTGATTTGCAACGGGTTCAATTCAAATAGTCTAAATAGATCAGCCTAGCGATCGCGGCTTAGATCTATTCCCCGCACAAGGCCGGAACCTTCCTGAACTTCGTCTCCAGAAAGTCGGTGAACGCGCGCACGCGGGCGGGGGGCAGACGGGAGGGCGGGCGGACGGAGAAGACCTGCCAGAACGGGGCGGCGGTGTAGTCCTCCAGAACCGGTACAAGGGTTCCGGCGGCCAAGTGTCCGGCGATCTCCCAGGTGCATTTGCGCGCAATGCCAAGTCCTGAAAGCGCGGCTTCCGTGATCGCCTCGGCGCTGGTTGAGGAAAAATTGCCGTTGGTCCTGACATCGTGCAGCGAGCCGTCGGGCGCGCTCAGCGACCAGGTGCGCATGTCCTCGCGGGCAAGGCAGTTGTGCTGTTTCAGGTCGTCCAGGGCGGACGGCATGCCGTTTGTTTCAAGATAGGAGGGCGCGGCGACAAGGATCCGCGGGCTCACGGCCAGCTTGCGCGCCTTGAGCGTCGAAGGCGCCAGCGCGCCGATGCGGATCGCCATATCGAAACCCTGTTCCACGATATCGATGACGCTGTCGCTCATGGCGAGCTGGAGCGACACGCCGGGGTGACTG
The DNA here is from genome assembly GCF_965232425.1 of Roseibium sp. GTDB lineage: Bacteria > Pseudomonadota > Alphaproteobacteria > Rhizobiales > Stappiaceae > Roseibium. The sequence goes on from NZ_OZ246971.1 coordinate 4,159,585, forward strand.
TCGAGGAACTCCGTCACGTGCGGGGCAATGTGCAGGCGGCCGAAGGAGGCCGAACAGGCAATGCGGAGCTCGCCCTTGATATCCCGCGGATCGGGCCGGATATCCGCAAGCGCCTCTTCGACATCGCCGAGTATGCGTTTGGCATGCGCCAGGAAAATCTCGCCGTCCGTCGACAGGGACACCGCCCGGGTGGTGCGGTGAAACAGCTGCGTCCCGACCGCGGCCTCCAGGGATTGCAGGCGCTGGGTCGCCGCCGTTGCGGACAGGCCGAACTCCGCGCCGGCCTTGCCGATCGCGCCGAGCGCGGCCACGCGCACGAACAGTTCCAGCGATTTCAGGTCGAGAGACATTCTTTGATTTTTCCAAATAGTAAATTTGATATCCGCTCGATTATTAGCGAAAAGCGAAGCTTATTTAAAGGGCGAGACAGACAGAACAGCGCCTCGCGCGCCGCGCCAAGACCCGGGAGTTTCAAGATGCGCCTCTCCAGCCTCGCCCTTGCCTTGTCAACCGTCGTTGCGCTTGCCGCCTGGCCGGCGGCATCCCAGAACCCGCAAGCCCCGGGCACTGTGGAAGTGGTGCCGAGTGCGGACGTCACCTTCCAGCCTTTGAACCCGGCGCGCGGCGATGCCAGCCCGCAGGCGGGCGTCTTGTGGGGTGACATCCGCGAAGACGTTCCGACCGGAACCCTCATCCGGTTCAAGCCGGGCTTCAGCTCGCCGCCGCATATTCACAACATCACCTACCGGGCGGTCGTGATCAGCGGTGCAGTTCACAATGACGACCCGGCCGCCGAACCCATGTGGATGGGGCCGGGCTCGTTCTGGACCCAGCCCGCCGGGGCGACCCACATCACCGCCGCGCGCGAGGATGCCGGACTGTCGACTGCCTTCCTGGAGATCCAGGAGGGGCCGTATCTCGTTCAGCCCAAGGACCGGGCCTTCGCCAATGGCGAGTTTCCGGTGAATGTCGCGGCCGGTAACATTGTCTGGATCGACGCGGCGGATGTCGCCTGGGTCGACGCGCCGGGGGCAGCCGAAGGCGCGGACCGGCCGAAAATGGCATTCCTTTGGGGGGATCCGTCAAACACCGGGAAAAACGGCACCTTTCTGAAACTGCCGGCCGGGTTCGAAGGTACGATTGCCGGCAGCGGTGCCTTGCTGCGGGCCGTCGTCATCAGCGGTGCCGCGAGCCATCGGGTGCCCGGTGCATCGGAAGCCACGCCGCTCGACCCGGGCAGCTATTTCGGCTCCGGGTCCGCAACCGTGCACGACGTGACCTGCAGCGGGCCGGAGGCGTGCGTTTTCTACATGAGCGCCGAGGGCAAATACGACGTTTCGCGCTCCTGAGGGGAAGCGTCGTTCACATGCTTGACGCGGGACGCCGGCCCCAGGCTGCGCGTCCCGCGCTCTTTTATCGCCGATATCGCAGCGGGGGCCGCGAAGGGACTGACAGATGTGGTTTTTTCCAGCCGCGCGCCCTCCGATGACGTCCCGATCCGTGAGCGACGCCATCGCGCGCGAGGAGGCGTCCGGGCTCGCCTATGTCTTCTGGGGGCGGAGCGCGGTTCTCCTGATCCTGGCTGCCTGGGTGTCGCTTACGCTCCCCTTCGAGCGCGCGCAGCTCTATCTTGCCGCGATCACGGCCTTCGCGGTTCTGGGCACCGTGCCTTATGCACTACGGCACCGGTCTGCGGCGCATACGTGGCTGCTCCCGGGCTTCGTCCTGCTGGATGCGGCGGCGCTCAGCTTCGTTCTGATTGTGCCGACCCCGTTCGATTTCGAGGGCTGGACGCAGCAGATGAACCTCAGGACGCCGGCATTCCTGTATCTCGGGGTGTTCGTGGTCAGCATGGCGCTCAGTTACAAGCCCGCGCTGGTCATCTGGACGGGGCTGGCGGCAGCGGCCACCTGGACGCTCGGCTACCTGTGGGTCGCGACCCGTCCGGACGCGATCCCGTTCACCTCCGGCGACGTGCTTGACGAGGGTATGGGGGCGGCGGCGGCGCTTGCTAAGGTGCTTGATCCGAATGCCGTCGGTCTTGCGCGGCTCTCCAACCAGGTGGTGTTTCTGGTGCTGATTTCCGTCATTCTCACCATCGTGGTGGTGCGCTCGCGGGCGCTGGTGCGCCGGCAGGTGGCGGCGGAAGCGCAGCGGGCCATGCTGTCGCGCTACTTTTCTCCCAACATCGTGCGCGAGTTCGCCGAAGGCCGCTGGCAGCCGGACGAGCCCGGCAACCGGCCCGTGGCGGTGCTGTTCGCGGACATGGTCGACTTCACCTCGATTTCCGAAAAACTGCCGCCGCAGGACCTGATCGCGCTTCTGCGCGCCTTTCACGGCCGTCTGGCAAAGGTCGCCTTCGAGCAGGACGGAACGATCGACAAGTTCATCGGCGATGCGGTGATGGTGCATTTCGGCACCCCGCGCACCCGGCCGGACGACGCCGCGCGGGCGCTCAGATGCGCGGCAAAGATGGCGGACGCGATCCGCGCCTGGAACGCGGACCGGCAGCAGGCCGGCGATCCGCCGGTCGGCGCCGGTATCGGCGTTCACTACGGTCACGCGGTGGTCGGCAATATCGGCGACGATCACAAGCTGGAATACACCGTTCTCGGCGACACGGTGAACGTCGCCAGCCGCCTGGAACATCTCACCCGCGAGACCGGCACGGATGTCGTCGTCAGCGACGACCTGATCGAAGCGGTCCGGGCAAGCGGTGCCGACCCGCACGCGATCGCGCCCGGACTGCAGAACGCGGGCAGATTCGATATTCGCGGGCGGCGGGAAGGGGTGGAGGTCTGGACGCTGGGGGGAGGGTGAGGGGAGTGTCTCATTACGCTTCGCGTCTATCCACCCTACCCATCTTCTCCCACCGACCTACCTACGATCTCCAGACCACCCGCTGCATCCGGGCGCCTCATCGCACACCTGCGCACAGGTTTCGCAGTGGACCTGTGAACAGGTGAAACTGGGTGTCGCGTCGGGGTGGGGGTGCGGTTAAGCTGGCTCACGACGAGACGGGGACGAGACTGGCGGCGCAAGGGGGCGAGACGGGTGGTGGCCTGGAGGAGAGCGTGACGACAGACGAGCGGCCATGGACCGCGTTTTACGGGCCGGAGATGCGGGCGGATATCGATGAGGCGTCCTACCGGACGATCCCCGACCTGATCCGCTCGGCTTCGGGCACGTTCGGACCGGCGCCGGCGTTCACCACCGTGATGCATAACGGTATGAACGGCACGCTCACCTTCGAGCAGGTGGACGAGATGTCCGACGCCTTTGCCGTCTACCTGCGCGAGGTGGCGGGGCTGGTGAAGGGGGACCGGGTGGCGGTGCAGCTGCCCAACGGGCTGACCTTTCCCGTCGCAGCCTTCGGCATTCTGAAGGCAGGCTGCGTCCTGGTGAATGTCAATCCGCTCTATACAGCGGAGGAAATGGCGCGCCAGTTCCAGGATGCCGAGCCCAAGGCCCTCGTGATCGTCGACATGTTCGCCGACAAGATCCCGGCAGCGACGCGCGGCCATCCGATCCCCAACATCATCGTCACGCGGGTGGCGGAGTTTTTTCCCGTCCTGCCGCGCGGTATCATCGGCCTGGTGCAGAAATACTGGGACCGGTCCGTGCAGCCGATCGATGTCTCGCATATCCGCTTTCCGGACGCGCTTGACGCGGGGCGCACGCAGCTTGGCAGCAAGCGCATCGAGGTCGAGGCCTATCACCAGCAGGTCGCGCCCGAGGACACCGCCTGCCTGCAATATACCGGCGGCACGACCGGCATTGCCAAGGGCGCGATGCTCAGCCACCGGAATCTCATTGTCAACATGGAGCAGACGCTGGAGATGATCCCTGCCTTCGAGCGGGGCAAGGAGGTCGCGCTGACGGCGTTGCCGATGTATCACATCTTCGCTTTCACGTTGAATTTGCTGGCGTTTTACTGGATCGGCGGGCGCAACATCCTGATCCCAAATCCAAGACCCTTGAGCAATCTGAAAAGAGCCTTCGAGAATTACAGGATCACCTGGATGAGTGGGGTGAACACGCTTTTCAACGGGCTCAACAACGAGCTCTGGTTCCGCGACAGCCCGCCGAAATACCTGAAATTTGCCTCTGCCGGCGGCATGGCGCTGCAGAGCGAGGTGGCGGCGCGCTGGGAAGAGGTGACACAAAGACCTGTTGTGCAGGGCTACGGGCTGACGGAGACCTCGCCGGTGCTCTCCTTCAACCCGATCGGCAAGGCACGGGACGGGGCGATCGGCATCCCGCTGCCGTCGACGCTGATGCGCTGCGAGGATGATGACGGCAATGTCGTGCCAACGGGCGAGCGCGGCGAGATCACGGTCAGGGGACCGCAGGTCATGTCCGGCTACTGGAACAAGCCGGAGGAAACGGACGGCGTCTTTCGCGACGGCTGGTTCCTGACCGGCGATATCGGCGTCATGGACGAAGACGGTTATTTCACCATTGTCGACCGGAAGAAGGACATGGTTGTCGTCTCCGGCTTCAATGTCTATCCGAACGAGGTCGAGGACTGCCTGACGTCCCATCCGGGGATTTTCGAGGCGGCGGTGATCGGCGTTCCGGACGAGACGACCGGGGAGGCGGTCAAAGCCTTCGTCGTCCTGACCGACAAGAGCCTGTCCCAAGCCGATATCCGCGCCTTCTGCAAGACACACCTGACGGCCTACAAGGTGCCCAAGGACGTGACCGTGCGCGAGCAGCTGCCGAAATCGATTGTCGGGAAGATCCTTCGAAAAGACCTGCGCGCGGAAGAGCTGCGCACCAGCGAGGCGGAGTGAGCCATGGTCGGACCCCTGGAACAGGCCCTGCTGGCGGCGATGATCTTCGTCATCATGCTGGGCATGGGCGCGTCGCTGACGCCCCGTGATTTCCTGCTGGCGCTGCGCCGGCCCTACGGGCTCGGCATCGGGGTGGTGTCGCAGTTCGGCTTCATGCCGCTGATCGGTTTCCTGATGACGATTGCGCTTGCGTTGCCGGCGCCGATCGCGATCGGCCTCCTGATCGTCTCGTGCATGCCGGGCGGGACGACGTCGAACATCTTCACCTATTTCTCCAAGGGGAACCTGGCGCTGTCGGTCCTGATGACGGTGACCTCGACCGTGTTCGGCGTGGTTCTCATTCCGCTGGTGCTTTTGATCTATGCCTCGGCGCTCGATCTGGAGATCCCGCGCGAGAACATCATCGCGACGCTGGTGATCCTGCTCGTGCCGGTTGCCATCGGCATGACCCTCAGGCGGGTGAATGCGAATGCGGGTGCGGTGACGGAGTTCTTCGGGTCGGTGCTGGCGCTGGTCTTCATCGCGTTCATCGCGATTTCCTGGATCCCGCGCAACTGGCAGTTCCTGATGACGACCGCGCCGTCGACCTATTTCGTCGCGATCATGCTCGGGGTTTTCGGCATCACCATCGGCTACATGTTCGCGCGGGCGCTCAAGCTGCATCCGCGTAATGCGCGCACCGTGGCGCTGGAAACCGGGATCCAGAACGCGCCGCTCGGCATCGCCATCATCGTGCTCACCTTTCCGGGCGAACAGCAGCAGCCGATCATGGCGGTCGGCGCGCTCTATTCGCTGTTCATCGTGATCACGTCGACACTGGTGACGCTGATCTTCCGCAGGGCCAATACGGCGGCGGAACAGAAAATGGCCGACAGCCTGCTGTAAACGGAAAAATAAAGCCACGCTGCGCGGGCAGCGTGGCTTGCAGTCTTCGTCAGTCAATGTTGAGGATCAGAGGAAGCTGAACTCGTCCGGAACTTCCGGGGTCTGGAAGGCGAAGACGCTTTCGGCGAGATCGCCCGCCGTGCCGATTGCTCCGCCGACCAGCGGCAGGCTGGAGCCGGCATCGACGATGGTGTCCATCCAGCCATCGAAGGCGGCCGCGAAAGCCTGTTCGGTCGTGCTTTCCTCGCTGAACGCTCCGAAATATCCGTCGAAGTCGATCAGGCCGGCATCCGGGTCGTCAAAGCTGGTTTCGAAGTCGTCGAGCGCCTCGATGCCGGTGTCGCCGGAGCGGTCCGCCCAGGTGAAGACGAACAGTCCGTCGTCGAAGGCCGCGCCGATATCGATGTCCTGCGTGCCGTTTTCGCCGACGATGCGGAGCGTTTCCACCTTGGTGGCTTCCTCGTGCATGTTCTTGATGCGGACGCTGCCGCCGTCACCCTCGATCACCAGGTCCTTGCCGCCTTCGACGAAGAACCTCAGGCTGCTGGCATCCATGTCACCGGCATTGCGCAGTTCCAGAACATCCGAGCCGCCGCCGCCGCCGGAGATGGCGTCCAGCTTGTCGCTGGCAAATCCGACGAAGTCGCCGAGTTCGCGGGCCGCGTCGAGGCCGGCCTCGTCGACATCCATCTCACCGGTGGACCCGAAGGTGAAGAGATAGGTGTCGTCGCCCTTGCCGCCGACCGCATCCCCGCCAGCTTCGCCGCCGGTCAGGAAGTCGTTGCCGTCGCCGCCGAAATACTGTGTGCTGGAATAGTCGAGGATCGAGGCGATCGTGTCGTGAATGCCTTCGACCGCTTCCTTGGCCTCGTCGACCACCTCGCCGACCGCTTCGACAATGTCGTCCAGCGGGTTCACCGCATCGAGGAAGTCCTTGACCTCGTCGACCTTGCCGTTGAGATCGGACAACGTGTCGGAGACCGACAGGTCGAGGGGCAGCAGGGACGAGGCATCGGAGCCGTCACCCGAACCGAAGTCCGGCAGCTGCGGGAAGACGGCCGACCAGAACAGGTCGGAGAATGCGCCGGTATCGATCAGCCAGTCGCCGCCGTCCTGACCAAAGACGAAGTTGGTCTTTTCGCCGGTCATCATCATCAGGTCGTCGCCGGTGCCGCCGAAGGAGAAGTTGAAGGAACCGCCGCCGAGGAAGATGTCGTTGCCTTCCTGGCCCATCTGGAAGCCGAGGTTGCCGCCGGTGTTGAAGAGGTCGCCGCCGTCACCGCCGAACTGCAGGTTCAGCGAAGGTGCGTTTTCCAGCATCTTGTCCTTGAGGCTCTGCTTCTTCGTGTCGTCGGATTCGGTGGAGGTCGTTTCGGTCTCGGTCGTGGTGGTGTCCGTCTCCCCGGTGTCCTCTTCCTCGCCATCCTTGTTCTCGTTCACCTTTTCGGTGATCTTGTCCTTGAAATGATCTAGGAAAGCCTTGAACGGGTCGGCTTCGCCGTCGCCGCCGCGGGTGATCATGAAGTCGGTCGCATCGCCGCCGAACTGCAGCTGGACGCCGGCATCCTTGCCGCGTTCCAGGGCGATCATGACGTCGGTGTCGCCGCCGCCTTCCTGGACGTTGACGCGGCCGAGGCCGATCATCAGGTCGGTGCCGTCGCCGCCGGACTGCAGGTTGCCCTTGCCGCCGCCGAGAAGAACGTCGGTGCCGCCGCCGCCGGCCTGGATGTTGCCCTTGCCGGCTCCGATCGCAATGTCGGTTTCCGAACCGCCGAGCTGGATGTTGAGTTCACCACCGGCCAGCATGACGTTGGTGCCGTCGGTTCCCGTGGAGTTGGCGTACTCGGCCAGCTTGTCCTTGGCCGCGTCGAGATCGAAACCGGCTAGGTTGACGCCGTCCGGGATGGTCGACCAGAGCTCCGCACCGAACTGGACGTTGCCCTTTCCGGCGCCGATCAACCAGTCGTTACCGGTGCCGCCGATCTGGATGTTGGCACCGCCGCCGGCAACGAGGATGTCGGCGTCGTTGCCGCCATACTGGATGTTGGTGCTGCCGACCGCGACGGCCAGATCCTCACCATCACCACCGACCTGGACGTTCAGGCTGCCGACGGCGAACATCTTGTCCTTGCCGTCTTCGCCGAGTTGCACGTTGGTCTGACCGGCGGCCAGCAGCAGGTCATCGCCATTGCCGCCGGACTGGATGTTGAGGTTGCCGATGCCGACCATGGTGTCGTCGCCTTCGCCGCCCCACTGAAGGTTGGCGTTGGAGACGGCAACCATCGTGTCGTTGCCCGCTTCACCGCTCTGGCTGGTCGCCAGCAGGGCGCTTGCGATCATCTTGTCGTTGCCGGTGCCGCCGAACATGACGTTGACGCCACCGGCGCTGACCATGTGATCGTCGCCCGCGTCGCCGAAGACGGTGTTGACGCCGCCGACCGCGGTGATCGTGTCGTTGCCTTCATTGCCCCTGAGGACGTTGGTGCCGCCAATGCCCTTGATGTTGTCGTCGCCGGTGCCGCCATGAACATTGTTGACGCCGCCGATGGCCTCGATCGTGTCGTTGCCGCTTTCGCCGTAGATGTTATTGAGGGCGCCGCGACCCTTGATCACGTCATTGCCGCTGCCGCCGCGCATGTTGTTGACTGCGCCCCAGCCTTCAAGATAGTCGTTGCCGCTGCCGCCATACATGTCGTTATGCGCACCGTAACCGTAGAGCTTGTCGTTGTGCGCACCGCCGTCCATCTTGTTGGACGCGCCATAGCCGTAGAGCTTGTCGTCGTGGTTGCCGCCATACATCTCGTTGCGGGCACCGTGTCCGTAGATCCGGTCGTTGTGATCACCGCCGCTCATGTAGTTATAGGCGCCGGTGCCTTTCATGTAGTCGTGGCCGGAGCCGCCCCACATCTTGTTCTTCGCGCCGTAGCCGTACATGGAATCGTTGCCCGATCCACCGGACATGGAGTTGTAGGCACCGTAACCGTACATGCGGTCATGACCGGAGCCGCCATAAAGGTAGTTGGAGGCGCCCCATGCCTTGATGAGGTCGTTGCCCGAACCACCGTCCAGCTTGTTCCAGGCGCCATAACCGTAAACCGTGTCGTTGCCCGATCCGCCGAGCAAGTGGCTCTTGGCGGCATAACCGTAAAGCTTGTCGTTGCCGCTGCCGGCATTCTTGTAAACGCTGATGCCGTAGAGCTTATAGGTCTGATGAATTGATCTCGATGAACTTCCCATGGGTCGAATTCCTTGTCCAAGCTATTGTTAAAAAGAGTTATTTTCTAAAAATCAGGCTGCGATCCGGGAGGAGGGTGCAACCTTTTCGCCGTCGGCGGTCAGGCCGGCGAATTGCACGATGCGGCGTGTGTCGCCTTCCGGGGAGCGACGCACGGCCTTGAAGGCGATGCCGGGGAAAATTGTCCGGACCAGATCCCGCGACGCGGCGAAACCGTCACCGAAGGGCGCGACGAGATCCATGACCACGGGCCGGTCTCCGCAAGCCCAGTCCTCCGGGGCCAGGGGCTCGTCCTCTTCCAGAACGGCGTGCTCCGTCCGTTCGTCGAGATAGGCCCATGTCGCGAGGGCAACCGCCACACCGCTGCGGCGCCAGGTCCTAAACTGGCCCAATCGCATCGGCGGAAGGATCAGCGCACCGAACTGGTCGATGCTGCGGGACCGGTAGAGGTCGCAGTGGGCCATCAGCGCGAGACTCTCACCAAGCAGGGTGAAGTCGGGAAGACCGTATTCCTGGGTATCAACATTCTCGTTCATTGTTCGTCCCTCTTGCCTGTGCGCGGCAGGTATTAAGAAAAGGCCGCACGTATCCGTTCCGGCGGTCGTCAACGACCGGCGGTCTCTGTTCGGGAGGCGGGTTTTCCGAAGCCCGCATCCAAGTCAAACCACACGCAAAACTGCAGCGACCTTCAGCCGCTGAATTCGTCTGTCAGGCCGCAGCCGCGGCCTGGAAAATTCTTGGGGGAATGCCGGACGGTTGGTCCGGTTAGTTAACTCTGAGCCCCCGTCACGTGCCGGTCAGCTCCATGAGCCTTCGCCTCGTGACAAGGTGACCTTGGGTCATTTTTGGTTAATCTGTAGTGACGTGCGTCACTAAAGAATTATTATCTATTTCTGTAAGCGTGATTCAAATCACAAAGTAATAATATAAGATAAATATTGTGATTACGATCACTTTTAAATATTAGATTTGATTTTCTGCTTTGTGATCTCAATCACTTTTTCATTATTATTTATAATTTGCGATAAATATTCAATTTTATTTATGATTCCGGCAGGGGTGTCCAGTTTTTCATCAGGTGTCATCGGGTCCTGTCAGTCTGAATGCTCGAAAGAAACGGGATTGCAGCCGTTGCGCGGCGGGTTCGCGAGAGAAGGGGGCATTGTACCGGCGATACGGGCTTACTTCTGCGCCAGGAAGTCCTCGGCAAGTTCCGTCCAGAACGCGGCTCCAATCGGCAGGGCGTCGTCGTTGAAATCATATTGCGGGTGATGCAGCGGCGGGTCGTTTTCCGTCCTGGCCGTGCCGAGAAGGAAGTAGCAACCGGGTCTTTCTTGCAGAAAATAGGAAAAATCCTCGCTGCCCATAATCGGATGCTGCATGTCGTGGACCTTGTCCGCACCGGCAAACCGCTCCGCGAAAGCGCGGACGTAGTCGGTTTCGGCCTTCGGATTGATCAATGGCGGATAGAAGCGCTCATAGTCGATCTCGACATGCATGCCGTAGCTTGCGGCCTGGCCCTCAGCGACGGTGCGGACACGGTCTTCCAGGTTGTCGCGGATGTCCGGATCGAGCGCACGCACGGTCAGGCACATTTCGGCACGCTCGGGAATGACGTTGCTGGCATTGCCGCCATGGAATGTGCCGACGGTAATGACAGCCGGCTGCGATGCCTGCGTGTTACGGGATATGATGGTCTGAAGCGCCATGATGATGCTCGCGCCACACACGATCGGGTCCGCTGCCAGATGCGGCTCGGCGCCGTGCCCACCCTTGCCGACGATGGTGATCCTGCATTCATCGGCAGCCGCCATCATTTCCCCCTCCCTGAAAGCGAAACTTCCGAACGGCAACGAGGGTTCGTTGTGGAGCCCGAAAACGGCGTCGCAAGGAAACCGGTCGAAGAGACCGTCCTCCATCATCAGTTTCGCGCCGCCGAAGTTTTCCTCCGCCGGCTGGAAAATCAGATGAACGGTGCCATTGAATTGCCGCCTTTCGGCAAGCAGCGCCGCGGCCCCAAGCAGCATCGTCGTATGGCCGTCATGGCCGCAGGCATGCATGCAGCCGGGGTGCGTGCTGGCATGGTCCGCGCCGGTTTGTTCCTCGATCGGCAAGGCGTCGAAATCGGCCCGGATGCCGATGCTCCGTTTGCCGTCGCCATTACGCAAGGTCGCGACGATCCCTGTTTTTGCCAGACCGCGGGTCACGTCGTATCCGAGCCTGGTGAGCTCTGCCGCAACGAAATCGGATGTCTTGAATTCCGACAGGCCGATTTCGGGGATGGCATGGAGGCGGCGCCGCATCGTGACAAGGCCCGGGTCGCTGTTCAGGGTGTGAAGGGTCATGTTTGTCTACTGCGAATTGGATTTGGTCTTTCGGGTGGGGCATGTGTTTCGCTGGCATCACCAAGCGGCCGCGATCAGGACGATGTGCAGTTTTGCACTTGCCTGCTTGTTATTCAAGCGTATAATAACTCAATCAACCTCAACCGGACTTTCATTCCAGAGGACGTTTTGCTCATGTCGCACGACGGTGCGCAGGTATTCAGGGCGCCAGGCGCGCCGGCCGCTTCGAATGCACACGTTCTAATGCGCCAGTACTGCCGTGGGCGCCTGTTTCCATGAGCCGCCGTGCGTTTCACCGTGCCAGCGAGGCTGACCGGCGCAGGGATCTCATTGCCGCGACCCTGGACTGCATCGCCGAAAGCGGTCTGGAAAACGCGACCGTGCGTGAAATTGCGGCCCGCGCCGGCGTGACGCAGGGACTTATACGCCACTATTTCGTCAGCAAGGATCAGATGCTTCATGCGGCCTACCGGGATCTGATGGCCGGCCTGATCGGTGGCGTCATGGAGGCTGCCGAGGGTGTTCATCCGACAGCGCGTGGCAGGTTGCGCGCCTTCATCGTCGCCAATCTGAGCACACCTGTCGCCGATGCCAAACGGCTTTCCCTTTGGGCGGCGTTCATCAGCCGCGTCCGCGTCGATCCCGTGTTCGCGCAAATCCACCTGGAAAGCTACACGGCGTTTCGCTCGGTGCTGGAAGACCTCGTGACCGATGTGCTGAAGGAGGCGGAGCGCGATTTTGATCCGGCCGGCTGCCGCGAGCTTGCCATTGCCATCAACGGTCTGATCGACGGTCTCTGGCTCGAGGGCACCCTGGCGGGTGAACTCTTTGCCGACACGCCTCTGTCCGACATTGCGATCCGCGCCGTCGAAGCCCTGCTGGGCGGAGTGAGCCTGGATGCAAACACTTCTCCTCCAATCCGAAAGAGCTGACCATGCGATACGCGTCGATAACCGACCGTCTGGCCCACCTGGGTTCGGGCAAATGGGCTGTCCACCTGAAGGCGCGCGAGATGGCGTCCAAAGGAATTCCCGTCATCGAACTGACGATCGGTGAGCCGGATATTCCGCCCGACGAGGCTCTGCTCGACGAGGCCAGTCGGGCCATGAAGGCAGGGCGCACGCGCTATTCGAACGGGCGCGGCGAGCCGCGTGTCGTTGAAGCCCTCGTGGAAAAGTACGGACGAAGACAGGCGGGTGTCGGGGAGGGCAATATCCTGTGTTTTCCAGGCACCCAAACCGCACTTTTTGCCGTCATGCTCGGTCTCGTGGAGGGCGGCGACGCGGTGCTCGTCTGCGATCCGCTCTATGCGACCTACGAAGGCGTGATCGCTGCGACAGGGGCTGCGATGGTGCCCGTGCCTCTGCGCGCGGAGAAGGGGTTTCATCTTCAGGCCGATGATCTCGAACAGGCCGTGACGCCTGAAAGCCGGGTTCTGCTCCTGAACACGCCGCATAATCCGACCGGGGCAACGCTGACACGGGACGAACTTGCAGCTATCGGCGAGGTTTGCCTTCGGCATGATCTCTGGATTGTCTGCGACGAGGTCTATGAAGACCTGATTTTCAACGGAGACTTTGCGTCGCCGTTCGACCTGCCGGACCTGACGGACCGTACGATCGTCGTCTCTTCGATTTCGAAATCCCACGCGGCGCCGGGCTTTCGTTCGGGATGGGCGGTTGGACCGGAGGAGTTCTGCACGCGGCTTCTGGCGGTTTCAGAAACCATGCTGTTCGGCGGGCAGCCGTTCATCGCCGACATGACGGCCAAGGCCCTCACGGAGGAATTCGACACGGCCGAGCGCATGCGTGCGCTTTATGCGCAGCGGGCGGCGCTGATCATGGATCGCCTTGGCGGGCACACCGCCTTGCGGCCGATGATGCCGGAAGCGGGCATGTTCCTGCTGATCGACGTCGGTGCGAGCGGACTGGACGGAACCGGTTTCGCGGACCGGCTGCTCGAGGAAGCAGGGGTCGCCGTGATGCCCGGTGCTTCTTTCGGCGATCAGGCGGCCGGCTACATTCGCCTGTCCCTGACCGTGCCGGACGAGATTCTTGCAGAAGCAGTGGACCGGATCGCGGCGTTTGCCGACAAGCTGGAAAAAGATGAGGGCACGCATAAATGGGCGTCGTGACAAGAACGGTCGGCGAGGCGCTGATCGACATTCTGGAAGCCAATGGTGTCGACGTCGTCTTCGGCATCCCGGGCGTTCATACCGTGGAACTTTACCGGGGGCTCGCGGCTTCGAATATCCGGCACATCACGCCGCGCCACGAGCAAGGTGCCGGCTTCATGGCGGACGGCTATGCGCGCATGACCGGAAAACCGGGTGTCGCGCTGCTGATCACCGGCCCGGGCGTGACCAACGCGATCACGGCGATGGCACAGGCCTACCAAGACTCCGTGCCGATGCTGGTGATCTCCGGCGTCAATGCGCGGGCGAGCCTTGGGCACGGCGAAGGCTGGTTGCATGAATTGCCCGATCAAAGGGCGACGATGGCAAGCGTTTCGCGAATGACGCACACGCTGCACGAGCCGCGTGATCTGCCGGCGGTCATGGAGCGCGCCTTCACGGTGATGCAGGGCCGCAGGCCCGGACCTGTGCATATCGAGATCCCGACCGATGTCATGGACAGGTCCATCGACCTGGAAGCGTCTGAGGCAACGAAACTGAGCGGACCGCGCGCATCTGCCTCGGACATCGCTGCGCTCGCGGAAAAATGCCGGCGCGCGCAAGCACCCGTGATCCTGTGCGGAGGCGGGGCGGTCGCCTCGGCGCAGCAAATCGCGGCGTTTGCCCAGCGCCTCGACGCGCCCGTCGTCACCACGGTCAACGCCCGGGGGCTGCTTGCAGGCGATCCTCTTTCCGTCCCCGCGAGCCCGAGCCTTGCGGCCGTGCGCGCGCTTCTCGCGGCGTCCGACACCGTGATCGCACTCGGAACGCAGATGGGACCGACGGACTACGACATGTATTCCGATGGAGGGTTCCCGGTGCTGAAAGATCTTGTGCGGGTCGATATCGATCCCGATCAGCTCACGCGCGGTCCGTCTGCGTCGCTGCGTATTCTTTCGAGCGTCAAATCGCTGCTGGATGATCTTCTGCCGGAACTCGATGAGCACGACGCGGACAGAGACGGTGCCGCGCGGGCGCGGACGTGCCGGGAGGCGGTTCTGTCTGGCCTCACCCCGAAGATGCGGACCGAAATCGGCGTGCTTGAAACGATCCGGGACGCGCTGCCGGGCTGCGTCATCGTCGGTGATTCCACCCAGGCGATCTATTCGGGCAATCTCTATTTCGAAGCCGGGCGCCCGAAGGGCTGGTTCAACGCGGCGACCGGCTTCGGTGCGCTCGGATACGGACCGCCGTCCGCCATTGGTGCAAGTCTCGGAGAGCCGGATACGCCGGTCGTCTGCCTCGTCGGAGACGGCGGGTTCCAGTTCTCGCTTGCCGAAATCGGCTCGGCGAAAGACTGCGGGGCGAACGTCCTTTTTCTCGTCTGGAACAATGACGGGTACGGCGAGATTGGCACCTACATGATCGAGTGCGGGATCGAGCCGGAAGGCGTGACGCCATCCGCCCCCGATTTCCTGAAGATCGCCGAAGCCTATGATGTTCCCGCCGTGAGGCTGAGCGACGTTGACGAGCTTGCCCCGGCGCTGCGGCGGTTTGCGGACGGGAAAGGCCCCGGCCTGATCGAAATCCACGAGACGAACACGCGCGGCGCGACGGCGTAGTCACCTGAATTTGAAGTTCGCTTCTAAGACCGCCGAAGCCACGACGCGAACTTCAGATTCACCCACCAGGCCGTCGCCTCACACGAACAGTCCCGCCATCTCAGGCAGCATTTGCGCGGATCAGGTCCGATGCCTTTTCGCCGATCATGATGGCGGGGGCGTTGGTGTTCCCCGACACGATTTCGGGCATGATGGAGCAGTCGGCGACGCGCAGACCGTCGATGCCGTGCACTTTCAGCTGCGGATCGACCACCGCGCCGGCATCCGTCCCCATCTTGCAGGTCCCTGTCGGATGATAGATGGAAACGCTGTTCTGGCGCGCCCAGTCGAGCGTCCCGTCGTAGTCCTCCATGTCGAGGGTTGCCGTTGGGCGGAACTCCTCGGCGATCTTGGATGTGAGCGGCGCATGGCGGGCGATCTTGCGGGCGATCTTGACGCCGTCGACAATCGTCCGGCAGTCGGTTTCAGTCGACAGGTATTTGGGAATGATCTTCGGGTAGCTGCGCGGGTCCGGACCGGAAAGGCGGATCTCGCCGCGGCTTTCGGGGCGCAGCTGACACACCGACATGGTGAAGGCCGAGAACGGATGCACGCCTTCACCGGGCGAATCAGCCGACCAGGGCTGGACGTGGAACTGAATATCAGGTGTTTCCAGCTCCGGCCGGGTCTTCAGGAACCCCGTTGCAAGACTTGCCGCCATTGTCATCGGGCCGGCCCGGAAGAGCGCGTATTTCAATGCGATCCGCGCCTGGTTGAACAGGCTGCGCACTTCGTCGTTGAGTGTCGGTTCGTTGCATTTGAAGACAAGCCTCGCCTGCAAATGGTCCTGAAGGCCCTGACCGACGCCGGAGAGTTCGTGCACCGGTTCAATGCCGTTCTGGCGCAGCTGTTCCGGATCGCCGATGCCGGACAGCATCAGCACCTGGGGTGAGTTGATGGCGCCGCCGGAGAGAACGACTTCCCGCCGCACCGTGATCGTCTGTTCGGTCCCAGACCTGTCCCGGTAGGTGATCCCGGTGACCTTCCTGCCATCCAGGTTGATCCGGCTGACGAGCGCATGGGTGATGATCTGCAGGTTCTCGCGTGCGCGTGCCGGCTTCAGGAATGCCACCGCGGAACTGCAGCGGCGGCCGTTCTTCGTGGTCAGCTGAAAATAGCCGACGCCTTCCTGGGTCGCGCCGTTGTAGTCCGGGTTGAAGGGATACCCCGCCGTCTGCGCCGCTGCGACCCAGGCGTCGCAGATCGGCCGCTGGATGCGCATGTTGGAAACGGAGAGTGGGCCGCCAGTTCCGTGGAACTCGTCGGCACCGCGTTCCTGGTCCTCCGAGCGCTTGAACAGCGGCAGGACGTCGTCCCAGCTCCAGCCTTCGTTGCCCATCTGGCGCCAGCGGTCATAGTCCTCTTTCTGGCCGCGCACGTAAAGAAGGCCGTTCAGGGAAGACGATCCTCCAAGCACCTTGCCGCGGGGCCAGTCGATCGACCGGCCATTCAGTCCCGGATCGGGCTCCGTCTTGTAGCACCAGTCCACCGACGGATTGTGCATGGTCTTGAAATATCCGACCGGAATGTGGATCCACGGGTTTATGTCCCGGCCACCCGCCTCCAGCAGGACAACCTTGTTGGAGGGATTTTCGCTAAGACGATTGGCGATAACGCAACCGGACGAACCGGCCCCGATTACGACGAAATCTGCCTCCATTTTTGGTCTCCCAATTATTTCTTTGAAAAAAGCCTATGCAAAAAGGACAAAATAAACTAGCCTTTTTTGAAACAAAACGTCTCAAAAATTGCGAACTGGGAGGAAGCAATGAGTGTGGTAAATAAACTAAGCAGGATTTCTCGGCGCGATTTGTTCCGCGTTGCAGGTACTTACGGGATGAGCTCGACGCTGCTTGCAGCGGGTACCTTCGGCGGTGCAATGAGCCTTGCCAACCTCGCCTCGGCGGCAGAATCAACCTACGACAAGCGCTTTTCCAAGCCGGCCAAGCATACGCTGAAGTTCGGCGCGGCGGGCTTCAATGCCCGGAACCTGTTGATCGAACGGGCCGGCGCACTCGAATTTGCGCGGGATCTGGAAGCACGCACGGACGGTGAAATCCGTATCGAGTTCATCGGCGACAACCAGATCTGCGGTCAGCTTTCCTGCGTGGAAAAAACCCAGCAGGGCATCATCGACATCTATGCCGCGTCGACACAGAACTCGGCCGGCGGCGCGCCCTATCTCAACGTCCTGGATTATGCGTTCATGTTCCCGGGCCGGGCATCGCAGTACTATTTCCTCTACAGCCCGGAATCACAGAAGATCCTGCGTGATCCGCTTGAGAAGCGCCACGGCCTGAAGTTCCTGTTCAGCCACTGCGAGCTGCGCGGTATCCAGCTCGGCCTTGGTTGGGAAGACCGCCCGACGGTCACGAAGCTCGAGCAACTGTTCGGCACCAAGAACCGCGTGACCGGTACCCAGCTTGGCCGTATCGCCATGAAGGCGCTGAACCTGAACCCGGTTCCGGTTGCCTGGGAAGAAACGCTCGACGGCCTGAAGCAGGGCCTGATCGACGGCGCCGAGACCTGGGCGAGTGCCGTGGCCTACGCCAACATGTCACCCGTTGTCAGCCAGTCGGTCGACCTCAAGTTCTTCTGCGGCACCGAGCACACGTCGATGTCGGCGAGCGTTTTCGACAGCCTTGAAGGCAATCTGCAGGACGCTGTCATGGAATCCGCCTACTGGGCACAGGCACACGTGCAGGCGGCCAACGAAGCCGCACTCGTAAAAACGGTCGGTTTCTCCGATCCGCAGCTTCCGGGCACGATCTTCGTCGAAAACAACGTGCGTCCGGCGTTCCTGCCGGAGAGCGAGATCAAGCTTGCGGAAGAAATGTGCTCGCCCGAGTTCCAGCCGCAGCTGTGGCAGGAATGGCGCGATCGTCTGAACGGCTGGGCCGGTGGCATCGACACCTACCAGGAGATCTACGACATCGCACGCCGCATTCCGGCCGACATGAAGCCTGAGAACGTCGAACCACGGCGTTGGTGGAAAGGCTGATTACCCTTTAAGCTGACCGGGCTGGCGCGTCCAATACGCGCCAGCCCTATTCGTCTTCAGATCGGGAAAACCGGCGGAACAGGGAGGGGCAGATGGCAATCTGGTCGGATCTTGGCGCGATCCTGAGCGCTTTTGCATCGCAAGACAGTTGGGAAATCCGCAACGCATTGAAATCGGAGGCCGCCTGGGTTCTGGGTGCCTTTGTGACTTTGGTCGGCGGCCTGCTCATCGTTCTCATCTATCGGCTCGTGCCCTTTCTCGACCGGCATCTGGAGCGCACCATCATGGTGTGGAGCTATCTGGCGATTGCCTTCATCATCTTCTGGGGTGTGATCGACCGGTTCGTGTTTGCAAACCAGCAACCCTGGTCCACCACCATTCCGCCGCTGCTTTTCATGATCATGACATGGTTCGGAGCGGCCTTTAACGTGCGCCTGCGCACGCATCTCAGTTTCTCCGAATTCAGATCGGTGATGCCGCGATGGGGACAGATGGCGTGCCTCTGCCTTGATGCCGTCCTCTGGTTCATCTTCGCCGTCATCGTTCTGGTAACGACCCTCAGGCTGACGGCGCTTTCCGCCTCGAATTTCCAGATCGTGCTGGGGACCGACAACGTCATGCAGTGGTGGTTCCTGCTCACCGCGCCGCTGTCCTTCCTGCTTCTTGCGGCAAGGGTGCTTGAAAACCTCTTCGATGACATCCGCAACTGGCGCACCAACCAGCCGCTGATCAAGCAGGCCGTGATCGGGGAGGACACCTGATGACCGATGCAACATGGGTAACCCTGATTTCCATAGGCGTCACGATCCTGTTCATGATCGGCGTCCCGGTTCTGCTGGTCATCGCCTACTGGGTGATCGGCTGCTCTTTCGTTCTCGGCCTGACACTCGACAATCTCGGTGCAGAGCTTCTGAACGTTTTCAACAAGGGCTTCGCGCTCCTGGCGATGCCGCTTTTCATCCTGACCGGCGACCTTATCAACCGTTCCGGAATTGCCCGACGATTATCGGATTTCGCCTATGCCGTTCTCGGCTGGCTCAGGGGCGGGCTGGCAATGGCCTCGCTCGGTGCCTGCGGGCTGTTCGCGGCGATCTCGGGATCGAACTCCGCGACGACCGCGACCATCGGGTCGATGCTTCATCCGGAAATGGTCAAGGGCGGTTATGACGAGCGCTTCTCGGCGGCAACGGCCGCGGCCGGCGGCACGGTCGGGATCATCATTCCGCCGTCGATCATCTTCATCGTCTACGGCTTCCTGATGAACCTGCCGATTTCCGATCTTTTCGTCGCGGGCATCATTCCCGGATCGCTGATGGTCATCGGCATGCAGGTAGCCTGCTGGATCATCTGCCGCCTCAACGGCTGGGGGTTCCTGATCCCGTTCCAGCTGAACCGCATCCTGAAAACCGCCTTCGGAGCGTGGCTCGGGTTCTTTGCCATCGGGCTGGTGCTGTGGGGCATCTACACGGGCAAGTTCTCGCCGACCGAGGCGGCAGGCGTGACCGTCGGCTTCTGCATGCTCGCCGGTTTCATCAGCTACCCGCTGAACAAGATCCTCGGCAAACGCGGCGAGCGGCCGGTTAACGAAAAAAGCTACGCGGAGATGTTCGTGGTTCAGGGCTTCACGGTCAGGGAGGTTCCGTCCATCGTGATCCGCTCGGCCCAGATCACGGGGATCCTCGCACCGCTCATCGCCATATCGGTCGTGATGCAGCAGATCCTGTCACTCCTGGGAGCGCAGGCGACGATCGGCGATTTCGTGACGTCGATGGGCGGGTACCACGCCGTTCTGTTCACATCGATGATCATCGTGTTCGTGTCGGGCATGGTTCTGGAGAGCCTTCCGGTCACGATCATCCTGGCGCCCATCCTGGCTCCGATCGCGGCATCGGTCGGGGTGGATCCCATCCACTTCTCCGTGATCTTCCTTGTCGGTGCATCCATCGGTTTCATTACGCCGCCTTACGGGCTCAACCTTTATGTGGCGTCCGGCGTCACGGGAGTTCCCTATTTCCGGTTACTTCGCTATACGGTGCCTTACCTAGTCGCCCTGATCAGTGTCTGGATCGTCGTGTCCCTGACCCCTGAACTGGCGTTGATGCTGCTGCCGAACCGATGATTGCCGAAGATGTCAGACGACCACGAAACAGAAGAAGCAGGAAAAATACCGACGAACCTGCGTTTGCTGGTCATTCTGGAGGAGGTCGCGAGAGCCGGGGTTCCGGTCGCCCCCTCGACTCTTTGCGAGCTGGTCGGATTGCCGAAGCCGACCGTTCACCGGCTGCTTCATACCGCCGAAACCGAGGGGTTCCTGCAACGCAGCCTTGACGGGCGGTCCTATGGTCCGGGCAAACGGATGCGAAAGCTGTCGACGAACACGCTGTCGTCGCAGCGCATCCGGACCGAGCGCCTCCGGGTGATGCGGGATCTTGCCTCGGAGGTGGGCGAGACCTGTAACCTTGCAGCACCCGGCCGTGACGGCATGGTCTATCTGGACCGCGTCGAGACGCATTGGCCGCTGCGCATTCAGCTGCCGATCGGTACACAGGTGCCGTTTCACAGCACCGCCAGCGGGAAGATGTATCTCTCGACACTGCCGGGGTCGGTTCTCGACCGGCTCCTGTCTTCTGTGGAGCTGGAGCGGCGGACAGAGCAGACGCTGGTCGAACCCGAGGCGCTGAAACGCGAGCTGGCGGATACGAAGACGCGCGGGTTTTCGGTCGACAACGAGGAATTCATGGACGGCATGACGGCCGTTGCCGTTGCGATCCGCGATGACAGGGGGCGCCTGATGACGACATTGTCGATTCACGCGCCGAGACAGCGGCACAACATCGAAAGCCTGATCACCCAGTTGCCGAAGCTTCAGGATGCCGCATCAAGGCTCGAACAGATCGTGCTGGAGTAAAAGCTCTTTTGCCACCGCTGCCTTCTGTCCTCTTTAACAAGAAGGCAGTCTAGGGTCAGGACCCATTAATTAGGTTGAATTGGCGCAGCAAACGGCAATGAGCTGCAAGGAAAAGCGCGACAAGCGGGCTTTCTGCCCGGTTGAGCGGTTTGACGAAGCAGACCGAAGCCGTTTTTGCGTCCCGCAGGGATAGGGTGAATTTGCCCGGCAACATCGTTGCAAATCGTTGGAAACCGGACGGTTTCCTGCAGCTTTGCGCCTCGTATCCGAACAAATTCATCCCTACCAATTCATCCAAATTAATGAGTCCTGACCCTAGGGTTCTGACCCATGAATTCCGACCCGGTCGAATCGGGTCACTTGTGGACGTGCATTCAAGCCGCAGCGAAGGCCGGCATTGAGCCCAAAGCAGCGCCGGATATTTTCTGCTCCAGATCCAAAAGCACCAGACAGTTTGGTTTGACTGGAAACACATCTCCAGTCGCTGCTTCGCGTGTGGGTTTCGACGTGTGTCACATACCTGTTACATTTGCGCGCTAATCGAAAAGTGTAGAAAAGAGAAAACATAGGAGGCTCCGATGACCTCTCTGAATACTCAGCTATGGGAGCTGATCAAGACGCACAAGATGCCTGATGATGCTGCAGGTACGCCATTTATCAAACAACTGATGGTCGAAAACCGCATCTCTCTCGATACAGCAACTGTGGCGATCGCCGAATATCTAAAGTTCATGTATCTTTGCGCCACACGACCAGAGCGCAACGTCCCCTCAAAAGCAGTCGATTTGGTTTGGCATCTGCACATGCAGCACAGCCGCGACTATTGGGACATTTTCTGCAAAAAACTGGGCAAACCGGTCCACCACAACCCCGGCGCCAAAGGCCCGGAACACTTGGATGACTACAAAGCCACCATTAATGCGTACAAAGACTTGTTTGGAACACCCCCAAAAGGAATTTGGAAGCTGAACGATAAAGTTGGAGTTTTCGTCGCTCTGATCTTCTCGGCTGTGTTCGTTTGCATCGGTGTAAATTCGATCGCTCATGGCGGCAATCTCTTGTTTTGGGTGTTTTGGCTTTGCATCTCGAGCCTGATATTTGCAACCACGCTCAATTACCTGACCACCAAAGGTGAGTTCACGTTGATTTTCGAGTCCGGTGACCCTTTCTCCGACAAGGATGCAGGCGACTGTGGCTCGGGAGATGGCGGCGGCTGCGGAGATTAAAACGTCACACGCCCGAACTTTTCACAGTTGTTCTGGAACATATTGCAGCCGTGGAACGTGCGCCTTGTCCGCACTGCGGGCATTCGTGGACCAGCTCCGAATGTCGCCTCGGGGCCACCTTTTGGATCAATCAATCCTACAGATCTAATCGGCAGCGTACCGTTTCTCGAGATTGTCGTAGAAGTCCTTGTGGACTGAATCCTGGCGGACTTCGAAGCTTGCGACGAGGTCTCCTTCATCCATGCGGCCGCTTCCCGATCTTTCTCCTCAAGAGCTGCGTTGGCTAAGCCCGCTCTGGCAGATCAGATTTTGGCGCGTTCTGCGAATAGTTTGGCGGCATCGGCGGAACCAAGGTTGTTATCCAGTTCGAGACAGAGGCCAATACCAACTGAGGAATTCAATCATGACACTTTCTGCCGGCAAAAACGCTGTCACTTTCAAGTCTTTCGGCGTGGATTTGGCGGGCGATCTCTACCTTCCCGAAGGTTTTGATGCGACAAAAAAATACAAGGCTATCGTGGGGGCCAGCCCGTTCCCTCAGGTCAAAGACCAGATCCCCGCAACCTATGGGCCGGAAATGGCCGCACGCGGCTTCATCTATCTCGGGTTCGACTACCTCGGCATGGGCGACAGCCCCGCGCTGCCGGGTGAATTCAAGCAATCGCGCTACAATTTCCGGCTGATCGAAAACACGTGGGACGCGGTGTCCTATCTGGGCACGCTGCCTTTCGTTAAGACGATCTACGGCCTTGGTGTCTGTCAGGGTGGCCAGACCATCGCGTCGGCAGCGGTAACCGACCACCGCATCAAGAAAATCGCCATGGTGTCGGGAATGATGGCCTCGGACGCGTTCCAGTGGACTGACCGCGAGATGGCAAATCAGATTATCGATGCTGCAAATGCCTCGATGCAGAAACAATATGAGACCGGTGAACCAGACTACGTTGCCCCCTTCGGCCTGAACGACGAGATGTCCCGGCAGGATTTCATTGATCTGGGTATCAATCCGATGGCAGGGGAAACCTATGACTACTACGGTCGTGATGGCGCCAAGGGTCCGGTTGCGGTTCCCAACTACACCAACATGCATATCGGCGATCAGCCAATGCAGTCGCTGTTCTCAATTTGTGAAGCCTATGCAGACAAGATTACGCAGCCATCTCTGACCGTCTATGGCACAAATGCCGTCACGGCGATCTGCTCGACTGCCTTCATTGAGAAGCTGACCAACGAGCATGAAGAGCTGGCTTTTGACGAGTTCTCACACGTGGATTTCTACTACAAGCCTGAAGCCGTGAAAGCATCGACTGACGCTGTGGCCGAGTTCTTCAACCGATAAGGCTATTGGGTTAGAGGTCATTACCCTATGACCTCTGCCTACCCCGGCTCGGTACTGACCGGGCGGCTTGGTATCGGCTTCGTGGCAAGCAGGCCTGGAAGCAGTATGCGCGATCTAGGATAGCTCTGGCGTGGTTTGCGGGCGTATTTGTGCTTTGATTGATCAGACAAGGCTGAAGAATGAGTCAGAACATGACGCGAGATCGAGTGAAATGCACCGACGAGTTCTGGAATGCTGCCGAAGCGATCGGACTCAAACGTTCCGCTATCCTCAGTGAAGCCAGGCTCCCGATCGCGTTAGGTGCGAACGGGGCAGTCATGTCCATCGATCAGGCATTTGAGCTGTGGCGAGCCATCGAAGTATTGGGTGGGCGGGACGCCGCGCATGATCTCGCCGTTCAGACGAACACCGGGGCATTGCCTCCCAACTTCATCGTTCTTTTCCATGCAAAGGACTTTGGGGACGCGATATACCGAATGGCGCGATACAAGGCACTCTCGGCACCAGAGGTCTTCGAGCTGACCGATGCTGGTGGTGAGTTCAGTATTTCCTTGTCGTTCCCAACGGCCAAGACGCCTATCCCAGAAGGGCATATCGACGCGACCTTCGTGTTCTTTGTCAACATGGCCAGGATTTGTACGGGAACAAAAGTCACGCCCAAGAGGATCGAGTTTACCCGAGGTCGCAGCCAGAAACTGCAAGACTGGTATGACTGTCCGATCAAATGGAATACGCGCAAGGCCCGCCTTGTGTTCCGTCGCAGCGATCTCGATCTGCCATTCATTCAGTACAACCGGGAACTCCTCGAAATGCTGGACACGGCTCTAGAGAACCGTCTGGCAGAAAACTCGAAAGGCCAGAGTTCATACAGTCAGCAAGTACGCTGGCATCTTCACCGTCGACTGACGGGCGGGAAACCGAACCTGGCAAACATAGCTGAGGACATGGCGGTCAGCGAACGATCCTTGCAACGGCGCCTTCGCGAAGAAGGCTACAGCTTTCAAACAATCCTGTCGGAAACGCGAAGAGAGCTGGCCAAAGAGTATCTGTCACAGCCGAACCTGGAGTTTTCAGAAATTGCCTTCCTTTTGGCGTACGAGGATCAGGGGTCGTTCTTTCGCGCCTTCCAAAAGTGGGAAAACCAGACACCCACCGAATGGCGCGAAGCAAACAGGGCCAGCTGAGGCCATGGTTTGATAGAGCTGCCTTTCATGCAACATGAAGAATACGGAAATTTGGGCCCGAGCGGGCGATCGACCTAACGTACTAATCGGCAGCGTACCGTTTCTCGAGATCGTCGTAGAAGTCCTTGTGGACTGAATTCTGGCGGACTTCGAAGCTTGCGACGAGGTCGCCTTCATCCATGCGGCCGTCCGATTTCAGCACTGCCAGAGCTTCATGCATGCCCTTGAGGGCTCCCTGGAGTGCGACGTTGGCGTAGAGCACCAGTCCGAAACCCATGCCATCGAGATCGGAGAAATCCAGGATCGGCGTCTTGCCGCCCACGACGAGGTTGATGAGCTGCGGAGTGCCGGAGAGCCTTTCGGGGATCGCGCGAATGTTCTCAAGGCTGCGCGGTGCTTCGATGAAGGTGATGTCCGCGCCATCTTCGATGAAGGCCTCGGCGCGTTCGATCGCGGCGTCGAAGCCGTGTGTCGCGCAGGCGTCCGTGCGTGCGACGATCTGGAAGTTCGGGTCGATGCGCGCGTCAGCCGCTGCCTTGATCCGGCTGCGCGCTTCTGCAAGGTCGACAACGTCCTTGCCCGAAAAATGGCCGCAGCGTTTCGGATTGACCTGATCCTCCAGCTGGATGGCGCTGGCCCCGGCGCGCTCAAGGGTGCGCACGGTGTGGGTGACGTTGAGCGCGTTGCCGAAGCCGGTGTCCGCATCGACAACGATCGGAAGGTTGGTGACGTTGCGGATCGCCGACGCGTGCTGCGCGATTTCGGGCAGCGAAATGAACCCGAGGTCGGGCATGCCGAGATAGGTGTTGGTAAGGCCTGCACCGGAAATATAGACCGCCTCGAACCCGAGTCCGTCAATGACCCGTGCGGCCAAGGCATTGGCTGCCCCCGGCATCAGGACGGCGCCGCCACGCGCGAGGCGTTCCCGAAACGCCTTGTTGATTTCGTGGTTCATCATCTTCGCGAACTCCGGTTGGGGTGCCTTGTGCATCTGACTAATCCGAGCCTTGTTGATTAGCAAGCAGCGCCGGGAGGCGTTCTGTCAGGTGAAACATTCAGTCTGCCGTCATGAGGCTCTTGGCGAGGCTCTCAAGAAGGGGGATGGCGCTGGCGCGCGCGTCTTCGTCGAACCGGGTGGCGAGACCCGAAACCGTGAGCGCTCCGGCAAGCTCGCCGGTGCTTTTGAAAACCGGTGTGGAGACGGAGGAGATGTTGGGATTGGTCTGACCCACCGTGCTGACAGTTCCGTTCCTGTTGAAGAGACCGAGATCGCCGACATCGTCTCCGGAGAAGTGACGCAGCACGAGGCCGGACGCGCCGGTCGAGAGCTTCAGCCGCATGCCTTCCTCGACATGGAAACGAAGCAAATTAGGAGAATTTTCCCTGTATAAACAAACACGTTCATTGCCGACACGCACGTAAAACGAGGCCGTTTCACCGGTCGCTTCGGCCAGGATCCGAAGCGAGGGAGCGACATGTTCCCGCCTGGTGAAATCCCGCCGGAAGATCAGGCCGAGACGCCAGACACTCGGACCGACACTGTAACGGCCGTCGTCGTCGCGCTGGATGAACCCGTAGATCTGCATGGAGTTCGTCAGGCGCAGGATCGTGCTTTTGTGCAGGCCTGTTTCCTCGGCGATCTCCGCCAGGGTCATGGTGGGCTTCTGGGTCGAAAAGGCGCTGAGGATGGAGAGTGCCCTTTCCACGGATTCGGTGCGATTTGCGGCCATGAGCGTTCTGTCAGGTGAAACGATGTGAGAAGCACCTTGCTGCAATCCCCACGGACTGTCTAGCTTTGTATCAACCGAGGAGAGGCAAAGTGCGTACCCATCCGATCGCGAATTCATCATTTCAGGCGGCAGATTACCGGGGCATTCTGGGTGACAGATACCGGAGCCTGCCGTATTCCCTGCGGCTCCTGGCCGAAAACGCCGCGCGTCATTCTCCAGAGGGCGCAGCGGCGTTCGAGGTGCTCGCGCGCAACGGCGTTGCGGTGCCGTTCCGGCCGGCAAGGCTGTTGCTGCATGACATGTTGGGCATCCCGGCGCTGATCGACATCATGGCGATGCGCAACCTGCTGGAAGAGCAGGGCGGTGATCCCCTCAGCGTTGACATGAGCCTGCCCGTCGATCTCGTGATCGATCACTCCATGTCGATCAACCACTGGGCGGACAGGTTCGCCCTGCAAAAGAACATGGACCGCGAATTCGAAGTCAACCGCGAACGCTTCGCCTTTCTGAAAGCCTGCGAAACCCGGTTCCCGCGCCTGCGTGTCATGCCGCCGGGCGGCGGCATCTGCCACCAGGTGAACCTTGAATATCTCGGACAGACCGTGTTGCCCTCGAACGAGGACGCGGGTCTTCTCATTCCCGATTCCTGTCTGGGAACGGACAGCCACACGCCGATGATCAACGCGCTCGGCATCATGGGATGGGGCGTCGGCGGGCTGGAAGCGGAGGCCGTGCTGTTCGGCGAGACGACACCCGTCAACGTTCCGCGCGTGATCGGTCTCGAGATCAGCGGTGCTCCGTCGGACGACATCATGGCGACCGATATTGCGCTGGTGATCGCGGAACGGCTGCGCGCGCTCGGTGTCGTCGACACGTTCGTCGAGCTCTTCGGTCCCGGATACGGAACGCTCAGCGTCGCGGACCGCGCGACCATCGCCAACATGGCGCCCGAATACGGATCGACGATGGTGTTCTGTCCGGTCGACGAACGCACGACGGCCTATCTGCGTGACACGGGGCGCGGTGAGGCGGCCGGCAACACGGAGATCTACTGCAAGGCGCAGGACCTGTGGGTCACAGGCGCTGATCCGGCGATCGAATATGACGAGGTGGTCCGGCTCGATCTCGGCAGCATCGGCCGGTCGGTGTCCGGCCCGTCGCGCCCCGAGCAGCGTATCGATCTGGCAAAGGCCAGCGACCGGCTGAGGCTTGAGGGGGAAACTGACCGGCGTGTCGGCGTACCGGACAAGGAGCACGACATCGGCGACGGCGACGTGATCATTGCCGCGATCACGAGCTGCACCAACACGGCCAATCCGCGCAACATGGTCACGGCGGCCCTGATGGCGCGCAATGCCGTTGCCCGCGGTTTGAAAGTTCCGCCTCACGTGAAGACATCGCTCGCACCCGGTTCCAGGGTGGTTGCCGGATATCTTGAAAAGAGCGGGCTGCAGACCTCGCTGGACGCACTCGGGTTCGAAGTGGCCGCGTTTTCCTGTTCGACCTGCAACGGCATGTCCGGACCGCTGGATCCGGCGCATGAAACCGCCATCAAGGAAAACGATATCAAGGGGATCGCGGTTCTGTCGGGCAACCGGAACTTTGCCGGGCGCATCCATCCGCTTGCCTCCCGCAACATGATCGCTTCGCCGCCGCTCGTGGTCGCCTATGCGCTGATGGGAACGATCCTCAAGGACATCACGACGGAACCGCTCGGTACCGACCAGAGCGGCAATGCGGTGATGCTGTCGGATCTCTGGCCGAACGCCGATGAAGTGACGGAGATCGTCAAGACCTTCGTGACACCGGAGGAATTCAGCACGAACTACGCGGCGATCAGCGACGTGAACACGCACTGGAATGCCCTTGAGGCCGGGCAGGGAACCTATGAATGGGTGCCGTCCAGCTACATCTCGTTTCCTCCCTTCGTGCGCGAGATCGACGCCAGGACGCCGCCCCTCAGCAACCTGAAAGGATTGCGGCCGCTGGTCATACTCGGTGACAGCGTCACCACGGACCACATATCGCCCTCCGGGATCATCACACCGGAATCGGAAGCCGGACAGTTCCTGCAGAAGCTGGGCGTTTCGCCGCGCGACTTCAACTCCTTCGGCACCCGGCGCGGCTGTTCGGATGTCGTGGTGCGTTCGACCTATGCCAATTACAGGCTGCGCAACGAGATGACGCCGGACAAGGAAGGGTCCTGGACCCGGATCGAGCCCGAGGGCCATGTCATCTCGATCTACAAGGCGATCGAGACCTATCTCGAGCGGGAGCAGAAACTCGTCGTGATCGGCGGCAAGGAGTATGGCTGCGGATCGTCACGCGACACGGCGGCGAAAGCGCCATGGCTCGCGGGCGTCCGGGCGGTGATCGTGGAAAGTTTTGAGCGTATCCACCGGTCCAATCTGGTCAATATGGGGATCGCGCCGCTCTGTTTCCCGAAGGGTGTTACGCGGCATACGCTCGGGCTGGACGGCAGCGAAACCTATGACATCGACTTCGATGCGGACCTGACCGGCGCCATGCTGACGGTGCACCGCAAGGACGGCAGCTACGACATGACACCGCTGGATCTGCGTCTCTACAATGACGGTGAACGCGCAACCTTTGCCGAAGGCGGTCTCCTGCCGCGCGCGTTCCGCAACTTTCTTCAAGGAGCAGCCTGATGCCGAACCGCTTGCGTGCTGCCTTCTATCGCGGCGGAACATCCAAGGCGGTCGTTTTCAACGGCAAGGACCTGCCGGACGGCCAGGCCGTCCGGGACCGGATCTTCCTGCATGTGCTCGGCAGCCCCGATGCCTATGGCCGTCAATTGAACGGGATGGGCGGCGGACTGTCGTCGCTGTCCAAGGTGGTGATCGTCAGGCCGTCCGATCGTGACGATGCCGATGTCGACTACACATTCGTGCAGATCGCGGTGGACGAGCCATTGGCGGATTACGGGTCGGCCTGCGGCAACATGGCGAGCTGTGTCGGTCCCTTCGCGGTCGATGAGGGCATGATCGATCTTGAGCCCACGCAGACCGATGCGCTTGTCCGTATCTATGACACGAACACCCGGCGCATCTACCACAGCCGCTTCCCGGTCGCGGATAGCAAGGCAGTTGAAGAGGGCGATGTTTCCATACCGGGTGTTTCGGGAACCGGGGCTCCGGTCGTTCTGGAGTTCCTGACACCGGGCGGTGCCGCGACCGGCCACCTGTTGCCGACCGGCAATGCGGTCGACACGTTGAAAGTCGAAGGACTTGGACCGATAAAGGCCTCGCTCATCGATGCCGCCAATCCCGTCGTCTATGTGCGTGCGGCCGATCTCGGCAAGACGGCAACGGAACAGCCGGGCGACCTTGACGGTGACACGGACCTGATGTCGCGCATCGAGGCTGTCCGCCGGGCGGGAGCCGTCGCGATGGGCATGGCAGCGACGCCAGAAGAGGTGAAACGCTCCAATCCCAAGGTGGCCATGCTCGGGCCGGCGTCTCAATTCACTTCGCTTGACGGAGCGCGCCATGACACGGCATCTCATGACCTCAACGTGCGTCTCGTCTCCATGGGCAATTTCCACCGGGCCATCACGCTGACCGGCGGGATGTGCACGGCGGTTGCAGCGCAGGTGCCCGGCTCCCTGGTTCAGGAAACCGCCGGGATCGAGGGCAAGGATCTTCGGGTCGGAACCCCGTCGGGCGTGCTGACGGTCACGGCCGATGTTCGCAGCGCTTCCGGCGGAACCGAGGCGGTGAGCGCCGGGACTTTCCGCACACAGCGGCGCCTCATGGAGGGGGCGGTGCTGTATCCTGCCAAACTCCTGGAGGAACCTTCGTGAACACCACTGTGACATTTCATCCGACATGCGACCTCAACGATGCCCATCCGGACAAGGTGCGCCTCGTCCAGTTGCCGTTTCGCGACTTCGGCCGGAAACGTTTCTTTGCCGGCAGGATCCGGACCGCGGTGATGGTCGAGGACACCAAGCTCGTGCAGGAAGAGCTGTTCTCGGCCGAAGGCGATGGTGGGGTGATCGTCCTGGACGGCGGCGGCTCGATGCGCACGGCTCTGCTCGGCGACAGGATGGCCGACCGGCTCATCAACAACGGCTGGGCCGGGATCGTGATCAACGGCGCTGTCCGGGATGCGCAAATGCTGGCTGGTCTCGATCTCGGGATCAAGGCGCTTGGAACCAGCCCGGTCAGATCCGCGAAAGCGGGAACCGGGGCCATCGATGTGCCCGTTGCCTTCGGGAGCGTTCTCATCGAACCGGGCATGTTCATCTATTGCGACGCCGACGGGGTGCTTGTCACGGACGAACCGCTCACGCTCTAGATCCAGAGCCTAAGCAGATAGCTTCCAGCGGTTTGGCAAGGGGGTAAATATTCCGCCAAAAAGCCAAAGGCGACCAAAAGGCCGCCTTGGTAGTTAGTGCCCGTAAGGGCGACAGAGACGTTTCCACGCCCTGCGTATGTACCCAGAATAGGTACAATGTCCCGAATTTTCAAGAATTTTCCTTTGGGAGGGACGGCAACCATTCCAGAAGCTTTTCAAGAACCAATCTAAATTCTTCTTGGGGCAGTTTAGGAACTACACCTGAATGCGGCACTAATCTGCTCACAGCCAGCGTGCTAATTTTATCACAAACAGCCCATGACTCTCTTCCGTCGATGGATGTTTTTAGTTTAACAGCCCACTTGTTTTCATTCTGTGGAGTCGTTGAACAAGGAATTACAGTTACGGCTCCATGCAACGTACGAATTCTTGAAACAACTATGACAGGCCGTCTTTTCCAAAACTCTGGCAACTGCGCATCGCGCGGAAAATCACACCAGTACATATTTCTGATTTTGGGAGCGGCCTTTATTTTCGGCGCTACTTTAGGCGGGCTCTGATGTTCATTACTCATCATTCCTTGTAGCAGATTTTCGGCAATTTTTGATTTTGTTTTATTTTTATACAATTAATGAGTGTAAATTCGTCTTGTGGCTGTTCTAAGAGTAATATCACATACAAAACACATGCAATTTGTTCCGGTCCGGCGAGTTCTGGTTCGGGTCGTCAGCCGGGCAAGCTCCCGCGCTTAAGAAATCTGAGCTCATGGCTGCACCATGGCGTTCAGCCAGGCGCGGATGAAGGTTCTGCGCTTGAGCTGATCCAGGTAGACCAGCAGTCCCGGCCCGAGCCGGATCGGCCGGAAGGCGGCCTCCCGTTGCAGGACGGCCGGGTCAATCGACGGCAACCCGGTCAGGTCTTCGATGAGCTTACGGTTTTCGACCGAGACGAGGAAATCGATGAACTGGCCGGCCAAATCGGTATCCCGGGCAGTCTTCGGGATCAGAACCGTGCGCAGCATTACAGTCGTGAAATCCTTGAACTGGAGGATATCCAGGTCCGGATGCTCTTCCAGGCGCGCGGCCGCGTAGCTGCCGAGAACGTTGTAGGCCAGCGCCAACTGGCCATCGACGACGTCCCCGATCATCTGGCTGGAACAGCAATAGAGCCTGGCATTCAGTCTCCCCATGACTTCGGCCATGCGCCAGAGCGATTCCGATTGCCGGGAATCCTGAGTTGCGAAGAGATACCCGGCACCGCTTTCGCGGATGTCGTAGGTGCCGACCCGGCCGTTGAACCTGTCGGGGTTTTCGCGCAGAAGCGCGATCAGCTCGTCCCGGTTGGTGGGCTGTGGAAGGCCTTCAAAGGCTTCCCGCGAATAGACCAGAACCGCGGGCTCCTGCGTGAAGGCAAACAGCCGGTCCCGCCACTTCGCCCAGGCGGGCAGGGATCCGGTTTCCGCGGAAACATGCCGCTCGGCAAAGCCGTCATTGACGAGCTTCGTCTGCAGGTCCATGGCGGAAGAGATGGCGATGTCGAATTCAGCACCTTCGTCGAAAAGGGCCTTCATGAGCTCGCTGCTCGACGCGGTGACATAGCGCACACGGATTGTCGGGTTGCGCTCCTGAAAGGCGTCGACAAGGGGGGAGAAGATGTCTAGGTCGGCCGTTGAAATGATGTTCAGCGTTGCCGACGGATTGTCGACGTCGAACAGACGTTCCTCTTCGGCGACGAATGCATGCGCCGTGGTCGCCAGCAGGATCAGGCCTGCGATCAGGCCGAAGGCAAGGTGATGGAGGCGCACGTTCCTCTCCCTTCCGGATTGTCGGTCAATGCCAGCGTTCCGCCGTGCGCCCGCACGACTTCGTCCACGATCGTCAGGCCGAGTCCCGATCCGATGATGTCCTTTACGTTGTCTCCCCGTCCGAAGCGCTGCGTCAAGTGCTGCCGGTCGCCGTCACCAAGTCCCCTGCCTTCGTCCAGCACATCGACCTGAACGGTGGTTGCGGCTTCCGATATCTCGACCTTGATCCGGCTGTCCTCGGGCGAATATTTCACTGCATTGTCGAGCAGATTGCGCAGGGCGTTCTGCAGAAGGATGGGATCCCCTTCCACCGAACTTGTGGTATCGGAACCGGAACAGGTGATGCGGATGTCCTTCAGATCCGCGGTCGGGCTGATCGACCGGATCACGTCCTGGGCCAGATCCTTCATGTTCAGACGTTCCTTTTCCAGGTTGTCGGAGCGCAGTGCCACCATGGCGTGATCGAGAAGCTGACCGGCGGAACGCGAGCTTTCGTCCGCAGCGCGGATGACTTCGCGCAGGATCTGCTTGTTCTCCGGCTTGCGCACGCTGCGCATGGCGATTTCGGACTGTGTCCGCACGGTTGCCAGCGGCGTGCGGACGTGGTGGGCGGCTTCGGCAATGAAGTCTTCCGTCCGGGCGAGTGACGCGCTCAGGCGGGCCATGAAGGTGTTGAGCGACTGGAGCAGGGGAACCAGCTCCGTCGGCGCGGATGTCTCCACCGGACTGAGATCCTGCGGGCCGCGGCGCTCGACGGACTGCGCAAGCCGGTTGAGCGGGCGCATGGCATTGTTGGTGGCAAACCAGCTGAGCGCGCCCGACAGCAGGAAGAAGCCGACGCCGGCCGCCGCCGCCGCGATGGAGATCTGCAGCGAAACGGCTGCGAGCCCCAGGCGCGTCTGGGCGACCAGAACCGTCAGGATCACGGTTTCGTCGCCCACAGTGAGACGCCGCGGAAGCGCGGCAACGCGCACTTCGTCACTTTTGTAGACCGTGGTTGTAAAGACCGGCGCGCCGACTTCCGATGCGGCTGGCGGCATGGGCAGGTCATCATAGCCGGTCACCGTCAGATCGTCCGCCGTGACGCGGTAGAACACCCGTTCCTCTGCGATCGAGCCGAGCATGGAGAGCGCGGAATAGGGGACGTCCACGAGGATCTGGCCCCGTTCGGCCCGGGCCGCCTCCGAAATCGCCGTGGCGGAGGCGATCAGAATATTGTCCTGCGTCGTTTCTGCGGCCTGCTGGGCCAGGGCGCGCACGGTGAAGTAAAGCGCGACGGAGAGAATTGCCGCCACCAGAAGAAGCTGAAGCAGAAGGCGTCTGCGAAGGGAACCACGCGCGCGGACAGTCGTCATGTGGCGGTCATCCGGTAGCCGACGCCGCGCACGGTCTCGATCCTGACGCGACCGCCCTGCAACTTCTTGCGGACCCGGCCGACATAGACCTCGATCGCATTTTCCGAAACGTCCTCGTCATAGGAAAACAGCCGGTCGACCAGATGCGATTTTGAAAAGATCATGTCCGGTGCGGAGAAGAAGACTTCCAGAAGGCGCAGTTCGCGGTTCCTAAGATCAGAGACCTCTCCAGCGACAGCGACGGTCCCTGCCAAGGGATCGAAAACCACGTCCTCGAAGGTCTTCTGGTTACGGGCCGCCCCCTGACGGCGCCGGAGCACGGCGCGGCACCTGGCTTCCAGTTCGGAAAAATCGAACGGCTTTGTGATGTAGTCGTCGGCACCGAGGTCAAGCATGCGAACGCGGTCGGACACTTCCGAGCGCGCGGTCAGGACGATCACCGGCGTGTCATTGTCGCCCGTGCGGTGGGTCTCGAGAAATGTTCTGCCGTCCCCGTCCGGGAGCATGATGTCGAGCAGAATCAGTTCGTAAGCCGTCGAGGCCAGACAGTCCGCAGCGGTCTCCAGGTCAGGCGCGTGATCGACCACATGCCCGTCCAGACTCAGCCGATCAACAATGGCTTTTGCCAGTTTTTCGTTGTCCTCGATCAGCAGGAAGCGCATGTTTTCAGCCGTTTGCCAATGTTTTTGATGACGTGACAGGTTCCTGTCAGCTTTCCCACTTCTTTTGTGGTTTGCAAGAGGCTCGTGAAGCCTCTGCGTGTCTGGGAGGATATTATGACACTTATGAAGATGACCCGCCGGGTCGTTCTGGCGGCTGCTGCCGCGTCTCTTTCATTCGCAACTCCGACCTTCGCCGACGAAGTCGTCGACAGCATCCACTTCCTGATCCCGGGCGGAGCAGGCGGCGGCTGGGACGGAACCGCGCGCGGAACGGGCGAAGCCCTGACCAAAGCCGGTCTTGTCGGCTCCGCATCCTATGAAAACATGTCCGGCGGCGGTGGCGGCAAGGCCATCGGCTACCTGATCGAAAACGCCGACAGCAACCACGGCACGCTCATGGTCAACTCGACCCCGATCGTGATCCGTTCGCTGACGGGCGTGTTCCCGCAGAACTTCCGCGACCTGACCCTGGTAGCCGGCACGATCGGTGACTACGCGGCACTCGTGGTGCCTGCGGACAGCGCGATCCAGGACGTCAACGGTCTGATCGAAGCCTTCAAGGCTGACCCTGCAGGAACCGCAGTTGGCGGCGGCTCCGTTCCGGGCGGCATGGACCACCTCGTTGCGGCGATGGTTTTCCAGGCAGCCGGTGCTGATCCGGTCGCGCTGAAATACGTTCCGTATGACGGTGGCGGCAAGACAATGGCCGGCCTTCTCTCCGGTGAAGTCCAGGCTGTTTCCACCGGCTTCTCCGAAGCTGTTGAACTGGCCAAGGCCGGTGAAGTCCGCATCATCGGCGTGACGGCGCCCGAGCGCGTGGACGCCTATGCCGATGCACCGACCATGGTGGAGCAGGGCAACGACACGACCTTCGTCAACTGGCGCGGTTTCTTCGCAGCACCCGGACTGCCGGCTGACAAGCTGGCTGCCTACCAGGCTGCGATCGCCAAGATGTATGACACCCCGGAGTGGGAAGAAGTCCGTGCACGTAACGGCTGGGTCAACATCCACAACCCGGGCGACGATTTCCGCACCTTCCTGGAAGGGCAGGAGCAGGTGATCGGCGATCTGATGAAGCAGCTCGGCTTCCTCTAAGTCCCGGCTCAAGCCGACATGACGACAAGCGCGTCCGGGTTCTCCCGGACGCGTCAACCAATCAAGAAATCCTGGGGGGGAACGATGGCGCTCGACCGCTGGCTGGCCCTAGTCATCCTGCTGATCTGTCTGGCCTATGGCTATGCAGCCTATTTCACCATGGACGCGCTGCTGCCGCCGATCATGAAGCGCAGTCCGATCTGGCCATCGAGCTTTCCAAAGGTTCTGGTGATCGGGGGCATCCTGTTGTCCCTGTCCGTCCTGTTGGGCCTGGAGAAGTCTCCCGAAAAGAAAGACGCCGCGGATATCAACCTGTCGCGTCTGCATGAATACAAGGTCGGCCAGGCGGTGCTGCTGCTTGCGCTGATGGTCGCCTACGCGCTACTGCTGCGGCCGCTCGGCTTTCTTGCGTCCACCTTCCTGTTCCTGACGGTCGGCAGCTTCATCCTCGGTGAGCGCCGCTACGTCATGATGGGGCTCGTTGCCGCCATCGCGGCCGGCACGGTCTGGTATCTGGTGGACGTGGTGCTCGGGATCTTCCTGAGTCCTTTCCCATTTTTCGTGAGCGGGGGCTGAGATGCTTGAAGGACTTCTGACAGGCCTCTCAACGGCCTTTACTTTCACGAACATCCTGATGGTGGTCGGCGGCTGCCTGATCGGCACCTTCATCGGCATGCTGCCCGGGCTTGGCCCGATGTCGATCATCGCCATCATGATCCCCGTCGCGATCACGATCGGCGATCCGTCCGCGGCGCTGATCCTGCTGGCCGGTGTCTATTACGGTGCCGTTTTCGGAGGCTCGACATCGTCGATCCTGATCAACGCACCGGGTGTTGCCTCGACGGTCGCAACCTCGTTCGACGGCTATCCGCTGGCGCGCAAGGGCCAGGCCGGCAAGGCACTGACGGTTGCGGCGATCGCCTCGTTCTCGGGGGGCACGATCGGCGCCATTCTGCTGATGGTGTTCGCGCCCGCGCTCGCCTCGGTCGCGCTGCTGTTCCATTCGTCCGAATATTTCGCGCTCATGGTCGTCGGCCTGTCGGCGATTGCCGCCTTTGCCGGAACAGGCCAGGTGGGCAAGGCGCTGTTGATGACGTTCCTCGGGCTGATGATGGCCACCGTCGGGGAGGGCGTCTTGTTCAATGCGCCGCGCTTCACAATGGGCGTCATGGACCTGCAGTCGGGCTTCGGCTTCATCACGCTGGCCATGGCAATGTTCGCGCTGCCGGAAGCCATCTTCCTCGTGCTTGACCCGAACCGCTCCAAGACCGGGGACGGCAGCGACGGCGGCAAGATCAAGAACCTGCGCATCACCGGAGAAGAAGCCCGCAGCATCACGCCGGTCATCGGCCGCCAGTCGCTGCAGGGTTTCTTCATCGGCGTCCTGCCTGGTGCGGGTGCGACAATCGCATCGTTCCTCGGCTATGCGGTGGAACGCAACATCGCCTCCAAGGAAGAGCAGGAGCAGTTCGGCAAGGGCTCGGTCAAGGGCATTGCCGCGCCGGAAAGCGCCAACAACGCTGCCTGTACGGGGTCCTTCGTGCCGCTTCTGACACTGGGTATTCCCGGCTCGGGTACGACTGCGATCCTGCTTGGGGCGCTGATCGCGCTCAATGTCAGTCCCGGTCCGCGCCTGATGGTCGACGAGCCGCAGATCTTCTGGGCGGTGATCATTTCCATGTATCTCGGCAACCTGGTTCTCCTGATCCTGAACCTGCCGCTGATCCCCTATATTGCGAAAGTGCTTGCAGTTCCGCGCAATTACCTGATCCCGTTCATCCTGTTCTTTACGCTGATGGGCGCCTATATCGGGCAGAACAATGCCACGGAACTCCTGATCCTCGTCGGGTTCGGGATCTGCGCGACGCTGTTCCGGTTCGCGGACTACCCGCTGGCACCGCTGCTGATCGGGTTCATTCTCGGACCGCTGCTTGAGAACAACTTCTCCCGCGCCATGCAGCTTTATGACGGTGTGGGCTTCGTCTGGGAACGGCCGATGACGCTCGGATTGCTGATCCTTGCCGTCGTGCTGGTGGTCCTGCCGGGATACCGCGCCAGACGCGCACGGCTGCGCGCCGAAGGCGTCGCCGACGGCGATTGAGGGTGGCCGGATCAAGGAACGCGCCAGGTGTCGAAACCGCTTGAAGGGATCAGGGTTCTTGACCTGACAAACGTGCTCGCCGGCCCCTTTTGCTGCCACCACCTGGCGCATCTGGGGGCGGAGGTGATCAAGGTCGAGGCTGCCGGCCGGGGCGACCTGGCGCGCAAACTCGGGGCCGATCCGGAGCTGAACGACAAGGGCATGGGCGTTTCGTTTCTCGCCCAGAATGCCGGCAAAAAATCCGTTACGGTCAATCTCAAGCACCCGAAGGGCAGGGCGCTGTTCCTGAAGCTCGTCGGAACTGCGGATGTGCTGGTGGAAAATTTCCGTCCCGGCGTGATGGACCGGCTCGGGGTCGGCTACGAAACGCTGAAAGCGGAAAACCCGCAGCTTGTCTATTGCGCGATTTCCGGGTTCGGCCAGGACGGGCCCTGGGTCCACCGACCGGCCTACGACCAGATCATCCAGGGTGCGTCCGGGGTCATGTCGATCACCGGTGACAGTGACAGCGCTCCGCTCCGGGTCGGGTACCCGGTCGCGGACACGGTCGGCGGGATCACGGCGGCATTTGCCATTTCCGCCGCCCTGAACGCCAGGCCCAGGGGCAGCTTCATCGACGTGTCGATGCTGGAATCCGTTCTGGCGACGATGGGCTGGGTGGTGTCGAATTATCTCAATGCCGGCGTCGAGCCGGCAGCCAGCGGCAACGAGAACGTCACGTCCGCACCGTCGGGTGCGTTCGTGGCCGGCAACGGTCTCCTCAACATTGCCGCGAACAAGGACGAGCAATGGGTGCTGCTCACGGATCATCTGGGCCTGAGTGAACTGCGCGCGCGGCCCGACTATGCAACGCGGGAAGATCGCAAACGGAACCGGCTCGCGCTCAAGGCGGAACTGGAAACGGTCCTCAAAACCCGGCCTGCGCGGGACTGGGCAAAGGAGCTCAATCGCATCGGCGTGCCGTCAGGCGCGGTGCTGACGGTTCCCGAAGTGCTTGCGATGCCTCAGGTCGCGGATCGCGGTTTCCTGGGGAGCTACGAAAACGTCCCCGGTGTGGGGCGCGACATCACGGTCACGAGAACCGGGATCAAGCTCGATGGCGCGGCACCCAAAGTCGATGCTCCGCCGCCGCTGCTCGGTGAGCACAATGGCGAAATCTGGCGGGAACTCGGCGTTTCCGACGAAGAGCTGACCGAGCTTCAGAAAGACGGTGCGATATGAGTTCATCGGGTAAGGACGTCTCCGACTGGTGGTCGACGGAGATCATCGACATGGTGCCGGGTCAGATCCGGTTTCGGGGTCACCCGATTGAAAAGCTGATCGGCACGGTCTCGTTTCCGCAGATGATCTGGCTGATGACGCGCGGCGACCTGCCGGATGCCGGGCAGGCAAGGCTGCTCGAGTGTGCGCTGGTCGCGGCGGTCGACCACGGGCCGCAAGCGCCGTCGATCGCTGCCGCTCGCATGGCGGTCACGTGCGGGCTCGGCCTGAACGGCGCCATGGCGTCGGCGGTCAACATGCTCGACGATGTTCATGGCGGGGCCGGTGAGCAGGCCGTGGAACTCTACACGTCAATCGACAAGGCGGCTGAAGGCGGGCTGGCGCTGGAAGACGCGGCAGCGCAGGAGATCGATCGCTGGCAGGCCGAGCGGAGCCGGTTTGTTCCCGGCTTCGGGCACAGGTTCCACAAGCCGGAGGATCCGCGCGCACCGAGGCTGCTCGGGCTCGTTGATGCGGCAGCCGGCGAAGGGACGGTCAGCGGGCGGTTTGCCGCGATCGGACGCGCCGTTCAGGAGATCCTCAACACGCGCAAGGGCAAGCCGGTTCCGATGAACATCGATGGCGCCACGGCGGTCGTTTACGCGGAACTCGGGTTTGCGCCACAACTCGCCCGCGGCCTGTTCTGCCTGTCCCGCTCTGTCGGCGTGCTTGCCCATGCCTGGGAGCAGATGCAGCAGGGCGGCCGGAACAAGGGGCCGACGCCTCCCGACTATCGCTGGACATACACGGGTCCGAACCCGATCGAGGACTGAGGCCGAGGGTCGAATCTCGGCGCCTTACCGCTATCGTCTCGAGGGGCCTTTTTGCGGCGCCGGTCCAAGCGTGTTCCGGCGGCAGATCGTGGTCGGGAGTTCCACGCTTTCCGGAGGTTTGCCGTTGATCGCGCTGATGAGCGCGCGTGCCGCGCATTGACCCATGCGCCGATGGGGGACGTGAACGGTGGTCAGCGGGACCGGCGCGACGCTGGCCAGCTCGATGTCGTCGAAACCGGTGATGGAGACATCATCCGGAATACTCATGTTCAAGGCGGTGGCTGCGCGGAGTGCACCCACTGCCAAAACGTCGTTGCCGCACATGACGGCGGTCGGCCGTACGTCCCGGGACATGAGGCTGCGAAAGGCCATGTCGCCCTTTTCGATCGAATACTGGGTCTCCTGGACGATCAGCTCGGACGGGTTGAGACCCGCCTCTGCCATGGCATCGCGTATGCCACTGACACGGTCGCGGGCCCTGTCATTCGCTTCGGTATCGGCCGAGATGCAGCCGATCACGGTGTGACCGTTCCTTATCACCAGCTCAGCGAGGGAGCGCATTGCGAGCCGGTTGTTGAAGCCCACCGACAGGTGTTGTTTGTCCGGATTGGACGCCCAGGTCAGCACCGTCGGTATGTTGCGTTTTGCCAGATAGTTGTAGATCTGCGGATTGCGCTGATAACCGATCAGGAGCAGGGCATCCGCGCCCCGGACCGTCAATGTCTTGATCTGTTCTTCCTCAAGATCCTGACGGTAGGAGGAGGAGGCGACGAGCAGCGTACAGCCGTTCTGCTGGAGCTCTTCCTGGAAGGCCTGAATGCCGCGCGCGAAGATGGCGTTTTCCATCGTGGGAATGATTGCACCGATCGTGTTGGTCCGGCCAGCCGCGAGCGCGCGGGCACTGTAATTCGGCGAATATCCCAGCTGATCGACCGCATCCATGACGATTTTCAGTGTCTTCTTGGTGACCCTGTCCGGCGTGTTGAGACACCTGGAAACCGTCGCTGTCGAGACACCGGCCGTTGCCGCGACGTCAGCGAGCGTCGGCACTTCTCCTGTCAGTGAATTCGAGATTTCTTTCATCTGTCCAGTTGAGCGTTGAAACGCGGCAAGTGTCAAAGGTTGGGACTCCCTTACATGCATTTTCATTTTCAGAGAACGCTTTTTTGTGCTTGCAAATAAAAATGTAAGCGCTTACATTTTTGAAAGCCGGGTTATCTGATCGTTGGGAGGTGATCATGCTTTTGGCTTTGGCGGCCGTCCTGTTTGCCGCTTTCGTGATCAATGTTTCGATCGGTTCAATTGGTGGAACGCCGTTGCTTGGCAATGTCGGCGAGATGATCTTGCTGTTTGCCGTGTCCATTTCGTTCACCGCAGCAGTCCTGAAGAGAGAAGCAAAGAAAAGAACCGGCGAATAACGCACCTTTTTGGAATTTTTGGGAGGAAAACATGAAGAAAACAGAAGATCTCGCTTCGCATGAGCGCCGCAATTTCCTGAAGCTTGCCAGTGCCGGCGGTTTCACGGCGGCGGTCGTCGCGGGCGCAGCAGGTGTGCTTTGGTCGGATGAGGCAGTGGCGCAGACTGCTCAGGAAGAGCGGGCCCGCGAGCAGGCCGCCGACCACATCATGACACTTGCCACGGCCTACGTTCTGGGCGCGTCGCGCAGCTATCCGATCATGCAGCTCGACCTCAAGGAAAACATCCAGAACGCGACGAACGGAAAGGTCTACGTCAAGCTTGCTCCGGGCGGACAGCTGGGTGCCGGCGGCGCTCTGGCGCAGGCCGTTCAGGGCGGTACGATCCAGGCTGCGCAGCATTCCCTGTCGAATTTCGCTCCGTTCGCGTCGGCTGTCGACCTGATCAACATGCCGTATTTCTGCGGTTCGAACCAGCGCTTCACCAACCTCGTGACGTCCGAAGCCTGGAAAAAGGAAGTGCATCCGAAGATCGAAGCCTCCGGCTTCAAGGCGCTGTTCTACGTCGTTATCGATCCGCGCGTTGTCGCCGTGCGCAAGGGCGGCAACAAGGTGATCACACCCGCTGACCTTTCGGGCGTGAAGTTCCGTGTTCCCGGTTCCGCGATGCTGCAGCAGTATTACCGCATGGTCGGCGCAAACCCGACACCGGTTGCCTGGGGCGAAACGCCGTCCGCGATCAAGCAGGGTGTTGCCGATGCGCTCGACCCGTCCGTCGGTGCTCTCTACGTCTTCGGCTTCAAGGACATCCTGAGCCACGTAACGTTCACGCAGGCGGTGCCGGACAGTCAGGTCTATTCCATGAACCTGGAGTGGTTCAATTCGCTGCCGGCGGATGTCCAGGAAGGCATCGAATTCGCGGGTGAGATTTCCGCTCAGCAGAACCTTGCCAAGGTTCCGGCGGCGCGCGCCTATGCGATGTCCGAACTGGTGAAGTCGGGCGTGGAATTCCACTCTCTGTCGGAAGACCAGCTCGCCGAGTGGCAGGCAGCCGGCGGATACCAGCGCGAGGAATGGGATCAGTTCAAGGTCGAACTGGCTGGTTCCATGGAGGCCTTCGGCCGCCTGGAAGAAGCCGCCAACACGATGGGCCGTTACTACGTCCACGACGCGTAAGATCGCGTCGATCGGCCAGCGCCCATGGCGCTGGCCAGATCCCTTTTCAAACATCACCACGCCCGATGACCGCATCAGACCTTTCTGATGGGAACGGCAGAGGAGTGCCCCATGTCGAATGTACTTCAAGCCCTGGACCGGAACGGCGAGCGCTGGCTCCTGCTGGTCTTCTACGTGATGCTTGTGCTGACCATGTTCATTGAAGTGGTCCGGCGTGAGGTCTTCGCCTACTCGTCCATCTGGGGTGAGGAAATCGTCCGGTATTCGTTCATCTACCTCGCCTGGATCGGTGCCGCAGCCGCAGTCAAGGAGCGTGGGCACATCCGCATCGACGTGATCATGCAATATGTCAGCCCGCGGGTGAAAGCGGTGCTCTACATATTCGGCGATCTCGTCATGGCCTTCGTTGCCGTCATCGCCTTCTACTGGT
This sequence comes from Roseibium sp., assembly GCF_965232425.1. Taxonomy (GTDB): domain Bacteria; phylum Pseudomonadota; class Alphaproteobacteria; order Rhizobiales; family Stappiaceae; genus Roseibium. The sequence goes on from NZ_OZ246971.1 coordinate 4,202,400, forward strand.
CTCTCGAGACGGTTCTCGTCTCCGCCAAGTTCGGCTCGGTGACCCATGGCCTGCGGATTTCCCAGGTCTGGTTCCTGTCCGCCGTTCCCTTCGGCTTCGCCCTGGTCCTGTTCCGCCTGGCCCAGTCCCTCCTGCGTGACATCAAAGACTTTCGTGACGGACGTCCCGTCTACGAAGGCGACAAACTGTTCGACTGAGGGAGACAGCCATGCTTTGGAATCAACTTCAGCAACAGACCGTCGAACTGGGATGGGATTTTTACGGCCCGGTTCTGATCTTCGTTGTCCTGGTCGCGCTCGCCGTTCCGGTCTGGGCCGCGATTGGCGCAGCCGCCATCGCAATGCTCATGATCTCGGGCGCGCTGCCGCTGTCGCTGGTCGGTGAAAGCCTGTTTCACGGGATCGACCATTTCGCGCTGACCGCCGTGCCGCTGTTCATCCTGACCGGTGACGTGCTCGTGCGCACCGGCCTCAGCCGCAAATTCCTCGATGTGGCGGAAGCGCTGACCTGCTGGGCAAAGGGCGGTTTCGGCTCCGCGACCGTTCTGGTATGCGGCATGTTCTCCGCGATTTCCGGCTCCGATGCCGCCGGTGCGGCAGCCGTCGGCCGGATGACCATCGAACGCCTGGTGGAAAGCGGCTATCCGCGTCCCTATGCCTGTGCTCTGGTCGCGGCCGGTGCGTGTACCGGCATCCTGATCCCGCCGTCGATCGCCTATATCATCATCGGTCTCGTGCTTGGAATTTCGGCATCGACGCTTTTCCTCGCCGCGCTGATCCCCGGCATTGCCATTCTCGTCTCCATCCTCGTGACCAACATCGTCATGAACCGCATCTATGCCTATGAGGGCGGCGGGTTGATGACCTTCAGCGAATGGGCCGCGAATCTCGGCAAGGCGCTCAAGTCCGGCTGGTACGCGTTCATCGTTCCGGGCGTGATCTTCTACGGCATCTTTTCCGGCCGCCTGACACCGACCGAAGCGGGTGCCGTCGCGGTCATGATCACGATCGGCATGGGGTTCCTCCTGGGCACGCTGAAGCTGTCGGACTTTCCGGCCATGCTGGTCAGCTCGGCCAAGGTGAACGGCGTTATCGTTCCGATCATCGCCTTTTCTCTGCCGCTTGCTCAGGCGCTCGCCATTCTCGGGGTCCCGCAAGGGTTCGTTTACGCGGTCACGTCGCTGACCAATGAGCCGGCGCTGCTGATCCTGCTGATGATCCTGATCCTGATTGCGGCGGGCTGCGTCATGGAGACCACGCCGAACATCGTGATCCTGGCGCCGATCCTGAAGCCGCTTGCCGATAATATCGGCATGAACGAAATCCAGTTCTGTATCATGATGATCACCGCACTCGGTGTGGGCTTCATCACGCCGCCGCTCGGTCTCAACCTGTTCGTGGTGTCGGGCCTGACCGGCGAGTCGATCCTGAAGATCGCGGCGAAGGCTGTTCCGTTCGTCTTCTTCATGCTGCTCGTGACGCTGCTGATCGCCTATGTGCCGGCGCTCTCCACCACGCTGCTACCAGACATTTACAAGTAGGTTCACCATGACTGTTGAATATCTGAAAAAAGCGGTCCTTACGTCGAAGACCGACGCCTCCGAAACCACCAAGATCGTGCAGGAAATCCTGGATACGATCGAGGCCGGCGGAGATGCAGCGGCGCTCGACTACGCGGCCAGGTTCGACAAGTATGACGGCGACATTCTCCTGGACGATGCTGCGATCGCGGAAGCGGCGGCGAAGGTTCCGGAAAAACTGAAGCGGGACATCGAGTTCGCCCATGCCAACGTGAAGCGGTTCGCGGAGGCCCAGAAGGAGACCTGCCAGGATATCGAGGTCGAAGTGATCCCGGGCCTGATTGCCGGCCAGAAGAGCATCCCCGTCGAAACGGCGGGCTGCTACATTCCCGGTGGCCGCTACAGTCATATCGCCAGCGCGATCATGACGGTGACGACGGCCAAGGTCGCGGGCTGCAAGAACATCATCGCCTGTTCGCCGCCGCGGCCCGGTATCGGCATCAACCCGGCCATCATCCACGCGGCCAAGGTGTGCGGCGCGGACAAGATCCTCGCCATGGGCGGGGTCCAGGGTGTCGCGGCCATGACATTCGGCCTGTTCGGCCTGCCCAAGGCGAACATTCTGGTCGGGCCGGGCAACCAGTTCGTTGCAGAAGCCAAGAGAATTTTATTCGGCCGTGTCGGCATCGACATGATCGCCGGACCGACGGACAGCCTGATCCTGGCCGACGGCAGCGCCGATGCAATGGTGGTGGCCGCGGATCTCGTCGGACAGGCGGAGCATGGCTACAACTCACCCGTCTGGCTGGTGACCGACACGCGGTCCCTGGCTGAAGAGGTCATGGCGTTGGTGCCGAAGCTCATCGATGATCTTCCCGAAGTGAACCGGGACAACGCAACGGCCGCCTGGCGGGATTACGCGGAAGTCATCCTGTGCGACACGCGCGAGGAAATGGCGGCCACGTCCGATGCCTATGCGCCGGAACACCTGACGGTTCAGGCCGAGGATCTCGACTGGTGGCTCGACCGGCTGTCCTGCTACGGCTCGCTTTTCCTTGGCGAGGAAACGACCGTTGCCTTCGGCGACAAGGCGTCGGGCACGAACCATGTGCTGCCGACCTCCGGAGCGGCCAGCTATACCGGCGGGCTTTCGGTCCACAAATACATGAAGATCGTGACGTGGCAGCGCGCCACGCGTGACGGCGCCAAGCCGATCGCGGAGGCAACGGCGCGGATTTCCCGTCTTGAAGGCATGGAGGGCCATGCGCGTACGGCTGATATTCGGCTAAAGAAGTACTTCCCGCAAGAAACGTTCGACCTGACAGCGGATCCGGGAGCCTGACCCCATGTCGAACCTGTTTGACGTCTCCGGCAAGGTGGCCTGTGTCACCGGTGCCAGCTCCGGTCTCGGCCGGCGCGCAGCGACCGCGCTCGCGCGGGCCGGAGCGTCCGTGGTGGGGGTCGCGAGGCGGTCGGTGGATCTGGAGGACTGGAGACGGGAAGCCGGCGGACAGACGGCAGCGGTCACGGCGGATCTTTCCGACCGCGACGGCCTTGCAAAGCTGGCCGCAAACATTGCCGGTCCTTTCGGACCGCCGCAGATCCTGGTGCATGCTGCCGGCATAAATACGCGTGAGACTGCCGACGAGGTCACGCCCGAGGGCTGGGACATAACGCTGTCGCTCAATCTGACGGTGCCGTTTTTCCTGAGTCAGGCCTTCGTGCCGGCGATGCGCGAAAAGCGCTGGGGCCGGATCGTGACCTTTGCATCCCTGCAGACGACGCGCGCCTTTCCGGGAGGCATTGCCTACGGTGCATCGAAGGGTGGCATCGGCCAGCTCACGCGCGCCATGGCCGAGGCGTGGTCGAAGGACGGGATCAACGCCAATGCCATCGGTCCAGGGTTCTTCCCGACGGAACTGACAGCAGCCGTTTTCGGCGACGATGAACGGGCGCAGCGCAATGCCGCGCAAACATGTATCGGGCGAAACGGTGCGCTGGAGGACATGGACGGGCCGTTGCTGTTTCTTTGTTCCGACGCCTCTGCTTATGTGACCGGCCAGGTGTTGATGGTCGATGGAGGTTTCACGGCAAAATGAAAGCGCTAGTTTACACAGGGCCGGAGAACCAGGCCTACATGGAGGTTGCCGATCCGGCTCCGACGGACGGTGAGGTGCTGATCCGGGTGGCTCACACCGGCATCTGCGGTTCGGACATGCATGCCTTTCTCGGGCATGACGAGCGCCGCCCCGCACCGCTCATTCTCGGCCACGAAGTCGCGGGCACGGTGGTATCCGGCACCCAGAGCGGGCGGCGCGTCACCGTGAACCCGCTGGTGAGCTGCGGCGTCTGCGAGGCGTGCCTGGCGGGACGGGACAACCTGTGCGCCAACCGCCAGATCATTTCGATGCCGCCGCGCGAAGGCGGCTTTGCCGACTACCTCGCGATGCCGGAAAGCAATCTCGTGACCGTGCCGGATCATGTCACGGACGCACAGGCCGCGCTTGCCGAACCGATTGCCTGCGGCTGGCACGCGGTCCGGCTGGCAATAAAGGCGCTCGCCGGTGATCCTCAAAACGCACGTGCACTGGCGATCGGTGGCGGGGCCATCGGACTGGGCGCCGCGCTCTGTCTCAAGGCGCAGGGCATCGAGAATGTGAAGCTGGTGGAGCCGAATGCGGAACGGGCGCGGTTTCTGACGACGACCTGTGGCATGGATGTCCTGAGCCCGGACGCGGCGGAGGCGAGCGGCCTCTACGACATCGTGGTGGACGGCGTTGGATATCCTGCCACCCGTGCCACGGCATCGGCCTGCGTCAAGCCCGGCGGCGTCATCGCCCATATCGGCCTCGGTTCCGCCGAAGGCGGGCTTGACATAAGACGGATCACGCTTCAGGAAATTCAGTTCATCGGCACGTACACCTATACCGCACAAGACTTCCGCGACGCCGCAGCAGCCATGTTCGATGGTCGGCTCGGCGCACTCGACTGGGTTGAAAGCCGTCCGCTGTCGGAAGGCCTCCGCGCCTTCACCGATCTGCGCGCCGGACATGTAGCGGTTCCGAAGATATTACTGACACCAGACGCTTAAGGAGACATTCATGTCTGAAATTCCCCACCTTCTCGTCCACGAACACGCCGACAATGTCGGTGTGGTCGTCGTGGAGGGCCTGACCGCCGGTACGGACATGCTGTGCTGTGTCACGCACGACAATTCCACGTTCAGACTGACCGCGGGTGCGGACGTGCCGATCGGACACAAGATTGCCCTCAAGGATCTGAACGACGGCGATACGGCCATCAAGTACGGCGAGGATATCGGCAAGATCATTGCCGACATTCCGAAGGGCGGCCACGTCCATACGCACAACTGCAAAACCAAGCGCTGGTAAGGAGCCGTGTCCATGTCTTCCAAGTACTCAAACATCACGGTGAAAGCGTTCCGGCGTGAAAACGGCAGGGTCGGTGTGCGCAACCACGTCGTCATCCTTCCGGTTGACGATATCTCGAACGCGGCCTGTGAAGCGGTCGCCAACAACGTGAAGGGGACGCTTGCGATCCCGCATGCCTATGGCCGCCTGCAATTCGGCGAGGATCTGGAGCTGCACTTCAGAACCATGATCGGCACCGGCGCGAACCCGAATGTCGCCGCCGTCGTCGTGATCGGCATCGAACCCGGCTGGACCAAACGGATTGCAGACGGGATCCGGGAAACGGGCAAACCGGTTGCCGAGTTTTCGATCGAGCAGAACGGCGATTTCGAAACCATCCGCGCGGCGTCCTGGAAAGCGAAGGAATTCGTGCACTGGTCGACCGAGCTGCAGCGCGAGGAGTGCTCGATCTCCGACATCTGGGTTTCCACGAAATGCGGCGAGAGCGACACCACTACGGGCCTCGGCTCCTGCCCGACCGTCGGCAACATGTATGACAAGCTGCTGCCGGAAGGCATCACCGGCTTCTTCGGCGAAACCTCCGAAATCACCGGTGCCGAGCACATCTGCCAGAAACGCGCGATCAACGAGGAGGTTGGCGAGCGCTGGTACAAGATGTGGAAAGCCTATCAGGATGACGTGATTTTCGCGCACCAGACCGATGACCTGTCCGACAGCCAGCCGACAAAGGGCAATATCGAGGGCGGTCTGACCACGATCGAGGAAAAGGCGCTCGGCAATCTGGAGAAGATCGGCCGTACGTCGCAGTACATCGACATCCTGGAGCCCGCGGAAGCGCCGAAGTCCGGCAAAGGCCTCTATTTCATGGATTCTTCTTCCGCAGCGGCGGAATGCGTGACGCTGATGGCGGCCGGCGGGGCGGTGATCCACACCTTCCCGACAGGGCAGGGCAATGTGGTCGGCAATCCGATCGTGCCGGTCATCAAGATCACCGCCAACCCGCGCACCGTGCGGACCATGAGCGAACATGTCGACGTGGATGTTTCCGGCATTCTCAGGCGTGAGATGACGATCGATGAGGCGGGCGATGAGCTGATCGACATGATCCGCCGCACGGCCAACGGCCGGAACACGGCCGCTGAAGCGCTGGGTCACAGGGAATTCTCCATGACCAAGCTCTACCGCAGCGCCTGATGACAGTCAGCAGGCGGCCGGGAATCCGGCCGCCTGCAACGGAAAGGAATGCGCGTGGAACCGAGCAATCGACTTAGTCTTGACGAGGCGACCAGCCTGATACAATCGGCCTTTGCCGGTGTCGGTGTCTCGGATGACGTCGCCCTATGCGTTGCAAGGGCGCTGGTCGCTGCGGAAGCGGAAGGACAGGTAGGGCACGGTTTCTCCCGCGTCGAAGACTACGCGGCGCAAGTTCGAACCGGCAAGATCAGGGCGAATGCGGTTGTCGAGATAAACCAGATAGGAACGGGCAGTCTTCTGGCGGATGCCGGTTTCGGCTTTGCCTATCCGGCCCTGGAGCAGATAATCGACAAGGGCATCGAGCTGGCGCCGTCCTGCGGTTGCGTCACCATGGGTGTCACGCGTTCGCACCACTGCGGTGCCCTGTCGGTGCAGGTCGAAAAGCTCGCGCGTGAGGGTCTTGTCGCCATCATGGTAGCCAACACCCCGGCTGCAATGGCGCCTTTCGGAGCCAAGCAAGCCGTGTTCGGCACCAACCCGATCGCGTTCGCGGCACCTCGTGCCGGCCGCGTTCCGCTTGTGATGGATCTGTCGCTTTCCCGAGTCGCGCGCGGCAAGGTGATGAGCGCGCACAAGGCCGGCAAGCCGATCCCGGAAGGCTGGGCATTGGACGCGGACGGCAATCCGACGACCGATGCGGAGAAGGCGCTGGGTGGAACGATGCTGCCGATCGGCGAGGCGAAAGGAACGGCTCTCGCCCTCATGGTGGAGATCCTGGCGTCGGTGATGACCGGCGCGTCGTTCAGTTCACAGGCGACGTCCTTCTTCAAGGCAGACGGCCCGTCCCCGGGTGTCGGCCAGTTCCTGATTGCCATGAAACCGCAGGACAGCCATTTCACGGGCCGCCTCGAGGAGTTGCTCAGCGCAATTGAAACGCTGGAGGGCGCGCGCCTGCCGGGCAGCCGGCGGTCGTCCGCGATCCGGGCGGCGGCAGAAAACGGGATCGACGTCCCAGTCCGCTATATCGACGCGTTGCGGAAGCTGGCTGAAGGCGGAGCCTGACCGGGAGCAGATCCGCCGGAACCCCGTCGGATTGATCCGGACAAAAGAGGAAAACGGAGGCACGATACTCGCATGTACAGACACATCCTCATTCCGGTCGCGCTCGATCATGAAACGCTGGTCGACCGGAAACTTGAAATCGCGCGACACCTTCTGGCCGAAGATGGCCAGATCACGCTGCTGACCGTGTTGGAGAATATTCCTGGCTTCGTCTCCGAGTTTGTCGACCTCAAGATCGACAACCATCTGACCCAGAAAGTCGAGGACCGGCTCAAGGCGGCGGCCGGCTCGGACGTACGCATCAACTGCAAGGTCGTCACCGGAAAACCAGGCGTACAGATCGCGGCATATGCCGACACGGAGCGCGTGGATCTCATCCTGGTCGGCTCCCATCATCCGTCTGCCCAGGATTACTTTCTGGGGTCCACCGCGTCGCGGGTCGTCCGCAGAGCGGGATGCTCGGTGTTCGTTGTCAGGGACGGCGACTGCTAGGCCATAACCGCGTTGCAGCACGCCGTCAGACAGTCACCGTCATCCCGAAGGCGCGCTGCAGGCGATATGTCGACTTGATGAAGCGGGACGCTGCCGCATCGAGATCTGCAATCTCCAGCTTCAGGTTCTCCTTCAGCCGGTTGCCCAGTTCCACCGTGCCTTCGCGCCTGACGTCCGGGTCCCGCCACTTCGGCAGGATCTCGTTTTGCCAGAAGGTCTCGATCCAGGTGTAGTCGGCAACGTGAACGTGATCAAAGTCATCAAGTGCCGTCATGACACAGCCAAGACGCGCTCCAAGGATGGCCCAGTCCCCGTTCGGCGTATCGAGGCCGACGCTGCACCACACCCTGAGGCGCTCATGGTTGGCCGCACCGATATGCTGCAGCAGGGCTTCGCTCTTCGGAAGATCGGGCCAGGCCTCGTAGGCGAGCACACCGTCGGCGAGATTGAATTTCACGCCCTCGCGAAAACCGCCCCGGAACGCCTGGAACGGCGTTGCCGTCATGTGAACCTCCGACAGGATCCGGTTGGCCTGGAAGTAAGGCGTCGTCCAGCAGAAGTCGACGGCGGCCTCCCGGCGCCGGGCGTTTTCGTGTGACCTCAGTGTCACCAGCGTTTCGCGTGGCCAGATCTTCACGCCGCCATTGCCATATTCCAGAGCGTTCAACACGTTTCTTGCGCTGAAGGAAAAGACGGCGCCCCGATCCCTCGGCGACACATCAAATGTTCCGGAGAAGAAAAGATCGTCGATCAGGAAGTTGTCGGCATCGATCGTGATGACGTGATCGCTCCGGCTTATTTCACCTGCCTGCCGGTGTGCCGCATCAAAACCCATCACACCGTGCACGCGTTGCGCGTGCGGAAGGATTTCCAGAACCCGCGCGTAGTGCACATCGGCGTTCGGCTCGTCAATGCTTAGGAAAACCGCATCGCATGTCGACAGATCGAGCACCGTGTCACCAGTCCTGGCCGTTGCCGAGATGAACGATGGCTTCCGGCCGCCACTTTTCGATCAAGAGGTCCTTGCGCCTGACGAAATAGGCGCGCCAATCGAGATCGGGCTGCAGCAGGGAACCTGCGGTGACATTCGGAAGGCAATCGTAGGCAAGGCCGGCCTTTTGAAGTGGCACCATGTCGGTCAGATCCACGATGATTACAGGCAGCATGCCCTGGTCTTTCGCGCCCCTGGTGGCCGCGGGCAACAGCGGTTCGATGTCTTCCCACTCGAGACCGCAGAGATTCACAAGCATGATCGACAAGGCGCTGTCCGGTCGCACGATACCGTCGATGACGGGACTGTCGCTGTTGAACGGCCAGGCGGCCTCGCCTGCGTCCAGCTTCCGGGTTTCGCCCTTGCCGCCCCAGTTTATCTGAAAAGAGATATCCTTCATCCGGCTCCAAGCCTGCTCACTGGTGATGTGGTAAGCGATGTCAGCACATCCTGCCAGGTCGCCGCCAGCATTTTCCGGTTGCGGGCCGCCGCAGACGCCGCTGCGGCCCGTCCACGGATTTCCCAGGACGCCGGGTCTTCTTCCAGAGCGCCTTTCAAGGCGTGGGCAAGATCGCCGTCTTCGTAGATCAGGCCGGACGTCGGAGGGTCAATGACGTCCCGAAGCCCCGGCGTGTCCGGTCCGAGAACCGCGCGCGCGTGCGTTGCCGCCAGAATTGCCGAACCGGAGGTCAGCGACGCCCGGTAGGGCAGCACGACAAAGTCGGCGGCCGCGTGCAGTTTGCCGACATCAGCCTGGCTTGCGAACCCTTCCTTCAGCATCAGGCGGTGATCATCGGGCAAATCTAGATCGTAGTTGCTCGCCAGTTCGCCGGCAAAGATCAAACGGTCGTCCGGGCCGGCTGTCGCGAGGAAGGCTTCCGCGAGCTCCACCGGCTGTTTGTACGGCGCGATGCGTCCGGGCGCCAGCACAATCCTGCGCGCCCCGGACAGTCCCAGATCGTCGCGCGCAGAGACGCGCGGAAAGACCGGGTAGGCGCCGTCGTAGTTGTGATGGGCGATGACACGGACCTTGGCTTCGGGCAAAGCCATCTCCGCCCGCGCTGCCGTCAGCGCGTGGAGCGAATGAAGATGAAGTATGTCGGCCAACTCGCACAGACCGGCCTGGAGGTCTGCATTTGCGGCATTTTTTTCCGCGTCGTGCGGGGCGAGGTTGTGAAGTGTCCAGACCACCTTGCCGCCAGCTGCGCGGAACCGGCTTAAGCCGTCCAGGAAGTCTTCAACGGATTTCGGTGCGCCGGCCCCCATGAGCACGGCATGTTCCCAATGCAAATGGAACAGATGCGGCCTGTCCGGCGCTTCTGCCTGCAGGTTCAGTGCATCCGCGATTGGCCCCGGCTCTGCGCGGAAGGCCGGTTCAAGACTTTCATAAAGCAGCGTCTGGTAGGGGTTGGTCCCCCTGTAGTCGGGAAAAAACGTTATCCGCTGTGAGGTTAGGTGTCGGGCAGTCATCACGGTTGCTGTTCTGTGCGGCAAGGGCCGCCGGGTCAGTGACCATAGGGCGATGTCAAACTCGTCAGTGTTTGACTTGACACCTTATCCGGGGTCGCTTCTAATCTTTTGCATATTTTTTTTAATGTCAAAAATTCGGGTGAAGGCAGCATGCCACGTTGGGTTCTCGGAAAAGTCCTGGCCTTGCTGAGCGTTCTCGGCATTCCGCTGAGCAACGCTGCGGCGCAGAATTCCGCACAGTTCGACTCGCCGGCTGCCGCACGTGCCTATTTGCGCGCAAATCCCGACGGACCACAGGCCAATGCGGCATTTCTGGCGCTGGTGGAATTTCGCCTGATGCGGGAAAACCCCGGTTTGTCGAGAGACGAAATCATGTCGATTTTCAACCGGAACGCATCCGCTTCTACCGGAGCGCGTCGGGCTCCGTCGCCAGGCCTCTATTGAGACAAAAACATGCGTTGGCCAATTCGGGTTTTGTTCAAGTCAACCGGAGCCATTGCGATTGCTGCGGTGGTTTTTCTTGCGCCTGCCAGGGCGCAGACAACTGATGCTCTTGCCGGGTCCACGTCCCGCGTCGCCCTTGTCATCGGCAATTCGGCCTATCAGTCGGTTGCGCCGCTCCCCAACCCGGTCAACGATGCGGAACTGGTGGCTGAAAAACTCTGGGAAGCCGGGTTCGAGGTCATTGAGACGCTCGATGGCGACCGCGAGAAAATGCTCGCCGATCTTGCAACGTTCCGCAGCCGCCTCCGGGAAGGCAGCGAGGCGCTGTTCTACTATGCCGGACACGGCGTTCAGATCGGTGGCCGCAACTACCTTCTGCCTGTCTCCGTCGCACCGAGGTCCGTTGAAGAACTGATCGAGCAGTCGATCGATGCGCAGCTTTTCGTGGACATCATGTCCAACTCCGGCGCCAAGCTGAACATCGTGCTGCTGGATGCTTGCCGCAACAACCCCTTCGGTGAGATCACGGACGCGGAATCGGAGACGATCGCATCGCGTGCGATCAGTCTCGGAGCCTCACGCGAAGAGGTCTCACGTGGCCTGGAACAGCTGTCGGAATCCAGTCGCGGCGGGCTTGCGGAAATGACGGCAGGCGACACGGAAACCGTGATCAGCTTCGCGACAGCGCCCGGGTCGGTTGCCTATGACGGCGAGGGCCGGCACAGCCCCTATACCCAGGCGATAGCCGACAACATCAGCGAGCCGGGGCTCGAGATCATCGATCTTTTTCGGCGAATTCGTGGCAGCGTGCGCGAAAACACGGCTGGGGAACAGATCACCTGGACGACGAGCACGCTCGAAAGCCGCTTCTATTTCATCCCGCTCGTCGACGATCTGCGCGCCGCGACGACGGGCATGTCCATTGCCTCCGACACGCTGGGCGGGCTGCCGCCACGCCGTATTATCGACCGGACATTCTGGCGTTCCATCCGGGACAGCGACCGGGCGGAAGCCTTCACCTCCTATATCCGGACGATGCCGCGGGGAGCCTTCGTTGAAGACGCGAAAGAGCAGCTCAGGCAACTGGGCGGCGATCCCGACAGTATTCTGGTTTCCGACACGGCACTCCCGGACACCGCTCCCGTGCGGGCCGGGATTTCCGGTGACAATGGCCGCAACGACATCATTTCGGCGCTGGACAGCGCGCGCCTGAACGTGCCGATCGGGGTTGGCGAGAAACGGCTCGACACCAAGGCCGGTGAAAATGGCTGGGTCTATGTCGAAAGCGCCTCCCGCCTCGGTGTCGTCACGGAGAGCTCCGGAAAAGCGCTGCACGGCGGCACGGTCCACTGGCTATCCGACACGAACGAACTGGCTTACACACCCCAGGTCGGTTCCAATGGTGGCCGCGACGCGTTCCGAAGTCTTGCCCTGGGAGACGAGGGCAACACTGCTCCGATCGAGGCACAGCTCGATGTCTACGTGGACGCGTGCGATATTCTGGCCGGCAATCCCTATGACAGCCAGCGCGTCACAGCAGGAACGCGGCAGTTCATCATCGACCGCAATTTCGATGCCGCCATCGAGGTGTGTGAAATCGCCGTTGCGAATTATCCCGACGTCGAGCGGTTCTGGGCACAGCTTGCACGTGCCTATCGTTCGGCAGGAGACTATGAAAAGGCAATCGAGTGGCAGCAGAAGGCCGTTGATGCCGGTTATGCTTCCGCCATGGTGTATCTCGGACAGATGTATCTCGACGCCCAGGCGGTGCCGCAGGACTATGCGCGGGCGAAGGAACTCTTCGAGGAAGCGGCGGAACGCGGCGAAACGGCCGCCTATACCGCGCTTGCCTATATCCACCGCGCCGGTGTCGGCGTTTCGCAGGACTACGCTCAGGCGTTGGAATTCTACCTGGAAGGCGCGGATCTCGGGAATGACTGGGCGATGACCAATATTGCCGAGTTCTACCAGAAGGGGATCGGCGTCGAAAAGGACCCGAACGAGGCAGTCACCTGGTACACGGCCGCCGCGAAAAGCGGCGAATTGACCGCACAGACGCGCCTGGCGCGGATGTACCAGATCGGAGACGGTATTCCGAAGGACTTCGAACAGGCGCGTTTCTGGTTCGAAACGGCTGCGGGACGGGGCGTGCCGAATGCGCTGACGCGGCTCGGGATCATGTATGAAAACGGGCAAGGGCTCGACAAGGACGTGGAGGCAGCCGTGCGGCTGTTTACCCGGGCTGCACGTGAGGACGACGCGGAGGCCTATTTCCGGCTTGGCCGGGTATATGCGTCCAAGCATCCGCTGTTCGACGACCCGGAACGGGCTGCGGTGCTTTTCGAACGCGCAATCGCGGGCGGTGTTTTCGGTGCGGAACGCGGTCTGGCACGTCTCCTTTTTGAAGGGCGTGGCGTTGAAAAGGACGTGCCGCGCGCCCGCGAACTGTTCGCTGCAGAAGCGGAAAAGAACCCCTGGGCAGCGCGTGACGCCGGAAGGGCATGGGCGTCAGCGGACGGAGTTGAACCCGACCTGGCCGAAGCTGCCCGCTGGTTCCGGGTCGCCGCCGAGGGCGGTGTTCCCTGGGCGGCACTTGATCTGGCTCGCCTGTCGGAAACCGGACGCGGCGTTCCCCAAGACAGGCAGGCCGCGCTGATCTGGTATGCTACGGCGCTGGGACTCAGCGACAATGCAAATCTGGCCGAGACGGTTGCCAAGAACACGGCATCTTATGGCCGGGAAGAATTTGTCGCAGCGGCACAATCGATGCTGTCGGAACTCGGTGTATTGTCCGGGCCGGCCGACGGGCAACTGGGTCCGGCAACGCGCCGGGCCCTGAATGAAGCCTTCACGTCACGCGGTCTGACACCGCCCGGCGATGAAATCACCCTCGATGTGCTGTCGAGACTGACACGAATGGATTGAGAGACAGGCGGGATTCCAATGGTCAAAAGCATTGCAGCTCTAATCGTCCTGACGGTGTTCCTGACAGGCTGTGTCAGTTCCTCAGTCAACCGTCCCGACGTCTCCATCGAAGAGGAAGTCGCCCGTCTGAAAAAGCAGGGATTCCGACAGGTTACACGGACGTCGGATGGAACGCGCATCCTTCGCTACAGCGGCCGGATAACCTCCGCGGTCGAGTGCAGGAGAAGCTCGAACAGTTTCGCCCCCATTCCTTCCAGGCGCAGAACCGCAGACGGGCAGACGCAAACCGTCACGCTTGATGCCTACCTGCAACTGTCGCCCGGATCAGACGGGGTGTTGAGGAGTTCGGGGCGCGACGGCATCTACATCGTGACGATCAAAACGCGTGGCCGCGGCGGAAATACGTCGCTGACCGGCATCAAATTCGGGCCACGCGGCCAGGCCTCTTTCAGGTCGGGCCTGACATGCCGCGCTGCTTGACCGGACAGTCGTAATTGTCACGGTCTTCCGCCTTACGGCTTGATATATGTGTTCTGGCCGATATCCGCATAGGGGATGCCGCAGCACCTTGCCACGCGGCGATGATCGAGGGACTGGCCGATGCGGGATACCGGGTCGGTGTTCTTCCTGTCGCACCTGCCGAAATCAAGGCGGATCCCTACTCAATCGACGCTACGTGGCGCAGGCTGTTTGCGGATGGCTCCGTGAATCGGCTCGCACCCGGCGTGCGCGCCGAATGCGCACTTGCGCTCGGGCTCGATGCCCGGCTGTTTGCATTGCCGATCGGCAACGTGTGTTCGATCACGGCAGACCAGCGTATCGTGACACTCGAGCGGCCGGCCGATTTCGCGTCGAAGACACAAGGAGAACTTGAGCGCGTCGCCGAACACGCCGGGGAAGTGCTCGGCGGACCGGTGGTCTGGGCCCCCACAACACGGGTTTGCAGGGATGCCTTATCCTGCTGCGCGCCACATTGGCCGACAACCGGTGTCGACTGGCTGCCGACCGTGCCTCCCACGGGTGTTGTGCGCAGGGAAGGGGTCGAGCGTGCCCGGCCCACGGTTGGAATGGGTCACTATGCGCGTGCGCGGTCCGGACCCTGGATGCTGTCCGTGGAGGCAGGGGCACGCGCGTTCCGCGCCGCCAATGTTCAATGGCGGCTGCTTGCGCCCCCGCAGGCCGAGCGCCCTCCGTGGCCGCAGCCGGCACCCGTTGAAGTGTGGCCGGACGATCAAATCGGGTTTTGCGAGTTTCTCGGAAAGGTCGATATCCTTGCGCATGACGGTCATGCGGCGGATGACCCGTGTCCGGTGGACGTTCTTTATGCGCTGCGCAGCGGTGTCGTTCCCTTTCTCGAACCCGAGTACAGATCCGTTTTTGCCGGAACAGCGATTTACGGACGTCCTTCCGAGACCGCCCAACGCGCGCTGGAATTTCACGAAAATCCGTCTCTGGGCGCCGACCTGCGGGCAAGTGGAAAGGAACTGGTCGAGAAGCTGTTCCTGCCGCAGGCCGCAGTTTCCAGAATACGGAAGCTTATCGGCAAACCTCGCGACAATCCTTATGCACCGGCCGTTCACTCAGCGCGCCCAAGACGGGTGCTATTCTATTCGACCAACGGGATCGGTCTGGGGCACCTGACGCGCCAGCTCGCCATCGCGCAGCGCCTGCCTTCCCGCCTTGCACCGGTTTTTGTAAGCCACTCCAAGGCCGTCGATATTGTCCATGCCCATGGATATGCGGGCGAGCATCTGCCGTATCATTCGGCTTATGGAGAGCGCAAGGAACACTGGGACGTGGCGCTTTCGGATGCCTTGACCGCAGCCCTGGACTTCTACCGCCCAAGCGCCCTGGTCTTCGACGGCAACGTTCCGTTCCTGGGGCTCATGAGGGCGATGGAGAGCTGCCCCGATGTGGCCAGGGTCTGGGTCCGGCGCGCCTTCTGGGGACCGAACCGGGATCTGGACGCCCTGGAACGCGGCACGGCATTCGACCTTGTCGTGGAACCGGGTGAACTGGCCTGGGCACGCGATGACGGTCCAACCGTGGGCTACAGGCATGAGGCCCTGCCGGTGCCGCCCGTGAGGCTTCTGGACGGGAACCAGCTTCTGGACCGGCAGGCCGCCTGCGCGCAGCTCGGTCTGGATCCTGGGCGCTTGAACGTACTTGTTGCGCTGGGCTCGGGCAACAACACGGATACCGGGCGCATGACGGCCCGGACGCTTGCCCATCTTCACGGACGCGCTGACGTCGGGACGGCCGTCGCCGAATGGCGCATCGCGGGTGAGACATCCGATCTTCCGGCGGGTGTCCAGCGGCTTACGGAATATCCGTTTGGCAAGTTTTTGAGCGCATTCGACTTTGCCGTTGCCGCCGCGGGCTACAACACGTTCACCGAACACATGGCGGAAGGGCTTCCGACTGTCTGGGTGCCGAACGAGCATGCGCAGCAGGACAGGCAGATACTCCGGGCGCGCTTTGCCGTGGCCCAGGGGCTTGGCGACATGGTGCGGCACAGAGCCGACTTTGGCCTCAAGGGCGCGCTCGACCGGATGCTTGATCCGGAACACCGCGCGACGATGCGTTCCGCACATGCGGGTATCGGACAACACCTTGCGGGGAACGGCGCGGTCGCGGCGGCTGAGGCGATCGCCAGTCTGTGCGAGACCGTGGTGGTGCGGGAAGCTGCCGGGCTTGAAGCGGGGGAACCGGACGGTGCCGTATCTACGACCCTCGATATGGAAATCACGGACGCGCCGCACGACCGCATCCCGTCCTGACATCCTTTCTCGTTTGAAACGAAAAACCGGGCCGATTGGCCCGGTTTTACCTGAATTGCCTGATCAGCAGCAAAGCTCTCGTCAGGCAGCCTTGCGCTTGCGCATCCGCATTCCTGCGAGGACGGCAAGGCCAACCGGGAGAAGCGCCATGCCCGCGGGCAGTGGTACAGCGGTGAGCTTGAGGTTGAAATCGCAAGTCGAATTGGTGCCGCATGGTGACCCCGGACCACCATTCGAACCCTTCGTAAAGAACCATCCGGACATGCCGAAATCCGTGTTCTTATCGTTGGCACCCTGGCCGTACTGAAATGTATATTTTCCGTATGCCAGAGGTTTCATGATGAGATTGTAGGTTTCGCTAATGCCGTTGATACCGGAGAGCGTCGACGACATCAGAAGGTCCATATAGGTCCACGTGGTTTGATCGCCATATTGCGTCCCCTTTGCGTGCGGGGCGTTTGTAATGGCCATCTGCTGCGTCCAATTCCGAAAGTTTCCGAAATCGAGACTGACCTGATAACCCGCAGACAATGGATTGCCCCCCAAGGTCGCGGTCCCGGTCAGTTTGCCGGTTCCGTTGTCATAACGCACGAACTTAGCGCCGCCCAGGAAGTGATATTGGCTGCCATTCATATAAAGGCTGTGGTTGCCGGAATTGTAACTCATCACGTCGTACTTTTCGACAACGGTCATAGCCGATGCAACCGAGACGCTGAAAATCAGGGTGAATGCACCCAGCAAAACGCTGCGCAGCATGGGGGGACTCCTCTTATCGCAATATCTAAACGCAATATTTTATTTGCATTAACAATAAATTTACCAGCTTTCCGGCGTTAGTCAACGCAATAGATGCCGTGAGGGCAGATACTCCAATGTGTTGCAACCAATACACACCCATTCCGCGAAATGATGGTTTCATTTGCGCATGCCGACTTTCTCACAACGGACTTGCAGACAGTCGCATTGATCACGCTTCAACCAGTGCTTCTCGGAAAGTGACCTGACTCGTTTTACAATCCCGGGATCGCTGACAATTGGTCCAAGGTTTCCTGGCTATCCCATTTCGCAGGTCCGACCATGCGTCCGATCTCGCGCCCGTCGGGGTCGATCAGGATCGTCGTCGGTATTCCGAAAACATTGAGTGTCCGCATGGTGTTCTGTGACGGGTCCAGGTAGACGGGCAGATCCGTCAACTTGTGGAGACGGTAGAAGCTCTCGATGTTACCGGCCCTGGTCGTGTCGATGGAAATCGGCAACACGCGAATGTTCTGGTTTCCGAGATTGCGCGTGAGCTGATCGAGTGCGGGCATTTCCTCCCGGCAAGGTTCGCACCAGGTGGCCCAGACATTGACGACCAGATAGGCTCCTTCGAAATCTCTCAGGGTCACAGGATTGCCCGCAGCATCAAAAAAAGCCGTTTCAGGAATCTCTCTCGGTGTCTCAAGCAGAGTGAAGCGGCCCGGGGGCAGGTCGCTGCTGAAGAGCAGCGGATAGACATTCGCGACGATGACGAAGCTGCCAATGAGTATCAGGAAAGTCGTGAGCGATGAACGCATGAAAGAAACTCTGGTTGCGTGCGACGTCCAGCCGGCAGGAGTTCTCCAGCATTCCATAGCGCCTCGTTTGAGATATTCAGGTTCGGTCCGGCAGTCGACCGCTGATGTGATCAAAAAAGTGTGTGCCGTTTCAATGCAATTCATCCAGATCACACGGACACCGGCACGCTGAGCGCCTGTCCCGGCTTTTCCTTCCCCTGCCGCATGGTTCTAGCCGGTGATGCTGTCGCCGCTCACGTTCCGCCACCACGAAGTAGCAGATTGCTTTTTGCTGCAGTGCATTATCAATTGGTTGAATACGTGACCTCATGGTGCCGGCGAACACGCCGTTTTCGGCAAGCACTCCGGTTCAACGCAACGTGCGGCGTCTTTTCCGTTCTCTCAAAACGGGAGAATTCTGCGGTTTTAAGCATTTAGACCTAAGTATTAATCCGTCAGAACAATAGTGTTCATACGTATGATTATACCTAAGTCGCGTAATTCCTAAGTAGTGTTGTAACGAAAGAAAGCGCTGCTAGTGTCCGGATCTCAATTCTGATCGATTCAGTCTTGCTCATCAAAGTTGTTTCTGGAATGCAAAGCCTTGTGAGGCAGGTTTTGCAGAATTTTGAAGCAATTTTTGAGTATAGTTTCTGGTTTGTCTTGTCAGGATTTGGTGATTGCTCGGTTTATGGAACCCTCGGCCAATTCCTGCTGCAAACGGATCAAGAATTTTCCCCGCCTCATGCTCAGGTTCCGCTTTCGTTTTGTGCGATGCGGGAATTTCTGTCGGAAGTCGAAACAAATCGAAGGAGAAGCAGGGCGCCGCTGACACAACCGGCCCCGGCTTGCAGCAGGACGAAGTGGAGGAGACGCCATGTCCGAAAACTCATCCAACAACGGATACTGGTCCGCGAACATGCGGATCATATCGATCAGCCTCGTCATATGGGCGCTGGTCTCTTTCGGGTTCGGCATTCTGCTGCGCCCTCTCTTGAGCGGGATTTCCGTCGGCGGGACGGATCTGGGCTTCTGGTTCGCCCAGCAAGGCTCAATCCTTGTCTTTCTCGCGATCATTTTCTTCTACGCGTTCTGGATGAACAAGGTCGATCGCGAACACGGTGTCGACGAAGAATAGGGGCCTGACAAATGGATCAGTTTACTATCAACCTGCTGTTCGTAGGCGGCTCCTTCGCGCTCTACATCGGCATCGCGATCTGGGCCCGCGCGGGCTCGACCTCGGAATTCTACGCCGCCGGACGCGGGGTGCACCCGGTCACCAATGGCATGGCGACCGCGGCTGACTGGATGTCGGCGGCCTCGTTCATCTCCATGGCGGGCCTGATCGCCTTCACCGGCTATGACAACAGCTCCTTCCTGATGGGCTGGACCGGCGGCTATGTGCTGCTGGCGCTGCTGCTCGCGCCTTACCTGCGCAAGTTCGGCAAGTTCACCGTTTCGGAGTTCATCGGTGACCGCTTTTACAGCCAGACCGCGCGGATCGTGGCCGTTGTCTGCCTGATTGTGGCCTCGACGACCTACGTGATCGGTCAGATGACCGGCGTTGGTGTCGCCTTCGGGCGCTTCCTCGAGGTCGACAACACAACCGGTCTCCTGATCGGCGCCTGCGTCGTCTTCGCCTATGCCGTCTTTGGCGGCATGAAGGGCGTGACCTATACGCAAGTTGCGCAATATGTGGTTCTGATCACCGCATACACCATCCCTGCGATCTTCATTTCGCTTCAGCTGACGGGCAACCCGATCCCGGGTCTCGGCCTGTTCGGAAATGACGTTGCCAGCGGCGTTCCGCTGCTGACGAAGCTGGACCAGGTGGTGACGGAACTCGGGTTCAACTCCTACACCGCGCACCATTCCAATACGCTGAACATGGTTCTGTTCACGCTGTCGCTGATGATCGGCACAGCCGGTCTGCCGCACGTGATCATGCGGTTCTTCACCGTGCCGAAGGTTTCCGACGCACGCTGGTCAGCGGGCTGGACGCTGGTGTTCATCGCGATGCTCTACCTGACCGCTCCGGCCGTCGGTGCCATGGCGCGCCTCAACATCACGGAAATGATGTGGCCGAATGGCGGGATCAATGGCGGTGCCGTTGCAGTCGAGACCATTGCCGAAGATCCGAAATATGACTGGATGGATACCTGGCAGAAGACGGGTCTTCTCGACTGGGAAGACAAGAACGGCGACGGCAAGATCCAGTATTACAACGACAAGAATGCCGAGATGCAGACCCTGGCCGCCGAAAAAGGCTGGGAAGGCAACGAGCTGACGAAGTTCAATCGCGACATTCTCGTTCTTGCAAATCCGGAGATCGCGAACCTGCCGAGCTGGGTCATCGGCCTGGTGGCAGCAGGCGGTCTTGCCGCGGCGCTGTCGACGGCTGCCGGATTGTTGCTGGCCATATCTTCGGCGGTCAGTCATGACCTGATCAAGGGCGCCTTCAATCCGCAGATCTCGGAGAAGGGGGAGCTCCTGTCGGCGAGGATAGCGATGGCGGTCGCCATTGTCGTGGCAACCTATCTGGGGCTGAATCCGCCGGGATTTGCCGCACAAACCGTGGCACTCGCCTTCGGACTGGCGGCGGCATCGATCTTCCCGGCGCTGATGATGGGGATCTTCTCGACCCGCATCAACAACACCGGTGCCGTTGCCGGCATGCTGGCAGGCCTGATCGTGACGCTGGTCTACATCTTCCTGCACAAGGGCTGGTTCTTCATCCCGGGCACCAACACCTTCACGGATGCCGATCCGCTGCTCGGCCCGATCAAGTCGACGTCCTTCGGGGCAATCGGCGCGGCTGTGAACTTCCTGGTCGCCTATGTCGTATCCGGCATGAGCAAGGAAACGCCGCAGGCGATCAAGGAACTGGTCGAGAGCGTCCGCATCCCACGCGGTGCCGGCGTCGCGCAGGACCACTGATCGCATCGCCCGGCGGCTGGTTTCCGGCCGCCTGGCCCAATATGATCCCGTCCTGCCCGGTCATGCGCCGGGCAGGACTTGTGTTCAAGACGAGGCGGTTCGAATGTCCTTGAGCGTTGGCCAGATTTCGGCGTTCCTGAAATCGCTGCACCCCTATGACGCGCTTTCACACGACGTGCTGGAGAAACTTGCGGAGCGTTTCCAGGTCCGTCACGTCGACCCCGATGCCCATATCTACAAGTTCGGTGAACAACTGCCCGGTCTTTTCGTCATTTACGAGGGCGGGGTGAAGATCCGCGATGAAAACAGTGTCGTCGTCAGTCACCTGGTTCACAGGAACACATTCGGCGAGCGTGGGCTTCTGAAAGACGGAGCTGCAGCCACGTCCGCGCAGGCGGACGAAGCGTCCGTCCTCCTGATGCTGCCACCTGCCGATTTCCGCAAGCTCATGGACGAACAGCAGGTCGTCGCCCGATTCTTCGACCGGGCGCGCAAGGCAAGCGTCCGCAGCAAAGACCTTGCCACGACACAGGCAGAAACGCTGATGGCACGCAACCCGGTCACTTGTGCACCGGATGCATCGGTCCAGGAGGCGGCCAGAAAAATGCGCGACTTGCACATTTCCTCGCTGTGCGTGACGGACCGGCAAGAAACACTGCTTGGTATCGTGACCACGCGGGACCTGACGGGAAAGGTTCTTGCCGAAGGTCTGCCCGGAACAACCCGAATTGCCGACGTCATGACGAAAGAGCCGATGGCGTTGGCGCCTTCGGCGATCGGCACCGATATCCTGCACCTGATGATGGAGCGACGGATCGGGCACATTCCGATTGTCGAAGCCGGCCGTCTCGCTGGAATGGTGACGCAGACCGATCTGACGCGCTTCCAGGCGATCAGTTCGGCCG
The DNA here is from genome assembly GCF_965232425.1 of Roseibium sp. Lineage (GTDB taxonomy): Bacteria > Pseudomonadota > Alphaproteobacteria > Rhizobiales > Stappiaceae > Roseibium. Next base: position 4,224,046 of record NZ_OZ246971.1, read on the forward strand.
ACATGGTCGGCCAGATCACACGCGCGGCGACAGCCGAGGACATGGCCGCGGTGACTGCTCACATCCCGCGATTGCTGCTTCAACTGGTGGCCTCAGGCAGTCCGCACGAGGTGGTCACGCGGCTGATCACAGACATCGCCGACACGGTTACGCGCCGCCTGCTTGCTCTGGCGGAGGAGAAGCTGGGTCCGCCCCCCGTGCCCTATCTCTGGCTTGCCTGCGGCTCCCAGGGGCGCCAGGAACAGACGGGCGTGAGCGACCAGGACAATTGCCTGTTTCTTGATGATGCGGTAAGTGACAGCGACAGGGACGGCTATTTTGCGAATCTCGCCCGTTTCGTCTGCGATGGCCTGAACACGTGCGGCTACGTCTATTGCCCGGGTGACATGATGGCGACGAACCCGCGCTGGTGCCAGCCGGTTGGTGTCTGGAAAAGCTATTTCGAGGGCTGGATCCGGAAACCAGACCCGGAAGCGCAGATGCTGAGTTCAGTGATGTTCGACCTGCGCGCCATCGGCGGCCGCAAGGAGCTCTTTGAAAACCTCCAGGAAGAAACGCTCAAGGCCGCGGCCTCGAATTCGATCTTCGTGGCGCACATGGTCAGCAATTCGCTCAAGCACCATCCACCTCTCAACCTTCTGCGCGGCCTGGCCACGATACGTTCCGGTGAGAACAAGAATGCGCTCGATACCAAGCTGAACGGCGTGGTGCCGATCGTCGACCTTGCGCGTATCTATGCGCTGCAGGGGCAGATCACGGCGGTGAATACCAAGGCGCGGCTGCTGGAGGCGCGCGCGAGCGGCCGGCTCAGCCAGTCAGGGGGCAGCGATCTGCTGGACGCCTACGATTTGATTGCGGAAACCCGTTTGCTGCATCAGGCCGGTCTGATCAAGCTCGGTCAGAAGCCGGACAACTTCCTGCAACCATCGTCTTTGTCGGATTTTGAGCGAAGTCATTTGCGGGACGCGTTTGTCGTGGTCAAAACGATGCAGTCCTCAATTGGGCACGGTCGCGGAATGCTGGGCTAAGAAACAGCAGAAGCGGAATGGATGGGTGGACGCAGACCCGTCCGGGAGGAAAGAAATGTTTGTCGAGCTGATTGCAGCCTTTGTCGCCGCCATTGCGGCAGCCGGTGTTGTCATGCTGGTCAACCGCTTGCTGGGCGGCCGCCTGCCGCGCTGGTTTGCGCCGGTGGCGGCCGGTGCCGCGATGATCGTCACCACGATCGCCAACGAATACGGCTGGTTCTCGCGGACGAAGGAAGCCTTGCCCGAGGGCATCGTGATTGCCCAGACAATCGAAAACAGAGCGTTCTACAGGCCCTGGACCTATGTGCAGCCCTTCGTGGAGCGGTTCGTCGCGGTCGATGTCGGAACCATTCGCACGCATCCGGACCGGCCGGGCGAACGTCTAGGGGAGACCTACTTCTTCGGCAGATGGTCGCCCGTCAACAAGCTCACCGTTCTGGCGGATTGCGCAGGCAGCCGACGGGCTGCACTGGCCGATGCCGTCGTGTTCGAACAGGGCGGTGCCGTGTCCGGCGCGGACTGGATCCACGTGCCCGAAGACGACCCGATCGTTTCAACTATCTGCGGAGCGGAATGATGCTGATGTCGCTCAGTCTGAGATTGCGGACCTTTCTGCTGTTTTTCGGGTCCGCAGCCGTGTGTTCGGTTCTTGTCGTGCTGTCGCACTATTTCGCCTTCAACAGGCTCGACGAAGGCGGAGCGGTGTCCGCTTTTCTCATCTCGGGTTCATTATCGGCCTTCGCCATTCTCGCCGTGACGACGAGGGTCTGGCTGCTGTTCGACGAAAACGTCGCCAAGCCGATCGATCATCTCGCGGCCACGATCCGGACGCGCGCGCATGCCGGCGTCGATGCGCTGGTGGACCTGCACGGATCGCGGTTCCTCGGAGATCTCGGGCCTGCCATTCAGGCCGTGACAGGGAAGCTTTCCAGGGTTTCGGCGGAAACCGATGACATGGTCGCAAGTGAAACCGCGCGGATCATGGCGGAAAAAGCTCATCTTTCCATGCTTCTGACCGAAATTCCGGTCGCCATCATCCTGGTCAGTCCAAACCACCGGATCATGCTCTATGACGGGCAGGCGGCCGATGTGCTGGCACAGGTGCATGTGCCGCGCCTCAGCGCTTCGGTGTTCGACTATTTCAACGAAGAAGAACTGCTCGCCGCTCAGGCCAAACTCTCCGAAGGGCGCTCGGAGGTTGTTGCCAAGGTCGCCGGCAGTCAGGGAAAACTGAGTTTCGAGCTTCGCCTGAAGAAACTCAAGAAAGTGCCGGGCTACATGATCCTGGTGGACGGAACCAAGGCGCAGATTGAGCCGGATGCGGAGCGTCCGCTGATCTATGACTTCGATCTCACTGAACAGGTCAGCGAACGGGAGATCGAAAACACGCCGCTACAGGATCTGCAATTCGTCGTCTTCGACACGGAAACTACCGGCCTGATGCCTAACAAGGACGAAATTGTCCAGATCGGCGCCGTTCGTGTGGTCAGGGGGCGGATCGTCCCCGGCGAGATGGTGGACCAACTGGTCAATCCCGGGTGTGCCATACCGCCGGCTTCCACGAAGGTTCACCGGATCACCGACGATATGGTCGCAGATGCTCCGGATGCAGGCACAGCCGTGACCCAGTTCCACGGGTTCGCCCGCGACTGCGTCATGGTCGCGCATAATGCGCCCTTCGACATGGCGTTTTTGAACCGACACGCACGCTTGTGTGATCTCTCCTGGGATCACCCGATGCTCGACACGGTTCTGCTGTCCGCTGTCCTGTTCGGCGAGACGGAGGGACATTCGCTGGATGCCCTGTGCGCGCGGCTCGACATCACGATTGCGCCTGAGCACCGGCACACGGCACTCGGAGACGCCCAGGCGACGGCCGAAGCGCTGTGCAAGATGCTGCCGATCCTGTCGTCGCGCGGTTACAGGACATTCGGCGAGGTCATTCAGCAAACCCGCAAACACGGCAGGCTGCTGAAGGACCTGAACTGACCCGCAGCCATCACAAAGCTCTAGTCGAAGACGTGGCCGTGCTGATAACGCTCGTCCTTGCCGGCGGCCTCGGTCAGGGCGGCGACGTTCGATTTGGTGAAGAAGCCGTCGAAGGCCTTGCAGCGCTCGATATATTCCGTGATGAGCAGCGTGTGTTTCGAGTGCTTGGAAAAGATCTGCTTCAGATCGGGTGAATCCTTGCACTCGCCCACGACATGGGCAAGGAACGGGATGCCCTGCTGCCCGAGCAGGCCGACAACATAGTCGACGTTCTTCTGGTTCGAAGGATGGTCGCCGTCCAGGATTTCAACCGCCATGTGGTGCATCCTGCGCCCGTAGTTGCGGACGAAGTCTTCCGTCGGCATGGGCAGGTTTTCAAAGGAATTGACGAAGGACGGCGTGTTGTTGGCCGTGAACACCTTTGCCGGCGACTGCTTGTCGTCGCTGACGATCGGACACCGGTTCACGTTGGTGGAGGAGTTCATGTCGGAGATGTTGTAGGCGCCCCAGAAATAATAGGGAACCATTGTCTGAAACTCGAGGATCGCATCCTCGCGCTCACCGGCCAGGATGCGTGTCGCCATGTGGTCGTAGCCAAGCATCAGATCGTTCAGGCCGTGTTTTTCGGCAAAGGCAATGCCGTCCTGCAGCAGCGCGATTTCTGCGTCGGTCAATGTGACCCGTTCCCCGAGCGCCAGGCTTTCCGGATCGTTGAAATCGTGGCCGGAATAGCCGATCCGGTTGCCGGTAAAATCGGAAGGCGTCGAGAACACGATACCCATCGATGTATAGAAGGCGTTCTCCGTATCACCCGGATAGTCGAAGCGGATGCTCTGCGCTTCCAGTGTTTTCAGCAGTTCTGCGGTGTCGGGACAATGAAACACTTCGCCGACATAGCGGGTATTGGGCTTCTGGCGCGACAGCGGATAAAGCACGTTGAGGCGCTTGATATAGTCCTCGTAGGCACCCGAAAGCGGTTCCATCAGGATGACCGCAGGAAACTCCGGCTTGTTGTGGAGGACATGAAACTTGTGGGTGCCGGAAATGTAGCTGGAATGATACCGGTTCGGCGTCATCCGGTGCAGTTCGGCCATGGTGGCAACCCCGTCGCCCGCCTCGACCTGAATGACCACCGCTTTCATCCGCCCGACGAGATCGTTCACGCCGGTCTTCGCCCGGCGGTCATAAATCTTCGGCAGGTATTCCTCGAAGAATTCCGAATTCCTCTTGTCACCCTTGGGTTGGTAATCGGAATAGTCGAATGGCAGCGCGTCCATGATGCTCAGGTCCCCGGTGAATCACGATCGCCTTATTGGCGCTTTCATTAGGCCGGATCACCCTTTGCCCGTCAATCGATTGCAGATGACCGTTTTGCAACGTATCGGTCAATGACGTTTAGAGCACTTTCCGAAGTTTTCAAAACAGAAAGGCCACGCGCGATGCGTGGCCCTTTTCTGTCGACAGGTTCCCGGTTCCGGGACCGTCACTCGTTGTTCGCTGATCTCAGCTGATGCGGACAGTCAGGCCGTTCGCATTCAGGCAATTGGATCAGCGCAGCGCGCGCGCGTTGTCGGCTTGCAGGCGACGGACGGAGACCGGCTGATTGCCGTTCAGATCGCCATAAGCCTGGTCGGCGTAGTCGGCAAAAATGCGGGCGTCAGGCTGCTTTGCGCGGTTCGTGGAGCGGCTGAGCTGGCTGTTGTTGATGTTCTGCTGGTTGCTGGTGAAAAACACCGGCTCGGAACCGTTGGAGTCGCCATAAAGACCGCCGAAGTCGATTGCGCTTGCCGTGCCGACAAATGCGCCGGATACGAATACTGCCGCGATGACGGACGAAATGATTTTCTTGCTGGTACGCATGGGAATGTTCCTTTCGTATGTTGTGTCCAGTGGAGGTGCTGGCGTTTGGCCCGTGTCTGCACCTCGGTTACAGCATATGAACGTTCAGGGTGCGTATAGGTTCCAAAAAAATTAGAAAAAATCATACGCTTTATAATATACATGGAAAAATGAGATATTTTTTTGAGGAGAAATTTATAATTTTCTGGATTATTTAGTGATATTCATCACATATCAACTTCAACGTTACTTATTAATATTTGTGTTCGGTGTCTTTCGATTGGCCGATTTGCGGCACTCAGGGCAACCATGGCCCGAAATTCCGGTTTCGTTTCCACGTGTTAGACATCTTGGTTTTTTGGGGATCACTACAAGTAACTTTTGCGTGGCTGCATGTGTCCGGTGGAATTGGCGCACGGACTATCAACTCGCCATGAACTTCCTTTGAAGCATCTAAAACAAGATCCCGCTCAACATTAGATGCAGGTCATCGAAACAGACGCAGGGAGGGCTAGATGACCCGATTTGAAGACAGCTTTGCAACAGACCTGCAATCCGAAATTCCGCACCTGTGGCGTTTTGCCAGATCCATCTCCACTTCGTCCGAAGCGGCCGATGACCTGATGCAGACAGCCCTGGAGCGTGCCTTGCGCAACCGGCGCCAATATGTGCACGGTACGAAACTCAGGAGCTGGCTTTTCGCCATCGCCCGGAATGCACAGCTGGATGAGTTCCGCAAGGTCGAGCGCCGGGGCCACCATGTTCCGATCGAGGAATGGTATGAGCAGGCCACCGCAGCGCCGGCGCAGGAAAAACATGTCGAGCTTGGCGATGTCGCCAAGAGCCTTGAAAACCTGCGGCCGGAAGAACGCGACGTTCTGGAGCTCTGCGTGTTTTCGGGCCTGTCGCATGACCAGATCGCCAGCCAGATGGGTGTCGCCATCGGCACCGTGAAGAGCCGGCTATCACGGGCGCGCCAGGCACTTGCCGCCTAACGGCCTGCAGGTAACCGCGTTGCGTCCTTCGCCTAGAACGCGACGCGGTCTCCGCCCTTGAGGTCCAGCATTTCGCGTGCCTCGTCCGGGGTTGCCACTTCGCAGCCAAGGTCCTCGACAATGCGCCGGATCTTTGTGACCTGTTCCGCGTTGGATGTGGCGAGCCGGCCACGGGCAATCATCAGACTGTCTTCCAGCCCGACGCGCAGGTTGCCGCCCATCTGGCTGGCAGTCGTGGCGAAGGGCATCTGGGCGCCGCCCGCCCCGAGGACAGACCATTGATAGTCGTCGCCGAACAGGCGGTCCGCGGTTCTCTTCATGAAGACAAGATTGTCGATATCCGGTCCGATGCCGCCCAGGATGCCGAAGATGAACTGAATGAAGACGGGTGCCTTGAAGAGGCCCGCGTCCATGCAGAATTTCAGATTGTAGAGGTGCCCGACGTCGTAGCATTCGTGCTCGAACTTGACGCCGTGCGATCCGCCGAGTTCGTTTGCGACGTAGCGGATATCGGCAAATGTGTTGCGGAAAATGTAGCCTTCGGAATTGCGGATGTAGTCTTCTTCCCAGTCGTACTTGAAGTCCTTGATCCGGTCGGCGATCGGATGGAACGAGAAGTTCATCGATCCCATATTGAGCGAACACATTTCCGGAGACGCCCACTTGGCCGGGGCGATCCGTTCTTCCATGGTGTTCACCAGGCTGCCGCCTGTCGAGACATTCACAACTGCATCGGTCGCCTGCTTGATCACCGGCAGAAAGGCCTTGAAGTGATCAGGGGCGATGGAGACGGAGCCGTTTTCCGGATTGCGGGCGTGCAGGTGGAGGATCGACGCTCCCGCCTTGGCCGCTTCGATGGCCTGATCAGCAATGTCTTCGGCGGTGAAGGGGAGCGCGTCCGACATGGTCGGGGTATGGATGGCACCCGTCACGGCGCAGGTGATGATTGTCTTTTTGCGTTTGCGAGCCATCTCTACGTCCTGTCTTTCTGATTGTCGTCCACGACCCGCCGCGACAGCGGGAAAAGTTCCAGACCGGTCCTGTCCCTGACGAAGCCCCAGATCCCCCTTGGCGCTTTCAACATGACCACGATGGCGACAAGCCCCAACAGCAGCAGGTAGGTCGTGCCCAGGTCGGCGAGGGTCTCGCGCAGCAGGAAGAAAACGATGACACCGATGATCGGTCCTTCGAGCGTGCCGATGCCGCCAATGACGACGATGAAAATCACGAAGGCGGTCCAGTCGTTCACGCTGAAGGCGGCGTCCGGCGAAATCCGAAGTTTCTGAAGGAAGATCAGGGCGCCTGTCGAGGCGGTGAGGCCCGCCGTCACAACATAGACGATGAACTTGTGCCGCCAGATGTCGATGCCGAAACTGTTGGAGGCGACTTCGCTGTCCCTGATGGCGGTGAGCGCAAGACCGTTTCGCGACCTGAGCAGAAGGTAGATCACGGCCAGGACGAGAACGGCCATGCCGAGGGCGAGCCAGTAGGTCGTTGCCTCGCGCATGGACCGGCTGGAGGCCATGGAACGCACGATCGCGACCGGGAGGCTGGTGCCGGACCCGCCACCGAGCGCGGAAATCTGCGCGAAGCTGAGCCGGAACACTTCCGCGATCACCCAGGTGCCGATGGCAAAATAGGCCCCGCGCAACCGGAAGATCAGGAAGGCGACGGGGACGGCGACCAGTGCGCCGAGAAGCCCGGCGATCGGGATTGCCGCCAGCGGTGACAGACCTGCAAAGATCGCCAGCGCAAACAGCATGTAGCCTCCGAAGCCGACAAACGCCTGCTGGCCCACCGAAACAAGACCGGCATATCCGGCAAGCAGGTTCCAGAGGCAGGCGAGGGAGAGGTAGAGAAAGATCTCGCTCAGGAGCCGCATGTCGGCACGGCCCGCCCACCAGGGCGCGGCGACCAGGGCAGCGAGGACCAGGAGACCGGCGAGCGCAGCGGCGCGGCTTGCGGGCGACGATCTTGATATGGTGTAGGTTGCCGATGTCATCAGTCAATCCGTGGGAACAGGCCGCGCGGTCTCACCGCGAGAACGATCAGGAAGGCAATGTGACCGGCCAGCAGCTGCCAGCCGGGATTGATCTGCGCGCCGATATTCTGGCTGACGCCGAGAATGATGCCGCCGATCAGGGTGCCCCAGAGATTACCCAGTCCGCCGATGATGACGGCCTCGAAGCCGAAGATGAGCCGGCCCGGTCCGATCGACGGATCGAAACTGGTGCGAATACCGAGAAAGACGCCCGCGATACCGACGACGGCGAGGGACAGCGCCATGGCGAGGCCGAACACGTGGGCCTTGTTGAGCCCCATCAACTGGGCAATGTCCTGCTTGTCCGAGACCGCCCGGAAGGCGCGGCCCAGGGCCGAGCGGTAGAAGATCCACTGCAGGGCCGCAATAACGGCAACGGCGACCAGGAACATGAGCAGCGGCAGCACGCCGATATTGAGATCACCCGGAAGGGCAAGGCTGGCGGTTTCGATTGCGCCGGCGTTCATTTTCTGCGGATCGGCGCTGTAGATCTCAAGGAGGCCGTTCTGGATGATCACGGACAGGCCAAACGTGACCAGCAGCGGGGGCAGGATATCATCACCGAGGGTCTGATTGAGGACACCGCGCTGGAGCACGTAGCCAAGAAGGGCCATGAGCGGCACGACAATGACGAGGGCGAGCAAAGGGCTTATCCCAAGCGTGGTCGTGGTGGTGAGGGCAAGGAAGGCCGCGAGAACGATGAAGTCGCCATGTGCGATGTTGACCAGGCGCATGACACCAAAAATCAGCGACAGGCCGGCGGCGAACAGCGCGTAGAGACCGCCCAGCAGCACGCCCTGCAAGATGGCGTTTATCCATTCCATCCAAGTGCCTTTCCGCGGTTTTTGAAACCGTCCGTTCCGATCTTTGGGAGTGTGCGCTTCCGGCGCGGTTGTCTGGGGTAGCCGCTCATTGTCTACACCCCGAAATAGGCAGCGCTGATCTGTTCGCGGGTCAGTTCGTCGGAACGTCCCTCAAGCGAGATCCTGCCTTCCTGCATGCAATAGACACGGCCCGCGACGCTCAGCGCCTTGGCAATGTCCTGTTCAACGATGACAGCGCTCATGCCCTGACCGATGATGCCGGGCAGGGCGTCGTAGATCGACTTGATGATGATCGGCGCAAGACCCAGGCTGATCTCGTCGAACAGAATGAGTTCCGGGTTGGACATGAGGGCGCGCCCGATGGCCACCATCTGTTGCTGCCCGCCGGATAGCGACGTTGCCTGGACCAGTCGTCTTTCCTTCAGGACAGGGAAAAGCGCATAGACCTTTTCCAGGTCCCACGCGCCCTTGCGGCCCATCTGTCCCCCTATGACGAGGTTTTCCTCCACGGAGAGAGACTGAAACAGCTGCCTTCCCTCCGGCACCATGGCGATGCCCGTCCTGGCCACCTGATCAGCGCGCATCGCCCCGATCCGGGCACCATTGAACGTGACCATGTCCGGCTGATTGGTCAAAAGGCCGGTGATGGAGCGCATCAACGTCGTCTTGCCGGCGCCGTTCGCACCGATGATCGCGACGACCTCGCCGCGCCGAACATGGATGTCGACGTCGAACAAGGCCTGAAAGTCACCGTAGTGGGCCGTGAGCGCCTGGGTGGCGAGAAGGGCGTCAGCCATCGGCGTCCACTCCCATGTAGATTTCCTGCACTTCCCGGCTTGCCATCGTTTCCTTCGGGTTGCCCTCGGCGATTTTCCGACCGAAATCGATCACGATCAGCCGGTCCACCACAGACAGGAGGGCGTGAACGATATGCTCGATCCAGATGATGGAAATTCCGGTCGCCCGGATCGTGTTGATGGTTTCGACCAGCGAATGACATTCGTTCTCGGTCAGGCCGCCGGCAATCTCGTCCAGCAGCAGCAGTTTCGGCTGAGCGCAAAGCGCACGGGCCAGTTCCAGTCTCTTGCGTCCGAGCAGCGTAAGCGAACCGGAGACATCATTGGCCTTGTCGATCAGACCCGTGAGCTGCAGCATCTCCAAACAGTGCCGATCAGCCTTTTGCGCCGGCAGTTTGGCGCCGTGCGTTGCCGCGACCAGCACGTTTTCGAAGACCGTCATGCCAGAAAACGGCTGCGGGATCTGGAACGAACGGGCAATGCCCTCCCTGCATCTGCGCGCGGCCGAGTGGCGCGTGATGTCTTCACCGCTGAAGAAAATCTGCCCGCTGTCGGCCCGGACCGTCCCCGTGATCAGGTTGAACATGGAGGTCTTGCCGGCACCATTCGGCCCGATGACGCCAAGGGCTTCGCCCGCGTCGAGCCGATAGGACAGATGATCGGCGACGGTGATCGCGCCATAGGACTTGGACAGGTCCTTGAGTTCGAGAACTGGGGCCATCGGCATCTCTTCCGGGGTGAGAAAGTCCGGGGGGCGCACGGCGGGTCAAGCCGTGCGCCGTCGGGGCATTACGCCAGCAGTTTCAGCTTGCCGGTTGTGGGGATCTCCGGCGCGCTGTGATTGGACGTAATGACCAGTTCCATGCCGTTGGCACCCTTCTGCCACTGGCCGGCGACGAGCGGTGTCTTGGAAACGTTCTTCACGGGGCCGAAGCCCCAGTTGACGTGTCCGACCACGGTCGGCAGATCCGTTGCCTGAATGGCTTCCAGGATCGCATTCGGGTCTTCAAGGTCGGCGGTGCGCCTGATGACATCGGTCGTCACCTCGAAGAGCGCATGCTTGAAGCCGATCGGCTGGGTCCAGGGGCGTCCGGAAGCGGCGACATAGCCGTCGGCCAGCTGTTTCGCGCTCTCACCCGTCAGCGATGAAGAGAACGGATGTTCCGGTGTCCACCAGATTTCCGAGGTCAGGCCGTCGCCGCGATCACCGAGGGATTCAATGACTGACGGGAACAGGAGCGCCTTGCCTATGGTGACCACCTTGGGCTGAAAGCCCTGTTGCGCCGACTGGGACCAGAACGTTGCAAAGTCGGGAGGGATCATGTTGCCGGTGACAATCTCGCATCCGGCCTCCTTGAACGCCGAAATCTGCGTTGAAAAATCGTCGGTCAACGGCTGGTAGCGGCCCGGATCGGTCAGTTCGAAACCGCTGCCGACAAGAGCCGGCGGGAAGCCGACCTTGTCGTCGCCCCAGGCATTTCCGTCCGCATCGTTGGGAAACAGTCCGCCCACCTTCCGCTCGACACCGGCTTCCTCCCACAAGGCCAGGAACGCCTTGATGACGTCTTCCAGGCCCCAGAAGAAGTGATAGGTGTAGTCGAAGCCCTGGGCCGGATCGCCGTTGCGGCCGAAGAAATAGGGCTGCCACGGGCAATCGGTGGTGATGCAGGGGACTTCGTTGAGTTCCGCCTGATCGGAAATCGGGTTCGTGGTGTCGGGTGTCGAGGCGCCGACGAGAATGTCGACCTCATCGCTCAGGATCAGTTCCGATGCGACTTCGGCCGCCCGGTTCGGATTGGACTGGCTGTCCTTGGAGATGATCTCGACCTTGTAGGACTTGTTGTTGTTCTCAACACCGCCGGCGAGTGCCTTCTGAATTCCGGCAAGAACATAGTCGTCCGCTTCGGCGAACCCGGCGAGAGGACCGGTGCGGGGGCTGACATGACCGATCCTGATGACCGGGTCGGCTGCATATGCCCTCGTCCTGGTCAGGATTGCGGGTGCTGCCAGTCCTGCCGTTGCACCGGCAATGAAGCCGCGGCGTGTGATACCGAATTTCTTTCCAATGAGCGTCATCGTCTATCCTCCCAGATGCGCTTTACATGGCCGCAGGCCGTCTCACCCCAAGATGGCGTCCAGCTTGCGCAAGTGCGTTGAGACACGCTGGCGGAGCTGGTCCGCTTCCTCCGGCGTCCAACTCCGAAAACCTTCACCGGACTTCATTCCAAGCTTTCCTGCCTCCACAAGATCGCGCAGGTAAGGCGAAGGTGCCGGCCGATTGTCGAGATCGGCCAAAACGTTTTCATGGATGTCGAGTGTCAGATCCGTTCCGACCAGATCCGCGTTCGCCAGCGGACCCAGCACGGACAGGCGCCTGCCAAAACTCGTGTTGACCACGGTGTCGACGTCGGCGGCGGTGCAAACACCCTTTTCAACGAGATTGATCGCCTCGCGCCACATGGCGTGCTGCAGCCGGTTACCGATGAACCCGGCGACATCCTTTTCGACGCGCACCGGTGTCTTGCCGACAGAGGCAAGCAGGTCCATCGTCGAAGTCAACGCCTCATCGGAGGTCCATTCGGTCCGGATGACCTCGACCAGCGGGATCATGTGGGGTGGGTTCCACCAGTGGGTTCCGAGCGCCCGTGACCGCTCGCCGAGATCCGACATGATGGTCGTGATCGGGATCACCGATGTATTGGACGCAAAGATGCAACCTGCCGGCGCGTGGCGTTCGGCGTCGGCAAAAAGAGCGCGCTTCAGCTCCGGTTTTTCAGGCGCGGCCTCGAAGACGAAGTCGGCATCAACGACGCTGCCGGCCAGATCCGGGACAGGTGCGATGCGGGCCAGCGATGCCGCGGTTTCGCCGTCGTCGGCTCCGAGCGCAGCCAGGCTCGCGCGCACGCGTTCGTGCAAGGTGTCCAGACTGGCCGGGAAGGCGTCGTAGACCCGGACCTCGTGACCTGCACGCGCAAAGGTAAGCGCGATGCCATGGCCCATCAGACCTGCTCCAAGGACAGCGATGTTTCTGCTTTCGCCCATCACCTAACCCGCCGTGTAGCCGCCATCGGCATAAAGAATGTGTCCGGTGTAGAAGTCGGACGCTTTCGAGGACAGGAACAGGAGCGGACCGATCAGGTCTTCCGGCTCGCCGAGACGCCCTTTCGGCACACGCGCCAGAAAGCCGTCCCGGAACCCCTTTGCAAGTTCGTCATCCTCGAACATCCAGGATGTCAGGGGCGAGCGGAACACGGTGGGTGCAATGGCATTGACAGTGATTTTGTCAGCGCCCAGTTCACAGCCGAGGGCCTTGGTAATGCCGTCGACCGCCGCCTTGGACGCGCAGTAGGCGGTATACCCCGCCGGATGTCCAAGAAGACCGCGCGCGGAGGAGACCAGCACGATCTTGCCGCCGCTGGGCTGGTTCATCATCTGCGCGGTCGCGGCGCGGGCGAGCAGCCAGGACTGCGTGACATTCGCTTCCATGACATTGGAGAAGTCTTCCGGTGCCATGTCGTTGATCTTGGCGACCTTGTTCATGCCGGATGCGACGACGAGAATGTCCAGGGAACCGTGGTGCCTGACGCAGTTCTCGACCATCTCTTCGCAGGTTGCAGCATCGGCGGGACGCTTGTTCACCGTTTCGACGGCAGCGCCTTTCGCGCGGCACTCTTCGGCAACTTTCTCAAGAGCTTCCCTGTTTCCGGCCGCCAGGATGAGATCGCAGCCAGCGCCCGCGAGCGCATTTGCCGCGACCGCGCCAAATGCGCCCGTCGCACCGGTGACAAGTGCGACCTTGCCCTTGATGTCGAACAGTTCGAGCGGATGGGTCCAGACGTCAGCCATCAGATTGCCTCCGGCGGGTAGGGAATGACGACAAGCATGGTGCAGACGTGGTTCGACCGGTTTTCGATCGTGCGCACCTCGTTCGGCGCAATCGTGCAGCTGTCGTATTTCTTCAAGACAGTGGTCGCCCCGCCGCTCTCCACGGTCATTTCGCCGTCCAGAACGACATAGACCTTCTCGAACGGGGTTGAATCGGGTCCTGCGCCGCCTCCGGGCAGAAACTGGCTCAGGCCGATCCACTGGTTTTCCGGACCGCCGTCTTCAAAGCCCTGCAGGCGCAGGCCGACGACACCACGGTGATTGGGTGCTTCATAGGGCTGCGCGTCTTCAAAACGCTTCACATGCATCGCTTCCTCCCAGACGCGGCATACCGGACCGCCGTCAGGCGGCGGTCCCGGATTTCAGGTGATCAGAAGTCTTCGCCGGCCTCGATGCGGTATTGCTGGCCGCGGTCGATCATGGCAACGAGACGAATGATGCAGCCGTCGCCCCGATCCCAGTTCCAGGGGAAGAACGCGAAGGTGCAGCGCTTGCCGGTGACCGCATCAAGGTCTCCACCGACATTCTCGATCCCCAGGATGCCGTTGGAAAAGAGCGTGTTGTGGACCGGTTCCCATTCGGGGAAGTCGTCTTTCCAATCGCGCCCGCCGGACCACTCAAGGTACTCCGCTTCCAGATGCGGCAGGATCGGGCCGTTGCGCTGGGGACCAATCGCGGTTGCCAGCGGGTGATCGTTGGCCTGGGTATCATGGCCGACGACCTTGACGCCCTTTTCGACCATCCAGTCGGCCGCGGACGGCACGAGGCCGGGGCAGTAGGCGAAATAGTCGCCGTCTTCATATTGCTTGTGCCAGCCGGTGTTGATGATCAGAACATCGTTCTTGCGAATGGCGTGGCCGCAGGCCTTTTCGAGATCGTCGGCCGTGATCTGCTCCCATTTCTGTTTCGGGACGGAAACAACAAGACCTGATCCGAAGAAGTGGGGCAGGGGCACCTCGTCGATGAAAGGCGTGCCCTGGACCACGTGCGCCGGCGCATCGATATGCGTCGTGACGTGCATCGTTGTCGTGATCGTCTGCGAGAGCACTCCGGACTTTGCCATGTAGTGCTTCCGGTCGATCTGGACGTCTGCGAAATAGGGCCAGTTCGGACACTGGAAGCCGTAGCGGTGGGACAGGTTGTAGAATTCCACGCCCATATCATTGTTCAGATTGTCCTGAAACTCGATGCCGCGAATAGTCACTGACATATGTGTTCCTCCCGTCAGTCAGTGTATCACTGTATTGCTAAACGGTACAGATGCATCGTAATGTGGTCAAGTAGGAATCTCGACACGGCAATATTTTTGCCCTATATGCTGCGGCTAGCGTTGCGCAAATGAGGCGAATCCGGGGTCGGTGTAAGAGGGCGAAAAATGGTTCTGACGATGGAAACTGAGAAAAAGGTCCAGTCAAATCAGGGCGTTCAGGTCATATCGCGCGCTGCTGAAATTCTCCGTGTCCTGAAAAACGACAACAGTGGCCTCAGCCTTGGGCAGATTGCTGAGCGCGTACAACTGCCCCGTTCTACGGTACAGCGGATCGTCAACGCTCTGCTGTCCGAGCGCCTTGTGATGTCGTCCTCGGCCGAGGGAGGCCTTCGCCTCGGTTCCGAAATCCAGTCGCTTGCTGCTGCCGGGCGGGTGAACATGACGGAACTGGTTCATCCGGTGCTGACCGATCTGGCAAAGCGCACGAAGGAGACCGTCGACCTTGCGGTATTCCGCGACGATCACATGGTTTTTCTGGACCAGGTCGTCGGCACGCATCGCCTGCGGACGGTTTCGGCGGTCGGGGAAGTGTTTCCAATGACCGACACGGCGAACGGGAAGGCTGCGCTGTCCCTGTTTGAAGATGACCGCGTCGTCGCGATCGCCAGCCGGGAGCTGAAGGGAAGCGGCGAGAGCCAGCGGCCCTTGTCCGATTTTCTGAGAGAGATCGAGGACATCAGGGAAACGGGAATCGCCTGGGATCTGGATGAGCACACGAAGGGGATTTCAGCGACGGGTTTCGCCTTTCAGGATCCGGTCGGGCTGACCTATGCCATCTCCGTGCCAGTGCCCACGCATCGATTCACCGGTCTGAAGGAAAGTCTGGCGGAGCAACTGTCGGAAGCGCGCGCGGCGGTGCTCAAGCTGGTCTGAACAGGCCGATCCCGCGGCATTGAGTGCGCGAAGTTGACAGGTGTTACGCGGCGACTCGGGCGGTTATTCCGGCCCGCCGGCACTCAACGCGGTCCGCTTCATAATCCGACCAGTCTTCCAGAGCGCAATCCGTCAGGTCTTCGTGAACAGGGAAGGCTTTGCGCATCACGTCTTCGGTGATGTCGTTGCACCAGCCCTCGATCGGGTTGAATTCCAGGACGGCCCTGACCTGTTCGAGTTGCCCGGACCGGATGTCTTCGACAAGCTTGTGTCTGCGCATGTCTGCCAACTCGACCTCGGGTGTGTAAAGGCAATTCTCAATCTCGCAGATGACCGAGAACATGGACGTGTCCAGATTTGGTCTCATCTAGTTCCTCCCTCAAAACTAATTTCAATTTATACGTATTTTGCGTACAAATCAAGAAGGATTTCTTCAGGCGTACGCTTCTGCGTACGAATTAGGTCGAGGCCGAGAGGGTATATACGCCGTGTTTCCGGCAGGTCTTCAGGGCATTGCCGCGTCACAGGGGCTTAAAGACCATGACGATTTTCGCCTTGATCTTGACTTCGGTGTGGTCGGCGTCGCCTTCGCGGTAGGCAATCGTGTCCTGGAACCTCGGGTCGTCCGATTCCGGCATCAGTTCGGACTGTCCGTTCACGTTGATGAGGCGCTTGGCCGTGCGCTCGATGGTCATGCCTTCGTCCCTTGACCGCTCGACGAGGACGAGGTCATTTTCCTTCAGTTCAATGCCGGCGGCGAGGTAGTCGACGCACAACAGAAGATCGCCGTTGCCGGCAATCCTGTTGAGGGATTCCCCGCGCACCCTGACAACAAACTGGGCTTGTGCCGGAAAGCGTACGTCGTAGGATATTGTTGATTCAAAAGAATTCTCCGACTCGAAAAGTGCCGCTTCCATCCACAGGCCGGCGGCGACCTCACCGACAATCGGTACGCCGGAATTGGGCAATTCCGGGAGCTTCTTCTGAATCTCGGCAACGGAGCCGTCAGCCAGTGCGAGGATCTCGTCGCGGGTGATGGCAGGATCGCCCTTGCCGGGCAAGACCGCGAGAAGCTTGCTGATGAAGTTTGCGGGGAGGCCTTTTTCCGGATAGTCGGCGGAGAAATAGCGCTGGATCGAAGAGGCTTGCGAATATCCCATCTCTCTCGCGATTGCCCGCAGGGAGAGGCCGGACCTTTCCTTCAGCAGCTGAAGCTTGTCTCGGAGCGTTGTTTCGGATTGGTCCATGTTGCCGGTGCCGTCATGTCTGCCAAGTTGATTTCTCTTTTAGCGTATGAAATCTGCGTTGACAAGCATACGCAAAATACGTACATATTGCGAATGCGCCGCAGATGCGCGGATAACGGTCGGTTCGGAACTTGAAAGGGTGGATTTGGTGGACGTGCTCAAGGATCAAATCGAGGAAGCAAGAGACCGGGTGGCTCGCTTCCGACTGCGCGCTGAAAGGCCGAGCGCGCGTCTGGAGGACGAGTATGCGTTGGAGAAGGCGAGGACGCGGTTGCTGACACTCGAGCTGAAAAGCGCGAGATCGCAGATCAAGTCCAATGAGGACGTAGCGAAACGAACTCGGGGCCGAAATGCAGAACGCGGCCAACGTACGCTCTGTGAAGCCAGGGCCAGCAACGCAATGAGAACAAAGCATAAACATTTACGTCTTGGGACGCGCGAACGGGCGGAGGCGTCCTTTGCGGCTCTCCAGAAAGAGAAGACTGAAACTTCGGAGGAATGCTGATGGTATCTGGGGCGCATCTGGACAGGCTTGCAGCCGAGTTCGGCATCCATTTCGTGGCTCCGGCCAGGCGCATTGGCGGGATAAACCAGTGCAAGGCCCGCCGTACCTGTCAGGCGCTGCTCAAAAAACACGGGCCGGGGCATCTGCGTCTCGTTTTCGGATTGATCAATACGCCCGTCAACCGCGGCAACTGGTCGTCGCAAGTTCTGTCTGCCGTTTCCTGGCTGGTGTTGAACAAACCCGACCTCGTCGCACATCCAGCTTTCGTGGCGCAATTCGACCTGCTGAGGCTCGATGAGATGCTGCAACGCGCCAAGGATATCAATCCGGCAGCCCCAACAATTACTTTAGCTGTCCTTCTCGCGCACGAGTTGGACACATCTGTATCTGCAATTATGCCGGGGAAAGCAGCGTGAGGGTGCTTGTTATGAGGGCTGAGTTGACTACGCTCGCGGCAGCAATCAGTGAGTGTATAGAAAAACTAAGGCAATGCACGTCATTCTTGTGGTGCGGATCGGGGCGGAAACTCAGGCAGGGCGACTTAGTCGGGCAAAAATCAACGATCCTTGGTGGGGCAAATGGGTGTTTATCAGACAAAGGCGCAGGTTCATGCATTCGAGCGGGGCTTCCAGGCCTATGGAAAGGGAAAGTCTCAATCCGACAATCCCTATCCGCGCGAAGCCGACTATTTCACCTTGTGGACGCAGGGTTTCCAAGAGGCACAGGAGCAGGACAGCGATACGGAGCACCGAGCCTAAGACTGGTTTTACGGTTTCAGCGTGACCGGTTTTTCTCCGTTGCTGCGACGGACCGACTATCGGCGCTGCCTTGCTGCGGGCCCTGGACGGGAGCGCAGAGATGAGCGGTTGCCCGGAGAGCAAGGAGATCATGTCGCGATTGGTCGAGGCGATGACCGTCGTTGCCTGCACCGCGAAAGGCGACGGTCCGAAGTCCATCCTGTCTGCATGGCCCGATTTCCGGCGCAAGGTCGCTCATAGGAAGCGAACGTTCGGACCCCGGCAGATATCGAGAGCGGAAGAGGCGCTGACGTGGTTCGCTCTTGTTGATGATCCGGACAGCAGGCGCGCCTTGCAATTCGAGGTGATGTGCAAGGCAGGCGGTGGCCCCTTCAGCCGGACATGTGAAAAATACGGCTGGAAGAGATCCACCGTGACAAGCCGGAATCGGGTGGTCCTGAAACAGATTGCCCGGAAACTCGGGGATGCCACCTGACCGGTTCGGACAGAAGGCCCAGGGTGCAAGTTTTGATTGCCGTAAGGTAAGTCGCCATTTCTGATTTCAGGGCGATTCACGGCATGATAGAAGGGTTTGAAACTCAAGCCGGAGGGGCGAATGCGGACTACACCAATCCTCACACTCATTTTTGCGTCGATGTTTTTTGTGCCGGCCGTCTCGGCCGAAACGCTTTCCCAGAAACAGATAAAGAGTGAACTGATCGGAAAGAAACTCTCATATAGCGGTCCATTCTCAGGGAAAATCACCTACCGCCCGGGAGGCGGTTTTGTCTATTCCGCCGGGAACGGACAGAATCTTACGGGCCGTTGGCATTTCAAGGGCAACAAGCTTTGCACCAAATTCGACAACAACTTCCGCGGTGGACGGGTAAGTTGTTTCACATTCGAAAAAACGGGACAGCGCACCTATGTGACCAGTCTCGGATACAAGGTGCGCAGGTAAGGTTTCCGTCAGCGCATTCAGTTCCCAGCGCCCCGCCATATCTAAGTACTGCCGCTATTTGACAGTTTGAGGCTCTCGTTTCAGCCTGCACCGACAGATCCGACGATCCAGTTCCTGAACGCGACCGCTGCTTCCGTCTTCGATTTGATGGAGAGGTAGTAGTTTTCGTTGGCCGTCAGAGAGGCTGCGTGCGCGGGTTCGATCAGGTTCTGCTTTCGCGGTGAAATGGCCAGGTGTTCGTGAACGAGACAGACGCCGTTGCCGTGAATGGCCATCTGCAGCGCAGGTCCATAGGAATCCACAAGAAGGCCTGGCGGGCGCGGTGACATGCCGGCGGCGAGTGCCCAGGGTTTCCAGCCGTCCGACGTTCCGACTGCCTCAATAAGGGGCAGGCGTTCGAAGTCTCCCGCCAGAGCCGGAGATTTCAGGGCAACCAGCTTGTCGGTGCCCAGAAGTTCGGCGTCGGAACCGGCCTGTTTGCGGGATCCGAAGCGGATTTCAACGTCGGCGGCGGTCTGTGTGAATTCGTCGGGCCAGACAGCCCCGATCAGTCGGAGAACGACATCGGGATGTCTTTCGGTGAATTCCGGAAGTCTGGGGGCAATGACCCACTGGATGACACTGATCGAAGCGGAAACGGTCAGATGGTCTGACGCCTGGTCGGCGGCGAAAGCTGCGGTGGCTCCGGTCAGGGTGGCCAGTGCCGTGTCCACCTGGGGCAGCAAACGGCGGCCATGATCCGTAAGGGCGAGGCCGCGCGCCTTGCGGTCGAACAGCAAAACACCGAGACGCATTTCCAGCGATTTGACCTGCTGGCTGACCGCTGACTGGGTCATTCCGATTTCGTCGGCCGCTGCCGTGAAACTCAGGTTTCTCGCTGCGGCCTCGAACGCGCGAAACCAGTTCAGTGGAGGCAACACCGGCGCCATGATCAAGTTACCTATTAGTGTGACTAATACCTGAGACTGAAAATCATTCGTTTGTCCGGAAAGTCAAGGCGCTCGATACTGGCGCAGCACGTCGGGGAGGGGATTGCGGAGGACGGAATGGATCCTGAGATCAGGAAAATCGTGACCTTTGACGAAGAAGTCTTCATCGAAGGCTTCAGAAAGGCGGATGTGCCGTGGCGCATGTTCGCAGTTGCAGCCGTGGTGCAAAATCCGTGGGCCGGCCGTTATGTAGAGGATCTGCGTCCGGAAATCCGGAGTTTCGGTCCGATCCTCGGTGAGCTCATGACCGAGAGGATGATCAAGCTTGCGGGGAGCGGCGCAGCGATCGAAGCCTACGGCAAAGCCGCTGTCGTCGGGCTTGACGGTGAGGTGGAACATGCGTCCGGCCTGATCCACACCCTGCGGTTCGGCAATCACTACCGGCAGGCGGTCGGCGCGAAGTCCTACCTGGCCTTCACAAACACCCGCGGTCCTGCCAATGCTCCGATCATGGTGCCGTTGATGGACAAGAACGACGCCGGCCGCCGGTCACACTATCTGACCATTCAGTTTGCCATTGCCGATGCACCGCGCACCGACGAGATCGTCGTCGTCCTTGGCGGCGCAACAAGCGGCCGGCCTTTTCACCGGATCGGCGACAGGTATCAGGATCTGGAAGAGATGGGCCATGACCTGGACAACCCGGCCGCGGTCTGACGTCAACGGCCTTGCCGTCTCCTCATCCGGCACGGGGCCGCGCATGGTGCTGATCCACGGCGTCGGACTTCGGGCCGAGGCCTGGAACGGGCAATCCGCCGCCCTGTCCGCGCGTTTCGAAGTCCTGGTCCCCGACCTCCCGGGTCATGGAGACAGCGCCGCAACACCTGCCTCGTCCGGATTGCAGGGTTTCGGTGACCGCATCGCGCGCCTGCTCGATCGGCCTTCCGTGGTCGTCGGCCACTCCATGGGGGCGATGATCGCGCTGGATCTCGCCTGCCGATACCCGGACCAGGTGAAAGGTGTCGCGGCCCTGAATGCGATATTCCGACGAAGTCCGGCTGCCCGATCCGCGGTCCGGGAACGGGCTGCGACGCTGTGCGGAACCAGCGCCGCCGATCCGTCATCGACGCTCGCCCGCTGGTTCGGTGAGCGTTTGAGCCCGGAGCGTACTGCCTGCCATCATTGGCTCAGCAACATGGACCCGGACGGCTACAAGGCCGCCTACACCGTTTTTGCGAGCGAAGACGGTCCGGCAGATGAGACCCTCAGAAAACTGTCTTGCCCTGCGCTTTTCATGACCGGAGGCCGTGAACCGAATTCCACTCCCGCCATGAGCCGCGCAATGGCTGCCCTTGCACCAGAGGGCAGGGCGGAGATTGTCGCAGATGCGGCGCACATGATGCCCATGACGCATCCCGAGGAGGTCAACCGGGCCTTGCTTGATTTTGCAGAGAGGTGCCAGGAATGAGCGAGATCGAACCACGCGAGCTCAGAGATGCTTTCGGGCGGTTCATGACCGGCGTCACGGTCGTCACGTGCCTGGATGAAACCGGCCGGCCCGTCGGGTTTACGGCGAACTCGTTTTCCTCTGTGTCGCTGAGCCCACCGTTGTTGCTGGTCTGCCCGGGAAAATTCCTTTCCAGTTTCAAGACTTTCAGCGCCTGCACGAGTTTCGCGGTCAGCATATTGAGCGAGGGGCAGGAGGACATTGCCAATGTATTCGCCGGGTACAAGGGCGACCGGTTTGCACGCGTCGACCATGCCATCAACACTTCGGGGGTTCCGGTCATCGACGGCGCTGTCGCCTCCTTCTCCTGCCGGACCCATCAGGTCATGCCGGCCGGCGACCACGTGATCCTGATCGGTGAGGTTACGGCGTTTTCGCAGAGCGAGGGGCGTGGGCTCGGTTACGCGGGTGGCCGGTTCTTCAGTCTCGGCCTGGAACACAAGGCGCGCGATCCCGGTGCCAGAAAGAACATCTGCGGCGCCCTTGTCGAGGCCGACGGTGGCGTCCTCCTGAAGTCATCATCGGAAGGATACAGTTTGCCGGAATGTGTGGCGCCGGACCGAACGTCGCTCAGGGACTGCCTGCGCAGCGAGTTGCAGAAACTCGGTATGGACGTCGAACTCGGGCCTGTCTTTTCGGTCTTCGACGACCAGAACCAAGGCACTCACTTTGCCTACCTCTTGGCACGGGCTGCAAACGTGGATGCGGCGGCGGGCTATGAATGCATCCCATTTTCCGAATTGAGCGGTCTCCGTTTCAGTTCGCCTGCGACCGCACGCATGGTGGCGCGGTTCGCGGAAGAGGCGCGGACGCGCAACTTCAATCTCTATCTCGGCAACGCGGTCTCAGGAGAGACGCACCGGCTTCAGGAAAGGGCCTGATCATGGAGTTTTCCCTTTTTGCGCACATGGAACGGCTTTCTCCGAACGAACCGCACGCCAGGCTCTACGAGGACTTTCTGGGCCTTTGCAAAATGGCGGATGAGGGCGGGATGCGCGCGATCTGGACCGGTGAACATCACGGTATGGAATTCACCATCGCGCCCAACCCGTTTCTGTCGCTGGTCGACCTGGCGCATCACACGAAAAATGTCCGTCTCGGCACCGGCACGATCGTTGCTCCGTTCTGGCATCCGATCAAGCTCGCGGGCGAGGCGGCGGCCGCAGACCTGATGACCGGCGGGCGGATCGAACTGGGGATCGCCCGGGGCGCTTATTCCTACGAGTACGAGCGGATGATGCCGGGGATGGACGCGTGGGAAGCGGGGCAGAGGATGCGCGAAACGACACCGCTCCTGCGGAAGCTCTGGCAGGGCGACCATGCACATGATGGCGAATTTTTCGCGTTTCCTGCGTCCACCGCGTCGCCGAAACCGGTCCAGGAAGACGGCCCCCCAATCTGGATCGCAGCCAGGGATCCGAACAGTCACGAATTCGGAGTGCATAACGGTTTCAATATCCAGGTCACCCCGCTTTGGCAGGGTCATGCTGAAGTGGAAACCCTGATGGGGCGGTTCAATGATGCCTGCGCCACGCATGAAGGACCACGGCCGAAGATCATGCTGCTGCACCACACATATGTCGGTGCAGACAGCGATGATGTGCACCGCGCGACGCAGGAACTCTCCCGGTTCTATTGCTACTTCGGTGCGTGGTTTCAGAACAAGCGTCCCGTCTCGCAGGGACTGATTGCCGAGCTTTCGGAAGAGGAAATCACCGGGAACCAGATGATGGCGCCGGAGAACCTCGCCCGGGACCTGACGATCGGCACGGCCGATGAGGTCATCGACCGGCTCAAACGCTATGAGGATCTCGGCTATGATGAGTTTTCGTTCTGGATCGACAGCGGCATGAGTGCGGAAAGGAAACGCGCTTCGCTTGGCCGGTTCATCGATGATGTCATGCCGGCTTTCAGCTGAGGGAAGAAGATGCAGCACTATCAGCTTTTTATCGACGGTGCCTGGACAGAAGGCAGCGCCGGACAGGTGATGTCCTCGCAGAACCCGGCGACCGGCGCGGACTGGGCGACCTTTGCCTGTGCTTCGCCTGAAGATGTAGACCGGGCGGTGACCGCTGCCCGGCGTGCACTTGAAGACCCGTCGTGGCGGGACATGACCCAGACCGCGCGGGGCAAACTGCTTTACCGGCTGGCAGAGCTGATCGAAGCCAACGCGGCGCAGCTTGGGGAGATCGAGACAAAGGACAGCGGCAAACTGCTCGCAGAAACCGCCAGCCAGACCAAATATGTCGGCGACTATTATCGATACTATGCGGGACTGGCAGACAAGATCGAAGGTCAGGTTCTTCCGATAGACAAGCCGGACATGCATGTCTTCACACAGCGTGCGCCCATCGGTGTCGTTGCGGCGATCGTTCCGTGGAATGCCCAGATGTTCCTGACGGCGACAAAACTCGGTCCCGCGCTTGCGGCGGGATGCGCCGTTGTCCTGAAGGCTTCGGAGATCGCTCCAGCGCCGATGCTGGAATTCGCACGGCTGGTCGATGAAGCCGGGTTTCCTGCCGGGGTCGTATCGGTGATCACAGGTGATGCAGAGAACTGCGCGATTCCCCTGACGCGGCACCAGGATGTCGACCGGATCGCGTTTACCGGCGGGCCTGAAACGGCGCGGCACGTGGTGCGCAATTCAGCTGAGAACTTTGCGGTCACGACGCTCGAACTTGGCGGCAAGTCTCCGATCATCGTCTTTGAGGATGCGGATCTGGAAGGTGCTGCCAATGGACTGATTGCAGGCAATTTCGGTGCATCGGGGCAAAGTTGCGTTGCCGGGACACGCGGCCTGGTGCAGCGGTCTGTTTTCGAAGAGCTTGGAAGGCGAGTTGCGGAGAAATCCAAGGGCATCGTTGTCGGCGATCCGCTGGAGGCGGCGACGCATGTCGGTCCGCTTTGCACAGCAGCCCAGGTCGAGCGGATCAAGGCGACACTGTCGACCGCGAAGGGGCAGGGCGCGCGGATCCGTTTCGGCGGCGAGGCTCTCGACCGGCCGGGCAACTACATGGCTCCGACACTGGTGGAATGCGCGACCCCGGAGACAGCGACACTGCATGTCGAGATGTTCGGCCCGGTGATGTCGTTGTTGCCTTTCGATACGGAGGAGGAAGCGATCGCGCTTGCAAATGAAACGCCTTACGGCCTCGGGTCAGGCGTCTTCACGCAGAATGTCGCGCGTGCCCATCGCGTTTCTGCGCGGTTGAGGGCCGGGATCTGCTGGGTGAACACCTACCGCGCCGTGTCCCCGATCGCGCCCTTCGGCGGGTTCAACCAGTCCGGCTATGGACGGGAAGCGGGCCTCGAGGCCATCCTTGACTACACACGCACAAAGACCACCTGGATCAACATGTCGGACGCCCCGATGAGCAATCCCTTCGTCATGCGCTGAACCGCTGTCCTTTCTGTCGAAACCGTAATTTGCAATGCCCGTCGTTACGGTGTCATGTGCTGTTGCACTTGACACCGCTTTGTCGATTATTGGAAAAATATCCAACTTTTTTCAAATAAGGGCACAGAATGCTTTTCGGTGGACGCAGCAAGGATGACGAGACGGTCGTGGCAATGCTTGCGTCCGCCATTCGCCGCGACATCTCGTTCGGTGTTCTGCCCCCGGACGAAAAGCTCAAGATAGAAGCGTTGCGCCAGTCCTATGGCGGGTCCAATCATTCGATGCGCGAAACCTTGCGGATGCTGGCGGCGGAAGGATTGGTCGAGGCGACCAGTCAGCGCGGGTTCCGGGTCATGTCGGCGACGCAGGAAGATCTGGAAGACATTCTGCTGATGCGGCTTCAGACCGAAAAACTGGGATTAAAGCGGGCCATGGCGCGCGGCGATGTCACCTGGGAATCCAGGGTGGTCGCCATGTTCCACGCGCTCGGCCGCGCGGAAGCGGCCGTTCAGACTCAACCTGACGACATGACGGCACTGGAGTGGGACGAGGCCTGCCGCGCGGTGTCGGAAACGCTTGTGTCCGCCTGCGGCTCACGTCGGCTCATTCAGATGGCTGGAAAATTCTACAATCAGTCGCGGCGGTTCCGTCTTGCGCTCCTGCGCGAAGGGCGGATCGATTTTGCAGCGCGGGCGCAGCGGATGGAAAAGTTGCAAAAGGCCGTACTCGGCCGAGACGAGGATACAGCTCTCATCCTACTTGAAGACGATATCCGCGCCGACCTCGGCGCAAGACAAAAAACAGCTTGAACGGAACAAAACGGGAGGACCGGAATATGAGATTCAACAGACGCCAGACCCTCGGCCTTATGGGGGGCGCCGCCGCAACAACGCTGGCCGCACCCGCGATTGCGCAGAACAGGAAGATCGTGGTGGGCGCGCTGCGCTTCACGTCGCATTCCGGCAGCTTCATTGCAGTTGAACGCGGTTACTTCGCCGATGCCGGGCTCGACGTGGAACTGAAGTTCTTTCAGGCTGCCCAGCCGATGGCCGTCGCCATCGCCTCCGGTGACGTGGACTACGCCGTGACAGCCGTGTCGGGCGGGTTGATTTCGCTGGCCGACAAGGGCGCGATCAAAGTGATCGGCGGTGCTCTCAGCGAAGAGAAAGGCATTGACGGGCAGAAGATCCTGGCGTCGGACGCGGCCTACAAGACGGGGCTGACGTCGCCCGCACAACTCGGCGGCAAGACATTCGGCATGTCCACGGCCGGTTCTTCCTTCCATTACATGGGCTCGAAGGTTGCAAAGGCCGAAGGCGTCGAGATGTCGTTCAAGCCGCTGCAGAAGGTCGGAGCGATCATCGGGGCGCTCAAATCAGGCCAGATCGATGCCTGGTCGATCGTGCCGCATATCGCCAAACCGCTTGCCGGCTCCGGGGCCGTTCATATCATTGGCGACATTTCGGACTATCTTCCGGGCTACCAGGTGACGACCGTCTTCACCTCGGCCAAGAATGCCGCCGACGAACGCGGTCAGACCGAGGACTTCCTGTCCGGGTTCGGCAAGGGCGTCAGCGATTACAATTCCACGATGATCGACAAGGCCGGCGGCGAAGACGGCGTGAACGAGATGGTCGATCTGATCCACAAATACGTTTACACCGACCGTCCCCGCGAAAAGGCGGCGCCGTCCATCATCAACGGGACGATGCGCATCAACGAGGGATCGCGTCTGAACATTGCCTCGCTCAAGGATCAGCTGGAATGGTTCCAGTCCGAAGACCTCGTCGGCAAGGATATCACCCTCGACACCCTTGTGGACGGCAGCTACGTGGAAACCTACGAAGGCTAAGTCTCAAGGCGGAACGGCGATTAGAAGCGGAGGTCGCCGTCCCGTTTTTTCCGGGTCCTTTCAGGCGGTTCACACATGGGCATGGATATCAGACTGGACGGCATCAGCCATTCCTATGGCGAAACGGAAGTGCTGCGCGACATCTCGCTGGACATCCCGACGGGTCAGATCGTCTGCCTTGTCGGACCGTCCGGGTGCGGGAAGTCGACGCTCTTGCGGCTGATCGGCGGCCTCGAACGCCCGGGCAGCGGGCGTGTGCTGCAGCTTGGTGCACCACCCGCCGACAGCCTCAATCCGCTGACCTTCGTGTTCCAGGACTTCGCCCTGCTGCCCTGGCGGACCGTGACAGGCAACATCTCGCTGGTCCTGGAAGATCACGGCATTCGGGGCAAACGGTCCAAGGCAATCATCGATGATGTCCTGAACCGCACGAAACTTGCCGATTTCGCGGATGCGCTGCCGAAGCAGTTGTCCGGTGGCATGAAACAGAGGGTTGCCATCGCGCGCGCACTGGCGGTCAACCCGGCAGTTATGCTGATGGACGAACCCCTGTCGGCGCTTGACGCGCAGACCCGTGAATTGCTGATGGACGATCTGGTGGCGCTCTGGACCCGCCAGCCGTTCACCGCGGTCTATGTCACCCATAATCTGGCCGAGGCGGTGCGGCTCGGGCACACGATCGTGGTGCTGTCGCGACGGCCCGGTCAGATCCGCGAGATCGTCCGCATCGACACACCTATCGGCGAGCGTCGCGCCGGGGATCCGGTCTGCCAGACCAAGCACGACCTGCTTTGGGAACTCATGCGCGAAGAGGCCCGCGCTGCGGACGAGGAACTGATCGATGGCTGAAACAGAGGCCGTGAGCCGCCAGGAGGACGACAAGCCGATCGAGGTCCGGTTCCGCGGTGGCGGCTTTGCGCCCAGATCGCTTCGCTGGGTTGGCGTTGCCGTATTCGTTGTCCTGATCGGCCTGATCCAGTGGGGCACGCAGACCGGCTGGATTTCCGCCCTGACCCTGCCCAAGCCGACCGACGTGCTGGCGACTTTCGTCCAGCTCTGGGAGAGCGGCCTTCTCTTCAAACACTTGCAACCCTCCCTGACACGGCTGGTAATCGGTGCGGCGCTAGGGGCGAGCACGGGGATCGCGATCGGGGTTCTGATCGGACTGTTTTCCTATGTCAGGGCAGGGCTGGTGCCGCTGGTCGCCGCGATTTTTCCGATCCCGAAGATCGCGCTCCTTCCTCTGTTCGTGATCTGGTTCGGCATCGATGAAGGATCGAAATACGCGTTGATCGCCTTCGGCACCTTCACACCAACGGTGGTGGCGACCTACGGCGCGGTCGACAATGTCGACCGGTCGCTGATCCGCATGGGCCAGAGTTTCGGTCTTTCCTGGTCCTCGATCGTGCGCAAGATCGTGCTGCCCGGCGCCATGCCGGGTATTCTCTCCGGACTGCGCATCAGCCTCGCGATCGCGATCATCCTGCTCGTTGCAGCTGAAATGCTCGGCGCCGAATACGGCATCGGGGCGTATATCCTCGAGGCCGGTTCGCTCTACGATCTGGAGCGGTTGTTCGCCGGCGTCGTTATCCTGTCGCTCCTGGGTGTTCTCGTGAGTGCGCTTATCGGCCTCCTGGAAAAGCGGCTGCTGGGCTGGCGGGTCTAGGGTCAGGACTCATTAATCTGGCTGAATTTGTAGGGATGAATTTGTTCGGATACGAGGCGCAAAGCTGCAGGAAACCCGCTTGTCGCGCTTTTCCTTGCAGCTCATCGCCGTTTGCTGCGCCAATTCAACCAAATGAATGAGTCCTGACCCTAGAAAAAGCTCCGTGAGCGCCCAACCTGGAAACCGGTTCAAGCTCCTGACTGCAAATCCACTTTCAATGTGTGTGGTCTGAACCGGTGTTTCAGACGCGGGCGCTTGATGGACGTCTCGTCAAAACGGGGCTAGAACGCTCTTCATCACGGTACATTGGGAAAGTACGGCTGGTGCCGCGGCATGCGACAAAGCCGGATCATCAACGCCGTGCCTGCGAGCGCATACGCGCATGTCAGAGATCGGATCCTTGCGCTTCGCGGAGGTTTGCTCTCATGCCGCCAAACATTCCGCCGAATTCACCAGCACTTCAGGAGGGTATCATCCGAACCCCGAAAGACGACGCCCCATCGCCGGCAATCGCGCCACAATGCGAGCCACCCGAAGACCGGAAGTGGCCGACACGGGAACGGCGGCAAGAAGTGTTCTCGGCTCTTTGCGCACATATCGGGGCCGGCTTTTCGCTCGAAAGCTTTCCCGATGCGGACCGGAAGACGATCCGTTACTACGCGGAGCAGTTTCCTGAGGACTTCCCGCGCGAGAAGCTCGAGGAAGCCGCGCGGCGTGGATTGCTGGAATGGGAAAAGATCGGCAAGGACGGGGTCCGTGGTGACCTCGCAAAGTTCAATGCGAGCGCCTGGGCCTTTAACATGAAGAACCGGGCAGGCTGGCGCGACAGGGCGGAAGTCGAAGCATGGAGTGTGCTGAGCAGTCCGGAAGAGATGTCGCGGATCGAAAAGTTCAAGCCACGCAGTGCCGAGGAAATCGCACTGGGTGTGATGGCGCTGCTGACACGCGAGAGGTCACGGAAGACCGAGGAGTGCGGCCAGGCCACAGATGGATCCTAGTGCGGTGAATTTGAAGTTCGCATCATTGCTGCAGCAGTCTGCGAAGCGAACTTCAAATTCGTAAACCGCACTAGAAACATAGACTTACTCGTCACCTTCTTGAATCTGACGTTCGTTCGAAGCCCGCTGCAAAACGGGTCAAATTTCAGAATCAGGTGACTGGTCACATGCGCGCGCTCAAGACGCGCGCTTTTTTCATGAGGAAGACGAATGACAGAAACTGTCGAAATTCAAGCAGCAAATACGGATTGGGCGGAAGCTGCGAACGGTCTGGCAAATGTCATGATCGCAACGAACGGACGCGATGCTGTCAAGGTTCACGTGGGTGCGTCAGAGCCGGGACCGGATGGTGCTGCCGTCGAAGTCGACCGGAACACTCCCCTCACATTGTCGAACCTGACCGGCACGGACAAGGTCTATGTCAGAGGTGTGGTCAACGACGCGGCTGTGATCGTTATTCGCGGCTGACCGGGCATGTTCATATTGCAGGGCCGGGAAGGCCTGACGCGCCGCTGGACCCGGGGGCTCCGGTTCGGTGGCGCAGGTGGAAACGTTCAGGCATCAACGCTGGCGACGGAGGGTATGACGGTCACGGAAGTCTGGGAGGACCGCATCACGGACTACAAGGGTGCGTCGAGCAAGACAGCCTTGTCCGGCCGGGTTTACCTGTCGATCGCCGCGAGTGATGCAGGAATTATCGCGGAGGCCGGCGGTAACGGTGTCGGATTCGTCTTCTATGCCCATGAGGGACAGCTTTACCTGCAGCACGGCGACGGGGACACGTTCGGGGACGCCACAAATCGCATCGAGATCAGCGCGCCCATTCCGGCCGGTGCCGAGGTTCTTGAGTTCTCCTGTGGTGGCACCGGTTTCTTCGGCTCGAACACTGGCAAAGCCGCGCTCTATGCTGACGGAGTTCTGATCGCTTCCAAGATTTCCACCACGCATACGGAAAGCCAGGCCGGCGGCAGCAACAGCGGCGGCCTTGGTGATGTCCATGCAGGCAATGTCGCCAGAAACCGCGGCGAGTGGAACAGCGCGGGGCCTGGGGCCTATACCGGAACGATTACACAAGGCCTGATCTATGCCGATCAGGTAACGGCGGACCTGGTTTGATCGCGCAGTGTTTGTTTTCCCGCATGAACCGGTCTGATCTTTCTTCGACAGAAGCAGACGACATTTTTTTCGCACGGCGGTGGCAGAGAGAATGACGACGGCCCTCAGGACACTGATAGACCGGATCGAGGACATGGCTGCGCCGGAGCGCGTGACCTTGCAGAAATACCTGGACGAAGCCGACGTCCTGCGTCAGTTCGAAGTCTGGCAACCACAGGCCGGACCACAGACCGAAGGATATTTCTCGGAGGCGGATCTCACGCTCTACGGCGGCGCGGCCGGTGGCGGCAAGACGGACCTGATCGCAGGCCTCGCACTGTTCGCTCATCACAAGGCGGCGATTTTCCGGCAATCGTTGAAATCGCTCAAAGGTCTGATCGAGCGCATGAACACGCTCATGGGAGCGGCCGGGCTCGGCAAGATTTCCGGGACAGCTGCGCACGGATATCGCTTTCGCCGAAGACCGGCAAGACAAAGTCTACTACCTGAAAGGCATCGACGAAACGAAAGATCTGGCGGTCGATACCGTCTCCCGTTCGCCGAAAAGGATCGACCAGGTTTTCGATGACTTTGTTGACCTCGTGGCAACTGCAGCGTTGCCACGATCTGTCAAGGAGCAGTCGATACAGGTCGCTCGGTGGGAATTGCTCGAGGCCTGGGTGCAAGCTCATCCCCCCGACGTCCAGATCGCTGAACTTTCAGATCTGCAGGCGCGCCAGCTGGATGGCGCGAAGACGGTCGCCTTCCAGGACGACCCGGCATCGGAATTCGCTGTGCGTGCCGGGGCTCTGCCGGAAGACAGTAGATATCGGCTGCTGGCGAGCGCGCTCAAGAAAAAAACGGAAAGTGCGCTTGTCGAACAAGCCGACATTGTCGAGCGCATTGACAGCGAGCATGGACAGGTCGACCCGCTCGCGTTCAGCGGCAACGCATCGTTGAATGCCGAAACGCGCGTCCGGCTTTTGAGCCGGTACCTGGATGCCGAGGACGCTCATTCGCGCAACGTATCCGCCGTGGAGTGGCTTGCAGCCGCAGACATGAGCGATCCATTTCAGGCCTCGGTCCGCGGTCTTGCGAACGATGCCTTTGCATTCCTGAAAGGAGACACTACGGATTCCGCCCGTGTGATACGCGGAATTGTCATCGCCAAGGGCATGCTCCCTCCAAATGCGGCCAAAGTTCTGGTCGGAAATCTGACGGGTGAAAACCCCGAAGAGGTAGCAAAGGCGTTCAATACGCTTTCCGTTCTGGGAAATGACGCTCTTCAGGACAGCGTTGCCGGTGCAGATGGGCGTTCGGCATGGCCGGCATTCTCGCCATGACCGGCCGGAATCTGGCTGTTTTCATCCTGCGTGCATCCCGTGATCCGGTGGGGTCGGGAAAGCAGTTGCTGGACTTGTGGCTCGGGACGCCGGGGAAGAAATAGACACCTGAAGAGAGCCCCTCGACCGGCTGGATTCAGTTCGGCATTAAGACGGCCGCCGGGCACCTCTATGGCGGAGAAGATTGTTATCGCGGAGAAACGCTCCATCTCTTCCGCAAGTTTCCCATATGTGTTTTCCAGTTCGGACCTGCGCTCATGGTTCCGCCACGAACTTTCTCTTTCCTTAAACTCGGGAAACCGCATTTCACAGTTCAGGAAATGTCCCAGCTGATCGCAAATCGAGCCGTCGCTCAGCGCTTCATAGCGTACTGCGCAGAGCGCAAACTTCTGAGGCTGCATCCATGCGCGAAACTGCTTTTCCATCAACAGGACATCGCGCTCGAACAGATTTTCGTGGTCATCGGCAAACGGCGAATGTGCGTGGACATAGTGCTGTTTGCCGGGTCCTGCAAACGCCTTGAAAGATGAGACTGCCGCATTCATCGGGTTGCCGTACATGAATACGACCTTCACGTCCGCGGGCAGCGAGCGTGGCGGAAAATCGTGCGTCTTGTAAACATTTCCGTTCGCGAAGTCTGTCCCGTTGATCGTCACAACGAAACCCGGTGCCTTGGAATAGTATTTGTTCGAGTTTACGACAGCGTCACGCACAAGTGTCGTTCCACATCGCCCTATTCCGGCAATCAAAATCGGAGGTTTAAACCGAACAGCGATTTTCCGACGAATTTTCTTAAACAACGGGCTCTGCTCACTGACGATTTTGTTTCCAAGTACGTAAGTGAGCAATCTATTGAGGTTCTTGATAAAGGCGTTATGCAGTAAGCGCAGCGATTATCCGAATATAAATTCTTTTGTAAATCGATCAAACCAGCACGCTCAAAATTTTCAGCGTAGAGCTGGATGGTTTTCGCAAATGACATAACGCACAGGCCAGCCAACTATTTAACTTGAATTGCTCCGGTTTGTTCTGGCTGCGCCGAACCTCAACTGTTTTATAGAAAATTATAGTTGTGAACTCGGGTCGAAACGTATTTTCGTGCCAATGGAATGTATATGATATCTGTTGCAAAAAATTTTATATTTATTCATGTGCCAAAAACTGCAGGGAATAGCATACAAGATGCATTGCGTGACTTTTCCGAAGACGAGATTGTAATCAATAGCCGAACGCAAGATGGCATCGATAGATTTGGAGTTAAAAATCCTAATTACCAGAATCTGTCGAAACACTCCCGAATGAGAGAATATTATAACGCCCTTGGTAAGCAGATTGAGAATTATTACATATTTACTAGCATCCGAAATCCTTTTGACAAATTGGTAAGTTTATACTTTTCCCCACATAGGACGACTGTCGAATGGTCCGAAAAATCCTTTGTTCAATTGGTCAAGAAAGCGCCAACGCTCGAAGACTTTCTAACAGTAGAGAGAGGTATATTTTTTCGACGTTCATTCGGAAAGGAATTGGTAAGCAAATTTCTGCGCTTTGAGAGAATGTCAGAAGATTTCTTGTCGCTTTGCGAAGATTTGAATATTAAAAATGTTAAATTAAATCACAGAAATAAATCAGATTTTCGCTTAGATTACAGGAGTTGCTATGATAGAAAACTTAAGGAATTCGTAGAAATGAAGCATAAATTTGAAATTGAACTTGGAGACTATGAGTTTTAGGGTCGGAGTTTAGCGGTTCTGGAATGAAGGATTTAGTATTCTACATAAGAATTACACGGCGAATTGGAAGGTCGTAATTTAGTTTGGCGATCTTACTTCTAATTGCGTTTGCAAAAAGAATTTCATTTTCGGAATTAGTAAGTAGTGGGTTCGTTCATAGGCGAAAAGTTCACAAAACCCTACCTGAAATACTGATTTTTCAACGCCAGAAGGTCTTCGTTGTCCGGGTTGAGAACCAGTCCCTTTTGCAGGGCGAACTCAGCAGCTGCCAGGTCTTGCTGTGCCAGATGAATCCGGACGAGAAAAATCCAGGCCTCCACGAGTTGGGGGTCCAGCCGGGTCACTTCCTCGAAGGCGGACGCTGCGGCGCGGGGATTGCGCATCGCCAGAGCGGTGCCACCGAGGCTCATGTGCGTTTCAGGAAAATCGGATTTCGCTGCAAGAGATTGTTGCCATTCGCGCGAAGCTGTCCGGGCCGCAGGCGAGGCATGCGCGGACGATGGTCCGGGCGGAAGCGTCAATAGCTGTCGCGCTGCCGCGATCCGGACGGCTCTTGCAGGATCTTCCAGTGCACGAAGGATATTCCCGTTCGCAATTTCTGCCGGAGCGTTGCGCTGTGTTGCGACAGCGGCACTTCGCACCAACGGCTCCGGATCGTCCAGCAGGTTCCCGGCGCGCTCTGCGAGCGCCGGATCCGGATCTCGCATCAAAAGGTCGAGCGCCGTCGCGCGAACGATTGCCGGATAGGTGGGCTGATTCGCAATCGCCAGGAGGTTATCACCGATGCCGGTGGTTCCCTCACGAGCGGAGGAGAAGACCTCGCCGAAATGGGGCTTCCGATGCCGACCGTCGGGAAAGCGCGTTTTCAGGATCTCCGCCGCCCATTCGGCCGGCTTGTCCTGATGGCAGTCGGTGCAGGCATTCGGAGTTCCGATCCTGGAGGAAACATCAGGCCTCGGAACCCGGAACGAGTGATCTCGCCGGCCATCGATACCCATATAGGTGCGTTCGATCATGTGGCAGCTGATGCACTGCGCGCCTTCGGATCCCGTTTCGTGGAAGTGATGCGCCTCGTCGTCATAGTCTTTCAAGGTTAGGCTCGGGAAATTGCTGTTGCCGGCAGGCGAGTGACACTGCGTGCACATGGCGTTGCCGTCTGCCCTCAGTTCAGCGCTGTGCGGTTCATGGCAGTCCGAACACCGCACACCTGCCTGATGCATTTTTGACTGCAGAAACGAACCGTAGACATAGACCTCGTCGAGGATCTGCCCGTCCGGATGGTAGAGACCTTCTCTCAGAAGCGCCAAACGGTAGGCATCGTGAAAGGGCGTGCCCGGAAAGGGGCTTGATGCCTGAAACGGTTCGCGGCGCGCATGGCACGTGGCGCATTGCTGTATCTCTGTTTGTGCATGATCGTCGGAAAATTCGACGAGCAATCCCTTTTCATTGACGCGCGAAAACGCGCTCTCGCCCGGCGTTTCCGGTTTTGCCCAGGCCACGTGCGCTTCGCCCGGTCCGTGGCATGCTTCACAACCCACACCGATTTCACTCCACGCGCTCTGATATTGCCGGTCGCGCAGGCTGTAGTTCTTCCGGAAATCCGTTGAATGGCATTCCGCGCAGCGAGCGTTCCAATTCTTGTAAGGACCGCTCCAGTGAAATCCGTCTTCCGGCGGCAATTCCTGCGACGGGTAGAGATGGTACCACTCCTTCCTGACCTGATCCCAAACGACATCGAAAGACTGTAACCGCCCCGGCTCCGTTTCAATCAGGTATTGCTGAAGCGGCGCAATCCCCCCGACGCCAGCGACCTTGAATGTCGTTGTGCCATCCCGGAAATCGTCAGTCTCGATGAAAAACGCGCCGTCCTGTTTAAAGAACCTGCTCGTACGGCCGTCATGGACGAACTCGGCGTTTTCAAAGTCGCCGTCGACGGTTTCCTCTGAGGGTTCTGTCCAAGCCAGAGCGTGATGTGACTTTTGCCACGATTTCACCTCGGCTTCGTGGCAATCCGCGCATATCCCGGTGCCGACGAATTGCGGAACCTTGTCGTCCTGTGCATGTCCTGTGCCGGCGAGCCCGACGAGGGTCAGGAGAATTGCCACGCTGCGCATGATTGCCGACATACTTGTTTATCCCGGTCTGACCGTTGCTCAATTCAGCACAAAGCGCGTGTCAATGGATGATGTTTGACCAATACCCTGCCTGCTCGCTCTCAGGCATCGGGTATCGTCACGCCCATTTTGTCAAGATGCGCTCCCGGACATTCCGCCTTAGAAGCGGTGCGCGTTCGACCCTCTCCGAGGCTTGGCGCAACGCGGTTGTTCAAGATGTGCGCCGGTAATGCCCAGGCGGATGCCCGAATTCCTGACGAAAGGCCCTTATCATCGCGCTCGTGTTCCGGTAGCCGCACCGTTCGGAAATTTCCGCTATGCTCAACCGGGTCAACTCCACTTGCCGGCGCGCCTCGCGCAAACGAATTCCCCTGTATACGGAAAGTGGTGTGGTCTTCATTTCGTCGCGAAACCGCTTTTCCAGGGACCTCTGGTCGGAGCGGAGCTGTCTTGCCAGTTCGGGGATGGTCAAAGGCTGTTCCAGATTTCGGCGCATGAGTGCCGTCGCGCTGCGAACAAGCGCATCGGCCGACCAGCGTTGCAGCGGGTCCCGCATGTCCAGTTTGTCTCCGTGCATGAACAGCGCCGCAATTTCCAGCGCGAACATCGGACTGTGTTCCCGGCGTATCAGTTCCAGGGTGAGTTCAAACGTGGTCGAAGCGCCGCCGCATGTTGCGAGACCGCCATCAATGACAAACCTGTCCTCCACCGCCATGACATCGGGAAACGCTTCCATGAAGCTTGTGTATTCATCCCAGTGGATCGTTGCCTTGCGGCCATCCAGCAGTCCGGCCTTTGCCAGGAGCCATGCGCCTGTGTCCATCCCGGCAACCGTAGCATAGCGCCGGTGTGCGGCGCGCAGTAACTGGCTCGTCTTCGGGTTTGACAAGTCGCCATAGCCGTAGCTCGGCATGATGAAAAGGTAGTCGCCGCGCTGGTCCGCACCGGCCAACGGCCTGGTCTCGACCGGTAAGCCGCTGGACGAGGTTACCTTTCCGCCCGGCAGGCTGAAATGCTCCCAGACATAGAGTTTTTGACGCGCGATCGTGTTGGCGGCGCGAAAGGGCTCGATTGCGTTCGCCAGACAGTGGTTTGAGAAATTGTCGAACAGCAGAACATGGATCGACCGGCACTGGGACAATTTGTTTGAACTCTGCATAGTTTTCTACCAAAACTGCATATCAAGTTTTCGCCTGTTGTCTCACCTTTCATCACGGGTGACAACAGGAGGACGAGATGCATTTTGGTTTGAGCGACGAGCAGAACATGATCGTTTCGACGGTGCGCTCCTTCGTCGAAAATCAAATCTATCCTCATGAAACGCTTGTCGAAAAGACCGGGCAGGTTCCGTTGGAACTCGGCGAGGAGATCAAGCGCAAGTGCCTCGATCTTGGGTTCTATGCCTGCAATTTTCCCGAGGAAGTCGGCGGTGCCGGTTTGAGCCATCTGGACTTTACGCTTGTGGAGCGGGAACTCGGCCGTGGTTCCATGGCGCTGACGCATTTTTTCGGGCGGCCGCAGAACATTCTGATGGCCTGTACGGGCGAGCAGCGGGAGCGTTACCTGCTGCCGGCTGTGCGCGGCGAGAAGATGGATGCCCTGGCGATGACGGAACCGGATGCCGGCTCCGATGTCAGAGGCATGAAGTGTCAGGCGGTCCGGGACGGCGGCGACTGGGTGGTGTCCGGGTCGAAGCACTTCATTTCCGGTGCCGAACATGCGGATTTCTTCATCGTATTTGTCGCGACCGGTGTCGATGAAACGCCGAAGGGGCCGAAAAAGCGGATCACCTGTTTCCTTGTCGATCGCGGTACGCCCGGTTTTGAAGTACGGGAAGGCTACAATTCCGTCAGTCACCGGGGCTACAAGAACTACATTCTCTATTTCGACGGGTGCCGGCTTCCCGATGCACAGGTTCTCGGAGAAGTGGACGGCGGCTTTGCCGTGATGAATGAATGGCTCTACGCGACCCGGCTGACGGTTGCGGCGATGAGCGTCGGACGCGCGCGCCGCTGCTTCGATCATGCACTTTCCTATGCGGCGGAGCGAGAACAATTCGGCCAGGCCATCGCGAAGTTCCAGGGCGTGAGTTTTCAGATTGCGGACATGATCACCGAAATCGATGCGGCTGACTGGCTCACGCTTGCCGGTGCGTGGCGGCTCGATCAGCACTTGCCTGCCAACAGGGAAATTGCCAGCGCCAAGCTCTATGCCACGGAAATGCTTGCAAGGGTCACGGACGCGACCTTGCAGATCCATGGCGGCATGGGCCTGATGGATGACTTTCCGATCGAACGCTTCTGGCGCGACGCACGCGTGGAACGGATCTGGGACGGTACCAGTGAAATCCAGCGCCACATCATCAGCCGCGATCTCTTCAGACCGCTCGGAGCCTAAGCGATGCAGGGCCTCGAGAAGCTTTTGCGCCCCAAGACCGTCGCTGTTATCGGCGGCGGGTTCTGGTGCACGAACGTCGTGGCCGAATGCCGGAAGCTCGGGTTTGACGGCCAGGTTTGTGTTGTACACCCGACCAGGGCGGAGATCGCCGGATGCCCGGCCGTGCAATCGATCGAGGAGTTGCCATTTGTTCCGGATGCAGCTTTCGTAGGTGTTAACCGGCACACGACGGTCGGGGTCGTTCAATCCCTGTCGAGGATGGGGGCAGGCGGGGCAGTCTGCTTCGCGTCCGGATTTCGCGAAGCAGCTGCCGAACTAGCTGACGGTGAAACACTGCAGGATGCCCTGATCGCGGCTGCCGGTGACATGCCGATCCTGGGACCGAACTGCTACGGGTTCATCAATGCGCTGGACGGGGCAGCGCTCTGGCCGGACCAACACGGATTGCGGCCAGCAGAAAACGGCGTTGCGATACTGACACAGTCGTCCAACATCGCGCTGAACCTCACGATGCAAGCACGCGGGCTCCCGGTCGCTTATCTTGTTACTGCGGGAAACCAGGCGCAACGCGGGCTATCCGCAGTGGCAGATGCCTTGCTTGACGACGAGCGGGTGACCGCCATCGGTTTGCATATCGAGGGCCTTGATGACCTGTCCGAATTCGTGCGGTTTGCGCGCCGGGCGCACGAAGCCGGCAAACCTGTTGTTGTTTTGAAGATCGGCCGTTCGGAGCAGGCGCGCGCTGCGACCATTTCACATACGGCGTCGCTTGCCGGCAGCGCTGCCGGAGCAAGTGCCTTGCTTGCGAAGCTCGGGATCGCCGAGGTTAAAAGTCTTTCCGTTTTCCTGGAAACGCTCAAGCTGGTCCAAGCAGTTGGGCCGCTTTCAGGCAACAAGATTGTTTCGATGTCCTGCTCCGGCGGAGAGGCGAGCCTGATCGCCGATTCAGCCCTCGATCTGCCTGTCGCCTTTCCGGCGCTCAGTTCCTCCCAAAAAGACGAATTGCAGGGTTTGCTCGGCCCCAAAGTCGCCCTGGCGAACCCCTTGGACTACCACACTTACATCTGGGGCGACACGGAGGCGATGAGCTCCGTGTTCGCCGCGATGCTTGATGGGGAGGCGTCCTTCGGTATCGTTGTTCTCGACTTTCCGCGTGGCGACAGATGCTCGGCCGACGAATGGCTCAAGGTCATAGATGCGGTGGAAGTGGCAAAAACCAGAAGCGGCAAACCCATGGGAATACTCAGCTCCCTGCCTGAGACGATGCCGGAAGATACTGCGGCTGATCTGCTGGCGCGCGGGATCGTTCCGATGATCGGCATGGACGACGGGCTCGCGGCTCTGGCGGCTGTCGCGACAGCAGGCCGCACCCGAAGGGCAGGCGCGGTGCACATTCCCGCCGTGCCGGCACTGTCGGTCGAGTTCGGCGAGGACAGGTCCAAGGGAATTCTTCAAAAGCACGGCGTGCGCGTGCCTGAGAGTGGTTTGGCAAACAGTCCGGAAGACGCGGTCGCGGTGGCCGAGAAGATCGGGTTCCCGGTTGTTCTGAAAGGAACCGGCGTTGCGCACAAGACCGAAGCCGGTGCCGTTGCACTTCGGCTGACTTGCGCAACAGAGGTTCTGGGGGCAGGCGCTAAAATGACGTCTGATACGTTTCTTGTTGAGGAAATGGTCAGTGATGTTGTTGCAGAGATGCTTGTCGGTGTTGTTCGGGACGAGGCCCACGGGCATGTTTTGACACTTGCCGCGGGCGGCGTCCTGACGGAGCTTCTTCAGGACTCGGTTTCCCTCGTGATGCCGGTCTCCCGGCAAGAGGTGGATGATGCGTTGGGCACTCTCAGGATCGCACGTCTCCTTGACGGTTATCGTGGCAAGCCGGCGTGTGATCGCGAGGCAATCGTCGACGCCGTGATGGCAGTGCAATCCTTTGTCCTGTCGGGGCCGGTCGATGAGGTGGAAATCAATCCGCTGCTTTGCGGCGAAAACTTTGCAATCGCGGCAGATGCGCTGATCAGAGGTGAGGAAATGAGCAATGGATAGCCCGCTGAAAATCCGAAAGGAAGACCAGATCCTCGAGGTTGTCCTCGACCGGCCCAAGGCCAATGCGATCGATCTCAAGACGAGCCGGCTGATGGGGGACGTCTTCACGGATTTTCGTGACGATCCGGACTTGCGCGTCGCAATCATCACCGGAGCCGGGGAAAAGTTCTTCTGCCCCGGCTGGGACCTGAAGGCGGCCGCTGACGGTGACGCGGTCGACGGTGACTACGGAAAAGGCGGGTTCGGTGGCCTGCAGGAATTGCGCGGCCTCAACAAACCCGTCATTGCGGCGGTCAACGGCATCTGCTGTGGTGGCGGACTGGAACTGGCATTGTCGGCGGATATCATCCTTGCAGCGGATCATGCGGAGTTCGCGTTGCCGGAAATCCGTTCCGGGACTGTGGCCGATGCTGCCAGCATCAAGCTGCCAAAACGCATCCCCTACCATATCGCGATGGAAATGCTGCTGACCGGGCGCTGGATCGATACGCAGGAAGCGGCGCGCTGGGGGATGATCAATCATGTTCATCCCGCCGGTCAGCTCATGCAGGAGGCGTGGACACTTGCCAGGTTGCTGGCGTCGGGACCGCCGCTGGTCTATGCCGCGATCAAGGAAGTTGTCAGGGAAGCGGAGGCGCTGACCTTCCAGGATGCCATGAATCGCATCACCAAGAGCCAGTTCGAAACCGTCGAGACGCTCTATCGTTCCGAAGACCAGCTTGAAGGTGCCAGGGCCTTTGCAGAAAAACGAGATCCGGTCTGGAAGGGCCGCTAGGAGACGAACAATGCCGCTACAAATGAACCGGAATGTTTTCATCACCTGTGCCGTTACCGGCTCCGGGTCGACACAGGACAAGTCACCGCACGTTCCGCGCAGCCCAAAGGAGATTGCCGACAGTGCGATCGATGCGGCAAGGGCGGGTGCCGCGGTCGTTCATTGCCATGTCCGGGATCCGGAAACCGGAGCACCTTCGAGGCGCCTGGAGCTTTACAGGGAGGTGACGGACCGCATCCGGGCGGCGGACGTGGACGTTGTGCTAAACCTGACCGCCGGTATGGGCGGGGATATCGTTTTCGGATCAACCGAAGCGCCTCTTCCGGTCAACGCAGCCGGAACCGACATGATCGGCGCGACCGAGCGCATGGCTCATATTGCCGAGTGTCTCCCGGAAATCTGTACGCTCGATTGCGGGACCATGAATTTCGCTGAGGCGGACTATGTCATGACCAACACGCCCGGCATGTTGAGGGCGATGGGATCCATGATGACCGAACTCGGTGTCAAACCGGAAATCGAGGCGTTCGACACCGGGCATCTGTGGTTCGCCAAACAGCTGGTCAGCGAAGGCACCCTTGCATCCCCCGCGCTTGTTCAATTGTGCATGGGCGTTCCCTGGGGTGCGCCGAACGACCTGAACACCCTCATGGCGATGGTGAATGCCATTCCGTCCGACTGGGCCTGGTCCGCCTTCAGCCTGGGCCGGGATCAGATGCCATACGCTGCTGCTGCCGTTTTGGCCGGCGGGAACGTTCGTGTCGGTCTGGAAGACAATCTTTTCCTGGAAAAGGGCGTTCTTGCGACCAACGCGCAACTGGTCGAAAAGTCCGTGAAGATCATCGAAGGAATGGGAGCGAAGATCATGGGACCTGAGGAGGTTCGTTCCCTTCTCGGGCTGACGAAGAGGGCTCCAAGATGAAGGCCTGCATTGTCGGCGGCGGCGTGATCGGTGGCGGCTGGGCGGCCCGATTTCTGTTGAACGGCTGGGACGTTGCGGTCTACGACCCCGACCCCGAGGCCGAGCGCAAGATAAACGAGGTTCTGGGCAACGCGCGCAGAAGCCTTCCGTCTCTCTACGACTGGTTGCTGCCACCGGAAGGGAAGCTGACATTTCAAGATAGCCTTGCCGGCGCCGTCGAGAATGTCGACTGGATACAGGAAAGCATCCCGGAGCGGCTTGAGCTCAAGCACAAGGTGCTTGGTGAGATTGGCGACCTGGCGCCGGAAAGCGCCATCATCGGTTCATCGACCTCCGGTTTCAAGCCTTCGGAACTTAACAGCGCGGGTGCGCGCGCGATCGTCGCCCACCCCTTCAACCCGGTCTACCTGCTTCCGCTCGTGGAACTGGTGGGCGATGGCGGGACAACAGCCAAGGCTGCCGGCATCTTGCGCGATCTGGGCATGTTTCCGCTTGTCCTGCGCAAGGAGATAGATGCGCATATCGCCGACCGGTTGCTGGAGGCGGTCTGGCGCGAGAGCCTCTGGCTCGTCAAGGACGGTGTTGCGACCACCGAGGAAATCGATGAAGCCATTCGCATGGCCTTCGGCATCCGTTGGGCTCAAATGGGCATGTTCGAGACATACAGGATTGCCGGCGGCGAGGCGGGCATGAAGCACTTCATGGCCCAGTTCGGCCCCGCATTGGAATGGCCCTGGACAAAGCTGATGGATGTTCCCGAATTTACGGAGGAACTGGTGGATCTCATTGCCGGGCAATCCGATGCCCAGTCAGGTCACATGAGCATTCGCGAACTTGAACGCAAGCGCGACGATAATCTTGTCGGGATGATGCGTGCCCTGAAGAAGACGGGCAGCGGAGCCGGTGGTGTGATCAACCGGCATGAAGCCTCGTTGTCCGCTCATGTAGACCCGGTCTTGCCGGTCACCGGCAGCAGGCACATTCCGCAAAGCTGGGTGGATTACAACGGCCACATGAACGAGACCCACTACCTTGAAGCGGGTGCGGCCGCCACGGACCGGTTCATGGAGATGATCGGCGCCGATGCAGACTACATCGCGTCCGGACGCAGCTATTTCACCGTGGAAACGCATATTCGCCACCTCGACGAGATGCTGGCTGGCGAGCGTCTCATCGTGACGACGCAAGTGTTGCAGGGCGAGGGCAAGAAGCTGCATCTGTTCCACTTCCTGAGGAAGTCGGACGGCACGCTGGTCGCGACCGTCGAAACGTTCCTGCTTCACGTCGACCTCAAAACGCGGGGAAGCTCCCTGCCGGGCGACCAGGTTGCCGAAAAGCTGGGGCAATATGCCGAGACACACGCGCGGATGGAGATGCCGGAAGGCGCGCAACGGTATGTCGCGCAACGCGGCTAGGTGCCGACCGGCCCAGGCGACGCCTACCGTCCCGACATGGGGTTCCGTAAATCGCAAGCGATCACGGAAAACAGACTGTTCACCAAAATGGGCCTAGTTATACGTTTTTCCTCTTATTATCTCCTGATCGGGAACAAACCGCTTGGTCTGTCTTGAACAGGAGAACGAACGTGATGAACGACGCCAACACCATTCTTCATATCGACGCTTCCGCCCGCAAAACCAACTCGGTGACACGGGAACTGACCAGTGCTCTGGTCGCCCGCCTGACCGAAAAAAACCCGAACGCCACGGTTCTCGCCCGCGACGTTTCCACGGGGCTGCCGTTCCTCGATGAGGAATGGGTCGGGGCGAATTTCACCGATCCATCCCAGAGAAATGCGGAACAACAGGCGAAGCTGTCCTTTTCCGATACCCTTGTCGATGAACTGAAATCCGCCGACACGATT
The DNA here is from genome assembly GCF_965232425.1 of Roseibium sp. Taxonomy (GTDB): domain Bacteria; phylum Pseudomonadota; class Alphaproteobacteria; order Rhizobiales; family Stappiaceae; genus Roseibium. The sequence goes on from NZ_OZ246971.1 coordinate 4,267,669, forward strand.
GTCATCGGAACGCCCATCTACAATTTTTCGGTTCCGGCGGCGCTCAAAGCCTGGATTGACCAGATTGCGCGCGCACGCGAAACCTTCAAGTACACGGAGAACGGTCCTGTCGGTCTGCTTGAGGGCAAGAAGGCCTATGTGCTTGTTGCATCCGGAGGAACAAAGGTGGGCTCCGAGATCGACTTCGCGGTCACGTATCTGAAGCACGTGCTTGGTTTCGTCGGAATCAAGGATGTCACGATCATAGCCGCAGACCAGTTGATGGCGGATCCGTCCAAGAGAGAGGACGCCCTGGCGCAAACGCTCGCACTTGCAGCGTGACCCAGCCCCGACAGAGGGGCATGTGGACAAAATGCCGCGATGCCGTCTCATTCAATGAGATTTCTGCACTCATTAATTGCAGGTGAAGGCGTTTCGCTAAAATGTTCACGCCAATCGGTTACTCCGTCGCGTCGGACTTGATGCCCGACGCGAACGTCGAAATTGACAAGCGAACACCGACAGTCGACGCCGGCCGACACCTTCTGGTGCGGCGGGCTCGAATGTCAGTTACTGTCAAAATTGTCTATCAACACATTTCCGAGTTTCGCTCTAAGGCGTTGTTTTTACTCGTTTCCTGCTGCCGGATCAAATGATCCCGACAACAATTGCAGCTAGAAAAACAAATGCTGCTACAAAGGCAATCCTGTTCAGGTTCCGCGCTAGAGTCATCTGTCCGCTCCCGATTACCTCACGTTGACCCGATAATCTTAGGCGAGTGAATCGACGAAACGAAGCAAAAAAGATGCTGCATTGCGGCGGAGGCTTCACACCAATAGATTGTGTTTTTGGCCAATCCTCTCCTTAACGCCTTGATAACGAACGACTAGATGTCAAAAAAATGAGACATTGTTTGCTTGTGAGCGTCAGATCTTTTTTGATTTCGCCAATCGCCTTGACAGCCTGTTATCGATATCAACTCCGGTGCAGGCGTTGGCAAACCCTGTTCGGCACGAGGATGAACCAGTAGCGTCCTGTTAAGAAGCTTCTGCTATGGTCCGTAAAGGCGTGTCGTGCGCTTCGGAGAAGCAATGATCAATCTGTCGAAACTTGCGGAGCTGGCAAAGGATTCCAGTGCCACCGGGCGCAAAGGCCTCATCGGTGCGCTGACGGACATGTTTGTCGGCGCCGGCAAGGACCGGGACGAGCAGATCAGCCTCCTCTTCGGCGACATCGTCCTGAAGGTTCTCGGGCAGCTTGAAGAAGAAACCCGCATGATCCTTGCCAAAAGGGTGTGTCATGAGAACGACGCGCCTAATGAGTTGATGGTGAAACTGGCCAATGACTCCATTTCCGTCGCCGCACCGGTCCTTGAAAACAGTCCGGCGCTGACCAGCGAGGACCTTGTCGATATCGCGTCAAACGCGTCGATGGCGCACCTGGGTGCGATCGCCGGCAGGAAGACCGTCGACAAGGCTGTCACCACGGTGCTCGTCGATCGCGGTGACAGCAGGGTCCTGAAGCGGGTTGCCGAGAACGAAGGCGCGGAATTTGCTGAATCATCCTTCCTGAAACTTGTCGAAAAAGCCCGCTCCGACGAGTCCATTCAATCTGCGCTGGTCAATCGTCCGGACTTGCCTGAGGAAGCCGCGCATGCCCTGCTGCCGTTCCTCACGGATGCATTGAAGGAGCGGATCACCGCACTCGGTGCCGACAACACGCTGGTGAACCTTCTGGCGCAGCGGGCCGCAACGGAGGTGGCCGCACGCGCCCACAAGCTGGACGACGCGCGCGAAGAATCAAATGCCCTCATCAACGACGTCCTGGGCAACAAGACCCGGATCGACGATGCGGTGACGTCCTTCGCCCGCGCGGACAGGACGGCCGAATTGGGAATGCTGCTGGCCAGGGTCAGCGATTTGCCGCCGGCAGCGGTTTCGCAACTGCTGTTCAGTGCGAGCGACAAGCCGCTCATCATCCTGTGCAGGGCCAACGGCGTCACGGCCGAGGCCTACAAGGATATCCTGACCATGCGCGCGCGCCGGCTGCGCATCGGTGGTCTTGAATTGAACGCGGCAATCCAGCGCTACGCCGCGCTCAGCGAGGAAGGCGCCAAGCGCTCCCTGGAAACGCTGAAGAAGTCCGGGGCCTCGTTCGGCCTGAAGACCGAAGAAGCGGCAAGAAAACGGCCCAAGCCGAAGGTCAAGCGCGCAACGGCGTTTGCGTCCAGCCGCTAGAGCGATTCACCCCTAACCGGTCGATCTTTGCAGTGTCGCCGTCATGGCCGCTGCCGATATCAGAAACCCGCCGCCGATCCTGTTGACCAGGCGCAGCAGGGACGGGCTCCTGAGCTTCTGACCGATCGCCGCCGCAGCGAACGCATAGACAGCCGCGTTCAGGATACCCAGCACGACAAATGTCGTTCCAAGCAGAAAAAGCTGCGGCGCCACGGACGCCTGCGGTGCGATGAAGTGCGGCAGAAACGCCATGAAGAAAACGATGCCCTTCGGGTTCAGGGATGTCACGACATAGGCATGCCAGAAGATCTTTCGTGCGGAAATATGTTCCATCTGCTGCACGTTCTGAACGGCGGGGCGGCTGCGCCACATCTTGATCCCAAGCCAGACCAGATAGGCGGCGCCGACCCATTTGAGAACCGAGAACGCCGTCGCGGAGGCCGCCAGGATAGCTCCAAGACCCAGCAGGGACACCGCCGCGGCGGTCGCATCGCCGAGCCCGACCCCGAGAACACTTGCAAAGGCCGAGCGTCGCCCCTGGGTCAGTGCGTAGCTGACCACGAGCATGATCGTTGGTCCGGGGATCGCGAGGACGATGAGGGTTGCCACCACATAGGCGGAAAAGAGTTCAAGTGTCATGCGGGTGTCTCGACATTCGAAAGGCGCTGAGGGATGCTGACCGGCAGTCAGCCACATTTGAATCATGCCTGCAAGTCAAGAGGGGCGAATGCACAAGAGACTGCGCTTCGGGTTTTCGGCAACTGTCTTTTTGATCTTCTCTTTGGTTCTTGCGTTCGCCGCCGAACCCGTCCCGGCACCCAAGCCGCTTGCAGAAACAAGCAAGACTGAGCCCGGGAACGCGATCGCCTCGCCCATGCCGAAGCCGAAGCCCGTACAGCCCCCTGAGGCGGTCAGCCCGCACGTGAAAGACGCTGCGGCCTGCGACTTGCCGGGCATGGACTTCGAGAGCCTTCCCCCGGTTCGCGGCGAGTTCTCCGGGGACGCCGGCTGCGGCATCGAAAGCCCGGTGAGGCTGACGAGCATCCAGCGCGAAGGTGCGCAGGTGGCGCTTAAAGGGGCGGTAACGGTGTCCTGCGCATTTGCGCAGACCTTCTCCGAATGGCTTCAGAGCGACGTGCTGCCGGCAGCCGAAAAGCATTTCGATGGCGGTATCAAGTCGATCGCCACGGGACCGGGCTATCAATGCCGCCGGCGCAACAACCAGCCGGACGGCAAACTGTCCGAGCATGCGCTGGGCAAGGCGGTTGATATCTCCGGCTTTGCGATGAAGGAGGGGGCCTCCGTTTCAGTGGAGACGGACTGGGGCAAGGACACGCCGGCAGGCCGCTTTCTGACCGACATCCAGAAGAGTGCCTGCGCGCGGTTCACGACCGTGCTCAGTCCGGAAGGCGATGAATTCCACAAGTCCCACCTGCATGTCGACATCGGCTGCCACGGCAAGACCTGCACCTATCTGATCTGTCAGTGAGTGGTGTTTTTAATAGGGCGGCCACAGTGCCCATCTCGGGTCCGCGCGGATTGTCATCCGAACGAACCCTGTGTGGTATCAGAGGCTTGGGCACTGTGACCAAACGGTTGACCTGTTGTGAGGGCCTGACGAACGTGCAGGAAGCACTCGCGGTCAAAGAAATCTTCAAAAAAAAGCGGCAGCAGGCGGAGGTCAGTTCGGCTGACGGGGTGCCTGCTGCCGGAAGGTGCGGGGCGAACTCGGAAAGTTACTGGCAGAAACGCTGCTCGCCCCGATAGGTGGTGTAGGTGCCGGTCGAGGGATTGAACGACCGGAATTTCGAGGAGCAATACTGGTACCAGGCCGGGCTCCAAGAATGTTCAGTTGACATAAGTTTACGGTGAGAGCGGCGTCTGTATGTAGTGGTATTGGAGAGGAGGGGCTCTATGTGTTGTGGGCGCGATCTGTGTCGTGTGTTTGCTTCTTCTTCCGTGTCCCAATTTGAGACAGACACTCTCCGATATCGCACTGCAAGTCTCTGCCAGTCACTTCAAGCCGCTTCAAGACACTCGCAGTCACCTACATCGTCGCTCGGCTTGGCGAAGACACCAGCCGTTCACCCGAGCCGAGGCTGACACTCATTCCTGTAAGTGCACTCATAGACACCGACAGTGAGCAGACAGGGTTCGAGAGAGCGTGACAGTGTCCAGTAAGACGCGAGGTCAACAGACCGAGCATCATCCTCAATCAATATCCATCCCTATCATAAGTCCAATGCACAGGACTGTCCGCGATCCGGATCTTACGTATCGCTTCCAGAGTTCCAGACACTTGAACAAGTGATGGACGCAGATCGACTCCGAAGCTGGACACTTCGTGCTGAGACAAAATGAGATTGGATGTTGTTGTCTCTCTTATGGTCGTTTCCAAAAGTCCATGACGCTCGCCTTCCGTTTGGGGGACGGAAGACGGCTACGGTATGGGGAATTGGAAGGGGTCTTAAGTCCACTGTTGGGGCACTCCAAGTACACTCACAGGACCGGTGTCTTTCTCTCTCGTTTTATTTCTCAATGTTTTAAGAGAGACCCTCTGAGCCCTGCAGTTTTCCTAGGGTTTTTTGGGTGTTGTCGCACTCCGACTGCGACAAGCGTTGTCTGACCACCATCTGTCTGGCCTCCAAACGCACTTTCCAACCTTGAATTTTGTTGTCTGTACAGTCATATCTATTACCATTGGTAACATTCATTGGTGAGCCGTTCGATGTTCGACACCTCCATTTTCCACGGTCGCAAGGCCATTTCCTATCAGCGCTGGTCCACGACCAAGCAAGATGGCGGGGACAGCCAAGACCGCCAGGACAGCACAGCTCAGGAGTTCTGTCGTCGCCATAAACTGGAGCTGATCGATACGATCCGTGACCAAGGTGTTTCTGCATTCAAGGGCAGCAACGTGAAGGCGCAGCTCGGCAGGTTGATCGAGTCCTATCAGACAGGGGAAATCTCAAAGGACGTTGTCTTGATTATCGACGACTACTCCCGTCTCACACGCATGGACGCCAGTGACGCGCAGCTGCTGTTCCTCAACCTCATCGTCTCCGGAATTACCCTTGGCATCGCGAAGCACGACACCTTCATCAACAAACAGATTTACGACGCCAACACCACAATCCCTCTGACCACCCTTGTCGGTCTATCGGCGGCGAACCAAGAGAGCCAACAGAAGTCATGGGCGGTTAAGCAGACCTATGTGGCTCGAGCAAAGCGCCTTGCAGCCGGTGAGAAGATCAAGCTTGCATCGTTGCCCTTCTGGATTCACCGGGAGACCTATCAGGTTCTCGAAGAGCACCGACCGACCCTTGAGCGTCTGATTGATCTGATCCGCTCTGGCAACTCCTATTTGAACACCTCCCGCATACTGAACGACGAGGGTGTCTCTCCCCCCAAGGGTAAGATGTGGCGTCAAAGCTCCGTACAATCGATCATGAACAACCCCGCGCTCTACGGTGCCTCCAAGTTCGGTGAAGGTGTGCACGAAGGCATCTTCGAGCCGTTGATGGAAAAGACCCAGTGGCAGCTTGTTCACGAACAGAACAAGGGAAGGCGACGCGCACCCCGGTCGGTGTCCGGTAGCATCCCCAACCTGTTCCCCTCCATGCTTCGATGCGGCAAGTGTGGCGGTCCGATGAGCATCCACGCCACCCAAAGGGACGGGCGGTCCTATCAGTACTTCAGATGCTTCGACAGCAAGGCACTGCCGAGAGAAGAGAGGTGCGGAAACAAGACCATCAAAGTTGAGGCCTTCGAGCTGAGCATGCTGAACAGTCTTGTGGTCGAGCTAGAGAAGGAGCGGGACACCACACCTGTCGTCGACAACCGAGAGCGTGACATCAAGCGTCTCACCAAGGACGTTGAAGAGATTGAAAGGAAACTGGATGTCGCGATGGATCGGGCGGTGTCTGCCGGTTCAGAGGCCCTTCGTGACCGCTATGAGAAGACGATTGAAGAACTAGATGGTCGGTTGCGGGGGCTGAACAAACAGCTGACTGAACTCAAGCTGAGCAAACCCGTCTCTCAGGAGCTCGATGGCGACGATCTCGAGCAAATGTTCTCAACCATGTACGAGGACCGGAAAAACAACCGGCAAGTCCTTCAAGCTCGGTTGTCCCGCATCATCGATAACGTCTACCTGACGCTTGGTTCCTATCAGGACGTCATCGGAGACGTTGGAATGAGCGTGAAGGGCTTCAAGGGTCTTGCAGACGTCACACTGAAGGACGGTTCGAAGTTCGAAGTTGAGCTGAAGAACCTTTCAGGTAACGCAGAGATGGTCGTCGCGGATGGTGGTGAAGAAGTGTCCAAACCGTTCGTCTATGAGCCAAAAGCGGCGACAGACTGAGCTTCAAGCTCCTGCCAGCGGGTGATGATCTTGTGACGGAGCGGGATCGAATATCCAGACACGAGGGTCAGACAGAGATCCTTCGGGAGAAGATACTCGGTTCTGCTCAAGGTTACGACGCGCAATCTGATCCGGCACCGACGGGCTTCAGCTTCGAACCCGCTCCGAAGGCCTTTGACGGTGTCACCGATTGCATGTGGTCTCCCTCCATGAACACGTGGGTGGACCCCGACACGTACGGTGGCAGCGATCTTGTCCCGCACCCAGGTGTAACCGACGAGACCACAAAGCCTCGAAAGGTTCCTGAGGAGATCCAGCAAGAACTTGAAGAGCGTCACGAAGCCGATGAAGGCGAAGACGAACTGGACGACCACCTGACTGAGGGCGCAAGTCTCGGTGAAGAAGCCGAAGACATTGTCGAAGCGCTGGGTGACAGTCCGATTGCCGACGAGTTGGACGAACTACTCGACGAAGATCGGGATCGCATCGAAGCACTGGACGACATCCAACTAGGTCTTCGTGTCGGTGACGTCGACAACGCCATTGATGTTATTCAGGATCAGCTTGGTGTCTCCAAAGAGGCTGCTCACGAGACCTATGAGAGCGTCCGGTTTTCGGCAATGGAAAGTCTTGGAGATCAAATTGGCGAAGCTCAAGCCGCATCGCTCTTCGCTTACGCGGATTCCGACAATACTGCTCGACAGCTGGCGCTCGACTATGCCCTCGGCAAGCTCGATGGCCCTTTTATGGAGAAGGCCTATGCCGCTTGGTACGCCAAGAAGATGGGTGACACCTCCACCAACCGCAAGGCAACAAAGAAGCGCAAGTACCGCTAATCAACTGCCACAACAAGAAAAGGAAATGATCCAATGGCCAATTCCAAAGGCTCCCAAACCCTCGACATCCAATCTCTGTCCCAGGTTGATCCTCGCATTCTCGAAGACGCTTTGAAGAACTCCCGAGAAAACGAACGGGTGATTGAACTTGAAGCTGAAGTCGCTCGGCTCAAGGCTGAGAACGATCAGCTGTTGAGCGACGTGAAGAAACACCGTGCTGACGAGAAAAGGGCGCAAGACGCTGTCCGTGATGCTGCCGGTGTACTTCAGGACTACGTCAAGAAAATGAACCCGGTTCCAAGGCGCTATGGTGGCGACCCGACCTCAAACAGCGTGAACCAGTTCGGCACCAATACGCAGGTGAAGATCCGACGAGTTGCCCAGGAGAAGGGTGTTCCGGCAGAAGATATCGTCGCTGCCTACAAAGCCGGAACGTTTGACCTTGACAAAGAGATCGAAGATATCACCGGAAACAAGGCTCCGGTGAAACGGTCCCGGTCTGCGACATCGGTAGAGGTCGGCGCCGTAATTGCGCAAGTTCAGGGCAACATGCCAGCCTGAAACAAGTTCTATCGCGAAGGAGCTAAGGGCGACCGCCATTCTGCGTCGGAGAGGTCGTGTCTCATGTTTAGGGCTCCTTTTCGGATCTTGAAACACGTCAACTCACCGACTTCAATGTCTGCTTTGCCTCCAATCAATGCTCTATGGTTTGTTAGGTCGAACAACCGCTTCGAGCCGATCCAAGACCTTTGGCGAGATGCATTGAACTCGAAACTCGGACGGGAAAAGTCATTCGCTGAAACCTCAATCAATGGCTGCTATGTGTAGGGAGTATGATTTCTCAAAGGTCGGTTTTTTTAAGGTGCTTTGGTAAAAACGAAACGCCCTAGAAACGAATGTTTGGATCATCTTTCGGCATCGTTAGAATATCGGGAACCCGACAATGAGCCTCCATCCAAGCTCTTTTGTGCGGGCAAACCCAAGCCATAACATCAAGAACGTTCTGGTAATCCTGTTCCAGATGACGTTCGAAAACCGGCTCATGATGCGCAATCCGATTCCGGAAGGTACGAAGGTAGTCCAGCGGTGTGTGTGCGCCTGTCCGGTTCAGCGATGTTGCGTGCGGAAACGCGTTGCGAAGCGCCGGTCGCCAGAGTGTCATTTCATAGTTCGCCCGTCCGGTGGGATTTAGCCGACCACCACGGCCAAGCAACGACACCCAAAATCCAAAGGACAGCCCTGCTATGACATGAGGCGGATCAACTGCATAGCTATTGCGTTGCAGATCGCTCTTTGTCTGCGCTACCTTCGACTGCGCTCGCCTATCAAGGCCAGTCGCCGGATTATCGTACCAGTATGCCCCATAGGCTACTGTAAGATTGGAGTGCATCGAGTTGCGGACAGCTACTTCAAGTGCTTGAAGTGGTCCATAGAACGCTGCACTTACAGCCGTGTTCCATGTATATAGCTGCGCGGCCAGTTGTTTGTCGCCTCCCGCGGCGCACAAATACGTTGCAAAGCGTTCGGGTGAAAGCGTCGCTTCAAGTTCGGCTAGAGCGTCCGCACTGTATGCGTACCCCTTGACATCTACGTCCGTATCCTGCATTTTACTCACGTTCGCCCCGGATCCGCCTCTGCCCTAGGTATGCGCCCGGGGCTCAGCATTTGTAGGGCCTACCCCTCTTTGGTACTGCCTGCCGCTTGCTTTGAACGTCGCTTGTAGCCACGCTTGGAAACCGCCTTACGTTCTTCCTTTGCATCGTCGTCGACTTCGCGAAACTCGGGCTCAAGTTCTTTCAGACGCTTAACCAAACCCGTCAGGTCGTAGATGTTCGTCTGCTTTCCTCCATGCGCAGCCAATCGTTCGATGCGTTGCACCAATCCAGCTTGCTCCAGCTCCGCAATGTAGCGACGCACTTGCCGCTCACTCAGGCTCAGGCGTTCTGCGAGCCGTTTGACGCCGGGATGCGGCTTTCTGGCCTCATCCCACCAAAAATCGCATAGTTGTATCAAAACTGCCAACTGTGTTGGGTTCAGTCCCAGTCTTTGTTGTGCCCGGAGAAGAAGCGAGGGTACGATGCAGAAGCCCAGATCAATAACCTTCTTGCCCCACTTCCGCTCCGAAGACATGCCAGCCTTCGAATTCTGTGGGCGAAGCCGGACAACCTTTTGGTCGCTGCCGTCTTGTTGTTTCTCAGTCATGGCGATAACCTTTCCTTGAATTGGAATATCGCATTGAAAAAACTGCATTTCAATATCACACCACCGGACATGTGTGTCCGAATTGACCGGTCGTCGGTATCCGCTGCCTGCGGACTGGGGTGTCCGGTAAAGAAGCACGATTCACCTAGCACCCGAGAAACTGCACGAACGAGTATATGTTAGGTGCGGACATTCGTGTCACGAGGGACCTCTATGAATGCACCACCTATCCCTGCAGATAGACAGAAGATTGAAATGCTGGCCTTCCTGGACCTGCGCTGAGGGGTCATGCCGGTCAAAGTCGGCCGCAACAATCAGTCGCCGCTAGATTTGGTGGAGCCGCAGAAAAAAGCTAGAGACAGTCATTGGTCTTGTCTTGCATGAGCGTCCGCAATGGGCCGTGAGTTCCATGTAGGAAAAGGTCTACTAGGTCCGCATTCCGGGAGTTGGTCGAAGGTGCGGCGAAGGTCTGGAGTGAGCCCAAACAAGACACTCGAATTGGAGCTTAATGGACAAACGTATCCACGTTCGTAGCCTTTGTTCAACATCAAAGCCTTCTATCCCGAGGTCGCGTAAAGTCAGCAACACATTTCATTTAATAAAAGCCGGGAGGAACGAAATGACTACCAGACGAGACGTATTGAAAGCCATTCCCACAGTCGGAACCGCATTTGCCGTTTCCGGAAGCGTTTTGCTCGATGAAGCCGCGGCCCAGACGCAAGAAGCGGCACCGCTTGAGGGCCATTTCCATCCCAAGGGTAAGGCACCTTCCGAACACACGCTGAAGGTATTGGACGAGGCCCGCCGAACCCTGCCGTTTTCCGACACGGAAGATTTTGAAGAGCAGCAACGCGGCCTGATTGCCGAAATGCCTGACAAGAAGATTATGGCCGACGCGGGCCACGTGGCTTGGGACAAGGAACGCTTTGATTTCCTGAACACCGACACTGATTTCGACAGCATTCACCCGTCGATGCAGCGCATTTCTCGCCTGAACCAGAACTACGGTCTTTATGAAGTGATCCCGGGCATCTACCAAGTGCGCGGCTTTGATTTGTCTGACGTGTCCTTTGTTCGGGGCAAGACCGGCTGGATCGTGATCGACCCGTTAGTATCTGCCGAGCCTGCGCGGGCAGCGCTCGCACTGTTACGCGAGCATGTCGGGGGCGATTTACCAGTCACGGCCGTGATTTACTCGCACAGTCACGGCGACCATTGGGGCGGCGTGCGCGGTGTTGTCGACGAAGCTGATGTCCGCGCCGGCAAGGTCGAGATCATTGCGCCACGCGACTTCATGGAACACACGATTTCTGAGAACGTCTATGCCGGTAACGCTATGAACCGGCGACTTTTCTACCAATATGGTCTGTTGCTCCCGGCCAGCCCGCACGGCTATGCCGGTCAGGGGCTGGGACAAGGCGTCTCCGCCGGTCAGGTCGGCCTGATCGCACCGACACGCATTGTAGAAGACGATATCGAGGAGTTCGAGGTCGACGGGGTGCGGATGATCTTTCAGAACACCCCGGGAACCGAAGCACCATCTAACATGAACACGTATTTGCCGGACATGAAAGCGCTATGGATGGCGGAGAACGTCACCGCGACGGTTCACAACATCTACACGTTGCGCGGTGCGCCGGTGCGGGACCCGTTACGTTGGTCGAAATACATTTCACGGGCTCTGCACCTTTATGGGGAAGAGGCCGAGGTGATGTTCTATTCGCACCATTGGCCGCGCTGGGGCAACGACCGAATTCAGTCAATCCTGCGCGACCAGCGTGATGTATACGCCAATATGAACAATCAGGTGCTGCATTTCGTGAACAAGGGCGTGACGATCAATCAGATCCACAACGTCTATGAGTTCCCCAAAGGACTGCAGGATAAATGGCACTGTCGCGGCTATCATGGCTCGGCAGCCCACAACAGTCGCGGTGTTGTGCAACGCTATATCGGGTTCTGGGATTGCAACCCGGCTACGCTGATCCCGCTGTCGCCGGAGGACAGCGCGCCGCTCTACGTTGAGATGATGGGTGGGTCGGACGCGATCATCGCGCGCGGGGCCGAATTGCATGACAAGGGCGACTACATGCTGGCAACCGAGATCCTCAACAAGCTGGTTCAGGCCGAGCCACGCAACATGGCGGCGCGAAACCTGCTGGCGGATGTCTACGAACAGCTTGGCTACCAGCAGGAAAACCCGGGCCTGCGCAATTCGTTCCTGTCCGGCGCCTTTGAATTACGGACTGGCATTCCGGAGGGGGACATACCGGATACCTCCAGCCCGGACGTAATCCGTGCCATGTCAACCGAGTTGTTCCTCAACTTCCTCGCCATCAAGATGGACGGTCGCAAGGTCGATGGGCACGAATTTACCATGAACCTCATAACTCCGGACAATGGGGAGAAATTCCTCGTTGAACTGCGCAACAGCACGTTGACCAATGTCGAAGGGTTTATCTCTGGTACGCCGGACGTGACACTAACCATCAATCGCCTAGACTTGGAGCCGGTCATGGCTGGGGAGAAAACGCTGGATGCGCAGATCGCGGACGGGGTTGCAACGCTCGATGGCGACCCGACTATCTTGGGCGTATTGGCGCAGGCGATGGTCGATTTCGATCCTTTCTTCGAAGTTCTACCGGGGACACGTGATCCGCATCATGTCGAAGCCCATTCTGATGCATTTGAAGCCGTGACAGGGCTACCGGCTATCGAGTGAACGTCTGAAGGGTCAAATGAGAACAAGGTATGGGCGGCAAAACCGCGCATACCAAACGCGCGTTCCTGCAAGGTTGTAGATGTCTGTTTCGTCCGCACAGCTGACCTTCACCGTCTATGGATCGCTTCAGGGTCTTCATGCAACAGCAGACATCGGCGCTCGCTCGTTTATGCGGACACGCCCAAACCTGACCACCAACAGTGACGCATGACTCAGGATCGCCCCTTCAAGGTTTAACCCGATGAGCTTCGCCCCACGTAGCATCGCTTCTGCGCCATCCCCGGCATTCAGTCCGCTGACCGTCCACGAACACAAACCGTGTCGAAACCCTCGGAGGATTGCTCTCCCGGGGACGCTTAGATGAGTCAAAATAGAAAGATCAATCTGATGCCCAAAGCTACTGTTGAACTGCTCATCGAGCTGGACAAACAACTTCAAGCTTCCCTGATCGAGAAGCTTCAGGACGACAACGAGGCGACCAACGCGGCCTACTTTCGAGAGGCTGTGAAGTATCTCAGGTGGGCCGGTGTCATCGCCGACAACAGAGGAACCGGAAACGGAAAGACACCTCTGCCATCCCGTGAAGAGGCCGTGAGCCTCCTGTCGTCTTTCCGGAAATCTCTCGGAAGCCAAGACGACGACATCTAAAAAGTACAAGGATTTCAATCATGCGACTTACTGAAAACGCGCCGGTCAAAGTTGAACGCGGCATCTACTTCTTTTCCTCGATTGGTGCTGGCACCGCTGCCGTCGAGATTAGCGTTTACGGACGGCCCTTCGAGGCTCTTCAAGACGCCGAAGGTGCCAATGCCACCTTCCAGAATGACAATGGTCCGCTGAAGTTGCCTGAGTGTCAGCTCCGGTACACGGGTGCGAACTGCGAAGTAGCACTTGCCCCTGTCGCCTCAGATCGACGCTGACAAATACCCTCATATAGCCCTGCATGGTCCCCGTGGATCGTGTGGGGCTTTTTTTCTCACTCATGGATAAGGAATGACTGACAACACGAGCATCACGCAGGAGCGCTTGAAGACGCTCGTAGACTATGACCCGGCAACCGGTGTCTTCACATGGAGGTCTGGACGCAATACCGGAAAACAAGCTGGGTCAAAAGCCAAAGGGAACAATACCGCCAAAATCGGAGTCGAGGGTCGTCTTGTATCTCAGACGAAGGCAGCGTGGCTATTCATGACGGGGGAGTGGATCGACCAGTCCGTCTACATGAAGAACGGCAACCGGAACGATCTTGCCTGGAACAACCTGACTCTTGAGAGGCCGTCTCGCGTCGGTCAGAGATCGACGGCAAGGACTTGCAGGAAGCCGAAGCAGCGCCTGAATCCGAAAGAGAACTGGAAGCGTATCATGAGGAATCGTTTCGAGACCGACGAAGAGTTCGAAGTCCTCTGGCAAAAGCACTTGAAGGCGCAGGAGGAACTTGAAGCGCATCGCCGGAAGCACTGGAGGGCCTACAAGTTCATGTTCACGGAGGAAGAGATCGAGCAGTTTAAGGCGCTGAAGGAATACGAGTGCGAGGCGGTCGAGGGCCTCGTCCAGCCCCTCGAATGTCTGACAATAGTGCGGAACTGAGTTATCCAAGGAAAAAATGGCTATTAACAGAAAAATGCGATCTCGGCCTGATTTCCGGTCGAGATCGCTCGTTCTGGCTGCGAAAGTTTACCGCTCACTCAATGGAACGTTGCATTCACAAATGAGATCGTAAATGATCTCGGTGATCCTTCCGGCTTCTTTGTGACTGTTGTCATTCAAGGGGCCGTCCGTGATCTGTTGGAGCTGGCGGATGTACGCGGGGAGGCTAAACCAGTGTGCTTCCGCTTGCTCCAGTCTCCCGAAAAGATCGTCCGAGTCCGTCAGATCTGGCGGGGTGTTGTCGTTGGCCGGTGTTAGGTCAAATGACAACTGGACCTCCTTGGTCCGTGGGTCGTATTCCAATCGTTTTTTCGCCTTCTACTGTTAACGTGCGCCGGTCGATCTCATACGCAAGACTGCTGATCGGACGACGTGATTCGAGTCTGACTCTGATTCGTTGCCCTGGCTAGGTGAAAACGGGGTTATGCCCGTTCTTCGCCAATCCTGTTGACGACGCATTTTTTCACGATGCCCAGGAACCAGACCCTCAACCTGATCACCGTCGCCTTCGCCAAGGAGCGGGGCTGGAGGCTGATCATCGACTGCCTTCGGTGCGCTTACAGCGAGGTCAACAGCTTCGAACCGTTCGGAGACCGGGAACGATCATCGGTTTGCGCAGTGGCCGCATGCTCAGGGTGCTGCTGGCGTTGAGGAGAGCGCGGCAAACACTCCTACCAGTTCAATCACTAGGTAAATGAAAGATGCGAAACCCAGGACCAAGAGTGCCCCAACGACTACATACAACCATCTAGGAAACCGTCGGTTCACTATTAGCGGTATGAGTTTCCCAGTCGCTTCATTCGAGCGGACGCTCAGGATACTCGGCGTTTCTCCATGCAACATCAGCACATTGAGTGAGATTTGCTCACGGGGTGCAATGCTACCGAACTTGACAATGAATCTCCCATTGGGATTCACACTGGTTTCAAACTGCCTCTGTGGCCAGACTTCAAAGTTCTTGGGAATGTAATTGAACGTCACTTCAACGTCTGTCGCGACACCTCTCCCGTTGTTTGAGAGAAGGTGGTAGTTGGTGCAGATGGCAATATGGTCTGCTTCCTCTTCACTTGTTTGCTCAAGTGTAACCTTGTGCATGAAGCCGTGAGTTAAGCCCCAGACAAGTTTCACCTTCGGCTGCAAGAAATACTGCGCAATTGCCAGCACAATGGCCAAGCCGAAGGAGACAAACTGAGCGCCGTATTGTCCGAAAAGCTCCATGAATCAAAACCTCAACGGGAGAACATTCTTAGGATTCGCAGAGTAGAGTTCTGGTTGTATTGTGTAAATGCAGCAACGCGGCGGCGGTGGTGACATCCACCGGCATTCGGAACTGGTCATGGCTGCGCTGTGGCGGCACGAAGCTGGAGACAAGGCCGAATTACCCGGCATTCGGTGAGGCCAAGGCACATCTGGTGGGCCTTCAGGAGACTGGAAGGGGCAAAGAGTGAGGCTGATAATGAAAATGGATATGAAGATGTTTTGGGGTGCACTGGTGGCGATGACGCTCACAATATCGCTCGTTGTGATTGAGCCTGCAGCAGCCGAGAAAGAAGGTGGTTTCTTTTATTCTGGCAATGACTTCCGTGAGATTTGCGATGGTGACATCACCGACTACTGTCTTGGGTTTGTTGCAGGCGCTGTCGATACGACCCGCGCGCTGAGGTCAGAAGAGCAAAAGTCCAAAGGTTTGGTGGGGTGCATACCTATCGGAGTTGAGCTTCAACAGCTGTATAGCATTGTTATCAGGGAGTTTGAGGAACATCCTGAGGAACTCCATTATCCTGCGAGCTACCTATTGCTCCGGAGCATCGCGGAAGCCTTCCCCTGCAACTGACACACCCCGGATGTTTTGGGAAACACGTGACGATCATCACAGCTGTTCCCGCCCGGTCCCGTATCCTGTGATCATTCCAAATCGGTGGAGTGGAGGATCTCGACGTGAAAGCCCTTGTTCTCGCATTGGCACTTGCAGTCACTGCAGTGCTCTCACCGGTTCCGTTCGGTGCACTCGACGCCCACGCCTGTGATCCAAGTATCATGCAGTGCTGAGAGCCCGGTTGTTTTCAGAAAAAATCTGTTAGCACTCTTATATATACACACATACCCAGATCCCCCCGTACCCCCTATAGAGCCCTTGCAGAGTAACGGGCGGCCCTAAAGGGCGGCCACAGTGCCTTTTGGGTAGTTACGGATTCAGCATCCGTTGTAACCCGTTGTGGTTCAAGGGCAATTGCAGGCACTGTGACCAAACTTGTGACTTAATACCGGTCAGCACATGTCCCGTTCATATGGTATATTGTACACGGGGGGCTCCAAGGCTGGTATCCGACTGCACCGTGCACCTGACCCGGGTAAGGGGCAGGCGGGTAGTAGGTTGCCGGCGGCGGGGGCGGCGGTCCTGCATAGGCCGGGCGGTTGGCCGCGCCGAGCAGGATGGCACCTGCCGCAAGGCCGATGACGCCGGCAGCGACGGCTGCGCCGACATTGTTGTTGTTTCTGTGGCGTTTATGGTTGTGGTGGTAGCCGCCGTGATGGTGGCCCTGCCAGCCCCGTTTCGGGCCGGCCTCGGCCGTTGCAATTGTCGGAACGAGAAGGGCGCCGGACAGGGCGACGGCAATCAGGCGTTTGCTCAAGGTTTTCATCGGTTTCTTCTCCAGGTGCCTGCGCCTTTTTGTGTCCGGCGCCGTATCTGATGAACGGACATTCGCATACCGGCCCTGAACGGGTTCTGAGATGCCCGTTCATCTTGCGTTCAGGTTCGCGCTATGGTGTTTCTTGCCGTGCAGGGGAGCAGCCGGCTGTCCGCAAACCGAGGAGACAGGTGTGAACACGCGCAACGACAATGCCAAGGAACCGATGTCGCCCATCCGCGAAACCGACGACCAGTCGCGCCGCCTGGCGAAGGACCTGGTCCGGACCGCGCGCTTCGGTGCGTTGGCGGCAATCGAGGCGGGCACCGGTCATCCGCTCGCCAGCCGCGTCGCGCTCGCGACCGATCTCGACGGAACGCCCATCATCCTCACGAGCACCCTGTCGGGCCACACATCCGCGATCCTTGAAACCCCGGACTGTTCGCTGCTGGTCGGGGAGCCGGGCAAGGGCGATCCGCTCGCCCATGCAAGGATCACCCTGTTTTGCTCTGCGGTGCGCACCGCGCGGGAAAGCGAGACGCACAAACGCCTGAGGCGGCGCTATCTCGCGCGCCATCCCAAGGCTGAGCTTTACGCCGATTTCGGCGATTTCGCCTTTTTCAGGCTGGAGCTCAAGCGGGCGAGCCTGAACGGCGGTTTCGGCAAGGCGTTTGAACTGCAGCAGGCAGATCTGCTGACGGCGCTCGGCGATGAGAAGAGCTGGCAGGCGATGGAGGAAGGTGCGGTCGAGCACATGAATGACGACCACGCGGATGCGATCAAGCTCTACGCGGAGGTGCTGTGCAAGGGCGAGGCGTCCAATTGGCGCCTGTCCGGTCTTGATCCGGAAGGACTGGATCTTGTTGCGGGCGACAGGATCGAGCGGTTCTGGTTCGAGACTGCGCTCGAAAGGCCCGAAGACCTGCGCAAGGTCCTGGTCGACCTCGCCAAGCAGGCGCGCGACGTCTAGGGTACGGACTCATAAATGAAGTCAATTTGGTTTGGATCGTTTTGACCAGCTGCGAGAAGCGGAAGCGCAGGAAATGTGGTTCATTTTCAAGCCTTTCGCGACGCGGCAGATGGCCAAAGCGACCAAATCCGAAGGACGGCAAAATGGCTTTACCTCGCAGCGTCACCGCGCTTGACCGGGCATAAAGCCCGCTCTGAGCACGCTTCCTCGCGAGATTTTGCCATTTCTGCCGCCAAATCGGCTTCATTTATGGGTCCGTACCCTAGGGCCTTGTTCCGGCCGGCGGCATCAGCTAGAAAAAACCTTCGTTTCAATCAGGACGATTATCTTGCCTACGCTCTGACCGGTCTTCGTATCCGCTTGTCGCTCTCAAGAGCGACGTTCTGACTTGTTCGTCATGCGGCGGATCGGGACCGGTGTGGCTTGGCCCTGCCGTATTGATTTTCCGATACGTCCACTCAACTGAATTCCCCTGACAGCCAGACCGATGTCTGCCGGTGCTTCTGCCTGCGGGCTCCCGACTGACCGGTGACGGACTTCCTTCAAAGGGAAGACCGACGGAATGTCATTGCCTCTTTATGTCCAGTGGAAAATCCTGGGCGCAGACACCCTGCATATCGAACGCCACTGCGCCGGCTGTGGCCGCAACACGCCTTTCGTGTCAACGGAAAAGTTCCGGCTGAATGCCAACGGAAACCGTCTCGATGCCTGGCTGGTCTATGCCTGTCCCGCCTGCGGCAATCGCTGGAACCGCACGCTGTTTGAGCGCCGCCCTGTCCGCTCGCTGCCACAGGCGACGATCGAGGCCCTTCAGGAAAACGATGCCGGGTTCGCCCGCGCTTTTGCGGTGCAGCCGCCAAGGCGAACCGATGGTTTCCGGCGCGGCACGGCTGGCCCCTTCAGGATCGAGAAGAACATCCTGTCCCTTGCAAGGTCGGTCGACGACACCCTGGACCTGGTCCTGCTGAACCCGGCGAACCTGCATGTCCGGCTCGACCGCGTGCTTGCCGAGGGATTGGCGGTGTCCAGAGCGACGGTGCACAAGCTTGCGGCTACCGGCGTCTTTCGTTCGCCGTTGATGGCGAGGAAAGTGCTCAGGCAAGCGATCCGCGAACGAAGCGTGCTCGAAATGCGCGGTCTGAACCAGCATGTGCTTCCTGACCTGCATGAGAGACTGCTCCGGCAAGGCCAGACTCAGGGTGAATGACATTGCCATGCGCCTTTGGCCGGACCTGTGGTTCCGGCCAGTGCATCGTCCGATGTCAGGCGGCGCGCAGATGACCGAGAAAATCGGCGAGCCCGTTCCGGATGGTCGCGATCTGCGCCGCCACGTCGTCGACCCCGTCTGCAACGTCCTTCGCCCGTGAGCCGGACAGCTGTGCGGCCTGGTTCACTTCGATAATGTTCCGCGAGATGTCCGCACTCCCATGGGCGACTTCAGTCGCGTTTTTCGCGATTTCAGAGGTCACGGCGTTCTGTTCCTCGATCGCGGAGGCAATACCGGAAATCTGTTCCCTGATCGCGCTGACGGACGCGACCACCTTGTGGATGGCCTCCGAGCATGTCGCGGCACCGGATTGAACGCCGGTCAGTTGCGTCCCGATCTGGTCGGTCGCCTGTCCTGTCTGAGTGGCAAGCGCCTTCACTTCAGAGGCGACCACCGCGAACCCCTTGCCGGCTTCACCGGCGCGGGCAGCCTCGATGGTTGCGTTCAGGGCCAGCAGGTTGGTCTGGTCGGCAATGTCGCTGATCAGCTTGAGGACCTCGGTGATTTCTTCTGCGGCAGAGGAAAGATGTCCAACAGTCTCGTTGGAAGTCTGTGCCTCGTCGGTGGTTTGCGACGTGGAACTGCTGGCCAGCGTGACCTGGCGGCTGATTTCCTGAATGGAGCTTGCGAGTTCCTCCGACGCCGAGGCGACGGATTGCACACAAGCGGTTGATTCTTCGGCAGCCGCTGCCACGGTGTTGGACCGGTCCACGGTTTCGTCACTGTTGCGGGTGAGTTCGTGCGCACCTTCGGTCAGGTCCTTCAGAACCAGCACCACCGCCTCGCAACTTGCCATGAGCTGGCCTTCCAGTTCATCGGCAAGCCGCAGGCGCGTGTCGCGCCGGTCCGCTTCCGCCTGGATCTCTTCCTCGCGGGCCTGTTCCTGCAGGCGTTTCATCTCGATCATGTTGATCCGGAAGGCCTCGAATGCCTCCGCCACCTGGCCGATTTCATCGCGAGAGCGCACACGCACATTGACCTCGGTGTTGCCCCTGGCGAGTTCGGAAAGGCCGCCCGACACTTCTTTCAACGGTTTGGAAATCACGAAACGCGCAAACAGGATCGATCCCACGATGCAAAAAAGGAACGTTACCACAGACACGATCGTGATCTGTTCAAGTGCCTGTTTTTCATGTTCTTCCGCCGCAACTGCGGCTGCGAGGGTGAACCGTTCGATCTCTTCCAGAAGCGCGATAAGTTCATGGTCGAGCCGCTCCTGTTCTTCTTCCAGGGTCACGAGAAGGGTATTGGCGGCCTCAAAATCGTCGATCTCGACGAGATGCATGATCTCGTCGACGTGGTCCTTGTACTGGGCGTATTCCGTCTCGATGCGCTTCAGCTGGCGAACCGCCATGGCAAATTCCTTTTGCTCGGCTTCCGAGCTGCTGTTCGCCAGTGCGTATTCGGCAAGTTTTTCCGCTTTCAGGATTTCGTCGGCGACCTGGAGCTCGAGCTTTTGAAGCCGCACCTTCATCGCCTTGAAACCTGCCTTTTCGGTCTCGGAGCGGACACCGGCAACCCGCATCATGCGTTCGACCAGCGCCGCCTGCTCCAACTGATGATTGGTCACGTGGCTGATGGCTTCGGTAAGGGGAATGTCCTTCTCGGCAATGTTGGCGAGTTCCCTGCCGATAAGGTTCATCTGAAAGATCGAAACAGCGGACACGACAACCAGACCGATGCACAGGAATGCAATCAGAGCGAGAATCTTGGCGGCAACCGAATGTGAAACCGGATTTGGCAGTCGTAGCATGTTTGTCTCGCAATTCGTCTGAATTACCTGAAAACGTGACGTAATTTATTTATTTTAGGCGATTGCCCGTTGAAGATTCGGTTAAATCTTTTCCCTCAGGACTTAGTTGTAAATTTCGCTTATTGATAGAAATAGCGACTGCCAAGTTGACCTGCAAAAAAGAAAGCCGCTCTCCAAGAGAGCGGCTTGCCGGACACCTTTGGTGTGTTTTGGACGGTCAGGGTTGACCCCAGCCGCCTGCAGTCGGGGTAATCACAGTCACGGCTTCGCCGGGTTCAAGCACGGTCTGGTCACACCCCTCCAGCACCTCGATGCCACCATCGAGACGGCGCACTTCCGTTCGCCCAAGTTCCCCGTCTTCGCCGCCGTTCATGCCCTTGGGTCTGATGCTCCTGTGCGACGACAGGATGGCGCAGTCCATTTTTTCCATGAAACGCAAGGTCCGGCGCGTGCCGTCACCGGCAGACCATTGCCCCTTGCCGCCGGAGCCCTTGCGGATGTGAAAGTCCTCTAGCAGGACAGGGAAGCGGAACTCGAGCACTTCCGGGTCGGTCAGGCGCGAATTGGTCATGTGGGTATGCACGCCATCGGTTCCGTTGAAACCGGGCCCGGCCGGAGACCCGGAGCAGATGGTTTCGTAATACTGGTAGGTGTCGTTGCCGAATGTCAGGTTGTTCATCGTTCCCTGGGCATTGGCCATTGCACCGAGCGCGGCGAACACTGCATTGGTGACGTGCTGCGAGGTCTCGACGTTTCCGGCGACCACGGCGGCCGGATAAGAGGGGCGCAACATGCAATCATCAGGAATGACGATATTGATCGGCTTGAGGCAGCCCGCATTCATCGGAATGTCGCCTTCCACCATGACGCGGAAGCAATAGAGGATCGCGGCGCGCGTCACCGGTTCGGGCGCATTGAAGTTGTTCAGCTTCATGCCCGATGTGCCGGTGAAATCGACGGTCGCCTCGCGCCTGTCCTTGTCGACGGAGATCCTCACCTTGATAACGGATCCCTGGTCGGTGGGATATTCGTACTCGGACTCCTTCAGCGCCTCGATGACGCGCCGGACGCTTTCCTCGGCATTGTCCTGAACGTGGCCCATATAGGCCTGGACGACATCCAGGCCGAAATGGGCGACCATCTTGCGCAGTTCCTGGATGCCCTTCTCGTTGGCGGCGATCTGGGCCGAGAGATCGGCAACATTCTGATGCGGGTTGCGCGCCGGGTAGGCGTGGCTGGTCAACAGGTCCACCAGTTCACTCTCGCAGAACCGGCCCTCGTCGACGATCTTGAAGTTGTCGAAAAGCACGCCTTCCTCGTCGACATTGGTGGCGCGCGGGGTCATCGAGCCCGGGGCCGAGCCGCCGACATCCGCATGGTGACCGCGCGAGGCGGACCAGAACAGGATCTCCTTGCCGTCGTCATCGAAAACCGGCGACACGACGGTGATGTCGGGCAGGTGCGTGCCACCGTTATACGGGGCATTCAGCGCGAAGACATCGCCGGGTTTGATGTTGCCCCTGTTCAGCTTGATGATCGTTTCGACCGACCGGTCCATGGAACCCAAGTGCACAGGCATGTGCGGCGCGTTCGCGACCAGGGCACCGTCTGCGTTGAAGACGGCGCAGGAAAAGTCCAGCCGTTCCTTGATGTTGACGGAATAGGCGGTGTTCTGAAGCGTAACACCCATCTGCTCGGCAATGGACATGAACAGGTTGTTGAACACTTCCAGCATCACCGGATCGGCATGGGTGCCGACGGCGCTCGCCCTCTTGAGCGGGACGACACGTTTCAGGATGACATGGTCCTTGGAATTGACCTCTGCCTGCCAGCCGTCCTCGACTGCAATTGTTGCGTGGGGTTCCATGATGACCGCCGGTCCCGTGACCCGCGTGCCGGGTTTCAGGACGTTTCGCCTGTAAATGCCCGCGTCGTGCCACGTGCCTTCCGAATAAAGGCGCGTCGTTTCAGTTGCCTGCGGGCTGTCCGAGGAGAGGCTGAGGTCCGGTTCGACCAGCCCGGCGCCACCGCCCGCCGTTTCGACCTCAAGCGCTTCGACGACGATCGGCTTGTTGTCGTAGGCGAAGCCGAATTGCTTCTTGTGGGCTTCTTCGAAGGCGGCCCGCATTTCGGACACGCCGTCGAGCAGGACGGGCAGGGGCGTGTCCGTCCCGTCGTAGCGCAAGTGGGCCGTCGCGATGGAGCGGCGGGCCCCAGCCGCGACCGCCTGCCGCTCGAGTTCGGCTTCCGTCTGCGTTGCCAGTTCTTCCTTCAGCGCCGCCAGTTCCGGCAGCAGGTCTTCCGTCAGCGTCTTGACCACCGCTTTCTGCCGGTCGGCGCGAATATCGGCGAGCCCCATGCCATAGGCGGAGAGGATTCCGGAGAAGGGATGCAGGATGACGGTGGTCATGCCGAGGCTGTCGGCGACCCGGCATCCGGTCTGACCGCCGGCCCCGCCGAAGCAGGTGAGGGCGTATTCGGTGACGTCATAACCGCGCTGAACAGAAATTTTCTTGATCGCATTGGCCATGTTCTCGACTGCGATCTTGAGGAACCCGTCCGCGACTTCCTCCGCCGTGCGGCCATCTCCGATCTCGGCGGCAAGCGCTTCGAACTTCTCCCTGACCGTATCTCCGTCGAGCGGCTGATCCTGGTTGGGGCCGAAGATCTTCGGAAAGAAGGCGGGCGCGAGTTTTCCGGTCATGAGATTGGCATCGGTGACCGTCAGCGGGCCTCCGCGCCGGTAACAGGCGGGGCCGGGGTTGGCGCCTGCCGAATCCGGACCGACCTGAAATCGGCCATCGGTGTAGTGCAGGATCGAACCGCCCCCGGCTGCCACCGTGTGGATCATCATCATGGGCGCGCGCATGCGCACGCCGGCCACTTCCGTTTCGAAGGCGCGTTCGTAGTCGCCTTCGAAGTGGCAGACATCCGTTGATGTGCCACCCATATCGAAGCCGATGATCTTTTCGTATCCGGCCATGCGGGACGTCTCGACGGCGCCGACGACACCGCCTGCCGGGCCCGACAGGATGGCGTCCTTACCCTGGAACAGGTCCGCAGCGGTCAATCCGCCGGAAGACTGCATGAACATGAGCCGCGGACCTTCGCCGAGCTCCGCCTGAACCTGGTCCACGTAACGGCGCAGGATCGGCGACAGGTAAGCGTCCACGATCGTGGTGTCACCACGCCCGACCAGCTTCATCAGCGGCGAAACCTCGTGGGAAACGGAAATCTGCGGGAATCCTATCTCTTCGGCGATTTTCCTGAGCGTCTTTTCGTGCGCCGGGTAGGCGTAGGCGTGCATCAGCACGATGGCGATGGAGCGTATCCCCGCGTCCCAGGCTGCCTGCATTTCGGTACGGGCCTGTGCTTCATCGAGCGCTGTCTCCAAGGTGCCGTCGGCACGCACACGCTCGGTGATTTCGTGGACACGCTCGTATAGCAGTTCCGGCTTGACGATTTCCTTGGCGAAAATCTTCGGCCTGGCCTGGTATCCGATTTCAAGTGCATCGCGGAACCCGCGCGTTATGAACAGCGCCGTGCGCTCGCCCTTGCGTTCCAGCAGGGCGTTGGTTGCCACCGTGGTGCCCATCTTGACCGTTGCCACCTTGTCGGAGGGTATGGGCGCGCCCTTTTCCACACCGAGCAGCTCGCGGATGCCCTGGATCGCGGCGTCACGATAGGCTTCCGGGTTTTCCGACAGCACTTTGTGGGGGTGCAGCGTTCCGTCAGGCGAGCGGCCGACAATATCCGTGAAGGTGCCGCCCCGGTCGATCCAAAAGTCCCACTTCGCTGTCATTTTCTTTCCTCTGGTGTTTCGAGCTGTCATCTGCGCGGCGTGTCAGCTTCGGCATGGCGTGATTTCTAGGTCAGTGGTTTTATGTTGACATTTTATCGATAAATTGTCGATGATAATTTTCTGAATTTGTTGTCATGAATGCAAAACTTCAGAGACATCAGTGTTCTAGTTGTCCTTTTTCGGTGCGGCTCCCCTGGTTTTGTCCGTCTGGTTCCTGAAGAGAGACAGGCCGCTGGCGCCCCAGCCAAAGGTGCGAGCGACAGGTTCATCTTCACGCGCATCAAACGCCTGTTTGGCGGCTTCCAGCTCTTGCGGGTTGGTGTGTACCACAAGCAGCCAGTCGTTGCCTGTCTCTGAAGGGGAGGAACGCCTCGCGATGTCTTCCGGTGTGTCCGCAATCGCAAAGCTGTCCGGTGCCCGCAGGTAGTAGTCCAGCGCGGGCGCTGCGAACCCCTTGAACAGGGTGAGCCGGTCATTCGGGGAACGTTCCGAAAGATAGGCCTGCGTTATGCCGCGCCAGTCCGGCCGGACTTTCTGGGTCAGGCTGAACCTGAGTTCGGGAAACGTGAGGACGAGCGCGCCTGCGACGAGTGCCGCAGGCGCGAATCTCGGGGAGAGGCGTTCCGCGCCGGCGGCAGCCAGCAACAAGAGGCCCGGCCAGGATGCGATGAGATAGCGGTCGAACAGGACCGGCTGCACAAACAACGAATAGAGATAGGCAAGCAGCGCGGGGCCGAACGTATAGGCGAAGCATATCGCCAGAACGCGGGCGCTGGCGGGTGAGGGCGGTGCCTGCGCTTGTCCCGGCAGGGTGGCCGGCACCGCCGCGAAGGCGGCAAGGCAGATCAGCAACCAGAAGAGAACCAGAGATCCGGTGATGCCGAAAACCATTGACGTCAGGAAGGGGATATCGGGAAAGGCGATCCAGAAACCGGCTTCGGCGACGGAACTCGCGCGGATTGCAAGAAGGTAGAGCCAGGGTAGAAAAGCGATGGTGCTGACGCCCATCGCCAGGCAGGCGCGAAGGGCGTTCGAGCGGCGGACGGGCCGGCGGGAGACCAGGTCGCACACGGTGAGGAAGGCACAGACGGTTCCGACCGATGCGAAAGCCAGGAGCGCATAAACGTGGCTGTAAAGAAAAAGAGCGCCCGAGACCGCGAGCAGGGTGAGCCAGAGCGCGGACGGGTTTCTCAGAACCTTCAGGGTCGCAAGCAGGAAGGCGAGACCGCATGCCGCCAGAAGCGCGTACATGCGGGCCTCGGTTGAGTACCAGATGTGGAAGGGTGACAGGGTGAGCAGCGTCGCCGCGGTCAGGCCGGTGATCCGTCCAGCCAGTAATTTGCCGATCAGATAGGTCAGCAAAACCGCGACGACGCCCAGGACGGCCGACGGCAGGCGCAGTGCCGTTTCGCTGTCACCGATGACCGGTATCGTCAGCCAGAGAATCATGTTGTGGAGCGGCGGGTAGTTGTCGGTCGCGACCGAGGCAAGGAGAGCCGCCAGGGAACCGTTCGACTGGCTCCAGCTGACAGCCTCGTCGTACCAGAGGCTTGTCCTGTCCAGATCATGCAGCCGAAGCGCGGCAGCCGCGGCAAGGACAACGACAAGAAGCAAAGTACTCGCGATCCTCATAGAGCGGCTCTCGGCGGTCGTCTGCAGCACTTTTTTGTTCTCCCCCAATGAATTAGCGACGCTATCCAATTCGTCTCAAAGAAGAAAGACGGTTCTCTCACTGACTTTTCGATGATAATTTATCGATAAAACGTTGATGTTTTGAGTTTTTGAGTCTAGCCTTGCGGCAGATGCGCTTTTTAGAGGTGTTGAGAACAAGGCACCGGAAACAGCATCAGGCCGGGATGGGTCCGGCTTCCAAGAGGAGAATTTCATGCTGCATTCACGTATTTTGAACAAAGCCGGCGCGCGTCTGGCGACCGCTGCCGTGTTCGGTCTTGCCGGTCTTGCCATGGCATCTGCCGAAACCAAGTGGGACATGCCGACGCCTTATGGCGACAGCAACTTCCACACTCAGAACATTGCGGCGTTTGCCGACGACGTCAAAGCGAAGACCGATGGATCCGTGACGATCACGGTTCATTCCGCGGGGTCCCTCTTCAAGCATCCGGAAATCAAGAATTCCGTCCGCAAGGGCCTGGCGCCGATCGGTGAAGTGCTGGTCTCCCGTCTTGCCAATGAAGATGCAGTCTTCGGTGTGGATTCCGTTCCGTTCCTGGCGCCGTCCTACGACAAGGCATGGAAACTCTATCAGGCGTCCAAGCCGGGCCTGGAAGAAAAGCTGGACGAACAGGGTTTGCAGCTGCTGTTTGCCGTGCCGTGGCCGCCGCAGGGCATCTATGCCAAGAAGGAAGTCACCAGCGGCGGGGACCTGAAGGGTCTCAAGTTCCGTGCCTACAATGCCGCCACCGAGCGCCTTGCGCAGCTTGCCGGTGCCGTGCCGACCCAGGTTGAAGTTCCCGATATCGCGACCGCGTTTTCCACCGGGCGGGTGGAAGCCATGATCACGTCGCCGTCCACCGGCGCGAACTCCAAGGCATGGGACTTCCTGACTCACTACCACGACACACAGGCCTGGCTGCCCAAGAACATGGTGATCGTCAACAAGCGGGCGTTCGATGGTCTGAGCGACGCCGAAAAGGCCGCCATTCTTGAAGCTGCCGAACTTGCCGAAAAGCGCGGCTGGGAAGCGTCGAAGGTCGAAACAAAAACCAAGACCAACGTTCTCATCGAAAACGGCATCAAGGTCGTTCAGCCGAGCAAGCAGCTGATCAAGGATCTTGCGGCGATCGGCGAAACCATGGCTGCCGAGTGGCAGGACAACGCCGGTGAAGCCGGTGCTGCCGTCATCGAAGCTTACAAAAACTAAAACAAACAGCGCGAACGCCGGGCTCGAATGCCCGGCGTTTTCATATGACAAGCTGCTTATCCGGTAGGGGAAACCGATGCGCAAGGCTTTGAATTCGCTTTATCAGGCGTCAACGGCTCTGGCTGCCTGCTGCCTCGTAGTGATCGCCAGTCTCGTGGTGTTCCAGGTGTTGGGAAGACTGTTCGACGGGGCAAGGAAGCTCTTCGGCCTCGAGCCGTGGGGACTGCAGGTGCCATCGCTTGCGGAAATTGCCGGATTTCTTCTGGTCGGGGCCTCGTTTCTGGCGCTGGCCGGGACGCTGCGCAACAGCGATCACATCCGTGTCTCGATCCTGCTTCAGGCCGTTCCGTCCGGGATCTCCCGTTTTCTGAATGTCTGGGCCATTGCCGTGGCATTTGCGCTGGCGTCCTACTTCACCTGGCATGCCGGATGGCTGGCCTTTGACAGCTACAGCTACAACGAAACCTCCTACGGCATCATTCCCATACCGCTCGTCTATCCGCAGACCGTGATGACACTCGGGCTGGCGGTGTTCTCGGTGTCACTGTTCGACGATCTCGTGCAGATCCTGGCCGGACATCGCCCGAGCTTTGAAACCGTCGTCAAGGACGACCCAATCGAGGGGAGCGAATGATGGACCTCTCCCTGATCGCACTGTTTCTCGGCCTTGGAATGCTGGCGGCGCTGGCAACCGGGATCTGGGTCGCCGTTGCTCTCCTCGGTGTGGCGCTGGCCGCGATGCTGGCGCTGGTCTCCGTCCCGGCCGGGCCGGTCATGGCAACGACCATCTGGGGAGCGGCGAACTCCTGGGACCTGACGGCGTTGCCGATGTTCATCTGGATGGGTGAGATCCTGTTCCGCTCCCGTCTGTCCGAGGATATGTTCGCCGGATTGTCGCCGTGGATGCGCAATCTGCCGGGCCGGCTTCTGCACGTGAACATTCTCGGCTGCGGCATCTTCGCGGCCGTTTCCGGGTCTTCCGCCGCAACAACGGCCACGATCGGCCGCATGTCCTTGCCCGAGCTGAAGCAGCGCGGCTACGACGAGCGGATCGCCATCGGCACGCTTGCCGGGTCCGGAACACTGGGGCTCTTGATCCCGCCGTCGATCATCCTGATCGTCTACGGGGCGGCGACGGAGCAATCCATCGCCCGCCTGTTCGTGGCCGGTGTTCTGCCGGGCGCAATGCTCTGTGTTCTCTTCATGGGTTACGTGGCCGTCTGGTCTTTGCTGAACCGTTCGAAAATGCCGCCCAGGGAAAACACCATTCCTTTATTGGAGCGCCTGAAGGCGACGCGGCGCCTTTTCCCGGTCATCGGCCTGATTGCCGGCGTGATCGGCTCGATCTATGCGGGACTTGCGTCTCCGACCGAGGCGGCCGCAATCGGCGTGACCCTGTCGCTGCTTCTGTCCTGGGGCTCGGGTACGCTCACCCGCGCGAGCTTCGTCGACGCCCTTGCTGGCGCAACACGCACCTCCTGCATGATTGCCTTCATTCTGGCGGGTGCTGCCTTTCTGACGGTTGCCATGGGATATACCGGGATCCCGCGCGAACTGGCATCCTGGATCGGAGCGATGGAACTGTCGCCCTATGCGCTCCTGATCGCACTGACGCTGTTCTTCGTTGTCCTGGGCTGCTTTCTGGACGGCATTTCCGTCGTGGTGCTGACCACTTCGGTGATCCTGCCCATGGTGGAACAGGCCGGGCTCGATCTCATCTGGTTCGGCATCTATCTGGTTCTGGTCGTCGAAATGAGCCAGATTACTCCGCCGGTCGGCTTCAATCTGTTCGTGCTGCAGGGCATGACGGGCCGGAACATATTCTCGGTCGCGCGCATGGCGCTGCCATTCTTCCTGTTGATGATCCTGGCCGTGGTGCTGATTGTTGCCTTCCCGGGCTTGGCTCTTTGGCTTCCGCAGTCGATGCTGAGCAACTGATGATGCCTTAGGGAGAGGTCAAGACAGTGTCGGCAAAGTCTGAAAGCAAGAGTGAAAGTCCAATCGGACCTGTCGTATCGGCTGCGCATCTTGCGTCCGGGGCAATGCCGGCACTCTCTGAAATCGAGTTTGCCGTCACCATGATGGTGAACGCCTATCACCGCTGGATGGTCCGCTGCATCGCGGCGAGCGGCTCGGAAGGGCTCGGCCCGCTCGATGTCCTTGTCCTGCATACGGTCAATCATCGCGGGCGCGCAAAGACACTTTCCGATATCTGCCTGGTCCTGAATATCGAAGACACGCACACCGTGACCTACGCCATGAAGAAACTGCAGAAGGCCGGCCTGATCTCGTCCGGCCGCCGCGGCAAGGAGAAAACGGCCGAGATCACCGCGGCCGGCGAAACGGCTTGTCTTGAATACAGGCGTTTGCGCGAGGCATTGCTGGTCGAACCGATGAAGGCGCTGGGCCTCGACGAAAACGAGTTGTCCCGCTTGGCCGCGACATTGCGGCTGGTGTCCGGAAATTATGACCAGGCCGCACGCGCTGCAGCAGCCATGTGATTTTCAGATATCAGCAGTGCTATTTTCGCTATTCTATATTACAAAATTTCTTGTAGTATCGAAATATGGAGCAGACAAAGGCCATATCCGCGCTCGCGGCTCTCGCGCAGGAGGATCGTCTCGCCGCATTCAGATTGCTGGTGAGCGCAGGACCTGACGGGCTGCCTTCAGGCACGATCGCGGAAAAGCTCGACGTTCAGCCGACACGCATGTCCTTTCACCTGACGACGCTCGAACGGGCAGGGCTGCTGAGCGCGCAGCGGGAAGGCCGCCATATCCGCTATGCGGTCGATTTCGGTCAGATGAGACATCTTCTGGCTTTCCTCATGGAAGACTGCTGCGCAAACAATCCCGAGATTTGCGGGCTTGCCGATATCAAGCCGCCGCGATCCAGTTCCCTTTGACAGGACCTTAAAGATGACGATCACGATCTATCACAACCCGAAATGCGGAACGTCCCGAAACACGCTTGCCATGATCCGCGAGGCCGGCGTCGAACCGGAGGTCATTGAATATCTGAAGACACCGCCAAGCCGGGAAAGGCTCGTCGACCTGATCTCGAAGATGGAGATTTCGGTCCGTGAACTTCTGCGCCAGAAGGGAACGCCCTACGACGAACTCGGTCTCGGCGAGGAAAAATGGACGGACGATCAGCTGATCGACTTCATGATGGAGCATCCGATCCTGATCAACCGGCCGATTGTCGTGAGCGACAAGGGTGTCCGGCTCTGCCGTCCGTCCGAAAAGGTCATGGACCTGCTGCCCACAGATATCGGAACCTTCACCAAGGAGGACGGCCAGGTTGTCGGGACCGGGGCGGCAAATGAGTGAGACGGACATGAAGCTGGATGACCTGCCCAATCTGAGCAGCGGAGATTTTCGTCCGGTCTCGCAGGACTTGCTCGACCAGAACGATACGCCGACCCATCCCGTCCGCGTTCTCCTGCTCTACGGTTCCTTGCGGGAGCGGTCTTACAGCCGTTTTCTGGCACAGGAAGCGGAGCGGCTGCTGACGGCATTCGGTGCGGAAACGAGAATATTCGACCCGTCGGGACTTCCGTTGCCCGATGATGCCGATCCCGATCATCCCAAGGTCCGGGAACTCAGGGATCTCAGCATCTGGTCGGAGGCCCAGGTCTGGTGCTCGCCGGAACGCCACGGAGCCATGACGGGAATTCTCAAGACGCAGATCGACTGGATCCCGCTCAGCACGGGCGCGGTGCGGCCGACCCAGGGGAAAACCCTTGCCCTGATGCAGGTCTCCGGAGGTTCGCAGTCCTTCAACGCGCTCAACCAGATGCGCGTTCTCGGCCGCTGGATGCGGATGGTGACGATCCCCAACCAGTCTTCCGTCCCCAAGGCCTATCTCGAATTTGACGATGACGGTCGCATGAAACCATCGCCGCTTTACGACCGTGTTGTCGACGTGGTGGAGGAACTCATGAAATTCACGCTGCTCGTGCGTGGACGCTCGGACTATCTCGTCGACCGGTACTCCGAACGCAAGGCGGAAAGTTTGGCGAATGATGCGGTCGCGCGGGCGGCCCAGGGTGCCGTTCTCTGATCAGGCGACGTCAGTCGCCGGGCCGGGCATCCGGTCGGGTTTCACCTGACGGCCTCAGCCGGTGACGCTTTCCGCCTTGTCGGACTCCGGGGTGTCGGAGATCGTGGCGTATTGGGCCAGGGACGGTGACAGCGTGATCTTCGGGGCTTCGGGTGCCTTTTTCCGCTGTTGCGGGAACCAGAAGCCGCCGTCCTCGTTGTGCGGGAAGACCGGGAAGTCGGACTCGTGCCGCTTGACGCTGTCCGGCTTGCCGAACATGTAACCCTGGACGAGGTCGCACCCGGCGGCGCTCAGGAGAACGGCCTGTTCTTCCGTTTCCACGCCTTCCGCCGTGATCGTGACATTCAAGGAGCGGCCAAGCCCCACAATGGATGTGACGATCGCGTCGGTGCTGGGGTCTTTGCCGAGGTTCTGGACAAAGGTCTGGTCGATCTTGATCTTGTCGAAGGGGAACAGGCTGAGATAGCTGAGCGAGGAATAACCGGTCCCGAAGTCGTCCATGGCGATCGACACACCCATGTCGTGGATCTGCCGGAGCGTCTCGATCACGGCTTCCGTATTCGATATCAGCAGGCTCTCGGTGATTTCGATTTCCAGGCGGCTCGGATCCAGTCCCGAATTGTGGAGTGCCTGGGCAACCCGTTTCTGGGTCTCCCCGGCGACGAACTGGGCGGCGGAGACGTTGACGGCAACGCGCCGGTCCAGGTCTTCCCACAGCATCGCTTCGCGGCACGCATTGTTGAGCACCCAGGTGCCGATCTCGTCGATCAGGCCGCAGTCTTCCGCAATGGGAATGAACAGATCGGGTCTGATTTCGCCCTTGCTCGGATGCTCCCAGCGCACCAGGGCCTCGTATCCGCGCAATGTGCCGTCGCGCAGGGCGTATTGCGGCTGATAGAGGAGCTTGAACTGATCGAGTTTCAGTGCCTTGACCAGCCCGTTCTCGACTTCCTTGCGCTTCTGCGCTTCCGCATCCAGTCCGGGTGTATACCAGGAGAAGGTCGACCGGCCGCTGTGCTTGGCGTTGTAGAGGGCAAGGTCCGCGCAATGCAGAAGGCGCGACACGCGCCAAGAGCCGTCGGTTGCGCGCGCGATCCCGATGGAAAGAGACAGCTTGATTTCGTTGCCGTCGATAATGCACGGAGCGGTCGTTGCCGCAATCATGTCCGCCGCCAGCCGCGTCATGCGGGCCGGATCGGAGACGGAGGTCATCAGGACCGCAAACTCATCGCCGGACAAACGCGCGACGAGATGCTTGTGAAAAACGGTCTGCAGCCTTTCCCCGACAACCTGCAGAAAGACATCGCCAATGCCGTGACCGTGCGTGTCGTTGATTTCCTTGAACTTGTCGACATCGATCAGCATGACGCCGACATTGGAGGCCTTGGCCTGAGCCAGGCGCAGCGCCTCTGCCAGCTTGGCATTGAACACGGCCCGATTCGGCAGGCCTGTCAGGGTGTCGTGGTGTGCGAGATACTGAAAATTGCTGTTGGTGCGCACCTGATCATAGAACCGCATCCACAACAGGATCGCCGCGAACGCGAATGAAATCAGGCAGAGCACGCCGATCGCGGCGCTGATCGACCAGATCAGGCCCGACAGGCTTTTCAGAATTCCGGACTGGGTTACCAGTAGGACAAGACTGGGGGATCCGCCCTGGGATTTGTCGGGATTGAAAACGACAATGGCGTTGGAACCGAAGGCACCGAACCAGGTCATGTCCGGTACAACGGTCAGGGGGCGGTCGGAGTTGAAGGCCGCCCAGGCGTGGTTCAATGTCCGGACCGAGGTCAGCTTGTTTTCCGCCAGCCAGTCAATTTGTGCAAATCTCGGCAGGCCGGAGGTGTCGTTGACGTCCTTGGACGGATAAACGAGACTCGTGTCCAGGATGGTCGAGTCCACATATTTGTGTTCCAGAACCTTCCGGATTTCCGCGATTGTCCGAGACGATACCGGTGACTGGGACAGTGTTTCGCTGGAGAGCGAGGGGCGCAGTCCCTGCAATTCCTGAAGCGGATGTTTCTGCGTCTCGACGGCATGGGACGCGAGGATGCTCTGGATGTCGGATTTCTGGTGGATGTAGTCCTGCTCGAGACCTCCGACCAGCAGCCAATGGGTCAGCAGTCGATTGCTCACATAGACGCCCAACGCCAGCGTCAAAACCAGCGTCATGGACACGAAAAATATGACAATGTTGCTTCTAACGAGTGGAATTGCCATCCGGCGCAGTACCGTCACACGAACACATATCTGACCAATTTAAGCGGAAATCCTTTAACCATCATGAATCCTCGGAAGAAGTCCTTAGTGATTTTTTCGCGGGTGGCCTTGCGCCCGATCCGGACCGTTTTTGAGGAATGTTCCGTTTCGCGGGAGGTCACTCCTAGTCAAAGACGGCGACTGCCGATAAGACTCGAGACCGGAATTGATTCCGGGCGGAGCAGGCGCGCTGCCGTTTCGCGGTTTGAGCAGATCAGGAGCTTTTGGTGAGCGTCTGGAGCAGCATCGGCAGTATCGTGAGTGCTATCGGAACCGGTGGTGCACAAGTTGTCGATCGGCTTGTTCAGCTTGTGCTGGCACGTCCGGAAGGCACAAGCAGCGTCGGCTTTACCGTGGCAATGATCGCCCTCAGCGCAAAAATGGCGAAGGCGGATGGGGTCGTCACGACCGACGAAATCATCGCGTTTCGCGAACTCTTCGAAGTCCCCCCGAAAGAGGAACGCAACGTCACGCGTCTATTCAATCTGGCGCAGGAAGATGTTGCGGGATTTGAAGTCTACGCCAAGAAACTCGCGGACCTCTTCCCGTATGACCGCAAAACCCTGCTCGATATCCTTGACGGGCTTTTCCACATCGCCAAGGCGGACGGCGTCGTTCACGAGAGCGAGGTCGGCTATCTCTCCCGTGTGGCGTCCGTCTTTGGCCTCGATGAGCGCGAGTTTTCGAAAGTTCTTGCAAGACACGTTCGCAAGGACGGAAACCCCTATGAAGTTCTGGGGCTCGGGCCGGAGGCAAGCGATACGGAACTCAAGGCGCACTATCGCCGCGAAGTGCAGGAAACCCATCCTGACAGGCTGATGGCAAGAGGCGTTCCAGAAGAATTCGTCAGGATCGCAAACGACCGGCTGGCTGCCCTCAACGACGCCTGGGCAAAGATCCGCGCGGAAAGGGGCATATGAGCGTAGACACGGATACCGGCGTGGCGGCACGCGTTCATCCTTCGCCCAATCACGGCGAGCGGGCGCCCGGCGCCCCGATCGACATGCTCATCCTCCACTATACGGGGATGCAAAGCGCCGAAGAGGCGCTGCAAAGGCTGTGTGATCCGCGTGCGGAAGTTTCCGCGCATTATCTGGTGCACGAAGACGGTGAAATTCTTCAGTGTGTTCCCGAAGCAAGGCGTGCTTGGCACGCGGGCAGGAGTTTCTGGAAGGGGGAGACGGATGTGAACTCCCGTTCCATCGGAATAGAAATCGTCAATCCGGGTCACGAGTTCGGCTACCGAGCGTTTCCGGACGTCCAGATTGAAGCCGTTGCTGCCCTGGCGAAGGATGTCTGCAGCCGTCACGACATCCTGCCCTGGATGGTGCTCGGTCATTCGGATATTGCACCGGACCGGAAGGAAGACCCCGGCGAGCTATTTCCCTGGAAACGTCTGGCCGAGGCCGGCGCCGGGCTCCATGTCGAGCCGCATCCGATCGTCGCGGGGCTGCTCATGCAGGAAGGGGACCGGGGTCAGCCCGTCGAGGCCTTGCAATCCATGCTCGGGCTCTACGGATATGATATCGACATCAACGGCACCTTCGATGCGAAGACGCGCCATGCAGTGATGGCGTTTCAGCGCCACTTCCGACCGGAAAAGCTTGATGGCGTGGCCGATCATTCGACAATAGAAACGCTTACTTCGCTCCTGCGGAAACTTCCGTCGTTTTCCGTCTAGTCCCCAATTTGGCGTGAGCGCCGCGGACAAAATCAGACGTTGTATTTGTTAGCCTTTCATCCTTTCAACTTCAATTTTGCGTCGTCCGAAGGCTTTTTTGCATCGCAGCAAATCGGGTGAATTTTTTTCACGTGTCACAGATTTTCTCTTCAGCGCCGGTAAAATGCCGGAAACCGGGCAAGGTTTGGTCACAAACCGGTCGAGCCGACAAATTCGAGCCAGTTTTCCGGTAAAATTCTGAAATAATCTGACATAAATCGTGATTTTCCTGCGCTCATTTTTGTCCAAACGGTCCGGCAATTCTCCGCCCCGAATTCAACCGCAACAAAAACCAAAAGGGCTGGACGCATGTTACGGTCATTTACGAAACTCACTGGGGCGCTTTGTCTTTTCGCCTTCGCAACATCAACCGTAGCGCCGTATGCGATGGCTGCCAGTTCGGGGGCGGATCCGATCCTGCATGTGATCGATCCGGAAAAGATGAAGCAGAACGCGGAGAAGATCGCGGCACGCGAAGAAGTCGGATCAGGCTCCAAGCCCATCCTGCACGTGATCGAAGCGGACAAGGACACTACGAAGAAGAAAGCCGAGACCGCGGCACCGAAAAAATCGTCGACGGCAAAGGCAAAGACGTCTGCCAAGACCAACGTCAAGAAGGCCACGCAGACCAAGTCCAAAACACGGACCACGAATGCAAAGGCCAAAGGTTCTCAGGCCAAAAACGTTCAGGCGAAGAGCACATCGGCCAAGAAAGATGACTTCTCCAGGCTGATCCGCAAGGCTGCTGCCAAGCACGGTGTCCCGGTCAAGATCGCCAAAGCCGTCGTGGAAGTCGAAAGCAACTTCAACCCGCGTGCACGCGGTCGCGCCGGTGAAGTCGGTCTCATGCAGATCAAGCCGGCAACCGCGCGGGGCATCGGCTACCGCGGTTCCACCAAAGCACTCTACGATCCGGAAACGAACATCGAATGGGGCATGAAATACCTGGCCGGTGCGCACCAGCGCGCCAATGGCGACCTGTGCGGCACGATCCTTCGCTATAATGCCGGTCACTATGCCAAGCGCATGAACCCGGTCAGCCGCAAGTATTGCAGCAAGGTCAAGCGCATCATGTCATCCAGCTGATTGTGACAGGGCGGTCACGTTCAGTCAGGGAAAGCCTGGCTCTCCCGTGGGCAACATCGAACCCCGCTGCGTTGCAGCGGGGTTTTTCCGTTCAG
The DNA here is from genome assembly GCF_965232425.1 of Roseibium sp. GTDB lineage: Bacteria > Pseudomonadota > Alphaproteobacteria > Rhizobiales > Stappiaceae > Roseibium. Next base: position 4,304,183 of record NZ_OZ246971.1, read on the forward strand.
GCGAATTTGCGCCGGGCTGCCGGGATCGAGGCCGGCACAGGCGTGCCGTCAGGCACGTCATAGGCATCAAACGGCTGCCCCAGCGCGGTGGTTACGGGCACAACGCCGGCCCAGAGATCGGTGCCGAGATCTTCCTTGTCGTCGACAGGGCCGCCAGTCCGCACCTTGGTGCTGACCTCTTCGATATCAAGAACCAGCACGCCGGTCGCCTTGTGTTCCTTCGCCGACATCGCACGGCATTCGTCCCAGCGGCCCGGAAGCATGTGATCGGTAATGGCAGCCAGCGCCTCGATCTGTTCTTCCTTTCCCTCCACCAGACGCGCAGTGCCATGGACGATCGCACAGCGGTAGTTCATCGAATGATGGAAGGCCGAGCGGGCCACGACGAGACCGTCGAGCAGCGTCACGGTCAGGCTCGCCGGGACGCCTTTTGCGTTGTTCTTGATGATGCGCGTGGCGCTGGCTCCGTGAATGTAGAGACGGTCGCCGATCCGGGCGTAGACCATGGGTATGACCATCGGCCGGTCTTCATGAATGAAACCGCAATGGGCGACGAGGCCGGCATCCAGGATTTCATAGGCAAGTGCCCGATCATAACTGCCCCGGTTCATTTGCCGGATCTTGGCGTAACGCGGCTTGTCCGCGGCTTGCCGCCTTTCCAGTGTGGACATGGTCTGCTCCAGGTTGGGTGGATCTTGTAATCCCCGGTTTCCCCGATAAACTGGATTTTCAAAAGATCCGGTTTTTGAAAAATGAAAGAACCAGTTTTTCCTGAAGGCATCCTGTCACTCGACCGGTCCGGGCCGATCCCCCTGTCGGAACAGATCTACCGCGGCTTTCGCGATGCCGTGCGCGCCGGACTGCTCGCCAAAGGCGCGAAGCTGCCGTCGACACGGCGGCTTGCGTCCTCCCTGGACGTTGCGCGCAACACGGTGAATGCCGCCTACGAACTGCTGCAGGCCGAAGGCGTCATCACGCTGAGGGCGGGGGCCGCGCCCCGGATTACCGAGGATCTCCCGCCGGAGGGACGCTACGGGCCTCAAGCCGGCTCCGGGGTTGCGCTCGATCTTTCGGCCCGGGGCCTGCACATGGCGGCAAACGTGCGCGGCGACGGCTGGGCGACCCGGCATGGAGCACTTCAGCCCGGGTCCCCTGCGCTGGACTGTTTTCCCTATGAGGAGTGGGCGCGGCACCTGCGCCGTGCCGCGCGCATGGAACGCGGACCGGATCTGCAATACAGAAACTATTCAGGTGTTCCGGCCCTGAAGGAACAGTTGGCACGTCACCTTGCGGCAGAACGCGGCGTGCGTGCCCGCCCGGACCAGATCCTCGTGACAAGTTCGATGCAGGCAAGCCTGTCGCTGCTGTCGATGGCGCTGTCCGAGCCCGGTGACAACGCATGGCTGGAAGAACCGGGCTATCTGGGTGCCAGGACCGCGTTTCATGTCGCCGGGCTGAACGTGCACCCGCTGCCGGTCGACCACATGGGCGCCGACGTTGATCGTCTCCTGTCCTCCGGTGCGAAGCCCCGCCTGATCTACGTGACGCCGTCGCACCAGTATCCCCTCGGAACCCGCATGCCCCTCGGGCGGCGGTTGTCCCTGCTCGAGGCGACGCGGTCTGCCGGTGCGGTCATCCTGGAAGACGACTATGACAGTGAATTCCTGTTCGAAGGCAGACCCGTCGCGGCGCTATACGGTCTCGCGGAGGAGGGGCAGGTAATCTATCTCGGCACCTTTTCAAAAAGCCTCCTGCCGGGTTTACGGCTGTCTTTTTGCGTGGTGCCGTCAAGCCTCGCGCAGCCGTTGCAGCAACTGATGCGCAACATGGGCTGCGCGGCAAGCGTTCAGGTCCAGGTCGCGCTGGCGCAATTCATCGACAGCGGCGCCTATCAGAAACACCTGAAGCGCATCCGCAGGATCTACGAGGAGCGCGGAACACTGCTTGTCAAAACGTTGAAGGAACGCCTCGGCAACCGGGTCGCCGTCGACGTGCCGAACGGCAATGTTCAGGTTGCCATGCTGTTCCGGGAACCGGTCGACGATGTCGCCTTCGCCCAGGCCATGCAGGAGCGCGGATTTTCGGTTTCTCCCCTGAGCAACTGCTATCAGGGCGAGGTCAGACAGCCGGGCCTCATCATCGGCTTCGCCGACGCAACGCCGCGCCAGATCCAGGACGGTGTGAACGCCATCGGCGACCTGATGGAGGAATTACCTGTCTGATCGCGGCCCGCTTTTCGCAGCCAGTTAGAGACGCATTTTCGGCACGTCGCCCCGCACGATCAGGCTGGCCTCCGTCGACGAGATGATGTCGTCGATGCTTGTATCGGGGCCTGTTTCCTTCAGAACCAGACCGTCCTCCGTTGGTTCGATGACGGCCATTTCGGTCACGATCAGGCTCACCCGGCGCTTGGCGGTCAGCGGGAGTGTACATTCACGCAGAATTTTCGGCTTGCCCCTTGCCGTGTGGACCATCGCGACGATCACGTGTTTCGCGCCGGCAACAAGATCCATGGCGCCGCCCATGCCGGGAACCATCTTGCCCGGCACCATCCAGTTGGCAAGATAGCCACGCTCGTCGACCTGCAGCCCGCCCAGAACCGTCATGTCCAGGTGTCCGCCGCGGATCAGTCCGAAACTCATCGCGCTGTCGATCGAGGCAGCGCCGGGAACGGCGGTCACGAAACCGCCGCCCGCGTCAGTCAGATCGGGATCCTCCATGCCTTCCGGAGGGCGGGAGCCGAGGCCGATGACGCCGTTTTCCGCCTGGAAGAAGACATGCACCTCCTTGGGCAGATAATGGGCCACCATGGACGGCAGGCCGATGCCGAGATTGACAAGCGAATCCGGCTCGATTTCCTGTGCCACGCGCCGCGCGATGATTTCCTTAGCTTCCATCGGGCTGTCTCTCCAGAAGATGATCGACAAGAACACCGGGTGTTTTCACACTGTCGGGCGAGATCACGCCGACCGGCACGATCGTTTGCGGTTCGGCGATGACGGCGTTCCCGGCTAGGGCCATGATCGGATTGAAATTGTGTGCCGTGAGCGAATATTCCAGATTGCCGACATAGTCGGCCTGATGCGCTGCGATCAACGCAAAATCTGCGTGGATCGGTTCTTCCAGCAGAAACTTCTGTCCCTTCACGGTGACGATCTGTTTGCCGTCCTCGACCAGCGTACCGAGGCCGGTGGGCGTCAGGATGCCGCCGAGACCGACGCCTGCCGCGCGGATCCGTTCCACGAGTGTGCCCTGTGGGACCAGGTCGACGTCGATTTCACCGGAGATCATTTTCTGCTGGGTTTCCGGATTGAGCCCGATATGAGACGCAACGACCCGGGAAAGAGCGCCTGCCGTGACAAGTTTTCCGATGCCGCGGCCGGGCATCGCCGTATCATTGGCAACGACCGTCAGGTCTCTCGTTCCCCGTGCGACGATGGCATCGATGAGCCGGTGCGGGGAGCCAACCCCCATAAATCCGCCGATCAACAAGGTTGATCCGTCCGGGATGAGCTCGGCGGCCTGGGCCGCCTTGATGGCCTGTTTCATTGAGCGCGTCCTCGCAGTTCAATCCGTGCTGCGAAGGTTAGCGTCTGCCGCGGCTCATGAGAAATGAATATTGTGCGACGCAGAAACATTGCGGAACCGGCGCGTGCGTGCGCTCGTCAGGCTGCGGTCCTTTCGATGCAGTCCGCGGCATGGTGCGCAGCTGCCAGGATCTTGTCCCCGTCCTGGCCGTTGCGCGCCAACGCGTTCAGCCCCAGCAGGCACGCGAGCGCAAATGCGGTGAGCTCCTGCGCCGCAGCTTCGTCCTGAATGCCTTTCTCGCCCGCAATCACGCCGTGGATCCTGTGTTCGAGCATCTTCATGCGCTCGCGAACAGGGTTGGTGCCGTCACCGCGCTGCCCGGGCACTGCTGCCGAAGACGTCAGCAACAGGCAGCCGCGCGGCGTGTTTTGCGTCATGAAGATGCCGACATGGCGCACGAGCGCGGCCACCGCCTTCAAAGGCTCCTCTTCGCGGTCCATCCGGTTCAAACCCAGCGCGGTGGCCTCATTCCAGTATTTCTCAAGGACGGCATTGAAAACATCGTCCTTGCAGCCGAACGCAGCATAGAAGCTGCCGCGCTTGATCCCGGCTGCTTCCTGCAGATCATCCACGGAGGTTCCCTGGTATCCCTTCGTCCAGAACACGTCGACGAAGGCGTTGAGGGCTTTGTCGGTGTCAAATGTTTTCGGTCGTCCGGCCATCTTTCCTCTGTCTGCGACGGGCTCCGGCAGCGTGCCGCCGGAGCCCGTTCGTTCATTCTGCGGCGGCCACTGCCGGCTGCCATTCGAATTTCCGGAATGGGGCATCAACAGGTGTGTCGGCCAAGTGGTTCACGTAATTTGACATGACTTTCTGGGCAACGCCAAGAATGATGTCGAGGACCTGCTGTTTTGTATAACCCGCCGCCAGGAACGTGTTGACGTCGGCATCGGAGACGACGCCGCGCTGACGGACGACCTTCAGCGTGAACTGCCGCAGCGCCTCGAGCCTGTCGTCTTCGAGCGGAGCCGCGTTTCTCAGGGCTTCGATGACACCATCATTGACCTTCTGCATGTGCGCGATGGCGGTATGGGCCGGCACGCAGTAATGACACGCATGTTCCACGTTGATCGTCATCCAGACCACGGTCTGCTCGACGACCGACAGGCTTGTCTGCTGAAAAAGTTCATGAAGTTTCTGGTAGGCCTCAAGGTGCTGGGGCGACTCGGCCATCACGGCGTGCAGGTTCGGTATCATGCCGAACGCCTCGAGCGAGTTGTCCAGAAGCGGACGGCTGCCTTCCGGGGCCGTTTCCTGCGTGTGAAGCGTAAATTCCGTCATCTCAGATCTCCATTTTCTGGGTGGTCAGCACCCGTGATGCCAATCTCTTGCAATCGGCATATGGGTATTCTGTACTTAGTAGTCAAAAATAAAGTCTGATAGCAAAACTGCGGAAATCTGCGCTTTTGGGACCCGTTCACCCAAACGTGAAAACTTGGTTCACCGAAGCGGAAATCTGATGCGCGTGCGTGAATCACCGCCCGGCAGCCCCCGGAAGTCCCCCAGGACGCTCTGTGCAACCGAAACCGGCTGACGGTGCGGGCGCGCGTCCGGTCCGGGAGCGCCCGGTCAGATCCCGGAAATCCGGGCGAACGATCCGGATCGTTCGTCAAAGGGGAGATTTGGCAGGCGCTGTTGCTTGACCTTCAACCGAAAGCCACTTAAGCCGCTAGCGCCAGTCGGCCGGACAGCCGCTGCCGCAAGCGCCGAAAGGCCGCGGGAGAGGAAAGTCCGGGCTCCATGGAAACACGGTGCCGGGTAACGCCCGGCGAGGGCAACCTCAGGGAAAGTGCCACAGAAAGCAAACCGCCCCGGCTCGCCGGGGTAAGGGTGAAAGGGTGGAGTAAGAGCCCACCGCGCTGCTGGTAACAGTGGCGGCACGGTAAACCCCACCGGGAGCAAGACCGAATAGGGACAGCGCGGGCCGGGAGAAATCCCGGAACAGGCCGGTTTCCAGGCCTGCTGTCCGGGTTGGTTGCGAGAGGTGCCCGGCAACGGGCATCCCAGATGAATGGCTGTCGCGTCCGTCGATACGGGCCATACAGAACCCGGCTTACAGGCCGGCTGGCATTTCCATTTCAACCCGCCGCATATTGCGGTGCGCTTGCCAGAAATTCACCGTAGGCGTCCGCGTTCGGGTAGGAGAATTGTTCTGCCAACGGGTTGGACCGTTTTGTCTTCCCGGCACCCATGTCCGAAAGCAGCTCGTCGAAATGCCGGAAGTGGAAGGGTGCGGAGCACAAGCCGCCATAGACCTTGGCGGCCGGGCGTTCCTTGCGCCGCCATTCGAGCATCTCCTCGATGTTCCGTGTCATGTCCGCTGCGCTGGGCTGTTTCGCCAGTTTGCCGTCCGCAAATCGCACAAGCCAGTTCGCGATCATTTCCGCGGAGAGGATGGTGCAGAAACTGGAATTGAAACCGACGAAACCCATGTCGGGCAGTTCGGGGTTCACGGCCAGCCTGTAGACGCGGTACTGACCATCCGGTTCGATCAGCTTGTCCTGAAAATCCTGCGCGAGAAAGGGAACACCGAGTTTCCAGCCGACCGCGAGGATCGACAGATCGCAAGGCACCGTGTCTCCGTTCGTCAGGACGACCTTGTCGGTCTCGTAGCGTTCAATGGTTCCCCTGACCGGACGGATCGATCCGTCGTTGAAACCCTCGAACAGGCCCGGCGTAACGATGGGCAGCGAACAGGACGCATCCTTCTCGATCGGTGCGTCGGGCACCATGTCCCATTTCTTAAGTCCGAGCTGCAGCTTGAGCAGCGTCTCGAGACCCCGGAAGTTGGCCCAGATCAGAGGCTTGAAAGCGGCAAAGAGGGCCTTTCCGGCAGGGGAGCGCCCCCATGCGTTGAACTGCTGTTCCTGTGCGCGCATGTAGAGGAGCCGTTTGAAATTGATACCGCCGACGAAATAGGGCACCCGCCAGACCGGCTCCCGATAGACCAGCGTGACCGAGCGCGCACCGCTGGCGGCGGCGTTGACGGCAATGTCCGTCGCGGATTTGGATCCTCCGAGGACGACGACATCCTTGTCTTTCGCCGTTGCCGGGTCGGTGTATTCAGAGCTGTGAATGACGCTGCGGCCCGTGGCTTCGAACGCCTCCTGACCGGGATGCGTGATGATGTTCTTGTCCGAAAACTGTCCCGTGCAGACGGCGACGAAATCAAAGTCCTGCGTCCGCACCTTGTCGCCGGCCTCAAGCGTGAGTGTCCAGCCGGGTTCGCCGTCCTTCCTGCGATCCATGGAGCGCACATTCGTGTTCAGCTGAAACAGTCGAGCCAGCTTGTGCTTGTCGGCGTAGCTATGAAGGTAGGCATGTACCTGAGGCCCCTTGGGCCATTCCGGATAATCGTCCGGCATGGCAAGATCGGTGTACCGGTAGAGATCCTTCGGCGACTGGGTTTGAACGCCCGGATAGGACCGGGACAGTTCCCAGACACCACCGAAATCGTGGCTGCGCTCAAAGCCGAAGACCCGGTGGCCGCGCTCATCGAACGCCTTGGCCGCGGCAAGGCCGCTCACGCCGCCGCCGATGATCGCGACGTTCTTGCGTTTGGTCATGTCACATTCCTCCTGTCGCCTTTGGGCCTGCTCAAGCCTGATCCGGCGGGGGGAGGAAATCGACTTCGTGCAGGGCCGACAACCTGACGAGCTCCTGCGGGTCCGTGACACCGTTCAGGGCGATGAAAAGGTCGAACAGCTTGCGCGCCGGTGCGACACCGAAAACGCAGGTTGCGGTCTTGCCGGACCGATTGAAAATCCCGTGCGCCTCTCCCATCGGCATGCGTACCGTGTCACCGGCCTGTGCCACATGTGTCCTGCCGCCCATTTCAACTTCGAGCTCGCCCTCCAGCATGACGATCCATTCGTCCTGGGTCGGGTGGACATGCGGCGGGACGAAGCTTTCCGCCGGAACCACGGCGTGCCAGATGAAGGCGTTGGCGCTATGGAGTTTCGGTTTGTAGGTTTGACCGACAACATTCCAGCTGATGTCGTCGAGGCCCGCGTCCGCGGATGTGATTCCGGCTCCGTTGTGCATTCTGTTCCCCTCCGTGAAGCAGTGTATTGGTGAGGGAAATGCTACCTGCGGCCTCCGGAATGCTTTATCCAGATTGCGAAAAAATCCGACCAGGTGCAGTCATTCGCCGCCTTGACGAGAGCGAATGCTTGAACGGACCGGAGCCACGCGGCATGATCTGTCATGCTCCGATCCGCGCCCAGACCGCCGCTCAGTGATTTCAGGTGCTTCGACACGCTCGATGTCGACGAAGCCCGGGAAATCGTCGCGCGCAATTTCTGCAGCCACAGGCTTGAGCGGATGTCAGCCGCGGATCGCTTCAACGCCTGCCAGAACAGGGTCGACGGCAAACATGTTTCGCTGAACTACATCCGTTATGGGGCGGACGTGACCATCGACCCGGGCGAACTGTCCGATTTCTTTCTGATCCAGATACCGATTGCCGGTATTGCGGACGTGCGCAATGGTACCCGGTCGGTCCAGTCGACGACGTCCATGGGCGTGGTCCTGAATCCGGACCGGCACACCACGATGCGCTGGCATGCCGGGTGCGAACAGGTTCTGGTACAGATCGAAAGATCCTACGTCGCGGAGATTGCCACCCGCATGACAGGTCTTGGCGTGAACACGATCCGTTTCGATCCAGGTCTCGACTTGAAACGTGCTGCGGTCTCAGTGTGGGCAAAACGCCTGCGCGGTCTTTTCGGAGCCGCGGCGTCCGGGCAGGTTTTCCGCCAACCGGATGATCCCCGGCAGCAGCAGCTTGAAGAAGCGCTTGTGACTTCGTTGCTGGACGCCCAGACGAGCACTGTGTCCCACATCGTTGGCGATCGCATCACGGGTGCCACTCCGGCTATTCTGAAGAGGGCAGTGGCCTTTATTAACGACAGGTTCGATCAGGATATAAGCCTGCTGGATATCTGTTCCTTTGCCGGGACGACCCCCCGCAATCTGCAGATGGTGTTCAAGCGCGAGTTCGGATGCAGCCCGATGGAGAAACTGCAGGACATCCGCCTGAAGTTCGCGCGGCACCTGTTGCTATTGAGCAGCGGCAATCTTTCGGTTTCGGAGATCGCCGAAAGGTCTGGACAACGGCATGCGGGACGGTTCTCCCAGGCCTACAAGGCACGGTATGGGGAGACACCCAGGGACACCTTGCGCCGCCGCCGGTTCTGCTGACGCTCCCGTCCCATCCGCGGGGTCCGTCTTTCGGAGAGAAAATTCTCGAATTGATGGAAGAATTTTTCATCTTGAGTGTTTTATGTATTCAGCAAAATATTTTTCGCCTGATTATGTATAAAATGTGACTCGGTGAACACTTTATCGCCTTGAACATTTAATGTTTTGTCCATGTTGCTATCTTTCTTCGTGCCTAATCTTGATTCGGTTCAATCAATACAGGTGGGAGAAAGATGGAAGGCACGTTCGAGGATTTTCTGGCGGCGCTGCTTGCCTTTGAGTCGGGCTGGGACAGGGACCGCTACAATTCCGGCATCATTCAGGACTGGCAACTGGACGAATGGGCCGGGGGCGGCGTCGAGACCCGGTTTCCGCAATATACCAGCTGGTCGCAGCTCACGGATGCCGAATGGGAGGCAATGGCGTACCAGTCGATGAACTCGCTCGGGTTCGTCGGGTTCCAGTTCGGCGAGGCGCTGCTGATCGATCTCGGCTACTACGATGACACCGTCTTTTACGGCAACGGGGCAGCCACCAACACCTGGGACGGGACGTGGACGGGCAAGAACGGCGTCACATCGCTCGAAGACTTCATGACGAAGGAGGCTCAAGACGTCGCGATCCAGGAAGCCTTCGGCTACAATCTGCAGGTTCTGGAGACACAGCTTTCCGGCAGCGGTCAGTCCCTGAGCGATTTCATTGGCCAGACAGCCAGCTATGTCCAGAACGGCGTGACCGTCACCGTGGAGCTGACACTGACCGGTATTCTCGCGGCGGCGCACTTACGCGGCGCGTGGGGCACAGCGTCCCTGCTTCAGGGCGGAGCCGTCAGTACGGACGAATACGGCACTTCCATCCTGCAATATATCGATCAATTCGGTGGTTATTCTTCGCCTTCGATCGCCGAGATGATCTCCTTCTATGAAGATCGGCTCACCGGTGACGAAGGGCTCGGCACACCCGGGGAAACGCCCGGCGGCACGCCCGGTACCGGTTCCCCGGGAGGCAACGGTGAAGCCGGTGTTTCTGAGACCGACGCCAACGTCGTCATTACCTGGGCCTGGGGACAGGACGAGGTTGTCACCGGGTTCGACCCGGCAGCCGATACGATCTTCATTGACTGGATCGGGGCCGCGGATCTCGTGGTTTCCGAAACGGCCCAGGGTGTCGTCTTCGCGGTACCCTCCAACAGCCAGACGACGACACTTGAAGGCGTTCAGCTGAGCGAGCTGAGCAGCGCGAATTTCACGATCCTGGATGCGACGGCGGCGGCAGAGGTTCTGGCCCTGGTGGGCGACGGCTCCGGTGTGCCCGATACGCCGGTTACGCCGGATGACCCAGACGAACCGGAGACACCGGATGAACCGGACGATCCGGGTGCGCCTGATGAGCCGGACACACCGGACGAACCGGATGCTCCCGATACGCCTGTGCCGCCGGCAACACCCGACAGCTGGAACGGCACGGCAGGTGTGAGCGCCACTACGGCAAGTGTGGTGATTACCTGGGCCTGGGGAACGAACCGGAGCCTTGCGGATTTCGACCCTGAAACCGACACGATCTTCATCGACTGGTTCGCTCCCGAGGCGATCGAGATGACGGAAAACGGCGGCAACACGGTCTTCACGATGGCATCCAACAACCAGACGCTGACCCTCGAAGGCGTTGTGCCGGGTGATCTTTCTCCCGGCAACTTCACCATCATGAGCGCGGCGACCGGCCAGGAAATCCTCTCGCAGGTCGGTGGCAGTCCCGCTGGCCCCTCCGGCCCGGACGATCCCGTTGACCCGGATCCGGCAGACCCGGTCGATCCCGGAACGCCGGACGGGCCCCAGATGATCATGATCATGCCGGGCAGCCCGTCACGCGTGATTGACAGCTTCAATCCGGCCACCGACATGATCCACCTGGAAGCGGGCATCATAGCGGAACGGCTCGAGTTCGCGGACTATCCGTCGACGATTGCAGATGTTTCTGCCGGTCTGACAGTGCGTGTTCTGACGCCGACCGGAGAAATCGCCAGCGAGACGGTTCTTGTCGGCATCGACGCTTCGGACCTCACCATGAACAACTTCATGGTTGCCGAGGAATCCGCCCTGAACGAAGTCGCAACGCTGCTCGGACAATCGGTTGAAACACCCGACACGGGCGGCTTCGACGTGGTCTACGACACGGACGGCTCCAATCCGCCGGTTCCCTCCGGCGCAAGCGCGCTGGGCGGCGTCAAATGGCCTGCTGATTTCGGTGCGGACGACATTGTCGGCTTCGATCCGGCAGCGGACGAGATCGATTTCGGCAACGCCTCGGTTCATGGCCTCATCCTGACGATGACGCCTGCGGGCGAGCCGGTGATCGACAATCCCTGGGGTCCGGACATGCAGATCCTTCAGGGCGTTCAGCTTTCCGAGCTGTCGATCGAGAATTTCGGCATTGTCGGCAACGAGCATCTGCGGCAGGACCTTGGCGGCATCCTTTCCTGGGAGGCAAATATCGGGCCGCGTGACAGTGATACCGTTTACCTTCGCTCGCACGAATACGGTGTCAGCGAAGTGATAGACGGGTTTGATCCGGCGACGCAGAAGATCAGCTTTCTCTACTTCGGGACGCGCGAGCGTCTGAGCGTGGAGGACACCCCGGAAGGACTGGTGATCAGTTCGCTGCCAAGCGGCCAGAGTTTCGTTTTCACGGGCGTTTCAAAATCCGATCTCATACCCGGCCTTGTCGAGTTCCATCATGACCAGGTGATGGAAGACAACCTGGAAGCGCCTTTCGGCTTCGATCAGAACGATGTGACGCTGGTGTCGCGGAGCGCGCTCCTGACCCCGGACGCGCCTGCAGGCGCAACAACGGACGGTCATCAGGTGAGGGACGGCGTTGGCGTTGTCTCCGAGCCCGCGCCGCCGGATACACCCGATGGCCCGGATCAGCCGGTCGTGCCAGCGGCCGGTGACGATGACATCGTTCTCCAGGACGGCGCGGATACGGTGCTGGTGACCTGGGACTGGGGCCGGAAGTTCGCCGTCAAGGCCTTTAATCCGGCGGAGGACAGTCTGAATTTCAGCGGTCTTGGCGGGTCTGACATTTCCATCTCGGAAGCCGCCGACGGGCTTCAGATCACGGTCGAGAACAATGGCGGTCACAGCCTGCTTCTGGAAGGGGTCCAGGCGGAAGATCTGTCGCTCGCCAATCTGACCGCTGCCGGCTGGAACACCGTTGTCACGGATCAGGGCGGCGTTGCCAACCAGCTCGAAAACCTCGGCAACACCGATTTGCTCAGCTGATCCGGACAGGTGCCGTAGCAGTGAAAACGCCGCGCGATTGCGCGGCGTTCTTGTTCTCCACAGGTCATTCACAAAGGCCGTTTCGGGCGGCAGTTTTTGCCGGGTTGCGGGAGTGCGGAACGTAAAACCTCCGTAATCCTGCGAATCTGATTCTTTAATTCTGTCAAGGCTTCATTAAGCATGTTTCGATTAACGTCATGCGATGGGGTCGTGAGCGATCAAATCCAGCCAGAATCCATGAGATTCCATTGACTGCCCATGTTTTCCCATGGTATCCCATAATGACCCAGAACGGGGGATGCGGGCCCATATAAACGCGGTCCGGGGCATAAATTGACGGCTCGGCAGGAGCCGGTTTTGCAAATTGCATGTCCTTGGTCGCCTTGACCGTTTCTTTCGAAGGGTGATTTGGGGATTTCGACAGGTGGGGACCTGTCTGAAGGGGATTTATGGCCGGATTTGTTTCTCACTTTACCAACCGGCTGGATGCCAAGGGGCGCGTGTCGATCCCGGCACCCTTCCGGTCGGTCTTGGCGAGAGATGGATTTGAGGGGCTGTACTGCATCACTTCCGCACATTGCGATGCCGTCGATGCCGGCGGAAACGATCTGCTGGCGGAGATCAGCAAACGCTCCGAGGCATTCGCCAAGCTGTCACCCGACCATGACGCTCTGGCGGTCGCCCTTTTCGGTGCAAGCGAAAACCCGAAAATCGATGGCGATGGCCGCGTGACGATTTCCGAAATGATCAAGGAGCATACCGGGATCACCGATCAGGTCACTTTCGTCGGGTTGAATTACAAGTTTCAGATCTGGGAGCCGGAAAAGTTTCGCGAGTACCGCGCTGAGGCCCAAAGACGTGCGCTCGCGATGCTGTCGGGGCAAAGCCCCGCGCCTTCACAGGGAGAGCCGTCATGATGGCGCTCGGCGACAGAGACGCTGCTTCTGCCGCTGGCGGACCCGAGCGCCACGTGCCGGTTCTCCTGAGTGAAGTTCTGGAGTGGCTCGATCCGAAGCCCGGTGAAGTGATCGTCGACGGGACATTCGGGGCCGGCGGATATTCCCGTGCCATTTTGGCGAAAGGCGCGCGGGTGGTCGGTGTCGATCGGGATCCTGACGCAATTTCCGCGGGGCGGGCACTGGAGGACGAGGCGCAGGGTGCGCTGATGCTCGTGTCCGGCCAGTTTTCCGACCTTGAAGATCATGCGCGCAGCTGCGGTTTCGATGCCGTCGACGGCGTGGTTCTCGATCTGGGGGTCTCGTCGATGCAGCTGGATGAAGCCGAGCGCGGGTTTTCCTTCCTGCGCGATGGTCCGCTGGACATGCGCATGGAGCAGGCGGGCCCGTCGGCGGCCGACGTCGTCAATGATCTGCCGGTCAGGGACCTTATCCGCATCATAGGGCTTCTGGGCGAGGAAAAACGGGCGACGTCCGTCGCGCATGCCATCGACAGCGCACGCAAGGAAAAGCGGTTCGACAGAACGCTTGAGTTGGCGAACCTCGTCGAAAAGGTTCTCGGGCGCTCTCCCAAGAAGGCTCAGATCCATCCCGCGACACGCACGTTCCAGGCTCTTCGGATCTATGTGAACGGTGAACTGCACCAGGCGGCCGAAGCGCTGGGCGCGGCGGAGCGCATCCTGCGCCCGGGCGGGCGTCTCGTGCTGGTGAGTTTCCATTCGCTGGAAGACCGGATCGTCAAGCGGTTCTTCCAGGATCGGACCAGAACGCGCGGCGGCGGGTCGCGCCACATGCCGGAGGAGGAAGTTCCCCCGGCGACGTTCGAGCTTCTGACGCGCAAGGCGGTCGAGGCGAAGGCGGAAGAAACGGCAGGCAATCCGAGGGCGCGCTCGGCGAAACTGAGGGCAGGGCGGCGCACCGGCGCACCTGCGCGCGACCTGGATATTCACGCGGCGGGTGTCCCGCGGCTTGCAGAATTTCACGGTCTGGGGGGCTGACCATGGTACGCACGCTGAACATCCTGTTCATTCTCGCCGTCGTGATCGGCGCTGCGACCGTCTACGACATGAAGCTCGCGGCGACCAAGTCTGCGGCGAAGGTCGCGGATCTGCAGCGGCAGATCGATGAGGAGCGCAACGCGATCCGCAACCTCAAGGCGGAATGGAGCCTCCTGAACAAGCCCGACCGCCTCCAGGGCCTCGTCGAACGCTACAACACCTATCTCGAACTGGATGCTCTTGACGTGAAACAGATCGTTGGCCCCGAAGAGCTTCCTGCGCGCCCGGTCATGCTCGAGCCGATCGGCGGCTCCAACCAGATGGGCGGTTATGCCGGTTCATCTGCGGCGATTCAGTAGGGGGCTCCGATGACGATCGTAAGCGAACCGGCAAGCTTTCTTCAGGTCAGGCGCTCCAGCCCGAGGAGCGCACGTGGCTCGGTGTCCTCCAGCGCCGTGCGGTCGCGTGTCATCGTCGCGATGATGGCTTTTGCCTGCGTCTATGCCGCCATCGCGGGACGGCTCGTTCACCTGGCCCAGATGGAGGAAGCGCCGTCACGCGCCTGGATTTCCGCGCAGGATTCGGTGTCCGCTTCCCGGCCGGACCTGATCGACCGGAACGGGGAAATCCTTGCAACCGATATCAAGACCGCTTCGCTCTACGCGGAGCCGCGCCGGATCATTGACGTCGACGAAGCTGTCGAGGGCCTGATCCGGGCGCTTCCGGAGCTTGACGAACAGGTGGTGCGGCGGCGCTTGGAGAGCGGCGCCGGGTTTGTCTGGCTGAAGCGTGAAATGACCCCGCAAAAGGCCGATGAGGTTCACAATCTCGGCCTGCCCGGTATCGGTTTCCTGTCCGAAAACCAGAGGTTCTACCCGGGAGGTCCGACAGCGGGACACATCGTCGGGTCCGTGAATGTCGACAACCAGGGCCTCGCCGGCATCGAAAAGCATATCGATGACGAGTGGCTGGCCGATCTGCAGTCGCTGGGATTTGCGTCGGACAAGTCGATGGAGCCTGTCAGGCTTTCCGTGGATCTGCGCGTGCAGCACGTTGTGCGCGACGAACTGGTCAAGGCAATGGAGCGCTACCGCGCGATTGCAGCGGCCGGCATTGTCCTGGACGCCAAGACGGGCGAAGTGGTCGCCATGTCCTCCTTGCCGGACTACGATCCGAACGATCGCGCGCAGGCCCTTGAGCGGGACCGCCTGAACCGGGCGACCGGGGGCGTTTTCGAGATGGGCTCCGTGTTCAAGGCGTTCACAACCGCGATGGCGCTCGATTCCGGAGCCGTTTCCATCAACGACAGCTTCGATGCGACGCGCCCGATTCGTGCCGCAGGACGGACAATTTCCGATTTCCACGGGAAAAACCGGATCCTGTCGGTGCCCGAGATTTTCATTTATTCGTCCAATATCGGCACCGCCAAGATGATGCTGGCGACCGGGGTTTCGCGGCAGAAGGAATTCCTCGAGCGGCTTCACCTGACAAAGCGGTTGAGCACGGAACTGCCCGAAAACGCAGCGCCGCTGCTGCCGCCGAAGTGGAACGAACTGGCGGCGATGACCATCTCCTTCGGTCATGGTCTGTCGGTCACTCCGATGCAGACGGCAGTCGCCGCCGCTGCGGTTGTCAACGGTGGCAAGCTGCTGCCACCGACCTTCTTGCCGCGGTCGCAAGAGCAGGCGCAAGCTGTTGGAAAACAGGTCATTTCTCCGGATGTGAGCCGCATGATGCGGTACCTGTTCCGGTTGAATGTTCTCAACGGATCGGGCCGCCGCGCCGATGTTCCCGGATATACAGTCGGCGGCAAGACCGGGACCGCGGAAAAGATTGAAAACGGCCGTTATGTCAGCAACAAGCGGCGGAACTCGTTCCTCTCCGCCTTTCCGATGGATGACCCGAGATACGTTGTTCTCGTGGTGATTGACGAACCCAAACCCGAGCGCAAGGGCATCGGGGCGACCGCGGGACTGAACGCGGCGCCGACGGTCGGCGCGATCGTGAGACGTTCAGCGCCGATGCTCGGCGTGATGCCGCGCTTCGGCAAGGGGGATGAACCGATTGAGATTTCCTATTAAGGAGACATAGACAGCCAGGTGCCGGCGGGGTCGCAGCCGTTTACCGGTGCCAGGGCTTTCAAGGACGACGCACAAACCGAACGATCAGGCGCAATGGATCTTGAATATCTTGCCGACGGCATTCCCTTGCCGGTTCAGGCAAACGGTCTTGAAATAACGGGACTGACAGCTGACAGCAGGTCTGCGCAGCCAGGATACCTGTTTGCCGCCTTCAGGGGCACGGCGGTCGACGGGACCCGTTTCGTCCCAAGCGCGGTTCAGGCCGGCGCGGTCGCGGTCCTGTGTGCCAGTGACGCTGCGGATGCCGTCAAGGCTCAGCTTCCCGATGAAATTGCCGTCATCGCGGTCGACGAACCCCGAAGGGTCTTCGCCCGTCTTGCGGCCAAGTTCCACAGCAGGCAGCCGGACGTGATCGTTGCGGTCACGGGCACCGCGGGCAAAACCTCGGTTGCGCATTTCGTGCGTCAGATCTTCCAGGCTGCAGGCCATCCGGCGGCCAGCCTTGGAACGCTCGGTATCGTCAAGGCCGACGGCGTGACCTACGGCGGCCTGACCACGCCGGATCCCGTCGCGCTCCACAAGGAACTGAGCGAGCTGGAAGCGGAAGGGATCAACCATGCGGCCCTGGAAGCCTCGTCCCACGGATTGGATCAGTACAGACTGGATGGTGTACGCCTGACGGCTGCCGCCTTCACCAATCTCGGCCGGGATCACATGGACTACCATCCCAGCATCGAGGACTATCTGCGCGCCAAGCTCCGGCTCTTTGCAGATCTGCTGCCTGCGGGCGGAACGGTGGTTGTCGATCCGGGCGAAAAATATGCCGACCGGGTCATCGATGTCGCCAGCCAACGCGGATTGCCGGTTTTCGAGGTCGGAGAAACGGGGCGCGATCTGAAATTGACCGGTCTCAGGACCGAAGGCGCGGGTCAGGAACTCACGCTGCAGACGGATCGCGGCGAATACAGGGTCACGCTGCCC
This sequence comes from Roseibium sp., assembly GCF_965232425.1. GTDB lineage: Bacteria > Pseudomonadota > Alphaproteobacteria > Rhizobiales > Stappiaceae > Roseibium. The sequence goes on from NZ_OZ246971.1 coordinate 4,321,270, forward strand.
CTGATCGGGCGTTTCCAGGTTTCCAATGCCCTGATTGCGGCCGGGCTCGCCATTGCCGCGGGCACGGACATGGGTCTGGTGCTGCGGTCCCTTGAAAATCTCAAGGGCGCTCCGGGGCGGCTGGAACTGGCCGGCAGGACAGAGGCCGGCGGACTTGTCTTTGTCGACTATGCACACAAGCCGGATGCGCTCGACAATGCGCTTGCCGCACTCCGGCCGATCGCGACCGGCAAGCTTGCCGTCGTCATAGGTGCCGGAGGAGACCGGGATCCCGGCAAGCGCAAGCTCATGGGCGAGGCGGCTGCACGCCACTCGGATCTGGTCATTGTAACGGATGACAACCCGCGATCTGAGGATCCGGCATCCATTCGCGAGGCGGTCATGTCCGGTGCACCGGACGCGCTTGAGATTGGCGACCGGATGGAAGCGATTGCCGAAGGCGTTCGCGGGCTTCAAGCCGGCGATATCCTGTGTGTTGCCGGAAAGGGCCACGAAACCGGCCAGATTGTTGGCGACACAGTGATTCCCTTTTCCGATCACGACGCCGTGCAGCGTGCGATAAGCCTTCAAGGAGCACCATGAGCGACCCTCTCTGGAAACTGGATGCATTTGCCGAGGCTGCTGGCGGCCGTGTCAAGGGTGAGGCCGACGCGGAGATTACGGGGATTTCGATCGACAGCCGGTCGCTGGAACCGGGCGATGCTTTCGTTGCGATCAGGGGAGAGCGCTTCGACGGGCACGACTATGTTGCAGCCGCGCTGGAGGCCGGTGCGAGCATTGCGATCGTTGCCGAAAGCAAACTTTCGGACCTGCCAGAGGACGGACGATACCTGGTTGTCGGCGATCCGCTGGAGGCCATGCGCCGGATCGGGGTAGCTGCGCGTGCGCGCACAAGCGCCCGGATCATCGCGGTCACCGGTTCCGTCGGCAAGACGGGCACCAAGGAAGCGCTCCGGCTGACGCTGGAGCAGTCCGGCAAGGTGCACGCGTCCGTCGCGTCTTTCAACAATCACTGGGGTGTGCCTCTGACGCTTGCGCGCATGCCGGCCGACACCGAATACGGCGTCTTCGAAATCGGCATGAACCACCACGGCGAGATCACGCCGCTGGTCAAGATGGTTCGGCCGCACGTCGCGATCATCACGACGGTTCAGCCGGTTCACCTGGAATTCTTCGATTCGGTTGAAAAGATCGCGCAGGCCAAGGCCGAGATCTTCGAGGGACTGGAACCAGACGGCGTGGCGATCCTCAACAAAGACAATCGCCAGTACGATCTCCTGCGCTTTCTTGCCACCACCGCCGGCGTCGCGAGAGTTCAGACGTTCGGGCTTGACCCGAACGCGGACAGCCATGTGGAGAATGTCGTCAGCTATGCGGGTGGATCGAGCGTCGATGCTTCCATTCTCGGCATCGAAATCACCTACAAGGTCGGTGCGCCCGGCAAACATGTCGTGAAAAACAGCCTGGCGGTCCTGACCGCTGTTCAAGACGTCGGCGCGGACCTGGCCCGGGCAGGGCTGGCCCTCGACAGTATGAAGCCGCCAAGGGGGCGCGGCGAAGTCAGCCGCCTCGTGGCGCCGGGTGGCGCATTCGACCTCGTGGACGAGAGCTACAACGCCAATCCCGCCTCCATGCGTGCGGCCATTTCGGTGATCGGCGAGACACCGGTCACGCGCCCCGGCCGCAGGATTGCGGTGATCGGCGACATGCGCGAACTGGGGCCGGAGGCGGACCGGCTGCACGCGGAGCTGCTGGAGCCGATAACCGAGGCGCAGATCGACGCGGTCTACTGCGCAGGTCCGCATATGCACGCGCTCTGGGAGCGGTTGCCGCAACAGCTGCGGTCGCACTACAGCGAAGACGCAAAAGATCTGGAAGACGTCATTTTGAGGGACGTCCGTCCCGGCGATGTCGTTATGATCAAGGGATCACTCGGGACCCGCATGGGCCCGCTTGTGGAGGCCCTGAAAAAGGAATACCCGCCTGCGGATGACACCGCGGCGGCATAAGGGATAGCTGATGTTTTATTTTTTGGGGCAGTTTGCGGAGCAGATTTCGGCGTTGAACGTGTTCAGATACATCACGTTCCGCACGGGCGGTGCGATCATGACCGCACTGTTTTTTGTTTTCCTGTTCGGGCCGAAGATCATTTCAAGCCTGCGCATCCGTCAGGGCCATGGCCAGCCGATCCGGGCCGACGGACCTGAAAGCCACCTTCTCACGAAGCAGGGCACGCCGACGATGGGCGGACTGATGATCATGTCGGGCGCGATGGTCGCGGCGCTGCTGTGGTCGGACCTGTCCAACCCCTATGTCTGGGTCGTGATCGGTGTGACGCTCGGTTTCGGCGGGATCGGCTTTTATGACGACTACCTGAAAGTGACGAAATCCTCCCATACCGGGTTTGGCGGCAAGGCGCGCCTCGGGCTGGAATTCCTGATTGCGGCGCTCGCGGCCTATGCGGTGACGATCCTCGACACGTCCGAGTATTCCGAGGCGATCACCTTTCCGTTCCTGAAGGACTTCACGCTCAATCTCGGCCTCATTTTCATCCCCTTCGCCGCCTTTGTCATGGTCGGGGCCGGGAATGCCGTCAACCTGACCGACGGCCTCGACGGGCTTGCGATCGTCCCGGTCATGATCGCCTGTGCGTCGTTCGGACTAATTGCCTATCTGTCAGGCAACGCGGTTTTTGCGAACTACCTGCAGATCCACCATGTCTCGGGAACCGGCGAACTCGCCGTCATCTGCGGCGCGGTGATCGGTGCGGGGCTCGGTTTTCTCTGGTTCAATGCGCCACCGGCCGCGATTTTCATGGGTGACACCGGGTCGCTGGCGCTCGGCGGCATGATCGGCGCGATCGCCGTTGCCACCAAGCACGAAATCGTCCTTGCGATCATAGGCGGCCTGTTCGTGCTGGAAGCCGTCTCGGTGATCGTGCAGGTGATTTCCTTCAAGCTGACGGGAAAAAGGGTGTTCCGAATGGCCCCGATCCATCACCATTTCGAAATGATGGGATGGACGGAAAGCCAGGTGGTGATCCGGTTCTGGATCATTGCCGTAGTCCTTGCCCTGCTCGGCCTTGCCACGCTGAAGCTGAGGTAGGCCGCATGATCCCCGTCACGACATTTCAGGGCAGGAAGGTCGCGCTGTTCGGACTTGGCGGGTCCGGCCTTGCGACCGCGCGTGCCCTGAAAGCGGGCGGGGCGGAGGTCGTGTGTCACGATGATAACGAGGCGCGGGTTCGACAGGCGGCTGACGAGGGTCTTTCAACGCTGGATCTGCGCGCGCTTGACTGGGACGGCATCGCCGCGCTGGTGCTGTCGCCCGGCGTACCGCTCACGCATCCGGTGCCGCACTGGACCGTCGATCTCGCACGCGAGGCCGCTGTGGAGATCATCGGAGACGTGGAACTGTTCTGCCGGGAGCGGCGCAGACAATGCCTTTCCGCTCCGTTCATCGCGATCACCGGAACGAACGGCAAGTCGACAACCACCGCGCTCATCGCGCATCTGCTCCAGGAACTCGGGCTTGATGTTCAGGTGGGCGGAAATATCGGAACGCCGGTTCTTGAGCTGCAGCCACCCGTGCCCGGGCGCCACTACGTCGTCGAGTGCTCGTCCTACCAGATCGATCTGTCGCCGACACTTGACCCGAGTATCGGCGTGCACATGAACCTGTCGCCGGATCATCTCGACCGGCACGGCACCATGGAAAACTATGCCGCGATCAAGGAAAGGCTCGTGGCCGGGTCCAAGCTGGCGATCATCGGTGTCGACGATCGCCTGTCTTCCCAGATCGCGGACCGGCTCGAACTCGCACACAAGCCGGTGTGCAGGATAGCCGGGGAGCGGGAGCTGACGGAAGGTATCTATGCGTCGCACGGGTTCCTGATCGAAGCGCACAGCGGAACGCAGCGCCAGGTTGCCCTGCTGGGCGGGGTCGACAGTCTGCGCGGAGACCACAACGGCCAGAATGCCGCCGCCTCGTTTGCGGCCCTGCGTGCCCTGGAGCAGCCATCCGAGAAAATTGCCGCCGCGCTCACCACCTTCCCGGGGCTGCATCATCGCATGGAGATTGTCGCAAAACGCGGGCGCGTGCTGTTCGTCAACGATTCCAAGGCGACCAACGCGGACGCCGCGGCCCGGGCCCTGTCCAGCTTCGAGCGGATCTACTGGATCGCGGGCGGACGCGCCAAGGAAGGCGGGATCTCGTCGCTGGACGAATATTTTCCGAGGATCGCCAAAACGTTCCTCATCGGGGAAGCGGCGGAAGACTTCGCCAAGGTGCTGGAGGGCCGTGTCCCGTTCCAGATCAGCGGAACATTGCCGCAGGCCGTTTTGGACGCAGCAGGCGAAGCGGCGGAGGACGGGGCGGAGGAAATCGCAATTCTCCTTTCGCCGGCCTGTGCGAGTTTCGATCAATACCCGAATTTTGAACTGCGCGGCGCGGCCTTCGTGGGCGCGGTGCGTGCCCTGCCGGGCGCTGGAAACTCGCAGGAGGTCGCATAATGGTATCTCGCGCGGATCGCAGCAAATTCGCCGAATGGCTCTGGACCGTCGATCACTACCTGCTCGCCGCCTTCGGCCTGCTGATGGTGGGTGGAGTGGTCCTGTCGTTTGCGGCCAGCCCTCCGGTTGCCGAACGGCTCGGGATCGACACCCTCTATTTCGTCAAGCGGCAGGCGCTGTTTCTCATTCCGGCGGTTGCGATCATGCTGGCCGGGTCGCTCATGCCGCCGCGCATGGTTAGGCGGGCCGCGCTGATCCTGTTCGTGGTGTCGCTCGTTCTTCTGATTGCGACGCTGTTCCTCGGGTTTGAAGCCAAGGGCGCGCGGCGCTGGATCTATATCGCGGGCTTTTCCCTGCAGCCGTCGGAGTTTCTCAAACCCGCCTTCGTTGTGCTGATTGCGTTTCTCCTGTCCGAAAGCGGGCGCCGGCGCGAGGTTCCCGGCGTGCTGTTCGCCTTCGTTCTGTTTGCCGTTTGCGCAGCACTGCTGATCGCCCAGCCGGACTTCGGTCAGACCATGCTGCTCGGACTGGTCTGGGCCGGGCTGTTCTTCCTGAACGGGATTTCCTGGCTGATCATCGTGGCACTTGGCCTGATCGGCGTGCTCGGTCTGTTTGCGGCCTATGCATTCCTGCCGCACGTGACAAACCGCGTCGACAGGTTTCTGGATCCGAGTTCCGGGGACACCTTCCAGGTCGACACCGCGATGGATTCGTTTCTGGCGGGCGGATGGTTCGGCCGCGGGCCGGGCGAGGGCACCGTCAAACGCATTCTTCCCGACAGCCATACCGATTTCATCTTCGCCGTTGTCGGCGAGGAGTTCGGCGTGATCGTGTGTCTGCTCGTGGTTGCGGTGTTCGCGTTCGTTGTGCTGCGGGGCCTGAGCCACGCAAGCCGGGACCAGGACGCTTTCAGCCGGCTTGCCACTGCCGGACTTGTCGTGCTTTTCGGCCTGCAGGCGACGATCAATCTGGCGGTGAACCTACACCTCATGCCGTCCAAGGGCATGACGCTGCCCTTCATTTCCTACGGTGGTTCGTCGCTGCTGTCTTCGGCGATGACGGCGGGTGCCATCCTCGCACTGACGCGCAGGAGACCCCGGCCATCGCGTTCCGAAGTCGTAACTGTCAGCCGGCTTTCGCCTTCGTCGTTGATGTAACCCAAGTTGCCACGAGACATGAGCAAAACAGTCCTTCTTACCGCCGGAGGCACGGGCGGCCACCTGTTTCCGGCGCAGGCCCTTGCCTCCGAGCTTGAAAGGCGCGGCTGGGCGGTTGAACTGGCGACCGACGAGCGTGCCGACAAATACGGCACGGCTTTTCCGGCGCGCGCGGTTCACATCATTGCCTCGGAAACCATCCGGGGCCGAAACCCGGTCGCGCTTGCGAAAACCGGGCTCAATCTGCTTCTGGGCACGCTCCAGGCGCGCTCCGTCATCAAGTCACTCAAACCGGATGTCGTCGCCGGTTTCGGCGGCTATCCGACCTTTCCGCCGATGTACGCAGCCCGCCTGACGGGTACGCCGTCGATCCTGCATGAAGCCAATGGTGTCATGGGGCGTGCCAACAAGATGCTGGCCAAGGGCGTCACCGCGATTGCGACGAGCGTTCCGCTGGAGAACTTGCCGGGCGATCTTGCCGCAAAGCAGGTCCAGACCGGCAACCCGGTCCGCGATGCCGTTCTGGAGGCCGCAAACCAACCCTACACGGCTCCAGAAGCGGAAGGGGAGTTCAAGCTTCTGGTTTTCGGCGGGTCGCAGGGCGCGCGGTTCTTCTCCGACCTGCTGCCGCCTGCCGTCGAGCAACTGCCCGAAGACCTCAGAAACCGGCTGTCCATCGTGCAGCAATGTAGGCCGGAAGACATGGACCGGGTGCAGAAAGTCTACGACACGCTCGGGATCAGGGCCGAATGCGCCTCGTTCTTTCAGGACATGCCCAGGCGTATTGCAGATTCCCATCTTGTCCTGTGCAGGTCAGGAGCGTCATCGGTCAGCGAACTCAGTGTGCTCGGCCGGCCTTCGATCCTCGTGCCTCTGCCCGGTGCCATCGACCAGGATCAGGCCGCCAATGCCAAGGTTCTGGAACAGGCCGGCGGTGCCTGGCCGATCCGTCAGTCGGAGCTGAGTCCGGAACGACTAGCCGAGGAACTTACCAAACTCATACACGCGCCCGGCCTGCTCACCGAAGCGGCCGCGAACGCGCTCAAGGTCGCGAAACCCGATGCGGTCAGCCGCCTGGCTGATCTGGTCGAACGGGTGGCGGCAAACAAGGGAGAACGGCCATGAAGATGCCGCACGATATCGGACCGGTCCACTTTGTCGGGATCGGTGGCATCGGCATGAGCGGAATTGCCGAGGTGCTCAAGACGCTGGGATACCAGGTGCAGGGCTCGGACATGGCGGAAAACGCCAATGTCCAGCGTCTGCGCTCCCACGGCATAGCGGTCGAGGTCGGGCACCGCGCCGAGAACATCGGCGATGCCGAAGTCCTCGTGGTCTCCTCAGCGATCAAGAAGGACAATCCGGAGCTGATCGCCGCGCGCGAAAAACTCATTCCCGTCGTGCGGCGCGCCGAGATGCTGGCCGAACTGATGCGCTTCAAACAGGCCATTGCCGTCGGTGGCACGCACGGAAAGACAACGACCACATCCATGGTCGCGGCCCTCCTCGATGCGGGCAATTTCGACCCGACCGTGATCAACGGCGGCATCATCAACGCCTATGGGACGAACGCCCGAATGGGCGCGGGCGACTGGATGGTCGTCGAAGCCGACGAGAGCGACGGCACGTTCGTGAAGCTGCCCGCAGACATCGCGATCGTGACCAATATCGACCCGGAACATCTCGATCATTACGGTGATTTCGACGGGGTCAGGGCCGCCTTCCGGCAATTCATCGAGAATGTCCCCTTCTACGGTTTCGCCGTCATGTGCCTCGATCACCCAGAAGTCCAGACCATGATCGGCACGATCGAGGACCGGCGCGTGGTGACCTACGGCACCAACCCGCAGGCAGACGTGCGCTACACGGACGTTTCCATGGATGGCGGCAAGGCGACATTCTCCGTATCGATCCGCGACCGGCGAACGGAGGAGGTGGTCGAACTGACGGATCTGGTCCTGCCGATGCCGGGTCTGCACAATGTCTCGAACGCGACTGCGGCGATCGCCGTTGCCTCGCAGCTTGGCGTCGGGCCGGACGATCTCAAGAAAGGCATTTCGGAATTCGGCGGTGTGAAGCGGCGCTTCACGCATACCGGCACGGTCGATGGCGTGCAGATCTTCGACGATTACGGGCACCACCCGGTCGAGATCAAGGCTGTTCTTCATGCCGCGCGGGAATCCACAAGCGGCAAGGTGATCGCGGTGATGCAGCCGCACAGGTTCACCCGGCTGCAAAGTCTCTTCGATGACTTTTCCAACTGCTTCAACGACGCGGATGCGGTGATCATCACACCGGTTTACGCAGCCGGAGAGCAACCCATCGAGGGAGCCTTCCATACCGACCTGGTGTCGGGCATGAAAACCCGCGGCCATCGCAATGTTCGGTCGATTGAAGGTCCGGAGGAACTGCCCGAGGCGGTCAAGGAGCTCGCGGAACCGGGCGATTTTGTTGTCTGCCTGGGTGCAGGAAACATCACGCAGTGGGCCTATGCACTGCCCAAGCAGCTCGAAGAGCTTTAGGGGATTTCCATGCGTTTTCCCGATCTTCTGGAGATCCATCCGAGCCTGGGCGAGGGCGTGCGCGGCAAATTCACCTCCAACCAGCCCATGTCGGCTGTGACCTGGTTCCGGACAGGCGGCCCGGCCCAACTCATGTTTCAGCCTGCCGACGAAGACGATCTTGCCACCTTCCTTGCCGGACTTCCCAAGGACATCCCGATCCTGCCCGTCGGGCTCGGGTCCAACCTTCTGATCCGTGACGGCGGCCTTGAGGGCGTCGTCATCCGGTTGAGCGCCAAGGGCTTCGGGGCGATCGAGCAGGTCGGCGAGACCCGTCTGAGGGCGGGGGCAGCGGTGCCGGACAAGCGCCTGTCCGAAGCGGCCGCGAAAGCCGGGCTCGGCGGTTTTGCCTTCTATACCGGCATTCCCGGCGGACTCGGTGGTGCGCTGCGCATGAACGCGGGCGCGCACGGCACGGAAACCCGCGACCGCATGGTGGAGCTGACCGCGATCGACCGTGACGGCAACAGGCATGTCCTGTCGAATGCCGACATGGGCTATGCCTACCGGCATTCCACCGCATCACGGGATCTCATCTTCACGTCGGCCGTCTTCGAGGGCGTTCCCCAGGATGAGGCGTCCGTTCGCCAGGAAATGGCCGATGTCGTCGACCACCGGGAAAAAGCCCAGCCGATCCGCGAAAAGACCGGCGGCTCGACATTCAAGAACCCGCCCGGAACATCTGCCTGGAAGGAAGTCGATGCGGCGGGCTGCAGGGGGCTTCGCGTCGGCGGGGCGCAGATGTCCGAAATGCATTGCAACTTCATGATCAACACGGGGTCGGCGACGGGTCACGACCTGGAACTGCTCGGCGAAACCGTGAGGGCGCGCGTGCTGCAACACAGCGGCATCCGCCTTGAATGGGAAATCAAGCGTCTCGGCCTGTTCGGAGATACCGGCGTGGTCGAACCGTTTCTAGGACCGGAAGGGGAGGCTGCGTAGATGGCCAAGAAGCACGTTGCCGTTCTCATGGGCGGGTGGGTCAATGAACGCCCGGTCAGTCTGACCAGCGGCCGGGAATGCGCCGATGCGCTTGAAGAGGCCGGCTACCAGGTCTCCCGGATCGATGTCGACCGGAATATTTCGCAAGTTCTCCAGAAACTGAAACCGGATGTCGCCTTCAACGCGCTGCACGGACCCTTCGGCGAGGATGGCTGCGTACAGGGAATTTTAGAGTTTCTTAACATTCCCTACACGCACTCGGGCGTCATGGCATCGGCCCTCGCGATGCACAAGATCAAGGCGAAAGCGGTGATGCAGGCCGCCGGTGTGCCGGTCACGGAAGACATAATCGTCAACCGTCACAACATCTTGCGCGAACACCCTATGAAGCCGCCTTACGTGCTTAAGCCGATCAATGAGGGATCCAGCTTCGGAGTCCTGATTGTCAAGGAAGATCAAGAGTTTCCGCCGCAGGAGCTGAGCCGGCAGGACTGGCCCTACCCGGATGTTCTCATGTGCGAAAAGTTCATCGACGGAAGGGAACTGACCTGTGCCGTCATGGATGACAAGGCCCTGGGTGTGATCGACATCGTGCCGATGGGTCACAGCTTCTACGATTACGACGCAAAATATGTTGAAGGCGGATCAAAACACATTCTTCCTGCAAAAATTTCACCGATTGTTTACCAAACCATAGAGACACTAGCGGTTAAGGCGCATCAGGCCCTGGGATGCCGCGGTGTTTCGCGTGCCGATTTTCGATTCGACGAGCGCGAAGACGGATCCGGGACCCTGATCTGCCTAGAAGTGAACACACAGCCAGGCATGACGCCAACCTCTCTTGTGCCGGAAATGGCGGCCCACAAGGGGATGAGTTTCAAGGATCTGGTCAGTTGGATGGTTGAGGACGCGAGTTGCTGTCGCTAGGTCGCAAATGGAATAGGGAAACGCTGACACCGCTTGAAGCCGAACTGGCTCCGCGCGGCCGTGGTGTTTCGCGTTTGCACAGGCAGCCTGTCTGGCGCTCCGCAGGGCGGCTGGCCGAGCTCCCCAGGTGGACGGGATCTGCAGCTGCGCTGGGTTTCTTAACCTTAACAATTGGTTATGGAATAGTCATAGGTGGACATGGCCGGGTCGTGTCCGATGCGCTCCTGTCGGCGGCCGGCTTCGGTATCGAGGCCGTCAAGCTGTCCGGACAGCGCGAAATCAACGAGTTCCAGATCCTGGAAGCGCTGGAAATTCATGAAGGCACATCGCTTGCCCTCTTTGATGCGGTCGGAGCGCGCGAACGGCTCAACGCGATGGCCTGGGTCAAGAACGCGTCCGTCATGAAGCTCTATCCGAGCACGCTTCAGATCAAGATCGAGGAGCGGGTGCCCTATGCACTCTGGCAGCGCGGCGACCTCGTTTCGATCGTCAATCAGGCTGGCGACGTGATCACGGATGATGTCGACGGCCGCTATGCCAATCTTCTGCTGGTCGTCAATCACGGCGCACAGCGCAGGGCTTCTGAAATCAATTCGGCGCTGGAAGCGGTGCCTGCGCTGCGCCCGCGCGTGCGCGCGGCATTCCTCGTCAGCGACAGGCGCTGGGATCTGCAGCTGGAGAACGGCATTTCGATCCGTCTGCCGGAGCAGAACTATCAGGCGGCCCTGGCCGACCTTGTCGAAATGGATGAAGACAGCGGTCTGCTCTCCCGTGACATCGTTGCCATCGACATGCGTCTTGCCGACAGGGTGACCGTGCGGCTGTCCGACGAGGCCGCAGAACAGCGCAAGATCATGACGGGCGGCCGCAACCGTTCGGGCAAGAAGGAGCAGGACACATGAGCCGCTCCGACAAGAACCTTTACCTGCCGAAGATGCGTCCGCTGCCGACGCGGCGTTCCGTGATCATGTCGGTCCTGGATGTCGGCTCGACCAAGATCTGCTGCCTGATCGCGAAGCTCGTGCCGCAGGATGAGAAATCCGTGCTGTCCAGCCGGTCCCACAAGGTCGAGGTGCTCGGCTACGGCTACCAGCGTTCGCGCGGGATCAAGTCGGGCGTCGTCGTCGACATGGACGCAGCCGAGCAGGCGATCCGGCTCGCGGTCGACAGCGCCGAGCGGATGGCCGGCGTCACGGTTGAATCGCTGATTGCCAATATCAGCTGCGGACGGCTGCAGAGCGAGGTCTACAGCGCCGGTGTGCCGCTGGCGGGCGAGAGCGTTTCGGAAGCCGACATTCAAAGGGTCCTTTCAGCGGGTTCCAGTCACTCCGTCACCGAAGGACGGGCGGTGACGCATGCCTTGCCGATATCCTATTCCCTCGATGGCAGCCGCGGCATCCGCGATCCGCGCGGCATGATGGGGCACAAGCTCGGTGTCGACATGCAGGTCGTGACCGCCGAAGTGCCCCCGGTCCGCAATCTCGAACTGTGCATCAACCGCGGGCATCTTCACGTGGAGACCATGGTCGCGACACCGTTTGCCAGCGGCCTGTCGACGCTAGTCGATGATGAAGCCGAACTCGGCGTGGCCTGTATCGACATGGGCGGCGGAACGACAACCCTGTCCGTCTTTGTCGAAGGGCACATGGTGCATCTCGATGCGATCGCGGTTGGCGGCAATCATGTCACAACCGATATCGCGCGGGCGTTCGCAACCCGGCTGCAGGACGCAGAGCGCCTGAAGACACTCTACGGATCGCCGCTGGCCTCCAGTTCGGACGAGCGCGATCTACTGACGGTGCCGCCGCTTGAAAGCGACAACGAACTGCCCAATCAAATCCCCCGCTCGGCGCTGACCCGTGTCATCCGGCCGCGCGTGGAAGAAATCCTTGAACTCGTGAGGGATCGGTTGACCGCGTCCGGCTTTGCAGGCCGGGTTGGCAAACAGATCGTCCTGACAGGGGGTGCCAGTCAGCTCACGGGTCTTGGAGAGGTTGCGCGTCACATTCTGGGGCGCAACGTCCGTCTTGGCCGGCCATTAGGCGTCGCCGGTCTTCCCGAGGCTGCCAAAGGGCCGGCTTTTGCCGCCGCTGTCGGCCTCTTGATTTATCCGCAGGTCGCCCAGATCGAACAGTTCGAGCACAAGAACCGTCGAACCGGGTGGAGCGGACAATCTGGTTACCTGGCCCGCGTGGGCCAGTGGATCAGGGAAAGCTTCTGACGACATGAGCCAAGAAGACGACAGCCACGAATTGGAGCTGCCAGGCATGGCAGCTGAAGTTAGGGAAGAAGAGGGGTCTCCCGTACCGGGGGAGCCAATGGGTCGCGAGGATAATATGACCATCAACCTTAAGATGCCCGACATTCAGGAGCTGAAACCGCGCATTACGGTTTTCGGCGTCGGCGGCGCGGGCGGAAACGCCGTCAATAACATGATCACAGCCGGCCTCCAGGGCTGCGACTTCGTCGTAGCCAACACGGACGCCCAGGCGCTGGCAATGAACCACTCGGACCGCCTGGTCCAGATGGGTGTGGCCGTTACCGAAGGTCTCGGTGCCGGATCGCAGCCGGAAGTCGGTTCGGCCGCGGCCGAGGAAGTGATCGACGAAATCAACGATCACCTTTCCGGATCACACATGGTGTTCATCACCGCCGGCATGGGCGGGGGCACCGGCACCGGCGCAGCCCCGGTGATTGCACGCGCGGCGCGCGAGCAAGGCATCCTGACCGTCGGCGTCGTCACCAAGCCGTTCCAGTTCGAAGGCGCGCGCCGCATGCGCATCGCCGATACCGGCATTGACGAATTGCAGCGCAACGTCGACACGCTCATCGTCATTCCGAACCAGAACCTGTTCCGGATCGCCAATGCGCAGACCACGTTTGCCGACGCATTTGCCATGGCCGACCAGGTTCTCTACTCGGGCGTCGCCTGCATCACCGACCTGATGGTCAAGGAAGGTCTCATCAACCTCGACTTTGCCGATGTCCGCTCGGTCATGCGCGGCATGGGCAAGGCGATGATGGGCACCGGCGAGGCGAGCGGTGAAAAACGCGCTCAGCAGGCGGCCGAGGCAGCCATCGCGAACCCGCTGCTGGACGAATCGTCCATGAAGGGTGCGAAAGGCCTGCTGATCTCGATCACGGGCGGCAACGACCTGACCCTGTTCGAAGTCGACGAGGCAGCAACGCGGATCCGCGAGGAAGTCGATTCCGACGCCAACATCATTCTCGGTGCGACATTCGACGAGACGCTGGACGGCATCATTCGCGTGTCCGTGGTGGCAACGGGGATCGACAAGGAAGCGGGTTTCGAAGCCGCACCCTTTCCCTCGCCGGCCGAGCAGGCTCTGAAAACCGATATGCCGGCCGTCGTGCGCAGCACGGAACCGGCTCAGGCCAAGCTTGCTCCGGCAGCGGAAAAATCCGGTGCCCAGACGGCCGCCGCGCAGGCGGTTGCCAATCTTGAAAAAGAGCTCGCCATTCCGGAGCCCGCTCCGGTTGCCGTCGCAAGCGATCCGGATGTCCAGATCAAGCGGGTCAAGCCGGCCAGTGCTTCCATGACGGCGAAAAGCCCGATGATCGACATCGAGGAAGAAACGCCGACCTCGGTCGTTGAGGACGCACCGGTGAGCCAGCCGTACATCCCGCCGGTGGCGGAAGAGCACAGCCCGGCGCCGCGCATGCCGCGGGTCGAGGACTTCCCGCCGATTGCGCAGCGTGAGATCCGCGCACAGCAGGCTCCGGCTGCAGCACCGCAATCGGAACCCGCCGCGCAGCAGGCCGAACCGGCACCTGCCGCACAGGCTCCGGTTTCCCAGCACGATACCGGTGAGGAATTCGGTGACGATGAGCGCCGCCCGATGGGTCTCCTGCGCCGTCTTGCCAGTGGCCTTGGCCGCCGGGAAGACGAGGAAGAGCACGAGGCGGAAGCGCCCGTTGTCCGCAAGGCACCGCAGCTCCAGCCTGCTCCGATGTCCGCGCCGCGCGCACCCCAGGCACGGACATCCGCGACCGGCGCGGCCGGGCAACTTGACGAAACCGGCCGGGCAGCGCCCAAGCCGGTGAGTGCCGCGGATGACGATCAGTTGGAAATTCCGGCGTTCCTGCGCCGCCAGGCCAACTGATTCGTTCGCGATCTTCTTCCCTGATCGCAGCGGCTCGGAACCCATGTTCCGAGCCGCTTCCGTAAGGTAAGAAATTTCCCTTTTAATTCAGTAATTTGCGCGCCTGTGAATCGTTACAAACCGTAATAAAGCTTTATTTCGCTCTGCAAGGGATCGCGACTATCTTCGCGGCCAACTGGTGATCGTTAATAGCCCGTATGTGCATTGGGGCAAATTTTGGGCTTCGCGTTCGCAAACCGGAAGGGTTGGGGTATATGACCACACATGTTGACCGACAGACGACGCTGGCCGAGCAGGTGACACTGACCGGCATCGGCGTTCATTCCGGCAAGCCGGCGTCGATCACACTTGTGCCTGCGGATGCCGGGACCGGCATCGTCTTCTCGCGGACCGATCAGGACGGTGCCACCGAGGTGCGCGCAATGTGGGACCAGGTGACCGCAACGGCCCTGTGCACGGTGCTGGGCGATCCCACACAGGATGGCATATCCACCGTCGAACATCTCATGGCCGCCCTCTTCGGCATGGGCGTGGACAACGTGATCGTCGAAATCGATGGGCCCGAGATGCCGATCATGGACGGCAGCAGCGCCGTCTTCGTCGAAGCAATCGAACAGGTCGGTCTGAAGAAACTCGACCGTGGCCGCCGCTACCTGAAGATCAACAAGAAAGTGCGAGTCGACAACGGCAGCGCCTGGTGCGAGCTGCATCCGCACGAGGGCACGAAATTCGATATCACGATCGATTTCGAAACACCCGTGATCGGACGGCAGCAGTATGTATCCGAAATGACGCCGGCCGTGTTCCGCGACGACCTGTCCCGTGCACGGACCTTCGGCAACGTCAAGGACGTGGAACAGCTCTGGAAAATGGGCTTCGCCCTCGGATCCTCGCTGGACAATTCGGTTGCCATCTCCGAGGACAAGGTGCTCAATCCGGAAGGTACGCGCTGGCCGGACGAGTTTGCCCGGCACAAGGCGCTGGACGCAGTCGGGGACTTGGCTCTTGCCGGCCTGCCCATTCTCGGCATGTACCGGTCCTACAAGGGCGGTCACAAGATGAACCACTCCATTCTGGTCAAGCTGTTCGAAGACCCGAGTGCATTCGAAATCGTCGAAGCGCCGGCCTTTCGCCAGGTTGGCCAGGTCAGCAAGGGCGGGCTGGCAGCCGCTGCGGCTTTCGGACCGGACGTTTCCTGATCAATCCCGTCATGTCGGGTTCAACAATTTGCCGAATTCTTCGGATTTCACTGCAATTTGGGCATGTTGCCATAAAAATGCTCAAAAAAACCGTCAGATGGCCTGCAAGGGCGTGACGGGGACCGGTAAAGTCCGGTAAACACTCCTGTCAGTTAAATCAGGCCGGAAATCTTGCCCGGCCACAGGGGCCGGAGACGGTTCGGGAGTTTGGGTGTGAACGGAATTGGACTTGTTTCTGGTTCGAGCAGGACCTTGAGCATGAAAACATTTTTGAGATTGGCCGTTCTCACGACGCCCATCCTGCTGGCTGCCTGCAGCGGCAAGGAAGATCTTGACGAGCTTGCGCTCAACGACACGCCGCCCGAAGTGCTGTTCAACGAGGGGCTGGCCTTGCGTGCCCAGGGCAAGCTACGCGATTCAACGACCAAGTTCGAAGAGATCGACAAGCTCTACCCCTATTCCGAATACTCCAAGAAATCCTTGGTCAACCTTGCCTTCCTGAATTATTCGCGCGGCAAGTATCCGGAAACCGTGACGGCGGCCCGGCGCTTCGTGACGCTCTATCCCGGAGACGAGGATTCGGCCTATATGCTCTACCTCGCCGGACAGAGCTATTACCGCCAGATGCCGGACATCACGCGCGACCAGGCCGTGACGCGAAAGGCCGCGGGTGCGTTCACCGAACTTGTCCAGCGTTTCCCTGAGTCCGAATACGCGCCCGATGCGGAAGAAAAGCTCCGCATCGTCGAGGATCAGCTTGCCGGCAAGGAAATGCAGGTTGGCCGCTACTATCTGAAGCGCCGTAATTACGTTGCTGCCATCAACCGCTTCCGTGCGGTGGTTGTCGAGTTTCAGACGACGCGGCACGTGGAAGAAGCGCTGTTCCGCCTGACCGAAGCGTATTACGCTCTCGGCGTTGTCAACGAGTCCCAGACGGCTGCCGCGGTCCTAGGTCACAACTATCCGGATACGCAGTGGTACAAGGACGCCTATTCTCTTCTGAACAAGGGCGGATACCAGCCATCTGAAGATTCTGGCAGCTGGATTAGCCGCGCATTCAGGAGTATCTAACGGGTTCTGGAAAGACGACTCGGTCCTCCTATATGGTGGACCGCAACTTAGTCCGGGGAGCTCGCCTTTATGCTGGTCACGCTGTCTATTCGTGACATCGTTCTCATTGACCGTCTCGATCTGGATTTTGCCGCCGGCATGTCGGTTCTGACCGGTGAAACCGGCGCCGGCAAATCGATCCTGCTTGATTCCCTGTCACTTGCACTTGGCGCCCGCGGCGATGCGGATCTCGTGCGTGAAGGGGCCACACAAGGACAGGTGACCGCGGTCTTTGACGTGAACGGACAGCATCCGGTCCGGACCTTTCTGCGCGCCAACGATGTCGACGACGATGGCGACGTGATCCTCAGGCGCATCCAGACTTCCGACGGACGCACGCGGGCCTTCGTCAACGATCAGCCGGTCAGTGCCGGGTTGCTGCGGCAGGCAGGCGGCCTGCTGGTCGAGATCCACGGCCAGCATGACGACCGGGCGCTTGTCGACCCGGAGAGCCATCGCGCCCTGATCGACGAGTTCGGCGGATTGACCGGGGACGCGGAAAAGGTTGCCTCCGCGCATGGCGCGTTCAAGAGCGCGGAAAAGGCAGTGATCGAGCACGAACGGCGGATCGAGACCGCACGCAGCGAGGCGGACTATCTGAGATCCTCGGCAGACGAACTCGGCACCTTGAAGCCGCAACCGGGCGAGGAAGAAGACCTGGCTGCGCGGCGCACCGACATGATGCAGGTGGAAAAGATCGCCGGAGATCTCAACGAGGCCTTTGAAACCCTGAACGGGTCCGCTTCGCCGATCCCCGAACTCGCCAGCCTTCTGAGGCGGCTTGAACGGAAATCGGATCAGGTACCACAGCTGCTTGCGCAGCCGGTCAAAACGCTGGCGGAGGCACTCGACCAGCTTGAGGAAACGCGCAGCGGACTGGAAAGCGCGCTGCGCGAGACGGAGTTCGATCCGCGCGAGCTGGAAAGCGTCGAGGAGCGGCTGTTCGCGCTGAGGTCGGCGTCCCGCAAGTACTCCGTTCCCGTCGACGAGCTCGAGGCGCTGTGTCAGCGCATGTCTGCGGATCTTGCCGATCTGGATGCAGGTGAGGACAAACTGTCGGCGCTTGTCGAAGCTGCGGAAAAGGCACGGGCTGCCTACGACCGCGCGGCCGCGTCCCTGTCCGCCAAGCGGGTGAAGGCGGCAAAGGCCCTGGAAAAGGCGGTCGAGGTTGAACTGCCCGACCTGAAACTGGAGCGCGCCCGGTTCATTGTCGAAATGTCCACCGATCCCGAGATGCGTGCGCGCACCGGCATCGACCAGCTTGAATTTCACGTTCAGACAAACCCCGGAACACGCGCCGGGCCGATGATGAAAGTCGCGTCGGGCGGGGAACTCTCCCGCTTCCTGCTGGCGCTCAAGGTCTCGCTGGCCGACAAGGGCTCCGCGCCGACACTTGTCTTCGATGAAATCGACACCGGCGTCGGTGGCGCCGTCGCGGAGGCAATCGGGGTCCGGCTTGCGCGCCTTGCCGGCAATGTCCAGGTCCTGACCGTCACGCATGCGCCACAAGTGGCCGCGCGGGCCGGCGGGCACTTTCTTATCGCCAAGGAAGCGACGCAGCCGGATCGCGTGGCAACCCGCGTCAAGCAGATTGACGCGGATCATCGCAGCGAGGAAATTGCCCGCATGCTTGCGGGCAGCGTGATTACCGAGGAAGCCCGGGCGGCCGCGCGCAGGCTTCTGACCGCAGCCGAATAGGGGCCCGCATGAGTGAAAACGCGACCGGTGCCGGGGACGCGAAAACCATCCGCGTCGAGGATCTGACCGCCGACCAGGCCCGGCAGGAACTGCAGCGCCTCGCCGGAGAGATCGCCGAGAACGACAGGCTCTATCACCAGGACGATGCGCCGGTGATTTCCGATGCCGACTATGATGCGCTGCGCCGCCGTAACCTTGCGATAGAGGAACGCTTTCCCGATCTTGTTCTGAGCGAAGGCCCGTCCACGCAAGTCGGCGCGGCGCCGGCTTCCGGCTTCGGCAAGATCTCGCATGTCGTGCCGATGCTGTCGCTGGACAACGCCTTCAGCGACGACGATGTGCGGGATTTTGTCGGGCGCGTGCGCCGCTTCCTGAAATTCGATCCGCTCATGGGCGCTCTGGCCGTTACGGCCGAACCGAAGATCGACGGCCTGTCCCTGTCCCTGCGTTACGAGGACGGTGAACTGGTCTACGCCGCGACGCGTGGTGACGGCACAACGGGCGAGAATGTCACGGCGAATGCCAGAACGATCAAGGACATACCCGAAAAACTTCAGGGGAAGATTCCGGCCGTGGTCGAGATCCGCGGCGAGGTCTACATGGCACACAGGGATTTTCAGGACCTGAATGCGCGCATGGAGGCAAATGGCGGCAAGGTCTTCGCCAATCCGCGCAACGCGGCCGCGGGATCGCTTCGGCAGCTGAAGTCCGAAATCACCGCATCGCGGCCGCTCAGGTTCTTCGCCTATGCCTGGGGCGAGATGAGCGAAATGCCGTCCGATACCCAAGCCGGCATGGTGGAATGCTTCACCTCGTGGGGCTTCAAGACCAATCCGCTGATGAAACGCTGCGAGACCGTGGAGGAACTGCTGGAGGTCTATCACGGGATCGAGGAGAACCGGGCCGGGCTCGACTATGACATCGACGGTGTCGTCTACAAGGTCGACCGGCTGGACCTGCAGGAACGCCTCGGCTTCGTCTCAAGGTCGCCGCGTTGGGCGATCGCGCACAAGTTTCCGGCCGAGCAGGCCTATACCGTTCTCAACGACATCGAGATCCAGGTGGGCCGGACCGGTGCCCTGACACCGGTTGCCAAGCTTGAGCCGATCACGGTCGGCGGGGTTGTTGTCTCCAACGCGACGCTTCACAACGAGGATTACATCAAGGGCATCGGCCAGGACGGAGAACCGATCCGCGACGGCAAGGATATCCGTGTTGGTGATACGGTGAAGATCCAGCGGGCCGGCGACGTCATTCCCCAGATCGTCGATGTCGATCTCGACAAACGCCCGGCGGATGCCGTCGCCTTCGAGTTTCCGACCGTCTGTCCGGCCTGCGGCAGTCATGCCGTGCGCGAGGAGAACGAAAAGACGGGGCGCCGCGACGCGGTGCGCCGCTGCACGGGCGGGCTGATCTGCCCGGCGCAGGCAACGGAGAAGCTGAAGCATTTCGTCTCCCGCAACGCGTTCGACATCGAAGGGTTCGGCGACAAGCAGGTCGATGCCTTCTACAAGGACGGCCTGGTGATGGCACCTGCCGATATCTTCACGCTCGAGGAGCGTGACAGGCGCGCGCTGACCAAGCTGCGAAACCGGGAAGGGTGGGGGGCTCTTTCGGCTAAGAACCTGTTCGAGGCGATCACGGCGCGCCGCAACATCGAGCTTCACCGCTTCATCTTTGCGCTCGGGATACGTCATGTCGGTGAAGGCAACGCCAAGCTGCTCGCCCGTGCCTATGGCTCCTGGGCCGCTTTCTATGACGCAATGACGGCTGCGCATGATCCTGAAGGCGATGCCTGGGCGGACCTCAACGATATCGACGGGATCGGCCACATCGTGGCGGAGGCTCTGGTCGAATTCTTTGCCGAGGAACACAATCGCGGACAGCTGGATGCGCTTCTGGCCGAGGTGACGCCGCAGGAAGCGGAGAAGATCGACGCGTCCGGGTCACCCGTTGCCGGCAAGACGGTTGTCTTCACCGGGTCCCTCGAACGGATGACACGCGACGAGGCCAAGGCGATGGCGGAACGCCTCGGCGCCAAGGTGTCCGGTTCGGTATCGAAGAAGACCGATCTGGTCGTTGCCGGTCCCGGTGCCGGATCCAAACTGAAAAAGGCCCAGGATCTTCAGGTCGAGGTGATTTCGGAGGATGGCTGGTTCGACCTGGTGGGGGCGTGAACCTGCGCCTCGGGGGGCCTGGCCGCACGAAAATTGACGTAGGTCCGTTTGGAACGGGTGCAGTCGCGTCCGGTTCCCCAATACCGTGCGGGATCGAATCTGTCATTTCTTCGCGGTCGGTCTTTGTGTGCCGGGTTCTCTTGCTTGTCAAATTTGACAGTCCTATAAAAATTAGCTTTACCACCTGAAATTGATAAAGTTGGCATTTTACGAAATTAGTGTCGCAATCGGTCAAGTTTGTTTCTGACGTTAAGTAACAAGTAATGCCCCCCCGGCAGTTTGGAGGAAAGATCTCTGCTCCTGAGGGGACTCACAAATGAAACGTATCAAGCTGCAGATCGCTATGCTTGCGGGTGTGCCGATGCTGGCGGTTATCGGCTTCGCCGCCTTCAGTGTTTACGACAAGTCCGTCCAGCTTTCCCATCATTCCTACATGCAACCCATGACGCGGATCGCCGAAGACGCCGGCAATCTCGTGCACGAGCTGCAAAAGGAACGCGGCATGAGCGTCGGGCTGATCAAGTCCGACTACGCGCAGGGCGCTCGGGAAAAGCTCGATGCGCAGCGGCCCAAGACGGATGCGGCCCTGAAAACGTTTGACGAGCATCTTGCAGCGCTTGATCTGAACAACGAAGCGATGCTGACAAGTCTACAGGATGTTGCTCTCGAAGTTCACAAGACGGCCAATTATCGCAAGGCCGTTGATGCGAAAGAGTTCAAGGTCGGCGATGTCCTGAAGAACTACACCCACAAGGTGCACGAGCTGATCCACGTGATCGGCGTGACGACCGAGGCGAGCCCGTCCCAGAAGATCACCGCGGAGCTTCTGCCCTACCTGACAATCGTGGAAGCGATGGAATCCGGAGGTCTGGAGCGTGCCAACGGCGCCGGTCTGCTCAACGAGTTCAACCTGACAGGCGAGGTAAACCTCGGAACGTTCAAGAAAGTTGTTACGCATTACGGCGGCGAAGCGGCCTTCTTGAAGGAGTTCCAGTCGATCGCATCCAACGAGCAAAAGGCCCGCTTCAAGGAGATGGTCAAGGGGGCGGATGTCGAGCAGGCTCTTGCCTGGCGCGAGCTGATCCACAGTCTGCCGGAAACCAAGGATTCCCAGGGGCTCGAAGGCGGCGTCTGGTTTGCCATGGCAACCAAGCGGCTGAACCTGATGAAGCAGTTCTCGGACGAACTGATCCACCGGGCGGAAGCCGCGTCCGATGCGGAGAGCGCACAGCTCAATTCGGAGATTTTCTGGCTGACATCGATCGCCGTCGGTCTGACCGCTATCGGTCTCGCCATCGTCATTTTCCAGGTGCTGACAATCACGCGGACACTGAGCCGCCAGCGCGATGCAATCTCCGCGCTCGCCGAGGGCAACCTCGATGTCGACGTTTCCGACACGGACCGGCCGGACGAAATCGGCGACATCGCCAGGGCATCGGAAGTCTTCCGTGACAAGCTCATCCATCAGAAGGAGCTGGAAGAGGAGGCCGAGGCCGGCCGAATCCTGCGGGCGCAGCGCCGGGCCCAGCTGGAAAACGCCATTCATCACTTTGAAGCGTCGGTTTCCGCCATCCAGACCCAGCTTGCATCGGAAACCGAGGGCGTCAGCAGCAACGCCCAGGACATGGTGCAGATCGCGCTTCACGCAGACGAAAGCGCACGTGCGGCCAATTCGGCAACCGAGGAAGCAACGACCAACGTCCAGACGGTCGCCTCGGCCGCCGCCGAGCTGTCGGCCTCCATCAGCGAGATTTCGCGTCAAGCCTCCTCGGCAACCGAGATATCCTCCGTGGCCGCGGAAACGGCTGTTGCCGCGGACAAGGACATTTCGCTCCTGGCGGAAACCGCCGACAAGATCGGCGAAGTCGTCGAGATCATCCGCGCGATTGCCGAACAGACCAACCTCCTTGCCCTGAACGCGACCATCGAGGCGGCGCGGGCCGGTGAGGCGGGCAAGGGTTTTGCGGTTGTCGCGGCAGAGGTGAAGGAGCTCTCCACCCAGACGGCCAAGGCGACCGACGAGATCGCCAGCCAGATCTCTGGTGTCCAGAGCTCGACGCAGAAGTCCGTTGCCGCGATCCGCTCGATCGTCGAAAAGATCGAGGAAGTCCGGTCCGTCAGCGAGACCATCGCGGTCTCGGTCGACGAACAGAATGCCGCGACCAGCGAGATCACCCAAAGCATCACCTTCGCCTCCGACGGCGCCAAGGCGGCTGCGACCAACGTCTCCGGGGTTTCCGGATCGATCGACCAGACCCGGCAGAAGTCGGAGACGCTGAGCGTCTCTGCCGAGCAACTCGGGCAGGTGGCCTCGAGCCTCTCCGAGGCGGTGAACACGTTCCTCGAAGAGGTCCGCGACGAAGACGAACGCGGCGAAGAGGCAGCCTAAGCCTCCCGCGGTTCCGATCCAGCATTCCAAGATCCCGGCTCGCCCTTCCAGGGTGGGCCGGGATTTTTTGTCAGGGCTTGCTGTTCTGCTGGCGGAGTTCGGGTGCAAAGACCTCATCTTGAGGAAGCACGCCGGTGCTGTCTCGAAGGATGGGCTGCACGGACAGAGAGCGTTGCCGATCCTTCGAGACGGGCCTCTCGGCCCTCCTCAGGATGAGGCTGTCATTCCAGAGATCGGGTCCGAAGATTGCAGCTGCTTTACACCCGTATCTGTCATCCCGGTTTGCCGCGAAGCGGCAAGACAGGGAGCCAGTAACCCCGGGTGTTGGTTAGATCCGCAGGCGCTTGCGACTACTGGATCCCTGCCGGAGTTTACGCTCGCGAAAGCGGGTGCAGGGATGACAGGATTTGACGTTGTCGAACGCTATGCAAAACAACAGTCTTGTGCGTCTTGCTGCAAAGCTTTACGGGAGTTGCACTTCGCGGCAAGGTCGGCAGTTTCCTCCACACCGGCACCTTTCCTTGTCCCCATCTATTGATGTTTTCCTGCCTCGCCAGAAACATTTTGTTGCTATATTGTTCTTCAGGGCCGGAACACGGCAAACTTGACGGTCTCTTGTGGAACTGGACCAGCGCATCATGGCAGACCCGGGCGGGTACGACGATTCCTTTGATGATCCTTTTCAGCCGGCCGAGCCGCGCCGGGGCGCAGAGCCCGTGCCGCCGCGTGCGTCCGGGGGAATTGCCGCCAGGGCGATGGCCGCGCGGCAGGCGCCCGACTACTTCACCGGGCTGAATCCGGAGCAAAGGCTTGCCGTCGAGACAACCGAGGGGCCGGTTCTCGTACTCGCCGGTGCCGGAACGGGCAAGACCCGGGTGCTGACAACCCGGATCGCCCATATCCTGGCGACGCGGCGTGCCCGGCAATCGGAAATCCTCGCGGTCACCTTCACCAACAAGGCCGCGCGCGAAATGAAGGAGCGCATCTCCGGCTTCGTCGGCGGCAACGTCGAAGGCATGGCCTGGCTCGGCACGTTCCACTCGATCTGCGTGAAGATCCTGCGCAAGCATGCCGAACTTGTCGGACTGAAATCGAGCTTTTCCATTCTCGATACAGACGATCAGATCCGGCTGATCAAGCAGATCATCCAGGCGGAAGGCCTGGACGACAAGCGCTGGACGGCGAAGACCTTCGCCGGGATGCTGGACGGCTGGAAGAACCGGGCGTTGACGCCGGACCAGATTCCCGAAGGCGAGGCCCGCGCCTTTGCCAATGGCAGGGGACGCCGTCTTTACGAAGAATACCAGGAGCGGCTGTCGATCCTGAACGCTGCGGATTTCGGCGATCTGCTCCTGCATGTGATCACGCTGTTCAAGACCCAGCCCGACGTTCTGAAGGAATATCAGCGCCGGTTCCGCTACATGCTCGTGGACGAGTATCAGGACACCAACATTGCCCAGTACCTGTGGCTGCGCCTGCTGGCGCAAGGCAATCCGAATGTGTGCTGTGTCGGCGACGACGACCAGTCGATCTATGGCTGGCGCGGCGCGGAGGTCGACAACATCCTGCGGTTCGAGCATGACTTCAAGGGCGCGACGGTGGTCCGGCTGGAGCGGAACTACCGCTCGACCAGTCACATTCTGGCCGCCGCTTCGCAGCTGATTTCGCACAATGAGGGGCGGCTCGGCAAAACCCTGTTCACCGATTTTCATGAGCCGGACCATGACCTGGTTTCGGTCGCGTCCGTCTGGGACTCGGAAGAAGAGGCACGGACGATCGGCGACGAGATCGAGGCGCTGCAAGGCAAGGGACACACGCTCAACCAGATGGCGGTGCTTGTCCGGGCCTCCTTCCAGATGCGCGAATTCGAGGACCGGTTCATCACGCTGGGTCTCAACTACCGGGTGATCGGCGGTCCGCGCTTTTACGAACGCATGGAAATCCGCGACGCGCTTGCCTATTTCCGCTGTGTCACGCAGCCGGCCTTCGACCCTGCCTTCGAGCGGATCGTCAACACCCCGAAGCGGGGTCTGGGAGACGCCACTCTGAAGCTCGTCCACGGGCTGGCTCGCGCGGAGGGCATTCCCCTGATGCAGGCCGCGCAGCAGCTCATCGATACCGAGGAGCTGAAACCGAAGCCGCGCAATGCGCTCAAGACCGTTCTCGACAATTTCGACCGCTGGCGCCGTCAGCTCGACCAGCTCAAACACACCGAGCTTGCGGAAATCATTCTCGACGAGAGCGGCTACACGGAAATGTGGCGTCTCGACCGGTCTGCCGAAGCGCCGGGCCGGCTCGACAACCTGAAGGAACTGATCCGCTCGATGGAAGAGTTTGAATCCATGGCGGGTTTCCTGGAACACATTTCGCTCGTGATGGACCGGGACAGCGCGGATGCCAATGACGCTGTGTCGATCATGACGCTGCACTCGGCCAAGGGCCTGGAATTCGATACGGTCTTCCTCCCCGGGTGGGAGGAGGGGCTGTTTCCGCACCAAAGGTCTCTGGACGAAAGCGGCCGGGCCGGACTTGAGGAGGAGCGGCGGCTTGCCTATGTCGGCATCACGCGGGCAAAGCAGCGCGCGAAGCTCTATTTCGCCTCCAACCGCAGAATCCACGGATTGTGGCAATCGACCGTGCCGTCGCGTTTTCTCGATGAGTTGCCGCCGGACCATGTCGAGATTGCCGAACCTTCTTCGAGCTATGGCGGCTATGCCGGGGGCGGCTACGGACCCTCGCGCTTTGACAGCAACGATCCGTTCGAGCGCGGCAGCTATTCGACCCCCGGCTGGCAGCGTGCGCAGCGGGCAAGGCAATCGGATGACGGGTTTTCGGAAGGCGGCAGGGGCTACAAGTCCGCCCGCATGAAACGGCAGGGGCCTCTCACGATCGAGGGGGAGCTGGTCGCCAAGTCCGTCAGCGAGACACCGTCGGAGTACTCACTCGGCGAACGCGTGTTCCACATCAAGTTCGGCTATGGCGCGATCACCTCGATCGAGGGCAACAAGCTCACGATCGATTTCGAGAAGGCCGGCGTCAAAAAGGTGATCGACAGCTTCGTCGAACGGCACTGAGGCCGGACAATTCCGGCCAACCCCTTAGAGATCAACACCCTTCGGTTTGATCAGAAGCGCGCGTTCCTTAAGGTATGGATGCACATTGACAGCGTCTCGTAGTGTTTTCTGGGCGAGTTCGGCGCGGCCCTGGGTGATGTAGATCATCGCCTGGCCTGAAAGCGCGCCAAAGTGCCGGGGCTCAAGTTCCAGGACACGCTTGATATCCGCCAGGCTGGCTTCGTAGTCACCCTGCAGGAACAGGATGAAAGCCCGCTGGTTCCAACCCTCGGGATATTCCGGTGCCTCGGCCACCACCTTGTCGAGGACTTCGCGTGCGCCTTGATAGTTGTATTCACCGCGCATGCGCATGGCGCTTTCGACCTGCTCGCGCAGTTCAGAGGTGGGTGCCGCGTCGATCCAGGCTTCCCAGATCTCGGTCTCGATCAGCCTTGCTTCCTTCTCGTTCGGCGCGTTTTTCAACGCTTCGAACAGGTCATCGTTGGACGTGTCCGCGCGGACACCGCCCGAGACCGCAGCAATGCACAAAAGCAGAACTGCAAACAGCTGTCCTGCCCGAAGCGTTGAAATTTTCAGCCATTTCCCGATCATCACACACCTCCGCTCCCCGGAATCATGGCGCAGTTCGCGAATT
Source organism: Roseibium sp. (assembly GCF_965232425.1). Taxonomy (GTDB): domain Bacteria; phylum Pseudomonadota; class Alphaproteobacteria; order Rhizobiales; family Stappiaceae; genus Roseibium. The sequence goes on from NZ_OZ246971.1 coordinate 4,347,773, forward strand.
TGACCAGTCAATTGTTTTTGACGCTGGCGTGTTTCCACCTGCAAGGCTATACCGCACGCCTCGACAAAATCATCTTGGCAGACACCGGCATGAAAACCATCCGCGTTCAGATCGTGGCTGAAGAACTTGAAGCGAAACGGATTTCGGAGATCCTCGCGCAGGCCTTCGAAGACGAAGGCAACCCGGTCACGATTTACGAGGCTTCCGAGGACGGCAAGTTCTGGTCAGCCGAAATCCTGTTGTTCGACATGGAAGCCGACGCGGCGAGGGAACTGGTTCTCGACCGGGTCGGCAGCGATGCGTTTGCGGCACCGGTCGAGGCAGAGGAACTGCCGGATATCAACTGGGTGGAAAAGAGCCTGGAGGGCCTGAAGCCCGTGCGCGCGGGACGGTTTCTGGTGCACGGCAGCCATGACCGGGACAAGGTGCCGCCGGGCGCGATCGGTCTTGAAATCGAGGCGGCGCTCGCCTTCGGGACGGGTCACCACGGCACCACTGCCGGGTGCCTTGAGGAAATCGACCGGCTGCTGTCGTTGCGTGAATATGATCGCATTCTGGATCTCGGCACCGGGACGGGGGTCCTGGCAATCGCCGCTGCGCTCAAGGCCAGACAGACGGTGCTGGCAACCGATATCGACCCGGTCGCGACCAGAACCGCCCTGGAGAATGCCAGGCTGAATGAGGCCGGGCATCTGGTATCCGGCTTTACGGCAAACGGGGTCGAGGACCGGCGGTTCGGCGAATACGGGCCGTTTGACCTTGTGATTGCCAACATACTGGCGCGGCCGCTCATGCGCATGTCGAAATCCATCGGCGAGCAGATGACCCGGACCGCGACGCTGGTTCTGTCCGGCCTTCGGATTGAAGACGGTCCGCGCATCCTGTCCGCGTATCGCTGCCAGGGCTTCGTTCTGGATCGCCGGCGCGAGAAAGGCGGCTGGCTGACACTGACCCTTGTCAGGGGACGAAAGCAGGCCTGACGACCAGCGTGAGATGGAAAAAACAAAAGGGTCTGCCGATCGATCGGCAGACCCTTTTCGTGTGCACAGTGCTTTGTTAAGCGCCTGAGCCCCTTAGAACGGGTTGGTCAGGGACCCTTCACGTTCCAGCTGCTTGCGGTCGTAGCCGTGCGCTGCGAGCGTTGCGTCGTCGAGGGACAGCAGGTAGCCGTTGACATAGCGGCGCGCCTGGCTGGACCGGGCTTCGACCATGCGGTCGAAAGCGCGACGGACAAAGCTGCTGCCGGTACGGGTCGAAGTCGTGGTTGCGATAGTCATCGTGATCATTCCCATTTGAAGTTCAAGAGCTTCCCTAGGGAGAAACGTCTTTATTCGTTGTTGTTCCCTATATGCAGTCTGCCGGCTTGTTCAGGTAGGCCTCCAAATGCATGACAGGCTTGCATATTTCGCATATGCGAGAAGAAATGCCGCGTTGCACAAGGGATTTGCGAGCCGATTGTAAAGGCACGCATTCTGAAAAATATCCGGGTTGATCCCGGTTGAGGGGCACACTACCGTGCCGGGCATGTTTCAGTCCTTCGACGATCTCAGTGATCCCTCCTGCGGAGCGCCGCATGCAGCGCTTCTCAGGGCCGAACTTGCCCGCCTCGGTCTCGACGGCTTTCTCATCCCGCGCGCGGATGCGCATCAGGGCGAATACGTTCCGCCGAACGACTGCCGCTTGCAGTGGCTGACGGGATTCACCGGTTCGGCCGGTGTTGCAGCGGTCCTGGGCGACGCTGCCGCGATCTTCGTGGACGGACGCTACACCATCCAGGTGCGCGATCAGGTCGACCTTGATGTCTTTGCAGCCCGTCATCTTATCAATGAGCCGGTTTCCGAGTGGCTGAAGGACAATTTGCGGCCCGGACAGAAGCTCGGCATCGACGCGATGCTGCACACGGTTCGCGAGGTGCGCCGGCTGCGGTCCGTGTGCGAGGACGCGGGCGCGGAACTTGTCACGCTGAATGAAAATCCTGTCGATGCGGTCTGGGAAGACCGGCCCGCAGCCCCGGTCGGACAAGTGTCGCTATATCCGCTGGAGCTGGCCGGCAAGGCATCCGGAGACAAGATCTCGGAAATACAGGCCGTTCTCAACGACAAGAAAGCCGATGCCTGCGTTCTGACACAGCCCGATTCCATTGCCTGGCTGTTCAACATCCGTGGGTCCGACGTCGATCATACGCCTTTGCCTCTGTCCTTCGCGACCGTGCCGGCGTCCGGCAAGCCGTCGCTGTTCATCGACGGCCGGAAACTGTCCAATTCCGTCCGGGATGCGCTTTCCGAGCTCACCGACCTCTCCGAACCTGGGGCGTTCCACAAGGGCCTGAGTGACCTCGGCAAGGCCGGTGCAAAGGTCATGATCGATCCGGCGCTTGCCGGTATCGGGATCGCCGACGCGATCACGGAGGCCGGCGGCAGCCTGATCGAGGCGCAGGACCCGGTCCTGTTGCCGAAAGCGGTCAAAAACGAAACGGAACTTCAGGGCGCGCGAAATGCGCATCTCCGTGACGCCGCTGCCTATGTCGGATTTCTGTGCTGGTTCGACGAGGCGGCACCGAAAGGTGACCTCGACGAGATCCAGGTCGCGGAAAAGCTGGAGGAATTCCGGCGCGCAACCGGTGTCCTGAAGGACATTTCCTTCGACACGATCTCGGCGGCGGCCTCCAACGGCGCGATCTGTCACTACCGTGTCAGCCGCTCGAGCAACCTGAAGGTTCCCGTCGGCAAGCCGTTCCTGATCGATTCTGGCGGTCAATACGAGGACGGGACCACCGACATCACCCGAACGCTTGCGGTCGGCGACGTCAATGCAGACATGAAAAGGCACTTCACGCTTGTCCTGAAGGGGCATATCGCAATCTCGACGGCGCGTTTTCCGGAGGGTACGAGCGGCGCGCAACTCGATACGCTCGCCAGGATCGATCTCTGGAAGGCCGGTCTCGACTTCGATCACGGCACCGGACATGGTGTCGGGGCCTATCTCGGCGTCCATGAGGGACCGCAGCGTATCGCCAAGACCGGCACCGTGCCCTTGAAACCCGGAATGATCCTTTCCAACGAGCCGGGCTATTACCCGGCAGGCGAATACGGTATCCGCATCGAGAACCTGGAGATCGTTACCGAAGCCGGGGATATTGCCGGTGGTGAGCGGCCGATGCTCGGCTTTGAAACGATCACGCTCGTGCCGATGGACCTCCGCCTTGTTGATGTGTCTCTTCTGACGGGCGCCGAGCGCGACTGGCTGAACCGCTATCATGCCCGCGTACGGGAAGAGATCGGTCCGCTTGTCGGCGCGAAGGAACGCGTCTGGCTGGAAAATGCGACAGAGGCGATCTGAGCCGTTTAACCGTCTGGTCCGTTTGCCGGACCTCACGCCGTTCGCCCGCAGAGGCGATGATGGGTGCAACAAACCCTGAACCAACCGCAAATCCGGTCACCTCTCCCTGTGGGAGAGGTCGGCCTGCAAGGCCGGGTGAGGGAACAGATCCATAAATGCTTCTCAGACGTTTGCCCCCTCACCCTGACCCTCTCCCGAGGGGAGAGGGGAACCGGGGAAGTGCAAACCACGGTCAGTGATGTTCTTCCTTGGTGGCCTTGATGAGGGCGGCGTTGAAGTAGCGCAGGCCCCGGACGTGCCGGGCGAGGCCGATGACTTCGGTCGCGTCCCCGTGGCGGACGACGGGCAGGGTTGCCTTGCCGCAGGAATCGAAGCTTTTCAGAGCACTCTCCAGCGTGTCCGTGTCATGCAGATACGGGCCGTCTTCGCCCGGGTTGAACACCCGGTCTTCTTCCGTATCGGGCGGCGGATCCATGAAGTCGCGCACCTTCACGGTTTCGCTTAGGAACTGGTGCGCACCTTCATTGACGAAACAGCCGCGCATGCCGAGTTGCCAGTGGAAATAGGACTTGCCATGGACAGCCTGCGTCAAACCGGTCGCGATCGAAACGGAGAGCAGAAGGGCGATCGAAAGCGCATACCCGCCGGTCAGCTCAAAGACGATCACCGTGGTCGAAAACGGAGCGCCGAGAACGGCAGCCGCCACGGCGCCCATCCCGAGAATGGCATAGAGGCCATGACTGGACGCCATCTCTGGAAACACCGAGGCCGCAATCAGGCCGAACGCGCCCCCCGTCATCGCCCCGAGATAGAGGGAGGGCGAGAAAATGCCGCCGCCAAAGCGCGATGCCAGCGTGATGGCGGTTGCCGCTGTCTTGACCACCAGGAGCGTGAGCATCGTGTTGATCGTCAGTTCCTGCTTCAAGGCAAGATCGGTTGCCTCGTATCCGACGCCGAGAATTTCGGGATAGAAGACGCCGATGGCGCCGACCGCAAGACCGCCGATGACCGGCCTCAACCACAACGGCATGGTGATGTTCCGCGCGGTCCAGTCGCTTCCGATCAGCGCAAACTGAAAGATGATGGCAACCGCTGCACAGGTGAGGCCGAGAAGCGCAAAGGCGGGGATCTCGAGATAGGACGTAATGGTGTATTGCGGAATTTCGAATGCGGCCACATTGCCGAACCAGAGCCGCGAGAGAAGCGTCCCGACGACCGACGCCAGAACGATGGGGACGAAGGCGGACACCGCATAGTGGGCCAGCACCACTTCGTGGGCAAACAGGACACCTGCGATCGGGGCGTTGAACGACGCTGAGACGCCGCTGGCAACGGCGCAGGCGAGCAGCATGCGGCGCGCGGAATCCGGCAGGTTGAAGAACTGGCACACTGCGGTGCCAAGGGTCGCGCCCAGGTGCACGACCGGGCCTTCACGGCCTGCACTGGCGCCTCCGCCAAGGGAAATGGCGGTCACCAGCGCAGACCACAGGCCGGCCTTGAGCGGCAGGCCGCGGCCGCCATAGGCGCGTGCCTCGATGACGTCGGCAACGCCGCCTGCGCGCTGGTACGGGTGATACTTGTGCAGGATCCAGCCGACCACCGCGCCGGCGACAACCGGCGCCAAAAGGATGTAATACCAGGGCTGCTGGAGCGCCGCGTGTATGGTGAACTCCGTGGTCGTCCTCAGCCACGGCCACTGGATGAGCCCGATGGCCGTTCTGAACGCAATTGCCGCGAGAGCCACCAGGGCCCCCACCAGGATCGCCAGCAGCCAGACGAGCGGCAGCTTGTTTGCCCTGAACTGGCGCACGTTGGGCGTGATCCAGCTGATAAGGATTTCCGGTAGTTGACCCGCAGTTTCAATTATTTTGCGCATAAGTAGGGCCGGGAAAATGATCGCATTGCCTATCGGCATCCATTCTGCCCGAGTCGGCGTTAAAGAACAGGTCTACTTGCGCTTCAAACGGCGAAAATCACCCTAATTTGTACTCATGTCGCCTTTTTCACGATCTCGATGCGCCTGCCGGCTCTTTCCGGTCTTCGGAGCGCGGCCTGGGCGCCGGCAAGCGCGGCCAGATTGGCGCGTATGTCCTCGGGCCAGGGAGCGACCTTGCGGGCCGCCATGTCGACGTGCAGGCTCATCTGTTCCGATGTTGCCGAGAGCCAGTCTTCGTCGGCGTGGCGCAGCTCCTGGAAGAAATGGGCCCGCTTGGAATCGAAATCGAGCAGCTGAAGGGTTCCGACAACCGGCATCCCGGCGCTGAGTTCGCGGAGGTAGCACACGTGAACCTCGGCGGTGAAAAACGACGCTCCGCGTTCCTTCAGATATCCCGGTCCCATCCCCAACCTTTCGAAGACCTGGTCGACGGCGGTATCGAACAGAACGTTGTAGTAAGCCATGTTGAGATGGCCGTTATAGTCGATCCAGTCATCCTTCACCGTCATCACGGCACTCCTGACCAGCCCGTCACCCCAATCTGCGGTCATTCGGCTCTCCTTTGCGAATGCGTGGCAACGCTCTGCGGCAAAAGCCGGATTTGGCTTTGACCTTTTTGTGTTCCGCTAACATATTCACACCTGACACGGGGGCCAAGGTCCGGCCCGCAGGAAGGATGACGGTCAGCGATGGCGATCGAAGCAAATGTGATGCACTCAGACGACCCGAGCGGAAGCGTTGCGGGCGTGATCGACAAACTGAAGGCCCGGTTCACGGACCGTTGTGCCACCTCGCAGGCGCTCCGGGAGCAGCACGGTCACACGACGACCTGGCTCGAGAACCAGCCGCCGGACGCCGTGGTTTTCGCGGAAACGACGGAAGAGGTTGCCGAAACGGTCAAGATCTGCGCGGCGGCCAACGTGCCGGTCATCCCTTTCGGAACGGGCACCTCGCTGGAAGGTCACGTGAATGCGCCTGAAGGCGGAATATCAATTGATCTCAGCAGGATGAATAATGTTCTTGAAGTGAATTCGGAAGATCTCGACTGCCGTGTCGAGGCCGGTGTCACGCGCAAGCAGCTCAACAGCTATATCAGGGATACCGGGCTCTTCTTCCCGATCGATCCGGGCGCCGACGCCAGTCTGGGCGGCATGGCGGCAACACGGGCATCGGGAACCAACGCGGTCCGTTACGGGACCATGAAGGATGCGGTGCTCGCGCTCACCGTGGTTACCGCAGACGGCAACATCATCCGCACGGGCGGCCGTGCGCGGAAGTCGTCGGCCGGGTATGACCTGACGCGGCTGTTCGTGGGCAGCGAGGGAACGCTGGGGGTCATCACCGAACTGACCCTGCGCCTGCACGGTCAACCGGAAGCGATCTCGGGCGGGGTCTGCCCGTTTCCCGATGTCCAGTCCGCCTGCCAGGCGGTCATCATGACAATCCAGATGGGGTTGCCGGTCGCGCGTATCGAGTTGCTCGACAGCATGCAGGTGCGGGCCTGCAATTCCTATTCGAAGCTGGACCTTGCGGAAACTCCGACGCTGTTTCTTGAATTTCACGGCTCGGAGGCCGGCGTGAACGAACAGTCGGAAACCTTCTCCGCCATTGCGGAGGAATTCGGCGGCGGCCCCTTCAATTGGGCGACAGCGGCAGAAGACCGTTCGAAACTCTGGGCAGCCCGGCATGATGCCTACTGGTCAGGCCGCGGGCTCAGGCCGGAGGCGCAGGTTGTCGCGACGGATGTTTGCGTACCGATTTCCCGGCTTGCCGAATGTGTCACCCAGACTGCTGCCGACATCGAGGCCGAAGGGCTTCTCGCGCCCATTGTCGGACATGTAGGCGACGGCAACTTCCACGTACAGGTGCTGGTGGATCCGGAGAATCCGGATGAGATGAAGACGTGCGAGGCCTTCATTGAACGTCTTGCCATCCGCGCGCTCGACATGGAAGGGACCTGCACGGGCGAGCATGGTGTCGGCCAGGGCAAGCAGAAATTCATGAAACGTGAGCATGGAGACGCACTTGAACTGATGCAGTCCATCAAGGAGGCGCTCGATCCGCACAATTTGATGAATCCGGGCAAGATCCTGCCGCAGTCATGATATTGTATCGAATCAGTTCAATAAGCTCGTTTTAACCGCGATGGTTTATGTGTAAGGGGGTCATTGCAGCTTTCCGGCCGGCTGTTTGCGAAAGAGGAAAGGTGCAAAAGGTGTCCCGCGCTGGGGCCGGTGACTTTGGTGAGCAAGGAGACAAGGCCTGAACTCCGTTTACATCACGTTGGGAATTTCCGTCATTCTGGTGCTCGTGGCAGCGCTGGTAGGGCCGTTTTTTATTGACTGGACTGTTTACCGATCCACGTTCGAAACCTATGCGGAGCGTGCGCTCGGACACAAGGTCACGGTGCTCGGGGAGGCGGATCTGCGCCTTCTGCCCGCACCGTCGCTCAGTTTTTCCGATGTGCGCGTCGGCGAAGCCGAGGACCCGCTCCTCGTCGTGTCGCAATTCAACGTCCGCATCGAGTTGCCGCCGCTTCTGAAAGGGGAAATCCGGGTCATCGACATGGAGCTTGACAGGCCCCATCTGGCCCTCTCGCTCGATGAAAGCGGCCGGCTGGACTGGCTGACCGCGCGCACGTCGGATGGCGCGCTGGCCAACCTTCCGCCCGAAGACGTTGCCTTTGAAAAAATCACCATTCGCGACGGTGCGCTTTCCATTGTCGATGCCCGGTCCGGAGAGACCCACCGGATCGACGACGGCAATCTTGCCGTCAGTGCCCGGTCTCTTGCCGGACCTTTCAAGGCAACCGGCAGCCTGACGCTCGAAGGCGCGCCGTATAACCTGACCATCGCCACGGGCCGCGCCCAGGAGGACCTCGGGATCCGGATCAAGGGCGAACTGACGCCGATCGACTGGGCGGTCAACTTCGCTTTTGACGGGATGCTGCAGCAGACAGACGCAGCCCCGGCGTTCGACGGTACCTTCAACATCGCTTCCATCGTGCTCGACGAAGACACCGGCAAGAGCTGGTCGTCCGAAGGCCGCTTCACGGCGGATATCGCCGAGGTGGCCGTGCCCGAATTCGAGTTCAGATACGGACCGGAGGACAGGCGTCTCAGTGTCAGCGGCAGCGCCGACCTGGTCTATGCCGGTGACAAGCGATTTGAGGTTCGGGCGCGGTCAAAGCAGGTGGATCTCGACCGCCTCCTTGGCGGCGGCCCCCAGGACCCCGTGGAGATCAATTCAGCGGGTGGGCAGCTGATCTCCGCGCTGCGCGCCGTGCCCCTGCCGCCCATTGACGGCGCGATCTCGCTCGATGTGCCCGCGGTTGTTGCAGGTGGCGGTATTATCCAGAATGTTAGGCTCGACCTGGAAACGATGCTGGGCGGCTGGCGGGTTGCGCGGCTTGCCGGCCGTTTGCCCGGGCGGACCCTGGTCGCGACCCAGGGAGATCTCGGTCTTGAACCGGCAATGAGCTACCGCGGGGCCCTGTCCATAAGTTCCGATCAGCCCGGTTCCTTCCTGGGCTGGTGGCGGCAGAAAGAGGGCAGCGCCTCCGCCATGGAGCCGATTGCGCTTGAGGGACGGCTGAATCTTCTTCCGGAAGGGGCCGCGCTCAACAATCTGCGGCTTACGCTTGCCGGGTCGGAAGCACGGGGCGGTCTTGCCTACCGCAAGCCGCGAAGCGGGGCCGACGAGTTTTCGCTGAACCTGGAGGCGGACCGGCTGGATCTCGACGCGATCGAGAATATCGCTGCCATCATGCGTCCCCAGGCGGATGCCGACGGCGCATCCGACAACGCGCCCGAGCTGAATGTTTCGGTGCGTCTGCGTGCCAAGGAAGTCGTCGCGCGCGGGGTTGACGGCAAGGGACTGGCCCTGGAAGCAGACTATGCAGACGGAGGGGTCCGGATCGACCGGCTCTTCGCAGAGGATCTTGCGGGCGCGCGCCTGGACGTGACGGGGGCAATTCAAAACCTCTTTTCCGCTCCTGAAGGTGCCATCGCCGGTGAACTGGAGGCACGGGACCTGTCCGGCCTGGTCGCACTGGCGGGAAGCGTGTTTCCGGAAAGCGTCCTTGCGGGCCGCCTGGAGAAGGCAGCAAGTAGCCTGGTGCCGGCTAATTTCCAGGGTGAGCTCAAAGCCGCGGCGCGTGGCGGCGAGACGGATATGACACTCACGCTCGACGGCTTCGCCGGTGGCGCGGAAGCCGCTTTCAGTGCCGGGTTGAAGGGGCGTGTCGACGACTGGCGTGATGCCGAACTGCAGCTTTCGGTCGGGCTCAGGGGACCGGATGGCGGCAAGCTGCTGCAGCAACTGGGTTTCGATATCGTCCCCTTGAACGAAAATGACGGCGGACGGCTATACGTGATCGCGTCAGGCGTTCCATCGGAAAAGCTGACCGTTGAAGTCGATGCCACGATCGGGACGTCCGAGCTGTCGGCGGACGGCGCCCTGGTCATGGCGCGCAACGCCGACACGGAGTTTGACGCCGCTGTCACGGCGAAGACCGATGACCTGGCACCGCTTGCCTTGATGGCCGGCCGGGTTCTGCCTGTCATGACGGGAACCCTCCCGGCCGAAATCTCCTTCAATCTCGCGGGGCGCGGGAGCGAGCTTGAGATCAGCGATGCGACGGGGACCGTCGGCGAAACCGCATTCGAGGGCGCTCTGGCCGGTGACCTTGAACCGGCGCCGGGCGAACGCAATCGCCGTTTCAGCGGACGTCTTGCGGCAAGTCAGGCGGACCTGCCTGGCCTGACCGAACTGGTTCTGGGCCCCGATCAGTGGTTTGCCGCCGGTGACGGTTCCAGCATCTGGCCAACCGTACCGTTCGGCGCACCCCTTCTGGACCGGCTCGACGTGACGCTTCAGTTCGAAGCGGACCGCCTGTTGCTGGATGAGGAGACTGAAATCTCCAACCCGCGCGCCGAGATGCGGCTCTCGCCGACACTGCTGCGCCTCGATGGCTTGAGCGGTGCGTTTGCGGGAGGCGGTCTGACCGGGAGCCTGTCGGTCCAGCGCTCGGACGCGGAGGCAGCATTCTCCGGGCGGGTGAAGCTCGACCGCGCGGATATCCGCCAACTGGTCTGGAGACCGGACAACCGGGCGGTCGCCTCCGGCACGCTGGATCTGTTTCTTGAGTTCGAAGGGGCAGGGCGGTCGATTTCCGCGATCGTTTCAGGTCTCAACGGTGGCGGTACGTTCTCAATGGAGGCGGGCGATTTCCGCGGTCTCAATCCGCAGGCCTTTCCGCTTGTCACGCGTGCGGCCGATGCGGGGCTCGAGCTTCAGGACGACCGGATCAAGGAAGTCTTCGTCAACCACATGAGCGCAGGCAGCCTGCCCTTCGACCGCGTCGACGGCACACTGACCCTTGTTGGCGGACGGCTGAGTGCACGCAATGTCGTGGTGGATTCCGCCCGGGCGGAAATCTTCGGCTCGGGCGAGGTCGATCTCAGATCTTACGATCTCGATGCTGATTTCTCGCTGAAGATCGATCCGGGAGAGGATGCGGTCACCGGCGCCGAACCCCAGGTCGGGCTGCTGTTCGAGGGGCCTGTCGATGCGCCGGAGCGGCGCGTCGATATCGCACCGTTCACCGCCTATCTGACCCTCCGCGCCTTCGAGCAGGAGGTTGAGCGTGTGGAGAAACTCCAGGCGGAGATCCTGGAGCGGGACCGGCTGGTGCGCGAACTGAAACGTCAGAGACAGGCGAGCGACCGGCGCGTGCGCGAAGCAGAGGCGGCAGCACTTGCAGCCGAAGAACTGGAACGGCTCCGGCTCGAAGAAGAGGCACGGGCGCTTGAAGAGCAATCTGAACAGCGGATCGAAGAGGAGGCTGGCCAGCCGAGCGATCCCGCTCCCTTGCCGAGACAGCAGAGCAACCTGCAACAGGACGGGGATGACGGAGCTTTCGCGGAGCGGATCCGGGCGCTTCTGGGAGACGACGGCCCGCAGACAACGCAGTCCGTCCCCACCACGGCGCCGCCTTCCAAGCCGGGCAGCAATCTGCCGCCGCTCGATCCGCCGGTTTCGATTGAAGACCTGATCACACAGGACGTCGGCGCACCGCTTGTGTTGCCTGGGGCTCAGTAGGCCGGAAGAACTTCCTTCAAGTCGCTCTCAGTTGCCGGAGAACCCAAAGCCTGACGGCTGAAGAAAGCGGATCCTCGGGATCGCGGCTGTCGTCTATTTCGGCGATCAGGCTTGCGAGCGACCGTTTGTCGGCTTTGATGTGGGCATCAACGACGTCCCAGAATTCGGGTTCGAGGGCCAGGCTTGTGCGGTGACCGTGAAGGGTCAGGGACCGTTTGAAAAGCGGCATCAGGTTCAGGTGCTGTCGTCGCCGGAAGGGGAAAGCCGGTGACCGTCGACCTTCTTTTCCAGTTCGTCGCGCCGTCTGCGCGCGGCGTCCCGCTCAGCCTTTGTCCGGCCGAATTTGCGGCGATTGTCCTCGGCTTCCCTGTCCCTGGTCTCGCGCTGCTTCCGCTTGCGAGCCTGGCGCAGATTGACGATTTTCGCGCTCATTCGGGTCTCCGATCGTCAGGTCTTTTTCCGGAAAGCATCAAGGGACACGACTTCTCCGCCGCCATCACCCTCGGGTGCCTTGGCGGCCGGTTTCTCGGCATCGTCCTTTTCCGGTGGTGAGGCATCGGCCTCCTTGACGTCACCGGTTCCCCCGGTCGCGCTTTCGGACTGTTCCTGTTCAGCCTTTGCGAGTTCCTCTACGGCTTCGAGCAGTTCCTCTGGCAATTCCTCGGCTGTCTTGCCGGGATCAAATTCAAGCGCAAACTGGACGGATGGGTCAAAGAACCCCTTGATCGCCGAAAACGGAACCAGAAGCTTCTCCGGCACGCCGCCGAAGGAGAGACCGACTTCAAAGGCATGTTCGCCGATCGCCAGATCCCAGAACTGGTGCTGCAGCACGATGGTCATTTCCTGCGGATAGCGTTCCTTCAGTCTCTGGGAGATGCGGACGCCCGGCGCATTCGTGTCGAAGGCGATGTAGAAATGATGCTCGCCCGGCAGTCCGGTGCGCCCGACCTCGGCCAGGATCTTCTTGACTGCGCCCCTGAGCGCGTCCTGGATCAAAATATCGTATCGCAGAAGGTCTTCAGACATCAGTTCTCGTCGAATCTTGCTTTGATTTGGTGCCTTATAACCCACATTGACGGCCCGGCGCCAAAAAGAAAAGCCAATTTTCCAAGTGATACCGGAATAATGCGTCTTTCCTGAGAAGGCCAAGTCAATGCATGCATAAAGCCGCGATTTGCGGGCTTTGCCTCAGGTTTTCAGGTATCGGAAAAGTGAAGGCTTCTGTTGCCAGGTGCCTTCGAACCCCGCCTGCCGGTGCTAATCCAGCAGGGCTTTAAAGGACTACCGGCACTGCATTACGCAGCGACAGCGTTGTCCATAGCATAGTTGTCGTTTGCAACTATTAAGACAGCCCGATAACGGTGGTACAATGCCGAGCAAAAGCACAGTCTTTACGCCCTCGTCGATCCTATTTCGCCCCCGCCGAAACCCACGTGACTTCCGGTGGAATGCCCCGTGGGCTTGGGTGGAGGCGCCGGGTACCGCCCCCGGGTCCGATAGGTTTATTGCACTGACAGTTTATTGCCATAGCTGGCGAACCAGCCTGCCTGATATAAGTGTTTCAGCCCTGAATTGAAAGTGGTTTTGCGCTTGCGGCGACGTTTCGCAGGTCCCGCCCGGTGCGTATCGTCCACAGCCTCGCCCCCGGGATCTGGGGAAAGTGCGGGCCAGGGGATGTGTTTTTCGCAGAATCTGCGAAGTTAGCCCTGTCCACTCAAATCCGCGTCCGAAAGGCGTTGCCGTGCAGCAATATCTCGACCTCCTGACGAAAATTCTGGATGAGGGCGTCGACAGGGGTGATCGCACCGGAATAGGCACACGGTCGGTCTTCGGGTACCAGATGCGGTTTGATCTCGCCGACGGTTTTCCCGTGGTCACGACCAAGAAGCTGCACCTCAGGTCGATTATTCACGAATTGCTCTGGTTTCTCGCGGGCGATACCAACATTCGCTATCTCAACGAGAACGGTGTGAAGATCTGGGATGACTGGGCGGACGACAACGGCGAACTCGGACCCGTCTACGGCTACCAGTGGCGGTCATGGCCCGCGCCGGACGGCCGCTCGATCGACCAGATCGAGAAACTGCTTGAGATGATCCGCACCAGCCCGGAAAGCCGGCGGCTGATCGTGTCGGCCTGGAACCCGGCACTGGTCGACGAGATGGCGCTGCCGCCGTGCCACTCCCTGTTCCAGTTCTATGTCGCGGAGGGCAAGCTCTCCTGCCAGCTCTATCAGCGGTCCGCGGACGTGTTCCTCGGTGTCCCCTTCAACATTGCGTCCTACGCTCTCCTGACCATGATGGTGGCACAGGTCACCGGCCTGAAACCGGGTGATTTCGTGCACACGCTCGGCGATGCGCACCTTTATTCCAACCATTTCGATCAGGCACGCGAGCAACTCACCCGCACTCCACGTGCCCTGCCGCAGATGAAGATCAATCCGGACGTCTCGGATCTGTTCGCATTCAAGTTCGAGGATTTCGAACTGGTCGGTTACGATCCGCACCCGCATATCGCGGCACCGATCGCGGTGTGATGGGTTCGACGCCTTTTTCCGAATTCTCCTGATTTCGACCACCGGGGGTGCCGGGTCCCGGCCTTGATGCTTGTGCAGCAAACCTGGACAAAAGGCTGGGCGTAGCCGTCATTCCGGACAAGTGCAGCGTGCGCTGCGCGCCCATCCGGAAACCAGATGTATTTCGCGCCGAAGGCGCGGCTTATTCCTGTCGTATCTTCAAGAGTGTTCGCTTCGCTCACGCAGATTTCTGGATTCCAGATCAGCGTTCGGCATCACCTCACTTGTCTGGAATGACGGCTGGGGAACGTCACACCCCATCGCCACACCGTGCGAACACTGTGAGATCTCAGGCTGAACAGCAGTGGATCACACCTGACGAAGACGGCCCATTTGAGCTCATTCCGAGAACGGGCCCAATCGTATTCACATAAGTTGATGACAAATCGGGGAAAAGTTCGCATCCAGGCTTGGCGACGGCCGGCACAATGACGCTTTCTCAACGACGCTGACACATCTCGGCGCTCGGCGCTCGGCGGATGTTTGCGGCTCGTGAAACCACAGCCGGTTCACAAAAGCAGAATTCGCGCCTCTGCGTCTACAGCACTGGCCGTTCACACCACCTCGAACCAGGTCATCATGCCCGAGGCCGCGTGGCCGAGCATGTGGCAGTGGATCAGCCACTTGCCGGGATTGTCGGCGACGAAGGCGATCTTGACCGTCTCTTGAGGCTGCGACGTGAAGGTGTCGCGCCAGTCCTGGTGGTCCAGCGGTTCTCCGTCCCTTTCCAGCAGGCGGAAGTGATGCCCGTGGATATGCATCGCGTGCGGAAAGCCGGTGTCGTTCCGGCTTTCCAGAACGATCGTCTCGCCGCGCCTTGCATTGAACATCGGCTCGCCCTGCATGCCGGCGACCCCGTTGAAGGTCCAGAACTGACCGTCCTGAACCATCTTGCGCACCTCGTCTTCCGACCGGTCCTCCATCAGGGCGCGCATTCCGCCCATGGCACCGCCCTGCATGACGAGCGGCAGCTCCAGCGCATCGGCAAGATCCGGTTCCGGCAGCCGGTTGACCGGGGGAAGCGTGAGCGGACCGTCCCGGCCATCTCCGTCAGAAACCTGGAAGTTGGCGAATGCGAAGGGCTGTCCGGTCATCATTTCGAGAGGAAAAGTTCCGGGTTCCGTTGGCTGCACGGCAAGATCCATGCGCTGTGCCGGGGCCAGCTGTACAATCCCCGGGACCTCCCGCGGTTCGCTCAAGGTCTGGCCGTCCAGCGCGATCAGCTTCGCGCCCATGCGCTCCGGGGCAAGGTCGAGGATCCGCGAGGCGGACACGTTGATGAGGCGCAACCTGTGCCAGCGGCCCTTTTGCAACGGAATATCCGGCAGGGAAACGCCGTTGACCGTCAGCCAGTTTCCCAGGCGTCCCGCATGCGAGAAGTCATGCCGCGCGCCAAAGCTGGCCGTGTCGAGTACACCGTTCTCGTCCAGGCGCCAGTCGCTCAGCACAAGATTGATGTCGGTGTCACCGGAGAAGAGGTCGTCGTGGTCCTCGACGACGAGTGGCCCGGAGAGCCCGCGCGGAACCTGGTTCCAGCTCATGTTGTGGGCGTGGTACCAGTAGGTTCCGGCGTCCGGTGCAACAAAATCGTAATCGAAGCTTTCGCCAGGCTGAACGGCCGGTTGCGTAACGCCTGCCACGCCATCCATCGCATTGTCGATGCGGATGCCGTGCCAGTGGATCGAGGTCGGTTCGTCCAGCTCGTTGATGAAGCGGACCTTGACCCGTTCCCCCTGTTTCACCCGGATTTCCGGTCCCGGCAGGCGATCGTTGTAGAGCCACAGCGGAGAAGCGCCGCCCTTGTCGCCATAAAGGCGCGCTTCGCCTTCCGCGGCTCTCAGCTCAAGGAAATCGTCCGATGTCTTTGCAAGTGTCAGCTTCGGAAAAGCTGCAATCGCGCTGCCCGCCAGCGTGGTTTTCAAGAATGACCTGCGATCCAAATCCGTCTCCGGCTTGCCTGATCAGGGAGAAGTTCGTGTGGTGATATGATGTTTCCAGCAGCTGGAAGGTCAAGTCCGGGAGACTGATTAGACGTCAGACGCAAAAATGCGCGCTTTCTTGTGTACACTCTCGGTTGCGCTCACCGGCATCTTCCCATCAGGACAAAGCTCATGACCTCTCCCGACGCCGCAATCTCCCTGTCGCCTCACGCGATTGCCGCCGAAAACCGCGGATTCGATCCGATGATTGGCCGCAAGCTGGTCGCCGGTGTGGAATCGGGCCTCTTGCGGCACCTGCATGTCGTGCTTGCCGAGCGGGGTGGCGAGACCATTCTGGAAAGCTACGGGAACGGACCGGACGAGGATTGGGGCCGGCCGATCGGTGACGTGGACTTCGGACCCGACACGCTGCACGACCTCAGGTCGATCACCAAGAGCCTGGTTAGCCTGCTCTACGGCATCGCGCTGGAGAAGGGGCTTGTGCCGCGCATCGACACGCCGATCCTGAGCGAATTTGCCGACTATCCGGACCTTTCCTCGGACCCGGCCCGGATGGAACGGACCATCGAGCATGCGCTGACGATGAGCCTTGGCATGGAATGGGACGAGACGAAGCCCTATACGGACCCGGAAAACAGCGAAATCGCGATGGAGCTCGCCCCGGATCGCTACCGTTACATACTGGAGAGAAATCTCGTGTCGGAGCCGGGAATGCGCTGGATCTACAGCGGCGGTGCCACGGCCCTGGTCGGCAGGATCATCGAAAAGGGGACAGGGCAAACGCTGCCGGATTTCGCAAAAGATGTCCTGTTCGATCCGCTCGGCATCAAGACCTTCAAGTGGTCAGCGGGCAAGGATGGCACGCACTCGTCCGCTTCGGGTGTCCGGCTGACCGCGCCCGATCTTCTGAAAATCGGCCGTCTCGTGCTCAACGATGGCGTCTGGGACGGGCGCAGCCTTGTCCCCGAGGCCTGGCTCCGGGCGTCGCTCCGTCCTGTTCTGGCAACCGGTGAAGGCGTTGACTACGGCTATTTCTGGTTTTGCGGAAAGGCTCAGAACGCGGCACTTGGCGGCCCGGTGCCCTGGTTCGGCGGTTTCGGCAATGGCGGCCAGCGGCTGTTCGTCTGCCCGAAGGCCGACGTCGCGGCGGTGATCTATTCCGGCAACTACAACAACTGGATGGCCTGGATCCCGCCCACCAGGGTCTGGCTGGAAATCATCCTTGCCAACCTGCACAAGGCTTGACGCGCGTGCAGGTTCTGGGTTCTGCCGAGCGTGCAGCCCATCCTTCGAGACGCCGCTGAAGCGGCTCCTCAGGATGAGGTCGGTTTTTTTGGATTTTGGAGGTGCCGAAAACCACGACCTCATCCTGAGGAGGACCATCAGGTCCGTCTCGAAGGATGGGCCACGCGTGAGGTCGCGTCAGCAAGGCCGCTGGCCTCCGCTTGCTCACGCGGTCCTGGACAGATCCAGGAGCCAGCTCCAGAAAGCCAGTGTGGGTTTCCATGTGTCGACGAGGAAGGTTGCGGTCTTGTCGCCCGTCGCCGGAGCCGTGTCCGTGATCGTTGTCCAGACGGCAAGGCCCTTATGGCGGGCGAGGTCGGTGTGCGCATGGTCTTTCGGAAATCCGCGCGGAGCTTTGGCGAGATCCGGTGTGGACCTTTCGAACCCGTTTGCCTCCAGCGCTGACAGGAGGCCGGCAATTTCGCCGCCGCCGCCGCTTTCAAGGGCCTGGAGATAGGAGCCGAGAGCTGCCTTGGAGAACGCCATGCAGCCGGTTCCGAGGCGGATGTGGCCGGGTTCGAAGGAAACGAAAAAGCTTGGCGGTTGGGCATCCCTGCCTTCGAAGGCCTTGCCCTTCGGCCAGAAAGCCATCCGGATGTGTGCGTTGTAAGGGGTCTTGTCTTTTGAAAACCTCAGATCCCGGTTGATCCGGAACTGCTTGGAGGCGGTTTCAAGACCGGTCAGCGCGGACAGCCGCTCGGCGAGATCGGCGCGCAGGGCATCGGCGGGTTTCTTGACGACCCGCTGATAGTCCGGCTTGTGGGCGTCGAACCATTCCTTCGAATTGTTGGCCTTCAGATCGGCCAGAAACGCAAATGTCTCGGGCGAAAAACCTTGTGACGGCATCAGGCTCTCCTCCCGGCGGGCTTCTGTTTCGGTTTGGGAGCCTTGGCGGGCAACGAGCAGACATAGGCGCGCGCCATGTCGACCCAGATCTTCAGGTCCTTGTCGCTTTCAATGCCATCCGGTTCGACCTTGATGAAACCGGGCATCGGCCGTCCGGCCGGTCTGCAGGGGGAGGCATGCGGCCTGGCCAGGGCTTCTGCTTCCTGCTCCTTGCCCACACGCGCCATCAGTCCACGCTTTGATGCGCACACAAGCATGTTGCCGTTGACCATGAAGCAGGTCGAGCCGAACATCCTTTTCTGTTCGACTTTCTCGTCCGGGATCAGGGCCCGGGTGCGCTCGATCAATACGGTTTCCATCAGTTCTGACATTTGAAGTTTCCTGTCCTGCCGGGTTTCTCGCCGAGGACGCGCGCGGACCGTGAAATCCGACAGGCCCTGGAAAACAGTGTGCGAAAAACTCTCCGCATGCCGCGTTTTATGCTAGGAGGCGCACTTCGAAAAGGAAACGGGATTCGGAGACCCACTTGCCTGACCTGGTTCTCATTGCCGCCGTTGCCCGCAACGGCGTCATCGGCGCGGACAACGACATGCCCTGGCAGCTGTCGTCCGACCTGAAGCATTTCAAGCGCCTCACGCTCGGAAAACCGGTGATCATGGGGCGCAAGACTTTTCTGTCCTTTGGCGGGCGTCCCTTGCCGGGGCGTCCCCACGTGGTGATCTCGCGCGATCCAGACTACGCACCCGAGGACGTCGACACGGCGACATCCTGGCCGATGGCGCTTGAAACGGCCGAGAGGCTTGCCGGTGATCTTGGCGTGGACGAGATCTTCTGCATTGGTGGCGGCCAGATCTACGCACAGGCGATCGGCAAGGCGGCCCGTCTGGAGATAACCGAAGTCGACGCGGAACCGGACGGTGACACGCGTTTCCCGTCAATAGACCCCGCGGCCTGGGAAGAGGTGAACCGGGTCCCGGGAGACCGGACGGAAAGAGACAGTGCCGGCTTCACCTTCGTGACCTATCGCCGCATATCCGGCGCGAACTGAGTATCACAATGGAATTCGAAACGACCCAAAGCGCAAGATGGTGCCGGTTGCAGCAGATGTCGCCGCTCGATGTGCATGATCTGCTCAAGCTCCGGCAGGATGTCTTTGTCATCGAACAGACCTCGCTTTACCAGGACATTGACGGCAAGGATCCGGAGGCGCTGCATCTGCTCGTACGTGACAGGTCCTCCAACGCGCTGATCGGGACCGTTCGTGTCACGGAAGATGTTCAAGCCGGAACGGCGAGGATCGGTCGTGTCGTCATCGCGCCGTCGGCGCGGGGAACGGGACTCGGCCGGAAACTGATGCTTGCGGGGATCGAAAAAGTCGAGGAAATCCTGCCCTCGGGTGTCATCGATCTGTCTGCGCAGGCGCATCTGGAGAGCTTCTACCGGTCGCTGGGCTTTGAGACCGTTTCGGTGGAATATCTCGAAGACGGCATTCCGCATGTCGACATGACCCGCAGGTGCGGCGCGGGCAATTAACCCTTCGGCCAGATCTTTCGGCAGCAACGACTTGACACCGCCACAATTGCGCACCACCTGCGGCACGGGAAAACACATGGGTTTTACGCGGAAAGTATGCCGATCTTCGCATTGAAAGCATCCGGTAACCTCCCTATAACCAACGGTGAGTCAGAACGGGTGAAAGCCCATGTCCGGCGGCTGACGCCGGAGTTCACAGAAGGAAGTCTTGATGCCTTGGAGCAATCAGTCAGGCGGCGGTGGCCCCTGGAAGGGTGGCGGAAACAATGGCGGCCCATGGGGCGGCGGCGGCGGCGGTAACAACAACGGACCCTGGGGCGGTGGCCCGAACCGGGGTGGAGGCGGCGGTGGCAACCCGCCGGACCTTGAAGAACTGCTGAAAAAGACCCAGGACCGCATGAAGACCGTTCTGCCCGGCGGCGGCGGTGGCGGCATCGGTTTCGCAGGCGTCCTGATCGTGATCGGCATCGGCATTGTCGGCTGGCTGGCCACGGGCATCTACACGGTCGACGAAGGCGAGCGCGGTGTCGAGCTGGTTCTCGGCGACGTTGTCGGGATTACCTCTCCGGGTCTGAACTACAATCTTCCTTACCCGATTGGCGACGTCTACAAGCCTGCAGTCGAACTCCAGCGTGAAACCACGGTCGGCGTGGACGAGACATTCTCGACGTCCGGTGCGGTGCGCGCACGCGACATCCCGGAAGAAAGCCTGATGCTGACAGGCGATGAAAACATCGTCGACGTGGGCTTCAAGGTGCTGTGGCGTGTCAAGAACACGACCGACGGGATCACCGACTATCTCTTCAACATCCAGGAACCGGCAGCCACGGTGAAAGCGGTCGCGGAAAGCGCGATGCGTGAAGTCGTCGGTGGGTCCAACATCGATGCGATCCTGACCGAAAACCGCGTCTCGATCCAGAACGACGTCGCCACACTGATGCAGACGACGCTCGACTCCTATCGCGCCGGTGTCGAGATTGCCGAAGTGCAGATGCAGAGGGTTGACCCGCCGGCGCAGGTTATCGAGGCGTTCCGTGACGTTCAGGCTGCCCGGGCCGACCAGGAGCGTATCCGCAACGAAGCGGAAGCATACGCGAACAGGATCGTGCCGGAAGCGCGCGGTCAGGCCGCGCGCGTTCTGGAACAGGCAAACGGTTACAAGGACCAGACCATCGCGGAAGCAACCGGTCAGTCGCAGCGTTTCAGCAAGATCTACGAGGAATACCAGAAGGCTCCCGACGTGACGCGTGAACGTCTCTATCTGGAGACCCTGGAGAAGGTCCTCGGATCCAACAACAAGATCATCATCGACAGCGATACTTCAGGCTCCGGCGTTCTGCCGTTCCTGCCGCTGAACGAGTTGAACAGAGGCGGCAGCGCGCCCGCCACGCGGACAGGAGGTAACTGATCATGCGTAGCGGTATTCTCGTAATTGTTCTCGCCGTCGTTGCCGTTGTCGGTTACCTCTCGGTTTATGTGGTCAATCCGACCCAGCAGGCGCTTGTCCTGCGCTTCGGTCAGATCACGGAAGCTCCGAAGACCGAGCCCGGTCTCTATTTCAAGATCCCGTTCGTTCAGAACGTTGTCTATCTGGACAAGCGTATCCTGAACCTGAACATGCCGCCGCTTGAGCCGATTTCCTCGGATAAGAAGCGGCTGATCGTGGATGCGTTCGCGCGCTACCGGATCTCCGACCCGGTTCTGTTCTACCAGCGTGTTCAGAACGTGCTGACGGCCAACCGGCGTCTGTCGACACTGCTGCAGTCCACGCTGCGTTCGGAAGTCGGCCGGACCAGCTTCGTGGCGCTGGTGCGCGACGACCGCTCCGGCGTGATGGACAACATCCGCCGCGACGTCAGTGCCAATGCTGAGGAACTCGGCATCGAGGTGATTGACGTGAAGATCCGCCGGGCGGACCTTCCCGATGCCAACTCGCAGGCGATTTATGCCCGCATGCAGACGGAACGTCAGCGGGAAGCGACGGAAATCCGCGCACAGGGTGAAGAGCAATCCCGCCGTATCCGTTCGCGTGCCGATCGTGATGCGACGGTCATCGAAGCTGAAGCCAACCGCGATGCGGAAATCATTCGCGGTGACGGCGATGCGGAACGGAACCGGATCTTCGCGGAAGCCTTTGGTGCCGATCCGGAGTTCTTCGCCTTCTACCGGTCCATGCAGGCCTATGAAGCCGGCTTGCAGTCAGGTGACACCAGCCTCGTGCTGTCTCCCGATTCCAGCTTCTTCCGGTTCTTCAAGGACCCGACGGGCGTGAACGCACCGGCTGGAAGCGGTGACGACGGCGGGACAGGGATCTCGACCCGGTCGCCCTCACTCGCCGCGCAATGAATGACTTTGTAACCGCGCTTGGCCTGGTTCTGGTTATCGAAGGCGTTCTTTATGCGCTCATGCCCGGCGGCATGAAGAGCATGATGCGGAGCGCTCTGGAAACATCGGATCAGACCTTGCGCGTTGCAGGCATTGTCGTGGCCGTTCTGGGCCTCATATTTGTGTGGATCATACGCGGATAACGAAAAGTTTCCGGGCGGGAGGGGCAAAAATCTCCCGCCCGTTCTATATTCTGGACTAAACGTCGTTAGAAGTTCCGGCTGTCTTCATTGTCAGGCAGCTGTACCGGAAGGGATGAGGAGAAAGCCCTATGGCTCCAAATTTTGTTCGCCGTCGCATGTCCCGGATCGCGTTTGCCGCGGCGGGCCTCGTGCTTGGCGGAATGATCGCGTTTCAGCCCGTTCAGACCGCGCAGGCGCAGGGACCGGTGTCGGTCGCGGACCTCGCGGAGAATCTCGCGGACGCGGTCGTCAACATCTCCACCGCCCAGACCGTACAGGGTCGCAGGTCGGTGCCTATGCCGCAGGTGCCGGACGGATCTCCGTTCCAGGAGTTCTTCGAGGAATTCTTCAATCGGCAGAACCGGGACAACGAACAGGCGCCGCGCCGGGTGCAGTCGCTCGGCTCCGGGTTCGTGATCGACGGGACCGAAGGCATCATCATCACCAACAATCACGTGATCGAAGGCGCCGACGAAATCACCGCCAACTTCAATGACGGCACCGCGCTGCGGGCAGAAATCATCGGAACGGACGAGAAGACCGATCTGGCCGTGCTGAAGGTCGAACCGGAAACCCCGTTGAAAGCCGTCGATTTCGGCAATTCCGACACGATCCGCGTCGGTGACTGGGTGATGGCGATCGGCAACCCGTTCGGCCTCGGCGGTACAGTGACCGTCGGGATCGTTTCCGCACGGAACCGGGATATCAATTCCGGCCCTTACGACAACTTCATCCAGACCGATGCCTCCATCAACCGCGGCAACTCGGGTGGTCCGCTGTTCGACATGCAGGGCAACGTGATCGGCATCAACACCGCGATCATTTCGCCGTCCGGCGGTTCCATCGGGATCGGCTTCGCCATCCCGGCGAAGACCGCCATGCGCGTCATCGACCAGTTGCGCGAGTTCGGTGAAACGAGGCGCGGCTGGCTGGGTGTCCGCATTCAGGAAGTCACCGACGAAATCGCCGAGAGCCTGGCCATGAACGAGGCAATGGGGGCGCTGGTGGCCGGTGTCACCGAGGACGGTCCCGCGGCAAAGGCGAAGATCGAGGCCGGTGACGTCATCATCAAGTTTGACGGCAATGAAGTTGAGGAAATGCGTGAACTGCCGCGCATGGTGGCTGAGACCGCGATCGGCAAGGAAGTCGAGGTCGTCGTCCTGCGCAAGGGCGAGGAAGTCACGATCAACGTGATCCTCGAGCGCTTGGAAGAAAGCACGCCGACACAGGCAAGCGTGACGGAAGACGAAGAGCCGGCCGAGGAACCTGCAGCGAAAAGCGAGGTTCTGGGAATGATGCTGGCCGAGTTGGACGACACGCTGCGCGAGCAGTTTTCCATTGATGCCGATGTAACCGGTGTTGTGGTGACCGAAGTTCTGCCAGACACGTCGGCTGCCGAAAAACGGATTACCGCGGGCGATGTGATCAAGGAAGTCGCGCAGGAACCGGTCGAAACACCGGCTGACGTAGCGTCGGAGATCGGCAAGCTGAAGGATGACGGACGGCGTTCCGCTCTGCTGCTTCTGTCAAATCCCACGGGTGACGTTCGTTTCGTACCGGTGCGGATCGAAGACGAATAGAGCCTGACGGTTTTGGAAAAAAAGGGCGTCCGCTGTGGCGCCCTTTTTGGTTCCGGCACTTGCCACCACGCAAGCGTGGATCCGGTTTGTTCAGCTGAGAACGAAGTCCTTTTCCGCATAGCCTTGCAGGTACAGGAGCGCGGTCAGGTCACCGTGGTCCACCCGGAAATCGGCGGCCTCGGCGACGGCGGGTTTGGCGCGATAGGCAACGCCGGCACCGGCGCGCTCGATCATCGCGAGATCGTTTGCCCCGTCACCAACCGCGAGCGTCTCGCTGAATTCGATGGCCTTGTCGGCAACAAGTTCTTCCAGGCGTTCACGCTTGGCATCGCGTCCGAGAATGGGTTCGGCGACCTTACCGGTCAGTTTGCCGTTTTCCTCAAGGAGCGTGTTTGCCTGGTTCTCGTCGAAGCCGATCATGGCGGCAACGGACCTGGTAAAGTGAGTGAAGCCGCCTGACACGAGTGCACAATAAGCGCCGTTTGCCTTCATCGTCTGAACCAGCGTCCGGCCACCGGGCATCAGCACGATCCTGTTGCTGAGCACGGTATCGATCGCGGAAACGGAGAGGCCTGCAAGCAGGCCGACCCTTTCACGCAAGGCAGGCTCGAAATCGATTTCGCCCCGCATGGCGCGCTCGGTGATCCCGGAAATCTTCTCTTTCAGCCCGAGCTCCGCCGCCAATTCGTCGATGCATTCCTGACGGATCATGGTGGAATCCATGTCGGCGATCAAAAGGCGCTTGCGGCGATCCCTTTCTGGCTGCACAAAGACGTCGACCGGCGCCGCGCCGATGACAGTTCGTATCCTGGATGAGGCGGCGGCAATCGCGGTTGCGTCGGCAGCCTCAAAGCGGATGTCGGCTGCGACACCGGGGCTCAGGACCGTCTCGGCAGTTGTCTGTCCCAGAGCCTCCGAGACCCGGCGGACAAGATCCTGATCGACAGCCGGGGCCGTCGGGGTAGACACCAAAGTGGCAACAAAAGACATGGACGCATCCCTGGAACGCAAAAGCAAGCAGCCTGGCAACGGCCGCGCCATCCTGATAGCCGGACCGACCGCGAGCGGCAAGTCCGCTTTCGCGCTCAAAGTCGCGGCGGGGTGCAATGGCGTGATTGTCAATGCGGATTCCATGCAGCTCTATGAAGATCTGCGCGTTGTGAGCGCCCGTCCGAGCGCGGAAGAAGAGAAGATGTCGCCACATCGGCTCTACGGCATCCTGCCGGCGTCGACGGCTTTCTCGACCGGGGCCTGGCTGCGTCTTGCGGCGGAGGAGATCACCGGTCTGAGAGCCGAAGGCAAGGTGCCCGTTGTCGTCGGCGGAACCGGGCTTTACTTCAAGGGACTGACCGAAGGCTTCGCCGATATGCCCGAGATACCCGAGGCAGTTCGCCGGGACGCGCGTGCACTTGGTGATCGCGAAGGCGTGGAAGGATTGCGCAATGCCCTGGTACGGGAAGGGGACCGGGAGGCTGCGGCGGTACTCAACGACCCACAGCGCCTTTCCAGGGCGCTGGAGGTGATCGTCGCGACCGGCAAACCGCTGAGCGCGTGGCAGGTGTCCGCGCAGACAGCGCCGTTTCTTGCCACGGACGAATGCGT
Organism: Roseibium sp.; assembly: GCF_965232425.1. Classification (GTDB taxonomy): domain Bacteria; phylum Pseudomonadota; class Alphaproteobacteria; order Rhizobiales; family Stappiaceae; genus Roseibium. Next base: position 4,373,077 of record NZ_OZ246971.1, read on the forward strand.
CAGGGTTGTTCTGGCACCACCGCGCCCCTGGCTGCATGAGCGCATCGAGCAGCGTGCCCGCCTCATGCTGAGCGATGAGGGAATCGGTGAAGTCAGAACGCTTCTGGCGAAAGGATTGTCACCGGAATTGCCCGCCATGCGGGCGATCGGCGTGGGTGAGATTCGAGACTTCCTGTCCGGAGAGACGGGTTTTGAAGAAACCGTCCACAGGCTCACTGTTGCGACGCGGCAATACGCCAAGCGTCAGGAAACCTGGTTCCGCAACCAGATGCCGGACTGGCAACGAGTTGATCCGTCGCAGGGAATCGGGGCAGATGAGATCATTGCACAGCCATAATTTCACCTAGTCAACTTAAAGGCGGTGCGCTGCAGCATGGAGTTTTACGGTAACCTGTTGGGAATACGCATATATTTTTGCCGTTTTTGACCTTATACTTTTGTATGCCTTCGAGTTGGCACAATTCAGGGTTAAGCGTCCGGCACTCGTTTCCGGAAGTTTCTTCGCCCCGGCAGGAAACCGCCTGACAAGATCTGATCTCAGAGGAGGACCATGGTGCAGACGATTATTCTCGAATGCGGCTCAGTGCGGCTTGTTCCCTTCTCCCCGTCCGATATTAATCTCGTCAAAAACCTTCGCTCCGACCTCTTTGGTAATCGTTATACGGAATTCTCGACAGGTTCCCTGTCCGCCGACGCGGCCGAACTTGTCCGTTCCGCGCTTCAGAACCAGGCTGAACTCGGGTTTGCCAAGTGGAAAGCCGTTGCCGAGGATGGGCGTTTCCTTGGATGGGCGGGCTTCACGCCGGTCAGCGAAACTTCCGAGATCAGTCTGAACTATTGCCTTTCCAACGAGATTCTCGATCAGGACGGCACGATCGCAAAACGGCTCTGTACGGCATTGACCGGCTGGTTCTTCGAAAACACCTATTTCTCGCATCTCGTTGCAGTCGTGCGGACCGACAATAGGGCTATGCGCGACGTGGTGCAGGATGTCGGCTTCAATCATCGTGAAAGCAAGAAGATCGAAGGCATGCAGGCCGATGTCTTCCAGCTCTTCAGCCCGTCGATGCAGTCCTACCTCATGAGCGCCTGACGGATCGCGAAAGCTTGCCGGCCGCGATCTGGCATTCCTCAGCGATAGCGCGCTTTGTCCGCATGCGCTCCACCTTCTTCCGGACCAACTGCCTTGTCAGACTTGATTCTTGAAACGAAGCGTCTCCGGCTGGAACCGTTCGAGGAGGCGGATTTTCCGTCTCTGCTCGAACACCATTCCGATCCGGACGTGAACCGGTACCATTCACCCGGCCCGCGGCCGATGACCGGCGACGAAGTGAAGAGCCGGCTGCTCGAATTCATCGACCGAAATGACGGCTCGGGCTTTGGCCGGCGCAAGCTGACCACACGCACGGGCGAATATGTCGGCCGCGCCGGCATAGACTGGATGAGCGATCCCGACGGGCATGAACTTGCCTACAGCCTCAAACGCTCCGCCTGGGGCAAAGGTTATGCCTCGGAAATTGCCGGAGCGCTGACGCGCTGGTTCTTCGAAAACCCGGACAACAGCTTCCTGATCGCCTATGCGCATGCTGATCACCAGGCGTCGCAGCACGTGATGAAAAAGACCGGTTTCAGGCACTGGTTCGACAGGGAAAAACACGGTGTTCCGTGCTCGTTCTACCGGATCAAGCGGGTTGATCTGGGGCCCTGTTGAACAAGCGTTTGAAAGCTGAAGTGGTTCCTGATTGAAACGCTTCGTTCGAGCTCGGGATGTCCGGCACCTGTGATCTGCAATCGTCTTACCCTGCAATGGCGAGTGCTGCACGGCGTGCGGCATCGGCAACGGCTTGCGCCGATTTCTCGTCTGCCATGGCCCGGGCCGTCGTGAGGGCTCCGATGAGAATACTCAAGAAAGCCCATGCCTTTTGAAGGCGTTCCGCCTCGTTGCTACCCTCCAATCCGCTGCCAACGAGCCGCGCGATCGTCTGCATTTTTTCCTCATAGAGTTCGCGGGTTTCAACGCCTGACCTGACAACATCGGGCGACAGGGCGGTCATGGCACAGCCGCAGGCGAGATCCTTGCGATGAGCGCTCCCCAGATAGTAGTGCACAAAGGCTTCCGGCCAGTCCTTTCCAAAGCGGTTCTGATAGTCCGGAACAGCCTCGATCACTTCATCGAGACCCAGCTTAAGTGCCGCCAGAAAAGCACCATCCTTCGATCCCAGGTGAGCATAGAACGCCCCGGAGGTGGCCCCGGCTTCATTTGCAATCCCGTCGACACCAACACCCGCAAAACCCTTGGCGCGAAAGGAACGGCTTGCTGCCGCTATCAGAGCCTTCTGGGTCTCGGCTTTTCTAGCTTGTTGTTTTGCCATCGTTTCTCTCATTTAAAATAGCGATCGTTATATAACATTGACAAAATAACGATCGTTACATAAATAGGTTCTGTCGAGAAATATAACGAACGTTATATTAATGAGAAGAAAGGAAACGATCATGCCGCTTGCATTGAGCTACACGGAAGGTGTGCTGACCCCGGAGGCAGGTTTGCGCGCGGGGCGAAGGATCACCGAGGCCTTCCTGAAATGGCACGGCCTTGCAGACAACAATGCGATGTCTTCAAACGTCACCATGCAGATCCAGTCCCTTCCGAAAACGGGCGCCTTGTCCGGCGGTAAGCCCGTCGAAGCAGTCTGGCTGGAGTGCAAAACGCCGTCTTTCGCTTTTGCGGATCGTGAAGTCCAGGTGGGTTTTTTCAAGGAAGCGACGGAAATCATCTCTGATGAGGCGCGAGGCAATGTGCCCCACGAGCGCATTTTTTCCAACGTCGTGCACACCGTGGACGGGACCTGGAACTTCGACGGCAAGGCCATGACCAACGCACAACTGAACGCGGAGATCGCCCGGGGTTGATCCCCCGGCGGCATAGAGCAGGAAACCATTGATATGAAACTTGTACGCAAATCCCTGGCGACCGTGGGCCTGATCCTGTTGGCGTCGACCGCTCAGGCCGAGGAGTGCCTGGATATGGGCGGTGTGGCGATTCCGAACTTCTTCTCTGAAGGGAGGGGGCAGCCCGTGATCATATCCGCGACCCTGATGGGCACGGTGACAAATGCCGCGGGCAAGATCCTGTCGCAGCGCGTCACGGAAACAGGTCTGGAAATGGAGCTGGAGCATTACTTCGGCCGGTCGGACGGCGGCGCCATTTTTACCAAGGACACCGGTGTCTTGACAGAGGTTCCTGGAAGGCCGGGCCGCTACATGATCGAAATCACGTATGAGGTTCAAGAGGACATGGGCCGGGGAACACTCGCCGACTATAGCGGCACCTTCAAGAGCTATGGCCTCGTCGATCTGAGAGATCCCTACGATCTTCAGGGGCTTGTGCGGTACTCAGGCAAGCTCTGCAAATAGACAAAAAAAGGCAAGGCATCGGCTTCGCCGGACAGGACAATTGTCTTCAGCGCGCCCGAGCTGATGCGGACCCTTTCACCTTGACAAAAACCGCCCCGGTCCCTGGACCGGGGCGGTTTGACTTGATGTTGCTGGCAGTGCCGCGCGTTAAGCCTCAAACAGCCTGCAGCGCTCCGGGGTTGCCGGTCTGCTGACGCAAAGCCAGCTTGTTCATGGCGGAGACATAGGCCCGGGCGGAGGCGACCAGGGTGTCGGTGTCCGCACCCTTGCCGGTGGCGATCCGGCCCTCGGCTTCCAGCCGCACGGAGACTTCCGCCTGCGCGTCGGTTCCTTCCGTGACCGCATGGACCTGATAGAGCGACAGCGTCGCCTCGTGGGGAACGATCGCCTTGATTGCATTGAACGTCGCGTCCACGGGACCGTCGCCGGTGGCTTCCTTGGTGATGTGCTGACCGTTGACATCCATGGTCAGGATCGCCTTCTGAGGACCGCCGGTGCCGGCAATCACCGTCAGGGCAATCACCTTGGTGCTTTCGCCCAGGATGTTGATTTCATCCTCGACCAGCGCCTCGATGTCCTCGTCATAGACATGCTTCTTGCGGTCGGCGAGATCCTTGAAGCGTCGGAAGGCGTCTTGCAGGGCGTTGTCGCCCAGTTCGAAGCCCAACTCGCGCAACTTGTCGCGGAATGCATGGCGGCCGGAATGCTTGCCCATGACCAGCGACGTTGCTTTGACGCCGACATCCTCCGGACGCATGATTTCGTAGGTTTCAGCGTTTTTCAGCATGCCGTCCTGGTGAATGCCGCTCTCGTGGGCAAAGGCGTTCTTGCCGACGATCGCCTTGTTGTACTGGACGGCAAAACCCGATGCACCGGCAACCATCTTCGATGCGCGCACCATGAACTGCGGGTCGATCTGGGTGGTGTAGCGCAGGATGTCGCCGCGGGTGCGGATCGCCATTACGATCTCTTCCAGCGCTGCATTGCCGGCCCGCTCGCCCAGTCCGTTGATGGTGCATTCGATCTGCCGCGCACCGCCGGCGACGCCGGCCAGGGAGTTTGCGACCGCCAGGCCCAGATCATCGTGACAATGGACGGAGAAGACGGCCTGATCGCTGTTCGGCACACGCTCACGGATCTCGACGAACATGGCCTTGTATTCGTCCGGCGTGGCGTAGCCGACCGTATCGGGCAGGTTGATCGTCGTCGCGCCGCACTTGATGGCGGCTTCCACACAGCGGCACAGGTAATCGATCGGCGTGCGGGTGGCATCCATGGCCGACCATTCGACGTCGTCGATCAGGTTGCGGGAGCGGGTCACCGTGTCGGTGATGATGTCCATCACCTCGTCCTGCGACTTGTTCATCTGGAACTTCAGATGGATCGGTGAGGTAGACACGAAGGTGTGGATGCGGCCCTTGTTGGCATGCTTGACGGCTTCGCCGCACCGGTCGATATCGGCATGGATGGCGCGGGCCAGACCCGCGATCACCGAGTTCTTGGACCGCTTGGCGATTTCGCTCACGGCTTCGAAGTCGCCGTTCGAGGCGATCGGAAACCCGGCTTCGATGATGTCCACGCCCATGTCGTCGAGGATCTCTGCGATCTGCAGCTTTTCCTCCAGCGTCATGGAGGCGCCCGGCGACTGCTCGCCATCGCGCAAGGTGGTGTCGAAGATGCGGATATGGTCCGTCTCTTGGGTGGCAGTCATGTCATTTCGTCCCTGGCTTGGATCGGCGGTTCCAAATGGCTTTTGCAGGTTTGAACACGGGCGCGATCCGGAATTCGTAAGGCGGTGATTTGAAGTCTCTCCCCTAAGTGCCCGTTCCGCTCGTTCAAAACACGGATCAGCCGACGCTCAGGGGCATCTAAGAAGGAGGAGATCGCCAAGTAGAATGAGGCCGCCGCGCTCTTTCAGCGCGTCGAAGCTAGAACCGGTGATGTCGCGTGGCGCGATCATGGGTCTTAACGGGGCCTTCGGTCGTTACAGCGTTTCAGCCACCCAGCCTGACGGAAAAGCGTGAGCAGGTGGTTAACGGGATCGTTCTTACGGCAGGTCGAAGCCGGTTGCAAGACGTTATGGGTATTTGAAGGTCGAGGCCTTCATTTCAGCGGCGGCTTTGCAACTTGAAGATTGGAATTTTCGTCACTGGCACTTATAACTATGTTCGTGTGGGGGACATTGAAAGGTGTCCTTATGAAAACATCCCATGCCACGGCGGCGGCACTTGTTTGCGCGTGCGCCATCACCAGCGGTGCAACAGCTTCCGAAGGCGGCAGCGCCGCAGCTTCCAACGAGGTCATCGCGCATCAGCGACAGGCACTGGCCGAAAAAACCAGCGGTGCCGGGTTCGGACCCCAGTCTCCACGCGACATCGGTGCCGTTGACGGGGCCAATCCGAGACTGTTCGTTGCCGCGCCGCCCAGGGCGCATATGAATCTCTGTAACATTCACTTTCACGAAAGCGCGGAACACCGGGGCGGCGAATTCACGACCTATGCCGGCAACGGCGACGGACACGGCTACGGGACCGGTTACAAGTACAACGGCGCCCTCACCGATGCCGAACTTGAACCGCTTGACTACAAGGTCGGGTCCAGTGATCACGGCGATCTGGAGCCGGGCGACACGATCGAGGTTCACTATGTCTTCACGACCGCAAAGGTCGATCCGGGTCCGACACTTGGCTCCTGCCTGAGCGAAGCGGTCAACAACCCGCAACTGCGCGTCGAGGCGCAGGTTTATGTCCTGGTCAACGATGATCAGGCACTCGACTTCGTCAAGCTCACCCGGGTGGGCGTCGTGGGCGGTTTTCATCAGGCGCCGAACATTCCGACCGACACGGGGGCGCCTGTGCAGTACGCCGGGTCAACAACAGGACCGGGGTACAACGAAAAAGGATCCCCCTTCCAGGTGACCTGGAGCGTGAGGCCGAAGGTCGCCAAAGTGTCCATCGCCTCCGTGGACTACTGGCTGAGCGGAAACATCTTCAACGAGGAATACGCGCATGGTGTCAGGAACCTCGTGCGCAATCCGGACCTGCTCAGCGTCATAGAAAAATAGTCCGTGCCCTAGGCATGGCGGCTTCGCTTTCAGGAGCGAAGCCGATGTCTTTTTGAGCGCGATCTTCCCCCCATGCTGCCGTCTTCCGATGCGGCAGAACCGGATCTTTTCAAAGAGGCCTGGCAGGTTTTCTGTCATGAACACGATCGGCTGTCCTTGCCGACCGGAACGGGAGCCTTGCACGAAAAATGCAGCCGGGAGAGCATTCCCGAAATGCGCGGGCCCCGCATGCATGCCGGCGGTGCAAAAGCCCGGCAGCTTTCTTCCTGTTAACGGTTTCTTTGGCTGACTCATTGATAAAATTTAATGAATTTCATTAACCGTCAAATATTGAATTTCTTGCTTAGGTGCACTATGTGCGCTATTGTTGGACACAAGGAGGAATAAAATGAATTTACACACAGCACATTGCCTGCTTGTCCGCGACGGCTTGACCTATAATCGGTCGCGTCTCAGCTGGCTCCCATCGAAGCTCTATCGCTCGTTCCGCGATGCCAACAAGTACCTGCGTGGAGCGCGTTAGTTTCGGTCTTCGTGATCTGAGCCTAGGCTCAAGAAAAAAGCCCGCCGGTTTGGCGGGCTTTTCTGTTTCTCTCCAACGATGACCTGCCCACGAAACTGTCGGGACCCGGTTCGGTGTCCGGTTGGCCGGCTATGCCTGAATATCTACGCTCTCGCCAAGACCCGGCGGTGGAGCCGCCGGAGTGCCGGACGCTGTGGACGCCTCGCTTTCGGACGTCTCGGTTTGACCCGGCGCGGTCGGGTTCGATGTATAAGCTTCCGATTTCAGTGCTTGTGTGCTGGCCGGTACTGCACCTGCTGGTCCAACATCCATGACCTTCTCCTTTTGTCCATCCCATACCATTGGATCATGATAAGGTGGCCGGGGAAGCTTAACGGGCACTGAAGCACTTCACCCGCATTACAAGACGTGAAGTCGAGTTCAGATCAGTTGATTGCCAGCACGCTGTACACAGGTCGAATTCTGATCAAGTGCTCCCGGCGCGGCGATCTGTTTTTCAGATTGTCCCACCAGACCTTTTTGTACAAATGGCTAGCGATCGTCGCACGAGTGGGTGCTTTCGATGTGGCAAGACTTGAGCATGAGGATGTGCCGGCCTCTCACGCCGCCCCAGCCATCTCCCGCGACAACATGAACACATAAACCGGGGTCAGGTTCGATGTCCTTCAAGTCGTCGATTTCACACTCCACGGAGAGCATCGCGCGCTCCGTTGTCAGATCGAAGACATGAACGCCGGGTTGCTTGGGCAATTCCATCGAATTGTAGTGAAAACAAAATCCCTTCACGTCTCGCTTGACGATCGCGTTAACATCGTTCCAGCCGTTGTACGTGCGCAAGCACTTGAAATCATGACTGATGTCATCCGCGAGAATGGGAGTGGATGCGAGAAGCAGCAGCGATGTCGCCAAAATATAAGTCTTCATGCGAAGTCGTTCAAAACAGTGTCCGGTGCCTCCTTGCTCTTTTGAGCAAGCCAAATTCGTTCATTGTCGAGCGTTCCCCAAAAGCAGGGTTCGGCATTCGAAAGCAAGCAACGCTTCAATTCAATAAACGGCTAATTTGCAGTCTCTGGGGTGCCACCACCCGCCAAAGCGTACGCGACTTCCGGTCTCAGGCCAACCGGCAGGGCTGATTTCGCAGTCCCGGGCCGGGCTCGCGGCTCGACGGTTGCCTGTCTCCGGCGGAACAGCGGCCGCGGCCAAGCGCGGCCCGCTATCTTCGATACCCGGAACGCGCGGAGTGGTTTCGGAAGCCGACCTAGGCATCCCCGCGATACATGTCCCGCCGGCGCACCCATGCCTGGGGGTAGGGCAGATCGTCTTCCTGCCGTCCCATCGGGGTCAGGTCCAGGATGTTGTAGGCCATGTTGAGAATGTCGAGACCCCGGCCATAAGTGGAATAGCTGTGGCCGACGCGGCCGTCGTCGAGCTTCAGGAAGGTGCTGACGCCGGGCAGCTCTTCGGAATGCACCGTGTCGTTGCCGCTGTAATTGTAACCCCGGCCGGTCGGGTCCTTCTTGTCGGGGAAGGTGACGCCGAAATCGACCCCGAAGCCATTTCCTGCCGTGGAGACCCAGTCAAAGCTCCAGCCCATGCGGGACTTGTAGGCGCGGAGCGTTTCCAGCGGCGCATTCGAAACGGCGATCAGTCTCGTTCCGCGGGCAGCCAGATGCGTGTCGAGGCGGTCGTAGTTGTCTGCCCAGAAGGAGCAGCTCGGACAGCCCTCCTGCCAGGTTTCCCCGAACATGAAATGATAGACGGCAAGCTGCGGGTGTGGTCCGAACAGGTCCGCGAGGGATTTCCGGCCGTCTTCCGTATCGAAGACATAGTCCTTCTCCACCAGAACAAGCGGCAATTCCCTTCGGGCAGCGGACAGCGCGTCGCGTTCCCTAGTGAAGGACTTTTCCTTTTCAAGCAGAGCCTTGCGCGCGGCGAGCCAGTCCTGCCGGTTGACGAATTGCGGATGTGTCATGTCTTTCTCCTCGGGAATGGACGCTACGCGATCGTGATCTCGGCAAGCCGTCTGAAGCAGCCGTCCCAGCCACCACCGACGCCGCGCCGTGCATCTTCGGTCTTGATCGCCTCGTGGCGCAGCTTCACTTCGGTTGCCTTGCCGGCCTCGGTGAACGTGATCGCAACCTGAGAGGTGTCGGTCGCTTCCCGCGTTCCGTCGGCGAATTCCTGGACGTGGCGCCAGCTGAATTCGAGCCTTTTTGGTGCGTCTATGGCGAGATACTCGCCCTCGAAGTGGATCTGCTTTTCCTGTGTTTTTTCAATGACGAATCGCCATCTGCCGCCGACCTTGAGATCGATGTCGACCGAGACGAGGCCGCCTGATTTCGGCACAAACCAGCTCTGCACCTCATCGGGTTCGGTGAAGGCGCGGAACACGCGCGCAGGCGCGGCCCGGAACAGGCCTTCCACAATGACAGGCTCCTGGCCGGGTTCCGATTTGAGAAATTGCTTGTCGATCTCCTGAACGCTCATGTGTCGTTCTCCTCTTTGGCAAGATGGCGGGCGAGGGCGTCGAACCGATCGATCCAGAAGGATTCGTACTTGCTCAACCAGTCAACGGCTTCCTTGATGGGGGCTCCGCGCAGACGGCAGTGCCGCGTGCGGCCGCGCTTTTCGATATCGACAAGGCCGGCATCGGACAGGACCCTGAGATGTTTGGACACGGCCGTCAGCGACATGTCGAAGGGAGCGGCAAGGTCTGACAATGTCGTCTCGCCATCTGCAAGGCGCGCGACGATCGCGCGTCTTGTTCCATCGCTCAATGCCGAAAATGTCGCGTCCAGTTGGGCCATTTGCTGCACAGTCATAAAGTGAACCTTTTGGTTGACTATCACTGAATTCCATTATAGTCAACTAAATGGTTGAGTAAAGTCACCCCAGGGGTGAGGAGCTCGACATCGCCGGCGGGATGATCCTGGGTCCGGCGCACACAGGAGCTGAAATCATGGAACTCTATCTGACCGATCTGTCCCCCAATTGCCGGCGTGTTCTGGCTGCAATCCATCATCTCGGGCTGGAGGGCGAAACCGAGATTCAAAACTTCAATCTGTTTGCCGGGGAGCACCAGACCGAGGCGTTCAAGGCCATCAACCCGAATGTGAAAGTGCCCGTTCTCGTCGACGGTGATCTCAAGCTCTGGGAAGCCAATCCGATCATGATTTATCTGTCGGACAGGCAGAATGCGGAGACGTTCTGCCCGTCGAACAATGCGCTGCGTATCGAAGTGCTTCGCTGGATGTCCTGGGAAGTGCAGCATTTCAATCGTGCGCTTGGCGAGATCGTCTGGGAAACCGTCGCCAAACAGGTGTTCGGTCTGGGGCCCGTCGATGAAGAGAAAGTTGCGTCCGGACAGGAAAATTTCCGCCGTTTCGCGGCCGTTCTGGAAGGTCATCTGGCTGACCGCGAATTCATTCTGGGAGACACGCCGACGGTTGCCGACTTCGCCGTCGGAAGCCACTCGGCCCTGGCGCTCCATCCGCGGTCCCAAGTGCCCCTGCTTGAGTTTCCCAGGGTCCTGGCCTGGCTGGAACGCATGGAAGCTCTGCCGGCTTGGCAGAAGACGGCACCACAGGCACCGGCAGAGGCTGCGGAGTAACTTTTGCGGTCCTGGAAAAACAGTCTGGCGGCAGGACACCCGTTGCCGCCAGACTGCCCGGAACACAGCTTTCGCTCCCGCAAACATCTGCAAGCCGGTTTGCCGCGCCTCTGGCAAGGCGCTACCATGGCTCTCGATGACGAGACCTTATGCAATCGCCTTGTGTTTTGGATTTATTGCCGCCTTTTTGATGGGCGCCAACTCCGTGATCGTGAGGTATCTGACGGGCGATCTGCATGGACTTCAGATCGCTGTCTTCCGCCTGTGGATCGCCTGCTTCGTCATTTTCGTCATGCTGAAACTGTCCGGCCGGCGGCTGAACCTGTTCCGGCTGGACCGTTTCACGCTGCTTGCCAGCACCGGGTTCACGCTGAACTACATCACCTTTCATATCGGTCTTGAGCATACCAGCGCCACGAACGCGATGGTTCTGGAAAACACGGCACCTTTCTTCGTGCTGCTGTTCCTGGTGATCGCCGGTGTTGAACGGGTGCGATGGTTCGACGTGCTTGCGACCTGTCTGGCCCTGGCCGGGGTTTACCTCACCGTGCGCCACGATTTCGACGCGGGAGCGGGAGAGAGCCTCATCGGCGATTTCTGGGAGCTCGGTGCGGGTATATCCTGGGCGATATTCATTGTCGGAAGCGCGCGGGCGGTCAAGCAGACCCGCTCGACCATGGACCGTATGGAAGTCCTGTTGAAGATACTCCTGCCAAGCGCCGCCGTGTTGTCGCCCAGCCTGCTGTTCTATCCTCTGGAGGCAAGCGCGACGGATGCGTTCCTGCTCGTCCTGCTCGGCGTCCTGTCCACGGCATTCGGATATTATCTCTGGTACGAGGCGATGGCGACCGTTTCGACCGTAACGGCGGCGTTGCTCGCCGTCCTTTCGGTGGTCTTCACCTTCGCGATTGCCTATGTGGCGCTCGGTGAAGAAATGACCCCGGATATCCTGATCGGAGGCGCGCTCATCATCACCGGCGTCGTGCTGCCAGGGATCCTGAACGCGAGAGAGCAGCGGAAAGCCAGCGAGACCCAGCCTGCAGTCGGCAGCGAAGCGGATTGACCGGTTTCGTCAGACGAACAGCTCACCCCTGGCCACGAGGGTCGCCTGACCGCCGATGCGAACGGCGTGCATGCCGCCATGCTCGATATCGATCTCAAGATCGATCAGCGAAGGCCGCCCCATTTCGAAGCCCTGTTCGATACGGATGTGGTGCGTGCCTTCCGTCAGGCCGTCATAGAAATTGACGACGCCGGCAAAGGCCGCGGCTGCCGAACCTGTTGCCGGGTCTTCGGGAATGCCCATGTCCGGGGCAAACAGCCGCGCATGAAAGGCGCTGTCATGCGAGCGGGTTTCACGGCAGTAGATATAGGCGTGGTTGTGGTCATTCTTGCCGAAGCCGGCCTTCCACATGGCGCTGACCGGCTTTGCCCTGGACAGGGCATCCAGGTCGCGCACCGGCACGAAGTTGAAGGGCGGACCGACCTGAAAGCGCGACGGCGCATGGTTTTCAAAGCCGATATCGGTCGGCTCGAGATCGAGGGCTGCAGCGATGAGTTCGATATTGTGCGTCGGTCCGGCCGGTTCCGGCAGGCTGGGCACGTCGAATTCGGCGAAGCCGGCTGCGTTCTGCTTCAGGATGACGGCGCAGCGCACAGCGCCGATTTTCTGTTTCAGAACAACGACCGCATCCTGTTCGCCGTCAACCTCGCCAAAGCGTTCGGTCGCCAGCAGGATCGCGGTGCCGATGGTCGGATGTCCCGCGAAAGGGAGTTCCATTTTCGGGGTGAAGATCCGCATGCTGGCGGTCTGGCCCGGGTTTTCGGGCGGAAACACGAACACTGTCTCGGAGAGATTGAACTCACCTGCGATCTTCTGCATCTGCGCGTCGCTCAGATCTTCGCTATCCAAAACCACCGCAAGCGGATTTCCTGCCAGAAGTGTGTTTGTGAAGACATCCAAGATCGCGTAGCGGCGGCCCATATTCTGTTCTCCCTGGAGAATAACCTGACCCCTCATACCGGGGTGAGCGGACTTTTGCATTTCTAGCCGGGTCCCGCCAGTCCCTACAGCGTGTTCTTGGTGAACAAACCCTTGACGGTTCACCGGGGGGCTCCGGTCCGGACCCTAGTCACCTGAATCTGAAGTACGACTCAGTTTGCAGCGAGCTTCGAACGAACTTCAGATTCAAGAAGGTGACTAGCAAGTCTATATTTCTGGTGCGGTTTACGAATTTGAACTTCGCTTCGGAGACTGCTGCAGCAATGATGCGAACTTCAAATTCACCGCACCGGTCTCCAGGCCCCGGGTCACCGCAACAGAGTGTCTGCAATTTCGCGGGCGAACGACACAATCGCCGGGTCTTCAAGATCGGCGCGCGAACGTATGATGCGAATATCTGACAATTCCTGCTCGGCCGATGCGGCCGAATGCGCCAGGATGCTGCCGCGAAGATCACTGGCATCCACGCCGCAGTCGAACACGCGTGCGATGGAAATGCGCGGTCCATCAAAGGCGGCCAGCAATTCGGCGCGCTGCAGTGTTTCACCGCGCAGTCCAGTCTCTTCTTCCAGTTCCCGGTCAATTGCCTGGATCACGTCCACCTTGCGGTCCGGCGTGACGTCGCTCAGATCGAGATTGCCTCCCGGCGGATAAATCATTCCCGCGGTTGCCGTATGGGGCGCCATGACACCGTAAAGCAGCGCACCGCACCGGCTTCGGATGATGGCCGAACCAAACAGGTTGAAAGCAGCGGCATCAGGTGCGCCCCAGTCCCGCCAAGCAAGGTGCGCCGCGTAGGAGCTTTCCGAACAACAGCCTTCAAAGACCCCGTTTTGAAACGAAAATTCCGTCAGTTTCAGCGTCCGGCCGTTCCACAGGAGCGAGATCCGTTTCCGTGCCTCCTCAAAATGGGCCGCAATTTCATTCTCGTTTTCAGTCTCGAAACGCCAGGGCCGGTCGATGACCGTCAAATCGACACGCGAGAGGGCGTGCACACATGCGGGGAGCCGTTTTTCCATGAGAGGAATGTCGTGTCCGGGCGACATTTCGCTCGGGCGGGTGCCGAAGATGCGAAACCCGTGTTTTTCGTAAAAGGCGCCGGCATGGGCATCCGATTCCAGGCGGAGTCGGGTGCGCCTGTCCTGACGGGCAATGTCCTCGGCGCGTTTCAGCAAAAGACTACCGATTCCCTTTTTATGCATCGGCGGATCGACGAACAGGTAATCGACAAGGAGTGTGTCTTCGTCTTCCGGGATCACGCCTGAAAAGGCGACTGGACCGCTTTCGTTTTCGGCGACGGTTATCCGGATTGATCGGATCGTGGCATCACGAATGCCCCAGGCTTCCCGGAATTCCGCCATTTTGTCTTCCGGGTATCCCCAGGAAGCCTTTGCGCGGTGAAGAATACCGGTCAGGGCAGGGGCGTCGGCCGGGATGGCAGGTCTGAGTTTAAGAGGCATGAGGCTCCGGCAGGTAGAATGCCGCACAGGCCTAACCGGAGATTGTGAAGGTTGCAAGGCAGCGCCACGTCCAGGAAAGCGATGTGCCGCCGAACCTGGCAGGTCGTCAGCGATCCCGTCAGCTTCACCCGGAACAGATCAAGCGGGATAACTCAGCTCTCTCGGTCCCTGCCTTTGCGCGGAGATGCAGACGGCCCGGATCTCACTTGATGAACGTGCCGTTCTGCAGTTCCGTCACCGCCTGCACCAGTTCGTCGCGCGTGTTCATGACGATCGGACCATGCCAGGCGACCGGTTCCTTTATCGGCGCGCCGGACACCAGAAGGAAACGGATGCCTTCGTCACCCGCCTGCACCACGATCTCGTCCCCGGTTCCGAAGATCACGAGTGTCCGGTCACCGGTCTGATCCCGGATCTTGAGTTCCTCACCGCCGAATTCCTTTTCGGTCAGGACACCGAATGGATCGGAGGCCCCTTCAAATGTGCCGGATCCTTCGAAGACATAGGCGAAAGTCTGCTTGTAGGTGTCGACCTTGAAGCGTTTCTTCCGGCCGGCCGGTACGTGTATGTCCAGGTACTGGGGTTCCGCCGCGATGCCGTCGACCGGGCCACTCTTGCCCCAGAACTCGCCGCAGATGATCCGCGCGGAGGTGCCGTCGTCGTCCGTGACAACGGGGATCTCGTTGGCGGTGACATCCTGGTAGCGCGGTTCCGTCATTTTCAGCGAGGAGGGCAGGTTTGCCCAGAGTTGAAAACCGTGCATGCGGCCTGCGGCATCTCCCTTGGGCATTTCCTGGTGCATGATGCCGCGTCCGGCGGTCATCCACTGGACATCACCGGCGCCAAGATCTCCCTTGTTGCCCAGGCTGTCTCCATGTTCCACCGTGCCTGCGAGGACGTAGGTTATCGTCTCGATGCCGCGATGCGGGTGCCATGGAAAGCCCGCCAGGTAATCTTCCGGGCGGTTGTTGCGGAAATCGTCGAGCAGCAGGAACGGGTCCAGCATTTCAGGATCCTGAAAACCGAACACGCGCTCGAGTTTGACGCCGGCACCCTCGAGTGTCGGCTGCGTGGATCCAATGTGAGTTACCGGACGGACGGACATGGATTGCGTTCCTGCTTCGGACGGGCTTGCTGAAAGCCCGCCAATCGGTTGCTTGTTCAATTGCAAGATAGCGCGGATCCGCCGGAAACCCAGCCGCCTGGCGCAAGACGCAGTGTTTCCGATGTGGAAACAATGCCGGGCTTTCCTGTTCCGGATCTGTCCCGGTGTGGCCGACGTCGAAGGGCCGTCTGCAAAAATCCGGGGCAGGGCACACCCGCGTTGACAGCTGCACAAAGTGAGAGGTACGTACCTCAGATACATTTCCTGCAGCCGACCACAGTTGACCGAGGCGAGGCCTGCAGGGCGAGAGAGCGGTTCGGGGGAAGACGGCATCCGGTCATTGGTTCGTGCCGGTCAGGTTCTGCAATGCGTATCGTGGCGAGGTGAGGAAATGACGGCGTTCGATCTCAAACCGGAATATCTGATCAGGGACGAGGCAGCTCTGAGGGGACTGTTTCCACCGACACACGAACTGGCGAAGAAAAAGTGCCTGACGATCCTCGACAGGCATGCCCGCGACTTCATCGAACGGTCGCCGTTCGTCTGTCTTGGAACGCAGAATGCGGACGGCAAGGCGGATGTCAGTCCGCGCGGCGATCCGCCCGGGTTCGTGAAGGTTCTCGATGATCAAACGCTTGTCCTTCCCGACCGTCCCGGAAACAACCGTCTCGACAGCCTGGTCAATATCGTCACCAATCCAAGCGTCGGACTGCTGTTCATCATTCCCGGATTTGACGACACCCTGCGCGTCAACGGGCAGGCGACGCTTGTCGTTGATCCCGAATTGCTGGAGGCAATGAGCGTCAAGGGCCGCAGTCCGACAGTCGCGATCCACGTTCGGGTAACCAGCGTGTTCATGCATTGTGCAAAAGCGTTCCGCCGGTCGCATTTGTGGGATCCGAAAAGGTTCCAGGACCGCAGCGACATGCCCTCCCTGATGAGAATCATCACGGACCAGGCAGCCGAAACACCTGCGAGCGACGAGGAACTGAGCGCGTTGGACGAGAAGCTGGAAGAGAGCTACCGCAAGACGCTTTACTAGGGTCAGGACCGGTACGCCGGAGAGGGGCGTTGCACTTTCGCGCAATTTCCCGGCGTCAGGCTGAAACCGGCCAGGCATGGCAGAGTTATCGCTGTCTGCACCTCCCGACCTCTTCCACGCGGTTCCATCGGCGATATACCGCGGCACCTTGCATCTTGCAGCCATCCGGCCCACATGTTGCTATACCCTCTCATGCGGCCTTCTGGTCAAACCTTCAATCATCGTGTCAGCTCAGGTCTTCATGGCGCCCATTCTTTCTGTCCGCGATCTGGAAAAGACCTATGAAGGCGGTTTCCAGGCCTTGAAATCGGTGTCGCTGGATATCCGCGAAGGCGAGGTGTTTGCACTCCTGGGCCCAAATGGCGCGGGCAAGACCACCCTGATCAGCACGATTTGCGGCCTCGTGCGCCCGACATCGGGAAGCATCACTGTCGGCGGTCACGATGCGATCGCGGATTTTCGGGCCGCACGGCGTCTTATCGGGCTGGTGCCCCAGGAAATGCCGACGGCACCGTTCGAGATTGTCGGCGACACGGTTGCCTTCAGCCGCGGCTTGTTCGGCCTGCCGCCCAACCGTGAATTCGTGGAGAGCATTCTCAAGGATCTCACGCTCTGGGACAAACGCAACAATCCCATCATGGCGCTTTCCGGCGGCATGAAGCGCCGGCTCCTTGTCGCCAAGGCGCTTGCGCACGAGCCCAAGGTTCTGTTTCTCGATGAACCGACCGCCGGCGTCGATGTCGAGCTGCGTCACGACATGTGGCGCATCGTGACCGAGTTGAAGGAAAAAGGCGTCACGATCATCCTGACGACCCACTACATTGAGGAAGCCGAGGAGATGGCGGACAGGGTCGGTGTCATCAACAAGGGCGAGATTGTCCTGGTTGAGGGCAAGGCGGAGCTGATGCGCAAGCTCGGGCGCAAACTCCTGACCCTCAATCTGACTGAACCACTGGAAACGGTGCCCGACAGTCTTGCGCGGCACAACCTCGAAATTGCCGATGCCGGCTGCAAGCTGGTCTATACCTACGACACGCACGCGGAAAGAACCGGCATTACTGCACTTTTGAAGGATCTGGCGGATGCCGGGGTCCGGTTCCAGGATCTGCAGACCGACCAGTCGTCTCTGGAAGACATTTTCGTGGACCTTGTGAAGAAGAGTTGAGCCGACATGACGAGGGACTTTTCCATCCGATCCGCACAGCTGGCCGACAGGGACGCCCTGACGGAGCTTTGCATGCGCTCCAAGCAGTCGAACGGCTATGACGATGCTTTCATGCACGCCTGCATCGACGAATTGCGGGTGCGCGACAGCTGGATATCGGACGACGATTTCTGGGTTGCCGAGGCCGCCGACGGATCGCTGGTCGGCTGTATCCGGCTGTCCCGCGACCAGTCATCCGGCGGCGAACTTGAAACCTGCTTCGTTGCACCGGACTGCAAGGGCGCAGGCGTCGGCCGGGCTCTGTTCGAGACGCTTGAGAGCCGGGCCAGAACAATCGGGCTCAGACATATCGAACTCGATGCCGACCCGTTTGCCGAAGCTTTCTACGCGCGCATGGGGTTTGCGACGACCGGCCGCTCGCCCTCCGGATCGATTCCTGGAAGGACGTTGCCGAGAATGAGAATGGACCTCGTTTGAAAACCGGCCAGGTCAAAGGCAGGGACTGTTGAAAAAGGGGAGCGCATGAATCTGGGCGCAGTCAAGTCGATCTACATTTCCGAGATGGCGCGCACGAAACGCACGCTGATGCAAAGCGTGGTCTCGCCCGTCATCTCGACCGTGCTCTACTTCGTCGTGTTCGGTGCGGCGATCGGGTCGCGGATCTCGGAAGTCGACGGGGTCAGCTACGGAGCTTTCATCGTGCCGGGGCTGATCATGCTGTCGCTGATGACACAGAGCCTGTCGAACGCATCGTTCGGCATTTACTTTCCGCGTTTCACCGGCACGATATTCGAGGTCCTGTCCGCACCGGTTTCCTATCTGGAAATCACCATCGCCTATGTCGGAGCGGCGGCAACGAAGTCGATCATCGTGGGGCTGATCATCCTGATTACGGCGAACTTCTTCGTCGATATCCAGATCCAGCACCCCGTCTGGATGGCAACTTTCTTCATTCTGACGGCTGTCACCTTTGCGCTGCTCGGCTTCATCATCGGCATCTGGGCCGACAATTTCGAGAAGCTGCAATTCGTGCCGCTTCTGATCGTGACACCGCTCGCCTTTCTCGGCGGCAGCTTCTATTCCATCAACATGCTGCCTGAGATCTGGCAAAAAGTGACACTGGTCAATCCCGTCGTTTATCTGATATCGGGTTTCCGCTGGAGCTTTTACGGCCAGGCGGATGTCAGTCTGTGGTTGTCGCTGGTTGCGACCATGGTCTTTCTGTTCGTGTCTCTGGCGATCGTTCACTGGATTTTCAAGACCGGGTACCGGTTGAAGGCCTGAATTCAGGGCCGGGACAAGAGTGAGACCGCATATGTTTCAAGGGCTCAAACTGACCGGAAAAGTCGGCGCGGTTCTTCTCGCCCTGCTGCTTGCCGCCTGTCAGACCGCGCAAGCGCCTTCACCGTCGGCATCGTCAGGCGCCCCTGCTACGAGCACAGCCGCTCAAACCGCGTCTCTGCCGGCCGTCGGGTATGCGCCCGCGACCGCACAGGAACGCGGGTTTTCAGCTCTGGTCCTCGACGCCTCGACGGGTGAACAGCTCTACGCCGTCGATGCGGATGCAGCACGGTTCCCGGCTTCGCTCACCAAGATGATGACGCTCTACCTGTTGTTCGAAGCCGTCGCGGAGGGACGCTACAGCCTGTCTTCTCCGCTGACCGTCAGCGAGAACGCGGCTTCGCAGCCGCCTGCAAAGATCGGTCTGAAGGCAGGAACGACAATAACCGTTCAGCGGGCCGCCCGCGCGCTGTCCGTCAGGTCCGCAAACGATGTCGGCGTTGCCGTTGCGGAGAACCTTGCCGGCAGTGAAGCAGCTTTTGCCCGCCAGATGACACAACAAGCACGCGCGCTTGGGCTTTCGCGAACCCGGTTCGAGAACGCAACGGGTTTGCCGGATCCCGGCCAGGTCACCACCGCGCGGGACATGGCGAAGCTCGGCCTGGCGCTCAAACGCCGGTTTCCGCAATACGCGAGTTATTACCGGGCGAAGTCCTTCACCTATAATGGCAGGACGTTCAAGGCCACGAACAACCTCCTGGGAAAGGTCTCCGGTGTGAACGGCCTGAAGACCGGCTATATTCGCATGTCGGGATACAATCTGGTGGCGACCGCGCAGCGTGGCGGCAAGCAGCTGATTGTCGTGGTGATGGGCGGGAAAAGCGAAAGCGCCCGCGACAAGGAGGTCACGCGGCTGATCGAGGCCTATTCGTGAAGCACGTCAATCCGTCCGTTGTCAGGAAGCTGCCGTCAGCTCTCCGGCAAAGGTGACGCAATTGCGCCCGTTTTTCTTCGAGCGGTAGAGGCTCTCATCGACGGCCTGCAGCAGGTCTTCCATCGCCAGTTCGTTGCCGGTGCCGTGGTAGATGCCGGTTGACGCCGTGATCCTGAAATTATCGGGTGCGAAGTCGAACTCGATCCGGGATATCAGCTGACGGAGGCGATCGGCGACCTTGGCCGCGTTTTCACGGGAGATGTCGGGCAAGAGAACGGCGAATTCCTCACCGCCCAGGCGCGCAAAGCAATCGTCTTTCCGCAGTTGCGCCTTGACGGCAGCCACGATTTTCACCAGCGCCTGGTCACCGGACAGATGTCCGAAGTTGTCATTCACATACTTGAAATGATCCAGATCGAAGTTGAGCAGGCCGAAGGTCTTCTCTGCCGGGCCATGCAGCACGTCTTCCAGGCGGGCCTGGAACTCCCGGCGATTGTACGCCCCTGTCAATGGATCCCGTCTTGCGGCCTCCCTGTGCCGCTGGGCCACCTGTTCGAACGAAAGGGCCGTCGAGAATGCGCCCGTCAGGCTGACGAACAGCATTGCGCTCATCAGGTGCAGACCCTGCATCGTATCGTTGATCATGCCGGGTCCGGCCGGACCCTCGCCGACGACACCGTGGAACACCCGCAGTCCGCCGACAGCGCCGAGAAAGAAGAACGCGAGCACGAGGCCGATGACGGAGATCAGACCGTGGAAATTTTTCGACGTGTAGGCGACGATGGTGGCGATACACAAGACCGTGAAGATGAAGTTGCCGCCAACATAGGCGAGCGTGGCGTCCGACAGCAGATAAGCAATCACTCCGACGATCAGATAGGCCGCGGCCGGCGCGAATGCGTCGCTCAGCCTGTTCGGCAGTCTGGCGAGGACGCGTGCGGCATAAAGATGAAATCCAAAACCAAGCAGCAGCAGCGTGTTCGGAAGAATGTACGCAACGATCCGGGGAAGGACATTTTCAAAGGCAAAGCAGACGAGGGCGAGCACGAGAATGGCGTTTGCAGCCGCCCAGCTGCGCCAGTGCACGCTCGGCGTCACCCGAAGCGACATCGCTTGAAAGGATATGGCGAAAATCAGCAACAAGAGCAGATTTGCCGAAAAAAGCGTCAATAAATCCATGCAGACGCACTCCACGCGCTACTCGTCGAAAACGACCAATTGAGGCAGCCTACGTTGTAATGTTTTTAGATGCTGTTAGGGCTGGTTAATAGATTTTCATCAAATTGTAGGCTTGTGGATTTTAATAAAAACATATCCACTGGAATGGGTGCAGACCCCCAATCAGACACGCCCGAATTAAGAATTCCTGAATTCGATCCCCGAAACTCGGCCCTTTCGCGCATTTTGTGAAAATTTTTCGAAAAAATCGAAAAGTCTCGGCCAAGTGGTGATGGCAAGACGGGAAATCAGGAGTCGGACCAAGGGACTGTGCCGTTTTGTTGTTTCCTTACGTCATCTGTTAAGGTCTGGACCGCTCTATGCGTCCATGGAAGTTTGGCAAGTGCAGGCGGATTTGTTTGTAGATTCCCGTCAGGCGAATGAACTGGAGTTAGTCAAACAGGTTGCGGTTTGTTGAAGCGTATTTTTCTCTATTGGATACCCAGTGCACTGATCGCGGCTTTGGTTGTTCTGTTCGTGGTGACCGATCCGCGCGTGCTCGAGATGTCCGCCAACGCCGGAAGCGCGACCGCCGCCAGGTGGCTTGGCGAACACTACAACGACCGTGAGAAAAAAGAGCGCTACGATCCGGAAAAGGCGCTGCACTGGTTCGAGCGGGCCGCGGAGCTCGGCAGCGTTGATGCGCTTTGCGAAATCGGAGATTTGCATCTTTACGCGTCGATCGAGGGACATACCTACAAGACGGCCCACGACTATTACCGACAGGCTGCAGAGGGCGGTCACATCGGCGCGATGCATCAATTGGCAGTCTTGCTCGAGTTCGGTATTGGGACAGACAAGGATCTTGCTGATGCGGAACGCTGGTTCAGGAAAGTGATCGAGCTGGGCAACGAATCCACCGAGCTCAACCTCACGCTGCTTTATTTCGCTCATCCGGAGGATTTCGGTGCCGAGAAGGTTTCCGGTTCCATTGAAGACATAAAACGTCTTGCCGGCGAAGGCGACTTCTATGCGATGTATGCGCTTGCCGGCGCCCATATGGTGGGAGAACCGGTGCCCAAGGATGTCGACAAGGGTCTTTCGATCTATTTCGAGCTGGCTGAGAAGGAGCCTTATTTTGCGCACGAGACACTCGGTGAAATCTATCTTGCGGGCGAGAGCGTGGAACCGGACTACGAGAAAGCACTGGGCCATTTCCGCAAGGCGATAAAGGCGGGAAACACCAGTGTTCACTATCACCTTGCCGAAATGCGTGAGTACGGGCTCGGTGTTGAACAGGACTATTCAAAGGCCGCTTACCACTACAGCAAATCTATCGACGCGAAGCACTTTGGCGGGCTGACCAACCTCGGCATCCTTCATCGCGACGGCACGGGTGTCGAACGTAACCATGAGGAGGCGATCCGGCTTTTCAGGCGGGCCGAGGAGCTGGAAATCTGGGGCGGTGCCGCGAATATCGGCTGGATGCAGTTGCACGGCCTGGGCCTGCCGAAAGATGCCTCCGAAGGACTTGCGCTGATCGAGGCGGCAGCGGCCGGGGAAGACGCCTATGGAGCCTATTATCTGGCAAAGCTGCTGGAAGAAGGAGAGATCGTTGCCCAGGACAAAGAGCGGGCACTGGCGCTCTACGGGATTGCCGCCAAACGCGGTTTCTTCCCGGCTAGAGAGGCTGTGAAACACCTGGAGGCGGCACCGAAGGACTGTTCCGTGCTACAAGAAGAAAAAGCCGGGCGTCGTTGCCCGGCCTTTCCGTATCGTTGATCGGCTGAACGCCTAGTTCTTGGTCTTGTCGACCAGCGCGTTGGACTTGATCCACGGCATCATGCCGCGCAGTTTCTCGCCGACTTCCTCGATCTGGTGACCGTCGTTAAGGCGGCGGGTCGCCTTGAACTTGGCAGCGCCGGCACGGTATTCCTGCATCCACTCGGAGGTGAACTTGCCGGTCTGGATGTCTTTCAGGACGCGCTTCATCTCCGCCTTGGTTTCGTCGGTGACGATGCGCGGGCCGGTGACGTACTCACCCCATTCAGCCGTGTTGGAGATGGAGTAATTCATGTTGGCAATGCCGCCTTCGTAGATCAGGTCGACGATCAGCTTCACTTCGTGCAGGCACTCGAAATAGGCCATTTCGGGCGCGTAACCGGCTTCCACGAGGGTTTCGAACCCGGCGCGGATCAGTTCGACCAGACCGCCGCACAGAACCGCCTGTTCACCGAAGAGGTCGGTTTCGCACTCTTCCTGGAAGGTGGTTTCGATGATGCCGGACCGGCCGCCGCCGACGCCGCTGGCGTAGGAAAGACCCAGATCAAGCGCGTTGCCGGAGGCGTCCTGGTGAACGGCGACAAGGCACGGCACGCCGCCGCCTTTTTCGTATTCGCCGCGCACGGTGTGGCCCGGACCCTTCGGTGCGACCATCAGAACGTCGACGGAAGACTTCGGCTCGATCAGGCCGAAATGGACGTTGAGGCCGTGCGCGAAGGCGATCGCAGCGCCGTCGCGGATGTTGCCGGCAATGTGGTCCTTGTAGATGTCCGCCTGCAGTTCGTCGGGCGTTGCCATCATCATCAGGTCAGCCCAGGCGGCCGCCTCGGCGACGGTCATGACCTTGAAGCCGTCGGCTTCAGCCTTCAGCGCGGTGGTGGAGCCTTCGCGCAGGGCAACGGCGATGTCCGGCACGCCGCTGTCCTTCAGGTTCATGGCATGGGCGCGGCCCTGCGAGCCGTAGCCGATGATGGCGACTTTCTTGGACTTGATCAGATTGATATCTGCGTCACGATCGTAATAAACGCGCATGGGTTCCTTTCTCCCGTTTGCATTCTCGTTATTCATGTTTGGAGCCGGAGTTGATGTCCGGTCTTCGTTGGCTGGTGGTCTCCAGTCGGCCGGCAGCCGGGGTCAGGCCCCGAACAGCCGGTAAAAGCGGTCAACGGCGTTTTGCGCCTGGGATGCCAGGTCCTGTTCGGCCGCGCTTGCGTTCTCGCCGAGAAGAAGCCGGATGTGAACGTCGCGGATGGCAAGGCCATAGAGCACCTGGTAGGCCTCTTCGGCATCGTCGAATTTCAAAAGCCCGTGGCGGCGTCCGCTTTCCAGCATGGTGCGTGCACGCGCCGAGATCATGTGCTTGCCGCGCACGAGAAGCAGGTGGCCGAGCCGGTTGGAATTGGTGTTGGACTGGCCGATGGACAGACGGTTGAGGGCGAGCGAGGTCTCTGAAAAGAGCACGCCCAGCAAGGCTTCCACGAAGGCCATGACATGGGCGCGGAAGGTCGCCGCATCGGCCGTCGCACCGGCTTCGGAGGGGAACTGAACCTGGCTTGCCTGGTAGGCAACGACAGCGGCCAGCAGGCCGTCGCGATCCCCGAACCACTTGTAGAGACTTTCCTTCGAACAGCTTGCGGTGCGCGCAAGACCGGCGGTCGTCAGCGCCTTTTCACCGCCTTCCACCAGAAGCGTCAGGGCATGCTGCAGCACCACCTGCTGGCGCGGCGAAAACTCGGGTGCAGCGTCCGGGCGGGAGGTGGCGATGTCATATGCGGCAGCGGGCATGTGCTTGGTCTTGGCTCGAAGAAAGTGATGATTTGCACGGAACCGTACGGTACGGTTCGGAGGGGGTTATGGCATTGCCGAAAAGGCGGGTCAAGGGTGAAATGAGAAATTTCGGAGGGTCGGGGGAGAGGGATGGTCTTCCATCCGGCGAACATCCTTCGAAACGGACCTGGCGGTCCTCGTCAGGATGAGGCTTTGGGTCTGGCCAGGTCTGTTCGGGCGGCTCCCACCGACGTCATCCCGGACTTCATCCGGGATCCAATCCACCTTGCAGCCGATGCGTGTGCCGGGGTCAGGCGTGAACGGTTGCGTCATGTTTCCGAAACACCGGCTCTGGAAACGAGTGGATCCCGGATCTCCGCTGCGCTGCGTCCGGGATGACGGTGGAGGGGCGTGTGACCAACAGTTCACACAGTCCTCATCCTGAGGAGCGCGTTAGCGCGTCTCGAAGGATGGGCCACGCACACATGCCTGCCGCATATCCTTAAAGGCGGACCTGGCGGTCCTTCCCAGGATGAGGCTTTGGGTCTGTTTAGATCTGTTCGGACCACAGCCACCGGTGTCATCCCGGACGTGATCCGGGGCAGGAAATGCCTGCGCTTTCCCCGCGACAAGTCAGAAAAACTGCTCTGTAGTACCCGCCTAATACCCGTGTCCGTTCTTTGCCTGCTAGCTTTCGCTCACATTGGTTTTCAGGACTCCGGGAGGATATGAGATGAGTGCCAAGATCCTTATGATCACGGGAGATTTCACCGAGGATTACGAAACGATGGTGCCGTTCCAGGCACTTCTTGCGATGGGGTATGAAGTCGATGCCGTTTGCCCCGGCAAAAAGGCAGGCGAGGCGGTGGCGACCTGTATTCACGACTTCGAAGGCGACCAGACCTACACCGAAAAGCGCGGCCATAATTTCACGCTGAACGCGACCTTCGCCGATATCGACGTTACCAGTTATGACGCGTTGGTGATCCCGGGCGGACGCGCGCCAGAATACCTCAGGCTCGATGCCGACGTGATTGCCGCCGTCAGCCACTTCATGCGCGCCGACAAGCCGGTTGCTGCGATCTGTCACGGAGCCCAGATCCTGACGGCAGCCAGGGTGATCGGGGGACGCACCGTGTCGGCCTATCCCGCCTGCCGTCCGGAAGTGGAGCTGGCCGGTGCCACCTATGCCGACATTGCCGTTGACG
The DNA here is from genome assembly GCF_965232425.1 of Roseibium sp. Lineage (GTDB taxonomy): Bacteria > Pseudomonadota > Alphaproteobacteria > Rhizobiales > Stappiaceae > Roseibium. The sequence goes on from NZ_OZ246971.1 coordinate 4,398,592, forward strand.
CGGCAGTGACCGACGGCAATCTCGTGACCGCCCCGGCCTGGCCGGCGCACCCGGCCTGGCTGGCGCAGTTCAACGCGGTGCTTGGCGGCACTGCAGCCGGGTCGCTCGCGGCCTGATCGGGTCATGTTCAACATGCAATGCCCGGAACGGCTGCCCATCCTTCGAGACGGACCCTCCGGTCCTCCTCAGGATGAGGCTCTGGGTCTGGTCAGGTCTGTTCGGGCGGCTCCCACCGGCGTCATCCCGGACTTGATCCGGGATCCAATCCACCTTACAGCCGATGCGTGTGCCGGGGTCAGGCGTGAACGGTTGCGTCATGTTTCCGAAACACCGGCTCTGGAAACGAGTGGATCCCGGATCTCCGCTGCGCTTCGTCCGGGATGACGGCGGAGGGGCGTGTGACCGGCAGCGCAAACTCACCTCATCCTGAGGAGCGCGCTAGTGGGTCTCGAAGGATGGGCCACGTACACATGCCTGGCGCGCATCCTTCGAGACGGACCTGGCGGTCCTCCTCAGGATGAGGCTCAGGGTCTGGTTGGGTCTGTTCGGACCACACCCACTGGCGTCATCCCGGACTTGATCCGGGATCCAATCCACGTTGCAGCGGATGCGCGAGCCGGGGCGGGGGTAAACGGTGGCGTCATGCTTCCGAAACTCCGGCTCTGGAAATTAGTGGATCCCGGATCTCCGCTGCGCTGCGTCCGGGATGACCGTGGAGGGGTTCGTGCAATTCGGCCGATGTCTGCCAAACCAAAACGTGTCTGGCAAAATTACGTTGTTCCTAGCATGTTGCAACGGGACGTTTGTTTAGTTCGACAGAGATCGGGTCGTCTAGCGGGCGGTAGGACGTGCCGAACAGGAAAGGGAGGACGCCATGTGCAAACTCTTCATCGAAGCTGATCCCGCGCTTTGGGAGAGCAGCACGAAGTCGTTGCGCATTGACGGCATGGTGACGTCCGTGCGGCTGGAAACGTTCTTCTGGAATGTTCTGGACGAGATCGCGGCGCGCGACGGCATGAATGTCGTTCAGCTGATCACCCGGCTGCACCATGAAAGCATCGATGCCGGGCATGACCTTGGAAACTTCACGAGCTTCCTGCGGGTCTGCTGCGGCCGCTACCTTGCGCTTCAGCTGTCAGGCGACGTTCCGACCGACACGCGGTTGCCGATTTCGACGCTCGATGCGGACGAGATCCTGGAGGCGGAAAGCACGCGGGTGCACTAAGGGCGCTAGCTCAGCCGTTCCAGAACCTCATTGCCGATCGCAAGAGACGACGTGAGGCCCGGGGACTCAATGCCGTAAAGGGCGACAAGCCCTTCCTGTCCGTGGGTTTCGGGCCCGTCGATGCGGAAATCGGCTGCCGGTTCGCCGGGGCCGACGATCTTGGGGCGGATGCCGCAATAGTCCGGGACGAGGGAATTGTCAGGAAGGCCGGGCCAGTAAGTGCGGATCGCGGCATAGAATTTCTCGCCGCGCGCCGGATCGACGTCGTAGTTGATATTCTCGATCCACTCCACATCCGGCCCGAAGCGGGCCTGCCCCTGAAGATCGAGGGTGATGTGGACGCCTGAGCCGCCGGGTTCGGGAACGGGATAGACCAGCCGTGACAGGGGCGCCTTGCCCTGCAGTTTGAAGTAGTTTCCCTTGGCGAGGTAAGCCTTGGGCGGGTTTGCACCCGGCACCTCAGCCATCAGCCCGGGCGCCGCATGTCCGGCCGAGACGATGAGTTCCCGGCAGGTGAGGGGCATGCTGTCACCGTCAGCGCTTGTCACGCGAAGCTTGTAGCCCTCCGCTGCCTGCTCGATCCGGTCGACGCGGCTGCCGAGCACCACCTGGCCGCCGTTGGCTTCCAGATGTCCCTGCAGCGCGAGCATGTAGGCGTGGCTGTCGATGATACCGGTTGAGGGCGAATAAAGCGCGCTGATGCAGTCAAGCGCAGGCTCGATTTCCTTCAGCTTCCTTGCATCGTAGACTTCAAGGTCGTGCAGGTCCGTTGCTTCGGCCTGGGCATGAAGACGTTCCAGCTCCGGCAACTGGCTATCAACGGAGGCGACGATCAGCTTGCCCGTCTTCTTGTAGGCGATGCCGTTGTCGTCACAGAACTGATAGAGAAGATGTTTGCCGGGAAGGCAGAGCTTTGCCTTGAGACTGCCCGGGGGATAGTAGATCCCGGCATGAATGACTTCGGAGTTGCGGGCGCTCGTTTCCGATCCGATCAGCCCGTGACGCTCCAGAACCATGACTTCCCGCCCTGCAATCGCGAGCGCTCTCGCAATGGCGAGGCCGACAACGCCTGCTCCGATGACGACGGTTTCAATGTCATGCATTCAGGTCACCCATGATGAGCGCGATTGGAAAAGGACAGGGGTTCATACCCCCTTGGCTGCCCCGGCCTTGAGCCGGGGCCTCGTCTGTGTGCTGCGGCATCCTGGTCCCGGCTCAGGTCCGGTACGGCGCAAAGGCCGCCAGTTTTGCGGATAGGCTCAGCCCCACCACTTTTGCGGTTCGAAGGACCCAGCGGCATCCTCGATGACCTGGCCTACCTGGAAGAGTGTCGCCTCATCAAAGGGCTTGCCGATGAGCTGCAGCCCAAGCGGCAGACCATCCTTGTCTAGGCCGGCGGGAACCGAAATGCCCGGCAGGCCGGCCATGTTCACGGTCACGGTGAAAATGTCGTTCAGATACATCTTGACCGGATCGGCATGCAGTTCCCGGTCCGCGACACCAAAGGCAGCGGACGGCGTGGCCGGGGTAAGGATCGCGTCGACGCCGTTTTGCCAGGCGAGATCGAAGTCCCGCTTGATCAGCGTGCGCACCTTCTGGGCCTTCAGGTAGTAGGCGTCGTAGTAACCTGCGGAGAGGACATAGGTGCCGATGAGGACGCGGCGCTTGACCTCGTCTCCGAAGCCTTCCGCACGGGTGTTCTCGTACATCTCGACAATGTCCTTGCCCGGCACGCGCAGGCCGTAGCGGACGCCGTCATAGCGGGCAAGGTTGGAGGACGCCTCCGCCGGGGCAACGATGTAATAGGCGGGCAGGGCATATTTGGTGTGCGGCATGGAAATCTCGACGATCTCCGCACCGGAATCCTTCAGCCATGCGATGCCCTTCTGCCAGAGGTCCTCGATCTCGGCGGGCATGCCGTCCAGGCGATATTCTGCGGGAATGCCGATCTTCAGACCCTTGACCGACTTGCCGATGGCGGCTTCGTAGTCGGGAACCTCGATATCGACGGAGGTCGTGTCCTTCGGGTCGACGGATGCCATGGACTTCAGAAGGATCGCGCTGTCGCGCACCGTGTGGGCGATCGGTCCGGCCTGATCGAGCGAGGAGGCGAAGGCGACGATGCCCCAGCGCGAGCAGCGGCCGTAGGTCGGCTTGATGCCGACGGTGCCGGTGAAGGCAGCGGGCTGGCGGATCGAGCCGCCGGTGTCGGTTGCGGTTGCGCCCATGCACAGGCGCGCTGCGACGGCCGTTGCCGAGCCACCGGACGACCCGCCCGGGACCAGATCCTGGTTGGAGTCGTTCTTGCGCCACGGGTTGATCACGTCGCCGTAGTAGGACGTCTCGTTGGAGGAGCCCATGGCGAACTCGTCCATGTTGAGCTTGCCCAACATGACCGCGCCGTCGGACCACAGATTGGTGGTGACGGTGGATTCGTAGGCGGGCTTGAAACTGTCGAGGATGTGGCTGCAGGCCTGGGTGTGCACGCCCTTCGTCGCGAACAGATCCTTGATGCCGAGCGGAATGCCTTCCAGCGCGCCGCCTTCGCCCCTGGCGAGCTTCTCGTCGGAGGCCCTGGCCATGTCGCGGGCCTTGTCCGGCGTTACCGCAACATAGGCGTTGAGCTGCGCATTGGCCGCTTGGATGTTCGACAGGAACGCATCGGTCAGTTCAAGCGACGAATAGTCCTTGTTCTTCAGGCCTTCGCGGGCCTCGGCAATGGTCAGTTTGGTCAGGTCGGTCATTTGTGTGTCTCTTGGCTGGCCGCGAGCGGCCGGGAATAGAAAACGGAATAGGGGCTGTCCGGGTAGTCCAGGACCGGGCCGCAGCGGGTGAAGCCGGCGCGCTCGTAAATGCGCCACGCGGCAGGGTGGCGGTCACCGGTTTCCAGGACAAGCGAGGCGTAGCCTTCGCGCTCGGCGAGCGTGACGATCTGTTCAAGGATCCTGCTGCCGATACCATGTCCCTGATAGGCGGGACGGGTGTACATGCGCTTGACCTCGGCGATGCCGCCGCCGTGGCGGTGAAGCGCACCGCAGGCGGCTGCGTTCCCATCAACGCGGGCAACAAAAACCGTTGTCGCTGCGCCGGCCATGTCTTCAGGCGTCATGTGATAGCACGCCTCGGGCGGTGACAGCGTCAGAAGCAGTTCGTTCAGTTCACCGATCATCGCACCCATGTCATTCGACATGGGGGTTTCGACGGCGATGACCGGTTCGGACTGCGTCATCCGGGCAGGGTCCTTATTCGACGACTTTAGGCACCATGAAGAAGTTGTCTTCCGAGGCCGGTGCGTTGAGGGTGATGTCGCCGGCCTTGTTGCCGTCGGTGATGCCGTCCACGCGCTTTTTCATGGTCTGCTCGACAACCGAGGTCATCGGCTCGACACCGTCGATGTTCACTTCGTCGAGTTGCTCGACGAACCCGAGGATCGCATTGAGCTCGCCCGTCATGCGCGTGGCATCGTCTTCACTTACCTTGATGCGCGCAAGGCGCGCGACACGTTTCACCGTCTCGGTATCTACTGACATCTGGTCCTCGTCTTGACTGGCGCTGCGCGCGCCGGACACTGCTGGCCGCCAGCGGCCTCACGCCGCCCGGCCTATTTCATGTGACCTGCTTCTAGACCGTATTTCCGGCAAGCGGGACGAAAAATGCCGTGGCTCTGGCAAAAAAAACCTATATACGGTACCAATTGGAACCGAAAATATTCGCCGGACATGAACTCAGGATCCCCATGGCACAGCAACAGGGGCGGGGCCGCCCCAGGGAGAGCCGCCTCAGCGCCCGGCTTCTTGCCGTCGCGTTTGCCGAAGTGGCGTCTAAAGGGATCGATGCGGCGACGATCGCGGCGATCTCCGAGGCGGCCGGAACCAGCAAACAGGCCATCTACAGACGATACCGGACAAAGGATCAGCTGGTCGCGGCGGCGGTCCGCAACCGGATCGCTTTGATTGAGCCCGTGGCCCCGCTGCGGAGTTCCGTTGCCGACGACCTCAGGCGGTATCTCGGGCATCTGGCGGTCGTTTTCCGGAAAGATCCCTTCGCAGCGGTTTTTCGAGCGCTGCTTGCCCATAGGCAGACCCCGGAATTCTCTGCCGTCCTGGACGTTGTGGAGGCGGATCAGCGCCTTGCCCTTCGGCAGATCCTTATTGCAACGCCGTTTGAGACAGATATGGAAATACGGATCGATCTGCTTCTGGGCTTCGTCTATTTCAGGTTTGTTTTCGCCGATGCCGACGTTCCGCAAGATGCTATCGACAGGGCGATTTTCCTGGCGCTCGGTCTGGTCGCACCGCGTGATCCGCCGCCTCTTTCCGGTCAGCCGGGAACCTGAGGTGACGTCAAGTCACAAAATCTGGCGCCTTGCGCTCGTCTCTGTGATCAAAGGTTATTGGCCATTTACCGCGTCAAGCCACATGTTTGCACCAGCACGGTGCGAAAACGCGCCGCGCGCAATGCCTTCTCTTACACTCGTGGGGACGTCCATGCCGCTTTACACCTCCAAATCCGTCCTGCTGGGCCTGACAGCCCTGTTCTCGGCAGCCGCTTTCACGGCATCCGCCGACGAAATCACCACCTTCACCAAGGGCGGCGCTGCCATCGGCGGCACCGACCCGGTCGCCTATTTCACCGAAGGCAAGCCCGTTGCCGGCTCGGATGAATTCACGTTCGAATATGACGAGGTGACCTGGAAATTCTCTTCCGCCGAGAACCGCGACAAGTTCGCCGCCGACCCTGCGAAATTCGCTCCGCAATATGGCGGCTTCTGCGCGTTCGGTGCGGCCATGGGCTTCAAGGTTCCGGTGGTGCCGGAAGCCTGGTCGATCGTTGACGGCAAGCTCTACCTGAACAACTCCATGAAGGTTCAGGAACGTTTCGAACAGGATGTTCCAGGTCACATCAAGAATGCGACGCTCAACTGGGAAATCATCAAGGACAAGAAGCCGGAAGAGTTGAAAGAGCCGATCATCCGGAACTGATTGTTCCGAATATCAACTTGCCATTATCTCCCAATTCCTTACAGCCCGCCTTTCGGCGGGCTTTTTTTTACGGGAAATCCGCGCGTTACGCTGTGTTTCACGCAAGCGAACAATGCCCCTCTTCAAATCGGGTCCAAGGTCGATTAAATCTTGAAGAAGAAATTCATGTTTGGAGATTTTCCGTGCTCAAGCGACTAAAGCGGCGTCCGCGCATCCTGACCGTTCAATCAACCCGTCAGCTCAGCCCGCATCTGCTTCGTGTGACATTCGCCGGTCCCGAGCTGGAAGGTTTTCCGCTCAAGCATGAGGGCGCGAACTGCAAGCTTGTCCTGCCGCGCGATGGAGAAAGCCGCGCGGACTTCGAGGCGTATTTCGCGCCGGACGGACCGGAGGAAAAGGTGCATCCCGTCAGGACGTACACCGTGCGATCCCACAGGCCTGACAAGCTGGAGCTCGACATCGATTTCGTTGTACATGGCGACGAAGGCCCGGCAACGCGCTGGGCACAAGCTGCAAAACCCGGGTCCTATCTTGGATTTTTCGGTCCGAGCCAGACGAAAATCGCCGAGTTCTATGCGGACTGGTACCTTCTGGCGGCTGATCTTTCCGCCATGCCGATTGTCGAGGCGACGCTCGAGGCCATGCCGGACGAGGCAAGGGGAGTGGCCGTTTTTGAAGTGCCGTCCGCAGAAGACATTCGCGACATCAAGGCACCTAAGGGAATCGACATCACCTGGCTCATCCACGAGGACCCGCATGTGCCGTCAACGGCGCAGGTGGCGTTCGTCAAGTCGATCGACTGGCGCAGCGGTGTGTTGCAGACCTGCATTGCCGGCGAAAGCTCCGTCATCCGGTCGCTGCGGGACTATCTTCACAACGACCGTAAGGTGCCGAAAAAGGACACCTATATCTCCGGCTACTGGAAGATCGGTCTTGTCGAGGACGAGCATCAGAAGATGAAACGTGCGGAAGCGGCCTGACCCCGGTCGCAAGCCCTGACTTGTGGACGCAATTGCTCAGACGGCGCTGCGGTTTCGGCGTCCGAATTCTTTCGGTGGCGGAGATGGCACGCGAGGTTGCGGCGCGGGCCGGACAGGCGGCGGCGCCGCGGGGACAAAGCAGTCCTCCGGCAAATGAGACCTGTCGGATCTGAACCGGCCGGGCGATTTCTCAATGCCGCAAAAGTAAAACATCAGGGCGGTTCCGATGCTGGGCAGGAAGAAACTCAGATACAGAATACCCGGCCGGCTGGAATCGCGAAGCCTGTTCAGGCACGTGCACAGGTTCATGTACATTATCATGATGACCAGTACCGCGAGACCGACGCCCCCCGTCGAAAAATGAAACGTCGCGATCAGACCGCCGATCGCCAGACAGAAAATCGCAATCTGAGACAACCACCAATGGATCCGGCCGATCTTGCCGTGGCACGGATTGACAAGCGCTAACATCGCATACTCCAAACAGCATCCGACCTAAACTACAGATTGTAAAAACGGACTTAACTCCCGCTGTAAAGTTGTTCGGAATTGCCGCAAGGCGGTGTGCCTTGGCGAAGCTTCTTTCAAAGGTCCGACTGCCGGAAGCGTTCCCGCCAATCCGTCCGTTCAGGGGCTGCGTAACCCTTCATAACCGGAGGTTCGAAATGGCTCGCTATCACGTATCCGTCACGGGACTGCGTCTGAAAAGCTGGTTCCATGTTGTCTCGTTCTGGCGCCACGCCATGCCGAGCTATAACCAGGCCAGGGAAGCCGAAGGCAATGTCCTGACGGACGTGCTCAAGCGCAAGGGTGTGCATCACACGCTGACGGTCTGGGAGAGCGAGACGGCCATGAAGCGCTTTCTCTATCGCGGCGCGCACAGGAAGGCGATCATGACCTTTCCCCGGATTGCGACGGGAACCACCTGGAGCTATGGAGCAGACGAAATTCCGTCATGGCCGCAGGCGCTGGCCGAGCTCGAAAAACACGGACGGACCTATACAGCGCGGGGATAGCACATCGGCGTTGCCTGAGGGGCCTGTCCTCCGGTGCTGGACATCCTGACAATTGACCGCAAGAACACACGTGCGATGATGCCGGTCAACCGGAGGAGATTTGCAAATGCACCGCCTGCCATTCTGGGAAACCGTTCTTGCCGCCCTCGTCCTCTCTACGGGCGTATCGTCTGCTGCCGATCCGGCCTTTGATTGCGCAAAGGCGGAGAGTTCGGCGGAGGAACTGATCTGCTCCAACGACGACCTAGCAAAGCTCGACCGGTCGCTGGCCGATGTTTACGGCGAGGCGGTCAAGGCGATCGGAACGTTCGCGGACAAGGACAGCGCGCTCAAGGAGTTCAAGGCCTATCAGCGCGGATGGATCAAGGGCCGCGACGAGTGCTGGAAAGCGGATGACGAACTGGACTGCATCAAGTCGGAATACGAATACCGGATTGCCGAAATCACGGCCAAATACGGTCTGATCGAGGGACAGAAACCGGTCTTCTACATGTGCAATGACAACCCGGCAGACGAGATCGTTGCAACCTATTTCCCGACAACGCCGCCGTCCGCGCGACTGGAGCGCGGCGACAGCACTGAAATTGTTGTCGAGGGACCGACAGGATCGGGCGCGCGCTACCAGGGAAATTTCGGCATCACGTTCTGGATCAAGGGTGATGAGGCCATGGTCGAGTGGCCGCAGGGCACCTCCTTCGATTGCAAGGTGCGCAGCTGAAAATCACATGATCGTGGGAGTGGTGATCGCGCTGCGGCAAGCGCGGCCACAAGGTGATCTCATCGATCAGTCGGCTTTCAGCTGCCGGATCGCGGTGGCCCACTCCTCCACGTGGTATGACTTCACGATCTTGCCGTTTTCAACCGTGTGGATGTCGATCGACATGATTTCGAAGCTCTTTCCCGTGGCCGGATCGATCCCGAAGAACGGAGCTTGCGGCGTGCCGGTGGCCTTGCCGCGCACGATGTAGCGGTTGCCGTCCTGCAGGATTTCCTGGGGTTCCCACTTCAGGTCGGGAATGATCGCGCCAAAACCCTTCAGCGTCTTGTGGAAACCTTCCGCGCCTGCACCGCCGCGCGGGGTGGGAACCGATACCCAGTCATCGGAAACGACGGACCGCACCTGGTCCGTGGTCACATCGGCCGGTGTCGTCAGGAGGTCTGAATAGAATGACTTGACGACGTCCAGGTCGTCGGCGGCGGCTGCGCCGGACAGGAGCGCGACAAGCCCCGCGGCAAGTGCTGACGTCAAAGTGGTTTTGAACATGTGGTGCATCCTTGTTGTGAGAATGCTTGCAATCTCGGTGCAATCGCCATTATTCGGTAGTGCAGTAAAACAGAAAAGACTATTCGACCATGCCGAACAAAAGTGGTTTGCCGTCCGCACAGACCCTGCGCCGAATGACCTATTTCGCGGCGATCGCGGAAGCGGGCTCCATTCGCGGTGCTGCCGAGCAGCTCGGTCTTTCGGTTCCGGTTGTCTCCGAAGCGCTGTCCGACCTTGAAGAAGAACTCGGTGTGACGCTGGCCGTCCGCACGACACGCAAGCTGGAACTGACGCAGACGGGGTCCGGGTTTTACGCTGCGGTGACCGGCATGTTGTCGGCTGCACGCGAAGCGATCGACACCGTTGCGCAGGACCGGCCGGTTTCCGGGAAAATCGCGATAACGCTCCCGGTCGAACTGGCGGCGCACTGGCTGCCGGAGCGCATCGCCTCATTCCAGCGGCAACACCGCGCTGTCGAGTTCAGGATCGAGGCCAACGACGAGGTGTCCGAATTGAAGGGAAGTGCCTTCGACATGGCTGTGCGCGCCGCCTATGTGACGCCGGCAAAGACCGAGCCGGGCTTTGAGACCCTGCCACTGGTTGCCATTGCCAGCACCATGCCGGACATGCGCAGCGACGCGCAGTGCAAGCGGATAATCGGTGTTCCGTTTCTCAAGGCCCATGGCGTTGAGAGGATCGATATCGCGGATGCAGACAGCGGCCGGTTGTTTGAGCTTGCCTACGAAAAGGCCATCGAGATCAATAACCGCGATGCGGCCATCGCCATGGCGCGAAAGGGGCTGGGGTTTGCACTTGTCACAGAAGCCGCCGTACGTGACGACCTGGACGCCGGGAGATTGCTTAACGTCCTGCCCGGCGCAGATTTTGGACATGTCTCCCTGCGTTGCCTGCTGCGCGACCGTCTGCCGTCACCAGCGGCAGAGGCCTTCCGGGATTTTCTTCTAGGGACGGATTAGACGACCTATCGGCTTGCCGTCGCCAGGGCGGAGCCGAAGCCGACAAACAGTCCGCCCGTGATGCGCCGGACCCATCTGGCGCGCTTCGCCGACGTCAGGAACCGGCGCAGGTGCCCGCCGGCAAAGGCGATGAAGGCATGGTTGGCGAAACACAGGATTGCGTAGGTAAAGGACAGAATGCTGATCTCCACCAGGTCGATCCGGCCGGAGCGCATGAATTGCGGGAAGAGGGCGGTGATCACAAGGATCGCCTTCGGGTTGGTGACCGAGACCAGCAAGGCCTCGAGGAACAGCTTCCAGCTGCTTTTGCCGATCGCCTGGCTGGTGTCGGTGACGTGAAAGCCCGACTTGTCGCGCCAGATCTTCAGGCCGAGATAGATCAGGTAGGTCGCGCCAATGAATTTCAGCACCGTGAAGGCCAGTGCGGAGGTTGCCATCAGCGCGCCGAAGCCGAAGGCCACCGCGTAGCCGATAATGACGAGACCCGCGGCATTGCCGGTCGCCGACGCGAGCGTCGCATTCCGTCCGAACCGCAGCGTGTTGCTGATGGCGAGCATCACTCCAGGACCGGGGCTGACGGCAGGCAACAGGGAAACGGCGATGAAAACAAGCCAGAGTTCAAACGACATTATGGACTTCCTCTATCAGGCGGGACCGCGTGAAGCGGCAATCGAGGAGCGGATCAAGGCAGCAGATGACCTGCCTTTGCAGCTTGATCCAGGAGGCTCTGGGCATAGTCCCAGAGGCGGGGAAACGGGCGCAGTCTTGCTTCCTTGGTTTGGCGCAAGTCTGCGGCGGAAATCGGTGCATGAGTGGGGTCGTCAATGCCGGATGCGAACACCAGAACCATCGGATGCAGGGCATCCATGGCGTTGGCGAACCGCGCTTCGTCGGTCTCGTTGGCTTCGAATTCGAGCCAGAGTTTCTTGAACTCGGTCCCCTGAGGCTCCGGGAGCAAGGCGAACAGACGCTCTGCAGCGGCCTTCTCCCGCGCCTTGACCTCCGAGATGCTGCTCTCGTCCACCCAATGGTCGCCTGCATCGATTTCGACAAGGTCATGGACGGTCAGGAGCTTGACGACATGGTGAATGTCGGTGCCGTCCGGGGCATGATCGGCGAATGTCAGCGTCTGCAGGATCACGTGCCAGCAGTGCTCCGCCGTGCCTTCCCGTCGGGTGCCGCTGGCCAATTGATTGAGCCGGACGACTTCCTTCAGCTTGTCGGCTTCCAGCAGAAAGGAGACCTGACGCTCAAGCGTATCGGGCATTCAGATTTCACCCATCGCCTTGCGGAATCGGTTGACGCTTTCGGCAAATCCGTAAATCAGCGCATCGGCGGTAAAGCCGTGTCCGATGGACATTTCCCGGATGAAGGGCGCCCTGGCGATGAGGGCAGGGATATTGTCCACGGTCAGATCGTGGCCGGCATTGACGCCAAGGCCGCATTCGCGGGCGGCTGATGCGGTCAGAGCGATGCGTTCCAGTTCCGTCTCCGCCGTGGTTTTGTCGTCATAGCAGGCGCCATACGGGCCGGTGTATATCTCGATCCGTTCAGCGCCGACGCGCGCGGCGTGCTCGGGAGTGGCCGGGTCCGGGTCGCAGAACAGCGAAACGCTGATCGCCCATTCCTTCGAGGCTGCGATCGCCGTCTCAAGGAGGCCGGTATCTCCGGCAAAATCCCAACCGTGATCGGAGGTTGTCTGCTCCGGATCATCCGGAACGAACAGGACCTGTTCCGGCCGGGCTTCTTCCACCAGGCGCATGAAGTCCTCCGACGGATAGCCTTCCAGGCACAGTTCCTTGTTCGGGAACCTGTCCTCGATCAGTTCGGCAAGATCGAAAACGTCCCCTTTCCGGATATGCCGCTCGTCGGGGCGCGGGTGCACCGTGATGCCTTTTGCACCGGCTTCCATCGCAATCGCTGCAAGTCCCGTCACGCTTGGCCACGGCAGATCCCGCCGGTTGCGCAGCATGGCGATGGCGTTGACATTGACGGACAGGCGGGAGACGGCGGACATGACTGAAGTTCCGGTTGAAACGGTTCACATTCTGATTCAGGAAGTTGGGTCGAGAATGCAGAATTGTTGCAAAAGCCATTGAAGTCAAACGGGAAATTGTCTCTAGAGACAATGTAGATGGCACATGCCATCCGCAGCAGCACCAAAGCCGGACGCGATTGGGAGATGCTGGCCCGGGCAGGCATGCTGCGCCGCCTACTTATTCGAAGACGTCTGGAGCAAGCCTCCCTTCCTGAAAAACGCGCTGACGGAGAAAGCGCAAATGCAGATGGATCACTAGAAAACAGCCGAGCCAAACCGCAAAGGACTTGGCATGCACAAACAGGGACAATGCCAGGACTGCACCGACAACCGTGCCCTCGAGAGGGGACAGAAAAGTGCCGACGATTGCACCGGCCATGGCAGGCGACAAAACCGCCGCAATCAACGCGACGACCCATCCGTCGCGGCCAGGACGTCCGAACCAGCCGGACAGCAACAGACCGGGGACAATGCCACCAGCACCGGCAAGGGCCGCAACAATCATCGGTGCGATGTTCGGGTCTTCTTCGTTGCTGCCAAAGCCGAGTTGATGCGCCAGCGTGAAAGCAACCAGAAACCCTGCGGCAGCAATTTCCAGAAAAATGAAGAAGCGGAACCTGTCCCGCTTGAGCCACTTTGTCGGCATTGAAGGATCTGTCGGCATGAGACCTCCCGTAGAGAATTGGGGCTTTCCATGGATAGGTCCTGTTTCAGGTGCTGGTGCGAAGATCTTCTGCATTTTCCGTGCAGGTGCTTTTTGGCACCGCCTTGAGGCGTTGTTGCCCGGAAAGGGGTCGCTCAAGCCCGCGTGCCATCGGCGCTGTCCACCTGGCTCAGACGCCCCTGGTAGCGCACCAGGTCTCCGATACCAGGCAAGGAAACCCGGACATCGAAATGAAAGCGGTCGTCTGTCTCGAACTCGCCGGCCTCGCTGACCGGAAGGACCGCCTTTGGCAGCGGGACGCCCAGTATCCTGCCGTGCGTAACGGGAAACTCCAGCCGGTCATCCACCAGGTGCAGGTCGATATCGAAGGCCATGACACCGAAGCGTTCGGTGATATGGCCGCGTTCCGTATTGTCCCGCAGGTACAGGACGGAGGTGAACGACTTGCCGCCAAAATCGCGGCACCAGAATTCCGTGTCGCCGCGGCGTTCGATCGTCACGGAAACCGGGATGTCGTCGGCTTCCGGCGGAAACCCGACAAGGCGGCAGATCAGGTTACCGATCGCCGATCTTCCGCGTGTGACCCTGGCACGTCCCTGCCATGTGCTTCTGTCCGTGACTGTGTGAAGATCACGCACGGCACGCGGCAGGTCGCCGAAATGTGCTCCGAGCGCGCGCTGGAACAGGCAGGGCGGATTGTCCGCATCATCGAATGGTCTCATGTCGACAGCCGTCTTGGTCCCGTCAGTCAATCAACCGGTCCTTCAATTCGCTCGACGGAAGAGGGCAGGACCTTTTGCCGAAGGCATACCGGTTTCGCGCGATCCGGTCATAGGCCCAGTTCGCCAGGGAATCCGGCAACAGGTTCACAACAGCAAGAAAGGACCATGGCCGGCCAAGGCTTTTCATGGACGCGGCGAAAGAGGCCATTTTCGTGTAGGCACGGCCATTGAAGATGACGATGTTCGTCTCGAGCGCGTCCGGATCGAGGCCATGCTTTTCATAAAGGCTCCGCCCGAGGCCGGACCGGGCGCTCACGAACCGGAACCCTGCCTTTCTGTCATGTTTTGCCATGAAGCGTGCAAAGCCGGAGCAGAAGATGCAATCGGCATCGAAAACGATCAGATTGGTGTCGTTTGAAACGTTCGCCAAGCAATGCGCTCCAATTGCGATCCCTTTCGGGGATCTTTGACAGACTGGCGCATTCGGGACCTTCGATCCAGCCGCGTTTCGTCGCAGACGTCGTGCATTGCTTTTTCCACCGCGCGTCCATGCAGTTTTCCACGCCCGGCAAAGGAGGCTTGTAAGAGATCGAAATCTGGCTATGTTGTCCGGTAATGTTATTACATTACCGATATCGAGCCAGGAGCTTCCATGCCAGATACCCGTTTGCCGGTCACCGTTCTCTCCGGATTTCTCGGAGCGGGAAAGACCACCTTGCTCAACCGCGTGCTCAACAACCGGGACAATCTCAAGGTCGCCGTCATCGTGAATGACATGTCCGAAGTCAATATCGACGCTGACCTCGTCAGATCCGGCGGGGCGGAGCTGAGCCACACGGACGAAACGCTTGTCGAAATGTCGAACGGCTGCATCTGCTGCACCTTGCGGGACGATCTTCTGCAAGAGGTTCGCCGGTTGTCGCAGGAGGGCAAGTTCGACTACCTGCTGATCGAATCCACGGGGATCTCCGAACCACTTCCCGTTGCCGCAACCTTCGACTTCCGCGATGAGAACGGGCAGAGCCTTTCGGATGTTGCGCGTCTCGATACCATGGTCACGGTCGTGGATGCGGTCAATCTGCTCAAGGACTTCTCGAGCCACGACTTCCTGCATGACCGGGGCGAAACGCTGGGCGAAGAAGACGAACGCACGCTCGTTCATCTTCTGACCGACCAGATCGAATTCTCCGACGTCGTTGTTCTCAACAAGGTCAGTGCGGCCTCGCCGGGTCAGGTGGACGCGGCGCGGAAGATCATCCGCAGCCTGAACGGGGATGCCAAAATTCTCGAGACGGACTTCAGCGAAGTCGCGCCGGGTGAAATTCTGAACACCGGGCTGTTCGATTTCGAAAAAGCGCATGAACATCCGATGTGGGCCAAGGAGCTCTATGGCTTTGCCGACCATGTCCCGGAGACCGAGGAGTACGGAGTCGCCTCCTTCGTTTATCGGGCGCGGCGGCCGTTCAATCCGGAGAAGATCCACTCATTTCTCAATGGAGCCTTGCCCGGTGTGATCCGGGCCAAGGGCCACTTCTGGATCGGCAGCCGTCCGGAATGGGTTCTGGAGTTTTCGCTGGCAGGCGCTCTGTCCGGGGTCGCTCCGATCGGGACCTGGTGGGCTTCGGTGCCGCCGAACCGCTGGCCGCAGGACGAACGCGCGATCGAATATGCAAGGTCGCACTGGATCGAGCCTTTCGGGGACCGGCGTCAGGAGATCGTGTTTATTGGGGCCGGCATCGACTGGCCGGCGCTGAAGTGCCAACTCGATGATTGCCTCATCGCCGAAGAGGAGGGCAACGATCTGAGCCGGTTCAAAAACCTCCCGGATCCGTTCCCCGTCTACCGCATGGCGGAGAAAGCGGCATGAGCCTGGCGCAAACGCGGTATCAGCCGCAGGTCTTCGCACGCGATGTGCTGATGGGGCGGGAACCGGACATCCTTGAGGACATCAACAAGGCCGGCGTCGCAGCGGCGATCTGGACACGCAGTTGCAGCCCAGACTTTCAGGACTGGATCGACGCACTGCCCATGGAGCAACTGCCGGAGCTGCGCACGGTGGTTCCCGTTCAACTTGCCGAGGCGGCCGCAATTGCGGCCTGCGAACAGACCCGGCTTCCCCCGTCACCGGAACGCGACATGCTGACGGGCGATGTCGGCGCACTGGCGCTTATCCTTTCCAAGGCACTTGATGTGCTGCAGGTCAGGATCCGCTTCGATGTTTCCGACGAAGTCATGTGTCCGAAGTTCCACGTCGACAATGTACCAGCACGCCTGCTGTGCACCTATCGCGGCGCCGGGACGGAATATGTTCCGGCCGGATCGGAGAACGATGCCCGGCGCATTGACCAGCTCAGACGCGGTGCCGTCGGACTGTTCCGCGGCGGCGCTTGGCCCGGGGACGAACACACCGGACTGCTGCACCGCTCACCCGATCCGGCCGCCGGTACGGGAGCCCGTTTGCTTCTGGTCATCGACCCGGTGGCGTAAGCCCGGGCGTCACGGCTGGTCGGCACCTCTACTTGGTCATCCGGCCGCCGCTCAGGGCCTCAGGGTCGGCGCAGCCGATGATGGCATATTCGCCTGCGCTGAGGCCCATGCGAGCACAGACGGCCTCGGACGGGGAATTGCCCGGTTCCACACCGGTCATGAAATTGCCGAAGCCGAATTTCTCGTGCATTTCGAGAACCGCATGTGCCCCGAGGATCAGCGAAAGATGACGGCCGCGACGCGTCGGGTCCGTTGCGAGCATTCCCCACCAGGCCTGATGTGCAAGCGTCGGATGATCTTCATGCGCAAAGGCGCAAGACGCTGCGCAGGATACGGCCTTCTCTTCCCGGTCAAGCGCCATCAGGCAGATTGCAGGCCTCAGGAGACCGCGGAGCACCTCGCCACTTGGCGGCAGAACACCGCAACCGAGTGCAAGTTCGGCCATTGACGCCATGACAGGATCGGACGTCGATGCATCGACTTTCACGAGACGAAGACCATCGGGCAGGGAAAAGGCGTTCAGCACATCCCGCGCTGCGCTCAAGACGGGTGAGGCGCCTTCCCACTTTGCGTAGTGCATCGGAACGAGCCCGCGTTCTTGCAACGCGGTCTCGACCGCGTGCGTATCCGCAAGGGGAACGGCCGCGTAATTCGAGTTGCCCTGAACCTTTGCAAGTGCGGCAAGCTTGTCAATGTCGCCGTCATGCGGCGTCACAAGCCCGACCGTGCGGCCGTAGTAGCTGTACCTGGGATCCTTCGCGAGCAACTCGGCCATCCCGCGCCCGCGTTTCAGAACGGCCCGCTGATCCTCATTTCCGAAAAATTCTTCACTGTGCATCCTGCAAGTCCGTAACGCTGCGCGTCGTTGTTCGTTCAGAGTTGTCCGATCCGGGCTGGATGTCCAAGGCAAAATGTATCGATCGGGCAGTGGTGTTCCGCTCGGAACAAAATGGCGAAAATCATTGCTTGCCACGGTGTAGCGATGATCACCATCTTTCGGCGAACTATAATCAAGTAGTATGAGGTCGGTGGGCAAGGGTGGTATGTGTTCATGGGCCGATTTCATGCGTGCCTGACCGCGTAACATGCTCGTAATTATCACCAAAGAAAACATAATTATTATTAATTCTTGAGCGTCCAGTATTTCATTGAAATAGATCGTTCTAATTCTCAACTTCAGTGTTGTGATCGAGAAATATACATGGACAACACTCGGAGTAGATGATGAACAAACTCAGCAAATTCGCGACCGCTGCCCTTGCAGCATCAGCCATCGGTATTGGTGGAGCACATGCATCGGAAGCCTGTAACGGGTTCACGGTGACGGCTCCCCTGGACGACTCCCGCGTGGTAGCGGTCCTGTCCGATGACGGTTCGGACCTCACGGCGGGTGACCGCCGCATCGGGTTCAGTCCGCTTCTCGACAAGATCGGCAATGCGGTCGGTACCGTTGACTGGCAAACCCAGGTGCTGGCCGGTTCTGTCGACAGCAAAGCACGGTTGTCGTCGGATGTCGTGCTGAATTTTCGAGAAGGATCGCTGTTTGCCCGGTCCGGGGTCTTCACCAGCGACGGCAAGGTCGTGAACGCCGGCACGCGCACTGTCTCCGACGACCAGGTGCGCCATATCGTCGGCGGAACAGGTGCATTTGCCGGTGCCCGCGGCGACATCACCTTCACGATGCAGGAAAATGGCGATGCCGTTTTCAATGTCCAGGTGACCTGCATTTGAACCGAAGCTTCGGGCGGCCCGCTCCTTACTCCTTTGGAAGAGGCGGGCCGGCCCGGGTTTTGAAATTATCGGTTTCACGACCTCAAGCGGCTCAGATGAAAATCCGCACGCACGACTTACGGACGCGGCAAGGCACTTCCATTTTACTAAATGTGATTTAATTAATTGGAAGCTGTGTTCCAAATTCACCTTGGTGTCGTCCTGCGTTGCCAAGGGATAGCCCGCAGCACCCTGTCTGTTTCGGCAGGTTGCGTCTCTGGGCTCCGCATTGAAATGCCCTGACCCGGGGCAGGGTGAAAAAACGGAAGATCTCGGCGCGCAGGCGCAAAGACAGGTGGCCGAAGCGATGGCGAAGACGTTTTCCAGGAAATCAATTGTCGCGACCACAAGCGGTAACGTGCTGGAATGGTATGACTTTACGGTCTACGGATTTCTCGCTCCCGTTATCGGACGGATCTTCTTCCCGGAAGGTGACCATCTGGCTGCGATCCTGTCCGCCTTTGCCGTTCTGGCAGTGGGCTACGCCGTCCGGCCAATAGGCAGCGTGATTTTCGGTCATATCGGCGATCGCATGGGGCGCAAGCCGGCATTGCTGATCTCCGTGGTGATCATGGGGGTGGGCTCTCTGGCGATTGCCTTGCTGCCCACTTACGAGGAGGTGGGCATAACAGCGGCCATCCTTCTCGTTGCGATAAGGGTCCTGCAAGGCCTGTCCGTTGCCGGTGAATTCACCGCGTCCGGTGTCATGACCATCGAGCAGTCGCCGGAAGACAAGAAATCCCGGAATGGCGCCTTCGTGCTTTGTGCCATGCTGCTCGGATGCGTTCTGGGCGCTGCCGTTCCGGCGTTGCTGTCCTCGCTGCTGACAAGCGAGGAGATTGCCGCGTGGGGTTGGCGAATCCCCTTTGTCCTCGGTGCAGGCATTGCACTGCTCAGCGCGGTGCTGCGCAGGGACCTGACCGAAAGCCTTGCGGTCGAACAAAAGGAAAAGTCGGGGATGTCGCCGATCGTGGAAACGGTCCGCAAGCACGTCGGTCTTGTTGTGCAGATCGTCATCCTGCTGATCCCGACCGCGATCGTCTATTTCATCATTTTCGTCTATGCGGCATCCTACCTGACGGACGAAATGCACCTGTCATCCGCGCGTGCGCTCGATTTCACGACGATCAACCTTCTGATCATGGCAATGGCGGCCCCGGTCTTCGGTATCCTGGCAGGACGATACGGATTGCGTGCCATCATGCTGACGGCAACCGTGGCGTTTATCCTGTTCGCGTGGCCACTCTGGAGCCTCATGCACAACACATCGCCCAGCCTGATTTTTGCGGGTCAGCTCGGCTTGTCGCTGCTCAACAGTGTCGGATGGGCGCTCAGCGTGACCATGCTGACGCTGATCTCTCCGCCCGGATTGAAATGCAGCACGGTCGGCCTTGGATACAACACCTGCATGGCGCTTTTCGGCGGCACGACGCCCATGATCGCAACCTATCTGGTCAGCCGCACCGGTGACGACTTTGCGCCGATC
The DNA here is from genome assembly GCF_965232425.1 of Roseibium sp. GTDB lineage: Bacteria > Pseudomonadota > Alphaproteobacteria > Rhizobiales > Stappiaceae > Roseibium. The sequence continues at coordinate 4,418,203 of NZ_OZ246971.1, forward strand.
TACTACGCGATCGCGACGGCCGTCTTGTCCCTGTTCGTAATCTGGCGGCTTCCCGTGCTCCGGGCAAGGTGGGACTGATGCTTCGCACGGGGCAGGTGTCTGGACTTTCCTGCGCGCGGCGCTAGGTCATCAGACATGCTTGACCAGATATTGCGCGCCTTCGTCCTTCTTTTGCTGACCACGTCGTCGGCTTTTGCCTGGGAAGCCAGGCTGGGCCAGATATGCGAGTTGATCCACGATGGCAACACGGCGTCCGTGCGGGTCACCTTTGATCCGGCGATCTCCGAATACGCAATTGCCATTACGCCAAAAGGGGCCTGGAAACAGGGCCCACTTTTCGCGATGCGGTTCGACGGGCCGCGCGGGCTGACCATCACAACCGACCGGCACGTTCTTTCAGGGGGAGGCGCGACCCTGACCGTCACCGACAGCGGCTTCGGAAATGTTCTGAACGGACTTGAGTTCAATCACACCGCAACGGCGCTGCTTGGTGACCAGTCGGTCGCCGTGCCGCTCGCCGGAGCTGCCCCGGCCGTACATGAGTTTCGGGCCTGCGCCGCCGGCCTGAACGTTTGATCGGCATGGCCTGATTGCCGTTTCAGGCCAGTTTCATCGTCACGATCCCCGCGACAATCAGCAGGGCGGCAACGGCGCGCTGGAGGCTGACTGCCTCGCCCAGAAACCAGAAACCGACCACAAAGGCGCCGACGGCGCCGATGCCTGTCCAGATCATGTAGCTGGTTCCGAGCGGAAGTGTCCGCATGGACAGGGACAAGAGCCCGAATGAGGCCACCATCGCAGCGAGCATGACGAGGGTTGGGGCGAGGCGCGTGAAACCCTGCGATTCCTTCATCGCAAAGGCCCAGACGATTTCAAGAAGACCGGCGGCAAACAGGAATATCCATGCCATGGCTATTCTCCATTGCGGGCCGTCCCGATTGGCTGAAAGGTTCTGGAGGTCGTCCCCCATCCGTCAGATGGGGGTGCGCCTGGCCGATGCAAATGAAACATCGGTAAGCTTCGCCGGAGCGCTCTGTCCGGTGCGGTTGCTGCACGCTGACGCCGAAGACCGCGATGGCGTGCCGAGATTACACCCGGTTGAGCGGCAAAGCCGGATCAGGGCCTGCAGACAGCCGGTGCCTCAAGCGAGTATCCATCGATGCAGCTGGAGTGCTCATGCGGATAGCCATCGAAATCAGACCAGGTGAATTGGCGGACCGGATTTCGTTTCTGGGATATTTCGCGTTTCCGGTCCAGCACATCCCGATCTTGAAGGCGGAGCCGCGCGTCCCGACGATCCGTTTTCCGCGCGCCAAGGCGTCTTCCGGCACGGTGAGGGTCAGGGGTTTTGGAGGCGCTGCATTGAAATGCAGGGCATGCGGCAGACTGCAGACAGGGCACCACGCGTCAAAGTCCGCCGTACCATAAGGTTCGCCGATTACCTTGAGGCCGATGTCGGAGGCTTCCAGGAGGCGCTTCAGGGGCTTGCGCGCAACGAACGTGCCGAGAACACCGGCCCCGGCCAGACTGCGCCCGAAGCGCAGCATCAAGAGATCATCACCAAGCCCCTGATCGGGGAGAACAAGCAAACGCAATCCGATCGTGAGATCACGTTCCCATGGTCTCTTCGGGACATTCCTGGGTGCAGGCGTCAGATCGGCCTCAAAGCGATCTTCCAGGAGAGCGAAGCCGCGGGCGTAATTTCTGAGATAAAGTTGTGCAAAGCCTTCGACCGCACGGGACCAGGTAGATCCCCGGCCTTGTTCGTGCGCATGCTGAACGAGCGCAATGGCGTCATCGTATCGCTTCAGGTTCTTGAGATCGTCCGCGATGGCCGCGATGTCCATGGGCTGCGAATGCGGCCTTGCGCGGCGAACCGACAGCGCGTCCTCATAGCGGCGCATCCCGCTCAGGGCATTGGCCTGCGCGCGCACATACTGGGAATTGCAAGGGGCCTGGCGATGCGCCGTGTCGAAGGCCTGTTTCGCATCTTCGTATCGTTTCGACCTGGAAAGAAAAGTTCCCAGATCGTACCACTCGGCCGCCGATCCGCCCTGAAGACGCAGCTTGCGAGCAAGCGCATTTGCGGCGCGCCTCGAATTGATCGGAATGACGTCTTCCGACGAAGACCGGCTTTGCATGCGTTTCGGCCCCTCTTCCTGCGGTCTGCAGGGTAGCCGAATTTCATGTCGCTTTGCCAGGGGAGGCTCACGTGCGATGCCCGTGGCAGGCTGATCTTTAGAGCCTCACGGAGGGCGGGGGCGGTGCAAAGGCGCGGCGCAATGCGCGCGCCGGATCCTCAAACAAAGGAAATGCTGCCCACCGAATTCAATCCAGCGCCGCGGCATTTTGATAGGATTGCGCGATGAGAGGCCTCCGCCGTCACACCCGGTTGAGCAGTCTGGCGCGGATCGTGTTCGGCAGGGTGCGGATTTCCTCCAGGATGCGCACAGGGTCCTCGACGGGGCTGTCGACATCCAGAACCACGTAGCCGATATCGAGATGCGACTGCATGAACTGGGCGTGGATGTTCAGGTTGTGCCGTGTGAACAGGTCGTTCAGGGTGCGCATCGCGCCCGGGGCGTTGTGGTGGACCTGAATGAAGCGGGTCGCGTCCGTGCCCTTTGGCAGCTGCACCTGCGGGAACGCGACGGCGCCGATGGTCGAGCCGACATCGGAGTATTCGACGAGCCGCTTGGAGACCTCTTCACCGATCCGGGCCTGCGCTTCTTCGGTCGAACCGCCGACATGCGGTGTCAGGATGACATTGTCGATGCCGCGCAGAGGCGAGATGAACTCGTCCTTGTTGGATTTCGGTTCCACCGGGAAAACGTCGATGGCGGCACCTGCCAGATGGCCGGACCTGAGCGCTTCGGCCAGAGCGTCGATTTCGATGACCTTGCCGCGCGCGTTGTTGATCAGAAACGCGCCCTTTTTCATCTTGGCAATCTGTTCTGCGCGGAACATGTTGCGGGTTTCCGGCGTGTCGGGAACGTGCAGTGACACGACATCGGCCTGCGCCAGCAGGGCATCCAGACTGTCCGCCGGCGTCACGTTGCCGTGCTGCAGCTTGTCGACCATGTCGAAATACAGGACGCGCATGCCCATGGCTTCGGCCAGGTTCGAAAGCTGCGTGCCGATATTGCCGTAGCCGACGATACCAAGGGTCTTGCCGCGTATTTCGTGTGACCCGGCCGCGCTTTTCAGCCAGCGGCCCTCGTGGGCGGCTGCCGATTTCGTGAAGACACCGCGCATCAGCATGACGATTTCGGCAATCGTCAGTTCCGCAACCGAGCGCGTGTTGGAGAAGGGGGCGTTGAAGACCGGAATACCCCGGTTCAGCGTTCCGGCCAGATCGACCTGGTTGGTGCCGACGGAAAAACAGCCCACCGCCACGAGGCTCTTGGCAGCTTCCAGGACCTCTTCCGTCACCTGTGTCCTTGAACGGATGCCAAGGATCTGCACGTCCTGCAGCTTTTCGATCAGGGCATCCTGCTCCAGCGCGCCGGGCAGCACTTCCACGTTGCTGTAGCCCGCCTTTTCGAGAACGGTACGGGCAGTTGGCGATATCCCCTCCAGCAGAAGCCAGCGGATATGGTTTTTCGGCCGGGACAGACCGTGGATCATGGGCTTGAAGCCTTATTCTGAATTCGGAATGCTTTCAGCGCCTGAAAGGCGGGAAGCGCCGGTGTCGTATACGCGTTGATCCGTGTCGCGTCTAGGGTACGGCGGTTCGGAACTTGTCTGTTTCGGCCATCCTGCACAGACTGTTTGCCACGCTAGCCGCATTGGTGCGTGCAGGGCGCAAATTGGCCGTCTTTCTTCCGGTTCAAAAAGAGGTCAGAACAGTGTCTTCAACCTGCTTGCGACAGCTTCGATGGTCGCATCGTCGTAATCGAGCCTCAGGTCGGTTTTCATGAAGTCTTTCAGCTCCGACACGTCCCGGATCTGCCACTCGCGGCTTTCGCCTCCCTCCACGCAGCGGGCACGTCCGTTCAGAAAACTGAAGAATCCTGTCTTGGTAAGCCGGTAGAATTTCAGGTTGCCCGCAAAGGACTGCATGGGCGAAAGGGCGCAGACGAAGTTGGCTGCCTCGATATCCTCGTCACGAACGTCGACACGGTCGAAGCCGTAGAGCGGAAACCAGCCGGTGTCCGTCTTTCTTTCCAGGACGTGTTCTCCGGAGGCGTCTTCAAAGCGGATGCGGTAGACCTGGTCGCGGATCGGTTGTTCTTCATCCAGTGAGATTCGCAAGGGCTCTGCCGGCGCCTGACCGCCAAAGCCGGCATCGACCAGCCATTCGTCGCCGTCAAGCGGGACGACAAAGGCCAGGTGCGTTCGAGCCCCCCCTTGCACTTCGCCCATGCGCACGCGCGCCAGCACCCGGCGGTTTGGAAAACCGAGCGCATCAAGCGCCTGGCCAAGCAGGGTGTTGACCTCGAAACAATAGCCGCCGCATCTGGCAAGCACGAGCTTCTGCCAGAGGCGCGCCGTATCAAGGTCCGGCACCTGTCCTGAGAAAGGCACGACGTTTTCAAACGGAATTGCACTGATCTGCGCTGTCTGAAGTTTTTTGAGCCCGTTGAGATCCGCCTGGCAGTTCTTGAGGCCGATGCGGTCGAGGTAGGTGGCAAGGTCAAAGGGCATGACGGTATCCAGGCAAGTGAAAAGGCCTGACGGATGTAGGGAATTGGCTGGCGCAGGTAAAGGGGCAGGGTGCAATGACGGCGTCGTGCAAGGGTTATCTCAGGTCCCGGAGCAAGTCCGGGACGGCGCAGTGGTTTGCGGACCTGCAATCGTCACCCGGGACACAGCGAGCGGCAACGTGGATTGGGTCCTCGCTCAGGTCGGGGAAAGTTCTTGGGGGCGAGGCGCATGGACCGAAAACCTCATCCTGAGGAGCGCGCAAGCGCGTCTTGAAGGATGGGCTACGTGTTCGGTTTTGCCGCCTGTCCTTCGAAACAAGCCTTCGGCCTTCCTCGGGATGAGGTCGATGCGTATTTCGGGTTTACAACAAAAGACCCGCCGCGAGGCAGCGGCGGGTCCTGAGACTCTGTGAAGACTGGCCTGGCCTTACAGGCCTTCCGGACCCCGCTGCACGGCGGCGACACCGGTGCGGGAAACCTCGACGAGGCCGAGCGGTTTCATGATCGCGATGAACTGCTCGATCTTCGACGTCCGTCCCGTGATTTCAAAGACGAAATGTTCTGTCGTCGCATCGATGACGGTCGCCCGGAACGCATCACCCAGCCGCAGTGCTTCCAGACGCTTGTCACCGTCGCCGGCCACCTTGATAAGGGCAAGTTCCCGCTCGAGCGGCTTGTCTTGGCTGGCGCGGCGCGCGCGCACGGTGAGATCGGTCACCCGGTGAACGGGCACCAGTCTGTCGAGCTGGTGACGGATCTGCTCGATGATCATCGGCGTGCCCGTGGTCACGATGGTGATCCGCGACAGGTGCCGTTCATGTTCGGTCTCCGACACCGTCAGGCTGTCGATGTTGTAACCGCGCCCGGAAAACAGGCCGATCACGCGGGCAAGCACGCCCGGTTCGTTGTCGACGAGAAGCGATAGGGTGTGGGTCTCTATCTCGTTGCTGACTTCCGCCAGGAAATAAGCGGAAGGCGCATCCACATTCTGTGCGTTCATTTCAATATGTCCTTCTGGCCCGGCATCAAACGAGCGATTTGCCTTCGGCGCTGATTGCATTGGCGACCGCCTCGTCATTGGCTTCGTCCGGCAGCAGCATTTCATTGTGGGCCTTGCCCGAGGGGATCATCGGGAAACAGTTGGCAAGGTTCGCCACCCGGCAGTCGAACAGAACCGGCCTGTCGACGGAAATCATCTCCTCGATCGCCCCGTCCAGGTCACCCGGCTTTTCGACACGGATGCCGACGCCGCCATAGGCTTCGGCCAGTTTGACGAAATCGGGCAGGCTGTCGGTGTAGGAATGGGAGAGGCGGTTGCCGTGCAGCAACTGCTGCCACTGGCGGACCATGCCCATATATTGGTTGTTGAGGATGAAGACCTTGACCGGCAGGCCGAACTGGACCGCTGTCGACATCTCCTGGATGTTCATCAGGATGGACGCATCGCCGGCAATGTCGACGCACAGCGCATCGCGGTGCGCGACCTGCGCGCCAATGGCTGCCGGCAGGCCGTAGCCCATCGTGCCGAGACCACCGGAGGTCAGCCAGCGATTGGGTTCCTCGAAGCCGTAGAACTGTGCCGCCCACATCTGATGCTGACCGACCTCGGTCGAGACGAAGGTCTTGCGGTGCTTGGTCAGTTCATAAAGCCGCTGGATCGCGTATTGCGGCATGATGACGTCGGAGTTCGGCTTGTAGGCCAGCGAGTTGCGGGCGCGCCAGGCGTCGATCTGCTGCCACCACGCCTTCATTCCGGAAGCATCCGCTTTCAGCGAGGATGACCGCCAGATGCGAACCAGGTCTTCCAGAACATGTCCGACATCGCCGATGATCGGCAGGTCGACATTGATGGTCTTGTTGATCGAGGACGGATCGATGTCGACATGGATCTTGCGCGAATTGGGAGAGAACGCGTCGGTCCGGCCGGTGATGCGGTCATCGAAGCGCGCGCCGATGCAGACCATCAGGTCACAATCGTGCATGGCCATGTTGGCCTCGAAGGTGCCGTGCATGCCCAGCATGCCGAGCCAGTTCTCGCCGGAGGCCGGATAGGCGCCGAGACCCATCAGCGTGGAGGTGATCGGAAAGCCGGTCAGGGAGACCAGTTCGCGCAGCAGCTGGCATGCATGCGGGCCGGAATTGATCACGCCGCCGCCGGTATAAAGGACCGGCTTCTTGGCTGCCGCCATCATTTCCGCTGCCTGGCGGATCGAGGCCGCGTCGCCCTTGACCTGCGGCCGGTAGCTCTTGTGCGCGGCTGCCGGGTTCGGCGTCGGGCCCTGGTAGGTGCCGGTCGCGAACTGGACGTCCTTCGGAATGTCGACGACGACCGGGCCCGGACGGCCAGAGGTTGCCACATAGAAGGCCTCGTGGAGGACGCGGGGCAGGTCCTCGACATCACGCACCAGCCAGTTGTGCTTGGTGCAGGGGCGGGTGATGCCGACCGTGTCGCATTCCTGGAAGGCGTCGTTGCCGATCAGGTGTGTCGGCACCTGGCCCGAGATGCACACGAGCGGGATGGAATCGAGCATCGCGTCCGTCAGGGCGGTAACCATGTTGGTGGCACCGGGGCCGGAGGTGACCAGGGCGACACCGGGCTTTCCGGTGGATCGTGCATAGCCCTCGGCCGCATGTCCGGCGCCCTGTTCGTGGCGCACGAGGATGTGCTCCAGGCCTTCCTGCTGAATGATCTCGTCGTAAATGGGAAGCACAGCACCACCCGGGTAGCCGAAGATGGTATCAACTCCCTGGTCTTTCAGCGCCTGTATGACCATTTCGGCGCCGGTCATTTCCCGTGTCATTGTCTCGTCCTTGCATATCGCGGCCCGGTTTCGGGCCATGGCTCATTTACGAATTCTGTCCGTTTTCCGCCCTGCGGCATCGAAGATACGGGAGGAGGGCAGCGCGATGAGGAGGCGGGTACAAAAAAAGGCCCCTCGGGGAGCCTTGGTCGCGCGCCATCCTGTCCAAGCGGGTCTTATCCCGCCCTGGAGGCGCGCTTTCCTACCACTACTAGAATGAGCGACATCATCATGTCGTCCCGGTCCTTCGATACTGCAGGTCGTGAAGACCTTTACTTGTTACGGTTTCAAAAGCAAGCATTTCCGTCCCTGCTTTCGAAACTGCGCCAGGACCGTCCGTCCTTGACGCGGCGCACACTAGTGAGACGGTTCGAACCGGTCAAGCCTTAAATTCGATTATTGCGTGAAAGATGCGCAATGTTTTTGAATGTTTCTCGAAAGCCACCCTCAACCGGCCATTTCGGCCGCCGGAACAGGGCCTTGGGCGGGGTATCAAAAACGTCATGGCACGAATGAGCGAAAAATGTCACACTGGTTGTTGCAAGCGGCTGGCCGGTCCTATATACCGCGCTCTCCGCACGCGCCGTATCCAATGCGGCCGGCCTTGATGGGTGTGTAGCTCAGTTGGTAGAGCAGCTGACTCTTAATCAGCGGGTCCACGGTTCGAGTCCGTGCTCACCCACCATTCTCATTTTTCACCTCGTGGTTCTTTCGCCGAGACCGTCAACGAGCAACGTAGTCCGCCAGATGCATGACTTCGAGGGCCGAGCGTGCGATGACGTCGGCGCCCGTGTTCTGGAACTCTTCGGGCCGGGTGACAACAGCCGCGCCGCCCAGTGCGATTTTCACATCCCGTGTCGCCGCCTCCGACCGGCAGCGCTCGATTGCGTCCTTGCAGTCCGCCGTTTCCTCAATCTGTCCGATCGACAGACCCAGAAGATGATAGGGGCGTGAGGAGAGGCGCATGAACAAGGTGTCGCCGATCTCCATGTCGGCACCGCCATCAACGATCCAGCCCATATCGCGAAAACACATTCTGACCAGCGTGACGCCGAGCGTATGCTTGGTGCCGTGCGAGCGGGCGAGCAGAACTCTTTTCGCCGAAGGATGCGGGTTGACCAGTTGGGCGCCGGCATGGGTCGCGTGGTTGACGATCGTGTTCAATCGTGTGGATGCGACAGCGACCTGCATGAAGTCGGTTTCATCGTTGCACCAATAAGTGCCGAGCTGCGTCGCAACCGGGCAAAACAGATGAATTGCCAGGGTCTGCATCGGGATGTTGGCCTGGAGCAGCTCTTCGATGATTTCCCGGTGATGTCTGGGGTCGGGGTCGATCAGGGACTTGAGAAATCTCTCGCGGAACGAAATCGCCTTGTCGGCGGCGGGAAGCTGGCGCGCCTTTTCGTCCATCTCGGGATGCAGGCGGAAATCGAGATCCGTTTCTGAAATGAGCGGCGTTGCCTGACCGTTGACGTTTGGATGCAGGTTGTTGACGAGGCCGGAAACACGCTCGCGAATAGCTTGCTCCAGGATCGAGAGATCCTGTGAGTTCAGCTGGTTCTTTTCGTCTGCCTTTGACGGCTGGCCATTGTCGGCGATCGATGGCGACACGTTGTTCCCGGTCGCTGCGTTCTCACCGTTTTCCTTGTAGGCCAATTCCCCCCTCCCGAAAGCTCGGCCCAGGCGGTCAGGCGCTCCTCCACTCATTCCAACCCTACACCACGTGACCCGACCAGCATATTCCGTAGCGTACGCTTGCCTGGAAAAACCAAATCCGAACTTTCAACGATCCTCGGCACGATGCGCCAGTTGAACGTAGTTTTCCCGGTTGCCCGGAATTGCATGTAAACGCCGTGTATCTGCGGGCTTTCGCGACAACGCGTTCCGCACCGTCTCAGCGATTTGCGCCGCGTTCAAACCCGCTTCGTCATACATTTCCCGAGGTGCGGCTTGGGCGATGAACCGGTCCGGAAGGGTCATGGTCCGGATGTCGCAGCGGCCATCGAGCATGCCCTTCGCGGCCAGGAAATGTAGCACCAGAGCGCCAAATCCGCCGGTGGCCCCTTCCTCAATCGTCACGAGAAGCTCATGACTGGAAAAGAGGTCCAGGATCAGATCCTGGTCAAGCGGCTTGGCAAATCTTGCATCCGCCACTGTCGCGGAAATTCCCTCTGCCTCCAGCTGCGCGCGTGCTTGCCTGCATTCGGAAAGCCTTGCGCCGAAGGACAGGAGTGCGACGCCGTTTCCTTGTTCGACAATCCTGCCCTTTCCGATCGGAAGGGGAACGGCCTTGTCCGGCATTTCGAGGCCGATGCCTTCCCCACGCGGATACCGGAACGCAATCGGACCCGCGTCATGGCCGGCAGCCGTTGCGACCATATGGGTGAGCTCGACCTCGTCGCTCGCTGCCATGACGGTGAAATTGGGCAAGTTCGCAAGATAGCCGACATCGAATGCGCCAGCGTGTGTCGGTCCGTCCGCGCCCACCAGGCCGGCCCTGTCGATCGCGAAGCGGACGGGCAGGTTTTGAAGTGCAATATCGTGGACGACCTGGTCGTATCCCCGTTGCAGGAAGGTCGAATAGATGGCGCAGAACGGGCGCATGCCTCGTGCGGCAAGTCCGCCGGCAAACGTAACGGCATGCTGTTCGGCGATGCCGACATCAAAGGTGCGTTCGGGGAACTGCTTTGCAAAGGTGTCAACGCCCGTACCGGCCGCCATGGCAGCCGTGATCGCAACAATCCGGTCATCGCTTTTCGCCTCTTCAACAAGCGCATTTGCAAACACCTTGGTGTAACTCGGTGCCTTGGCCTTTGCCTTGGACTGTTTTCCGGACGAAATATCGAATTTGGAAACGCCGTGGTACTTGTCGTGCGAGGTTTCGGCAAAGCTGTAGCCGGCGCCCTTGCGCGTGACGGCATGAAGCAGGACCGGGCCGGTGCTCTCGCGCTTGAGTTTTCGCAATACCGCAACCAGCTCCTTGACATCGTGCCCGTCCACGGGCCCGTGATATTGAAACCCCATGTGTTCAAAGAGACTGCGCTCCCTTGCGAGCGCGTCGGTCCGGGACGCCAGATCGTTGAGGTGATCGGAGACGGCACCGGTCGGTGGTGATATCGACATGTTGTTGTCGTTCAGAATAACGAACATCCGCCGGTTGAGATCTCCGGCATTGTTGAGGCCTTCATAGGCCATGCCTGCGGTCAGTGCGCCATCTCCAACAACGCAGATCACATCTTCGGACCCGCCGGCGAGATCACGGGCGACCGCGAAGCCGAGACCGGCCGATACCGATGTCGAGGAGTGTGCTGCCCCAAAGGGATCATATGGACTTTCGCTGCGTCTGGTGAACCCGGAGAGCCCATCTCTCTTGCGCAACGTGCGCATGCGGTCTCGCCGGCCTGTGAGAACCTTGTGAGGGTAACACTGGTGACTGACGTCCCAGATCAGCGTGTCCCTGGGCGTGTCGAAGACGGCGTGTATGGCGACTGTAAGTTCGACCACACCGAGGCTGGAACCAAGATGTCCACCCGTTTCCGAAACAACCGAGATAACTTCGGTTCTGAGCTCGTCCGCGAGCGCGGCCAGCTCATCAGTCGTCATGTGTCTTAAATGTTGCGGGTATTGGACCTGGTCCAGCAATGGCGTTGCAGCGACTCTCCTGGATATGAAGCTCATATCGTTTCCTCCCGCGCCTGTCGCCATCCCGTCGGCACCGTTCTGCTCTTGCATCCGGTCGCGATCGAGGCGTCGGGACGGAGCAGTTTGGTTTCACCGGTGGACGGCTCAGCTGTCGCCTATTCTTGACGACCTTGGCGAAAGTGTAAACTTTTTTTTACACTTTCTGCCTCAAAAATGTGCGATCCGGCAGACCGGAAAATGCGTGCCGCCCCGCAGATTATTCGGAGGGGCTGTATTGTTTGAGGTAGGCGATGATGTCGGCGATCTCTTCGTCTTTCCTGAGGCCCGCGAATGCCATCCTGGTGCCTTTCACCATCTCGCGGGGTTTGGCGAGATAGACTGTCAGCAATTCCTCGTCCCAGACCTTGCCGTCGCCAAACTCAATCATTGCGTTGGAGTATTTGAAGCCGTCGATTGTGCCGGGTTGCCGTCCGATCAGACCCTGAAGGGAAGGACCAACCCTGTTTTGATCAGAATCCACCACATGGCACGCCTTGCACTTGCGAAAGACTTTCTCTCCAGCCGCAGGATCGCCTTCCGCAGCAGCCACATTGAACGTCGTTGCTGCGAACAAAGTCGCCAGGATCGCAATTGTTGATTTCATGATCTGCTCCCTCCAGGAATGATTTCTGTGTTTTTTCGACGGTTGGTTACGTCGCGTGATCCGATTGAGATCAGTCTGTGTGTTCCGTGCGGCCCACCGATCCGCTGTTGTTTCGCAAGAGCGATAGGACATATGCTGCGCCCTGTTGTTTTGTTGACGTCAGGGGCCTTGAATGGTTGCAGCGACTTTTGCATTGCTTGTTTTCCTTGCTGCGATGAGCGGCGCTGTGTTCAAACCAGGTCCCTGGTACGACACGTTGCGAAAACCCTCCTGGACCCCGCCCAAATGGGCTTTCCCGACAGTCTGGTCGGTTCTCTATGTCATGATCGCCTACGCCGGATGGGACATATGGACCAAGGCCGGCTGGTCGTTCGCACTCTTGTTGTGGGCCGCGCAGCTGATATTGAACGGCTGCTGGTCCTGGATCTTTTTCGGATTGAAGCGCATGGATCTGGCGCTGTTCGAACTGGGCCTGCTCTGGCTCGCCATCGCGGGTTTCATCCTCGCGGCCTGGCCGATTTCCACGCTCGCGTCGCTCCTGTTTGTTCCCTACCTCCTCTGGGTCAGCACAGCGGGATTGCTCAATTTTTCGGTGTTGCGGCTCAATGCGGCGGATTGATCCTTCAAGCGACCAGCGACGTCGAGCAGGTGTGCAAAGAGTGAAAAAGTAAGGAAGACAAGCACCCAGCCGAGCGCGTCGCCGCGGAGCGCCAAGGCCAGTGCAGCCAGAAGGAAGGTTCCGGCAAGTGCGCCGCCTGCCAGAGCCCTGAAACGCGCCTTCGGCCTGCTCGACAGGAGGCTGAGAAGCAGGGTTTCCAGCCAGAGGATCGCGATGGCTGCGAAGGCCAACCATCCCGTTTCGAGCCAGGCGTACAGCACACTCATTTCTGACCTGCCGGGATGCGAAGCAGTTGGCCGAGATCCTTGAAGAAAACGCGCAGGTGCGCGAGCGGATCACGCCGAACGAGTTTCTTGTTCAGGTAGGATTCCCAGGTCAAGCGCTGAACGTCCGGGTCGGCGCACATGGTCACGAAGCGCTCCCGGAAGCGATCGCTCCGGTACCAGACGACTTGCATGATCCCGAGAATGAAGAAGATCCGGCCATGATCCTTCATGAAGCGCTTGCGGACCTGGCGAAGTTTCAACGCCTTGCCGGTGGCAAGGCAGGACGCAACGGCCTCCGCGCTCAGTTGACCGCACAGCATGGCGTAGTAGATACCTTCGCCTGAGGACGGTGCAACGGTGCCTGCCGCGTCGCCGATCAGCAGAACATTTCTGCCGTTGTCCCATCGCCGCATGGGTTTGAGAGGCAAGGGAGCGCCTTCGCGGCGAATGACACGCTGTCCGTCGAGCATCGATGCCTTGCGAAGCTCCGCCGTCGCGGAGCGCAGATTGTGGCCTTTGACGGCGGACCCGGTTCCGACGGATGTGTGCTCACCGTGCGGGAACACCCAGCCATAAAAGTCCGGTGAGATCCGGCCGTCATAGACGACGTCGCACCGGTCACTGCGAAACCCGGCGGACGTGGTGTCTTCTGGGCTTTCGATGATTTCGTGATATGCGAACACGTAAGGCGGCTTCTTGCTCTTGGGGAACATGAAGCGTCGAACGGCGGAATTTGCACCATCTGCGCCAATCACGTATCTCGCGGAATGCGTGACCTTTGCCGACGCGGTCTCGCACTTTGTCGGTTCGACGGTGAGTGACAGAACGCCATCGCCGCTTTCCTGCATGTCTACCAGTTTGCCGGTCAGCCGTGTCGCGCCTGCGTCTGCCGCGCGTTCACGCAGATACGGATCGAAAGTCGCCCGGTCCACCATGCCGACAAAGCCGATATCGCCGATCCGCATTTCCACCGATTTGCCGGAAGGGGCAATGACCCGGGCCGCATTCGCCTTTGAGACGAGCATGTCCCGGGAAATCGAGAAGTCCTTCAGCGCGCGCGAGGGGATCGCACCGCCGCACGGCTTGATCCGGTTGTCGGGATCCACAAGCAGAACGGAATAGCCCGAAACTGCAAGCGCTTCGGCAGCGATTGCACCGCTCGGACCACCGCCGATAACCGCGACGTCGAATATGGTATCCATTGCCTGACCTCCCAGATTTGCTTCAGTACAGTGCGGTTTCCGGTCTATTCGGCGGGCACAACAGCCGGTGACGTGTCCCGGTCGATTTCGGCCCGGGGCGCCTGTCGGACACCGATGCGCAGCGCAACTAGCGCCGACATCAGGAAGAGCACTGCTTCCAGCGCAAATACGAGTGTGAAGGCTGTCGCATCGTTGCCTGTGAACCATCGTCCCAGCGTCAAGACGATCGTGCCGGCAACACCACCCAGGCCGAACGATACAGCCTGAGCCGCTCCCCAGACGCCCATGCGCACGCCCTCGTTGGAGGTTTTGCCGGAGCCTGCAAGCACCATCATCGTACCGACTGCGGCGACCGCGAAGGCGCCGTTCATGAAGCCGAGAGCGAAGATGTTCGCTTCCAGCGGCCAGGCCGGTGCGAAGGATGCGGAGATTGACAGGAAGGCGAGCGCAACACCGGAGCCGAGACAGCCGGAAACGATGAAAAACTTGATGAGACCGGGCTTGCGCTTCGAAAACAAACCGCCTGCAATACCCACGAGTGCCATCCCGAAGAAGACGCCGCCGTGCTGGGTTCCCGAGAGTTTGGTCGTTTCGCCGGGTGTCATCGCGAACAGGAGACCCGCATAGGGTTCCAGAATGAGATCCTGTGTGGAGTAGGCGAGCATCGACATGAAGATGAACAAGGTCAGCAGACGCGCTTCCGGATCGTTCCAGACCTCCGCGATACTCTCCTTGAAACTTCCGGCGTTCTTTCGATCCTGGTCGCTGATCAGTGTCGGCTGCTTCTCGATCCCGGCGATGGCGAGTGCGGAGATCGACAAAACGACCAGCCCGGTTAGCGCGGTCACGGCGACAAGCCGCACATGGGTGTAGGGATCCAGATTGATGCCCGTCACGATCGATGTGACGACAATTCCCGCGATCATCAGCATCCACGTGATCGTCGCCGCCGACGCGCGCCGTTCAGGCGCGGTCTTGGCTGCCATCAGGGCGAGAAGAGACGTTCCGCTTGCCCCTATGCCAATGCCGATCAAGGTGTAGGCGGCGATAGCTGCGGCAAGCCCGACGGCGTAAGACGTTTCGAACAAGAATGTTGTCCCGGCAGCGGCGGTTCCGCTGACGGCCAACAGAGCCAGTCCGCCGAGGATCCAGGTCGTTCTTGACCGTCCGACATCCGACCGGTGACCCCACAGGGGGCGAGACAACTGGACTGCATAATGAATGCCGACCAACAGGCCGGGAATGATTGCTGCCAGGCTCAGTTCCACGACCATGACCCGGTTGAGCGTCGAATTGGTCAGCACGACAATCGAGCCAAGCGATGCCTGGACCAGGCCAAGGCGAACGATCGCAAACCAGCTTAATCCCTGGACTTGTTGCTGTGACGCTGCGCGACCAGCGACTTGGCGAAACATCGGAATTCTCCCCTACATCACAGAAAGGCGGGTTGCGAGAGCGTGCGCAGTCCAAAAGCCGAAATCATCATGCCGGTGACATAAAGTCCGACGCCGATCGCCGAGTACCAGACGGCAAACCTGACCGGATCCCGTACAAAACGGACCATGCAACCGATCTGCAATGCCAACAGCACCCCGATCGCGATCGCGAAGAGCGGCAATCCGACGAACACCAGCAATGCACAGACACCTGCCTGGGTCGCAGCCATGATGATGCTGGCAATCGTGGCGGCCGGCCGCGCGCCATGGAGAACGGGAAGGGTGTTGATGCCCATTTCCCTGTCACCCGCGATTGCCTTGAAGTCGTTCAGCGTCAGGATGCCATGCGCCCCAATGCCGTAAAGCAGCGCGACAATCCAGATCATTGCATTCGGGGACACTCCGGTCATGACGGTCGCCGCCGTCAGCCAGGGCAAGGTCTCGTAGCTGAAGCCGACGACACCGTTTCCGATCCAGCCGTTTTGTTTGAAACGCAGGGGCGGCGCGCTGTAGCCCCAGGCAAAGCACAATCCGATCAGCGCGGCTGCAAAGATGAGCGCACCCAGCATCGCGGCGACGATCATCGACAGCGCCGACATGATCAGGGCGACATAGAGCCCCCATTGGCCGGGCATGCGCCCCGAGGGAATAACGCGATCAGGTTCGTTGATGGCGTCGACATGGCGGTCAAACCAGTCGTTGACGGCCTGGCTGGTTCCGCAAAGAAGCGGACCTGCGAGCAAAACGCCGCAAAGAACAAAAAACCATCGGTCACCGAAGTTTGCGCCGGTTGAGATCGCGCCGCAGGCGTAGGCCCACATCGGCGGAAACCAGGTGATTGGCTTGAGCAAGGCAATGACAGCGCCGGATGAGGGCCAGCTGTCTTGCGGTCGGTGCCGGGTCAGTTCCATGGCGAGAATGGTAGGCCCGCTGCCCAAAAGTGTCAATTAAAATTGACACTTTTGGGCAAGGCATTCTGCCTTTTGTCATAAGGAATTTACAGCGTGGATCTTCGGAACGGCGGGGCCCGGGTTATGAGCCGGGGCGGTAGTTTTCAAGTCCGTGCCTGCGGAGCTTGATGTAAAGGCTCTGCCGGGAGAGCCCAAGCATCTCGGCCGCACTTGCCCTGTTTTTGTTGGTCTGGTCGAGGGCCGCCTCGATGCAGATCTTCTCAACGACGTCCAGGGACTCTCTGATCAGCTCCTTGAGGGGAACCTTTCCGACAAGGCTTGCAAAGCCTTCGGCCTGCTCCGGGGTTGCCGGGGTGCGCAATCCGACGCGCTCGGTCTTGGCCGCGTGCGGGACGATGATCAGTTGCACCGTTTCCGATTTCGGATCGCCATGAGCGGAGACGGTCACCGTCTGTTCACCGCCAATGCTGTCATTCAGGACAGTCGAATACCCGCGCACCGTTCGCTCGTCGCTCGTCCTAGCATAAAGCACGTTCAGGTCCACAGCGGACTTGCCAATCCAGTTGCTGGCATTCCTTCCCAGAACCTGATTGAGCGTCGGTGCCTGAACAAGATCCAGAAACAGTGCATTGGCCGAAATCAGATTGCCGTCATTGTCGGTTTGAATTGCAGCTTCGGGAAGGGCATCAAGATCGACAGCGGCAAAGCCGGGTACGCTTTCGCCTGCATGGCGCTCCGACTGGGCGGCGTCATCTTCAGACCAGAGCGTCAGAATCAGGTTGGCCGCGCCGTTCTCCCGATACGCGCGCAGCTTTGCCTGCAGTTTCGTGCCCCTTGCGCTCGTTAGCGCATCAACGAGAACGGTTTCGCCGCTGTGCCTTGCCTCGCCGATGGCATCTCCCAGTCTGTCCCGGTCCTGCTTGTTGAACAATTCGCGCACGGGCTTGTTGATCAGGTTGCCGGAGTTGCCGGCCAGGAGGGCTATTGCGGCGGAATTGGCTTCAAGAACCGTTCTCTTTTCACCGTCAAGCATGATGTCGGCGGTTTCCGCGAGCTTGAAAGCGGTCCGGTACCTTGCCTCGGCCTGCCGCAAATCGCGATAGTCGGCCTCCATGGCGATCTGCGCTTCGACCAGCCGCTGCTGGTCCTGCATCTGTTGCTGCATCTCGCGGCCGACGACGATGGTGAACGGCAGTCCCTTTTTGGAAAAAGAGGAATAGGCGACCGGCAAATCCGGTTTGCCCGGCGCGCTGTGGTTGACCTGGTACCCGCGGGCCGGGCGCTTCCGACCCGGCTTGAGCATGGCGTCAATCTTGGAGACAGATTCGATCGTAACGCATTCACGGAGCGTCTTGCCCACGAAGCTATCAAGTCCGTAGGCGTCAAAATCCGGGTTCTCGAAATGTGAGTGGGTAATTGTCCCGTTCTTGTCGACCAGAAAAACGATATCCGTACCCAGCCCTATCAGCGAAACCAGCCCTTCGGCCTCGAGTGTTTTCTGCAGTTCACCCGCAACCGCAATGCCTTGCTGTCCGCTATTAGGGGCGCGTGGGGTCATGGGTTTCGCCAATCAATCCTTCTTGTTTTTGCGTAGTGTCCGCTGTGGACCTTGGGCGGGACAAAATCCATTTTTTCCAAATTGTTGAAATTATCCGCAATTTTAACCGCTGAATACGCAGTATCGCAAATGCAGTCAATCCCCATTTCCACAAGGAACTCAACCGATTCGAGTGCGGCAACTCCACCTGCAATCAAAGATTGATTTCGATCGGGTGCATACAACCTGATATCGTCAACTAACTGCCTTACCTGTGGTCTGAGGCGTGTGTTGCTCCAGCCAATGCAGATTGCGTCGGCCCTGCCAACGACACCTGCGAACTCCTGCCGTGACGGCTGATCATGCGTAAGCACCTGATGTTGCCACCCGAATGCCTGAAAAAACGCACCCGTCAAATGGGCCATCAGGCTGTGCTGCTCGTCCCTGGGAAGAAGAATCGCCGCGAATGGAGCGGGATGGGCGCTGATACGGTCAGCGGCCTCCATGGCCAACGCCTGAGCGAGATCCTGCAATCTCGTGGAGGCGATTGTGACATCAATGAAACTGGATGTGTCATCAGACCATTCCCGGCCCAGCTGTCTCGCAACGGCCTCAACTGCAAGGACCTTGAGTGCTGGCGGTGAATTTGCCGGCAGTGCGTTTTCAAGGCAGGAGAGCAATTGATCGAGCCGGGTGCCGGGTTCCAGAATAAGTCGGTGGAGACCGGCAATCGCCTGCTCGTAGCGGGGATTGTTTTCAAGGCCTGTGTCCAGGTCAACAGACAATTGCTCAGCTGTCATAGCTGCCACCGGCCCTTCAATAAGGTGACGAAGCTTGTTCTTGTCGCTTCTGTGCAAACGGTCCCGTTTTAGCACCTGTGCGTCACGATTGACAAAAGTTTCAGCGCAGGCGTCAGTTCTCGACTGTTCGCGCTCTTCACCCGATGTGGAACCAATTGTGCCGGTTATCCTCACTTTGCATCGGGCCTCCCTGACCGTTGCCGTTGGGACATGCACGCAAGTGTGCCCCTCTTGCTTGCTGCAACTGCGAGCGGCCTTAGCATGACTCTGTTGTGCGCGAGTGTAAATAAAAATATACGTCATGTTTAGTTGACACTTTTGCGCCAGAAGCGTTACGCTTCCTTATCTGCCGGACCCTGCTCTCTGGGTTCGGGGGGAGGAGCACATGTCGTTGAGCGAAGCAGGTAAGGTGGTCGAAGCCACGGTGCTGTATACCGAGCAGGAGCGGAAACGGCGTGACGCGAGCGTTTGGACACTGGTTCAAGGAATACTCGCTCCGGTCCAGTTCTTCGTCTTCCTGATCAGCCTCGGATTGATCCTCTATTTCCTGACAACCGGCAAAGGGCAGGGGCCCGCGGAGATCTCTGTCGTCATCAAGACGTTCACGCTTTATGCCATCATGGTTACGGGCTCGATCTGGGAAAAGCATGTCTTTGGCTGCTATTTGTTCGCGCGGCCCTTCTTCTGGGAAGATGTCTTTTCGATCCTCGTGCTGGCGCTGCACACAGCCTATCTGGTGGCGCTCTTTACCGGCAGCCTTGCTCCGGCGCATTTGATGTGGCTCGCGCTTGCTGCCTATGCGACCTACGTCGTCAATGCAGGTCAGTTTGTCTGGAAACTGCGATTGGCCCGCCTGGATCAGGCTTCGCGGGAGGCGGCCAGAGAGCGTGAAAACGCCTCCGCTCCGGGCGGCCTGCAGGTTGCGGGGTCGGTGCAATGAACCAGCCCTTCAGACCTGGATGCGACAGGCCTCTCCCCATTCGAGAACGCGGGCAGCACGAGGTCTTCTGCGGACTGACATCGATCATCTGGCTGCACCGCAAGGTTCAGGATGCCTTCTTCCTGATTGTGGGATCCAGGACCTGTGCCCACCTGATGCAATCGGCTGCCGGCGTGATGATCTTTTCGGAGCCGCGCTTTGCCACCGCGATCATGGAAGAGCGGGATCTGGCCGGTATGGCCGACATGCACGATGAACTCGACGGCGTTGTCGAAAAGCTGCTGGCGCGGCGGCCGGATATCAAGATGCTTGTCCTGGTCGGCTCCTGTCCGTCGGAAGTGATCAAGTTCGACCTCGGCAAGGCCGCGGAACGTCTCAATCGTGTTTACGCGCCGCAACACCGGGTGATCTGCTATTCCGGCAGTGGAATCGAAACCACATTCACGCAGGGCGAAGACAATTTCCTTGCAGCCCTCGTTCGCGATGTACCTGCCTCCGGCGCGCGGACAGACGGAACTCCGCTCGTTGTCGCCGGTTGTCTGCCCGATGTTGTCGAAGACCAGTTCCAGCGCCTTTTCAGCAATCTTGGCATCGAGCATGTCCATTTCCTGCCTGGCCGGACAAGCGGCGAGATGCCGGTTGTCGACGCGTCCACGCGATACGTGCTGGCGCAGCCCTATCTCGGGGCGACCGCGCATGCACTGGAGTCGAGCGGGGCGCGCAGGATCAATGCCATTTTCCCGCTTGGGGAAGAGGGAACCACCTGCTGGCTGAAAGCCATCGCCGATGCCTTCGGTGTTTCCGATGCGCATTTCGAGGCCGTTGTCGCGGCGCCGCGCACACGCGCGCTGTCAGCCATGGATCACTATCGGCATCTGTTGTGCGGCAAGCGTATCTTCCTGTTTCCCGACAGTCAGCTCGAACCTTCGCTGGCCCGGTTTCTGAGCCGCGAAATCGGCGCGGAGATTGTCGAGGTCGGTAGCCCATATCTGCACCGTGACCATGTTGCGGGCGAGCTTGCGCTCCTGCCGCCGGGCGTTTCTCTTTCCGAAGGACAGGATGTCGACCTGCAGATCGACCGCTGCCGCGCGGCCGACCCGGACCTGATCGTTTGCGGTATGGGTCTCGCCAATCCCTTCGAGGCAGAGGGCCGGCTCACGAAGTGGTCGATCGAGTTCGCGTTCACGCCGATCCAGGGATACGAGCAGGCCGGCGATCTGGTCGAACTCTTTGCGCGCCCCCTGATACGCAGGACCGCCCTGAATGACGAAACCGCGAGAGAGGAGGGCGCGCCGTGCAGCTGAGCATGTGGACCTATGAAGGCCCGCCGCATGTCGGTGCGATGCGCATTGCGACCTCCATGGAGGGTTTGCATTACGTCCTGCATGCGCCGCAGGGCGACACCTATGCCGATCTTCTGTTCACGATGATCGAACGCCGGAAATCCCGTCCGCCGGTAACCTACACGACGTTCCAGGCGCGCGATCTGGGCGCGTCCACGGCCGACGTTTTCAAGTTGGCCTGCCATGATGCCGTGGAGAGGTTCAAGCCGGAGGCGCTCCTGGTCGGCGCGTCCTGCACTGCCGAACTTCTGCAAGATGACCCTGGCGGGCTCGCCAGAACGCTTGATCTCGACATCCCGGTCGTGCCGCTCGAGCTGCCGTCCTACCAGAAAAAGGAAAACTGGGGCGCGTCGGAGACCTTCTACCGCCTGGTCCGTGCGTTCGCCGGCAACCGGCAACGGCCTGAAAACATTCCTCCAAACAGCTGCAACATTCTGGGGCCCACGTCGCTGGGGTTCCGCAACCGGGATGATGTCCGCGAGATCACGCATTTGCTGGGCGAAAACGGCCTTGATGTCCGGCTTGTCGCTCCACTTGGCGCGCGGCCCGTGGATCTTGCGCATTTGCCGGACGCTGCCTTCAATATCGTTCTTTACCCGGAAATCGCCGAGACGGCGGCGCGCTGGCTTCAGAAGGCGCACGGCATGCCATTCGTTTCGACCGTGCCGATCGGCGTGGAGGCAACACGGCGTTTCATCGGTGAAGCGCGTGCGCTCGCGGGTCAGGATGACATGCCGCTCAAGGGTTTCGAGGCGGACCGGCTGAGCTGGTACTCGAAATCGATCGACAGCAATTATCTCACCGGCAAACGTGTCTTCATTTTTGGTGATGCCACACATGCCATTGCAGCAGCCCGGATCGCCAGCAACGAGCTCGGCTTCAAGGTCTGCGGTCTCGGGACCTACATGCGCGAATTTGCGCGCGATGTCCGGGCCGCGGCACGGGAGTACGATGTCGAGCCGCTGATCACGGACGATCATCTTGAAGTCGAAGAGGCAATCGTCGAGGCCCGCCCCGAACTGGTGCTCGGAACGCAGATGGAACGGCACATTGCAAAGCGGTTGCGCGTACCCTGCGCGGTGATTTCGGCGCCGGTACATGTCCAGGACTTTCCTGCACGCTATTCGCCCCAGATGGGCCTTGAAGGGGCGAATGTCATTTTCGACAGCTGGGTTCATCCGCTGATGATGGGCCTTGAGGAACACCTTCTGTCGATGTTCCGTGATGATTTCGAATTCAACGATGGTGCGACCGCGTCGCATCTTCATGCGCACAGTCCTGCCACGGACGAAGTTCGGGCAGGGCACGACGTTCTTGAGACCGGAGCGGTTGGCGAAGAGGCGATCAACATTCCTGTTACGGCATCGCTCTGGACCGACGAGGCCGAACGCGAGCTGAAAAAAGTGCCCTTCTTCGTGCGTGGCAAGGCCCGCCGCAACACAGAAACCTTTGCCGCTGACAAAGGCATTCACCCGATAACCGTGGAGACGTTGTACGATGCGAAAGCCCATTTCGCCCGATAGCGACCGCTCCATTCGGGTGGTCTTCGTCACGTTGGACAATCATGTCGTTGCTGCGGTCGATGACGCGCGTGCACGTTTGAACAATGAACTTCCGGGTCTCTCGTTCACTGTTCATGCTGCGACCGACTGGGCTGACAATCCCGAAAGCCTGGCCACGTGCCGAGAGGCGATCCGGACCGGCGACATCATCATCGTCTCCATGATTTTCGTCGAGGAACACGTCAAGGCCATCGCCGATGTCCTTGAGGAGCGCCATCTGAACTGCGACGCCATGGTCTGCTGCATGTCCGCCGGCACGATCATGAAATACACGGCGATGGGCCGGTTCCGCATGAGCGGTGAGCAGAAAGGCCCGCTCGCGCTGCTGAAGAAATTGCGCGGCAGCAGTTCCCGCGGTGGCAAGGAAAGCGGCCGGACGGCCGGAGAGCGGCAACTTGCCATGCTGCGGCGCTTGCCGAAGCTCCTGAAGTACATTCCGGGGACCGCGCAGGACGTCCGCAACTATTTCCTGACGCTGCAATACCGGATCGCGGCTTCAGATGAAAACATCGCCAACATGGTGCGCCTGCTGGTCAGCAAATACGCGTCCGGCGAGCGCAAGCCGCTGCGGTCATCCGTTTCCGCCAAGTCGCCTGAAGAGTATCCGGACATGGGTCTCTATCACACCAGGGCAACGCCAAGGGTGGTCACAGAGCTGAAAGATCTGGCAAGGGTTTCGAAGGCCAAAGGCACAATCGGTCTGCTCCTGCTGCGCACCTACATCCTCTCCGGAGACACCGGCCACTATGATGGGGTGATTGCAGCGCTGGAGGCTCGTGGCTTCAACGTGGTTCCGGTGTTCTGCTCGGGGCTCGATATGCGAGCGGCGATCGAGCAATACATGACGGATGGCAGCGGGAATTCGACCGTTGACGTCTTGTGCTCCCTGACCGGTTTCTCGCTTGTCGGTGGCCCGGCCTACAGTGATGCCGCCGCAGCTGCAGATACGCTTCAAAAACTCAATGTCCCCTATCTTTCCGCCTGCGTCACGGAGTTTCAGACGCGGGATGGCTGGCAGGCGTCAACGCAAGGATTGACGCCGATTGAGACCACTCTGATGGTCGCGATTCCCGAACTTGATGGTGCCGTCGGGTCGATGGTCATCGGTGGACGCAGCGCCTCGACCAAGTCTTCGGAAGCCTGTATTTGCGCCCGCCAGCTGGGAATCTGTCCTTCGGGCCGGGCCTGCATGCGTCCCGACGACGAACGGGTTGGTCTTCTGGCTGATCGCATAGCGGCAATGGCCGGGCTGCGCCGGACGCCGCGCGCGAAACGCAAGATCGCGGCGACGCTGTTCAACTACCCGCCCAATGGCGGCAATATCGGCACAGCGGCTTTTCTTGCCGTTTTCGAGAGTCTTCTTGAAACCATGAAGCGGCTGAAGGCGGAAGGCTACGATGTCGACGTGCCGCAGGATGCCGAGACACTCAAGGACATGCTGCTGACCGGCAATGCGGCGCAGTTCGGAACAGAGGCCAATGTCCACGCGACGGTCAGCGCCGACGATCACGTCCGCCAGGAACAGTTTCTTGCCGATATCGAGGACCAGTGGGGACCTGCACCGGGGCGTATCCTCAGCAATGGCCGCGGCATTCATATTCTCGGCCGTCAGTTCGGCAATCTGTTGATCGCACTGCAGCCACCCTTCGGGTACGAGGGCGATCCGATGCGTCTCCTCTTTGAAGGCGGTTTTGCCCCGAACCATGCCTTTGCCGCCTACTACACCTATTTGCGGGAGACATTCGGGGCGGACGCGGTTCTTCATTTCGGAACGCACGGCGCACTGGAATTCATGCCCGGGAAGCACACCGGATTGTCCGGAACATGCTGGCCTGACCGTCTGCTTGGCAGGTTGCCGAATTTTTATTTCTATGCGTCGAACAATCCCTCGGAAGGCTCAATTGCCAAGCGCCGCTCGGCGGCGACGCTGATTTCCTACCTGACGCCGTCAATCACCGAAGCCGGTCTCTACAAGGGGCTGCACAGTCTCAAGGCGAGCCTGGACCAGTACCGTTCGACAGCACCCGAAGCACAGGCTGAGCGCGAGCGCCTGCTGGAGGTCATCCGAGTCCAGGCCGAGGAACTGGATCTTGCCGGCGAAACAGCCGGGCTGTCCACGGAAGCCTTCATCCAGCACCTCGTGAATGCGATCACGGAAACGGAATACGCGCTTATTCCGCATGGATTGCATGTTGCCGGTCGCGGCATGGAACAAAGCGAGCGTGCTGAAACGCTTGCCCATATCGCCTCCGCGATGCCGGAAAATGAACGCATCGGCGACGCGTCCAACCTCTGCAGGCTGATTGTTGCCGACGACGATGCGGCTCTTCAGGAAGCCGTCTCGGATCTTGACGATCAGGCACGCGAAACCGTCCGGCACCTGAAGGCAATCAACGACAACCTGAAATCCAACGAGGAACTTGATGGTCTCGTGGGCGCACTGGACGCCAGCTTTGTGCCGCCTGCGCCATCAGGCGATCTGTTGAGAACACCGGATTTGCTGCCGACCGGACGGAACCTGCACGGATTTGATCCCTTCGGAATACCGAGCAAATTCGCGCTGGAAGACGGCGCGCGGCAGGCAGCTCGCATCCTGGATCGGCATCTTAAGAGTGATGGCCAGCTCCCTGAAACAATTGCGATTGTCCTGTGGGGGACCGATAACCTGAAAACCGGCGGTGCACCGCTCGCTCAGGCCATGGCACTCATGGGAGCGCGGCCGAGGCTGGACGCCTATAACAGGGTCTGCGGCGCCGAACTGATCCCGCTTGAGGACCTGAACCGACCGCGCATCGACGCAGTCATGACGCTTTCCGGCATTTTCCGCGACCTGCTACCGATCCAGGCAAGCATGCTGGCGGAGGCAAGTTACCTTGCAGCGACGGCGAACGAGCCCTCGGACCAGAACTTCATCCGCAAACATGCGCTTGCCTATTGCGAGGCCAACGGTTGCGATCTGGAGGCCGCCGCATACCGTGTCTTTTCCAATGCGGACGGTGCCTACGGGTCGAATGTCAACATGCTGATCGGGTCGTCCGCCTGGACCGATGACGAGGAGATCGCGGAGACCTACACCAGCCGGAAAAGCTATGCGATCAACCGCAAGGGTAAAACCAGTCATCAGGCAGAGTTGCTCGACGCCATACTGGGCGACGTCGACATGGCCTACCAAAACCTGGAATCGGTCGAAATCGGTGTGACGACCATCGAGCAGTATTTCGACACGCTGGGGGGATTGTCCAAGGCGGTTTCCAAAGCCAGGGGCGGTGCCGAAATTCCGGTCTACATTTCGGACCAGACACATGGAGACGCCAAGGTCAGAACCTTGGGCGAACAGGTGGCTCTGGAAACAAGGACCCGGACCCTCAACCCGAAATGGTTCGAGGGCATGCTTCGGCATGGCTATGAAGGTGTGCGGCACATCGAGGCCAACGTGACCAACACGCTGGGCTGGTCGGCGACGACCGGAGGTGTCGATCCCTGGGTCTATCAGAAGATTACCGAAACCTACGTTCTCGACGAAGACATGCGCCGGCGCCTCGCAGACCTCAACCCGGCTTCGGCGGCGCGTGTCGCCTCACGGCTGATGGAAGCGCATGAGCGCAACTACTGGCAACCGGATGCTGAAACGCTGGAAGCCCTGCAACGGGCCGGCGAAGAACTGGAAGACCGGCTGGAAGGCCTGGTGACGGAGGCTGCCGAATGAATATCTACACCCATCCGAAGACCGCCGAGCAAGAGGCGCGCCAGGCCGCGAAACTGCGCGAACGCGCGGACGGCGAAGGCAGTGTCCAGGTGCATCTCGATCCGACGATGGAAATTGACGGGGCCAAGGTCTTCGCGATCTACGGCAAGGGCGGGATCGGCAAGTCGACGACGTCATCGAACCTCTCCGTCGCCTTTTCCAAGATCGGCAAGCGGGTTCTTCAGATCGGCTGCGATCCGAAGCACGACAGCACCTTCACGCTGACGAAAAGCCTGATCCCGACCGTGATCGACATCCTCGAGCAGGTCGACTTCCACACGGAGGAACTGCGCCCCGAGGACTACATGGTGGAAGGCTATAACGGCGTGCAGTGCATCGAAGCCGGCGGGCCGCCTGCCGGGACCGGTTGCGGTGGCTATGTGGTCGGCCAGACCGTCAAGCTTCTGAAGGAACACCACCTTCTGGACGACACCGACGTGGTCATCTTCGACGTGCTTGGCGATGTCGTCTGCGGCGGCTTTGCCTCACCGTTGCAGCATGCCGAACGCGCGGTCGTGGTCGCTGCCAATGACTTCGATTCCATCTTCGCCATGAACCGCATCGTTGCGGCGATCAAGGCGAAGGCGAAGAACTACGAGGTACGCCTCGGCGGCGTCATCGCAAACAGGTCACGCGAAACGGATCAGATCGACCGGTACAACGCTTCCGTCGGGCTGAAGCGACTGGCACATGTGCCCGACTCCGATCACGTCCGCCTGAGCCGCCTGAAGAAGAGCACGCTTTTCGAGATGGGCGACACGGCGGAAATCGCCGCCATTCAGAATGAATATCTCCAACTCGCCGAACAGCTTTGGGCGGGGACGGAGGCCTTGAGCGCTGAACCCATGAAGGACCGCGAGATCTTTGAATTTCTCGGATTCGAGTAAGAGGGCTGACACGACGATGACACGGGCCAACTACCTGCAGCGGATCGGTGAGATCGAACATTATTTTGATCGTACCGCGCTGGATGCCTGGAAAAAGCTGACGGGCGATCAGCCGGTCAGCGGCATTCGTGCAACCGTGCGGCAGGGCCGGGAAGACATGCGCAACACGCTCGCCGGATGGCTGCCGCAGGATCTGACCGGCTGGCGCATTCTGGATGCCGGATGCGGGTCCGGGGTGCTGTCGCTCGAACTCATGGCCCGCGGCGCGGATGTCGTTGGCATCGATCTGTCCGCCCGCATGATTTCCTATGCGCGGCAACGGGTGGCGGACCAGCGCACTGCCGGCAGCTTGCCGCAGACAGGCTCGGTCGAATTCAAAAGCGGCGACATGCTTGATCTGACGCTCGGCTCTTTCGATGCCGTCGTCGCCATGGATGTCCTGATCCACTACGCGCCGGATGATGCCAAGCGGGTCCTGGAAAGCCTGGCGATGCGCACCCGGCGCAGTCTGCTGTTCACGCTCGCGCCCAGCTCCCATCTGCTGCGGGCCATGCTGTTGGTTGGCAAGGCCTTTCCGAGGGGAGACCGGGCGCCTGCCATTTATCCGACCCATCCCGAACGGCTTGTGCACCAGCTCGTCCAGCAACCGCATATGACCGGCTGGCACGCGGGCCAGACACACCGGATCTCCGTCGGGTTCTACACCTCTCAAGCCATGGAGGTGGTCCGGTCGTGATGCTGAACGCCGCAAACAGAAAGATGATCGCGCTCTGGCAAAAGGCCGGAACGCGTTTCATGCCGTTTGCGGATGCGGCCTCGGAAGACGTGCCCCTTTCCCGCCTGCTGCGGCTCGCCCTGTTCCAGGTTTCGGCGGGCTGTGTGCTTGTTCTTTTGACCGGAACGTTGAACCGGGTCCTGATCGTCGAACTCGGCGTTTCGGTTGCGCTTGTCTCCGCCGTGGTCGCGATACCCGTGCTCGCAGCCCCGCTGCGCCTTTTGATCGGACACCGGTCCGACACCTACAAGTCAGTGCTCGGCTGGCGGCGCGTTCCCTATATCTGGTTCGGCAGCCTGCTGCAGTTCGGCGGTCTGGCCATCATGCCTTTTGTTCTGCTGCTGCTGCACACCCAGACCGTTGGTCCCGGCTGGGCTGGGCCAGTTGGCGCAGCGGTTGCCTTCCTTCTGACCGGGTTCGGGCTCCACACCGCACAAACAGCGGGTCTGGCACTCGCAACGGATATCGTGCCGTCCGCGAAACGGCCGCGGGTCGTCGCGCTGCTCTATGTCATGCTGCTTGTCGGCATGATCTTGGCCTCGGTTTTCTACAGCATTTTCCTCGTCGATTTCTCGCACAAGCAGCTCATTCAGGTGATCCAGGGAACGGCCCTGTTGACCCTTGTGCTCAACGTTATCGCGATCTGGAAGCAGGAAGCACGGGACCCGAGCCGGACCGCGTCCGACAGGAAGCTGGTCGGGTTCTTCGAAGCTCTCTCGGACTACCGTGCGCACCCCGGTACCATGCGGCTGTTGCTGGCCGTGGCGCTCGGATCCGCAGCCTTCTCCATGCAGGACATCCTGCTCGAACCTTATGGCGGCGAGATCCTCGGAATGAGCGTTGCGCAGACGACGCTGCTGACAGGCCTCTGGGCTGCAGGAACCATGGCCGGTTTTGCCTGGGCCGCCTACAGCCTGAATCACGGCGCGCACATGTACCGCGTGGCAGCGCGCGGACTGCTGATCGGAATAGCCGCGTTTTCAGCCATCATTCTCGCTGCGCCGCTTGGCATGGACGCGCTGTTCTTTGCAGGTGCGGCGGGGGTCGGGCTTGGCGGCGGGCTGTTTGCGGTGTGCACGATGCTGGCTGCGATGGGAATTTGCAAGACATCCGACAGCGGCATTCTTGTCGGGGCCTGGAGCGCGGTCCAGGCGACGGCGATCGGTGTCAGTCTGCTTCTGGGCGGGGTGATCAAGAACGTCGTTAATGCGCTTGCATTCGAAGGCGTTCTCGGTCCGGCGATGAACACGGCCGGCACGGGATATCTCTTTGTCTATCACCTTGAAATCGGGCTTCTGTTTCTTTGCCTGGCGGTTCTCGGGCCTCTGACCGGCCTTCGCTACAGGCAAACCCAGGAAAATGACACGCGATTTGGACTGGCCGAACTGCCGGGGTGAACCCGCACGGCCGAGAACTGAATGGAGGAATTGACATGACCGGTTCCCTCGGCGGCAGCCTGGATGTCGCGCAAGTGGTGCTCTATGCGTTCTGGATCTTCTTTGCAGGCTTGATCTGGTACATCCGCCAGGAAGACCGTCGTGAAGGCTATCCGCTGGAAGACGATGTCACCGGCAAATACAGCAAGGACCCCTGGCTGTTCGTGCCGGACAAGAAGACCTTTGTTCTCCCGCACGGTCAGGGCGTGAAGAAAGTCCCAGATCTGCAGCGGGATGAACGCCCCCTCAACGCCAAACGAACGGCGAAGGGGCCCGGTTACCCGCTCGTGCCGGAAGGCAATCCGCTCCTTGCCGGTGTTGGGCCAGGGTCATGGGCCGAGCGTTCCGATACGCCCGATCTGACCGCCCATGGCGATGCCCGGATCGTGCCGATGCGCACGGCGGAAGGCTTCGATATCGCAGAAGGCGAGACCAATCCGATCGGGCTCACGGTCATCGGCTGCGACGGCAAGGCTGCCGGCACGGTCAAGGATGTCTGGGTCGACCGCGCGGAACATCTGATCCGCTACTACGAAATCGAGGTTGAGGGCGGGTCGGCCAGCACTTTGTTGCCGAACAATTTCGTCGTGATCAAGGGCGGCAATGCCCGGGGCAGGGCGCCTCATCTTTACGTCCATGCGATCACGTCCGGACAGTTTGCGGATGTTCCTGCACGGGCCAAGGACGAAACGGTGACTCTGCTCGAGGAGGACAAGATCGCAGCCTATTTCGGTGCCGGCCTTCTCTATGCGCTGCGTGACCGTCAGGAGGCGTTCCTGTGAAACAGTTTGTCACCCGGGAACATGAACTTGAGCCCGTGCCGGGTTTGCCGGGGACCCTTCCGGAGGGCGAGCAAATGCTCTGGCAGGGTCGCCCGTCCGCGCGCCTTGTGGCAAGGCACGTTCTCAAAAACCGCTGGATTGCGGGGTATTTTCTTGTGCTTGCGGTCTGGGCGGTCGTCGGCGGGCTGTATGATGGCAGGCCTCTTGCCGGCATCGTGTTTTCCGTTGCGGTCCTCACTGCGCTGGCAGCCATCGTGATCGGCATGCTGGAACTGTTTGCATGGGGGGTTCACAAGACGACCCTCTACACGATCACATCAAGCCGGGTCGTGCTCCGGTTCGGTGTGGCGTTCTCGATTACGCTCAACCTGCCGTTCAAGCAGATTGGCGCGCTCGCTCTGGCTGACCAGGGCAACGGCGCGGGCAATGTGGCGATCCAGCTGTTACCCGGGCATCGCCTGTCCTGGCTGGTCCAATGGCCGCATGTGCGCGGCTGGCGGTTTGCCAATGTCGAACCCAGCCTGATCTGCCTGACGGACGCGAAGAAAGCCTCGGATGTTCTGGCGCTGGCCCTCAGCCAGCATGCCTC
Organism: Roseibium sp.; assembly: GCF_965232425.1. Classification (GTDB taxonomy): domain Bacteria; phylum Pseudomonadota; class Alphaproteobacteria; order Rhizobiales; family Stappiaceae; genus Roseibium. The sequence goes on from NZ_OZ246971.1 coordinate 4,448,765, forward strand.
GGTGCATTCAGGACACGCGCGGCTGACACAGGCCGGCCCCGCCAAGGGGACGCACGCCGGACCGGCAGCGGTGGAAGCAGCGGAGTAGGAGTTGGAAATGGGATCGGTCTCGCAGCTTGGATATTTCGGTGAACGCAAAGGCAAACGCACCAACACGTTTCCCAAGGGCGTTCTGCTGGGTGCCGTTGCGCTGCTGGTCTTCGCGGCAGGAGCCATCGTGTTCGGCCAGACAACCGGTATTGGTGTCATCAAGCATCGTGCCGGGTCACCCGTCGCAATCCGCGACGTGACGATTACCAGAACCGCCGACGACAGCGTGATGGTCAAGGACGCACGCAGCGGTGCGCTGATCGCTGCCTATGAAAAAGACAGGGGCGGCTTCGTGCGCGGCTCGCTGCGGGCGTTCGAGCGCATGCGCATGGTCGCCAAGGTCTCGGAAACCGCACCCTACCGGATCATCAAATGGGAGGCGGGGACCGTCAGTCTGTCGGACACGGCAACTGGCGAACGTATCTACCTGGAGGCCTTCGGCAAGGACAATGCCGCGGCCTTCGAGGTGCTGCTTGGTCAAAGGAGAGGAGCAAGCCAATGAAACCGATATTTGCATTCTTGAGATGGAAGGAGAACGTCGACTGCACCGTTGAGATCAACAATACGTTTGATCAGCTAGGTGCGCATGTCCGCTTTGACAACGGTGTTGTCGTGCACCCGGGAGACGAGGTGTTCGTACATGGCGCTCCGATCTCGATCCCCTACGGCGAAAGCGAGAGCTTCCGACGCAAGGCGACCATCCGGCGTGCCGGTGCGCTTGAGCGCGCCTGGACCCGGGCCACGGGCGATTTCGAATTCATGGAATTGTGCGAATTCAGCTTCACAGAAAGGGCATTGTCATGAACAAGACCGTATCGCCGAAGGAGCTGGCCGCCAACGAACCGACGCTTGAAAAGCGCATGGCTGCCCAGAACGACACGACGCGCAGCGCCATGGTGTCCACCATGCTGACACCGCGTTTCTACACAACCGACTTCGATGAAATGGACAAGATCGATGTCGAACCGGTGCGTGAGGAGTGGGATGCGCTTATTTCCCAGATGCGCAGTGATCCGAACCGGGGCCATTTCAAGCGGAACGAGGAGTGGGAAGACATCGACATCGATGCTCTTCCGGATGAGCTTCGCGAGGAGCTGATCGACTTCCTCGTCTCATCGCTTACATCGGAGTTCTCAGGCTGCGTTCTCTACAAGGAGATGAAGCGCCGCGGAAAGAACAAGGAGATCTGCGAACTGTTCGGCTACATGAGCCGGGACGAATCCCGTCACGCGGGTTTCATCAATGATGCGCTGAAGGATTTCGGCATCGGCGTGAACATGGGCTTTCTCGCCAAGGCGAAGAAGTACACCTACTTCAAGCCGAAATTCATCTACTACGCGACCTACCTTTCCGAGAAGATCGGCTATGCGCGTTACATCACCATCTACCGGCATCTGGAGCAGCATCCCGACAAGCGCTTCCACCCGATCTTCAAGTGGTTCAAGCAGTGGTGCAATGACGAGTTTTCGCACGGAGAGGCGTTTTCGCTGATCATCCGTTCGGACAGGCGGCTGCTTGAGGGCCGGAACAAGCTCTGGATCAAGTTCTTCCTGCTTGCGGTGTTTGCGACCATGTATGTGCGCGATCACATGAGACCGGCCTTTCACCAGGCGCTGGGCGTGGATATCGACGACTACGACATGAAGGTCTTCCGGCTGACATCGGAAATCTCCCGGCAGTGTTTCCCGCTTGTGCTTGATCTCGACAATCCGTCGCTGGTCGAAGGGTTCCGGCGCATGGAACGCATCAACCGGAAAATGCAGGCCGCCACCGAAAAGGGCGGGTTGACCGGTGCTGCCGGGAAGGCCTGGTGGGGCGCGGCGGCCGGGCTGAATTTCCTGCGCATGTACATGATACCGGCGAAACAGAACGACCTGCCGGAAACGTCCCGGCTGCAGCCTGTCTGGTAAGGAAACCGCGATGAACCTTGCGAACCCGGTCACGGCAATTCTGGTAGCCATCGGCGTCTGGTGGCTGTCGACCGGGCTCGTGCTGGCGATGGTTCACTGGTCGGCAAAGCGGAAGCTCGAACCCTGGCAGCTCCTGCCGATGGTGACCGTTTTCGGCGTTGCCGGGTTTCTGCTCATGCTCTACGGCAGCCGGAACCTGACGCCACTTGGATCTTATGCGGGCTTTTTCGGTGCCCTGCTTGTCTGGGCCTGGCACGAAACCACGTTCCTGACCGGTATGGTCACCGGCCGCCGGAAGGAGGAATGTCCGCCGGGCCTGGCGGGCTTTGACCGTTTCAAGGCGGCCTGGAAAGCGGTTTGCGACCACGAAATAGCCATCCTTGTAACGGGCGTCTTCCTTTGGGCGACGCTGTCAGGCGGGAGCAATCTGTTCGGGCTTGCCACTTTCGGCCTTTTGTGGGGCATGCGCATCTCGTCAAAGGTTCTGATTTTTCTTGGCGCGCGCCATGCGGTCAGCGGCCTGATGCCACCGGCGATCCTGCACCTGCGGAGCTACTTCAATACCGGCAAGACGACACGGTTGTTTCCCGTTCTTCTGGCGATCGCCACCGGTCTGTTTGCGACCCTTGTGGTGGGCGCCGCGCAGGCCAATCTCGACTATTCAATTGTCGGCCATATTCTGCTCGCAACCTTTATGGCACTGGCAATCTTCGAGCATCTCATTCTGGTTTTGCCTTTGTCCGATACGGCGCTCTGGCGCTGGGCGGTGCCGAAGGCAGTCCCGGCCGAGGCTGCGTCAACAAATGCGACACAGTCAAACCTGTCATCCGTGCATGTAGCGGCCAAGGGCCGCGCCGATGCGCAATGACCGGAACGATTTCTCAGGGAGAGGAGAGACCGATGAACATTTTTGAGCACATGGAGACCGCCCTTTCCGATTTGCACACTGCCGGAAACTACCGTGTCTTTGCAGAACTGGAGCGGCATTGCTCTGCTTTCCCGAAGGCAACCTTCCATGACGAGGACGGGGCGACACGGGACGTGACGGTCTGGTGTTCCAACGACTATCTGGGAATGGGGCAGAACCCGGTGGTCACGGAGCGCATGACCGAGATCATCCAAAAATGCGGTGCAGGTGCGGGTGGAACACGCAATATTTCCGGCACGAACCACTATCACGTTCTGCTGGAGCGCGAGCTCGCCGACCTGCATGCCAAGGAAGCCGCGCTGATTTTCACCTCCGGCTATGTGTCGAACTGGGCGGCGCTCGGAACGCTGCTTGCCAAGATCCCCGGGATCATTGTCTATTCGGATGCGCTCAACCATGCCTCGATGATCGAGGGCATTCGCCACTCACGATGCCAGAAGCGCCTGTTCCGGCACAACGACCCGGGCCATCTGCGGGAACTCATGGCAGCCGACGATCCCGAGGCTCCGAAGCTCGTCGCCTTCGAGAGTGTTTATTCGATGGACGGGGACATCGCGCCGATCGAGGAGATTTGCGATGTCGCGGATGCGTTCGGGGCCATCACTTATCTCGACGAAGTCCATGCCGTCGGCATGTACGGTGCGCGCGGGGGCGGGGTTGCCGAACGCGAAGGCCTCATGGACCGCCTGACGGTTATCGAAGGCACATTGGGCAAGGCCTTCGGGGTGATGGGCGGTTACATCACCGGACCGGCCGTCCTGATTGATTTCGTGCGCTCCTTTGCGTCCGGTTTCATTTTCACCACCGCACTGCCGCCGGCGCTTGCGGCTGGCGCGACCGCGTCGATCCGGTACCTGAAGGAGAGCACCAGGGAACGGGAAGCGCATCAGGCCGTTGTCGCCAAGGTTCGCGCGGCGCTTGATGCGCGGGGCATTCCGCACATGGACAACCCGAGCCACATTGTTCCGGTGCTCGTCGGAAATGCCTCCAAATGCAAATGGATTTCCGATGTTCTTTTGAGCAGCTTCGGCATATACGTGCAGCCGATCAACTATCCGACGGTTCCCGTGGGAACCGAGCGGCTTCGGATCACGCCGACACCCCTTCACAGCGATGCCGATATCCGGCAGCTCTCCGAGGCGTTGTGTTCGCTCTGGTCGCAATGTGCCCTGGCGCGTGCGGTTGCCTGAAACCTAAAGGTGGAATCTGGATTAGATGAACAGGCACATAATCATTCCGGCGGTCGCCGATGATGGCTCGCTGTTTCCGGTCGAAAAAATGGCCGCGCATGTCCAGGGCCTGCTGCATCTGGCTGTCTCGGTGTTTGTCTTTGACGGGGACCTGCTTCTCATTCAGAAGCGTGCGGCGATGAAATACCATTGCGGCGGGCAGTGGGCCAACACCTGTTGCAGTCATCCGCACTGGGACGAGACCGTCGAGGCCTGCGCGGAACGCAGGCTGCAGGAGGAGCTCGGGTTTTCCCTGTCCCTGACGCGGCACCAGACGGTCGAATATGAAGCCAGCGTTGGCAACGGCCTGAGCGAGCATGAGCGTGTTACGCTGTTCACCTCAGAAGTCGACCGGACGAGGCTCGACATAAAGCCCAACCCCGAAGAAGTCGATGACATTCGTTGGGTTGATGCGAAGACGTTGCATGCCGAAGTCGCCGAGACACCGGACGCGTTCACGCCCTGGTTCCGCATCTATCTGGAACGTTTTCCGGACCTGAAATTCAGCGCCTGACGTCATTTGTTTTCGTGACAGACGCAGAGAAGCGGCAGACCGGTGGTCCACCGCTGCCATTTGCCATTGCGCCAAAACCGGTTCACACTGAATGCGAAAAAGAAAGGGAGCCCGAAAGGCTCCCTTTCAAGTAACGGTCCCGCCGGCGCGGGGTTAGTTTCCTGCATCCGCGACTGTGGTTTGGAGAGGCAGCGCGGATGAATTTGCCGGCGTTCCCGCACCCATGACCTGGGTTTCCCCCGGAACATATGTGGAGAAATCAGGTACGTCGGTCGGTCCCTTCTTGTCGAGCGCGTCGACATAGTCCTGCAGCATCGACTGGCCGTAGAGCGGTTTTTGAACACCGTTGTGGCAGGTCGAGCAGCCGATCTTGAGAACGTCGCCCTCCGGCCCCAGCCGGTTTTCCGGGAAGACGGGTGTCAGCCCGACCATGTAGTCGACGTTCAACGCCCTGGTCATGTTGATCCCGTGCCAGGCCGTGACACGCTGGGGCGGGCTCTGATCCCAGTCATTGAAGGCACGCGAATTGTGGCAGGTCACGCAATTGACCCCCAGACCCTCGGACATGTGCATCATCAGGGCCCAGGTGCTTTCGGTTTCCTTGGTGCCGGCCGGGTTCGGACTGTCCGGATCGGGCAGGGCGGTCAGAGAATGCACGCGGATCGACTTGTCTTCGAGCAGATAATCCATGAGCGCGTTTTGCGGCATGGAGGTGTTGCCGACGAATTTGCCGACACCGCCGTGGCGGCTCATGGCGCTCGCCGGTTTCGGCTCCTGATCGTCGTACCAGTAGTTTGCCGGTATGTGCTGACCGCGGTGGCAGGTGTAGCAGGTCACGCCGACATCGCCGACATGGTCGCCCCAGTCCACATTGATGGTCTGGTTCATCTGGATCATGCGCCGGGCGACAACCTTCGTGTACACCTCGTCCGAGGCGAAGTTCTCTGCGTTGTGGCAGTATTCGCAGCCTTCCTCGGGTGAGATCCATTCCGTGATCGCGGCCATGAACTGGTTGAACTGATCATCGGAAAGATCCCCCAGGACCTGGACGTTCTCGTACAGCTCGCTCGCGCGGTCTCCTTCGGGATCAGCCTCCCAGGGAGCTTCGGGGACGACGTTCGCCGCCATGAGCGCCTTTTCCTTTTCAATGTCCTTTTCCAGGTACATGCCGGTGCCGCGGTAACCGATCTGGACCGATTCAACCGGCGGTGCGTCCCAATCCGCACCGACAAAGCTGGCGATGGCAAGGAGCGTTCCGGCGGATGCTGCAAATGGTATCCAAAGTTGCATTTTCCCTCTCCTTACTGCGCCATCGGGTCAACGACGTCCGGATAAATGTCCGGCAAGGGTGCGACGATGCCGTGCTCGATGCCCCACAGGTACCAGTTGTCGACAACGGTGCCTGTCAGAAGAATGCCGATGCCGCCGGTCAGCGGTGTCAGGATGGCGAACCACCAGGCCCATCTGTGAACAGATTCCATGGTCGCGTTGAAACCCATGGTCCAGCGCCAGAAAAGTGCTGCGCGCTCAGAGGCGGTGCCCCGGTCGGTGATCTGCTCCAGCTCCCGTTCACCGCCGTATTTTCCGACGGCCAGGATGGTTGCGCCATGCATGGCGAAGAGCAGCACCGAGCCGTAGAGGAAGACGATCGACAGACAGTGGAACGGGTTGTAGTAGAGGTTGCCGTACCGGATCGAGAAAGCGGCGGTCCAATCAAGATGCGGGAAGATCCCGAACGGCACGGCCTCGGAGAAATTGCCCATCAGGATCGGCCGGATGAAGCCGAGAACGAGGAACAGGAAGATTGCCGAGGCGAAGGCCCAGGCAACGTGCGTTCCCATCTCGAGTTGCCGGGCCCGCCGGTAGACGCGTACCCACCACAACAGGATGGACGCGGTCAGGAAGAAGCCGGCGATCAGCCACCAGCCACCGTCGTTCAGGGGCGGCATGGACAGGCCGTACTCGGCGGGCGGCGGCTCGAGGCCGAGCCAGAACAGCTGGCGGACGAACTGGATGGGATCCCAGCCGACCGACGCCCACATGTTGAGGCCGATGATCTCGAATGCGATCAGACCGAAAACGAGTGACAGTGTTCCCAGATAGCCGAGATAGATGGGACCGAGCTGGGCGTTGCCGATCCAGCCCAGCAGTCTCGACATGATGGGCGTTCCGGTGCGCGGACTGTCATCCTTGGGGAGCGGCATGCCCTCTTCGGCAGGGCCGCTGATTTGAACGATCGTGAGAATGTTCTGGTATTGGGTCATGACGTTTCCCCTCAGTTCCAGATCGGCAGGTCAAGCCACCAGTTCCACCATTGCGGCCAGCCCTGGTTCCAGAAAGGTCCGCTGATGACGATGCAGACAGCACTCCAAAATCCCGCGTTCAACGCCAGGATCAGACCAAGCCGGTGAATGCCGAGCGTGCCGATGGAGTAGCCGATGATGTCGCGGAAGAAGGTGTCTTCATATTCAGGTGTCTTCACCTCGGCCTGCTGGCCGCCGCCTTCCATGGACGCGCCGGGATTGGCAGCCGAGAGAATGAGACCGCCATGAAGCGAAAGCGCAAGCGTCGTCGTGAAGAAGAACGTCACGGCGATCATGTGCGCAGGATTGTAGTGGAAGTGCAGGTACTGGTAGCCGACGTTGGACACCCAGTCGAGATGACTGAAAATGCCGTATGGAAAGCCGTGGCCCCAGGCGCCGAGAAGCAGCGGGCGAATGACGACAAGTGTCACGTAGGCGAAAATCGCGAAGGAGAACGCAATCGGGACATGGTATCCCATCCCGAGTTTGCGGCAGATCTCGACCTCGCGCAGTGCCCAGGAACCGAAGGCCCCGATCGCGCAGATCGTTATGATCTGCCAGAGGCCGCCTTCCTTCATGGGGGCGAGGGCGAGACCATAGGAAAGATCGGGAGGGGCGATCGAGATTTGCCAAATGTTCCAGGTTGGTCCGATCGCTGCGCCGTAGATCACCAGGGCTGTGCCGAGAATAATGAAAAAGGCACCGGTAATACCAAAGAAGCCGACATAAAACGGGCCGACCCAGAAATCGAAGAGATCTCCGCCAAGCAGCGTTCCGCCGCGTACGCGGTACTTTCTTTCAAAGCTGAGCAAAGCCATGAAGTCCTCCTTAGCCGCTGCATAACGGTGCATCAGCGCAGCTACTCTCTTGAAGCAGGGCTTGGTGGCGGAAGACGCTGAACGCCGCGTGAGCGAGGGACTGCGGGACCCTCCGCCACCGATGATGTTGAACCGTCCTGGTCGTTCAGACCAAGGCGGTGTTCTGGTCCGGATGAAGCAATTCGATTTGCGATCCGGGTCCCCAAAGAGCGGCGTTGTCCAGCCAGTTGTACTTTTCCGAGCTCAGCAGGATGAAGTGAATCAGCACTGCCAAGGTGAAAAGGAACACCGCGAGGCCAACGAGCACTCGACGCGGATCGAAGAGGAGCCAAACTCTCCACATGTCTTCACATCCTTATCTGGTGTGGACCCTAGAGCCACGGTTGGTAGAGCCACATCGAAATGTGGGCTAGGAAGGGAAAGAGCGACATCAAGATCGCGCTTTTGACGAAGTATCGATGAAACTCCTGCGCCTCCTCGTGCGAAATCCCCGTCAGGGACTCTTTGTCTGAAGCCATTGAAATGACCTCCGATGCTTGCCTTTCGGCGGTTACCGCGCACAACCCTCGCGGCAGGGGTCCAGTGAAGTCGGTAAACCGGTTCCTCTGGGCTTTTGCCAACGCCTTAGGCGCCGGCAAAACGGGGGGCTACACGTGAAAGGCGTAACCCAAGGCTGCATAGGCCGATGCTTTGGCTTCCTCGAAAACGGAGCCCTCGGCGCGGCCGTCCCGCGCGCTGAATACGGTGCTGATACGGACCAGTGCGATCGCGATGAAGCAAATCGGAAAAACAAGGAAAAACAGGCGCTTCATCATGAGACGGTCGGCCTCTCGCTCCTGATACCGGCTGCGGACAACCTGTTCCTGGTGTGTTGTCGAAACCATGCTACTTCTCCTTGGTCTTTTGAACCGGATGTGACGTTTCGTTTCTCATGCCGGAGCTCCGGCCGTCTTTGCGATCCTTGCGACATGGGCGAATGTGACCTCGGTCGCGTTGTCGGCCCATGCTTCCAGTTCGGCTGCCTCACGCAGACGCTTGGCGGCCGATATGCGCGCGAGTACCGGTTCCCGGTTGATCCGCGCGTCGAGTGCGGCGAGGGCATCCGGATGCCACTGGTATTCGGTCTTCTGGCGCGCGGAGGTCGCCTCGATCGCGTCGAGCTCACCGGCGCGCGGAAGGATTTCGAAAAGCACGTCGAACAGGGCGTTGCAGATTTCCTGAATCAGCCAGCAGGCGCCCGAGTAGCCCATGACAGGCGTCCCGGTGTGCCGGCGAACAATCGCCCCCGGATAGGAAAGCTGGATAAATTTACCCCGAGAACCCGCCTCCGCCATGTACATGCGTTCATTGAAGGAACCGAACATGATCATGGGGGCATTGCTTGCGGTGAGTTCCGCGACTTCCGGATTGTCCGTCTTGGTGCCGGCCTTGCGGGCAACTGCAAACGTGCAGGGCAGTCCCATCTCGCCTTCAAGGAAGTTCTGGACGCCGCGCACGTAGGTCTCATTCGCGACAATCGCGAAATTAGCGGTCGCAAAGAAGTCCTGGGTGACGGAGCGCCATAGATCCCACAGGGGTTTGAGCGTTGTGTGCTTTTCCTGTTCGATGAAGGGCTGAGGGTCGAGATCGAGGATCTCGCCGAGTGTTTCCAGGAAGGCGGTCGTGGAGTGAATGCCGATGGGGGCTTGCAGGTAGGGCCGCTCCATTGTCTCGCAGAGCAGACGGCCGAATTCGCGGTAGAGGCAAATGTTTGCGTCGGCATCGCCAAGCTTCCGCAGGTCTTCAACATGGCTTCCAAGCGGGAAAACCATGTTGATTTCCGCACCGATCCCTTCAACCAGCCGCCGGACCTCGTGAAGGTCGGAAGGCATGTTGTAGGTGCCGTAGATCGGACCGATGATGTTGACCCTCGGCTTTGCGCCTTCCTTGCGCTTGCGCGGTTTCGGAACACGTTTGGGTCCGAATTCGGTCCAGAGCCATTTCAAGGCGCGATCCGCGCTTTGCCACTGGTCTTCATCGATTGTACGCGGCAGGAAGCGCTTGATGTTTGAGCCTTCCGGCGTAACACCACCGCCGATCATTTCCGCAATGGAGCCGGTCACGACGACAGCCGGAAGATCCGGATCGAGCACCTGGCGGGCGCGCTTGATCGCGCTTTCGGTGCCATGTTGACCGAGCTCATCCTCGGAGAGGCCGCTGACCACGATCGGCAACTCGTGTGGTGGCAGCGCATCGGTGTAGTGCAAGACCGAGGTGACGGGCAGGTTCTCGCAACCCACCGGGCCGTCGATGATGACTTGGAGCCCCTTGATGGCCGTGAAGGCGTAGACGCTTCCCCAGTAGCCGCCAGCCCTGTCATGGTCGAGGATCAGCATCCGACGCTCTCCCCGTTATCGACCGCGTTCTGTGACTTCTTGAGGCGTGCGGCATATTTCTGGCGATAGCCGCTTTTGTCTTCCGGTACCCCCTGCCAGATACCGGATGTGTCCCCTTGGCCAACCCCTTCAAAGAAGTCCTGCATCTTCAGGAACCGGTCCTTGTTGGCGATCGCGGTGGAGATGACACCGGGCAGCGACGCGGTCCCGGCCGGCCCCATCAACGGCCGGGCCGAGATGAGGTTCGTGAAGTACAGAGAAGGTGTTGCACTTTCCTTCGCCTTCTGGACGACCGGCGTCGTGCCGATTGCCAGGTCAGGCTCAAACGCCTCGAACGCGTCCAGATCCTGTTCCAGCGACGCGCGGAACCGAACCTCGACGCCATGTTGTTCCAGCCACTGGGCATCTTCCTCGCTGTAGGGGGTTCTGGGGCAGGCGGTTCCCACATAGCGCAGATCGGCGCCGAGTTCGACGAGCAGGCGGCCGACGAGCAGTTCGGATCCCTCGTAGCCCGAGAGGGTGATACGTCCGTCGATCCGATTGGCACCAAGGGCAGCGGATATCGCACCGCGCATCGCGTTGCGGCTGGCGTTGGTCCTGTCTGCAGCAATGCCGCACTTTTCACCGATCGCCGAAAGCCAGGCATCGGTGCCTTCAAGGCCGATCGGAGCAGAGCCGACGATTTCGCGGCCCGCGGCTTTGAATTCCCGGAAACTTGCGGTGTAGAACGGATGAATGCCGGCAACCACCGCACAGTCGAGCGCCGAATAGAGTTCGCGCCACTCGCGAACAGGAACGGTTGGTCCGGCGGCCAGTCCCATGGGCTCGAGCATGCCGCCGATGACAACGGGATCGGCCGGGAAAACTTCACCCACAAGCGTTACTGTCGGTTTGTCCTTCAATCCGTCACGCGGCGGCAGGACAGGGCCTTCGGCGGCTTCCTGCCGCGCATAGGCGAGCATGGCAGCTGACAGGACGTCCTTGGCTTCGGCGTGTGTCGGCACTCCGAAGCCAGGCACGTCGATACCGACAATGCGCACCCCGTTAATCTGGCGCGGCAACATCTGCAACGGCACGCCGGATGCTGTCGGAACGCAGAGATTTGTCACCACAACAGCGTCGAATTTCTTCGGATCCGCCATTGCATGAACCGATTCGACAATGTCCTCGAAAAGCTTGCCGGTCACCAGCGTTTCGGAATCGAACGGCACGTACCCGACGGACCGCTTGGCACCGTAGAAGTGGGACGTGAAGGTCAAGCCGTAAACGCAACAGGCAGAACCGGAAAGTATGGTTGCAACCCGGCGCATGCGCAGACCGACCCGCAGCGATCCAAAGGCCGGACACATGGACTGTGGCTGGTCGTGCGGACCCTTGGGATAGTCTGCCTCCAGCCGATCCATGAGGTCCGCATTTCCAAGAGAGCGTGCGGAGGCTTTTGAAAACTCGGCCTTGCTGTGGCAACCGGCACCTTCAGCCTTGAGATCCGAGGACGCATCCGGGCGCGCGGCCTCGTCAGCACCGGTGGCGTCAGCGCTTCCTGCATGATCCGGCTCGCGTTCCTTCGGGTGCGTTTTCATGATCCTGTCCGGTCTTAAATCGTGTCGTAAACCACCTCGAGAGATGGCTTGTCGGCCGCGCCGGCCGCACACATGTCTTCGGGTGTCGCGGGTTCGAGTTGATAGTCGGCACCGGTTTCGCTGGAATCGAACAGGTTCAGCAGGCCGTCCTGATCAAGCGGGTCGGGCAACACCGGCGGCGCTTCCGCCAGGTTGATGGACAGCGACTCAAAGAGTGGTCCCCAGGTCCCGCCCGGCATGCCGATGATCTGGTAGTTCGCGCTTTTTCGGCGAATGTCCTCGTCCTGCGGGATCGACGCCAGAACCGGAATGCCGACGGCGTCCGCGAAGGCATGGGCTTCGCCCGTGCCGTCGTCCTTGTTGACGACAAGTCCGGCGACACCGACATTGCCACCAAGCTTGCGGAAATACTGCACGGCCGAGCAGACATTGTTGGCGACATAGAGCGACTGAAGATCGTTGGAGCCGACAACGACGACTTTCTGGCACATGTCTCTGGCGATCGGCAGTCCGAAACCGCCGCAGACAACGTCACCGAGGAAGTCCAGCAGGACGTAGTCGAAGTCCCAGTCGTGAAAGCCGAGTTTCTCGAGCGTCTCGAAGCCGTGAATGATACCGCGTCCACCGCAACCGCGTCCGACTTCAGGACCGCCGAGTTCCATCGCGAACACGCCGTCCCGTTTGAAGCAGACGTCTGAAACTGCGACCTCAGCCCCGGCTTCCTTGCGGGTCGATGCCGTCTGGATGATGGTCGGACAGGCGCGTCCGCCGAAGAGGAGCGAGGTGGTGTCGCTCTTGGGATCGCAACCGATCAACAGGACCTTCTTGCCAAGTTGTGCAAGCATGTAAGACAGGTTGGCCAGGGTGAAGCTCTTGCCGATGCCGCCTTTGCCGTAAATCGCTATGATCTGCGTTTCCTTGGTAACCGGTCCGGTTGCCGGGGCATCCGGTTCCACCGCGGCCTCCTCCCGGAGAAAGTCCTGCATCCGGTAACGCTGACCGGGCTGGTTTTCGAGGATCATGAGGGCTTCCTCCAGTCGATGACCATTTTCAGACAGGAAGGATCGTCAAAGGCGGTTCGATAGGCCTGCGAAGCTTCCTTCGGATGTGCGTGATGGGTGATGAGGCCTTTCAGCGAAAGGCGTCCGTCCGCGACAAGATCCAGAACGGCATGGGTGTCTTCCGGCGTGAACTCGGCGGAGAGCGCGATATTGACTTCGCGCATGAATGCAGGCGGGAAGGCGAACCTCACCGTATCCCCGTAGAAGCCGGCGAGTACCAGGACGCCATTTCGGTGCAATCCCGCGATCGCGCTGTCGATGGCGCTGGGGTCACCGCTCGCGTCGATGGTGCAATAGCTTGCCGCTTTCGAGGCGTTGCCGGCGGGGCTCAGAACGTCATACCCTTCCGCGCCCCTGCGCCGTTCGGGACTGGACTCCACCACACGCGGTGGCGTCTGGCCTTGCGCAATGGCGATCCGCGCCATCAAACGTCCAAGGACCCCGTGGCCAATGATCACATCGACCGGCTCCTGCGCCCGGCTGAGGGCGCGATGCGCCGTCGCGGCCAGCGCGAGCAGAACGGCGTCCTCCGCAATGTCTTCCCGGACCGGTATGGTCCGATTGCCGGGCACAACAAGGCGGTCCGCGGAGGCTCCGAAAAGGCCGGCGGCATTGGCGTAGCAGTTCGCTCCGGGGACGAATACGGTCTCGCCCGGCCGCCGTCCGGACCCTGATCCAGCCTCAACGACGGTGGCAATCGATTCGTAGCCGGGCACCAGCGGGTAACCCATGCCGGGGAACTGCGGCATGGAGCCTTCGAAAAGCATTTTCTCGGTGCCGGTGGATATTCCGCTGAAAAGAGTTTCGACAACCACGTCGCACGTGTCCGGCGGTGTCAGTGCCAATTGCTTCACGCTCAGCGTGCCTGGCTCTTCAAAGACAATTGCCGTGGTGTCCATCTTTGTGCCTCCCGCACATCGGATCCAGCAGTTACAACTGTCATTTTAAATTGACGCTCAAAAGTGTCAATTAATATTTACACATTTTGCAACAATGGCCATGAAAATCAGCGTTCAGCGACCACCAGAGTTGCCAGCAGGGGATTGTTGGTCTTGATTGTGCGCGGCTTGTTGAAGCCGCATTCAACAAGCATTGCCTTGATGTCCGCGTCGCTCCTGCACCGCCCGGACCCCATGGCGAGAAAGTAAAAACTGAAATAGACGGCCGCGAGCCGGGCGCCTTCCGATGGGCCGGACATTGCCTCGGCAATCATCAGTTTCGTGCCGGGCCGGAGCGAGGCATGCAGGTTCCTGAGGATGTCCCGAACGCGATCGTCATCATGGTCGCACAGGATACGGACGAGGCTGACGCAGTCGGCCGTGTCCGGGATCGGACTGCTTACAAAGTCTCCGCCATGCACACTGGCCCTGTTTGCCAGTCCATTCGCGTTCAGATTTCCGCGTGCCAGATCGGCAACGACCGGCAAGTCGAACAGATGCAGATGCAGGTCCGGGTGCCGCGCGGCGCAGGCCGTGAGGAAACTGCCGTCTCCGCCTCCGACATCGAGGATTGATCCGTATTTGCCGAAGTCGTGCGCATCCAGAATGCAATCGGCGAGCATGCTCTGGCTGCTTCGCATCAGGGCAGAATAGTCTTGTGCCGTATCTTCGTTCAGGTCGAGCGTTTGCCTGCCGCGCGCATATGCCCAGAACGATTTCAAGCGTGTCTCTTTTTCCGGGTTTTTCAGAAGGTCTTCGGGCGAATCAAGGTCCCGGTAAAGCATCTCATGGTGCAGGACCATCTGTCTGATACCCTCATCGCCGGCCACGACCGCACCGGCATCGTCAAGCATCCAGGATCCCGGCTCAACTTGGGTTACGAGATCCAGCCGCTCCGCTTGTTCGAGGAGGAGTTGCATTTTGTCGGGCAGGGTCCCGCTTGCGTGTGCCAATTGCTCCGCTGACCGGGGGCCTTTCTCAAGCTGCTCGAAAACACCCAGCCTGACGCAGGTGCTGAGCACCTGAGTGAAGACGAAACCTGCCGTTAGACGAAACAGTGCTGCGGCTTTGCGGTTGGCAATGACGCGCAAGCCCGGGATGCGCATGATCCAGTTCCGAAAGCTTTTCGATGCGATTTTGCGGTTGCGCCAGTGCCGAAAGCGAACGGCGCGCCGGGACAAGCGCTTTCCTGCCTCCTGATAGAGGGGTGCAGTGGATGGCAGGCTCAAGTCGGGGGCTGTGCCTTCGTCGTTTCTGCTTGTTGCCACTTTCTGCTCCGTTTGGCGGCCTCAGGCAGCGCTTGCCGCGAGTTTCTTCGGCATCAGTCTCTTCGCTTCCTTGTGGATCATGGCTCTGAGCATGTCGGACCCACGGCAGTCGGGAACACTGTCAGCGGCCTGCAGAACGAGGTTGTGCAGCTGTTTCATCGCACCTTCCAAGCCCAGTTCCGCCACCAGATTCGGCTTTCCGTTCGCCTGATCCTGTCCCGCCGGTTTGCCCATGCTGCCATCGTCATCCATGGCGTCGTATAGATCGTCGGCTGCCTGATAGGCGGCTCCGAGGGCGTCGGCCAGGGCGTACCATTCGAGTGGGTTTCCATTGGAGGAAAGTGCGCCGGTTGAAACCGCACCGGTGAAAAGCGATGCCGTTTTCGCGCGATGATAGGCGGTTATGTTGATTTCCGGTTCACTCTCCCAGGCCTGCCCGGCGACCAGCCCATAGGGGGAGCCGACTGCGTTCGCGATGGTCGAGATGAGCGGGGCGGTCAGTTCCGGGGCATGCTGGGTTTCCCGCGCGACGGTTTCAAAGGCGCTCACGATCAAGCCATCGCCGACCAGTACGGCGATCTCTTCGCCAAATTCAATATGGACCGACGGTTTGCCGCGCCGCGTTGCCGCATTGTCGAAGCAGGGCAGATCGTCGTGGACCAGCGAGGCGCAATGCAAGAGTTCGATTGCCGTCGCAGCAGCCGTTGCCACTTTCGGGTCGCGGTCACCGCATGCAAGCGCAACAGCGATAGACAGTCTGGGGCGGATGCGGGCGCCTCCAGGGAAAACAGCATATCGGAAAGCATCGGAGAGTTTTTGAGGGCACCCATTCGCGGTGGCGTAGCGTATGGCTGCTTGCATCCCGGTTTCGATGCGATCCGACAGGTCCATGGAGCCACTCCTCAATTTAGCATGGATGTCAATTTTGTTTGACGTTATACTGTCAATTAAGAGTGACACATTGCTTTGAAATGTCAACTTCAAGGACCGCGTTGTGGGCAATATGCCGGAAACCAGGGTCGTGATCATCGGAGCCGGTATGGGCGGTCTTGCCGCGGCATTGCGCCTGGCCAATACCGGTGTTTCCGTAACGGTGCTTGAGGCCGCGGCCGCGCCGGGCGGGAAAATGCGTCAGGTGGCGGCAGGTGGCCAGTCCTTCGACGCCGGACCGACGGTTCTGACGATGAAGTGGGTCTTCGACGACGTGCTGTCGGACTTGGACACCAGTCTGAAAGACGAAGTCACACTGGATAAGGCGGATCTGCTTGCCCGGCACTATTGGACCGATGCCGCCGCGCTCGATCTTTATGCCGATGTGGAGAAAAGTGCAGATGCGATCGGAGCGTTTTCAGGACGGGAAGATGCAGCGGGCTATCGAGCCTTTGCCGCGGACAGCAAACGGGTTTTCGAGACCCTGAAGGACACGTTTATCAGCGCGTCCAGGCCCAATCCGGTGACATTGTCCCGGCGGATCGGATTTCACAGGTTTGCGGACATGCTGGCGCTGCGTCCGTTCTCGACATTATGGACGGCCTTGGGGGGCTATTTCTCCGATCCGCGTCTGAGACAGCTCTTCGGGCGCTATGCAACCTATTGCGGGTCTTCTCCCTATGCGGCGCCGGCGACACTGATGCTTGTCGCACATGTTGAACAGGCCGGTGTCTGGATCCCGAAAGACGGCATGCACGGGATTGCGCGCCGTTTTCAGGCCTTGGCCGAATCCTATGGTGTGCTGTTTCGTTTCGGTGCCCGCGTCGATCAGATTGAAACAGATGGGTCTGACCGCAAGGTCACGGGTGTCCGCCTGTCATCCGGCGAGGTGATCGAGGCAGATCGGGTTATTTTCAACGGCGATGTCAGTGCGCTCCAGGACCTTCTGACGCCGGCGCGCGGAAAGGCCTACAAGAGAGTATCTGCCGCGAAGCGCTCCCAATCGGCGCTGGTTTCGTGCGGCCTGGCGGCAACGGAGGGTGTGCCGCTGACACATCACACGGTCTTTTTCTCAGATGATTACGACGCCGAGTTTCAAGCCGTCTTTCGAGATCGCGCAGCCCCGGCAGATCCCACGGTCTATGTTTGCGCACAGGACCGCAACAGCTCTGGCGACATCCAGTCTGCCGGCCCGCAATCAGGCCATGAGCGCATTTACTGCCTTATGAACTTGCCGGCCGACGGCGACACCCACAGCTATTCGACAAGCGAGTTGGAGCAATGCCTCACAGCGATGGACCGCCGGTTGGCGAAGAACGGATTGACGCTTCACAGAGACCGGAAAGCGCAGGTTCTGACAGCGCCGGACGGGTTCAACAAGCTCTTCCCGGCAACCGGAGGCGCACTTTACGGTCAGGCCTCTCACGGCTGGATGGCGTCATTCAGCCGGATGGGGGCGAAGGGCAAGCTGGTGGGGCTCTATCTGGCCGGGGGCAGCGTCCACCCGGGACCGGGGATACCGATGGCCGCGCTGTCGGGGAAACTGGCAGCCGAACAGCTGATGGCGGATACCGCTATGACCGGTCGGTTCCGCCGGGCGGCTATCAGTGGTGGTATGTCGACGCGACCAGCGACTGCGGCACCTACGCCCTCACGGTCATTGCCTTCATAGGGTCCGTGTTTTCTCCCTACTACCATCTTTCCGGCCGCAAGCAGCCGGAGAACCACGTGGCATTCAACGTGGCGCTCTATCAGCCCTCCGGAAACATCTGGGCAATGACTGAACGCGGCTCAAAGAGCCTCGCCCGCACCTCCAGCAGCCTCTGGATCGGGAGTAGCGGCCTGGGCTGGTCCGATGGCGGATTGGAACTGGAATTCGAAGAAACGGCGCTTCCCTGGCCCGGACACAGACTGTTGCCCCGGCGGTTCGCGGGTCGCATCCGTCTGGAGCCGGAGTTTCTGCACTTGAAGCCGCTCGACCTGGATGCGGATGGCCGTCACGTGTGGTGGCCATTGGTCCCGCAGGCACGGCTAAAGGTGGAGTGCGATCTTCTTCCGGGCGGCGGCTGGGAAGGGGAGGCGTATCACGATCTCAACTTCGGGTCCCGTCCGCTCGAAAGCGATTTCACGTCCTGGGACTGGGCGCGTGGACGGGCGCTGGGCGGGAGGACGATCGTTCTTTACGACGCCAAGATGCGCAACGACGAAGAGCGCACGCTTGGTCTTGCTTTCTCCGCCGGGCGTGATGCCGAACCGATCGCTTTGCCGAACCGACAATCCTTGCCGCGCGGGGCATGGGGCATACGCGGCAACATACACTGCGAGGAAGCGGCCAGACCAAGCAGGTCAAGACGGTTGGAAGACACGCCGTTTTACACACGGTCGCTGGTCGAGACGACGCTGAAGGCAGAGCGACTCCAGATGGTGCACGAGACCCTTGATTGTACGCGCCTTGCCAATCCGTTCGTACGGATGATGCTGCCTTTCAGGATGCCCAGAAACACCAGGAGTTAAGTCCGTCAGTGGCTGGATTTGCCGCGTCTCACGTCAGCCTTGCCGCGCGCTGCCGCGCCGCCAGTTTGTGGAAGCGAACATCCTGCCGGCTTTCGTTTTGTAGCCGGATCAAGAGGCACAGCAACCGTTCAGACGAGGAAACGTCCGGCAGCTCGTTTGACTGAAACGATTTTTTGGCCTTGGCGATCGAGAAGGAGCGGGCAGCTGCATTGACGAGCCCGGCTGCCGCGGGATCGGCTGCTGTCTCCCTCGCTTGCTTTGCGCTGGCGCTTCGGTCTGTAGCGGGCCTGCGCGCAGCCGCCAGGAGCGAAACTTTGCGCATCAGACTTGTGTGCGCCCTTTGCGTCACGCTGTCATACCCGTTCGCCACGATCTCCGTGCCAATCTCTTCATAGATGAGAGCTGCAGAACGGATCGCGTGCCGGCAATCTGACGGAAGAGCGGAAATGCCTGCATGGCCCAGGCGATAGTGACGGTTGGCTTCCTGCAACAGGCGCTTCACGACCTGACCGATCTCGGGGGAAAACCGGGGAGATACAAGGAATGTCTGCGGATTGATCCCGTGCTGGTCGAGCCAATCCATCGGCAGGTAGATACGCCCGTTTCGCGCGTCTTCACCGACATCCCGGGCAATATTGGTGAGCTGCATCGCAATGCCGAGGTCCGCGGCCCGGGCAAGGTGTTCCGGCTCGCCGGTGCGCATGAGAAGAGCCATCATCAGGCCGACGGTTGCTGCAACGCCTGTTGCGTATTCCTTCACGTCTTCCAGTGTCCGGTAGGTTCGCTTGGAAATGTCCATTTCAAAGCCGTCGAGCAATGCGGCGGGGATACACTTGGGTATAGCGTAGTCTCTGACGGTCTTCTGAAAGGCACGGTCGCAGGGATAGTCTGCCGGCGCACCCCGGTAGATAAGGTCGAGCCTTTCTCGCAGTTGCTGAAGCGAGTGCCTGTCCGAACGAGGATCGTCGATCAGGTCATCCGAATGGCGGCAGAACGCATAAAGTGCAACGGCTGCCTTTCGGGTTTCGGGGGGCAGGAGCAACGAGGCAAGGTGAAACGACTTGGAGCCTTTGCGAATCGATGCGGTGCAGGCATTCAGGTCGCTCCTGTAGCGTGAGAGACCGTAGCGCTTGTCGGAGGAGTCCAGTGCGCTTTTTGCGTGAAGTGCAAAGGGTTCGAAGCCTTCCAGCGCACTCTGACTGACCTTGTTCATCCCGATTCCCCCGCGCTTTGCCCGGATTGAACCAACGATGCGGGATCGGGCACGAGGTCCGCCACGATTTGCGCCGAACAGACAACGCCGGGCAATCCTGCTCCAGGATGTGTTCCGGCTCCACACAGGTAGAGGTTCTCAAGTTCCTCGCTTTTGTTGTGCGGCCGGAACCAGGAACTCTGGAGCAGTTTGGGCTCAAAGGAAAACGCAGCGCCCTGCCAGGACAGGAGGCGCTCGCGAAAGTCCACTGGTGTCAGAACACGCGAACTCACCACATGCTTGGAGAGCTCCGGCAACACCGTTTCTTCAAGCTGCGCTTCAATTTTCTTTCGGTAGGTTTCGGCAAATGCCGTCCAGTCCGTGCCGCTCGCCAGGTTGGGAACGGGGCTGAGAACATAGAACGCGTCACAGCCCTGCGGGGCGACCGACGGATCGTTGGCCGAAGGACGGTGCAGATAGAGGCTGAAATCTTCCGCCAGGTGTTTCTTGATGAAGATATCTTCCAGCAGCCCCTTGTAGCGTGGCCCAAAGAGCATCGTGTGATGACCGACATCGTCATAGCGGCGGTCGGTGCCGAAATACCAGACAAACAGGCTCATCGAGAAGTCGCCGCGCTTGATCTTGCGGTCGGTCCAGCGTTTGCGCGGGTGGTCTTTCAGCAGTTTGCCGTATGTCATCGCGGAATCGCAGTTGGAGACGACGATATCCGCAGGAACAGTCTCGCCGGACGCAAGACGGACACCCGTCGCCCTCTTGCCGTCGGTCAGAATTGTTTCAACAGTCTCGTTCAGACGGAGGGTGCCATTGTTCCTTTCAACGAGGCCCGCAATTCCGTGGGCGAGCTTGTTCGTTCCGCCCATCGCATAGTGAACGCCGTGCTTGCTCTCGAGATGCGCGATCAGGCAGTAGAAGGACGTTGTCGTGAAGGGGTTGCCGCCAATGAGAAGCGGATGAAATGAGAAGACCGACCTCAGTTTGTCGCTCTTGAAGTGCTTCTTGACGACGCTGTAGACCGATCGGTATCCCCCGAGCCTGACGAGTTGCGCAAATGTGCTCAGCGTGAAAGCCAGGCTGTGAAACGGCTTGTCGGCAAGTTCCAGAAAGGCATACTCGTATATCTGGCGGCTTTCTTCCATGAAGCTGCGGTATCCGGCCACGTCATCGGGCTCGAAGCGCGCAATCTCCGCTTCCATGGCGGCTTGGTCTCCCGAATAGGTGAACACCGAGCCATCGGAGAAACGGATCTTGTAGAACGGGTTGTTCTCGCGAATGTCCAGATCATCTTCCAGTCTGCCGCCGCAATCTGCCCAGAGCTTTTCGAACAGCCATGGCGCGGTGATGATCGTCGGCCCGGCATCGAAGGTGAACCCGTCCTGCCGGTAGGCGTAGGCGCGCCCGCCCGGTACGTCCAGAGGATCGAAAACCGTTACCCGGTAGCCCCTTTTGCCCAGGAGGGCCGCGGCGGACAGTCCGCCAACGCCCGCCCCGATCACGACGGCGTGGGGCGCTCGTGCCCTGTCCGGTTCCGCGATCGTTGATGGAATGTCCGGGGCAATGTTCACGTTTGTGCTCCTTTCCCCATCGATCCGGCCTGGCTGGACAACAGCATGTCAATCAGGCTCTTCCCTTGTGTAAATTTTAGTTTACACTTTTCTGTCTCAGAAAGAAGACCCTTTCAGATTATTCTGCGGCATCCAGGTCGAGAGGCCTGCCGCTGGGAGGTCTTGCAGTCCTGTTCAGGAAACGACGGCTGACTTGATAACGATGGTAGAAGATCAGTGCCAGACCGGTTGCAAGAGGGATCGCCCAGAGCCCGGGCGCGAGCGCGAGTTCCGGCATGAGGCGCACGGCGCCGAATGCAAAGAAGGCCGTGTAGACCGAGATCCCGGTGCCCACGATCGCCTTGATATGTTCCAGCAGCCACTCGACCGGGCCCGGATTGCGTTTGAGCAGGAACCAGACATTCGTCGCAACCGTCGCAAATCCGACCATGGAAATG
Organism: Roseibium sp.; assembly: GCF_965232425.1. Lineage (GTDB taxonomy): Bacteria > Pseudomonadota > Alphaproteobacteria > Rhizobiales > Stappiaceae > Roseibium. The sequence goes on from NZ_OZ246971.1 coordinate 4,470,435, forward strand.
CCAATCATCATGGGCTGCGCGATCAGGACTCCCTGCAGCGCGCAGTTTGCGGAGGCAATGAACAGCGCGGCCTGCAGTCCCCAGTTCAAAGGCGTCTGGTTTTTGCGCTGGTCCCGTTTGTTGACGGCGCAAAGCCAGCCGTACCAGGCAAGGTTGACTGTCAGAAGCCCGAGATAAAGCATCATCCAGCCGAATATCCCGCGGACCAGAACCGGATCGGAGAACTCCGCGTGGTGGACGAGATGGGGGTGGGTCGCCATCGGGGCAATCAGCGTGAGCGTCGCCATCAGCATGGCGACCGTGCCGGTGAACAGCATGGCCGCGGCGAAAAGCCGGCCCCACCACCGGTGTCTTTCCCCGCCCTTCTTGGCAAAAACCGGCACCCAGAAACCGATCAGTCCCGGCGCGCCCGTCGCGATATGAAGGGCGATGAACACTTTGAAGAGGTCATAAACGGTCATGGGTGGAGATCTCCCGTGATGGCCTGCAACACCTTGAGGCGCGGAGGAAAAAATGTCGGCAGCTGAGATCTACGTTCCCCCGCGCCCGTCGCGTTTGCCGCCTGTCATGGCGCTTTTGCGCACGGTCTGGAACGGGGAGGGAGACCTTCTCAGTCTTCTGCCCGGTGCCGCCTTTGCCATGGATGCCGGGGAACTCGGCTATTCGCGGCGTTCGATCAAGTTGTTCAACGATCCTGAACTTGTGCGTCAGATCCTTCACGATGCAGACGGCATCTTTCCCAAGAGCGACCTCATGGTGGGGGCGCTGGAGTCTCTGATCGGCGACTCCATTTTTGTCTCGGACGGGGCCAAGTGGCGGCGGCAAAGGGCCATGATCGACCCGGCCTTTTCCAAGATGCGCCTGACGCACGCCTTCACGGCGATGCAGAAAGCCGTCGACGCCTATATCGAACGCCTGCGATCGAGCGCCGAACGCGGCGAAGTCCTTTCGCTCGACCGGATCATGAGTGAGCTGACGGCGGACATCATCTGCAGGACGGTGTTTTCGACATCTCTCGACACCCAGATTTCCAGAGACGTCTTTGATGATTTCGAAGTCTTTGAACGCGGTGTCGCGCAGGTGAAGATCTGGCGGCTGATCATGGACCCGGCCTGGACAAAGGTGCCCCAAAGCTCCGAGGTGCTGGCCGCGTGTAAGCGCATCCGCCATCATCTGGGCGGTCTGATCGATACGCATACCGGCCCTGATGCCAACCGCTTCGATGACATCGCCAGCGCGGTCATTTCCGCGCGGGACGCGGAAACCGGTGAGCCCTTCACGCGTGACGAGCTTATCGACCAGCTTGGGGTCTTTTTCCTCGCCGGGCACGAAACAACGGCGAGTGCGCTCACATGGGCTTTTTACATGCTCGCGATGTGTCCCGACGTGCTCGCGCGGCTGCGGGGTGAAGTCGACGCTGCCGCCGAGGGCCGGGAACTCACCTTCGAGGCGACGCGCTCGCTTACCTACACCAGGGCCATTTTCCGGGAATCTCTGCGGCTTTACCCGCCAATCACCTTCATGCCTCGCGTTGCTCTCAAGGCAACACGGATCGGTACCTACAAAGTGCGCAAAGGCGCGCTCCTGATGATTTCCCCCTGGACGCTTCATCGGCACACGCGCTACTGGAAGGATCCCGATCGCTTCGATCCCGATCGTTTCATGCCGGAACGGGAGAAGGAGGTTTTGCCCGGAACCTACATTCCCTTCGGCTCCGGACCTCACACCTGCGTCGGTGCCGGCTTCGCGGCGATTGAAAGCGCATTGATCCTGGGGCGCTTGACGCGCGCGTTCGACTTTTCTCCGGTCGGAACCGGAGAGGTGAGGCCGGCGGCGCGCCTGACAACGCGGCCGTCGCAGGAAATCCAGGTGCGGGTCAAGAACAGGAACCATGGGCACTAACGGGTTTGACTGCCGGCGATGAAGCGTCGCTCCGGACGGATCTTTGCGGCGGCCAGGCTATGTCGCGTGTTGCAGCTTCGCCGAAGGTTCGGCCGCGAAACATCACCTGTTTGAGAACGGGCCAGGAGTAGGGTGTCATGAGCGCAAAAGGGGCGGGGTCGGCAAGGGACCAAAGGACGTCCCTTGCGCCCAGCATCGCGCGAAGATGATGCAGAGCCTTCTTTGGCCGGAAGATGTTGCCATAGACCTGCAGTAGCGTCGTGTGTCCTTCCTGAAACCTCTTTTCTGCCTTCAACCCGACTTTTGCTACCGTATCGAAGCCGATTATCGCCTCGGCTATATCGGCGGGCTCCATGAAGTGGATTCCACTGGTGAGGCGCGGATTGCATTCCAGCGGCCAGGGTCTCCCATCGTCATCCACGATGAAGTCGAAGGCCACGAAGTAGGACCAGTTGCCGGACCGGGCGAAGTCCGCGACCCATTGCTCCACCTGAGGCAAATCGTCTACGCGTTGGAAACAGACCGCAACCGTGCCGGCGAAGACGTTGCCTTCGTAGGTGACATGCGCGAGCACTTCGCCATTTCGGCAGAGGCTCAAGGTGCTGACCTCCCGCCCGAAAATCCGCTTTTGAATGATGGTGTCCGCGTTTCCAAGCGGCTCCTTCGGGAGGCTGTCGGGTTTCAGCATGCGCAATTCCTGTCCGGAGCAGCCGAGCCTCGGTTTCAGGACAGTGTCGCCAGACTCTGCAAGGCGCGATGCCTGCTCGTCGGAGGCAAGATACGTTTCGGGGACTTTTAACCCTGCGTTTTCAACAGTCTGGGTGAAAGTATATTTGTCATGGAGGGCCTGAAGAACTTCGTTGGATAACGCGAAGAGCCGGGTTCCTTCCGGCAGCCGGTTCTTCAAGAGGCTGACATGAAGTGCTTCTTCTGAAACGGGAAGGACAAGGTCGACCTTCTCGCGCGCGACTATATCGAGCAGGCCGGCAAGGTATTGTTCCTGGTGGCTGTGCGGCGAAGGCGTTTTACAGGATCTTTCGACAGCGTTCGACGCGCGGCAAAGGTGAAAGCCGAAAGGATCGGCAACCAGCACCCGGCATCCGGCTGCAGTGAGCGCACGCGCGAGTTCGAGCGCTTTCGGCAAGCGCCCAAGCGTCAGCAGAACGGTTATGGATTTGCCGCGCGACATCACGCACATCTCCAGCAGTGCGTGCGCCTGGAAGATCTGGCTCTTTTCAGCGGCGTTTCGAAGGGGGGGCTTTTGCGCCTCATGCTGCGTCCGCCCCATTCGACTGGCCGTTCGGGACGATGGTTTCGATCCAGTCGACAACGGTCTGCGGGTGGCATTCGTGGACCAGGTGCCCGCCTTTGGGTGTCAGGGTGAGACTGCCGTGCCTTGCAAGGCTTGCTGCTCTCTTCGAGCTTGTGGCCGGAACCATCGGGTCGTCTTCTGCCGCAAACAGATCGAGCGGCGTTGGAAGGCGCCGAAGCATGGCGTTGAGATGGGACAGGTCCCAGGAGGCCATCATGCCGAGCGCGCCGCGCACGTGTCCGGCCGATCCCAGCAGCCGGCGATAGATTTCTTCACCGTGTGCATCGATCGGAGACCCAGTTGCCGTCAAGAGGTTTTGACCCAGTGGCGTTGACTTTGCCAAAAGGGAAAACATCGAGGCCGATAGCGGGTTCGCGAAAAGCGCTTTTGCCATAGGAGACAGGACACGATTTCCACGGATCGGTTTGAGCGCTCCGTTTATGCCAAGAACGCGGTGCGAGTGTCGGTCGTGCTCCATGGATTTTTGAGCGGCAGAAACGAGCGAGACACCAATGACTGCGCCCGCCGAATGGCCGATGATGGTAAGCGGTTGGAAAGCCAGCTCATTCAGGAGAGACCGGATCGAGGTTGTCATGCCTTCAAGGGAGAGGTCCGGGGTCGCAGTTGGGCGCGTGAAACCATGGCATGGGAGATCCGGTACGATCAGCCTGAAACGGTTCTCCAGAAGCGGCACCACATTGCGCCATGAAAACGAGGCAGCACCGGTGCCGTGGATCAAAAGGACACAGGGCGCGTTCGGCTGTCCAAGATCCTGAACATGCCAGCGATACCCTGCAACCTCGACAAACCGGCTGGCATTGCGAAACGGCCAATCGGCTCCGTCTCTTTCCCAGTCCAGCCAGTCACGATCCCGCGTCATCCTCTTGCCTCCTGCAAGGAAGCATCGACAACGTCCGACATCGATCCGGCATCCGCGTGGCGCAGGACGTGCAGGTCCGCTCCCATGGTTTCGGCGAGTGAGGCGACGGATTCGCGCGGCCGGCGGGCAATGTCGATGCAGATCGAGCGCATTTCCAGGCTCCGGTATTGACCGGCGACAAGCCCGAGTTCTTCTTTGGCGCGGTTCCTGTCCGGTTCCCCGTTCCGCGCAATGTTTCCGCGACCATCGGTCAGCAACACCATGACCGGCGTGCTGCCCTGCCGGCGGACGGACAAGGCAAGTTCCAGCCCCTTTTCCAGTCCGGAGACCAGGGGTGTCGGGCCTCCACCCGGCAGACCCGCAAGTTTGCGTTTTGCCATGACCAGTGAGCGGGTCGGCGGTAGTACCGTTTCTGCGCTCCTGCCGCGAAATGCAATCATGGCGACCTCGTCGCGGCGCACGTAGCACCTGGACAGCAACTGCTCGATCGCACCCTTGGTTTCACCGAGGCGTTCAAGAGCCGTTGATCCCGATGCATCCACCATGAAGATGGCGGTTGAAGGCGTTTCATGACGCAAACGCTGGAAGCGATAGTCATCCCGTGTGATCAGCGCGCGAGGCTGTTTCACCTGCCGTTTGTCCTGATCAGACAGACGCGCGAGCAGCACGGCCCGGTTCTGGCTGCGGATCACCTGCCAGGGGGCTGCAGCGCGCAGCGTCGCAATAATGCTCGGCCGCGCGTCCGGGAAGGGCGCTGTACGGGAAACGGCAACCGGCCGGCCGCGACGGGCGTTCTTCTGAGGCGTTCCCGCCTTCCCCGTCCGGGAAGTGCTGGACCGCGCCGGACTTTTGCCCGCAAGCTCGGGCAGTCCAGAGATGGTTCCGGCCTCGACCGCGGATAGCAACTCCGTCAATTCGGTCAGGTCCTGCGGCGAGTTGGTCCGGTCCTCATCTTTCAACTCGGGCTCGGCCGGTTCGGACTGTTCGGCCTGGCATCCATCGGGAGACGGTTGTGCGCGATCTTCTGGACCCTGACCTTCTTCCTCAACTGGCTGCGCCTGCAGACTTACACCAAGGCACAAGCGCAGAGCTCCCAGCGCATCAGCTTCGACAACACTTCCTCTGCTTTCCATGGCCGCCAGCATGCGAGCGACCATTGTGAGGTAGCGCAATCGACGTAAAGAAGAGCTGCCGACCGCACCGGCGACCTGGGCCAGCAGTTCTGCGATTGCGGTCGAGATTTCAACGTCTTGCCAGCTCAGATATGCATCTTGCCGCGCGCCCGGGCTTGTTTCGAAAACTTCGCTCCAGGAAACGGCATGCAGATCCACGATCAGCCCGAGACGGTCCGAAAGCGCACAAGGCAGATGCTCGTCGGGTGAGGCTGATTCATCAATTGCAATCACCTGAAAGCGTGTTTTCACCTGCATGGCGCCACGATCCTTCGACTGCAATGGCGAGCGGCACACTTTCGTGTCGATTGCGTCGCCGATGACGGCTGCAGTTGCAGCGTCCAGTCTTTCGGCCATGGGCAGGAGCAAAATGCCCTGGTCTGCGCGTGCCAGCAGGCCTGGCATCGTGACAACCCGTCCAGTCTTGGCAGTTCCCGGGATGTCGATGCTGCCCTGGAGGGCGGAGTGACCGACGGAATTGGGAACCCTGATCCAGTGCGTTCTCGAGCCGAAACTTTCCTTCAGGTGCGCAATGTAGGCGTCACGAACGCCGCCGGCACGCGCTTTCAGCCACAGGCCACCCAGTTGACTGCCGCCGGTCTTGAGAAGTCTCGCTGCAAGGAGAGCGTCGTCCCAGGCACCGGACCGATCGGGGCCCGGAACGGGTTCAAAGCCGCATCCTGCGCCGGATTCAGCCATGGACGGCGTCCGCGCCGACAGCGGCAATAGCCCGCTCCACGCGTGGCGCACTGCCGGCATCGTCAAGTGGATCGCGGCGCAGGCGGTGGCAAAGCACGAGCGGAGAGATCTCGGACACGTCGCTCCAGGAGACTTCCAGACGTCCGCCAAGTGCGGCAGTGGCTCTGCAGGCGCGCATCAGGGTCAATTCACCGCGCATCCCGTCTATGCCAAGCCCCATACACAATTGCGACATGCGGGTCAGGACATCGTCGGGAATGTCCACGTCGCGCAGGATCTTGCGTGCCTTTACGACGCGGTTACGGATGGCGGCATCCTTGCGCGCCCAGCTCTGGCAAAACCCATCCGGATCCGCCTCGAAGGCGTCCCTGCGCCGGATCACCTCGATCCGCTGTTTCAGATCATCGATGGTGCGCACATCCACGGCGAGACCGAACCTGTCCAGCAACTGCGGTCGCAGGTCGCCTTCTTCCGGGTTGCCGCTGCCCACGAGTGCGAAGCGTGCGGCGTGACGGATGCTGAGGCCTTCGCGTTCAACAACGTTGACACCCGAGGCGGCCGCGTCGAGCAACAGATCAACAAGGTGATCTTCCAGCAGGTTGACCTCGTCGATGTAGAGAAAGCCACGGTTAGCGCTTGCGAGCAGTCCCGGCTCGAAGTCTTTCTCGCCCGCTACGAGGGCTTTTTCCAAGTCGAGCGCGCCGCAGATCCTGTCCTCTGTTGCCCCAAGCGGCAAGTCGACCATGGGCGTTCGGGTTTTGGTCACTTTCGGCGTTTTTGGAGCGTTTGGTGCACTACAAACAGGGCAGGCGTCCTGTGGGCGCCCGGGCTCGCAGTTAAACCGGCAACCGGCGCGGGTCTCGATTTTCGGAAGCAACTCCGCAAGGGCGCGGACCGCAGTTGATTTGCCGGTGCCCCGGTCGCCAAAAATGAGGACGCCGCCAAGAAGGGGCTCAACCGCTGCCATCAGCAGTGCCTTCTTCATATCCTCCTGGGCGACGATTGCCGAAAAGGGAAACGGTTTGGACATGGTTCCCGCCTGTCTTGAGTGTCAATATAAGTTGACACATTTTGAGCGCAGAATGAAGTCTATTCTTTGTAATGAGGGTTTTCGCCGAGCTGGCCGCACTCACGTCGCGGCCGGGAAATGTTGGTTCCCCACCAGAAGAATTGGGACGCGGCCGAGGAGCGCGCGCTCGCAAACACCGAAAGATGCCAGAGCGTTGATGTGTTCACGCCAGCGTTTGTGGATTTCGGCGTGCGACAATCTTTGGGAGACAGTTGCGTGACAATGGGGTCAGCGACCCGGTTTGCATTTCCCGAAGGCCGTCATTGCGAGCCGGCAGAACTTAAATCCAAGCCCAAGTGAAAAAAGAACCCGGCAAAGGGCCGGGTGCAGGTGGGCTGCCTTGGGAGGCGGGTTTGTTCGAGGGGGGCGGGCGTTCAGTGGGTGAGCACCTGTTCGAGGAAGGTCCTTGTTCTCGGATTGGTGGGGTGGTCGAAGAAGGAAACGGGATCCGCCTCTTCGACGATCTGACCGGCATCCATGAAAATGACCCGGTCGGCGACCCGTTTTGCGAAGCCCATTTCGTGGGTGACGCAAATCATGGTCATCCCCTCTTTTGCAAGCGTCTCCATGACATCCAGGACCTCGCCGATCATTTCGGGGTCGAGCGCCGAGGTCGGTTCGTCGAAGAGGAGAATGTCCGGCCGCATGCACAGCGCCCGCGCGATCGCGACGCGTTGCTGCTGACCGCCCGACAACTGCCCCGGATACTTCTGCGCCTGGTCGGCGATCCGGACTTTCTCCAGGTACTGCATGGCATGTGCCTCGGCATCCGCCTTGCTTTCCTTGCGCGCCAGGACCGGCGCGAGCGTGCAGTTCTCCAGGATCGTCATGTGCGGAAACAGGTTGAAATGCTGGAACACCATGCCGACGTCGCGGCGGAGCAGTTCGATGTTGTGGGCCTCGGCGTAAATCTCGTCGCCATGGATCAGGATCTTTCCGGACTGGTGTTCTTCCAGCTGATTGATGGTCCTGATCATGGTTGATTTTCCGGATCCGGACGGTCCGCACACGACGATTTTCTCGCCCTTCGTGACGGACAGATCGATGTCCTTCAGGGCATGGAACTCTCCGTAGTACTTGTTCACTTGTCGGAGTTCGACAGCCGGCATGTCCATGTCATGATCCCTCCTTGATGGCGGCCGTGACGATAATCTCGACCTTGAGCACGTCGCGCGCGAGACGCGCCTCTCCACAGGCGCGCGCCGGGGCGAACCCTTCCGGAACCCAGTCGTCCCAGACGGCGTTCATCTCCGCGAAATCAGCCATGTCCGCGAGCCAGACGATGGCCTGGAGAATGTGTTCGCGATCCGACCCCGCTTCCAGGAGAAGCGCGTCGATGCGCGACAGGCAGTCGCGCGTCTGGTCCGCCACGGTTTCGCCTGCACCGACCTGGCCGCACAGATAGGCAGTGCCGTTGTGCCTGACGATCTTGCTCATGCGCTTTCCGGTATGAAGCCGTTCGATCATGCCGTTCCCTTTCCATAACTGCGTCTTGAGAGTACGCCGGATATCTCGTCGAGAATGGCCGGATCGTCAATCGCCGCGGGCATCTTGAAGTCTTCGTTGTCGGCCAGCTTCTGCATCGTGCCGCGCAAGACCTTGCCGGATCTGGTTTTCGGAAGCCGCTCGACTTCCATCGCGGTTTTGAAAGCCGCAACCGCGCCGATCTTTTCGCGCACCAGCGCAACCAGTTCCCGTTCCAGTTCGCCCGGATCGCGCCCGGCTCCGTCGTTCTGGACAAAGAACCCGATCGGCATCTGCCCCTTGAGCGCATCAGCAGCGCCCACCACCGCGCATTCGGCAATGTCCTTGTGGGCGGAAATGACTTCCTCCATCGCGCCCGTGGACAGGCGGTGCCCGGCGACATTGATGATGTCGTCGGTGCGGGCCATGATGAAAACATATCCGTCCTCATCGATGATCCCGGCATCGGACGTGGCGTAGTAGCCCGGAAACTCTTCCAGATAGGCCTTGAAGAAACGATCTTCGGCGTTCCACAGCGTCGGCGTGCCCGAAGGGGGCAGCGGCAGTTTGCAGACGATGTTGCCGAGCGTTCCGGCGGGCAGGGGATGTCCCTCGTCGCTGAGGACTTCGATCTCGTAACCCGGCATCGGAACGCCGGGCGATCCCGGTTTCACCGGAAGCGTACCAAGGCCGACCGGGTTGCCGGACATCGGCCAGCCAGTCTCGGTCTGCCACCAGTGATCGATCACCGGACGCTGCAGTTTCTGCTGCGCCCATTTTATGGTTGCCGGGTCGGAGCGTTCTCCTGCGAGAAACAGCGTGCGGAACCGGCTGAGGTCGTGACGGCCGATCAGTGCGCCGTCCGGATCTTCCTTGCGGATCGCGCGAAACGCGGTCGGCGCGGTGAAGAGCGCGACGACATCGTGATCGTCGATCACGCGCCAGAAGGCACCGGCGTCCGGCGTCCCGACGGGTTTGCCCTCGTAGACGACCGTGGCGCATCCGTGAAGCAGCGGTGCGTAGCAGATATAGGAGTGTCCGACGACCCAGCCGACATCCGAAGCCGCCCAGAACACTTCGCCCGGCCTGACATCGTAGTGATGTTCCATGGACCACTTCATGGCGACCATATGTCCGCCGGTATCGCGGACGACACCCTTTGGCTGTCCTGTCGTGCCGGAGGTGTAGAGAATGTAGGCCGGATCGGTTGCCTTGACGGGGACACAGTCGGGCAGCGTTCCCCTTGCCGCGGCGACCTCTTCAGCGAAATCGAGATCCCGGGCCGGGTTCAAGTCCGCCACAAGAGCGTCGCGCTGCAGAATGAGGCAGGTCTCGGGCTTGTCCGCCGACATCTCGATGGCGGCATCGAGAAGCGGTTTGTAGGCCACGATCCGCGTGGGTTCTATGCCGCAGGATGCGGAGACAATGACTTTCGGCCTGGCGTCATCGATGCGCGTCGCGAGTTCGGCCGCGGCGAATCCCCCGAAAACGACCGAATGGATGGCGCCCAGCCGTGCGCAGGCCAGCATGGCGAAGATCGCCTCCGGCACCATCGGCATGTAGATGATGACCCTGTCACCCGTCTCGACGCCGTTCCGACGGAGAACCTCGGCCAGCGCCCCGACTTCAGTTTGCAGTTGCGAAAAACTGAAACGCTGAACGGTGCCGGTGACCGGACTGTCGTGCACAAGGGCGAGCCGATCCCCGTGCCCGGCTGCCACATGCCGGTCGACCGCGTTCCAGCAGGCGTTGCAGACGCCGTCCGGGAACCATCGCCCATAGGCACCGGCGCCCGGATCGAAGGCCGTTTCGGGCTTCCTGATCCAGTCGATGTCCTGTGCCGCCTTCATCCAGAAGGCGTGCGGGTCGGCGGACCATGCGGCGTAGGTTTCCTTGTACTGGCTCATGGATCAGACCGTATAGTTCAGGCCAAGGCGGCCGCCATCGACATAGATGGTCTCGCCGGTGATGTAGCTCGCCTTGTCCGACGCCAGGAACGCGACCGTGTCGCCGATCTCCCGCGCCGTTCCGACCCGGCCGATCGGTGTGCGGGACATCACCTTGGCGAGCGCTTCCGGGTTTGCGTTGACGCCCGCCATCATGTCCGTGTCGATCGAACCGGGGCCGACCGCGTTCACGCGAATACCGTGCGGCGCCAGCGACAGCGCGGCTGCCTTGGTGAGCTGGTTCACACCACCCTTGGACGCGCAATAGGCCGGAATGGCGGGAATGGCGACCTGGGCATTGATCGACGACATGTTGACGATGGAACCGTGAATGCCGTTCGCGACCATGGTCTTGGCGGCACGCTGGGTCGCGGCAAAGACGCCGACGAGGTTCACGTTGATCACCCGGTTGAAGTCCTCGAGCGCATAGGTCAGGAAATCTCCGGGCTGCGCGATGCCGGCGTTGTTGACAAGCACCGAAACGGGGCCGATCTCGGCTTCGATGCTGTCGAACATTGCGGCAATCCGGTTCGTGTCACCCATGTCGCAGACATATGCGTGGCCGTCGAGTTTTGAGGCCGCCTCGTGCACGGTCTCCTGAATGTCGGACAGGATGACCCTGCACCCGTCTTCGGCAAGCGCCTGGGCGCAGGCGAGGCCGATGCCCTGGGCTGCGCCGGTTATGAGGGCGATTTTCTCGCTCATGAGTTTTCTCCAGAATATCCGTAGTCTTCGGCAGCCTGATCGGCAGAGACCAGTCCTGCCTCGACGTCTGCCTTCACCTGCGACCTGTCCCGCCTTGCCGGGTCGCCAAATCCGCCGCCTCCGGGAAGGCTGAGCCGCAACCGCTGACCGTTGCGCACCAATTGCCTGCCTTTGGATTTCAAGGGGGTGCCGTCGGTCAGCTCCACGCGCCCGGGAGCACCCGGTCCGCCTCCGTCGCGTCCGCGGGCAGGATTGTCGACCCTGTCGAACATGGCGTTGAACCAGAAATCATATCCCGCGCGCGCTTCGATTTCGATGACCTGACCAAGGCCGCCGCGGGTCTCACCTGCGCCTCCGGAGCCTTCGCGCAGATCCTTGCGCCAGACCGTGATTGGTCCGACATGCTCTGTCGCCTCGACGCTCATCGTGGACACACCGGACGGGAACGCGGTGGCGGAAAGACCGTCCACGAAAGGACGGGCGCCGGTGCCGCCGGAGTTGAACATCAATATCTCGGCGCTGTTCAATCCGCTGTCCGGATCGTTGGGGCGGGCCGAAATCTGAATGTTCCAAAGGGCTGAGGCGCCCTCGGCAGGAACCGTGCCCGGCATGGCCTGGTGAAGAGCACCCAGGACAACGTCGGGCACGAGGTGTCCCAGGACATGCCTGACGGAGACCGGGGCCGGTCGCTTCGCCGCCAGAATGCAGCCTTCCGGCGCCGATATTTCAAAAGGCTCAAGGGACCCCGTGTTGTTGGGAACGCCGGGGGCAATGGCGCATTTCAAGCCGTAGCACGCATAGGCCCTGGTGTAGACTTCCGGCACGTTGACACCGAATGCGCTCATTCCGCTCGTGCCGGTGAAATCCGCGCTGACGCGGTCACCTTCCACCTTGAGCGTGACGACCAGTTCGACCGGCCGGTCATAACCGTCAACCATCATCCTGTGCCGGTAAGTTCCGTCGGGAACTTTTGAAATGGCTTCCCGGGTCGCCTTGCGGCTGGCTTCGGTGAGAAAGCCGGACAGACCTTCCAGGTCATCAATGCCGAATTCCTCCAGCATCGCCTGCAGACGCCGGTCGCCCGCCTCGTTGCAGGCCGCAAGGGAGTACATGTCGCCGACCGTCTGGTCGGGGGTCCTGACATTGGCCCGGATGATGGAGATCAGAAGCGGGTTGACCGTTCCCCGTTCCGCGAACTTGGTTATCGGGATCAGCAGGCCTTCCTCGTAGACCTCGCCCGCATCGGGGCCGAACCCCCGCCCGCCGATATCGACGACATGCGCCGTGCAGGCAAAGAAGCCGATATGCAGACCCTTGCGAAACACGGGCGTGACCACGGTGATGTCATGCAGGTGTCCGGTGCCGAGCCAGGGGTCGTTGGTGATGAAAACATCTCCGTCGAAGATGTTCTGCATTCCGATCTCGCGAACGAAATGCGTGACGCTTTCCGCCATCGCGTTGACATGTCCGGGCGTGCCCGTGACCGCCTGGGCCATCATCCGGCCCTTCCGGTCAAACAGACCGGCCGACAGATCGCCGGCTTCGCGCACCGAGGTGGAGAAAGCTGTCCTTATGAGCGTTGTCGCCTGTTCTTCGACGACGGCGATCAGCCGGTTCCACATGATCTGATAGTCGATTGCGCTCGGCATCAGCTAACGTCCTTTCGGATCAGGAGGAGGCAACCGTCCGGTTGGCGGATCGCCCGATAGGCGGATGTGACGATTGTCGTGGTTTCGGCCTCGACGATTGCCGCGGGACCGTCAACCACCGTGCCGGTTTCCATTGCATGGCGCTCGACCTCCCGTGCGTCGACATTCCGGCGCAAGGCAGCATCGAAGATGGGCCTGGTGCGCACAGCTTCAGCCTCCGTGCAGCCGTCCCGGCGGCGGACTGCATCCGGTTCCGGCAGCACGGATGTGACGATCAGCGACCAGTTGGTGATTTCGGGCGCAAGCCCATCAATGGTGCGGCCGAAGAGCGTTCGATAGGCCTCCTCGAAAGCCGCAAGGATGGCCGGTGTGTCGCTGCGGGAAAATGCCCTGTAGGGCAACGGCACGGGTATTTCCCAGCCTTGTCCGGCATAGCGCATGAACGCGGTGAGGCGGGTGGTTGTCCGGCCTTCTTGAATGCCCTGTTCCACGAATTCTCTTGCCTCGGCTTCCATGGCCTGTAGCGCGGCGTTCACCGCCTCTGCATCGAAATCCGTGAGAGTCTGGAAGAGGCCCCGCGTTGCCTCGTAACTGAAGGGAGCGCGCAGGAAACCAATCGCGGAACCGACACCCGCCCCGGGAGGAATGAGCAGGGCGCGGATCCCCAGTTTCTCGCAAAGCCGGCAGGCATGCAGCGGGGCGCCGCCGCCAAATGCGATCATGGTGAAGTGCTCGATGTCGCGGCCGTTTTCGACGGTGTGGACCCGCGCTGCGTTGGCCATGTTCTCATCGACCATCTCGGTCACGCCGAAGGCCGCCTCGGCGACGTCCATGTCCTGCATCAAGGCGATCCTTCCGGAAAGCGCGGACGTTGCGTTCTCAACGGAAAGGGGGATTGCGCCACCGGCGAAATTGTCCGGATCCAACCGGCCAAGAACGAGGTTCGAATCCGTGACGGTCGGTTCGACGCCGCCACGCTGGTAGCAGGCGGGACCGGGTTCTGACGCAGCCGAACGCGGTCCGACCTGGATACGGCCCATCTGGTCGATCGACGCGATTGATCCGCCGCCGGCTCCGATCTCCACCATCTCCACCACAGGTGTGGACACGGTCATGCCGGAGCCTTTCTTGAAGCGGTAGGTTCGGGCGACCTCGAACGTGCTCGCCGTTTTCGGCGAACCATTCTCGATCAGGCAGATCTTTGCAGTCGTTCCGCCCATGTCGAATGACATGACCTTGTCGAGCCCATGCGCGCGTGCGAATTCCGCGGCGAAGATGGCGCCACCGGCTGGCCCGGATTCCAGTAGGCGCACCGGCTGTTCGGACGCCGTTTCGACCGAAATCAGGCCGCCGCCCGAGTGCAGCATGAAGACCGGCGCTGCAATGCCACTGCCGTGGAGCCTGGTGACAAGCCGGTTCAGATAGGTCGAGACCTGCGGCTGCACATAGGCATTGGCAATCACCGTGTTGAAACGCGGCAGTTCCCGCATTTGCGGGGAAATCACGGATGACAGCGAAACGGAAAGGTCTGGAGACAGGTCTTTCAAGGCCTCCGCCATCATCTGTTCGTGCGTATCGTTCGCGTAGGAATGCATCAGGCCGATTGCCACCGCCTCAAAACCACCTTCCACGATGCGTTGCGCCATCTGCCTCGCCTCAGCCGGATCAAGCGCGAGCAGCACGTCTCCCTTCGGTCCGATCCGCTCGTTCAGAGTGAAACGGTGCTTCCTTTGCACCAGCGGCCTGGGCAATTGCAGGTTCAGGTCATATTGCTCGAACCGGTTTTCGGACCGCATCTCGATGACGTCACGAAATCCTTCCGTCGTGATAAAGGCCATGTCTGCGCCGCGGCGCTCGATCAGTGCGTTCGTGACCAGGGTGGTTCCATGAATGACCTGACCGATATCGGAAAGCGGGATGCGCGCGTTTCGGGCGGCCTTTTCAATGCCTGTCAGGATTGCCCGTTCCGGCTCGGCGTAGTCCGTGAGGACCTTGCACGTTTCCGTGCCGCCCGGATGGTCGAGCGCGACGTCGGTAAACGTGCCGCCAATATCCACGCCAACGCGAATGTCGGACCTGGTCATGCTTGTCAGAATCCCTTGATGAACTGGTTGGCCGTGAAGGCGATATTGTAGAAGCGGGACATCACCGGCGCGCTGGCGACAGCGGCCATATCGGTTGTCGGAAGCGGCAGGTCTTCCAGTTCCATGCCCGTCAGAAGGCCTGCAATGCCCTGTCCGAAAATGGTTCCCGTGGTAATGCCGCGGCCGTTGTAACCGATCGGCGTGAACAGGCCTTCGTCAAGCACGTGAATGCGCGGCAAGTGATCCGGCGTCATGGCGATCTGGCCGTGCCAGGCTTCTTCAAAACGAATGTCGCCCAGGTCCGGAAACAGCCGGGAAAGCCGCTTCCTGGCCCACCTTTGGGAAAGCCCCCTGGACTTGTCACCATGTACCTTGCCCATCGATCCGATGATCAGCCGGTTCTTGTTGTCCCGCCGCAGCGAAAACATCACGGGCGCGGTGTCCCAGAGCCCCTGCAGGCCTGGTAGAATGTGCGCCGCCCGTTCTCCCAACGGCTCGGTTGCCAGCTGGAAGTAATGGATCATCGTGTAGGTCCTGTTCAGCCCGGGCCAGAGACTGTCCGTATAGGCGTTCGTGCCGAGTACAACCGCCTTGGCGCTGATCTGCCCATTGTCGGTGAGAACGGCCCAGCCGTCCGCCGTTTTCTGCAAGGATGTCACCTTGACTCCGGTGCTGATGGACGCACCTGCGGCCTTGGCCGCCCGGGCAAGACCGCGGCAATATCCCATCGGGTTGATTGTGCCTGCGCGGTGGTCGACAAGCCCGCCGTGAAAGGCACTGGTTCCGATCTTTTCCGAAATTTCCTCACGGCCGAGCAGATCGACCGGTTCACCCATGGAATTCCATTCCTTCCACCTGGCTTCCAGATCTCGAAAACCGGAGGGGGCATGGGCTGCGTGAATGGTTCCGCTGCGTGTCGCTTCGCAGCGGATCTGGTATTTTTCGATCAGATCGAACACCATTGAAGGTCCGTTGCCGAACCGCTGCAGGAAACGCGGGCCGTAGGTGGTGCCGAGCTTTTCGCGGACCTGCGTGGGAGGAAGCCAGATGCCGGCGTTGACAAGACCCACATTGCGGCCCGATCCGCCAAAGCCGACATGATTGGCCTCGATGACACAGGCCGACAGTCCGGCCTCGCTGCAGTGAAGTGCGGTCGACAGGCCGGTGAAGCCGCCGCCGACGATCGCGACGTCAAACCTTTCTCCTTCCGGCAATTGGCCTTCGAGGTCACGTTCCTCAGCAGAAACATCCCAAAGGGAAACAGGCATTGTCCGGGTCAAAGCGACAGCCTCCTTTTGCAGCCTTCGAAATTTCGGGCCTTCTGGATTACTTGCAAACAACCATACTGCGTGTCAATATAAGAAATAAATGTTTTATATATCGGAACAGAGAGCGGTATGAAAAAACTTGCCAGAAGTGCAGCGAGCATGGTTGCGGACGCGCGGTCGCGCATTGAAGAAGTCGAAATTCAGGACCTGATCGCGGCAATGGACGACCCAGGTGTGGTGATTGTCGACATCCGCGACGTGCGCGAGCGACAGCGCTCCGGCTTCATTCCCGGAAGCGTACATGCCCCCAGAGGCATGGTGGAGTTCTGGGTCGATCCGGAAAGCCCCTACTTCAAGGACGTGTTCGGTGAGGACAAGAGGTTCGTCTTCCACTGCGCCTCCGGTTGGCGTTCGGCGCTGACGGTGGCAACGCTGCAGGACATGGGCTTTGACGCGGCGCATCTGCGCGAGGGATTTTCCGAGTGGGTCAAGCAGGGCGGTCCGGTCGAGATGCCTGAGCCGAAGTCCTGATCCAAACGTCGGCAGAAGAGGGCGGCCTTGCCAAAGGCACCCGGCCTCTCTTACCCGGCGCCAGTTGGCCGGGTTCACCGGCCGGCTGCGGGGTATTCCGTGTTTTCGATGGGGCTACACCCTCGAGAGTTTGCGGGAAATCGCTTCAGCCGCATGTGCGGAAAGCGAGCCGAACCGTTCTTCCCCGTTGTCGGGCAGGTTGACATTCGGAACCGAGATGCCGATGGCGGCGACGGCTTCGCCGTCGGGGAGTTTGATCGCGGCGCCGAAACTCAGGATCCTGTCGCGAAACTCTCCGGTATCATAGGCATACCCTCTCATCCGCGTGGCTTCGATGTCCTCGTCGAGCTGGCTCAACGTCGTCAGCGTCTTGTTGGTGAAGGCCTCGAAGGGTTCGGAAAGCTTCTCGCGCAGGCTGATGTAGTTTGCCGCAAGGATCGCCTTTCCGGTGCCGACACAATGGATCGGCGCCGATCCCCCGATCGGGTTCCACGAGCGGATCGGTTTCCTGCTTTCGATCTTGTCGATATAGACCACGTTGAACTGTTCGGGGACGGCGAGGTAGATCGTTTCTCCGGTCTCGTCGGCAAGGTAGGCCATCTCGGGCGCGGCCAGCTCCCTGAGGTTGAGACTGTCGACGGTGCTGCGTCCCACTTGCCACATCTTGAGGGTGGCCGCGTAACCACCGTCTTCCTTCTGCGAAACATAACCGAGCCGTGAAAGTGTCTGCAGCAGGCGGAAGGTGTTGGACTTGGTGAGATCAAGAGACCGCGATATCTCGGTTACACCGAGCGACTTGCGCGCTTCGGCGAGTTTTTCGAGGATCGCCAGGCCTTTGGAAAGCGTTGAATCAACTTTTGCTTCAGTCGGTTTTTTTTCGGACATATTCAGTCTTCGTTGGCGTTTGTGCGCAATGTAACGGACGATTTGGCAAAGGTAAATCTCGGCGGCTCGTGCGCTTCGACGTCACCGGGATCACTGTCAAGCCGTCTCAATCCGACCTGGGTCGAGTGCGCTGCGGTGCTCTGGGTCAGGGATGATGTCCGCAGATCATGCGTCAGCACATTGGGGTTGCCGTGCCGGTCGCGGTGATCAGGTTCGGCAAAATCCGGATCATACCAGGCTCCCGTCCACAGAAAGACGCACCCTTGCCGGATGTCGTCCGTGACGCGTGCGCCTGCGAGGCAGCGGCCGCGATTGTTGAAGAGCTCGACCACGTCGCCGTCCGAGATCCCGCGTTCGGCCGCGTCGAGAGGGTTGATCAGCACGGGCTCCCGCTGCCTGACCTTGGCGGCAAGGCTTGTCGCGCCGTTGTCGAGCTGGCTGTGCAGGCGTGTTCCGGGCTGTCCCGAAAGCAGCGCAAGCGGATGTCCGTCCAGGTCGGCCGTCTGCCAGTCTCTTGGTTCGAACCAGCTTGCGTGGCCGGGGCAATCGGGAAGCCCCATCTCGGCGATCGTCCTTGAAAAGAGTTCGATGCGCCTGCTTGGCGTCGGTAGCGGAGCGGCGTCCGGGTCTTCGCGAAATCCGGCGAGGAAGACCTGATCCGGGGAGGGGTCCGGCAGGGTGACGACGTCACCGGCAATGAACCTGTCCCAGTCCGGCAGCGCGATGCCATGCCCGGCCGCGGCGGCAACGGTTTCGTCCCAGAGCCGCAACAGCCAGCCCTGTTCGTCCAGCCCGTCCGAGAAGGCATCCAGGCTGCCGAGGCGCTTTGAAAGCGCACGGTAGATGTCGAATTCGGTTCTTGCTTCGCCGGGCGGGGCGACGCTGGCGGGCATTGGAACGAGGGCATTGTCGGATTTGCCTGCGCCGAAATCGGTTCGTTCGGGCGGCGCTGCGACGGGAAGGACGATATCCGCGTGCCGCGCTGTGGCTGTCCAGTTGATCTCGTTGACGACGATGGTGTCCGGCTGTGCGAAGGCCTTGCGAAGCCTGTTGAGGTCCTGGTGGTGGTGAAACGGATTGCCGCCCGCCCACCAGACCATCTTCGCGTCCGGCAGCGTGCGGGTCTTTCCAAGGTAGGAATAGTCCTTGCCCGGATTCAGCAGCATTTCGGAAATCATGCCGACCGGTATGAAATCCGGTATCGGGTTTTTGCCCTGCGGCATCGCTCC
The DNA here is from genome assembly GCF_965232425.1 of Roseibium sp. Taxonomy (GTDB): domain Bacteria; phylum Pseudomonadota; class Alphaproteobacteria; order Rhizobiales; family Stappiaceae; genus Roseibium. Next base: position 4,489,230 of record NZ_OZ246971.1, read on the forward strand.
CGGCCGGAACAGGCGCTCGATATTGCCGATGTTGCCGTTCACGGCATATCCGATCGTGAACCCGCCTCCGGGCAATCCGATCTGTCCCAGCATGGCTGCAAGCGCCACCGTCATCCAGAGGGGCTGCTCGCCATAATCGGCCCGTTGCAGGCTTGCGGCACAGGAAATCATGGTGCGCCCGCCGGCCATTTCACGCGCCAGCCGGCGCAGCCGCTCCGCCGGAATTCCGGACCTCAGTTCCGCCCAGGCCGCCGTCTTGGCAACGCCATCGGCCTTGCCGAGCAGATAATCCTCCAGCTGCCGGAAGCCGACCGTGTAGCGCTGGAGAAACGCCCGGTCATGGAGATCTTCTTCCAGGAGCGTGTGGGCCAGCGCCATCATCACCGCCACATCCGTGCCGGGTCTTGGAGCAAGCCATTCCGCGCCGACCGTTTCGGAAACATCGCTTCGCAGCGGACTGAAGTTCACGAACCGGACCCCGGCGTCTGCGCATTTTTCCAGATTGCCGGCTTTGCGATGCCGGGCAATCCCGCCGTCGCTTACCTGGCTGTTTCGGAGAGCGAGCCCGCCGAAACACACCACCAGCCGGGTGTGTTCGGCGATGACCGACCACCGCGTCGCGCGGGCGACGTGATCGCGAAAGTTTCCGAGAATGAACGGCATCAGGCCGAGAGCGGCGTTGTAGCTGTAGTTTCCTTCGGAGCGGACAAATCCGCCCTGCGTGTTCAGGAACCGCTTCAGCTGGCTTTGCGCATGATGAAACCGGCCGGCGCTCGACCAGCCATAAGAGCCTGCGAAAATCGAACCGTTGCCGTAGCTCTGCTTCACGCGTGTCAGTTCGGTGGCGAGGATCTCGATCATCCGGTCCCACGAAACTTCGACAAACGGGTCCCTGCCTCTTTCGGCGGGGCCGGGTCCATTCTCGAGCCAGCCCCTGCGCACGGCCGGGCGCAGGACGCGCGCGCGTCCGTTCAGGCTGGAAGCGATGTTTCCGTTGATAGGTGAGGGAGCCGGATCGCTCGGGTGTGCGGCGACCGCGACAATCCGTCCGTTGTCGACCTCGACCTGGCCGATACCCCAGTGGTTGGATGTTAGATGCATTTCTGTTTCATTAAATAGAACGTATTTTCTGTATATTGACACAGAAAGACTCGAGTGTCATCAATTCCAGCCACACTCTAATGGAGGAATGTCCCAGAATGAATTCCGCACGGCTCGCCGATACACTTGTTCACGGCGGAAGACCTCACGGCCCGTCGGGCCGGCAGGTGAACTGGCCTGTGGAGATGGGCTCTACGGTTGTTTTCGATACGCTCGATGCGTTCGAGGCCGCGCGGGATGCGCGCTATGAAGGCGGTACGCCCTATTACGGCCGGTATGGGAACGATGCGACGTTTTCACTGGAAACCCTTCTTGCCGAGCTGGACTGTGCGGACGGCGTCACGCTGACGTCTTCCGGCGTTTCGGCGATCACCTCGGCCCTGCTTACGGTCGCCAGGCCGTCGATGCATGTGCTTGTCGCCGAGAACCTTTACGGAAACACGAGAGTGTTCTGCGACGGGCTGCTTGCGGCACTGAACGTGGATATTGAACCGTTCGATCCCCTCGAAGGGATTGGCGGCAGGCTCAGGGACAATACCTGTGCCGTCATGGCCGAAGCCCCGGGCTCGGGCACATTCGAGGTCTGTGATCTGCTGGAGATCTCCAGGGCCGCCCGGCAACGGGGCATACCGGTGATCTTCGACAACACCTGGGCCTCTCCCGTCTTTTGCAAACCGCTGGCACTTGGAGCGGATATCGTCGTTTATTCCGGCTCGAAGCATCTGTGCGGCCATTCCGATGCCATGCTGGGTGTGATTGCGGCGAACGGGGATTACCACGCGCAGGTTCGCCGAACGGTCATGTCCCTCGGTGACAAACCCGGCGCGCAGGAGGTCTTTCTGGCCCTTCGGGGTGCGCGGACGCTGAAAATGCGCATGGAACATCAGGACAGGGCGGGCAGGGAGATCGCCGCCTGGCTGGCGGATCAGGACTGCGTCGCACGGCTGTTGCATCCGGCGTTCGACAGCTGTCCCGGGCATGAGACTTGGAAGCGGGACTTCACGGGGGCTGCCGCTCTGTTCTCCGTCATATTCAAACCCGTGCCCGAAGACCGGTTCCGCACGTTTGTCGACAGTCTCACGTGTTTCGGCATCGGCGTCAGCTGGGGCGGTTTTGAAAGCCTTGTCCTGCCAATGACTTCCGAGCGGAGCCGCCGCATCGCCGATGGCCCCCTGCTGCGTTTCAGCATTGGTTTCGATGACTTGGAAACGCTCAAGGCCGACCTCACCCAAGCCTTCAAACTCCTTCAGGATTGATCCCGGCAATGCACAACAAAATCGACCATTTCGCCATCGGATGTTCCAGCCTCGCCGCCGGCGTCAAGGACATGGAAAACGCACTTGGCGTCACCGTGCCCGGAGGCAGCAAACATGCCGCCATGAGCACCCACAATTGCGTGATGCAGGCCGGAGACGAGAGCTTTTTCGAGCTTATCGCGATCGACCCGGATGCGCCCGATCCCGGCCGGGCAAGGTGGTTTTCACTGGATGATCCCGTCACGCAGGTCCGGCTCACGGAGCGGCCCCGGGCGCTGACCTGGGTCGTCAACACCTCGGATCTTGACCAGGTGCTGGAAAACAGTCCGCTCGATCTCGGGGAGGTCGTGCATTTTGCGCGCGGGGACAGGACCTGGCGGCTGACCGTGCCGAGGGACGGCAGCCTTCCAGGTGACGGCCTGCTTCCCGCTTTCATCGAATGGTCGCCAGGTCCTCACCCGTCGACGGGACAGCAGGATCTTGGCGTGCGCCTGCTGTCGGTCAGGCTGTCCCATCCCGATCCCGATCGCATCAGGAAGTATCTCTCGGCCCTGAACGTCGATCACCTGGCGGACGTTTCCGCAGGTGAGACGGGTCTGAGCTTTGAACTGCGGTCCCCAAACGGAACCGTGGTTCTGGACTGAAGATGGGTCTCTCGCCGATATCTCCGGTACGGGAATAGGTGTTGCCGCGGCCCCCTGATGTCGTTCCCCGCAGCAAGGGGCGGTCCTGAAAGTAACGCAACTGCAGCTTCTTGATCGAATGAACGGCACCCGCCGCACCCGGCGCTGCGGATCGCGTGGCGCTGCACGATACCGCGTTGTGCAGCGCTTGGGCGTTTTTGTTCCGGGCTGCCCACTCATCAGTCATTTCGATGAAAATTTGGCCTGTTCCCCCGTGAGTACGAGAATTCACTTGACTCAAAAGCGCGTGCTCGTAACCTATTAAATGGAACACGTGTTCCGATATATAAAACAGGGAACAGCAAAATGGCAACCAACATTGCTAAATTCGCCTGCGCGGTTGCGTTCGCAGCAGGTGTTGCAGCCCCCGTTACCGCTTTTTCGAAAAGTGCAACGGTGGCGGCGATCGAAGAGCGGGGAACCCTTCTTTGCAGCGGCCACAACGGCAGCTACTTCGGTTTCGTGGAAGTCAATGACAAGAATGAGTGGAAGGGGCTGGACATCGACATGTGCCGTGCCCTGACGACCGCCATACTGGGTGATCCCGAGAAGGCCCAGATTGTTCCCTTGAGCTGGGCACAGCGCTTTCCGGCCCTTCAGTCCGGCGATGTCGACGTCATCATCAAGGCGACCGGCTGGACGATGGGACGCGATACCGAAGTCGGGCTTCAGTTCAGCCTGCCTTATTTCTTCGGCGGTACCCAGTTCATGGCGCATGGCGATCTCGGGATCACCGAGGCAAAGGACCTCGAAGGCGGCACGATCTGCGTGGAGGCGGGCACGACAATCGAGAGACTTGCCGGCAACTACCTCAAAACCATCGGTGTCGAGCACACGATGGTGTCCTACGAAAAGGCATCCGAACTGCGCGCTGCCTATCTCGCGAACCGCTGCGATGCCTTTGCGGCGTGGGGACCGTTTCTTGCCGTGTTGCGGGCAACCGAACTCGAAGAGCCGGATGCGCATGTCATCCTGTCGGACCAGTTGTCCAACGAGCCGATCGCGGCTGCCATGCGCCAGGGCGATGAGGAATTCGTCGACATGGTCAACTGGATGATCGCTGCCCTTCTGATTGCGGAAGAAGAAGGCGTCACATCTGCAAATGTCGAGGAAATGACCGCAAATCCCCCCAACCCGAAAATCGCGCGGCTTCTCGGCGTCGATCCCGGCATGGGCGAGCGTCTCGGTATCCGCGATACCTGGGCGCGCGAGATGATTGCCGCTACCGGCAATTTCGGCGAGATCTATGACCGGAACCTTGGCGAGGGGTCTCCCTACAAGCTCGAGCGGGGCCTGAACAATCTCTGGAGCCACGGCGGCGTCCTTTACGCACCGATCCTCGACTGATCACCACTCCCCGTGCGGCGAGGGTTCCGAACCCTCGCCGTCTCACACCCATGTTGCGGTCAGGAGGCTTCGGAAATGGATGCTGCGGCTCTCAAGGCGAAGCGGAAGCGACGCGATCTGTCTCTGCAGTTGCTGCTGATTGCGTCAGTGGTGCTGGTCTTATGGGTGGCGGTCACGACCGCCCAGACGAAGCTCACGGAACTCAACATGGCGAGCGGCTTCGGTTTCCTGGAACGGGCGACCGGCTGGGCCTATTCCTTTTCACTGATCGATCGGAGCATTGACGACAGTTACGCCAAAACGCTGCTCATCGGGTTCATGAACACACTGTTCCTCGGGCTGATCTGCATCGTGCTTTCCACCATTCTCGGGTTTGCGATCGGAACGGCACGCGATGCCCGCCAGCTTGGGTTCAACGCGCTGGCGACGGTTTACATCCAGCTTTTCCGTAACCTGCCGCTCATTTTGCAGCTGGTGTTCTGGTATGCCGTTCTCATCCATATGCCAGGGCCCCGCCAGGCGTTTTCGCTGGGCGATACCGTCTTTCTGTCGAACAGGGGCCTGATGCTGCCGGCGCTGAATGTCGCCCCAGGTGTCGTTCTGGGAATTTTCGCGGCCGTCGTGGGTCTTGGCATCATCATTTTCCGGCTCAAGAGCCTCCAGTTTCTCAGCAAGCTGGTGCTCTGGCTTGCGGCCTCTGCCGGCTTGACACTGGTTGTTGCAACGATGTTCGCTCCCGCGGATGCGTCCGTCTTTTCGATCCCGGCACAAAAGGGGTTGCGCTTCCAGGGCGGTCTGACCGTCTCGATCGAGCTTGTGGCCATGATCGTCGCGATCACGCTCTACGGCTCCGCCTATATCGCGGAAGTCGTTCGCGGCGGGCTTCACGAGGTTCCGAGCGGCCTGACAGAGGCGGGCAAGGCCCTTGGCCTGTCGGCGAGATCCATCTGGTTCCACATCAAGATGCCGATGGCGCTGCGCACGATCATGCCGCCGCTCGGCAATCAATGGATCTTCATCATGAAGGCGACGACACTTGGTGTCGCCATCGGCTTCAGCGATCTGTTCTATATCGTGTCGACATCCATCACCCAGTCCGGCCAAACGCTGGAGCTCATGGGACTGCTGATGCTGTCGTTTCTTCTGATCAACTATTCGCTGGCGCAGATCGTCAACTTCATGAACGCGCGCCTGGCGCTGAAAGGTCACTGACATGGCGATGGCAATCGATTATCCCGGATCGCCCGGCCGGTGGGGTCAGCTCGCCAACACCATGAAGAGACGCGCATTTCGCAGCCCGAGCGATACGTTCACGAGCGTTTTCATTTTTGGACTGATGCTTTACATGGCCTGGCTGCTGCTCGACTGGGCCCTCTTCAGCGCTGTCTGGCGCGCCGAAGATGTCGGCCAGTGCGCGGAAGCGGACGGTGCGTGCTGGTCGGTGATCGCGGCGCGGCACCGGTTGATCCTGTTCGGTCTCTATCCTTACGATGAGCACTGGCGGTCCACGCTCGCCTGTGTGGCGATCATCGCCACGGTGGTGCTGTCCTGCCTGCCGTATTTCTGGAGCATGGGCAAGCTAGTCGCGCTCTGGATCGCCGGTTTCGGAACTTATGTGCTCTTGATGGACGGGACGCTGATCGGGCAGGCGCAAGTCACCACGGATCAGTGGGGCGGTCTGGCGCTCACGCTCTTCATGTTTGCAGCCGTTGTGCTGCTCGGCATGCCCATGGGATTGCTGCTCGCGCTTGCACGGCGCTCGAAACTGCCGGCCGTGAAAGGCGCGGCCTCGCTTCTGATCGACTTCATCCGCTCGTTGCCCCTGCTGACCACGCTGTTCGCGGCTGCCGTCGTCATTCCTCTGCTCCTGCCGGATTGGCTCAACGGAGACAAGATCTGGCGTGTCATCGTCGGCTTCGCGCTGTTTTTCGCCTGCTATCAGGCGGAAGTCTTCCGGGGCGGGTTCCAGGCCATTCCAAAGGGCCAGTTCGAGGCGGGCAAGGCCCTGGGCCTGACCTCGTTCCAAATCCTCTCGCGCATCGTGATGCCGCAGGTTTTTCGCCATGCGCTGCCGTCGACCATCAACATGGTCGTCGTCACGTTCAAGGAGACCGCGATTGTGATCATCATCGGATTTTTCGATGTGCTCGCCTCGGCAAACGCAGCCTTCGGCACAGTCGAATGGGCGCCTTACTACATCGAGGTTTATGCCTTCGTCGGTGCAATCTACTGGATCTTCATCTTCTCGCTGAGCCAGTACGGCGAGTATCTGAAAGGCCGCATGGCCGTTGCCAAGAGATAGGCCGGGTGCACCGCGCGCAGGCAGGCTGTCAAAAGAGCCCTGTCTGCCCTAGATCCAGACCGCAAAGCCCACGCATTCATGCAAAGTTGCCTGTGGAACCCGGTCCCTTGTTGCACGGCCTCGCGGTAAGGACGCAGAACGGGAAGCGGGTTTGCCATGCCCGACCCAAGTGTCGAATTTTCAATTTTAAATTGAATCTCATATTTAAGCAATCAAGAGGGATGGGGCGATCGGTGAAACGCGCTTGAGACCGTAAAAAATGCAGATCCTAAGCGATATTACTTACGTTCTTATTCGTGCTATGTTGTGCTGTTAAATTTTCGTTATTTCGATGCTAAAGTCGAAGCGGTTCGACACAAAACAACGCTTCTTTTTCTCGATCTGATTTTGTGTTGCGCTATGTGCCTATCGTTCTAATCTTTATTTTGATTTTTAAATCAAAATCCAAAAAAATTATATCTGAAACTCCTGCGAGTTCTGCCTAACGGGCAGGCCTCCCCATTTCGTATCGATAGGTTATCGATTGTCGAATCGGGGAATGATCGTGGCACCGGCAAAAGGAAGCCTTGTTTCGAACAGGAATACGCGGATCGCAGAAGCGGTCCGATGCGTTCATACCTGTTCCGGATACCGTGAAAATGCCGGTCCGTTTCGCGGGCGAAAGAGCCCGGACGCGGTCACACCCGACGTCAATCAAATTTGCTTCGAAACCGGTTCTTGTCCTCACGCTGCGGCGGCGGATGCGGAAACGATGCGCACTCGCTCGAGTGCCGATCCGAGGTTCGACATGGCGTTGCATGACCGTTGCGACCTTCTCGCAAGGGGGGCGTGCGGGGGGCGTCAGGTCGGATGTCGCCGCCCATCCGGGCAATGCACAGGCTCTCATGAGAAAGGTCCCCCACACCTGTCTAGGTCCTGTGGTGCCCGGGTGGGCGGTCCGTTCAACCGCCTTGCCTTTCCGCCTTCTGGCCAGCTGCGGCGAAGACCGGCTGACGTAAAGGCAGAGGCGCCGCGCAGCGGTTTCCTTCGATCCCGTCAGCCTGAAATGTCGCCGGCACGCCTGTCCGCCGGCGCATTTGGCCGCCTTGGTCCGGACACGATCGCGCGTCGGAACATATCCGGTTTCGCGTGAAAGACCCGGTGTCTGGAGATCCGAAGCAAACCCGATGAGGTGAAGAACGTCATTCCGAAAGTGGTTCGATGAATGAGCTGGTTGAATTCAATAAACTTGAAAAGTTCGAAGAGCTGAATGTCGATTCTTCTGTTCTTTACAGGTGTGACAGCAATGATCTCGAGCACCATGCGAGCCTGTTCAACGGTATAGAACTGGAGAGTATTCAGCTCAGCCCCGGAGCTTTTGAAAGCAGCGTCATTTTTGCTGTTGTGGATCGGATCTCGATCCACGTGTCCAAGAGCATGCAGGCCATCGAACAATGCCTGAAGGTCGATGCCGACAAGTTTCTTTTCTGCATTTGCCTGTGTGAGGCTTGTGAGGAAACGGTCTTTGGCGTTCAGGGGGCAGGCGCCTGGGTTTATGTCCTGCCGCCGGGCGGCGAGGCGATTGCGCCGACGCCGACACAGTGCCCGCTGCTTCTGATGACAGTGGAATGCGAAGCGCTCCTCGAAAACGAAAATCTGGTTCCCGAAGTGGGCAACTGGTTCAAGAGACTGAAGCAGGACGGTGAATTCGTGAAGTCTCGAAGATTGGCGGGGCGGATCCAGGATGACGCGCTTATGACGCTGCAAAGCGCGAAGGGCATACCTCCAGCCAACGAAACAAAGACCGCCAGGATCATTCACCAGGCGATGATATCGAGCATCACGGCGGGTTTCTCGCTGGAATGGCTGGAGCGGGGAGGCTTTGCCGTCATCCATCGGACACCGGCACTGGATCGCTTTCTAAAGGCCAGAAATCTGCTCGCCGCGCGGGATTTCTACCAGGGCAGCGAAGGCAATCACGCATTGTCGAAACTGGGTTCAAAGCGATCCGTCGAACAGGCCTTTTCCGAGCACGTGAACATGGGACCGCGATCCTACGCCCGGATTGTGCGGTTGCACAACGCACGGCGAAAACTGCGAGAAGAACGCTATTTCGATGAATCGATCGGCAACATCGCCGCGCAGGAGGGGTTTTGGGACTGGAGCAGATTCACGGCCTATTACAGCAAGCATTTCGGTGAATTGCCTTCGGCGACGCGACGCAAGGCCATGTCCAGGAACTGAAGGTCAAGATGCGATGTTGACCTCGGCGCTCCAACGATTGAACGCGTTGTCGAACACTGAAACGGCAAGTCGCGGGGGCGCCGTTTCAAATCCAGTATCTATAGTATTCGAGAGTATCAAGATAAAATGCACGGCAGTATACTCATGTCTTATACCTGTGTTAATATAGGTGTTGTACATCTCAAGATGTGTGGGGGACGTCTGACAATAGAGGCGTCCAGGCATGTCTGAAATCTCCCGAATTTGTTGTCACCTCAATCCCGGGATGTTCCGGTTACTTTCAGCCGGACGCTGCGTGTTCGGTCGCGAGGCGGAGCTTGCGCTATGCACCTACGTACCGCTCGAAACGCTGAAAGCGGCAAAAACGTGCTGCTTTTACAACGCCTTTGCCGGTTGTAAACCGAGACTTGTCCCGGGAATGCGGGCACAGGGGTGCAGGCCCAACGGGCAGGGTCCCGAACGAGAGATCTTGCCCATCAGCAAGTGTCGATCTGGCGTGGGGCAAAGATGAGCAGGATCGCAATCGTTTCGGCTGATCGTGTCAAGGCAGCGCGGCGCTATGGGATCATCGCGTCCCTCTTTCCGATTGATTTTCTTGACGTGAAGGGGCTTGCCTCTTCTCCGGTCCACCCCGGAACCGTCTTGATCGTGGATTTTCTTGGGCTCAACGAAGACGATGTTCAGTCCCTCAAGGCTGCACTTGACTCGGGGAGCAAGCTGTCGATCTCGGTCCTGGACCAGCGGAACCGGAAACAGGTGTTCCAGGCGCACGAATTCGGGTGCCAAAAGCTGGTGGACCGGCGAGAGAGCTTGTCCGTGCTGCTTGCAACTCTGCGGGAAGCCGTTGGCGACTACTACAAGCCAAACCTGTCAACCGACTTTCCCGAAGACATCCGGAAAGCCCTGGACGGGGCGTGCCGGACGCTTGCCACGGTCTCCCTCTCCGCGGTTCTGGGCAGGGATCTGCCAATTGCCAAACTGACTGACGCGGCAAGGAGCGTCACCGAAACGATTGCGAAAGAAGGCGTCGGGGCATGGCTGGAAGCCGCGCAAGCGCATCACAGCCACAATTACCGGCACATTCTGTTGGTGACGGGACACGCGGTCTCGTTCGCAAGCGACCTGGGGCTTTCCAAGGAACAACAGATGCTTGTTGCCCTGAGCGCGCTTGTCCACGATTTGGGGAAGGTGAGAATACCCTTGTCGATCCTCGACAAACCCGGCCGGCCAACCACCAAAGAGCAGGCGTTCATCAAAAGGCACCCGGAGTTCACGCGCGAGATCCTCAAAACGAACAAGACTCTTCCGAAAGCCGTGGTCGATGTTGCAGTCTGGCACCACGAAATGCTGGATGGGACGGGGTATCCCGACGGGTTGAAAGGCGACGAGATCCCTTTTCTGGTGCGGATGCTCACACTGTCTGACATCTTTGCCGGTCTCACCGAGAATAAGGGCGGCAAGGACGGCATGTCTCCGCGGCAGGCGATCCAGGAGATGGCAAAAATGCCGGAAAAACTGGATGCCAACCTGTTCAAGGTTTTCAAGAAGTCGGTGCTCGATACGGGCTACGGCCGGATCAGGCGCAAAAAGATGCAAAAGGTCGCGATTTGATCCGGGGAATCCACAGGCGGCCGATCCCGGGCCGCAATCATCGGGCTGTGCGCGTTCCCTGATTTTGGGCACCCCCTGTCAATCTGCTCCTCTGCCCGCACAAGCGGTCGAGAAAACTATTTTTTTCCATACGGTTGGACAGACGCGAGCAGTCCGGGGTTCCGGAATAGCGCTCCGGCCCGTATGTTGCCGTTCTGCTGATTGAGGCAAATGATCGGGTTGCTGCCATCCATGGCGGCACGCCCGGTTTTTCCTGTTCTCCAGGGTTTTCTCGTGATTTTTAATGATGCCTTTGAGGGCGCGCTGCCGAGACCCGTTTCTAAGTATATGTTTTATTAACCATAACGAACAAAAATTCTCATATCAAACGTGTGGGGGACGTCCGACTCAAGAGACGTCCGGAATGGCAAAAACATTATGTTGGCCCTGGCTGACATCGGCTTGTGCCGGAGCGCTGCTTGTTGCCCCGGCACCATTTTCACGCGCCGGCGAGGTCATCACGTCGCCTGTCACACACACGCAGGTTCTGCTCGGCGATACGCGCCTCGTGATCACGGAGACCGGCAGCGTCGCGACAACTGCCGTGCTGGACAATGCCGTCGAAAGTCTTGGCGACAGAAACGTCATCACCAATCTGGGACACATCGCAACAAGCGGAGTGAGTTCCTTCGGGATCTTCACGGTGGGAAACCACGGTACGATACTGAACATGGGGACAGTTCGGACGACTGAAGACCTCGGTTTCGGCATCACGAATTTTGGCACCAATACCAGGATCATCAACACGGGTACCGTCGTTACGGCCGGAGCGAACACCTCTGGAATAGCAAATTTCGGCAGCGATACCACGATCTCAAACAGCGGTGCGGTCAGAAACTCCGGGACCGGCAGTGCAGCGATCTTCAGCCAGGGCACAAGCAGCAAGATAGTCAACACCGGTCAGATCATCTCGGAACGGGCCAGCGCCATCCAGATCGAGGGCGTCTCGACAGGGACTTCCGTTTCCCTGAAAGCTCCCGGCTATCTCGGCGGGGCGATTACCTTCAATTCACCTGCGTCGCTCGATATCACCACCGGCGCATCTCACTCCGTGTTCTGGAAGCTGCCGACGAATCTTGCCGGTGGTCGGGCAAATCCGGCCGGCCCGGTTCCCTGGTTCTACAATCCGGCGACGGGACAGTTCGCCACATTCGATCCGACCGGTCCGACGGCGCGCTTCAATCAGTTCGCCGATACGGCAGATACCTTGGCGCGGCTTGGACGGAATGGTCTGGAAATGGCGGACACGGGCGGGACTGGCGAAGGCGCACCGGGAGCGCTGCCGGCATCAGATCCAAGGTCGGAAACCAGTTACGGTCTTCGGTTCGGGCGCTTCTGGATCAGCGGTTTTGGCGGCACCGCTCACTATTCCGGTGACGACACCACGCTCGATCAGGCGATCAGCCAGGTGGGCGCCGCAGCCGGTTTTGCGTGGCAACACGCGCCTGCGACGCGCCTCGGTTTGATGGCCGGCTACCTCAATGGAACGATCGCCGCGCAAAGCCAATGGGCTGATGCACAGGATATCAAGAGCCATGGCGTCTTTGCCGGCGTTTTTGGCGATCACCGTTTCGGGGCGGTCACTTTCGGCACGGGTGTCGCCGGGGGCTGGCAGGAAAACGACAGCAGCCGCTTCATCAATGACAACACCGCGACGACAGGCGGGCTCACCGTCGGCGAGAGCAGTGCCGCTGCTTCTTATGACAGCTGGTTCCTGACCTCGGAAGCCACGCTTTCCGCCGATTTCGATCTCGGAACGACCGGTCTCACCGTCATCCCGGGCCTGCGCGGACGCCTCGGCCTGCAGCACACGGGCGTCTATTCGGAGACCGGCTCGGACGCCAATGCCAGGGTTGGCGCGCATACGCTGGGACTGATCGAAGCTGATCTGGAAGTCGCGGTCTCCAGGCACATCGGTCCGGCAACGTTGACCGGTCGCTTCGGATATCTTTTCCGCAGCTCCTTCGGCAATGACGATGTCAGGGTCACGCTTCTCGGCATCTCGAATTCCGTCGAGGTCGTGCCCTCGGGCCGCTCGGCCGTGAGCCTTGGTGGGACGATCGATGTCGACCTTGGATCGCAGGCGCGTTTCACCGTGGACGGCCGGGGAAGCTTTTCGAATGATGCCGAGGTTCTGCAGGGCACGGCACGCTTTGCGATCCGCTTCTAGGAGGCCGTACCGTCCGGGTCGGGAAACCCTGTCGAATTCACGTCGGTGCCAGGTCGGGATAGGGAATTGTTTCCCGGCTTGCCGTAGAAGCGGCAAGATCGGCGTCCGGTTCGCCCAGTGGCCGGAGACTAAGAGAGGCGGGGAAATCCTTTGGTTGCCGGGTTCCGGCCGTCTGCTTTGCTTCAGCCGGAATGACACCTGCACTCACTGGCGATCGCCTCGCGAGGTCCGCTTGGAGTCAAACTGCAGAGTGTTGCAACCAAGTAGAAGTGTCACCAAATGGCGTGACGGCAGCGAGGCTTAGCAGCCCCGAGACCTCAAATATCGCAGGGCTGAAAAGCCTTGCGGGGCACAGAGCTTTATCAATCGATGAATGTCATGGCGGGCCGCATTCTTTCGGCAGGAAAGCCTGTTTCATCAGAGATGATCTTCGTCATTGCCGCCCAAACATCAGCCGCTTTCCACTTCCCACCTTCGGATACAAGTTGGCCGATGTTTTCCTCAGAAGCTTGCGTTGAGAGATCAGCAAGCGTCCCTCTGAATATCCAGACGCGCTGATCGATAGTTGTGACGAACTGCCAGACCGCGATGTTCAAACCGAAGATTAGGATTCCAAAGGCAATGGCATAGAAACCAGAAAACAAAATTGGCCCGGCTGCCCACGTCCCGAGGACTGACCAGCCGAGCATGCTCACCCAAGCGCTTGAGGTCGTTAGAAACGGAAGTTGCAATCCGCTTCCTTCCTCTAATTGCTGCTGAAATTCTCGCGGGCGCATTGCTTCAGGTGCTTCGACGCGTTCGGACGGCTTGGCCTTTCCATGGTCCTGCATTGCACGGTTCAATCTGTAGTACGCCATGGCAGTGAGACACTTTGTTTGCTCGTTCTCGTCATGTGGCAACTTGGAACAGATCACCGAATGTGCGTCTTCCAATGTCCGAATGCTCTCAGCTTCGTTGTCCATAATCGCAATTTTGAAAACATCTTCGATGGCTTCGATGATGGCGACATCGTCACCGTCGCCTACAACGCCGACGGACTTTGGCTGTTTGTCGCGGTTAAGCATTCGCAATCACTTATACTTCGACGCTTTTCTCGTTGAGGATACTCCCTCCACGATCCTAAACCAAGGTCATTGCGTGTCCGCGCCGGACTGACGTTCAGGACAAAATACGCCCTATTTGCGGAAAGCGCCCTCGGGCCGGTACTTGTCCATCACCCTGTCGAGCCGCTCGTTGCTGATGGCCGGGCTGGCATTTTGCAGGCATGGCAACAGGATTGCCTTGTTGGCGCGCTGCTCCTGCCCGGAGGGGTATTTGTCGGGTTCCGGATTAACCGGTTTGAAGCATTCGATGAACACGTCTTCCTCGATCCCGAGATCCGCCGCGATCCTGTCAGTCGGCCGGTTCGGATCCTGATCTGCAACGACCGGCGTTACAAGGAAAAAGACCAGTATGAAACAGAAAGCCCGGAGCTTTTTTGCACGGTTCAGCGTGACCTGGGACTGGTGCTGCGCGAAGCAGGTGACGCTGCTGCGGTCGCGAACGGCGTGCAGTCTCCTGCGGCCTGCAAGCCCCGGTTTGGCAGGCTCAGTCACTTAGCGCCAAATGTGCAAGTAGCTGTTTCGACTTCCGCGTCAGAGCGAGTGTCCGTTTGCCACGGGTCTTCGTCAGGTATCCCCGCTCCGCGAGGGAGTTGACCTTGTGATGTATCGCCACGGCACTTTGCGAGAGAGTCTCTCCGATCTCTGCCAGCGATGGGCTGTGACCATTCTGGCTGATGTAGTGTGAGATGCACTCAAGACATTCCTTTTGCTTAGGAGTAATACCCGTCACAACAATCTCCGTATCTGGAACGCGAATCTCTGGCTCGTTCAGACCGTATCGGAGCATGGAAACCTGCTGGAGTGTTATGCTTTTAGCGCAGGATGGGCCCCGTCGCCGCGTCATCTGCCGCGCCCCGGCGCCGTCAAAAAGGGGTCTGTCCGGTTCAGTCCGCTGGCCGGTTGCCGAAATTTGCTATCCGGCAGAAACGGGTATGGGCCGGCTTGCCAACCTGTCTTGCGCAAATCGCGCCTGATCTCAGGGTGGCAGGCAAGTCGACGTCTTCTTAGGGTGTATACGGGTTTGCCTAAACCACAGATTTAGCTCGGGCCGTTTTTTCGACCGATGGCCGATTTTTTGCGCTAACTGCATAACCGGTCTGCTGGGTTCGACTTATTCTCGTGTTAATAATTTATGAAAAAACAGAGCTGCTGAAGGTGGCGGTGCCGCCTTTGATGAGCGATATGTTGTGCGAGAATGCGGCCTGATCGGTCATGATCGGGTCAGAGTTGGTTCCAGAGCGTTCCGCAGGACTGTCGCAAGCGACTGATCGACTGTGGGAACGACAATGTTGGCTAACTGGTTTCCGGCAACCAAATTTTCGGACAAACACGACTTCATTCACGATGAAGAGTTTTTTGACTGCGACCAACAGGCGGTGCGTTTCGGGAACAGATCCGGCTACGTGCAACTGGGTGCAGGGCCGTTTAGCGGCCGCTTTTTTTCGGCCGATGTCGGCGCTGTTTCGATCTATGTCGAGTACAGCAATCAGCCCCTCGAAAAGGAGGTGCTGATTTCTCCGGATCACTTTTCTTTCGTAACGGCGATAAGCCGGAGTGAACCGGACGTCGCATTCGGGGGCGTGACGAAATCCACCGACTGGCTGCAGGTTGCCGCGCCCGGGGGCGAGCACGTCGCGCTCGTTCCGTCCGAGTGCGTGCTGGTGCTCGCGCGGATTGAAAAGGACTGCCTGCTCTC
Organism: Roseibium sp.; assembly: GCF_965232425.1. Lineage (GTDB taxonomy): Bacteria > Pseudomonadota > Alphaproteobacteria > Rhizobiales > Stappiaceae > Roseibium. The sequence goes on from NZ_OZ246971.1 coordinate 4,504,761, forward strand.
TCATTCCGCCTTGCTGCCCGAGGTTGCCGACTGGCTCCACACTCTGCCCAGACATCCCGTGTTCGTGAATTCACCCTGGCTCGCCCGGCGCTTCCGGTCCGATGTGCAGGTGGTGCTCGAATGCGTGATTTCCGCAGCGGGCGGGGTCTGCCGGGCCGCGGCCGACAAGGCCTTTGTCTCCACGCTGGTGAACAGCTTCAACATGGAGCTGCTGCGGCAGAACACGATTGCGACACACAAGATTTCGCGCGCGCGCGAGCGCTTCCTGCTTGCCAGGAAACTGCTGCTGGAGGCGCACGAAGACGTAACGGAACATTTCAGGATTGCCTCACGGAAACTTGGCTCGCAGCGTCTCGTCGAACAGGCATTTTCCAACCAGGTGAACATGGGGCCCCTGTCCTATTCGCGGGTGACGCGGCTGCACAATGCCCGGCGGAAACTGCTCGACAAGACCCTCGTGGAGGAAAGTATCGGCGATATCGCGGCTGAAGAGGGCTTCTGGGACTGGAGCAGGTTCACGTCTTATTATCGCCGCCAGTTCAACGAGCTCCCCTCCGAAACGCGCATGAGAGCCGATTGCCCGGCCGGCTAGGAACCCCTTCCGGTTCCAAAGGCAGACCCGTTCCCCAAAAAAGGCAAAACCAAAGCCAGGCAAGCTTCGGCAAACGAAAAGAACCATGCTGCATAGCGAACAATTTCATTCTATCGCTCACGCACCGACTTGCCGGGGGATCCCCGGCACCGGAAAAAGACGTTGTGCTACAGGCTCGGCGGGGTGGGGGCTGACAGCACATCGCTCGGTCCCGCCGGTTCCGCGCGCGCAGGCAGGGAGCACCTGGCCATGAGCGACATCTGGTTTCCGCCTTCGGCCCGGTCGGGGCACCATGACTTCGTCTCCTATCTCGAGCTGAACGACAGTCATTCGCAGCTTGATCTCATGCTGGACAACTACAAGTCCATTCAATTGACGCCCGGCCGGTTCAAGGGGCGCCTGCTTGCCGCGCAGACCGGCCAGGTATCGGTATTCGTGGAGAATTACAGCCGGGCGCTTGAGGTGGAAATGCTGTTGCCCGACGGCGCGTTCACCCTTGTGGCGGCCGTCAGCGGATTGACGGGCGACGTGTCCTTCGGCGGTGTCACCGACGCGACCGACTGGGTCCTGGTCGGGCCGCCGCGGACGGAACATCACACTGTTCTGCCACCTGACTGTCTGGCCGTTGTCGTGAAAGTGGACATGAACGCGCTCCTCAGGCATCCGGTCCTGCTTCCCGAAGTATTCGACTGGTTCGGCAGCATGCGCGATCGGCCGGTGCTGGTAAATTCGCTTTGGCTTGCGGAACGGTTCCGCGAGAATGCCCATGCGGTACTTGAAAGCATGGTGTCAGGCCTTGCCGCCGACCTGCGCCAGGTTGTGGATCAGACGTTCCTTCTGGGGCTAGTGACTGGGTTCAATCTGGAGTGGCTGCGGCAGAGCAGGTATTCGACCTACACGGCGTCCAGGGCGCGCGAACGCTTTCTTCTGGCGCGCAGGCTGCTGCTCGACGCGCAGGAAGACATGTCGCGGAGTTTCAGAACCTCAATCAGCAAACACGGGTCGCAGCGGCTTTTCGAAAAGGCCTTTGCCAACCAGGTGAACATGGGGCCGCTCTCCTATTCCCGGTTGGTGCGGCTGCACAACGCGCGGCGGAAACTTCTCGACGAGACCCACGGGGAAGAAAGCATCGGCGACATAGCGGCGCAGGAGGGTTTCTGGGACTGGAGCCGGTTCACGTCCCACTATCGGCGGCAGTTCGGCGAATTGCCTTCCGAAACGCGGCACAGGCCGTCGAGGCCGGTCGGGTAATCGGCGACAAAAGGCACTTTCTGTCGGTCGCGTTCATGGACGCGGAACGTCTTGCGCCGGCGGCTGCGTCATCGCTGAAGACGTTTGCAAATTGATGCATCCCGGCGCAGTGCCGGGATCCAACACAGCGTGCCGCAAGATGGCTGCTGGGGTGATGGAGCAAGCGGCGCGCCGCGCGCATTCAGCACATGCTCTGCAAACGCGTGGACCCCGGATCTCCGCTGCGCTGCGTCCGGGGTGACGACCGAGGGGAGGGTGACCGCTCACGTCCCCTGACCTCATCCTGAGGAGCGCGAATACGCGTCTCGAAGGATGGGCCGCGAGTTCTGAGCCTGCCGCCCATCCTTCGAGACGGACCGCTGGTCCTCCTCAGGATGAGGGTGGTGTTGAAACCGGGGTGAAGGTCAGGTGGAAGGTGCCTACACCCACCGGCGTCATCCCGGACTTGATCCGGGATCCATTCCGATTGGTTTCCGCCGCGAGGGGCATGTGGTTTTGGTGTTCGCTTCGCTCACGCTCATGTCTGGATTCCGGCTCGGCGTCCGGCTTCGCCGTCCTTGTCCGGAATGACGGGCGTGCTGGCCTCGCCACCTCCACCGGCGTCATCCCGGACCTGATCCGGGATCCATGCGGTTTAGTGTCCGCATGCCAGTGCGTGCGTGGTTGAAGCGGAAGGGCATGGATTGCCGGATCAAGTCCAGTAATGACGGAGAGGGACGGTCTGTGATCGACACCGGTCATTCGTCACCCCGGCCGAGCGGAGCACGTGCCGGGATCTGGGAGGCACAGGCGATAACGTTCTGGCCGGAAGCAGTCGCCGGCGCGGCGGCTCTCCGGCCCCGGATCTCCGCTGCGCTGCGTCCGGGGTGACGACCGAGGGGAGGGTGACCGCTCACGTCCCCTGACCTCATCCTGAGGAGCGCGGATGCGCGTCTCGAAGGATGGGCCGCGAGTTCTGAGCCCACCGCCCATCCTTCGAGACGGACCGCTGGTCCTCCTCAGGATGAAGGGGTGTGTCAAATCCGGGGGAAGGTCATGGGGAAGGTGCCCATATCCACCGGCGTCATCCCGGACGTGATCCGGGATCCATGCCGCGTCGCATCCGCTTGTGGGGGCGCTTGTGGTTTTGGTGTTCGCTTCGCTCACGCTCATGTCTGGATTCCGGCTCGGCGTCCGGCTTCGCCGTCCTTGTCCGGAATGACGCCCGCGCAGACCTCGCCACCCCCGAGCGGCGTCATCCCGGACGTGATCCTGGATCCAGTCCGGTGCGCCGCAACCTGGGAGAAGGTGTGCTTCAGACCGATGCCGGCCGCAAGCCGGGACGGCCCCTTCTAACGCAGGAAGACCGTCGGGTTTTTCGGCAGCACGTTCTGGGACGTGTTGATGCTGATGATGTCCTTCAGGATGGCCAGGGACTGCAGAGTGAAGCTTTGCGGATCTTCCCGCAGTCCGTGCGTTCGAATGCCGAAACGCTCGCCGTCGACCTTGACCTCGATCGCGCTGCCAGGGCCGAAGGGGCCGGTCACCACCTCGAAGACCGGTATCTTCCGCCCGTCCGGCCCGATCAGCCTCGGGCCCGACCTGTGCCGGTGCATGGCGCGGACGGCGCTGCCGAGATATTGCAGGATCTCGTTCGGGGAGCGGAGCGCATAGTCGCTGTCCTTGCCGAAAATCAGCGTTGTCGAGGACGCGTCCTGCCGGCTCGGCCGGGCTGCCGATTTGGCCGCGCCGCTCGTTGCAGCTGCGGCAGTTGCCGACGCGACAGTTGCCGATGTGTTCCCGGCCGTCTTCTCCTGGTGCAGCTGCTCCTGCGCGATCAGCGTGATGGCGCCCGGGGCGCTGTTGCGCAGAAGGGCGGGCTGCAGGATCGTGATGGCTTCCATCAGATGCCGAAAGCGCACATGGGAACAAGGGTTGGTCGGATCGCTCCGCAACAGCACCTTTTCCCGGCTGTTCGCCCGCAATGTGCCAGCGCAGGCGGCATCAGCCACCGTTTGCGGATAGGCCGCGCAGACCGCGCGCAGTTCCCGGGAATAGGTGTGGGCTTCCCGGCTGCAGGCCTCCAGCGCCGATGTTCTGATGCGCATGACGGTTGCCTCCGGTATCAGGATCCACTTCACCGCGAGCACGGACAGAAGATCGAGCCGCTGGCGCGAGCGTCCTTCCGCCAGAAGAAAGAACAGCTTCGGGCTGAGCGGCGTCAGCATCGCCTGTACGAAGGTTTCCGATTCAAGGGAGGAAACATTCGCATTGCGGCCGAAATCGCGGCTCGTGCTGGCGCTCAGGTCGAGATCGCTGAGCAGGAGTTCTCCCAGTTCGCCGCTGACGGAAAAGTCGCTGCTGATGGATGTGTCAGCGTTGGCCGAGTAGTCGCCGACGGCGGAAAAATAGGTCGGCAACCCCTTGGCGGAGCGGATGACATTGGCAAGCAGAAGGTCGTTGTAGGACTGTTCAAGGCCGCGGTTATAGTAGACCCCGCTGTCGGTGACGATATTGCCGGCGCACGCACCGAGGAGGAGAGAAGCGGCCAGCAGGCCCGGCAGGGAGCCGCGCAGCCGTTGCCGTTCAGGCCCGCGCCGCAACCGGAACAGCTCCCGGATCCCGTTCAGGTGGTTCGTTACGCCTGGATATCCGCTCATTCTCAATTGCTGCCGTTCCCGGGTCCGGTCAGTTTTCAAAGCCGTCGCGAAGGCCGCTGTCATGGCAGTCGTTCTTGTCGGCCGCGATACCAGGCGCAAATGCGGGCATTCTCATGGTGACGGTTCCCTACGCAGGATGTGTTTGGCGCTCGGTCCCGGCCGTGTTTGCCGGACGTGGCGAAGCCGCCTTGCGGGAAACATCGGCGTTTCCCGCAAACCGGCCGAATGGGAGCGGATCGGGACGCTCCCACAGCTTTCCGGTCGCTCAGATGACTGCGCTCACGGCACCTCGCGGCTCGTTTTCAGATTGACGCAGGTGCCCTTCAGCACCACTTCGGTCTGGCCGCTCTGGATGTCTGAGGAAGACACATGCTGCTCCTTGTTGGGGCAGCCGGAGACCTCGATGTGGAATTCGTAGTCGCACATGGGATTGTATTCGACGTAGAAGCCGTTGCCTTCCGAGAGGTTGGCGTCATTGGACTTGTCGATCTGGTCGCAGCCGTTCTGCGACTGCTGGTTGACCTTGACCTTGGTGACGACGACGCCCGCCTCGTTCTTGAAACCGCCCTTGACCTGGGGCACGCCGGAGGGAACCGGGAAACTGATCGTGTTGGTCGCGCTGGCGCCGGTCACGCAAGCAAGTGCGAACAGGATGGAAAATGCGAGAGTTTTAAGTCTGTTCATTGGATGTTTGCCTTCCTTGTGGCAAAAATGGATGCGGCATTCGGGCCGGGCGTCCTTGCGAAACCGCCGAAGGATGCTGGTCGGCCAGAAGTCTGCGGATCGGGCATTGCGCCCGCGTGCGCCGTTCAGATGCAGGTTGGCATACACGGTCCGGCGTCCCCGAGAGGCCTCGCCGAACGTGACGGCCCCGACTTGATGGCCCCTACGTGACGACCCCGACGTGACGACCCCGGGGTTTGCTTCCCGTGCCGGCGTCCCCCGAATTCTGCCTGGCGCAAGTTTATTGGTATCTCAACCATCAATTGAAAGTTATGCAAATAGCGCAATTTTTAAGGGTGTAAATGTTTCGGTAGTAGCTGCGCTTTTCCGGTCAATTCCAGGCTGCGAGCCGTAGTCATTTCATGTGGAAAACTGTTTTAAATCATTATGATAGACGAAGATCAGGTGATCCATTCATGTTGATTTCAGCCACGTCGGGCCGGATCTGTTTGGCGTGAGATGCACGCTCACAAAGACCGATTATGCAATTTGCGCAACTTTTGAGTGATTTTTGATGTAGTGCAATCTAACCCATCGTCATCCGCCCAGGCGCAGCGGAGCGCGCGCCGGGATCGGGGAGGCACGGGTTTTGGGGTTTCTGCCATGACCAGTCGCTTGCGTTGCGGCTCTCCGGCCCCGGATCTCCGCTGTGCTGCGTCCGGGGTGACGAACGAAAGGGAAGGATGACCGGCCCCGCCACCTGACCTCATCCTGAGGAGCGCGGATGCGCGTCTCGAAGGATGGACCGCGCGTTCTGCGGCCTGCCGCCCATCCTTCGAGACGGACCTCGCGGTCCTCCTCAGGATGAGGGGGAGATTGAAACCGGGGTGAAGGTCAAGGGGAAGGGGGCACCAACCACTGGCGTCATCCCGGACCTGATCCGGGATCCATACCGTTTCGTGTCTGCCTGGCGGGGCGCGTGCTGAAGGTTTGTGGAATGGAGCGTAGGGTCAAGCCCTGCAATGACCCGGGCTGGAAACGTTTGGTCGAAATCACACTTCGTCATCTCGGCCAAGCGGAGCGCGTGCCGGGATCGGGGAGGCACGGGTTTTGGGGTTCCTGCCATGACCAGTCGCTTGCGTTGCGGCTCTCCGGCCCCGGATCTCCGCTGTGCTGCGTCCAGGGTGACGAACGAAAGGGAAGGATGACCGGCCCCGCCACCTGACCTCATCCTGAGGAGCGCGGATGCGCGTCTCGAAGGATGGGCCGCGCGTTCTGCGGCCTGCCGCCCATCCTTCGAGACGGACCCTTGGTCCTCCTCAGGATGAGGGTGGTGTTGAAACCGGTTGGAAGCCAGGGGGAAGGTGCCCAAACCCACCGGTGTCATCCCGGACTTGATCCGGGATCCATGCCGTTTCGTGTCTGCAAGGCAAGGCACGTGGTTTTGGTGTTCGCTTCCCTCACGCTCATGTCTGGATTCCGGCTCGGCGTCCGGCTTCGCCGTCCTTGTCCGGAATGACGGGCGTGCAAGCTGCGCGCGCCTAGGTCATCCCGGACCTGATCCGTCGCGGCGATCGAGTGGATCGTTGCCTTGATGCTGCGCTATTCGCGCATCGGACTTCGGGTGCCGCTGCGGGAAGGGTGACAAATCTGCAACGGTGCCGAGGTTTGTGCGGTGAAAGCTGGGCCGTTCAGGGCTCTGGCCATGACGCGTGATTGGTGCATTGTCAATCCAGAAAGTTCATATTTTTCAGGTTCTTGTAGTAGGTTTCCGCGATCGGGATTCAATCTTGCCTCCGCAGTTCCACCGTGAAGATTCGCGCAGGTGGAGGGTCGTGTGATTGCAATTGGCGGCGCTTTTGGACGCCAGAATTTTCGCTAAATGCGTAATTGCAATTCCTGCAGCAGCTGAAATCCAACAAAATCAATAACTTGGCTGTCCGGAGTGCCAGCCCGGAGCCTGCGCTCAGCGGCATAACGCGGGGGCAGGGAAATCAGGGAGATTGAGGGCAACCTGTATTACCGGCTGGGAATAAATATCAATGCTGAAGCACTCAACGTCTCTTGCAACGCTGTTTGGACGGTCTGTTTGTCCGCTGTTTCTGGCCACCGCGCTTGTTGTCGCGCCGGGTGTGGCGAATGCGCAGAACGTTACGATCGACAACAGCGATAACTTGAATGAAACGAACGGGGACTGGCCGGGCGGGACCAACGAACTGACAGCTGATGGCGGCACGCTGACCGTTGAGGAAGGCGTCACGATGAACATCGACGAGGATGGCGCCGGTCTGTCTGTCGACGGCTGGGCTGACGTTGTCATCACCAACAACGGGTCGATCTACACGACCGGGACGGCCAACAACTACGGCTACACTGTCGGGCACGCAAGTTACAACCAATCGGCCGTAAGAAGCTTCGGCTACGGCGACGCCATATCTGTCTGGAACGCCACCAACGCGATCGTCATCAACAACGGCCTGATCGATGTCGGCGATTTTAATGCCGCGGCTACAGCCCTCTTCTATGCGGATAACTCCCTGAACATCAACAACGGCGTTATCGCCCTGCGCTATGAAGAGGCGTACGGTCTCTTTACCTCGCGCTCGGATGCAGCAACGCTGGTGAACAACAGCTCGATCTACAGTTACAGCGAGTCGGGTACGCGGCTGATGCGCATCGCCGCCCTTGACCCGAATGCCGCGAGCAACTTACAGGCGGATGCCGCAAAGACCGGCCATCTCATGGTCAACAACGGGTTGCTCCAGGCCTGGAAAGGCTCGGGCAACTCGGACATCCGCGCGATGGAGCTTGAAGGCTTCCAGACTGAGGCTACCGCTCTTAATAACGGTCTTACTATCCCTCTCTATGCTGACGACGACTTGAACCGTTATATTGTCGATGCGGCGATGTACAACTATGGCACCATCAACATCATCGCGACCACTCCGACCGGGACGAGTACATCCAGAAGTGAAGTGGCCGGCATGTACGTGAATGCGCATGATGTCGATGCCTACAATTTCGGCAGCATCTATATAGGGTCGATCGGCATCGGCATGGAAATGCAGGGGTCCGGGCTCAGGCAATACAATTACGGCAACATCGTCATCGACGCAGCCAACGCCGGTTCCCCCGCTGATCCCAGCATAAACCCGATTTCCGCCGGCATCGAAAGCTTTTTGAGCCGGGCAATCTACGATTACGCGGACCCGTTACCTGGGAGCGGTGCTCCGTCAGTTGACGACCTCAACATCCTTAGAGACAACGCCAGCAGCTACAGGAACTTGGTCGTCAATGCCGGTCTGATCCAGATCAACAATGATCGGGACAACGGCATGTCCGCCGGGATCATAACCAGAGGCGGCTCTGGTCACGATGTCTATAACTACGGCGAAATCCGGACTCCCAACGGCTGGTCGATCCTCTACGAAAACGATGGGCAATTGGGCGTCAACGGCTACAACAACACCTACCTGTTTGACGGCTCTATCCTTGTCGGCGATCTCTATATCAACCCGACAGCCAAGAACTGGAACCGGTTCCACCTGGGAGACGGCTATAATGCGGCCCTGCAGTTCGACGTCAGCTGGGGCAAGTTCGTCAACGGTGTCGATGGTCCGAACGTTAACCTGATTTACTCTCCCAACGGGCTCGTTCTGTTGAATGATACGATTTACACCTTCGACCTGGAATCCTATGCGCAGCAGGATCAGGCGGCCTGGTCCCTGGTCTCCATGATCCAGAATACGGTTGACGAGGAAACCGCATCCCGGTTGCCGTCGGGCGATTTCGGTTTCAACGGTGACGGCGAGGCGGGCCTGTCGAACAAGTGGGCGCGCATGTTCACCGGCTGGGTGCAAGAGGAGGGTGATGGTGCCGTGGTCGTCGGCGACGATATCAACGATGAGCGCGATGGCGGCTATAGCGGCTATTCGGCCGGGACCATCGTCGGCGTGAACAAGCCCGACCGCAGCTATTTCTTCGGTGCCGCCTACGGCTACCTTGAGAGCATCGACGAAATGGACAACGACACCGGCTACGACACGCACTCGGCCACCCTGTTTGGCGGCGTCGCCGGCACGTTCAAGGACCGGTTCGACCTGTCGCTGATCGCGGGCCTTACCGCCAATCACACCCAGCGGGACGTTGCCGACAACCGGGTATTGAGCGGTATTGACACGGTCGATGCCAATTACGGCTCGGTGTTCCTGTCCCCCTCGCTGCTTGTCGACGGTCCCTGGGGCAGCAGCCTGCGCCTGAACTATCTCGGCAAGTGGACCCAGTCCCACACCTATGAGCTCTACGGCGGTGAGGACCTGAAGGTTGACCAGCGTTTCACCAGCATTGTCGGCACGCAGTTTCAGATGACGCACGACATCCCGATGATGCAGAACGTCCCGCTGATCGGCGCGCAGTATCGGGCGCGGGTCCGCTACGGTGTCGAAGGCCACTATGCCTTTGCTCCCGATATCCGCGGCACCGTAACGCTCGGAGGGCTGCCGAAGACCGGTCCCGGCCTGGCCACGCCCTATGACGACGGATTTTCCGCGCGCGGCTATGCGGGTCTCGATATCGGCCCCGTCTTTTTCGAGGCCGGCTACACCACGGACGAGCAGGTCTCTGTCAACGCGGGCCTGAAAATAAGGTTCTGACGCAAACCGCGCCGCCATATGGCCCCGCTCCGGCGGGGACCTCCCCAGAGCTGGCCGCCGGCGGACCTCCAGGCGGCCAGCTTCTTCTGTTTCAAAGGAGGGTTTATCTGGGCCAGAGCCGCTGCACCAACCGGCGTCATCCCGGGCCTGATCCGGGATCCATGCGGTTCCGTTTCAACCGGACTGGGCTCGCGCTGAAGGTTTGTGGTTTTGGTGTTCGCTTCGCTCACGCTCATGTCTGGATTCCGGCTCAGCGTCCGGCTTCTCCGTCCTTGTCCGGAATGACGCAAGTGTGCATCCCCCGGGTGCCCGTACCCACTCAGCGTCATCCCCGACTTGATCCGGGATCCATTCCGTTTCGTTTCAGCCGGACTGGGCGTGCGCTGAAGGGTCGTGGTTTTGGTGTTCGCTCCGCTCACGCTCATGTCTGGATTCCGGCTCAGCGTCCGGCTTCGCCGTCCTTGTCCGGAATGACGCAAGTGCGCATCCCGCGGGTGCCCGTACCTACTCGGCGTCATCCCCGACTTGATCGGGGATCCATTCCGTTTCGTTTTCGCATGTCAGGGACTGCGCGGTTGAAGTGTCAGGGCATGGATTGCCGGATCAAGTCCGGCAATGACGGAGAGGGAAATGTATTGGATCGACACCGGTCGTTCGTCATCCCGGCCAAGCGAAGCGCGCGCCGGGACCGGGAAGGCACAAGCGTTGGCGTGCTTGCCGGAAGCTGTCGCTGGCGTGGTGGCAGCCCGGCCCCGGATCTCCGCTTCGCAGCGTCCGGGGTGACGGTTGAGGGGGGAAGGAACCGCCACGCCCCTGACCTCATCCTGAGGAGCGCGAAGGCGCGTCTCGAAGGATGGGCTGCAAGTCCTGCATCTGCCGCCAATCCTTCGAGACGGACCTCGCGGTCCTCCTCAGGCTGAGGGGAGTGTTAAATCCGGGGGTGACGTCCGGGGGTGACAGTCGGGGAGAAAACGAAAACGCGGCAGAGCGTTCGCGGAGCGAAACAAAAAGAGGAGACGCAGAGTGTCCGGACCAAAAAACATCAAGGCGAGCAAGCTCAAGGCCACGCGTGCGCGGGCCGTTGGCAAAGCCGTGTCGTCAAAGATCGCAGATGCCGACAAAACTGCGCCGGAAAAAACCGAAACCAGGCTGGAAATTTCCTGTTCGCCCGGCATTGTCCGTTGGCTGCTTCGCAACAAGTGCTCGCTGGCGTTTACGTCCTACAAGACCGGCAAGCTGCTTCTGATCGGTGTGATGAAAACCGGGGCGCTTTCGTTTCACCAACGGAACTTCGACAGGGCCATGGGGCTCTGGACCGATCCGGCGTCTCAACGCCTTTACCTCGGAACACTGCACCAGTTCTGGCGCTTTGAAAACATCCTGATGCCGGGGAACATCGCCGACGATACCTTTGACAAGTGCTATGTTCCCCGCCAGTCCTTCGTCACCGGAAACGTGGCCGCGCATGACCTCGCCCTGGATGTAAATGGCCGGATCATCTTCGTGAACACGGCCTATTCCTGCCTCGCGGTGACGGATCCTGTGCATTCCTTCCGTCCGCTGTGGAAACCGCCCTTCATTTCCGAACTGGCCGCCGAAGACCGTTGTCATCTCAATGGTCTCGCCATGGAAGATGGCCACCCGCGCTACGTGACCGCCGTTTCACGAACGGATGTTGCGGCGGGCTGGCGGGAACACCGCAATGACGGCGGCCTGATCATGGACGTCACCACCGACACGATCCTCGCAAAGGGATTGTCCATGCCGCATTCGCCCCGGCTTTACCGGAACGGTCTTTATGTCCTCGACGCCGGGCGGGGGCATCTGTGCCGGATCGACCGGACGACCGGTGCGATGGAGCCGATCGCTTTTTGCCCCGGGTTCCTGCGCGGGCTCGCCTTCCACAACAACAACGCCATTGTTGGCCTGTCGCTGCCGCGCGACGAGTCCTTTGCCGGGCTGGATCTCGATGCGGCTCTGAAGGTCCGGGACGCGGAGCCCTGGTGCGGCCTCCAGATCATCAATCTTCAATCGCGCGAAACCGTCGAATGGCTGCGCATTCAGGGAGAGGTTGATGAACTCTACGACGTCGTCGTCCTGCCCGATGTGCAATGTCCCATGGGATTGGATTTCTTCGAGGAAGGCATTCAAAGGGCGATCACCTTCGGACACGGCTTCGCAGAAATGACGCATCCCTGCACCGCTGACGCAGACGTGGCGCTCGCAGCCGGGTGAGGATTGAAGAGCGCGACCCCTGATCCCGTCGTCATCCCGGCCAAGCGCAGCGCGAGCCGGGATCGGGGAGGTGGGAGCATAGCCGATGTTCCCGTATCTGACAGCGGATCGCGGCACCCCGGCCCCGGATCTCACGGTGTTCGTCCGGGGTGACAGTGGCGAGGCGGGTGACCTTCACGTCCCCTGATCTCATCCTGAGGAGCGCGGACGCGCGTCTCGAAGGATGGGTCGCGAGTTCCGAGCCTGCCGCCCATCCTTCGAGACGGACCTTTGGTCCTCCTCAGGATGAGGGTGGTGTTGAAACCGGTGTGAAGGTCGGGAGGGGGGAGGGAGGTGGCCACCCCCACCGGTGTCATCCCGGACTTGATCCGGGATCCAATCCAGTGCGCCGCAACTCGGAAGACACAGTGCTGGAGAACGACACCGGCAACGAGCGAGAACGACACAGGCTCTGGAAACGAGTGGGCCCCGGATCTCCGCTTTGCTGCGTCCGGGGTGACGACGGAAGGGAACGGTGAGCTGCCTCACACCCACCGTGGTCAGCCCTATTCTTCGCCTCATCCTGAGGAGCGCGGACGCGCGTCTCGAAGGATGGGCCACACACGCCTGCGCCTGCTGCCCATCCTTCGAGACGGACCCATGGTCCTCCTCAGGATGAGGATGGTGGTAATCTCGAAGTAATGGTGAACGGAAATAAGGGGTACTGAACCCCGGTGTCATCCCGGACCTGATCCGGGATCCATGCCGTTCCGTTTCTGTCTGGCAGCGCGTGTGCGATTCAAAGGCCAGGGAATGGATTGCAGGGTCAAGTCTGGGTTGGAAAGCGTGTTGTCGACACCGGTCGGATGTCATCCCGACAGCCACTGCATCAGGCTGCCGGTCCATCCGCTCACGATTCGTTTCTCCACCGGGCTCAAGCAATGGCATCCGCGCCGAACAAGGTCCGTGCCCACTACGTTTGCGCGCCCCGTTCAAACCAGCCTGGGTCAGGACGCTCCCTCGGGTATTCAACAAATCCGAGCTATATGTTTGTAGTGAATAATAAATCTCAAAATAATTTATCCAAGAAATATCTCGTCTATTCAAAATAATTCTGCATGTACATCTTTTTTACCTTTTTCTTGCTAAGAATTCGCGTGTGTGGGGGCGTCTGTCAATTGAGGCGTCCGTATAATGATGACAGAGTTTTGCTGGCTTCACTTGAGGTCCGCGCAGGAGGCAGGAGGTGGCCGCATACCGCTGTATCTGGCACCAGCCTGGCCTCTTCTGCCGCACCTGCCACCGTCTACTGACGCAGATATCACAATGGATAGGCCCGTTTTCGCGTGCGCGGCAAGGACAGTGTCCAGCTGCGCCGAAAGATCGCAAGGCGGTCCGACACGCCTGGTGTTGCGGTCCCGGGCGGCGCGTAAAACATCAGTTTCGCAAGAAAAGACACGTGTCTTTGGACAGGGTGGCAAACCCAGGGTGGCAAACCCGCTGACGGGTCAAGCCGATGATTGAATTCCGACCCGAAACACGCCGCGTTCGGACGACCGAGTCTGATCCTGTGGACGGCTGGCCGGACAAACCGAAGCCAGGCCGAGGCGAGGTTCTGATCAGGGTGCATGCTGCCGGCGTCAATCCGGCCGATTTTCTTGCCGAAGACGGAAAGAAGTCCTGTATCGTGAAAACGAAATATCCGCATGGCCGCGGGCTTTGCATCTCCGGCATTGTCGTCGCGAAGGGCGCAAACGTGGCAACGCATGATCTTGGCAACGCGGTTTTCGGGCATGTGCCGAAAGTCGGTCTCGACACGTGCGCGGCGTTCGTATCGGCACCAGCGGCTCAGGTCAGGGAGATGCCGGCAAATACCGGCTTTCGCGAGGCCGCCGGTCTTCCGCTTATCGGCAGCGTGGTCATCCAGGCGTTCGAGCGGGCCGGGCTCAGGGCGGGTGACCACGTCCTGATCCACGAGGGCGGCGGTGCTGTCGGATCATTTGCAATTCAATATGCAAAATTCCTTGGTGCGACGGTCTTTACCACGACAAGCACGGAAAACGCGGACTGGGTCAGGGGGCTCGGCGCCGACAACGTCCTCGACTATCAGCTCGTGGACTACCGGGACATCGTGCACGATCTGGACATCGTGCTGGATACGCTCGGCGGAGACGCGACCTTTTCCGCCTTTGACGTGATCAGGCCGGGCGGCGCAGTCATCAGCCTGTTTGGCCCGGTTGACGACAAGGCTGCAAGGCGCCTGGGTCTCAATCCGCTCGTGCGGCAAGTGCTCTGGTTCAAGGCACGCGACCTCAGGCGCAAGGCCAGGGAAAAGGACGCCAGGTACAGGTTCGTTCCGATGATGCCAGAGACCCGTCATCTTGCGACACTCAAGGAGCTTGTTGAGGCCGGAAAGGTCAAGCCTGTTGTCGACGCCACCAGCTTCGCGCCTTCCAGCGCCACGGACGCCCTCGCATACCAGGAGAAAGGCCGCGCCAAAGGCACGATCGTCGTCGATTTCGCGGGCTGAGTAGAAGGATAGCGAACCCACACCAGCAGCGTCATCCCGGACTTGATCCCGGATCCATGCCGTTTCGTGTCCGACCGGCAAAGCATGCGGTGTTGGTGTTCGCTTCGCTCACGCTCATGTCTGGATTCCGGCTCGGCGTCCGGCTTCGCCGTCCTTGTCCGGAATGACGGATGTGCGCTTCCCGCGTGACCTCCACCAGTATCATCCCGGCCAAGCGCAGCGCGCGCCGGGACCGGGGACGCATAGGCGTCAGGGTTTTTGCGGGCGGAATTGGCCAGCACAGCGGCTCTCCGGCCCTGGATCTCGCTCACGTTCGTCCGGGGTGACGATGGAAGGGAACGGTGAGCTGCCTCACGCCTACCGCGGTCAGCCCTATCCTCCGCCTCATCCTGAGGAGCGCAATCGCGCGTCTCGAAGGATGGGGCACACACGCCTGCGTTTGCCGCCCATCCTTCGAGACGGACCCATGGTCCTCCTCAGGATGAGGATGGTATTGAAACCGGTGTGAAGGCCGAGGGGAGGGAGGTGCCTACACCCACCGGTGTCATCCCGGACTTGATCCGGGATCCATGCCGTTTCTTGTCCGCTTTTCAGGGGCATGCGGTGTTAAAGCGTCAGGGCATGGATTGCCGGATCAAGTCCGGCAATGACGGAGGTTGAAAGGTATGTGATCGACACCAGTCGTTCGTCATCCCGGCCAAGCGCAGCGCGCGCCGGGACCGGGGCGGCACAGGCGTCAGGGTTTTTGCCGGGGTAACTGGCCAGCCTGGCGGCTCTCCGGCCCCGGATCTCACGCACGTTCGTCCGGGATGACGAACAAAGGGGAGTGGGACCGACCTTGCCAGCTCACCTCATCCCGCGCCAAACGCATCAGTTTCATCCGTGCACCTTGCCGGGATGACGGGGAACGTGGGACAGGTGCCGCTTCGAGCCGGTGAGGAAGGTGGCAGGCCAGTTGTCGCGCGGGCTCTTATTCTTTTCTATACTGCCCGTGAAACACAGAAGACGTGATTTGACGAGGGTGGGGACATGACGGGTTCGAGCGATGCAGAAACGGGCACCGCGGACGAGGCAGCTTGCCCGTTTTCACGTGCGGCCGCCGAGTTCGATCCGTTCGACGCGCCTTACCAGGCGGACCCCGCCGAGGCGCTGCGCTGGTCGCGCGAGCAGCTGCCGGTCTTCTTCAGCGAAAAGCTCGGTTACTGGGTGGTCAGCCGGTACGAGGACATCAAGGCGGTCTTTCGCGACAACATTCTCTATTCGCCCTGTATCGCCCTTGAAAAGATCACGCCGGCGCCGCCGGAGGCGATGGAGGTTCTGAAGAGCTACGGCTATCAGCTCAACCGGACGATGGTGAACGAGGACGAGCCCGCGCATATGGAACGGCGGCGCGTCTTGATGGATCACTTCCTGCCGGAAAACCTGGAAACCAAGCAGGAGATGGTGCGCCGGCTGACGCGCGAGAAAATGGATCAGTTCATCGATAGCGGCCGTGTCGACCTCGTCGACGCGCTTCTTTATGAGGTACCGCTCAATGTCGCGCTGCATTTCCTGGGTGTGCCGGAAGATGAGATCGCGGTCTTCAAGACCTTCTCCGTCGCCCATTCCGTCAACACATGGGGCAAGCCGACAGACGAACAGCAGATCGCGGTTGCCCATTCCGTCGGGCAGTTCTGGCAATATGCCGGCAAGATCATCGAGCGGATGAAGCAGGAGCCGGACGGCACGGGGTGGATGCATGAAACCATCCGAAAGAACGCACAAATGCCGGATGTGGTGACCGACAGTTACGTGCATTCCATGATGATGGCGATCATTGTCGCCGCGCATGAGACGACCTCCCTTGCGTCGGCCAACATGTTCCGGACGCTCCTGAGCCACCGCCAGGCATGGGACGACATATGCGACGACCCGAGCCTCATTCCCAACGCGGTCGAGGAATGCCTGCGCTACGCCGGGTCCATTGTTGCCTGGCGCAGGCAGGTGACCGCACCGGCCCGTCTCGCGGGAGTGGAGCTGCCGGTGGGGGCCAAGCTTCTCATCGTCCAGGCCTCGGGCAATCAGGACGAGCACCATTTCGAGGACGGCGACAGGTTCGATATCTACCGGGACAATGCCGTCGATCACCTGACATTCGGCTATGGCAGCCACCAGTGCATGGGCAAGAATATCGGTCGCATGGAAATGCGGATCTTCCTGGAGGAATTCACGCGCCGCCTGCCGCATCTGAAGCTTTGCGAGCAGACGTTCTCCCATGTTCCAAGCACGTCTTTCCGAGGACCCGAAGAGGTCTGGGTTGCCTGGGATCCCGCCGGCAATCCCGAGCGGCGCGATCCCTCACTGTCCCGGAGCGAGCGGCACTTCCCCGTCGGTCCGCCGCTCCGGCGGGACATTTCCCGCAAGGTCAAGGTCGCCGCGGTTCGCCGGGAGGCAGACGGCGTCGTTGGCCTGACGCTCGTGGATGCGCGCGGCCGGGCGCTTCCGAAGTGGAGCGCCGGAGCGCATGTCGAGCTTGTGGCCGGCGGTTACGACCGCAAATATTCCCTTTGCGGGAAGCCGGGAAACGGCGGCTACGATCTTGCGATCCTGCGCGAGGATAACGGACGTGGAGGCTCCGCCCATATTCATGATGCGGTGAATGAGGGGATGGAGCTGCGGCTGCGCGGTCCGCACAATCTCTTCCGCCTGGATGAAGACGCGGAGCAGCATGTCCTTGTTGCCGGAGGCATAGGCATCACGCCGATCATCGCCATGGCTGATCGCCTGAAGGCGCTGGGCAAGTCCTACCATGTTCACTATTGCGGGCGCACCAGGCAGACGATGGCGTTTATCGAACGGCTTGAGCGGGAGCACGGTTCCTGCCTGACGATCCATGCGGGCAACGAAGGGCAACGCGCCGATCTGCAGCAGATCGTCAATGGCCTGCCCCCGGGGGGGCAGATTTACGTCTGCGGGCCGCAGCGGCTCATCACCGCGCTCGAACAGCTGACCGCGCATCTGCCCGGCGGCAGCTTTCATTTCGAGTTCTTCGCCGCCGGGAGCGCCGGCCTCGATCCCGCCCGTGAAAGCGGGTTCGAGGTCGATCTGGCGGACTCGGGTCTGAAGATCACGGTCGGGGCGGACGAGACGCTGCTCGACGCCATTCTCGCGACCGGGATCGATGTCGCCTGCGATTGCCGGGAGGGCCTGTGCGGCAGCTGCGAAGTTACGGTGCTCGACGGTGAAGTCGACCACCGGGACATGGTTCTGACGAGAAGCGAACGCACTGAAAACCGGCGCATGATGTCTTGCTGTTCACGGTCGGCGAACGGCGGCAAACTCAAACTGGCGCTTTAGGGTATCGATCTTTTCGGGCGAACCGCAGCGGTTTCCGGCACAGAATTCGGAAACGAGCGGGGCCCGGATCTCCTCTGCGCTGCGCCCGGGGTGACGATGGCGGGG
This sequence comes from Roseibium sp., assembly GCF_965232425.1. GTDB lineage: Bacteria > Pseudomonadota > Alphaproteobacteria > Rhizobiales > Stappiaceae > Roseibium. Next base: position 4,522,743 of record NZ_OZ246971.1, read on the forward strand.
GAGGGTGAAGTGCCCCACACCCACCGCGGTCAGCCCTATCCTCTTCCTCATCCTGAGGAGCGAAATCGCGCGTCTCGAAGGATGGGCGGCAAGCGCAGGCCTCGCGGCCCATCCTTCGAGACGGACCTGGCGGTCCTCCTCAGGATGAGGGGGGAGTTGTTGGCAAATTGCATTCCGCACCACACCCACTCAGCGTCATCCCGGACTTGATCCGGGATCCATGCCGTTTCTTGTCCGCTTGTCGGGGATTGCGTGATTGAAGCGTCAGGAGGGGTATGTGGTTCTGGTGTTCGCTCCGCTCACGCTCATATCTGAATTCCGGCTCAGCGTCCGGCTGCGCCGTCCTTGCCCGGAATGACGGATGTGCGCATCCCGCGCCACCCCCACCAGCGTCATCCCGGACCTGATCCGGGATCCATGCGGTTTCTTGTCCGCTTGTCAGGGACTGCGTTTTTGTAGCGTCAGGGCATGGATTGCCGGATCAAGTCCGGCAATGACGGAGAGGGAAGTGTATTGGATCGACACCTGTCCTTCGTCATCCCGGCCAAGCGGAGCGCGCGCCGGGATCGGGGAGGCACGGGCGTTGGAACAGGTTCTCCTGGTGCGGGTTGCGAGACACGGACTCTCCGGCCCCGGATCTCACTCACGTTCGTCCGGGGTGACGATGGAGGGGAACGGCGCGGTGCCCCACACCCACCAGCGTCATCGCCGTTCAGGAGCCACCGCGACGCGGTGGCTGGCGCTTCGCCGGTCTCTGGATCATAATGATCGCGTTCGTGCACGCACGGCAGCCAGCAGGGCAATTTGCTCTGCGAGCCAATAAACTGACACCGGGAGGAACAACATGTGTCAGATCTTTGCGGGACAGGATCCCGAACGCTATGCCACGCAGACACGCAGCATGCGTCTGAACGGGCAAAGCACCAGCATCCGGCTGGAAAACGCCTTTTGGGAGATAATTGACGAGATCGCGCGGCGGGACAATGTCTCGACACCGACCTTCATTTCCACGCTGCATTCCGAAGTCTTGCAGCTGCGCGGCGAGCCGACGAACTTCACGTCCCTGTTGCGTTGTGCTTGCCTGAAATTCATCGAAGTCAACCCGGGCATCAACGTTGCAGACATGATGCCGACGACCTTTGAAGAGCCAAAGCCGGAGAAAAAGTTCCAGGTGGTATAAGTATACCACCCACCCGCACAGGCACCTTCTACCCTTCCGCCTAGTCACAGCAGCGGGAGGACGGTCTCTTGGCCAAAGCAATTCACTCCATGATCCGCGTTCTGGACGAAGAGCGGTCGCTTGCCTTTTACGAGAAGGCATTCGGTCTGACCGTCAAGGATCGCCTGGATTTCCCCGAATTCGCGCTCATCTATCTGAGCAATGCGGAGAGCGAATTCGAGCTGGAGCTTACCGTAAACAAGTCGCAGACCGCCCCCTATGACCTCGGCGACGGCTACGGGCACTTCGCGGTTTCCGTCGAAGATGTCGACGCCGAACACGCGCGCTTCGAGGCCGCGGGGCTCAATCCGAGAAAACTTGTCGAATTCGCGCCGGCCGGAGAGCTGGTTGCCCGGTTTTTCTTCGTTGCGGATCCGGACGGGTACCAGATCGAGGTGCTCGAGCGGGGCGGCCGCTTCAAATGACGATCAAGAGGGAGGAGAGAAAATGAGAAAGGCAGACGGGCCGAGAGGCCTCAGCCGCAGGCAATTGCTGTTGAGCGCAAGCGCGGCGGGCGCTTCGTTCGTGATCGGATCGGGTTTCATCGCTGCCAAGGACGCAGCCTGGGCGGCGGAAGTGACGACCTTGAAGCCAGAGACCTTTGCAACGCTGGTGCAGATGGCCCGGGACATCTACCCGCACGACCGTATCGCCGACGAGTTCTATGTGATCGCGGTCCAGGGCTACGACAATGCGGATCTTGCCGAGGAGGTCGAAGCCGGCATTGCGGCCCTTGACGCTGCGGCGCAAGGCAAAGGGCATGACGGATATCTTGGTGCCGGATGGGAGCGCGACCGGGTGGATATCCTGCGCAACATGGAAGAGAGCGCGTTTTTCCAGAAGATCCGCGGCGGCCTTGTCACCGGGCTCTACAACCAGAAAGCGGTCTGGCCGGTCTTCGGATATGAAGGCGAGAGCTATTCCAAGGGCGGTTACATCGACCGCGGTTTCAACGACATCAACTGGCTTTGAGCCGTAGGGGAGGACAGAACTATGGCTGCACCATTTGATCTGAACGACGACACTGTTGTCGTTGTCATCGGAACCGGCGCCGGCGGCGGCGTTCTTGCCAACGAGCTGGCGCAGAAAGGCGTCAGCGTGGTCGCCCTGGAAGCGGGGGGACGGTACCTGCCGGAGGACTATGTCAACGACGAGTGGGAGAGTTTCGGGCAGCTTGCCTGGGTGGACCCGCGCACGACCAGTGGCGACTGGCGGGTTTCAAAGGACTTTTCGGGACTTCCCGCCTGGATCGTGAAGGCCGTCGGCGGCACGACCACGCACTGGGCCGGGGCGTCCCTGCGCTTCCAGCCGCATGAATGGAAGGCCGCCACGACCTACGGCGATGTTCAGGGCGCAAGCCTGCTCGACTGGCCGATCGATGCCGCGGAGATGGAGCCCTGGTACGCCAAGGCCGAAGACAAGCTCGGGGTGACCCGCACGAATGGCAGGCCGGGTCTTCCCGGAAACAACAACTACCTCGTCTTTGAAAAGGGAGCCCGGGAACTCGGCTACAAGGATGTTCATACAGGCCGTATGGCGATCAATGCCGAGGACTTCGACGAGCGTCTGCCTTGCCAGCAAACCGGCTTCTGTTTCCAGGGTTGCAAGTGGGGCGCCAAATGGTCCGCTGCCTATACCGACATTCCCCGGGGCGAGGCGACAGGCAACCTGGAGGTGCGCGAGCGTGCCCATGTTGCCAGGATCCTGCACAATCCGGACGGAAAGGTGACCGGGGTCGAATATTTCGACAAGGACGGCAACCTGCAAATGCAGAAGGCTCGCATCGTCTGCGTCGCCGGCAACTCGTTCGAATCTCCGCGTATGTTGCTCAATTCGGCCTCGACGCTGTTTCCGGACGGACTGGCAAATTCCTCCGGGCAGGTCGGCCGGAATTACATGCGGCACATGACGGGGTCCGTCTATGCCGTGTTCGACAAGCCCGTCCGGATGTGGCGCGGCACGACGATGGCCGGGATCATCCAGGATGAATCGCGCCATGACCCGTCACGCGGCTTCGTCGGCGGCTACGAGATGGAAACGCTGGCGCTCGGCATTCCGTTCATGGCCGCGTTCCTTGACCCGGGCGCCTGGGGCCGCGAATTCACCTCTGCGCTCGACCAGTATGAAAACATGGCCGGGATGTGGCTCGTCGGTGAGGACATGCCGCAGGAGACCAACCGGGTGACGCTCAACCACGACGTCAAGGATCAATGGGGCCTGCCGGTCGCCAATGTGCATTTCAGCGACCACCCCAACGACATCGCGATGCGCAACCACGCCTACCGGCAGGGCGCAGCGGTGTACGAAGCGGTCGGCGCGACGCGCACGTTCCCGACGCCGCCGTATCCGTCGACGCATAACCTCGGCACCAACCGCATGTCGGAAAACGCGCGGGACGGGGTGGTAAACAGGTGGGGGCAGACCCATGACATCGCCAACCTGTTCATTTCGGACGGCTCGCAATTCACGACCGGTGCGGCCGAGAACCCGACACTGACCATCGTTGCGCTGGCGATCCGGCAGGCGGATCACATTGCCAGGGAAATGGGTGCCGGCACGCTCTAATTCGCACCACGCCTCGAACCTCCGGGGGCCTCGCGGCCTCCGGAGTTGATGTTTGGTGCACTGCTGAACGTCTTTCGCGCGTTGATCCGGCTCAGGCCGGGATCTGCAGGAACAAGAGTTCGCGCCGGATGTTCCGGAACCAGCGGCTGCTCGAGGGGCCTTCGCCCGGTTCGCGTTCGCCCGGGCCGTTGTAGTCGAGCCGGTCGTTCATGACACGGGACCCGTCCCAGAAGTCGATGTGGTCTCCGGCAGAGCCGTCCGTCCGCTGAAAACAATCCTCGAAATAGATGATACCCGGACGGCCGGAGATCGCCTGCTCGATCTGCGCGGCCGTGAGCGCGTTCGCGCCGGCTTTGGAGTATCGCCGGAAAGTCCAGAAATCCTGGAGATATGCGATCAGGCGGGACGCGCTGGCATTGTGCGCTACCCCGGTGCCGCATCTCCTGTTCGATGCGGTATGTGTATAGCGGATGCGTGTGCGGTCGAAATGAAAGCCGATGTCGCTGCGCATGAGTGCGACGCTCATCCGGATGGCGCACTGGTTGGTAATCCCCTGTCCGCAGGGCAAGCCGTTGACGTCCCTGAAACGACGGTACTCGCGCAGGAGCACGGCTGCCGTCGGGGTTCTGACCGACCCGGGTCCCAAGGTCTGTGGGCTCTCGGCGGGAGGCGTGACGACGGGCGCAGGCGCGATGCTGACCGGCACCGGCCGGTGCGGCGCTTCCCGGTCCAGGGCCTGCCATGTCAGGCGTCCGGCGATGCCGTCACCTCGGCCCTCGTCGGCCTGCCCCTGCATTTCCTGGAACCTGGAGACGGCGGCGACGGTTTCGCCGCCATAGTCACCGTCAAGCGTGCCGTCCGACCGGATGGAACGCCGCATGGTGGCGGCATTCACGGCCATCAGCGCATTCTGCAAAATGCGGACTGCTTCGGTATCGCGTTCACCCCGGCGCATGGGAGGCGCATTTTCCGCAGCGTTGCGAATTCGTTGATTGTCCCGGAACAATGGATTCGTGAGTGGCATCGTAGAGTTTCCTCAATGAATTTCCGGATCGCATTAGTTCAGTCTCTGCATCAAGGGCGTGATTTTCGTCACGTTTGAGCGCAAAACAGCTTTGGATCTTTTTGTTTTCTCTTTTTTTAGAAGATTACGCAGAGGAAATCGAGGTGCACGCGAGGAGTGACCGGGTAAACACTTCCGATAAATTTTCCCTGAAATAGGCAAGAACCGGCGCCGGAAGGGATGAAAAATACAACCTGAAAACGACCGTACGTTGCGTTTTGTCTTTGCGACGGTACAGTAGCAATGCAGGAATCTCTGAGATCAGCCTAGATGAGCAGAGATCATGAAATGTAACGCAAAGCAAAAATTACCTATGGTCAAATAGATCGTAGAAAGTCGTCTAACAGAAAAGCGAAGCTTAAAATTCTTATAATTTTCGCGGGTAAAGTTTTTTCGCATTTCTTAATAAGGCAGAGCGGTTTATTTAAATTCCAACTGTCCGTATTTTTCTCTTGTTTTGATATCGTAATATTTCACGACAGAAGTGTAATTTTCTCAAATACAGGTTATTAATACTTTCGTACTACCTTGGGTGCATGGCGCTTGTTTGTGCGCTGCACACTCTAGGGAGACTTCAAACGATGTCTACATTGCGAAATGCACTTGTTTCTACGCTGGCCGCATCTCTTATGATGTCGTTCGGTCCGGCGCTTGCTGAAGATGGTGTCAGTGACACCAAGATCTTGTTCGGCCAGGCGGCTGCTCTTGAAGGCCCGGCAGCAGCACTCGGTACCGGTATGAAACTTGGCATTGAGGCAGCTTTTGCAGAGGCGAATGCTGCAGGCGGCGTACATGGCCGCATGATTGAACTGGTCAGCATGGATGACGGCTACGAGCCGGATCGTTCCATCGCTGCGGTGAACACCCTGATCAACGACAAGAAAGTTTTCGGCCTGATTGGTCCTGTCGGAACGCCGACATCCAAGGCGACCCAGCCGATTGCGACCGCCGCCAAGGTCCCGTTTGTCGGTCCCTTTACCGGTGCAGGCTTCCTGCGCGATCCGGCGCATGGCAACATCGTCAACGTCCGCGCAACCTACGCCGCTGAAACCGAGGCATGGATCGAGCATCTGCATGGTGCGCTCGGCCTCGATAAGATCGCCATTCTCTATCAGGACGACGGATTTGGCCGTGTCGGTCTCGCCGGTGTCCAGGCTGCCATGGAAAAGCGCGGGCTGGACCTGGTTGCAGAAGGCACCTACCAGCGCAACACGACAGCCGTGAAGTCTGCCCTGCTGGAAATCCGCAAGGCAAAGCCGCAGGCCGTGGTGATGGTCGGCGCCTACAAGCCGATTGCCGAATTCATCAAGCTTGCCAAGAAGGTCAAGATGGACGCCGAGTTCGTCAACATCTCCTTCGTCGGTTCGAAAGCTCTGTCGGCTGAGCTCGGCGATGCGGGCGAAGGCGTCATCATCTCGCAGGTTGTCCCGTTCCCGTGGGACACGACTGTTCCGCTCGTGAAGGAATACCAGGCTGCTCTGAAGGCGAAAGATCCGTCTGCCGAGCCCGGGTTCGTCACGCTGGAAGGCTATGTCGTCGGTCGCCTGGCTGTCATGGGCCTGGAGAAAGCCGGCAAGGACGTGACCCGCGAGAACTTCCTGAACGCTTACTGGAGCACCGGTAACTTCGACATGGGCGGCGTAACACTGTCCTTCGGTCAGGACGACAATCAGGGCATGAACGACGTGTTCCTGACGACCATTCAGAAAGACGGCGGTTTCTCGCCGATCGACAAGCCGGCCAGCTAAGCCGGAAGCGTTCGCTGGCCCGGATGCCCGGGCCAGCGAATTCCTTTTTTCCATCTGGGGTCAGGTAATAGGGCAGACGTTTGTTCTGAGAGGACTGTCGGGGACATGGCTGGGTACAGAAACATCTTTTCGGGTTTGCTTCCAAAGGGTTCGGCGCTGAAGCTGAGAACCAGGGGCAAGCTCTTCTCCGCATTTGCAGGTCTGGTCCTGCTGACCGCGACAGCGATCGGCATCGGGCTTTTTTCGTTTCAGCGGGTGGAGAGCGGTTTTTCGGACCTTTCTGAAAACAGGCTGCCCTCGATCGAAAACGCGGCCCAGCTGGCGCTCACCAGTACGGAAGTCGCGACGGCGGCAGCCGCGGTCGCCAACAGCGTTACGCTCCAGTCGCAGGAAGTCTCTTTCCGAGCCCTTCAGAATTCGGTGTCCCTGATCGAGCAGATCGAATCCAGTTTTATCGCGTCGGACGCGAACCGGGACATCGTCAACGAGCTGTTTTCGCAGAGCCAGACTTTCCAGGAGCGCCTCGGCGTTCTTGACGAGGCGACGAAAGAGAAAATTGCCGCCCGCGAAGCCAAGGACGCGCGCATGGCGGCCCTGTTCAAAGCCTATGATGGCGTGAACAGCGCGATTACGCCGATTGTGGACGATGCCTATTTCACGGTTGTTCTGGGCGGCGAGGATGCCGCAGCGCAGAGCAGGGACCTGGTGGACAATCTCGCGAACAAGGAAATGGCCAAGCTGAGGCTCTATCTTGAGCTGCGCGCAGAGACGAACCTGCTTGTCGGCCTCGCCGAAACGGTCGCCTTTGTCGATGATCCGGCGTTGCTGACACTGTTCGAAGACAAGATCATTGCCACGCAGACGAAGATAGCCGAATATCGCGACGAGCTTGCGTCCATGGAACTGGTCACCGGCGCAGAAGAGAATTTCGACCAGCTCACCGCACTCGTTGAAAAGACGCTTGCCAAGAGCGGTTCGGGCACGATTTCGTCGCACCAGCAGAAAAAGACGCTCCATGAAGCCATCGGGTTGCAGAAGGCCATTGACGATGCGCTGATCATGCAGATTGACGATCAGCTGTTCACCCTGACGATTGATACCGAAGAGGCTGTCACCGAGAATTCGGCAATCATCTCCGATCTCCTGAACAACCAGGTCGGCCAGCTGAAAACCACGCTCGAAGCGCAGGCATTCGCAAACAAGTTCGTTGCGACCCTTGTTCAGGGCGGCCTCACGGAAGATGCGGCCCTGCTCGTGCCGCTGCAGGAGAAGGTCACCGCGGATGCGAAACACATGCGCGACGGGCTGGATGCGCTGGGGTCCGCAGATATCCAGGCGCAGCTTGAACAGCTGCTTGCCTATGGCGATCCGAAAAACGGGCTTCTCAGCGATCACCTCGAGGAGCTCAGAAGCACCCAGAAGTCGAACGAGCAGGTGACGGAAATGTTCGCCGCGGTCGAGCGCATCGGCCAGTCGGTAGCCTCGCTCATCGAGCTGGAACTGGCGGCCGTCGACCAGGCCACCGATCAGATCAACGCGCTTCTCGACAACGGATCGATGGCATTGATCGGGATCGGAATCGCGAGCCTTGTCATCGCCGCTGCCATCGGGCTCTTCGTCGTCGACCGGGGTCTCGTCAAGCCATTGCTGGGTCTCGTCAACATCACGCGGGATCTTGCGGACGGTCACCTTGACGTTCATGTCGCCGGAACCACACGCAATGACGAAATCGGGGATCTTGCCAAGGCAGTTGAGGTCTTCAAGGAAAATGCCATCGAGCGCAGTAACCTTGAGGCCGTGTCGCGCGAAGAGCAAAACGCACAGCTGGAGCGGCAGGCGCGGATCGACACGATGATCACGGAGTTCCGCGACGAGATTGAATCCGTCCTCGGAAACGTCACCGCGAACATGGAGCAGATGCAGGCTACCGCCCAGGTGCTGAGCCAGATCTCCAGCGAAACCACGTCGCAGGCCTCCGAAGCGGAAAGCAGCTCAACGGCCGCATCCGACAATGTCGGATCCGTTGCAGCTGCCACCGAGCAGCTGGCGGGATCGATCGCCGAAATCGGCGAACAGGTCTCGCGGGCGACCGAGATCGTCACCAACGCATCACGCAGCGCCCGAATGACGACCGAAAAGGTGTCCGAGCTTGCGGAATCGGCGAACAAGATCGGCGAGGTCGTGACCCTGATCCGCGCGATCGCGGAACAGACCAACCTCCTGGCGCTCAATGCCACGATCGAGGCCGCACGGGCCGGCGAGGCCGGGAAAGGCTTCGCCGTGGTCGCCGCCGAGGTGAAGGAACTTGCGACGCAGACGTCGAAGGCAACCGAGGAAATCGCTACCCAGATCGAAGCGATCCAGTCGTCCACCGCCGACTCCGTGGTCGCCATCCAGGAAATCCGCGATACCATGGAGCAGGCAGACGAAACAACGTCAGCCATCGCTGCAGCGGTCGAGGAGCAGGATGCCTCCACGGCGCAGATCTCCCGCAATGTCCGCGATGCGGCGGAGGGCACGCAGGGTGTTGCCAACAACATCTCCGGCGTCATGAACGCGGTTGCCGAGGCGGCCCAGTCCGCCGGCCAGGTGGAAGTGGCCTCCAACGAAGTCGCCGATCATGCGCGTCACCTCAAGGGTGTCGTGGACGACTTCCTGGCAAAGGTTGCCGCGGCCTGAGGAAACATTCACAGCCGTTGCACTGTCCTTTCAAACAGGCACGACAATCCTGAAAAAGAAAGAGCGGCACCCCGTGCCGCTTTTTTGCTGTCCGGGATTCGATGTCCCGGATTTAGCCACCTGCGATGTGGCGTGGATGGATTGATTTCTGAAGCAGCATTGATATGTTATCGATAACAAGTCACCTATCAGGAGCTGACATGAGTTTTGTCCGGGAAACGAAACTGCTGACCCATCAAGGTGCGCTGGCGGTCTTGCTGGCGGCGGTGGAAAAGGCGGAGGCGATGGGGCAACCCCAGTGCATCGTCATCGTCGACGCAAATGGCGAGGTTCTGGCGGAAATCCGCATGACGGGCGCAAAGTTCCTGAGCCGGAAAAGCGCGCTTGCGAAGGCGCTGACGGCAGCCTCGATCGGCAACGAAACCCTGAGTATCCCGGAAGCCGTGCGCACCGCCATCGGGCTTGCCACCGAAGGCAGGGTCACCGGACTGCCGGGCGGGCTGCCGATCCGGCTTGACGGCGTGCTCCTGGGGGGCATTGGCGTCGGTTCCGGATCGGGCGAGCAGGACATCGAGGTGGCAAGGGCAGGGCTGGCCGCCATCGGGGCTTAGCGCCAAAATCGCAAAGCCCTGATGACATTCATGCGGTTGACTGTCAGGCGAACGCGATTTGCGCCTTGACGGCCCGGCTTCTGTCGCTGGCAAGTTCAAATGCTTCCACGGCCTGGTCGAGAGGCAGAGTCTGCGTGATGAACGGCTTCACGTCGATCAGGCCCTTCTGCATCAGGCTCACGGCCGTGAAGAACTCTTCGTGAAAGCGGAAGGATCCCTTGAGTTCCAGCTCCTTTGCGGTAATCGCCATCATCGGCAGGCTCATGTCGCCGCCGAGACCGAGCTGGATGATCTTCCCGCCGGGCCGCATGGCGGCAATGCCTGCCGTGAGCGCCGGTGCGGCGCCGGAACATTCAAACAGAACCTCGAAGGTGCCCTTGTCCGCGGTAAAGCGGTCCAGGCCATCTGAGTTTTCAGCCATGTTGATCGTCAGATCCGCAGCGGCGGTTCTGGCCATGTCCAGCGTGAACGGACTGAGATCCGTCGCAACGACCAGGTCGGCACCGGCCCTGCGGGCGGCCAGTATGCAGAGGATGCCGATGGGGCCGCAGCCGGTGACCAGCACGGATTTACCCATCATGTCCCCGGCCTGCCGGGCGGCATGCAGGCAGACAGACAGGGGTTCGGCCATGGCGGCCTCGCCGGATGTCAGGCCGTCTGCGGGCGCGCATTGCGATGCGTCGGCCACAAGCACCTGACGGAACGCGCCCTGGATATGCGGGAAGGGCATGGCGCTACCGTAAAAGCGCATGTTGAGGCACTGATTGTGACGGCCCTCGTTGCAGAAACGGCAATTGCCGCAGGGCCGGGACGGGGAGACGGCTACAAGCTGTCCGACCGAAAGCCCCGTAACGCCGGCCCCGAGCGCGGTGATGTGGCCGGAGACCTCGTGCCCCAGGATCATCGGCTCTTTGAGACGGATCGGGCCGAACCCGCCGTGATTGTAGTAGTGAAGGTCCGAACCGCATATGCCGCCTGCCGCCAGCCTGATCTGAACTTCGCCCGGACCGGGCTGCTGTTCTTCCTGCTCTTCGATCCGCAGGTCTTTTTCAGCGTGAATGACGATCGATTTCATGGCTGCCTCACAGAACCGGGGTCAGCAGGTCCTCACCTGCAAAATGTGCCTTGAGATTGTCGCGGACCAGCTTGCCCATGGCCTTGCGTGTTTCAAACGTTCCGGAGGCATGGTGCGGCTGTAGGAGCACGTTGTCCAGTTCCAGAAAGCGCGGATTGAGCGCGGGTTCGCCCTCGAAGACGTCCAGCGCCGCCGAGCCCAGGCCCTTGTTTTCCAGCGCATCCAGCAGTGCAGCCTCATCGATGTTGGATGCCCGGCTGATGTTGATGATCATGCCCTCCGGGCCGACGGCCTCGATGACCTCGCGGTTGACGATGTGGCGTGTCTGCGCGGATGCCGCCAGCGTCACGAACAGGAAATCCGACCGTTTGGCGAGTTCGACGGGATCTGCAATGAACGTCCAGTCCGGCGCATAGTCCTTTGCGGCGATGTCGGAATAGGCGATCTCAAGATCGAAGCCCGCGAGCCTCTTGGCGACCTCGAAGCCGATGCGGCCCAGACCGAGAACACCAGCGCGTTTGCCCCAGACCCTGCTTTTCAGGGGATAGAGGCCCTTTGCCTGCCAGCTGCCGTCCCGGACCCAGGTTTCCGCGCCGATCATGCCGCGCGACTGCACCAGCATCATGGCCACGCCGAGGTCGGCAACATCGTTGGTCAGGACATCAGGCGTGTTGGTGACGCGGATGCCTTTTTCCCGGCAGGCTTCGAGATCGACGGCGTCGTAGCCGACGCCGTAGACGGAAACGACCTCAAGGTTCGGGCAGGCCTCGATCATGGCGCGATTCGCCCCGAGTTCACCCCGTGTCGCGATTCCCCTGATGGAACTGCCGACGCTTTGCAGGAAGGCGGAAGCGTCAGGCGCTTCAAAGTATTTGTGCATGTTGAACGCGTCTTCCAGCGGGATCTGATCCCAGTCGGGGTAGGGGCCGACCTGAAGAATGTCTGGCTTGCTCATTTTGGCTACTCTCGGGTTGACAAGTTATGTTATCGATAACATAACAAAAGAAAGTGTCAATTGTTTCTGTAGAGGAATTCAGATGAGTCTCGCCTTGTTCGACCTGTCCGGCAAACGGGCATTGATCACCGGATCGTCCCAGGGGATCGGTTTTGCGCTCGCCCGCGGCATGGCGCTGGCCGGTGCGGAAATCGTGCTGAACGGACGCGACAGCGCGAAGCTGGCGACAGCATCCGAAACGCTGAAATCGGAAGGTTTCAAGGTCAGCGAACTGGCCTTCGACGTGACCGATCACGATGGCGCACGGAAAGCCATCGATGATTTCGAGGCGGGGACGGGCGCGATCGACATCCTGGTAAACAATGCCGGCATGCAGCATCGCACGCCGCTTGAAGATTTCCCGGCGGACGCCTTCGAACGGCTTCTGCAGACCAATATCGCTTCCGTCTTCCATGTCGGGCAGGCGGCCGCGCGGCACATGATCAAGCGCGGACGCGGAAAGATCGTCAACATCTGTTCCGTCCAGACCGCGCTCGCGCGCCCAGGTATTGCGCCCTACACGATGACCAAGGGTGCGGTGGCCAACCTGACCAAGGGCATGGCGACGGACTGGGCCAAATACGGCCTGCAGTGCAACGGCCTGGCGCCGGGTTATTTCGACACGCCGCTGAATGCAGCCCTCGTCAACGACCCGGAATTCAGTGCGTGGCTGGAGAAACGGACGCCCGCCGGGCGCTGGGGCAAGGTGGAGGAACTCGTCGGGACCTGCATCTTCCTGTCTTCGGACGCGTCGTCCTTCGTCAACGGAACCACGGTCTTTGTCGACGGTGGCATCTCGGTGTCGCTGTGAGCGATGCCTACGTGATCATGGGCGTGTCCGGATGCGGCAAAAGCAAGATCGGACAGGCGTTCGCCGAAGCTGCCGGTGCCGACTTTTTCGACGGGGACGACCTGCATCCCGCTGAAAACATTGCCAAGATGAGCCGGGGTGAGCCACTGAACGACGCCGACCGCGCGCCGTGGCTGGACAAGGTCGGCGACCAGCTGGCGCAAGCGCGCGGACCGATGGTGATAGCGTGCTCCGCGCTCAAGCGGATCTACCGTGAGCGCATCCGCGCCAGCGCCGGCAAACCGGTCACCTTTCTCTACCTGGAAGGCACGCGTGAGGTGTTGAGCGAACGCATGAAGCACCGCGACGGCCATTTCATGCCGGTCGCCCTTCTCGACAGCCAACTTGCGACGCTGGAAGCGCCTGATGCCGATGAGCTGACGGTCAAGGCGTCGATCGATCAATCCCCCGAAGCGGTGGTTGCAGAGCTGCTTTTGAAACTTCAAAGGGAAGCAAAATGAGTGAAAACGTCGCCTTGATAGGCGCCGGCGCCATGGGTGGCGCCATTGGAACGCGCCTTCTGGAAACGGGAAACAGGCTGTGCGTATTCGATCTCGACAAGGAGAAAGTCGACGCGCTTGTTGAAAAGGGGGCGGTTGCTGCCTCGTCTGCCGCCGATGCGGCCCGGCAGTCCGACTTCGTCATCACGAGCCTCAACTCCGCGCGGATCGTCGACATTGCCGTTTTCGGCGATAGCGGCGTGGCGTCGGGGGCAAAGGACGGTACGCTGGTGATCGACATGTCGTCGATCGATCCGGAAGCGACCAAGGCCCTTGCGGAAAAAGCCTCGGCCAGCGGCATTCGTTGGGTGGACAGTCCCCTGTCGGGCGGAGCGCCCAAGGCGCTGATCGGCGAGTTGACGCTCATGGCCGGCGGCGCAGAGCAGGATGTCAAGGACGCTCACAAGGTGCTGCGGCATGTCAGCTCGAACTACACGCATATGGGGCCCTCAGGTGCCGGTCAGACGACCAAGCTGATCAACCAGGTCCTGTGCGGGCTCGGCTTTCTCGCCGTTGCCGAGGCAACGCAGCTTGCGCTTGATGCCGGCGTCGACGCCGCCAAGATCCCGACCGCGCTCAAGGGGGGACGCGCCGACAGCGCGCTGCTTCAGGAATACATGCCGCGTTACGTGGAGCGCGACTACCGCCGCACCGGCCGGATAGACAACATGGTGAAGGACCTCAACGGTGCGCTTGATCTTGCACGGGTCAACAACACGGCCATGCCGCTGACATCGCTGTGCGCGGAGATCCACCGAATGCTGACGGCCGCCGGTCTCGGCGGGGAGGACGAGGCCGCACTGATGGAGTTTTTCAAGGGGCCCGATAAGGAGCAGTTCAAATGATCACGCGTTTCGCCTTGTTCGAAGGCAGTGTCAAATCCGGCAAGACGCCCGAATTCCGGGCCGCCGTCACCGAACGGCTCGTGCCGCTCTGGCGGCAGTTTCCCGGCAACAGCGATGTGCGGGTGATGTTCGGTGAAGAGCGGGACGAGGGGGCGCCCGAGTTTCCGCTCATTCTGGCCATCACCTACCCGGACAAGGAGGCCATGGCCGGTGCGTTGCAAAGCGACGCCAGAAACAAGTCGCGCGACGTGACCGGCGAAATCGTCGCCGAATTCTTTGACGGGCGCATCCATCATCATGTGACCGAGGCGAACGAATACACCGGGTAACATCGGACGGGCATCATGCCGGCAACTTCAAATCCTGTGTCCCTCCCAGGCGGGTCCTTCGCTGCGATTGCAGCGGCGGGCCCGTTTTGCGTATTTTGGGGCAACAAGAATCGTGTGAGGGATGAATGCAGCGCGCTGTGACGATGAAGGATGTTGCGCAACAGGCCGGCGTGTCCGTTATGACGGTGAGCCGCGCTTTCAAGCAACATGCTTCCGTGGGTGAAGAGACCCGGAAGCGGATCCTCAGGATTGCCGAAGACCTCGGTTATGTCTTCGACAGCAACGCGGCGACGTTTCGCTCGCAGAGGACCGGGTTTGTTGCCGTCGCCATTCCGTCCATCAACAACGCCAACTTCGCCGACACGGTCGGGGCGATGTCGGAAGTCCTCAAGGAGGCGGACCTGCAGGTCCTTTTGGGCTACAGCAACTATGACATTCAGGAAGAAGAGGTCATCGTCGAACAGTTCCTGCGGCGGCGGCCCGAAGCGATCGTGCTGACCGGGGGACGGCACACCGAGCGCACACGCCGGTTGCTCGACCGTGCCAACATACCGGTGATCGAGACCTGGGATCTGCCGGAAGACCCGATCGGCCACGTCGTCGGCTTTTCCAACGCGGCCACGATGCATGACCTGGTCGGACACCTGGTTGCAAGCGGGCGCGAACGGATCGCCTTCATCGGCGGCGATACGGACGGGGATACGCGCGGCGCCGACCGCAGACGCGGCTTTATCCGGGCCATGGAAGAAAGATCCCTGTCCGCGGATCGGCTGATCGGTGCGGGCGATCCTCCGATCTCCATGCGCGAAGGTGCGGACGCAATGTCGCTTCTCCTTGAGAAATACCCCGACACGCAGGCCGTGATCTGCGTGTCGGACCTGTCCGCCTTCGGGGCGCTGACCGAGTGTGCCCGCAAGGGCGTGAGCGTTCCCGAAGATGTTGCCGTTGCAGGCTTCGGCGCCTACGACATTTCGTCCATCTGCGTGCCGACGCTGACGACGGTCAATCCGCGACCGGAGGAAATCGGCCGCAGAACCGGGGAACTGATCCGGAAACTGCTGAGAGGCCCGGGCGATGGAGACGGGGCTCCGGTGCGGATCGGCATCGAGCCTTCATTGAGCATCGGTGAATCGAGCACCTGATCCGCGCGTAGAACCGTCCGTCAGACCGTGTCTCCGGGCACGAGCCGAAAGCCGACATCGCTGACGGCATTGGCGGTATCCCCGGATATCTTCAGAAGCAGGTTTTCCGCGGCAAGCTGCCCTATGCGCAGATGGTTCACCTGGACCGTCGTCAGGCGGTAGGGGAGGACAGAAGCGATCGGCAACTCGCCCCACCCGGCAATTCCGATGTCTTCCGGAATGCGGATGCCCTGCGCCTGGCAGAAGTGGACCGCACCAATTGCCATATTGTCGTTCTGAAAGAATATGACCTCGACATTCGGATCGGACGAGAGCAGCTGTTCGGTACCGTAGAACCCGGGATAGAACCCGGGAATATCGTTCAGGCAGAGCTGTCTCGTGAGTTTGCCACCGCCGTCCTCAATGGCCTTTGCATAGCCGTTCAGCCGCGATGTCGCGGCATTGGCCGCATCGTGGGACGTGCCGACATAACCGAAGCGCGCATATCCCTTCGACAGGAGAAAACGGCCCATGTCGTAGCCGCTATCGAAGTGGTTCAGTCCGACGCTCATGTCGATCGGGCTGGAATTGAGGTCCCAGATCTCGACAAGGGGGATGTTGGCGCCTTGCAGGAGCTGCACGGCGCGGCGCGTGTGCGCGCGTCCGGTGAGGATCAGGCCGGCCGGTTTCCACGACAGAACGGTCTCGATCCAGTTCTCTTCCTCGCCCAGTTCATGCTGTGTCATGCCGAGAACCGTCTGATGATTGAAGCTGACAAGCTTGCGGTCGATCCCCTCCAGCACATGTGTGAAAACCTCGTTGCCGAGGTCGGGGATACTGACGCCGACAAAGGTCGTGCTCTTGTCGCCGGCAAAGACGGTCGCGATCCGGTTGGGCAGGTATCCAAGGCGCTCCACTTCCGCCATGACCTTGACCCGGGTCTTTTCCGAATACCCGCCTTCCTCGCGCAGGACCCTGCTGGCGGTCATTTTTGACACGCCCGCCGCCTTGGCGACCTCTGATAGGCTTATCTTGTTGGTTTTGCTTGCTATTTTCGGTCTCGTTAATTTTTACGTTATCGATAACTTTTTTATTGACTTCGATATGTGACAGGCGGATGATAGTCCTACGTTACCGGTAACTCAACTCCGTTACGACAACAAGGCGGAGATCAGGGGGCAGGTAGCGATCGGGAGGAAACCAGTGCCAGGCAGTTTGAAAAACCGTCTCTTCTTTGACGGCATTCAGAAACACTTTGGCGGCACCTATGCCGTCCGCGATGTTTCGCTCTCGATCGATCGGGGCGAGATTGTTGCGCTTCTGGGTGAGAACGGCGCGGGCAAGTCCACCCTCATCAAGATACTTGGCGGTATCCACAAGGCCGATGAAGGCCGTGTCCTGATCAACGGCGACCCTTACGAGCACCGGCCGGGCGGGTTCGGGCAGCGTCAGGCGGTCGCGTTCATCCACCAGGATCTCGGCATGATCGAATGGATGACGGTTGCCGAGAACATGGCGCTCGCGCTCGGGTTCTCAAAACAGTTCGGGCTGATCAAGTGGAACGACGCGGAGACCTTTGCCGCGGAAGCGCTCGCCAAGGTCGGCTGCGATTTCTGCCCGACAACGCGTGTCCAGGATCTGTCGCGCACCGAGAAATCCCTGGTCGCTATCGCTCGTGCACTTGCCGTCGATTGCGATTTCCTGGTTCTTGACGAACCGACTGCATCGCTGCCGACCGACGAGGTCGCGCGCCTCTTCGACGCGCTGCGCCCGCTTCGCGACCGCGGCGTCGGCATGATCTACGTTTCCCACCGCCTTGATGAGATCTTCCAGATTGCGGACCGCGTTGCGGTTTTGCGTGACGGTGAACTCGTGGGCGTGCGGGCCATCCAGCACACCACCACCGAAGAACTCGTGCACATGATCGTCGGGCGGAAAACCCGGCAGGTCAGCAAGCTGAACGAGGCTCCCGGCGAGCCGGTTCTGACGGTCCGCGATCTGAAGACCCGCTCGACGGGCCCTGTGGATTTCACGCTTCACCGCAACGAACTTGTCGGGCTGGTCGGCCTTCGCGGGGCAGGGCACGAAGAGGTTGCCCGCGCGCTTTACGGTCTTGGAGAGCATGCCGGCGAGATCGACCTTGCAGGGATCGGCGCTCCGGACCTGCGCTCACCGAAGACGGCGCTGGATTCCGGCGTCGGACTTGTTGCCCGCGACAGGACGGAAGAATCCGTCGCGATGCCGCTGACGATCCGTGAAAACACCTTTCTCAATCCCGAGGCAACGGGACGCGGCCTGTTTTCGATCCTGTCGCCGGGCGAGGAAACCCGCATGGCGGAGGAAATCGGCCGCGAGGTTGCCCTCAGTCCGAATGATCAGACCATGGCGATCGAGGCTCTTTCGGGCGGCAATCAGCAGAAAGTGGTGATCGCGCGCTGGCTGGCGACCAAGAGGAAGCTGTTGATCTGCGAGGATCCGACCGCCGGTGTCGATGTCGGCGCGAAGGCGGAAATCTACGCGCTCCTGAACAAGGCGCTTCTTGAGGGTGTCGGCATCCTGCTGGTGTCGACGGACTTCGAGGAAGTCGCAACGATCTGTCACCGGGCGATCGTCTTCAGCCAGGGAAAAATTGTCGGTGAGCTGGCAGGGACCAAGCTGTCGACGGAAAACCTTATCCAGGCCGCGTCGGCCAGCAACGTCGCTGCTGCTTGAGGAATAGAAAATGCAGTCACTTGAATCCAATGCTCTGGAACCAACCAAGTCGGAAATCGAAGGTCTTTCGATCCGCGGCAAGCTGCTGCGTTTCCTTCCGGTCTACGGCCTGGTGATCCTGACGCTGTTGCTGATCCTTGTGTTCTCGGTGCTTTTGCCGAAGACGTTTCCGACGCTGCTGAACCTCAGGGCGATCATTTCCGACAAGGCCATCATCGCGCTGCTTTCGCTCGGGGCGATGATCCCGATGGCCGCAGGCCGCATCGATCTGACCGTCGGCTACGGCATCGTTCTCTGGCACATTCTGGCGATCAGCCTGCAGACCCTCCTCGGCATTCCCTGGCCGATGGCCGTGGTGATCGTGCTGATGCTCGGCGCCATGACCGGTTTCTTCAACGGTCTCCTGGTCGAAGTCGCCAAGATCGACAGCTTCATCGCGACGCTTGGAACCGGCACGGTGCTCTATGCAATCGCGCTCTGGCACACCGGAGGCCGCCAGATGGTCGGCGTCTTGCCCGACGGGTTCTATTCCCTCAGCACCACATTCGTGTTCGGGCTTCCGATCACGGGATACTACCTGATCGCGATCACCGTGTGCATGTGGCTGATCCTCGAATACACCCCGGTCGGCCGGTATCTCTATGCCATCGGCGCGAACCAGCGCGCGGCGCAGCTCAACGGTATTCCGACCCGCAAATACGTGATCGGCGCCTTCATGGCCTCCGGCACGATGACCGCGCTCGCCGGTGTCCTGCTCGCGTCCAAGCTCAGGATCGGTCAGGCGAGTGTCGGACTTGAGTTTCTTCTGCCGGCACTGGTCGGCGCATTTCTCGGATCGACAACGATCAAACCCGGCCGCGTCAATGTCTGGGGCACGGTCGTCGGTGTTGCGATCCTGGCCGTCGGGATCTCCGGCATCCAGCAATTCGGCGGCTCTTTCTGGGTCGAACCGCTCTTCAACGGTGTCACGCTGCTGATCGCGATCGGCATCGCAGGCTATGCGCAGCGCCGGAAAGGCGCAGCGAAAAAGTAAGTTTTTTGCAAAGGGAGGAAACTATGCAAAAACGCGATTTTCTGAAAACAGTCCTGGCGACAACCATGCTCGCAGGCCTCGGCTGGCCGGCATTCGCCGAAACCGCCTGGGACGGGCCGACCACCGGACCGGCGGCAGCGGACGGCAAGACCGTCGTCGTCGTCGCGGCCGACCTGAAGAACGGCGGCATTCTCGGCGTGACCAATGGCGTTGAGGAAGCCGCGGCAAAAATCGGCTGGGACGTCAGGGTTCTTGACGGTGCCGGGTCGATCCAGGGACGTACGGCCGCCATCGGACAGGCGCTTGCGCTGCAGCCGGATGGGATCGTCATCAACGGGTTTGATGCCGTGGAACAACAGGCGGCGCTGGAAGGCGTTGTTTCGGCCAACATCCCGATGGTTGCCTGGCATTCGGGCCCGAAGATCGGCTGTGATGCGCCGGGCGGAATTTTCGCCAACATCTCCACCGATGCCATGACCGTCTCCGAGGTTGCCGCGAACTGGGCGATCGAAGACGGCGGCCAGGATATCGGGGTCATCATCTTCACAGATTCCACCTACCAGATCGCGATCGACAAGGCCGACCGGCTGAAGGAAACCGTCGAGGCGGCGGGTGGCAAGGTGCTTGAATATGTCGATACGCCGATCGCCGACACGTCGACCCGCATGGGACCGCTGACAACCAGCCTCCTGCAGAAATACGGGGACAGCTGGACGCACGCGCTGGCGATCAACGACCTCTATTTCGACTTCATGGGACCGGCCCTGGCATCTGCCGGCATCTCGGCAGCGGACGGGCCCCAGGCGGGCTCCGCAGGCGATGGGTCCGAGGCCGCATTCCAGCGTATCCGCACCGGCGGCTACCAGACGATCACGGTTGCCGAACCGCTCAATCTCCAGGGATGGCAGCTGGTCGATGAACTCAATCGCGCCGTCCAGGGCGAACCGTGCTCCGGTTACGTGACGT
Organism: Roseibium sp.; assembly: GCF_965232425.1. Lineage (GTDB taxonomy): Bacteria > Pseudomonadota > Alphaproteobacteria > Rhizobiales > Stappiaceae > Roseibium. Next base: position 4,543,053 of record NZ_OZ246971.1, read on the forward strand.
CTCCGGCGCTGGTCACGCAGACAGGCCTGGAAAAGATGGGCGACAGCAACGCGTTCGACCCGGACACGCCTTACCGCGAAGCCTACTCCAAGATCTGGGGCAAGTAAGTCTTCGCAAAACAGGTCGCCTGGAGCAGCCCCGGGCGACCTGCTGACTGAACGAAACCGAGTAACGGACCGTCTCCCTGGCGCGGGTCTCCGCGAACGGGAGAGGTCTATCGAAAAGCAGAGTGGAAACATGTCTTCCGGCGAGCAAAATTCCGATCCCCTGGTGACGATGCGCAATATCTCCAAACGTTTTGGAGGTGTGCACGCGCTGACACAAGTCGATCTCGATGCCTATGCAGGAGAGGTCCTAGCGATTGTCGGCGACAACGGCGCGGGCAAGTCGACCCTGATCAAAATTCTCACAGGGGTCTACCAACCGACCGAGGGCGAGATCTTCGTCGGCGGCAAGAAACTGACAATGAACAGTCACTCGGATGCGATCGACGAGGGTATCGATGCCGTCTACCAGACGCTCGCGCTCGCCGATCATCTCGATCCGGCATCGAACATGTTTCTCGGCAACGAGCTGACACGCTCTTTCCTGGGCATCACCGTACTCGACAACAAGAGGATGCGGTCCGAAACGGAACGGGTCCTGTTCGAGCGCCTCGGTGTCCGGCTTCGCTCGCTCGATGTTCCCACGTCAAGCCTGTCGGGAGGCCAGCGGCAGGCGGTTGCGATTGCGCGAGCGGTCTATCACGAGGGCCTCAGGGTCCTCGTGATGGACGAACCCACGGCCGCGCTCGGACCTCAGGAAACCGCACGGACCCTGAAACTCATAAAGGCCCTGAAGGCACAGGGTCTCGCAGTCATCCTGATTTCCCATTCGCTCGACGACGTGTTCGAGGTCGCGGATCGGGTTCATGTGCAAAGGCGCGGCAGATGCGCCGGTGTCGTTCATGTTTCGCAAAGCTCGCAGCAGGACGTTCTCGCCCTGATCGTGGGTGCGGAAGAAGCGGCATAAGGGGGTAGAGATGACAACGGCAGCACAGTCAAACGGACCGACGCGGTTCTCCGAAAGGATCGAACCGTTCCTGGCGATCATCGGCCCCATGGTGATGATCCTCGCCATTCTCCTGTTCATGGGGGTCGCGGAGCCGGCACGTTACTTCCGCCTTTCGAACCTCAATCTCATATTGCTCGACGCGGCGCTCTACATGCCGATGGCCATGGCGATGACCTTCGTTATCACGCAGCGCGGGATCGACCTGTCGATCGGTTCCGTCGCGGCGCTGACGTCGATCATTATGGCGTTCCTGATCAAGCAATACGGATTTTCCGCCCCCGTCGCGATCATCATAGCGCTTTTGCTCGGCGCGATTTTCGGCCTGATCAACGGTCTTGTGATCACCAAGTTCAAGGTGCCCGACCTGATCGGCACGCTTGCGATGGATCTGGTCTACAGGGGTTTTGCACTCGTGATCGCAAAGGGACTGGTGCTGGCGCGCTTCCCGGAAATCATGACCGAAATCGGTCGCGGCCAGATCCCGGGCTTCATTCCGGTTCCGGTGGTGATCGGCCTTCTGACGATGGCGCTCGGCTACTGGCTTTTGAAAAAGACCTATTTCGGCCGCTACACCGTTGCGATCGGGTCCAATCCGGAAGCCGCCGAGATGACCGGCATCGCGGTCGACCGCTACAAGATCTATGCCTATGTGCTCATGGGAGCCTGTGCAGCGCTTGCCGGCGTCATGCTGACCGGCAAACTCAACGCGATCCAGGCGACATCCGCACCCTATTTCAACCTGCATGTCATCGCTGCCGTCGTGGTCGGTGGAACGTCGCTCTTCGGCGGGCGTGCCTCGATGCTCGGCTCGCTGGCCGGTGTCCTGCTTCTGTCCATGATGATCAATGCCCTGGTGACGCTCAGGATCGAGTTTTTCTGGCAGTCGGTCGCATCCGGCGTGGTGATCGTGTCTTCGGTCGCGCTCTACACCTGGCTGCAGAAAAAGGACCGTGACGGTGCCAAGGGCATTCTTGATGCGTTGAAGACCCCGGAAAGCATCCGGCTGCTGCGCCTGTCCGGCGGTCTGATCGCCGCACTTGCACTTCTGCTTCTCATTGGAACTCTGCTCGCCGGCGCTCCGGTTGCCAGCGGCTGAGTTCCCGTACTGCGGACTTCATCAAAGGGAGGAATTTGAGATGAAACTGCTGAAATCTACACTTTGCGTCCTGTTGCTGACCGGCACGAGTGCCCTTTCACAGGGTAACCTGCCACTCAAGGAATTGCCGGGTCATGCCGACCGGGACTACTGGGTGCCGGGCGAGGTGAACGCGGAAGGCAAGCTTGAAGCTCTGCAAGCCGTTGTCGGTGGCGAGGGCGTGAAGTTCTCCGGAACGCAGGACAAGCCGGTCGAGATCGCATTGATCTACCCGTCTGCCGACACGTCCGATTTCTGGGCCCGCAACTATCTTGCCATGACCAAGCGGCTGGAAGAGCTGGGGATCGAGTACAACACGACCGAATTTGCCAGCCGCCAGATCGAGCACTCGCTGCAGTCGACCTATGCGAACCAGGTCCTGCAGGACGGTGACATCTACGACTATGTCATCTTCGGCCCGTCGGAACTCGCCATCCAGGCCGACAACATCGACAAGCTTGCCGGAAATGACGACTTCAGGACCTATGTCTGGGCGTTCCACACACCGCTCAAGGATCTGAAGAACCAGCCGGACGTTTGGTTCGACTTCTCGTCGGCAGCCGGTGCCCTGGTCATGTGCGACTACATGCTCGAGCGGCTCGGCAATGGCGTGACCATGGCGATGAACCGGGGTATTCCCGGTATCACGGACAACCAGCGCTCGGGCGACTTCAAGGACTGCGTCATGGAAAAGGGCGACTGGAAGGTCGCTTACGAACACTATGGCGAATATCAGCGCGAAGGCGGTTTTGAAGGCACCAGCCTGATCCTTCAGGCCTATCCGGAAGCGACGATCATCCACAACGCGAACACCGCCATGGCGATGGGCAGCGTGGAAGCGCAGATTGCGGTCGGCAAGGAAAAGGAAGTCTTCTCGACTGGATGGGGCGGCACGGGCCTTGAGCTTGACGCGATCCGGCGGGGCGAACTGGATGCCACCCCGATGCGCATGGGCGATGATGTCGGTGCGGCAACGGCCGAAGCCATCAAGGCGGACCTGGAAGGCAGGGCGGACGAGCTGCCGCTGGTCTTCCTTGGCCGGATCACCGTTGCCCATGACCAGCTGAGCGCGGAAGAGCTCGATGCATTGCAGACGGAGGCTTTCCGTTTCTCCGGCGTCGGTGCGCTCGAGCGCTAGCAAGTCCGCACGTTCTGCCGGCGATCCGGTCGGAAACTGACCTAACGGATTGATCAGACGTGCAAAACGTTGCGCTACCGGTATACTCCTCGCCGGTAGCGCGACTCTTTTGAGCCCTAGGCTCCGAACGGGGAATTCAATTGGCAAGGGACGGCGGAAAACAGGGACCGGTCACGATGCGCGATGTCGCCCGGGCTGCAGGCGTGTCCCGGATGACCGTGTCGCGTGCCTTGCGGAAGGACAGCCCCGTTTCCCTGAAGACGCGGGAACATATCCTCAAGGTGGTCCGGGACATGAACTACGTGCCCGACCAGATGGCCGGCAGTCTGACAACGCGCAAGTCAGGTTTCGTCGCCACGCTGCTTCCGTCATTAAACAACCTTCATTTTGCCCTCACGGTTCAGTCGCTTACGGAAGAACTTGAAGATATCGGTTTGCAGATCCTGCTCGGGCATACCGACTATTCAGCCGAACGCGAGGAAGAGATCCTCGAGACGATGCTGCGGCGGCGCCCGGAAGCCATCGTCCTGTCCTATGACGGTCATACCAGGCGGACCGCGGACCTCATGCGCGAGGCAAACGTTCCCGTTATCGAGATCTGGGAAACACCCGAGAACCCGATTGAACACACGGTCGGCTTCTCCAACTTCGAGGCAGCCCGCCAGATGACGGAACAGCTCATCGGGTCGGGATACGAGCGGATCGCTTTCCTGGGGGAGGGCCAGGACGACTGGACACGCGGTGCGGCCCGGCGGAACGGCTATCTCAAAGCCATGGGCGAGGCCGGTCTGTCGGCGCATCGCATGGTCCAGTATGGCATTCCACCCCTGACGATCGAGGCCGGGTCGGAGGCCGCCGGCCAGATCCTCCAGGACTACCCGGATACGGATTGCGTGTTCTGCGTCTCCGACATCGCCGCATTCGGTGTACAGAGCCGGCTGATCTCACAAGGTTACAAGGTTCCGGACGACATTGCGGTTGCCGGATTTGGCAATTTCGAAGTGTCGCGTTTCGCCGTGCCCAAACTGTCGACCGTCGTTGTGGATCCGGTCAGCATCGGACGCGAAACAGGCAAGCTCCTGAAAAGGCTTCTCGTTTCCGATAAGTCCCTAGAAGCCCCCGCACAGCAGATCCTCGTTCCGGCCGAGGTTGAATTCCGCGAAAGCACCTGATTGCCACGCGGCTGCCGGGTCCAGATGAAAATTTAACAAAATTTCTCTTGTTACCGATAACACATGTGATATTGTGACCGGTAACAAATTGGAAATGTGACCGGTCACATAGCGCTTGCATCGTCAATCGGTGCCCCGGGAGGAAAAATGCCGCGCATCAGACTTGAAAACCTCGTGAAGCGATACGGGAACTTCGAGGTGCTTCACGGCATCAATCTGGACATGGAGGAGAATGAGTTCACCGTTCTCGTCGGCCCGTCCGGATGCGGGAAATCCACCACGTTGCGCATGATCGCCGGTCTGGAAACCGTCAGCGACGGCGAAATTTTCATCGACGACAAACCGGTCAGCAAGCTCGAGCCGAAGGCGCGCGACCTGGCGATGGTGTTTCAGGATTACGCGCTTTATCCGCACATGAATGTCGCCCGGAACATGTCGTTTGCGCTGCGCCTTCAAAGGCGTCCGAAAAAGGAAATCGACGAGAAAGTCGGCAAGGTGGCCGACATGCTCGGGCTGACGAATTTCCTTCACCGGAAACCGGGTGAGCTGTCCGGCGGGCAGCGGCAGCGCGTTGCGATGGGACGGGCGCTGACGCGGGATGCGGGCACGTTCCTGTTCGACGAACCCCTGTCGAACCTGGATGCGAAGCTGCGCGGACAGATGCGTGCCGAGCTGGCGCTCATGCGCCAGAAGGTCCGCAAGAACATGATCTACGTGACGCATGACCAGATCGAGGCGATGACGCTCGGCGACAGGATCGTCGTCATGCATGGCGGATACATCCAGCAGCAGGGCACCCCGGAAGAGCTCTTCAAGCGGCCTGCGAACAAATTCGTCGCCGGTTTTCTCGGCTCGCCGCCGATGAACTTTCTGGAAGCCGAAGTCCAGGATCTCTCGGGACGCTCGTTCGTCTCCGGCAACGGCTTCGAACTGGTTCTGCCGGAGGACAAGGCGGCCGCCGTCGCATCGCTGTCCTCCAACGCCATCACGCTCGGCATCCGTCCCTCCGATCTGCACTACAGCCCGGACGCGCCGGATCATGAATCCATCGACCTCAAGGTGATCGTCTCCGAGTACATCGGCGCCCAGTCCGTTCTCCTGTGCGATTGCGGCGGCCAGAAAGTCGAGGTCGAACTCAAGTCCGAAACGCCCATTGCCCTGGGCGAAACACTGAGATTTGCGGTCAACAGGGAGGGCATACACATGTTCGACCGCGAGACAGAGGTTGCCATCAGGTGATCTGAACCTTGCTTCTAAGGGAGGAATGAATGCTGAAATACCTGAAAACGACAGTCTGTGCCGTCGCCGGGCTCGCGCTTGGCGCAACAGCCGCGCTCGCCAATCCTTACGAGGAGTTTGCCGGCGAGACGCTTGTGGTCAATTTCCCCGCGCACCCGCATTTTGATGCGGTGATGAAGGTCCTGCCGGAGTTCACCAAGGAAACCGGGATCCGGGTGGAAGTCGACCAGCTGCAATATCTGAAAATGCGTGAGCGGCAGACACTGGAGCTGACGAAGAACCGCGGCGACTACGACCTGATTGCCTATGTCGTGTTCTCCAAGGCCGACTATGTCTATGCCGATCAGCTTGAAAACCTGGCGCGCTTCTTCATGAACCCGAAACTGGCTGACCCGAACTATGAGGCAGAAGACCTCATTGACGGTTACGTCGCCAATATCGGTGTTGCCGGCGGCAAGAAAGGCTATCTTCCGGGCCCGACCGGTTCGCTTTTCGGACTGCCCTTCGGCTCTGAGACCTCGATCCTCGGCTATCGGAAAGACATTTTCGACAAGCACGACCTGAAAGTGCCGGAAACCTACGAGGAACTGCTGGAACTCGTCTGCCTGATCCCGGAACTGGAACCCGGCATGGGCGGTCTTGCCTCGCGCGCGGCCTCCGGCCACCACGCCAGCCACGCGTTCCTTTTGCACCTGGCACCGCTCGGAGGGCGGATCTTCGATGACGAATGGAAGCCGATCGTCAACAACGCGGAAGGCGTGCAGGCAGCGGAAGCCCTGAAGAAGATCGTCAATTGTGGCGCGGAAGGTTCCAAGACCTTCGGTTTTGCCGAAGCAGGCGCGTCCTTCCTGCAGGGCAACTCGGCCATGTTCCTGGATTCCACGGTCTTTGCCGGTCAGGTCAACAATCCCGACAAGTCCAAGGTGGTCGGCCTTGTTGAGTGGGCGCCGCATCCCGTTGGCGTGAGGGCCGGTTCCCAGACGGGCGGCTTCGGCATCGGTATTCCGAAGAATGCCCAGAACAAGGACGCGGCCTTCCTGCTGATGCAGTGGCTGACCAGCAAGAAAGCCGACAAGCTGATCGCCATGGCCGGCGGCAACCCGTCCCGCTATTCGACCCATGCCGACGCGGACGTGAACGAGAAGTTCCCGCACATGGCAACCTTCGGTGAAGCGCTCAAGAACGCCGATCCGGACTGGCGTCCGATCATCCCGGTCTGGGGCAAGATCAATGCCGATCTCGGCACGACGCTCTCCAAGATCATCACGGAAGACGCACCGGTTCAGGAGTCCCTTGACGGTGTCGCCGAGCGCACGCAGGCGCTGATGGATGATGCCGGGTACTACACCTGGACCCAGTAACCCAGACGCTGCCCCGCGGCCTGGCCGCGGGGCTCTCTAAAAATCCTCACTGAAAGCGATCCGCAATGAGCGTTGCGATCAAGGCCAATCGGCTGACCCCATACATGTTTCTGGCGCCGGCAGGGATCATCCTGGTTTTCGCGCTGCTCTATCCGATTGGATACATGGTCTATGCCAGTTTCCTGGATTGGAGCCCGAGCCAGCGGATCGGCCAGGCCGAGTTCATCGGGTTTCGGAACTATGTGAACCTGTGGAACGACGATGCCTTCCGGGAAAGCTTCTGGGTGACCATCCGGTTTGCCGCGATCGTCGTGACACTCGAAATGATCCTTGGTGTCGGTCTTGCCCTGCTGCTGGACCGGAAACTCAAGGGCATGGCTGTGCTTCGCACGGTCTTCATCCTGCCGATGATGATCGCGCCGATCGTGGTCGGCCTGATGTGGCGCTACATGTATCACCCGACCGTCGGCATCTTTAACCGCACGCTCAAGAGCTTCGGGTTCGAGGGTATACCCTGGCTCTCCGACAGCACCTGGTCGTTCATTGCGATCGTGATTGCCGATGTCTGGCAGTGGACGCCGTTCATCTTCATCCTGGCGCTTGCCGCGATGCAGTCGCTGCCGCGCTCGGCGCTGGAAGCGGCTGAGATCGACGGTGCCAACGAGTGGCAGAAGATCTTTCTGATCAAGTTGCCGCTGATGATGCCCGTCCTGATCGTCACGCTTCTGCTGCGCCTGATCGATGCCTTCAAGGTGCTGGAGGTGATCCTGGTCCTGACCAATGGCGGTCCGGGTCTCTCCACGGAAATTCTCGCGCTTCGCATTTTCCGGACCGCACAGGAGTTCCAGGAGCTCGGAGAAGCAGCCGCCATGTCGAACCTGCTGCTCATGTTGCTGATGGCGCTGACCATCGGAATGTTCTTGTACAACCGCGTTCAGGAAGCCCGTGCCGCCCGCCAACGCGCAGCCGCCGAAAAGGACGACACCTGATGTCCGTGCAATCGGAAAAACAGAACCCGGCCTTTTATGCCCTCATCGTTGCGCTTGTGGTGATGAGTGTCGGCCCGATCGCCCTGATGCTGGCAACCTCGTTCAAGACCAATGTCGACGTCTATGACGCCTCGGTGTCCGCCTTCTTCTTCTCGCCGACGATCAAGAACTACGAGACGGTGCTGTGCAATTTCCTCTGGTACGAACCGGAGCATGTGGACTACTGCGACCCGACCTTTGGCCGCGCGCTGGTCAACTCGCTGATCGTCGGGCTGATCTCGACCGGGCTGACGCTGACCATCGGCTGCATGGCAGCCTACGCGCTTGTGCGCTTCAAGTTCATGGGACGCGGCGCCGTCTCCATGACGACGCTGCTCATGCGCATGGTTCCGCCCGCTGTCCTGCTCGTCCCGGTCTTCGGTATCTGGACCTTCCAGTATGGCCTCGACCAGACCTATACCGGCATCATCCTGATCTACACGGCGATGAACTTGCCCTTCGTGATCTGGATCCTTCAGAGCTTCATCGTGCAGGTGCCGATACAGCTCGAAGAGGCCGCGCGCATGGACGGTGCCAATCCGTTCCAGGTGTTCTTTCTGGTCGTGCTGCCAATCATTCAGCCCGGCCTTGCCGCCGCCGCGATCTTTACATTCCGGATTGCATGGAATGAATTTCTTCTGGCAAACGCCCTGTCGGGACGTTCGACACGCACCGTGCCTGTCACGATCGTGAATTCGATCACCGAGTACGACATCAACTGGGGCGTGATCATGGCGACGGGCATGCTGCTGGCGATCCCGCCGATCCTGTTCACGTTCGTGGCCTCCAAGCAGATCATCACCGGCATGACGGCAGGGGCCGTGAAGGGATGATGATGGAGTGGCTGATATCCCCGATGGATGCGGCCAGACCTCATGAAATCGGCCTTGCCTTGTCATGGCATGCCCGGTTCATGGTCCTGGGCTGGGGCATACTTGCCCCGCTGGCGATCATGATGGCGCGTTTCTTCAAGGTTCTGCCCGGTCAGGATTGGCCGCGCGAACTGGACAGCAAGATCTGGTGGCGCAGTCACTGGATCTCCCAGTCTCTTGTGATTGCGCTCTCCATTGTCGGGCTCGTGCTTGTCCTGATGTCTTCCCAAAACACCGGCACAGCCCTGGTTCATCGGCTCTTTGGCTATTCGGTCCTTGCCCTGGCAATGGTTCAGGCGTTTTCCGGTCTCTTGCGCGGAAGCAAGGGCGGCCCGACAGACAGGCGCGCTGACGGTTCCCTAAGGGGAGATCACTACGATATGACCCGTCACCGGTTGATTTTTGAAGCGGTTCACAAGGGTTGTGGTTATCTTGCCCTGATCCTCATGGCCGGAGCGATCGCAAGCGGTCTTTGGACGGCAAACGCGCCAAACTGGATGTGGCTGACGCTTGTTTGCTGGTGGAGCATTCTTCTTGTCGCGTCGGTCTATCTGCAACGGCTCGGATGCGCGGTCGATACCTATCAGGCAATCTGGGGGCCTGACCCGGGGCATCCGGGAAACAGGATGAAACAACAGGGATGGGGGACGCGGCGGCCCGACTTCCCGCAACAGGCATTCGATAAGCAACGGGAAACATGATGTTTGGCGTTTTGGAAGGAACCGGTTTCGAAGTCATAGAACCGGAATTTGAAGACTGTTTCGTTGGACATGTGCGGGTCGAGCGCCTTTGGTCGGGAGCGCGCTGGTCCGAGGGTCCCGCCTGGTTTCCGGCGGGCCGCTATCTCGTCTGGTCCGACATTCCCAACAACCGTATCCTGCGCTGGGACGAAACCGACGGATCGGTTTCGGAGTTCAGGCGCCCGTCCAACAATGCCAATGGAAACACGGTGGATGCGCAAGGCAGGCTCGTGACCTGCGAGCACCTGACACGGTGCGTGACGCGGACCGAGCATGACGGCTCGATCAGCGTCCTTGCTTCGCACTGGGACGGCAAGCGGCTGAATTCGCCCAATGATGTCGTTGTCAAGTCGGACGGCTCCGTCTGGTTTACAGACCCGTCCTACGGGATCCTGATGGATTATGAGGGCGACCGCGCGGACAGCGAGATCGGCAGCTGCAATGTCTACCGGGTAGACCCGGATACCGGTGCCGTGGAGCTTGTCGCCGACGGCTTCTTCAAGCCCAACGGTCTTGCCTTCTCCGGAGACGAGGAGTGGCTGTTCGTCTCGGACACGGGTATCACGCATGACGCGGACGGACCGGCGCATATCGAAAAATTCAAGATCGGGAGCGACGGCAAGTCGCTGGAAGACCGCGGTGTGTTCGCGTCCTGCACGGCCGGCATTTTCGACGGGTTCCGTCTCGATCGGGGCGGCCGCATCTGGAGTTCGGCGGCCGACGGCGTTCATTGCCTGAATGCAGACGGCGTTCTGATCGGAAAGATCCGCATTCCGGAAATGGTCGGCAATGTCTGTTTCGGCGGTCCGAAACTCAACCGGCTGTTCATCGCCGGTACAAGCTCGCTCTATTCGGTCTATCTGAACGTGAACGGCGTAAAGTGAACCGGAAGCCCTGCTAGTCACCTGAATCTGAAGTTCGACTCCTTTTGCAGCAGGCTTCGAACGAACTTCCGATTCAAACCGGTGACTAGCCAGGGTCCTTACCCTGTCCTTGCGGGACGCAAAAACGGCTTCGATCTGCACCGTCAAACCGCTCACCTCGAAGCGACAGGCGCCTCGCGGCGGCACAACTCGGCTATCGAATACTCCCCGCGCAAACCTTCCAGCACGATGCGGATCTTCTCCTCGGCCGAGAATTTGAGCGAAGTCTTCCGGCGAATGTCTTTTAATTGCTTTTCGGCCGGATCTTGTGGCCCGGATTTCTGTCTCATGGTTTCTGATCGGGCAGCTCTGATGAAACCTTGTTTCAAATTAGTTTTCTCGGGTTCCTTAGGCCGATAGGCCTCTTGCTTTGATGGATCAGGTATAAGCGCCCACGCCGGACGTAAGCGTTTGCAGACCTATGCTTATCCATAGCTTGTCGACCAGAAGCCGCTGTGATCAAGTGATCGGAATAAGCGAAGAAAATTTTCCTATGACAGCATGGGATCTTTCTTTAGCTCGGATCAATTTACTTTGGAATGCTAGGCAACCAGTCGCTACTAGATTCAGTATCTATAAAAATCTGGTGGCTACTCAGGTAGTTGACCTAGCTACGCCTTGCCCATGATCATCACATTTACTTTAAGCATTGAGAAATCTGTCGGCCTCAGCGGCAGAAACCTGAAGGCCGACGTCATGGCCATTCAAATGCGCATCAATGAATTGATGCCCCGCATTGGGGAGCCGCTTTCCGTCGACGGGATCGCAGGGCCCTTGACCCAGGGAATGATCGCCGACTTTCAGGCCGTGGCGCTGGGCTTCAGTCGGCCTGACGCACGGGTGGATCCAGGCGGGCGTACGGAACGCGGGCTGAACAATCCGGCATCGGCTGCGGCATGGCGTTGGACCGATCCAAGTCATGACCCCCAGCAATACATCCCCGCATTGCCGAAAAAGGCGAATGCGGCAAAGGGGAATACCGACACCGGTAGACGGGCGGCGGGCGGGGGCGAGGGCAGCCCCCAGGCCAACGGTGGCAGAGGCAACGGGAGCGTGCCGAAAGTGGTGGTTCCCAAGAACAAACCCTACCGCGACAAGGAGGGACATCTCGTTGTCGCCAAGGGGGCGGAGGCGCTTCGGGTCGCGCAGGGGAATCTCTCGTGGCTCCAAGACGTACAGGGATCCACGACCGGCCTTATCGGCGGCAGCTACGCCGTTCCGAAAGGCACGGTCGATCTTAAGCTCAAACAGGTGATTGTGGGTCAAACCGGCGGCGATACCGGCAAGGTATTCTGGATCCGCGGCAACACGCTTTACGCCAGCCGGGGGCTCGACTTCATCGTAAACCTGGAATCGTCAGGTCTTTTCAGAGAGATCAACAACCAGACACGGGCAGTGAAACCGGCCAGCAACGCCATGGCGGCCTTTGTCATGGGCTTCGGTACGACGATCATCGGAACGCCAGGTCTTGCCGTGACGGCGATCATTGTCTTTACCAAGGGTCTCGTCTTCTACAAGACCAGAGAAAAGCAGGTGAAAAGCGTCGCCGCGGTGATGCCGGACATCGTTGAGGGCTTCAAGTTCTTGAGGGACAAATGTCCAAACTTCTGGACCCACCTTCTTCGAGGTCTCGGCACGGCGTTTTCGACCGCTCTTTCGTCGGTACCCCAAGGCTTCACTGCCCAGCATGTCGCCAAGTTCATGGGCAAGATGATGGGGGGGCTGGGCGCGGCAGAAGAGGTCACCGTCACGGCCACGTTGAAGGTTCTGGGAATAGTGCTCGCAACCACCTTGCCGCTCGTTGCAGCCACTGGAACTGCGCGAAATGTGCAGCAGATCGTGAACTCGCTGACCACGTCCTTCGCGAAGGCGGGCATTCCGATCACCGAAGCGGACGCTCGCAAAATGGCGGACGAACTGGGCAAGCCCGGTGTCTCGCAACAGCTCGTAAAGCTGCACGCTGCGATGAGCAATGTGGATGGCCTGCTCCTCGATTTGGCTAACCACTGGCTCAAGGCAGACGGGCACAACGCAGTCCGGAAAATCTCACAGGCGGATAACGACATCTGGACACGCTTTTGACAATCGTGTTTTGCGTCGCGAACCTTGAGTATCCGTTTCTAGCGCGGTTTTGGTATCTGAAGTTCGCTGCGGAGACTGCTGGAGCAATGATGCGAACTTCAAATTCACCGCACTAAACGTCTGGCCCACCTGGCCGGGCCGCCTTGAGCCGGCGTGCGTAGAGAACACGTTCCCGGTAGAAGATGATCAGCCCGGAGGCGACGATGATGGCCGCGCCGATGATCGTCCACTGATTTGGCAGTTGATCGAAGACAAGATAGCTCGCAACCGTCAGATACAGGATGAAGACATAACCGAAGGGCATCAGCAGGTTGGCCGGCGCGAAGCTCATCGCGTTGGTCAGAAACTGGTGCCCGAGCCATCCCAGGATGCCCAGCCCGACCAGGACGCACCATTGAAAACCGGTCGAGGGGTTCTGCCATTCGAGAATTGCAAACGGCACCAGCGCGAAGGTTCCGACAAACCCGGTATAGAACTGCATCGTGTCCGGGGAGACGACGCCTGCCAGTTTCCGGGTCAGGATGGAATAAAGGGCAAAGCAGAAGGCAGCGGCCAGCGACAGCAGGACGGCAAAGTGAAAGTCCTCGTCGAACGGCCGAATGGCGACGGCGACACCTGCGAAGCCGAGCGCAACAGCGAACCAGCGGACCAGCCCGACGCGCTCGCGCAGCAAGGGCCAGGACAGGACGCAGATCATGATCGGTGACGAGAACAGGATGGTCGACGTGAGCGTCAGCGGCAGGTAGCGCAGGGCTGCGAAATTGAAGACCGTCGATCCGGTCAGGAGGGCGCCGCGCAGGAGCACCAGCCAGATCCGCTCGCAGCGCAATTGCCGGAAGTCGAAATCACTCGCGGCGAACAGGCCCAGTGAAATCACGAAATGGCCGAAGTAGCGCATGAACGACAGTTGCAGAGCGCCCAGACCCAGGACGCCCAGCCACTTCGAGCCCGTGTCGATGAAGGCGAAGGTGAGGTAGGCGACGAGGATCAGGACGATGCCGAGAAACGGCTTGTCTTCAACGGTCCGTGAAGCAAATCGCGCCATGCCTTACCGGTTTAGTCCTTGTCACCCGCCTTGAAGTGATCCACGAAGAAGTCGACCTGCAAGGGAACGAACTCGTCGCCTCTGCCGGCTTCGATGGAGAGGTCGAGCGCCTTCTTGGCTCCCGCCGCCATGATCGACTCCACGCCAAGACTTTCGGCCATGTCCGTGTAGTAGCCGACATCCTTGCGCGCATTGCGGATCGAGAAGGCGAGCTTGTTGGGATCGTTGTCGATCGCGTAGGCCTTGACGAAATCCATCATGCCGGAATGCAGCGGACCGGCTGCCATCACGTCATAGACCTTCTGACGATCGACACCCGCCTTGTCCGCCATGGCAAAGGCTTCCGACATGCCGTTCGCGACCGCCTGGGCGAAGAAATTGTTGATCAGCTTGATCGTGTGACCGGTGCCGAGCGCGCCGAGGTGGAAGACATTTTCGCCCAGGTCGTTCAGAACCGATTCCACGCGCGCATAAGCGGCCGCGTCTCCGGAACACATGAGGTTGAGCTTGCCTTCCAGGGCATGGGAGGGCGTGCGCCCGATCGGGCAGTCGAGGTAGGTCGCGCCGGCTTCGGCGACGGCTGCGCCGATCGTCTTCGTGGACGCGGGCAGGGAGGTGCCGAAGTCGATCACGATCTTGCCCGGCGTCAGCCCGGCGATCACGCCTTCCGGACCGTACATGCGGCTTTCCACCGAGACGGAGGTGTCGACGCAGAGCATGACGACATCGCTGGCCTCTGCCACTTCACGTGCGGATTTCGCTTCACCTGCACCACGGCCGACAAGCGCATCAACCCGCTCGCGCGACCGGTTGGCGACAATTGTCAGTTCATAGCCCTGGTCGAGAAGGCGGTTGCACATGGCCGCGCCCATCAGACCGATGCCGATAAAGCCAATCTTCGGTTTGCTCATGATCGTTCCTCAATTCATAAAGTTGTCAGACACTGTTTGCGTTCTGCGCCGGGCCTTCCGCCACGACAGGACGGCCGGTGCGCGCCGCCGTACGCACGGCTTCGACAAGGCGCAGCGCTTCGAGCCCGTCACGGCCGGAGACTTTCGGTATAGTGCTTTCCTGCCGGATGAGGCTTGCGAAATGCGTCAATTGCTCGTGAAGCGGATTGACCTTTTCGGTTGCGATCACCTCGTGTTTGAGCGGACGCGACCAGTCGCCTTCCTCATCTTTCGCATCTGTCCAGACACGCAGGGCCGGAAACTCGAAACTGCCCGCCGTGCAGCCGATGCGCCACGACGAAATCCCGGTCTCCGCGATGTTCGGGTTTTCACCGCTGGCGCCTTCGAAGCTCCACGGGGTCAGGGCCGCATCGGTCAATATGGCGGTGGCAATGACGCCGCTTGCGAAACGGATGTTGATCGCGGCGCTGTCCTCAACGGTGCTCCCGCGGGCATGGTGGGACACCATGGCCTGGACTTCCTGAACGGGACCGAACAGACCGACCAGCAGGTCCGCCTCGTGGATGAAGTTGATGAGCAGCGGACCGCCGTCACTCTTGCGGCGCCACAGCCCGGCCTGGAAGTAGCTGTCCGGTTTGCGCACCGCCCAGATCAGCGAGGCAGACACGGCATTGCCGAGGGCGGCGGTGTCGAGCAGTTCCTTCGCCTTCTCGACGGACGGGTGATAGCGGCGATGGTGACCGACCAGCAGGGGCAGGCCGCGCGCTTCGAACGCGCTGACAAGCCGCTCGCCGTTTTCGACAGTGTCCGCCACGGGTTTTTCAACCAGGGTCGCCCAGTTCCTTTCCAGGCAGGCCAGTCCGCTCGGCAGATGGTCCGAATTGGGTGTCGCGATGACGGCGGCGTGGCAGTCGGCAGCCGGCACACTGTCAAGGTCCGGCGCCCACCGGCAGTTCAGTTCCTGTGCCAGGGCCTGCTGATCCGGATTGGGGTCGACAATCCAGGCAAGGTCGATGTCCGGGTGCTCAGCCGCATGCCGCGCATGCCTTTGTCCGACAAGGCCGGCCCCGATGACCACGAGGCGAATGGGAGTGTTACGGTTCAATTCCCGTCTCCAACCAGAACGGTTGTTTGCTTGGTGTGCGTTCTTAAGCGCAGTAGGGCGCGTCGTTGCCCCAGCGGTGCTGAGGAATGTGCTCGCTGTGTGCGAGATGATGGCGGGTGTCTTCCCACATCTTCCTCCAAAGACGCCAGTCCTTGAGTTCGGAGCCGGGATTGCTGCGTGACCTTGCGACAAATTCGGGGAAGTGGCTTCGTCCCGACGGCTGTCCCGTCACGTGATAGCGCAGATCGAACGACCAGCGGTAATGATCGCTCTTGTTGGCGAGCGACCCGTGCGGGGTCAACGGGTGGAAGATGACGGCACCGCCGGCCTTGACGGGAACCGGTGTGGCGTCGTCCTTGGGCAGAAACGGTTCGGCAATTCCGACCTGAGACCTGGAACAATGCGGCAGCATTTCCTGGTAGGCTCCGGGGGCGACCTGCAGGCAGCCGTTTTCGATCGTGGCGTCCGTGATCGCCAGCCAGACGGTCACGAAGGTGGTTTCGTCCGCTTCTTCCAGGGTCACGCCCTGGTCCTGGTGCCAGTCGGTCGCGATGACATGGGCGCGGTTCTCGGATGCCGCCACGGCGTGCTGCGGCGGCTTTATGCGGACATGCTGAATCGGATTGGAGGAGATTTCCGGTCCGATAAGGGCTTCGACGCAATCCAGAATATTGGCATTCGTGGCCATGTCGAAGACGGCCGGGCCGAAATGCATCGGCGTGTCGTCCGAAATGCCCGAGTGCGGCAGGCTGATGTCGAAGGGTTGATACCACTCGAACCCGCCCCTGTAGGCCCTGTCCAGCTTATCCCAGAAGCCCATTCCCTCGTCAGGCTGCGGGACCTTGCCGTCCTTCTGCCACGAGCCGTAGAGATCGTCCATGAGGGAACTATACTCGTTGCGGACGCTTGTCAGGGCATCCTCATCCAGCAGGCCCTCGACAACGAGGTAGCCTTGTTTACGGAACAGATCGACATCGCCTTGACTAAGCATGATGTGAGGTCCTCAAAGCAGAATGGTGACAATCGTCGGCCAGATCAGCAACACGGCGAGCGCCACCAACTGTACACCGATAAAGGGGAGAAAGCCCCGGAAAATATCGGTGAGCGAAATGTGCGGAGGCGCGACCGATTTCAGATAGAACGCGGCAGGGCCAAAGGGCGGCGACAGGAAACTGACCTGCATGTTCATGCAGAAAAGAACGCCGAACCAGATCGCGACATGCTGCGGCGACAATGTGCCGAGGAAACCGATCTCGTCAATCGGCAACCGCTTCACGATCGGCAGGAACACCGGGATGATCAGCAGAACGATACCGACCCAGTCCATGAACGCCCCCATGAACAGCAGGATCACCATCATTGTCAGGATCACAAGCATCGTCGGCATTTCCGCGCCGATGATGAGCTGGGCGATATAGGTGGGGCCGCCGGCAAGCGTATAGGCGCCGGCAAGCGTGGCCGCGCCGATGGTCACCCAGATGATCGTGCCCGTTGAGCGCAGCGTCCGCATCATGGACACCCAGAGCAGGTCAACGGAGGCTTCGCCGCGGAAGAGCGCGATCAGGAAGACCGCGACCGCGCCCATGCCGGCCGCCTCGGTGATCCCCGTTACGCCGCCGTAGATCGATCCGAGAACGATGCCGATGACGGCGAGCGGCGGAACCAGGCCCTTGCCGTGCTCCCAGCCGGAGGCGGTCCTCTGGCGTCCTGCGACCAGGAAGATGAACAGCAGCGCCAGAACACCGATGCCGATCAGCCAGGGGAGGTCGGAGACCATCCCGAGGGGCGGTGGCTCGAAACCCTCGACAGAGGGATCGTTCCGGCCCATGACCGTCAGGAAGGCGATCCGCGCGAGCAGGATTGCCGAGATGCCGGCAACGACGACACTGACGAACCCGCCGAACATGACCAGTTTTTCGCCGCCTTCCGGGTCGCCTTCGCGCGGCTCGGGCAGGGGAGCCTGGGACGGGTCCAACTGCGTGCGGACAACGATATAAATCATGATGAAGCTGGCCAGCATGAAGCCGGGAATGAAGGCGCCCGTGAACAGCGCCTTGATCGACGTTTCGGTGATGAGGCCGTAGATGATGAGAACGATCGATGGCGGGATCATCGTGCCGAGCGAGCCGGACGCACAGATGGTGCCGATCGCCAGGTTCTGGTTGTAGCCGAGACGTAGCATCTGCGGCAGGGCGATCAGGCCGAGAAGCACGACCTCGCCGCCGATGATGCCGGACATGGCCGCCATCAGAACGGCCATGATGGAGGTCACGATGGCGACACCGCCGCGCGCCCGGCTCAGCCAGAAATCCAGACTGTCATACATCTGCTTGGCAATGCCGGAGCGTTCCAGCAAGGCGGCCATGAAGATGAACAGGGGCACCGAGATCAAGACGTACTCGGTCATCAGGTCGAAGATCTTCTGGGTCAGAAGATACAAGGGGCCGGTGCCCGGATTGCTCGTGAGAAGGCCCGTGCCGAAACTCGTCGGGTCGGTGAGCAGCGTCGGCTCGAACTTCATGATCATGACCAGCGCGGCCAGGATGGCCGAGGCAAAGCCGAGCGGCATGCCGATGCCGAGCAGGAAGAGAAGTCCGAATACCAGGACTATTGAGATCGTGCCGACGTCCATTACTTTGCACCCACGCTTTTCTTGATTGCTTCGAGCTCTTCTTCGTCGATGATGTCAGGCTCTTCCATTTCGGTAGGCTGCTTGTCCCAATCGGCAATCAGATTGGCGACGGCTTGGATGGCGACGAGCACGGCGACGATGAGGATCATCGGCTGGATCGTCGCCGGGATCGGCGGATCAAACGCCGTCCCGAACATTTCCCAACGGTGGAACTTGATGGCGAAGACCTGCTTGTAACTGCCGTAGACAAGGAAGAAGGCGAACAGACAGATCATGAGCACCGAAATGACATCGCAGGCGTGGCGCAGCGGCCGCGGAAGGATGTCGTAGAGAATGAAGATGCGGATGTGGCAGCGCTGCTGCATCGCATAGAGGCCGGACAGCAGGAACACGAAGCCGGCGATCCAGAGCGTCAGTTCATTGGCCCACAGGGTTGGCGCTTCGATCACGTAGCGCAGGAACACCTCATAGAGCATGACGAGCGTCATGATGATGATCAGGAGCATGACCACGCGGCCGATGAACAGCGCGAAATAGTCGAAGCGGGTGTAATCGGGGTATTCCATCTGGGCGTGAACGACGCTGCGCATGCCAACGACAAGCAGAATGGGCAGAAGCAACAGGGCGGCCCAGTCGATGATGTCCATGATGCCGCCGAACATGCCCGACAGTCCCGGAGACACATCCTTGCGCTCGTGCAGTTCGGTGATCTGCGCGGTCATGCTTTCGTTTGCGTGCGGGAAGAAATCGAGAATATAGGCAGGACCGTGCCAGATGACCCAGCCTGCGCAAACCGCAAATGCGACGGGAATGACCCATTCCCGCAATCCGCCGGACTTTTGCTCTTTCATCTTTTCCCCCGATAGGAAACGCGTAGATCCGCGCGCATGGGCTGCCCCTTAGTCTTCCCGTATGTTTAGTCACGCAGCGCCATGCGCCGGTGCCAGAAACAGAAAATTCAGATGAATTGCCAAGTGCTTCCGGCAATCCTCACCAACCCCGGCATTTGGCTTTCTGACCGGTTTTCGAAGTGCATCCGGGGGTGGGTATGGCGGCGGAGCCGTGCTCCGCCGCCACAGTATTGTCGACTGGATGCCAGCCTTACTGCATTGCGCCGAGATCGCGCAGGAAGTCCAGGTGGCTCTGCAGCAGTTCCTGGGACTCAGGCGTGGTCGCGAACTCTTTCCAGCTGTCCTGAACGGCCTGACGGTAGATCGCCAGATCTTCGTCGGACCAGGTGTTCAGTGCGATGCCTTTTTCACGAAGTTCCTTCGCCGTCTGGGCGTTCTTCACTTCGTTGATGGTGGAGTTCTTCAGGGCCAGTGCCTGCATTCCGACCTTCAGGATCGCCTTGTGGTGATCCGGCATTGCGTCCCAGACGTCCTTGCGGCAGGCAAGGTGGTCAGCCGGCATGGAGTGGAAACCGGGATAGTTGGTTTCCGTTGCAATATCATAAAGGCCGAGGCCGACATTGTTGGTGATGTTGGCGGCGTCGGCGCCGTCAATGATGCCGGTTTCAAGCGCGGTGAAGATCTCGTTGAAGTCCATCACGATCGGCGATGCGCCCAGCTTCTCGAAAATCAGCGTGATCACGCCCGGAGGCGAACGGAACTTCCAGTTCTTCAGGTCATCGACGCCCTTGAAGGACTTCGTCGAGGACAGGGACTCAGGGCCCGGGATCCACCAGCCGATGAACTCCATGTTGTTGGCATTGTAGAGTTCGTTCAGCTTTTCATAGCCGCCGCCATGCAGCAGCCAAGCATATTGCTGATAGGGGTTCTGGTAACCACCGGTCAGGTCGCCGGCAAACTGGAAGGCCGGGTTCTTGCCGGTCTGGTATGCACCGCCGGTCATGTCGCAGTCGAGAATACCTGTTGCCGCGGCGTCGAAGGTCTCAGCGGACTTGACGACGGAAGAGGCAAAGAACATCTCGATTTCGATTTCACCGTTCGACATCGCTGTGACGTCGTCGATGAACTCCTGAGCCATCTGGCCGGAAAGCGTTTCCGTGGAGAAGTGCGTCTGGATACGAAGTTTCGTGCTGTCCTGAGCGTTGGCATCCATTGCCGCGCCCATGGAAAGGGCGAGGCCGGCGGTTGCCACGCCTGCGAGCATGGTTCTCGTCAGTTTCTTGAGCATTCCTTATTCCTCCCAAGTTGCTCCAAATGACCGGCGATTAAGTCTGCGCCGGTCGTATTTGCTGGTGTTCCAGCGATTTGCTCCGTTCGGCCGGGCGGCCTTCACGAAGCTTGTTCCCCCTCGGCCGATCATCCTGATGCGGCCTTGAAAGCTGCCTGCGTCACGGCGCTTGCGCCGCTCTGCCTCAGGCAGCTCCCCGTCTCTCCCTGGACAGCAAATCCTCTGCTTCCAGTTTTGTCCAATCGAAAATGACACCGATGCCCGGTTGGTCGGGTGCAACGGCCAGCATGTTCTCAACAACCAGGGGCCGCTTCGTGTATTGTTCGATCGGAAATGAATGCACCTCAAGCCAGCCATCACCGCCCATCCCGGCGAGCAGGCTGACATGAAGTTCCTGCATGCCGTGGCTGCAGACCGGGACGCCATGACGTCCGGCGAGTTCGGCTGCCTGAAGGAAACCGGTGATGCCTCCGCAATTGGATGCATCGGGCTGAATGAAGCTGAGTTTCGACTGCTCGAGTGCATAGCCGAACTCGTGAATGGTGTGCAGGTTCTCGCCCATCGCGAGAGGTGTGCCCGTTGCCTCGGAGATCGCCGCATATCCCTTGTAGTCGTCGGGAATGGTCGGTTCCTCGAACCACAGGATGTCAAACGGGCTGAAGGCGTTTGCCGCGGCAATGGCCTCTTCCACGCTCATTGCGTAATTGGCATCCACCATAAGGGCGACATGCGGACCGATGAGGTTCCGAACGGCAGCGACGCGGGCGACATCCTCTTCCAGGGTCGGCTGACCGACCTTGATCTTCACGCCGTTGAAACCGCGGTCGAGATAGCCCTGAACGCTGTCGAGAAGCTTCGGCAAAGGGAAGCCGAGGTCAATGCCGCCGCAATAGGCCTTGCAGGTTCTTCCCTTGCCGCCGGCCATCTTCCAGAGGGGCAGGCCTTCCTTCTGTCCGCGCAGATCCCACAGGGCGATGTCCACTGCCGAGATGGCAAAGGATGCAATGCCGCCCCTGGCGACATAGTGGACGTGCCACTGCATTCCCTCGTAGAGGGCTTCCACGTTGTCGGGATTTTTTCCAAGCAGGAACGGCGTAAGGTCGTGCTCGATCATCGCGGCAATCGCATGACCGCCCTTGCCGCCGGTATAGGTATAGCCGGTTGCCGTGCGCCCGTCGTCAAGCGCAAGGGTCGCGGTCACCAGCTCGAAATGGGTATGATCGCCGTGCTTTGCATCAACAAGTATCTCGGCAAGCGGTATGTGGAACAGCCTGGCGGATACGCTGACGATGGTTGTCAAGGTATCCCTCCCAAGATGCCAAGAACACTATGTTATTTGTTTTGGTTCGACCAAGTACGCAGGGAGCAGAGCGCGAATTGAAAGGTGAGTCAAGAGCGTTTCCCGTCAATCCATTTAAATCGATTTAAAAAATATTTTAACCATCTGTTTTTTCTGGATTTTTTTTATAGTGATCAAATGATGTGCGGAAACGCTTGCTTTCGCCCAATATGGGGGCATAGCATTGTGGTCAAAGCAAACAAGAGTTTGGTACAACCAATTGGCTACCGCCACGATGCCGGACAAACAGGGAGAGAAACGGGCTGCGGACACGATCGTGACCGCGCTGGAAGCCCGCATCGCGTCGGGTGAATTGGCGAACAACAAGCCATTGCCGCCCGAGCGCGATCTCATGGAGGAATTCGGCACGTCGCGGACCGTCGTGCGCGAGGCGATCTCGGCCCTTGCCAATCGCGGGCTGATAGAATTGCGGCCGCGATTCAGGCCCGTAGTGCGAAGGCCCGACTATGGCACGCTGCTCAATGCGACCGGCACGATCGTGCGTTATCTTCTGAACGAACCTGGTGGTGTACAGAACCTTTACCAGAGCAGGGTGTTCATCGAGCGTGGTCTTGTCAGGGAAGCTGCTCTCAACGCCACCAAGGATAATATTTCCGACCTGAAGGCCGCGCTCCAGGCAAACGAAGCTGCACTTGATAATTCGGAAGAGTTTTTCCGGACGGATATTGCCTTTCACGGCGTTCTCTATCGCATCGGTAGCAATCCGATTTTCCCGGCAATGCACGAGGGCTTCACGGCTTGGCTGTCACCGAACTGGGCGCGCATGACGCGGTCCGATGACCACAACAGATCCGTCTATCTGGATCACAAGGCCATCTACGACGCGATCCTGGAGAGGGACCCGGCGCGCGCCGAGGAAGCCCTTGTCGCGCATCTGAGCGCAGCCTGGAAATATGTGGAGGAGACGTTCTAGAGACGAGGCATGCCTGCCGACGTGCACCAGCGTCGCAATGACGCTCGCCGAGGCCGGCAAGACGACGTCACATGGGCAGCGGGTGTCTTCCGGACCCGCCCGGCGCCGGTTGCTCTTCATGGGGGCCGCCGTTTGAAATCCCGCATATCGATGCCGGCATGGGACATCCTGCCGGCCTATCTCGTTGTGCAACCGGAGGATTTTGGATGCAAAAGACAGGTGTGATCGGATTGGGGGACATGGGCTCGGGGCTCGCGAAGAACCTGATCGCAAACGGTTTTGAAACCAGGGGATTTGACCTTTCCCCCGACAGAATGAGCGCGTTCGAGGCGATAGGCGGAACCCTTGCGCAAAGCGCGGGAGATGTCGGTGCCGGATCGGACGCGGTCTTCGTGATGGTGATGAATGGCGACCAGGTCAAGGACGTGATTTTCGGCGAGGGTGGGCTGCGTCAGACCATGGCGCCGGGCAGTGTCATCATCCTGACGGCGACTATCAAGCCAAGAGAAGGCCGCGAAGTCGGTGCGATGCTGGAAGGCAGCGGCATCCACCTGATCGACAGTCCTGTTTCAGGTGGATTTCCGGGTGCGCAGGGTGGCACGCTGACCATGATGGCGGCCGCACCCGATGCGGTTCTTGACGAATACAAGCCTGTGATGGAGGCCGTGTCGGCAAACATCCACCGCGTGGGAAGCCGCGCGGGTGATGGCCAGACGGTCAAGGCCTGCCTGCAGTCGCTGATCGGATCCCAGTTCTCGGCAACGTTCGAGGCCGCGGCGCTCGCGGCTAAGGCGGGCGTGCCCGGCCAGGTCATCCTCGACGTGTTTTCCACGTCCTCCGCCGGGTGCGGTGTGGTCAACAACGCCTTGCAGAAAATCATCGACCGCCAGTTCGAGGAAACCGGGAGTCATATCAATACGATGCACAAGGATCTTACCATTTCGATGAACCTTGGCGAGGAGCTCGGTGTGCCGCTTCACACGGCTGCCGCCGCCATGCAGATCTTTCATGCGGGCAAGACCAAATACCCGAATGGCGACAACTGGATCTGCACACGGGTGATCGAGGAGATCATCGGGGCTGAACTCCATCGCGAGGGGGCCAAGAAAGCATGAAACTCGGTGTCATTTGCGACGGCATCAGCCGTGATCTCGATCACGCGCTGACCGTGATGGACGAGTTCGGCCTGGACTATGCCGAGCTTCAGTTCGTCGGAGAGAAAGAGGTCGGCGATCACTCAAGCCAGGAGATCGCCGCGATCAAGGCCCTGCTGGAAAAGCACGGCAAGCCGGTCAGCTGTCTGTCCCGGCATGTCTTCGCCGGCATGACAACGGCAAACAAACCGGGGGATGCACTCCATACAACGCACATGGACGCCCTGAAGCGTGTCATGGACATGGCGCATGAGCTCGGCTCGCCGCTGGTACGGATCATGACCAACAAGAAGGAACAGATCCTCTGGGGCAAGGGCGGCGCCGAAAGGTGGAACGTCGCCAAGGGCGCATGGGAGGCTTCGCTTCCTCTGATCGCTCCGGCGGTTGACCTGGCAAGATCGGAAGGTTTGACGCTTGTTGTTGAAACCGGCAACGGCACGATGGTCAACTCCAACTACACCGCGCGCAAGCTGATCGACGATCTCGACGCCAAGGATGCGCTCAAGGTCCTGTGGGACCCGGCGAACAACTGCTGGTGCCACGAGCGTGCCTATCCGGACGGCTATGAGGAGTTAAAGGGCGGCTATCTTGGCCATGTGCACATCAAGGACGTGCTTGTCGACACGCCGCGGGCGACCCTGGAAGTCAGGCGGATGGGCGAGGGGCAGCTCGCGGATCAGTTCGCGCCGATGGCAGCCGCGCTGAAGGCCGATGCCTATGACGGCGTGATCTCCTTCGAGAGCGTCTACCATCCGGGCAATGGCGATTTCGAGGCGGGCTTCCGGCTCTGCATCGACCGGTTCAAGGATCTCTTCGGATAAGGTGAGCATTCCATTGCTCATCTGCCCGGCGCTGAATTCAGCGCCGGGCTCTTTAAAGGCCACGCCGACTACGCGTTTTCCAATTCTGCGATCAGCTGATCTGTCGTGACTTGGCGGCAATAACCCCTGATGGTCTTCAGGGAATTGTCGTGCCTTTCCTGAGTGTAGGTCAGGCAGGCATCAGTGACCTGGGTAACCAGATAGCCGAGATCACAGGCGTCGCGGATGGCGCTTTCAACGCATTGATCGGTGACGATGCCGCTGATCACCAGTTGCCGGATGCCGAGATTGCCGAGCACGTAGTGAATATGGGTGGAAACGAAGACGGAGGAGGAGGACTTGGGAAACAGGATTTCATCCTCGCCCGGTTCCAGTTCATCGATCACCTTTCCGTCCCATGATCCCCTTGGCACATTGAATCCGGTGATCTTGTAGTCAAGACTGCGGTCGCGTCCGTCTTTCGTGAGACTTTCGATCGTCGTGTACATCACTTCGATGTTGCTCTTGCGGCACGCTCTCTGAAGCCGCTGCATGTTGGGAACCACGCGGGTCTTCATTTGCGAGAAGAACCAGCCGTATTTCCGGTCGAATGCCTCGTCGGAGAGCCCCTCGAATTCAGCGCCCCTGCGATGCGCGGCAAAGTTCTGGACATCTATGAAGAGCAATCCGGATTGCTCCGGGACAAGCGGCACTTCGCGTGTGAGCATCATTTCCTTTTCTCCAGGACGTCCTTGAAGGCGGCGGTCAGATGACCGGCCCAAAGATCCTGGCCTTGCTCGGTGTCTATGAGATCATTGCGGATTTCAACAAGGCAGTGGGCGAGACCGCGCGGTTCGGCATGACGCGGGATGAACCAGTCGCTGTCTTCCTCGATCATGTAGGGCACATTCTTGCCGACAAGCATCCGGTTGTCGCGCTTTTGCATGGTTGCCGCAATGATGTCGGCGGTTTCGGGGTCCGTTCTAGAAAGAAGACCCAGGTGCCAGGGGCGGTGCTTGCCCAGATAGACCGGCGTGAAGGAATGGATCGCAAATGCGGCCCGTTTCGGCCGTTCATCCAGGATCGCGGTCAGCGCGGCATCGTAGGGATCGAAGATCACCCGTTTGCGGATCAACCGTTCTTCGTCGGAGAGGTTCTGGTTGCCGGGGATCACACTGTCCTCGCTGACTTCGGGCGTTGCGTCGGGTGCCTCGAACGGACGGTTGCAGTCATAGACAAGGCGTGAATAGCGCTGTTTTACCAGATCTGCGCCAAGATTTGCCGCGATCCGTTCCGAGACGGCAAGAGCGCCGATATCCCAGGCAATGTGCCGGTCCAAATCTTCCGATGACAGTCCGAGGGTCCCGAGCCTCTGCGGTATGGCGCGGCCGGCATGTTCGCACACGAGCACAATGTCCGCTCCTTCCCGTCCCCTGATGCAGTCGACCGGTTCGGGATCCGCGTCGGCGAGGAGGGTTTTGCCCATATTTTCCGCGGAATATGCCGCTTCCTTGAGCATGAGGAGCTCCACAAGGGTTTTGATAATCTTTTTTCATTTCGTCATAAATGGGAAAGCTTGACAAGATTTTTTTATCAGATCACTGTGCAAGGCATGGTAGCTCACAGCACAATCCGTGATCTGATTACCGGAACGTCAGAGGCGTTGACCGGGGCGGAGCGCAAGCTCTCGACAACGCTATTGTCGGACTATCCCTTTGCCGGCCTGGAACCCATCCAGGTACTGGCCGAACGCACGGGCGTTTCGTCTCCGTCGATCTCGCGGTTCGTGTCGAAACTGGGATTTCAGGGCTACCAGGACTTTCAGCGCAGATTGATCCGCGAGCTTAAAGCGAGCCAGCGTTCGCCCATCGAACTGATGGTGGTGGAGCGGCAGGTCGACGGCTCGTTTCTTGGCGATTTCACCAGACGCGCAAATGCGCTTATCGACGAGATGGCGCAGAGCATCACCGACGCGCAGTTCGAACGTGTCTGCGGCCTTCTAAGCGATCCGGGACGGCGGGTTTTCGTCATGGGCGGGCGCGTGAGCGATCTGGTGGCGCAGCATCTCAGCCGCCATCTGAAACGGTTGCGCGACGATGTCTTTCACATGGATCCGGACCCGGAAACCTGGCCCGACAGTCTCCTGCGGATGCGCGGCAAGGATGTGCTCTTCGTCGTGGATTTCCGCCGTTATCAGAAAACCGTCACCGATCTGGCGAAGCTCGCGGCAACGGAAAGAAAGGCGAATGTCGTCGTTTTGACGGACAAGTGGCTGTCGCCAGCCGTGACCCATGCGAGCGAAACGCTCGCCGTGCCGGTTGAGAGCGGAACCGTGTGGGACAGCTACGCTGCCGGTTTCACGCTGATGGAGGCCATCATGACGCGGGTTGCCGAGACGGACTGGACCAAGCACAGCAAGCGCGTGTCGGCTTGGGACGCCCTGACGGAGGGGAGGCAGGAACTCAGACATGATACGTAAGCCGATGATATTCGCCGCGACATCCGATCTGTCGGGAAAGACGCGCGGCAAGGCCTTTCCGGCGGACGAGCTGAACAAGCGGCGTGAACGCGGCATGGGCTGGGTGCCGACGAATGTTCAGATCACCTGCTTCGATACCATCGCAGACAGCCCTTTCGGTTCATTCGGTGATCTGGCCCTGATCCCGGACCAGTCGGCGGATGTCACTGTGGATTTCGAGGACGGAACGCCGCCCGAGCGTTTCATGCTGTCTGACATCCGGACACTGGACGGCCGGCCCTGGGGGTTTTGTACGCGCTCGATCCTGCGCGCTGCCCTTTTGCGCCTGAAGGAGCTGAGCGATGCCCGGCTGCTGGCCGCGTTCGAACACGAGTTCCAGTTCGCCGGCGGTTCGACCCTGCCTTATCAGGGCTTCGGATTGCAGGGGCATGCCGAACATGCCGGATTTGCCGAAACCCTTTCGGCTGCGCTTGATGAGGCCGGCCTGAGGCCGGACAGTTTCATCTGCGAATACGGGCCGGACCAATTCGAGGTGACGGTCGCACCGGAAGAGGGCGTGAAAGCCGCAGATGCAGCGGTGATCACGCGCGAGTTGACCCGCATGACCGCGCGCAGGTTCGAGCAGAAGGCGACATTCACGCCCATTCGCGACGTTGCAAGCGTCGGCAACGGTGTTCACATCCACATGAGTTTCATGGGCGATCACGGGCCGCTGACCTACGATGCGGCGGGTGCGCACGGACTTTCGCCGCTGACTGCGGCTTTCGCCGCGGGCGTGCTGAAATACATGGACAGCATACTCGCGCTGACTGCGCCGTCCGTCATTTCCTACGAACGGCTGACACCGCACCGCTGGAGCGCGGCCTACAACAATCTCGGTCTTCAGGATCGCGAAGCAAGCCTGCGCATCTGCCCCGTGACCGCGAAGGATCCGGACGCGATCGCGCGCCAGTTCAACATCGAGTACCGAGCCGCGGACGCCGCAGCGTCACCGCATCTGGCGCTTGCCGCAATCGTTCACGCGGGCTGTCAGGGGATCGAGGAAAGTCTCGCTGCACCGCAGGTGACAGAGGAAGACCTCTCGCTCCTGAGTGCCGCGGAACTCGAGCAAAGGGGCTTCGTGCGCCTGCCGGAAACGCTGGAAGATGCGCTGCAGCGGTTTGCGGCGAACAAGGTCGTGACCGGCTGGTTCGATCCTGACTTCGCGGCGGTTTACGTGGCGCACAAGACGGCGGAAGCGGCCTTTGTTCAGGACATGGACACGGCGCAGAAATGTGCCGCCTACGAGGATGCCTATTGATGCTCGTGCTCAATGACATTTCGAAACAGTTTGGCGGTGTAAGAGCCGTCAGCGATGTCAGTTGTGAGGTGGTTGCGGGAGAAGTGCGCGGTCTCATCGGTCCGAACGGGGCCGGAAAGACCACATTGATCAACCTGATTTCCGGGCTTCTGACGCCGTCCAGCGGCACCATGTCCCTTGAGGGCGACATTCTGGACGGCACGGGAGCGGCTGCGAGAACCCGCAAGGGAATTGCCCGTACGTTCCAGAATCTGCGTATCTTTGAAAACCTTTCGGTCGGACAGAACATCGAGGTTGCCCAGATCACCGCCCGGTCCGAAGGACACGACGACAGCACCGCCGTCGGCGAGGCCGTCGGGCGGTTCGACCTTGCGGGCAAACTGCACATGCCGGCAAACGCGCTTTCCTATGGACATCTTAGGCGGCTGGAAATCGTGCGCGCGCTGGCGCTCAATCCCAAGGTTCTGATGCTCGACGAACCGGCAGCCGGAATGAACGAACAGGAGACACACGAGCTGGCCGAAGCACTCGACTGGGTCAAGACCCGCTTCGGCTGCGCCACACTGGTCATCGATCACGATCTCAAATTCATCATGACGCTCTGCGACAGGATCACGGTCCTGAACATGGGAGCCGTGATCGCTGAAGGAACGCCCCGAGAGATAACAACAAACCAGGACGTCATAGATGCCTATCTGGGCGAGGACCATTCCAATGCCGCGTGAGGCGGCGCAAAACAGGAGAGGGACAGTGAAGAAAATCGGACTTACACTCGCCGGGCTCGCAGTTGCTGCCACCCCGGCCTTCGCCGCGGATACGGTCAAGATCGGTCTCGCAGTACCCATGACCGGCGACTACGCACCCTATTCGGAATTCCAGGGTGCGAAGTGCATGGCGGAAAAGATCAACGCGGACGGCGGCATCAACGGCATGCCCATCGAATTGTTCATCCAGGACACCGGCTCGGACACGCAGACCGCCGTCTCGCTCGCGCAGAAGTTCCTGGACGACGGGGTGGTCATGCTCGGCACGATCCCGTTCTCCGACACGATGATCCCGGTCGCGCAGGTTGCCGCTGGATACGGTGTCTCGATCTTCCAGCCGCAGTCAACGCAGGTGGAGATGCATGCAGGGATTGTCGACAACTTCTTCACCGGCGTGTCACCCGACCCGTTCACGGCCACGGCGGCGGCAAATCATGCGCTCAAGCAGGGTGTGAAGAATGTCGTCCTGTTCACATCGGATGAAGGCGGCTCCTGGTCTGCGCGCACGCCGCTCTGGTTCGGAGACGTGATCGAGGAAAATGGCGGCAAGGTCCAGGCCAAGCTCAATTTCAGCTTCGGAACGTCCGACTGGTCGCCGCAGATCGCCGAGATCAAGGCGCTGGATACACCACCCGACGCGGTCTACATCTCCTCGATCATGCCCGATGTCGGCGTTCTTGTCCGCCAGTTGCGCAGTGCGGGCATTGATGCCTGGGTCATCGGGTCGGATGGCTTCGACGATCCCTCGCTGGACGCGATCGGGTCGGACGATCCGAGCCTTCTGGACAAGGTGTTCTTCGCGACGCTCGCACCGAGCCACGCGGACAGCGCGGTCGTGAAATTCATGAAGGAATGTGAGGACATGGGCTTTGAGGTCGGTGGCCTGTTCCCGGCAACGGGAGCGGACACGATCATGGCGGTGAAATTCGGCGTGGAAACCGCCGGCAGCCTTGACCCGGCAGCGGTCTCGGACGCCATCCGGTCCGCCGACAGCGTCCCGGTTCTGACCGTGGATTCGATTTCGTTCAAGGACACCAAGACCTACGCTCAGCGAACGATCCCGGTCATCGGGTACAAGGACGGCAAGCGCGTTCTGATCACGAACGAGATCCCGGCCAACGTTCCGACAGACTGGAACTGACGATCCCGGCGCGGCCTTCTGTAAACGAAGGCCGCGCCAGCCAGGCGGAACGCATGCTCACCATCCAGGATCTCCATGTCTATCACGGGCCGATCGAAGCGGTTCACGGCATTTCCCTCACCGTGGAAAGGGGCAAGTGCATCTCTCTCCTGGGGCCGAACGGCGCAGGGAAGACATCAACGATTTCCGCGATCACGGGCATTGCACGCGCGACCGGGTCGATCCTGTTCGAGGACCGGGAGATTTCCGGCGACAGCGTGGAGGCGCGCATTGGCTCGGGCATTGCCGTTTCCCCCGAAGGGCGGCGCGTTTTCTCCAATCTGACAATCCTGGAAAACCTCACGCTGGGCGCCGCCTTGCAGAAAGACCAGAGCGAAAAGGGCAGGGACATCGAACACTGGTTTTCGCTCTTTCCCATTCTTGCCGAGCGCAGGGATCAGGCTGCCGGGACGCTGTCCGGAGGAGAACAGCAGATGCTCGCGATCGCCCGCGCGCTGATGGCGAGACCGAAGATCCTGCTTCTCGACGAGCCGAGCCTCGGGCTCGCGCCGAAGATCGTCCGGCGGATCTTCGATCTGATCGGCACACTGAAAGACCAGGGCATGACGATCCTGCTCGTTGAACAAAACGCGACACAGGCGCTCAAGCTCGCGGACTACGCTTACCTCATGAGCTCGGGCCGGATCGTCGCCCACGGAACCGCGGACGAACTCGGAAGGAGCGACAAGCTGATGGCAGAGCTGACGGGGGTCGCCTGATATGGAATATGTCATTCAGCAGGTTCTGAACGCACTCAGCTTCGGAGCCGAATACGCGCTGCTGGCCCTCGGTCTCGCAATCGTTTTTTCGATCATGGGACTGGTCAATTTCGCCCATGGCGAGATCATAGCGGTCGGGGGCTACACGATGGTCGCCTTCGCCGCGCTTGCGATCGGAAATCCGGTGATCGTGATAGGCGGCGCGGTGATTGCGGCAATGCTGGCCTCCCTGACCCTGGAGCGGGTCGCCTTCCGGCCGGTGCGCAAAGCCGATCCGACCACCGGGCTCCTGACCGCCTTCGGCGTCTCGATCGTGCTTCAGAACGTTTTCCTGATGTTCGTGTCTCCACGTCCGATTGCCGTGACCTCGCTCTACTTCCTCGACTGGCCGATCGAGATCGGCGGGATACGGCTCGCCTCGCTTCAGGTTTTCGAAACGCTGACAACGATCATCGTCATCGTGGCGCTGATGCTGTTCCTGCGGCGCACCGTTCTCGGGCTGGCCGTGCGCGCCGCGTCTCTCGATTTCGAAATGGTGCGGCTCACCGGCATCAAGGCCAACAGGGTGTTTGCGATGGCGTTCCTGATCTCCGGTCTTCTGGCCGGTCTGGCGTGCATCTTCATCATGGCCCGGCGCGGCAGTGTCGATCCGCATCTTGGGTTCGACCCGGTCCTGAAAGCGTTTGTCGCCTGCGTGGTCGGCGGTTTTGGAAGTCTTCCGGGGGCCGTGCTGGGCGGGTTTCTGCTGGGAGCCGTCGAGGTGGCCATGCTTGTGATGCTTCCGCAGAGCCTTGGAGGCATGACCGACGCCTTCGTGTTCATGATCGTGGCGCTGATCCTGATCTGGCGGCCGGACGGCATTCTTTCTCCTGCCATCGAAAAGGGAGACAAGTTGTGATTCGGCTGAGCCAGAGCCAGAGATCCGGCCTGGTGGGGGCGGCGTTGCTGGCGTCAGTGCTGGTCGTGATCGGCATTGCCACGCTCTATTTCGGATCGCGCTACCAGATCCGCCTGGTCTACTCGGCCTATGTCAACCTGATTGTCGTTCTGGGTCTTCAGGTTTTCATGGGAAACGCCCGGATCACCAATCTTTCGCACAGTGCCTTCATGGGGATCGGGGCCTATGCGGCCGCCCTTTGCGTCACGCCCGAAAACATCAAGAAGATTTCCCTGCCGGCGGCACCGTGGGGTCTGGCAGACTTCTCGCTCGACCCGGTGCTTTCCGCGGCGATCGCCCTCCTGATAACGGCGGTTCTGGCGTTTTTGCTTGGTCTTTTCATTGTCCGGCTGACCAGTATCGGCGCGACCATCGTGACGCTTGCGGTACTGGTGATCGTGCATGCGGTGTTTCTCTACCGGACCGATATCTTCAAGGGAAATCAGGCGTTTTTCGGCATCCCTCAGGTGTTCGATCTGAGCTGGGTGGTGGGTATCGCCATCCTGACGGTCATCGTGTGCCGGCTGTTCCGGGAAAGCCGGTGGGGCATCCAGCTCAGGGCCAGTGCTGACGACGAGGTCGGCGCGGCCGCGATGGGCGTCGAGATCTACAAGCTGCGCCTGATCGCCTGGGTGCTGGGTGCGGTCATCCTGGCTGTCGCCGGTATCTGCTACGCCTATTTCCTTGGTACGATTTCCGCGCGGCCCTTCTATTTCAACCACGTCTTCCTGACCCTGGCGATGCTGATCCTCGGCGGTATGCGCACGGTCACCGGGGCGGTTCTCGGGACATTCCTGATTTCGTTCGGACTGGAAGGCGTCCGGTATCTGGAAACGGGACCCGTGCTGCTCGGTATCGAACTGCCTGAAGCGCTGGGCTTGTCAGGGATCGCGCTGGGTGCGGTCATCGTCTTGACAATGGCGCTCAGACCGACGGGTATCATGGGGAACCGGGAAATCGAGACGCTGTTCGTCCGCAAGACTTTCTAGGAGGAAGACGTGGCCTGCAATCACACGATCCACAAGCACGCGCATCACTTCGGCTGGGACAATTCGATCGATCCGATCCTCAGTGTCGCACCCGGCGAAACGATCGAAGTCGAAACGATCGACAGCTCCGGTGGCCAGTTTAACGCGCATTCGACGGTTGCCGATCTCGGCAATCTCAGCTTCGACAAGGTCAATCCGGTCACGGGTCCGATCTTCATCGAGGGCGCTGAACCGGGGGATGCAGTTGCGATCACCTTTCTGGATTTCAAGCCGTCCGGCTGGGGCTGGACTGCCAATATTCCCGGCTTCGGACTGCTGACCGACCAGTTCCCGGATCCCGCGCTGCATATCTGGACATACGATTCAGTCGCCATGAAACCAGCGCTCTACGGGCCGGGCGGGGCCGTTCCCCTGAAACCCTTCGTCGGCACGATCGGGCTGGCGCTCGCCGAACCGGGTCTTCATTCGGTGGTGCCGCCGCGCCGGGTCGGAGGGAATCTGGACATCCGGGACAATGCTGTCGGAACAACGCTTTATCTGCCGGTCGAGGTTACCGGGGGCATGCTGTCGCTCGGGGACACGCACGCGGCTCAGGGCGACGGTGAGATCTGCGGGACGGCGATCGAAAGTCCGATGGATGTCGCGATCAAGGTGGACCTGATCAAGCAGGCGAACTACGCCTTTCCACGTTTTGAGACGGATGGGCCGGTCACCCGGCATTTCGATGCCAAGGGTTACAAGGCGACGACAGGTGTCGGCGAGGACCTGATGCAGGCAGCCCGGGACGCGGTGTCGGGGATGGTCGACTGGGTTTCCGCAACGACCGGCATGAGCGCGCTTGATGCCTACATGCTGTGCTCGGTCTGCGGTGACCTGCGCATTTCGGAAATCGTCGACATGCCCAACTGGACCGTTTCCTTCTATTTCCCGAAGAGCGTCCTCGGCTGACATCCGTGCCAAACTTAACTTTGGCGTAATGCCATTTTCGCGACGCGCGATCTCGACCGCCTGGAATGACCACCCAGGATTGGCGCAATGTATGCATTGAACATGCCTTTACGGAAAAAAATCCTGTTTAAGGTCTTGAGTTGGCGTCAATTCCCGAACCGACTCTGATACCATCCCGCCCTGTCGTCGCAACCTCCACGGTGGGGGCGGTTGTTGACCGACGCGCAATACCGAGTTGCAGATCGTGTAATCGGACGTCAATCGGGCTGAAAGATCCATGCAAAGACTGGATTTTGAGTTGGACAAGGCTCAGGTCAAGCGCGCCTGGGGCGTGATCGACCGGGAGTTCCAGTCTCTCGGTCTTGTCCTGCGGCGCGGCTCCGATTTCGATCTGGTCGAAGCCATGGCCGCGGAAAGCGGGTTTCCGCCGCTTGAAGGCCATTTCACGCCGACACTGAACACCTATACGCCGTCGCAGGCCTTCTGGCTCGCCCTGACCGACAAGGACGGCAAGATGGTCGGGCGGGTCTGCGCGCGTTTCGACAGGATGGAATATCCGATGACGCTCACCGATTTCTGGCGCAAGTACTTTCACCGCTGCTATCCGAATGCCCTGGGCGGACAGGTCGTTCTGGAAGAGGACCAGCCGCGTGTCGGACGGCGGATCACGGGCGATGTCGTCTATCTGGGAGGCACCTATGTGGCGCGTGACTGGCGACGCCACAAACTTGGGGGGTTGCTCAACCAGCTCGCCCAGATCGAGGCCTTGCACGACTGGGGAGCCGGTTTTTACTATGGCTGGATCCAGGGGCACACATTCCTGGACGGTTTCTGGCGCGAATGCGGCTTTACCAGATGTTCCCACCATGCATTGCGCTGGGCAGAGCCGCTGCCTGGTACGCTGGATGCCAATCTGATTTTTGCCGGCAATAGCGTTGATGATGTGTGTGATCTGATAGATCGCGTCGCTCGTGGATTTCCAGCAATTCCATCAGACAGAATATTCTCACAATCCCCGAACGGGTCTCGAACCTGACCAGGAGCCTCTGGAGCGTCATGTCGGGAACGCCGGCGCCCAGCCGATTGCCGGTCCGCTGGATATCCAGCCACGGATCTCCCTTGAAGACCGTCTGATAACCGTCTGCGACGCCCTTGCGGTAAACCTGCGGCAGGAAACTGGTTGCCGGTTTCTGCGCTTCGGGATCCAGCGCGTGCGGGAAGAACCGCCTGAACGTGGTCTCCTTGCCCGCAAAGGTGATCGTCGGAACGTCGCCCGGGTTGGCCGAGGGCAGCGTGAGAAGGAGCCACGGGCTCAACTTCGTCATGCGGCTGTCCCGGATCATGACGCCACGGTTTTCTTTCCAGGTGTTCAGCAGGAACTGAGCCCGCTCACCGGCCAGTCCGTTCTCTACATTTGAGAGCGGAAGTGGCTCAACAAAGGTATTCTTGCTCATCTATCTGTCCAAAGGGTCCCGGGTTGGGCTGGAATCCGCGCTGGATTGCTTCGGCGAAAATGTCGCCTCGGGCCTCAACGGCAAGTTCCGCACGCTCCGCATCCGTCAATAGACTGGTCTGGTCGTGATTGAACATGTTGAAACAGTGAAAGTCCAGCAGATACAGGCAGTCGTATCTGGCTGCAATTTCAAACAGTTCAAGGAACTCGAGCTGTTCCTTCGTAAATTCCTGCACACTCATGGTTTGTACCACTTACTTTTTCAGTTTGACGAGAGCCTCATATACAAAGAAAACGCTTTCCAGAATTTCGAACTGGTTCATGCGTTGATGTTCCGGTTTCCGGTTGTTCTGTTCAACAACGCTTTCCAGAGCCTTCAGGTAGAGTTCCTTGTCCAGGCTCTGGCGATCCCGGCCAGGTTCCTGGGGAACTTCACCGGGCAGCGGCGCTTTCAATTCCCTTGACAGCAACAGCATGTGTTCTGCGCTGAGAGCCTGTTTTCCCTTGCGGATTCGAGACACGGATGCCGGCGTCAGGCGCAGAAGATCCGCGACCTCGGTATTCTTCATGCCACTGGCTTCTATGGCGTTGTTCGCCCAGGTTGTAACGTCGAAGCCGTTTTCACCCGCAGGTGATTCCATGTTACGCGTCCCGTAAGATTTATTACCAAACTCTTAACGAATATTACGTGATGCGACATAAAATGCAACGATAGACTCTCCTTGCGGAAGCTGATCCCCGGAGAATCTGCGATTGTGCTTAACGGCCGGAAAGGATGTTTGACGAGCCGGCTTCGGCGGCACAGTGCGTGGGGAAGGCTGTATATCTGCATGCCTTGAAGCCGGTCGTGGCTGTTCAAGCGGCTCACGGTTCACGGATCGGCGGGACATCCATCCGCCTTGCGGATGCGTATCCTGATGGACAAAAATCGGATGCAGGCCTTGTTGAAAGATGTGATGATGAAGGCCAAAGACATCCCGAGGGTTGACCGGATGAAGCGTGTAATCGCCAGACTTGCAGTTGTTGTTTCCTTTGTGTTTTTGCTGCCGGCGGCAGCCTTGGCCGATGAAATGCTCGACAATGTCCGCTGGCTGTTGTCATCGCCCGAGAGACTGCCGCTGATCGTCGAGAAACGGCGGAACGAAATCTCCGCCTTTTACAATTCCGACGAGGCACAACTGCTCTGGCTCGACCATCCGCGCAGCCACGAACTCATCAGCGAAATGCAACTGGCCTATCTTCAGGGTCTGCGTCCGGAGGACTATCCGGCCGCGGTGCTCGAGGACGCTGCCGCTTCGCTCAACAGCCTTTCCTCGGCAGCCGACATCGCCTGGGTGGAGCTGCTCTACACCGGTCACTTTCTGGATTACGCGCATGATCTGAGGGCAGGGCGCGTCTCGCCCCGCGTGCTCTATCCCGACGCCTACATGCCGTCCAATTCGATCGACACGGTCGACGCCCTGTCGAGACTGATATCATCGGAGGAGATGTCCGCGTTTATCGATGTCTGGCAACCGCAGGACGACACCTACAGACGTCTCAAGGGGCACTTGCAGCACCTTCATGATATTCAGGATTCAGGTGGCTTTACCTTCCTCGATCCGGCCTCCGTGCCGGTTCCCGATCTGCGCCGGCGGCTTTTCGAGGACGGCCTACTGGCGGAAGCATCCGGGGATACCGCCTATGACAAGCGCCTGGCCTTTGCGGTGGGGCAGGCGCATCTGCGTTACGGGCTTGAGATTTCCGGCCAGGTCACACCCGGACTGATCCGGGCGCTCAACATCCCCGTGGACCGGCGGATCGAGCAGCTCACCAACGCGCTGGAACGCATTCGATGGCTCCCCAATGAGTATTCCCGGCTGCAGCTTTACGTGAACAAGGGCGAAAACACCTACGTTTTCCTGGAGAACGGACGGGTCGTGCGCGAAGGGCAGGCCTATCCGAATTGCCCGGACAGGAACCACACGACGCTGGCAACGACAATCGAGGCGGTGACCTTCCACCCGACCTGGCAGGTGCCGTGGGAGTTTTTCGGCAAGGAATTGCTGCCGCGCCTCAAGCAGGACCCCGAGCAGGTCGAGGCCGCCGGCTACTATCTGAAGCGCAGTGGTGCCGACGTTCCGCTTGATGCGCTGCCGTGGAAGGAAGCCAGCCTGCGCGATATCGAGCGGGCCAGCAACCGGGAGCAGTATGCTCTCTATCTGCCGGCGTCCAGCGAGAACCCGCTCGGACAATATGCCTACCGGCTGCGGCAGGAGCAGAGGTTGCAGCTCTTCGATCTCGAGGCCACGCCGGACGATGACCTGTTCTGCAATCCCTACCTGCCGAAAACGGCCTTCGGCATCGTCAACGGACTGGATATCCTGGACCAGATCATCGAGCCGCGGGTGCTGCCGGCCGACGGCATCGAGGACCGGATATCCAGACAGGACACGGTGACGTTCCCGGCTCGCGGTGGATTGATGGCCGTCGTTTCGCACCAGTCCGTCTGGGTTCAGAGACAGGGCCTGATCCGCTTCGGCAACGACCCTTACCTGGAGGACGCACGCCTCACGGCTGCGCTGTCCGGGCGGCCGAAGCCCTGACGGAGGCCTTTTTGTCCAGCGCGGACGGGCGCAATATCCGTCAAAGCAGCATGATCAGGGTGCCTGCGAGTGTGAGCAGTACGTTTGCAAGGGCATAGGTGCCGGCATATCCGAGCGCCGGAACTGTGCTTTTTGCCGCCTGCTGCACGATCCCGAGGGCCGGTGTGCTGGTCATGGCCCCTGTCAGCGCGCCCAGCAGCAAGGCCGGGTTCATGCCAAGGGCCAGCCGCCCGAAGACGTAACCGCAAAGAAGGGGCAGGCAGGTGACGACAACGCCTGACAGGAACAGCACCGGGCCCACCGAGCCGATCGCAGCGGCGATGCCGCCACCGGCGTTCAGTCCCACCCCGACCATGAACAGGAGCAGGCCGAGTTCCATCATGATGAAGCGGGCCGCGGCCGGCATGCGGCCGAATGTGGGACGGTTGGCGCGCAGGAAACCGACACAGATGCCCGCGATCAGCAGTCCGCCCGCGGTGCCAATGCCCACATCGATGTCGCCGACCTTGACGGTGATTTGACCGAGCAGCAAGCCGAAGACGATCCCGGCGGCGAAGGTCAGCAGGTCCGTTTCGACGGCCTTCCGATCCTCCGCGCCAAGTTCGGCAATGGCCCTGTCGAGCGCCCGGCGTTCGCCGGTCAGGATCATGACATCCCCGCGCTGGGCAACGGTTCCGGGTGCCAGGGGAAGCTGGATCTGGGATCGTGTCATGCGTGTCAGGTAACAGCCGTGACGCTCGTAAATGCCCAGCTGCTCAAGCGACTTTCCGACGGCATTCGGGTTCGTCACGACAACCTCGGCGACATCGACGACGGCATCGATCAGGTCCCGGTCCAGGACTTCGGCACCGAGGCGATACTGGCTTCTGGCCCTTGCGTGTTCTTCGGGCGTTGCGAAAACGGCGACCTTGTCGCCTGCCTCGATCACCGTATCGGGTTGGGGGTCGATCAGTTCGGTCCCGCGTTTGATCTTGTAGAGCGACCTGACGCTGATGTCCTTTGCGGAGCGGGCGACCAGGGCCTGCGCGATTGTCAGACCGCTGACCTCAAGGTCGTCGATCAGGTAGGCGCGCAGGATCGGTCGGTCGATCGTGTCGTCAACATTTTCCTGCTTGAAACCGCGTTCGCTGGCAAAGGTTTCTGCTGCTTCCGCGAGATCGACACGCAGAAGGTTCGGCAGCAGTTTCACGACCAGGAGCAGTCCAACCGTTCCGAAGATGTAAGTGATGGCGTAGGCGACGCTGATGCTTTCGATGAGGCTGTTCGGGGTTTGTCCGGCAGCCGGCGACACGAGACCGGAGGATACCGCGTTCTGAGCGCCGACAAGGGTCGGTGTGCTTGTGAGACTGCCGGCCATCAACCCGGCGGAAAAGGCGTTGGAAAGACCAGTCAGCCAGGCGAGACCAAGCACCAAAAGGAAGGAACCGCCCGCCATGAAAACGGTCAGGACCAGATATTTCGGCCCGTCCTGCCGCATCACGTTGAGGATCTGCGGTCCGGCCTGCCAGCCGACGGAATAGATGAACAGCGTGAAGCCGATCGCCTGAACGATCGGGTCGATCTTGTAACCGTAGTGGCCGAACATGAGCGCGCAGAGCAGCACGCCGCCGGTCACGCCGATCTCAAACCGGGCGATGCGGATGTTGCCGATCAAGTACCCGATCGCGATGATCGTGAAGATGACCAGCACGGAGTCCTGCTGGAAGATCTGCGAAAAATCGATGGTCATGTTTTTGTCTTGCCTGGCGCGACGCCATTGCCGGTCAGGTCGGTTGGCCGCCGGTCAACTGCACGCACTGTCGTAAAGTCGGCCCCTCCTGATCGCCTGTTGCGTCAAAATGATGACGACAGGCCGACAATCGGCCCCGCCTGCGGCCAATCATCGGTCAATTCCCGCCGATTGAAGAGGGGTGGATCAGGCGCTTGCCTGTTCGGGCTCGGGGCGGTGCAGGTCCTGCTTTTTCGCCGCCGCATTCAGGTTGCGGATCTCGCCCGATGCGGCGATCTCATGCGAGGTGGCAAACCGCTCGTGGTTCTGGGCGACCTTGGGAAGGTCGTAGAGGTAGTTCACCATGACCCCGGCCGATTGCGCGCGTCCCTTGGCGGACGTGTCCGCGACGGCGTGGACAGCATGGATCATCGCCCCGTTGCCAAGGTGAAAACGGGCAACGGGATCCAGGGGCTCACCATCGGGCCGCTTTGCCGACATCAGATAATAGGCGGCAAGGAGCCTCAATTGCTTGGTGTCCGCGTCTTCATAGGCAATATCTTCCGAATCCAGCCACTTCGTCAGCCCCGGGATCGGCGACAAGGTGACGAAGGCCTTCAGGCCGGGGAGTTCGGCCGACAGGTCAGATGCGACCTGCTTGATCAGCGAATTTCCGAACGAGATCCCGGCGAGCCCCGCCTGGCAGTTGGAGATCGAGTAGAAGACGGCCGTTTTTGCCGTGTCCGCGGCAATGATCTCGCGTTCGTCGGTGAGCAGATCCTGAATGGAACCCGGGATCTCGCCCGTCAGGGCCACTTCAACAAAAATCAGCGGTTCGTCCGGCATGGTGGGGTGAAAGAATGCGAAGCAGCGGCGGTCGTCCGGCACCAGCCTGTGGCGCAGGTCCTCCCAACTGGCGATTTCGTGCACCGATTCATAGGCGATGATCTTTTCAAGGATATGTGCCGGGCTTTCCCAGCTTATCGGCCGCAGAACCAGAAAACCCCGGTTGAACCAGGACACGAACAGGTGCCTGAAATCCTGATCGAGCGCCTGTAGTTTCGGATCGTTGCCGCCAAGGGTGAGAAGATCAGCGCGCATTCGCACCAGGATTTCGGTGGCACCCGGGGTCTGGTTCAAACGCCGGATGAGTTCCTGCCGGTCCGGTTCGACAGCCGTCATGAAGGCACGGTAGCTCTGCTTGCTCGGGTTCTTCTCATAAGCGTCGAGCGTGGTACGCACCTTGTCGGGATCAATGTTCATGTCGCTCGCCAGATGCTGGAAGAAAGCGAGTTTTTCCTCGTCTGTCATCGCCTGGTAGCGCTTCAGGATGTGATTTGCGGCCGAGAGCCCGGTAATCTCGCCGGTCGCGCCGACAAGAGCCGTGATCAGTTCCTCCATCGAGCGGGAGTCAGGCTTGTCGAGCGCAGCAGCCAGATACCTGCGTTCGAAAATTGTCGACAGCAAATCTCCCAGGATGGTCATCGTGTTCTCCAAGGGCCGTAAACGTCTCGACGCCGCAGGGGTGACGTCTCAAGGTGCACATCTCCGGCTGCGCCGGAAACATGCACACAAACCATATGCCGTGCTTCGCACCTTGCCCAATTGTCCTTTTGGCGAGCCGACGGCGCGGATGCCTTCACCTCAGGACAGGTTGACCTGCTTGGTGGACAGGCCGACGGACAAGGTGAAACTGCCTTCGTTTATCAGCCAGCGGCGAACCGTGAACGTCCGGACACCCTTCGCGTGCATCGGATCTTCAGCAGCGTAACGCCTTGCGTCTTCCAGTGAGGGCGCCCTGTAGATGATCATCCCTTCACCCTCCAGATTGTCGCCGGAAGCATCTGAGACCGGACCCGCGAAAACGAGTTTGCCCTCCTGTTCCATCCGGGCCTGGTAGGCAAGATGATCGGGCAGGGTCCCGGGCAAATCTGCGTCCGGTCCGGAGGGGACCGTGTTCACGACATAGAGCTCGAGCGCGAGCGATCCCCGTTCCCGGGCCATGCGTTTGTAGTCGTTCCATTTCGGCATGCGGTACCTCCAATTTTTCTCACATTAAAAAAATCGATATTATTTGACAATCTTAAAAATAGTCGTCAAAGTCAGAAAAAATTTGGAAACGCCGAGGCAAAAATGCGATTCATAGTTGGGACAGGTTCGTCGGGGCAGGGTGTCTTTCTCGTGGAAGGGGAATGGGGCTGGAACCTGACAGCGGCAAACGGAAGTGTCGGAACGGATCTGAGCGCGATGGCGGCTGGCCGCATCGCCATGGACAGTCTGGAAGCGATGAAGGAAAGCGTGGACGCGGAGCCGCTTTCCTCGATCACGCCGGGCCTTCCGATCGAACGTCCCGGCAAGATCATGTGCCTCGGTCTGAACTATGTCGACCATATCAAGGAAGGGGGCTACGAGGTTCCCTCCTATCCCGCGCTGTTCATGCGCTGCAACACGTCCATGATCCCGGCAGGCGCGCCGATGGTCCGCCCGAGCTGCTCGGAGCAACTGGACTACGAAGCCGAGCTGATGGTGATTATCGGCAAGGGCGGCAAGCATATCAGCGAGCAGGATGCGCTGGACCACGTGTTCGGCTACACCATCTTCAATGACGGCTCGGTGCGGGAATACCAGCGCAAGACCCACCAGTGGACACCCGGCAAGAATTTTGACGGCACCGGCCCCATCGGCCCGCTCATCGTGACGCCGGACGAACTGCCCGAGGGGGCGGAAGGCCTCAAGATCGAGTCCCGCGTCGGCACGGAAATCCTGCAGAGCGCAAAAACCTCCGACATGCTCTGGAGCGTTGCGCGCACGATCGCGACGGTTTCCGAATTCACGACCTTCGAATCCGGCGATCTGCTTGCCATGGGAACGCCTCCCGGGGTCGGGCATGCCAAGACCCCCCAGCGCTGGCTGCGGCCGGGCGAAGTTGTTGAAGTCGAGATCGAGGGCATCGGTATCTGTGCCAATCCCATCGTCGCCGAGGAAGACATGGTTGCGACGGAGGCCGCGGAATGACAGTGGCGGTCTCTCATGCACCGACCGGTGAGGCGCTGGAAAAGCTGCGCGCTGAAGCGCATGCGCATATCCGTGATCTGCGCGCGCGCATCGGCAAGCTGGACGACGACGGCATCGACCTGATCCTGCGGACCGCCAGGTCGCATTACGCCTGGCAGGACAGGCCCGTGCCGCGCGACGTCCTTGAGGTGATCTACGAGATTACGGCCGCAGGTCCGACAAGCATGAACACATGCCCGGCGCGGTTCTATTTCGTCGAAAGCCATGAGGCCAAGACCCGGCTTTCCAAGGCGCTGAAAGACAAGAACATCGACAAGATGATGTCTGCGCCGGGAACGGTCATCATTGCGCATGACCTTGATTTCTGGAAGGAACTGCCGTTCCTCTTTCCCCACGAGGACCGCCGGCCGCACTTTGAAGGAAAGCCGGAACACGCCGAGACAACCGCCTTTCGAAACGGGACGCTTCAAGGG
Source organism: Roseibium sp. (assembly GCF_965232425.1). Taxonomy (GTDB): domain Bacteria; phylum Pseudomonadota; class Alphaproteobacteria; order Rhizobiales; family Stappiaceae; genus Roseibium. The sequence goes on from NZ_OZ246971.1 coordinate 4,586,405, forward strand.
GCCTATTTCATGATCGCGGCGCGCGCGCTCGGTCTTGATGTCGGGGCGATGTCCGGCTTTTCCAACAAGATCGTGGACGAGGAGTTCTTTGCCGGAACCACGCTCAGATCGAATTTCCTGTGCAACTTCGGCTATGCCGACGAGACCGCGCTGTTCCAGAAACTGCCGCGACTTCCGTTCGACAAAGCCTGCAAGTTCCTGTGAGGCAGACGCATGGCGCTGAAGGCAAAGACAGTCGTCAAGCTACGGTCCTCGGCAAAGGGGATCAGCCATTCCAGGACGGATGTCGGTATCCGTGACCTGACATTTTCGATCGATGAACCCGAGGCACGCGGCGGAACCAATCTCGGCCCCGCACCGACGGAGGCAGCGCTGGCCGCCCTTGCCGGATGCACCAACGTGATCGGCAACAAGTGTGCAGGCAAACTGGGCGTCGATATCGGACACCTGTCGATAGAAATAACCTGCGAGTTCGACCGCAGGGGCGTCACCCTGGAGGAGGAAATCGACGTTCCCTTTGTCGCGCTGAGCCAGGTGGTGACGAGCGACGGGACCGCAACGGATGACGATCTCGCACGCGTTGCGCGGGAAGTCGCCAAATACTGTCCCCTGTCGAAATTGTTCGAACAGTCGGGGACCGCACTTGAGACGGTCTGGCAAAAGGCCTGACCGCTCTGAATTTTGGGAGGAGAATGCCATGTTTGGAAAAATGACGAGACGGGGCGCGCTTGCTCTTGCGCTTTTGAGTGCAACCTCGCTGCCCGCTTCCGCGACCGAGACCATCAAGGCCGTCGTCATCGACGGCTATCCGGCGCGTGCCCTCTGGGTAAAGGAATTCACCAACTTTTTCATTCCTGAAGTCGACAAGCGGCTTGCGGAATCCGGCAACTACAAGATGGACTGGCAGGAAAGCTACGGCGGCTCCATCGTGAAGCCGAAGGGTGTCCTGGAAGGCATCAAGCTGGGCCTCGGCGATATCGGCATCGTGACGACGATCTTCCATTCATCGAAGCTGCCGAGCCAGGCGATTTCCGCGGTGACACCGTTCGTTGCACCGGATTCGCGCGCGGTCGCCAAGGCGGTTGACGAGATCGCCAAGGAATTCCCGACCATGCAGAAGGAATTCGAAAAACAGAACCAGGTGTATCTGGCGACGGGCGTCGTGCTCGACACCTACCAGGTGTTCTCGAAGGACCCGATCAACGGTATTTCCGACCTTGAAGGCAAGAAGGTCGCCGGTGCCGGCATGAACCTGAGATACCTGGAAGGCATTGACGGTGCGGCCGGTGTCCGCGGCGGTCTGACAGATTTCTACAACATGCTGCAGACCGGTCTCGTCGACAAGGCGATGCTGTGGCCGGAAGCCGCCAGTACCTTCAAGATCGCGGAAGTCGCGCCCTACATGCTGAAGGCTGATCTCGGCGCGGTGAACTCCAAGACGATCACCGTGAACAAGGACTACTGGGACGGTCTGCCCGATGAGGTCAAGAAGGTTCTGCAGGAGGTTGCCGTCGAGTACCGCGACCATGTCGCAGGCATTGCCATGGACAGGGCACAGGCCAGCCGCGACAAGTATGTCGAAGCCGGCGGTACCATCGTGGAAATGGACCCGGCCGAACGCGAAGCCTGGGCGGCCGCGATCCCGAACCTTGCCGTGGAATGGGCTGCAGACCTTGATTCCAAGGGTGAGCCGGGCAGTGACATGCTGAAGGCCTACATGACCAAACTGCAGGACTCGGGCTTCACACCGACCCGCGACTGGTCTGCGGAACTTTCGCAGTAAGGCGGCGACAACAAGCGGGAGCGCCGGAATGCTGCGACCAATCCGTACTGGCGTTCGCGCCCTTTCAAACCTCGCCAGCTGGGTTGCCATGGGTGCCAACGCGGTTGGCACCCTCATCGTGCTCGGCCTCGTCCTGATCGTGAATTATGACGTGGTCGCGCGCGGTCTCTTCAACGCCCCCTTCCGGGGGGCGTATGAAGTGGTCCAGTTCTCCATGGTGCTCATTGTCTTTCTGCAGCTGCCCGACGTGGTGCGGATGAACCGGCTGACGCGCTCCGACGGCTTCCTGACCATTCTGTCGACGTCCCGGCCACGATCCGCCGGAACGATCCGGCGCACGATCAATTTCGTGTCGGGCGTGTTCATGCTGCTCGTGGCCTATGCGATCTGGCCGGAATTCGTCGAGATGTATGAAACAAAAGACTTTTTTGGTGTGCCGGGTATCTTTACCGCGCCCTGGTGGCCGATCAAGCTCGCCATCTTCCTGAGCGCCACCCTGTGCATGGTCCTGTTCTTCATCAAGGTCATCATGCCGGATCCCGCCGTCGAGCCCGTCCGCCTTAACGAACATGCCGAGGAAAACGCGTGACACCTTTTGAAATCGGCATCCTGTCCGTCATCGCGATCGTCGTCCTTGTCTATGTCGGCGTCTATATCCCGATCGCGCTCGGCCTTGTCTCGTTCGTCTCGATCCTCCTGATGCGGGACAATTTCGACCTCGCGATCAATCTTTTGAAGATCGCGATCGGCGACAGCGTGATGGAATACACCTTCGCGACGGTGCCGCTCTTCACCTTCATGGGGCTGATCGTCTCCAAGGCGGGGCTCGGCGCCGACATCTACACCGTGATGAATTCCGGTTTTCGCAAGGTCAAGGGCGGCATCGGCATGGCGACCGTCGGTGCCAATGCCGTCTTTGCCGCCGTGACCGGATCGTCCATCGCTTCCGCGTCGGTGTTTTCGAAGGTCTCCGTGCCCCAGATGCTGGCCTTCGACTACAATCCGCGCTTTGCGGTCGGCGTCGTTGCCGGTTCGTCCGTTCTGGGCATGATCATTCCGCCCTCCGCGATGCTGATCATCTATTCCTTCGTTGCCGAACAGAGCGTCGGCGACATGTTCCTTGCCGGGGTGGTGCCGGGTCTTCTCTTGGCCGCGGCCTATGTGATCGCGATCTTCCTGATGGGACGGGTCACGCCGAAATATGTCGGCGGCCGACCGGCGGAAGAAACCGAGTGGATGTCCCCGATGGAAATCGCGGACAAGACCCTGCCGACACTGATCCTCATCGTTGCCGTCCTCGGCGGTATCTATACGGGCTGGCTGACGCCGGTCGAGGCGGGGGCGACCGGGTCGCTGCTCGGGCTGGTGATCGCCGCTTTCCGAAAGAAACTGACCTTGAAGACGCTGTGGCAGGCGCTTCTGGAGACCGGCCACATCACCGCCTCGATCCTGTTCCTGATCACGGCGGCCTCCATCTACAGCCGCATGCTCGGACTTGCCGGCCTGCCGAACGAACTTGGCGATCTTCTGACCGACACGCAGCTGACCTTCTTCTGGATCATGGTCATTTACGTCGCGATGATGATCTTTCTCGGAACGATCCTCGACACGGCCTCCATCATCCTGATCGTCGTGCCGCTGTTCCTGCCGCTGGTCGAACCGATGGGCCTTTCCCTGGTCTGGTTCGGCATCATCACCGTTGTCGGTGCGGAAATCGGTCTGCTGACGCCTCCGCTCGGCATTTCCTGTTTTGTCATCAAGGCCACGCTGAACGATCCGCGCATCTCGCTAAAGGACGTTTTTGTCGGGGCCTTTCCGTTTGCGCTGGTCATGTTGATCGTGCTGGTCGCACTGATCCGCTGGCCGTCGCTGAGCCTGGCTATCCTGAACTAGAAGGTGTCCCATGCGTCACGTCACGAAAGACAACATAACCGATGTTTTCATGGGATATTTCGGCCCGGACACCGATCCGCGCCTGAAGGAAATCCTGAAGAGCCTGGTCACGCATCTGCATGACTTCGCCCGCGAGACCAATCTCACCCACGAGGAATGGCGCAAGGGCATCGAATTCCTGGAAGCAGCGGGAAACATCTCCGACGCCGAGCGCCACGAATTCGTTCTGCTTTCCGACGTCCTCGGCCTGTCCTCGCTGGTGGACATGCTGCATTCCAGCCCGAAAGGAACCTCGTCGAGCGTGCTCGGGCCGTTCCATATCACCGGTGCACCGCCCCTTGCCATCGGCGGGGACATGCGCCGCGATTTTGGCGGCGAGGTGCTTCTCGCAAAAGGCACGATCCGGGACGAGGACGGCAACCCGATCGAGGGGGCCGAACTCGATATCTGGCAGACGGCTCCGAACGGCATGTATTCCAGCCAGGACCCGGACCAGGATACCTATTCGTTCCACGGCATCCAGACGACGGGTCCGGATGGCCACTACGGTTTCACGACGGTCAAGCCGGTAAGCTACACCGTGCCGAGCGACGGGCCGGTCGGCGACATCCTGAGAGGCAGCGGCCGTCATCCCTGGCGTCCCTCGCATCTGCATTACATCGTCAAGGCGCCCGGTTTCCGGACGCTGGTGACGGAGATCTTCCCCGACGATGATCCGTATCTCGACGAAGACACGGTCTTCGGTGTCCGCGAGGATCTCGTCATGACCTATGTCGAACAGCCGGCCGGCTCGTTCCCGTCCGATGGCTACGTGCTGTCCGGCAAGGTCGACGGCACCTGGCTGCTGGCCGACTTCGACCTGGTCCTGGTGCGCGACGGGTCCTGAGACGGCCCCTGCGCTTTTCCCCTTTCGCAAGCTCCTCTTCCCGAGGTGCGGAGGATGGGCGGTTTGTTCCTTGAACCTGCCGCCCATCCTTCGAAACGGGATTGGGCTTTTTGCCTGTGTTTGCCGTCCCGGTTTGCCGCGAAAGCGGCAAGACCGGGAACCCGTAATCCTTGTGGCCGGAGGCTGTATCAAGACGGAAAGTCAGGTGGTTGCCGGGTTCCGGCCTTCCGCTTTGCTTCAGCCGGAATGACAAGTTCATTGGCTGCGGACCGCTACACCAGAACACTTCCACGTCATGCCATGGCTTGACCATGGCATCCATGCCGTTCCCTTTCCCGCTACACAGCTCGCCTCGTCGAGAGGCTGTGGCATGGATTGCAGGGTCAAGCCCTGCAATGACGAACAGTGGAGGAGGGGCCAGGAAAGAAACTCTCCCCTGGTCATGCCATTCGCTTTCCTGCTACACAGCTCGCCTCGTCGAGAGGCTGTGGCATGGATTGCAGGGTCAAGCCCTGCAATGACGAAAAGTGGCGGAGAGGGCCAGGAAAGAAACTCTCCCCTGGTCATGCCATGGCTTGACCATGGCATCCATGCCGTTCCCTTTCCCGCTACAAAGTCCGCCTCGTCGAGAGGCCAAGGCATGGCTTGCCAGATCAAGTCTGGCAATGACGGCTGAAATCAAGGGAATGAATTCGCGGATTTTGACCTCAAGCACATCCTCATCCTGAGGAAGCGCGCAGCGCTTTCTCGAAGGATGGGCGGCTCGCTTCGGGTTCTCGGCCCATCCTTCGAGACGGACCTTCGATCCTCCTCAGGATGATGGAAAGTCTTCAAGAACGAGTGGATCGACACGCCTCGAAACGTCATCCCCGACTTGATCGGGTATCCAATCCACTTTGCGAAAGTGTGTTCTGCAAGAGGTTTGAAACGAATGGCTCTGCTGACTGTGCTTGAGCAAACGCTCTGGAAACGAGTGGATCCCGGATCTTCGTTGCGCTGCGTCCGGGATGACGCCACGGGATGACACGGCTTGCTTGGCTTCAAACTGAGGAAGCAATCTGTGACCCGGCCAGCTTTCACCTCCAGCTACCATCCTGGCCACGAACAGGTGGCCGGAGAATTTTCGTGCTGAAAGCGTGCCCGCTCGCAGACGGCGCATTCGAAAACTGCAGAGCCTACTCGGCGGCTTCCACGGAGAAGTGTTTTTCCAGAAATGCACCGGTGTTGCGGTAGTGGTCGAGCAACAATTTGCAGGCAAGGTCGGTGTTTCTGTCGACGGCCGCATTCATGATGTCGCTGTGTTCCCTGCCGATGTCGCGGGCCGAATAGTTGAGAGCCTGTCCGGCCAGGTAGCGGTAGCGGATGTTGAGGTCATAGAGCTGGTTGCAGAACTTCAGCAGCACCGGTGAATGGCAGCCGTTCAGAAGGTTCATGTGAAAGGCCTTGTGCAGCTCCTCGAAGCGCTCCACGTTGGCGCGCGGTTCGCGCATCATGCGGTGATGGCTGATCACGAGCCGGTCTTCCCAGGCGTGGTCCGCATTGGCAAGGCTTTCCCGCAGCGCCATTTCTTCCAGGTGGCAGCGCAGGTTCAGAATTTCCGCAAAGTTCGAAGGGCTGACATCCGACGTCCGGAAGCCGCGCTGATCCAAACGTTCGACGAGCAGATCCGACACGAGCAGAGTGAGGGCTTCCCGGATCGGGGAGCCGCCCATATCGAGAATCTGCCGCAGCTTCTCGATCTTCAGTTTTTCGCCCGGCGCCAGTTCGCCAACCAAGATCATCCTGCGGATTGCAAGATACGCACGTTGCGTAGAGGAAGGTTCTTGCGATGCGTCCATCTGCATTTGTATAGCCATGGGTAAATAATATCGATTTTCTGACCAGAATTCCAGTTTTAACTAGGATGATGCGCGCGCGCGTCAAGTCAAATCGAACATGAAATGCTCAACAGTTTTTCGCCAATACGCTTGACCTCTCAACGCTTTTGGCCCGTTTTGCGCCCGAAGCGGCCGACAATCACCTGATTTACGGAAAAATACGTGTCCTGGAATTGACCATAATTGTTCTAATTAATAATAAACAAAACAACGAGCTTGGAGGCAAAATGTCCGTAACCCCGATCTTGCAATTCGGAACCAGCCGGTTTCTTCAGGCACATGTTGATCTTTTCCTATCCGATGCGCTCCGGCAAGGCGCGGCGATCGGGCCGATCACCGTGGTTCAATCGAGCGGGGATCCCCGCCGCGCGTCCCGGCTCGCCGCCCTTTCGGCGGCGGAAGGCTTCGAGGTGCAGGTGAGGGGCGTGGATCGCGGACAGCTGATCGAGACCCGGACGCGGGTGACCAGCGTGGCGCGGACGCTGTCTCTGCCCGCCGATCTCGAGCGGGTCCGGAATATCGCGGTCAACGAGGCACGGATTATCCTGTCAAACACGGCCGATGCAGGCTTCCGTCCGCGTGAAGCGGACCGTCTCGCAACATTCGACCAGGCAATGTCCTATCCTGCGAAGCTGACCTGGCTGCTCTTTCAGCGGTTTCGGGAAAATGCCGCCGCGATACAGATCATGCCGACGGAACTGGTGCCGCAGAACGGCGAGGTGCTGCGCGATCTCGTCTTCGGGATCAGCGACCTTTATCCCGGGAGCTTCCGAAAGTGGCTGGAGACTGAGGTCATCTGGGTAAATTCTCTCGTCGACCGCATCGTGTCCGAACCGCTCGAACCGGCAGGCGCGGTGGCCGAGCCCTATTCACTCTGGGCGATCGAGGATCAGCCCGGTCTCCTGGTGCCCTGTTCGCATCCGGACGTGCGCATTGTTCCAGGCCTTGAACCGTTCGAAACGCTTAAACTCTTTATCCTGAATCTCGGCCACACCTATCTGGTGTCCCGCTGGCTTGCCGACGAGAGCAAGCGCCACAAGTTTGTTCGCGACATGCTCACCGACCCGGCAGCTGCGGCAGATCTGGAAGACCTCTATGCCCGTGAGGTCGTGCCCGGATTTGCGGCGCATGGCCGGAAAGAGGAGGCGGAGGCCTATGTCGAGACCACGCTCGACAGGTTCAGGAACCCGTTTCTCGACCACAAGCTTGCCGATATCGCCCAGAACCACCCGGAGAAAATCGAGCGCAGGATCGGCGCATTCCTGGCCTGGGCGAGACAGGCGGATGCGTCATTTTCCGCACCGAGACTGGACGCGATCTCCACCGCGCCTGCCGAGGTTCACATGCTCTAGGTCATTCGAAACGGCAATGGCCGGACCCACTGCCGTCCAAACGCTTCAGCGTCACCCCGGACAAGCGTCTGTGCTGCTCCGAGGGTCCACTCGCCTGTCAGCTTGCCGCACGGTGTGATTGTGTCCGGTCCGCCGTTTCCCATTTGAGGGCTCTGGGAACGAGCGGGTCCCGGCTCTCGCCGTGCTCGTCCGGGATGACAGGGAGAGGCCGTGCTATCGGGACCATCCTCACATCCGCAAGACCTCATCCTGAGGAAGGCCACAGGCCTGTCCCGAAGGATGGGCCATAGGGCACTGAATTTGCCGACCATCCTTCGAGACAGCGCTGACGCGCTTCCTCAGGATGAGGGAGAGGTTTGAGCGCATGCATGCGGAAGGTGATCATTTTCGCCGTCCAACCGCTTCTGTGTCACCCCGGTCCAGCGTCAGCGCAGATCCGAAGGCAAAAAGTGGCAAAAAAAGTGGCTTCAGGCGCGTTTGTGGTCTTTCAGGGAGGCCAGGAGCGTTTCCTTGGAACGGCGCAGGTGCTTGAGCGCGGCTTCCTCGGAGTGAAGACGGTCATGCGCGAGCATGGCCCTGATCCACTCCAGGTGTTCCTCGATCGCCGCCGCGTTGCGCTCCCGCTCGTCATGTTTGTCCCACATGTAGTGATAGTGGAAGATGAGCGAGATCAGTTTCTGGGCTTCCAGAACGAAGCGGTTTTTCACCACGCTGTTGACCGTTGAATGAAATTTCTCGTCCAGTGTCGAGAAGTCGTGATACCGGGTCTTGAGGTCCTTCTTGAGCTCCTCGTGCTCGTGTTCAAGCTCCTTGAGCTTCGGCCAGATGTCATGGTCTTCCGGCAGCGACAACAGTTGCCTGACGGCATTCATTTCCAGAACGAGCCGGAAATCGGAGAGTTCGACCGCGAACTCCGCCGTGAAACCTGACAGGATCCAGCCTCCCTTGGCCCGCCGTTCGACAAGCCCGAACCGGCTCAGGCCGGACATGAACTCCTGAAGGCTGTGCGCCGGGACACCGAACTGTCGCGACAGCTGGGCAATATTGAGCGATGTGCCGGCGGGCACATCGAAGCGCAGGATCCACTCGAAGAACAGCTGTTCCAGTTCCTCGTCCGAAGGTGCGCTTTCGGACTGAGACAGGCGATGGCTTTGTTCGGGGCGCCTGATGAGCGTCTTCTGCCGGCCTTCCCAATCGATCAGGTCTTCTTCATCAAGTTTTTGCAGCGCGGTTCGCACGATGGTGCGGCTCACCTCCATCTGCTCGGCCAGAACGACCTCCGCAGGCAGTTGGCTGCCGACATCCATTGTGGCGCAAATATCCAGCAACTTGTTGTAAGCGCTTCGAAAACGCTCGTCTGTACGGGCCATGGCGCGAAATTAGCACATCCTTGGCGAAGAACAATTCCCGAAATTTAGTATGAAAAAATAAAAAACAATTGACGATCGGGAATTCGAGTGCAATTCTGTTTTTAATAATTAAATTCAATTTTCGCCCGGGAGGACACATGGCGAATCTTGATAGGGGGGCGTATCCGGTGCCTGCGGCTTTCAGACTTTCGGCCGGGTCGTTTCACAAGCTATCGGCTGTTCTGACCCTTTTGGCGCTGGTGATCGCGTTTTCGTTCGGCAACGATGCGTTCCTTAGCGTCAACAACGGTCTCACGGTTCTTCTTCAGACTTCGGTGATCGGTCTGCTCGGCATCGGCATGACGATGGTCATCATCACGGGCGGCATCGACCTCAGTGTCGGCTCCGTGCTGGCATTGTCGGGCGTGGTGACCGGTCTTTCCATAAAGGCTGGCGTTCCGACCGCGCCGGCCATGGCACTCGGGATTGTCGCGGGCTCATTTTGCGGGTTCCTGAACGGCTTCGTCATCACCAAGATGCGGATCACGCCCTTTGTCGCGACGCTCGGAATGATGCTGATCGCCCGCGGCGTCGCGCTGCAGCTCACTGGCGCAGCGCCGATTTCGAGGCTCGGAGAAGCCTTCGGCGTCCTGGGGAACGGGTCCCTTTTCAGGATTGTCGAAAAGACCGGCGGCATCTTCCCGAAGGTGGTGTTTCCCGGCATTCCCTATCCAGCGATTCTGCTCGCGGCGGTCGCCATCGCCGCCGCCTATCTTTTGAACAGGCGCCAGGCCGGGCGGCATATCTATGCGACCGGGTCCAACGAAGAAGCCGCGCGGCTTGCCGGTGTCCTGGTCGACCGGACCAAAATCTTCGCCTACACGCTGTCGGGCGCCCTGGCCGGCCTTGCGGGCAATGTCCTGATGTCGCGCCTCGTGACGGTGCAGCCGAATGAAGGCGTGATGTACGAGCTTGACGCCATCGCCGCAGCGGTGATCGGCGGGGCTTCGCTGATGGGCGGCGTCGGCAACATATCCGGCACCATGATCGGTGCATTCATCATCGGCGTCCTGCGCAACGGCCTGAACATGGCGGGTGTCTCCGCCTTCATCCAGCAAATCGTGATCGGCGTGATCGTCATTCTGGCGGTCTACATCGATCAGATCCGAAACCGGCGCTGACAAGCCGGGAAACCAACAAACGTGTCTTCAACCGGAGGAAATAATCCATGAAAAAGCTGATTTCGACGATGATGATGGCAAGTGCACTGGTGCTGACGGGCGCCGCGGCACAGGCAGGTGAAATCGCGGTCATCGTCAAGACGACCAACTCGAATTTCTGGCAGAACGTGAACAAGGGCGCCAGCGCCGCGATCAAGGGGCAAGAAGCGCATACGATGACCTTCAACGGTCCGGCGTCCGAGTCCGCGATTGCCGATCAGGTGAGCCTTGTCGAAAATGCCATCAACCGCGGTGTTTCGGGTATCGTTCTTGCCCCGTCCGATCCGGAGGCACTGACGCCGGTTGTCAAGAAAGCCTTCGAGGCACAGATCCCGGTGGTCATCATCGACTCGGGCCTTGCCGACAACGCCAAGGACTATTACCAGGCCTTCCTTTCCACCGACAATTGCGCGGCCGGCAAGCTGGTGGCCGACAAGATGCTGTCCGAAGTCGGCACCAAGGGCAAGGTCGCGGTGATGTCCTACGTTGCCGGTGTCGGGTCCGAAATCGGCCGGGTCGGGTGCTTCGTCGAGCACATCAATGAGAAGTCCGACATTGAAATCGTCGGCCCGTTCTATTCCCAGTCGCAAATGGCAACCGCCCTGAACCAGACCACCGATGTTCTGGCCGCCAATGACGATCTCGTCGGCATCTTCGGCGCAAACGAGCCGACGGCAATCGGCATGGGCCGCGCGATCGTACAGGCCGGCAAGGCCGGCAGCATCACCGCGCTCGGCTTTGACGGCAATTCCGACCTGCAGGACTTCGTGCGCGACGGAACGCTTGCCGGCACCGCCGTCCAGGGGTCCTTCCAGATGGGTGAACTCGGCGTTCAGACCATCATGAAGCTGTTGAACGGGGAGAGCGTGTCCGACTTCATCGACACGGGCGTCGTGCTGGCCACGAAGGAAAACATCGACCAGCCCGAAGTTCAAAACGTCCTTTACTGACAAATCCCAACTTGCCGGGGACGCACTCCTTCCTTGTGTTCCCGGCACTTTTTTATTGAAGGGCCTTTCGTCATGAGCTTCGACAGCGCTTCCCAGCCCCTTGTTGAGATGAGCAACATTGAAAAGCATTTCGGCGGCATTCGCGCGGTCAACGGTGTTTCGCTCGACCTTTATCCGGGTGAGGTGGTCGGTGTGCTCGGGCACAACGGGGCGGGAAAGTCGTGCCTGATGCGCATCCTGTCGGGGGCGATGATCGCGAATGAAGGCACGATCAAGGTCAATGGCGAACGCGCCGAAATCCAGAACCCTCACGACGCGCGCGACCTGGGGATCGAAACGATCTACCAGACCCTTGCGCTCGCCGATCACCTGAATGCGCCCGCCAATCTCTTCCTCGGACGGGAGCTGAAGACCAGGCTCGGCAATCTCGATGACCGGAAGATGATGGCCGAGACACAACGCGTCCTGCGCAAACTCAACCCCAATTTCAAGAACCTTGACGATCCGGTTGCAAAGCTTTCCGGCGGCCAGCGGCAGGTTATTGCGATTGCACGGGCAATCTATTTCAATGTGAAGATACTGATCATGGACGAACCGACGGCAGCGCTCGGTCCGTCCGAGACCGCGATGGTCGCCGACCTCATCAAGGGCTTGCGGTCAGACGGGATCGGCATCCTGCTTGTCAGTCACGACATGCATGATGTCTTTGAGCTGTGCGACCGCGTGGTCGTGATGAACAAGGGTAGGAATGTCGGGACGCATCTGATTGAAGATGTGACCAAGGACGATGTGCTCAGCCTCATCATCAAGGGCGAACTGCCCGGGGACTGGGTGCCGCGCGGCCGGGAAAGACTGCAATGAAGCATGAGACAGCGCCACCAGCAGACGGGAAGAACGCACGCATGCCCTGCGGCGTTGTCGTGGAACCGGGCGTGTTCCAGCTGTCGGAGCAGGACCTGCCGCTGGAGGCACCGGAGGGTTGGGTGCTGGTCGATATCCGGGCCGTGGGCATCTGCGGGACCGACTATCACATATTCGAGGGCAAACACCCGTTTCTGAATTATCCGAGGGTGATCGGTCACGAACTCAGCGGCCGGGTTGCCAGGGCAACCGGTCCCTTCAAGGACGGCGAGCTGGTGGTCATCAACCCCTATCTTTCCTGCGGAACATGCCGCGCCTGCAGAAAGGGCAAGCCGAACTGCTGCGAGAACATCGAGGTTCTCGGCGTCCACAGGGACGGCGGCATGTGCTCACGCATCAGGGTGCCGGAAACGAACCTCTACCGTGCCACCGGCCTGAGCGAGCTTCAGGCGGCAATGGTCGAGTTCCTGGCGATCGGGGCCCACGCGGTGCGGCGTGCCGGCGCGCTGAAAGACGAGCGCGTGCTGGTGACCGGGGCGGGTCCCATCGGCCTCGGCACGGCGCTTTTCGCACGCATTCAGGGCGCTGATGTTCATCTGCTCGATCTCAGCGCGGCGCGATTGCGACAGGCCGGCGAGAAGTTCGACTTTGAAAAGCAGCATCTTGCCGGGACGGAGCTTCTGACCGGGCCGCTCTCCGACGGCTTCGACGTCATTTTCGACGCAACGGGAAGCGCGGGCGCGATCGAAGCGGGCTTTCCGCTGCTGGCCCATGGCAGCCGCTACGTGCTGGTCAGCGTCGTCAAGGACCAGATCCGGTTCGATGACCCGGAGTTCCACAAGCGGGAAACCCAGATCATCGGCAGCCGCAACGCGACGGCCGAGGATTTCGAAACCGTGATGCAGGCCATACGCGACGGCTTGATCGACACGGATGCGCTCTGCTCGCTCACGATCCCGGTCCAGGACATCGCCGGTCGGTTCGAAGTCCTGTCCAGTGACCGCGAGACGCTGATCAAGGCGGTGGTGACGTTCTGAGACACTTTAAAGCCGCACGGCCTCGAATCTCATTTGTCCGCTTGGGGTGACCTAAGGGTACGGACCCATAAATGAAGGCAATTTGGTTTGGATCGTTTTGACCAGCTGCGAGGAGCGAAAGCGCAGGAAATGTGGTTCATTTTCAAGCCTTTCGCGACGCGGCAGATGGCCAAAACGGCCAAATCCGAAGGACGGCAAAATGGCTTTACCTCGCAGCGTCACCGCGCTTGACCGGGCAAAAAGCCCGCTCTGCGCACGCTTCCTCGCGAGATCTTGCCATTTTTGCCGCCAAATCGGCTTCATTTATGGGTCCGTACCCTAGAGGAAGTGACGTTTTCCAGGTCGATACGATCCAAAGCTGCCGCGCCTTCGGCGCGACATACATCTGGTTTCCGGATCGGCGCGCAGCTGACGCTGCACTGGTCCGGAATGACTGCTTCTTCCAACCGTTGGTCATCCCGGTTTGCTGCAAAGCGGCAAGACCGGGGGCCTGTGTGTTAGAAGCGTGCTTAACTGGAGTGGGCGGGAGGCCGCCGGGATCCGGGACATGTCACCAACGCACCCGGGTACCGAAACGATCGCCCCTTCCGACTGCAGGCGTCAGATATTATGCGGACTTTTCAAAAAGGGGGCTCTCGCTGTATAGAGGGCGCCGAAAGCTCCGGACCGCACCGAGGGTCTCCCTCCGCCGCGAGCGCTCCCTTAAGCAAAAGAACACGCCCGATGAACGAATTTCTCGTTGCCGCCCTTTATCTGTTCACGCGTCTCGACGACTACGAGGAAATGCGCGATCCGCTCAAGGCTTTCTGCGTGAAGAACGATGTGCGCGGCAGCCTGCTGCTGGCGAGCGAGGGCATCAACGGCACGATCTGCGGGCCGGAGGAGGGCGTCAGGGCGGTTCTCGATCACCTGCGCACGGACCCGAGACTGACGGCGCTGACGCACAAGGAGGCCTGGACGCACCGGCACGTCTTCAAACGCATGAAGGTGCGGCTGAAACAGGAGATCGTGCGCCTGGCGGTCGACGGCATCGATCCGAACGAAATCGTCGGGGAATATGTCAAGCCGGAGGACTGGAACGCGCTGATCTCCGATCCGGACGTGGTCGTGATCGACACGCGCAACGACTACGAGTTTGCCTTCGGAACGTTCGAGAAGGCGCTCAACCCGGAAACGCAATCGTTTCGCGAGTTTCCGGAGTGGGTCAATGCCGAGGAAAATCTTGAGAAGAAGCCGAAGGTCGCCATGTTCTGCACGGGCGGAATCCGCTGTGAAAAGGCAAGCGCCTGGATGCTCAAGAATGGCTTTGAAGAGGTCTACCACCTTGAAGGCGGCATTCTGAACTATCTGGAAAAGGTGCCGGAAGAAGAAAGCCTCTGGAAGGGTGAGTGTTTCGTTTTTGATGACCGGGTTTCGGTCGATCATCAGCTCCAGCCGCGTTGGGGGGAATGGGTGCCGGAAGAGGCGCGCCATATCATCAACGAAGACACAGATTACGAAAAAGGCCCGAAGGAACAGACCTGAACAGAAGAGGTTCGGCGCGCAATCTCTTAACGGGCGTTAACTTTTTGCTTTAATGCCTTGTCAAATTTCCCTAAAATCGGATTGCAGGACATTTTCCTGCACCAGACTGGGGGATGAGTTTATGCGTCGCAGTTCCTGGAGCGCGGTCATCGCGCTGGCTATTACACCTTTTCTTGCATCTTTTGCCCATGCAGGCGGCAAGGCGCTCGCGTGCTATCAGCAGGCGACGGTTCCGGCTGTCTATAAAACCGTTCACGAACGTGTTCTGGTCCGGGCCGCGACCCAGAAGGTCGTGAAACGACCGGCGGTCTACGGCTATCAGAAGCGCCGCGTTCTGGTGCAGCCCGAGCGCGTCAGCTACCGGAAAACACCGGCGGTCTATCAGACCCGTCACCGCAAAGTGATGGTGCAACGCGCCAGCGTCGGCTGGGAATACCGGATGATCAAGGGCGTCAAAACGCTCTGCAAGGTCCAGCACCCAGCGGTCTACAAGACCGTCAGCGAGCGGGTTCAGGTGCAGGCGGCCTCCAAGGTCGCCGTCCGCCATCCGGCGATCTACAGCACCGTGAAGGAAAAGGTGATGCTGCAACCGGCATCCAGCCACGTGATCAGGGAACCGGCCGTCTACAAGACCGTCAGCCGCCAGGTCATGGTGGAACCGGCCCGCACGGTGTGGCAACCGGTCAAGGTCAGGGGCTGCCGGCACTGAGCGAGCCGGCGATTTCATACGTTGACCAGGGTACGCACCCATAAATGAGGCTGTACCCTAGACGGTCCTGAACCGCTCCGTGGTCAAGCCCTTGCGCCCGTGGCCTTCCACGAGGAAGAGGCCGCCGGAGAGCGTGTCCGGTTCGATGGCGGTGGGGTCGGTCGGCTGCTTGATCGTGGTGACGATCAGCTGGTCGAGCTCCGGGCCGCAGAAGCAGGGCATGGTCGGCTTGGGGACCGGCATCTTGATCGCTTCCAGAAGGTTGCCGTCGGGCGCGAAGCAGTTGAGCAAACCTGCGGAGACCCCGGCGCTCCAGTAATTGCCGTCCGCGTCCACGGTCGCACCGTCCGGGCGGCCGGTCTCGTTTGTCTGCTGGGCGTAGAGCATCTTGGAGCCGAGCGCACCCGTTGCCGGGTCGAAGGCGTAACACTCGATCCAGCCGGGCGTGGAATCGGCGTGGTACATGTAGGTTCCGTCGGCGCTCCAGGCGAGGCCGTTGGAGCATTGCAATTCGTCGCGGATATGTTCGACGTTGCCCTTGCCGTCGATCCGGAACAGTCCCGCGATCGGTTCGCGCGGGGAGGCGGTGTCCATCGTGCCGATCCAGAACGCGCCGTCCGGGCCGATCTTGCCGTCGTTGAGACGTGTGCCCGGGCGATCCGCCTGCACCTCGGCGAGGACTTCACTCTTTTCCGTCTTCGGATCGAACAGCAGGATCTTGTCCCAGACACCGACGACGAGGCGATCATCATCCGTCAGGCCGAACGAGCCGACCTCGTTGTCGAAGTACCAGGTGGTGATGTCGCGCGTCGACCAGTCCATCGACTGAATGGTGCGGCCCTGAATATCGACCCAGAGGAGGCGGTTGGTGCGCTCATCCCAGGTCGGGCATTCGCCAAGCTGATAGGTTGTGTCGAGAAAACGGGTGATCGTGTGGGACACCGTGGCAGGATCCTTGAAGTGCCAAGCAATAAACGGATGCGGACTATATAACCGACTTCACCTGCCGTCGAGACTGCAATCGTTCCTGCCGGTTCGGTGGCCTGTCGTGGAGCCATGCAGCTGAACGCCTCAGGTTTCAGCCTCCAGCGGAATCGCTGTCCGTTTCACGATCGGGCGAATGGCGAAGGAGGATTTCATCCTCAGGACGCCGGGAAGCTGGGACAGGTGATCGCGGTGGATGCGTTCAAAGTCGATCGGATCGGCGGCGGTCAGCCGCAATATGTAATCGGCGTCGCCGGCCATCAGGAAACATTCCATGATTTCGTCCGACCGGGCGACCGCGCGCTCAAAACTCTCGAGCGTTTCCTTGGACTGGCCGGTCAGCGAGATTTCAACGAAGACATCCATCCGGCGGCCGAGTTTGCGCTGGTCGAGCAGGGCCACGTAGTTCTCGATGACGCCGGCTTCTTCCAGGCCGCGCACGCGCCGCAGGCACGCAGATGCCGACAGTCCGACGACGTCGGCGAGGTCTGCGTTGGCAATCCGGCCGTCCTTTTGCAGCACGTCGAGGATTTTCCGGTCGAGGCGATCGATTTTCATTATGTTGCACCGCACATATTGCGTTAAACTTTGTCCATGATCGCAGAATCTGCGATAACTTTCCAGATTTGCGCAATAAAATTGTTCAATTCTCGTTTTCACGTCGTGCGAACGCAAGCACATTCGAGGGAAACAGGCGTACACTTAAAGGCAATCAACAATGCTTCCTGAGGAGACGTGGTCATGCGCATTGGTGTGCCGAAAGAAATCAAGAACCATGAGTACCGGGTCGGGCTGACGCCTGACAGTGTTCACGAGATGATCGCTCACGGGCACGAGGTGCTTGTCGAGACCAATGCCGGGGTCGGGATCGGTGCAAGCGACGCGGACTACCAGGCCGCTGGCGCCAAAATCCTTGGCACGGCCAAGGAAATCTTCGACGCCGCCCAGATGATCGTGAAGGTCAAGGAGCCCCAGGCAGTCGAGCGTGCCATGCTACGCCCGGATCACATCCTCTTCACGTATCTGCATCTGGCCCCGGACGCGGATCAGACTGCAGATCTGGTCAAGTCCGGTGCAACCTGCATTGCCTACGAGACCGTCGTCGACGCAAAGGGCGGCCTGCCGCTGCTGGTGCCGATGTCCCAGGTTGCCGGACGTCTTTCGGTCATCGCCGGTGCCAAGGCGCTGGAAAAGGCCCATGGCGGTTCCGGAACCCTCGTCGGCGGCGTGCCGGGTGTCGAGCCTGCCAAGGTGGTGGTGATCGGCGGCGGCGTCGTCGGATCGCATGCGATCACCATGGCGATCGGTCTTGGCGCAGATGTGACGGTTCTGGACAGGAACACAGCCGTTCTCGGCCATCTCGCCCAGACATTCGGACCGGCTCTGAAGACGGTTTATTCAACCAAATCCGCGCTTGAGAAACACGTGCTTGAGGCCGACATGGTCGTCGGTGCCGTTCTGGTTGCCGGCGCGGCTGCACCCAAACTGGTCTCCAGGGATCTTGTCAGCCGCATGAAGGCGGGTTCGGTTTTGGTGGATGTCGCCATCGACCAGGGCGGCTGCTTTGAGACCTCCAAGGCAACCACCCACTCCGATCCGACCTATATCGTCGACGACGTGGTGCATTACTGCGTTGCCAACATGCCGGGCGCCGTGCCGAAGACCTCCACCTATGCGCTCAACAATGCGACACTGCCTTTCGCGCTGGCGCTTGCCGACAAGGGCGCACAGAAAGCGCTGCTCGACGATCCGCATTTCCTGCCGGGCCTGAACGTGATCGGCGGCCAGGTGACCTGCGAGGCGGTTGCCGAGGCGCTCGGATACGACTACGTCGATCCGGCGACTGCGCTTGAACAGAGCGACGCCAGCCAGGCCGCATAAGGCCGGCAGGGTTCAGTTGATGAAAAGGCCGGTTCAGCGACCGGCCTTTTTTGTTGTTTTGGACGGGGGTGGCTGGTGCTTTCAACCCGCGGCCTTGCGCAGGTTGGACAACCCTTTACATCTGCTTTAAACGTCCAGAAACAAGCAGGAGGAGATGCCGGATGAATGGTGCGGAAGCGCTGGTTGAGACAATGCTGGCTTCCGGCGTTTCGGTTTGCTTTGCCAATCCGGGTACGTCCGAAATGCATTTCGTTGCGGCCCTGGATACCCATCCGGAAATGCGCTGCATTCTGTGCCTGTTCGAGGGCGGTGTGACCGGAGCCGCAGACGGCTACGCCCGCATGAGCGGCAATGTCGCCGGCACGCTGCTGCACCTCGGACCCGGTTTCGGCAACGGCTGGGCCAATCTCCACAATGCGCGCAAGGGGCAGTCCGGCGTCGTCAATATCGTCGGCGACCATGCAGGCTATCACCTGAAGCACGACGCGCCGTTACAGGCGGATCTCGACGGCGTCGTCGGCTCGGTCTCCCATTGGGTCCGGCGCGCGACGGACAGTTCCACGGTTGCGGGCGCGGGGGCCGAAGCGATCCGGATGGCGCGCAGCGGCCAGATCGCGACCGTCATCCTGCCGGCGGACTCCGCATGGGGCGACAGCGGGACGGGACCGGCGACTGAGCTTCCGCCGCTGCGCAAACACCGTCCGGACGAGGATCGGATCAAGGCGTCCGCTCATGCGCTGACGCTTCCCGGAGCCGCTCTTCTGGTCAGTGGCCCGGCGCTCTACGGCTCTGGAGCCGAGCTGGCCGGCAAGATCGCGGCGCGGACCGGATGCCGGCTGCTGGCACCTTTTTTTGCGCCCCGTATCGCATTGGGCGAGGGGGCCGTGGCGTTCGAGATGCTGCCTTACAATGTCGACATGAGTTCCGAATTCCTGTCCGGCCTGAAGCACATCGTTCTGGTCGGGGAAGATCCACCCGTCAATTTCTTCGCCTATCCGGGCAAACCCTCGACACCGGAGCCGGCGGGCTGCGCAATCGGCCAGCTGTGTTTCGGCGACTGGGATGTCATGTGGACGCTCGAAAAGCTCGCCGAAGCCGCCGGCGTCGATGGCAGCGAAGACGTTGCCAGGATCGCGCATGACGTTCCGCCGCTGCAAAACGGACCGCTTTCCGCGGAGGGAATCGGGCGCGGCCTTGCAAACTTGCTTCCCGAAGGCGCGGTCGTGGTGAACGAAGCGGTGACCGCCGGGCCGGGCATATGGCCGGCGGTGAACCGGTCCCGGAACCATGACCGGATCAACAACACGGGTGGCTCCATCGGACAGTGCCTTCCGAACGCGCTGGGGGCAGCAGTCGCCTGTCCGGACCGCCCGGTCGTCGCCGTTTCCGGAGACGGGTCAGCCATGTATCAGGTCCAGTGCCTGTGGACGGCTGCGCGCGAGGGCCTGAATATCACGTTCGTGATCATCGCGAACCGGGGCTATCAGATCCTCCATGCCGAGCTGCAGGCGCAAGGGGCGCCCAAACCCGGACGCAACGCGCGCGCGATGTTCGATATCGAGGATCCGCTGATCGACTGGGTCGCGCTGGCGGCCGGTCACGGTGTGCAGGCCGTTCGGGCCGATAGCGAGGAAAGCTTCGCCGAGGCGATGGAAATGGCTGCGGCTTCGCCCGGACCCTTCCTGATCGAAGCTGCGATCTAGACCCCTCTGGCGGTTGCCGCCGAGACTGAAATCAGGTTGTCAGGAAAGACCAGTCCAAGGTAAGGCCCCTAAGGGCATCTGACCTTGTACGGCGTGCCGTTCAGATCGTGGGCGATGCAGTTGCGCGGTGTCGTGACGACACCGATCAGCCCGCCTCCAACTGCGCCAAGGGCTGCGCCTGCGATTGTCGCGTTGACCGTTGAACCTGCCACGGCACCGATCGTCGCGCCGGTCGCTGCACCCAGCCCGGCTCCGATCAGCATTCTGTCGCGCTGGCTCTCCGTATTGACGCAGCCGGCCAACAGGAAGGCGAGGGCTGCAACGGCAAGAATCGGTTTCATCCATGCTCCCCAGCAATGCAATAAGCCTCGCTAGCGTGGAGATGTATGGTTAACAGATTCTTACCAGGCGCCGGTTATCCAAGCTTTCTCAATGCGCTCGGAGGAACTCTTGATCCGGTTATCTCGGTGTTGTGGCCGCTCCGATCGCGGCGCCACCCGCGGCTCCCAGGGCTGCGCCGGCAATAACGGGTGCTGCACCAGCGCCCACGGCCGCACCGACGATCACGCCGGTTGCGGCGCCGAGACCGCCGCCGATGATTGCCCGGTCTGTCTGTCTGCTTGATGAACAGCCGGCGAGGAGGGTGGCCACCGCGGCCACGACCAGAATTTGTTTCATGTCGGTTACGACCTCAAAATGCGTGTGATCTGGCGTCGGCTTCGGCTGGGTCCGCATGGGATGGCCACGGCAGATGAAATCGATCTGCCCGGCACGCCGCTCCTACGAGATACAGCCGAATCGGCGTCAATCGATGTTGATGGCCGAGACCTGAAGCCGCCGTTCGTCGAAGGTGACGCCGCACGCGCGCACGCACCTCAGGCCGTCGAGGCCGGTCAAGACACTCAAAACCAATTGGTCACATTATGGATTGCGTAACCTAAATGGCCCGTTAACGCAGGGGCCATTCTGGTGCATTTCGATCAGGGGCAGACGACGCGGTAGGGGTTTCCATACCGGTCATAGGCGACGCAGTTCTTGGGAGTTGTCGCGGCGCCGACAATGGCACCACCCGCGCCACCGATTGCCGCACCGGCGAGGGCCGGACCGACGCCGCCTCCGGCTGCGGCACCGATGATGGCACCGGTCGCGGCTCCGAGGCCGCCACCTACAAGTGCCCGGTCAGTCTGGCTGTCCGACTGACAGCCAGCAAGAAGCGCCGTAGCGGCAGCAACAAAAAACAGTTTTCTCATGATTTTATCCTACCGATCCGCGGCATTGTCACACAGTCAGGGCTGCAAGTTGTTTGTTACGGGCAGGCGACACGATACGGGTTGCCGTAGCGGTCATAAGCCACGCAGTTTTTCGGTGTCGTTGCTGCGCCGACGATCGCGCCGCCCGCCGCACCGATTGCACCACCTACAAGCGCACCGCCGACGTCGCCGGTCGCTGCGGCGCCGATTGCGGCACCGGTTGCTGCGCCAAGGCCACCACCCACCAGGGCTCGGTCCGTCTGGCTGTCAGACTGACACCCTGCCAATGCAACGCCGATTGCAGCGAGCAGAACAAACTTCTTCATTAAAGGTAACTCCCTTCAAGACCGCGCGGTGCGGCAATTCCAATATTTTAAAGTCTTGCCAAGGTTAAGCTGCTTTGCGCGCCGGGGCAATCTATCAATTCCTACAGTACACAAAACCCAACTTGCTGTCCGGGCAGAGTCTTCGAGTGCTCAGGAACAGATAGCGCCCGTTGGGCGAAAGTATGGCGGTTTCGATCAGTTCTTCAGTGCGGAAAGCAAGCCACGCGTGGATGCATCTTTGCCCTCTGCCGAAGCCTCGCCCTTGACCATGGGCAGGAGGGCGGTCGCCAGTTCCTTGCCGAGTTCCACGCCCCACTGATCGAAGGAGTTGATGCCCCATATGACCCCTTCGACAAAGACGCGGTGCTCGTAAAGCGCGATCAGACGACCGAGTGCGTAAGGGGTCAACTTGTCGTAAACGAGCGTGAAAGACGGGCGGTCGCCCGGGAACACCTTGTGCGGTGCAAGCCGCTCCACGTCGCTTTCGGACATCCCCGAAGCCGCGAGCATGGCTTTCGCCTCCTCCAGCGTCCGTCCAAGCATCAGCGCCTCGGACTGGGCAAGGCAATTGGCCGTCAGCAGTTCGTGGTGGTTGTGCAGGTCTTCCTCGTGACCCTGCTTCGCGATCAGGAACTCGCAGGGAATGACCGTCGTGCCCTGATGCAGCAGCTGGTAGAAGGCGTGCTGGCCGTTGGTGCCCGGCTCCCCCCAGACAAGAGGGCCGGTGTCCATGCCGACCGGGCTTCCGTCCAGCTTCACGCGCTTGCCGTTTGATTCCATGTCGAGCTGCTGCAGATAGGCAGGCAGGCGCGACAGCCGCTGGTCGTAGGGCAGGACGGCCCTTGCGCCGTATCCCAGAACATCCCGGTGCCAGATGCCGATAAGGGCCATCAGGACCGGCAGGTTGTCTTGAAGCGGTGCGTCCTGGAAATGACCATCCATTGCGTGAGCGCCTTCCAGAAAGTCGCTGAACGCATCCGGACCGATTGCGATCATCAGCGGCAGGCCGATCGCGGACCAGATGGAGTAGCGCCCGCCGACCCAGTCCCAGAATCCGAAGACGCGGGCGCTGTCGATGCCGAAGGCCGCAACCTTGTCCAGCGCGGTCGACACGGCGGCAAAATGCTTGCCGACCGCCTCTTCACCCAAGGTCGACGCAATCCACTTGCGGGCGGTCGCCGCGTTGGTCATCGTTTCGATGGTCGTGAAGGTCTTCGACGCGACGATGATCAGCGTTGTTGCCGGATCGAGCTTTTCGAGCGTGTCAGCAATATGCGCCCCGTCCACGTTGGAGACGTAGTGCAGCTCCGGGCCGTCATGATAGGGCGCCAGTGCAAGCGTGGTCATGACCGGGCCGAGATCGGATCCGCCGATGCCGATATTGACGACGTCGGTGAAGGGCGCTCCCGACGAGGACACCAGTTCGCCGGACCGGACGGCTTCCGCAAAGTCGGCCATGGCGTCGAGCACGGAGCGGACATCCGGCATGACATCCGCGCCGTCGACCATGACCGGCTTGTCCGACCGGTTGCGGAGCGCGGTATGAAGCACCGCGCGTTTTTCGGTTTCGTTGATCTTTTCGCCTGCGAACATCGCCGCACGGCGGCCTTCGACGTCCGCCTTTGCGGCAAGGGCCACAAGCTCGGACAGGGTGTCGCTGTCGATCTTCGTCTTCGAATAATCGAGCAGAAGATCGCCGGTTGTTGCCGAGAATGTCCCGAAGCGATCCGGATCGCCGGCGAACAGGTTTCGAAGCGTGGTGCTGTTCAGCTTTTCAGCCTGGCGGGTGAGGGACGCGAGTGTCGCTTCGAGTGTCATGAGACTTCCTCTTAAATCGATTTAACCAACTGGATTCCGGTCACGGCAGACAGCGCTCCAATTAGCACAGCAATCTGACGTAGTGGAGATTTTTCTGAAGAGCGTTTGGCCGGTCCGCCGGCAGCATGTGTGGCGTTGGCGTGTCCTTGTCACGAGACTTTGCCGGATTGACGGGAAATTAGGAGTTTTCAGCTAGCCTCCCATTTGCGTGCTTGCTCAGCACAGGTGATGAACAGAAGACGATTTCAGGTGTTTTAACCCCATGAGCAACGAGAATACGGATCCCGCTCTGACGCATCTTCAGGAAAATCCTGAAGCCAGTGAAAACGTTCAGGTTGTCGATTTCGACACGCTCGCCATCATAGAGGCCGTGATCACCAACGTGAACGAATGGGGCTGCAAGGTCACCTCGGACCATGTCGAGGATCTTTACAAGAATATCGGTATCCGTTTTTCGGGTGCGCGCAAGCTTTCCAAGGCCCAGGTGACGTCGGTCAAGGGCAATGACGCGTCCGTCGTGTTCGTGACCAGTGAAAGCAAGGTCAGCGACAAGCGTCGCGAGAAGCGGAACGACGTCAAGATACCGGTGAAGATCGCAGACCTGGAAGGCATCACGGAAATCGAGGGCACCATCGTCGACGCCGCCAAGAACGGCTGCAAGGTCAAGGCGAACGGGCTTACCGCCTTGCCCGAGGAAGTGCTGCTCACCATGAACAAGTTCAACAAGCCCGTGGTTGCCGAATTTGCGTGGCGCAATGACAAATCCGCCGGCATGCGGCTCCTCTGGGACAGAACACTGGAAGAAACCGAAGCCCCGGACACGTCCGGCAGCATGGAAATGCCTGCCGCCGCGACCGAAGACGCCTGAGCGTCAGCGCTGTCCCGGCCCTCAGGCCGGCATCAAGCCGTCAGCTGGTCAGGCCGCTTGCCGCGCGCGCCCTTTCCTCGATACCCGCCCAGTCCTCTGACGCGATCGCCTTGGCGTCCGCGATCCAGGACCCGCCGACGCACAGAACATTCGGAAGGGCAAGGTAGTCCGGTGCCTTATCGATGCTGACACCTCCCGTGGGGCAGAACTTCGCGGCTGCCAGGGGAGAGGAAAGCGATTTCAGGTAAGACGCTCCGCCGGCCTGCTCGGCCGGGAAGAATTTCAAACGCCTGTAACCGCGTTCAAGAAGAAACATGACTTCGGAGGCCGTTGCCGCGCCGGGAAGCAGCGGCACGCTGTGGGCTCCTGCCGCATCCAGAAGGTTCTGCGTGGCCCCCGGAGAAACGATAAATCTGGATCCGGCCGAGACCGCGGCATCATATTGCCTGCCGTCGAGCACCGTGCCCGCGCCGACGATGGCACCCTCGACATGCCTGCTGACCGCTTCGATGGCCTCCAGGGCGCGTTCCGTCCGCAACGTGATCTCGATCGCGGGAAGGCCACCCTTCACCAGGGCCGTCGCCATCGGCACGGCCTTTTGCGGATCTTCGACGACCAGAACCGGGATGACGGGCGCGGCGCACATCACCGTTTCTATTTTTTCGATATCCTGTGCCATTGAATTCTCCCGGATTTCCTGATTATGCGCCGAACACGTGCGCGCCGCTGTCGGCCGTGCCGACATTGGCGCGGAAGGCAGTGAAAAGATCGCGGCCGACGCCGAACTGATGCGCGCTGAGGTCGGCAACCGCAGCCGGGCGGGCCTCGAATTCCTTCTCATCCACGAGAACCTTCAGTTCGCCGGTGACGGCATCGATGCGGATCATGTCGCCGTCGCGGATCTTGGCGATCGGTCCGCCGTTTTCCGCTTCCGGCGTGACATGGATTGCCGCCGGCACCTTGCCGGATGCGCCCGACATGCGGCCATCGGTGATCAAGGCGACCTTGTAGCCCTTGTCCTGCAGGATCCCGAGGCACGGTGTCAGCTTGTGCAACTCGGGCATGCCGATCGCCTTCGGGCCCTGAAAGCGCACGACCGCGGCGACGTCGCCTTTCAGTTCCTTCTTGTTGAAGGCATCGAGGAAGGCGTCCTGGGAATGGAACACGCGTGCAGGCGCTTCGATGATGTGACGGTCCGCGGCAACGGCCGAGACCTTGATCACGGCCTTGCCCAGGTTGCCGGTGAGCATCTTCAGTCCACCTGTCGGCTGGAACGCTTTGGAAAGCGGTGCCAGAACGGTTTCATCGCCGGAGGTCCTGGGTGCATCTTCTCGCAGGATATCGCCGTTTTCGTCCAGTTTGGCCTCCACCGTGTAGCCGGCCAGATCCGTGCCGTAGACGGTCTTGACGTCCTGGTGCAGATATCCGTCAGACAGAAGCTCCCGGATCAGGAAGGCAAGGCCGCCGGCCGCCTGGAAGTGGTTCACATCCGCCTTGCCGTTCGGGTAGACCCGGGCAAGCAGCGGCACGACATCCGACAGATCGGAGATGTCGTCCCAGGTGAGCTTGATGCCGGCGGTCGCCGCAATGGCGACCAGGTGCATCGTGTGATTGGTGGAGCCGCCCGTGGCGTGAAGACCGACCACGCCGTTGACGATCGCCTTCTCGTCGATGATCTCGCCGGCCGGGGTGTACTCGTTCCCGAGCGCCGAAATCGCAAGGGCGCGCCTGGTGGCCTCCCTGGTCAGCGCATCGCGCAGCGGAGTGCCCGGATTGACGAAGGAGGAACCGGGCATGTGCAGCCCCATGATTTCCATCAGCATCTGGTTGGAGTTCGCCGTTCCGTAGAACGTGCAGGTGCCGGGCGAATGATAGGCCTTGGATTCGCTTTCAAGCAGCGCGTCGCGTCCGACTTTCCCTTCGGCGTAGAGCTGACGCACTTTCGCCTTGTCATCATTCGAGATGCCCGTTGTCATCGGACCGGCGGGAATGAACACCGCGGGCAGGTGGCCGAAGGACAGGGCGGCGATCGCGAGACCGGGAACGATCTTGTCGCAGATGCCGAGGAAGACCGCTGCGTCGAACATCTGGTGCGACAGGCCGACGGCTGCCGCCATCGCGATGACGTCGCGCGAGAACAGCGAAAGTTCCATGCCGTCCTGACCCTGGGTCACACCATCACACATGGCCGGTACGCCGCCCGCGACCTGCGCGACTGCGCCGACTTCATGCGCCGCCTGGCGGATCATCGCCGGGTAGGTCTCGTAAGGCTGGTGCGCCGACAACATGTCATTGTAGGCCGTGATGATGCCGAGGTTCGGTACGACATCACCGGAAAGCGCCTGCTTGTCCGAGACGCCGCAGGCGGCAAACCCGTGCGCAAGGTTGCCGCACGAAAGCCGGGAGCGCTGCGGCCCCTGTTCGGCAGCCTTGCCGATCCTGTCCAGATACAGGGAGCGGCTGTCGTGACTGCGCTTGACGATCCGTTCCGTGACATCGGCGACGCGATCCTGGATTGTCATTGTTCTGATCCTTTCCTGGCCACATGTGGCTGGGTGGGGTGTCTGTCGGCAGACAGGGCCTTTGCCCGTTTGCCTTATTTAATCGATTTAAAACCAGCAATGCCCTGAAGCCAGGGCTGCGCGATCCCTCTAGATTCCGTCCTCTTCCGACCACGTGCGCCCGTCACGCTCCACGAGCGCGATGGCGGCCGACGGACCCCATGTCCCGGCGGTGTAGCCCTTGGGCGTTTCCTTCGATGCGGCCCAGGCTGCAAGGATCGGGTCCACCCACGCCCACGCGGCATCGACCTCGTCGCGGCGCATGAACAGGGTCTGGTTGCCGCGGATCACATCCATGATGAGACGCTCGTAGGCGTCCGGATTGCGCACCTTGAAGGCGTCGGCAAAACTCATGTCGAGCGGCACCTGCCTGAGGCGCATTCCACCCGGGCCGGGGTCCTTGATCATGATCTGCATCTGAACGCCTTCGTCGGGCTGCAGGCGGATGATCAGGCGGTTGGCGGTAATCTTGCCCGTTTCCGTGTCGAAAATGGAGTGGGGGATCGGTTGAAACTGAACGACGATTTCCGAAACCCGCTGGGCCAGACGCTTGCCTGTGCGCAGGTAGAACGGCACACCCGCCCACCGCCAGTTGGCAATGTCCGCCCTGAGGGCGACGAATGTTTCCGTCCGGCTCTCGTCGTTGCCCAGTTCTTCAAGATAACCGGGCACGGCGCCGCCGGCGGATGCGCCGGCACGATACTGACCGCGCACGGTCAGCTTGTCGACGCTCTGGGCGTCGATTGGCGTGAGGGCTTTCAGAACCTTCAGCTTTTCATCGCGGACGCTGTCCGCATCCATGGATTCAGGTGGTTCCATGGCCACCAGGCACAAGAGCTGGAGGATGTGGTTCTGAACCATGTCCCGCAGCGCACCAGCCGTGTCGTAGTAGCCGGCACGCCCGCCCGTTCCGAGGGATTCGGCGACGGTGATCTGGACATGGTCGATATGCGCGGCGTTCCAGAGCGGCTCGAACAGGGCATTGGCAAACCGAAGCGCCATTAGGTTCTGCACGGTTTCCTTGCCGAGATAGTGATCGATACGGAAGATCTGGTCTTCCTTGAACACGGCGCCGACGGTGTCGTTCAGCGCCTTCGCGGAAGCACCGTCCTTGCCGATCGGCTTTTCCATCACCACGCGGGCGTGCCGGTTCACGACGCCGATCCTGCCGAGATTTTCGCAAATGGTGCCGAAGAGATCCGGCCCGACCGCCAGGTAGAAGGCGCGGATGACATCCTCGCGTTCATCCAGGACCGTTTTCAGGCCCTCGAAGCCGGTGCCCGAGGCGACGTCGATTTTCACATAGTGCAGCCGTTTGAGAAACTTGGCGAGATGGTCGTCGTCAAGATCCTTGACGTGTTCCTTCAGCGCGTTTTCCGCCCAGTCCCTGTAGTCGTCATCGGTGTAGTCGCGGCGTGCGCTGCAGATGATACGGGCATTTTCCGGCATTTGCCCGTCGGCATCGCGGTGATAAAGAGCGGGAAGAAGCTTGCGGTGTGCCAGATCACCGGATGCGCCGAACACGACCAGGTCGAATTCCTCAACTTCAATGACGCGTACCGCCATGGGACACTCCTTCCAACAGCTTTTCCGTTGCCGGGCCTCTTGCGGCTCCAGCTGAACCCGGAGGGCTTTTAAATCGATTTAAATGTTTTGTCAGCCCCTCAAATGAGCTTTGACCATTCTTTTTGCAGTTCCGCAATGCGCGGAAGATCGGCGCCACGGCGCGAACATGTGATCGCCGCGGCCTCAACGGCAAATCCAAGAAGACGATTGACGCGCTGTTCGTCAAGCTCGGCAAGTGACGTCCGGTCGATTGCTCCGAGCTTCTTGAGCCCCGCTAGCAAGGCCGCCTGAAAGGTGTCGCCCGCGCCGACGGTGTCTTCCACCTTGACCTGAACACCGGGACAGCCCGTTTCAAAGGAGCGGCTGAAGGCGAGGGCGCCTTCGCCGCCGCGGGTGACGATGACAAGCGCGGTGCCGCCGGCAACCCACCTGCGGGCAATCGCGGCGATTTCTTCTTCCGGTGCGATCAACGCCAGGTCCTCGTCGCTGACCTTGATGACATCGGCAAGCGGTGCAAGGCTTTCGGTATTCTGCCGCCACCGGTCCAGGTCAGGTTCCACCGTCGGGCGGATATTCGGGTCGAACGAGACCAGCGTGTGGGTGCGGTCGCGTTCGATCAGGGCCTTCAGCGTTCCCGCGACGGGTTCGACCAGCGCGGTATAGGATCCCAGATGCAGGAACAGCGGCGGTTCGTCGAAGTCAGGCAGATCGTCCAGTGTGACCATTCGATCGGCCGCATTTGCACCGTAGAACGTATAGGCGGGATGGCCCTGATCGTCCTTCTGCACCAGGCTCAGCGTGGTAAGGTAGTCGGTTCTGAGGATGTAGCGCTCAGACACGCCCTCCTTCCGGAATTTCTCGACGAGTTTCGCCCCAAGGGTGTCGTTCGAGATACCGCCGAAGAACGCGGCCTCCTCACCGAGACGGGCGAGGCCCATGGCAACGTTGAATGGCGACCCGCCTATTCGCGCATCGAATCTGGCGCCATCTTGGACACCTTCGTCGCCGAACAGGTCGAACAGGGCTTCACCGCAGATCAGGAACATGCAAAGTCCAGACTTTTGTCGTTCTCACAAGGGAATGTTCCGGCGGTCCGCTCGGCACGGGCCGCCTTTCTCGACGTCATGCAGCCGCGTCTTTCGGCGGTTCCATAGCTCCCGTCATCAGCGCAACCGCATCGGACATCGAGCAGTCTTTCGGTTTGACGGTGCAAAGCCGTTTGCCCAGCCGATGGATGTGGATGCGATCCGCGACCTCGAAGACGTGGGGCATGTTGTGGCTGATCAGAACGATCGGTATTCCCCTCGACTTCACGTCCTGAATCAGTTCCAGAACGCGTCGGCTTTCCTTGACACCCAGCGCGGCGGTCGGCTCGTCCATGATAATGAACTTGGTCGCAAAGGCGGCGGCCCTGGCCACGGCCACACCCTGCCTCTGTCCGCCTGACAAGGTCTCAACTGTCTGGTTGATGGATTGCACGGTCATAAGGCCAAGCTCCGTGAGCTTTTCACGCGCAAACTTTTCCATCGCCGGCCGGTCGAGTTGCCGCAGAAATTTTCCCATGAAACCCGGTTTGCGGATTTCGCGCCCCATGAACATGTTGTCCGCGATCGACATCGCCGGCGACATGGCGAGAGTCTGGTAAACGATTTCGATCCCCATGTCCCGCGCCTGCGTCGGCGAGGTGAAGTGGACCGGCTTACCGTCGATCAGGATTTCGCCCTCATCCGGTACCGTGGCACCACAAATCGCCTTTACGATCGAAGACTTGCCAGCGCCGTTGTCTCCAATGACAGCCAGGATTTCGTTGTTGCGCAGTTCAAAATCGGAATGGTCGATTGCGGTGACGTGACCATAACGCTTGACGATACCGCGCCCCTCTACAATTGGAACACTGTCAGTCATTATGCCGATACCTTTCTGATCCACTGGTCAGCTGCCACGGCAGCGATAATGAGAAGTCCGATGAGGAGAAAGGTCCATTGCGCATCAGCACCGAGCAGCCTTAGCCCAAGCGTGAACACGCCGACGATAAGGGCCCCGAACAGGCTGCCCAGGATCGAGCCGCGGCCACCGAACAGGGATATGCCGCCGATCACGACCGCGGTGATACTTTCAATATTCGCGAGCTGTCCGGAGGTCGGTGACACCGATCCGATACGACCGATCAGAGCCCACCCGGCAAAGGCGCAGATCAGTCCGGAAAGCATGTAGACCGACATCAAGGTTCTGTGCACGTTGACGCCCGACAGGCCGGCAGCTTCGGGATCGTCACCAACAGCATAGACGTGCCGCCCCCAGGCCGTGTGACGAAGCGCGTAGGCAAGCACAAACACCAGGATCAACATGAAGACCACGCCGACCGTGAACACGGCACCACCGATGTTGAACTTCGTTCCAAAGAACTGGAGAAACGGCGCGTTGGCTTCGATTTCCTGCGAACGGATGGTTTCGTTTGCCGAGTACAAAAAGTTCGTCGCAAGCACAATCTGCCACATCCCCAGGGTGACGATGAACGGCGGGAGCTTGACCCGGCTTACCAGCCAGCCGTTCAAGGCGCCAATCATGGTACCAGCGGCAAGGCCGCAGGCAACGGCAACCGGAGCAGGAATTCCATAGCGGAATGTGAACTGTCCCATGATCACCGAAGAAAAGACCATGATTGCACCGACGCTCAAGTCGATACCAGCCGTCAGGATAATCAGACTCTGTGCAGCTGCCACAATGCCCACGATCTGCACCTGCTGCAGGATCAGCGTCATCGCAAAGGGCGAGAAGAACTTGGACCCCAACAACAGACCGAAAACGATAATTGCCACGATGAGAACTATCAGAGGCACGAGTGACGGATTGGCATGCAGCGTGTGCTGCACCTGTCCAAGAAAGCCGCGGCGGTGATCTTCGAATTCAGCGACCGAGTCCGCTCTGTTGGCGGCAGCTTCGAAGTTCTCGGTGCCTTCCTTGGTTTGAGACATCTCTTCCTCTCCCGCGGCGGATCAGACACTCACGCGACCGCCCACCCTTGTCGGTTATGATCCAGATTTCGAGAAAACCCGGGAGGCAAGTCTTTTGCCTCCCGGATCCTTCGTCTCTTTAGCCCCAGCAGAGTTCGGTGCCCTTGGCGGTGTCGATGGACTCCACGCCGTCGACCGGCTTGTCGGTGACCAGAGCCACGCCGGTGTCAAAGAAGTCCTTGCCCGGTGTGTTTTCTGGTTTGGAGCCGTCGTCGGACCACTTTTTGATGGCTTCGATCCCCAGGGAGGCCATCAGGAGCGGGTATTGCTGCGAAGTCGCGCCAATCACGCCGTCCTTGACGTTCTGGACACCCGGGCAACCGCCATCGACGGAGACGATGAGAACGTCGTTTTCACGACCGATGGCCTTCAGCGCTTCATAGGCACCTGCGGCGGCAGGCTCGTTGATGGTGTAAACGACGTTGATCATCGGGTCTTTGGCAAGAAGGTTTTCCATGGCGCGGCGGCCACCTTCCTCGTTGCCCTGGGTCACGTCGTTGCCGACGATGCGCGAATCCGTCTCATCACCCCATTTGTTGGGGTCGCCGAGGTCGATGCCGAAGCCCTGCAGGAAGCCCTGGTCACGCAGAACACCCACGGTCGGCTGGCTGATGGCAAGATCGAGCATGCCGATCTTGGCGTCGGCGGCCTTGTCGCCGAGTGCGCCGGCAGCCCATTTGCCGATCAGTTCACCGGCCAGGAAGTTGTCGGTCGCGAAGGTCGCGTCGGCGGCATCGATCGGGCTGAGCGGTGTGTCGAGCGCGATCACGAGAAGGCCGTTGTCACGGGCCTGCTTTACGGCCGGCACGATCGAGGACGTGTCTGAGGCGGTCAGCAGGATGCCTTTCGCACCGTCGGCAATGCAGGTTTCAATGGCGGCAACCTGGGTTTCGTGGTCACCGTCGACCTTGCCGGCAAAGGACTTCAGCTCGATGCCGAGTTCTTCAGCCTTGGCGGTCGCACCTTCCTTCATCTTCACAAAGAACGGGTTGGTGTCGGTCTTGGTGATCAGGCAGGCTGAAATATCTGCCGCAGCTGCCGGTGCCGCCGCCATGGCGGCAAGGACTGAACCAGTCGCAAGTAATTTGCGGATCATTTGTTTTTTCCTCCCTGGCCTATTTCAGTTTGAGCGGTTGGGTTCGGCCAGATGTGACCCCAATCTCGCTGCCCTTGCCGGAAAGCTGGCTTTGTCTTCCGTACTGCCTGCTCCGGCGGGACCCTTGTCTTTCCCACCCGTCAGAATCGCTGCTCTGGGCGAGAAATTGAAGAACTGAGGCAGGCTCGCCGCGCCGATGGCGCCGGCATCGTGGGCGAAACTGCCGATTTCGATTTCAGGTGACTGCCGCTCCTCGGGGGCGGCACTTTCCACGGCGGACTTGACCTTCTGCCTGAAGGTTTCGGGAAAGGAGCCTCTCAGATCGCTGTCGATCACCACGAGCGAAACGTCCAGAAGCGCGTAGGCCGAGCGCAGCGCCAGACCGATCGCGGCGGCGCAGTCATCAAGCCATTCGACATATTTCGGATCGTTCGCTTCCACGGCTGCCTGCAAGTCCGATCGGTCGAGCTCCTCAAATCCGTCCGGCGAGAGATGCCGGGCAAAGGACACGAGCGACGCACGCGTCAGCAGGAGGTCCCAGGTCTGTTTCGGTTTCGGTGCCGTCGGCAGGACGCTGGGCGGAACAGGCATGAACGCGACGTCTGCGGCGTTGCCGGACATGCCCTTGACCACGTCGCCCTTGAGCACCAGTCCGCCGCCGATGGCAGGACCCAGAAACAGATAGAGGAAATTGTCATGCTGACGGCCCTGGCCGTAAAACAGTTCGGCGACCGCTGCCGCCGTTCCGTCGTTTTCACTGAAAACGGGCAGGGCCATGGCGTCCTCAAGCGCCACGGCGAGGTCGAAGCCGTCCCATTTCTTGAAGTCCGCCTCCGGCAGGCCAAGTTCGTGCAGCCACGCACCGAGGTTGAACGGTTGCGCCAGACCGATGCCGGTGATCCGGTCCTGCATCTCGTCACTGAGATTGGCGCGCAGATCGTTAAGATCCCGCGAGAGAATCTCGACCGTCTTTTCCGGGGCGGGCAGGATCATGTCATGGATGCGCCGGTCGATGATCTTTCCGGAGAAGTCCATCAGGACTGTCTCGATATTGGTGCGGTCCAGCCGAACGCCGAAGGAATAGGCGCCGTCAGGTGCGAGCTTCAGGATCGTTGCGGGCTGTCCGCGGCTGCCGTCGTGACGCTTGCCTGCCTCGAAGATCAGACCCCCTTCGATCAGGTCCTGTATGATCGCACCGATCGCCGCGTTGGTGAGTTGAACGGCGCGGGCGAGTTCAGGCTTCGAGGCTTCGCCGGCGCGTCGCAGGATCTGCAGCACGATGCGTTCGTTGTACCGGCGCAACTGTGCGGAATTCGATCCTCGACCTGACGTTCGTGACCCGTCCACCTGCCGTGCTCCTCCCAAGGGGCTGCCTTGTTGGTCTGGCAGCTTCATAATAATTAATTTTGATGAAATTATTCGATGGCCGGAGCGATCTGTCAATTCATTATTTGTTTTGCACCGCACGGTTTCGATGTTGTGCTGCAGCAAAATCCTGACAGACAAGGAGTTTTCAGATCGCAGTCTAGCAGAGAAATTTACGTAAGGGTACGGACTCATAAATGAGGCGGAAATGGATTGAGGCGGATTGCTTATCCTCAAGGAGCGGAAGCGAAGGAAATGTGGTTCATTTTCAAGCCCTCCGCGACGCCGGGGAGACGCAATTCGGCCAAATCCGCAGTCCGCTCTTTGACACAATCAACACGATAGTGTGCATGACCATTGCCGGAAGCGGCAGGATTCGTATTGTCGGATGAGATGCTGGAAGTGGAGTGAGTCTGAATGCCGGTCATACATGACGAGGGGTTTCTCAAACGCGCGATTGAAGCGGGGGCAGGCGACGCGCCTGCCGATCTCGTCCTCAAGAATGTCAAGCTTTTCAATGTGATCGATGGATCTAGCAAGGAAACGGATATCGCCGTTGTCGGCGACCGGATCGTGGGCACCTATGGCAGCTACGAGGGCAGGGAGACGCTGGACGGCGAGGGGCGCGTCGCCGTGCCGGGTTTCATCGACACGCATCTGCACGTTGAATCCTCGCTGGTCACGCCATTCGAATTCGACAGGTGCGTGCTGCCGCACGGTGTGACCACCGCGATTTGCGATCCGCACGAGATATCCAACGTTCTTGGTGCCGAGGGCATCCGGTATTTTCTGGATGCATCGCTCGAAACGCTGCTGGATCTAAAGGTCAATCTGTCGTCATGTGTTCCCGCGACGTCTTTCGAGACGGCCGGCGCGTGTCTGGAGATCGGGGATCTCCTGCCCTTCCGTGACCATCCGAACGTGATCGGCCTTGCCGAATTCATGAATTTTCCGGGCGTGCTGGCGTGCGACCCGAACGTCCTTGCCAAACTCGCCGCCTTTCAGGATGGACATATTGACGGGCATGCACCGCTGCTTTCCGGGCTCGGCCTCAACGGCTACCTTGCGGCCGGTATCCGCACGGATCATGAGGCAACAAGCGCGGAAGAAGCGCTTGAAAAGCTCTCCAAGGGCATGACCATCCTGATGCGGGAAGGCTCGGTTTCCAAGGACCTCGACGCGCTGGCTCCCATCCTCACACCGGATGTGTCCGCTTTTGTCGCGCTCTGCACGGATGACCGCAACCCGCTCGACATCGCGGAAGAGGGGCACCTGGACAGCATGGTCCGGCGCCTGATCGCCAAGGGCATCCGCCCGCTGGATGCCTATCGCGCGGCCAGCTGGTCCGGGGCCAATGCCTTCGGCCTGAAAGATCGGGGCCTGCTTGCCCCCGGCAAAAGGGCGGATATCGTGCTGCTGGATGATTTCGAGGATTGCCGGGTCAACCGGGTCGTCTGCGGCGGCCGGATGGTGAGCGACGCCGCGTTCGAGGCCCGTGGTTCCGTTGCACCGGTCGGACTTGCAAGCGTCAAGGCGCAGCCCGTTGCGGCACGCGATTTCGACATCGCTGCAAGGAACGACGAAACCTCCGTGATCGGGGTTCTGCCGGGGAAGATCATTACCGAACACCTCAAAAAACGTCTTCCCTTCACCGACGGCAAGACGCTGCCTGACCTTGAGCAGGATGTTCTGAAGGTCGCCGTTGTCGAACGGCACGGAAATAGCGGCAATATCGGCCTCGGGTTCGTGCACGGTTTCGGCATGCAACGCGGCGCGATCGCAAGTTCGGTCGGCCATGACAGCCACAACATCTGTGTCGTCGGGGCGGATGACGCGTCCATTGCAACCGCGGTCAACCGCGTGATCGCGATGAAGGGCGGTTTTGCGGTCGCAGAGAGTGACAGCGTAATGGCCGAACTCGCGCTGCCGGTGGCAGGTCTGATGAGCCTGGAGACGTTCGAAACGGTCAGACGCAACCTGGAGACGCTGCGAACGGCGGCCAGATCGCTTGGCTGCACGCTGGAAGAACCGTTCCTGCAGGTGGCCTTTCTGCCCCTGCCGGTCATTCCGCATCTGAAGATCACGGATCACGGCGTCTTCGACGTTGACCGGTTCGAGTTGGTCGATCAGGGGAGCTGAACTTGAAAGGTGCCTCTCAGTAGTGCCGCATGTGGTTTCTGAAACGCGACCATTTCTGAGCGGACCGGTAACCCAGGAAAAAAGCAACGGCAGCAATCGCGACGGACCAGACCAGGACCCTCGCGTCGAACCAGAACTCAGCCAGGAGATCCGAAGGATGCGCAATTTTCGGGTTGGCACCAAGATAGGTGACAGGGATCCATTCGGAATGAAGCCGGGCGGACCAGGTGTCGGGCACCCTGAAGGTCAGGGCCAGCGGATCGTTGCCCGTCGGATTGATCTCCACGATCATCGTGCCGTGCGTCTCGAAGTGCCTGCTGTTCTTGAACGTATCGCGCGGCGACGCGTGCAGCGCCTCCTTGAGTGTCAGGCTGTCCCCGTCCGCATCCTGAATGTTCAGTATAAACGCTTGATCTTCCTCACCAAAATATTCCAGCAACCAGTATTTCAAACCGCTGTCATAATGGATGTAGATAGACAGCAGGCAGGCGAATCCCACGAAACAGAATATCGCGAGATTCAGTGCATAACTGTCCTCGGTCGCTTCTTTCGGGTTCAACATGTCTGCACCACCATGAAGAGAATTCGGCAGACTATGCGCGCATCTGCGGGATGTGTCCACTCAGGGAGGTTTCGGTTCGCATGATCCTCACGCTGGCTGTTTCCGGCTATCGGTCGCTACGGGAAATCGTTCTGCCGCTCGACAGGATCACGCTCGTGACCGGTGCGAATGGCAGCGGCAAATCGAGTCTCTACAGGTCGATCCGCCTGCTGGCCGAGGTGGCGCAGGGCCAGGCGATCGCCTCGATCGCGGCGGAAGGCGGCCTGCAATCGACACTCTGGGCAGGCCCCGAAGCCATCTCGCGGCGCATGAAAAAGGGCGAAGTGCCGGTCCAGGGAACGGTGCGCAAGAACGTGATCAGCCTGAAACTCGGCTTTGCCGACGAAGATTACGGCTATGCCATCGATCTCGGGCTTCCCGCGGATGCCGGACGTTCGCTGTTTTCCATGGATCCGGAGATCAAGAGCGAGGCCCTGTGGGCAGGCGAAGCGCTGTCGCGCTCCAACGAGATCGCGGGCAGGAACGGGCCGACGGTGCGTGTCCTCAACGCCCAGGGGCAGAGGATCCCCGTCTATCAGAACATGGCGCGCTTCGACAGTATGATGACCCATGCCGCCGATCCGAAGGACGGGCTGGAACTGCTGGTGATGCGCGAGCGCATGCGCGCCTGGCGCTTCTACGATCATCTGCGTACGGACCGGGATGCGCCGGCGCGCTTTCCGCGGATCGGCACGCGCACGCCCGTGCTCAGTGCTGATGGCGGTGATCTGGCGGCTGCCCTGCAAACCATCGTCGAGATCGGCGACGAGGTTGCCCTTGCCGAAGCCATCGATGACGCGTTTCCCGGTGCGTCGATCAGTGTCAGCGTCAACGAGGGCTATTTCGAACTGTTCATGCAGCAAAAGGGGCTGCTGCGGCCGCTCCGGGCCAGCGAGTTGTCCGACGGGACGTTGCGGTACCTGTTGCTGACGGCGGCGCTGCTTTCTCCCCGTCCGGCACCGCTGATTGTCTTGAACGAACCGGAGACCAGCCTGCATCCCGACCTGCTGGAGCCGCTGGGACGGCTGGTGACCAGAGCGGCAGAGAAAACCCAGGTCATCGTGGTGTCCCATGCGCGCGATCTGGTCGACACGCTGGCCGCTCTTCCAGGGTGCCTGCGCTATGAATTGCGCAAGGAACTCGGCGAAACGGTGGCTGACGTTGAGGAACTGCCACGGTGGAACTGGCCGAAACGATAGCCGTTTCTGTCACGAAGCTCTTTTGCTCAACACGCTGTTTTTACTTGTACTTTCCTTGAATCTTCTGCCGAAAGGCGCGGAGGGATTGCCTCTGCGCACAAAAAAAGTGACGGGGTGTCGTAACGTCGTGAGTTGACGTGAACGGAAGGTTGCGTCATGTCAAGAAGAAGCAAGAAGAGACGCATTCAATGCGCCTGGCGCCGGGAAGGAGGTGTCCCGCCGCGGCTGGTGCCGCGGTCAACGGACAATTCGGCTGGCCAGGCCTCAAGCGTTGAAGCGGAAAATAATGCGTTGGAGAACGTTATGACGACTGCGGAGGAGTGGAACGCGGCATTCGAGCCCCGTCCGGTGCACGAATATCTGGAAAACACTGTCTCGAATTTCGGCGGATCCCCGGCTGCTGATTTCATGGGCAAGGTCTGGACCTATGACGAGCTCGGCGAGCTTGTGAATTCCACGGCGGCCGGCCTGCAGGCCATGGGGGTCGGGCCCGGTGTGCATGTGGGGCTTTGCCTCCCCAACACGCCGTTCTACACGATCTTCTACTTCGCGATCCTGAAGGTCGGGGCGACGGTTGCCAATTTCAATCCGCTCTATGTCGAACGTGAAATCAGCTTCCAGGCGCGTGATGCCGATGTGCGCATCATGGTCACGATGGACCTGAAGGTGATCTACGACAAGGTCGAGGCGGTCCGCAAGGAACGTGTGCTCGACAAGATCGTCGTCTGCCCGATGTCGTTCTGTCTGCCGACAATGAAGAAGGTGCTGTTCAACCTCTTCAAGCGCAAGGAACTTGCCGTCATTCCGCGCGACGAAGCGCATGTCTGGTTCGACGAGTTGCAAACGGAGGGAGCCGCGCCGGAACCGGTCGACATCGACCCGGAGGAGGCCATCGCGGTGCTGCAGTATACCGGCGGCACAACGGGTGTCCCGAAGGGCGCCATGCTCACGCACAAGAACCTGTCGGCGAATATCGAGCAGATGCGCTGCGTTTTCGAGAAGGCGCAGCTGGGCAAGGAAAAGATGCTCTGCGTGTTGCCCTTCTTTCACGTCTTCGCCATGACCGTTGCCCAGAACCTGTCGATCATTCTTGCCGCTGAGATGGTGCTGCAGCCGCGTTTCGAGCTGAAGGCGCTGCTCGACGCGGTCAAACGCAAACAGGTGACGTTGTTCCCCGGCGTGCCGACGCTCTATACGGCGATCAACAACTCGCCGCTGACGCCAAGCTACGACCTGTCCAGCATCTCGCTTTGCATTTCCGGAGGCGCTCCGCTGCCGGTGGAGGTCAAGGAGAGCTTCGAGACGCTGACCGGCTGTATTCTCGTGGAAGGCTACGGTCTGACGGAATCTTCCCCGGTTGCCGCGGTCAATCCGCTGGACGAAAACCGCCGCGCCGGTTCCATCGGCCGTCTCGTGCCGGGAACGAGCGCGCGCTTTGTCAGCATCGAAGACCGTGAAACGGATGTGGCTGAAGGCGAGAAGGGCGAATTGTTGCTGCATGGCCCGCAGGTCATGAAGGGATACTGGAAACGGGACGACGCCACGGCGGACACGATCACGCCGGAAGGATATCTTCACACCGGCGATGTCGGTTACCGCGATACGGACGGCTTCATCTACCTTGTCGACCGGATCAAGGATCTCATCCTGTGTTCCGGCTACAACGTCTATCCGCGTGTGATCGAAGAAGCGATCTATCAGCATGCAGCCGTTGACGAGACAATCGTCATTGCCATCCCCGACGAATATCGCGGCCAGTCGCCAAAGGCATTCGTCAAGCTGAAGGACGGCGAGACCCTGACCGGTGAAGAGCTTAAGCAGTTTCTTAAGGAACATCTCTCAGCCATTGAACTCCCGAGAGAATTCGAGTTTCGAAATGAGCTTCCAAAAACCATGGTCGGGAAACTTTCCAAAAAGGAACTGGTCGAGGAAGAAGCCCGCAAACGTGCCCAGGCGGAGGCGAAAAGCGCTTGATGATCGATGGCTGCCTCCCTCGCGGAGAGCGGTTATGTCCGTATGCTAGTGGGATTCGCTGCGGCCTTCGGCTGCACGTGCCAGTTCGCGTCCCCGCTTGGCTTCCCGGCGGACCGTGTAGATCGAGGCGGCAATGATGATGGCGGCGCCGATCAACGTTTCGACGCTTGGCCACTGACCGAAGACCAGCGCGCCGAAAATGGTCGCATAAAGCAGCCGCGTGTAATCGAGCGAGGCGATGGCGGTTGCCTCGCCTGCCTTGAATCCCTTGATGTTGGCGAGCTGCGCTGCCCAGGACACGATGCCGATAACGATCATCAGGCCCCACTGATGCAGCGTGGGGGATTGCCAGTTGATGATCGCCGGGACGAGCATGATGAGACCGACGCCGAGCGCCTGATAGGTGAGGATCGTCACCGGACTGTCGGTGCGGGTGAGGATGCGCACGACGATCATGACCATTCCGGCGCAGCCCGCGCCCGCGATGGCGAGAAGCGCATAAGGATCGACGATCCCTTCCGCGCCCGGCCGCAGCATCAGGAGGACGCCGAGAAAGCCGACGATGGTCGCGCCCCAGCGGTGCACACCCACCGTCTCGCTCAGAAACCAGATGGCGAAAATGGTGATGAAGAAGGTGCGGGAAAAGCTGATTGCGGTGACGTCGGCAAGGGGCAATTCGATAAACGCCGTGAAGCCGCAGAGCATCGCCGTGGCCGCCAGCAGGACACGGGCAAGCTGAAGGCCGGGCCGTTGGGTCGACAGGGATGTCGGTAACCCGCGCAGGATCGTCGGTGCGACGATCACGAGCATCACGGCCTGGCGCACCACAAGGATCTGAAAGACGCCGATGTCCTGGCCGACAAACTTGATCAGCGTCACCATGACCGTGAAGCCGAAGGCCGCCAGCAGCACCCAGAGGGCGCCGACCGTATTGGAAGGCAATCCGCCGGTGATCGCTGTCAGCTTCTGTTCGACCCGTTTCAGCAAGTTGAAGTCCTTTGACGTCAGGCGTCCGGTTCCGGGCCTGCCCTCTCGATGCGCTTTTTCGTTTTTTCAGGTGCGAACGAAAACCGCGAAAGCGGCGCGATGCGGGACGCGCGTGAGGATCCGTTCGATCGGTCTGGTGGTGGCGATGCGCTCAGGCTAAGCGCTTTTGCGCCGGAAGGAAAGCAGTCGCGGCAATGTTTGCCTTCTGAGCGGAACCGGTTATATTTCGAGGAGCACGCCTGTTCCGGAGCGCGAAAGGCAACAGAACCACTGGCTACGGTGGCCTTCGGAACATACATGGGTGCATATCCGTTGTCTTCGGTATTCTGATTTCCAGGGAAGTCCTCCCAAAACACAGGTCCTGATTCATGAACCAGATGGTCACTCCGAAATTCGGTGTCGGCGCACCTTTGCGCCGCAAGGAAGACGAGCCTCTCATTACGGGAGAGGGCATTTACACCGGCGACTACCAGCCCGAGGGATGTCTGCACGGCGTCGTTGTCCGCTCCGCCATGGCGCATGCCCGGATCCGCGTGGAGAATGCGGCCGACATTGCGGCGATGGACGGCGTTCATCTGGTCTTCACGGGGGCCGATGTCGACGGGCGCACGCTGCCGACCATGGCACGGCTGAAGCAGATCGACGGAACGGACCACTGGCTGCCGCCGCAGCCGCTCCTTTGTACCGATGAGGTCAGGTATGTCGGCGACGCAATCGCCTTTATCGTTGCCGACGACGTGAACACGGCGCGGAACGCGGCGGAAATGCTGGAAGTGGACTATGAACCGCTCGATGTCGTGATCAGCATCGAGGACGCGCTGGCGCCGGACGCGGTGAAGGTCTGGCCGGAACACGGCTCCAACCTCGCCTTCACGTTCGGCCACGGCAGCGAAGCCAGAACAGACGAAGCCTTTGCCAACGCGTACAAGACGGTTTCCATTGAAATCGTGAACAATCGCATTGTCGCCAACTACATGGAGCTGCGCGGCTGCGTCGCGGAGTTCAATGCGGACAGCGAGCGCTACAAGCTCACGCTCGGCACGCAGGGCGGCCATGGCATGCGCGATGTCATCTGCAAGGTGCTCGGGCTGGAAAAGGACAGGATCCAGGTGATCACGCCGGAGGTTGGCGGCGGTTTCGGGACCAAGGCGTTCTGCTACCGCGAATACCCGCTGCTGATGATCGCGGCGGAGCGGCTGCGCAGGCCCGTTCGCTGGACCGGCGAGCGCATGGAGCATTTCGTGACCGATGCCCATGGCCGCGATAATCTGAGCACCGCCGAGCTGGCGCTTGACGAGAACGCGAAGATCCTCGGCCTGCGGGTGCTCGTGAAGGCGGCCATGGGCGCCTATCTCAGCCAGTTCGCACCCTTCATCCCCTGGGTCGGCACGGCCATGTCGTCCGGGCTCTATGACATTCCGGCCGTGTTCGCCAAGACCGAGGGCGTTTACATGCACAACGTGCCGACGGATGCCTTCCGCGGTGCGGGCCGGCCCGAGGCCGCCTATCTGATCGAACGCCTCATGGACAAGGCCGGCGAGGAAACGGGACTTGGACCGATCGAGATCCGCAAGCGGAATTTCATCAGGGCCGAACAGTTGCCCTACACCACCCAGACCGGCCGCATGTACGACACCGGCGACTATGCGGGACATCTGGAAAAGGCCCTTGAAGTTTCGGACTGGGCGGGCTTTTCATCCCGCCAGGAAGACAGCGCCAGGGCGGGCAAATACCGCGGCATCGGCTTGTGCTCCTATATCGAGGCCTGTGCGTTTCCCGGCGGTGAAGAAGCGACGGTCGAGCTCAGCGAAAACGGGAACCTGACCCTTCTGATCGGCACGCAGACCAACGGTCAGGGGCACGCCACGTCCTATAGCCAGGTCGTTGCCGAGAAATTCGGCGTGACGATCGACGATGTCGAGGTGATCCAGGGGGATACCGACCGCGTCGAGAATGGCGGCGGCACCGGCGGGTCGCGCTCGATCCCGCTCGGGTTGCCTTCGGTGCGCGATGCCAGTGACGCGCTGGTCAAGAAGGTCAAGGAGCTTGCCGCCGACCGGCTGGAAGCGGGCGTCGAGGATCTGGAATTGGAAAGCGGGATCGTGCGCGTCGTCGGGACCGACCAGCAGGTCAGCCTGGCGGAGATCGTCGCAACCGCCGGAGAAACGCTTTCGGCCCGCGAGGAGGTTCGCCAGAACGAGGCGACCTATCCGAACGGAACGCATGTGTGCGAGGTGGAGATCGACCCGGAGACCGGCGACGTGTCTCTGGAAAACTATGTCATCATCGATGATTTCGGCGTGACGGTGAACCCGCTGCTCCTCGAAGGCCAGGTGATCGGCGGGGCCGCGAACGCGGTCAGCCAGGCGCTGTGTGAGCATACCGTCTACGATGAGGACGGCCAGCTTCTGACCGCCTCGCTGCTGGACTACCGGCTGCTCCGGGCGGCGGATCTTTCCGACATTCATTTCGAAACGCGGAACGTTCCCTCAACCACCAATGCCATGGGCATCAAGGGGGCCGGGGAGG
Source organism: Roseibium sp. (assembly GCF_965232425.1). GTDB lineage: Bacteria > Pseudomonadota > Alphaproteobacteria > Rhizobiales > Stappiaceae > Roseibium. Next base: position 4,629,707 of record NZ_OZ246971.1, read on the forward strand.
CCGGGACCATCGGCGGCTGCGCGGCTGTCATGAACGCGGTTCAGATGGCGCTCAAGGACGGCGCTGGCGTTACCGAGCTGCTCGACATGCCTGCCACCCCGCTCCGGGTCTGGGAAGCGATCCAGGCGGCAAAGTAGAGGCAGTCGAGACCAACAAAAAAGGCGCCGGTTCCGGCGCCTTTTTCATTTCCGTTTATGCCGTTCGTATCACTCGGCCGGCATCGGAGTGGGTGTTCCGCCGTCCGCCTCGTATTCCCAGATGTGATGCTCGAAGGCGCGCAGACGCTTGTAGACGGAGATCAGTTCCACGATCGTAGTCCAGGCATTGACGAGATACTGGAACGAACTTTCAACCCGGTTGAACGCCCGGACGATCTGCTGCATCACGCCAAGGGTGATCGCGCCTGAAACGATTGTCGGTGCCAGCGCAACGTAGGGGACGAGAACGGTCGCCTGCAGGTAGGACCACCTGGCAACATCGAAATAGAGGTAGTGAAAGAAGAGCCTGAAATAGTTTTTGCGAACGGCTCCGTAAAGTTCGACGACCGACGGCGGCGACGCCCTGTCCTCGTTGTCTTCGCCGTAGACCAGTTCCTTGCGGTAGGCGGCTTCCACTTTCTGATTGTTGAATTCAAGGCCGGGCAGCTTGATGCCCACCGCCGCAAGCAGAACCGTTCCCGACGCGGCCGACAGAATCGCAACATAGACCAGCGAGTGATCGATCGGACCGATCCAGGGGAGCGCCGTGACGTTTTTGGACAGCTCCCAGAGGAGCGGCAGGAAGGCAATCAACGTCATCACCGAGCGCATGAAGGAAACGCCGAGGCCTTCCATGATCCGCGCGAAGCGCATCGTGTCTTCCTGGACGCGCTGGGCTGCGCCTTCGATCCCGCGTACGACATGCCAATGCGACATGTAATAGTCGTTCATGGCTGTTCGCCATCGGAAGATGAAGTGCTTGATGAAGAAGTCGAGAACCACCGCGATCGCGACATAGAGCGCGGCGATCCAGAAAAAGGTCGAGAGTTCCGCCATGTATTCGTTCATGGTCACGGCACCCGGCTCAGCGAGCGCTTTCTGGATGGTGTCGTAGAACGAGCCGAACCATTCGTTGATTTCCACGTCCAGCTGAACCTTGTACCAGGTTACCCAGAGGATAAGGACGGAGCCGACCCAGGCCCATAGGAACCACTTGCGGTTCTTGAAAAACGAACGGAACATGGCTGTCTGCCTCTCGAATCTGTGTTTCCTGAGATTATAGGTAGCTGATGTGGCAAAGGGAGACCGGTAAGGGGTCATGAGCCACTTGTGAAGAGATTTTGACGGTTCCGCTCAATTTGCAGGCCTGTCATGCATCCCCAGACGCCACTTTTGCGACTTCGCAGATTGCATTGTCGCCATCTTCGCGGGATATTGCTTGCATCTAGCCACTCCATAACACGGCTCCCACCCGTTTCTGGCTCAGAAATTGACCGCAGCGGCAATTGTTGCAGCGCGCAGGGGGCCGCTTGCCGCTCTTTCCGATCCTTAGGCCCGGTGCGTCTGGGGAGAGCAACTCCTTTTGCGCCGGTCCCGGATGTTCCAGATGGCATTCAAAAGCCTGCGATCCCGCTTCACCGGAGCCCCGGCTCCCACCGGTATGACGCGACATGCGCCGCTCTTGGGAATATCCCTGAAGCTCGGATCGACGTTCACGTTCTTTGTCATGGCGACCGCACTCAAGATTGCCGCCGAGGACGTTCCGATCGGCCAGCTTGTCTTTGCGCGCAATTTCTTCGGCCTGTTCCCGGTTCTGCTCATGGTCGGACTGCGCGGAGAGCTCGGCCTGGCATTCAAAACCAGTAATCCGCGCGGTCACCTCACGCGTGCGGCGGTGGGGCTCTCTGCAATGGTATGCTCGTTCACTGCGCTTTACCTGCTGCCATTGCCGGATGCGACTGCCATCGGCTTTGCAACGCCCTTGTTCGTCGTCGTCCTGGCCTATTTTCTGCTGGGCGAAACGGTGCGGATCTACCGGTGGAGTGCCGTCGGGGTCGGCTTTTTGGGGATCCTGATCGTGTTGTCGCCGCATCTCGGCGAGGAGGAACTGGACAGCGCCTCGACCGCTGGCGCGGTTCTGGGCATCATGGCCGCCGGTTTCGCGGCACTTGCGATGATAACGGTGCGAAAACTGTGTGAAACGGAACGGACCTCCACCATCGTCACCTGGTTTGCCGCGTCTTCGACGGTCCTGTCTCTCCTGACTTTGCCGCTCGGTTTCCTGCTTCCAGGGCAGGCCTGGGTCATTCCGGATCTGTCGACGGCGGGGCTTCTTCTGGTGATCGGACTTGCCGGCGGCGTCGGGCAGATCCTGCTGACACAGAGTTACCGATACGCCGAGGCCTCGACGATTGCGCCGTTCGACTACGTGAACATGTTGTGGGCGATCCTCGTCGGCTGGGTGATCTTTTCAGAAGCACCCGTGCCGGAAGTGCTCGCGGGCGCGGCGATCGTGATCGCGGCCGGCGTCTTCGTCATTTACCGCGAGCACAAGCTCGGTCTCGACCGCACCAAGGACCGCAGGGCGTCGACGCCGTCGCGGTCCTGAGGCCTGTTGCCGCCTGTTCGCTGCTGTCCGAGTTAACCGGACTGGGATCTCGTGAGGCGGTCCGCAGACGATGAACTTGTCATTCCGGCTGAAGCAGAGCGAAAGGCCGGAAACCAGTAATCACCTGTTTCCGCTTGTTCTTTCAACTTCTGGACTTCTGGCCACTTGGAGTACTGGTTCCCGGTCTTGCGGCGCGTGCGGCAAATCGGGACGACAAATCTGGGAAACAGTGACTGCCTATTGCGGCTTGTACTGGAACGTCTCGACGGGGCTTTTCGTTCCGTCCGGATAGATCAGCTGCACGCTGATCGACTGGGTCGAGCCGGCGGGCAACTCGATATAGGGCTTGTCCTTCAGAACGGCGTTCGGGTTGTCCGGATTGCAGGGATCCAGTTCCCACATCTGATCGAGCGGACTGCCATTCAGACCGTAGAAGACATAATCGATGCCGCATTTCCAGGCTTCGAGATGCGTGAAATAGATCAGTTGCTGACCCTGCCAGTCCCGAAACGAGACCCAGCTCGTCTTGGTCATGTCGAGGATCTGCTTGATCTGCTCCGGCGGCATGCCCTGCGCCTTTGCCTCATCGGACAGGACGGGTGGCAGCACACTCAAACCGGCGGCGATCATGGCTGAGATCACGAAGCGCATTGAACATCTCCCTGGCCGTAAAGCGGCCCCTGAGCAAAAGACCCGTCCCGGAAGCCGGTCAGAATGCCTTGAACGTGATGATGGTCTTGGTGTCCTGAATGCCGCCGATCGGGTGGACCTTTTCGTTGACGAAATGCCCGATGTCGGCACCGTCATCGACATAGAACTTCACGAGAAGGTCATAGTCACCGCTGGTCGAATAGACCTCGGACGCAATTTCCGCATCCGCGATGGCGTTCGCGACCTGGTAGGTCTTGCCCAGCTGGCATTTGATCATCACGAAAAACGGAACCATGCGACACTCCGGCAGTTTTCATTCGAATGGAATGCCCAAGGACATCGCCCATCTGACCGCGTCAGTCAATCGCAGATGACACACGTAGATCAACGAGGACGGGGTCCGGGGCTTGCAATCGGTTACCGGGCTTGTTAGCAGTGCGGAAGTCTCATGGGGGTGCCCGGCGAATACGACCGGGCTGAGAGGCAAAGCGCCAACTCCTTGAACCTGATCCGGTTGGTACCGGCGGAGGGATTTGAGATAAGACCCATGGCCACCCGGCCGCGCGCCTTTCTTTCATCCCTTCGATTGAAACGTCCTTGTTCGGAGGAGATGCATGAGCCTTACGGTTGCTGCTTCAACACAGCCCCTTGCGGCCGAAACCGTCTTTGACCTGCTGCAGAAGGTGCGCGAGAAGGCCCCGCGCGTTCATGCCATCACGAATTCCGTGGCGCAGCACTTCACCGCAAATGCCTTGCTGGCAATCGGCGCGATCCCCTCCATGACGATCGCCCCCGAGGAAGTCGCCGGCTTTGCAGCGGGTGCCGACGCGCTGCTGATCAACCTGGGAACGCTCGACGAAACGCGCCGGCAGGCGATCCCTGTCGCGATCGAAGCGGCGAAGGCGGCCGGGCGTCCGGTCAGTCTCGACCCGGTTTTTGTCGAAAGGTCTCCGGTCCGCTGCGCTTACGCGCGCGATCTCCTGGGTCTGAAACCCGATCTTGTCCGCCTGAACGAACGGGAACAGGCGGCCCTTTTTCCGGACCGGGCAGCGGTTGAACACCTGATTGCCGACGGCACGGTGCTGACGGTGACGGGTGAGGAAGACCGGGTCGAGAGCACACAGGAAGACTTCCGTCTTCGAAACGGCCATCCGCTGATGGCGCGCGTGACCGCGACGGGGTGCGCGGGCGGTGCGGTGCTGGCCGCTTTTGCGAGCATCGAGACCGACACGGCCCTGGCTGCCGCTGCGGGACTGTCCGTCTTCAACATTGCCGGCGAGATGGCGGCGAGCGAGGCGCGGGGTCCCGGAACGCTTGTCCCCGAATTGCTGGATGCGCTCTACACGATGACCTCGCGCGATATCGAAGTCAGGTTGAAGAGCGCCTGAGCGTCTTGAACGGAATTGCACTATGAGGAGGTTCTCATGACCGCGATTGCGGTGACCATTGCAGGCTCCGACAGCGGAGGCGGTGCCGGGATACAGGCAGATCTCAAGGCGTTTTCCGCCAACGGTGTCTACGGTGCCAGCGTGCTGACGGCGCTGACGGCTCAAAACACCCGCGGCGTCAGTGCCATCCACGACGTGCCGACGGAATTCGTGCGCGCCCAGATGGATGCGGTCTATTCGGACCTCAGCGTCAAGGCCACGAAAATCGGCATGCTCGCCAGCGCGACCATCATCGAAACGGTCGCGGCGGGCCTGAAGGCGCATGAAACGGGGCCGATCGTGCTTGACCCGGTCATGGTGGCGGCGAGTGGCGACCCTCTGCTGGCCGAGAGCGCGGTCGCCAGTCTCCTCTCCGAGCTTGTTCCTTTGGCCGACGTGATCACGCCCAATCTTCATGAGGCCGCGCGCATGCTGGACGCACCGATCGCGGCGGGCGAAGCAGACATGCTGTCCCAGGCCGAGCGACTGATGGGCCTCGGTGCGCGTTCCGTGCTGTTGAAGGGAGGGCACGGTACAGGCGACGACAGCAATGACCTGTTCCTGACCGCAACGGGGGAACCGGTCTGGTTCCGTCAGACACGCATTGCAACGGAAAACACGCACGGGACCGGATGCACACTTTCATCAGCGATTGCGGCAGGGTTGGCAAGGCAGATGGTGCTGGGAGAGGCCATTGCGGCCGCCAATCAATATGTGCACGGCGCGATTGCGGCTGCCGATCAGCTGGAGATCGGATCCGGCCATGGCCCCGTGCACCATTTCTATCAGATGTGGAGCGCTTGAGATGTCCGGCAAGAAGACAGAAAACGACAGGCAATTGAACCGCCGGGCGCTGCTCGGGGCAACGGCAGCAGGTGGCGGGGGGCTCCTGGCAGCCCCTGCCTTGGCACAAGGCACTGCGACGATCGAGTGGAAGATGGTGACGTCCTGGCCGAAAAATCTGCCCGGGCCCGGCGTTACGGCGCAGAGGATCGTTGACCAGGTTTCGGCCATGACCGGGGGGCGCCTGCGCATCCGGCTCTATTCGGCCGGCGAACTTGTGCCGGCGCTCGAGGTTTTCGACGCGGTGGCGTCGGGAACGGCACAGATGGCCCATACGGCCTCGTTCTTCTGGCAGGGCAAGATCCCGGCCTCGGTCTTCTTCACGGCGATCCCGTTCGGTCTGCTTCCCCATGAACACATCAGCTGGATCGAGAGGGGCGGCGGGCAAGCGCTCTGGGACGAGCTTTACGCGCCGTTTGGGGTGAAACCGGTGATGGCCGGCAATACCGGCGTGCAGATGGGCGGGTGGTACAAGAAGGACATCAACAGTCTGGACGATCTGAACGGGCTCAAGATCCGGATGCCCGGACTTGGCGGCGAGGTCATGCGCCGTCTCGGTGCGACGCCGGTCGGGCTGCCGCCGGCCGAACTGTTCCAGGCGCTTCAGTCCGGCGTGCTCGATGCGACCGAGTTTCTCGGTCCCTGGTCCGACCGCGCCATGGGGTTCCAGAAAGTTGCCAAGAACTATTATTCGCCGGGGTTTCACGAACCCAATGGAACCGGTGAAGCGTTGTTCAATCAGGTTGCCCTCGAGGGCCTGCCGGAAGACCTGCGCGCTGCCGTGCTGGAAGCGTGCCGCGCGGAGAATGGACGGGCCCTGGCCGAAAGCGACTGGGAAAATGCGGGCAGCCTGAAGCTGCTTCAGGAGGAAGACGGCGTTGAGGTCAAACCCTATCCGGACGAGGTTCTGGAGGCCCTGCGCAAGACGGCGTCTGCCGTGCTTCAGGAATTTGCGGAAAAGGGCCCGCTCAGCAAACGCATCTACGAAAGCCATGTTGCCGCGCGCGCGCGGCTGGCGCCGTGGAGCGATGTCGCAATGCGGCGATTTCTGAGCGCGCGGGACACCGGCGCCTGACGCAGCCTTCCGGCCGTGCGGTCAGCGTCCCGCACATGACTTGCACGTAAGCGCGTCGATGAAACCTTAATGACGCGAATCTGACTGCGCCTGGCAGGTCCGGATACACCCGGGCCTGCAACTTCGAGGACTTCTCCTGCCAGGAAAAGCGCGGTTTCCAGCGGCTAGATCATACGAAGTCATCCACAGTGCCTCGGGCCTTCCGTATGGGTAAGTGTGGCAATGCAGCAACGATCCCCGAATAATTGACGTTAAAGGAAGGTTAATGATTGTTTGCCTATTTTTTAGGCATTTTTACGTATGTGTGTCGCGTTCGTGACAAAGCGGCGTCAGCGAAGACCTTTCCGCGCCATTTTGCTTCTTTTGCACGCCGACAGTCCCTGTTTCTTGGATTATTTTGCGTTGCAGCATGAAGAAATGTGCCATGGCGGCGGTGAAATCTTGTCTTGCAACAGCCCGCAATCTTGGAAAAACCTGTTCCTCGAAATCAGATTTCCTCCGGCGGGAGGGGGATGGGAGAAAACACCATGAAATGGGCAAATAAAAACACGATTCTATTCGCCTCCACGGCAATAGCCTTTTCGATTGCAGCCACCGCTGCCCACGCGGGCGCCTTTGCGATCCGCGAGCAAAGCGCCTACTTCCAGGGAACATCGTTCGCGGGTTACGGAACATCGGGCGAGACGATTTCCGCGATGTACTGGAACCCGGCTGCGCTCATCGGTGCACAGATGGGCTGGACTGTCGAGACACACGGATCGCTGATCATCCCGAACTCGGAAATCGATGGTACGCTGAGCGGCGGGTTCCTGGGGACCTCTTCTATCGGAAGTGGTGACATCGGCCTGGATGCCGTTGTCCCGGCAACCTACATTTCCTACCGGCCGGATGAAAAATGGATCTTCGGTGTCGGCATCAATGCGCCATTTGGCCTGACCACCAAGCCGGAGCAGAATTGGGCTGCGCAGTTCTATTCGCGATCGTCGCGGGTCTTTTCAATCAACGTCAATCCGAGTGTTGCCTACCAGGTCAATGACATGATCGCCCTGGCTGTCGGCGTTCAGGTTCAGTACCTGGATGTCAGCCTGAAATCGGCGGATGCGACATCGGGGGCAGGATTCCCGCGCTCCAACGAAATCTATGGAGACGGTTTCGGTGTCGGCGTGACCGCCGGTGTCACCCTCAAGCCCGTGGATGGAACCGAGATCGGCATCGGATACCGGTCGGGGGTCGGACACAGCCTGAACGGACAGCTCTTTGCCGGCGGCAGCCGTGCCGAAATCGACCTCGGCGTTGTCATGCCGGACATGGTCAACATCTCGGCGAAACAGAAGATCACCGACAAGATGCGTTTGCTCGGAACGGTGGAGTGGACCAACTGGAGCCGTCTGAAGTCACCGGTGGCGACCTCCACGATCACCGGAACCGCCCTGACCACCTTGCACTTCAACTACGATGACGGCTGGTTCTTCTCCGTCGGCGGTGAATATGATTTCAACGAGAAGCTGACTTTCCGCGCGGGTGTCGGTTACGAACTGTCCCCGATCGACGAAGACATCCGCTCCACGCGGCTTCCGGACAACAATCGCTGGTGGCTGTCAGCGGGTGCAAGCTACAACTTCAACAAGCACATGTCCTTCGACATCGGCTACACGCACATCCTGACCGAAGACACGAAAATCAACATCGATCCGAGCCACCAGGACTACAACGCGGTCTTCGGAACCTACACGGGCGACGTCGACAGCAACGTGAACATCCTGTCCGCATCGCTGCGCTACAAGTTCTGACCAAAACCGATTTGCAAATGAGAAGGCCGGGAACTGTTCCCGGCCTTTTTTGTTGCGACGGTTTGCTCAGAAAGCTGCCGGGTAGAGGCCGCCATCCATCAGAAGGTTCTGACCGGTGATGTAGCCCGCGTACCGGGAGCACAGGAAGGCGCAGGCCTGCCCGAATTCTTCCGCGTTGCCAAAGCGTCCCGTCGGGATCTCCGCCGCCTGCTGCGCCCTGATGTCATCCAGGCTCGTGCCGGTCTGCTGCGCGGCCCGTTCGAAACCACCTCTCAGCCTGTCGGTGTCCATCTTGCCGGGCAACAGGTTGTTGATCGTCACGCCGTGGGGCGCCAACTGTCTGCACACACCGGCCAGAAACGCCGTCAGGCCGGCTCTTGCACCACTGGACAGGTCCAGACCCTCGATCGGCATCTTCACGGACAGGGACGTGATGTTCACGATCCGGCCGAACCCGCGTTCCTTCATGCCGGGAGCGACGGCCTGAATCAGCTCGACAGGCGTGACGAAATTCTGGATCGCGCCGTCGATCATGGCTTCGCGGTCAAGTTCCGTGTAGTCCCGTCTCGGAGGGCCGCCGTTGTTGTTGACGAGAATATCCGGATCCGGACACGCGGACAGAAGCGCGCGCTGGCCTTCCGGAGAGGAAACGTCGGCGGCAATGCTGAGAACCGACACGTTGTATCTGTCCTGAATTTCCTTGCGCGTTTCTTCCAGAACAGCTTCGGTGCGGCCGTTCAGAACGATATCGCAACCGGCTTCAGCCAGCGCCTGCGCGCAGCCCTTGCCGAGACCGCGGCTCGACGCGCACACGATCGCCTTTTTCCCTGTGAGACCCAGATCCATGAAAAACCTCCATTTTTCCCACCCATAGCATATGGGAGCGAGAGCGCTATATTGCTGTTGATGAAAAAAACAGATTTCGGGAACTGCCACGGAAGTCTTCGCATTTGTCATAATAATGCAACCTGAATCGCGTCTATAGCGCTGCTAATGGAATATGGAGAAATGCCATGTCTACCGCAGAGGCATCGCGACACTACCGGTCCCTGTTCATTTCGGATGTGCACCTCGGCACCCGTGGTTGCCAGGCCGAACTCCTGCTGGATTTTCTAAAGGACCACGACGCCGAAACCATCTACCTGGTTGGCGACATCGTCGACGGATGGCGGCTGAAACGGTCCTGGTACTGGCCTCAGCTGCACAATGACGTTGTGCAGAAAGTCCTGAGAAAGGGCCGCAAGGGTGCCCGCATTCACTACATACCGGGCAATCACGACGAGTTCTTGCGCAACTTCCTCGGAACGCATTTCGGCGGTGTGGAAGTCAGCGACAGCATTGTGCACGAAGCCGCCAACGGCAAACGCTATCTGGTCATTCATGGCGATCAGTTCGACGTTGTCATCCGCCATGCCAAGTGGCTCGCGTTTTTCGGCGACAAGGCCTATGTCACTGCCTTGAGTGTCAACACCTGGGTCAATTTCATTCGCAGGAGCCTGGGACTGACCTACTGGTCCCTGTCCGCGTGGGCGAAGCTCAAGGTCAAGAATGCCGTCAGCTTCATTGGCCGTTTCGAGGAAACGCTGTCCGACGAGGCCCGCCGGCAGGGGGTCGACGGCGTGATCTGTGGTCACATCCATCACGCCGCTGACCGCGACATGAACGGCATTCACTACATCAACACCGGCGACTGGGTCGAGAGCTGTACGGCTGTTGCGGAACATCACGATGGAACGTTTGAGGTAATCCGATGGGTGGATCAAACCCAGGAGGGACCGGCACCGGCGAAATCCAAGGAAGCTCCGGTCGCCGCATGAGTTCCATCTTGATCGTGACGGATGCCTGGCATCCCCAAATCAACGGTGTGGTCAGATCGCTGGAGCGGACAGCCGAAGCGCTCGTCGCGACAGGTGTCAGGGTCGAATTCCTGACGCCCCAGGCCTTCAAGACATTGCCCTGTCCTACCTATCCCGAAATCCGCCTCTCCCTCACGCACAGGGGGATTGTCCGCCGGATGATCCGGGACTTTGACTGCGAACACCTTCATATCGCGACAGAAGGCCCACTCGGCATACTGGCCGCAAGCGTTGCCAGGAAAGCGGGCGAGCCCTTCACGACGAGTTACCACACCCGTTTTCCCGAATATGTCTCCGCGCGCCTTCCGGTGCCCCTGTCCTGGTCCTACAGCTGGCTGCGCCGGTTCCACAATTCAGGTTCGGGATGCATGGTGGCGACCCGGTCCCTGGAGAACGATCTGCGCACCCGCGGCTTCAAAAACCTGATGCGCTGGTCGCGCGGTGTCGACGAGGACCTGTTCAAGCCGTATGAGGGCTCCGTTCTGCCGGACGATCTGCCACGGCCTGTCTTCATGTATGTCGGGCGGGTCGCGGTCGAGAAGAACATCAAGGCCTTTCTCGACTTGACGCTTCCTGGATCGAAAGTGGTTGTGGGGGGAGGTCCGCAACTGGAGGCGCTCCGGCGCGATTATCCGGACACCCACTTTACCGGTGCCAAGCTCGGCGAGGACCTCGCCCGTCACTATTCGGCAGGCGACGTGTTTGTTTTCCCGTCGCTCACCGACACGTTCGGAAACGTTCTGCTGGAGGCGCTCGCCTGCGGCGTTCCGGTGGCCGCCTATCCCGTGATGGGGCCGCTCGACGTCATCGGCGATACGGGAGCGGGCGTGCTTTCGGAAAATCTTCAGGAGGCGGCTGAAGCCGCCCTGGACATCCCGCGGGACCATTGCCGGAACATTGCCCTGAATTACACATGGGCCGCCAGCGCGCAGCAGTTTCTGGACAATTGCATTGCCGCGCATGACATTCACAACACTCTGGCGGACCGCGCAAAAGCCGCCGAGTAGACGCTGCAGACGGCGCTGCGCGGGCGGGACCCGGAGCATCCGTTGCCAAAGACGCTATCTGCATATTGAGTTACACCCAATACCTGATAAGTCATCGGACAACTCCACGTGTTCAAAGGTGACACCGATGACGGATGCTGTTGTTCCAACCGGTCGTGACGTGCTGCGGGATTATTCCGGCAAGGCGGTCACTTTCGATGATGTGGAGGCTGCCGCGCGCCGCATTGCCGGGTTCGCGGTAAAGACGCCGCTGCTGCGCCACCCCGCGCTCGATGAACGCACCGGTGCGACCGTGCTCGTGAAGCCGGAAAGCCTGCAGCGTAGCGGATCCTTCAAGTTCCGCGGGGCGTTCAATTGCCTGACCCTGATACCGGAAGAGCAACGTTCGAAAGGCGTGGTTGCGTGTTCCTCGGGAAATCACGCCCAGGGCGTCGCCGCCAGTGCGGGTATTCTGGGAGTCGATGCCACGATCGTGATGCCGGCCGACGCGCCCCGGATCAAGCTCGAGCGCACGCGTGCCTTCGGTGCGAAGGTCGTCACCTATGACCGCGAGACGGAGGACCGGGACCAGATCGCTGCCGCGCTGTGCGCGGAAACCGGCGCGACATTCGTTCATCCCTTCAATGACCCGGCGGTGATCGCGGGGCAGGGGACCGTCGGTCTGGAAATGGCGGCGCAGGCCGGGGACATGGGTCACGGTCTGGACGACGTTCTGGCCTGTACGGGCGGCGGGGGTCTTTCCAGCGGCATTGCGCTTGCCCTTGCACACACATCACCGGACACGCGTTTTCACACGGTGGAACCGGCTGAGTTCAACGACTACAAGCGCTCGCTCGAAGCAGGAGCGCTGCTTTCGAACACGCGCAAGTCCGGCTCCATCTGCGATGCGCTCCTTTCCGAAACCCCGGGCGAAATCGGCTTTTCAATCCTGCGCCAGCTCGCCGCGGAAGGACTGACCGTAACGGACGAGGAGGTGCTCGACGCCGTCGCCTTCGCCTTCAGGGAACTGAAGCTGGTGGTCGAACCGGGCGGTGCCGCGGCGCTTGCAGCTGTCCTCAAGGGAAAACTCCCGCTGCAGGGGAAAACGGTCGGTCTGGTGCTGACAGGCGGGAACATAGATCCGGACATGCTGGCGCGGGCCTTGTCGCGCTAGGGTACGGACCCATAATTGAAGCCGATTTGGCGGCAGAAATGGCAAAATCTCGAGAGGAAGCGTGCGCAGAGCGGGCCTTTGCCCGGTCAAGCGCGGTGACGCTGCGAGGTAAAGCCATTTTGCCGTCCTTCGGATTTGGCCGTTTTGGCCATCTGCTGCGTCGCGAAAGGCTTGAAAATGAACCACATTTCCTGCGCTTCCGCTCCTCGCAGTTGGTCAAAACGATCCAAACCAAATTGACTTCAATTATGAGCCCGTACCCGAGGGTGAGGACCGCAGCGGACGGATCGTCTCCGCCCATGGTGAAACAAGACGTTGCCGCTCCGCTGGACAATCGCGCAGTAAAAACAAAAAACGCGGCTCAGGGCCGCGTCTTCAATCAGGGTTCGAAAAACTGGGTGCTCAGTTGAAGAGCGCCTGGCGTTCTGCTTCGGAGAGCTGCTGAAGCGGATCGTCGGTGATTTCCTCATCCGATGCAGCTTCGTCTTCCAGTTCCCAGGCAACATCGGCTTCGGCCTCGAGTTCAGCCTCATCTTCGATTTCGGCCTCGGCCATGAGGTCTGCCACATCTTCGGCGTCAGCTTCAGCGTCAATCTCGACGTTAGCCTCGGCTTCCGCTTCCGCTTCAACCTCGACTTCGTCGGCCACGGAATCCACTTCGGTGTCGAACAGCAATTCGATCGCTGCCTCGTCGAGCGTGGCGTCCGGATCGATTTCCCCGTCTTCGGCTTCCGCTTCGGCATCATCTTCGGCTGGTTCTGCCGGCGCCGCCGCGAACATGTCGTCGATCGCGGACGCATCCATCGGCGCGTCCCCGCCGGCCATGATGGCATCAACGTCGGCCTCGCTTGCGGTGGCCGGGACGTCCTGAGGTGCGGGTGCCTCGGAGGCGGCGTCCGTTCCGGTTTCCTCCAGGGCCGCGTTGAAGACATCGTCGCTGACCGACATCAGTTCATCAACGCTGTTCTGGCAGACGCCGCGCCCGGATCTCTGCGGACCGTTCAGCAGGTGCGCATCCGGACGCGTGTCGACGGGCCCGGCCGTGTCTTCCGCTTCAACACCTTCGATGCCCCAGATGCCGATCATGAGATTGATGCGGCTCTCCAGGTATCTGAGCACCTGCACGACCTTGTTCGTCCGCTGACCGGTGAGGTCCTGGAACGAGCAGGCCATGAAGATTTCCGTCGCCTTGGCATCGATCTCGTCGCAGGCGGCATCGTCGGCGCCGTTCTCGCGCAGGACCCAGGCCTGTTCCTGAATCTGTTCCGCAGCCTCCAGGATCGACTGGGTCGCGCCTTCGGTCTGTGTGACGATCGCATCGAGCTCGTGGGAGGCATCGACGAAGCGGTTGCTGTCGTCGTCCCCCTCGGCCTTGATATTCGCGATTTCAGCCTTGGTGCGCTCGATTGCCTCGTGCATCTCGGCGATGTCGAGACGGATCTTGTCGAGATCCGGAACAGTCCGTTCGCGTGTGACGACCTTTTCAAGCCGCTGGATCGCGCCAAGGATTTCCGTTGTCTCAGGCGTTTTGTGGCGATTGAGATATTCTTTCAGAAACCGACGCCCGCGATCGGATTCCAGCAGGGTTTGCTCTAGAGTGTGATATTCGGCTTCGCCGATCAACTCCGGTTCTTGCTGTGTTGCTGCCGCTTTCATATGGACGCGATTCTCAACTTGCCTAAGGATCGTGTGTTGCCGTATCAGAGGCAACTTCACCCAGATCGTAGGGTGAAATTCGTTAACATCCCTTTATTCCGTCGCGGTTCCGGACCGTTTCAAAGGTCAAATGACAGATTTGTCCAACAGTGTTAGCGCAAGGGTTGCGGCCCTGTTTGCCTGCCACTTCTTCGGCTTCGGACTTTTTCTTCCCTTTTTCCCGCTGGTGCTGGAATTTCGGGGCGTCAGCGCCGCGGAGATCGGCTTTATTCTGGGAGCGGGAACGATTGCCCGGATTGCGGCCAGCCCGTTGCTTTCCAACATAGCCGACAGGACGGACCAGCGGCGGCTCTCCATCCTGATCTATTCGATCATCGGGGCGGGCTTCATTGCCCTGATCTACCTTCCGGGCGGGCTGATTCTCGCCGGTACGGCGATGATCGGCTACATGGTGATCAAGGCGCCGATCCTGCCGCTGAGCGATGCCTATGCGCTTGATGCAGCGCGTAACACCGGTGCCGATTATGCGCGGATGCGTCTTTGGGGGTCGGTCGGCTTCGTTCTTGCCAATCTCGCCGGTGGCGCGCTCGCGGCGGAGAGCACGGCGTGGCTTATCGTGACGCTGACGGTTGCCGCATCTGTGGCCACCGGCTTCGTGGTTCTGTCCCTGCCGCGGCAAGAGAAAGACCCCGGCGACAAGCCAAACGAGGGCAAAGGCGCCGCGACGCCGTTTGCAAAACTCTGGTTCTGGCCCGTCCTGGCGCTTCTCGGACTGTTTCAGGCAACGCATGCTGCCTTTTACGGATTTGGCACGCTTTACTTGCGGTCGATCGATGTGCCCGATTTCACGATCGGCCTGCTGTGGGCTGTCGGTGTCGTCGCCGAGATCGCTTTGTTCACCATTGCCGGAAAACTGTCGCTCCGGTTCGATCCACCGGTGTTTCTGCTTGCTGCCGGTATCGCGGCGATTGTTCGCTGGGGCCTGTTTCCATTTGCGGACTCCGTCATCTTCATGAGCGCCTTGCAAGTCCTGCACGGGCTGACCTTCGGCGCGGCGCATCTCGGCGCCGTCGCGATCCTGGCAAAGGTCGTGCCGCCGCGCTGGTCCGGTACGGGACAGGGGCTACTCACCGCATCGATCGGTGTTCAGACTGCGATCGGACTTGCGGTTTCAGGCGCGCTGTTCCAGATCAATCCGCACATGCCGTTCTATCTGATGGCTGCGGCGGCTTGCGCCGGATGTGTTGCCCTGGTGTTCGCAACTCCGGTGATCCGGCGCAACATCCGTCTTCAGGACGCTTGAAGCCGGGCGGCTAGCCCCAAAGCGCGGGTTCCGGCGGATACAGCGTGCTGTCGTCGAACCGCAGCCCGGGTGTGCGGTCCTGAGAGAGCAGCAAGGGGCCGTCCAGGTCGACATAATCCGCGGTCTGCCCGATCAGCACGGCAGGCGCCATGGCAAGCGACGTTCCGAGCATGCAGCCGATCATCACCTTGAAATCCGCCTTGCGTGCTGCATCGAGCAACCGCAGCGCCTCGGTCAGGCCGCCAGCCTTGTCCAGCTTGATGTTGACCGCACCGTACTTGTCTCTGAGGCCGTCCAGTCCCTTGCCCGGAGACAGGCTTTCGTCCGCACAGATGGTGATGGGAGACTGAAAGGCGCGCAACATGTCATCGGATTTTGCGGGCAGGGGCTGTTCGATGAGTTCGACACCCACCTCGGCGCAAGCTGCCATGTTCGTGTCGAAACAGCTTTCGTCCCAGGCTTCGTTGGCATCGACAATGAGCTTCGCAGCGGGCGCGGCGCTGCGCACCGCGCGAATGCGTTCGTCGTCACCTGGGCCGGCCAGCTTCACTTTCAGGAGCGGGCGATGGGCCGCTGCAGCGGTTTTTTGCGCCATCGCATCCGGCGTGTCCACGCTGATGGTGAAAGCCGTCGTCACCGGGTGGAGAGCGCTCAGGCCGGCAAGCTCGGATGCCGTCTTGCCGGCGCGTTTCGCTTCCAGGTCCCACAGGGCGCAGTCAACGGCATTTCGCGCAGCGCCCGCCGGCATTGCTTCCAGGAGGGCCTCCCGGGAGAGACCGGTCTTCAGCAGAGGGGTGACCTCCTCGATCTGCGTCTGGACCGTTTCAAGGGATTCGCCATAGCGCGGATAGGGCACACACTCGCCGCGGCCGGACACAGGCCCGTCCGAAATCGTGACGACAACAACCTTTGCATGTGTCCGGGTTTCGCGCGAGATCTTGAAACCGCCTGCGATTTCAAAACTCTCCGCCTCGATGCTGACACGTTGATTCATGGCGCGCCGAACTCTGCAGACACCTTGTCGACAATCGCTTCCATGCCGAAACGCACCGGATCGGTGGCTGGAAGGCCGTGCTTTTCACCGACTTTCGCCAGAAATGCCAGCGCTTCGTCTTCGTCGAGTGCGGCCGTATTGACCGCAATCCCGATACAGCGGATATCGGGATTTGTCAGCGAGCCGCACTGGATCGTCATGTCGATGACCTGCTGGATTGTGGGAAGCGGCGTTTCAACGCCGCGCATCTTTGTCCTGGTCGGCTCGTGGCAGACGATAAAGCCATCCGGCTGCGACCCGTGAAGAAGACCAAGGGTGACGCCTGCGAAGGAAGGATGGAACAGCGAGCCCTGGCCTTCGATGATCTGCCAGTGATCGGCCTCGGTTTCAGGAGAAATCCACTCCGCGGCACCTGAGATGAAATCGGCGACGACCGCGTCCAGGGCAACGCCCCGGCCGGAGATGAAGACACCTGTCTGGCCGGTTGCGCAAAACGAGCTGTTGTAGCCGCGCTCATTCATGGCGCGGTCCATGGCGAGCGCCGTGTATTTCTTGCCGACCGAGCAGTCTGTGCCGACGGCGAGGATGCGCTTGCCCTGCCTTTTCGTGCCCTTGCCGGTGGCGAAGGTCATGGAATTGTGGCGCACGTCGTGAAGCTGGCGGCCGTTGCGTTCCGCGGCCTCCCGGATGGCCGGTACGTCGCCAAGACGCACGTGGAGCCCCGAGGCCACATCCATCCCCGAATCAAGCGCTTCGATCACGGAAGCCACCCAGTGATCGGGCAGACGGCCTCCCGCGTTCACCGCGCCGATGATCATTGTCTTTGCGCCCGCAGCTGCGCCCTCGGCGATCGACATGTCTTCCAGACCGGTATCGGCGGCGCAACCTTGCAGCCTGACCTGGCCGAGACACCAGTCTTTCCGCCAATCCACGATGCCAATGGCGGTTTTGGCAGCCAGAGCGTCAGGGACATCCCCGAGAAACAAAAGATAAGGATGAGCGATTTCCATGGACAAAGCTTTCAAGTGGCTGCTGGACGTTAAAGTTCTCCATCAGGTATACGGGGGATATCGAACTAGCGGCAAGAGGGCAGCCATCCAGAATGGCATTCTTGGAAAAAAAGATTGATCCGGAGATGAAACTGGAGGCCGACGGTCCCGAGCACCAGTTTCTGGCTCTCTCCGGCGACTGGACCGTGAGCACGATCGGCGATGCGGAATCCGGGCTGAAGCAGCTCGACGTTGCCAAGGATCGGCTGACCTGTATCGACGTTTCCAAGATCGAGCATCTCGATACCAGCGGCGCATGGCTCATCCACCGGACGCGCGGCCGTCTTGAATTCGAGGGGCGGAAGGTCGGTCTCACGGGTGTGACGCCCGTCCGTCAGCAGCTCTTCGACGAGATCGAACGGCATCACCCGCCGAGCTACAAGCCGGACCGCAGCGGCTTCACCATCGTCGGGTTCCTCGAGGCGACGGGTCGCACGATGGTCGAGGCTTACAAAGACGGCCTGGCGATGATGCACATCCTCGGGTCGCTCGGGCTCGTCCTGACAACGGTGGTGATCAACCCTCGGCGCCTGCGCAGCATCTCCATCGCCGTCCAGTTCGACCGGAGCTGCATCGGTGCGGTGCCGATCGTTGCCCTGATGAGTTTTCTGATCGGTGCCATCATTTCCCAGCAGGGTGGCTTCTACCTCAAGCAATTCGGTGTCGATATCTACGTCGTCGACCTTGCGGGTATCCTCATTTTGCGCGAGATCGGGGTCATCCTGACGGCCATCATGGTGGCCGGACGGTCCGGGTCCGCCTTTACCGCCGAACTCGGGGCGATGCGAATGCAGGAGGAGGTGGATGCCCTTCATGTCATCGGTCTGAGCGTGACGGAAGTTCTTGTTCTGCCGCGCATTCTGGCGCTCATGATCGCCTTGCCGGTGCTGACATTCATCGCGGACATGTCGGCCCTGTTCGGTTCCGGCCTGGTCACCTGGGTCTATCTCGATATTCCGCCTGCCGCGTTTCTCACCCAGCTGCAGGTGGCGATCACGAACGAAACGCTCGCCGTGGGTCTGGTGAAGGCGCCCTTCATGGCGCTGATCGTCGGCCTGATCGCCTGTGTCGAGGGCCTGAAAGTGGGGGGATCTTCGGAATCTCTCGGCCGTCACACCACGCTGTCGGTCGTCAAGGCGATTTTCCTCGTGATCGTCGTTGACGGTTTCTTCGCCGTGTTTTTTGCCGCAATCGGGATTTGATCGACCGTATGACCATCACAGAGGCTGCACAGAACGGGAGCGAGACGGTATCGACCGGCGACGACGCGGATTTTGTCCTGTCCGTGCGCGATGTGACGGTGGGATTCGGGTCGAAGATCGTCTTGCAGAGCCTCGATCTCGATGTCCGGCGGGGCGAAGTCCTCGGGTTCGTCGGCGGCTCGGGCATGGGCAAGTCGGTCCTGATGCGGACGATACTCGGCCTCACGCCCAAGCGGTCCGGAACGATCTCGGTGTTCGGCCACGATCTCTCCACCGCCAGCGACAAGGAACGGAAGAACATCGAACGGCGCTGGGGTGTGTTGTTCCAGCAGGGCGCCCTGTTTTCCTCGCTGAGCGTGAAGCAGAACATTCAGGTGCCGATGCGCGAGCATCTCAAGCTGTCACCGCAGCTCATGGACGAGCTGGCCACCTTGAAACTGGAACTTGTCGGGCTGCCCCAGGATGCGGCGGACAAGTTGCCGTCGGAACTGTCCGGCGGCATGGTCAAACGGGCCAGTCTGGCACGTGCGCTTGCGCTCGACCCCGATTTGGTGTTTCTGGACGAGCCAACGTCCGGATTGGACCCGATCGGTGCGGCGGCATTCGACACGCTGATTCAAAACCTGAGTTCAACTCTCGGATTGACCGTCTACATGGTCACGCATGATCTCGACAGCCTGCATTCGATTTGCGATCGCATCGCAGTTCTTGGGAATAAACGGGTTCTGGCTATCGGAACACTTGAAGATATGATGAAAAATGATGATCCCTGGATTAAGGAATATTTCAGGGGTCAACGGGCGCTGCGCCGAGTATAGGTTGGACTGAATGGAAACCCGCGCGAGCTACATACTGATCGGTTCCTTCATGGTTGCCGTCCTGGCGGCTGCGTTCGGGTTTGTGTACTGGAAGGCCGCGACGGCCGAATCCCGCCAGAACGTCGAACTCAAGATCATTTATCCGGGGCCGGTCACGGGCCTGCCCGTCGGCGGCCAGGTGCTGTTCAACGGGATCAAGGTCGGCGACGTCAAAAGCCTCGATTTTGCGCCGGACGATCCCACAAAGGTGGTCGCGACTGTCGGTATCAAGCCTTCCACGCCGATCCGTGAAGACACCAAGGCGACGCTGAACTTCACCGGTCTGACCGGCATTGCCTATGTCGATCTGTCCGGCGGAACGTCGTCCTCGCCCCTGCTTCTCGGCAAGGATGACGGCAAGGTGCCCGTTCTCTACGCCGAAAGATCCTTCTTCGACGATATTGTCGACGGCGCGCGCGACGTGCTTAAGCGCGCCGACACGACCATGAAGACGATCGAGGAAGTCCTTGTCGAGAACAAGCCGCTGATCAACGACACCATCAAGAATGTCGAGACGTTTTCCGCAGCCCTTGCCGCCAATTCGGACGGCGTGAAGGACTTCATGGCAAGCATCGGCCAGGCGTCCGAGGCGTTTTCCAGCCTGTCCGGGCGGCTGGAGAAGCTCGTGGATCAGGGCGAGCGCCTCCTGGCGGCTGTACCGTCAGACAAAGTGACTGCGATCGTCGATGACCTGACCACGTTTTCCAACAGTCTCGGCAAGGCAAGCAAGGACATCGATCTCCTGATGTCCGATGCGCAAAGCGCAGCCAAGGAACTGGACACGTTCACCAAGAAGCTCAACGAAGGCCTCGACAACGTTCAGAAGATCGTTCAGGCGGTCAAGCCCGAGGATGTCGAGAAGGTCATGACAGGCGCCGCCGCGCTGGGCGGGGTGCTTGAAACCAAGAGCGAGGATATCGGTAAGCTGATCACCTCAACCACCACGACCATGCAGAACATCGACAAGATCGTCGCTGTCGTTCAGGAGCGCGAAGGCGCCATCTCGGAGATCCTGGAAGGCGGCCGGGACGTCGTCGTGAAGGTCGATGCCATCATGTCGCGCGGTGTCGAGATTGCCGCCGCCATCGACCCGCTGCAGATCGAACAGGTGGTCCAGTCCGTCAGTTCGTTCACGACGGGCATAAATGCGTCTCTCGTGCGCGTGGACGAGGTGCTTGCCAGTGTTGACCCCGAGACGGTCGAAAGCGCCGTGGATGGTGTTGCCAGCGTCATCGAAAACATCAACAACCAGCAAAGCCAGATCAACGAGATCATCGCTTCGACCAAGTCGACGATCCAGAATTTCGAGGCCGTTTCCGCGACCGTGCGCGATCAGGACGATCGGATCGCGGCTCTGATCACCGACGTCCAGGCTGCTGCCGAACGGTTTGCCGAAACCCTTCAGACCGCCGATGGCCTGCTGAAGGCGGTGGATCCGGAAAAGGTCGCCAATATTGTCGGGTCCGTGGAAACGACGGCGTCGGAGCTCGCCAGCCAGGACAACGGCATCCCGGCCATCCTTCAGAGCGCTCAGAAAGCGGCCGACAATGTTCAGGAGATGACCGCGAACCTGGCCAAGCGCACGCCGGATGTGGACCAGATCATCACCGATGCAAAACAGATGACGGCGACCCTGAACGCGACCTCCGTACGGGTTGAGAGCCTTGTGGAGAAAGTGTCGACGATGGTCGACGGCGACGGCGAAGGGCTGATCAAGGAAGCAACGCAGGCCGCGGAGGCGATCCGCAAGGTGGCGGTCGCGTTTGAAAGCCGGGCCGATTCAATCGCCGGCGGGCTTTCCAAATTCGCAACACAGGGCTCGTCCGACTTCACGGCGGCACTGGCGCAGCTCAACCGGACGCTGGTGTCGATCCAGCGCGCGGCGGAGAGTTTCGAGCGCAGCCCGAACCGGGTGATCTTCGGCGGCGAGGATGTTCCGACCTATTCCGGCGGACGGCGCCGATGAACGGGAAAAGCAACAAGGGCAAAGGGTGCATGACAAAGGCAACAGCCAAACTGACCCGTCGGGGGGTGCTGGGCGTCATGGGCCTTGGCGCGCTCGCCGGTGGCTGCGCGAGCACGGCTCCTTCAGCGTTCTACAGCCTGACGTCAGCGGATGTGGACAGCCTGCGTGGTCGGTCCAGCCGGGTGCAGGTGCTTGTCGCACCGCCACGTGCGCTGAAAGCGCTGGATACCAGCTATATCGCCGTCGTCGATGATGGGCCCATCTACAGCTACTACCCGAAGTCGGCCTGGGCGGACACGCTGCCCAACGTGGTTCAGAGCAAGCTCCAGGAGACGCTTCAGAACACCGGCCGCCTACGCGGTGTCGGCCTGCCCGGTGACGGCCTCTTGATCGACTATCAGCTGCAGACCGAGATCCGGGCGTTCGAGCTTCAGGTCTCCGGCAACCGCGGCGTGGTTGAAATCTCCGCCCGCGTGGTCAACGACCGGAACGGGCGCACGGTTGCCACCAAGGTCTTCCGCGCCGAAACGCCGGCTGGCAGCTCGTCCGTGGACAAGGCGGTGGAAGCGATGAACCGCTCAGCCGACCGAGTCTTTGCCGAAATGGCCGCCTGGACGCTCCGCAACGTCTGATCCGTTTCAGATCAAATCAGCATCAGGGACAGCGCCGGTACCGCAATCAACAGCGCGAGCCGGACGATATCGGCTGCCCAGAAGGGCAGGACCCCGGCGAAAATCGTCCGGAGCGGCACGTCCGTGAGGACGGAACGCAGGACAAAGACATTGAGACCGATGGGCGGCGAGATCAGGCTGATTTCGGTGACCACAACGACGACGATGCCGAACCAGATCAGCACCATGTCCGGATCGCTGAGGATGCCGGTTCCGAAATCCAGCGACGTGACCAGCGGGAAGAACACGGGCACTGTCAGAAGGATCATGGACAGGCTTTCCAGCACTGCGCCGAGCACGATGTAGATCAGCACCAGGACAAGCATGACCACATAGGCGTTGACGTCGAGCGACTGGACGAATGTCAGAAGCGCATCCGGGACGCCGGCGTAGCTGATGAAGTTGGAAAAGACTTCCGCGCCGATGATGATCGCGAAGATCATCGCGGTTGTGCGCGCACAGTTGAGCCCGGCGGTGAAGAGCTTTTCAAAGGTCAGGCCACCTGACAGGAACGCAATGATCAGCGCGGTCGCCGCCCCGATGGCCGCTGCCTCGGTGGGCGTGAAGAAGCCGCCATAGATGCCCACCATGATGACGGCGAAGAGGCCGAGTACCGCCAGCACGCCCCAGACATCCTTGCGTTCCAGCGCGATATCGTCATGTTCGGAGGGGGCGAGGGCAGGCTTGAAAAGAACGGTGACGTAGACGGCGGCGAGATAGAAGACCACGCCGAGCAGCCCGGGGATGATCCCGGCGATGAAGAGCTTGCCGATATCGGCCTCCGTCAGGAGGCCGTAGATGATCAGGATGACGCTCGGCGGGATGAGAATGCCGAGCGTGCCACCGGCGGCGATGGAGCCGGTCGCCAGGCTGTCGGCATAGCCCGCCCTGCGCATTGAGGGCATGGCCACCTTGGACATGGTCGCTGCAGTTGCGAGCGAGGAGCCACAGACGGCGGAAAAGCCGCCGCAGGCAACGATCGAGGCCATGGCGAGGCCGCCGCGCATGCGGTGCAGCAGGCTGTGCGCGGTGCTGAACAGCGACTGGCTGACGCCCGAGATGGTCAGAAGGTTGCCCATCAGGATGAACAGGGGGATCACGGAGAGCGTGTAGGAGAGGCCCGTGTCGAAGGCTGCATTGCCGAGCAGGTTCAGCGCCGCGTTCCAGTTTCGAAGGGCGGCGAACCCCAGAGTGCCGACAATCACCATGGCAACGGCGATGGGCACGCGCAACAGAACGAGGCCGAAAAGGGCAACGAATCCAATCAGTGCTTCAATCACGTATCAGGCCTTTTCGCGCAAACGGCTGAGTGTCCAGAAAACGGCGACGACAGCGGAAACCGCAAAGGAGGCGGTGCCGAGCCAGCCGATCAGGTAGAGCGGTACTTCCAGGGAATCGGTCACCTGGCCGCGGCGCTGCAGTTTTTCTGCGTGTTCGAACAACTCCCTGGCGATGATCAGGAAGACGGCGACGGTCGCCACGCCTGCGCAGAGTGCGCCCAGATACTTGAAGACCCGGCTCTTGAGCCCGTCCAGAAGCTCCACCTCGATATGTTCGCCTGCCGCAGTCGTGAGCGGCAGGGCGAGAAAGATCAGCGAGGCCAGCAGCAATTGCGTCAACTCGTAGGCGCCGTTGACCGGGCTGTTGAAGAGATACCTCGCAACGACGTCCACGCAGGTCAGCCCGATCATGGCCGCCAGCACCAGGAGACAGGCAAGACCGAGCAGGAAGGTGGCACCACGCCGGAAGCCGCTGGTCCGGCGTGATGCGCCCTTATCGGGATCAGTCGGCGTCATCAGTTGCTGATACCGGTCTGGCTACGGAACTCGGACAGGGCTGCTGCCCCGTCGAAGCCGGTTTCCTTGACTGCGTCCGCCCAGGCGGCTTCGTGCGCGGCCGCAAGTTCCCGGATCTTGCCGAGGACAGGCGCGGGTGCTTCGTAGACTTCAACCGACTTGTCGGCAATGAACGCGTTTCCGCGCGCATCTGCGCCGTCCCAGACACTGCCGGCAAGCTCCGCAAGCGCGGCTCCAGATACTTTCTCGATTGCCGCCTTGTCCTCGTCGGACAGGCCGTCCCAGATATCCTCGTTCATCACCATGAACCAGGAGGTGTTGTAGATGCCGCCGGGGACGCTCATCGAGGAGGTGATGTAGTCCGTCAGCTTGAAGGCCTGGAGCGCCTCTATCGGGAACGTAACGCCGTCAATCACGCCCCGGGAGAGCTTTTCGTAGACCTCGCCCGGTCCCATGAATTGTGTCGTGATCCCGAGATCCTGAGACAAATCAGCGATGTAGCCGCCCGGCGTGCGGATCTTCAGACCCGAGAAATCCTCCGGCGTTTCAATCCTGCGCTGGTTGTTGTGAAACATGCCGGGGCCGTGGATCCAGAGACCGAGGAGTTTCGTGCCCTGGTGCTCGGCCTGGGCGTCGAGCTGTCCGCCATAGACATCCCAATAGGCCTTGGATCCGTCCGTTGCCGTGTCGGCCATGAAGGAAAACTGGCCGATGCGCGAGCGCAGGAAGCGATCGTCGCGGGTGAAGGAATGCAGGCCATAGGTGATGTCGGCAACACCGTCCGCTGCCAGATCGTAATGCGCGGGCGGTGGCCCGAGCGGTTTCGGCAGGATGCGCACGGTGACACGTCCTTCCGTCGCCTCCGCGACCTGCTCTGCCCAGGGCTCCATGACACCCGTCACGATCGGGTGCTTCGGCGGCAGCCAGGACGAGAGAACCAGTTCGTCGGCCACGGCGCTTGAAAAAGCGCCCGACAGGGCGGTCGCCGTCAGGCCGGCCAGAATAGAGAGACACTTGATCGATTTCATGGTTTTCCTCCCACTTGCCTGCCGAGATCCGATCACTCCCCGATCGGGATACAACCCGGCATTCGATGCTCGAAAATAGTTGCAAATGAAACTAAGTCAATCCTAAAATGGGGAACCCGAGACTTGCGGCCGAGACATCATGACCAGACCCGACAACAGCAACGCCAAGAAACCGATGGAAAGCCGGGAGGGTGAGAGCGGCCCCGCTTTCGAGCTGCAGAGGTTTTTTCCCTATCAGGTGAGGGTATTCTACAGCGATGTCACCAATGCCCTGTCCGCCGTTTATCAGCGCGACTACGGCATGATGCCGGCCGAGTGGCGCACCATGGCAATCCTGGGAGCAGCGGGAACCGGTCTTCAGGCAACGGATATCGTGTCGCGCTCAAGCATGGACAAGGTCGTTGTCAGCCGTGCCGTCAAGCGGATGGAAGAGCGCGGATACCTGAAACGCTCCACGCATTCTGAAGACGGAAGAAGTTTTCTTTTGGAGCTCAGCGCCGAAGGCCGTGCAGTTTATGAAGACCTGGGGCCGAAGCTGCTTGCCGTCGAACGCAGGATGCTAAACGGACTGAGCGAAGACGACATATACGGTTTCCTGGCGATCGCACAGCGCATCCGGGACAACCTGTCGGAGGACGCGGAGGCGCAGGATTAGGGTACGGACTCGCAAATGAAGCTGATTTGGCGGCAGAAATGGAAAAATCTCGCAAGGAAGCGTGCGCAGAGCGGGCTCTATGCCCGGTCAGGCGCGGTGACGCTGCGAGATGAAGCCATTCTGCCGTCCTTCGGATTTGGCCGTCTTGGCCATCTGCATCGTCGCGAAAGGCTTGAAAATGAACCACATTTCCTGCGCTTTCGCTCCTCGCAGTTGGTCAAAACGATCCAAACCAAATTAACTTCATTTGTGAGTCCGTACCCTAGGCCCGGCCTTTGCGGTTGCCTGCGGGCAGTTAAAGCAAAAAAGGCGGCTCGTGGCCGCCTTTTTCATGAGTTGTCCGTCCAGATCTAGTCGAGACGGCCGCTTGCATGTGCCAGCATCGTGTAGACCTTACCGGTATCCGAGGTGAGGTAGGTCTGACCCAGCATGTTGTCCCGATCATTGCGCGAGACCTGGGCCAGCAACTGTTCGAAATCAGACACGTACCTTTCGACCGCGGTCCGGAATTCCGGGTCACGCGCATATTTCTGACGGATCTCGTCAAAGGTCTGCTGACCCTGGAGCGTGTACAGCCGGCGGGTGAACACGTTGCGTTCGCCGTTCCGGTACCGGTTCCACAGATCGATGAAGGTCTCATGGTCAATCGCGCGGGCGATGTCGACCGAAAGCGAGTTGAGACTTTCGACGGTCTGCAACGGTGTGCGCGCCATGCTCGTGTCGGCGCTCGCATCCTCGTCACGCGATGCCCGGCGCAGAAGATCGGCGACCCAGCCCTTGCCTGCGGGGTTGCCACCCTGGTTCTGTGCCGGCGGCTGACGCCGCAACTCCGCAGGACGCGGCTGCTGTGCAGGACGCTGGTCTGCTTCGGGTGCCTGCCGCTGGGGTGCCAGCGGTTCGGGCGCGAAGTTCTGAGGGGCGGGGGCAGGCTGCGGAGCCGGTGCACTTGCGGCAGCGGCCTGGGCCTGCGGACGTGAGACATCAAGCGAGTTGGACTGCTTGGCCACGATCTCCGACAGCTCCGTGAGCGCACGGATCTGCTCGTTCACGACCTTGCGCAGGGCCGCGGAGGACTCCTCGGCTTCGTCCGGAAGGTTGAGAACGCCCTGTTTCAGTTCGTTACGCGTCGCCTCCAGTTCGTGGTGCACCTCGCGGGCGACATCGCGCATCCGTGCCGCGGCATCGTTGAAGCGGTCCGAAGCGTCGCTGACCGTCTTGGTCATTTCGGAGATGATGTCATCCTGCGCCGAACGGATGGCATCGCGGGCCTTCTGGCCTTCCATGCCCGCCGTGAGGCGCATCGACTCGAACTGTTCGGCGACCTGCTTGGAGGCGGCCTCTGCGGCAGCTCCGAGCATGTTTGCAGCTTCGCGTGCCTTGTCGTCGGCCGATTCGAGCGTGTCGGACAGATTCTGCGAGAACGACCGCATCAGGGTGTCGACTGCTTCCGTCTTGGCCAGAAGCGTATCGGCAACTTCCTCGATCGCCGTGCGGCGTTCGGAGACCCGGCCCTCCACCGACTTGTTGGTGTCTTCCAGATGACGCGCAGCACGTGTCAGTTCTTCCGACTGGTCGCCGAACCGGTGGGTCAGGTTCTGGATGTCTGCGAGCGTTATCTGGGTGACATCGCGCAGGTTGGACACCTGCTCGTTGATGAGCGACGTGGTCTGGTTGGTCTCCTGGACGGCGCGGTCGACAGCGGACCGGAACTCACCGGCCCGGCGGGCAAGATTGCCTTCCACTTCTGTGAGGTTTTCACCCGCCGTCGTGACGATGCCCTGAAGGTTGGTGTTGGATTCCTCGACCTTGTTGAGGATCTCGGTAACATCGGCTTCCAGCCGCTGTTTCGTGTCGCTTAGGAGTGACGAGGCCCGTTCGCTGCGTTCATTGATGCTCGCAATGATCCGGTCTCCCGCTTCGACGAGCGTCCGGGTCGCATCAAGGCCGGTATGGGCAAATGTCTCCGTGACGTCGCGGCCCTTGACCGTGATGGCATCGAGAATGGCACCATGTACCTCCGAAAGACGCCCGGTCAGGTCGTTGGCGCGGGCCTCGATGGCATTGATCAGGTCGTTGCCGTCGGTTCCGACGATACGCGCCAGTTCGCCGCTGCGTTCGCCAAAGGCCTCGTTCAGAGACGTCGCCTTTTCCATCAGTTCGTTGGCGACATCGTTGCCGCGGCCGACAAGCAGCTCGGCGGCTTCCGAAACCGCGCTGTTGACGCGCGCGCGGACCATGCCGGCTTCGCTCGACATCTGTCCACGGATGTCTTCCAGCGTTTTGGTGAGCGTCGCGCGGGCCTGTTCGCTTTCGGCCGACAGGTTTCCGGAGATCTCCGCTATCACCTTGGCAAGATCGCCGCGGATCTTCTCGCTTTCGCCCGAGAGCGACCCGGTGAACTCTGCAAGCGTTCCGGCATAGAGCGTCCGTGCCTTCTCGCTTTCGGCGGCCATGGCACGTGCCGCGTCGGCCACTGCGGACAGGACCAGTTCGCGGATCTTGGTGCTTTCGCCGGACATCGCCCCGGTTGCCTGGTGCATCGCATTGCTGACCACGTCGGCTGCCTTCTGGCTTTCGCCTTCCAGGACGCCACGGGCTTCACCCACGGAGCCAAGTACGATCTGGCGCATGCGGTCGCTTTCGCCGGCGAGCTTCTCGGTTGCCTGGTTGAGAGCGGTGTCGACGACTTCCACGGTTTTCGTGCGCTCATCGGAGAGCGATGCCGCTGCGGCCGCAACGGCCTCCTGCACGGTGTCGCGAAGACGCGTGCTTTCTGAGGAGAGCGTGGCCCCGGCTTCGGAAATCACGGCCGTCAGAATGTCGCGTGCGCGCTCGCTCTCACCGGTGAGGGTGCCGGAGATGCTCTCCAGGCGATCGTTGAGAATGGTTTCAAGCTGGTTCGCGCGGCTGTCCAGGGTTTCGGCGACCTCGAAGACCTTTGCGCCAAGCGACACATTGATTTCGGCAATACGCTCCGACAGCGACTCGGTGAGCTGCTCGCTCTGCTTTCCGAGCACGTCCCCGGCCTCGGAAAGGCGGGTGTCGAGCGCGGTGGTCATCTCGTCCTGACCGTCGACGAACGCCTTGGCGATCTCCTTGGTCCGTGAAATGAGCGTTTCGGAAATCTGGCGCGCACGCGCATCGAGGGTTTCATCGATGCGATCGGTACCGCTGGTCATGGAGGCGGAGAGAAGCTCGGCTTTCTCGGCCATGGAGGCAGCGGCGCCGTCGACGCGCTCCGAGAGCGTGTCGCCGATTTCCGTCGCACGTTCGGCGAGGGACTTGCCGGCGGTCTCGATGCGCTGGCCAAGTTGCAGCGTGATGGCATCCGAGCGATCTGCCAGAACGTCGGTGATGTTCCGGGTCTTCTCTTCCAGGGCGTCGCTGATACCCGTCGTGCGATTTTCGATCGCGTCAGACAGAATCTGGGTGCGTGCCTCAAGCGTTGCCTCGAAGGAGGCGGTCCTCTGGTCGAGGGTCAGATCAAGCGTGCTGATATGATTGCCGAGGGACGAATCCATCGCCGTGATCCGCTCGCTGATGGACCTGTCCATGGTGGACAGGCGGTTTTCAAGCGCTGCGTCCATGGTCGTCACGCGGGCGCCGAGCGAGGCATCCATCGTGTTGAAGCGGCTCTCGAGAGTCGTGTCCATGAAGGAGATTTTTTCTCCAAGGGACATATCCATGGAGGCAAAACGCTGCTCAAGCGACCCATCGAGCGTGCTGATGCGGTCGGTAAGTGTCGCGTCCATCGACGAGAAGCGGTGCTCAAGCGATGTGTCCATGGTGCTGATGCGGTTTGCAAGCGTTGCATCGATGGCGTTGTTGCGCTGCTCCAGGGACGCATCCATGGTGCTGATGCGATCGGTGAGGGTCGCATCCATCGACGTGAATTTCTGCCCAAGTGTCTCGTCCATCAACGAGAATTTCTGTTCGAGCGACGTGTCCATCGAGCTGATGCGGTTGGTGAGGGTCGCATCAATCGCGTTGTAGCGTTGTTCGAGTGAGCTATCCATGGTGGCGATACGTTCGCCGAGAGCGGAATCCAGGGACGCGATGCGCTCGCCGAGAGAGGCGTCGAGAGCCGTGCCGCGCTCACCGATCGATGCGTCGATCGCTGCGGCGCGTTCGGTAAGGCTGGTGTCGATTGCCGCAAGCCGGTTCCCAAGCGTGGCATCGATCGAGGCAGCGTGATTGCCAAGAGACGTGTCGAGTGTCGTCGTGCGTTCGGTGAGCACGGCCTCGACAGCCGCCAGCCGGTCGGTCAGCGACGTGTCGATCGCGGCTGCATGGTTGCTCAGGGAAGCTTCGAGAGTTGCGGCGTGACCGCCGACGGCAGCATCGAGCGTTGCGGCATGGCCGCCGACGACCGAGTCGATCGCCGCGATCCGGTTGCCAAGGGAGGCGTCCATCGTATCGATGCGCGACGCAAATGTGGCATCAAGCGTGGACAGGCGGGAGTCCATGGCTTCCGAAAGAAGCAGGGTTTTCGTACCGAAGGCTTCGATCAGCTGACCGCCGCGCTCGCCGACAATTTCCTCGAGCTCGGACAGACGTGTGGAAAGACCTTCGTTCAGGGCACCGCCACGCAGTTCCAGCGTTTCGGCAATCTGACCGCTGACCTGGTTGATATCGTTGGCCACCCGGTCGCCGCGTGTGCCGATGAGCTCGGCAAGCTGAGTGCCGGTTTCGGCGAGCGTCTGGGTGAGGGTACCGGTTTGCTCTCCGAGCCCGGCCGCGAACTGGCTGGAGACGCTTTCCAGCGTGTCCCTGAAGCCGACGGTCTGCTGTTCCAGCATCGTCGCCATTTCGTTGCTGCGGGCCGTGAGGCGTTCGTCCAGCTCCGTTCCGTTGATGGAGATCGCCGTATAGATTCGCTCCGAGATGCTGTCCAGCTTCTCGGCAAGTTCGCCGCCGCGGACAGAGATTGTCTGCGTGAGGGAGCCGGCGGTCTCGTCGAGTTTCGCCGCGATTTCGCCGCCGCGAAGGGACAGGTCAACCACGATGCTCTCGCCGGTTCCGCGAAGGATTTCAGCAACTTCCGTTGAACGGCCCGACAGGGTCTCGACAATCTCGGCGCCGCGGATCGAAATCGTGTCGGTCACGGCCTGACCGCGTTCCGAGATGCTTTCGACAACGCGCGTGCCGGTTTCAGCCAGCGACTCGTCGAGATTCGTGACACGTGTGTCGACCGTGGACACGAGTTCTTCGGTTCTGGAGGTGATCGTATCGATCAACCGGCCCGAGGTGAGGGACAGGTTGGCATTGATCTCTTCGCCGCGCTGGGTGATGACGTCGCCCACCGTGACGCCGGTGTTTTCCAGCGTCATGCGGAATTCGTCGGCCTTGCTGCTGAGCGTCGCGACAACGGAGGTGCTGGAAGAGGCCAGCGTTTCGTTGATCTCGGTTCCACGCGCGGTCAGCGTCTCGACAAAGGCATTGGCGGTTTCGGCAAACTGCTCGTTCACCTGGTTGCCGCGCGCCGACAGGGTCTCCCACATTGTCGCGCCGGTTTCCGACAGGTTGTCGACCAGTTCGTGGCCCGTCAGCGACAGGCGGGAGACGTAATCTTCCGCGCGCACCGTCAGGTTGTCGACCAGTTCGTTGCCGGAGGCGTTGAGTGTCGCACCGAGGGACTCGATGCGGCTGTCGACGGTCGAAGTCAGTTCTTCAACGCGGCTGTTGACTGCGTCGATCATGCGCTGTGACGCCTGGTCGACGGTCTCGCCAAGCTCGTTGGACGTTCCGGAGAGCTGCGAGGAGAATTTCTCGTGTGCGCCGGCAATCGTTTCGCGCACGCGCTCGGCATTGATGACGATCGACTCGCGCTGGCTGACGAGCTCCTCGATCAGCGCACGGATCTTGAGTTCGTTGTCGTTGTAGGAACGCTCGAGCGACGAAACTTCATTGTGAACAAGCACTTCGAGTTCGCTCGCGCGTGCGATCGCGCGCTCGATACCGTCGCCCATCGCGGCGACTTCGCGCCGGATCGCTTGACCGACGCTCAGGATCGACTCCTTGGCCATGTCTTCGGGTTCGGCAAGACGGAGGGCGACTTCGGTCATGCCGCGCGCGACGATGCGCATTTCCTGCGCGCGCCAGATCATCATGGCCATGACAAAGAAGAAGATGATCGGAACAAGAATTCCGACGGCGGCGAGGATGATTTCAGGCGAGGAAAGCAGGGCCTGCGCGTCGAGCGTGGAGACCTGTTCGGAGAACGTGGAGAAGAAAAGGCTGCCGCCAAGAGCCGCCCAGACGGCGCTCAGGGCCAGTGCGCCCCAGAACGGCGCAGAGGAGGGACGGCGTTGCAGGGCGTAGATCAGGTTGCCGATGCTCCGGCGATCGTCATTGGCAGCCGGCGGACGTCCGCCGCGGCCACGCCGGCGCGGTGCGCGTTGTTCTTCGCGAGCAGGTTCGCTCGAGGCGGGCGGTTTGGGCTGTTTTTCGGGTTCCGTTTCCGCTGCCGCGCTTGCTTCCGGGGCCGCGTCATCAAAATTGAAAGTCGCGTCCGGGCCGCCGAAATCGAGCTTCAGGGCTTCTTCAACTGCTGACAGGGCCGCTTCCGCAGGATCCTTGGCCTTTGTCGGATTTGCCATTTATGGTCGCCTCACGTCCGTACTCATTACACGCCGGGAATACTCGCTAGCCGCGCGCTGCGGCTGTTCCCAAGTCTATCTGATGCGTCATTCCGCGTCTGCCATTGGACACACGACATCGCGGAACTGCTTTTTTGCGAGGGGGGCCGCCGCTGACCAACCGCCATTATTTCACCAGACGGTCTGCTCCCCATCTTGCCGCATCACCAACTGTAATGGCACAATCTCTCCTAACGAACAAGAAACTGTAATGGCGTGAATCACTTAGGGGGCGGTTTCGATGCCGAAATCGAAGAAGGACGGTGTTGTGGAAGAGGGGCCTTCGGTGCCTTCTCAAACGACACTCAGGCTCGGAACTCTGACCGCTGTTCAAAAGCGTTGGTTGAAAAAAGGACTTGAACAACCTGGTGGCAAGTTGCCTCTTTTCGATGAAAACGGACGGGAAATTCCGGCGCGAACGATCAAGGCTTGCATCGATGCAGGGTGGGCAGAGCCTTGGTTTTCCAACCCAATCAAGCCCAACTGGCTAGTTTGCCGGCTGACCCCTGCTGCATTTGAAGTTCTCAATTCAAGTCGTATTCGCAAAAAAAGTTAACGGCTGATCCCGGTTCCTCCGGCGGCGCGGATTTGAGAAACGGCGGAAAGGCAACGTTTTTTTTCAAACCGGCTTCGGTCGCGGATTTTGCGCCGTTAACCAAACTTTCAGTTTTTTGGGGACATTCGGTCGAGTCGGGCGTTTGTCAGCCCTGTTTAACCGGGTGTTTGGGTCTTGGGCGCACACTTTTGAGCAGTCCAAGCCGCCGGCGAGGTGCCGCGCGGTGCGTATTGAGTAACTTGGAGCCCGACAATGGCCCCTTCATCGATGGCCCGCGTCAGCGGCCGCTGCGGTCCCGAAGCGCCGATAGACCTGGTGCAACTGGCGACGAACACACTCGGGAACCGGGACCTCGAAGTTCAGGTTCTTCATCTTTTCAAATCCCAGTCGTCCTCAACGCTTGAGCGTCTCGCAAAGGAGACCGACACGAGCGTCCGGCTGGATCTCGTGCATACGCTCAAGGGATCGGCGCGTGCAATCGGCGCCGGCCGGGTGGCGGAAGTGTGCGAAAGTCTCGAAGGGCGCATGAAACAGACCCCCGGTTCGGCAACGGAAGGACTGGTGGCGGCGGTCGACGAGGCCAATACCTACATCCGGGACCTTCTGGCGGGCTGACCCAGGACTGCTTTCGGGCCAGTTTGTGCCCGGAATACGTCATCGTCCTTGACCTTTGCGGTGGAAGCTTTATTTCGGATCAGCTGAAACCCGCAATTCGAGGCTTGGACGCGACTGATGCCGAAAATCACTTTTATCACCGCCGATGGAAACCAGACCGAAATCGATGCCGCGGAAGGCACGACGGTGATGGAGAATGCCATCAAGAACATGGTCCAGGGTATTGAAGCCGAGTGCGGCGGTGCCTGTGCCTGCGCAACGTGTCATGTCTATGTCGATGAAGCCTGGACCGGAAAAACCGGGTCCGCCGAGCCGATGGAAGAGGATATGCTCGACTTCGCTTATGACGTGAAGCCGTCGTCGCGCCTGTCCTGCCAGATCAAGGTGACCTCGGAACTGGACGGCCTCGTCGTGCACGTACCGGAGCGCCAAGCATAACGCACCGCAATTCACGGAACAAAAAAAGCCCGCCGGAAACCGGCGGGCTTTTTCTTTTCCACCTGTGCTACTCGGCGGCCTGTGCCGCCGGTTTGCGGAACCAGAAATCGACCTCCCGGCCATCCTCGGGGTTGCTCGGAATGAGCGAGGCGAGCACAAGGCTGACGGCGGCCATGGCCGCGCCCGCCAGGAAGACGGCTGCCGGCGATATCAGCCAGACGAAGCCGAACAGGACGGGAATGAAAACGGCTGCGATGTGATTGATCGTGAAGGCGACACCCGCTGTCGGCGCGATGTCCTTCGGATCGGCGATTTTCTGGAAGTAGGTCTTCATGGCAATCGCCACTGCGAAGAAAGCGTGATCGATCACATAGAGACCGGCCGCGACCCAGGGACTGGAGACGAAGGCATAGGCGACGAAAACGCCGATCAGGCCGATATATTCCAGGATCAGGGCCTTGCGCTCGCCGAACCGGACGATCAGGTGGCCGATCTTCGGCGCCAGGATCATGCTGAAGACGCCGTTGATCAGAAACAGGCCCGCAATCTCGTGAACGTCGTAGCCGAAGCGTTCGACCATGAGAAACCCGGCAAAGACCATGAAGATCTGGCGGCGGGCGCCGCCCATGAAGGTGAGCGCGTAATAAAGCCAGTAGCGTTTGCGCAGGATCAGCTTCTTGTGTTGCGGCACGCCCTCCTTGAAATGCGGGTAGGCCATCATCAGGAAAGCCAGGACGACCAGTGTGAGACCGCCTGCGATCGCGAAGACAAAGGTGAAGGAGAGATCGAAGGTCTTCCACGCGACGAAGATGAGCCCGTAGGCAATCAGCTGGGCAAATGCGCCGACGGCGATGATCTTGCCCATGCTGGCGGCGGCCGTCGCCTTCGGTAGCCACTGGAGCGACAGCGACTGGGCCATGGTCTCATAATAATGAAAGCCGATCGACATGATCAGCGTGGTGACATAGAAGCCCAACGCCGTCGGAAAGTAGCCGGTGACCGCGACGCCGACCCCCAGAAGCAGAAGCGAGACATAGGCCAGGGTCTGTTCGCGCATGAGAAGCAGCAGGTAAACGGCCAGAAAACTCAGAAAGCCCGGGATTTCGCGGATAGACTGCTGGATGCCGATCTCGCGACCCGAGAAGTCGAGCTCCTGAACCGCGAAGTTGTTCATGAGGTTCCACCAGGCAGCGAAAGACAGCTGCATGGCGCCGGCCATGATCATCAGCAGGACCGCCGGAGACCGCCAACCGGTCAGCTCGTTCGTATTCACGCTTTGGGTAAAGTAGCTCATTCGGGTTCCGTAAAATCAGGACGTTTCTGAACTGCGCCGTCAGATAGCTTCTAGTCCCGATTTGAACTTGCGTGTTAGCGCTGTTTTGTCATGATATATCTCCGAGTTGCCAGAATTTGCCTGTCCGGTCGGATTTCGACCGCCTTTTCAGAGGCCGACACATGTCCATTCATCCCGAACTGTCCGAGTTTCCGACACATGAGGTCGCAGCGCCCCTGATCGGCTATGCAAAAGCGCAGCCGCGCGGCGCCCTCAACGAGTGGCATGCCCACGATGCCGCGCAGCTTTTTCACGTGGTGAAAGGCTCGCTGGCGATCGACACCGAGCACGGGACGTTCTTTGCGCCACCCGAGAGAGCTGTCTGGCTGCCGCCGAGGGTGGCTCACCAGACGCGCTATCTGACCGACACCGACCTCAGATATGTCTATGTCCAGATGGAGCACACGCACGATCTGCCGCAGACCCCGCAGGTGATCCAGGTGACCGACCTGTTGCGCTCGCTGATCCTGGAATTCATGTCCTACCCGCGTGCGGAGACGGAAGAGGGACCTGCGGCACGGATCGCTGCCGTCATTCTCGACCAGCTCAAGATGCTGCCGGCGGCACCGCTGCAGCTGCCGATGCCGCAGGACAGCAGGCTGAGAACCCTTTGCGAGGCCATTGTCAGATGTCCCGCCCACATACCTTCGCTCGAAGAGGCGGCGCGGCACTGCACGGTCTCCGTGCGTTCGTTCGAACGGCGCATGAAGGCAGAAACGGGCCTGAGCTTCCGGACGTGGTGCCGGCAGGTGAAGCTGTTCCGGGCGCTGGAGCTTCTGGCCTCCGGGCGCACGGTTTCAGACGTCTCGCACAAGCTTGGCTACGAGGGGCCGAGCGCCTTCGTGGCCACGTTCAAGAAGGCATTCGGCGTCACGCCCGGACGATATTTCGCCAGCGTCGAGACCGATTGATCTGCCTCATGGCGCCGGACCCCGGATGGTCCGAGACTCGCTTGAAAACAGTCTTGGAGAAACGCCATGTTTGAGAAGATTCTCGTTCCCGTCGACCCCGCAGAACCGGGTTTTGCAAAAGACGCGCTCGCGAAGGCGGGCCAGATGGCACGCGACTACGGAGCCAAGATCCACCTGATGGCCGTCTGTCCGGAGGTTCAGAGTTTTGTTGCCAGCCAGTTGCCGGAGGGCTGGCAGAAGCGCGCGACAAGTGAAACAGCGGTCATCCTGGACAAGATCGGTGCGGATCTCAAACTGCCGGAGGGAACCGTCGACAGTGTCGTGCGCATGGGCAGCGTCTATCACGAGGTGATCGACGAGGCGGAACAGGCCGGTTGCGACCTGGTACTCATGAGTTCGCACAAGCCGGGTCTGAGCACCTACTTCATCGGATCGAACGCGGCCCATATCGTGCGCCACGCACCGTGTTCCGTCATGGTTCTGCGCGGCTGAGGGCCACTTGTCTCAGGCTCTCCGGGTCAGGCGCATTGCGACCGCAAGATAGCGAAACGGGTAGAGATCCGGGTCAGCCTTCAGGATCTCTTCCGCCCGTGCGTAAATGCGGTCGACAAGACCGTTTCTGCCGGGCGTGCCGGGCAGGGCGTTCGTCAAGACGGCTTCGGTGAATGCCCGGAAGAAATGGACATAGGCCGCGGCGTAAGTGTCGAGATCTCCGTCTAGCCTGTATTGCTCGACGAAGGGGACAGCGATCTCGTAGTCCCTTGCCTCGTTCAGATCATAAAGACCCGCCGTCTCGTGGCCCGGTTCCAGCACCGGACAGGTAAGTTCCCCCAGCCGGCGCATGTAGACCGGCTGGTAGTAACGGGCGTAGTTTTCCGTGTCGATCTCGCCGGTCTCGACAAAGCCGAGAACGGCATCGTTCAAGAGATCGTAAATGCCGTCGCAGGTCCGGGCCTCTGCCGTTGCGCCGAATACCTGCACAAGCAGTTGACCGCCCGGCACCAGTTCACGTGCCCTGACCTTCAGGAACGCCTCAACGTCGCGTCTGGCCTGTTCGCCGAAGGCAGCCGTTTCTTCATCCGTGACACGCCCGTTTCCGCGGACCGCGCTCGGGCCGTTCGGCTGAATGTAGCCCGGCAGGGCCGCCACCGGACGTCTGGACAGAAACCCGATGGCGTTGAAGGTCGTTGCCAGGTGCACGCTCCGGTCCGGCCGCAACTGGTCGTACATGGACCCGCCGACGGCTGAGGAAAATACCCGGTCGCTGCCGAAAACCGACTGACCGTGCGGACGCAGGTTCTGGAACAGGGTGCCGAAATCATTTGTCGGGAGGTCCGAGTGGACCGTCTGCAACGGCAGAGCCGTGCGGGGAAGGGCGGTCTCCAGTGCTCTCGCCATCACCGCGACCGAATTGCGGCCTTCCGAACAGCCATAGTCGGCGAAGGTGATCACGCCTTCGTCCTGTAGCGGAAACCGTGCCGCCGCATTATCCAGCATGGGCAGGACCGCCTCGATGGCATTCCACTGGGTTCGGGAATTGGCATCGTAGTAGCCGTGCCCGGTCATGCCGGTGGTCGTTGCATGGCTGTCCGGATCTATTTGTGCGGTGTTCCGAGGTTTACCACCGGTGTCTTCGCCGGTCATCCGGCGTGCCCTTTAAAGACCGTCATCGCGCAAGTTCCTTCATTGCCTCGGTGAGGCCCTCGACCGTCATGGGGAACATGCGGCCTTCCATCAGTTCGTTCAGCATCTTTATGGAATGGGTGTAGTGCCAGTGCTCCTCGCGCACGGGATTGAGCCAGACAGCGCTCCGGTAAAGGCCCGTCATGCGCTGCATCCAGACGGATCCGGCTTCCTCGTTCCAGTGCTCCACCGAGCCGCCCGCATAGGCGATCTCGTAAGGGCTCATGGACGCGTCGCCCACGAAGATGATCTTGTAGTCGGACGGGTACTTGTGCAGCACATCTATCGTATCGATGCGTTCGGTGTGGCGCCGGTGATTATCCTTCCAGACATATTCGTAAAGACAGTTGTGGAAGTAGAAATGCTCCATCACCTTGAATTCGGACCTGGCTGCGGAAAACAGTTCCTCGCAGACCCGGATGTGGTCGTCCATAGACCCACCGATATCGAAGAACAGCAGCACTTTCACCGCGTTGTGCCGCTCGGGCCGCATCTTGATGTCGAGCAGGCCCTTGTGCGCGGTTGACCGGATCGTGTCGTCGAGGTCCAGCTCCTCCGCCGCGCCCGTTCGGGCGAAGTTCCTGAGCCGCTTGAGCGCGACCTGGATGTTCCGCGTTCCCAGAAGCTGGGTGTCGTCAAGATCCTTGAAATCCCGCTTGTCCCAGACCTTGACGGCGCGCCGGTGGCGGCTTTCCTTCTGGCCGATGCGCACGCCTTCCGGGTTGTAGCCGTAAGCCCCGAAGGGCGACGTGCCGGCGGTTCCGATCCACTTGTTGCCGCCCTGGTGGCGTTTTTCCTGTTCCTTCAGGCGTTCGCGCAGCGTTTCCATGAGCTTTTCAAAGCCGCCAAGCGCCTCGATCCGGGCTTTTTCCTCTTCGCTCAGGTGCTTTTCGGCGAGTTTTCGCAGCCACTCCTCGGGAATGTCGGTGACGGGCACGTCGCTCATCAGGTCGAGGCCCTTGAACACGTGGCCGAACACCCGGTCGAACTTGTCCAGATTGCTCTCGTCCTTCACCAGCGTGAGCCGGGCCAGATAGTAGAAATCCTCGACACTGCGCTCGGCGAGATCCTTGTCCAGCGCGTCCATGAGCGTCAGGTATTCGCGGAGCGAGACAGGGATGCCGGCGGATTTCAGTTCGGAGAAGAAGCTGATGAACATGGCAAGAAACTAATCAGCCGTGCCGGGGCTGTCGAGACGGGATTTGCGAAGATGCGGGGTTGTGCAGTTCAAAGACGGCCCGGTCACTTCTCCTCCCTGGCTTCCTTCTCGGCCTTTTCCGAGGACGCGATCAGTTCGCCCATGAAGTCTTTCACGTTCGGCCCGCTGCTGTCGACAAACGGGGCCGGACGGCAAACGGAAATCGCGGCGATGCCGATCCGCGCCGTCAGGAGACCGTTGATCACGCCTTCGCCGAGCCGGGCCGACAGGCGGGCGGCCAGGCCGTGCCCGAGGAGTTCGGAGGCGAGACTGTCGCCGGCCGCCATCCCGCCGGTCACCGCCAGGTGCGCCAGCACGTGCTTGGCCAGGCGCAGAAAGCCGAGCGTTCCGGGCCTGCCGCCATAAAGGGCCGACAGCCGGCGGATGATCCTCAGGTTCTCGAACAGGACGACGAGAAGATCGACCAGGGCGCGCGGGCTGACGGCGGTGATCACCGAGACCCGCTTGGCGCTGTTCATGACGATCTTGCGGGCTTCCTGATCGAGTGGCGACAGGAGATCGCGTTCGGCCAGCTTGACGAGATCGCGTCCGTCGATCACCTCGCGCATGTGTCCGGCAAGCGCCTTGCGGCCCTGGGCGGTTGCCGGGCGGTCCCTGTAGAGGTCGAGCAGGTCTTTCAGTCCGGCGCTCGCACGCCTGGCATCGTCTTCTTCTGCTGCGATCTGCAGACTTTCACGCACGTCATCGATTTTGCCGAGCCTCATCAGGCCAGCCAGTTCGCGCAGCACCAATCCGAGCAATCCGAGCGCGGCGATTGCCGCAAGGCCGACACCCAGCCAGCCGAGCCAGTCCGTCCGCGCGAAAAGATCCCGGATCAGGCTGTCGACCGCGAGGCCGATGGCCAGCGAGACCAGGCCGGCGAGCCCGGCCATGAGCCACTTGCCGAAGCCGAAACCGGGCTTCGGATCGCTGGCGTCGCGCGGCAGCCGGATCTCGTCGTCCTCGATCGCCGACCGGGCGACAATGGCCTCGTCCGCGGCGGGCTCCCTGAGGTCGTCGTCCGACAGGTGCACCTTGCTGTCATCAAGGCGGAAGGCGGCGGGCTTGCGGGTTCTTGTCGGTTCAGATCCGCTCATGCGAGACGATCTCCAATCAGGAATTCAAGGGCGCGGTCCAGACGGATATGGGGCAGGGACAGGGTCAGGCCTTCCGCGGTCGTGTCCA
Organism: Roseibium sp.; assembly: GCF_965232425.1. Lineage (GTDB taxonomy): Bacteria > Pseudomonadota > Alphaproteobacteria > Rhizobiales > Stappiaceae > Roseibium. The sequence goes on from NZ_OZ246971.1 coordinate 4,669,829, forward strand.
GTTTCGGCGGCCGGAACCTCAGGAACTGAAGGTTCGACTTTCCTTTCCGGATCTTGGGGCCGGTAGCTTCAGAAACAGAATCATCTTTGCGAAAAAGTGATTCAGGGTTCTGCGGCAAGTCTCCGGGAAACATGGCGATTTCGGTGTTGCCGTCGTAGCTGTCGCCATTCAGCCGCTCGCCGGGAAGAGGGGTTCCGAGGATCGCGGGCAGCTCTTCGCCCCGGTGCTTCACGGTGGCTTCGCGGGTCGCGCGCACGGCGGCCATCGCCAGGACATCGACCTCGGCACCCTTGAACCGCGCGCGCTCCTCCGCGCGGGTGACCAGCCGTTTCAGGATCGCCTCAAGCCGGTCGTGATCGGCGCTGTGCAGATGATCCGCCTTGGTTGCCGCGAACAGGATCCTGTCGATGCGCCGTGCAAGAATGGAGGAGAGCCAGCTGCGTCTTCCGGGCCTGAAGGCGCCGAGCACCTCGCTCAGGGCGATTTCGAGATCGGCAATCGCGTGGGGGCCGGCATTCAGGGCATGCAGCACGTCGACCAGCACGATCTGCCGGTCGAGCCTTGCAAAATGTTCGCGGAAGAACGGGCGGACGACGTGGTTCTTGTAGGATTCGTACCGGCGTTCCATCATCGCGCGCAGCGTGCCGGAGCGCGCCGGACCGGCATCGGCGGCAAGATCCAGCGGCGCGAAGGTCAGGGCGGGGGAGCCGTCCAGGTCGCCCGGCATCAGGAACCGGCCGGGCGGCAGCATCGACAGGGCATGCGCATCCGCGCGGCATTCGGCAAGATAGGTCTTGAAATGCGCGGCGAGTTCCTGCGCTCTCTGTTCGTTTTCGCTGTCTTCTGGATCGGTCCCGGCCAGCGCGCCGAGGAACGGGTCGGCGATCTGTGTCCGGTTCTGGGCGCGGGCACGCTGGAGGGCTTCGGCGGAGAAGGCGGCAAAATCCTTTCCGAGCAGCGGCAGGTCGAGAAGCCATTCCCCGGGATAGTCGATCAGGTCCACGTGCAGGCGGCCCGGGCCGAGTTTCCGGTAGAGGAAGGAGGCGCTCTCATAATCGATGGTCAGGCGCAGTTCGGAGACCTGCCGGGTCGAGTCCGGCCAGATCCGTTCGTTGACGAGCGCATTGACATGGGCCTCGTAGTCGAAGCGGGGCACCGCGTCGTCCGGCTGCGGCTGCAGGCGCGCCGAGGTCATCCTGCGCCCGGCAGAGGCGCTGAAAAGCGGCAGGCGTCCGCCGTGAACGAGATTGTGCACAAGCGCGGTCAGAAAGACGGTCTTCCCCGAGCGGGCGAGACCGGTTACCCCCAGCCGAAGGCTCGGCACTGTCAGGCCGGTCGCGGCATCTGCCAGGTTTGCCAGCGTCAGCCGGGTTTCTTCCGTCAGCGAAGTCAATGTGTTCACAAGCACCTCCAGCGCGTTCATGTAGGCGAGCGGCAGGAAGAGTGCAATTGGGGAAGGGAGGAGCAGGACAAATCGGGCGATCGGCATCGCCAAAAAAACAGGCCGCCTGACAGAGCCCTTGTGTTCCGTCAGGCGGCTTGATGCCGAAACCTGAGACCCGAAACCTGCCTAGAAGATCTCGTCGGTGAAGCTGAACGTGTCGCCGAGCGGGGACAGGTCAAGCGAGACCCGCTGGGTCACTTCGAGGCTGCCGAGACGGGCATTCTTGGCGAAATCCGCGATCCCGAGCGTTGTTTCACCGCCGTAGACCACGTAGCTGGAGCCCTTGAGCGCCTCGGAGCCATAATAGCCGTAGTAGCCGGCCACCGAGAAATCGGCGAAGCCGTCTCCATTGGTGTCCCCGAGGGCCTTGATATCGCCGAAGGCATCGTCCGAAAGGCCGAATTCCTTCAGGTTCAGGGTCTGAAGGGCCGTGTCGCGGCCGCCGAAGACCAGGAGCGTTTCGCCCGGCACTCCAGCTCCGTAGAAACCGCCGCAGGCAACAGCGAAATCTCCGATGCCGTCGCCGTTGACGTCACCAAGCGAGGTCGCCCCGTGCAGGGCTTCGTTCGTGCCGATGAAAGCTGAGAGCGCCGAGACTTCGGTCTCGCCGTCGGGGTTGCCGAAGATCACGAGCACGTCTTCGGCCTGCTGGCCGTAATAATTGCCGTAGTAGTTGCCGTAATAATTGCCGTAGTAACCCGCGATACCGATGCCGATATCGGCAAAGCCGTCCCCGTTTATGTCTCCCAGCTCGTAAACGTCGATTGCCGTTTTTTCCGGTCCGGCCAGTTCGCCGAGGCTGACCGGCGGGTTGTCGTCGCCCAGGAACAGGAACACGTCCCTGATGTCGGACCCGTAATAGCCGTAATAACCGTAGTAGTTGGCAGCCACTCCGGCAAAATCGGAGACCCCGTCACCGTTGATGTCGCCGATGGCCTCCACGCTCACGAACTGGCCGTCGGTATCCGCAAGACGGTTCAGGCTCTGCCTCTCATCGAAGCCGCCCTGACCGTTGCCGAACAGGATGACCACGTCTTCCGTCACCTGGCCGTAGTAGGAAACCTCGTCCGGATCCTGACCGTAATACCCGTAGTAACCGTAGTAGAAGCCGACGGTTGCCGCCACGTCCGCGAAGCCGTCTCCATTGACATCACCAAGCGCGCTCACATCCAGGACGTTGCCTGAGAACCCGAGCGCTCCGACGCTGACCGGGTCCAGCGACTTGCCGCCGAAGATGATGTAGGTGTCGTCGATGGCTTTGCCGTAATAGGTCGCGTTGGCGCCGCGGCCATAGTAGAAGCCGACATTCGCGGCAAGGTCGTCAATCCCGTCGCCGTTGACGTCGCCGATGGATTTCAGGCCGATCACGCTGCCGTCGATCCCGTCCAGGCTGCTCAGGCTTGTTGCCTTCTTCCGGGCACCGCCGAAGGTGATGTAAACGTCGTCGACGAGGTCGCCGTAGTATCCGACAACACCGGCATCCGGGCCTCCGAGACCGTAAAAGCCACCGCCGCCGGCAAGCGTGGCGAAATCGTCGATGCCGTCCCCGTTGATGTCGCCGAGGGCCACGGTTTCAATGACCGGCCCCTTGATCCCGGTTGTCCGCCCGAGATCGCGCACCTTCGGACCGTCATCGCCGCTCAGGATGACAAGGTTCTTCTCGATTTCCCGGTTCCAGCTGTAGGTCCGTCCGAAAAACCCCTTGAAGCTGTATTCAATGTTTCTTGTCAGCGCCAGGGAGTAGTCGGTGATCCCGTCGCCGTTGATGTCACCAAGCGCGATCAGTTCGACGTCGGCATCGGTCAGCTCTTTCTCCAGTCGGCGGTAGAACCATTTCCAGAAGAAGCCGCACCCATCAAAATCCTGATAATTATGAGCTTTCCTAAATCCTCGTCCCATCAATAAATCCCCCTTGAAATCAATGCGGGAAGAAAACATGGTTAATGAATGACGTTACGTTAGCATGCTTTGTCAATTTCACCAATCATGAGGCCCGTCAGCCCTGTCCGGCTGCGTTTCAGCCGAGCGACGCGATCTGTTCGGCCGCGCGCTCGCCGGTGCGCCAGGCGTCTTGCGGGGGCCACCTTCTGGAGAAGTCGGCCGTCGCCTCCGCGACCTGCCGCGAAGCGCGGACCAGATCGATGGCATGAAGGAGCTGTTCGGGTTTGGAGTTACCGATCAGTCCCAGTCCGAGTTGATGGCCGGAGAAGGCGTGGGCCATCATGGTCTGCTCCGTGTGGTTCGGCAGGCCGATCTGGGGGACGCCGTGCAGGGCGAAGTTCGTGGCGATGTTCGCGGAGGCGTGGCTGATGCCGAGGTTGCAGTCGCCAAGCAGGGGTTCAAGATTGACCGGCCCCGTGAACAGCCGCACGGATGTGGTCTTCAGGCGCTCAGGCAGGGCCCGGGGTGCGTTCGGCGCGGCGAGGATGATATCCGTCGTCGCCGGAAGCGATGCGAGCGCCCTGATCGCGGTTTCAAATCTCGGGTTGTCTGGGCGCAGATAGGCGAAGATCCGGCAGTCGGCCTCAGGCCGCCAGGAGGTGGTCTCGCCGAACGGAATGCCGGCGATCGGGCCGAGATAGGGCGTATGGTCCGGCTCGATGGCCGAACGGTCACCATAGTGATCGAGTTCGGGCACGGTCACGAGCAGATACCTGTCCGTCTCCAGCAGGTCGCGAAACGAAGCGAGCCGGTTGTGGCCTCGTCTGCCAAGCGCAACGTTGGCCGTGTCGACGACGCGCGCCTCGCGCTTTTCTAGTTCGTTCCTGTCGCATTCCTGCCAATGCAGGAAGCCGGGCATTGGCACCGCCCTTGGAGGCAGGTCATAGCCGCCGCCGATCATGGCGCGTGGAATGCCGAGTGCCCGCGCCGCCAGGAGGGCGGTTGGCGCAGCCTGCGCAATCAGGATATCGGCGCGCAATTCCCGGATCAGAACCTCCCAGCATTCCAGGTAGGCCGCCAGGATATCGGCATCGTGCCAACCCACGAAGCGCATCACATCCGGGTAGCTCATGCCGAAGGCCTCGCTTTTGGGAACCTTGATGTCGGGGGCAAAAGGGGCGGACGTCACCTTGATGCGCGGGTCGGGGATCAGCGTCCGGAACGCGGCAGGGTCGCGCACGGCGGCGATGATATCCCAATCCGGGGGCAACCAGGGCAGAAGCTGAGATATCTTCGCGGCGTGGCCGTAATTCGCACCGGCCTCCCAGCACATCAGGATCCGCTTGCGCGCCGTCATCGGTTGAGCCCGTTATGCGCTTCGATATCGAACGGCGCCGGTCGGATGACGAAGCGCAGGTCCGGCTGCACGAAGCCGTGGATCATGGGCCTGCGCACACCGCGCAGAACCGCGATGTCGTATAGCTCGCTGACCACACCCTCGAAGACAAGCCGATGCTCGATGTTTCCCGACGTCAGGTTCACGATGGCGACATGGCAAAGCGGTTCGAGGTGCGCGTCCGCCAGCCGGTCCGACAGCGCCAGCCCGCCGAAATGGCGTTCGTCCCTCGGTTTCGACACGCCGATGATTGCGTAGTCGCCGATAAAACTGAGCCCGCGGGCAAAACCCTGCAGCGCGCAGATCGGCGTGAAGGTGCCGTCGTCGAGATCGAGCGTGCCGAATTCTCCTGTTCCGGACTGGATAAGGTAGCAGCGGCCCTCCCGAAGGCGGGGGGAGTGCGGCATGGAAAATCCACCGGCAACGGATTCTCCGCTCTCCACGTCGATGACAATGCCGCCGCTGCGTCTGTGTTCCCTCCATTCGCCGCCGGAATTGGTAGCAGCGACGCAGGTCACGAGCCGCGGCTTGTCATCCGTCACGGCCATGCCGTTCAGATGGCAGCGGTCTTCGGCGACCACCGCATCGATGAATTTGGGCATCCAGACCGGCGCAAAGCTGTTTTCCGCGTCCAGCGTGGCGATGCAGTTGAACCGGGACACGACAAAAAGGGGAGGTTGCCCGGGCCTCGGGTGAATGTCGTGAATATCGACCTCGCCAACCGTGCGGCCTTCAATCGGCACGTAGACGGCGTCGTAGGGCTGCCTGACCGGTTCGCGGGACAGAAAGTCCTCGAAACGCCACAACTGAAACTGGGACGCCAGCCATAGCTGGTCTGCGCCCGGCGTGGCGGCAAGGCCCATGGCTCGCGCGAATGTTCGCTCGAACACGGAAATGCGCCCGGTTTCGGAATTGTTGCCGATCAGAAAGATCTTGGCCGCCTGGTAGGTGGAAACGGCGAGAGACACGTCCTGGCTTTCGAGCCAGGCTGACAAGCCGGGCGAGGCTTCCAGTTTCAGCTGTCCGGTTTCGCTCTGCATGACACGCACCCTGTTGCAATACTTGGGCCGGTGCAGGCAGGTTGCCTGACTGCGGGACAATCCGTTCCGGTATCAAAAATGCCAATACGTTCCTTCAATCAGTTCCAAGGTGTCGGAAACCCCGTTGCTTGACAAGACCTCCAAGCTTGAACGGGTGGTGCGGATCGGCGCATGTTTACCTGTTGTTAAGCCTGCAGCGGTTGACTGTTAACTTGTGTTTGACCTTGGGAGAGGTGAACATCAAACGCGAAGCGGTGCCAACAAGCCGCACGCCGAACCGGCAGGGAAACGACATGGCAGTTTCAGGAATTTGCACTTTCTTAAAGGGCGTGTTTCCCGCGCATCTGGTGCCCGTGCTGTCGGCAGCGGCGATCGTTGCCTCATGCAGTTTTGCGGGCATTCCCGAAAACGTCCGGGTGACAGCGGACAGCTCTGCACGCACGGTATCTGCGCCGGACGCTTCGGCCATCCGGAAAAAATCCGCCTTCTTGCCGATCACTCTCGCAACGGCAACGACCCCGGCAGACAAGGTGAAGTCCGCCATGTCGGCCGATCATGGCGATGCGGCCTGGATTTGCACCGCAAGCGGTTTCGGACAGAAATCCAGGTGCCGCGCACGTGCCGGTAAGGGCTGAGTCCGCAGAAACAATTCATCTTTTCCAGAATTATTTGAATTTATGACCTTTTTCTTACGATTACTTCAATCTTGCTGCGGGATTAAGAATATTTAATGTCCCGCCATCCTTGTTGAACTTGATCCCCGTCAGATCCACTTCTTGCAGTGTCAGGATGTGAAGCCTGACGGATACAATCATTCGCTGCATGCGGATGTCCTGTTTCCGTCTGGCGGCACCTGAGCCCAAAAGGCAGAGGGCGGATCACACCTGCGAAAACCGGAAGCTCAAGGGCACCTCCGAAGCGGAGTGCCGCTTTGACAAACTCATCCCGGACCGTTGCCAAGAAGGCGCACCGGGAAACCCCCGTGGCTTGCCGAATGGCCGGCTGCTGCCGATTTCGGAGGAATGCAATGAAAACGGACGGTTCGACACTCGGAAAAGACCTGCGGTCCGACATTAGTGCCGCCCGGTACCGGCCGGTGAAAACCGCCCTGGTAACCGGCGGCGCCGGGTTCCTGGGGTCGCATCTGTGCAGGCGTTTGCTCGGCGAGGGCTACAGGGTCATCTGCCTGGACAACTTCTCGACCGGACGGTTCGAGAATGTCTCGGATCTGACCGACTACCAGAATTTCAGCCTGATCGTCCAGGACATCGAAACGCCACTTTCAAGGATCAATGAGAGTCTCGACGAGATCTACAATCTCGCCTGTCCGGCGTCGCCGCCGCATTACCAGCGCGACCCCATCCGGACGATGAAAACCAACGTGATCGGCGCAATCAACGTTCTGGATCTTGCAGAGCGGACGGGCGCAACGGCCTTCCAGGCATCCACGTCGGAAGTCTATGGCGATCCGCTGGTGCATCCGCAGCCGGAGAGCTATTGCGGCAATGTCAACCCGACAGGACCGCGGGCCTGCTACGACGAAGGCAAGCGCGCGGCGGAAACGCTGTTTTTCGACTATGCCAGGACCCGTTCGGTGCCGATCAAGGTCGTTCGTATCTTCAACACCTATGGCCCGAACATGCGGCCTGACGACGGCCGGGTCGTTTCCAACTTCATCATCCAGGCGCTGCGCGGCGAAGACATCACGATCTACGGCAGCGGCCGGCAGACCCGCTCGTTCTGCTATGTCGACGACCTGATCGAAGGTTTCCGCCGGTTCATGCAGACGCCGGAAAACGCACTTGGCCCGATCAATCTGGGAAATCCCGGCGAATTCACGGTCCTTGAACTGGCCGAGAAAGTCATCGACAGGACCGGTTCACGGTCGAAGCTTGTCTTCCTTGATAAGCCGGTCGACGATCCGCAGCAGAGGAAACCCGACATCACCGAGGCCAGGCAATGCCTGGGCTGGACGCCGGAAGTCACGCTGGACCGGGGACTGGATCTGACCATTTCCCATTTCGACGATCTGCTGCGAAGCCGGGCGGCAAGTGCTTTTGCAGAGGCGGCAGAGTGATGCGCAGGCGTATTCTGGTCACCGGCGGTGCCGGCTATATCGGCAGCCATACCTGCAAGCTGCTCGCATCGAGCGGCTGGGAGCCCGTCACCTATGACAACCTGAGCACGGGAAACCTGACTTCCGTGCGCTGGGGACCGTTCGTGGAAGGCGACATCCGGGACACGGCTCTGCTTGAGAAGACGCTCGGCATGTTCGATGCCGAAGCGGTGATCCATTTCGCGGCCTCGGCCTATGTCGGCGAGTCCGTTGCCGACCCGGCGAGCTATTACGACAACAATGTCCGCGGGACACTCTCCGTTCTGGATGCCTGTGCGTCGGCCGGCGTGGAAAGGCTGATCTTTTCCAGCAGCTGCGCGACATACGGGATCCCGCGCCAGTTGCCGATCTGCGAGGACAGCGAACAGCAGCCGATCAATCCCTACGGCAAGACCAAGCTGATGGCCGAGCACATGATCCGGGACTACGCACATGCCTATGGACTGAAATTCGTCATTCTGCGCTACTTCAATGCCTGCGGCGCGGATCCGGAAGGCGAGCTTGGAGAATGGCACGATCCGGAAACGCACCTGATCCCGCGGGCAATGATGGCGGCAGCCGGCCGGCTGTCGCATCTCGATGTCTACGGCGACAGCTACGAGACCGAGGATGGTACGTGTCTGCGCGATTATGTCCATGTTCAGGACCTCGCCGAAGCGCACGTGCTTGCCTATCGCCACCTGGATACGGGCGGGCAGAGCGCGGCCTACAATATCGGCTCGGGCAACTGCCTTTCGGTGCGCGACATCATCAACAGCGTCGAGCGCATCACGGCGAAGCCCGTCCCGGTCAACCTGCAGGATAAACGTCCCGGCGATCCCCCGGTCCTTTATGCCAACCCTCAAAGGGCGCAGTCGGAAATCGGTTTCAAGGCGCGTTATTCGGACATCGACACGATCGTGCGGACGGCAGCTCCCTTCTTCGGCCTGGAGACACGGTGACATGCGGAACGGCCCTGCACATACACCGGCCAAGGCATCGGCACCCTACCTAGTGCCGATGCTGTCGCGTGGCCAAAAGCTGCGCTATCTCGCCGGTGTCGGGCTCTGGATTGCAGCCATCTTCTATTTCTGGAACTGGTGGCTGGATCCGAGCCACAATGCCGGCACGCTCCGTTATCTGGCGGTTTCGGTGATACTGGCGTGGATCACGTTCCTGCCGCTTTACTTCCTGGCCATGTTCATTCCGGCAAAGGTGCCGAACCCGGCGTTGCGCCTTCCGAAGGGCGCGCGCGTGGCAATGGTCGTCACGAAAGCCCCTTCCGAACCGTTTCCGGTGGTGAAAAAGACCTTGCAGGCCATGCGGGCCCAGACCATGGACCATGACACCTGGCTCGCGGACGAAGATCCGAGCGCTGAAACGATCGCCTGGTGTGCCGAAAACGGGGTGAAGATCTCGACGCGCAAGGACAGGCCCGATTATCACCTGCAGACCTGGCCGCGCCGCACCCGCTGCAAGGAAGGCAACCTGGCGTTCTTCTACGATCACCATGGCTATGATGCTTATGATTTCGTCAGCCAACTGGACGCCGATCACGTTCCGGAGCCGGACTACCTTGAGAAGGTGATGGCGCCGTTCGCGGACCCGGAGGTCGGCTATGTGTCAGCGCCGAGCATCTGCGACAGCAACGCGGACAGGAGCTGGGCAGCGCGAGGACGCCTTTATGCGGAAGGGACGCTGCACGGCGCTCTGCAGGCCGGGTACACCAACGGCTGGGCGCCGCTTTGCATCGGATCGCACTACGCCGTGCGCACGGCGGCGCTCAAGGATATCGGCGGTCTCGGTCCAGAGCTGGCTGAAGACCACTCGACGACACTCCTGATGAATGCAGGTGGCTGGCGCGGGGTGCACGCTATCGATGCGATCGCGCATGGCGACGGCCCCAACAGCTTCGCGGATCTCGTGACGCAGGAATTCCAATGGTCGAGAAGCCTGGTCACGATCCTTCTTCAATACATGCCGCGCACCATCGGCAAGCTGCCGCCAAGGCTGAAATTCCAGTTCCTGTTTGCGCAGATCTGGTATCCGCTGTTCGCGATCTTCATGACGGCGATGTTCGCCCTGCCGGTTGTCGCCCTTGTTGCGGGCGTGCCGTTTGCCAACGTCACCTATCCCCAGTTCCTGCTGCATTTCCTGCCGATCTCCGCCGTCCTGGTGGCGATGGCCTTCTGGTGGAAGCGTGACGGCTGGTGCCGTCCGTACAATGCAAAGGTGCTCAGCTGGGAGGCCCTGTTCTTCCAGGCAGCACGCTGGCCCTGGGCGATGCTGGGATGCCTGGCGGCGTTCCGGGACTGGCTGACCGGTTCGTTCGTCGATTTCCGGGTTACACCCAAGGGCGCGGATGCCGCCGCACAGCTGCCGATCCGCGTTCTCGTGCCCTACGCGGTGCTTGCGCTCTTGTCCGTTCTGCCTGTTCTGGCGTTTTCCGAGGTCGGCGAGGCGCGGGGGTTCTATCTCTTCGCGACCCTCACTGCGGTGATCTACGTCTCCCTTCTGGCCGTCATCATTGTCCAGCATGCGCGGGAAAACGGCCGACCCGGTGCTGCGTTGAACTGGCGCCCCTGCTTGCAGGGCGCTGCCGTCGCGCTGCTGGCGGTGCTGCCGGCGACCGCGCTCGGACTGAGGGGGCCTGCCGGCCTGGAAGCGCTGGAGATCGGAGCCGAGCCGGTCAAGCTGACGCGGTCCACTTATGCGGTTGCCGGTGCGGGCATGGGCAGCGCGGGTGTCCGGACCGTCCGCATACGGCCGCATCTCGTGGCACCGCCCCAACCTTCCTTCAATCAGCAGGCCGAGGCGGCGGGTCAAACCGCACGCCCGACCTAGTGCGTTGCACGAAGCGACATAACGATCTGGAGCTTGAAATGAAACAGACAGCAAACCTGCCGAAGATATCGATCCGGACCGGCATTCTCGCGACGGTCGTGGGTGCCGCCTCGATGGTGGCCGTGGCGCAAGTTGCCAACGGCAACACGGATGCCGGTGTCATCGTTCCTCAGCCGAGCGCGGATATTGCCTTCGGCGCCTATGATCCGCCCGGCTTTTTCACCGACAGAAGCGGTGTCTCGATCGAGCATCTGTTTCTGCCCTGGGAAGACGTCGAGCTGGAGAGCCTTCTGCTTGCCGACCAATACGCGAAAGAACGGGGACGGTCTGTGCTTCTCACCATCGAACCCTGGACCTGGGGCGAGAACTGGGACGTTTCTCCAGCCGAGTTGCGCCAGGGGATCGCGGCGGGCGACTATGACCCGAACATCTCCGCCATCTGCACGGTCGCCGGGGCCATGGAAAGCCCGGTCATGATCCGCTGGGCGCAGGAGATGGAGAGCACCTCCGGACGCTTCACATGGTCGGGATGGGAGCCGGAGGCCTATATCGACGCCTACCGTCATGTCGTCGACGTTTGCCGCGGCAGCGCTCCCGATGCCCGTTTCATGTGGTCGCCCAAGGGGGAAGAAGGGCTGCAGGCCTACTACCCGGGAGATGACTATGCCGACGTCGTCGGCCTGTCGATCTTCGGCCTGCAGCAATGGGACAAGGACAAGTTCGGCGGCGACCGGTCCTTTTCCGAGACCCTGCGCCCGGCCTATGACCGTGTCGTCGGCTTCGGCAAACCGGTCTACGTGGCCGAACTCGGCTATGTCGGCGACCGCGCCTATGTCTCCGAATGGGCCGGGGACGTCACCGCCGTCGGTAATGAATTCCCGGAGCTCACCACCGTTATCTACTTCAACGACAAGGAAGTCTGGCCCTGGCCGGATGGCTACGGTCTGCCCGACTGGCGGATCACGGAACAGATCCTGCCCGCGAATTCATGAGCGCGGGCCCAACCGGCAAGCTGACAAAGAGGAGCCTTTAAATGAAACAGAAAGTCACAGCATTGGCGATCGCAGCCACGATCGCAGGAGCCGGCCTTGTGATCGGAACGTCCGACAGCGCCGAGGCGGCGACACAGCAACAGCTGAATGCAGCTGCGCAGGACGCAAGCCCCATGTCGGTCGACGAGGTGTTCGGGCTTTTTGCCAACAGGTCCTGGATCTGGAGCGATGGCGCAGGCTATTTCGCCAACAGCAAGCGCGCCTTCTCGGCCTATTCGGGACGCGGCAGGAATGCGTCCTACGGCGAGGGAAACTGGTTCATCAAGGCGGATGGAACGCTTTGTTTCAATGCGACCTGGGTCGCGGCGGACGGGTCTGCGCCCGCAGTCACCTGCTTTGCCCACCGCAAAGACGGCAACACGATCTACCAGCGCAAAGTCGGGGAGGGTGACTGGTACGCGTTCCAGTCGACGCCGGCGTTGCGCAGCAACGAGATCCGCAAGTTGAAGAAAGGCGACTATGTCAGCCGGAGAATGAACCGGATTAAGTCGCAACTGGACAAGGCTGCCTGAGGGGGTCCGTACCCTAGTCTCGGCTGTTGCCAAAGTTCAGGATTCGCCGGCCATCAGTTTCTCGGCATAGTCGTCCATCGTGATGGTTCCGCCCTCGGCGGCTGTGCGGGCTCTGGCATCTTCGGGCAGGGAATCCTGCACCATGTCGATCCGTTTCCAGGACGGATGCGGCTGCGCACCCTTGTCGTCCGGCACATATGGGCTGGCCGAAATGCGCTTGTGCTTGTGAATGTAGCGGGCGCAATTCAGGAAGCACGAGGTCACGTCCACGCGAACCAGCATGTTCGCGCCGGGATAACGGGCGAGCTCCGGGTCGTCCTCGCTCAGGCTGGCAGTGCCCTGCACCCGGATGCGGTTGGGCGTTTCCATGTCGATGAACAGAAGACCGACCTTCGCGGCGGCCTTGATGTTGCCCATCGACTTGAACATGCCATTGCCGTCATAGCTCGGGAACACCAGGGTGCGCGGGTCCAGGACCTTCACGATCCCGACGGGGCCGCCCTTGTAGCTGACCGTCGGTTCGCCATCCGCGCTGACCGTCGACAGGAAGAAGAAATCGCGGCTTTCGATGAACGGCACATGGGGGTCTTCGATCTCGTCGCGGACGATGGCGGCGACAACGGTATCCGCCAGTTTGGCGGTCCCGAACCGGGCCTGAAGGTCCCGCTGCGCGCTTGTGTAGAATTCATCGGCTGTTGGCATGTCGGCCTCCGGGTTGGCCGGGGCGCAGCGCGTCGATTGCGCCCCGGAAGATGTCTCATTCGGCGGCGTTCGCCACGACGGCTGCAGCATCCGCCTCGTCCTGCTCGACATAGCGGGCAGCCTCGTTGTCGAAGCTCATCACCGGCGGGCTGGGTTTCCTGTTGAACATCAGCCGGAAGACATCGGGCCGGGAGTAGTGACCGCACGGGTCGGCGGCGGCCTTGCCGATGGCGATCATGTTGAGATCGATATCGGCGATCACCAGGCCTTCCTCATCCGGTGCGAGATTGTTTCCGAGCGGTGCGCCGTCGGGGCCGAAAATGCGGGCATGGCCGCCGCCGGTCTTGAGCAACTGCTGCTTCACCGGCGTGTCGCACAGGAATTGGGACATCTCTTCGGACACCGTGGCACAGGCGGCCAGGACGAAGCACTGCCCCTCGACCGCGTAGATGCGGCTGGCCGCCTCGTTCACTTCCGGCCCGAGCGCGTAGGCGCCGCCTTCGTAGAGAGAAAAGCTGGGCCAGGCGGCGACGTGGATCTGTTCGTTCTGCGAGAACATGGCGTACTTGTTCAGCGGCTGGATATGCTCCCAGCAACACAGGGCACCGATCCGGCCGAGTTCGGTCTCGTGAACGGACATGTCGCTGCCGTCGCCTTCCCCGAAGACGGTGCGTTCCACGTGCGTGGGCTTCAGCTTGCGGCGCCGGGAAATGACTTCGCCGTCCGGTCCGTAGTGCCACTGGCCCATGTAGAGGGTTCCATTGACGTTCCAGGATAGCCCCATGACGACATGCATGTCGTTGTCCTTGGCTGCCTGCGCCAGACGCTTGTCCTGTTCGCTGCCTTCCCTGATGGAATTCGCGGCATAGCGGGGAACAAGCGGCATGTACATGGCCGTTGCATCCAGCCAGATGTACCAGGGGTAGCCCGGCAGATAGGTCTCGGGAAAGGCGATCAGCTTGACGCCCTGGGATGCAGCCTCCTTGATCAGTCCGATGGCCTTGTCGACGCTGGCATCCAGGTCCAGAAACACGGGTGACGCCTGAACGGCGGCCGCCTTGAAGGGAGCGGTCATGAATTGTCCTCCACGATGTGACGCTTGCAACAACAGTGTCATACCGGCGGGACACCGACTTCTCATTCCGGGCGGAAAAAACGCTCATTCCGGGCACAAGGGCGCGGAAACTTCGCAAAACGGGCGCGCTGTGCTAATTCTGTCGGGATAGGAGGTGGCGGTGAATGGCGATTTTGCTGAGCACGGAAAGCGTCCGGCAGACCGAGGGCTTTGCCTATTGGCGTGAAGCCGTCTGCGATGCCTATGTTCACCTCGATTGCCAATGCGAACGTCCGGACGATTTTCACGGCGAGATCCTGCTCAACCGGTTGTCCCGGCTTTCCGCCTCTTTTGTCTCGGGTAGCCAGCAATCGGTGCGGCGCCGGCGCCGGGATATCGCGCGGGCCGGTGAAGACAGCTTCCTGATCAGCCTGCAGATGCAGAAGGAAGGCGGCGTCCTGCAGGACGGACGCCAGGCGCGGCTGAAACCGGGTGATTTCGCGCTCTACAGCAGCGTTGACCGTTACAATCTCGAACTGCCGGACGGGTTCCGACAGCTTGTCGTGCAGATCCCGCGAGACATGCTCCTGAGCCGCCTGCCGGATGCCGATCTCCTGACCGGCATATCCGTCTCCGGCAGCAGCGTGATGGGGCGCATCATTCACGACAGTGCCGTGCGCCTTGTCAGCGCGATCGACCAGTCACCGGCGCAGGTTCAGCACTCCCTTCAGGATACCGTTGTCGATCTTTTCGTGACCGGCCTCGCGTCGCTCAGGGAAACGCGGTTCGAACTCAGCAGGCCGGAGCAGCAGATCCTGCTGCGTGCCGATGCAGAGATACGCGCCAACCTGGCGGATCCCGATTTCGATCGCCATGCGCTTGCGGCCGCCATGGGCCTGTCGTTGCGGCGTCTTTCCGAGCTTTATCGAAGCGACGGCCGGGCGATCTCGTCGGAGATCAGAACATTGCGTCTCGACCGGATTGCGGCGGATCTGAAGGACAGCCGCTATGCCCGCCATTCGATCGCGGACATAGCCTATCGTTGGGGCATTGCGAGCCAGCAGAGCCTGGCACGCATGTTCAAGGACCGTTTCGGCAGGTCACCGCGGGACTACCGCGCCAACGGCTGATGCCGGACGCGGCAGCCTTGCCGGACAAGCGTCTCAGCCCGGCCAGAGTTCGGTTCCCGGGTGGAACTGGGACCAGGCAAACCAGAAGGCCTGGTGGCTGCCGAGGTCGGAGCCGTCCGCATCGACGGCGCGGATCCCGCCGGCATCCAGCTCAAGCCTGACGTTTTCGAACGTGATCTCGTCGCCTTTCTGCAGGGCGGCCATTGCCTTGCTCCGCTGGAAGGCCACGGGCTTTCCGGATGCCGTGACAATGCCGATGACGTCCTCGTGTACGGGCAGGCGCGGATCAACGTCGCCGACGGGGAAGATCGGACCATTGGCGTCACGGCCGTTGCGGAAGTCGAAGTCCCGGCCGAGCGCCAGTCTTTCCACCAGCACGGTCGTTTCCGGATGGGCCTTCTTCCAGGTTCCCCAATCCGTTGTCACGACGCCTGCCTGTTCGAGCTGGACGCCCTTGTCGCGGAGAGGGCCGGTAACGGCTTTGCCGAGAAAGGTGTCGAAGACCGAATAGGTGTTGACGTCATACATGACCTTGTTGGAGCGGATCAGCAGTCCGGAGGTTCGCAGGATCGGGCGCTCAACACCACCCGGCAACTGGTCGGTGAAATAGGCCTGCGCCGCGCCGCACAGGGTACAATATGGAATTCCGAGGTCGCGTCCGCCGAGGGTATCGTTGACCATTTCGCGAACTTCCATGATGCGCCGCGGATAGGCGCGGTACTCGCCGTTCACGCCAACGCCGAAGACGATGTCATCGTCTTTCAGCCAGGTCGCATCCTCGGCACTGCTGACCTCGGGATTGTCGGCGGCAGGAATGCAGTTGCAGACCTCGTCGGTCGTGTCGTAGGCGCGATTGTCGATCAGGACACCGCCCCAGGACACGTGGCGCCAGTCGATGTCGCCTTCGACGAAAATCCGGTCCCAGCCGGGAACGATCGTGGTGAAGATGCCGCGCTTGACCGCAAGGTAGTCGGGCGGTGCGGGAATGTCCCAGGCGATGAGGTGATCGGTGATGACACCCCAGTTGTTGTCGACCGGGATCTGTTTCTGCAGAAGTTTCGAGGCCGCATCGGTGAGCGCGGTGCTCAGTTGCGAACCGGCGGTGAAGCGCATCAGGTCGCTGATGATCCAGACGAGCCGGGGGTCTTTTGATTCCGCGACCTCGGTGAGCGCCAGCGTCTGGTCTCGTCCCCATGCCGACTGCTTGATGCTGTCGACAAAGGCTGCGTCGACGGCGGCCTTCAGGCTGTCGGACAACGGCCCGTCCGGGATTTCGGGCGGCGCGCCGTATTGTTCGATCACGTAGCCGGGAAGGGCAGACGCCTGTTCCGCCTGCGACACGCCTGACCAGGAGACGCACAGCGCCATGATCGACGCCACGAAAGCGATGCGGGACTGAGTTGCAATTGCCAGAGCCATGAAAGCACCTTTCACCTGACGAACATTGGGTGCGCAGCCCTTGCGCGTTCATAGTTTCAACCGGGCGGCACACTGGTCGCCCAATAAAGAGCGTCCGGCGCGTTTGAAGGCCAATCACGATGCATCAGCATTCGGTGAGAAGTTGCGAGAAGCCGTGTGCAGCCGTCCTGCAAAAGCTCGATGCATGCCGATTGGGGGATTGACCCCATAACGATCGAACAGGGCCGAACCTAGCTTTCTGACAACACAAACGCTGTCAGGAGCTGCAAGATGACCGGCATTCAGATCGACAAACAGACCACCTTCGCAATGCTCGGAGAGGCCCATGTGCTCATGGCAGAAAGCCCGCTGCACAGGGACCGGAGCATCTCCGAAATCGGAGCGCTGATCCTGCCGCCGTTGATGCTCGGTCAGCTGCGCATCTGGCGGCGCGGCGGACTGCCGGTCGCCCTTGCGACATGGGCCTGGCTCGACGCGGCAACGGAAGACGCCGTTCTTCATCAGGATCATCTTCCGGAACCGGACCAGTGGAACAACGGGTCCAATCCGGTCGTCATCGATTTCATCGCCCCTTTCGGAGACGGTTTCCAGACCGCCCGGGATCTCAAGCGGACCGTCTTCCCAGACCGCGCCCTGCGGTCGGTCCGCCGCGATGGAAATGGACATGTCCTGCGCATCGTCCAGCACCCGGGCCGTGACCAGAACGGTCGTCCCGTAAAAGCACGCGCCTACGCGGCGTAATTCCCCTTTTCCGATTTAACAAAGGACCTTTCATTATGGGCTCTTCATCCAAAAGCATTCACCAGACCTACAAACTCTATGGCCTTTATGGCAACAAGGACGGCGGGTCGGGCAACGACAAGCTCTACGGCTACTCCGCAATCAAGAACGATCTGCGCGGCGGATCGGGTAATGATTTCGTCGGCGGCTGGGCGCCGCTCAACTACCTGCGCGGCGGTTCCGGAAACGATACCGTCAAGGCCTATGGTGCCAAGAACTACCTCTGGGGCGACAGCGGCTCCGACAAGCTGTACGGATACGGCGCCTACAACGAGATGCGCGGCGGTACCGGCAACGACACGATCTACGGTTATGGCGCGAAAAACGTCATGCGGGGCGACAGCGGCTACGACACGCTCAAGGGATACGGCGCCTACAACGACATGGATGGCGGCAGCTACAGCGACAAGCTTTACGGCTACGGCGTCACCAACAAGATGAAGGGCGGCTCCGGCAACGACAGCCTCTACGGATATGGCGCCTCCAACACCATGTATGGCGGCACCGGCAGCGACACGCTGAAGGGTTATGGCGCTTCCAACGTCATGCGCGGCGAGGACGGCAATGACACGCTGGAAGGCCGCGGCGCTTCGAATGTCATGTATGGCGGCGATGATCACGACACGCTCAAAGGCTACGGTGCGTCGAACGTCATGAACGGCGACAGCGGCAATGACAAATTGTACGGCTATGGAGCCTCCAATGTCATGCGGGGCGGAACCGGCAACGACCACATGGAAGGCCGCGGCCTTTCCAACGTGATGTACGGCGACAGCGGCGACGACACGATGGAGGGCCACGGAGCCTCCAATGTCATGCATGGCGGAACCGGCAACGATGATATGACCGGTTATGGTGCCTCGAACGTCATGAACGGCAATGACGGTGCGGACCGCATGGAAGGTCACGGCGCGTCCAACGTCATGCGCGGCGGTGACGGCAACGACGCGATGTACGGCTACGGCGTGAACAACGTCATTCACGGCGACAACGGCGACGATTTCATCGAGGCGAAAGCCGGAGCCACGACGGCGTTTGGCGGCAACGGCAACGACACGATCAAGGCCGCCGGTGGCGTCAACGTCCTGAATGGCGGAGCCGGTGACGACACAATCGAGGCGATCGGCGGTGTCAACGTTGTCCATGGCGATGCCGGCAATGACGAAATGCTGGCGCTTGGCGGCGTGAACACCATGTTCGGCGGAACGGGCGACGACAAGATGAAGGCGCTCGGCGTTGCCAATATCCAGTTCGGCGGCGACGGCGAAGACCTGCTGGCGGCGGCCGGCAACGGCAACCTTCAATTCGGCGACGCCGGCAACGATCAGCTTTATGGTCTCGGCGTGAATGTCGGCCAGTTCGGCGGCGACGGTGAGGATGTGCTGGTTGGTGTCGCGGGGCTCAACCTGCAGCATGGCGGCAGCGGCAAGGACAAGCTCTTCGCGGTCGGCGGAGCGAACATCCAGATCGGCGGGTCCGACGATGACTTCCTGATGGCCGGCGGCGCGAACAATATCCAGTTTGGCGATCACCTGTGGAGTGCCATTCCGTCGGACCTCGGCTTCGATGACGGCAAGTTCGCCGAGGTGATCGAGAACTTCGATGAACACTTCGAAACCGAGGGTGGCGGCACAAACGTGCTCGTCGGTGGTGGCACCAACAACCTCCAGTTTGGCGGGTCCGGCAAGGATTATGCGTTCGGTGCCGGCGGCATGACCACCCAGGTCATGGGCCAGGGCAACGATGTCATGGTAGGCGGCGGTATCGGCGTCGTGCAATATGCCGATGCAGGAAACGACATCCTGATCGGCGGCGGCCAGGGCGTCGCGCAGTTCGGCGGCGAGGGTTCCGACGTGATGGTCGCCGCGGCGAAAGTGGTCGCGCCCCAGTACAAGGCCGCAGCCTCGTTCCAGTATGGCGGCGCGGGCACGGACGTGATGCTTGGCCTCTCCCTCGGTGAGGATGCGGCTGCGTCCGTTTCGCTCAACACCGACACGGACAGCGACGGCAACCGCAAGGGTGGCATCGTGACCGGCGCCTTGCCGTCCGAGATCGTCGTCACGGCGCAGCTCGGCGGCGACGGGGCCGACCTGATGGTCGCCGAAGGCCCCGGCGCCATTGCGCATGGCGGCGCGGACAACGACGTTCTGCTGAGCCTTGCAGATGCCAACTCGCTCGTCATGGGCGGAGCCGGTGACGATCTCGTGCTGACCGCAAACGGTCTTGGTGAAATGGCGGATGTTCTTGCCATGGACCGTGAAGACGCAAGCATCGAAGACCTTGCCGAGATTTCCTTCAGCTTCGGCAATTTCTTCGCCGGCGGCTCCGGCTCGGACATCATCATGGATGTTATGGATTTCACCAAGATCGTCATCCATGACGCCCTGACAGATGTACCCTGGGTTCAGGATTTCCGCTCGGCGCTGACGGCGACGGTCAACGCCATCGAAGGCATCACAGAGCCGATCGGCAAGCTGATCGACGCAGTGACCGACTTCAGCCCCGACTTCGATCTGGCGACCAGTCTGGGAGCCTACGAAGTCAAGGCGAACGTGGTCATGGGTGGTGTCGGTGCCGATGTGCTCGCAGGTGAGGGCTTCCTCTCCGGCGAGGCGGGCGACGATACCTACACCATCTGGGCGGACGGCGAGGCGACCATTGCCGAGCGTGCGACCGACGGTGTGAAGTCGTTCCTGGAGAGCTTCGGTGTAGACCTGCCGGTTCTCGACGATATCTCGCAAACACCGGACGGTAATGATGTCATCGAGCTACGCAGCTTTTCGCTTCAGGCAATGGACGAGGACGCCTTCCACTTCGTCAAGGCGGATGATGCGCTTCAGATCCAGTTCGACGACAAGACCGTGGCGACCGTTCACGGCATGGACGAGGACGCGACCGCGGTCGAATGGCTCAAGGTTGTTCAGGGTGCGGACAGCTTCCAGTTCGATCTGAAAGCGATCTACAACGAGACAGATCCCATGGACGACTTCAGCTTTGCCGTGGAAGATGTCACGGTCGGAACGGACTCTCTTGCTTCCGGCGACATCCTCGATCTCCTGGCTGGTGCGGCCGAAACGCTTGGTGCGTTCGGGTCTGCCGAAGGCGATGCGGCTGCAGCCGATCTCGCCGCAGCCCAGGGCCATGGCACCAGCGCCGTCGGCATGGCGATCCCGGAGACGGATTTCATCTAAGGCAAGTGAAAGCTGCTTTGAACTGCGCTCCGTGCACAGGTCAGAACGGGTGGAAAGGGGCGGCCAAGTGGCTGCCCCCGAACTCTTTGGAGAATGGGCCGTGCGAACGGTCTACCTCACTAGAGATCGCGCGGCTTGACGAACCGTTCCAGGTGTCCGGTGCCCGACCCCAGCTCAGACCAGTCCGTGATGTCGAAATCGATGACGGCGAGTGCGGCGGTCGGATACTTTTCCTGGAGATCGGCAAGGGTATCGGGTGCGCTTGTGCCGACCAGATCCAGCGCGGTGTCCTCCGTTGCCGGATTGTGGCCGATCACCATAAGGGTCTGCGCCCTGTGACCGTGTTTGCGAATGATCGCACCATATCCGTCCTCGCTCTTCCAGTAGAGATCGGAGATGAGTTCGATATGGGCTTCCTGCGGCATATAGGGAAGCAGGCGGGCGAGCGTCTCGCGGGTTCTTTGAGCCGTGGAACACAGGATCACGCTCGGCTGCAGTTTCTGGTCGCGCAGGTAGCGCGCCATCGTGACGGCCGCGGCCTTGCCCCGCGCGTTCAGCGGCCGATCAATATCGGGGAGCTCTGTGTCTCCCCAGTCGGACTTGGCGTGTCGAAGCAAAAGCAGGCGCATAACAGAGTTCCAGTTGGTTCTCTGTCTCAATAAATGACTTGAGGGCGGTTGTGCAAATGCCGCGTTCAGTTTTGCTGTGCAAGCACCTCGGTAAAGGCCGTCACCGCGGGTCCGACCTCATCCTGCTGTGTGGGAAGCGTGTAGGACAGCCAGAGCGTGAAATCGGCTTCCGCGCCGGCAAAGTGCCACAACGTTTCGCACAGGCTGGTGGGTGTCCAGCTTCTCGTCCTGAAGGAAATCCCGGTGGATGCGGCACCGCTCAGCTGCACTTCCTCGAACCCGGCGGCCTTGTAGTTTCTCGAAAAACTGATCGCTTCCCGGCGTCCCGTGTCCTGGACATGCTGGCGCAGGACTGCAGTCATGCCATCTTTGCCGGTGTAAATGCATCCGGCCAGACTGGTCGCGCCGCCTTCCAGAACCTTGATCCGGAAAAACGGGCCGATCTGGTCGGGACAGCGCAATCCCATGAAGTGGCGCAAGCCGCCGACGTCGCTCTGCCAGCCCGCTTCCTTCTCGGGTGGCACCTGGCCGTGTGCCGGGGCAACCACGGCACTTGCCGCGGATTGCAGTGCGATGCAGCTCCACAGGAGCAGTCTGGCAATGCGCTGTCTCAACGAGCCCTCCGGGCTTCAGGTGCGCTCCCGGCGGGACATGAAGGCAAGCCGCTCAAACAGATGGACATCCTGCTCGTTCTTCAAAAGGGCACCATGCAAAGGAGGTATCAGTTTGCTGCCATCTTGTTGACGAAGGGTTTCCGGATCGACGTCTTCGTTCAGGAGAAGCTTGATCCAGTCGATCAGTTCCGAGGTCGACGGCTTTTTCTTCAGGCCGGGAACGTCCCTGACATCGAAAAACAGCCGCAAGGCCTCCGACAGGAGCCGTTTCTTGATACCGGGGAAGTGAACCTCGACGATTTCCGCCATCGTTTCGGCGTCCGGAAACTTGATGAAGTGGAAGAAGCAGCGGCGCAGGAAGGCGTCCGGCAGATCCTTTTCGTTGTTCGATGTGATGATCACGACCGGCCGCTGTCTTGCCTGCACGGACTGACCCGTTTCGTAGACGTGAAACTCCATGCGGTCGAGTTCGAGCAGAAGGTCGTTCGGAAATTCGATGTCCGCCTTGTCGATCTCGTCGATCAGGAGCACCGGCCTTTCAGCAGCTTCGAAGGCCTCCCAGAGCTTGCCCTTGCGGATGTAATTGTTGATGTCCTTGACCCGTTCATCGCCGAGTTGGCTGTCGCGCAGACGCGACACGGCATCATATTCGTAGAGCCCCTGCTGTGCCTTGGTGGTGGATTTCACGTGCCACTCGATCAGCCGCGCTCCGAGGGCCGCTGCCACCTGTTCGGCAAGCACGGTCTTGCCCGTGCCGGGCTCTCCCTTCACCAGGAGGGGCCGCTCAAGAGCCACGGCCGCGTTGACCGCGACACGAAGGTCCTCCGTTGCAATGTAGTCGTCTGTTCCTTCAAAGCGCATTTTGCCGTCCGTTGTTCAACTCCTGGCCGGAAACTGGCAGGCCCGGCGGCAGGAAGCAAGCCCGCAAAAAGGGCACAGTCGGCAGCGTCCGGGCGGGACAGTCTTGCCCAGCTGGCCGGAAGTTTTTGCCCGGCAAGAGTGGTCCAGGCAAAAGGTTCGAGTGAGAAAATGATTCCGAAAATCTACGTAAGTATCTGAATTTGATAAATTAATAAGAATTTCAACTGAACTGGCACGAGCTTTGCGGACATAGTCTGATCATGGGCGTGAGCCCATTCGCGCAATGCCCGATCTATAAAGAGGACGCATCATGGGTATTTATGGGGCTATCAACTCAGCTGTCTCCGGTTTGACGGCGCAGGCGATCGCGCTGGAGAATATCTCCGGTAACGTCGCCAATTCGCAGACCACCGGCTACAAACGACTCGATACAACTTTCTCCGATCTGGTCTCTGGAGGCGGGGCGACCCAGGGCTCTCAGGTCGCAGGCACGACGTATGCAACGTCGCGTGCGACGAACACGATCCAGGGCGATATCACCCAGGTGGATGTCGACACCTATATGGCGATCAACGGCGAAGGCTATTTCGTCGTGACGCAGGCAGCCGATGTCGTAGACGGATCAACGACGTTTGCCGACGAGACCTTCTACACCCGCGCAGGTGACTTCGAGCGCGATCAGGACGGTTACCTGGTCAACAGTGCCGGTTACTACCTGCAGGGCTTCCCGCTTGATGCGGTGACCGGCAACCCGGTGGGTGACGATCCCACCGTGATCCAGATCGACAATCAGCCGCTCGCCGCATCCGCGACGACGCAGGTCGACTACCAGGCAAACCTGCCGCGCATTCCGAACACGAACGACTATGACGGTTCCACGGCGTCCACGGCACTGCTCGCTTCGTCCGTGGGTGCCGGTAACGTGGCAGTGGCCAACGAGACCGATTTCCTGAACAGCTCCATTTCCGGCGGCTCGATCACGATCTACAACCAGAATGGCACTGCGATGAATGTCGAGGTCCGCTACGCCAAGACGGCAAATGCCGCGGCCGGACCTCCTGCGGTGAATGACACCTGGACGATGTATATCGGCTCCGGTGGAGATGCGACCAATGCCTATTACGATGTCGGCGACGTCGAATTCGACAGCACCGGCACGCTGACCAACATGACCGCGGGTACGATCGGCACGGTCAACGGGACGAGCGACGGTTTTGACATCGCGACGCTGACCATCGCCGGGACGGATGCGACGGGTGTCGGCATTTCCTTTGCCAATGCCGGGCTGACCCAGTTCTCGCTGACGCAGTATTCCGACCCGGATGGGGCCGCAAGCTCCGTTTCGCTTGATCAGGATGGCTATCCGGCCGGCGAATTGACGGGTGTTGCCGTCGATGAATCGGGCCGGGTGATTGCAAGTTACTCGAACAGCCAGCAACGTGCCGTCTTCGAAATCCCGCTTGCGACATTCGAGGCCGAACAGAACCTGAAGCGGGTCGACGGGGCCGCCTTTGCCGCGACTACCTCTTCCGGTGAAGCGGATCTGACAGGCGGCGGGCAGATCCTTGCCAACAACCTGGAACTTTCCAATGCGGATATTGCAGACGAGTTTTCGAAGCTGATCATCACCCAGCAGGCCTACTCGGCAAATTCGCGGATCGTGACTTCCGCGGACGAGATGCTGGACGATGCCCTGAACATGGTCCGGTAATGAGTTCACCGCCAGCAGGTTCTAGCCTGCTGGCGGTTCCGGCGCAGTAGCGTCCGTCAAAGGAGAACCCGCCATGGGTCTTTCAAGCGCCCTGAACACCGCGGTCTTCGGCATCACCTACAATCAGCGCCAGCTGGATGTGACCGCAAACAACATCGCAAATGCGGACACCGTCGGTTATTCGAAGAAGACCATCTCGGCGAAAGCGTATTTCGACGGGCAGGGTAATGTTGCCGGGCTTACCGCGACCGAGATCACCAGGATCATCGATGAGAAGATCCAGGCGGACTATTTCGGTTCGCTTGCCGATACCAACTACGCAAAGCAGATTTCCAGCTTTACCGGCCGCCTTGACGAAATTTTCGGAACGATCGGTGACAATGCCGGGCTTTCAACGCTGGTCGGGAACCTTTCCTCCGCGTTGTCGTCGCTGATGAACGACCCGAGCAACTACACTGCACAGCAAGAGGTGATCGCCGCTTCGGAGGCTTTTGCGCGCGAGTTGAACAGCGCCTACGAGCGGATAGCCGATCTGCGGCAGGAAGCCGATGATTCCCTGTCGCTCCAGACCCAGACCGTCAACAACCTGCTGACAAGCATCGAAGACATCGACTCTGCGATCCGCGACGCGACCCAGTCCAACGTGTCGACGGCGGACATGGAAGACGAACGGGACCGGCTGATCGAGCAATTGTCCGGGTATCTCGACGTCGAGGTTGCGGACGGTGCCAACAATACACTGTTTATCCAGACCGCGGACGGTCAGCAACTCTATTCCGACGGCCAGGCGTCCACACTGAGCTTCGTTACGACACATTCACTGCAGCCCGGAGTCGCCGGTCAGACTGTTCTGGCAACCACGCCGGGCGGTTCAACCTACGACGTGATCGCCGCGTCGAACTCGGGCGCAATGATCGCGACCGCCGAACTGCGGGACGAAATCCTGGTCGAAGCCCAGAGACAGCTCGATACGATCGCAGCCGAGATTTCGCTGGCGTTTTCGAATGTGCCAGTTGAAAGCACTGCCGTCACGGTCGGGCCCGACGACGGGTTCGATCTCGATGTTTCGGGTCTGCAGCCGGGAAACACGATCACCCTGGAATACACCGACACCGGCGGTGTCGCGCAGACCATTACCCTTCTGGCTGTTTCGGATCCGAGCCTTTTGCCGCTCGACGACACGGCGACGGCAAATCCGAACGACACCGTGTTCGGGATCGATATCTCGAGCGGGACGCCGGCGACCTACATCACGAACATCACCGCGGCGCTCGCGGCAACAGGCCTCCAGGTCAGCAACGACGGGTCGGACAATCTGCGCGTTCTCGGCAACACGGGTGCGCCCACAAGCGTGCAGAGCCTTTCAGCAAGTGTCACGGTGTCCGCGGACAGCGACCAGGGGCTCGGCCTTGCAATCTTTGTCGATCAGCGCGCCGGCACCGAATTGTTCACCGACGCGCTGGAATCCGGCGGGCAGCGGGTCGGATATGCGGCGGGCATTAGCGTCAATCCCGCTCTCATCGCCGACGGTTCGCTGCTGATCGACTACCAGACGACACCGACGGCCAACACTTCCAACGATCCGGCGCGGCCCGAGTTCCTGCTCAACGCCCTGAACTCCGGTGTCGTGTATTTCGATCCCGAGGCAGGTATCGGCAGCCCGGACTCCCCGTTTCAGGGAACCGTGATCAGCTACGTCAACAACACCATCGCTTTCCAGGGGAACCAGGCGGAAGACGCCAAGACCTTTGCCACGGCCAAGGAGACGCTGACGATCAATCTCGCTGTCCGCTACGAAGAAAGCTATGCCGTTGATCTGGATACCGAACTTGCCTTCATGGTGCAGCTCGAAAATGCCTATGCGGCCAATGCCAGGGTCATGCAGACCGTCAAGGATCTCTTCGATGAGCTCCTGAATATCGTTTAAGGTGCGAAATGACTTTCTCGACGATCACAACGTCACGATCCTATCTCACACAGCAACTCGGTGATCTGAGCAGCCTGCTGTCGGAAAAGACCACGCAGCTGGCCACCGGAAAGGTCGGGACCACCTACGGCGAGATCGGCGACAACCGGCTTCTGGACATTCAGCTGACACAGAAGGTCAGTCTGATCGAGAGCTACCAGGAGACGATAACCGTATCCAATCTGCACCTGGAGACCCTGTCCATGTCTCTGGAAAGGCTGGAATCGCTGCGGCAGGATTCCAAGTCGGCTCTGGATTCCAATGACTTCATCCTTCAGGACGACGGCCAGACACAGACACAGACACGCGCCGAACTGCTGTTGACGGAAGCGCTCAACATCCTGAATACCGAGATTGCCGGCTATTACATTTTCGGTGGAACCGACGCGATCAGCGATCCCGTCGCTGCCCTGGATGCGATCATGAAGGGAGAGGGCGGGCTTGATGGTCTGGAGACCTATCTCAGCGAATACCAGCAGGCCAATCTCGGCGCGTCCGACAACGGCCGGCTGACAATTTCCCCACTGACGACGAACTACGCAGGCATCGTGCCGACGGATTCGACGTTCACGATTGCGGAAGACGGTGCGCATGATTTCGGGTTCGATATCTCCAGCGTGACGTCGACGCTGACAAACGCAACGCTCACGGGGCCGCTCGGAGCGGATCCGGACAGTTTCGACGTCCAGTTCACGGGTCAGCCGAACCTCGGAGACAGCATCACGGTCCAACTCAGCCTTCCGCCGACACACAGCGAAACGATCACGATTGAACTCACCGCCGCCTCGACAAGCGAAGTGGAAGGAACGTTCGCGATCGGTGTTGATCTGGAAGAAACTGCACAGAACCTTCTGACGGCGCTCACGGATGAAATCGAGAACCACGCCCAGACGACGCTGCGCGCCGTATCCGACGAATGGGCATCGGACGAGTTCTTTGCCACGTTCTCCGGTGAGGATCCTTTGCGGGTCAATGGCCCTCCGTTCGACACCGCGACAGCGCAGATATCGGGCGCATCGACGACCGTCGAATGGTACACCGGACGCAATACCGCGACGACGGATGCGCGCGGCGACAAGAATGCGGTCATCGATTCCAATCTCACGGTGAGCTACGGCGTCAGGGCGAACGAAACGCCCCTGAAGGAACTCGTGCAGTCTCTCGCGACCTTCGTAGCGGCCGACTTTTCCGGCGGTACGCAGACCGATGAAGAATACTACAACGAGCTGTCGGCCAATCTGCGCGGCATCCTGCAGCCGGTCGGTGTCGATCAGTCGGGCATTGTCGACATTGCAACCGACATTGCGATCACGCACAGGACAGTCTCGCTGACGAGCGATAGACATGTGCAGATGAAGAGCACCTACGAGGGGACGATCGCCGAGATCGAGGGCATCGACCAGAACCAGGTCGCCGCCGAGATCCTTCAGCTCCAGAACAACATCGAAGTCTCCTACAGAGCCTCTTCCATCGTCTTCAACCTAAGTCTGTCCGATTATCTCTAGGGTACGCACCCGTAAATGAAGCCGATTTGGCGGCAGAAATGGCGAAATCTCGCGAGGAAGCGTGCGCAGAGCGGGCTTTTTGCCCGGTCAAGCGCGGTGACGCTGCTAGGTGAAGCCATTTTGCCGTCCTTCGGATTTGCCCGTTTTGGCCATCTTCATCGTCGCGAAAGGCTTGAAAATGCACCGCATTTCCTGCGCTTTCGCTCCTCGCAGCTGGTCAAAACGATTCAAACCAAATTGACTTCATTTACGGGTCCGTACCCTGGAGCCTTTTTGAGTGAGACGGCGGTGCCGCGCGTTCAGCCACGCAACGAGACACAAAAAAAGCCGGGCAAATCGCTCCGGCTTTTTTGCGTTCGGATCTCGTTTCAGACCGTCATTCGGCGTTCTCGGCGCGCGCGCGCAAACCCTCCGCGATCGCCCGATTGATGCTGATGAGCGTGTTGATTTTCTGGGGGTCGTCCGTCGTGATGACCGTGATGGTCTGCTTGAAGACGAAGACGGCAAGGGACGCGATATTGTTCTTGATATCCTGCGGCAACTGGCTTTCGTCGCTGGTTGCCGAGGTTACAAGTATGCTCCAGAGCTTGCGATTATAGACCAGTGCATCGTCTTTCTCGGCAAGCGAGGACTCTTCCCATTCATCCTTGATCAGCTGCAGCCGGGCTGCGGCTTTCATCAGCAGATTCGCTTCCAGCTCCCTCGGTGACACCGCCACCTGGCTCGTTTTCTGGTAAGCTTGCGCTGCCTGTTTGTACATGACCGATCAGCGTCCCTTCATACTCGATAAGCTTGCGTGCTTCTTTAAGTGCTTTATAGAAGGCGCCGGTTAGGATGGCGTTACTAATTCTAGTAACGTAGGGAATCGTACTCGGCGCCGCCTTCACAATGTCGTTTACGAGAGTGAAGTAATTCTCCTGAATTCGCTCCAGATCCGTGGACAAATACATGAGCTGAACGGCCAGGTAGACGCGTTTCGCGGGCGTGTCCGCCGTGGCGGGCGTGAGAATGTCCTTTTCTCGCAGAATGGGGGCCTGGCCTTCGATAAACAGACGGGTCCGCTGATTGTCATTTGTGATGACACTGTCACCAATGATAATCCTTTCGCCCGGTTTTAGCTCGACCTTGAGCGCCATTCCGTGACCTCCACGCTTGAGTATCGCCGTCAAACACTAACAAATTGGTTAACGTGCCTTGCCGATACCTTAATGCTTTTCATCCCGGCTGTTAACCGAACAGGCTCAAGACGCTCTGGTCCGCCTGGTTTGCAAGCGACAAAGCGGTCGACGACAGCTGCTGGCGCGTCTGCAGCGCAAGCATGTTCGCCCCTTCCTCGTTCATGTCCGCGATTGTCAGCTCGCCCGCGCCCACTTCAAGCGTGTTGATGAGCTGCTGTGTGAAATCGGTTCTGATTTCCACCGTGGAGAGCGAGGTACCCATCGACCTTGCCGCCGTCCTGAGTTCGTCGAGGGCCGCGTTGATCGCCTGAAGCGTTCGGTCGATATCCGTATCGGACTTGAACTCGGATGCGGCTGCCGACAAGCCGACAGTGCCTGATGTGCTGCCGAGGGTCGTCCGGTTAAAATCCGAGTTACTGCTTGTTATATCGAAGGAAACTTCGCCGATCAGGCTGATGCTGCCGCCCGAGAACGAAGCATCGAGACCCTTCACGTTGTCGATGAAACTGACCAGGTCGCTCACGGTCGTCTCGTCGTCGATTTCGATCGAAGCCGGTTCGAACCCGTTGCCATCGGTGATGGTGATGGTGTCGCCGGCCTGGAAGCCGCCCGACGTGATCAGTGTCGCGGTCGAACTCAGGGAGGAGACCGTCAATGACGTTGTCGTTCCGCCGGTTGCACCACCGTCGGTCGCCGTGCCGCCACCCGCAGCGTTCTTTGAAATGTAGATCGGACCGGACGTACCGCTCGTGATGTCGATCGAGTCGGTCGATTCGTCGAAGCTGGTGTGGACACCGTCCAGGCCGTTCAGGGCGTCCACATAGTCCTGAACGGTCGTGATGTCCGTTCCAACCGTCAGGGTCGTTGTTCCGGAGCTGTCGGTTATCGTCACCTGGTCACCGGCCGCCCAGTCGCCGAGGTCGGTCAGGTTCGAGGATGCCTGCAGCCCGGTGAGCGTCAGTGATCCCGTGCCGCCGAAGAGGTTGAACGAGGCCGTTCCCGTACCGCCGGTGTCCAGATCGTCGAGGTTCAGGCCGTCGTCAAGCGTGGTGTCCGTGAAGTCGACCGGTTCAACGGTAAGATTGGACGTGCTGTCCTCGTTGAAGATGACTTCCAGTTCGTTGCCGGCCCCGGCGAGAAGGTTCTTGCCCTTGTAGCTGGAGTCCCGCGCCATGTCCTCGATCTGCTCGAGAATGTCGTTGTACTGGCTGGCAAACTGCTTCCGCTCAAACTCGCTTGAGGTCTGAAGGGCCTGGTTGGCAATGGCTTTTGCCGATTCGACGAGTTTCGTGATCGACGTGATGCCCTTGTCCGCGGCCTTGATGGTCTGAACCGCCTGTCCCATGTTGTCGAGCAGGTTCGCAAGATCGCTCGCCCTGTCGTTGAGAGACTGCGCCGTAAAGAAAGAGTTCGGGTTGTCGAGCGCCGTGTTGACCTTGAGGCCCGTTGCAAGACGTGTCTGGGTGATCGATTGCAGATCTGCCGTTTGCTTGAGCGACAGAAGGTTGTCCCGGACCGCGCTTGATAGAACAATATCAGACATCAGACTTCACCGCTTTCCTAATTCGCTACCCGTCGCAAGTGCTTCTCAGAGACTGCTGAAGTTGAGCGAGCACGCGCGACGTAAATCTGAATGGAAAGTTAATCGGTCATGCACTGATTAACGCGCTGTAAATAATAGTTACCAAAAGCTTTCTTTTAAGTGGCTGAAAGATATAAGAAAAATCCGCAGAATTTAGACTGTGTCAGGAGCGCAAAACGATAACGGCGAGCTTTGAGCCCGCCGTTTCTGTTTGTCAGCTTGTGAGTCGTGCGTCTGACTGATTCTTCTAGACTTAGAAGAGGGATAGCACTGTCTGGTCTGCCTGTGAGGCGAAGGACAATGACGTGGACGCCAGCTGCTGTCTTGTCTGAAGAGCCAGCAGGTTTGCACCTTCCTCGTTGGTATCGGCCAGGGTCAGAAGACCTGCACCTTCCTGCAATGTATTGATCATCGTCTTTGTGTAGTCTTGACGAATTTCAACAACAGAGAGGTTGGTACCGAATTCGGACGCTTGCGATCGGAGGTTCGAGAGAGCCGTGTTTAATCGATCGACAATCCTGTTGATGTCACTGTCTGTCGCAAATCCCGAGTCTGAGATCGCATCCAGCACAATCCCGTCCGTGTCCTGGGTAAAGCCGGTGGCATTGAAATCAGCGTTGTCACTTGTCAGCGTCAGGTCGGTTTCCGACGTGATCGTGATACGTCCGGAGGATGTGCTGAAGCTTGCATCGACGCCATTGAAATCGCTGATGAAGTTTTCAAGATCATCGACCGTCGTATCAGCCTCGATTTCCAGGGAGCCAAGCTCGAAGTCGTTGCCGTCCGTCAGTGTCAGCGTGTCGCCGACGGCGTAGGAGCCGGAGTCGACGAGGAGGGCGGATGTGGTGGCGAACGCCGTCGCGGCCACGGTCAAACCGGACAGACCGGCACCGATGGTGCCGTCGGCAACGTAGAAGTCTTCGTTGCTGTAGATGGTCAGCTCGCCGGTGCCGTTGTCAAACTCGGCACGCACACCTGACAGGGCGTTCAAACCATCCACCAGATCCTGAACGCTGGAAGCGCCGGTTACAGCACCCAAAGAGGCCGGGGCAGTTCCTTCGTTGTTCACGAATGTGAGTGTCGTGGTTGTCGACGCGACAGCCGTCGAATCTCCAAGGACCGAGCTGCTGTTCAGAGCAGCGCCGCTGCCATCTGTAAGTGCCAGCGTCACCTTGCCACCCTGAAGCTGCAACGTGCTGGTGGAGCCCTGGCCTTCGGCAAGATCGGACAGGTTCAGGCCGGTCGACAGAGCCGTGTCGGTGTAGTCGACGGACTCGATGGTCTGTTTCGATGTAGCGTCTTCGTTGAAGATCGTCGTCAGATCGTTGCCGACGCCGCCGAGCAGGTTCTTGCCCTTGTAGGAGCTGTCTTTCGCAACGTCTTCAATCTGTTCAAGAAGGTCGTTGTACTGAGCTGCAAAGGTCTTGCGCTCGTACTGGCTCTGGGTCTGCAGCGCCTGGTTGGCTTTCGCCTTGGCGGATTCGACCAGGTCAGTGATGGTCTGAATACCCTTGTCGGCTGCCTTGATCGTCTGCAGGGACTGTCCCATGTCGTCGAGCAGGTTGCTCAGATCACTTGCGCGGGAGTTGAGGCCCGATGCGGTGAAGAACGAGTTCGGATTGTCGAGAGCCGAATTGACCTTGAGGCCAGTCGCCAGTTTGTTCTGGACGCCGGACATCAGGTCTGCGGTGGATTGAAGTGTGAGAAGGTTCTGCCGCACGGCAGCTGACAGGGTGATGTCCTGCATCTTAGATATCCCTTTCCTGGGTCAACTAACTACTTCCGCTCTTCCTGAGCCGGTTGATTAGGATCATCTCCTGTTAACCCTAATCATTGGTTAATTGGATGGCATTATAGGGTTAACGAGAGCTTAACGCCCTGATTTGGAAAGAGAAATCGGCAGGAATCCGCTGTTGCGGAGCGTGTTGCGAAAGGGCAGAGAGGCTTGCGCGGAAGAGACTTCGGCGCTGGTCGGGGCAGGAATCAAAAAAGGCGGGCCGCGGCCCGCCTTCCTGAGTCTTTGAAAACGCTTGCTGGTTTAGAAGAGACGCAGCACGTTCTGGTCGGCCTGCGCTGCCAGGGACAGCGACGTGGATGCCAGGGACTGCTGGGTCTGCAACGCCAGCAGGTTTGCGCCTTCCTCGTTGGTGTCCGCCAGGGTCAACTGGCCGGCGCCTTCCTCAAGCGTGTTGATCAGGGCGTTGGTGAAGTCCTGACGGTTTTCCACGATGGAAAGGTTGGTACCGAACGTGGACGCCTGGGCACGCAGCGTGTCCTGAGCGCTTTTCAGGTTGCTGAGTGTGGATTCAATCGCCGTGTCCGTGGCAAAGCCCGAATCCGTGCCGTTGGTTGTCTCGTCCGGCAGAGTGCCGCTCGAGCTGGTTGTCAGCACAAATTCGGACGTGATCGTCAGCGCGTTTGAAGCGAACGAGGCGCTTACGCCGTCGATTCCGTCATAAAACGATTCCAGGTCGGCAACGGTCGTCGTGTCGTCAATCGTGAGCGAACCGACCTCCGTACCGTTGGCATCCGTCAGCGTGAGCGTGTCGCCCGAAGCGAACTGCGTGGACGTCGTCAGGGTGGTCGTCGTGCTTGCGGCGGTGAACGACAGCGTTCCGGTTCCGTCCACGGCTGTTGCCAGGTCGGACAGGTTCAGGCCGGTCGACAAGGATGTGTCGGTGTAATCAACAGCAGAGATCGACAGCGAAGACGTGCCGTCTTCGTTGAAGGTCACGCTGAGATCGTTACCCGTGCCGCCAAGCAGGTTCTTGCCCTTATAGCCGGCGTCTTTCGCCAGATCCTCGATCTGGGTCAGCAGCTCATTATATTCAAGCGCGAACTGAGCGCGCTCAGTCTGGCTTGAGGTCTGCTGCGCCTGGTTGGCTTTCGCTTTTGCCGCGTCGACCAGATCGGAAATCGCCGAGATACCTTCGTCAGCGGCTTTCAGGGTCTGGACCGACTGCCCCATGTCGTCGAGCAGGGTGCTGAGATCGTTCGCACGATTCTCGAGGCCCTTTGCAGTGAAGAACGAGTTCGGATTGTCGAGCGCCGAATTCACCTTCTTGCCCGTTGCAAGCTTTTCTTGAACGGAAGACATGAGCGCGGAGGTTGCCTGAAGTGCATTCAGGTTCGAGCGCACGGCGCTCGAAAGAGTAATGTCAGCCATTTTGTTTCCCTTCTAGGAATACGAGATACAGAACCCTTCCTGGGTTCGGAGCTCATCAAACGGCCGAATTTGAAAACAAGCTCTAAAGAAAACTGGTTAGCGCGGTTTAACCTTAACGCTTTGTAACTAAAGGTAAGTTGTCTTTCGTGCCTCAGAAACGGGATGCGGCGGGACTTTGCCCGCCGCATCTATGGTTGAAGCCGGACCCGAGGTCCGAGATTTCGCCCTTCTTAGAAGAGACGCAGCACGTTCTGGTCGGCCTGGGCTGCCAGGGACAGCGAGGTCGATGCGAGAGTCTGCTGGGTCTGCAGAGCCAGCAGGTTTGCGCCTTCCTCGTTGGTGTCCGCCAGTGTCAGTTTGCCAGCGCCTTCCTCAAGCGTGTTGATCAGGGCCTTGGTGAAGTCCTGACGGTTTTCCACGATGGAAAGGTTGGTACCGAAGGTGGACGCCTGGGCACGAAGCGTATCCTGCGCACTCTTCAGCGAGCTGAGTGTGGACTCGATTGCCGTGTCCGTGGCAAAGCCCGAATCCGTGCCGTTGGTCGTCTCGTCCGGCAGTGTACCGCTCGAGCTGGTTGTCAGCACATATTCGGACGTGATCGTCAGCGCGTTTGAAGCGAACGAGGCGCTCACGCCGTCAAGACCGTCATAAACGGCTTCCAGATCAGCGACAGTGGTGGTGTCGTCGATGGTGATCGACGCAACTTCCGAGCCGTTGGCATCCGTCAGCGTGAGCGTGTCGCCCGAAGCGAACTGCGTGGACGTCGTCAGGGTGGTCGTCGTGCTCGCTGCGGTGAACGACAGCGTTCCGGTCCCGTCAACGGCTGTTGCCAGATCGGACAGGTTCAGGCCGGTCGACAAGGATGTGTCGGTGTAATCGACCGCGGAGATCGACAGCGAAGACGTGCCGTCTTCGTTGAAGAC
Organism: Roseibium sp.; assembly: GCF_965232425.1. Lineage (GTDB taxonomy): Bacteria > Pseudomonadota > Alphaproteobacteria > Rhizobiales > Stappiaceae > Roseibium. The sequence goes on from NZ_OZ246971.1 coordinate 4,704,504, forward strand.
AACGCTGAGATCGTTACCCGTTCCGCCGAGCAGGTTCTTGCCACCGTAGCCCGCATCCTTGGCAAGATCTTCAATCTGGCCGAGGAGTTCGTTGTATTCCGTCGCGAACTGAGCGCGCTCGGTCTGGCTTGAGGTCTGGAGCGCCTGATTGGCTTTCGCCTTTGCGGCATCGACAAGATCGGAGATCGAGGAGATGCCCTTGTCAGCGGCTTTCAGGCCCTGGATCGACTGACCCATGTCGTCGAGCAGGGTGCTGAGATCGCTTGCACGGTTTTCAAGACCCTGAGCCGTAAAGAAAGAATTCGGGTTGTCCAACGCCGAGTTCACTTTCTTGCCCGTGGAGAGTCTTTCCTGAACTGCGCTCATGAGGCTTGAAGTTGCCTGAAGAGAGTTCAGGTTCGTGCGCACTGCACTGGAGAGTGTAATTCCAGCCATTACAGAGTTCCTTCTGCTGTTGAATACCATTCTTCCTGAATGGCAGCTGAACTCTGACGTTCGATATTGTATTAAATGATAATTTATTTGGTTAGCGAGATTTAACCTAAATTATTCGTGAATGATTATCGTAAATTTATTTGGTTAAATGGTTAATAAGGCGATTTGTAATATTTTAACTTTGAATTTTAACCTTGAAATCAACGTGCGCGATCCGTCGCATCGCTTTGAAAACGATAACGGAATCAGGCCGTCGCGCTGAAGAGGAGAGGGCGGAGTGCTGCCGCCGCATGCCAAGCGGGCAAGTTGACGGTCAGGCTTTCGAATGAAGGTCGCGTAGGGTGCGCCGGATCAAACGGTCCGCTGCAGACTGGATGCTGCTGCCGAGGCGGTCTGGGTCTCGATCGTTTCGGCGTATGCGCGCAGCCGGCGGAGCGTTTCACTCGGCACCTGGCGAACCACTTCACCAGTATCGGTGTTGGTGGCCTGATAGATGACGCTGTTGCTTTCCGGATCGACGACGTTGCGGCGGTCCAGTTGCGGGGTCACGCTTTCAAACAGAGATTTGCCGTCGCGGCTGTTCTGAGCAGAGCGCTGGCTTTCGCTTGAATCGGTGGCAGGTCCGACGGTTTCCCGCGCGGGCAACTCCGTCCTGGCGGCCGGCTCGTTCTTTTCCGGAGCCCGTGTTACCGGCGTGATCGCCGTATAGGTCGGCGATGGCGGCCGGGCAATTCCCGTGTCCAACATCTTTCCCTCCGGGGTACTCAAAACAAACACCCGTACAAATTCCAACTTAACGTAAGGAAATGAATCTTCTGTTAACGAAATGATTAGGAATTGCCGGATTGCCGGTTTTCGAATCGCGGTTTTGATTCGTGTGACCGGTCTCCGCTTGCGGTGCGGAAACAAAAAAGCCTCCCGGGCTGGGAGGCCTTTCGATGCAAGGCTTGCTGGATCTCTTGATCAAAGTGCCTGATTGACCGCGATCCCGCGGGCCGATTGCGGCCCGGACGGGGCCGCGCCGTCGCGCCCATAAGTGGTTGGCGCAGAAGCATTTTTTGCACCAGCCGCCTTCGCAACGGTGGAAACCAGGTTGTTGGCGACATCGCGAGCGGTTGACAGGACAGCAAGGTTTATCCGCAGGACAGGCTGGAACTCGCTGTGCTGGCGACGCAGGGCCTGTGTTGCAGCCGACGACAGATTGCCGAGCGCGACCGCATGTTCCTTCGCAGCCATCATGCCGCGGGTATATTCGTGAATGAGCCGTGCCTTGTCAGGCTGAAGTTCACCGGCTTCCTTGAGCTTGCCGGCCCGGACGAGGTCCGTTTCCATTTCGATCACGGACAGCAGAGCCTCCATGGTCCCGGAAAGGGCCGAGCAGAAATTGTCCGCCTCCTGCTTGCTCGCGGGTCTGTCCAGGGAAAACGGAAACGTGTTGGCATTCGGCTGTGCAGTCATAGTGCCCCCTCCTGCAGATTCAGCAATTCGCGTTCGACGCTGTCGGCCAGACCGATCCCGCCGGACTTGGAAATCGAGCGCGCATATTCGTCTATCAGGAGATCCTGCCAGGCGTCGGAACCGGTTCCGCCGCCCCAGGTGCCCCCTTCGTTGAGTCCCGTGAACATGTTCTGCAGCATCGTGTTCAGGAAAACCGCTTCGAACTCCTCGGCTGCTTCGCGAACGGCGGTCTTGTTCTTCGTATCGACGCCCTGGATTGCCGCCAGCGGATCGGGCCGATTGGTGTAGGCTGCCGTTGTTTCCAGCATCACAGTACCTCGATTTCGGCCTGGAGCGCACCCGCGGCCTTGATCGCCTGAAGGATGGAAATCATGTCGCGCGGACCGATGCCGAGAGCATTCAGGCCATCGACGAGCTGCTTCAGCGTGATGGTTTCCGGAACGATCGCCAGTTTGGTACCTTCCTCGTCCACGCCAACTTCGGAGCGGGGGACGACCACCGTCTGGCCGTTTTCGGCGAAGGGCAGGGGCTGTGAGACCTGCGGCGATTCCGCGATCGTTACCGTGAGATTGCCCTGCGCGACGGCAACCATCGATACCTTCACATCCTGACCCATGACGATGATGCCGGAGTTTTCGTCAATGACGATCCTGGCGGCAAGATCCGGCTCGACGATGAGCTGCTCGATATCCGTGAGCAGGTCGACGATGTTGCCGTCATAGTTCATGGGCAGATCAAGGCGGACCGTTCCCGGATCGAGCGGTTCAGCTGTCGGCATGCCGATCAGTTCGTTGATGGACAGCGCGACACGGCGTGCCGTCGTCAGATCAGGGTTGCGCAGCGCGAGGCGCAGGGACGTGAGGGAGGCAAGCTTGAACTCCAGTTCCCGCTCGACGAGACCGCCATTGGCAATCCTTCCGGCGGTCGGTACGCCGCGCACGACGGAAGCCGCGTCCGCCTGCGCCGAGAACCCGCCGATCGCCACGGAGCCCTGCGCGATGGAGTAGACCTCGCCATCGGCGCCGACGAGGGGCGTGACGAGCAGCGTACCGCCCTGAAGCGAGTCCGCATCGCCGAGTGCGCTGACATTGACGTCGATCCGCGTGCCTTGTGTTGCAAACGGGGGCAGGTTCGCCGTGACCATCACCGCGGCGACGGTGTTCGTGTTCAGTGCGATGTTGCGCGTGTTGACGCCCAGACGCTCCAACATGGCCTGCAGACTTTGCTGGGTGAATGGCGTGTTGTTGAGGGAATCGCCGGTTCCGTTCAATCCGACAACGAGGCCGTAGCCGATCAGCTGGTTCTCGCGAATGCCTTCGAAGTCCGCGATGTCCTTGATCCGTGACGCTGCCTGCGCGGAGGTCAGGCCTACGGCGGCCATGACCGTCAAAAGACCCGCAAGCTGCAGCATCTTCGCCATCCGTGCTGAAATTTCCCTGCGCAAGTGTCGCATTACTGTTCCCGGTCCAGTTTTTCCGGTCTCATTGCCGGCCTGCCTATGTTGCGCTCTCTCATGCGAAAGGTGTGCCATCTTTGCCCGGACACGGGCAGTCTGGCGCAAGTCCCGGTTTTCTGTAGGAAAATCGCATGCGAGCCCGCTGTTTCGCGCAACTCGTGATGAAACTGGTTAATGAAACCTTTTTCCGGGTCGGCAAATATTGCCTCCTGTGCAAGGACTCATTTACCCTTCAGCAAAGTTTCGACAGGCGACACGAGAGATCCGGAGCATTTTCGGCCGAGACGAGATCCAACCAGGCTGAACGATCGTCATGCGCATCACAGGCAACAAACCCGTCACAGGCGTCCAGGGCAAGGGGGCACGAAAGAAGTCTCCGTCCGGGGCTCACGAATTCAAGCCCGACGCGGGCAGTGAAGTCACCCAGTCAACGCAGATTGCGGGCGGCAACGCGATCCAGGGCATGGACGCTTTGCTGGCGCTCCAGGAAGTCGATGAACGCGCGGAACGCCGCTCAAAAGCGGCCAGACACGGGCATTCCATGCTCGATTCGCTCGAGGCCGTGCGTGCCGACCTGCTCGCCGGGGTTGTCTCAGAGGCGCGTCTGGAGGTCCTTGCGGCGCAGGTTGCAGATCGCAAATCCAGCGGGGACGAGCGGATCGATTCCGTGCTTGAAGAGATCGAATTGCGCGTGAAAGTCGAGCTCGCAAAGCTTGGCCGTTTCACGGACAGGTGATGGAAAAACTTGGCATTAATTTACTGTCAAACTCGCGGTTTTGCGCACAACAAATTGAAAGTTATGACATTTTTTTAATGATATTTTTCAGAAATGAACCGTTGTCGCCTGATGGAACCGGCTATATATTGCGCGCGGCCTAACGGTAATCCGGAGCTATCGATGACGGTTGAAATTGAGTCTGACTATCGTCCCTCTGAACACGAGCCGTTTATGAACGACAGGCAGCGCGAGTATTTTCGAGACAAGCTGCTTGCATGGAAAGATGAGATTCTGAAGGAAAGCAAGGAAACGCTTACGAACCTTCAGGAAGAAAGCCAGAACCATCCCGACTTTGCCGACAGGGCATCCTCTGAAACAGATCGCTCGATCGAGCTGCGTGCTCGGGACCGGCAGCGCAAACTGATTTCAAAGATCGATGACGCCCTGGAACGCATCGCGGACGGGAGTTACGGTTACTGCGAGGAAACCGGCGAGCCGATTTCCCTGCGGCGCCTCGAAGCCAGACCGATCGCAACCTTGTCGATCGAAGCGCAAGAGGCGCACGAGCGACGCGAGAAAGTCTATCGCGACGACTGATTTCCAGAAACGGCGGGTCAGCCCGACGCGGTTGGCTTGAACACCTTCGAGGCCTTCCCGGAAACGGGGAGGCCTTTTTCCTGTGCTGCGATCAGTTGGCGATCTTGTCCGCCATGACCGAAATGGTCTGGACGTAGACGCTTGCCTTGTTCCATTCCCTGATGACGCGGTAGTTCGCCGTGCCGGGCCCCCAGGGCTGGCCGCGCCGCCATCCCTTTTTCTGCAGATAGTTTGCTGTCGAGGCGAGGACATCGGGCACCGAACGGATCAGGTCCCTGCGGCCGTCGCGGTCATAGTCGACGGCGTATTTCATGTAGGAAGAGGCGAGAAACTGTGTTTGTCCGATCTCGCCCGCCCATGCACCGCGCATTTCTCCGGGTGTCATGTCGCGCCTCTGGACGATCTTGAGGGCGTTGACCAGTTCGTTGGTGAAGAACTTCGAGCGCCGGCAATCATAGGCAAGCGTTGCCAGGGACTGCAGGACAGGCATGTTGCCGAGATAGCCGCCATAGTTGGTTTCCAGGCCCCAGATGGCCAGGATCACCGGGGCAGGGACGCCGTATTTCTTTTCGATCCGGTTGAACAGGCGGGCGTAGGTCTTGCCGAGTTTCTGTCCGCGGCGGATCATCGCGTTGTTGACACGCTTTGCGTAAAACTGCTGGAAGCTGAGCTTGAATGACTTCTGGTTCCGGTCCAGACGGATGACCTTGGAATTGTATTTCACGTTCTGCAAGGCGGAATTGACGGTTCTTTGCTTCAATCCGTAGCGCTTGGAATTGGCAATGAAGTCCTGTTTCCAGGCCTCGAACCCGTTCGGCCCGTTGCCGCATGTCGCGGCGAGGGCAGGTGCGGTCGACAAAAACAAAAAGCAAACGACAGTCAAGAAAAGCGGGCGCATGGTGCCTCCGGTTACCTGAATCGATCTGGGGTACGGGCTCATAAATGAGGCCGAAATGGTTTGAGGCGGATTGCGTCTCCTCAAGGAGCGGAAGCGCAGGAAATGTGGTTCATTTTCAAGCCTTCCGCGACACCGGGGAGGCGCAATCCGGTCAAATCCGAAGGACATGGAAATGGCTTTACCCCGTGGCGTCAGAGTGCTTGACCGGGCATGAAGCCCGCTCCGCACACCCTTCCTGACGGGATCTTGCCATTTCGCATGCCATTTCAGTCTCATTTATGGGTCCGTACCCGAATTTATTCTATTGAAAAATGACGCTGCGTCATATCAGAAATGCGGATTTGAACGAAAAACGAGAACGGGCACGGCACTCGGGGAGCGAGATGCCGTGCCCGTCGTCAGCCGCCCTGGTCGAAGTTTCTAGAACACTTTGTCCAGGGCTGGCCGGGGGACTGATACCGGTCGGGGATTGCCTAGAACGGCAACAGGATATCCAGGACCTGGTTGCCGACGCGCGGCTGCTGGACGGTCGTGATCTGGCCTCGGCCACCGTAGCCGATCCGCGCTTCGGCGATCTGTTCGCTGGCGATGCGGTTGTTGGCGGTGATGTCTTCCGGTCTCACGATGCCGGCGACGATGAGTTCGCGAACCTCGAAATTCACGCGGACCTCCTGTCTGCCCTCGATCACGAGATTGCCGTTGGGCAGCACCTGGGTGACGACCGCGGCGATCTGCGTCTGCAGCGTTTCCTCGCGATCGACGCTGCCGGCGCCCTGGAAGCTGGAATTGCTGCCGACATTGGCAAGATCGCTCGCGGCAGTGCCGGCAGGCAGGAAGATCGTGTCGATTGCCGTACCGAGCGCACCGCCCACACCGGCGCCGCTCGATTCGGTGCGGTTGCGTTCCGTGGTGTTTTCGATCTCGGCTTCATCGTCGATGGTGACCACGACGGTCAGAATGTCGCCGACCTGGCTTGCGCGCTGGTCCTTGAAGAAGGCGCGGCTGCCTGACTGCCAGAGCGAATTGGGATTGTAGTGCACCTGCTGGGGTTCCGGCATCGGCATCTGAACCGGGCGATAGCCGGGGGTGGTGGTCGGGTCCTGGATCGCGTTGAGGGTTGGTTGCTGGCCGACCTGCGCAAGCTGGTCCGCCGTGCCGCAACCTGCAAGAAGCGCAGCCAGAGCGATGCTTGCCATCAGGTGTCTGTGTCGTGAAGTCAGCATCAGTTGGTCTCGCTGTTCAGGCTTGCAACAACAGGATTGGCGGTTTGAACGCGCACCTGGCCGCGTGAGGTTACGATCGCCGGCACGATGCGGCGGGACTGGAGGTTCATCACGTCGATGACGTCACCCTTGGCACCGTCGTCGAGCGCCTTTGCCCGAGACGTCAGCTTCAGGCCCGGCATGTTGAAGGTGACGGTTACCTTGTCGCCGCGGCCGACAAGGACCGGGTGTTGAAAGGTTCTGCGGGAAAGAGGGGTGTTCGCCCTGATGTTCGTTCTGGCTTCCTTGCCGACAATTTCTTCCGGCGACAGGACGGCACCGGCGGGAACGCTGGAGCGCACCATCCTGATGTTGGTCAGGTCTTCTTCCTTGAGAAGATCCCCCCGGCGCAAGGGCTGGGCAAGAACCATCACATCGACCATTTCCTGCGCGATCCCGGAAAGGGTAAGCTGCTCCGTGCCGTGCTCGACGGACACGCTTGCCTGGATGATGAACCTGCCGCTGGTTTCCGCCCATTCAATGCTTTCGAAGCGGACGGGATCGGCGACTTTCGGGTCGGCGAGGATCCGGGACGGCGCATGCAACAGTTTCACCTCGAGGCTGGCTTGATCAATTGCAGCATTGCGCTGAGCCAGGGCGTTCTTCACGAGACCGGCCAGTTGCTCCTTGTTGATCTTGGTTGCTCCCCGGTGGACCGTGACCGTGCGCAATCCGTCCGTTCCGGCGGTAGCCAGACCTGCCGCACGCGCGCGTTCGGCAACCAGGTTCGCCGCGACGTCACCGGACGTGCCCATATCGGGGGATCTGAAGAGCGGTTTACCGGCATGCGCACCCGCGTTGGAGTAGAAGTCGCCGACCGTGACGATTTCCGAAAGCGTCATGACCTGTGACCGCAGGACCGGCGGGTCGCCGGCGAACGCCGAACTGCAGGCGAAACCCGTCAGCAGGAAGGCCCATGCGGCTTTGCGAAGCTGTTTCATCATCTTAGCCATCCCGGGTTAGCGAAGGTTCGTGGTGGTCGAGTACATTTCGTCCGCAGCCTGGATGATCTGGGAGTTCATCTCGTAGGCGCGCTGGGCAGCGATCAGGTCGGAGATTTCCGTCACCGCGTCCACGTTGGACATCTCCAGGAAGTACTGCTGCAGGCTGCCGAAGCCGTTGTCGCTCGGGTTGCCGGTTTCGGCGGCACCACTGGCGTCCGTTTCCAGGAATAGGTTGTCTCCGATTGCCTCAAGTCCGGCCTTGTTGACAAAGCGTGCAAGCTGGATCTGGCCGAGTTGCTGCGTCGTGCCCGTGTTGTCGACACCCTGGACGGAGCCGTCATTCGATATGGTCAGGTCCTGAATGTTCTCGGGAATGGAAATGCCGGGATTGACTGTATAACCATCGACGGTCACCAGCTGTCCGTCCGCATCCCGTTCGAAGGAACCGTCCCGTGTGTAACCGGTCGTCCCGTCGGGCAGGTCGATCTGGAAAAAACCTTCTCCCCTGATCGCGATGTCGAGCGAGTCATCCGTCTGCTCGAGTGACCCCTGCGACATGATACGGGCCGTGGATGCAAGCTTGACGCCCGAACCGATCTGGACGCCGGTCGGTACGATCGTGCCGGCGTCCGAGGTCTCCGTGCCCATCCTGCGTAGGTTCTGATAGAGCAGATCCTGAAAATCCGCTCTTTGCTTCTTGAAGCCCGTGGTGCGCATGTTGGCCACGTTGTTCGAGATGACCTCGACGTTCTGTTCCTGTGCCTTCATGCCGGTTGCGGCTATCTGGAGTGCTTTCATCTTCTGTGCTCCCTAGTGCCGTCAGGCCTGAATTTTGCCGAGTGTCGAGATTGCCTGCTGACGCAGTTCGTCGGCGTCCTTCAGCATTTTCGACACGGATTCGTAGGATCTGGTGATCTCGATGAGGCGCGTGACCTCAAAGACGCCATCGACATTCGACTGTTCCAGCGCCCCTTGCACAATCCGGGTCTCTTCGGGGATCAGCGGGTCTTCACCCAAGAATGTCGTCTCGCCCCGCTTCTCCAGATCCTGTGGTCTTTCGAAGTAGACGACACGGATCTGGCCGCGTGTACCGAGTTCGGTTGCGATCGTGCCGTCCTGGGAAATCTCGACAATGCCGTCCTCTGCGGTGAAGTTGATCGGACCTGCGGATGTCAGCACCGGCCAACCCTCGGAGGACATGAGCTGGCCGTCCGTGTTCAGATGAAAGGCGCCGTTGCGCGTATAGGCCTCTGTGCCGTCGGCAAGCTGTACGACAAAGAACCCGTCACCCTCGAGTGCCAGGTCATATTCGTTGCCGGTTGCCCGGAAGCTGCCGTTGGTAAAGTCCGTGTGTGTCTCGTAGTCGAGAACGTAGGACAGTGTTTCGTCCGGTGTCTGAAACTCGGTCGCCTCGGCAACCGGCATCATGTATTCCTCAAACAGCAGGTTTTGCGCCTTGAAGCCCGACGTATTGATGTTCGCCATGTTGTTGGCGACCACATCAAGCTGATTCCGCAGCGCGGTCTGGCGCGACAGGCCAATGAGTAGTGCGTTCTCCATGTGAACGGCTCCTTTTGCTCCCCGAAGAGCCAGCTTGTCTCCCCAGACCGGCGGGCTCGTTAACGTTAATGCATGCCGCGTGCCAGTTTTTAAATCCTTGGGAAATCTGGGTAAAAGCGAAACGGCGAGGGTGCGCACGGCAAGAGATTCCGGCAGAAGTTAACCACCTGGCAATATTTGCCCGGTGACTCGCGTTAATGGCTGGTAACCATTCGTTAACCATTAACTCTTTAGTAATAAATACCGCGCGCGAGCGCTGAATTATGCGGAGTGCGAAATGGCTGACGAAACCGCGGCCGCCGACGACGTCGAAGAAGAAGGCGGTGCCGGCGCAGCAGGTGGGAAGAAGAAAAAGCTGCTCTTGTTCGGCGGTGCCGGGCTTGTGGTCCTGCTCGCCGCAGGCGGCGGTGCCTACTACTTCCTGATGGGGTCCGAGGCTCCCATGGTGGTGCCGGGCGAAATGGACGAACCGGTCGAGGTTCAAAAGCCGGTGGTATTCTTCGATCTGCCGGAAATGACCGTGAACCTGGCGACGGAAGGCCGGACAACCTACCTGAAGGTGCGTATCGCCCTGGAAGTCGAAAACCGCGCCATGATCGATCAGATCCAGCCGTTCCTTCCGCGTATTCTGGATGCATTTCAAATTTATCTGCGTGAGTTGCGCCCCGCGGACCTGGAAGGGTCTGCCGGTCTGTTCCGTTTGAAGGAAGAATTGCTCAGACGGATCAATCTGTCGGTCTATCCGGCAAGAGTAGAAGGGGTTCTGTTCAAGGAAATCCTTGTTCAGTGACACATTGAATGGCTGACAGCGACGATGACGATCTGTCCGAAGAGGACATGGCCGATGCGTGGGGTGCGGCTCTGGCAGAGCAGGGCGCCGGCGGCGATGATGATGATGACCTGGCCGCAGCCTGGGGGGCGGCGCTAGAAGAACAGGGTGCAGGCAGCTCGGACGACATGGCCGCCCAGTGGGCGGCGATGATCGATGACAGCGAGCCGGATCTGGAAAATGCCACGCGCGGGGCAGACCGTGTTCTCAACCAGGAAGAAATCGACAACCTCCTCGGCTTCAACATCGAGGACACGATTGCCGGTGACCAGAGCGGGATCCGGGCACTCATCAACTCGGCAATGGTCTCCTACGAGCGATTGCCGATGCTTGAGATCGTGTTCGACCGGCTTGTCCGGCTTACCACGACGTCCTTACGCAATTTTACCTCCGACAACGTTGAAGTCTCGCTGGACTCCATCAGTTCGGTGCGTTTCGGCGACTACCTGAATTCGATTCCATTGCCGGCCATTCTCGGCGTCTTCAAGGCGGAAGAATGGGATGGGTTCGGCCTGATCACTGTCGAGTCCAGCCTGATCTACTCGATCATCGACGTGCTGCTCGGCGGCGGCCGCGGCACATCCGCGGTGCGCGTGGAAGGCCGTCCCTACACCACGATCGAAACCGGACTTGTGCAGCAGATGGTCGCGCTGATCCTGCAAGACGCCGAACAGGCCTTTGCGCCGCTGTCACCGGTTCACTTCAACCTGGAACGCCTGGAAACCAATCCGCGGTTTGCCGCGATTTCACGGCCGGCGAACGCGGCGATCCTCGTTGAACTGCGCATCGACATGGAAGACCGCGGCGGTTCGGTCGAGATCATGATGCCCTACGCGACGCTGGAGCCGATCCGCGATCTGCTGCTTCAGATGTTCATGGGGGAAAAGTTCGGCCGTGATCCGATCTGGGAAGGGCACCTGGCCAGCGAGATTCACGCCGCCGAGGTCGAAGTCGATGCGGTTCTCTACGAGACCCACCTGCCGCTCAGCCGCGTACTCAGCCTGGACATCGGTCAGACGCTGGTTTTCGACGTGGACCCGGCCGATCCGGTCACGATCAAGTGCGGCAATGTCCCGCTGACGGAGGGCACGCTCGGCAAGGTGGAGGATTCCATCGCCATCCGGGTCGCAAAGAACTTGCGCAAGCCGAAGATGACCCTGGCCGCTTTCGAGCGCGCCATGCAAAACGAAATGGAGCAGCCATGAGCACTTTGCCAATCGGAATGATCATTGAAGGCTTGGTCGCGGTGCTGCTGCTGATCACGATCGGCTACTGCTGGATGCTGAACCGGCGCCTGCAGCGCCTCAGAGCCGATGAAGAAGTCCTCAGGGCTACCATTTCCGAACTCATGACCGCGACCGAAATAGCCGAACGCGCGATCCTCGGCCTGAAAACCACCGCGGCAGAAGCGGACAAGGTTCTCGGAACCCGTCTTAAGCAAGCGGAAACCATGTCCGGCAGCCTGGCGGAACAGATCGGCGAGGGTGAGAAAATCTTTACCAGAATTTCGCAGATTGCGGAGGCTGCGCGCGCTGCCTCTTCCCATGTGGAGCCGGCACCGCGCGCCGAAGCATATGCTGTCAGGTCGCCTGTGGAGCCTGTCGAGCATGTGCCGCAGCCGGCTTATGCCGCGCCGCCTGCGCAGACCGCGCCGCCGCCCCAGGTCGCACAGCCTGCACAGGCCGCCGCAACGGCGGCGCCCGTCTTCGAGCCAGAGCGCCCGCGCACGAGCCGAGCGGCGGACATTCGCAGCGCGGCGGCGGAAGCGACTGCAAGACTTGAACAATTCCGCAGACGGAATGGTGCTGCTGCATGAATTTGAGACTGTTGCCATTGTTGGGTGTATCGGCAAGTGCCTTGCTTGCCTTGAAGCTGCTCGGGTTCACGTTTGGCCCGGAGAGCGGCAATCTGCCCATCAACGGCGCAGTTGCGCAGGAAACGCCGACGGAAGATGCCTCCGGCGGGGAGGCGATGACCGCCGACGTGGAAACCATGGCGGCGCCACCAGCCCCTCCTGCGGAGCCCGGCCTGCCCGATCAGCCCGTGTTGCCCGACAATCTCGAGATCGGCGGTTCGGCCGCCGAACGGGCGGTTCTGGAAAGTCTCGGCAGGCGCCGCGAGTCGCTGCAGGAACAGGAAGGTCAACTCGATCTGCGCGAGAAACTGCTGCAGGCCACCGAGGAACGGATCCAGAAACGCGTCGACGAGTTGAAGGTCCTTGAGCAACGCATTGAAGCAGCTGTTGAAAAGAAGCGGCAACAGGAAATGAACGAGGTCGCGGGCCTGGTTACCATGTACGAGACGATGAAACCGAAGGACGCCGCGAGGATCTTCGATCGTCTGAGCCTTCCCATTCTGTTGAAAGTGGTTCGTCAGATGAAGCCACGCAAGATGGCGGATGTGTTGGCGAAAATGTCGCCGGATGCTGCGGAACGTCTCACGGTCGCAATCGCAAGCAGCGGTTCGGCCACCACCCCGGTGGCCACTGCTGCTCCGCAGGCGCAGGCGCAGGCACCTGCGCAAGAGACACTTCCGAAGATACCGTCAAACTAGGTTTCTGCCGGAGTTTGCAAGGTGGCCAGGGGGATCCTCAAAACAAGGTGGTGCGAACCGGGAATTGAGACATCACCGCCCGCAGATACCTCTGACGGGATGCGGATGGTCTTTCACGAAAAATCTGCCGGGAATGCGGGATTTGAGGAGTAGGCGTAAGGGCGCGTTAAGAACACTTAACTAATACTAGGGACCTGACCTAGAGCGTTGGCGTTTTCCGAGGAATGAAAAGTTTGCAGGGATCCATCCTGACATACCGACAGTGGCGCGAGACCGGGGGCAAAATTTGTCCACGTGCGGTCATGGCGTCTGTCGTGCTGTTGCTTGGATGTTTCGCCCTGCTGCTCTTGTCGTCCCAGCAGCCTGCCAGGGCGCAGCAGCCGCTCGAACCGGTCGATCTTCAGGTCATCCCGGAAGAGGGCTACGGGCGCATGGTGCTGACCTTCAAGGACCGCACGCTTCTGCCCATTTATGACGCGTTGATCACGGGCGGTGTCCTGCGGATTTCGTTCGAGGAGCCTGTCGACATCAAGGTCGATGACGTTCCGCTGGATCTCGGCGAGTATGTCACGATCGCGCGGCGCGATCCGGACGGGAGCGCGATCCGGTTCGCGCTGAAGGACCAGTACCAGATCAACACGCTGGAGGCCGGCGAGAAACTCTTCGTCGACATTCTTCCGATGAGCTGGCAGGGGCTGCCGCCGGGATTGCCCGATGATGTCGTGCGCGATCTTGCAAAACGTGCCGAAGCGGCGATGCGCAAGGTGAGGGCGCTCGAGCAGGCGCGCCTCAAGGCGCAGGAGGGGCCCGAGGTCGAGCTGCATGTCGGTGAACATCCGACCTTCACGCGCCTCGTTTTCGATTGGTCGATCAAGTTCGACACCGCATTCGTGCGGGAAAACGACATCATCAAGCTCACGTTCAATCACCCGGCACAGCTGGATATCTCACACTTGCGCGCCCACCTGCCGCAAGGTGTCATCGACGCCACGTCGTTTCTCGACAAGGGAAAGCTGAAATTCCTGATGCGCGTGGAGCCGTCGGTTGACATCAGGGCCTTCCGCGAGGAACAGACCTACGTAATCGACGTGACGCCGGAGAACATGGAAGTCAACGACCCGGCGAACGCGTTGATCAACAAGGAGCTGTCGGTCGCGGACAACGAGAACCGCAAGAACATGATCACGGCGCCGGGGCTTCGCGATACCCGTGAAGTCGACAATCCGCGCGGATTGCCGCCTGTTGCCGTCGGACGGAGTTCCGGCGGCACATTGAAGGAATCGCGTGCGGACGAATCTCCCGCTTATCTTGCGGTGCCGTTTGCGAACATGCCGAAGGGGGACGAGGAAGCGCGTGCACCCGGTCTCGCACCCTTACCCGGCAACGAGCCCGCGACCGGCGTGCAGGTTGCGGGTGCCGATCCCGGCGCGGGCGGCCTGTCCGTTCCCAGACTGAAGCCGCAAACCCAGGCTGCCGGTCCACCTGCCGGACCCGGGGCACAGAGCGCCTCCGTTCCGCGGCCGGATGATCCGGCAGTTGCAGCCTCGTTGCAGACGAACGTGGCATCGACCGCTTCGGCGGTCGAAACGCTTCCTGCGCCGGAGCCTACGGTCGCGCTCGCAGACGGTGCCAGTGTTTCGGCAAATGCGGACGACGACTTGGTGACCTCGGCGATCCTCCCCGGTGTTTCCGCCAGCGCGCGTCTTCTGAACAACAGGCAGCCCGATATCGTGCGCGTGCAGGCATCGCCCGGAGCCTTGCCCCTGGCGGATGTCGAGCTGGAAGAAGCCGATGTGATCCGGCCGGCCCCGATGCTTGATCTCTCCAAGCAGGTCCCCACGCCGCAATCCGCCGATGCGCGGGCGCCGGCGAATAATGGCATCCCGACTCTCAAGCCCGCCGGCGAGGTGGATGCAGCCATGGAGGTGGTGCCCGGGACGGACCAGACAGACACGGTCGAGATACAGAACGGGCAGACATTCGGCCGCAGCGGCGTGCCGGCGGCGATCCAGTTGCCGAACCGTCCGGGTTCGGCACCTGAAGTCTGGCGCGCGAACGGCGGCAGCGACTATGTGCCCGAGCGGCCTTCCCCGGAACGGCCGCCGGAAAGCGCGGCACAGGAGATCCGCGAATTTGTCTCCGCCGAGGCGCGCCGCATCGGCAACACCGTCCGGGTTGTCTTCCCGTTTTCAGAGCCTGTTTCAAGCTCGGTCTTCCGCCGGAACGACAGCATCTGGCTGGTCTTCGATACCAACGCGACGATCGACACGCGCGGTATGGCGTCCGCATTGGCGGAAATCGCCGATACGATCGAAGTCAAACAGTTCGATGACTACCAGATCATCCGGCTGGACATGAACGATCCCGTTCTGGCAACCGTCGGTGTCGACGGCAATGCCTGGTCCCTGGTCATCGGTGACATGATCCTGGAGCCGTCGATACCCTTGCAGCTTGAGCGCAATGTCCGCGGGGATGGGGGCTCGGTGCTTCGGGTCCTTTACCGCAATCCGCAACATATCAGGAAGATCGTCGATCCCTTCGTCGGCGACACGATTTCACTTGTTACCGGGTTCGGTCCTCCGCGCGGTCTGTTGAAGCCCCAGAGATTCGTGGATCTGGAAGCGCTGAGTTCCGCCCAGGGTATCGCGATCGTCACCAGGTCCGATGGCATCAACATGCAGGTGCTCGGGGACGATGTGATCATCGAGCGCGAGGGCGGACTTGCCCTTTCAAACCGGCACTTGCGCGGAGGTACGGGCGCGCTGAACTCGATTGTCGACCCGGACAACACGAATGTCGAATTCGTGTCGCTGAGTACGGAGGGACCGGGCGCCTACCGTTCGAGACTGATTGAGTTGCAGAGGAAACTTTCCCGTGCGCCTGCAGGCAAGCGACGCAAGGAACTGATCGAGCTCTCCAGGTTTTATCTGGCGCACCAGTTTGCCCAGGAAGCCCTCGGCCTGATGAAGCTCGCGCTCGAGGAAGAGCCGGCGTTGGCCGAGGACACGTCCTTCAATCTCATGATGGGAGCCGCCGAGACGATGGCGAACCGGCCGTTGGAGGCCTACACCCATCTCAACAGGCCGGACCTGAAGAACAGTCCCGACGCTGCCGTCTGGCAGACAATCGTGGATGTCAGGCTCGGCAACTGGACGTCTGCGCGCATCGCCATGCCGCGCGGACGCGCCGTGATCGGCAATTACCCGAGCGCGATCCAGACGGAATTCAAACTCGCCGCCGCGCAGGCGCTCGTCGAGGTCAATGATTTCGGGCTCGCGAACGGGGTCCTGGCGGAAATCGAGCCGAGCGAAGTCACGTCGGGACAGGCTGCCAGATACGACATTCTCCGCGGCCGCGTCGCCGATGCGTCCGGACGGTCCCAGGAAGCGCTTACCGTGTTCGATCTGGTGACCCGTTCCAGCGACCGGCCGCGTGCGGCGGAGGCCGAATACAGGGCACTGCGTATCCGCTACCGGGACGGTGAAGCGGACATGAACGAGACCATCGACCGGCTTGCAGGCCTTGCGACGTCCTGGCGCGGCGACGAGGTCGAGCTGAAGACGTTGCGGTTCCTGGCCCAGCTCTTTGCCGAGCGCGGCCAGTACCGCGAAGCTTTCGAGGCCATGAAATCGGCGGTTCAGGCAGATCCGGATTCGGATACGACGCGTCTGCTGCAGGAAGAGATGAACGGTCTCTTCAATGCCCTGTTCCTGGATGGCAAGGCCGATGAGATGTCGCCGGTCAAGGCCTTGGCGCTCTATTACGACTTTCGCGAGCTGACACCCATTGGGCGCCAGGGTGACGAAATGGTTCGCCAACTTGCCAAGCGCCTGGTGGAAATCGATCTGCTCGATCAGGCAACCGAATTGTTGCGTCATCAGGTGGACAACCGCCTGAAGGGCGCCGCGAGGGCGCAGATTGCCGCGGATCTTGCAGCGATTTACCTGATGGATCAGAAAGCCGACGAGGCGCTGAGGGTTCTCAACCGCTCCAGGCAGGCCAGCCTGCCGTCCACACTCGAGCGGCAGAGGAACATCGTTGAGGCGCGTGCGCTTACGGAAAACGGCCGTCCGGACCTTGCGCTCGAACTGGTCCGCAACATGCGTGGATCCGACGTCGACCGCCTGCGCGCCGATACCTTCTGGGCGGCGGAAAGCTGGCGCGATGCGGGTGAGCAACTCGAAGCGATGCACGGGTCACGCTGGTCTGACAACATTCCGCTCGACGAACTGGAAAGACGCGACATACTGCGCGCCGGCATCGCCTATTCGCTGGCCGGTGACCAGTTGAGCCTGGAGCGGCTACAGACCAAGTACACCGGTAAAATGGCGAACAGTCCGGAGGCGCTCGCCTTCGAGGTCGTGACGCGGCCGATCGAAACGCAGGGTGTCGAATTCCTGGAAGTCGCCAACCGGCTGGCCGACACGGATTCCCTTGAAACCTTCCTGCAGGAATACAGGCGCCAGTACATGTCGCCCAACCGGGCATCGGATGACCAGGCAGCGGCCGGAACCGCAACGGGCGATCCGGCGGGCTGACGCATCTTTCGCTGATTTGAATGAGACCGGTTGAAGCTGACGGCCGGACCGGCTCAGCCCAGCGCGCCAAGCGCGGGTGACGGCGGTGCGGCTGCCACGTGCGGCTTTTTCAGTTCTGCCTTGTAGCGCATGACCAGTTCCGGGATCGTGCGCGTGTTCCGGTCGAGCCAGCGGCAGCGGGCCTTCAGGAAATCCTTGTAGGTCTTGTCGTCGATCCCGGTCTGAAGCATCAGGCGCAGAATCGCGCCATCGGCATCCGACTTGAGCGTTTCCGCAACGACGTCGTCAGACAGATTGAGCTTGCGTCCGATCAGCCATATCGCGGCGTCAATGCGCTCGTCTTCGAAGAGCGTGCGCAATATGGCGTCAAACGACAATTCCCCGTTGGCGATCTGGATGCTGGCCTCGTGCCGTGAATACCGGACGCCGTCAATCTCGATATCGCCCTCGCGTTCAAGGTCACCGATCGAGGTGGCAAGGCGTTCCAGATCGTCTTCCTCCAATGCTTTCTTGAGAGGAGGAGGGATCAGCGGGCATTCTGTTTCCAGGACGAGTTTGAGCGTCTCCAGGAACTCTTCGTCCTTGATCGCCCGCTTGGCCATGCCCGCGAGCACTTCGATCTCCGTGTTGGCGAAGATCAGCAGCGCCAGCATACCCTTCACGGAAAACGGAACTTCCACGTTGTCGAGAAGAACGTGAACGACATTGCGGCTGCTGCGGGCAATCAGCGTGTCGCTCATTTCCTCGCTGAGATCCGGGCGGCGGGCAACGGACAGCCGTTTGTCGTTGCTGCCTGCCTTCGACAGGTTCATCAGCGCGGTCTGGCTTATGACCGGCGAGCATTCGATCACGGGTTCGGACAGATCGTAGTCTTCCTGGGTCAGACGATCGGCAAGGTCGGAGATGATGCGATCAGTCTTAGCCAGGCGTACCACGAGTTCATAGCGCGCTTCGCGATCGAGCTGATCAAAGACCGAAAGCACAATTCTGGAAAAAAGCTCCCGTTCGACGGGCGTCGGCTCATGCTCTTCCGAACGCGCATACTCGCCGACAAGCGTCCGGATCAGTTTTGACCGCGCTTCCGGTTCTTTGAGTCTTGCAAGTTGTTCAAGCTGATCGCGTATCACGGAACGTCCACACAAATTGCGGCCGACGGGCGGCCTCCCCACTGCCGCAGAGTATTACATGTTCAGATTAATATTCTTCTACTTTTGCTGACGGTAAATCTGTTGCCAGGAAGTGACGTTTCCATACCGTAAAAGCTTTTGAAGTCAGTCACATGAAGTACATTTTTTAAGTTTATCTTAATATGAAGATTTTCTTAAATATTCAATATCATGACTCAAAAATCACTGCGATTTCTAATGTTATTAGAATTGCTGTTCAAGTAAATCATGTTAAGTCGATGGCTCAACGACTAATAAACTCCCGCTGGAGCGGCGCTGCGCTTCAGGCAGCCAACTTTCTGGGAGATTTTCTTTGTCTAAGAGAACGGACATTGACACCATTGTCTTGCTGGGTGCCGGACCCATCGTCATCGGTCAGGCGTGTGAATTTGACTATTCGGGAACACAAGCCTGCAAAGCGCTTCGCGAAGACGGGTACCGGGTCGTGCTCATAAATTCCAATCCGGCCACGATCATGACCGACCCGGAAACCGCGGACGCGACCTATATCGAACCGCTGACGCCGGGTTCGGTGCAGGATGTCATTGCGCGCGAAATGCAGGCGCATCCGAACGAGACCTTTGCCATTCTTCCGACCATGGGAGGGCAGGTTGCCCTGAACGTTGCCCTTGCGCTCTCGGACAGCGGTTTTCTCACCGATGCCGGCATCGAGTTGCTCGGAGCGAGCCCCGACGTCATTCGAAAGGCCGAGGACCGCGAGTTGTTCCGCAACGCGATGGAGAAGATCGGCATCGAATGTGCGAAATCCGTTCAGGTGACTTCGATTGAGCAAGGTCATGCTGCCCTTGATGTAACCGGTTTGCCTGCAATCCTGAGGCCTTCATTCACACTGGGAGGAACCGGCGGCGGGGTTGCTTACACGAAGGAAGAATTCATTGATCTTCTGAAAACCGGTCTCGATGCGTCGCCCGTGGGTTCGGTTCTGGTCGAAGAATCCCTGTTGGGTTGGAAAGAGTCCGAGCTGGAAGTCGTCCGGGACAAAGCGGACAATTGCATCATTGTTTGCCCCATCGAGAACATCGACCCGATGGGTATTCATACTGGCGACTCGATTACCGTCGCACCGGCTCTCACGCTGACCGACAAAGAGTACCAGGCGATGCGTGACAACGCGATGGCGTGTCTTCGCGAGATTGGGGTCGATACGGGCGGATCCAATGTCCAGTTTGCGGTTGATCCTGAAAACGGCCGGCAAATTCTGATCGAGATGAACCCGCGCGTGTCCCGCTCTTCGGCCCTTGCGTCGAAAGCGACCGGATTTCCGATCGCACGGATCGCCGCGAAACTGGCGATCGGATACACGCTGAACGAAATCACCAATGAGATCACCGGATCGACACCGGCAAGCTTCGAGCCGACGATAGATTACGTGGTCACCAAAATCCCGCGGTTTGATTTTTCAAAATTCGGCGAAACGCATCCGCATCTCACCACATCAATGAAATCGGTGGGTGAAGTCATGTCGATCGGACGCAACTTCGCCCAATCGATGCAAAAGGCCCTGCGGTCTCTGGAGATCGGCCTCACCGGGTTCAACGAGACCCGCCACGGTTCGGACAAGGACAGCATTCTTCACGACCTGGAGAAGCCTGCTCCAATGCGGATCTTGCTGGTCGCACAGGCGCTGAGGGCCGGAATTGACGCGGAGACAATCTGCAAGCGCACCGGAATCGATGCCTGGTATGTGTCCCAGATCGCGTCCATTGTCGATCTCGAAACCCGGATACGGGGCGGCGAGATCCGTTTGTCCCAGGATCGCGACACGCTGTTGATGATCAAGAAGCAGGGGCTCAGCGATGCCCGCATCGGAGAACTTGCCGGGTACTCCGAGGCCGAGATAGCGGCCTTTCGCCGGAGCGCCGGTATCGAACCGGTCATCAAGAAGATCGACACCTGTGCAGCAGAGTTCAAATGCATGACGTCGTTCATGTACTCGTCCTACGAGGGCGATGGCATGTTTGCCCCGGAATGCGAATGCGATCCGTCGAACCGGCGGAAAATAGCGGTTCTGGGAAGTGGCCCGAACCGGATCGGCCAGGGAATCGAATTCGACTACTGCTGTGTGCATGCGTGTTCAGCGCTCGCTGAGATCGGATTTGAAACGATCATGATCAACTGCAATCCCGAAACCGTCTCGACAGACTATGACAGCTCCGACCGGCTCTATTTCGAACCGCTGACGCAAGAAGATGTTCTTGAGGTGTTGCGCAAGGAGCAGTCGAGCGGCGATCTGATCGGTGTTGTCGTCCAATTGGGGGGGCAAACACCCTTGAAACTGGCCGCGGCCATTCAGGATGCCGGTATCCCGGTTCTGGGGACACCGCCCCAGTCGATTGATCTTTCCGAGGACCGCGAAAGCTTCAAGGAACTGGTGGAGCGCCTGGGCTTGCAGCAGCCACCAAATGCGATCGCCCGTTCCGCAGCAGAAGCCCTTCGCTGTGCGCAGGAAATTGGCTACCCGGTCGTCATCCGTCCTTCCTACGTGCTTGGAGGGCTGTCTATGCGGATCGTGCGCGATGACGCCGAGTTCAGATCCTACATCGACACTGCGGTCAGCGTCTCGAATGACAGGCCGGTCCTGATTGACGGCTACCTTGAAAACGCAATCGAGTTCGACGTCGACGCATTGTGCGACGGCGATGATGTGCGGATATCAGGGGTCATGGAACATGTCGAACCGGCCGGGGTCCACTCCGGCGACAGCGCCTGCGTGATCCCGCCCTATTCCGTGCCGGCCGATATTGTCGAGCAACTCACCCGGCAGACTGCCGCGATTGCCCGGGAGCTCAAGGTCGTCGGACTGATCAATGTCCAGTTTGCCGTCAAGCGGGATCAGGTATTCCTGATCGAGGCAAATCCGAGAGCCAGCCGAACCGTCCCCTTCGTCGCAAAGGCGAAGGGCGTGCCGGTCGCCAAAATTGCGGCTCAGGTTATCGCTGGCCGCAAACTGCATGAATTTCCGGACATTTTCCCGGAAACGCGCGGGCTTTACTCGGTGAAGGAAGCGGTCCTTCCCTTCAAGCGTTTCGCCGACTGCGACACGCTCCTCGGGCCCGAGATGAAATCCACAGGCGAGGTGATGGGTATTGAATGCACCTTGCCGAAGGCCTTTGCAAAATCCCAGGAGGCGGCCGGCTTCTCGCTGGACCGGGAAGGGGCCGCAATCGTTCCCGCCATGCCGGCGGATACGGCGAGCTTCGTCGAAATGCTGAAACTCCTGCGCAAGAAGGGGATCGACATATGCGCGCCCGAGGGTGTGCGAAAGGTTCTCGGGACGCACGGCCTGGACGTCGGTGCCTATGAAGGCGATCCACTTGAGGAACTCGATCCGGACCAGATACGGCTCGTCCTCAATCCCGACGCGGCCGAATGCGCGGCGCCGGAGGCGAAGCGTATCCGGAAGTTCGCCCTTCGCAATGACATCCCCTGCTACACAACCATGCGGTCTTGCGATCTCGCCGTTGCGGCGCTGACGCAGAGCGGTTCCACCGCGTCAATCCGGCCATGCATTCAGCTACTCAATCAACAGGAGCGTGCCGATGTCCAATCGCGCTGACAATCTGCTCAACATTCTCGTCCGTCAACCGCTGACCCAGTCCTCGGAACTGGAAGCCAGTGTCATCAGTCAGTGTCTGTCCGAGATCAAGCGCATCGACGGGCACTTCGCCAACATTTCACTGCTTGGAAGCGCTGAAGCCCAATCGAACGAGTCGTTTCGCGAGGCCTTCGAACAGAATATCGGCGCGCCTTTCACCCCGCGCAACTTCCGCGACTACCGGCTTTCCCTCATCCGCAATGCCGATGCCTTCATCAACATTCGCACCGCCATGAGCGAGAGCACGGCATTCGAGGTCGCCTACAACATCTTTGGCGGCGAGAACGTGCCGATGCTGTTTGCGGTCTGGCGCAATGCGCCCATCAGGACAACGCTGATCCGGGATCTGGAGGATCTCGGAGACGTTACCTATGTGGAATTCGACAAGGCGCGCGACCTGCGCCGTCCGTTGTGGAATTTTCTCGAACTGGCGGCACGGCAGAAGTTTGCCAGGAGCAGCGACGCGCGCCCGGATCGCGATGCCGCGCCGGCGAAGAAGGTTTACGCCCGCGCCGCTGCGCCCGCACCGTGCCACCACTCGGCATTGCTTGCTCTCGCCGACGGGACCCTGTTTTACGGCAAGGGGATCGGCCGCGAAGGTATCGTGAGCGCGGAACTCTGTTTCAACACGGCAATGACCGGATACCAGGAGATCCTGTCCGATCCTTCCTACGCCGGGCAAGTGGTCACCTTCTCGTTTCCGCATGTCGGCAATGTCGGCGTGAACCGCGATGATGCAGAAGCGCAGATCCCTCTGGCGCGCGGTTGTGTGCTCAGAGATGAAATTACCGATCCCTCGAACCATCGGTCCGAATCCCATTTGGAAAAATGGCTTTGCGATCATGGCCTGACTGGTATCTGCGGCATCGATACACGCGCACTTACCCGTCATCTGCGTGAGAACGGCGCACAGAATTGCGCGATTTCCTTTGATCGCAGCGCCCGCCACGACCCCGCCGGCCTCGTCACCCTGGCGGCAAATCAACCCAGCCTCGTGTCGCAAAAACTTGTTGAAGGCGCCTCGACAAAATCAATCCGAATTGTCCAGGGCCAAGGAGAGAAAACCATGGAGAACACCCAGCCGCATATCGCGATCATCGACTATGGCGTCAAGGGCAACATCGTCGACTGCCTGACGAGGCGTGGTTGCCGGGTCTCGGTCGTGCCTGCAACCGTTTCGTCAAAAGAGGTCATGAAACTTGTGCCGGACGGCATTCTGCTTTCGAACGGACCCGGTGACCCTGTTGCAGTTGCACCCTATACGGTTCCGACCATCCGCAGCCTGACCCGGAACGGCCTGCCGATTTTCGGAATTTGCCTCGGGCACCAGCTGTTGGCGCTCGCCCTCGGCGGCAAGGTTTCAAAAATGCACTTCGGGCATCACGGGGCCAACCATCCGGTTTATGACAAGCACTCGGACACGGTTCTGATCACCAGTCAAAACCATGGATTTGTCGTCGATCGTGACAGCCTGCCAAAGGATGCGATCACGACGCATGTCTCCCTTTTTGACGGAACACTTGCCGGTTTTGAGCTTCCGAAACAGCAAATTCTCTCGGTCCAGTTCCATCCAGAAGCCTCGCCGGGGCCGCATGATGCTGCCTACCTGTTCGATGACTTTGTCGACCGCGCCCGGGCGAGCGTTGCCGAGAAAAAGGTGGCATTGGCCGGCACGTACCCGGAGCCCGACATGTCCGCGATGTCGGCTTGAATGGCCGCAGGACATGTTGCTTGAAACCCGCTATCCCGAGACAATCAAGATCAGGCGTTCATGAGCATACCCGAAGTCTTGAGCTCAATGGGGCTCCTGATCAGTGCCGGCCTGATCATGTTGATGATCGTGGGATTTGCATTCCTGGAGGCAGGTGCCGTTTCGCGCAAATCCGTGGCGGCAATTCTCACCAAGAATGTTGCGGCCCTGGCAGTCACCACGATGTCCTTTTACCTGTTGGGACATCAGTTGATGTTCGGCATCGGAGACGGAAACTTCCTTTCAGCCTATCAGGTCTGGGGGGACGGCGATCTACAGGAAGGCGGGTTGTTGCAACCCGCCTACTGGCTTTTTGTATCGCTCTTCGCGGTTTCCTCCACTTCGATCGTCTCCGGTGCAGTTGCGGAGCGTATGCGGATCAATGCGTTTCTGATCTTTGCCGCTTTCAACGGCGCGCTGGTCTTTCCCCTGATCGGCAATTGGGTCTGGGGTGGTGGTTGGCTGCAGCAGAACGGCTTTCATGACTTCGCCGGCGCAACGGTCGTTCACACGGCAGGCGGCCTGGCCGCCTTGATCGGAAGCCTGATACTCGGGCCGAGACTGAACCGCTTCGATCATCCGGGGGCGAAACGGCAAACCTCCCCGTCGTCTCTGCCTCTTGCGACGCTGGGTGTGTTTCTGCTTTGGATCGGCTGGTTCGGCTTCAATGGCGGTTCCGCCCTGCCTGTTGAAGATCTCGCAGGCTTTGCCGATATCCCGCGTATTGTCGCGTTTACGAATTCGGGTGCGGTTGGCGGAGTGCTTTTTGCCTGTGTCTATTCAAGGCTTGTCCTTCGCCGGTGGGACCTGGTGATCATTTTGAACGGTGCGCTGGCGGGTCTGGTGGCCATAACCGCGGCTCCGCACTCGCAACACGCCTATATGGGCTTTGTGTTTGGTGCATGTGGCGCTGCCATCATGATTGCAACGGATCGACTGTTGCTTCGCCTGAAGATCGACGACGCGGTCGGAGCCGTGCCGGTTCACCTCGGACCGGGGCTGTTCTCGGCGATCGTGGTCGTCAGCTTTGCCAATGACGCTTCCTGGGAAACACAGATCTATGGCTCAACCGCGATCTGTCTTGTCGTCGCCTTCGCCAACCTGCTTCTGTGGTGCGGGCTGACCATGCTCACCAACATCAGGCTGAACCCGTCCGAAGAAATACAGGGCGGCGACCTGACCGAAGTCGGACATGCGGCCTACGATCTCATCGATCCGGACATGAAGAATTTCTCCTACATCGCAACACATGACCTCAAGGAGCCGCTGCGCACGATCTATTCCTTCTCGCAACTGGCGGAAAAGACGGAAAACCGGGAGGAGTGCCGGCAATATCTGACCCGGATACGGGACGCGTCCGTGAAGATGCGCAGTCTCATTGACGATCTGATCATTTACTCCAGCCTGAATCATGTTGCCAATCTCAGCGAGCCGGTCGATTGCCGCAAGCTCGTCAATTCCATCTTTTCCGATCTGGAAAAACGCGGCGACGGAGGACGAGACCACACTCTGAAAATGGACGCGCTGCCCATCGTGACGTGCAATGCAACGCTCATGACGCATGTGTTCCAGAACCTGATCCAGAACGCCGTAAACTACCGGCATCCTGATCGTCCGTTGCAGCTCGAGATAGATTTCACCGAAAAGCCGAGCGTTTACGAGTTCGCGGTTTCCGACAACGGACTGGGTATTGCGCAAAACAACCGCGAAGCTGTGTTCGATGTTTTTTCGCGGTTTCATCCGCAGGCAAAACCGGCCGGTAACGGTGTCGGTCTCGCGATCGTGCGGAAGGCTGTCTTTCGTATGGGGGGCGTGATCTGGCTGCAGACGAAGCTGGGCGCCGGGACAAGCTTCTACTTCACGATACCCAAGGATCCAACGCCAACCCCGAAAGAGCATGCCGATGTACAACAGCTTCGATCCTGACGACAGGCTTGGCGCGAGGCTAAGGGAGAGACGCCGGCAACTCGGGCTCAGTCAGGCCGACCTTGCCAAACGGCTCCGTGTTTCGCCTCAACTTGTCCAGAAACAGGAAGTCGGCGAGTCCCGGATATCGGCCTTCCAGATTTTCAAGCTCGCCGAAGTCCTTGGTGTTCCCGTCGACTATTTTTTCGAAGTGCTTGAGACAAGCGGGAGCGGGCCGGTCCGGGTGCCAAACAAGGAAGACATCATATCGCCCAGACGTCATCGCCGCCTCAACGTGATGCTCATTGAAGACAACGCCAATGACCAGCTGCTGTTTGTAAAGGCCGTTGAGGCAAGCCGCCGCGAGGTCGACGTCACCTGCTACAGTTCGGCAATCGAGGCCGAAGCCCACTTCAGGCAAATCGGTCAACCCGGCAGCCAGACAGTTCCGCCAGACCTGATCTTTCTGGACATCCGGTTGCCGCAACTGCCGGGGATCGACTTTCTGCGTGAATTGTCGCGCAATCCCAACTACTGGAACCAACCCGTCATCATGTTGTCGAATTCGGTCGATGCCGCAGAGATGCACGAATGCTACAAGCGAAACGCGAGCGCCTTTGTCTGCAAGCCGCAGGACTACGATCAATTCGTCGCTGTTATGGATGTCATTCTTCAGTACTGGTCCGAGATCGCAGTCTCGCCGACATTCTACTAGAAGCTTCCGGTCTGCATAGTCCGGGTCCGATCCAGTTTTTGCGTCAGGAGGTTCTGGTACGTTCTGCTGGTGCCCCGCGAGCCAGGCTAGCCGCCGCCGAAACTCTTGACCAGCGATCCGGCCACCAGGTTCCAGCCGTCAACGAGAACAAAGAAGATGAGCTTGAAGGGCAGGGAGATGACGACAGGCGGCAACATCATCATGCCCATCGACATCAGCACCGACGCAATCACGAGGTCGATGATCAGGAAGGGAAGATAAAGCAGGAAACCGATCTCGAACGCACGTCTCAGTTCGGAAATCATGAATGCCGGAATGAGAGTTGCCATGGCCAGATCTTCCGGCCCTTCCGGGGCCTCCTGACCCGAGAGCTCCTGAAACAGTTCCAGATCCTTTTCGCGTACCTGTGACAGCATGAAGGTGCGAAACGGATCGGCCGCACGCTCATAGGCCTGATCGAATTCGATATCGCCTTCTATCAGCGGCTGGACACCCGCGTCATAGGCTGCCTGCAACGTCGGCATCATGATGAATGCCGACAGGAACAGCGCGAGGCTGACCATGACCATGTTGGGCGGCGCGGTCTGAAGGCCAATTGCGGAGCGCAACAGTGACAGCACAACCACGATACGCACGAAGCTTGTGGTCATGACCAGGATGGACGGCGCGAGCGACAGAACGGTCAGCAGGATAACCAGCTGAACGGCGCGTTCCGTCAGGCTGGCGTCGTCCCCGAAACCGACAGAAATTTCCTGGGCCAGGGCCGGCGATGAGAATGCGGACAAGATCACGGTGAGCGCAAGAAAGACGCCCACGTTCCAGAACCGCCACCGATGCCCCGCGTCGCGACGCTCTCCGATCATCGATTTTGCTGTCCGCCCAACTCGAAGAGGATCTTGGCCATTTCATCCTCGATCGGGTTCTTGTCGCCCAATCCCTGAACCACCCGTGGTTCCGGTTCAGCTCCCGGAACAATATCAAGCGTCGCCGCTTGCTTCGCAGCCGAAGGGGCCGATCCTTCGGATCGCATTTCCGGACCTTTTACGGTCGGAACCGGCGAAACGGAACTGTCTTCAACCGGACCGGATTTTTGCGGGTCCGGCGTTTCGATATCGATGAGATCATCCATCTCAAGATCCAGCTTGAGTTCTCGGGGAGGGGAGGCCGATGCGTCTTCGGACGGTGCAGTCTCCTCTTCAACTGGTGCATCTTCGCTGATGGCATCCGCCTCAACGGCCTCTGCCGGTTCGTCGTCACCCCAGTTGAACCTTTCCGTGTTTCCAAACACGTCGGACAGCTTGAGTTTCTCATCCTCCCGGTTCACTTCGGCATTCGGTTCATTATCCCCATCGTCGGCAGACCCGGTTGGATCGACCGGCGGCGTCTCTGCATCCTGTTCCTTGAACATGAAGCCGCTGTCGTCGGGTTCCTTTGGTACCTGAACCGGGGTGAGCAGCGCGGTCTTGGCGCGCGCAGCGGGGCCTGACGAGGGGGGCGTAATCGTGTGGACTGTCTGCGACGATCGTTCGCGCGCGGCGATCGAACGTCCGAGGCTCTTGAGCGGCGCCGATGCGCCTTCATCGCTCTCCGAAGCACTTTTTTCCAGGTCGGGTTCCGGTGCCGGTTTGAACGCCGGCTCTTCCTTGGCTTTCGAAGGAGCGCCGATTTCGGGTTCTGTCCTGTTCTTCACAGCAGCTTCGATCCCGGCCGCGTCTGCGGTCTCTTCCCTGACATTTTGCGCGGCGCTCGTGGACCGGTTGAAACCGTTTTGAGTGGCCGCCCTCAGAAGGTCCGCAGCCCTGTCCGGAGGCGTGCCGGTTTCTTTTTCCTGCGTCTGCCTCGTAATCACGGTGGGGGCGGGGGGAGCCACGGGCGGGGTCTTGTCTTCGTTTTTCAGCGGGGCAACCGGCCGGACCGCCGCGCCGACAGCGGCAGCCTTCGGGGCCGGTCTGACAGCCGGTTCGGCCCTGGCTTTCAGCGGAACCGCTGGCACAGGTTCCGGCTTCACCATTGCGGCAACAGGCTGCCGTACTGGCTCTTCCGGTCTGGCCGGAATGTCCGGGCCCGGCGCGGTCGGCATCTTCATTGGTCCCGAGCCGGTACTGGCGGGGACCGCGTTCGGGGCCTGCCTTTGTGCCGCCACCGGTGCGTTGCGGACGATGTTCTGCTCGACGACCAGATCGCTCGGTCCACCGACCAGCAGAAGATGCTCGACATTGTCGCGGCGGATCAGGACAAGCTGTCTGCGGGCGTCGACATTCGTGCTGTCCATGACCGCTATGCGCGGTTGCCGGCTTCTGTTCTGCGGGGCGTTGGAGCCCGTCAGCCGCTTCAGAACGAAGACGAAGATGCTGAACAGCAGCAGGACAACGATCAGTGCCAGTATGGCGGCGATGACCTGGGTTGCGCCGCCGCTTACGTTGAACGTTGATTCAATCCAGTTGTACATGTTGACCTCGTACCGCCCCGCCAGCGGAATGTTCTCGTTTTGCCGATACACCGCGCCGTCGTCGCAATTGGGGTATCTCCAGTTTTTCCCCAGCAATTGTTGCCGTTGCCGGGTCTGGGTTCAGCGATTTGCGGAGGCTGTTTCTCCGTCTTTCGAATGTGTCGATAATCCGGCAATTCGCCACAATTTCCCGTTTTGCTTGTTGCCGGAGACCGAATCTCTTTCCGATGTAAAATTAACAGAAGTGGGCAAATATTGCCTGTTTTGAGGCAGCTCGAATTCGCGAATTGCAAAGGAATGTCGGTCTATTCCACTGTTTTTTGTAGAAGTTCCGCCATTTGCCAATTCCTGCATTAACTATTCGTTAACCATTTAGGCGGCAATGATTGCCTAGTTGGTTAACACATGGTGAAAAAGATGGCCGCAATGGACTTGCCGCTCTTCCAGGCGCTGAAGTCGAAGATGCAGTGGCACCAGACCCGGCAGAGCGTTCTGGCTGAAAACATCGCCAATGCGAATACGCCCGGATATGTGTCCAGGGACGTCAAATCGTACTCGTTCCAGGACCATATCGGTCTCCAGAATGCAGCCGTCAGTACCGCGGTCACCAAGGTCGGTCATATCTCAGGGGCCGTGTCCGGCAATCTGCCTGCGAAGGTCGAGAAGCTGGACTCCTTTGAGATCACGCCCGACGGCAACAATGTAAATCTGGAAGAGCAGATGATGAAAATCACGCAGAACCAGATGGATTTCCAAGCCGCGACGACCCTCTACACCAAAGGGCTGGGTCTCATCCGGACCGCGCTTTCCAAGAGCGTTTAGCGCGCCGCAGATTGAAGGAGGATTGGCAAGTTGGACCTGATCAAATCCCTGTTCGTCTCCGCGAGCGGGCTGAAAGCCCAGAACGGCCGGATGCGCATCATCGCGGAGAACATCGCCAATGCGAATTCAACGGCGCGCACGCCGGAGGAGGAGCCCTATCGGCGCAAGATCCCGACCTTCCAGAGCCATTTCGACAAGGAACTCGGCGCAAAGACCGTCGAACTCGGCAAGGTCGCCGAGGATACTTCCGATTTCAAGTCGACGCATATGCCGGGACATCCCGCCGCCGACGAGAACGGATATGTGCTGCAGCCGAACGTGAACACGCTGATCGAGACAACCGACATGCGGGAAGCCCAGCGTTCCTATGAGGCCAATCTGAATGTCATCGAATCCACGCGCCGGATGTTGCAGCGAACGATCGACATTCTGCGCGCCTGAGTTCTGGAATACACTTACTGAAAGGGGCCGGAGCCGTGACCACTCCGTCAATTGCAAACAATGCCTACCAGCTGGCTGCCAAACTCCAGCAACAAGCCAGAACAATTGAAGAAACCACTCCCGAGACCACCGGGATGGATTTCGGCCAGATGGTAAAGGAAGCCGTCGATACCGTTGTCGACAAGGGGCAGCAGGCCGACGAGAAAGCGATCGGGATGATCGAAGGTAACACCGGCGTCGTCGATGTCGTCACGGCCGTGGCCGAGACCGAAGTCGCTCTGGAAACCATGGTCGCGGTTCGTGACCGTGTCATTTCCGCCTATGAAGAAATCATGCGGATGCCGATCTGACTGCGCCTTGGGGGATTTGACATGACCGGAGGCGAAGTCCTCGATCTGGCCCGCGAGGCCGTCTGGACGATGATCCTCGTGGCCGCGCCGGCCATGGTCATCGGGCTGCTCGTCGGCGTCGTGATCGCTCTGTTCCAGGCACTGACACAAATCCAGGAAATGACCCTGGTCTTCGTGCCCAAGATCCTCGCGATTTTCGTGACCATCCTCGTGACGCTGCCGTTCATGAGCCAGTTGCTTCAGGCGTTCATGGGACGGGTCACCGAAATGATCCTGACGACCGGCTGAAGGGGCTCACGGGCGCGACCTCATGACCATTCAGCTAGATTTCCTGCCGGATGTCGCCGCCGCCTTCCTGTTGATGTTCGCCCGTCTCGGAACGATGCTGATGCTTCTTCCCGCGCTGGGCGAGAGCTCCATTCCGATGCGGTTCCGGCTGACCATCGCGCTTGCGCTCACGCTGGTGATGTATCCGGTCGCAGCATCGCTCTATCCGGACAACCTCACATCAAACATGATGCAGCTGCTTTTGCTGCTGGGAGGCGAACTTGCCATCGGGTTCGGCATCGGGCTGTGCGCGCGCCTGATCACATCCGCTCTCCAGATTGCCGGCATGATCATGGCGAACCAGTCCGGGCTTGCCTTTGCGCTGGGAACGGATATCGCCAACGAAGGTCAACAGGGGGCTCTCTACGGCAACTTTCTGGCCGTCCTGGGGATCACGCTGGTCTTCGTGTCGGATTCGCACTACCTGGTCATTGCCGCCCTCTATGACAGCTTCACGATTTTTCCGCCCGGCAATCTGCCGCCCATGAGTGATTTTGCGCAAAACGCCACGGAAACGGTTGCGCATGTGTTCACGATTGCGGTGCGCATGAGCGCGCCGTTCCTGGTGGTCGGGCTGGTGTTCTATTTTGGTCTCGGCCTGCTCAACAAGCTGATGCCGCAAATGCAGATCTTCTTCATCGCGATGCCCGTGAACATCGCCGTGGGTCTGTTCCTTCTCATGGCGCTGATTGCGACGCTGATGATGTTCTATCTCGAGCATTTCCAGGAATCGATCGGCAAGTTCGTTATAGGGTGACGGGTCGACATGGCTGACGATACCGACGACTCAGAAAAGACTGAGGACCCCACGCAAAAGCGCTTGAAGGAAGCGCATGACAAGGGGGACGTTCCCAAATCGCAGGAGGTCAGCACCTGGTTCACCCTTGCCGGGGCAACCCTGATGATCGCTATTTTCGCGCCGGGGGCGGCGGCCTCGCTCAGCGGTCTCATGAAGGGGTATATCGAACATGCGCACCAGATCCCCGTGGACGGCTTCGCCCTGAAGGCGCTCTGGCGCGATACGGGCCAATCGGTCGCCCTGATCGTCGGGCTGCCGCTGATCTCGCTGCTGGTGATGGCCGTTGCCGGCAACCTGATACAGCATCAGCCGCTTCTGACCGCCGAGACGATCAAGCCCAAACTGTCCAAGATCTCGCCGCTCTCCGGTTTCAAGCGCCTGTTTTCCGCCGACAGTCTGGTGAACTTCGCCAAGGGCATGTTCAAGATCTCGATTGTCGGTGCGCTCATGGTGGCGGTGATGTGGCCGCATCGCGACGAGGCCGACATCATCATTTTCGCCGAGACAAGCGTCATCCTGGAGGAGGCCCAGGTCCTGATCCTGCAGCTGCTTGCGGCCATCCTAGCGGTCATGACGGTCGTGGCAGCGGCAGACTACGCCTACCAGAAGAACAAGTGGTTCAATAAACAGAAGATGTCCCTTCGCGAGGTGAAGGAAGAATTCAAGCAGACCGAGGGTGATCCGCAGGTCAAGGGCAAGATCCGGCAACTGCGCATGGAGCGGTCGCGAAAACGCATGATGGCGGCGGTGCCGCAGGCGACCGTTGTCGTGACCAACCCGACGCACTTTGCCGTTGCGCTCAAGTACGAGGAAGGCATGGGTGCACCGCTCTGCCTTGCCAAGGGCACGGACGCGATCGCCCTGAAAATGCGCGAGGTCGCGAAGGACAACGAGGTTCCTGTCGTTGAGAACCCGCCGCTGGCGAGGGCACTTTACGCAACGGTGGAAATCGATCAGGAAGTTCCCGAAGAGCACTACAAGGCGGTTGCCGAGGTCATCGGCTTTGTCTTCAGAATGCGCAAACGTGCGTCCTGGAGAGCAAACTAGGACCCTGACCCCTACTCAATCCCTCTTGAAGACATGCTTTTGGGGTGCAGACCGGTGCGCGGCTTCACCGAGCGTCAAAAAACGCCTTCAAACGCGTGAATTTCAACAGAAGTAAGCGTCATATCAGTTGAAATTGGGGGGCAAGCACAGAATGCTTGCAGACGGCCCCAAAGAAACCGAATCGGGCCGGGAGACAGGACGTATGAGTGACACGGACGGAGCGCCGGGCGGGCCGATGATCAGCCGGCCGGAGCGCTCCGGTAATATTGGCCTCCTGATAGGTCTGGCTGTGCTTCTGGTCGGGGCTGCTGCTGCCTTTGCGGTCATGGACCGCGAAGTCGCCCAACCTTTCATCCTCGCGCTGCTTGGCATTCTGGCGGTGGTCGGTGTTTTCTGCCTGTTTGCCGGTGCCATCGGCTTTCTGCGCCTGTCGGCGCGGCCGGGGGAAGCCAATCCGCTGGCGGCTGCCTTTGTCGACACGATGGATGACGGCGCCCTGATCACCGATACCGACGGACGCCTGGTTTATGCCAATACCGCCTATGCCGAACTGACCGGAGCGGACACGCCTTCCGACATCCGCGTCGTCGAACGGGTGTTCTCCTCCGATCCGGACGCCGCCGACGCGATCTTCAGGCTGTCCCAGGCAATGCGTGAAGGCCGCAAGGTTCAGGAAGAGATCCGGATGCCGTTTCCCCTCGGCCGCGTCGAGGGAACCGCGCGCTGGTACCGGGTTTCCGTCAGGCCGTTGCAGGCCTCCGGGGAGCGCAGCGGCAAGCAGATGTCGATCTGGCAGCTTGCCGACATCACCCGTGACCGGGCCGAACAGGAAAACTCCTTCCAGGAACTTCAGCGGGTCATCAATTTTCTCGATCATGCCCCTGCCGGGTTCTTCTCAAGCGATTCCAGGGGCCGCATCGTCTACCTGAACGCGACGCTCGCCGACTGGCTTGGTTACGATCTCGCGCAGTTTGACGCGGGCGATCTCGACCTTTCGGAAATTGTGCGCGGTGACGGCACCGAGCTGATCCGCTCCGTCAAGGGCCAGGCCGGCGAGGTCAAGAGCGAGACCTTCGATCTCGATTTCGTCACGCGCAACGGGCGCGGACTGCCGGTGCGGCTGCTGCACCGGGTTCCGTTCGGGGAAAACGGCCAGGCCGGGGACAGCCGCACGCTGGTGCTGAACCGGTCGCGAGGCGAGGGCGAGGAAGCGTCCGAGGCGCTGCGTGCCGCCGAGGTTCGTTTCGCCCGCTTCTTCAACAACACACCGATCTCGATTGCATCGCTCAACAACGAGGGCCGGGTCCTGCGGACGAATGCGCCGTTCCTGAAACTGTTCGGTGCCGCCGACACGGTCGAGGAATCGCCCAAGCTGGAAGCCTATGTCGCGGAGAGCGGGCGCGAGGACCTGTCCAGGGCCCTCTCGGCAGCAGCCAAGGGCATCGGCGAGATCGCACCGATCGACATTCCGCTGGTCGAGGGGAACGATCCGCGTTCTGCGACCTTCTACGTGTCCGCCGTCCAGGACGGTGAAGGCGACGGCGAGACGGCGATCGTCTATGCTCTGGAGACGACGCAGCAAAGGGCGCTGGAAGCCCAGTTCGCGCAAAGCCAGAAGATGCAGGCGATCGGTCAGCTGGCCGGCGGCGTGGCACATGACTTCAACAATGTGCTGACCGCCATTATCGGCTTTTCCGATCTGCTTCTGGCCAGCCACCGGCCCACCGATCCGTCCTTCCAGGACATCATGAACATCAAGCAGAACGCGAACCGCGCCGCCGGGCTCGTGCGGCAGCTGCTCGCGTTCTCGCGCCGCCAGACGTTGCGGCCGCAACAGCTCGAACTGAACGATGTCCTTGCCGATCTGTCGATCCTGCTGGATCGCCTGCTCGGGGAGAAGGTCGAGCTGAAAGTGGTTCACGGCCGCGATCTGTGGCCGGTCATGGCGGATCTCAACCAGCTTGAGCAGGTCATCGTCAATCTGGCCGTGAATGCGGGAGACGCGATGGCCGAGGGCGGACGGTTGACGATCCGCACCAGCAACGTTGAAGAAGCCCAGTCCACCCAGTTCGAAAATACGCGGGGCATGCCGCCCGGCGAGTACACCCTTGTGGAAGTGGAAGACACCGGCCACGGGATGCCGCCGGAAATCATGGAGAAGATCTTCGATCCGTTCTTTTCCACCAAGGAAGTCGGCAAGGGAACCGGCCTCGGCCTGTCGACCGTCTACGGCATCGTCAAGCAGACCGGCGGGTTCATTTTCTGCACGTCCGAAGTCGATGCCGGTACGACCTTCCGGCTGTTCCTGCCGCGGCACATTCCCGAAATTGTCGAGGAACCCAAGCCCGAACCCAAGGAAACGGAACCGGAGAAGGTCGCCGATCTCACCGGATCGGCCACGATCCTTCTCGTGGAGGACGAAGAAGCGGTGCGGGCCTTTGCCGCGCGTGCACTCGCGTCACGAGGCTATACGGTCCATGAAGCCGGCTCGGGAAACGAAGCGCTTGAGGTTATGGAAGAGGCCGGCGGTGAAATCGACCTGGTCGTCTCCGATGTGGTCATGCCGGAAATGGATGGCCCGACGCTCCTCGTGGAGCTTCGCAAGACCCAGCCCGATCTGAAGATCATCTTCGTGTCCGGATATGCCGAAGACGCCTTCGAAGAGAACCTGCCCGAGGGCGAGCAGTTCTTCTTCCTGCCGAAACCGTTCACGCTGAAGCAGCTGGCGACGACCGTAAAAGACGTCCTGAACGGGTAACGTAAACCACGGGAGCCTGTTTTCTTGACAGGCTTCCGGCAATTTGGCACTTAAATCCCATGGGGCGAGCGAACACCCCGTGAGGCGTAAGCTGAAGTTTCGCGTCCTTGAAACCCATTCCACGGGAGGACGCGCCATGCCGTCTCTGAACTCCATATCTGTTTCACAGCTTTCACGACTTGTCGGTACGCCCGATGCACCGGTAATCCTTGATGTGCGTATCGATGAGGACTTCGCCGCAGATCCCGGTTTGATCCCGTCGTCCTTCCGGCAGCCGTTCCGAAGTGTCGACGATCTTGCCGGCCGGCTGCAGGGCAGGCGGGTGGTGGTCGCCTGCTGGAAAGGGCTGAAGCTGTCGGAAGGGGTTGCGGCGATCCTGAGAGCCAGCGGCATCCATGCCGAATTCCTGGAGGGCGGATGCACCGGATGGCGCGAGGCAGGGCTGCCGATGGTGCCGGCTGCAAGTCTGCCTGGCAGGAATTCCGAAGGACAGACCGTCTGGGTGACGCGCCATCGGCCTAAGATCGACCGGATTGCCTGTCCCTGGCTCATACGCCGGTTTGTCGATCCGTCCGCCCGGTTCCTTTTCGTGTCACCGGCACAGGTCGATGCGGTCGCCGAAAAATTCGGCGCCACGCCGTTCGATGTTGAAAATGCCTTCTGGAGCCACCGCGACGATCGCTGCAGCTTCGATACGATGCTGGAGGAATTCCAGCTTCAAAGCGCACCGCTCTCAAGGCTCGCCACCATCGTGCGGGCTGCCGATACCAATCGGCATGACCTGGCACCGGAGGCCGCAGGGCTGCTGGCGGCTTCGCTCGGCTTGTCACGCATGTACAAGGACGACTTGCGGCAGTTGGAGGCAGGCATGGGTCTTTACGACGCCTTCTACCGCTGGGCGCGCGATGCGACCGATGAAGGACACGACTGGCCCACGACCGGCGGCAGGGGCTGATCTCATGCCGAGACAGTCCGAAACTTCCCGGTCTCCGGACGGGTGTGCTCCGCTGTGCAGGGATATAGCGGTTTCCTGGAGGCGGCTGTTTGCCGTATTCGGCAGCATCGGCCTTCTGTCATTCGGCGGTCCCGCGGCCCAGATCGCGCTGATGCATCGCAAGCTGGTAGAGGAAACCGGCTGGCTGTCCGAGAGAGCCTACGCCAACGCCCTTGGCTTCTGCATGCTTCTGCCGGGACCGGAAGCCATGCAGCTTGCGACCTATTGCGGCTGGAAGCTGGGGGGCATTGCAGGCGGGCTCATTGCGGGCCTGCTTTTCGTGATCCCGGGGGCAATTGCCATCTTCGCGCTGGCTGGCCTCTATGCCGTCTTCGGCAATGTTCCGCTGATGTCGCAGCTGTTCCTGGGCATCAAGGCTGCTGTTCTCGTTGTTGTGCTGGAAGCCCTGCTGAGGCTTTCGAGGCGGGCCTTGAAAGAGCGGAAGGAATGGATCATTGCCGGTCTGGCTTTCGTGGCCATCTTCTTTCTGTCTCTGCCGTTCCCGCTGATCGTGCTCGCCGCCGCGCTGTTCGGCGCAGCGACGGGCAGGGGAACCGGCTGTGATGCGGGCGATGGCGGTGCCGGTTCACACGCCGGTACCGATGTTTCCTTCGCCGCAACCCTTGCCCGTATCTCCGTCTGGCTGGCCTTGTGGCTCGGACCGCTGGCACTGCTCGACTGGTGGGGCGGAGCCCCGGTCCTGAGCGAGCTCGGCTGGTTCTTTTCCAAGCTGGCCGTTGTGACCTTTGGCGGCGCATACGCCGTTCTTGCCTACATGGCGCAAGACGTTGTCATCCTGCACGGCTGGCTCAGCGCAGGTGAAATGATGGACGGGCTCGGTCTTGCCGAGACGACACCCGGGCCGCTGATCCTGGTAACGCAGTTCGTGGGATTTCTGGCCGCCTTTCAGAGCGGCGGCCTCTGGTTGGGCCTGGCCGGCGGCCTCGTCGCGCTGTGGGCAACGTTCGTTCCCTGTTTCTTGTGGATCTTCGCCGGCGCACCCTACATTGACCGGATATCGGCGTTGCCAAGGCTGCAATCGGCTTTCTCGGCCATCATCGCTGCCGTGGTCGGGGTTGTGCTCAATCTCTCGGTCTGGTTCGCACTGCATGTCGTCTTCGGGTCCGTCAGCGCCGAGCGGTGGGGGTGGTTCACCCTCTGGGTGCCGGAACTGACAAGCCTGGACTGGCGGGTGCCTGTGCTCGCGATATTTAGCGGCCTTCTCCTGCTCCGCTTCCATGTCAACCTGATCTGGACCTTGCTCGCTGCGGCGCTCGCGGGTGTGGTCCTGTCCCAGGTCGGCTGAAGTATGGCGATGGGGGTGATGAAAGGTTAGAAACTGATTCCGGATGCGGCTTCAAGTCATTGTTTTCGAATAGGAATGTTCGTTTCTCGGCAGGTTTGGACACGCCCGATTCCCGATACCTGCGAGACCGTTTTCTGCCGTCAACGGCGATCTGGGCAGGGCGCTTGCACGGGAGGTCTTGAGCGGGCACTGTGCTTTCGTTGTGTCATCGCATTTGAGGTAGAAGCATGCAGTTACCGGATTTCATCAAGAATTTTCCCGCACTGGACATCCCGTTTCCCGAAGATGTGGTGACCTCGCATGCGATCCAGTCGGACGCCGGGCTTGTTGTCTTTTTCGATTTTCAGAAGGATTTCGTTCTGCCGCCCCATGCCCATCTCGCCCAGTGGGGGACGGTGCTGGACGGGGAGATCGAATTCACGATCGACGGGGAAACGAAAACCCTCGGCCCCGGCGCCATCTACGACATCCCGAGCGGTGCCGAGCATGGGGCTGTCATCAAGGCCGGCACGAAGGTCATCGACGTGTTCGAGGAAGCGCACCGCTACCCTGTCAAGGGGTGACGCACGGCGGGCGCCGCGTCACCGCTCAGAAACGGGCGACGACGCCAAGCAGCGGGCCGTGGGTGATGGTGTCATAGCCGAAGCTGTCGGTGCCGGTCTTGTCGTTGTCGTAGTCGACACTCAACGCCTTGTACTGCATGTGGGCCGACCAGGTCTTGTTGAAGTGGTAGCCGATGCCGCCCTGGACGTTCCAGGTGAAATCGGACGCCACGCCGAAGCCGCCAATGTCGCCCCTGGCGTTGGCAGACCATTTGTCGTTGAACATGTGGAAGGCGCGAATTCCGACCACGGGATCGATCCAGTCGTCGCCGCGGGAGATATCGAAATTGCCAACGAAGGTGCCCTGTGCGTTGAGGTCCAAGTTGATGTCCCAGTAGCGTCCGCCGGCATAGACGTCGACAGAGGTCTGCGGCGAGTTGTAGACGCGGTAGAACAGCATTCCCTCGACGATCAGCTGATCGACCCCGACACTGATGCGCCCGCCACCGGCGCGCACATCGGCGGAGGCACCGAGCCCCATATAGGCAATGTCGAGCATTGCGCCGACTTTCTGCTGGTAAAGGGCTTCAGCGCGCACCATCGCTCCGAAGCGAAGGTTCTCCAGGATCGTGCCGGTGTCGACGTCGATATCTGTCGCCGGAAGGCGGCCGACCTGCGTGGTTCCGGTGATGTTGGCGGCGACAAAATAGGGCGCGATCATGAACTCCCAGGCGCGGTTGACCCGCTCGTTGACCTGGTAGGGTTCGGTTGCAGGTTGTGGCAGATCAGCCGCGTATGACGTTGAGAACGGCAAGCTCGCCGTGAGTAAAGTCAAACCCACGCCGCACGCTTTGGCAGAATTACTGTAAAAATTGCGCATGAAATCTTGCCTTCTTGCCGCATTTTCAGTTCAAATCAGATGAACCGCTTGATTTTATTCAAACATATGCATGACGCGGTCGCCACCGGCTGAGCACAAAAAGTCCCGGGCATGGCGGAAATGCAACATCGTCAAAGGTGAGGATGTCCGCGTTTCCCGGGTCTCCCGTCCTCGCGTCATTGCTCTGGTGTTTTCCGCATGAACAGCCACTCCTCGAGCATCGCCTGTGTTTCGGGGCGCAGGTTTGTCACCCCGTCATAAGGCATGCCGACGTCCGGTTTCATGTCCGGATACTTTTCCTTTCGCATCAGATGGCGCTGCAGCATGTTCACGAATTTCGCGCTGCCCCAGGCGCCGATCTCGGTGGACACCGGATACTTCTCCTGAGGATCGCGGAAGAGGTCGTAGAAGTCGGCGAGAATGGCATTCTCGATGCTGCCGCCGGGGATCGCGAGCTTGTACTGCTCCTTCACCACGGCCTCCAGCTTGTTGATGTTGTAAAGGAACACGTAATCGCGGCGGCCGAATTCCTCACCGTTCAGCAACAGTGATGTCTGGTCGATCCCGTCGATGATGCGGTCTGTCGGAATGTTGCCCTTGGCGCCTCCGAGGCGGGCGAGGGTGGTGAAGAGGTCGCTGACATGCACCATGTCACCGACGACCGAGTTTGCCTCGATGACGCCGGGCCAGCGCACGAAGGCATCGACGCGCACGCCGCCTTCCGTCGTCTTGCCCTTGCCGCCCTTGAAGATCATCGGGGTATATCCGGACTGGGGCGAGTACTTCGTGAAATGACCGTTGTCGCCCATGACGATGACGATGGTGTTGTCTGCGATACCCAGCGTGTCCATTTCGCGCATGAGATCGCCGATCCACTGGTCGACAAGTTTCATCTTCTCGACATAGATGCCGCCATTCGGGGTTGTGTATTCATCCGTCGTGGTGCGCGGACCGGTCAGCGGGTAAAGCGGCCAGTACTGCAGGAAGAAAGGTTCGTCCTTCGCGGCGAGTTCGCGCAGTTGTTCCATCGCCTGGTTCTGGTAGCGGACGTTCATTTCGTGATACTTGGCTTCGTTCCAGCGCTCGCCGACGGCCATCTCCACTTCCTGAACAGGTTCGTTCCGGGTACCCTCGACGCCCGTGACAAGGCGGGATGAATCGGTCCTGAACCAGCGGTCCAGCGTGAAGCGGTCATCGTAGTTGTTGTCGCCGATGCCGATGGAGACTTCCTCGTCGGCGGCGTCATCGTGATAGATGGTCAGCTGACCCTGCTGATGGACGGGGAAAACGGCGTAGTCGAAACCCTGAAAATTCGGCCAGGACGCCTGTATGTCGCCCATGTGCCATTTGCCGACATGAGACGTGTTGTACCCGGCTTCGGACAAGACCTCGGCGAGCGTGACTTCCGCGTCCGCGAGGCCGAAACCGGAGAGCTCGACCTGGGTATTGCCCATGCCGTTGCGATGGGGTTGGCGCCCGGTCATGAAGGCAACACGGGTGGGGGTGCAGGAGGGTTCGGTATACATGCGGGCAAGCCGCATGCCTTCGCTGGCAAGTTCGTTGATCGCAGGCGTCTTGTAGCCGCGAATGGCGTTCAGGGTCGCGCTGCCGAGATCGCCGAAGCCGATATCATCGATCAGGATGTAGAAGATGTTCGGCGGTTTGCCGTCGTTGCGGTCTCGGATTTCGGCGAGGGCGGTATCGAGAGCGGCATCTTCCTGCGCCCATTTCTCGCCGTTCTGGGCCTGGAGAATGTAATATTCCGCATCATGGACGATGGGTGCGTTCTGTGCATGGGCGGGCACAGTCAGCAGTGCGAGTGTCATTGCCGTCAGCAGTCTGTTCATTGCAGGCTCCCGGTTCTTGTTATAAGCCAATGGTTCATTTCCTTCGCAGCCGCCGCGTCTCACTGTGCGGCCTCGGTTTCAGCGTCGCTTGTCTCGTTTTTCTCCGAGGCCTCGCCGATCCGGTTGATGTCGGTGTTGGGAAAGTATTCGGCCCACACGTGCCAGAACATTCCGGGGCGGAGGTTTTCGACCCGCTGCAGCCTTCCGGCCGGCGTCATGCCGAAGAAATCGATCTCCGTGACCGGTGCGCCCGTGTCGTTGTACCAGACGCCGAGGCTCTCGAATTTCGGATCCCACGCGACCACCAGATCCCTCGTTCCGACCCGGGCATTGACGATGTTGCCGTTTTCAACGACGAAATCATCCGTCCAGCAAACCGCGTCACCGTCGTTGTCGACGCCCCAGACATAGGTCTTGTTGTGCAGGCGCTTGTCGGCAGCGCGGTTCATGTTCCCGATGATCGGTTCGTTCACCCGGTGCTGGCGGGAGATTTCAGATGAAAAGATGGTCTCGATGGCGAGGTCGAACAGAAACAGGAACGGGTTTTCCGACGGCCTGTTGATGAAGACCTTGCCGTCGGGATAGGCCTTTTTGAAACCGCGCATGGTCATCCGGAAGGTCGGCCAGGGACGCATGGCCAATTGCGGCCGGACAGGGCAGGTGGCGCCATTTTCGGAAGGGGTGCCGTCCCGGTCGCGAAACCCGTAGATCTGCTGGATCGGTTCGCCGGTCCGGTTGTCGCGCAGGATCAGATTGTTGCCGTGCTGCGCCAGCACTTCAAGGTCCAGGTCCTGTCCCTCGATCTTCGGCGTGTAGCCGATCCCCAGATTGGCCATCGCACAATAGGTCATGATGACGTTTTCGCCGTCCAGCCCTTCGCGGTTGCCGGCAAGATGCGGGCGCATGATCTGAGCGTCCGGATGCGCGCGGGCGACGCCGTTGTTCTCGATAACAAGGACCTGACTGGACGGGCTGACCCATTCCATAGCGTCCCTGACGGGAAGGTATTTTGCCGAATTCTTCTGGTTCCTAAGGCCGACATGCACCCAGACATAGGGAAAGGCATAAAGGACGATCAGCAGCAGAACGGCGACAAGCCAGAGCCAGAACGGGCCTCCTCCCAACAGCAGGTGGGACAGCGTCATCACCGCTGCCGCAGACAGTCCGACGGCAAGAAGCCGGTACTCGTTGCGAATGAACCGGGCCATGTTGTCCCGCTTCACCTTCAGAACCATTTGCGTGACGTCGCCGAGATCCCGGAAGTAGAGGAGGCCGATGACAAGTGAGACAGCGAGCCCGGCGTAGAAAAGAAGATTTCCAATAATTGCCATTTCCCCTACCTTGTTTCCGAAGTATTGGCATTATTACTTATTTTTGCATCGGCAAGTGTTTCGAAGAGCACTCCTCCGGATGCTCCGCTCGGAATTGTTGTTCCGAAGATTGTGCTTAAAGTTATCGCTACGTCAATCGTCGCGACCCGCCTTGCGATCCTCGCAGGCTGGATTCCGGGGCCTGAAAACAGGATCGGAACATGCGTGTCGTAGCGCCAAGGCGATCCGTGCATGACGGCAATGGCACCTTCTTCGAACAGGAAGGAATAGGGTGTCTGAACCACGTAAATGTCGCCGGATCGCTGCGGATGATGGTTGCGCCTGATCGGTGCCTGAAGGAAGTCGCCGTCCTGCTCCGGCAGCGGCACGGTGGGCATTGCCATGGCGATTCCCTTTTCAGCCATCAGGTCTTCCGCGACGCGGCGCTCGATCTCCCGCCGATCCGCACCGGCCTCGGAAATCGCTTCGTGGTCGAGGTAGACGTAGGGGCGGAAGAAGTACTGGATCGCGTCC
Source organism: Roseibium sp. (assembly GCF_965232425.1). Classification (GTDB taxonomy): domain Bacteria; phylum Pseudomonadota; class Alphaproteobacteria; order Rhizobiales; family Stappiaceae; genus Roseibium. The sequence goes on from NZ_OZ246971.1 coordinate 4,747,310, forward strand.
TTTACGCCGAATTCCTCGAAAAGGACGGGATTCAAATTTGCCGTGAGGACCTCGGTCGAATTTCGGTAGGCAAGGAACCCGGTCTCGTTCAGCTCTTCCGGCATTTCCGGCATGCCGTGATCGGCAGAAAGCACGTACAGAACATGATCTGCACCGACCGTCTCGTCGAGGAAGGTGAAAAACGTGCTCAACGTCTGGTCCAGACAGCGCACTAGTTCTTCGTTTTCGAGGCTCGAGGGGCCGAAGAAATGATTGGTCGCATCCACGCCGGAGAAGCTGACACTCAGATAGTCTGTCCAGTCGTCGGCACCAAGCTGTTCGGCCGTGACGATCGTCTTTGCAAAATCCGCTACCAGACGGTCACCGGTCGGGGAAACAAGGACCTGGGTGTAATACATCCCGTCCTCGGGGGCACCGTAGTGATGGGGAAACGCCTTGCCGAAGCCACGCAGGTCCGTTGCGTAGGACCGATCCTCGATGTCGAATAGATACGGGGTCTCGAGGCATTCCGGAAACCATGTCTCACCGACCATGACATCTGCGGGACGTGCAGCGTTCCACTCGATTGCCCAGTCGGGATACGCATCGTAGTAGAAGCTGCTTGTTTCGAATGCGCCGGTTGCGGTCGACATCCAGAACGATTTGCCGCGATGTCCGCCCATGGCGACGGCAGAGCGGTCCTTGCCGGACACGGAGAACACCTTGGAGCGGCCGTTGTTCGACTTGGACAATTCGTCCGCGAACGTGCTTGCCAGAAGGTTCACGGGAGAACGGCCATTGGATTTTGCAGCAGCTTGCGTCGGATCGACCTGATCGCCTTCACCGCCAAATCCCGGCATGGGCAGCATCGGATGGTCGGGATCCTCGATATTGTAGCCGAGACGGCCTTCCACGCGATTGAACCAGGCATTGCCGATCATGCCGTGCTCCGACGGGTGGGCTCCCGTCGACAGGGTGGCATGTCCGACGATTGTTTCAGTGTTCGCGTGCAGGTGATGGGCATCCGTGTACCAGAGGCCGCCTTCCGTAAGGCGGCGGAACCCATCCGGTCCGAAACTCTCGTGATAGCGGTTCAGGAGGTCACCCCGGAGGCCGTCGACCGTGATCTGAACGATGAGGCGAACCGGTTCTGCGCGCGTGGCCGCCGGGAGGGTGGCGATGGCAAGGGATGTCAAGAAAAGCAGCCATGCGCGGCGTTTCGTGTTTCGCAATGTCGCTCCTCCGTTCCTGTTGTGACCGGCAAGAGCCCGCAACCGGTCGGTCACGGGCCCTCGCGATCCTTCATTGCCAGCTTGCGAAGACTTCACGCGTGAGTTCGCTTTCCGGCCTGAGGTTTTCGATCCCCTCGTAGGGCACTCCCTTGCCGAGTGGCAGGTGTGGGTATTTCGCAATCGTTTTCTGGTGACGCTTGACCATGTCCTGGAATGAGGCCCCGGACCAAAGCGAATAGCCGACGAGGGGATGCTCCTCACGCGGGTCGCGATAAATGTTGTAGACGGGTGCAGCAGCCCCGGGGACGCCGGGTGCCGGCAGGTGCATCTTGAACTCCTGCTTGACGACCGAACGCAACACCGGTCCCTCGTATACGTAAACATAGTCACGCCTCGAGTTGCCTTCGCCTTCCAGGAGCAAAGCCGTCTGGTCAAGCCCGTCAATGACGCGATCCCTGGGAATGAACTCGGTCGCGTCTGCAATCCGGGCGAAGGTGGTGAACAGGTCCGAGACATGGATGATGTCCCCGGCGGCGCTGCCCGCTTCGATGATGCCGGGCCACCGGATGAAGGCGTCTGTTCGCACACCCCCTTCAAGGTGTTGTGTCTTGCCACCCCGGTAGATCAGTTGATTGAGGCCGGACGGCCCTTCGTAGTGATACATCAGGCCGTTGTCCGCCATCAGGATGACGATGGTGTTGTCGCGCAACCCCAATTCGTCCACCCTGGTCAGCAGATCCCCGATCCAGCCATCCAGGAGCTGCAACTTGTCGGCATGGAAGCCACCGTTCCGGGAAATTGCCTGATCCGGATAAACGAAATTGAGCGGGTACAGCGGCCAGTACTGCAGAAAGAACGGTTCGTCCTCGCCGGCGAGCCGTTCGAGCTGCTGCAGGATCTGGCGCTGGTAGCGTTCGTTCATGTCCTCGTATTTGGCCTGGGTCCATTCTTCGCCCGCGGCCATGTCGACTTCCCGGGCCATGCCTCCGGCCTCGGCTTCGACACCCGTTACCAGGCCGTAGGGTTTGAAGCGCTGGTCGATGGCGAACTGGTTGCTCTGGCCCGATGCGTGGAAGCCGAGCATGTTGTTCGCGGTCATGGCTTCGCGGGTCATGAGGCTGAGCTGGACCTGCTGGTGAAGCGGGAAGGCCGCCCAGTCAAAACCCTGATTGTGCGGATAGGCCTGTTCAATGTCGCCCTGGTGCCATTTGCCCACGTGGGCGGTGTTGTAGCCGGCCTGTTTCAGAATTTCGGCAATCGTGACTTCTTCAGCAGAAAGGCCTTCACCGACCAGCGCGACCTTGACCTCCTCGACCCCGGCACGGACCGGATGGCGTCCGGTCAGCATCGCCGTCCGGGTCGGCGTACAGGACGGCTCGGTGTACATGCGCATCAGGGACAAGCCCTCTGACGCGAGTTCGTTTATGTTCGGCGTGTCGATCCCGGTAACGTAGTTGAGGGTGCGATTGCCCATCTGGCCGAAACTGACATCGTCGATCAGAATGTAGAGAATATTCGGCGGCTTGCCGCCATTCGCCTCTCGGATTTCGCTGAGCCGTGTTTCGATCCTCTGATCCTGTTCGGCCCACTCGTCTTGCTTCTGGGCGAGTAGGTATTCGAATTCCCCATCACGGAGGATCGGATTGTCCTGCGCGTTCGCGCCGGTGTAACCGATTGCCAATGTCAGCAGAAATGCCGATGTCAATCTCATCTGCTTGCCTCCCAATAGGTGCCGGGGACGCTCACGGCCGCAATTTGCGCTGCTCAGAGGGAACCTTGCTGCTGGCGACGAGCCCCGTCTTTTGGCGGTTTTCTCCGCCTAAACGCAAAACTGACCGAAAACCTCCGGATCGATTTGTAATGTTTGCCAAATTGACTCTACGAAGGTTCCTCTGCTCCCATGATCGAAATTGCGAAATGGAGGTGCAATTTACTTGAAGAGACAAGGTTTTCAGGCCAGCCTCGTTGCCGAATTTTCGGACGTCGACCAGCTGTGCCATGACATCCGGAATTGGGATCTTCAGTTCCAGCCGCTCGGCCCGGTCCCGGTACGTCAGACCATCGCCAAGATCATTCAGGGACACGCGGCTCAGTTCGATTGCACCTATGCCCGCTTTCACATGAATTTCGACCAGCGCGGGGCACCGCCACAGGGGAAAGTCACGTTCACCATCCCCGGAAAGAGGCTGCAGGAATTGTGGTGGCGGGGTCACAGCACCGGGGAACACGATGTTCTGGTCTATCTGCCCGGCACGGAGCTCAAATCGATCTCGGCCGAGGACTTCGAGGTACACCTGATCGCCGTCGATGTTGCGGTGATTGCAGATTATTTCAATCGGTGCGGTCTCACCGTGCCTGATCCGGCAAAGCTTCCAAGCGTTTTCAGGGCACCGGACAATATCTTGAGGAAAGCGCGTTCCATTCTCGGAAAACTCGATGAGCAGCCGGCGCTTGTCGACCCTTGCACGCTGGATGCGCTCGTGGAGAAACTGATCATTTGCTGGGTCGTTCAGACCGGTCTGCAGCCACGGAGCCTTGCACCGAACGCCTCGCGTATCGTGATGGAGGAAATCGTGGCTGCGGTCGCCTCCGATGACATTGCCGATCTGCGGATTTCCGAACTCTGCCGACGCGGAGGAATTTCCCGGCGGGCGCTGGAGATTGCTTTCCAGGACAAGTTCGGCACGGGACCTGCAGCGTTCGTGAAGTCGGCCAGGCTTGCGCATGCGCGGCGGCAACTGCAATTGGCCGCGGATGCTGACGTCACGATCGCCGATGTCATGGATGATGTGGGTTTTTCCCATGTCGGGCAGTTCGCACAGGACTACCGCAGGATGTTCGGCGAAAGGCCGTCCGACACCTTGAGGCGATACAGCTGAACCCTTCCGTTGGGGCACTTGTCATTGCACCAAATGGGTTCGTTCGGCGGGTTTCGATCATGTGATCGTCTGAACGGTTCAGCACATATATTGCTTGCAAGAAATTGAAGCTTGCTTGCGCAAGATCATGAAATTCCCTGTTTATTGACAAGAGTTTACTTTCAATTTGTTTGCTGTCTTTGTGCAACCGGAATTGATTGTTCCAAACGGATTTTGACAATTTTCCGGTGGCCTCAAGCCGCATTGTCCCTTGCGGAACGAAACTAACGCTGCGTTGAAAAGCCTTTGCTCGCGTTGCTTCAAGGCGAACCGGCGACAACCGTTCATGCCCGTATCGCGGGTCAGTTTTTCTGACACATCTTTAGCAGAATCCTTCCGCAAAGCGGCGTTTCTTTCGCCCGATTTCATCGCAAGCCTTCCGGCGCGATGTGAGAAAAGAAAGGAAACGCTATGGTCGACAATCCCGTTAAGGCACTCAGTGCCAGCGAGCAGTTGATCCTGGAGCTTGTCAACAAGGAGCGCGCGGCAGCTGGGCTCGAGCCGCTTGCAACGGACGGGCGGATCAATGCCGCTGCACAGAAACATTCCGAATGGATGGCGGACGGACGGGTTCTCAATCATACCGGTTCGGGTGGCTCAAGTCCCTGGGACCGCATGAAGGCAGAGGGCTGGACGGAGTATCCGATGGGGGAGAACATTGCCTACAATCCGTTCAACCAGCATCAGCCGATTTCGGGCGCCTATGTTCCCCAGGCGGTCGTTGAGGGAATGCACACCGGCTGGATGAACTCGTCCGGCCACAGGGCCAACATCCTGAGCTCGAATTACACGGTGATCGGCATCGGCGATGCGATCGGCGGGCATCCGAGTTCCCCGAACCATTCAACCAGCTACGCGACGCAGAACTTCGCCGGGACGGCGAAAAACTATGTCACCGGCGTGGTTTTCGATGACGCGGACGGCGACAAGTTCTTCGATATCGGCGAGGAACTCGGATCGGCAAAGGTCACGATCGTCAACGCGTCGGGCCAGACGGTCGCCACAACCTCGACCGATCCGGGAGGCGGGTACAGCATCGCGCTGGCAAACGGGTCCTATACCGCCAGGTACACCGGGACCGGCATCGACGGCACGATCGAGAAGTCGTTTTCGATTTCCGGCAGCAACGTCAAGCTCGACGTCAAGGACGGATCGGAGGGGGGCGGGACGACACCACCACCGACGGGCGGCAGCGGCAATGACACGGTCTATTTCACCAACGGTGACGACTTCTGGGAAAACGGTTCGCCGAAGGATATCGGCGGCGCCGGTATCGACACGCTGATCATCAACAAGGGGTCCGTCTTCAACACGTCCGGGCTTTCCTGGTACGGGTTCGAGCGCTTCATCGGCGCGGACGGCAACGACCGCGTGGTGGGCAATGACGCCAGCGTCGACTACCGGCTGAGCGGGGCCGGCGGCAACGACACGCTGCAGGGCAACGGCGGAGACGACACGCTGCTCGGCGGCCCGGGAAACGACCGGCTCTTCGGCAAGGCCGGAGACGATGTCATCAAGGGGGGTGCCGGACGGGATGTCATGTATGGCGGCGCCGGAGACGACGAGATCCACTACGGCAATGGTGATGTCTTCTGGGACAACGGCACACCGCGCAACATCGGCGGTTCCGGTGTCGATACGCTCATTGTCGAGGCAGGCTCGCGCTTCAACACGTCGGCGCTGTCGAAATACGGTTTCGAGAAGTTCACCGGCGCCGAAAAGGACGACAGGGTTGTGGGTGACAGCGGTAACGTTGACTACGTTCTGAAGGGCGGTGGCGGCAACGATTTCCTGAAAGGAAGTGCGGGTACCGACACTCTGATCGGCGGTGCGGGCAATGACCGAATGGAACCGGGGGCATCTTCCGGCGGGGTTCAGAAACTCGCGGGCCAGTCCGGCAACGACACCTATGTGGTGACCTCGAAATCGGGCCGGGTCGATATTGTCGAACTCGCCGGAAACGGCAATGACAAGCTGATCTTCAAGGATCTCAAAAGATCGGATGTCGACGTGTCGATCAACGCGAATGACAAGATGGTCCTGTCCTGGGACGACGGGGCCGGGAGCGTGACGATCAATGACGCGGGCGCGCACCTGGACCAGTTCGTGTTCCAGTTCGGGGCGGTCTATCAGCCTGACGATTTCGCCATTCTCTGAGGGCGTCGCGAGCGTGCTCCCTCAGGGGAGCGCGCTTCGCGTCAGGCGGCATTGCCGCCCTCCAGTTCCTCTGCAAGGCGTTTTTCCGAAGCGCCCGGCGGCTGCGACCATCCCGCGATGATCCGGTAGACCGCCGGTGTCAGGAACAGGGTGAAGATGGTGGCAAGGCCCAGCCCACCCACAACGACCCAGCCGACGGCGGTTCTCGCCTCCGCGCCTGCGCCGCTTGCCAGCACCAGCGGGATACTGCCGGCGACGGTCGATGCCATCGTCATCATCACCGGTTTCAGCCTGATCCGCATGGCGTTGCGGATGGCGGTGTCCACGTCCTCGCCCTGCTGGCGGAGCTGATTGGCGAATTCGACGATCAGGATGCCGTTCTTCGCCATGATGCCGACAAGGATCACGAGGCCGATCTGGCTGTAATAGTTGAGACTTCCACCGGAGATCAGAATCGCCAGGAGTGCCGTTCCGAGGCCGCATGGAACGGTGATCAGGATGATCAGGGAGCTGGAAAAGCTTTCGAACTGTGCGGAGAGCACCAGGAAGACAATCAGGATAGCCGCTGCGAACACCAGCAGCGTGGTCGTCTCACCCGTTTCAAGCGTGGCGGCCTCACCGAGAAACACCAGGCGCCCCTCGTTGCCGAGGATGTCCGGGGCGATTTCCTTCAGCCGGTCGACCGCGGTTCCAAGATCCACGCCGCTTCCCAGATTGGCCTGCGCCGTCACGGCGCGCTCGCGCGCTTCGCGGCTCAAGGTGGAGGCCGAGGCGGCAACGGACAGCGTTGCGACAGACGAAATCGGCACAAACTGGCCGTTGCCGGCGCGCAGGAACGTGTTTTCGAGATCGCCCTGGTCGTTGATCGGCCGCCCGCCGAGTTCCAGCCGGACCTCGACCGTTTCGTTGTTCAGGAAGATCTCCGACGCCTTGTTGCCTTCAATGACCGTGTTGAGTGTCTCGATCACGTCCCTTGGTTCGATGTCCAGGTTTGCCGCCTGGTCGCGATCGACCTCCAAGAGCAGTTGCGGCTGGTTGACCTCGTTGACAAGCTGGGCGTTGGCAAATGTCGGATCACCCTCCATTTTCGCGATCAACTCGCCCGCGAGATCGCCCAAGACATCGTATTCCTTGCCGACAACGGCGAACTGGACACCCCGTCCGGCACCGCGGATGCCAAGGCTGTTGGAGGCGCGCAAGGCGATGAAAGCCCCTGGTATACGGCTGACCGGACCCTGTATCTGGGCCGCGATTTCCTGCTGGCTGCGTGCACGCTCCTCCCAGGGCGCCAGCCGGACGAAGACAAGGGCGAAACTCGTCGATCGCAGCCCGATCAGCGACTGAACTGCCACGACCTCACCGGAGGCGACGAGCGGTTCCAGGATTTTTTCAACCCGGGCCACCTGCCGGCTGGTGTAGTCGAGGCTCGCGGAGGAAGGAGTCCGGAGGGCGATCATCACCGTGCCGCGATCTTCGGATGGCGTAATTTCCTGGGGGAGGGAGCCGTAAAGCGCCAGGGATCCTCCGGCAAAGGCCAGCGCGCCAAAAAGGACAAGGTAGCGGGCCTTCAGAATGAAACCGATCAGGTTGCCGAAACCTGTCAGAAATGCGCTTTCGCCTTCTGCCTTTTCGCTCCGTTCACGCTTTCCGTCCGGTTTTCCCGGATCGACGAAAGAGCAGAGGGCCGGGGCCAATGTGAGCGCGACGAAGGAGGACAGGGCAACGGAGAATGCCAGAACAAAGCCGAATTCACCGAAGATGCCGCCTGCCTGTCCGGGAAGAAAAGAAATCGGAATGAAGACGGCGGCGAGCGTGGCCGTCGTCGAAATGACGGCGAAAAACACCTCCCGGGTTCCGACGGCGGCCGCCGCGAATGCGCCGAGGCCCTGTTTGCGGCGGCGCACGATGTTTTCCAGAACGACAATGGCATCGTCGACGACCATGCCCGTGGCCAGAACGAGGGCAAGCAGCGTGATCGTGTTGACGGAAAAGCCCGCCGCCCAGATCGCGCCGAGGGTGCCGGTCAGGGCAATCGGAACGGCGACGGCAGGCACCACGACCGCCCGAAGCGAGCGCAGGAACAGGAAGATGACCGCCACCACGATGACGATGGCCATAGCAATACTCGTGACGACGCCCGAAATGGACCGCTCCACGAAGACCCCGTCATCGGCCACGATCATCAGGTGCGCGCCGTCCGGCAGGTCTTCCTGCAATCCGGCAACGGCAATGCGTGCGGCATTGGAAATCGACAGCGTGTTGGCATGGGACTGGCGAATGATGTTCAGCCCGACGGCCGGTTGGCCGTTTATTCGGGTGATGACCGACGGGTCGTCGGACGTGAACTGAACAAAGGCGACGTCTCCGATCACCGTCTCGCGGTTGAGGCGGATCGCAGAGATCTCGGCCTCTGTCGTGGTCGAAGCGACGGATCTGACTACGAGCTCCTGGGTGCCGGTTTCCAGCGCTCCCAGCGGAATATCCAGGTTGGCGCTGGCAAGGGCAGTGCGCATGTCGGCAAGGGAAATGCCGCGGCTGGCAAGCGCGACGGGGAAGAAGGTAACGCGCATGATCCGGGCGTAGTCGCCTGCGACCTGAACTTCCGACACGCCGTCGATCGACAGCAGCCGATCCGACACGATGCCCTCCGCGAGCGATGTCAGCTCCGTCAGCGGCAGCGTCCCGCTGAGGGCGAGGCGCATGATCGGGTCCGCATCCGCATCGCTTTTCTGCACCGTCGGGTCTTCGACATCGTCGGGCAGATTGCGCTGGGCCCGGGAGACGAGATCCCTGGCGTCATTCGCCGCGTTGGTCACATCGGTCGAGGCGTTGAGTTCCAGCGTGAGGCTGGCGCTGCCATAGGACGACGTCGCGGATATGTTTTCGAGCCCTTCCAGCCGCGCGAGCGCGTCTTCCAGAACGCTGGTCACTTCGGAATCGACCGTGCTCGCGGCAGCACCGGGATAGGTGGCGCGCACCGATATGACCGGACTGGAGACGTTCGGAAGCTCCCGGACCTCCACACCGTTCAGTGCGGTAATGCCCGCTATGATCACGAGCAGGTTGAGCACAAGCGCCAGGATCGGACGGCCGACGAAGGTTGCCGCGAAGCCGAGCCGCTCCCGCGTCATCTGGTGCGGCGGCAGATCATCCATCGGTGTGCTCCGCGACCTCGACGGCGACGGACACGCCCTGGCTGACCTTGAAAGCGCCGTCCTTCACGACGACGTCGCCTTCGGCGAGATCGGCCTCCAGCCAGACACTGTCCCCGAGCCTGTGGCGTAGCACGACGTCGATCCTTTCAGGCGCGTTGTCGGCGGCAAGCTTCCAGACATAGGCCCCGTTCGGGCTCCAGAGGATCGAAACGGCCGGAACCATCGGCATCGGGGTATCGGCACTGGCGAGGCTGACGCTGAACGTCATGCCCGGCAAAAGAACATTCTCCGGGTTCTTGACCTGCGCGCGCACACGCACCGTGCGGAATTCCTCGTCGATCGAGCTGTCGAATGCGGTGATTTCGCCATTGAAGACACGCCCGACGAGGGCCGGCGTCGTCAGGCGCACCGGAACGCCCGTGCTGATCTGGCTGATGGCGGTCTCGGGCACCGTGAATTCGACGAGAAGACTGCTGGCATCGACCAGAGTAACAATTTCAGACCCTTGCGAAAGATAGCTGCCGACCGTGAGATCATTGAGATTGATCCGGCCGGAGAACGGGGCCCTGATCACCCTTCGATCATATTCGTACTGGGCCTCGGCGACCTTGGCTTCGGCGACCGCGAGAGACGCACGGGCCTCATCGACCTGTGCCTGCGAAACGGCGTTGCTGCTCTGGCTCAGGAGTGTCTGATACCTGTTGAACGATGCCGACTGCTGCTCAAGCTCGGCCTTGGCGCTGTCGAGGATGATTTCCTGGGTCTTGCGCTCCAGGGTGACGATCGGATCACCTGCGCTGACATCGGTGTTCGGCTGAACGTGGATTTCTTCAACGGTGCCGGCGACATCCGCCGTCACGTGGATCAGGCGGATCGCCTTTCCCGTTCCGATTGACTGGATCCTCGAGCGCGGAGGGGTGAACGCGACATCCGCCGTTGTCACGACAATGGCGTTGCTCGGAAACGTCTGCTCGGTCGAACTGCCGCTGTTCGCGGCCTGAGCCGTTTCTTGTTGACCGGCCTCTTCGTCCCTTCCCGGGATCAGCCCGGTCGCGGATATCCAGACACCCAAGGCGAACGCGCAGGCAAGCGCAACAATCGACCCTGCAATCCTCGTCATGGAATCAGCCCTCATGCGTTTCCCGAAGCAATCGTCATCTTGGTCGAACAGATCACAGCAATTGCGATTTTTGCAAGGCATTGACGGCCGATGGACGCCGCCACTCCGACACAAGCAGTATCAAGCTATGCGCTGATTGCGGCATTTTCTACGTATACGATTTTTAGTTTCTTCGTTTTTGTTTTGAATTTCAATGTAAATTCTTTGATTTTGAGTGAGTTGAATTTTGTTTTTGTTTTGCTTTTCGTAATTGATTTTATTTTTTACTTGTGAGCGTAGAGCGCTATCTTTAGCGTTGATCGGTGAATCGCTTCCGGAACGGGGAATTCCCTCACTTCCGTTTGAAAATAGACTTGTGGCGCTGGGTGAAGTGACGCTTCAGAATCGGTTCGCTTCACCCCTTGTGGCCGGGCGCCGCGACAATGGCGATTCATCGGTTCAAAATACCAAGAGGTAGTTCGACATGTGTGAATTGTGTTTCGCGACCGGCCGTACCGAAGACATCCCCATCGTAGCCGGGTTCAGTTGCGATGACGGCACCGGACCGGCGGCAGATCCGTCGGCCGGCGGATCCGGTGTCTCGTCCGCGCCGCTGCCTGTTTTCAGCAACGACCAGATTGCGGATCAACTGACCCGGGAGACTTCCAGCGGGGCTCCGATCTCGTTCGATGCGGGGCCGGGCGACACGATCACGGTCGACATCACGGGATTGACGAGCGCGGGCAAGTTTCTCGCCACCAATGCACTCGAAGCCTGGGAAAACGTGACCGGTCTCAACTTCGCCTTCGTCTCGAGCGGTGCCCAGATCACGTTCGATGACGAAAATTCAGGTGCCTATGCCAGCTTTTCCTGGTGGAGCAATGGCGATCTGATCTCCGCCGACGTCAACGTTTCCAAAAGCTGGCTGAATTCGTACGGCACGAGCATAAACAGCTATTCGTTCCAGACCTATATCCACGAGATCGGTCACGCGCTCGGCCTTCGGCACGGCGGAAATTACAACGGTTCGGCCACCTACGGGGTCGACAACCACTATCAGAACGATTCCTGGCAAGCGACGGTGATGTCCTATTTCAGCCAGACCGAGAACACCTTTATCAATGCGAGCTACGCCTACGTGATAACGCCGATGGTGGCCGACATCATCGCGGTTCAGGATCTTTACGGCGTACCGACCAGCATTCGCACCGGCGCAACGGTCTACGGAAACAACTCGAATGCCGGCGGCTATCTGGAGACGTTTTTCGATTCAAATCAAACGGCTGCGATGACGATCTATGACAATGGTGGAACGGATCTGTTCGACTTTTCCCACTACGGCGCAAATCAGCGGATCGATCTCAACCAGGAAGCCATTTCGAATGTGGGCGGGCTGACCGGCAATCTGATTGTCGCGCGCGGAACGATCATCGAAAATGCCCATGGGGGCAGCGGCAATGACAACCTGATCGGAAACAGCGCTGACAACACGCTTCTGGGCAACAACGGCGATGACGACCTGATCGGCGGCGGGGGCAATGACATCCTGCGCGGTGGCTATGGCAATGACACCATGTCCGGCGGGGCTGGCAACGACACGGTCTACTATACCAACGGTGACAAGTTCTGGGTGAATGGAACCCCCCAGGATGTCGGCGGAAGCGGGATCGACACGCTGGTCATGGAGAGCGGATCGGTCTTCAATACCAGCGGCCTGTCCTGGTACGGCTTCGAGAAGTTCATCGGGGCGGGGCGCAATGACAGGGTCGCCGGAAATGACGACACGGTGAACTACGTCCTTGATGGTGGCGGCGGCAACGATACGCTGATCGGCAGCGGCGGCGATGACGAACTCATCGGTGGCGGCGGCAACGACTTCCTTCGTGGGGGCTGGGGCAGTGACACCGTCTCCGGTGGTTCGGGAAACGACACGATCTACTACGGCAGCGGTGATGTCTTCTGGGACAACGGCACACCAAGAGACATCGGCGGGAGCGGCCGGGACAAGCTGATCATCGAGTCCGGCTCCAAGTTCAACACTTCCGGCCTTTCCTGGTACGGGTTCGAGGAGTTCCAGGGCGCGGAAAAGAACGACCGCGTTGTCGGCAACGAGGCCGGTGTCGACTACTGGATGAACGGCGGTGGCGGCAATGATTTCCTGAAGGGCAACGGTGGTACGGACACGCTGATCGGCGGGTCGGGCAACGACACGCTGGATGCAGGCGGGTCCTCGGGCGGCTGGCAGAAGCTGGAGGGAGAGGCGGGCAACGACAGCTATGTCGTTTCCTCTGATGGCGGCTTCATCGATATCGTCGAGCTTGTCGGCAAGGGCATCGACACGCTGCTGTTCAAGGATCTGAGGGTTTCGGATGTCGAAGCGTCCACCGATAGCGACAGCAACATGCTGCTCACCTGGGCCAGCGGGGCGGGGCAGGTGCGGATCAACGATCTCGGCACCCATATCGAGAACTTCGAGTTTTCGAACGGAACCGTTCTTCAGGCCGACGACTTCGCCTTCGTCTGAGAGACCGGTTGACGTGCGGAGCCGGCGGCCTCGTGCCGGAAGTATCCGCCGCCGTGCTCACAGGGTCTGCAGACCGGCCTCGACAGCCTTGGCGCAGGCGAGCAGATCGGCGTCCCGTCCGCCGGCAGCGACGAGCATGGCACTCAATGTGCTGTCCGCGTGCCGGTACGGCATGGCTATGGCGCAGGCATCGGCGACATTGGCGAGGGACGGGTTGCGAAGCGCGAGAAGATTCAGGCGGTTGAAGGCGTCATCGTCGGCAAGCTCTTCAATTCGCGGCGGCAGCCTGGGCGTGGTCGGCAAGAGCAGCATGTCTTTGCCGATCTCATCCCGGAAGGTCGCGATGAAATGCTGACGCCTGTTCAGTGTCTGCCGGTACTCCACCGCCGAGATTTCTTCGGCCCGGCGCATCCGTGCATGAACGCGCGGATCGAACTGGTCCGCCGATGCCTGAAAATGCGGCTCGTAGTGGGCGCGCGATTCCACCGAGGTCATGTGCCAGGGGGGGACGCTGTCATAGAGCGACATGGCGGCAATCTCCCGCTCGACGATTTCCAGCCCCATCTCCTGAAGCGCTTTCACGACTGCCCTGAAACCGTCTGCAACAACGTCATCCATCTCGGTGAAACCGAAATTGGCGGGAACGATCAGCCGCACCGGGCCGGGGTCGGCGGGAACCGTGTCTTTCGCCGCCATAACCTGCCAGGCAAGCTCACATGCGGCGACCGATTTCGCCATGGGGCCGAAACTGTCGAGACTGTCGGAGAGCGGTTTGCCGCCGACCATCGTGACGGAACTCTGGGTCGGCTTGAAGCCGGTGATGCCGGTGAAGGCGGCAGGAATGCGCAAGGACCCGCCGGTGTCGCTGCCGATTGCGATGTCGCACAATCCGAGGGCCACCGAAACGGCACCACCGCTTGTCGACCCGCCCGGCGCACAGCCGGGATAGGCGGGGTTTCGAGGCGTTCCATGGTGCGGATTGAGCCCCAATCCGGAATAGGCGAACTCGGACATGTTGGTGAGGCCGACAAAGACACCGCCTGCTGCATCGAGGCGCGCGATGGCGGGTGCATCTGCCGTTGCAGGCGGATCACCGGCAAGGACGCGGGTCGCACTGGTCGTCGTCTCGCCTTCAACATCGAAGAGCGCCTTCACGCTGATCAGGGCTCCGGCAAGCGGGCTCCCGGCTTCAGCTGCCGTGGTTGCCTGGCTTCGCGCCCGGTTTTCGAGCAGCTTCAGGAACACCGCCTCGGCCGCGGGGTCGCCAGCCGCGCGTTCCAGAGTGGTCTCAAGACGGCTCGCAGCCGTGTCTGGTGTCCAGGGAAATGATGCGCTCATTCGGGGCAGTCCTGTGATGGCGAAGAAGGCGGGAAGGGCGTCACGAGATGATGCGGAGAGTAGCCGTTCGGTAGCTCCAGTCAATGGAGTGGCCGCGCACCGGATCGCTCAGCGACATTCTGAATCCGGGGGCGGGACGCACGCCGCCGATCGCCGGAAGCGTTCCGCACAGCATGGCGGTGCCGTCCGTGAGCGGGGCTCCCTGCATGAGCTGTTCAAGCGGCAGGATCGAAGCGAGTTTTCCGTCCTGATAGGGAACCCAGCTTCCCGCTTCTTCAATCCACGATTTGAGCACAAGATCGTCAAGATGCGGGCTGACCGCTTCAAACGGCCAAAGGACATCCGCGACCGGTTTCGCGCAGATCTGCTTGGAGGCGGCGACGGAGTGGGCTTCCAGAGCGCGATCCGTGTGATCCGATGCAAGGCCGAGCCAGACCCTGCCATCCTGCTTGAGCAGAAAAGGTTCGGCTTCTCCCGATGTCTGCTCGCCAAGTGTCTGGATCCGAGTTTCCTGTGTCAGCAGGGCGGGGGTGCACTGGTAGTAAAGCGGAACGCCTGAAGGCGCGGGAACCCCAATCGCGGCAAGTTCTTCTATGTGATGGTCAACAGCGGCCCGGTCGCGGCCGGTCCAGCCGGCCACGATGAGCTTTTCGGGAGTGCTTTCCAGCACTCCGGTTTCGGTCTGAAATTTCATGAGCGGTTCTCTTAGAGGGTTGACGGCAGGGACAGGGCGAGCTGTGGCATGAGGATGAGCAGGCCCACCATTGCCAGCATGGCAAGCGCGTAGGGAATGCAGCCGAGCATGACGTCGCTGAAACTGCCGGATTTGCGGGCGGCCTGAACCACGTAGAGGTTGAGCCCGACCGGCGGCGTGATCAGGGCCATCTCCACCAGAATGATCATCAGGATGCCGAACCAGATCTTGTCGTAGCCAAGCTGCACGATGATCGGCACGACGATCGGGATCGTCGCGACCATCAGGGAGAGAGTCTCTATGAAGAAGCCAAGCACGATGTAAATCAGGATGATCACCAGCAGCGTCTCCAGCGGACCCAATCCCAGGCCGGACAAGACGTCCTGAAGCGCGCGGCTGACGCCGGCCGCGGTCAGGGCGAAGTTGAGCACGTAGGCGCCGATGACGACCAGCATGATCATCGCGGAGGTCTTGACGGATCCGCGCAGCGCGTCCTGCAGCATCTCCCAGTTCAGCGCCCGCTGATGCGCGGCGATCAGGAGCGCGATGGCAACGCCGACCGTGGCCGCCTCCGTGGGTGTGGCCCATCCGGCATAGATCGAGCCGACGATCGCGGCAAAGAGCCCAAAGATCGGCAGAAGATCCGCGAGGCCGTCGAGTTTTTCCTTCAAGGTGCTGGATTGGCGCGGGCCGCCCAGGGAAGGCTTGAACACGCAGATGATCACCGTGATCAGCATGAACAGCCCGGCAAGGAAGAGGCCCGGAATCAATCCGGCGAGGAACAGCTGCGGGATCGAGCTCTCGGTCAGAAACCCGTACACGATCAGGTTGATCGAGGGCGGGATCATGATGCCGAGCGTTCCACCGGCGGCGATGGCGCCGGAAAAGAGTTTCGGATTGTAGCCCAGTGCCTGTGCCTGGGGCATGGCGACGGTTGCCACCGTCGCGGCGGTGGCGACCGACGAGCCGGAGGTAGCCGAGAACATGGTCGAAGTCGCGACGTTGGCGTGGATCAGTCCGCCCGGCATCCAGGCGACCCACTTTTCAAGCGCCGTGTAGGTGCGCCGGGCGACGCCGCTGCGCACCAGGATCTCGCCCAGAAGCACGAACATCGGAATGGCGATCAGGGTTGCCGAGTTGGACGAGGACCAGACGATCTGGCCCAGCCCGCGCATCAGCGGAAAGGGGCTGAAGAATTCGTCGATCCCGAAAGCCAGCAGAAACAGAACGATGCCGACGGGAATGGAGAGCGTCAGAAGGCCCAGCAGGCCGACGGAGGTAAAGGCGATCATGCTTCCCCCTTTGCGCCGGCGACGGCATCCACGGCTTCGTAGTCGGAACTCAGGAAACTGACGAGGACGGACGCAAGCAGCACGCAGGCCGACAGAGCGAACCAGACCCACCCGGCCCACCACAGCGACTGCGGGAGCCAAAGGGGCGTTTCAAGCGGCGTGTTGGCGCGGGCGCCGGTCGACAGCGTCTTCTCCAGGACGCCCCAGCCCCGCCAGGCAACGATGATCGCGGTGCCGGCGAGGCAGGCAAGAGAGATGGTGTCGAACACCGCCCGGCCCATGGGGACGAGGCGCTGGCGAAGCAGGTCGATGCGCACATGCGCCTGCTCCGTCAGGGCGTAGCTGATGCCCCAGCTTGTTGTCACGGCCATGACGTAGCCGGAGATTTCGTCGACACCCCCGAGCGACCCGCCCAGCCGGCGTGCAATGATCTCTATGAGCGTGAACGCGACGCAGGCAAGCAGGACCAGGCCTACGAGGATTGCTACGCGATCATTGATCCGCCGAAGGGCGAGAGCCAGGGACGTCATCGGAAATGCCTCAGTTGCTTTCCAGTTTCA
Source organism: Roseibium sp. (assembly GCF_965232425.1). GTDB lineage: Bacteria > Pseudomonadota > Alphaproteobacteria > Rhizobiales > Stappiaceae > Roseibium. The sequence continues at coordinate 4,764,258 of NZ_OZ246971.1, forward strand.
CACCGGTGACCTTGCCGACGCTGTCGCTCCAGCGTGCCGCCCAGTCACCGCCCGCGCGTTCTGCCCAGTCCGGAAGCACTTCGGAGATCAGAACCTCCTTGGCCTTGGCCTGATCGGCCTCGCTGGCTTCGACCAGGATCAGGCCGCGCGCATCACCATAGGGGCATTCGCCGTTGCCCGTCAGGCAGGCGACGTCGTTTTCAAGGGCGTTCTGGGCCGTTTCCCAGGCCGGTGCCTCGAGACCTTCCTTCACGCCCTTTTCCAACGCGGCCTTCTGGGCGTCGGAGAGCGAGTTCCACTTGTCCAGATTGATCGCGGTCACGACCGGGTCCCAGCCGCCAAGGGGCAGCGGCATGAGATGCGTGGAGACTTCCCACCAGCCGGCATTGTAGCCGGACCCCGCCCCGGTGATGGCGCAATCGACAACACCGCGCTGCAGGGCACCGGGCACTTCCCCGAAGCCGACATTGACACCTTCCGCACCGAGCGCTTCCAGAAACTTGGCCGTCATCCTGCCGGATGCGCGGATCTTCTTGCCCTTCAGGTCGTCAAGCGAGCCGATCTCGGCATTGCAGAAAACCACTTGCGGCGGATAGGGGGCGATCCCGAGCACCTTGGCGTTGAAGACGTCCTTGTAGATGTCATCGACCATCGGGCGGGCGGCTTCGACAGCCTTTTGCGCGGTCGCCGCGTCCGTGGCGATTAACGGGACATCCAGGCCTTCCAGCGCAACGCTGTCCGAGACGGCGTAGTCCGCCACCGTCATGCCGACATCGAACACGCCCTGGGAGAGCATGCGGAAAACGTCGCCGCCGGCGATCCCCATCTGGTCGTGCGTGGTCAGCGCTGCAGTCAGGTCACCACCGGAGAGTTCGGGAAGCTTTTCAGTCCAGAACGGCGCTTCATACTGCTTGTGCAGCGGTAGCCCGCTCCAGCTGCCGACGACGGCAAGCTCCTCGGCCTTGACGTTGGTTCCGGCGGAAATCGCGATCATGGAGATCGCGGACATCAATACCAGTCTGTTCATATCGTTCATCCTCTGTTTTTCCAGATCTTTCAGCTAGTTATCGTTATAGGCGTAAAGCGGGGCAGTGGTTTCCGAGACGTCTGTTATCAGCATCGCACCCGGTGCGTGCGTGATGGAGAGCGGTGGTTTCGATCGCATGATCGCCGCTTGCGGTGTGACCCCGCAGGCCCAGAAAACCGGGACTTCGCCGGGGCCGAACGCGACCGCTTCGCCCCAGTCAGGTGCGTTCAGGTCGGATATGCCGATTTCGGCCGGATCGCCGACATGGACCGGAGCGCCATGGGCAAGCGGAAACTTCCCGCAGATATCGTACACTTCACCGATCCGGTTTTCGGCGATCGGGCGCATGGACACGACCATGCCACCCTTGAAGGGTCCGCAGGGTGCGGTCTCGATCGATGAAAGGAACATCGGCACGGTCACGTTGCTGTCGATATGGCGCATGGCGATGCCTGCCTTGCGCAAGGCGTTTTCGAAGGTGAACGAGCAGCCGATGGCGAAGGCGACGAGATCGTCGCGCCAAAACGCGTGCAGATCGTTGACCTGCTGCTCCAGTACCCCGTGGCGGTAGATGTTGTACCGGGCGGCATCCACCCGGATGTCGACGTCAGCGCCGAGGCGTGCAATGGCGGGTTCGCCGATGCGGGAAACGCCTGCCAGCGGGCAGGGCTTCGGGTTCAGCCGGCAATAGGTGTGAAAGTCATCGGCAAGGCCGGCCGGCAGGATGGCGAGATTGCACTGCAGATTGCCTTTTGCGAGGCCTGCCGTGTGTCCGTTGTAGCGCCCGTCCCGGATCATCCGGCGCTGGGCCGAAAGGTCCATATCGAACAGGTCGGGAAGCTGTGCGCGCTCGCTGGTCATGTCCACCTCGAAAGTCGGTGGCAAAATGCTGCGGTCTAACTATTATCAAGTCAAATCGTGATTTTTTGTCCAAGGTGATCAATTTTTCTTATCACTTTGCGGGGAGGCGCCATGACCTTTGAGCAGCTCAAGACCTTTCTCAGTGTCGCGCGCATGGGCGGCGTGCGCAGGGCAGCGGAACAGCTGAATGTCTCGCAACCGGCTGTTTCAACACGAATTTCCAGCCTTGAAACCTATCTGGGCACGGAGCTGTTCAGCCGGGTGTCGACAGGCGTCGTGCTGACCCGCCAGGGCGTTCTGCTGAGAAACCATGCCGAACAGATCATGGAAATCATGGAGCGCATCAAGGGAGAGGTCATGGCGGATGACAGTGTCAGCAGTCTCTTGCGTCTCGGCGTCGCCGAGACCGTGGCGCAGACCTGGCTGCCCGATTTCATCCGGGAGCTGCACAACCGGTTTCCCAGGCTCAAGATCGAGGTTTCGGTGGACATATCCGTGAACCTGCGCGAGATGCTGCTTGACCGGTCGCTCGACCTGACGATGCTGATGGGTCCGGTTTCGGAATACAGCGTCGACAATCTGGATCTGCCGCCGTTCGAGCTGTCCTGGTACCGGCCGATCGACCTGCCGGAACCGGATCTGAGCACCACGCCGGTCATCACCTATAACCGGAACTCCCGCCCGCACCGGGAACTGACGCAGGAGCTTCGCGACAGATACGGCAGTTCCGCCCAGATCTTTCCGACGAATTCCCTGTCGACCGGGTTCGAAATGGTGGCCTCCGGCATCGGTGTCGGCATCCTGCCGCGCGTCCTCGGGCGGCGGCTGGTCGAAGAGAAGCGGATCACCACCTTCGACCCGGGCTGGCAGGCGACACCGCTGCGCTTCACCGCGACCTATATCGGCGAGCCCAGGAACGAACTGATCGAACGCGCAGCACGGATCGCCCAGGACGTGGCGCGCGACTTCGGAGAGGCGGGTTAGGGGCAGACAGCGCTGAGACCACGAGGGCACGTTCCGGACCGGGGATCAGGAAATCTGCCGAGTGTGCCGCGCACTCGAAACGTGCAAATTCCGCCAGATCACGATCATTCCGACGTGTGATGCACACTTCAAGGCCTTTCTTGCCAGAAAACGGGAAAAAGGCCTGTTTTATCTGCGGTTAGCCGATAATCTTCCCTTTGGGAAATTTTTTAACCTGATCAAGGAGGATCATTTCATGCTGAGGAGACTGATGGTTGCGGCAATTGCCGCCGCGTTGCCGGGTCTTGCCATTGCCCAGGACAGTGCCAAGCCGAACGTGCTGGTGATCTGGGGAGATGACATCGGCCAGTTCAATATCAGCGCGATCAATCGCGGCATGATGGGGTACCGGACACCGAATATCGACAGGATTGCCGCCGAAGGGGCCTATTTCACCGACTGGTACGGCCAGCAAAGCTGCACCGCAGGGCGGGCTGCCTTCATCACCGGGCAGTCGCCGATGCGGACCGGTCTGACCAAGGTGGGGCTGCCCGGTGCACCGGAGGGCATGCAGATCGAAGACCCGACGATTGCCGGTCTGCTCAAGACCCACGGCTACGTGACCGGTCAGTTCGGCAAGAACCACCTGGGCGACCGGGACGAGATGCTGCCGACCAACCACGGTTTCGACGAGTTTTTCGGCAATCTCTACCACCTCAATGCGGAGGAGGAACCGGAGCACCCGGACTATCCGAAAGATCCCGCGTTCCGGGAAAAGTTCGGCCCGCGCGGCGTCATCAAGTCAAGCGCGGACGGTGCAATCGAAGACACGGGGCCGCTCACCCGCAAGCGCATGGAAACAGTGGATGAGGAAGTGACCAGCGGCGCGCTCGACTTCATGCAGCGCGCGGTCGACCAGGACAAGCCCTTCTTTCTGTGGTGGAATTCGACACGGATGCACATCTTCACGCACCTGAAGGAGGAAAGCGAGGGTGTGACGGGATACGGCATCTATGCGGACGGCATGGTGGAACATGACGGCCATGTCGGCCAGTTGCTCGACAAGCTCGAGGAACTGGGCATCGCCGACAACACCATCGTCATGTATTCCTCCGACAACGGCGCGGAAACATTCACGTGGCCGGATGGCGGCACAACGATGTTCAAGGGTGAGAAGAACACTCAGTGGGAGGGTGGCTTCCGTGTTCCGACGCTGATCCGCTGGCCCGGCACGATCGAACCCGGAACCGTGGTCAACGAAATCGGTGCTCACGAAGACATGCTGCCCACTATCCTTGCAGCTGCGGGGGATCCAGACATCAAGGCCCAGTTGCTCGAGGGCGGCGTCGAAGCCATCGGACGCACCTACAAGGTTCACCTCGACGGGTACGATCTCGGTCCGGCCCTGAGGGGAGAAGCGGACTGGCCGCGCGAGGAGTTCATCTACTGGACCGACGACGGGTCCGTGGCCGCACTTCGCTGGAACGACTGGAAGTTCACCTATCTCAAGCAGCACGCGGAAGGCTACAAGGTCTGGACGACACCTTTCGAGGTTCTCAGGGCGCCGTCGCTCACCAATCTGCGGATGGATCCGTTCGAGCGGGCTGAAGCCGAGGACGCGATGGGATATCAGCGCTGGTGGGTCGAGCACATGTTCGTCTTTGCACCGGCCGGTGCCTATGTCGCGCAATGGCTCTCCAGCTTCCAGGAATTCCCGCCGCGCCAGAAACCGGGAAGCTTCAATCTCGACAATGTCATGGAAGCGATGACGGCCGGGTCCCAGGGCAACCAGTAGTCCGGCACGAGATCAGACACGTTAGGGCAGGGCGGCAGAGGCCGCCCTGCTTTTCTGGGCAGGACTGGCCAAACGGCTCTGCAGTGAGCATTCACCGGTACCGCATCTACGCGCGCCGTTTGGCCAGTTCCCGATAGAGCGCCTCGCGTGACACGCCAAGCATATGCGCGAGGTGCTGAATTTGCCCTTTCGGCGGAAGGCTGCCGTTGTCCGTCAACCAGGCGTCGAGCCGTTGGGACACGGTTTTCAAGGATCTGATTTCGGACAGCATGCGCGCTTTCTGCAGGGACACGGCGAGTTGAGCGGCCCACAACCCGGCCAAATCGGGTGAGATGCGCAGCACCTCGTGAAACTCGGCAACGGGTAGGGAGCGGAGGCTTGATCGGGTCCTTGCAACGCAATCACAATGATAGACCTGCGAATAGGCCGATGCCTCTGCAAGCACAAAGCCTGATACAGCCCGGTTCAGGACAAGCGGCGTTCCGGCGCGGGTGTGGCGTACGAGGGCCAGCTCTCCGCTCATCACATAAAACATCGAGCGGACGGGGTCAGCCGTTCTGAACATGGTCTGACCCGCTTCCAATATCAGGGGCCGCCCATTTGCAAAGACGTCTGCGATATCAATCGACATGATAGTGATCATATGTGCAGTGCCGGCTTGCTGCTACTGGCAATCCTCACGGATGTCGAAAGGAACGTGAAATGCCTGTCGGACTGATCAGAACCCTTGTCTTTGCCGTTTCGCTGCTGCCCCTGTGCGCCTGGGGTCAGGAGCACGCGCATGGGAAAGCTGCGGCTCCCTATGCTGGCATGCAGGAACGGCAGATCAAAAGCCTGTCGGAACGCGATGTTGAAGAGTTGCGCCAGGGGCGGGGGTGGGGCCTTGCCCTGCCTGCGGAATTGAATGGACATCCCGGCCCGGTGCATCTTCTGGAGTTGAAGGACGAACTGGCGCTGACCCCGGAGCAGGTCGACACCATCGCGCAAATATTCGAGGACATGACGTCCGACGCGATTGCGGCAGGCGAGCGGCTGATATTGGCGGAAGCGGCCCTGAGCGATGCCTTCGCCGGAAAACGCCCGGACACAAAGAGGCTTCGCGAGCTCCTTGCGGACGCGGCGCAGGCAAGGGCCGAGCTCCGTTTCATCCATCTGTCACGCCATCTGTCGACGCCGGCGCTCCTCAGTCAGGACCAGATCGAGACCTACAATCTTCTGCGCGGCTACGCGTCCGATCGGTGTTCAGCGGTGCCGGAAGGGCACGATCCGGACATGTGGCACCGGCACAATGGCTGTGAGTAGCTGCCGCGCTGTCCGGCTGAATTCATGCGGGTGGAGCGGGCAGGGGTGATAGTGATCACGCCGGAAAACCGGCACTCAGACGTTCGCTGTCTCAGGTTTCAGGGCGAACTTCAGAGAGATCACGGTGGCCATAAGGTGGTCGCTACGCCGGCTCCGAGGGGTGTCGTTTCTTTCCGCCAGGCCCTTTACTCCGCCACCGTATGATCCGGATATTCTTCAAAATCCTCTTGTAATGTTATTTTGTTACATATACCCAATGGTGTGTTCTATTCTCATGTTTTCCGTATCCGGAGCTGAACCTTGTCCCAACAGAGATCTAAACCGTCCATCGTCGCGCTGATGGGTGTCAGCGCACTCTCATTTGCGGCCTTCGCGATGCCGTCGCTGCCCGTCCAGGCTGCCGAGAAAACAATGCGTATCGCCGTGCCGTTCGGACCGAAGAGCAGCGTTCCGGATCCGAGAGCCCGCCAGAATGGCTGGCTCAGCAACCGTGCGGGCGTGTCGGAAACGCTGATCGGGCTCGGCTATGACATGACCATGCAACCCCGTCTTGCCGAGACGTTCCAGAACCTGTCGCCGACGGAATGGAAGCTGACGCTGCGCAAGGACGTGAAGTTCCATGACGGTTCGGACATGACCGCGCAGGATGTGAAGGCCTCCTTCGAGAAATTCGACATCGAGGGGCATCCCGGCCATAACCCGCGCCTTTCCAGGCTGCTCGGTATCGAAAGCATCACGGTCGAAGACGACCATACGCTGGTGTTCAAGACCAAGTCGCCGAATTCGGCATTCCTCTGGTCCCTGACCGAGCCGTCCGCAGCCGTTCTGAAAGACGGAACGGATGACTTGCCGCTGATCGGCACGGGCCCGTTCGTGTTTGTGATGGCCGAGCCGGACAAGACCTACCAGACGCGCAAGTTCACCGACTACTGGGGCGGGGAGCCGAAGCTGGACGGGATCGTGATGGATGCGCTGTCCGACCCCTCTGTTGCGGCCTTGGCGCTGCAAGCCGGTGATGTCGACCTGGTCACCAACTACCCGGAGCCGGATTTTGCAGCCCTCAAGGACAAAGGCGAGGGCCAGCTGTTCTCCAATCCGACGACACGTCTCTTTTTCTTCCAGGTCCGGACAGCCGACGGACCTCTGGCCAATGACACGCTTCGTACCGCCGTCTCGCTCGGGCTCGATCGCGAGACGATTGTCGCCGCGTCCCTGAACGGTGTCGGCGGTGAAGTCGCGAACAGCCTCTTTCCGGCAACCATGGCCTCCTGGGCGAACGGCAACCTGACGCTCGACTACGATCCGGAGAAGGCCAAGGCGCTTCTGGATGAAGCCGGTATCACGGACACCAATGGTGACGGCAACAGGGAACTGGACGGTGAGGAGATCTCGCTGAAGATCCGTTCCTACGAGGGCCGTGCTGCGCTGCGCCCGACCCTTGAGATCACGCAGGCGCTTCTGCAGCAGATCGGCATCGGGGCCGAAATCGCGATGGGTGAGTACGACGCCAACAACGAGGCCCTGAAAGCCGGTGAGATCGACATGCATCTTCAGGCCTGGGGCACCGCGCCGCAGGGCGATCCCGACTACTTTCCGAGCACGCTGGTGGAATCTGGTGTCGGATACAATTTTTCCGGCTACTCCAACGAAGAACTGGACGCGCTCCTGAAAAAGGGCCGCGAGGATTTCGACGATGAGGTTCGCAAGGAGCACTACGACCGCATCCAGGAAATCATCAACGCAGACCTGCCGTTGATCCCGGTCTTCCACAAAACCCAGGTTTCGGTCGGAAACGGCAAAGTGGACGGTTACAAAATCCATCCTGCGGAAACCTATCTCGTGACCCCGGACCTGACACTTGCCGAGTGATGCAACCGAGCTTCTGAGGCTTGAGAACCTGTCGGCCCGCATCGGCCGGCAGGTGCTCTTGTCCGACATCAGCCTGACAATCTCGCGTGGCGAATGCCTCGCGATCGTGGGCGGATCAGGGGCCGGGAAATCAACGCTGTTGCGTTGCCTCATGGGCCTGACCCGTCCGGCGAAACCGTTCGCCGGCCGGCTTCATTTCAACGGTCAGCACATCGATTTCTCAGATCCCGGCAAGAACAAGCGGCCTCGCGGGATCGGCTATGTTCCGCAGAACCCGGACCACGGGTTCGATCCGCTCAAGCGCCTGACCTGGCAATGGCGGCAGGCGGCCCGGGTTGTCACCGGCCGTGCCGGGATTTCCGGGACACAGGCACAGCTTCTTGAAGAGCTTGGACTGAAGCCGTTCGAAAGGTGTTTTCCCCATGAATGGAGCCGCGGCATGCAGCAACGTCTTCTGCTGGCCATGGCCCTGATGGGAGAACCGAAGCTGCTTGTGCTGGATGAACCGACATCCGCCCTTGATCCTCTGATTGCCGCCCAGGTTCTGCGCGCCGTGATGCGGCACGCCGAACGGCTTGGTGTCGCTGTTCTGATTGTCACGCATGATCTCTCGCTTGCGGCTCGATACGCGGACCGTGCGGTTATCATGAACGCGGGTCGTGTGGCGGAAAGCGGTGAGACCGCCACGCTTCTGAAGGATCCGCAATCCGAGTATGGCCGGCTGTTGGTGCGCCATCGCGAGTGGGGCGACCTTGAAAGCACCAGCGCGTCAGGCGCAATCGCCGCGGAATGAATACAGATGCTGCTTGTCGACAAACTTGACCTGACGATTGCCGGGAAATCGATCCTTGAGGATGTTTCCTTCTCCGTTGACGTGGGGCAGACGTTGTGTATTGCCGGTGAAAGCGGCTCGGGTAAAAGCAGCCTGCTCAAGGCGATGAACGGTCTGATGCCCGCGCGTTTCGACCGGCTTTCCTTCCACCCGAAGGATCACGCACACGTCCTCCACGAGGGCAAGTGGCAGGGTGGACCCGGATTGAACGGCAGCAGATGGGTGATGCAGGACCCGATCGCCGCCTTGAACCCCAAGGCGGCGCTGGGCGCGTCGATCGCTGAAAGCATCCATCTCAAAAGGCCGGCCGCGGCGGATCTTGCCGATGCGGTTTCAGCTGCGCTCGCCGATGTCGAACTCCCTGCTGAAATGGCAGCGCGCAAGCCGTCCGAGGTCTCTCTGGGACAGGCCCAACGCGCCTGCCTTGCGCGCGCCCTGATCGCCCGGCCATCACTCATCTTCTTCGACGAACCGCTCAGCGCCCTTGACGCGATTGTGCAGAAACAGATCGCGGCGACCATGAAACGCATCCAGGAGCGGTATCGCATCACCTTCGTGATTGTGACCCATGATCTCGGATTCGCGGCGGCTTTTGCGGATCAGATGCTGGTGCTCCGGATCGGGAAAGTGGAAGCGTATCAGCCGGCGAAGTTGTTTTTTGAAACACCGGCAAGCCGGTATTGCGCCGATCTCGTAGAGGCGGCGCGGGATCTGGGAAGCCTGCCGCAGGCACGGGAAGAGGCTCACCGTCACGGGGAGGCTCAACTGTGAGCACAGGGGCGTTTCGTCTGTCCGGGCCAATTGGCTCACTTGCAAAACGGCTGTCCGGCCTCGCGGCCGTCCTTCTCGGGGTCAGTTTCATCACGTTCACGATGACCTATTTCGCCCCCGGTGACAAAGCGGCGGCGATCGCCCATGCGCGCTATCCCGAAACTCAGAGTTTCCCTCCTGAAATCCTGGAAGGCATTCGTGCGGAATTCTCGTTGAACGAACCCTTCCTGGTCCAGTTTTTCCAGTGGCTTCTGCGTTTTGTGAAAGGGGATTTCGGCAACTCCTTTGCGTCCAATGTTCCTGTCTGGGATGTCTTTGCCGCCAATATTGCCGAGACGCTGACGCTCACCGCCGTCTCTCTCGTGATCGGGCTGGCGGCCGCGTTTTGCCTGAGCGCCGTTTCGGTCTGGCGTCCGGGCAGTCTGGCCGACCGGTTGGCGGTCGCGCTTGCCTCGATTGGCGCGGCGATGCCGAACTACTGGCTCGGCCTTCTGCTGATCCTGCTCTTTGCCGCCCACCTCAACTGGCTGCCCGCCTACGGGACCGGGACACCGGCGCATATCGTCCTGCCCGCAGTGACACTTGCCTTCTGGATTACCGCGTCGCAGACACGCCTTTTGCGCGCATTTTTCCTGGAGGCGAAATCTGCGCCTTACATTGAAACCCTCAGATTGCGGGGTGTCAGCGAGAGCGAGATCTTCTGGCGTCACGTCATGCGCCATGCCGCTGTTCCGGCGCTCACCATGATCGGCCTCGATGTGGCTGCCCTGCTTGAGGGAACGGTCATTGTCGAGCTGACCTTCGCCCGCGGCGGCGTCGGCTCGCTGCTGGCCGGGGCCGTGCTCTCCAGGGACTATCCTCTGATCCTGTTCCTGGTGATGTTCTTTGCGCTGGTCTATGTCCTGATCAACTCCCTGATCGAGATCATTCAGGACGTGCTTGATCCGAAGTCACGTCTGTTGGGGTCTGCTGTCACGGAAACTGCCAAGGAGGCCCGGTCATGACAGTTGCCGACGCTCCGATCCTTTCCGAGCAGGTTGACCTCAAACAGCAACTGCAAAATCGCAGTCTGAAGCGGTTCCTGGCGCGTTTGTGCAGCGGTTTGCTTCTTGTGGGCGCGCTGGTCTGTGCCGGCTTCTTCCTCACGCCTTACGACCCGAACACGCCGGACTTCCTGAACCGGCTCTCGCCACCCTCGGCGGCGCACTGGTTCGGAACGGACCAGCTTGGCCGGGATGTCGCGACACGATTGCTCTACGGCGGGCTTTGGTCCGTCGGCCTGGCGCTCCTGATCACGTCCTTCGGGGCGATCGCGGGTACTGTCGTCGGTCTCGCTGCCGGCCATTTCGGCCGCGTTGCCGACACCGCGTTGATGCGCGTGACGGACAGCTTCTTCGCGTTTCCGGAACTGATCGCAGCGATCACCATCGCGGGTGTCCTCGGGCCGAGCACGGCGAACATGGTGCTGGCGCTGATCCTTGTCGGCTGGATGCGGTTTGCGCGCCTGGCTCGCAGCCTGAGCGTCGAGATCGCTCACCGCGACTTCGTCACCCAGGCCCGGCTCAACGGCCTGCCGTCCAGGTTGATCCTGTGGCGTCACATTCTGCCGAATATCGGCCCAAGCCTCCTGGTGTTGTGGACCAATTCCTGGTCGCGGACCATCCTGTCTATCTCCGGTTTGAGTTTCCTGGGTTTTGGGGTGCAGCCGCCAAATGCCGAGTGGGGGGCGATGCTGCTGGACGGCAAGGCCTATATGCAGACAGCGCCGCATCTCATGATCTTTCCGGGCCTTGCAATCCTTGTTTCCGTTCTGGCGATCAACCTGACCGGTGACCAGCTGCGCGATCTGCTCGGCAGCAGCGCAACTTCGGACTAGAAATGTCGATTGATTTCAAAGGGATCAGCCTGCGGGTCGGTGCCACGTTCTTCTTCACGCTGATGGTGCTTTTCATCAAGTGGCTCGCCGACGAGATTCCGGTCGGTCAGGTCGTGTTTTTCCGGAGTGCGTTTGCTCTGATCCCGCTCGTCCTGTTCCTGATGTGGACGCGCGAGTTTCCGTCCGGGCTCAGAACGAAACGCCCGGGCAGTCATGTCGCCCGCTGCATCCTGGGCTGCCTTGCCATGTTTGCCAGTTTCGCGAGCCTGAAATATCTGCCGCTCTCCCATGCCTCGATCATCGGCTACATGGCGCCGATCCTTGCCGTCGTCCTTGCCGGGATCCTGCTGAAGGAAACAGTCACGCCCGCGCGCTGGTTCGGGGTCCTGTTCGGTTTTCTCGGAATGCTGGTGCTCATCCTGCCCACGGCCTCAAGCGCTGATGTCGACATGACTTACCTGACAGGCGTCGGCCTGGCGCTTGCAATGGCGGTTCTGACCGCCGGTGCCAAGATCCAGATCCGCAGTCTTGCGCTGACCGAAAATGCCGGTGCGATCGCCTTCTACTTCGCGCTGACCTGCACGCTCGCGGGACTTGCGACCCTGCCGGCCGGATGGGCAACGCCCAACTGGACCCAGCTCGGCCTTCTGGTCTGCACCGGATTTGCAGGCGGGATCGCGCATATCCTGATGACCCTGAGTTATCAGTACAGCGAAATCTCGAAACTGGCCGCCTTCGAGTATCTGGCGCTGGTATTCGCAGTGATCGCCGATGCGCTCTTTTTCGAACTTCTCCCCGAACCGGCCTTTTACGCGGCGGCGGCATGCATCATCTGCGCGACGCTCGTGGTGGCGCTGAAGGACAGGGTGCCGAAAACTTCGGCGGCTTAGGGCCGGGGAGGCCACGGTTTCATGGCAATCCCGTTTGCCGCGGCTTCTGGCGTTCGCGCATCACGGCGGCGCGCATGGGGAGCGCAGCAGCCAACATGCTTCCGCTTGGCAATTCTACGAGTGGCGGGACACGCGTACGTTGGCTAATGTATTTAAAACGCTACATGAATACGGGCAACATATGCCTGTCGTGACGGCGAGGAGTGTGTTTCGGACGGAGTGGCCCCTCGGAAACATGGGAGTGAGTTCGGAGGGGTGCCTGACTTTCATGAACGCGTCTTCGCCGGTGCGCGGAGCGCCGTGACAGGGGAAAGTGGAACAGCACGATGATGTATTTCGCTCTTTTTGTTCTGATCGTTCTGGGCCTATCCGCCGTTGCGATTTGGGTGTTCCTGGCAATCGCGCCCGGACGCATTGCCGATCAGCGCGGTCATCGACGCGCAGATGCCGTAAGGGTGTGCGGATACTGGGGTGCACTGACACTCGGTATCCTGATGCCGCTTGCCTTCATCTGGGCCTATGCGGATGGTGCGGCCGGGGCGGCGGAGCGTGACGCAGGAAACCAGGCATGATCGTCTTTCTGACGCTCTGTTACTGCGCCCTCCTTGCCGGCCTGGTGAAGTTCAAGATCATACCGTTCAACACGTTCTGGAAACTCTCGCCCGTCCTCTGGATGGTCGTGCTGTTCGTGGTCCTGTTCATCCCGATGCAGTGGGGTGCGCCGTCAGGCCCGATCCGGCTTTACCAGAACGTTGTCGAGATTGTCCCGAACGTCACCGGTGAAGTCACGGAGGTTCCGGCCGAGCCTCTGGTGCCGATTGCCGCGGGCGCGGAACTCTTCAAGATTGATCCGACCCCGTTTCAGGCGGCCGTCGATCAGAGCCGTGCAGCCCTGGCGGAGGCCCGGCAAGCGGTACCGCAGCTGGGTGCGGCCCTTGAAGCTGCCCAGGCAGCCGTCGCGGAAGCCGAGGCACTGCGCGACCGGTCCAAGGACGAATTCGAGCGCTTTCAAACCGCCAATGAAAGTGCCAGATCGGCGGGCAACAGGAGCCTGGCCTTCAGCGAGAGCGATGTGGAGCAGCGCCGGCTCACCTATGTCGCCTCGGAAGCCACGCTTTCGCGTGCGCTCGCCACTGCGGAACAGGCGCGCCTGGCCTACACCTCGAACATTGACGGCGTGAATACGACCGTGGCGCGTCTCGAAGCGGAGCTGCGGCGGGCAGAATTCGATCTTGAGCAGACAATCGTGCGCGCGCCGTCCGATGGATTTGTCGTCAGTTTGACTCTCCAGGCCGGACAACGCGTTGCCAACCTGCCGCTTCGGTCCTGGATGGCGTTCGTGCCCTTCGAACAGCGCCGTCTGGTGGTCGCGGTCCCGCAATCCCGACTGCGCTACGTGCGCCAGGGCCAACAGGCCGAGGTCACGTTCGCGCATTTCCCAGGTCAGATTTTCGATGCCGTTGTCGATGAGGTCATTCCCATCAACGCGGCGGCGCAGGTCCCGCCGAACGGTGTGCTGCCTTCGCTGGCGCAGCTTTCCGGTCCGAACGAATTGATGGGCGTTGTCCTGAAGCTCGCGGATCGCGCCGAGATTTATGCGGAGATCCCGGCCGGCGCTGGCGGAACGGCCGCGATTTACACAACTTCGGTTCAGCCGACGCATATCATTCGCAAGGTGATGATCCGGATGGACGCCTGGCTGAACTACATCGTTCCGAATTGACCCTGCCGAACGGGCCCGGTTGACGGAACCGTTCTTTGCGAAACCGGACACTTTCGTCTGCATGTGCCGGCTCGAGCCCAAATTGCTTTCGCAATCGGAAGATTCGGACAAGAATGAAGACGTGACGTCACCGTGCTCCCTTGGCAGTCGGTTGGGCGACAATGTGAGAGAGTGCAATTTGCAATGACATCAGATGCCGCCTTCGTTTTTGTCCTGATCGGGGTTGCCGCCGTCCTCATGGCGAGCAACCGGGTGCGCTATGATCTTGTCGCTCTCCTGGTCGTCGTCGCCCTGGTCCTGGGGAATGTTCTCACCGTCGGTCAGGCCCTGTCCGGTTTCGGCAGTTCCGTGGTCATTCTGGTGGCCTGTCTGCTGGTGGTCGGCGAGATGCTGCAGCGGACCGGCGTGGCGCGATCCGTCGGCGACCTGATCCTGAAACGGGGCGGGACGAACGAAACCCGGCTCATGATCCTGTTGATGGTCAGCGCGGGGTTTCTCGGCAGCGTGATGAGTTCGACGGCCGTCGTCGCGATTTTCATTCCCATCGTTCTGCGCATTGCAGCGGAGACCGGCCTGGACAAGTCGCGCCTGCTGTTGCCGATGTCCTATGCGGCCCTGATCAGCGGCATGCTGACATTGATCGCGACCACCCCGAACCTTGTCGTCAGCGATGAGCTCGTGGCGCAAGGGTACGAGGCACTTAGATTCTTTTCGTTTTTCCCGCTCGGCGTTCTCATTCTCGCGGCGACGATCGCCTACATGCTCCTGTGGGGGCGTCACCTGCTCGGCTCGCGCGAACCGGCACAGACGACGAAACGCAAGCGTCCGGCCCGCGCAGCTGCGGAACTCTGGATGACCTACCAGATCGGCGGGGAGGTCTACGATTACTGGGTCGGCGGTCCGGTCTCCATCGACGATATCCGTGAATTCAGAGCCCAGGGTGTGAACTTCGTTGCCCGCCGGCGGCGCGACCGCAACCGGGAGCGGGAAACGGTCCTCTTTCGCGACGGCATGGAACTGAGGCGTGACGATCTGGTTCTCGTCAACGGGCCACAGGAGGTTCTGGATGCAATCGCCGCGCGGCCGGATTTCACCCGCAGGTCCGCGCTCGGCGTGAGGGCCGAGGACTGGCAGGACGGTCTGGGCATTGCCGACATCATGGTACACCCGGAAGCGACGGTCATCGGCGAAAAGCCGGAGGAAGCCCTCTCGCATGATGCCCGCGAACTGGATGCGCTCGGGTTCCTGCGGGGCGGAGAGCCGGTGGAAGACGTCAAGGAGACACAGTTGAAGGCGGGAGACCGGCTCCTGGTGCTCGGTCCCTGGGACGAGCTTGACACGCTTGTGGAGCAGCGGGACGATTTCGTGCTTCTGGCCTATCCGAAGGAGCGGCAGGATGCGGTGCCCAACCTGCCCAAATACGGCGTTGCCGTCGGCATCCTGGCCGCGATGGTCGTGCTGAGCGCGCTCAATCTCGTTCCCGTCACGATCGCCGTCCTGCTGGCTGCGCTCGCTGCGATCCTCTTCAGGACCATGAGCGCGGAAGATGCCTATGCTTCCATCAGCCTGCCGACACTTGTCCTGATCGCGGGCATGCTGCCGCTGGCAAACGCCCTTGAGGTGACCGGTGGCTCGGCACTGATCGTCGGCTTCCTGCTGGACGTTGTCGGAGAGGCCAACCCGAGCGTCATGGCCGGAGCCCTGTTTCTCCTGACCGCTCTGCTCGGTCTCGTGCTGTCCAACACCGCCTCGGCGGTTCTGGTTGCGCCGATCGCGATCACGGCGGCCGAAACGATGCAGGTATCGCCATATCCCTTCGCGATTTCCGTGCTGATTGCGGCTTCCGCGGCCTTTTCCACGCCTGTCTCGACGCCGGTTGTCACGCTGGTCGTTACCCCTGGTGGATACTCCTTTTCGGATTTTCTCAAGCTCGGTATTCCGCTCACGATCCTGACCGGGATCATCACGGTCGTCACCGCACCGCTGTTCTTTCCGTATTGAGGCGAAGCGCGACCGGATGTCAGGGCCTCGGCAGTCTGGCTCCTTGCGCGGGACGTTGAGCCCGTTGTCGGTCCCGGTTAGCCTTGGCAGGGCTTTCCGCCTGCCGCCGTCCGCGGGGGGTAAATTTCTAGTGCCTGGGAGAATGCACCATGGACAAGGTCTTGGTCGTTGGTGGAAGAACCACTGGTCTGATGATGGCGTCGGAACTGGCAAGACGCGGCATCCCGGTGCGTTGTATCGACAAGTCGCCCGGAATTGACCCTCATGTCCGGGCGAACCTGTTGCATTCGCGCACGTTGGAGATCTTTCAGGGTCTCGGGCTCGACGCACAGGCAACACGCGGTTCTGTTTCCGAGATTGGCTTCGTGTTCTACCGGGACGGGCAGCGTGTCGGGGAAAGCCCTCACGCGCCCATCGACTCGCCGTTTCCCTTCGGCATGTCGCAGTCCCAGGCCCACACCGAAGCCACTCTGGAAGCCCACCTTGAAGCTTTGGGAGGCACAGTGGAACGCGATGTCTCGCTGACCGCTTTGACCCAGGACGAAGACGGCGTGACCGTCACATTGCGGTGCGGGGGCGAACGGGAAGAGACCGCTAGATATCAGTGGGTGATTGCATGCGACGGTGCTCACAGTTCAGTGCGCCACCTTGCCGGCGATGCATTTCCGGGCGATGCCGATGATATTCCGTACATCCTCGGGGATGTCTTGATCGATGGCGATGAGGATCTTGAACCCGACAAGGGGCACGTTTTTTTCCATGAGGACGGCGTCTTGTTCGCGTTTACCAGACTGCCGGGCAACAGACACTTCCTTGTCGCCAGTCTGGCGGCGGAAATCGGCACGGAGGGGACACCGACCCTCCAACAACTGCAGGCCATTGTCTCGGAAAGAGCTGCAATGTCGTTGCGATTGCACGATCCGCACTGGCTCGGTTTCTTCCGCATCAATTACCGTCTTGTACCCCGCTACCGGCAGGACAGGATCTTTCTGGCGGGTGATGCCGCTCACGTTCACAGTCTGCTGGCGGGCCAGGGTATGAATACAGGGATCCAGGACGCCCACAATCTGGCCTGGAAACTGGCGCAGGTCGTCAGGGGCAGGGCACCTGCCCAGCTTCTCGACACGTATGAAACGGAGCGGAGGATCGTTGCAGAGGAAATCCTCGAAACAACGCGGAAAATAACGGAAACAATGGAAAGCTATGCTGGTCTCCCGCAACAAGACCGCGAGACGTTCATCTCGCACCTTTACACGCCTGAGGCCGCGCGTCTTGATGCGGCGCGCCATCTGCAGGAAATCGACCTCGATTACGGCGCCAGTCCGCTCAGCGTGACGCCTGCCGACGACGATCAGCGGGGTCCAAGGCCCGGCACCCGCGCTCCGGATGCGACAGATCTGGTTTTCAACGGGCAAACCACGAGCCTGTTCAGGTTGCCCGCCGACGATCAATACAGGTTGTTCTTGTTTTGCGGGACATTGAATTCACCGCCTGTTGAAGTGCTCCGGGATGCCGCCATTGCATCTGAGGAGTTCGCCCAGTGGCTTACGCCATACATTGTCGGAGGCAAAACCGCTGCCGGTGCATTTCCGGACCTTGCAGTGATCAACGATCCAGAAGGCAACATGCATCGCATCTATGGTGCGGATAACCCTTGCATATGTCTGGTGCGTCCGGACGGATATGTGGCCTATCGCTGTTCAGACCTGACAAGCGTTGGCCGCTATTTCGAGCAATCGGGGCTGACAGGTCGATGAGCACTCGGTGTGCACCGTACCACTGTTGGGCGGTTGGTTGAGATTGGCGAGCGATAAACCAGGATGGCATGGGTTGACCCAGTGCCGCTGACGCCAAGCTTCAGCTGTTCACGCCGGGCTGGAAGCGGTAGTGGCCGGTGATGGGAAAGTCGAACAGGCGATCTTCCAGGCGGGTTCCCGCTCCGATGTTGTGAATGACAAGCGGGCGTTTGCCGTCCCGTGAGCGGTAGTGAGTCACGATCGCGATGTGCGGCAGGTTGCCGGGCAGCGTCTGTGAGACGATGTCCCCGGGAAGGTAGTCGGACGGATCGTTGCTAACCGGCAGCGACGCCGCCCTGCGCTCGAAGAATGTCCTGAGATTGGGGACGCGGCGGTGATCGATGTTCCTGTCGGGTCGTTTCAACCCCCAGATCTTCGGGTAGGCCTTGAAATCGCGCGTCATGTCCGCGTTGACTTCTTTCTGCAGGTCGAAGTCGAAAGCGTCGCGATAGGCGCGGATGAGGACATCCGTGCAGACGCCGCGTTCGCGCGGAAGGTCGCCGTTGGGATAGGAGAGGCCGATATAGGCAGGGTCGTATATGACGGTGATGCCGATCTGGTCTTCTGCGGCCGAAATCAGCTTTTTGGCCCAGGGTTCGGCCTCAAGCGGATCGCGCTGAAAATTGATCCGGACAAGAGGGGGCCTGTTGTGCGCGATTACGTCTTGCGCAATCTGCAGTCCGGCTTCGAGCTGCCCCGGGATCATGGCCGTAGCCGCCAGACCACCTCCAGCAACACACCCCGCTCCGATCAGAAACTCTCTGCGTTTCATCCGCCATCCATTTTTCGCGCCCATTACCGAAATAAGCGGATTCTGAGTCAGGAATGGGGCGGGTGAGGGAATTTGTGCCGACTGTGCTGTTTGCAGCGTTGTTCGGAGGTGACGCAGAGAGAGAAATAGATGAACAAATCTATCTTTGGTTGAATTATATTTGTATTTTTTGCGATCATGGATTTTCTGCTTTGTCCGATGGGGAGGATGGCACCATGACTTCTGCTGAAAATTTGAATGCCCTGAAACGCTGCTACGAATTGTGGAATGATACCAAGGGCGAGAGCGTCGATGCGTGGCTCGATCTCTTTGACGATACCGTGGATTTCCGTTCTCTGGCCATGGCGCGGGATCCAAGTGTTGATTTCACCAAACCCTGCTGCAGCAAGACCGAGGTGATCCAGTACCTTTCCGGATTGAAAGCCGACTGGTCGATGCAGCATTACACGATCGATGAATATGTCGTCGACGGCGACCGGATCTGCGCCTATGGCTCAACGGCCTGGACGAATAGGACAACCGGCACGCTGCTGGATACGCCGAAGCTGGATTTCGTGAAGTTCAAGGATGGAAAGATCGTGTTCTTCTACGAGTTCTACGACACCGCAGGGCTCATTTCGGCGGCGCGCGCCTGAGGCGAGCGTCCGGGTCGTTGTCCTTTGCCGGGACAGGCTGATCCCTGCGTGGGTCACACTTTCAGCATGCCTTCAAGCAACAGCCTTGTCGCCTTCTCGTAGGCCTCGCGATCCTCGCCATTCGCGATAGCCAGCGCCGCTCTGTCAAATGCCGACGACAGCAGGTCGGCGAGGGGTTCCAGCGGAACCCCCTTGAGCGCGCCGTGGCCGGCTGCATGGCGCAGGCCCTCAAGGATCGTCGCGCCGCCCGTTTCGCGGTCTATCACCGCCATTTCCTCCACCCCCAGAACCGCTGGACCTTCCAGGAGCAGGATACGGGCGCGGCCGGGATGGGACATGGCCGAGAAATACGCCTTTGCCCCGGCCATGAACGCGTCAAGAGGCGATTGGCCGGTATCGGTATCCGCATCGATCTCTTCTGCAATCGCCCGCGATTCCTGATGCACCAGTGCGCGCATGAGATCCGCCTTGTCCTGGAAATGGTGATAGAGCGCGCCCCGCGTGACGTTGGCCTGTTTCACGATCTCGGGCGTTGCCGTCTCCGCATATCCCTTTTCCACGATCAGCTGTCTTGCAGCGTCCAGCAGGGCGGTTCTCGTTTCCGCACGGCGCTCGGCCTGGGTCCGGCGTGATTTTTCTTCTTGCATACATGCAGCCTGTATGTTTATGTAACTTACAAACATACTGTATGTTTTTTTAAGGCGCATGAAAAGCTTTGCTTGAAGGAAATCGGGCGATGGGGTCCCGATGAAACCGGTTGGAGGATGAAATGAAAACGACGCAATACTATCCCGTCCTGTTGACGGGCGATGTCGGCGGAACGGCCGCATTCTACAAGCAGCACTTCAGGTTCAAGGCCGTCTTCGAAGCCGACTGGTACGTGCATCTCCAGTCAGAGGAAGATGAAAAGGTGAACCTGGCTGTTCTGGACAAAAGCCATGAAACGATCCCGGCAAGCGGACGTGGGAGCGGAGCAGGGGGCCTGCTGCTGAACTTCGAAGTGGAAGATGTCGACACGATCTACGAAACGCTCAGACAAAGCGGCCTGCCGATGCTGCTGGAACTCAGGGACGAGCCGTTCGGCCAGCGCCACTTCATCACACAGGATCCCAACGGCGTCATGATCGACGTGATCAAGCCGATCCCGCCAAGCGCGGAATTCCTTGCGCAGTTTGCTCCGGAAGCCGTTCCCGTGTGAACGGCCCTGCAGAAGTGACGCCGCCCGTTGGGGCCTGCAATTCACGCAAGTTGAGGCAAGGGCGTGGCAGTCGCCCGGTCAGGACGCAACCCGCGGGCAGCTGCTGCTTTGCTCTGCCCGCGATTTCAGGCCCTGCAGGCTCTGCATCGTGTTCGGGTTGCCGGGCAGCACGAAGCTCTGTTCCAGGGCGGTGCGCACATTGTTGATGACGGCAAGGTCCTGAACCGCGAGCGTCTGGCACTGGGTTCCGGTAAAGCGGACACGGATGCGGATGACCCGGTCGCCGTTGTCCGAGGGGCCGAACTCACTGTCCAGCGCAGGGTTTTCGCCCGCCATCGGCCGCTCCAGAATGACCATGTTCGGCTGGTCCTGAAGGACGGCCGTGCCTCTTTCCCTGGCGCTGGAAACGAGAGCCGCCCTGACGGTTCCCGGGTCGGCGCCGATATTGACGCTCTGCGCACCGGCGGGAACATCAAGCCGGGGCTGGTTGCCAAGAGATGCCGACTGGTTGGACGAGGACTGGCAAGCGGCAAGAACGAGGGCGCAAAGGCTGAAGATGACAGTGTGTCGCATTGAGCAGTCCAAGATCCAGAAGAGGTGTTTCAACAGGTGACGTCACCTGTTTCTAGTCCATGTCGCATCCCCGACACAACTGCACTGTGAGATTCTCACGTTTCCTTGTTTCGGGCAGAGGCAAAAAGGCGGGTTCCGGTCTTCCTGCGGACGTTCCTAGAAACTGTCACCGGTCTTGAAACCTCCGCCACCGAAACTGCCGCCGCGTTTGAAACCGCCGCCGCCGAAACCGCCACTCCGCCCGGACCTGCGTCCCGCTCGGCCGAAACCGCCCATGGATTTCGGCAGGCCGGTGCCGTTCGGAAATGCCACTTTGCGGCCGCGCGGCTTGCGCCGCTTGTGGGATCGTTCCGCACGCGCCCAGTAATCGGCACCTGTTATGGCGCCCTTGACCAGTTCGCCGAGCAGGACGGTCGTCAGCTTGTCGTCGGAGAAGGTCGATTCCCAGCTGCCGTAGCCCTTGGAGCGGAAGCGCTTGATCACGTCAGCGAGTTCCGCCCGGCGGCGGCCAATGTCACGCTGCAGTTCGCGATCCTGGCGAATCTCGCGCGCAACCTGTTCCACGCGCTCCCGGAAGTCTTCGATGCGTTGCACGATCTTTTCGTCTTCCGGCGAAGGGGTATCGATGGCAGCACGCCAGAGGTCGTTCAGGTCGTCCGATTTGAGCGATTCCGACAGATGTTCCTCCGCTTTCTGAAAATCGGCGTCTTCACCGCCGGAAAACTCGGCAAGTGCATTGGACAGGGTGTCGATCTGCTGCTCGAGCTTTTCGATTTCGGCGTCGAGCCGGTCAATCTCCTCGCTATTGGCTTCAATCGCGCCGACGAGATCGGTCCCGGCTGCATCGGTCATGGCATTGCGGCTGAACTCGGCGAGTTTTTCCTCTTCCTGTTCGGCAATCTCGGCGCAGCGTTCCGCATGCCTTGCCATCCGGTCCGGAATGCCGGTCAGCATGGCATAGTTTGCCCGGGCGTCGTCAAAGCGGATCAGGCCTGCAACCCAGTGATCGAGCGACCGGGTGAGGCCGCGATAGGCGTAATCCGGGGTGCCGTAGCCGCGTTCCCAGAGATAGACGAAAAGCGGATCGGCATCGTAGGCCTTGCCCTTGCTCTCCCGGTCCTGTTCCGAGGTTCCGGCCTTGTCGGCGGCGGCCTCGGCCGTCGCGATCGCCTGTTCCGTGGCCTCGCGCTGCGCCAGATACGCACTGTCGTTTTCCAGGCGGCCGTCGACGGCGTCCATCAACTCGTCCATCTGGTTTTCGGCCTGGTCGCGGGCCTCGTCGAGCTCCTGGCGCCTCTTGAGTTTCTGATTGCGCTCCGTCTCGCTCTGGCGCAGTTGCTCGCTCAAGACCTTGTAGTCGTCGTTGCGCTTGTCGAGCAGCCGTCTTGCCTCGCGAGCGGCACTGTCCAGGCGGGTGTTCAGGGTCCCGGCGGCATCCGTATCGAGACGGAACCTGGCGAGATCGCGATAGGCCTCGCTCTGCCGTTCCTGAAGGTCGGTGACGGCGCGGGTGGAGCGTTCGATGCGCTTGCTCAGCTCTGCTTCCTCGCGCCTGAGATCCGCCATCGAATGCTCGATCGTGCCCAGGGTTTGTCGTCCGGTCAGCATTGGTGAGCCTCCGAGGCCCGGGTCGAAGAAAACACCGCTACCATTGGGTTATCGCTCCGTCCTGAACACCGCTGTTCCAGTTGATGTCCAACTCTCCACGGCGCTTCTGGCCGAGGACACCTTTTTGAACGATGCCGTCTTCCAGCTTGTCACGGCGGACGGCGTCGTAGATGTTTTCCGAAACGCGCTGTCCCCACTTGGTTACGCGCTCTGCGGTCCCGCTCTCTTCCGACTGAATGGATTGTTCGACAACATTGCCGTCCGGATCGACGGCCTCAACGACGATGTAGAAGTTCTCGGTATTGGGGTTCGCTTCCGGGATCCGGGTCAGTCCGGTCGGTTCTCCCTCGCGGGAGACGATCTGGACTTCGAAGACCTGCTGCAGCCGTGCGGCCAGATCGCGCAGATCCTGCTCCGCCTTGAAAGCTGCCTCGTTCTTGCCGTCCTGCAGGGCCAGCCGTCCGTCTTCGGCAAGGGTTGCAGCGGTTGCTTCGACGCCGGTGTCGTCGGTCAGGGAATCGATGCGTCCGACCAGCTCCGAATAGGCAGCGGGCAGGGCCTCCAGGCGCGCAAGCAGATCCGCCTCGGCGCGCTGTTTCGGCATGACGACAAGGAAGTACCAGGCAACCACCACGACAAGGAGCACGGCAAATACCGCCGCAAGCCATTTCGACCATGTGCCCCTTGAGATATAGATCATGGCCAGCGTGCGCTGGAACCCGGTCTTGGGTGGGGAATAGACGAAGCGGTCGCGCTTGAGGTCTTCGACGCCTGCCTTGAGAATGTGGTCGGGCACCTCGATACCCTGCGAAGCATAGACCTGCCGCAGCCGGTCCACCATCGCGGCGTCGCGCTCGTCCGCCTTCAGTTCGCGCGCAACCTGGCTCTCCTCGTGCCGCAACGTGTCAACCACATCCATGACCATCATGAGGTCGTCGAGCGGTGCGTCGGTTTTGTTTGCCCTGCTTGCCATCAGAATCTGTTTTCCATGGGCGGGCCGGCACCGGCCCGGCCCGCTTCAATCGGCTGGTATCAGAGACCCTGTCCCTGAGCGGTCAATTTGGCAAGACGCCGCTTGCCTTCTTCAACCGCGTTCCGGATCTCTTCGGAGTTCTTCGTCGACATGTCGCGCATCTCGGTGATGATCTCCCGGGACTGCACCTGGAAATTCACGACGGAATCGACGAGCTTTTTCACGGAAGCGGCCGCGACCGTCGGGCCATAGCCGGCCTTGAGTGCTTCCTTCTGGACCGCGTCGCCTATTTCCGCCAGCGTTTCGAGGCTCTTGTTGATGCCTTCTTTCATGGCATTCAGGGTCTCGGTGCTCTCGTGAAGGCCCTGCAATCCGGTGAAGGAGGCATTCAGAGCCGTCAGGACGGATTCATTTGTGGAGAAGAAGCTGACGGACTGCGCATAAACGCGTTCCTTGGCGTTGGTGGTCTGCACCAGGCGCGCCATGATCACTTCCGAAGTGTTGTAGCCGACGGTCAGGTTGTCGGAGAGATCCTTGGCGATCTGGTAGCGCTTTTCCTCGTCCTGCATTTCGCGAAGCCGCTCGTCGCGTGCAAGCTCAAGCCGGGCCTTCTGGGCCGGATCGTCACCGGCATACCCTTCAACGTCCTTGGACGCGGTTTCCAGAGCCAGTTTCTTGCCGTTCAGCTTCTCGGTCGCCATGTTCAACAGCTCGAGCGCGGTAACCTCGGCCTGCTTCAGCGCACCCCGGAAATCCCGATAGGCTTCCAGGATCGTCTGTTCGCGCTCGATCTGGTCCTTGGTGGCCCGGGCGACATCCTTGTAGGTGCCGCGGATATCCTGGAAGCGGTCCGAAATCGTGCCGCGGCGCATGTCGCGCCATTTGTTCGACAGGTTCTCCGTGAACGAGATCTTGCCGTCCGCGAGCTGATCAACCAGCGTCTTGGCATCGTCGCGAATTGAGTTGAACGCGTTGGTTATCTCTTCGTAGCGTTCGCCGATGTCCATCTGCTGGACCTGGGTGCGGACGACCTCGTTGAAGTTGGAGGCCTGCGCGAGCGTGCGCGAAATCACCAGGACCTTGTCGGGCGACAGGTCCGAAATCTGTTCGAGCAGGGCATTGATCGGCGCGTCGGCTTCCGATTCAGGCGTGATGCCGATATCGCGCAGCGTCGACAAGGCCCGATCGAGATACTGAAGCGGCGAAAAGCTGCCTGCAGGCGCCGTTTCGGGGGTGTTGTTTTCTGGTGATGGCGCTTCCGACATTTTCAGCCTCCTCTTTGAAACAGCCTGTTGTTGAACGCTTGTTGCGCCCGGAAAAATGCTGCCCGGCCATTCCATTCAAAATATTATGCCGCAAGTAAGGGCAGGCTATCGCCGCTGTGTCAACGGCTTACGGTTTTTTGGACGGTGAAGCCCGGCAACCGGCGCTGAAACCGGATACATCCGCGACACTTCATGCGCATGAAAGACGGCATGGAGGCTGACCGGCGGTCATCCCGGGCTACCTAGATTTTCGAGAAGACATCTGGCCAGGACACGTGTTCTCGCCCGGTGGCGGCGTGGAAATCGCTCTCATTGTCAAAGGCACCCGCTGCGATCGCCTCGTAAATGCCGGCGACAACCGTTCCGTAGAAGTCCCCGATCTCGGCTATCCGGTCTTCCCTGAAACGTTCCGGGTCGACAAATTCGTATGTCATTTCCGTGCCGAGCGCTGCGTTCATCAAGCCGACCAGCTCGCTCTGGGTGATCGGTCGTCCGCTCAGATTGTAGGTCTTGCCGTCGTGGCTGTTGTCGCGAAGAAGGCAGGCATACGCGAACGCCAGTTCGGTCCTGGTGGTGTAGGCGCAGCGTCCGTCGCCGGCACAGTTGCGGATGCCGTCGAGACGCTTGTAACTGTCTATATATTCGAGGTCCGGTTCGATATAGATGCCGTTTCGACCGATCGCCCAGTCCAGGCCGGATTGCCGCACATCGGCCTCGGTCCGGCGGTTGCTGTCAACGATCTGCGCAAAACCGCCGCCCTGTTCGGGACCCTGAACGCTTGTGTAGACGAAACGGCGGACGCCTGCTGCGCGTGCGCCGTCGATCACGGCTCTGTGCTGCGCAATCCGATTTTCCGGGGCGTCGTTTCCCGAAATCAGAAGCACGGCATCGATACCCCGGAGCGCGCTTTCAAAGGCATCCCGGTCACCGTAGCTGCCCGCGCGGATTTCGACGCCAAGGTCCGCCGCCTTTTCGGGCGTTCGCGCAACGCCGACAATGTCCTGAACAGGATGGAGCGTTTTCAGATGGTCAATGACCGCGCGCCCGAGCTGGCCCGATGCTGCGGTAACGGCAAGTTTCATGGCGGCGCTCCCCGGTGTCGTGTCGACATCCGAGAAGACCGTCTCGCCCTCGCAGCGTCAAGCCTATTTCGGCTCAGGTCACGCCAGTTCGGACGCGATCCTTGCCGCCAGGCGGGCATTGTTGCGCACAAGCGCGATGTTGGTGTCAAGACTGCGGCCGTCCGTAAGTTCCAGGATTGCGCCCAGGACATACGGCGTCACATCCTTGCCCCTGATACCCGCGGACCCTGCCTTGCGGATCGCCGCATCGATGTAGCCTGCCATCTCCGTGCGGGGGATTTCATTCTGTTCTGGAACCGGATTTGCGATCAGGACGCCGCCGTGATCGGGAAAATTCGCCCGCATTTTCAGAAGAGCGCCGATTTCCGCCGGCGTGTTCAGGGTGTAAGGGGCATTGAGCCCGCTCTCGCGCGACCAGAAGGCGGGCAGTTCTTCGGTGCCGAAGCCAATCACCGGAACGCCCTTGGTTTCCAGCACCTCAAGCGTCTTCGGCAGATCCAGGAGCGCTTTCGCCCCGGCGCAAACGACGCACACCGGTGTCCGCGCCAGTTCGTCAAGATCCGCGGAGACATCGAAGCTCTCTTCCGCGCCCTTGTGGACACCGCCGATACCGCCTGTTGCGAAGACCCGGATTCCCGCAAGATCCGCTGCCATCATCGTGGCGGCAACCGTGGTGGCGCCGTATGTACCGGTCGCCAGCGCAAAGGTCAGATCGGCCCTGGAGCACTTCATGACATTTTCAGCCCGGGCAAGCCGCTCGAGATCGTCATCGCTGAGGCCCACATGGATTCTTCCGTCCATCAGCGCAATGGTCGCCGGTACCGCGCCCTCGCTGCGGATATCCGCCTCGACCTGCCGTGCCGTTTCCAGATTGCGCGGAAAGGGCATGCCGTGGGTGATGATCGTCGATTCAAGCGCGACAACAGGCTTGCCCG
This sequence comes from Roseibium sp., assembly GCF_965232425.1. Classification (GTDB taxonomy): domain Bacteria; phylum Pseudomonadota; class Alphaproteobacteria; order Rhizobiales; family Stappiaceae; genus Roseibium. The sequence continues at coordinate 4,791,005 of NZ_OZ246971.1, forward strand.
ACGCCAAGGCATCGCGAACCTCGTCGCTGTGAACGAGCAGTTGTCTGAGTTCCGTTCCGTCGAGAGACTGCATCACCTGCGACGCCTTTCCTGATGAAGTGTTTCTAGGCCCGAGTTCCCTGGCCATGCGGCTGGGACCTTATAGGCAGGGCCCCGGACGGGGCCAAGTTCAAATTTTGTCCGTCTGGGCAAATTTCTCGAGTTTGTCCCGGGACAGTCCGTCCGCGAACGCACCCGTGCTTTCAAGTGTCAATGACGCTGCGGCCAGTCCGAAGCGGACCGATCTGAAGAAACCGAGGCCTTGCAGAAGTGCCGCCAGAAAACCCGCGCTGAGCGCGTCGCCGGCTCCGGTCACGTTGACGACGTCGGACGGAGGCGGGCTCATGCGCTCCGTGTGGCCGTCGGAACAGGCCAGCAGGTCGCTGCTTCCGCCGGTCAGGATGAATTGCTTCAGTCCGGCCAGGCGCAAGGCGGCTGCCAGTTCCTCCGGGGGGGCATGGACCGGCATCTCCAGGAGCGCGGCGGCTTCGCTGCGATTGAGCGAAACACACGCCAGATCGGCCAGGAACGGTCTGAGGCGAGGGGCCTTGGCGTCAGAGACAGCATTCGCGTAGATGACGCCGCCACCGATGGCGGTGATGACGCGTGCCAGCGTTGCTTCCGGCAGGTTGGTGTCGACAAACCAGCAAAGCGTGCGATCAGCGGCTTGCCGGAGTTCTGAAATCGCATGGTCGAATATGTCCGGCGGCGCCTCGGAGAGAACACGATCATCAACGCATGCCGCTGCGAGCGAGCCGTCCGGATCGTGCAGGGCGAGATACTGGCCGGTGACATGACCAGTGCGCGGGACGAATGTGAGGCTCAACCCCTCGCGTGTCAGCTGCTCATGCAGGGCTGCAGCGGCCGCATCTTTCCCGACCGCTCCGATCAGGTGAGCCGGGACACCGAGGGCATTGACCGCGCGCGCGATGTTGGTCGCCACCCCGCCGGGCGATGCGGAAAGCCTTGCGGGCGTCGACGTCTCGCGCCGGATGCGCTCCGCGGCATGGGCGACCGTGTCGGAATGGACAGCGCCAATGGAAACGAAACGGGTGGGGGCAGCAGTTTGCAAAGCTGAAGACCATCGTCCTGAGGGCGCCGCCGGGCCGGTGGCACTGACGCATGCGGGCTAACAGATCATGCGGTCATCGGCAACCGCGTTGCGGGCCGGCGATTCTGCGGATCGAGAGAATCACGATATGTTTCCACGTTCGTTTGACGTAACGGGACTTTTGCTGAGGCGTCTGCGGAACATACTGGAAACAAACCCTAATTCTTACATTAATACCAATTGGTTCCGGTGACTTGTCTTTTTGGAACAAATAGGGTACAAATCCCAATATTGAAACAACGCGTCCATCGTGGAATAAGGAGCGTGAGCCATGTCGCAAAGTACACTTCGTCTCGTAGAAAGCAGCCAGATGGATAAGACAAAAGCGCTGGATGCAGCGCTCAGCCAGATCGAACGCTCCTTTGGCAAGGGCTCCATCATGCGGATGGGACAGGGGCAGGCCGTCGAGATCCAGGCGGTATCGACCGGTTCCCTCGGTCTGGATATCGCGCTCGGGATCGGCGGGTTGCCGCGCGGCCGCATCGTGGAGATCTACGGACCTGAATCCTCAGGCAAGACGACTCTGGCGCTTCATACGGTCGCCGAGGCACAGAAAGACGGCGGCATTTGCGCGTTCGTGGACGCGGAACACGCACTCGATCCCGTCTATGCCCGCAAGCTGGGCGTCGATATCGACAATCTTCTGATCTCGCAGCCCGATGCCGGTGAGCAGGCGCTTGAAATTGCCGATACGCTGGTTCGCTCCGGGGCAATCGATGTGCTCGTGATCGACTCCGTCGCGGCCCTGACGCCGAAAGCGGAACTTGAAGGCGAGATGGGTGACAGCCTGCCGGGCATGCAGGCGCGTCTCATGAGCCAGGCGCTGCGCAAGCTGACCGCGTCCATCTCCAAGTCGAACACCATGGTCATTTTCATCAACCAGATCCGCATGAAGATCGGGGTGATGTTCGGGTCTCCCGAGACCACCACGGGCGGAAACGCGCTCAAGTTCTACGCCTCGGTCCGTCTTGACATTCGCCGTATCGGATCGATCAAGGACCGTGACGAAGTGGTGGGCAACCAGACCCGTGTGAAAGTCGTCAAGAACAAGTTGGCGCCTCCTTTCCGTCAGGTCGAATTTGACATCGTCTACGGCGAAGGTGTCTCCAAGATGGGCGAGCTGATCGATCTCGGGGTCAAGGGCAACGTGGTCGAGAAATCGGGCTCGTGGTTCTCCTACAACAGCCAGCGCCTTGGTCAGGGCCGGGAGAATGCCAAGCAGTTTTTGAAGGAAAATTCGGAAATCGCTGACGAAATCGAGCTGGCCATCCGGCAGAATGCCGGCCTGATTGCCGAGGCCATCATCGATCCGGAAGGTTCCGAGGACGCTTTGGAGGATCAGGAAATGCCGCCGGCAACCTGATCGCTCCCTGATACGGGAACAAACACAGGTCGAAAAGGCCCTCTCCGGAAAGGGAGAGGGCCTTTTGCTTATGTGCAGCAGGGAGGGGCGGTGCAAATGAATGCATTCGGCGAAGGCCTGAAAACGCGCAATTGCTGGACAGGATTTAAGGTCAAAGCTAAAAGGCTGTTCCGGCGCAGATCCCGATGCGGATACTGAATGCCCGCTGTCTTTTTCAATTGGCCCCAAGAACGGGCCGGACCGATGCGAGACCCGAATGACCGGCGTAAATGAAATCCGCTCCACGTTCCTGGACTACTTCAAGAAAAACGATCATGAAGTGGTCGAATCCGGGCCGCTTGTTCCGCGCAATGATCCGACGCTGATGTTCGCGAACGCGGGCATGAACCAGTTCAAGAACGTCTTTACCGGTCTGGAGACGCGGCCCTATTCGCGCGCCGTCACGGCGCAGAAAGTCGTGCGCGCCGGCGGCAAGCACAACGACCTGGACAATGTCGGCTATACCGCAAGGCACCACACGTTTTTCGAAATGCTCGGGAACTTTTCCTTTGGAGATTATTTCAAGGAAAGGGCGATCGAGCTTGCCTGGAACCTCATCACCAAGGAATACGGCCTTCCGAAAGACCGCCTGCTGGTGACGGTCTACGCGGAAGACGATGCGGCTGCCGGCTTCTGGAAGAAGGTCGCCGGGCTCAGCGACGACAAGATCATCCGCATCCCGACCTCGGACAATTTCTGGTCGATGGGCGATACCGGACCGTGCGGGCCGTGCTCGGAAATCTTCTATGATCATGGCGACCACATCTGGGGCGGTCCTCCGGGAACCCCTGAAGAAGACGGCGACCGGTTCATCGAGATCTGGAACCTCGTCTTCATGCAATACGAGCAGACTGTCGAGGAAAGGCTGGACCTGCCAAGCCCGTCCATCGATACCGGCATGGGGATCGAACGACTCGCGACCGTGTTGCAGGGCGTTCACAACAACTACGATATCGACCTGTTCAAGGCGCTCATCGCGGCGTCCGAGCATGAAACCAACGTCGAGGCGGCCGGCGTGGCGCTCGGCAGTCACCGGGTCATTGCCGACCACCTGCGGTCAACGAGTTTCCTGATCGCCGATGGCGTTCTGCCCTCGAACGAGGGCCGGGGATATGTCCTGCGCCGGATCATGCGGCGCGGCATGCGCCATGCGCATCTTCTGGGTGCGAGCGAGCCGCTCATGCACAAGCTTGTCCCGGCTCTGGTGCGGGAGATGGGGCGTGCCTATCCGGAGCTGTCCCGGGCGGAAGACCTGATCACCGAAACGCTGAAACTTGAAGAGACGCGGTTCCGCAAGACGCTGGAACGGGGGCTGGGCCTTCTCGACAGCGCGACGGAAGATCTGACCGCGGGCGGTCAGCTGGACGGGGAAACCGCCTTCAAGCTTTATGACACCTACGGTTTTCCGCTTGATCTCACCCAGGACGCGCTGCGCGTGCGCGACATTTCCGTTGATACCGATGGCTTTGCTGCTGCCATGGAACGGCAAAAGGCCGAGGCGCGGGCGGCCTGGTCGGGATCCGGTGGTGCTGCGACGGAAGCCGTCTGGTTCGCGATCAAGGAAAAGCACGGGGCGACCGACTTCCTCGGTTACGAAACGGAAACCGCGGAAGGCGTGGTTGCCGCGCTGGCGTCCGAAGACAAGGAAATCGACAGGCTTTCGGCTGGCGACAGCGGCTTCGTCGTCCTGAACCAGACACCGTTTTACGGGGAGAGCGGCGGCCAGGTCGGCGATACGGGCGTGATGCTGGCCCCGGGTCTGAGAGTGTCCGTGACAAACACGCAAAAGAAGGCCGACGGCCTTTTCGTGCACGCCGTGACCGTCGAGGAAGGTGAACTGGCCGCAGGCCTGGCGCTGGAACTCAAGGTCGATCATGGCCGCCGGAGCGCCGTCAGGGCCAATCACTCGGCGACTCACCTGGTTCACGAGGCGCTGCGCGAGGTTCTCGGCAACCATGTCGTCCAGAAGGGGTCGCTGGTGTCGCCGGACCGGCTGCGCTTCGATTTCTCGCATCCGAAACCGATGGATGATGGCGAACTGGCAACTGTCGAAACCTTTGCCAACGAGATCATCCTGCAGAACGCGCCCGTCGAAACCCGCCTGATGGCGGTTGATGATGCGATCGAGGCCGGCGCCATGGCCCTTTTCGGCGAGAAATACGGCGAGGAAGTGCGTGTTGTCTCCATGGGAACGGCGCTGCATGGCGACAAGGAAGGCAAACCCTATTCGCTGGAACTGTGCGGCGGCACACATGTCAAGCGGACAGGGGATATCGGGCTTGTCACGCTCGTATCGGAAAGTGCGGTTGCGGCGGGCGTGCGCCGGATCGAGGCCCTGACCGGGGCCGAGGCCCGCACTTATCTCGATGCACAGGACAAGCGCATGCGCGAAATCGCAGCGTTGCTCAAAACCGGTGCGGACGATGTCCCGGCCCGGGTTGCGCAGCTTGTCGACGAGCGCCGCAAGCTTGAAAAGGAACTTGCCGACGCCAAGAAGAAACTTGCCATGGGCGGCGGCGGCAACGGCGCCGCGCCGGTGAAAGAGGCCGGTGCGTTCAAGGTGATGGCGCGGGCCGTCGAGGGGATCAATCCGAAGGATCTGAAGGGTATGGCCGATGAAGCCAAGGCCCGGTTGGGCTCCGGGGTGGTCATCCTGATCAGTGTGGCGGAAGACGGCAAGGCGGCGATCGTGACGGCCGTGACCGGCGACCTGACCGAGAAGGTGAGCGCTGTCGACCTGGTTCGCATCGGGTCCGAGGCCCTTGGCGGACGCGGTGGCGGCGGCCGGCCGGACATGGCGCAGGCAGGCGGACCGGATGGTGCGAAGGCAGGAAGCGCGATCGAGGCGATTGAGTCCCATCTCGCCGGGCTGTGACGCCCGAACATTCGGCTCAAAATGAAAAAGCGTGCCGATGGGCACGCTTTTTTCATTGGAACCGGTGAGGGATTGTCAGTTCAGAGCCGCGGCCAGGGCCAGGGCGGCGGCGGACGAAAATGTCGAGATAATCAGCATTTTCAGTACGACGTGATGCGGAGAGGTCTCTGCGGCACGGGCTTTGTTGGTCTCAATCGTCATCTCATTCTCCTCATCTGTTGTGCCCACACCCTAGAAATGGGTTCTGCGACAATTTTGCCCAATCACATTGGAGCGCCGGATTCTCACGGCTTTGCGCGAACGGCGTGATCGGACGGTAGGCCGGATTTTGTCGCAGGCCGATGTTGGGCTATGCATGAACGTGCGGGCTGTCAGATCGGAGCGAGCGGTGCAGGACGAAAGCTTGAAACGGGCACTTTATGAAGTGCTTGAAGACACAGGCAAAAGACGGGTGGCAGCGCGGTCGCTGCGCCACTTCCTGGTTTTTCTCATCCTCCTGAATATCGTGCTGGCCGTTCTGGAGACGGTTCCGCAGGTTCGCACCACGTTCGGCCATCACCTGCGCTTCGTCCAGCTTGGCAGCGGTTTCATTTTCCTTGTCGAATATGTGCTGCGGATCTACGTCGCCGACCTCCACCCGCCGCTGCGCCGGTACGGACCGCTCTGGTCGCGTCTGCGCTATGCCGTGCATCCCGACGCGATCATCGACCTCATTGGCGCGCTGCCGCTGCTTTTCGTTCTGTTTCTGCCCAACCAGGCGGTCACGATCGTCGTTATCTTGCGTCTGCTGCGCTTCCTGAAGCTGGCACGCTATTCACCGGCGCTCAGGTCGCTGATCTCCGCTGTCGTGGGTGAGCGGAAGGCCCTGCTTGGGTCAAGCATGATCATCTTCGGCGTGATCCTGCTGTCGGCGACGCTGATGTATCTCGTCGAGCACAATGTTCAGCCGGAGAAGTTCCGCAGCATTCTCCACGGCATGTACTGGGCGATTACGACCATCACCACCGTGGGATACGGGGATGTGGTGCCGGTCAGCAACCTGGGCAAGTTGCTCGGCAGCTTCGTCATGCTGATGGGCTATGGCCTGATCGCGCTGCCTGTCGGGATCATTGCATCGGCCTTTGCGCGCGAAATCCATTCGCGCGATTTCGTGGTGACCTGGTCCATGGTGGCGCGCGTGCCGCTGTTCGAGGATCTCAAGGCAACCGAGATTGCCGAAGTGTCGAAACTTCTGCAGGCCCAGACGGTACGCAAGGGCGGCATCATCGCAGCCCAGGGTGACGTTGCAGACCGCATGTATTTCATCTCGGAAGGCGAGGTCGCCATCAACCTCAAGCACGACACGGTCTATCTCGGCGAGGGCAGCTTCTTCGGTGAACTGGCCCTCATCAACCAGAGCCGGCGAACGGCGACCGTGACAGCCTATCGTGACTGCCAGTTGCTGGTTCTTGAATCGGATGCACTGCATCGGCTGCTGGACAAGGATGCCACGCTGGCAAAGAAAATCATGGACGAGGCGCGGGAACGGGTCCACGAGGGCAAGAAAGTGCTGGGAGAGCTCGCGGAAGAGGAACTTCACCAGGCGGGCGTCTATGCCTCGTCAACCCAAGGCAGCGACGAGCCGGAGCTGTCCTTCGAGGAAGGCGCTGCACCAGACCCGCCAAAGCAGACGTGACGCCGGTGGTGTGTCATGCAAATCGCAGGATCAATAGGGCGTGAGACCGGGTGGAACCTGGGCGTAGAGCGGATCACCCTGCCAGAAGACGTCGGTGGGGCCGACGACGAAATCGACCAGGTTCCAGCGGTCATACTGGTAGCGCAGCAGGGCATAGGTGGACAGGCCATCCATGTATTCGGCCTGGCTGGCGAACGTCGTCAGATACGGATCAATCCTGCCGCCGCCCGGCCGCTGCGGATTGACGTTGACGAACGCCCAGCCCGCACCGGACCGCATCCAGCTGACCACGAACTCGACCGGCGGGCCGACGCGTACTTCCACCATCGGGCGGATTGCGTTGAGGATGTCGCGCCGCTCCGCCGACCCGCGCGCAGGCTCGTAGACGGACTGTGCAGCTGCACCCGCTGCCAACAGAAACAGGCTCATCATCGTGATCGCAAGCCCATTAAACTTTCTTGAGAACCCCTGCCGCCTCAATGTCTTGCGCATTATAGTTTTCCCTGACATTGCATTTGAAAAGAACCACTCTCTGAAACCCGGAAACGCTATCATGAAAACCATCGGATTGCTTGGTGGAATGAGCTGGGAAAGCACGGTCACCTACTATCAGTATCTGAACAGGATGGCGCGCGAGCGCCTGGGTGGTCTGCATTCCGCCAAGTGCCTGATCTGGTCCTTCGATTTTGCCGAAATCGCGGCCTTCCAGGCTGCCGGGGACTGGCAAAAGGCAACTGCGGCCATGGTGGCGGCGGCACTCCGGCTGGAACTGGGCGGTGCGGACTGTCTCGTCATCTGCACAAACACCATGCACAAGATGGCTGAAGAGGTGCAGGATGCCATCGATATCCCTCTCCTTCACATTGCGGACGCGACCGCGCCGGCCATCCGCGAAGCGGGCTGTTCGCGTCCGCTGCTGCTGGCAACGGCCTACACGATGGAGCAGGATTTCTACAAAGGGCACCTGGAGCGCAATCACGGGATTTCCGTGAAAGTTCCCGGTGAAGACGACCGGGCCGAAATTCACCGGATCATCTATGAAGAGCTCTGCCAGGGCGAGATCTGGGCGGACTCCAAGCAGACTTTTCTGGATATCGCGGAACAGGAAATCGAGGCCGGTGCGGACGGCGCCATATTCGGCTGCACCGAGATCGGACTTCTGGTGTCTCAGGACGACTTCTCAGTGCCGGCATTCGACACGACGGCGCTGCATGCGAAGGCCGGGCTCGATTTCGCGCTTGGTGGCTAGCTTCTATCTGGTGTCCGGGTCCGGCGCGGTTTTTTGAAAGCTCTGGCGTGCCCGCATCATTTCCAGCCACCGGGCGAGTTTCGGTGCTCTCTTCAGCAGCATTGCGCCTTCCTCGGCCTGTTCGAACAGGTGCAGCATCGGCGCGGCGTGGCAGTCCGCGAGGCAAATACTTGATCTGAGTAGGAATGGTCCGCCCGCGATCAGGTTTTCAAGTGTACCAACGATCTTCCGGGCCTCTCCGAGCGCGGACGCAATCCTGACCTCATCGGCGGCAGCGCCGCCGCGGGTTTTTTCGACGCGTTCCACGTAGATCTCCCAGACACATGTGCGGTAGGCATAGGCATCGAGGATCGAAAGGATCTGGTTCATGACCGCCCGGTCCCGGGTCCCGCCGGGCTGCAGCGGCGGGCCGTCAAATGCCTCGTCCAGGTATCGCAGGATGGCGTCCGTCTCGAAGAGAATGAAGTCGCCATGCCGGAACGTCGGGATCTTGCCGAACGGATTGAGCGAGAGATAGTCCTCAGAAACGCCTTCGGGAGCGAAAACGTCGATGAGCGACAGGGTGTAATCCAGTCCCTTTTCTTCAAGCGCAAGGCGCACGGAACGCACGTAAACCGAATAGTCGGCGCCGAAGAGTTCGATCATGGTGTCCTTCAATCGCGTTCGTGCATGGCGTCCGCACGCGCTTTTGGTTGGGGCCCAGGCGGCGACGCCTGAGCTGACCCTTGAACCTAACCTCGTTCTCTCGCTGGAAACAGGATGCAGGTCACATACTTGTCGGTTTGTGCCGTGCCGGTCAGGTCGCGGCCATCGCCTTGGCCAGGTTTTCGTCGATCTTGTCGAGGAACCCGGTTGTCGTCAGCCAGCTCTGATCCGGACCGACGAGCAGGGCAAGGTCCTTGGTCATGAAGCCGGATTCAACGGTGTCGACACAGACCTTCTCCAGCGTCGCCGCAAACCGTGCAAGGTCCTCGTTGCCATCGAGTTTGGCGCGGTGCGCCAGACCACGGGTCCAGGCGAAGATCGAGGCAATCGAATTCGTCGACGTGCTCTCGCCCTTCTGGTGCTGGCGGTAATGGCGGGTGACGGTGCCGTGGGCGGCTTCCGCCTCCACGGTCTTGCCGTCCGGGGTCATCAGGACCGAGGTCATCAGGCCAAGGGACCCGAAACCCTGCGCAACGGTATCGGACTGGACATCGCCGTCATAGTTCTTGCAGGCCCAGACATAGCCGCCGGACCATTTGAGGGACGAGGCGACCATGTCATCGATCAGGCGATGCTCGTACCAGATGCCGGCTTCGGCGTAGTCGTCCTTGAACTCGGCATCGTAGATCTCCTGGAACAGATCCTTGAAGCGGCCGTCGTAGGCCTTGAGGATGGTGTTCTTGGTGGAGAGATAACAGGGAACCTTGCGCTGAAGGGCGTAGTTCAAGGACGCCCTTGCAAAGTCGCGGATCGAGTCGTCCAAATTGTACATGGCCATCGCGACACCTGAGGAGGGGGCATCAAAGACGTCGCGTTCGATTTCAGTCCCGTCCTCGCCGACAAACCGGATCGTCAGCTTTCCCTTGCCGGGGAAGGTAAAGTCGGTCGCCCTGTACTGGTCGCCGAACGCGTGACGGCCGACGATGATCGGCTGCGTCCATCCCGGCACGAGGCGCGGCACGTTCTGCATGATGATCGGTTCGCGGAAGATCACGCCGCCAAGGATGTTGCGGATGGTGCCGTTCGGGGACCGGTACATGCGCTTCAGGCCGAATTCCTCAACGCGCGCCTCGTCGGGCGTGATGGTTGCGCACTTGATACCGACCCCGTGTTCCTTGATCGCGTTGGCGGCGTCGACGGTGATCTGGTCGTCGGTCTCGTCCCGCTTCTGAATGGAAAGGTCGTAATAGAGCAGATCCACATCCAGATAGGGGTGGATCAGCTTGTCCTTGATGAATGCCCAGATGATGCGTGTCATCTCGTCGCCGTCGAGTTCTACAACGGGATTGTCGACTTTGATCTTTGACATGGACGGGTCTGCCTCGCTTAGTCGGGAACCGGGATCTGGAAAGGAGGTGCACAGGCACCTGTTGTACCGGAAATTTATTGTGTGCGCTTGTATACAATTACGGTTTGCGTTGCAACATCATCTTCCGCGGGAAACCCGGATTCGGCATCCCTCTATTCGGGATCGAAGAGGAGTGCGGGCAGGTCAGCAGCGCTTTCCAGCACCACATCCGCATGGGGCTCGAGATCTTTGCGCAGACTGGTGCCCGTCAGAACGCCGACTGTCAGGCCCGCACCGGCCGCGCGGGCCATATCGATGTCATGCATGTTGTCGCCGATTACCGCGATGCCGGAAGGGGGAAGGCCGATCGCTTCGGCAAACCCGTGCACCATTCCGGGCTCGGGCTTGGGGCCGTGGCCGGTGTCGTAACCCGTGACGAACGCGAATTTCGGCGCCAGACCGGTGCCGGCGAGAAACGCGCGGATCGCTGCTTCGCTGTCGCTGGAGGCGACACCAAGCCGGAGGCCGCGCGCCAGCAACGCCTCGACAGCTTCGCGAATGCCCGGCAGGGGGTCCACATCATGCATCCTGTCGATGAAAAGGCGATCGAGGTCAGCCGTCAGTTCCTCAAGCGCATAGCGCGCGCCGTCAGCGATCCAGGCCTGTGCGATTTCTTCCGTGTTGCCGGCAGCCAGCAGTGATCCTGCGGCCGGTTTGCCGGTTGCCGGATCCAGGCCGGAGGCCAGAAGAAAGCGCTCGGTATCGGAAGACACACCCCTTGCGGCAATGCTTGCGGCTTGCCGGTAGACCGGTCCCCAGGCCGCATCGAAATCAAGCAAGGTGCCGTCCTTGTCGAACAGGATCGCCTCGATTGCCGCTTTCCCGGTTTGCCAGGTGTCGGACGACATGCATTCCCTCCGGTGTTTTTCGTGATTGCCGCGCGCCGGCCAAGCCCACGTCAAAGTGCTTTGTCGGCGACACGTTAATACTTGCTTCCGCGCAAACAAAACCATTCCTTTGATGCACTTGGTTTGTCTATGACGGCGCGACCTCGAAGCTCGCCAGATCGAGGTCACCGCTCCAGCGCCAGGCTCCAAGAAAGGGTTCCGCCAACGTCCTGCGGCCGTGCGGCACCCAGGCGGGATGATGGACGAATGAACCCGGCGAAACCATTGTGTAGGGTGTGCTTTCGATCGCCCACTCGGCGTGTCCGGCGATCACGTAGTAGGTTTCTTCGCCGGAGTGGCTGGACAGCGGGTAGTCGGTCCAAGCTTCGGATACCAGAAGGCCGACGCGCACCTCCTTGTCGCGCACATGCCCGTCCGGACCCAGTAGCTCCGTCGTGTAAAGACTGCTCGAAACGTCGTCGGCAAGCCCCTTGCCCCGCCAGTGTTCCCAGTTCAGGCAAGAAGCGCATTCCGGGACCAGCTTCATCCACCCGACGGAGGTTTCAAGCGTGCCAACCTCCCTAAGCAGCGCGGCTGGATGGCTGTGCGCCTTCTCCAGGGAAACCGGGCGGTTGATTGCCCCCCGGAGCCTTGCCGCTGCGGTGTCTCCACCCGCTCGTCCTTCAACGTCGAAAGCGCCGGCGATTGCCAGCAGCAGTGCATCGAATGTCTGTCTTTCCACTGCCGGCGACGTCATTGCCGTCCTCCTTTCCGATTGGTGGCCTCCGCGAACCGGTCGCCCTGGAAGACACGCACGGGGTTGCCGCGTTCCAACTGCCGGTGCAAGCGGTTCTGCACCGACCGGTCCTCCGCACGGCTCTCTTCTTGCCTGAGCACGAAAAGCATCTTCAGACGGTCGAGCGCAACCTGCTTGTTCCTGTGCTGCGACCGCTCGTCCGTCGAAGTGGCAACAAGTCCGCTCGGCAGATGCGTGATCCGGACACCGCTATCCGTCGTGTTCTGGTGCTGGCCACCGGGGCCGCCGGATCGGAACGTCTCGGTTCTGAGCGATGCGGCGTCCAGATCAAACTCCGGCAACTCCGAGAAGACCACATCGAACACGCCGATGAACCAGTTCCGCCGCTTGTGATGCGGACGGAACGGGCTTTTGCAGATCCATTTTACCGTGCCTGACCAGCCGTTCGCGAACTGATCGGCCCCAGCACCGGAGACCGTAACCAGGGCAGAAGACGGATCCTCGCCACGAACGGGCTCGGAGACGTCTGCTGTGAAGCGCAGTCCCTGCGCCTCCGCTTCCGTTTTCATCCGGCGCAGCACATGTGCAACGGCCCGCCGGCATTCACGCGGTCCGTCTCCGCTCGTCACGAGCAGATGTTTGTGAGGGGACGCGGTCATCGTTCGGCCCTCCGCTGTTTCAGGCGGTCGCGCTTGTCCAGCCGGGCGGACAGAAGATCCTCGCTGATCGCCTTCTTGAAGGTGAGAAGCGGTTTGAGGGTCGCGGCGCACTCTGCGAGCGCGCTGGACCGCAGATCGTCCAGGACCTGTCCCGGGTCCTTGTAGGCGCCGGGGGCCTCCTCGATGAGGAGCTGGCGGTCCTCGCAGATCACCTGCCCGCCGAACGATGTGCGCACAAGGTTATCCCGGTCCGAGCGTGTCTTGCCGGCACGGCCTGCCATTGACCGTCGATCGTATTTGCGGCCCGAGCCGTGCGCCAGCGAGGCGAGGGCGTCCGGCCTGTTCTCGCGGGGAACCAGGAGGTAGCTCAGGGCATCGCGGGACCCGGCGAGCGGTACCAGCGGCGCGTCGGCTTTGGCGGCCCCTTTCCTGTGAAGGAGCAGGTCCTTGTGAGCTTCGATCAGGTTGTGCGGGGCATCGCAGACCAGGCGAAGACCGGTGCGCAGGGCATCCGCCGCCCTTTCTGCAATCAGCTGCCTGTTGAGGCTGGCCCAACGCACTGCGTCACCATGTGCGGCAAGGTAGGCCTTGCCACCGGAACTCTCCGGATCAAGTCCAGAGAAGCTGTGCAGCACCGAGCTGAAAACCGACATGCCCAGCGATCTCGATCCGGAGTGGACCAGCAGCACGAGGTCGCCTTTCTTCAGATCCAGAGCCTCTGGAAGGCAGCTGCTTTCTGTCTCGCCGACCACTTGCAACTCGCAAAAATGATTGCCGCCCCCGATAGTGGCGAGCGCTTGGGGATGGAGATCGCGCGAGAGGCCGGAAGCTGCAAGACGCGCGCCTGCGTCTCCGTCCCACCGTCCTTCGAGCATACGGAATTTCTGCGCGGCCTTGTCAAGCCGTAGTTTGCGGGCCGGCAGATCGAGCGCAAAGAGGCTCATGCCGCAGCCGATATCGTTGCCGATCAGCTGCGGATAGATGCGGTCGGCCAGGATTGCACTGCCGACAGGGCCGTATTTGCCCGGATGCAGATCCGGGAATGCTGCCACGCGCGTGACACCGGCCATTTTTGACACAAGCTCGAGCTGCTCTTCGGCAGCACCTTCGATCCAGGTCGTCCTTGAGAAAAAGCGATGGACGGGCGCGGCATCCGCAGATGCAGCCGGCCCCTCCTTTTGAGAAGTGCCCATTTGGGAACCCTTTTGAAAACAGGAGATATCACGGGTGCAAGATCACACTTGCCCCGGGTTCCTCCACTGCACCGCAGTCGCGGATCAGCGCAGGTTTGCCGCCCTCTTGGGCGCGCGCAACATGATCGTCATGTCTCTTCGTCCCGTTTTCAAAAATCATCGAACCGCGTGATGCGGTGGCGGGTAGATAAGCGCAGCCGCGTCAGTATGCAAGCGGCGACGCGCATTTTGCCGGCGTTCGCCGATCCCTGTTGCCAAGCTGCAACGCGCTGGAGGCAGTTGTTTCTGACCGGCCGAAAGGAAAATCAGGCGCATCCCGGGATGCGCCTGATGTCTGTTCAGGTCTTGCGTCCGGTTTCGGACACGCCCGTCAGAGATCCTTTGCGGCGGTCGACCGGATCTTCTTCCAGTTCTCCTCGGCCTTGGCAATGGTTCCGGCTTCGTCCTTCTGGAACGCCTGGAAAATCTCCTCGTTCAGGAAGAGATAGAGCTTGTCGTCGACAATGGCGGCGTATTGCGGATCGCCGTCGAACTTCTTGCCGACAGAGACACCGAACGTGCAGAAGCCGCCGTTCTGGGGCAGGTAGGCCGCCGGATCGGCGGTGAACCTGTCCATGCTTTCCTTCGACGAGAAGTAATAGGCAACACCATCGTGAACGGCGGTGTGACGGGCTGCGCCGTCGATCCGGTTGCCGAGATTGACGAATGCGACCGGGTCGACACCGTGCATGCCGAGCGGGGCTCCGGCAGCGGTCAGGCCGTTGGACGTGTTGTACTCGTCCGCGGCAAAGGCCGGGTTGGAGAGGGTGGCGACGCCGAGCAACGCTGCGGCAATGAGTGTCTTTGAGAAGGGCATGGTGTTTTCTCCTTGTCTGGATCTGAGATCTGCCTGGCTGATCCGTGTGTCAGCCGTGATTACCTTGCGTTCAGAGGGTCGAGAGATCCATGTGCGAAACATCGCCTGAATTTGCAGATCGTCCGGAGAATGGTGCGAAACGAAATACACCGGCCAATGGCCGGTGTCTTTCTGATCGCGGATCGGGGAGGGACAGGTGCAGCTTGATTGGGTCGTCTTCAAGCCGCCTGCGGTGCGCCGGTCTCGGGTTTGTGCAGGGAGACGACCGTCAGGACCGCGAGCGCGTTGATGATGTAATAGGCGAAATCAATCCCTTGGAAGCCAAGCACGTACGGTGCTGCCAGGAAGACGATGCCGACCGCGAAATCAACGATGAGGTGGAACGAATACGGCAGGACCCGGATGAGGCCGGTTTCGTGATCGGTCAGGATGGTCAGGATCAGCGCGGCAACGCCGGTCGTGACGGAAAGCCAGAAGGCAAGCGGATTGGACTGGCCGAGACCCAGCAGCATCGGCAGTGCGATCAGGCCGAGGGCAACCGGATAGTCGAGATAGGCGTGAATGGTCTTGGTGACAAAGCGGATGTTCATGTCGTGCTCCTTCAATGAGGCGGATAGGAGGCGTGTGCCCCATGAGCCTCAAGATGATCCGCGCACCACGATTGTTCCATGCACGAAAGTCCTTCAAAATTGACCGATCGTCCGCTGGACTTGCGGTGCGGTAGCAGAAACCGCAAAAAGGTTCAGGCCGATATTCGAGATGAGCAGATATGAAGAATGATGCCCTTAGCCAGATCCTGGATGCCCTGAAGCTGCGCGGATCGATCTATTTTCACACGAACTTCTCACCGCCCTGGGCGGTCGCCGTTCCGGCTTTCGGGCACGTCGCCCGGTTCCACATGGCGATGCGGGGTGCCTGCTGGCTGAAGGTCGAGGGCCACGCACCGCCCATCTATCTGGCGACCGGCGACCTGGTTGTGATCCCGCATGGGGCCGCGCATGTCCTATGCGATGACCTCGGGCGGGAAGCAACAAGTGTCGATCAGGTCCTTGAGGAAACCGGGTATACGGGCGAGGGGGCGCTCTATTATGGCGGACCGGAAGAGGAGCAAAGCTGCAAGCTGTTTTGCGGGCATTTCGAATTCGAGGACGGCTCTGTGCACCCGATTCTCGACGCGCTGCCGCCGGTCATCCACGTACCCAACACCGAGACATTGAATGCCCACTGGCTGGAGACGGTCATGCGTTTTGTCGCCAGCGAGGTGCGCGCGAGCCTGCCGGGCGCCGATGCCATCGTGCACCGGCTCACCGAGATCATCTTCATCCAGGTGGTGCGCACTTTTGTCGATCAGGAGGGCGACAGGGCAGGGTGCCTCGCCGCCGTGCTCAGTCCGAAGCTGGGACGTTCCATGTCCCGGATACATTCAGCGCCCGAACAGCCGTGGACCGTAGAGACACTGGCGCGGGAGGCGGGCATGTCGCGCACGGTCTTCGCGGAGCGCTTTACCGATCTCGTCGGCATGACGCCGCTGGCCTATGTCACGCACTGGCGCATGGAAAAGGCACGCCGGGACCTGCGCGACACGGACCTGCCGCTGATCGATATTGCGGAAAACATCGGCTACAGCTCCGAGGCCGCCTTCAACCGCGCGTTCAAGCGCCAGTTCAACCAGACACCCGGCCAGATGCGGCGGCTGGTGGCGCCCATGGCAACGGAACAGCCTTAATGGCTTGCGCCCGACGGTATTCTGGAGCGCGCAGGGCGGCTGTTTTGAAATTGTGATCTTCCACTTTTCCAGTCGCCCGTCATTCCGGACAAGTCAGACTTAAGCCGAACGACGATCTGGAATCCACATGTTAGCGGGAGCGTAGCGACCACCAATTCGAATTTAGCGATATCCGCGCTTTCAGCGCGAAAGATGTCCGGAATGACGGAGTTTCTTCTCTTTGGTGTCCGAGCGGAGAGCGCGCGGCGGAGATCCTCGAACCGGTACATCGTAAGCTTTTCGGTTCGGGCTACGCCATCCGTCAGGAACGCGTGGCCATCCTTCGAGACGGACCGTCCGGTCCTCCTCAGGATAAGTTTGCCTGAGATACGTGCCAGTCAAACGCCGCAAAGTCCCTCAGAATCATCCTGAGGAAGGCCGACGGCCCGTCTCGAAAGATCGGCCGCCAAATACGGCGATGCTATTTAGCTAAATCGCCCCACGACAGCGTGCATGTCATGATAAAGCCCGGGTTCGCTTCGCTCACGCTCATATCTGGTCACCCGTTCAAGCCGGGCGCAGGTTCCGGATCAGCGTTCAGCTGTACCTCACTTGTCCGGAATGACGCTGGTGGTGACCGGCCAAGGTGTGCAGAGTTCAGAAGCTTCCACGGCGAAAAACAAAGGGGCGGAAGATTCCGCCCCTCAAGATCCGCGACATGACCGGCCGGTTAGCCGATGATGCCGTTCAGGGTCGCGCTCGGACGCATGACGGCGTCGACCTTGGCCTGGGGGGCATGATAGTAGCCGCCCGTGTCGGCCGGTGCGCCCTGAACGCCGTTGAGTTCACCGACGATCTTGTCTTCATTTGCGGACAGCGCTTCGGCGATCGGCGTGAAGTGGGCTTTCAGCTCCGCGTCCTTGTCCTGGGCGGCCAGAGCCTGTGCCCAGTAGAGTGCGATGTAGAAGTGGCTGCCGCGGTTGTCGAGGCCGCCGACGCGCCGGGCAGGGGACTTGTCGTTGTCGAGCAGGCCTTCAATGGCGGTGTCGAGCGCATCGGCCAGGACCTGTGCCTTGGCGTTGTCCTTGGCGTTGGCCAGGTGCTCGAGCGACGCGCCGAGCGCACAGAACTCGCCAAGCGAATCCCAACGGAGGTAATTTTCCTCCTGAAGCTGCTGGACATGCTTCGGGGCAGAGCCGCCGGCGCCGGTTTCGAACAGGCCGCCGCCGTTCATCAGCGGCACGATGGACAGCATCTTTGCCGAGGTGCCGACTTCCAGGATCGGGTAAAGGTCGGTCAGGTAGTCACGCAGGACGTTGCCGGTGATCGCGATGGTGTCCTCGCCGCGGGCAATCCGCTCGGTGGAGTACCTGGCCGCCTCGGTCGGTGCCATGATCTTCAGATCGAGACCGGACGTGTCGTGCTCGGGCAGGTAGGCATTGACCTTCTTGATCAGCTCCGCATCGTGAGCGCGCTTCTCGTTCAGCCAGAAGACGCCCGGCATGCCGGAGAGGCGCGAACGGGTGACGCCGAGCTTGACCCAGTCGCGGATCGGGGCGTCCTTGGTGCGGCAGGCGCGCCAGATATCGCCTTCCTCGACCTCGTGCGAGATCAGCGTGTTGCCGGCTTCGTCAACGATCCGCATGACGCCGTCAGCCGGGGCCTTGAAGGTCTGCGGGTGAGAACCGTATTCCTCGGCCTTCTGCGCCATCAGGCCGACATTCGGCACCGTGCCCATCTTGGCAGGGTCAAGCGCGCCGTTCTCGCGGCAGAAATCGATGACGGCGGAATAAACGCCGGCATAGGAGCTGTCCGGAATGACGCATTTGGCATCGTGTTCCTTGCCGTCCGGACCCCAGCCCTTGCCGCCTGCGCGGATCAGGGCCGGCATGGAGGCGTCGATGATGACGTCGGAGGAAACGTGCAGGTTGGTGATGCCCTTGTCGGAGTTCACCATGTAAAGGTCCGGGCCGCTCTCGAGCGCTGCCTTGATGTCGGCTTCCACTTCCGCGCGCTTGTCGGCAGCGAGGCTCGCGACCTTGGCTTCCAGGTCGCCGAGGCCGAGATCCGGGTTGACGCCGAGTTCGGCAAAGGTCGCGGCATGTTTTTCAAAGACATCCTTCAGAAACGCCCTGACGCAGTGGCCGAACAGGATCGGGTCGGAAACCTTCATCATGGTGGCTTTCAGGTGCAGCGAAAACAGCACGCCCTGGGTCTTGGCGTCCTCTATTTCCTTTTCCAGGAAGGTTTTCAGCGCCTTGACGCTCATGAAGGTCGCGTCGATGACGTCGCCTTCTTCCAGCGGCCAGTCGGCCTTCAGCACGGTGAGGTCACCACCCTTGGCGTCAAACTCGATCTTCGCTGTGCCCGTGGAGACAGCCGGGACAGTGACCGACTTTTCATTGGAGAAGAAGTCGTTCTCGCCCATCGTTGCCACGTGGGTCCTGGACGCATTGGACCACGCGCCCATGCGGTGCGGGTTCTTTTTGGCGTATTCCTTGACTGCCTTGGGCGCGCGGCGGTCGGAGTTGCCTTCGCGCAGCACCGGGTTCACGGCGGAGCCCTTGATGGCGTCGTATTTCGCCTTGACCGTCTTTTCTTCCTCGGTTGCCGGGTCTGCCGGATAATCGGGCAGCTTGTAACCCTGTGCCTGCAGCTCCGCAATCGCGGCATTGAGCTGCGGCTGGGAAGCGGAAATGTTCGGCAGCTTGATCACGTTGGCGTCCGGCTGCTTGACCATCTGGCCGAGTTCGGCAAGGTCGTCGGACTGCTTCTGGTCGTCGGTCAGGTATTCGGGGAAATTCGCCAGGACACGGCCTGCAAGCGATATGTCCCTGGTGCCGATGGTAAGCCCCGCTGCCTTCGTGAAGGTGCGGATGATGGGCAGGAACGAGGCGCTTGCCAGCTCGGGCGCTTCGTCGACCTTGGTGTAGATGATATCGGCCATGGTGCTCACATTTCCCAGTGTTCGATGTGTTCGACGGGTGCTCGCCAGGGGCGGGATCAGGCCCCCGGGATCGGAATTTCGCCTAGCGTATACAATTGTACGCAATCAAAAGCCAGCCCTTCGAAAGACAAAGGCTGTTGATCGGCCACGTTCTAGCAAACAGGCGGGAAAAGGCAATCGGGGAGGGGCAGGCTCTGCAACCACCTCGACGTCATTCCGGACCAGTGCAGCGACAGCTGCGCGCCGATCCGGAATCCAGATGTACTTCGCGTTGGAGGCGCGGCTAATAATAGTGGTATTGAGAAGAGTGTTCGCTTCGCTCACGCAGATTTCTGGATTCCAGATCAGCGTTCGGCATCGCCTCACTTGTCTGGAATGACGGTGTTTTTCTCTCTGTGACCCTGGGCAGAGCACGGTGGAGACCCTGGACCTGGTACATCGCAAAGCTTCAGTTCCAGGCAAAGATCCGTGTTTACTGGTTCCCTGCTTGCGCAGGGATGACAAGGCGGGGGTACGGGTGGTGGGAACCAATTGCGTCAGTTGTCGAAGGGCCAGGAGTGTTTCAGGTAGATGTATTGCAGTGCGGTCATCCTGGACTGGCAGGCAACGCTTGCCGGACCGCCGCCGGTGCCGCCGCCCCATTGCGAGTATTCGTAGTCGCAGGTCCTGTCGCGATAGGTGATCCAAGCCCTTTGCATGTCGCGCAGTGCCGGCAGGATCAGCGGGATGGTTGCACCGATTTCCTTCATTTCCCTGTCGTTGGCCTCGGCCTTCTTGACGAGCGTTCCGTAGATTTCGTTGAGCTTCCTGTCCCAGAACTCGGCTTCCCTGCCGCCGCAGGCGACCATCCCGACCGTCGTGCCGCCAAGGTCATTGGCGTTCTGGCAGGCCTGCGAGGCAAGGCCGATGCAGCCCTGGTCGTCAATCGCCGTTTTTGCTGCCTGAAGACAGGCTTCAATCGGTTGGTTTGAATACCTGACGTCCTGCGCCTCGGCGCTCAAGGCCCACGCGGTGCTCAGACAAAAAAGGGCCAGAATCTGCGGTTTGAACATGCGAGGCCTCCGGAATGGTGTCAGCCGGGGAACAGCACTGGTTGCTGCGCCCGGCAGAGGTTGGGATCGTCAGTCTACGGAGCAAAGCCCCACATTGTGAAGTCCCGTCGTCATCCGTGGCGGAGCGCTGCGGAAATCCAAGGCCTGGTAAAATGCGGCTAATCGGGTTGGGCTGCGCAAGTCGTCAGGAACACGTGGCCATCCTTCGAAACGGACCATCCGGTCCTCCTCAGGATGAGGTTGCCTGAAACTTGTCCCGGTCAAGCACCGCAAAGTCCAAAGTCCTCATCCTGAGGAAGGCTGCAGTCCTGACTCGAAGGATGGCCGCAGAAATACGATCTTGTCCGGAATGAAAGGCTCTCCTTTTGTCACCCCGGACGGAGCGCAGCGGAGTTCCGGGGCCCAGCACACCACAGTGCTTCAGTTTCAGGCAAGGGACCGTGTCTACTGGACCCCTGCCTTCGCAGGGATGACAAAATGGGAGAGGGGCCAGGCAACGCAATCGCTTTAACGTCATTCCGGACAAGAGCAGCGACAGCTGCCCGCCGATCCGGAACCCAGAAATCATCTCGCGCCCGTGGCGCGGCATCTTCCAAAAAACAGATTTACGAGTTCGCTTCGCTCATGCTGATGTCTGGTCACCCGTTCAAGCCGGGCGCAGGTTCCGGATCTGCTTTCGGCTGGGCCTCACTTGTCCGGAATGACGGAGCTTTGCTCCTGTTGTCCTCCAGGGACGGGCTGCAAAAAACGACGCAGTTTCTTCGCCAAGTATTGGCACGACCATGCCCATGGTGGAGATTGCATTCCGTCTCGCGAAACAGAAAACCCGGCAAGACAACCGTGTGTCCTGCCGGGTGATCCGGAATTGCAGGCCAGGTACCTAGCGGCCGCTGACGGCGTCGGCGAGGGCCGGGAAGCGCACGATCTTGTAGGTGCCGAGCGAGGCATCCTCGCCGCCGTTCAGAACCGGCGAGCGGTGCAGTTCGTTGATGGTCACATAGACGTAGCCGTCCGCGCCGATCGAGAAACCGTCCGGCCAGGGCAGGTCCTCATCGGACTGGAACAGGACCTCATAGCTGCCGTCGGGCCTGGTGACACCGATCGCATTGTCCGTCATCGCGGTGATGTAGACATTGCCGCCGGTGTCGACCGTCGAGCCGTCCGAGATCGGCTTGTCACCATACCGTTCGACACGCTCCGCGAGATCTTCGTCGGTGAGGTCTTCATTCAGAAGATCCGCCGTGCGGACCCGGTACATGGCGCTGGCCGTCATCGGGGCGAAATAGACCCACGTGTTGGTCGGGTCGACCGTGATCGGGTTTACGCCGATCTTGGCCGGATTGCCGCCGAGCAGGATTTCACGCCCGTCGATCACCATGGGTGTGTCTTCCGGGGTCGTGAATTTCGAGCCTTCCAGCACGCGGCGCGACCGGCCGGTTTCAAGGTCGACGACGATCAGGGCCGAGTTCGCCCCGTCGCCCGTGTCGGAAATGTAGATGGCCTCGTGATCGCGGTCGACGGCGAGATCGTTCAGGAACGATGTCGGCCGGGCGACCGGTGCACCAATATAGTGGATCGCATGCAACTGTTCGGTTTTCGTGTTCCAGCCGACGACGCGGCCCGTCTGGTTCTCGCCCTGACCGTCCAGCATCCAGAGGATGCCGTCCCGATCCGCGCGCAATCCGAGTACGCCCTTGAGTCCGTCGCCGTCTTCCTGCGGCGCGCGCGCCCAGGCTTCGCTCGGATAGGGCTTGGTCGACCCGTCCTTCATCACCTCGACGACACGCAGTTCCGGGCCGTAGAACTCGTGAACGGACATGAACATGCGGCCGTCCGGTCCGATCGCCAGGTTGCCCGGTGGCATGGATTTGTCGAAGTCGAGATAGGTTTCGATACCGTCCGCGGCGGCCGGGAAGATCAGGGCTGCACTGAGACCGGCGGCTGCCAAAAAGCGTTTCATGGGCTCCTCCATATGTTGATGTGGAGGGTTTAATTGTTCTAGATTTCGAACAGAACTCCCTGATTTTCAAAAGCAGCGTTAGAAAAATTCGAATGTACAGCATCGCGGACCTGCAAACTTTTGTCACTGTCGCGAGAACCGGCGGCATTACCTCGGCAGCCGGCCAGCTCGGGATTTCGACGGCGACCACCAGCCACCGGATCGCAAAACTGGAGCAGGCGCTCGGCATTACCCTGTTTCACCGCAACAGCCGGACCTTCCGGCTGACGGACGAAGGGCAGATTTTTCTCGAACGGGTCGATGTCATTCTCGATGATTTGCAGCAGGCAGAGATGGAGGTCGGCAGCGGTACGGCGCGCCTGCGCGGGCATCTGCGGGTCACGATGTCTCCCTGGATCCTGTCCCGGTTCATCATGCCGGTTCTGGGGGAGTTCCGGCGGGCCAATCCCGACCTCACGATCGAGTTTCTGGCCGTCGACCGCTTCGTGCCGCTGGTCGAGGAGGCGCAGGATTGCGCGATTCGTGTCGGACAGTTGGCGGATAGCGCGCTGGTCGCCCGGAAGCTCAGCGACAATGACCGGATCGTCTGTGCGTCGCCGTCTCTCCTGGAGGCGACGGGCGAACCGCGATCGGTGGACGATCTCAGGGACTGCCCCTGGGTGTGTCTTCCCTGGCAGACCCGTTTCGACGTCAATGACGCGAAGGGACGCAAACGCCCGTTCACGGTCAACCGAAGCATTGCGGTGTCGAACTCCGACATGCTGACAGTCGGCGCCGTGGAGGGGCTCGGCATTGCCGTGAAATCGCGCATGGCCGTCCAGGACGAACTGGAAAAGGGTACGCTGGTCGAAGTCCTGCCGGGATGCCTGCACGCGCCGGAAGCGCCCGTGTGGTTTGTGTTTGCAGCCGAAAGCCGGTCCGGCCGCAAGACCAAGGCCTTCCACGAGGTCGCCAGGCGGGCCTTTCGCCGATGATCTTTCCGGCTTGTGCTTTTCATTTTTCCACGGAGGCGCTAAACCCCGCGTCATGAGCAAGAACGCAAAAATCAGAGACGAAGCCCGGGCCGTGACGGCCAAACCACCCGCCGTGATCCTGTGCGAGCCCCAGCTCGGGGAGAACATCGGCACGGCCGCACGGGCAATGGCGAATTTCGGCCTCGTCGACTTGCGGATCGTCAATCCGCGTGACGGCTGGCCGAGCGAAAAGGCACGAGCCGCCGCCAGCCGGGCAGACCACGTGATCGATAATGTCCAGGTGTTCGACAGTGTCGAGGCGGCCATTGCGGACCTGCAATTCGTCTACGCAACGACGGCGCGTTCGCGGGAGGTGCCAAAGCCTGTTCGCGGCCCTGGAGAGGCGGCGCAAAAGTCGGTGGAATTCGGTGAAAAGGGCCATGCGACCGGGTATCTGTTCGGTCGGGAGCGCTGGGGCCTCAACAATGACGAGGTGGCGCTGGCCGACGAGATCGTCACCCTGCCGGTCGACCCTGATTTTGCATCGCTGAACATAGCGCAGGCTGTTCTTGTCTGCGCCTATGAATGGCGCAAGACGGCAACCTCCGGTGCGCTTCCCTTCATCCTGTCGGAAGAGGAGCATCCGCCGGCGAAGAAGGAAGATGTCCTGCGCTTCTTCGAGCACCTGGAAGGGGCGCTCGACGAGGTGACATTCTTCCGGCCGCCGGAAAGACGACCGCACATGGTGCGCACGCTTCGCAACATCTTCCAGAAGGCGGAGCTGACCGAACAGGAAGTGCGGGCGCTGCGCGGCATCGTCGCGTCGCTGGAAAAGCGCGAGCCGCGGCCGCGCAAGGATCGTGGCGGTGAGGGACGTGGAGACTGAAGATACGCTCACGCACCGCGATCGCCCGGTGCTGATCTTCGATTCCGGTCTCGGCGGCCTGACGGTGCTGCGTGAGGCGCGTTACCTGCTGCCTTACGAAACCCTGCTCTATGTGGCGGATGATGCCGCCTTTCCGATCGGCCGCTGGGCAGAGGACGACCTCAAGGCGCGTTTGCTTTCACTATTTCAGGAACTGATTGCGCACCACCGGCCGAAGGCGGTCGTGATCGCCTGCAACACGGCTTTCACGCTTGCCGGCGAGGCCCTGCGCAAGGCTCATCCGCAAACACCCTTCGTCGGGACCGTCCCGGCGATCAAGCCGGCTGCGGAACAGACGTCCTCGGGCCTCATTTCGGTGCTGGCGACGCCCGGGACGGTACGCAGAACCTACACGCGCAGCCTGATCGACAGCTTTGCCAGCCAGTGCCACGTGCGTCTGGTCGGTTCCGACAAGCTGGCGGAACTGTCCGAACGGCACCTGCGCGGCCAGGAGGTCGCGGACCAGGAACTCGTTGCCGAGATCTCCGACTGTTTTCTGGAACGGGACGGCAAAAGAACGGATGTCGTCGTGCTCGCGTGCACGCACTACCCGTTTCTAGCGAACCGCTTCCGCAAGATTGCCCCCTGGCCGGTCGACTGGCTGGATCCGGCTGAAGCCATTGCGCGTCAGCTTGTCAGGGTCCTGGAAGGAAACGCCGCCCATGCGCCGTCCGGTGCGTTGGACCGGGCCGTGTTTACCTCCGCCCCAAAAGATCCGGCGCTGATGCGCCTGCTGGCGGGATTCGGGCTGACGCTCTAGGTGATGGACCCATAAATGAGACTGAAATGGCATGCGAAATGGCGAAATCCCGTCAGGAAGGGTGTGCGGAGCGGGCTTCCTGCCCGGTCAAGCACGCTGACGCCAAGGGATGAAGCCATTTCCATGTCCTTCGGATTTGACCGGATTGCGCCTCCCCGGTGTCGCGAAAGGCTTGAATTGAAACACATTTCCTGCGCTTCCGCGCCTTGAGGAGAAGCAATCCGCCTCAACCAATTTCGGCCTCACTTATGGGTCCATCACCTAGGGTACGGCTTCATTTATGAGTCCGTGCCCTAGGCGGCGAGGCTCTTGACGGCGATGCCGTCGTCGGAGCGTTTGGCCGCAAGCTTGAGACTGCTGATCTCGTCATTCAGCGCATCGGGATGCATGGTCAGTCCCCTGGACAGGCTGAGAATCGAGATGGAACACTGCAGCAGCGGGAATTGCCGGGTCGTGCCGAAACGGTCCTGTGCTTCCATGAAACCCTGTTCCCGGTGCACGGGTTCGTAAAAGCTCTCCACGTCGTCCCGGAAAGCGCGCTTGAGGGCGAGCAGTCGGGACGCGACATCCGTCTGGTCCATCTGCTGAAACCCGGCAAAGAAATCATCTCCGCCGACATGGCCGTGAAACGTGCCGGTGCCGGAAACGTGCCGCTGCAGCAACTCGCTGAACAGGATGATCGCGCGGTCACCCTGCTTGTAACCGTAGGTATCGTTGAAGGGCTTGAAGTTGTCGAAGTCGAGGTAGCACAGATGACGCTCGTGGGCCCCCTTGCGGGCAGCTTCGGCAATATAGCGCGTGACAGCGCTGTTGCCGGGAAGGCGGCTCAGCGGGTTCTGGTCCTGGGCTTCCTGCAGGCGCTTTTCGTGGATGATCTTCAGGAGCGACGTTGCCGACAGGAAACCGGCATAGTGAAAGTTCTCGGTCAGGATGATGCCGTCGGAGTTAATCGACGAGGCAAATGTCACGAGCAGCATGTCGGCGTTGGAATTGATGTCGGCGATCGGGCAGGCGCGGACGAAGGGTCTTATCGGCGCCTCCAGATCAAGCTGCGGCTTTTCGTCGGTGGCCGCGCCGGAATAGAGGTATTTCTTCAGATCCCGTTCGTGGACAAATCCCCGCGGCTCCTGGTTGTCGTCGACGACGGGGATCGCGTTTCCCTCCTGGTTGTGAACAACCATGTCCAGAAGTTCACCCATGGAGGCATGCAGATTGATTGTCGGCAGCTGGATCAGTTCGCTGCGTATCCTGTCCTGCTCGCTGCGCTTTTTCAGACCGGCCTCAGGCCGTCGCAAGTGCTCGTAAAACAGCTTAACGGAGGCGGGTCTGGAAATCGGACCGGCAACGAATGCGCCTTGGACCAGGTCGCAGCCGATATCACGGCAGGCCTTGAATTCCCGTTCTGTTTCCGCTCCCTCGGCAATGACGCGCGCTCCAAGTACGTGGGCGAGGTTCGCCACCGTCGTCACGAAGAGCTTCCGGCGCGGATCGCTGTCGACATTGGCGAGAAAAAACCGGTCGATCTTGACGTAGTCGGGCGACAGGTCATGCAGCATGCGCAATTCGGAGGATGCCTGGCCGAACTCCACCAGGGCGATCATGAAGCCTGAGTCGCGCAGATCGTCGATGGCATGTTCGACGCTGTCAGCCACCGTCTGCCGGTGACGTTCGGAAAAGGCAATGCAGATCTGGTGGGTTTGCAGACCGGCGGCGACAACCTTGGCGGAAAACGTGCTTCCCGGATGCTGCTGGTGTCCGAGGTCCCGCCCGTCCAGCTTGAAGAAGAGTTTTGTTCCTTGTGCAATGCGGAGTTTCTTGAAGCTGGCCAGAACCTTTTCGAAAAGCAGCGCGTTCAGTTCGGGCAGCAGACCCTTCCTGAACGCGATTTCAGTCAGCTCTTCGTAGGTTTCGACATGGGTTCCGTCGGCGATCTGCGGCTGGGCGTCATAACCGTAGACGACGCCCGTACCTATGTCTGCGATCGGCTGAAGCAGGAAGTCGACCTGGTTGCAGCAGTCGTCAGCGGATTGCAATTCGCTTGCCGAGCTGCACAGGTCCTTGTCCTGCGGAGGGGTGATATTGGCGTGCATGTCGGATCCTGGAAACAGGCCAGGGGCGCAAGAGCCCTTATTTTCGTAATGTCATGCCCTCAATTGCCACTGATATTAATATCCATGGTTGCAGGGCTGATTGCATAGTGAAAAATTGCAATTAATTTTTCCTAAATGTATGCATTGTTTTTCCGTAACGGCGGTTCGCGTTTAAATTAAGTTAATTCAAGCGTTTGATATCGATTGTCTTTCGTTGAATTTTTTTTCTGGCCATCTGGCAGAAAAGTGTCTTGTTCGCGCGCTGTCCGGCGTTTGATTTGCGGTAAATCTGCGCGCTGTGCCGCGAATTGCGCGATGCCGGAGCGCATGTTCGCGGCGCTGGCGCCAACGTGCTTCGGCGATCCCGAGCCCATACGGGGCGGCCTTCGTCTGCGCAAGGACGGCGCGGGCGAAGCATCAGCGTTGACATTTGCAGGTGATCGCTGTATCTCCCGCGCGGTCCGGCGGGTTTTTGCCTTCCGGATCTACGCACCCGTGGGTGTTCAGCCGGCGCCGCTTGTTGAACCCCTGTCGATCCGGGCCTGAAGGCGTATGCCTTGGGTCAGGATAAAGGAGGGCGCGTTTCCTTTTAGAACAACAACGCGAATTCAAAGGAAACCGCGATGTCAAAGCGCCACAGCGTTAAATACAAACTCGACCGCCGGATGGGCGAAAACATCTGGGGTCGTCCGAAGAGCCCGGCCAACAAGCGCGAATACGGCCCCGGCCAGCACGGCCAGCGCCGCAAGGGCAAACTGTCCGACTTCGGTGTTCAGCTCCGCGCCAAGCAGAAGCTGAAAGGCTACTACGGCAACATTTCCGAAAAGCAGTTCCGCAAGGTCTATGCCGAAGCGTCCCGTCTGAAGGGCGATACCTCGGAAAACCTGATCGGCCTGCTGGAGCGCCGTCTCGACGCGATCATCTATCGCGCCAAGTTCGTTCCGACCGTTTTTGCTGCCCGTCAGTTCATCAACCACGGCCACATCAAGGTCAACGGCAAGCGCGTCAACATCCCGAGCTACCAGTTGCGTCCGGGTGATGTTGTCGAGATCCGCGAGCGCTCCAAGCAGCTCGCGCTGGTTCTGGAAGCCGTGCAGTCCGCAGAGCGTGACGTTCCGGACTATGTCGATGCCGACCACGCCAAGATGACCGCAACCTACAACCGCGTTCCCGCGTTCGCTGACGTACCTTATCCGGTGCAGATGGAACCGAACCTGGTTGTCGAGTTCTATTCGCGCTGATCAGCGCCGAATACGGTTCAAGAGAAGCCCGCCGTTTGGCGGGCTTTTTCTTTTTCCGACCTTGTCTGCCGGGCGGCTGTTCAGCGCAGCGCGGTTTTCTGCCCGTCAGGGATTTCGATCGCGACGGTGGCAGCTCCCCGCTTGTCGCTGGACCGGTGAACGATTTGACCCTCGTTCCTGTGCTGAAACTCCAGCACCGTATAAGGGCGCTGCCACAGCCATTCGCGGTTTTCGACCGCATCGACAACCGGGACGGGCGGGGTCTCTTCGGTGAACGCGAAGAAATACAGGCAGAAACCGAGATCGGGCACATCCTGACGTGACAGGTAACGCATACCGAGTTTGTCCCGGCAGGTTCTGAAGTCCGCGTCCAGATCGTCGGTGCGCAGCGTGATAAGGCCAAAGCGTGCCCCGCCGCCAAGGGGCAGCGCATCATCGCCTGGGCAGGTCAGAGCATTGCCGTCGAACGTGTGCTGGATCAGTTCGATCGTGTGGCCTTCCGGATCGGCCAGATGGCTCATATAGGCAATGTCCCGAAACTGGTTCGGAGCGGTAACTCCTATCCCCCTTGCACTGAGTTGCCGGTAAGCGCAGTCCAGGTCCGGAAGCGTGATGGCGATCTTCCAGTAGCGGTCGCTTCGATCTGGCTGAAAAGGCGCAGCGTCGGAAGTTGGCAGGAACTCCAGCCGCGCACCTTCACCGCCATAACCGACGGCGAGGGAAGAGGCATTCTCCGTGCGCGTCATGCCAAGGATATCGCAGTAAAACGCGGCGAGCCCGGCCGGATCTGTAACGTTGAGGGTGAGGGTGGCGACTTTCGGAAGTGGCATGCTGCGGCGATCTTTGTCCTGACCGGGCAAGGATGCCCCGGGGCAACCGGCCGCACAAGATGTTTCGCATGGCGGTCCGGTCAGTGTTTCTCAGGCGGGCGGAACGTGTCCCGCCCATGCCTGCCGTCTTCGGTCACCGAAGACACGCGAGCCCTTCAAGGGGATATTCGCGTTCGAAGGCGCGGCACTCCGCTATGTCAGCACGCGCCCGTCTTTATCAGCGCCGTTGCGCTGGAGGAAAGAGCCGCGGTCGCCGTTTTGCCCTTGTTGCTGAAGGTCACCAGGGCGCCTTCGATTTCCGATCCGGAAACGGTGATCTCGCGCCCGCCGGCCGTGTCGTCGACGTCGATCGTGAAGGCGATTTTTGCGCCAGGCTGCAGGTCGGCGATGGACAGGGTGATCTCGCTGTCACCATCCTTCACGGGTGTAACGGCTGTCAGCGACTTCGACCCGTTGACGATTTCGAGCGGTTGAAAAACCTCCACACCGGCGCCGGAACCGGTCGTGTCGAAGATGAGACCCGCTTTTGACCCGGAGATGTCCAGCACAAGCTTTGAAGCGCTGATCGGGCAGCTGCCGACATTTTCGAACGTGAACCTGTCTTTCGGTGCGCCTTCGTCGAAGCGGACGGAAATGTCGGCAATGGCGGATGTGGTCATGAATGCCGCGAACACGGATGCGGCGACATATCCCGTGCCGCGAGTGATCATTCCTCTGAAGTCCATCTGGTCCCTTCCTCTTTCGGTCATCTCAGTTCCTGGTTTCAATTCCCTCCTGATACGCAGCGAAGCCGCGGGCGGTTCGAGAATTCGTGAAAGCTGAAGGGCGGGCGTGAAAAAACGTGTTAGGTCAGTAGCTTGAATTGAGAAGAAACTCGTGCATCGTGAATGCCACGCGGAACTGCATGAAAAAACGGCAGGCGTGAAGCCTGCCGGGTTTCGTCTCAGCGTCCGCGATTGAAGGCACACACCGTGGGCTGGCCGCCCCGGTGCCTGCGTGCGCTCAGATGTCGTTGCGCGGTATTCTCAGCAGCTGGCCCGGAAAGATCACGTTCGGATCGCTCAGGATGTGCCGGTTCGCTTCGAAGATCGGCTGAAAATTCGAGTTTCCGTATTGCTGCTGCGCAATCTGGGAAAGGGTGTCGCCCGACTGGACCGTGTAAGGCTGCCAGCCACCGTAACCGGGCAGGATCTTCGGTCCGAACAGCACCGGAATGACGACGGACGGGCCGTTTTCGTTGCCGGTGTCGTCCGCCAGCGTCAGGAAGAGCCTGTTGAGCTGGAACGTGTTCGTGTCGGGTATGTCGATCGAGGCCTGGAACTGCCGGAGGCCAAGCGAGCCGACATTTGTGAAGGAGGAGTATTCATCATGCCCTTCGGACACGCGGATGGTGAGTGTCCCTTCGAATGCAGCGGCGTTGCCCGCTATCATGATCGTCGAACCGACAAGATCGAAAGGCTGTGGCTGCTGAATGTCGAGTGTAACCGTCATTTCGAAACCCTCCCGTGCCGCACTGCCCGAACCGGAAATGTTTCTTCAAGGGCAGGCTGAAAAAAGCGTACACCGCCACTGCACTGCCTGAACAGATGCAACTTTACATGCAACCTGAATGAGAAAACCGCGCAAGAAAGACAATTTTTCCTGAAGCGCTAGATGGTTGAGTGTATGTATTTATAAATCACTTGATAAATTGCTTTCATATCTTAATTAATTCATTAAATTAAATAATTTACCTTAGGTCATCTTCTGGTTGTTCTGTGGGTTGAATTTAATTTATCGGCATTTGTTCGTTGAATCGACTGATCTTTAGGCATAGCCTGACGTGGTTTATTTGTCACTTGTCGTATTGCGGGTCGCTCCCTTGGCAGAAGTCGTCGTTCTGATGTCCGCCGCGCTTTTCTCGGATTTGCAAGGAGAAAGGCCGACCAGGGCTGACGCGATTGAAATCGCGTCGGAAAGCAAACAGCGCAATGCGCGTTCCAATTTCGATCTGGCAACGCCCAATCCGGAGGCGGGTGACAGTTATTTCGTCACATTTTTTCTGGACGAACAGGCCGGTGATTTTGCTGAAAGCATCAAGAAATTCGACGGAGTTTTATCCGTCTATGTGAAGCCTGATATCGGGCTTCCGTAATTCTGCCGGCCGGTTCGTCTTCCATGCAGGAGGAAACACCATGGCCAGGAAGACACGGAAAGTATCTGCACCACAGGGGCGCCACCCCGAACTGATCGCGCTTGCCAAGCCGGATGTCGGGTTGCGCGTCGCGGGCGCGAGCCTGCGGTCCCTCGGCGGCTCGAAGACAACAAAAGCGGAAAAGGCGTTCAGGAAACACAATTGTGTCGCAACGCCCCTGTTCGGGCCGTCGGAAGAACGCGTGGATGCAGCCGTCGCGGCACAGGCGCCGTCTGCGATGGCGCCGCTGGAAAACCTCTCCGGCTTCTACAAGCTGTCCGCGCCCGATGCGGATCTTGAGGATCTACAGAAAGAGCTTCTGGACAATGACATATTCGAAGCCGTCTATATCAAGCCGCCTGCAGAGTTGCCCGAGGAGGCTCCTGACGTCTCCGGCACCATGAATGCGATGGTTGCGGTGCCGGACGTGCCACCACCTGCAACGCCTGACTTCATCGCCCGGCAGATCTATCTGGACCCGGCACCGGCGGGCGTCGATGCGCGCTGGGCGTGGAGCCAGGCCGGAGGGCGCGGCACCGGCATCCATATCACCGACATCGAAGGGGCGTGGCGCTTCAGCCACGAAGACCTGATCGAGCGCCAGGGCGGCGTTGTCGGTGGGGTGGAGTTCAACGACGTGAGCTGGCGCAATCACGGGACCGCGGTCCTGGGCGAATATGGCGGTGATGAGAACCCGTTCGGTGTCACCGGGATTTCTCCCGAGGCGATCTGCACGGCGGTTTCCCACCGCACGCTCGGCTCGGCCGGCGCGATCAACCATGCGGCCGCGCGGCTGGGCGCGGGCGATATTCTGCTTCTGGAGATGCACCGGCCGGGGCCTCGGCATAATTTTCAACTGAGGCCGGATCAGCGCGGTTACATCGCCGTTGAATGGTGGCCGGATGATTTTGCCGCCATTCTCAACGCCGCGCGGCGCGGGATCATCGTCGTGGAAGCTGCCGGAAACGGCGCAGAGGATCTCGATGACGCCCTCTACGAAACGCCGGGGTTCGGTTTTCCGGCCGGATGGACCAACCCGTTCCGGCGGACCAACCGGGATTCGGGAGCGATCGTCGTGGGGGCGGGCGCGCCGCCTCCCGGTACCCATGGCCGCAATCACGGGCCCGACCGGTCGCGGCTGGGCTTCTCCAACTATGGTGCACTCGTGGATGCGCAGGGCTGGGGCCGGGAGGTCACGACCTGCGGTTACGGCGATCTGCAAGGCGGCACCGACGAAGACCTCTGGTACACGGACACGTTCTCCGGAACATCAAGTGCATCACCGATCGTCACCGGAGCGCTTGCCTGTGTGCAGGGCATGGCGCGTGCCAGAAACCGGCCCGTGTTCACGCCTGACGAACTCAGAAACGCGCTTCGCACGACCGGCAGTCCGCAGCAGGATGCACCCGGACGTCCGGCCACGCAGCGCATCGGCAACCGGCCCGACATCCCGGCGCTTGCGGGCGCGCTCTTCGGCGTCGGCGGCAACCGGCGCTCTGTCGCCTTCCGCCGTGAGGTCGAACGTTGGCGGCCCCTGGAAGTGCGCGCACTGATTGATATCAGCCCGCAGCTGGTGGCTGCCCACTCGACCTTCGTTCTGCAGCAGGCGCTTGTGTCGGCGCAGCCGCTGCGGGCCGATGCGGATGGTATCCTGTCGAAAATGGCGATCCTGTTCCGGGTCTCGTCACTTGCCGGCCAGGCGGTCGAAATCGCCGGTCCCGTTGGCGGGTCGCGGTATCGCTGGTGGGGCAGTATCGCGTCGGACGGTCTTGGCCGCATCTTCGTCGATGAAGGCTATTCATCCACCGGAAGCGACAATTTCGACCTGATCGCCGAGATCAGGGGTGTCGACACGCGTTTTGCCTTCGACACCGTCGCGCAGCGCTACCGCGCGGTCTGAGCCGAAAAGGCGGCGCTGCCCGGACCCAGCGCACGGCAGTGCCGCCGGCATCATCCATCGCACCAGCGAAGACCTGCCTTCGGACAGGTCTTTTCAAGTCCGGCCTGTTCGGCTAAATCAGCGCGACACCTGACATGTCCTGCTGCCCGGGCCCTTGCGATGAATGACATAACCGATACCAACACCACGGATGTGCCGGCGCTCCTGCGAAACGTGCCGTCCAGCGTGGAGTTCAAAAAGCTGCGCAAGCGTCTGCTGCGGCAGGCGCGCGAGGCGATGGACGATTTCGGCATGCTGCCCAAGGATGCCTCTCAGCAGAAAAGACCCAGGTGGCTGGTTTGCCTGTCCGGCGGCAAGGACAGCTACACGCTGCTGGCTGTGCTGATCGAACTCCACTGGCGCGGATTGCTGCCGGTGGATCTGGTGGCCTGCAACCTGGACCAGGCGCAGCCGGGATTCCCGACCGATATTCTGCCGAAGTTCTTCGAGGATAACGGGATCGAGCATATCATCGTGCGCGAGGATACCTACTCCATCGTGACCGACAAGATCCCCGCACATCAGACCTATTGTTCGCTGTGCTCGCGTCTGCGGCGCGGCATTCTCTACCGCATTGCCCGTGAGCAGGGCTGCGAGGCAATCGTCCTCGGTCACCACCGGGAAGACATTCTCGAAACCTTCTTCATGAACCTTTTCCACGGTGGCCGCCTGGCGTCCATGCCGCCGAAGCTTGTCAATGATGAAGGCGATCTTCTGGTCCTGCGTCCGCTTGCCTATTGCGCCGAACGGGACATTGCGAAATTCGCATCGGGCATGCAGTTTCCGATCATACCGTGCAACCTGTGCGGCTCCCAGGACGGGCTGCAGCGCGAAGAGGTGAAGCGGATGCTGCAGGGCTGGGAAAAGCAATCGCCGGGCCGCCTCGGTGTCATGGCGAGAGCGCTCGGCCATACGCGTCCTTCGCATTTGCTCGATCGCGCGCTTTACGACTTCGTCAATCTGCGCCCGTCGGATCGCGCGGCAGGGGACGAAGCCGGAGAGGCGGAAGAACCCTGCGGCGCAAGTCTCGCCATGACGGCAAAGCTGTTTGCCGCCGAGTGAGCGCGGGCAGGTGAGGTGCCCTGGGTCTAGCCGTTCCCGGCAAACAGCCTTCGCAGCCAGTTCTCGACAGTCCGGGCAGCCGGTTTGCGGGGCCGGTCCGTGTCACGCCGCAGCAGATAGTGGGTCTGGACGGACGGTAACTTCGCCTCGAACGGGATGACGAGCCGGCCGCTCGCAACAAGGCTCATGGCGACGCGTTCCAGTAGCAAGGCGACACCACTTCGCGCGGCCGCCAGTTCCACCGCGGCCAGTGACGTATCGACAGTGATTGTTGGTGCGTCCGGAGGAGTTTCAAGGCCGACAGCGTCGAAATAGCGAGACCAGTGATCGTCAAATCCAAGTGTATGAATTCGATCAATTTCAATAAGATCTGACGGTTTATTCAACTTTTTTCTAAGTTTTGGATGGCAAACGGGAACAATGAACTCCGTGCCCAGAGTGTCTGCACGCATGCCGGGCCAGTTGCCGTCGCCGAGGCGGATTTCGATATCAATGCCGGTCTCAAGCACCGTATTTGCCCAGATCGCGGACAGGAGCCGGATCTCGATGTCCGGGTGCGTCTCGCGAAAAGCCGGCAATGCAGGCGCGATCATCAGCACGCCTTCGGAAATGGGGGCACGGATGGTCACGGACCCAGTCGTCCGGTTGCCGAAGAGGCCTTCGGTCGAGACCGCCAGGTCCTGGAGCGCCTTGCGCACGGCCGGCAAATAGGCCCTGCCGCTCGCGGTCAACTCGATCTTGCGCGTCGTGCGTTCAAGCAGCTGATGCCCGAGCTGGGTTTCGAGCGCGCTTATGTGGGTGCTGATCGCAGCTTGCGTCAGACCGAGTTCGTTACCCGCCGCGGTGAAGCTGCGCAGGCGGCTGGCGGCTTCGAAACTTCTGAGCCAGAGCAGGTTTGGCAGGGCTTGCATCGCGCCATTTGATAAAAAAAATTGGGTAATGTCCAATGATTATATCGTTTCACTTTTGGTTAAGCGCGGCGCAACCTGCTTCCCGAGTGCACTTCAACACGGCAAGGAGCAGAACATGCATATCGGCTTCATCGGTCTGGGTAATGTCGGCGGCAAACTTGCGGGCAGCATCCTGCGCAACGGCCACGCTCTCACGGTTCTGGATCTGAACGGCGATCTCATCGAACAGTTTGTGGCCTCGGGCGCAAAGCGGGGTGACAGTCCGAAGCAACTGGCGGAAACCTGCGACATTGTCATCACCTGCCTGCCGAGCCCGGCGGCCTGTGCCACCGTCGTCGAGGGACCGGAAGGGATCCTTCAGGGCATCGGACCTGGCACCGTCTGGGCGGAAATGTCGACCACCGATGCCGGCGAAACGCGCCGTCTCGCCGATCTTGTCATCGCCCGCGGCGGCGAGGCGATCGAATGCCCGGTTTCAGGGGGATGCCACCGCGCGGCGACCGGTAACATCTCCATCTTCGCCGGGTGTGAAAGGGATACGTTTGAAAAGGTCCTGCCGCTTCTGACGGTGCTCGGCCGCCGCGTCCTGCACACAGGCGGCATCGGCAGCGCCTCCGTCCTGAAGGTGGTGACCAACTACCTTGCCACTGCCAACCTCGTCTCGCTTGCCGAGGCGCTGGTCACGTGCAAGGCGGCCGGCATGGACCTGAATACCTCCTACGAGGCGATCCGCATTTCCTCGGGAAATTCCTTTGTCCACGAGACCGAAAGCCAGGTGATCCTGAACGGGTCCCGCGACATTTCCTTCACCATGGATCTGGTGGCCAAGGATATCGGCCTGTTCCAGTCGATCGCCGACGCGCATGACGTGCCGCTGGAATTGTCTCCGCTGCTCAACACGCTGTTTGCCGACGCCATCGGGCGTTACGGCGCAAGGGAGCTCTCACCCAACATCATACGCCGGCTTGAAGACGCGACGGGGCTGGACATAACAGCACCTGGCTTCCCCGCGGAAATGCTTGACGACGAGCCTGAAGAAGCCGGATATGAGGTCGTGCCGACTCGCGGCACCGGGACCGAAGAGTTTTTGCGGAAAGCGGCAGGCTGATGATCGAAAAGCGGCAGTTCTATATCGACGGCAATTGGGTTGATCCGGCAGAGGCGAGGGACCTTGCGGTGATCAACCCGGCGACAGAGAAACCTGTCGCCGTCATCTCTCTTGGTGCCGCTGCAGATGTCGAGAATGCGGTCGCGGCCGCAAATCGCGCCTTCGATTCCTGGTCCGGCACAAGCGTCGCAGAACGGGCGTCGCTGTTGCAGCGGATCATCGATATCTATGAGCGCCGGTCTGCGGACATGGATGAGGCCATCCGGCTGGAAATGGGAGCACCAGCGGACTTCGTGCGCGAACAGCAGACACCCGCCGGTACGGGGCACTTGCAGGCGACCCTGGAGGCTCTGACGTCGCACCGGTTCGAGCGTCCGAGCCCACGGGGCGGCAGCGTTCTCAGACATGAGCCGATCGGTGTCTGCGGTCTCATCACCCCGTGGAACTGGCCGATCAACCAGATTGCCGCCAAGGTCGCCCCGGCGCTCGCGGCAGGGTGCACGATGGTGCTGAAGCCGAGCGAAATCGCTCCGCTTTCCGGATTGCTGTTTGCGGAGATCCTCGACGAGGCGGGCTGTCCGGCCGGTGTCTTCAATCTCGTCAACGGAGATGGGCCCGGGGTCGGGGCGGCGATGTCCGCGCATCCGGATATCGACATGATGTCCTTCACCGGGTCGACCCGGGCCGGGGTCGCGGTGACGCAGAGCGCGGCACCGACCGTCAAACGTGTTGCCCTGGAACTTGGCGGAAAATCACCGAACCTTGTTTTCGCGGACGCGGATCTGGAGACGGCGGTGCGCTTTTCGCTGGAAAGCTGCTTTTCCAACACGGGGCAGTCCTGCGACGCGCCGACGCGGCTGCTCGTCGAAAACAGCGTTTATGAGCAGGTCGTCGCGCTTGCGGAGAAAATCGCGCCGGAAACCAGGGTCGGTGACCCGGCAGAGCCCGGCGGCCACATCGGACCGGTGATCAGCGAACTCCAGTATGAACGCATCCAGGGGCATATCGAACGCGGTGTCGCAGACGGTGCGCGGCTGGTGGCGGGCGGTCCGGGAAAACCGGAAGGCTACGAGACGGGGTACTTCGTCAAGCCCACGGTCTTCGCGGATGTCACAAACCAGATGTCGATCGCCCGCAACGAAATCTTCGGACCCGTCCTGGTGATGATCCCGTTCGAAACGGAGGAAGAAGCCATTCAGATGGCCAACGACACGCCCTATGGCCTCGCCGCCTATATCCAGACCGGTGAACCGGAACGAGCCGGACGCGTCTCCCGGAAGCTCAGGGCCGGCAGCGTCTACATCAATGGCGCGAGCCCGGACTGGGACGTTCCGTTCGGCGGCTACAAGCAATCCGGCAATGGCCGCGAATACGGCGAATTCGGTCTCGAAGACTTTCTGGAACTCAAGGCGATCACAGGCTAGCCAACCGGATGGACGTTTCGCTGCGTGCGTGCGTTTCTGCGTCCGATTGCCGCCATCCAATTTGGCTCGTGAGGCGTAACACCAACACAAGCAATCAGGTTGGTGGTGCCATGAAGTCATCCGGATCCCGTGCGATCGCAGCTGCAATGCGCCCCGTGGCGCGTCTTTGCGGCAACGGTGCCTTGCAATCAGCGTTGGCGGTGCGCTGATGAAAAAAGACGCGATCGGGATTATCGGCGCGGGTATCGCCGGGCTCTCCTGCGCGCGCGTTCTTCAAAAGAACGGGTATGCTCCCGTTCTTCTGGAGAAGGGGCGCGGTGTCGGCGGGCGCGTTGCCACGCGCCGGACCGATGAGGGGTTCCAGTTTGACCACGGTGCCCAATACATGACCGCCAGAAGCCCCGAGTTTTGTGACGTGATTGCAGGCCTGAGCGACGAAGGTGCGGCGGGCATCTGGTCGGGCGCGGACCGGGAGGTCATTGTCGGAACGCCGTCGATGAACGCCATCGCCAAGGCGCTCGCCGGTGGGCTCGATATCAGGCGCAACACGCGCGTGACCGAGCTCAGCGCCGGGAAGGGCGGCTGGCAAGCGGCAACCAATCTGGACAGCGTTTTTGAGTTTGACCGGATCATCATCACGGCTCCGCAACCGCAGACCGTCGACCTGATCGGCGAGGAGCATCCGCTGTCGAAGGCGGTTGCCGGTGTCCGCATGTCGCCCTGCTGGACGTTGATGGTGACCTTTGCGGATCAGCACGACATTCCCTTTACGAGCCGGTCGGCGCCAGACAGCTATCTTGCCTGGATCGCGCTCAACAGCTCCAAACCGGAGCGGCCAGACACGAACAGCTGGGTCATTCAGGCCAGTGCGGAATGGAGCGAAAGGAACCTGGAGCGTGAGCCGGAAGACGTTGCGCAGGAAATGCTGCTGCGTCTGTGCGGTGTCTTGCGTGTGGACCCGTCGAGCGTGCTGCACAGACGCGCGCACCGCTGGCGCTATGCACGGGTCGAGCATCCGCTCGGCAAACCGTTCTGCCGCAATGAGGCTTGCACGCTTTATCTCGGCGGTGACTGGTGTCTCGATGCCCGTGTGGAAGCGGCCTGGATGAGCGGCAAGGCGATTGCCGAGGATCTGCTGGGGGAGCTGAATGCTTGATGATCCGCGCATCGCCGGTCTCACGCGGCTTGTTCTGGGGGCGGTCAGGCCCGCACCGGGCCGCGCGCGCATGTTCCTTGCGCTTTTCTCCGGCGTGCTCTGTCATCTTGTCTTTGCGATGGCGGTAGTTGCGATGATGACCGTCATGTTCAGCGGCATGCAACTTAGCTTCGGGACGGTTGCCTGGCCCTGGGCTGCGCTCGTCAATTTGATGTTGATCCTCCAGTTTCCCCTTGCGCATTCCTTCCTTTTGACCGGGCCGGGCCGCCGATTTCTGGAGCGCCTCGTGCCGGGGCCCCACGGAAGCGTTTTGTCGACAACGACCTATGCCACGATTGCCTCGGCACAGTTGCTCGCCCTGTTTGCGCTCTGGACACCGTCCGGAATTGTCTGGTGGCAGGCGGAAGGGGCGTTTTTCTGGCTTTCCTGCGCTGCCTATGGTGCTGCCTGGCTGCTCCTCATGAAGGCGAGTTTCGATGCCGGGGCGGAGGTCCAGTCCGGAGCGCTCGGATGGATGTCGCTCATGGCGAAAGTCAGACCCGTCTTTCCCGACATGCCGGACAAGGGACTGTTCCGGCTGATACGCCAACCGATCTATGTTGCCTTCGCGCTGACACTCTGGACCGTGCCCGTGTGGACCCCCGATCAACTGGTGCTCGCGACGGTCCTGACAGCCTATTGCGTCTTCGCGCCGATGTTGAAGGAGCGCAGATTTCAAGCAGTCTACGGCGCGCGGTTCGCGCTTTACTGTGCGCAGGTGCCCTACATGCTACCGCGCCTGGCAGGGGCAGGCCGTGCCGTGCGAACGCACGACGGCACCGCGTCCTTCAAGGGCGGACACATCGCGCGGAAAAGGGAAGCCGATTGATGGAAACACTTGCACTTCTTTTGTGTGCGCTGTTGTTCGGGGGCATGGTCCTTTACGCGTTCGGGTTTGCAGCCTTCGTGTTCACGGCGCTGCCGCCGGACATCGCGAGCCCGACCATCCGGCGCGCCTTTCCGTATTTCTATCTGTTTGTTCTCGGCGTTTCGGCGCTTGCGGCGCTGTCGCTGCTTGCCGGAGACCTTGTGTCGGCATCGATCATGGCGGCGGTCGCGCTTTCGACCATCCCGACACGCCAGATCCTGATGCCGGCGATCAACAGGGCGACCGATGAGGGCAGCAATGGACGGTTCAAGATCCTGCACGGCCTGTCCGTTCTGATCACGCTCGCCCATATCGCCGCAGCCGCCTATGTTCTTGCGAGGTTCGTATGAGCAGCGATGGTCCCGCACTGCCGGTCGAAAACGTGCAGTCCTATCCGCGGCCGCCGGTCGTCGAGGCCGTGCCGCAGCGGATCCGCATCGTCTTTGCCGACACGCTGATTGTGGATAGCGTCCGGGCCTACCGGGTCCTGGAAACCCATCATCCACCCACCTACTACATCCCGCCGGAAGACGTTGCCTGCGACCTGGTGCCGGCATCCGGCAGGAGCTTTTGCGAATGGAAAGGCTTTGCGCGCTACTTCGATGTGCGGGGCGGGAACCGTGTCAGCAGGCAGGCGGCCTGGTGCTACGACGACCCGACACGGACCTTTGCGCAGATCCGGCATCACCTGGCCTTTTATGCGGACAAGATGGACAGCTGCCAGGTCGGTGACCTGACCGTCGACGCCCAGGCGGGCAACTTCTACGGCGGATGGATCACGGCGAATCTCACGGGCGTGCCGAAGGGTGCCCCTGGCACCGAGCACTGGTGACCCGTTGCAGGGTGTTTGCCGATCCGGCGAACCGTTGCGAGCGGTTACCTTTGTTTCGTCAAACTGACCGGAAATTCTGACGGCGTGTATCACGCCGGTGCATCGATGACGTCCAGGCGTGGTTTCCTTGATGAAACAGGCTGGACCTGCCGCACTTATCGGGCGAGGTTAGTCTTTCTGAATTCTGGGAGGACTTCATGCGCGATCTGCGTATCTGCTTCGTCGGTGACAGCTACGTCAACGGGACCGGCGACGAACGCTGTCTGGGATGGATCGGGCGCTTGTGTGAACGCCGGTTTACCAGGGACATGCAAATGTCCTTCTATGATCTCGGAATTCGCGGTGAAACGACGTCCCAGATCCACGCGCGCTGGCGGCAAGACTGCGAAGCCCGGTTTCCGGAAGGCTCGGACAACAGGGTGGTGCTCCAATTCGGTATCAACGACATTGGCGACATCACCGGGAGCGGCCGCCAGATCGAGGAAGACGCCTCCGTCGAGGAAGCCGAGGCCTTCGTGAAGGAGGTTGCGGAAACTTATCCGACGCTGTGGGTCGGGCTGCCGCCTGCAAATGAAGCCTGTTCCCCCATGCATCCGAGCGAAGGCCTGGAGGTGTCTTTCTTTCAGAAGGACGCAGCGGCGCTCAACGCGCGGTTCAAGACGCTGGCGGAAACACTCGAGGTTCCCTATTTCGACCTGCAGACGCCCCTGCTTGCCAATCGAGACTACATGGCGAGCCTGACACGGGGCGACAGGATCCACTGCGACGGGACCGGATATGCCATGATCGCGAACCTGGTCGACAACTGGCCGGCATGGAATGACTGGTTCGAGGACTGAAGGCTTGATGCACCCGGGGAGATCCGGGGGGCCGTCTGCGTCGCACGTTTGTCTGGACAGTTCCCGTCTGCTCACCTATCTCATGGTCAATGACCGTTCGCGTTCAACAGACTTCTAATGACTACGGCATCGTGGTCGAACAGCTGTCCGGCGAGGTGATCGCCCGGCGCGGCGCCCACATTGTCGCGCGCTCCAGGAAAGCCCGGGTGATGTACGAGACCCGGCTGTCGCCGGTTGTCTACTTCCCGTTCGAGGATGTGCTTGCCGATCTGGTTCCTGCACCCGCGCACAAGACCTTCTGTCCGTTCAAGGGAACGGCCTCCTACAGCCACGTGACGGTGGGCGGCGAGACGATCCAATACGGCGCCTGGCACTATCCCAAGGCTTTGCCCGAAGGGCAGGCGGTTGATGGATGCGTCGGCTTCATGCCCGGTGTCACCACCAGCATCGAGCATGACGGAGACCCGGTCGCCGAAATGCCGACCGGTAACATCTCCGGGCCGGTCGTCGACTGGCTGCTGCGCGAGGCCTGGCTCGCCAAGACCCCCGAAGAGTTGCTCGCCGCGCTGGGCAACAAGCTGGTTGCCGACGGAATAGCCGTCAGCCGGATGAGCATCCTGATCTGGTCGCTGCATCCGATGGTGGCCGGGCAGAACTGCATCTGGGTCCGCGGCGAAGACGAGGTGACCAGCCGCTACCCGTCCTACGAGATCCTGGAAAGTCCCGTTTTCAGAGACAGTCCGTTTCAGCACGTCGCGAACGGGCTGGGCGGTATTCGCCAGAAACTCGACACCAATCCGGACGAGTTCGACTTTCCGATCATGGAAGACCTGAAAGAACAGGGCGTGACGGACTATGTCGCGATGCCCTTGCCGTTCTCGGATGGCCGGATCAACGTGCTGACACTCGCCTCCGACCACCCCAACGGGTTTTCAACCGCCAATCTGGGGCTGATCTTCGAGTGTTCCGCGCTTATCAGCCGCCTGTTCGAGGTGTTCGCCCTGACTTCGAACGCGACAACGCTGCTGGAAACATACCTGGGCAAACGCACCGGCGCCCGCGTCCTGGGCGGTGAGATCCGCCGCGGCGACGGCGACGTGATCGATGCCGCGATCCTGTTCTGCGACCTCAGGCATTCGACCCGGCTCGAAACCGAACTCGGCCGCGACGATTACGTCGCCGTGCTGAACCAGTTTTTCGAGACCGCGACGGATATCGTCAATGCGCATGACGGCGAGGTGCTCAAATTCATCGGCGATGCGGTTCTGGCGATCTTTCCGGCCAGCTCCGGTCATGCACAGGCCTGCCGTCAGGCCGCGGCCAGCGCGGATGAAATCGTCAAGGCCCTGGCCGAGCCCTGCAAGGAGAATGGCGGCATGCCGCTCTCCTGCGCCATCGGCATCGCCTATGGCGACGTGACCTATGGCAATGTGGGATCAAAGGAACGGCTGGATTTCACGGTCATCGGCAGCGCGGCAAACCTGGCAGCGCGTCTGGGCGAGCATGGCAAGGTCAACGGGAAGGAAATTGTCGCATCCGGGGAGGTTGCGCGCGAATCCGGCTTTGCCCTGGAAGCGCTCGGCAGTCTCGATCTGCACAATGTCGCGGAGCCCCTGGAATCCTTTGCGATCAAGACGGGTTCCAAGGGGGAGGATTGAGCGGCGTGTCGTGGCCGCTGATCAGCGCACCGTGTTTCCCCCCGCGAAGCCGCCCATCGGCTGGTTGCGAACCAGAATGACCAGTCCGGACTTGCTCGGCTCGGTGCCGGTTTCGGCAACGCCGCCGTAATTGGCGCAAAGATCTTCCGGACTTTTGTTCTGCGCGGGCGTGAACATCGTTATGGCCTGGCAGTCGACCCGCCGCAACTCGCGGTCGGTCGACGGGCTGTCGGACAGGACAAGCCCGAATCCGGCCAGAGCGATCACGAAGGTAGAGGTGGTTGCGATTGCAAACTTGTTCATTGTCCCCGATCCCATTTCCCGGTCGGCATCATGCCGGACCTTTCGATATGGACGGAGAATGGCGGAACGCACCTGTACTTACCCTGAAATCCGCATTCACCTAGGGTTCATGTTAGGTGATTCGCCAAGATTTGCCGAGCCCGCGCCCGATTTCGGCCAGATTTGATTCGGGTTTGCTTTGGATAACAGGAATTTTTCTTGGTTGTCTTCCCGATCACCTTTGGGCGCCGGCCCCGGGTCTCACGTCGTTCGTCCGGGGTGGCGAAAGAGGGGGGGATTGCTTCAGGCCTCGGATTTTCACCTTTTCGTTCGTCGTCATCCCGGCCAAGCGCAGCGCAGAGCCGGGATCGGGGAGGCACTGACCCGTCTGGGTTTCGGTTGCCCATCGGCAAGCCGAGGCTCACCGGCCCCGGGTCTCACGGTGTTCGCCCGGGGTGACGAAGGAGGGGGTGATGTGTCCTCAATTCCCTTGAGACGGTCACTCACTCAGCGTGACAGATATCGG
The DNA here is from genome assembly GCF_965232425.1 of Roseibium sp. Taxonomy (GTDB): domain Bacteria; phylum Pseudomonadota; class Alphaproteobacteria; order Rhizobiales; family Stappiaceae; genus Roseibium. The sequence continues at coordinate 4,834,981 of NZ_OZ246971.1, forward strand.
CGCGCAGCTGTCGCTGCGCTGGTCCGGAATGACGGGTTCTCCCTGCCAGTCGTCATCCCGGCCAAGCGCAGCGCAGAGCCGGGATCGGGGAGGCACAGGCGCCGGGCCTGCCGAATGCTTTCAAGGTACACTTCGGCTCACCGGCCCCGGGTCTCACGTCGTTCGCCCGGGGCGACGAAGGAGGGGGTGATTGTTGCGGGCTTCGGGTTTCGTCTTTTTTGTTCAGCGTCATCCCGGTCAAGCGGAGCGCAGAGCCGGGATCGGGGAGGCACAGGCGCCGGGGCTGCCGATTGCTTTTTAGGTACACTTCGGCTCGCCAGCCCCGGATCTCTCGGTGTTCGTCCGGGGTGACGAAGGGACGTTGTCGGGCAGGTGTTCAAACGCAAAAAGGGGCGGAAAAACCGCCCCTTGACGTCGTCAGTTCAGAGATTGAATCCGGATCAGGCAGGCTGCTGCGTCGTTTCGATGCCCTTGTCGGAGAGCATGCCCTGCAGTTCCTGGTTCTGGAACATTTCACGGATGATGTCGCAGCCGCCGATGAATTCGCCCTTGATGTAGAGCTGCGGGATCGTCGGCCAGTTGGTGAATTCCTTGATCCCGTGACGCAGTTCATCGTCTTCCAGAACGTTGATGCCCTTGTAGGGCGCGCCGACATAATCGAGGATCTGAACGACCTGGCCGGAGAACCCGCATTGCGGGAAGTTCGGCGTGCCCTTCATGAACAGCACCACGTCGTTGGTGTCGACTTCGTTCTTGATCCAGTCCTGGATGCTCATGGATGTCAGTCCTTTTGATTGGCGGGCGTGAGGCGGTCACGGCCGGTCCGATAGATCAGTTTTGCCACCGCTCTCCAGATGCGCAGTTCCATCAGAACCATGACGAGCAACACCGCGAGAAGAAGCCAAACCATTCGAGTTCCCTTACTTTGTCCGCATATGTGTTTCGAAATGCCGGAAATTCAAGGGGAAGGGCAGGAAATGCCCCGAATTGACGAATCCCTCTCAGTTCAATCGGGTGCCTTGGTCTGCAGCGCAAGCGCATGCAGCGCGCCGCCCATATTGCCCTTCAGGGCCTCGTAAACCATCTGATGCTGCTGAACGCGGCTCTTGCCGCGAAAATGCTCCGACACGACATTTGCCGCGTAGTGATCTCCGTCGCCGGCCAAATCCCGGATCTCCACCTGAGCGTCGGGCAGCGCCTCCTTGATCAGGGTTTCGATCTCGTTCGCGTTCATCGGCATCGTGCATCAGTCCTCATGTCAAGCTCCTGAAAGGCAAACGGCTTAAGCGCCTGCCATATAGTTCGGGAACCAATCTTCGTGTGCTTTTTTCAAGTTTGCAACGGATATGGTGAGAATGCCCTCAACAGTCAAATCCCGACCACCCGTTTTGCCGATCTGCTGCGCGTCGATTCCGGCGTCCAGCAGGTCTTCGAGAACCGCATCGACCCGGTCCCGGGAAACCGTCAGCACATAACGTCCCTGGTCTTCTCCGAAAAGCGCCGCATGCGCGGGACCGTCGACCTTGACCGTCGCCCCGATGCCGCCTGCAATCGCCATTTCCGCAAGCGCAACGGCGAGCCCGCCGGAGGAAACATCGTGAACGCCCGTCAGCCGTGCCGCCCCGATGAGCTGGCGCACGATCGTTCCGCGGCGCTTTTCGGCGGCAAGATCCACGGGTGGCGGCGCGCCTTCTTCGCGGCCCAGCACCTCGGCAAGATACTGCGTGGCTCCAAGATGCGTGCCGAAACCGCCGACAAGCAGCACGGCGTCACCTTCATTTGCGAAGGATGCTCCGGCCCGGACAGTCACGTCCGGAAGAAGCCCCACGCCGCCGATCGCCGGCGTCGGCAGGATCGCTTCGCCGTGGGTTTCGTTGTAGAGAGAGACATTTCCGGAGACGATCGGGAAATCCAGAGCGCGGCAGGCTTCTCCAATACCTTTGATACAGCCGACAAACTGGCCCATGATCTCCGGCTTTTCCGGGTTGCCGAAATTCAGGTTGTCCGTTGCTGCCAGCGGCTCCGAGCCGACGGCGGTCAGATTGCGCCAGACCTCGGCAACTGCCTGCTTGCCGCCTTCGAACGGGTCCGCCTCGCAATAGCGGGGTGTGACGTCAACGGAAAAAGCGAGACCCTTGCGAGTTCCCTCGACACGGATCACGCCGGCATCGCCGCCAGGGGACGCTGCCGTGTTGCCCTGGATCAGCGTGTCATACTGCTCATAGACCCAGCGCCGCGAGGACCCGTTGGCGCCGCCCAACAAAGTGGTCAGCGCTTCGGCGTAGTCGCCCGGTTCTTCAACATCGGCGGCCGATAGCAGCGGCAGTTTCACCGGTTCGGCCCAGGGACGGTCGTATTCGGGAGCTTCGTCACCCAGATCCTTGATCGGCAGGTCGGCAACGACGTCGCCCTGATGCTTGACGACAAAGCGCAGCGTGTCCGTGGTGACGCCGACAATCGCGAAATCGAGGCCCCATTTGCGGAAGATCGCTTCGGCTTCCTGCTCCATGGCCGGCCGCAGGACCATCAGCATGCGCTCCTGGCTTTCCGAAAGCATCATTTCGTAGGCGCTCATGCGTTCTTCGCGAACAGGCACCTTGTCGAGGTCAAGCTCAATGCCCAGATCACCCTTTGCGCCCATCTCGACCGCGGAGCAGGTGAGGCCGGCAGCGCCCATGTCCTGAATGGCGATGACGGCGCCGGTATCCATGAGTTCAAGGCAGGCCTCGAGCAGGCATTTTTCGGTGAAAGGGTCGCCGACCTGAACCGTCGGGCGCTTCTCCTCGATCGTGTCGTCGAATTCGGCAGACGCCATCGTTGCGCCGCCGACACCGTCCCGGCCGGTTTTCGCCCCGAGATAGACGACGGGAAGACCCACGCCTTCCGCCTTGGACAGGAAGATCGCATCCGAATTTGCAAGACCGGCCGCGAAGGCATTGACGAGGCAGTTGCCATTGTAACGGGCGTGGAACTCAACCTCTCCGCCGACGGTCGGAACGCCGAAGGAGTTTCCGTAGCCGCCGACACCGGAAACGACACCGGATACGAGATGGCGCGTGCGCGGATGGTCAGGGGCGCCGAATCGCAGCGCATTCATGGCGGCAACGGGACGCGCGCCCATCGTGAACACGTCGCGCAGGATGCCGCCAACACCCGTCGCAGCTCCCTGGTAGGGTTCGATGTAGGAGGGGTGATTGTGGCTTTCCATCTTGAAGACGACGGTCTGGCCGTCACCGATGTCGACGACACCGGCGTTTTCACCGGGTCCCTGCAGGACGCGGGGGCCTTCGGTCGGCAAGGTTTTCAGCCATTTCTTGGAAGACTTGTAGGAGCAGTGCTCGTTCCACATGGCCGAAAAGATACCGAGTTCGGTAAAGGTCGGCTCGCGCCCGATCAGTTCAAGGATACGCTCGTATTCATCCGGCTTCAGCCCGTGAGAGGCAATCAGGTCGGGCGTGATCTTAATGTCGTTCGGGATCATGTCGTTCCAGTTTCTTTGGGCCGCCCTGGTTGGACCGGGCAGCCGCGGTCGCGCAATGTTGCCGCCGTGTAGCAGATTGCGTCCGGAAAGGGGAGGGGAACGACGAACTTTGTTTGCGGGAAACGCGCCACATCCAGGTGCCGGGAAAGACAGGCACCGCCGGGGAGAAAAAGACCGGCGACCGGATAAGGTATCAGACGCGCTTGGCGACCCTGGACTGAAGCTTCAGGGTGACTTGCTGCCAGTCACGCATCTGGCCTTCGAGTCGCTTGATTTCCTTGTCCTTGAAGGTGTTTTCTTGCCTGAGCTCCTGGACCGTGTGCTCAAGTTTCATGATGCGCAGAAGTAAACGTTCAGCCGTCAACTCTTTACTCGTATCAATGTGGCTTTCGGTCTGCATAATATATTCGTGCTTTCTGGTATTAATTCCTTGAGATTCAAGAATTTTTTTAAAAACAACAATCACTTCATCGTTTAGTTCCATCGGAATCACGCATTTTTACTGAGATTTGTCGGCATAAAAGGAAATCAGAAACAACTTCGCGTAGAGTAATGGGTTGTGATTGGGTTGTAAAGATAAACAGTGACAATATAACTAAAAGTTTAACTGAAACCGGACGTAAATGCGCTCACGGTTAATTCCGCTCGATGCAGGGCCGCTTTTTTGACCGTGTTCAGCCGCGTTTCGTGCCGATGAACACGATGTGTTCGCTTCCGTAAAGTGCGGCGGGTGTTTCGGCCACGGATACCGCGAAATCGAGCCATTGCCGACGCTCCGCAACCGGCAGATCGGCGAGCCGCCACTCGCTTTGCGCCATCATGCTCTCGGCGCCGAAGAGTGCACGTTGTTCCAGCCCCGTGCCGTGGAAGACCGACGGGACTTCCGAAGGATCGACGAAATGCGCGTCGACGAAAAAATCGGTTTCGGACGCCAGCCTGTGCCGGCGCTCGTTGAGAAACTCGTCGATCACGGCGCGGCGCTGGCCGATGGCCGCGGGATCGGTCTTCAGCTGGTAGTGGGCGGCGGCGAACCGAGAAATGAAGGCGAAGGCGGCGATACCCCCGGGTTTCAGGACCCTGACCGTCTCGGAGATGACTCGGTTGCGGTCGTCCTCCGAGGTGAGATGGTAGAGGGGGCCGAGCACCAGAACGGCGTCATAGTCGGCATCGGGCAAGTCCGACAGGTCGCGGGCATCGCCGGCTTGTGCCGCGTTGAACGTCAGGCCCCGCTTGTGGGCCTCCTCCCGGGCGCGGGCAATGTTTTCCGGTGAAAGATCGCGTAGATCGACACTGTGGCCGGCGGCTGTCAGGTCGAGCGCATACCGGCCCGGACCGCACCCGCAGTCGAGAATGCGCGCCGTCGCCGGCAGAAAGCGATTCAGAAAGGCGCTGGTGACGCCGTATTCGAGCCAGTTCTTTTCGAGCCGAAGCCATTCGTCTTCGACGGTGCGATCGTAAAAGTCACGGACTCGGTCGACCTCGCTCATGCGCGGGGCGTCTCGATCAGAGGGCAGGGGACTGAAGGGAGGAGATGGGCGTTCCGCATTTCTGTCTCCATGCACCGGGAACGAGGACGCAGGGAGTATAATCGCGTACGGCCGTCAGCCGCAAAGGGGATCGCCCCAGGCCGGGAGTGGGATCCCGGCCCGGAAGCACGACCCTCAGACCGCGCCGGTATATTCGCCGCGGGCCGGGTAGTCGTTCTTCTGCACGAAATCGAGCGCACCGATCATTTCCTGGAAATGCGGGCGCACGAACGGCATCGTCTGGACGGAAGCAAAATAGAGGCTGCCATCACCTTTCACGAGAAAGACGCCGGGTTCGGAGAACAGGGCCGGCTCTTCGATCCCGATGGAGGTGGTGCCGCGGCTGGTGGAGACGTAAAGGCCCCATTCCTTCGCCACAGTGAGCGGCAGGCCATAACCGAAACGAAGGGCTTCGTGTCCGACCTTGTCGGCCATCTGCTGTGCCCTGTCCTTGTCGTCGGACGAAATCGCGATGGTTTTGACGCCCTTTTCCGCGAAGTCCGGAGTCAGGCGGCCCAGTTCTTTCAGGTATGTTGCGCAGATCGGGCAGTGGAGACCGCGGTAAAACACGACGAGAGTCGCAAAATCGGCTCCGTCGGCTGCAAGGTCGAAGGTGCCCGAGCCAAGCGTGTCTACCGTCAGGGCGGGTACCTGTTGACGTGGAATTAGCATTTTTTCCTCATGACTTTGGTGGCAAGGCTTCACTTTTGCCTTTTGATGAGCTTAAAATAGCGAACGCAACGAGAATAAACATCCCAAAAAGATGATCAGGAGTACGAATTTGCCGGTTGCCTATCGAACTTCGTTCAGCGGAAAGCTCGACCGGCTGTCCTCGCTGATAGATCGTCTGAGGGTTCATGTGGAAAATGCGCTGGCGGATCAACCCGCCAACGGGTTCGCCAATCTCGTGATCTACGCCGATCCCAGCGGTGCCAACCGGCTGATCTTCTGTCCGTCGATGTCCGAAGAAGACCAGGCTTACCCGGAGATCGCACCTTTGAGCGGTGAAACGCCGCTTGTCGCAGCCCATATCTCCATCTCGGGGATCGGCAAACAGCTGATCAATGCCTTGCCTGCCTGCATTTCCGTGCCGCTTTCGGAAGAACCGTACCTCACCGCGGTGGTGACCCCGCTGATCGAAGAGGCAACCACGCCCAGATGCGGAGGTCAGGCGGCCTTCCAGCGCCTGTGCGAGGTCGTTGTGATCCGTTTGTTGCGTCACGCCATGGAGGAGGGCAAAGCGGATACCGGGCTCCTGAACGGTCTTGCGCATCCGCGTATCGCGGCCGCTCTGGTCGCGATCCACGAGGCACCGGAAGAAAGCTGGACGCTCGAACGGCTTGCCGAAACGGCCGGCATGTCCCGAACGCAGTTTGCCGTGACGTTCAAGGAACTCGTCGGTGCAACACCGATGGGCTACCTCTCCAACTGGCGTCTCGACATCGCACGGGCGGAGCTTGAATCCGGCCGGCAGGTCAAGTCGGTTGCGACGCTGTGCGGGTTTTCCAGTCCAGCCGCGTTCTCCAGGGCGTTTTCACGGCGTTTCGGCTATCCTCCGAAACAGAAGCGCAACCAGGCGGCATGACATGCTCAAAGATGCGACAGCCGGGGGGCAATAGACGCGCATCTTCGTTGACAGTTTTCAATTGACATTTATCTTTGCGGACATGTCAAAGGAATCATCGAAAAACTCGACGCTTGAACAAATCAGCCAGCGCCGGTCCAAAACCCTCAGCACCATTGTTTGTGAAGCGATCGAGGAGATGATCATCTCCGGTGAGTTGGAAGCAGGTGACAGGATCAACGAGAGCGCGCTTGCCGGCAGGCTCGGCGTCAGCCGGGGCCCGATCCGCGAGGCCTGCAGAAGTCTTGAACAGGCGGGGCTTCTGGTAAGCGCCACCAATCATGGCATGTATGTGCGGGAGATGACCCTTGATGAAGCACGCGATCTCTATGAGGTGCGCGGTGCACTCGCCGGTCTGACCGGCCGGCTTATTGTCGAACGGGCAAGCGACGCCACGCTGGAAAAACTCCAGAAACTCGTTGAGAAAATGGATGCCGCCGCTCATGATGGCGACCTGTCCCGCTATTATTCGCTCAACCTCGAATTCCACGATCTCCTTGTCGGGGCTTCGAAAAACCCCGCGCTTGGACAGAGCTACCGCTGGATCGTGAACCAGCTTCATCTCTTCCGGCGCCGCGGCCTTGTCCAGAAAGGCAATCTGCTCGTTTCGAACCAGGAGCACCGCGCCATCATAGATGCTCTTCTGGCCCGCGACGCGGCCGCGGCCGATGGTGCCATGCGCCGGCACGTGGCCGGCGGCTGGGCCCGCATGTCTGCTCCTTCCTGACCTGAGCCTTTGACCAATCTGATCTGAAGCCGCCCCACAGCGGTCACGTTGTTCGTATATTGAAAACTGTTGACAGTTTACAGTTTGCAATTTAGGTTGGCGCATCCTTGGCGCTCGACCCAGTTGTCGCGCCGGAACTTACGGGAGGACGCAATGACATTTCTGAAAACGGCGGCCCTTGCAGCCGCGACACTCGCCTTGACCGTCGGCAGTGCCACGGCGAACGAGTTTCCCTCGCAGCCGGTTGAGGTTGTGACGCATGCGTCTGCGGGCGGTGGCACTGACACCACGGCGCGCACCATGCTGATTCGTGCGCGACGCGAACTGGGAACCGACGCCTTCGTCCAGATCAAGAAGGGCGGGGGCGGAACCGTGGCCATGTCCTATGTGTCCGGCAAACCTGCCGACGGCCATACGCTGATGGCGATCACACCTACGCACCTGATCACGATGGCGCGTGGCCGTGCTCCGATCAAGCTTGAGGACATCAAGGGCGTTGTCCGGTCGACGGACGACCCGATCATTCTCGTCGTCAACAAGAGCTCGGGCATCACCTCCTTCGACGATCTGAAAGAAGTCTCCAAGCAAGCGCCCATCAAGTGGGGCGGTACGCAAGCAGGTGGGATCGACCACATCGCCGCGATCACGTTTTCAAACAAATCGGGCGTGAAAATCGCTTATGTGCCGTTTGATGGCGGCGGCGCCATGATCACCAACCTGATGGGCGGCAATATCCAGGCTGCCGGTCTGAACTACGGTGAAGCCGTGGACGGCATTGAATCGGGAGACTTCATTCCGCTTGGCGTGATGGCCACGAAGCGCCTGTCTGCCCTGCCGGACACGCCGACGCTTGCCGAACTGGGGGTGGAGGATGTCAATTTCTCGACCGTGCGCGGCATCGTCGTGATGGCGGAAACGCCGGAGGAGCGGGTTGCCGCGCTTGAGGAAAAACTCCTCAAGGCGATGAACCACGGCACCTATCAGGCCTATCTGGAAGGTATCGGCCTCGACCCAAGCTCAATCGGTGGGTCAGACGAGTGGGACGCCCAGATCCGCTCGATGTACGACAACATCTACCAGACGCTCGGCGATCTCGGTCTCAGAAAATAATCACCCGGAAATCCGTGGCGCGTGCCTGTCAGGTTCGCGCCACCCCGGCAGGGAGGAAATGACATGAGTCTGCCGAAAGACCTGGTGCCCGGATGCCTGATCCTGCTTCTGTGCGCCGCCCTCTACTACGTGACGACGACATTTGACAGTGACCCGCTCGGCGCAGCCCAGGGCATGCCGGCAACCCATATGCCGCGCCTTGTGCTCGGCGTTATCTCCGCTCTGGCGGTGCTGATGATCCTGCAGGGTCTGCGCAGCGGAGAGAAGGGCACGATCACAGTGCCTCCCTGGCAGATGTGGGCAACCGTCGGGCTTCTCGGCCTTGCCGCGATCGCAGCCCCGTTCCTGGGTGTGCCGATTGCCTTCTTTTTCGTCTGCGCCGTGCTGCCGCTTCTGTGGGGTGCGCGCGATGTCAGGATAATCGCCGCGTTTGCGGTTGCGGTTCCGGCCGCGATCTACGTCGTTTTCCAAATCCTGCTCGGTCTGCGCCTGCCGCTCGGACCACTGACATTCCTCAGCTAAGGGAGGCCATCATGGAAATGCTTCTCGGCGGTTTGACGGAAATCCTTCAGCCGCAAACACTTCTCTTGATCTGCGCCGGCACCCTTGTCGGGGTTCTGGTCGGCGCCTTGCCCGGGTTGTCGAGCTCCATGGCGGTGGCACTGCTTTTGCCGTTCACGATCTATCTCGAGCCTATTCCGGCGATCGCGATGCTGGCGGCGCTCTACTGTGCCGGAACCTTCGGCGGATCGATCACCGCGATACTGATCAACGCGCCCGGGGCACCGCCGGCTGCCGCGACCGCATTCGACGGCTACCCGCTGGCCAAGAACGGTCAGACGGGCAGGGCGCTCGGCATGGCCGCAGCCTCAAGTGTTGCCGGCGGGATCTTCTCTCTTTTCGTGCTGATCTTTGCCGCGCCCTTTCTGGCAACGATCGCCTACAGGTTCGGGCCTCCGGAATATTTTGCCCTGACTGTCTTCGGGCTCTCCATGCTCGCCTCCATCAGCGGCAAATCCGCCGTCAAGAACCTGATTGGCGGAGCTTTTGGCGTGCTGATCGCCACCGTGGGTGTTGACCTGACGACCGGTGTCGAGCGTTTCACATTCGGCGTCCCGGAACTTTATGAAGGCATCAGCTTCATTCCGGTCCTGATCGGCCTGTTTGCCATGGCGGAACTTCTTGACCAGGCAACACAGAAGGACCGTCCGCTGGAACGGTTCGCCATGTCGGCGCTCAAACTGCCGACGGTGGATGACTTCAAGCGGGTCTGGAAGACGATCCTGCGATCTTCCGGGATCGGGACCTTTGTCGGTATTCTGCCCGCCGAGGGCAGCACGGTCGCCGCGATGATCGGTTACAACGAGGCGAAACGCTGGTCTCCCAACAAGGACAATTTCGGCAAGGGCGAGATCGAAGGCGTCGCGGGTCCGGAAGCGGCCAACAATGCGGCAACGGGCGGGGCCATGGTGCCGACGCTTGCGCTCGGCATCCCGGGATCGGCAACCGCTGCGGTGATTCTGGGCGGGCTCCAGATCCACGGCCTGCGCCCGGGGCCCTACCTCTTCGAAAACCAGCCGAACCTGCTCTACGCGATCTTCTTCGCGATGCTGCTGGCGAATTTCGTCTTTCTTGCATTCGGCCTTGTCGGGGCGCGTTACTTCTCGCGCATCTCGCTGATCCCGCGTCAGTTCCTGTGGCCGGCCGTTTTCTGCCTGTGTGTCGTCGGTGCCTTCGGTGTCGGACAATCACTCAATGATGTCTACATCATGCTGATTGCAGGCTTCCTTGGGTACTTCCTGAACCGGGCCGGCTTCTCGCCTGCACCGATCATCATGGGACTGGTGCTCGGTCACCTGGTCGAAAACTCGCTGGCGCAGTCAATGATCCTCTTCGACCAGGACGCCTGGAAATTCCTGACGCGCCCGATCGCCGTCTTCTTCTTCGTGCTTGCCATCGTCAGTGTGTTTTCAACGCCGATCGGCCGTTTGATCAAGACGCGCAAACGCGAGGACGCGGACAGGCTCGCTCACGGAAACGAATGATCAGGGTCGTCGCAAGACCTGAAACACTTCGAAATTATTGAACAGAAGGAATTAATCCATGTCCGTTGCAAGGAACATTTATGCGGATATACCGGAGGACACGGCCGTCACGGCGGCAGCGGCGGAATTTGTCGAAAGCGTCCGTTTCGAGGATCTGCCGGAAGAAGCCCTGAGGATCGGTACGCGGTGCGTTCTCGACGGGCTGGGTCTGTTTGTGGCCGGATCCGATCACGAGATGGTCGAGATCCTGCGCGCCGAGGCTGCCGAGACAGGTGGACGGCCGGATGCGCAACTGCTTGGGCACACGGACCTCGTGCCGGCCGCCATGGCGGCGCGGGTCCTTGGCACCTCGGGACATGCGCATGACTGGGACGACAGCCAGGTCAGCACCGATCCGGCACATATCTATGGCCTGCTGACGCATCCGACGATCCCGCCGCTGACCGCGTCACTGGTCATGGCCCAGAAGCTCGGCAACATCGACGGCAAGGCGTTCATGCTCGCCTTTCTCACCGGCTTCGAGGTCGAGTGCAAGATTTCCGAATGGATGCTGCCGCAACACTATATGCGCGGCATGCATTCAAGCGGTACAGTCGGCACCTTCGGCGCTTATGCCGCTGCAGCGAAGCTCCTTGGCCTGACCGGAGACCGGCTGAGGTCCGGTTTCGGAATTGCGGCGTCTCTCGCCGCCGGCATTCGCTGCAATTTCGGAACGATGACCAAGCCGTTGCATGTCGGGCGGGCCTGCGAGAACGGCATCACGGCCGCTCTTCTGGCACAGCGCGGCTACACCGCCGACCCGCAGGCGCTGGATGGTCCCTGGGGCTTCTTCGCCGTGCAGGGCGGCGGTGTGAGCGCGGAAAAGGTCGGTCAGGGGTTCGGGAGGACCTGGACAATCGTCGAGCCGGGGGTTTCCATCAAGCCCTATCCCTGCGGGGTCCTGACCCATCCGACCATCGACCTGATGCTTCGGCTGGTCACGGATGCGGACATCAAGCCGGATGCAATCGGTAGCGTCACGGTTCATGCAGGCACAAACATCCTGAAACCCATCCGGTATCCGATCGCCGTCAATCACCTTCAGGCGAAGTTCTCCCTGCCTGCCGCGCTTGCCATGATTGCGCTCGCCCGCCAGGCCGGCAAGCACGAATTCTCCGACGCGTTCGTCCGCAGCGAACCAATGCAGGCAATGCAGCGGCGCATCCGCACGGAGCTCGACAGTGATATCGAGGCCCAGGGCTTTGACGTGATGCGCTCGCGGATCACGATCCAGTTGACCGATGGCAGCGAAGTCGCTGGCTGGGCGGATGAAAAATACCGGGGCGGCCCGGAAAACCCGTTGAGCGATCGGGAGCTCGAAGCGAAAGTCCGGTCCTGCTGCGCCGGTCTGCTGGATGCTGCCCAGCAGGACCGCCTGATCGCGACGGCCTGGAAAGCCGGGGACCTTGCCGATGCCGTCGACCTGGCACGGGTTCTTAACCCGGAGCGCTGAGGACAGCTTCGCTCTTGAAAAAAACACCCCGGCGCAGCGCCGGGGTGTTTTCACTTGCAGAATTTCTTCTGCGACGTCATGCAATCAATTCGTCGGGCGTTGCGGTTAGCTTCGGTCCTCGACCTTGCGCTCCATCGCGTAGATCTCGTCGGTGACATCATCGGCCTTGCGCGCAAAGAGCGCCTGGGCGTCCTTCAGTCCGAGATTGTAGAAATGGGCGCCGAGCGAGCCGCTCAGGAAATCGATCAGGAATTCCGCATCCATGTTGCCGATTTCAAGGTCCAGTTCGTCATCGAGATATCGCTGGATCTGCGCCGTCAGGCGCGCCCTGACGTCCTTGTCGAGCTTGAGTTCCTTCACGGCGTCCTCCCCGGAGTTGCAAGCGCCCGAAGTGCCTCAAGCAGCCCGGTCGAGCAGGCTCTCGAACAGAAGCCGGCCGTCGAGACCGCCGTTCAGCGGCTCCACGAGGTTTTCCGGGTGCGGCATCATTCCAAGCACGTTGCCCTTGTCGTTGGTGATGCCGGCAATGTCGTTGATGGAACCATTGGGGTTGGTGCCGTCGGCATAGCGGAACACGACTTGGCCATTGTCCTCGACCGCGGCGAGCGTGCTTTCATCCGCAAAATAGTTGCCGTCGTGATGGGCGACCGGGCAGCGCCAGACCTGGCCTTCGGTGAATTTCGATGAAAACCTTGTGGCATTGTTGACCGTCGCCATCTTCACTTCCTTGCAGACGAAGGTCAGACCGGCATTGCGCATGAGCGCACCGGGCAGGAGGCCCGCCTCGGTCAGGATCTGAAAGCCGTTGCATACACCCAGAACGGAGACGCCGCTGTCGGCCTTCGCGACAAGATCCTTCAGGATCGGCGAACGGGCGGCAATCGCGCCGGAACGAAGATAGTCGCCATAGGAGAAGCCGCCCGGAACGACGACGAGATCCACGTCGGGCAGGGTGCTCTCCGTGTGCCACACGCTCTGCGGCCGCGAACCCGTGATCAGCTCGAGCGCGTGGAACATGTCGCGGTCGCGATTGGAGCCGGGGAAGACGATGACGGCGGTTCTCATTTGGCAATCCCGTGGTTCTAGAGCAGGACAACAGCGGCAACGAGCGCCGCTATTGCTGGCAGCAGGATGAACACCGCCGCCTTGAGCGCCATGAACGTCACGGCTTTGCGGGTGTCTTCATCCATGGTCTGTGACCGGCCTCAGGCGATCTCGATCGCGTAGTTTTCAATGACCGTGTTGGCGAGCAGCTTTTCACACATCTGCTCCAATTCCGCCCTGGCGGCGTCCTTGTCGGCACCTGTCAGTTCGACATCGAACACCTTGCCCTGGCGGACCGATCCGACATCGCCGAAACCAAGACCACCCAGCGCGCCCTCAATGGCTTTCCCCTGAGGATCGAGAACGCCGTTTTTCAGGGTGACGATCACGCGTGCTTTCATGTGTCCTGGTCTCCGTAAAGTCTGGCAGCCTGCCTGCGAGGCTCCTTACACCAGCTTGTCCGGTTCTGGAAGAGAAGAAGGGAGGGGAAACGAAAAACCCCCGCGAATCTTGCGGATTGCGGGGGGCTTAACGGTTATTGCACCAGCGTCGGACCGGAGTTGGCGGGCCGCTCCACTGCGATCATGATGCCGAGGCGCTTGGCGACTTCCTGGTAGGCCTCCAGCATGCCGCCGAGGTCACGGCGGAAACGGTCCTTGTCCATCTTGTCGTTGGTCTCGATGTCCCACAGACGGCAACTGTCAGGCGAAATCTCGTCGGCAACGACGATGCGCATCATGTCGCCTTCGAACAGGCGGCCGCATTCGATCTTGAAGTCAACAAGGCGAATGCCGACACCCAGGAACAGGCCGGACAGGAAGTCGTTGACGCGGATGGCGAGCGCCATCATGTCGTCCAGTTCCTGAGGGGTTGCCCAGCCGAAAGCCGTGATGTGTTCCTCGGCGACCATCGGATCGTCGAGTTCGTCGTTCTTGTAGTAGAACTCGATGATGGAGCGCGGCAGCTGCGTGCCTTCTTCCAGGCCGAGGCGCTTGGCGATTGACCCGGCGGCGACATTGCGCACGACCACTTCCAGCGGAATGATCTCGACTTCGCGGATCAGCTGTTCGCGCATGTTCATGCGCCGGATGAAGTGAGTCGGAATGCCGATGGCGTTCAGATGATTAAAGATGAACTCGGAAATGCGGTTGTTGAGAACACCCTTGCCGTCAACAATCTCGTGTTTCTTGTTATTGAAGGCGGTCGCATCGTCCTTGAAGTGCTGGACCAGTGTTCCCGGTTCCGGACCTTCGTAGAGAATCTTGCCTTTACCTTCGTATATGCGCCGACGGCGGTTCATGGGCTATACCGTTTTTTGTGAAGCCTGAGGATGGGTCTTGCTCACCTGGCGACGGGTCCTGCAGGACCTGTTCCGGTCGACCGGCGTCTGCCAACAAGGCGGCAATCCCTCATTTGCGGCGCGGAACTTACCCGAAGCGCGACGAAAGTACAATCTTATGTTTTTCCGGCGAGCCGATGCACAGGGGAAATCGCGGCTTTATTCCGCTTTTGGCGCATGTGCGTATCTATCGCGTTGATTTGATGGCCCCGCGGGGATATGCAAGAGGCCAGTCAAACCCCATATGGGGTGCAGTGCATGAACGCAGTTCAGGAGACGAAGAGTATGAGCACTTTCGACAAGCGCGAACAGGGATTTGAAAACAAATTCGCGCATGACGAGGAGCTGCGGTTCAAAGCAACCGCGCGCCGCAACAAGCTTTTGGGCATCTGGGCCGCCGGACTGCTGGGCTATGAAGGCGAAAAGGCCGAGGAATATGCCAAGGAAGTCGTTCGCGCGGACTTCGAGGAGCCGGGCGACGAGGACGTGTTCCGCAAAATCCGCGCGGACTTCGATGCCAACAACATCGACCAGTCCGACCATCAGATCCGCCGCAACATGGACGAGCTGATGTCCACGGCCATCGAACAGCTGCAAAACGAAGGCTGATCCGGGACTGAGTATCCCGTATACGATTGCGAAGTGCCCGCCGGAAACGGCGGGCGTTTTTGTTTCAGTGCTTGTTGCAGCAACCGTTCGTCCCGCAGCGATGCCAAAATAAATGCGCGGCGTCTCAGACGGATGCGCGGGCACATCATTCCCATGCGGTGCCACCCTCGTCGGGTGCTCCGATAAAAAAGGCTTCGGGCGTATCTGGTCGCGGAACCGAAAATCAGGTCCAGGCGATGGCCGTTCCCACGAGGACAAGTCCCATGCCGGTCAGTTCACGAACCGAGTAGTTTTCACCGAAGTACAAATGGGTCATCGCACCGATGAAAATCACTTCGGCCCCGAGAATACCGACATAGATCAGGCCCAGTCGTTCCTGCCTCAGGGCAAACACTTCAAAAGCGCCTGCCGTCAGGAGTGCGGCTCCAATGATCAGCACCAGACCGATGCTTGGAAATTCCGCCAGGGACTTCATTGCGACCATTGCCACGCTGTAAAAAAACGCCGAAATCAGCGCGAGCATTGCAACAGAATTGAACATTTTTTCTAAACAAATAATTTTTGAAATTACGTTAGGTAAGGTAGGGAGCCTGCCGGGTTCGGTCAAGGGATAAAGGCGCACGGATCCGTTTTTCATGGCCCGGCCCGTGGACAACAAGCCCTTCCGGAAGCCACGACATTTTCCGCATTTCGATATGAGCGCAGGGCAAGGACGGTGTGAAGGGCAGGCCTTAGAGACGATTTTGTTCCGGACTGGGCTTGCGGCCCGGGTCCGTGCGCGTTTTGATCGCGGCAAAGAATGGGAGTTGAGCCGTGACTGAAAAAACGTTTCTTGCCGACAAACTGCGTTCCGGAAAACCGGTCGTGACCAGCTGGTGTTTCCTGCGTTCCGCGATGATCCCGGAAATTCTGGCGCGGGCAGGCTACGACGCCGTGACGATCGACATGCAGCACGGCATGTACGACTTCGATGCCACCGTGGACGCCTTCACGCATATCGCACTGGGCGGCGCCCACCGGATCGCGCGCATTCCTGTCGGCGATAACGCGCTTGCCGGACGGCTGATCGACATGGGCGCGGAATGCATCATCGCACCGATGATCAATTCCAGGGCGGATGCGGAGAACTTCGCGCGTTCGCTGAAATACCCGCCGCTCGGTGACCGAAGCTGGTCGCCGCGGCGTGCGGTCATGCTCTCGGGCCAGTCGAACGATGAGTATCTGAAGGCGTCCAATTCCCAGACGATCGGACTTGCGATGGTCGAGACGCAGGAGGCCATCGATGCCCTGGACGACATCCTGTCGGTGCCGGAGCTGGACGGCATCTTTGTCGGTCCCAGCGATCTTTCCCTGTCGCTTTCGAACGGGGCCGCGCTTGATCCCAACGGGGCGGCGACGGCGGAGGCGTGCGCGAAAATCGCCGAAAAAGCACTGGCGGCGGGCAAGCTTGCCGGGATCTTCTGCCTGAGCGGTGAAAAGGTGGAAGAGGCCGTATCCATGGGCTACCAGCTGATCTCCCACGGCATCGACACGCTCTTCGTCGACGGCGCGGCACGCGGAGCCCTGGGTGAGGTCAGCTGGCTGAAAGACAGGGTGGCCGGGAAACCGGGGGCCGGCTACTGACCGGACCGCGTCTGTTTCGCTCCGGCCGGAATGGCCCGGTTCAGCCGAGCCGCTTCATGAAGTGGGCGAAGGACATCATGCCTTCCGGCCAGGGGCCGTGGCCGCTTTCCACGTTGATGTGTCCGGCTTCGCCGGCATCCTGGAACGTCGCGCCCCAGGCCCCGGCGAGGTCCTCGGCGCGCTGATAGTCGCAATAAGGATCGTTCCGGCTCGCGACGAGATGCGCGGGAAAGGGCAGGGGATCGCGGGGGATCGGCGTGAAGTCGCCGCCGTCGAACTCCTCGACAAGGCCGTCCCTGTCCCAGTCGGACGGGGCGACGAGATAGGCACCCCTGACCTTGTCCTTCAGGACATGGGCGCCGTGAGCGACCAGAATGCAGCCCAGCGAATGGGCGACCAGAACAACCGGCCGTTCGGCGGCGTCGACCTCACGCACCAGCGTGTCGAGCCAGTCCTTCTTCGTCGGGGCGTGAAGTTCGGCCTGTTTGACGACTCGGGCCGTCGCCATCTTGTCGCGCCAGCGCAGGATCCAGTGACCGGGCAGGGTCTTGCCGTAACCCGGTATGAGCAGGATGTCCGTCTCTGATATTTTCATCGCCAAGTTCCGGTGTTCGTTCCTGTCAGGAAAGCGGGCCGTAAAAGCCGTGTTTCAGCGCGCGAGCCCAGCCCGGCCGGCCGTTCCGGTCCGCCTCCAGGCTGGCCGCGTCCCAGTCATAGCTGAGGATTCGTTCCTGAAAATTCCAGTCCTTGCCCGACCTTGTCATCACGGCGTAGCGCGCATGCGGACTGCCGACCTCCATCTTGTGCCGGTGTGGATGATCATCCTCATAGGAGGGAAGACCGACGCTGCCGGGGTTCAGGATCGTCTGGCCCGTCGCGCTCAGATGAATCACGCGGGGGATGTGGGTATGACCGCAGCAGATGACGGGCGCCGATTCGGACCTGATGTCCGCAAGCAGCGTTTCTTCGTCCGGGAGATGGCCCTTGGGACCGTCAACTTTCTCGGTCAGGTACCTGTTGTCATCGTCCGGTGTGCCGTGACACAGGAACACATCGTCGCTCACGCGGATCGTCGCCCTGGTGGTTCTCAGCCAGTCCATGCTCTCATCGCTCAGGCGTTCGGCAGAAAATGCGTCCGTCGGTCCCATTTTCTCGATCGGGTCTTCGATCAGAAACCGGTCGTGATTGCCGCGCACCGTGGGCCAGTCCGTCTCGCGCAGGATCGCCGCCGTTTCTTCGGGCCACAGCGGTCCGGAGACGCAGTCACCGAGGTTGACGATCAGGTCCGGGCTTGCGTTCTTCAGGTCTTCAAGGACAGCTTCCAGGGCAAGGAGATTGCCGTGAATGTCGGAAATTACCGCGATCTTCATGAACAGCTCCGGCGCAGGGACATCAGTATTCAGGCCATTTTCACAATGCCGCCCCGGTCCTGAGCCGGGGTCTCCTTTCAAGCACCGTTAGAGGTCCCGGATCAAGTCCGGGAGGGCAACAGTAACGCAGCCGGTCAAAATGGCGGCTCAGTCTTCCCCGAAAACACGCTTGAAGATCACGTCGACATTCTTGGTGTGGTAGCCGAGGTCGAAGCGGTCGCGAATTTCGTCTTCGGACAGGTAGTTGCGCACGTCGGCATCGTTCAGCAACTCGGTCAGAAAATCGACTGATGCCGCGCCCGCGACCTGGTAGCTATCCCACACCTTCATCGCATTGCGCTGAACAAGGCGGTAGGCGTCCTCGCGCGAGGAGCCGGCCTGCGTCAGGGCCAGCAGGATGCGCTGGGAATGCACCAGTCCGCCCAGGCGGTCCATGTTGCCGATCATGCGCTCCGGATAGACCATCAGCTTGTCGATGACGCCGGTCAGCCGGGCGAGGGCGAAGTCGAGCGTTACCGTCGCGTCGGGGCCGATCATGCGTTCCACGGACGAATGCGAGATATCGCGTTCGTGCCAGAGCGCGACGTTTTCCATGGCCGGAATGGCATAACCGCGCACCAGCCGGGCAAGACCGGTCAGGTTTTCCGTCAGCACCGGATTGCGCTTGTGCGGCATGGCCGAGGAGCCTTTCTGTCCCTTGGAGAAAAACTCTTCCGCCTCGAGCACTTCCGTGCGCTGAAGGTGTCTGACTTCCGTCGCGACGCGCTCGATGGAAGAGGCGATGACGCCGAGCGTCGCAAAGTACATGGCATGCCGGTCGCGCGGGATCACCTGGGTCGAGACCGGCTCGGCCGTGAGGCCCATCGCCTTAGCGACGTGTTCCTCGACACGCGGGTCGATGTTGGCGAAAGTGCCGACGGCGCCGGAAATCGCGCAGGTCGCCACTTCCTCGCGGGCTGCGAGCAGCCGGGTCTTGCAACGGTCGAATTCCGCGTAGGCCTCGGCCATTTTCAGGCCGAATGTGACCGGCTCGGCGTGAATTCCGTGGGAGCGGCCGATACAGACCGTGTCCTTGTGCTCCATTGCCCGGCGCTTGAGCGCGTCGAGCAGGGCGTCGAGGTCGGCAAGCAAAAGGTCGGTGGCCTTGACCAGCTGGACGTTGAAACAGGTGTCCAGAACATCGGAAGACGTCATGCCCTGGTGAACGAAGCGGGCGTCCGGACCGACGATTTCCGCCAGATGCGTCAGAAACGCGATGACATCGTGCTTGGTTTCGCGTTCGATCTCGTCGATGCGATCGATGTCGAACGTCGCCTTGCCGCCTTTTTCCCAAATTGTCGCTGCGGCTTCCTTCGGGATGACACCGAGTTCGGCCAGCGCATCGCAGGCATGGGCTTCAATCTCGAACCAGATGCGAAATTTCGATTCCGGAGACCAGATGGACACCATGTCGGGACGGGAGTAGCGCGGGATCATCGCGGACAGAACCTCTTCATGCGGGGAAAACCTGGCTGCGGCATAGCAGAGGGCGGCGCGCCCTTCAATGCGCTGATACGGATTTTGCTTGCGGGCGGCATCAAGGCGGTGAACTTTACGGGCGTCGCCTCGCGATTCGTCTTAGCCGAAGGACCAAGGAGAACCGCATGCCGATCTGGCGTCCCGCAAACACAATCACGGTCAAGGCGCTTGCCCTGATCTGGCAGGATGACGCGCTGCTCCTGTCCGACGTCTACGATGACAGCGGCCGCGCAACGGGAATGCGGCCGCTCGGGGGAACCGTTGAATTCGGCGAGCCCTGGCGCGATGCCCTGCAACGGGGGTTCCTGGAAGAGCTGGGCGCACAGATCACGCTGCTCGACTCCCATTTCGTGATCGAGAACCTGTTCGAGCATCATGGTGTGCCCGGACACGAGATCGTTTTTCTGTGCCATGCCCATTTCACTGACAGCCGGTTCTACCGGCAGGACAGCCTGGTCTTTGAAGAGAGCGACGAAACCGACGGCATGGCGAAGTGGGTTTCTCTCGCCGAAATGGACGCCAAGGGGCTTGAGCTTTACCCGACGGGTCTCCGGGAACGGATTTCGGGTTCGGACATGAAAACCGGGCGAATGTCCCGGCTAAGCTGAAACACGGTCTGCCGCCGCGGCCGGTCAGCTCCGTTCGATGGTTCGCAGCGCGACGGGAACTGCGAGCAGCATCGTCACGCCGATGACGGCAAACAGCACGGCATAGCTTTGTGTTTCCGCGTGAAGCGCGCTCATGGCGGCGAGCCCCATGCTTCCGCCCAGCATCTGCAGGGTCAGATTGATGCCGCTTGCCTGCCCGTGCTTTTCCTGGGGAACGGAGTTCATCTGCACGCGGCGAA
Organism: Roseibium sp.; assembly: GCF_965232425.1. Lineage (GTDB taxonomy): Bacteria > Pseudomonadota > Alphaproteobacteria > Rhizobiales > Stappiaceae > Roseibium. Next base: position 4,855,336 of record NZ_OZ246971.1, read on the forward strand.
CCGGAATGGCGATGCTCGGCATCGATGCGCCCCACAGTAGCAGGGGGATGAGCGTCAGCAGATAGTTTTCCCGGATCGATGCAAGTGCCAGGAGGAGGATGGCCATGCCGTGCACGACGGCACCCATGAGGAAGACGCGGCGCGATCCCAGCTTGTCCGTCAGTTTTCCGATCACGATAGACGTGCCGAGCGTGGGCAGAATAGCCAGGGAAACGGCGGCGCCCGACAGGATCGGTGATGTGCCGACCGTCGACTGCAGGAACTGTGCGACAAACACGAAGAGGGCGATTTTCTCGAACTGAAAGATCGCGAAAATGATGACGCCGCCCCTGAATTCGGGGATCTTGAGCAGGTCCAGATCCAGGATCGGCGCCGGATGCGTGCCCTCCCAGTAGCGGAACACGGTCACCAGAGCGCATCCGAACAGAAACAGGCTGATCGTCAACGGGGAGAACCAGCCCCAGTCGGGTCCCTGCATGACGCTTATGACCAGCGCAAGCAGCGCCAGGATCAGGAAGACGGGTCCGGATCTGTCGACGCCGGCGGCAGTGAGGGTCGGGCCGGTCTTTTTTGCCTCGTAGTCCGCAGACCAGACGAGCCACAGCAGTACCCCGATTGCAAAGACAAACGGAATGCCGATCCAGAAGATCATGCGCCAGGAAACGACCTCCGTCAGAAAGCCGCCGATCAGGGGACCGGACGCCATGAAAATGGCACCGACCGTTGTCTGATAGCCGAACGCGACACCGCGCTCTTCCGGCTTGAACGCAGTGGTGAGAATTGCGATCGAGGTGGGGAAGATGATTGCGGCCGCAATGCCCTGCAATGCACGCGCGGCAATGAGCATCGTGCCGTCGACCGCCACCGCTGCCAAAAGGGACGCGAGCGAAAACAGGGCGGCCCCCACGGTGAAGTAGCTGCGCCTGCTGAAATGGTCTCCGAGACGGCCTGCCAGGGCCACGGCGCAGGTGAAGCTCAACAGGTAGGCATTGACCACCCAATGGGTGGCGGAGACCGACAGGCCGAGTTCATCGGCTATGGAGGGCAGGGAGACAGTGACAACGGTTTCGTCCAGAACGATCAGTCCGAGCACGCCGCTCATCGCCGCGAGCAACCACCACTTTCTGTGTTCTGCAAACATGCTGCTCAAGGCCGGATCCTAGAACCTGAAGTCGGGTTTTTCCGCCGGAGCGTCTTCCGGCACATCATATTCTTCGATTTCATCCAGGAATTCCTCCGCCAGGTATCGCTTGAATTTCGTCCTGTCGAGGCTGAGGCGGATGGCGAAGACATAGACGAACGCGGCCAGCAGAGCGATGGCGAGCATGTCCGGACCGAGCGGGATCACATTCGCGCCGTTGCCGAACGAGCCGAGATAGGAAAGCAGCATGATGCCGGCGAGATAGGGTGCCAGCCACGACGCCTCGCGCCAGTCGAGACTGTCAAATCCCCCTTGCGAATTGCGCACCAGCAGGAGCACAAATCCGATTGCCAGACAGATGCCGAGGTGGCTCAGCGTGTCCCAGCCGCTCCAGTAGATGATCAGGCTGGCAACGATAAAGGCAAGGCAGCCGGTAAAAGGGGCCGCGGGCAGTTGAAAGGCTCTCGGCGTGTCGGGGAGAAGCCGGCGGAATGCCAGAACGGCGATCGGGCCGACGACGAAGGACAGCACGATCGAAGATGTGTTGAGCGCAATCACTTCCTTGAAGGGGAGCAGAAAGAAGAAAATCGCCGAAACCAGGAAATTCACCAGCAAGGCGAACAACGGCACGCCGCGACGCGACAATTGCTCCATGAATTTCGGAAACAGGCCGTTTTGGGCCATAGCTAGGCCCAGGCGCGCGTTCGATCCGACCGAGACCAGACCGGACGCAAAGCTGGAAATGCGCGCGCTGGTGTCCAGAAGACTGACGATCCACAGCGCACCGACCGCCGTTGCAAGTGCGGCCATCGGTCCGAGCTGGCCGGAAAAGTGAAGCGCGTGCCAGCCGTTTTCCAGGTCCTTGCCGCTCAGCGCGCCCAGGAAGGCAATCTGCAGAGCGCCGAGGATAAACAGGCAGATCACCAGGCTCAGCACGAGTGCGAGTGGGACATTGACCTTCGGGTTGCGCGCTTCCCCCGCCATTTCGATGACATGCCGGAAGCCGAGGAGAGCGAAGATCACGCCGCCGCTCGAGATGGCCGAGAGGATCCCCTTCAGGCCTTCGGGCGCGAACCCACCATAGCTGCTGAAGTTCTCCAGGCGAAATGCCGACGCGATGACGACGGCGGCAAGAAGCGACGGGACAATGATCTTGATCCACGTGAGAGCCGTGTTGATGCGCGCGAAGAACTTGACGCCAAAGGCATTCAGCACCGTGAAGACCATCAGCAGCACGCAGGCGACGCCGAGACCGGCCGGCGTGAGCTGCCCGTCCGGCGCATAGAGCCAGGGTGCGTTGCTTGCCGAGTAGCGCAGCACCGCTTCGACTTCGATTGTCGCTGCGGTGTTGTATCCGACCCAGGCCGTCCAGCCCATCGCCATGGATACGACGGACCCGTGCGAAAAATGCGGAACGCGGCCGATGCCACCGGGAACGGGCAGGATCGCCGAAATTTCGGCAAAGGTCGCGGCCAGCAACAGCATGGCAACGCCGCCGATCAGCCAGGCAAGCAGCGCCGAGGGACCGGCCGCCTGTGCGGCGAGGAGCGGCGCGAACAGCCAGCCGGAGCCGAGAATGCCGCTGATTGCGACAAAGGTCAGGCCCAAGAGCCCGATGCTGCGTTGCATGTGCGCCAAGATGTTCCCCCGCAAACGTCGGCATGTGCCGGGAGCTTAGCCGAGGGAAGGTCAAAACGGGAAGCCGGGATTTGGTTTTCCCGTGTTGGAAGATCGCCGAAACGGATGCGACTGCGGCGTGAACCGGCAGGCAGTCTTCAAGGTGCCGGGGGCGGGCCTGCTTCAGGTCGCAAGAACGAGCGCCGCTTTTCCGGTGCTGGACAGATCCACCTGTTCGCGCCGGACCGTCGTGGAGAAGACATTTCTGATATCGCGCCTGAAAACCTCGAAACGCGTGTAACCGAGCTCCTGCAGATAAGACAGCAGGTCAGTGCCGTTGCGGTCGCTCAGCACCTCGCACAAGAGCGGCGGCCTGTGTTCGCTGAGCGTTTTTTCACCGCCCCTGATGACGCTGGTCTCGTGACCTTCGACGTCGATCTTGATGAGCCGGATCTTGCCGGCGTCGATGCCGTTGGACGCAACGAATGCGTCCATCGTCGTGCATGCGATATCGGTCCGGTCCACGGGGATCTCGTGATGTGTCTCGTCAAGGGTCGCCCATCCGAGGTTGCCGTTCCGGGGCACGAAAATCGGAACCTCTCCCTCCGTGTCCGATAGCGCCTCGTTGATCGCCGTGGCATTGCCGGCACCGGCAAGCGCCAGATTGGCCTTGAGCACCTCGAAAGTCACCGGATTGGGTTCGAAGGCAAAGACCTTGCCGAAATAGTCGCGCAGCAGAATCGAATAGACGCCAATGTTGCCGCCGACATCGAGAAAGACGCCGTCTTCGTCAATGGGCGTCTCGTCAAGATAATCCTGGACACCATCAAGCTGGGTCTGTTCGAAACTTCCGGTGCTGAACAGGCGCATGCCGATGACATCGTTCATGGGGACGCAAATATGGGTGAACCCCTTCCGGCGGTTCGCCCTGTTGCGCATCGCCTCTGCCACTGCGTAAAGACCACGGTCAATCAGAAGGCTGGATAAACTTCTAGTACGCAACATCTTGTCTTACACCCTGACGGAGCTTTAGTTCCTCTAGGGTAGCAAAGCTGTCGTATCGGCATTTCCAAACCCTTAAGGCGCTCTGCGTGACGGCAGGAGCGGTCATTCAGGGTGAAGAAAAGTCTAAGCGTTGCAGTCCGCGTCGGCGCAGCCTCAGGCTGCAGCAGCGGTGCGGATGGCAGCGATGTTCTGCGTGTAGGTGTCGATGGTCCCACCCTTGAAAACGGCGGAGCCGGCAACCAGCACGTTCGCACCCGCATCGGCAACAAGAGGGGCCGTCTCAGGGGTCACGCCGCCGTCGATTTCAAGATCGATCGGGCGGTCACCGATCATGGCCTTGATACGGCGGGTCTTTTCCACCTGGGAATGAATGAACTTCTGTCCACCGAAACCCGGGTTGACGGTCATGACCAGGATCAGGTCGAGACGGTCCAGCACATATTCCAGCACGCTTTCCGGTGTCGACGGATTGAGGGAAACGCCCGCCTTCTTGCCGAGATCGCGGATCGCCTGAAGCGTCCGATCCAGATGCCTGGTCGCCTCTGCGTGGACGGTGATGATGTCGGACCCGGCCTTTGCGAAGGCCTCAAGGTAAGGGTCGACCGGTTCGATCATCAGATGCGTGTCGAAGACCTTGTCCGAATGGGGGCGCAGTTTCGCGATGACATCGGGGCCGAAGGTGATATTCGGCACGAAATGCCCGTCCATGACATCCAGATGGATCCAGTCTGCGCCTGCCGTAACGACATCACGGACCTCCTGGCCGAGCCTGGAAAAATCGGAGGCAAGGATCGAAGGTGCAATTTTGATGTCACGTGGCATGGCAAGGCTCCCGCTGTGTCCGAAGGTCCGTCCCCTGGAGGCTGGACCGACAGATGTGAGTGGGCGGCTATCACGGCGGGTTGTCCGTTTCAATTTCTTTTTCGCCCGGACACGGCCGGCGGGGCGATAGCGGGCAGACGCGAGAGCCCCGGTAACACGTCACGTTTCTTCAACGTTTTCCGGTGCATCCCCTGAACGACCGCCAGATTGGCGCCGCGTTCAGAACCGTCCGGTTATCGCCAGATATCTTCGGTCAGGCCCTTCGAAGCCGAGGTTTTCCATCTGAACGAAGATTGCGAAAACCGCCGGTCCCTTTTCCGGGTAGAAGGTGAAAACTCGCTCGATTCGATAGGCAAAAGGGCAGCGGCGGCTCTTGGGCACACTGGTGTCGTTGTTCAGGGTCCGGGTCACGCCGTTTGCAACCATCGTCAACTGAAACCCCTTCGTTTCAACACCGTACCCGGCGCACTCCGCGTTCTGCAGAGGGTATTCGTTCAAGGTCAGGTCGATCGAGGTCTCTCCCGACAAAAGCGGCAGCCGCGGCGCAACGCGCATGTGATAGGGGTTCGAGTCGAGTTCCGTCACCGGGTTGAAGGCAACCGTCTTTCCCATCCCGAAGATGGATGTCTTGTCGAGAAGCGCATGCGCGGCTTTCTGGTTCAAGGTTCGGGTTTCGGCCAGCGCGTCTTCCGGTTCATAGCCGTTTTCCTCGTCGACCTCATCCACGCGGCGGAAGGGGGAGGGCTTCACCCAGCTGTCGGTCCGAACATCGAGAACGAAGATTTCCGAATAGGGAAAGCCGGAGCCATCCTGCCAGCCGTATTGTTCGAAGGCGAAAAAATCACCATGGCTGGAAAAGCCGTAGATCTCCAGTTCTGCCGTGTCGCCGGCACTGGCGGATGACGTCGCCGGCCCGATGAGTGCGAGCACCGGCAGCAGGCAGAGGGCCGCCCGATAGAGAGGCCTCGGGAGGCGGAATCCGTTTGGCATGGGTGTGTCCTTCGAAATGCGCATGTCTCGGACCATCCTAACCATGTCCGAGAGCCGATTCAGGTCCGCTGCGTCACAGAATCCACGTTTAGCCGGCAGAAAACCCGGACGAAGGGCTTGAGGAACATCGGCAGCAGATAGATCGGGAACTGGCCGACCGCGAACCAGAGCCAGGTGAATTCCGGCAGGGTTCCGCCGAAAGCGGCGACCATCAGCCCCATGTTGCGGGTCCCGCAGGTATGCGCGATGGCATAGGCATCTTCCCGCGTCGCAGGCGCGAACAGGACAAGCGACAGGCAGATCTGCGTGAGCGCCAGGCCGAAGGTGAAGGCGGTGATGGCAAGCGTGAAGAGCGGACGCGACAGGAAACTTGCGGCCACCCCGTCCATGGCCGCGATCGCGAAGATGAGCAGCACGATCACGTTCAGTCCGCTGATGTGATCGCCGCTGCGGGCAAGGCGTTCCTTGCCAAGAACCCGCCGCAGGATCATGGCGATCACAAATGCCCCGGCAAGCAGGATCGACAGCTTCATTGCCAGGCCGCCGACGCTGAGGGGCAGGGCATCGCCAAGCATGAGGCCACCGACGAAGGGAACCGTCAGCGGCGTGACGATCATGGCGGCGACCGAAAGGGCAAGGCTGAGCGTCCCGTCGAGACCGAGCAGGTAGATGAACGCGGGTGCCGCCAGGACCGGCGGGGCTGCCGTGGAAATGAACAGTGCGAGCGCGACGTCCGGACCCAATTGTGAAAGTCCTGTGTGGGTCAGCAGCAGATAGGTGAGGAGCGGAGCCCCCAGCATCATCCAGACGAGGGCGGCAATCAGGAGAGCGGGCCGCTTCAGGCGCGTCCTGATGGCGGTCTGGTCAACCCGCAGGAATGCCAGCGTCAGCAGACCGAAAACTGCAAACTCGAGATAGGGCCGCAGATACGCCGACAAGGCAGGCAGGGCCAGTCCGATGAAGATGCTCACCGCAAGTGCGGTCGTTCCATGACGGCCGGTAAAGGCCAATCCTGCCCCGAGCATTCGAATCATCTAAAGTCGTCTCCTGAAACCGCGAGGTGAGGCGGTCACCTTGCGCTACTTAACCGAACGGGGGCGCCGACACCAGTCGGAACGGCGTGCCTGTCATGCTTCAGGTAGGTGTATGACAAACAGGGCAGGTCAGCCACATGTCTGTGATGTCGTGGTGCTCGGCGCGGGTATTGTCGGCGTCTGCACCGCCATCCACTTGAGGCGTCAGGGACTGGACGTCGCTCTGGTCGACCGGGCGCATCCGGGCGAGGAAGCGTCGTTCGGCAATGCGGGCATTGTTCAGTGCAACGGCTTTACGCCGCACGCCATTCCGACCAATCCCGTCCAGCTGCTGAAAATCGCCTTCGGCATGTCCAGCGCCGTCTCGCTCAATCTGAAAAAGACCGTCGAGCTGTTGCCCTGGCTGCGTCAGTATCATGCGTCCTGCAGCCCGCGCGGCATCGAAGCCTATTCCAGGGCGATCGCGCCCCTGAGAGCGCTTGCCGCGGAGGATCATCTCGATCTCGCCCGTTCAACCATCGCCGACCGGTTCTACAGAAAGGGCGGCTGGCTCTATCTTTATCGCAGCGATGCTTCGTACCGTCACGGCGAGGTTGAACGCCGGTACGCCAGAGTGTTCGGCGTTGCCTACGACGAACTGCAATCAGAAGAAACGCGTGTGCTCGAGCCCGGTCTGAAATCCACGCATGTCAGGGCCGTTCACTGGCTTGAAAGTTGCTCCGTGTCCAATCCGGGTGCGGTCGTCGATACATTCTGGCGTGCCTACATCCAGGAAGGCGGCGCCTATTTTCGCGGCAATGCCATGAAACTTGAGCGCCGGCATGGCGACTGGGTTCTTGAGAGCGAGCGGGGAACCATTCTTGCCGGCAACGCGGTGATTGCCCTGGGGGCCTGGTCCAATGATCTCCTGACGAAATTCGGTGAACCGTTTCCGCTGGTTGCCAAACGCGGATACCACATGCATTTCCAGCCGCAGACCGGTGCGTCGCTGTCGCGGCCCGTGGTGGACGTGGACAATGGCTTCGCGCTCACACCGACGGACAAGGGCATCCGTCTGACAACGGGCGTGGAACTTACCGACCGGGATGCGCCTCCCAACCCGAACATCATCAAGCTGGCGAAACGGCGTGCCTCGGAGCTTCTGCCGCTCGGGCGCGCGCTCCAGGAGGAGCCCTGGCTGGGGTCAAGGCCTTGCCTGCCGGATTCCCTGCCCGTGTGTGGCCCGTCGCGCCGGACACCCGGGCTCTGGCTGAATTTCGGTCATGGCCATGACGGCTTCACGCTGGGGCCGGTCACCGGCCGGCTCTTGGCCGAGCAGATTGCGGGACGGCAGACGGGCTTCGACCTCAGCGCCTTTTCGGCGGCAAGATTCGCTGACAAAGCCGGATGAGGATCACTGCTGTCCGGTTTAATTCGGTCATGATCTGTTGAGGCGATCCCCGGTCAATGGACTTGTCATTCCGGCTGAAGCGTAGCGGAATGCCGGAACCCAGTAACCACCTGTTTCTCCATCTTTTTTCAACCTTTGACCACATGGAGTGCTGGTTCCCGGTCTTGCCGCACGTGCGGCAATCCGGGACGACAAATCGAAGAGACAATTCCGTATCGCGATTTGGCGGCGCATGGAATTAGTTCTCTTTCTCAGAGACATAAGTTCGAATGTATCTTTAGACCGGAGAGCAGTGGATCAGGATGCGGCTTCAAACGTGGTGATGCTGTCCCAAGTGTCCGGCCTTCATGGACTATCTTTAATTAGGCTGTGCGCGGGAGGCCCCCATCTTGAGGCTGTAGGCCGGCACGGTGCCGGTCCCAGTGAGGAGATCAGCCATGATCCATCTGAAAACACCCGGCGCGGCGAAAACCGGGCTGCTCGCCGCTGCGATGGCCATTGGGGCCTGCTTGCCCGCCTTCGCCCAGTTCGAGGTGGGTGACACTCTTGGGCACTCCGTTTCCGAGATTGCCGGTTCCCTGGAAGCAGGCGGCTACGAAATCTCGGAAATCGACGTTGAGCGGAACCGGATCGAGGTCGAGGCGACCCTTAAAGGAACCAAGTACGAGATCAAGGTGGACCCGCAATCCGGTCAGGTGATCAAGGTCGAACTGGACTGAAGCCGCCCTGACGGCAGCCGTTGCCTTGACGGCGGGACTCCGGTCGATGAGCCTTCAAAAGCGTCAGTTTTCCCTGAGCGGCAGCGCGACCGTGTCCTTGACCGTGTTCACCACAATGCGCGACTGCACGTCCGAAACCAGCGTGTTGTCGAGCAGTTTCAGGCGCAGGAAATTGTCATAGGTCTTGATGTCGTCCGTGACCACCTTGATGAGGTAGTCGACAGCGCCGGTGATGCGCTCGCAGGTCACGACTTCGGGCCAGTGATGCACGAGCTTGTCGAACGTGTCCATGTTGTCTCTGCTGGGCACTGCGAGCTTGACGAACGAATACGCCACGAATCCCAGCCCGACCGATTCCCGGTCCACGATCGCGGTGATCTGCCGGATGATTCCCTGTTCCTTGAGGCGCTTGATCCGCCGCCAGCAGGGCGTCTGGCTCATGCCTGCTTCCTTGGCAACCTCGGCTATCGAAAGGGATGCATCCCGTTGCAGGACTCGCAGGACGCGGATGTCGGAAGGGTCGAGAAGATTTTTATCGGTCATTGCTGTTTAGAGGAAATTTTGTGCGCTTTGAAGGATTGGAAGCGTAACGATAGCACAGAAATCACCCGAGAAAAGGATGATATTTATCTATAGATGGCGCGCGGACAGGCGCTGCCGCCCGAATTGACGTTTCAGGAGGACGCTGGATGAACGTTCATATGCCCACCGTGTCGCTGGAGGACAAGTATGTCGCAACGGATGGACAGGTCTACCTGACCGGCATTCAGGCGCTCGTGCGGCTTGCACTCGAACGCGCCGAACTGGATCGTCAGGCCGGTCTGAAGTCGGGTGGGTTCATCTCGGGCTACCGCGGTTCTCCCCTTGCCGGATACGACACGGAACTGATGCGCGCGCGCCGTCATCTCGACAGGTGCAACGTGGTGTTCAAACCCGGCGTCAACGAGGAACTCGGTGCGACGGCCGTCTGGGGCAGCCAGAAACTGCGCGGTGAGGGCGGTGTCGGCCGCCCGACCGACTATGACGGTGTGTTCGGCATCTGGTATGGAAAGGCGCCGGGCGTCGACCGCGCCGGGGACGCATTGCGCCAGGCAAATGCTTCCGGTACCGACCGCAATGGCGGCGTTCTTGCGCTTGCCGGTGACGACCATCTTGCCAAGTCGTCCATTCTTCCCGCACAAAGCGAGTTTTTCTTCGAGCACGCGGAGATCCCGGTGCTTAACCCGTCGGACATTCAGGATGTCCTGGATTATGGTCTTCACGGGATAGAAATGTCCCGTTTCACCAGCCTCTGGACCGCACTGATCTGCGTTGCGGATACAATGGACGCATCCGCCACCATCAATGTCGCACCCGACAGGCTGAGGCTTGTCCGTCCGCTGGAAGGCGATCCGCGCAAGGACTACCGCCAGAACCGGGACCTGCTTCTCGGCAACCGGCTGGAGACCGAGCGCCTGGTGCGCGACTTGAGGATTCCCGCGGCGCAGAATTATGTGCGCACCAATGGCCTCGATCGGGTGACATTCGGCACAAGGGGACAGGCAAAACTGGGTATCGTCGCTTCCGGCAAGGCCTACAGGGATCTGCTGCAGGCGCTCAATCTCATGGGCGTCAGCGAAGAGTTTGCAAAATCGATCGGGCTTGCAGTCTACAAGGTCGCGATGACCTGGCCGCTGGAGCCGCTGGGGTTGCGCGACTTCGCGCGCGGCACGGAGCGTCTCCTTGTCGTCGAGCACAAGCGTGCCTTCATGGAAACCCAGATCAAGGCAATCTCGTATCACTGGCCGGAAATGAGCCGCCCCGAAATCTGGGGCAAGCGCCGCCCGGACGGCGCGCCGTTCCTCTCCGACGTTCTGGAGCTGTCCGTCGCCGAACTGATCAAGGGGCTGATGGCCTGGCTGCCGCAGGAGGTCGTTTCCGAGGAAATGGGAGCGGTCGCCAACCGCATGACCAAACAGGTCATGTGGGCGCAGGGCCACGCGGAGCGCGCCGCGCGCATCCCGTATTTCTGCTCGGGCTGCCCCCACTCCACTTCGACAATGACACCCGAAGGGTCCCGCTCGATGCCGGGGATCGGCTGTCATGCCATGACCGAAATGGCCGGGCGTACCACCGAAGGCCAGATCGCCATGGGCGGCGAGGGCGTTCTGTGGGTCGGACAGCAGCCATTTTCCGGTGACAGCCACGTCTTTGCCAATGTCGGCGACGGAACCTATTTCCACTCCGGCATCCTGGCGATCCGCCAGGCGCTCGCCTCGAACGTGCCGATCACCTACAAGATCCTCTACAACGACGCGGTCGCCATGACCGGCGGCCAGCAGGTCGACGGTCAGCTCACCGTTCCGCAGATCACGCGGCAGCTCGAGGCGGAAGGCGTTGAGCGGATCGCCGTCGTCTCCGAGAATCCGGAGGCCTACGGCTCATGGACACCGGTTGCCGCCGGGACAAAAATTCACCATCGCGACGAACTCATGGACGTGCAGAAGGATCTTCAGTCCTTCAAGGGTGTTTCCGTCATCGTCTATGACCAGACCTGTGCCGCGGAAAAGCGGCGTCGGCGCAAGCGCGGCCTTTACCCGGACCCGGACAAGCGCCTTTTCATCAACGACCGCGTTTGCGAAGGCTGCGGCGACTGCTCGGTTCAGTCGAACTGCCTGTCCGTCGAACCGCTGCAGACACCTTTCGGCGAAAAGCGCGTAATCAACCAGTCGAGCTGCAACAAGGACTTTTCCTGCATCAAGGGTTTCTGTCCGTCTTTCGTGGAGATCGACGGTGCGGCGCTTCGCAAGCCGAAAAAGGCGGACGTGGACATCGAGGCAATGGTCGACGCCTTGCCCGAACCGGCCTTGCCGACGCTTGAGCGGACCCGGAATGCGCTGGTCGCCGGCATCGGCGGCATGGGTGTCACAACGATCAGCGCCGTCCTTGCCATGGCGGCCCATGTGGATGGCAAGCAGGCATCGACGCTCGACATGACCGGGCTTGCCCAGAAGGGCGGGCCCGTGACCTCGCATGTGCGCTTTGCCGCAAGCGACCGGTCGATCGAAGGTCCGCGCGTTCCAACCGCGAGCCTCGATCTTCTGATCGCGAGCGATCTGGTGGTCGCAACCAACGCGGACCAGCTCTCACTGGCTCAGCGAGGACACACGCTGACGGTCGCCAACACCAAGGTAGCGCCCACGGCGGAATTCGTGCTCAAGCAGACGCTGTCCTTCGATGAGCAACGCATGGACAAGGCGCTCCGGGAGGCTTCCGGCACGTATTTGGCAATGAATGCCGCGGAGATTGCCGAGAAGCTTCTTGGCGATGCGATCTTCGCCAACATGCTTTTGGTCGGCATGGCCTATCAGAGCGGTGCATTGCCGATATCGGGATATGCGATCGAAACCGCGCTCGAGCTGAACGGGGCCGCGGTTGCCAACAACGTTAAGGCCTTCCGCGCGGGGCGGGTGCTGGCGGCGGATCCGGAAAAGCTGCTGGGCGCGCTGCCGTCGCAGGAAATCCCCAGGACACTCAGCCTTGACGAAAAGATCGCGCTTCACGAGAACGAACTCACGCTTTACCAGGATGCGGCCTATGCCGCGACCTATCGGGACCTCGTTCAGGCTGTCAGGAACGCCGACGAGCAGAATGGTCCGGGCACCATGCGGCTGACACAGACGGTCGCCGACATGCTGTACAAGGTCATGGCCTACAAGGACGAATATGAGGTCGCGCGCCTTTATTCGGATGCGGATTTCCGGAAGAAGGTTCTCCAGCGCTTCGAAGATCCGAAGGCGATCAAGGTCCACCTGGCACCGCCGCTTCTGGCGAACCGGATCGACCCGAAAACGGGACGCCCTGAGAAGATTGCGTTCGGCCCGTGGATCTTCAAGGCGTTCAGGCTCCTGGCCAGGTTCAAGGGCCTGCGGGGCAGGTGGTACGATCCGTTCGGCAGAACGGCAGAAAGGCGCGCGGAGCGGGCGCTGATCGCGCAGTACCGGTCCGACATTGCTGAAATCCTGAACCGGCTGCCGTTCGTGAACTACGGATTGCTGGTGGAGCTTGCGCGTGTCCCGGAACTTGTCAAAGGGTTCGGTCCGGTCAAGGAAGCCAACCTGAACAAGGCGATGGACAAGCGGCGCGTCCTCATGGAGCAGTTGAACAAGACCGGCGACGGTGACGATCATCGCGACACGGCAGGCGAATTCCTGGAAGCTGCGGAGTAAGCGCGAATTTCACTCCGTTTCCCGGCGGGGGCGTTCCGCACCCGCTGGAGCGGCCCCGAAGACCGGGGTGCGCTGGGGGCGACAAGCCCGCCCTGGGTGCAGCGCAGGCCCGTCAGTACCACAGACCGGTATCGACGCGTTTCCGTTCGCGGCGCAATTGCTCGCGGGTGCTCGTTTCTCCGTCAGGGAGCACATCCTTCAGGAGTTCCGTCGGAATTTTCTTGAGAGACCGCCGCTGCCGCCGCCTTTCCAGCCAGTTCCTTAAAAGCCGCAGGATCAGAGGAAGGTTCGCGCTTATCGCGGCGTTTCGGGCCCTTTGCGGTTCCGGAACGGGGTTCACCTTGGGCATCGAGTCCTCCTATATTAAGAAAGAAATTTCTTTTTTAATCTAGGAGAGCGTCTTGATCCGATCAATAAAAAAAGATAAATTTTTTAAATTCATTTTGTGCCGAAATCACCTGATTGCTTAAGGCCTGACGGTGGCGGGTCGATCGACTGCTTCGCCGGTAAATGGCAGCCATTGCCAAAACTGCGGAGATGACCGGCTTTCGTTAATTTTCCGCGCGTTGGGCCTTTCTCAAACGGTCTCATATTCGCAGGTGCAGCATCTTTTTTTCGATCGAATTTACAATTTTTTTCCTCTTTCATATGAGGTGAAATTTGATCGAAAAGAATCCGATGATCTATACCTTTCAATAATTTATGGGGGGTTTGGGCAATGAAAATCGAATTTTCGGTAAATTTGTCAAAAAGACAGTTACATTCTGTTCAAACCTGTTGGTTTCTTCTTTAATTCTCCAAATCATCTTCGATATCAGAGCCCTGACAGGCGTTTGTGCAAGAATTGGTATCGAAGCATGAGTGAAGCGTTGAAAACAGAACTGGTGAACTTTTCGGAGCTTACTGGCGAAGCAGGAAACGCCCGCAAGGCGGAACTGGCCAAACATGTCGCCGCGCTGTTCGCGTTGACATCGGAACGCTGCTCCGACGAACAGGTCGGAATATATGACAGCGTGCTGCTGCGTCTGGTGGATATGGTGGAAGGTGAGGTCCGCCGCTATGTAGCCGAGCAGATGTCGGGCCTGAAACGGGGACCGCGCGACACGATCCGCCGCCTGGCGGACGACGAGATCTCGATCGCCGAACCGATCCTTGTCCGCTCAACCGTTCTCGACGACGAAGACCTGATCAAGATTGCGGAGAAGCGCGGCAACTCGCATTGTCTCGCGATCGCGCAACGCGAGGTGCTTTCGGTCGGCGTCACCGACATACTGGTTCAGCAGGGCGATCTGAAGGTGAAGCGCAAGGTTGCCGGCAACGATGGCGCCAGCCTGTCGGATGCGTCCATGAAGTCTCTCATCAATGATGCCGCATCGGACGCAACCCTTCAGAATTTCCTCAGTGAACGCGGCGATCTAGCCGAAGCGCATATCGCCGATCTGGTTGCGATAGCAAGCGAAGAGGTCCGTAAAAAGCTTCACGACGCCGGACGTAGCGCCGAGGCCGAACGGGTGGGCGAGGCCGCCGACATTGCCGCACAGCACATGTCGAACCAGTATTGGCTCGGAAAATACGACTTCAAGACAGCCAGGGCGCGGGTGTTGCTGCTTGCGAAGCGCGGGATGGTGAACGAAGCGGCGTTGCGCCGGTTCTGCTCCGAGGACCGGTTCGCGGAAGCGGTGGCGACGCTTGCGTTCATGATGCGTGTCGAAGTCGAGGAACTCAGCCACTGCATGGTGAGCCCCAATCCGGAACCGTTCATCGTCCTGGCGAAGAGCTTCGGGTTTTCGTCCATTTCCGTCAGCGGGCTGTTATCCATCGGTCCGTGGCGGCACCGGCTCACGCCGGAAGTGCGTGTGGCCGCGATGTCGCTGTTCAGCCGCATGACGGTTTCCGAAGCCAAGCGGAAAATGGCGCATTGGGACAAGAAGGTCGTCGCCTGAGACCAGCTCCCGACCGCATCACGAAAAGCCCGGCAGAACGGCCGGGCTTTTTTTGCGCGAATTCCCCTGCGCGTTTTGACGATTCTTTAAAATCAGCCGGAACCGTGCTTAACAGGGGCGGGGGACTAAACGCGACTCGCATGGGGCTCAAATGCAAAAGAACAAAATCCCACTTCATCAGAGTGTTTTTCGGCTGATCATGATGCGCGCGGCGATTTGCCTTGCAGCGGCTTTGATGGTCCTTTCCACCGGCTTGCACCAAGGTGCGACATCAGCGCAGGCTCAGGGAATAACCGGTGTTGTCACGGGTATTGCATCGGGCAGCGACGACACCAAAGACGGGACGGATACGGCAGACACCGCCGAAGCCGGCGCACAGAAGACCTCCGAGGAGCCGCCGGTCGAGGCACAGGAGGCCGGCCTGGTGGAGAACGTCGACGAGTTCGTCGATCACGCGGTGTCCGCGCGGGACGTGTTCCGGACAATCCTGGGAGAGATACCCGACATTCACGAGACGATGCTCTCCACCTTGCGCGCCGAAGGCGAAGGTCTGGGGTTGAGCTGGATACCGACGGCCCTTGTCGATATCGCCGCCGGCGTCATTTTCGGCGTGCTTGCCATGACGCTTCTGGCCCGCTGGGGCCGGCGCCAGTTCATGGGCATGTACCGGGAGGATGTCTACAGCCGGTCGGACAAGATCATTTATCTGTACTTGCGTGCCTTGCTGATGCTCGTCGGTGTCGCGTTGTTCTTCGGTGTGGCAGTCGTTGTCTACCTGATGGTCGGATCGGGGCTTCAGGCGGCCAACCAGACGGCGCTGGTGGTGTTCAGCGTCATCTCGGCCTTCGCGGTTCTGCGCATCATCTTCCTCAACGTGCTTGTGCCGGACGCCGACAGCCACCGGCTTTTGCACCTGACGAGCGCGGAGGCCGGCAGTCTCTACAGGTCCCTGGTCGTCGGTGGTGCCGTCTCCCTGTTCGCGGTCGGCTTCTGCCTCTGGATGGAGCGACTCGGGCTTTCGCGGGACGCCCACAAAATCGCGCTGATCGCAGCGTCGGCGCTTTCGATGATTATCCTGATCGGTATTTCCGTCGCCTATCGGAAGGTGATTGCCCGGCTGATCCGGGGCGAGGCGGAAAACGAGGCCCCGATGTGGCGGAAAGTGCTGGCGAATGTCTGGCATTTCGTCGCCGTGATCTATTTCCTCATCGCGTGGGGCATTTCCGCGGTCCGCATCCTTCTCGACCTTCCCGACGCGACCGGCCTGGTCGGCGCACCGCTGCAGGTGATGCTCCTGGCGGCAATCGTCTACGGTCTCCTGGTTCTGGTCATCGACAAGCTGCTGCTGCCGCGCCTCGACACCGCCGATGCACAGGCGAAAATCGCCGAGGACATTCAGCGGGCGGACGAAAGCGAAGGCCATCAGGAAGACGCGGAAAGCGCTTTGGCGCAGGCACGGGCCGAAGCCGCGGAGCGTGAGGCGCAGCGGTCTCCTTTCCGCGATCTCTTCGACAAGGGCGCGGTGATCATCGTTCTCTTCGGATCCGTCGATCTGCTTGCATCCTGGTGGGGCCTTCCGCTTGCGGGAAGCAGTTCGCTGATCGGGTCCTTCGTGGAAGTGCTGCTGGTCACCTTCCTCGGTTACATGGCCTACGAGTCGGTCAAGATCGTCATCGACCGCCAGATCGCCAAGGAAGCGCCGGCGGAAGAAGACGAGGAGGTCGAAGTCGGCGGAGCGGGCGAAAGCCGGATCGCAACGCTGCTGCCGATCTTCCGGAACTTCCTGCTCATCACAATCGTCGTCATCGGCGCGATGGTGGTGCTGTCGGAACTCGGGGTGAACATTGCGCCCCTGTTCGCCGGTGCAGGTGTGGTCGGTCTTGCGATCGGCTTCGGTGCGCAAACCCTGATCAGGGATATTTTCTCCGGTGCCTTCTACCTGCTCGACGATGCGTTCCGGAAAGGGGAGTACATCGATATCGGCAGTGCGAAGGGCGTGGTCGAGAAGATCTCCATCCGCTCGATGCAGTTGCGGCATCACCGCGGTGCCCTGACAACGATACCCTTTGGCGAGATCCAGCAGGTGGAGAACTTCTCGAGAGACTGGGCGGTGATGAAACTAGCCTTCCGGGTCACCTACGACACCGATGTCGAAAAGATGCGCAAGCTGATCAAGAATTTCGGCAAGGAGCTGTTGCAGGACGAATACTACGGACCGATGTTCCTGGCGCCGCTGAAGTCCCAGGGCATCATGTCGATGGAAGACAGCGCGATGATCGCGCGCGTGAAGTTCACGACAAAACCAGGCAAGCAGTTCGAGTTGCGCAAGATCGTTTACGCCGGCCTACGTGACATGTTCGAGCAGAACGGCATCAAGTTCGCGCATCGCCAGGTCACCGTGAGGGTTGCGGGCGAGAAAGGCGCGGATGGAGAAGAGGGCGCAGTGACGCCGGACGGAGCGAAGGCCGCCGTGCAGGCCGCCATCCAGGCGGCGGCGGCCGGCGGCGCTGCGGGTATCTTCGACCCGGACGAGGGCGGCAGCGACGGCAGCGCGGATCAGCTCTAGCCGGCACTGATCCGGCCGATATCAGGGGGCTGGGCAGAATGTTCGGCAAATTCATGGACCTTGCCTGTTAAATCCGATATCGGTCCCGCAACTTGAGAAGCGGGACCGGAATGCGGATTGGATTTCATGCGGGCGCCATAAACGAGCGCGGGATGAGCGTGGCGCTCTATGACTATGCCCGAGGCTGTCAGGACATTCTGGGCCATGAAGCCTTGGTGTATTTCAGCGAACCGCACAGCGATGCAGCGGTCGTCGACAAATACCGGGAAACGCTGCAGCTGATCCCGCTTCCGCGCGGCCGGGACCAGCGCCGGTTCAGCGAGCCGCACAAACTCGACTTCTGCTATTTCATCCGTGACGGGCGCAAACAGCTGTTGGGCTTGAGTGCGGAGCGGACCGGCGTGCATTCGGTCTTCAGGCATTTCGAGCCGCACGGGGATGTCTATGCGTATGTTTCCGACTGGCTTTCCGACTGGATGACAGGCGGGCAGGCGCCGGCCGTGCCACACCTTGTCAGCCTGCCGGAGGTCCAGGGAAATCTACGCCCGGACCTTGGCATCCCAAGGGACGCGTTCGTTGTCGGACGCTACGGCGGGTTCGACCAGTTCAACATTCCCTTTGCGCTGACTGCCGTTGCCGAGGCGCTCGAACGGCGTTCGAACCTGCACTTTCTGTTCGTCAACACGGAAAAGTTCCTGGACCATCCCAGGGCACATTTCCTGCCGCCCGTCATAAGCCCTGCCGAGAAAGCACGCTTCATCAACAGTTGTGACGCCGGCCTCAACGCCAAGAAGATCGGCGAAAGCTTCGGGCTCGCCATCGTCGAGTTCCTGCATTTCGGAAAGCCCGTATTCAGCTGGGCCGGAGGCATGGACCAGAACCATGTTCACCTGACGCCGGAGCGGACCTGGAACTACCGCACGAAGCGGGATCTGCTGCGGCTTCTCACCGAGTATGTTCCCGATCCGGCTGACAGTGACCTCGCCAGAAACTCGGTCGAGTGCTACAGGCCGGAACCCGTGATGAAGCGCTTTGAAAACGCATTTCTGTCGGGAACGTATTCAGCGCGGGACCTGCACCTGTCGGAGGCCTTCAAGGCAAAGCGGCTGGTGCAGGAAAAGCTCTTGAGGGCGAAATTCAGGCTCTGGAAAAGCCTCTAGGTAAAGACCGGACGACTTGGTGATGATGCTCTACGACTGTTTTGTCTTTCACAATGAATTCGATCTCCTGGAGATCCGGCTGCGGGAAATGGGCGATCGGGTCGACCGGTTCGTTCTGGTTGAAGCGGACCAGACCCAGCGCGGATCTCCCAAGCCCTTTTACTTTGACGAAAACAGGGACCGGTTTTCCGCATGGAAAGACAAGATCATTGATCTTCAGGTCCGCTTTCCGGATGAATTGCCGCCTGCACTCGGGGTCTACAAGAACAGACGCAAGAAGGACTGGGAGCGCGAAAACTATCAGCGCAACTGCATCGCCGAGGCGCTGGAAAGCTGCAGCCCGGAGGATCTGATCCTGCTGTCGGATGTCGACGAGATCATTCGCGCATCGGTGCTTGAAAGGGTCCTGTCGCAGCGTCTTTACCGGGGCCGGCTACTGGTGTTCGAACAGGGTCTTTACAAGCACCATCTGAACCGGATCATGCCGGGCAGGACATGGTTGCTCGGTTCGCGCATGATCGAAAGGAAATACCTGACAACGCCGCAGCAGCTTCGCCGGACCAAGGCGCGCATGACCAAGAAGTCCTACGTTCCGGATTTCCTGGCGCAGCCTCTCCTGAGGGTACGTAACAACAATCTCAGCGGCATCAGCCGGCCGGTGAAGATCATACCGGACGCGGGGTGGCACTTCTCATCGATGGGCGGCCTTGAGGCTTTTCGTACCAAGCTGGAGTCCGTCGTTCACGGCCAGACGGTCGACACGAGCGACATCCAGAAGCTCTATGACCGCGAACTTGTCGGCACGGAGCTCATTCCGCCGGAAGATCTTCCCATTTGTGTGCGCGACGGCAGGTTCGATCACATGCTAGCGCAGACCTGACCTGAATGTTGCCCGTCCTCGACCGGGCGGATCACGTCAGCTGCCTCAGGCCGGATGGTGTTGCGATTTCGGCTCTTACCTTCAACCCGGGTTCTTGGACGACATACAGCAGGCGATCGATCGATAGCCGTTCTCGGAGCGCGGTCGCCTTCTCCGGTTCAGGATACTCAAGCGTGATGGACAAGAGGTCCGCGCTGAGAACGGGGATGTGGTCAAGCTTGAACGTGCGCGAATATCTTCGTTGAGAGCCGGGCACGCAGAGCGGATGGAGGTCTTGCCGCAATCGTCCGACGTTGACGGACGGGAGCGGCCGGGCGCGACGTTTGCCGAAACTGACCGGGCATGCAATCCGCATTGCGCTTCTCAGAGCCGGTCCAAAAACAAGGAAAACGGCGCATCTCGTCGAAAACCGACAAAACCATGTCGCATTTGGTTCTCTGACTTGCATCCCGGTTCAGAATGATATAAAGATATCTTTATATCGACATTGATGCCTGCAAGGTACGAAGCAACCGAATGACAGACGATGCAACCCTTTCCGTGGAAGACACACTCGCAGCCGTGCGTGCTGTGGGGGAGGCGACCCGGCTGCGCCTGATCGCGTTGCTCGCGGAGAGCGAGCTGACCGTGAAAGACGCAACGGCGATCCTCGGTCAGAGCCAGCCGCGTATTTCCAGGCACCTGAAACTTCTTGCCGAAGCCGATCTCATTCAAAGGTTCCCGGAAGGGGCGTGGGTCTATTACCGCCTCGCGGACGGTCCGGAGGGGCAACTTGCCCGGGGCCTGGTCGAACGCATTTCGAAGGAAGATCCGGTGCTGGCCGCTGATCAGGAGCGCTTCAAGGCAATCCGCAAGGCGAAGGCCGAAGAAGCCGCGTCCTACTTTGCCGCACGCGCGCTCACCTGGGACCGGGAACGGTCGCTCCACGTGTCCGAGGATGATGTCGAGGCGGCGATGCGCTCGGCGCTCGGCGACACACCGTTTCAATCCTTTCTCGACCTTGGAACCGGCACGGGCCGCCTGCTGGAGGTTTTTTCGGACCAGTACAGCTCGGCGCTGGGGATCGATGCCTCCCATGACATGCTTGCCGTGGCACGCGCCAATCTCGCGCGGGCAAATCTGACAAACGCGCAAGTGCGCCATGGCGATGTCTACGCGCTGAACGTTCCGCCCCGATCCTTTGACGTTGTCGCGATCCACCAGGTCCTTCATTTCCTTGATGAGCCCGCGCGCGCGCTCACCGAAGCGACCCGGGCGCTGCGTCCTGGGGGGCGCCTGCTGATCGTGGACTTTGCACCCCATGCGCTTGAATTCCTGCGCGAAAACCACGCACATCGCCGGCTGGGCTTCGCCCACGACCAGATGGAGCGCTGGCTGGAAGAACTTGAACTTGATCTGGAGCAGGTCACCGACCTCGTTCCGGGAGACGATACCGAAAACAACCTTACCGTTACGCTTTGGCTTGCCCGTGATCGCCGCGTCGTCACCGATTGGCCCGCGCGCGATACGTCCCGAGAGGTCGCCTGACATGACTGATTTTTCCGCCCGACGTTCCCACCAGGCTGCCCCGACGCCGATCACGGCGTCTTTCGAGTTCTTTCCGCCCAAGTCCGACAAGATGGCCGAAACGCTATGGAGCACGGTCAAGCGCCTGGAAACGCTCAACCCGTCCTTTGTCTCGGTGACCTATGGTGCCGGTGGTTCCACGCGTGAGCGGACACACAAGACGGTTGAGCGGATCCTGACCGAAACCGACCTGCTGCCGGCGGCGCACCTGACCTGTGTCGGGGCCTCCCGGACGGAAGTCGACGAGATTGTCCGGGACTACTGGAACCTCGGCGTACGTCACCTGGTTGCGTTGCGCGGCGACCCGCTGGAGGGGATCGGAACGCGCTATTCGCCGCACAACAACGGCTACGCTTATGCGTCGGACCTGGTTGCCGGCATCAAGAAAATCGCCGATTTCGACATTTCGGTCTCCGGCTATCCGGAAAAGCACCCGGAAAGCGGCAGCTGGCAGAGCGAGATCGACAATCTGAAACGCAAGGTGGATGCCGGTGCGGACCGGATCATCACGCAGTATTTCTTCGACAACGACCTGTTCGACGATTACCTCGACCGGATCGCGGCCGCCGGGATCAACATTCCGGTCGTGCCGGGCATTCTGCCGATCCACAATTTCGAACAGACCATGGTCTTCTCCGCCAAGTGCGGCACCAGCATTCCGCAATGGCTCGCGCGCCGCTTCGCCGGACTGCACAACGACCCGGAAACGCGCAAACTGGTCGGGGTGTCCATCGCCTGCGAACAGGTCATGGACCTTGTCGACCGCGGCATCAACGACTTCCATTTCTACACCATGAACCGGGCCGACTTGACTTACGCGATCTGCCACATGCTCGGCATGGGACAGGACGCGCCGGAAAACATGGCAGCCTGATTGGTGACAGCCCTTCGATCCCGGCCCGGTTTCCGGGAAGGGACGAGGGCCGGGAACCCCCGTGCAACCCCGGCCGCATCCGGGCGCTGGTCCTGACAAGCACCGGCTGACCGCTGCAAACAACGTGAATTTTGAAGCGCTTTTGAAGAAAAGCCGCTGACCGGTCCAATCCGGACCTTTTGGAAGGAAGAACCCGTGATCAAGTCCGACGCCTTCGAGCGCCTTCGTGACCTCGCCAAGACCCGTATTCTCGTGCTTGACGGCGCAATGGGGACCGAAATCCAGGACCTGAAACTCGACGAGGCAGGCTATCGCGGAGAGCGGTTCGCTGATTGGCCGAGCGACGTGAAGGGCAACAACGATCTTCTGAGCCTGACCCAGCCGGACGCGATCCGCAAAATTCATGTCGACTATCTGAGTGCCGGGGCGGACATCATCGAGACCAACACGTTTTCCTCGACGACGATCGCGCAGGCCGACTACGGCATGGAAGAGCTTGCCTACGAGCTCAACCTCGAAAGTGCGCGGCTTGCGCGGGAAGCCTGCGATCAGGTCATGAAGTCCGATACGGATCGCCAGTGTTTCGTCGCCGGTGCGCTTGGCCCGACCAACCGGACGGCGTCGATTTCCCCGGATGTCAACAATCCCGGCTACCGCGCGGTGTCGTTCGACGACCTCAGGATCTCTTATGCAGACGCGGTGCGCGGTCTTATCAAAGGCGGCGCGGACATCCTTCTGGTGGAGACCATCTTCGATACGCTCAACGCGAAGGCGGCGCTGTTTGCCATTGACGAAGTGTTCGAGGAAACCGGCACGATCCTGCCGGTGATGATTTCCGGAACGATTACCGACCTATCGGGCCGAACGCTCTCGGGACAGACGCCTGAGGCCTTCTGGAATTCGGTTCGTCACACCGCACCGCTTACCGTCGGTCTCAACTGTGCGCTGGGCGCGAAGGAGATGCGGGCGCATGTGGACGAGCTCGGCCGTGTTGCCGATACGCTCGTGTGCGCCTATCCGAATGCGGGCCTTCCCAACGAATTCGGTGAATATGACGAGAGCCCGGAGCACATGGCAGGCCTGATCGAGGAGTTTGCCGCCGCCGGTCTCGTCAATGTGGTTGGCGGCTGCTGCGGCACCACACCCGCCCATATCAAGGCCATTGCGGATGCGGTTGCGGACAAGAAACCCCGTCTGATCCCGGAGATCGACCGGCACATGCGGCTGTCTGGCCTGGAGCCGTTCGTGCTCACCAAGGAAACCAATTTCGTCAACATCGGCGAGCGGACCAATGTCACCGGTTCCGCCCGGTTCCGCCGCCTGATCAAGGAAGGCGACTACGCAACCGCGCTGGATGTTGCGCGGCAACAGGTCGAAAACGGCGCCCAGATCATCGATGTGAACATGGATGAGGGCCTGCTCGACTCCGAGGAGGCCATGGTGACCTTCCTCAACCTGGTTGCCGCCGAGCCGGACATCGCCCGCGTTCCCGTCATGATCGACAGCTCCAAATGGAGCGTCATCGAGGCTGGCCTCAAGTGCATCCAGGGCAAGGGCGTGGTCAACTCCATTTCGCTGAAAGAGGGGGAGGACGCCTTCATCGAGCAGGCGCGCCTGATCCGCCGCTATGGCGCAGCCGTCGTGGTGATGGCGTTCGACGAGACGGGGCAGGCGGACACGCAGGCGCGCAAGACGGAAATCTGCGCCCGGTCCTACAAGGTGCTGACAGAACAGGTCGGCTTTCCGCCGGAAGACATCATCTTCGATCCGAACATTTTTGCGGTGGCAACCGGCATCGAAGAGCACAACAACTATGGCGTCGACTTCATCGAGGCGACGGGATGGATCCGCGAGAACCTGCCGCATGCGCATGTATCGGGCGGTGTCTCGAACCTCTCCTTCTCGTTCCGCGGCAACGAGGCGGTGCGCGAGGCGATGCACTCCGTGTTCCTCTACCATGCCATTCAGCGCGGCATGGACATGGCCATCGTCAATGCCGGTCAGCTCGCGGTCTACAACGACCTTGACGCCGATCTGCGCGAGCATTGCGAAGACGTGGTGCTGAACCGGCGCGACGACGCGACCGACAGGATGCTGGATGCCGCCGAGCGCTGGAAAGGCGAGGGTGGCAAGAGGAAGGAAGCCGACCTGACCTGGCGCGGCTGGGGCGTTGTCAAGCGTCTCGAGCATGCACTTGTCCACGGGATCGACGATTTCGTCGTTGAAGACACGGAAGAGGCCCGTCAGGCGTTCGACCGGCCGCTCCACGTGATCGAAGGGCCGCTGATGGATGGCATGAACGTGGTGGGAGACCTGTTCGGGTCCGGCCAGATGTTCCTGCCGCAGGTGGTCAAGTCGGCGCGTGTCATGAAGAAGGCGGTCGCCTATCTGATGCCCTTCATGGAAAAGGAAAAGCAGGAGCTCGGGCTGACAGGCCAGTCGTCGGCCGGCAAGATCCTGATGGCGACAGTCAAAGGCGATGTGCATGACATCGGCAAGAACATTGTCGGCGTCGTGCTCCAGTGCAACAACTTCGAGGTGATCGATCTCGGAGTTATGGTTCCGGCCGCGAAAATCCTGGAAACCGCGAAGGCGGAAAAGGTCGACATGATCGGACTGAGCGGGCTGATCACGCCGTCTCTCGACGAGATGTGTCATGTTGCGGCGGAACTTGAGCGGGAGAACCTGGACCTGCCGCTGCTTATCGGCGGGGCGACGACCTCCAAGATCCACACGGCGGTGAAGATCCACCCGAATTATGAGCGCGGTCAGGCCATCTATGTCACCGATGCAGGCCGCGCCGTCGGTGTTGCCACCAAGCTGATGAGCGAGGGCGGACGGGAACCCTATTTTGCCGATGTGCGCGCCGAATATGTCGACATCGCGGAAAAGCACGCCGCAAGCCGTGGAAACCAGCAACGGACCTCAATCGTGAAAGCGCGTGAAAACGCGTTCCAATGTGATTTTGCCGGCAAGCCGCCTGTTGCCCCGAAAAAGCCCGGTCAGACGGTCTTTGATGATTTTCCGCTCGAGGACCTGGTGCCGGTGATCGACTGGACACCGTTCTTCGCGACATGGGAAATCAAGGGACGGTTCCCGGGTGTTCTGACGGACAACAGATACGGTCCGGCCGCGAAGGCACTCTATGACGATGCCCGCCGCATGCTGGATGAGATTGTCGAGAAGAAGCTGCTGACCGCGCGCGGTGTTGCCGCTCTCTGGCCGGCCAACGCGGTGGGGGACGACATTCGTCTTTTCGCCGACGAGAGCCGCACCGGGGAACTTGCCACGTTCCATACGCTGCGCCAGCAGATGGCGCGCAGTGCCGGCGGGCGCGCGAACGTTGCGCTCAGCGATTTCGTCGCGCCGCTGGACAGCGGTGTTCAGGACTGGGTCGGCGGGTTTGCAGTCACCTCGGGCCATGGCGAAGATGAACTCGCAGCCCGTTACGCACGGGAAAGCGACGACTACAACAAGATCCTGTCCCAGGCGCTTGCAGACCGGCTCGCCGAAGCGTTTGCCGAGAAGCTGCACGAGATCGTTCGCAAGGACCTTTGGGGGTACGCCGCCGATGAAACCCTCAGCACCGATGACATCATCGCGGAGAAGTATCACGGCATCCGTCCCGCCCCCGGGTATCCGGCGCAGCCGGACCATACGGAAAAGGACACCCTGTTCCGTCTTCTCGATGCCGAGCGCCTCACCGGCATCCAGCTGACCGAAAGCAGGGCGATGCTGCCGGGCTCGTCCGTATCCGGTCTTTATTTCGCGCATGCCGACAGTCACTATTTCGGTGTCGGCAAGATCGAGAGGGACCAGGTCGAAGACTACGCGGCCCGCAAGGGTTGGGACGTTGCGCTTGCTGAACGCTGGCTCGCGCCGATTCTCAACTACGAACCGGCGCGCATGGTCGCCGCAGAGTAGAAGACCGCCGAAAACGGCCAGGAACTTTGCAACCTCCTGTGGTTCATCCACAGGAGGTGAACTTTTTTGTCGAACGAATTGAGCGTTTTAGGAACCTTATTTGCAGTTTCTTGAATAATGCACACAGTGCGCTCTTGCTATGTGCACGCAGTGCGCTACCATTGAGTGTATCCACGGGTTTCGAACATGGAAGAATCCTGAAAACGAGAACAAATGACTGTGCACGTAGCCAGGGCGATCCTGGTCAGGCACCGCCGGGACGACAACCGGAACCGCCTTGCTTGTTCTGCAAGAGGCCGTTCCGGATCCGACGGAAAGCGTAACCCAAGTTTCAGGAGCCGGTGCGCGTCTCCTGAAGCCGGGCCAATCCCGAAATGGCCCCAATAAAGAAGACAAAATCGGAACCCGGGCGCTGCTTTGCCCCTGGCGCCCGCCCACCTTATAAAAAACCCGGCGAATGCCGGGTTTTTTGTCATCCGGCCAGAAGGTTCAGGTGCGGCTGAAGATCAGTTTCGCTCCGGCGAAGGCAAAGAAGCAGCCGAGTCCCGTCTGGATGGATCGCCTGGCCTTTGAGTAGGTCCTGATCGCGGCGGGACTGGAAAAGAGGATGGCATACAAGACGTGGATGAGCAGCGACAATGCGAAGGTTCCAGCGATGATGACGGCGCCGACCCAAAGGGGTGCCTGCTGTTGCATGCCGAGCGAGACAATCGCGATCCAGGCAAGGGCCGCCTTCGGATTGGTCATCTGTATGACGTATCCCCGCAGAGCATAGCCTGACCGGCTGATCCGCTCTCCTTCCATTTGATCCGCGGCAATGACGCCGTCGGTGCCTGCGGCCTTGAACGACTTGTAGGCAAGCCAGAGCAGATAGCATCCGCCGGCGATCTTGATGGCGGTGAGCGCCGACGCGTAAGTGGCGAGCACTGCCGACAGTCCGAGAACCGTGAGCGTTGCCCAGGTCAACGATCCGAATGCGACACCGGAGGCGAGGGCAACGCCTTCCCTGCGTCCGGCACTCAAGGATGTGCCCATGACCGCAAGAATGTTCGGCCCCGGACTGATGATCCCGAGAAGGAACGCCGAATAGGCGAGCAAAATTCCCGGCAAATATGTTGAAACCTGTTCCATTCAGAGCCCCCTTGGTGTTGCGACAGCGCAGCATAAAGGGAACTTCGGGGCCTATGCTTCGGCCGTGGTCGAACAATGGCCGATGCCGGCAGACTGATGCTGTTCCTAACTCTGCAGGGGGCCTTCAACGGGAAACAGGTGGCGCAACTCCGCGTCGCCCTTCGGGGAGATGTGGACGGTGCGTCCTGATTTCGCCCGGCGCACCCAGCCATTCTGCTGAAAGCGATCCAGCAACGCGGCACCGAGTGATCCGGCCAGGTGGTTCCGCCTTTCGCTCCAGTCAAGACACGCCCGGCAAAGCGGCCGGCGCGCGGATTTCAACGCGGTCAGGTCGATCCCGGCGTCGCAGATGAATGTCTCACCGCTCTCTGTCAGGCCAAGTCCACCCTTGTCGGCGGTGACCTCCAGAAAACCGCGGGCCTGCATGCTGTCGAATATGCGCACGGCCATGTCCCCGGCAAGGTGATCGTAGCAGACGCGCGCCGCGCGCATTTCAGGGTCCCTAGGCCCCGTGCGTACGCGCAGGTGTCCCTTGCGGGCCGCCAGACCCATGACCGCTTCCAGGACCGAGGCCACCTCGGGTCCCGCGAGCTTGTAGTACCGGTGCCGGCCCTGCTTCGCCTGTGCCAGAAGGCCGCCTTCGACCAGCTTCTTCAAATGAGAACTTGCGGTCTGCCCGGTTATTCCGGCCTCGCCCGCCAGTTCGGTGGCGGTGAGTGCCTTGCCGCTCAGGAGTGCGCCAAGGATGTTGGCCCGCGCCGGGTCTCCGATGAGGGAGCCTATGCGGGCGATGTCCGGTCCGTCTTTCATGGTTCGATCTCCGTCGAAGCATTGATGTCACGAAAGATGGCACAAAGTGCCTGACAGGCCAACCGGAAAGGACAATAGAATGATCACATGCTTCATCCGCTATCACATCGACCCGACGAAGAGATCGGCGTTCGAGGAATATGCGCGCAACTGGGGGCAGGCGATTCCCCGCTGCGGTGCCAATCTCGTCGGATATTTTGCGCCTCACGAAGGATCGACGACCCTGGCTTACGGCGTTTATTCGATTGACAGTCTTGCGGCCTACGAGGCCTACCGGGAACGGCTTGCGGCAGACCCTCTCGGACAAATGAACTATGCGTTTGCGCAAAAGGAAAAATTCATCTTGCGGGAAGACCGCACCTTTCTGAAACTGGCGTCCGCCCCGCATGGAACAGGAGTGAGGTCCGAATGATTGCCGTCATTTTCGAAGTGATTCCGCATGCCGACAATAAACAGAACTATCTGGACATGGCCGCCAAGATGCGGCCTCTCGTGGAACAGATCGACGGTTTTCTGTCGGTGGAACGCTTCCAGAGCCTGACCGATCCGGACAAACTTCTTTCCATCTCCTTTTTCCGCGACGAGGAGGCGCTCAACGCGTGGCGCCGGCTGACAGGGCACAGGCAGGCCCAGCAGGCCGGCCGAACGAGCTACTTCCGCGATTATCGTCTGCGTGTCGCCCATGTTCTGCGGGACTACGGCATGGAGGATCGTGATGAAGCCCCGGAAGACAGCCGCGCGTTGCACGGCTGACGCTTTCTTCATGGCGAACCGCACTTTCGACTACGCGCTGCTCGGGCTTCTCGCGCTCTTGTGGGGATCCTCCTACATGTGGATCGGCCTGGCGCTGGACACGATCCCGCCGGCGACGCTGATGGCGCTGCGCGTCACGCTGGCCTCCGCGATCCTTTTGTTGGTCATGGCCCTTCGAGGCATTCGGCTGCCCGTTGACGGCAGAAGCTGGCGGCTGTTCTTCGTCCAGTCCCTGCTGAATGGCACCGGGCCATGGCTGCTGCTTGCCTGGGGTCAGCAATATGCCGGAACCGCCGTTTCCAGCGTGCTCAATTCCACGTCGCCGCTCTGGGTTTTCGCGATCTCCTTCTTCCTTCTGAAACGGTCCCAACCCGTCGGCGGGCGTCAGCTTGCCGGTGCGCTGCTCGGGTTTTGCGGCGTTGTCCTGATCATTGGCGTCGGTGCGCTACGGGATCTCGGACAGAACCTGTTACCCCAGCTTGCCGTTTTCCTGAGCGCTGCGCTCTACGGCGTCGCCGCGCTGCGCGGCCAGCTTTTCAAGGGGATACCGCCGATCGTTCCGGCCACGGGAATGCTGATCTGCTCCTCGATTGTCCTCGTGCCGCTGAGCCTTGTCACCGAGGCGCCATGGACGTTGCAGCCGGGCGTCACCGGCTGGACGTCCGCCATCACTCTCGGAACAGTCTGCACGGCCCTGGCGTTCCTGATCTATTTCCGCCTACTGGTGACGCTGGGCGCGATGGGGACGGCAAGCCAGGCCTATCTCCGCGCCGGGGTCGGCGTTCTTCTGGGCGTGGTGTTCCTGTCGGAAAGACTGGATGCGGAAACGCTGGCCGGGATATGCCTTGCCATCTCAGGTGTTGTTCTGATCAACTGGCCCGGAAGCGGGCGGGCTTCAAAACCCTTGAAGAAGACGACCTAACGGGCGAGGTGGATTGATGAGTTTTCTGACCGTCTACAAGGCCGGTTCCCGGCCGAGCAAGCGCGCGAGTTCCGATTATTTCACCGGCACGGTCTGGCAGGAGCCGGTCATCGAAGCGCCTGCTCCGGCGCGGGTGAGGGCGCTGAAGGTCACATTCGAACCGGGCGCGCGCACCAACTGGCACACGCACCCGCTCGGGCAGACGCTTCAGGTTCTGGACGGGGCCGGCTTCGTCCAGCTGTGGGGCCAGGACAAGCTGCCGATCCTTCCGGGCGACGTTGTCTGGATCCCGCCGGATGTGAAGCACTGGCACGGCGCGGGCCCGCAAACCGCGCTGGTCCATCTGGCCATCCAGGAAGGCCTTGATGGCGCGGTGGCGGACTGGCTCGAGCCGGTGGACGAGGCGACGTATGCCAAGTCCTAGCGCCACGACGTTCAAACAGCCGGGAGAGCGGCAGGTTCGCCTTTGCGCTCTTCAATCGGAGATCCGCTGCGGAGAGCCGATCCAAAGATGAGGGTCAGCTTGCGCAGTGCGGCGCGCAGCAATTCACCGAGCAAGCCGCACACGCTGAACGCATCCGCACTGCGGATCTGTCTGGCGCGCCTGTCGTAATAGGCAAGGTCTATCGCTCCGTTTTCCAAGGTCCGGTACTGGCTTGTCTGTTCGCTCATGGTCTTGCTCCTTGATCAGATGAAGAGAGCATGCGTGAGCGGGACGATGGCTGCTTGAAGAGAACCTTTAGAACACCTTGTGTTTTCCTTGATTTTCGACCCGGCAAATTGCACCGGATATGCACTTCCAGTACTGTTCCATGGCTTGAACACCGCCGCTGGGGGGACTGCGTGCGCTACGAATTTGCAGATTGCGTCCTGGACACGGAAAGCTATCAGCTTCAGAGACTTGGAACGGAAGTTCCGGTCGAGCCGCAGGTGTTCGAACTCTTGTGTCTGCTTGCCGAAAATGCCGGAAAACTTGTTTCGAAAGACGCGCTCATTGAGCGCGTGTGGAACGGCAGGATCGTTTCGGAGGCCACGATCAGCGCCCGGATCAACGCGGCGAGAACCGCCGTCGGAGACAACGGCAAGACACAGGCGGTCATTCGCACCGTGCAGCGCCGGGGGCTGGAACTGGTTGCCCCGGTCAGCACAAATACGTCAATCCAGACGCCCTCCGGCAACCCGACTGCAAAACGCGTGCAGACCATTCATTTCGCGCAGTCGGAGGACGGCACCTCGATTGCCTATGCGCGATCGGGTGCAGGACCTGCCGTCGTCAGGGCCGGGCACTTTCTGACCCATCTGGAGAAGGACTGGTGCAGCCCGGTCTGGGGCCCCTATCTCCAGGAACTCAGCGCCCGCTATCGCCTCGTGCGCTACGATCAAAGGGGCACCGGACTGTCGGATGCCGTGCTGAAGGGAACGGAGATCCATAACTATGTGGCCGATCTCAAGGCGGTCGTTGACGCTGCGGGCCTGGAAACTTTCCCTCTCATCGCTGCGTCGCAGGGTGTGCCCATTTCAATCGTCTTTGCTGCCACTTATCCCGAGCGGGTCAGCCGGCTCATTCTGTATGGTGGTTTCGTACAGGGGCGTTCGCGGCGCGATCATCAATATGCAAGCGAGGAAGCCAATGCGCTGATGGCGCTGATCCGTTCCGGGTGGGGAAAACCCGACAGCCCCTTCATGGTTGCCTTCACATCCGTCTTTTGTCCGGGGGCCTCCAAGGAGGAGATGGACAACATGGTCGAGATCCAGCTTGCTTCCACGTCAGCAGAAAATGCAGCCGCAATCAGGACCGCCTTCGACCAGTTCGACGTTTCCGATTACCTGCCGCAGGTAAAGGTGCCGACCCTGATCATTCACGCAAGTGCCGATGCCGTTCATCCGGTCTCTCAGGGCCGGTTGCTTGCCTCCGGGATCGCCGGGGCGGAATTTCTTCAGGTCGAGAGCAACAATCATGTTTATCTGCCCTCGGATCCGGCCTGGCGGCAGATCGTCGATGCGCAGGTGGAATTTCTGGAACGGGACAAACCCAAGACATAGATCGCTACCGTGTCGGCAGCCTTACCTCGGCGACGAGACCCGCGTCCCGGCCGTTCTGCAGGGTGACCGTGCCGCCGTGCGCATGAATGATGGAGCGTGATATGGCGAGGCCGAGGCCGATGCCGCCGGTTTCCTCGCTCCGGGATTCCTCCAGCCGTACAAACGGTTCGAACACGTCCTTCAGCCGGTCCTCGGGGATGCCGGGGCCGCTATCGGAAACCCGGATGATGACTTCGCCGTCCCGTATCCGTGCAGCGATGGAGACCCCGCCGCCGTAGCGGATGCCGTTCTCGATCAGGTTGCGCAGGGCCCGCTTGAGGGCGACAGGCCGGCAACTGAGCTTGATCGGCTGATCGAGCGTCACGCTGCAAACATGGCCGAGATCCTGCTGGTCGCCGGCAAGGCTCTCCAGCATCGCGCCGAGATCCGTTTCCTCCGCGCCTTCGGCATGGGCTTCATCCCTTGCAAAGCGAAGCGTCGCCTCGGTCATCGCAGCCATTTCGTCGAGGGTCTCGATCATCTTCTCACGGTTTTCGTCGTCGTCGATGAACTCGGCCCTGATCCGGAGCGAGGTGATCGGCGTCCTGAGGTCATGGCTGATCGCGGCCAGCATGCGCGTGCGGTCCTTGACGAACCGGGTCAGCCTGTCCTGCATGTCATTGAAGGAAGACGTCAGCGCCCGGACTTCACGCGGGCCGCTTGGATCGAGCGGTTCCAGTTCCTCGCCACGGCCGAATTTCTCGGCGGATGCGGACAGGGTCTTGAGCGGCTTCGTGACCCTGCGCACCGCGAAGCCGATGATCAGCACGGTCAGGACGGAAGTGATCCCGAGCTGGACCAGCAGGGGGATGTAGGCGCCCGGGGGCGGGCGGTAACTCGTTGCGACATTCAGCCAGCGCCCATCGGTCATCTGGATGGACAGCGACAGGTCTTCCGGCTTGTTCATGATCTTGCGGAGGTTGTGGGGACGCTCCCGCTTGGGAACGGACCGCCAGCTTGCCGCGTCCTGATCGCCGTCCCGGTCCCGCCGGGCCTTGGGGCCCCGCTTTTCGTCGGCGAGAATGTTGAGATGAACCGTCTGACCATGATGCAGGCGGCTGGACAGGTATCCCTGCAGGCGCTTTTCGAAACCGGAGGTGCCGGGGGCAGGTGCAAGCGGGGTATCGCCGAGCCAGAAGACCGCAAAGCGGCTGCTGCTGGCTTCCAGAATGCGATCCTGCAGGCCGGGCGGGGTATCTTCCAGCAATTCGGCGACCGATACGGACCGGGCCAGCAGGTTGTCTCTCGCAGCCGCGACCAGGGCAATGCGGCGCTCGTCATGGAAGATCAGGATGCTCAGCGCCTGCGCCGCAAAGATTGCGGCGAGGAGCAGCAGAATCAGCTGCGAGGCCAGGGACTTCGGCCACATCGCTTGCATTATCCTGGTGACGGAGGCTGGCAAGTTCATTCCACCTGGTCTCTGACCTCGGCGGTAAACATGTAGCCGCCGCCCCAGACGGTCTTGATCATCCTGGGGTCTTTCGGGTCCGCCTCGATCTTGCGCCGCAGCCGCGACACCTGATTGTCGATGGACCGGTCGAACACACCGGGTGTCCTGCCGGTCGTCAGATCAAGCAGCTGGTCGCGATTGAGAACCATCTTGGGACGCTTCAGAAACGCGCATAGCAGCTGGAACTCACCGCTGGAAAGCGGCACTGCATTTCCCTCCGGGTCCGCGAGTTCGCGCCGCGAGATGTTCAGAGCCCAGCCGTCGAAATGAAGCATCTCCTGTTCGATCGGATCACGCTCCTTGGGAACGAGGGACGTGCGTCTGAGGACGGCCCGGATCCTGGCCAGCAGTTCGCGCGGATTGAAGGGCTTGGTCACGTAGTCGTCTGCGCCGATTTCCAGGCCGATGACACGGTCGGTGTCGTCGGCCATTGCCGTCAGCAGAATGACCGGCATCGAACCGGTTTCGACCAGGTGCCGGCAGAGCGACAGGCCGTCCTCGCCCGGCATCATGATGTCGAGCACGACAAGGTCGATCGACGCGGCCTTGAGGGCCTTGCGGGCGTGGGCGGCGCTTTCGGCGGCTGTCGCCCGCAGCCCGTTCTTGACCAGATAGCGGGCCAGCGTCTCTCTGATGTCGCGGTGATCGTCCACCACGAGGATATGCGGACTGGGATCGCTCACGCGTCTCTCCTGTCTTGCGATTGCCATGTGCACTGCGCCGGAATTGCGAAAACAGCTGCGTTCCGGCCGGCAAGGTGTCTGTTTCTACTGCAAAAATAATAACAGGCAGCGCAACTTTCGAGCGGAACTTGTAACAAAGTGTGTCGCCGGGCCGAATGGGGACAGATGGCGACACTTAAGCGCCTTGCGGCGGGTATTTCTGCGACAAACGCCTCCTACCTTGTGTTCATCGACGAACCAAGGAGTTGTTTAATGAAACCGTTCAAGAAAATTGCAATCACCGCTTTGGCTGCGAGTGTCGCGGGAACCGCGCTGACGGCCGGCCTGCCTGCATTCGCACAAAGCGGCGATGCGGCTGGGAACGGGGGGCAACAGATCAAGCAGGTGCAGAGCGAGCAGGTCGCGCACAAGGGTGAACGCGGCAAATGGGGACGCGGCCACGGCCGTAGCGGCCACAAGCAGCGCGCCGAACGCATGTTCGAACGTTTTGACGTGAACAAGGACGGTGTGATCACCGAAGCCGAAATCGCGGAAGTCAGAACGACAGATTTCACCACGGCGGATGCCGACGGAAACGGCGAAATCAGTCTTGAGGAATTCAAGGCCCAGTTCCTGGATCGCTCCGGTGACCGGATGGTCCGCGCATTCCAGTTCCTTGACACTGACGGTGACGGCACCGTGACCCAGAAAGAGGTCGACGTGGTCGCAAACCGCATGTTCAACCGGCTCGACCGCGATGGCAACGGAACCGTTGAGCGTGTTCGCGGCCAGCGCAATCAGGCAGCTGCAGAAAACGGCGAACGCCAGCAGCGTGCCGAACGCGGCGAGCGCCGTGAGCGCGGTGAACGGCGCGGCCGTGGCGGCCATGGCCGCATGTTCATGGCGCTGTTCGACACCGATGGCAGCGGTTCCGTGACCCGGGAAGACTTCGACGCGCGGCGGGCCGAACTGTTCGCTCTGGCCGACACGAATTCCAGCGGTTCCTTCACGCTTGAGGATTTCGGTCCGCTGTGGCTGGCCGTCAACGAGAACCGGATTGTCGACATGTTCCAGCGTGCCGATGCAGACGGCAGCCTCGGCATCACCCAGGAAGAGGCCGGAAAACGCCTCGACAACCTGATGAAGCGTGCGGACCGGAACAAGGACGGCGTGATCACCAAGGCCGATTTCAAGGGTGGCAAGAAAGGCGGCAAGGGCAAGAAGCACCGCGGCTGATTTGCCCCTAACGTGAAACCGATCAGTCTTCCCGCGTTTCAATGCCCCCAAGTGCGGGAAGACGATAAGGGAGCCACTTTGGTGGCTCCCTTTTTTGTTACCGGAATATCAAGGTTTTCGGGCGAAAGTCCCTGTCAAAGTCTCCAAGGGGGAAACCATGGCCAAGCCCGATTTGAATGAATTTGTCACCCTAAAGATCGCCTCCGGGCACGTGGATGCCGATGATGTCATCACGCTCCGGCGTTTCATCTACGGCGACATGGCCGTCTCCCTTGAAGAAGGTGCCGCGCTGTTCCGGCTGAATGATGCCGAGCTGACCTATGCGGATACCTGGTACGAACTCTTTCCCGAGGCCATCGCCGACATTCTGGTCAATCAGGCGCGGCCGGAAGGCTATGTTTCGGATGAAAACGCGGCCTGGCTGATCGGCCAGATCGAGGCAGACGGCCACATCTGCAGCCGCACGGAACTCGACGCGGTGCTGCATGTGCTGGAGAAGGCCCGCGAGGCCCCGGAGAGCCTGGAGCAGTTCGCCTTGAAGACAGTGAGCCAATCCGTCATCTCCGGAAACGGTGCGACGCGGGCAGGCAATGATCTGAAACCGGGTGTCATTTCGGACGCAGAAGTGGAGATCCTGCGGCGGGTTCTCTATGCCGGAGCGGGCTGCGGCGGCGTCGCGATCTCGAAGGCCGAGGCGGAGATCCTGTTCGATCTGAACGATGCCACGGTCGAAGCCGAAAACGCGCCTTCATGGTCGGAGCTGTTCTCGAAGGCGGTGGCCAATCACCTGATGGCCATGTCCGGGTTCACGCCGCCGTCGCGCGATGTCGCGCTTGCCCGCGAGGACTGGTTGAACCAGCCCGGTGGCTATGAGCGCGGACTTGGCGGTTTCTTCCGCAAGATGATCAGCGGCGGTGTCAGCGGCATTCGCGATTCCTATGCTGTCAACGATCCGTTCGCGGCACGGGGCGCATCCATGGAGGCCGAAATCGCCGCGAATGAAACCGTGAGCGAGGACGAGGCGTCCTGGCTGGTCGAGCGCATCGGACGCGACGGCGTTCTTCATGAAAACGAGAAGGCGCTGCTGCGGTTCATTCGCGAGGAAAGCCCAAACATTCATCCGGCCCTGCAGCCGCTCATGGTCAAGGCCGTCTGACGCCGGCTATCCGTCGACGCGCATGGCTTCCGTCTCGATGATCAGCTGAACGTCGTCACCCACAAATCCGTTGTCGACGGCATAGGTCATGCCGTAGGCGCTGCGCTGGACCGTGCCCTTTGCGCTGATCCCGAGCGTGAAGCGCTTGTGGCCGAAGGGGTAATCGGCAGCCTTTTTCAGCGTGACATCGAGCGTCAGGGGCTGCGTCTTGCCCAGAAGCGTCAGGTTGCCCGTCACGGTGCCGGTCGTGTCGCTCGCAGGCGTTCCGCTGTCGGCGGTGAACGTCATTACGGGGAACTGTTCAACGTCCAGAAAATCCTTGTTGCGGACGTGATTGTCCCTGGCTTCGTTGAAGGACTGGACGCTGGCGGTCTTTACCGTGATCTCGACGTCGGTAAGTTCCTGCGTGTCCATGTCATAGGTGAAGCCGCCCTCGAAATCGAGGAACACACCGAGCGTGTCCGCATAGCCTATGTGATCGACCATGAACGCAATCGTCGTGTGGGTCGGGTCGAGTTCATACCGGTGCGGCTCGGCCAGTGCGGGTGTGGCGGCAAGGGCAATGGCAGCAGTGCCTGCAAGGGTTCGGATCATGTCTGAGCTCCGTCCAACTGGTTCAAACGACCGGGTGTTAGCTAGAGCGGACTTTGCAGGAAGCAACCGTTTCCCGGCGCTGATCAGGCGCCGGTGCGAAAATCAACGTGAATGTGATTGCCGTCCGGATCCCAGACATTGATCGCAACAAGCTTGAGTTCCGCCAGTTCGGACTTGCGGTAGGTCTCGCCGCGTTGGCGCAGCCGTTCTTCGAATTCCTCCGCTCCGGTCGCGGAAAAGGCGAAGTGTTCCAGTTTCAGCTCCACTTCCGATCCGGTCCCGGCGTCTCCGTCAATCCCGACGAGATGCACAAAAGCCGTGTCTCCGGCATAGAGCCAGGCCCCCGGAAAGGGAAAGTCCGGCCTTGGGCCGGATGTGAGGCCAAGGACGTCCTGATACCAGGAAATCATGGTGTCCAATTGCGTCGTGCGCAGGTTGACGTGATTGAGTTGGTGGATCTGCATGTTTCCGCCCGGGGTTACTTCCATTTGATTGAGCAGCCGATCGAGGGGATCTGGTCTTCAGGACCCCGACCGGTTTCAGCTATCTGTTTCATGGCCTCAAAGAGGTCGCGGCGCAAGTCCGCGGGCGAAGCTCCCATGCGTGTGGCGTCAAGCCTGCCGCGATACTGCAGGCCGAGATCCTTGTTGAAACCGAAGAAGTCGGGGGTGCAGACCGCATCGTAGGTTTTTGCGACGGTCTGGTCCGCATCGTGCAGGTAGCGGAACGGAAAGTCGTGTCTTTCGGCCATCAGCTGCATGTTCTCGTAGCTGTCCGCCGGGTAGGAGACAGGATCGTTCGAGCAGATGGCGGCAATGCCGATGCCGTGTTCCTTCAGTTCGTGCGCGTCACGGACGATCTTGTCGAGTATCGCCAGCACGAAGGGACAATGATTGCAGATGAACATGACCAGCGTGCCGTTTTCACCGGCCACATCGCTCAGGCCGTGATGCCTGCCATCGGTGCCCAGGAGCATGAAATCGGGAGCTTGCCAGTCGAAGTCGCAGACGGGCGGTTGCAGTGCGGCCATCTGATTGCCTTTCGTTTCGTGGACGACCCAAACGGGCCGGCGCAGCCGGTCACCCGGCTGCGCCGGCCTGCTGTCAGTAACCTTCAAGCACTATTTTGCCCTTTGCAGTGCCCGTTTCAACAAGCGCATGTGCCTTGCGCATGTTTTCCGCATTGATCGGGGAGAGAACCGTGTCCAGCGTCGTGCGGATCCGGCCCGCGTCGATCTCGCCGGCGACATAGGTCAGCAACTTGTGCTGTTCGATCATGTCGGCTGTCTGGAACATGGCACGCGCGAACATGAATTCCCAATGCAGGCTGGCGGCCTTCATTTTCATCTTGTCCATCGGCATCGGCAGGTTGGTGTCGTCGATGGTGACGATGCCGCCTTGCGGCCGGATCAGTTCCACGGCCGTTTCCCAATGACGCATGTCGTTGAAGATGGCGATGTGGTCAACGGTCTCGAAGCCGAGGGCTCGGACCTGTGCGACCATGTCCTGTCTGTGATTGACGACGTGGTCCGCGCCCAGTTCCGTCACCCAGGCGGAGGTTTCGGGGCGTGATGCGGTAGCGATGATCTTCAGCCCGGCAGCCTTGGCGAGCTGAATACCGATCGATCCGACACCGCCGCCCGCGCCAATGATCAGCAGGCTTTCACCTGAGTTGCCACCATCGCGGTCGATCCCGAGCCGGTCGAAAAAGGATTCGTAGGCCGTCAGGGTGGTCAGCGGCAGAGCGGCCGCTTCGGCAAAGCCGAGCGTCTTGGGTTTCGCGCCGACGATCCGCTCGTCGATCAGCTGGTACTCCGAGTTGGAGCCCGCCCGGGTGATGTCTCCCGCGTAGTAGACTTCATCGCCGGGCTTGAACAGCGTCACGTCCGGGCCGACCGCCTCGACAATCCCGGCTGCGTCCCACCCAAGAACGCGTGGTGTTTCTTCTACCGTGTCCTTGGGGGCACGCACTTTCGTGTCGACCGGGTTGACGGAAACGGCCTTCACCGCCACCAGCAGGTCGCGCCCGTCCGGCACCGGTTTCGGGAGATCGACATCCAGGAAACTTTCCGGGTCGTCGATCGGCAAATAGCGAGTCAGTGCAACGGCTTTCATTGTCTTGTTCTCAAAGTGATTCAAGGGAGGTTTCGAAGGTCCGCTGGCCGGATTTCACGGGAGACCGCATTCAGCCAATCACGGTCATCTCGTTCAGCGTGAACTCTGCCACGGCGCCTTCGGTGGCGGCCATGTAGGCGGCCAGATGCGGTGCGTTCATGTGGATCTGCCAGAGTTCCCGGCTTTCCCAGTTTTCATAGAACATGAAGTGGGCCGGGTTCTCGTTGTCCTGGTGAAGGTCATAGTTGATGCAGCCGTTTTCGCTGCGGGTTGTCTCGATCAGCTTGAGCAGTTCGGTTTTCACGAGGTCGATCTTGTCCGGGTTGGCCTTGATGTTGGCGACGATGGTGAGTTGGGTCATGTCGGTGTCTCCATTTCGGTGTGTGGTTAGGTATTTAATTCCTTGACGCTCTCGGATAAACGGTCAGTATACGCAGAGACAATCCGGAATTTCCGTATAATGCTTATCGACAACATTTCCCTGTTCGTGCTGATCGTCGAGAAGGGCAGCCTCGCCGCGGCAGCTCGCGAGGCAGGGCTGTCGCCGACGACCGTGTCGGAAAGGCTGGCGGCGCTTGAAGCGCATTACGGCGTCGTGCTGCTCAACCGGACGACACGCTCCATCAGCCTGACGGAAGAGGGGCGGGCGCTCTTTGAAGGTGCGCGCACCGTGCTCAGCGAAGTCGACGAACTCGATACCCGGATCCGGACGGGTGCGACCACGCTGTCCGGGCTCATCCGGGTGAGTGCTCCGGAAGATCTGGGACGCCATGTCATTTCAAGGGCGATTGCGGGATTTCAGGCCGAACACCCCCTGATCTCGATCGATCTCCATCTGTCCGACGGCTATGTCGATATCGTCGGCCTGGGCATTGATCTTGCGGTTCGCTTCGGGGCGATCAGCGACAGCTCCTTGCGGGTCAAACACGTGGCATCGCGCAAGCGCCTCCTGTGTGCGTCTCCCGGCTATCTCGAAAAGCATGCGGCGCCAAGGGGGCCCGCCGATCTGAAAGACCACGATTGCCTGTTGATGCGGTTCGGACAGAATATCGACAACACATGGGAGTTCGTTCAAGGCGGCGTGACGCACATGGTGACCGTTTCCGGCAAGCTGATTGCCAATGACGGGGCTCTGGTCCGTGAATGGGCGCTGGAAGGACGCGGCATTGCGCTGAAGTCGGAATTCGATTGCGCCGATGACATCC
Organism: Roseibium sp.; assembly: GCF_965232425.1. Classification (GTDB taxonomy): domain Bacteria; phylum Pseudomonadota; class Alphaproteobacteria; order Rhizobiales; family Stappiaceae; genus Roseibium. The sequence continues at coordinate 4,895,290 of NZ_OZ246971.1, forward strand.
GGGCAGGGCGTCTGGTCGCCCTGTTGCCGGAGTTCGAACCGCCGAATTCACCCCTGCATGTCCTGTTCCCGCCAAGCCGGGCGCAGCCCCGCCGGGTCCGCGCTTTCGCCGATCATCTCATCAGGACGATCAGGGCCGTCTATTGAGCGCGTGCGCTGCGCGCCGTGGCAGTGGGGCATCGCCTGTCGTCCTTTTCCAAAGCAATCTCAAAAAAATCGGCATTCCCCTCAGATTTCACTTGCGCCAGACGCCAAAGAAGCGCATACACCGCTCGCCCAAATTCGCACGTGCCCGTGGTCGTTCATGGGATGGTTGAAACATCTCTTAAGGGGCTGCTGCCACAAAAACCGCCAAGGGGCGGGCAGCAGATCCGTACGGCTTAAAGCAACGACGTAAGAGGGCTTTTTTGGTCTCTGCCGGGGTTTCCAACCTCCGGCGTCACTGAAGAGGCACTTGTTACATCCTTGCCCGACGTGCGGTTCGGTATCTCCGATCCAATCAACGGCATTCCCGACGCGGGAAAGCGCTTGCGTGCATTCATGATGCCGCTTTCGCCCGACCGTCGCTGCAGTCAACCCGGCCTCCGGTTCCATCCCGGGGGAGGCCCGGTGCGTATTGCGGCACCCTGCGACGAGAACTGCAGCGCGCCAACCGGATTTCGCGCGCCTGCGGCCAGATTTGAAAGGGGTGATCCCCATGAGCGAGCGCATCCGCGACTTCCTGCGACGACGCAACGACGACGGACCCTGCGTTGTTGTCGATCTCGACATCGTCCGCGACAATTTTCACGCTTTCGCCAGATCCCTGCCGGACACGTCCGTCTACTACGCCGTGAAGGCCAACCCCGCGCCGGAAATCCTCTCGCTGCTGGAGAGCCTCGGCTCGTGCTTCGACTGCGCCTCGGTCGGTGAAATCGAAATGGTGCTGGCAACGGGCGCTGCGCCTGAGCGGATTTCCTACGGCAACACCATCAAGAAGGAGAAGGACATTGCGCGTGCCTTTGACCTCGGCGTCCGGCTGTTTGCCGTCGACTGCATCGAAGAAGTCGAAAAGATCGCTCGCGTTGCCTCGGGATCAAAGGTCTTCTGCCGCGTCCTGTGCGACGGTGTCGGCGCCGAATGGCCGCTTTCACGCAAGTTCGGCTGCGATCCGGACATGGCACCCGACGTGCTGGAACACGCCCACCGGCTCGGTCTCGAGGCCTATGGCGTCTCCTTCCATGTCGGCTCCCAGCAAGCCAATCTCGAAGCCTGGGATTTCGCTCTCGCCATGGCGGCAGGCGTCTTCCGGGAAATGGCGCTGCGCGGCATCGAGCTGAAGATGGTCAACATGGGCGGCGGGTTCCCGACCCGCTACCTGAAGGACGTGCCCGGCGTGCCGCGCTACGGCGAGGCGATTTTCCAGGCACTGTCGAAGCATTTCGGCAACCGGCTGCCGTCCACGATCATCGAACCGGGCCGGGGCATGGTCGGAAATGCCGGCATGATCGAGGCCGAAGTCGTTCTGATTTCCAGGAAATCCGCGCAGGAAGACATTCGCTGGGTCTATCTCGACATCGGCAAGTTTCACGGTCTCGCCGAAACCATGGACGAGGCGATCCGTTACCCGATCCGCACGCCGCGTGACGGGGACCGGACAACACCCTGTGTCCTTGCCGGGCCGACCTGTGACAGTGTCGACGTCCTCTATGAGAAAACGCCTTACGAGCTGCCGGTCAGCCTGTCCATTGGCGACAAGGTTCTGATTGAAGCCTGCGGAGCCTATACGACGACCTATTCGTCCGTGGGTTTCAACGGTTTCGCGCCGCTGGCGTCCCACGTCATCTAGGAGCGGCAGCCATGATCGCGATCGTGAGCGAGGCGCTGGAGCATTTCAGCGCCCGCGAGGCGCTGCTTGACCAAAGCTTCGGCGAAGACCGTCACCTCAAGACCTGCGAGCGGCTGCGCGCAGGCAGGTTGCCGGTGTTTGCTTACGTGGCGCTTGATGAGCGGGACAATCTTGTGGGCACCGTTCGGCTCTGGCTGGTCGGGGACGAGGTGGGGAGAGCGAGCTTGCTGCTCGGTCCCCTGGCCGTCTCCGCGAACGTGCGGGGCCTGAAAATCGGTGACCGGCTCATGCGCCACGCGCTGAACCAGGCGGCCGCGCTCGGCCATGGCTCCGTGGTGCTTGTCGGTGACCTGGCCTACTACGCCCGGTTCGGTTTCTCGTCCGGCAAGCTCGATCGTGCCGCCTTGCCGGGGCCTTTTGAGCGGCACCGGTTCCTGGGACTTGATCTCCTATCCGGACGCATTTCAGCGCTCCGGGGAGAACTGAAGGCCGTGGAAGATACGGTCGCCACGATGCCAGCTGATGCCGATATGGGCGCACGTGATTTCGCGTTGACCGGGTGATTGCCATTGTCATCTTCCGAAAATGCACTGTCCGCTCTTGAAATCAGGCCCAAAAACCGTCAGAGGTTAGTCAAAGCGCAATAAGTGCGCTTCCACTTTGAGGGATGGAGACGGTTGACCCCTCCGAAGGATGAGGCACCGTAAAATTGGAGTTCAGAACTTGACCGATGAATCCAGCGGCGGCACGCCGAAAAAGGCCGCACCCAAAACGCGGGCAGCACGCAAGCCAGCGGCAGCAAGATCTGCAGGATCAAAGGCTTCCACTTCCAAAACACCTGCCTCCAAGAGCACGACGGCAAAACCCGCTGCGGCCAAGGCTGCGACAAAGCGCACTCCATCAAAACCTGCTGCAGCGAAGGCCGCATCTAAGGGCGCTGCAGCTGCGAAGCCTGCTGCTGCCAAGGCGGCTCCGAAGAGCGCCGAGGCGAAAACAACAAGCAAACCCGCAGCGAAGTCTGCCGCAAGCAAGGCCGCATCGAAGAGCGCGGCGGCGAAACCTGCTGCAGCCAAGGCGGCGGCCAAGCCTGCAGCGACGAAGGCGGCTCCGAAGAATGCAGCTGCGAAACCTTCTGCAGCCAAGGCGGCACCGAAGAGCGCGGCTGCCAAACCTGCGGCAGCCAAGGCGGCACCGAAGAATGCGGCTGCCAAACCCGCTGCAGCCAAGGCGGCAACGAAGAATGCGGCTGCCAAACCCGCTGCAGCAAAGGCGGCACCGAAGAGTGCAGCAGCCAAACCTGCTGCAGCCAAACCCGTAGCGGCGAAGCCGGCAGCGCGCAAACCAGGCGCAAAGCCAGCAGCGACGAAGGCGGCACCGAAGAATGCGGCTGCCAAACCTGCTGCAGCCAAACCCGTAGCGGCGAAACCGGCAGCGCGCAAACCAGCCGCAAAGCCAGCAGCGACGAAGGCGGCTCCGAAGAGCGCAGCAGTAAAACCTGCAGCGGCAAAGCCAGCCACCGCCAAAGCGGCCCCGAAGACCGCAGCGAGGAAACCGGCAGCGACCAAGGCAGCTCCGAAGAGCGCAACCGCCAAACCCGCTACAGCCAAGGCGGCTCCGAAGACTGCAACCGCAAAGCCGGCAGCAGCCAAGTCTGCGGCCCGGAAGGCGGCACCAAAGCCCGCGGCTGCGAAACCCGCTGCGCCCCGCAAGGCGCCGGCAAAAAAGGCAGCACCCAAAACGTCAGCGGCCTCCAGCGCGTATCCGGTTCACGGCACCATCACCGGACCGCTGGTCATGATCGGTCTCGGATCGATCGGCAAGGGCACGCTGCCGCTGATCGAGCGCCATTTCAAGTTCGACAAGTCCCGCTTCACGGTGATCGATCCGGTCGACACCGACGCGAAACTCGTGACCGGCAAGGGCTACAAGTTTCAGAAAGTGGCGCTCACGCCGGACAACTACAAAGACATCCTGACGCCGCTACTGACAGAGGGCGAGGGGCAGGGCTTCGTGGTCAACCTATCGGTCGACACGTCCTCTCTCGATCTCATGAAGCTCTGCCGGAAACTCGGTGTCCTCTACATCGACACCGTCGTCGAACCCTGGCTCGGATTCTACTTCGATGAAAATGCACCGGCTGCCGATCGCACCAACTACGCGCTGCGCGAAACCGTGCGCAAGGAAAAGAAGAAGAAACCGGGTGGCACCACGGCAGTCTCCTGCTGCGGAGCCAACCCGGGCATGGTGTCCTGGTTCGTGAAGAAAGCCCTTGTCGACATTGCCACGGAGACCGGCGTCAAGTTCAAGGAGCCGACGGACCGCAAGGGCTGGGCGAAGCTGATGAAGAAGACCGGCGTCAAGGGAATCCACATCGCCGAGCGGGACACGCAGCGTGCCAAGGAGGCGAAGCCGCCGAACACGTTCTGGAACACATGGTCCGTCGAAGGGTTCCTGTCCGAGGGCTTCCAGCCCTCCGAGCTTGGCTGGGGAACGCATGAAAAGTGGAAGCCCGCCAACGCCAAGAGCCACAAGAAGGGCTGCAACGCGGCGATCTATCTGGAACAGCCGGGTGCGAACACCCGGGTGCGGACCTGGTGTCCGACGCCCGGGGCGCAATTCGGTTTCTTGGTCACGCACAACGAGTCCATCTCCATCGCCGACTATTTCACTTTGGAAGACGGCAAGAAGGTCACCTACCGACCGACCTGCCACTATGCCTACCATCCGGCAAACGATGCCGTCCTGTCTCTTCACGAACTCTTCGGGGCTGCCGGAAAGGTGCAGGACAAGTTGCATGTTCTGGAGGAAAACGAGATCCAGGACGGGATCGACGAACTCGGCGTGCTGCTCTACGGCCACAAGAAGAACGCCTACTGGTACGGGTCCCAGCTCTCGATCGAGGAGACCCGCAAGCTGGCGCCTTACCAGAACGCCACCGGCCTGCAGGTGACTTCGGCCGTGATTGCCGGAATGGTCTGGGCCCTTGAAAACCCGGAGGCGGGCATCGTTGAAACGGACGAGATGGACTACAAGCGCTGCCTTGAAATCCAGATGCCGTATCTCGGCCCCGTGAAGGGCTACTACACTGACTGGACACCGCTTGACGGACGTCCGGGCTTTTTCCCGGAGGATCTCGACAAGAAGGACCCCTGGCAGTTCAGGAACATCCTGGTCCGGTGATCAGCCAATCCACCTGAGCGGTCCCGGACTCGATCCGGGACCTCGGCAAATCATTGGCCCCGGCTCAGGGCCGGGGCTGCGCAATATGCTGAAGGCATCAGTTGCCGAGCTTGGCGACGCCGAGCGGGACGTTGAATTTGCGGCACCAGATATAGACCTCGTTGTAGTCGGAGGCCTTGATGCCCTTGCCGATCCGGTAGCTCTGTTTGCCGGTGAGCTTTTTCAAGGCACCGAGATCCGCCTTCGGGTCGTACTTCCCGTTCTTGCCGAGGCCGACACGCGGGTCGGGCGCGCCATCGAGACTGAAATTGCTCTGAAGCACGACGTTGTTGCTGCTGAGTTCCGTTTTGCCGGTCGTGACATGGTTGCTTCGGCCGGAGAAACTGCCCGAGCGGCTGCTGCCTGCAAAGCCGGGCACTGCTGTCGCCGCCAGCGTGGTCGCGGCCAGGCCTGTGGTGAGGGCGAGGAATTGTCTGCGGTTCTTCATCTTGTTGTCCTGACCTGTCGGAATGTTCGGAACGGTTTGTCTGTAACCGGCCATGCGGCCGCAGGACTTAAGATTGTTCCGCGCACTCCTCTTTGAAACGCACATTCCCCTCCAGAAATCTCACAAGACGGGGAGATGCGAGTTACCGGTACGCCCCTGCATCAAGATCAGAACCGCCGGCTCCACGGCGCACGTGTCCTCCGGCGAAGATTAAATCTCCTTCATGCTGCTGGTTTGCGCTGCCACGCGCACCTACCTAAGCGGGCGCGGCACTGGCAGCTTCCGCAACATGACACGCCCGGCAACGTTACCGGAGTGTCTTTGCGGGATGCCGCACGAAATTGCTTTCATCGAAACGAGGCGGGATTGGTATCATGACCTTCTTTATGGATCTGGGGTTGCTCCTTGCGGCCCTGACTGCTTTCTTCCTGAGCGTTCTCGGCTACTACCTGGTTTCCCGGTTGTTCCAGTCGAAACGGCGCCGCGGCCTTCTGGCCGGTGATGGCGCCGCGTTCCTGGCGGCCGGTGGACTGTTCGTGGCGTTCACGGCAAGTTTCATCGAAATCTTCGAATTCGCGTTCCGGCTTCCCTATCCGGCAATGATCGATCTGGGGATCGGGCTCGCGGCCGTGTTTCTCGCCTCTGCAGCCGCCCACCTTCTGGCAGCGAGGCTGTCGAAAGCGCAGGCGGGAAAAGGTGCGGCTGTAACCTGATAACGTCCATCGCCAAGATTTTACCGGCCCGGAGATTGCCCCTCTGCAACCTCGATGCTATTTTTGCGTGTCTCTTTTTATGTACGCACAAAAATATTCATTAGGGTCTAAATGTCGGAAATTTCTGAGAAAGTTAAGGCGGTAATCGCGCGGGATCTCAAACTCGCCGATTGGGTTATCACGCCGGATATCACATTGAGCAAGCTGGGTGCAGACAGCCTGGACGCCATCGGACTGATCATGGCGATCGAGCGCGAAATCGGCTGCTGTCTGCCCCGGGACACCTTTGCCGCAATCGAGAACCAGGACGGCGAGTGGACCTTCGGAGCGTTTGCGGGTGCAATCGAAAAATCGATCGGCTACGGGCAAGCGCGATCCTATTCCGGATAGGGGTTAGGGTGCGGACCCACAAATGCGACTGAAATGGCATGGGAATGGCGAGATCCCGTCAGGAAGGGTGTGCGGAGCGGGCTTCCTGCCCGGTCAAGCACGCTGACGCCACGGGGTGAAGCCATTTCCATGTCCTTCGGATTTGACCGGATTTCGCCTCCCCGGCGTCGCGAAAGGCTTGAAAATGAACCACATTTCCTGCGCTTCCGCTTCTTGAGGAGACGGAATCCGCCTCAAACCATTTCCGCCTCATTTATGGGTCCGTACCCTAGAGTATCCCGCAGCGCCGGCCATGTTCAATCCGGCAGAAGCCGGACGACGTCGATCGGCGCGCTCTTGCCCTTCACCATTTGCGGTCCGATGGGCTGCTGACGGATCCCGGTGCCGAGGCCGCGGGCGATCTCACCTGACGCGAGAATGATGACGTCTGCCTCCGGATCGATCTCCTTGCCGAGATTTTCAAGGCGCGCCGCGGCGTTCACCGTGTCGCCGATAACCGTGTAGTTGACGCGTCCGGGAGCGCCGATGTCGCCAACGATGAGCGGTCCCATGTGCAGGCCTATGCGGATACGCACCGGCGGTTCGTTGCGCCTGTTCCGCTCCACGTTGTCCGCGCGGATGGCTTCCGCCATGGCCAGCGCTGCACGGGCTGCGGGCTCTGCCGGATTATCCAGGTGATCAGGGGCCCCCCAGAACGCCATGACGCTGTCGCCGACATATTTGTCGATGGTTCCGTCCAGCCTGGTGATTTCCGCTCCGAGCAGGGACAGGTGGTGGTTGACGAAGGCCGCGGTTTCGCTTGCCGACAGGCCCTCCGAGACCGACGTGAACCCGGCGATGTCGGTAAAGAGAACGGCGACCTCGCGTTCTTCGGGAAGGACGTCCGCGCGCCCTTCGCTGAGGAGTTTCTGCACAAGGGTGCGCGGGACGTAGCGATTGAACGCCTTCAATCCAGCGACCATGGAGTTGAAACCACTGGATAGGTCGTCAAGCTCCCTGATGATGGAGGAGGGGAGCGGCTCCACACGGTCGAGGTTCAGATCGGCAACGTCCGTTGCCGCGGCGGCTGCCCTTCGAATGGGCTTGGCAATCCTGCGGGCGAGCATGATCGCGCCCAGAAGCGAGATCACGAGTAGTGCAAGGCCGACGGTGATGGCGACCAGAAGCTGCTGGAGCGGCTGGTCGAGATATTCGGCGGGGAAGTGAATGCCGATGCGCGCCGGCAATCCCTTGAGGTTGTCATTTTCGTGCTCGATGATGATGAAACGCTTGTCGCCGTCATTATCCAGGCCCGCGCGCAACTCCATGCCGTCCGGAATGTTGTAGTCCTTGTTGTCAACGATCTGCAGGCTGGAGAAATCCGACAGGAAAAAATCCGAGATCTGGCTGACATGCAGGAGCGGGGCTTCTTCGTTCAGTTCCTCGAAATGGTCTTCCAGCATGGGATGCGCGACGACCTCTTCCGATTTTTCCTTCATGAGGAACACGGTGATGTCGTCCGTCGAGATCGACCAGGTGATGTCCGAGATCCGTTCCAGCGACATGCCGATCAGGAAGCTGCCCCGATAGGTGTCTTCGGAATAAAAGGGATGTGTGTAGATGAAGTAGGTGTGTTTCCGGGTCGGCATGTAGAGCGGTTCGCTCCAGAACGGCTCCCGTCTGCCTGCCGCTTCCTTCAGGATCGGCGTGAGGCTGGGAATGTCGGCGGCCAGGTCCACGTCGCCGCCGAGAATTTCACCGTCGGCGTCGCCGCGATCAACGTCGACGCCCATCCCGCCGCTGTCGACCATGATCATGAACGAGACGCGGTCCTGCGGGGCCAGCGCGCCGTAGATGTATCCAACCAGATGCTCCGGATCATCGAACGAGAGCTCGCCGCTTTCCCAGCTGGCACGGGTATAATTCGCCGTCTCGGTCACGGCATGCAGCTGCTCGATGAAGGCGGCTTCCGAGGTGTCCATGCCCAGATCCACCAGGCTGCCACCCAGCTGCCGGATGACGCGCTCGGATGTCATGGCCTGAATGATCAGGATCGCGGCCGCGGTGATGACCACGAATGTCCCGATGACGGTTGCCAGGGTCGGCGTAATGAAGAGCTTGTTGCGCAACAGCACGGTGATTTCCCGATACACATTCAAGTGTTTCGTCAAATTAATAGCGCAAAATCGCCGCCGTGTTTGCCCGGAGGCGCGTTATCCGGGGGTATTGTTAAGAGGAAACACAGAAAAAGGCTCCGAAAGCATCGTCTTCCGGAGCCTTTCGATTTGGTTTGGCGGAAGATTTCCGTCAGGCAGACTTCGCCGGTTCCTCGAACGTCTGGCCGTAGTCGACCGCAATCTCGTAGTCCGGGTCTTCCAGAACCGAGACTTCGACCAGATTGCCCGCCTTGGCGAGGAGCTTCTTGCAGTCGGGTGACAGGTGACGCAGGTGCAGGCGCTTGCCGGCGGCTTCGTACTTGGACGCCAGCGCGTCGATTGCCTCAAGCCCGGAGTGATCGACGACGCGGCTGTCCATGAAGTCGACGACGACATCGTCCGGGTCGTTCTGCGGGCTGAACAGGTCCACGAAACCCGTGGTCGACCCGAAGAAGAGGGGGCCTGACAGGCGATAGACCTTCCAGCCTTCCTTGCTCGTGCCGATGCGTGCGCTGATGCGGCTTGCCGCGTTCCAGGCGTAGGCCAGCGCGGAAATGATCACGCCGACGACGACCGCGACCGCAAGGTCGGCATAGACGGTGACAGCGGTCACGATCACCATGACCAGCGCATCGGTCAGCGGGATCTTGTGAACGATCTTCAGACTTGCCCAGGCGAAGGTGCCGATAACGACCATGAACATGACGCCGACAAGGGCCGCGACCGGGATCTGCTCGATGAGCGGGGAGGCAATGACGATGAAGGACAACAGGAACAGGGCGGCGGCAATACCGGAAATGCGGGTTCTTGCGCCGGATTTCACGTTGATCATCGATTGCCCGATCATCGCGCAGCCGCCCATGCCGCCGAAAAAGCCGGTGACGATATTGGCAGACCCCTGTGCGACACACTCCTTGGACGCGCCGCCCTTGGTGTTGGTGAGGTCGGCGACAAGGTTGAGCGTCAGCAGCGACTCGATCAGGCCGATGGCGGCCAGGATCACCGCGTAGGGGAGAATGATCTGCAGGGTTTCAAGTGTCAGCGGGACCATCGGAATGTGGAATTCGGGCAGTCCGCCGGCAATCGAGGCAAGATCACCGACCGAGCGCGTGTCGAGGTTGAAGCCGAGCACGAGGCCCGAGACAACCAGAATGCCGGCAAGCGGCGCCGGGAATGCCGTCGTGATCTTGGGCAGCAGCCAGATCACCGCCATGGTCAGTGCCACAAGGCCGAGCATGAGAACGAGCTGGGAGCCGCCCATCCATGTCAGGCCGCCAGCGCCGTCGGGAACCTTGAACTGCCCGAGCTGGGCCAGGAAGATCACGATTGCAAGGCCGTTGACGAAGCCGAGCATGACCGGGTGCGGGACCATGCGGATGAACTTGCCCCACTTGAGAACGCCGACGCCGATCTGCAGAATCCCCATCAGGACAACGGTCGCGAACAGGTATTCGACACCGTGCTGGGCAACGAGCGACACCATGACGACGGCGAGTGCGCCGGTCGCGCCTGAGATCATGCCCGGACGTCCGCCGATACAGGCGGTGATCAGTCCGACGAAGAAGGCCGCGTAAAGGCCGACGAGTGGATTGACGCCCGCCACGAAGGCAAAGGCAACGGCTTCCGGCACGAGCGCCAGTGCAACCGTCAGACCCGCAAGCAATTCGGTTTTGATGCGCGAGGCATCCAGTTTGGTCGATTGTACAGGCACAGCGGCCCCGGCACGTGCTGTCAAGACGGGCTCCAGTCGGTTTTGTTCGGTGAGACGGTCGCCCAGCCGGACTGGGACACAATTACTGACCTAAATCAATTCAGGTCTTTCTAATCGATTTGTTGCAATGCAGCAAGAGCGGCGATGAATGGCTGCCATGCAGGAAACGGCGGCTGCGGCGAATTTCTGCGCCAAAGTGAGTCAAATGACACGCGGTTCAAGGTGGAAGGAAAGTGCTCGACTGTCGTTCGATGGAAGACTAGAACCATGCGAAACAAGGTCTGGAGACGTCATGAAATCGACCAATCCGGTTTTCACCGGTATCGAAACAACCATTTTCGAAACCATGTCCCGGCTTGCGATGGCTCATAATGCCGTCAACCTGGGGCAGGGGTTTCCAGATGTCGACGGACCGCAGGATATCCGCGAAGAGGCGGCCCGGTCGCTTGTCGAGGGGCCGAACCAGTATCCGCCGATGCTGGGATTGCCGGAGCTGCGGGAAGCGGTTGCCGAAGCCAACAGCCGCTTTTACGGACTGGACATAGATCCGAAGAGCGAGGTGATCGTGACGTCCGGCGCGACCGAAGCGCTTGCGGACTGCATCATGGCGCTGGTGTCGCCGGGTGACGAGGTGGTTCTGATCGAACCGCTATATGACTGTTACCTGCCGATGGTCCGGCGCGCGGGCGGCGTGCCGGTGCGGGTTCGCGTCAGTCCGCCTTCCTGGACGCTGGACGAACAGGCGCTCCGTGCCGCGTTTTCGGACAAGACCAAAGCCATCCTCATCAACAATCCGATGAACCCGACGGCAAAGGTGTTTTCAGAGGCGGAACTGCAGCTCATCTGTGATCTGTGCCGGGAACATGATGCCTACGCGATCTGTGACGAGGTCTATGAACACCTTGTCTTCGATGGTGCCGTGCATCGTCCGCTGATGACGTTCGAGGGTATGCGCGAGCGAACGGTGCGGATCGGATCGGCCGGCAAGACGTTTTCGCTGACCGGCTGGAAGGTCGGATACATTACCGGACCGGCCGCGCTGCTCGACCCGATCGGCAAGGCGCACCAGTGGGTCACTTTCACGACACCGCCGAACCTGCAGCGCGCTGTCGCCTACGGCTTACGCAAGGATGACAGCTATTACCAGGGCCTGGCCCTCGACCTGGCACAGAAACGGGACCGGATGGCCAAGGGTCTTGAGGCGATCGGCTTCACGGTGCTGCCTTGCGCAGCCACCTATTTTCTGACCTGCGGTTTCGAAAGGCTCGGGCTCGGCGCCACGGATGTGGAGGCTTGCCAGAGACTTGTGACGGAGGCCGGGGTCGCCGCAGTTCCGGTGTCGGCGTTTTACGGAGGCAACGCGCCGACGGGATTTGTCCGGTTCTGCTTCTGCAAGCAGGACTGGGTCATCGACGAAGCGCTGGCGCGGCTTTCAGCTTTTTTGACTGCAGCCCGCAGCGAATCCGCTTAAGTCTTGGAGTATCAATAGGTCAGCATGAGAAACTCCATGGAAAATCCGGCGCTTGTGGACGTGACGCGCGGCAGCCTCACGGAGAGCGTTCATCGCGGCTCCGTTGCGATTGCCGACGCGCAGGGCAAACTCGTTTGCGGGATCGGCGATATCGAGGCGCGGGTCTACCCGCGCTCGGCCATCAAGGCGCTGCAGGCGTTGCCACTCGTGGAGTCCGGGGCGGCCGAAGCGCTGGACCTGACGGATGCGGAACTGTCACTGGCGTGCGCCTCGCATAACGGCGAAGAAGTCCACGCCAATGCCGCCCGCGTCATGCTCCTAAAGGCCGGGCTGACCGAAGATGACCTGGAATGCGGTCCGCAGTGGCCGCAACGCATGGAAGATGCGGCAAAACTGATCCTGTCGGATGAAACACCGTGCGGGCTCCACAACAACTGTTCCGGCAAGCATGCCGGTTTTCTCGGGCTTGCCAGGATCATGGGCGTCGAGACACAGGGCTATATCGATCCGTCCCATCCCGTGCAGCGCGAAGTCCGTCGTGCCATGGAGCAGATGACCGGAGAAACGCTCACGGAAGATGTGTGCGGCGTCGACGGCTGTTCCATCCCCACCTACGCGTCACCGTTGAAGAGCTTCGCCGGGGCTTTTGCCTCGTTCGGGACCGGTGAAGGGCTGGAACCCTTGCGCGCGGACGCAGCGCGGCAGATTTACGATGCCTGTATCAACGAACCCTACATGGTCGCCGGTGCAGGGCGCTTCTGCACCAGGGTCATGGAGGGCTTCAGGGGACGGGTCTTCGTCAAGACCGGCGCGGAGGGCGTCTTTTGCGCGGCCATTCCCGAACTCGGCTTCGGAGTGGCGCTGAAGTGCGACGATGGGGCGACACGGGCAGCCGAAGTCATGATGGCCACCGTCCTGGAAGCGCTGCTGGATCTCAACGAGGACGAAGCCGTTCTGCTGGATGGTCTCGTCAATCCGCCGGTCCTGACACGGCGCGGTGCACAGGCTGGGCACATCAAGCCCAGACCGGATTTCCTTGATGAACTGAAGGCTGCGCTCCCTTGAAAAGAGCTCGGATCAAAGACTAAAGGTCCTTGTTCATGAGTATCTTGTTTCCGTTTCTTGATGTTACACTCCAGCCCAGGTGCCGGTAGAGATCAACATTTTCCGGGATGCCGGCATGCGTTGCCAGGGCAATGCCGGTTGCCCCGCCCCGGAGGGCGCGGTCTTCAACGGCTTCCAGCAGGATCCTGCCGATGCCCTTGCCCTTGAAATCCGGGTCGACGGCTATGTTGACGAGATGTGCGCTTGCGCCGTCGATGCTCACAACAGCGCAGCCGGCAACGTCGTCTTCTATCGCGACAACGAGCACGATCCGTTCCGTGATCTCCTGCTCCAGTCCGCCGGAGACATCGGGGAGATCCGGCAAACGCGCTTTCAGGGGGGCATAGGCGCGATCCAGGCACTGTTTTAGCTGCAGCACGTCCGCTAAGTTCGCCTCTCTGATGACTGTTTCAGGCCCACTCATTTTTCACCGGAGTAGTTTCATGGCGCATCGGCCAGGGTTGTCCCATCGCTTCACGCACGCGATTGCGCGCACACCGTCCAACAGTGTTTCAAAAGGAATCCGGGCGGTCGACAGCGGCGATCCGGATGCCGAAACGTTCCGCCGGGAGCATGGCCTTTATGTCAAGGCGCTGCAAGGGGCCGGGCTGACGGTCGATGTGCTGCCGCCGCTGGAGGCGTTTCCCGACAGTTGTTTTGTCGAAGACCCCGCGTTCTGTCTGCCGGAGGGGGCAATCCGGCTGCGTCCGGGCACTCAAAGCCGTGAGGCGGAAGGTGCAGCGATCAGGTCGGCACTTGAAAACCGGTTCGACACGGTCGTCGATCTGCCCGGGCAGGGTTGCGTCGACGGCGGCGATATCCTGATGCTGGATGATGTCATACTGATCGGTCTGTCTGCCCGCACCAACCGCGCGGGAGCAGAGGCCTTTGCAGGTGTTCTTGCGAATTGGGGATACATGGCGGAGGTCTGCGAAACGCCGGACGGGGTGCTGCATTTCAAGACCGCCTGCTCGACGCTCGGCGACGACGTCATTCTGGCGACCCGGGTCATGGCCGAAAGCGGGTTCTTCGGTGACCGGAAAACGGTGGTCGTTGCGGATGGCGAGGACTACGCCGCCAACGTGATCCGCGTGAACGATGCCGTGCTGGTGCCGGAAGGCTATCCGCAGACGCACGCCGCCATTCAGGCTGCAGGTTTCAAGACGGTGCTGTTGCCGACCCACGAAGCGCGCAAGATCGACGGCGGGCTGTCCTGCCTGTCACTCCGCTTTGCCTTGCCCGGAGGATGATCGTCAGGCGCTGACCTGGTTGCCCGTCACCGTGAGATTGGCGTAGCGGGAAGTGTCATTGAGTTCGCCGGTTGCCGGTTCAAGCCAGCGATAGCCCTTGATGGCACCGCTTTTCGAGCCCTGCACGATGTTGTTGGTGATGGCGGCGGCACCGGCGCCATCGACCACGGTGACCGCAATACCGGTGCCGCAGTCGCGCAGAATGTTCTGGGATGCCGCAATGTTGCGCATGTAGGGTCCCCAGCCGAGCAGCATCCCGAAACGCGGGGCACCTTCGATGACGTTGCCGGTCAGGGTGGTGTCGGCTTCGGCAGCGATGCCGATGCCAAAACCGGAAACCTCGGGCGGGTAGGGTCCGACTTCGGAAATGTTGCGGATGAGATTGCCGGAGCAGACCGAAAGACGGCCGCCATCCATGAAATTGGCAATCGAGATGCCTGTCGTCCCGCCATCAACGATATTGTTGGCGATGATCGCGCCCTGGAAGTTGAATTCCGAATAGATCGCGCACTCGCCGGACCTGAGGCACGAATTGCCCTGAATCTGAACGTTCGACCCGGTGTTCGAGCGGATCGCGGAGAAGGCACAATCCGTGATGCGGTTGTTTGAAATCAGCACGCCGCTGGCGCGGAACACGTTGATGCCGTTGCCGAACTGGCCCGTGCCGCCATAGCGCGCGCCGATGCGTTCGATCCGGTTCCCCGAAACAATTGTTCCGTCTTCGCCTTCGCGCCAGCGATGGATCCAGATGCCGCCATTGGCGCAGTCGGTGACCGTGTTGCCGGTGATTGCAAGACCGTCGGCTTCGTTTGAGCGGATGCCGGCTTCAGCGGCCCCGTAAACCCGCGAGTTCTCGACCCGTCCCGAACATCTGTCGAGAACAAGGCCCATTTTCGACGATCCGGCAATGTCGCAATTGTCGATCGCTAGGTTGCGGACGCCGACGAAATGCAGCAGGCCCTCGGTAAAATCGCCGATCGAGCGGTTCGCGCCGTCGAATGTCAGGCCCTGAAGGCCGATATTGCTGACACCCTCGGCCCGTATCAGCTGTCCTCCGCCGCCCTGGTAGACGAGGCGGGTTCTTCCGGGAACACCGACGATCAGCGTTCCGGACGGTAATCTGAGATTGGCGACCGGATAGGTGCCTGCCGGCAGAAACAGGGCTCTGCCGCGTTCGACGGCCCGATTCACGGCATTCTGGAACTGGACCGTCTGATCGTCCGATGCATTGGGAACGAGACCGAGGTCAGCCGAATCGATCGATCCGCGCAGATCAGCGATGTTCATCTGTGCCGCAGCGGCTGTCCCGGAAAGGCACAGGGCTGTCCCGGCAAGAAACATCCTGCGGCTCGGATTTGAAAGTTCGCGTGTCATTTGCAATGCCACCTGCTGAAAGCGTCCCGGGATGGGATGCGGATCGGGGTTTCACCCGATAATCAGCAAGGGCCGTGCCGGATCGCCCGAAATGCGCTGGAATCCCGCGTTCGCGCTTGCGACAGGAATGCCGGGGCGACCAAAAAAACCGGCCGGGAAAAATCCCGGCCGGTCTGGATCGATCCGTGAGGGGCAGAGGACCGATCAGAGTTCGCTCGGGTCGGTGTTTTCGATCTGGGTCCAGTTGTCGTCAGCGGACTTCACGAAACCCGGGATGTCCTTGTTCCAGCGCTCCTGGATGCTCTGGGACAGGTTCAGGTAGAGCTTGCCGTCGACGATCTTCCAGAGATCGGGATCGCCATCGACCTTGACGCCCATCGCGGTGCCGAATGCGCAGAAGCCGCCATAGGCCGGGAGGTACTTTTCCGGGTTCTGCTTGAACAGGTCGCGGTTTTCCTCCGATACGAAGCGGTAGGTCGCACCGTTGTGGACTTCGGTGATGGAGAAGTCGCCATCCTGCGGAGCGCCATTGGTGAAGTAGGAGACGGGATCGACGCCGCGCAGCGCCAGGCCGGTGACGGTTGCGTTGACATCGAAGCCGGCGGCAAAGGCGCTGGAGACGAGACCGGAGACGACAACAAGCGCAGCGACGGAGCCGCGGATCAGGTTCTTAAACATATCAAAACTCCCAGAAGTCTGCCTGAATTCAGGCATTGAATGCGGACCGGCAAGGCGCGTTTGCTCTGAAGGGACTTTTTCGGTACCATTCGGTTCCTAATAAGGCAGAGGTGCCCAACGCCGTGCCGGTGACTTGAAGATAGAGTTAGGAACCAATCGGTACAAAACACAAGCGTGTGAGGTTCCGGTGAAGTGTTCGTGAGTGCCGTTCGAGGATGACAAATGGCAAGACCGCGTGAATTCGATGCCGACGAGGCCATGGACAAGGCGATGGTCCTTTTCTGGGATGTCGGCTATGAAGAAGCTTCGCTCACGGAACTGCTCGCGGCCATGGAGATCACCAAGGGGTCTTTCTACAAGGCCTTTCAGGACAAGCAGTCGATCTACCTGGCCACGCTGGACCGCTACAACGACAAGGTCATCAGCGGCACGGTGGGCTACCTTACCAATCCAGCGGAGGGCTCAGGGCGGGCGCGCATTCTCGGTCTCTTCGCAAAAGTGGCACAGGCGGTGGAGCAGGATGGCGATCGACTCGGCTGTTTCCTCTGTAATGCACTGATCGACAAGGCAGCGGAAGGGGGAGAAGCGGAAGACAAGCTGCAAGCCATGGTTCACCGCCTGGAAAACGCCTTCTACAGGGCGCTGCAAGACGATGCTCAGCTTCAGGAAGGGGATGCCCGCGAGACGGCGAGGGGGATCCTCTCCGCCTATTTCGGCCTCAGGGTGCTGGGCCGCGCCGGTCTTTCCAGGGAGATGGCGGCCGACTGCATCCGGCAGGTCGAATGGTTGCTTGAGCGGGGGAGCCAAAGGGGCGAAACGCTGTAGGCGGCAACGGTGCCCGCGGCCCATCCTTCGAGACAGCGCTGCCGCGCTTCCTCAGGATGAGGTGCCCAAGGTGGATGACTTCTCCCGCGGTTGTTCTTTCAAATACCCTCATCCTGAGGAGGGCCAAAAGGTCCGTTTTTCCGTTCGTCATTCCGGCCAAGCGCAAGCGCGAGCCGGGATCGGGGGAGCAGCGACCCGTCGGTGTTTCGGTTGCCCATCGCCAATCAAGGGCTCTCCGGCCCCGCATCTCACGGTGTTCGTCCGGGGTGACGAAGAAGGGGTTTGTTGGTCTCCACCATCTTCGTCATCCCGGACTTGATCCGGGATCCAATCCACTTCGGCGCAAACCGGCATGTGATGGTAAATCGCAGTGAGAGGTACGCGTCTACTTCAATCGCCGCGCCGTTTCCTGCAGCAATCTCACGGCGGCTTCCTCGATGACAGGGTAGGAGGGCCTGCGATCGAACCTGCCTTTGGGCAGGGCGGGGACGTGGATGAAGATGCTCGGAATGCCGGAGCCGATGGAATCCCACAATGTCGCGTTACAAAGGTAGGTGCCCGCATCCGTCGACAGGTTTGCAGGCGCGCCTGCGGTCCTGGCCGCGTCGCGGAGGGCGCGGGCCGGGAGGCCTGACGCTCTTGCCCGTTCACTGGCTCCGCCAAGCTCCGGCTTCGCCAATGACACGCCGGCAGCATCCGGACGGACGCGTGTGGCGCGATTGACGGCGCGGGTCTCGATATTCATCGTCCGCCTTGTGCCGTCGACACCGAAATGGACAATGGCGTCGGGGCGGATCTCCCGGCGCAATCCGGATGTCACTTCCTGGCGGCCGGCCCAAGTGGTCGGCAGCACCTTGAAGACAAATTCGATGCCGAACTGATGCTTGCCCAGCCGCCTTGGCAGGCGCGCCATGAGTTGCCGGGTCGGGTTCACCGGGGCACCCGGAAAAGGGGAAAAGCCCGTGACCAAGATGGTCTTCCTGGTGTTCTTCATTCCTTCAAACCCATAAGTGCGGACAATTCGTCGACTGCGAGAGACACAGCGGTTGTCCCGTTCCGCACGCTGTCCTCCAGTGTTTTCAGGCGATCGGCGGTCTTCCTGTTGGTTCGAAGCGCGTCCATCATGCGCTGCTGCAGCATATCCCACATCCAGGCAACCTGTTGGCGGCTGCGTTTTTCCTGCCATTCGCCGCTTGCCCGCATGCGTTCGCCATAGAGTTCAACCTGCTGCCAGAGCTTGTCGAGGCCTTCGTTGGCGAGCCCGGAAACCGTGATGACCGGCGGCGTCCAGTTGGGGGATTTCGGCGCCAGAATATGCAGCGCAGCACGGTAGTCCGAGGCAGCGGAGCGCGCCCGCAAGGCGCCGTCACCGTCAGCCTTGTTGACGGCGATCATGTCGGCGATTTCCAGAACACCTTTCTTGATGCCCTGCAATTCATCGCCCGCGCCCGGAAGCATGAGCACGAGAAAGAAGTCCACCATGTCGGCGACCGTCGTTTCCGACTGGCCTATGCCGACGGTCTCGACCAGGATCACGTCGAAGCCAGCTGCTTCGCACAACAGCATTGTCTCGCGTGTCTTTGCGGCGACACCGCCCAGGGTCCCGGCCGACGGTGAGGGGCGGATATAGGCATTCCGGTCGACGGCAAGCCGCGCCATGCGCGTCTTGTCGCCCAGGATCGACCCGCCCGTGCGGGTGGAGGAGGGATCGACGGCAAGCACCGCAACCTTATGACCCGCGCCTGTGAGGTTGGAGCCGAGCGTATCGATGGTCGTCGATTTGCCGACGCCGGGCACACCCGTGATCCCCACCCGCAAGGCCCCGCCCGTCGATGGCAGCACGGCCTGGATCAGCTGGTGGGCCATGTGGCGGTGCTCCGCCTTCTTCGATTCCACGAGGGTGATCGCGCGCGCCAGTGCCGCGCGTTTGCCCGCTTGCAAATCCGCTGCCAGGGCTTCGGGATCGATCAGTTTTGCCTTTGCTGTCATGCCCAAGCCTTAAACCAGCTCAGTTGAAAGGTCACGGTCCCTTTTTGGCGAATTCCGGTGGGTGATAACCGGATAAGCTCATGGCAGCAGGGCGGCATTCGAGACCCGTTGAATTGTTGCCGCAACCGTTTCCTCGAGCGCCCCGGGAATGTAGGCCGCATCGCACCGCTGCGAAAACAGCGTCGTGAAGAACACGCAGGCAGCGAGGTAGGTTCCGGCGACGCTGGGATGCCGTTCATCCACATAAAGCTCGATGCCCGGATGTTCGGCGCGCATCCGCGCCCAGACTTCGCCAACCGGGGAGACCATGGCATTGTTGTGCCTTGCCATCTTGCGATAGGCGGCGTTGGTTCTGTCCTGCATGCCCTTGTAGCTGCCGACCGCGGGAATGGTTTTCTTGTGGAACTGGTCCCCCTCCCGGTGTGCCATGCCCATGTAGAAGACGACTTGCGTTTCAGCCGAAACCTTTCTGGCGCGGGTTGCGAGTTCCGCGGCGAAGGGAAGGGAGTCCCGTGCGACATCGGTGTCGTTGAGCGCGGGAAGCTGGGTATGCTCCTGCAGGACCACGAAGTCCCAGGCTGTCTCGTCCATAAGCTGCAGAAGACCGGCGTCGCCGGAATGATGGGCCAGCCTGGCACTGCCCCGGGCGGAGGTGCTTGTTTCGACCGGGATGCCCTTTGCCGCGGCAATCTCTGTCAGCATACCGGGCAGGTTGTTGCGAAGCGTCAGGCTGTTGCCGACAAACAGGACCTTCGTGGCGGTGTCGGAGCCCGGTGACGCTTCTGCTGCAGGCAAGAGCACGGGAAGGGTGCAAAGCGCGAAAACGCCAAGGAAAACGGACTTGAGCACTGTCGGGCACCTGGATCGTTGTTTTTCTGCGGCGAT
Organism: Roseibium sp.; assembly: GCF_965232425.1. GTDB lineage: Bacteria > Pseudomonadota > Alphaproteobacteria > Rhizobiales > Stappiaceae > Roseibium. The sequence goes on from NZ_OZ246971.1 coordinate 4,915,309, forward strand.
CAGACGATCTCGTTGCGCGAAAGACAAATAGAATCTTCGTGCCTGACTCTAGGGTACGGACCCTAGCTCTTCGGTGTCCAGAGGATGCGTTGAAGTTCGGCGTCGAAGAGTTCCTTGGACGGCGGCAGGCGGTCGAACGGTCCCTGGTATCCGGGAATGGCGTAGACGAGTTCCACATTCGGATGGCCGGTCGATTCGCATATCGCCATGCCGCGCCAGAGATTCTTGCCCGCGCGGCAATCCGATCTTGCCGTGCCGATATCGGAGAATGTCTGGCCGATCCGCTCGCCGTTCGGGCCCTGAAGGTGATGCGTGACGCCATGCACCGAGCGGACCTTGCCGTTCGAACCCTTGAACACCTGCAGAACCTGGAAGCCGTCCGTGTTGAAGGCCGCAAGGGCCCATTCGGTCTTGTTTTCGACCGCGGTCTGGATGCCTTCCGTGGTGAAGCCGGGCAGTGCGCTTTCGATGGATTTGGATCCGTACCTGGTGTCCGGCGTAATGCCGCCGACATTGTCTTCGGTGATCTGGACCAGCGTCACGTTGGACGTCTGAACCAGCCGGCCGGAGGTCCCGGCATAATCGCCGGTCGGAGAACATGCACTTGCGGCGAGACAAGACAGAATCGCGAAAACGGTCGGTGTTTTGAAGCCCATCATCCAAGCACGTAACTGTTTTTGTGTGCTGCACGTTGCGCGCAGTTCTGACAAGGGTTTAACAACTCAGGATAATTTTGCAATTGCAGAGAGCCTGCCTGTGGAAAGTTCAGGCACAGCCCGCCATCCATGCACACGATCTCAGGTTTCGTCCTTGCCGATCCACTTCGGGGTGTCCGGTGCCTCGTAGCTCTTGAAGAGATCAATCAGGGCCTGCGGAGTGTCCGCGATCTGGACCATGTCCCGCATCGCCTTTTTCGTGAACGCTTCCTGTGTCTGATGGTCCAGAAAGGCGATCAGCTGATCGTAGTAGCCGTCGACGTTGAGGAAACCGCAGGGCTTCTGGTGGTAGCCCAACTGCCCCCAGGTCCAGACCTCGAAGATCTCCTCCAGCGTGCCGGCCCCGCCCGGCAGGGCGATGAAAGCATCCGAGAGTTCGGCCATCAGGGCCTTACGCTCGTGCATGGAGCCGACGAGATGAAGTTCGTCCAACCCTTCGTGTGCGAGTTCCTTTTCCTCGAGAGCACGGGGCAGGACACCGATGACCTTGCCGCCGGCCTTCAGAGCGGCATCGGCAACCGTGCCCATCAGGCCGACCTTGGCACCGCCATAGACCAGGCGGAAACCCTGCTCGGCAATCTGGCGCCCCGTCTCGACCGCGGTTTCGGCATAGCTGTCGCGCGTGCCGAAACTCGATCCGCAAAAGACACAAATGGATTTCATCTTTTTCCTGTCCGCCCTTTCAGCAAGCCCGTCAGAGCCGCAGATGAGGGTCCTTTTCAGCTTTTCGACAGTTCGTCCAGGACCCGCGCCCAGGACCTGGTTCCCTTGTGAAAGCTGGTGAGATTGTATTTCTCGTTCGGAGAATGAATCTGATCGTCTTCAAGGCCGTAGCCGATCAGCAACGTGTCCATACCGAGAAAGCGCTTGAAATCGCCGACGATCGGGATGGAACCGCCCATGCCGACGAGCGCGGCTTCCTTGCCCCATTCCTTCTTCAGTGCGATTTCGCCCTTCTCCAGCGCAGGCATATGCAGGTCGAGGCGCAGGGCCGGGCTGCCTTCCTTCGCGGTAAACTCAACGCTGCAATCGGCAGGAACCTTGGAGCGGACATAGGCCCGGAAGGCTTGCTGAATCTTGTCCGGGTCCTGATCGCCGACCAGCCGGAACGTGAACTTGGCATGCGCCTTTGCCGGGATCACGGTCTTTGACCCTGCGCCCTGATAGCCGCCCCACATGCCGTTCACCTCGACGGTCGGACGGGACCAGAGATGCTCCAGTGGTTTGCGGTCCTTCTCCCCGCGCGGATACTTCAATCCGACATCGCCCAGAAAGTCTTCCACGGAAAACCCGAGATTGTCCCACATGGTGCTGACGTCTTCGGGCAGTTCGATGACACCGTCATAAAACCCGGGCAGCGTGACCTTGCCGTTCTCGTCATGCAAACCGGCAATGATGCCGGCGACGATATGGTTCGGGTTCTGTGCCGAACCGCCATAAAGTCCGGAATGCAGGTCGCGGCTTGCCGCCTTGACCACGATTTCGTCACCCACCATGCCGCGCAGCATGACGCCGATGGCCGGTGTTTCCGCATCCCACATGCCTGTATCGCAGACCAGTGCCATGTCGCAGGAGAGTTCGTCCTTGTTGGCCTCCAGAAACGGCTGCAGCGACGGTGAGCCGGATTCTTCCTCGCCTTCGAACAGAATGGTCACGTCGACCGGCAGGTCGCCCGTTTCCTCGATATAGGCGCGGGCCGCCTCGACGAAGGTCATCAGCTGGCCTTTGTCGTCCGAAGATCCGCGCGCCATGATGACCTTGCTGCCGTCTTCGCGGGTCTTGATGCTCGGTTCGAACGGGTCGTTTTCCCAGAGTTCCAGAGGGTCGACCGGCTGTACGTCATAGTGACCGTAGAACAGGACATGCGGACCGGGCTTTCCCGACTTGCGATGGCCGACAACCATCGGATGGCCCGTCGTTTCCCGCACCGACGCCTCAATGCCGATTGCATTGAGTTCGGCCGCCAGCCAGGCGGCCGCATCTTTGCACGGGCCGGCGAAGGCGGGATCGGTGGAAATGCTCTTGATCTTGAGAAGCTCGAAAAGGCGGCCGAGGCTGGCATCGAAGTTGGTATCGATACGCGACAAGACCTTGTCGATGGAACTCATGACGGATCCTCGAATTTGAAACTGATTGGAATGGCCGGCACAACATGCCTGTCAGAAGCCCCTAACAGGCCACAAGCTTGCCGGAAGCGCAAATGGATTCATTCCTTCTGTGGAAGGAGCGGGGGAGAAGCAGGCAAACCACCGCGTGCGGTCACGATGATCTCTATGCGCGTGGGACCGAGCGATTGCTCCAGCCGTTCCGAAAGCTCGCTCTGAAAGCCATCTATTTCTTCCGCAGCGACAGGTTTTGCGGGATCCAGATAGATCGCGGCGTAGTGCATGCGGCCGGCCTGCAGGACCGCCACGCGATGGAGCGTGTAGCCCTTGTCGCGGCACAGGTCGCGGGCGGCACGCAGAACTTTTGCGTGGGTGCTTCCGGGCGCACTGACACCGGCGAGATCGGCAAGCGTGGCGCGGAACGACGACAGCGGCTGCCAGATGATCGCCAGGATCAGGACCAGGACTATGACCGCGTCGCCGATGGGCACATAGGGGGCGAGGGGCGTATCTTCCAGGAAGGGAAGGGAGAGAAGGGCCGCCCCGGCACCGACGCTCAGCGCGCCGTCGATCAGGGCAGCGCGCGCCTCGGTCTTCAGGAGTGCACTGCGTTTCCCGGTTTTCCGGAAGGCCCGGTGGTAGTTGATGGCGAGCGCAAGGCAGATCAGAACGATCGTGACGGAATAGAAGACGATCGGTCCAAAGACCAGCTCCGGAACCTCGCCACCGGTGAAAAATGTCCAGATCTTGTTTCCGGACACGATGGCGGCAAAGACAAGAATGCCGATCAGGATCAGGCTGCGAAACGTGACGTAGAGAACCTCGTCGAAATCATGGCCCCAGGGACGGCTTTTCGTTGGCGGCAATCCGACGCGTGCACCGATCCGTGCGGCCGCGATGGCGGACACAAAATTGACTGCAGAATAAAGGCCGTCCACCATCATGGCGTCCGACCGCGACAGCCAGGCGGTCAGAATGCCGGCAAACGCCATGAAGAGATTGGACCACTTGCCGACGGCCAAGGCGCGGCGCTCTATCTCCCGGCTGTCCTTCATGGGTGATCAGTTTCCGCGTTTGAGCGACCCCATCAGCCCGCGCACGAGCGCGCGCCCAAGGGACGTGCCGAGGCTTCTGGCCGCAGATTTCAGACCGGCTTCAAGCACGGTGTCCCGCTGGCTTTTGCGTTTCGACCGCCGTTCCATGCTTGTCTTTTTCGGACGATCGTCCCGTCCGAAGTCGGGGAGCTGGAACCCGGAGCGCGAGCGCCGCGGTTCGCCGTGCTTGCGGGCGTGCTTTTCCTCCCGGTCGCGGATGCGCTGTTCCTGCCGGTGTTCCTCCTCGGCTCGGTTCATCAGGATCTCGTAAGCCGATTTGCGGTCCTTGGCGCGCTCATAGAGGCCGAAAACGGCGCTCGACTGGATCAAGGCCCGCCGCTCAGCCTGTTTGAGCGGCCCGAGGCGTGAACAGGGCGGCCTGATCAGTGTCCGTTGGACCACCGAGGGTATGCCCTTGCCTTCGAGTGTCGAGACGAGGGCCTCGCCGACACCGAGTTCGGTGATGACCCGCTCGGTGTTCAGGTCCGGATTGGGCCTGAAGGTTTCGGCTGCCGCGCGGACGGCTTTCTGGTCGCGCGGGGTGAAGGCCCTCAGGGCATGCTGAATGCGGTTGCCAAGCTGCGCCAGGACGGTTTCGGGGATATCGAGCGGGTTCTGGGTGACGAAATAGACGCCGACGCCCTTCGAACGGATCAGGCGGACCACCTGCTCGACCTTTTCAACCAGTGCCTTGGGCGCGCCGCTGAACAGAAGGTGTGCCTCGTCAAAGAAGAACACCAGCTTGGGTTTCTTCGGATCACCGATCTCGGGCAGCTCTTCAAAGAGTTCCGACAGGAGCCACAGCAGAAAAACCGCATAGAGCCGGGGTGACGTCATCAGCTTGTCCGCAGCGAGAATATTAACGACGCCCCGGCCGTCCGGCGCGGTCCGGATGAAGTCGCGAATATCGAGAGCCGGTTCACCGAAAAAGTTCTCGCCGCCCTGGCGCTCCAGAACAAGGAGCCTGCGCTGGATCGCGCCGATGGACGCCTTGGACACGTTCCCGTAGAGCGTGGAAAGTTCCGATGCGCGTTCCGCGACATGGGCGAGCATGGCCCGCAGGTCCTTGAGATCGAGCAGCAGCAGCCCCTCGTCGTCCGCAAGCTCGAACAGGACGTTGAGAACGCCTTCCTGGGTGTCATTCAGTTCCAGCAGGCGCGACAGGAGCAGCGGGCCGATTTCCGACACCGTGGTGCGGATTGGATGTCCCTGCTTGCCGAGCAGATCCCAGAAGACGGTTGGAAAGGCCTGGTATTCGTAGCTTCCGGCGATGCCGACGTCGCTTGCGCGCTTTTCAAGGAAATCCTTGCTAACGCCCTCGGCGGCAAGCCCGGACAGGTCTCCCTTGATGTCGGCACAGAAGACCGGAACCCCGGCCTTCGAGAACCCTTCCGCCAGGATCTGGAGCGACACGGTCTTGCCGGTGCCGGTGGCCCCGGCGATCAATCCGTGGCGGTTGGCGAGCTTCAAGGCCAGCGTCTCGTCCTTCGTACTCGCTCCAATGAAAATGCTGTCTGTACTCTTCACGACGCCCCCCGAATCTCGCTGGCTTTCGTCGAACCTAACAAAGCCCTGTCGAAAAAGCGCGCCTGTCTTTCGTGTTTCGGTCGACGGGCCGGACCCAAAGCGTTTAGATAGTCGGCGAATCGGGCGGGTGACATTCAGCCTGCAGCCAATTTTTTTCCGGAGACACGCATGGAAGAACTCATCAACCGCATCATGGCGGCAGCCGGCATCGATCAGGAACTGGCGACGAATGCCGTCGGAATCATCCTGAGCTTCCTTAAAAAGGAGGGGCCGGAAGACAAGATGCAACTGATTTTCGACGCGCTTCCAGGCGCAGCCGATCTTGTCAGCGCGAGAGAAAGCGCCGGGTCCGGAGGTGGCCTTCTGAGCGGTCTTGGCAGCATGATGGGCGGCAGCATGGGCGCCATGGGAGCGCTGAGCGAACTGAACAGCGCGGGCCTGGACATGGGCGGCGTTCAAAGTGTTGTCAAAGAACTGGTTTCCTATGCTAAGGAAAAAGCAGGGGACGACGTTGTGGATGAAGTAATTTCACAAATTCCGGGGTTGAACCAAGTCGTCTAGCTGCCCCAGGGTTCAGCTGCGGTCTTAAAGGGAGTTCATTGCGCATGTCTTATTCGATCGACGAAATCGAGGGCATTGGCCCGACTTACGCTGCAAAACTGGGTGAAGCGGGGATCAAGACGACTGAGGCCTACCTCGAACGTGCGAAGGATCCTAAGGGGCGCAAGGCGCTCGAGGAAGAAACCGGCATTGAGGGCAAACGCATTCTTAAGTGGGCCAACATGGCCGATCTGATGCGCATCAGCGGCGTTGGCGAGGAATATTCGGAACTGCTCGAGGCTGCCGGCGTCGACACGGTGAAGGAACTGAAGCATCGCAATGCTGCAAACCTGGCCGCCAAGATGAAGGAAGTGAACGACGAGAAAAGCCTTGTTCGCCAGGTGCCGAGCGAAACCCAGGTGACGAAGTGGGTGGAGCAGGCGAAAGAGCTTCCGCCGATGATGACCTACTGACCGGCGTTTCAGTACGCTTAGACAAATGCAAAAGGCGCGCCATTGGCGCGCCTTTTCTTGTGACCTCGGCCGGATGTGCTCGCCTTGCGCAGTGAGCGCAAGGGAAGGCCGTTCACACGCTGATCTGTCCGTAGCGCAGGGCTTCGACGACTGTGTGGGTCTTGTTCGATGCGTTGAGCTTGACGCTGGCGTTCTGAAGATGTGCGTGGACCGTTCTCTGGGAAATGTCCAGAACGTCGGCGATCTCGCCAGCGGTCTTGCCGTAGGCTGTCAGTTCAAGCACCCTGCGCTCGCGGCTGGAGAGAGCGCCCGGACGCTGCCCGGAGACGACCCCGAGTTCACGCAGGCGGGAAAAGGCGGCTGCCGAGATGGCTTCAAGATTTGCCAGATCATATTTGTTGACCTGCAAGGAAGGACCACTGGCGAACACGAATGCCTGGAACGGGTAGAGTTCGGTGACAGGCACGATCACGATCTGGCTGCCTTCGCCGGCAGATGCCAGGAGATCGGAGTGCTCCATGTCGCCCGCGGTGATGGTCCACACGCGCGCGCGGTTCGAGCCAAGTCCGAGCATCAGCGCGCTGTCGTTCGCCGACAAGGACGTGCTTTCGATGCCGTCGTTGCGCTGGTCCGGCCAGCGGAACCTTTGCACGAGATTGTCGATTGGCCGGTTCGGCATCGGCAGGCCGGTAATGAGAATGTTCGTGGCGCCCATGCGCCGAAGATTCGATTCCAGGATATCAAGAACGTGATGAGCGGCGTTTGCTTCCGAGATTGCCCTCAGTTTGCTCTTCAATTCAGCTTGATCAAGCATTGTGCACATCCTTCGCGGCCTAACACACCGCTGCTTTCCGGCCTTTCCGGACATGCCGGATCGAACCGTAGATGGGTTAAAGTCAGATCTCGTCCGATCCTTTCGAATAGAACGACACCTAGCGCTGCGCGTTTTGTGAGGCGGTATTAATTCCCATGCGTCAGCGTCTTCACGCTACAATACAATTGATGATCGTACCAATAGGGAAAATTCGGAGAATTGACTAAATACGCCAGAAATTTGTCATTTTGTCTAAGATATGTGCCCAATGTATGCGCAAATGCCCAATTTAATGCCCTTGCGTAAGTTGCAAGTCGATTGTTTTCGGGCTTTGTGATGCGCTCAACATAATTCGGCCACAGTCGCTCAATCATCCGCATTCAGATGGCTTTTGCCGCGTAATCCGGCCCGTAAAGGCTCTGGCTTACCCTTTGTGCTGAGTTGCCAAGTTTCCCGGGCGGGGACTAAAACGTTGCCCGAGGGAGACCCTGACAATGCCGCTCAGTTTTACCGGACCCGAAAACTTCACGCCGTCCAGCGAGGAAAGCTGGTGGGACTTGGTCGACAAGGCGCTGAAGGGCGTTCCAAGGGAAAAGCTCTTCGGAGCAACGGAAGACGGTCTGCCGATCGCACCGATCTATCCGCGCCGCACCGACAGTCCGGCCCGCAACCTGCGTGCGCGCCGAGACGGCTGGACCGTCATGCAGCGGATCGACATTCCTGATCCGGCTGCGGCGAATGCCCAGATACTTGAAGACCTGGAGGGCGGCGCGGACGGCCTGGAGCTCGTCTTTTCCGCTGGGGAGACAGCTGGTGGTGCCGGCATTGCTGCTGCGGACCTGAAACAGCTGGAAACCCTTCTTCGGAATGTCCTGCCCGATCTCGTCAGAATTCGCCTGGATGCGGGCGAGGGGACGCCCCAGGCGATGGCGCTGCTGCTTGCGTATCTGGACGGCCAGGGTACGGATCTTGCGGCCATCGACGTATCCTCCGGGCACGATCCACTGGCGTGGAGCGCGGCGAGAGACGCCGGTTCAAGCTCCCGGGAAGCCGTCTTGAGGCAATGCGCCGATCTTGCCGTGTCGGTCATCGGGACGGGCGCGGCAAACGGCTCGGTCCGGACGATGCAAGCGGACGGGCTGGTCTGGCACAATGCCGGTGCAACTCAAGCACAGGAGCTTGGACTTGTGCTGGCGTCCGCAACAGCTCAGCTCAGAGCCTTGAGCGAAACCGGTGTGCCTGTCGAAAGCTGGGCAGAGTTCATCTCCTTGACGCTGGCTGCCGAGGCGGACCAGTTCGGAACAATCGCCAAGGCACGCGCGATCAGGGCACTTTGGTCCAGCGTACTGGACGGGGCGGCTCTTCCGCAGACTGCCGCCAATCTTGATATGTGCACATCCTACCGGATGCTGACGCGCAACGATCCGTGGGTCAATCTTCTGCGCAATACGGTTGCGGCCTTTGCTGCAGGGATCGGTGGCGCGGACAGTGTTTGCGTCCTGCCGCACACGCTGGCTGTCGGCCTGCCCGATGCAGCTGCCCGCAGGCTCGCGCGCAATACGCAGGCCATCCTTCAGGAAGAAAGCAGCCTCGCGAAGGTTCTCGATCCGGCCGCCGGGGCGGGCGCGATAGAGGACCGCACCGAACGGCTGTCTGAGACCGCCTGGGGCTTCTTCCAGAAGATAGAAGCAGTCGGCGGCCTGGCCGAAGCTCTCGACAAGGGCTTTGTTCAGGACACGATCGCCAAGGCGCGGGCGGAAAGATCAAAGGATGTGGCGCGCAGAAAACGCCCCGTCACCGGTGTCAGCGAGTTTCCCAATCTCGCGGAAAAACCCGTCTCCGTCCTGACGGCCGGTGCGCCGGCCCGGTCCGGGGGCACCGCCGTGGATATGACGACGCTCCCGGAGACCGGATCCGGGCTCTGGTCCCGGGCGCTGAAACAGGCATTTCTGGAGGGAAAGTGCGCGCCGGACCTGAGCGGACCGGCATCGGCAACGGGTCTGAGCGTTGCGCGCTTGTCCGAACCCTTCGAGGCGCTCCGCGACATGTCGGTCAGGTTCGAAAAACAGACCGGAAAACAGCCTGCCGTGTTTCTGGCGACGCTCGGATCGCCCGCGCAATTTGCCGCCCGCGCGACCTGGAGCACCAACGCGTTTGCTGCGGGTGGGTTCAAGGCGATCGAGGCAGGCGAAGTCGCCTCGCTCGCCGATCTTGCTGCCGCTTACACAAAAAGCGGCGCTTCGCTGGCCTGTCTGGTATCATCGGACGGTGTCTACGAGACAATGGCAGTCGAGGCCGCGGCGGCGCTCAAGGCAGCCGGTGCAAGGCATCTGTTCCTGGCGGGGCGTCCGGGTGAGCTTGAAACCGGCCTGAAGAACGCTGGTGTCGACAGTTTCCTCTTTGCAGGTGCCGATCTGCTGGCCTTGCTCACGGAGGCGCATCGCAAACTTGCCGAGGCCGACGGCTTCGGGGCAACAGGGCAGGAGGTCCTTTGATGAGCAGGATCCCCAATTTTTCTGAAAAGCCGTTCCGCAATTGCCTGACGGAAGCCAAACGTGGAACGTCTCCGGACTGGCGGACACCGGAGGACATCGTGGTCCCGGGGGTGTTCGGCGCAAAGGATCTTGAAGATCTCACGCATCTGGAAACCTGGCCCGGCCTGCCGCCGTTCCTGCGCGGGCCCTATCCGACCATGTATGTCCAGCGCCCCTGGACCGTCCGGCAATATGCCGGCTTCTCGACCGCCGAGGATTCGAACGCCTTCTACCGCCGCAACCTGGCCGCCGGCCAGAAGGGGCTCTCCGTCGCGTTCGACCTTGCGACACACCGGGGCTACGACAGCGATCATCCGCGGGTGGCGGGCGATGTCGGCATGGCAGGTGTCGCGATCGATTCCATCTACGACATGCGCACGCTGTTTTCGGGCATTCCGCTCGACCAGATGAGTGTCTCCATGACAATGAACGGCGCGGTTCTGCCCGTTCTGGCGCTATATATCGTTGCCGCCGAAGAACAGGGTGTCGCGCAGAAGGACCTGTCCGGAACCATCCAGAATGACATCCTCAAGGAGTTCATGGTCCGCAACACCTATATCTACCCGCCGCAGCACTCGATGCGGATCATTTCCGACATCTTCAAGTTCACGTCGCAGAACATGCCGCGGTTCAACTCCATCTCGATTTCCGGCTATCACATGCAGGAGGCCGGGGCGACGGCCGACCTGGAACTCGCCTACACGATCGCCGACGGCATCGAATACGCGCGTGCCGGTGTCGCGGCCGGCATGGATATCGACCAGTTTGCGCCGCGCCTGTCGTTCTTCTGGGCCATCGGCATGAACTTCTTCATGGAAGTGGCCAAGCTGAGGGCGGCCCGCCTGATCTGGGCGACGCTCATGCAGGAGAACTTCCAGCCGAAAAATCCGAAATCCCTGTCGCTGCGCACCCATTCCCAGACGTCCGGGTGGTCCCTGACGGCCCAGGACGTCTTCAACAACGTCATTCGCACATGTGTGGAGGCGATGGCCGCGACGCAGGGGCACACCCAGTCTCTTCACACCAATGCTCTGGATGAAGCGCTCGCCCTGCCGACCGACTTTTCGGCGCGCATCGCTCGGAACACGCAGCTGTTCCTGCAGCAGGAAAGCGGCACGACTCAGGTGATCGATCCGTGGGGCGGGTCCTATTACGTGGAAAAGCTGACCGCCGATCTCGCCGAGAAGGCTATGTCCCATATTCGCGAGGTGGAAGACCTCGGCGGCATGGCCAAGGCCATCGAAAAGGGCATTCCGAAGCTTCGGATCGAGGAAGCGGCGGCCAAGACACAGGCGCGAATAGACAGCGGCACACAGACCGTCGTCGGCGTGAACAAGTACAAGCCGGACAGCGAAGAGGCGATCGACGTTCTCAAGGTCGACAACGCGCAGGTGCGCGCCGCGCAGATCGACAAGCTGAAACGCCTGCGCGCGGAGCGCAACGAGACAGACACGCAGGCGGCGCTCGACGCACTCACGGCGTGTGCGCGCACCGGCGAAGGCAACCTTCTGGATCTCTCCGTCAAGGCGGCCAGGGCAAAAGCGACGGTTGGGGAGATTTCTCTCGCGATGGAAAAAGTATTCGACCGGCACAAGGCCGAAATCAAGTCGATCGCCGGGGTCTACAAACGTGAGGCGGGAGCCATGTCCGGAACGATGGAAAAGGTCCAGAAACTTGTCGAGACATTCGAGGAGAATGATGGCCGCCGCCCGCGCATCCTGGTTGCCAAGATGGGCCAGGACGGCCACGACCGCGGACAGAAGGTGATTGCCTCCGCGTTCGCGGATCTCGGCTTCGATGTCGATATCGGCCCGCTTTTCCAGACACCCGAGGAAGCCGCCCGTCAGGCTGTCGAAAACGATGTTCATGTTGTCGGCGTTTCGTCGTTGGCCGCAGGCCATCTCACGCTTGTGCCCGCGCTCAAGGCGGCGCTGGCGGAAGAGGGGCGCGAAGACATCATGATCGTCGTTGGCGGCGTGGTTCCGCCTCAGGACTATGACGCGCTCTACCAGTCTGGAGCGTCGGCGATCTTCCCGCCGGGAACGGTGATCGCGGAGGCGGCGGTCGGTTTGATCGAAAAGCTCAACGAACAGCTCGGATACGGTCCGGCGCAAGCTGCCGAGTAACAATTAACAGCCGAACGGGACATGTCCGGCGTGCTGACGGTCTGCTGCCGGGGCGCCGGCACATTGTGCTTCAGTCCTCTTGCCTTTCGAAAACCAGGATGTCCCCCGGCTGGCAGTCCAGGGCTTCACAGATCTTTTCAAGGGTGTCGAACCGGACACCCTTGACCTTGCCGGACTTCAGCAAGGACACATTCTGTTCCGTGATGCCGATCCGCTCGGCCAGCTCCTTGGAGCGCATCTTGCGGCGCGCGAGCATGACATCGAGTTCAATGATGATCGGCATTCAAGTCCCATTCTGCAAAGCGTTGGTGCCCTTCACACGAACTGGCGGTTTTCTTCATCAATAGTTGCCGCCTCGCGCATGATCCAGCCGAAGACGAGCATCAGGGCGCCAAATATGAGGAAAAAGGCCTCGCCGCCGTCGAGCGCCACCTCGATCTCTCCCTCGCCCGCGGGAAAGTCCCAGGTCAGCAGTGCCGACAGGATCGGGTCGCTCAGAATGTCGAAGACACCGTAGGCCAGTAGCCAGCTGCCGATCTTGATCATGCGTGAGAGGGTTTCGGGCGCGAAAAACGCGGCCTTGCGGAACTGGTCGAACAGCTGACGGATGTTCCAGCAGATGCCCATGAGCAGGCAGAAGGCGCAGCCGATCACGACACCCATTCCCAGGCGCTGGCCGAACGGGATCTCTCCGAGCGGTCGCTCAAGATCCGTCAACTCGAGCGTTTCCGCCGCCGCTTCGAGCGCAACGGGCAGCATAAGCAGGGCAACCAGGAGCACACCGAACACCGCAACAAGTATCAAGATCACGGTGACGAACCATTTCATCGCCGTCGACAACCGACGAATGCGCGACAGACGCTTTGCGCGCTCAACCTCTTCCAGCTCGGTCATTGCAAACTCCAACTGCCAACCCGTCAGCGTGTCTACGGCAATCGATCCCATTTGGCAATTTGAAATATTGCTATTGACAAAAAAATTATTGAATGCATTTTTTAAATTATTGTTTTACGATAATAAATGCATGAGTCGCGGTCGACTTTTCCCCAAGCCCTGAAGCGAGTATACGAATGCCAAGTTCCTTTGCCGATTGCGGATTTTCTTCATCCCGTGCAGGCCAGCGCGCCTGCGCGCTCACCTCACCAGGCCGATCCGGAGGCCGGGTCTTCCTGCGTTGGCTCTGGAAGCCCCTGTTGCTGTGTGCGGTGAGCGCCGTGCTCGTGACGGGCGCACGTGCGGCGGATCTGGGAACCGGCCACGCGCCACTGTTCGTGACGGCCAAACCGGTTCAAGACCTTTGGTCCGGGCCATATCTCGGGCTGGAAGGCGGTGTCTCGAACACCTTGAGCGAGGTCAAGGCAGATGGCCGGACCAAGGAACTGTCGCGGGTGGACGCGGCCTTCGGCCTGTTCGCGGGACATAACTGGAAGGTCTCCCGGGTCGTGCTCGGCGTGGAAGGGGCGGCCGCCTATATCGGTGGAAGCGAAAAGGGCAGGCATCCGACGCTGGGACCGGTGTCGGCGGACGCCAAGTGGACGGTTTCGGCAAAGGCACGCGCTGGTGTGCCGATCGGCAGTTTCCTGCCCTACATGAGCGCAGGGGTAGCGGTCAGCGAGCATGGTCTCGAAGTCGGCAGCGACAGGCAGACATCGGTGCAGGTCGGACCTGTTCTCGGCGCGGGTGTCGAAGTCGCGCTCAAGGACAGGTGGCGCATGCGCGCGGACTATACGCTCACGGGCATCGTCAACCAGACATCGCGTTTCAACGGCACGAGCGTCAGGCGGCAGTCCGGCAATCAGCGGCTCATGCTGGGCTTGTCCCGCGCGTTCTGAGTGGGCGCTTTAAAGCTATCCCAGGGCGGCCAGGCCGGTCAGGTCGGCAAGAACCGCCTTGGGGGCAAGGTCCGGGTATTCGTCGGGCATGCCGGTCCGGTTCATCCAGACGGTTCTGAAACCGAACGCGGTCGCGCCGGCGATATCCCACCTGTTCGAGGACTGGAACGAAACCTCTTCGGGATAAATCCGGAAATGGGTCGTGACCATCTCGTAGACAGCAGGGTCCGTCTTGAAGGTTCTCAGGTCGTCAACGGAGAAGATCTCGTCGAAGAGTTCGGTCAGGCCGGCCGCTTTCGCGGCCGCCTCGAGCATTGCGGGCGAACCGTTCGACAGGATCGCGACCTTCGCTCCGGTCGCACGCAGATTGGTGAGGACCTGGGGAACCTCGGGATAGCAATCCAGCTCCCAATAGGCGTTCAGAAGGTCGTCCCGCATCGACCTGTCCGCTGTCGGCACAAGCGCAAAGGCGGTGTCGAGACCCTGCTGCGTCAATTCCCAGAAGTCCTTGTACTGGCCCATGAGCGCGCGCACCCACGAGTATTCCAACTGTTTTTCACGCCAGATCGACGACAGCCGCTGCGCGTCCGGACCCAGCTTTTCCGCATGCTTGCGCACGGCTGCATGGACATCGAACAAGGTACCATATGCATCGAAGACGAAAGCGGCATGCGCCATAGGACGGGTTCCTTTTAAGGGAATTCAGGACGGCGGAAGAAAACCTTGCAGCAACGGGCGCGTCAAGCGCCTGTTTGTGCGACATAAGTTCAATTCCGCTTACTTCACTGCGGCGGCGGCAGCGTGATCGCCCCGTCATCCTCGATCTTCCAGAACGGATTATAGGCGATTTCCAGAAGGTGACCGCCCGGCAATTCGACATAAGAGGAATAGCCGCCCCAAAAGGCTTTCTCGGGTTGTTTGACAGGGGGCGCACCGGCCTCGACCGCTTTCCGGAATTCCGCGTCGACTTCCTTTTCCGACCGGGCATTCCAGGCAAGCGTGATCGCGCCCGTTGTCTCGCGGGTGACTTCCTGTCCGATCTCCCTGGCCAGCGCATTGCGGCTGTAGAGCGCGAAGACGCCGCCGACGATCTGGAAGAACACGACATCAGGCGAGGGGGCAGCGTTGACTTCCCACCCCAATCCGTCCTCGAAAAATGCCCTGGCAGCCGCGACGTCCGGCACGGCAAGCGTTGTCATCGAAATACGCTGTTCCATTGAAAGATCCCCACTTTGAAAAGAACATATAGAGAACAAAATTCGAGATTGAGTCAAGACCCTTGCTCTCGTCCGTGTGCGCAAGGGTCGTTTGCCGGACAGACGGACCGTTTTTCGGACTTTGTTCTGGCGCCTGGCTCACGAAAAATTTTTCCGTATGCTTTCAGATGGCTGAACAGTTTGATCCAAAAATTGGCCCTTCGCCGAAAGAAAGAAAGCAACATTCCGGTTCATTCGGGTAGGCTATTGACCTAGGAGGGAGACCGGTGTTGTGTCGTCGACCAAGACGTTCGGTCCAAAACAAGACAAGGGAAGAACCATGAGCGGAATTAGTGATACCTGGACCTGGATCGACGGAACCTGGCACGAGGGCAATCCACCGATCATGGGTCCGCGTACGCATGCTTCCTGGCTCGGTTCGAGCGTCTTTGACGGGGCCCGGTTCTTCGAAGGCGTGATGCCGGATATCGACCTTCACTGCAAGCGTGTGAACGATTCCGCGGTTGCTCTCGGCATGAAACCGACCATGAAGGTCGGCGAAATGGTGGAGCTGACGAAGGAAGGCTGCGCCAAGTTCGACAGCAGCCAGCATATCTATGTCAAGCCGATGTACTGGGCGGAGGGTGACGGACCCGGTGTGATCACCGGGGACCCCGACAGCACCCGTTTCTGCCTCTGCCTGTTCGATGCCCCGATGGCGCCAAGGGATGCCGCGATGAGCATCACCCTGTCTCCCTATCGGCGGCCCACGATGGAATGCATGCCCGTCGATGCCAAGGCCGGCTGTCTTTATCCGAACAATGCGCGGGCCATGCTGGAAGCCAAGTCGCGGGGCTTCGACAACGCCGTCGTGCGCGACATGGTCGGCAATGTGGCGGAACTGACCTCCGCCAATATCTTCATGGCCAAGGACGGCAAGGTGCATACGCCTGCGCCGAACGGAACATTCCTGAACGGCATAACCCGGCAACGCATCATCCAGCTGCTGCGTGCCGACGGCCACGATGTGTTCGAGCGCACGATGCATTATGACGAGTTTCTCGATGCCGACGAGATCTTCTCCACCGGCAATTACAGCAAGGTGACGCCGGTCAAGCGGATCGAGTCACGGGACCTGCAGCCCGGTCCCATCGGTGCGCGGGCGCGCGAACTGTACTGGGATTTCTCCCACCAATAAGCCCGAATACTATTCCCGGACGACCAGAGCGGCGGCGATCAGCAAGGCGGCTGCCGCCGCCAGTGAGGCCGCATTGAACGATCCGGTCATTGCATGAAGTTGCCCGGCGAACCAGGGACCAGCAACCTGACCGGCACCGAAGCTTGCCGTCAGGATCGCGAGCATGCGGCGGACCGCGGTTTGCCCGTGCCGCTCCGCTTGTCTGCGTCCCTCCATCAGACCGAGCGCCGTGATGCCCATGAAGGTGCCGCCGAGCAGCAGGGCTCCGAGCAGAAATAGGGCGGGTTGCTGGCTGATCACGGTCAGCGCAACGCCGACCGATTCCAGGACGCAGGCAAGGGCAAACGCCTTGCGCGCGCCTGTCCGGGCGGCAACCTTGTTCCAGACATAGATGGACGGTGCCGCGCTCAGGCCGACAATGAGCCAGACCAGCTTTTCGCTCGACTGAAGTGCGGGCTCCGAGCGTGCAATCACCGAGACGAATGTCGCCGTGATCACGTAACCGAACCCGAACAGGCCGTAGGCTCCAACGAGCCGGATCAGCCCGGCCGTCAGCAGCGATTTGGGCCCGTCTTTCGTCAGCTCTTCTTGAGGCCGTTCGGCGGGCTGCGCCGATGGCGCCGGTACCAGACGCACGGCAGCGGCAAGAAAGGCAAAGGTCGCAATTCCGCTTGCGATCCAGAGCAGCCGCCAATCCGGGGCGTAGCGGGCCAGCGCGGCGATGAGAAGTGCCGAAAAGGCAATGCCGCAGCCGACGCCGGCAAAGTGAAGCGCGGACAGGTCGGACCGGCCGGCGGCGTTCAATCGCTCAAGTATGAGCGTCGTTGAGAAAACCAGCACGAATGCGCTGGCAATACCACTCAAGAACCTGATCAGAAGGAATGCGGTCAGGTCCGTGGTCAGCGCCATCGCGATGCTTGTGAGCGCGCTCGCGGTGAGACCGCCGAGGAACCAGTGCCGCGGCTTGCCTGGCAGAGACCTTGCCGCGCCCGCTAGCGCGCCCGCCAGGTAACCGATGAAGTTCGCCGATGCGATCAGGCCCGCCTGGCTTGCAGGCAGGTTCAGCCCGTCCGTCATGTAGGGAAGGATGGGCGTGTAGACGAAGCGGCCGATACCCATGGCGGCTGCCAGCGAGAGCAAGCCACCAAGGGCCAGCATGAGATGGGAACGTGCGTCCTTCGACATTCGGTCTTCTGCGGCGGGCATTGCGTTTTTTAGGGAAGGCGGCGAGGGGCCTGGTCTGGAGTGATGCGACGAGCGCGATGCTACAGCCATCGGCGCGCCGTTACAAACATGCTGATCGGCTGGTCCGCCGCCCACGCTGAGCAGAGGCAATTGCCGCCGGCCGCAGCAGAACCAGCGTGCCGTTCGCAGGCGTTCCTTGTCCGGGAAAAATCCGAAGTTGGGGTTCTGGCGAAAAAAAAAGAAAAAATTATTTTATTTTTGTCTTCCGAGCTTGCCGGACCGTGCCGAGAATCCTATTTTGCGGCTCGAGACGGTCGCGCGGACCCGGCGTCCCTTCAACCGTTCCCCGACTTATCTGAGGAGTTTGTCATGTCTTTCGAATTGCCTGACCTGCCATATGCTTACGACGCGCTGGCACCCTACATGTCCGCTGAAACGCTCGAGTTTCACCACGACAAGCATCATCAGGCCTATGTCACCAAGGGCAATGAATTGCTCGCCGGCAGCGGTCTTGAAGGCAAGTCTCTGGAAGACATCGTGAAGGGCAGCTACGGCAGCAACGCGCCGCTGTTCAACAATGCCGGCCAGCACTACAACCACATCCATTTCTGGAAGTGGATGAAGAAGGACGGCGGTGGCACCTCCCTCCCGGGTGCGCTCGCATCTGCAATCGACAGCGACCTCGGCGGCTACGACAAGTTCCGTGCGGACTTCATCGCGGCAGGCATCGGCCAGTTCGGTTCCGGCTGGGCATGGCTTGCGGTGAAGGACGGCAAACTTGAGATCATGAAGACGCCGAACGGGGAAAACCCGCTGGTTCACGGCGCGACGCCGATCCTGGGGTGCGACGTGTGGGAGCATTCCTACTACATCGACTACCGCAATGCGCGTCCGAAGTACCTGGAAGCCTTTGTCGACAACATGGTCAACTGGGACTACGTCCTGGAACTCTTTGAAGCGACGAAGTAATCTCTGCGTTAGAGTTTTGAAGAACCCCGGTCCGCAAGGGCCGGGGTTTTTTGTTTTTGTCAGCGTCGACCACACTTTGTTACACTTTTCAGGCGTCATCACGGGAGCGTGATTTCATGCTTGGCCCTGTCTTGGGCTGTACTTGTGGCGGGCACTTCGGGTGCCGGTGTCTGATCGAGAGGGAGATGATCATGCGCGTTGTTGGGAAAGTTGCGGCTGTTGCGATTGTGGCCGGTTTGGGAATTGCAGGTTCGGTTCAGGCAGCAGACGATCCGATAACAGTGCGGCAGGACATCATGTCCTCTGTCGGCGCGGCTGCCGGTCTCGGCGGCGGCATGATGAAAGGGCAGTTGGACTATTCTCCTGCCGCTGGCAAGGCCGCGATCGCAGCGATGAATGCCGCCGCCGTTTCGTTCGGAAGCTTCTTCCCGGCCGGGTCGGACCAGGGCGACACAGGAGCTCTTCCGGCGATCTGGGAAAACGCGGACGGCTTTGCGGCAGAACTTGCGAAATTCTCCGCTGCTACGGGCAAGGCGATGGAAGCCTCCGGCAAGGACGGTCCCGCTGATCTCGATGCCTTCAAGGCAGCGATGGGGCCGGTTTTCGGTACTTGCAAATCGTGCCACGAGACGTACCGTAAGAAGAACTGACCGGCGCCTTCCGACATTGCCGGTCAGATCGGCCTCGGAGAGATCCATGAAAAAGGGAATAGTCGTCCTGTTCGTCCTGGCTGTGATTGCAGCCGGGGCCGCATGGGTCATGTCCGCGCCAACGCGGATGAGCGAACAGGAGGCGAGCGCGCTCAAAGCGGGTGATCCGGCGAGCGGCGAACTCGTGTTCTGGGCCGGTGGCTGTGCGTCCTGTCACGCAGCTCCGGATGCCAAGGGCGACGATCTTCTCATGCTGGGCGGCGGGTTGCGGCTTGAAACACCGTTCGGCGTGTTCGTGTCTCCGAACATTTCGTCAAGCGAGGCCGACGGGATCGGAGCATGGTCGCTGGCCGACTTTGGGAATGCCATGACCCATGGAACCTCGCCTGACGGACGCAACTACTATCCGGCTTTCCCCTTTACGTCCTACGCCCGGATGTCGGATTCCGACATCGGCGACCTATACGCGTTTATGAAAACGCTTCCGGCGGTCGACGGTGCGGCGGCTTCGCACGAGCTTGGTTTCCCGTTCAACATCCGCCGGGGCCTCGGTTTGTGGAAAAGACTGTTCCTCGATCCATCGCCGGTGATCGCGGCTCCCGTTCCGGCAGACAGTGTCGACATGGCCTTGTGGGAGAGGGGACGGTATCTGGTGGAAGGTCCCGGGCATTGCGGCGAGTGCCACACCCCGCGTGATTTCGCCGGCGGTCTGGTACTGCCCGAGTGGCTGGGAGGCGCTCCGGCGCCGACCGGTGAGGGACGTATTCCCGATATCACGCCGGTGGAGGGAAAATTCGGCAGCTGGAGCGCCGCCGACATTGCCTATTACCTGGAAAGCGGGTTCACGCCGGAATACGATTCCGTGGGCGGGGAGATGGTCAAGGTTCAGGAGAACATGGCCCGCCTGCCGGCAAGTGACCGCGAGGCAATCGCCGCCTACCTGAAAGCCATTCCACCCGTCATCCCAGATGCAAATTGACAGGCCTGGTTGATCGGACTAACGAAGCCGGATGGAACCAGAGAGCCACATTTTCGTTGCCCCGGTCGAGACCCCTGCAGAGCTCGAAACGGTCAAGACCCTGTTCCGGGCCTATGTCGACTGGCTCGGCATTGATCTCTCCTACCAGGGCTTCGAAGAAGAGCTGGCAGCGATGCCTGGGAAATACGCCCCGCCACGCGGTGCGCTTTTTGTTGCCAAGGAGCCGGATGGAACAATTCTCGGCTGCGTCGGGCTGAGAGCCTTCGACGATCAGGGCCGCTGCGAAATGAAGCGCCTTTACGTGTTGCCCGAAGGCCGGGGCAAAAAGGCCGGGGCCACACTTGTCGGACGCGTCATCGAGGCGGCTGTCACAGCTGGTTATGCCGAAATGCTGCTCGACACGCTTCCCACAATGACCGGTGCCATAAAGCTCTACCGGGCCGCGGGGTTCGAGGAAGTGCCCGCCTATTACGAAACGCCGATCCCGGAGACGGTCTTCTTCCGGAAAGTGCTCTAGCGATCCGTGCCCTAGCCGGTATCCTCATTGCGCCGCCTATCGCGGCGGACGGGTGCTGTGTCCGCCGCGGAGACCTGGCTCTCAAAGACCGAAAACGGCTTCGATCTCGACACGCAGTTCGGGCGCGAACAGGCCCGAAACCATGATCAGAGAACTGGCCGGGATCGTGCTGCCGTATCCGGCTTCAAGCACGTCGCGGATTGCAGGAATGTCGGCGGCATCGGTGATGAACACCGTCACCTTGACCAGGTCGGCAAGGCTTCCGCCATATTGCCTTGCGATATGCTCCAGTTGGTCGAGAACCGCGCGTGTCTGTTCACCGGCACTGGACCTTTGCGCTCCGGTTCCAAAGGCCGTGAAGCCGGACGTATAGACGGTGTCCGCGTGCCGGACGGCGTGGGTATAAGGGCCGACCGGAAGGCCGAGTGCTTCAAAGTTCTGTCTGGCAATGGTCATGCGTACTCCAGAGTGGTCAGGGCAGTTTCCGGATGATCGTGCTGGTGATCCTATCCACAGCAGGGCCGAGGCACAGCGCGATGACGGCTGCGGCCGGCCATGCCAGGCGGAAGGCGTCCATCCATCTGGCCAGAAAGACGTCGCTCCATCCCAGATTGATGAACGTCACCCAGCAGGACATCAGGAAAGACAGCCCGAAGGACATGAAAAACGTGGCGATCAGTCTGCGTTTCATGGCCCGATCAGGCTGCGGATTTCGAGGTTAGCTGGCCGATTTCTCCCAGTTCCTCGATGTAGGCCACCTCGGTGAGGTCACGCGCAAGGTAGGCCCGGGTGTGGTCGGCCTCGAAATGGTCCGCCAGCGCCTGCCGGTCCGTCCAGCACTCCCACAAGGTGAATTTTCCCGGCTCTTTCAGGTTCTGCCGGATTTCGAACAGCAGGCAGCCGGGTTCGCTTTGCGTCTGTTCCGCAAGCAGGCGCAATCCGCTTTCGGCCTCCTGCAGGGACGCTCCGTCCTTCAGTTCGATCCCGGCACTGATGAAGTATTTCGACATGGGTGTCTCCGTGTTGTCTCGTGACACCCTTGATCTATTGATTTCAAAAAACATAATCTATAATCAGTGTTGATATCTTAAATTCCGAAAATGAAATCATGCTTGACGATATAGCACTCTTTGTCCACATCGCACAGTGCCGGAGCCTGTCGGCGGCGGCACAGAGGCTGAACCTGCCGCCCGCCAGCGTCACGCGCCGCCTGCAGCGACTTGAGGAAACGCTGGGCGTGCAGCTGGTGCACAGGTCCGCCCGGAAGTTCGCGCTGACGTCGGAAGGGGAAGCCTATTATGCCGGCCTTGCCGACGTGATGCAGCAGGCCGAAAGCACCCTGCAGACCCTCAATTCGGACCTTCATCAACTGCGCGGACCGCTCACAGCTGCCGCACCGACAAATGCCTCCATCGGTGTTCTTGCGCCCATGTGGTCCGGTTTTCTCAAATCCTATCCGCAAATCCGTCTGACACTGAGCCTCAGCAACGACAACAAGGATCTGGTCGAAAACCGTGTCGACATCGCCTTGCGGTTCGGGGCGCAGTCGGAAACAGGCCTCTATCAGAAACGGGTGGGGCGGGTCGCGACAAGGCTGGTGGCATCGCCTGACTATCTGGCGGCGCATGGAACACCGGAGAGCCTTGACGACCTTTCCAGGCACAAGCTCATCTGGGTGTCATCGCTTCCGCACTGGTCCCTGACGTATATCGAGACGGGCCGGGAAGAAACGGTCTATCTCAGTCCGCACGTTGGCGTTGATGACATCACGCTTGCGCGGCAGCTTGTTGCCGACGGGCACGGTATCGCGCTGCTTCCGGTGACAGAGACATCCGCCGACCTTTTGTCCGGACGGCTCGGTTTTGTCCTGCCGTCCTGGACCGGGCAGGACCGCAACGCCTATCTGGTCTGGCCGACGGGACGCCTGTTGAGCGCGCGCGCAAGGTGCCTGCGTGACCATATTGCGGATTTCATGAGGGCAGACCCGGTGCTGCAGGGCGGCCTTCCGTCCTGAATGGCGGTCAGGCCGTGTAGGGATTGCACCTGATGAAACGGGGAACGTCGATGAAGGATCGCATCGCGGACAGCCAGGCGAGGCACTGGTCCTGCGTCTTGAAACAGCCGGCCTGCGATGTCTGATACCGGTCGCTGAAGTCATAGACGGTTCCGCTCGCGATCCCTTTCCAGCCTGAACCGGTAAAAGTGCGGCAGTCATACGGCGTGTTGCGGGTATAGGGCAGGTTCTGACGGGTCTTGCTGAATGTCGGGGCAAACAGGAGATCGGACGGCGTCTGGAACTGGGACTGGGACTGACAGGCAACCAGGCCGAATGTCGCCAAGGCGACAAAGGACACTTTGCACAATGATCCGAAATTGCGGGCAACATGTGCTCGTGTGCTGATCTGGCGAACCATCAAACGCTCCCGTGAAAAGTGTTCTTTGTCTCGTAGTGCCCCAAGAGACTGATTTGCAATACAAATCAATTGAGCGGAAGAGCGCGGCAAAATCAAGACACGAATGAAGGAGCCCCCACCGGTCGGTCGACCGGAGAGGGCTGGTAAGGGTTTCGATTTCTGTGACCGGTAAACGCAGTCCGGATATCCTTCTCAGGCGAAAGGGTCCGTGCTGGGAAGGTTGAAGTCGAACGGGTCGTTCAAACCCTGGTCCGCATCATCCCAGGCCTGGTAGTACCCCTCTTCCTGGAGCTGCAGGAGAACGGCTTCGAGCTGGTCGCTGACGGATCCGAACGCATCCCAGGCATCGCCCATCTGCGCCGCGAAACGGGCAATTTCGTCATAGAAGCCCTGGGGCATCTGGTCGAAATTGACCTGATCGAGATCGGAGAACAGGAACATCATTTCGTCTTCGAACAGGAACTCACGCTCGGTGCCGTCCAAGTTGACGATTTCGCCTTCGAACGTGACCGAGAAGGTCATCTCGTACATGCCGAAATCGTTTCTCTCGAGCTCGATCACGAATTCGAACTCCATGGAGAATTCCTCGATCCCGTAGTCGGCGGCTTCGCCCGTTACCTCGAGAACCTGCTCGTATCCGAAGGAGGTCAGGATCGGATTTCCGTCTGCATCGAACGCTTCCGTTTGGATGGTCGTGCCGACCTCAGCGGTCATTTCGATATACATTTCCCGGAACTGATCGTCGTAGAAGTTGCCTTCGAACTCGTAGGCAAGTCCGCTCTGGTATTCGATCGCGACCTCTTGACCGTTGAAATTCATGGTCTTGATCTCGGTCGTCCGTTCCTCCGTCAGCGCCATGATGTCGAGCCGGCCCGCCTCCGAGCGGAACGTGTAATCCTCCATCTCCAGTTCGAAGTTCACCTGCTGTTCGCCGGAACCGCTGGATGACTCGACGCCGGAAGTGATGTTGCCCTGCGGTCCTTCGGAAAGCTGTCCGTCCGGAAGGTCGTCCTTGCCCTCAAGGTTGTACGGATCAAGGTTCAGGAAGGGCATGTCGAAAGCGGACGGTGCAGTTTCAGAATTGGCCGACGGCACTGCGTCGCTCACCGGCTCAATGTGAAACTGACCAGGCGGACCGCTCTGCGTTACTTCAGCGGATTTGGTATTCAGATCGATGATCTTCTGATCCAGCAGTTCATCGAGATTAGCGAAATTCGTGTTCGAAAATCTGATATGCGTATTCATGAATATTCCTCTCCGAAAGTCTTTCGTGTCATGCAGTTTCTATTTTATGAAGCCTGCAATACGAGAATTGGTGAGGAAAAAATCTTGTTCAACTAAATTATGTTTCATTAATATTCAGAAATAATTCGGTTTTCACATTAATTATACGGGGTTGATTTTTGATAACATTTGAGAAGATTTGTAAGAAATCTTATGATTACTGGCGCTCCGTAACATATTCTTTGAACGTGTAGTCAAAATGAGAAAAACCGGCGCCAATGGCACCGGCCTTCCGGGTTCGCTGTTTCTGGTGCGTCAGGCGACGTTGATCCGGGGCAGCATGAGGAAATTGGCCGCCTGCCGGGTGAGGTCGACAATGGATCTCGGTCTCCACAGGAGCGGCTGGACATGCAGCGGGACACAGAAGAGGTCGTCAAACATGATCTTGCCAGTCTCGTCCGGCATCGCCTGGTGTTTATCCGCATCGATCCCTTTCCGGATCAGCGGCAGCAACGCGTCGACCTGTGCATTCGAGTAACTGACCTCCGGGACAAATCGACTGGGCGAAAAAGTGCGGCAAACTCAAGTTACAAACGAAAACCCCTCCGGTCGGCTGAACGGAGGGGCGATTAAGGGTTCTGTTTGCTGCAGTTACCTACAGCAGTGCGGACTTGGTTCTCAGGCGAAGGGATCCATGTTGGGAAGGTCGAAGTCGAACGGGTCGTTCAGACCCTGATCGGCATCATCCCAACCCTGGTAGTGCCCGTCTTCACGGAGCTTCAGGAGAATGGCTTCGATCTGCTCGTTGACAGACCCGAACGCATCCCAGGCCTCACCCATATTGGCGGCAAAACGGGCGATCTCGTCGTAGAAACCCTGCGGAAGCTGGTCGAAAGAGACTTCGTCGAGACTGGAGAAATTGAATACCGACATGTCTTCGAATAGAAACTCGCGGGCATTTCCATTCAGGTCGACGATCTCGCCTTCAAACATGACGGAAACGGTCATCTGGTAGTGGTTTTCGCCGATCTTCTCCAGTTCGACCATGAACTCGAAGCCCATGAAGAACTCTTTGATTCCGTAATCGAATGCATGGCCCTCAACCTCGAGCATCTGCTCGTGTCCGAATGACTTCAGGACGGGATTGCCGTTCTCGTCATATACTTCCGTCTGGATGGTGGTTGCCGCTTCGGCGTTGACCACGACATAAAGTTCCCTGAACTGGTTGTCGTAGAAACTTCCCTCGAAGCCGTAGGCGAGACCGCTCTGGTATTCGGCCGGAACTTCCTGGCCGTTGAACATCATGGTCTTGATCTCGGTGGTGCGCTCTTCCGTCAGCGCCATGATATCGAGCCTGCCGGCGTCCGAACGGAACGTATACCCCTCCATATCAAGCGTGAAATTGACCTGCTGCTCTCCGGCTCCGCCTGAAATGTCGACCGCGGATCCGATCATGCCCTGCGAGCCTTCGATCAGGTCTCCTTCCGGAAGATTGTCCTTTCCATCGAGGTTGTAGGGGTCGAGGTTCAGGAATGGCAGATCCTGCCCGGACTGTCCGTTGTCCGAAATCGACGACGGTGCGCTCTGTGTTCCCGGCTCAATCACCGGATTACCCGGCGGACCGCTCTTCGTGACATCGACGGCATTTGCGGCCAGGTCGATGAGTTTCTGGTCCAGCAGTTCGTCGAGATTGGTGAAGTTCGTATTCGTGAATCTGGTATGCGTATTCATAATGGTTCCTCTCCGAAAATCTATGTCGTCCTGCGGGTTCTATTTGAACGAAACCTGCACTACGAGAATTGGTGGGAGGAAAACTGCATTCAACTAAAATTTGTTTCATTAAAAATCAGAAATAATTTGGTTTTCGCATTAAATATGAGTGTGGTGTGTTTTGAAATATTTGAGAAGAATTCAGGCAGGAATTTTGGTTACTGGAAATTTTTAGCGTATTTTGACAAGTCTTTTCACAACAAAGAAAAACCGGCGCCGATGGCGCCGGTCCTCGGTTTTCAGCGTGATCCGGTCCGTCAGTTGACGTTGATCCAGCGGAGCATCAGGAAATTGTCTGCCCGCTGGGTCAGGTCGATATTGGACTTCGAGCCCCACAGAAGCGGCTGGATGTGAAGCGGCACATAGACGACATCGTCGCGGATGATCTTTGCCGTTTCGTCCAGCATGGCCTGACGCTTTTCTGCATCGATTTCCTTCTGGATCTGCGGAAGGAGTTCATCGACACGTGCGTTCGAATAGCCGCCGAAATTCCAGCTTCCGAGCTTTTTCTCGTCGTTCTTGGTCGTGACAAGGAAGCGGATCGGATGCTCGGCATCGAACGTTCCCGGTGACCAACCGAGCAGGTACATGTCGAAGTTGCCCGCGCGCAGTTCCGGCCAGTAGCTTCGGACCGGCATTGCGTTCAGTTCCGCCTTCATGCCGGCCTGCGTGAGCATGGCGGCCATCGCCTTGCAAAGCGCTTCGTCGTTGATGTAGCGGTCATTCGGGCACATCAGGCCGAAGGAAAATCCGTCCGGGTAGCCAGCGTCGGAAAGCAGGGACTTTGCGCCGTCGGGATCATATCCGATCCGGTCGGTCGCCGCATCGCTGTGTCCCTTCATCTGCGGGCTCACAAGCTGGGTCGCGACCTCGGCATTGCCGCGCATGATCTTGTCGACTAGGGCCTCGGCATTGATCGCCTTCTGCACCGCCTCGCGAACCTTGACGTCCTGGAACGGGTTCTTGTCCGTCGTTTCCTTGGAATATTTGAGAGCATCGTGACCATGGGCGAAGCCGAGCATGATGACACGGGCCTCAATGCCCTGGTGCAGGCTCAGCCCGTCCTGGTTCTCGATCCGGGAAACGTCCTGCACGGGAACGGGATTGATCAGGTCAACCTGGCCGCTGAGCAGTCCGGAAACCGCGGTTGCCGGATTTGCGATCGGCAGGAACGTCGCCTTCGTGAGGTTGTGTTCCTTATCGTCCCACCAGCCGTCAAAGGGTTCAAGCACAGTCTGGACGCCGGGCTCGCGGGAGGTGAGCTTGAACGGGCCGGTCCCGTTGGCGTTCAGGGTCGCATAGGTTTCCGCTTCCTTGGCCGGGCGAACGGCATCATTGGCTTCCGCCCATCCCTTGTCGAGAATCATGAAGTTCGCGATGGAATCGGGAAAGATCGGGTTTGGCGCATGGGTCAGGAAATCAATGGTGTAGTCGTCGACGATCTTGACTTCCTTTACCGGCGCGAACCAGGAGCTCGTATCGGCTTCCTCGGAAGACGCACGCTCATAGGAAAAAAGCACGTCTTCTGCCGTGAGATCCGCTCCATCGTGGAACTTCACACCTTCACGCAGCTTGAAACGCCATCCCTCGCCACCGAGCGGCTCCCAGCTTTCGGCCAGGGAGCCTTCGATCTGCATGTTCTTGTCCCTGCGGACGAGACCCTCGTAGACATTGTTCAGGAACCCGAGCACCGGGGCTGAGTTGACGGCATGGGGGTCCATGGTCTGCGGGTCGGTCGGCGAGGACCAGCGGAGTTCGGCAGCGCTTGAAATTGAAACCGAAGAGAGCAGGGCGGCGGCAAGCGTAAGTCCGGCTGTAAAGGCTCCGGTGCGGCGTAACGACCTCATCATGACATCCCCTTTAGGTGTTGTTGTAATGGTGTTGTGAAAATAGCCTAAGCTTTTTCGGTACAAAAGAAATACCGGACCCGCATGCGTGTCCGGTATCGATCTCAATTAAATGTGAAATTGGGAGCGCGGCTAGGGTCCGTACCCTAGGTTAATTTGCCCGGCAACGTCGTTGCAAATCTTTGGAAACCGGACGGTTTCCTGCAGCTTTGCGCCTCGTATCCGAACAAATTCATCCCTACCAATTCATCCAAATGAATGGGTCCAGACCCTAAGCCTTGCCGGCAACCTTCAGCGCAAATGCCTGCACAAGGGCGACTTCCTTCAGCCTGTCGAAACGGCCGGACGCGCCACCGTGGCCGGCTTCCATGTTTGTCTTCAGCATCAGGAGGCCGTCGCCGGTCTTTTCCGCACGCAGACGGGCGACCCACTTGGCAGGTTCCCAGTAGGTGACCCGCGGATCCGTCAACCCCGCCACCGCGAGGATCGCCGGGTAGTCCTTGGCTTCGACATTGTCGTAAGGCGAATAGGAAGCGATGTAGTCGTAAGCGACCTTGTCGGTGATCGGGTTGCCCCATTCCGGCCATTCGGGAGGCGTCAGCGGCAAGGTATCATCCAGCATGGTCGCCAGGACATCCACGAAGGGCACTTCCGCGATGATGCCGCCGAACTTCTCGGGCGCGAGATTCGAGATTGCCCCCATCAGCATGCCGCCGGCGGAACCGCCCTGTGCGACGATCCGGGCATGAGAGGTGAATTTCTCCGCGACAAGGTGGTCCGCTGCGGCGATGAAATCCGTGAATGTGTTCTTCTTGGTTTCGCGGCGGCCGGTCTTGTACCAGCGGAAGCCCTTGTCCTTGCCGCCGCGCACATGGGCGACGGCGTAGACGAAGCCGCGGTCCACAAGCGAAAAGGCGTTGGTGTTGAAGCTTGCCGGGATCGTGATGCCGTAGGACCCGTAGCCGTAAAGCAAGAGGGGGGCGGAGCCGTCGAGTTCCGTATCCTTGTGGTAGAGGATCGACACAGGCACGGTTTCGCCATCGGCCGCGGGGGCCATCATCCTCCGGGTGACGTAGTCGGCGGCGTCATGTCCGGAAGGAACTTCCTGCTCCTTCTTCAGAACCCGGTCGCGGGTCTCGATGTCGTAGTCGAACGTCTGGGACGGTGTCGTCATCGATGAATAGGTGAAGCGGATCGCGGTGGTGTCGAATTCGTAGCCACCGCCGAGACCCAGGGAATAGGCCTCTTCATTGAATTCCACGGAATGTTCGAGACTGTCCGCGAGGCGGTGGATGACAATGCGCGGCAGTCCGTCTTCGCGCTCCAGCCGGGTCATGAACGTCTTGTAGACGCAATGCGACAGGATCAGGCAGCCGGGCTTGTGGGGGACGAGGTCGGTCCAGAATTCCCGTCCCGGCGTTGCCTTGGGGGCGGTGACGATCTTGAAATCCTCCGCATCGCCGAGATTGGTCAGGATGTAGAGCGTGTCGCCGTGATCATCGATCGAGTATTCGACACCGGTGTCGCGGGGCGCGATCAGGACGGGGGGCATTTCCGGCTGGTCGGCCGGGATCATCCAGACTTCCGACGTCTCGTGATCGTGGATGTCGATGATGATGGTCTCGCCCGACTGGGTCTTGCCGACGCCCATGAAGAAACCGGCATCCGTCTCTTCGTGAACAAGCACGTCCTGCGCAGGGTCCGTGCCGACCTTGTGCCTGAAAAGCTTCGAGGGGCGGTGGTTGTCGTCAAGGCGAACGTAGAAGACGAATGTGCTGTCCGAAGAGAAGACGCCTCCGCCTGCGGTGTCCGCAATGCTGTAGTCCAGGTCCTTGCCCGTCTCCGTATCTCTCAGCTGCAGCGAATAGTATTCCGAGCCCTTGTCGTCATAGGCCCATGCAAGCAGCTTGTGATCCGGCGACTGGCTGGCACCGCCGATCCGGAAATAGGCCTTGCCCTCGGCTTCGCTGTCGCCGTGAAGCAGGACGGTTTCAGC
Organism: Roseibium sp.; assembly: GCF_965232425.1. Taxonomy (GTDB): domain Bacteria; phylum Pseudomonadota; class Alphaproteobacteria; order Rhizobiales; family Stappiaceae; genus Roseibium. The sequence goes on from NZ_OZ246971.1 coordinate 4,945,015, forward strand.
GCCGCCTTCGCGCGGCGTGCGGAAGAAGATCGGCTGCTGGCCGCCGGTTTCGAACTTCATGCCGTAGGCATAGGGACCGTCGGGCGAAGGGACCGAGCTGTCATCTTCCTTGATGCGGCCGCGCATTTCGCCGAAGAGCGTTTCCTGAAGACCGGCCGTCGGCGCCATCACCGCTTCCTGGTAGGCATTTTCGGCTTCCAGGTAGGCACGGATGTCCGCATCAAGAACAGAGGGATCGCGCATCACCTCCTGCCAGTTGTCCGCACGCAGCCAACCGTAGTTGTCCTGTCTGGAGATGCCGTGGATTTCGTGGGTTTGGGGGCGTGCTTCGGCACGCGGGGGAAGAGCAACCTGTTTCATGCGCAAGGAGGTAGGATTTTTGTGATTTGTTGGCAAGTGACATTGTTTTCAGAATTCGTTCCGCAACGACATTCCCGCTTTCACATGACAGACCGGCCCGCCGCCTGATAACATGAAATTACGTAAGGTAATTTTCTTGGCCGGAGGAGGATGCCATGTCCCGGATGATCCTGAGTTGCGCAGCTGCCGTGGTGGCCTGCTTCACTGTCGCGCACGCGGAAACGATGCCGTTGCCGGACAGCCTCATCGGCCTGACGAGCCCGGAGGGGCAGTCGCTGCTCATGGGATCGGAGGCGAGCAACGACTACTTTCCGCTGAGCATCCACTTCACGACCCAGGTGAACCCGGCCTATTGCGGTCCGGCGACGATCGCCATGGTCCTCAACGCACTGAACGTTCCGCGTCCGGCTTCAAAAATGACGCTTGGTCTCGGCATGTTCGATCAGGAAAACATCTTCACGCCAGCCGCAGCGAAAGTGAAGGCGGCGGAAGCGATCGTGAGCCCGCCATACGGCATGACGCTCAACGAACTTGGCGGTGTTCTTGCCGCACATGACCTGAAGGTGGACGTGGTTCACGCATCCGATTCCGATCTCGATACGTTTCGCGCGGTAGCCGTCGCCCATCTGCGGGACGATGACACGTTCGTTCTCGTCAACTATCTGCGCAAGTCGATCGGACAGGAAAAGGGCGGGCACATCTCGCCGCTCGGTGCCTATGACGAAGACACCGACCGCTTCCTCATTCTTGACGTTTCCCGCTACAAGTACCCTCCCGTCTGGGTCGAGGCAGCGATCCTGTTCGACGCAATGAATACGGTCGATAGCGACAATGCCGGCAAGACGCGCGGCTATGTCAGCGTTGGCCGCTGAACGAGGTCACCGGGGAAGCGGCAACGGCAAACGGGAAAGCCTGCGCGCCCGTGCGCGCGCAGGGCACATGGTGCCGCCGAAGGCATGAGCCTTGGCAATAATGAGGGGGGTGACAATTCCACGAAGAGATCTTACCTTAGGGTAGCTTGGTTTAACGATTTCGAGGCCAGGCGGCTTTTGAGAATGAAATTGTTTGCGTAAGTTTTAAAAAACCAGATCGCTGGCGAAGCCTGTTTTGAGAGCTCCGTGCAGCGCTTCTTATAAAAAACAGTACCGACTCTCCTGGTTCAATATTAGAATTTTCCGGAGACATATTGCCGTGATTATTGAGATTTACAGGGAAAATACCCTTTGCATCATACGTCCTGCGGGACGGATTGATCTTGCGACAGTGGACGAGTTCGAAAGCTCCTTGCGGGACCAGATCGAAACGGCCCCAGCCAAGTTGCTCATTGACATGGGAAAGGTGACCTATCTGGCGGGAGCCGGGCTGGGTGTTCTCCTGGCAACGGCCATGACCCTGAAAGGGCACGCCAGTCAGATGGGCGTCTTCGGTGTGTCCGGACGTGTTGGCGAGTTGTTCGAGGTGTCCGGTTTCGGGTCGGTTCTGGACGTTCATCCCGACGAGTCGAGCGCGCGGGGAGAGGTCCACTGATTGCAAGTCACGTACAGACAGCCGCGACGATGTTTGCGGGGCTGGGTCTGTTTTTCTTCGCGATGCACTTTCTGTGCGTCAACCTGAAACGTCTTGCCGACCAGAAATTGAAACGGCGCATCGCCAGGCTGACAGCAACGGCACCCGCGGGGCTGTCGGTCGGGATGCTGATGATTGTCCTGACCCAAAGCGGGACGGCCGCCGTGTTTCTTCTGGTCGGCCTGGTTCGGGCGGGCATGATGACACTCCGGCAGGTCCAGCCGGTCATTCTCGGCCTCAATGTCGGTGCCGGGCTCATCGTCCTGTTCCTGACCCTGGACATCCGTGTCGCCGTGTCGCTTCTGATCGGTGTCTCCGGCATTCTCTATGCGTTCGGTGCACGGCACAGGGAACATGTCGCGGGAGCTGCCATCGGTGTCGGACTGCTGTTCCTGGGTTTCCAGATCATGCGCGATGCCGCCACGCAGATCGAAACGCAGGCCTGGTTCTTGCACTTTGTCGAAGTGACGGCGGGAGCGCCGCTCATGGCGTTTCTCGCCGGCATGGTCCTGACCATTTTCGCCCAGTCATCGATTGCCGTCACAGCGGTGATGATCGTCTTCCTGCAGTCCGGCCTGTTCGAATTGCAGGACGGGATCATGTTCGTGTTCGGTGCCAATATCGGCAGTTCGGTGCTGATGCTGCTGCTGTCGGTCAACCTTTCCGGCGTGCAGCGGCAGGTCGCCCTCTACAAGCTCGGTTTCAACGCGATTTCGGCCATGATCCTTTTGCCGGTGATGTACGTGGAAGCCGTGACCGGGTGGCCGCTGATTGTTGCGCTGGTCTCTCATTTGAGCACCGACGCGGGCACACAGGTCGCGCTGGCCTATGTCTTGTTCAATGCATTGCCCGTGCCCATTCTCCTCATGATGCTGGGGCCGACGGCGGATCTTCTCCAAAAAGTCAGTCCCGAGACCCGGGCGGAAAGCGGCGCCAAGCCGAAACACTTGCTGCAACCCTGTCAGGAGCCTCCATCTGTCGCTCAGAGGCTGGCCGAACTGGAGATTGTCCAGCTCCTGCGGCAGTGTTCCGAGGCGTTTTCAGCCATGCGGTCGAACCGCGGCCTGAAGGACCTTCACGCCAACCTGGAAGCGGCCGCTGCCCTTCACCGGGTTATCGAGGAAGCGCTCAAGGACATTGCATCGGACCGGTCCCTGTCGCCTTCTGAACACGGGCGGGTCGATCTGCTGGTGCGTATTCTCTATCTGACGCAAGGCATGCGGGATGCGCTCGACGGTCTCGGCGCCGAAGTCATTTGTCTGCGCAAGACACGCCCGGACCTGTGGTTTGCGGATTCCGCCGTCGAAGGCCTCGACGCCATCCTGGGCGTGCTGATATCGGTCGCCCGGGATCGAAACCGCGACACCCTTGAGGTTCTGAGTCGGCTGACATCGGCAAAGGGCAACGGCATCAATGCGATCAAGGTCGCCTATCTGGGGGAAGACCACCTCCTTACGGACGAGGACCGGGGGAGGCTCCTGAATACCATGAACCTTTGCGAACGCCTGATCTGGCTCTTCGGAGAGGTCGGCCGGACGTATGGAAGACTGGGGCACAGCCAGGTTGAAGTTCTGCCTTCCGTTTTCGAAAGGCAGTCCAATTCGGCGCGGATTCTTGCCTAGGCACCCGTGGGCAAGTGTCGGAAGGTGCCCGTGCATGCTACCGGACCTGTCGGGGATCGGGTCGCGAACCTATTTGTAAACGACCGCGTTCCGGGAGTTTTCCAGCTTGAGCTTTGAGGCCGCCTTGTTGCCGCTATTGATGTAGAGCGTTGCCTCCGCAGCGCTGATCTCGTCGATCGGCAGATTGTGCGGCGGGACCTTCTCAAGCAGGATCTTTGCTGCCATTTCGGCAGCGGTCCTGCCGCGTTCCTCGTATTCGCTGCCGAAAACGAGCGTTATGCCGTCTCCGACATAGGCGCTCGAGGATCCCATGCTGACGAGGTCCTCCGGTATGATCTGCGGCAGGGCCTCGGAATGGGCGACAAACGAGGACGAAGAGGTCACGTATATGGCATCGACGTCTTCAAGTTCGGGCTTCAGCGCGGCGATCTGAATGTCCTTTTCCTTCGCGTCCGGGGCGAAGCGCAGCCGCTTGATGGAAATCCCGCGTTTTTCCGCAGCGCTTGAAAGCCGGTCTGCCTCTGCGACCGCATTGCTCTCCCTCGGATCGAAGAGGACGGCGATCGTCCTGACCGGATAAACGCCGGAGAGCAGTTGAAGATTGACCTCCGGCGACAACGAGTGCTTTGCTCCGGTCATTCCCCGGGGTGGCCGGTCCAGCGCCGGTGCGAGGCCGACACCGACCGGGTCGGTGACAATGTTGAAGACGCGCGGAACGTTGTCGACGTGGAAATTCTGAACGGTCATCGTCACGGTCGTTCCGAAGGTGTAGATCAAATCCATCGACTTGATATCGTCCAGCCGGTCCCTGAGGAAACCTGCCAGCCTGGTCTGATCGCGGCCCGCGTCGAAATGTTCGATATCTGCATCGACACCAAGCTTTTCGAGATGAGCGATGAAACTGTGTTCTGCCGGTGTCAGGCCGCGCCATGTGAGCATCAGGATGGATCTGGTCTGATCCGATGCCATCAGGGAGGAGGGGGCAAGGATCAGGAGCGCGAGCAGGACAAGGCGTGTTATCAAGACGGCGGCTCTGTCGGCGATGTTGTTGTCGTTCATCTTTGCGATGGGATATTCCCGTTCATGATAAGCACCAGAGCGCCGGCATCAATGCCCATTTATCTTTTCTTTGACAGCATAAACTCGGAAACGATTGCAACTTAATTCTGCGCGGTGCGTCTACCGGCCGAAAACCTCACAATTGCGTTGCCAGGATAATCGGTGTCGGGGGCTCGCGACGCAGAAGTGTCGACGTTGCCGCGTCTGCGCCCGCCCGCGAACCGCGGCACTGACGCCTCGGCAGACTATCGGGGAGTGTTGCGGTAAACGAAGACGGCGGCCCGGACGCACAAGCGGGCGAGCATGCCCGCAGACGACGCGAGCGTCATCTGAACCGCAGCTCCGCGGGCGAGGCCCGTACCCCAATTGACGTCCTGAATTGTTGCCAGCGCAAAAAAACAGAAAGCCGTTACGACCGCGTACACCATGAGAGACCATCTTGTTGGCAGAAAAAATATGGTCAGTGCAACGATCACATGCGCGGTTTGAAAATACATATGCGGGCTCCGGATCCGGTTGAATGCCGGGATCAAACCGAATGCGCGTGCAGACCATTCCCAGGTGCTTTGCAGAAAAGGCGCAATCGCTCAGGAAACGGCGACGCGCGGCCTGCCGCGGAACAGGATGAACACCATGATCGCCATGTTGAGGAAGTTCCAGGCGATGCCGTTCATGAACGCGGCCTGATAGGAGCCTGTCAGGTCGTAGATCAGTCCGGACAGCCATCCGCCGAGCGCCATGCCGAGAATTGTCGACATCATCACCAGACCGACACGGCGGCCGGCCTCGCGCGCAGGAAGATATTCGCGCACGATTACCGCGTAGCTCGGCACGATGCCGCCCTGTGACAGCCCGAAGATCAGGGAGACCAGATAGAGCGATGCGAGGCCATTGAACGGTATATAGAGAAACAGCGCCGCGCATTGCAGGACGGAACCGATCAGGAGTGTCCTGATGCCGCCGATCCTGTCCGCCAGAACACCCGATATCAGCCTGCTGACGACGCCCATGCCCGTCATGAGGGCGATCATGTCGGCACCGGGGGCGATCCCGTAACCGAGATCGACGCAATAAGCGACGATATGCACCTGGGGCATGGACATGGCCACGCAGCAGCTCAGGCCGGCAATGACCAGAAGCGCCTGAAGGGCCGTCGGGGACAGGCCGGTCGATTGGCTGCCGAAAGCCAATGCGGACGGGCCGGCCGCCAGGGCCGATTCCGGCGGTTTCCGCCGCAGGATCAGGGCGAGCGGCACCATCGTGACCAGACAGATGATGCCGATGACCAGATAGGTTTCGCGCCAGTCCGAGGTTTGCAGGTTCCATTGTATGAAGGATGGCCAGAGAACGCCGGCCAGGTAGTTGCCGGAGGCGGCGCAGGCGACCGCGAGCCCGCGGCGTTTCAGAAACCAGTGCGAGATATCGGCGACAAGCGGTCCGAAGGTTGCCGCCGTGCCCAGGCCGATCAAAACGCCTTGTGCCAGCGTGAACAGCAGGACGTTCGGGCTGATGGCCGCGAGCGAGAACCCGGCGGCCAGAAAAATCGCCGAGGCGATCACGGGCGGAACGATCCCGTAGCGATCGACAAAGCGCCCGAGAATGTAGTTGCCGATGGCGAACCCGGCCATCGTGGCCGTGTAGGGCAGGGAGGCACCGGCCCGGTCAACGCCGAAATCCGCCTGCACATCCGGCAGCACGATGACAACGACCCACATCCCGGCACCGCCGATGGTGCTGAGCAGGATCGAAATTGCAAGGCGGAACCACGCGTATGGGCCATCCTGCACATAGGGATCGGCTGTATCCGGACTGGACATATCGGACTTTCAAGAAGTGTCTTCGATCCTGCCTAGCAGGTTCGCCGAACCCGGGCCAACAAATATCCTTGAAGTGATTGAGAAGCATCTTGAATGGATGCCGGAGGCCAAATGCCTCCGGCGGACGCACGCGCGTGATCAGGAGCCCGGTTTCGAAGCGCTGAGAATTTCGGTGACGTAGTCCGGCAGGGTCCGGGTCGGGCGAGCGATGATCTCCCGCAGCGCGGACGAGCTGTTGTAGAGTTCGCCTTGTGCCGTTCTGGCGCTTGCGTCAGCGATGGCCCTGGCGAACCCGTCGGGCAGACCCGCCCCTCTCAAGATGCCGGCATAGTCTTCTTCTGGCAGGTTTTGAAACGGAATCCGGCGGCCGGTCTGCCTTGAGATCTCGTTTGCCAGATCCTGCAGCGTGATGGCCTCGTCGCCCGCAAGTTCCACGGCGCGGGTTGAAAGATCGTCTCCGGCGATCGTGCGTGCTGCGGCTTCCGCATAATCATCGCGTCCGGCGATGGATGTCTTTCCGTCTGCGCTCGATCCGACAACAGCTCCGTGCTCCAGTGCGGCGGCGATCGTCCCCGCGAAGTTCTCAAGGTACCAGCCGTTGCGCAGGCAGACATGGGCAATGCCGCTTTTTTCAAGCAGCCTTTCCGTTTCGACATGCTCAGCGCCCAGGATGAGCTGCGTCCCGGGAACGTTGAGAAGGCTCGTGTAGGTAATGAATTTCACACATGCGGATTTCGCGGCCTCGATGACGGCAGCGTGTTGCGGCACGCGCCGGCCGAGTTCAGAGCCGGAAATGAGCAGGAGCCGGTCGACGCCCTCCAGGGCTTCCGGCAAGCTTGCCGGATCATCGTAGTCGAAGCGGACCACGCTCACCTGCGCAGTGGCAAGATCCTGCACCTTCTCCGGCGTGCGCACCAGGGCGCGGATCGGCTCGTTCCCAAGATCCTTCAAAAACCGCAGAACACTTCTGCCGAGCTGACCATTTGCACCTGTGACTGCAATCATCTCAAAATTCCTCGATCTGGATTGACGACATTTGTCGGATGCAGCCGATGTAGACTCTGTACTTACTTTTTGTTAGTACGCACCAAAAGGTTAGTTTTGAGAAACTTTGAAAAATGGCCGAAAACAGTCGATCAGATGCCGGGGGAGAAACCTCCGAAACACCGCCCGGACACGCGTCAGGGGTTGCTCTGTCCGAAATGATGCGGCGCGGGGAGCTGTTCAACCAGAACTGCCCGTCCCGGGAGATCCTCAAACACCTGACCAGCCGCTGGGGTGTACTGGTTCTGATTGCGTTGCTGGAGCGTGACCAGAGGTTTTCCGAGCTACGCCGCACCGTGGGTGGTGTCAGCGAGAAGATGCTGGCGCAGACCTTGCAGACGCTCGAAGCCGACGGGTTCGTCGACCGGTTTTCGCGCCCGGTCGTTCCGCCGCACGTGGATTACAGTCTGACGCCCATCGGCCGGGAAGTCGCCCTGCAGGTGCGGCAGATCGCGGACTGGATCGAGGTCAATATCGGGCGGATCCTGTCATCCAGGGCCGACAAATCGTCCGGTCAGGGCGACGGGCACACCCGGCCGGTCTGACCGTTGCGCAATGCCATTTCCACGCAGCGGCCATTGGACCGCTTCCTTGACTTGATCTCTGAGGGAAACTGTACCCGGTGAAGTTCCCCGGCGCGTCCGTTCTCGATGCCGACAACCCTCAGGGTCCGGCGGTCGTTCGAGGGAACCGCGATGTCGGGACGTCCGTCCGCGTTGAAATCGATGTCTGCAGACAGGTCCTGCTCGCGCGCGCCGATCCTGTGATTGGAAAAACCGGGGAGGGATGCAATGGGGACAAGGGCAGCACCGCGCCATTCCACGAAATAAAGCGTTCCCCCGATATGTGGCGTCTCGACATAGGCAATCTGCGGCTTGCCGCGCCCTGCATAATCCGCGATCCCGGCAATGTTGAGCCACCGGTTGGTTCTGCCGATCGGGTCCGTCGCCGCCAGTTCGACAAGCTTGCCGTCGCGCAGCCCGTAGATGGCGACGCTGCCACCGGCATTTGCGAACGAGCGGATGGTGATCACCTCGAAGCGCCCGTCGCCGTCCAGATCAGTGATCCTCGGCGTCCGGTCTTCGAAGACTTCGCTCTCCGGCAGGTGTAAGTCGAACATACGTCCGTCGCGCGTGGCAACGTGCAGCGAGCCGGCCTCGATATCGTCGCCCAGGATCGCGTGCCTGTAGCGGCGCGTCGGAGTGCCGTACCAGGCGGCAACCGCATCCTCTGTCCCGGCCCGGTAGATGGCATAGCTGCCGTCCGGCAGACCTCCGGCGGGGCGCTTTTCCGTACCGCTCCAGACATCATCGGCCACGTCAGACGCGCCTGCAGGCTGACCCAGCAGGAACAGGCAGGCGATGATGCAGGAGACTTGGGAAAGGGTTTTCAAGAAACGCTCCTATTCGGCGGCATCCAGGTTGCGCGGTGGTTTGGCCGCGGACAGAAGGCATTTTTCCGTCGCACTGTCCATCGGAACCATGAGTTCGATCGTCATGCCTTCGACCACGGCATCCTGGACCGAGGCGAGCTGTCCGAGCATGGAGGTCAGGCGAAGCCTGCTTCCGTCCGGACCGAGCACCTCGACCGGCACGAAAACCGGCACGTCCTCCCGGAAGGTCTCGTCCAGTCCGTCAAGCAAGCCGCTTGCATGGGCTTGCTGTAGCAAATCGGCGAGTTCGGGATCGTCTGCAGCTTCCCTGTAAAGACGCGCGGCGAATATGGGCGCCGCTTCCGTCCAGTTCAGCACGCGTTCGCGAAAGTCCGGCGACAGGAAAATGCGGAACATGTTCGGCGGTTCGTTCTGGTCGCCGATCACGCCGGCCAGAAACAGCTTGCCGGGCAGGTTGTGCCGAAGAATGGTCCAGCGCTTGTCGAGAACGAAGGCGGGGAAGGGCCAGTTTGCCAGGAGGCGGGTCTCAATGAGATCGAGTGCGTCCTGAACGTCCGCGGATTCCTCGGCCCTGCACTTGTAGGGGCTGGCAAAACCGGCCGTGTCATAAAGCACATGCGCCCGCGTCACCGGGAGACCAAGTTCCCGTTCAATTCGCTGGATCATGTAACGGCTTGGCTGTGCCCGGCCGGTTTCAAGAAAGGAAATGTGGCGCTGGGTCGAGCCGATGCGGCCGGCCAGATCCGACTGGCTCATTCCACGCTCGCTGCGAATGGATTTCAGGGAAGTGCCGAAGGCAGAGCCGTGCGCGTTCATGTTCGGGTCCATGGACAGTGTCTATTCCCTGCGGGGGAATTGCTGATGCTGCCGGAAAAACTAGGCTCCGGGCGACGTTCAATCAACACACGAACGCTGGAGCAACCTGATGATCACGTGGATACTTGCCGTTCTGGCCCTCTATTTCATCCAGATTTATGCAACCGCGCTTTTCCACCTGCCTTCGGTCAGCCTGTTGAAGCTTGCCGGCGGGCGCGATGAACTGCCGGACAAGGGCAGGCTGGGGCTGCGTGCCGACAAGGCGCTGGTGAACATGAAAGAAAATCTGCCGTTTTTTCTCGTTCCCGCAGTGCTTGCCTACGTCGTGCCGACCACCGACATGGCAATGGCCGTCCTTGGCGCGCAACTGTTCTTCTGGGGCCGCCTGGTCTACCTCCCGGCCTATGTGACCGGCATTCCGGGCCCGCGCTCAATCGCCTACATGATCGCGCTGGTGGGCAACATCATCACTGTTGCGGCGTTGTTCGGCATGTGATCGAGCCCCAGCGCAAGCGGCTGATATCGGGCCGGATACCCGGTCCCGGTCAGGGGCCGCTTCAGTCGCCGTTTTCCGCCTTTGCAGGTCTTCCGCCACCATGAACGAAGTTCATAGCGTGACCATTCAGGCAGTATCTGAGGCCGGTCGGATGGGGTCCGTCCGGGAAGACATGTCCCAGATGTGCATCGCACTGATTGCACCGTATTTCGGTGCGCACCATTCCATGCGACTTGTCTTCAAGTTCCCGGATCGCCTCGGGGTGCACGGATTCGAAGAAACTCGGCCAGCCACAGCCGGCGTCGAACTTGGTATCCGACATGAAGAGCGGCGCATCGCAGCAGATGCAGTCGTACCGCCCGACCAGCTTGTTGTCCCAGTAGGGACCGGAAAACGGACGTTCGGTGCCCGACTGGCGCGTGACATAGAATTGCTCTGCCGTCAGCTGGTTCATCCATTCAGCGGTCGTTTTCCTCACCTTGGGCGCTTTTTCTTCCGTTCTGGTGATGTCGTCGCTCATAATGAACTTCCCGATTTTCCTTCGTTTCGCGTTTAGATAGGAGGCTGTGCCAAAAGCTCAAGAAACATGAGTTTCCCGAAATCAACGGGTCAGCGTCTTGACGAGTGTCTTGACCCTGTTGCCGCCCTCCTGCCTTGCCTCGAATACACAATTTTCAGCCGCCGACAAAATGAACTCATGGCTTTCGGAAATGCCGTTCTGTTCCGCGACGGTGCAGACCGCTCCCACGGACGCGGTCATGACGCCGCCGGCGGCAGCATTGACCGGGTTCGGGATTGCCAGGTCCTCGATCGCGACCTGGATATAGGCGCTGATCGTTTCCGCTCCCATCCCATGGGTTCGGGGGAGCAGAAGCGAAAACTCGCTTGTCGCGGTGCGGGCGGCAATATCGGCCGGCCTGCGCGCGGTTTCCCTGAGCGTTCGCGCCACCTTGACAAGGCAGTCGTCCGCGGCCTGCGTTCCGGCGTCTTCTACGAAGGCGTCGAAACGGTCCAACGTCACCCTTATCAGGCTGGTGTGCGTCTTTTCCCGAAGTGCAAGCGCCCACTCGCGCCTGAGCGTGTCTTCAAACGCGTTTCGATTGTAGAGCCCCGTCAGCGGATCGCTCTGGGAGGCGGCCTCAAGCAAGCCCTCCAGCTCCCGACGTCTCGCGACATCCTTGAAAAAGATGACAAATGCGGCCGCTGCGCCCCCGGCGTCTTCCAGGATGTGGGTTGCGACGTCCGCCCAAACCGCGGACCCGGTCGCAGAACGCAGCTGCATTTCCGCTTCGGGCAACTGTCCGAAGGGGTCACCGTTGCCCGACAATATCCGGTGAAGGGCGCTGGCATCCCGGGTGGCCGTCTCGACATGCACAAGGTCGCCAACGTGGCCAGACAGCAGATCCACGGGCCAGCCGAAAAGTTCTTCCGTGGCAGGCGAGGCAAACAGGACAGACCCGTCCAGGGACACCACGAGAACGGCGTCGCTGCCGAGTTTCAAGATCTTTTCAAAATCCAGGGTTTGCGCGTGCTGCTGTTCAGTCCCGAGAGAATTCTTGTTTTTTGGTTCCAACGCCATAACTGCCTCGCTCAGCAACGGGTCGACAATCAGCCGCCCTTGGCCTTGCTCGCCTAAAAGGGAACGTTATTTGGTCTTTGAAATCAAGTGGCGACGCCGACTTCCTCCCTTTAGGTAAATCTGCGGTGGGGCCGTCGGAGACCGGAGAACGCGGGAATGCAACCCAGGATAAAGTCTTCTTCTCTGCTTGACGTGGATGAAACCCTTGTCCGCTCCCGGAAATGGGCGAAAATCACAACCGAGGTCGTGCTGCGCGCGAACAAATCGACAAGAGGGCAGAAAAATCGTGTCGGAAATGCTTGAAGACGCACAATCGTGAACCTAAGACATGTCATAAGTCTTCCGGCCCGCTATGATTTAGCGACAGGGTGTTGATTCGAACCGATCAACACAGGCCGTTTTATTGAAAACGTGACGAAAGATCAGCATGACGCCTGCAGTGATCGACGATACTACTTTGTACGCCGTACTCGCACCTTTTGCCGCTGCGGTCGTTGCGCCTTTCCTGACCCGCTGGCTCAAGCACAATGCCGCATGGCCGCTTGCGCTTGTTCCGGCGCTCATCTTCCTGCATTTCGTCGGGTTCATCGGTCCCGTCTCGCAAGGGGAGACATTCGTTGCCGCAAAGGCTTGGGCGCCAAGCTACGGCGTCAATTTCTCGGTCTATGTCGATGGTCTTTCAACGCTGTTCGGTCTGCTGATTTCCGGTATCGGCACCTTCATCATTCTCTATGCCGGGGGCTACCTCAAGGGACACCCGCAACAGGGAAGGTTCTTTTCGTTCCTGTTCCTGTTCATGGGCGCGATGCTCGGACTGGTTCTCGGCAACAACCTGATTTCGCTCTTCATTTTCTGGGAACTCACGTCGATCACGTCGTTCCTTCTGATCGGCTTCGACCATTTGCGGGCGGCGTCCAGGCGGGCGGCGATCCAGGCCCTGGTGGTCACGGGCGGCGGCGGGCTGGCGCTGCTGGCAGGCTTCATCCTGATCATTTCGGCAACGGGCGAGATCGAGATGTCGGAACTGCTGGCGTCTCAGGACATCATCAAGGATTCCGGGCTTTACCTGCCGATTTTCCTGCTGGTGCTGGGCGGTGCGTTCACGAAGTCAGCACAGTTCCCGTTCCATTTCTGGCTTCCGAACGCGATGGAGGCACCTACACCGGTTTCCGCCTATCTGCACTCCGCAACGATGGTGAAGGCGGGCGTCTATCTGCTGATGCGCATGCATCCGCTTCTGGGCGACACGGTGCTCTGGACCACGGTTCTGCCGCTGTTCGGTGGCATTACGCTGCTTGTCGGCACGATTCTCGCCGTGCGCCAGACGGACCTGAAGCTGATGCTGGCCTATACCACGGTCGCCTCGCTCGGGCTCCTGGTGATGCTGACCGGTACGAGCTACGAAAAAGCGCTGGAAGGCGCCGTTCTCTATCTGCTCGCGCATTCCCTTTTCAAGGGGGCACTGTTCATGGTCGCCGGGACCATCGACCATGAGGCCGGCACACGAGACGTGACCAAGCTGGGCGGTTTGCGAACCTTGATGCCGATCACTTTCGCAGCAGCTTGTCTCGCTTCGCTTTCCATGGCCGGTCTGCCGCCCTTCATCGGGTTTATCGCCAAGGAAATTCTCTATTACGGCACGTCCGACATTTCTGCACTCGGGCAGCTCGGTATCATTGTCACGCTCGTTGCCGTTGTCGGCAACGCGCTGATGCTGGTCATCGCCGCTGCGGTTGCGATCAAACCGTTCCTGGGCGCCGAGGTGAAGACGCCGAAACACGCGCATGAAGGGCCTGTCCTGCTCATCGCCGGGCCTGTCGTTCTGTCCGTGACCGGTGTCATTCTGGCGCTGGTTGCGCACACGACCGGCGTGCTGTTCATCGGACCGACCCTGTCGTCGCTTCTTGGCGAGTTCACGCAGATCGACCTGCACCTGATCCCGACGAAGATCAACGCGCCCGTCATCCTGTCCTTCATCACGGTTGGCCTTGGGGTCCTGCTGTTCACCCAGCTCGACAGGATGCGCAGCATGATCGCGTCCGCGCTGGAAGCGATCGGCTGGGGGCCGGACAAGGGGTTCGACCAGGCGGTCAGCGGCATCGTCTCGATGGCAACCGCCGTCACCCGGCTGCTGCAAACTGGAAAGATGCAAACCTACATGCTACTGACGTTCGTCTTCACGGCGCTCGCCGTGTTGCTGCCGGGTTATCTGACAGGCAGCTTTCCGGCGCTGCCCAAGCTTCCGGAATACCGGTTCTATGAGTGGGGCATCCTGCTGATCGCCGTGCTCGGACTGATCGCGGTTCTGATCGCGAAAACGCGCCTGACGGCGATCGTTTCACTGGGCGTCCAGGGATTTGCGGTTGCGCTCATCTTCATGATGTTCGGCGCGCCGGACCTGTCCTTCACCCAGTTCATGGTGGAAACGCTGTCGGTGGTCATTCTCGCGCTGGTGATGACACGTCTCAATCTGTCACCGCGCGATCACCGGTCTCTGGCGTCAAGCGTCGTTACCGGCGTGGTGGCCGTGGCCGTCGGTCTCGGTCTCATGCTTACGCTGCTTGCGATCACGCAGCAGCCGTTCGACAGCCGGCTGTCGGAGTTCTTTACCGAATTCAGCCGCTCCATCGCACATGGACGGAACATCGTGAACGTGATCCTCGTCGATTTCCGCGGCTTTGATACGCTTGGTGAAATCGCGGTCGTGGTCCTGGCGGGCCTGTGCGTGCTGGCGCTGATCCGCATCAAGACTCGGACGCCCGAGGACACGGCGGACAAGACATCCGCGGCTCCGGCCGAAAATCAAACTGCGGAGGTGCGCTGATGCGGACGGTCATCTTCCGGACAATCGCGCCATACCTGGCCGCCCTGATGGTCCTGTTTTCGATCTTCGTGCTGTTGCGCGGGCACAATGAACCCGGCGGCGGCTTCATCGGCGGCCTGATTGCGGCGTCCGCCCTCGCGATCTTCGGGATCGCCTGTGGCGTGGCATCGGTTCGGCGCGCCATCGTGTTTCACCCGATGAGCATTTCGGGCTTCGGACTGTTCATCGGTGCGCTTGCGGGTGTCCTGTCCTTCTTCAAGAACCAGGCTTTCATGACCAGCCAGTGGCTGATCTTCGACCTTTTCGACGTTGAAATCGCCCTCTCGACACCGCTTGTCTTCGATATCGGCGTTTACCTGGTTGTCGTCGGCGCGATCGGTTCGATTGCCCTTGCGCTGGAAGAAAGGGAGGCCGACTGATGGAGACCGGTGTTGCCATTCTGATCGGACTGTTTTTCACCGTTGCCGTCTACCTGATGCTGTCGAAGCATCTGGTCAGGATCCTGCTCGGGATCGCGATCCTCGGGAACTCGGTCAACATGCTGATCTTCACGAACGGCCGTCTGACGCGGGAAATCCCGCCGCTCATTCCCTCTCACCTTTACACCCCGGAGACCGCGACCGCGAACCCGCTGCCACAGGCGCTGGTGCTGACGGCAATCGTGATCTCCTTCTCGTTTTTCGCGTTCCTGCTCGTCCTGGCCTTCCGGGCCTATCAGGAACTGGGAACCGACGAAGTGAACAAGATGCGCGTCGCCGAACCTGACAACGACCCAACTCCGCCACAAGGGTACTAAGCTTTATGGCCGGTTCTTCTGTTCCCGTCGACTATTCCGACGCAATGATCGTCACGCCGATTGCTGCGGGTGACTGGCTGATCGTCGCGCCATCGCTGATCACGATGGTCGGCGGTGCCCTGTGCCTGATGCTCCGCAAGAATACCGAGCTTCAGCCGAAGCTCGGGGTCGCATTGCTCGGTCTCCTGGTTCTTGCGAGCCTGGGGCTTCTTATCCGCGTGCTCGACCATGGGGTGATCACCATGGTCATGGGCAACTGGCTGCCGCCGTTCGGTATTGCGGTCACGGCCGATCCGCTCGGAGCGACCCTGACCTTCATCGGTTCGGTCGTAGCATTCTGTGCCGGCATATTCGGGATGAAGACCGTCAGCAGTTCCGGCCGCCGCTATGGTTTCTATCCGTTTCTGCTGCTGCTCATGACCGGTGTCTGCGGATCGTTTCTCACCGCCGACGTCTTCAACCTCTATGTATGGTTCGAGGTTCTGCTGATCTCGTCCTACGGATTGCTCATCCTCGGAAACGATCGCATTCAGCTTGACGGCGCTGTGAAATACGGCGTGCTCAATCTTGTCGGCACGAACCTGTTCCTGATCGCCACGGGCCTTCTCTACGGCATATTCGGCACGCTCAACATGGCGGATATCGCGGTAAAGGTCGACAGTCTCGACAACCCGGCATCGGGCACGCTTGCGACGGTCGCAGCCCTCTATTTTCTGGCCTTTGCCATGAAAGCGGCCGCCTTTCCAGTCAATTTCTGGCTGCCTGCCTCGTACCACACGCCAAATATCGTCGTGTCGGCGGTGTTTGCGGGACTGCTCACCAAGGTCGGGGTCTACGCCCTGATCCGGATCTTCGTGCTTATCTTGCCCGCCTCGCTCGACTACATGGCGGACGTCATCGGCATTGTCGCGATTGCGACCCTGATCACAGGTGCGCTCGGCGCCCTGGCGCAAAGCGAGATCCGGCGTCTTCTGGGGTACCTTGTCATCGCCGGCATCGGCTCCATGCTGGCGGGTCTCGCCGTCGCTTCGAGCGACACGCAGGCGACGCTCGCGATCTCGGGCGCGATCTTCTATGCGGTCCACTCAATCATCGTCATGACGGCGCTCTACATGGCCGCCGGGATCATGGGCATGATGGGCGGTTCGTTCAATCTCCGGCAGCTCGGAGGCCTCTACCACAAGAGTGTCGCCTTTGCCGGCGTGTTCCTGGTCCTGGCCTTCGCCGTCTCCGGTCTGCCGCCGTTTTCCGGGTTCTGGCCGAAGGTGATGCTTGTCGATGCCGCTTTCCAGAGCGACAGGTTCTGGCTGGGCGCCGCAATCCTCGTGAGCGGCTTCCTGACGACGCTCGCCATGGGACGTGTCTGGATCTATGCCTTCTGGCGGGGTGGGCCGGAAGGCACCGCCGATGGGCAGAGCGTGGCGGTCGCCGGGTCGCCGGATGAGCAGCAGCTCGGCAGCGGTGCGGTCTGGTTGCCACTGGGTGTTCTTACCGCACTTGTGGTCTATTTTGGATTGCAGCCCGAGTGGATGATCGAGCTGGCGACGCAGGGTGCGAGCAGCGTTGTCGATCCGTTCGGCTACATCCGGTCAGTTCTTGGAGAGCAGGGATGACGAGCCTTTTTCTCACGAATATCCTCATGGCCCTTGCCTGGGGGGCCGTCACGGGCAGTTTTTCGGAGATAAACCTGGCCTTCGGGTTTGTGCTGGGCTCCGGCGCGCTTTACCTGATCCGCGAGCAGGTCGGCACATCCGCCTACTTCCGCAGGATCGGGAAGGCGGTCGGTCTCGCGGCGACATTCGTCTACGAACTTGTCCTGTCGGCATGGCGGGTGGCGATGATCGTGTTGCGGCCGAAAATCGAATTGCAGCCGGGCATCATCGCGTTGCCGCTCACCGTCGACACGGACTTTGAAATCACGATGCTCGCCAACCTCATCACGCTGACTCCGGGCACGCTGTCCGTCGATGTTTCAGAGGATCGCAAGACACTTTTCATCCACTGCATCGACGTTCCGGACCCGCAGGCGACGATTGACGACATCAAGGACGGATTTGAACGCAAGATCATGGAGGCGTTCCGATGACCCCGTTTGAGCTCTTTGCATCCCAGTTCCTTGACGTTGCGGTCAAGATCTCGCTCGGGATCCTGACGATCTCCTTCATCGTGATCGTTTACCGAACGGTCAAGGGGCCCGGATTGCCGGACCGGGTGGTGGCACTGGACATGCTCGTTGCCGTGGGGATCGGCTTCATTGCAGCCATCGGCGTGTCGACGGGCATCTACCTCTACATCGATATTGCCATCACGCTGGGGCTCGTCGGGTTTCTCGCGACTGTCGCGTTTGCCCGGTTCATTCTCAACAGGGGCCTTGCCGGCGACGAAACGATCATGGACGAGGTGGAGGAAAGCATCAAACGCAGGGAGGCAGGACAGTGAGCGCCATCGTTGAGATTGTTTGTGGTCTGATGCTCATAACCGGTGCTTGTTTTGCCTTTGTGGCCTCTCTCGGTCTGGTGAGGCTCAAGGATGTGTACATGCGCACGCATGCTGCGTCCAAGGCGGGCACGCTCGGGTCAGGGCTCATGCTGCTCGCGCTTGCCGTCGAAGCGGGCGACCTTTCCGTCGTTACGCGCGCTATCGCGGGAGTTGTGTTTTTCCTGCTGACAGCCCCAATTTCGGCTCATTTGCTGGCAAAAGCTGCTTATGCGGCAGGCTATCGCCCCTGTGCCGACACCAAAATCGATGCCTTGGCGGAAACTGTTCGTCCAAAGGATTAATTTTGCGCGGACAACTGTCCTGCGAACACAAAGGAATGTCGTAAGGGAATACTATTGCTCACTTGTCGACTTTGGTGTTTTGGCAATAGACGGTATTTATAGAATTCGACTTTTATTGCCGTGATTTGTTTTTTATTTGATTTTCGGGGTTGTGCCAGATCGAGCGCGGCTATATAAGGCTGTGACCAACACCTGCTAAGTAGAATCGCTTTAGATTAGATATTCCGCAAGTAACGTCATTTTTTAAGCGTTTTCGGAACAAATTACTTGCAGGTCTATACCGATGGAAAATTCGAGTTTGGAAGAGAACGGGTGAAAAATGACTGATAATCCGGTGGATGCTAATCTGATTGATCTTACGGCTGACATCGTCTCCGCTTACGTGAGCAACAATACGGTTGCTTCGACCGATTTGCCGAGCCTGATCAACGAAGTTCACAGCGCACTGCAGAAAACAGCGTCCGCTTCCAGTGAACCGGAGCCGGAGCCGCTGAAGCCGGCTGTTCCCGTCAAGAAGTCCGTCATGCCGGACTACATCATCTGCCTCGAAGACGGCAAGAAGTTCAAGTCGCTGAAGCGTCACCTGCGCACACACTACAACATGACCCCGGAAGAATACCGTGACAAGTGGGACCTGGGTGCCGACTATCCGATGGTTGCGCCGAACTATGCGGCGGCACGGTCGGAACTGGCGAAAAAAATGGGCCTCGGCCAGCAGCGCAAGCGTTCCAAGTAACGTTTGCGATCCGCGCCTGGCCAAGCCAGATGTTTTGAGAGCTGCCTTCGGGCAGCTCTTTTTTTTTTTGCTATGCGGCTGCGAGCGCGTTCTGGGCATCCGACCGGATACGCCCGACCATGGATCTCAGGCCGTTTGAGCGTTGCGGTGTGAGGTGCTCCTGCAATCCCAGCTGCGCAAAAATGCCCTCGACGTCCGTGTCGAGGATTTCCTGTGCAGTCTTGTTGCCGAACAGGGACGTCACAATGGCGACCAGGCCCTGGACGATCAGGGCGTCGCTGTCCCCCCTGAAAGTCAGCACGGGTTCTCCACCCGCGCCGTCGCTTACATTCGTGATCAGCCAGACCTGCGACACGCAGCCGCGCACCTTGTTGGCATCGGTCCGTTCCGCCTCGCTCAGCGGCGGCAGCTCCTTGCCCAGATCAATCAGATATTTGTAACGGTCTTCCCAGTCGTCCAGAAAATCGAACGTTTCAAGGATTTCAGCGATGTCGGTGGCCATGGCACTCGTCTTTGCAGGTCTGTTGCGCCTTCATATAGCTTGCGCGACGGAAAGTGCAAATAGCGGACGAAGTGACCTTGTGCAGGGGGGGAAGACACACGGGCGGGAAAAGAAAAATACGCCGCAGATGGAATGGGCAGCTATCCATCTGCGGCGCAGCGGTACGAGCCGCTGAAGTTTAGCCGTCGTTGCTGCGTTTCGCAGCAGCGCTCAAGCGGGGCGCAAAGGGCCGTTGAACCGGACGACACCTCCGGACAACGGCAATGCACTCAGGTATCGCGACCTGAGACGGGTTTGGGCCGCGGAATTGGCCCGGTGACAGGCCCTGTTCGGGAGCCTGGATTTCTGGAAGGAATGATCGCGGAGTGCCCGTTGCCGGCCGTGCCAGACAGCGTGACGGCGGCAGGAGAGGTGGAGCCCGTCACGAGACCGTCCTCGATTGCCTGGCCCTGCTCATCCTTTTCGAAATACTGGTAGACGATCAGCGCGCCATCGCGTGCACGGCTTCCGATCGCGGTCAACGCGTTGCCGCCGGTTTCGCAGGCTTGCGGATTTCGATTGCAGAAACCGCCAATGTCCGAGACCGTCGCCTGCGCTGCAAGAAACGCGGAAACCGGGTCGACTTCGACGGTCTTTTCGGGTGTGCTGGTCTGGTTCGATCCGAGCGGAATCAGCACCAGCACCAAGGTGAGCCAGAAGGCCGTCCTCAGAAGAAACAACATTTTGCTACCCATGTCAGTTCGAGTTCAGACGCCGATGCGTTGCCGGCGCTTTTGTTATGGTCGAACCGTAGCAGGGACAGAAGAATGTCAGGTTGAATGAGCCGGGGCAATTTTCGTAAAATAAAACATGCATTTAAGGCAAGTTTTCTGAGAAATTGATTCAAATTTTACCGATCGGGCTCCATGTCCTTGATCAGTGTCGCTTTTTTGCTTTTTTTCGAGCGTTCGCAGTTATCCTTTATCGTTCATTAAGTGCTGCAGCCGACAATGGCCACCAGGAAGGCGAAAGCGGAAGTTTTCGTGGGATTCGTGTGGTAGTATCGAGTGCGTAACCCTCTGAAAAACATAATCAAAATTTGGGATCTGTGGTCCGCGCGTGTCGATGCGATGATTCATCCTGCGGCTGCAGCCGACAGTTTTTTGGCACCGCTCCACCGTTCCCTGCTCATGAGCTGCCTGCTGAGCGGCACGGTCGCATTGTTCATCCTGCCGTTGCACCTGGCGCTGGCAGGACCTCCACACGTTGCAACGCTTCTTGTGCTCGCCTGGATGCTGTGCCAGTGGCCGATCGCACACTATCTGTCCCGTACAGGCGCCATGAACACCACGATCGCTCTCTCATCCGGTCTGTTTGCCAGCTTTGTGGCCGCGGTGTGCCTGATGACGGGTGGCGAAAGCTCTTTTGCCCTTCTCTGGCTTCTGATCCCGCCGGTGGAGGCGGCCTTCGCCACAAACCGGAAGGTCACCCTCGGTGTGTCGCTCTACTGCTGCGCACTGTTTGCCGCCGTTACCCTGTTGTCGGCGAGCGTTTCGCAGAATGTCACCTTGCCGCCGGAAGCAGGCGTGTTGGCTTCCCTTGCCGCCTTCCTCTACAC
This sequence comes from Roseibium sp., assembly GCF_965232425.1. Classification (GTDB taxonomy): domain Bacteria; phylum Pseudomonadota; class Alphaproteobacteria; order Rhizobiales; family Stappiaceae; genus Roseibium. Next base: position 4,966,002 of record NZ_OZ246971.1, read on the forward strand.
CGGAATGCTGGCATCCCGGATTTCGCTCGACAGGCACCGCGCCAGCTCAGAGCTTCTGAAATCCGACACCAGATTGGAACGGGTCTCAAATTCTGTCTGCGAGGTCCTGCTCGAGCTCGACAAGACCGGCAGGCTCTCGGTGCTGGGAGGACCGGTCCGCCGGATGTTCGGTCTCGAGGCGTCGGTCTCGGACGAGGACTGGATTTTCCGGCGCATGAACGTCGCAGATCGCCCGCACTACCTGACAAGTCTGGCGGATGTCAGGGAAAGCGGAGCGGAAGCCCGGCTGGATGTGCGCCTGCGTCTCGGTTCCGGCAAACCCGGAGACCGCGGGTACGCCGAATTTGCCTTGTTCAGACTGCGTCTGCGGTCCGCCCGCGCGGATGAGGCCGCTATGGCCGGTGGATCCGTTGTCCTGGCGTTGCAGGAAATCGAAAGCCGGAGCGCCGAACACGCACCGAAGCAGGGGGCGCTTCCGCCCGCCGGCAGCGCCTGCTGGACCCTGATCGAGGAGGCCGGGTCTTCCGCACGCGATCAGGTTACCGAAATCGTCGATCTCGCCTCGCTTGTCGAAAGCGAAGGCAAGTCGCTGTCGCAGGGCAGCCTGCATCAGACCGTCCGGCGCATAAGGTCAGCAGGTGATCGGAGCGCACGCTCCCTGAACGCACTGCTGGATCTGGTGCCTGCCGTGGAGGGGCGTTTGCCGGACGCGTACTGCAAGGTTGATGTGGCCGACTGCCTGACCCACAGCAGCAATCTCATCGGCCCGCTTGCAGATCGCCTGAAGGTCTCGCTGGACCTGGCAGAGACCGCAGATCTTCCGGCCGTCTTCGTGGAAAAAAAGAAGTTCCGGCAGTCTTTGCATCTCATCCTTTCCGAAGTCGTGGAAACAGCCGGGGCCGGCGCGCTCGTCCACGCGGAGGCGGTCACCGGACCGACTTGCATTGAACTGGTGATCACGGCCTGCAATCGTCAATCCAGCCTCAACTGGACTGCAGAGAATTCCATGACGGTGTTCGAAAACGCGGCGAGATTGCTGGAGGAAGCCGGCGCGGACCTGAGTCTGCGGTCGTCGCTCGGAGCCGGTGATCGCGTTGTCATCGTCATCCCGGTCAGAGCCGAGAAAGGCAGGCCGGGGCAAGCCGGAAGCGCAGCTGAACAGTCAGCGCCCTGGGCTGAATCGGCGTAGGCGGCACGATGGCAAGAGCAAGAAAACAGAACAATCCTCCAAAGCCTCAGGAAACCCTGATGGCAAAGGCCGGTCACATTGCGCTCGACAATCCGGTCGCCGCCGGTGGCGCAGTCGTCATGGGGCTGACGTCCTGCCTGATCATCGCCAACGCGATCGGACTGCAGCCGGGCCGACACCCGGCGCCGCTCTTCAGCACGAGAGAGCGCGCGGAAGAGCCCGTCCTGCCGGAATCGAATGGCCGCAGAAACGATCTGCAGGTTCAGGAGATCTCCACGCTGGTGCTCGACCTGCAGATCTCGCTTCGCAGGATCGGTCTTTACGAAGGGCCTCTGGACGGGCTGAGCGGCCCGGCGACCGAGCGGGCCATTCGTGCGTTTGAACGCCGGGCAGGGCAAGCGGAAACCGGCAAGGCAAACGAAGCTCTCCTGGCCCTCATCCTGTTGCACGGCGACGCGCCTCAAAGTTCGTTTGTCCCGGTGCCGCGCCCGAAACCGGGGGCAAATACGGCCCCTCCGAGCAACGTCGAGCCGTCCGGAATTGCCGAAGTGGAGACCGATCCGCATCTCCAAAAAATCCAAAAGGCGCTTTCGGATCTGGGTTATGGCCCGCTCAAGGCTGACGGCGTCATGGGAGCCAACACGACGGCTGCCATCAAGCGCTTCGAATTGGACCGCGGTCTGCCGTTGACCGGCGAACCCGGTTCAGAGACCATCGAGCGGCTCGAGATGGTCAGCGGCCTCAGCCTGTCCGGATAATTGAAGCTATCACCGATCTGGCGTAAACCGGGGCCGCATCCGGCACTGGCCGGCAACATCAACGTGGAGACCGGTTTCCTGCCATGAGGGTCACGTCTGAGTTCTTCGTGAGTGCGCTGGTCCGCAGGCTGTTCGCGGAAGGCGGTTTTGCGGCCGTTTCCAGGCGCGGAGCGGAAGAGGCCGGCGCGGTCTTTGTCAGCGTCGACAGGCTTGATCAGACATTCGATCTCTACGGGCCCGCACCCCAGGCCTTTTTCAGCGAGCAACCGCAGGGGCGTCTTTTCGAGCGGATTCTGTCAGGCGTTGCCGCTGAGGCAGTTTCCGAGCGATTGCATCGTGAATCCCGGATGGATCCGGACTACTGGCTCGTCGAGATCGAGGCGCGTGACGGGGCCGTTGACCTACCCCTGGCCGCCGAAGAAGACAATCAGCCTCCTCCAGGCGCCGGCCTCTTCAAGTTCTAGGGTCCTGACCCTAGGCCGCCAGACGCTGCGACTAGGACGCGGATTTCTTTCTGACATCGACGCCGCGTTTTGCGAACGTCTTCTTGTGGGCCGGTTTCCTGCCGGCCGCTTCCTGGTACTGCGAGGAGTGGCGCAGAGACGGTTTCTGATCGCCCTGATCGTGCAGCAGCCACTGACCGACAAGCGCCTCCGCAGCCCCGTGGCTCAAGGTCCGGTGCATGCGCAATAAACCCCGCATGTCATGAAGGGGCGTGTCTTCCCCCAACATCCTTATCAGGATCGTCGTCGTCTGAAACTCGGGCAGGCCCAGGGCCTTCAAGGCAATCGTCAGTCCCTCTGCCTGATCCTGCTGCAGCAGCAGATCGCAGCTGGACTTCGACAATCCCAGGCCCTGGCTGAGTAGGGTTGCGAAGCGGCGCTTGTTCTGAAGAAGCGCTTCGTTGACGAGTGCCTCCTGAATGCGGAGACGGTTCACTTCTGGACGTTGCGGCATGGTTCCACCCGGTGTTTGCGCCTGTTTGACGAGGCTGGTCATTTCAGCGGCGGCGATCGCCTGCTTTTTCAACGGAGCTGGCAGATGAAGGAACTGGCCCATCAGGCCATTGGGACTGAGCGCGTCCTGTCCGGCCAGTTCGAGCCCGAGTGCGGCGATGATCTCGCTTCTCCGGCACAGCTTGGCCTTGTGGGTCGCGCTCAGGGTTATGTCTTCGCGCTCAAGCAGAATGCGGATCGCGCTGGCTTCGGCGTGATCGCACAGGGCCGAAATCACCGATTCGCGAAGCGAGGGACGTGACGCCACAGCCGTTCGCAGGGTTTCGGGGCCGTTTTCCGCAGCCGAGACCAGAAGATCCACAGGAAGGCGCGGACTGTAACGCATCGCCGGTGCAGCCGTGGCAGGGTCAACGTGCCCAGCCAGCAGCTCCTGCAAGTCATCGGGTATCTCGGGATGACCGGCCAGCAGCGAGGAGATCTGGCGGCTGTCGTCAACGTTTGCGCCTGGCAGGAGATTGCGTGCGAGTTCGAGAAAAATCCGTTTTTCTTCAACGTCATGCTTCTGCCGACCGACAAATATCTCGGTCGCCGAAAGCAGGATATTCCGGTTTCCCGGGCGCGCAGAACCGTTGTCACGGGGAGACTTCGATTGAGATTGCTGAAGTTTTTTGCGTTGGCTCTGTCGCATAACACCCGACTACAAATACGAAAGACCGTTCGACCGTCTGAAGCTGTTTCCTTCAAATTGCACCAAAAGCGTTAGCATGCTGTTAACCCTGACGGCTTCCTAATGATTCCCGCACCAAGTAATGCGTCGCCCGTTTGACCGTTTTCGATCGGTAATACACCGCCGAGAAGACCGGAACTGAAGGAGGAGACGATGGGCACTTTGCTGGATTTTTCATCCGCACACCGGCCCACTGCGCGTGTGGGCCATCGTTCCAGAGAGGGGCAAACCGCGAGCCGGGAGGCATTTGGAGAGGTTATCCTCTTTCCAGGTGTGCGCTATGAGCGCCACGACCTTGATCTTGCCGCACGAATCGCGACCATCGGAAGAGCAGCTGGACCTGCTGGGTCTGACAAGGACTGACGGTCCAAGCCATTCCAGCCGCATCGAGGCGGAACAAAGCCTCAAATCGCAAAGACAAGCGGTCTGGAGACATGCCCGATGGGCAATGGCAATGCAGCAGATGTAGCGTCCGGCTGGCGTAAAGGGCACGATGCCACCGCCCGGCTGTTCCGGCTCGCCCCGATCCTGCTCGCCGTTCTTGCCGTGCTCACGGGATGCGCGCGTCCGACAGGAGACTTCGACAGGGCGAGGCCGTCCGTCATTCACGATGACCTGATGCCTGCTGTCGGAGAGAACGCGGCCCGCCTGCGGGGCGATCCCGTTTCCAAGTTCAACTACACCAATGATGAAAAACTTCTGCGCGACCGCGGCTGGACGCTGATCAGGCCTCCCTGGACAAAGGACTGGATCGGCGGAACGATGGTCGAGCTTTCGCGCACCCGTGTCTTGCCGGAAACGGAGGGCCGGGTGCCGCCGGATCTCTACCTTATCTACCTGCGCTCGGACAAGTTCCGCTCCTCGGATGCGCGCTACGACAAGATTGCCGCCGATGCGACCGGTGATGCAGAACTGGTGATGCCTTTCTGCGAGGTCGCGCTTCGCGTTCAGAAAGCCGACGACGAGCGCCTCAGGGTGTTGCGCAATCAGAAAGTGACGACGCAGGAAACCTATGACGGCGCCAAGGCGCGGGTCTGGGAGAACCGGGTCATGATCAAGTGGGTCGGGCAGGCGCTCCGGTACCGCATCATCGCCTACAAGAAGGCGCTGAAGGGCCTTGAGATCGAAACGCCCAGCAGAGACAGGGTGTGGAAAGTCAACAACGCCATCCGGGAGCTTGAAGGTCAGGTGCGGCTGGCGGAGGCGAGTTGCGAAGCGAACAACCGCTATGGTCAGGAGAAACCGGCCAAGAAATCGCGGATCTACACCGGCTGGAGCACCGAACGAGCGCCCGTGAAGAAATAGCGCTTTCACTACAATGTCGGCTGTTCCGGATTTAGATTGCCAATCGGATTGAACTTTCGACCTCCCGGCATTATTGCAATGGCAAGGATCCGGCGTGTCGGGAGGTTTCGCAAAACCTTGCCAAGCCGCCGGTCAATCGTTCCTCACCGCTCCGGGAGCTGGCATGAATCAGAGACTTAATCAGCTTGTTCAAGAAGCGCTTGCGCATCAGCACGCGGGCCGTATTCCCATTGCCCTGAACATGTTTGAAGAAGTGCTGCGCCTAGACCCGAAAAATCCGCAGGCGAACTTTTCGCTCGGGATCGCCGATTATCAGGAGGGCAGGATCGGACTGGCGATCGAGCGCTTTCAGATCGCCGCGAAGAAGGCCGGAAAGCATCCCCAGGTGCATCAGTTGCTTGGCCTTGCGCTGTTGAACGCAGGCGATCTCGACGGTGCGCTGGCGTCGCTCAAGAAGGCGGTGTCGCTTGCACCGAAGGACGCCGGTTTCCTGGCGCAACTCGGCGACATCTACCGGGCGAAGCGCCAGGCGGTCCTTTCAAGGCAGTCCTATCAGCGCGCCTTGAAACTGGATCCTGAAAACGGATACGCGCTCGTGGGCATGGGCCAGCTTGAGATCACTGTCGGCAATATCGACGAGGCGATCGGCTGGTTCGAAAAAGCCATTGCATGCAAGAAGGAAGTGCCGACCGCGGCGCAGTGCCTCAGCCTTGCCAAGTCGTTCAAGGAAAGACCTGCGCTGCTCGACGACATCGAGGCGCTCGCAAATGACGGTGTGCCGAGACCGGGCCCCGAGCAGGCGAACCTGCATTGGGCGGCCGGCAAGATCTACGCGGATATCGGCGATACCGCCCACAGCATCGAACACTACCAGAAAGCGCGCAACAGCCACTATCCGCCCTTTGACGGTGCTGCCTATGAAGAGCGCATCGCGTTCATGAAGACCGTGTTCGACGCAGCGTATTTCGCCGAACGTCAGGATGTCGCCGACAGGTCCGAAAAGCCAGTCTTCATTTTCGGACTGCCGCGTTCGGGAACAACGCTCGTGGAGCAGATCATCGGTTGCCATTCACGTGCGGCCAGCGGGGGCGAAATCCAGTTCTTCCGGCATCTACAGGAAGAGATGGGGCTTAAGGGAACGCCGAGTGCGACGCTCGAAAACCGCCTCAAGGCCATGGAACCGAAAGAGTTCAAGCGCATCGCGCGCAAGTATCTCGGCATTCTGGATGGCGTTGACCGGCGGGCCGCCCGTGTCACCGACAAGATGCCCCACAATTACGAGATGCTGTGGCTGATGAGCCTCATCTTTCCGCAGGCGACTTTCATCCACTGTCACAGGGCGCCCGCCGACACCTGCATTTCCCTTCTGACGCATCCGCTTTCGCCTGCCCACAATTATGCGGTCACGCAGGAGAGTGTCGGCCGGTATTTCCGGACATATGCATCGCTTATGGAGCATTGGGAAAAGGTCGTGCCTTCGCAGATCCATACGCTGACCTACGAGACGCTGGTTGAAGACCAGCGGGCGGAGAGCGAAGTCCTGCTTGCCCATGCGGGCCTGGACTGGGAGGAGGGATGTCTTGAGTTCTACAAGAGCGAAACCCCTGTGACCACCTTCTCCAACACACAGGTGCGGCGGCCGATCTTCACGTCCTCACTGGGGCGCTGGCGGGGCAAGGAAACCCATTACAGGGAACTGTTCGACGCGCTCGGACCGTATGCGCCGCAATCCTGAGTGCCGTTCTGGCCGGGTCAGCTTTCGCCGATCACGCCGCAGGTTGCCGCCTCAAGGGCGCGATCGATGCTGTCTGCCCTCGATTGATGGGGAACATAGGCTCTCAGCAGCGCGAAGCCGCCGATCTCGTCCGTTTCAATGACAATCAGGTCTTCGAGGTTTTCGGGCGGGTTTTCCCGGAGGATCGAGAGCTGCGAGGGTGTTATCACAAGCATGGACAGCCGGTCGGCCCCGGCGGTGCGGTTGTTCAGGCTGTAAAGGGCTTCACCCGCTGCGTTGAACAGGCCGATGGACCAGAAGGTTGTCGGAATGCCCGCATCGAACAGGATCGGGCCATCAGCCAGCTGGAACCGGCAGGCGGCATGTTTCATGGCGGGGTCGAGGTCGGGAAGGGCCTCTTCCTGGGGCCTGACGTCCGGAAGCAGGTTGAACTGGCGGTCCGGTCCGTGGGTGGCAATGTTGTCATAGGCGCTGTGCTGCACGTTCAACGGGATGCCGAACACCACAAGAATGTGGATCACGACCGCGAGAAACAGGATCGCGATCGCACCCAGGGTGGTCGAAAAGCGGCGCGACAGGGTCATGGGCAGGCGAGCCTTTCGATGACCGGCAACGAGATGCCGTCAAGCGCCGCGCCCGTTGTCACCGGGGCATCGTAGAGGCGCAGCACCAGGCGAAGCCCGTCGCTGGCCTTAGCGCCCCGGGCGAGGGGCAGCCAGTTGCCCGAGTGCGGCTTGCCCGCAGCGCTGATCGTGAACGTGCCGTCCGGATTGCGCAGAAGGTTCTGGCTGTCGACCTGCACGCGGCCCGGCAGCGTCGTCGTCAACCGGCCGTCGCCGTCGGTTGCAGTGAGCGTCCATAGCCTGGCGGCAGGCGTCTGCCCCGAGATACGGTAGACGCAGGTGGGATCCAGCAGGTTTCCCGCGTCGTCCTCGCGTGCAACCAGCGCAAGACCCTCACCCGAGGCGAGCGGCACGACCGCGCCGCGGGTGTAGATTGCAACCGAGTAGGGATCCGCCTCGGCCGTTCCGGCCTTGGGATAGGCGCGCCAGGCCCCGATGGAGACGGCGTTGAGGGGCTGTTCCCGTTCGATCATGACGTAGGCGGAGCCGATCCCGAGCAGGGTGCCGATCACCACGATCGTCGTCAGGAACAGCAATGTGCGGATCGGACGGCTTCGGTGCGGCCGGATCGCGAGCGGCAATTCCTGTACGCTGAAGTCGGTCTCCGAGTAACCGGCTCCGTCGGAACTGGAAGAGGATACCGTCATTGCGCTGCCGCGAAATCGGTCGGTGCGTTTTCGCCACCCGTTTCGTTTTTCGCGCTGTCCTTCTCGATGAGGCTCTGCAGGTTGCGGCCGATGCGCAGCAGCAGGCCCTGTGTCCGGCGCTTGAGAACGCGCGGCTGCGAAAACACGGTTGTCGCCTCGGCGACCTTTTTTGTGGACGGTGCCGACAGGCGCGGCAGGGATTCAGGGTCCACGCCGGGCATCCTGGCGAGTTCGATGCCGTCATGGGCATAGTTCATGTACAGCTGCCAGGTCATGGCGGGCAGGCTGCCGCCGGTGACGCGCCGGGTGGACGTGAAATCATCGTTGCCGACCCAGACCGCGGTGGAGAAGTTTCCGGTATATCCGACAAACCAGGCGTCCCGGTAGGCGTTTGTCGTGCCCGTCTTTCCGGCCGCGACCACCCCGTCGATGCGCGCGCGGCGTGCGGTGCCGGCTTCAACCACATTGACCAGGATGTCATTCATCATGTGGACCTGTTCTTCCGGCAACACTCTCAAGGGGTCAGCCGCGGCTTCATCGCGTTCCCTGCGGTATAGAAGGTCGCCGTCGCTGTTCCTGACTTCCAGGATCGCATAGGCCGGGGCCGCGTAACCGCCATTGGCAAAGGTCGCATAGGAAGACGCCATGTCGATCGCGGTGACCTCCGATGAGCCGATCGGAAGCGAGATCGAGTTTTCGAGTTCGTGCGTCAGTCCCATCGCGTAGGCGGTTTCTATGATTTTCTCGCGTCCGAAATCGAGAGACAGCCGCACCGGTATCGTGTTGATCGACTTGGTCAGGGCGGTCTTGAGCGTGACCGGGCCGCGATAGCTGCGCGTGTAGTTCTTGGGCGACCAGTTGCCGATGGAAACCGGGCGGTCGGGTACGATGCTCTTGGATGTGTATCCGTTCATGAAGGCGGTCATGTAGACGAACGGCTTGAAGGAGGAACCGGGCTGGCGCAATGCGTTGACGGCTCGGTTGAACTGGCTTTCGCCATAGGACCGGCCGCCGACCATGGCCACGACGGCCCCGTCCGGTATCATCGAAACGAGGGCCGCTTCGCTGGCATCGCGCAGCTTGCCGTTTTCGCGAAGCACGGTTTCAACGGCAAGGTCGGCTTGCCTCTGAAGGGCGGGATCAAGCGTCGTGCGCACGGTCACGATGCGGTCGCGGGCAAGCGCCGGGTTGCGGCGCGCCAGTTTCTTGACCTCTTCGAGCGCCCAGTCCAGGAAATATTCCGGCAACTGGTCCTGTGAGCGGTCGACCGCGATTGCAGGATTGCGCCGCGCGCCGATCACCTGGCCCTCGGTCAGCAGTTCGGCCTGGACCATGTTGGTCAGGACCTCGTTGGCGCGGGCGCGGGCCGCCGGCAGGTTGATATGCGGGGCAAATTTCGTCGGAGCCTTGTAAAGCCCCGCAAGCATTGCGCTTTCCGCCAGTGTCAGCTCACGAACGTTCTTGTTGAAATAGAACTCCGCCGCTGCCGTCACCCCGAAAACACCGCCGCCCATATAGGCCCGGTCGAGATAGAGTTTCAGAATTTCCTGCTTGCTCAGATTGGCTTCCAGCCAGAGCGCAAGATAGGCCTCCTTGATCTTGCGGCTGAGGCTGCGCTCGTTGGTCAGGAACAGGTTTTTCGCAAGCTGCTGGGTCAGCGACGAACCGCCCTGGACAACGCCGCCGGCGCGCGCGTTTTCAACCATCGCCCGGAATGTGCCGACGGCATCAATGCCGAAGTGGAAGAAAAAGCGGCGGTCCTCGGTGGCCAGGGTCGCCTTGATGAGGGAATCTGGTATTTCCTCCAGAGGAACGCTGTCGTTCAGCACGATGCCTCTTCGCCCGATTTCCTTGCCGAATCTGTCCTGAAACGTGACCGCGAATTCGTCCGTCGTTTTCCAGTCGGCGTAGCGGGTGGCCTCGAAGGCTGGCTGGGCGAAGGCCAGCACCACGAAAAAACCGATCAGGCCGAACGTCAGGCCGTCGGACGACAACTCCGAAAGCCCGCGCCAGATGCCCTTTGCCCGGAAGCGGCGCAAAAACGCGTCATAGCCCTCGAAGAACCGCCGGATGGCTGATCCGCTTTTCCAAAGGGCAGTGTCGACGAATGCATCTAGGGACAGGAAAAACCGCTTGATGCGGTGTTTCTTGCCTGGTGCATTGTCGACGGGATGAGCGTTTGTTTCGGGCTTTTCCGTCACGCGGTCAGATTCTCCTGATTATGTGCGCGCTTCCAAACTATCTCTTTTTTACGCAACTGGAAACATACAGCCCGTGCCCAAGTGGATTGCTCCCAGCTTATTGATCCCTCGACGTGAAACGGCAGATTGAATTATGCCGCTCCGCACGGACGTTGCAGCATCGCGGATTGCGTGATACGCGCTCAAGTCATCGGTGCGAGAGGTAGGCGAGAGCATGGGTTCCATATCAGGCCAGACCCAGAACAAAACTGCTTTCTGGAAGACAAAGTCGCTTGAGGAGATGTCGCCCGGGGAATGGGAAGCGCTCTGCGACGGCTGTGCCCGCTGCTGTCTCAACAAGCTCGAGGATTGGGACAGCGGCGAGATCGTCTGGACCAACGTCGCCTGCACGCTGCTCGATGGCGAAAGCTGCCGCTGCAAGGACTATGACAACAGGGCCGCGACCGTGCCGGACTGCATTCAACTGACGCCCGAAGAGGTGAAGACGCTGACCTGGTTGCCGCCGACCTGTGCCTACAGGCTCGTTGCCGAGGGTGCGGATCTCTACTGGTGGCACCCGCTCGTTTCCGGGGACAGCGAGACCGTGCACGAGGCCGGTATCTCGGTCCGGGGGCGGACCGTTCCCGAAGACGGCATGGAGCTTGAACAGTATGAAAACCACGTCGTGAGCTGGCCCGGAGAGCATCCCGGAGAACATCAGGGAGAGACCTGACCGGCGCGGTCAGGCCTGAAGCAGATAGGCCTCGACATGGCGGCGGAGCCTTGCTTCGAGAACCGCCTTGTCCGTGATCTGGTGGCTTTTGAACAGGATCGCGCCGTGGATCATGAAAGCGATCAGCCCATCCACCAGTTCCGAGGGGAGCCTGTCCTTGCGCAGGGCCGGCTGAAGACTGTCCGATCCCTGCCATAATTCCAGGAACGTCGCGAGTTCGGCATCCAGTGCGTCGAGCGTTTCCACGAATTCCGCGGCGCAGTTTGCCTTGGTCACTCCGATATTGTCGAGAAACAGTCTGAGGATCGTCGGACTGTCGGTGATCACCGCGATCAAGGCCATGATGCGCTGCATGAGCGCTTCGACCGGGTCCGGTGGCAGAGCGCCGGGTACCGGGCCTTCTGATGCGCCGGCGCGCAGCGCGTCAAGCCGTTCCAGAAGCACGTGAGACAGGAGACCGTCCATGTCGCCGAAGTGGGAAAAAACGGTTCCCTTGGCGACACCAGCCTCGTTTGCAACGGCTTCCGCAGTCAAGCCCTCCAGCCCGTTCCTTCTGCTCAGGTCCCTGGCTGCCTGCAGCACCCTGGCTCTTGTTGCGATGCTGCGCTGTTGCGGCTTACGTGTCATGCGTCCCCGTTAAATTGACCGTGGTCAAATAATTCTTGATTCCCGAGCATAGTGATGTCAAAAGATGACCGTGGTCAATTTTTGTGACCCTTTCTGAACAGGCGGGTGAAAACATGACGAGAATATTGATACTTGACGGCAACCCGGCGAAAGGGTCGTTCTGCGGCGCTCTGGCCCGTGAATATGCCCGGGAAGCGGCAGGCAGGGGCCATGAGGTGCGCACGCGCCACCTGAGCGACATGTCATTCGATCCGGATTATGGCACGTCGGACTTCGACAAGGGGCCGAAACTGGAGCCGGATCTCCTGGACTTCTGGGATGATGTCACCTGGTGCGAGCACATCGTGATCGTGCATCCCTTATGGTGGGGCGGCCATCCGGCGAAGTTGAAGGGCCTGTTCGACCGTGTGCTTCTTTCCGGCAAGGCCTTCAGATACGTGGAAGGAAAGGCGTTGCCGGAAAAACTGCTGACCGGCCGGACGGCACAGGTTCTGGTGACCGCCGACACGCCCGGCTGGATCTTTCGGTGGATCTACGGCTCGGGGATCCGCAAACAGACGGAAAAGCAGATTCTCTCATTCTGTGGCTTCAAGCCAAAGGGCTACCACGTCTTTTCGCCGCTTCACGGATCGAAGGAAGCGGACCGGAACAAGATGCTATCGCGTGCGGCCGGGCTTGGAAAAAAGGCGGCCTGAACGGTCGCCTATGCAGTGTCCTAGTCAGCGGTGGTGCCGGTCTGCTCGTGTTTCCTCGCGTTGTGAAAGACGACGTAATACTGATAGATGTTGCCGACATATTCGATGGGCTGACGGCCGATCTGGGCGGCGACGATCCACTCAACATTGCCGAACCACTTGTCCGGATCATAGCCTTCCTTTTTTGCCTTTTCGCGCAGTTTTTCGAAGCGGCTCGGACCGGCATTGTAGGCGGCAAGCGCGAAGAAGGTCTGGTCGGCCTGTTCGCCCTTCAGGTCGGCGAAATACCGGTCGGCGATATAGCGCAGATACTTGACGCCCGCATGAACATTCTTGTCGGTGTCCGCGGCAATGCCGGTGATGCTGATGGGCTTGCCCTCGGCCGTCGACGGCTTGATCTGCATGAGACCGACGGCACCCGCGCTGCTGTGCGCCTTGGGATTGAACTTCGATTCCTGGAAACTCTGTGCCGCGATCAGGAGCCAGTCGAAGTCGTATTCCTCTCCGTATTTTTCGAAAAGATCGGTGAATTTATCCAGGTCGGCCTGATAGCTCTCGTCGCGCATGTCGCGCAGGTAATCGGCTTCCTGCAGGTATTTCTTGAAGATGATGTTGCCGAGCAGCGTGCCCTTCTTGACGGTTGCGGCAAATCCGTTGATTTCCTCAAGGAGTTTGGGCGCCGTCTTGCGGACGGCAATCGCGATTTCTCCGTCCGTGCGCACCGCCGCGTCCGGATGGATCTTGAGGCCTTTCAGGATCTCAAGCCAGAGCTCTGCCTTGTGCTGATCCACGATGGTCATCGGTATGGTCCCGGCAGCGACCATCTCCAGGATGTCTTCGTCTTCAAGACGCTCATCGGCACGCTCGATACGGATCGTTTTCGTGCCGTCGCGGGCAAATTTCCGGTTCAGGTCTTCAAGGCTCTGATAGTAGGAGGCCGAATTGCGGACATAGATGGTTTGACCGGCAAGGTCCGCCGTCGAGGTCAGGCCGCTCACGGTATCCAGCGTGACGGGGACCTCGTGGACGTCCTTCAGGAGCGGAACCGAGAAGTCTGCAAGCTTCTGCCGTTCCTCGGTGATCGTCAGGTTGCCGATCGCGATGTCGCCCCTGTTGTCCGCAAGATCCGTGAACAGCCGCTCACGCGGCGTCGGCATCAGCACGATTTCGAAGTCCTGGACCTTCTTGCCGTAGGCCTTGTCCAGATGCTTCTCGAATTCGGTCATGAGGTCGACGGAGACGCCGCGCTGCACGCCCTTGTCGATGAAAAACCCGGTCTTTGAAAACGGAATGAGGACGCGCATGTAGCCGCGCTCGAGAATGGCGTCGAAGTCGCCGTCAAAGGGTTCGCTGAGCGTTTCCTCAAGTGTGTCCGCAAGTTGCCTGTCGCTTGCCGTCGAAGCCGAACCGGACAGAAGGAGAACGGCGATGAACGTTGAAAACGCGAAAATAAAAGACTGAAAACAGGTTCTCGCAATGGCCACTGAAACATCCCCCCAACGTCATCCAAATAGCCTTTGGAGGAGTTAAGCCAATCAATTGCCCGCGATCAAGCGGTCCGGCGCGTTTCGGATGACCTCAGGTCACTTCGTGAACGTGAGATCCACGGTTCCGATCGTGAACCCGGCCTTCTTCACCTTTGCGGTGTTGCGCACGGTGCGGCGGTCCACCTGGGTGAGCGTATCGTCGAAGGAAAGCAAAAGCGGACCGTTTTCGGTCTCAAGTTCGGCGATATAGGCAAACCGGATCGCGCCGCTGGCATCGGTCGTGACGTTGGTGGGGGCGATCACGTCCGCGCGCTGGCCAACGTAGCGGCCCTCGGCGACCTTCTGGAAGAACCATGTCTTGGTGTCCTTTTCACCGTCCTCGTAGACGAAGTCCTCCCGAAGCCGTAGCGTGAATGTGCGGGGGTTCCAGGTTCCCGTGAGATAGACCGTGAAGGGCCGGTAGACACCGGCGATCTTGCTTTCGAAGACACCCTTTCCGACGGTCTTGCCGCGAAAGAAATCTTCAAGAACGAGGGTCTTCGCGGTGGCTGGAACTGCCGTGAAAGCAAGAAGGAAAAAGGCAATCAGCAGGTGAGTGTGGAACCTGGGCATGGGGCGTGACCTTTGGGCTTGTGACGTGCCCAGACTACGGCTGTGGCCCTGCTTCAGATTTGTCTAGGTGCCAAATTTGTCTTGCCACGTGGGTACGGGGTCTCCGGGAGCGGGCGAGGCGCTATAGATCCCTCTGGCGATGGCGCGGGCAAGACAGGAGGCGGCCCCTGCCCCAAGCCGGACCATGTCCTCCAGGCCGCTCTCCAGTTTGCGCTGTCCGGTCGACAGGGCAAAGACAAGATCGCCGTCCAGGGGTGTGTGCGCAGGCCAGAGCGCCCTTGCAAGACCGTCATGCGCCATGACGGCCAGCCGCTTGGCTTCGCCCTTTGTCAGGACCGCATCGGTTGCAACAGCGGCAATCGTGGTGTTGGCTCCGGCCTTGAGCGCGTCGAGCTTGGTTCGTACCTCGACGGCATCAAGCGGGAAGGGGTTAGCGATGCCACGTCCGCCGAATTCGTCGCCGATTTCGAAGGGTGACGCCCAGAAGTGTGGGCCTTCCCCGATCGTAGCGCGCCCGAGCGCGTTGACGGCGACGATTGCGCCGACGGTCACGCCGTTGTCGAGCACCTGGGAGGCCGACCCCAGACCGCCCTTCAAGTTTGCGGTGGTCGCGCCAGTGCCGGCGCCAACCGAACCGAGCGCAAAATCAAGGGAAACGGCATCAAGCGCCGAGCGGCCGAGATCTCGGTAGGGGGCCGCTTGCCCCCAGCTCTTGTCGCCGCCGTTGAGGAGATCAAACAGGATGGCCGTCGGAACGATCGGAACCCGGACCGGCCCGACTTCGAAACCATAACCGAGTTCCGCCAGCCGTCCCTGAACACCCGCGCCGGCATCGAGGCCGAAGGCGGATCCGCCCGCCAGAACGACGGCGTCGATCTTCTCGACCGTCTGTTCCGGTTCAAGCAGCGCGATTTCCCGTGTCCCGGGTGCGCCGCCGTGAATAGCCACGGACGCGACAGCCGGCTCGTCGGGAAGCAGCACCGTCGCCCCCGACTTGAGATCCATGTCGGATGAATTGCCGATCTTGAGACCGGGAACGTCGGTGATGAGATTGCGGGGGCCAAACATGCGGGGAAATTCCAACCTGAGACTAGGGTACGGTCCCATAAATGAGGCCGAAATGGTTTGAGGCGGCTTGCTTCTCCTCAAGGAGCGGAAGCGCAGGAGATGTGGTTCATTTTCAAGCCTTCCGCGACGCCGGGGAGGCGCAATCCGGTCAAATCCGAAGGACATGGAAATGGCTTCACCCCGTGGCGTCAGCGTGCTTGACCGGGCAGGAAGCCCGCTCCGCACACCCTTCCTAACGGGATCTCGCTATTTCGCATGCCATTTCAGCCTCATTTGTGGGTCCGTACCCCAAGGGCCAGTTTGATCCCGCAGCGCTCAGGTGTCGAGGCTTTTGTAGCCCCTGCGGACATAAATGAGCGACTTGCCCGGGTCGGTCATGCGCAGGTCAACGACGGTTCCGACGATGATCGAGTGCGTGCCCATCTCCGAAACGGAGTAGATCTCGCAATCGACACTCAGGCGCGCACTGTCGAGGGCCGGACAGCCGGTCGCCAGTCTCGTCCAATCGGCCTTGGCGAAGCGATCCGGCATTTCCAGATTGTCGCGGCCGGCAAAGCTGTCGGATATGCCCTCATGGTCGTCGCTCAGGGTGTTCAGGCAGAAACACCTGTTCTGGAGCACCGCGCTGTGCACACGGGTCTGGCGGTTCAGGCAGATCAGGATACTCGGGGGATCGTCGCTGACGGAGCAGGCGGCCGAGACCGTCGCCCCTTGTTGTCCTGCCGGACCGTCGGTGGTGACCACGTGAACGGCTGCCGCGATACGGCTCATGGCCTCGCGGAAGCTTTGCGTGTCGAGCGGCAGCCGGCCTTGCTCTGAAACGGGAATCATCATGTCTTCTTGCTCCTGGGCCGGCCTCGGCGGAATCGGGTAGGATCTCGGTTTCGGCGCGGAGTTTAGACCCCGGACCATGGTATGCCTAGGCAAAATAGGGCGAAACGCGGTCCCGCAAAGACAAGGCCTGAAATTCGATCCCATTCTCCGGATTGAGATTTTTTGCCTTCGGCGATAGGGATGAATGGTAGTTTCCCACATGCTGGAGAACCGGATGACACAGCAGCGATTGATATTCACAGCGGCTCTTCTTGCTGCCGGGCTGGCGGCCGCTCCGGCCAGCGCCGAGATATCGATCGCCGTCGCAGGACCGATGGACGGGCAGTTCCGTGACCTCGGTGCGCAGATGCGGGCGGGCGCGGAACAGGCGGTGGCCGATCTCAACGCGGCCGGGGGCGTCAATGGCGAGCGTCTCGTGCTCGAGGTGGCCGATGACAACTGCGACGCGGACAAGGCCGTCGCCGTGGCCAACCAGCTGATCGGAAAGGACGTGGTTTTCGTTGCCGGACATTTCTGTTTCAACGCCTCGATCCCGGCGAGCGAGGTCTACGCAGGGGCCGGCATCGTCCAGATCTCTCCGGGAACGACCTTGCCGAAATTCACCGATGACCGCGCCGGAGAGGGTGTATTCCGCCTGGCGCCCAGGGACGATCAGCAAGCCGAGGTCGCCGGGCAGTTTCTGGCCGACACTTATGCAAACGACCGCATCGCCCTGCTTCATGACAAGACCGCGTATGGAAAAGGCCTGACCGACGCGGTCAAGGCGGTGATGAACGATCTGGGCAAATCCGAGGAACTCTCGCTCGGGTTCGATGCGGGCGAGGATGACTACCGGTACATCGTCTCGCAGCTCGGCCTTGAAAATGTCGGCGTGGTGTTCCTGGGTGGCTATCATCCGGAGGCGGGGCTGATCAAGCTCGAGATGGACCGGCAGGGCCTTGATGCCGTGCTGGTGGCGGGGGATGCGCTGATGACCGATGAGTTCATGGCCGTGGCGGGCGAGGCGGGCAACGGCACGATGCTGACCTATCCGATCGACCCGCGCGACATAGAACAGAGCACCGAGCTGGTCAGCGCGCTCGAAGAAGCGGGGAAGTCCGCAGACCGCTATTCCCTGGCCACCTATGCCGCGATCCAGGCCTGGGCGCAGGCGGCAAATTTGGCCGGCGGCACGGAACTCCAGGCGGTTGCGGATGCGCTTTCAACCCAGACCTTCGAAACCGTGCTCGGAGCGGTCGAATTCGATGAGAAGGGGGATGGCAACCGGCCGGAATACGTTATCTACGAATGGCGCGAGGGGGCGCCGAAACTGCGTTGAGGCCGGCGCAAGACGTCCGGAGAAGATGAGCGAAGGGGACGCAATCCGGCCGGATGTGCGTCCCCTTTCGTTTCGGGCCGGGCTGTCAGGTCCGGCGGCCCGTTCCGCTGATCTTGATGTTGACCTTGTCGGCATAGATCGGCAGACCGGCTTCCATGCCATAGAAGCTGCGGAAAAATCCGCCGGAGACCGTGAAGCCCACGCGCCCGTTGCCCTTGTTGCCGGTGATCTGAACGTCGAGCTTGGTGCGCTTGGTCTTGCCGCGCAGCGAAAGAACGCCCTCGACTTCCGCCGTGTATTTGCCCGTGATCCGGATGCGCGTGCTCTGGAACTTGGCAACGGGGTACTTGGCGACATCGAACATGGCGGAGCTTTTCAGGAAACCGGTCACCTTGTCATTGTTGGTTTTCACGCTCGAAAGGTCGATCGTCACGTTGACCTTGCTTTTTTCGGGGCGGTTCTGATCGAGAACCATCTTGCCCGACACCTTGCTGAATTCGCCCTGGACCGGGCGGCCACCCAGCACGCGCACGGAAAACCCGGTGTCGATGTTTGCGGGCGACAGCGTGTAGGTGCCGGAAATCGAGCCGGCGGCTGCGGGAAGCGACCAGCCGGCCAGCAGAGCGAAAGACACAACGATCGATTTCAGCATTCGAAAGCTGTTCGGGGTGCGGTCACGCCGGAAACGAATGGGGTGCATTGGACTGTTCCTTCCTTGAATCTCGGATCTCGTCTGGTTTCGCGAATTGAGACGGGGTTGGCGCGAAGCCTGTCTCCCGTTGCCTCTGTTCGCTCCAAATGTCGTCTTCCAGGCGGTTCTTCATAGTGACGGCTGTCACACCCAACGCATCGGACGCCCACATTCTACGTCTTGCATCCGGCCCGGTTTCCTCGATGCCGCGAGTTTGACCATGCCGTGATGCGCAGATCCGGGAATTAACCTTCAGTTAAGAAAGTAGAGGCGCACAGCTTCTTTCAAGGTGGCGTGCACGGTATTTTCCCTTTCAAAACCAGGGAAAAGTCATGCGTCAACAGTCCTGTCCGCGAGTCGCGAGCCTGCTCATTGCTCTCCTCTTCCTGTGCAGTTTTCAATTGCCTGCGGCCGCTGCCGAGCTGGTCGGATTTTCCGATCACAGGTTCCGGCCCGGCACGATCGTGATCAAGAATTCCGAAAAGCGGCTCTATCTGGTTTTGCGCGGCAAGAGGGCCATCCGCTACAAGGTCGCGGTCGGCAAACCACGCAAGGCCTGGACAGGCCGGGCGCAGATCACGGCGAAATATGTCCGGCCGGACTGGTCGCCTTCGCCGGAAGTGCGCAGGGACTTTCCGCATCTGCCCGATGTCATACGGGGAGGCGCGCCGAACAATCCCATGGGCGCAGCTGCCATGACGCTCTCCAACGGCAACTACGCCATCCACGGCACCAACAGACCCGGTTCGATCGGACGCGCCGTGTCCTATGGCTGCATCCGCATGGCCAACATCGACATCGAGGACCTGTTTCAAAGGGTCGGTGTCAGGACGCCCGTCATCGCATTGCCCTAGGGTACGGACCCGTAAATGAAGTCAATTTGGATTGGATCGTTTTGACCAACTGCGAGGAGCGAAAGCGCAGGAAATGTGGTTCATTTTCAAGCCTTTCGCGACGCGGCAGATGGCCAAAGCGACCAAATCCGAAGGACGGCAAAATGGCTTTACCTCGCAGCGTCACCGCGCTTGACCGGGCATAAAGCCCGCTCTGCACACGCTTCCTCGCGAGGTTTTTCCATTTCTGCCGCCAAATCGGCTTCATTTACGGGTCCGTACCCTAGCGCGGGGCGGCAAGCTCTGCCAGGCGGTCGCAGGGACAGCGTGCCGCATTTAGTTTCGAAAATTTGAAACTATATTTGCCGACGGGTTGTCAAAACCCGATATCCGGGCCCTGCCGGTTCCAAGTGCCCCAACGCTGACCCGGCAGGGTTCCGGAGGAACCAGCGACGCCCGTTACATCTTGCGACAATTCCGGTCCCACCCGGGGACATCTGTGCGACATCTGCCGTGTAGTCTCTCTAGATCAAGGGTTGATCGGATGAACGGGTGGTGCGGGTGTCGATTTTCAGGGACATATTGAATTCAAGGGTATTCATCTGGGCACTGCTGGCGCTGCCGTCGATCCCGATGACGCTTGCGCTTCTCAATGGCACGGTGTCCGAGGACGGGCGTCCGGCGACCGAATTCCTGCTTCATCCGACCGGTGAATTCGCGGCGCGCTTCATGATCATCTCGATGATCATTTCGCCCTTCCGGCTGATGTTTCCCAAGAACGCGTTCTGGTACTGGATGTTACGCAGACGGCGCTATTTCGGGGTCGCGGCTTTCCTGTACGCGGCGCTGCACACTGTCCTTTACCTTGTCGACATGGGCTCCTGGCAGTCCATCCTGGGCGAATTCTGGGCGCTCGGCATCTGGACCGGCTGGCTGGCCTTCTTCGTCTTTGTTCCCATGGCAGCCACGTCGAATGACGCGTCGGTCAAACGGCTCGGCCGTTACTGGAAGCCCCTGCAGCGGTTCGGATACCTGGCCGCCGTGGCAACGCTCGTGCACTGGATGTTCGTGCACAACGAGTTCGGTCCAGCCCTGGTCCACTTTGTGCCGCTCGCGCTGCTCGAGGCCTACCGGGTCTACCGGTTCTACAATCCCGCGGCCAAACCGGCTGCCGCCTGATCGGAAACCCTGAGTTAGAGAGGACGAAACGATGAACTTCACGCTTCACACGGCTACGTCGCTGCTGACGTGCTTTTTAACCTTTCCGGTCTGCGCAACGGGCATGTTCGAATGCGAAGCGACCGAAAAATCGGCATGGCTGTCCGAACAACAGGTTACCGAAAGACTGGTCAGCGAAGGCTGGCAGGTGCGCCGGATGAAGGAAGACGGCGGCTGCTGGGAAGTGTACGGCACGACGCCCGAAGGACAGCGGGTCGAGGTCTACGTGCACCCGGTTTCGGGGGAGGTCCTGCTCATCAATCAGCGCGGCACCATCCTCTATCGCAAGGAAAGCTAGTCCAAGGCCAAAACAGTCGGTTGACGGTCCTGACTTAGAGCCACTTCCGGGGATCCTTCGATCCGTCTTTCCGCCGGTCTCCGGACAAGGCGTCGGCCAGATCCGCGACCGCGTCGAGGGAATGGGCGGCACGGAATTCATCGACATGGGGCAGCATGGCCCGGATGCCTTTCGCCTTCGCCTCGAACCCGTCAAAGCGCAGCAACGGGTTGAGCCAGACCAGATGCCGGCAGGACCGATGCAGGCGATCCATTTCGCGGGCCAGATCCTCATCGGTGTCTCGTTCCAGGCCGTCCGTGATCAGCAGAACAGTCGGTTTGCCCGACAGGACCCGGCGCGACCAGTGCTTGTTGAAGTCGTGAAGTGCCGAGGCGATCCGGGTTCCGCCGGACCAGTCCGCGACCCCGGCCGAGCAGGCTTCAAGCGCCTCGTCCGGGTCCTTCATGCGCAGTTGCCGGGTGACATTGGTCAGTCTGGTACCGAACAGGAACGTGTGCACGTCCCGCCGCTCGGCGGTCATCCCGTGGAGAAAATGCAGGAGCAGGCGCGAGTACTGGCTCATCGAGCCGGAAATATCGCACAGCGCCACCAAGGGCGGCCGCTTCTCTGCGGGCTTTCTGAATTTCAGGTCGATGATCTCACCGCCGGCGCGCATGGAGGCGCGCAAGGTCTTGCGCGGGTCGACGCGGCCGCGCGGTGCTGCCGTCAGGCGCCGCAACCTGATCTTGTCCATCGGCATGGCCATGGCCCGCAGCACCTTCTTGGCCGCAGCGACCTCCTCCGCTGTCATCTGGGCAAAGTCCTTCGTCTGCAGCAACTCCTTGCCGGAGACGGTGAATTTCGCGTCAACCTCGATCTCGGGCACGGTCTCTTCCGCAACCCGTTCCTTGGCGGCCTGGAAGGCCTGGGAAACGCGGGTCTGACCGGCTTTCGGTTTTTCCGGGGCGCCGCGCGGCGGAGCGACGGGCGAGAGGATCGACAGCATCTTCTCGATCAGGCCGCGGCTCTGCCAATAGATCCGGAAGGCCTCGTCGAACAGAACCTTGTGTTCGCGTCTGCGCACGAAAACCGAATGAAGTGTCCAGTAGAGATCCTCCCGGTTTTCGATCCCGGAGACCTCGACGGCATTGACGGCATCCACGACCGACGCCGGCCCGACCGGAACGCCCGCCTTGCGCAGCGTTCTGGCAAAATAGACGATGTTGTCGGTTATCCGGGAGCGGATTTCGGTTGCTGGCATCTGTCCGGCGCTCAAACGGCCGGCATCGACTGGACCTGCGGGACGTCCTTTCGGATCTCGTCGATCATGTGACGGACCTTGGAGCCGCGCACCCTCTCGATATCATCCTGGTATTTCAGAAGAACGCCCAGCGTGTCGGAGGCAAGATCGGGATCGAGCGCGATTTCGTTGAGTTCCGACAAGGCCGTTGCCCAGTCCAGGGTCTCGGCGACGCCCGGCTGCTTGAAGAGATCCTCGTCGGCACGGAGTTTCTGAACGAATGCGACAACCTCGTGGGCCAGCCGTTCGGCCGCACCCGGCACCTTTCTGCGCACGATTTCCAGTTCCCGTTCGGCATCCGGATAGTCGACCCAATGATAAAGGCAGCGCCGCTTCAGGGCGTCATGGATCTCGCGCGTGCGGTTCGTCGTGATGATCACGATGGGAGGTTCCTCGGCGCGCACCGTGCCGAGCTCCGGTATCGTGACCTGGCTGTCTGCAAGCACCTCCAGAAGAAACGCTTCGAAAGCTTCGTCGGCCCGGTCCAGTTCGTCGATCAGAAAGACCGGGGCGCCATTGATCGAGGGTTCGAGGGCCTGCAGGACCGGACGCTTGATCAGGAACCGTTCGTCGAAGATCGATCTGGACAGGTCGGCATGTTCCGTGTCGCCCGAGGCTTCGGCAACGCGGATTTCGACCATCTGGGCCTGGTAGTTCCACTCGTAGACGGCCGAGGCGATGTCGAGGCCCTCATAGCATTGCAGGCGGATCAGGTCGCGGCCGAGCGTGGTGGAGAGGACCTTGGCTATTTCAGTCTTGCCGACACCGGCTTCTCCCTCGAGAAACAGGGGACGCTTCATCTTGAGCGCCAGGTGGAGGACGGTCGCCAGCGATCTGTCCGCGACATAACCCGCCTGATCCATGAGATGAAGCGTATCGTCGATGGAAGCGGGAAGGGGCGTCGGGCTCATGGCGTCTCCTGGGCGTTTGGTTTTCCGGCATCATATAGGTCGGACAGCACCAAGGTCAGCCCGGACCAAAGTACGGCAAGGCTTGGAGACCCGGCTCTGACCGGTATGTTCCGGCCACCCAAAGGACCTAACACGTGATGTCTGGCGGTCATACCCTCCACATTGCGGCTTGTGAGCATCCGTTGCTGTCTCGTCTGGAAGGTACTGCCGAACTTGCGTCATTGAGAAACCGCATGATTTCGTGCGGCACTAAATCGGGATCTGGCCTGTTTCCCGATTTGTCATCCCGGTTTGCCGCAGGCGCGGCAAGGCCGGGACCCAGTGCCCGTTGTGCTCAGAGACTGAAAAACGACTGAAAGTCAGATGGTTACTGGGTTCAGGCCTTCCGTTTCGCGTCAACCGGAATGACAAGTTCATTGGTCGGATTAAGCTCTAGATCAATTCCGAGCTCAACCGGACAGCAGTGGGCGGCATCAGGGGATGACCTAATGTGCAGAACCCCTCGAAGCATCTATGTTTCCTGTGTTTGATTCGAGGGAGGAAATGTCGTGGCAGGCAGCAGGCTGTTTCTCGCAAGTGTCTTGATCCTGATGGCAGGGCAGGCATTGCAGGCATCCGACGGGGCGTATCCGTCCGATCCGGTGAGCCTTGCGACCGGGGAGGAACTTGCGCAGATCCATTGCGCCACCTGTCATGCGGTCGGCAAGGAGGATGTCAGTGCGCAGCCGGGCGCGCCGGCATTCCGGGACCTGTCCAAACTCTATCCGCTGGAAAGCCTTGAAGAGCCGCTTGCGGAAGGGATCGTGACCGGCCATGAAAACATGCCGGAAGTGGCCTTCGAAGCGGACGACATCGACGCTTTCCTCGGGTATCTGACACTTATCCAGAGCCAGTGAACCAAGAATGAAACCAACAGGGAGAATTGTTAGCAGTTGTTGTTGAATGCTGCTAAAGTGCTGTTTATAAACAGCAATTAACAAAAAGTCGGGTTTGGTTAACCGCTGTTCCGTGACACTCTTTCTTGGCAACAAAGAAAGGATTGGCATGACAACCAGCTCAGACTTTGAAAAGCGCTTCCTGGGATACGGCCTGCTGACCGCCGAGATCCTGTACCGGCTTCCCGATCATCCGAAATTCCTGCAGAGCTTTCTTTGGCAGACGGAGGACCTGGCGCCGCAATTTCCCGAACTGACAAAATTTCTGGACTTCTGGGAACGGGAGATCGAAGGGCGGATCCATTCCGTGCGGGTCGCCCATCAGAACCTCATAGATCCGGTCGACTTCCGCTTCGCCGATGGCGAAATCCTGATGCACTGACAGCGCTCGCGCTCAACGTGCCGTCAGGCCCAGACCATGTCCGTCGCGCATGACGCGTCGGGACTGGCTGGTGAAATCCGAGCCGCTGCCCTCGTGCAGGACAAACCCCGGAAGGAGCCTGAGTGGGGCCCTGCTTGCGCGGACCGAGCGCACGAGAACGCGCGTCGCAGGGGCATCGGGACGCGGCCGAAGCGGGATCACATCGGTCGCGCCGAAACGGCCCTTCAGAACCGTCAGCAGTTCCTGCAGACCGTCCGCGCGGAAGATGACGGTCAGGCTGCCGCCCTCGCGCACGATGTCGGTCGCCGTTTTCGCCCAGGGTTCCAGACCCCTTTCATCGAGCATGTGAGCATCCGCCCGCGCCGCGTTGGGCGATGCGCGGAATTTTTCCGCTTCATAGTACGGCGGGTTCATGATGGCGTGGTCGGCCATGGACGGCACGAGACCGGAGGCATGGCGAACGCTGCCCTTGGCGGTGATATCGGCAGGAAGCAGGCGGATGCGATCGGAAAAACGCGTGTTTTCAGGATCGGTGAGGGCCCGTTCGGCCAGGGTCAAGACGGTTTCGTCTATCTCGACCAGCGTTACGGTTATGCCGGGAAGACGTGCGGCGGCACAAAAGCCCGCCGTGCCGACGCCGGCGCCGAGATCCACCACATGCCCTTCAGTATTCTCGGGCAGCGCAGCGGCGAGATAGACCGCGTCCAGGCCTGCGCGGTGACGGCCGCGCCTCGGTTGATAGACATGCACCTGGCCGCCCAGAAAGGCGTCGCGCGTAATGGTTTCGGGATCTGCTTCATTTGGGGAAACCATGTCAGTTCGCGTCTTTGACAGGCCGCAATTCGTGTTCGAGGCCCGCATCTCGGACAAGGCTGCGCGCTTTGTGGATCTGGTCGCTGTCAACGAGGATGCGCCGCGGGATCATTGCCAGTGATCCTTCCATGATGCTCATATTGCCATCTGCGACAAAATGCTTGATTCCGGCTTCCTCCAGGATCGATTCCAGGAATGAAATGAGGACCGGATCATTCGTTCTGAGAAGTTCTTCCATATGTTTTCCGGGTTTAGCGGCCTTCGAATGCGGGATTGCCTTAAAAACCCCTGCGGACTGGTTTACAGCAAAATCATGTGTTTGTGGCATTTCAACAGTTTGTCAACGTGCTGGCGTCTTGCCCCGGAGCCCTTAGCGCCATATTGTCCGCTCAAATATTCGAGGAGTGCCATAAGTGGCCGTTGTCGCAACAACATATTCTGACAGCCAGTCGCGCCGTCCCAGCATACAACCGCTCGTCGATCTCGTATCGCCGGGCATGGCGGACGTGAACGAACTGATCCTGTCCAAGGCCGGCTCCAATGTGGAATTGATCCCGGAGATCGCCAAGCACCTGATTTCGTCCGGCGGCAAACGCCTGCGGCCTATGCTGACGCTCGCATTCGCGGACATGTGCGGCTACCAGGGCAGCGGTCACGTCGTGCTGGCCGCGAGTGTCGAGTTCATGCATACGGCGACGCTTCTGCATGATGATGTCGTTGACGAGAGCGACATGCGCCGGGGCAAGCTGGCCGCCCGCAAACTCTGGGGCAATCAGGCCAGCGTTCTGGTCGGTGACTACCTTCTCGGCCAGGCCTTCAAGATGATGGTCGACGTCGGCTCGCTCGAAGCGCTCCGGATCCTTTCATCCGCCTCCGCGATCATTGCCGAAGGGGAGGTGCTGCAGCTGGGTGCGGCAAAGAACATCGGCACGACGGAAGCGGACTATCTGCGTGTCATCGAGGCCAAGACGGCTGCGCTTTTCGCTGCAGCGGCCGAGGTGGGCCCGGTGATCGCGGACCAGACCGACGCCACGAAACTGGCGGCCCGAACCTACGGCCTCGAACTCGGTTATGCCTTCCAGCTCGTCGATGACGCGCTCGACTATGGCGGGTCATCAGCTGATCTTGGCAAGGATGTCGGCGACGACTTCCGGGAAGGCAAGATCACGTTGCCTGTCGTCCTGGCGGTGGCGCGCGGGAGTGATGAAGACAGACTGTTCTGGAAGCGCTGCCTCGAAGGCGAAGGTGTTGAAGACGGCGATCTGGAGCAGGCAATCGAACTTCTGAAGAAGTACGATGCCCTTGCCGAGACCGTCAGCCGTGCGCGCGACTATGGCGACAAGGCCCTGAAAGCACTCGAAACGCTGCCGCAAGGTTCCTACAACGACGCTTTGGCCGACACCGTGGCGTTCTGTATTTCAAGGGTCAGCTGAGCTGTCCGGTTGTCTTGGCGGCGCGTTCGCAGGTCGCGCGCGCCCAACCCTTCCGGGTCAAACAAGCCTGATCAGGCCAGCCGTCCCGAAGCAATCCACCAATCGGGACGTTGCTTGCGAAGCGAGCGCTCAAGCTCCATTTCCCGGCCGGCTTCGCACAGGCCGAAGACGGTGGCGCCTGAACCGGACATTCTCGTAAACGCAATGTCATCCTCGGCGGTGAGGGCTTGAAGAATGTCACCGATTTCCGGACAGACAGCGATCGCGGGCTGTTGCAGATCGTTGCGGCACAGCGTCAGAAAATCAGTAAGGTCCGACAGGGTTTCGAAGCTGCCTGGAAAGCTGGGAAGGGCCGGGTTGTTGCGGTTCTGCAAGGTTTTGAACACCTCCGGTGTCGACACGCCAAGCCTGGGATTGACAAGAACCATACCACATGTCGGCATCTGCGGGGCGGCGGTCACCTCGCCGCCAATTCCGCGCATCAGCTGTGGCTGAACCGACAGACAGACCGGAACGTCTGCCCCCAGCTGCAGGGCGATGCTCTTTAACCGATCATCGTCGAGATAAGTCCCCGTATGGTCTTCCAGAAGTCTGAGAGCGGTTGCCGCGTCGCTGGATCCGCCACCGATGCCGGACGCCACAGGAAGCCGTTTGCTGAGCGTGATCTTGAGGTTCAGCGGGTCGAGACCGGCTGCATCCGCGAAAAGACGGGCCGCCTTGACGACGAGGTTTTCGTCCGCAGGACCCTGCAGATCATGGGCAAACGGGCCCTCGACGACAAGCTCAAGCGTTTCGGATGCTTCCACTGACAGCCGATCGCCGATCTGCGGAAAAACGACCAGCGATTCAAGCAAGTGGTAGCCGTCTGCCCGCTTTCCGGTGATGTGCAGCGCCAGGTTGACCTTGGCGCGTGCCAGTTCGGCCGCCGGTGCAGCACTTCTCAACGCGGTCATCCTGGATCTGCTTACCCGCCGTTGTTGTCGCTCTTTGCCTTGGCGGCATCCGTCACGGACGGTTCCTGCAATCCATTGGCAATCTTGTCGAGAATTTTCGGCAGGTCCTTTTCGGTCGGACCAAGGTCGCGCGCATGGTTCCACTGGAAACGCGCTTCGTTGCGCCGGCCGACCATCCAGTAGGCATCGCCGAGATGGTCGTTGATGACGGGGTCTGCCGGGCGCAGTTCGATTGCCCTTTCGAGCTCCTTGACCGCTTCCTCGAAGCGGCCGAGGCGGAAATAGACCCAGCCGAGACTGTCGACGATGTAGCCGTCGGTAGGTCGCAATTCCACCGCCGTCTTGATCATTTCAAGCGCTTCATCCAGCTTGAGACCCTGGTCGACAAGCGAATAACCAAGGTAGTTGAGCACCAGGGGCTGGTTTTCGTTGAGCTCCAGCGCCTTGCGGAAATCGGCTTCGGCCATGTCCCACTTGCCGAGACGTTCACGCGTGATGCCGCGGAAATACATCAGCAGCCAGTGTTGGGGTTCCAACTCGGCAATCGTGTCGATCCCCTGGGAGTAGATGGTTTCGGCTTCGTCGTAGATCTCGTGCGCGCGAAGGATGTTTCCAAGTGCGATCACGGCTTCCAGGTCTGACGGATCCTTCGCGATCAATGCTTCCAGGTGGCTGCGCGCTTCATCGACCTTGTCAAGCGCGTTGAAATTCAGCCCGACCTGGATTTCGGCTTCGCGCTTCAGAACGCTGTCGTCGGGAACGCGCATAAAGGCGTCGATTGCGCGCGCCGGCTGTTGCATGCGTTCAAAGACGCTGCCGAGCGCGATGGCCGCAAATTCCGCGGTCGGGTCCATGTGTAGGGCAAGCTGCAGGTAGGACGTGGACAGCTCCTCGCCGCCGTCGCGGCCGATGACGGCACCCAGTCCATAGAGAATTTCGGCCATGCCCTGCGCCGGGTCGGAGACCATCGGCGGGACGACATCGCCGCTTTGAAGGAACGCCCTGGTCTGCGCGATCTTGGGATGACCGCGGAATTGCTGGTCGTACTGATCGAGCGCTGCAATGGCGTCCTGCTGACGGCCGTTTGCTGCGAGTATGCGCGCATAGGCGTCGACTACCCGGATTGCGGCCTGATCGAGGGCATAGGCGCCTTCGATCGTTTCCAGTGCATCCTGATTCCGGCCGGCGGCGAATTGCAGGTGGGCCTTGTGCGTCGCCTTGAAGACTTCGAACCAGTCCGGGCCGCGCAGGTTGTCGATCAAATCGATCGCCTCGTCGACCTTGCCGTTGCCGTAGAGCGACCAGGCGCGGGAAATGCCGATGGACAGCTGGGCGAGGGGGCCGTTTCGTCCCTTGGCGAGCGACTGATCGGCCTCGTCGTAGTTTCCGTCTACGATTTGCTGTCCGCCGAGCGCGAGCTGGGCCAGGAAGTTCTGCAATCCGGCGTTTTCAAGCTCTCCGGCATAGTGGACGGCCTCGTCCACGTCGCCATTGGCCAGCTTCAGCAGGAACGTCCGCTCCAGAAGCATGGTATTGGTCGGATCGGCTGCGAGTGTTTCTTCATAGAACGCCGCAGCATGACCATAGTCTTTCTGAAAACCGGCCAGGCGGCCGGACAGGTAACTTCCGGATAGCGTCAGCGGCAAATTCGAGGGTGTGCCGAAGACCTGGGCCTTGGAGTCCGTGTCCGCAAAAGCTGAGAACGGTGCGAATGCCATCGTGCTCGCCAGCGCAAGAACCTTCAGGCGCGAACGCTTGCGGTGAATCCGGGAAACGGCGCCGGCCAAATCAGTCATATGTCCTCGCATGCTGGGTCGATGGGCAATCATTTTCTCGCTTATCGCTGTTGAGAATGGCGTCTTTAAGGCCCAGCGGCAAGGCGTGTGCGAAACTTTCTGAGGGTTTAAATCCATTTGATTTTGCTCTGCGTTGGAAATTGCTGTTGTTCTGTCGAAACAAAGCGGCTTTCCGCCAAAAAAGGACTTGAAGACAATCCTTTGCCGTAGCAGGTATGTGCGGCGCAACAATGAGCTGGGGGCGTCGCGTCTCCAGTGCCAGGCGAGGAGAGTTTCAAATGGCCAAGTGGGTCTACAGTTTCGGCAATGGTGAAGCGGAAGGTGCGGCTGAGATGCGCAATCTGCTCGGTGGAAAAGGCGCCAACCTTGCGGAAATGAGCAGCCTCGGCCTGCCGGTTCCACCCGGCTTCACGATCACGACTGAAGTCTGCACCTGGTATTACGAGCACGAAAAAGCCTATCCGGACGAGCTCAAACCGCAGGTCGCTGAGGCGCTGGAGAAGGTCGGTGCCGCCACAGGCAGGTCCTTCGGCGATGCGGAGCGGCCCTTGCTCGTGTCGGTGCGCTCGGGTGCACGGGTTTCCATGCCCGGCATGATGGACACGGTCCTGAACCTCGGGCTCAACGACGAGACCGTGGAGGCCATCGCACGCGAAGCAGGCGACCGCCGCTTTGCCTATGACAGCTACAGGCGCTTCATTCAGATGTACTCGGACGTCGTTCTCGGCCTCGATCATCACGAGTTCGAGGAAATCCTCGAGGATTACAAGGAGCGGAACGAGCTTGCGCTCGACACGGATATCGATGCCGATGCCTGGCTCGGCATTATCGAGAAGTTCAAGGCGCTCGTCGAAGAAGAGCTTGAGCGGCCCTTTCCGCAGGACCCGCAGGAGCAGCTCTGGGGCGCAATCGGCGCCGTTTTCAGTTCCTGGATGGTTCCGCGCGCGGTCACCTACAGGCGGCTGCATGACATTCCCGGCAGCTGGGGCACGGCCGTCAACGTCCAGGCGATGGTGTTCGGCAACATGGGGGAAAGCTCGGCGACCGGCGTTGCGTTCACCCGCAACCCGTCGACAGGTGAAAACCTTCTTTACGGCGAGTTTCTCGTCAATGCACAGGGCGAGGACGTCGTTGCCGGTATCCGGACGCCCCAGGACATCACGGAGCGTGCCCGGAAGGATGCCGGGTCTTCCAGTCCCTCGCTCGAAGCCCTGATGCCGGAGGCATTCGCTGAGTTCCAGACCTACTGCGCAAAACTGGAAGCGCATTACAAGGACATGCAGGATCTGGAGTTCACCATCGAGAAGGGCAAGCTGTGGATGCTGCAGACGCGCGCGGGCAAGCGTACGGCGAAGGCCGCGCTCAGGATCGCCGTCGATCTGGTGGAAGAAGGTCTGATCACGCAGGAAGAGGCAATCGGTCGGGTCGAGCCCGGTGCGCTGGACCAGCTTCTCCATCCCACGATCGATCCGGGTGCGGAGCGCGATATCGTGACCACAGGCCTGCCGGCATCGCCAGGCGCGGCCTCGGGCGCGATCGTGTTCACGTCCGATGAAGCTGAAAAGGCCAAGGCGGAAGGCCGCAAGACAATTCTCGTGCGCGTTGAAACCAGCCCGGAAGACATTCACGGCATGCACGCCGCAGAAGGCATCCTGACCAGCCGCGGCGGCATGACAAGCCACGCGGCAGTGGTTGCGCGCGGCATGGGCAAACCCTGCGTCGCCGGTGCGGGCATGTTGCGCATCGACTATCGCAACGGGGTGATCAACGCCGCGGGACGGATGCTGAAGGAAGGCGACATCATCACGATCGACGGGGCGACCGGACAGGTTCTCGCCGGTGAGGTGAAGATGCTGCAACCGACGCTTTCGGGCGACTTCGGCACGCTGATGGGCTGGGCAGACAACGTCCGGCGGATGACCGTCAGGACAAACGCCGAAACACCGCAGGACGCCAAGGTCGCGCGCGAGTTCGGGGCGGAAGGAATCGGCCTGTGCCGCACGGAGCACATGTTCTTTGAAGGCGAGCGCATCATCGCCGTGCGCGAAATGATCCTGGCCGACACGGAGGCAGGCAGACGGGCGGCGCTGGCCAAACTCCTGCCCATGCAGCGGCAGGACTTCACGGATCTTTTTGAAATCATGCACGGGCTGCCGGTCACCATCCGGCTGCTCGATCCGCCCCTGCACGAATTCCTGCCGAAATCCGAGGAGGAACTCGGCGAGGTCGCCAAGGCGATGGGCGCAGATCCGGAGCGGTTGCGCGACAGGGCCCTGGTTCTGGAAGAGTTCAATCCGATGCTCGGGCATCGCGGCTGCCGGCTGCTGGTGTCCTATCCCGAGATTGCGGAAATGCAGGCAAGGGCCATCTTCGAAGCCGCCGTGGCAGCAGCCAGGACAACGGGTGCACCCGTCGTGCCCGAAATCATGGTCCCGCTTGTCGGCCTGAAGGGCGAACTGGACCTTGTCCGGAAAAGCATCGAGGCGATGGCCAGCGCCGTTACCGAGGAGACCGGCACGGAGCTGACCTATCAGATCGGCACGATGGTCGAACTCCCGCGTGCCGCGCTGAAGGCGGCAGAAATTGCCGAATCCGCTGAGTTCTTCTCGTTCGGCACGAACGATCTCACGCAGACGACATTCGGCATCTCCCGAGACGATGCGGCCTCGTTCCTGGGGACCTATCAGAGCCGCGGCATCCTGGAACAGGACCCGTTCGTGTCGCTGGATCCGGAAGGTGTGGGCGAACTCATCAAGATCGGTGTCGAACGCGGCCGGTCGACCCGGCCCGCCATCAAGCTCGGGATTTGCGGGGAACATGGCGGCGACCCGTCATCGATCTCGTTCTGCGAGAGCGTCGGGCTGGATTATGTTTCGTGCTCGCCGTTCCGAGTCCCGATCGCGCGCCTGGCGGCGGCGCAGTCGGCGCTCAAGCACAAACAGTCCGGCTGAGATGGCGCTGGGCCGAGGCGCGGGCGTGGCCGGTTTGGAGGCGCAGTGACGGGTTATCCTTCTCCTGGAGACCTTCGTGCGGGTAACAAACGCCTGCTCGCCCAGGTGCTGACGCGCCTGGAGACGGAGGCGCATGACAGGGAAACGGCCGCCTTCCTGGACAATTTGTGCCTGGATCCAAAGGGCGCCGTGCTCGGTCTGACGGGCCCGCCGGGCGTTGGAAAGTCCAGTCTGACCGATGCCTTGATCAAGGCCTATAGGGCCGAGGGCAAGCGCGTCGCCGTGCTGGCGATCGATCCGTCATCCTCGGTGACCGGCGGAGCCCTGCTTGGCGACCGGACCCGTCTGAAGACCGATCCGCTGGATGACGGCGTCTTTGTGCGGTCCATGGCCGCGCGCGACCGGCTCGGCGGGCTTTCCGATCAGGCGGTCGCGGCAATCACGGTGTTCAGGGCAGTCGTCGACCGGGTGATCGTCGAAACGGTCGGCATCGGTCAGTCCGAGGGGGATCTGAAACATGCCGTCGACACCGTTCTCTTGTGCATCCAGCCCGGTTCCGGCGACAGTCTTCAATTCATGAAGGCCGGGATCATGGAACTGCCGGATCTGGTGGCCGTGACGAAGGCGGATCTCGGCGCGCTTGCGCGCAGGGCGTCGTCGGATGTCACCGGTGCGCTTTCGCTCAGCCGCATGGAAGGGCAGGGATGGAAGGTGCCCGTGACCGAGGTGTCCTCTCATACCGGTGCGGGAATCGCGGAGCTGATTGCCGGCGCCGACGCGCACCGCGTTTTTCTGGAAGAAACAGGATTGCTCTCACGCCGCAGGCGGCAGCATGTGGCCTGGTTCACGGATATGGTGCGCACCGAATTCGGGCGCGCAGGACTGGCAATGCTCTCCGGTGAGGACTGGAACGCCCGTGCCGGCGACACGCCTTTCGGGAGCTTCCTCACCTTCGCCGGCGAGATCTCCGATCGGCTTCAGCCGTGAGATGAAAGGTGTGCGGTGCCGGCCGGCGGTCTTCCCGCTAAGCCGGAAACTGGACGCTCCCGGCAAGCTGCTCATTGTTTTCATTATGAAAATCGTGCAGGAACTGGCTCAGCGCGACGCTCGTCAGAGGGCGTGAGATGAAGTAACCCTGCATGCGGTGGCAGTCGTGAACCTGCAGGAAGCGGATCTGGTCGATCGTTTCGATGCCTTCCGCGACGATGGTCATGCCAAGGGCCTTGCCGAGCTGGATGATCGAGACAATGATCGCTTCCGCTTCCGGGTTTCCGTTCATGTCGGAAACGAAGTCCCGGTCGATCTTCAGCGTGTCGAACGGGAACCGGCGCAGGTAGCTCAGGCTGGAATATCCCGATCCGAAGTCGTCCAGGGCAACCTTGATGCCGAGACTTTTGAGCCGCCTGAGCGCCTTCAATACCGAGTCGTCCCGGCCGGCGAACACACTCTCGGTGACCTCGATCTCGAGCCTTTGCGGCGGCAGGTCGTTGGCGGCGAGAATGGCCATCACCTTCTCGACAAAGCGGGGATGCCTGAACTGGTTCGGTGACACGTTGACCGAAACGACGACGCCCGGCCAATCGTGTGCGCGCGCGCAAGCCTTGTTGAGCACCCAGATCCCGAGATCGTCGATCAGGCCCGTTTCCTCTGCAACGGGAATGAACTGGGACGGCGGAACGACGGTGCCGTCTTCCTTGGTCCAGCGTGCGAGGGCTTCCACCGAAACGATCTTCTTTGCGTCCGTGTCGGACTGAGGCTGGTAGGCGAGATCCAGCTGATCGTTTCTGAGGGCCAGCCTGAGTTCCCGCGACATTTCATCCTTCGACTGGACATGCTGCTCCATGGTCGGTTCGAAGAACGAACGGCGGTTGCGGCCGTTTGCCTTGGCGTCGTAGAGCGCGATGTCGGCCTTGCGGAGCAACTCGTCCGGGTTCTTGCCGTCGCGCGGCGCGATCGCCGCCCCCATCGAGAGACTTGCGAAGATCTCGCGCCGACCGATCTTGACCGGCCTGGCGATCTCGTCCTGCACCTGGTCCAGAATGTATTCCAGCCATTCGTCGTTTTCGCAGTCGCTGAGGACCATTGCAAACTCGTCGCCGCTGATGCGCGCCACGATGCCGTTGCTCGGGAGCACCTGTTTCAGCCGGCTGGCGACGCCGACGATCACCTTGTCACCTGCAGAGTGTCCGAGCGTGTCGTTGATATCCTTGAAGTGATCAAGGTCGATATAAACCACGGCGGTGTTGGTGCCGTTCTGCTCACCCTCTTCGAGTATCCTGGTCAGGAGAGACTGGAAACTGGACCTGTTGGGCAATCCCGAAAGGGCGTCGTGGCGGGCGGCATGCACGGCCTTGGCTTCGCTTCTCGCAAGCCGCTTCGTCATCTGGCGCGTGAACATCGTGACCGCAATGACCACGGCGGCGATCAGAAAGGCTGCGACCGCAAGGAAAGGATTGATGCGCTGGAGCATCTGGGTTCCGGGCCGGCTCGCCTGCCAGGCGATGACACCGATATTCTTGCCCCGCGGCGATTGAAGATCGTAGGTACCGACACCGTAGCGGTCGTTCTGATCCTGCGCCAGCACGAAGCCCTGCAGGCGCGACATGTCGGAAATGTTGTTCAGCTTCTGGCCGCGCAGGGGAATCAGGCTGACGAGAACGGCGGGCGCTGCGCGGTCGCTGAAAACCGTCTGGATCTGCGGCACGACGGCGGCTGCCGTGAAAAGATGGGGTTCCCCCAGCAGCGGAACGATGCCCGTCTCCGCAATGGAGTGGTGGGTGGTCTCTCCCCGGGGCATGAAGCGATAGAGCCCGGACGGGGTCGGCTGGAACGAGGTGATGTAGCGCGCGCGCGCCTTGGCGATTGCGGGGGCCATGTCGTCAATCAGGCCGGGCGTCATCCAATCGGTGTCATTGTTCTGCGAAAAGACGGACGCAACGTTGAAATCACTGTCGAAGAGGACCGACTTGGTAAAGCCGTGATTGCCGGCCAGCCAGTTCATCATGTTGTCTCGGATCCAGCGCTCGTTCTCGGACGGGTCCTTGACCGCGCGGAAAGCCTCGTCCCAGATCACGACACCGGTCTGCTGCTTGGCGATATAGTTTTGCGTGAGCTGGAGGGCGCCTCCGACGAGCTTGTGCTGGGATTCTTCGGCAGATTCATCGGAAAGCCGCGCAGACCAGTTCATCAGGCCGAAAATGCCGGCAACGGAAGTCATCACGACGATCAGCATTGGAAAGATGATCGCACTTGCGATTTGACCACCTGAGTTTTTGATTGATCTGTTCATGCATAGGCCCAGTTGATGTGGGCCAAGTATTGACGAACCGGGTTAAGGAAAGTTCCCAAGATACTAGTAAAATAACGGTAAAATTCTACGAAAGTTTGCAAGAGTGATTTTCGCGCCTTGTGAGCGCTGGTTGCAGTCATCGTAATCCGGTTCGCGGCGGAATGGAACTTTTGAACCGATATCAAGCCAACAGACTTGCCATGCCGGCTGAAGCGCAGCGCAAGGCCGGAAACCAGGAGGCGCTGGTATCTCCGTTATCCTTCGATCTCCGGCCGCGCGGGAGACCGGATCCCGGTCTTGCCATTTACACGGCAAACCGGGACGACAAAACCGGGAGAGTACCGCGTCCAACCGGGCGCCGAGGGGACTCAGATCAGCTGAAGTTCCCGAAGACTGACGTTTTTTCGCAGCCCGATGATCACATGATCATGAATTTCGATGCCGAGCGGCGCCGCGATCTCGATGATCGTCTTCGTCATCTGGATGTCCGCGCGCGACGGCGTGGGATCGCCCGAAGGGTGATTGTGGACCAGGATGAGGGCGGTCGCGGCGTGCTCAAGCGCCCTGCGGATCACCTCTCGCGGGTAAACGGGCGTGTGATCCACCGTCCCGGTCTGTTGCACCTCGTCGGCGATCAGGCCGTTCTTGCGGTCGAGGAACAGAATGCGGAACTCCTCCACGGTGTTCAGTTCCATCGAGGCACGCAGATAATCGAGAACCCGAGGCCAGGAATCGAGCAGGCGGCGTTCCTGAAGTTCGGCTCTGTGATACCGGGCGATTGCGGCGTGTACGGCCTTCAGCGCGTCGATGCTGACGTCCGACAGGCCCGGTATCTCGCACAAGCGTGCGCGTGGTGCGGCGAGGGCCGCGGAAAAAGAACCGAAGCGCTGCAAAAGGGCCTTGGCGACGGGTTTGGTATCCCGGCGCGGCAGGGCGGAGAAAAGCAGAAATTCCAGAAGCTCGTAGTCGGCGAGACTGTCTTCGCCGGACTTGCGGAACCGCTCCCGGAGCCTCTGGCGGTGTCCCTTCGTTGCCTGCGTCTTGTCGGCCGGTTCAGGATTTGCCGCCACGTTGTCTCTCCGCCACGTCGTCTCTTTTCTGGAGTGTGGCGAACTGAAAACACGCCTCATGATTGCATTATCTGCCAGAGGGCATTTCAAATGCAACCGCAAAACCAGAGACACGGACAGGTGATCCGGAAAGGCCGAATGCCCATTTGGCGGCCAGCCCGGTCAGGGCAGGGGAGTACCCTAGTCTTCCTGAAGCCCGGGCTTGTGAATGCCGTTTGGCGAGGTGGTGAAGATCTGGCAGCCATCCGCGGTGATGCCGACAGAGTGTTCGAACTGGGCCGACAGCGACCGGTCGCGTGTCACGGCGGTCCATCCGTCGCCCAGAACCTTGACGTGGGGACGGCCCAGATTGACCATCGGTTCGATGGTGAAGATCATGCCGGGCTTCAGTTCCACGCCTTCGCCGGGGCGTCCGTAATGCAGGATGTTGGGCGTGTCATGGAACAGCAGTCCCAGCCCGTGTCCGCAGAAATCGCGCACGACGGAGCAGCGCTGGGCTTCCACGTAAGTCTGGATCGCCGCGCCGATATCGCCGGTCGTATTGCCGGGTTTCGCTGCCTCGATGCCGCGCATGAGGGATTCGTACGTTACATCGATCAGCCGTTCCGACGCCCGCTTGACCGGTCCGACCGGATACATGCGGCTGGAATCCCCGTGCCAGCCGTCAAGGATGAAGGTGACGTCGATGTTGACGATGTCGCCTTCGCGCAGCGCCTTGTTGTTCGGAATGCCGTGACAGACGACGTGATTGATGGACGTGCAGCAGGACTTCGTATACCCGCGGTAATTCAGCGTTGCCGGCAGGGCGTCGTGATCCATGCCGTACTGATAGACGAAATCGTCGATTTCCTGCGTGGTCGTTCCGGGTTTGACGAGCGCTGCCAGTTCATCCAGGCAGGCGGCCGTCAACTGACCGGCCCGCATCATGCCTGCAAAGTCGTCCGGGCCGTAGAGGCGGACCTGACCTGTATTCTTGAGCGGGGCTTCCGCGGCGTCGATATAGCTGACCATTGCGCAACGTGTCTCTAGAGTTGGGGGACCGGTCCGGGACGTTCCACGCGAAGCGGCCACCACTTGCCTCGATATCCGACATGTCACATACCGCCCTACGGCCCGAATTTCCAGTCATTGTCGACCTTAATTCGGCGCGATCCGAAAACTCCCCGGCCTTTTCCCGAAAAGCGGAGACGCAAGCTTGCGAAATGCCATCAGGCCGGATAGGTGAGGGACACAAGCGGGCGTGGTGGAACTGGTAGACACAAGGGACTTAAAATATTTAGGGTCCTTTGTTGCCTGATTCATAAAATTTCCAGGTGTCAACTTTTAGGAATTTGGTTCTTCGATCTTAATCGAATTTCTCAATACCTGACAGATCAACGCAAAAATTACTGACTTGCACAAAACATTACGTTTTTGTGCAACTTTGCACTATTTGGCGGCTGTTTCTGTGGGTGTTTTACTCGCTCTTACTTCCGTTTTCAGCTTGGGAATTCTGACAGAATATGCAGGTCGTGTTGGCTTGAACAACCATTGAAAGTGTGTAAGAAGCTGAAAAATATGCGGACGTGGTGGAATCGGTAGACACAAGAGACTTAAGCGCAAATTGAGTGCCCGAACGGAAACGTTTGGAGTAGAACTGCTCAAATTCGGGGAAACCTTCGCGGCGAAGCCGCTGGCAATCCCGAGCCAAGCCTCATGAAGGGGAAGGTGTAGAGACTATACGGGCAGCACCTAAAGCCGTAAGGCAACGGTGAAGAGATAGTCCAGACCACAAACGCTACGCGCGGCGGCGAAAGCCGTAGTTGGTAAGAAAATCTCTCGATCATTGATCGTGCGGGTTCAAGTCCCGCCGTCCGCACCATAACTCTATCGAACCAGAAGATTGCCAATATCATCGCTCTAGATAGCAACGCGAGTCTCTCTCCCATTTGGTATACTGACAAATGAAGTTTGAATTGATGCTCACGGGGCGGATACCATCGTCCAACAAAAAGTTAAACTTAGACCTAGCGAAACGAATTCGTCGTCAAGTTGATGACCAAATGAAAACACTATGGGAAGCAAACCCATTGAGTGGCTTCCAAAAATGGAGAGCAAACAAGGAATACAATGAAAACACTTGGGAAGGAGCTGCAGTCTTTGACAAGAAAGATAGGAAATTTGTCGCTCTAATAAATGATCGCCTGTTGTTGGCTGCTCGCATCTCGTTTCACTTCTACGACCCAGAAGGAGGATTGGATATCAAATCGCACATCGTAGATGTCGACAATAGGTTGAAGGTTCTTCTTGATCTCCTGCGTGTGCCGGACGATTTGAAGCAAGTTCCAGAAGATATCGATACGAACTATTGTTTATTGTCTGACGACAAACTTGTCTGGGGTGTTTCGGTTGAAAGACATCGACTACTTGCCCCAATAAACTCAGAGAACCATTTCACTCGATTGGTAGTCGAGGTTGTTCCTGCGAAGATGGCAATGGGCAACATTAGTTTGTTTGGTGTAGAAGCTCATTAGAATTTGAACATCAGTGCACAAGAGGATTCTTCTGCTCGACGCGGATCTGTAGAGCCATTGTGCGACTTTCTGTGCAACATTTCGCAGATAAGGTGGATGAAGCTACGCTACGCAACAGAATTATGCTTACCTAACAGATGTTTATAGGATGTAGAAGCAGCAAAGAAACTAAAATCAAGGACTTAAATCCCTCGGCCCTAGGCTGTACGGGTTCGAGTCCCGTCGCCCGCACCAAAGTTCTAAAACATCATTGAATGACTGTGTCTAGGTCTTCTGAAAGAGTGAATTTCATTAAACTTCCTCAATATGCTGGTGCAAAATGCTAGTGACCATCGTATTCGTTGTTTTTGTGGTATTAATTATATACCTTTTTTCTAAATTCAATTTTCAAAGTAGTGATACTGCAAAAGACTATTTCGGAAAAACATTGAGAATTGCTGCATACGGTGGTTTTGTTTTATTCTTAATGTTCGCATTGATGGCAATAACTCTTTTTTACTACACGGGTTCCTGGATAGGGCAGTAGGCGATTGAGTTGTGACCTCGGAGTTTGGCGGGCTCTGGAAATTTGATTACATGGTACAAAGAACTAGTTTCGTAGGCGGATCGGCTGGCTCTTCTTGTGCAATTTTCTGTGCGGGTGTGTGCGAGATTGGTTTGAAGTGGCGAGGATAACATCTAAAAAATTTATAATATTCAGCTACTTATGAGAACTCTGTTTGTTGTTCAACTTGATACATTGGACTTAAAATCCCTCGGCCCTAGGCTGTACGGGTTCGAGTCCCGTCGCCCGCACCAAAGTTAAACAACGTCAATGAGTTTGTCGCTTAGATGCTCTGAGATTTAGCGTTGGGCTACACCTGCGTTTCTCATCACCTGTTTAACTGATGCGCGCAAGAAACAGCCAAATCAGCTGCGGGTTGTTGATAGAAACCTTTGAGCTCTCCATTGCTTCCTAAACAGTTTCATGAACGTTCAACAGTCCTTCGCCAAGCCTCCGTAAAAAAACGTAGAAGACGGTTGCAACGCAAACCATGAGTGCATAGGCGGCCAGTGATCCTGTGTTCAAAATCAAGGCAAGTTTTGCCCCTCCAATTGCGCCACCGACTGCGCTGATCAATGCGAAAAAGAAACGCCCAAATGCCGATGGCAGGCTTTCGGGGCTTTTCCAAATCCCAATCAATCCAAGCAATTTATGCAGTTTCTCAATCCTTCTTCA
Source organism: Roseibium sp. (assembly GCF_965232425.1). Taxonomy (GTDB): domain Bacteria; phylum Pseudomonadota; class Alphaproteobacteria; order Rhizobiales; family Stappiaceae; genus Roseibium. The sequence continues at coordinate 5,006,080 of NZ_OZ246971.1, forward strand.
CGTCGTCATTTTCATCGAAGTGTCCCATCAGATAGAAACGAAGCACGAACGCCGCTGCAGGAACACAGGAAATGAGAGCGTAGGGTATCAGGACCAAAAACTCTGAAATCTGATGTCCGTTAGCAAACCACAGAAATGCGGTACCAGAGCCCCAAATGACAAAAAACCAAAATTTTGACGCATTCAAAAAGTCCCAAGACTTCGATTTGTCGCGTGGTTTTTTCACCTGTCGCCAGCTCTTGGTTCCGTCGCACTAGCACGCCCAGTGAACCACTCACTGTTTTCGAGCTCGGCGAGCCTCCTGCGAGCTGATGCGCCAGTCCCAAGCATTAAGCCAGTAGCCGTGAAGTACCATTCGGGACCGCGAACAAACGTCGGCAAGGTGATCAATAGCCCGAGAGCGCCGACAACTATCGCCGTCGCCACGTAATCATTGTTGAAAAGCACAATGCTCAAAAGCGAGAAAACGAAACCCGGGAGCGCCCACCAAAGGTTAAGTGTCTGAAGGATAAGTAAGGCAAGGAGCGGCCATTCAATCGAGCATCTGAGAGCCCACACTTCGTGGCGCAAGAAGAGGCTTTTCAGCCATCGATAAACCAGCTTCGTCAACCCCGGTCTTTGCTCCTTGAAAGTTCAACCAGTTCTTGCGGCTTCCCAGTTTACGTTTCCGAAGCACGCTTGTTCAACCGATTGTTGAATGCGTCTGATGCTTCGAAAAAGCCTCCCAGCGGTTGTCTTGATCATCCAAGAAACAAAATCAGTCGCACAGGTATACGCGATTTAGAAGGTTTGTGCTCTTGTGCGCTGCCATCGCAGTTGTGCTCTTTTGCTTCATCGAAATCCATCAATCCCGCAAGGCAGTGCAGGGTGCCTGGACCAGTCCATCTTTCAAGTCCGTCCTAACGGTCAACACATGCGTTTTTGCTTGTCTCTCGAACCAGCCGGGTGTTTTTGTGCGCGCTTCTGTGCAAGTCTGTGCGGGTTCAGCGAGCGAGTGCCGCGTGAACGTCGAAAAAATCATTAATTACAGAGGTTTATGTGATGCTTGATGGTTTCAGCCCCTGGCCATGGTGAAACGCAAAAGATGACACCTGTTCGCAATGACGGAGCGCCGATCGTTTCCCTGAGCGGGCTTGCAAAGACATTTGCAAACGGAACGCGTGCGCTCGATGGCCTCGACCTTGAGATCAGGCGCGGTGAGTTCCTGTCCCTGCTCGGGCCGTCGGGTTGTGGCAAATCCACCTTGTTGCGCGTTCTGGCCGGCCTTGAACAACCCAGCGGGGGAACGGTCACCTGGGACGGCGCAGCGGGCGGGCAGAGCGCGCATGATCTCGGCTTCGTGTTTCAGGAGCCGACGCTGCTGCCGTGGGCGACGGTCCGCGGCAATGTCCACTTTCCCCTGCGCACGAAGAATGTGCCCGTTGGAATCGCAAAGGACCGCATTGACGGGGTGCTGGAACGCGTCGGTCTTGAGCGGTTTGCCGACAGCTATCCGCATGAGCTGTCCGGCGGTATGAAGATGCGTGTCTCGATCGCACGGGCTCTCGTCACGGAACCGAAAGTTCTCCTGATGGACGAGCCCTTTGCGGCACTTGACGAGATCACGCGTTTCAAGCTGAACGCCGACCTCCTGCGCGTCTGGCAAGCGTCTGAACTGACTGTTGTCTTTGTCACGCACTCCGTCTTTGAATCGGTCTTTCTTTCGGAACGGATTGCGGTCATGCGCGGGTCTCCGGGGCGCCTGTCAGACGAGATTTCGATCGACCCGGCGCTGATCCGCGACGAACGCTTCAGAACGTCGTCAGACTATGCGGGGCTTTGCCGGCAGGTGTCGGACGCCCTGCATGCGACCATGGCCGGTGAAGGCGCTGGCGTGTGACACGAGGTCCGGAACGGGGGCAGATCGCCACTTTTCTGCCACAAGCCCGCGGTTGCCGATGTCATCGGACCTTTCCGATTTCCACAATCTTCGCTGCAATGCATACGTTCGTGGACGGTCAATCCAGCGCGAAAAAGAGAAAAACAGCGGAGATTTTTCAGGTCAGGAAGTTGAAACTTCCTGTCTGAAACATGTCCATCGCGTCTTTTTCGAATACCCGCATCATTGACTGTCTTAAACAATGTATAAATCGCTGTTCTGACTTCGATTTGCCGATTTTTTATGTAGAATTCAAACCAAGTGAAAACTAATTGGCGGCGTGACTTCATACCTTCCGGCGTGAATGCTTTGCGTTTTGGCTGTTCAACGATCTTTAGTTGGGGCGACCGGTTGCTCGAAGGATCATTCCGAGCCCAAATACTAAAAAGGGTCCTCCGGTCTGCGAAGCGGAAACGATTTTGATGGTGCTTTCGTGTAAAGTTCATCATGCTTCGGAAACATTACTCTTTCATGCGCGTTCACAAATAAAAAACACTAAAAATCCGTATTGAAATATCTTCTTATTAATAAATAAGACTTGAAAAATTCCTCTATTATTAAAATTTTACACAAAATATAATTGAATTTTACTCGATTTTGGGCTTCCGAAATCCATTAATAGCTCAATTGCGGCCGGATGCATTTACCTTTTCTAAAGTTTAACGATTCCTTGCTTTAAATTTATATTAAAAATCGGTAAAAGTCAGACTGCTGATTTTAGAAAACTAATCACAAGTGCAGAGTGTTGGCGATGAACGAATTTGTCCGGATTGCGCAGGCGGGCCCATCAACCGGAGCGCAGGATGAACCTTCGGCTTTGGGAGATACCGGAACACTGACGGTCGCGCGTCCAGCGGCGCAGCAAAGCATCGTCATGCTCAGGGAAACCGGGCAGCTTGTCGATTTCCGGCAAATTCTCAACGACAACATCTCGTTCATCCGCATCGACGGCGCCCTGCAGATGGTGTTCGCCGATGGCGGCATGGTCATCATCCAGGATTTTTTTGCCGGGGACGCCGGTGCTGACGCCCTGATCATCGGAGATGGCCAGTTTCTGTCGATCGACGGCTTCGTTTCGCTTGCCAATCTGCAAGTCGCCGACGAGATCCAGACGGCTGCCGGTCCAACGAGCAACCTTGCGACCGCACTCGGAAGCCCGCAAGGCTCCGGGCAGACCTTCGAAGCGACGACCATTGGCGACCTTGGCGACGGCTTGGGATTTGCCAGCCTGCTTCAAGGCGAAGACCCGCAGCCCCGTGCGTTCGTCACCGATGATTTCTTTGACAGCGAAGTTCAGTCCTCGCCGTCCATCGGATCACCCGTCGACAGCACGCTGGATGAGGAGAACCTCGAGGAAGGCACGGACCCTGACAATCCTGTCCGTGTGACTGCGAGCCTGGATGTCCTGTTCGGCGAGAATCCGGGCAACAACCTGAGGCTCGAATTCGAGAGCGTTCCAGGCGGACTGACGTCCGACGGCGTGCCCCTGGTCTCGAACATCTCGACAAATTCCGATGGCGGCCAGACGCTGACGGTGCGCAAGGACGGCACCGGGGAAATCGTATTCACGGTCACGCTTGAAGTGGTCGGCAGCGGCAGCACGGCCAGCGGCCAGTACACGTTCGAGATCTTCGGCAACCTCGATCATGTTCAAGCCGGTCAGGGCGAGAGCATTCCGCTCGTCTTCGGCTTCCGCGCGTTCGATTCCGACGGTGATTTCGACAGCGACACATTTACCGTCAACGTCATCGACGACACACCCCTTCCGGGCGAAAGCGAAACGCAGCAGCTTGGAGAGGACAGTCTTCCGGACGGGTCCGATCCCACTCCTTCCGGGCTTGTCGCTAGCGGTGCGCTCAACATCGAGTGGGGGGCCGACAACGCGGATTTCTCCGCAGACGGCGCCGTGCAGGATGTCCCGGGCGGGACAGGGAACCGATCCGTTGTTTTTGCGCCGGTCGCCGACCAGCCTGCGTCAACGCTGGCGGCCAGTTCGGATGGCGTCGCACTCGAATACGAGTTGTCTGAAAACGATACGGTGCTGACAGCGTACAAGGGCGCGGGCCGTCTGGAAGCCGACAAGGTCTTCGTGGTGTCGCTCTCCGACGATGACACCGGCAGTTACGAATTCGAACTGCTCGGCAACATAGATCACGGCGCGCCGCTTTCGGAAACCGACAGCGTCTACGATCTCGACTTCGCGTATGTGGCACAAGATGGCGATGGCGACGCGGCGACCGGAAGCTTCGGTGTCGCGATCCTCGACGATGAAGCGGTAGCCGGAGATGTCGATGTGCAGTCCGTTTCCGAGAACAATCTGGAGAACGGGACGGATCCGGACGCGGACGAACTCACGAAGTCAGGTGACCTGAATATCGTCTGGGGCGCGGACAACGCGGACAGTGCGACCGACACCGATACCCAGGATGTACCCGGCGGTACGGGCAACCGCTCTGTCGTCTTTGCCGCGATCGGGGACCAGCCGACCCAGGCTACGACGTCGGGAGGTGTGCCGCTTCAGTATGTGCTGTCGGAAGGAAACACCGTTCTGACGGCCCTGGATGGCAATGGCGAAAAGGTTTTCGAAGTTTCGCTGTCCGACGACGCTTCCGGTTCCTACACTTTCACGCTTCTCGGGAGCATCGATCACGACATTCCGGGGTCCGGCGAACGGTCAGAGACGTGGAATCTCGATTTCAAGTTTTTCGCAGTTGACGGAGATCAGGACGCCACACCGGGTGAGTTCCGGGTTGCGGTGATTGACGACGTACCGCTCGCCGGCGATGCCGAACAGCGGACGATCCAGGAAAATGACCTGGCCAACGGCACCGACCCTGATCCGGACGCACTCGAGAAGAGCGGCGATCTCAATCTTGCGTGGGGGGCGGACGACGCAGATACCGCGGACACCGGCGGTGTCCAGGACACGCCCGCCGCAGGCACCCGGTCCGTCGTCTTTGCCGCGATTGATGACCAGCCGACGCAGGCAACGACCTCGGACGGTGTCGCCCTTGAATACGTGCTGAGCGCGGATAGCACCATCCTGACCGCCTACAAGGGCGCAGGGCGAACGGAGGCTGACAAGGTCTTCATCGTCTCGCTGTCCGACGATGAAACAGGTTCCTACACATTCGAGCTCCTGGGCAATGTGGACCACAACCCGCCCGGTTCCAACGGACAGATGGTGTCCTGGAACCTGGATTTCGCCTTTGTCGCCAGCGACAGCGACGGTGATACGGAGACGGGCGAGTTTCGTGTGACGGTTGTCGACGACGAACCGGTCATCGGTGAACCTGAGTTGGGCGTGGTCGAGGAAGAGGAACTCCCCGGCGGACTGGACGATCCCTATCCGTTCTTTCTTGACGGCGCGGCCAACCAGGAAGGTACGCCGCTTACCGACCGGTTTAGCGGCTCGCTGAACATCATGTGGGGCGCCGACGACAATGATGTTGTCGATACGACGTCCGGTGATCTGCCCCTTCAGGATGATATTTCTACAGCCGATCAACGGTCGGTCGTTTTTACCGATGCAGCTGACGGTCTTGTCGCCGACCCGAGCGCAATCCTCACCGTTCAGGACGAGACCGGAGCAAACATCGATCCGGCCGCGCTGACATCCCGCGGAGATGCGCTGAGTTACGTCCTGTCGGAAAACGGTACGCATCTGACCGCCTTTGCCAATTACGGCGGGGCGGAGGAGCGCAGCGTGTTCCGCGTCGCGCTCTCCGACGACGAGAGCGGTTCCTACACGCTCATTATAGATGATGTCCTGGATCATCCCATCCAGGACACGACGCCGTTCGATGAGGATTTTCTGTCGCTCAGCTTCGGTTTCATCGCGCGCGATGCCGACGGAGACGGCACATCGGGCACATTCGACGTTCTCGTGCTGGATGACGGACCGCTGTTCCGGACCGATGACGTGTTCAAGATCGAAGGTCTCGAGCCGAGCATCTTTACCGAAACAGCTGATTTGCGCATTCCCGAAGACGGAACCAGCGGCACGATCTTTTCCACCATCGAGGTACCGGACGGGGGAACGATCCAGGATATCAACGTCTCCATCGAGATGCAGCACGACTTCAGTGGCGACCTCGAGGTCTACCTGATCGCGCCTGATGGCACGCAAATTCAGCTTATCCAGGTGGACGGGGATCGCGCAGGAGCAGTCAACGGAATCGTCTCCTTCGATGACGAAGCGTCCGAGCGTATAGATACCCTGGATAATAACATTGTCGGCACCTGGCTCCCCGCCGACCCGAATCTCAACCTCGATTTTCTTGAGGGACGCGATCAGGCGGGGCTCTGGATTCTCGAGGTTTCCGATCGCCTTGAGGGTGATACCGGCCAACTTGTTTCGTGGACGCTGGAAATCCAGAGTGGTGTTTCCGCCTCTGTCGACGAGGATGACCTTTCCATCGCGCGCGGAGACAATGTCGACGGCAATGGCGACGTGGCCGCAGGCGACAACGAGGTTATCACAAATGCGTCCCTCGATAATGACACCGACCCGACGACCGTGTTCGGCAATCTCGGTGTGCTCTGGGGTGCGGACAACGAGAACGACATCGAAAACGGCGGCGCGAGTGCCGGAACAGGTGACCGTGCGGTTGCATTTGTCGAAGGCGACGGCGGCACGATCGATCGGTTGCTGGACATGGGCCTGACCTCCAACGGCGAGGCGCTCACCTACAGCTTGAACGCGACCGGCGACGTTCTTACCGCCAGCGCCGGTGGCAGGGTCATCTTCACCGTAGAGCTTTTTGACGTGGATACAGGGTCATTCAAGTTCGATCTGCAGGATGCCCTGGATCACGGTCTTGGCGAAAATGAAAACGACCTCATCCTTAACTTCCTTTTTGTCGCGACCGACAGTGATGGCGACACGGGCACGTCCTCGTTTTCCGTTGCAGTGGATGACGACCTGCCGACGATCAGCGACGCTGCGGAAAACCTGACCGTCAGTGAAGGCACGGCAGGGCCAACGTCCGGGAATCTCGGGCTTTCGTGGGGGGCCGATGTTGCGGACGCCGCGGCCGACGGGGCAACGCAGGACATGCCCGGTGGTGCCGGCAACCGGTCCGTGGTGTTTGCGCCGATTGCGGAGCAGCCGACACAGGCAACGACATCGGACGGTGTCGCACTGGAATATGTCCTGTCCGCGAACGACACGGTCCTGACCGCCTACAAGGGCGCGGGACGGCTGGAGAGCGACAAGGTGTTCGAAGTCTCCCTTTCGGATGACGGAACGGGTGCCTACACGTTCGAACTTCTGGGCGCGATCGATCATCTGGGCAGCCAGTCGGAAACCTGGGATCTGAACTTTGCCTATGTGGCCAGCGACAGCGATGGTGACAATGTCGATGGCGATTTCAACGTCACGATTACGGACAGTGAACCGGTCATCGGAACGGCCGAAGAAGTTGCTGTCTTCGAGGAGAACCTGGCCGCCGGTACAGACCCGGATGCGGGGTCTCTGGCGAAGTCCGGTGACCTTGGCATCACATGGGGTGCCGACGATGCGGATGCAGCGGCCGACGGGGCAACTCAGGACACGCCCGGCGGTACCGGCAACCGGTCCGTGGTGTTCGCACCGATTGCGGAGCAGCCGACACAGGCGACGACCTCAGACGGGATTGCTCTGGAATATGTCCTGTCCGCGAATGACACAGTCCTGACCGCGTACAAGGGCGCGGGACGGCTGGAGAGCGACAAGGTTTTCGAAGTCTCACTTTCGGATGACGGCACTGGTGCCTACACATTCGAACTTCTGGGCACAATCGATCATCTGGACGGCCAGTCGGATAGCTGGGACCTGGACTTCACCTTTGTGGCCAGCGACAGCGATGGCGACACGGTTGAAGGCGATATCCTGGTGACCGTCGGGGATGATGAACCTGTCGCTGGAACGGCCGAAGAAGTTGCACTGTTTGAAGAGAACCTTTCAGGCGGTATGGACCCGGATGCGGGATCTCTGGTGAAGTCAGGTGACCTTGGTATCGCGTGGGGCGCCGACGCCGCGGACGCAGCGGCCGACGGGGCAACGCAGGATACGCCCGGCGGTGCCGGCAACCGGTCCGTGGTATTCGCGCCGGTTGCGGATCAGCCGACACAGGCAACGACCTCCGACGGGGTTGCACTGGAATATGTCCTGTCCGCGAACGACACGGTCCTGACCGCGTACAAGGGAGCAGGACGCCTGGAGAGCGACAAGGTGTTCGACGTCTCCCTTTCGGATGATGGAACGGGCGCTTACACATTCGAGCTACTGGGCACGATCGATCATGTTGGCAGCCAGGGGGAAACCTGGGAGCTGGATTTTGCCTATGTGGCCAGCGACAGCGACGGCGACATGGTCGAAGGCGATATCCTGGTGACCGTCGGTGATGATGTTCCCGACGCTGAAATCCGTGTCGAGGACTATGTCAGGATTGACGAGACCTATGGTCTGCACAGCGACAACGTATTCGATCCAGGTACGGGAACGTACGATCCGGATGTCGTTGCCCTGTTTGTAGGTGTGGGGTCACCTGGGACCGACAGCGACTTGCCGGGACCGATCTACGCCAGCTACGGCGTTGTCGGTTTCGATGTTGAAGGAGGTGCTGACGGTGTTGCGGAAACCAGCCTGGCGCTGCGCATTGATGATGCCGCATCAGGACTGACGACCACAGACGGCAAGGCAATCACGCTGTTGCTGGAAGACGGCCTCATCGTCGGGCGCATCGACGGTAACGGCGACGCTGCCTTTGCGATTGCGATCGATGACGAAGGAAACGTCAGCATCGTTCAGTATCTGTCGCTTCACCATCCGGATATCACCACTTCGGATGAACATATAACTCTGAGTGGAAAAATCTCGGCCGTGCTGACCGTGACCGATGGTGACGGGGACATTGTCACCAGAGACGTTTCGATCGGCGATGACGTGACTTTCGACGATGACGGACCTTCCGCATTCCGGCGTGGATCGGGCTTGACCGGAAGTGAAGCCGACTTCGTGTCGGGTCCGGTGGCCGGTCAGCTTCAGTTCGACGGTGGCGCCGACGGAGCGACCGTGACCGGTATCTCCTTCGTCGCGAACGGTGACTATGTGCAGAGGATCGACCCGGATGCATCGGGTGCGGCCCGACGCGGAGATCTCACTGCCCAAGGCGTGCCCTTGACTTGGTCGACGTCGACGGACGCCAACGGTGTGATCACCGCAGTGGCCGTTTTGGAAGGGACAACAATCGAAGCCTTTGAAATTGTTGTCAATCCGGATGGAAGCTACACCTACGAGCAATTCGTCGGCTTTGATCATCCCGATGCGAACGAGATCGACCGCGCCGACCAGCTCATCTTCCGCATGCGGTTCACCGTAACGGACGGAGACGGCGATACCGACACCAATACGGCCGTCATCAGGGTCAGAGATACAGGCCCGGAAATTGGCGAAACCCAGGACAGCATTCTGGAAGAGGGTGGCCTTTCGGTTCTGAGCGATGTTGATCTCGCGATCGAGTGGGGCGCTGACGACGCAAACGGTCAGGGCGGTGTTCCTGGTGAGCGGTCGGTCGACTTTGCCGAAGCGGACGCTGCCGCAAACGTGTCCATATCGGACGCGTCAGGCACGGTCAGTGAGCTGTATTCGAACGGCGAACTAGTAAAGTTTGCTTTCATCAACGATGTCCTCGTGGGGTACACGGGATCGGCCGTTCCGGGCACGGCTGGCGACAGCAGTGTCGTCTTCGTCGTCGTTCTTTCAAACGAGGGAAGCGGAAGCTACGACTTTGTGCTCCTTCGGCCTCTGGATCATGCTGCTCCTGTTGGTGCCGATCAGTTCCTTGATCTGAGCTTTGCGTTCACTGCCACGGACTCGGATGTTGATACCAGCGGTGACGGAAACTTCACGATCCGTATCGACGCGGCTGGCAGCGCCACGCCACCCGACTACTCGGCCTTGACCTCCAGTGTTTTCGTCAATCTCAGCGATGAGGCACAAACTTATCTTGGCCAGACCGTTTTGGCCGAAACGGCCACTGACCGGGACGGGGTCGACCCGAAGGTTGTCGGCATCGACGGCACGGGAGCAGAAGACGATGCAACCGGTGGAGCGGGCAACGATGTTCTCATCGGCAACGCCAACGACAATGCGTTGACCGGAAACGCCGGAAATGATGACCTTTTCGGTGGAAACGGGAATGACAGTTTGTCCGGGGGGCGTGGGATCAACCTGCTCGATGGTGGAGAAGGTTCCGATACCGCAGATTACTCCGATCATCCCGAAGCAATCTATGCCAGGCTTGATCTTGGCTGGGTGACAGACAATTCCAACCGGTTGCTGGGTTGGTCAAATCTGTTGAATGGCATCGCCAACGACACCGTAGATCATGACGAACTTGTCAGTATCGAAAACGTCGATGGCACAGCCTTCAACGACTTTATCTTCGGTAACGGTCAATCCAACATTCTCTCTGGCGGGCTGGGTGATGATTTCATCGTGGGCCTCGGCGGTGGTGACGTACTGTTGGGTGGCGCCGGTCAGGATAGCCTCTTCGCTGTCGCGGGCGACGGTAACAAACTTGCCGGTGGCGCGGACCAGGATCAGTTGTTTGGTGGGTTCGGCGCCGACGAGTTCGTATTCGCCGCAGGAGAAGGAAGCAACACTCTCTCAGGTGCTGATCAGGTCTCGTTCTTCACCGACGGAGACGACAAGATAGTCATTACGGGTGGATTGACGTTTGCTGACCTGACGATCAGCGACGATGCATCCGGAAACGCAACGATATATGACAATGTCAACAATCAATACATTGCCGTTCTAAATGGCGTTTCATCGTCCAGTCTCGATGCGTCGGATTTCATTTTCGGATCTGATCCGATCGTGCTTGACCTTGACGGAGACGGGGTGGAACTGCTTTCCGTCGAGAACGGCGTCGCGTTCGACCACAACGCCGACGGCGTTGCTGAAAACTCGGGTTGGGTTGGCGCCGATGACGGGCTCCTCGTGATGGATGTTGACAGCTCCGGCGCTATTGAGAATGGCTCGGAGGTCTTCTCCGAGGTTTTCAATGGCGGGACCTACGCAAATTCGCTTGAGGCGCTGGCCTCGCTTGACGACAATCGTGACAACATCATTGACGATCGTGATGGCAGCTTCGGTGACATCAAGGTCTGGCAGGATGCGAATTCGGACGGTGTGTCGCAGGACGGCGAGCTGAGGTCTCTGGCCGAACTCGGTATCGAGGCAATCGGTCTGGAAGCCGTCGAGACTTACCGGGATGTCGATGGAAACACCGTTTACGCAGACGGAAACTTCACGAAGTCGGACGGTGGTACGGGCACTTATGCAGGCGTGTCCTTCACCGTTGAGGGTGACGATCAGGCGGATGCGGACGATACCACCCGCCAGTCCACCGCTATCGCGGCAAGCGTCGGGCTTGTCCTTTATGCAGCATCCACGCAGGAGGTTGCAGCTGGGCTTTCCGAAGTCAGGATCGTTGCCGCACCCGAAAGCGCTGCAATCTCGGTCGCAGAGGATTTTACCGTTACGGTTATCCCGGCGAGCGGATTTGAAGGGACGGGTTCGGTCGAGTTCGAGCTCGTGTTCGCGGACGGATCCCTCGTTACTCGGGACGTTGCGTTCGAGGTCCAGGCTGACACAAGCACCGTGTCCCAGACGCAGACCCCAGCCGAAAGCTCCGGCCCGGTAACCGCTCCGGACAACCAGGCGGACATCAATTCAACTGATCCGGATTCAGGCATTTCCGAGCTTGCAGCCCTTGTGACCGGTTCCGTCATCAGGGGTGATGACGGCGACAACGTTCTGGTCGGCACGGCAGGCGATGACATCCTGATCGGAGGTTTGGGAACTGACATACTGACGGGAGGAGAGGGCGCGGATACGTTTGTTCTCACGTCTCTCGCTGATGCGGACATCATCACCGATTATGACTTCGGCCAGGGTGATGCGATCGATCTCGGAGACCTTCTCGATGGCGCCTTCGGTCCTGGAGACAATGCGAACGACTACGTGCGTGTGCAGAAGCAGGCCGACGGTGACGTGACAGTGTCTGTTGATCTTGACGGACAGGGAGCCGGCCACGACTGGCAGGACGCTGCCACGCTGCAGGGGCACGCTTCCATGGGTGAGAGCATCCGGGTTGTTCTGGATACCGAGGGTACAGAGGCCCAGATTCCCGTCACTGTGGCGTGATGGACCGGAAAGGATCGTACTGAGAGGGCGTGGACGCTGCGCCCTGTCAGTCATCATCCCTGGGAAATCTCGTCTCCCGCGCAGGCCTGAATGCGCGTTACCGGTTACCTGCACTGCTGCGCAAATGCAGGCAGCCCGCAAACCCGACAAAAACAATCGCGATGGCCGCGGCCAGCGACAACAATCGGGTCGTCGCCGGTATGCCGATGGGCGAGGCGCCGTTGGCGCTAGAGTCAGCTGAATTCGAAACGCTGGCGGTCGTGCGAGCTGAAGCCGCGTTTCGTTGCGTCAGCATCGTCATGTCGCCGTTTGCGACAACCCCGGCCAGTTTGCCCGCGACATCTGTCGGCGTGTTGATATCCGGAATGTCCGCTTCGACCATGAGTCCCGGATTTTCGCCTGCGTCTCGCGTGAAGTTGGTGGCCGAGAGCAATTCCCTGCCGCTCTGGTCAAACAGGGAAATCCGCGCAAGACCAGTCTCGGTCGCTGCTGCGCTCAAGACGGTTTTCAGATACGCGGCAAGTTCCTTCGCCTCTTCACCATCCGGCCAACGGTCCGAGACATCGACGAATTCGGAGATCAGCGGAAGCGTTGCAAGTTCTTCAAGGCGCAGACGCGGAGCGGTGAGGTGCGCATCCCGGAGGGCTTCGACAAGGTGGCCGCGCTCGTCTTCGGCTTTCACGCGTTCCGTGCGAAGGACCGTTTCCTGATGCTCGGCGAGGAAGTGGCCTCCGCCAACGACGCTGATTGCGAACAGGCAACTTACGGCGGCAAGAACCAATGCCCGGGCATTGCCTGAGGTCTTTTCCCGAATCGCGGTGCTGTCGGCTCGATCACGCATCTTGCGCGTATAGCACACACCCGTTTTTATGGAAGACGCAAGGGTACGGACTCATAAATGAAGTCAATTTGGTTTGGATCGTTTTGACCAACTGCGAGGAGCGAAAGCGCAGGAAATGTGGTTCATTTTCGAGCCTGTTCGCGGATCTGTCCTCAGCGCGTTGCTGACTGCAACCGGGCTGCAAGACTGACAGGTGTGCCGGGCCGTCCTGTGTGTGTCCATTCACCGGCCGCATTGACTGAGTAAAGCGGCTTGTAGTGTGGCAGATCCCGCTCAAACCGGACGCGCGAAAAACGGTTGTCCAGAATAAGCCACTGCTCCTTGTGGCGAACGGTGAGCACCGCGTGGAACTGCCGCAGAGCTGCGTCGCGCAAGACCACGATCCGCATGTCATCGTCGCTGATGCCCAGATCACGGAGGAGGGCATATTTCAGGATTGCGAAATCCTCGCAGTCACCTGCGCGGTGTGTCAGCGCTTCTGCAGGGCTCGCCCAATATTCACCCGTCTCATAGAGCGCGCTGTCTTCCCGGTACGCCAGCAAGCGATTGACGAGTTCGTTCACTTTCGGGATCTGCAGCCCTCTGCGCTTCGTCCCAGCCTGCTTCAGGATCTCGGTATATTCCGGATGGGTCAGATGAGCGTTTTGCGCCGATGCGGACTGCGGTGCAAAATCAGCGAGGGCCTTTTGCCAGCGCCGCGTGATTGGCGACAGTTCGATCGACTTTCCCAACGATCCAAAGAGCAGCGTCGGCTTCAGGGCCTTCGGAGCAGCTTCGGCAGGGGCAACCGCGATTGTGCGGCTGCGGTCCGAGGGCTTGGGCTGGGGAATGCTGACTTCATCGGCGGCGTTCGCGCTTGCAGCCGATATTTCGAGAGAAGCGGCGGCATGCACTGGTACCGGCGTGCCATCGACCGAAGCCAGTTGCATCATCTTGTCCGGATGAACGCTTGTCTGAGTTCCGGCGCCGGGGGTGTTGTCCGCGACCGCAGTGCCGGTCATCAGCCGGATCAGAAGAACGGAAAAACACACGAGCCATGCCGTGTGAACGCCGCATTGTTTTGCCGCCCTAACCGCCGCAGCGGCTGCTCGGTAGTCCATCTGCCGATCGCCTCGTTCTTGTCGAGACGTCAGCGCTCCCTCAAGGCTTCATCCCGAACTTTCTTGATCGGCTTCAAGATGTAGTCCAGGACCGTTTTCTCGCCGGTTAATATATCGATCGACGCAACCATTCCTGGTATTATTGGTAAAGGTTCGGTATCTGAACCCAGATAGTTTTTATCTGTTCTTATCATGACGCGGAAGAACCGATTACCTTCTTCATCTTCCGTGGTATCGGCGCTGATACGCTCCAGGTTTCCCTCAAGACCACCGTAAACGGAGAAGTCGTAAGCCGTGATCTTGACCTGTGCCTTTTGGCCGGGATGCAGAAAAGCGACGTCCTTGGGCCGGATTCTGGCTTCGATGAGAAGCGTGTCCTCCAGCGGAACGATCTCGACCAGATCGGCTGCAGGCTGAACCACTGCGCCGATCGTTGTGATATTCAACTTGTTTATGATGCCCTTGACGGGGGAGACCAGTTCGGTCCTGCGCACCTTGTCAGCCGCCCCCCTGAGGCTTTCCTCTATGATGGCGAGTTCGCCCCTGCTTTCCGCCAATTGCTGACTGGCTTCGGACACGAACTCCGCGACGGCGCTGCCGGAGCGCTCGCGCGCTTCCTCCATGGCGGCAAGGGCCCTTTGCACCGAGGCCTTGGTTATGGCGAGTTCGCCTTCGCTTTCGGTCAGCTGGCGCTGCAACTGCAGGAATTCGATTTCGGGCAGAACCCTGCGCTCGTAGAGGCTCTGCTTGATCTCGACTTCGCGCTTCATGATCTCGATCACGGATTCGAGCTTGTCCTGTTTTGCAAGCAGTTCCTGATATTCCTGCTCGCGTTGGGATGCCTGGTTCTTCAGGACCCGGAGTTCATTCTCCAGGCGTGCCTTCTTGTCCAGGTATACGTTCTCTTCTTCCGCGATCAGGCGAGGGGCCTCCGCCGCAAGTTCCTGCGGAAATGCGAGCGGCTTTTCATCTGCCTCCGAATCGAGGCGTGCTACCCTGGCCATCAGGGCCCACCGGCGCTGACGGATTTCCCCGAGCTGCGAGGAAACGGTCGTATCGTCGATCTCTATGAGCGGTTGGCCTTCTTCGACCACGTCTCCTTCGCGCACAAAGATCTTCTCGACAATGCCCGGTTCAGGCGCCTGGACGACCTGTATTTGCCGCGATGGTACGACACGCCCATCTCCGCGTGTGACCTCTTCCAGGGTTGCGAAATAGGCCCAGGCGAGGGCGACAACGAACAGGAGGAGCGCGATCCGGATGACGTTTGTTGTGTAACGTGGCGGCTTCGTCTGAATGACGTCGCGGATGTCGTTCGCGTAGTTCCAATCGCCGGCACTCATGAGCCATCCCCTTGAGTGTTCTGCTGATTGGCCGCGTTGACCGCACCGAGTTCCTGGAGCTTCCTGAGGATCTCCGTTCGCGGCCCGTCGAGGGCAAGCTTGCCGTAGTCGAGCGTGATCAACCGGTCTGTCAGTTCGACGAGACTCATGCGGTGGGTGCTGATGATGACGGTGGTGTCGGGGGTATTGTAGTCCATCAACCTGGAGATCAGCCGGCGTTCCGAAGCAAGATCGAGGTGACTGGAGGGCTCATCGAGAAACAGCACCCGCGGCTTTCTGAGCAGGATCCTGGCGAGTGCAACGGCCTGCTTCTGCCCGCCGGAAAGGAACCGTCCGCCTTCGCCGACCTGCAGGTCGTATCCGAGCGGGTTCTGGGCGACGAACTCCTCGACGCCGGCGATCCGTGCAGCTTCGACCAGAGCATCGTCGTCCGCGAAAGGGTCGCCCGCGCTGATGTTCTCCCGCACGGTTCCGCTGAACAGAACGTTGTCCTGCGAAAGAAAGCCGACATTGGATCTCAGGTCTGCCGGATCGAATTGCCGCGTGTCCGTGCCGTCAATCAGTACGGTGCCATTCGAGGGATAGTACAGTCCCGACAACAGGCGCCCGATCGTGCTTTTTCCTGAACCGACACGTCCGATCAGGCCGACTGTCTCTCCCGGCGCGATCTTGAACGAGATGTTCTTGAGGCTGTCATCCTCAGCGCTGGGATACCGGAAATTGACACCCTTGAATTCAACGGAGCCGGACGCGATGCGCTTGTTGATATAGGTGCGTCCCGGTTTGCGCTCGGTTTCGGTTTCCATGACCTCATTGAGGATCTTGTAGGAATGAAGGGTCTGGCGCAGCCGGGTCAACGTGTTGGCGACATTGGCAAGCGGTGCCAGGACCCGGCCCGAAAGCATCATTGCCGCGATCAGGGCTCCCATCGTGATATCGCCGCTCTGGATCAGGTAGACACCCCAGACAATGATCACGATGGAGACCGAGGCCTGGACAAGACCGGTTCCCGATTGCGCGATCAGTGCCCAGAAACGCCCTTTCATGATCGCCGCGCTGCTGGCGGCGACGGAGCGTTCCCACTTCGTCTGCATGCGGCCCTCGGCATTCAGCGCCCTGACCGTGTCCAGGTTGGCGATGCTTTCCACGAGGATGGAATGTCGGATCGCACTTTCGCGGTGCGATTGCTCGATTGCGCCGGACAAGGGCGCCTGCACGAACAGGCTGATCGCCAGCACGATGGGAACCGCGATGAGCGGGACCACCGCGATCGGTCCGACCAGAAGAAACAGCACGGCGACAAAAATGCCGATGAAGAAGATGTCGATGATGGAGATCAGCGACGATGACGTGATGAATTCGCGAACGTTTTCGAATTCGCGGATGTGATTGGCGAACTGGCCGGAACTGGCCGGACGTTTTTCGAAATCGATGGCAAGCGCATGCGCGAAGATCCTGCTCGCGAGCGCGTTGTCGGCCTGTTTTCCGGCAACGTTGATGATCTGGCCACGGGCGATCTTCAATATGAAGTCGAAGACCAGGGTCAGGATGACCCCGATCGCGAGCGCCCAAAGCGTCGGGATCGCAAAGTTCGGGACGACGCGGTCATAGACATTCATCGTGAAAAGCGGGGAGGCGAGCGCCAGCAAGTTGATCAGGAGTGCCGCGAGCGCGACATGGGTGTAGTCGCGCCAGTAAGCAGAAACGGTGCTCCAGAACCAGTGCCCCTCCGACCCCAGAGCCCGCTCGCTCTTGCCGGACTTGTCGACGGCGGGCTGAAAGAATATCGCATAGCCGCTGTATTTCTGATTGAAATCGGCAAGCTCGACCCGCTGTTTTTCCGGCGCCTGTGAAGGATCGATCAGTTCGACCTTGCCCGTTTCCCGGTCGATACCGGACAGCACGCGCAGGTCCGAGTTGTTCAAAGTGACGATGCAGGGAAGTGCCGCAAGCGGGATGGTGTCGAGTGCGATCTTGTCAGGCAGCACTTTCAGACCGCAATTTGCGGCCGCGCGCCCGAGCAAGCCGACTGAAAGGCGATCTCCACTGCGGGGGAGACCGTTCCAGATCACCGCGTCCGAAACGACATAACCGTGTACCCGGGCGATGTACTTGAGGCACCCGGCCAGCGGATCTGTCGACGCCTGAGAAGCCGGAAGCGCGTCCGTCTCTTTCGTCTCTTCGGTAGTTTTGTTGAGCATCTCTGCTTTGAACCGAGCTCTGTTTTACCGCCGAGGTATTGCCGATCGTCCGGGTTCTGACGCCCGGTTCTCCCGAAGTGGGCAGGTGTTCGATGGCAAGACGCACGCCGCGGTCGTCGAACGTAAACTATTGTGCTGCCGGAGGCCCGGCAAATCCAATATGAGTTCGAAACGTTAGAATTTACGTAATGGTTCAAGATTGAGTGGATTTCGGGGCAAGATGGTTGCTGCTTCCCGTTGCCCGTCCGCCGCTTCGGGCGGAGGCGTAACGCTCAGGTAGGCGAGCAGATCGCCCGATGTCGCTCTCAGCTGGTACGTGGAGAATGCATAGACCGCGCGAACGGAAATCAGTTCGATCTCGCTGTTGAAAAGCGCGTTTTCCGCGTTCAGCACATCAAGCAGCGTTCGCTGACCGATGTCATATTCCTGACGGTAACCTTCCACGACCTGCCGGTTCGCGGCCAGCTGTTCACGCAGGGCCTCGATCCGGTCGGTGGTGGTGCTGACCGCCGCAAAAGATCGCTGGATGCCTTCCTTCAACTCGCGGCGGATCCGATCGACCCGGATCTGCGCTTCGGTAAGACGTTCGCTGTATTCCTGGCTCAGCGCCGTGTCCCGCCCGCCGTTGTAAAGGTTCCAGGAGAAGATCACCTTGCCGGAATACTCGTTGTTGCGCCCTTCAATGCCGCCGACATCGTCTCCAACCGTCGCCTGACCCTGCAACGCGACCTCGGGAAAGAAGTTTCCCTTGCTGGCCTCGTATTCGAACTTCGCCGCATCGGCGTCGGCAACGGCAGCCCGAACCGTTGGATGGGTTTGAACCGCAGAATCGACAAGCTGATTGATGCTCCCGTTTGGAAGCCTTGCCGGCGTCGCCGGTGCCAGTGACGAGGGTTTCCTGCCCACGACGCGTTCGTACTTTGCAATTGTGTCGAGGAGCGACTGCTGGACTTCCGAAACGATCACTTCTGCCGCGGCAACCCGCTCCCGCGCCTGTGCCAGATCCGCCGCCCCGGTCTCGCCGCCCTCGAAGCGCAGGCGCACGTCGGAGAAAATGCGTTTGTGCTTTTCCACGTTCAGTCTTGCCTTCGCAAGGATCGCGGTGCTGCGCAGTACGTCGATGTAGGATTCCACTGCGTCGAGCGCGATCGCCTCGGAGCGCTCCATGACACGCAGCGCTGCGCCATCTACGCGGGCGCTCTGGCGATAGACCTCGTTCACCGAGGCAAACCCGTCGAACAGCAGCTGCTGCACGGTCACCGTGAACTCTTTCGAGAAGCGCCATTGGTCGTTTTCGTCCTCACTGAACGAGTTGGGCCGGTCAAGCCGTTCAGGTCCAAGTTCCGCGGACAGATCAAGTGTGGGGAGGAAGGCGCCCTGTGAACGGCGATATTCGTTGTCGCGCGCGCGCCTGTTGGCAGCCGACTCGAGGACGTCGGGATTGGTCGAGACAGCTTCCTGTACAACCTGCCTCAGGTCTGCGGCAACTGAGGCTTCGACCAGACAAACGCTCAACAGAAGTGCCGGTAAGATACGCATAGACGACAGTGCCACATTTTTGTTCTTTGTTCGGCGCACACTATTATACCTTCCAACGCATGCCCATGCTTTTGTTGTGCCCGCCGACGGGTAATTGATGCCGGTGTTGCTAACGCGCAACGAATTCCGTGTAAAGGTCACATTTTAGGACGATTTTTAAAATTTTATTTACCATGATTTCGTGATCGGAATGCAGCCGAGGGGTGTAGCCCCAGTTGAATTGCCGGAATTTGTCCACTTTTATTCATGCGCGCGCTCACCGCGGGTTTCAGCCAAGTAAAATCACGAATAGTTCTTAACCAAGGGGCATCGTTTTTTTTACCCATGTCAGTGCTCGTCTGTGCCGTCCTTCCGAACACGGAGTCACCGCTTGCGAAATGGTGGTTTTGCCGGCAGATTGCGACCTGCGCCGGCACGTGTCCTTCCCCGAGCTTCCACGAAGCGCAAGGGCGACCGGCGGACGTCCCGGACCGTGTGTGGAGAAGAGATGAGCAGGGGACGGCTGACGTATATCGTTGGAAATCGGGCGGAAAAGCGTTAGGACGGTGAGTTGGAGCCCTTCAGGGCGCATTCGGCGGTTGATGAAACGGTTTTCGGGACGAGTTCTGCTTGATTTCTTTCAGACCAGTTTTGAACGTTCTCGGGTTCTTGTATGTCGGCCTTGCGACCGCCATGCTCATTCCGGCAATCGTTGATGTTGCCCAGAAAAATGCAGACTGGCAGGCATTCGTTTTTTCCGCATTGCTGACCGGCCTGTTCGGAATGCTGCTTTCGCTCGCGGTCGGAGGCTCGCTTCGCGAAGGTCTCGACACGCGCCAGACCTTCATCCTCACAACCCTTTCCTGGGCGACGTTGCCGGCCTTCGGTGCCCTGCCGTTTCTCTGGCTTGGCATCGGCTATGCCGACGCGGTGTTCGAAGCGGTCTCGGGATTCACGACAACGGGTTCGACCGTGCTGACCGGTCTGGACAGCCTGCCGCCGGGACTTCTTGTCTGGCGCTCCATGCTTCAATGGATGGGCGGGGTGGGGATTATCGTCATGGCGATCGTTCTGCTGCCCTTTCTGCGGATTGGCGGGATGCAGCTGTTTCAGAGCGAAAGCTCGGACCGCTCGGAAAAGATCGTCAGCCGGTCGGTGGAGCTGATACGACTGATCGGGCTCGCCTACCTGTTTCTGACCGTTCTGTGCATCGCGGCCTACCTGGCGACGGGCATGGAACTGTTCGATGCGTTCAATCACGCGCTGACGACGATCGCGACGGGCGGCTACTCGACCCACGACGAATCCTTCGGATATTTCAAGAACCCGGCCTCGGGCTGGGTCGCCGTGGTGTTCATGATCATCGGGGCCATGCCGTTCGTCCTGCTCATCCAGGCGCTGCGCGGGCACCCCCTGCAGCTCTGGCGCGACCCGCAGGTGCGCGCGCTGCTGGGCTTTCTCGCGCTGGTCTCACTGACGCTGACAGTCTATCTCGGCATCAACATGCGTTTTCCGTTCGAGGAGGCGCTGCTTCGGGCCACCTTCAACGTGGTGTCGATCGTGACAGGGACCGGCTATGCGCTGGGTGATTTTTCTCAATGGGGTGCACCGGTCGTCGGCATCGCCTTTCTTCTGATGTTCGTGGGCGGCTGCACCGGTTCGACGACCGGCGGCATCAAGATTTTCCGGTTCCTGGTGTTCTTCGGCACGGTGCGTGCGCATCTGCGCCGGATGGTCCGGCCGCACAGGATCATGTCCGAAGAATACGCCGGCACCCGGCTGACGCCCGAATTGTCGTTTTCGGTTCTTGCGTTCCTGGTCGTCTACATGGGGTCGGTCGGGATCATCACCGTGGCGCTGTCGTTTTTCGATCTCGATCTGGTTACGGCAATTTCGGCGGCGGCTACCTCTGTCGGCAATGTCGGGCCGGGGCTCGGGCCGGTGATCGGACCGGCAGGTCATTTCGCACCGCTGCCCGATGGAGCCAAATGGCTGCTATCCTTCGCGATGCTTGTTGGCCGTCTGGAACTGTTCACGGTATTGGTGCTGCTGGATCCGGACTTCTGGTCCAAGTAAGTGCGGCACAACGTTTCCTATCAATGGTTGGGACACCTCAAATGGAATTTGCGGAACCTCTGGTCGGCGGCCGTCTGGTCAAGCGCTACAAGCGGTTTCTTGCCGACGTTGTCCTCGATGCCGACGGTCGCGAGATTACGGCACACTGCGCCAATCCGGGCTCGATGCTCGGTCTGAAAGAACCGGGCTCGCGGGTCTGGCTGTCCCCGTCCAACAATCCGAAGCGAAAGCTGAAATATTCCTGGGAAATTATCGAAGCCGACGGAGCACTTGTCGGCATCAACACCGCACATCCGAACAAGCTTGTGGAAGAGGCCATAGAAGCGGGGCGTATCACGGAGCTCTCCGGCTACGCCTCCATGAGGCGCGAGGTCAAATACGGCAAGAACTCGCGTATCGATATCCTTCTTGAAGGCCCCGACGGCGGCAGGACTTATGTCGAGGTGAAAAACGTGCACCTGATGCGTCAGCCGGGCCTGGCCGAATTTCCCGACAGCGTGACGGCGCGCGGCGCGAAGCATCTGGGTGAGCTCGCAGATATGGCGGGCGAGGGCCACAGGGCCGCGATGGTGTTTCTGGTGCAGCGGCCGGACTGCGAACGCCTGAGCCTTGCCGAAGACATCGACCCGGCCTATGCGGCCGCGTTCCGCTCAGCGCGCGGCGCGGGCGTCGAGGTCTACGCCATCGGATGCGACGTCCGGCTGGACGGCATAGACGCGGTCAGGCCGGTGGAGATCGCCATCTGAAAAGGGAACCCTGCCAAGCCTGGCATTGCCGCCGACGAACAGCAGCGGCGCGCGTTCGTCAGCCCGCCGTGTCCTTCGAAAGCGGCGGCTGGAACTGCCAGCCCATGTCCCAGGGGAAATAGATCCAGGTATCCTGCGAGACTTCCGTGATGAAGGTGTCCACCATCGGCACGCCGACCGGTTTCGCGTAGACGGTCGCGTAATGCGCCTTGGGCAGCATTTCGCGCACGACCTTGAGGGTCTTGCCGGTGTCGACGAGATCGTCGATCACGAGGACGCCGCTGCCTTCACCGTCTTCAAGGTCAACGACTTTCGGGTCGATCGGCTTGATGACCTTGAGCTGCCCCTGGTTGTCATAGTCGTGGTAGGAGGCGATGCAGACCGTCTCGATCGTGCGAATGCCGAGTTCGCGGGCAACGATACCGGCGGGCACGAGGCCGCCGCGCGTGATGCAGACGATCGCTTTCCATTCGCCCTCGCTCGACAGCCGCCAGGCAAGCGCGCGGGAATCGCGATGGAACATGTCCCAGGATACCGGGAATGCCTTGTTTTGAGTGGAGTTCTCCATGTTCGATCTCGCTTGCTAGGAGTCCAGGATCTCGGCAACGGCCCGTGCAACATCGCTTTCTGCTGCATTCAACACGGCTTCGTCGCGAGAACGGATGACAATCTGTGTGGTGAATTTTCCATCCGAGGCGTTCGGATAGGACCCGATCAGGGTCTGCGGATGGGCTTCCTGGATCGCAGCGAGCCTGTCGGCGATCCGGCTTTCGGGCATGTCGGCAGCGACGGTTTTCGATAGCATCTTCTTGCCGGTTTTCAGCGTTGGCGCGATCGCGTCCATCATTGCCTGCATGATGGAGGGGACACCGGCCATGACGTGCACGTTTTCGATCCGGAAGCCCGGGGCCTTGGAAACCTTGTTCTCGATCAGGTCGGCCCCCTCGGGAATGCGGGCCATGCGCTGGCGAGCCGGTGTGAACTGACCCGGCTGGTAATGCTTCTCCATGATGGCGACCGCGCGGGGATCAAGGTTCAGCGGAACATTGAAGGCCGCAGCCACACTTTCCGCCGTGATGTCGTCATGGGTCGGTCCGATGCCGCCGGAGGTGAAGACGTAATCGTATCTTGCACGAAGCGCATTGACCGCGGAGACGATCTCCTGCTGTTCGTCGGGCACGACGCGCACTTCTTTCAGATCGATGCCGAGCGAAGTCATGTAGTCGGCCACGAAACCAATGTTCTTGTCTTTCGTGCGGCCGGAGAGAATTTCGTCTCCGATGACCAGAAACGCGGCGGTTACGACATCGTCTGCCTTCTGACCGGTCATCGTTGCACTCCCTCAGTCTTGAATGGGATTTCGCTTTATCCCAGCTTTGTGCCGGGCTCAAGCCAAAGACGTCTTATTGATCAGGTGTCCAGCCATAAATGTGGTCGAAACGCTCGGCAAGTTTTCTGGGCTTTGTGAGGCGGAGGACGGAATCCCGCGCGAAGGCCATGGGGCCGGAGAAGTGAAATGTGCGCGCGTTTCCGAATGAAATTCCCTGTATCCTGGCTGCCCTGGGTTTGCGTTCCCGCTCGAACGCCCTGAGGGCCGCCGGAATGTTCTCCACGTCCCTTGGAAGGTGCTTCGCAAGGATCGCAGCGTCTTCAATCGCCATTGCCGCTCCCTGGGCCATGAAGGGCAACATGGCGTGCGCTGCGTCACCCATCAGGACGAGGTTGCCATGCGACCACGGGCCGGACGCATCCACGCTGCACAAGGCCCATTTGAGCCATTGCTTCGGGGTGTTGAGGAGGTTCCGCGTTTCGGCAGGCCAGTCCTTGAAGACACGCACAACGGCTTCCTTGTCGGCCTCTGCCGACCAGGTCTCGTCTCCCCAGTCTTCCTTGGCCAGCACCACGATATTCAGCTCGCGCCCGCCGCGAATGGGGTAATGCACGAGATGACAGTCCCGGTGGAGCCACAGCCCGGTGTCCCTGGCGAACTTCGGGTCGACCTGATCGATCGGCACCGTGGCGCGATAGGCGACCTGACCGCTGAAACGGGCGTTCTTGTGGCCGGGGACATGCTGTCTTGTCTTCGACCAGACACCGTCCGCGCCGATCAGCGCCTTGCAGGTCAGGTTTTCGGTCCTGTCGCCCTCCCGGAAAACGCAGGAGAGTTGATCGTAAGGCGTCGCGGTGAGGTCCTTCACGTCGCTCGAAAGACGGATGGTGATCCCCGGTGTCGACTGTGCCTTTTCCAGGAGGACCCGTTGTAGATCCGCCCGGTGGATGACCCAGAAGGGGTTCTTGTGCCGCTGCCTGATGAAGTCGCCGAGTTCGACGCGCGCGATCTGCCTGCCGGACCGGCCGGACCAGATGCGGAGGTTGCCCGGGGCATGGGCGTAGGGCTCCAAGTCGTCCAGCAGGCCGAATTGTGCGAGCACTGAACAGGCATTCGGTGACAGTTGCAGCCCGGCGCCGACTTCCGATATCTCGCTGGCGCGTTCAAGCAGAACGACTTCGTGCCCCTGCTGCTGCAGGGCGAGGGCCGCGCACAGCCCGCCGATGCCACCACCTGCGACAACGATCGGATCGGCGCCTTGGTCAGTGTCGGTCATGAGCCGCGGTTCTCTCAGGCGGCTTCCGGTGTCCAGTTGCAGTCGTTCGGAGACGATTCCTCAGCCTCAAGCGTCGCGTCGAACTTGTAGAGCGTGGAGCAATAGGGGCAAACGATTTCGTTTTCCGCGCCCATGTCCAGGAACACGTGAGGATGATCGAACGGAGGTTTCGCGCCAATGCACATGAATTTGCGTGTGCCGATCGCGATCGAATCGTGTCCGCTTGTGTTCTGAAAATGCGGGACAACCTGATCCGCCATTGTCACATTCCTCTTGGTCATGGTGGGACACCGTCCCCGATAGCAAATTTCGCGGACCATATCCATTCGTAATCTGAAAAGGTAGGGCTCGCGCGATGCGGTCCACTGCCGCATCAGAGGATTCTCAGGAGCCGCCATTTTCTTCTTTGCCAAGGCGGTTTTATCGCCTTACTGTAAAAACCAGCCATGTTTTCCGTTTACGTAAAGGTTAGCTATATGCCGTATGTCGATCTGGATGGTGTCGGGATTTCCTATCTCGACGAAGGGGCGGGGGATCCGATCCTGCTCATTCACGGGTTCGCATCGAACAAGACGGTCAACTGGCAGTATCCGGGATGGGTGGACCTTCTGGTCAAGGACGGCAGGCGCGTCATCGCGATCGACAACCGGGGGCACGGGGAGAGTGAAAAACTCTACGACCCGGCGGACTACGGCGCACCGCTGATGGCCGAAGACGCAAAGAACCTGCTCGACCACCTGGACGTCGAACAGGCGGACATCATGGGATATTCCATGGGCGCCCGAATCTCGGCTTTTCTGACGCTCAATCATCCCGACAAGGTCCGCAGGGCGATCTTCAGCGGGCTCGGCTACGGCATGGTGACCGGGGTCGGGGATCCCGAGCCGATCGCCTCGGCGCTGGAGACCGAGCGGATACAGGATATCTCGGACCGCACGGGCAGGGCCTTCAGAGCCTTTGCCGATCAGACCGGGTCCGACAGGCTGGCGCTGGCAGCCTGCATGCGGTCGTCACGGCAGAAGATCAGCGAGGACGACGTTTCGCAGATCACGCGGCCCGTGCTCGTTGCCGTCGGAACGAAGGACGACATTGCCGGATCGCCGCACAAGCTTGCGGAACTGATCCCGCACGCGGAGGTCCTGGAAATACCGGGGCGAGATCACATGGTGGCGGTTGGAGACAAGGTCCACAAGCAGGGCGTTCTGGCGTTCCTGAACAACGTGGAGGCCTGAGGGGGCTCAAGGCTTGCAGCGACCGGACGAAAATGGTGCTTGAGGGGGATTGATGGGACCGAAGCGCGTGGAATTTCAGGGGGCGGAAAAGAATATAATTGTTGCCGACCGGTACGGCGTGGGTGACCAGCCTGTCGTGATGCTTCACGGTGGCGGTCAGACCCGGCACTCCTGGGACGCTGCGGCGGTGAGGATCGCCGAACTCGGACATCCGGTCTATGTGCTGGACCAGCGCGGCCACGGCGAGAGCGACTGGGTCGCGTCCGAAAACTATCTCTTTTCCGATTTCGCCCTCGATCTTGTCGCGGTGACACGTCAGGTCGTTGCGCTCCACAAGGCCAGGCCGGTGGTTGTCGGCGCGTCGCTCGGCGGTTTTGCCGGAATGCTGGCCGAGGGACAGGAAAACCCGGGCGGGCTGTCGGCACTTGTTCTTGTCGACATCACGCCGCGCGTCGATCTCGGCGGCGTCAGCAAGATCATCGGTTTCATGGGAGACCGTGTCGAAGAAGGGTTCGCGGATGTGGAGGAGGCGGCTGAAGCCATCTCACGCTATCTGCCCAACAGGACCCGGCCGAAGGACCTTTCCGGCCTGTCGAAGAACCTGCGCCTGCATGGTGACGGGCGCTATCGCTGGCACTGGGACCCGGCTTTCCTGAAATCGCGCCAGAACAGGGATCACAGCGTGGCCGAGGAGGTCCAGGCGAAAATGGTGGCGGCAGCCGGCAACCTGTCCCTGCCGGTGCTTCTCGTTCGCGGCCGGAACTCGGAACTTGTCTCGATGGATCATGTGAACGAGTTCCTGGAGCTTGTTCCTCACGCGCAGTTCACGGACATACAGGATGCGGGACATATGGTGGCCGGTGACCGGAACGACGTTTTCGCTTCGGCCGTCGAAGATTTTCTTGTTGACCTGAAATCGGGTGCGGAACAGGCGTGAAGGGAGAAAACTCATTCCTTCAGCATACTATGCCGGGTTCCTGAGAATCTGATTCATGATTTTTCAGCGCGCATGCGGCCCGGCAACCCGGACGCCGGGTGATAAGGCCATCAGCTGCCGGTGAACTCGGGGAGCCGCTTTTCCAGAAACGCGCGGCAGCCCTCCCGGTAGTCCGAACTTTCAATGCAGATCTGCGCGTTCTGACGATGAGTTTCCGGGTCACGGGCAGCTTTCGCACTCATTTCGTTAATTGCGTGTTTCGCCGCCCAGATCGAGAGTGGCGCGTTGGAGACGATCGTGTCGCACAGCGTACTGATACGTTCTCCAAGATCAGACGGGTCCACCGTTTCGTTGATCAGGCCCATCTGACGGGCGTCTCCCGCTGAAATGCGGTCGCCGGTGAACAAAAGGCGCTTTGCGTTGGAGGGAGAGACCGCCTCCAGAAGATCCGACAGGGCCTCGGGGGGATAGGCCAGGCCCAGTTTTGCCGCCGGAATTCCGAAATAGGCGGTCTGCGACGCGATCCGCAGATCGCAGGCGAGGGCCAGGCCCAGGCCGCCACCCAGGCATGGCCCCTCGATTGCCGCTATGACGGGGATCTGAAGAGATTTCAGGGCATTGAAGGCGGCCACGTTGATCTCGTCGTAGCGCAGTGCGCTGTCCTTCGTCGACCGGATTGCTTCAAATTCGGAGATGTCGGCGCCTGCGCAGAAGCTTTTGCCGCCTTCGCCCCGGACGACGCATACCCGGACATCCGCGACATTCGTCAATTCCCGAAGCACGGCCGGGATACGTGTCCAGGCAGCCAGCGAAAGTGCGTTCTTGCGCTCCGGCGCGTTCAGAACCAGTTCCGCGACCATGCCGTGAATGTTCAACACGGGATTGAGCGGTTCGGGGGCGCCGGGCATGTCTGGTCTCCAAGATGTGATCATCAGAAAGCTTCACCGTTGAAAATCTTAACGATTCGGCTTTGATAAAAAGGTTTCATATCTGATATCAGCAAGTTTCATTTTGGAATATCAGACGACAGTCCTATTTTAGTGTAGCGTTTGTGACGGCTTGAAGAGGAGACAGCCATGTCGGCACCGATTACCAAGTCCGGCCTGAAACACGTTCCGACCCATGATCCGGTCTGGCAGCAATTGCGCGATGAAGCCCAGCAGATGGTTGCCGCCGAACCGGCCCTGTCTTCCTTCGTCTATGAAACCGTCCTCAATCACGACAGCCTGGAAGAGGCCGTCCTGCATCGCCTGGGAGACAGGCTCGGACGCGATGTCGTGTCGGCATCGCTCATCCGGCAGACCTATCTTGAAGCGCTTGCCGACGAACCTGAACTTGCCAAGATTTTCCGTGTCGACATCGTCGCGGTGTTCGACCGGGACCCGGCGTGTTTCCGCTACCTGGAGCCCGTGCTCTATTTCAAGGGGTTCCACGGCCTGCAGACGCATCGCCTGGCCAACTGGCTCTGGCGCAAGGGGCGCAAGGATTTTGCGCTCTATCTGCAGAGCAGGGCTTCGGAAGTCTTCCAGATCGATATTCATCCGGCGGTTCCCGTGGGGCGGGGCATCTTTATCGATCACGGCACCGGTATTGTCGTCGGCGGCACGGCGGCAATCGGTGACGATGTCTCCATTCTCCAGGGCGTCACGCTCGGAGGTACGGGAAAGGAGGGCGGCGATCGTCATCCGAAGATCCGTCACGGTGTGTTGATCGGCGCCGGGGCAAAAGTCCTCGGGAACCTGGAAATCGGCCATTGTTCGCGCATCGCGGCCGGCTCCGTGGTGCTCGCGGATGTGCCCGAAAACACCACGGTCGCAGGCGTTCCTGCGCGGATCGTGGGCAAGGCGGGGTGCTCCGAGCCGGCGCGCAGCATGAACCAGTTGCTCGGCGACAGCTGAGCAATTGCCGTTGCGCAAAGGATGTGGGGGAAAGTTTGCACAAAGGGTTTGGCATTTAGGGCTGGTCTTATAGGGTCCGCGCGACTAAATAGCAGACGGCATTTACAAGGAGAGCGCCGTGAAACCCGATGAAATCCGCAAGATCGAAGCTTACCTGCGCATGAAGTTCGAATTGCCGAGCCTTCAGGTGCGGGCGAGACCGCGCAAGGATGATTCCGCAGAAGTCTATATCGGGGAAGAGTTCATCGGCGTCATCTTCCGCGATGATGAAGACGAAGACCTGAGCTGGAACTTCCAGATGGCGATCCTGGAAATCGACCTCGACGAAGTCTGACACCGATTTCAGGCTTGATTTAAGAGCGGGCGGCTTCCCAATCGGAGAGGCCGCCTTTTTCGTGTCCCGGCCTCAGTGCATCCGGAAACCGGCGACCTTCCTGACGATCGAGTTGTCGATCCTGCGCCAGTCATCGAGCAGGGACTGGCTGAAGCGGTACCTGAGTTCCAGGCCGGAAGACAGGACAACGGCTCTGTGGCACACAGCGCGCGCCTCCGGTCCTGCAGACCGGCAGCGGGCGATGAACCCGTTCCGGCGGGCCGGGTCGAACACGATCTGGTCGGTCTGCAAGGCGCCGCGTGGCGACAACCGCAGAACCTTGAGTCCGTCCGGTCCATCCAGTTCGCCGCCACGTGCCAGACGCCGGTAGAACGGGTCAAGACGGGCCCTCATGCTTTCCCGCTCGGGGTTGTGCTCCAGTTCCAGGGTCAAGGTTCGGTTCTTCGCGCCGGTCGTGTCCGATGGATCATAGCTCACAGCCGGTTTCAGCCCGGGCCACGTCATTGAAATCTTCAACGTCGAAAATTCCCGCACACCCTCTTGCACCTTGGTGCGATTTTCCGGAGTTGCGATGTAGGCGAAGGGAAGCTTGAACGTTTCCGGACCGACCGATAGCGTTGCAAAACCGGAGGGGATGCCGGCAAAGGCGGAGGCGTTCCAGTTTTCGGACCAGTAGACGGTCCGCTCGGCAATGTGCACGGCTCCGAGCAGGCACATGGCAACGATCAGCCTGCCGAAGCGGCGCGGATTGCTGTTGACGGGCTCCGGTAGCGAAACAGGGATCATCTGCCTGTCTCCCGATGGGCCGGTGCACTAGAGTGGGACAGACTGTCCCAATCCGGAACATCTGTCCCTGTCAAGTATGCCGTGAGATCGGCCTTTTGCGGCCACAATTGCAGGTTTTTGCCCATTTGCCCGTCCGGCACAGTCTTTGCTTTTGACCGTTTAGGTATTGTTAATCACTTTCCGGGTGGTTGAGTTAATAAGAGGTTAACGGGCGTGTACTTCGAACTTCTTCTCGTTGGATATATAGCGAGCGCCGGCTTTGTTGCTGCTGGTGTGCTCGGGAGCCTCTATCAGCTGATCACCAAGCAGCCGCCGAAGTTTTCCTTCTCCGGCGAAAACGTGTTTGCGTTTCTGGCCGAGGTTTTCATGTGCGTTTTTGCCGGACCCTTCATCATCATGCGCAACGCCATCCGGGGCCGCAGAATTGAGAAGCGGCCGCTCGGCTGGCTCGTGGCGTCCTCGACGATTGCCGGGATGTGGAGCATGTGCTCCGGCATCATGGTCATGAATGTCGCCCTCATCTTTGCCGGATACACCTGAGCCCATGCCTATTTTCACTCTCGACGGACGTGCTCCCGAATTCCCTGACAGCGGCGACTGCTGGGTCGCTCCCAACGCGACCCTCATCGGCGACATCCGGCTCGCTGACGAAGCGAGCGTCTGGTTCGGGGCGATCCTGCGCGGCGACAATGAACCGGTGACCGTCGGTGCCCGTTCAAACGTGCAGGACGGCTGTGTTTTTCACACCGACATGGGGTACCCGCTGACGATCGGAGCCGATTGCACGATCGGCCACAACGCGATCCTTCACGGCTGCACCATCAAGGACAACTCCCTGATCGGGATGGGAGCGACCGTCCTGAACGGTGCCGTCATCGGGTCTAACTGCATTGTCGGCGCGAATGCACTGATCGGCGAAGGCAAGGAAATCCCCGACAATTCGCTTGTCGTGGGGGTGCCGGGCAAGGTGGTGCGCGTGCTGCCTGCAGAGGCGGCTGAAAACATTCGCAAGTCTGCTGAAGGCTACGTGCGCAACTGGCGCCGTTACAAGGCCGGTCTCACCGAAACCTGAGCCAAGATCCACCAACGACCGGAATGCAAAAAAACGGGAACCGGCCTGCGGGGGCGGGCCGGTTCCCTGGACCCGGTCGTGGTAGGGATGGGGAGGGTGGGGACGCGACCGGATCGTCCTGACGGCCCGTGGGAGCCGATCCCTATCCTTATCTTGACACGCTGCTGACCGTGGTAACGCGCGTGTCTGAAATGCCGGTCCACCGGACAGGCGAGCTTGCGGATTGACGCTTGATGTAGCGGTAAGGCGTCGAGTACCAGGGCAGAACCGCCTCGATCTGGTTGTCGAGGATCATGTCGCCATGATCGGTGCGCACGGTCAGAACCGCGTGACCGGCGTTGTCGATATCCTTGGCGACAGTGATCAGCAGCGCGCTTTTCGGCCACCCGGCCTCGATGAGGACACGTTGCTTTTCAAGCACGTATTCTTCGCAATCGCCGTAGCCGTTCACGGGATATGACCAGTGTTCGACCTTGCCGAAGAGATCGTCGTCCGTTATAGGGCGTACGCGCCTGTTGACGTCGGCGTTGATTGCGATCAGCTGCTTCCAGCGGGCTTCGTCCAGCTTCACGACGACAGCCTTGTAGCTCTCGTTCGGGCAGGCCCAGCCGTTGTCCCGGCAAAACTGCTTGTGACCAATCGGCGCTTTCACCGGTGCGTTCATGTCCATGAAGCGGCCGGGGTCAGCATACGCGGCTGTTCCCGTTACTGTTCCCGCAAGAAAGACCGCCGCTGCGGCAAGTATATTTCGAAGTAATTTCATCGTAACGCCCTCCCCAAGGCTGACGCAACGATGACTCAATGATTTTTATCTCGCGAAAATCTGCGAAGTAAAACCTGAGTTATACTTTAATCTAATTTGAATTACCTTTTAGTCAAATGAGACTTTCATTTGAGATAAACTTGAATCGAGTTTTCCGAAAATTTTATCGATCCTCTGTATGTGTCTGAAATTCATAGAACTTCCGGAAATTTCTTCAAAAAAAGCCCGCTTTCTTTTGCCGCCTGGTCTTTCTGGTCGAGGTGCGAACCGGAGACAATCGGCCCTGAAATGCTGGAAAATAAATCTGACATTGGGGGCAAAAAAATGCGGATCGAAGCGATCAGGTGGAAGCCGCATGTGCTCCTGGCGAGCAGAAATCGCCATTTCCTGAGATACCGCGGCGACCTGAAGGACCCAGGATGACCGGGTTCAACGCGGTGCGGTGGGCTGACCCTTGAGTTCCCGTTTCGTCGGGATTTCAAAACCTGTCTTGCGATCGACAAATGAGAATGAGACAAGCAGGCCTGTTTCCGTTCCGGAGCGCGTGACATGGTCCTGACGCCAGATGAAAAGCGATTTCTGCGCATGCTCGCCGCAGGGCGCGCGTACCTTTTTGCAACCGACACCCTCAGGCTGGAGATGCTGCAGGAAGCGGGGCTGTTGAGACGGGTGGGGCAGAAGCCTCTCGACGTGGTCCTGACCGGAGACGGGCGCAAGATGGCAGAACGGCTTTGACGGGACGGCCGGCCGGCGGGAGCGATGTCCGGTCACCACGTGAAAGTGTCATTTGCGTGGAGGGCACGACCGCTGCCAAGGCGAAAACCAACAGGCTGACCTGCAACGAATCGCATGTCACGAAAGCCGTTGCGGCCTGTCGGCGGTGCGTACCGTTGTTTCAGTCGGGTGCGGAGATGTGGTGTTCCAGCAGTTCGCGACTCTGAACCGCTGCGAATTCGACGGCAATGCCACCCTCGATCCTGCGGACGACTCGCGCCTGCATCTTGCCGAGCGTGATCGGATCGCCCATTTCCGGCGTGCTGTCGGTGGCGATCGCGGCGCCGGACAGAGAAACGTCGATAATCCGGCACACATGCTCCGAACCATCCGGCAGAACCATTTTCGTCATCGGATTTTTCGGGACAAACCGATCATGGCGCCTGTCTTCGGGAAGGTTCAGTTCATCCCGGTTGGCAAGCCAGGTCAAGACGTTGGCAATCTTGTCGCGCTTGCGCGCGGTGTTTCTGAGTTCAACGGCGAACCCGCCGTCGATCACGCGCGAAATGCGCCCTTCAACACGGCTCAGGTGATCGAGGTAAGCAACGACCCGTTCTCCGACGCGGCCCTCGACCGGCGTGATCATGGCCATGCCTCCGGGAGACATGTCGATTATCTGGCAGGGATACTCCCGGCGGTCTTCCAGCATGAAGCGGCCGAGTATATCGACCTGAACACGCTGGTGCCGTCTTCGGTCCGTGACCTG
Organism: Roseibium sp.; assembly: GCF_965232425.1. GTDB lineage: Bacteria > Pseudomonadota > Alphaproteobacteria > Rhizobiales > Stappiaceae > Roseibium. Next base: position 5,039,129 of record NZ_OZ246971.1, read on the forward strand.
AAGCGTTTTGCTTCCCTCTGGTGCTGCTGCCAATCCGGCGTCCATGCCCGTTCTATCCAAACAGTGTGTCTCGCCCCACCTTTGACCGAGACTCGAATCTCCAAACGTCTCTTCACCACTTTAGGCAGATGGGGTTAACGATGTGTAAGAATGTTCACATCTGAGGGCGTTTGATCGAGAAAAAATTTCTGACAATCCAATTCGGCACAGGATTGACGGAGACACGCCTGGATTGTGATGGCTGCACGCACCACCCGAACCGCCGTTTCTTACCTTGGGTCAGTTCGTGGCAAAAGAAAACCCGCCACTGGGCGGGTTTCCGGAGATCAGGCAATTAAGCTCAGAATTTCAAGGCTGCCTTAGGGTACGGACCCTAACGGTCAGGACTTTCCGCCACTGTATACGGTGAGGTGCCCGACCTTGCGTTCAGCGCCCTGTGGCAGCGGCGGAGCCGGCATGTTCATGCCCTCTGCCGTGAACCGCGGAAGGATCGGGTTCACTGCATTTGTCGAATCCATGAAGAAGGGCCGCTCATCCGGCCAGACGAGCCTGAGACTATTGATGGACTGGTTCAGTATCGGGTGCAGCCCGATCCAGTAGGGCTTGTCCATCGGTGTGCAACTGCCCAGGATCCGGATCCGGCCTTCGCCCGGGACATTCAGGGGCAGCAACAGCATTTCCATGTGCAGTTCCTGGTTTCTTTCGGTATGGCCGCTCACGCCAACGACAGCTGCCGCGGCATCCTCGGTGATCGCGGCGACGAGGCTTTCAAGGGCCTCCCTGTCTTTCGTGCTCCAGCCACGCAGGAAGTTGCGGCCTTTCAACTCGCGGCAATGCGCGGAACACAGGCGCGTGCCCGCAAGGCGGTAACGCACATCCTGAGCGCCCTTCGTCTCCAGGATGAAGGTATCGCCCAGAAGGGCCCTGATCTCACCCGGATCAACTTCGCTGCGGTTGGGTGCGGGGCGTGTACCGCGCAGGTTGTCCCAGTATGAATAAAGTGTCTGTGTCACGCCATGTTTCATCTTGCTTCGCCTTGTTACCTTCTGGCACCCCATGTTCCGTCTCAAGACAGCTTCTGTTTCAAAATGGGGCGTTTGACCTGTTTTGTTTTTGTTTGGCGAATACAGAGCAGGGGGCGTGCCAAGTGATTGGCCCTTATGGAAATTTCGTTCGGCCGGAGCGGTTAAGGTTAAATCCGGGTAACGCTTGTCCGATTGGCGGTGCGGTGGCACGTTTACGTTCTATTCATACTGGTGCCGACGGCACGACATGGGTTGGCAACGGACAAAGGTGCCGGTTTTTCACCACGGCGAGACAGCCTGTCCGGAAGCGGTCTGCAAAAGCCGCGACGCAAAACAATTTTCAATGGGACGCGTGGGGACGCGCCCGACGGCGGGAGCCGGCAAGACTGCCGGCTCCCGCCGACTTCGTCTTTTCATGGCGAAGCAGGCGGTCGATATTTCATTAAATTTACCGAAACTCGCCTTTGCGATGCTGGCGACCCCTTGTTTTGTCGAGGATCTCCCTTAGAAGGGAGAGTGAAGAGGCCGGTATTTTATGAACGTTTACAAATTCGACGACGAGCGCAACCGTCGTGAGCAAGCTGAACGGGAGCAATCCCGCAAGACACCCAGTGGGCCGCCTGCGCTCAATCTGCCGGACATCATCGTGTGGCTCAGCGGGATCCTGATTGCGATCCACCTCGTGCGCGTGTTGCTGTTGCCGGTTGCCTGGGACAACCTGGTCCTGACACTGTTTGCGTTCTGGCCGATCAAGTATGCGTTCTTCGCCAACCTGTCCATCATCGACATGGCGGCGAGTCTCTGGGCATTCGTCACCTATTCGCTTCTTCACGGCGGTGCGACCCACATCATCTTCAACCTGCTCTGGATGGCGATTTTCGGCAGTGCCGTTGCGCGCCGTTTCGGCACCGGGCGGTTTCTTCTGTTTTCCGCCCTGTGTTCCGTCGGCGGTGCCTTCGCGCATCTGGCAACCCATTGGGGCGAGCCGGTTCCGATGATCGGCGCATCCGCAGCCATTTCCGGTCAGATGGCGGCTGCGCTCCGGTTCATTTTCGAACTGGGCGGACCGCTCGGCGCGTTCCGGCGCTCCGACCCGCGTGCCTATTTCGTCCCGGCCCAGCCGTTGGCGGAGTGTCTCAAGAACCAGCAGGTACTGGTTTTCGTCGCAGTCTGGTTCGGGCTCAACATCTTTTTCGGCCTGATGAGCGGCCCCGTGGCCGGGGAACCGGCCAGCGTGGCGTGGCAGGCCCATATCGGTGGCTTCGTGGCAGGGTTGGCCCTGTTTCCCTTCCTTGACCCCGTGCCCAGGCGATCGGCCTGATCCGGCGGGCGAATTACCGCTGTGATATAGGTTTGCGAGACCTCATTTTTTTGCCATGATGCGGGTGATCCGACTGTTTCGGGTCGATTTTGTCATGGGAGGTGTTCAACAATGACCGTCGCCGCGATCCTGAGTGGGAAAGGCCACGAGACGATTACCGCAAATGCCGATACACCGCTGAGTGACATTTGCGAGACCCTGGCAAAGAACAAGATCGGCGCAGTGGTGGTGTGTTCCGGCGACAAGCGCATCGAAGGGATCGTCTCCGAGCGCGATGTCGTACGGGCGATCGGAACCCAGGGCACGTCGTCGCTTACGCTTCCGGTGTCCAGCGTCATGACCAAGGAAGTCGTGACGTGCTCCGAGGACAACAGCGTGAACGAGGTCATGGCGCGCATGACCCAGGGCCGCTTTCGTCACATGCCGGTTGTCAAGGACGGCAAGCTGGCCGGTGTCATCTCCATCGGGGACGTTGTGAAGCACAAGATTGCGCAGGTCGAACTCGAAGCCGAGCAAATGCGCAACTACATCTCGATGGCTTGAGCCAACGGCAAGTGAAACTGCGCTGGCCTGAAACAGGCCAGCCTTGCCTTTTCCTGGACCGTTTTACGGATGCCGGTGCGTTTCGCCAACGTGGTCATTGCTGGCGGCGCCGTTGTTTTTCCTAAATGACAACCTGGATGAGAGTCCGTAAACTGGAGCTCTGACCGATTTTTTTGATGGCGTCCCGCAAATGCGCTCCGGTCAGACGGTGGCTCCCTTGTGCCGGATAACGCAGCCGACGCTGGCGGCCAGCACGCCAACGATAATGGCGATGGAGAGATCGAACATATGGACCTCCGCCATGTTGAAGCCGGCAAAGATGATCGTTTCGGCGACGCCAACCGCGGCCCCCATGATCCCGGCCAGAATCCAGTTCCTGGTCATCATTCCGAGTGCCAGGCCAAGGATCCCGGGAAGGCTCAGAACGTTTCCGCCGATGGTTCCAAGTAGATCGAGAATTCCAAGCATGTGATTGCCTTTTTTCCTTGAAGGGGCAGCGTTGCACCCGGGACCTGCCGCCCCGGACGCCGTTAGTTCCGGTTTTCGGCCAGATCGGAAACGTAGGAGCGCATCGCGGCGACGCTTTCGCCAGGTGCAGCCGGGATGGCGTTGTTTGCCTGCAGTTCCTCGATCACTTCGCGGTAGTGATCCTGGTAGCCGGGCGCCAGATCGTGGGCGATGCCCTGGTGGCAGTCGATGCAGGTCATGTTGTTGTCGATCGCGCGCTGATGCTCGGAGGCGGCGCGCGTTTCCTGCACCGTGAAGTCCATGTACTTGAAGTTATGGCAATTCCGGCATTCCCGGCTGTCCGACAGTTTCATCTTGCGCCAGACCACCGCGGCCATTGCCGCCCTGTGTTCCTCGTATTTCTGCGGCGTGCTGATGGTGCCGACGACTTCGTGATAGACGTCCTTCACCGCCATGATCTTGGCCTTGAGCTTGTGCTGCCATTCATGAGGAACATGGCAGTCCGAGCAGATCGCCCTGACGCCCGAATGATTGCTGTAGTGAATGGTCGTGCGATATTCGGCGAGATTGGTTTCCATGCTGTGACAGCTGGTACAGAACTCCTCCGTGTTGGTGAGTTCCAATGTCCAGTGAAACCCGCCCCAGAACATGATGCCGCCCAGAAATCCGGCAATCAGGACGAAACCGGCGCTCAACACCTTGGTCGGTGTCCAGAACCAGTTCCAGGCTCGGAGGATCGGGTTGCCCGGCTTCTCGTTTTCGGAGTTTTCAGCCATGTTGAAGGCTCCTTGTCGCGACGGAACGCGTTAGCGGGTTTGAATGGGAGAAGAGGGCTCGAACCGGTTGTCGACCAGCGCGGGCACGTCCGCCTGCGGGACATGGCACTGGTTGCAGAAGTAACGTGTGCCGGCGATGTGATCGAGTTCGTTGCCGTCCCGGTCCAGGTAGTGTGTCATCGACAGGGTCGGTGCGCTGCGTTCACCGGCCTTGGTCCAGTCATGGCAGGACAGGCACTGGTTGGTGCGGATGTCGATCTGGTATTGAGCGATCGAATGCGGGATGAGGGGTGGCTGCTGGCGGTAGTTCCGCTGCATGCGCCCTTCCTTTCCTTCCCATTTGAAATCCGGGCCCAGCCTGTTCAACTCGTCGACGGGATCAGAGCGCATGGCCTTGACGTCCTGCTGCTGGGCAATGGCGAACCCGCCAATGCCCGTGATTAAGGCGAGAGCGGCGATGCCCGCGAGTACCGGCTTTTTCATCGAGATCACTCCTTGTGCATCAAGCTTGCAGCGCTTTGTTCAGCCGCGAATTGAGAAGGCGGTTCGGCAAGTCTTTGGTCGAACCGGTGGGTGAATTTGAAGACGTCCTGTGCGCAGACGTCGATGCAGGCGCCACAATTGGTGCAGTCACCTGCCAGAATGAGGGGGGATGTCTCCGGTGCTCCCTTCAGGGCTGGGGAAATCACCTGGTTTTCGGGGCAGACGGCATAACAGTCCATGCAATCATCGCAGGCGGCCCTGTTCGGCGCGCTTACGCGCAGCACCGCCATCTTGCCGATCAGGCCGTAGAAGGCGCCGACGGGGCAAAGGCGGCCGCACCAGCCCCGGCGTGCGACGAAAAGATCGAAGAGAAAGACGGCAGCGACCACCATCCAGGCAGCCGACAATCCGAAAACGAGCCCCCTGTGGACCATCGTGACGGGATTGGCGACCTCCCAGGCGATAGTCCCCGTGGCAAACGACACCAGCAGTGCTGCCGCCAGCAGCCAGTACCGGGTCGAGCGCCTGGGTTGCCAGCCCTTGGGCAGGTCAAGGCGCCGGTGCATCCAGTGGGCGGCATCCGTCACCGGATTGATCGGGCAGACCCAGGAACAATAGGTCCGTCCGCCGACAAGCGCATAAGCGGCCAAAACGATCAGCACGCCGGTCAAGGCGGTCGCCGTGAGCCAGTGCCCCGCCAACATGCTTTGCAGTGCCACCAGGGGATCGGTCAGCGGCAGGATGCCGAGCGTCAGCGAGCCGGCGAGGGTTCCCTTGGCAATCCAGATGCCGAACAGGGGACCTGTGAGAAAGAGCGCGAGGAAAAACAGCTGGCTTGCGCGGCGCAGGAGGAGATAGCGCCTCGCGCCGATCCGGCCCTTTGCTTCAAGGGCCTCGAAGCCGACAGGCAATTGCGTGTGCACGGTCATTGCCCGCCTCCCGGTAACTTGTAAGCCGGTTCGAACCCGCCGGGAGCTGCGAGGTTGTCGGTGCCCGGGCCGGGCAGGCGGTCGGGCAGGTCGATCAGCCCGTCAACGAGAGGCGCTCCGTTCCTTTCCTTCTCTTCCCAGCCGCGCCGGTAATGGTCCGCCGCTTCGCCGCGGGCCAGCCGCACCGGCAACACCCTGATGGCCGATTCCGGCAGCACGCAGCTCTTTTCGCAAAGACCACACCCCGTGCAGTGATCGGCATGCACTGTCGGGGCGAAAATGGCGTGATGGCCCGAGCGCTCGTCATGCGAGGGCACCAGGGTGATGGCCGCGTCGATCGCGGGACAGACCCGGTAGCAGACATCGCAGCGCAGACCGTGGAAATTCAGGCAATTCTCCTGATCAACCAGGACGGCCGTCCCCATGCGGGCATCGTCGATGTCATCGAGGCCGGGGTCCAGAGCTCCGGTCGGGCAGGCGGCGACGCACGGAATGTCGTCGCACATTTCACAGGGCACGGAACGCGCCGTGAAATAGGGTGTTCCCGTTGCCGGACCGTCTGCGCCGAGTTCGGCCAGCTTCAAGGTATCGAACGGGCAGTCGCGAACACACAGGCCGCACCTGATGCAGGCACTGAGAAAGTCGTTTTCGGCAAGTGCGCCCGGCGGACGCAGGGCGTCGGCCGGCAGCGCTTTCGCGTCACGTGCCACGTAGGCCAGGCCAAGACCGGCAACAGCGCAGCCGCCCGCCATCCGAGCGGTGTCGGTCAGAAAGCGGCGGCGGGACTGTGTGAGCTGTGGCTTGGCCATGGCAGGTTCCGGTCCGGTGAAGGCGCCTAGACGCGCTCCACCTTGCAGGCACATTTCTTGAAGTCGGTTTCCTTCGACAGCGGACAGGTTGCATCCAGCGTCAGCTTGTTGGTGAGCTGCCCCTCGTCGAACCACGGCATGAACACAAGCCCCTCCGGGACCTTGTTGCGCCCGCGGGTTGCCAGCTTGCTGCGAACTTCACCGCGGCGGGTGGAGATAAGGATCTCCTGGCCGTTGCGCAGTCCCCGTGCCTCGGCATCCGCAGGATGCATGAACACGACCGCGAGCGGGAAGGCGCGGTGCAGTTCGGGCACGCGGCGTGTCATCGAGCCAGAATGCCAGTGTTCGAGAACGCGTCCCGTGCAGAGCCAGAGGTCGAAGTTTTCATCCGGCACCTCAGGCGGATCCTCGTAAGGCGCGAAGATGATCTTCGCCTTGCCGTCCTTGTATCCGTAGAAGCGGACTTCCTCGCCTTCGGGGACATAGGGGTCATACCCTTCGCGGAACCGGTAGAGTGTTTCCTTGCCGTCGACGACCGGCCAGCGCAGGCCGCGGGCCTTGTGGTAGGTCTCGAACGGTGCGAGGTCGTGCGCATGGCCGCGGCCGAAGCCCGCATATTCCTCGAACAGGCCCTTTTGAACGTAGAAACCGAAATGTTCGGCATCATCGTTCGGGTGACCCTCCTGAAGTTCGCTCAGCGGGAACTTGTCGACCTGGCCATTGGCGAAGAGAACATCATACATGGTCTTGCCGCGATGCTCGGGCATCTTGGCCAGGAGTTCTTCCCCCCAGACTTCCTCGATCGTGAAGCGCTTGGAGAATTCCATCAACTGCCAGAGGTCGGACTTCGCCTCGCCTGGCGCCTGCACCTGCTGCCGCCAGAACTGGGTGCGGCGTTCGGCGTTGCCGTAGGCGCCTTCCTTCTCGACCCACATCGCCGTCGGCAGGATCAGGTCCGCGGAGACCGCCGTCACTGTCGGGTAGGGGTCCGAGACGGTGACGAAGTTTTCCGGGTTCCGGTAACCGGGATAGCCTTCCTCATTCAGATTGGGAGCAGCCTGCATGTTGTTGTTGCACTGGACCCAATAGGCGTTGAGTTCGCCGTCCTTGAGCTTGCGGTGCTGCAGCACGGCGTGGAAACCCGGCTTCGGCGGGATCGTGCCTTCCGGTATTTTCCAGGCGTCCTCGCAGATTTTCCGGTGCTCGTCGTTGTTGACGACCATATCGGCGGGCAGTCTGTGCGCAAAGGTGCCGACCTCGCGCGCCGTGCCGCAAGCCGAGGGCTGACCGGTCAGCGAGAACGGAGAATTGCCCGGCTCGGAAATCTTTCCGGTCAGAAGATGTACGTTGTAGCACAGCGAATTGACCCAGGACCCGCGCGTGTGCTGGTTGAACCCCATGGTCCAGAGGCTCATGATCTTGCGGGCCGGGTCCGCATACTGCTCTGCCAGGAATTCCAGCTGTTCAGCCGGCACCCCTGAAAGCTCGGACACCTTGTCCACGGTGTATTCGGCGACGGCAGCTGCGTATTCGTCGAAGCTGATTGCCTCCATTGCGCCGGAATCCGGGTTTGCCGCTGCCTCCTGGAGCGGGTTGTCCGGACGCAGGCCGTAGCCGATATCCGTCGCCGTCTTCGCGATATTGACGTGTTTCGACATGAAGTCTTCGTTGACGCGTCCGGTCGAGATGATGTGGTTGGCGATGTAGTTCAGGATCGCCAGGTCCGTCTGCGGCTTGAAGATGATGCCGTTGTCGGCGAGCTCGAACGAGCGATGCTCGAAGGTCGACAGGACATGCACCTGTGCACCGGGCTTTGTGAGACGCGTGTCCGTAAGGCGGGACCAGAGGATGGGATGCATTTCCGCCATGTTCGAGCCCCAGAGCACGAACGTGTCCGCATGTTCGAAATCGTCGTAGCAGCCCATGGGTTCGTCGATGCCGAAGCTTCGCATGAAACCGACAACGGCAGACGCCATGCAGTGGCGGGCGTTCGGATCGATGTTGTTGGAGCGGAAGCCGGCCTTCATGAGCTTGGCGGCGGCATAGCCTTCCCAGACGGTCCACTGGCCCGACCCGAACATGCCGACGCTGGTCGGTCCCTTCGCCTTGAGCGCTTCCTTCCATTTCTGCGCCATGACGTCGAACGCTTCGTCCCAGCTGACCGGCTCGAATTCGCCGTTCTTGTCGTAGGCACCGTTGGTCTTGCGTAGCAACGGCTGGGTCAGCCTGTCCTCGCCATACATGATCTTGGAGAGGAAATAGCCCTTGATGCAGTTGAGACCGCGGTTCACCGGGGCGTCCGGGTCTCCCTGTGTGGCGACGACACGGCCATCCTTGGTGCCGACGAGGACGGAGCAGCCCGTTCCGCAGAAGCGGCAGGCGGCCTTGTCCCAGGAAATCCCGGTGGTCTGGAACTGGGCTTCGGCCGGGCCGGTGCCGATTGAGATACCGGCAGCCGAAGCCGTTGCAGCGGCCGCGGTCGACTTCAGGAAAGTCCTGCGGGATTCAGAGATTGTCATGGGTCCGGTCTCCGGCTTGGCTAGAATTGGCGGGCGGTGACGCGGCTTCGGGTGCCGCGAGGTCTTCAAAATGGTGGTAGGTGAGGGTGACCGAGAGAACACCCGGGATCTGGTGCAGTTGCATGATCAGTTCGGAGGCCGTGTTCGCCGGCGTGTCCTCGACAACGACAACGAGGCGCCCGTCGTCGTCGGACGCATGGATCTCGACGCCGTCCATCGCCTCGATTTGCTCTCGAATTCCGGGCAGCGATTGAACAGCCGCATGTACGAGACAACCGCAGATATTCATGCCGGGTCCTCTTCCTTGTTTGGCTCGACTCTTGTGAAGGTCACCGCAGCAGCGGGACATTGGTATGCACAGGCGCCGCAGCCGGTGCATTGATGCTGGTCAAGCACGGGCTCCGATTTACCCCCGAGGGCAAGACGGAAACGGATGGCCCTTGGCTCGCAGGCGTCTTCGCACGCACGGCACGAAATGCCCTGCAGGGACAGGCAGGCACTGGTTATTCCGGCCTTCCAGGACCACTGGGGAACAATGTCCTTGGAGAACGCGCCGGACGGGCAGGCATCGGCGCATGCCTCGCAGAAGGTGCAGGCCCCGCGGGAAAAATCCAGAACGGGAAAGTTTCCGGCACCCGCGACAATGATCTGTTCGGGACAGGCATCGATACAGGCGCTGCAGCTCTTGCATTGTTCGGTGAGCAGCGCGGCATTGGTTCCGGGAGGGCGCAGGACATCCGGATCGGCGCGCCTGCCCAGTTTCAGAAAGGCGCGCCGGCTGACAGAAATGTCTGTTCCCTCGGTCATGCCATCAGTCCGGGGCTGGGGGCGGCCCGAACGTGCCGCGCCAATCCGCCAGAGCGTCAGGGCCCGGCAAAGCCATCAATCCTGCGAATATTACGACGGAGACACGGCGAGCAGCCGGAATGGGGACGTGCAGCCGCAGCTGTTCACACTCTTCTGCCATAGCCTCTCCCTAAGTATGGACAGAAACAAAGAGTTTTTTGTTCTTCTTGTCGTTCAGGAGAGCTTAGGACGCCGAACCTCGGCTCGGGTATAAGTTTAAATACGTATACGGTTATTATGTTATTTTCGAAACAATAATAACACTTTGAAATTTTGATATTAAAATTGTTCGCCTAGCTAAATTTCTAGTGTCCGGAAAGACGGCGAAACTCACGTCCGGTCTTTTCCGTAGACTTCCGCCGGGTCATAGACCCTTTCGGATTCGACCCGTTCGAGACGGACCGCCGCTTCCGAGGGAGACGCAACCTTCCGGAAGAAGCAGGAGCGGTAGCCGACATGGCATGTCGCACCGTTTCCGGCGACGCTGACCTTGAGCACCAGGGCGTCCTGGTCGCAGTCGGTCAGAATTTCGTGCACTTTTTGCACCTGGCCGGATGTTTCGCCCTTTTTCCAGAAACCCTGTCTCGACCGGCTCCAGTACCATGCCTCGCCGGTCTCGATGGTACGTTTCAGGGCTTCCTCGTTCATGTAGCCGACCATGAGGACTTCGCCCGATGCCGCATCGGTCACGACGGCGACGATCAGGCCGTCTCGGTCGTATTTCGGCATGAGCAGGTCGCCGCTCTCGACCGTTTCCTTGTCGCCGCGTTCGCTCAAACAGATATTGCACATGAAAACGAAACCCTTGCCTTGATCGAAGAAGCAAGGGCTTGTCAGGTCGTTAGCCCTTGCTGCGCACCATGGTCATGAACTTGGCCTGCTCGGCCGGATCGTCCTGGAAAACGCCGGTAAACTGAGTGGTGATCGTCGAGACCCCCGGTTTCTGGACGCCGCGCATCGTCATGCACTGATGCTCTGCCTCGAGCATGACCGCAAGTCCGCGTGGTGCCAGGGTGTCGTCAATGACGGAAGCGATCTGCGCCGTCAAGTTTTCCTGCGTCTGCAGCCGCTTGGCATAGATGTCGACGACACGTGCGAGTTTTGACAGACCGACGACACCTTCGGCCGGATAATAGGCGATATGGGCCTCTCCGATGAAAGGCAGCATGTGATGTTCGCAATGGGAATGGAACGGGATTCCGCGCACCAGAACGATGTCCTGGTAACCGCCGACATCCTCGAACGTTCTTTCCAGATGCTCGGCGGGGTCTTCGAAATAGCCGCCGTAGAGCTGGCTGATCGCCTTCACGACGCGCTTCGGCGTGTCAAGCAGACCTTCGCGGTCCGGGTCGTCGCCGGTCCACGCCAGGATGGTCCGCACAGCGGCTTCGGCTTCTTCTCGGCTTGGCCTGAGCAATTGTTCAGGCGACTTTCTTTCAAATCTCTTTTCAACCGGCTTGAGGACTGCGTCCATCGGGATCCTCGCAAATTTACCCTTGTCACTCGTCATACGGCGCCCGTTCTTGCACAGATCATGAAGTCCTCGCCTGATAGCCGGGGACGTTTATCATACTCCACACAAAATGCGAACGCTCAGTTTCTGAGCGGGTTTAGCCGGCGTCGAGCGCGCTTGCGACGCTCTTCCCTGCCAACTGCGACCACTCTGCCCCTTGCGATATTTGCCGTGGCGTCTGATCTATATATAAGAAAGCAAAGCGCCATCAATGTGTCGCGCATCACAGGCTTTCACGAAGAGGCGAGAATGCTTGACGACATCTACAACGCAAAGATCCTTGAATTTGCAGGAAACATCCCGCGAATCGGACGTCTTGAGCAACCTGACGCAACGGCAAAGGCGCATTCCAAGCTTTGCGGGTCCACGGTGCTCGTTGACGTTTGTGTGAAGGATGGTGTGGTCACCGACTTCGCGCATGACGTCAAGGCGTGCGCGCTCGGGCAGGCATCGGCCTCGATCATGGCCCAAAATGTCGTCGGCGCTTCCGCACAGGAGTTGCGCGACGTCCAGAAAACGATGCGTGCGATGCTCAAGGAAGGCGGCGAACCGCCGGCCGGGCGCTTTGAAGATCTCAAGTTCCTGGAACCGGTGCGCGAGTACAAGGCGCGCCATGCGTCCACATTGCTTACGTTTGATGCCGTCGTCGATGCACTGGACCAGATCGACGCCAAGGCGAAAGAGGACGGGGCAGCGGCCTGATGCCCAATCCCTGAATTGGCGATCGCCCCATGTGCCCGAAACCCGACCGTGAGCCCGAACAGGAGAAAACTCTGTCGCCTGCCGGCCGCGCGGCAATTGGTCTCATCTGGATCTACCGGCATTCCCTGTCGCTGATCATGGGGCGCGGCTGCCGGTATGCACCGACGTGTTCCGAATACACCGAAGATGCAATCCGGCGATACGGTTTCTGGACCGGAGGATGGATCGGTCTTTCGCGCATCCTCAGATGCAATCCCTGGGGGGCGTCCGGATTCGATCCGGTGCCGGACGATCTGCCCCGCAACGCGCATTGGTTCACACCCTGGCGCTACGGCCGCTGGACCGGACGGCATATCGCGAGCGAGTTCCGTCTAGACGGGGAAGACTAGCGTTTGCGCCGTTTTGTTGTCCATAAGACCATTGACCTAACGTAATGCGAATGCAACGCTCCCTTGTCAGCTTCAGGGCAGATGAGGGGATGTGGACGTGCGCGACTTCCATTTCGTAATGATCAAGCCGACTCACTATGACGATGACGGCTATCCGATCCAGTGGCTGAGATCCGCCATTCCCTCCAACACGCTCGCCAGTCTCAACGGCCTTGCGGAGGCCGCGGTGGAGCGGAACGCGCTCGGCGAAGACGTGCGGGTTCATCTCCACACATATGACGAAACGAACAAGCGGGTCCGTCCGGAGAAAATAGCCCGCGATATCCGCCGCAGGGGCGGCAAGGCCCTGATCGCGCTGGTCGGTGTCCAGTCGAACCAGTTTCCCCGCGCAACCGACCTGGCGCGCAGATTCATGGCGGAAGGCCTCCAGACGGCCATCGGCGGGTTCCACGTCTCCGGGTGCATTTCCATGCTGGACGAAATGCCTCCGGAAATGGTCGAACTGCAGCCGAGGGCGTCTGCTATTTTGCCGGCGAGGCCGAGGACCGGCGGCTTGACCAGGTTTTCCGCGATGCCTGGGCCGATGATCTGAAGCCGCTCTACAATTTCATGGCGGATCTGCCGTCGCTCGAAGGCGAACCGACGCCGATCCTGCCGTCGAAGCATATCCAGTTCACGGCCGGGTCGCATTCCAGTTTCGATCTCGGGCGGGGCTGTCCGTTCCAGTGCTCCTTCTGCACGATCATCAATGTACAGGGCCGCAAGAGTCGGTTCAGGTCGGCAGACGACCTGGAGCAGATCATCCGGGACAATTACGCGCAGGGCATCGACCGGTTTTTCATCACCGACGACAACTTCGCCCGGAACCGGGAATGGGAACCTCTTTTCGACAGGCTCATTGTTCTGCGTGAGGAGGAGAATTTCGACATCAAGTTCATCATCCAGGTGGACACGCTGTGCCACCGGATCGAGAACTTCATCGAGAAGGCGACCCGGGCAGGGGTCAATCGCGTGTTCATCGGTCTGGAGAACATCAATCCGGACAATTTGCTCGCGGCGAAGAAACGCCAGAACAAGATCACCGAATACCGGGAGATGCTGCAGAAGTGGCGGGCGCACGGCGCAACCACCTACGCAGGTTACATCATCGGTTTTCCGGGAGACACGAAGGAGGCCGTGCTCCGGGATGTCGAGATCATCAAGAAAGAGCTTCCCCTCGATCTCCTGGAGTTCTTCTACCTCACCCCGTTGCCCGGTTCCGAAGACCACAAGGTTCTCTTGTCGAAGGGAACCTGGATGGACCCGGACCTGAACAAGTACGACCTCAATCACCGGGTGTCGCATCATCCGAAAATGACGGATGCCGAATGGGAGGAAGCCTATCAGGAGGCCTGGGCAAGCTATTATTCCGATGAGCATATAGAGACCGTTCTCAAACGCGCCGCCGCGCACAGGAAGGGGCGACCGGGCAACAAGCTGTTCCTGATGATGTGGTTCAAGCTCATGGTCCAGTGCGAAGGCGTTCATCCGCTGGAAGGCGGGTATTTCCGGCTGAAGTTCCGCAGGGACCGGCGCAGCGGTCTGCCGGTTGAGAGCGCGCTGGCCTTCTATCCGCGCTACCTATGGGAAATCGCCGCCAAGCACTGGGCCTATGTCTCGGCGACCTGGCGGGTCTACAGGATCTACCGGAAGGTCAAGGCATCGCCGGACCGGCGCGGCTATTCCGACATTGCGACCCGGGAGATCGAAAAGGATGGCGAGGAAAGCCTCGCCATGATCCAGGAGACACGCGGCGGCGTGGAGGCCGTGGCCAAGACCGCGCGCGATGCATCGATCGTCAAGGCGGCGAAGAAAAGAGCCGCTGCCTCATAGCGTGGTATCGGAGACGGCCCTTTTTGCCGAAGGGTTTCCAGCCGAATGTCATACCTGTGGCGGCAAGGATGATGGCCGCTGCTCCCAGGAACTGCGAAATGTGCAAGGTCTGCCCGAAAGCCGCGTAATCAACGACAATGGCGACGATCGGGTAGAGGAAGGAAAACGCGCCCTGCAGGTAGGTCGGGAGTTTTTGGACGGCTCCGTACATGAGGATATACATCAGGCCGGTGTGAACAGCGCCGAGCGTGATCAAGGCGCCCCAGGCAACGCCGCTGCCCGGCAAGGATTTCCAGCTGACAAACGGTGCGAACATCACGATACCGACACAGACCTGGATCAGCGCGATCAGCTGCGGCGGTGTCCCGGTCAGCTTTTTCGTCAGAAGGGCGGCGACCGCCCAGAAAAAAGCCGCGCCCAGAGCAAGGGCCATCCCGAAGGCATAGTCCATGTCTTCGGAGGCCGGGGTGGCAGGTTCCGCCTGAACGATGAGCACCACGCCGAAGAACGCGATTGCAAGCCAAGACAGCTTGGCCGCCGTGATGCGTTCTGACAAAAAGAGCGCGCCGAAACCGACGAGAATGAAAGGCTGCGTATTATAGACGGCGGTTGCAACGCCGATTGATGCCTTGCCATATGCGCTGAACAGCAAGGCCCAGTTCACGACAATGGCGATGCCGCCAACAGCGGCCACGGCGATCTGGCGCACGGTGATCAGCCGCCGAAACATCCCCTGTACGGCGCAAACCAGCGTCAGGGCCAAGGCACCAAAGGCGCATCTCCAGAAAACGACATCGACAGCCGGTTCTCCCGACAGAACGACAAAAAATCCGATCGTGCCGAGAATGGTCATGGCGGCGCTCATTTCGGCTGCTCCGCGAAGTGTCCTGTCCATGGCTTGCCCGCCTCCTGTTCCAAGCGGACAGAGGATGACAAGCGCCAGATCGCAGTTCCATTCGAAAAATCAGACCTTTTCCTGAAATTGCATTATTATCTAAAGTATCTGGACGACTTGGGGTTTGATTATGAAGTTGGATGCAGCCGACGCAAAAATCATAGAAGCGCTGATCCGGGACGGGCGCATGTCGCTCAAGGACCTGGCCGCACATGCCGGATTGTCCTCTCCCGGTGTCTCGGAGCGGATCCGGCGACTGCAGGAACGCGGTGTCATCCGCGGGTTTTCAGCGGAGATCGATCCGAAGGCTCTCGGCTACAGCCTGCAGGCCATCGTGCGCATTCGTCCGCTTCCGGGAAAGCTTCACATCGTGCGGCAGCTGATCCAGGAGATTCCGGAGTTTTGCGAGTGCGACAAGGTCACGGGCGACGACTGTTTCATTGCACGCCTAGCGGTGCCGTCGATCGAACAGCTTGACGACATTCTCGACGTCATCTCGGACAAGGCGGAAACAAGCACATCGATCGTCAAATCCCAGCCGATCCGGCGCCGTCCGCCACCGCTCTTGACGGATTAGACCCGTCGAGTTCACGCGCTTGGGTACCGGATGGGACGGCTTGGACGGCGGGAAAGGGTTGCCGTTTCCACGAGAATACCCTATCAGCAGGCCGTCTGAAAAAACCGAACAGCTTACCTGCATCGTCTGCAGGAGTGAGCAGGAGAAATGACATGATCCATCTGACCTTCCCCGACAATTCCGTGCGCGACTACGAAGCAGGCACCACAGGCCTTGCGGTCGCCGAGGGCATTTCCAAGTCGCTGGCCAAGAAAGCGGTCGCGATGACACTGGACGGCGAGTTGAGGGACCTCAGCGACGCCATTACGGCCAATCACAGCATCGAAATCGTCACGCGCGACGATCCGCGCGCGCTGGAACTGATCCGGCACGATGCGGCGCACGTCATGGCCGAAGCCGTGCAGGAACTGTGGCCGGGGACACAGGTCACGATCGGACCCGTCATCGAGAACGGCTTCTACTACGATTTCAAGCGGGTACACCCCGACAGCGGCGACGATTGGCCGTTCCATCCCGATGATCTGCCCGTCATCGAGAAGAAGATGCGCGAGATCATTTCGCGCGGTGCGCAGTTCACCAAGGAGATCTGGTCACGCGAGGAGGCCAAGACCTACTTCGCCGCGAAGGGCGAGCACTACAAGGTCGAGCTTGTCGACGCGATTCCGGAAGATCAGGAACTCAAGATCTACAAGCAGGGCCAGTGGCTGGATCTGTGCCGTGGTCCCCACATGGTTTCCACCCGCCAGATCGGGGACGCCTTCAAGCTCATGAAGGTGGCCGGTGCCTATTGGCGCGGCGATTCCAACAACGAAATGCTCAGCCGCATCTATGCGACCGCCTGGCACAACGAGAAGGAGCTGAAAGGCTACCTTCGCATGCTTGAGGAAGCCGAGAAGCGCGATCACCGGAAGCTCGGCCGGGAAATGGATCTTTTCCATTTTCAGGAAGAGGGCCCCGGTGTCGTTTTCTGGCACCCGAAAGGCTGGGACATGTTCCAGAGCCTCATCGCCTACAAGCGGCGCGTCCTGAAGGACGACTACAAGGAGGTGAATGCGCCGCAGGTGCTGCACACCTCCCTGTGGGAGACCTCCGGGCACTGGACCTGGTACAAGGAGAACATGTTCTCCGTGCAATGTGCCGATCCGGAGGCCGAGGACGATCGTGTCTTTGCGCTCAAGCCGATGAACTGTCCCGGACATGTTCAGATCTTCAAGCACGGTCTGAAGAGTTACCGAGATCTGCCTATGCGGCTTGCGGAATTCGGTGTCGTTCACCGCTATGAACCGTCAGGTGCGCTCCATGGTCTGATGCGCGTGCGCGGTTTTACGCAGGACGATGCGCATGTCTTCTGCACAGAGGAACAGCTCGAGGACGAGTGCCTGAAGATCAACGACCTGATCCTCTCGGTCTACAAGGATTTCGGATTTGACGAAGTCGTCGTCAAGCTGTCGACGCGCCCTGAAAAGCGCGTGGGAACCGATGAGATGTGGGACCACGCGGAAGCCGTGCTCTCGGATGTTTTGAAGAAGATCGAGCTTCAGTCGGAAGGCCGGGTCAAAACCGACATCCTGCCGGGCGAGGGGGCGTTCTACGGTCCCAAATTCGAGTACACGCTGCGAGACGCGATCGGCCGGGAATGGCAATGCGGAACGACCCAGGTTGATTTCGCCTTGCCGGAGCGGTTCGGCGCCTTTTACGTCGACAGCAACGGCGAGAAGAAGACGCCGGTGATGGTGCACCGCGCGATCTGCGGTTCCATGGAACGCTTCCTCGGTATTCTGATCGAGAACTATGCCGGACACTTTCCGCTGTGGTTTGCCCCGTTGCAGGTGGTGGTCGCGACCATCACCTCAGAGGCCGATGCCTACGGCCAGGAAGTGGCGGATCTGCTGAAAGCGAACGGCTTGAAGGTCGAGACCGACTTCCGGAACGAGAAGATCAACTACAAGGTCCGCGAGCACTCGCTGGCCAAGGTTCCGGTGATCATTGTCTGCGGCATGCGCGAGGCCGAGGAACGAACCGTCAACGTCCGCCGCCTCGGTTCGAAAGACCAGCGGTCGATGGGCCTTGAAGAGGCGGTCGAGGCGTTTGTCCAGGAGGCGACACCGCCGGACTTGAAATAAACTCCGGAGCACCAAAATACGGGGATAAGTTACAGCTTGCACATTGCCCTTACGCTAGGGCAATGTGCTGTCACAATCCTGAAACACCGGTTCTGGTACTAGGTTCCAACTTTGCCCGAACTTCCTATCGAGACGATGGCTGCCGTGGATTACGCAGAATTCAGCTACGCCAATCCTGATCACCCGCCCTTGAAGCGGTGGACGATACGGGCCATCGAGGGCATCTCGGGCCGCCGGAAACTTGTTGACCTTTATGATATCTGGAAACACCAGATGGTCGGGACTTCGGACTACATCTGGAGCGACCTTCTCGGTCTTATCAACCTGAATGTGGCCGTCGAGGACGGCGAATGGCCGCCGAAGGACCTGCCCGAAGGGCCTCTGGTCCTGATTGCCAATCATCCCTATGGCATCGGCGACGGCCTTGCGATCCTGGCGCTTGCCGAGCAGCTCGGCCGGCCGTTCAAGATCCTGATCAACAATGAACTGCTGAAGGTCCCTGAAGTTCGGCCGTTTTCGCTGCCAGTCGATTTCGAGGAAAACAAGCAGGCACTGAAGACCAACATGCAGACGCGCAAGGAGGCGCTCCGCCTTCTTCAGGAAGGCACGACAATCATCGTCTTTCCCGGCGGTGGGGTCGCGACGGCCGCCAAACCTTTCGGCCGCGCCGAAGAACTTCCCTGGAAGACGTTCACCGCGAAGATGATCCGCTCGTCCAAGGCAACGGTGCTGCCGCTGTATTTCGAAGGTCAGAATTCCTGGCTCTTCCATCTGGTGAGCAAATATTCGCTCACCCTGCGCCTGTCGCTTCTGGTGCGGGAATTCCGCCGCATACTCGGATCCGTCATCACGGCCCGGGCGGGGCAGGCGATCCCCTTTGAAACCCTTTCCGGTTTCAAGGATCAGAAGGAAATCATGGATTTTCTTCAGACGAAGGTCATGGAAATGGGACCTGCGGCCTCCGCCAAGGGACTGCTTGGCCGCCGCCGCTGAGGCGCTTGCCTGCAAGATACTGAATGTTGGGTCCGATGCGTGCCTGCATGAAAAGGGGCGTCAGTTGCTGTTCGACGTTTCCTGGGTTTCCAGTTCGCTGACCGCCGTCACGACTTCCACCTCCCGGTCCTGGCCGGGCGCTACTGCAAAATTGTGCAGATAGGTCTTGCCATTGTTTCTGGCCAGAGCCTCGTACTCGCCCTCCGCGAGGACAAAGTCGGGGAAGGCGCCGGTTGCTTCCACGACGACGTGACCGCCGGCGCTCAGCACGGACCAGGTCGTGTTTGCAATGGCTTCACCGCCACGCTCGTTGACGAGCTTCAGGGTTATGTCCGCTGCCTTGTGCAAAATGGTTGCTTCGGTCAGCTTGCCGGGAAGCACCTGAATGTCGGCGCGGATCACCGCGTTCACATCTCCGTACCGGCTGACCACATGATAGGTGTCGGCGTTGAGCCTGACGATCGAACCGGGCGTGATGTCGCCGACGATCTTGTTGCGCTCACCCCGTTCGTCGAACGTCATCCCGTAGACATCGAAGGTGACCTGGGTCTCGTCGATGCCGTCTCCGTCCTTCATGGCGGCGCCGAACTTGATGCCGCCGGCGTTCAACGTGAGCATTTTAGACTGAACGTCCTTGCCGATGACGACACGGTTGGTCGACTGGGCGTAACCATAGGCGGTATGGACCAGATAAGCACCCGGATCGAGCCTGAATTCCGCGTCGCCGCCCATGGATGTCGCGATCAGTTCCAGACGTCCGTTGGCGTTGGTCGCCTCCGAATAGATGCGCCAGATCAGGCCATCGTCCAGGGGCTTGCTGTCCCGGGTCAGTTTCGCCATCAGGTATAAAGCGCCCTGATCAAGACCATCGCTCAACCCGGTGGCCAGCGAGCGGGAAGGCGCGGTGTAGGGCATCTCGACATCGGAAAAAAGCGGTTCAGGTTCCCGGTCCAGCAGATTGATGATCTGGTCGCTGCCCGCAGCGGAGGGTGCGTTCGGGTCCGGTTTTACCCTTGGAGGCATCGGCGCTTCCGCGGTCTGCGCAGGCACGGTGGCACTTGTGAAGATCGCGACCGGAAAAACCATCATTGTTGCGCAAACGACGTTTCTCGCCAAACGCTTCGCCGACGCGGTAAATGGTGTCGAACCTTTTTCCAACATGCCCACTTCTTATTCTTGTTGACTGTGAAAAGTGACAGTCCTTTGACTTTTATACCAATTCAGGCCGGAACGATATACCGCTTTGTGTCCAACCTTCTTTCAAGGTGAAGCATGCCCGGTCACATGCGCTCGCCGAGGTGATTCCGGTCAAATGAACACGGGCCGGGAACGGAGACGCTCCGGCAGCAGGATCCAACCTTTTCAGATGCGCCTGAAAATCGGGCAAATTCAAGACATCGAATCTAAAGTTGACAATTGCCGTCAATGAATTACGTGCAGGATCACAATCGAAACACCGAGAAGTACGAGGCTCATGTCCACTTTCAGCCCCCGTGCACCAAGCGTCCTGGACTTCCTGCGCAAGCGGCGTTCACATCCCTCGATCACCATGGCGGAGCCTGGACCGAGTGCGGACCAGATCAAGGACCTGCTGACGATCGCCGCCCGCGTTCCGGATCACGGCAAGCTTGCGCCTTGGCGCTTCATCCTTTTTGGCGCCGCACAGGGGGAGGCCGTCGGACGCAGGCTTGCAACGATACACGAGCAGCGGCAAGGTCCTCTTGACGAGGACCAGAGGCAGAAGGAACTGACCCGTTTCACGCGTGCCCCGCTCGTGATCGGTGTTGTCAGCACGGCAGCCGAACACCCGAAGATCCCGGTCTGGGAGCAGCAATTGTCTGCGGGGGCCGTTTGCATGAACCTGGTCACGGCCGCGGCTGCGGCCGGATTCGCGTCCCAGTGGCTGACCGAATGGTACAGTTTCGACAAGGAAGCCGCGCGGTTTCTGGGCGCCGGGGACAATGAGCAATTTGCCGGGTTCGTGCATGTGGGCACACCGACACAGGCGCCGGTGGAAAGACCGCGTCCAGACCTTTCAGCCCTTGTCAGCGAATGGAGCGAAGACAACTGACATGTTTTATGAAACCGCAAAAAACGACCATGGTCTTCCTCACAATCCCTTCAAGGCGATCGTTTCTCCAAGGCCGATCGGCTGGATCTCTTCGCTCGACGGGGAAGGGCGCACGAACCTCGCTCCCTACAGCTTCTTCAACGCCGTCGGTGATCGCCCGCCGATCGTGATGTTTTCGTCGTCCGGCTACAAGGACAGCGCTGCCAATGTGGATGCAACGGGCGAGTTCGTCTGCAACATGGCAAGCTGGGATCTAAAGGATGAAATGAACGTGTCCTCGGCTCCCGTTTCCGGCGACACCTGCGAGTTTGAACTGGCCGGCCTGGAAATGGCGCCCTCGCGGCTGGTCAAGACCCCACGAGTTGCCAAGGCCGCGACGGCACTGGAATGCAGGCACCTTCAAACGATCAAGCTGAAAGACCTCGATGGCGTCGAAACCGACAACTGGATCGTGTTCGGACAGGTTGTCGGCGTTCATATCGACGAGACGATCCTCGTTGACGGCAAGGTCGACGTCACCCGCTTCAAGCCGCTGTCGCGTCTGGGTTACATGGAGTATGCCGCGGTCACCGAAGTGTTCGAAATGGTTCGCCCGAACGTCTAGGGTACGGACCCATTAATAAAGCGAAATGGTCTTCGGCGAAGTGGCCCGCACCGTGGCCAGTTCCGCATCCCGGCGAATCCGGCTGCCGGAACCGTCCGCTCGGGCATCTTTTCCGTTGTGAACGCAAACAATGCCCGCCCTCCGCGCATAGATTTGGCCGGATGTATTGAGAGATTTGCTGAAGCAGCAATTCTTTCAGCTCCGATTTCCCAAAGAATGAACGCGCACTGTGTACTGTTAAGACTTTGTTAACCATTTCGGCGCGAAGGTTAACAAAGTCATAATCAGTTCCGTCGAGGAGACTAGGTCATGCATGTGACTGACACACCCTCGGTCGCGTCTCGGATCGAGCTAGCGTTTCAGTCTGCGAGTAGTTCCACGGGTACTTCGTTCGAGTACCTGGTGAAGACCGCTGCGCGCGAGTCGTCTTTCAATCCGTCGGCGAAGGCCAGGACATCGAGTGCGACCGGATTGTTCCAGTTCATCGAATCGACCTGGCTGGAAACGATGAAGGAGGCGGGCCCCAAACACGGACTTGAGAAATATTCGGACCAGATCCTGCAAACGAAAAGCGGCAAGTATTACGTCAACGATCCCCAGGTGAAGCGCGAGATCCTGGATCTGCGCAAGGATCCGGAGATCTCGTCGATGATGGCCGGTGCGCTGACACAGAAGAATGCGGCTTACCTGGAACGCAAGATCGGACGCGAGCCGACGGACGGCGAACTTTACATGGCGCACTTTCTCGGCGCCCACGGCGCCAGCCGCCTGATCGACGCGACGAATGCCAATCCGGACATGCGCGCGGACAAGATGTTTTCGGCGCAGGCACGGGCGAACAAGCCGATATTCTTTCATGGCAACGGTAAGGCCCGATCCATGCAGGAAGTCTACGAGGTCATCGTTTCAAAGCATGATGCCGTGACAATGATCGCCCAGGCGAGCGGCAAGACCGATCTTCGCAACTCCGGTGAACTTCTCAATGTCGCTGCCCTGCCGACGGCGAAGCCCGTGCAGGCGATGCCGGGTGCCGATCCGCAAAATTTCGACCATCTTGCGGGCGATACGGCAGCCTCCTTTGCGATGCGGTCCAAACCGCCGGGTCCGGAAGAGCTGGCGCGTGCACAGGCAGCACTGCCAGACGGCAATCCGGTCGAGCTGGCCGAAGCGGCAACGTCCCTTCCGCGAGGAGGGGAGACGCAAGCTGCTGAGGGGAATCGCGGCAATTCCGCGCCACAGGATCCCCGGACCGCCTCGATAAACCCGGCAGATCCGGCGGCGTCACAGCGTGTTGTTTCCGCATTCCAGGCAACGGAAACGGAGAGCCCCTTCGAAGCTCTTTTCAGAAATGACCAGGGATCCTCCCAGGCAGACCTGAACCCGCGATTCGCTTCCGCCTTTGCGGCGGTCGAGGAGGCTGGAATGTTCAGCACCTTTACCGGTGTTTCCAGTCAGGTTGCCGCTCAGGAACTTGCACTCGCCGATCAGGGTGGCCCCCTCGATCTGACGAGATTCTTGAGATTGAAAGCGGAAGAGGAGCAGAAGGATCTGCTGCCACCAGCCTGATTGCGTATTTTTACAGGCATCGTGAAAATTATGGTGAACAGATCGTTAAGTGTTTGCTGTCAGTGTGTGAGTCGAAACTCAAACAGCACTGATTGCCACCATGACCGCACACGACCTTTTGCTTTTCGAAGATGATCACACTCCCGAGCGCGACGTCGATGCCGCTAGGGAATTCGCAGAACGTTATTTGCAAGCCGAACACGGCAGTCAGGAACGGGCCAGCATGGCGACAGCTCTCACAGTTCTTCTGGACGATCCGAGCCGGGCGATCCGCAAGGCGATCTCCAAGACCTTGGCGTCGAGCGCCTACGCGCCCGCTCACGTGGTGCGCTCTCTTGCCAGCGATGTCGATGATGTTGCTGTTCCCGTTCTGAAGGAATCTCCCATTCTCACCGACGCGGAGCTTGTGGACCTGCTTGCGCAGGGCAGCGAAACCGTTCAATGCGCCATTGCGGGCCGCGCAGGTCTGCCTGCATCCATCAGCGCGGCCATCTGCGAGGTCGCTAGCGAACGCGCCTGTCAGGTTCTCCTCGACAATGGCAGTGCGGAAGTGTTGCAGTCTTCACTCTTGCGTCTGGCTCAGCGGTTCGAGAACCGGCCCGACATCTGCGACCAGCTGCTGCGCACCCGGGATCTGCCTCTTGCGAATCGCTACGAGCTGCTGATGCGGCTTGCCGAAAGTCTTGATGATCACCCGATCGTGCTGGAGCGTGTTCCCGAGAACCAGAGACACACGTTCCTGAGCGACGCGGAAGACAAGGTTGTTCTCAGGCTGGCTCTGGAGGCAAGCGTGGAAGAGCTCCCGGATTTTGTCGAACATCTGCGGAGCCGGGGCAAACTGAATACGCGGCTTCTGCTGCGCTCGGTATGCTGCGGCCGCCTGCGGTTTTTTGCGGCCGCTCTCGCGAACCTCGGACAGGTGCCGTTGCCGCGGCTCTGCAAGCTGCTCGTCACGGTCCGGCGTTCGGCCCTTCAGGCGATCCTGCGCAAGGCGGGCCTGCCGATCCGGTCCCATCAGGCGTTCCTGCTGGCCATCGACATCGCCCGCCAGGCCGAGGCCGATTTCACCTACGATCTGGCGCTTGACGAAGCCAGGATGCTGACCGAGACCCTTCTGGAAGAAATGCAGGACGGGGCACTGGGAGCGGACGAAGATGTCGCCGCCTTCCTGCGCCGTTTCGCGATTGAAGTCGCGCGGCTGGAAGCACGCCTTCTGGTGAAGAACGGTTCGCTGCAGATCACCGCCGCCGCCTGATCTTCTTTCAGGCCTTGCAAGGCCGGTGCGCGTACCAAGGTCCGCTTCCATTCGAACTGTACGTTTCTAAGCAAAATGTGGCTTGCCGCCTTCATCGGGCAATGGTTATGTGCCTGCCCGATTTCAAAAAGGTGGCGTCATGCAATCTGCGACGGGCGGCGTGCGGTCCCAAGCCTCGATGGGCATTCTCCTCATGTGTGCTGGCATTGCCAGCCTGAGCGTGAGCGACGCGATCGCAAAGGCTCTGACGTCGGGCTACACACCCATCCAGATCCTGTTCATGCGCAATCTGATCGCTTTGCCGTTTGCGGTGCTGATTGCTTTGCGAATGGGCGGTACCGGTGCCTTGCGCTCCTATCGTCCAGCGGCGCACCTGCTGCGCGGTGTTCTTTGGCTGTTCGCGGCCGGCCTGTTTTTCACCAGCCTGAAATATCTGGAAATCGCAGAGGCAACGGCCCTTGTTTTCATGGCACCCGTGTTCATCACCGCCATTTCCGCACTCGCGCTCAAGGAGACCGTCGGCTGGCGCCGTTGGCTCGCCGTTCTTGCCGGTTTCGCCGGGGTCCTGATCGTGGTCAGACCGGGTGCCGGGACGTTCCAGAATGCGTCATTGCTGCCGATCGTGGTCGCGTTTTTCTATGCGGTTCTGATGATCAGCGCACGCTGGGTCGATCCGCGCGAAAGCGTGTGGACATTGATGCTTTACCTTGTGGGGGCAGGCGCCCTGTTGAGCGCGCTGGTGGTCCCCTTCGTCTGGGTCGCGATCCGGCCGGAAGATATGTGGCTGTTCATCGGAATAGCGATCTTCGGAACCGCGGGCATAACGCTGATCACGCAGGCTTTCCGATTTGCACGCTCTGCGACGCTCGCACCATTCGAGTACAGCGCGCTGATCTGGGCGACGCTGCTTGGATGGCTGATCTGGAACGAGATTCCGGACCTGCTGACTTACGTCGGCGCAGCGTTCATCATCCTCAGCGGATGCTACATCGTTTTCCGGGAGCAACGGCTGGCAACCGATGCCGCGGACTGAGCTGTCGGGTGTTTGAAGGTCACGCGTCGTCCGGTTCGGGCGGAAACTGCTTCAGGAACTCGTCCGTGACGCTTTCCAGCGTTTCGAGCAAGGCGACACCGGTGGAGTTGCCTTCGTCCTTGGCGCCTTCCATGACCATTGCACGGATGGCTTCGACGTAACGTTCCGCAAGTTCCAGCGGGAGCTTGTCGGGCGAGGGCACCGTCTCGATCAGATGGCAAAAGCTTGCGGCAACCTGTCCGACGAGCGGAAAGCCGAGGGTCAGGGCCTGGCCCTTGATGTTGTGAGCGGCCTGAAAGAGGGGCGCGATCGTTTCTTCCGTGAGACCGTCGGCCGGCACGTTTTCCCATGCCTGATTGAGCGTCACGGTTTCGTTCACCATCCAGTTGCCGAAGTGGCTCGACAGCCGGCTTATGGCGGCTTCAGCGGCCTTGACCGGATCGAATTTCTTGGCTTCCCGCGGTGTCAGTTCCCGAACCTTGCTGCGCAGGTTGGTCGGGGGAGTCAGGATTTCGTAATCCTTGTCCTCGGCAGTTTCGGCCATGCTAGCAATGCCCTTTGTCAACGGGTGCGGGTTCAAACGTCTCCGGAGTATGATCTCAGTCGCTTAACAGGCTGTTGCCAGGAGCGGTTTTTTCTAAGAAACGTTCAGTAACGGAACATCTCCGACAGGATGCGCTCGTCCCAGCCGTGATCGGAGTCGAACATGATCACGCCCTTCGCCCGGGTGGATTCCCGCACACTCACGCGCGTCACGCGGCGGATTTCCGTGTGATCGGCGGACGCACTCACCGGGCGTTTGTCCGCCTCGAGGATCTCGATGTCGACCTGTGCGCCATTGGGAAGAAGGGCCCCGCGCCATCGCCTCGGACGGAAGGCACTGATCGGGGTGAGGGCCAGCAACTGCGCGGTGATCGGCAGGATCGGGCCGTGAGCGGACAGGTTGTAAGCCGTGCTGCCGGCAGGTGTTGCGACAATGATGCCGTCGCAGACAAGCTCTTCCAGCCGGACTTTCCCGTCGACAGAGATTCGAAGGCGGGCTGCCTGAGAGGTTTGGCGAAGCAAAGAGACTTCATTGATGGCAAGCGCCTTGTGCTCTTCGCCGTGTTCGTCGAGGGCTGTCAGTTCGAGCGGCCGAATGGTGGTTACATCCGCTTTTGCAAGACGGTCCGGCAGGTTGTCTTCCCGGTACTCGTTCATCAGGAAACCGACCGAGCCCCGGTTCATTCCGTAGATCGGCTTGCAGCTCGCCATGTGCGCATGAAGTGTCTGCAGCATCAAACCGTCGCCGCCGAGCGCGACGACCATGTCGGCGTCATCGGCATCGACGTTGCCGTAGCGCTCAGACAATGCGGTCAGTGCACGTTGTGCCTCATCGGTCTCGCTCGCGACAAAGGCGAGCTTGCGTGTCGCGACGGCCCTGCTTTCAGTCGACGTCGGAAGAGGTGCGGATTGGTTCATCGTCCAAAGCTCGTGCAAATCTGAAAGGTGCGCGGCTGCCCGGCACAGATCGGCGTCCTTTCGGCAACCGGACTATCACAATACCGGCAATGGCAGGTTGGCACAGTGACTTTTTCGTCCATGTCAATTCGACTGCGCATTTGCCCCATCATCCGTCGATGGAACTTCGCCTTCCAATTCACGATCGCAGGACGCCGATGCGACGAGATCCTGCCATTCCGGAAAAGGTACGACGATGGATCGCTCGTCGTTGATCTTGGAAGACATGACCGCCGCGACCCTCGGACCGAAAAGCGTGTTGACCATGAGCGGTCCTCCCGAGGCACCCGACTCGGTGTTGCAATCGGTGATCCAGACATCTTCCTGGCTTCCGAGGACCGAACAGGACGAGACGACGGTCGGGAGATATGGTCGGCTCCGGCGATATCCCACGGATAGAAAACGCGGTGAAGCACGAAGCCTGCGCGATTCGTCCGGAGTCAGCGGAGGCAGCGGAAACAGGGTGCTGGGCTCCTTGAGCACAATGAGGCCGAGATCCTTGCGGATTTCGTTGAGTTTCGGGCGGCGTCTGGGAACATAATCCTCCGGCGTCAGCAGGCATTCCGCCTCTA
The DNA here is from genome assembly GCF_965232425.1 of Roseibium sp. GTDB lineage: Bacteria > Pseudomonadota > Alphaproteobacteria > Rhizobiales > Stappiaceae > Roseibium. The sequence continues at coordinate 5,066,513 of NZ_OZ246971.1, forward strand.
GCCTTGCGGCGTACTGATCACGCCTGACGCCCGCAATGAAAAGCACTTCGTCGGCCGGTAGTTTCTGCTTCGTTTTGGAACTCACGATGCAATGCGCGGCCGTCAGAACCAGATTAGGTGCAATCAGGGTGCCGGTGCAACTTGACACGGACTTGTATCCGGCCCGGTTGACGCGCCCGATCGAATGCCAAGGATAATCCGTGCTGTCGATGACCTTGAGTTCAGCCTTGGCAAGTGCGGTCTGTATTGGGGCTGGCGTGACCACCAAGGCCAAGACAACTGAAGCACAGGCCGGGAGCCAGCTTTTCGATCTGGCAAGTTGGTGTCCGCGTCTGATGAGGCGCATGTCGTCCAATCCCGTTTCGCACATCCGGCGCCACCGGTTTCCCGCATCGAGAACCAGCCAAGGCGCACTTGACTAGCGATAGTAGTCCCAGACAATGGTTCTTGCCAATGTCCGTCGTTCAAACGCATCCGGGCATGTCCGTTTCCTAGTGTCGGAATTTCAAAACCGCGCTGTTCTGCCGGGACGTGGGCAACGGGTAGAATGTTCGGCCTTTTGGTCAGTCAACATCCAGCATTTCGATCAGGGCAGGGAGATCTGCAACAGTGTCGATGACATGGTCCGCGCCCGCTGCTTTCAACTTCGCCGTCGCATGTTGACGCAACTGATCGATCTCAGATTCCGAAAGGGCGGCAAGTTCGTCCGGCGTCTTGCCGGCGTAGTTTCCGGAAAGCGCAAGCCCGACCGTCAGACACCCCGCCGCGACGCCTTCCGCGATGCCCGGTTCCGTGTCGTCGACCTTGATCACGGTGGACGGCGGATAGGCGACGAGGTCCACGAAGCATTTGTACATGCCGAGAGGACCCGGCCGGCCCTCGGGCAGGTCGTCGGAGCAGACGAGGTTGTCCGGTTCGTAACCCTGTTCTGCCGCCCTTGGCAGAACGTTTTCCATGATCGAGCGCGTGTACCCGGTGGTGGAGCCGATCTTGAGGCCCCTGGCTCTCAGGGTCTTGACCATCTCGGCGGCGCCAGGCACGAGGTCCGCAAAATCCGCCACGACCTTTTCATTCATGGGGACAAAGATCTCGTAGACCTTGTCGACATCGGCATCTGTTGGTGCCGAGCCGTATTTTGCTGTCCACTGCGCGGAAATACCGGGGTCGTCCATCATGTCGCGGATATGATCCCACTTGGGCTTGCCCATCGGTCCGCGCGCTTGTTCGATCGATGCCGAAATGCCGAATTCTTCGAAGGCCTTGACGAAGACACCCATCGGCGCGAACGAGCCGAAGTCGATCATTGTTCCGGCCCAATCGAAGACCACAGCTTTGAACTTGCTCATTTTCTGTCCTTATGGCCAAAGGCTTGAGGTGATTTCCCCGCCGGTTGCAAAGGTTGCCGTTGTTCCGCGATTGACAGCTCGCTGGACAAACCGGGTCGCATTCCGGGGAGCGTCCGTCAAGCGCTCGTGGTCAAGCGCAGACGCATATTTGCGGATCCTGAACGGGCCGTGCCGGTAGGGGTGGATTTCATTAGTTTTGTGCATGTTGTTCTGAAAATGTTGTTGATGAATTGCCGGACGGCAGCCCTGTGCACCGTTAAAGCCGTTTGTGGCCCTGGACCGTGCGGTTGCCATACAGTGATCGCATGACGATCGGGTGAACAGGCCTGAAAAACAGTGTTTGGCGTCCATCACGTACCGAACTCTTCCTCTGATTTCCGCAGCGCAACCCTTTCAAAGCTCGAATGGCTCGGCTAGGCTTGATTCCATTCGGTTCAGGGTTTTTCGTCGCCGTTGAAATCGCTCGATAATGAGGAAGGTCGCCATGGCTGACTTCTTGAGTGTTCGGGAAACAGGTGGGGTTTTGTTTGCCCCGAACGGCGGAGCATAGGCCAACGTGAATATCCCGCGAACCTTCCGTTTTCCCATGAAGTTGATCGGTTTTGCCGGTGTCCTCGGGATAGCCCTGATGCTGCAGGGCTGCGGCCTTTCGAATGCGCCTGTCCTTTATCCGAAGGGGCCGATCGCGCTGGCGGAGCGGGACCTTCTCTTCACTGCATTCTGGGTGATGATGATTGTTGCGATCCCGGCGATTGTCCTGACGCTCTTCTTCGTCTGGCGCTACCGGAGCGGGGCCAGGACGGCTGCCTATTCTCCTGATTGGGACAGTTCCTGGAAAATCGAGATGGTGGTCTGGCTGGTGCCGGCCGCAATCATTGTCGTTCTCGGAACGCTGGTCTGGCAATCCACGCACAAACTTGATCCCTACAAGGCAATTGCCTCGGACAAGGCCGCCTTCAAGGTGCAGGCGATTGCACTCGACTGGAAATGGCTGTTCCTCTACCCCGAACTCGGCGTGGCCAGCGTCAACGAGCTTGCCTTTCCTGCGGATCGTCCCGTTTCGATCGAGATCACGTCGGATACGGTCATGAACTCGCTCATGATCCCGGCGCTGGGCGGTCAGATCTACGCCATGGCGGGCATGCGATCCGAGCTCAATCTATTTGCGGACGAACCCGGCACCTTCATCGGCCGGAACACGATGTATTCCGGCGACGGATTTCCCGACCAGCACTTCAAGGCGCATGCGATGAGCGAGGCGGATTTCACCAGCTGGAAGACCAAGGTTTCCGGGCAGGGGACATCACTTGACTGCAAAAGCTATATTGAGCTGCACAAGCAGAGCGTTGCCGATCCGGTTGCCTATTTTTCGTCCTTCGAAGCTGACCTGTTCAAGCTGATCCTGCAAAAATACGCGCCGGCAGGGGGACCCGGTGCAAGCAAGGCGGCCGAACTCTTCTGCAAGGGGGCTGCGTGATGCTGGGACGTCTGACTTTTGAGGCCATTCCGCTTTATTCGTGGGTTGCGATGGGCGGTGCAGCCGTGACCGTCGGCGGCGGTCTCGCGGTGTTTCTCCTGATCACCTATCTGAGAGCCTGGAAGGTGCTCTGGACCGACTGGCTTACAAGCCTCGATCACAAGAAGATCGGCATCATGTACGTGGTGCTTGCGCTGGTCATGCTCGTGCGCGGTTTCATTGATGCCCTGATGATGCGTGCGCAGCAGGCGATTGCGCTCAACAACGAAGGCTATCTGCCGCCGGAGCACTTCGAGCAGATCTTTTCCTCGCACGGCACGATCATGATCTTTTTCGTGGCGATGCCGTTTCTGACCGGGCTGATCAACATCATCGTGCCGCAGCAGATCGGTGCGCGCGACGTCGCGTTTCCGTTCCTGAACTCTGTCAGTCTCTTCCTGACGGCAGCGGGGGCGGGGCTGGTGCTGATTTCCCTCGCAATCGGAAAGTTCTCAACGGCGGGTTGGACCGGGTATCCGCCCTATTCGGGGATCGACTACAATCCCGGCGTGGGGGTCGACTACTGGCTCTGGGCGCTGATCGTCAGCGGAGTCGGCAGCACCGCGTCCGGGATCAACTTTATCGTGACGATCGTCAAGAACAGGTGCCCGGGCATGACCTATATGCGCATGCCGATGTTCACCTGGACGACGCTCTGCATCTCGATCCTGATCGCCTTCGCGTTCCCGGCCCTGACCGTGGTCGCGGCTCAACTGGCGCTGGACCGGACGCTGGGCTTCCATTTCTTCACCAACGGGGACGGCGGCAACATGATGCTGTTCGCCAACCTCCTGTGGATCTGGGGGCACCCGGAGGTCTATATCCTGATCCTGCCGGCTTTCGGCATCTTTTCGGAAGTGGTGGCGACCTTCTCGCGTAAACGCCTGTTCGGTTACAAATCACTGGTCTATGCGACCGCGTGCATCGCCATTCTGTCCTTCACGGTCTGGCTGCACCACTTTTTCACGATGGGATCTTCGGCCAACGTGAACGCGGTTTTCGGCATTGCAACCATGATCATCGCCGTGCCGACGGGCGTGAAGATCTTCGACTGGATGTTCACCATGTATCGCGGCCGGATCGAGTTCCATCCGTCGATGGTGTTCACGATCGGCTTCATGGTGACATTCGTCATCGGGGGCGTGACCGGCGTCCTGCTGGCGCTGCCGCCGGCGGATTACCTGATGCACAATTCCACCTTCCTGGTTGCGCATTTTCACAACATGCTGATTCCCGGCGCGTTGTTCGGTTACTTTGCCGGTCTGAACTACTGGTTCCCGAAGGCCTTCGGCTTCAAGCTGGACGCCAAGTGGGGGATCCGGTCCTTCTGGTTCTGGATTATCGGATTCTATCTCGCCTTCATGCCGCTTTACGTGCTCGGGTTCATGGGCATGAGCCGGCGCATGGAGCACTACGCCGATCCGAACTGGCAGCCTTACCTCGTCGTGGCCGCGCTCGGCGCCGTGTGTGTGCTGCTGGGTATCGTCTGTATTGCGATCCAGCTTTACGTCTCGGCGAAGAATTGGGGGTCAGCGCGTGACCTGACCGGCGACCCCTGGAACGGGCGGACACTGGAGTGGGCAACCGCGTCGCCGCCGGCGCCTTACAATTTTGCCGTCGTGCCGACGGTGAATGACATCGACGCCTTCCACGACATGAAGCTCAACGGAACCGCTTATCAGCATCCGGGAGCCTACGAAGACATCGTGATGCCAAAGAGCAGCGGGCTTGGCCCGGTCCTCGGGGCACTGTCATTCGCGCTCGGGTTCGCCATGGTCTGGTACATCTGGTGGCTTGCGGCGCTGGCCTTTGTCCTGGCCCTTGTCTGTGTCGGCATCCGGTCCTGCGACGACGACAGCGAGTTCATCATTCCGGCGTCGGAGGTCGCCCGTATCGAGGCGGCTCGTCTGGGGCAGATAACCGCAGCGGACATGCATGACATGCGCGACTTCCAGCCGCTCGGCCCCGCTTCGGGCGCACCAATGCCGGGGAGGGCGTGATGTCGGAGACAACCTTGAACAGCGAGCTTCTCGAGCACGAAGAGAAAAAGTCCCTCGCGTCGCGCGAATTCGGCTTTTGGGTCTATCTGATGACCGATGCCGTGATTTTCGCGCTGCTGTTTGCGTCCTATGTCGTGCTTTCGAAGAACTCTGCGGCAGGTCCGACATCAAAGGAGCTTTTCGACCTGGGCCATACCGCAGGTGAAACCGCTCTCTTGCTGCTGTCCAGTCTGACCTTCGGCCTGGCGACGATCGCCATGACGGCCGATCGCGCCGGACGTGTCGTGCAGTGGCTCTTCGTGACCCTGATCCTGGGCCTCGGCTTTCTCGCGATGGAGATGATCGAGTTTCACGGCATGATCGCCCAGGGCGCCGGGCCGGGCACCAGCGGCTTCCTGTCGGCATTCTTCACGCTTGTCGGGACACACGGGCTTCATGTCGCCTTCGGGGCGATCGGGATCTGCGTGATGATCGGGCAGGTGATGGTCAAGGGCCTGACGCTGCCGGTGCGCTCGCGTCTCGTCCGGCTCGGCCTGTTCTGGCATTTCCTCGATATCGTCTGGATCGGTATCTTTTCCGTCGTTTACCTGCCGGGTGTCATGTAGGAGGGATCATGGATCATTCAGCTGAACGCAGTCTGTCGACCTACCTGACCGGATTCGCGCTTGCCGTGGTTCTGACCGCCATTCCCTTCGCGCTCGTCTGGGGTGGGCTGCTGACCGGTCCCGCGGTCTACGCGGTCATAGCGGTTGCCGCCGTTCTGCAGGTGATCGTGCACCTGGTCTTCTTCCTGCACATGGATTTCAAGTCGACGCCGGGTGAAAATCTCTTCTTCCTCGGTTTTGCTGCCGTTCTGATCTGCATCATGGTCGGCGGCAGCCTGTGGATCATGATGGATCTTCATCACCGCATGATGTGATGCGCGTGTCCTGACAGCCTTTCGCGGATAGATTGCTCTCGATCAATGACGCCGGCCCAATTCCCGTGGGATCAAGACCCAGTGTTAGGTCTGAAGAGGAAGGGATCGGCCATGCCAAAGATGAATGCTGCCGTTGTTCGCGAGTTCGGAGCGCCGCTCGACCTTTGCGAGGTTGAAAAACCGGAGGTCAAGGACGGCAAGATCGTCGTGAAAGTCGTGGCCTCGGGTGTCTGCCACACCGATCTGCATGCGGCGAACGGCGACTGGCCGGTCAAGCCGAGCCCGCCCTTCATTCCCGGTCACGAGGGTGTCGGGTTCGTCGCCGAGGTCGGTGCCGGGGTCACTTCGGTGAAGGAGGGGGACCGGGTCGGCATCCCCTGGCTCCATTCGGCCTGCGGGCACTGCAGGCACTGCATGGGCGGTTGGGAAACGCTCTGCACCGATCAGCAGAATACCGGTTACAGCGTGAACGGCGGCTTTGCCGATTATGTTCTGGCGGATCCGGACTATGTCGGACACCTTCCGGACGGACTTGAATTTGCACCTGCCGCGCCGGTCCTGTGTGCAGGCGTGACGGTCTACAAGGGTCTCAAGGAAACGGATACGCGGCCGGGACAGACGGTGGTGATCTCCGGTATCGGCGGTCTCGGCCACATGGCGGTGCAATACGCAAAGGCCATGGGGCTTCACGTGATCGCGGTCGATATCGCCGATGACAAACTGAAGCTTGCCACGTCTCTCGGAGCGGATCAGGTGATCAATGCACTGGAGACGGACCCGGTCGCCGAAGTTCAGGCCGGCGGCGGCGCCGAGGGTGTACTGGTGACCGCGGTTGCCGGCAAGTCCTTCGAGCAGGGTGTCGGGATGCTGGCGCGGGGCGGTACCATGAGTCTCGTCGGGTTGCCGCCCGAGGATTTCCCGCTTTCCATTTTCGATACGGTTTTGAACCGCAAGACCATCCGCGGTTCCATTGTCGGAACACGTTTAGACCTTGCCGAGTCGCTGCAATTTGCCGCCGAGGGTCTTGTGCATTCACACTACACGGAGGAAACGCTGTCGGACGTGAACAGCATTTTCGATCGCATGAAAGCGGGCACCATTGACGGCAGGATCGTCATGGCGATCTAACCGGCGTTGCCGATATCGTTCGGCCAGCACCTTTCAGGAACGTGCTGGCCGGATTTACGGTTTCGCGTCAGGCCTGTGCCTTGAGCATGTCGCGGATTTCCGCGAGCAGTTCTTCGGTTGTCGGCCCCTTTGGTTCTTCCGGTGCAGGCTCTTCCTTGGGTGTTGCCGCGTCCTTGATGCGGTTGACCGACTTGACCAGCATGAACACGACCCAGGCGATGATCAGAAAATTGATGACCGCCATGATGAACGCGCCATAGGCGAACACGGACGCCCCGGCTTCGCGCGCGGCTTCCAGCGAGGCACCTGCGGGCACTTCACCCGCGAGAACCGCGTAATTGTTGGTGAAATCGACCCCACCGGAAACCAGCCCGATGATGGGGTTGATCAGATCGCCCACCAGGGATGTCACGATTGCCGTGAAGGCGGCACCTATGATGATGCCGACCGCCATGTCCATGACATTGCCCTTGGCAATGAAATCCTTGAATTCATTAATCATTATTCCCTCCAACCCTAGGGTCCGTACCCCAATTTGTGAAATGGGTCCCCGTCCGGCCCCGAACGGAGGCAGCCTACTAAATTTTTACAGTGTTGTATTGTTTGGATGCGCCATTCCCTTGGCCCTGCAAACGCGGGGCAAATGTTGCGCGCTGGCGTCAGATCCCCATCCGGACACCAGAATTTCACAATCGCTTGTCAAGGTTGGCGGTATCGACTGTTAGGAGGAATTCCATGCGATTTTTTTCCGCCCGCGCGGCCCTTTATACCTGCTCTGCTCTCTTCCTGGCAGGCCTCACCCAGAATGCGATGGCAACCTGTGCCGCCGATATCAGCAAGGTTGAATACGCCATCGATCGCGCGAAGCGCACCGGGATCGACATTACCGACGCCGAACGGATGCGGGCGCTGCTGGAGGATGCGAACAAGGAACGCAAGGCCGGCAACGAGAAGAAGTGCCAGGAACTGATCGACCAGGCGAAACGAATGGGCAACGTGGAGTAATCTGCAGGGTGAGAAAGCCCAAGCCTCAGAAAATCGATCAAATACAAAAATATCGATAAAAAAATTGAAAAGATCAAATTATCGTCTATCCTGATCACAAACTCGGGAGGACATGATGTTTGACGTGATTAAATCGGCCGGTCTCGCGTGCGGACTGCTTTTCTCGGTATCGATGGCGCAGGCGGAAGAGCTGCGTATCGGCACGGCGAGCCTGGGCGGCGCCTTTTATCCGATGGGGCAAAGCATCTCCAACCTCGTCAACAAATATGCGGGCGGGGACATCACGATGGTGCCGGTCGTCACCGGCGGATCTGTTCAGAACCCGCGGCTCATCGACAGCGGCGAGGTGGAGATCGCAATCACCAACAACAATCTCGCCGTGCTGGCCGTCAACGGGAAGGGCCCCTACAAGAGCGGTGCGATCGAGATGAGCGCGGTTGCGGCGCTGCACCCGAGCGTTCTGCACATGATCGTGCTGGAAGGCTCGGATATCCAGACCATCGAGGACATCAAGGGCAAGCGCGTTGCGGTCGGTCCGGCAGGCGGCGGTACACTCGGCTTCATGAACTTCCTGCTGCCGCTGCATGGCATGTCCATGGATGACATCACACCCAGCTTTCTGTCCTATTCGGACGGTTTCAGCCAGCTGAGCGACGGCAATGTGGACGCGGCATTTGCCCTGTCCGGCTATCCGGCGGGTGCCGTGATGCAGGCCGCGGCCGGCAACAAGCTGCGTTTCATCAGCTTTTCGGACGGCATACTCGACAAGGCCCTGGAAAAGAACAGCGCCTTCAAGGCGGTCGAGATTCCGGCGGATGTCTACGGCACCGCTGAACCCGGAACGGTGATCGGTGTCAACAACATGCTCATCGTGCCGAACACGCTATCGGCGGATGTCGTGGAGAAAATCGTGTCGTCGGTGTTCGACAATCTTGAGGAATTCCAGGCAGAGAATGCGAATGCCAAACAGATCGATCCGGCAAATTCCCTGAAACTGGCAATTCCGCTGCATGAAGGTGCGGCACGCTATTTCAACAAATGATATCGTGGTAACGGACCGGATCGGAGGCGGACCCGCTTGAGCGGGTTCGCATCGGGTTCCGGCATGAGGGCGTCCCGGTGGCGAGCCAAACCTTCCGAAAACTGTCCTTCAGCAAAGAGGCTGTGATCTACACCGCGGCCCTGTGTCTCGGACTGTTCCATCTTGCCGTCGTCGCCGGTGTGGTGTCGATCTCGACCATGCCGCTGCGGCTGATCCATGTCGCCATGGCCTTTTCGCTGCTTTTCGCGCTCCGGCCCGCATCCGCGCGGCTGGAAGGGACGACAACGGACCGCGTCCTTTCCCTTATCCTGGTCGCCGCGGCGGTCGGTGCGAGCGCTTGGCTGTTGTCGCGCTGGAAGGCGATCGCCTTCAGCGGAGGGTTGACGACGGACGGCGACTATTATGCGGGAATCGTCATACTTCTGCTGGTTTTCGAAGCGGCCCGCCGGGGTGTCGGGCTGGTGCTCGCCCTGATCACGCTGGTCTTCTTCTGCTATCCGTTCGTGAGCCCTTACCTTCCGGGCATCCTGAGCGGGCGCGGATATGGTCTGGAACGCATGGTCCTGTTCCTGACGACCGACACCCAGGGTGTCTATGGCATCCCGATCGGTGTTGCCGCGACCTACATCATCGTCTTCACCATCTTCGGCGCGATGCTGTCTCGTTTCGGTGCGGGAGATTTCTTCTTCGAGATTTCCATCCGGCTGACAAAGGGCCTCAGGGCGGCCAGCGCCAAGTCCGCCGTGCTGTTCTCGACCCTGATCGGCATGGTGTCCGGCTCGGCTGCCGGAAATGTCGCCGTTACGGGGACCGTGACCATTCCCATCATGAAGCGGGAGGGCTATCAGCCTCACCAGGCGGGTGCGATCGAAGCCGTTGCTTCGACGGGCGGTCAGCTGATGCCGCCGGTCATGGGGGCCGCCGCCTTCATCATGGCCGAAATCGTCGGCGTGCCCTACACATCCGTCATGGCGGTCGCGATCCTTCCGGCATTGCTGTTCTTCGGATCCGCGTTCGTTGTCGTGCATCTTCAGGCGGTGCGCTCCGGGATCATGCCGCGGCAGACGGATCAGAGCGACGGCCGGCCGCTGGGCGCCGTTCTCCTGGAGGGCGCACCGTTCATCGGGGCCTTTGCCGTTCTGCTTGGTCTGATGCTCGCGGGGTTTTCGCCGTTCAAGGCATCGCTCTGGGGCATGGCGGTGCTGATCGTACTCTACATAGTCAGGACCCGCCGCATTGACGGCGAACTGATCGGAAAGATTGCGGGCAGTGTTTCCGAAGGTGCGCGCAATGTCATCACGATTTCGGCCGCCTGTGCCGCCGCAGGCGTCATTTCGGGCACGCTCGGGATCACCGGGCTCGGGTCCAAGATCGCGCTGCTGATCGACGTCGCCTCCAACGGCTACCTCATCCTGGCGCTCCTGTTCACGATGATTGCCTCGATCGTTCTGGGCATGGGACTGCCGACAACGGCGGCCTACCTGATCCTGGCAACCGTCGTCGCTCCGGCGCTGGTCAAGCTGGGCGTGCCGATGCTCACGGCGCATTTCTTCGTTTTCTATTACGGCTGCATTTCAACGATCACGCCGCCCGTCGCGCTTGCGTCCTATGTCGCCGGCGGGATTGCCGGAGCCGATGTCAACAAGGTTGGCTGGACGGCAGCTTCCTATGCGCTCACCAGCTTCGTTCTGCCGTTTGCCTTTGTCTTTGGTCCCGGCTTGCTGATGCAGGATGGTGTTGCCGCAAATCTTGTCGCCGTCGTCACGGGTTTTGCCGGCGTGGGCGCGGTTGCCGCCGGTGTCATCGGCTGCGCGATCCGGCCGCTGTCCGCCTTGAACCGGGCCATCGCGCTCTGCGCCGGGCTCTGCCTTCTGATCCAGGCCTGGCCGACGCTGGTCGTCGGCATCGTGCTTCTCGCCTACCTGCTGATCCAGCAGAAGGCGCTTCCCCAAATGTCCCTGAAATCCTGAAACGAGCGGAATGGAAATGGCTAGAGAATTCAGACGTGTCGTGACCGGCCATGACAGCAACGGCGTTGCCATTGTTGAAAGCGACGGCGTAGCGACCCACCGGCTGCAACGGGAGAACAGGCCCGGCGTCACCCTCACCAACTTCTGGCTGTCCGACGGAACGCCTGCGGAATATGACGGTCCGACCGAGACCTGCGACGGGCCGTTCATTCTGCACCCGCCGGAAAACGGCAGCGTGTTCCGGGTGGTCGAATTCATGCCGGAAGATCCGGAAGTCATGAAGACGCTGGACGGCAAAGCGGCATTCGCGGAAATGGGCGCGGGCGATAATATCGTGGAAGATGCGCGGCACCCCTGGATGCACCGGACCAACAGCGTCGACTATGCGGTGATCCTGACAGGTGAGATCTACATGCTGATGGACGAAGAGGACGTCCTCCTGAAAGCCGGTGACGTGGTTGTCCAGCGCGGGACCAATCATGCCTGGTCGAACCGTGGAACGGAGCCGTGTTCGATCGCCTTCGTGCTTGTCGATGGCGTGACGCAGCGTTCCGCGCCGCCGGAGGATCGCAAGGGTATTCCGAAAAGGCAGGGCGCCTGAGCGGCAGCTCGTCATTCATCAAGAGAGGACAATCAAATGCGCAAAACCGCAACCTTCCTTGCCTGCCTGCTCATGGGTGTCTCGTCCCAGGTGAGCGCCGAGGCGCCCGATCTCAAGACACCGGCACCGGTGATCTATCTTGCGGACAATCTCGACGAGGCCGACAATCTCGGCTGGTGCATCGACACGCAGGGGCGCGGGTTCGGTGAAAATCTCCATGCCCATTCGTGCAAGCCGCGCGGAGGGGACGTCCAGTTCACTTTCGACACGGCGTCCGGGCAGATCCGCTCCGTTGCCTTCGATGGCAAGTGCATGGAACTCATCGCACCAGGCGATCCTGCGATTGCGTTCGGGTTGCGCGACTGCGCCGATGGCAAAGCGGAGCAGGTCTTTGCCTTCGATGCGCCAAGCGGACACATCACCCCCGGGAGCAGGCCCGGGGACTGCGTGGCGGCCGGGGCTGCCAGCCGCGCCGCCGGGCCGTTCATGTCCCGCGACCTGATCCTTGCGGCCTGCGCGACTGCCGATCCCGCGGTCATAAAATGGCGCGAGAAGAAATAGGCCGGCCGGAAGTCCTTCTCAAGGAGCAGCGGGTGGTTGCGTCAGGCGCGCGCCTGTTCGCCGATCAGATCCCGCCCCATCTGCCTGAACAGGTCCACATAATCGAGCATGACCCAGTTCTCCATGATCTTGCCGCCGGTGCAGCGGTAGAAGTCCATGACGCGGAGCGTCAGCGCCCTGTTGGTCGCCGGAACACCGATATAGTCGCCCTTGTGGGTCATGGTCATGGAGGGCCAGCCGCTGACGGCAGCGTAATCGCCGTCGCCGATCCGGCAATAGTGATTGCCGCCGACACGATCGGGAAACGCCGTCAGGAATGACGCCCGGTGATCCTTTTCAAAACCGCTCCAGCGATAGTTGGAACCGATCCCGCCCGGTCCGTACCAGAGCATGTCGTCATGCCAGTAGCCGTCCTTTCCGGTTTGTCCCTTCGAGGTGAAGTTTTCCGGATCATAGGCCTTCAGATCCGCCAGCATCGCCTCGCACAGGTCGAGGGTTGTCTCACCGTCTGCCTGGCCGACCGGCATCACACCGTCATGCGTGGCCGGGCCGGGGAACAGCATCTCCGTACCGAGGATGCGGGGCAGGGGAAAGCGTCCGACCTGGCGCATGAGGTCGATCAGGTCGAGAATGATCTTGGCTTCCGAGATCCGTCCATCGTCCTCGATGCGGTAGAATTCACCCGAGCGCAGGAAGACCAGGCGGTTCGATGGTTCGACGCCGAAGAGCGGCTTTTCGAAATTGCCGAGATAGTGTGTGAAGGAAGCGCACCAGTGCCCGCCGGGTTCGCGGCGGTTCGGTCCGCCGATGAAAATCTCGTCGCGGCGGCGCACATGCGACAAGGCCTCCTTCAGGGGCTCGAAAAAGGCGTTTCGCACGCTGTCGCGTCCGCTCAGACGGTTCACAGGGTCTGAAACATCGAAGATCACGTCTTCCTTCAGATGGCGGGCGAGAAGGTCATCGGTCTCCTGTGCCGGAGTGGCCAGAACGGTGTTCAGGAAGCTGTGGGGGATGCGCCGGAAATCGGACATTGGGTACCTTGCAGGTTTCAGAGATATGAAGGTATAGCAACAATTTTGCATTCGTATGCAAAAAAACGTTGCCAAAGTCTTTTCGCTGTGTCTAGCTGTTTTGCATAGGAATGCAAAATTGATCTGAAAACAGTCGAAGAGGGGATGGCTGTGGCAGAAATTCAGCTCAAGAATGTGTCGAAGCGGTGGGGATCTTTTGTCGGTGTCGACAATTTCGATCTCACGATCGCCGACCGTGAGTTTCTGGTACTTCTCGGCCCGTCCGGTTGCGGCAAGACGACCACGATGCGCATGATCGCCGGACTGGAAGATGCAACCGGCGGCGAGATCATCATAGGCGACAGGGTCGTGAACGACCTGGATCCGAAAGATCGGGACATCGCCATGGTGTTCCAATCCTACGGCCTCTACCCGAACATGAATGTCTACGAGAACATTCGCTTTCCCCTGAAAGTGCGGAAGGTCGATCCGGCAACGCATGACGAACGTGTGCGCCGGGCAAGCGCCATGGTCGAGCTGGACGAGTTCCTGCACCGCAAGCCCGCGGAGCTCTCCGGCGGCCAGCGCCAGCGCGTCGCCCTGGCGCGCGCGATCGTGCGCGAGCCGAATGTGTTCCTCATGGACGAGCCGCTTTCCAACCTCGACGCAAAGCTCCGGGTGTCGACGCGGGCGCAGATCAAGAACCTTCAGCACGAACTGAAAGTCACGACCATCTACGTGACGCATGACCAGATCGAGGCGATGACCCTGGCGGACCGGGTCGTCGTGATGAAGCGCGGGATCATCCAGCAGGTGGGCTCGCCGACCGAAATCTACGACCGGCCGGCAAACACGTTCGTTGCCAGCTTTATCGGATCGCCCGCGATGAACCTCATGGAGGGGACGCTGTCCGGCGGGACCTTCACCGGCGAGAACGTGTCGATCCCGGGCCTCAACGCCCCTGACGGCCCGGTCACGCTCGGCTTCCGCGCGGAGGACGCGGCTGTCGCCGGTTCGAGCGCCGAGGCGGAGATCAGCGCTCCGGTCTACACGATGGAACTCCTGGGTGATGCCACCATGATCACGGTGAAAGCCGGGGGCGCGCTGGTGTCGGTCAAGGCCAACAAGGACTACCGCATCGAGATCGATGAAACGGTCGGTTTGCATATTCCGCCGGAAATCTGTCACCTTTTCAATCACGAGACAGGCGCGCGCATCGACGCGTAAGCCGGTCCGGACCCGGCTCACAGCCGAAAACCAGAAGAGCGCCAGACGGCGCATGGAACAGCAGGGAGACCTGACGCATGCTCAAGAAACTTCTTCTCGCCAGCGCAATGACGCTGGCCGTCACAGGTGCGGCGAGCGCTTGTGACTTTGAAAATACCACGCCGGTGAAATCGCTCTCCGCCGGTTTCGAGGCCTGGAAAGCGGTCACGTCCTTCATGGCCAAGTGCGGCGATTTCGAAGCCGAGCTCGACCAGGAATTTCGCACCAAGCAGCCGGCGGCGTTCGCTGCCGACCCGTCGCTCTACCAGATTGGCGGCGTCGCCAATGGCACGCTCGTGCCGCTTCTGAACGAAGGCACGATCCGTCCGCTCGACAGTCTCATCGAGAAATACGGTCAGAACCTGACACCGAACCAGCTCATCAAGATCAACGGTGAGACCATGGCGGTCGCCATGATGGTCAACGCCCAGCATCTGATGTACCGCGAGGACATCCTGACGGATCTCGGCATTCCGGTTCCCAAGACCTATGACGAGGTGCTCGCGGCCGCAGCCAAGATCAAGGACGCGGGCGTCGTCGATTATCCGATCGGGGGCACGTTCAAGACCGGCTGGAACCTCGGCGAGGAATTCGTGAACATGTATCTTGGCATGGGCGGCGAATTCTTCGGTCCGGACAATTCGGCAACGATCGACAACGAAGAGGGCGTTGCCTCGCTCGAAATGCTCAAGAAGCTGACCGAGTACATGGACCCGGAATACCTCGTATCCGACAGCACCTACGTTCAGCAGCAGTTCCAGCAGGGCAAGATCGCCATGGCGAACCTGTGGGCGAGCCGCGCGGGTGCCATGGATGATCCGAACGAGTCCCAGGTTGTCGGCAAGGTCAAGATGGCCGGCGCACCGACGGCAAATGCCCGCGCAGCCTCGACCCTGTGGTGGGACGGGATCGTGATTGCCAAGAATGCGTCGGACGAAGAGGCTGAGGCCGCGTTCCGGGTTGCCATGAACGGCATGACCCCGGAAATGGTCAAGCAGAACAACGATGTCGCTGTCTGGCTTGTCCAGGGCTACGAGCCGGGCCCGCTTGCGCTCGGTGTCGTTCAGACGGCCGAAGCCGGTGCGCTTCCCTATCCGGCCAGCTCGCAGATGGGCCTGATGCACACGGCACTTGGAAACGGTGTCGCCGACTACCTGACCGGCGCAAAGGATGCCCAGACGACGCTTAAGGATATCTCGGCGGCGTACACGACCTCCGCCAAGGAAGCCGGCTTGATCAAGTAAGCAACCGACGTCTCAGCGAAGGGCGTTCGCGCCCTTCGCCCTGGAGCGCTTTTGAAGAATTCGGGGCAGCCGGCCGCGTATTCGTCAAAAGGCCTCCGGCCACGCTCACCGCGCGATTCAAGGGAGGGCAGCATGAATGCCAAGACCTTTGCCGCCTTTGTCGGCCCGTCCATCTTTTTGATGCTGCTCTTCATTGCTGCGCCGCTGATCAGCGTGTTCATGCAAAGCTTTTACATCACCCAGCCCGTCTTCGAGACGGTGCAGGTCGAGACCTGCACGCCCGGTTTCCCGAACCAGACCTGCGTCACCGAGGAAAAGGTGCAGCCGGTCCTCGGCGAGGACGGCAAGGTGGTGACCACCGTCAAGTATGTCGGGCTGGAAAGCTACGTGAACGTTCTGGAACCCGATCGCGCCTGGGCGGCCCTGAAAGCGCTGGATTTCAGCGCGCTGCTTACGATCGATTTCTGGAAAGCCCTCCGTTTCACCCTGACCTTCACGCTGGTGACGCTTCCCCTTGTCATCGGCGTCGGACTGGCGATCGCCGTAACGGTCAACAACGCCACCCGCATGATACGCGGTCCGATCATCTTCATATCGCTGCTTCCGTTCATCATCACGCCGGTGATCGGGGCCCTGTCGATCCGCTGGCTGTTCATCGGTGACGGCATCATGACGGCGTTTCTGGAATGGTGGCTCGCACGCGACATTTCCATGTTCGCGCAGGGCTGGACGATCGAACTCCTGATGATGTTCTACCGGGTCTGGCACGTGGCGCCGTTTGCCTTCGTGGTCTTCTATGCCGGCCTTCAGACCGTCAACCAGGACACGCTGGAATCGGCCGTGATCGACGGCGCCAGCCGTTGGGAGCGCCTGCGCTATGTGGTCATTCCGCACCTCATGCCGCTGATTGTCTTCATCTCGCTCATTCACCTGATGGATTCCTACCGGGTCTTTGAGGAGATCGTCGGCTTCTCCAGCCAGGCCTACCGGATCTCGCTGCAGTGGCTGACCTACGATCTGCTGACGCCCGATGACAGCGGCAACCGTTCCATTTCGCGCGCATCCGCCAGCGCGATGCTCACCATGATCGGAATTGTCGTGCTGCTTGTGCCGCTCCTGCGCAAGACCTGGCGCGATCACAAGGGGGGACGGGTATGAGTTCGCCGAAATCCATGCAGCAGCCCATGGCGCTGCGTCTGTCCTCCGCAGGGTTCCTTGCGTTCTGGTGTCTGCTGGCAGCCTTCCCGATCTTCTGGATCGCGGTGATGAGCTTCAAGGACCCGATCGATGCCTTCGCGGCGAACCCGCTCAGCGTGATCTTCGGACCCGAAACGGTTGCCACCGGACGCGGTCTGTCGATCGTCAGTATCGTCGTTGGCGTTGCCGTGCTCTGGTACACCGTCCATCTGGCCGTGACCAAGCTTCCGCGTCTCGTCACGCAGCTTACGCCGCCGGAGTTGATCGTTCCGGGATGGATCATCGGTGCGCTCGCATTCGCACTCGCCTTCCTGATCGTTTTCTTCGGTATCCTGCCGCCGGTCCTGGGAGCGCTGAATTCCGTCCTGGGGCCGCTTGGAAAGCCGATCCTCGGCCTGACGACGGAGCACTACCAGGCGGTCTGGGTGGAAAATGCGTTCTACGAGAACTTCATCAACTCCCTGATCATCACCGTCGGGGTCGTGACGGTGTCGCTGACCGTCGGTACCCTGGCCGGCTATGGCCTAGCCCGGTCCGGCTCCAGCCTGGCCTTCTGGATCCTGATCGTGGCCCTGGTGTTCCGCGCGCTGCCGCATTCGGTTCTTGTCGCGGGTTACCTGCCGCCGTTCATTAATTCGGCGGAGATCCTGCGCCCGCTCCTCGGGGAGGCGGCGCCGACGCTCTACGGCAAACCCTGGGCGGTCATTGCCGTGCTCGTCTCGATCAACCAGCCCTTCACGATCTGGATGCTGCGCTCGTTCTTCCAGAACATCCCCAATGAACTGGATGAGGCGGCGCGCGTTGACGGCTGCACGCATTTCCAGGCGTTCAGGTGGGTGATCATGCCGGTCATGTGGCCGGGCGTGATCACGACCGGACTGTTCAGCTTCCTCCTGGCCTATAACGACTATCTCGTCTGTTCGCTGCTTCTGGATGCCCAGAACCAGACGATGGTTCCGGCGATTGCCGGTTACTTCAACCGGGAAACGACGACGACGGACCAGGTCGAGGCCGTGGCGGCCGCCGTATCGATCATCGCACCTCTGTTCCTCCTGATCATGATCTTCCAGCGTCAGATCGTCAGTGGCCTGACGGCGGGCGCGGTCAAGGGCTAGGTGATGAGAAATTCGCAAAAACACGTTCCAACAGGTGAAACATGAAGGGTTCGCGTCCCGAACAGGCGGTCCTCAGCCGCGACACGGATATGAGCAAGACGGATGATACGCGCCGTGTCATCGAGGATATGGTCGACGGTCTCAACGATCACCGGATTGCCGATATCGGAGAGTTCTTTTCAGATGGTTTCCGCTGGCTGGGCAACACAGGCTGCGGCACCAAGACAGGGTTGAAGGAGTTTCAGGACAACTGGCAAAAACCGTTTCAGGCGGCGTTTTCCGACAAGATTTGCGTTGATGAAGCCCGGCTCTACATGGGCGAATGGGCGGCGGCCTTCGGACGCCAGGAAGCAACGCATTCCGGGGAGTTCATGGGGATTGCACCGACCGGAAAGCGGGTCGAGATCCGCTACATGGATTTCTGGAAGGTCGTCGACGGCAAGATTGTCGACAACTGGGTCATGGTCGATTTTCCCCATGTTCTGGCCCAGCTCGGCAAGGATGTGTTCGACGGGCAGGGCTGGGAAGGCTTTGACCGCGGCGAGCGCGTTCCGCCCGCACCGAACAAGGCTGCCTGACCTTGAACTACGCAGTTTTGCGTGTTGCACTTTTAGTTGCTTGAAGTTTCTGCATACGTATGCAATTTGATGAATGGTGGTACGGGCGAACCGGTGAGAGGACTCCTTCAGAAGATGTTCCGCCGGCGCTTTGAAAGGGAAGAAACATGGCCATTGAGTATCTGAAGCGCGGTAAGCCGGAAGCCGAGCGGTCCGAAGACGATGCCAAGGTTCGCTCCATCGTGGAGGGAACGCTCAAGGAGATCGAAACGCGTGGTGATGCCGCCGTGCGCGAGCTGTCCGAAAAGTTCGACAATTATTCTCCGGCCTCCTTCCGCCTGAGCACCTCGGAGATCGAAGCCCTGATGAACCAGGTCTCCGCCCGGGACATGGAAGATATCAAGTTCGCGCAGGAGCAGGTTCGAAAGTTTGCCGAGGCGCAGCGTGCCTCGATGCTGGATATCGAGGTTGAGACGATGCCCGGCGTGATCCTCGGCCACAAGAACATTCCTGTGCAGTCGGTCGGCTGCTATGTGCCCGGCGGCAAGTTTCCGATGGTTGCTTCAGCGCACATGTCGGTGGCAACGGCGTCGGTGGCCGAGGTGCCGCGCATCATCGCGGCCACGCCGCCCTTCAAGGGTGCGCCGAACCCGGCCGTGATCGCCGCCATGCAGCTCGGCGGGGCGCATGAAATTTATGTCCTCGGCGGTATTCAGGCCGTCGGTGCCATGGCGCTGGGGACCGAGACGATCGATCCCGTGCACATGCTGGTCGGTCCGGGCAACGCGTTTGTCGCCGAAGCCAAGCGCCAGCTCTTCGGCAGGGTGGGTATCGACCTGTTCGCGGGCCCGACAGAGACGATGGTGATTGCCGACGAAACGGTCGACGCGGAAATGTGCGCAACCGACCTGCTCGGCCAGGCCGAGCACGGTTACAATTCTCCGGCTGTCCTGGTGACCAACTCCCGCAAGCTTGCGAGCGAGACGCTGTCTGAAATCGAGCGGTTGCTCAAGATCCTGCCGACTGCCGACACGGCCTCCAAGTCGTGGGAGGACTATGGCGAGGTGATCCTGTGCGACACCTATGACGAAATGCTGTCCGTCGCCGACGATATCGCGTCCGAGCACGTGCAGGTGATGACCGACCGTGACGACTGGTTCCTGGAAAACATGACCTGTTATGGGGCACTGTTCCTAGGGGCGCGGACCAATGTCGCCAACGGTGACAAGGTCATCGGTACCAACCACACGCTGCCGACGAAAAAGGCCGGCCGGTATACCGGCGGGCTCTGGGTCGGCAAGTTCCTGAAAACCCATTCCTACCAGAAGGTGCTGACCGACGAGGCGGCTGCCGAAATCGGGGCCTATTGCTCGCGCCTGTGCATGCTGGAAGGGTTTGTCGGCCACGCCGAGCAGGCCAATGTCCGTGTCCGCAGATACGGAGGCGGCAACGTGCCTTACGGAGAGGCCGCCGAATAACATGGACAGGCATACCCGCCATAAAGAGCTGATCGCGCCGCTTCGTGCAGCCATGTACGACTTCGAGGAGACCGCGGTCCGAGGGGCGCTTGCCGACCTCTGCACGCCCGATGTCCTGTTCAGATTGTGCCACCCGTTCGGCGATACGGCGGGAACGGACGCCTTTTACGAAAAGGCCTATGCACCGCTGTTCAGGGCGATCCCGGATCTGGAGCGGCGCGATACCATCGTCATGGCCGGTCCGACACCGGAGGGCAACGACTGGGTCGGTTGCGGGGGATACTATACCGGATCTTTCGACCGGCCCTTTCTGGATATTCCGGCAACGGGTCACCAGGTGGCCATGCGGTTTCACGAATTCTACAAGTTTGTCGACGGCAAGGTCGTGGAGTTTCAGTCGCTTTGGGACATTCCCGAGGTGATGATGCAGGCAGGCGCCTGGCCGATGGCACCGAGCCTCGGCCGCGAGTGGCATGTGCCGGGGCCGGCGACCGAGGACGGCATCGTGCCGGGCCCCTATGACGAAACAACCGGCAAAGCGACCTGCCAGTTGATCATCGACATGCTGGAGCACATGAAACGGCATCCGTCGCAAGGCGGGCCCGAGGTCATGGAGATGCCGAAATTCTGGCATCCGCGGATGAGCTGGTACGGGCCGTCCGGGATCGGTACCGGCCGCGGAATAAACGGCTTCCGCAAGTGGCACCAGATCCCGTTTCTGAAGGCCATGCCGGATCGCGGCCAGTATGTCGACCAGATCGAGTACCACTTCTTCGGCGACCGCAACTACGCGGCCGTGACTGGATGGCCCGACATGATCCAGTCCGTCACGCATGACGGCTGGATGGGGATTGCACCTGCAGGCAAGAAGATAACCATGCGCAGCCTCGATTTCTGGCGCGTGGAGAAAGGCCTGATCCGCGAAAACTGGGTCATGGTCGATCTTCTCGACGCTTATGCGCAATTGGGTGTTGACGTTTTCAATCGACTTCGGGATTTCAACAAGGCCCGTACGGGCTTTGACCCAGAAACCGGAGTTGCGCTTCCATGATCAACCTGCCTTCCACTCCCAGCTTTTCACTTCACGGCAAAAAGGTGCTCGTCGCCGGGGCGTCTTCGGGGATCGGCCTTGCCTCTGCCGTGGCGCTGGCGGAGGCGGGGGGAGATGTGGTTCTGGCGGCGCGCCGGACCGACAAGCTCGAGGAGGCCGTCGAGGCGATCCGGGCGAAGGGCCTTGCTGCCTCTGCGCTTCAGCTGGATGTCGCCGATGTCCTTGAGGTGCAGGTCAGCATTGACAAACACGGCCCCTTCGATGTCCTGGTCAACAGCGCCGGACTGGCGCGCCACAGCGCAGCCGTCGATACCACCCCGGAAGACTTTGATGCCGTGATGAACGTGAATGTGCGCGGGGCATATTTCGTGACGCAATGTGTTGCGAGAGGCCTGATTGCGGCAGGCAGATCCGGGTCGCTGATCAACATGAGTTCGCAAATGGCGCATGTCGGCGGCATCGACCGCGCGGTCTACTGTGCATCGAAATTCGCGGTTGAGGGCTTCACCAAGGCCATGGCACTGGAGTTCGGGCCGCACAAGGTCCGGGTCAACACGATCTGCCCGACTTTCATCCGCACGCCGCTGACCGAGCAGACTTTCGACAATCCGGACCGGGTCCAGTGGATCGAGGAGAAGATCAAGCTTGGCCGCACGGGTGTCGTCGAGGACATCATGGGGGCGGTGCTTTATCTTGCGAGCGATGCCTCCTCGCTGGTGACCGGGACATCGCTTCTCGTGGACGGAGGTTGGACGGCGGACTGATGCGCTCCGAAAAAGTCACTTCCGTAGATGTAGCCCGGAAGGCCGGTGTCAGTCAGTCGGCCGTCAGCCGCGTGTTCACGCCGGGCGCATCGGTTTCACCGAAGATGGCCGACAAGGTGCTCAAGGCCGCAGACGAACTCGGCTACCGCCCCAATGTGCTTGCACGGTCGCTGATCACCGGCCGGTCGAAGATCATCGGTCTGGTGGTGGCCTATCTTGAAAACCAGTTCTACCCGGATGCATTGGAGAAGCTGTCGACGGCCCTTCAGGAACACGGCTATCACATCCTAGTCTTCATGGTCTCGAACGACGATGCCAGCGTCGACAAGGTGATGGGAGAGCTGCTTGACTACCAGGTCGACGGCATCATCACCGCATCCGTGGGCATGTCCAACGCGCTTGCCGCACGGTGTTCGGCCGCCGGGGTTCCCGTGGTTCTGTTCAACCGTGGCCAGGACGATGACAGGCTCAACCAGGTGACGTCCAACAACCTCGCCGGCGGACGCAAGATCGCGGAATTCCTGCTTGCCGGCGGCCACCGGAAAATCGCCCATATCGCCGGCTGGTCCGGTTCGTCCACCGGGCGCGACCGCGAGGCCGGGTTCCGTGCCGGGCTGGCGGCGGCCGGTCTGGAGCCGGTCGCCTGTATCGACGGCATGTACAATCGCGAGACTGCAGCCGCTGCGGCCCGCGAAATTTTTTCCGCCAGCGACCGTCCCGATGCCGTCTTCGTCGGCAATGATCACATGGCCTTTGCGGTCATGGACGTGCTGCGTTTTGAACTCAAGCTGGATATTCCGGGTGACGTTTCGGTCGTCGGATATGACGACGTGTCCCTGGCGTCCTGGCCTGCCTACGACCTGACAACGCTGCGTCAGCCCTCGAACAGGATGGTGGAGGCAACAGTCTCCACGCTGCTCGGCTGGATCGAGGAGAGCCGCAACGATGTCCGGAAAATTCAGATAGACGGACCGCTGATGATCCGCGGTTCCGCACGCATACCCCAAGGATGGCCCGATGAAAGGCTTTGACCCGCGCTGGAAGGATTTCCCCGATTACATCATCGGAATCACCAGGGAAATCTGGGAAGAGCGCAAGATTGCGACGCTGCACCACTACTATTCGGACGATATTGTCGTCCGCTCGCCCGCGTCCGTTGTTGTCGGAAACCAGGATGTCATCGGTGCAACCATGGCAACGCTGGCCGAGTTTCCGGACAGGACCCTGCTCGGGGAGGACGTGATCTGGTCGGGCTCGCCGGAAGACGGGATGCTTTCATCTCACAGGATCATATCGACCGCGACACATCTTGGCGACGGCGTCTATGGTCCTGCCAGCGGCAAGAAACTCCAGTACCGGATCATTGCCGACTGTCATGCCATCGACAACCAGATCAACGACGAATGGCTCATCAGGGACCAGGGCGCGATCGTCCGTCAGATGGGCTTGGATCCCAAGGACTATGCGCGCGACCTGATTGCACGGGAAGGCGGCCCGGAACTCTGCGTTCATCCCTTCACACCGGCCATCGACAAGCCCGGACCCTACAAGGGCATGGGAAACGACAATGAGTGGGGCGAACGCTACGCGGATATCCTGTCGCGGATCATGGGTGCGGACATGGCGGTCATCGAAGCGGAGTATGACAGGGCCTGCGCGCTGTATTACCCGGGGGGTGTCAACGGTCATTCCTGGGGAGCAGCCGATCGCTTCTGGATGGGGCTGCGCGCGAGTTTTCCCTCCGCCGAGTTCCGGATCGAGCACCGGATAGGCCGGGACGACCCGTCGATGCCGCCGCGCGCCGCCATTCGCTGGTCCCTCAATGGCAAGCATGACGGATGGGGCGCCTTTGGCGAACCCAGTGGCGCGCAGGTCCATGTCATGGGCGCGTCGCATGCCGAGTTCGGGCCCTGGGGTCTGCGCCGCGAATATACGCTTTTTGATGAAACGGCGATCTGGAAACAGATCGCCCTGAAAACCGGATAACTTGAAAGCAGGTTTGGTCATGAGCCCTGAAGAAATGGAAACCCGGATCGTACGCTACGGAGACCTCAAACCCTGCCGTACAGCTTTCATCGACGCCCACACGCCTGGATCGGATCAGAAGGAGAACTTCACGATCATCGGCGGCGGTGTCTCCGAAAGTCCGGACCAGCATGTCCACATCAAGGACACGCCGGGTTTCAACATCGGTGCCGCGGGCCAGCCGCCCAAGTGCCGGAACTCGCTGCATTCGCACACGACCGCGGAAGTCTTTTTCGTGCTGAAGGGCAGGTGGCGCTTTTTCTGGGGGCGCTGGGGAACGGCGGGCGAGGTCACTCTTGAAGAAGGCGACATCTTCAATATCCCGACAGGCATTTTCCGCGGATTTGAAAATATCGGTACCGACTACGGAATGATCATGGCGATCCTCGGCGGTGACGATGCCGGAGGCGGGGTCACCTGGGCGCCGCAGGTCATCGAGGATGCCAGTGATCACGGCCTGGTGCTGGGGCAGAACGGCGTTCTTTACGACACGAAGAAAGGCCAGTCGCTTCCTGAAGGCGTCAGCCCGATGCCGCTTCTGAGTGACGAGGAACTCAAGGTTTTTCCGGAGCCCGGAAACGATGCTGTCGTGAAGGATTATGTCGCGCGCTACTGGGACATGATGGCGCTCAGCGCCAAGTCACCCTGCCGGGTGATCGGCGAGCACGGCCTGTTGAAGGACAGGCCGGGGTTCGAGGTCGACTTCCTTTCCCGCGGATCGCTTCCCGAGACGCCCTACAGCCTCAAAAGTCATGAGATCCTGATGATCGTGCGCGGCCACTGGAAGCTCGGCTGGTCCGGTGGTGAAAAAGTGCTGGCGCCGGGTGACACCTGTGCCGTGCCGCCGGGACTGGAGCACTCTCTGGTTCCGTCGATGAGCGGCGAGGCCAGCCTTTACCGCGTCATGAACACCGATGACCCGGCGGGGCCGACCTGGGTGGGATAACAACAGAGCGGGGTTGACCCGTCGAAACAACTGGGGGGACCCATGAGCAAGATCGATGTGACCCATGTCGGCTCGTTGCCGCGAACACAGGAAGTCGTTGATTTCATCTTTGCCCGGGAAAAGGGCGAGCCATTCGACCAGGCCGCCTTTGATGCCGCGATGGCAACGGCCGTTTCGGAAACCGTGCGCAAGCAGGTTGATGCCGGCGTGACGATCGTCAGCGACGGCGAGACCTCGAAGATCTCTTACGCCACCTATGTGAAGGATCGGTACACGGGTTTTTCCGGTGACAGCCCGCGCAACGCGCCGGCGGACCTGAAGCTCTACCCGAGTTTCCTGAAGCGGATCGCGGACAGCGGCGGGACGCCGCAATACGCCCGTCCGATGTGCACGGGCGAGGTGCGCTCCAAGGGGCAGGGGGAGCTGATCAAGGACATCAAGCATCTGAAGGACGCGATGGCGACACACGGCGCAACGGCCGGTTTCATGAATGCCGCGTCGCCCGGCGTGATTTCACTCTTCCTGCAAAACGATCACTATCCGACACGCGAGGCGTATCTGCAGGCCCTGGCCGATGTCATGAAGGACGAATACGAGACGATCGTTGCCTCGGGTCTTGATCTCCAGCTCGACTGTCCCGATCTCGCGCTGTCCCGGCACATGCTGTTCACAGATCTGTCGGACGAGGAATTCCTGAAGATCGCAGCAAGCCATGTCGAGGCGCTGAACCATGCGCTGCAGAACATCGATCCCACAAAGGTGCGCATCCATATCTGCTGGGGGAACTATGAAGGCCCTCATGTCTGCGACATTTCGATGGACAAGGTCTTTTCGACCCTGATGTCGGCGCGTGCGCGCTACGTTCTGTTTGAAACATCCAACCCGCGCCACGCGCATGAATGGACGGTATTCCGCGACCGCAGGTCGGAGATCCCGGACGACAAGATCCTGGTGCCGGGCGTTGTCGACACGACCACCAACTTCGTCGAACACCCTGAAGTGGTTGCGCAAAGGCTTGACCGGTTCGTCGGCATCGTCGGCATGGACCGCGTGATCGCCGGTTCGGACTGTGGCTTCGGCACGTTTGCGGGCTTCGGGGCGGTCGATCCAGAGATAGCCTTTGCAAAGCTCAAATCCCTGGCGGACGGGGCTGCCATCGCGGAGGCGCGTGCGTGACACCGCTGGTCCTGCTGCCGGGGATGATGTGCGACGCGCGGCTCTATGGGCCGCAGATCGCCGCATTGTCCGGCAGCGTTCCACTCCATCTGGCCCCCATCACGGCCCTCGACACGATCCAGGCTCTCGCGGAAGACATTCTGCAAAAGGCCCCGCCGGCATTTGCCCTGGCCGGACTTTCCATGGGCGGGATCGTCGCGATGGAAGTTTACCGGCAGGCACCGGACCGCGTCTCCCGGCTGGCGCTGCTCGATACCAACCCGCGCGCGGAACGCGAAGACGTCCGGCAGCGCCGCGAACCCCAGATCGACGCGGTACGGGCCGGCGGCCTGCGCGACGTCATGCGGGATGAGCTCAAACCCAACTACCTCGCCAACGGGCCGCTCCGGCAGGATGTCCTGCACACGTGCATGACGATGGCGCTGGATCTCGGACCCGATGTGTTCGAACGTCAGTCCCGGGCCCTGCAGCGCCGTCCCGACCAGCAGGAGAGCCTCAGGTCGGTCGATGTTCCGACGCTGATCCTGATGGGCAAGGAGGACCGGCTCTGTCCGCTGGAGCGGCATGAACTGATGCACGCGCTCATCGCAGGTTCTGAATTGACGATCATCGAGGGGGCCGGACATCTGCCGACCCTGGAGCAACCCGAGGCCGTCAACGCGGCCTTCAAGAGCTGGCTGGACATCGCATGAATACCGAGCTTCTGGACCTTCTGAAATCCGTCGACACGCCGACCGTCTGCAATGCAATCGAAGTGGCGCAGGGCAGGCGCGGCTTCAACCGTTTCACGCGCGGGACGATGCTCGCCTCCGATCCCGCGGCCGGTGCCATGGTCGGTTATGCCAGAACCGCCAAGATCTCCGCGCTGGCACCGCCGACCGAGACGGCGGATGTGATCAAGACCCGGCGCATGGACTACTACCGCTACATGTCCGAAGGCCCCCGGCCGGCGCTCACCGTGGTCGAGGACGTTGACTATCCGAATGCAATCGGTGCCTATTGGGGTGAAATCAACACGACCGTTCACAAGGGGCTCGGGCTCTGCGGGGCCCTGACCAACGGCGTCATGCGCGATCTCGGTGATCTGCCGGATGACTTTCCCGTTGTTGCCGGGTCCGTCGGACCGAGCCACGGATTTGTCCATGTGAAGGAAATCGACACACCGGTGAAGATCTTCGGGCTGGACATTCATCCGGGAGAACTGGTGCATGCCGACCGGCACGGGGCCCTGGTCATCCCCGAGGACGTGATACCGGTGCTTGCTTCCGCGATCGGCAAGCTGCTGGAGACCGAAAAGCTCGTTCTTGAGCCCGCGCGTCAGCCCGGCTTCGATTTCGAGAAATTCCAGAAAGCCTGGGCGGCATTCGAAAAGGCCAGAACCTGACGACGGGCCGCCAACGCCGATCCGCAAGGCAAGACCGCGCGCACAGCGCCGAGAGCTGTCAATTCGGCTGATTTTGGTATATTCGGTGGCGCGTCATACGGTCGGATTCGACCGCAATTGAACGCGCGTCGCGTGATCTCTTCTTGCATTCCGGCGAGAAATAGTATACCGCCGCATACAATTCATTTTATCCGGCTTCCGGCGCCTCAGGAGAGGCTGCGCCGAAGCATAAAGAAACCCCAGTTCCCGAGGACGCCCATGAGCCTGTACACCGCCTACCTTGAAGAAATCGAAAGCCGCAAAGAGCAGGGCCTGCATCCCAAGCCGATCGACGATGGTGCGCTTGTGAGCGAGCTCATCGCGCAAATCAAGGATGCCGGCAATCCGCACAGGCAGGATTCCCTCAAGTTTTTCATCTACAACACGCTTCCCGGGACGACGAGCGCCGCGGGTGAAAAGGCGCGGTTTCTGAAAGAGATCATCCTTGGCGATGCCGTGGTTGATGAAATCTCGCCGGCATTCGCGTTCGAACTGCTGTCGCACATGAAGGGTGGACCGTCCGTCGAGGTCCTTCTCGACCTGGCGCTCGGAGACGATCAGCCGACTGCGCAGGCCGCCGCCGATGTCCTCAAGACACAGGTCTTCCTCTACGAAGCCGACACGGACCGCATCAAGGAAGCTTTTGCCGCCGGTAACGAGATTGCCAGGGACATTCTGGAAAGCTACTCCAGGGCGGAGTTCTTCACGAAGCTTCCGGACGTCGACGAAGAAATCAAGGTGGTGAGCTTTATCGCCGCCGAAGGCGATATCTCCACCGATCTCCTGTCCCCGGGCAACCAGGCCCACTCCCGCGCCGACAGGGAACTGCACGGCAAATGCATGATCTCGGAACGGGCGCAGCAGGAGATCCAGGCGCTGAAGCTGCAGCATCCGGACAAGCAGGTGATGTTGATCGCCGAAAAGGGCACCATGGGTGTCGGGTCCTCGCGCATGTCGGGCGTCAACAACGTGGCACTGTGGACCGGCAAGCAGGCCAGCCCCTATGTTCCCTTCGTGAACTACGCGCCGATCGTTGCCGGCACGAACGGTATTTCACCGATCTTCCTGACAACCGTCGGCGTCACCGGCGGTATCGGCGTCGACCTGAAGAACTGGGTCAAGAAGCTGGACGAGGACGGCAATCCGATCCTGAACAATGACGGCAACCCGGTTCTGGAACAGAAATACTCGGTGGAGACGGGAACCGTCCTGACCATCAACACCAAGAGCATGAAACTGCTGAATGAAGCCGGCGACGAGGAACACGCCGATCTGAGTTCGTCCTTCACGCCGCAGAAGCTTGAATTCATCAAGGCCGGCGGATCCTACGCGATTGTCTTCGGCAAGAAGCTGCAGAGCTTTGCCTGCGAGACCCTCGGGATCGAGCTGAAATCCGCCTTCGCACCGTCGAAGGAGATCTCGCACGAAGGGCAGGGCCTGACGGCTGTCGAGAAGATCTTCAACGCAAATGCGCGCGGCGTGACACCGGGTGCCGTGCTGCATGCCGGATCCGATGTCCGGGTCAAGGTCAACATCGTCGGCTCGCAGGATACGACGGGTCTCATGACTTCCCAGGAACTTGAGGCCATGGCCGCGACGGTTCTGTCTCCGAGCGTGGACGGCGCCTACCAGTCCGGCTGTCACACGGCATCAGTCTGGGACCTGAAGGCGCAGGCCAACACGCCGAAACTGATGGCGTTCATGC
Source organism: Roseibium sp. (assembly GCF_965232425.1). Lineage (GTDB taxonomy): Bacteria > Pseudomonadota > Alphaproteobacteria > Rhizobiales > Stappiaceae > Roseibium. The sequence continues at coordinate 5,095,558 of NZ_OZ246971.1, forward strand.
ACAAGTTCGGCCTGGTCACAGCGCGCGATCCCAAGGGCGTCTACCATTCCATGACGGACGTCATTCACAAGGTTCTGAACGACATCACGGTGGATGACTGGGCGATCATCATTGGCGGGGACAGCCACACAAGGATGTCCAAGGGCGTGGCTTTCGGCGCCGACTCCGGCACCGTGGCGCTTGCCCTTGCAACTGGGGAGGCGACCATGCCGATCCCGGAGTCCGTCAAGGTCACGTTCAAGGGGGCCATGGCCGAGCACATGGACTTCCGCGATGTCGTCCATGCGACGCAGGCGCAGATGCTGAAACAGTTCGGCGACAACGTCTTCCAGGGCCGCATCATCGAGGTTCATATCGGCACGCTGCTGGCCGACCAGGCCTTCACCTTCACCGACTGGACCGCGGAGATGAAGGCAAAGGCCTCCATCTGCATCTCCGAGGACGAGACGCTGATCGAGTCCCTGGAGATTGCGAAGCACCGTATCGAGATCATGATCGAAAAGGGCATGGACAATGACGCGCAGATGCTGCGCGGCCTTGTTGACATTGCCGAGAAGCGGATTGCTGAAATCCGGTCCGGTGAAAAACCCGCTCTCGCCCCCGACGCCAACGCCAAGTATTTCGCGGAGGTCGTTGTCGACCTCGACGAAATCAATGAGCCGATGATCGCCGATCCGGACGTGAACAACGCCGATATATCCAAGCGTTACACCCATGATACGATCCGGCCGATCTCGCACTACCGGGCCGAAAAGAAGGTCGATCTCGGCTTTGTCGGCTCCTGCATGGTGCACAAGGGAGACGTGAAGATCGTTGCCCAGATGCTGCGCAATCTGGAAAAGGCCTCCGGCAGCGTCGAATTCAACGCCCCGCTCGTTGTGGCCGCGCCGACCTACAACATCATCGACGAGTTGAAGGAAGAGGGCGACTGGGCGGTATTGCAGAAATACTCCGGCTTCGAATTCGATGACACGGCTCCGAAGAGCACGGCGCGTACGGAATATGAAAACATCCTCTATCTGGAGCGTCCCGGCTGTAACCTGTGCATGGGGAACCAGGAAAAGGCCGCCAAGGGCGACACCGTTCTTGCCACGTCCACGCGCCTCTTCAAGGGCCGCGTTGTCGAGGACTCCGATGACAAGAAGGGTGAATCGCTGCTCGCCTCGACACCGGTCGTGGTTCTGTCCGCCATTCTCGGCCGCACGCCCACGATCGATGAATACAAGACGGCGGTCGAGGGGATCGATCTGACCAAGTTCGCGCCGCCGCTGCAGAAGCCGCTGGACACCCAGTCCGTGCATTTCTGAGCTGGAGACGCGCAGGACTGCATATCGATTGATTCGGTTCTCCGACCTGAATCCCGGCACGAAGGCCTTCGTGCCGGGATTTGTTTTGTGCATAGGCGGTAGTCTTCTGATTCGAAAAGGCTAAATGTTTTATTTGCAGAGGCTTGGCTGGACACTTGAAGTTCCTGAATCAAGTTCGCTGCGCTTGCCGGGGCCTGACGTCAAGTCCGGAATTCGCGCCTGACGCTAGGAAAACTGGCGTGCAATTGTTGCCGGAACAAACAAAATCCAAGCGAAACGGCCATTCGTAAAGCCCATCGACGGCAAAATCCCGCCGTTGAGCGTGTGCGTCGGGTGGCTGTGACGCGGCGGAGAAGTCTAACGCTGCGTAACAATGTCCTAAATCAGACCCTCGCGTTTCCGAACTGTTAACCATGATTGTGTGTTCCTGTTCGTGAATGGAGAGGCGACCATTTCGATAGGAGAGCCTTGGATGGATCGGAAACTGAACAAATGGTACGCGGGACCCGTCGCGGGTGCGGCGTTCCTCTTGACATCAACTGCCGCACTTTCCGCAGATCTTGCGGTAACACCAGTGATTGAGTACAGCCCGTCGTGGTCCGGATTCTACGCTGGAGCCTTTGTTGGCTGGGGCTGGTCAAACGATGACGCGGACACCACGGGAACATCCGGTTTCCAGAGCCTTGGCAGCACCATTGTTCCGGGCAGCCTGAGCCTTGACGACAACGGTTTCAACGGTGGTATCACCGCCGGTTACAACATGCAGAGCGGCGGCTGGGTCTACGGTCTGGAAGGGGACATCTCCTATCTCGACTACGATGAGGCAGACTCCTTTACCGGCGTCGCGGTGCTCGGGACGCGGCTCAACACGCGCGCCGAGCGGGAAATGAAGTTTTTCGGAACGTTCAGGGGCCGCCTCGGATATGCGCCGAGCGACCGCTTCCTTCTGTTCGCGACCGGTGGCCTTGCATTCGGTCAGGTCAACTATTCGGCCAGTGTGACGGGTGTTGATGCGCCAACCCTGGTCTGGTCAGGCAGCGAGGACGAGTTCAAATTCGGCTGGACCCTCGGCGGCGGCGGCGAATACAAGGCAACCGAAAACATATCCATCAAACTGGATGGGCTTTACTACGACCTTGCCGACAGCAGCGTGACGGCGAGCGGGAACGCCGCGGTAAGGGCCGTGGGCGCGCTAAACGGCATCGACTACCAGAGTGAAACGGACAATACGGGGTTTCTGGCCCGGATCGGGGTCAACTACCAGTTCTGATCCTGAGACCTCCGCCGGCTTTTCGGCCGGCGGAGGTCACTATCGGTTGCAACGTGCCGTTTCAGGCCGGACCGATCATCTTTTCCGGGCGCACGAGCCTGTCGAATTCCGTTTCCGTGACATAGCCGAGCTTCAACGCTTCTTCGCGCAGCGACGTGCCGTTCTTGTGGGCGGTCTTGGCGATTTCGGTTGCCTTGTCATAGCCGATTGCAGGCGCAAGGGCGGTCACCAGCATCAGGGACCGCTCCATCAGCTCCTTGATGTTGTCCTCGTTGGCCGTGATGCCGGTGACGCAACGGTCAGTAAAACTGACACTGGCGTCTGCCAGAAGCCGGATGGATTGCAGCATGTTGTAGGCCATGACGGGCTTGTAGACGTTGAGTTCGAAATGTCCCTGGCTGCCGGCAACCGATATCGTCGTCTGATTGCCGAAAACCTGCGTGCAGACCATGGTCATCGCCTCGCACTGGGTCGGGTTGACCTTGCCGGGCATGATCGACGATCCGGGTTCGTTTTCCGGTAGCGACAGTTCGCCCAGCCCGGAGCGCGGGCCGGAGCCGAGCAGGCGGATGTCGCTGGCGAGCTTGAACAGCGACGCGGCGACCGTGTTGAGGGCGCCATGGGCGTAGACATAGGCATCGTGGGCGGCAAGGGCCTCGAACTTGTTGGGCGCCGTCCGGAAGGGGAGGCCGGTAATGTTTGCGACCTCGGCTGCGAAGTCTTCCGCAAAGCCTGCCTTCGTGTTCAGTCCGGTGCCGACGGCGGTGCCGCCCTGTGCAAGGTCAAAGAGCCCGTCCGAGGCTTCCGTGACCCGCCGGATACCCATTTCCAGCTGGGCGGCGTAGCCGCCGAATTCCTGCCCGAGCGTGAGCGGCGTCGCGTCCTGCGTGTGGGTCCGCCCGATCTTGAGGATCTCATGCCACTGTAACGACTTGGCCGCGAGAGCCGAATGCAGGTGCTGAAGTGCCGGCAGCAGCCGGTGATGGATCTCGCGCGAAGCGGCAATGTGCATGGCCGTCGGGAAGGTGTCGTTCGACGACTGGCTCATGTTGCAGTGATCGTTCGGGTGAACAGGCGTCTTTGTGCCTATCTCGCCGCCAAGGATCTCGATCGCCCGGTTGGCGATGACCTCGTTGGCGTTCATGTTCGACTGGGTGCCCGATCCGGTCTGCCAGACAACCAGCGGGAAATTGTCGTCGAACTTTCCGGACGCGACTTCTCCGGCGGCGCGGTCGATCGCGTCCGCGATGTCGGGGTCAAGCTTGTCCTGGTCGCGGTTGACGCGTGCGGCGGCCTGCTTGATCACGCCGAGCGCATGAACCAGCGGCAGCGGCATGGTCTCACCACCGATCGGGAAATTGATCAGCGAACGCGCGGTCTGCGCGCCGTAATACTTGTCCGCTGGAATTTCCAGAGCTCCGAAGGAATCGCTTTCAGTGCGGACGGGTGTGGACATCATGACCTCGCGGACTTGTCAGACATTGAGCGGAGCCTTGCCGCAGCCTTTCGCTGAGCACGGCGGGCATCGGATGATTTTCACACGGTTCGGCGCGACAGGGTCCTGGCGAACCATACTGCGGGACGTGATGCAGTGATACGGGAAATCGGAAGGGGAGAGGTCAAACGACCGAGAAGAGGGCGGGCGCCGTTCAGCCTGCCAGTTCATACCTTGAAACCGCTACCGTCCGGATCCGATATCTATCAGCGAGCAAGGCGCGGTTTCCCCAGGCTGGCACCACACACGAAAAAAGCGGCCCGGGAAGGGCCGCTTTCGATTTCCAGCAGTTTGGTGCAGTTGTTACGCTTCGCTGCGCTTGCGCCGCCATCCTAGGAAGCCACCAATCGCAAGAGCGCCGCCCAGAAGCGGAAGCGCTGCCGGGATCGGCACTGTTGTCGCGGTCACAACACGGATCCAGTCACCCGGTTCCGTGACCTTCATGCCGAGCGTCAGGACATTTCCGTTGATGGAGTAACCATCGTTCGAACCATCGCCTTGCCCATCGTTCTGTTCCAGGCCGCGCGCATTGAACGGTGCTGCCGCACCGCTGCCAGGGAACGGCACGGTATAGTTGGTGCCCAGAGCACCGAGAACGGAGGATGTCGCAGCCTCAAGGGTCCCCCCTTTGTCGGACATCACTCCGAGGATCGTGCCGCTGAACGTCCAATCAACACTGAAGTGGCTGATTAGAGCGTTGCCGCTGCTGTTGAGGAAGATCATGTGGCTGTTGACTGTCGTCCCAGCCGCGATCGATCCGCCGTCAACGGAGATGGCCGATCCGAGCACGACGTTCTGTGCTTCATTGAAACCCTGCTGACCGCTGTTGGTTGTCACGTCGTCGAGGACGTGCGCAGGGTTCGCGATAATTGCGGCGGCCACACCGGCGCTTGAATTAGGACCCGAAACGCTCGTGATTACAGCGTTTGCATTCGTTGCCATTACCATGCTCGCACAACTCATACCTGCGATGCACATGAATTTCTTAAACTTTGTCATCATTGGAAAAACTCCCAGCACATAAAACCGATTAACCATATTCATTAACACTGTGTTAGTCAAATATTAACTAATTTGAAATCAATTTTCGAGCATTGTTCATCGAGAAAATTGACAATAGTCACCTACGGGGGATCGCGCAGCGTCTTTGTGGACCCCTTGTCTTGTACCCGCCGTGTTTCATATTGCCGCCGCCCTCGGGACTAAAGACGCATAAAGTCGGGAAAGAGGGTCGATGGCCTTCAGGTGCAACAGAAAAGCTTCGGCAGGGTGGCAAACCCAGGCGCTTAAGAGGAGCACGATGCTGGCAAGTTCCCTCAAACCTAGTATCGAACCAGGTCAGAACTGATGGCCATACCAAACTCTTGATGTCTTGGCTGGGACCGACTCCTTTCCTCAAGCCTTGATTTCGGATCAACTCAAAACAGTCGGCAAAATCCAGGTTCCTTCGCTACATAAATTGTCTTTGAGGTTCGGACTTAACTCACGAGGAATTGCTTCTCCATTGCTTCAGATCCAACTTTCTTTCCAAGTAGTGCTTCTCTTCAATCCCCAGACTGACGTGTAGTGGTTCGATGTCGGACCGAAGCGCCCGCCGCAGATTGGTTCGCGCATCAAAAATCTTGTCAATCTGAGCTGTGGTGTAGGCTTCGGGGTTGCCTTGTCTTCCGCCGGGATTTTTTCCCAGAGCGGCCTCGAGATCTCGAAAAGCATCAATTGAGTTCCTCGATAGTATCAACTGTATCTGGCCGCTCCGCCACTCTCGCAACTCGTGCAGTCTTTTTCTAAGCTGAGCAGAATGCTCAAACTCGTGGTTGCTTGTATACTTGCGTATTTTATCAGTAATTTCAAAAGCCTGCCCGTATGTCGAAAGTCGCAACTCGAACAGCTTTGCAGACAGTTCGCGCGTCAGCTGCCGATCAAATCTTCTCCAATCAGCACGTACTTTCCGAGAAGCGACCAGAAATGAGACACCTGATACCGCGAGTGAGACGCACGCAGAAATGATCGCGGTCGTCACGGGTGCTGATAGCCAGTCCATCACCGTGCTCCTTTCAGTTTCCGAATCCAAAAACCAAGAACGATGCAAGTGCACAAAGCCAGTGTTGCCGTATTTACGTCACACAAGCTCAACACGCAATTCGAGACATCCTGAAGTCAGATTCCGATATCCTCTGTAAGCAATGAATGCTGAAAGGCGGCGCGAGGGTTCGCGCTGGGCTCCAAGCGTCGTGCACGGGAAGTCGACTTTCAAACACAATGAAAAATAAAGAAGGACATACGTGTCGCTTGGTGCCGGACAATGACACGAAGTTCTTCGTTACCCAATGTCCGGGAAAGCTAAGACGACAATAGTTTGGGAGAAACTGGTGCCGGCAGCAGGATTCGAACCCGCGACCCCGAGATTACAAATCACGTGCTCTACCAGCTGAGCTATACCGGCGCCGGGGATGGCTTCTACCAGATTGGACGCGCTTGTCCATGGTTGAAAGGAAAAAATTAACATGTGCTGCGAAAATTTCCCGCAAGCCTCTCTAACATCAGCTGAAATCTGATCGCTGCTGTGGATAATCGGGCGATTTGACAGGTGGCATTTGCCGCGGGTGCCGATTGCGCGGGGCAGCTTCACAGGAATTGACAAGCCGTTGCGCGCCGCGCTCTGATAACGTCCCGGCGACGACCCGGAACCCTTTGGGGAAACACCTGCTTTATGGGGGGCTGGACTAAAGACCCATCTTCATGCGGGCGACATAAAGCGACAGGACGGCGGCGTTGGAGACGTTGAGCGAGCGGATCGCGCCGGGCATGTCGAGCCGGGCCAGAAGACCGCAGGCCTCGCGCACACCCTGGCGGACACCTTTTCCTTCAGAGCCAAGAACCAGCACGGTCCTGTCGGTGAAGGCGGTGTCTTCGAGGCTGGACGGGCCGTCGCTGTCGAGCGCGATGCAGCCGAAGCCCTTTTCCTTCATCTCAGCGACAAACCTTGCCATGTTCTTCACGCGCACATGCTTGATCATGTCGAGGGCGCCGGAGGCTGACTTGGCAAGGACAGGGCCTTCTTCCGGCGCATGGCGTTCAGTGGTGACAACGGCGTCGGCATCAAGGGCAACGGCGGATCTGAGGATCGCGCCGACGTTGTGCGGGTCGGTGACCTGATCAAGCGCCAGCACCAGCCGCGCACCTTTAAGATGTTCCGCACCATAGGCGGGCAGGGGATCGGCTTCCAGGATCATGCCCTGGTGGACCGCGTCCTTTGTCACCATGCGGTCCAGCGCACGGGGCATCATGGTCTCGACGGGAACGTCAATGGCAACGCCACGCTCAGCCAAGCGGTTCTGCGCGTTTTCGGTGGCGTAAAGCTTCAGCCGCTTGCGGTCCTTGTTGGCAAACGCGGCCTCAACCGTGTGCAGGCCATACAAAAGAACCGGGCCTTCCGGCGGCAGACCGGGTCTGCGGGGCGCGGGCTTGCCGCCAGTCTTTTTCTTATAGAAAGGCTTCTGACCCGAACGCGGTCCGGGACGGCCAGATTTGGAGGTATCTGTCATGGCGATTGCTGTAGCGGCAAATTCGGGGGAGGGGAAGGGCGGAGGTCATCTTCTTGATGCGTGTGGCGTGAAAGAGCACCTGCCGTCCCGGCCTTGTGCCGGGACCCGTGTCATCTTGGCAAATGGCCCCGGATCGGGTCCGGGGCGGCAAGAAGGCAAGTGTTTGCTGCCTGGCGCGAGCGCGATCCGCGCTTCGGGCAGAAACAAATCGCCCGGATCAAGTCAGCCATTCCGTTCTGTCTTCAAGACGGCTTCAGGATCATGCAGCTCACCGTGCCGTGGGCGATCAACTTGCCGTCCGCGTTTCTGAGATCGCCTTCGGAGGTTGCAAGGCGCGAGCCGCGATGGACGATCCGGCCTTCGCAGATGACTTCGCCGCTGGTGGCCTGAAGCGGGCGGACCATGTTCACGTTGAGCGAGGTGGTCGTATAGAACTCGCCTAGCTTCAGCGTGGTGTGGACGGCGCAGCTGAGCGCCGTATCGATCAGGGTTGAGATCCAGCCGCCGTGGACGGTTCCAAGCGGGTTGAGAAACTCCTTCGCCGGCAGTCCGGTGAAGACGGCGCGGCCTTCCTCGAATTCCTTCATTCTTATATTGGAGTGGATCATGATCGGCGGGGCGGGCAGGTCGCCGGCCATCATGAGCCGGAAAATGTCGAGCCCGGTCATCTCCGAAAAGGCAGTTTTCGGCAGGGCGCCGATCTCGTGGGTGGTGCCGTTTTCGGTAATCGTGTCCGTGCTATTCATCGGATGTCCTTCACTCAGAAGCATTCAGCTGGTTTGTTCCACGTTTGCCGCGGCCTTGGCGTCGTTGTCTTCCAGGATGTGGACGGCTTTGCGCAGCGCGGACATATGGGCCCGGACCGCTTCGGCGCCTTCCGGGCCGAGCATGTCCGCCAGCTCCTTCTGGGCGTGCTGCCAGGCCGTGTGGATCTCAACGACCTTTTCTTCGCCTTCTGCGGTGAGCACGGGCAGGACGGCGCGTCCTGGCGTTTCCCGCCTCCGGATCAGACCGGCGGCTTCCAGCGGGCGAAGATTGCGCGCGAGTGTCGAGCGGTCGATGCCAAGATAGCGGGCAATCGCCGAGGCGGAGGGGGCGGTGCCGTCGGCAATGACCGCCAGAAGCTGTGCCTGGGTCAGTTCCAGGCCAAGCCCGGCCATGGCGCGATTGTAATGCCGCGTCAGCAGATTCGCCGTGCGCCGGGCCGCGTGGCCGAAGCAGGTTCTGCCCATTTCGGCAAAGTCGATGTCTTTCAGATCAGATGTCATTTGTTGTAGGTACAACACAACATGAGGGCTTACAACCGGAATGCGTGTGGGACGGCCCCCGAATGTGCGCTGATGCAACACGCGGCTCCTGAGTTTCGCGTCCCGGGCCGCGCTGATGAGTTGTCCACAGGCAGGGGCGATTCTTGGCTTAGTCTGAGGAAATGCATACGGAAACGGTGACATTGGAGGGCCGGGAAGGCACTCTTGGAAACACGGTAACCGGAGTGATCTCCAACGTTCGAAGCACCTGTTTCGAACGTCTTCCCGATTTTGTGCATTTCTTTGCAAAATCAGCGTTGACAGGGCAGGTCCGCATCTGCATAACACGCGCCACGGGATTGCTCGCCCCTTTCGGGCGGGTTCTCCGGTAAGCCATCCTGATCGCTTCGGCGTGAAGCAGGACGAGATGGAGGAGTGCCCGAGTGGCTAAAGGGGACGGACTGTAAATCCGTTGGCTATGCCTACGTTGGTTCGAATCCAACCTCCTCCACCATCGTACCTGTTTCTCTCGTTGTGCGGGTGTAGCTCAATGGTAGAGCAGCAGCCTTCCAAGCTGACGACGAGGGTTCGATTCCCTTCACCCGCTCCATCATGGGGCAAACCGGAGTGTCCGGAACGGAAGGCTCTTTCGCCCGGAAATCCTGACATAAGTTCTACGGGAAGCAATTCGACGCTCGCGGATCTGTCCAAGGCGCCGGAGGGCGTCCCGCCTCGAGCCTGTATCGACCGAACCGAGTATTGGACAGAGAGCGACGCCGATGGCGAAGGAAAAATTTGAGCGCAACAAGCCGCACGTTAACATTGGCACGATTGGCCACGTTGACCATGGCAAGACGACGCTGACCGCTGCAATTACGATGACGCTGGCCGAGGCTGGCGGCGCAGAAGCAAAAGCCTACGACGAGATTGACGGTGCGCCTGAAGAAAAGGCACGCGGCATCACCATCTCCACGGCACACGTTGAGTATGAGACGGAGAACCGTCACTACGCTCACGTTGACTGCCCTGGCCACGCCGACTACGTGAAGAACATGATCACGGGTGCGGCGCAGATGGACGGCGCGATCCTTGTTGTTTCTTCGGCAGACGGCCCGATGCCGCAGACCCGCGAGCACATCCTGCTTGCGCGTCAGGTTGGCGTTCCGGCTCTTGTTGTTTTCATGAACAAGGTTGACCAGGTCGACGACGAAGAGCTTCTCGAGCTCGTCGAAATGGAAATCCGCGAGCTTCTGTCTTCGTACGAGTTCCCGGGCGACGACATTCCGATCGTGAAGGGTTCGGCTCTCGCAGCTGTCGAGAACCGCGACGCCGAGATCGGCCGTGACGCGATCCGTGAGCTGATGGCTCAGGTTGACGAATACATCCCGACGCCCGAGCGTCCGAAGGATCAGCCGTTCCTGATGCCGATCGAAGACGTTTTCTCGATCTCCGGCCGCGGTACGGTTGTGACCGGCCGTGTCGAGCGCGGTGTGATCAACGTGGGTGAAGAAGTCGAGATCGTCGGCATCAAGGACACGCAGAAGACGACGGTTACGGGTGTTGAAATGTTCCGCAAGCTGCTGGACAGCGGCGAAGCGGGCGACAACATCGGTGCTCTGATCCGCGGCGTTGGCCGTGAGGAAGTTGAGCGCGGCCAGGTGCTTTGCAAGCCGGGTTCTGTTACCCCGCACACGAAGTTCAAGGCGGAAGCCTATATCCTGACGAAGGAAGAAGGTGGCCGTCATACGCCGTTCTTCACCAACTACCGTCCCCAGTTCTACTTCCGTACGACGGACGTGACGGGTGTTGTCTCCCTTCCGGAAGGCACGGAAATGGTGATGCCGGGCGATAACGTATCGGTTGACGTTGAGCTGATCGTGCCGATCGCCATGGAAGAAGGCCTGCGCTTCGCGATCCGCGAAGGTGGCCGTACCGTCGGCGCCGGCGTCGTCGCATCCATCATCGAATAATCGACAGCCGGGCCTGCCGGCGAAACTCAAGGTAACGCGGGCAGGCCCGCAGTCTTATTGGGAACAACAACAATGAACGGTCAGAATATCCGGATCCGCCTCAAGGCGTTTGACCACCGTATTCTCGACGCCTCCACCAAGGAGATCGTCAATACGGCCAAGCGGACCGGTGCTCAGGTACGGGGTCCCGTGCCGCTGCCGACGCGGATCGAGAAGTACACCGTGCTTCGCGGACCGCACATCGATAAGAAAAGCCGCGATCAGTTCGAGATGCGTACGCACAAGCGTCTTCTCGACATCGTTGATCCGACGCCCCAGACGGTGGACGCGCTCATGAAGCTCGACCTGGCCGCTGGTGTCGACGTCGAGATCAAGCTCTAAGGCGGGGTCAAGGGGACACATCATGCGTTCTGGAGTGATCGCTCAGAAAGTGGGCATGACCCGCATCTACAACGATGCAGGCGAGCATGTTCCGGTCACTGTTTTGCGGCTGGAAAACTGCCAGGTGGTTGCCCACCGGACTGACGAAAAGAATGGTTACACGGCGCTGCAGCTCGGCGCAGGTACCCGGAAAGTTAAGAATACGCCGAAGGCACTGCGCGGTCACTTTGCTGTTGCAAAGGTCGAGCCGAAGCGGACGGTGGCCGAGTTCCGCGTTTCCGCGGACAACATGATCGACGTCGGTTCGGAAATGACTGCCGACCACTACGTCGAGGGCCAGTTCGTGGACGTGACCGGCACGTCGATCGGTAAAGGTTTTGCCGGTGCGATGAAGCGTCACAACTTCGGTGGTGGCCGTGCATCCCACGGTAACTCAATCTCGCACCGCTCGCACGGTTCCACGGGTCAGTGTCAGGACCCGGGCCGCGTGTTCAAGGGCAAGAAAATGGCCGGTCACATGGGCGATGCCCGTGTCACCACGCAGAACCTGAAGGTTGTGCGCACTGATGTTGAGCGTGGCCTGATCATGGTCGAGGGTTCCGTTCCGGGCGCCAAGGGCGGCTGGATCCTGGTCCGCGACGCGATCAAAAAGGCGCTGCCGGAAAACGTTCCGGTACCGGGTGCTTTCAAGGCGTCCGATGCGGCCGAGGCTGCCGGGAAGGAGAGTGAGTGATGGAACTCCAGGTCAAGACCCTCGAAGGTGGGGCGGCCGGTTCGATCACGGTGTCTGACGAGATCTTCGGTCTCGAGCCGCGCACCGATTTGATCCACCGTGTGGTGCGCTGGCAGCTGGCGAAGCGCCAGGCGGGCACCCACAAGACGCTGAAGCGTTCGGAGATTTCCGGCACGACGAAGAAATTCGTCCGTCAGAAGGGTTCGGGCGGCGCACGTCACGGCAACAGGAAGGCTCCGCAGTTCCGCGGCGGTGGCAAGGCATTCGGCCCGGTCGTTCGCGATCACGGCCATGACCTGCCCAAGAAGGTTCGCGCCCTCGGCCTGAAGCATGCTCTGTCCGCCAAGGCGAAAGCAGAAAGCATCGTTGTCGTTGAAGACGCAAAGGCAGCCGAAGCAAAGACCAAGGCACTCAAGGAACAGCTGCAGAAGCTCGGACTGACCAGTGCCCTGGTGATCGACGGCGCTGACGTCGACAACAACTTCGCACTGGCTTCGCGCAACATCCCGCACGTGGATGTACTGCCGATCCAGGGCATCAATGTCTACGACATCCTGCGGGCCAACACCCTGGTGTTGACCAAGGCAGCGGTGTCCGCACTTGAGGAGCGCTTCAAATGAGCAAACTTCCTCACTACGACAAGATCGTTGGTCCGGTGATCACCGAAAAATCGACGATGGCTTCGGAAGAGAACAAGGTTGTCTTCAAGGTCGCCAACGACGCAACGAAGCCTGAGATCAAGGCTGCTGTCGAGGCACTGTTCGGCGTCAAGGTCATGGCTGTGAACACCCTGGTCCGCAAGGGCAAGGTGAAGCGCTTCCGTGGACGTCTTGGCCGCCAGTCCGACTTCAAGAAGGCCGTCGTAACGCTGCAGGAAGGTCACGGCATCGACGTGACCACCGGGCTCTAAGACGGGGACTTTAGAAAAATGGCACTTAAGACATTCAATCCAACGTCCCCGGGCCGCCGTCAGCTTGTTCAGGTTGACCGCTCCGGTCTGCACAAGGGCAAGCCGGTCAAGACCCTGACCGAGGGCCTGTCCAAGAAGGGTGGCCGCAACAACACCGGCCGCCTGACGTCCCCGAACCGCGGTGGCGGTCACAAGCGGTCCTACCGTCTTGTCGACTTCAAGCGCCGCAAGTGGGATGTACCGGCAACGGTCGAGCGCCTTGAATACGATCCGAACCGGACCGCGTTCATTGCCCTGATCCGCTACGAAGACGGCGAGCTGAGCTACATCCTGGCGCCGCAGCGCCTGGCCGCCGGCGACACCGTTGTTGCCGGCAACAATGTCGACGTCAAACCGGGCAATGCCGCGCCGCTGGCAAGCATTCCTGTTGGAACGATCGTGCACAACATCGAGCTGAAGCCGGGCAAAGGCGCCCAGATCGCTCGTTCTGCCGGTGCTTTCGTTCAGATCGTGGGCCGTGACCAGGGCTACACCACGCTGCGCCTGATGTCTGGCGAGCAGCGTCGTGTCCTCGGCACCTGCATGGCCACCATTGGCGCCGTGTCCAACCCGGACCACGCCAACATCAATCTCGGCAAGGCAGGCCGTTCCCGCTGGCTTGGCATTCGCCCGCATACGCGCGGTGTCGCCATGAACCCGATCGACCACCCGCACGGTGGTGGTGAAGGGCGGACCTCCGGCGGTCGTCATCCGGTTACTCCCTGGGGTAAACCGACCAAAGGCAAGCGTACGCGGAGCAACAAGCAGACCGATAAGTATATCGTCCGCAGCCGCCACGCGCGTAAGAAGTAAAGGACAGGATCGTGGCACGTTCGATCTGGAAAGGTCCGTTTGTCGACGGGTATCTGCTGAAGAAAGCTGACAAGGTCCGTGAGTCCGGCCGGAACGAGGTCATCAAGACCTGGAGCCGCCGCTCAACGATCCTGCCGCAGTTCGTCGGCTTGACCTTTGGCGTCTACAACGGACAGAAGCACGTTCCGGTGCTGGTGTCTGAAGAAATGATCGGTCACAAGTTCGGCGAGTTCTCGCCGACGCGGACCTATTACGGACATGGCGCCGACAAGAAGGCGAAGAGGAAGTAACGATGGGCAAGCCGAAGCGTGAGCGGACGCTCGCTGACAACGAGGCAAGGGCAATGACCCGCATGCTGCGCGTTTCCCCGCGCAAGCTGAACCTCGTTGCGGCTTCGATCCGTGGCAAAAAAGTCGGCTCCGCGATCGCGGACCTGACGTTCTCCCGCAAGCGCATCGCGCAGGATGTCAAGAAGACCTTGATGTCGGCGGTTGCGAATGCGGAAAACAATCATGACCTGGACATCGACAACCTGGTGGTTGCCGAGGCCCATGTTGGCAAGGCTTTTGTCATCAAGCGGTTCCAGGCCCGCGCCCGCGGCCGGGTCGGCCGGATCGAGAAACCCTTCTCGAACCTGACCATCGTCGTGCGCGAAGTTGAGGAGACCGCCTGATGGGACATAAAGTAAATCCGATCGGCATGCGCCTCGGGATCAACCGCACCTGGGATTCCCGCTGGTATGCGAACAAGAACGAATACGGTGATCTTCTCCACGAAGATTTCCGCATCCGCGAGTTCCTGCTGAAGGAACTCAAGCAGGCAGCCGTTTCCAAGGTCGTTATCGAGCGCCCGCACAAGAAATGCCGTGTTTCCATCCACTCCGGCCGTCCGGGTGTGGTCATCGGCAAGAAGGGTGCGGACATCGAGCGTCTGCGCAAGAAAATCGCCGACATCACCAATTCGGAAGTTCATCTCAACATCGTTGAAGTGCGCAAGCCGGAAATCGATGCGACCCTCGTTGCCGCTTCGATTGCTCAGCAGTTGGAACGCCGTGTTGCCTTCCGTCGCGCCATGAAACGGGCTGTTCAGTCCGCCATGCGTCTCGGCGCCCAGGGCATCCGGATCAACTGCGGTGGCCGTCTCGGCGGCGCGGAAATCGCGCGTATCGAATGGTACCGCGAAGGCCGCGTGCCGCTTCACACGCTGCGTGCCGACATCGACTACGGTGTCGCAAGCGCCCACACGGCTTACGGCGTGTGCGGTGTGAAGGTCTGGATCTTCAAGGGTGAAATTCTGGAGCACGATCCGATGGCGTCCGAACGCCGTGCGACCGCTGCTTCCGAAGGTAACCAGGGTGATCGCGGCGGACGCCGGGATCGGGGCCGCGAGCGCGCAGCTTAAGTCAAGCTGCCTGCCGCTCGTAAGACAAGAAAGACGAGAGAAGAACGATGCTGCAACCGAAGCGCACAAAGTTCCGCAAGCAGCACAAGGGCCGCATCCACGGCTTGTCGAAGGGAGGCACCGACCTCAACTTCGGCGCATTCGGTCTGAAGGCCTTGGAGCCGGAGCGTGTAACCGCACGCCAGATCGAAGCGGCCCGTCGTGCTATGACCCGTCACATGAAGCGTGCGGGTCGTGTTTGGATCCGTATCTTCCCGGACGTGCCGGTTTCCTCGAAGCCTGCCGAAGTCCGCATGGGTAAGGGTAAAGGTTCTCCGGATTACTGGGCTTGCCGTGTCAAGCCGGGCCGGATCATGTTTGAAGTCGATGGTGTTCCGGAAGATGTCGCCCGTGAAGCGATGCGTCTTGCCGCCGCCAAGCTGCCGATCAAGTGCCGTTTCGTTCAGCGTATCGGCGACTAAGGCAGGCGAGGAGTTAAGCCATGAAGGCGACCGATGTACGGGCAAAGACCCTCGACGAGCTCCGTGGTGAGCTTGAAGGCCTGAAGAAAGAGCAGTTCAACCTGCGCTTCCAGAAGGCCACGGGTCAGCTTGAAAACACTGCGCGTGTCCGGCAGATCCGCCGCGACATCGCGCGTATCCAGACGATCATGCGCGAAAAGCGCGTGTCGGCTAACGCGTAAGGAGACGGCAATGCCGAAGCGTATCCTGCAGGGCACCGTTGTCAGCGACGCGAATGACAAGACGGTGACGGTCAACGTGGAGCGCCGCTTCACGCACCCGCTGCTGAAAAAGACCGTGCGCCGGACGAAGAAGTACCGCGCACACGACGAAAGCAACCAGTACAAGGTTGGCGACACTGTTCAGATTGAAGAGTGCGCGCCGATTTCGAAAAACAAACGTTGGACCGTGGTCGCTCAGTGACCGCGCTCCATTAGTGAGCATCAGGCGCCCGTGACCCGTGCGCCGCTAGAAGAACAAGGCAGCCAGTCATGATTCAGATGCAAACAAACCTCGACGTCGCCGACAATTCCGGTGCCCGTCGTGTCATGTGCATCAAAGTGCTCGGCGGCTCCAAGCGCAAATACGCCCAGGTCGGAGACATCATCGTTGTTTCCGTCAAAGAGGCTATTCCGCGGGGCCGCGTCAAAAAGGGCGACGTGATGAAGGCTGTCGTCGTGCGCACGGCTAAGGATATCCGCCGTCCCGATGGCAGCGTGATCCGGTTCGACCGCAATGCGGCCGTGCTGGTCAACAACAACAAAGAGCCGGTCGGCACCCGTATTTTCGGCCCGGTGCCGCGCGAACTTCGCGCCAAGAACCACATGAAGATCATTTCGCTCGCGCCGGAGGTGCTCTGATGGCTGCGAAAATCAAAAAAGGCGACACGGTGGTTGTTCTGACCGGCCGTGACAAGGGCAAGTCCGGGGAAGTCATCCAGATCTTGCCGAGTGACAACAAGGCCCTGGTTCGCGGGATCAACATGGTCCGCCGCCACCAGAAACAGACCCAGACGCAGGAAGCCGGGATCGTGTCCAAAGAGGCGCCGATTCACCTGTCCAACGTCGCGCTGGCCGATCCGAAGGACGGCAAGCCGACCCGCGTCGGTTTCAAAGTGCAGGACGATGGCACCAAGGTTCGTGTGGCCAGACGTTCGGGAGACCTGATCGATGGCTGATACAGCTTATGAGCCGCGTCTGAAGACGCATTACAACGAAGTCGTGCGCAAGCAGCTTCTGGAAAAGTTCCAGTACAAGAACGTCATGCAGGTTCCGCAGCTGGAAAAGATCGTCCTCAACATCGGTGTTGGCGAGGCGGTCGGCGATTCCAAGAAGGCGCGCACGGCTGCTGAAGATCTCGCGGCGATCGCCGGCCAGAAGCCGGTCATCACCAAGGCGAAGAAATCCATCGCGACATTCAAGGTCCGCGAAGGCATGCCGCTGGGTGTCAAGGTAACCCTGCGCCGCCAGCAGATGTTCGAATTCATGGACCGTCTGATCACAATCGCGCTGCCGCGCGTTCGTGACTTCCGTGGCCTGAACCCGAAGAGCTTCGACGGTCGTGGCAACTACGCCATGGGTATCAAGGAACACATCGTGTTTCCGGAGATCGAGTACGACAAGGTCGACCAGATCTGGGGCATGGACGTGATCGTTTGCACCACGGCGCCGACTGATGACGAGGCGCGCGAGCTTCTGCGCGCGTTCAACTTCCCGTTCACGAAGTAACGGGCAAGGAAGGGAACGACGATGGCGAAGAAAAGCGCAATCGAGAAAAACAAGCGCCGCGAGAAGCTTGTCAAGAAATACGCTGAAAAGCGCGCCGCTCTGAAAGCGATGGCGAAGGACGAGAACCTTTCCCTCGAAGAGCGTTACAACGCACGACTGAAGCTGGCAAAACTGCCGCGGAACTCCGCTCCGAACCGCGTTCGCAACCGTTGCGAAGTGTCCGGCCGTCCGCGCGGTTTTTACCGCAAGCTGAAAATGTCGCGTATTGCGCTTCGTGAACTGGGCTCCCTGGGCAAGATCCCGGGCCTGGTCAAGTCGAGCTGGTAAGGAGAAACTCCGATGGCAATTTCTGATCCGTTGGGGGATATGCTGACCCGGATTCGCAACGCTCAGATGCGTCGCAAGAACAAGGTCAACTCACCTAATTCCAAATTGCGTGCACACGTACTTGATGTGCTGGCAAAAGAGGGATACATCCGTGGCTACACCACGGTTGACTACGAGGGCGGTAAGTCCGAGTTGGAAATCGAACTGAAGTATTTCGACGGCGAGCCGGTTATCCGCACCATTGAGCGTGTGTCCAAACCGGGACGTCGCGTGTACTCGTCGGTGAAAAACATCCCGCATGTCTCGAATGGCCTGGGCGTGTCGATCATTTCGACTCCGCGCGGCGTCATGAGCGACCATCAGGCGCGGGAAGAGAATGTAGGTGGCGAGGTTCTTTGCCGCGTCTTCTGATGCGGCACTCTCGCTTTTGAAACAACGACAAGGTTGGTCAAATGTCTCGTATTGGCAAAAAGCCAGTCCCCGTGCCTAGCGGGGTAACGGCATCGATCGACGGTCAGACGGTTACGATCAAGGGCCCGAAAGGCGAAAAGTCTTTCGTGCTCAATGATCTTGTTCTGGCCGAAATGACGGATGACGGGATCAAAATCGATCCGCGCAACAGTTCCAAGCCGGCTCGCTCCATGTGGGGCATGAGCCGCACCATGGTGTCGAACCTGATCACCGGTGTTACCGACGGTTTCAAGAAAGACCTCGCTATCACAGGTGTCGGTTACCGTGCACAGGTCCAGGGTCAGAATCTTCAGCTGGCGCTCGGTTTCTCGCATGACGTCGTCTATCCGATCCCGGAAGGCATCGACATCAAGTGCCCGAAGCCGACGGAAATCAGCATCACCGGTACCGACAAACAGCGTGTCGGCCAGGTAGCAGCTGAGATCCGCGAATTCCGCCCGCCGGAGCCCTACAAGGGCAAAGGCGTACGTTATGCAGACGAGTTCATCGTCCGCAAAGAAGGCAAGAAGAAGTAACGGACCCAGATCATGGCGAACAGCAAACAAGCTTTCGAGCGCCGCCGCGATCGCGTGCGTCGTTCGATCAGGAAAGCCGGCGGCGGACGTCCGCGCCTTTCCATCTTCCGCTCGTCGAAGCAGATCTACGCCCAGATCATTGACGATGCGAAGGGGCACACAATTGCCTCTGCTTCTACGATCGAAAGCGATCTCAAGGGCAGCCTGAAAACGGGCGCCGATGTTGCAGCAGCCGCTGCCGTCGGCAAGCTTGTCGCGGAGCGCGCAGTCGCTGCCGGCGTCAAGCAGGTCGTGTTCGACCGGGGCGGGTACATGTATCACGGGCGCGTCAAGGCGCTTGCCGATGCGGCCCGCGAAGGTGGACTTGAATTCTGACCAGCGCCCGTTGGCGCTCTTAAGAACGGAAGACAAATAATATGGCGAGACAGGATAATCGCGATCGCGAAGAGCGAGACAGCGAATTCGTCGACAAGCTCGTACACATCAACCGCGTTGCGAAAGTGGTCAAGGGTGGCCGTCGCTTCGGCTTCGCCGCGCTTGTCGTGGTTGGTGACCAGAAGGGCCGTGTCGGCTTTGGTCATGGCAAGGCGCGTGAAGTGCCGGAAGCCATCCGCAAGGCAACGGAAGCTGCAAAACGCACGATGATCCGCGTTCCCCTGCGCGAAGGCCGGACGCTCCACCACGACGTGGAAGGCCGTCACGGCGCTGGCAAGGTGCTGCTGCGTGCAGCTCCGGCCGGTACCGGTATCATTGCTGGTGGCCCGATGCGTGCCGTTTTCGAAACGCTCGGTGTTCAGGACGTTGTTGCCAAGTCCCTCGGGACTTCGAACCCTTACAACATGGTTCGCGCAACGTTTGCCGCCCTGACGAAGGAAGACAGCCCGCGCTCCGTCGCGGCGCGCCGCGGCCTGAAGGTCTCCGTGCTGCAGTCCCGTCGTCGTGACAACAACGAAGAGGCTACTCCGGCTGCTGCCGAGGCTTGACCTTGGCAGCTCCGGACCCCAGCTGAAAGAGGGTAGGTTCCATGGCGAACACCGAAAAGACTGTTACGGTCGAACAGATCGGTAGCCCGCTGCGCCGTCCGAAGGACCAGCGCGCGACGCTCATCGGTCTTGGCCTGAACAAGATGCATCGCCGTTCCACGCTGAAGGACACTCCAGAAGTGCGCGGAATGATCAACAAGGTCCAGCATCTCGTTCGCGTCGTCGAAGACGCGTAAGGACGGGGTGAGGAGAAGAACAATGAAGCTCAACGAACTTCGTGACAACGAAGGTGCCGTAAAAGAGCGCACCCGCGTTGGACGCGGCATCGGTTCCGGCAAGGGCAAGACCGGTGGTCGTGGTGTCAAGGGTCAGAAGTCCCGTTCCGGCGTTGCGATCAAGGGTTTTGAGGGCGGCCAGATGCCGCTTCACCGCCGCCTGCCGAAGCGTGGATTCACGAACATTTTCGCCAAGGACTACAACACCGTGTCCGTCGGCCGTGTTCAGAAAGCCATCGATGCAGGCAAGCTCAGCGCGTCAGAGACCGTTACGGTCGAAACGCTCAAGGCTGCGGGCGTTGTCAAAAGGGTCCGCGACGGTGTCCGCATCGTGGCCAACGGCGAACTGACTGCCGCCGTGACCTTTGAAGTTGCCGGTGCCTCCAAGGGCGCTGTCGCAGCAATCGAAAAAGCGGGCGGCAAGGTTGCCGTTCTGGGAGCTCAGGCTTAACAGCCTGGGCTTTTCCCGTTTGTGGGTAAGCATAAGACCGGAGTAGGGCATGGCATCGGCCGCCGAGCAACTGGCTTCAAATCTGAATTTCTCAGCTTTCGCCAAGGCTGAAGAACTCAAAAAGCGCATCTGGTTCACGCTAGGGGCGCTTTTGGTTTATCGACTGGGCACTTACATTCCGATGCCCGGCATCGACCCGGTCGCATTTGCGCAGATCTTCAGCCAGGCGCAGACCGGCATCATCGGCATGGTGAACATGTTCACCGGCGGTGCGATCGAACGCATGGCGATCTTCGCACTCGGCATCATGCCCTATATTTCCGCCTCCATCATCATGCAGCTGATGACGACGGTCGTTCCGACCCTCGAGCAGCTGAAGAAGGAAGGCGAACAGGGCCGCAAGGTCATCAACCAGTACACGCGCTACGGCACCGTCGTTCTGGCGGCTTTCCAGGCCTACGGTATTTCCGTTGGTCTCGAGGCCCAGAACGTCGTGACGGATCCGGGCTGGTTCTTCCGCGCCTCAACGGTGATCACGCTGGTCGGCGGGACCATGTTCCTGATGTGGCTGGGTGAGCAGATCACCTCGCGCGGCATCGGTAACGGTATCTCCCTGATCATCTTTGCCGGGATCGTCGCCGGACTGCCGTCCGCCGTCGTTCAGACGCTTGAACTCGGACGCCAGGGATCGCTGGCAACCTGGATCATCCTCGGCGTGATTCTCCTCGCGATCGTCGTGATCGGCTTCATCGTCTTCATGGAGCGCGCTCAAAGACGCCTTCTGATCCAGTATCCGAAGCGCCAGATGGGCAACCGCATGTTCGAGGGCAACACCTCGTTCCTGCCGCTCAAGCTGAACACCGCTGGTGTCATTCCGCCGATCTTCGCATCGTCGCTTCTGCTCGTTCCCGCGACATTCGCCGGGTTCAACCAGGGCGGTGGAAACGAGTGGCTGACCTATATCACTGCGGCGCTTGGTCACGGGCAGCCGCTGTTCATGGTGTTCTACGCCGCCATGATCATTTTCTTCTGTTTCTTCTACACGGCGATTGTCTTCAATCCGAGCGACACAGCCGATAACCTCAAGAAACACGGCGGTTTCATCCCGGGTATCCGTCCGGGTGAACGGACCGCCCAATACATCGACTACGTCCTCACCCGCATCACTGTGGTGGGTGCGATTTACATCACCATCGTTTGTCTATTACCCGAATTCCTCATTTCGGCGACTGGCGTTCCGTTCTATTTCGGTGGAACCTCTTTGCTGATTGTCGTGAGTGTGACAATGGATACAGTGTCACAGATCCAGGGCCACCTGCTTGCGCATCAGTATGAGGGCCTGGTGAAAAAATCAAAACTGAGGGGGAAACGTCGATGAGGCTTATTCTGGTAGGACCGCCGGGGGCGGGCAAGGGGACACAGGCGACCCGCCTGGTCGAGAAGTACGGCATCCCTCAGCTGTCCACCGGAGACATGCTTCGCGCTGCAGTGGCAGCACAGACCCCCGTCGGACTGAAGGCCAAGGCCGTCATGGATGCAGGCGGCCTGGTGTCCGACGAGATCGTCGTCGGCATTATCCGTGACCGCGCCGCCGAGGACGACGCGAAGAACGGGTTCATCCTCGACGGTTTCCCGCGCACGCTTGCCCAGGCGGAAGCGCTCGACCAGATGCTCACCGAGAACGGCTCGAAGCTGGATGCGGTTCTCGAGCTGCGGGTCGACCAGACACAGCTCGTCGACCGGATCATCAAGCGGGCCGAGGACGCGAAGGCTGCAGGCCAGCCCGTGCGCAAGGATGACGACCCCGAGGTGTTCAAACAGCGCCTTGAAGCCTACAACCGGGACACGGCCGTCGTGGTGCCTTACTACGAGAAATCCGGGCTGCTTTCGGTGGTCGACGGGATGCAGTCCATCGACGATGTTTCGGCGTCCATAGAATCCGTCCTGCAAGGACTTGACGAGAAGGTTTAAGAGCGGTAAACGACGCGCTCTACCAGACAGTTTAGCCGGTTTCACGCAAGTGGGACCGGCCTTCTCTGTGCCGGGAGCTACCCGGCATTTCGTACCCCGCAAGGGCCGGGCTCCACCGGACGCGGGCTTTACCCACTGCGGCTATCCTCGTGGTTGCCGATAACAAATGGAGACAAACGTGGCACGTATTGCTGGCGTTAACATTCCTACGAACAAGCGCGTCGTTATCGCGCTTCAGTACATTCATGGCATTGGCGCAAAATTCGCGCAGGAAATCATCGAGAAGAACAACATCGATGCGGCCCGCCGCGTAAACGAACTTTCGGATGCCGAAGTTCTGTCGATTCGCGAAACCATCGACCGTGACTACATGGTTGAAGGCGACCTTCGCCGCGACACCGCCATGAACATCAAGCGTCTCATGGACCTGGGCTGCTACCGCGGCCTGCGTCACCGCCGCGGACTTCCCGTCCGTGGTCAGCGGACACACACGAACGCACGTACCCGCAAGGGTCCGGCAAAACCGATCGCCGGCAAGAAGAAATAATCATCAGACAGCGATTGGTGGTGGAGCTGCCGGCATTACGGCAGTGACGAGATCAAAACAAGGACACAAGAATGGCTAAAGACACGACGCGCGTGCGTCGCCGCGAACGCAAGAACATCTCTTCCGGCGTTGCGCATGTGAACTCCACGTTCAACAACACCATGATCACGATTACCGACGCACAGGGCAATGCAATTTCCTGGTCGTCCGCTGGTGCTCTGGGCTTCAAGGGATCGCGCAAGTCGACCCCGTATGCGGCTCAGGTTGCTGCAGAAGACGCCGCCAAGAAAGCTGCCGAACATGGCATGCGTACCCTGGAAGTCGAGGTCCGCGGACCTGGTTCGGGCCGTGAGTCCGCACTGCGTGCGTTGCAGGCTGCCGGTTTCCTGATCACGTCCATCCGCGACGTGACGCCGATTCCGCACAATGGCTGCCGTCCGCGCAAGCGCCGCCGCGTCTAAGGCTCCGGGCTTTAGGTACCTGTTTCTCCAAATGGCAAAGAATGGCCCGGTCCTGAAGAACCGGGCGGGATAGCCGAAGGGACGAAAACGTGACCATTCAAAAAAATTGGCAAGAACTGATCAAGCCGACCAAACTCGAGATCAAGCCGGGTCATGACCCGCGCTTCACGGCAACCGTCGTTGCCGAGCCTCTCGAGCGTGGATACGGCCTGACACTGGGCAACGCGCTGCGCCGTATCCTGCTGTCCTCCCTCCAGGGGGCTGCCGTGACTGCCGTTCAGATCGATGGCGTTCTGCATGAATTCTCCTCGATCCCGGGCGTGCGTGAAGACGTTACCGACATCGTGCTCAACATCAAGGAAATCGCCATCCGCATGGAAGGCGAGGGACCCAAGCGCATGGTCGTGCGCAAGCAGGGCCCCGGTGTCGTGACTGCCGGTGACATCCAGACTGTCGGTGATGTGGAAGTGCTCAACCCGGACCTCGTGCTGTGCACGCTGGACGAAGGCGCTGAAATCCGCATGGAATTCACCGTGAATACGGGTAAGGGCTACCATTCTTCCGATCGCAACCGTCCGGAAGATGCACCGATCGGACTCATTCCGGTCGACAGTCTCTACTCTCCGGTCAAGAAGGTCTCCTACAAGGTGGAAAACACCCGTGAAGGCCAGGTTCTTGACTACGACAAGCTGACCCTGACCGTCGAAACCGATGGTTCCGTCAAGCCGGATGATGCCGTGGCCTTCGCCGCTCGCATTCTGCAGGATCAGCTCTCCATTTTCGTCAACTTCGAAGAGCCGCAGCGCGAAGTCGCCGAGGACACTGTCCCCGAGCTTGCCTTCAACCCGGCACTCCTGAAGAAAGTCGACGAACTGGAACTGTCTGTGCGGTCTGCAAACTGCCTGAAGAACGACAATATCGTTTATATTGGCGATCTCATTCAGAAGACCGAAGCGGAAATGCTGCGGACACCGAATTTCGGCCGCAAGTCGCTCAACGAAATCAAGGAAGTTCTCGCCCAGATGGGGCTCCATCTCGGCATGGAAGTTGCCAACTGGCCGCCGGAGAACATCGACGATCTCGCCAAGCGCTACGAAGACCATCAGTATTGAGGGACGTACGCGTCCCTGAGGGTTCAACCGGGCAAGTGCTTCAAAGGTTCAAGCAGACTGCCTGAAAGATAAAGGAGAGGGCCATGCGCCACGGTAAATCCGGCCGCAAGCTCAACCGGACATCCAGCCACCGCAAGGCGATGTTCGCGAACATGGCAGCGTCGCTGATCAAGCATGAGCAGATCGTGACCACACTGCCGAAGGCTAAGGAAATGAAGCCGATCATCGACAAGCTCATCACACTGGGCAAGCGCGGTGATCTTCACGCACGCCGCCAGGCTATCTCGCAGATTCGGGATACGGCCATGGTTGCCAAGCTTTTCGAAACGCTTGGCGAGCGGTACAAGGACCGGAACGGTGGATATTCCCGCGTTCTGAAAGCCGGTTTCCGCTATGGCGACAATGCACCGATGGCCGTGATCGAACTCGTCGATCGTGACCCGGACGCACGCGGTGCTGACGACCGTGCACGCGTTGAGGCAGAAGAAGCGGCTGAAGACGCAGCGTAAGTTGTAGTTTGACACAAGATCAAGAGGCGGGCATTTGCCCGCCTTTTTTTATTGCAACACGATGAAGTAAATCGAGCGGTTTCAGATAGTGAGATCGTGTTCAGGATTATCAATGATTTAAGGAACTAAACCTAGATTTTTCCTCACGCCCGTGTGGGCCGAAGTGGGATTGGGGAAATACTGTGTTTGGCAAGAAAAGCTCTGATTCGAAAGGGGTGACCAGCTCTTTTCGACTTTCCTTTGTTATACCAACATTGATGATTGTTCTGACCTTCGCTGCCTGTACGGCGGTTGGAGTGATCGGATACATGACAGGCCGCGACGGGCTGCAGAAAGCTGCCGAAGCGGAGTTGGGCATGGTCATCAGCGCCCGGTCTGCTCTGCTTGAGAGCAAACTGAGTGCGGCCAAGGCGGAAGTGGTGAACCTGGCATCCGGTGTGGCGGATCCCATGAGCAATCTGGCCAACGCGACCTTGAATCTCGGCAAGGAGAAAGAGGAGATACTCGGGCTCTTCCATGCGCCCAAGACACCCGAAGAACGTGCCGAAATTTCAGGTGCCGACCAGAAGACCATGTATGCCTGGCGCCATTCCGAATCGCACCCGGCATTCTACAGCGTCTGGAAAAACGGCGGCTATGCCGACATCTACCTGATCGATCCCGCGGGTCTGGTTCTTTACTCCGTGACCAAGGGCGACGAGTTCCTGTCTCAACTCGGGGCCGAGAGCGCCGCAGACGGTTCCGGGCTTCAGACGGCGTTCGAAGCTGCCTTGACGCTCGGCGAAGGCGAGGTGGCCGTGAGCCCGTTCGCCGGATACGAGGCCGCAGACGGAGACGGTTCGATGTTTCTGGCAGCTCCCGTCTTCATGAATTCCTTCGGAACGATCAGTCTGAACGGTGTCGCCGTCGTAAGACTCGATTCCGCGTTCCTGAACAACATCGTCGCAAACCGGGAGGACCTTGGAGAAACGGGTCAGGTGTATGTCACCAACCAGGACGGGTTGCTTCTGAGCGACCAGCCCCTGGCCGGTTCGCCGACCGCTCTCGTGGCGAAGACGACGGCCGCGCCGGTGATGGCTGCGGCGAATGGTGCTGCAGCCGCTTCCATTGTGACCGGGGCGGATGGCGTCGATGATCTGGTGGTTGCGCGTCCCCTACGTTTCGCAGGGCAGACCTGGGTCGTCGCTGCGGAAAAAAGCGTGAGCGAAACACTCGCCGCCGTGACCAACATGCGGGATCAGATGATCTTCTGGTCGCTCGGTACGATCGCGATCGCAGCCGTCATCGCGCTGATGTTTTCGCAATCGATCACGCGTCCCTTGTCGACCCTCGTCGGTGCCCTGAATGCGATAGCCGCCGGTGATCTTGGGGCAGAGATCAAAGCCGCGCGGCGCAGGGACGAAATCGGTGACATCGGCCGGGCCGTCCTTCAGATCCGGCAGAACGCCGCGGAAGAAAACGAGCAGCGTGCCGCCGAAGAAGCAGATGCCGCGCGCATTCAGGCCGAGCAGCGCCAGGAGATGCTGGCGAGCCTTGCAGGTGATTTCGAGGCAACGGTCGGCAGCGTCGTCGACAAGGTAGCGCATTCGGCCGCTTCGCTGCGCGAGTCGGCAAGCAACATGCGCAACATGACCGACACGGCAGGTGAAACGTCCGGCAACGCCGCGACGATGTCGGAGGAAACGCTCGCCGAAGTCGAGTCGATTGCGGCCGCCTCCGACCAGCTGTCGAGCTCGATCCAGGAGATTTCCACCCTGATTGAACGTTCTTCGAATGTCGCGGCAGATGCGACCCGGCGTGCGGAGACGACCAACGAGACGGTGAAGTCTCTCGCCGAGGCCGCAAACCGGATCGGCGAGGTCGTCACCCTGATCAGCGATATTGCGGATCAGACGAACCTGCTCGCCCTCAACGCCACCATCGAGGCGGCGCGGGCCGGGGAAGCCGGCAAGGGCTTTGCGGTCGTTGCCTCCGAAGTCAAGGACCTGGCGTCCCAGACCGGCAAGGCGACGGGTGAGATCCAGCAGCAGATCGACGCGATCCGCGGAGCGACCGACGATGCCGTCGGTGCGATCGGCGATATCCAGAAGACGATCGACGAGATCACCAAGTCGGTGAGCGAAGTTGCCGCGGCGGTGACGGAACAGAGCTACGCGACACAGGGGATTGCGGAGAACACGCAGCGCGCCGCTGGCGGAACTTCCAAGGTCACCGAGGACATCCGAAACGTTTCGGCGCTCTCCAACGACACCAACATGGCCGCCCAGAACTTTTCCGAGGAAGCAGCCCAGATGGCGGCTGAAGCGGAGCAGCTGGACACGGAAGTACGCAGCTTCCTTCAGCAGGTGCGTTCCGCCTGATCCTCAGCTCAACGCGTTTTGATGAGCCGCCATTGATTTGGCGGCTCATTGTTTTTGTAATTGCCTCTTTTGCACCCTATCTGCCATGTATCGCGAGTAGGGAAGAAGATTCGACAAGAGGGGCTCGACAATGCGTCTGACCAATTCAAACAGATTCCGACCGTTGTGCCGTATTCTGCTTGCAGCCCTGACCGGCATCCTGGCGACCGCGAGTTTTGCCCAGTCGGTCGATCCGTCGCCCGCGGACCTGAGGCTGGTGCCGCAGAGCGAGGCGCAGATCAAGCTGTCCTTCGCGCCCGTGGCGAAACAGGTCGCCCCGGCCGTCGTGAATGTCTATGCCAGCCGGAAGGTGGTTCAGCGCCAGCGCGTCTCGCCGTTTTTCGAAGATCCGTTTTTCCGCCGGTTCTTCGGACAGCCGGGTGCCGGCAACAGCCGTCCGCGTGAGCGGGTCGAATCGTCGCTCGGGTCCGGAGTGATCATCTCCGCCGAGGGCACCGTGATCACCAACCACCACGTCATCAAGGGCGCGGATGCCGTGCGCGTCGCGCTCAGCGATCGCCGGGAATTCGACGCGGACATCGTGCTGATGGACGAGCGCACGGATCTTGCAGTGCTCAAGATCCGCGAAGAAGGACCGTTCGAGCATGTGAGCTTTGCCGATTCCGACAGCCTTGAAGTCGGCGATATCGTTCTGGCGGTCGGCAACCCGTTCGGTGTCGGTCAGACGGTCACACAGGGCATTGTTTCCGCGCTTGCCCGAACGCAGGTCGGTGTGACCGACTTCCAGTTCTTCATCCAGACGGACGCTGCCATCAATCCCGGTAATTCCGGCGGTGCGCTGGTTGACATGTCCGGCAATCTTGTCGGCATCAACACGGCGATTTTCTCCCGCTCGGGCGGATCGAACGGCATCGGGTTCGCCATCCCCGCGCACATGGCCCGCTTTGTCGCCCAGGCGGCGGATCAGGGCGGCAAGGTGCGTCGTCCGTGGCTCGGGGCGACGGTCCAGATGGTCAACGCGGAAATTGCCGAAGCTCTTTCGCTCGACCGTCCGCAAGGCGTTCTCGTCACGGCCGTGTTCGACGGGTCTCCGGCACATGAAGCCGGGCTCGAGGTCAGCGATCTGGTTGTCGAGATCGAAGGCAAGGAAGTCGTTGATCCCAATTCCTTCGGCTACCGGTTTGCCACGAAAATGATCGGTGAGACATCCCGGTTCCTGATTGTCCGGGACGGGCAGGAGGTGTCGCTCTCGGTGCCGCTGGTGCCCGCACCCGAGACCGTACCGCGCGACACGCGCGAGCTGCGCGAGTATTCACCCTTCGAGGGCGTCACCGTCATGAACCTGTCTCCGGCCGTCGCCGAGGAGCTCGGCCTGGACGGTGGGGTTTTCGAAGGGGTTGTGATCGCAGCGGTTGACCGCCGCGGAGCGGCCAACCAGGTGGGCATGCGCCCGGGCGATATCATCCGTGCGGTCAACGAGAGAAAGGTAGAATCCACCCGCATGCTAGAGGTGATCACCAAGACGCCGCCACGTGTCTGGGTTCTCGAGATTGAGCGCAACGGCAAGGTTTCGAAGCTGGAAGTGAGATAGGACGCCCGTGAGCGATCTCTTCGAAGCCTCCGGTCTTGCGCAATCCGGTCCGCGTCCGCTGGCGGACCGCTTGCGTCCGGCGCGTCTTGCCGACGTCGTGGGGCAGGATCATCTTCTGGGGACCGAAGGCACGCTCTCGCGGATGCTCAAGACGCGGACGCTGGGTTCGCTGATCTTCTGGGGGCCGCCCGGAACCGGCAAAACGACGATCGCACGGCTGCTCGCGAACGAGACGGATCTTGCCTTCGAACAGATTTCGGCGATCTTCTCCGGCGTTGCGGACCTGAAGAAAGTGTTCGAGGCGGCCCGCGCCAGACGGATGGGCGGCCGTTCGACGCTGCTCTTCGTTGACGAGATACACCGCTTCAACCGTGCCCAGCAGGACAGCTTTCTTCCCGTGATGGAGGACGGCACCATCACGCTAGTCGGCGCGACAACGGAAAACCCGTCCTTCGAGCTCAATGCCGCGCTGCTCTCGCGTTCGCATGTGATGACATTCCACTCCCTGTCGCTGGAGGCGCTGGAAGCGCTGCTTGCGCGCGCCGAACAGACGGAAGACAAGAAGCTGCCGCTCGATGAAGAGGCCCGGCAGGTGCTGATCCGCATGGCGGACGGCGATGGGCGCTCAGCCCTGACGCTCGCCGAAGATGTCTGGCGGGCGGCCGCGGAAGACGAGGTCTTCGACGCGGAGCGGCTGCAGGAGATCGTGCAGCGCCGCGCGCCGATCTACGACAAGAGTGCCGACGGCCACTACAATCTGATCTCCGCATTGCACAAGTCGGTCCGAGGCTCCGATCCGGATGCGGCGCTCTACTGGTTCTGCCGCATGCTGGATGGCGGCGAAGACCCGATGTACCTGGCGCGCCGCCTGATCCGCATGGCGGTGGAAGATATCGGTCTTGCCGATCCGAATGCACTTGTCCAGACCAACGCCGCCCGCGATGCCTACCAGATGCTGGGCTCGCCGGAAGGGGAGCTGGCGCTCGCGCAGGCCGTGATCTATGTGGCGACGGCGCCAAAGTCCAACGGGGCCTATGTCGCCTATAAGGCGGCCATGCGCGATGCGAAATCGAGCGGCTCCCTGCTTCCCCCGAAACATATCCTGAACGCACCCACGAAACTGATGAAGGAAGAGGGCTACGGCGCCGGCTACCAGTATGATCACGACGCGCCCGACGGATTTTCCGGACAGGATTATTTTCCCGAGCAGCTTGGCCGGCAAACCTATTACGATCCGCCGGAACGCGGTTTTGAAAGAGATCTGCGCAAGCGGCTCGAATACTGGAGCAAGTTGCGGCGGGAGCGGAGCTGAGCCGGCAAGCGCGATCTTCAGCCTTCGAGAGACGAGGCGTGGATCAGGACCCTGTCCGTTCGGGAGGGGCTCCAAAGAAGCCGACGATTTCCTGAAGGCGGCCGTCCTTCGCGATTGAACCGAAATCGACACCATCGATCTTCACGATGCCCTCTGCCGTAATCAGCTGCCATTTGAAGTAAATGCGGGAATTGTGCTCGCTCGCACCGCTGATGAGTTCAATGCGGGCGCCCGGCATGTGTGCATGAAACTCACCAATGTAGCCCGACAATTGCTCGCGTCCGTGAGCTGCTCCGGCCGGATCCAGGTATTGCCCGCCGTCGCTCCAGCAGCGCGCGAGCAATTCGAGGCGCTTTCCCGGGTCGGCTTCGTTCCAGGCGGCGACGTATGATGTGAGCGCTTGCTGAAGATCCAAGACCGATGTCCTCCGGAGTGGAAAATGGGAGTGTAGCGCGCTTTCGGATCGTGCGGGAGCGCTTGATGGAACCAGTGCAACTCATATCCAAGGTGCGACGGTCAGGTGCGCTCGGGACCTGAACGGTCAATGCCACTACACATTTTCCGCGCGCAAGCGTGATCAGGTATGATCGCTGTGCATGCGTGATTTGCTTTGTTTGGCCCGTTTCATCGCCATCTAAGGAATATGGCAATTTTTTCCTGATAGACCGTTTGTAACAATCCGGCTGGCAGTTTCATGAAGGAAATCGAACTCAGACTTGCACTCGTGCTTTATGGCGGTGTTTCGCTCGCCATCTACATGCACGGGGTGAGCCGGGAAATCCTGAACCTCGTACGTGCCTCCAGCTACCGGCTGGACAGGAACGGCGGAGCGGCCGAGCCGATTGGCGCCCGCGAACTGCAGCCCGCCCAGAGTGCCTACCAGAACCTGCTCGACCTGCTTTCCGGCGTTGCCGATATCCGTGTCGTGGTCGATGCCATCGCCGGTGCGTCTGCCGGGGGTGTCAATGGCATCATGCTGGCGCGCGCCATTGCGCATGACCTTCCGTTGGAAAGCCATAGCGAGATGTGGCTGGAAAATGCCGATGTGACGCGGCTGTCGCGGCCCCAGTCCGGCCTGTCGCGCTATCTGAAACTGTCGATCTCACCGGTTCTCGACCAGCTCATATCCGCGCGGCTCGACAAGCAGATCAAGAATGACGAGACACGGGACAAGCTTCGGCAATTCATGCAGGCGAGATGGTTCTCGCCGCCCTTTTCAGGTGAGCGTTTCATCGGCTGGATGCTTGACGCCTGCCGCAAGATGGAAAATGGCAAAACCGCAGAACACACTCTCATTCCACGTGGACAGACGCTGGACCTGTTTGTCACGATCACGGACTACAACGGGATCAAGCGGCGGATCCTGCTCGACGATCCGGCTTTTGTCGAAGAGTGGGATCACCGGCGCATTTTGAAGTTTCACGCGGTTCACCGCACCAAAGGACATGTCGACAGCCAGTTCGATGCCGACAACATTCCCGAGCTGGTCTTCACGGCCCGGGCGACCTCATCATTTCCGGGCGCATTCCCGCCTGCAACGGTCGCAGAAATGGATCGCGCGCTTGCCAGGCACGATTTTGACTGGCCGGAACGTGACACGTTTCTGAGCCGGGAACTCTGCCTGACGCCGGACCGGACGGCGCAGCATTGTTTTGTCGACGGGAGCGTGGTCATGAACAAGCCGTTCGCGCCCGTCATCGAGGTGATTGAAGAGCGGCCCGCGGCACGCGAAGTGGCAAGGCGGCTGATCTACGTCGATCCGGCTCCGGTCGACATGAGCGAAGGCGGCGACAGGCCGATGGAGCTTCCGGGTTTCTTCAGGGTTATCCTGGCCTCGCTGGCGCACATACCCAGAAACGAGCCGATCGGCGACGACCTGAAGGAACTGGAGCAGAACAACCGGCGCAGCCGCTGGCTGGCCCAGTTGATCGATGCTACCGGCCCGGTCGTCGAACAGGCGGTGTCCAGGCTCTTGCCGACGTGGCGTGCGATCACCGCCGACATCCTGTCAAAGTGCCGGCGCGATGCGACGAATACCGCTTTCGAACAGGCCGGTTTTGCGTTTCTGAACTACCAGTCCCTCAAACTGCACGCGCTTGCCGAACGGCTGGCCGGGCTTTCGAACAGGCTGTCCGGCGCCGTTGATCTCCAGGCGCGGGAGGAGGCCGCTCTTTCCGTTTTCTCAAATCATTTCAATCGGCTTGCGACCGAAAGCAAGGATGGCCTTGGAAGAACCGATCCGCATATCGTTTCGCTGCTGCGCGGCCTCGACGTCGACTACCGCATTCGCCGCCTGCGCTTTGCCATCCGGAAACTCAACGGGTTTTACCAGCCGGGTACCGCCTCGTCGCTGCCGGCGCCGGATGCAGGCGCGCTGGACCATCTGAAAGGGCTTCTCTACGAACAGATCGATCACCTTGGCTGGCGCTGGACGGAGACATTTTTCGGTGGGAAAAGCAAAGAGGTGTCCGAGGCGTTTCTTGCCGCAAGTGCGTCCGGTCAGTGTGACCTGGAGACCCATGTCGAGCCGCTTCTCGCCAACCTGACGAAGATGATGGGTCTCGTCGATCTCGACCGGCTTCATGACGAATTGTTCGCGGAAACCGCGCGCGACCTTCTCGACAAGGACCGGCACATGTCCCTGCTGAGGTCTTATGTCGGCTTCGGCTTTTACGATCTGATCACGTTCCCGGTGCTGCAACGGAACGACTTTTCGGAAGTGACCGAAATCCTCGTGGATCGCATCAGCCCGAGGGACGCCGCGAGCCTCTACACGGAAGGTTTCGAGCTGAAGGGCAAGGCACTCAATTCCTTCGGTGCGTTCTTCAACAGAAGCTGGCGCGAGCACGACTATCTCTGGGGCCGCCTCAATGCAGCCGACAGGCTGGTTAGTATCGTCCTGTCCGCAGCAGGGGCGACAACGCTGCCCCAGCCTCAGGTCAATCAGGCAAGGGCCCAGATCTTTCTGGCGATCCTGGAAGAAGAACGGGACAAGCTTCAGGCGATCCCCGACGAGATCGAACGCGTCGATGATCTGATCCGGTCGATCTATCCCGATTTTGCGCATGTGGCGGAGGAGGTTTGAAGGGCGCCGCCGATTCTTCATGTCTTTGTTGTCAAAATAGTGTTTGAAACTCCAGATTACTGATTATTATCCAGTAGAGTTTTCCTCGGTGATTCAAAAATAAAATTCCGACTGGAGTATATTTATGTTCAAATTGCTTTTGGCTCTATTTTCTGTTTTCTGCATTCTTTTTTCAAATCCCTCCATAGCAGCAAAGCTCACGATAGAAGCAGCTAACAACGGACAGGAAATCAGCCGATCAGAACTTAAGGAATACAAGAAGACATTTTGCGAGGCGGCGCGTTCAGGCAAGGTTCCAGATGGTTGGAGAAAGATAAATGGAAACGCAATCCGGAGGGCTCTGAAGGGCAAGACCATGAGAACGACTTTTCTCAGCGGCAACAATTGCGTGATTTATTTTGCCTTTTACAACGACGGTGACGTCAAGCGGCTCTATCGAAAGTGCAGTCGCAGTACCGATTCCGGCAAGTATCGGATCTTCAACAACAAAATCAAGGTGCTGAACATCGTGTACGATGTTTATTCGAACGGCTCCATGTTCGTCTTTGCGCGTCAATACAACGGCAAGTGGCGTGGCCAGATTTTCAAGGCCGGGCGGAAAATCACCTTCTCTGAGGAAGAAGCATTCAAGTGAAACTGATTTTCTTGCCACGGCCCGGCTTCAACCAGTGACAATCTGCGATGCTGCTCACCATTGATCATGTCATGTTTCCGGTCTATCTCGGCGACCAACTCCTTGATGAGGTGGAGTGGACTTGGAAGGACAGAGGCTACGGCAAGGTTTTCCGTGAAGCTGAGCGATCGGAGTTTCTGCCGCTTTATTGCCAGAGCAACCAGTTCTATGTCGAATACCTGTCGAACCGGTCCACCTTTTCATACTGGAGCAATGCAGTCTTCGTCGTGGTGCCCAAGCAATTCTGGGAATACTACAAAGAACCGGCTCTTTTGTCGGAGCACTTTCTGATCCCTTATTTCGGGTCCGGATATCAGCTGGTAAGCCCCGACTTTCCACACCTGAACAGCAAGCTGAGCGGTGGAACGGATGAAGGGTTCCGGCTACTTGTCTCTCCAGATCTCTACAAGGTCCTGTCGCGCGTCGCCGATCAGGAATGGACGCTACCTGATCACATAGAACCGCATAGCGATCTGAAACATATGCACGATATGGCAGTTCTGGATGCAGAGGGACGGCTTGTCGCGCCACTTTATGAGGCTAATCCTGCGCTGAAAGGTTACTTCTGACCCCGATACGAATGCGATTCACCTGAACCTTACAGGTAGGGCTTGGTCCTGCGCTTCTCTCTAAGTAGTGTTGACTCCGGCGCGGGGCTTTTCGATGAAGCAATGCCTATGAATACCTCGATCTGGAGGCGAACCGTCCTTCACGTACCTGCCCTTGTTTGACAAGTTGGGACGGAGAACCTGGCTCCCAGACAGATCGGGGAGCGGGTGTTTGAAAGAGACGGAGACAGTTTGAAACATCTTCTTCTTGTGATGCTGGGCGGAGCGTTTGGGGCAGGGGCAAGGCACCTCGTGGCCCTTGCCAGCCTGCGTCTGTTCGGGACCGGATTTCCCGTCGGAACGCTGACCGTCAACGTTGTCGGGTCGCTCGTGATGGGACTTCTGATCGGCTGGCTCGTGAAGTCCGATTTTCAGCATGTCCAGACGGTCCGGTATTTCGTCGCGACCGGTGTTCTGGGAGGTTTTACGACCTTCTCCGCCTTCTCGCTCGATACCTCGGTTCTGTGGGAGCGCGGCGACACGTTTCTGGCGATGGTCTATGTGGTGGCCTCGGTGCTGCTGTCCATCGCGGCGGTGTTCGGCGGCCTTGCCATCGCGCGTCAGGTGGTATCCTAAGTTTCCCTTCCAATTCGCCCGGATTGCGCCTATACGCAGCGGAACGAAATCCGCCCGGGGCTTGAAACATCCCGGTTGACAGTGGTCCAGCCGGACCGCCAACGGTTCCGAGAACAAGATGTCCGCGATTGAACAGAAAAAAGTGACCGCCGACGAAGCGGGCATGCGCCTCGACCGTTGGTTCAAGACCCACTATCCGGGCCTCGGCTTCGGCCGTCTGCAGAAGCTGTTGCGCACCGGCCAGGTCCGCATCGACGGCAAGCGGGCGGATGCCAGCACGCGTATCGCCAAGGGACAAATGGTTCGGATCCCGCCGCTCGGCGTCGAACTCCCGGCGGATGACCGCAAGAATGCCAAGCCCAAATCCACGAAACTGATTGCCGATGACCGGAAAGCCATCGAGGAGATGCTGCTTTTCGAAGACAATCAGGTGATGGTGCTCAACAAGCCGGCCGGTCTGGCCGTGCAGGGCGGCTCAGGGCTCAAGCGGCATCTGGACGGCATGCTGGAGGCGTTCACCGACCGCAAGGGCAACAAACCGCGCCTGGTGCACCGCCTGGACCGGGAAACGTCCGGGATCATCCTGGTCGCGCGGACACGGCAGGCGGCGCAGGAACTGACCAAGGCGTTCCGGCATCGCAACACGCGCAAGATCTACTGGACCATGCTTGCAGGCGTTCCCAAGCCGAAGCAGGGCCGCATTTCAACCTTTCTGGCGCGCAGCGAGGGCGAGGAACGGATGCGGGTGACCCGTCAGGGCGACGACGATGCCCAGCACGCCGTTTCGCTCTATTCCGTGTTCGAGCAATCCGCCCAGAAACTCTCCTGGGTGACCATGAAACCGGTCACGGGGCGAACCCACCAGCTTCGGGCGCATGCTGCCCATATCGGCCATCCGATCATCGGCGACGACAAGTATTTCAACATCGAGAACTGGGAACTGCCCGGCGGTATCCAGAACCGGCTGCATCTGCTGGCACGCCGTATCGTCATTCCGCACCCGTCGGGCCACGGCATGATCGACGTCTCCGCTCCGCTGCCGCCGCACATGCAGCAGACCTGGAACCTGCTCGGTTTCGATGCCGGCGACTACGATCCGGAAGCGGACGATCCGGATGAGACGCTGATCAGGCGGTGAATGCCGGAACGATCAGGTGATCAGCTCCGTTACGATGTGTGCACGCGGATCGTGAAACCCTCCGCTTCGGTGGGGGGCTGGAAGTGCCTGCTGACGCGGTCGAACTGGTCGTCGGACACCTGGAATTCGTGTTCGCCGGACGCATTGCGTTCTTTCAGCCGCGCCTTGCAGACATCGTCGCTGACATCGATGAGGTGAAGCAGATGTGCGCTTCCTGCCGTTTCGAACACCCGCCGCATCCACAGCCGGTACGCGATCGTGTTCGCCGGAAAGTCGAGAACGACGGAAAGCCCGGCCCGCAGGAGTTCGACGATATGCGGCTCCAGCGTTGTGCGCAGCTTCTCAGAAAACTTGACGTAGTCGGCGAGGGTCTGCATCTGCTCGCCGTATAGTTCGGAGAGCCAGAAGTCTTCGCGGATCAGGATCGTATCCGGCGCTTCCGCAAGGCGGCGTGCCAAGGTCGATTTGCCGGCGGCTATCTTGCCGCAAATCAGGTGAAGGGTGGCTTGTTCGCCCATGTGTCGCTGCCTTTGGAGGAATTCAACCTGCTTGCGAGGATGGCACTTCCCCGCGGACCTAAAGACCCTGGAACAGAGCGCTGACGATGACGGATACAACCGTCACCGCGACAACCCCGGCGACGAATTTCCAGGCATCGGAGCGTTTCTTGAGACCCGGCCAGCCGAGCGGTTTGATCACCTGGATGGCGGCGATCAGGATCAGGAAAACGGCCAGTATCTTGGTCAAGGACATGCTCCGGACGGGACTTCGGTGTCTTTAGCCAATCTGCCGCGCGAGAGCAAGCCGTCTCCGGGCGCTAGGCGTCGGTGCCCCGGTTGAGCTTCGCCATGTATTTCGGCAGTTTCTCCATCGAGGGGACCACGATGATTTTCTTCACCTTGCCGGCTTTGAAGGCTTTCAGGAACTTGTTGTAGTCCTTGAAGGCGACACAGCCATGAGAGCCATTGGAACGGCGGAGCAGGGGGCTGTGCGCCAGCATGCCGTCGCGGCCCTTCATGGCGGCCAGATCCCGCGGCAGCATGCGGATGGCCTCGACACCGTGGAAACGGCGTTCACGCATTCTCAGGTCGTAGATGTTGGGCGGGGTCGGTCCAAGGTTCCTGACATGCGCGTATTTCGGATTGTCCTTCCGGTGACCGATGCCCGAGTGAGCCTCAAGCTTGGTTCCGTCCGGCATGTGCACGACGGCGGCGCTGATGTCGTAGACCGCAATGCCGCTTCCGCGGCCCGGAAGACCGCCCTTCAGACCGTTGAAGATCTTGCCCAGTCCGCCGAAGCCGCTCTTGCTCTCTTCCTCGGGAACACCGGGTGTGGCATAGGCGAGAATGGGGGTCGGGGCTTGTGAGACCTCTGCATCCGGTTGGGTCCGCACCGCCACCGAACGTGCGGGCGGCTGCGGTTTGACGCCCGGTACACGCACCGTTGCAACCGCTGCAACAGGTGCCGGCTGTGCGAGGGCCAACCGTGCCGCCGCTTCGACGCGCTCTGCGCGCGCAATGGCCAGATGCTGGGCAAACCTGAGATGGGCGAGCTTGGCCGCTAGCTTGAACTTCGCAACTTTCTTCACGCGCTCAGTCTGCAGCGCCGCTGCCGTGTTCGAGAACATCAGACCACGTGCGGGTGCGGACGGCTCTGCGATATTGCCGGTCTCCCGAACGCTGCCTGTTTCCGGACCCTTGCCCGGAGCCGGGGCGTCAGACGCCGCCGATTGCGTTACGGCCGGACCCGGCACCGCCGGAACGGCAAGTGCCAGAACCTTCTGATCGGATCCGATGTCGCCAGCGCGATTGG
This sequence comes from Roseibium sp., assembly GCF_965232425.1. Classification (GTDB taxonomy): domain Bacteria; phylum Pseudomonadota; class Alphaproteobacteria; order Rhizobiales; family Stappiaceae; genus Roseibium. The sequence goes on from NZ_OZ246971.1 coordinate 5,133,673, forward strand.
AGAAGGAGAAAAGAGTTGGACCGTTTATGGTCACTGTGACGGCAGTTGCCGCCAGAACGACGGCGACGCCGAGTGCGCGCAGCGGAAACTTCCGCCTTGTCCTTTCTTTCCGGAGCCCCGGGGATTTCTGCTGTTCGATCTCTTGCATTCCGGCAATACCATCCCAAGCGCCGCAGCGATGACACTGCGATCCAAAACTGTCCGGATTTGGTGACAATCTGTCCCAAACGACTGCGTCCAACCACCTGCACGAGTATCCGCGGGTATGGTAACCGGAGGGTTTACGAACATGGTTAACAGAACCTTGCGGGTCGTACGGGCTCCGAAAACCACCAGAAAACGGCAAATTTCAGGCACATCGGCTCCAAACGATCGACCTGGTAAGAGCCTGCCGGAGCGCAGGCGCGGACGCGGGCCCCTGCCAGCGCTCTGGTCGTTCCGCCAATTGACCATCTTTGCGTGGAAACGAGGGAAGGGGGCGGCAGGCCCCTCAACCCAAGAAATGACCCTTGACCCGGACCGGAAAACCCTGCACATGCGGGCCTTGGCTGAACAGGCGCAGGTTTCCTCATGTATCTGATCATCTTTGATGTCGACGGCACGCTGGTCGACAGTCAGAACACCATTTTCCATGGACTTCAGGTCGGGTTCGAAGCCGTCGGATTGCCCATGCCGGACCGCAAGACAGCGCTGTCCATCGTGGGCAGGTCTCTGGAAGAGGCGTTTTCTGATCTTGTCGGCGAGGCGCATCGTGAGAAGGTGCCCGCGATGGCGGAGGCCTACCGACAGGCCAAGTGGGCGCGGCGCGCGGAGGGGCTGGAGATCGATCCGCTCTATCCAGGTGCGCGGGCGGCCGTCGAGCGGTTGCATGCGCGGGACGCATTTCTGCTCGGTATCGCGACCGGCAAAGCCCTGCGGGGCGTCAAACACATGCAGGATACGCAGGGGCTCCACGGAAAGTTCGCGACGATCCAGACCGCCGATACGTCCCCTTCCAAGCCGCATCCCGACATGATCGAACGGGCCCTGTCGGAAACCGGCGTGTTGCCTGAGAGGTCAGTCATGATCGGAGATACCGCGTTTGACATGGCCATGGCCAAGTCGGCCGGCATAGGGACGATCGGCGTGACATGGGGATATCACGACCACTCCAGGCTCGCAGCGGAGGGTGCCGACAGGATCATTCACGGTTTCGACGAGTTGGATGAAGCGCTGGCCCAAGTTCTGAATTTTGACAAGGAAACAGTCTGATGCGTGATTTTCTTGAAACCTTGCATGAAGAGGCGGTCAAAGATCCGGAGCAGCGGGCGCGCGAACTTTCGAAACGCGAACTGCCGAGGCGCTTCTACAAGGAGGCCACCTACGCCGAAACGGATGGCGGCTATGTGATCCATCTCGACGGGAGACCGGTGAAAACACCCGGCAAGGCGGGACTCAGCCTGCCGAACGAAAGGCTGGCGGCCGGTGTCGCCGCTGAGTGGGAAGCCCAGGTAAAGGAAATCAACCCGGCAACGATGCCGCTTACCAGGATTACCAATTCGGCGCTGGACGCGGTGAGTGTGCGCGCGGAGGAAGTGCTGGACGACATCGTCAGCTTCGCCGGCAACGACGCCCTGTGTTATCGCGCCGATGATCCGCAGAGCCTTGTCGACACGCAGCGCGCGCTTTGGGATCCGGTTGTCGATTGGGCCGGTGATCTCCTGGGCGGCCGGTTTGTGCTGATTGAAGGCGTGATACATGCCGCCCAGCCGGATGAGCTTCTTGCATCCTACAAGGACCGCCTCGCGGATGAAACGGCGCTGCGTCTGGCCGCACTTCATACGATCACCAGCCTGACGGGTTCGGCGCTTCTTGCTCTTGGGCTGCGCGAAGGCGAGGTCGACGCGGATGCAGCCTGGACCGCGGCCCATGTGGAAGAGGATCACAATATCGAACGCTGGGGCGAGGACGCGGAAGCCGCGCAGACCCGCGCTTACAAGCGGACCGAATTCGATGCGGCGGTTCTGATCCTGCAGACCACCTGACGGTTCCGGGACAATGATTGTCTGCCGTTGCAGCGGCGGTGCATGGAAGCCGGTCGGCTACCTGGCTCAAATTTCACGCCATGTAGAACGAGGTTGCCATCAGGAAGAAGATCAGGACGCCGAGGACGTCGTTTGACGAGGTGATGAAGACGCCGATGGCCATGGCCGGATCGATGCCGACCTTGTCCAGAATAATGGGCACCGTCGCGCCGACCATCGCCGCCAGCGTGGTGACGCAAAGGAGCGACAGCGATGTCGCCAGCGCCAGCCGTTCCGGTGCTTCGAGCGGCACGATGAAAGAGGCCACAAGGACCAGGATCCCCAGCAGGGTCCCGGCAACGGCACCATTGATCAGGGCCGCGAAGAACTCCTTCAACAGCCGGAAGACGATGTCGCCGGACCAGAGCGCGCCGGTGGCGATCCCCTGAACGGCAACCGCTGAGGCCTGGAGACCGGCGTTTCCGGCCATCGACATGGTCACGGGAATGAAGGCGGCGAGGATCGCCGCCTCGGCCAGCTGGTCTTCGTAGGAGCCGACGACGGTCGCCGCCACGCTGGCCCCGACGAGCCCGGCGAGCAACCAGGGAAGGCGTCCGCGAACGATCCGGAAAACCGTGTCGTCCGAGCGGGCTTCGCCGGAGACACCGCTCATCAGCAGCATGTCCTCGTTGGCTTCGTCCGCGGCGATCCGGGTCAGCTGCTTGGGGGTGATCCGCCCGATCAGGTAACCTTCGCCGGTGACAACGGGAACCGTGCGCATGTCCCGTTTGCGAGCCAGGCGCAGCACCTCTTCCTGGTCGGTGTCGGTGGAGACGGCAATGACATCCCGGTTCATGATATCCCTGAGCAGGACATCATGCTGCGCAAGCAGCAGTTTTCCGACTTCAACGGTCCCGGTCAGTTTTCCGCCCGCATCGGTAACGTAGACGGTGAAGATCCTGCGGATACGGTCGGCTTCATTACGCATCTGCTCGACGGCCTCGCCGGCCGTGCAGTCTTCGCGCAGCGCCACGAACTTGCGCGCCATGACGCGGCCGGCGGTATCGTCGGCGTAGGTGCCCCGGGTCGCGATATCCTCCACATCGGGGAGCCGGGCAATCAATTCATCGGCGACATCGTCGGGAAACTCGTTGAGTATCTCTGTCGCGTCTTCCGGGTCCAGGCCGGCAAGAATGTCGCGGAACTGATCGAGGGTCGATTCCTCCATCAGGAGCGACCGGAACTCGGGTCTGAGTTCCGCAACGACCTTGATGGAAGGGTTTGCCGGCAGCCACTGGAAGAGCTTGCGCGCCTGTTTCAGCCGCAATCGCGTCAGCAGCTGCATGACGTCGATCGGATCCCAGCGCTTCAGAAGTTCGACAATCTGGTTGCGCTTGCCCGCCTTGATCATGTCCCGGACGGCTTTCAGAGCCAAGTCGTTCGCCTCAAGCGGTTCCTGCGAGGTTTCCCGTGTCCAGGTGAGGGGGTCGAGTTCGCTCGCGGTGCCGCTGCTCATGAAGACTTACTCCGGGTCGATCGGTCCGCTTCTAATGCCGGTTTGTGACGCCTTTCTGACAGCTATGCAGTGCTCTTCAAACGTCGAATTCGTCAATGTCGCCAAAGGCTGTGCGCAGTTTTTCGGACCAGCCCTGCGAGAGTTTCTGGAAATACGGATCGTCCTGTTCGATCCGCACCTGCCTGTCGGTCGAAAAGGTGTCCTTGTTGTAGAGCAGCATGTCGATCGGCATGCCGACGGACAGGTTCGACCTGATGGTGGAATCGAAAGACAGGAGAACCAGCTTGGCCGCCTCGCCGAGCCGCATGTCGGCGCGCGTCACACGATCCAGGATCGGCTTGCCGTATTTGTGCTCGCCGATCTGGAGGAACGGGGTGTCTTCACCGACTTCAATGAAATTGCCGGCCGCGTAGATCTGAAACATGCGCGGCTCTTCGCCTTCGATCTGACCACCGAGAATGAACGTCACGAAGAAGTTTTCCGCGCTCGTTGCCAGCGCCTCGCCGTCGATCGACTTGACCTCGCGCACGGCACTGCCGACGAGCCGCGCGACCTGAAACATGGTCTTGGCGGTCATCAGCGTTGCCCGGTCGTTTTCCGCCGAGGTGATGTGTTCGCTCAGGAGCGAGACGACTGCCTGGGTCACCGCCAGATTGCCTGCGGACAGGAGCGTGATGACGCGTTCTCCCGGCTCTTCCCAGATATGAAGCTTCTTGTAGGTCGCAATGTTATCGACACCGGCATTGGTTCGTGTGTCTGCAGCAAACACAAGCCCACGGTCCAGTTTCAAGCCGACACAATATGTCATTCAAAGAGCCCCTCAGACGTTCCCCATCGCTCTGTTAGCATACTGAACTAAGATTGGGCGTTCGAAAAATGACAATTGCTGCTGTTGTTTACTGCTGTTGTTGAAAAACCGCCTGTGTCACGTCGACCTGAACCTGCAGGTTCTCCTCAAGCCCGCCGAAGCGGATACCCCTGATCGGTGCGGCAGACCGCGAATCAAGACCGACCGTCAACCGGATGTACCGGTCGGTGGGGCATTGCGCATTGGAGACATCGAAGCCCGTCCATCCCAGACCGTCGATCAGCACTTCGGCCCAGGCATGGTGGGCCTCGGAGGCCTGTTCGTCCTCCAGCAGCAGGTATCCGGAGACATAGCGCGCCGGGACACCGACGGAGCGGGCGGCCGCGATGAAGATATGTGCATGATCCTGGCAAACGCCTTCACCGGCCGCCAGCGCCGCTGCTGCCGGTGCGTGGGTTTCGGTGACGCCGACCTTGTAGTCGACCTTGTCCCTGATGGCGTGCATGAGTGCATGGAAACCGGCAATCCGGTCCTCGTCTTCGGCGTGCGCCGCCAGTCTTCGGATCGCCTGGTTCGGCTGGGTCAACGGCGTCATGCGCGTGTAGATCCGTGGCGGGACGCTGGCGTCAGGCTCATGACCCAGGATGCCGTTGGTGTCCCTTGTCTCGACGATGCCGGTCGCCGTGATTTCCACATCTTCAACGGGTTCACTCCGCGATACCATGTGAACACGGTTTCCGAACGCGTCCTTGTAGGTCGTCGCGCGGGAAATGCCGGGCGCGTCGATCGACCATTCGAGCACCTTTTGCGCAGGCCCGTTTTCCGGCGTCAGACGGATCTGCTGCATCGCGTTGGCGAGCGGCGCGTCATAGCGGTAGCGAGTGGTATGTCGGACGGTCAGTTGCATGCGGCACCTGGTTGAAGTGTGGTACGGTCAGGAGAAGTTGTAGTCCTTGGACAGCTCGAAAGCGAACTGGTTATTCCGGCCGATGAAGTCATCGAGGAACTCGTGAAGCCCGTCCTGATAGATTTCCCGCATCTGCTTTTCCGAAAGGCTCAGCGCAATTTCCTTCGCCATGTCGAGGCTCGGTTCCTGGGAACTGTAGAATTGCGACAGGTCTTCCGCAGTGTCGGCGATCCAGTTGTAGCAATGGGCGAGCGACCGCGGCATTTCCTTCCTGAGGATCAGGAACTCGGCGATGTTGAAGGCTTTCAGGCGCGCGTTGGGATAGGCGAAGCGGTAGCTTCTGCGGCCTGACAGCGCCCTCAGGATTGCCGACCATTGATACTTTTCCATGGAACCGTCGTCGAGGATGTCGCTGTCCGGCAGGAGCGACCAGTACTGCGAGTTCAAAATGCGCGCCGTGTTGTCGGCGCGCTCGACGAAATTGCCCATCTGGGAGAAGAAATAACCGTCGTTGCGCAGCACCGTGTTCAGGAGCGCGCCGCGGAACAGGTGTGCCCGCTGGTTCACCCAGGCAAGAAAGTCGGGAAGCCTTTCCTGGGTGATGGTCTGCGGATTGATCTCGGTGAACTCGATCCAGGTGGTGTTGATCGCTTCCCAGAGTTCGGCGGTGATCCCGGTGCGGACCGCGCGTGCGTTGTTACGCGCCAGTTCCAGGCTGTTGCGCACGCTGACGGAATTTTCCTTCGAGAACAGAAGGAAATAAGCGATGTTTCGAATTCCCAGTTCGTCGTATTTTTCCGTGAATTCGGGTTCGCAGCCCGAACAGGTCAAGGCAAAGGTCCAGTGCGTGCCATGCTCCTGTCCGCGATGGGATATGATGGCTCCGCGATAGGCAACTTCCAGGAGACGGGCGACATTCTGGGCCCGCTCGTGGTAGCGGGACATCCAAAAGAGTGAAGAGGCGGTTCTTCCGAGCATCAGCTGTCAGTCCTCAAGTACCCAGGTATCCTTGGTGCCGCCGCCCTGACTGGAATTGACGACAAGCGAGCCTTTTTTGAGCGCCACGCGGGTCAGGCCGCCCGGCGTGATCCGCACCTGATCGCCGATCAGAACGAAGGGACGCAGATCCACGTGCCTGGGCGCGACGCCGGAGGCGACATGGGTCGGGCAGGCCGACAGGGCGAGGGTGGGCTGGGCGATGTAGTTGGACGGCGTTGCCTCCAGAACCTTCCGGAACTCGGCAATCTCCCGCTTGGACGCCGTCGGCCCGATCAGCATGCCGTAGCCGCCAGACCCGTGAACTTCCTTCACGACGATGTCCTCGAGATTGTCGAGAACGTAGGCAAGGTCGTCGGGGCGCGAGCAGTTCCAGGTGGGGACGTTGTTGAGGATCGGCTTTTGTCCGGTGTAGAACTCGATGATGTCAGGGACATAGGCGTAGATGGCCTTGTCGTCGGCGATCCCGGTGCCCGGGGCATTGCAGATCGTGACATTGCCGGCGCGATAGGCATCAAACAGTCCCGGCACGCCGAGCATGCTGTCCGCATTGAAGGTAAGGGGATCCAGGAACGCATCGTCGATACGCCTGTAGATCACGTCGACCTGCTCGGGTTCGCGGGTGGTCCGCATGAACACCTTGCCGGCATCGACGAAAAGATCCCTGCCTTCCACCAGTTCCACACCCATGGAGTCGGCCAGGAACGCATGTTCGAAGTAGGCCGAGTTGTAGATGCCGGGTGTCAGCACGACGATGGTCTGCGCCGACTTGGACGGATCGGGCGCCACGCTTTCCAGCGTCCGGCGCAGGAGTTCGGGATATTGTTCGACCGGGGCGACGGCGTGGGTCTGAAACAGTTCGGGAAAAAGCCGCATCATGGTTTCGCGGTTTTCCATCATGTAGGAAACGCCGCTGGGGGTGCGGGTGTTGTCTTCCAGGACGTAGAATTCGTTCTCCGACACCCGGACAAGGTCCGTGCCGATGATGTGTGCGTAGACCTTGCGGGCCGGTGTGAAGCCGGCCATCTCGGGCAGGAAGGCCTCGTTCTGGAGAATCAGGTCCGCGGGAATGATCCCGGCCCGCAGGATTTCCTGACGGTGATAGATGTCGTGCATGAACGCGTTCAACGCGCGCACGCGCTGATCGATGCCGGCCGACAGCCTGCGCCACTCGGATGCGGAAATGATGCGGGGAATGGGATCGAACGGAATTAGCCGTTCCGTTGCTTCTTCTGCGCCGTAAACAGCGAAGGTGATCCCGAGCCTGCGGAATATCGTCTCCGCATCCCGGCTCTTTTTTGTAAGGAAATTAGCGGGTTTGTCTTCGAGCCATGTCGCGAGCCTTGCATATGGTGATCGCGGTCCACCAGCATCGTCGAGCATTTCGTTGAAGAAAGTCCGATCGTCCGCCATTGCCTCCCCTTTGCCTGTTCTGCTTGTTTTGCAATCATGACAAAATTCTGAAGTGTGTCAAAGAACAATATCTCGGCGTCGCTGCCTACGAAATGAGCAACTTTCTCCCTGATCGGAAATGGCTTCCTGAAAGGGCCAGGGCGCCCGCGAACGACGAAACGCCATTTGCGTCAATGCTCTCCGGATATTCGCCGTGCCACCCTGCGCGGTCTTGGCCTTGCGGAAAACAAGGCGTGGAGCCCGAAGACTGAGCAGTGCGGAAAAGCGCCGTCGGCGGTTTCCTTAAGCCCATATGCTGACTTTGCCTTGTGCACGGAACATGGTACGGCCTCATGGAAACGCGGACCGGGAGGACCTGATGAAAGAAGTGCTGGCCGAATTGGAACAACGCCGCGAGACGGCCCGACTCGGGGGTGGTCAACGCCGGATCGACTCGCAGCACTCGAAGGGCAAGCTCACCGCTCGCGAGCGTATCGAGGTTCTCCTGGACGAAGGCTCGTTTGAAGAATTCGACATGTTCAAGCAGCACCGCTGTACCGAGTTCGGCATGGAGGCGCAACACATCCCGGGCGACGGGGTGGTCACCGGGTGGGGGACGGTCAACGGCCGGACCATCTACGTGTTTTCCAAGGACTTCACCGTCTTCGGCGGTTCGCTTTCCGAAGCGCATGCGGAAAAGATCACCAAGCTCCAGGACATGGCCCTGCAGAACCGGGCACCGATCATCGGCCTCTTCGATGCCGGCGGCGCCCGCATCCAGGAAGGTGTCGCGGCACTCGGCGGGTATGGAGAAGTGTTCCAGCGCAATGTGCTCGCATCGGGCGTGATCCCGCAGATCTCGCTGATCATGGGACCTTGCGCGGGCGGCGATGTCTATTCACCGGCAATGACCGATTTCATCTTCATGGTGCGCGACACGTCCTACATGTTCGTCACCGGTCCGGACGTCGTCAAGACGGTGACCAACGAAACGGTCACGGCCGAAGAACTGGGCGGTGCCTCGATCCACACGACAAAGTCGTCCATCGCCGACGGCGCGTTCGACAACGACGTGGAAGCCCTGTCGGAAATGCGCCGGCTCATCGATTTCCTGCCGATGAACAACCAGGCCGCTCTTCCGGAACTGACGAATTACGACGATCCGGACCGGATCGACACAAGCCTCGACACGCTCGTGCCGGACAATCCGAACAAGCCATACGACATGCGCGAGCTTGTCCTGAAGACGGTCGATGAGGGCGATTTCTTCGAAATCCAGAAGGGCTTTGCCGGCAATATCCTGACGGGGTTCGGCCGGATCGAGGGACGGTCCGTCGGGATCGTTGCCAACCAGCCGATGGTGCTTGCGGGCGTTCTGGATTCGGATGCAAGCCGCAAGGCGGCGCGTTTCGTCCGGTTCTGCGACTGCTTCAACATCCCGATCGTCACCTTTGTCGACGTCCCAGGCTTCCTGCCCGGCACGGCGCAGGAATATGGCGGGCTGATCAAGCACGGTGCGAAGCTGCTGTTTGCCTATGCCGAAGCAACCGTTCCCAAGATCACGGTGATCACCCGCAAGGCCTATGGCGGCGCCTACGACGTGATGAGTTCGAAACATATTCGCGGCGACATCAACTACGCGTGGCCGAGCGCGGAAATTGCGGTCATGGGAGCAAAGGGGGCGGTGGAGATCCTCTACCGCACCGAACTGGGCGACCCGGACAAGATCGCAAAGCGCACGAAGGACTACGAAGACCGTTTTGCAAATCCGTTCGTTGCCGCGGAGCGCGGCTATATCGACGACGTGATCAGGCCCCATTCCACCCGGCGCCGCGTCGCGAAGGCGCTGGCCTTGCTCAGGTCAAAACAGGCGGATCTGCCCTGGAAGAAACACGACAATATTCCGCTCTGACACGGTGATTGCGACGCGGGCCGGACACTCCGGCCCGGACCTGCTCAGTCCCAGCGGTTGAACCCGCCGCGCGGGAAGAGCGGTTCCCTGCATTCGTAGGCGACCGGACACTTGCGGTTGTCCTTTGTCGGTCCGTACTGGACGAACAGTTCCTGGTTGTAGTCGCAGAAGCTGCGGTTCGAGACGAACATGGAGTAGGTGTAGCGGCCCGTCGTGAAGACGACCGAACCGTGCTGCTTGACCATGTTCTGAGCCTGCCGGCAGCTCATCTGGCGCAGGTCCGGCCGTGCCTGCGCGGCTGACGTCCAGAATATGCTGCCGAGCAAGACGGCCGCGATTGCAAGACGACGATTGTTCATATCTGCCTCCATTGGTGACTGGCGTCTCATGGTCCGTTGAACCCCCATCTTGCGACAGGTGGTTTACAACCAGTGTGACCGTCGGCACATAAAATGCCATTTAACGCCCTGATGCACCAGCGTCAGGTTCGCGCGGCAGACGGCGCGATTGCTCGGCAATTCGTGCTGTGAAGATCCCTGGGGCGGTTAGGAGCTGGCTTTTCTCTTTTGCCAGTCGGTCGGGCAGACACTTCCCGGGAGCACATTCGGCGCGCCTTTCAGGGAGAAACCGGCATAGGTATCGTCCGGGTACTTCACCGCCAGGGTGCGGGAAGAGCGGATCTTGTGCCAGATGTATCCGAAGCTGTCCGAGCAGGCCGGACATCCGGTTCCGATATAGCCATGCTCGTTGACGAGCACGTCCAAGACGCTGGAATCGAGGATCACGCGTACACGGCTGTTGGGCGGCGGCATCCTGCCCTCGATCTCAACATGCAGCAGCGTGCCGTTGACCTGCCTTTCGGGATGGCACCAGACCACGAAATTCGACCCGACATCGTTGGTGGTCCAATAGCGTGTGAAGCCGTTGACATCACCGCTATTCCATTTGCCGATTGTTTCAGCTTGCGCACCCATCGGTGCAGACAGAGCCAGGAAGAAAAATGCAAAGAGACGTTTCATGCCGGTACCCCACTATTGGTCAAATTATCAGGGAAAACCTTTAACTTTACGTAATGCTGACAATAGATCCGTGTGCTCTGTCGGTAACCCGGCGTTAAGTCCGGTGTCACCGGTAGCGACCGCTCGCCCTTTGGCTAAGTTGCGCCGCCGCGGCACGGGGCCTACAACCATGGAAACAATCCAGTTGGGTGGAAATGCATGTTCTCGAAAATTCTCGTCGCCAACAGGGGTGAAATCGCCTGCAGGGTCATGAAGACCGCCCGCCGCATGGGGATCAAGACCGTCGCGGTCTACTCGGATGCGGACCGGGACGCGTTACACGTCGAGATGGCCGACGAAGCCGTTCACATCGGTCCCGCAGCCGCGGCCGAATCCTATCTGATTGCGGACAAGATCATCGCCGCCTGCAAGCAGACCGGCGCAGAAGCGGTGCACCCGGGCTACGGTTTTCTCTCCGAGCGCGCGAGTTTCCCCGAGGCCCTCAAGAAGGAAGGCATTGTCTGGATCGGCCCCAATCCGCGCGCCATCGAGGCGATGGGCGACAAGATCGAATCCAAGAAGTTCGCCAACGATGCGAAGGTCAGCACCGTTCCGGGATATCTCGGCGTTATCGAAACGGCGGAACAGGCTGTCGAAATCGCTGCGGACATCGGCTATCCGGTGATGATCAAGGCGTCCGCCGGGGGCGGGGGAAAGGGCATGCGCATTGCCTGGAACGCCGAGGAAGTGCGTGACGGCTATGACCGGTCCAAGTCGGAGGCAGCCTCTTCGTTCGGCGATGACCGCGTGTTCGTCGAAAAGTTCATCGAAAACCCGCGCCACATCGAGATACAGGTTCTCGGCGACAAGCACGGCAACGCCATCTATCTCGGTGAGCGGGAATGCTCGATTCAGCGCCGCAACCAGAAGGTCATCGAGGAAGCTCCGTCGCCGCTCCTGGATGAGGAAACACGGCGGAAAATGGGGGAGCAGGCGGTCGCGCTGGCAAAGGCGGTCGATTATGACAGTGCCGGAACGGTCGAATTCGTTGCCGGTCAGGACAAGAGCTTCTTCTTTCTGGAAATGAACACCCGTCTGCAGGTGGAGCATCCGGTCACCGAACTCATTACAGGCGTCGATCTGGTGGAGCAGATGATCCGCGTCGCGGCCGGGGAAGAGCTCTCGATTGCACAGGATGACGTCAAGCTGAACGGCTGGTCCGTCGAAAGCAGGATTTATGCGGAAGATCCCTATCGCAACTTCCTGCCTTCCATCGGACGTCTCGTGCGCTACCAGCCGCCCGAGGAAGTCGCGAGCGACGGTGTAACGGTGCGCAACGACACGGGCGTGGTCGAGGGATCCGAGATCTCCATGTTCTACGACCCGATGATCGCGAAACTGATCACCCACGCACCGAGCCGCGTCGAGGCGATCGACGCGATGAGTACGGCTCTGGATGCGTTCTATGTCGATGGCATCCAGCACAATGTTCCGTTCCTGACGGCCTTGATGAACCATCCGCGCTGGCGCTCCGGCGAGCTGGCGACGAGCTTCATCGCGGACGAATACCCGGACGGTTTCTCGCCGGCGGTCCCGGATGACGCTGCCTATTCGGTGCTTGCCGCCGTGGCGCTTTCGATGGCTGCACTGGGGCGCGAACGTCTGGACCATCTGCCCGGGCGCCTGCGTCCGCATTCCGGTGAAATGCGCGAAGACTGGGTCGTCAAGCTCGACAAGACCTATGTCCCGATCCGCATTGCTGCCGGATATCCAGGGACACCGGTGGAACTGGATGTCGCCATCGGCGACGGTCCGATCATGAGTGTCGAATCCGACTGGAGCCCGGGGGATGTCCTGTGGTCCGGCAAGGTCGGCTCCGACAGCGTCACGGTCCAGATCAGAGCGGTCACGGGCGGTTACCGCCTTGATTGGCAGGGCTATTCGGTAATTGCGAAGGTGATGACGCCGCGGGTCGCGGAACTGGATGCCCTGATGCCGGAGAAACTGCCGCCGGACACATCCAAGATGCTGCTGTGTCCGATGCCCGGTCTCGTGGTGTCCATTGCCGTCACCGAGGGCCAGGAAATCAAGGCCGGCGAACAGCTTGCCGTCGTTGAGGCAATGAAGATGGAGAACGTTCTGCGTGCCGAGCGCGATTGTGTCGTCTCCGCAATCAAGGCTGCGCCCGGCGACAGTCTTGCGGTCGATGCCGTGATCATGGAGTTTTCCTGAGCGCGCCGATTGACACGGTCCCGTCGGCAAACGTAATCAGACAGCCCGGAACATCTCCGTTCCGGGCTGTTTTCATTGAGACCTTCGAGGCCCCATGTCATTCACGACAGTACTGTTCGACCTGGACGGGACTCTGACCGATCCGTTTGAGGGAATTACCCGTTCGATCCAGTATGCACTGGAAAAGATGGGCGCTGATGTGCCTGAAGGAAAGGATCTCCACTGGTGCATCGGGCCGCCGCTCTGGGACAGTTTCGAGGTTCTCCTGAACACCTCCGACCGGTCCGACCTCGATCTGGCGGTGGCGCATTACCGCGAGCGCTATACCGTGACCGGTCTTTACGAGAACACACTGATCGACGGTATTCCCGATGTCCTGGCCTCGCTCGGCACCGCGGCGCTTGATCTTCACGTATGCACGTCGAAGCCGCACGCCTATGCGGGCAAGATCGTCGACCACTTTGAAATGATGCCGCATTTCGGCAAGGTCTACGGGTCCGAACTCGATGGACAACGGTCACGGAAAGCGGAACTGATTGCCCATATCCTTGAAGAAGAAGGCCTGTCGGCCGATGAAACCGTGATGATCGGCGACCGCAAGCACGATCTGATTGGCGCGAATGCGAACGGGGTGGACGGTATCGGCGTCTTGTGGGGCTACGGCAGCCGGGAAGAACTGGAAGCAGAACGCCCCGTCCTTGTGGCAGAAAAACCCGCGGACATATCGAATTTCCTGGGGCGGGCGCATAGGAAATAGGCTCTGCCCTGTCATTTCGGCTGTTGCGCAAATTCATCAACGGGCATCAATCTGAATGAAAATGCCGGTTTCCGGTTTCAAACTGACGTCGGGTTAGATATACGTCTGTCCCTCCAGAAACCCCTTATGTTCCGAGAATACGATGTAGCACGCTCGTAAGCATTACTGAAAACAAGCCGGTTCCCGAAACGGGAAACGGGCCTTTCTGTAATTTCGGACACATACGACCAGCGTCCCTGATGTCATTCATTTCAGGATGACGGGCAGCTTCCGGCTGTCCGAACGCCGGTTTTTGCTCCGATGAACAACGAGCGACATCATGGAACTCATGAAATACCCGCGCACGCGGCACCTGGAGGGGTCCCGCCTTCAGTCCGGTGACCTGGGAGACGACAAGCCCCTGGCCGAACTGGCGGGGCTGCCCCTGGTGGTTGAAGAAAAGATCGACGGTGCCAATTGCGCCGTCTCCTTCAGCGATACGGGGGAGGTGCGGCTGCAGAGCCGTGGCCATTTTCTCACCGGTGGCTATAGGGAACGGCACTTCGATCTTCTGAAAACCTGGTCATCCGTCCATGTCAGTTCCCTGCGCGAAGTGCTTGGGAGCCGGTACATCATGTACGGGGAGTGGCTCTATGCGAAACACACCAGTTTCTATGACGCCCTGCCGCATTACTTCCTTGAATTCGACCTTTTCGACAAGGAGGAAGGCCATTTTCTGAGCACTGCGCAGCGCCGCCAAATTCTCGGCGGGCTGCCCGTCATGCCGGTGCCGGTTCTCCACGAGGGTGACCTGCCATCGCATCGGCATGTCGACGCGCTGGTCACGACATCCCTCTACAAGTCTCCGGACTGGAGGCAGGCGCTGATGCGGGCCGCGGAAGCGTCCGGGAACCGGCCGGAGATGGTGGAACGGCAGACCGAAGACACGGATCTCAGCGAGGGCCTCTATATCAAGCTGGAGGACGGACGGAGCGTGATCGACCGGTTCAAATATGTTCGGGCCGGTTTCATCCAGACCCTGACGGAGGCCGACAGCCACTGGCATTCGCGTCCGATCCTGCCCAATCAACTTGCGGACGGGGTGGATGTTTTTGCCCCGGTCCTCGGTGTGAAGGGGGCGTACGATGAGACCTGAGAGGAACGACACCGGCGGCTTCGCGCGGCTTCTCGGCCTGGTTCCATCCGCGCCGCGGTGGCATGTGGATTGGGAGGGCATCTGGCCCCTGTGGCCTGAACTCGGCGCACTGGACATGTGTCCGCAGGATCCGATCCATCACGGGGAAGGGGATGCCGGAACGCATACGCGCATGGTGGTCGAGGCACTTGTTGCCTCGCCGTCCTGGCGCGGAGCGGAGGGCGAAAACCGATCGCGCCTCTTCTGGGCGGCGGTGCTGCACGACGTCGGCAAGCCGGCAACCACGAAACACGAGGAAGATGGCCGCGTGTCGTCGCGCGGTCATTCCCGCGTCGGTGCGTCCATTGCCAGGCAGCTCTTGTGGGATGCCGGTGCCCCGTATGACTGGCGCGAAGCGGTTTGTGGCCTGATCCTGTGCCATCAGATCCCGTTCTGGCTGATCGAGCGCGAGGATTACAAACGGCAGGCCATCAGGACCTCCCTCAGGTGTTTGCCGGACCTTTTGTGCATTCACGCCAGGGCCGACGCGACGGGTCGCATCTGTGCCGATCAGCAGGCAATCCTCGACAATGTCGAGGTGGCCCGGCAGGTGTTTGAGGACGCCGGTTGCCTGCACGCGCCATTTGCGTTTGCCAATGACGAAAGCCGTGTCGGCTATTTTGAAAGGACGGACAGGGATCCGTATTTTGCGGCGCATGAGGACTTCCGCTGCAAGGTGACGCTGATGTCCGGACTGCCGGGAGCGGGGAAGGACACGTGGATTGCGCGTAACCGGCCCGACCTTCCCGTGGTGAGCCTAGATGCCGTGCGTGAGAGCATCGGCGAACGGGCAACCGGAAATCAGGGACGGGTCATCCAGGCCGCTTACGAGCTGGCGCGCGATCACCTTCGCAGGAAGCAGGATTTCGTGTGGAACGCCACGAACATCTCCGAACAGTTGCGGGGCAAACCCTTGAGGCTGTTCCGGGACTATGATGCGTTCATCGAGATTGCCTATCTCGAACCTTCGCGGCGCACGCTCTTCGAGCAGAACAGAAACCGGCCGGATGCCGTGCCCGACACGGTTCTTGCCAACCTGATCAAGAAGCTCGAGCCGCCCGGCGAGTGGGAAGCGCACAAGGTTACGCGGGTCGTGGCCGGGTGAAACCCGTCCCGTGTGGTGTCGGCGTCGAAAGTCCTGCCCGCAGGTGCTTTCGACGCCGCTTCCATTGCGTTACCCTAGGTGATGGACACATAAATGAGGCCGAAATGGTTTGAGGCGGATTGCTTCTCCTCAAGGAGCGGAAGCGCAGGAAATGTGGTTCATTTTCAAGCCTTCCGCGACGCCGTGGAGGCGCAATCCGGTCAAATCCGGAGGACATGGAAATGGCTTCACCCCGTGGCGTCAGCGTGCTTGACCGGGCAGGAAGCCCGCTCCGCACACCCTTCCTGACGGGATCTCGCCATTTCGCATGCCATTTCAGTCTCATTTATGGGTCCATCACCTAGTCACCTGAATCTGAAGTTCGACTCATTTTTCAGCGGGCTTCGAACGAACTTCAGATTCAAAAAGTGACTAGCAAGTCTATGTTTCTAGTGCGGTTTACGAA
This sequence comes from Roseibium sp., assembly GCF_965232425.1. GTDB lineage: Bacteria > Pseudomonadota > Alphaproteobacteria > Rhizobiales > Stappiaceae > Roseibium. Next base: position 5,149,918 of record NZ_OZ246971.1, read on the forward strand.
TTTGAAGTTCGCTTCGGAGGCTGCTGCAGCAATGATGCGAACTTCAAATTCACCGCACTGGAGGTTCCGCACGGAGAATATCCATGTCCGAGATCACAACCGTTCATGTCGTTGTCGAAGGCCGCGTCCAGGGCGTCGGCTACCGCGGCTGGTGCGCGGACGCCGCGGTCGAGAGGCGTCTTTCAGGTTGGGTCCGCAATCTGAAATCCGGAGCGGTCGAGGCCATCTTTTCCGGTCCGTCCGACACCGTTTCGGACATGCTTGAACACCTCTGGAGAGGCCCGGCCTTCGCCAGGGTGAGGGCGGTGAAACCGACCCCATCGGACAAGGTGCTCACAGGCGAGTTCGAGATCCGGGAAAGTGCGTAGCTGACCGCAGAAAACCTGTGTTTATGTATCAATTTCAAAATTCAACGTTGTAATGTCACTGAATCATCGCAATGATCTGGTCTTTCATATGAAACAATCAGACATCGGCGGCAGGTCGCACGGTCGTCGGACAAGGGAGACTTCCTGTGAAAATCGCGATACTCGGTGGCGACGGTTTTGTCGGCTGGCCTACATCCCTGCACCTGTCCAGTCTCGGCCATGATGTCCATATCATCGACAACCTGAGCCGCCGCTGGATCGATGCGGAACTCGGGGTCCAGTCGCTGACGCCGATGGACTCCATCCAGGAGCGCACGCGTATCTGGAAGCAGGAAACCGGCAACACGATCCAGTTTCATCTGATCGACATTGCAGAGCACTATGAAGTCTTCAAGGCGTGGCTGTCGGACTACCGCCCGGATGCCATCATTCATTTTGCCGAGCAGCGGGCCGCGCCCTATTCGATGAAGTCGGACCAGCACAAGAACTACACGGTCAGCAACAACGTCAACGCGACCCATCACCTACTCAATGCCATGGTCGAACTCGATCTCGACGCCCACCTTGTTCACCTCGGGACCATGGGCGTTTACGGCTATTCGAATGTCGGCGCGGCGATCCCGGAAGGGTATCTCGATGTGGGCGTCGAGACGCTTGCAGGAACGACCGCAAACCAGCAGATCCTCTACCCGGCCAATCCCGGCTCGATCTATCACATGACCAAGTGTCTCGATCAGCTGCTGTTCCAGTTTTACGCCAAGAACGACGGTCTCAGGATCACAGATCTGCACCAGGGGATCGTCTGGGGAACGCACACGGACCAGACCCGGCGGCATAAGCAGCTGATCAACAGGTTCGACTATGACGGCGACTACGGCACCGTGCTGAACCGGTTTCTCATACAGGCGGCGATCGGCTATCCGCTGACGGTTCACGGAACCGGCGGGCAGACCCGCGCCTTCATCCACATCCAGGATTCCGTGCGCTGCATCGAGCTGGCACTGCAGAACGCGCCGCAGAACGGAGACAGGGTCAAGGTTTTCAATCAGATGACGGAAACGCACCGTGTCCGCGATCTTGCCGAGCTGATCTCGAGGCTGACTGGCGCGAAGGTCGCCTATTTGCCGAACCCGCGCAAGGAAGCGGCCGAAAACGATCTTGTCGTGGAGAACAAGCAGTTCCTGGAGCTGGGTCTCGATCCGGTCCGGCTGGAAGACGGTCTGCTTGAAGAGGTTGTCGATGTCGCCAAGGCGTTCGCCTACCGGGTCGACCGGAGCCGCGTTCCGGCGGTGTCCGCCTGGACGCGGGACATCGCGGCGGACATTGAACATGATCCCGAGCATCCCCGCCTGAAGTCGGTTTCCTGAGGCCGAAAATGAGCGATTGGCCGATCTTCGACCGTCCCGCCGGATCGAGCGTTGCCTATGTGACGCTTGTGACCAATCGCGATTATGTTCTGGGCGCGTCGGCGCTGCTGCGATCCTTGCGGCGAACGGGAACCGCAGCGGATCTGGTCGTGCTGTGCACGCCGGGGGTTGACGATGAAGACCTGGAGATCCTCAGAGCCTTCAGGCCGCGTCTCGCGCGGTGCCGGCGCCTTGAGACGTCTGCGGGTTTCAACGAGCGGCATGAACGCGGACGGCTTCACGAGGCCGCGCCTTTCACGAAAGGTGGAAAGCCCGTCTTTCACACACCGCTCGACAATTTCGTCAAGCTGCGCTTGTGGCAGCTCACCGACTATGACCGGGTCGTCTTTGTCGATGCGGATGCACTGGTTCTGCAGAACTGCGACCGGCTGTTCGATTATCCCGAATTCTGTGCGGCGCCGAACGTCTATGAGAGCCTCGCCGATTTTCATCGCCTGAACAGCGGCGTCTTCACGGCTCGTCCGGGCACGGCAACGTTTGCGCGCATGCTGGAGGCGCTCGATACTCCGGACGCTTTCTGGCGGCGGACGGACCAGACATTCCTGGAGACCTTTTTCCCGCATTGGCACGGGCTGCCGGTCTTCTACAACATGCTGCAATATGTCTGGTTCAACCTGCCGGGCCTGTGGGACTGGCAGCAGATCCATATCCTGCATTACCAGTACGAGAAGCCCTGGCAGGCCGGGCACGACAAGAGCGAGCGTCTCCGCCCGCTGATGGACCTCTGGCAGGCCTTCGCGACCGGCAACGGCATTCCGGACGACACCACGCGCCTTGCCGGCCCGGGAGAGTGGACAGATCAACGGGCATCGTGAATGCGAATACTCATCACGGGCGCGAGCGGCACGATCGGCCGCTTTCTGAGCCGGCACCTTGCAAGCGAGGGCCATCATGTGACGGCGCTGGGTCGAACACCTCCGGACGGCGCGGCGCTTGACTTTGCCCGGTTCGACTTGTTCGGGGCGCCACCCCGTTTGCCGGACGCCGATGCGCTGGTTCACTGTGCCTTCAACCATGTGCCCGGCAAGTTCCGGGGCGGGGAGGGCGATGACCCGGACCGGTTCCGCACACTCAATGTCGCGGGTACCGGCGCCCTGTTTCGGGCCGCGAAAGATACGGGATGCCGGAAGGTGGTGTTCCTGTCGAGCCGCGCGGTCTATGGCGACGCGCGGCGCGGTGAAACGCTGCGTGAAACCGATGATCCGCAGCCGGACAGCCTTTACGGAGAGGTAAAACTCGACGGAGAGCGTAGCCTGGAAGCGCTGTGCGATGGGCAGTTCTGCGGGGTCGCGCTGCGTGTCACCGGCGTTTACGGGATGCCTCCCGGACTGACAACCCACAAATGGACCGGGTTGTTCGAGGGGTTTCGGTCAGGCGCAGAAACGGAACCGCGCTGTGGATCAGAGGTTCATGGCGAGGATCTGGCGGCTGCGGTCTCGCTCGTGCTTCGGACCGCCAAACACGGGTTCGAGGTCTTCAACGTATCCGATCTCCTGCTTGACCGGCGCGATCTGCTGACGCTCGTTTCAGAGTGTTCCGGATTGGCCGGCGCATTGCCGGCCAGGGCCGCCTCCCGGCCGGGTGTCATGGATACGTCCAAACTCCGCCGGCTCGGCTGGCAACCCGGTGGCCGTGATAAGCTGAAAGCCTTTGTCGACGCCTGCAACGCGGCTACCTAAGACATCTCGTGGCCGGTCAGACGACCGGGCCGAAGATTTTTTCAAACTCTGCGCGCAGAACGCTGTCGTTTTCCGCCATGCTCACCGGAATGCCGAGATCGACGAGGCTGGTCACGCCATGTTCGGTGACGCCGCACGGGACAATGCCGGAAAAATGCTCCAGGTCCGGTTCCACGTTGAAGCTGATGCCGTGAAAGGTCACCCATTTTCGCAGCCTTATGCCGATCGCGGCGATCTTGTCCTCGACCGTGTCCCCCCGTTCAGGCCGGCGGACCCAGACACCGACGCGGTCCTCGCGGCGTTCACCGCGAATGTGGTAGTGCCAGAGTGCGTTGATCAGCCAGGCCTCGAGCGCGGAGACGAACGCCCTGACATCCTGCTGGCGCCGTTTCAGATCCAGCATGACGTAGGCAACCCGCTGGCCGGGGCCATGATAGGTGTGCTGTCCGCCACGCCCCGTCCGGTAGACCGGGAACCGGTCGGGCGCGACAAGATCGCTTTCGTCGGCACTTGTTCCGGCGGTGTAGAGCGGGGGGTGCTCAAGCAGCCAGACCAGTTCGCTTGCCTCGCCGGAAATGATTCTCTTGACGCGCTCGTCCATTTCCAGAAGCGCGGTCTCGTAGTCGACCAGGTCATCCGATATCTTCCATTCCACCGGTTTCGACCCCGGAATCGGCAGAAAACTGAGGGAGAGCGTGTCTCTTTCGGCAGGTGACATGTGGATGACAGTTCTTTGTTTTTTGAGCTGGCTGGCCGGGGCATGGTAAGGTGCAGCGCTTGCGGGTTCGCCCTATTTAAGGATCTTGACGTCCGATGACCACCTTTGACGAAATCAAAGTCGATATTTCCGTCGTGCTCGGCGAAAGTGAAATGCCGGTTCACCAGCTGTTGCGCATGGGCCGCGGCGCAGTCATCGATCTCGACGTGAGCGAGGACGACGACGTCAAGATCTACGCCAACAACACGCTGGTTGCCCGCGGGCAGGTCGTGCTTCTCGGCGAGCGGATCGGGATCTCGATCACGGAAGTGCTGATGCGCCCACCGGAGATTCGACCGATGCGGACGGACGGGCCGCTTTAGCGGCCTCCTGAATAAAATTCCCGCCTCTGTGAATTATTGCAAAATCTGCTCTTGCGCCCCCAAAATCCTTTTGCTACACGGAGCGCCTCGACGCTGAACGGCGCGGGAACAATCGAATATGCGGTCGTGGCGGAATTGGTAGACGCGCAGCGTTGAGGTCGCTGTGGGGTAAAACCCGTGGAAGTTCGAGTCTTCTCGACCGCACCATGACAACCAGATACCTCGCTGGTTGAACAGGCGTCCTTCGGGACGCCTTTTGTTTTTTTGCCTTCCTTTTTCGAAGCTTCAGACGCAGGCCGTAGCGTGCGGTGCCGATTTGAGTTACCTTACGTAATATTGCCTGCTTTGCCCCATTTCGATTGCGGGGCACTGCGATTTTTTACCCAACTTGATTTTCGGAGGAATTGTACATGGCCTTCCGTTCCAGAACATTTGAATTCACCGCCTTCACCGGAGCCGACCTTTTGAGCCCCGGGGACAAGAACCTCGGGCGGGGCGACAGTTTCGTCATGCCGGCAAACGCGACGACGGAGTTTTCCGTGCAGGACAACGATCCCTGGCTTTCGGGCGACATCCACAGGAAGAGCTGGTCGAAATCCGAGGAAACCGGCCGCTGGCAGCAACAGATCACCGAGCAGGCACGCGATCCCTTCGGCCAGGAGGCAAGCGTAAACGGTGTGCCGCTTGACGCGCAGATCTACGCGGAGAAGCGTCTTGTGCTGCGTGGGGATGACGGCAAGACCTATCAGTTGATCGAGATTGAGGTCGAGGGCGCAGCCCACGGACCGGACAATGACTTCTTCACCTTTCTGGGGGCTGTGCCACCGCCGGGTGTCACCCTGGAAGTGAAATGGTGCGCCAACGTCTTCTTCGGCTTGAAATATGACAAGCTCGGGGCCGGGGAAACCGCCGACCCCGAAACGGCGACGCTTGCGGGCCGGTACTTCTGCGATGTCGACGCCGATGATCTCGATACCGGTGATCCTGGCGTCCAGGACGTTTTGGTGACGCTGCTTTCCGCCGACGGCGAAGTGGTTGCCCGGACCAAGACGGATGAGAACGGAGACTACGCGTTCACGGACCTAACGGCCGGCGACTATGTCGTCCAGTTCGCCACGGACGATGCGCCCGGAAAGGAATTCGTTGCGCCGAGTTCGGGGTCGAACGGGTCTGACGTGGTCGATCCGGAACGGGGACTGACGGATGTGATCAGCCTCGGCCGGGGCGAGGTGGTGAAAGACATCGATGCCGGCATTGTCTATGTCCCGAGCGCGGTGATCGCCGGACGGTATTTCTGCGATGATGACGGTGATGCCGCTGATACCGGAGACCCCGCTGTTTCGGGCGCTCTGGTGACGCTTCTTTTTGCCGACGGCGAAGTGGTTGCCCGGACCAAGACGGATGAGAACGGAGACTACGCGTTCACGGACCTAAAGGCCGGCGACTATGTCGTCCAGTTCGCCACGGACGATTCGCCCGGAAAGACATTCGTCGCGCCGAGTACGGGGTCGAACGGGTCTGACGTGGTCGATCCGGAACGGGGCCTGACGGACGTGATCAGTCTCGGCCGGGGCGAGGTGGTGAAAGACATCGATGCCGGCATTGCCTATGTGGAGCCGGAGTGTCCGGCACCGCCCGCGGTCCTGATTGACTTTCTCGATGCGACTTTCGAGTTTGACTTCGGGCCGGGCAAAACCGGGCTCAGTCAGCCAGATCTTGCCGACCTTCAACACGTCGCAGACGGCAGGCCGGATAAAGTCCTTTTGGATCTCGCGGAAGATGCTGTTCCGGACGCAAGCCGGGAGACTGGCGATCCGTGCCATCTTTCAGACCTGGTCCAGTTCGCGCTTGCCGAACGCTTGGATTTCATCTGAGCTGTGCGCGCAGAAAATCCGGTTTGACGATTTCACCGCCTGCCATGTAAGCATCGTAAGGGGCGCGGCCTGTCTTGAGTCCGCGCCCGTTTTGCGAACGGGTCGTCTTCAGGATGCCGGTGGAGAGGGCGCAGCTGCGCATTTCGGCGGAACCGGCCAAGGACGGAGTTCAGCCTTGCGGGGTCTGACAATGAACATCTTCAGCATTTTCTGGATATGCCTTTTGATCGCCGGAATGACCAAAAGTCTGAACGCGCAAGTCTTCAAGACGGATCCGGCGCGTTTCGGTGCGATGACATGCCAGCAGCTCTGGTATGTCGAACAGGAAACCCTTGCCGAGGGACGGGTGTGTCTGACCAGCGAGCGCGCCAAGCGGGCTTTTCGGCGCGCTGAACGCTGCATTTCATCCAGCGAGAGTATCCTTCCGAAAACGACCCGTGCGTATCTGGATCAGCTCAGGAGCGTCGCGCGGTCAAAGGCATGTGCCGGATATTGAACAAATCCGTTCCCTGCTGAAAAACAACCGTGAAACCCGTTCGTCTAAAACAGGGCGCAGATGTGGACCGCCGCCGGATTTGATGTGGCACTTTCAGGTTCCACGGGCTAGTTCTGGGCAGGGCCGGGCAACTTACGCAGAGAAGGAGGTGAGGGATGAGCGAAGCAGCTGAACTTGACACCGACGCCTCCGCCGTTCTGCCTATACCCGTGCGCGACGAGGACGACCGTCTCAATCCGGAATTCATAGCGGTAGTCGAAGCCGCGCTGAAAGCCGAGGACCGCCTTGAGCTGAGGGCGCTTGCAGGCGACCTTCATGAGGCCGATACCGGCGACCTCCTGGAAACGCTCAATGCGGACGAGCGCGCCGCGTTCATCCGTCTCCTCGGCGATGAGTTCGACTATACCGCTCTGACGGAAACCGATGAGGCGGTTCGTCTTCAGGTTCTGGAGGATCTGCCGAACGAGGTCATCGCGGAGGGGCTCGGCGATCTGGATTCCGATGATGCCGTCTACATCCTGGAAGACCTGGATGAAGACGATCAGGCCGCGATCCTCGAAGAGCTGCCCTATGCGGACCGGGCGCAGCTGAAAAAGGCGCTGGATTATCCGGAAGAAAGCGCGGGCCGGCGGATGCAGAGCGAGTTCATCGCCGTTGCGCCATTCTGGACTGTCGGTCAGACGATCGATTACATGCGCGAGGCGCGGGATCTGCCGGACAGCTTCTACGAGATCTACGTGGTCGACCCGGCTTTCAAGCTGCTCGGGTCGGTGCATCTGGACAAGATCCTGAGGACGAAGCGCGCGGAAAAGGTCACCTCCATCATGGAGGAAACCCGCCAGGCCGTCCTTGCGACCGAGGACCAGGAGGAAGTCGCGCGGCGCTTCGAACGCTACAACCTCGTTTCCTCCGCCGTGGTCGATGAAAACGAGCGTCTCGTCGGTGTTCTGACCGTCGACGACATTGTCGACGTGATCCAGGAAGAGGCGGAAGAGGACCTGCGTGCGCTTGCCGGGGTCGGTGACGAGGAGATATCGGACAGCGTCGTGACGATCGCACGCTCGCGGCTGACCTGGCTCGTGGTCAATCTCGGGACCGCGATCCTTGCATCAGTGGTCATTGCCCTTTTCGAGGACACGATCGAGGCCATGGTGGCCCTAGCCGTCCTCATGCCGATCGTTGCCTCGATGGGTGGCAATGCCGGGACCCAGACGATGACCGTTGCCGTGCGAGGCATCGCGACACAGGAACTGGGTGCTCGCAACATGCTGCGTGTCCTGAACCGCGAAATTCTGGTGAGCGCCGTGAACGGTGTCGCGCTCGCGGTTCTGATCGGCGTGACGGCATGGCTGTGGTTTGCAAGTCCGGGCCTCGGTGTCGTGATTGCGGGCGCGATCATCATCAACATGCTGTTTGCCGGACTTTCAGGACTGCTGATCCCGATCGTGCTGGACCGGGTGAATGTCGATCCGGCGATTGCATCGAGCGTGTTCGTGACGACGGTCACCGACGTTGTCGGATTTTTCGCCTTTCTCGGTATCGCGGCACTCTGGTTCGGCCTGCCGTTCTAGGGTACGGACTCATAAATGAAGTCAATTTGGTTTGGATCGTTTTGACCGGCTGCAAGGAGCGAAAGCGCAGGAAATGTGGTTCATTTTCAAACCTTTCGCGACGCAGCAGATGGACAAAACGACCAAATCCGACGGACGGCAAAATGGCTTCACTTCGCAGCGTCACCGCGCTTGACCGGGCATAAAGCCCGCTCTGCACACGCTTCCTCGCGAGATTTCGCCATTTCTGCCGCCAAATCGGCTTCATTTATGGGTCCGTACCCTAGGCCGCGCAGATCGGGGTCACGTCGTTCCCGCCGTCCGAAGATTGTCGCGCAGCTTCATGATCCTGCGCTGCAAGTCCATGACCTCTTCCATGCCGATGCCGGTCGAGGACAGGATGCACGTGCTGAAGTCTTCGGTCTTTTTCTGAAGTGCGCGGCCCTTGCGGGTCAGCTTGAGGATCACCTGCCGCTCGTCCTTGGTGTTCCGTGTCCGCGTGATCAGTCCCATTGTCTCAAGACGTTTGAGAAGCGGAGTAAGCGTATTCGTGTCGAGCTGCAGCTTCGAGGTGATCGCGCCGACCGGCACGTTGTTCTTTTCCCAGAGCACGGTCATTGCCAGGAACTGGGGATAGGTCAAGCCGACGTCTTTCAACAGATCCTTGTAGACGCTGTGCATGGCGTGGTTGGCGGAATAAAGCGCAAAGCAGATAAATCTGTCGAGCGGCAGGGGCGCTGACATTTCGGGCAATGTCGATCCATGCACCTTGCTTTCAGTTGCGGGCGTGTCGTCAACACTGTCTGTGCCACCGGGCATCGCGGACACATCATCCGCCGCTGCTGCCTTCCCGGCGTTTACGGAGGACGCAGGCTTTTTCTTGCGCTTTGCGGGCTTTGTAGTCTTCCCTGCGCCGGTGGCCTTCGCACTGTCCTGATTGTCTTTTTTGCGGGTACGGGTCTCTCCGGAGGCAGGCATTCCGATCGCATCAAGGAGAGACATCTGATCTGTCTTTTCGTTCATTCGTCACCTTATAAGTCGTGCACGATATGGTCGCAACCAGTTGACGGCTGGTGCGCAGTGCTTTATGTGCATAAAATATATCGTGCACGATATAAATTTGAAGGCCGAATTGGAAAACGGTCAGTTTTACATGAAGATAGGAGTACGCGGAAATGACTGTCGAAGTTCTTTATGAAACAAAAGCACGTGCAACCGGAGGCCGTGACGGTAAGGCGGAGACGCTCAGTGGATCGTTCAAGGTGGACCTGGCGACACCCAAGGAACTGGGAGGCGCGGGCGGCGCGGGAAACAACCCGGAAGAACTGTTCGCCGCAGGATATGCCGCGTGTTTCATCGGTGCGCTGAAATTCGTTGGCGGCCAGGAGAAAATTGCAGTACCGGCCGACACCTCGATCACGTCGACGGTCGGTATCGGGCCGCGTTCCGAAGGCGGCTTCGGTCTTGAGGTCGCTCTGGAGATATCGTTGCCGGGGGTGGAGCGGTCAGCCGCTGAAAACCTTGTCGCAAAGGCGCACCAGGTCTGTCCCTACTCAAATGCCACGCGCAACAACATCGACGTCAAACTGACGCTCGCCTGACGGCAGCGGACACGGGCGTCTCCGCAAGGTGAGGCTACTGTGTCAACTCTGACCCGACCTGGTAGACATATTGTTGCCAGGACGGGTCAAGGCCCTCGAGAAAGGGGTTTTCCAGCCGGAAGATCTTCCGGCCGCTCAGATTGGCGAAATCGATGCTTGCGCGGTACTTGTCTTCCCAAAGTTCCTGGAGCGAGCCGTCTTCATGGGCGAGCAGCAAGCCCTCGTGGACGCGTTCGATCAGTTCCCTGTTGTCGCGCGACGTCGCGAGAAATCTCGGCAGCGGGTAGTAGACGGAGATTGTTTCGTCAAAGGTCAGGCCGGAAATATGCCTGTTCGCTTCCCATTCGTCGAGAAGCTCGTTTACCCCTCTGAAAAACAGGTCCGCGCGGCCGAGCGCAGCCATTGAGAACATCGGCTGGTATTCCGCGTTCGTGCGCACATTGAAGCCGTGATGCCGGAGAATGCGTGTGTCCAGCCAGCCAAGACCCTGAATGACCTCGAATTTCCTGAGATCCTCAAGTGACTTCACCCTGGAGAGCGCTTCCTTGTTCTTCTCCGATACAAACGCGACACGGTAGCCGACGATGCCCAGGTCGACGGGGAACGGGATGACCGCGAGGCTTTCGGGCAAATCGTTGCTCATCGATGTCTTGATGATGAAATTCGTATATTTGTTGTTCGATGCTTCGATGAGGGCACGCCGCGTGTTCTGTCCGGACGGTGTGTCGCGAACGGTGAAGTCTCCGAACTTGGCCCGTGTCTTGGTCAGGGCGAGTTCTATCACCGCCCGGTCATATTCATAGCGCTTGTCCGCCGGCGCCTCGGGGCCCATGACGGTCACGACATAATCCGCGTTTGCAACGCTTCCCAGGGGAAGGAGAAACAAAAGTGTTGCAAGCAGGAGTGCGCGCGTTGTGCGTTTATTGTTCATTTTGCGCCGATGTGCCCCGGTCGGTACGCGTTTCATTGTCAAATGAAGTCAATCGAATCTTCATTGCTGCGGTGAGTTTCACACACGATGTCTTTTGATGGCAAACGCATTTGCTTACGTTAGTTACTTTTTCTAGGTATTATACCTTCTTTCTGCACCTTTTAGTTGATTTTGCTGAGGCGGTTTTTACAGTTTGTCTATTGCACGGTATAGCTGTCTCAATGCCGAGAGGGCGAAGACATGGACAGACCTGAGATCAACGGCGTACTGGAAACAGCGGTCTATGTGGATGACATGGACGCCGCACACGCGTTTTATTCGCACGTTCTCGGTCTCAAGAGAATGGTCGCGGGTGACAGGCTCTTTGCTTACGATGCCGGACCGGGCCAGGCGCTCCTGGTGTTTCGACGTGGCCATACCGGGGACGATGTCGAAACCTCAGGCGGTGTCGTTCCGGGCCATGACACATCCGGGAACAGTCACTTTGCCTTCCGGATCGGCACCGGACAGCTGCAGCCGTGGCGCGACTTTCTCAGGGCCAACTCGGTCGAGATCATCAGCGAGGTGGTTTGGCCGGCCGGTGGTACAAGCATTTATTTCAACGATCCTGACGGAAATGTGCTCGAACTTGCGGCGCCGCCGCTCTGGCCGAATTTTCTATCGTGAATCTTAAGAATTTTGAGGCAAATTCTTGTCGCCTTGGAAGCGGGTGGCAAAATGAAATTCTTGCAGGCAATATTCCGGACAGTTTTCTACGTAGTGGTCGGGTGCGTCATCTCGATCGGCGGAGCGGCGTTTTTTTTCATGAGCTGGGAACCAGACAGGGACGAATACCCGATCCGCGGCCTTGATGTTTCGCACCATCTCGGTGAAATCGACTGGACCGAAGTTGCCGGTGACGACATCGCCTTCGTCTACATGAAGGCAACCGAGGGCGGCGATTTCAAGGACGGTGCCTTTGCGCGGAACTGGGCTGGTGCCGGTTCGGTCGGCCTGGCCAGAGGTGCTTACCACTATTTCAGCCTCTGCAAACCGGGCAGGGAGCAGGCCCTCAATTTTCTCGAGGTGCTGCCTGATGACCCGGACATGCTCGCCCCTGTTCTGGACCTTGAATTCAGCGCCAACTGCGCCCGGAGACCACCGGTCGACGCGGTCCTGAAAGAGATCTCCGACTTCGTTGCCCAGGTGGAGTTGTCGAGCCGAAAAAAGGTCATCCTGTACGCCCCGGAAGACTTTTACCGTGCCTATCTCAAGGGACAGGGGCTCAACCGGCGTCTTTGGACCCGTTCCATCTGGCATTCGCCGTCCTACACGAAGGACTGGGTCCTCTGGCAGTATCAGGACAGCGGTACGATCAAGGGTATTTCGGGCAACGTGGATCTGAATGTGCTGAACGCCGAGGCCGCTGTGAGTGACCTGCGTACGTGAATACCAAGTCACTGCAATTTATATGAAAAAATTGATGTATTGACTTTAACGTAAAAAGAATAAACTGTGCCCGTATCAAGGAGCGGGCATGCAGCGCTATTTCACGATCACACAACTGACGCAGGAGTTCGATATCACCACTCGAACCTTGCGCTTCTACGAGGCCCAGGGGCTGGTCACGCCGCAAAGACGCGGCCGTCAGCGGCTCTACACGCCCGGTGACCGGACCCGTATCAAACTCATCCTGCGGGGCAAACGGCTCGGATTTTCCCTGAATGAAATCAAGGAAATGATCGAGATGTACGGCACGTCGCCGGGTGAAGCAGGCCAGTTGAGACTGCTTCTGGAAAAAATCGCGGCGCGCCGGGAAGAGCTTCTTGAAAAGCAGCGCGACATCGAACTGACACTGCTGGAACTCGACGAAGTTGAGACCGGTGCCAGGACGCGCATGTCGGAGCTTGTCAGCAGAACGCGGGTCGGGATTGAATGATGGATCTGAAGCCGAGAGATCCCGACTGGGACGGCCGTGTCCGGAAAAGCTTCGCCTTGCAACACTTCATGAAGCATCTCGGGGCGGAACTGGTGCACGTTGCCCCGGGGGCCGTGGATATCGAACTGAACTTGCGTCAGGACCTGACCCAGCAGCATGGTTTCTTTCATGCCGGGGCAACATCGTCCATTGCCGACAGCGCCGCCGGCTATGCGGCCCTGTCCCTCTTTGCCGCTGATTGCGGTGTGCTGACGAGCGAATACAAGATCAACCTGCTCAACCCGGCCAGGCAGGAGACACTTCTGGCAAGGGGGCGTGTCGTGAAGCCCGGCCGAACACTTACCATCGCAAAGGCGGATGTCTACGGGCTCGAGGACGGATTGCAGGTCCATGTCGCGACCGGGCTGTTCACGCTTGTCAGCGTTGCAGGCGTAAAGGATTGAACCATGTCTGACATTCTGATCCGCGATCTGTCGTCGGACGACAGATCCGTTTGGGAACACCATTGGGCGGCCTACCTGGACTTCTACGAGCAGGATCTTGCCCCGGAAGTCACCGACGGAATGTTCAAGCGCCTGCTTGCGCCCGGGTCACATTCCGCCTTTGTCGCAGAACGCGACGGCGAGGTGGTCGGCTTCGTGCATTTCCTGTTTCACGACAGCACCTGGTCGCTGGAGACGGTCTGCTATCTGGAAGATCTTTTTGTGAGCCCCGAGGCCAGGGGGACGGGAGCCGGCCGAAAACTGATTGAGGCGGTTTACGCTGCGGCGGACCGGGAACCCGGCGCCAGCGGCAAGGTCTACTGGCACACCGATCGAGACAACAAGCGTGCTCAGCTGCTCTACGACCGGATCGGCGAGCTGAGCGATTCCATTCGTTACGTGCGAACCTGATATCAGGATCGCAGGGAGGTAAAATTATGATTCGCAACGATTTTCCCGGGTTCAATTTCGATCTGGGCGAAACCGCAGACATGCTGCGCGACACCGTTCGATCCTTCAGTCAGGACCGGATCGCCCCGCTCGCGGAGAAGATCGACCGGGAAGACTGGTTCCCGAGAGAAATCTGGCCGGAGATGGGCGAACTCGGCCTTCACGGCATCACCGTGGAGGAGGACTGGGGCGGTTCCGGCCTCGGCTACCTGGAGCACTGCATCGCGATGGAAGAGGTCAGCCGCGCTTCCGCGTCCATCGGACTGAGCTACGGTGCCCATTCCAACCTGTGCGTCAACCAGTTGCGCCGCTGGGGCCGGGAAGATCAGAAAAAACGCTACCTCGAAAAGCTGATCACGGGCGAACATCTCGGGGCTCTGGCGATGTCGGAGCCGGGTGCGGGTTCCGATGTTGTCTCCATGAAGCTCCGGGCCGACAAGAAGGGCGACCGCTATGTTCTGAACGGCTCGAAAATGTGGATCACAAACGGTCCGTCGGCCAACACCATGATCATTTACGCCAAGACCGATCCGAATGCGGGGCCCAAGGGCATCACGGCCTTCCTGGTCGAAAAGGACTTCCCCGGGTTTTCCGTCGCACAGAAGCTGGACAAGCTGGGCATGCGCGGCTCGGAAACAGGTGAACTCGTTTTCCAGGACTGCGAAGTGCCGGAGGAAAACGTGCTCGGGGAGGTCGGCAAGGGCGTCAATGTGCTGATGTCCGGGCTTGACTACGAACGTGCCGTCCTTGCGGCCGGCTGTGTCGGCATCATGCAGGCGGCCATGGACGTCGTCATTCCCTATGTGCATGAGCGGGAGCAGTTCGGCCAGCCGATCGGCACCTTCCAGCTGGTGCAGGGCAAGGTCGCGGACATGTATGTCTCGATGAATGCCACCAAGTCCTATGTCTACGCAGTCGCAAAAGCGTGCGACCGCGGGGAGACGACCCGGGAGGACGCGGCAGGTGCGATCCTTTATGCCGCTGAAAACGCAACGAAGATCGCGCTTGATGCGATCCAGCTGCTCGGCGGCAACGGCTATATCAACGAGTATCCGACCGGCCGGCTGTTGCGTGATGCCAAGCTCTACGAGATCGGTGCCGGGACATCGGAAATCAGGCGCATGCTGATCGGGAGGGAAATCTTCAACAAGACTGTTTAGCACGCGGCTCGACAGGGCCTTACAGGCGCGGCAAGAATGGTCGCAGGGACGTCACGCCGCCGTCTCCTTGAAAGGGTAAAGCCGCCGTGAAGCAGAATATCCTGTCCGACAAATTCGACGCCAAGTCTCCCGCGGGTGCGGACATCCGGTTCCTGATGGACGGCCCAACGGGAAACATGATCCATTCCACGGTCCCTGCCGGGCAGATCAACCGCGCGACACAGCACAAGACGGTCAGCGAGTTCTGGTTCGTCCTGGAGGGGCAGGGACAGATCTGGCGTGCCGACGGCGAAACCTCGAGCACCGTGGACCTGGTTCCGGGCGTCTCCATCGATATTCCCGCCGGCACGGCATTTCAGTACAGGAGCGATGCGACGGTGCCGCTCAAGTTCATCTGCATATCCATGCCGCCCTGGCCAGGCGATGACGAGGCGGACTATGTCGACGGAATCTGGACGGCGACTGTCTGAATCATGAACCTGGCCGCACCGCAGGCAATCCCGGTGGCGTTTCCGCGCGTATTGACGGTGAGGCAAACAGTCAGGATTGCATATGACCCGCAAAATAGCCGTCATCGTCGGCCCCACCGGCGGCATCGGTTCCGCGATCATCGAAGCGGTCAGGGCGTCGGGACACTACGACGAGGTCGTCGGTTTCGGCAGACAGTCCGTGCCACCGCTCGATCTTCTCGACGAGACGACAATCGAGGCCTGCGCAGGGCACCTGAGGTCCCTGGAGGGGGAGGTCAGGCTGGTGTTCGATGCGAGCGGTGCATTGACACTTGACGGCATGCGCCCGGAGAAGAGCTGGCGGGAAATCGACCCGGCCCATCTTGCCCGGTCCTATGCCGTCAACGCCATCGGACCGGCCCTCCTCATGAAGCACTTTCTGCCCCTCTTTCCGAGAGAAGGCCGAAGCCTGTTCGCAACACTGTCCGCGCGCGTCGGCTCCATCGGCGACAACAGGCTTGGCGGCTGGTACGCCTATCGGGCCGCCAAGGCGGGTCTCAACCAGATTTTGAGGACCGCAGCCGTCGAACTCGCCAGACGAAACCCCGAGGCAATTGCCGTTGCTCTTCATCCGGGAACCGTCAGAACGCAGCTGACCGAGACATTCGCGAAGAGCGGTCTCGATGTTCAGGAACCGGATGTGGCGGCCCAGCGGCTTCTGGACGTTGTTGAGAGACTTTCGCCGGCAGAAACTGGCGGGTTTTTCGATCACCTCGGAAAACCGATCGACTGGTAGTCCGGTTTTTGTTGAACAAGCTGCAGATTCTGCCAGAAATAGTATCCCGCGACAAATTTCGATTTGAACAAACCTCAGGCCGACCTCATGACCGATCCGTTTTTCCACCCGGTATCCGGGTTCGATTTACCTCGATTTGCCGGGGTTCCGACATTCATGAGGTTGCCGCATGTAGCGCTCGATGACGCGAAGATAGCCGAGGTCGAGATCGGCCTGATCGGAGCACCGTGGGACGGCGGAACCACCAACCGGCCGGGTCCGCGCCACGGACCCAGGCAATTGCGGGACATGTCGACGATGATCCGCGCCCAGAACGGAGCAACCGGCGTGCGTCCCTTCGAGCTGACAAACTGCGCCGATCTGGGGGATGTCGGGCCGAACCCGGCGAGCGTCGATAACAGCCTCACGCGCATGACCTCGTTTTACGACCGGGTCCGTGAACAGGGCATCCGACCGCTTACCGCCGGCGGAGACCACCTGTGTTCCCTTCCGATCCTGCGCGCGCTCGCGAAGGACGGACCGCTTGGGATGATCCACTTCGACAGTCACACGGATCTGTTCAAGAGCTATTTCGGCGGCATGCAATACACCCATGGCACGCCGTTCAGGCGCGCGGTTGAGGAAGGCCTCCTCGATCCCAAAAGGGTCATTCAGATCGGTATTCGCGGCACCGCCTATGACAGTGAAGACAGGGACTTTGCGGACAGTGTCGGCATCCGGGTCGTTCCCATTGAAGAGTTCCATGCGCGTGGTCCCGAGGACGTCATGGTCGAGGCGAGAGAGATCGCCGGCTCGCAGGACACCTATGTTTCCTATGATATCGACTTTGTCGACCCGGCGTTTGCGCCGGGAACCGGAACTCCGGAGGTCGGCGGGCCGAATTCGTTCCAGGCCTTGCAGGTTGCGAGGCTGCTGGAAGGGGTGAACATTGTCGGGGCCGATCTCGTCGAGGTCTCGCCGCCCTTCGACCAGGCAGGTGCGACTGCCTTCCTGGGCGTGTCGATCATGTTCGAGATGCTGTGCAACATGGCGCTTGCGGCAAAGAAATGAAGTGACCGGCCGGATATTCGAAAGTTAACCATCGCTCTTTGGAGACGGTTAAACTTCTGCTCGTTAGAGTTGCGCATCTTCATTGGAGGGTGCGATGGACCGGGCTTTAAGATACGGCATTGATATTCTGGCAGGACTAGCCGGCGTTTTGATCGGCGGGATACTCGTTTATTGGGCGATTACGAGTCTTGTGGCGTTTTATTTTATCTATGAGATGTTTACCGGTGACTCCAGTTTGCCTCAGGTGCGTCTCATGCAGGAGGCGGGCAAGTATACCGGTCAGTCCTTTGAGGGCGACCCATGGCTTCTCCTGAAGCCAACCTTAACGGGTGTGGGCATGTTAGCCGCCGGAGTGGGGCTTTTCGTGATCGGCGCGCGCGGGCTGTTCAAACGGGTCATTGCCGGCTTGCCGGAAGCTGATGAAGGACGTGCGGATTCTGTTGCCGGACAATGGGCTTCGATCGGCGTGTTTCTCTTCGGCATTTTCATTGCCGGGGCCGGTCTGGTCGGGAGTGCGTTCAATTTTTCGAGTTCGTTTCAGATGGTTTTTCTCGGCGTCGATGTCGAGGGTGAACTCATGTCGATCAAGAAAGATCCTGACAGCCCCGATGCCGGGCGGCCGCGCTTTTTCGTGACTGTCCGCTACGACGGCACGGATGGAAGGTCGCACCAGCAAACCCTGCATGTCGGCTATTCCTACGGCGGCAGTCTCAGGGAAAGGCAGGAGCGGGCGACGCCGGAAGCCCCCTTCAGACCGATCTTCAGATATGTGCCCGGGTCCCCTGAAACGCTGGTTCTGGCCCGGTATGTCGACGGGCCCCTGGAATATATCTGGTTCTTCGTCTGGCGGATTGCGTTCATCTATGTCGGGATATGCGGCATCCTCAGGAATTTGCCTGGCGGCGGCGGACGTGTGGCGCAACCGGGTGTTCCTGCTCATTCGAGCCGGTCACCGCACGTGCAGACACCTGGGAGGTCGATACCGAGACCACATCCAGCGCGCGGCGGTAGTGGCGGGTTCGGTCGACGAGGGGCGTAGGTTTCCGAAATATCCAGCACTGCCGGCCGTTCGAGTTTTCGAGTGGAGACTGTTACAGTCAGATACTGCTCCTGTTGTCGCAGCCAATTTCTGAAATGGAAACGGAATGACCGGCGAAACCGACCTGCATACCCTGATCGCGCAGATGCGCCCCATGCTCGATCCGGAACCGTATGTCTTCTGCACATTCGCGAACCGGACATTTCAGGATCTGGTCGACTATGGTGCGATCGGCCTCTTCGCCGAAACCGAGGGCACAACGGCGATCCTGCCGGTCGAACGGGCGCGGGAGTTAGGGCTGGCGGATGCGGAGTGGTTCCGCAGGATCACGCTGACCGTGCATTCCTCCCTCGAGGCGGTCGGCCTGACGGCTGCCATTGCCGCTGCCCTCACGAAAGAGGGGATTTCCGCCAATGTCGTGGCGGCCTATTTTCATGACCACGTATTCGTTCCGGCCGACAGGGCAGACGATGCACTGGATGCCCTGCGGAACCTGGCGCAAAACAGCTCGTAGGGCAGGGCTGCGGATCGTGTCGGTGGCTGGTTTTTCCTTGCAATTTGCTTCCCGGCTTCCCATTCCTTAGCTGTAGGTCTCAGGGGTTTCGAACATGCAACGGGTCAAGCGGCGTCTGTCGGCGATCATGTGCGCGGATGTTGCACAATATTCCAAACTCATGGAGCGGGACGAAGACGGCACGCTGGACAGGCTGCGCGCGTATCGGGAGGTCATGTCTTCCCTGACGGAGCGGCATAATGGCCGGATAGTGAACACCTGGGGCGACGCCGTCATCATAGAATTCACGTCCGTGATCGAGGCGGTCCAGTGCGCCGTCGACATTCAGAACGAGCTGACGCTCAGAAACGCCGATCTTCCGGAAATGAACCGCATGGAATTTCGTGTCGGGATCAATCTCGGCGATATCATGGTCGAGGGAGACGACATTTACGGCGAGGGTGTCAACGTCGCGGCGCGGCTGCAGGAACTGGCTCCGCGCGGCGGTATCATGCTGTCGCAATCCGTCTACGATCAGGTGAAGGCGAAAGTGGCGCTCGGGTTCGAACCGCTCGGGCCACAGGTCGTCAAGAATGTCAGCGAACCGGTCGAGACCTACGCGGTGCGGCTCGGAGGGCGCAACGCGCCGGCCGAACCTGTCATGGATCCAGGGGACGCGGAGCCGGAGACCCGGGCAGACAGCCATCCGCAATGGGACAAGGACACCCAGGCGGTTGCCAACGGCTTCGAGCAGGCGCGTCGCTGGTTGCGGATGCAGCCCAGGCGCGTGCGGATGTGTTTTCTTCTGATCGGCTTTTTCTTCGTCTTGAACCTCCTGACAACGGGACTTTCGGCCCTTTGGTTCGTGTGGCCCTCGCTGCCGTTCGCCTTTCTCCTCGTATGGCATTTTTTGGTCGGGCACAGGAATGACGACGTTGACGAAAGCCCGCGTCACGGTAAATGAGCAGCGTAATGCGGCGATGTTCCCAGATTGATAACTCTTTTCGGTCTATTCAGGCTTTCAAGGTTTGCGAGCGGTCGTTTGTTCGCATACACATGGTCAAAACAGGCGCGGGGTGAATGCCCGCGAATCTGCCAGATACTGTCGGTCCAGCCGGCTCAACAGCAAAGGGAGCGTAATCCTGCGCATGAAAAACTACTCAACGAATGTGCCAGCACGTCTTGACGACGATGAAGATGACAAACCCAAGAGCCAGCCTTCGATCCAGGTCGACAAGCATCTGTTCGAAGCCCGCACGGTGCTGATCACCGGTCCGGTCACCCAGGACATGGCGCGCGACGTGTGCGCGCGGATGCTCGCCTTGGCGCAGGTTTCCAACGACCCGATCACCGTGATCGTTTCCTCGCCCGGCGGTCACGTCGAATCCGGCGACATGATCCACGACACCATCAAGTTCATTGCGCCGGAAGTCCGCATTCTCGGCATGGGCTGGGTGGCCAGCGCCGGCGCGCTCATCTACGTATCGGTGCCCAAGGAAAACCGTTTCTGTACGCCGAATACACGGTTCCTGCTGCACCAACCGTCCGGCGGCGCCGGCGGCATGGCAACCGACATCGAGATCCAGGCCAAGGAAATCATCAAGATGCGGGACCGGTTGAACAAGATCTTCGCCGATGCGACCGGCCAGCCGATCGACCGGATCGAGAAAGACACGGACCGGGACTACTGGATGAGCCCCGAAGAGGGTATCGAATATGGTCTTGTGGGGAAGGTTGTCACCAGCGTGCAAGAGCTGGGCTGACACTTTTCGGACTTGCAAAACAAAACGCCGGTGCTTTGTCGCCGGCGTTTTTGTTTGAAAACCTGGATTTCAGGATCAGGCGCTGATCAATTCCTGTTCCACCGAGTAGACCATGATCGGGTCGACCGGCCTCGGATCGAGAACCTGCGGACGCAGGGTTTTCATCAGGTCACGGAGATCTGATTCATCGTCTTCGCTTCTTTTTCCCGCGAACAGCACCATGACCAGATGATCGACGAACCGCTCGTAAACCTCCTTGCATGTGCAAATCGGGGACAGAAGTTCACAGATCGGCTTGCCGTCGTAGAACGGAGCACCGCCAACCAGGAAGATGAGGAATTCCGTGAAGTCTTCCGCGCGCTCGAATTCCTTCTGGAGCCGCGAGAGGTCGAAACAGGGATCCTGTTCAAGTCTGGCACGCAAACGCGGCATTGCCTTCACCATCGCTTCGCGTCCACCGAGTTTCAAATAGAGTGTCATTTGGCTACCCTCGACTGTGTCTTGGTTCAACACACACAGCATGCCTCACTTCTGCTCACGCCCCTGTGACCTCGATCACGGTTATCGCCTTTGTGAAAAACGACAATCATTGCAGGGGAAAACCCGTGGCCGATTCTCATCGTTTCACTTCATGTCAAACCAGGAAATCGACTGCACTTTCGCTGTAAAGTGTGACAATTGATTTACAGATCCGTTCCGCCAGCTTGGAACTTAAGTGTTTGGCTTATTTTGTTTTTTCCAGAACATCCTTATTCGATCTTTTTTTGAAACCACTGTGAAACGAATTTCCGGAGCCACCCGCCACACTCTTGTTTTAGTTATGGAAAACAGTCTCATCCGGATGCGCGGAAACAACAGGTCCGCTTCGCGGAATCGCGATCCGAAGCTAGATTTCAAATGCGAAAAACCAAGGTTGGACTGCCGGAGTGTTCTTTTACATTGCAAAGATCGGCTATTTTTTCATGCAGCCGTCGAATCTCCTGATCGCGGTCGCGCTGATTGGTCTGGTGCTCAAGAGCTTCAACCGGTGGCCGGTGACCGGGATACGTCTGGTCTGGCTGGCTGTGTTCGGATTGGCGGTATGTGGCCTCTCGCCGGCGGCGAACTGGCTCATTCTTCCCCTCGAGGACCGGTTTCCGCGGCCGGACGTGACCAGATCCTACGACGGGATCATCGTTCTGGGCGGGGCCGTCGATACGATCGTGACCGGCGGCCGGGGCGATACGGCACTCACGACATCAGGCGAGAGAATCACGATCGCGGCGCGGCTTGCTGCAGCGCTGCCGGATGCGCGCGTTGTTCATACCGGCGGCAAAGGCGTCATCATCCAGTCCCAGGCGACGGAAGCCGAGGGGGCTGCAAGACTGTTCGAGGATTTCGGCATAGCACCGGATCGGGTCGTTCTGGAAGACGCGTCGAGAAACACCTGGCAAAACGCCGTGCTGACCAAAAAGCTGATAGATCCGCAACCCGGACAGACCTGGCTTCTGGTGACGTCTGCCTATCACATGCCGAGGGCCATGGGCGTTTTTGAGCAGGCCGGCTGGACCGGTGTCACCGCTTATCCGGTCGACTACAGGACGCGTGGGATCGAGGACAGGGGGCTTGGCTTTTCCGGCGCCTCGAAGGGATTGCGGCGCTTTGACCTGGCATTCAGGGAATGGCTCGGACTTCTCGTTTACCGGATCACGGGGCGCACACCTGTGCTCTTGCCCGGGCCGGAGGAAGGAAAACCGGCAAAAGATTAACGCTGTCCGTATTTTGCCTCTTTCACTTTGCGTTGCGACGCACCATATCAGGGATATCTCAGGGAACAAAAGGGCTTGGGCAGATGGTCCTGGAAGCACCGCTTGTCGCGGCAGACGTTGTGCAATGGCTTTATAGCGACGCGTCGTATCTCAACGACACCTTGGAAGTGGTCAGTGAAATGGCCGTCCGTCTTCGCGACGGACATGTGCCGGTGGACAGGGCAACCACCGGGATCTGGGTCGTTCATCCGAATGTCAGGGCGGAAGGCTCCGTCTGGACAAGTGAAGGAACACGCGAGCTGCGTCTCTACACGGCCGAGAACAGCTCGGACGAAGACTATCAGTCCAGTCCCATCAAGCGCGTACACGAGACCGTCAGACCTGTGCGCGTCAGGCTCGCGGAAGCGCCTGACCAGGCAGAGGAGTTCCCGATCACGCTCGAACTGCGCGATGAGGGCTACACAGACTATATCGCGCTGCCGATGCCGTTTTCCGACGGCTCGGTCAAGGTCGTGACATTCGCCACGAAGGCACCCGCAGGCTTCACCAAAACGCATATCGGCGTGTTCGATTCGATCGTCCGGCCCCTGGGGCTCGTGTGCGAGCTCAAGACGTTGCGCCGGACCGCAGAAACGGTTCTCGATACCTATGTGGGCCGGCGCGCGGGCTCGAAGGTTCTCGACGGAACCACCCGCCGCGGACAGGGCGAGACCATCAAGGCGGTTGTCAGTTTCGCCGACATCCGCGGGTTCACCCGGCTTTCCAACACGCTTCCCGCCGACATGATCGTGTCGTTCCTCAACAAGTATTTCGGGGCGATGACGGCGGCTGTCGAGGCACATGGCGGCGAGGTGCTCAAGTTCATCGGCGACGAGGTGATGGCAATCTTCCCGTACGAAACGGAAGAGGAAGCGCGCGATGCGGCCAGGAGGGCGCTGCTTGCGGCACGGGAAACGCTCAAGCGGATCGAGACGATCAATACGAGCAATACCTGTGCGGTCACACCGGATCTGAGTGTCGGGATCGCGCTTCATGCCGGCGACGTCTTTTACGGCAATGTCGGCAGCGAGACACGCCTTGATTTCACGGTCGTCGGCCCGGTGGTCAACCTGGCCGCACGGATCGCCGAGCTTGCGAAAGACCTGCATCGCGAGGTGCTCGTCTCCGACGCGCTTTCTGACATCATGGGCTGCCGGTCGGGTCTATACGGCCGCTACCGGGTGAAAGGCTTCGATGATCCGGTTTCCGTCTATTCTCCGGACTTGTCCGATGACAGCAAGCTCGGGTATTGCCCGGAGAGCACGGCTGCTCTTGCGCGCGAGGCGAACTGACGCCGCAGGAGAACCAGCAGGACGGCAAGCGTGCAGGCCGCAAAGACATAGGGTCCCGCGAACCAGCCCAGAAATCCGATCGCAAAAAACAGGGCTCTCTGGCCGCGGTTGAAATGCCGCCCGGCCAGAACATTCAGCTCTGCGGCCTTGCGTGCCATTTTGCGGACGTCTTCCCGGTTGGCCCTGCCGTGCTCGGGCACCGCGCCCATGACGATGCTGGCATAGTTGAATAGCCTGTACGCCCAGCCGAACTTGAAAAACCCATATGCAAAAATGAGCATGAGGCCGAGCACCTTGATTTCCCACAGGGCTCTGCTGCTTTCCACCGGGATCGAAAGATCGCCGGTAATCTGTACAATCCGGTCCGTCGCCTCCAGAAGCGCAAACCCGCCGCCGATCGCCAGAAGCGCCGTCGAGGCGAAAAACGCCGTTCCCTGCTGCAATCCGGACATGATGGCGGTGTCCATGATGCGCACCTCGCGGTCGCACATGGAGAGCATCCATTCACGCCGGTAGTCATCCATCGCGCTGGACAGCGTCTTGTGCCTCAATGAGGTGACATCGACGACGAGGTTGAAACCGAACCAGGCGACAAGAAACCAGACAGCGGCAGCGATATCCAGGTTCGAAAGAGCATGCATGGTGAAACTTTCTGTTGGGCACAACGAACCCAAATAAGCATAAGCAGCTGAAAAAATGAAAGGAATTCTGCTCTGCAAAAATCGGTTGGCAGCTGCACCTTTTTTGCGCTTGCGAATTGGTAAAGGTTCGTTTACTTCGTCGCCCCAATGGCGCCACATTTGAAAATGCAGGGGATCGGCGCCGCAAAAAAGTGTAGGGCTTGAATGGACGAAAACGTGCAGAAATCCTGTTGGAGCGTCACTCTCTGGACTGTCGCTGCGGTAGGTCTCGCTTTGACTATGATCCTTCTCTTCAATGATGTGGAAAGCGCGAACAACGCCGTCGCCGTCGCACAGTAAGACGCCGGTCGCGTAACCGAATGAAAGGTGTGGTCAGTGACCACGCCTTTTTTGATTCCGCTCCGCAAAAAAACGAGCAGGTATCCTAGTCAGGTCTGTCCCTGGGGCCGGGAACCCGTCTGAACTCCATTTGCCGAACGACTTTCCTGTCCTGCGGATGACTGATCAGGAAACCGACATAGGCATCCGCACCCAGGGGAACGAGCACCAGCCTTGCAACGCCCAATCCCGGCCAGGCCATATCGGCTCCCCACGCCGGGACTTCTCCCGGCAAGAGGGGATGATTGAGCGCCTTGATATCCTTCTCGTGAAGGAGGCTGACCCCTTGCGGGTTCCAGGTCAGGCCTGCAAGGCCGCCTGAAACGGGGTAAAGCACGATTTTCGTGCCGCCTATCGTCAGGCCAAGCCGATCTCCCGTCTGAAAGTCAATGATGGCCTCGGCAGACTGCCGTTCCAGGTCAAGAGACGTTCTTTGACCGTTCCGTTCCGAGAATGCAGCCGTATTGACCATGGAAAACGCACCTTCGGCCCACTCCGCGCAGGCGGGGACAGATCCGAGCGTGATCGTCAGAACCAGAAAAAAGGCCGCAAGTCGTTTCATGTGGCATCCCGTGAATTGGTTGTCCGCATGATATGGGCGACAGGTTGAAAAAGCCTTGTCCCGGATCGGTCTCACTTGGCCCGTTTTGACATGCGCCGTTAACGGGAAAGAGAAACGACGAGATCCTCTATGGTGGCGAATTCCGGCTCCCAGCCGACGGTGCGCCGGGTGTGCGCGGTGTCGACCCGTTGCGACAGCGCGTAGCCCGCGTCGAAGTCGGTTTGCTGATTCTGATCGGTCCCGGTCCCGGCTGTCTCGATTTCCAGCGGTGCGCCGTGACGGGCGGAGATGTGCGACGCCAGGTGTCCGACGGAAATGCCCGGCACGGAGCTTGCCAGAAGCGTCATTCTGAAGCGGGCGTGCTGGAGCGCAAGGCTGTAGAGCGACGCCAGATCATTTGCTTCGACAAGGGGCCACATGGTTTCCGGCCCGGCGCTCGTCCGGAAGGGCACGCCGTCCCTGAGGGCCTGTGTCATCCGGGCAATGGGCCCCTCCGTCAGACTGCAGACCAGCGCGGGATGAATGACCACGAGATTGAGATCGGTCCCGTGAGACAGGGTGCGGATCGTTTCCGCCATGAAGCGGAACGCCGGAATGGGGGCAAATGCCGTCTTCTCGGTGATTGCCTGCGATCCGGTGGTAGAGGGGAACAACCAGATACCGCCGGTATAAACAAGTTTCAGCGGCTGCTTCCTGTGCTTTGCGGCCTGTTTCAGCGAAAGCATGGACAGGCGGTCAATTCGTCCCATGTCGTCGGTGAATGTGGCTCCCGCGTGCACGACGGCATCGCAGGAGGCGGCTCTTTCAACCCAGCTTTCCGGATTTTTCAGATCGCCGGGGAACGCGCTTGCCCCGAGTGCGCGCAACCTGTCCGCGGAAGCCTCGGAGCGCGCAAGCGCAATGACGCGGCATCCTTTCGAGATCAGGTTTTTCACGACGGCTGCGCCGATTGTCCCGGTGCCGCCGGTTACAAACACGTCCATAGACATAATGAGACCCCTGTTCGGTGTGGGGTGCAAGGATTTGCTGTGCGCGCCTGTGCACAATCCACCGAGTTTCGGCGGGTTGGCTTGACGTCGGGAGCAGGCCTGCTAGTTCAGAAGGATGACGTTAAATCTGGTGAAATTATGTGTGGGGGCGGACAGCGCGGAATCTCTGCAGGCGTGGGTCGACTACCGCGTCGAGCAGGCCAGGTGCGCCGGGCGGGAGGAAGTGACCACGCATACCACGCGGATGGTTCCAACCCGCAGGGATGACCTGCTTGACGGCGGATCGCTATATTGGGTCATCAAGGGCAAGATCCAGGTCCGGCAGCACCTCGTCGACATTCGTCCCTTCACCGATGAAGGCGGCATCAAGCGGTGCGACCTGGTGCTTGAACCGCGGTTGATCCTAACGCGCTACCAGCCCAGAAGACCTTTCCAGGGCTGGCGCTATCTGAAGCCGGAAGATGCCCCCGAGGACATGCGCTCCACCGGCGACACGCGCGCTATCCCGGACGCAATGCGGCGCGACCTCGTTGAGCTGTGTCTGCTCTAGGTCATACCCCTGGGAAGTCGGATAAACTTGCCAAGAAGCGCTCGCATGCCCACTTTCTTGGAGAGCGAGCGAGGCAGGGAACAGGCAGGATGGCAAAATCCAAAGACGGTATGGTGGAAACACCTCTCAGGCAGGGCTCGCAAAGCCCGTCCACCGTTGATGATGTTTCCGCTTTTCTGGAAAAAGCGAAGACAATCAAGCCCCAGCCGGGGAGCGGCGGGCGCCTGATTTTTGCCCTGGATGCCACGATGAGCCGCCAGCCGACCTGGGACAGGGCCTGTCACATCCAGGCGGAAATGTTCCAGGAAGCGGGCAAGATCGGCGGGCTGAAAATCAAGCTTGTCTATTTCCGCGGCTTTGGCGAATGCAGGGCATCGAGATGGTTCGAACGGAGTGATGAGCTTGCGCGTGCGATGAGCCGGATCTCCGTCCAGGGCGGGCGCACACAGATCGGCAAGGTCCTCTCCGCCGCGCTCCAGTCCGCGTCGGATGAGAAAATCGCAGCGGTTGTCTATGTCGGCGACTGCATGGAGGAAGATGTGGACATGCTCTGCGACAAGGCCGGTCAGCTCGGCTTGCTCGGCGTGCCCATGTTCTTGTTCCAGGAAGGACGCGACGCCGTCGCCGAGCAGGCCTTCCGCGAAATGGCGCGTTTGACGAAAGGGGCGTATTGCCCGTTTGACGCCGGTTCTGCGCAGCAGCTTGCCGAGCTCTTGAAAGCGGTCGCGGTATTTGCAACTGGTGGGCACAAGGCGCTTCAGGCGCTTGAAAAGAAAGGCGGGCAGGGCGCCCGTCTGCTGTTGCAGCAAATCAAGCCTGGCTGATGTTCTATTTTCTCTTTGGATTGGTCCTGCTTGCGGCCGTCGTTTTCGGCGCCCGCAGCTTTGTTCAGGCGAACCCGGCGGACCTTGCCCGCAAGGTGCGCACCTTGGGCGGCGTCGCGTTGCTGCTGCTCGGGGCTGTTTTTCTCGTGACCGGGAGGTTCATGTTCGCCATTCCGACGATCGGCTTCGGCCTGTCACTGCTCGGACTGGCGGGACTGGGCGGACTGACCGGAACATACAAGCCCAACAAATCGTCCGGTCAACGATCGCGGGTGAGGACGGCAATGATCGAGATGGAGCTGGATCATGATACCGGTGAGATGACCGGCGTTGTTCTGACCGGCAGCCTTCAGGGCCGCAATCTCGACGACCTTACGGAAGAACAGCTTCATGCCTTCTGGCAGGAATGTCTGCAGGACGACCAGAGCCTGAAATTAATCGAAGCTTATCTCGACCGCCGGTTTTCCGGATGGCGTGAACACTTCGAGTCGGATGGAACAGAGGGGCAGGGAAGCCCGGCGAGCTCTGGCCCCATGACAGATGAGGAGGCCTACGAGATCCTGGGGCTTTCTCCCGATGCCGGGGACGCGGAAATTCGAGCCGCGCACCGCAGGCTTATGCTGCGCGTTCATCCCGACAAGGGGGGATCCGGTTTCCTCGCGGCGAAAATCAACGAGGCTAAAGACACGCTTCTCAGAAGACATTGAAGACATCCGTTACGCTGTTACTGATAGATGGCGAAGCAGGCGAATTTTGCCTTTTTGAGGGTTCTGCAGGCCCTGCGGGCTGCAGTCTTGTTTTCGAAGCCGACGAACCGTGCCCGATAGAGCGTTGTTCCGTTGGCATCGACGGGTTCGGTGTAAGGCGAGCGTCCACGCAGCGCCGCGCCGGTTCTGGCCTTTGCCTTCTTCAGAAGAGCGACGGCCTGGTTCTCCGTTTCCGAGGCAGCGATCTGAACCTGCCAGCCCGGTTCGATATCGGGCCTGTCGCTGGTGGCCACGGTCACACTGTCTCCGCGCGTTTCCGGCTCGACCTGCGGAGCTGCCGTCGCCGAAGCGATTGCAATCGCCTGAGGGGCTTCGACGGCTTCGGGCGCCGGGACGGTCTCGATCCGCACCGTTTCGACGGTGATCGTCTTGGCGGGAACCTGGCTGTTGTCGCGTGCCAGTGCGCTGCCGGCTGTCTTTGCCGCTGCGCCTCTCGCCGCCGCCAGCAGGGCCTTGTTGCCGGTCGAGTTCGTCGTCAGGTCAAGCCCGGGGCTCTCACGCGGGATCGGCGGCAAAGCGGTCGCAACCGCAAAGGTTTCGTCAAACCGCTGTTTGACCAACTTCGGCGGGACCGGGACGGCTTCACCGAAGCCCGGGATTGTCTTGGGTGCGGTGTCCGCAACGGTTTTCGTCACCGCCGGAGCGCCGGACGGGGCTGGAACCGGAACAGCGGGTTTCTGGGTTCCGGCGTTGAAGGCCAGAACCATCGGCGCACCTGTTGCAGGCGCCTGTCGGCTGCCCGGTTTGGCTTTAGGCAGCGGCGGCGACTTGAGGGCCGAGGCGACAAAGGTCGGAGCTGCTCCGCCCTTGGCGATCGCCGGAACGGTCTTCTTGCCGCGACTCGCCTTGGAGAGATAGCGGCCGATCAGCTTGGTCATCTGCGCGTTCCTGGAAGCGCCGGAACGTCCGCCCATGACAACGGCTACAATCTGACGTCCGTTGCGGTTGACCGATGTCACGAGATTGAAACCCGACGCGCGGATGTAGCCTGTCTTGATACCGTCCACACCCTTGACGCTGCCAAGCAGTTTGTTGTGGTTGCCGTAGGTCCGGCCTCCATACTTGTAGGAACGCGTCTTGAAGTAGCCGTAGTACTGAGGAAAGTGTTCCTGGATCGCACGTCCAAGGGTCGCCATATCGCGAGCTGTCGTGCGTTGTCCGGAGTTGGGAAGACCGTGCGGGTTGCGGAACGTCGTCTTCTTCATTCCGAGCGCGCGCGCCGTCCGCGTCATGCGCTCCGCGAATTTTTTCTCCGAACCGCCGATGTTCTCGGCAACCACGGTTGCAACATCGTTTGCCGACTTGGTCACGAGCGCGAGGATGGCATCCTTCACCTTGATCGTCTTGCCGGGTTTCAGGCCGAGTTTGGATGGTGGCCTGCCTGCTGCGTATTTCGAAACCTTCAATCTCGAGTTCAGGGACAGCCGTCCCGCCTCGAGCTCTTCGAAAACGACATAGAGCGTCATGATTTTGGTGAGGGAGGCCGGGTAGCGATACGCGTCGGCCGACGACGCGTAAAGGGTCTTGCCCGTTTTGGCATCGACGACGATTCCCGCATATTTCGGGTTGGCATTCGCCGTTGCCGGCAATGCAAGCACCAACGTGCTGAGAGCGAGAATTTTGCCGATCCGAGCCATCGACCGAACAATGCGAAAAGAACGCATACCAAACACTGTTACAATCCCAATCCGGGTCACATATTTCAGTCTGGAGAATTGCTGGCTGAATCTTCCTCCCTGCGATCCAGCGCGATGCTCCGTGATGTCCGGTTTATTTGATGGAATCACGGTTACGAATGTGTAAATGAATTGCAGAAAAACCACTGTGTTTTGTAGTTTTTCGTTAGAGTTAATGCTTCGTTAAATTCAATTTTATTTGTTAATTTCCAATTAATATCAAATGTTGCTTATTCTTATTCTCTCCTCAATAGTAAAAATAGAAAATTAATTGTTAATCTGCGGATCATGCAGCTGTGATGATTAGCACTCGGTCGTGCACTATTCAAACTCCTTGCGGGATATTCTTCAAGTCATGAATTCTGATTTTCCGGTCGACGTGCAATCGGCAATTGAGTCTCGATGATGCGATTCCCTTTATGGGATAGGTGGCATTAAATTCTCGTAAGAGTTGTTGTTGCAATGCAAAATAATCTTGACAGTTATTGTGCAGTGCATTACGAACCCTTTCCTATAGGTAACGCTATACGCGCACCGGACGTCTTATCAAGCCACGCCAAAAGGCTTCTGGATCCGGTCCGCTGGATGAGGTCAGTGAAATGATGAACAACTTTGATGACTTGCAGAAGTTGAGCAAAGACAACATGGACATGGCGATGGAATCCTTCGGTTCCATGAGCAAAGGTTTCCAGGCGATTGCGGCTGAAGTTGCCGACTACCAGAAGAAGTCCTTCGAAGAAGGCACTGCTGCTGTCGAAAAGCTGGTTGCGTCCAAGTCTCTGGACAAGGCTTTCGAAGCCCAGGCCGATTATGTCAAAACCACCTACGAAGGTTTTGTCGGCGAAATGACAAAGCTCGGTGAAATGGTCACCGACATGTCCAAAGACGCCTACAAGCCTTACGAAGGTGTGCTCGGCAAGATGGCGAAATAAGCCAGCACATATTCCGTATTACGACGGAGTGATATGAGAACCCGGCTGACTGCAGCCGGGTTTTTGTTTTATATGCACAGATTTACCCAATTTTCGAACACCGCGCACAAGTGAAATTCCATTGACACCGAATTGTGTGGCATCCGCATCTTTTATTCGAATTTCAGGCACCTACATTCCTGAATGACGGGGACGCTCCTGTCCCAAAAGAGGCGTTCACCTAAATCTTGATGAAATCGACCATTGCGCAAGCGCCGCTTGCGCGGCAGGATTATCAACGAAGATCCAACATCCACGGAAAGATGCCGTGGGTACCCGTGGCCGGACAGCGCGCCATTCGGCGCCTGTCACGAGAAATGATTACTGGTAAATGCCGGAATGAGTGAGGCGATAGATACGGCAATGTCATCGGGCTCCGATCGTGACAACGACGGCGGCGACACCGGAACGGTTGTCGTTACCCGGACAAAAACAGTCACCAAGCGGCCCAATCTCTATCGCGTGCTGCTCTTGAATGACGACTATACTCCCATGGAGTTTGTCATCCACGTCGTGGAAAGCTTCTTCCAGAAGAACCGGGAGGAAGCGACCCGCATCATGTTGCATGTTCATCACCACGGTGTCGGGGAATGCGGTGTATTCTCCTACGAAGTCGCCGAAACCAAGGTGACCCAGGTGATGGACTTCGCGCGCAAGCATCAGCACCCTCTGCAATGCGTCATGGAAAAAAAGTGAGGACCAATCTACGTGCCTTCCTTCTCACGCAGTCTTGAAAAAGCTCTTCATCAGGCTCTTGCTTTCGCAAATGAACGGCAGCAGGAATACGCAACGCTGGAGCACCTGCTTCTGGCCTTGCTTGATGACCAGGACGCGGCGGCCGTCATGCGCGCCTGCAACGTCGATCTGGACACGATCCGCCGGAACCTTCTCGAATACATCGAGACGGAGCTGGACAATCTCGTCACCGACAGCGACGAGGATTCCAAGCCGACGGCTGGCTTCCAACGGGTGATCCAGCGCGCGGTCATCCACGTTCAGTCCTCCGGACGCGAAGAAGTGACGGGCGCCAACGTGCTTGTCGCGATCTTCGCCGAACGCGAAAGCCACGCGGCCTATTTCCTTCAGGACCAGGACATGACCCGTTACGACGCGGTCAATTACATTTCCCACGGTATCGCGAAACGCCCGGGCATGTCGGAAGCGCGCCCGGTCGATGGTGCCGAAGAGGAAGATATCCTGCCGGGCTCCGAAGGGGAGAAGAAGTCCAGCCAGAAAACCGATGCGCTCGAAGCCTATTGCGTCAACCTGAATGACAAGGCGACCAGCGGCAAGATCGATCCGCTGATCGGGCGCGACAGCGAGATTCAGCGCACCATCCAGATCCTGTGCCGCCGGTCGAAAAACAATCCCCTGTTTGTCGGCGACCCCGGGGTCGGCAAGACGGCGATCGCCGAAGGGCTCGCACACCGGATCGTCAACGAGGACGTGCCGGACGTGCTCATGGACGCCACCATCTTCTCGCTCGACATGGGTGCTCTGCTCGCCGGAACACGCTACCGCGGTGACTTCGAGGAGCGTTTGAAACAGGTCGTCAAGGAAATCGAGGATTTCCCGGGCGCCGTGATGTTCATTGACGAGATCCATACGGTGATCGGCGCAGGTGCCACATCGGGCGGCGCAATGGACGCTTCGAACCTGTTGAAACCCGCACTTGCGTCCGGCGCGATCCGCTGCATCGGCTCGACCACCTACAAGGAATACCGGCAGTTCTT
This sequence comes from Roseibium sp., assembly GCF_965232425.1. Lineage (GTDB taxonomy): Bacteria > Pseudomonadota > Alphaproteobacteria > Rhizobiales > Stappiaceae > Roseibium. The sequence continues at coordinate 5,182,694 of NZ_OZ246971.1, forward strand.
CGAAAAGGACCGGGCACTGGTGCGCCGGTTCCAGAAGATCGACGTCAACGAGCCGACGATTCCGGACGCGATCGATATCCTGAAAGGCCTGAAGCCCTACTTCGAGGACTTCCACAAGGTCCGCTACACCAACGACGCCATCAAGACGGCGGTGGAACTGTCGGCGAAGTACATCTCGGACCGCAAGTTGCCCGACAAGGCGATCGACGTACTCGACGAGACAGGGGCATCGCAGATGCTCGTGCCCGAGGCACGCCGGCGCAAGACGATCGGCGTCAAGGAAATCGAAAACACGATTGCCACGATGGCACGCATCCCGCCGAAATCCGTTTCCAAGGATGACGCGGAAGTGCTGGAGAATCTCGGCAAGGACCTGAAGCGCGTCGTCTACGGCCAGGATTCGGCCATCGAGACGCTGGCATCCGCCATCAAGCTTGCCCGTGCAGGTCTGCGCGAACCGGACAAGCCGATCGGCAGCTACCTATTCTCCGGTCCGACCGGTGTCGGCAAGACGGAAGTTGCCCGGCAGCTGGCGTCTTCGCTCGGTGTGGAGCTTATCCGCTTCGACATGTCCGAATACATGGAGCGGCACACGGTGTCCCGCCTGATCGGCGCGCCTCCCGGATATGTCGGCTTCGACCAGGGCGGCCTGCTGACCGACGGCGTCGACCAGCATCCGCATTGCGTGCTCCTGCTCGACGAGATCGAGAAGGCGCATCCGGACCTGTTCAACATCCTGTTGCAGGTCATGGACCACGGCAAGCTCACCGATCACAACGGCAAGCAGGTCGACTTCCGCAATGTCATCCTGATCATGACGACGAATGCCGGTGCTTCGGACATGGCGAAGATGCCGGTCGGCTTCAATCGCATCAAGCGTGAGGGCGACGATACGGAAGCAATCAACAAGCTGTTCACGCCCGAGTTCCGGAACCGTCTCGATGCGATCATTCCGTTCGGCAACCTGCCGATGGAAGTGGTCTACAAGGTTGTCGAAAAGTTTGTCATGCAGCTGGAAGTGCAGCTCGCAGACCGGAACGTGACCTTCGAGCTGACCGACGATGCCGTCAAATGGCTGGCGACAAAAGGCTACGACAACCAGATGGGCGCAAGGCCGCTCGGGCGGATCATCCAGGAGCACATCAAGCGACCGCTTGCCGACGAGGTTCTGTTCGGCAAGCTCAAGAAGGGCGGCATGGTCAAGGTGTCCGTCTCCGAGGACAGCAACGGGCTGTTGCTTGAAAGCGTCGAGGAGCGGGCCTCTCCGCCCAAACCGAAAGCCAAGACGGAAGCCAAGCCCAAGCCGAAACGGCGCCGCAAACCGGCCGCGAAAGCGACGGCGGCAAAGCAGTCAAAGTCGTCCGGCGGCGGCAAGGGCGGATCTTCCAAGAAGAGCCTCGTACCAAAGGTACCGCTGGCAGACTGATCGGCGACAGAAACAAGTCAAAGCCCCGGACCTCGTCCGGGGCTTTTTGTTGAATGACACACTGGCAATTCCCGCCAGTCACCGATTCCACCCGGTAATTTTGTTTGTGGCTCCGCTCACCAACTCCTAGAGCATTTTCCGACCAATTTGGTTCATTTGATGAGGATATTCGGTTCATTCGGCCAGGCGGGTTACGAAGCGCGATGCGGTGCATCGTGCAAGTGGCACAACGCAGCCGAGGGGCTGGATATCCTCACCCGTTGTGGAACGCATTCAAGCGACAAGCATTAAGATTGGCCGGGCCCTTTTACGCTCTTGCATCGTTGGTCCGCCCTTGTGGTGGGCAACACCGCGGCGCGCGAACCGTCTCGCCAGCGCGAAAAAGGGCCTCGGTCAAATGATCCAAATTGGTCGGAAAATGCTCTAGTTTGTGGGCAACAAAAGGAGTCGGACATGACCGAGAAAAAAGTTGCCCTTGTCACCGCAGGCGGTTCCGGAATGGGCGCGGACGCTGCGCGCCGTCTTGCCGCAGACGGTTTCAATGTCGCGATCCTGTCGTCATCCGGAAAGGGAGAAGCTCTCGCGGAGGAGCTTGGCGGTGTCGGGTTTACCGGGTCAAACCTTGAACCCGAAGACTTGAAGTTGTTTGTTGAAAAATCCGTCGAAGAATATGGCCGAGTTGATGTTCTTGTGAATTCCGCGGGACATGGTCCCAAGGGTGATATCCTCGATATTTCCGATGAGGACTGGCACAGGGGCATGGATTACTACCTGCTGAATGTGATCCGTCCAAGCCGGCTGGTTGCGCCGATCATGGCGGAACAGGGCGGCGGAACGATCCTCAACATCTCGACCTTCGCCGTGTTCGAGCCCGATCCCATGTTCCCGACATCCGGCGTGTTCCGGGCGGGTCTTGCAAGCTACACCAAGCTCTTTTCCGACAAGTTCGCCGCGCAGAACGTGCGGATGAACAACATTCTTCCCGGTTTCATCGACAGTCTTCCGGAAAAGGACGGCCGGCGCGCGCGTATCCCGATGGGCCGCTATGGCCGATCCGATGAGGTCTCCGGCCTGATTTCCTACCTGGCCAGCGACGCGGCCGCCTACATCACCGGTCAAAACATCCGGATTGATGGCGGGTTGACGCGGTCGGTCTGATGCCGACCGGCTGCCGTCAGTAGAGACTGCCCAATGCGCGCGGCCGGACAGGGCGTTTGCCCTGGGCGTAGTCGAGTTGCGCGCGCAGCCACAGAAGGCTGTTGAGAAACGGGTCTCTGGAAAGTTCCTCCGGACGGCCCCTTAGAACGCCCGTGACCTTAACGTAGTCCCGGCAACGGGAACGGTCCGTTTCGCTCCCGTCCGGGGCTATCGGGCACCACTGGTTCTGATCGCGCGGCACGCCCCATGCGAGGCCGCGCTGGTAACAGGTCAGGGCAAGGTATCTCGGTTCGATCAGTGTTTCGCCGTCCGGTCCTTTCATGCCCCAGAGCCCGTTTTCCTCGAATCGTTTCAGAACCTTTCCGCAGGTCAGAATTTTTTCCCGCTCCGCCCGGGACGGCGGTTCCTGAAAGACCTCGATTTCGTTGTTCTCGGAATCGATCCAGAATGTGCGCTTGTCCAGATTGACGCGGTATATCGGCGGCGTCTTCGCCCCGTCGTTTTCCTTGGTGGCGACCAGCTTTTTTGACAGTTCCCAAGCAATGTGGTCGTAGATCGGCGGAATGATGTATTCGCCCGCCTTGTTGATGACGCCCGCCTTGCCCTTCAGCGAGACGATGGCTGCTTCCAGACCAAAGTAAACATCGCCGTCGAACCAGCCCGTCGGCGGAAGCACCAGGCCATCCTGGCTGATGACCTTGTACTGATCCTTGCCGAACCTGAGCGAAAGGTGTTTCTCGCAATCGCGGCTGGAATACAAATAGTTTCTGATTGCCTGTCCGGTCACCAGAGGTTTCGGGATTCTCGGATGCGAGACGGCAAGGAACCCGTGTTGTTCGAACAGTTTCAGTCCGCCCGGGCAGGTCAGGTGCACAAATCCGTGCCGCTCGTCGGTCACGAGTTCTCCGGCCGGGGTGAGACTGTGCCACCGGCCTTTTTCAAGAACACGTGGAAGGCGGCCGTCTTTAGGAATTGAGACGCCATCGAAGTACCGACCGGACAGAAGGGCGCCGTTCCGCGAAATGACCCCGAACCTGTCGTTCTCTCTGGGGTGGCGGACGCGCGCGAACTGTTCCGACCAACCGGATATTTTCCCGAACTCCAACGGTATGATCAGTTTCCCGGTGTCGTCCACAGCGCCATAAAGGGCGGGTTCGCCGTCCTTGTCCGGAAAACCCTGCACGACGGCAAGGCCATTGGATAGCTGTGAAACCGAACGGTATCGTGGCGTGACCTGCCATGTGCCGTCGGATCGCAGCAATCCGTATCTGGCTTCCCTGAGCCTGTTTTCGGAAGCCCAGATCAGGCCCCTGGAAAAGTCGTCAAATTTTTCGACGTAGTAGCGTTTGTCCGAAAACCAGCCATTTTCGATGTGGTAGAGACCGACACCGTCAGTGAATTCCTGGTACAACTCCGGTCCCCAGTTAAGCTGATACGCCATCTCGACATTGGGGCGGCGGGGGGTGTCGGTAACGAGAAGCGTGTCGCTTGAGAAATGGTAGACGCGCCCGAACCGGGGTTCGACGACAAAATTCCCGCCGCGGCCGATCACACCGGCCAACGGGCCGACCAAGACCTCTGCCTGTCCGTCTTTGAAACGCCCTGCAAGATCGTAGCGGGGGGTGATCACCATTTCGCCGGTTCGGTCGATATAGCCGTATTTTCCGTCGACCCTGACAGTGGCGAGACCCTCACTGAACTGGCCTGCATCCTGAAAAGTGTTTGGAATTCTTTGTTTTCGAGAACCCCATTCGATATAGCCACATAGTTCGAACGCACCTCCGCAACTTGGTATCAATACCGGTTCCTCTGCTTCCGCACTGCGCGGAGCCAGCAGAAGTGCCGTGCAAAACAGAGTCTTGATCAAGACATTTCCCGCCACCTTGGAACCCTCTGATTGTCACTTCTCGGCTTCAATCTAGTGTGGTGAATTTGGCAAAATGCGGGCAGGGGTTGTGGGTTGGTGCCGCCATCGTTGACAAAGGATAAATGTTCTCCGGCGCTGCGGAATTCCCTTGTGTGATTGGCGGCGGTCTGGACTCGTTGTACGGAAAAATGTAAGGCTTCCTTATTATCTTTGAGTCTCGAGTGCCCCTCCCATGACCGTTCCTGAAGGAACTGCGCAAACGCCCCCGCCTGAGCTTCCGGCGCGAACCGGGAGAGAGTGGTTCTTCTTGGGTATGCGTGCGTCGATTTCGATACCGGCCCTGATCCTGACGGCGGCCTTTGTCGGATTTGCAGGACTGGCGCGCGAGACCGGCTTGTCGCTTGGCGAAACGCTGGCCATGACCGGCCTCATCTGGGCCTTGCCGTCCATCGTGGTTCTCACCGGCGCCCTCACGTCCGGCATGGGACTGGTGCCGGCGGCCATTGCCGTTGCCCTGGCTTCCGTCCGTCTGATGCCGATGACCATGGCGCTTATGCCGATGGTCAAGGTGCCGGGGAAGACCAGAACCTGGCACCTTTTGATCGCCTCGCATTTCGTGGCGGTCACGGCCTGGGTGTTCGCCATGCGCACCTTGCCGGAGCTGCCGCGCGCGGCGCGTCTGCCGTATTTTTCCGGGTTTGGGTCCGGCGTCACGAGTTTTGTTTTCTGCATGACAGGCATCGCCTACATGGCCGTGGAACGGTTGCCGGATGTTGTCGCCGGTGCGCTGGTCCTGGTGACGCCGGTCTATTTCCTGTGCTCGCTGTGGGGGGCTGCGCGGCTCAACGTGGACAAGGCGGCGATGGTGGTCGGGCTCGTGCTGGGACCGGTTGTCTATCTGTACCTGCCGGGCCTTGACCTGTTGTGGACCGGGCTGATCGGCGGGACAGCGGCCTTTTTCGGCATGAAGATCTACCGGAAGGGGCTGTCATGACCGAGGCCCTTGTCCACGACACCTGGTGGTGGCCCTATGTGATGATCCTGGTGGCCGGATGGTTTGCGACGGATGTCTGGCGCTGGATCGGGGTGTTTGCCAGTGGGCGGCTCCGCGAAGACAGCGAATTGCTGATCTGGGTGCGCTGCGTTGCCACTGCGCTGGTTGCCGGCCTGATCTCCAAGCTGATCCTGTTTCCGCAGGGCGTCCTGAGCGAAACGCCGATGTGGCTGCGCGTTGCCGCATCCAGCGCCGGATTCGCGGCGTTCCTCGCGTCGCGGCAGAAGGTCATTGTCGGCGTTCTTGCCGCGGAGGCGTTCCTGATCGGTGGCTGGTGGCTTGTCGATCAGGTAGGCTAGAGGTTACTTGGGGTACGGACCCAAAAAGAAGCCGATTTGGCGGCAGAAATGGCAAAATCTCGCAAGAAAGTGTGCGCAGAGCGGGCTTTATGTCCGGTCAAGCGCGGTGACGCCGCGGGGTGAAGCCATTTTGCCGTCCTTCGGATTTGACCGTTTTGGCCATCTGCCGCGTCGCGAAAGGCTTGAAAATGAACCACATTTCCTGCGCTTCCGCTTCTCGCAGCTGGTCAAAACGATCCAAACCAAATTGACTTCATTTATGAGTCCGTACCCTAGAGTACCGGGACCAGGAGCGCGACATGTCACAGCAAGTGGAACTCTTTTATGCCCCGCAGACCCGCGCGACGGGTGTGCGTGTCCTGCTCGAAGAACTGGGCGCGCCCTACATCCTCAATGTCCTGAATTTCAAGCTGGGAGAGAACAGGAAACCCGATTTCCTGGCGATCAACCCGGCCGGAAAGGTTCCGGCTGTGCGCCACGGCGACACCGTGGTCACCGAGCAGGTGGCCATCTACATCTATCTTGCAGATCTCTTCCCGGAAAGGGGATTGACCCCGGCCGTTGATGATCCGCTCCGGGGTCCATACCTGCGCTGGTTCGTCTACATGGCGTCCTGCTTCGAGCCCGCGCTGGTTGATCGGGCGCTGAAGCGGGAAGAGCCGCCGCAATCGATGTCGCCATACGGGAGTTTCGACACGGTGATGGAAAACATGCGCGAGCAACTGTCGAAAGGACCCTATGTCCTGGGCGACAGTCTGACCGCGCTGGATGTTCTCTGGGCCATGGGGCTTCGATGGGGCATGGTGTTCGGCATCGTGCCGGAGTTCGGCGAGTTCAAGGACTATACGGCGAGTTTCTTCGAGCGGCCGGCCGCCGTGAAGGTACTGCAGGAGGACCAGAACCTGGCCAGAGAACAGGAAGAGGCGGCCAAGGCGGCCGGTGTTTCCTAGCAAATGTGCCTGGACGGCTTTGACGGCAAACTCGTTTGGTCTTCGAAATTTCAACCTTGCATGGCATGATGGTTGCGTTGAAACCAAGTGGGGGCATATCCATGACAACCGAAGAAGTCGTTCGCACGGCGATCGAGTGCTACAACCGCGGAGATGCCGAAACCGTCTCCTCGCTTCTGCACGATGACATCCGGTATCGCATTCACGCCGATGTGGAAACCGGTCCCTATTGCGCCGATTGCACCGGCAAGAACGCTTTCTGGAATACCATCGGGCAGATACAGGCGGACTGGCAGATCGATGAATACCGTCTGACGGACATCATCGTTTCAGGCGATCGGGCGGCAACGCAGATCAGTGTGAAGATGACGAGCCGCCACACCGGCGTCTCCCGTGAAACGGAGTTGGCGCTGTTCTTCACCGTGAAAGACGACCGTGTTGTGGAACTGCACGAGTACCACGACACCGCGGCGGCAGCCCGGGCGAGATGAGCAGTTCACTTGAGGTTGGAAGTAAGGGAAGATGCAACCTCGTGAACGTGGATAGGGTACACGGAGAAACGCTCACGAGGTTGCGAAGCGATTTTGGGGATCGCTAATTAACGTTACGGTACATTTATTAATAAACCACTTAAATTTAACATATCAATCAAGCGGCGGAACCTTCAGCGACTCGACGCTCAAGATCCATTTTTTCAGAACAAATGGCAGGATGGCCTGCGTCGTGTGCGATGGATATTCATCGACCGGACTGCAAGCCAGCCATTTGCCGTCGTCTTCGATCCGTCCGGTCTCGAGACAGGAGAAATAGAGCTCGCACCACGCACCGTAGGAGGTGCGCAGGATCAGGTTCTCAGGAACGCTCAGCTCCAGCGTGACATAATCGGATTGCGAAAGTTCGTGATCGGACAATAGCATCGTCGCGAACAGGTCGAGTTCGCCGGGGTCTGCTTCGAACGTCCAGACAGGCGGCGTCAGGCTGTCCGACAGGCCGATCTCGCACATGTGTCTGCCGACAAATTCATACGCAATTCTGAGCCTGCCGGCGATACCGGTTCCTTGCCAGGTCGGGCGGTAGCATCCATCGGCGTCAAAAAGGTCCAGAACCGGCGTCCGCTGAAAGGTGAACAGCCGGATCGTTTCGCCGGAGCGCGACACGCTCAGGCGAGGACCGCGCGGATCTTTTCCGCGTTGGCGGCAAGCGTGTCGTTGTCGGCCATCTCGCCGGTATGCGGTCTGAGCGAAACACCGTCAAAGCGCGGGATGATGTGGACATGGGTATGAAAGACGACCTGTCCGCCGGCGGGTTCCGAGAACTGCTGGATGGTCGTGCCATCCGCGCCGAAGGCCTCGATGACCGTGCGCGCCATCTTCTGGACCGTTGCCATGACCGCGTTCAGGTCGTCCGGTTCGATATCCAGGATGTTGCGCGATGCGGCCTTGGGGATGACCAGGATGTGTCCGTCGCCGCGCGGCATGATGTCCATGATCACGAGGGTCTTTTCGTCCTCGTAGATCTTGTGGCTCGGAAGTTCGCCCCGCAGGATCTTGGCAAACACGTTCTGGTCGTCATAGGCGGGGGTGGTCATTCGGGACAAATCCTGTTTTGAAATCAATCGAACGGTGCCGGCCACCGCTGGTGGAGATTAGGGTACGGATTCATAATTGAAGCCCATTTGGCGGCAGAAATGGCAAGATCTCGCGAGGAAGCGTACGCAGAGCGGGCTTCATGCCCGGTCAAGCGCGGTGACGCTGCGAGGTAAAGCCATTTTGCCGTCCTTGGGATTTGGCCGTTTCGGCTATCTGCAGCGTCGCGAAAGGCTTGAAAATGAACCACATTTCCTGCGCTTCCGCTCCTCGCAGCTGGTCAAAACGATCCAAACCAAATTGACTTCAATTATGAGTCCGTACCCTAGTCTCAGTTCCCCCGGCGGGGCAAGAGCCGTATGTCCCGGCTGTTCCCGGGACACACTGGCTTGCTGCGTCGGCGCCGGTCAGGCGGCGTCGGGGACGGTTCCTTCACCGGTGACCAGTTTCGTGACACCGCCAAAGTCGATCTTGCCCGTGCCGAGCAGGGGAACCGCATCGACCGTGCGAACTTCTGCCGGGATCATCAGGTCCTGCGCGCCGCGCGCCTTTGCGACCTTGAGGAAATCGTCCCTTGTCGCGTCGGGGCAGTCGGTGATCAGAACCAGCTTCTCGCCCTTGCGCGGATCCTTCACGGCGGCAACGGCTGAAAGGTTGTCCGGCCAGACCTGGGCGGCGACCGCCTCGACGGCTGCCAGCGAGACCATTTCGCCGCCGATCTTGGCGAAGCGTTTTGCCCGTCCCTTGATGGTGATGTAGCCTTCCTCGTCAATGGCGACGATGTCGCCCGTGTCATGCCAGCCGTCGGCGAGCGGCTGGATTTCGCCGGGCTTCTCCGCCTTCAGATAGCCGACCATCACGTTCGGGCCGGAAACAAGCAGCCGTCCGCCGTCCTCGACACCCGGCACGGGCTCCAGGCGTGCCTGCATGCCAGGCATGAGTTTGCCGACCGTGCCCGGCTTGCTGAACATCGGCGTGTTCAGGGCAATGACCGGTGCGGTTTCGGTGACGCCGTAACCTTCCAGAACGCGGACGCCGAAGCGGTCCATGTAGATCTGGCGGGTGGACTGCTTCACCGGCTCCGCGCCTGCAAAGCAATAGCGCAGGGAGCGGAAGTCATAGGCATGCGCCACGCGCGCATAGCCGTTCAGGAACGTGTCCGTGCCGAACAGGATCGTTGCATTGGAGCTGTAGATCAGCTCCGGAATGATCCGGTAGTGCAGGGGAGACGGATAGAGGAATGTCGGCACACCGGAGACGAGCGGCAGGATCGTGCCGGCTGTCAGACCAAAGGAGTGGAACATCGGCAGCACGTTGAACACCTTGTCGGAGGCGGAAAAGTCGATCCGCGAAGCGGCTTGGTTAGCGTTGGCCAGAATGTTCCGGTGTGTCAGCACCACGCCCTTCGGCGTTCCTTCGGACCCGGAGGTGAACAGAATGACGGCCGTGTCGCTGCTGCTCCGCTCCACCAGGGGACGGTTGCGGGTCAGCGCACCGCGCAGCTTTTCGAACAGCCCGATCTCCTTGCGCAATTCGTCCAGCCAGATGAGGTTCACGTGCGGTGCCAGCTTTTCGGTCAGATCCTCCAGTTTCGCCTGTCGGACGAAGGTGCGCGACGTCAGCACGGTCCTGACATTGGCCGTGCGGCAGGCCGATAGCACACTTTCCGGACCAGCGGTGAAGTTCAGCATGGCCGGCACCTTGCCCGCGGACATGGTGGCCAGAACGGTGACTGCCGAACCGTTGGCGTTGGGCAGCATGATGCCGACAGTCTCTTCGCCTTTGGTGTGCGCCATGATCTTGCGGCCGAGGACGGAGACCCCGGTCAGCAGCTTGCCGTAGCTCAAGGGGCCCGACAGCGGATCTTCCAGAGCGGTTTGCGAGCCGCCGCGTTCCTTTGCGGTGGCAATCACCTGATCCACAATGGTCTTGTCTGCTGCAAGGCTGGTTTCGAACATCAACTCTGACATGATCTGATAGAGAGAGCTGCCTGCAGCGGCACGGCGTTTGCGCCCCTTCAGGTCTTCCGGCAATTCCAGACGTTTGGGTTCCATGATGGTCACCTTTACTTTGGGAAACAAGCGTTTGCGGATCTGGTTCGGGTTGAGATAGGAAAAGGGCGTCTTTTCAAGACCGTCGATGCGGATCGGAACGATCATCGCACCGGTCTTGTCGGCGACCATGGCGGCGCCGTCATAGACCTTCATCAGCGATCCGGTGACGGTCAGGCGGCCTTCGGGAAAGATCACCATGGGTTCCCCGGACTTCACCACCTTGATCAGCGACCGTGTGGCAAGCGGTTTGGCCGGGTTGACCGGCAGAGCGTTCGCCAGGGTCAGGAACGGGCGCACCCACCAGCGCTGCGCGATGTTGTAGTCGATGGCGAAGGTCGGGCTGCGATCCGTCAGCGTCAGCGCGAGACCCGCGTCCAGATAGGACACGTGGTTGAGCGCCAGGATGGGGGCGTCGCCCGCCTTCTCGAGGTTTTCCAATCCCTTGATATCGACGCGGAAGATGGCGCGATAGAGAATGGAAATCGCGTCACGCATCGGGTTGGTTGGCAGCGCCTTCAGCATGACCACGGCGACCATTGCGTTCAGACCGCTGAGCATTGCCATGATTGCTGAAACCGAGACACCGGCCCTCTGGGCTGCCGCCAGCATGATGCCTCCCAGCGCCATGAGGGCTGCGCCGAGGGCATTGGAGCCGGCAATGCGGCGCGCACGGGTCTCCGGCTTCGCCCAGGTCTGCAGGGCCGTGAAGGTCGGGACTACCAGCAGTGCGCCGGCGATTGCCAGACCTGCCATGTCGACCGTCAGCCGCAGGGTGCCCTCGCGGCCCAGAAGTTCAAGCAGGCCTGCTGCGGGCGCAGCTTCAGGCAGCGACGAGAGGGTCCATGCAATGTCAGCGCTGAACAGGGCGATCAGCAAGGTGCCGACCGGTGCCGGAAGGAGCACCACGCGGCCTGCGGACAGCCATGCGGCGAGTGCTGAGCCGATACCGATGGAAACGGCAAAAACAGTCAGGAAATAGGTGACGGCGTTTTCGTCGCCGCCCAGGACCTCCTTGACGATCAAGGGCAGCATGGCGAGGACGATCGAGCCGACCAGCCAGAACCAGGCATTCATCAGGGCCACCTTGAACAGCTGCCTGTTGCCGGCCAGGTCGCCGAGGATGCGCCAGGTGGAGGTGAATAGGTTCCAATCCACCTTCAGATCGGGGGACGCCGCGGCCGAGCGCGGGATCTGCCGGCTCATGCCGTAGCAGGCGAAAGCAAGGACAAGCATGGCAGGTGCGAAGATCAGCGACGGGGCGCCGGCGGTGAACACAAGCCCTGCGGAAATCGTCCCGGTGAGAATGGCCAGGAAAGTCCCGGCTTCGATCCAGGCGTTCGCGCGCGGCAGTTCATCGGTCTCCAGATGTTCCGGCAACAGCCCGTATTTGACCGGACTGAAGAGTGCGGACATGGCTCCGAAGAGAAACAGGGCGGCGAAGAGGACGGGCAACGAAGCCGTCAGCATGCCGACAACGGCAATGCCCGCGCCGGCAATTTCGATGGCCTTCGTCCGACGGGCCAGAATGGACTTGTCGTATTTGTCGGCCAATTCGCCGCCAAGGGCCGACAGGAACAGGAAGGGTGCGATGAAAACCGCGCCGGCCAGTGCAATCAGAGCGCCGGTGTTGCCGGTGTCACTGCCTGTTGCAACGACCTGAAACAACACCAGGAATACCATTGTGTTCTTCAGGAAGTTGTCGTTGAACGCGGACAGGAACTGGGTCCAGAAGAGCGGGGCGAACCGCTTAGACGTGATCAGGGGTGTGCGCATGTCTGTTGTTCTCTCCGGTGGCGGGGGCGGCCGGTCCGGCCGCCCGCATTGGCTTTCAGGGTCAGTCCTGATCCGGCCTGCTGATGTCCATCAGCAGTTTCTCAGTCTTGGCGTCTTCGAGCCTGTTGTGCAGTTTCTCCGCTTCGTCCCGGTCCCGGAGTGTCTTGGTCAGGGTCACGGTCGTGTGCACCAGCATGAGGGAGGCCATGGCGTAGAACCCCTTGGCGGAAAAACTGGCCTCCAGATTGTAGATACCGAGCGCCATCATGATGGCCGCAACGCTGAAGCTGACGGCCGTGAAAATCATCCAGTTGCTGGATTGTTTGATCTGCGTGTCCTGCATGGTGTGTCCTTTCTCAGTGCTGGTTTTGAATCATCAGGGGCATGTCGGCTTTCAGCCGGGCGAGGACGTCCTCGGCCTGGGTTCTGACCGGCGCGCCGCAACCCGCATCCGCGAGCTTTTCGATCAGGGCGCCCGGTTTCTCCGCAGGGCAAAGCTCAGCGAATTCCCGGTCTGCAAGCTGGTTGCGCTCCTGGTGTTCGGAGATCACTTCCAGCTGTTCCTCGGCGCGGCTGAGCGCCGATTGTCCTGCGCCGGTGCCAAGGGAATGCGCCTTGTGAATCTGCTCGCGGACTTCGGCGGTACGTTCGCCGCGCTTCAGCGCGCGCAATCTGGCCTGCGTCCGGTGCAACTGGTCGGTCAGGGACAGAAGATCCTGGTCGAAGGAAGTGATCGAGGCTTCAAGCGCGGCCTTTTCGTCTTCCTGAACGGCGATGGCTTCCGCAGCCTCCCGCGCAAGCTGTTCGGCACCTTTCAGAAGGGCGTTGCGTGCGCGGTTTTCCAGGTCCTCAATCGCACCGTTCAATTGTCTCAGACGCTTGCGGTCCATTGCCTGTTCGGCCTTCGCCTTGGCAAGGGCAGCCTGGGCGGTGCGGACGGCGAAGGCCGCGCTGCGAATACTGGCATCCAGGTCCTGCAGGGATCTGCCGTCACGCGGCGCGAAGCCGGTGCCTGCAAACAGGGCCTTCAATTGGCTGATTAGCGGTTCGAGCATGGTGTCTCCTAAAAAATGAACGTTGTTCACTATTTGACAAAACCATACGAGTCAGGGTAGGTCAAGAAAAAAATGAACTGAGTTCACTTTTAAGCGAAGGACGTGGTTAATGGCCGGCATTCAAAAGGCTAAGAGCGAGGAGACGCAGCGGCGGGTTCTGGAAGCCGCGGTCAAGGCCGTCGAGGCAGGGGGGCTGGAGGCGGTGCAGATCCGCAAGATTGCGGCGGACGCTGGGTACTCGGTCGGCTCGGTCTACAAGCACTACGAGGACCAGGACGCTCTGGTAACCGCTGTCGATACAGTCACCCTGGCGCGGATCAAGGCGGCGATGGCAGCGGCCGTGGAGGGGGTCTCAGATCCGCTTGGGCAGTTGAAGGCGCTGGCGCGCGCCTATCTGGCCTTTGCGCAGGAGCATCGTAACCTGTGGCGCACGCTGTTTGCACTCAAGATGGCGGAAGGCGTACCGACCCCGGAGATCCATGTCCAGGAACTCGTCGATCTTCTTGCCTTCATTGCCAGACCCCTGCAGCAGCTGGAAGCCGGTCTCGATGATGACGCACTCGCCGCGCGCACGCGGACCTGTTTCGCGGCTCTTCATGGCCTCGTTGCGATCAGTCTCGAAGACCGGTTTGTCGGCCTCACGGAAGACACGCTGGACAAGGAGATGATGTTTCTTGTCGAACGGCTGGCAGGCCGAAGCTGATTGGTCAGGTCCCGCAAAATGTGCGGTAGGGGCCGAGTTCTGCCGGCGCCGGGCCGGCATAGGCACTCAGTCCATCGCGCTCGGCAAAAGGATCGGCGAGCACGCCCAGCAGCTTATGAACAGGGTCAAAATCTCCGGCCTCCGCCGAAACGAGCGCTTCCTCAACCTTGTGGTTGCGGGGGATGTAGACCGGATTCACGCTGTTCATCCGCTGCCTTGTGTCTGCGGGGCTGCCCGCTTCAAGATCAAGTCTCTGATGCCAACGGGAAAGCCAGGCTTCCATGCCGTTTTCTGACCGGAACAGGCCAAGGACCGGTTTGGTTTCACCGGCGGCAGCGTCGGAGAGCTTGCGGAAGAACCGGGTGTAGTCGATCCCGTGTTCCTGCATTTGCGCCAAAAGCGCGTCTGCCAGATCCTGATCGCCTTCGGCCTCGGTGCGCAGGCCGAGCTTGGCGCGCATTCCGGTCAGCCACGCCGTTTTGAACAGGTCCGGAAAACGACCGAGTTCTTCGCTGACCCGTTCGACGGCCTTGTCCAGATCGTCCGGATCGATCAGGGCGAGCAGGGCCTCGGCGAGACGCGCAAGGTTCCATTGCGCGATCACCGGCTGCCGGCCAAAGGCGTAGCGTCCGCCATGGTCGATCGAACTGAACACGGCCGCCGGGTCGTAGGCATCGATGAAGGCACAGGGGCCGTAGTCGATCGTCTCTCCGGAGATTGTCGTGTTGTCCGTGTTCATGACGCCGTGAACGAAGCCGACCAGGACCCAGCGCGCGATCAGGTCGGCCTGACGCTGCATGACACCGGAAAAGAGTTTCAGGTAGCGGTCGTCCGTTCCCGCCAAGTCCGGATCGTGACGGGCAATGGCATAATCGGCAAGCTGGCGCACCTTGTCGGTCTCGCCACGGGCCGCGAAGAACTGAAACGTGCCGACGCGCAGGTGACTGCTGGCAACGCGTGTCAGGACGGCTCCCGGCTTCGGACCTTCCCGGTAGATCGTTTCTCCCGTTGTCACGGCGGCAAGCGCCCGGGTCGTCGGAATGCCGAGCGCGTGCATGGCCTCGCCGATGATGTATTCGCGCAGCACCGGGCCGACGACCGCCTTGCCGTCGCCGCCGCGCGAAAACGGGGTCGGACCGGACCCCTTCAGCTGGATGTCGCGCCGGTTGCCGTCTCGGTCAATGACTTCGCCGAGCAGGAGGGCCCGTCCATCGCCGAGCTGGGGTGAAAATCCGCCGAACTGGTGACCGGCATAAACCTGGGCAAGCGGGGACGCACCTTCCGGGCTTTCGATGCCCGCAAAGATCCTTGCGCCATAGGGCGTGTCGAGGGACTTCGCATCCAGCCCGAGCTCCTGTGCGAGTTCCGAGTTGAACAGCGCGATGTGAGGCTCCGGGACTTTCGCGCCTTCCCAGGCGACATAAAACCCCTCAAGTTCGCGGGCGTAGGTGTTGTCGAATTGAAAGAGCGGCGGATTGGCGTTCATCACGAGGTCCGAATTGTGGGCGGCGCGGTGCGCGCTGGTTGGACCTATATATAGGCAAACCGATCCCGTTTCCGAGACCGGTCTGTCGATCCGCGTATCAGGCCGCAGATCTATTGCTCGAGACTGGCAACGTTCTCCCGGATCTTTGCCAGGATCTCGGGATTGTCCGAATAGTGCGCACTTGCCCTTGCCATTGCGTCTGCGGCCTTGCCCGTTTCTCCCAGGTGGGAATAGGAGCGCACGAGCATCACCCAACCGTCCGGATTGTCGGGATTGTCGTCCAGCTTGGCCGCAAGACCGGCAACCATGCCCTCGATCATCCGGGCTTGATCTTCGGCGGACATCTCCTGGGCTGCCGCGATGTCCTCCTGGCTGGGTCCGTTGGTGGTGCTGGAGCTTGGAACCAGATCCAGACCCAGGTCAGCCGCAGTCGCATCGAGTTTCGACAGGATGAAAGGGGCCGCGGCAAAGCGGTCTCTGGCGGCTTCAAGAGCAGCCTTGGCTTTCTGCGTATCGCCGAGCGCAGCCCGGATCCCGGCGAGTTCCTGCCACCCTTTGTAATCCGAGGGATCATTCTCCAGCTGTTTATCCAATGTGTCGGCCCGGCGCAGAAGCGCGAACTGGTCGGCGTCGGTCTGTTTTCCGGCCGCCTTGTTGAGCTCCGCACGGCTGGCGTCCGGCAGGTACTCCGAAACATCGCGCTCGGTAAAGCGGGCCATGTTGACGATGTCTCGCCGCACGAGCGGCATCCAGGGGGCATTGGGATCGGATTCGGCAGCGAGCGCTGCCCAGTCCTGAAGCGCACCGTCAAAGTCCTGCGCCTGTGCCTTGGCGAGCGCCAGGTAGTAGCGTGCACGCGGATCGCCCGTTTCGGCGCGGATCTGCTGAAACAGGATCCTGGCCGCCTGGGGCACCTTGTTGCCGTTCGCAAGCGTCATGGCCTCCGCGTAGGCGGACAGGACACCCGGATCATTTCCGGAAAGCTCCGCGGCCCGGCGGTAGGCATCGGCGGCGGAGGCATTGTCGCCGGTCGCCGCGTAGCTCCTTGCCAGCAACCACCAGTCTTCGAAGGAGTCCGGATGTTTCTGCACCGTTTCGACGAGGAGCTCGATCCGGCTGCCGATATCTCCGGCTTGCGCCTTTTGCACAAGTGCCTCCGTTTTGCGGGCAGCCAGCGGACGGTCCCCGGCTCCTGCCGTGCCGAGCCAGGCATAACCGGCTGCAGAGCCGACAATGAGCGTGGCAACAACGACACCTGCTGTCAGAGGGGATCTGCGGGTGACTGACATGCCGCCCACCGAATGGCGCGCGGCTTTCAGCGCCCGGGCCTCGATCTCGCGCTGGGCGGCATCGAATTCCTGTTTTGAAATCAGATCGGCCTCCAGGTCGCGCCGGATTTCGTCGGCCTGGTCCCGGTAGATGGAGAGCGCCGCGTCGGTTTCATCGCGCTCTATCTCCGTTCTCCGCAGGAAGGGATAGGCCAGCCACGCAGCGCACAGAAAAAGAGCGGTTGAAGAGAGTATCCAGAACATGGTCATGGCCGTCCTTCCTGCAGAAGTTTGCGCGCGGCTTCGCGCTCGTTTTCAGTCAAGGAGATGTCCGGGCGGCCCGTGCTGCGCGACTTCAGGTAAAGCAGCATCGCGCCGAGTCCGAACAGCAGGGCCAGGATGGGCGCGGCCCAGAGAATGGCGTTACCGATCGAGAATCTCGGCTGCAGCAGCACGTAGTCGCCGTAGCGGTCGGCGATATAGGAGAGGATTTCGGCATCCGAGTCGCCCTCGGTCATGCGCGTCCTGACCAGAACCCGCAGATCCTTGGCAAGGCCCGAATTGGAATCGAAAATCGACTGGTTCTGGCAGACGAGGCATCGCAGCTGGCGTCCGACATCCCGCGCGCGTGCTTCCCTGACCGGATCGGCGAACATCTCGTCGCCATCGACCGCCAGGGCCGGACCGGACAGCATTGTGAGTATGGCCAGGATCGACAGCAATCCGGCAAGGAATGACCCGAACAGAGTGCGCATCACAACCTCCTATTCCGCCGGTTGGGGGTGCAGGGACGCCTTGCGCGAGGGTGTCGGAACCCCAAGGCGCAGCCGCCGGTCGGCCAGGGAAACAAGACCGGATATCGAAATCAGGAACGCGCCCAGCCACATCCAGGGAACCCCGGGATTGTAGTAGAAGCGGGTCACGAACTGGCCGTTTGCGGCCGGATCGCCCAGTACGGCATAGAAATCGCCATGCCAGCGCGTCTCAATGCCGGCTTCCGTGGTCGGTTTCTGCTCCACCGGGTACCAGCGGCGCTCCGGATGAAGGGTGGTGACTTCCTGGCCGTTTCTGGTGACCGTCACTGTTGCAACGGAGGTGCGGTAGTTCGGTCCCATGCCGTTTTCCACCCCGGCAAGCGTGTACTGATAGGAGCCGACGTCAACCGGAACGCCCGGTGTCACGGTCTGAATTTCCTCGATGCTCCACAGAGAGGCAGCGACCACACCGGCAGAGGCGACAGCTAGACCGAGATGTCCCAGGCAAAGGCCCCATGCGGACAGGGGCAGGCCTGCAAGCCGGCGGGGGATGCTGGACCACCTGGCCGTTCCGGCTCCGGCTCGCCTGGCAAGATCAAAGAGGGTCGCAACACCCAGGAAGATCGCGATGGCAACACCGAAAACGCTGACCGGATCGGGCGCTCCGAACAGCATGAGCAGCATGATACCGACAAGGGCGGTGACCAGGCTCGTAACCAGGACGTCCTTGCGCAGTCTGCGGACATTGGCGCGCTTCCAGGAGAGGAACGGGCCGATCGCCGCAAGAAGGACGACACCGGCGAATATCGGCAGGAACGTCCGGTTGAAGTAGGGAGCACCGACCGTGATCTTGTCACCGGTCGCCACGTCCAGGAAGAGCGGGAACAGCGTGCCGACAAAGACCGTCACCGTGCAGGCGCTCAGGAGGACATTGTTCATGAGCAGCCCGGTTTCGCGCGAAACGGTCGCGAAGGTTCCACCCTCCCTGATCTCCGAGGCCCGGATGGCAAACAGCGTGAGTGCGCCACCGATGGCAAGGGCCAGAAGAAACAGGATAAAGACCCCGCGCTCGGGATCGTTGGCGAAGGCATGTACCGAGGACAGGATCCCCGAACGCACCAGGAAGGTACCGATCAGGCTGAGGGCGAAGGTCAGGATGGCAAGGAGAATTGTCCAGCTCAAAAGCGCAGCGCGCTTTTCGACGACGATTGCCGAATGCAGCAGGGCGGTTCCGAGCAGCCAGGGCATGAACGATGCGTTTTCGACCGGATCCCAGAACCAGAAACCGCCCCAGCCGAGCTCGTAATAGGCCCACCAGCTGCCAAGCGCGATGCCCGCTGTCAATCCGGACCAGGCGAGGAGAATCCAGGGCCTCATCCAGCGCGCCCAGCTCGGATCGACCTGACCGCGCACGAGCGCGGCAATCGCGAAGGAGAACGCCGTCGAAAAGCCGACATAGCCGAGATAGAGCAGGGGCGGATGAAAGGCGACGCCCGGGTCCTGCAGCAGCGGGTTCATGCCCTGACCGTCAAGGGGCGGATTGGCAATGCGTTCGAACGGATTGGATGTCAGCAGGATAAAGGCCAGAAATCCGACACCGATCATGGCCTGCACTGCCAGGACGATGGAACGCACGCTGACCGGGATGGCCTTGCCGAAGAAGGCGATCAGGACGCTGAAGAGCGTCAGGATCAGGACCCAGAGCAGCATCGAACCTTCGTGGTTCGCCCAGACGCCCGTCACCTTGTACAGCATGGGCTTGGCCGAGTGACTGTTCAGGGCGACGTTCAGCACCGAAAAGTCGGAGACGACATAGGCGTATGTCAGCACGGCAAAGGCTGTTGCCGTTGCCAGGAACTGGATTTCGGCCGCGTGGTCCGCAAAGCGCATGGCCGCGGCATTGTCGGTCCTGACACCCCAGAGCGGCACGACGGATTGCAAGACCGCCACGATCAGCGCCAGAACGAGACAGAAATGTCCGAATTCGATGATCATGTGAGTGCTCCATCGCGCGCGGGTTGAGGCGCATTGACCGCAGACAGGAAGTTGCTGACGTGGCTCGTTGATGAAAAATCCGGGATGTCGACCGGCAAACGGCGTTCGAGCGCTTTCGGATCGGGAATGGCGATCGCGCTGCGGGACGGAAACTGAACCAGTCTGCTCTTCTTCAGGCGGGAGAACACACGGCTGATGGTCTCCGTGTTCAGACCCAGATAGTCGGCAATGTCCTCGCGCGTCATGGGCAGTTCGAAATAGAGCGATTGCCCGACGGGACGGCCGATGCGGCTAGCCATGTCGACAAGGAACAGCGTTACGCGTTCGGTGCTGTCGAGCCGTCCAAGGGTGACCAGGTGGGCAGAGCAGGCTTCCAGCCGCTGATGAATGACGGCGAAGAGTTCGGTGATCAGCTGTTGCCCATTCCTGCGAGGGCCGCCCGGATATGCGGCTGTCCCAAGGCATGTCAGGTCTATTTCGCACAGGACGGTTTCGCTCAGGGCTTCGATCCAGGAACCATTCTGACCGCTGCTGTTCATGCCGCACATGATGTGGCCGCTGGTTTCCAGCCCGAGGATCTGCCGTCGGCCGTCAGCGAGCCCGTAGCAGATCGCCGCCATACCCTGAAGGATGATCCAGACCTTCCGGCAGGCACCGTCGTCCAGACCGAGCCGGTCTCCGCGCTGCAGAACCTTGTGCCTCTTTTCCAGATGGCCACCCATGACGTGCTGGCAGAGTCTTGATCGGCACATGGCTTCGCTGCACGCCAGCTTGCCACCCATGGAGATGTCGTGACTGTTCATATGCGCCCCGCTCGTGAGTGCGGCACGGTCTCTCCCACCGGCCCCTGTCACTCAGCTTGGGGGGAGCGTAGAAAAGCCGTTTCATACAGGCCATGACCTAGATCATTTCGTGATTGTGAATATTCGCAATTGAAACTTTAAACGCGTAATCGACCTTTCCTGCGAATTGTCAGGGAACCGGTTCCGTGACCCGTCCTACGGTCTCAAGGCTACGACTAAGCTCAAAAGGAGTCGGGTCCGTGAGATCATTTATTCTGGCGCTGGGCCTTCTGCTGTGCGGAGCGGCCCATGCACAAGAGGTCCCCGAAACGGTCGATCAGGCCGTTGCCGCCGAAAAGGGCTGCATGTCCTGTCATGAAGGGATCGAAAAGTTCACCTCAGGTGCGATGATGGAATCCATTGAGGCCATGGGTCCCGATCTGGGCGACCCCGCGGGTTGCGTGGTCTGTCATGGCGGCAACCCACAGGGGCTGACTGCTGCGGAAGCTCACCAGGGCACTCCGGCCGATCTGGCAGATGCCGGGGGGCCGCACACGTTCTATCCGGACCCGGGAGCGCTCTGGATCGCCGACAAGTCCTGCGGACAGTGCCATGACGGCTATGCCGAGCGTCTGACCAAGTCTCTCATGAACACGGAAGCCGGCAAGTTGCAGGGCAACCTGTGGTCCTGGGGCGTGATCGATACGCATCGCTCCGTCTACGGCAACTATGACCTGGTCGACGAGGACGGCAATGTCCCCTCCGTCGGCACCGATGCATACAAGGACTACATGGTCGCCTTCATCGAGGCCCATCCGGACCAGATGCCGAGTTCTATGGAACAGGTGCCTGAAGTGGATGTGGACGCGATTTCCGAGCATCCCAATTTGGCCGGTATCACCTATTCTCGCCAGCAGTGCCAGAGGTGCCATGTCGGCGTGACCGGCCGTGAGAAGCGCGGTGATTTCCGGGGCGCCGGTTGCTCGTCCTGCCACGTTCCCTATTCGAATGACGGTTTCTACGAGGGCGGTGACCCGACGATCGCCAAGGATCAGCCGGGCAAGCTCCTGACACACCAGATGCAGGGAACGCGCAAGTCGAAGGTGAAAGTCGGTGAGGTCGAGTATTCGGGCATTCCGTCGGAGACCTGCAACTCCTGCCATAACCGCGGCAAGCGGATCGGTGTGAGCTACCAGGGCATCATGGAGTTTCCCTACGGATCGCCGTATAACGAGAAAGGTGGCAAGCAGCCCAAGCTGCACACCAAGAACTACGTCTATGTCAAAGACGATCTTCACCATTCCATCGAATCGCGCGACGGCAACCCGGCCGGCGGCATGCTCTGTCAGGACTGCCACACCTCGATCGATATGCATGGTGACGGCAACCTGCCGGGCACGACCCTGGCCCAGGTGGAAATCGAGTGTGAGGACTGCCACGGAACCGTCTCCAAGTTTCCCTGGGAACTGCCGCTTGGCTACGGGGAAGAACACGCCACCGATATCGGCGATACGGCGCGCGGCCTGGCCGACGACGTGACCGCCGAGCAGTACATGGCGGAAGTTTACGAACCGGAAGACGGATACCTGCTCAGTGCGCGCGGCAACCCGCTCGGCAACGTCATCCGCCGCGGTGACAAGGTCATCCTGCACTCGGCCTCCGGTCTCGACTTCGAGGTGCCGGTCCTGCGCCAGCTCGCGCTTGACGGAAACTGGAAATCGCCGAATGCCGAAGTCGCCATGATGAGCGTCGGCAAGCACATGGAAAGCATGGAATGCTATGCCTGCCATGCCGACTGGGCACCGCAATGCTACGGCTGCCATATCACGGTAGACTATTCTGAAGGCAAGACCGATGTCGACTGGATCAACAATGCCAACTCGCGCGGCGAGAACGGCCTGACTGCCGACAACGCCATGGGCACCAATGGCCTGACCAGCCCCGGCAAGGTCGCCGAGACACGCTCCTACCTGCGTTGGGAAGAGCCGACCCTCGGCATCAACGGGGAAGGCCGCGTCAGCCCGCTGATGCCCGGCTGCCAGGTGATCACCACGGTCATCGACAAGGACGGCAACACGGTTGCGCACAACGAAACCTGGATGACACCGGATGCCGGTGGCACGAAGGGGCTCGATCATGCTGCCGTTCAGCCGCACACCGCAGGCCGTGAAGCGCGCACATGCGAAAGCTGCCACAACAACCCGAAGGCACTGGGTTACGGTATCTCGGGCGGCCGGTTCATGAAGGGCTATGAAAAGGGCTTCGTGGTGGATCTGGAAACGGCGACGGGTGAAATCATCCCGAACCAGACACAGATGCAGTCACAGGCCGTGCCGAGTCTCGATCATGACCTCAGCCGGATCGTGACGGAAGACGGCAAGCAGCTCGTCACCGTCGGATCCCACTGGCCGCTGACAGGTCCGCTGCCGCAGGACATGCGTGAAAAGATGGAGCGCACGGGCCTGTGCATGGGCTGCCACCAGAACATGACGGACGAGGACTTGTGGAACAAGGTCAACAGCCCGGCGTTCCTCAGCAATGAGGAACACCAGGACGTCATGGACCAGGCCGTCCATGCCCTTGCCGACAAGAAGAGCGCGCAATGATGCGCACACGTCCCCCGCACGCGGCCGTGCGGGGGACAGTCCGGCTTATCCTTGGAGCGAACCAATGCGTTTCAGCCTAATTTCCCTTATCGCAGCCACGCTGATGGCTGCACCCGCAGCAGCGGCCCCGGGGTCCGTCCTGCTCATCCACTCGAACTACACCGCCGAAGAACTTCTGTCTCCGTGCCAGGAAGCCGACAACGATGCGCGTTGGGGGCAAGCCGCCGAAATCGAATGCGAACAGTACATT
Source organism: Roseibium sp. (assembly GCF_965232425.1). Taxonomy (GTDB): domain Bacteria; phylum Pseudomonadota; class Alphaproteobacteria; order Rhizobiales; family Stappiaceae; genus Roseibium. The sequence goes on from NZ_OZ246971.1 coordinate 5,205,761, forward strand.
ATCGGTTTCGTCGATGCTCTGGAGGTGACCGGTGCCGTCGGTGACGGCAAGGACATCTGTCTGCCGGAACAGAACATTCCGGACGAAGTGCGCTGGGCGTTCATGCGCTGGGTGCACAGCGACTTTACCAAGCGCAAGGCCATGATGGCTGGTGAAGCGCTCATGGAAACCATGAAGCAGGACTTCCCCTGCAAGAACTGAATGCAACAGAGAGCGGCAACGGCGCGGTTTTTCGGAAGTGGAAAGCCGCGCTTGCTACTGGCCGCCGTGCTGACGTATGTGGTCGACAAACAGTCTCAGCGGCACCATCTCGCGATAGGCACGCGGGAAGTACAGAAAAAAACCGGGCACGTCGGGCATGAATTCCTGAAGAACCGGTACCAGGTTGCCACCGAGAACATCTTTCGCGACATAATCCTGCAAGAGGTAAATCAGGCCTTCGCCGCGCCGCGCTGCGTCCACGGCGACGGACAGTGAATTCACGACAAGTGAACCGGTAACCGCGACATCCGACGCCCCGTCCGGTCCCTCGACTTTCCACGGTGCGAAGTCGCCGGAGCTGTGAAACCTGTAGCGGATGCATTCATGGACCAGCAGGTCCTCCGGTGTGCAGGGAACCCCCACTTTTTCGAGATATTCGGGCGATCCAACGACCGCAAGCCGTAGTGGATCTGTCAATCTGATTGCGATCATATCCTGCGCGATCAAATCGCCGAGCCGTATTCCGGCGTGCAGGCCGGTATCCAAGATGTCCTCGAACGCGTCAGCCAGAGAGAGTTCGACGTGTATTTCGGGATAGGCGCTGCGAAATGACGGCAAAAACTCCGCGACAACGAGATCGTAGGCGTATTCGGGCAGCGCGAGTTTCAAACTGCCCCTTGCCGCATGACCGGTCGTGCGCGCGCTTTCGAAGGCCTCCGCGATCTGCTCGAACGCCGGCGACGTGCCGCGCAGGAGGGCGCGGCCCGCCTCCGTCAGGTTGATGCTGCGTGTCGTCCTGATGAAGAGTGCTGTCCCGATCCTGTCTTCAAGGTTCTTAAGCTGATGACTGACCGTTGAAGGCTTCAGGCCAAGAGCGCGCGCCGCGTTCCTCAGTGAGCCGTGATTTGCAATCGCCGTGAAGACCTCCAGGGTCGCGAGCGGCAGACGCATGACGTTGATCCTTGGCTTTTGTTGATTGTTCTATTTGATACATGAATATTGTGGAAGCGGGGGTAATTATCATCTGGTGCACAATATTCTATGTCTGCCTTGTGTCCCGTCGGACCGTGCCCCTGCACGACTTGAGCCGAATTCCCGCCGGACCGATATGGAGGGAAACTGGTTTGCGGCCGAATTCCGGGACCGTAAGGAGAAAAGCGATGAAGACAGTCATTCGATGCGCCGCTTTTGCCGGGGCGCTTCTTGCCGGAGGTCAGGTTATGGCGGCATCGCCGGAAGACAACATCAAGGTGGTTCAGGATTTCTTCGCCGCATACGGCGCCGGGGATCTGGAAGGCATTGCCGCTGTCATGGACGCGGATGTGAAGTGGCACATACCGGGGCGCCACCCGCTGTCGGGAACGAAAAACGGCCGTGATGAAGTGCTTGCCTTCTTCGGGCAACTTGGCGTTGCCGGTTTCAAGGCAGAGCCCATCTATTTCGGTGCAGACGAAACGCACGTTGTCGACATTCACCGGGGCTGGTCCAATGCGGACGGCAAGCCGAATGTCGATACCACCTGGGCGCTGGTCTACCGGATAGAAAACGGCAAGATTGTCGAAGCCACCAATCTGAGTGCCGATCAGGACGCGGCAAACACGTTTTTCTGGTCGCAATACAAGCTGGCTCCCGTGCCGGAAAGGCTGGCGCAATGACGAGAAGACGCGCACTTGTTACCGGTGCCAATCGCGGCATCGGGCTGGCGATCGCAAGGGGGCTGGCAGCCAGGGGCTGTCATGTTTTTTTGGGCGTACGCGACAAGGCCGCAGCGGCTGAAGTCGCGTGCGACCTTGACGCGGACGCGATCGCGCTCGACGTCGCCGATGCTGACAGCATCAAGCGCGCTGTCGAGGAGATCGGTTCGCTCGACATACTCGTCAACAATGCCGGCGTTCTGGGGGCGGGGCGGCTGCTTGATGATCCGGAGGACTTCGAACGATCCATGTCCGTCATGGTGCACGGTCCATACTTGCTGATGCATCTGTTCACGCCTGCGATGGTGCGCAACGGCTACGGCAGGATTGTCAACGTGTCGTCCGGTTGGGGTGCGTTTTCCGACGGTGTTTCGGGCCCCGCCGGTTACGGTGTCGCAAAGGCGGCCCTCAATGCCCTGACCGTGGCCTCGGCCAGAACCTTGCCGGACAGCGTCAAGGTGAACGCGATGTGCCCCGGCTGGGTGCGCACGCGCATGGGTGGGGCGTCCGCGTCGAGATCGCCCGAAGAGGGGGCCGACACGGCCATCTGGCTGGCAACGCTCGATGCGGACGGACCGACGGGCGGTTTCTTCCGCGACCGCAAACATATTGCCTGGTGATCGCCGCAAGAACAAAGCCTCCGGAGACCGGATCCTGGTCCTGGAAAGGGTGTTGCTTGCGGTGCTGCCAAGCGGGCCGGTTCGTTTCAAACTGCGCCCTGCGGCAATAATAAATATCGATTTTTTCCAAATCCATAAGATCTGCTCCAGTCAATGCGGCGTAGTGTCCCTGTAATTCAATCGAAACCAGGAGTAGTTGTCATGAAAAAGAGCCTTGTGGCCCTTGCGGGTGCAGTGTGTCTTTTTGCCGGTCAGGCAAACGCAAATACAATCGTAGATATCGCTGCAGGTGATGAGCGTTTCAGTACTTTGGTTGCTGCAGTACAAGCTGCGGGATTGGCTGACGCACTGCAAGGTCCGGGTCCTTTCACTGTATTCGCTCCGGTCAATGACGCGTTTGCGGCACTGCCGGAAGGTACTGTCGAGACGCTGCTGAAGCCGGAAAACAAGGATCAGCTCACCAATGTTCTTCTGTATCATGTCGACGACCGTGAACTGACGTCCAACAAGATCCCGGTCGGTTCGAACTACTTCAAGCCGCTCCTGACCAGCGAGCGCACCTGCATCACGCGCTCCAACAGCGGCGTCGACATTGCTGACGGCACCGGGTCTACCGCAAACGTGATCATTGCCGACATCAAGGCGGATAACGGCGTTATCCACGTGATCGACAAGGTCCTGCTGCCGGGTCAGCGTCCCGATTGCCACTAAGGCCAAGCATGGCCGGATAGGGCTTCAAGGAGCCTGATCGTTCCAGACACCCGAGCAGGCTCACCGGATCCAGGTGAGCCTGCTTTTCTGTTTTGGTGAGCGTTACGCGTGTTTGTCTTTTGTCTTGCCCGATCAGGTTCCGGCGTCGCACAAATGGTTCAGAAGAGAATCTTGCCTGTCCGGGAGACAAATCATGCGCGCGATCACCTACGACCGGTTCGGACCGGCGACGGACGTTCTAACCCTTGAAGATGTGCCGGTTCCGGCTCCGGCGACCGGCGAAGTTCTGGTCCGGCTGCACATGTCCGGGGTCAATCCGTCGGACATCCGCGCAAGGGCCGGTGGACGCCCCGGCGTGACGGAACCGCCTTTCCCGAAGATCATTCCGCACAGCGATGGCGCCGGCGTGATCGAGGCCGTCGGCGAGGGAGTGCCATCAAACCGCGTCGGGGACCGCGTCTGGATCTGGAACGGCCAATGGCAGAGAGCCTTCGGCACGGCGGCGGACTATATCTCGCTGCCTGCGCAGCAAGCGGTGACGCTGCCGGATCACGTTTCCTTCGAGGAGGGTGCCGTTCTCGGAATTCCCGGTCTCACGGCCTGTCATGCCGTCCTGGGCGGCGGGCCCGTCGCGGGACAGACGGTGCTTGTCAGCGGCGGCGCGGGAACCGTCGGGCGGCTGGCCATTCAGGTGGCCGCGGCGTCTGGTGCGCGGGTGCTGTCGACCGCACGTGGAGACGAGGCAATCGCCGTCGCGAAGAATGCCGGCGCCGAAGAAGTGTTCGACTACACGGATGACCGTCTGGCAGACCGCATTCTCGAAGCGACCGGTGGCCAGACCATCGACCGGATCGTCGAGGTGGAATTCGGCAAGAACGCCGAGACCAACACGAAGATCATTTCCGAACGCGGTACCATCGCGGCCTTCGGGTCGGCGAAGGACATGACACCGGTCCTGCCGTTTTATCCGTTGATGTTCAAGGCGGTGACCATCGATCTGGTTCTCGTCTACATCCTGTCCGCCTCCGAACGCGAAACAACGGTCGCCAACCTCACGGATCTGCTCAACCGCAACGCGCTCAACTTTCAGATATCCGATGTCTTGCCGCTCGAAGATTGCGCAACGGCGCATGACATGATTGCGGGCGGAAACCGGTCCGGGTCCGTTCTGCTCAAGATGTGAGTGGCGCTGCGGCCCGAAGTGACCTTTTGGCGGAATTGCTTCGCTGTTGCGTTCGCGGCAATCTGCCAGACGAAACCAGACCTGAAACCGGCAATGCCCCGGAGTGCGCTGCCCGGTTTCGACGCGGAGGATATGACCCATGAAAGAGATCGTGATTGCAAGCGCTGCGCGCACGGCCGTCGGCAGTTTCGGCGGAGCACTCAAGGACATGCCGCCCTGCGATCTTGCGACGCGCGTCGCGGCGGCTGCTATCGAACGGGCCGGCATTCAAGCCGATCAGATCGAGCAGGCGTTTTTCGGCAACGTGATCCACACCGAGCCGCGTGACATGTACCTGTCACGGGTTGCCTCGCGCCAGGCAGGGGTCCCGGATCACGCGCCCGCGCTGACGATGAACAGGCTTTGCGGCAGCGGGCTGCAGGCCGTCGTCTCCGCCGTGCAGGCTATTTCCATGGGCGACGGCGAGACCGCACTCGTGGGCGGGGCGGAAAACATGAGTCGGGCCGGCTACCAGCTGCCGGGCGCACGCTGGGGGCAGAAGATGGGCGACACCGGGATCGTCGACATGATGATCGGTGCGTTGCATGACCCGTTCGGCATCGGCCACATGGGTGTCACGGCGGAAAACGTCGCCGAGCGCTACGAGATACCCCGTGAACGGCAGGACGCATTCGCGGTTGAAAGCCATCGCCGCGCCAGCGCGGCCATTCAGGACGGCCATTTCAAGGACCAGATCGTTCCGCTGACCGTCGGACGGCGCGGCAAGGAACGTGTCTTCGATACGGATGAACACGTCAGGCACGAAGCCAAGCTTGAGGACATGTCCGGCTTGCGCCCGGTCTTCAAGAAGGACGGGATGGTCACAGCCGGCAATGCGTCCGGTCTGAATGACGGGGCGGCCGCGATCATCCTTGCATCGGCCGACAAGGCTTCCGAACTGGGGCTGAAGCCGCTTGCACGGATCCGCTCCTATGGTGTTGCCGGTGTCGATCCGGCGGTGATGGGCATCGGCCCGGTGCCCGCGATGCAGATTGCGATGAAACGCGCCGGCGTGAGCGCCGATGATCTGGACGTGGTTGAATCGAACGAAGCCTTTGCGGCACAGGCCTGCGCGGTCAACGACCTCCTTGGGCTTCCGTCCGAAAAAGTGAACCCGAACGGCGGCGCTGTTGCTCTCGGGCACCCGATCGGCGCGACAGGGGCAATCCTGATGACCAAGCTTGTTTATGAACTTGGCCGGACCGGCAAGACGCTCGGTGCGGCGACCATGTGCATCGGCGGCGGGCAGGGGATCGCGCTCCTTGTCGAGCGCGTCTAGGGTACGACCCCCGAGGTGACGGCGCCTGAGACCGAGCCACGAGTTTCAGGCGACCGGCGATTGACTTGTACCTGGCGGGGACAGACACTCGCGCACGGCTCCAACACATCCGTCCGGTCGCACCAATGAAACTCAGTCTGATCAAATCGACGCTTGCCGTTCTGATGCTTGGCGTCATGACCACTTCAGCCGGCGCCGTCGATCCGGACGAATGGGACACAAAGCCGCCCGAACCGACACCGACTTCGAAGGAATGCGCCGACGGCGAAGCCTGGGATGAACAGTCGAAGAAATGCGTGAAACTGGATGCTCGTGTCTTAGACGATCAGGATCGTTTCCGGGCGGCACGGGAACTTGCCTATGCCGGCAGGCTTGGAGCCGCGGAGCTTGCGCTTGATGCAATGACGGACCAGACGGGAACGCGTCTTTTGACCTATCGCGGCTTCCTGGCCCGAAAATCCGGAGACTGGGAGGCGGCGCGCGTCTTCTATGACCGGGCGCTTGCCGTTGATCCGGATAATCTCGCGGCGCGCTCTTATCTCGGGATGGGGCTCGTCGAAAGAGGAGAACTTGAGGCGGCGCGACAGCAACTCTCCGAAATCCGATTGCGAGGCGGCCGAGAAACCTGGCCGGAGCGCGCTCTTCTCATGTCGCTGAGAACGGGTGGGGCGGCGTTTTACTGAACCTGCCGGCTTCAGGCCGATACGTGCCGGCCGGACGTCCGGGGGGCTGCAAAGCGCCGGATGAAAAAAACTCTGCCCCACGATGAATAAAACCCGGGCGATGGTGTCTACTGGGTATCGCGAGCCTAATTCGGGAGGAGAATGATCATGAAATTTGTTGTCGCACCTGCTGTTGTCGCCCTCAGCCTCTTCGGGGCACAGGCCCTTGCCGGCGAGACCCCGGCCAATCCGGACGCCAAGGTCTATTTCGTCAATCTGAATGACGGTGACAAGGTCAGCGGACCAGTCACGGTCGTCTTCGGTCTGTCGGGCATGGGCGTTGCGCCGGCGGGCATCGAGAAGGAAAACACGGGGCATCACCATCTCCTGATCAACCGGGCACCGATCGGCGAGGGGGAAGATGGCGCGGACGAGTTCATCTACAACATTCCGGCTGACGACAACCACAAGCACTATGGCGGCGGCCAGACCGAGACCGTGCTTGACCTCGGCCCGGGCGAGCACACGCTCCAATTGGTGCTTGGTGACCTCAACCATGTCCCGCACGATCCGCCGATCTACTCCGACGTGATTACCATCACTGTCGAATAGATCTTGCTTGCTGCCGGCGGCACTGCCGCCGCCGGCCGGCTGGAGTTCAACATGAAATCGCGCTCTGTCAGGGACTTGCTGCCGAAAGCACTGCCGTCGATCTGGCGGTTCGCGCTCAGCCTGACCGGTGACATCGAGATGACAAACGACCTCGCGCAGTCAACGTGTCTGCGGGCGGTCGAAAAAGCCGATCAATTTCGGGAAACGGGAAGTTTCGAAGGCTGGTGCCTGCGGATCTGCCGGTCGATCTGGCTAAACGAACTGCGCAGCCGCGCCCGGCGGCAGGACAAGGCGTTTGCCACGGTCGACATCGACCAGATCGCGGATATCGCCCCGGAGATCGAGACCAACCTTTTTGCCCGGGAGGTGATTGCGCGGGTCATGGCGCTTCCCGATGCACAGCGCAGCGTGGTGGAGCTCATCTTCGTGCAGCAGTTCACCTATTCGGAGGCCGCGGTGATTCTGGATGTGCCCATCGGGACCATCATGAGTCGTCTCCATGCCGCGCGTAAGGTGCTGAGGGCGTTTGCGGACAATCCCGCAGCCGGAAACAGAAAGGAGAAGACATGACCTATACAGATCAGGAGCTTCTCGACTTTCTGAACGGTGACATGGACCCGCGGCGTGCGGAGCAGGTCGAACAGACCATGCGCGTCGACCGGGAACTGGAACACCGGGTGATGGCGCTCGATCCGATTGCCGCGCCGGTACGCGGCGCGATGAGAGGACTGCCCGGCAGGCGGGTGCTTGCCGACCTGGAGCGCTCGGCAATTGATGATGTCAAATGGGGCGGAGCCGGTCCGCAATGGACGAAGCTGGCTGCTATGCTGCTTCTCGGCGCCGTGATCGGCGGCGGAACGATGTGGCTCGGCCGACCGTCTGCGGATGACTGGCGGGGCAGGGTCGCGCAATACCAGTCGCTCTATGTCGCCGACACCGTGAGACTGACCATCGCAAGTGCCGACGTCCTGCAACGTCAGCTCGAAGTTGCCAGCGAAAAACTGGGCCGGCCCCTGGACCAGGCATCGCTTGAAGCGCCGTCCTCGCTCAGGCTGGCACGGGTTCAGGTACTTGGCCTCGACGATGCACCGCTGATCCAGATCGTCTACCAGGACGCGGAGGGAACGCCGTTCGCGCTCTGCGTCACGACGGCCGGCCCGCGCGGTGAAGCCAACGAGCCTTCGTCGGAAATGCTCCACGGCCTTGCAACGACCGCATGGGAGGACGGGTCCTTCCGCTACATATTGGTGGGCGGTGACGATCTTGGCAAAACCGGCAAGGTCGCATCGGAGCTGAAAGGCGTGCTTTGAGCGCGTGTGTTTGGGCCCATCAACTGCCCTTGATGTGCGGCGGCATTTTCAGCCCGTCCGCCTCGAGTTCGTCCGGGTCCCAATAGGCGATGTAGATGCCCTCAGGCTCCCGCGCATCGGTCATTTTTTCGATGATTTCCGGTGCCCGGGTGATACGGCTGTGATGGCGGCGGGCCCAGGTGAAATGCAGGGCTTTCAGCCGCTCGATCTGTTCTTCGTAATCGGGATTGCCGCCCAGATCGTCGAGTTCCCCAGGATCCGCTTGCAGATCAAACAGCATCGGGCGCATGTTCTCGACATGAATGTATTTCCAGCGACCGTCGAAGACCATCACCAGCCGGGCGTCGGCCTGGTCTACACCGACGGCGCGGCGGGCGTCGCGGGTTGCATAATCATATTCGGAGATGCAGTGATCCCGCCAGTTGCCGGTCTTGCCATGCAATAGTGGCTCAAGTGAACGCCCCTCGAACACGTGCGGCTTTTCAGGGCCGCCGAGGAACTGCTGAAAAGTCGGCGCCAGATCGATGCCCTCGACAAGGGCATCGGTGGCCGTTCCGCGCGTGGCGTCGGCCGCCTGCCGGGGGTCGTAGACGATCAGGGGAATGCGCGCCGAGCAATCGTAGAAGAGATCTTTTTCGCCGAGCCAGTGGTCGCCCATGTTGTCGCCGTGGTCGGAGCAGAAGACGACCATGGTGTCCTGCATTCTTCCGCTGGTTTCCAGGTAGTCGAACAACCGGCCCATATTGTCATCGAGTTCCTTGATGAGGCCCATATAGACCGGCGCGACGACATCCCTGACATTGTCGCGCGCGAAGCTCCGGCATATGCGCGTCTCGCTCCAGGCCTTCATGAGCGGATGCGTGTGTTCGCCGTCCCTGCGGTTGACCGGCGGAAGATCGCTCGCCGAATACATGTCGTTGTAAGGGGCAGGGGCGAGATACGGCCAATGGGGCTTTATGTAGCTCAGGTGGCAGAGCCAGGGATCGTCGCCCTGGCTCTCCATAAATTCGATGCCGCGTGTCGTCAGCCAGGCGGTCTCGGAATGTTCCCTGGGGACGCGCGCGGGAAGGGGTGCCGTTTCAAGGAGCCAGCCGGACATGAACTGACCATCCGGCCCAATCGCAGTGTTCGCCCATTCCTCCCAGGGCGTGTCGCCACCCATGCCGTGCGCGCGCAGGTATTCTTCGTAGTCCTCGGCGTGACGGTTCTTGTCGGTGGCCGCGTTCGTGCCGTCATCGCGCACGAAAACATCGAACCCGCATTCGCTGACCAGGGCTCCGATGGTGCTTTCCGGATCGATCCCGAGGCGCTTCATGCCTTCCGCATCTGCGCGCATGTGGGTCTTGCCGACCAGGGTGCTGGTGATGCCGATTTCGCGCAGGTGATCGCCAAGCGTCGGTTCACCGACACGAAGCGGAAAGCCGTTCCAGGTGGCCCCGTGGCTGCGCACGTAACGGCCGGTATAAAAACTCATCCGGCTGGGTCCGCATATCGGCGACTGGACGTAGGCACGGTTGAACCGGACGCCTTTTGCCGCCAGGCGATCGAGGTTCGGTGTCTCGATGTGGGTTGCGCCGTAGCAGCTCAGGTAATCCCAGCGCAACTGATCCGCCATGATCCATAGTACATTCATCTGATGCCCATCACTTTCCTGAAGACGCTGCGCTGATTTACCCTGAAAGACCGATAACGCCGAGACATTGGACCGCCAGTGACCGGGAGCCGCAGTGTCAGCGCGGCGCCCTGTAGAGACCCTCGGATTTGAGCACTTCTATGTTCGTTGCCTCGCGTGCCATCGCGCGCTGCACCGCAGGCCGTTCGTTGTTGAGGTCGAAGTGCCGGCGGATGTTCGGGTAGTTTTCGCCCGGATAGCCGACACCGGTGATCCGGCCCCAGACCCAGTAAAGGTATCCGTCCAGGGCAGACCAGGTGTCGCCGTACCACCAGGGACCATCTTCAAGGCGGGCCTCGATCATGTTCATGATCTTGTTCATGGCCTCGATGCCGACCGGGCGCACGATTTCGAACGACAGCGCCTTGTCCTCGATGAACTTGAGCGGCATCGCCACCCGGGTCACGATCGGGTGCACCGTTGCGGAAAAGAACGACAGGTCCGCGATCTGTTGTGCACTTTCGAAAGCGTCCGACGTTTCCGGCAACAGGTTTGCGTCCGGGTAACGGGCATTCAGCCAGCTGAGAATCGCCACATTCTCGGTCAGCGGAACGCCGTCGACAACCAGGGTCGGCACCTTGCCTTTCGGATTGATTTTCAGGAATTCCGGCGAGTTCTGCTGGTTGGCGGCAGTGCGCACCAGTTCCGTCTCGAAGGGGACACCGATTTCCTCGAGCGCGATGGTCGGCACGCGTGCGCAGGTGTTCGGGGCGACAAAAAGCAAAAATTCAGGCATTGAAACTCTCCATAATACCTCTATTACTATCAAAATAGAAAAAATGTCGATATTTTTGATGCTGTGTCTCGCGTCGCTTGGGAGGGTTGGCCGGCAAAGCGGGGGCAAAGGAAACATCGATCAGGGAGGAAAACGATGTCTCGAATTGTCTTGGGAACCCTTGCCGCAATGTTGTGCCTGACGACCGGTGCACAGGCACAAACAATATTATCCGCGGAGACGGCTGCACCGAACACCACACCGGGAATTTCCATCATTGCGCTGTCCGAGGCAGCGGCAAAAGCCGGGGTCGCGGATATCCAGGTGACCTCCGGACAGACGCTGACGAACTCGGTCCAGAATGTCGCCGAGGGCAAGACCGATATCGCCGCCGCGCCGTTCATTCTACCCTTCCTGTTGTCGAAGGGCGTCGGCCCCTATGCAGGGCTCGGCGCGGAGAAAGGTGCAGAACTCGCAGATGAGCTTGCCGTCCTCTACACCTACCGGATTTCGGTGCAGGGGCTTTTTGCCTTCGACAGCTCCAACATCAGCGGTTGGGACGGACTGGAGGGAAAAACCATTTTCAACGGTCCGCCCCGCGGCGCCGCGCTGACCAACGCGCGGCTGCTCATCAAGACCAATACCGGTCTTGAAGAAGGATCAGGCTATACGGGTGTCCAGGTGAACTGGGGGCAGGCAGTCAAGACGATGCAGGACGGCTCCGCGGATGCCTTCGTGCTGCCCATGTCATTCCCCGATCCGCGTGTGTCCGCGAGCCTTGCATCCGGCAACATGACGATCTTCTCCGTTTCGAAGGAGGTTTATGACAGCGAGGCATTCAACAACGTCGCCAAACTGCCCGGAACCGTGAAGTTCTCCATGCCGATCGAAGACATGGGCTATGGCGACGGAATCACGGTCGTTTCCGAGGACGGAACTTTCCGGGGGCCGGGCACCGTTGGTGCGGACATCGTGAACAAGAGCATGGATTTCGCCCTGGCAAAGTCGCTGACGACCGCGGCCATTGAAAACATCGAGTCGATCTATCATGCGAAAGCGCCGTTCATGCCCGTGACCTGGCATGGCGAGACCGCGATCGAAATCACGGACATGTGCGGACCGAACCCGCTGAAGTACCACCCGGGGGCGGTCGCTGCCTGGGAAGAAGCCGGGTACACCCTTCCTGACTGTGCCAAGTAAGGTCCGGATCAACCGGCCGGGTGCACCTTGCGCCCGGCCGGTGTCCGGCAGGTGAACGGTACAATGGTCGGCTCAAACGATACCCGGGATCGTCGCAGTTTCTCTCTTCAGCTGCTGTATTTCCTTTCGGTTGCGATGGTGCTTGTCGGCCTCGTCAACTCGACGCCCGGCATCCCTGGCTATGACGCCCTGATCGCGAACCTGTCGGGCAACGACGCCGCCAAACTCCGCAAATTCCCGTTCGAATGGTTTTATCCGTTCTTCTTTGCGCTGATGATGCTGATTGTCGTCTTGAAGCATTCCCTTTGGCGCGACTGGCGGGACAAAAGCGTGATCAAGCGCCGGTTCGGCCTTTATCTCGATCTCGCGCTGGTGGTGATGGCGTTCACGGTTTCGCTGACCTACCTCATCGAGATCGAGTCGGTGTGTCTCGTGGACCGGATCACCGGCGACCGGGCCCGCTTGATCGAGGAGAGCCTGGCGGCTGCGGCCGCATTCAGCGAAAGTCTGGGCCTGCCGGCGCCGACAACCGTCGAAGACCCGCAATGTGTGAACACGACCGGCGGCTGGCTCGTGCTGATCGTGGGCCTGGCGATCGTCGTGTTCCTTTCCTACAACGTCAAGGTCTGGGGACTGCCGCTGGTGATCGTCGCGATCCTGGTCTCGGCGTACACGATCCTCACCGTTCTGATCTGGTACGTTTACGGCGCGGACGATATCAACAAGTATTTCGTGACCAAGCTGGCAGGCGAACCGCGCCTCTTGTCGGACGGCCGGCCGCGCGTTCACGATGTCCTTGTCAACAATTCCTCGGGTCTTCTCGGGCGGTTCATGGACATCGTCCTGAACACGATCTTCCCCTATCTGGTTCTCGGTGCGTTGTTCGGAAGTTCAGCCGGAGGAAAATCGCTCATCAAGCTGGCATTCCGCTGGACGCGGCATCTGCGCGGCGGTCCCGCACATGCGGCCATCGTGTCTTCGGCGATGTTCGGCACGATCTCAGGCGGGCCGATCGTCAATGTGCTGTCGACCGGCGTCCTGACCATCCCGATGATGCTCAAACGCGGTTTCAGCAAGGTGTTCGCCGGCGGTGTCGAGGCGGCCGCCTCGTCAGGCGGGTCGATCATGCCCCCTGTGATGGGCGTCGCTGCCTTCATCCTGGCGTCACTCACCGCGATCCCATATTCAAGCGTCATCGTCGCGGCCATCATTCCCGCACTGGCCTATTTCTATTGCCTGTTCCTGTCGGCGATCTTCCAGTCGAGGAAACAGAACATCACCGCGATCGGCAAGATCACGGAAGAGATGACGCTGGAGCGCCAGGACTATCTCAACCTGGTAATGATCTTCGGTCCGATCCTGCTGATCCTGATGCTGTTGCTGACCCCCAAGGATGCGGTTGGCTGCGGGCTGTTCGGCGGACTTCTGGGCGCTGAGCGGGTCTTTACCGATGCCGGCTGTCAGGTGCAGAGCCTGAGCTGGATCCAGCAGGCCATTCAGAACTCCGCCGGCTCTGCCGGGGCGGCAGGGTGGTGGGCGGTGATGCTGCTGCTCGGATTGCTGTTTCTGGATCCCGAAGTGCGCGCGCGGCCCGGCAAGATCGTCGATGCGCTGTCGAATGCAGGTATCCTGATCTCTACGCTTTACCTGATGTTTCTCGCGGTTTCGATCATCGACTTTTGCCTGTCTTTCACGGGGCTGCCGGTGTTCCTCTCACTCGATGTTCTGGCCTGGCTGAACAGTCTTGACCTGGGAGGCAGCGGCTCGACCTTCTTCCAGTTTGTCGCGCTCCTGATGACAATGCTGCTGGCCGTGCTTCTGGGCATGGGCATGCCTGCGGTGCCGGCCTATATCAACGCGGCCCTGCTCATGGGACCCGTTCTCGCCGGTCTCGGTCTGTCGCTGTTCACGTCCCACATGTTCATCTTCTACTTCGCCGTCGCGAGTGCCATTACGCCTCCCGTTGCGCTGGCGGCTTTCGCAGCGGCCACGATCACCAAGGCGGAACCAGTCGCGACGTCGCTCTCCGCGGTGCGGTCCGGGATCGTGATGTTCGTGGTGCCATTCGTCTTTGCCTTCTACCCGGAACTGCTCCTGATCAACGAAGCGCGGCTTGATCCGCAGGCGAGCGGGGGGAACGCCTACCTGCCGGGATATGACGCCGACGTCCATCTTGTCGCGATGCTCCTCCTGCTCGGGCGTCTGCTGGTCGCGCTCTATCTCCTGTCCTCCGCGCTCGCTGCGTTCGACCGGCGCGCGCTGCCGGCCTGGGAGATCGGCTTGCGGCTTGGCCTGGCGGTGATGCTGATGATGAAACTTGAACTGATCTGGATCGGCGCGGCGGTCGCAACCGCGTTGCTCCTGCTCCTGCACAACCGGTCTGCCGCCCATGCCAAAACGGCCTGACTTCATCCTCTTCATGACCGATCAGCACAGGGCCGACTTCCTCGGCTGCACCGGTCACCCGGTCCTGAAGACCCCGCATATTGACGCAATCGCGGCCACCGGAACGGTGTGGGACCGGTTTTACGTTGCCAGCCCGGTGTGCATGCCGAACCGCGCGAGTTTCATGACCTGCCGGGTGCCTTCCAGCCACGGCGTCCGTGCAAACGGTATTCCGCTCGACAAGCGGAATGTCACCTTCGTCGAGCTTCTGCGCGATGCGGGCTACAAGACTGCGCTCATCGGCAAGAGCCACCTGCAGACTTTTTCCGGCAAACCGCCCATGCTTGAGGCACCGGAGACACGCATCGGGTTCCACCTTGCATCGGGCAAGCTGTCACAAGCTGTCCGGCATGATCTCGAAACCTATCTTGCCGAGGACCCGGGCCGGACTTCCTACGACACGCCGCTGCCGTTCTACGGCTTTGACCATGTTGAACTGGTCACGAGGCATGGGGACGCCTGCGGCGGCAACTACCGGGACTGGCTTTTGCAACGGGCTCCCGATGCCGACCGTCTGCTCGGCGCAGAGAACCAGTTGCCGCACGACTATGCGTGCCCGCAAGCCATTCGCACGGCCCTTCCGGAGGAGCTTTACTCCACCCGTTACATTGCCGAACGCGCGTCGGCCTGGCTTACGCAAAACGCGGATGACGGCCAGCCTTTCTTCCTGATGGTGTCCTTTCCGGACCCGCATCACCCGTTCAACCCGCCGGGACGATACTGGGACATGTACGATCCGGCGGACATGCCGATCCCTGCCGTGTTCGAGGTGAATGACTGGAACCCTCCGGCGCATGTGGCAAGCGTGCTTGAAGACCGCGAGACCGGACGGGCAAATCCGGGTTCATTCGCGGTTCTGGGCACCTATGCCCAGGAGGTGAGGGAGGCCCGTGCGCTGACCTGCGGCATGATCTCGATGATCGACGATGCCGTCGGGCAGGTGCGCGCGCAGGCAAAGGCGAAGGATGCCGTGACGATTTTCACGACGGATCATGGCGACCATCTCGGGGACCACAGGATGCTGTTCAAGGGACCTGCAGCCTATGAGGAACTGACCCGTGTTCCGTTCATCTGGTCGGACCCACAGGCAGACGAACCAGGACGGACCGCAGAAATCGGTCAGACCCATGATATCGGGACCACCATTCTGGAGCGGGCCCGTGTCGAACCTGCAATCGGCATGCAGGGGCGTTCGCTGCTGTCGGGCGGGCGGGAGGCAGCTTTCATCCAGTACGACCACCAAAAGACCAATCGTGGCCTCGGCCGCGTTCCGCGCATTCACACGCTGCGAACCGCAGATTGGCGTTTGTCGATGTTCGAGGGGATCGCCTGGGGTGAACTCTATCATCTGCGCGACGATCCCGGAGAATTCCAAAACCTTTGGGACAGTCCTCTTCATGCGCGGCAGCGCGCCGAACTCATGGAGATGCTTGTCCGCCAGGAAATGGCCCATGTGGACCGTGTGCCGTTGCCGACGGCGCAGGCATAGCTGCCAAATGAACCTCGCAGCCGTTTCCCCATCCACTGCCGAGCGATCTTACACTCTGTGATTGCGCGTTGGCTCTCCCAAGGTTAGCGTCGATCGGTCTACAGCGTCCTACCGGTGGAGGGTACCGTGCACTACGTCGACATCCCGACCTTTTCCGACATCAAGAAACTTGCGCGCAAGCGCAATCCGGTTTCCCTGAGTTTCACGCTCCGTACGACACCCGTCACGCAGGACGCGCAGCAGGACCGCACGAAGTTTGCGAACCTTGCGCACGCGGCGGTCCAGGAGGTCAGCGACGGCCGATTGACGAAATCTGAGATCTCGGACCTTGAGGCAAATCTCGCCGACATCGTAGAGGATAACGATTTCTGGGGCCGTCAGTCCGAGAGCCTTGTCGTCTTCGCGACGCCGGAAAACGTCCGCACCTTCAGGCTGCCCAATCATCTGAATGACACCGTTGAAATCTCGGACAGATTTCATCTGACGCCCCTGTTGCGCGCGGTCGCGTTTCCCCACAACGCCGTTGCGCTGGTGCTTGGCCAGAAAAGTGTCCGCGTGATCGAGATCAACGGAGATCGCCCTGCCGGCGAGGTCAAGGTTTCCGGCATGCCGGACGATGCCGCGAGCGTTGCCGGAAAGAGCAGCGTTCTGGGACGCGCACCCAAGGGGCGTCTGCAGGGGAGCGAGGGGCAGAAAGTCCATCTTCTTGCCTATTCAAGACGTGTCGATGCGGCGCTGCGCCCGCTTCTGGCCGGCCGGGATATTCCCCTGGTCCTTGTTGCCCACGAACCGATGCGCTCGATCTTCCTGTCTGTCTGCAGCTACGACAATGTGCTCAACGGCCAGCCTGACGGTGTTTCCGAAGACAGCACCGATGCGGACATCGCATCCGCCTCGCGTCAACTCATCGATACCCACTACGAAGACCAGTTGCAAAATGTCCGGGAGACTTACGCCGGCCGGGTCAATGACAGACGCGCCAGCGACAGCGTCAGTGAAGCCGCCCGGCTGGCAACCTTCGGCGCCGTCGAAACGCTGCTGGTCAACATGGAAGCAGCTGTTCCGGGCACGATAGACGGGGTCACCGGCGAGGCCACGTTCAGCGAAACGGCGGGGCCGGACACCTATGATGTCCTCTCGGAAATCGCGTCCCGCGTCATCCAGACCGGGGGCGACGTTCTGAGTGTCCGGCAGAAGGATCTGCCGGGATCCACACCGCTGGCGGCGCTTCTGCGGTACCCGATCTAGGGTACGGACCCATAAATGAAGCCGATTTGGCGGCAGAAATGGCAAAAGTTCGCGAGGAAGCGTGCGCAGAGCGGGCTTTAGCCCGTTCAAGCGCGGTGACGCTGCGAGCTGAAGCCATTTTGCCGTCCATTGGATTTGGCCGTTTTGTCCATCTGCCACGTCGCGAGGGGCTTGAAAATGAACCACATGTCTCAACCCGACCGGTTCTGTATCCGATCGCTCAGGGCGCGTTGATGCCGGACAAGACTTCAGACACGACACCAGGCAACACCCGAGAAACCCACATGGCGCTCGAAAAGAGAGCCATGAACCTGACGCGGTGGGCCAATCTGGGCATGGGACTTGCCGGGGCGATCGCGGCATGGCTGTCGAACTCGCAGGCGCTCCTCATTGACGGCCTGTTTTCTCTCATCGGCTATATATCGGCCGTCTTTGCCATGCGGATCAGCCAGACCGCCCATCTTGGTCCCGACAGGCAAAGGCCTTTCGGCTATGCAGCCGATGAGGCCCTCTACGCAACATTCCGGAGCCTGGCGCTGATCGGTCTGGTGATTTTCGGCATATCGCAGGCAATTCTGGGAATAAGCGACTATGTCCTGGGTAGAGACGTCGAGACGGTCCGCCTTGAACCCGTGGCGGTCTACACCGTGATTGTTGCGGCGGCCTGCTTCTGGCTTGCGGGCGTTCATCACAGTGCGTGGAAGCGGACCGGACGGCTGAGCGACATGCTGAAGCTGGAAGCCCAGGCATCGGTCTATGACGGTGTCATCACGGTCTTCGCAGGAGCGGGCCTGCTCTGCACACCCTACATGAAGGATACGCCGCTTGAACCGATCGCACCGGTGATGGACTCCATCATGGTGCTGATCCTGTGCAGCATCGCCATCCTGAGTTACTTCAGGGCTTTCAGAAAGGGCATGGCGCAGCTTGCCGGCGCTCCGGCTTCGCCTTCTGATCAACTCGCGGTCTGGCATGCGCTTCGGCGCGCAATCGCGGATGAAGGCGGCGAGATTGTCGACCTTGCCGTGGTGCGTGTCGGGCGGAAACTGGACACGGTCGTTTACTACAATCCACACCGCGCCGTCACCGCGGATGACCTCGATGCCCTGACAGGGAAGATGGCCGGCCAGCTCACTCAGGACGTTGGCCCGAGCGCGGTCATGATCGTCATGTCCAACAAGGGGCGTGACTGACAAACTTATAGGCGGGCCGGATGCGCGATTACTGCTCGCAATTCATGATTCCCGAGATCTACCGGCAGTGCTCAAGCGGCAGAACCACTAGGAAAGCAGTTCTTTTTGTGTTTGAAGTTTAAAAGACCAAGTACGCATCAGTTCTGTGGGGGCGACGATGTTTCAAATTGCTTCGGTTTTCGCCAAGCCGGTTCTCGACAAATTCGGTATCTCAGCCGAGGCGAAGGAACGGTTTGTGGCCCTGCAGAAGGCGGTCACCGGGGATGCCGGGACGGCTTGGATACCGCTGTCGCGGCCTTCTGCCACCCTCGATTTTTCCACTCATCAGCAGACTGAATCCTCGGTGTTCAACACCGGTGCCATTGAAACCAAGAATGGGCCGGTCAACTGGACTGAATTTGTCTGGGACACCGATCAGCACATCAAGGACTGCATCCTTCACAAGGTGTCCTGGCGCTTTTACAGCAACAAGCTGATCTGCCTCGAGATTTGCGCCAGCAAGGACAACGAGGGTTTTGACGGCAGCGACCTGATCGGCCACCGGCTCGAGCTCAGGGACAGGACCGGTTTCCTGATCGGGATCTGGGCGGCCGCGTTCCTGATCGTCAAGGATACGACAAGGCGGAGTTTCCAGACTTCGGCGGAAGACGATCACAAGGTCCTGGATCTGCATTTCGACATGCTGGCCGAAAAACAGAACGGGCTTTCGTTCCGGATCTAGGAATGAACGGCATTTTTCCCTTGCTCAACTTCGGTTGCATGAAGCGGGCCGGCACAAAGGCGTTTGTCGGGATCCGGCCGGAGGCGGCGGTCTCCGGTGCAACGCGGAGCCACTGCGGTCGCGATCGGTGGAGAGCGCTTCTCTCCACCAATCGACTGTCTCACTCGATGGTACCCGGGAGCGAGAGGTCACCCGAGGCGACATCAAAGACATCCGTGACGCACAACAGCGGCGCGTGAATGCTCTCGTTGACCTTCAGCGCCGATGTCACACCGTCATAGGAGGCGCCAGTAACGTCACCATTGACGGCGGCCCTGATCGTGATCTCCGGTCCGTCGAATACGGGCGTGAAGCCCGGACTGTCGAGCAGGATGGGAAAGCCCGGCCAGGTGGCAGGCAATCTGGGGGTCGTGTTTTCCGGGATGTCCTTGACTGCAAGAGCGCCCGGACCGCAGGCCTCGGTCGGGGCGAGAACCACCCAATGGCTGTGCCAGACGCCGCCGTCATTGCCGAGATCGCCGTCAAGGTTTTCGTCGTAAAGCGGTGTGTCGTCGAAGTCGGGGTGATTGGTCGCTGCCATCGCGAGAATGCCGGCGCCTTCCTCGAAACCGACCAGGGAGGGATCAAGCGTCGTCGGCCAGACATAGGACCAGACGGCCGCCCCCGCGACTTCACCGGTCGGCTTCGGCGTGTCGGCACCTGCGACACCGTTGGTGGTCATGTGAAACGTGAGAGCATTGCCATCTGAGTGAATATGCGCGGCGATGATGTCCAGGGACGCCGTCTTGCTCTTCTCCGCCGGCGAATGGATCGCGGTCTCCTGGTTGATCGCGTGGGTGTTTTTGTCATGTGCAAGCGCCGGCCCGAAAGCCAGCAGGGCGCAGGACGTCAGATAAACGATTGAGGGACGCATCGAAAAACTCCTTTCGTGTTTGATGGATGTTAATTAATAGCGAGTCGCTACTATTGCAAGGACTATTTTGAGTCGCTACTTTTAGGTCATGAAAAACGACTCCCGATCACGTGTTCGCCCGCTGCTGGATCGCCTTCAACGGCTCATTGCCTCCGAAGACTGGGCGGACGACCTCAATCCCGCGCAGCGCAGTGCGCTGGGGTACCTTGTGCGCGCGAACCGGTTTTCGCGCTCGCCGTCCCAGGTCGCCGACTATCTGTGCACGACAAGAGGGACGGCCTCGCAGACACTGAAGGCCCTGGAGAAAAAGGGGTTGATTGAGCGTTCGGCATCCGACGGTGACAAACGGACCATTTCCTACGATGTCACGCAGGCGGGATTCGGCGTGGCCGGCCGGATGGATGCGCTCGACAATGCTCTTGAGAGGCTCGACACCGAAAGCGGCGCCGCGCTTGAGAATACGCTCTCCGAGCTGATCAGGCTTCAGCTCGCGGCACGCGGTTTTCGGTCATTCGGGCTGTGCAGAACCTGCAAATATCACAGGACGGCGGAGGCCGGGCTTTATTGCACGCTGCTTCAGGTCGACCTCACGGCCGAGCAGGCCAACGAGCTGTGTCACGAACACGCCGCGGCCTGAAACCCGCATCCGGGCGTTGAGATGAAGCGCCAGTGAGAGCCGATTGATCCGGCTCTTTCCGTGCTGGACGCAGGCCGTTCCGGCTGGCATCGTCGCGTCATGGCAAGACACATCATTCAACAGGCGGATGAAGCTGCTGACGGCCGTCGAACCGCACCGGCGGCATTGCGCAACAGTGGCCCGCTGATCGAGGCTCTCCGGCGACGGTTGCCCTCCGAAGGACGCGTCCTGGAAGTGGCGAGCGGCACCGGTCAGCATGCGGCCGCCTTCTCAGAAGCGTTTCCGGACCTTGACTGGGTACCCTCCGACGTCGACCCCGGGCAAAGGCAGAGCATTGCCGCCTGGCGCCGCAGCAGCGGTGTGAAAAACCTTGCCGAACCGCTGGCCATCGATATCTCGGCCTCCTGGCCGGTCGGGCAAGGATTTGCGCAGGCGGTCCTGACGGTCAATCTTCTTCATCTCGTACCGGAGACTTTCGTTTCGCGTTTCTTTGAAGAGGCGCGTTCAGCGCTGAGTAGCGGCGGCCGGGTGATTGTCTACGGCCCGTTTCTGAGAGGATCGTCCTACGCTTCGGAGGGTGACCGTGCCTTTGACACGTCGCTGCGTGCCCGGGATCCCACGATCGGGTACAAATCGGTCGAGGCGGTGTCTGAATTTGCAGGTGCAGCGGGGTTTTCGCCCTTGGCAAACGATGCGATGCCGGCGAACAACCTTCTTCTGACATTCAACCTGCCGTGACGGTCAGGCCTTGCGTCCGAGATAAACGGCCTGCGTGACCTCGCGGCCCTCCTGCAGCGGGTTTGCGAATACGACAGGCTCGGCCCATGCCTGGTCAAAGGCTCCGGCCAGCCGATTGGTGATGGCCTCATCGGGTGGCTCATCCGACCAGAGCCCGACGATCCCGCCAGGTTTCAGGAAACGCTGTACGGAGCGGAAGCCTTCTGCCGTGTAGAACCCCTTCGAGCCACCGTGGAGAAGCCGCTCCGGCGTGTGGTCGATGTCGATGAGGAGCGCGTCATACTGGCGTCCGGGATGTTCGGCATCAAACCCATCCGGCGATGCCGCCAATGCAAAGAAGTCTCCTTGAACAAGCCGGCATTTCGGGTCGTCGGCAAGCTCGGTTTTCATCGGAACCAATCCCTCGCGGTGCCAGCGGATCACCGGTTCCAGAAGATCGACCACATCAAGGGAGAGAAGACGATGATCCGCCAGCACGGCCCTGGCGGTGTACCCAAGTCCGAGACCGCCAACGAGCACGTCCAGCCGGTCGCCTTTCAGCGCGGCCATGCCCTTCTCGGCCAGTGCGATTTCGGACGCGGTGAACAGACTCGACATCAGATGTTCGTCCCCGAGCAGGATTTCGAAGACATCGATCCCGAGCGACAGGATATGCCTTCGCCGCAGTGAAATCGCGCCGATCGGGGTCGGGGCGTAGTCCAGTTCTTCAAACATTCTGCTCATCCCGGCACCGTGGCAGGTCAGGCGGACAAAGGGAAGTACAGAGTTGCCGCAATCCGGAACATGGGGTCCGTTGCGGCTGTCGTTGTTGACCGGATACGGTGCGTGCGCCCGTGAAAGCCGAGTTGACATCAGGCTGGCAATCTTTGAATTCTGACGCTCAGACCGGGTTGGCTTTGCGGGACAACAGTCGAAAAGGGGAGGCGCATGTTCGTTTATCAGGAGCTGTCGGCACGTGTCGCGGCGGAACGGCCGGTGCGGGTGGGTCTGATCGGTGCGGGCAAGTTTGGGTCGATGTTCCTGAGCCAGGTTCCGACCACGCCCGGGCTGACGGTGTCGGCGATCGCGGATCTGCGACCAGACAATGCCCGCAAGGCATGCGCCGAAGTCGGCTGGACGGAGGATCTGGCGGGCGGCGTGGCCTTCACCGACGACGCCATGGCCATGATGGCGCGTGACGATGTTGATGTCGTTGTCGAAGCGACGGGCAACCCTGTCGCGGGCCTTGTTCATGCCCGGGAGGCAATCCGGCAGGGCCGGCACGTTGTCATGGTCAATGTCGAAGCCGATGTGCTGGCCGGTGCGCTGCTGGCGGAGCAGGCGCGCGCGGCGGGCGTGGTCTACTCGATGGCCTATGGTGACCAGCCGGCGCTGACCTGTGAGATGGTGGAATGGGCCCGGTCCTGCGGGTTCCGCGTTGTCGCGGCCGGCAAGGGCACGAAATACCTGCCCGGCTACCATGGGTCCACGCCGGACACGGTCTGGGATCACTATGGTCTCACACCCGAACAGGCAGCGGACGCGGGCATGAATGCGCAGATGTTCAACAGTTTCCTCGACGGAACCAAGTCTGCGCTCGAAATGGCTGCGATTGCCAATGCAACGGGTCTGACGCCGCCATCGGACGGGTTGCTGTTTCCGCCTGCCGGAATGGATGATCTGGCGCATGTTCTGCGGCCCGTTGAAGATGGCGGTCAGCTGGCCGGAAAAGGCATGGTGGAAGTCGTGTCTTCCCTGGAGCGGGATGGCCGGCCGGTTTTCCGGGATCTTCGCTGGGGCGTCTATGTGGTCATCGAAGCACCGAACCCTTACGCGGCCGCCTGTTTCCGACAATATGGCATGAACACGGACGCCTCCGGACGCTACTCGGCGATGTACAAGCCCTTTCACCTGATCGGACTCGAGTTGAACGTTTCCATTCTGTCCGCTGCATTGCTCGGCAAGCCGACCGGCTCGACGCTGTCCTTCGACGCCGATGTTGCCGCAACGGCCAAACGCGACCTTGCCATCGGTGAGAGACTGGACGGGGAAGGCGGATCAACGGTCTGGGGCAAGCTGTTGCCGGCAAAAACCTCGCTTGCGCGGGGCGCGCTGCCGATCGGCCTTGCCCACGGCGTGACACTGAAGAACAGAATTGCCGCCGGACAGATCGTAACCTGGGACGACGTAGACATCGACGAGGCCACCGATGCCGTCAGTATCCGCCGCGAGATGGAACAGCGTTTCGGCTAAGCCCGGTCTTCCTCACCGCCGCTCGTGTTTGCTGCTATTTGGAAAACACCTTGGCGGCGGCGGTGATCAGATCGCCCAAACCGTCAATCTCGTTTTGTTTTCGCGTGACCTTGGTTCCATCCTTGTGGAAAATGATGACCTCGCCCTTGGGCAGGTCCGGATCTTTCGTGACACGTACTTTCTCGCCCTCGAAATCGATGACGACGCCCGTGCGCCATTCCCGGCGAATGAGCATGACGAGGTCGACGATAGCCCGGATGCCGAGGATCGCCAGGATCGTCAGCTCGAAGCCGCTGGCGCCAAGTCCCTTGCCGCTCTTGAAGCTGTCGCCTTCGGCCGCCTCCCTGACGGCGCTCTCGATACTCGCCTGTTCCTCCGGCGAATCGGGGGTGAATTCCACGTCGATCTCGACGGTCGTCGTCATATCCATATTGCTTCCATCCTCCTGATCGAATGACGCACTTTAAACGTTGCTACGGCGTTTGCGACGCACGGCCCCAAGTTCGGCGAATGCGTCCGTTCCACATTGGGGATGGCCGCAGCCCCTTCATGTAATCACTTACGAGAAACAGAGTGATCTGGTCCTCTGCCATGGCAAAGAGGGAGTTGTTCATACCGATGAGGCAGCCGGTTGCCAATCGTGAAACCTCTGGGATGTCGCCGGGTACGTAGTCCCGGAGCATTATGCGGCGCTCTTCCGGCGCTGGGTATTTTTCATCCTTCCAACGCAGACCGGGCCTTCCGTGTTCCAGCACGCACAAGGCATTGTCCAGCATACGGAAGGCGATGAGCGCAAGATCGACACACCAGAAGGGTACTGACCACGACTGGCCGCCAAGCATGGCTTGGTATGAGATAAGGAACGCTGCGTTCCCATCGGCCTCTGTTTCAGGGCTCGGGCCGAAACGGTTTGTCGCATAGTGTCCGAGGCGCACGTGACCTTGTTCGTGAATCACGACAAAGCTCAGCATGTTCTGGAAAACAGGTACAAACAGATGCCTGTTCCATTGCGGCACGGGCACGTAGGGAGCATTCGCCTCAGGTGTTCCTTCGTAGATGTAGCGCCGCAGGGTGTTCAGGCACATGTCGATCGCGCCGGGTGGAAAGGTATGGGAGCGGGGAAGCTGAGTGATCGCCCTGTCATCCATCAAGGCTTTGGGATCGATCGGTGGCACAAACCAGCACACCAGTGCTGCGAAGTCGCGCAGATAGCGCATCATGCCGTGATCATAGAAAATGACGTAGTTGTCGCCATCCAGCGTCGGGACGACGCGCGCGTTGATGTCCCCCTCCGGGAGAGTGGCGATATACGGCAGCAGATGCAGGGGCTGGCCGACATGACGCATCGCCTGTTCTTCCAGTACGGTCTGGATCCGGAACCAGCGCTGCCGGACCAGCTCATCTTCCAGGGCAAACTTCGGCAATTTGGGCTCGGCCGCATCGGCTTCGGCAATTGTTTGTTTGGCCGCTTCAAGTTCTTCATCGGAAACGAGCGATTGCCAGCCCATTTGATCGCGAAACTGCTCCGGTGTCAGGCCTGGCCGCGGCGTTTCCCGGAGGCGTTCAAATGCGGCGGCTGCGCCGCCTTCGATTCCGAGAGCCCTTGAAACTTCGCGATAGCTCGTGGCCTGGCGATAGCGGATCGTCGTAAGGACATCCTCCGGCCACTCCGTCATGCTGGGGTAGGGATGTGGCTGCAGCGCTCCGGCGATCTGGCCCGGCAGGAGGCCGTCATCACCGGTTGGCGCATGGGCCTGATCACTGGTTGAGCCGAATACGCTTGCAATACGTTTCAGCGCAGCTTGAGTATCCATATTGCCCCTTCGGAACAATTCACAGCCAAATGGGCTGACTACTCGACAGGGCGGCCTTCCTGGCCGCAGAACTTTTAAAATCATTATTGCATGGTAAAGCACGGTGCGCCGTTCAACGAGCGCTTGTCGAAACTCTACTACATCACACTGGCAAGTAAACAGTATTTCCTTTACGTAAAGTATGGCACGGTTCTGCACACTGTTGCGGGCGGCAGTTCAGGCGTGCATATCGGCAGAGCCACACCGCGTGACTGTTCTCCACGCACGTTGAACTCGGCTCCAGACTGCGGGGAACAAGCACGCGCTTCCGCAGGCCTGGTGACCGGCGTCCCCGAAAAGGCATGCCCCGCCCGAACGTTTCCGCCGGGCGGGTCTTCCTTTACGGTCAGTTCGTGAGGCTCGCCGTCACCGCGCTCTGGATGGCGGGCGCGATCTGGTTCTTGCGGGAGACGACGTTGTCGAGTTCGAGCATTTCATCATCGGTGCCCTGAGCAAATGCCGAAGCAACAATGTCCCTGTCGGTATCATCGCCCCAAAGAAGGTATGATTTTTGGTCGCGCGCATCGACGATCGCAAAGAACAGGTGATCAAGATTGCTGTTCTGTTTGTGGTCCCGAACGGCCGTCTTGAGCTCCGGCTTCCGGTCAATCAGGTCCTGTGGCGTCAGCGTTTCGGCAACACCGATGCCAACATGCTTGCCGTCGAACTCGAAGTCCTTGTAGTCGAGAAGGATGATGTCCAGGGCCGACATGGCGCTCAGATCCGACTTGGCCAGCAACATTCTTTCCGCGAAAGCGTCCCTATCGTCGATCCCGGCGGTTTCGGCGAGTTTGCCCGCATAGTAACGGTCGTAGTCGGTCGTTGTCGTGGAGGTCAGGTTGAGCGTATCGGACAGGATCGCCGCCATTCCCATGCATGCCAGCGGGGCCGGAAGGTCGACGCCGAGCACCTCCGCACGGTCGGCAAGAATGGTTGCCGTCGATCCCCACGGCCGGATGTCGAGGTTCACCACCTTTGAAAGATCAAGGGGCGAACCGGCGATCGCATGGTGGTCTATGATTGCCACGACCTGATCAGGTTCGATTGTCTGCGGCAACTGCGTGGTTTGATTGAAGTCGACGATACCGACATTCATGCCGGTGAAATCCTCGATATACTCGGGCGTGTCGGCCATGCACGCGTCAATGGCAAACCGAGACTCCGGGTTTGGCGGCCCTGCGCTTCCCGGTTTGCCGCCATAGATATGGGCAGCAATCAGACTTGCGCCGATGGCATCGGTGTCCGGATTGAGGTGTCCGGTCCAGACTAGGTTGTCGTAATCCGCCAGCTTGGTCTTCAGGTAGCTTCTGACGTCGGGCGTGTTTTCCCACGTTCCCCCGGCGCTCATGTGTTCTTCGGCCGAGACCGAGGTCAGACCGGGGCCGACAATCAATCCTAGCACTATTGCAACTGTTCCGATCGTTCTTGTGAGACCAGACACGGCGTCTCTGCCGGGTCGTGTGTTCTGAATGGCTTCGGAATTCAAATTCATTACGGTATCCTCCAGTAATTTTGTATATTGAAAATAAATATAGTGTCTATTATTTGAGAATCAGGCTAAAATTGAAAATAATCTCAAAAACTTCATTAAATTACTGTAATACTGATTATGGTAAATTTCCATCATCAGCGCTTCTATTTCATTATTTTTATCGAATGCAATATTTTTACTCAGAAGCATGGCGGTGGTTCGGAGCGTTTCGTTCTTTCATTTCCATGGACCGGTACGATGCGAGTGACCGAAAAAGGTCAATCCCGGTAATCTGTGCGAAGCCGGTCTTTGAAGGTTGTCCGAGACCAGGCTGGCAAAAGAGTTCGATGCCAATTTCGCCAGCGTGTGATGGGCTACGCTTGTCGCTTGCCGCTGGGTTAGGTATGCATATCAAGTGAATTGTTCTGAACAGATAAATTGCCGGCAGGGTGCCAATGTTTCGAATTCTTGTTTTTGCCTTTGTGTTGTTGCTGGGTGCGCTTCCAGCCCTTGCGGAGAAACGCACGGCGTTCATCGTCGGCAACGCGGACTACGCCAATGCGGGGCCGCTCGCCAATCCGGTCAACGATGCGCGCCTTGTGGCTGAAACGCTCAAAAGACTGGACTTCGAAGTCACGCTGGCGACCGATCTGACCCGGGCAGGGCTGGCATCGGAGTTCTCGGCTTTCCTCGACCGGACCGAAGGTGCGGACGTAACGCTCTTTTACTACGCCGGCCACGGTATGCAGTTCGAGGGACAGAATTACCTGTTGGGGGTGGACGCCGCGTTGCGAAGTGCCTTCGACGTGCAGAGCGAGGCATTGCCGCTCAACCGGATCGTGCAGATGCTCGAAGAAAGAGCGCGCGCCGCTCTGGTCTTCATTGACGCCTGCCGGGACAATCCACTGGCCACCGAGTTCTATACCCAGAACTTCTCGCCGACGCGTGCGCTTTCGACGCGGGGCCTCGCACCGATGGCAGGGCGCTTCCAGGGCTCGATGCTGATGTTCGCAGCCTCGCCCGGGCAGGTCGCCTATGACGGTGTTTCGGGGAACTCGCCGTTCACCGCGGCGCTGGCGAAGCATCTGCCGACCGAGAATGTCGAGATCCTGACACTGATGAAGCGCGTGATCCGCGACGTGAAGGCCGATACCGAGGACAAGCAGGTGCCGACGGTGACGAACGATCTGGCACTGGAGGTGTACCTGAACCTTGCCGCAGGAGGTGAGGGCGCGGCGATCGCCGCAGCGCAGGAGGAGGCGATCTTCGAGGCGGCACTGGCGATCAACACCGAGCGGGCCTGGGACATTTACCTGAAGCGGTTCCCGGCAGGTTCGATGCGCGACCTGGCGCTGACAGCGCGCGAGGAACTGACGGCCGCAGCGCTGGCGGGCGCACCGGGGAGCGTCGTTGCCGAAGGCGGGCAGATCACGGTTGCGCGCGAGGCCGCGGCCTCGGCCGAGCAGTCGCTCGGTCTGTCGAAGGAAGACGCCCAGGCGGTGCAGGTAGCATTGAATGCGCGCGGCTACGACGCGGGTCCTGAGGACAGCGTGATCGGGACGCGGACGCGCCGGGCGATCGCTGATTTCCAGGCGGCGGCCGGGTTGCCGTCGACCGGTGTGGTGACCGCGGGCACGGCTGAGGCATTGAACATCGAACTGATTGCGGCTGAAACCAGTTCAGTCCCTATCGTGTCTTCCAGCAATGCACGCCGTTATGACCCGAAAACGCTGGCTCTTCTCGAGACGGATCCACGGCTTCTGAAAGCGGCAACGGCGCTTGCAGGCAAGGAATTTGTGTACGGCTTTTTCGAAGATCGCCTGTTTATCGGCGTTCTGACATGGTGCTGTTCGAGGGTCGACGGGGCGAATGCGCTCGCCAAGCGAAGCGGTGGACATCTGGCGACGCTCACGACACCGGAGGAAAATGACTTCGTTTTTCGACTGGTCAAGGACGACAAGAGATTCTGGCGGGACCATGGCGACAACTCCTATGTCGGTCCAACCTTCGGTTTGCAGCAGAAGGAGGGCGCGCGCGAACCCGATGGCGGTTGGGGCTGGGTGACCGGCGAACCCGCAGACTGGATACCGTGGTTCCCGAGCCAGCCAAACAACAGTGGCGAGGGTCAGGCGGTGATGGCTGCGTTCTTCAATGAACCCCCGATCCCGTATAACCGTTGGGCAGATGCCCACGTGGTCCATACGGGCATCATCATCGAAATCGATTGATTGTGGTCGCCTTCGAGACATGGGCTGATCGTTTACGGTCGCAGGTCTTCCTATCCGGGTGCCGGAGCTGCGCGAGGCAGGCGACCGGCGGGTTAACGCGCGCGGATGGCAAACCACAAAACGTTGAAAAATGGATGATAAACGGTCCAACCGGCGAACGGTTTCCTGCGGAGCGAAGCGGACGCTCAAGGTTGCTTCGAACGGCTTCGTTTTGGGCGGATGACGATTGACGGGTCTGAAATGTCATCGCCGTTTGCCTGCCCCCGGCGTCGCGCATTGTGCTACGCTTTCGCATAGGATCGTGTCGGACCGTTTAGATCGATGAAGATCGCGCGGCGTCCGTAAGACGAGCGGTACTGGTCCCGGAGAAATGGTTTCATGGAGCACACCCTGGAAAGACGCCTGGCCGCGATCGTCGCTATGGACATGGTCGGCTTTTCCCGTCTGGTGGGGTTGGACGAAGAAGGAACAATTGCACGGCAACAGCGACTGAACTCTGAAATATTCCAACCGGTTATTGCCGGAAACAATGGCCGTGTCTTCAAAAGCAGCGGTGACGGTCTGCTTGTCGAATTTCCCTCGGCAGTAAGCGCTGCACGTGCTTGTGTCGCGATCCAGCAATCCGTATCGGAAGCCGAAAAGTCGATAGATTCCTCCAAGAGAATTGCCTACCGGATCGGCTTACATGTTGGCGACGTCATCGTCGACGGCGATGATTTGTTTGGTGACGGTGTCAATGTCGCTGCCCGGCTGGAAGCGCTGGCAGAACCTGCAACGATTGTTGCTTCGGCAGACGCTCATCGCCAGTTTGATGGCAGGCTGGACGCGGACTTTGTCTCAGCGGGATCCCGCACCCTGAAGAACATATCCGAACCTGTTCACATCCTGCAGTGGCCCGCAGACGTGGTTCTGGCTGCGCCGGCAACTTCCAAGCCAACCGTGGCAGTGCTGCCATTCGAAAACCGATCTTCCGATCCGGATAACGAGTTCATTGCAGACGGCATGGCGGAAGATATCACGACGGACCTTAGCCGTATGCCCTGGTTCAATGTGATTTCGCGCAACTCCACCCTCGCTCATCAGGACAACGGATTGGATCTGGCGGAATCGACACGGCAATTGGGGGTGGTCTATGTGCTGAAAGGTTCCATCCGGAAGTCTGCCGACCGCATTCGGGTGACGGCTCAACTCGTTGACCTTGCGACTGGAACGCAGGCCTGGGCAAACCGCTACGACAGGGTTTTCACTGACATCTTTGATATTCAGGACGAGATTTCCAACGCGATTGTATCCGCAGTCGGGCCCGGTTTCCTGAATGCGGAAGCCAGGCGCGCCCGGGCCAAGGATCCGACCCAACTGGATGCGTGGGAGTGTGTGATGAGAGGACGGCCTCTGGTCATGCATCTGGGGCAGTCGGAGACTGCAGAGGCCCGACGTTTTTTTGAACGCGCCGTCGAACTTTCCGGAGGCTCGATCGGAAACGCCGATCTGGCGCTCGTGCATTTCTTGCAGGCATTCTACCGATGGGCTGAACCCGGCGAAGATTCTGCCGCAGCAATGGTAGCGGCGGCCGATGCGGCCGTCCGGGGAGACAATCAGGATCCGATTGTATTGGCTATCAAAGGCTGGTCGTTGATGTTTGTCGGCCGCTGGGACGAGGCCGTTGACCTCTTTGATCGCGCCATTACCCTCGCCCCGTCGTTTTCGACCGTACTGGGTTTTTGCGGAAGCGGCTACTGCATCAGCGGCGCATATCAAAAAGGCCTGGATCTTGTCGAGCGCGCCGAGTCGTTGAGTCCCCAGGACGTTTTTACACCGCTTTGGCTTATGGGTGTCTACTTCGCCCATTTTTGCCTGGAAGACTACGAAAGTGCAGAAAAGACGGTACGCCGTGCGTTGACGATGGCCCCCGAAAACCCGACCTACAGACGGCAGTTGGTCGTGACGCTGCATCTTTCCGGCCGCCTTGAAGAGAGAAACCAGGCTTTGGACGAATATCTGGCCGTTGCTCCGGACGTCCGGGCAAGTGACGCAAGAAAGATTCCCGGTCGGGACCGCGAACAGGTAGAGCGCTTTGTACAGGTCCTGCTTGCTGCAGGTGTGCCGGACTGAGATCTTGCCGGATAATTTAGCGCCCAGACAAATGCCGGTTAGGCTGGCCGAAACAGGGTGTCAATTGATGGATGTAAACAAGGCGCAGGCCGAATATTGGGCTTCTCCTGCAGGCCTGAAATGGATCGAACACGAACATGCTCTGGATACGGCGATGGCCGGGATGCTGGACAAGATGCTCGATGCTGCCGGCATTGCATCAACGGACCGCATCCTCGATATAGGCTGTGGAACCGGAGCAAGCACACTCGAAGCCGCCCGGTGCGCTCCGGACGGGCACGTCCTTGGCGTCGATATCTCCGATCCGCTTCTGAAACGCGCTGCCGACCGGGCGAAAACGGAAGGTGTTGCCAACGCGTCTTTTCTGCTGGCAGATGCACAAACCCATGACTTTTCAGCCCGTCCTTTCGACCTTCTTGTCTCGCGATTGGGTATGAGCTTCTTTTCCGACACGGTTGCAGCCCTGAAGAACCTTTCCAATGCTCTGACCGACAACGGTAAAATGATCTTCGTCAGTTGGGCATCCGTGGCAAAGAACCCCTGGTTCGCGATCCCGGAACAAGCGGCCGAGAAAAGGTTGGGGGCGCTGGCAAAGGCAGACCCCGATAAACCGGGTCCGACAGCCTTTCAGGACCGTGAGCGTGTCACCGATCTGTTGGCCCGGGCTGGTGTGTCCAATATCGAAGCGCACGAGCTGGACATCGCGCTCACGCCTCCAGGCGGGATTGCCGGTGCGGCGCGGGCCGCCAGCAAGGTGGGTCCGGCCGCGCGCATCATGAAGGCCCATAACGGGTCGGAAGCCGACGCAGCAGCAATCGAAAGCGTGGTCGTCGCCGCTTTTGAGGCGTTCAGGAAAGGTGACGCTGCGGTGGTGCCTGCCGTCGTGAACCTGTTTTCCTGTTCCCGATGAATGGCGAACCGGGAGATCCCGAAGACCCTAAATACCGCCTTCTGCCAAAGTTCGGATAGTCGTTCATACCGTGACGGGCGGCCGATTACCGCCCAGGTGAGGCTTGGCCGTGAACAACCCGGAGCGGACACTGGTGCGCCGCACCGCGAAGATCCGGACTGTGTCAGAGTGGAGATTGCCGGGAACTGCGCGCCGCCTGGCAGCGCAAATGCAAGACCCCAGCCAACGTCAAGTCAATCCGTTCAAGTAACCTGACGCAGACCCGCTTCCCGACATGGAGAAAAACACGCCGTTTTCGCGCTCGGTGCTGTTTGACGTCTGCCGGACCCTGTTCCTCAGAGCTTCCGCTGTAATGGAGACCCCGACTTCAAGATTTGAATGGTGCTCACCAAGGCTCGGATCAATCAGGCCATGCTGGTACCGGTCGACAAGCGATTCAGGGAGATCGACCAGCCAGAAGTTTTCATCGGAATGGAAGGACAGAAGGATTTCATACGGGTCAATGCCGTGTTCCTTGATCATCGTCTCGATCAGAACCACGCGGTCATCAGATGACAGGCCCAGTTCCTCGCGAATGGCCCGGGGGGCTGGGATATACCTGTAGGCGGGTGGCGCCCTGCGCGGCAACCGAAAGAACAAGGGCGGCTTTTCAAGCAGGCTGGGGCAGAGAGCCCCGATCTTTTCGATGAAGACTTTTCCGACGCCGAAATCGTCGCCGTGAAAGGCAATCATGTGCTCAACCGTTTTGTAGGCAATCTGTTCGTGCCCGGCGAATTCGGCGGAATTCGCATCACCGATCCAAACGTCGTTCTGGTAATCGACATCCAAAAGCTTGAATTCACATCCGGTGACACCGATGCTGAAATTCCACTGGTGCTCAAAAAGACGATTTGTGTCTCCCGGATTGCGCGTCAGGATCTTGATCCCGATAACACCAAATGGCGCTTCGCGGGAAATCATCTTTTGAACGGCACCGTCCTGGATATCAAAGACCGTGGAGGTGTTCCACAAGTCGATGAGATGAGACTGGAACTCTGCGCCTATCGCATCAATCAGTCTTTCAACGCGGCCTTTGCCTGGTGACACATCAGTCTCCGGTCTCTTCGTGGTCACTCAATCCTTCGAACCAATATATGGCATCTGCGCGCTGTCGGTAACTGCCTGCCTTTCAAAAAAGAAGACATCCGATCGTGTCCGATGGGCGGGGCTTCTTCATCCGGGCGCCGGAAGCCGCGCTGTGGCCGGTGGTTCGCCGGGTTTGGCGGTTCTGCTTCGATCGGTAGGGGAACAGGTCCAACAAAATCCGACCGGCCATCTATTCACGAACAGCTGAAACGGCGAGTGCAGGCATGGGTATCTGGTAGGCATCTTCCACGAGGTATTCTTCCAACTGGCTGTCCCATGCGCCGTAGATCTGCTTCAGCACATCGTCTGCTTGCCTGTCGAGGATCACGGCAGCTCTTCCAGCGAATTTCCTGAAATGACCGACGAATTCTCCGGCGGGAGCGGTGAACATCAGTGGAAGGCGTACGCATTCCACGCCGCGAAAGCCGGCCTTTTCAAGCGCCGCACGCATTGCATCCTCGCTCGACAACGCAAACAGGGCCGGCGCGGGTGGTACGACGCTCATGTCTGCAAACTGCTGCACGGCGCCAAACACGATCCGGAAGAGCGGCGAATCCGGCGGGCCGATCCAATGGCTGAGGGCGACGCGCCCGCCCGGTTTCAGAACCCGGGCAACGTCCCTGAGCATGGCCTCGGTGTTGCCGATATGCATGATGCCGAAGGAACAGATGACGCCATCGTAGTGCCCGGGGTCTCTCGGTATGGTCTCGGCGTCGCCCACCTCGAACGAAGTCGAGGGAAAGGCTGCCTTTGCCCTGTCGATCATCGCAGGAGAGATATCGAGGCCGTCTGCAACAGCCCCGAGCGCGCTGGCCGCCCCGGCCACCCGTCCGGTTCCGCAGCAAAGGTCGAGAATGCGCTTGCCGGGGGCCGTTTCGGCCAGCGCCAGAAGCGTCGGAATGGCCCCGGTTGTCACCTGTCCCGTGAAGTCGTCGTAGGTAGCTGCACGCGCGTCCCAGGCTTCCTTTTCCGCGAACCTGAATGCTTCGTAGGTCATGATCTTCCTCACAAAGTTTCGTAGGTTTTTCCAAGTTGCCGTATGGTGAAGGCACACAGCAGGGCCGGACTGGCCACAAACGGGCCAATCCGGCCGGTGGGTATGACAAGGGGGCAAACAACATGCAGCCGAGAGACTTCACGCTTGATCCGCTCCGGATCGACGTTCTGGCGGCAGAGAGTTGCAGAGGGGCCATTCTTTACGGGCTGTACGACCTGCTCGCATCTGTCGGTTCGGCGTGGTCCACGATCACGGAAGGCACAGCCACACCGCCATTGACCCGCGTCAGGATCGTTGCGCGAACGGGAGACCCGTTCCGCTGCATAAGCGGCGTACCGGTGATGCCCGACGCGACACTTGAAGACGCGGACGACGCGGAGATCGTTTGCCTTCCGAATTTCCGGATCGGTGCCTTGACCCCGCCAAGGGAGGTTCTTGGACCGGAAATCGACTGGGTGATGGACCGGTATCGTGCCGGGGCGCGCCTGGCAACCGCCTGTTCCGGCTCCGCGCTGCTGGCAGATGCCGGTCTTCTTGATGGCGAAGCGGCGACGGCGCACTGGTCCATGCGGGAGATCTTCCGGCAGCGGTACCCGCAGGTGGCCTTCTGTCCGGACCGCACGCTCGCCTTCGCGGGCGAAGGGGACTCCATCGTGATGTCGGGCGGGATGGCGTCCTGGCAGGATCTCGCGCTTTATCTGATCGCGCGGTACATAGGTCCCGAGCATGCGTCGAAATCCGCCCGATTTTATTGCGTCGATCCCAAACCCGATGGCCAGAGACACTACGCGGCTCCGTCGAGGAAGCTTCAGAGCGAAGATGCGGTCATTCAGGAGTGCCAGGCCTGGCTGGCTGACATCTACAGTGAAAGTGACCTCGTCGGCCGCATGTTAGCCCGCACCGGTCTCCCGAGACGGACCTTCGATCGGCGTTTCCGTGCAGCGACCGGCTACAGCCCGAAGGACTATGTTCAGTCTCTGCGGGTCGAGGAAGCCAAGCAGTTCCTCGAAATGGACGGTCAGAGCGTCGACGCGATTTCAGAGGCCGTCGGATATTCCGACCCGCGCGCATTCCGCCGGCTTTTCAGGAAGATGACCGGCCTCAGCCCCGCCGAGTACCGGCGC
Organism: Roseibium sp.; assembly: GCF_965232425.1. Taxonomy (GTDB): domain Bacteria; phylum Pseudomonadota; class Alphaproteobacteria; order Rhizobiales; family Stappiaceae; genus Roseibium. Next base: position 5,241,095 of record NZ_OZ246971.1, read on the forward strand.
CGCTTTTCAGGCAAAGGCTTTCTTTCGGCCCGCTGAGCCGTCGGTCGGCGCCGCCGGTGCGTGTCTCCTGCACCCGCCTTCCGCTTTTCAAAAAACAAAACCCGCCCGATCGTTGCCGATGGGCGGGTCTTCATCATCTGGGCGCCGGAAGCCGCGCTGTGGCCGGTGGTTGGCCGGCCTTGGCGGTCTTCCGACTAAACCGTCAGCTGCAGCCGCTGGTCGCGCCGCAGGTGTCGCATTTCAGGCAGGTGCCGTTGCGGACCATAGTGAAGTTGCCGCATTCGCCGCAGCTTTCACCCTCATAGCCCTTCATGCGGGCCTGGGCGATCTGCTGGGCCGCCGTGGCAACCTGCGGGGCAGGGGCCGTGGTGCCGACTTCGACGGCCGCCGCGGCTTCCGTGCCACGGGCGAAGGCCGTTGCGACAGCCGATACCTGGGCCGCCGGCGTATTCGCCGTCTGGACCGAGATCGCCTCGGTGGTTTCACCGGCCGGTTCTCCGGCGCTGGAAACAAGCCGGAACCGCTCGGTCTGGCCGCGCACGAGGCCATGGGAGACGATCTGTCCGCCCTGGCCGCGGTCCTCGCCGGAGGACGCGCCTTCACCCGTGCTGCCGAAGACTTCCGGCGGTACGTGAGCAAGGTCGTGACGGCCGAGATAGGACACGGCGAGCTCGCGGAACACGTAGTCGAGGATCGACGTCGCGTTCTTGATGGCGTCGTTGCCCTGGACCATGCCGGCCGGCTCGAACTTGGTGAAGGTGAACGCGTCGACATACTCCTCAAGCGGCACACCATACTGCAGGCCGAGCGAGACGGAGATGGCGAAGTTGTTGATGAAGGCGCGCAGCGCGGAGCCTTCCTTGTTCATGTCCAGGAAGATCTCGCCGAGACGGCCGTCGTGGTATTCGCCGGTGCGCAGGAAGACGGTGTGTCCGCCGATCTTGGCCTTCTGGGTGTACCCCTTGCGCCGTGCCGGCAGTTTTTCCTGTTCGCGGACGACCCGCTCGACGATGCGTTCAACAATCCGTTCCGCGACGACTTCGGCCTTGGCGGCCTGAGGCTTGGCGGCGATGTCCTCGATGGCCTCGTCCTGCTCCTCGTCATCGTCGGCCAGAAGCTGTGCGTTCAGCGGCTGCGACAGCTTGGAGCCGTCGCGATAGAGCGCGTTCGCTTTCAGGGCGAGCTTCCAGGAGAGCATGTAGGCTTCCTTGCAGTCCTCGACCGTTGCATCGTTCGGCATGTTGATCGTCTTGGAGATCGCGCCGGAGATGAAGGGCTGGGCCGCCGCCATCATGCGGATGTGGCTTTCCACCGACAGGAAGCGCTTGCCGATGCGGCCGCACGGGTTGGCGCAGTCGAAGACCGGGTAGTGCTCTTCCTTCAGGAAGGGAGCGCCTTCCAGGGTCATGGCACCGCAGACATGCGTGTTCGCAGCCTCGATATCGGCCTTGGAGTAGCCGAGGAAGGTGAGGAGATCGAATTCGGTGTCTTCCAGCTGTTCTTCGGAGACGCCGAGCGATTTCAGCTGGTCATCGCCGAGTGTCCAGCGGTTGAACACGAACTTGATGTCGAAGGCGGACTTCATGCCGTCCTTGAGCTTGCCGAGGCTTTCCTCGGTGAAGCCCTTCGCGGAGAGGCTGGCCGGGTTGATGCCGGGCGCCTGGTCGATCGAACCGTGACCGACCGCATAGGCCTCGATCTCGCCGATCTCGCTTTCCGAGTAACCGAGCACACGCAAGGCTTCGGGAACCGCACGGTTGATGATCTTGAAGTAGCCGCCGCCGGCCAGCTTCTTGAATTTGACCAGGGCAAAGTCGGGTTCGATGCCGGTGGTGTCACAGTCCATGACGAGTCCGATGGTGCCGGTCGGCGCGATCACGGTGGACTGCGCGTTGCGGTAGCCGTTCTTTTCCCCCAGCTCCAGGGCGCGGTCCCACGCCTTCCTGGCGCGTTCGATGATCTCCTGGTCCGGGCAGCTCGCGTGGTCAAGCGCGACCGGAGGGGTGTTCAGGCCCTCGTAGCCGGTCGTCTCGCCATGGGCCGCGCGGCGGTGATTGCGGATCACCTTCAGCATGTGCTTGGCGTTCTTCTTGTATCCTGGGAAGGAGCCGAGTTCGCCGGCCATCTCGGCAGACGTTGCATAGGCGACGCCTGTCATGACCGCTGTCAGCGCACCGCAAAGCGCGCGGCCTTCATCGGAATCGTAGGAAATGCCGGATGTCATCAGGAGGCCGCCGATATTGGCGTAGCCGAGCCCGAGCGTGCGGAACTTGTAGGAGAGTTCCGCGATTTCCTTCGACGGGAACTGTGCCATCAGGACCGAGATTTCGAGAACGATCGTCCACAGGCGGACGGCATGCTCGTAGTTGTCGATGGCAAAGGACCGGTCTTCATTGCGGAACTGCATCAGGTTCAGGGACGCCAGGTTACAGGCCGTGTCGTCCAGGAACATGTATTCCGAGCACGGGTTGGACGCCCGGATCTCGCCGTCCGCAAGGCAGGTGTGCCAGTCGTTGATCGTGGTGTGGTACTGCAGGCCCGGATCGGCGGATGCCCAGGCGGCATAACCGATCTGTTCCCAGAGTTCCTTCGCCTTGATCGTCTTCAGCGTTTCGCCGGTGCGGCGGGCCGTCAGATCCCATTCGCCATCATCGACAACCGCGCCCAGGAAGCCATCGGTCACGCGCACGGAGTTGTTGGAGTTCTGTCCGGCAACGGTCAGGTAGGCCTCGGAGTCCCAGTCGGTGTTGTAGGTCGGGAACTCGATCTTGGTGAACCCCTGACGGGCGAACTGGATGACGCGCTGGATGTAGTTCTCCGGCACCATCATCTTCTTCGCGGCGCGGATCTCCCGCTTCAGGGCGGGGTTCTTGGCCGGGTCGAAACAGTCGCCATTGTCCGCCTCGCAGTTGACGCAGGCGCGCATGATCGCGGACAGGTGCTTCTGGCAGATCCTGGAACCGGTGACGAGCGCTGCCACCTTCTGTTCTTCCTTGACCTTCCAGTTGACATATTCCTCGATGTCGGGGTGATCGACATCGACCACGACCATCTTGGCCGCGCGGCGTGTCGTGCCGCCGGACTTGATCGCGCCCGCTGCCCGGTCGCCGATCTTCAGGAAGCTCATCAGGCCGGACGACTTGCCGCCGCCGGAAAGCCGCTCGCCTTCGGAGCGGACGAAAGAGAAGTTCGAGCCGGTGCCGGAGCCGTATTTGAACAGGCGCGCTTCCCGCACCCACAGGTCCATGATGCCGCCGTCATTCACCAGATCGTCCTGAACGGACTGGATGAAGCAGGCATGCGGCTGGGGATGTTCGTAGGCTGTCTTTGATTTCGTCAGCTTGCCGGACTGGTAGTCGACGTAGAAATGGCCCTGGCTCGGGCCGTCGATGCCGTAGGCCCAATGCAGACCGGTGTTGAACCATTGCGGGGAGTTTGGTGCGACCTTCTGCGTTGCCAGCATGTAGCGCAGTTCATCGTAGAACGCCTGGGCGTCCGCTTCCTGGTCGAAATAGCCGCCTTTCCAGCCCCAATAGGTCCAGGTGCCGGCGAGACGGTCGAATACCTGTCTGCCGTCGATCTCCGACCCGTAGCGCGCGTCTTCGGCGAGGTCGCCCATGGCGTCCTCGTCGGCTTCGTGGCGCCACAGCCAGGAGGGAACCGTGTTTTCCTCGACCGGCTTCAGTTTGGCCGGGACGCCGGCCTTGCGGAAATATTTCTGGGCCAGGATGTCCGACGCGACCTGCGAAAACTGCGCCGGGACCTGAATGTCCTCCAGGCGGAACACAATGGAGCCGTCCGGGTTCCGGATTTCGCTCGTTGCCGTCCGAAATTCAATGTCGGCGTAAGGCGATTGGCCTTCCTTGGTATAGCGCCGCTCGATCCGCATTCTAAAAGTCCCCTTATGTCCCCAGCCGGTTCGCCCCGAACCGGTCCATTCCGCATCTTATCCGCCGCGACGAAATCGTCTGCCTTCTCGCCGGATGCCACCTCAATGCCTACTGGCAATTCCTGTATGTAGCGTTAACTGTGTCAGGGTCTACTATATATAGTAGTCATCAACAGGTTTGTCACGATGTGCCTCCTGAATTCAGCACGCAAAAACCCGTCTTCCGCACTCGTTTGTGAACGCGGAAAAGGTACGCGGCTACTTTAGGGTTGCTGGATGACCGAGGGGCCCGGACAGGGCTCCCGATTACGCACATCGCAATAATGAAAAACTAATGTAAATGAATTCTTAAGGTCAAGGCGTGAGTGACAACAGCTTGTGTCGTCCTTGTGGGCAAACGCAAAATATTGTGTGGCTGTGTGGATTGTGGGGAGCAAGGCGAGGTCAGCGGGAACGCAGGGAAATTTGTGCTTGCAAACGCGCTGATCACGCATCGAAAGCGCGTTCGAACTTCGTTGTGGATGACGATGATCCCGCTTTTATGAAAATTTGACGAAAATGGCAGGCGGCGGCTTCAGGCGGGTTTAAGCCGGCTTTGGTTTAGTGCGGGGATGGCAAGGAGAGGACCCCGCATTTCATGAAGCATCACGCAGCCTACGGACTTGCGATGGAGGATATCGATGCTGTCGTTGTCGAAGACAGCAAGCCGATGCAGACGATTCTCCGATCGATTCTTCTGAGCTTCAAGGTGTCGCGAGTCCGGGTGTTTGATTCGGTCGACGACGCCCTTGAGGCGAGCCTCGCCGAACCACCGAATGTGATTCTGACCGACTGGCGCATGGAGCCGACGTCCGGCTACCAGTTCCTGCGCCTGGTCCGGCACCGTCACATGGAACCGCTCTGCTATGTGCCGATTCTCTTCATTACGGCGCACGGCACGCGTCCGCTCGTCGACAAGGCGTTGCGCGCGGGTGCACATCATGTCCTTGTGAAGCCGGTGTCGCCATCGACGCTTTTCAAGCGCCTCCAGTGGCTGATGGCGGACGAGCGGCCGATGATCCTGGAACACTCCGGTTTCTACAACATCTACGGCATTCAGAAGACGCTGGACGAACAGGCGGAGAAACTGCAGTCCCTTGCAGGCGCGCGCCTTCACCACAAGATCGCGATCCAGAAACGGGCCGAGGTGGAAGAAGTGGTCGAAGAGGAATTCGACAGGGCGCCGAAGGTGGAGCCGGACAAAAAGGAAGAGATTTTCGCCGGCGTCAAGAAGGGCGGAACGACTGCAAAGCACTCGGCCGCGGCACGGCACATCCGTAACGCCGAATACGTGAAGTCCAAGGATCTCAAGCTCCACTAGCGTTTCCGCCCCGCGTTTTCCCGGTCCCGTGCGGGCCAGCCGCTGCTGTGATGTGGCTGCAGAACAGATGCCGGTTCGATTTCTGCCGCGATGCGGCAGTGCGGCACTGGACAGGAGCCGTCGATAAGGCCATATTCCGCGAAATTACCGCCGCTCCGAAGGAGAGGCCGGACCAAGGACCCGTATCCCAAAAGGACCTCTCAAGGGCCATGAAGACGCTTCTGCTTGAAATCTTCACCTGGTGGAACAGCCAGACCATGGGCACGCGCTTTTTTACCTGGCGCAAGGGCGAGTTTGTCGGCGAGGATGAAGCCGGCAACAAGTACTACAAGGAGCGCGGCGGCAAGAAACGCTGGGTGATCTACAACGGCCTTGCCGAGGCGTCGTCGATCCCGCCGGGCTGGCATGGCTGGATGCATCACCGTGTCGATACCCCGCCCAGCGACGAGACCTATCATCCCAAGCACTGGCAGCAGACGCACAAGGCCAATCCCACCGGGACGCCAGAAGCCTACAGGCCGCACGGGTCCATTCTGACGCCGGAAAAACGCCCGGAAGTGACCGGCGATTACGAGGCCTGGACCCCCGGCGGCTGAAGCAACGGGACAATCGGTTTTTCAAGGCCCCGCTTTCGCGGGGCTTTTTGTATCTGCTATCGGCCGTCCTGGCCGGAAGCGGCCCTGGTTTTCGTTTCCTGTGCCCCGAAGAGGGTGCTCGCGGACGAGATCAGCCTGTTGAGAATCAGGATCACCAGCGATGTGCTGTAGCCGAGCACGAAAGGCATGATCAAAAGCAGGGACTGGTTGGTAAAGGCGAGTTCGGATTGTGTCGGTACAGTCGCCCGGTTCTGGGCGGCCGTACTCAAGCTTTTTGCAAAGCTGATGAACTCGTGGAAGCCGAAGGGCAGGGTGAAGAACAAGGCGAACAGCGCGCCCAGGACGATGCGTTGAACGATGAAATTGGAATCGGAGATATCAAACGTGATGTCGGTGCTGACGGAGATCGCGTTGAAGCCGATAAACGCCGCGGCTCCGATCGCACCGAGCGACATCAGCCAGACCAGGAAGAAAAAGACCATGAAGGCGCCGTTGATGCCGGGGTCGAACAGCGTCAATTCGGCCATCACCACGGACATGATCATCGACCCGATCGAGACCGCCACGAGCCAGACGGCGATCCTCGGCAGGAAGTTCGGCATCTGGGACGCCAGGAACTTCTTTCTGTCGGTGTCTGTCAACTGCGCGAACAAAACTTGCGTCTTCTTCTCGATCGCCTTCCACTCATCGGCCGTCGGACTGCGGCCTTTTTCGCTCTGGCCGCCATCCTTGAGCGTGTTCAGAATGCCGAGCGAGAAGTCTTCGGGAAGCGATTTGGCTTCCCGGATGAGAAATGAATGCAGGTTCCGAAGAGTTTGCAGGTCCTTGTTGAATTTCGCATCGGCGATCGTGTTTTCCGGGTCCGTGGTCCGGCCGGCTGTCGTCATGTAGTCCGTAACGGTTTTCGTCGCCTTCTTCAGGTCGCTGACGAAATCTGACTGCGCCGTGGTCTTCTGCGCGGCAGGCGCCTGAGGGTTCGGGCTGGCAGTCTCCGCGACGTGTTGGTCCCGGCCTGCCAGTGCGCGCCGTTCTTCCTTTGCCCCGGTCGCAGCAGCGGGCTTGCCCAGGCCGTTGTTGTTGCCGGTTTGTTTGGGGTCCCCCGCCATAGCATTTCCCTGAACTTGGTTTACCAAGGGGAAACTTAGCAAAGTTGCCGCGAAACACCTACAACCACGTGTGCTCGCGCTGGTTGCCGTTTCTGGGTTGCACCGACGATGTTCGCAAAGGCGTCAGGATGCCCGGCACGCGTCCAGGACCGACAACACGTCTTGCCCGCCGGCATGTGTGGACAGGGCGTAAAAGTCCGTTTCCAGTTTCAGGGCTTCGGACAGGCGCTCGTTGTAGTCCGCCTGAGACACTTCGAGCGTGCCGAACTTGCTGAGGTGATCCGTCACGAACTGGGTATCCAGAAGGGCGTAGCCCCCCACGATCAGGCGCGCAACGAGATGCGCCAGGCAGACTTTCGACGCATCGGTTCTGAAGGTGAACATGCTCTCGCCGAAAAAAGCCCCGTTCAGGCTGACGCCGTAAAGTCCGCCGACCAGGTCTCCGTCCTGCCACGCTTCGACCGTGTGGCAGTATCCCATGTCGAAGAGTTCACCATAGAGGCGGCGGATTTCGCGGTTGATCCAGGTTTTCTGGCGTCCGGGCATGGGTTCCGCGCAGCCGTCGATCACGCGCTGAAAGTCGGTGCTCACCCTGATCTCGAAAACGTCGTTCCGGATGGTGCGCCTGAGGCGGCGGGGGAGGTGGAAAGCATCGAACGGCAAAATGCCGCGCTGTTCCGGTTCCAGCCAGAACAATCCCGGATCGTCCGCCGATTCTGCCATGGGAAACAACCCGCAGGCATAGGCCTTCAGCAGCACCTGCGGTGTTATTTCCATGACAATATCGTCTTTATAACCAGCCATGCGCGGTCTCGCTTTCCAGGTGCGAAGCCGTTTGCTTCGCCGTTGCCCGGTCAGTTCGACTTGTCAGCCAGGTATTTTTCCAGCCAGTGAATGTCGTACTGACCGTTCGCGATCGCCTGATTGTCCACCAAATCACGGAACAGCGGAATAGTCGACTTGATTTCGTCAACGACAAATTCGTCGAGACACCGGCGCAGGCGCATCATGCATTCCACGCGGTTCCGCCCGTGTACGATGAGCTTGCCGATCAGGCTGTCGTAATAGGGCGGGATCTTGTAGCCCTGATAAACTCCGGAATCGACCCGGACGCCCAGTCCACCCGGCGGGTGGTAGTAGGTAATCGTCCCGGGAGACGGGGCGAAGGTGACAGGGTCTTCAGCATTGATCCGGCATTCGATCGCGTGGCCCTCGAATCTGATGTCGTCCTGGGTCATGTCCAGATCGCCGCCCGCGGCAATACGGATCTGCTCGTTCACAAGGTCGATGCCGGTGATCATCTCGGTGACCGGGTGCTCCACCTGCAGGCGGGTGTTCATTTCGATGAAATAGAACTCGCCGTTCTCATAGAGAAACTCGACCGTCCCGACACCGCGGTATTTCAGCTTGCGCATGGCGCTTGCCACGATTTCGCCGATGCGTTCGCGCTGTTCGGCGTTCAGGCTGGGCGAGGGGGCCTCTTCCAGGACCTTCTGGTGCCGGCGCTGAAGCGAGCAGTCGCGTTCACCAAGATGGACCGCGTTGCCCTTGCCGTCCCCCAGAACCTGGATTTCGATGTGCCTCGGTTTTCCGAGATATTTTTCCATGTAGAGCGCGTCGTCACCGAAGGCAGCCTTGGCCTCGGACCGGGCTGTTGAAAGGGCGGTGTCCAGATCGGCTTCCGTCTGGGCCACCTTCATCCCGCGTCCGCCGCCGCCGGCGGCGGCCTTGACCAGAACCGGGTAGCCGATGTCCCGGGCAATCGCGTGGGCATCGTCGCCTGCGGCAACTTCGCCGTCCGAGCCGGGAACGACCGGGATGCCGAGATCCTTGGCCGTCTGTTTCGCCTGGATCTTGTCACCCATGATGCGGATATGTTCGGCGGTCGGGCCGATGAACTCTATGTTGTGGGCTTCGAGTATCTCCGCAAATCGGGCGTTTTCAGACAAAAACCCGTAGCCCGGATGAACGGCATCCGCGCCGGTGATCTCGCACGCGGCGAGCAATTGCGGAATGTTCAGGTAGCTGTCGCGTGCTGCGGGCGGACCGATACACACGCTCTCGTCCGCAAGGCGGACATGCATGGCGTCAGCGTCGGCGGTTGAATGAACCGCGACCGTTGAAATGCCAAGCTCTTTGCAGGCGCGAAGGATACGCAGCGCGATTTCGCCCCGGTTGGCGATGAGAATTTTGGAGAACATGACCCTGGCGGCTCCTTACTCGACGACGATGAGCGGCTCGCCGAATTCCACCGGCTGCGCATCGTCGACCAGGATCTGTTTCACAGTGCCGGATTTCGTGGAGGGGATGTTGTTCATCGTCTTCATGGCTTCGATGATCAGAATCGTCTGGCCTTCCGTCACCTTGTCGCCAACCTGAATGAAGGGCGCTGCGCCCGGCTCGGGTGAAATATAGGCCGTTCCCACCATCGGCGAGGTCACTGAAGAACCCGCCTGGGCAGGTTTTTCCTCGACCGCTTCAACCGTCTTGGCAACCGGTTCGGCAACCACGGGAGCTGCTGCCGCCACCGGTGCGGCGACGTTGACGGGAGCGTTTATCGACATCTGACGGGCGACGCGGATCCGGGTATCGCCCTGTTCCAGCTCAATCTCGGAGAGGTTGGTTTCGTCCAACAGGACCGCGAGGTCGCGGATCAGGGCCGTGTCGAATTTCTTGTTATCGTTACGCATCATATCATTTGGCTCTCGTACTCGATCCACAAAAAGCATGAGCTCTGGGGCTACCGGTCTCTGGCGCCACGCATGCGTGTCGAGGTTCCGGCCATTTTTGACTTTTACAAGGTGAAATCCTGGTAGAAGCCCGTTCCATCCGCACTTTTTGTCCCGCCATAATGCAGCGGATATAATTGTTTGGCCCGTATTCGAGCGAATACGAGCCAGACTTCTTATAGGGATTCAATTGTGTCAGGAAAAGCCCCGAAGGTTCATTGATTTTCAGACCAACCAGTTTCCAACAGCCTTGAGCGTTCAAGGCTCAGCATGTGGTCTGGTCACAATCCTTCAGGGCCTCGATCTTCGACCGCAGCTGTTCGTAGCCGACTGCGCCCATGACAACCTCGTTGCCGACAACATAGGACGGCGTGCCTGTCAGGCCGAGACGGTTTGCCAGCGTGTAAACCTCCTCGATCGTCTGACCGGCCTCGTCCGTTGCAAGGGCTGCCTGCAATTCGGCTTCGGACAGTCCGATTTCCGTCGCAGCGGCAAGGGCGCTGGACAGGTTGGCCTGGCCGCGGCTCATCAGAAGAGCTTCGTGGAACTCGCCGTATTTTTCCGGCGCGATGGAATTGACGGCAACGGCGACCTGGGCTGCTTCGACCGAACCCTGGCCCAGGACCGGGAATTCCTTCAAGACGACCTTGAGTTCCGGGTTCTCGTCGATGAGACGGACCATGTCGCCATGCGCGCGTTTGCAGTATCCGCAATTGTAGTCGAAGAACTCGACCAGCGTGACGGACCCTTCCGGATTGCCCAGAACGACCTGCCGTGTCGAATTGAAAAGAACGTCCGCGCTGTCGTTCAGCGCCTGAAGCCGGGCTGCCTCTTCTGCAGCCTGCTCGCGGCGCTGCAGCTCATTGAATGCCTCGGCAATGATCTCCGGGTTTTCCAAAAGGTATTCGCGAACGATTTTCTCAACGTCGCTGCGGCTGAGATCCTGTGCCGACACGGACCCCGCCATGAGCGCGAGCACTAGTGCGGCTGCCGAAGCAATGCGAAGAAACGCAGCCGACAGCAACCGTTGCGGGTATGAGTAAGGGTTGATCATCAAAAACTCCTCTGGCGACGCCACGGGTCAATCCGCCGCCACGCATCCGTTTGGCGTCACCGGCGATTCCCTACGTTAGGTGGTTTGTACGCCACAATGTCGTCCGCTTGAACCCATGCCGGCGATCCGCGCTTCAAACTTTTTTGAGCACGGGCCGCATATCGCTTCGCCGCATCGAAATCTCCGCGCACCATCAGCCCCTTCGCGGTGGCCAGATCGGCTTCCGCCCGCTCTCCCTGCCGTCCATGGGCGATCGCAAGCTGGCTGTAGGCAACGCCTGAATTTTCATCCAGCGCAATCGCCCGCTTCAGCACACGCTCGGCCTCCTGCAAATAGGCCGGATTGTTGGCCCCCACGAGCGCATAGCCGAGCCAGACAAGGAACTGCGGTTCATTCGGTTTGAAGGAGAGAGCTTTCCTGAAGGGAGCAATCGCGCGCTTCGGATCGCCGCCTTCCATCAGAGCCTGTCCCTTCAGTTCGTAGTAGTGCGGATTGTTCGGCTGCGTGCGGATCAGGGCATCGATTTCCTTGACGGCCCCCTTTCCGCGGCTCTTCATCGCGGCGATCGCCCGCGCATATTGGGCGGCAGGGCTCTTGTCGCTTCGCGGATAGGCGCGCAGCGTTGCGGAGGGATGGCTGGAAAACGCAAACAGCTTGGCGCGGACCTGTTCGTGACGATACTGCAGCACGTAATCGTCCGGCGTGTCGAAATACTTGGACTTCTGGGCTTCCCGCAGCAGTCCGCTATAGCGCTCCTGCGCCATTGGGTGGCTTTGCGCGTAAGGATCGGCGAACTGGCTTGAAAACAGCTGCTGCTCGGACATGCGCTGAAATGTCTTCAACATGCCGCGCGCGCTTTGTCCGGTCGCGTTGAGGTACCGAAGCGCAGCGCGGTCGGCGGCCGCTTCTTCTCCGCGCTGATAGGCGAGCAACGATCTCCGGCCGACTTCGGGTGCGCTCAGGGCTGCGGCGGCGCCGCCGGAGGCCGCGCGACCGGATCCGGACGCCGCACCTGCTGCGGCGGCGCCGGCACCCAGAAGGATGCCGATCACAGCGATGATCTGCGCGTTGGAGGCAGCAGCGCGAAGTCTCACCAGATGCCGGCCGGCGATATGGCCGGTTTCATGCGCGATGACCCCGATAACCTCGTTGGGCGTTTCCGCGTCCATGAGCACGCCGATATTGATGAACATGCGCCGGGAATCGGGTACGAACGCGTTGAACGACTTGTCGTTCACAAGGATGATCTGGGGTTCGGACTGGGCGATCCCGGCTACCTTGAAGAGCGGTTTTGCGTAGTCTCTCAGCAGCGCTTCCGTTTCCGCGTCTCGCACGATCGGCACTTTGCCCCGCTGTGCATTGGCGGGTGTGACGACGAGCGGAATGGCGATCGCGGCGGAACACAGGGTCGCGACCGTCTTGCGTATCGATCGTCGCAAGGTCTTCCTGTCTGGTGATGGGGTAACCGGCATTGAGCGCAGTCCGTTCTGAATTATTGCAGTTATCTTGTTGCGGTATGGATAGTCGACCGTGTGGCGAAGTTATGGATGTGTCCTGTTCCGGTCAAGAAATCCCGGATGACAAATCGGAAAGGTTTTTCCTGACGGCCGCGGCGACAGGTGTTCTGGCCGACCGGCGCATTGCCTCTTTGCGCAAAATCGGCAATACGGTCCACTCAGGAAAAACGACCGGACGCCAAGAGCAGACATGACAGATAATGCCTTCCGACCTTCCCGGCGCAGTGACGTGTCGCCCTTCATCGCCATGGATGTGCTTGCCGAAGCGGCGAGGCTGGAAGCCGATGGGCAGTCCATCGTTCACATGGAGGTTGGCCAACCGTCTGCGCCCGCTCCGAAAGCGGCACTCGAGGCAGCCCGGCAAGCCCTGGAGCACGGTCGTCTGGGATACACGGAGGCGGCCGGGATAAGTCCTCTTCGCAACGCCCTTTCAGCGCATTACCGGCGCACATATGGTGTCGAGGTGCCCCGGGACAGGGTCACGGTGACAACCGGCTCCTCGGCAGGTTTCAACCTGGCCTTTCTTGCCGCTTTCGATGTCGGCGACCGGATCGTGCTGACGATGCCCGGCTACCCAGCCTACCGCAACATCCTGAAATCGCTAGGACTGGTGCCTGTCGAACTGGCTGTCGGACCGGAGACGCGCTGGTGCCTGACGCCGGAACATCTTGAGGCGGCGCAGGCGGACGGTCCGATCAAGGGCGTGCTGGTCGCCAGTCCCGCAAACCCGACGGGCACCATGATGAGCGGTGACGCCCTGGCCGAACTGGTCGCCTATTGCGACGCGGAGAACATCTGGTTCATCTCGGACGAGATCTATCACGGTCTCGATTATGCGGAGGATCAGACAACCGCGCTCGCGCTTTCGGAAAACGCGATCATCATCAACAGCTTCTCAAAATACTACTGCATGACGGGCTGGCGGATCGGCTGGATGGTGCTGCCGGAACAGCTGGTGCGCCCGGTGGAGCGAATTGCCCAGAACCTTTACATTTCCGCCCCCGAAATCTCCCAGATCGCGGCAACTGCTGCATTGGATTCCGTGCAGGAACTGGAGGCCGTGAAAGCCGGCTATGTCGACAACCGGTCGCTTCTGCTGGACGGCCTGCCGAAGGTCGGGTTGGATAGACTGCTGCCCGTGGATGGGGCCTTCTACATTTACGCCGACATCAGCCGGTACAGCAGCGACAGTCTCGAATTTGCCCGCAAGCTGTTGCACCAGACGGGGATCGCAGCGACGCCCGGTGTTGATTTCGATCCGCTCAACGGGCACGCGTTCCTGCGGTTTTCCTTCGCCGGCGCCCACGACCGCATGAAAGAAGCGCTGGTGCGCCTGTCGGATTTTCTCGACTGAAAACGTTCAGCTGGCGTTTCCGGCTCAGTTCCTTACTTTAAAGAAAAGGCGGCCAAGGGCCGCCTTTTTCAGACTTGGATTGAAAAGCGATCAGAAGAACGACCTGCCGCGCTGCCACCAGCCGACGCGCTTGGGTTTGTCTTCCTCTTCGTCGCCTGATGTCTCGCTCGTCACGACCGGCTCTGCCGGCGCAGACGGCTTGGCGGGCGTATCCTCGCCTGCGGCTTCGTTCGGCACAGGCTGTTCGGATGTCGGCGTTTCGACAACGATGTCTTCCGGGGACTGGGTTTCTTCCGCCTGAACCGCTGGTTCATCGGTTTCGGCGGCGCTCATATCCGGCGCTTCACCGTTTGCATCCGGAGTCTCGTCCTGTTCCGCATCGGCGTGAAGGGCCTCGGAGGCTTTTTCGCTCTCGTCAGTTTCATCGACGGTGTCGGCGTCTGCGGTTGCTTCGGCTTCCATGCCTGCGTCGGCGAGAGCAGGAGCGTCCGTTTCTACTGCATCGGTCTCAGGTGCCTCTGCGCCGTCTTCCGGCGAACCGCCGTCTTCCTGATTCTCCGCATTGGCCTCGACCTGTTCGTCGGTCTGAAGATCCGAGTCTTCACCGTTCCTGCGACCGCGCCGCCCACCTCTGCGTCCGCGCCGGCGCTTGCGGCGGGGTTCATCGGAGTCTCCGTCTTCGGATCCCGCGTCCAGGGCCGTCTGGTCTTCCTTTTCGGACTCATCTGATTCGGCGGCTGCCTGTTGACCGTCCTGAGATTCCTGGGCGTTGTCCGAACCGTTCCTGCGGCGCTTTCTGCGACGTCTGCGGCGGCGGTCGCCGCCCTCTTCGTCCTGCGCCTGTTCTTCGATGACCGGCTGATCGGTCTCTTCGTCGATGATCTCGACGGTGTCGGGATGGACCGTTGGGGCCGGCGCGGGCACCCGGTCACGGTCTATCGGCGCACCGCGCTCCAGGACATAGAGCTGGCCGTTGACCATTTCGTCGGCGTTGACCTCGATTTCAACGGCGAACCGCATTTCGAGATCTGACAGGTTGGAGCGCTTCTGATTGAGAATGTAAAGCGCGACCTGTGTTGTCGTCCGTATGATGAGATCGTGCGTAGCGCCCTTCAGGAGGTTGTCTTCAATGGAACGCAGCACGTGCAGTGCGACCGACTCGACAGAGCGGATCATGCCCGTGCCCTGACAATGCGGGCACGGTGTCGTCGAGCTTTCCAAAACGCCGGTGCGGATCCTCTGGCGGGACATCTCAAGCAGTCCGAAATGCGAGATCCGGCCGACCTGAATGCGTGCGCGGTCGTTCTTGAGACAGTCTTTCAGCTTCCGTTCGACCGCGCGATTGTTTTTCGACTCTTCCATGTCGATGAAATCGATCACGACGAGACCGGCAAGATCCCGTAGACGCAGCTGGCGCGTGACTTCTTCCGCCGCTTCCAGGTTCGTCTGGAGCGCCGTGTCCTCGATATTGTGTTCCCGGGTCGATTTGCCGGAGTTCACGTCGATCGAAACCAGCGCTTCCGTCTGGTTGATGACGATGTATCCGCCCGACTTCAGCGTTACCTGAGGCGAGAACATAGCGTCGAGTTGAGGTTCGACGCCGTATCGAATGAAAAGCGGTGAGGGATCGCGATAGGGCTGAACATTCTTCGCGTGGCTCGGCATGAGCATGCGCATGAAGTCCTTGGCCTCGCGGTACCCGTCGTCCCCGGAAACAAGGACTTCGTTTATGTCCTTGTTGTAGAGGTCGCGTATCGATCGCTTGACCAGACTGCCTTCCTCGTAGACGAGGCTTGGCGCGCTCGATTTCAGCGTCAGCTCGCGCACGTTTTCCCAAAGGCGCATGAGATATTCGAAATCCCGCTTGATTTCGGCCTTTGTCCGGCTCGCGCCGGCCGTGCGCAGGATCACGCCCATGCCCTCCGGAACATCAAGCTCGGAGGCGATCTTCTTGAGGCGCTTGCGGTCGGTCGGCTGCGTGATCTTCCGGGAGATGCCACCGCCGCGAGCGGTGTTCGGCATCAGCACGGAGTAGCGGCCAGCGAGGGAAAGATAGGTGGTGAGCGCGGCGCCCTTGTTGCCGCGTTCTTCCTTGACGACCTGAACCAGAATGATCTGGCGGCGCTTGATGACTTCCTGGATCTTGTACTGCTTGCGCAAGGGAACGACGCGCTCGGGCACTTCTTCCATTGCGTCTTCCGCACCGACGGATTCGACCATGTCGTCTTCACTGTCGACTTCGTCGTCGTCGTCGCGCGAGCGCCGGCGACGGCGGCTGCGCGCCCGGACCGGCTTTTCGGTCTCTTCTTCGGCATCGGCTGCCGCAACGGTTTCATCGTCGCCGTTCTCGTCAGCGTCCGGGTCCTGATCTTCGTCGGCTTCGCCAGCCGGATCTGTCTCGTCTTCTGAAGCGGTTTCTTCAGCCGGTTCCGCGTCAGACGCGGCAGCAAGCTCGTCTACGGTGCCGTCTTCGGAAACCGGCGCATCCGCGGCATCTTCACTGCCTGCGTCTGCTGTTGCTTCCGCTTGGCCGGCCGCCTCGGCGACTGCTTCGACGGATGCATCCGTGTCGTCGCCCGCACCTTGATCAGAGGCGGCCGCTTCCGATGTTTTATCGGCATCGACCTTCTCGCTGGCGACAGTCTCAGCAGATTCGTTTTTTGCCGCACGGGACTTGCGCCGGCGCTTCGGTTTCTCGTCCGCGTCCTGATCGTCTTTCTGACGCTCGGCCGCTTCGGCCGCCAAAAGCGCTTCGCGGTCCGCAACCGGGATCTGATAGTAGTCCGGATGAATTTCGCTAAATGCGAGGAAACCGTGCCGGTTCCCGCCATATTCAACGAAAGCCGCCTGCAGGGACGGTTCGACCCGGGTCACTTTCGCCAGATATATATTTCCGCGTAGCTGCTTCCTGTTTGCCGCCTCAAAGTCGAATTCTTCAACACGATTGCCACGTACGACGACGACCCGGGTCTCTTCCGGGTGGCCCGCGTCGATCAGCATTTTGTTTGCCATTACTGAACGTCTCCACGGCAGCAGTGCTTAGCGCGCATAGCAAGCGCGCATCGCCCGAAAGGAGTGAAGCTGCCGTATTTTTATTGCTAAGAATGAGAAGGGCGTCTGCGCCCGGCGCGGTCGTCTGATCAACGAAACCATCCGCGAAAGCGGGGCCTTGTTTCGTGTTGATCACTGTGTGCATCGCGCGGGTCCTTCGGGGCAACGCAGGCCCTTTAGTTAAGTCGTTGTACCATTTCCGGTATGCCAGGGAGGGGAGTGCCGCTTCATCTGCAACCGGTGCCGGAGAAGTTCGCCTTTGTTTTCCGTGGTCCGTATTGCATGGGGCACTGTTTCCAATTCAGGCCACAAACCTGCAATACAGATCGTATTCAAAGGGGGCCGCTACCTGATCCTCTATCATCGAGTCTGCGTTTTCGCGACAGAACGGCCTCTGTTCCGTCGCAATGAGACCATGATTTTCGATGGTGTTGTGGATAGCCACCCTGAAACACCACCCGGGAAGGTATCGGTCTTGAACCGAAATCCGTAAGGTACTTTTACGATCCGTTGCTCCGCTTTGCAAGCAATGTGAAACGGACAAACTATTTTCCTGAGCCTGTACTTCGCCTAAAACGGCGTTGCCGAGACCAGAAACAAACAGAACATGCATCACTTGGCCGGAGAAATTGTGAAAGAAAACGCGCCGAAACCTGAGGTGGAGCCTGTTGCAGGGGGCATTGCTCGGGCCGGCGGTGTGTTGCGCTCGGCGGCCACGCTGTTTTTTTTCACTTTCCTGATCCTGATGGGAGGCGCACAGGCAAATCCTGTGTTCGCGGCGGCTGCGAAGGTTATCGGCGCGCGCGTTGCCGGTGATGCGGAACGCACCCGATTCGTTCTCGACCTCGATACGCAGGTCAAACCCACCATTTCGGGCCTTGCGCGCCCCTTCCGTCTGATCGTCGACCTGCCCGAGGTCGAATTCAAGCTGCCGGGCGGTGCGGGCGAGACGGGCCGCGGAATGGTAACGACCTGGCGATACGGGCTTTTTGCGCCGGGGAAATCCCGGATCGTCATGGACTTGAGCGGGCCCGTCAGTGTCGACAAGACCTTCTTTCTGCCGGCCGTCGACGATCAGCCCGCGCGACTTGTCATTGATCTGGTCAAATCGTCGCCGGACGACTTCGACGCTTTCGTTCTGAGTTCTCGCAAGCCGGAGAAGGTGACTGCCGCGAAAACCGCGCCCAAGACCGACCGTCTCGGCGAGGAAGCGAAGAAAGGCGACAGGCCCCTGATCGTGCTGGACCCCGGACACGGGGGCATCGACAACGGTGCGACAGGTGTCGGCGGCACGCTGGAGAAGGCGATCGTGCTGGATTTCGCGAACCTTCTGAAGGAGAAGCTGGAAAAAAGCGGGCTTTACGATGTGCGTCTGACGCGCGAGGACGACACGTTTGTGTCTCTCTCCCGTCGCGTCGAGATCGGTCACGAGCTCGAGGCCGATCTTTTCATATCCATTCACGCTGATTCGGTGCGGCGGGGCAGGAAACTGGCGCGCGGTGCGACGGTGTACACGCTGTCGGACAAGGCATCCGACCAGTTGTCGGAGGAATTGGCGGAAGTCGAAAACATGTCCGACATCATTGCCGGCGTTGAACTTGACGAGGAGCCGACGGACGTCACCGACATCCTGCTTGATCTCGCCAAACGCGAGACCCGTTCCTTTTCCAACTACTTTGCGAAAACACTCGTGACCGAGCTCAAGAGTGCCGTCCGGTTGATCAACAATCCGCACAGATCTGCGGGTTTTCGCGTTCTCAAGGCACATGATGTGCCGTCGGTTCTGGTAGAGCTCGGGTATCTTTCCAACGAGCACGACGAAAAACTGCTGATTACCGAAGAGTGGCGGGAACGCATGGCGAATGCGATGAGCGATGCCATACACGGCTTTTTCAGGCCCAGGCTGGCCCGGCAGAAAGGCACACTTTCGCAGTAATGATGGTGATTTGTCACGCAAATTGAGCGTCTTGGAGGGCGATTGCCTCAGCATCGCCATATTGGTGCAAGAGGTAACAGTCAGGTAATTGTGACAATCTGCGCCCGAGAGTGCCGTGTTAGAGTTTCCGTGCTAGAAAGCGACAAGCAGCAATGACGGGGAAAGACGAGCCCGCAGTATGAAATTCTTGATTAAATTTTTTGGCTATCTTTTCGGCATCGGAGCCGCGCTCGCGCTCCTGATCGCGGCGGGTGTGTGGATGTATCTGCAGCACCTCGACGAGGACATTCCGGACTACACGGCGTTGAAGAACTACGAGCCGCCCGTCATGACGCGCGTTCACGCCGCCGATGGCAGTCTCATGGCCGAGTATGCGACCGAGCGGCGCATGTTTCTGCCGATACAGGCGATGCCGGATCGTGTGAAGCAGGCGTTCATTGCCGCGGAAGACAAGAATTTCTATTCGCATATCGGCGTCGACCCGGAGGGCATTGCCCGCGCGGCCGTCCGGTTCGTGCAGAATTACGGCTCGGGACGGCGTCCGGAGGGGGCGTCGACGATCACGCAGCAGGTCGCCAAGAACTTCCTGCTGACAAACGATCTGTCCATCGTCCGCAAGATCAAGGAAGCCATCCTTTCGCTGCGAATCGAGCAGGCCTACACCAAAGACGAAATTCTCGAACTGTATCTCAACGAGAACTTCTTCGGCCTGGGAGCTTACGGGATTGCCGCTGCCGCGCTGATTTACTACGACAAGTCGGTTCACGAACTGGAACTCGATGAAGTCGCCTACATGGCGGCGCTCCTGAAAGCCCCCAACAACTATCATCCCTTCCGGCACACGGACCGCGCGATCGCGCGCCGCAACTATGTTCTCGACCGCATGGTCGCGGACGGGTATGTGACGTTCGAAGAGGGCGAAGAGGCGAAAAAGAAGCCGATCGACGTCAAGCCGCGGAAATCCGGCTCCCGGCTGTTTGCCGCCGAGTACTTTACGGAAGAAGTGCGCAGGGAAGTTGCCGAAATTTTCGGAACCACCCGACTTTATGAAGGTGGTCTTTCCGTTCGCTCCACGCTGGATCCCGAATTGCAGACAATGGCCCGCAAGTCGCTGATGGACGGGCTGATCGATTTCGACCGCAAGCGCGGCAGCTGGAACGGGCCCATTGACCGGATCGCGCTCGGTGCGGATTGGGGCGTGGATCTGGGCAAGATCGAAGGCCTCAGCGACATCCCCGAGTGGACGCTTGCCGTGGTCCTGGAAAGCGGCGGCGAACAGGCGACCGTCGGTGTGCAGCCGGACAAGCTGGTGAGCGGCAAGCTTTCGAAAGACCGCAAAAGCGGTCCGCTGTTCCTGGAGACGATGAAGTGGGCCCGCGTCAACGGACGGGCGCCGGGCTCCGTATCCGACGTGCTCGCACCGGGCGACGTCGTTTACGTGCAGGAGAGCCAGGTAGCGCCTGGCACGTATGAACTCAGGCAGATCCCCAAGGTGTCCGGCGCGCTGGTCGCGATGGATCCCTATACCGGCCGCGTTCTCGCACTGGTCGGCGGGTTCAGCTTTGCGCAGAGCGAGTTCAACCGCGCAACCCAGGCCTACCGTCAACCGGGATCGTCGTTCAAGCCGTTCCTTTATGCGGCAGCACTGGACAACGGTTACACGCCGTCGTCCGTGATCATGGACGCGCCGCTCGAAATCAGCCAGGGGCCGGGTCTCGGGACATGGCGGCCGCAGAACTATGGCGGCAAATTCTACGGGCCCTCCACGCTTCGGACCGGGATCGAACTCTCCAGGAACGTGATGACGGTCCGTCTCGCCCAGGACATGGGCATGCCCCTGGTTGCCGAGTATTCCAAGCGGTTCGGGATCTATGACAACATGCTGCCGGTCCTGTCCATGTCGCTGGGGGCAGGGGAAACAACGGTCCTGAGGATGACGACCGCCTATGCGACGATCGCGAATGGCGGGCGAAAGGTCCGCCCGACCCTGATCGACAGGATCCAGGACCGGTATGGTCGCACGATCTACAAGCATGACAGCCGGATTTGCGACGGTTGCACGCAGAACGCCTGGGAAGGCCAGCAGGAGCCGATCCTGATCGATGACCGGGAGCAGGTTCTTGATCCCATGACGGCCTATCAGATCACGTCGATGATGGAAGGCGTCGTCCAGCGCGGCACCGCCACTTCCGTGCGCGCGGTCGAGCGGCCCGTTGCCGGCAAGACCGGAACAACAAATGACGAGAAGGACGCCTGGTTCATGGGCTTCACGCCGGATCTGGCCGTCGGCGTTTTCGTCGGCTTCGACAATCCCAAACCCATGGGACGCGGCGCCACGGGCGGTCAGGTCGCAGCACCGATCTTCACGGACTTCGTCAAGAAGGCGCTCGCCGACAAGCCGCCGGTCGAATTCCGCGTGCCGCGCGGTCTCCAGCTGATCGCCATCAACCGGCGGACCGGCGGGCGGGCAGCGCCCGGATCACCCGGCGCAATCCTGGAAGCGTTCAAGCCCGGGATGACGCCGAATGACAGCTACGCGGTCATTGATTTCCAGAGCCAGCTCGGTGTCCCCACGGCGGTTTCGCCGGAGGCGCAGCAAGCGGTCACCGTGGGGACCGGCGGCCTCTACTGATCCCTGACGGATCCGGACAGGTTCTCGAACGTCAGATCCGCGCCCAAAGGCGGTTTACACCGCCTATCTGCGCGGCTAATGTCCCGCTCCAATTCACGGCCCGGTCCTGTCCAGGAAAACCGGGCCGTCTCACACTACAGCGAGGTATCCGATGCGCGCCGAAATGGAAGCGATCGTTGATGAAATCAAGCAGGCCATAAGCCTGCTGAGGAGGCATCTTTGACTGGGATCAGGCTCTTGTCCGGTTGGAAGAACTGAACGCCCTTTCTGAAGATCCCGATCTCTGGAACGATCCGGCGAAGGCGCAGAAACTCATGCGCGAACGCCAGCAACTCGACGATGGCATTACAGGCGTCAAGGGCCTGGAACAGGACCTTGCGGACAACATCGAGCTGATCGAACTCGGCGAGATGGAAGACGACAAGGACGTCATCGAGGACGCCGAAGACGCTCTGCGGGGCCTCAAGGACAAGGTCAACCAGCTGCAGCTCAACTCGCTGCTGTCCGGAGAAGCAGACGGCAACGACGCCTACCTAGAGATCAACTCCGGTGCCGGCGGCACGGAAAGCCAGGACTGGGCGTCGATGCTTCTCAGGATGTACCGGAGATGGGCGGAAAAGCACGGTTTCAAGGTCGAAGTGCCCGCCTACAGCGATGGCGAGGAAGCCGGCATCAAGTCCGCGACGCTGCTCATCAAGGGCGAGAACGCCTATGGCTGGCTGAAAACGGAATCGGGCGTCCACCGGCTTGTTCGCATCTCGCCGTATGACAGCAATGCGCGGCGCCACACCAGTTTCTCAAGTGCCTGGGTCTACCCGGTGATCGACGATTCGATCGAGATCGACGTCAACGAGAGCGACTGCAGGATCGATACCTACCGGGCGTCGGGTGCCGGTGGACAGCACGTCAACACGACGGACTCGGCGGTGCGGATCACGCACCAGCCGACCGGGATCGTCGTCCAGTGCCAGTCGGAAAGATCACAGCACAAGAACAGGGCGACAGCCTGGGGCATGCTGAAGGCACGGCTTTACGAGGCCGAGCTGAAAAAGCGCGAAGAAGCGGCAAATGCCGAAGCTGCGTCCAAGACGGATATCGGCTGGGGACACCAGATCCGCTCCTACGTTCTGCAGCCCTACCAGCTGGTGAAGGACCTGCGCACCGGAGTGGAGAGCACATCTCCCGGCGACGTACTGGACGGGGATCTCGACAAGTTCATGGAGGCCGCATTGGCGCAGCGCGTCTTTGGGGGAGACCCCGTGGAAGTCGACGATATCGACTGATCCGAACGATCGGAACGCGGACAAACGGGGCGCAAGGCCCCGTTTTTTAATGAGACAGCTCGGTCAGTTTGTTGCCTGCCGTCAGGAAGGCACCGGGATTGTGCGGCTTGTCATGCCGGCGGATCTCGTAGTGCAGGTGCGGGCCGGTTGACCGGCCTGTCGACCCGATATTGCCGATCAGGTCGCCGGCCAGCACATGGTCGCCTTCTGCGACCTGCATGCGGCTGAGATGCGCATAGCGCGTCACGAATCCGTTGGCATGCCTGATTTCGATCATCTTGCCGTAACCGCCGTTCCACTTGGCGCTCACGATCGTGCCAGGCGCCGTGGCATAGACCCGCGCGCCGTACGGTGCCTTGAAGTCAATTCCCGTGTGCATGGCGAGACGGCGCAGGAACGGATCCACGCGTGGACCGTAGTTGCTCGAAATCGTGCCGTTGCGGACGGGGCGTTTCACGGGGAGCCTGAGCGCGGCGAATTTCACGCGGCGCAGTGTTTCAAGCGCACTGTCGGCCCGTCTCAGGCGCTCCGGAAACGTCTTGTGCGAAATAGGCGTGAAAGGCCCGCCGATCGAACTGTTGTCGCGCAGGGCCTCATTGATGGACGGAGCAATCGACTTGGTGATGCTCAGGATCTCCTCGATCCGGCTTTCAGTGGCGACCGTGATCGTGTCGACGGCCGCGGTGCTCTCGACATCCATTTCGGAAATGTCGGCCTTCACGGCGTCGAGAGCGGCCCGTTTTTCAGTGTTTTTTTTTACGGTCGTCCGCGCTTCGGGCTGCGGTTCCGTTTGCTGCAAGATAGACAGCGGATCGACGCTTTTGGTCGTTGTTTCGCGAAGTCCGAGCGCCTTGACCGGTTCGTCGATCAACTCGCTCTCGCCACCGATCGCAGATTTGTCGCTGGTTCCGATGGTCGCAAGCTCGCGTGCATCCAGTGACGGTTTCGGCGGGGGGAGGGGCTTGTCGTTGCTGAGGTATATGCCGACGCTTTCAGCGCGTGCCACCAGATCCGCCACGATCGCATGGCGCTGGTTGAGATCCTGCTGACGGCGCAGCACGTCCATCACCTGGATTTCGACGGTTTCGCGATCGACCATCTGGCGGCTGGTGAGTTTTTCGATTTCGGCTCTCAACCGGTCAATATGGTCCTGGTATTCGAGCACGAGTTCGGTGCGTTCGGCACTCGCCTCCGCCATCACGTCGCTGCGCATCAGGTAATAGGCTGCGGATCCGCTGACACCCAGCGTGACAGCGACACATGCAAGTGCCCCGCAAATCAGGTGCATGGGGCGCACGCTATACGTGGTGGACTTCTCGACCCGGTTCAATGACGCGTGATGCGCTGCCATTCTTGGCCCGTTTAGAGGTCGCTGCGATTTCTGACTTTGTTGCATGATCACTCAGTCACTGTCTGCATTCTGCAAATGAACTGATGATGATTAGAATTTGGTAAGGTTAATAAATCGTCTGCAACCGGACTATTTTTAACCCGTGATTGGGGCGAGAGGCTTGTAAAATCCGGGGGTTAGCCCTGCTTCGGATCTTGCCCGATCATTAAATGGCGGTTTCAAACTGCCACGGAAATGTTTTCTGACGAAGGCGTGGAAGGCCGGTTCCGGGGTGATTCCCTGCCTGTCGCACAAGAATCGGAACCACTTTGCGCCGAAAGCAACATGGTTCTTTTCATCCCGGTAGATGACTTCCAGGCACTTCGCCGTATCGTCATCTCCCGACTTGCGCGCCTTTTCGATCATCGGTGGCGTGATATCGAGGCCGCGCGCCTCCAGCACGAGCGGAATGATGGCCAGCCGCGCGGCAAGGTCATGTCCCGTGTCCTGCGCGGCCTGCCAGAGCCCGTCATGGGCCGGCAGGTCGCCATAGGCGGCATCCAGTCTCGCGAGCCTGTCCTGCAGCATTGAGAAATGCTTGGCCTCTTCCAGGCCGACCCGGACCCAGTCGTCATAATAGGTGCGCGGCAGGCGGACATGTGCGAAGCGTCCGACCAGATCCCAGGTGAGGTCGACGGCGTTCAATTCGATATGCGCGAGCGAATGAAGCAGGGCAAGACGGCCGGCCTTTCCGGAGACGCTCCGCTTGGGCATGTCACGCGGTGCCAGCAACTCGGGCCGGGCTGGCCGTCCGGGGCGGTCCGGCATGAGCCCGTCCTTGGATGGAGAACCCAGGGCAAGGTCTCTGCCGAACCAGGCTTTCGACACCTGATAGGCCAGTCTCACCTTTTCCGCCACATCCGAAGCAGACACGATGGCTCTGGCTCCGGCGACGAGGGTCGGCGGTGCGGGCGGCGTTTTGTCAGGCGTCATCGTGATCCCGGCTACAGTGTCGCTGGCGTTGCGTGTTGTCAGAGTGCCCTGGCGGCTTCCAGCACGGCTTCCGCGTGACCGGGCACTTTCACCTTTCGCCAGACCTGGGCGATCTTTCCTTCCTTGTCTATCAGAAAGGTCGAACGTTCCACACCCATGTACTTCTTGCCGTACATGGATTTTTCCACCCACACGCCATACGCCTCGGCGGTGTGTGTTTCGGTGTCCGCACCGAGCCGGACCGCAAGATTGTGTTTGGCAATAAAATTGTCGTGTTTCTTGGCGGAGTCGGGCGACACGCCGACAATCGTGATGCCGAGATTTCCGAATTCCCCGATCAGTTCCGAAAAGGCAATTGCTTCCTTCGTGCAGCCTGGCGTGTTGTCTTTCGGGTAGAAATACAGAACCACCGGTTTTCCCTTGAGGCCGCTCAAGGCGATCCGTCCGCCTCCGTCGCCTTCAAGGTCGAAGTCCGGCGCCGTATCTCCGATGGCGAGTTCCTGCATCTTGTCATCCTTCTGTCATAATTTGTGCGTTCTTGCCGGAACCGGAAAACGGCTGCGCAAGCAGCAGTCGATTTTGTCCCGACTTTCGAAGTATCATAGGTCGCGTTGCGACTCGTTCAATGCGCGCTAGAACATGTATTTGTATCGGCGCAGCGCAGCAGCGCCCGTCCGCTTTCGCAAGTCAGGAGAATGGACCGAATTTGTTTGGAAGATCTGGCGGCAAAAACTTGAACAAAACGGCGCGAAAGACCGTTCGCAGACGCTACTTGTTTGCCGCTCTCGGACTTCTCGTTTGCGTGTCGGCGGGGCTTGTGGTGCTGTTTGCTTCCGGCCCGGTCCGTATCCCCTTCCTGGGAAGCGTTCTGGCCTCCCAGGCCACGCGCGGACCACTGGAGCTCGCCATAAGGCAGGGCAGCGTCGATTTCACTGCCGAGGACGGCATCGAATTCATCCTGGAAGAGGCGGTGCTGGAGATCGACGGGCCGGCCCCCGTCACGATCCTTTTTCCCAAACTGGTTGTTCCGCTTGATCCGGATGCCCTGCTCGGGGGCAAGCTCCGGTTTTCGTCCCTGCGCCTCGTTCAGCCGAGGGTGACGGTCGCGCTCAAGGGAGGCCCGGCGAAACTGCCCGAGATCGGTCCGCTCATGGAAGCGGTCGACCGGATGAGTGACGTCGTGGACGATCAGTTCTCCCGGCGTGGCCTGAGGCACGTCTCGATCCGCAATGGCACGTTCGAGCTCACCGGTGCCAAGCCGCGCCTGTTTGACGGGATCGATGCCGACGTCGTTCGAAGCGACCGCCGTGTCATCCGGGCGAATGCGAAAGTATCGGGCAACGTATCCACCTGGCGGCTGCAACTGGCG
This sequence comes from Roseibium sp., assembly GCF_965232425.1. Lineage (GTDB taxonomy): Bacteria > Pseudomonadota > Alphaproteobacteria > Rhizobiales > Stappiaceae > Roseibium. Next base: position 5,267,294 of record NZ_OZ246971.1, read on the forward strand.
CGCAGTGCGCCTGAAGACGGTTCTGAAAAGACCATCGGTATTGTCGTCAACGGAATCACTCTTGCCGAACTGCTCGGTCCGGCGACCCTGGACAGGCACGGCAAGGGCTTTGGTCTGCCGGCATCGGCGAAGGTCGAGACGAAGCTTGACGGCGATGGCAGGTTCCTGTCCGCAAATGCTGTCGCGCGGGTACAGAACGGCTGGTTCCAGCTTGGCAAAACCCTTGTCGCCTTTGACGACGCCGCGCTATCGCTGCTGTTCAAGGCGGGACAGAACGCGATTGAAATCACCAAGTCGCACGTGATCCGGGGCAACACGCGGATCTTCTTTTCCGGACTTGTCGAGCCCGGAGACGCGGGCTCCAACGAGTGGAACATCAGGCTCACATCGGACTTTCCGCAATTCGGCTCGGCAGACGTTCGCGAAGCACCGCAGATGCTGGACGGTGTGAAGATCAGGGCGCGCTTCAATCCGCTCGACCGGGTGATATCCATTGACCGGTTCATTGCGAAAGCCGGAAAGGCGATCGCGCAACTGGTCGCGTCCATCGAGATTACCGATCAGGGCCCCTACGTTGCCATTGCCGCCTCCGGTGAGAACATTCCCATCGCAACGGCAAAGCAGGTGTGGCCTATCACGCTCGTTCCGCCCGCGCGCCGCTGGGTGGCGGACAATATCAAGGCGGGGCTGATCGAAGACTTCACCTATAGCGCTGCAATCCGGCCGCCCGCCTTCAACCACCGGGACCCGGATGCCGGATGGTCCGGCGACGACATGCTCATGGATGCAACCTTCAGCGGCGGCGCAGTCACACCATTCGGAGACCTGCCGCAGGTGTCGGACCTGACCGGATCGCTCAAGGTGGCAGGTGAAGTGCTGACCGTGCGCGCGGACGGCGGTGTCGCGCAGACTGCCGAAGGCGGCAATGTCACGGTGCCGCAAAGCATTTTCGAGATCTACAATTTGCCGCTTCGCGAAGGAAAAACAGCCAAGATCGAGGCGAAGGTGGCAGGCGGCATCGGTGAACTCGCAACCGTCGCGAACAGCAATCCGCTTAATGTGATTGACCGCGCGGGGCTCAAGACAGGCGGTGCGAGCGGTGACGGCAGCATTGATGTCGTGGCGCGCTTTCCGCTCGCCAAAGGCATCAGCCTTGATGATGTCTCATGGCGTGTCACCGGAGCACTCGATGACTTCAGCGACGAAAACCCCATCATGGGCCGCACGATCGAAAATGCGGATGTCGAGATCGATGCAACGCCCGAACAGGTTGCCATCACCGGGAACGGCGTTCTCGACGGCCTCGATGCCGACATCGATCTGGTGGTGCCGCTCGGCGGTTCCGGCGTTGCCGGCAAGCAGGATGTCGTCGTCTCGGTCACCGCGGACCAGTTGAAGCAGAAAGGGATCGACCTCACCGCATTTCTCGACGGCGACCTGGTTCTCAGCGTGACTGGGAGAAGCGACGGACAGGACTTCTCGGTCGATCTGACCAAATGCACGGTCGTCCTTGAAGCGCTCGGCTGGGAGAAGGCGAGGGGTGTGCCCGCAACCGCGACCTTCAAACTGATAGAGACCGACGAAAACCAGATGGTCCGCGACTTCAGGCTCACGTCTGAGGGGGCAAACATTTCCGGTTCGATGCAGCTTTCCAAGGCTGGAGAGCTGGTCACCGCGTCCTTCGAGACGTTCAAGCTTCGCCCCGGCGACAATGCCGACGTTGAGATACAGCGCGCGGCGAACGGCCGGTACGACATCATCTTTTCCGGCTCCGTGTTCGACGGGCGCGGCCTCATTCAGAGCCTGACGAGCCCGGGCGGCAGCCAGGGTGCCGGCGATTTCTCCGAAGGTGCCCGCATTGCAGTGTCTCTGCAGAGCGTGACCGGGTTCAACGGACAGACACTAAAAGGGGTCTCCGGCAAGGTCGAGACGGGACCGAAAGGCATCCGGACGGCGGACCTGAGCGGGAAAATCAACGGCGGCTCCGATCTGGAATTCAAGATCGTCGAGCAGGGTCAAAGCCAGCTTGCCACCGGTCAGTTTGACGACACGGGCGCGACACTCAAGTTTCTCGATTTCTACGAGCGCATGGAAGGCGGGCGCGGCGTCATCAGCGTCGCCATGGCGGACGAGGACAGCTGGGCAGGAGATTTCAAGGTGCGTTCCCTGCGGATCACGGAAGACCCGGCCATCAGGAGCATCCGGGACAGGGAGCAGTCGAACCCGGATCCGGATGCGCGGATCGTGACGGCCAGGACGTCGGACGGGTCTGCGAATTTCGATACGATGGATATCAACTTCACCCGCGACGGCGACATCATGACGATCCTGCGCGGGGCGCTTCAGGGCAACGTTCTGGGTGGTACGGTCAGCGGGACCGTGAACCTCAAGGAACAGACGCTCAATCTGAGCGGGACCTTCGTGCCGATCTATGCGCTGAACAATTTCTTCGCCAAGATCCCGATCCTCGGCTTCGCACTCGGCGGCAATTCCGGCGAGGGCCTGATCGGCGTGACCTACCGCCTTTCGGGGTCGGTGTCCGACCCCGTGCTTTCGGTCAATCCGATTTCCGCGATCGCACCGGGCATTTTCCGCAGGATGTTCGAGTTCCAGCAGAACTGAACATCGATCTCCTGGCTTTTGTCCCGGTTCCCTCAGGAATGCTCAGACCGGCTTCAGCAGGACGTGCTTCTTCTTGCCGAGCGAAAGCTTGACGATGCCGCCTTCGGAGACATCGGCCATGTCCAGCATGCGCTTGTCGTTCTGCTCGCCCTTGTCGTTGATTTTCACTGCGCCGCCCTTGATGTTCCTGCGCACTTCGCCGTTGGAACTGCACAGACCGGCCGTGACAAAGGCGGACAGGACGCCGATGCCCGCTTCAAGGTCGCTTCTGGAAATCTCGACGGTCGGCAGGCCCTCGGCGGACTGACCTTCTTCAAATGCCTTGCGTGCGGTTTCTGCCGCCTCGTCGGCCTTGTCCCGTCCGTGGATCAGCGCAGTCGCTTCCGTGGCCAGGATCTTCTTGGCATCGTTGATCTCCGACCCTTCCAGGGCGGAAAGCCGGGCGATCTCGTCCATCGGCAGGACCGTGAAGAGTTTCAGGAAACGGCCGACATCGGCGTCTTCGGTGTTGCGCCAGTATTGCCAGTAGTCATAGGCCGAGAGCTGTTCCTCGTTGAGCCAGACGGCGCCCGCCGCCGTCTTGCCCATCTTCGCGCCCGAGGCGGTCGTCAGCAATGGCGAGGTGAGGGCGAAGGCCTCCGTCTCCGCGAGCCTGCGGACGAGATCGGTGCCGGAGAGGATGTTGCCCCATTGGTCCGAACCGCCCATCTGGAGACGGCAACCGGTGCGCCGGTAGAGCTCCAGATAGTCGTAGCCCTGCAGAAGCATGTAGTTGAATTCGAGGAACGAAAGATGCTGCTCGCGTTCCAGGCGCAGGCGCACCGAGTCCCGCTGGATCATCTGGTTGACCGAGAAGTGCCGGCCGATGTCACGCAGGAAGTCGACATAGTTCAGCTTCAGGAGCCAGTCCGCATTGTCGAGCATGATGGCATCGCCCGGCCCGTCGCCGAAACGCAGTAGCTTCTCGAAAACCTTCCGGATACCGGCCTTGTTTTCCTCGATCGCCTCCTCGGTGAGGATCTTCCGGCTTTCATCCTTGCCCGACGGGTCGCCGACGCGGGTGGTGCCGCCGCCCATCAATGCGATGGGCCGGTGTCCCGTCTGCTGGAACCAGTGCAGCATCATGATCGGGACGAGCGATCCGGCATGCAGGCTGGGAGCGGTGCAATCAAAGCCGATATAGGCCGTGACCGTTTCCTTTGCGCACAATTCGTCCAGGCCCTGTGGATCGGAAATCTGATGAATGAAGCCACGTTCGGAAAGAACGTTCAGGAAATCCGATTTGAACTCGCTCATGGTGTCGTCCGAACCCGTCTGTCGTCTTGAGGGATGTCTTTTCTGCGGACGTGCTCTAGCGCGCACAGGGAAAGATGTAAATCGCGGCTGTCAGAAAAACTCTGCCGGACACCTTTCGAACGCCAAGCCGGTACCAGGCGCTCGCCATTTCGAGGATTGAGGGGCCGTGACTGCGGCCGACCTGGACGTATATCAAGGCTGAAAGGTAGGCACAAAGGGCAGACGCAGCTTAAGTCAGTTGCCTGCAGATCCGGGTTCGCGGGCCTTGATGCAGACAAATTTGAGCTCGCCTTGTTCCCAGGCGATACGCATCTGTTCGGAAAGCGTGCGCGGGACGGCTTCGTCGAGCACCGTCCGGCATTCGGTCTCCGAGACGAAGGTTCCCTGATCCAGGACAGGCCAGACATTCGGGCCCGATAGCACTTGAATGGAAACGGCCAGTATCACCCACATTTGCTCGATCCTGCGCTGCTGTCTGACGCCGACTATACCGTGATTTTTCCGAAATCATACGAATGTGACGTTGCGTGATGGTGATCACAGCGGCGTGTCAGGGACGGTCCTATCTTGGGTACATCAAGACGCAGACACAGTTGAACACCAGTCGAGAGGACCCGTTATGTTTCGCAAATTTGCCATCGCAGCCGTCACCGTCGCAACGATCGCGACCACTGCCATTGCCGTTGCACCGACCGAGGCACATGCCAAGAACCGTGCAGGTGCAGTTGCAGCAGGTGCCATCATCGGTCTGGCGACCGGCGCCATCATCGCCTCGCAGGCGCAGCGCCGTCATTACCATCCCGTACGCTGCCACAACCAGCCGATTCAGCGCTGGAGCCCCTACTACGGCCGTTATGTCGTCGTCGGATACCGTCAGGTCTGCTACTAAGATCAGCTTGTCACCTGACCTCATCAACGATGGCCTCCGATTTCGGAGGCCTTTCGTTTTTCGGCTCTCGGGACATGTCTCCATACCGGCGGGGGGGCGGTTTTTACGCGTCTTCGGACTGCTGTTGCGCACGGGTTTTTGCCGCCAACTCGTTCGGCAGTTGTCCGAAGGCAGACAATCATCTTCTATGAGATCCAGTCGATTCTCATGGAACGGTTTGCCTCATGCCCTCGCATTCAACTTCTCCAGCGCGTGCCCACGGTCTGCAGTGCGGCGACCTTGAGCCGGGTCCGTCCAACCTGATTACCGATGTTGCGGGGGTGACGGTCGGGCATCACACCTTGCAGGAGGGCGATTTCAGGACCGGGTTCACGGCTATTCTCCCGCACGCCGGAAATCTCTTTCTGGAAAAACTGCCGGCCGGGGCGGATGTCATCAACGGGTTCGGCAAGAGCGCAGGTCTTGTCCAGGTTGAGGAGCTGGGAACGCTGGAAACACCCATACTGTTGACCAACACGTTCGGCGTGGGCACCGGGATCAACGCGCTGATCCGGCGGGAACTCTCCATCAACCCCGACATCGACCGCTCCGGCGGCACGGTCAATCCGGTCGTCATGGAATGCAATGACGGGTATCTGAGCGACATCAACGCGATGGTGCTGAACGAAGCGGATGCATTTGCCGCGCTTCAAGCTGCCTCGAGCGACTTCGAGCAGGGCAGTGTCGGGGCGGGCACGGGCATCAGCGCGTTCGGGTTCAAGGGCGGGATCGGGTCTGCGTCGCGCGTCATCGCGTTTGACCGCGGTGAGTTCACGCTCGGAGCCCTGGTGCAGGCAAATTTCGGCAAACCGGGTGACCTCACGCTTCCCGACGGGCGCAAGCCCCGCCCGTCAGAGGGAGCGCAGACGCTTGAGCGCGGATCGGTGATCATCGTTCTTGCCACCGATGTGCCGCTTGAAAGCCGCCAGTTGAAGCGGATCGCGCGGCGCGCTGCTGCCGGTCTCGGGCGACTTGGTGCCTATTACGGCAACGGCAGCGGCGATATTGCGCTGGCGTTTTCCACGGCACAGCGCATTCCGCATTTCACCGATGGCGATTTCATCGCACGCGATGTTCTGCGCGAAGACGGAATTGACGTTCTGTTCAAGGCCGCCGCGGAGACGACGCAGGAAGCGGTTCTGAACGCGATGATCGCGTCCCCTCAAATGCACGGCTTCAAGGGACGCAGCCGTCCGTCGCTGGCGGACTGGCTGAACGCCGGCAAGGCGTGAACAACAAAAAACCCCGGCCTTGCGGCCGGGGTTTTCGCGTTCAAAAGAGCAGGTGCTCTTAGACGGAGTAGTACATGTCGAACTCGACCGGGTGCGGCGTCATTTCGAAACGCTCGACTTCTTCCATCTTCAACTCGATGTAAGCGTTGATCTGGTCGTCGTCGAAGACGCCACCGGCTTTCAGGAAATCGCGGTCGGCATCGACGGATTCAAGTGCTTCACGCAGAGAACCGCAAACCGTCGGGATTTCGGCCAGCTCTTCGGCAGGCAGATCATAAAGGTTCTTGTCCATGGCGTCGCCCGGATGGATCTTGTTCTTGATGCCGTCGAGGCCAGCCATCAGCAGAGCGGAGAAGCAGAGATACGGGTTTGCCGTCGGATCCGGGAAGCGAACTTCAACGCGCTTTGCCTTCGGCGAAGCGGTGAACGGAATGCGGCAGGACGCGGACCGGTTGCGCGAGGAGTAGGCCAGCAGAACCGGTGCTTCGTAACCCGGTACCAGACGCTTGTAGGAGTTGGTCGACGGGTTGGTGAACGCGTTCAGCGCCTTTGCGTGTTTCAGAATTCCACCGATGAAGTAAAGGCAGGTCTCGGACAGGTCAGCGTACTGGTTGCCGGCGAAGACCGGCTCTCCGCCGTTCCAAATGGAAAGGTGGCAGTGCATGCCCGTTCCGTTGTCGCCAAAGACCGGTTTCGGCATGAACGTGGACGTCTTGCCATAAGCGTGTGCAACCTGGTGAACAACGTATTTGTAAACCTGCATGTTGTCGGCACAAGAGGTCAGTTTTTCAAACTTCATGCCGAGTTCGTGCTGAGCGGCAGCCACTTCGTGGTGGTGCTTTTCGGTCGGAACGCCCATTTCACCCATGACGGACAGCATTTCGGAGCGGATGTCCTGAGCACTGTCGACCGGCGGGACCGGGAAGTAGCCGCCCTTCGTACGCGGACGGTGGCCGAGGTTGCCGGTTTCATACTCGGAACCCATGTTGGACGGCAGTTCGGAACTGTCCAGGATGAAGCCGGTGTTATAGGGGTCAGCCGTGAAGCGAACGTCGTCGAACATGAAGAATTCGGCTTCCGGACCAACATAGATCGTGTCACCGAAACCGCCGGACTTGACATAAGCTTCGGCTTTCTTGGCTGTCATGCGCGGATCGCGATTGTAGCCTTCGCCGGTGATCGGATCGATGATGTCGCAGAAAATCGCCATGGTGGACTGTGCGAAAAACGGGTCCATATGGGCAGATTCAGGATCGAGGATCAGCATCATGTCGGACTCGTTGATGGCCTTCCAGCCGGCAATCGACGACCCGTCAAAGGCGACACCTTCTGCGAACATGTCCTCGTCAACAAGTGCAACGTCCATTGTAACGTGCTGCATTTTACCGCGCGGGTCGGTAAAGCGCAGGTCGACGAATTTCACGTCCTTTTCCTGAATTTCCTTGAGGACGTCAGCGGCAGTGGTCATTATGTCCATCCCTTTGATTATCTTGTGAACGGTGGGTTTGGGTCCGGGCCTTCAGAGGGTTCCATTTTTCTCTGTTGGACAAGGCCGGAGTTCGGATTACCGGCGGCTGCCGGAATTGGGTGGGTCAGATGGCGTCGATACCGGATTCACCGGTACGGATGCGAACGGCTTCCTCGATGTTCGAAACGAAGATCTTGCCGTCGCCGATGCGCCCTGTTTGCGCAGCCGAGCGGATCGCGTCAACCGCTTTTTCGACCATATCGTCACCAAGGACGATTTCGACTTTCACTTTCGGGAGAAAATCGACGACGTATTCGGCGCCCCTGTAAAGCTCCGTGTGGCCTTTCTGACGGCCGAAACCTTTCGCTTCGGTCACGGTGATGCCCTGAAGGCCGACTTCCTGCAAAGCCTCTTTGACCTCATCCAGCTTGAAGGGCTTTATGATCGCTTCGATCTTTTTCATCACCTTGTTTCTCTCTCCAAATTACATGCCGGACATGTCGGCAGGCTCATTTTTGGCCGATGACTTGAAGGCGAGCGCTCCCGTGCACCGGCGAAAACCGATGCTGTCCCTAAGCACGATGCGTGCCAACCGGGTTGCGTTTTTCGCGCTAATTTGGAAGTCCGGGAAAACAGCCAACAAAAGTGGCAATTCGGCATCCCGAAAGCGTGGATGCCTGTGTGCGTCAGCAAAAAAATGATTAAAACATAGGCGATGTGATGAAAACATATGCAGTTTGGTGGCCCGCTTGTCATTGCCTGGATGAAATTCCATAAAAAGACATCCTGGCCGTCAGGCCGCTTCCGGCGAGGAGAGTGCGTTTGTCATGACATCAGAAAGTGGAGAAGCGACTGCCGTTCTGCTTACGCCGGACGAGATGGGCCTTGCCGACAGGCGGACGATTGAGGGTGGTGTACCCGGGATCATACTGATGGAGCGGGCAGGGCAGGCCGTTGCCAGGACGGCATCGGATCAAGTGTCTGCCGGGGCTAGGGTGCTGGTGCTGTGCGGGCCGGGCAATAACGGGGGCGACGGTTTCATCGCAGCGCGTTGCCTCAACATGTCGGGCTACTCCGTCAGTCTTTATCTGCTGAAGCCGCCGGAGACGCTCAAGGGCGATGCGCTTGAGGCATTCGAGCGCATGAATTCAGATATGCGCGGCTCGATTTCGTACCTCTCAACCGGAGACCGCCTATCAGACGGTTTCCTGGAAGACCTGCGATCCGCAGATCTGGTCGTCGATGCGCTGTTCGGGGCTGGTTTGGACCGTCCGCTTTCTGGACCCGTTCTCGATCTTGTCGGCAGGATCAACCAGTCCGGCGTGCCCGTGGTCGCGGTTGATCTTCCCTCCGGCTTGAGCGGTGCCACCGGTGAAGTCCTCGGTGACGCGATCAAGTCGCGTGCGACCGTCACGTTTTTCCGGAAAAAGCCCGGGCACCTGCTCTTTCCGGGCAGGTCCCTGTGCGGCCCGACAAACGTTGCCGATATCGGCATCGATCCGGAGACACTGAAAGACATCGGTCCGAAGACATTCGAAAACGGTCCCGGCCTCTGGCTGGACGCCTGGCCCATGCCTTCCGCGGGCGGGCACAAGTATTCCAGGGGGCACGCCGTGGTTTTCAGCGGACCGATGTCCGCGACAGGCGCGGCGCGGTTGTCGGCCGGTGCCGCGCTCAGTGCCGGGGCGGGCCTGGTGACACTGGCATCGCCGCCCGATGCGATGATGGTCAACGCCTGCCACCTGACAGCCGTGCTGCTGAAAAAGATTGGTGACGGCGATGCGATCAGGGACTTTCTGGCCGATGCGCGACTGAACGCCCTTCTTGTCGGGCCGGGCTTCGGTGTCGGCGCGCACACGCGGGAGGTTGTCGCGGAGCTTTTGAATGCCGGACGCGCCCTTGTGCTGGATGCCGACGCGCTGACCAGCTTTGCCGTCGATCCGGGCACCCTGTTCAATCAGACAAACAAGGCCCCGGTTCCAGTTGTTCTGACACCGCATGAAGGCGAGTTTTCGCGCCTGTTTCCGGACATCACGGGAGACAGGCTTGAGCGCGCGAGGCAAGCCGCAACCCTGTCGGGTACCATCATCGTGCTGAAAGGGCCGGATACCGTGATCGCATCGCCGGACGGACGCGCTGCGATCAATTCAAACGCGCCGCCCTGGCTGGCAACAGCGGGGTCCGGCGACGTCCTCGCCGGTGTTGTCACAGGTCTGCTCGCACAGGGCGTACCGGCGTTTGAAGCCGCCTGCCAGGCGGTCTGGCTGCACGGGGAGGCAGGATCGCGAGCGGGCCCGGGGCTCATCGCGGAAGATCTCGGACCCGCACTGCGTCCCGCCATCGCGGCGCTTGTGGACAAGCGCCGCGGCATGGCCTCGTGAAGACATCTTTTTCCTTTGACGGAAAAACCTGCGGTGCTATAGAGGCCCCGCCTTGAGCGCAGGGCCTCCGGCCTGTTGCGATGCGGATGTGGTGAAATTGGCAGACACGCCAGATTTAGGTTCTGGTGCCGCAAGGCGTGGGGGTTCAAGTCCCTCCATCCGCACCAACTTCAAACTTTTGCCTTCCCTTCATATACGATTGTTCTGTCGGGCATTGCCGCGGGCACCGGTCATCTTCAGCAATACCGCTCCGGCCCGATCCACTGCTGTTCGGAATACCGGTCACCATGGGCCCAGCCGACGGGAAGGGCGGTTTCGATCTGCTCAAGATCCGTTTCGGTGAGCTTTAGCGAAGCCCCCGAAATGCATTCGCGCAGGTGGTCGACCGAGCGGGTGCCGGGGATCGGGATGACATGGGGACCGCGCGCCAGGAGCCAGGCATTGGCCAGACCCGCCGCCGTTGTCCCCATCCGGGCCGCGAGCTTGCGGAACCCCTGCATGATGCGCAGGTTTTCAGACAGGTTGGGCTCCATGAAGCGGGGGTTGCCGGCAAGGAAGGGGATGTCCCGGATCCGGTCCGCCGGGATCGGGTTGTCGGTCAGCAAAGACCGCCCGACCGGCGAGAAGGCGACCATGGCGACGCCGAGTTCCGCACAGGCCTGAACCAATCCGAGTTCCGGAGCGCGCGTCGACAGCGAGTATTCCGACTGAACGGCGGCCACGGGATGTGCCGTCATGGCGCGACGGAGTGTGGACGGGGACACTTCGGACAGCCCGATCGCCCGTGTCATGCCCTTTTCGACCAGCCTGCCGAGATTGGCCGCCGTTTCTTCAGGTGTGAAGCGGGTGTCTCGGCGATGCGCGTAGAACAGGTCCACGCAGTCCACACCCAGCCGCTGCAGGGATTTCTCAAGTTCCGCTTCGAGGTGTTCCGCCGAGTTGTCAAAGGCCCGGTTGCCGTCTGCGTCCTTGGTGATCGTTGCCTTGGTGGCGATGATGAACTCGTGCCGGGCGCTCGGATTGGTCTTCAGGTAAGTCCCGATGGCGTTTTCCGATTTGCCCATGCCATAAATGTTGGCAGTGTCCAGATGGGTCACGCCGAGATCGCGGCAGGCGTCGAGGACCGCGTGGCTTGCCGCCTCGTTCGTGGCGCCGTACATGTCGGAGAAAGACATTGCGCCATACCCGATCGCGCTGATTTCCGGCCCGTTTGCACCCAGTCTGCGTCGTTCCATTTCTACCTCTATGTTTTTGAATAACCAGATGGTGTCGAGGGTCAGGACCCATTCTTTTGGTTGAATTGGTAGGGATGAATTTGTTCGAATACGAGGCGCAAAGCTGCAGGAAACCGTCCGGTTTCCAAAGATTTGCAACGACGTTGCCGGGCAAATTCATCCTATCCCTTAGGGACGCAAAAACGGCTTCGATCTGCACCGTCAAACCGCTCAACCGGGCAGGAAGCCCGCTTGTCGCGCTTTTCCTTGAAGCTCATCGCCGTTTGCTGCGCCAATTCAACCAAATTAGTGAGTCCTGACCCTAAGCAAAAGACGGGACGCGTCAAACCCTTGATTGGCGCAGGGCGATCTGTGAAACCGGCTGGCTTGCTCGCCTGCAGGAACGCGATGTTCCGTCTTGCGGGCGGGGCCGGAATCATCGGCATTTGCAGGCAATTTCGGGCGTCTGCCCTTGACACTTTCAGCCCCAAGCTTTATCGCGCTCCCATCGTGCGCCCCGGAGTCCGCTTCGGGGTGAGGCGCTGCTATTTGAACGCTTTCGGAAAAAGGAAGGCGCAGGCGGCGCGGCACACGGGATTTAAAACAAAACCTCCGGAGCGAATTGCCGCTCGGGATCGAGGACGAAAAAACCCATGCAGGTAACCGAAACCCTCTCCGAGGGCCTCAAGCGAGAGCTCAAAATCGACATTCCGGCTGGTGATCTTGCCACCAAGCTCGAAGACTACATGGCGGACCTGAAGTCCAAGGCCAACATCAAAGGTTTCCGTCCGGGCAAAGTGCCGGTCGCGCACCTGAAGAAGATGTATGGCCGCCAGGCCATGGCGGAAATCCTGTCGAACACCATCCAGGAAACGACGCAGAAAGCTGTTGAAGAGCGCTCCGAGCGCCCGGCTTTGACGCCTGAAATCGATCTTCCGGAAGAAGAAGCCGAAAAGATCATGGCCGGCGATGCGGATCTGTCGTTCAAGATGAGCTACGACGTGCTGCCGGTATTCGAAATCGTCGACTTCGCCGGTTTCGAGATCGAGCGTCCGGTTGTCGAAATCGCCGACGAGGAAGTCGACACGCAGGTTGCCGACATCGCCAAGAACAACACGCCGTTCGATACCAAGGAAGGCGCGGCGGAAGACGGCGACCGGGTCACCATGTCCTACCTGGGCAAGATCGACGGCGAGCCTTTCGAAGGCGGTGCGGATGAAAACGGTCAGCTGGTACTGGGTTCCGGCCAGTTCATTCCGGGCTTCGAAGAGCAGCTTGTCGGCCTCAAGGCGGGTGACACCAAAGTTGTTGAAGTGAGCTTCCCCGAGGACTATCCGGCCGCGCATCTCGCCGGCAAGGCGGCGACATTCGACGTCGAGGTAAAGGAAGTGGCAGCGCCTGGCGACGTCAAGATCGACGACGAATTCGCAACTGGTCTTGGTCTCGAATCGCTGGAAAAGCTGAAGGAAATCGTTCGCGGCCAGATCGAGGGCCAGTTCGGCCAGATGACCCGCCAGCGCGTGAAGCGTCAGCTGCTCGACAAGCTCGACGAGCACTATTCCTTCGAACTTCCCGAGAAATTGCTGGATTCGGAATTCGAGATCGTCTGGCGTCAGGTCGAAGACGACATGAAGCGGAACGAAAAAACCTTCGAAGACGAAGACACGACCGAGGAAGAGGCGAAGGCGGAATACCGCAAGATCGCCGAGCGGCGTGTGCGTCTCGGTCTGGTTCTTTCCGAAATCGGCGAAAAGAACGACATTCAGGTCACCGACGAGGAATTGCAGCGCGCGCTCTATGATCGCGTTCGCCAGTTCCCGGGCCAGGAACAGCAGGTGTTCGAATACTACAAGAACAACCAGCAGGCCCTGGCTTCGCTGCGCGCACCGATCTACGAGGAAAAAGTCGTCGATTTCATGCTTGAACTCGCCAAGGTCACCGACAAGACGGTCACCAAGGAAGAGCTTGAAAAGCTGGTCGCGGAAGACGAAGACGACGCCTGAATTCAGGCCTGATATCCCCAGATGCGGCCAAGGCCTTAACCTTGCCTTCATGTCGCATCTGCCATGAATTTGCGTTAAGGGCGACATCCCATATATACGGGATGTCGCTTTTTTCGAGTCGGGCCCCTGATCGATGCGCTTCAAGGGCCTGTGTCCAGTCCGGCGTCACCGGACATCATCTCAAGCATATGGATGAGGTATGAAGGATCCTGTCGATATCTACATGAACACTCTCGTGCCGATGGTCGTCGAGCAGACGAATCGCGGCGAGAGGGCCTTCGATATCTTTTCGCGCCTGCTGAAGGAGCGCATCATTTTCCTCACCGGCCCGGTCGAGGATCACATGGCAACCCTCGTCAGCGCGCAGCTTCTCTATCTGGAAGCCGATAACCCGAGCAAAGAAATCGCAATCTATATCAATTCGCCGGGGGGCCTGGTCACCTCCGGTCTTGCGATCTACGACACGATGCAGTTCATCCGTCCGGCCGTTTCGACGCTGTGCATCGGACAGGCGGCCTCGATGGGATCGCTTCTTTTGGCTGCCGGCCAGAAGGACATGCGATTCATCCTGCCCAACGCGCGCGTGATGGTGCATCAGCCTTCCGGCGGGTTCAGAGGACAGGCGGCCGACATCATGCTTCATGCACAGGAAATCCTGGCAATGAAGCGCCGGCTGAATGAAATCTATGTGAAGCATACCGGGCAGAGCCTTGATCAGGTTGAAGAAGCGCTCGAGCGCGACAACTTCATGACCGCCGAAAAGGCCAAGGAATTCGGTATCGTAGACAATGTGATCAGCGATCGCACCACCCTCGGCGGTGAAGCGGAAAGCTGACGTCGCTAAAACGATCTTAAGGAAGGATGCAGAATCCTTCCGAAAGATCGCACTTCGGCAGATTAATGCCGGGTTTTCATCTTCACCTTAAACCTATATTGATTTTTATTGGTGAAGCATGATGACTTAATATTGCGAAGCATCGCCCCCTGGGCGGCTTCAGAACGGTTCCGCCACAATTTGGCCGTGACGGGAACGATAAGGGGACAAGCCCCACAAACGCGAGGTTGACTACATGACAAAGGCCAGCGGCAGCGATTCCAAGAATACGCTCTACTGCTCCTTCTGCGGCAAAAGCCAGCACGAGGTTCGCAAGCTGATCGCCGGCCCGACTGTTTTCATTTGCGATGAATGTGTCGAGCTGTGCATGGATATCATCCGCGAGGAGAACAAGTCCTCGCTGGTGAAGTCACGGGACGGTATCCCGACCCCTCAGGAAATACGCGATGTTCTGGATGATTACGTCATCGGACAGGGCAGTGCGAAAAAGGTCCTGTCGGTCGCCGTTCACAACCACTACAAACGTCTGAACCACGCGTCGAAGAACAATGATGTTGAACTGGCAAAGTCCAACATCCTGCTCGTCGGTCCGACCGGTTGCGGCAAGACGCTTCTGGCGCAGACACTTGCACGCATCCTGGATGTGCCCTTCACGATGGCCGACGCGACCACGCTGACGGAAGCCGGCTATGTCGGCGAAGATGTCGAGAACATCATCCTGAAGCTGCTCCAGTCAGCGGACTACAATGTCGAGCGCGCGCAGCGCGGCATCGTTTACATCGACGAAGTCGACAAGATCAGCCGCAAGGCCGACAATCCGTCGATCACGCGTGATGTCTCCGGTGAAGGCGTGCAGCAGGCCCTCCTGAAGATCATGGAAGGGACGGTTGCCTCCGTTCCGCCGCAGGGCGGCAGAAAGCATCCGCAGCAGGAATTCCTTCAGGTGGACACGACGAACATCCTGTTCATCTGCGGTGGCGCCTTTGCGGGTCTCGACAAGATCATTTCCGATCGCGGAACGCAGACGTCCATCGGCTTCCAGGCGCGGGTCGAAGCACCGGAAGACCGGCGCATCGGCGAACTGTTCGCGGAACTGGAGCCGGAAGACCTGTTGAAGTTCGGTCTCATTCCGGAATTCGTCGGCCGCCTTCCGGTGATCGCGACGCTTGAGGATCTCGACGAAGATGCCCTGGTGACGATCCTGACCGAGCCGAAGAATGCGCTCGTGAAGCAGTATCAGCGGCTGTTCGAGATGGAACAGGTCGAACTCGCGTTCCACGATGAAGCGCTGAAGGCGATCGCGCGCAAGGCGATCGAGCGCAAGACGGGCGCACGCGGGTTGCGGTCCATCCTTGAATCCATCCTGCTGGACACGATGTACGAGCTGCCTGGTCTCAAGGGTGTCAAGGAAGTGGTGATTTCGCCGGAAGTCGTCAAAGGCGAGGCACGACCGCTCTATATCTACGAGGATCGCGAAGAAACGTCGGCAACGAGTGCCTGACGACGGGTCTTGTCTTTCCGTCAAACGATCACGAAATGCCGCTCGCACAGGGCGGCATTTTGTTTTTTGTCCATTGTTTCCGCACAACCGCAGCGTTTTCCACCGGATGTGTGAGTCGTCAACAGACTAGACCAATTTGGGAACAAAACCTGCCTTGACACCAGGAGTGCTGGTGTCCACCTAATAGGACTGACGACGGCTCGTGCGAATTGCAGGACGCTCGCTAGGGGTGCTGCGGTTCGGCCAGTCGGAAACTTCTCCGAAAGCCGTTTTTCAGTGTTTCGGTTGCTTTCTTGAATGGGGCCGGGACACGCTGAGAAAGGAAAAAAAATGAGCGACGCAGAAATCCGCGCCACCGACGCAGACAGCACCGCTGTCTATCCCGTTCTGCCACTGCGCGACATTGTCGTGTTTCCGCACATGATCGTTCCGCTCTTCGTTGGTCGTGAAAAATCGATCAAGGCGCTCGAAGAGGTTATGACGACCGACAAGCACATTCTTCTGGCTACCCAGAAAAATGCGGCTGATGATGATCCGAATTCGGACCAGATCTACGACGTCGGTACGCTCGCCACCGTGCTGCAGCTCCTGAAATTGCCAGACAACACAGTGAAGGTGCTTGTCGAAGGCGGCGCACGTGCGCAGATCGGTGAGTACACCGACCGCACGGACTATTTCGAAGCGTCGGCTACGGTGCTGCCCGAACGCGATGGCGAGAACATCGAGGTTGAAGCCCTTGCGCGCTCCGTGGTCTCGGAATTCGAGAACTACGTGAAGCTGAACAAGAAGGTTTCGCCGGAGGTTCTGGGCGCCGTCAACCAGATCGACGATTACTCGAAACTCGCCGACACGATTGCCTCGCACCTTGCGATCAAGATTCCCGAGAAGCAGGAAATTCTCGGGGTGGTGTCGGTTGCCGAGCGTCTTGAGCGTGTTCTCGGCATGATGGAGAGCGAGATTTCCGTCCTCCAGGTCGAAAAACGGATCCGTTCGCGCGTCAAGCGCCAGATGGAGAAAACCCAGCGCGAGTACTATCTGAATGAGCAGATGAAGGCCATTCAGAAGGAACTCGGCGACAGCGAGGATGGCCGCGACGAGGTCGCCGAACTCGAAGAAAAGATCAAGAAGACCAAGCTGACCAAGGAAGCGCGCGAGCGTGCGGCTGCGGAAATCAAGAAGCTCAAGCAGATGAGCCCGATGTCTGCGGAAGCAACGGTTGTCCGCAATTATCTGGACTGGCTGATCGGCATTCCGTGGAACAAGAAATCCAAGGTCAAGCACGATCTTGCGCTTGCCGAGAAGGTTCTGGACACCGATCACTACGGTCTGGACAAGGTCAAGGAGCGGATCGTCGAGTATCTCGCGGTTCAAAGCCGGGCCAACAAGCTTCGTGGGCCGATTCTCTGCCTTGTCGGACCTCCCGGCGTCGGTAAAACCTCGCTTGGAAAGTCCATCGCGAAGGCGACCGGCCGCGAGTTCGTGCGCATGTCTCTTGGCGGCGTGCGTGACGAAGCGGAGATCCGGGGACACCGCCGCACCTATATCGGGTCGATGCCCGGCAAGGTCATCCAGTCGATGAAAAAGGCGAAGAAATCCAACCCGCTGTTCCTGCTCGACGAGATCGACAAGATGGGCATGGATTTCCGCGGTGATCCGTCTTCGGCGCTGCTGGAGGTTCTCGATCCGGAACAGAACTCGTCCTTCATGGACCATTACCTGGAGGTCGAGTACGACCTGTCCGACGTGATGTTCGTGACGACGGCGAACACGCTCAACATTCCAGGGCCTCTGATGGACCGGATGGAGATCATCCGGATCGCGGGGTACACCGAGGAAGAGAAAGTCGAAATCTGCCGCCGTCACCTCATTCCGAAGGCCGAAAAGGATCATGGCCTGCGGGACGGCGAATTCGCGATTGAAGACGACGCGCTGCAGTTTGTCGTGCGCCGCTACACCCGCGAAGCCGGTGTTCGTAACCTTGAGCGCGAGATGGCGACCCTGGCCCGTAAGGCGGTCAAGGACATCCTGATGAGCGACAAGGACAGCATCACGGTAACGACGGAGGTGGTCGAGGACTACCTTGGTGTTCCGCGGTACCGCTATGGTGAAGCGGAGCTGGAAGACCAGGTCGGTGTCGTCACCGGTCTTGCCTGGACCGAAGTCGGCGGTGAACTCCTGACGATTGAAGGGGTGATGATGCCCGGCAAGGGCAAGATGACCGTCACCGGGAACCTGAAAGACGTCATGAAGGAGTCCATCTCCGCGGCAGCGTCCTATGTCCGCTCGCGTGCTGTCGACTTCGGCATCGAACCGCCGAATTTCGACAAGAAGGACATCCACGTGCACGTTCCGGAAGGAGCGACGCCGAAGGACGGGCCGTCTGCGGGCATCGCCATGGCTACGGCTGTCATTTCGACCATGACCGGGATTCCCGTGCGCCGCGATGTGGCCATGACCGGTGAGATCACGCTTCGCGGCAGGGTGCTGCCGATCGGCGGGCTGAAGGAGAAACTCCTGGCTGCGCTGCGCGGCGGGATCAAGCTCGTGATGATCCCGGAAGACAATGCGAAAGACCTCGCGGACATTCCGGACTCGGTCAAGAACTCGCTCGAAATCATCCCGGTCTCCGGCATGGAAGAGGTTCTGAAGAACGCGCTCGTGCGTCTTCCGGAGCCTATCGAGTGGGATGAAAGTGCCGCCGAAGCCGCCGCCAAGGCGAGTGAATCGGACAAGGACAAGTCGGGCGTTTTGGCGCACTAAAAGCCGATTTGCACCGCACAAAACGAGGAGCCCCGGAGATTCCGGGGCTTTTCTTTTGAATAATCGGTAGAAATGGCGGTTTTCTGCGAAAAAACCACTTGCGTTTCGTCTCAATTCGCCCGAATTTCGCGCAACGGCGCTGACAGGAATCGTCGGCACTCTGCCGTTTCTTAGAAAGGTATCTGCTATGAATAAGAACGATCTGGTCGCAGCTGTTGCAGAAAAGACCGGCCTCACCAAGGCGCAGGCGGGCGAAGCAGTTGACGCAACTTTTGAAGCTGTCACGGAAACGCTGAAAAGCGGCGACGAAGTACGCATCATCGGTTTCGGCAACTTCACCGTATCCGCACGGGCTGCAACGGAAGGCCGCAATCCGCGGACTGGCGAAACGATCCAGATCCCGGCTTCCAAGACGCCGAAGTTCAAGGCCGGCAAGGGCCTGAAAGACGCCGTGAACGCATAAGTTCATACGCGCAAGACTGTCTTGAAAGCCCCGTTCCCGGTTTTCGGGGGCGGGGCTTTTGCTTTTCCGCGATGCCGTGAGCGTTGTTCCGTGTCGGCTGGCCCGTTTTCGGTGTAGTCTTGAGGACGAAGACCTCACGAGTGAGCGGTGATTCCCATGAGCTTGCAGGCGTTGATCGGGCGGCGGCAAAAAGCATTGTTCGATGCCTGGGTGCGTAACCCGCTGGTGCAGGTGCAGGCCGAGCATCCCGATAGCCTAGGGCGCCTGGTGTTTCTGAATGAGTTCGATGACGCGGTTGCGACGGAACGGGCCGGGCGGCGCAGTCTGAGGAATGTTGCGATCGTCAGCAAACCGGGAAACCCGGACGAGAACACCAGTGTCTGGGTGAGGGCGGGCTATGCGTCCTATCAGAAGGCCTGGCTGGGCTTCGTGGCCCAGGTTTACGGCATCAAGGCAACCAGCAGCGATCTGGCCGGCTACAACATCGATCATCTCCTGAACAAGGCCCGCAGCCCCGACAAGGCAGGGTTCATTCGCATCGAGGCCATCAATGACGCCGTGAACCAGGCTTGGGGCGGATTGTTCGAGCGTGCGGCCAGCAATCCGGAGTTTGCCGCCAACAGGAACCGGTATCGCCGGACCATGTCCTGGATTATCGCGGCCAAGCTCATGGGACAGCCACCGCCGAGAGGTCCGAATGATCGCCTTGGTATTGCAAGGCTGGCTCAGTTTTTCTCCCAGAACGGTCTCGCGCAGGACAATCCGCAGCAGGGTCTGACCGAAATGCTGGAATTCGCCTACCGGTTTCGCTAGGGCACGATCCCGCTCCCCGGTCTGCGAGCGGACGCCTTCGGCACCGTGCCGCCAGTTGACCCGGCCCTACGGCTTATTCACATCCATGATATCGAAGGGTTTTCAGGGTTGGTCCTGGTCCTTGTAGCGTCGCTATCCCGTTGCTCGCAAGTCATCCACAGGCGGAAAAACGACGGAAAAATTCTTTGAATTTGTACTTGCCAAGAGAGGAGGGACCACCTAAAAGGCGTCTCACCTCGTTGAGGGCGATTAGCTCAGTTGGTAGAGCGCTTCGTTTACACCGAAGATGTCGGGAGTTCGAGTCTCTCATCGCCCACCATTCTCTCCCTACATATTCCGCTGCCTGAGCTGCCTGGATTGTGGCACACGAACCTGGTGGCGGTTCAGTTGCGTCAGGATTGCGCAAGATCCACTCTTGCCACACAACTGCGATGCTCACCTCCGGTCCGGAGCGGCCGTTGATCTGCCGTGCCTTCTGTACGCGGACGTCGTCTTCGCGGTGCGCGATAAATCCTGGCGGTGCGCGGGAGCGCGCATGAGCAGGAAATTGTTTTTTCTCAAGGGGTTCCAAGATTCATGCCGAGCGCGGGAATTTGCGTTCGGCCTATCCGAAACAGCGGGTTATCCACACCTCAGCCGAGCGCTGTGGCACTTGCCGGTCACGGTTTTGGTCGGCTTTCGCAAAAACGACATGTTTCGTGCAAGTGGGCGCTTGACTTCGCCCCTCAGCCGCCGTACATCAGCGCCACTTCACGGCAACACGCTGTTGCCGCACGAAGCGGGTGTAGCTCAGTTGGTTAGAGTGCCGGCCTGTCACGCCGGAGGTCGCGGGTTCGAGCCCCGTCACTCGCGCCACTCTCCTCAGGATACAAGGTATCGGTTGGGAGACGTGGCGAGATACCGTGAATGTGCGGGTGTAGCTCAGTTGGTTAGAGTGCCGGCCTGTCACGCCGGAGGTCGCGGGTTCGAGCCCCGTCACTCGCGCCACTCACGGTTCCCTTCCAGTGTCATAAGTTCCCACCGAATTTCGCCGTTGAAAGACGTAAGGCGATCCTCTGCCGCGCACAGGTCGCTCACGTGTTGTTCAGCTGACCCGGTTTTGATCAGAAAACCGCGGGCGGACTGGTAATGCACGCCGTTTTGGGCTTGAATCCGATTCTTGTTTTGGCTGGGATATCAAGGCAGGTGCGGCATAATTGCGCTCCTCCCGAGCAAAGTTTTACCGCCGGGACAAATTGGCTAAACTGCAGGTGAGGACAGGGGTCGTCGGGAATTTGGTTCGAGTATGGCAAGACTTTGACCACACGGGGGTCTTGCGCTGCAACAAGTCGTAAGATAAGCGTGCGCTCGCATGTTGGTTTTATCGACTGGCGGGTCCGTTCCGGTCTGACGGCATTTCAGGCAGAGGGTGGGCCCTGGCTCCGGATCAAGTCCCGATCCACTCCAGATGCAAGGACGCGAAAGATATGGAAGAACTCTTGCGGGAATATGTCCCGATCGTCGTGTTCATCGGCATTGCGCTCGTTATCGGGCTCGCCCTGCTGATCTCTCCCTTCCTTCTGGCTTACAAGAACCCGGATCCTGAAAAACTCTCCGCATATGAGTGCGGTTTCAACGCATTTGATGACGCGCGCATGAAATTCGACGTGCGCTTCTATCTCGTCGCGATCCTGTTCATCATTTTCGATCTCGAGGTGGCCTTCCTGTTTCCGTGGTCAACGGTCTTCGGTGAACTCGGCTGGTACGGTTTCTGGTCGATGATGGTGTTTCTCGGGGTTCTGACCGTCGGCTTCATCTACGAGTGGAAAAAGGGAGCCTTGGAATGGGACTGACCACGACCGAGCCGCTTATCGCGCCGCAGTCGAAGGGCATTATCGATCCCAACACCGGCAAACCGGTCGGTGAAGACGATGCGTTCTTCCTGGAAGTGAACAACGAACTTGCGGACAAGGGCTTTCTTGTCACGTCGACGGACAATCTCATCCAATGGGCGCGCACGGGCTCCCTGATGTGGATGACATTCGGGCTGGCCTGTTGCGCCGTCGAGATGATGCAGATGTCGATGCCGCGTTACGACGCGGAACGGTTCGGTTTTGCACCGCGCGCATCTCCGCGCCAGTCCGACGTGATGATCGTCGCCGGAACGCTGACGAACAAGATGGCGCCGGCTCTGCGCAAGGTCTACGACCAGATGCCCGAACCGCGCTACGTGATTTCGATGGGCTCCTGCGCGAATGGCGGTGGCTACTACCACTATTCCTATTCCGTGGTACGCGGCTGCGACCGCGTGGTGCCGGTCGACATCTATGTCCCCGGATGTCCTCCGACGGCCGAGGCGCTTCTTTACGGCGTCCTGCTGCTGCAGAAGAAGATCCGGCGAACCGGAACGATCGAACGCTAGTGAATTCAGCCGCCGTTCGCGGCTGATTTGTGGTGGGCGGGTGTTGAACGCTCCAGCGGAAAACACCCGATGAATGAGGTTGAACACGATGGACGAGACGCTAACGGAACTCGCTGAGCATATCGAACTCGGCCTGGGCGAGTCGCTGGTGTCCTGGCAGCTGCAATATGGTGAGCTGACACTGACCGTGAATGCCACGGACATACTCGACGTCGTGCGGTTCCTTCGCGACAACAGTTCATGCAAGTTCGTGAACCTGACCGACATTTGCGGCGTCGATTATCCCGCGCGCGAAAAGCGGTTCGATGTCGTCTATCACTTCCTCTCGCCCGTGCAGAACCAGCGTATCCGCGTCAAGCTGGAGACGGATGAAAACTCCCAGGTGGCGTCGCTGACGCCGCTTTTTCCCGGGGCCGAGTGGTTCGAACGCGAAGCCTACGACATGTACGGCATTCTCTTCACGGGGCATCCCGATCTTCGCCGGATTCTGACCGACTACGGGTTTGACGGCCATCCGCTGCGCAAGGACTTTCCGGTCACGGGTTTTGTCGAAGTCCGGTACGACGACGAGAAGAAGCGCGTCGTCTACGAGCCGGTCCGCCTCAACCAGGAAATGCGCACATTCGACTTTCTTTCTCCCTGGGAGGGCACCGAATACGTGCTTCCGGGTGATGAAAAAGCAACGACGAACTAAGGCTGGTCCAGATGGCTGAGGCTCAGGTCAGAAATTTCAATATCAACTTCGGTCCGCAGCATCCGGCCGCGCACGGCGTTCTTCGCCTTGTTCTGGAGCTTGACGGCGAAGTGGTGACCCGCGTCGATCCGCATATCGGACTTCTGCATCGCGGCACCGAAAAGCTGATCGAACAGAAGACCTATCTTCAGGCGGTGCCCTATTTCGACCGGCTGGACTATGTTGCGCCTATGAACCAGGAGCACGCCTTCGCGATGGCGGTGGAGCGTCTTCTGGATATCGAGGTTCCCAAACGCGGCCAGCTTGTGCGCGTTCTCTATTCCGAAATCGGGCGCATCCTGTCGCATCTTCTCAACGTCACGACCCAGGCCATGGATGTCGGCGCGCTCACGCCGCCGCTTTGGGGCTTCGAGCCGCGCGAAGAACTGATGGTGTTTTACGAGCGTGCCTGCGGCGCGCGCATGCATGCGGCCTATGTGCGTCCGGGCGGGGTGCACCAAGACCTGCCGCGTGATCTTCTGGACGATATCTGGGATTTCTGCGATCCGTTTCTGCAGACACTTGATGATATCGAAGGGCTTCTGACCGACAACCGGATCTTCAAGCAGCGCAACGTCGATATTGGCGTCGTCGATCTGGATGACGCCTGGGCCTGGGGCTTTTCCGGCGTCATGGTTCGCGGTTCCGGTGCCGCCTGGGACCTGCGCAAGTCGCAGCCCTATGAGTGTTATTCGGACCTGGAGTTCGATATCCCGATCGGCAAGAACGGCGACTGCTATGACCGCTACCTGATCCGCATGGAAGAAATGCGCCAGTCGATCCGGATCATGAAGCAGTGCCTGGAAAAACTGACGGTCGAGACAGGTCCTGTCTCCTCGGTCGACGGCAAGATCGTGCCACCGAAGCGCGGTGAAATGAAACGCTCCATGGAAGCGCTGATTCACCACTTCAAGCTCTATACCGAAGGCTATCACGTGCCTGCCGGAGAGGTTTATGCCGCCGTGGAAGCGCCGAAGGGCGAGTTCGGCGTCTATCTCGTTTCCGACGGCACCAACAAGCCTTACCGGTGCAAGATCAAGGCACCGGGATATGCGCACCTTCAGGCCATGGATTTCCTGTGCCGCGGCCACATGCTGGCCGATGTTTCGGCCGTTCTGGGTTCCATGGACATCGTTTTTGGCGAGGTGGACCGCTGATGCGGCCAATTTGCCGGCAGATTGTGACAACGGCGGCCGTTTCAACGGCTGCGGTCAGTTTTTAGAACGGGGATGACACCATGGCAGTTCGCCGACTTGCCGCGGAACAACCAGACAGCTTCGAGTTCACGGAAAAGAACCTTTCGTGGGCAAAGAAGCTGATCGACCGCTATCCGGCCGGCCGTCAGGCGTCGGCGGTCATTCCGCTTTTGTGGCGCGCCCAGGAACAGAATGACGGCTGGGTGAGTGAGCCCGCAATCCGCTACGTTGCCGAGCTGCTCGACATGCCCAACATCCGGGTTCTGGAAGTTGCCACCTTCTACACGATGTTCCAGCTGCAGCCGGTCGGAAAGAAGGCGCATATCCAGGTCTGCGGCACCACGCCCTGCCAGCTTCGCGGATCGGAGGACCTGATCAAGGTCTGCAAGTCCCGCATTGCCAAGCACATGCACGAAATCTCGGAAGACGGCCTGTTTTCCTGGGAGGAGGTGGAGTGCCTGGGCGCGTGCGTGAACGCACCGATGGTGCAGATCTTCAAGGACACCTACGAAGACCTGACGCCGGAAAGCTTCGAGAACCTGATCGACGATATTGCCGCCGGCAAAGAAGTCACGCCCGGACCGCAGAACGGTAGGCGCTTCGCGATGGCCGAGGGTGGCCTGACCAGTCTGA
Source organism: Roseibium sp. (assembly GCF_965232425.1). Lineage (GTDB taxonomy): Bacteria > Pseudomonadota > Alphaproteobacteria > Rhizobiales > Stappiaceae > Roseibium. The sequence continues at coordinate 5,291,773 of NZ_OZ246971.1, forward strand.
CCGAGCTTGAGGACACCACCGAAGGCACTCTCCCGATTGCGCATGTCGTCGACGGTGCGGAAAAAGCATCTCATTTGTTCGCCGGTGCCGCGATCAATTCAGGCGGCAACGATTATGACGGCGTTCCGACACCTGCCGAGGATGCGGTCGAAAAGGTAAGAGCGGCCTTCGCGGCGAAATCAGAGACAAAAGCTGAGCCCGCGCCTTCCAAGAAGGCCGAGCCGAAGCCGAAGGCTGCTCAAAAGAAAGAACCAGAAGCGCCGAAAGCTGCGGACAGCAAGCCTGCCACCAAGAAAGCAAAGGCTTCTGCGTCTGGCGCCGAGACCGGAGCCGTTGAAGAAAAAGCGCCGGAAACGCTCACTGCGGCACGAGACGGCAAGCCGGATGATCTCAAGAAATTGAAGGGTGTAGGGCCGAAACTTGAAGCAACACTTCATGAGCTGGGTTTCTATCACTTTGACCAGGTCGCCAACTGGGGGCCGGCGGAAGTCGCGTGGGTCGACAGCCGTCTGAAGTTCAAGGGCCGCATCGAACGCGACGGCTGGATCGAGCAAGCCAAGATCCTGGCCGCCGGTGAAGACACAGAATTTTCCAAGCGTGTGGAAGCCGGTGACGTGGCTTCCTCGAAAAGCGAAGACTAGGGGGAAGAGATGCTGAAAGATCAGGATCGGATCTTCACCAATATTTACGGTCTGCATGACTGGGGTCTGGAAGGCGCGAAGCAGCGCGGCCAGTGGGACAACACCAAGGCACTGCTCGACAAGGGACGCGACTGGATTATCCAGGAAATGAAGGATTCGGGTCTGCGCGGCCGCGGTGGCGCGGGTTTCCCGACCGGCCTGAAATGGTCCTTCATGCCCAAGGAATCCGACGGACGGCCGGCTTATCTCGTCGTCAATGCGGACGAGTCCGAGCCCGGGACCTGCAAGGACCGGGAAATCCTGCGCCATGACCCGCACACGCTGGTGGAAGGGTGTCTTGTCGCCGGTTTCGCAATGAATGCCGTTGCTGCCTACATCTACGTCCGCGGCGAATTCATCCGCGAGCGCGAGCGTCTGCAGTCGGCGATCGATCAGGCCTACGACGCGGGCCTCATCGGCAAGAACAACAAGAACGGCTACGATTTCGACATTTACGTGCACCACGGTGCCGGGGCCTACATTTGCGGCGAAGAAACAGCGCTTCTGGAAAGCCTCGAAGGCAAGAAGGGGCAGCCCCGCCTCAAACCACCGTTTCCGGCCAATGTCGGCCTCTATGGCTGCCCGACCACGGTGAACAACGTGGAATCGATCGCGGTCGCGCCGACGATCCTGCGCAGAGGGGCCGCGTGGTTTTCCGCTCTTGGGCGTCCGAACAACACCGGAACCAAACTTTTCTGCGTATCCGGACACGTCAATCAGCCGGCAACCTTCGAAGAGGAACTGGGCGTTCCGTTCTCCGAGATGATCGACAAGCACTGCGGTGGCATTCGCGGCGGCTGGGACAATCTTCTCGCGGTGATCCCGGGCGGGTCGTCCGTGCCGTGCTGCACGGCGGACGAGATCAAGGACGCGCCGATGGATTTCGACACGCTGCGCGGCATGGGCTCCGGCCTTGGAACCGCTGCGGTGATCGTGATGGACAAGTCGACGGACATCATCAAGGCGATCGCGCGGCTGTCCTATTTCTACAAGCACGAAAGCTGCGGCCAGTGCACGCCGTGCCGCGAGGGCACGGGCTGGATGTGGCGTGTCATGGAACGCATGGTGAAGGGCGAATCTTCCTACGAAGAGATCGACATGCTCTTCAAGGTGACCAAGCAGGTCGAAGGCCATACAATTTGTGCGCTTGGCGACGCGGCTGCGTGGCCGATCCAGGGTTTGATCAAGAATTTCCGGCCGGTCATCGAGCAGCGCATCGATGACTATGTCGCCAAGTCGAAGTCGTCTTCGACCATGGTGGCGGCTGAGTAAGCGGAACGGGATTTGGAGAGCAACGGATGACGAAGCTCATCATTGATGGCAAGGAAGTGGAAGTTCCGGCGGACTACACGCTGCTGCAGGCCTGCGAAGAGGCGGGCGCTGAAGTTCCGCGTTTCTGCTATCACGACAGGCTGTCGATTGCCGGCAACTGCCGCATGTGCCTTGTCGAGGTCAAGGGCGGCCCGCCGAAACCGACGGCTTCCTGCGCCATGGGCGTCAAGGATCTGCGCCCGGGCCCGAACGGCGAGCCCCCCGTTGTCGAAACCAAGTCCGAGATGGTCAAGCAGGCACGCGAAGGCGTGATGGAATTCCTGCTCATCAACCATCCTCTGGATTGTCCGATTTGCGACCAGGGCGGCGAGTGCGATCTGCAGGACCAGGCCATGGCCTATGGAGTTGACGGGTCCCGCTTCCACGAGAACAAGCGTGCGGTCGAGAACAAGGAAATCGGCCCGCTGATCAAGACGATCATGACGCGCTGCATTCACTGCACGCGCTGCGTCCGGTTCACCACCGAAGTGTGCGGCGTTACCGACATGGGTCTTGTCGGGCGCGGTGAGAACGCCGAGATCACGACGTATCTGGAAGCGGCGCTTTCCTCCGAAATGCAGGGCAATGTGGCCGATCTCTGCCCGGTCGGTGCGCTGACCCACAAGCCTTACGAATTTCATGCGCGTCCCTGGGAACTGACAAAGACCGAAAGCGTCGACGTCATGGATGCGGTCGGCTCCGCGATCCGGGTCGATTCCCGCGGCAAGGAAGTCATGCGGGTGATGCCGCGGCTGAACGAGGACGTCAACGAGGAGTGGATCTCCGACAAGTCGCGTTACATCTGGGACGGTCTGAAGACCCAGCGCCTCGATCGTCCGTATGCCCGCAAGGACGGCAAGCTGCAGGCGGTTTCCTGGTCCGAGGCCTTCCAGCTCATTTCGGAAAAGGTCAAGGGAACGACCGCGGACAAGATCGGTGCGCTCGCCGGGCAGTTGGCCGGTGTCGAAGACATGTTCGCGCTCAAGAGCCTGATGGGCAAACTCGGTGTCGAAAACATCGACAGCCGCTTCCCCGGGTCGCCGCTTCATCCCAAGAACGGCCGGTCGAGCTACATCTTCAACTCGTCGATCCAGGGGATCGAAGAGGCCGATGCGATCATGCTGATCGGTACGAACCCCCGTCAGGAAGCGCCGGTTCTGAATGCCCGGATCCGCAAGCGGTGGACGCAGGGCGATATCCAGATCGGCCTCATCGGGGAGAATGCCGACCTGACCTATCCGGTCACCTATCTCGGCGCCGGTCCGGACAGTCTGAAGCAGTTCGTCGACCATGCTCCTGCCAAGGCCGAGCGGCCCATGTTCATCGTCGGGCAGGGTGCTCTGAACCGTCCGGATGGCGCGGCGGTTCTGGCGAATATACTGGCGGCCGCGAAATCTCTCGGGGTCATCAAGGACGGCTGGAACGGGTTCAACGTCCTGCACACCGAAGCGTCCCAGGTCGGCGCGCTTGATATCGGTTTCGTGCCGGGTGACGGCGGCAAGGACACCGGTGCAATGCTGGAAACCGGCGCGCTCGATGTCCTGTTTCTTCTCGGCGTCGACGAAGTCGAGGTTCCGGACGGCGCGTTCGTCGTCTACCAGGGAACGCATGGCGACCGCGGCGCGCATCGTGCGGACGTAATCCTGCCGGGCGCGGCCTATACCGAGAAATCCGCCATCTACGTGAACACGGAAGGCCGGGTTCAGTTGGCCGACCGCGCTGCGTTTCCTCCTGGCGATGCGCGAGAGGACTGGGCGATCCTGCGGGCGCTCTCCGCAAATCTCGGCCAAACGCTCGATTTCGATTCACTTGCCGAATTGCGCGCAAAACTGTTCGAGGCGCATCCTCTCATGACGGGGATCGATGCAATCGAGGCAGGCGACGCTGCGGATCTGGACAAATTGGCGGATGCGTCCGCAACGATGGACAGCGCCGGCTTCGCCAACGTGATCCGTGACTTTTACTTGACCAACCCGATTGCTCGCGCCTCGAAGACGATGGCCGAGTGCTCGGCGCTCGCGCAATCGCGGGCCGCAGAAGCAGCTGAATAGGGGCAGGGGACCGATATGGCTGATTTCATGACGACCTATGGATGGCCGTTCCTTTGGATCGCCTTCCAAAGCATTTTGCTGATGGTCGTGCTTCTTGTGATCGTCGCCTACATTCTGTACGCGGATCGCAAAATCTGGGCAGCCGTTCAGATCCGCCGCGGTCCGAACGTGGTCGGTCCCTGGGGCTTGCTGCAGAGTTTTGCCGATCTCCTGAAATTTGTTCTGAAGGAACCGGTGATCCCGGACGGCTCCAACAAGATCCTGTTCCTGCTGGCGCCGTTAATCTCGGTTCTGCTGGCGCTGTCGGCCTGGGCGGTCATTCCCGTTGCCGACGGATGGGTCATTGCCAACATCAATGTCGGCGTTCTATTCGTTTTCGCGGTCTCGTCGCTTGAAGTCTACGGCGTGATCATCGGTGGCTGGGCGTCCAACTCGAAATATCCGTTCCTGTCAGCGCTCAGGTCCGCGGCCCAGATGGTTTCCTACGAAGTCTCAATCGGGTTCGTGATCGTCACGGTTCTGCTATGTGCCGGCACACTGAACCTGACCGGTATCGTCGAGGCACAGCAGACGGGTCTGGCGACCATGCTCGGCGTGCCGTGGCTGTCCTTCCTGAACTGGTACTGGCTGCCGCTCTTCCCGATGTTCGTGGTGTTTTTCGTGTCTGCCCTTGCAGAGACGAACCGGCCGCCCTTCGACCTTGCGGAAGCGGAGTCGGAACTCGTTGCCGGTTTCATGGTGGAATATGGCTCCACGCCGTACATGATGTTCATGCTCGGGGAATATGTCGCCATCTGCCTGATGTGCGCGCTGATGACGATTTTCTTCATGGGCGGATGGCTGCCGCCGTTTGATTTCGCTCCGTTCACCTGGGTTCCGGGTGTCGTCTGGTTCATCTTGAAGTGCCTTCTCGGGTTCTTCATGTTCGCGATGGTCAAGGCAATGGTGCCGCGCTACCGCTATGACCAGCTGATGCGCCTGGGCTGGAAAGTGTTCCTGCCGCTGTCGCTGGCGATGGTCGTTGTGGTTGCCGCCGTCCTGATGGCAACCGGCTGGGCACCGGGCGCGGCGTGAGCGTGTCGATTGCCGGTGTGATCGGTGCCGTGGTCGGGCTTTATGTCGGCTGGATCGATTACAGGATCCTGAAGGGAATTCTTCAGGCCTCGGAGATGAAGAACAGACAGGCTGGCGGTGACGGTGGTGCCGCTGCCAGGTACAAGGCGCCCCTCGGCGCACTGATTTTTGGAGTTCCGATAATCGGCTTCCCGGTTATCGGTTATTGGGCCGCCAGCCAGCTGGCTGGTTGATCAAGGAGAGGCAAAAGCGATGGGACTGAACCAGGCCGCCAAATCGCTGTTTCTGCAGGAGTTCGTGTCGGCGTTCTTTTTGGCGATGCGTTACTTTTTCAAACCGAAGCCGACCGTGAACTACCCGTTCGAAAAGGGGCCGGTCAGCCCGCGTTTCCGGGGTGAGCATGCGCTGCGCCGCTACCCGAACGGCGAAGAGCGCTGTATCGCGTGCAAGCTGTGCGAGGCGATCTGCCCCGCGCAGGCGATCACGATCGAGGCAGGTCCGCGCCGTAACGACGGAACGCGGCGGACGACCCGCTACGATATCGATATGGTCAAGTGCATCTATTGCGGCTTCTGCCAGGAAGCCTGCCCGGTGGATGCGATTGTCGAGGGGCCGAATTTCGAGTTCGCCACGGAAACCCGCGAAGAGCTTTACTACGACAAGGAAAAGCTGCTCGCCAACGGGGACCGCTGGGAACGCGAAATCGCGCGCAACATTGAAATGGATGCTCCTTACCGTTAGGAGCTAACCGACGACTTCGGCGCTGGCCCGGCAATCCGGTCGGACCGCGCATCTTCGGCCGGTTCGGCCACACGACAGGCAGGTTCTTGATATGATCCTTAAAGCCCTCTTTTTCTACCTCTTTGCCGGTGTCACGCTGGCGTCTGGGTTAATGGTGATCGCTGCCCGGAACCCGGTGACCTCGGTCCTCTTCCTGATCCTGGCCTTCGTGAATTCTGCCGGACTGTTCGTTTTGCTGGGCGCGGAATACCTCGCGATGCTGCTCGTGGTGGTCTATGTCGGCGCGGTCGCCGTGCTGTTCCTGTTCGTCGTCATGATGCTTGACGTCGACTTTGTCGAATTGCGGCAGGGCTTCCTGCAGTATCTGCCGATCGGCAGTCTGGTCGGCCTGATCCTCATGGTCGAACTGCTGATGGCGCTGGGGGCCTGGTTCATTGCGCCGGGCGTGCTCGGCCAAGGCGCGGAACCAACGCCGGACCTTGCGCAGACAAGCAATATCGAAGCGATCGGCTCGGTGCTCTACACGAAATACATCTACTTCTTCCAGGTGGCGGGCCTGGTGCTGCTGGTGGCGATGATCGGCGCGATCGTGCTGACGCTGCGCCACAAACCGAATGTGAAACGTCAAAGCATTCCGGAACAGGTGGGGCGTACGCGTGAAGCCGCCATCGAGGTCCGCAAGGTGGAGACGGGCAAGGGAATCTGACGCGGGGCTTCCGCGTCACTTGAGAATAGTCCGGAAACCGGCACGCTCCTCCGTGCGGTTCCCGGTTGGGGTAATTGAGGGGAGCACGGCGAGGCGCCCATGGAAATCGGTCTGTCGCATTATCTTTCGGTCGCGGCGATCCTGTTCACAATCGGGATTTTCGGGATCTTTCTGAACAGAAAGAACGTGATTGTCATTCTGATGTCGATCGAATTGCTGCTGCTTTCGGTCAACATCAATTTCGTCGCCTTTTCCTCGTTCCTCGGCGACCTCATGGGACAGATCTTCACGATGCTGGTTCTGACCGTCGCTGCCGCCGAAGCGGCGATCGGGCTGGCGATCCTGGTGGTGTTCCACCGAAACCGCGGCTCCATCGCCGTGGAAGACGTCAACGTGATGAAGGGGTAGGACCTGATGTATTCCGCAATCCTGTTCCTCCCGCTTATCGGCTTCCTGATCGCCGGCCTGTTCGGCCGTGTCATCGGGGACAAAGCCTGCGAATACATCACGAGCGGCCTTGTCATTCTCGCCGCAATCCTCTCCTGGATCACGTTCTTCGGGTTCTGGCTCGGCGGTTCCGAGTTGCAGATTGTCGAACTGTTCCGCTGGATTGATGCCGGCGACCTGAAAGTGGCCTGGTCCATCCGGGTGGACACGCTGACGGCCGTCATGCTGGTCGTTGTCAACACGGTGTCCGCGCTCGTGCATGTCTATTCGATCGGCTATATGCATCACGATCCGCACCGCCCGCGTTTCTTTGCCTACCTGTCGCTGTTCACCTTTGCGATGCTGTCGCTCGTGACGGCCGACAACCTGCTGCAGATGTTCTTCGGCTGGGAAGGCGTGGGGCTGGCGTCCTACCTGCTGATCGGCTTCTGGTACAAGAAGCCGTCCGCGAATGCCGCAGCGATCAAGGCATTCGTCGTCAACCGCGTGGGCGACTTCGGCTTCGCGCTTGGCATCTTCGGGGTCTTCTATCTTTTCCAGACCATCGAGTTCACGACCATCTTCAACGATGCTCCGTCCTTCATCGAGGGCCAGGAGCCGGTCATGAACTTCCTCGGTTACCAGCTCGATCCGCAAGGGGCGATGACCATCGTCTGCCTGCTCCTGTTCATGGGGGCGATGGGTAAGTCGGCGCAATTCCTGCTTCACACCTGGCTGCCTGATGCCATGGAAGGGCCGACACCTGTTTCCGCGCTCATCCATGCCGCGACGATGGTGACCGCAGGCGTGTTCATGGTGGCGCGTCTGTCTCCGCTGATGGAGTTGTCGCAAACGGCGCTGACCGTGATCGTCTTCTTCGGCGCGACAACGGCGTTCTTCGCGGCGACCGTTGGCCTGGTTCAAAACGACATCAAGCGCGTGATTGCCTATTCGACCTGTTCCCAGCTCGGTTACATGTTCGTGGCGCTCGGCGTCGGTGCCTATTCGATCGGCATCTTCCACCTGTTCACGCACGCCTTCTTCAAGGCGCTCTTGTTCCTGTGTGCCGGATCGGTGATCCACGCGGTGTCCGACGAACAGGACATGCGCAAGATGGGTGGGCTCAGGAAGCACATTCCGATCACCTACTGGACGATGATGATCGGCACGCTGGCGCTGACCGGCGTCGGCATTCCGTTCACGCATATCGGCTTCGCCGGGTTCGTGTCGAAAGACGGGATCATCGAGGCGGCCTTTGCGGGCGCTGGCGGCGAGCACGCCAACCCGATGGCACTTTACGGCTTCTGGCTGACCGTCATTGCTGCCGCTCTTACCTCTTTCTACTCCTGGCGACTGACCTTCATGACCTTCCACGGCAAACCGCGCGCACCGGTTGACGTGATGAAGCATGTCCATGAATCGCCATTGGTGATGACCGTGCCGCTGTTCGTTCTGTCGATCGGGGCGGTGCTTGCGGGCATGGTCTTCTACAATTCCTTCTTCTATTCCGAAGACGCCTACACGGCGTTCTGGAACGGGTCTCTGCCTGCGTTCGGCGACCTGCACGTTCTTCACGCCATGCATGATGTTCCGGCGTGGGTGCGCGTCTCGCCCTTCGTCATGATGGTGCTCGGCTTCCTGGTGGCGTACCAGTTCTACATTCGCTCGCCCGAGATGCCCAAGCAGCTCGCAGAGCGGCACCAGGGGCTCTACAAGTTCCTGCTCAACAAGTGGTATTTCGACGAATTGTACGATTTTCTCTTCGTCCGCCCGTCCATGTGGATCGGCCGCGCGCTCTGGAAGAAGGGTGACGGGACCGTGATCGACGGCTTCGGACCGGACGGCATTTCCGCGCGGGTCCAGAACGTCACGTCCTGGGTCGTCCGGCTTCAGACCGGATATCTCTATCACTACGCATTTGCGATGCTGATCGGTGTGGCTGCGCTCATCACCTGGTCGATGTTCACCGGTACTGGCACCGGCGGGGGTGCACACTAATGATCGACTGGCCAATTCTGTCACTCACGACCTTCCTGCCGCTGCTCGGCGTCCTGTTCATCCTCCTGGTGCCGGGCGACGACGAGGGCAGCAAACGAAACATCCGGATGGTGGCCCTGGTCACGACCGGCGTAACGTTCCTGCTGTCGCTGTTCATCTGGGGCAATTTCGACTATGCCAACCCTGGTTTCCAGTTCGTGGAAAACCGCGACTGGCTCGGCGGCGACATCAGCTACAAGATGGGCGTCGACGGCATTTCGGTGCTGTTCGTGATCCTGACGACGTTCCTGATGCCGTTCTGCATTCTCGCGTCCTGGGAGAGCATCCAGAACCGGGTCAAGGAATACATGATCGCGTTCCTGGTGCTGGAAACGCTGATGATCGGTGTCTTCTGCGCGCTCGACCTGTTCGTCTTCTACATCTTCTTCGAGGCCGGCCTCATTCCGATGTTCCTGATCATCGGCGTGTGGGGCGGGAAGCGCCGCGTCTATGCGTCCTACAAGTTCTTCCTGTATACGCTGCTCGGCTCCGTCCTGATGCTGATCGCGATCATGGCGATGTACTGGAATGCGGGCACGACCGACATCGAGAAGCTGCTCGCACACTCGTTCCCGAGCGGCATGCAGACATGGCTCTGGCTGGCCTTCTTTGCCTCCTTTGCCGTGAAAATGCCGATGTGGCCGGTGCACACCTGGCTTCCCGACGCGCATGTGGAAGCACCAACGGCCGGGTCCGTCATCCTGGCGGGTATCCTCCTGAAGCTCGGCGGTTATGGATTTCTGCGGTTCTCGCTGCCGATGTTCCCGATCGCGTCCGACATGTTCGCACCCTTCGTGTTTACTCTGTCGGTGGTGGCGATCATCTACACGTCTCTGGTCGCCCTTGCCCAGGAAGACATCAAGAAGCTGATCGCCTATTCGTCGGTCGCCCACATGGGCTATGTCACCATGGGCATCTTCACGATGACGGAGCAGGGCGTGCAGGGCGGTATCTTCCAGATGCTGTCCCACGGTATCGTCTCCGGCGCGCTGTTCCTGTGTGTCGGCGTGATCTACGACCGGATGCACACGCGCGAGATCTCCGCCTATGGCGGTCTTGTCAACCGGATGCCGAAATACGCGGTGGCCTTCCTGATCTTCACGATGGCCAATGTCGGGCTGCCGGGAACCTCGGGTTTCGTCGGTGAGATCCTGACGCTCATGGGTGCTTTCCAGGTCAATACCTGGGTTGCCTTCCTTGCCACGACGGGCGTCATTCTGTCGGCCGCCTATGCGCTCTATCTCTACCGCCGTGTCGTGTTCGGCGCGCTGGAGAAGGAAAGCCTGAAGTCGATGCTGGACCTGAACCTCAGGGAAAAGGTCATCCTGTTTCCCATGATCATCCTGACCATCTTCTTCGGCTTCTATCCGATGGCGATCCTCGATGTGACGCAAGGGTCGGTGGACAATCTCATCAATCAGTACACTGCAGCGCTCGAAGCGGCCGGGGTAACCCAGCACGCCGCCGCCGCTGCGGCGGCACAATAGGTTTCGAGGACGAGACAGAGCTATGTCAGATGTGAGCCAATTGCCAGATCTCATGCCGGTCTTGCCGGAGATCATCCTCGCCGTCGGAGCCATGGTGCTGCTGATGATCGGAGCATTCGGCGGAAAGGGTGTCAGCTATGTCGTCTTCGGCGGGGCCATGGGCCTGCTCGGAACCGGCTTCCTGGTGCTCATGCTCGTGCCGAGCTTCGGCGAAACCTTCGGCGGATCCTTTGTGCTCGATGATTTCGCCTATCTCCTGAAACTTCTGGTCCTGGCGGGATCGTTCTTTGCCATCGCCATGTCGTGGGCCTATGCCAAGAGCCAGTCCTTCGATCATTTCGAATATCCGATCCTCATCGTTCTCGCCACGCTCGGCATGATGCTGATGCTGTCGGCAAACGACATGATCGCTCTCTACATGGGACTGGAGCTTCAGAGCCTGGCGCTTTACGTCGTTGCGGCGATCAACAGGGACAGTGTGCGGTCCACGGAAGCCGGCCTCAAGTATTTCGTTCTGGGTGCGCTCTCCTCGGGGATGCTGCTTTACGGGATGTCGCTGGTCTACGGTTTCACCGGCCAAATTTCCTTCGCGGCGATCGCCAAGGTGCTGGCGCATGACGGCGCTTCGATTGGTCTCGTGATCGGTCTCACCTTCATCCTGGCGGGCCTTGCCTTCAAAATCTCCGCAGTGCCGTTTCACATGTGGACACCGGATGTCTACGAGGGCGCGCCGACACCGGTCACCGCCTTCCTGGCCGCTGCGCCCAAGGTCGCGGCAATGGGCATGATGGTGCGCATCGTGATCGAGGCGTTTCAGCCGGTTACCAGCGACTGGCAGCAGATCGTTGTCTTCGTCTCGATTGCCTCCATGGCGCTCGGTGCATTTGCCGCGATCGGGCAACGGAACCTGAAACGGCTGATGGCCTATTCGTCCATCGGTCACATGGGGTACGCGCTGGTCGGGCTTTCCGCCGGCACGCAAACCGGTGTCGAAGGCGTCATATTCTACATGATCGCCTATCTCGGCATGACACTCGGGGTATTCGCCTGCATCCTGTCCATGCGGCGCAAGGACGGCATGGTCGAAGAGATTGACGACCTGTCCGGACTGTCGCAGACGAACCTGCCGATGGCCATTCTCCTGGCACTTCTTATGTTCTCTCTGGCAGGTATTCCGCCGCTGGTGGGCTTCTTCGGCAAGTGGTATGTCTTCGTCGCCGCCGTCGAGGCCGGTCTTTACCCGCTCGCCATCATCGGCGTTCTGATGTCCGTGGTCGGGGCCTACTATTATCTCAGGATCGTCAAGGTCATGTTCTTCGACGAACCTGTCGAAGGCTTTGAGGCCATGCCGATGGAGCTGCGCGTCGTGCTGGGTCTGTCGAGCGTGTTCGTCGTTCTGTTCTGGCTGGCTCCGGGACAGGTGGTCAATGCGGCAAGCGCCGCTGCGCAGTCGCTGTTCTGACCGCATTGATGACACGGGACCATCTTGAACGTCCGGCGCCGGGTGCGCCGGACTTTCTGTTTGAAGACCTGGACAGCGTCGGTTCGACCAATGCGCTCTGTTTTGAACGTGCGCGCGCAGGTCATGGAGGCAATCTCTGGATCCGTGCCGCAGAACAGACGGAAGGGCGTGGACGCAGAGGGCGCGACTGGTCGTCTCCGGTCGGCAATCTGTTTGCCAGCCTCCTGCTGATCGATCCGAAACCGGCCGAGCGGATCGGCGAATTGCCGCTCGTGGCAGCGGTGGCTCTTGCCGATGCAGTTGACAAAGCGGCCGGAACACTCCATCTGGTGCAGCTGAAATGGCCGAATGACCTGCTGGTCGATGGAGCGAAGCTCTCAGGCATCCTGCTTGAGGCGGAGATTCTCGCCGACGGCCGTCAGGCGGTCGTTATCGGTTTCGGGGTCAACTGTATCTCCCACCCGCCACTTGCAATGTACCAGGCGACTGATCTGAGGAGCCTGGGGTTCCAGGTGTCTGCCGAGCGCATGTTCGAGGCTCTGGCGTCGTCCTTTTCGGTGCATCTTGGCACTTGGCGGGAACCTGGGGGATTTCAACAGACCCGGAAGAACTGGCTCGATCGGGCGGCCCATCTGGGCAAAGAGATTTCCGTAAAAACAGCCAGAGAAGAAATTTCCGGCATTTTTGCCGATCTGGATGCGCACGGCCATCTGGTCCTCAAGCAGGATGACGGCGGCGTACGCACCCTCTATGCAGGCGATGTTTTCTTTCCCGGCGACTGACGTCCGGCGAACCGCCTGCTCCAAGGTTTGAAGGAGCAATCCATGGCTTCGGCCAACAAGAACAAAAACGAAATCGTGTTCCTGCCGCTTGGCGGCGTCGGTGAAATCGGTATGAATCTCGGTCTCTACGGCTATGGCCCGGAACATGACCGGACATGGCTTATCGTCGATTGCGGGGTGAGTTTTGCAGGACCGGACCTGCCCGGGATCGACGTGATCCTCCCCGACATCAAGTTTCTCGAAGACGAGGTCGACAATATTGCCGGCATGGTCATCACCCATGCGCACGAAGACCACTACGGCGGCATTCTGCACCTATGGCCATTCCTGAAGGTTCCGGTTTACGCAACTGCGTTCACTGCCGGGCTCCTGGCCGCAAAGGCCGAGAGCGAGCCAGGCGCGGAGGAGGTGCCGGTCACGATTGTCAAACAGGGCGAACGGCACGAGATCGGTCCGTTCGATGTCGAATTCGTTGCGATGGCGCATTCGATCCCCGAACCCTGCGCCCTGGCGATCCGGACACCGGCCGGCCTGGTTCTGCACACCGGCGACTGGAAAATCGATCCGACACCGGGCGTCGGTCTGCCCATCGATCTGGACCGATTGGCGGAGATCGGCCGGGAAGGCGTGATGGCGCTGGTCTGCGACAGCACCAACGCGGTGCGTGACGGTATCAGTCCCAGCGAACGGGATGTCGCCGCCGAACTGAAAAAGGTGATTGCCGGGGCCAAGCAACGTGTCGCCGTGACGACCTTCGCGTCCAACGTCGCGCGGATCCGCGCCGTTGCCGAAGCGGCGGCGGCCAATGGACGCGACGTCGTAATCGTCGGGCGGTCGATGCATCGGGTGATCGCGGTGGCAAGCGAACTCGGCTACATGGACGGGCTGCCGCAGTTTCACGACGAAGAGGCATTCGGCTATCTGCCCAGGAACAAGACGGTGCTCCTGTGCACCGGGTCGCAAGGCGAAAGCCGGGCCGCGCTTGCCCGTATCGCGGCAGGGGACCATCGCAACGTGGCGCTATCCCGGGACGACACCGTCATATTTTCCTCGCGCACCATTCCTGGAAACGAGAAGGCGGTTGCCGAGGTGCTCAACAATCTCGCCGACAACGACATCAACATCGTCACGGACAGGGATGCGCTCGTGCATGTCTCCGGCCATCCGCGCCGGGGCGAGCTGGAACAGTTATACAAAGTGCTCAACCCGAAAGTCGTGCTTCCCGTTCACGGCGAGCCGTTGCATCTTGCCGCGCATGCCGCGTTTGCGAAGGAACAGGGAGTTCCGGAAGTGGTCCGCGGCAAGAACGGGGACATCATACGCCTGAACGCAGGAAGGGCAGCTGTGATCGACGAGGCGCCGTCGGGCATTCTGGTCAAGGACGGAAGCGTTCTCGACGACCCGGAGGTCACCGGCGTGAAAGAGAGGCGCAAGCTTTCGTTTGCCGGCGCGGCCATCGTGGCGCTCGTGGTCAATCGGGCCGGAGACCTGTTGAGCGATCCGGATGTTGCGCTGATGGGTTTGCCGGACACGGACGACGATGGCGAACCGATGGAAGACATTGTCATCAAGGCCGTGATCGGTGCGGTGACAAGCATTCCGAAGGCGCGGCGCAAGGACAAGGACCTTGTCGGTGAAGCGGCCCGGCGGGCAGCGCGTTCCGAGATACTCGACGTGTGGGGCAAAAAGACGCTCTGCAAGGTTATGGTGACCCAACTATAATCCAGTGCGTGGCCTCCGGGCTGCGTCTGCGTGAAGGAGCTGAAATGATCGGACGATTGAACCATGTTGCCATTGCGGTCTCGGATATCGAGGCGGCGACGGCTGTCTATCGCGATACGCTCGGTGCGGTGGTTTCGGGAAAGGAAGAGCAGCCCGACCACGGCGTCAGCACCGTTTTCATCAATCTGCCGAACACCAAGATCGAATTGCTGGAGCCGCTCGGCGACAATTCACCGATTGCCAAGTTCCTGGAAAAGAACCCGTCAGGCGGCATTCACCACGTGTGTTACGAGGTGGATGATATCCTCGCAGCCCGGGACAAGCTTGTCGCTGACGGTGCACGGGTGCTTGGCGACGGCGAACCGAAGATCGGTGCGCATGGCAAACCCGTCCTGTTCCTGCATCCGAAGGACTTCCTCGGTACGCTGACCGAGCTGGAAGAGGCTTGATTGATGTCGGTCGCGTTTGGCATGGCCATCTTTTTCATGATTTGGTGGATCATCCTGTTTGCTATCCTGCCTTTCGGTCTTCACAGGACGCAGGAAGAGGCCGGGGACATTGTCCCCGGGAGTGAGCCGAGCGCACCGCACAAGCCGCAATTCCTGAAGGTCATTGTTCTGACGACTGTGATTGCAGCCGTGGTGTTCGGTGCCTATCTGGCCTTGCGGCAATCCGGATACGGTCTCGACGACATTCCGTTCTTCAAGCCGCCAAGCACCAGAGCGGGTTAGCCGCTGTTTCGACCTGTTTCCATTCACAGGTGAATATAAAAACGGCCCTCGATGAGGGCCGTTTGCTTTAGATCAGGTGTTTTGTAAAAAAGGATCCGGTTTACTGGCCTCGTCTTCTGCGCATTCCCATGAAGCCCAAAAGACCCAGACCTCCGGCAAGAAGAGGCAATGCCGCCGGAACCGGGACGGGTGTCGCACCGTACAGAATGTCGATCGAGGTGGACGCCAGCATATTGCCGTTCTGCGAAGCAGACAGGTTGATAGTGTAAAGGCCTTCGGCTTGCGGATCGACGATTCCCGGGAAAAGCGTACTGAACCCGAGGTTCCAGGAATTCTGCGCGACGTTGAAAGTTCCGACGATTGCAGAATAGAGCAAAGCGTTCGAGACACCTGCACCGTTTGCCGTCGAATTGTTGCCCAGTGCGTGGTCCGCAAAAGGTTGGTTGATGGGATCGAAGGACTGGAAGTTTGTTCCCGCACTCGGGTCCATGTCTACCTGCAACAGGTAGGTCAGGTCGGTCAGATTGCGCGATCCCGTGCCCGACACATCCGAGTTAATCGAAAATTCGAAGTTGAACGCAGAGCGATTTGCAGGCGCATTGCTGGATGCAGGCGAGAAAGTATACGTGTGGTCGCCATCATAATTGAACGTGTTTTCAGGCAGGCCGGCGCTGTTGTAACGCACCTTGCCACGCAGACCCAATTCGACATTGTTGGTGTTCACGCCGGTGAAAGATCCATTTGCGTTGCCACTGCCGAAAATGACGTCAGGCGTCACCAGGCCTGTTCCATTGACAGGGCCCGCAAGGGCAGGTGCACTCATGAGCGTGACTGCCGTCAGCAATGCAGCCGGTCTTAAAAGATTGCGAATCATCAAATCCCCCACTTTGTCAAAATTATCGATCCAATCTAGGTAGGATCTATAGATAATTTATGACATGCGTCAACTCTCGGTTAACCATGTTGGCGCTCTTGCACGAATAAAGCGAAGACGCATTTTCTTTGGCGGGGTTGTGGGATCCGGTGAAGCGGAGCCGAATTTTGGTGGGCGGGGAATCGAACGGATCTCACTGAAAAAGAAAAAGGCAGAGCGAGCTCTGCCTTTGATGAGTTCCGCGTCTAAACTGACCCCCGTTCCCTGGCCGGTTGTTTGACAACCTGGCTGGGCGGCTGCGGATCTTGCGATGCGCCAGAAGGTCCTTCCTCCCAAGACTCAGACCGCGATGTCCTTGAGCATCCTAGCATTTCTGCTGAAGCATCTTTTTGTTATTGAAATGGAACCTAGCGGAACAATTCGCGCTTGTCACCTGTTTGTCGTAAAGAGCCTATTTTTTTTGCTTGCCTAATTGATCCGCATGGTAATTGGTTCACCAGTTGCCCGAAAAGGCCGGTCAATTAAGACGGCAAACGAACGGAACTGCCACGCTTTTGTCCATTCGATAAAGCAAGGATTGCAAAACCAGGTGTGGTTCAGCCAAGGGACTTGTTTTTAGGCGCAGCATGCGGTTTGACTGCGCATAATTCGAGCTATTCGCCAATCCGAGAGAACATAATGCGTCTGTCCAGATACTTTCTGCCGATCCTGAAAGAGACACCCAAAGAGGCCGAGATCGTCTCACACCGCCTGATGCTGCGCGCAGGCATGATCCGGCAGCAGTCTGCCGGCATCTATTCCTGGCTGCCGCTCGGTTTCAAGGTTCTGCGCAAGATCGAAAGCATCGTCGAGGAAGAGCAGGCGCGGGCAGGTGCCATTCAGCTTCTGATGCCGACGATACAATCTGCCGATCTGTGGCGCGAGAGCGGCCGTTATGACGCCTATGGCAAGGAAATGCTGCGCATAACCGACAGGCACGAGCGTGACATGCTGTTCGGACCGACGAACGAGGAGATGATCACCGATATCTTCCGGGGTTATGTCCGCTCCTACAAGGATCTGCCGCTCAACCTCTACCACATCCAGTGGAAATTCCGGGACGAAGTGCGTCCGCGGTTCGGGATCATGCGCGGACGCGAGTTCCTGATGAAGGACGCCTATTCCTTCGATCTCGACAAGGAAGCGGCGCGGCACGCCTATAACCGCATGTTCGTGGCCTACCTGCGAACCTTCGATCGCATGGGTCTGAAGGCGATCCCGATGAAGGCGGAAACCGGACCGATCGGCGGAGACATGAGCCACGAGTTCATCATTCTGGCCGACACCGGGGAAAGCGAAGTCTTCTGCGACAAGTCTCTGCTGGAGTTGCCGATACCGGAGGAAGGGACCGACTTCTTTTCCGATCTCACGCCGATCGTGACACGCTGGACGACGCCCTACGCTGCGACTGACGAGATGCATGATGCGGCCGCATTCGAACAGCTTGCCGAAGCAGACCGGGTGTCCGCACGCGGCATCGAGGTCGGCCATATCTTTTATTTCGGAACCAAGTATTCCGACGCCATGGGGGCGAAGGTCGCGACAGCCGAAGGCACCGAGGTGCCGGTACACATGGGGTCCTACGGCGTGGGTGTTTCCCGCCTTCTTGGCGCCCTGATTGAAGCGAATCATGACGACAACGGAATCATCTGGCCGAAGTCCGTTGCACCGTTCCATGTTGGGCTGGTCAATCTGAAACCGGGTGACGCGTTGACCGACGGCGTTTCGGAAGACCTCTACGCCAAACTCGAGACCGCGGGTGTGGAAGTCCTCTATGACGACACCGACACACGCGCCGGCGCGAAATTTGCCACGATGGATCTGATCGGACTGCCGTACCAGGTGGTTGCCGGTCCGAGAGGACTGAAGGACGGTCTTCTGGAAGTGAAGGAGCGTTCAACTGGGGAAAAGAAAATGATGACCCCGGAAGCCGCTCTCAACAAGCTGACGTCGGCATTGACGGAATAAGCCGGTGCGGTGATCCTTTGAACGGGGATTCGGTTGCACCATTCGCGGCCGGCTGGGCATTGCTGAAGTGGAAGTGTGATGACGACAGCAGACATGGCGGATGTTGGCGACGGCCAGACGACGGCAACACCGACACGGCCTTTTTCCACCTTCGAATGGATGATCGCGGGGCGCTATCTGCGGTCGAGACGGCGGGAAACCTTCATCTCCGTGATCGCCGGTTTCTCGTTTGCCGGGATCATGCTCGGCGTCGCCACGCTTATCATCGTCATGGCGGTGATGAACGGGTTCCGCTCGGAGCTGCTGGACAAGATCCTCGGCATCAACGGGCACATGCTCGTTCAGCCCATCGACATGCCGCTCAACGACTATGACGCCATTTCGGAGCGTCTCGAAGGTGTTCCGGACGTCGTTGCCGCGTTTCCGTTTATCGAGGGACAGGCCCTCGTGTCCGGTCCTGCAGGCAATCTCGGGGCGCTCGTGCGCGGTGTCTACGAAAGCGATCTTCGCCGGATGCCGCTTGTGGCCGACAATATCAGTCCCGGCAGCATTGACGGGTTCGATGCGGGCGAGGGTGTGGTCATCGGCACACGCATGGCGCAACAGCTCGGCCTGACGGTCGGCGACAACATCACGATCATTTCACCCAGAGGCAGTGTCACGCCGATGGGGGTCACACCGCGCGTCAAGGCGTATCCGGTGTCGGCCATTTTCGAGATCGGCATGAGTGAATACGACGCCACGTTCCTGTTCATGCCTCTGGAAGAGGCCCAAGCCTACTTCAACATGGGGGATCGAGCGACCGGCGTCGAGATCTATGTGGTCGATCCGGACAGCGTCAACGTGATGCGCAACGCCATCGAGGAGGGGGCGGCACGGCCGACGCTGGTCACCGACTGGACACAGCGCAACGCGACGTTCTTCTCGGCGCTTGAAGTCGAGCGCAACGTGATGTTCATCATCCTGACGCTGATTGTCCTTGTTGCGGCCCTGAACATCATCTCCGGACTGATCATGCTCGTGAAGGACAAGGGCAGGGACATCGCCATCCTGCGGACGATGGGGGCGACCCGGGGCGCCATCATGAGGATCTTCCTGATCACGGGAGCGAGCATCGGCTGTGTCGGCACCCTTGCCGGTTTTTTCCTCGGGCTGATCGTGTGTCTCAATATCGAGAGCATCCGGCAATTCGTTTCCTGGCTGACATCGACCCAGCTTTTTGATCCGACGCTCTATTTCCTGTCGAAACTTCCTGCCGAAATAGACAGCGGCGAAACGATCACGGTGTTGCTGATGGCGCTCGCCCTTTCGCTTCTGGCAACCTTGTACCCGGCGTGGCGTGCGGCCCGCCTCGATCCGGTCGAGGCGCTCAGGTATGAGTGAGGAACGGGAGGTGGACATGGCCGTGGACACGGACGCCGGACCCGGCACTCAGCATGCCGCCGTGGAACTATCCGGCATCGTCAGAAGCTTCGACGAGGGTGACAGGAAGCTGCATATCCTAAGGGGCGCGGATCTCAGGATCGAGGCCGGGGAGATGGTCGCCCTGGTCGCCCCGTCAGGAACCGGCAAATCCACGTTGCTGCATATCGCCGGATTGCTGGAACGACCCGATGAGGGCGACGTGTTTCTGGGGCCGGTCAACTGCTCCGATCTGTCCGACGACGAACGGACGGCGATCCGGCGCAACGACATCGGCTTCGTGTACCAGTTCCATCATCTTCTGCCAGAGTTCACGGCGCAGGAAAACGTCATGATGCCGCAAATGATCCGGGGCCTGGCCAGGAAAGTTGCAGCCGAACGTGCCGATGAGCTGCTCGCCTACCTGCGGCTTGGGGACAGGGGGAGCCACAGACCCTCGGAGCTTTCCGGCGGTGAACAGCAGCGCGTCGCCGTCGCAAGGGCCGTCGCGAATGCGCCCCGCATTCTGTTGCTCGACGAGCCGACGGGCAATCTTGATCCCAACACGGCAAACTACGTGTTCGAAGCGCTTTCGGCACTCGTTCGCGCCTCGGGCGTGGCGACACTTTTTGCAACGCATAACCTGGAACTCGCAGGACGGATGGACCGGGCGATCACGCTGGAAGACGGGCTAGTGAAAGACCTCGAGACGATTGGCTGAGGTTCGCAGGCGCGGGGTTCTGCCGTTTTCACGGCATTGAGAACAAATCAAATACACGCTGTTTAAAATTGTGGCACACCTGTGGCGGGTGGCGTGAACAAAAAGTGCTTGCAAAAGGAACAAAAATGGAACATTGTGTTGATATTCAAGAGCAAGACGTTGGAGGACGACATGATCCATATCGCTCGTGATTTTGCAGCATTTGCTTCCCTGGTCTGTTTCTGCACGACACTCGCCGTTTGGGGTGATGTCCTTTTCGCGGCTGCCTGATCTGGCTGTCAGGCAAGTTCGCGTGGCCGGTGCCGGCAAATGGACCGGTGGACGATCTTTCCAAAATCAATGACCGCGGTGTGCCGGCGAAGAAGAACGGGCACAACTCTGACTGCGTCTCGACAGCAGCAGAAAGACGAGATTGACTAGGCTCTGATTCCAGTAACAGAAAAGAGCCTCGGCATGTCCGTGACATCAGGTGGATCCGTACAGTCTGAAAGCACGCCGGTGGCCGGTGGACCCGGTTCGGGTGGCCCGGATTTCGTGCACTTGAGAGTGCACTCCGCGCTGTCGCTCCTCGAAGGAGCGTTGCCGATCAAGAAACTTCTTGAACTGGCGAAAGACGACGGCCAGCCGGCGCTCGCCGTCGCAGATACCAACAATCTTTTCGGTGCCCAGGAGTTTTCCTCAAAAGCCTGGGGGGCCGGTATTCAGCCGATCACCGCGTGTCAGCTGTCCGTCTTCTTCGATGATGGTCTGGAAAGCGCGCGCCGGGGTGAAATCGCGCTCGCCGACGTCGTGCTGATCGCGATGACCGAACACGGTTACGGCAATCTGATGGAACTGACCTCCCGGGCGTTCCTCGACACCGAGACCGGCTTGAAACCGCATGTCTCGGCGGAGTATCTGTTTTCCAAGTCGGAAGACCTGATCGTTCTGACCGGCGGGCATTTGGGCCCGGTGGGAGCAGCGCTGTTAGCCGGGCAGAAGGCGATCGCCCGGACCCGTCTCCAGAAATTGTCGACGGCGTTTTCCGGCCGCTGCTACGTCGAGATCCAGCGGCACGGGATGGAAGATCAGCGCAAGACGGAAGACGCGTTTCTGGAGCTTGCCTACGAGCACGGCCTGCCGGTGGCCGCGACCAACGAGCCTTTTTTTGCGAAGCGCGAAGACTATGAGGCGCATGATGCCTTGATCTGCATCTCCGAGGGTCGTGTTCTCATCGAAGAAGACCGCAGACGCCTCACGCCGGAACACTATTTCAAGAGCCGCGCTGAAATGTGCGCTCTTTTTTCAGATTTGCCCGAAGCGCTCTCCGCAACGGTCGAGATCGCGCAAAGGTGCAGTTTCCGGCCGGAGCGCCGGGCACCGATCCTTCCGCGTTTCACCGATGCGGATGCGGACCCGGAAGCGGCCGAGCAGGCCGAGGCGGACGAACTCAAGCGCCAGGCCCGAGAAGGGCTGCGCGCACGGCTCGATGAACATGGTCTGGCTCCTGGACTTGAGGAAAAGGACTATTGGGAGCGGCTCGACTACGAAACCGGCATTATCGAGCGCATGAAGTTTCCGGGATACTTCCTGATCGTTGCCGACTTCATCAAGTGGGCCAAGGCGAAGGATATCCCGGTCGGTCCGGGCCGCGGGTCTGGTGCCGGGTCACTTGTCGCGTGGTCGCTGACGATCACCGATCTCGACCCGATGCGGTTCTCGCTGCTTTTCGAGCGCTTTCTCAATCCCGAGCGTGTCTCGATGCCGGATTTCGACATCGACTTCTGCCAGAGCCGGCGTGAAGAAGTCATCCGCTACGTTCAGGAGAAATACGGCCGCCAGCAGGTCGCGCAGATCATTACCTTCGGTTCGCTTCAGGCGCGCGCCGTGCTCCGGGATGTCGGCCGCGTGCTTCAGATGCCCTATGGCCAGGTCGACCGGCTTTGCAAGCTGGTTCCGGCTAACCCGGCCAATCCGGTGACGCTTGCCCAGGCAATCGCGGACGAACCGCGGCTGAGCGAGGCGGCACGGGAAGAGGAAATCGTCGAAAGACTGCTCTCCATGGCCCAGAAGCTGGAGGGCCTCTACAGGCATGCGTCGACGCATGCTGCCGGCGTCGTGATCGGCGATCGCCCGCTGGAACAGCTTGTGCCGCTCTATCGCGACCCGCGTTCGGACATGCCGGTCGCGCAGTTCAACATGAAGATGGTCGAAGATGCGGGCCTGGTGAAGTTCGACTTTCTCGGCCTGAAGACACTGACGGTGATCGACACGGCCGTGGCCCTGATCGAGCGGCGCGGTGTCACGGTGGATGTCGCCGGTCTGCCGATCGACGATACCGGGACCTACGAGTTGCTCGCGCGCGGTGAAACCTTCGGCGTGTTCCAGCTGGAAAGCCAGGGAATGCGTCGGGCAATCGCGGGCATGAAGCCGGACAGGTTCGAGGACATCATCGCGCTCGTGGCGCTGTATCGTCCCGGACCGATGGAGAACATTCCCGTCTACAACGCAGTCAAGCACGGTGAACAGGAGCCGGACTGCCTGCATCCGCTCCTCGAACCGATCCTGATGGAGACGAACGGGATCATCGTCTACCAGGAACAGGTCATGCAGATCGCGCAGGTGCTGTCCGGCTATTCGCTCGGAGAGGCCGACCTTCTGCGCCGCGCCATGGGCAAGAAGATCGCGGCGGAAATGGAAGTCCAGAGAGCGCGTTTCGTCGACGGTGCGGTCGAGCGCGGCATCAACAAGAGCCAGGCCGGAACGATTTTCGATCTCGTCGCGAAATTCGCGAATTACGGCTTCAACAAATCACACGCGGCCGCCTATGCGCTTGTCTCCTATCATACCGCCTGGCTGAAGGCGAACCACCCGGTCGAGTTCATGGCAGCTTCAATGACGCTGGATCTCGGTAACACTGACAAGCTTGGTGATTTCCGCCAGGAGGCCCGGCGGATGAAGATCGAGATCGTGCCACCGTCGATCAACCGCAGCGGTGTGGTCTTCGATGTTTCGGACGGGAAGATCCTTTACGCAATGGGCGCGATCAAGGGCGTTGGTGAACAGGCGGTCGAGCATATCGTCGACATGCGCGGGGATACGCCGTTCAAGAGCCTTGGCGACTTTGCCCGCCGGATCTCGCCGAAGTTCCTCAACAAGCGAACTCTTGAGAACCTTGTCGCCGCCGGTGCGTTCGATGAACTCGAGCCGGATCGGGCCCGCGTGTTCGAGGGGATCGACCGGATCATGGGATTGGCCCAACGGACCGAGGAGAACAGGACGCTCGGTCAGGACGAACTGTTCGGCGGAAGCGACAGCGAAGAGCCCCTGCAGCTTGACGAGGTGCTCAGCTGGACCAATGACGAGAAACTCCAGCGCGAGCACGCGGCGATCGGCTTCTATCTGTCGGCGCACCCGATCGATGAATATGCGAAGGTGCTGGAAAAGATGCGCGCGCAGCCCTGGACCCAGTTTGCCGACGCGGTCAAGCAGGGGGCGTCGCATGGACGGCTCGCTGGAACGGTCATTTCGCTTCAGGAACGCAAGACGCGCACCGGGACAAGAATGGGAATCGCGCGGCTTTCGGATGCCAGCGGCCAATACGAGGCACTGCTGTTCCGGGAAAAACTTGAGCAGTTCCGGGACGTCCTGCAGCCGGGACGATCGGTCGTTGTCCTTGTCGGCGCCGACATGAGAGACGAGGAGCCGTCCTTGCGCGTCGAGCAGGTCGACCCGATCGACAAGGTCGCGGCGCGACTGCAAAAGAGCATGCGTGTGTTTGTGCGCGATGAACGCCCGATACAGAGCCTTGCACGGCAGCTTACGGTGCGAGGCGAGGGCGATGTCACGGTGATCGTGCTGCTTGAGAACGGCTCGCGAGAGGTCGAAGTGAAGTTGCCGGGCCGATTCCGGTTGTCTCCGGAAATCGCCGGTGCCCTAAAGGCAGTGCCGGGCGTGACGGATGTGCAAATGGCGTGAACCTGCGGACCTGGTAGGTCCAGCAGGTCGTTGTTGCGGGGGCTGCGCGGCGATACCAGCCGCAGTGTGCCGGATGTCATGCGCCGATTGCCGCTATCTCCGTTCTATTGAGAAATTAAGAAAACCTGAAATGGAAACAAAACAATTTCATGAAATTTTATCTTGCGATTTCTTAATGCTTTGAACGTGACAAAGAATTTTGGCATCTTGTTAATAGTACTGCGTGTTTTCCTTCCGGGTTGCTTATGATTTGGGGCTTTTGCATGTATTCTTGGCTCGAAAAATAATGATGTGTGCTGGGAATAGGCAAATTGTGGACAAAACTCGCTAGGATATTTGTACTTCTTGTATCCCTTGGCGCAGGTTATCAGGCGTTTCATTTTGTCAGGGATACGGAAGTGGCGGTCGCGGCTCCGCCTCCGCCGGCACCCGTGGAGCATACCAAGGTTCTTGTTGCGGCAAAGGACATCCCGCAGGGCGGGAAGATTACAGACAGGGACTTTGCCTGGGTTGAATGGCCGAAGGACGCTGTCCCCCGTGGTGTCATGACCAAGGCAAAGGCAGCGAAAGTGAGCCAGGACGTGGTCGGCAGCATCGCCAGAACTGCGATTTTTTCCGGTGAACCGATCCGTGGCGAGCGCCTGATCCAGACC
Organism: Roseibium sp.; assembly: GCF_965232425.1. GTDB lineage: Bacteria > Pseudomonadota > Alphaproteobacteria > Rhizobiales > Stappiaceae > Roseibium. The sequence continues at coordinate 5,316,596 of NZ_OZ246971.1, forward strand.
GACAAGGGATACATGGCCACCATGTTGCCGAAGGGAAAGCGTGCTATAGCGGTTCTCGTCGGGCAGGAAACCTCCGCGGGCGGATTTATCCTTCCGGGCGACAAGGTCGATCTCATCCTGACGCGTGAGCTGGAAGGTGTCGGGGTCACGAGTGAAACAATTCTGGAAAACATTCGCGTTCTTGCAATCGACAGCACCACGGCCGGAGAGCAGGACGGCAAGAACCTTTCCCCCAAGCGCACGGCTACGCTCGAGCTGACGCTGTTCCAGTCGGAAGTGGTGGTTCAGGCGCAACAAGTGGGATCGCTGGCACTTGCGCTGCGCAGCGTGGAGGATTCGGCGGAAAACGCCGATGTGACAGAACGCCAGCGGGCCCAGATCTTCGTGCGCGTCAACCCGGATCACTGGTCGGTCGGTTCGGCGCAAGGCGGCCGACTTGATTAACAAGAGCCGGCGCAGCTGACCCCCGCCGTGATGTCCCGATTGTCATAGGGGGCAAAGGGTTCGAGCTCTTCTGACGCCAGCCGGCCTGTCATTTCATTTGTGTGTGTCCGAACAGCCAGAACCTCCTTGTTTCAGGGGGCGCCGGTGATCGCCCGAAGTTGGAAAGAAAAGCGGGTTTTGGTCTTGAAATAAATTTCGCTGCCAACTATAAGGCGCGCATTCCACACGCAAGGGGCGGAACCTGAGCTTATCGGGGTCCATCCGGTGGCCGATTGGAGAGATCCTCCGGCCCTAACTCCTCTTGCGGAGGTTAAACCGGAAAACTCAGGAGATTAAGGGCCATGGCTTTGCCCGATTTCACCATGCGTCAGCTGCTCGAAGCCGGCGTTCACTTTGGTCACCAGAAACACCGTTGGAACCCGCGCATGGGTCAGTACATCTTTGGTGTACGCAACGATGTTCACATCATGGATCTGTCGCAGACGGTGCCGCTCTTGCACCAGGCGCTGAAGGCTGTTTCCGACACGGTCGCCGGCGGCGGCCGCGTTCTGATCGTCGGCACCAAGCGTCAGGCTCAGGAAGCTGTCGCTTCTTCCGCCCGCAATTCCGCGCAGTATTTCGTCAATGCCCGCTGGCTCGGCGGCATGCTGACCAACTGGAAGACCATTTCCCAGTCCATTCAGCGTCTGCGCAAGCTGGAAGAAACGCTGTCTTCGGATGCGGCGAACGCCCTGACGAAGAAAGAGCGTCTGTTCATGGACCGCGAGCGCGAGAAGCTCGAGCGGAATCTGGGCGGCATCAAGGACATGGGCGGTATTCCCGACCTCATCTTCGTGGTCGACACGAACCGCGAGGCGATCGCCATTCAGGAAGCACGCCGTCTCGGCATTCCTGTCGCCGCGATCCTCGATTCCAATTCCAATCCGGACGGCATCACCTATCCGGTGCCGGGCAATGACGATGCCGGCCGTGCCATTTCGCTTTACTGCGATCTCATTGCGCGCGCTGCCATCGACGGTATTTCCCGCGCACAGGGTGCTGCCGGTGTCGACCTCGGCGAATCGGAAGAAGCGCCTGTTGAAGAGGTTCTGGTCGAGGCAGTGGAAGAAGCTGCACCTGCCGAAGAAGCCGCACCTGCTGAAGAGGCGCCGGCTGCAGAAGCAGCTCCGGTCGCCGACGAAGCTCCGGCTGAAGGCGAGACGGCTAAGGCGGAAGCCTGATCCGGTGCTGCCGCGCGATGTCGCGGCAGATCACATGTTGAATTCGCAAGGCGGGCTGCACTTTGTTGCAGTCCCGTCATAAAGATGCGGGCAGCGATCAGCTAAACCGTGTCATATCTGAAACCCCCATCCACGAGGCAATCGATGAGCATTACCGCTGCGATGGTAAAAGAGCTCCGTGAGAAATCCGGCGCTGGCATGATGGACTGCAAGACCGCTTTGAATGAATCTGGCGGTGACATGGAGGCGGCTGTCGACTGGCTGCGCACCAAAGGCCTCGCAAAGGCCGCGAAGAAAGCCGGACGCGTCGCTGCGGAAGGCCTTATTGGTGTTGCAACCGACGGCACCAAGGCTGCCGTGATCGAGCTGAACTCCGAGACCGACTTTGTTGCGCGCAACGAGGGCTTCCAGGAACTGGTCGCCAAGGTTGCCAAGGTTGCAACATCGACCGACGGTTCGGTGGAAGCACTGGCTGCGGCCGATCTCGACGGCAAATCCGTTGCCGACGCGATCACCGACGCGATCGCGACCATCGGCGAAAACATGACGCTGCGCCGTTCCGCACTGCTTGCGGTCAACGAAGGCGTGGTATCGACCTATGTCCACGGCAAGGTCGCCGAGGGACTTGGCAAGATCGGCGTGCTCGTCGCGCTGGAATCGTCTGCAGACGCTGCAAAGCTCGACGGCCTCGGCCGTCAGATCGCGATGCACGTAGCGGCGACAAGCCCGCTCGCCCTGAACACGGAAGAGCTGGATCCGGCCGTCGTCGAACGCGAAAAGACCGTTTTCTCCGAGCAGGCACGCGAGTCCGGCAAACCTGACAACATCATCGAAAAGATGGTGGAAGGACGTTTGCGCAAATTCTACGAGGAAGTTACCCTCGTGAAACAGGCCTTTGTCATCAACCCGGATCAGACGGTTGAACAGGCTGTAGAGGCGCTTGCGAAAGAACTCGGGACCGAAGTCAAGCTTACCGGTTTTGTCCGCCTTGCCCTGGGCGAGGGGATCGAGAAGGAAGAGCAGGACTTCGCCGCGGAGGTGGCGGCAGCCACCGGGCAGTAAGCTCACGAAAGCGCCGGCAAGTCCGGCGCTTTTTTTTTAGAAAGACAATTCTAATCCAGGTGAACACATGACGAATTCTTTGCGTTGGAAACGGATCCTTCTGAAACTCTCCGGTGAAGCCCTGATGGGATCGCAGGCTTTTGGAATTGACCCGGCCATTGTGCAAAGGATCGCGAAGGAAATTGCCGACGCCGTGGCTCTCGGAGCCCAGGTCGGTGTTGTCGTCGGTGGCGGTAACATCTTCCGCGGCGTTGCCGTTGCAGCAAAAGGCGGCAACCGGGTCACGGGCGACCACATGGGGATGCTTGCGACCATCATGAACAGCCTGACCCTGGCCGATGCCTTGCGGCGCCTGAAAGTGAATGCCCGCGTCCTGTCGGCCGTCGCGGTGCCGTCGATCTGCGAGACGTTTTCACAGCGTGTTGCCGACCGCTACATGGAAGACGGCGACGTGATCATCTTCGCCGGCGGAACGGGGAACCCGTTTTTCACCACGGACAGCGGAGCAGCCCTGCGCGCAGCGGAGATGAAGTGCGACGCCTTCCTGAAAGGGACCCAGGTCGACGGGGTCTATTCCGACGACCCCAAGGAAAATCCCGACGCCGAACGGTATGCGACCCTCGGCTATGAAGAAGTCATCACGCGCAATCTGAAGGTCATGGATACGACGGCCATTGCACTGGCGCGCGACAACTCCATTCCTGTCATCGTATTTTCAATCCATACTCCAGGTGCGCTGGTGAGCGTGCTTCAAGAAACAGGCACTTATACAGTCGTGGGCGACTGACACTTTTCAGCCTGATCTTTTCTTCAAGCCCTTGTGTTTCAGCGCGTTTGTGCCATGTTGGCGCGCGCTGAGACTCCATTTAGCCACGCATAAAACAACAGTGAGGACAAAATGTCGGTAGAAGGTGTCGATCTGGACGATTTGAAGCGCCGCATGCAAGGGGCGCTCTCAGTGCTGAAAACCGATTTTGCAGGCCTTCGTACCGGTCGTGCATCCGCGTCCATGCTGGACCCGGTCTCCGTCGACGCCTACGGCCAGGCCATGCCGATCAACCAGGTCGCTACCGTTTCCGTTCCCGAACCGCGCATGGTCGCGGTGCAGGTCTGGGACAAGAGCATGGTTGCCGCCGTGGAGAAGGCGATCCGGGAATCAAACCTTGGCCTGAACCCGGTGGTTGACGGGCAGTTGCTGCGCCTGCCGATTCCCGAACTCAACCAGGAGCGGCGCCAGGAACTCATCAAGGTTGCGCACAAGTATGCCGAACAGGCGAAGGTCGCCATCAGACATGTGCGCCGCGACGGCATGGATGACGCCAAGAAAGCCGAGAAAGACGGTGAAATCTCCCAGGATGACAGCAGGGCCGCGTCCGACGAAGTGCAGAAGCTGACCGATCAGATGATTGGCGAAGTCGACAGCATGCTGGAGCGAAAAGAACAGGAAATTTCACAGGTCTAGGCTGTGACCGGACCTGTGATCAGGGGGAGCCTATGAGCGTCAGCCCGAACCCGCAAGCACCGGCGGAAAGCGGATCGATCGGCAATCTGCCCAAACACGTTGCCTTCATCATGGATGGCAACGGACGTTGGGCGACGGCACGCGGCCTGCCGCGGACCGAGGGGCATCGCCAGGGCCTGGAAGCGCTCAGAAAGACAATCCGGCATGCCGGAAAAGTCGGTATCAGGATCGTGACGATCTACAGTTTCTCCTCCGAGAACTGGAACCGGCCGGCAACCGAGGTTTCGTTCCTGATGGGATTGCTGAAGCGCTTCGTTCAGCGCGACCTCAGTGAATTGCACGAGGCGAATGTCCGTATTCGCGTGATCGGCGGACGCAGTGATCTGGAACCGGGCATCCTGGCCTTGCTGGAGGAGGCCGAGGACCTGACGCGCAAGAACACCGGACTGGATCTGGTGGTCGCTTTCAACTACGGCGCGCGCGATGAAATCGTCAGGGCCACGCAACATCTTGCGCAGCGCGTCAAGGACGGCGACTTGCGCGTGGAAGACATTTCCGAGGACTTGGTGACACACGCGCTGGATACCGGCGGCTTGCCGGATCCGGATCTCATCATCCGGACCAGCGGTGAAATCCGTCTTTCCAATTTTCTTCTCTGGCAGGCCGCCTATTCCGAATTCTACTTCTGTGACCTGAACTGGCCGGATTTTGACGAAGCCGCGCTCGACGAGGCCCTCAGCTGTTTCTGCAATCGCGAGAGACGCTATGGCGGGGTCGATGCCAAAGCGCTCTGACATGCGGCGTCCATAATGGAAGAGCCCGGACCGAAACAAACCAAAATGTCCGACTTGCGGTTGCGGCTAGTTTCGGCCGTGATCCTGGGACCGCTGGTGCTGCTGATCACCTTCTGGGGCGGGCTGGCTTTTGCGATCCTTGTGCTTGTCGCCGCCTTGCTTTTCCTGTGGGAATGGATGTCGATCACCGGGACACGTGATGCCTTGCTGCCGGCCGCGTTGAGTTTTCTGACGCTCCCCGCACTGGCCGTTCTGCAGGTCATCGGCCTGCCGGAAATTGCGCTCATTGTCCTGGTTGCGGGATCTGTCTCCGTGTTTCTGTGTGCAGGCGGCGGCCAGACCGGCCGCTGGGGAGCAGAGGGTGTGCTGTTCAGCGGTCTCGCCCTGTTTTCGCTCCTCGCAATTCGATCGGGGAGTGACGGACTGCTGTTTGCTTTCTTCCTCATGTCCGTCGTCTGGGCGACTGACATCTTCGCCTATTTCACCGGACGGGCGCTGGGGGGACCGAAACTCTGGGCGCGCATCTCTCCGAAAAAAACATGGTCGGGTGCGCTTGGCGGATTGTTCTTCGCAACCGTTTTCGGTACCGCGGTGGCTGCGCTTGCAAATGCGCAGGGGCTGTTGGGCTGGGCTGGCGTGGCGATGGTTCTGTCCGTGATCTCGCAGGCGGGAGATCTGTTCGAGTCGGCAATTAAGCGCCGCTTCGACGTGAAGGATTCCGGTCAGCTGATCCCAGGTCACGGCGGTATCATGGATCGGATCGACGGCCTCGTTGCCGCCGCGATCTTTGCCGTTCTCATCGGGGTTCTGCTCGGCGGTCCGCTTTCAGATCCTGTCGCGGGCCTTGGACTTGGATAAGCTTGGGGGAAGATCGATGCCGGCTGACGCCGCAAGCGATATCGGGGAGGGCCCGGTCAGGGTCACCGTTCTGGGGGCAACGGGCTCGATCGGCCAAAGTCTCGCCGATCTGCTTGAAAGGAATCCCGATCGGTTCGACGTCGTTGCCCTTGTGGCCAATCGGAATGCAGACGGGCTCGCCGAGATGGCCATCAAGCTCAACGCGTCGATTGCAGTCCTGGCGGAAACCGAAAACTACCAATTGCTTGCTGATCGACTGAGCGGAACCGGCATCCGGGCTGCATGCGGGCAGGCAGCGATCGCGGAAGCGGTGGACCTGGAGGCGGAGCTGGTTGTCGGCGCGATCGTGGGAGCCGCGGGGCTGGCACCGACATTCAGGGCCATCAAGCCGGGGCGCCGCATCGCGCTCGCCAACAAGGAATGCCTTGTGTGTGCCGGCGATCTGTTCGTGGATCGGGTTCGTGAGGCCGAAGCGGAACTGCTGCCGGTCGACAGTGAGCACAATGCGATTTTTCAGGTTTTCGAGAAAGACCAGGCTGATCAGATCGAAAAGGTCATCCTCACGGCGTCAGGCGGTCCGTTCAGAACCTGGCCGATCGAGAAGATGCAATCCGTCACCCCGGCGCAGGCGCTCAGGCACCCCAACTGGGATATGGGTTCCCGGATTACGATCGACAGTGCAACCATGATGAACAAAGGGTTCGAAGTCATTGAGGCTTCGCACCTTTTCCCTGTTGCAAATGACCAGCTCGATGTGCTTGTTCACCCGCAGTCGACGGTTCACGGACTTGTGCAGTACAAAGACGGCTCGCTGCTTGCGCAACTGGGAAGCCCGGACATGCGGACACCGATCGCACACTGCCTGTCCTTCCCGAAGCGAATGCCCGTTCCGGTCAAGCGACTAAACCTTGCGGAACTTGGAACGCTGACCTTCGAAGCGCCTGACCCTGTCCGATTTCCGTGCCTGGGTCTTGCTCTGCAGGCCCTGGATGCGGGCGGCGGTGCGCCGGCGGCGCTCAATGCGGCGGACGAGGTCGCGGTTCAGGCCTTTCTCAACGGCCGTATCGGGTTCCTGGATATTCCGGCGGCAATCGAAGCCGTTCTCGACCGTTTGTCCGCTTCCGACCTGCTCAAGCCTTCAAAATGTGTTGAAGACGTGCTCGACCTGGATTCCGAAGCGCGGCAAAAGACCCTAGAATGGGTCGAGAGCCGGACGTCATGGCATTGATGCTGCAGCAAAAAAAGTGTCTTACCATTAACGCGCCGTAATTCTCTTATTAATAATGTGATGCAATAAATGCGTCGTCGCGTTTGGATCGGACCCGTTCATGGATCTCTTAGTATCTGCTTATTCCCTCGTTGTCGGAACGATCATCCCCTTTCTGTTTGTCCTGACAATCGTGGTATTTTTTCATGAACTTGGCCACTTCGCCGTTGCCCGCTGGTGCAACGTGAAGGTGGATGCGTTCGCCGTCGGGTTCGGCCGTGAGATCTTCGGCTGGAACGACCGAAAGGGAACGCGCTGGAAGTTGTGCATGATCCCGCTCGGCGGCTACGTGAAATTCGCCGGTGATGAAAACGCGGCGAGTGTTCCCAGCCGTGAAATCATCGCGAACATGAGCGACGAAGAGCGCAAGACCGCTTTCATCGCCAAGCCCGTCTGGCAGCGCGCGGCGATTGTCGCCGCCGGCCCGCTGGCGAATTTTCTTCTCGCCATCGTCATCTTTGCAGCTCTGTTCGTGTCCGCCGGCAAGCAGGGTTTGGTCCCGGTCGTGGAAGAGGTCTTCCCCGACGGCGCGGCGGCGCGGGGTGGTATTGTCGCCGGCGATGTCGTGAAGCAGATCGACGGGCGTGACATTCACACCTTCGGCGAGCTTCGTCAGATTGTCCTGATGAATGCCAACAATCCGCTGGTCTTTCAGGTTGAGCGCGGGGGAGACCTTGTTGCCCTGACGGTCACGCCGGATGCCAAGGAAAAGGAAGTGTTCCTCGGCGAACGCCAGATGGCTGGTGACATCGGTCTTCGCGGCAGTGCCGATCCGGAGAATGTCATCCGCATCCAGTACGGCCCGATCGGAGCCATAGCGGAAGGGGCTCGGGAAACCTACAGGATCATGGACGGCACCGTCAGCTACATCTGGGGTGTGATCACCCAGCGTCAGTCCGCAGACCAGCTCGGTGGCCCGATCCGCGTTGCCGAGATTTCGGGAAAAGTCGCGGAACATGGCCTGATCCCGCTGATTTCGCTCGCCGCCGTTCTGTCGGTGAGCATCGGTCTGATCAATCTTGCACCTGTCCCGATTCTGGATGGCGGCCATCTTGTTTTCTTCGCCGCGGAAGCCTTGCGGGGCAAGCCTTTGAGCGAGCGTGTGCAGGATGTCGGCTTCCGCATCGGTTTGGGCTTGGTATTAATGCTAATGGTCTTCGTGACCTGGAGGGATATTTTGCGTCTCGTATCAAACGATTCCTAGCAGCCGTGACATTGACGCAACGTCTTCAGACTAAATCGCTTTCAGCCTCGAAGTGCGGTTGCGTTATCGGTAAAAACCTATACAACGTTCGTCGGTTCCGAGAATCCGCAGGGGTGAGTGCAGGTTCCCGGATGGGGTACTACAAAAAAGGCATAGCGCAATAATGCAGCGATTGCAGAAACTTATACGGGCCGTGTGTTTGGCGGCAGCCGTATTTTCGGTAGGGTCGGTCGTGCCGCAGGTGGCAGGATCAATTTCCTTCGTTTCGGTTGCCGAAGCAGCCGTGGCCCGAAGCATTCAGGTGCAGGGGAACACCCGCGTCGAGGATGAAACCGTCATAAGCTACATGACGATCGTTCCCGGCCGCTCCTACAGCGCCTTTGATGTGGATGAATCCCTGAAAGCGCTTTATGCGACCGGCCTGTTCGCCACTGTCGACATCACCCCCCGCGGCAGCACGGTCATCGTAACGGTTTCGGAAAACCCGATCATCAATCGCGTTTCTTTCGAAGGTAACCGGAAGATCAAGGACGACGCTCTGGAAACTGCGGTCCGTTCGCAGCCCAGGACAACGCTGTCCCGCGCCCGCGTTCAGGCGGACGTTCAGAACATTCTCGAGTCCTATCGTCGCTCCGGCCGCTTTGGTGCGTCCGTCGAGCCGAAGATCATCGACCGGGGACAAAACCGGGTCGACCTGGTCTTTGAAATCAACGAAGGCGCGAAGACAGGTGTCGAACGCATCAGTTTCATCGGCAACAAGGCGTTCAGCGATGGCCGTCTGCGCGACGTCATCCGGACGCGCGAAACCGGTCTTCTGAGCTTCCTGCGCAGCACCGACACCTATGATCCCGATCGCCTGGCGGCCGACGAGGAACTGCTTCGCCGGTACTACAATCAGAAGGGCTATGCCGATTTCCGGATTGTTTCGGTAAGCGCGGACCTCGATCGCGAGCAGAACATCTTCTACGTCACCTTCACCGTTGATGAAGGTGAGAGATACAAGATCCGCGATGTCGAACTGGTGTCGACCATCGCCGAAGTCGACCCTGAAGACCTGCGCAAGCTCGTGCGTACACGCAGCGGCCAGACCTTCAACTCCTTGCGCGTCGAGCAGTCCGTCGAAGAAATCACCCTGCGTGTTTCCGAGGAAGGATATGCGTTTGCGCGCGTTCGCCCCAGAGGGTCGCGCAACTACGACGACAACACGATTTCGCTGATCTACTACATCGAGGAAGGCCCGCGAGCCTATATCGAGCGGATCAATATCATCGGGAACGACAGGACCCGTGAATACGTCATTCGCCGCGAATTCGATATCGTGGAAGGCGACGCCTTCAACCGGGCGCTTGTGGACAAGGCCGAACGGCGTTTGCGCAACCTTGATTTCTTCGAGAACGTTTCGATCACCACGCAACAGGGCAGTGCCCCGGACCGCGTGGTCGTCAATGTTCGCGTGGAAGAAAAGCCGACGGGCGAAATCTCGTTCGGTGTCGGTTACTCAACCGTCGACGGTATCGTCGGTGATGTGTCGCTCACGGAAAAGAACTTCCTCGGCAGAGGCCAGTTCGTGAAACTCTCGATCGGTGGCGGCACCGATACCCAGTCCTATGAGTTCCGTTTCGTGGAACCGTTCTTCATGGGGCGCCGGGTGGCGTTCGACGTCGATGTCTATCGCAGGGTAGATGATGCCAACGACTACCGTTCCTTCGACCAGGAGAGAACGGGTGGCGGCTTCGGCTTCACGCTGCCGCTGCGCGAAGAAGAACTGACGCTTCGGCTGTTCTACAACATTTTCCAGGAAGACAACTCCGATCCCGACAACCAGTCGACCAACATCAACAATTGTAACACCAACAATCTGTCGCTTGCAGTTTGTGACTCGCTCGGAACCTACCTGACATCGCTGGTCGGTTACGACCTTCGCTACAACACGCTCGACCGGAACCTTGACCCGACGGACGGCATCTATGCGTCTTTCGGTCAGCAGTTTGCAGGTCTCGGCGGCGACAGCTTCTACATCAAGACCGAAGCACAGGCCCGCGCCTACAAGGAAATCCTGGCTGACTACGGCGTCGTCGGCAGCCTGCAGTTCCGCGGTGGTAACATCATGGCACTCGGTGACGAGCGCCTGCGGGTGTCCGAGCAGTTCATGCTTGGCGGCAACCTCGTGCGCGGCTTCGAAAACCAGGGTATCGGTCCTCGCGATGCAACGACGGATGATGCTATCGGCGGCCGGTTCTTCTTCGCGGCGACCGCTGAAGGCACATTCCCGTTCCCGATCATTCCGAAGGAACTCGGCCTGAGCGGTGCGGTGTTCGCCGATGCCGGATCTCTGTGGGATGCGGACACCGATCTGGTCAATCTGGTTGAGAACAATGGCGGCAGGATCGATTCCAACGATCTGGCGATCCGCGCGTCGGTCGGTGCAGGTGTGCGGTGGAGATCGCCATTCGGCCCGATCCGTGCCGACTTTGCCTATCCGCTCGTAAAGGAAGACTCCGACAAGACCCAGCTGTTCAGACTGAGCGGTGGTACCCGCTTCTAAATGGCGGTCAATCGGGTTAGAAAACGGCCGCCGGTCTTTACGGCGGCCTTTTTTGTTGGCTTGCAACAAGGATGACAATATGTCCGAGCCCAGGTTCTTCGAATTCCCGAATTCCATTGTGCTCAAGATGGTTGCCGAATGGGCAGGGGCGGAAATCTACCGAGGTGACGAGACACTCGAAATTTCGGATGTCGCGCCACTGGAAGATGCAGGGTCCGGCGCGCTCGTATTCTTTGACAACACCGCTTACCTGAAGCAACTGGAAACCACCGGGGCGGCGGCCTGTCTCGTCGGCAGGAAACACAAGGACAAGGTTCCGGAGAACGTGGCGGTTCTGGTTTGCGACGATGCCTACCGGTCTTGGGCAAAGGTGTTGGCGAACCTCTTCCCGGACGCCATGTCGCCGCGTGAACCGTCCAGTTCAGGTGTGTCGCAAAGGGCGGTTGTCGATCCGACGGCCACGCTTGAGGAAAATGTCACGATCGAGGCCGGAGCGGTTGTCGGGGCGGATGCCGAGATCGGCTCGGGCAGCGTCATTCGTGCGAACGCTGTCATCGGTTTCGGAGTGAAGATCGGCCGTGATTGCGTTGTCGGACCCAATTGCACTGTTCAGCATTCCGTCCTCGGAAACAGGGTCACGTTTCATCCGGGCGTGTGTTGCGGACAGGACGGTTTCGGCTATGCGATGGGGCCACAGGGACATCTCAAGGTTCCGCAGGTCGGCCGCGTCATCATCCAGGACGATGTCGAGATCGGCGCCAATACGACGATTGATCGCGGTGCAAACCGGGACACCATCATCGGAGAGGGCACCAAGATCGACAATCAGGTCCAGATTGGCCACAACGTGGTTGTCGGACGGCACTGTGTTCTGGTGTCGCAGGTCGGCCTGTCCGGCAGCTGTACCCTGGAAGACTTCGTGGCGATCGGCGGCCAGACAGGTGTCCGCGGTCACGTGACGATCGGCATGGGCGCACAGATTGCGGCCGTGAGCGTGGTAAGCGAAGACCTGGCTCCCGGCGGACGCTACGGCGGCACGCCCGCGAAGCCAGTGAAACAGTGGTTCAGGGAAGTCGCCGCGGTCAGAAAGCTTGCAGAACGCGGCAACGAGCCGTAAACCGCGTTAAATTGAATGTTTCGGAGTTAATCCGCCGAGGGGCACTCATGGAAGACGAAGAAAAAAAGACACTTGCCAGCGCAGATATCATGAAGATCATGAAACTTCTGCCGCACAGGTATCCTTTCCTGCTTATCGACAAGATCATCGAGATGGATGGCGATAACAGTTGTATCGGAATCAAGAACGTCACGATCAACGAACCCCATTTTACCGGGCACTTTCCCGAGAGACCGGTCTTTCCCGGTGTTCTTCTCATTGAAGCCATGGCGCAAACGGCCGGCGCTCTGTGTGTGCATGCACGCGGCGATGACGCGCCGCCGCAACTGGTCTATTTCATGACGATCGACAAAGCGAAGTTCCGCAAGCCGGTCGAGCCGGGAGATCAGGTGCATTTTCACGTCAAGAAGATCAAGCAACGCGCCAATATCTGGAAGTTCGACGCAGTCGCCCAGGTGGACGGCAAGAAGGTAGCGGAAGCGGAAGTCAGCGCCATGCTGATAGATGCGTGAGGAAAAATGACAGATATTCATCCTACGGCCATCGTTGAAGACGGGGCCGTGATCGGCGAGGGAACTCGTATCGGTCCATATTCGATCGTCGGACCGAACGTTGAACTTGCCGACGGTGTGATACTCGAGGCGCATGCGGTCGTCGCAGGCCATACCAGCGTCGGGTCCGGTACGCACATTTTTCCTTTCGCCAGCATTGGTCACAAACCTCAGGATCTGAAGTTTGCCGGCGAGGTGACGCGGCTCGAAATCGGCTCGAACAACCAGATTCGCGAACACGTCACCATGAGCCCCGGGACCGAGGGCGGCGGTGGCGTGACCAAGGTCGGCAACAACGGCCTTTTCATGATGGGCTCCCATGTCGGGCATGATTGCGTGGTCGGGAACAACGTCATACTTGCCAACAATGCGACACTGGCCGGCCATGTCGAACTCGCCGATTTCGTTATTCTGGGCGGCCTGAGCGCGATCCGGCAATGGTCGCGTATCGGCACCGGAGCAATTGTCGGCGGCATGACCGGTGTCGAATTCGACGTCATTCCGTATGGATCCGTGATCGGTGACCGGGCCCGCCTTGCCGGCCTCAATCTCATTGGCCTGAAACGTAAGGGTTTGCCGCGCGAGCAGATCCACGCACTCCGGGCGGCCTACCGTGCCCTGTTCGAGAGTGAAGAAGGAACCTTGCGCAGCCGGGCTGAAGCGCTCGCCGCCGAGGCGCAGGATCAACCGCTGGTGAAAACGGTCACCGACTTCATTCTCGAGAAAGAAGATCGGCGGTTCTGTACGCCGCGCAACGAAGACTGACGAGATGCCGCAACTGGCAGATGCAGGCTCTGCACGCCTGGCTCTGATTGCAGGAAACGGAATGATCCCCCGGCAGATCGCGGATGTCCTCGTGACATCCGGACGCGATTTTCAGATCGTCGCGATCAAGGGCGAGGCCGACGAGGAAACCAGGCGGAAGGCGCATGCAGAACTCGGTTGGAGTGAGATAGGCCGCCTTCACGCCTTTCTCAAACGAACGCAATGCAAGGAAGTTCTCTTCATTGGCGGCGTGACGAAGAGACCGGATCTCTTGCCATTCCTGACCGATTTCAGCACGTTGAAGCGACTGCCCGCGATTATCCGTGCACTCTCGTCCGGTGGCGATGACAGCCTGCTGACCAAGGTAATCCGGCTTTTTGAAAACGAAGGGTTTCGCGTTGTGGGGATAAAAGATGTGGCACCTCAGCTTCTGGCGTCGAGTGGCGTTCTGGGGCGTGCCAAGCCCTCCAAGGCAGACTGGCATGACCTGGAGCTTGCCCTGCGCGCAACCGAGAAGCTTGGCGAACTCGACATCGGACAGGCGGCAGTTGCCGTCGGTGGGCGCGTGATCGCGCTGGAAGGGGCGGAAGGCACCGACGCCATGCTGCAGCGCTGCGCCGAGCTCAAGTCCAGCGGGCGTGTCTCCGCGCGTGGACGGAAGGGTGTTCTGGTGAAAACGGCCAAGCCCAACCAGGACTTGCGCGTTGATCTTCCGACTGTCGGTCCGAAAACGATCGAGCTTGCCCTGGCCGCGGGCCTGTCCGGTATAGCCGTGGAAGCCGAGGGCGCCTTGATTGCGGACAAGGCCGGTACGCTGCAGAAAGCAGATGCAGCCGGTCTTTTCGTTGTCGGGGTCGACCGCGCACGCATGTCTGACGGGCCGGCGGATGAGTGAAGCCGGGCCGACGATTTGTCTCGTTGCCGGCGAAGAGTCAGGCGATCAGCTGGGCTCTGAACTGATGAAAGCGCTGAACGGACGACTTGGTTCTAACCTGCGCTATTGCGGTGTCGGTGGCGAACGGATGACAGCGCTCGGTCTGACAAGCTTTTTTGACATGACCGACGTTTCCGTCATGGGGCTGAGTGCTGTTCTGGCACGGTTGCCGTTGATCGTCCGGCGTGTCTACCAGACGGTTGATGCCGTGGTTGCGCAAGATCCCTCGGTGCTCGTCATCATTGACAGTCCGGACTTCACGCACAGTGTCGCAAAGCGGGTGCGGAAGCGGGCACCTCATATCCCGATCATTGGATATGTTTCGCCCTCCGTCTGGGCCTGGCGTCCGGGGCGCGCCAAAAGGATGAGCGCCTATGTGGATGAGCTGCTGGCCCTTCTGCCTTTCGAGCCGGCCGTGCACAAGCGTCTTGGCGGGCCGCGTACCCATTATGTCGGCCACCCCTTGAGCGAAAATCTTGAACAGCTTCGCCCGTCGTCCGGTGAAAGAAACGCACTCGGCGCGGACAACAGGGTGCTGCTGGTGCTGCCCGGCAGCCGCGGCAGCGAAATCAAGCGCCTCCTGTCCGATTTCGGCGACACGGTCGGTCTCGTGAAGGACAAGATGCCGGATGTCGAGGTGCTGTTGCCCGCGGTGCCGCATCTGGAGGACAGGATCCGCGAAGGTGTCTCCGGCTGGCGTTTCCAGCCGGAAATCGTAACCGGGCTTCAGGCCAAAAACGCCGCGTTTCGCCGCGCCCATGCCGCATTGGCGGCTTCCGGAACCGTTTCGCTGGAACTTGCGCTTTCCGGCGTTCCGATGGTGGTCGCCTACAGGGTGGACTGGTTCTTCCGGCGGCTGAAGGAACTGAACCGTGTTCTCAAACTGGCGAACATCGAGACCTTCGTCCTTCCCAACATCATCCTGGGAAAGAAGACGATCCCCGAATTTCTGGACGAGGAAGTCGAGGCGAGGGTGCTGGCAGACCAGCTTTTGCCGCTCCTTGATGACAGCCCCGAGCGAAATGCACAATTGTCGGAACTGGAGCGTCTCGACGATCTGATGCGATTGCCGGACGGTCACAGTCAGCGAGACGCCGCTGCCGACGTCGTCATAGCGGCAATGCGCAAGTAGCGATCCGGAACGCTTTACACGTTTCCAAAGGATTGAAACCGAAGAGAGTTCTTAACCGGCCGATCCTGCGAGCCGGTCTTGTCCACTCAAACGGAAATACCCCCGGGGTGGCCGGGGGTATCTGGATTTACGTTGCTGTTCTGGCCTTAGCGGCGCTGATCGATCGGTGTGTAGTCCCGCTTGGTTGCGCCGGTGTAGAGCTGGCGCGGACGGCCAATTCTCTGGGACGGATCCTCGACCATTTCCTTCCACTGCGCGATCCAGCCAACGGTCCTGGCCAGCGCGAAGAGCACGGTGAACATCGTTGTCGGGAATCCGAGAGCCCGCAGCGTGATGCCGGAATAGAAGTCGATGTTGGGATAAAGCTTCTTGTCGATAAAGTACTCGTCGTTGAGCGCGATCTTCTCCAGCTCGATCGCGACATCGAGAAGCGGATCGTCCTTGATGCCGAGTTCGCCCAGCACCTCGTGGGTCGTTTTCTGCATGATGCGCGCGCGCGGGTCGTAGTTCTTGTAGACGCGGTGCCCGAAGCCCATCAGACGGAACGGATCATCCTTGTCCTTGGCGCGTTCGACATATTCGGGAATGTTGTCGACCGATCCGATTTCGGACAGCATGTTCAGCGCCGCTTCGTTGGCGCCGCCATGTGCCGGGCCCCAGAGGCATGCAATGCCGGCCGCGATGCAGGCGAACGGGTTGGCGCCGGAAGACCCGGCGAGACGCACCGTGGATGTGGACGCGTTCTGCTCGTGGTCCGCGTGCAGGATGAAGATTCGGTCCATGGCACGGGCGAGAACCGGGTTTACCTTGTACTCCTCGCACGGCACCGCAAAACACATGTGCAGGAAGTTGGCGGCGTATCCCAGATCGTTGCGCGGGTAAACGAAGGGCTGGCCGATGTGATACTTGTAGGCCATGGCCGCGATCGTCGGCATCTTCGCGATCATGCGCAGCGATGCGACCATGCGCTGATGCGGATCGGTGATGTCCGTCGAGTCATGATAGAAGGCCGACAGGGCGCCAACCGTCCCGACCATGATCGCCATCGGGTGGGCGTCGCGGCGGAAGCCGGAAAAGAACCGGTTCATCTGCTCGTGGATCATCGTGTGATAGGTCACGCGATTGACAAAGTCGTCTTTCTGAACCTTTGTCGGCAACTCGCCATAGAGCAGCAGATAGCAGGACTCCAGGAAATCGCCGTGATCGGCAAGCTGTTCGATCGGGTAACCACGGTAGAGAAGGGTGCCTTCGTCGCCGTCAATATAGGTGATTTTGGATTCGCAGGAGGCGGTTGACGTGAAACCGGGGTCATAGGTGAACATGCCCGTGTCCTTGTAGAGGGACGAGATGTTCACCACTGACGGCCCGATGGATCCGTCAAGAACGTTGAAATCGTGGTCGCCACCACCAACGTTTAGCTTGGCGTTGTTTTCGGCCATACAGAAACCCCTTCGTGTTATCCTGATGTGCCGATCTGCACAGGTATCTCTCAACCGCGAGAAGCCTGCGCCGGACGGCACTTGAGAAATTTTCGCGTCTTGCGTAGCCCATTTACCGCAGTGCCGCAAGCAGCCCGGTATAACGCTTTGGTCAAAGACGCTCGCGCAAGCTGCGCATCCCGTTCCCGCTGCCGGAAGACACCTTCGGTAGATGTACCGACAGGGTAAGTCAGTGAAGACCGATCAGTTTGCCTGTTCCTTGATGCGGGCAAGCGATTCCTCTCTGCCCAAGGCCACCAGAACGTCGTAGATGCCCGGCGAGACACCGCGCCCGGTCAGGGCTGCGCGGATGGGCTGGGCGACTTTTCCCAGCTTCAGGTCCTTATCTTCGGCAAACGATTTCACCGCCGTCTCGAGCGCTTCCGCGTCCCATCCCGGTAAGGGTTCAAGGACGGAAGACAGGGCCCCAAGAATGGATTTGGCATCGTCGTTGAGTATTTTTTGGGCCTTCTCATCCAGGTCCAGAGGCCTCCGGCGCCAGAGATATGATGCGCTTTCCGTGAGTTCGACCAGTGTCTTGGCCCGTTCCTTCAAACCGGGCAGGGCAGCGAGTGCGGTCTGTTCGTTCTCACCCGCCGCAAGCCAGGCAAGGACTGCATCGCCCTGGTCGGCATGCTGCAGATAGGTTTTCCAATGAGCCAGGAGTTCCGCGTCATCGGTTGACCGCATGTAGTGTCCGTTCAGGTTTTCCAGCTTCTTGAAGTCGAAGCGGGCAGCCGACTGTCCGACCGCGTCCAGCCCGAACCATTTGATCATGTCGTCGAGCGACATGATTTCCTCGTCACCGTGGCTCCACCCGAGCCGGGCAAGATAGTTCCGCATTGCCTGCGGCAGGTAGCCAAGCGCGCGATAGGCTTCAGCACCCGTCGCACCGTGTCTCTTGGAGAGTTTGGCGCCGTCCGGCCCGTGAATGAGCGGAATGTGCGCCATCACAGGCGTTTCCCAGCCGAGCGCCTGGAAGATCAATGTCTGCCGAGCCGCATTGGTGAGGTGATCGACGCCGCGAATGATGTGCGTCACGCCCATATCGTGGTCATCGACCACGACTGCAAGCATGTAGGTCGGGGTGCCGTCCGAGCGCAGCAGGATCAGATCGTCGAGATCCTTGTTCGGGATGACAACTCGTCCCTGGACCTGATCCTCGATGACAGTTTCACCGTCTCGCGGTGCTCTGAGCCGCACGACGGGATCAACGCCCTCGGGTGCCTCTGACGGATCCCGGTCCCGCCAGGTTCCGTCATATCTGGGCGGGCGGCCTTCAGCGCGCGCCTTTTCGCGCATGGCCTCGATCTCTTCAGGCGTGCTGTAGCATTTGTACGCGTTGCCGGACTGAAGCATCTGCGCGACGGCTTCCTTGTGCCGGTCGACACGCGAGAACTGGGAGATCGGGTCGCCTTCCCAGTCCAGCCCCAGCCAGGTGAGGCCGTCGATCAGAGCGTCAACCGCCTCCTCGGTCGATCGCGCCCTGTCGGTGTCCTCGATCCGCAGCAGCATCTTGCCGTTGTTATGTTTGGCGAAGAGCCAGTTGAACAATGCCGTCCGGGCACCGCCAATGTGGAGAAATCCGGTCGGGGATGGAGCGAAACGCGTAACGATCTCTTGTGCCATGGTGTATTTTTGAAGGTCTCTATCGGGTGAGCAGCGCGGAGTGCGCCATCAATCTGGCGCGGTCTTAGCACAGGAAAACGGGGCAAGACAGTGCTCGAACCGTTTCTTCCGTTTGTCCGGCGACAATGGTCCGTCCATGCCGGGCATTGACGGGGAAAGTCATGCCGAAATACGCAACGACGCGTTGAAGAACGCGACACGCTCTGCTGAGACGCCCGAAATAGCCACACGCAAAAACAACGGTCCACACCCGGCAAACCGGTCCATCCAAAGGTTGTTTGCGCGTGCCGGGGACAAGGGCGGCGGCGCAGCGACGCGCAGCGTCCTAGAAGACCAGGGGTTGCTATGGATCAGTTTCTCCTTCGCCGCCGGCATCGCCGTCTACACGATCCTTCCGGCCGAACCCTCATGGCAGGTGTTGTCGGTTGTCTTGTCGGTCCTGACGGCACTTGCAGTTCTGGAGAACCGGAGAAAGGGCCTGGCGCCGCTTGTCGTGCTGGCGCTGGCATTTTGGGCCGGCGGCACGGTTTCGGCAATCCGCACGGCCTCCGTCGCGGCACCACGCCTTGCCCACGACATGACCGTGAACCTGAGCGGGATCGTCCTTGACCGGATCGAACGCACGAACGGGCTGCGGCTGGTTGTCGGTGTTGACGCCGTCAACGACCGGTCCTTTTCTGACGTCCTCTTTCCGAAACGCATTCGGGTGCGTGTTCCCGCCGGGACGGCGGCCATCATCGGTGACACTGTGACCATGCGCGTGCGCCTGTTTCCCCCCGCCGGTCCGGTAATGCCCGGAGGATACGATTTTTCTTTCAGGGCGTATTACGCGCAAATCGGAGCGACGGGTTTCAGCTTTGGCGCACCTGTCGTCGTGGAGAAGGACGCGGCCTCCCTTGCGATGCGTTTTCCGGCTCTCGTGCAATCTCTCAGAGACCTGCTGGCGGCGCGCATCACGGCCGACCTCGGCAATGCTCCGGAGGCCGCGCTTGCGGTTGCGCTGCTCGTGGGGGAGCGATCAGCGATCAGTGATCGAGATCAGGAAAACCTCCGTGCCGCCGGACTTGCACATGTCCTTGCGATTTCGGGCCTCCACATGGCTCTTTTTGCCGGTGGTACCTACGCGGCTGCCTCGTTCCTTCTGTCTCTCTTTCCGGTTCTGAGCCTGCGGCTGCCGACCGACAGAATTGCTGCGGCCTGCGCGTTGCTCGCCGCAATCTTCTATCTGCTTGTTTCGGGTGGTTCGATTGCGACCCAGAGGTCATTTCTCATGATAGCCCTGGTTTTTCTGGGCGTCCTGACGGGCCGCAGGGGCCTGACGGTGCGCAGTGTTGCACTCGCGGCCCTTTTTCTCCTCGCCCTGGCACCCGAACGCCTCTTTCATCCCGGATTTCAGATGTCGTTCGCGGCGGTCATCTGCCTGGTCGCCGTTTATGAAACCTGGCGCGAACAGGCGGGACGGTCGCGCTTTGCAAAGACGTCGCCAGGCAGTTTGAATGCAAGGTTGCTGAGGTCGGTGGGCAGGTGGATGCTGGGCCTTTTCGTCACTGCGCTGGTGGCCGGCACGGCGACCGGGATCATCGCAGCGCATCACTTCGGCCGCGTTGCACCCTACGGTCTCCTCGGAAACATGCTCGGAATGCCTGTCTTCTCGCTCCTGATCATGCCGATGGGGGTACTCGCATTCGTCCTGATGCCCTTCGGGCTGGCCGCGCTGCCTCTGGCGGTCATGGCCTTCGGATTGAACCTGCTTCTCAAGATCGCGGCTTTCGTAGCCGCCATGGACGGGGGCAGCGGCGCGACCGCGCAGGTCACGGCAACGGAGATGCTTGCCTTTTCAGCCGCCCTGTTCGCCTTCCTTCTGATGCGGGGATGGTTGCGGGCCTGCGCGTTGTTGCCGCTTGCACTCGGGCTGTGCCTGGTTCGGCTTTCACCTTCTGCCGACGTGCAAATTGCTGCGTCCGGTTATCGCATCGCAGCAAGGGACGGTGAAGGTGTCCTGAGGTGGTCCGGCCGAAATGAAACTTTCCTGATCGAAACATGGTACCAGTCCGAAGGCGTTGCCGGAGAGGCGATAAAATCGCAAAAGACAAGATCGCCGCAAATCCGATGCGATACCCTTGGATGCGTTGTGGACGCGTATGCCCCGTCCGGCAACGACAGGGATTTGGCCGATCCGATCACGCCGCTGAAAATCGCCTTGCCCCGAACGCCGGAGGCGCTTCGTCATGATTGCCGATACGCCGACCTGATCGTGAGCGACATGATCGTCCCCGGCACCTGTCGGGGCCCGCTCGTGTTCGACAGGACCCTGCGGCAGAGCAGGGGGGCAATATCCCTGTGGTTGTCGGCACACCCGCAAGAAAGTCACGTCACCGGATCCGGGGCAAACACAATAGCCGGCAGTGACGCAGAAGACCTCGCCACCAGGATCATCAGAATTGAATTTGCGTTCGCCGAGACACCGCGTCCCTGGCACCGGCCGGGCGAGGTCACACGTGCGTCTTTGCGGCGTACACCTTAGCTGCGCGCATTCGCATCTCTGGGAAAACGGCTCCTGCCGCGTCTCCTGCGCTCAGTATTGTCTGAACAGAGCCACCAGCCGTCCTTGAACACGAACTCTTCCGGGTCCGAATATCCGTGTTTCATAAGCCGGGTTCGCCGCCTCAAGCGCGATTGATGCACCCTTCTTGCGCAAACGTTTCAAAGTCGCTTCTTCCTCGTCGACAAGGGCAACGACAATGTCGCCACTGTCCGCACTCTCGGTTCTGCGGATCAGGACGGTGTCACCATCCAGAATGCCCGCCTCGATCATGGAGTCGCCGCGCACCTCAAGCGCGTAATGCTCGCCTTTTCCAAGAAGTTCCTGTGGGACGCTGATTGAATGACTGTGGGTCTGGATCGCCTCGATCGGCACGCCGGCCGCAATACGGCCCATGACCGGAATTTCCGTACCCGTCTCCGGTTGTACCGGTACGGAGCGCTCCGGTTCCTGTTTTCCCAGGGACCCCTCGATGATTTCCGGAGAAAAACTCCCTCTCGGGCGCGGCGTTCCAAGACCGGGCGCGATCGAGTCCGGAAGACGCACCACTTCCATGGCGCGCGCCCGATTCGGCAGCCTCCGGATAAAGCCGCGTTCCTCAAGGGCGGTGATCAGGCGGTGGATGCCCGATTTCGACCGCAGGTCCAGCGCATCCTTCATTTCATCAAATGACGGCGGAACGCCGGTTTCCTTGAGACGTTCGTGAATGAACATGAGCAGTTCATACTGCTTGCGCGTGAGCATCTTTGGCTCTCCCTGACCACAAAGAGGGGCTGGTACAAATCAAGAACACAGTACCTGTTCCTATTGTGTTCTGCAAGGGTAAATGTTCTCTTACTGTTCTTCAGTGGAGGGCGGAAGGGGCCGGTCTGGAGCCTCGGTGCAGCGCCGAATATGCGCGGCAGGGCGGTCAATGACGCCGTGTTCAGAGCGTGCGTCGTGACACGTCGATAGCGTTTCGTCGAAATTCAGGGTCTGCTTCCGGTCCGCGCCCGGTGACATTGTGCGCTCTGCACATGTGACTTCGAATCGGGAAGTTCAGCCGGCGCATTATTCGTCGCCAGGGATACCTTGCGGCACCATCGAGCAACCAGAAACGCGGGAAACGCGGTGTGGAGTGTCGCGTTTTTCATTTGGCACAGCGAAACAAGTCATGCAATTATGGGTTGCGTTGATGGCGTGTCTGGTTCCAGTGAACCTGAGCGGTTGGGACTGCGGTGGAACAAAACGCTAATTTCTGTTCTTCGAACCGGCGCACTCGCGCTCTGAACTTCGGTCAAACCGATCAACTGGCTGTCCGCTTTGACCGCCAAAAAAAATGCAACCCGGAAGGCTGCCATGACAGATGCAACGGTAGAGAACGCGGGTTACTTGTCCGGGCTCTACAGCTCCGTCAACGGCGTGCAAAACCCTTCGGAATTATATGCAAAGCTGCGCCGCATTACGGAAGATCTGCAGTTCGGGCACTATGTCGTCCTGTTTCTGCCCCAGGTGACGGATGAAAACATCCGGCCAAGCATCGTCGCTTCGAACTGGAGTGGCGCCTTGTTGGCCGCTTATGACAGGTTGAAGCTGCTCGAAAACAGTCCGATCATTGCCGGGTTGCGGCAGACGGACGAGCCCGTCGAATATGACCTTGAAACAAAGGGGATCGACCGACCCGAAGAGGAGCAAAGCGCTGCAATCAACCTGTTCCTTGAGCATGAAATGCCACGAGGCGTCTATTTCGGATGCCATGACAAGACCGGGCGCCGGGGGGCCATCGGATTCGCAGGCGAACGGCCGCTGCCTTCACCTGCGGAGACGGCGATCCTGCATCTGATCAGCCAGCACATCTTCTCCCGCCTTTATGCGCTCATGGGGGATCTTGGCGAGAAGCTCGTGCTCAGTTCGCGGGAGATCGAGTGTCTTGTCTGGTCAGCCCGCGGCAAGACATCTTCCGAATGCGCAACGATACTCGGCGTCGCGGAATCGACTGTTGCCGGCTACATCGCATCGCTCAATCGCAAACTGCATGCCCAGAACAAGACACAGATGATTGCGATCGCCTACGAACTCGGCCTGATTTCGAATGCAAATGTCGGTCTGCGCTGACAAGTGGGGAGGTTTCTGCGTGCAGGATGCGCCGCTTCCCGGGAAAGCCGCACAGCGCAGGTTGTGTGTCTCGCAGCGTGGAAACCGGTTCCGATCATGTGCGGTCTGCTGAACGGAGCCAGGGCTCTGACGCCCTGCTGAGCCGCCAGCCTGCGGAGTGCTTTCAGTTTATCTGTCGGACCTTGTCGAAG
Organism: Roseibium sp.; assembly: GCF_965232425.1. Lineage (GTDB taxonomy): Bacteria > Pseudomonadota > Alphaproteobacteria > Rhizobiales > Stappiaceae > Roseibium. The sequence continues at coordinate 5,339,885 of NZ_OZ246971.1, forward strand.
AAGCTGCTTATTTCCGACGAAATCGTCTCCACGCTCTGTTGCATTTCCGTCGCGGCAGACAGAAACGTCGTGCTTGTCGTGTCCGCGGAATCGATTGCCTGCTGAACGCCCGAGATATTGCCTGAAAGGACGCTGGTGCCATCGGCAACCGTCTGAACGCTTGCCGATATCTCGCCTGTGGCGGCGCCTTGCTGCTCGACCGCTGCCGCGATGGATGCAGTCATTTCATCAAGCTGTCGAACGACTTCCGCGATGGATCCGATCGAATCGACGGCATGTGTCGTTGCCCCCTGAATCTCGGTGACCTGGTGGCTGATTTCCTCTGTGGCCCTGGACGTCTGCGTTGCCAGTTCCTTGACTTCGGCGGCAACGACGGCAAATCCTTTGCCCGCGTCTCCCGCACGGGCGGCTTCGATGGTTGCGTTCAACGCCAGGAGATTGGTCTGTTCGGCGATCGCCTGGATAAGGCCGATCACGTCGCCGATTTTCTGAGCTGCTCCGGAGAGACTCTCAACGCCGTCGCTTGTGCTTTCGGCATTCGCGCGCGCCCGGTTCGCGATTTGTGATGCGCCGGTCACCTGTTTGGATATCTCGAGGATGGACGCTGACAGTTCTTCTGTCGCCGAGGCGACCGTCTGAACATTGAGGCCGGTTTCCTGCGAAATTGTATTCGCGGAGTCCGTTTCCGTTTTCGCCGAACCGCAGACTTTCTGCAGGTCAGCTGCATCGCCCGAAACGGTGCCGGCCCTTGTCCCGATATGTTGAAGCGGTTCATGGACCGAGGACTGGAACACGTCTATTGCAGCGGCGAGCTGGCGCGTTTTCTGTTCCTGGGCCTCCATGAGAAGTGCCTGGTATGTCGAAATTGCCATGTCCAGATCCAGCATCACCGCACTTGTCACGTGCGTCAGCGAGCGGGAGAGCCGGGAAGGTGAAAACCTGAATTTTCTGATGAGAAGATCCTGCAGCCGGACGAGCACGAACTTGTATCCCGCAATGTACCATCTCGGTTCCAGTCCGATGCGGCTGTGGACACGGCCGATGCGGTCAATACTTTCAACATAGTCCTGGTCGAAACCCTGGTTGAAGAGCTTTTCCCAGTGTTTCTTTTGAGCACCTTCGAGACGACCCTGCTGATCCCCGACGAGCTCTGCCATTTCCGGGAACTGCTGCAGGTGGCCATAAAAGCCGGACAGGATTTCATCGATGTTTTTCGAGACCAGGGGCCAAAGCGACCGGAGACTGGCCACAACCTCATCATCAATCTGCGCAAAGTGCAGGCGGCGCTCAAAGACTTCGGATTTAACGGACATCTGCTGTTTCCCATCCAGGTGGCATGGCACTTTGAAAACCACCCATGTGCGAAGCATTGGGCGATGATTTGCAACGTGCGGCCATGCTGCCAAGTCAATCAGCACAATGAGTAAATAAAAGCGCATAAGAATGGACTTGTTAAAAATCGCGTGTGTGCATAAAAATTGTGCGCCGGCGAGCGTAATACTTATGTTCTACGTGCGATGCCGCTGTTCAATATGTGGTTATACGTATCTATACTGGATGCCGGTATCGTCTCGCGCTTTTGCCGGTCTGCGCGAACCGCGTCAGTCGTCCGCGATCAAAAGCAATTCGCACGTGATCAGCGTCGGAGCCGATCCGGGGCGCAGATGTCCGGCGTGCAAATTGCCGTTCAGGTCGACACATCGGACGGGCAGATTGGTGCCGCCGTCACTTCGTGCACGGCATTCGGGCGCTAGAAGAATTTCCGAGATAAGACCGCGCATGGGTTGAGCGTTGGTGAATTCCGTACCGGCAAGACTGCCAAGGCCCACGACCCTGACCGCCGCGACGCCGAGCGTTTCCCTCAGCCCCTGGACGCTTGTCGGCAGGTCTTCAAATGGCGCGAGTGTGGTGACCAATGCGTTGACGGGCAGATCAGATCCGTTTTGCGATGACCCGGTGACCCTGAAAAGCGTGAATTCCGTCTCCGGATCAGGCCGAGAGACAAATTGAGCGCCCCTGATGCCGTGGCCTGCAACCCGGCTTTGTGCGCCGACATGCAAGCTTTCCGGAAGCAGGTGCCCGAGATGCGTTTCGCCGTTTTCTGTCCAATAGGCGTGGATATGTGCAAACCAATGGCCGTCCCGTTTTCCAAAGATCGCAACCGCATCGGAGAGTGTAGCCCCGGCGGAGACCTTCGTGTCGCTGTACCAGGCCGCGTGCCTGTCATCGATAGCCCGGTCCGGCATGACATATTCAAACGGGCCGAGGGTCAGTCCGGCCAGGTCAAGCACGGCCGAATCGTATCCCGCCGCCGAGATCCAGTCGGCCAGCGATTTGAGCAGGGACGTTTCCGCCGGCAGAACGATTGAAACCTTCTCGGCGTTGCAGAGCCGGTAGGGACGCCTGTCATCGTTTCTGGGGCCGGGATGGACGATTTGCGACACATGGCCCGGAGCTGGACGCCTCATATCAATCCCTGTTCCGCGAGATGCTCCCGCACGAGTTTCTTGGTGATCTTACCGTAGGCGCTTGTCGGCATTTCATCGAGGAAGAGATAACGTGCGGGCATCTTGTACCGGGCGATCTTGCCCGTCAGAAAGTCCGAAAGCTCGGCGTTCGTGACGCTTTTCCCATCACTTAGAACACAAACTGCAAGCCCGACTTCGCCCCATTGAGGATCCGGAATTCCGAGGATCGCGACCTCGGAAACATCCGGATGCGCAAGCAGGACTTCCTCTATCTCCTTGGGATAGACGTTCGAGCCACCGGAAATGTACATGTCTGAGGCCCGTCCGGTCAGGTAGAGAAACCGGTCTTCATCCATGTGGCCGATATCGCCCGTCCGGAACCAGCCATTGCGGAACGACTTGGAGTTTGCAGCGGCGTCGTCGAGATATCCGGCGCAAACAGCGGCCCCGACAACGCAGACTTCACCCGTTTCTCCAGGTTTCAACAGGTTGCCGTCCTCGTCCTGGATGCTGACCTCGATGCCGGTCCGTTCCGTGCCGCACGTCCCGACACGTGCCTGCGGACCATCTTCGAGTGAATGGTCCTGCGGGCGCAGAACCGTGATGTTTCCGGTCACTTCACCGAGGCCGTAATACTGAACCAGCACGTTTCCCAGCTTCTCGAGCGCTGTTTTCTGATCTTCGCGATACATCGGCGCACCGGCATATATCACATGACGCAGGCTTGAATGATCGTACCGGTCGACCGCGGGATCTTCCACCAGCCGTTTCACGATCGTGGGTACGGTAAAGAGGTTGCTGACCCGGTGTTTCTCGATCAACTCGAAAGCCACCGCCGGATTGAAGCTGCCGCCGGGCATCAGCACATGGGCCGATCCTGACGGCAGCTGCGCGATCTGCTGAAGACCGGCTCCGTGAGAGAGAGGGGCTATGACAAGGGAGGCATCCTGTTCACTCGTCCCGGGCAGAAGGTCGGCAAGGTAATTGACGACGACAAAGCCGATCTGGCCATGGGTCAGGACAACTGCCTTGGGCCGGCCGGTTGAGCCAGACGTGAAGAAGAGCCAGCAGGGATCGTCGTAGGTGACGGGTTCATTGGCAAAACCGGAGCCTGCGTGGCCTGAAATCAGGCTTTCGTAGTCAAGACCGAAATCGCTTCTGCCGATGCTTATGATACCCTTGATATCCGGCCTCTCGGATTTGACGGCCTTTGCCTGATCCGCGAAATCTGCATCGCAGACAAAAACCTTCGCATTCGCCTTGATGCTGGCATATGCGGTCTCGCCCGGTGCCTGGCGAAAGTTGCAGGGGACCCAGACGGCGCCAAGCCTGAAGGCGGCGAGCATGGTCTCCACCATCTGGTTGGAGTTTTGTGCCTGGACCAGGATCGCGTCACCCTTTGAAACACCGAGGTCCAGGTGCAATGCCTGGCAAAGCGCCGACACCCGCTTGTCCAGATCCGCCCAGTTCCACGTCCTGTCTTCCCAGTGGATCGCGGGGCGCTGCGGCCACCGGGAGGCGTTCCTGGTCAGGTAGTGCGAGAGGTTCGGGACGCGGTTGGAGCAGCGTTGCATCATGGGTCGACTGTTTTCCGGTTCTTGATGTGTTGAGCGACTTGAGGGTACGGACCCATAAATGAAGCCCATTTGGCGGCAGAAATGGCAAAATCTTGCAAGGAAGCGTGCGCTGAGCGGGCTTTTGCCCGATCACGCGCGGTGACGCAGCGAGGTGAAGCCATTTTGCCGTTCCTTGGATTTGGCCGTTTTGGTCATCTGCATCGTCGCGAAAGACTTGAAAATGAAACACATTTCCTGCGCTTTCGCTTCTCGTAGTTGGTCAAAACGATCCAAACCAGATTGACTTCATTTATGCGTCCGTACCCTAGGCCGGTCGGACCTTTCTTGACAAGCCGGAGCGTCGGCACCCCGTTCCTGATGCGGTTCATTTTGTGCAACACTGTCCTCAGTTGATTCTTTCCATGCAGGGCATTTCATGACGGACGCGGATATCAAAGACTGGGACGACGCTTATGCCAACGGAGCCCACGTTGCCGGTTCGGCCGCCTATCCGGACATGTGGGCAAGCGCCGCCGAAGCATTCAGGGCAGGGTGGGCGAACAAGGCTCTGGACGTCGCCTACGGGGCCTCGGACCGTCAAAAACTTGACCTGTTCCATCCGGAAGGCACGTCCAGGGGGCTGGTGATCTTCGTGCATGGCGGCTATTGGCTGCGGTTCGACAAGAGTTTCTGGTCCCATTTTGCAGCCGGTGCCTTGCAGTGCGGCTGGACCGTTGCTCTGCCCAGTTACGATCTGGCGCCAACGGTCGGCATCGGTGACATCACGCGGCAGATAGGATCCGCGATCATGACCGCCGCGGAGCAGCTGGACGGCCCGGTGCGCCTGGCGGGCCATTCGGCAGGCGGACACCTGGTAACGCGAATGGTGTGCGATAACTCACCGCTTGACGCGAAAACCATGAGCAGGCTTGAAAACGTGGTCTCGATCAGCGGGCTCCATGACTTGAGACCCTTGCGCAAGACCCTGATGAATGAATCCTTCTCCTTGTCGGAGGCGGCGGCAGAAGAAGAGAGCCCGGCGCTACGCACCAGGAAAGCGAGTTGCACCGTCACCGCGTGGGTCGGTGCGGCGGAGCGTCCCGAGTTCGTGCGTCAATCGAGGCTCCTCTGCGAAGCCTGGCCGGGAACGCGTCTTCATGTGGACCCCGACAGGCACCATTTCGACGTGATCGATGCGCTCAAGGATCCGGAAAGCCAGTTGGTTCGCACCCTTTTGTCAGCCTGACCCGATCGCCGCCTGCCGAGATCAATCCGGGCGGCCGACGCCTCGTGCTCGCCGGCATCAGGTCAATGCAAGGCAAGAAGGTCCCGCATCCTTTGCCGCGCCTCATCCGGTTGCTGGGTCCGGATTGCCTGGGCCACGGCGACGTGGAGCTCGCGGGAAACGGTTTGCGCGCGCGTTCCGGCGTCCTCCAGGCCGTGGGAGGACACGAGAACGGCGTGGATCAAGTTCTGAAAGTGCGTCAGCATCAAGTTCCCGGTCGCTTCCAGGATCGTCGAATGAAAAGCGAACACCGCTCCGATCATGGCGTCCTCGCCATAGTCTGAATGTATGTTTCGGGCTGCCTGCAAGATCCTGGCGTGCTGGGTTCTCGATCCGTTTTCAGCGGCCAGTGCCGCAGCTTCCGGTTCTATGATCGATCGCAACTGAGCGGTCTCCGCGTAGATGCGGGCCGTCATCGGACACTCTGGCGTGTGCCAGCGAATAACGTCGGGGTCGAGCAGATTCCAGTCGGTGAAAGGACAGACCCTGGAGCCGTAGCGCCGTGCGGTGCGGATCAGGCCCTTGCCGCACAGGACCTTTATCGCCTCACGAATGACGGTCCGCGAGACACGAAGTGAGGCGACGAGTTCGTCTTCCTTGGGGAGCACGCCTCCCACGGGAAAGTCACCAATTGCGATTTTGTGCCCCAAACGCTCGACAGTATCTTTGACCGCCCCGGTAGGCAGGGCTGTCAGAGCTTTGTCCGGCAGTTCGAAACGTAGTCCGTCGTCTTCTTTCATTGCGCCTACTCGGCTGATCGAAGCAAACGCCCAGACCCATCGGTTCCTGGGCAAGACCTGACGTTAAGTATACATGATTGAAGGCCAAAATCACGCAGATAAATTTCCTTTGCGTATGTGTTTTATATTATTTTCATACATCGGTTTCTGTAGAAATTTGGTTGAATTGAAAAAACAGGAGAGGAAGTACTAATAATACAGCCCGTGAAGCCAAGTACGCACGTTTATTTCGTGGCGAATGAAGGCACCGGTATTAGAAAAGACGGCTTTGACTGGTTTAATTTACAATTGATTTTTATGGAAAATTTAGAAAACCTACGCAAAATCTGTAATCGGGGTTGGGGTGTGAACCGGCATGGCGTGAGGTGACTTGCCTGAAGTCGCAGGTGCACGATCGGGCCGGTGCGTATCCCGTTTCCCGCAGCGTCACGTCCAGTCTAGAGGTAGGCGTCTTGAGTGTTAGCGGCAGTGCGTCGTTGCCATATGCTCCGAAAAAGGTGGGCCGGGTCAGTTTGTCCCGGACATTCATCCTCTATACGCTCGGTTTGTTTGCGCTTCTCGGCATCGTTTTCATCGGCGTCCTGACAAAGATAACGTGGGACGCGTCCCACGCGCGGGCCATCCGCGTGACGGAAGCGTTTTTCGAAGCCACCAAGCGCCCCTTCGAACGTGCCATCTGGACCGTCAATGCTGAAGCGACACTCCAGCTGATCCGCGGACTGGAAAGTCTCGAAGTGGTCGAGCGGGTCTGGGTCGAGACGCCCGACACCGGGAATTTCGGCGAGCCCGTGACCGGGCCGCGCCGTTCCGAAGCGCTTACCTATACCCTGCAGTCGCCGAGCACCATCTTGCACAAGGAAGCGATCGGCCAGGTTTTCATTCTCATTGACCGGAATACGATCTCGCAGGAGATCTTCGCGACGGTCGGTTACATCGTGGCGGCCATCGTTGTTTATCTGCTTTTGCTCACGGTCGTGATCCGCGCGGTTTTCAAACGGCTGATCGGCCGGCCGCTGACGGACATTGTTGCCTATCTGTCGACGCCGCGCCTGATTGAAAGCCCGCCCGACACGACGCTCATGCCCGGGCGGGAGGACGAGATCGGTATTCTGGCATCAAGCCTGCAATCGATGGTTCAGCGCAGACATCATGACCTGCAGAAGATCCAGGAATATCAGACCAATCTGGAAGAACTCGTCGCGCGCCGGACAGAACAGCTCAAGCTGGTTCAGGAGGAGCTGATTCAAGCCGACAATCTTGCTGCTCTCGGCGCGCTCGTGGCAGGCGTTTCACACGAGTTGAACACGCCGCTCGGAAACGCGCTGATGGCCGCAACGACGATTAACGATTCCACGGCGTATCTGCGGACCGAACTCGACAATCAAAGCCTGAGCAAAGAGGCTCTCGAAAACGAAATTCAGCGGATCGGGGACACGGCGGATATCATCGAAAAGACCCTTGGCCGCGCGCGGGACCTCGTCGGAAACTTCAGGCAGGTTGCCGTTGACCGACAAAGCGAGAAAATGCGTTCGTTCAACTTCGACCATATTGTTCGCGAGACGCTTGCAACCCTTCAGCCGACCTTGAAGAAGACATCGTTCGACCTTGATCTGAAACTGGACGCGGATGTCGTCCTCGAAGGCTACCCCGGAGCGGTGAGCCAGGTGCTTTCCAACCTTGTGGAGAATGCGATCAAGCACGGGTATGAAGGCAGAAAAACCGGCGAAATCCTGATTCAAACGTGCGTTCAGGACGTTCGTGGTGGCGGCGGTGCGCGGCAGCACGAGCGAAAAATACAATTGCGGTGCAAGGACTTTGGCGTGGGGATCCCGGAGAAAAATCTCAAGAAGGTGTTCGAGCCGTTCTTCACAACGAAATTCGGCAAGGGAAGTTCGGGGCTTGGCATGGCCATCTGCTACCAGTTGGTCACCGAGGTCCTGAACGGATCGATGTCGGTCGTGTCGAAGGTTGGGTCGGGAACGGAGTTCTCGATCGAGATCCCGTTGAGGATACCGGAGCGGAGTGAACGGGAAGCCGGGGTGCAGGTGCCGTAGATGAGCATGGATTTTCTGGTCCCACCCAAATCACAAACAAACAGGGTTGCAAGGTCTCCCTGGAAAATACTCGTCGTCGATGATGATCCCGATGTTCACGATGTCACGCGGATCGCGGTGGACGGATGCGACTTCGAGGACCGCCCCTTTGAACTCCTGCACGCGTTGTCCGCCGAGGAAGCGCGCGCGTGCCTGGAAGAGCACGATGACATTGCCGTCGCGCTCATCGATGTGGTGATGGAGAACGATACGGCCGGGCTGGGCCTCGTGAGCTGGATCAGGTCGGAACTCGGAAACAGTTTCACGCGTCTGATCCTGCGGACCGGACAGCCGGGATACGCGCCGCAGACAGACGTGATCATGAAGTTCGACGTGGACGGTTACGCCGAAAAGGCGGAGCTGTCGCGCACAAAACTCATCACGGCGATCGTCACCGCGTTGCGCGGCTACAAACTCGTTCTGTCCCTGGAGACCAATCGGCAACGGCTGAAGCAACTGAACACGCAATTGTCCGCCATCGTCGAGAAAAACGCCTTGCGCGAATTCGCGGCGCTCGTGCTGGAAAACTTCTCGGACCTCGCCGGAGAGCCGGTCGATGGACTGTTATGCGGGCTGGAATCCCTTTCCCAACCTGGCTCCGCCGGCGTTTCGAACGTGCGGGTTCTGGCCGCTTCGGGTGCATTTGAAGACAAGCTGGATCTGCCTTTGGACGTCATCGGCGAAGACCTTGTCCGCAAGTGCGTTTCGGAGTGCATCGTCAACAAGACCGAGTATTCCACATCCCACGGTGTCGCGTTGCCGCTGATCACGAGAAACGGTCTCTCCGGAGCCCTGTTCATCGGATTGCCGCTTGCCACCCTGAATGAAAAAATCGGGTCGGAGATCATCCGCCTGTTTGTATCCAATGTTGCACTTGGCTACGAGAAGACGGGTCTGCTGGAGCATATTCGCAACCTTGCCTATGTCGACCGCACGACCGGGCAATCCACGTTTTCCGGATTTCTGGAGGCATTCCAGAGCCAGGCAGCAGCCGAGCATCCTCTGCTCGTGATCCATTGCGATATCCAGCGTTTCCGCTTCATTGTCGACGGCATCGGAGACGAAAAGGCCGCGGCTGTTCTGAAACAGACCGGGCACCGGTTGTCGCAAACCTTTCCCGATGCGCTGGCAATCGCGCGCAAGGAAAAAGACGAGTTCCTCATTCTTCTGAGAGGGGGGCTGGAGGTCAGGATCCAGGACATCGTTGCAAGGCTCGAGGATTCCTTCCAGGAACCGATCACCATCGACGAGAACCAGATTTCACTTAAACTGAGATGCGGGATCGCGACCGCCGATGAAGGTGAGCACAGTGCCGAGGAAATCGTGCGGCATGCGTCGATCGCGCTGAACGATGTCAGGCAGAAGGGGCTTACGAACCACGCAGTTTTCCACCCGCTCATGCAGGAGGCGGCACTGGAGAGACTGCGATTGGCATCGCTCCTGACGGGAAAGGGAGCCCAGGCGGAGTTTTCGCTCAACTACCAGCCGATCATGCAGGCGTCCGACGAAAGCATTGCCTCCTTCGAGGCCCTGATGCGCTTCCGGACTGCTTCGGGGGCAACCTTGAACACGATGCGGATGATCGAGGCAGCGGAAACAAGCGGGTTGATTGTCGAGATCGGGGCATGGATGTTCAGGTCCGCGTTCTCTGAATTCAGCGCTCTGAAAGGTGTTTCCGAGCGTGTCAGACTGAATGTCAACCTGTCGCCGCGGCAGGTTCAGGCCGGCCGGATCTACAAGGATATCGAGGACGCGGCGGCCTCCGCGGGCCTGGGTTTGGACCGGCTGGTGTTCGAAGTCACCGAAGGCCTCTTCGTCAACAACGATCAGGTGACCCTTTCCGTCCTGACCTGGCTGCGGAACAAGGGTGCCAAGGTGGTGATCGATGATTTCGGAACCGGTTACTCTTCCTTCAGCTACCTTCGAAAACTGCCGCTGGATGGCATCAAGATCGACCGCAGCTTCATCATGAACATGGAGCAGGATCCGGATGCGCTGGCTGTGGTGAGATCCATCATCGCCGTGGCCAAGGCACTCGATCTGAGTATCACGGCCGAAGGCGTGGAGACGGCCGAGCAGCGGAAAATCATGCAGGAACTGGAGTGCGATTTTCTGCAGGGATATCTCTTTTCGAAGCCCCTTCCCAGTTCGGGACTGGACGCCTTCGTGACTGCTTCCAACGGTCCGGATCTCCCGGCTGGCTAAAGAGGCGCAAACGAACCACCGGTGAATTCGGTCTGATTGCCGACGATTGTGCCAGGCGGCGGGCAATAGCGACCGCCTTTTCCCCGATTGCCGCGATAAGTGATTGAAATTCGAAGCAAAGCAGGCTCTCATAGGATTGCCCTTCTGTTCACGCGCCGTGCGCTGCGGCAGGGCGAGTTGGGCAACCGGCAAGGCTGCGCTAAGGTTGAGAGGGAGAAACAAGATGGATATGAGCGGCACCCGCCGGATCCCGGCAAAAAGAGAAGACGTCTGGAAGGCGCTCAACGATCCGGAGATCCTGAAGGCCTGCATACCCGGCTGCGAGAGCCTGGAAAAGACATCCGATACGGAAATGAACGCGGCGGTGACGACGAAGATCGGACCGGTCAAGGCGAAGTTCAAGGGTGCGGTGACGCTGGAGAACATCAATGCGCCGGAGAGCTACACGATCGTGGGCGAGGGCAAGGGCGGCGTCGCCGGGTTTGCCAAGGGATCGGCTGACGTCAAGTTGTCTGAAGACGGCGATGAAACCGTGCTCACCTATGAAGCCAAGGCGCAGGTCGGCGGCAAGCTGGCGCAGCTCGGCAGCCGTCTGGTGGATTCAACCGCCCGGAAGATGGCGGAAGATTTCTTCAGCAAGTTTACCGAACAGGTCGGATCCCCTGCGCAACCTGCACCGGAGGCGCCGGCCGTCGATGACGAACTGGATGCCGGGGTTGCCGAAGAAGCCAAGAGAATAGCGATCGAAGAGACGCCGGGCGAGGTGCTTCACGCGATCGAGGAGGCCGAGCATGCCGTTGAGGAGACGCTGCAAAAGGCTGAGGAAAATCTCGAGGTTGCCGCGGGTCGCAGCGCCTTTGGCGGGCCGATGGTGTGGGGGCTGGCGCTCTTGGGCGTGCTTATCCTGGTCCTGGCTCTTGCGAGTTGACCCCGTTGCGACAGATTGATTTGATGAAGGTCTTGCAACCCGGCATCGGCAAGGACCGCTTTGGGAAAAGAATGACGCCGTAATGACGCGTTTGCTGCTTTGACGAGGGAGAGGAATTTATGTCGAAGATATCGATGGTTTTGAACGGTAAGTCTGTTTCTGCTGATGTTGAGGACCGGACGTTGCTTGTTTCTTTTATTCGGGATGTTCGTGGTCTGACTGGGACGCATGTTGGGTGTGACACGTCGCAATGCGGTGCGTGTGTTGTTCATGTTGACGGGAAGGCTGTTAAGTCTTGCACGTTGTTGGCGGCGCAGGCTGACGGGTCTGAGGTTGTGACGCTTGAGGGGATCGGGTCTGCGGATTCGCTTCATCCTGTTCAGGCGGCGTTCCGGGAGCATCACGGTCTTCAGTGCGGTTTTTGCACGCCTGGCATGATCATGAGCGCGGTTGACATGATCAACCGTCACGGTGCTGGCAATCTGGACGAGGCGACGATCCGTGACGAGCTTGAGGGCAACATCTGCCGGTGCACGGGCTATCACAACATCGTCAAGGCGATCAAGGCGGCTTCGGACCAGATGGCCGGGATGGCGCAGGCGGCCGAGTAGGGGTTTCTGGTTTGTTTTGAGTGCGGTTTTCCGCGCTTTTGAGACGGCGGGACCGCCCGGTTTGCGAGGCCTTTGAGGAGAGGGTGCGTTTGTCTGGTGCGCGTTTCCGGATTTTGGTTTTGGGAGAGAGAAGATGGCGATTGAGGGGATTGGCGCACGTGCGCTTCGCAAGGAAGACAAGCGCTTCATAACGGGCAAGGGCCGGTATACGGACGACATGGTTCTTCCCGGGATGGGTCATGCGGCGTTTGTGCGTTCGCCGCATGCGCATGCGAAGGTGACGGGGATCGATGCGAGCGCGGCGCTTGCGATGCCGGGTGTGGATGCGGTCCTGACGGGGGACCAGCTTGTCGGTGACGGGATCGGCAACCTGATCTGCGGCTGGATGATCCATTCCAAGGACGGCACGCCGATGAAGATGGGCGGCTGGCGGGCGCTTGAGCCCGAGGTTGTTCGCCATGTTGGCCAGGCTGTTGCGGTTGTTGTCGCCGATACGGCTGCGCAGGCACGCGATGCGGCGGATGCGGTTGTTGTCGACTATGAGGAGCTTGCGGCTGTTGTCGATCCGGTTGCCGCGCTTGAGCCGGGCGCGCCGCAGGTGCATCCGGAGGCGGAGGGCAACCTGATCTACGACTGGGAGATCGGGGATGCTGCGGCGGTCGATGCGGCGTTTGCGGGCGCCGCGCATGTGACGAAGATGGAGATCCGCAACAACCGTCTTGTTCCGAACCCGATGGAGCCGCGGGCAGCGCTTGCCAGCTACGACGATGCGGAAGAGCATCACACGCTCTACACGACCTCGCAGAACCCGCATGTGGCGCGGCTTGTGCTGTCTGCGTTCTACAATGTCGCGCCGGAGCACAAGCTTCGTGTGATCGCGCCGGATGTGGGCGGCGGCTTCGGGTCGAAGATCTACATCTATCCGGAAGAGATGGTGTGCCTTTGGGCGTCCAAGCGTGTTGGCCGTCCCGTGAAGTGGGTGTCGGACCGGACGGAAGCGTTCCTGACGGATGCGCATGGCCGCGACCACGTGTCGGAGGCGGAGCTTGCGCTTGACGCGGACAACAGGATTGTCGGTCTTCGTGTGAAGACGATCGCCAATCTGGGCGCGTACATGTCGTTGTTCTCGTCGGCTGTTCCGACCTATCTTTATGCGACGCTGTTGTCGGGCCAGTACAACATTCCGGCGATCCACGCGAATGTGAAGACGGTCTATACCAACACGACGGCGGTGGATGCCTACCGGGGCGCGGGCCGTCCGGAGGCGACGTATCTTCTTGAGCGGATCATGGAGACGGCTGCGCGTGAGGTCGGTCTGTCGCCTGCGGACTTCCGGCGCAAGAACTTCGTGCGGGAGTTCCCGCACCAGACGCCCGTGATCATGTGCTACGACGCGGGCGATTATGACGCGACGCTGGATGCGGCGCTGTCGGCTGCCGACTATGCGGGCTTTGCGGCGCGCAAGGCGGAGGCGGCGTCCCGGGGCAAGCTGCGCGGGATCGGTCTTTCCTGCTACATCGAGGCGTGCGGCATTGCGCCGTCCGCGGCGGTGGGGTCGCTGGGGGCCGGTGTGGGTCTTTGGGAGTCTGCGGAAGTGCGGGTGAACCCGGTCGGGACGGTCGAGGTTCTGACGGGCTCTCACAGCCATGGGCAGGGTCACGAGACGACGTTCGCGCAGCTGATCTGCGAGCGGTTCGGTCTTGACAGCGACGCGGTGTCGATCGTTCACGGGGACACGGACAAGGTTCAGTTCGGGATGGGGACCTACGGGTCGCGGTCCGGAGCCGTGGGCATGTCTGCGATCGTGAAGGCGCTGGACAAGGTCGAGGACAAGGCGAAGAAGATCGCGGCGCACCTGATGGAGGCGTCGGAAGGCGACATCCAGATCGAGGGCGGTGAGCTGAAGGTCGCGGGCACGGACAAGAAGCTGTCGTTCACGGAAGTGGCGCTTGCGGCCTATACGGCGCACAATCTACCCGAGGGCATGGAGCCGGGTCTGAAGGAGGGGGCGTTCTACGACCCGTCCAACTTCACGTTCCCGGCGGGCACCTATGTGTGTGAGGTCGAGGTCGACCCGGAGACGGGCAAGACGGAGATCGTGAGCTTCGTTGCGGCGGATGACTTCGGCAAGGTGATCAACCCGATGATCGTGGAAGGCCAGGTTCACGGGGGTCTTGTCCAGGGGATCGGCCAGGCGCTTCTCGAGAACGCGGCCTATGACGAGAGCGGCCAGCTTCTGACGGCGTCCTACATGGACTACACGATGCCGCGTGCGGACGATGTTCCCTCGTTCAGCCTGTCGACGCACGAGACGCTGTGCCCGGGCAATCCGCTTGGCATGAAGGGGTGCGGTGAGGCCGGTGCGATCGGGTCGCCGCCGGCGGTGATCAACGCGATCACGGATGCGATCGGGTCGAACGATCTGACGATGCCTGCAACGCCTGAGAAGGTGTGGCAGCTGTGCCAGTCGCAGGAGAAGCAGGCGGCCGAATAAGGTCGAAGAGAAACGTTCTTCGGGCAGGCGTTGCCTGCCCGGTCATCTGACAGTGAGATTTTGGGGAGACCCGTCATGTATGAAACAACGTATCACCGCGCCGGTTCGGTTGCCGACGCATCGGATCTGATGTCGAAGGCTGAGGACGGCAAGGTTCTTGGCGGCGGCCAGACGCTTCTGCCGACGATGAAGCAGCGTCTTGCGTCGCCGAGCGATCTTGTCGATGTGACGAAGATCGCGGAGATGAACGGCATCTGCGAGGGCGATGGCAGCCTGTCGATCGGGGCTGCGACGACGCATGCGGAGGTTGCCGCGTCGGATCTCGTGCGGTCCAGACTTCCGAGCCTTGCCGGACTTGCGGGCGGCATCGGCGATCCGGCGGTGCGCCACATGGGCACGATCGGGGGGTCGATTGCCAACAACGACCCGGCCGCGGACTATCCGGCGGCGCTTGTGGCGCTGGGGGCGACGGTGGTGACGAGCAAGCGCTCGCTCAGCGCCGAAGACTTCTTCGTGGGCATGTTCGACACGGCGCTGGACGAGGACGAGATCGTGGTGTCGGTGACGTTCCCGCTGATCGAGAAGGGGGCCTACGCCAAATACCCGAACCCGGCTTCGCGCTACGCGATGGCAGGGGTCTATGTGGCCAGGCACCGGGACGGCTCGGTGCGGGTGGCGGTGACCGGGGCGGGCCATTACGGCGTCTTCCGGGTCGACGGCATGGAAGCGGCGCTGGCGGCGAACTGGTCGCCGGACGCGGTGGCAGGCATCCAGGTGGATTCAGGCTCCATGTTGAGCGACATCCACGGCTCGGCCCACTACCGCGCAAACCTCGTCACCGTCATGGCCAAACGCGCCGTCCAGAAAGCCGGCTGACAAAACAGACAAAACGTCATCCTTTGGTGAGCCCGGTTCGTATACGAGCCGGGCTCTCGGTTCTTACCGCGAATTCATGAAAGACCGAACCTAAGTGTGATATAGACGACGAAACAAGAAATCAGTTTGTGCTAAAACGATGAGTGAGTTTGGGAAAACCATATTTTTTGGCCCATAAAGGAACACAAATTCGTCTATTGGATGCATAAGGACACAGGGGTGACCAGAACATCGGGCGGCATGCGGCCGTAAGGCGGGACAGAGGTTTAAATGGCGGTATCAAATCAGCGGGCTCCAAAAGCCGGTGGACGACGGGAAAATCCTGTCGCGGTTGCTTTCCGGCCCATCCGATCAGCATTCTGGGGTGTGGCGGTCGTCAGCTTCGTCATCAACATCCTGATGCTCACCGGCCCGGTGTTCATGCTTCAGATTTATGACCGCGTTCTTGCAAGCGGTTCGGTTCCCACCCTTGTGGTGATCGGTTCGCTGGCGATCGTTCTTTACGTGTTCTACGGGATATTGGAAGGGGTGCGCGGACGCATCCTGTCCCGTCTCGGACAGCGCGTGGATGCCAGGCTTTCAGGCATTGTCTACAAGGTCTCCAACAGTCTTCCGGTGCGCTTGGGCCGCAAGTCCGCGCGCCTGCGGCCGGTGCAGGATCTCGACACGATCCGCCAGTTCCTGTCCGGACCCGGTCCGGCTGCCATTTTCGACATCCCCTGGCTGCCGCTGTACCTGGGCATCGTGTTCCTGTTTCACCCGCTTCTGGGAGCCGTCGGACTGGCCGGCGCTATTATCATCTCGATCCTGATCGTTGTGAACGAGTACATGTCCCGCGGACCGACCGAAGATGCGGCCGGCCAATCGGGCCGGCGGACGGCGGTCGTTGAGAGCGGACAGCGCAATGCCGAGGTCGTTGCCGCGATGGGCATGCAATCGACCCTGACCGCACGCTGGGATGCACAGAACACGGAGTATCTGGCGACGCAGCGCCGGGCTTCGGACACGACAGGCGTTTTCGGCACGGCGATCAAGACAATCCGCTTCATTCTGCAATCTGCCATTCTGGCTGTCGGCGCGTGGCTTGCGATTCAGCAGGAAATCACACCGGGCGTGATGATCGCCGCATCAATCATGACCTCGCGTGCCCTGGCACCGATCGAGCAGGCCGTTGCCCAGTGGCGAGGCTTTGTTGCCAGCCGTCAGGCCCTGCGCCGCCTGCGGGAGATCCTGCAGATCTCCGAGGCGGAAGATCCCAAGATGGATCTGCCGCAACCTTCAAAGGGCATCACGGTCGAACAGGTCTTTTGCGGTCCGTTCGGCGAGACGACGCCTTATGTCCAGAATGTCACCCTGGATCTCCAGGCGGGTGACGGTCTTGGTGTCATCGGCCCCTCGGGGTCCGGGAAGTCGACCTTTGCGCGGGCTCTTGTCGGGGTGACGACGCCGCTTCGCGGGGTCATCCGGTTCGATGGTGCCGAGCTTTCCCAGTGGGAAAGCAAGAAGCGGGGCGAATTCATCGGCTATCTGCCGCAGGATCTGCAGCTCTTCGACGGAACGATTGCGGAAAACGTTGCCCGCTTCCGCGAAGATGCGGCACCGGAGAAAATCATCGAGGCGGCCAAGCTGGCCGATGTGCACGACATGATCGTCGCGCTGCCGGAAGGATACAACACGGTCATCGGCCGGAGCGGGCGGTCCTTGTCCGCAGGCCAGCGGCAACGTCTCGCGCTTGCGCGTGCACTTTACGACAATCCGTTTCTGGTCGTGCTCGACGAACCCAATTCCAATCTGGATGCGATCGGCGAAAGCGCATTGACCAACGCCATCAAGGCCATGCGTGAAAAAGGTTCGATTGTCGTGGTGATCGCCCACAGGCCGAGCGCGATCGCGACCGTCGACAAGATCCTGTGCCTCAAGGATGGCAAGATGGCCGGATTCGGTCCGAAGGAAGACGTGCTGAAGCAGGTCGTTCAACCCGTACAGCCCATGCGTCAGGGAGCAGGAGCGGCTCGATGAAAAATTCAGATTCCATGAAGCACGCCGCCGCAACCAATCCGGCGGACGAAGAACTCAGCAAGACCGTTCGCAAACATCTTTTCTTTTCGCTGTTTGTCACGATCTTCGTTGTCGTCGGCATCGGAGGGTGGGCGACTTTCACCGAGATCTCGGGTGCGGTCGTGTCTTCCGGCACGGTCGTGGTGGAAAGCAATATCAAGCAGGTTCAGCACAGGGAAGGCGGCATTGTTCGCGACATCAAGGTGCGCGACGGCGATCTGGTTGCATCCGGCGACCTCCTGCTCAGTCTCGACGATACAGTGACGCGAGCAAACCTTGCCGTGATCACCAAGCAGCTGCAGGAATTGACCGCGCAGGAACTGCGACTGGAGGCAGAGCGGGACGAACTGAAGGCGATTTCCTGGCCCGAAGATCGCATCGAAAGCCTGGGCGACATCGAACGGGGTCAGCAACTGTTGCTGGAAGCCCGTCAAAATTCAAAGGAAGGGCGCAAGAACCAGCTTGAGGAGCAGATCCGGCAGTTCAACAAGCAGACCCAGGGTCTGGAGGCTCAGGTCGAAGCGAAGGATTCCGAGATCGAGCTGATCAAGGAAGAACTTGAGGATCTCGACGGCCTTTTGAACAAGCAGCTGGTTTCCAAGAGCCGCGTATCGGCCCTTCGCCGGGAACAGGCGCGGCTGTCCGGCGAATACGGCGACCTCATCGCGCAGATTGCGCGAACGAGAGAGGCCATCAGCGAACGTCAGATCCAGATCCTTCAAATCGAGGAATCCTACCGGGCCGAAGTTCTCGAACAACTGCAGGAAGCACGCTCGCGCATTGCCCAGTTGGAAGAACAGAAGATTGCCGCTGAAGACGAGCTGACAAGGGTCGATATCGTTGCGCCGCGCAGCGGTTTCGTGCACCAGCTGTCCGTTCATACCATCGGCGGTGTGATCGCACCGGGTGAAACGGTGATGCAGATCGTTCCGCGGGAGGACCAGCTGATCATCGAAGCGCAGGTGCAGCCTGTCGATATCGACCAGCTTCAGCCGGGGCAGGAAGCACGGATCCGTTTTCCGAGCTTCGACCAGAGAACAACGCCGGAGCTCAATGCGAAACTCCTGACGCTTGCCGCCGATCTCACGCAGGACGAGCGGACCGGCCTGAGTTTTTACACTGCCCGACTCATCATTGACGATGAGGAGTTGGAGAAGCTCGGCTCTCAAACGCTGGTCCCGGGAATGCCGGTGGAGACCTTCCTGCAAACCGGCGACAGAACGGTCCTGAGCTATCTGGTGAAACCGGTCACCGACCAGATCGCGCACGCGATGCGCGAGCGGTAGCGGCTTATCCTCAGGTTCAAGTGCAAGGGGAGGCGGACCGGCCTCCCTTTTTTGTCAGAGCACCAGCACGTCCACGGATGACCCCGCCTTCAGTGCCGGGGCATGCGGCGGCCTGACGATCAATGCGCCGGACCTTGCAAGAAGAGCCAGCATGGAGCTGTCCTGCTTGGAAAACGGCGTTGCCACAAGCCGTCCGTCAGCGTCCTCGTGCAATGTGGAGCGGACATAGTCCTGGCGCCGGTCGTTTTCGGGCAGGTCGCCGCCCAGGACCGCCGGTCTTGGAGCTGTTGCACCGGACGAGGACCCCAGCATCCTGTGGATCAGGGGCTTGAGAAACAGCAATCCGCAGACAAGGCTTGAAACGGGATTGCCTGGCAGACCGAGCACCCTGGTGCTTCCGAGCCTGCCCGCCATCAGCGGCTTGCCCGGGCGCATGGCGATGCGCCAGAAGGCAAGGTCCATGCCTTCCTGGCCGAGAACGTCCTGGACCAGATCGTGATCACCGACCGAAGCTCCACCGAGGGTCACCAGAATGTCTGCCTTTTCGGTGATTGCCCTGCGCACGTGATGCGCAAGTTCGACAGGGTCATCCGGCGAGATGCCGAGGTCGAGGGGCAGACCGCCGCAATCCTCGACAAGTCCGGCAATTCCTGCATGGTTGGACGCTATGATCTGGTCCGGACCGGGTTCCGTGCCCGGACGCACCAGCTCGTCGCCGGTGGCAAGGATTGCGACGCTCGGCCGCCTCGCGACCGGCACTTCGGGATAGTTCATCGCGGCTGCAAGTGCCAGGTGGCGGTAGGTCAGCTTGAGCGGAGGTTCAAGAAGGACCTGGTCCTTCTGAAAGTCGAGCCCTGCTGGGCGGACATATGCGCCTTGCGGAGGGATCTCTAGAACGGAAATGCGGTCGTCCAGACGCTGCGCATTTTCCTGGATAAGGATCGTGTCGGCGCCATCGGGCAGCGGTGCGCCTGTGAAGATGCGAACGGTCTGACCCTTTTCGACCTTGCCGGAATAGCCATGGCCTGCGGGTGCTTCACCGATGACGTCGAGCACTGCGCAGCCGTCGGCAACGTCCTCATGCCGAATTGCGTACCCATCCATAGCCGAGGCTGCGAAAGGCGGCTGCGTCCGTTTCGATACGAGGTTCTCGGCAAGGGTCCGGCCGTTTGCCCGTTCGAGTGCCGCGAACTCGGTTTCCAGCGTATCAACAC
The DNA here is from genome assembly GCF_965232425.1 of Roseibium sp. Classification (GTDB taxonomy): domain Bacteria; phylum Pseudomonadota; class Alphaproteobacteria; order Rhizobiales; family Stappiaceae; genus Roseibium. The sequence goes on from NZ_OZ246971.1 coordinate 5,359,699, forward strand.
CCGAGAGAAGCTTTTCCAGCGCCTCGGCAACCGGCATGAGACTCATCAGGTTCCGCCTTCGCTGCCGTCTCTTTCGAGCGTCCAGTGCCCGGATTTACCGCCGGCCTTCTCCACGAGGCGAATGTCGCCGATGACCATGCCGCGATCGACGGCCTTGGCCATGTCGTAGATCGTCAGGCAGGTGAGCGAACAGGCCGTCAGCGCCTCCATTTCAACACCGGTCTGTCCGCTGACCTTGGTGGTTGCCGTCACGACCAGGCCGGGCAGCGTGTCGTCGGGTTCGATGTCCACCTTGACCTTGGACAGCATCAGGGGATGACAGAGCGGTATCAGCTCGTGTGTCTTCTTCGCGGCCAGAATGCCCGCGATCCTGGCGGTTCCGATCACGTCGCCCTTCTTGGCATTGCCGGACCGGATGAGGTCAAGGGTCTCGGCGCGCATTATGACCGAACCGCGCGCAACAGCGATCCTGTGCGTGCTTTCCTTTTGCGACACGTCGACCATGTTGGCGGCGCCCGCGTCATCCAGATGCGTGAGTTTCTGATCTTGCTCGGACATGAGGCCTCAGACCGCCGCAGAAACGGGTGTGCGGGCGAGCAGGTTGCGGGTGGCACCGGCGACATCACTCTGGCGCATCAGGCTTTCGCCGATCAGGAACGTCGAAATTCCGACCTTGTTCATGCGTGCGAGATCGCCGGGTGTGAACAGGCCCGATTCTCCGACCACGATGCGGTCGCCGGGTACTTTCGGGGCGAGGTCCTCGCTCGTCTCGAGCCTGGTTTCGAAGGTCTTCAGGTTCCGGTTGTTGATGCCGACCAGCCGTGACGACAGCTTGAGCGCGCGTTCAAGCTCTTCCAGGTTGTGAACCTCGAGAAGAACGTCCATGTCCAGACTGAACGCTGTTTCCTCCAGCTGCCGCGCTGTGTCGTCGTCAACGGCGGCCAGAATGATCAGGATACAGTCTCCGCCCCATGCACGTGCTTCGTACACCTGGTACATGTCATAGAGAAAATCCTTGCGCAACGCGGGCAAGGTCACTGCCGCCCGTGCCGCAGTCAGGAATTCGGGTTTTCCCTGGAAGGACGGTGCATCCGTCAGGACGGACAGGCACGCGGCCCCGCCATCTTCATAGGCCTTTGCAAGGAGCGGCGGATCAAAGTCTTCCCGGATCAGGCCCTTGGAGGGGCTCGCCTTCTTGATTTCCGCAATCAGCGCGTAGTCACCGGCGGCATGCTTTGCCTCGATGGCGGCCTGAAAGCCACGCGGCGGCGCCTGATCGGCAATCCGGCCCTTGAGATCCTCAAGCGGCACGGCCGCCTTGGCAGCGGCGATTTCTTCCCGCTTGTAGGCTTCTATTTTCTGAAGGATGTCAGACATGATCCTATCCGTTCGATGCCGCGACAAGCTTTTCCAGCGTGTCGGCCGACGTTCCGTCGTCAATGCTTGCTGCCGCCATTTCAACACCTTCCTTCAGGTCCCGTGCCTTGTCGGCCACCATGAGCGATGCTGCCGAATTGAACAGGACGATGTCGCGATAGGCGTTCCTGGCGCCGGCAAGAACCTCACGCAGCGCTCTTGCGTTTTCGGCCGGCAGTCCGCCTTTCAGGTCTTCAGCCCTTGCCGTCGGAAGACCGGCGTCCTGAGGCGAGATGTCGAACGTGTTCACGGACCCGTCCTTGAGTTCGCAGACATGGGTCGGGCCGGTCGTGGTGATTTCGTCCATCCCGTCCGAGCCGTGTACGATCCATGCTTTTTCCGATCCCAGCTCCTTCAGGGAATGAGCCACGGGATCGAGCCACTTCTTCGCAAAAACGCCGACCATCTGACGCTTGACGCCTGCCGGGTTGGAAAGCGGACCCAGCAGGTTGAAGATGGTCCGCGTGCCGAGTTCCATGCGCGTCGGACCGACATGCTTCATGGCCGCATGATGGAGCGGTGCGAACATGAAGCCGATGCCCGCCTTGCGAATGCAGTCGGAGATCTTATGCGGTGCAATATCGATATTCACGCCGAGCTCGGAAAGGGCTTCCGCCGCTCCCGACTTGGAAGACAGGGACCGGTTGCCGTGTTTTGCGACCGGGACGCCGCAGCCGGCGACAACGATCGCCGTGCAGGTCGAGATATTATAGCTGCCGGAGCTGTCCCCCCCCGTGCCGACGATGTCGATCGCATCGGCCGGTGCATCGACCGTCAGCATCTTGGACCGCATTGTCGCGACCGCACCCGTCACCTCCGCAGTGCTCTCGCCGCGTACACGCAGGGCCATCAGAAACCCGCCCAGCTGCGACGGCGTGGCCGACCCCGACAGAATGACGTCGAAAGCCTGTCTGGCTTCGTCCGGGGTCAGCGTCTGACCATCAGCGACCTTGGCAATGAATTCCTTGAATGTCGTCATGATCATCGTCCGTTCCGGGTCACGTCACTGCGGGTTCAGACCGATCGCCTGCGAAATACCAGCCTGGTTGACCTCGACACCGGCCTCGTTCTGTCGGTCCGTGATGAACTGCCCAAGGAGCGAGTCGCTCATCTGCTGTGACAGCTGGTCATTGAGCGTGGCATTGGCAGAAGACGTCGCGTCAAAGTCGGGAACGGAGACTTCGGCCACCTTGAAGACGATCCTCTGGCCACCGGCGGACGCTGCGACCGCGCTGGTGCCGACCGGGCCGCCAAACACCGCCGTCACGGCGTCGGGACCAAAGTCGCCCGCCGGTGCGTTCCGGGCCAGGTTTTCGGCGCGCTTGACTTCAAGTTCCGCTTCGCCGGCCAGCGTTTCCAGGGGCGTGCCCCCTTCGAGCCTAGCCTGGATGTCCGCGGCCCTTTCACTCAGGCGGGTATTCATCTGGTCCGCCTTCCAGGCCGTGATGACCTGCTCCCGCACCTCGTCAAGGGTCTGGTCACGTTCCGGGATCACGTTGTCGACTTCGTACCAGAGAAATCCCTGGTCTCCGAAAGGCAGCACATCGTTTTCAATCCCTACGTCGCTTTCAAACACGGCGGCAAGGAGGCCTTCGGCTTCGGGTAGCTCGACATCGCTGCCGGATACCGACTTGCCCGTCTGGTCGAAGGCGGCAAGCGTTTCGACCGGGAGAGAGAAACGCTCCCCGACTTCGTCGAGCAGGGCACCGCCGGCGCGTGCGTCTTCCACCTCGTCAAGCATGTCGAGGATTTCGCGTTCGGCCTGTTCGGCCGCAAGATCCTGGATGATCTCGTCCTTGACTTCCTCATAGGGGCGCGTGCTCTCCGGCAGAACTTCCTCGACATTCAAAATGACCGTTGAAAACCGGCCTTCCACCGCGCCGCTGGTTTCGCCTTCGCCGAGCGAAAACGCCGTGTCGCCGAGTGTTTCGTCAAGAAAGTCGTCCTTGGACATCACGCCCAGGGTCACGTCGTTGTTGCTCAGCCCGCGTTCGGTCATCAGATCGTCGAAGGTCTTGCCGCCTTCGATCTCCACGGCGGCTTCCGCAGCAGCTTCGCTTGAGGGGAATGACATCTGGCGCACCTTGCGCCGCTCGGGCTGGGAATACTGTTCCGCACGCTGCTCGTATTCGTAGCGGGCATCCTCCTCTGCGATGTCATCGGGCCTTGCGACCGTTTCAGGCGTTAGGGAAAGGATCTTGATTTCCCGATATTCCGGGGCGCGGAAATCGGACTTGTTTTCTTCGAAGAAGGACGTCAGGGCCGGGTCCGTCGGGTCTTCGATCGCTCCGATGGATTCGTTCGTCAGAAGGACATAGTCGGCAGACCGCGTTTCGAACTGATAGGCGGACAGGGCCTCGAGGTAGCTGACCGGAGCTCTCAGGCTTCCGGCAATGCCCTCGGAGAGCTGGTTTCGTTCCGCCGTCTGCCGCCGCTGCACGACATATTCGTCTTCCTGGTAGCCGTAGGCGCGCAGGACCTGATCGAGCCTGGCGCGCTCGTAACGTCCGCTCGCGCCGCGGAAGGCGGGATCTGACTGGATCAGCGTTGCAAGACGCTGGTCGGAGACACCGAGCTTCAGGTCCTGAGCCGTGTTGCTCAGGGCCGCTTCCGCGATCAATCTTCCGAGAGCCTGCTGCGGAATGCCGAGAGCTGCGCCTTCTTCCGCCGTGAGTGGCCGGCCGAATTGCTGGGCGAGCCGGTTGAGGTCCTGACGGTACGTCCGGTCGAACTCGAATATGCTTACTTCCGTGTCACCGACCTTTGCTGCGGTGTTCTGGCCGAATCCCTGCAGGAAGTCGGTGACGCCCCAGATGGCGAAACTAAAAATCAGCAATGCGATAAACAGTTTGGCAACCCAGGTGCCGGCGCCTTTGCGCAGTGAGTCAAGCATGACGACTTCCGTTTTATTTTTTTGTCCAAGGCCGTTCCAACCGGCGCTTAACCAGGCCGCTGTGACCGGGGCGGGCGGATCATAATGAGGTGGCGGCTTCCTCGCAAGACGGTCGGGAACAAAGTTCGGAGAAGAAAGAGAGATCCTCAAACCAAGGTCATTGCAACGCGGTGGCGCATCTGCTCTATAAGCGCCAGTCCAACCATCGGGTATCTGGGAGACGAAAACAGATGAGCGCCAAGATCAAGCCGCTTGTGGCCGGCAACTGGAAAATGAACGGACTGCGCGCCAGCCTCGCCGAGTTCCACAAGATGAAAGCCGGTCTTGGCGACGAGATGGTGGATGCGGTCGACACGATGATCTGTGCGCCGGCAACACTTGTCGCCGCGCTGGCGGAGATCTCAGGAAAGGGCGCCCCCGGCATCGGCGGGCAGGATTGTCATCCGGCGGCATCGGGCGCCCACACGGGAGACGTTTCCGCCGAGATGCTCAAGGATGCGGGCGCGCAAGCGGTAATTGTCGGGCACTCCGAGCGCCGGACGGACCATGGTGAAACCGATGGCGACGTGAACGCTAAGGCGCAGGCTGCCTGGCGCGCCGGCCTGACGGCGATCATTTGTGTCGGTGAAACGGAGGCTGAACGCAAGGCGGGCAAGGCGCTGGAGGTTGTCAGGACGCAACTTGCAGGTTCCGTGCCCGACGGTGCGACGGCGGAAAACAGTGTCATCGCCTACGAACCCGTCTGGGCAATCGGCACAGGACTCACGCCGACCGCCGGCGATGTCGAGGAAATGCACACCGCCATGCGGGACATCCTGACGGAGCGCTTCGGCGGCGAGGGAAGTGCAATGAAACTGCTCTACGGCGGGTCCGTTAAACCGGCAAATGCGGCTGAACTCATGTCCGTCAGCAATGTAAACGGAGCGCTTGTCGGCGGGGCAAGTCTGAAAGCCGACGATTTTCTCGGCATCATTGCCGCATATTCCTGACCGCTTCACACTTGAAGCTTTGATCGCGAAGTCGCAATTGAAGGGTAGAAAGCGCGCGCCGACTGGTGTAGAAGGCCGCCAAACCCGAAATTCAGATAGAATGGCATTCGATGGAAACCGTAGTCATCGTTATCCACCTTATGGTCGTGCTGGCCCTGGTGCTTGTTGTCCTCCTGCAACGCTCTGAAGGCGGTGCGCTCGGTATTGGCGGCGGCGGCGGTGGCGGTGGCGGCCTCATGTCCAGCCGCGGAACGGCCAATGTGCTGACGCGCGCAACCGCTGTCCTGGCTGTCGCTTTTTTTGCGACATCGCTGACGCTGAGCCTCATCGCCCAGAATGAAGAGGCTCCGAGTTCAATCCTCGATGCCGCACCGGCGTCGACGGACGGCGCACCGGTGGACGGCGCTCCAAGCGGCTCAGGCGGTATCCTGGATCAGCTGAGACCCCAAGGCGAGCCTTCGGGCCCGCAGGTGCCGGCCGCACAATAGAGGCTTCGGCCGCTTCCAAAGACATCTGCCCTGCGGCTTCGTTCGCAGGGCATTTTTATGTGTTGAGAACGCAACTCCCGAGTGGCCAAACGGCTCTCGGCAAGGATATGGTATTGGTCCATGGCGCGATATATTTTCATTACCGGCGGCGTGGTCTCCTCGCTTGGAAAAGGTCTTGCTTCAGCGGCTCTGGGTGCTTTGCTCCAGGCGCGCGGATACAAGGTTCGACTCCGCAAGCTCGACCCCTACCTGAACGTGGACCCGGGCACCATGAGCCCCTACCAGCACGGCGAATGCTTCGTCACGGACGACGGGGCGGAGACCGATCTGGACCTGGGTCACTACGAACGGTTCACCGGGCGACCTGCCAATCAGCAGGACAACATCACGACTGGCCGGATCTACCAGAACATCATCGCCAAGGAACGGCGGGGCGACTATCTCGGCGGCACGGTGCAGGTCATTCCGCACGTGACCGACGCGATCAAGAACTTCGTTCTCGACGGAAACGACGGCTATGACTTCGTTCTTGTCGAGATCGGCGGTACCGTCGGCGACATTGAAGGTCTGCCGTTTTTCGAGGCGATCCGCCAGCTCGGCAACGATCTGCCGCGCGGGGATGTGGTCTATGTCCACCTGACGCTGATGCCGTACATTCCGAGCGCAGGGGAGATGAAGACCAAGCCGACCCAGCACTCGGTCAAGGAACTGCGGTCGATCGGGATTCAGCCGGACATTTTGATGATCCGTTGCGACCGCCCGATCCCCGAGACGGAAAAGCGCAAGCTCTCGCTCTTCTGTAACGTGCGGGAGAGTGCCGTCATTCCGGCCTATGACGTGAAATCGATCTATGACGTGCCGATCGCCTACCATCAGGAAGGGCTCGACGATGAAGTCCTTGCGGCATTCGGGTTGACTGGCGCCCCGGCGCCGGTTCTGCAGCGCTGGCAGGAGATCTCGCAGGCCGTCGCCAATCCCGAGGGAGAGGTGAAGATTGCGATCGTCGGCAAATACACCGTGCTGAAAGACGCCTACAAGTCGCTGATCGAAGCGCTCGTGCATGGCGGCATAGCGAATCGGGTGAAGGTCAATCTGGAGTGGATCGAATCGGAAACCTTCGAGAAGGAGGATCCCAGCCCCTATCTGGAAGGCGTTCACGGCATCCTCGTGCCCGGCGGTTTCGGGGAGCGCGGAGCGGAAGGCAAGATTGCTGCCGCGAGCTTTGCCCGCAACCGGAAGATACCTTACTTCGGAATCTGCTTCGGCATGCAAATGGCGGTGCTTGAAGCGGCGCGCAACATGGCCGGTATCACGGAAGCCAATTCGACCGAGTTCGGTCCGAGCAGCGAGCCGGTTGTCGGACTGATGACGGAATGGACCAAGGGTAACGAGAGAGAACTTCGCAACGAAGACGGCGATCTTGGCGGAACGATGCGGCTCGGCGCCTATCCGGCGACATTGAAGCCGGGCTCGAAGATCGCCGAGATCTATGGCGAGACAAGCGTATCCGAACGCCACCGGCACAGATACGAGGTCAATATCGGCTATCGCAGCCAGCTGGAAGACTGCGGTCTGATTTTCGCCGGAACCTCTCCCGATGGTGTTCTCCCCGAAACGGTGGAGATCGAGGACCATCCCTGGTTCATCGGCGTGCAGTATCATCCCGAACTGAAATCGAGGCCGTTCGAGCCGCATCCGCTGTTCGCGTCCTTCATCGGTGCGGCGCTGCAACAGAGCCGTCTGGTCTAGGCCGGTCTCCAGGGAGGGACAGAGTTGCTACGAGGTCTCGATCATATCGTTGTCGCCGTGAACGACCTCGATGCTGCGGGCAAGGCGTATGAAGCGCTCGGCTTCACAGTCACTCCGGAGAACAGGCATCCCTGGGGAACCGCCAACCGGCTGATACAGCTCGACGGATTTTTCATCGAATTGCTCAGCGTGGCGGAACCCGGTCTGATCACGGAAACGGCGGGCGCGACGTTTTCCTTCGGTGCGTTCAACCGGTCGTTTCTCGCCAAACGCGAAGGCGCAAGCATGCTGGTCATGGAAAGCCGGGACGCAGGCCTCGACAGACAGGATTTCGAAAAAGCCGGTCTGTCCCTTTTCGAACCGTTTTCGTTCGAACGCGTCGCGCACCTGCCAGACGGGAAGACGGCAAAGGTCGCTTTCGAACTGACCATCCTCAGGGATCCGCTAAGCCCGGAAACCGGTTACTTCACCTGCCATAACAAATACCCGGAAAATTTCTGGAAGCCGGCCTTCCAGACGCATGCCAACGGTGCAAGGGAGATCAGGACGATCTACATGGTCGCCGCGGATCCGTCAGACCATCACGAGTTCCTGGGGGGCTTCACCGGTCAGCGGGAAATGCGGGCGACGAGCCTCGGTCTCGAAGTCGAGACGGCGCGCGGCAAGATTTCCGTCCTCAATCCGGCGGCGTATCGATCCCTCGTTGGCGAAAGCGCTGCCGACGCGCTGCAAGGAGAGCTGCCACAGATAGCCGCGATTGAGATAGGTACGGGTTCGCCGGAAGAAACGGGTGTGTTTCCCGCGAGCCGGCTGCACGGCCTCACGCTTATCCTGTCTTCATAAGACCGCTCACACATAATCGCGTCCGAGCCGACCCTCGGGAAAACAACCAAGGGCAATTGCGGATTGAAAACGCGACGTAAGACTATCGTCCGGCCCGACCCGCACAACGAGAAAATTCGCTTGTTGAATCAATCAGTCCTTTTATAGTGAACTCCGATCAAGCGCGCGACCCAAAGGTCTGACAGCGGAGTTCTCGAATGCCATTTCAGCGTATTGCTTCCCGTTCCCGTCATCTTCTTCTTGCTGCTGCTGCCCTGAGCCTGCTGGCAGCCTGTTCTGACGATTCGAAGCAGGCAGAGGCCCCGGCGGCCCCGCCGCCCTCGGTCACGGTTGCCAAGGTGACCTCCCAGGACGTACGCCAGAGCGAGTCCTTTGTCGGCCAGATCGCGGCTGTGGACCAGGTTGATCTCGTTGCCCGCGTGAGCGGTTTCCTGGAGGACAAGGCCGTTCCCGACGGGTCGTTCGTGAAGCAGGACGACTTGCTGTTCACAATTGAAAAGGCCGAATACGAGGCCCAGCTGACAAAGGCGAAGGCCGATGTCGCCAGCGCAAAAGCCGATGCGGCCCTCAAGGCGGCCGACGAGAAACGCGACAAGGATCTCCTGGACAAGGGACATGTGTCGGAAGCCGCCTACGAAGCAACGCTTGCGCAGAAGCAGCAGGCCGAAGCGTCTGTCGAGGCGGCGCAGTCCGCTTTGCAGCAGGCGGAGCTCAATCTGAGCTACACCGACATTTCCGCACCGTTTCCGGGCCAGATCGGCAAGAGCACATTCAGCGTCGGGGAACTCGTCGGACCCAACACCAGCTCACTTGCCAAGCTGATCCGTCTCGCGCCGGTCTATGTCAACTTCTCCGTCAGCGAAGCGCAGTATCTGAATGCGGTGCAGACCCACAATATCAGTCCCGCCGATCTGTCTCCCGACGAGGCGCCGTCCATCAGCCTCGTGCTTCCCAACGGCGACAAATACGGAGAAAGCGGAAAAATCGTCTATATCGACAACGAGATTGACGCCACAACGGGCACGATTTCCTTCCGCGGGCAATTTGAGAACAAGGACGTCCGCCTGCTTGCCGGAACCTATGTCACGGTTCTTCTGGAAGCGCCGAACACGGAGACCGCGCTCGTCGTTCCCCAGGCCGCGATCCAGCGGGACCAGCAGGGGGCGTTTGCGCTCGCGATTACGTCGGACAAGAAGGTCGAACAGAAGTATGTCGAGCTTGGCCAGCAGATCGGGACGAATTTCGTCGTCACGAACGGGCTGGCCGAAGGGGATGAAGTCATAACGGAAGGTCTGCAAAAGGTCCGACCGGGTGTCGAGGTTGACCCCGTCCTCGCATCCCAGCCGGCGGAGCAGAGCTAAATGTTTTCTCGCTTTTTCATCTACCGGCCGAAATTCGCGCTGGTGATTTCGATTGTCATCACGATTGCCGGTATTCTCGGCTATGTGTCGCTGCCGGTCGAGCAGTTTCCCAATATCACACCGCCGGTGGTGAATGTCTCTGCGACCTACACGGGTGCGAACGCCGAGGTTCTGGAAGAGACCGTCGCCGCGCCCATCGAGGGCCAGGTCAACGGCGTCGACGACATGATCTACATGCAGTCGACCAGCAACGACAGCGGCAACTATTCGCTCAACGTGACCTTCGCGGTCGGAACGGATCCCGACATTGCAACGGTCAACACGCAGAACCGTGTGTCACAGGCGACCAGCCAGTTGCCGAGCGAGGTGACCGCGAACGGTGTGACCGTTCAAAAAGCCAGCACCAACATGCTGCTGGTGATCACGCTTTATTCGCCGAATGGCACCTATGACCCCGTCTTTCTGTCGAACTATGCCTCCATCAACCTGAAGGATTCGCTCGCCCGTGTGCAGGGTGTCGGCCGTGCCGACGTGATGACGGATTTCGCCTACGGCATGCGTATCTGGCTCGATCCGGACAGGCTTACCAGCCTGGGCATGACACCAACTGATTTCATCGCCGCCGTGCAGGATCAGAACATTCAGGTCGCCGCAGGCCAGATCGGCGCGCCACCCGTGCCGGACGGACAGCAGTTTCAGTATACGATCAAGGCGAAGGGCCGGCTCGCGACACCGGAGGAGTTCGAGGAGATCGTCCTCAGAACCGGTGACGACGGTGCCATCGTGAAGATCGGAGACGTCGCACGGGTCGAACTCGGTGCCCAGTTCTACAACGCGTCCGGTGAGTTCAACGGCCAGCCTTCCACGGTTCTTGCGATATACCAGGCTCCGGGTGCCAACGCACTCCAGGTGTCGGAGAACGTGCTCGCGCGCCTTGAAAACCTCGCGCAGGCGTTTCCGGATGACGTCGAGTACGCTGTGCCGTTCAACACGACGGATTTCGTGCAGGCGTCGCTGGACGACGTGATCGCGACACTGTTCCTGACATTCCTGCTCGTTGTTTCGGTGGTGTTCATCTTCCTGGGCAACTGGCGCGCGACGATCATTCCGACGGTTGCGATCCCTGTGTCGTTGATCGGTACGTTCGGGGTCCTGCTTGCGCTCGGCATGTCGCTCAACACGATTTCCCTGTTCGCGCTGGTTCTGGCGATCGGTATCGTGGTCGATGACGCGATCGTCGTCGTGGAGAACGTTGAACGCATCATCGCGGAGGAGGGGCTGGCGCCGAAGGAAGCCACCGCCAAGGCGATGGAGCAGATCACCAGTCCCGTCATTGCGACGACTCTCGTGCTGCTCGCCGTGTTCGTGCCGACGATCTTCATGCCCGGCATCACCGGCCGGCTCTATTCGCAGTTCGCCGTGACGATTTCCGTTTCGGTGGTGATCTCGTCGATCAACGCGCTGACGCTGTCTCCGGCGCTCTGCGGTCTCATCCTGAAGGCGCGCTCCGGCCCGCCGAAGGGGCTCATGGGGCTGTTCGACCGCGGCATCACCGGTGTGCGCGACGGCTATACCGCGATCATCCGGCGGCTTGTGCGCGTGGCCTTCATCGGCCTGATCATCGTCGGCGGTGCGATCGCCGTGATCATGTCGCTCGGCAGCACGCTGCCCCAGGGCTTTCTGCCGTCCGAGGACCAGGGTTACCTGATGGTGGATGTCCAGCTTCCCGATGGCGCCGCGCTTCAACGCACGGAGACTGTCACGGAGCGCGTGGTTGAGCTGACGCAGGCTGTTCCGGGCGTGGAGAACGTCGTCATCGTCAACGGCTATTCGATCCTGAACGGCGCGACATCCTCGAACGCCGCGCTCGTGATCGCGACAATGAGCAACTGGGAGGAGCGGCAGGAGCCGAACCTGCGCATCAATGCCATTCTGGCGAAGTTCTGGGCTGATTTCTCCACGATACCGGGCGCCAACATCATTGCCTTCAACCCGCCACCGATCCCGGGCCTCGGGACCACCGGCGGCGTGCAGATGATGATGCAGCAGACGGGTGGCGGCACGCCGCAGGACCTGGCGTCCGCCGTCGGCTCGATGGTCTATTCGGCCAACCAGAGCTCTGATATCGCGCGCGCCTATTCGACCTTCCGGGCGAATGTTCCGCAGGTGTTCGTCGATCTCGACAGGGAAAAGGCCAAGACGCTGGGGATCGGGGTCTCCGACGTCTTCACCACGCTTCAGGCCTATCTCGGGTCGTTCTACATCAACGACTTCAACATCTTTGGCCGCGTCTACAAGGTCATGATCCAGGCCGAGGGGCAGTATCGCGACAAGATCGAGGATATCGGCCGGCTCTATGTCCGTTCCCAGGACGGCACCATGGTGCCGCTGCGCAGTGTTCTGACGACCGAGAACGTGCTCGGACCGCAGATCCTGACGCGCTACAACATGTTCCGGGCGGCCGCCGTCATGGCGGATCCGGCCCCCGGCGCTTCGACCGGTGTCGTCATCAACGAGATGGAATCGGCAGCGGACGAAGCCATGCCGCCGGGATACACCTACGAATGGACGGGCACGGCGCAGCAGCAGCAGGGCGCCAGCAATATCGTGATGTTCATCCTGATGCTGTCGATCCTGTTCACCTATCTCTTCCTGGTTGCCCAGTATGAAAGCTGGTCGATGCCGGTCGCGATCCTGATGTCGGTGTCCTTTGCCATCATGGGGGCGCTCGTGGCGGTGTTCGTTACCGGCGGGGATGTCAATCTCTATACCCAGATCGGCATGATCATGCTTGTCGGCATGGGGGCGAAGAATGCGATCCTGATCGTGGAATTCGCGATGGAACAGCGCGACAGCGGCAAGAGCATCATGGATGCGGCCACCGAGGCGGCGCACCTGCGTTTCCGCGCCGTGATGATGACGGCGCTGTCGTTCCTGCTCGGTGTCGTGCCGCTGATGACGGCGTCGAGCGCCGGTGCCGCCAGCCAGAAGGCCATCGGCTTTGCCGTCTTCGGCGGGATGCTGTTTGCAACCGTGATCGGGGTCCTGATGATCCCCGTGCTTTACGTGTGCCTCCAGTACATCCGCGAGAAGGTCAAGACGATGCTCGGCGGGCAGGGGCATGTCAGCCGGAGTGCCGAGGCCGGGTGAGCAAAGACATATCGATGGAAAGAAAGGCCGGTCGAAACGCGATGTTGGACCGGCCTTTTTGCTGAACATCCCGAAATCGCAACAATCCGTGTGGTCTGCGAACACGCATCAGCAATCCATGTCCGCTTCGCCAACGTAGGTACCATCAATCAGGCAAACGGATGGTGAGAGCGTTGATCGAAGTTTACTACGACGGCAAGTGCGGGCTCTGTTCGCGGGAGATCGGCTATTACAAGCGGCTGACACCGAGAACCAGCATCGTCTGGAACGATATCGCCACGCATCCGGAGCTGCTACAGGGCACGGGCATGAGCCAGTCGGAGGCCCTGCTTTATTTACGCGTGCGTGACGAAGAGGGGACGATCCAAACCGGTCTGGACGCGTTTCTGGTAATCTGGCGGCAATTCAGGGGATGGCGGCTTCTGGGCGCGCTCGCCGCACTGCCGGGTGTCTATCGCGGCGTTTCATTTGCCTATCGGAAATTCGCCGACCGTCGTTTCAAACGTCACGCGCATTGCCAGGCGAGCCTTCAGCCGTCGGCACCACCTGTAGGCTCCCAGCCCTGAAACCCGTGGTCAGCTGCCGAGCTGTGCCTCGATGGCCCTGACGATCTTCGAAGATGTCGGTTTAGTCGGTGTCGAGAACCAGGCGACGATCGAACCGTCCGGCCCGATCAGGTACTTGTGAAAATTCCAGTAGGGACGGGCGGCTGATCCGAGCGTGTCCGCGGCCCATGCGTAGAAGGGATGCGCGAGCTTTCCCTTCACGGACGTTTTTGCGGTCATCAGGTATTTGGCACCGTATTTGGCTTCGCAGAACCCGGCTATCTCGCCGTCTTTCAAGGGTTCCTGATTGCCGAAATCGTTTGACGGCACCGCGAGCACAACCAGTCCGCTTTCAGAATAGCGTTCATGCAGCTCCTGCAGTCCGGCAAGCTGCTTGCTGAACCCGCATTTGGTTGCCGTGTTGACGACCAGCACCGTCTTGCCCGCAAACTGTTCCAGCGGCAGCTGACTGCCATCGGGCATATCGAAGGAAAACTGCAGGGCGCTGTCCCGGGCCTGCCCGGCGGGCACGTGTGACATGCTCGCGCTCATGGCTACGGTTGCGCCGGCAACGAGGCTGAGAATGTTTCCGATCCGGGGCATCAAGTCATCTCCAATTAGCTGCCCTCATTACGTTCTCTTTGGGCGGTCCGGTTCACCCGTTGCTGCCATTTCCGACCGACTATACATCTTTAGCGCCGGCGCTCGGGTCGATCGGGTCGAATATCGTCTCGATCGCCTGGAACATGGTCTTGTAGACGCCGATCTCGTCCTTGGCGAAATCGCCATGCGGAATGGCCTTCTTGGCTTCCTGGAGCAGATCCGAGCGGATGACGTCCAGATCAATGCCGGTTTCCGTGGCACGCCTTTCAATCTCGACATGAAGCCGCTTCGCGATGCCGGCATAGGCAACGATTGCTGTGACCATGTGGGTCGGTTCTTCCGGGATCGGAACTTTCATCCGTGCGTGTTTCCTTTTTTCGCTTTTGCCGCATCTTTTCTGCGTACGACCGGTGCGACGCATGCCGGCAATATAGGTCATCTCAGGCCGGTTGTAGAAGGACGTTTGGTGTTGATCTTGCCGGGAAGGTTTTGGGGTGGGGCGGCGAGCCCGCCATGCTTATTTTCCATGCTGCATGATCGCGCGGCAGAGCAGTTGCCGTCATCGACTTGGCTCAAGTCAATTCGTCGGCTGACAACTCCTGCGAAATTTATGGTTATCACAGTAATAAATCATTAAAATATTATTAATTATTGTATTATAAGAATTAAATACTTTATCTTTTCCCAATTTATATCTAGATTTTGGAGAAAATATCATCAGGATCTAGACGTGGCACTCCAAAAATATATGAAGTTCGGTTTCGCGTTGCCGGTTTGTCTGGCCGCTTGCGCTCAATCACCTGAATCCATTCAGCCGTCTTACGTTAGCCCATCCGAATATTCAGGATGGTCCTGTACTGCAATGCGCGCGGAAGCTGGGCGAGTGAACGACGCTTTGGCAACTGCGTCCAAACAGCAGAGCAATGCGCGTTCCGGCGATGTCGCGGGGGTTATCCTGCTTGGGTTGCCGGTTTCATCTCTCTCGGGAGCAAACGTCGCGCCGGAAGTTGCCCGTCTCAAGGGTCACAAGGAAGTGATCGAGCGCACAATGAACCAGCAAAACTGCTAGGTACAGGGCGCACTTCGCGAAGGGAGCATCAATCTCAAGGCCCTGTTCGAAGAGTTGCAGGCAAAGTCGGGTTGTGCCGGATACCGTTTGGCGGGCCGAACCCGAGAAGAAGTCTCGGGACTTGAGCAAATTTCCTGATTTTCAGATGTTGTTTTGGTGAGCCGACAGGGGTTCGAACCCTGGACCTACTGATTAAAAGTCAGTTGCTCTACCAGCTGAGCTATCGGCTCTCACCAAAGTACCGAAGCGTTGAAGCAGCGTGGTCCGCCGCCGCGTCGGTGGCGTGTGTTTAGGCTGTGAGTGGGGACATTGCAAGAGGCAAAATTCATTTTTTCAACAGCGCGCCGAAAAACGACATGCGTCCATGTGTCATTCATTTAAACAACGAGAAAATTCGCCATGAAATTATATCCATGAGTATTAATTGCCAAATAACAATACCAATTGGTAAAGTAATTGCTGGGCGCGCAAATATAGTGCTTTAACGTTTGTTGGTTATATTCGTATTTAAGAAGATAAAGGTTATTCTACTGCAAAAACTGTCAGGTGGCGCAATATAGGTTTGTGTTGTACCTTGGAGCGTCATTCAGGAGGTCGCATGCGTACGACGACAATGGATACTCATACAAACTCCGTCGAGTTTGATTTTGTGAAAGGGCACATCGCCGCAACGATGACCCTGATTCACGCGCTCATCGATCAAGGTGTCATCGATCGTGAGCAGCTTGATGCTTTTTTTGCTTCTTTTATTGGTGAATTGCCGCACAATCGTGAAACGCTCGGTCTGCGTCTGATCCTAGATCAGTGGCGTCAGGGGCTGAGAGAGGGCGATCCGGAAGAAGAGCTGAAGGGCATGATTTTCGAAGTGATCAGCGGGGGGCAATCCAACTAGGTTCAGGTGCAGGCGGCCGGGGCAGGGGCCGTTGCCGCATGTCAACTACAGCATACGAAACGGGCGCCGCGGCGCCTTTTTTGATTCTGTCCGAGCGCGAGCGCCGTGTACCGGCGCTGGACCCACGCTGGTCAAGTACGGGCAGCTTTGATATTTCTGGTGAGGAGTGTGTTCTTGGTTCTCCAGCTGTCAGGTGTCGGTTCCATGTGTTTGTCCGTTTATCGTGAACGCGGTGCCGGCTCCCCGAATGGGCTACTCCCGCGTCTTCGTCCGTTGTTGCTGATGGCTTTTTACGTCGCCGGCGGCGTCTTGCCGCCATTGCAAGGGCTGGCGTCGGAACAGAGCTTCATCACCATCGGGACAGCCGGGGTCACCGGTGTCTATTACCCGTCCGGCAGTGCGGCCTGCAGGCTCGTCAACCAGGAGAGAGCCGAGCACGGCGTTCGCTGTTCCGTGGAAGCAACGCTCGGGTCCATATCAAACATCGAACTCATCCGGTCCGGCGACCTCGATTTCGGCTTTGCACAATCCGATTGGCAACACCATGCCTATCTCGGCACGTCGGTGTTTGAAGACACGGGCCCTTTTGCAGATCTACGTTCCGTATTTGCACTGCATGCCGAGGTCGCGACGATCGTGGTCAGGGACACGTCCGGCTTCGAAACATTCGATGACCTCAAGGGCGCCAGGATAGACATTGGCAGCAAGGGGTCGGGATCGGAAGCTTCCTGGAACACGCTCGTTTCCAGCCTGGGCTGGTCGGAGGCGGACAGGCAAGGGTTTTCGAACAGAAGCAGTTCCGAACTCGCCGAGGCACTGTGCACTGACGAGATCGATGCCTATTTCCAGCTGATCGGTCATCCCGCCGCTCTGATCGAGGAAACCATGGAACAGTGCGGCATTCGCCTGATCGGCATGGACGGTGCGGCTGTTGCCGGTTTCGTCGAAGACGAACCCTACTACATGCCGGCTGCCATTCCGGCCGGCCTTTACGGTCAGGACGAACCGGAGGGATCGTTCGGCGTGGTCGCCACGATCGTGACCTCTGCCGCGATGCCCGACGACATCGTCGCGGCCCTCGTCGCGGCCGTCTACGAGAACTTCGATGATTTCACCACCCTGCACCCGGCGCTCAGTATTCTCACTCAGCCGGATATGATCGCCGAAGGTGTCACGGCGCCGCTTCATCCCGGGGCCATGAAATACTTCGAGAAAAACGGCCTGTTGTCTCCGGCGGGCGAGCGCCGGGCGAACTAGTCACCCGCTCTCCAAAAGGTGACACGCAATTGTCTTGGAGTTTGGTGATTCCGGGGCTAAATCAATGCTCCAATTCTCAGCCGGTCTATACCGGACCGAAATCGAGCGAGACCGGAAAAACAGATGATCCTCCAAGAAACGTCGATACTCATTGCCGTTCTGGCCGGAGTTGTGTCCTTTCTTTCCCCTTGCGTGCTGCCCCTCGTGCC
This sequence comes from Roseibium sp., assembly GCF_965232425.1. Lineage (GTDB taxonomy): Bacteria > Pseudomonadota > Alphaproteobacteria > Rhizobiales > Stappiaceae > Roseibium. The sequence goes on from NZ_OZ246971.1 coordinate 5,377,163, forward strand.
GCCTTACCTCGGGTATATGGCGGGTGTTTCGCTCGAGGAGCTGGCCAATGAAGAGGAAGACAACCGCGCGGCGGCAAGACGCGTCTTCCTGACGTCGCTCGTTTTCGTGCTCGGTTTTTCGACCGTCTTCGTGATGCTTGGTGCAACCGCCAGCCTGTTGGGTCAGATCATCCGGCAGTATCTCGATTTTCTCGGCTATATCGCGGGCGCGGTCATCATTGTCATGGGGCTGCATTTCCTGGGCGTTTTCCGCATCGGCCTTCTTTACCGGGAAGCCCGGTTCCAGGTCACGCGCAAGCCTGCCGGGCCACTGGGAGCCTATGTGATGGGGCTTGCCTTCGGCTTCGGGTGGACGCCCTGCATCGGACCCGTTCTGGCCGGAATCCTGACCTTCGCGGCGGCGAAGGATACGGTCGGGCAGGGCGTGATGCTGCTGACGGCCTATGCGGTGGGTCTGGGTATTCCGTTCCTGATCGCGTCTCTGTTTGCCGGCCCGTTCCTGAAATTCATGAAACGCTTCCGCAAGCACATGGGAGCCGTGGAGAAGACGATGGGCGGAATGCTTGTCGTGACCGGCGTTCTGTTTCTGACCGGACAGATGGCCGTTTTCTCCTATTGGCTCCTGGAAACCTTCCCGGCCTTTCAGACGATCGGTTGACGTGTGTTTCCGGGCCGAATTGCTGCGCCCGGCAGATGGGATTTTCACCGATAAACGGCCTACTGCGGCGGTGAGAACGCGCTGTCCCTGAATTCGGCGGCCGTGACAAGCGGATCGCCGGCATAAAGCGCTGGCCGGCACAGTTCGGTGACGGCGAGCAGGTGCAGGCATGCAAGGGAGGCGTCCGCCGCGTTGGCGAAGGGGCCGATCATCAGCGCAATCCCGCCTTCTTCGGTCTGCTTTTCCATCAGTAGCGGTCGCAGGTCGCGCATGCGCTCCTCGTTCTGCTCCTTGAAATCGGCCCATGCCTTCGCAGCGCCTGCTCTTGACCGGTAGTGTCCGATAATGGCCCCGAAGTCGCTCCTTCTGATCTGACTGTCGCTTCCCGTTCCACGGATCTGACCGGACGGAGCAGACGGGCTGATGACCTGCGGGGCGAGGCCCGTTCGCGTTGGCGTGGTGTCGAACTCGGGCACGGTTTCTGCCGGCGTGTCCGGTATCGATGCCGTGGTGAGCGAAGACGTGTCGCCGGTCGTCGGCGACACGATCCGGACCGGTTCGGTTTCGGTGCTTTCGGGTGCCAGTAGCGTTTGCGGAGGCGGCAGCAGGCGGACACCGGCGGACCTTTCGGTCGATGCCTCGCGCGGCTTGTCGGCCGCTGTCCCCTTGTCGGCCAGGATCTGGTTTGTCTCTGTCCGGGGCTGCGATGGCGTAAGCGGACCGGTCATCGGGTGATGGGCCGCCGGCATTTCCGCGGCGTCCGCGACTGGGCTCTCTGTAACGATCTTTCCAGGCCTGGGGGCAACCGATTGTTCTGCCTGTGTCTTTGCGCGAGCGGAAGACACGAGTTTTGCAAGAGCGACTTCCTGTTCAAGTGCAGCGATGCGGCTCGAATAGACCCGGTTCTGTTCCGAGAGTGCCGACAGTCGGCGGCGCAGCCCGACGACTTCGCGCTGGAGCACCTCGATCTGGCTCTGTTGCAGGTCTTGCCCGTTCTCAATTTCCCCGGCGGAGGAGGGAACAGCGGCGATCGCGATTGCAGTCTCACGGTTGATCGAAGCGGTTGTTTCGATCGGGGAGCCGGCAGCCAGCGGGATGCCGGCCGGGAGCGCCCGGCTATCCGCGAATGGCGTAAACGGGCTGCTGGCAAACTGGTAGGACGCGAGCCCGATGGTTCCCATGAACACGGCCGCAAACGCCCAGGACAAGATGCCGACACGGGACGGCGTAAACGTGTCCCGAACGATTTCTCGGGTCGTTTTTGGGGCCTGGGGTTCAAGCAAGGCGTTCAGTCCGGATCCTGTTTGCGAATCTGCGCGGCGATACTGTATCAGGAGCCCATTATGGTTAATGAATGCAAAACAGGAATGGCCTGATCATCACATCTTTCAATGTTCTGTGGATCGGGGCATATAAGAGCCCGCGCATTCGCCCCTTGTCCTGAATTCTGAGTTGGAATTTGCATGTCCGATCGCACTTGTCTCTCAATCGTTCTCGCCGCAGGTCTCGGCACCCGCATGAAATCGGATCTGCCGAAGGTTCTTCACGAGATAGGCGGTCTGGCGATGGTCGGGCATGTGCTGAAAGCGCTTTCCGGCGCCGGTTCGGATCGCGTTTCGGTCGTGACGGGTCCGGAGATGCCGGCCCTTGCCAGTCTGGTGGCTGGAATGATGCCGTCCGCCCTGTGCCACGTGCAGGAGGAGAGGCTCGGAACGGCTCACGCCGCGCTTGCGGCCAGAGAGGCACTTGTGCAACCTGCGGACGATGTTCTTGTCCTTTTCGGCGACACGCCCCTGGTAACGGCAGAGACCGTCCTGAAAGTGCGGGACGCGCTGCGCGAGGGAAGCGATCTCGTCGTGCTCGGGTTCGAGACGCGGGATCCGTTCGGATATGGACGCCTGCTTACGGACAACGGCAAGCTCCTCGCAATCCGGGAAGAAAAGGATGCCTCCGACGAAGAACGCAAGGTGACGTTCTGTAATTCGGGCATCATGGGCTTTTCCGGCAAACATGCGCTGTCGCTGATGGAGGAAATCGGCAATGCAAATGTCAAAGGCGAGTACTATCTGACCGATGCCGTCGAGATCGCGAACCGTCGCGGCCTCAAGGTTTCCGCGGTTGCCGGCTCGGAAGTGGAGACGCAGGGCATCAACACTCGGGCCCAGCTCGCGGCCTGCGAACAGGACTTTCAGGACCGAATGCGCCGCGCAGCAATGGACGAGGGCTGCACGCTGCTTGCGCCGCACACCGTGTATTTCTCCCACGATACGGTCCTCGAGCCGGGCGTCACGGTCGAACAGAACGTCGTTTTCGCCGGTGGCGTACATGTGGCCTCGGGAGCGACGATCCGGGCGTTCAGCCATCTCGAAGGCGCGGTCGTGGCAAGCGGATGCGTCGTCGGTCCCTACGCGCGCTTGCGCCCGGGAACGGTTCTTGAACAAGGCGCGAAGATCGGCAACTTCGTGGAGACGAAAAACGTGACCTTCGGCGCGGGCGCAAAGGCAAATCATCTCAGTTATGTCGGTGATGCAAGCGTCGGCTCAAAGAGCAATATCGGCGCCGGCACGATCACCTGTAACTATGACGGTTTTCTCAAGCATAGGACGGATATCGGGTCCGACAGCTTCGTCGGGTCGAATTCGACGCTGGTTGCGCCCGTTCAGCTGGGTGACGGGGCATTTGTTTCCGCCGGGAGCGTGATCACGCAAGACGTCCCGGCCGACGCACTGGCCTTTGGAAGAGCGCGCCAGGACACCAAGGAAGGCCGGGCCAAGGCCCTGAAAGAAAAGCTGAAAGCCGCGAAGGACGCGAAGTCCGGATCTGCGACCTGACACCTGTACTGACATTTTCTGAAACACGTATTGATTTCAATTTTTGGCTTTCCGTCGTCTAAAGCATGGTGGCATTTCTAAAGTTATAGGGGTTTTTTATGTGCGGTATTGTCGGCGTTCTGGGTAAGATTGAGGCTGCTCCACGCATTGTCGATTCTCTGAAGCGTCTTGAATACCGGGGTTACGACTCCGCCGGAGTTGCAACGCTGGTCGACGGGGCACTGGTTCGCCGGAGAGCTGAGGGAAAACTTCGCAATCTCGAATCCGCCCTTGATGGAACGCCGCTGGCGGGGACGTCGGGGATCGGCCACACCAGATGGGCGACGCACGGCGCGCCGACCGTATCCAACGCGCATCCACATCAGGCAGGTTCGGTTGCGATCGTTCACAACGGCATTATCGAGAACTATCTTGAACTGCGTGATGAGGTGGTATCCGCCGGTGCCGTCCTGTCTACCGAAACCGATACCGAGGTGGTCGCGCACCTGATCAATGCGGCTATTGCAAACGGCAAGTCTCCGCGCGACGCGGTTGCCGAGACCCTGCCGCGTCTCAAAGGGGCCTTTGCGCTCGCCATGCTCTTTGCAGGCGAAGACGACCTCATGATCGGCGCACGCAAGGGGTCGCCCCTGGCGATTGGTCATGGCGAAGGGGAGATGTTTTTTGGCTCCGATGCCATCGCCCTGTCGCCCTTCACCGACAGAATTACTTATCTGGAGGAAGGGGACTGGGCGGTGCTCACGCGGTCCGGCGCGCGCGTTTTTGATCTGGACAACAATCCGGTCGAGAGACCGGAAGCGCGGTCGTCCGTGACGTCGAGCCTTATGGAAAAAGGCAACTACAAGCACTTCATGGCCAAGGAGATCCACGAGCAACCGGAAGTGCTTGGCCATACCCTGTCGCGCTATTTCGACTATACGAGCAACACGGCCAATGTTGCGGACGCAGACAAGCTCGGATTCGAAAACCTGTCCAGGCTGATCATTTCGGCCTGCGGCACGGCCTATCTTGCTGGTCTCGTTGCCAAATACTGGTTTGAAAAATATGCGCGGCTTCCGGTCGAAATCGACATAGCCAGCGAGTTCCGCTACCGGGAGACACCTGTTAGCGACAGAGATGCCGCCTTGTTCATTTCCCAATCGGGTGAAACGGCGGATACGCTCGCTTCGCTCCGTTACTGCAAGGAAAACGGTGCAGCCATCGGTGCGATCGTGAATGTCCCGGAAAGCACGATTGCGCGCGAAGCCGACATGGTGTTTCCGACGATCGCCGGGCCGGAAATCGGTGTGGCGTCGACAAAAGCCTTCACCTGCCAGTTGGCCGTTCTCGCGGCCCTGGCCATCCAGGCGGGACGGGAACGCGGATTTCTGTCGGCCGAGAGCGAAAAAGCGCTTGTTGGAGAGTTGACCGAAGTTCCGAGTCTGGCACTGAAGGCGCTTGCGGGCGAAGCCGAAATCGAAAAACTGTCGCAGCCGCTGTCGAAAGCCAACAATGCGCTTTATCTCGGCCGCTCGACGAATTTCCCGCTCGCGCTCGAAGGCGCGCTCAAGCTCAAGGAACTCTCCTATATCCATGCCGAAGGCTATGCCGCCGGCGAACTGAAGCATGGCCCGATCGCGCTGATCGACGAGAACATGCCGGTCTTCGTGATAGCGCCTTACGATGCGATCTACGAGAAAACGGTCTCCAACATGCAGGAGGTCGCCGCACGCGGCGGCAGGATCGTGCTGATTACGGATGCCAAGGGCGCCGAAGAAAGCGGCGGTGCCGCGGAAAACACTGTGATCATGCCCGACATGTCCGATATCGTTGCACCGATCATCTACGCGCTGCCGGTCCAGCTGATCGCTTACCACACGGCGGTTTTCATGGGTACGGATGTGGACCAGCCGCGCAACCTGGCCAAGTCCGTGACGGTGGAGTAAGCCCATGGGGGATCAAGCGGATGCGGTCATTGTCCCATTTGAAGAACGCTATCGGAGTGACGTCATCGACCTATGGCAATCCTGTGGTCTGACGCGTGCGTGGAACGACCCCGACAAGGATATTGACCGCAAGCTGAGCGACCCTCAGGGCGGCTTTTTTGTCCTGCTCAAAGGCGAGACGGTGATCGGGTCCGTAATGGCAGGCTATGACGGCCATCGCGGCGCGATCTACTATCTCAGCATCGACCCAGCGCATCAGTCTGCCGGCCTGGGACGGCGTCTCATGGAACACTGCGAGGCGTTCCTGATCGGGCTCGGCTGCCCAAAGATCAATCTCTTCGTGAGACAGGGCAACGAGGCCGTCATGAAGTTCTATGACGATCTCGGCTATGCCCCGGAAAAGGCGGTTGCGCTCGGAAAACGGCTCATTCCGGACGACTAAGCGGCACCATCACGGTTCCGTCTTCGGGCCGGACGGGCGGGAGACGACATAGGTGGCGCATCCGATGATGATCATGGCAACGCCGGCCGCGAGCCACGGGGCGGGGCCGGTGGACCAGTAGAAGAAACAATAGCCGACCGCCATGCCAGAAACGGCGATCGCTTTGGCCCTCACTGGAATGGCACCGTGCTCGCGCCAGGCGATGACGGGCGGTCCGATCACGGGATGGTTGAGGATTCTCGCCTCGAGCGCGGGGGAGGAGCGCGCAAAGCAGCCGGCCGCCAGGATGAAGAATATCGTGCTCGGCAGAATCGGCAGAAAAGCGCCAATGATCCCGAGGCCCACACATCCGGTTCCCAGAAGTTTGAACGTGAAACGCCGCAATCCTGCCTCCGCAATCGGCATTTTTAGGGTATATCGCTGAAAAATTAATCGAGCGAAGTATACCGCACTGCGATAAAGATAATTATGTAGTGTGGATCACACTGTAAGACGAGCACTCAACAGGAATCCGGTCGTTTTCACCTATGAGCCGCAACAAGCATAAACCAGAAGACACGCCGATCAAAGGTCACAGACCGGGTGCGGCAACGCGCCTTCGCAACTACTTTCTGACCGGCCTGGTCATTACAGGCCCGATTGGCATTACCCTCTGGCTGACCTGGACCTTCATCAAGTGGGTGGACGGCTGGGTTAAACCTTTTGTTCCCAAGATCTACAATCCCGAGACCTATCTGCCGTTTTCCGTTCCGGGTTTCGGCCTGATCGTCGCGATTTTCGTGCTAACGATCGTTGGATTTCTGGCAGCTAATTTCCTTGGGCGCAGCCTGATTTCAGCCGGCGAGGGAATTGTCGGTCGCATGCCGCTCGTACGCAATGTTTACAGTGGTTTGAAGCAGATTTTTGAGACAGTGCTTGATGAGCGCGGCAACAGTTTCACCAAGGCCGCGCTGATCGAGTATCCGCGCAAGGGTCTCTGGGCGATCGTGTTCATCTCGACTGAAACCAAGGGTGAGGTCGCGGAAAGGCTGAGGAAAAAGGCAAGCACGGTGTCGGTGTTTCTTCCGACGACGCCGAACCCGACATCGGGGTTCCTGCTGTTCGTTCCCAAGGAGGACATCGTCGAGTTGTCGATGGGTGTCGAGGACGCCGCCAAGCTGGTCATCTCGGCAGGGCTCGTCAGCCCTGACCTTCCCGATATTCTCGAGGATGTAATCGCCGAACCGGAGAAGCTTGAGCGTATCCGCAAACGCGAGGATGCCTGATCAGCCGGCCCTCAACAGCCTGATCGCCGCGTCGCGGCCGAAGAGGTACAGCAAACAGCGAAGCGCTTGGCCCCGGTCTGACTTGAGGTCCGGATCCGTTTCTAGAATGAGCTTTGCATCGTCCCGGGCAACTTCCATCAGGTCTGCATGTTCGTCTGCGCGCGCGATGCGAAAACCGGGTGTGCCGGATTGACGGGTTCCCAGAATTTCTCCGCCTCCGCGCAGTTTCAGATCTTCTTCCGCGATCAGGAAGCCGTCATTGGTTTCGCGCATGATGTTGAGGCGTGCGCCGGCCGTTTCGCCCAGCGGCCCCTTGTAGAGCAGGACACAGGACGAGGGCTTGTCGCCACGGCCGACACGTCCACGGAGCTGGTGCAACTGCGCAAGGCCGAACCGTTCCGCGTGCTCTATGACAATGATGGTCGCATCGGGAACGTCGACACCGACCTCGATCACGGTCGTGGCGACAAGCACCCTGGTTTCGCCGTTCTTGAAAGCGGACATGGCGGCGTCTTTTTGCTCCGCATTCATGCGGCCATGCACCAGTGACACCGCTTGGTGCAAAGCGTGCTGGAGCACGCGATGCCGGTCCTCTACGGCGGCGAGATCGATCTTTTCAGACTCCTCGACGAGCGGGCAGACCCAATAGACCTTCTGCCCCTCCGCAATGGCAGCGCCGACGCGGGCGATGATCTCGTCCAGACGGTCGAGTGACACGGACACGGTCTTGATCGGTTTGCGGCCTGCCGGTTTGTCGGTGAGGCGGGAAACATCCATGTCCCCGAAACACGTCAGCACGAGCGTGCGCGGGATGGGTGTCGCGGTCATGACGAGAACATCGACGCCCTGGCCCTTGCCGGAGAGGGCAAGCCTCTGGTGGACACCGAAGCGATGCTGTTCATCGACAACGACCATGCCGAGATTCTGGAACGTAACCGATCCCTGAAACAGTGCGTGCGTTCCCACAACGAGGTCGATTTCGCCGGCATCCAGTTTTTCCTGAAGCAGGCGCCGCTCTTTTTGGCTGTCCTTGCCGGTCATCAGCGCCAGCCGGATGCCTGTCTTTTCGCAAAGAGGCATCATGGAGGCGTAATGCTGGCGCGCGAGGATCTCGGTCGGCGCCATGAGCCCGCCCTGCGCACCTGTTTCGATCACCTGCGCCAGCGCCGCGAGCGCGACGACGGTCTTGCCCGAGCCGACATCGCCCTGGAGAAGGCGCAGCATCCGGGTCGGTTCGGCAAGGTCCTGGTTGATTTCCTTTATCGCATTTGACTGGCTTGCGGTCAGTTGGAAGGGCAGGGCGCCGATGACGGCCTTCTGCAGCTTTCCGTCCGGATTTCGGGACACGCCGCCGAGCGTGCGCATGTTGGCCCGGACCATCGCGAGCGCAAGCTGGCTCGCCAGGAGTTCGTCATAGGCCAGGCGCTGCATATAGGGTGACTGCGGCTCGATGTCTTGCCGCTCCTTCGGCAGGTGCAACGTTTGCAGGGCGTCGTGAAAGTCTGGCCAGCCGGTCTGCCGGAGATATGGCAGGTTCAGCCATTCCGGCAGGTGCGGGACCCGCTCAAGCGCCGCGCGCATCGCCTTTTGCAGCGTCTTGGAGGCGAGGCCCGCCGTCAAAGGATAGACCGGCTCGATTGCCGGCATCTGGGCCGCTTCTTCGGGTTTGAGAGAATAGTCCGGATGGACCATCTGCGGACGGTCGTTGAACCACTCGACCTTGCCAGAGACGATCCGCCGTTCGCCTTCCGGAAAGGTTTTTTCCAGCCAGTCCCGCCTTGGATGAAAGAAAACGAAGCTGATCTGTCCTGTGTCGTCATAGGCCGGGATCTTGTAGGGCGCTTTTGAATGTCTCGGCGGTGCCTGATGACGTCCGATCGTGACATCAAGCGTGACGATGTCGCCGTTCTCAGAATAGGCAATCCCGGGTCTGTGCCGCCGGTCGATGAGGTTGTGGGGAATGTGGAAGAGAAGATCGGAAACCGTCGCGTCCCGGTCCGGCTGACCGCCCACGAGCCCGGAAACGAGCTTGGCGATCTTGGGTCCGATGCCCGGCAACGTGGAGACGGGCGCAAACAGGGGATCGAGAACCGGAGGGCGCATCTTGCGTAAAGAACCTCTGCCTTGAGGCATTCGCTTGATTGAATTCTTCGCCAGTTCTGCCACGAAGCGGAGGATCGGTGCAACAGGCGGAACAATATGTGAACAAATAAGTGTGCGGGCAGGCGAGAAAGCGCTGACAATCCCGTTCTACAGCGTTATATAACCGTCACGAATTCACATGCGGCCTGCAACCCGTCGAGACGGCCCGTCTCCGGTCCCTGTTTGCCCGTTTCCAGATAGGCCACTCATGAGCGATCCCACCGGCAGGACAAGCGACACTTCCAGAAACGAGCGCGACCCGCGGCGCAAGCGGATCCTGTTCCGCTGCTGGCACCGCGGCATGAAGGAAATGGACCTTCTGCTGGGCGGCTTTGCAAATGCAGAAATTGACAGGCTTTCGGAGGAGGAACTTCTGGAACTGGAACATCTTCTGACCGCGCATGACCAGGATCTCTATGCATGGATGACCGGGCGAAAGCCGTTGCCCGCCGAGTGGGACGGGCCGCTCTACCGCCGGATCATCGCCTATCACGATGCAGCCGGTCCCGCCGGTTTCGTCAGTTAGGACAGGAAGAATGGCCGTGTTTGACAGCCTGCTGAACGACCGGGCAAACGTGACGCTTGCCGGTGTGCCCGACGGCGCGGAAAGCTATGCGCTTGCCAGGCTGCTTGCCGAGAGCAAGACCGATGGCCTTGCGCTTGTCTTCGTTGCGCGTGATGCAACCCGCATGGCGATGGTCAGCGAAGCACTGGCGTTTTTCGAACCTGATGTCGATGTCCTGCAGTTGCCCGCCTGGGATTGTCTGCCCTTTGACCGCGTGTCTCCCAATCCGGCAATCAGTGCCCGGCGGCTCCTGGCGCTCGGGCAGCTGGCGCGGGGCATACCAGAAGGCCGGAAAACCGTCCTGATGACGACGCTGAATGCTGCCGTTCAGCGCATGCCGGAACGCGGGTTCATGGCGGAGCAGACCATCTCGATGGCGCCGGGAAACCAGGTCGACATGTCCGCGATTTCCAGCTGGATGGAAATGAACGGCTTTTCCCGCACACCGACGGTACGCGAAACCGGTGAATACGCCGTGCGCGGGGGGATCATCGATCTCTTTGCACCCGGTTCGGAGGAACCCGTCAGGCTCGACTTTTTCGGCGACACGCTGGAATCCATCCGTTCCTTCAATGCCGAGACCCAGCGGACATCGAAACAGCTGAAGCGCCTGGACCTCGTGCCGATGAGCGAAGTCGTCTTGTCGGATGAGGCGATCTCGCGGTTCCGCCGCTCCTACCTGGCAATGTTCGGCGCGGCCAGCCGCGAAGACGTTCTTTATCAGTCGATCAGCGACGGCCGCCGGTATGCGGGCATGGAGCACTGGCTGCCGCTGTTTCACGAGCGTCTTGAAACGCTGTTCGACTATATCGGCGATACACCGCTTGTCCTGGATGCGAACGCGGCCGATGCGGTCCGCGAGCGACTCGCACAGATCGGCGAACACTACACGGCGCGCCAGGAAGCAAAAGAGATGGGGGCAAGCTCCGGCACGGTGCCCTACATGCCGGTGGAACCCGGCAAACTCTATTTTGCGGAAAGCGAGTGGACTGCCACGATCGCCGACCGGGCGAGCGCCACTCTCGATCCGTTCACGCCGCCGCCGGGGACCGGAAAAACGGTTATCGAACTTGGCGGCAGACAGGGCCGCAGCTTTGCCGCGGAGCGCGCCGCCGGGGACGTCAACATATTCGACGCCCTGACAAGCCACGTGCGCGAGCTTCAGTCCGAGGGCAAACGGACCGTCATCGCGTGCTGGTCCGACGGCTCGCGGGACCGGCTCGGACAGATCCTGGGCGATCACGGACTTGGGGCCGTGCAAGACGTCGGTACACTCAAGGACGCGGACCGGCTCCCAGCCAAAACCACCGCACTGTGTGTGCTCGGGATCGAACAAGGGTTTGAGCTGAAAGACATCGCCTTTGTCGGCGAACAGGACATTCTCGGCGACCGTCTGGTGCGCAAGTCGCGGCGCAAGTCCAAGGGCGCCAATGTCATCACAGAGGCGACGGGGCTTTCCGAGGGCGATCTCGTGGTTCACGTCGAACACGGTATCGGCCGGTTCATCGGGCTGAAAACGATCGAGGCGGTGGGCGCACCGCATGATTGCCTCGAGCTGCAATATGCCGGTGGCGACAAGCTTTATCTGCCGGTGGAGAATATCGAACTGCTGTCGCGCTACGGGTCCGAGGACCAGGAAGCGCAACTGGACAAGCTGGGTGGCGGTGCCTGGCAGGCGCGCAAGGCGAAGCTCAAGAAGCGTATCCTCGAGATCGCCGACGGCCTCATCAAGACGGCTGCCGAACGCGCCCTGAAAACCGCGCCCGTGGTGGAAACGCCGGAGGGGGTCTACGATGAGTTCGCGACCCGCTTCCCTTATGAAGAAACCGACGACCAGCTGACGGCGATCGACGCGGTTTTCGAGGATCTTTCCTCCGGGCGTCCGATGGACCGCCTGATCTGCGGCGATGTCGGCTTCGGGAAAACCGAAGTCGCGCTGCGCGCAGCCTTCATTGCCGCCATGTCGGGGCGCCAGGTGGCCGTTGTCGTGCCGACCACCTTGCTGGCCCGGCAGCACTACAAGACCTTTTCCGAGCGGTTCCACGGTCTGCCGATCAATGTCGGCCATGCCTCCAGGCTCGTCCCGGCAAAACAGTTGACCCTGACCAAGAAGGGTATTGCCGACGGGTCGGTCGACATCGTCGTCGGAACCCACGCGCTGTTGGGAAAATCAATCACGTTCCGCGACCTCGGGCTGCTGATCATCGATGAAGAACAGCACTTCGGTGTCAAGCACAAGGAGCGCCTGAAGGAACTGAAATCCGACGTTCACGTCATGACCCTGTCGGCGACGCCGATCCCGCGCACGCTGCAGCTGGCGCTGACCGGTGTACGCGAGCTTTCCCTCATTGCAACGCCGCCGGTCGACCGGCTGGCCGTGCGCACGTTCGTGTCGCCCTTCGATCCGCTGGTCGTGCGCGAAGCGCTGTTGCGGGAACACTACCGCGGCGGCCAGAGCTTTTACGTGTGTCCGCGCCTGTCGGACATCGCGGAGCGTCTGGCCTTTCTGGAAGAACAGGTGCCGGAACTGAAGGTCGCGGTCGCCCACGGACAGATGCCGCCGGGTGAACTGGAGGACGTGATGAACGCGTTCTACGAGGGCAAGTACAATGTTCTCCTGTCCACCACCATCGTGGAATCCGGGCTGGACATTCCCACGGCCAACACGCTGATCGTTCACCGCTCCGACATGTTCGGCCTCGCCCAGCTCTACCAGCTCCGCGGACGCGTCGGGCGGTCGAAAACACGCGCCTACGCGCTGTTCACCGTTCCGGCCAACAAGACGCTCACGGCAACGGCCGAGCGGCGTTTGAAGGTTCTGCAATCGCTGGAAACCCTCGGAGCGGGCTTTCAGCTTGCCAGCCACGACCTGGACATCCGCGGGGCAGGGAACCTGCTCGGTGAGGAGCAGTCCGGACACATCAAGGAAGTCGGATTCGAGCTCTACCAGCAGATGCTGGAAGAAGCGGTTGCGCAGCTCAAGGATGGCGGCGCGGATTTTGGCGAGGAACAGTGGTCTCCGCAGATCAATATCGGTACCCCGGTGCTCATCCCCGAGGACTACGTTGCGGACCTGCAACTGCGGCTCCAGCTTTACCGGCGGCTCGGTGATGTGGTCGAGGCCGAGGAGATCGACGCCTTCGGTGCCGAACTGATCGACCGTTTCGGACCGCTGCCGGAAGAGGTTCAGCACCTCCTGAAGATCGTCTACATCAAGGGCCTGTGCCGCAAGGCGAATGTCGAGAAGGTCGATGCCGGGCCGAAGGGCATGGTTGTCGGTTTCCGAAACAGTGAGTTTTCCAATCCCGCGGGGCTCGTGTCCTACATCGCGGAGCAGGGCGTTCTTGCCAAGATCCGCCCGGATCAGCGGGTCGTGCTGACCCGTGACTGGGAAAAGACCGACTCACGCCTCAAGGGCACCGCGACAATCCTGACGAAACTGGCGAAGCTGGCGGCTGCGTAGGGGGAAGGGTCGTCTTTCTTTCAGACGTCTCTCCAACCTTCTTCACCGATCAGGGGCACAAAAGCGACACCGCCGAGATCTTCCGTTGAGAACTCGGTGTCGGATTTCTTGCGAACCCGGTAGAGCGACTGGGCAGATCTGGATTGACCGGCCGGTATGACAATCCGGCCACCGATGCCCAGTTGCTGCCTGTAACTTTCAGGAACAGACGGCGCTGCCGCTGAAACGAGGATGGCGTCGAACGGCGCCTCTTGCGGAAATCCCAGTGATCCATCCCCGCAATGAACGGTGACGTTCGGACAGTCCGCCTGCGTCAGGGTCTCACGTGCCTTTTCTGCGAGTTCGGGAATACGCTCGACAGTTGTCACGCGCTCGCAGAGCTGCGACAGCACGGCCGCGGCATAACCGGAACCGGTACCGATTTCCAGAACATTGTCCGTTTCCTTCAGTTCAAGAAGATCGCACATGAGGGCGACCACATAGGGCTGGGAGATTGTCTGAAAGAAGCCGATAGTCAGCGGCCTGTCGGCGTAGGCATGTTCGCGGAGATTGCTCTTCACGAAAAGGTGCCTTGGGACCGCACGCATCGCGGCAAGAACGCGCGGATTTTCAAGGCCGCGGCGTTCCAGTTGATCGCGTATCATGGTGTCGCGCTCGGTTTCATACGGATCCATCGGCTCGCTCCGTCTTTCCCGAAATTTGGATGCATTTGAATAGCAATCTCAAGACTCTATTAAACCTAACCTCGCATAGTGGTGACACCAAGCGGCCATCAGTACAGCGTCAAGGTCCTTAAGAGTGCCCCGAGCAGCGACACGTCAGCGAAAGCAATCCTTCCTCCGCCGTCTCATCACGCCTGCAATTGCCATTGCAGCTCTTGGTTATTTCGGGTTCCATGCCATGAGCGGTGAACTTGGAATGGTCGGTCGGGCGATGATCGAAAGCCAGGTTTCGGAACTGGAAACAGATCTGGAAGACCTGATTGCCGAACGCCAGGAACTGGTTGCCCGTGTCAGCCTGCTCCGCCCGGAAAGTCTCGATCCTGATATGCTCGACGAGCGCGCGCGGCTGAACCTCAATCTCGTGCATGCGAACGAACTGGTCGTGCTGCGTCCCGGCCGCCGTTACGAAGTAAACTGATTTTCAGTTCATTTTTGCGAGTTAACAAAATTCCGGTTAAAATTAAAATTATTTCACTTTTTCAGTGAGTTAAATCGCTTCATATGTCCCGTTAAATATGATTGGATTGACATGTGCAACAGGATAAGTTGCAGCTACCTGTCTTAGGGGAAACGTCACGCCGAGAAGAGGGTTATGGCCACAGCATCAAAGACCACTTCCGCTCGCTCCAAGAGCGCCAGCCGGACCCGCAGCACCGCCAAGAAAGCGAAGCCTGCGATCGCCGAGTTCGACAAGGACGATGAACTCCACGCTTACCGTGAAATGCTTCTGATCCGCCGATTCGAGGAAAAAGCCGGACAATTGTACGGCATGGGCCTCATCGGCGGTTTTTGTCATTTGTATATCGGACAGGAAGCTGTCGTCGTCGGTATGCAGATGGCCAAGAAGGACGGCGATCAGATGATCACCGGTTATCGCGACCACGGCCACATGCTGGCCATGGATCTCGATCCGGGCGCGGTCATGGCCGAGCTCACCGGACGCCGCGGCGGCCTATCCAAGGGCAAGGGCGGCTCCATGCACATGTTCTCCAAGGAAAAGCATTTCTACGGCGGGCACGGCATCGTAGGCGCACAGGTGTCGCTTGGCACCGGTCTCGGATTCGCGAACAAGTATCGCGAGAACGGCAATGTCTCCATGGCATTCTTCGGCGATGGCGCTTCCAACCAGGGCCAGGTCTATGAAAGCTTCAACATGGCCGAACTTTGGAAGCTCCCGGTCGTCTACGTGATCGAGAACAACAAGTATGGCATGGGCACGAGCGTCTCGCGTGCGTCCGCGACCACGGACCTCTCGCAGCGCGGTGCGTCCTTCGGCATTCCTGGCGAGCAGGTCGACGGCATGGATGTGCGCGCGGTCAAGGCGGCCTCCGACAAGGCGCTTGCCTGGTGCCGCGACGGCAAGGGTCCCTACATCCTGGAAATGATCACCTACCGGTATCGTGGCCACTCGATGTCGGATCCGGCGAAATACCGCTCCAAGGACGAAGTCCAGAAGATGCGGACGGAGCACGACCCGATCGAACAGGTCCGGGCGCGTCTGATCGAGAAGGGCTGGGCGTCGGAAGACGATCTCAAGGCCATCGACAAGGACGTGCGCGCGCGCGTCGCCGAAGCCGCCGAATTCGCACAGAACGATCCGGAGCCGGATGCGTCTGAACTCTACACGGACATTCTGCTCTAAGGCCGGGGGAAAATATGCCGATTGATATTTTGATGCCGGCGCTCTCGCCGACAATGGAAGAGGGCAAGCTCGCCAAGTGGCTCAAGGCCGAGGGCGACGCCGTCACCGCAGGCGACGTGATCGCCGAGATCGAAACCGACAAGGCCACGATGGAAGTCGAGGCGGTCGACGAGGGAACGCTTGGCAAAATCCTGGTTCCGGAAGGGACGGACAACGTCAAGGTCAATGAGAAGATCGCTGTTCTGCTCGGTGAAGGGGAAGATGCAAGTGCGATCGATACGGCTGCCGCAGCGCCCGCTGCCGCCGCGCCGTCGCCTGCTGCGACTGAGGCACCGAGCGCACCTGCGGCGCCTGCCGCCCCGGTCGTGTCGGAACCTGCCGAAGACCCTGAAATTCCGGCAGGAACTGCCATGAAGAGCTCGACGGTGCGTGAAGCGCTGCGCGATGCGATGGCCGAGGAAATGCGCCGCGATGCCGATGTCTTCGTCATGGGCGAGGAAGTTGCCGAATACCAGGGTGCCTACAAGATCACCCAGGGCCTCCTGGATGAATTCAGCGCAAAGCGCGTGATCGATACACCGATCACCGAACACGGTTTCACCGGTCTCGGCGTCGGTGCCGCGATGGCGGGGCTGAAGCCGATCGTCGAGTTCATGACGTTCAACTTCGCCATGCAGGCGATCGATCAGATCATCAACTCGGCAGCCAAGACGCTCTACATGTCCGGCGGACAGATGGGGGCTCCGATCGTCTTCCGCGGTCCGAACGGCGCGGCGGCCAGGGTCGGCGCGCAGCACTCGCAGGACTATGCGTCCTGGTATGCGCATGTGCCGGGTCTCAAGGTGGTCCAGCCGTATTCTGCGGCTGACGCGAAAGGCCTGCTGAAAGCGGCCATCCGCGATCCGAACCCGGTCATTTTCCTGGAGAACGAGATCCTCTACGGACATTCGTTCGAGATCCCGGACATGGACGATTTCGTTCTGCCGATCGGCAAGGCGAAGGTCGAACGCGGTGGCACGGACGTCACGCTTGTCTCCTGGGGCATCGGCATGACCTACACGTTGCAGGCCGCCGACGAGCTTGCCGCAATGGGCATTTCCGCAGAAGTCATCAACCTGCGCACGATCCGTCCGCTGGATATCGAAACGGTGCTTGCTTCGGTCCGGAAAACGGGCCGGGTCGTCACGATCGAGGAAGCTTTCCCGATGTGTTCGGTCTCCTCCGAGATCGCCTTCCAGGTGCAGGAACAGGCCTTCGACTATCTGGATGCGCCGATCCTGCGCGTGACCGGCAAGGACGTTCCGATGCCTTATGCGGCAAATCTTGAAAAGCTTGCATTGCCGAGCGTTCCGGAAGTCATCGAAGCGGTCAAGGCCGTGACGTACACAGCCTGAGGCGAGGGAGACGGACATGCCAATCAATATCACCATGCCGGCCCTTTCTCCGACCATGGAAGAGGGCAACCTGGCCAAATGGCTGGTCAAGGAAGGCGATCAGGTTTCCGCCGGCGATGTCATCGCGGAAATCGAGACCGACAAGGCCACGATGGAAGTCGAGGCCGTGGACGAGGGAACGGTCGGCAAAATAGTGGTTCCCGAAGGCACCGCCGGGGTCAAGGTCAACGAACTGATCGCCGTGCTTCTTGAAGACGGTGAGGATGCCGGATCCATCGATACGGCCTCTGCCAGCCCGGCGCCTGCTGCTGCTGCCGCACCAGCCGAAGCGCCGGCCGCGGCCGCACCTGCATCGGCAGCGCCCGCACCTGCGGGTCCGGCGCCTGTCGCCAATGACGGATCGCGCATTTTTGCCTCACCGCTCGCACGCCGCCTTGCCAAGCTGAACAGCCTCGATCTTTCAGCGCTTACAGGCACTGGTCCGCACGGCCGGATCGTCAAGCGCGACATCGAGGCAGCCGTTGCCGCGGGAACCGGAAAGGCTGCCCCGGCAGCCGAAGCGCCGAAGGCGGCAGCATCTGCGCCGGCACCTGCAACTGGGCCGTCCGCGGATCAGGTTCTGAAGCTGTTCGATGAGGACTCCTACGAACTCGTGCCGCATGACGGCATGCGCAAGACGATCGCGAAACGCCTGACGGAGTCCAAGCAGACGATCCCGCATTTCTACGTGTCGGTCGATTGTGAACTCGACGCGCTTTTGGCGCTTCGGGCTCAGCTCAATGGCGCTGCTGCAACCGACAAGGACGGCAAGCCTGCCTACAAGCTGTCGGTGAATGACATGACCATCAAGGCCCTGGCACTGGCGTTGCGCGATGTTCCGGACGCGAATGTTTCTTGGACCGACGAGAACATGGTCATGCACAAGCATGCGGATGTCGGCGTTGCCGTTTCGATCCCGGGCGGGCTGATCACACCGATCATCCGGCGGGCAGAGGAAAAGCCGCTGTCCGTCATCTCCAACCAGATGAAGGACCTGGGCAAGCGGGCGAAAGAGCGCAAGCTGAAGCC
Organism: Roseibium sp.; assembly: GCF_965232425.1. Taxonomy (GTDB): domain Bacteria; phylum Pseudomonadota; class Alphaproteobacteria; order Rhizobiales; family Stappiaceae; genus Roseibium. The sequence goes on from NZ_OZ246971.1 coordinate 5,395,280, forward strand.
AGAAGAGTACCAGGGCGGCACCACGGCCGTCTCCAACATGGGCATGATGGGCGTGAAGGACTTCTCGGCGGTCGTGAACCCGCCGCACGCGACCATCCTCGCCGTCGGAGCCGGCGAGAAGCGCGCCGTTGTCAAGAACGATGCGGTGGCGATCGCGACGGTCATGACGGTGACGCTCTCCACGGACCACCGTTGCGTCGACGGCGCACTCGGTGCGCAGTTGCTGGGCGCCTTCAAGGGCTACATCGAAAACCCGATGAGCATGCTGGTCTGATGCATGCTCTGCGGCGCGGTGATGATGCCGCGCCGTATCTGAACGATGATTTCTTTCGCCGGGGAAGAACACCATGGCTGATACCAACTACGATGTGATCATCATCGGCTCCGGGCCGGGTGGTTACGTGACCGCAATCCGTTCCGCGCAGCTCGGTTTCAAGACCGCGATCGTCGAACGCGAGCACATGGGAGGCATCTGCCTCAACTGGGGCTGTATCCCGACCAAGGCGCTTTTGCGGTCCGCCGAAATCTACCATTACATGCAACATGCCAAGAACTACGGCCTGTCCGCCGAGAAGATCTCGTTCGATCCGGCAGCCGTTGTCAGCCGGTCACGCGGCGTGTCCGGGCAGCTTGCCGGCGGCGTCGGATTCCTTATGAAGAAGAACAAGGTCGACATCATCTGGGGCGAGGGCAAAGTGACCAAGGCCGGCGAGGTCACCGTTTCGAAGACCTCCAAGAAGGCCATGGAACCCCAGCACCCCGCGCCGAAAGGCACGAAGGGCGAGGGCGTTTACAAGGCCAAGCACATCATCGTGGCGACCGGTGCGCGTCCGCGCGTCATTCCGGGTATCGAGCCGGACGGCAAGGACATCTGGACCTATTTCGAGGCCATGGTGCCCCCGACCATGCCGAAGTCCCTGATCGTGATGGGATCGGGGGCGATCGGCATCGAGTTTGCGTCGTTCTACAAGACCATGGGCGCAGATGTGACGGTCATCGAGATGATGCCGACCATCATGCCGGTCGAGGATCCCGAAATTTCCGCGCTCGCCAAGAAGCAGATGGAAAAACAGGGCATCAAGTTCCTGCTTGAAGCCAAGGTGTCCCAGGTCAAGAAAAGCGCCAAGGGTGTGACCGCGACGGTAGAGACCAAAGACGGCAAGAAGCAGGACCTGACAGCCGAAAAGCTGATCTCCGCAGTCGGTGTTGTTGGCAACATCGAAAATCTCGGTCTCGAGGAACTGGGTGTCAAAACCGACCGCGGCTGCGTGGTGATCGACGGCTACGGCCGCACCAGCGTCCCAGGCATCTATGCCATCGGCGATGTCGCCGGGCCGCCGATGCTCGCGCACAAGGCGGAACACGAAGGTGTCATCTGCGTCGAAAAGATTGCCGGCAAGGATGTTCACGCAATGGACAAGTCGATGATCCCGGGATGCACCTACTGTCATCCCCAGGTCGCGTCCGTCGGTCTGACCGAGCCGAAAGCCAAGGAAGCCGGATACGACATCAAGGTCGGGCGCTTCCCGTTCATCGGGAACGGCAAGGCGATTGCGCTCGGTGAACCGGAAGGGCTCATCAAGACGATCTTCGATGCCAAGACGGGTCAGCTGCTTGGAGCCCACATGGTCGGCGCCGAGGTGACCGAGCTTATCCAGGGCTATGTTGTCGCCATGAACCTGGAGACAACGGAAGAAGACCTCATGCACACGGTGTTCCCGCATCCGACTCTCTCGGAAATGATGAAGGAGTCGGTGCTCGATGCCTATGGACGCGTGCTGAACATGTAGTCCGGCCATCCGGCGGCCCCGTGTCCGTGCGGGGCCCCCACATCGAGAGGAGGCGCCACCCGTGTTTGCCTATCTCCTGGATGGATTGAGGTATGTCTGCCGGGAAGGGAGCTGGTCGCTCAGGCCGCACGAGGCAAAGATCCTCGATGCGGCCATCGGGTGGCTGCCGCCGGAACAATCCGAGCGCGCCCGCCGGCAGCTTTCGCGACGATTTTTCATCGAAAGGCAGGCAGAGGGACGCATTCCCTGTTTCCGGTACTATCGACTACATGCGGAGGACGTTCTGGACGCACCGTTCCGCACCGGGACACATTTCATCAATGTCACGCTTGAGGCTCCAAAGCGGAAATTGACGACCAAATGCGTTTTGCATGAGGGGATCGTGTTCGGTCTCGAGCTGCCCAAACCGGCCCGCTTTTTCGCCGGCAACGCCCTTGAGGTCGTTTCGGTGAGTTGTGATACGACCGGGTTCAGCTACACTGAGGTCCTAGACCGGGCGGAACACGGGTCCGGTGCGAATGACTGACGTGGGAGGGTTGTCATGGATGCAAAGTCAATTCTGATCTGGGTTGCGATCGGCATTATCGCAGGCTGGCTCGCCAGTATCCTGGTCGGTGGCGGTGGCTTGATACGGTATCTGCTGACCGGAATAATCGGCGCTTTCGTCGGTGGCTTCATCTTCAAGTTTTTTGGGATTAACATCGATCTCGGCAATCCCTATCTGAATGAAATACTCGTGGCTTCCATTGGGGCTGTTGTGGTCGTACTGATCGCACGGATCCTCGCTTGAGGCGAGATCGCCGGAGCCCCAGGTGCAGCGTCTGAAAAGGAACAGGTATGGGGCTGATAATCTCCGCCATAATAGGTCTGATCGCCGGTGCCGTCGCCCATAGGGTTCTCAACAGCCGGGGCGGCTTTCTCGGCAGTCTCGTCGTTGGCCTGATCGGTGCGCTTCTCGGCGGAGAGTTGGCATCGATACTCAATCTGAACCTGGCGGGCGGTGTCATCGACCGTCTGATCGTCGCCATCGTCGGCGCGATCCTGTTCCTGTTCATCTGGAAGAAGGTCTTCAAGTGAATTCCGCACATGACCGGTCGGCCGCGGCATCGCCGCAGCTTCCCTGATCCTTGCTCGGGGGCGGACCGATTGACGGGGAGCATGAGCAATTGATGGAAAGACAGCTGGAAACGCCGGACTTCAGACTTGCCACATACGGGACACTCGCGCCCGGACGTGCGAACCATGCGCAGCTCGCCGAAATACCCGGCCGCTGGCGCGAGGGAAGCGTGCGGGGCCGGCTTGTTCAGTCGGGCTGGGGAGCTGCGCTCGGTTTTCCCGGACTGGTGCTTGACCCCGAAGGTCAGACCATCGAAGTTCTCGTGTTCGAATCTTCCGAGCTGGTCGAGCACTGGGACCGGCTGGATGCCTTCGAAGGCGAAGGATATGAGCGCATAGAGACACTGGTGCGCACGGAAGCGGGCGACGTGCCCGCCTATATCTACGTCGTTTCGGACAAGCCGCCACAGTCGTCAAAAAAGCGCACCGAACCGGGCATAAGCGTCTTTCCGCTGATCACGACCGACAAGCTGCGATATGCGGACACGGACCGGCAGGGACATGTCAACAATGCGGTGTTCAACACCTTTCTGGAAACGGGCAGGGTCGAGCTGCTGTTCGGCGACGAGCTGATGTGTGAGGGGGCGTCATTCGTGATCGCACGGCTCGAACTCGACTTCCTGTCGGAGATCAACTGGCCCGGGGAAGTCCAGATCGGTACCGCGGTCAAGGAAATCGGCCGCAGTTCCTTCAAGCTCATTCAGCGTGTCTATCAGGATGGACGTCCGGCCGCCCAGGCGACGACCGTGATTGTCCAGATGGACGATGCGACGCGAAAATCCCTGCCGCTGTCGGAAACGGCACGCCAGAGATTTTCAGAATTGTTGAGGCCTGCGCTCAGCACATAGCTGACGCGGCGCCGATATGTCTTGACCTTTCATAGGAATAACGACACTTAGGTCCCATGGTTACGATCGTAGACACGCTCAATCGCCCGCAGGAAAAATCCGATGTGCGCCCGCGCCATCCGGAGAAGGAACACCGTCCGGACAATCCGGTGCAACGCAAGCCGAAATGGATACGCGTGAAGGCGCCGACGTCACCGGTCTACCGCGAAACCCAGAACGTGGTGCGCGAGAACAACCTGGTGACCGTCTGTGAAGAGGCCGGCTGTCCGAATATCGGCGAGTGCTGGTCCAAAAAACACGCCAGCTTCATGATCCTCGGCGATACTTGCACGCGCGCCTGTGCGTTCTGCAACGTCAGAACGGGGATGCCGGGTCCGGTCGATCCCAAAGAGCCGCAGGGTGTCGCGGACGCCGTTGCGACCATGGGACTGGAACACGTGGTTATCACGTCCGTGGACCGGGACGATCTCGACGATGGGGGCGCCCGGCACTTCGCGGATGTGATAACGGCGATCCGCAAGACCTCGCCGTCGACGACGGTGGAGGTCCTGACACCCGACTTTCTCAGGAAAGAGGGTGCGCTCGAGATCGTGGTCGAAGCAAAGCCGGATGTGTTCAATCACAACCTTGAAACCGTTCCGTCCAAGTATCTCACGGTCCGGCCCGGTGCCCGCTATTTCCATTCCATCCGCCTGCTTCAAAAGGCAAAGGAGCTTGATGCGGAAATGTTCACCAAGTCCGGAATCATGGTCGGCCTGGGCGAGGTCCGCAACGAGGTTCTGCAGCTCATGGACGACCTTAGGGCAGCCGATGTGGATTTCCTGACCGTTGGCCAATATCTGCAGCCGTCCAAGAAACACCATCCGGTGATGTCTTTCGTGACGCCGGAGGAGTTCAAGGGCTATGAGCGGATCGCCTACGCAAAGGGCTTCCTGAAGGTTTCGGCAAGCCCGCTGACACGGTCATCCCATCATGCAGGCGAAGACTTCGCAGACTTGCGTGCAGCACGAAAAGCCAAGCTTGGTCATTGAACGGACGCAGAAACGCCGAATGCCGAGTTTTTCTTCAACGCACAAAGTCAATCACAAGGCGGACGACATGTTCCGCCTCGTTGCTGACGTTGAAAAGTATCCCCAGTTCGTTCCGCTTTGCCAGGACCTTCACGTGCGGGGCAGAAAGCAGCTCGACGGCGGCCTGACGGTTCTCGTCGCCGACATGACGGTGGCTTACAAGCTGTTCAAGGAAACGTTCACGAGCCGGGTTGAATTGCGGCCCGACGATCAGGTGATCCTGGTCGAGTATCTGGATGGCCCGTTCAAGCATCTCGAAAACAAGTGGACGTTCGAGGAGGCCGGGGAAGGGGCATGCAATGTCGGTTTCTTCATCACTTACGAATTCAAGAGCCGCACGCTCGGGTCTTTGATGGGCGTGATGTTCGACAAGGCGTTCCGGAAATTCTCCAGCGCGTTCGAAGCGCGCGCGGACGATGTCTACGGCGTTTAGAGCATCGGACGATCAGTCTGCATCACTTGTATTGCTTGAAGGCGTCCCGGATTGTTCTCAGGCGGCTTGATTTCATGTCGAGCGGTTCGTTTTCCGCCCGTATCTTCGCAAGTTCCGCTTTTGACAGACCGAGATCCTCCAGCGTTGCGAAGGCATCATTGTCCTTGCAGACGATCGTGCGGCTCTTGCCGTCGTTTTCTTCCAGGACAAGGGTGCGGCCGGCTGCGTTCTGTTCCTCTGTCCAGATGACAGTGCCGGACGAAACCCAGAAGACCCGGTCGCAGTAGCTGGCCTGATGGTAGCCTTTCTTCTGCTCGGTCAAAATCTCGTGGAAGCCGGTGAACGTGCCGTTCGAATATTGTGACCGGATGTAGAAGTCACTCTGGGCAAATGCAGCCGTTGCGCTGCAGATTGCTGCCAGCGCCGATATCGTCAGACATGTGAAAGAGCGGTTCATGCGTGTGCTCCTCTCCCGAACCAATGCTCGCCCCACGCATGAATTTTAGGTCATTTTGTTTACCCGTTCGTTACCGAATTGGTAACGAATTGAATCATTCGTCATGAAACGATTTGGCCGCTTTTTCCTTGCCCTGGGACATGAAGGCATCCCGTATTGCCGCGAACCGGCCGGCCTTGTCGACGGTGGTTCTGCCGTTTTGCACGACAACACGGGGGTCTTCGGAAATCCCGAGCCCCTCCAGTGTCACCTGTTCCTCCGGATGGTCGCAAATCGGCCGCCAGCCCTTGCCCCAGTTGAATTCCACCCGCACCTTGTAGCTGTTTTCCACTTCAAGTTGGGTCCAGGCGACCGTGGCGTATCTTACCCAGTAGGACCGGTTGCAGTATTCGACCTCAACGAGGCCCTCGGCCGGTCTGTTGTAGATCCGGTGCGAACCGCGAAAGTTCCGGCCGTCATCCCTGGAAATGATATAGGTGTCGCCAATCCTCGGGATTTCGCCCTGCGCGCCTGCATGTGTCGATGAAATGAGGAGAAAGCCGATCGTGAGTAGGATTTTCTGAAATTGCATTGTCTGTTGTCCCTGCCGCGAAGCTGCTTGCGTGCCGGTAAGTCCAGCGAAATTTTAAGCATTTGTTCTCAGGGTAGGGGGTGAAGTTCACTATCGGATTGAAAGCTGCACGGGTGTTTTATTAAAAATTTAGGTGCTCGTAAAACGCGCATTCATTCAAGGCTTCACCCGCATATTCCAAGCGGCAGAAGCGGGTCACATGCCGAGGCCGCTCTTGGAGTCCTCAAACACGCTTGTCCGGAACATGGCGCCGATCGTCGCCAGCCGGCTCGCAGTCGAGGGGGCTGTCGATACGCCGGCCAAAACCTCTCTTGCGTCCAGGGAAACTCCGATATCGGCAAGCGTCACCTCGCGCTCGGGATTGGCGCAAATCGGCCGCCATCCCTTGCCGAAGTTGAACTCCACATGGACGACGTGGCCGAATTCCGCTTCCAGTTCTGTCCAGGCGACGGAACTGTCGCGAACGAAGTACTCGTTTCCGCAGTATGTGACCTGCTTCAAGTCGTCGCTTTCGTTCTTGAACAGTTTGTGGCTGCCAAGGAACTTGCCGGCATGATCTCTCGAAATCAGGTAGTAGTCCCCGGGCTTTGGCAGAGAGTCCGCATGCGAAGCGGTGGCGGCACAAAGCGCAGCGAGACATGTCGCGAGACGTAAAATCATTCGTGAAAACAACCGATGTTCAACCCAACGTAAGTCATACGGGGAATTGCCATCCAGCGCCAGCACGAACACATTCGATCGTTAATGAGATTTTGCCGCCTTGAGTGCATTTAGAACTGACGTTAGGGCAGTCTTCACGGTCTCAAGTCGTATGGATTGACGGCCGTGATCGGCGAACCAGCAGTGAAAATGCTGTGTCGGACTGCCGGTGGCTGCAACCGCTATGTGGACGGTGCCGACGGGCTTGTGTTCGGACCCGCCGCCCGGTCCCGCGATACCGGTGACCGAGACCGAGATATCGCCGTTCGAACGCGCCAGTGCGCCTTCAGCCATGGCGATTGCAACATCCTTGCTGACGGCACCTTCCCGCGCGATGAGGCTCGCCGGAACGCCGACAAGGTCTGTTTTCGCCTCGTTCGAATAGGTCACGAAGCCCCGGTCCACCGCCACCGACGAGCCTGCAATTTCCGTTAGGGCGGCACAAATCAGACCGCCAGTGCACGATTCGGCCGTAGCGATCATTTTGCCCTGGTCCTTGAGTTCTTCCAGAACCTCCCGGGTCAGGGGGGCAAGGTCATCGAGACTTGCCGGACGATTATCCTTCATTGTCTATTCACTCGTCTTCTGGAAGCGGCAGGCGAACCGTCACGCTCGCAAGTGCCGCAATGCCTTCCCTGCGCCCGGTGAAGCCGAGCCGCTCGGATGTCGTTGCCTTGACGGACACCCTTGAGACCTGAACATCGCAGATCTCGGCGATTGCCTGTCTGATTCCTTTTCGGTGCGGGCCGATCCTGGGTTCCTCACAGACGATGGTGACGTCGATATGGGCAAGCCGTCCGCCAAGCTTCGTCAAACGATCCATTGCATCGCGCTGGAACCGATCGGAGGAAGCGCCTTTCCACTCGGGATCACTCGGCGGAAAATGGCTGCCGATGTCACCGTCACCGATCGCACCAAGCGTGGCATCCGTAATCGCATGTAACACAACATCCGCGTCGGAGTGCCCCTTGAGTTTCCTGTCATGGGGAATGATTGCGCCGCCGAGTACAACGGCCGTTCCGGGTTCAAACGCATGAACGTCATATCCGATGCCGGTTCGGACATCCAACAGCTCTGACAGCCGGGGGCGTGTGCGGGTTTCCTGCTTCATCGGAATTTGTTTTACCTGTCCTTCGGCGCGTGCCAGATCCTGCCGCGTTGTGATCTTGAAGTTTACCGGATCGCCGTCACTCAGTTCTACAGTCATGCCGGCCCATTCGGCCAGACCGGTGTCGTCGGTAAAGTCATGCCGGCCGTCTTCGGCGGCATTCAGATGGGCGGCCAGGATCGTCCCGAACGGAAAAGCCTGCGGTGTTTGCGCTGCCCACAAGCTGCTTCGGTCGACCGTCTGCATTTGCCCGCCTGCGTCGCCGCACCGTTTCAGCGTGTCGACAACCGGAACAGCCGCGAGCACGCCCTCCGCACCCTCGTCCAACCTTGCAAGAATGCCGTCAATCACCGTTTCGGAGACGAAGGGGCGCGCGGCGTCGTGAATGAGCACGTAGTCGCAGCCGGCGTCCTCAAGCGCCTTCAAACCGGCCAGCACGGACTGTTGACGGGTGTCGCCGCCGATCGTCGTCATTAGTTCCGTGGCGTCAGCCCCAGAACGCGTGGCAGCGACAGCCTCGCCGTAAAGCGTGGTGTCATCTGCATGTATGACCGTCATAATTTTTGCGATTCGAGGATGATTCAGGAAGACGTCCAGTGTATGAGACAGGATCGGACGTCCGGCAATCGTCTTGTACTGCTTCGGCTGGCGATTGTCAGGGTCCGAAAGGCGCGTTCCACGTCCTGCCGCGACGATCAATGCGGCGGCCGTTTTGTTCATTGTTGTCTCCTCGAAGGCAATTGAAGCGAAAAACGCTGACGGCCATTAACGATGAACCGTATCAATAAGCAAATTTAGACTTGTTGCGATGCGCAAATTGGCTACAATATAGGCAATTGGCGTTTTGCACAGGTAATGAGCAGAAAAGAGAACTGTGTGTCGATAGTCTCGAACTCTCTTTCCATTGGACCGCATACACTTTCCAACCGGGCCGTTCTGGCTCCCATGTCGGGTGTCACCGATCTGCCGTTTCGTCGGCTGGCCGCCCGGTTCGGTGCCGGTATGGTGGTCAGTGAAATGGTCGCCAGCGAAACCTTCGTGAAAGGGGACGCGGAAACGCAGATGCGCGCCGAGGCCCAGGAGAGCGGGTTGCATGTGGTGCAGCTCGCCGGCAGGGAAGCCCGCTGGATGGGCGAGGCGGCGAAGGTCATTGCCGGTCTTGGTGCTGATGTAATCGATATCAACATGGGCTGTCCGGCAAAGAAGGTCACGTCCGGTTATTCCGGCTCGGCATTGATGCGGGATCTGGATCATGCCCTGACCCTGATTGATGCAACGGTCGCCGCGGTCGATATTCCGGTCACGGTCAAGATGCGCCTCGGCTGGGACGACACATCCCTGAATGCCGCGGACCTGGCGCGCAGGGCTGAAAACGCCGGCGTCCGGCTTGTTACGGTTCACGGCAGAACGCGCTGCCAGTTCTATAAGGGAACCGCGAACTGGCATGCCATTCGGGACGTCAAGAAAGCGATCTCGATTCCGCTGATTTCAAACGGAGACTGCAAATCCGTCGAGGACGCTGAAACCATGCTCTCGGTAAGCCGGTCCGACGGAATTATGATCGGGCGCGGTGCCTATGGCCGGCCCTGGTTGCCCGGCCATGTTGGACACTATCTGGCAACCGGCGAGCACCTCGAAGCCCCATCCGGTCAGGCGCTCGCGGATCTTGTCGCCGGACACTACGAGGACATGTTGAGCCACTACGGGGAAAATGCCGGGATCCGGATCGCCCGCAAACACCTGGGCTGGTATCTCGATGACGCCGTCACCCGTGGGGCAAGCCGGTGTCCGGCCAACGAGAGACGGATTCTCATGACATCCAATTCGCCTGCCGAAGTGCTGCGATTGATCATCGACTGGTTCTCAACATCCAACGATCGGATAGCGGCGTGAGCGAAGTGAGTGTTGAAACGGGCCGCATAGCCATGCTCGCGAGTGATGGTCCGACCATTCTCGACGCGCTTCCGCACCCGGTGCTGCTCGTGGCGCCCGACGGTGTCATCGAGTCGGCGAACATGGCCGCTGAAATCTTCATGCGCTCCAGCGCCTCCGTCTTGCGGCGGCATCCGATCAGCGACTTCGTGCCCTTCGGCAGCCCGCTGCTCACCCTGATCGAACAGGTGCGCGAACGCGCGGCACCCGTCAATGAATACAAGGTCGATATCGGGTCACCGCGCATCGGTGCGCCGAAGATGGTCGACATCAATGCCGCGCCGGTTTCGGACCGGCCCGGTGCCGTGGTCCTGATGTTTCAGGAACGGACCATGGCTGAGAAAATCGACCGGCAGCTCACCTCCCGTGGCGCGGCGCGCACCGTGACCGGACTTGCCGCGATGCTGGCACACGAAATCAAGAACCCGCTCTCCGGCATTCGCGGTGCCGCGCAGCTGCTGGAGCAATCCGTCGTCGATGACGACCGCTCCCTGACCCGGCTCATCATGGACGAGACCGACCGGATCGTGAAACTTGTCGATCGGATGGAAGTCTTTTCCGACGAGAGACCGATCGAGCGCGAACCGGTCAACATCCACGTCGTGCTGGACAGGGTGAAAAGCCTTTCCGACAACGGGTTCGCCCGGAACAAGAGGATCGTGGAGATCTACGATCCGTCGCTGCCGCCGGTCTTTGCCAACAAGGACCAGCTCATCCAGGTGTTTCTCAATCTTGTGAAGAACGCGAGCGAGGCGATTGGAGACGACCCCGACGGCGAGATCCGGATCTCGACAGCCTTTCGCCCGGGTGTCCGCCTCTCGGTACCCGGAACAGAGCAGCGAGTCAGTCTGCCGCTCGAATTCTGCGTGCAGGACAACGGTCCGGGCGTTCCCGACGACCTCCTGCCGCATCTTTTCGAACCTTTCATCACGACGAAGACCAACGGGTCCGGCCTGGGCCTGGCACTCGTTGCAAAGATTATCGGCGATCATGGCGGTGTCATCGAGTGTGACAGCCAGCGCGAGAGAACCATTTTTCGCATCCTAATGCCTGCGTATTCCGGCGAGACGACGCCAGACTCCGACACGGCGAGCGAGGGAACAGAATAACGATGCCGACAGGTACGATCCTTGTTGCAGATGATGACGCGGCGATCCGCACCGTCCTCAATCAGGCCCTCTCGCGGGCCGGGTACACGGTGCGGCTGACGTCGAATGCCTCCACGCTCTGGCGGTGGGTTTCATCCGGAGATGGCGATCTCGTCATCACCGACGTCGTGATGCCGGACGAGAATATTTTCGATGTTCTGCCGCGCATGAAAAAGATGCGCCCGGAGCTGCCGGTGCTGGTCATGAGCGCCCAGAACACGTTCATGACGGCGATCAAGGCGTCCGAAAAGGGGGCTTACGAATATCTACCCAAGCCTTTCGACCTGAAGGAACTCACCAACATCGTGCAGCGGGCGCTCGAGGAGCCCAAGAAAAGACCGGCGCTCGACATCGAGGATGCCGGCGAAGGGATGCCGCTTGTGGGCCGCTCGCCGGCCATGCAGGAGATCTACCGTATTCTTGCGCGGCTGATGCAGACCGACCTGACGGTGATGATCAACGGGGAATCGGGCACGGGCAAGGAACTCGTCGCGCGCGCATTGCATGACTACGGAAAGAGACGGAACGGCCCGTTCGTCGCCATCAACATGGCGGCCATTCCGCGGGACCTGATCGAGGCCGAGCTGTTCGGTCATGAGAAGGGTGCCTTTACCGGCGCGCAAAACCGGAGTTCGGGCCGGTTTGAGCAGGCTGACGGCGGCACGCTGTTTCTCGACGAGATCGGCGATATGCCGATGGAGGCACAGACACGGTTGCTGCGCGTCTTGCAGCAGGGCGAGTACACCACCGTCGGCGGACGGACACCGATCAAGACGGATGTGCGCATTGTTGCCGCAACGAACAAGGATCTGCGCCACCTGATCAACCAGGGTCTGTTCCGGGAAGATCTCTATTTCAGGCTCAACGTGGTTCCGATCCGGTTGCCGCCGCTGCGTGAACGGGTCGAGGACATTCCGGACCTGGTGCGGCACTTCTTCTCGCTTGTCGAGAAGGAGGGGCTGCAGGCAAAACAGATTGACGTCGGCGCGCTCAACATGCTGCGGCGCTACCGCTGGCCGGGCAATGTGCGCGAGCTTGAAAACCTCGTGCGGCGCCTGGCGGCGCTTTATCCGCAGGACGTGATCAGTGAGAGTCTTCTCGACCAGGAACTGAGCCAGCCCAGCGCCGTTTCGAGTTCCGAGGAAGTGAGCGAGAATGTCAATCTGGGGGGCTCGGTCGAGAAATACCTTTCGGGCTATTTCGACACTTTCGGCGAGGCCCTTCCGCCTCCCGGTCTCTATCACCGCATCCTGCGGGAGGTGGAATACCCGCTCATCAGCGCCGCTTTGGCCGCAACACGCGGCAATCAGATCAAGGCAGCCGAGCTTCTCGGGGTGAACCGGAACACCTTGCGCAAGAAAATCAGGGATCTCGATATCCAGGTGATGCGCTCCGCCAGGTGAGCGCATTCCGCCCCAGCGTGTTGATTTCAAACCGTCCGGGGCGCTGAATTTTCCGGAAAACTGACCGTGGCCTCAAGCTCTTCCACTGCAAAATGACGGGAGGGCACAGGTCTGTCGCAATTTCGCAACATTGTGTGATAAGTTTGCAGCGAATGTTTTGGCAAGCCGCAATTATTCAGTGGTTTGCAGTGTTTTAGAGGCTGCATGATACTGGAGACAGTTCAGCAATCCGTCGTGCAATCCAGCGCTTCGGGCAAGCTTTGGCGGCGTGCCGGGCTTGCCGTCATGGTGGTTGCGCTGATCTCGATTGCGATCACGTTCGTCATTCTCATGGGTTTGACATCCGTCGATCCCACCCGAGAGGTCATCATGACGGCGATGGCCATCAACGGTGCGTTGGCGGCCGTTCTGCTGGGTGTGGTCTCCGTTGAAATCTACAAGCTCTGGCAAGCGCGCCGGCGTGGTCGGGCCGCTGCGCGACTGCATGTCCGCGTCGTTGCCCTGTTTAGCCTCGTTGCCGCCGTTCCGGCCGTCATGATGGCAATTCTGGCGGCCGTAACGCTCGACCGGGGGCTGGATCGATGGTTCGAGGACCGCACCAGGCAGATCATCGACAATGCCCTGACCGTTGCGCAGGCCTATCTTCAGGAACATGCGCGCGTCCTCAGGGGCGACCTGATTGCCATGACGAAAGACATCGACCGGGCAAAGGCGATCTATGAGTTCGAGCCGACACGGTTCGACCAGTTCTTTGCGACTCAGGTATCGCTTCGCGGTATTCTCGGCGCCATGATCCTCGATGAGAACGGCGACGTGGTCACGCGGGTCATTCTCGATCCGAACGCGCAGATACCGCTTCCGCCCGCGGACAGTTTCTTCAAGGCCCAGTCGGGCGATCCCATCCTGATCGCACCTGGGAGTTCGAATCTCGTCGGCGGCGTGATGAAGCTCTCGGCATACGACAATTTCTACCTCTATGCCGTTCGTGTCATCGATCCGCGAGTGGTCGAGTACCTGCGCCTGGCGGAAACCGGCGCGTCGCAGTACCAGCAGATGGAAAACAGCCGTTTTGGCGTCCAGGTTGCGTTCGCGCTGGTCTATCTCGGGGTTGCGCTCATCCTGCTGTTGTCGGCGATCTGGATCGGCTTCGGTTTCGCAAACCGACTTGTTTCTCCGATCCGGGTGCTGATATCGGCCGCCGACGAGGTGTCTAAGGGGAACCTTGCGGTCAAGGTGCAGACGGAGAAATCCGGAGGTGACCTGACCAATCTCGGACTGACCTTCAACAAGATGACCGGACAGCTTCTCGGCCAGCGGGACGCCCTGCTTGCCGCCAACGAGCAGATCGACCGACGGCGCAGGTTCAACGAGGCGGTCCTGTCCGGGGTGTCGACCGGGGTGATCGGTGTTGATGACGAAGCGTCGATCATGCTGATCAACCGCTCCGCGCTCGAACTGCTGCAGCTCGATGAGGTTCAGATCCTCAACAGGCCGCTGACGGAGGTCGTGCCGGAGCTTGCCGAATGCATAGACGGCGCTCTTGAAAACAGTACGGAAAAACTGCCTGAAACGCAGATCGAGGTGACGCGGAACGGACGGCTGCGGACGCTGAACGTGCGCATAACCAGCGAGCAGTCGACACGGCGCGAGCACGGCTTCGTGGTGACGCTGGATGACATCACCGATCTCGTTTCGGCGCAGCGGAATTCCGCCTGGGCCGATGTCGCGCGCCGGATCGCCCACGAGATCAAAAACCCGCTGACCCCTATCCAGCTGTCAGCGGAACGCATTCGCCGCCGCTACGGCAAGCGCATCGAAGAAGACCGGGAGGTCTTCGACCAGTGCATCGACACCATTGTCCGGCAGGTGGGCGATATAGGGCAGATGGTCGATGAATTCTCCTCCTTTGCCCGGATGCGCAAGCCCAACAAGATCAGCTCCGATCTGCGCGAGGCGGTGAGGGATGCAGCCTTCATGCAATCGGTTGCCAATCCGGAGATTTCGGTCACCGCCGACGTTCCCGAGACGGCGGTGACCGCCGTCTTCGATCCGCGGCTCGTCGGACAGGCTTTCACGAACGTGGTCAAGAATGCGACCGAGGCTGTTGCCGCCCGGACGGGCGACGACTTGCCGAAAGGTCAGGTTCTTGTCCGTCTGCGTGGAGAATCCGACGAAATGCCGGGACGGATCGTCGTCGACGTGATCGACAACGGTGTCGGGCTGCCTGAGGAAAACCGCAGCCGATTGCTGGAACCTTACATGACGACGCGGGAGAAGGGCACGGGCCTGGGTCTGGCGATTGTCCGGAAGATTATGGAAGACCACGGCGGGGGCGTCGAATTGCTGGACGCCCCGAAATCAACCCCTGATGCAACAGGCACTCTGGTGCGGCTCACTCTGGCAGCTTCTGCCGAGGCCGAGGCGGAGAGCGATGAACAAGAGCAAGCAGTGACAGCTCATGGCGCATGATATTCTAGTTGTAGATGACGAAACCGATATCCGGGAGATGATTGCAGGCATCCTGGACGACGATGGCTACGGGACACGGACGGCACATGATTCCGACAGTGCGCTCGCGGCCGTCAAGGAGCGCAAGCCGTCCCTTGTGATCCTGGACATCTGGCTGCAGGGGAGCCGGCTGGACGGCCTGGCGCTCCTGGACGTTCTGAAGGACACGGACCCCGACCTGCCGGTGGTCATCATCTCCGGTCACGGCAATATCGAAACGGCCGTGTCCGCGATCAAGCGCGGAGCCTATGACTACATCGAAAAACCGTTCAAGGCCGACCGGCTCGTTCATATCGTGGAAAGGGCGCTTGAGGCGTCCAGCCTGAAGCGCGAGATCCGGGATCTCAAGCAACGCAGCGGCGAGACCAGCGAAATCATCGGCGGGTCCTCGGCCGCGCACAACCTTCGGCAGACCATCCAGAAGATTTCCGGAACGAACAGCCGGATCCTGATCGTCGGCCCGTCCGGTGCCGGCAAGGAACGGGCGGCGCGGATGATCCACGACCAGTCTCCCCGAATGAAGAGTCCCTTCGTCGTCCTGAATGCCGCCACCATCACGCCTGCGCGCATGGAGGAGGAGCTGTTCGGCATTGAGGATGAAAACGGCAACCTGAGGAAAATCGGCGCACTGGAGGAAGCGCACGGGGGCACGCTCTATCTCGACGAAGTCGCGGACATGCCGGCCGAAACGCAGGGAAAGATCCTCAGGGTGCTCGTCGAGCAGAGTTTTGCGCGGGTCGGCGGGACCCAGAAAGTCCAGGTCGACATCCGGATCCTGTCATCCACGTCCAAGAACCTCGAGGAACACATTGCCTCGGGTCTCTTCCGCCAGGATCTCTATCACCGGCTCAGCGTCGTGCCGCTCAGGGTGCCGGGACTTGCGGAACGGCGCGAGGACATACCGGTGCTGGTGCATCATTTCATGGAACAGATTTCGGCAGCATCTGGAATTCCGCTCCGCCCGATCGGGGACGATGCGATGGCAGTGCTGCAAACCCATGACTGGCCCGGAAACGTTCGGCAGTTGCGCAACAATGTCGAGCGGCTGATGATCCTGAGCCGGGGTGAGCCCGACAGCACGATTACCGCGGACCTGCTGCCGGCGGAAATCGGGGAGACACTCCCGAACCTGCCGACGTCCGGAACGGGCGAGCATCTGATGTCGGTGCCTCTGCGCGAAGCACGCGAGATCTTCGAACGTGAATACCTGCAGGCCCAGATAAAGCGATTTGACGGCAACATCTCGAGAACGGCAGAATTCGTCGGAATGGAACGGTCCGCCTTGCACCGCAAACTGAAAACACTTGGAATGACCTGAAAACGGTAACGTTCATCAACGAAAAGCGAATCGGGAAAGAGTCTTTCCATGAAAATCGTCATTTGTGGCGCCGGTCAGGTCGGATACGGGATCGCAGAGCGTCTTGCCGCGGAGCAGAACGACGTTTCGGTCATCGATTCTTCACCGCAGCTGATCAACGCGATCGGGGATCATCTCGATGTGCGCGGCTTTGTCGGCCATGGTGCGCATCCGGACGTTCTGGCGCAGGCGGGCGCCGAGGAAGCCGACATGATCGTCGCGGTGACACTCTACGACGAAGTGAACATGGTTGCCTGCCAGGTTGCGCATTCCCTTTTCAACGTCCCGACGAAGGTCGCGCGTATCCGTGCGCAATCCTACCTGCAGGGCCGCTGGCGCAATCTGTTCTCGCGCGACAACATGCCAATCGACGTGATCATCTCGCCGGAGATCGAGGTCGGCGAAATGGTGCTCCGGCGCCTTGCCTTGCCCGGTGCCGTCGAAACCGTCCGTTTCGCGGACGATCATGTGGTTGTCGTCGGCATCATGTGCGAAGAGGACTGTCCGGTGGTCGACACGCCGCTGAGGCAGCTGACGGAACTGTTCCCGGACCTCGGGGCCGTCGTCGTCGGGCTTTACCGGAACAACCGTCTGTTCGTGCCCAAGAGCAGCGACAGCATTCTGACCGGCGACCTTGCCTATGTCGTGGCGCGGCGCGACCAGGTCCGCAGGACATTGAGCATCTTCGGACACGAGGAGCCGGAGGCGGCCAAGGTGGTGATCGCCGGCGGCGGCAATATCGGGCTTTATGTCGCCAAGGCGCTCGAGCAACGTCAGAGCGGAACGAAGATCAAGCTGATCGAGGCGTCCCGCGAGCGAGCCATGTCGGTTGCCGACGAACTCAAGCGATCGGTCATCCTGCACGGCAGTGCGCTCGATCAGATCATCCTGAACGAGGCCGATGCGGGCGATGCCGACACGATGGTCGCCCTCACCAACGAGGACGAGGTCAATATCCTATCGTCCGTGATGGCCAAGAAGCTCGGATGCCGGCGCTCGCTGTCGCTTCTGAACAACCCGAGTTATCCGGCCTTTGCCAATGCGCTGGGGATCGACGCGTTCATCAATCCGCGGGCCGTCACGATTTCCAGAATACTCCAGCATGTGCGCCGTGGCCGGATACGCGGCGTTCATTCGCTGCAAAACGGTGCAGCGGAAATCGTGGAGGCCGAGGCCCTCGATACATCTCCGCTGGTCGGCAAGCCGCTCCGCGTCATCGATCTGCCCTCCGGAATTCGCGTCGGAGCCGTTTTCAGGGGCGGCGAGGTTCTCACACCGAACGGGGAACTTCAGATCCAGGCGCAGGACCGTATCGTCATCTTCGCGGTTGCCAATCGTGTCCGGCAAGTCGAACAGATGTTCCGCGTGAGCCTCGATTTCTTTTAGGCGAATTGCCGCTAATCTGAGCTTGCAATTATCTGACCGAACGTTCAAAAACGTGCGAAAGGCCGTTTGGCTGGATATGTTTTTGCTTGTTTTGGAGTGTTCATGAGCCGGATTGCTTATGTCAACGGTCAGTACGTTCGTCATGGCGACGCAGCGGTGCATGTGGAAGACCGCGGCTATCAGTTTGCAGACGGTGTGTACGAGGTATGTGAAGTCTGGCACGGCAAGATTGTCGACATGCCGAGACACCTCGACCGGTTGAGCCGATCCTTGAGCGAACTTCAGATCGACTGGCCGATGAGCCGGAGCGCGGTTGAATTCGTGCTGCGCCAGGTGGTCCGCAGAAATCTCGTGAAGAACGGGCTGGTCTATATCCAGGTCACGCGCGGCGTGGCCAAACGGGATCATTTTTTCCCGCCTGAGAATGTCGCTCCGTCGATCGTCGTGACCGCCAAGTCAACCAGTCCGGCCGCTGCCGAAGCACAGGCAGAAAAGGGCATCTCCGTTGTCAGTTATCCGGAGAACCGCTGGCCACGCGTCGATATCAAGACCGTTGCGCTGCTGCCCAACGTGCTGGCGAAACAGCACGCCAAGGAAAACGGCGGCAAGGAGGCCTGGTACATCGACGGCGACGGCAATGTCACGGAAGGCGGTTCCACCAATGCCTGGATCGTGACAAAGGACGGGGCGCTGGTGACGCGACCGGCCGAGAACGGAATTCTCCGCGGGATCACGCGGGCGGTGGTGCTTGACCTTGTCGAAAGGGAAGGGCTGACGTTCGAAGAACGGCCTTTCAGTCTCGAAGAGGCCTTTGAGGCCAAGGAAGCATTTGTTACCGCTGCGTCAACGCTTGTGATGCCTGTGACACGTGTCGATGGCAGAATTGTCGGTAATGGTCATCCGGGTTCTGTTGCATTGCGATTGCGTGAACTGTTCCATACTGCTACTGATTTGCAGACGGCATGACTCAATTGGTCTTGTCTAGGTGTATAAATACGACGTAAAAGGGGCTGAGGCAGACAGCTCTTTGAGTGGGCGAAACAAAACGCGGGCAGAACTTCAAACCTTAACGTTTGAAATTCAATAGCTTTTGACGGTAAGCTGCCGACAAAGCCGGATGCTCGGCCGCATCCGGGGGTAAAACAGGATAAAAACACTGATGGCTGAGCGCGCACAAAATCTCCAAGACACTTTCCTCAACCACGTTCGCAAACAAAAAACTCCCCTGACAATTTTTCTCATCAACGGTGTGAAATTGCAGGGTGTCGTAACCTGGTTCGACAATTTTTGCGTCCTGTTGCGCCGCGACGGGCACTCCCAGCTCGTCTATAAACACGCGATTTCCACAATTATGCCAAACGGCCCTGTTCAACTGTTCGATCAGGCTGAGGAAAACGCTGAAAAGGCTGGCTGATTGAAACCTAAGTCTCGCGCAGACGATTTTTCGAAATCAAACGGACCCGAAGAACCGGGACACAAAACGCTCAGAATAAAAGACACTGGGGTGGATCGCCTGCCTCAGCCCTTCCGTGCGATGATTATCGAGCCGGTGCTGCAACTTCGCGGCGAGGCCGGACAGCAGGATCTGCGCGGCAATCGAAGCCCCGAGGCGCGCCTGGACGAGGCGATCGGGCTGAGCGCGGCGATCAACCTCCAGATCATTCACTCCGGCGTCGTCAAGGTGAACAATCCCAAGCCCGGGACCCTTTTTGGCGAGGGCAAGGTCTCCGAACTGGCCGGAGTGGTCGCAAGCGAAGACCTGGATCTCGTTGTCATAGACCATCCCCTGTCGCCCGTTCAGCAGCGAAACCTCGAGCGGCGGCTCAAAACCAAGGTCATCGACAGGACCGGCCTGATCCTCGAAATTTTCGGCGATCGGGCCCGCACCAAGGAAGGCCGCCTGCAGGTCGATCTGGCGCACCTGACCTGGCAGAAGAGCCGCCTTGTGAGGTCCTGGACGCACCTTGAGCGGCAAAGGGGCGGTGCCGGCTTTATGGGCGGTCCGGGCGAGACCCAGATCGAGGCCGACCGCAGGCAGATCCAGGACCGCATCATCGCGCTGCAGAAGCAACTGGAGAGCGTTCGCCGTACGCGAAACCTGCATCGGAAGAAGCGCAAGAAGATCCCGCAGCCGGTCGTGGCGCTGGTCGGCTATACCAATGCCGGCAAGTCGACGCTTTTCAACCGGCTGACCGAGGCAGATGTCTTCGCCAAGGACCTGCTTTTTGCCACGCTCGACCCCACGCTCCGCAAGGTGACCCTTCCACACGGCAAGGAGGTCATTCTCTCCGACACGGTGGGGTTCATTTCGGACCTGCCAACGCATCTGGTTGCAGCATTCCGGGCGACGCTCGAGGAGGTCCTCGAGGCGGACCTGATCCTGCACGTGCGCGACATTTCCCATCCGGACAGCGATGCACAGGCAGAGGACGTCAAGAAAACGCTCGATGAGCTGGGTGTGGATGCGTTGACCGGAGCGCCTGTCATCGAAGTCTGGAACAAGATCGACTGCCTGGACGCGGCGTACCGTGAAAAACTGCTTTCTGAAGCCGGAGAGGACGGGCCTGTCGCCGTCTCCGCGCTGACCGGTGCCGGTGTCGAGCAGCTCTCATCCCGGATCGATCAGTTCATCGCCCAGCATGATGACATTCTGAGCGTTCGTCTCCCAGTTGCAGAGGGCGCGCTCCTGGCGAAGCTCTACCAGATGTCCGAGGTTCTCAACCGTGTCGACAGCGAGGAAGCGGTGACCGCTGAGGTCCGTGTGTCCGACAAGCAGCGGGGCCCGTTCCGCGATCTGTTTGCCGCGTATGTCGAGGCAGACGGCTGACGCGAACTATCAGGCGTCGGCGGAGCCGGAGGCATGGCTGGTATTGCCCGATCGCGTCAGAAAGTAACTGAAAACCGCAGCACCGAAACTTGCCAGGGTTATGAACAGGATGGCCCATGCCGTTTCGTGCAAATGGGCGACGGCAGCCAGTGTCGCCGAAAGACAGATCATTGCAACACGCACAAACGATCTCGCAACGGCGATACCGTTCACGCGCTGTTCCTTGGGCGCGATGTCCATGTAGTAAAGGCTGAGAACGGCACCGATACCCCTGACCGCGACGCTTACGGTGAATATTGCCATCGCATGTATCCTGACATCGTGATCAATATCCAGAAAGTGCAGGGTGGCGAGGGTGGCGCCGGACATGCCGACCAGAACGGCACAGGAAAACATGACGAGCCGGTGCGATATGTTGTTCAGGGTTCCCCAGAGCGGGCCGGCAACGATATAGCCCAGCGCATAGGAAATGATGAGCGCGGTCAGCCCCTTGTTTGAGGCATGATGCGCTTCCGCGGATATCAGGGAAAAGAAGGGAACGGCCAGGATGACACTGGCGAAAACGATCCTCAATGTCACGAACTTGCGGAACCAGTCGAATTCCAGCATCTGGACGGCATTCGAGACATAGGCCATCAGGGCTTTGTAGGGGGACGTTCTGGCCTGTTCCGGAAGCGCTGATTTTTCGGCGAAGTCCCTGACAGCCAGAACGGCGAAGGCCGACAGGGCGAAGCACAGGACGCCGATCGCAACGATGATCGAGTGCCGGTGCAATGGCGGCAATTCGAGCGTCATTTCGTGCGCGAACCAAGTCAGCGCCACGGCAAATATGCCCCCAAGCGCCATCTGGGCGTATTTCAGTTTCAATCGCGCGTGAGATTTCAGATTGTCGCTGATGAAGTCCGTCAGCAAAAGTTGCTGGAATTCGTCGACGATGCCCATGACGAACACGCAAATGACGAATACGACCATCGCCTGGGACCTGTCGCCGAACAGCACGACGACGATGGTCGCGCCGAAACAGAGTGCCAGCGTCAGATCGGTCAGGGACAGTGCCCGCTTCCGGTTTTGAATTCTGGTTATGGCATTGAACAGGAAAATGTCCGTCAGCGAACTCGCCAGCTGCCGTATCGAAACCAGGGCACCAATCAGGAAGATCGGCATGTCCAAGGATACTGCCAGAAACGTGAGCACGATGGACGGGCTCGCCATCATCCAGGCGGCTGTCGCAAGCGTGCTCTGCCCGGTCAGGAGCGGGAGATTTCGGTCATGCGTGGTGTCGGCGTCGCGCGTCATCGTGTTGCCAGGGGTCGCTTCTGGTGTGATCCGGTTCCCATTCTTGCGTCAGGAACCGTTACTTCGAGGCTAAGAACTCTTCTTGGTGAATTTCATGGGTTTGTGGTGAAATTGGTTCGCCGTAAAACAAAAAACAGAGATCGCGCATTGCAGCCCCTGGGCGGTGTTCGCTTGTTTTTCCAGGATGTTGCGGACAGTGAGTGTAAGTTCAATGGGACAGCTGCGCTGCAACCAATGTTGCAGCGAGCCGACGGCTCGGAAACAGAGGCGGCGGAAAAGTTACCGTGTTTCAGGTATCTGCTTCTACCGCCCGTCTGCATCCCCTGATTGTTTTGCCGCCTGCCAGGCTGCTTCCATTTCATCGAGGGGCATTGCCAGGAGCGTGGTGCCGTTCCTGTCGGCGTGCTCTTCGATTGCCGCGAACCGGGTCCGGAATTTCCGGTTGGTCCGCCGCAAGGCCTCTTCCGGATCAATATCGAGATGCCTTGCGAGATTGGCGAGGGCGAAAAGCGTGTCTCCGAGTTCATCGGTGATGCGCGCCTTGTCCGGCGTACTCCGGGACAGTTCCTCGTCGAGCTCGTGGGTTTCCTCGCGGATCTTGTCGAGAACGAGACGCGCATCGTTCCAGTCGAAGCCGACTTTCGACGCCTTGCGCTGCAATTTGTCCGCTTCCTGCAACGCGGGAAAGGCGGTCGGTACCTCGTCCAGGAACCGACTTTTGTCTTCGCTTAGGCCGTGCGCCTGCCTTTCCGCGAGTTTCTCGGCTTTTTCCTCGGCCTTGATCCGTTCCCATATCCCCTTGACGTGATCCGCCTTTTCGCCGTTCTCATCGCCGAAAACATGCGGATGGCGCCGGATCATTTTCTTGGTGACGCCCTCGACGACGTCTCCGAAATCGAAGTGGTCTTCTTCCTCGGCCATGCGGGCGTGGTAGACGACCTGGAGAAGCAGGTCGCCCAGTTCCTCGCGCAGGTCCAGCATGTCGTTCTTGGCGATCGCATCGGCAACTTCATAAGCCTCTTCGAGCGTATAGGGCGCGATCGTCTCGAAGGACTGTTCCAGATCCCAAGGGCAGCCGGTTATGGGAGTCCGCAGCGCGGCCATGATCTCGATGAGGCGGGCAATATCACGGCTGGGTGTCATGAGGGCGCTTTTCCCGTTTGCTTGTCATTCCGGTCAAAGCCTTTTGGCATATCCGGAATGACAAGTGGAGTGGCAAACTAACCCCGTATCGACGGGTGCCAGAAGGTGACGGCCCGTTCCAGAAGAGCGATGACGCCGTAGAAGAGCGAGCCAGCCAGGGCGGCAATCGCGATCTCCGCCCAGACCATGTCCACGTTCATGCGTCCAACCTCCGTAGATATCCGGAAACCCATGCCGACAATCGGCGTGCCGAAGAATTCGGCGACGATGGCCCCGATCAGGGCGAGGGTGGAATTGATCTTCAGGGCGTTGAAGATGAAAGGCATGGCCATCGGCAGGCGCAGCTTGAAAAGGGTCTGCCAGTAGTTCGAGGCGTATGTCCGCATGAGATCGCGCTGCATCGCATCGGAGGCGGCCAGTCCAGAGACCGTGTTCACCAGCATCGGGAAGAAGGTCATGATCACGACAACGGCGGCCTTGGAGGGCCAGTCGAAGCCGAACCACATCACCATGATCGGGGCGACACCGATGATCGGAAGGGCCGAGACGAGATTGCCGATGGGAAGCAGGCCGCGGCGCAGGAACGGCACGCGATCCACGAGAATGGCGATCAGGAACGCGGAACCGCAGCCCATGGCATAGCCGGCCAGAACCGCCTTCAGGAAAGTCTGCTGAAAGTCCGCCCAGAGGATCGGCACAGACGTCGCCAGACGCACCCAGATTTCGGACGGGGCAGGGAGCAGCACTTTCGGAACGCCCGCGCCTGTGACGATGACTTCCCATAGGAGCAGGATGGCCATGCCGAAGAGCGCCGGAATGGCGAGATTGACGAGCCGGGCAGCAAGAGGTGAGGCGGTTTTCCAGATGGCCAGTCTTTCGACAAAA
Organism: Roseibium sp.; assembly: GCF_965232425.1. Lineage (GTDB taxonomy): Bacteria > Pseudomonadota > Alphaproteobacteria > Rhizobiales > Stappiaceae > Roseibium. The sequence continues at coordinate 5,419,257 of NZ_OZ246971.1, forward strand.
AGCCAGGACGCCGCCCAGGTGGCCGCCGTCAGTGCCCAGAAACCGAGCGCTGCCTCGCCTTCGTGGTTGGACGCCACGCTGATGAGCAACCAGGCGGCGATCGCGGTCACGAGCCCGAGGATCAGATCGCCGATCCGGTTGCGCATGAAGCCGAGTTCGTAGCGGACGGCGGCGATGCCGAGGATCACCAGGCAGATCGACAGACGCGGAACGTCCATCACCCCGAGGTCCGGTTCGAAGATGCGGCTGAAGAGGCCCACGACCACCATCGCGACGATGAACCAAGCGAGGATGGCGGGCATGTCGAAACGCCGTTTCGTGACTTTTGCCGGTGTCATCGCGCCATCCCCATCCGTTTCAGCGTGACTTTTTCCATGATGCCGATCAGCGCCACCAGCGAACCGGCCAGGAACGCCGCGACGATCAATGCCGACCAGATCTGGATCGTCTGGCCATAGTAGGAGCCCGCCAGCAGGCGCGCGCCCAGGCCGGCGACGGCGCCGGTCGGCAACTCGCCGACAATGGCACCGACGAGCGAGGCCGCCATGCCGATCTTCATGGAGGTGAAGAGAAAGGGCACCGCGTAGGGCAGGCGCAGTTTCCAGAAAGCCTGGATCCGCGTCGCAGAATAGGTGTGCATCAGGTCCATGTGGATGACTTCCGGCGATCTCAGCCCCTTCACCATGCCGACGGTGACCGGGAAGAACGACAGGTAGGTGGAGATCATCGCTTTGGGCAAAAGCCCGGAAATGCCAATGGCGTTGAGGACCACGATGATCATCGGGGCAATCGCCAGGATCGGGATCGTCTGGGAGGAGATGATCCAGGGCATCAGCGACTTGTCGAGAACGCGGGAATGCACGATGCCGACGGCAAGCAGTATGCCCAGCGTCGTACCGATCAGGAAACCGAGCAGGGTCGAGGAGAGGGTGATGCTGCTGTGATAGACCAGCGAGCGCTTGGAGGTGATCTTCTTTTCGACCGTGGTGTTCCAGATCTCGATGACGACCTGGTGCGGTGCCGGCAGAACAGGCCGCTCCTGGGCCCAGGTATCGGCGATGAGCTGGCTGAACTGGACATGTTCCTGCCCGGCGCGCTCGTACATTTCCTGCTGGAACGGCGTGTTGAGCGCGGCTGCGGCGATGTACCAGATCGCCAGGATCGCGAGAACGACCACCGTCACCGGTCCGATCGTGCCGGACATGAGCCCGGCAAACGGGCTGTGATTGGTGCGGGGCGAGGCGAGGGCGGTGTCACTCATGCGGCCGCTCCTTCCGGTTGCCAGCGATAGAGAATGTCCGGCAGGTTTTCCTCGTTGTCGCCGTCTGTCCGGCGTTCCTCGGAAAAGCCTTCGCGCTCATAGAACTTCCGGGCACCGGTGTTGGCCACGAAGGTCCAGAGGCTGAGGCCGGACGGATACGCCTGTTTGATCTGGTTCAGCATCTGACGGCCAAGGCCTTTTCGTCGGGCGTCCTGTGCCAGGTAAAATCCGGTGACGACGGCATCGGAGCTTGTCGCAGCAAAGCCCTGAACGTCACTGTCATTGCGCTCCGCAACCAGGACGTCGCGGTTTTTGTGAACGAAGTCAGTATGATACCGAACAACGTCCTGATGAGAGTGGACGCGTGGCATCCAGGGTGTTTCATCGATCCAGTCGTTCAGGATCGTGCCGCACCTTGTCATGTCGCTGCGGGTTGCACTGCGGATCTTGAAAATGTTCCCCGGTTCAATCCTCATAGGAGTGCCCCGCACGCAAGCCGTCGCGGACGCGGTGCGCAATCTTCAGGAATTCCGGGGATTCGCGGATGTCGAGGTTCCTGTCACGCGGCAGGTCGCTCTCGATGACATCGTAGATGCGGCCCGGGCGCGGGCAGAGCACGACGATCTTGGTGGAGAGAAACACGGCTTCCGGAATGGAGTGGGTGACAAAGACAACCGTCTTGTTGGTCTTGGACCAGAGCTGAAGCAATTGTTCGTTGAGATGATCGCGGACGATCTCGTCCAGCGCGCCGAAGGGCTCGTCCATCAGGAGAAGATCCGGCTCAACCGCCAGGGCGCGGGCGATGGACGCGCGCTGCTGCATGCCGCCGGAGAGCTGCCAGGGGTACTTCTGCTCGAAACCGGAGAGGTTGACCAGGTCCATGTTCCGCGCGATCCGTTCCTGCTGCTCGGCCCTGGACAGCCCCATGATTTCCAGCGGCAGGGCGACGTTCTTGGCAATCGAGCGCCAGGGATAGAGGGCGGCCGCCTGGAAGACATAGCCATAGGCCCGGTTGAGGCGCGCCTCCTGCGGGGACACGCCATTGACGGTGATCGTGCCTGCCGTGGGCTGTTCCAGATCGGCAATGACGCGCAGGAGCGTCGTCTTTCCGCAGCCGGACGGGCCGATAAAGGACACGAAGTCGCCTTCGTCGATCTTCAGATCGATGTCGGATAGCGCATGAACGGGACCGTCATTCGTCTGGAAGGTGAGCGACAGCTTGTCGATGTCGATAACCCGCTTGGCCTGTTCCTTCATTGCATCGTCCAGTCCGTCTTCGATTTCAGCGGCAGTCAACATTCTCTTTTCCGTTTTTCTTTTTCCAGCACATGCCCTGCAGTTTCGGCGTTCATGGCAAGTATTCAGCGCAACGGGTTCGCCCCAAGTCACCTCTCCCGTTGGGAGAGGTCGGACCGCAGGTCCGGGTGAGGGGACAAATCTGTCCGCATTCCGCTGCACCCGACCCCCTCACCCCGGCCCTCTCCCGACGGGAGAGGGGGCAATTTGTGCCTTCTGCGAGGTCGCTCATTGGCAATCGCGGAGGACTTCCGCCATCAAACGCCGCTGGCGGGAATGCCGGTGCGCTCCACCTTGCGCGGCGCGGTCAGCTCCTTCCAGGTGCTGAGCGCCTTGTTGACGGCGTGGAACGGTTCGCGCGCCACGAACTCGCCGTGGCCCTGCTTGTGGTTGACCGTGCCGTCTTCTACGGCGACGCGGCCCCGGGTGAGCGTGTAGCGCGGCAGGCCCTTGACCTTCTTGCCTTCGAAGACGTTGTAATCGATCGCCGACTGCTGGTTGCCCGCGGTGATGGTCTTTTCCTTTTCCGGGTCCCAGACCACCAGATCGGCATCGGCGCCAACAAAAACAGCGCCTTTTTTCGGGTAGATGTTGAGGATCTTTGCAATATTGGTTGAAGTGACCGCGACGAATTCATTCGGTGTCAGGCGGCCGGTGTTGACGCCGTAGGTCCACAGCATCGGCAATCTGTCCTCAAGACCGCCGGTACCGTTCGGGATCTTGGTGAAATCGCCGACGCCGGTGCGCTTCTGTTCGGTGGTGAAGGCGCAGTGGTCGGTGGCAACGACCTGGAGCGAGCCCGCGGCGAGACCCGCCCAGAGCGAATCCTGATGCTTCTTGTCCCGGAAAGGAGGCGACATCACACGGCGTGCCGAGTGATCCCAGTCGTGATGGTAATACTCGCTGTCGTCCAGTGTCAGGTGCTGGATGAGCGGCTCGCCATAGGCTCGGATGCCGTTCTGGCGCGCACGGCGGATCGCCTCGTGAGCCTGCTCGGAGGAGGTGTGCACGATATAGACCGGGACGCCGGCCATGTCGGCGATCATGATCGCGCGGTTGGTGGCTTCGCCTTCCACTTCCGGCGGACGGGAATGGGCATGGCCCTCCGGTCCGTTGTGGCCTTCTGCCAGCAGCTTCTGCTGCAGGCTGGCGACGACATCGCCGTTTTCGGCGTGGACGAGGGGCAGGGCGCCGAGTTCGGCGCAGCGCTGGAACGAGGCGTACATCTCGTCGTCGTTCACCATCAGGGCGCCCTTGTAGGCCATGAAGTGCTTGAAGGTGTTGATGCCCTTTTTCTGGACGACTTCCTGCATGTCATTGAAGACCTGCTCGCCCCACCAGGTGATCGCCATGTGGAAGGAATAGTCGCAATGGGCCATTGTCGACTTGTTGTCCCACATCTGCAGCGCTTCCAGCAGCGACTGGCCGGGCGAGGGCAGAGCGAAGTCGACAACCATGGTCGTGCCGCCGGCAAGCGCCGCGCGGGTGCCGCTGTCGAAATTGTCGGAAGAGAATGTGCCCATGAAAGGCATTTCGAGGTGCGTGTGCGGATCGATGCCGCCTGGCATGATGTAGCAACCGGTCGCGTCGAGTGTCTCGTCACCCGAGAGATTCGGGCCGATCTCGACGATCTTGCCACCCTCGATCTTCACATCGGCTTCATAGGACAGGTCGGCGGTGACAACCGTGCCGCCCTTGATCACTTTGCTCGCCATCATCGTTCCCCTTTGCTCTACCGCGTTCTGTCGCATTTCAGGTCCCGATCCGGGTTCGGGACAATCCTCTGGCCTATCGCCAAGGTCCCGGCTCAGGGCCGGGACGGCAACTCTTTTGTCCGTTTTGCCAGCTCTATGCAGGCCTCCAACGTTCCTGTTGCGCCGTCCCGGACCTGATCCGGGACCCATGATCGATCATTACCCCACGATTTCCGCCGTCTCGACAACCGCGTGGAAGAGAACATCCGCGCCGGCCTTGGCCCATTCGCGGGTGATTTCTTCGGCTTCGTTGTGCGACAGGCCGTCAACGCACGGGCACATGATCATTGCCGTCGGGGCCACCTTGTTGATCCAGCAGGCATCGTGTCCAGCGCCGGAAATGATGTCCCGGTGGCTGTAGCCAAGGCGTTCGGCGGCATTGCGCACGGCTTCGACGCAACCCTTGTCGAACTCGACCGGATCGAAGCCGCCGACCTTTTCGAATTCCACCTCAAGGCCCATGTCGTCGCAGATCTTATTCGCGCCGGTCTTCAGCCGTTCTTCCATGTCCTGGATGACGGTCAAGTTGGGGGAACGAAAATCGACCGTGAAGACCACCTTGCCGGGGATGACGTTGCGCGAATTCGGATGAACATCGATATGACCGGCAGCACCGACTGCATGGGGCGCATGCGACCAGGCGATCTCGTCGACAAGTTCGAGGATCTTCGCCATGCCGAGGCCGGCGTTCTTGCGCATCGGCATCGGTGTGGACCCCGTGTGGCTGTCCTTGCCGGTGACGGTGACCTGCGTCCAGGAGAGGCCCTGGCCGTGGGTGACGACACCGATATCCTTGCCTTCAGCCTCCAGGATCGGTCCCTGCTCGATATGCAGCTCGAACATCGCGTGCATCTTGTCCTTGCGGGCACCTACCTCTTCGTCGCCAACCCAGCCGATGCGTTTCAGCTCATCGCCGAAGGACTTGCCCTCGGCGTCTTCGCGGTCATAGGCCCAGTCCTGGGTGTGAACGCCCGCAAACACGCCGGAGGCCAGCATTGCAGGCGCATAGCGCGTGCCTTCCTCGTTGGTCCAGTTGGTGACCACGATCGGATGTTTTGTCTTCACGCCGAGGTCGTTCATCGAGCGCACAAGCTCAAGTCCGCCCAGGACGCCGAGTACGCCGTCATACTTGCCACCGGTCGGCTGGGTGTCGAGGTGGGAGCCGACATAGACGGGCAGGGCATCCGGATCGGTGCCCGGACGGGTCATGAACATGTTGCCCATGGTGTCGACCGCCATGCTCATGCCGGCCTCCTCGCACCACTTCTGGAACAGCTTGCGGCCTTCGGAATCCTCGTCCGTGAGGGTCTGCCGGTTGTTGCCGCCGGCAACGCCGGGACCGATCTTGGCCATCTCCATGAGGCTGTCCCACAGACGGTCCGCGTTGATCCTCAGGTTTTCGCCCGGAGCTGCCATCTGAAATCTCCTATTTCAATTCCGTTTCGACGAAGGACATGCGTTCGTCCCCGCCGTTGATTACATTGTGTTCGACGCCTTCATCGCGGCGGTAGACGGTTCCGGCCGGAACAAGGACCTCTCGGCTTTCTCCGCCGGGTTCTTCCAGAAGCATGCGGCAGTCGGTCAGCGCCGTGATGACGTAGTCCATTTCGTGCCGGTGCCAGCCGGTTTCGGCGCCCGGCACAAAGTCGAAACGGGTGACACGGACCCTGTCGTCGTCAATCAGCTGCGTGGCTATTGCCTGTTCCCGTTTCATGACGCCTAGCCTTCTGTTCGATCCCGTCAGTCAATCGCCTCGAGGACCGCACGCAATTTCCCGAAGAGCTCATCAATCTGTTCCTTCGAGATGATGAGAGGCGGGGAGAGGGCGATGATATCACCGGTCGTGCGGATCAGGATGCCATCATCATAGGCTTTCAGGAAGGCGGAGAAAGCGCGTTTTGTCGGCTCTCCGGCGATCGGCTCAAGTTCAACCGCGCCGATCAGGCCAAGATTGCGGATATCGATGACATGCGGGCAGTCCCTGAGCGCGTGCAGGCCGTCTTCCCAGTATTGTGCCAGCCCTGCCGCCCGTGTCAGCAGGTCTTCCTCGTCATAGGTGTCGAGAGTTGCGAGCGCAGCGGCGCAGGCCACCGGGTGACCGGAATAGGTGTAACCGTGAAACAGCTCGATCATGTGTTCCGGACCGGTCATGAAGGCCTGGTAGATGTCCGAGGAACAGAACACGGCGCCCATGGGGATGACGCCCGAGGTGAGACCCTTGGCCGTCGTTACCAGATCCGGCGTGACACCGAAGAAATCGGTCGCGAAGGGCGATCCGAGGCGACCGAACCCGGTGATGACCTCGTCGAAAATCAGCAGAATGCCGTTGTCGGTGCAGATCTTGCGCAGCCGCTCCAGGTAGTTCTTCGGCGGGATCAGGACGCCGGTTGACCCTGCGACCGGCTCGACGATGACAGCCGCAATCGTGGAGGGGTCGTGCAACTGGATGATGCGGATCAGGTCCTCGGCATATTCGGCCCCGTTTTCCGGCATGCCGCGCGAGAATGCATTGCGCTCCGGATCATGAGTATGGCGCATGTGGTCGACACCGGTCAGCATCGTCCCGAAGGTTCTGCGGTTGGCGACGATGCCGCCGACCGAGATGCCGCCGAAGCCGGTGCCGTGATAGCCGCGCTCACGGCCGATCAGGCGTGTGCGGGTACCCTGTCCAATGGCACGCTGATAGGCGAGCGCGATCTTCAGGGCCGTGTCGACGCTCTCGGAGCCGGAGTTGGTGAAGAAGACATGGTCGAGCGGCGAGGGCATCATGGCCGACAGGCGCGCGGCCAGTTCGAAGGCCTTCGGGTGCCCCATCTGGAAGGCGGGCGCATAGTCCAGCTCTGCGATCTGTTTCTGAACCGCCTCGACGACCTTGGGGCGCGAATGGCCGGCGTTGCAGCACCACAGGCCCGCGGTTCCGTCAAGGACCTGACGGCCATCGGCGGTCGTGTAGTGCATGTCCTTGGCCGAGACGAACATGCGCGGCGCCTTCTTGAACTGGCGATTCGCCGTATACGGCATCCAGAAGGCTTCAAGATTGTTGGTTGCTGCCTGTGCCGGCGCTGACATGCGTCCTCCTTGCAGCCCGGGTAAAAGGGCTGGCGGTCTATCTGCTCGTGCTGGAGAAAGCGCCCACGATTTGCCGGCCTGCAGGGAGCAAGCGCCCGGCGATGCTGGTCCTCTCACCACACTGTTCCCGGCTCTTCCTGCAGTACTCTCCAAGCAAAGAAGTGCCGATCGATCTCTGGATGGCCGTTTCGGCCTTGTCCGGCATTCACCGGTTCTGATTATGATGATCAGATAGGTGCGAAGCTTCAAGAGTTCCCCGTTGCAGGCAACCAGATGTTCGACTAGCCTTCTGACCAGTTGGTCAATTTACCCTAGGAGTAATTTGACCAAATGGTCAAGATGCAATTCCATTCGGCATGACCAATTTGTGGTCAATCAGCTTCAGAAGCAGACATGACCGCTCAAAAATGGCCGAATTCAACGAGTTTGGCCGGTTGCGACACGTGCCCGGCACAGGGCGGTTTAAGGTTGGAAGCGGACGTATTTGATGACAAGTCTTGAAGGGCAGGGATCGATTTCTCAGAAAAATGGAGGCCTCAGCCGGATTCAGGAGCGAAACCGTTCGCTTATTCTGGAGGCCGCCTTGAGCGAATTCTCGAGAAAGGGGTTTTCCGGCGCAACGGTTGAACGCATCGCGGCGGAAGCGGGCATGTCGAAGTCGAACCTGCTCTATTACTTTTCTTCCAAGGAAGCGATCTACAAGGCAACGCTTGCGCACATCCTGGAGGTCTGGCTCGCACCACTGAAAACCCTTGACGCGGACGGCGAACCGGCGCGGGAACTGGCGGCCTATATCCGTCAGAAGATTCAGATGTCGGCGGATTATCCCGAGGCGTCCCGGTTGTTCGCCAATGAGGTCATGCAGGGCGCCCCCCAGATCCTGCCGATCCTGGAAGGCGAACTGAAACGTCTCGTCGAAGAAAAATCGCAGGTCATCGACAACTGGATCGATACCGGCAGAATGCAGCCGATCGACCCCGTGCACCTGATCTTCACGATCTGGGCGACAACGCAGCACTACGCGGATTTCTCCATACAGGTCAGAGCGTTGACAGGGAAGGATCTCGGTGATCCGGAGTTCTTCGAAGAGACCGTTGCCTCGGTGACCAGGCTTCTGCTCAACGGGGTCGGCCTGACAGTTCCGCAGGACGGCGGAGCGTAATTGTGGACGACGAACCGGCAGACCCTCATTCCGCATCGCGCATTCCGGTTCTTGGCAAGATCCATATCAGAAAAGAGGATATCTCCGAAGAGTTCATCCGGGCGTCCGGGCCCGGTGGGCAGAACGTCAACAAGGTCTCCACGGCCGTGCAATTGCGGTTCAATCTCGCGGGCAACGAGAGCCTGCCGGAAGACGTCAAGTCACGCGCGGCGCGGATTGCGGGCAGCCGCCTCACGCAGCATGGCGAAATCGTCCTTCAGGCCGACCGCTTCCGAACGCGTGAGCGCAACCGTGAGGACGCGCTCGAACGGCTGTTGGACCTGCTGCGCAAGGCGATGGAGAAACCGAAGCCCCGCAAGGCAACCAAGCCGACACTGGGGTCGAAGAAACGCCGCCTGGACGCCAAAAAGCAGCGCGGTCAGATCAAGAAAATGCGCGGGCGAGGGGCACGCTACGACGACTGATCCCGCAGTTCGCGTGCCGGGCATGACGGCGCGCCTTTCGCGAAGCTCCGTTTTTCCGTTCTGATCAGCCTGCCGTTGTCGGGTCGATCACGGTAACGACTTCGGTAATCCTGTTCGCCGGAAAACCGCTGATTTCCGCGTGTTTCCGGATCGCCTGCTCGTCCTCAGCAAGATAGATGCAAAAGGTCTTGTCGCCCGTGACATATGAGTGCTGCCACTGCACCTTTGGGGCTAGCTGGGCCAAGGCATCATTGGATGTGTTGGCTGCGCCGCAAAGCTGTTCGGCGTTCATGCTGCCGACACCTTCGATGTCGCGCTCAATGACGTATTTTTTCATGAGACTGCCTCCCTTAGTGACCCTGCCGATCTGATCAAACCGGGCGACAATCTCGACGACCTGTGCGCTTCCAGATTTCACCAGTGCGGGAAGCACAGGCTAACATCCAGATTACGCAGCGTAAATTTGTGCAAATTGACAGGTCTCTGCGAGAAAAAACGTATCTTGTGGTTCACGTCATCGAATAGCCCAGGACGGTCACACGTGCCCAGATGCCCATCGTGGTCATCGCGGATGCACCTGCCGTGAAACCCGGTCCGTTGACATCCTGGCTGCTGAAAAGCATGCCGCCCATGTTGCCGGCCGTGATGCTGCACAGGCCGTAACCTGCGCCAGCACCGGCGCCCGCCGTCGTCAACCGGCCATAGCAGCCGTCCAGGTCGTTGGCGCTGAAAATGCGGTTGCAGTTGATGCGCGTATAGGAGTAGTGCGCAGCTTCGCCGCCGAACTCGGGAAGGGAAATCGATCCGCCGCGACCGCCGAAGCCCAGTCCACCGCCGGCAAATCCGTAAAGGCCTGCATAGTTCGCTGCGCGGCTTCTGAATATGAACGTCCAGTATCCGCCGGCAATACCCGCACCGACGCCGCCATCCATGTAACCGGACACTTCCCAATCAGATGCATTAAAAGTCGCGGACATGGTCGCCATCCTCGTGTCGTGAACCGGATATGTGACCGGCCGGTTTCCCGGCGGACGCTTCAAACAGTCAAACACAAGTCTATCAAAAATCCAGGTTTCGTCCGTGTTCTGAATCACATTGCCGTAGGACGCGCTTGCGGCGCGCGGGCGAACCCTAATCCTGTAGATTGGCAACAAGCAAGTTTCTATTGCCGGTGTGTCTCGACGAAGGCCTGACCCTGGAACGACGACGGCAGGGATACGCGACACGCTGTTCAAGAAGTGCGTGACGGATCGAGGGGTGGGTTTGAAGGTGCCGGTATTGTATCAGGCGAGATCCATATCACTAATTCGCATAATCAATATTATGGAACATTTTTGGTTGGGCGAAACAGCGCTTCATTTCAGACGTTTAGCGCAACGTGCCTGTGGCCGCGTCTGCCTGCACTGCTACGCGTCGTCTTTTGCGGCATCGATGACCCGCAACGCGATGTCGAATGAAAAGCCTGCGCGGCACATGGCAGCAAGATCTTTCTCGCGGCGTGCGGCTCTGTCTGCGGCGTTTCGAAACGGACCGAGCCTGCGTCTTCGTGCATACGCTGCGGCGGCTTCTTCCTCGGTTCCGGCGCCGTCGTCCAGCACGGACCGGATCGTGTCGCGATCGACGCCTTTCTGTGTCAGTTGCGCTTCGATCTTGCGGCGCGAACCGCCGCGGCGTCTGAGGCTTGCCGTTTTGGTCTCTGCATAGCTGCGATCATTGACCAGCCCTGAATCGACACATCTTTTCAGAACCTTGTCGATCATTTCGGAAAACTCTGCCGGGTCCAGGCCGTGATGACGGCAGGCTTTCAGGACACGGCGTTCCAGCACCTTGCGCAGATTGTTTTGCGACGAACTGTAGCGTTCCAGGTAGTGAACGGCCGACCTTGTCAATCGTTCGATCGTCGGCAGTTTCGGGTTTGTTTTACCCGGCATGACTCATCTGACCGGTTTCGTCTTCAAGAACTGTCAGATCGATCTGCATACCGTCATAGGCAGGCTGGATCGTTTCCGGCAATTCGCGGCTCAGTTCGGCATAGTCGAGATCGCAATGCAGGTTCGTGAAAACCGCGGTTTTCGGCTTGATCCGAGCCGTCCATTCCAGCGAATCCTCAAGGCAGAAATGGCTTGGATGCGGTGTGCGTCGAAGGCAATCAAGAATGAGAATATCCAGTAATTTCAATTTATTGAGCGAATTTTCTGAGATATCGGATACATCCGGGATGTAAGCCGCGTTATCTATCCTGTAGCCAAGCGCATCAATGTCGCCATGCCTGACGGTGATCGGCTCGAATGTCAGCGTACCGCCGTCTCCGACGATCTCGACCGGCTTGCCGTGTGCGACCGACCGGTGCTCCAGGATCGGAGGATAGTTCGAGCCTTCCGGTTTTTCGAAACAATAGCGGAAGGCCTCCAGGGCGCGCTGGTGTGTTTCATCGTCCATGTAGACGGGTGTGCGGCGACGGCTGAGCAGCCAGAAGGCGCGCAAGTCGTCGATCCCGTGCAGATGATCGGCATGTGCATGGGTGTAAAGCACCGCGTCGACATGGCTGACATTCGCCGCCAGCATCTGTTCGCGCAGGTCCGGTCCCGTGTCGATCAGGACGCTCGTGCACCCGTATTCACCGCGTTTTTCGACAAGGAGCGCGCAGCGCCGGCGGCGGTTTTTCGGCTCTTCCGGGTCGCAAGCGCCCCAGTCATTGCCGATGCGCGGTACGCCGGCGGACGATCCGCACCCCAGGATTGTCAGCCGGACACTCATTGCTGCGCCGTCCCGCCGACTGCGGCAGGCCTCGGGACCTTTTGAAAAAGCCGGAAAAAATTCTCGGTTGTCTGACGCGCCATTTCCTCTTCGGAGACACCCCGTGTTTCAGCCAGAACGGCAGCGGTCATGGCCGTATAGGCAGGCTCGTTGCGTTTGCCGCGCCGGGGCTGGGGTGCGAGGTAAGGCGCATCCGTTTCAACGAGGAGCCGGTCGGCCGGAAGGTCCCGGGCGATCGCACGCAGGTCTTCGGACTTCTTGAAGGTCAGAATGCCGGAGAAAGAAACATAGAGACCGAGTTCAATCCCGGTAAGGGCAAGATCCCTTCCTGAGGAAAAACAGTGCAGGAGAGCAGGGAAGGCCCCCTTCCCCATTTCATCGCGCAGGATCGCCGCCATGTCGTCGTCCGCGTCGCGCGCATGAATGACAAGCGGCAGTCCGGTCTGGCGCGCGGCCTCGATATGAACGCGCAGGCCCTCGGCCTGTGCATCGCGCGGTGCCTTGTCATAGAAATAGTCGAGACCGGCTTCACCGATTGCAACGACCTTCGGATGCGCCGCCAGGGCAACAATGTCGTCCACCGGGATGCCGCGTTCGACGCCGGCATTGTGCGGATGCGTGCCGACGGAACAGTAGACCTCGTCATAGGTCTCCGCGATTGCCTTGATCCGGTCGAACTTGCGGATATGCGTGCAGATGGTGACCATCAGATCGACGCCCGCGGCATGCGCCCGCGCGATCAGATCGTCCCGCTCGTTGTCGAAATCTGGAAAATCAAGGTGGCAATGGCTGTCGACAAGCATGAAAGATCCTGGAATCGAGACTGTTCGGCGCGCCTTGATAGCCGGAAACCGGTTATTTCCCAAGAGCGGTTCCGCTCAGGCTGCGCGCAAGGCGAAGAAAAAGTCGAGCACCACTTGTTTCCGGTCGAGATTGAGCGCGTCCGCATCGCGGATCGCACGGCTGGCGTTTTCCCAAAGCTCGACGTGGCGATAGGCTGACCGCACGCCGGCCTTGACATCCCGGCTCATGCGTTCGTGACACAGGCGTTCCAGAACATGCTGAAAATTCAACCAGTTGTCGGATTGACCGCGCGCGGTGACGAGATCGGCAAGCGCATGGACGGCGCTGAGGTCCAGTTGTGCTGCATTGTCGGCCAGACGCCGCACGCCCTTGGCGATCGCGAGCCCGTCACCGGACAACAGGGAAATGGCCGCCCGCAGACTGCCGTCGGCCGTCGCTGCAAGTTCATCAAGGTCATTGGCCGTCGGTAGGGGATCCACGCCAAGCAACTGCAGGCCTTCCGATATTTCGGATGGGCTGAGCGCGTCCAGGCCGAGCCGGCGGCACCTGGAGCGAATGGTCGGCAGGAGGCGTCCCGGCGCGTGGCTGAGAACCAGAAAGAGGCAGCGCTCCGGCGGCTCCTCGAGTATCTTCAACAGGGCGTTGGCAGAACTTGCATTCATGTCGTCGGCAGCGTCGACAATGCAAATGCGCCAGGCTTTCGCCGAAGCCGTCGTGCCGAAAAACGAGACGGTTCTGCGGACCTCGTCCACCGGGAGATCGGTTTTGAACCGCTTTGACTTTTCGTCCCAGGGCCTGCGCAGGTGCAAGATGTTCGGGTGACCGCCCGCCGCCACCTGCCTCAACACCGGATGATCCCCGGGAACAGAGAGATCGGCTGCGGCGGACACCTCGGACCCGAACCGGTCGGGATTGGCGACGATGAATTTCGCGAACCGGAAGGCCAGGGTCGCCTTGCCGATGCCCTTGGCGCCACCGAGGATCCAGGCGTGATGGATGCGCTGCGAACGGTAGGCATCCAGGAGTTCTCTCTCCGTCGCCTTGTGCCCGACAAGGCGCGTCTGTTCATTCGGCAACGGGTACCCGGGCAGCGCATCCACCTCCGGGATGTCGAGGGGTTCATTCCGGCGTGCCATCAGAACGGCCTCTCGGGTGTCGTCACATGCTCCACGTCGAGGTCAAATTCCTCGGGAAAGGTGCTCAGTACAGCCTTGCGGACTTCGCGCTCGACAAAGTCCTCGTCGCGCGACCCGTCAATAATCGTGAATCTGTACGCTTCATCAAGCGCCAACTGCAGGAACATTTTGCGTCTTCGCTCGTGAACGGCGACAGCTTCATCTTCGAAACGGTCCGGTCCGCCACTGTCGTCGGACTGGGATCGCTTGGCGACGCGGCTCAGGCCGATCTTTGGAGGAACATCGATCAGGAGCGTCATGTCCGGCCTCAGACCTGCAACGGCGGCCAGTTCGAGAAGCTTGAGGTAGTCCTGTTCGACGCCTGCCTCGCCCTGATAAACGCGCGTGGAATCGGAGTAACGGTCGCACAGAACCCAATCACCGCGTTCCAGCGCCGGCTTGATCGTGGCATCGACATGATCCGCGCGCGCCGCCGCGAACAGCATGGCTTCCGCGTGCGGTCCCTGATCCTTTGCGCCACCCGACAGCAGCAGCGACCGGATCTTTTCCGCGCCCGGCGAGCCCCCCGGCTCTCGCGTGACGACAACCGACTTGCCGTTTTTTTCCAGAAACGCCTTCAGACGGGTAATCTGAGTCGACTTGCCCGCCCCCTCTCCGCCTTCGAAGGTAATGAAATATCCCGACAAGCTTTTCCCGTCTCCTTCAGGCCGGCCCGTCACATGAACGCTTGGCCTTGCCTATCAACTGATACAGGGCAAACGTGCCGCTTTCAAACAGGGAATCGTGTCCGGCTGCACCGTGTTGGGGACTTATCCGATCCAGCCGAACAGGAGTTCCTGCAGACCGTCCATCGCCCTGTTCATCAGCGTGCCCTCGGGAACGTCCGCACCGGTCACCAGCGGTGCCCTGTAGACGACCCCTTCCTTGCCGATGACACGCAGTTCTCCGGCAGGCGTTCCCTTGTTCACGGGAGCCTGCAGCGGGCCATCGTAGACAACGCGCAGCCGGTAATCGAGGCTTCCGCCCCGGGCGAGCAGGACGTTGACATCAGTCTTTGCCACGAGCGGCACCGTGCCGGCAACGCCACCGAAAACGCGTCCGTCGGCGATCTTTTCGCCGGCCGGGTAGATCGTCTTGATGGCGTAGAATTCCCACGCACCGCCGATCACCTCGTTGAGCGACTGCAGCCGGTGCTTGTCCGAATTGAGGCCTGCGACGGCTGCAATGATGCGCCGTCCGTTGCGGTCCACCGAGGCAAGACCGGAAAAGCCGTCCTCCGGGTGATTGCCGCCGCCCAGTCCGTCGAGGTTCCTGATTTCCCCCAGAAGCGGGTTCTTGTTCCGCTGGTAGATCTTGTTCCAGGTGAATTCCGGAATGGAAAACAGATCGTAGAGGTCCGGATGCTGCTCAACGATATATTCGGCGAGCCGCGCCTGGTCGCGCACTGTCGTGCTGTTGGGCGCTTCGTCATAGCCGGTTGCATTGGAAAAGGTGCTCGCGGTCATGCCGAGGGACGCGGCCAGGTCCGTCATGCGCTGTGCAAAAGCCTCTTCGGAGCCGTCGATGCACTCCGCAAGCACAATCGCCGCATCATTGGCATTGTGGACGAGCAATCCTTTCAGAAGGTCCTCGATCGCGATGTCCGACTTGATGGCGGCAAACATGGTCGATTTGCGTGACGGTGCACCGCCCGTTCGCCAGGCGTGTTCACTGACATTGCAAAGCTGGTCGGGCTGCGCCTCGCCTTCCTTCAGAAGCTTGAAAATGGTCGCCGCGGTCATGACCTTGACGAGCGAGCCCGGCGTAAACGGTTCGTCCGGGGCCTTCGAATAGAGAACAGTGCCGGATTCAGGTTCGAGCAGGAAAGCCTTCGGTGCCTTTGTGACGATGGATTCAACCGCCGACGCCGGGCCGGGCGTTGCAGCGGACACAGCCAACAAGGCGGCGCAGAAGGCTCTTGTTTGCAGTCGCTTGCGCCATGCTGAAATTGAGAGGCCCATCACCCTGCCGTTTCCTTTCTTAGGTCAACGGGCACAGTGATCAGATCCCGTTTTTGCTAGTTGCCCGATGGGATCTTAGCAGCCAGCTGACGCATGGAAAGACCTTGCGACGCGGTTGTGGACAAGACCGCGTGAGCCCCGGAAATGCGCTGGTTCGCCGTATAGGACGAAATCGCGCTTCCGGACTGGAAGCCGTCAGCCGAACCCGGGAACGGAGCTTGTAGCGGCTTGTTCGCCGGAGCGTAGCTGGACGAAAGGGACCCCGTGGCTGGCTGGAAGCGGTTGTTGGACGCGACCTTGATGGCGGGGTTTCCGGCTTCGAAGGCAATCGCCGGGTCGAACGCCGCGACCTGTACGCCTGGCTGGCCCCGTTTCGCGGAGGCAAGTGTTGCCGCGGAAAGGTAAGGCCGTGCGGCGGGAGCCGGAACCTTGCCGTAGATGAGTTCAGCCGGGACCTGGGCGATCAGAGTGCCCGGACGCGATGCGCCGGGTGCGACGGAGCCCGGGCCGGTATAGGACGCCATCAGGTATTCTTCGTCCTCACCGTGAAGCGGAGCCCGGCCGACATACTCGACCTTGACCTTGCCCACGCCCGCCGATTTCGTGTCCAGCATCGTTGCAACACGTTCGGACAGGTCGATGATGCGATTGCCATGGAAGGGGCCGCGATCGTTCACGCGGACGATCATCGAACGGCCGTTGGCCGTGTTCGTCACGCGTGCATAAGACGGCAGGGGCATCGTGGTGTGAGCGGCGGTCAGAGCGTTGCGGTCAAAGATTTCGCCGTTCGCCGTCTTCCGTCCGTGGAATGTCGGGCCGTACCAGGAGGCGAGTCCTGTCTTCCTGTAGTCCGGGTCATGCTCCGGGTAGTACCACTTGCCGGCGATCTTGTACTTCTTGCCGATGACATAGCGTCCGCCGCCCTTGGGCACCGGTTTGCCGGCAGCGACCATGCGCGGGCTGGCCTTCACGCCGTATTTTTCGGGGCTGAACTTGGCCTTGGGTTTTTCGGGAGCGGAGCTGCACGCGGCCACAAACGATACCGCGGCGACCGTCAGCACCACCGTGCGCAGTTGTTTCCAGCTGCTTCGCTCAGATCCGCAGCGGTTTGTCCCCGAAGACGTTCCTGCCGTGCGGCAAGTTTCTACGCCCATCCCTTGCATCCTGCCGTCCTACTCATAAACGCGCTGGCGGCCCCGTAGCTCACGCGATACTCCGGCTTCAAACAGGCCGGTTCCAGGCTACTTTTTCCGTCTGCCGGTTTTTACACCGTCGATGTACTGCCCCCGCGGTACATCCCAGACATCCAGCCTGTTTAATCGCAAGTGTCTTACTGCAAAGTAAACGCCCCGTCGAGGCTGTCCGGCGCGCCTTTTCCGGACAGTCACAGGTTTTGACGCCGTTTACGCTCCCGGGTCGAGTTCCGTTGCGGTAAGTAACTGAAATACATGAAATTTGTACGATCCCGAAATTGTTGCAGACAAGTGACAGTCCGCAAAAAATCGTCAAATGATCAGGTTGTGATGTAGGTCACATCGGTTGCCGGCGGTTCGGCCTAGTGTGTCTTCATTGCTCGTGACCGCCCTGTCACAGCAATGCTGGAACCCACCTCCAGCTTTGGCCGCCGGTTCAAACCCTGCCCACGACACCGGACCGGCGGCCCCACACTTTGTCATGTTCCGGTGCCGCTGCGCACCCTGCCCTACCCAACCCAAAGCGCCCGGAACCGGAACATGCCAAAGGCCCCGCCTGCGGCCTTCGCCGCCCTCCACACGATTTTTCCGAATTCCCCGCCCGCCGAATGGCTGGCTCTTGACTTTCCGCTCAAGACCAACGAAACGGAAACACATGCCGCCCGCGCCGACGCGCCATGGCTGCATTGGTGAGGTGGCCGAGTGGTTTAAGGCAGCGGTCTTGAAAACCGCCGTGCGTGAGAGCGTACCGTGGGTTCGAATCCCACCCTCACCGCCATTTATTTTTACAATTAGACTTACTTGCCCGTTTTTTTGTTCTTTTCGCATTCCTCGGCCAGCAAAACACCTATCAAACAGACGAAAGCCGGGCCGGGCAAAGTCAGCTGACTTCGCCCGGCTGCTCCGATCGCCTTTGGCCTCGGAAAGGCGACCAAACACGTTCCTGTCGTTCCAACCAATCGTGCGGCGATCGGCGGAAGAACCTGCGGGCATTCGGAATGCAGCGCATGGACAAGAGGGTCTATGGCATCATTGATCGCGGCGAGAAGCGCGGGACATCGCCAAAGGGCCAGATACTTTGACCTGACCGCATCCGGGCTCGTCATGATGTGCCGCTTTCCCGACTGGCAAGAACCCTAACGGCGGTGCGCCGCGCGCTACATGACATTGGTCAAGGGACAGATATTCGAAACGCGCTTTGATCAGGAGCAAATCGCGTGTCCCGTCATTCTGCTAATCTGAGTTGCAAATTTGGGAGGGAGCGGGTTCGCGCAGGTGAATCCGGATAAAACTGAGATGCCAAACGAACGCCGCCGCAAGATCGCGCAGACCTCTTTGCTGTTGCAGAGTTTTCCGCAGGACATACAGGACACGCTCCTCGGCTTGTCGAGCTGGCGCGAATATGATCGCGGCGAAACACTGTTCCTTCAGGGCGAAACCGCTCACGCCATTCACATTGTCACCGAAGGCTGGGTCAAGCTTTACCGGATCGCCCCGAATGGCGGTGAAGCCGTTGTGAATGTCTTCGCAAAGGGTGAGAGCTTCGGCGAGGCGGTCGCTTTCCGCGGACATGCCTATCCGGTCTCCGCGGAAGCCGTGACGGCTTGCGAAGTCATGCGCATTCCGAGCGTTGCTCTCCTGGAGGCGATGCGACGGGACCCGGAAATCGCGGTTTCAGTGTTGGCATCTACCTTCACGCACCTGCACTCTCTCGTCGCCCAACTGGAGCAACTGAAAGCGCAGACGGGGCCTCAGCGGGTCGCCGAATTTCTCTTGGGTCTCTGTCACCAGGAAGAAGGCAGTTGTGTCGTGACCCTGCCCTATGACAAGTTCCTGATCGCAGGACGCCTCGGCATGAAGCCCGAAAGCCTGTCCCGATCCTTTTCCAAGCTTAAAACGATCGGTGTCCACATCAACAGGAACAACGCCGCAATCGAGAATATCGATCGTTTGCGAGAATATTCCGAAACCGACCCGGTTGAAGCATGGCACAAAGCACAGTGAGTTGCCTGAATGGCGCCCTATCGGCGATTGATGAAGCGAATGCAGCCGATCCCAACCTTGAAGACGGTGAACCTGCCGCGTTACTCTACGGAAGGCGCATGAGCGCCGAACTCGAACGGCTTTATCCAGATGCCTCCGATCCGCTCAGGATCGCCGCGCGGGGACAGCATATCGAGCGTTGGATCTTGCCGCGCGCGACCTACCCTGAAGGCAAGGCGGGCTATCATGCCTGGCGCCGTGAACTTGCCGAACATCATGCGCAGCGGGTTGGTGCAATCATGGCTGCGGCCGGGTACGGCGTTGCGGATATCGACGCAACCGGCCGGATGCTTCGCAAGGAAGGCATCAAGCGCCACAAGGACGTCCAGTCGCTGGAAGACGTCATCTGCTTCGTGTTCCTGAAGTGGTATTTCTCGCCCTTTGCCGCCAAGCACAACGACGCGAAAGTGCTCGGGATCGTGCAAAAGACGGCACGCAAGATGTCGGACGACGCGCGTCAAAGGGTCCTTGCCGAATTCGACCTGCCTGAGCCGCTTGCCGCAGCCTTCAGGCAATGACCTCAGGAGCCAGGTACAGGCCGAGCAGCAGCAGACAGAGAAGACCGAGTGCCCAGTTGAAGCCGGATAGGATGCGCGGTGCCTGGCCGAGGCCGAGATACCTGGAAAGGACGATGCGTGCCTTGATCCAGGCAAACACCAGCACCAGCGCCCCTGTTCCCCAAGCCGCATGCATCTGCGCAGCTCCCGCCGCGACCATAACCGATGCACAGCTGATGATGAGAAGGCTGAACCAGGCCCGGGTTGTCGGGTTGAAACTCATGTCATCGTCACGCCAAAAGATAGATCACGGGAAACAGCAGCACCCAGACAAGATCGACCATGTGCCAGAAAGCCGTACCGACTTCCAGATTTCGGGGCGTGACCTTCCATGCGATCAGCACAAGGATGAGCATGCCTGCCACAACATGCAGGGCATGAAAGCCGGTCAGGAGATAGTAGAACGTGAAAAAAGGATGGGTTTCGGTCGAATTTCCCCTGGCAGCCACTTCGGCGTATTCATAGATCTTGATCGCGAGGAACAGGGCTCCGAGCCCCCCTGCTTCAAGAAGCGCTAGACGTGCGGCAGGTATCCTGCCGGCCAGGCTGAAATCAAGCGCACGGGCGGCAAGGAAACCGCTTGTGATCAAGATCAGCGTGTTGACCCCTGCAAGCGTTGGATGAAGATGGGTACTGGCAGCGGCGAACCCCGCCGGATCGGTGATCCTTACAGCGAGGAAGGCGGCAAGCCCGGCTCCGAAGACCAACAGTTCGCTCACGATCAGGACCCACATCATCAGATCGCCGGGCAGATCATCCAGACCGCCGGTTCTGTCCAGTTGCCCGGCGGACATTCCGTCACCCTCCAACGAGCTGTCTGTAGATCTGCGGCAACGCCTGGGTCAGCCGGTCCGGATGCGGGATAACCGCGAACCCTCCCTGTCCGAACAGGCGCGGGAACCAGGATTTCGCGGATTTGTCGATGGTCACGCCGAAGACCGATTGCCCGGCCCGCCGGGCCTCCCGAACAGCCATTCGGGTGTCTTCGATCCCGTGCCGGCCCTCATAGTGATCCAGATCATTCGGCTTGCCGTCGGTGATGACCAGAAGCAGCCTGCGCTTGCGGGACTGGGTTTCCAGTTCCTTGGATGTGTGGCGCATGGCAGCTCCCAACCGGGTGTAGAACCCCGGTTTCAGGCCACGTATGCGATGTTCTACCGTTGCCGACATCGGTTCGTCGAAACGTTTGCATCTCTGCAGATAGACGCGGTGCCGCTTCAACGAAGAAAAAGCGGAGATGGCAAAATCGTCGCCGCAGGCATTCAGCCCCCAGGCGAGTGCCGTCAGCGCTTCGCGCTCGATGTCAATGACCGCCCGCCCGGTAACCGCACTCTCCGTCGACCGGGACACGTCCAGAAGAATGGAAACGGCAAGGTCACGTGCTTCCGGCCGTGTTTGCTGCCAGATCCGCTCGTTGCCGATGCCGCTGGCAATCCGTTCAACCTGGGACCTGACGGCCGCGTCCATGTCGAGGCCGTCACCCTCAAGATGCCCACGGGTTGTGACACGTCCGGGACGCAAGGCCTCGAACTGCCGCTTGACCGCGCGGATGCGCCTTGCAGCACGGGGATCTTCATCGGCAGTCTCCCGGTCCGGATCGGCATCGGCAACACTCGTCAGAACACAGGCGTGATCAGGCAGATACTTGCCGGTGCGCGTGTCCCACTCCGGATAAAGAACTTTCCCGGACAGTTTTTCCCTGTCGACATCTTCCGGTGCCAGATCAAGATGCAATTTCAATCGTGTTGCCGGCGCCTTGGAAATCTGACCCAAGCCAATTTCCTCCTGATCCTCCGCAGCCTTCTTTGCATCGTCATTGTCATCGTCATCGACGCGGCGGTTCAGATTGAGGAACTCGGCCCAACTCAGAATTGCCTCGAACTTGTGCAGGATCAGGCTGTCCTTTCGTTCCGCCTGGTCGGCTTTTCGTCTCCTCGCCTTCAGGGTCTTGCCTGAGGCCTCTTCGGGCGTACCCTCCGTATCGCGGTCTTCAACCGCGTCGCCTGTCGAGAACATGACTTCACGCACCTTCAGCCAGACCGGGACAGGCCGAAATGGCCGATACCCGCGCTGAGCGCAAATGTCCGAAAGATCCCCCTCCCGGACCTTGGCCTTCAGTTCCTCGACGTCCGCGGCAAGCTCGGTTGGATCGCCAAGCATGTGACGCACGAGCTTTTCAATCCGCGCTTCCATGACGGGAAGGCCTGTCAATTTGCGCGTTGCGAGAGCGCCTCGGCTGAGTTCCCGGTACAGGGGCTCGAGCCCAGGAGCCGTTTCGAGAGTCTTGCGGATACTTGCCTCGACATGATGCAGCGTCCGCAAGTCTGCGCGCAGCAGATCATCCTCCGGCTGAAAACGCGGCGCATGCGCGGCCATGGCCGTCAGCCAGACGTAGAGCGCGGCATTTGCCTCCCGGAAGGGAAAGACGGCCAGCGTCTCCGGCAGACGGAAGGTCTCTCCATCGAAGCTTGCCTGCGGAACGGTTTCCGTTTCAGTCCCGAGCCGCCTCAGGAAACCGAGGCGGTGGTGTGAAACTTCATCGGAGACCGGGCGCAAATCAACACTGTGACTTCCCCCCAGCCCCCGAAAAAGCACTGCAAGCCGCCCGCCGACCTCTGAGAGGCCGACCGCGGCTCCATGATGCACCTCGGGTGCATCCAGGCGGCTTGCAAATGCGTGCCACAGTTTCCCGACGGTTTCTTCGGGTTCCCATGGCTCGAAGTCGATCCTGCCCATCGGTCTGGCCTCACCCAAACACGGCCGTGGCAAGATCGAGGAGCCCGCGTTTCACGTCCTCGTCGTCGGTCAGCGGCTCGACCATCGCCGCGAGAATAGCGCGGTCGACCGGCATACCCTGTGCGATCAGCGTGGCCGCGTAGACGACCAGCCGGGTTGAAACACCCTCTTCAAGATCCTGGCCTTTCAGAGCCCGCAGCTTTCCGGCCAGCCGAACAAGCGCAGTCACCCGGTCCCTATCCAAACCGCTTTCCTCGGCCACGATCTCGACTTCGAGACTGGGTGACGGGAAGTCGAATTCAAGCGAGATGAAACGCTGGCGCGTCGAGGGCTTCAGCGTCTTCAGGATGTTCTGGTAACCGGGATTGTAGGAGGCAATCAGCATGAAACCGGGCGCGGCCGCCAGTTCTTCGCCGGTCCGGTCAATGGGAAGCGTTCTGCGATCATCGGTCAGCGGATGCAGCACGACGGTAACGTCCTTGCGTGCCTCCACGACTTCGTCCAGATAGCAGATCGCCCCTTCCCGAACCGCCCGCGTCAAAGGGCCGTCGACCCAGACCGTTTCCCCGCCCTTGAGCAGGTACCGGCCAATCAGGTCGGCGGCGGCAAGATCGTCATGGCAGGCAACGGTGTAAAGCTTGCGCCCCAGCGTTGCCGCCATATGGGCGACGAAACGCGTCTTGCCACAGCCCGTCGGCCCTTTCAGAAGAACCGGCAGGTTGTTGCTGTAAGCGGCTTCAAACACCGTGCGTTCGTCGCCCTGAGGGAGGTAAAAAGGGACGCCTGCCGCCCCTTTTCCCAAGGATACAGATCCTTCCATCTCCATTACTCCGCAGGCATGCCGGCAGCTTTGCCGGGCTCGATGACCTCGCGTTTCGGCACCGCAATCGCGTAGATAAACAGGACCGCCCCAAGCACGAACACCGCTCCGGATCCAAACCGCATCCAGTAGAACAGGGCCAACTGATCCTGGACGTCCATGAAATACTCACCATTGACGCGTTGCAGATGGGTCTGGATGGTCCCGGCAAAGGTCAGCACGAAGGTCATGAAAGCCATGCCGCTCGACATGAGCCAGAAGGAGGCCATGTTGAGCACCTGGTTATAGGGCTCCCGGTTCCGCAGAAGCGGCATTGCATAGGTGATGATTGCCAGGTTCAGCGACACGTAAGCGCCGAAGAAGGCCAGGTGTCCATGCGCGGCCGTGATCTGCGTGCCGTGCGTGTAGTAGTTGACACCGTGCAGCGTGTGCAGAAAGCCCCAGACACCGGCACCGAAAAAGGCAAGTGTCGCGCAGCCGAGGGACCACAGGAGCGCGGCCTTGTTCGGATGGTCGCGCCGACCCTTCCAGACCATGACGAACGCAAAGGCCATCATCGCGAAGAAGGGGATGACTTCCAGGGCAGAGAAAATGGACCCGATCCACTGCCAATAACCAGGCGTGCCGATCCAGTAGTAGTGGTGGCCCGTTCCCAGAATGCCCGAGAAGAGCGCTGCGGCGACAATGACGTAAAGCCATTTTTCGACGACTTCGCGGTCGACACCGGTCAGCTTCAGCATGAGATAGGCGAGAATGGAGGCCATGATCAGCTCCCAGACGCCTTCAACCCAAAGGTGGACGATGTACCACCAGTACTGCTTGTCCAGCGACAGGTTGCTCGGATTGTAGAAGCTGAACAGGAACAGCAACGCCAGGCCCCACAAGCCCAGAAGAAGGATATTTGTGATCGCGGTCTTCTTGCCCTTCAGCACCGTCATGGTGACGTTGTAAAGGAAGATGAGCGCGGCCACGACGATCCCCGCCTTGACCCATTTGGGCTGCTCGATGAACTCCCGGCCTTCCTTGCCGAGCAGGAAATTGCCTTCGAACAGGTTGAAGACATAGGTGACGACCACGCCCAGAGTGCCGATCACGAGGATCGCCAGTTGCAGGTATGCGAGCTTGGGCGAATGGATCTCTCTTTCCGCTTCCTCGGGAATGAGAAAATATGCGGCTCCGAAGAACCCAAGGAGCAACCACACGATCAGGCTGTTCGTGTGCAGCATGCGAATGATGTTGAAGGGCAGCAGTTCGGACAGGAAGTTCGGCTGAACATAGACCCAGCCCGCCAGTAGTCCGCCGAGCACCTGAACTGCAAACAGGGCCAGCGCGACTGCGAAATACGCCATGGCGACCTTTTGTGATTCGTATTTCATCTTTCGTTCCTCTTGCTTTCGGATCAGCCGGCGTCGTTCGGCGGCCAGCCCTGGGCGTCGATCTTGTCGGTCCAGATCAGGAAGTTCGCGAGGTCGCGGATTTCCTCGTCGGTCAGGTTGAAATTCGGCATCTGCCTGCGCCCCTCGATGCCGGTCGGCATGGATTCCATCCATCCTTTCAGCGTCTCGAAGGCTGCGTCCGGGTCGTCAAGAACACCCCAGCGGGTCATCACGTTGCCCACTTCAGGCGCGAAGTACGCCCCTTCCCCCAAGATCGTGTGGCAGTTGATGCAGGCCTTGTCTTCCCAGACACGCTTGCCGGCAGCCACGCTTGCGGTGATGCCGGCGTGATTGGTCGACGTCCCGGTTATGTAGAGGTGACTGTGGATCGACAGCCCCAGGAAGATGATGATGAAGAAGAGTGACCCGCCATAAAAAATATTTCGGGCCATGCTTTTGGTCATGACTTCGCGCATTACGCGCTCCTTTCCCCGAGTTGATCGTGGCCTTGAGGGTGACAGGGCGCGCACTCGTTTCCTTAACCAAAGTCAAGCCCGGCACCGGCCGGATGCAGTTGCTCGGAAGATGTTTCGATGTCTTGGGAAAGACCGGCTGGCCTTCTTAACGAAAGTCAAGGAAGCCTTCCGGCGTTTACGCAAACTCGCGAGTGCCTCACCAGCATTTGGAGTTTGGAGAATGTCACATCCAAGGAAGAAAAAAGGGTCAGGTTATGCGTTAGCGACCTGTCTGGCGCTGCTGATGGGCAGCATGACGGCGCCTGCCCTTGCCGAAGGTCCGACCCTCAGCGAGGAGGCCTTCGAAAGTTCCAAGCAGCTCTATTTCGAAAGATGCGCAGGTTGCCACGGCGTCCTGCGCAAGGGCGCAACGGGGAAGAACCTGGAACCCGAGTGGAAAAAGACCGCAGCTGACGGCACCGTCACCAAGGGTGGCACGCTGCAGCTGGGACAGGAACGACTTGAGAAAATCATCTCCTGGGGCACAGAAGGCGGCATGAACAACTTCTCGGACATCATGACCGAGCAGGAAATCAAGGACATGGCCACCTACATCATGATGGAGGCGCCGACACCGCCGGAAATGTCGCTGGCACAGATGGAAGCAACCCGGAAAGTCTATGTCGAACCGGAGGACTATCCGAGCGAGCCGTTGCATGGCAGGAACTGGGAAAACTTCTTCGTCGTCATCGAGCGTGACGTGGGCAAGGTTGCGGTTGTCGACGGCGACACCAAGGAAGTCCTGGCACACATACCGACCGGTTACGCGGTGCACGTCCTGAAAGCTTCCGAGCACCACAAACTGGAAGAACCGGAGCATCCGGGACGCTTCTGGTACACGATGGGCCGCGACGGCAAGATGACCAAGATCGATCTCTGGCAGAACCCGGAGAACATGCTGGTTGCCGAAGTGAAGATCGCCTACGACGCACGCGACGTCGCGGTTTCCGGCGACGGCAAATACGTCATCGGCGGAGGCTACTGGCCGCCGCACTTCGCGATCGTCGATGCGGAAACCATGGAGCCGAAAAAGGTCGTTTCCACGCGCGGTGTGAATGTTGACGGCGAGTATGTGGAAGAAAGCCGCGTTGCGGCCATCTACACAACTCCGAACGAACCGACCTGGATCGTCGCCGTCAAGGAACTCGGCCAACTCTGGCAGGTCGATTACAGCGATCTGGACAATTTGCGCATCGACAAGATCGATTCCGCTAAATTCCTGCATGACGGTTTCTTCGATCCGTCCGGCCGCTACTTCCAGATCGCCGCGAATGCGTCGAACAAGATGGTTGTCGTGGACACCAAGACCCACAAGCTGGAAGCCATGATCGACACCGCGCCGCTGCCGCACCCCGGCCCGGGCGCCAACTGGAATGACCCGAACTGCGGTCCGGTGGCAGGAACCACGCACCTCGGAGAAGGCACCGTAACCGTCTGGGGCAATGACCCGGAGAACCGTCCGGATGACGCCTGGAAGGTCTGCTACGAGGTCGAAACAGACGGTGCGGGACTGTTCATCAGAACGCACCCGACTTCGGATTATATCTGGGCCGACCAGACCAAGCATCCGGAACCGGAAGTGCAGCAGTCCGTTCAGGTCATCTCCAAGGAAACGGGAGAGATCGTCAAAACCATCCAGATCACCGAAGAAGAAGGCAACGTCGCCGTTCACTTCGAATTCAACCAGGATGGTTCGGAAGTCTGGGTCTCCAAGTGGAACCGCTCCACCTCCAAGGAGCCCAACGGTGAAATCGTGATCTTCGACGCCAAGACGCTGGAAGAAAAAACGCGGGTCAAGGGCCTCTTCGCTCCGACCGGCAAGTTCAACGTCTACAACCGTTCGAACCACGTCACCTGATGTGAGCCAGCACTCCGGAAGGGCGGGCAAAGATCCCGCCCTTCCTCTTTGCCAGCGGTGAAGGGACTGCATCGACCACGGGTCGCCTGAGTGAGGGCAAACGCTCCCCGCATCCGCATTGCGATCGCTTATGGCCCGGTCAAAAGGGCCTGCGGAGAAATCCAAAACGGAGCCTGGACATGTCCGAGAACAGCCAAGGTGACAAGAAGAAACCGATCTGGCGCAGATACCTGATATGGGGCATGCCCATTGGCGGTGTTGCGGCCGTCTTTGCCGGTGGCATCATTTTCTGGGGCGGCTTCAACACCGCGATGGAAGCTACCAATACCAAGCAATTCTGCATCTCCTGTCACGAGATGCGCGACTTCGTCTACGAAGAATACAAGGGCACGATCCACGACGTGAACCGCTCCGGTGTCGGTGCAACCTGTTCCGACTGCCACGTGCCGAAAGACTGGACCCACAAGATCATCCGCAAGGTCCAGGCCTCCAAGGAACTTTACGGCAAGGTGATGGGCACCATCAGCACGCCCGAAAAGTTCGAGGCGAAGCGTCTGGCGCTCGCAATGAACGAGTGGGAGCGGATGAAAGCCAACGATTCGCGTGAGTGCCGGAACTGCCACGACTTCAATTCGATGATGCCGGAATTCCAGAAACCGCGCGCGCGTCAGCAGCACCTCAATGCCATGTCGACCGGCCAGACCTGCATCGACTGCCACAAGGGCATTGCCCACTCGGATCTGCGTGACCGGGCGGACGAGGCATATCTGGAAGAGCTCGAAGCCCCTCACCCCGGATTCGTCCGGGACGTTCCGCAAGAATACATGGCAAGCCTTGCCCGCGTTGAAGCCAGGGAGGCAAGCGAGGCGGAAGCGGCCAAGGCCGACCAGAAGGCCCGGCAGGAGGCTGTCCAAGCCCAGATTGCTGCTGCCGTTGACGCCGCGGTTGCCGAGGAGCGCGCCAAGGCGGACGGCAACGCGGTCGAGGCTGCGCCAACGTCGCCGGGAGGCGGTGGCAATGTCGCTCCCGATATCGACTGGAACGCGGTCCCCGTGACCGACCTGACCCTGTTCTATCCCGGTCAGGCTTCGTTTGAATGGGTTCAGAACGGCAAGACCCACGGCGGTGCCCGTCCGCTCACCAAGGGCGGCGATGCGTGCACCACCTGTCATGCCAAGGAAGTCACCGCGATCGGCACCAAGATCGTCGCAGGCGGCGAGATCGAACCCACCCCGATACCAGGCAAGCGCGGCACGATCGATGCAGCCATTCAGGCCGCCCATGACGATGAAAACCTTTATGTGCGATTGCAGTGGCCGGATACCGGTCACAACCCCGTTCCGTTCGTCGACGGCGGCAAGATGGATCCCGACAACCAGGTCAAGGTTGCCATGATGATCACCGGGACCGGCATCGAGATGGGAGAGACAACCGGGTGCTGGGCGTCGTGTCATGCGGACAACACCTACATGCCGTTCGATCCCGGTGCCGAGGCAATTGCCGCCAATGCCGATGTTGCAGGCAGACTGGAGGCGAAGGACACGATCACCAAATACCTGACCGAGAGCCGGACCAAGGTCGAAATCAAGGGGCGGCGCGGCAAGGCCCAGGGCGGCTGGGACAAGCTGAAACCGGTCGAAGAGATCGATCAGCTTCTTGCAGACGGCACGTTCCTGGATCTGCTCAGGGTCTATGCGGACGGCTCGTCTTCAAACGGCTATCTGCTGGACCGCCGGGTTGCGAATGACGGCGAGATGGCGGCTGAGGCAAGTCTGTCGAGCGGCGTCTGGACCGTCGTGTTTTCCCGGCCACTCAAGTCCGGTGCACCGGGTGACGTCCCACTGGAACCGGGCAAGGTCTACACGGTCGGTTTTGCGATCCACGACGACTATGCGGCGGCACGTTTCCACCACGTGACCTTCGACACCAGTCTCGCACTTGATGACGAGGCCGCACAGATCAACGTGTCCAAACAGTAGACGGCAGGCGGCCGGCTTTCCGGCCGCCGTTTCCGCATGAAAGGGAGAAATCTCATGTTCATGAATGTTTTGCTTCTTGCCGCTGTCATGTTGCCGGTGACGGTCGCTCTTCCCGCCATGGCCGCCGAAGAAGACACGGCTGTGATCTGCGCGGAAGCGGAAGACCGTTATGTCGAGATGTTCGGCCATTCGTCGTCCGAGGAAAAAGGCGTCAAAGTGGTCAAGATGTACAAATACAGGTTCTGCCCGGAAGACCTCAGCATTCCCGTGGGTACGACTGTCCGATGGGTGAATGTCGACAAGCGAACCAGCCATAGCGTCATTCTCTCAGACGAGGGCATCGCCGAGTCGGACCGGTTGTTTCCCGAAGAGACCTTCGAGTTCACGTTCCTGACTGCCGGGCCGCCGCAAAGCTACCTGTGCGGACCACATTGGGAAACCCAGGAAATGATCGGCAGAGTTACCGTAACTCCCTGATTTTATTGATCTTAAAAATAAGAAAAAGCTGCCGGGCGCTTGACAATAATCAAGCAGGTCGTGCGCGAAATGAGTGACCATTGGCCATCGAGTATTCAGGCGAAGCGAGGGTTTTCATGACTGGAAAAGTCTTTCTCATCGGAGCAGGCCCAGGCGATCCTGAACTTCTGACCCTCAAGTCCGTGCGCATGCTTCAGGACGCTGATGTGGTCGTCTACGACCGGCTGGTGTCTCCGGAAATCCTGTCGCTGGCGCCGGCGGGGGCACACCTGGTTTCGGTTGGCAAGTCGCCTGACAACCACCCGGTTCCGCAAGAGCGCATCAACGAGATGCTCTGCAATTTCGCGCAGGACGGATTGACAGTGGCGCGCCTCAAGGGCGGCGATCCACTGATATTTGGCCGCGGATCCGAAGAAGCCGCGTATCTTGCTGCAAACGGTGTTCACATCGAGTACGCACCCGGCATTACCGCGGCACAAGGCGTTGCTTGCGTGAGCGGCGTTCCCCTCACTCACCGAGGCCTTGCCACCGGTGTGCGCTATGTTACCGGACACCGCAAATCGAACGGGTCGCTCGATCTCGACTGGAGCGGTCTCGCCTGTGAGGACACCACCCTAGTTGTCTACATGGGTGTGGCGAATATCGGCCAGATCGCTCTGCGTCTTGTCGCCGAGGGGTTGAGCGAAGAGACCCCGGTCATGGCGGTCGCACAGGCGACGACGCCTCGCGAAACCAGACTGTTTTCGAAACTCGGCACGGTTGCAATTGATCTGCGGCAGGCTGGTCTCAAGGCCCCTGTCCTCTTCGTCATCGGCAAGGTCGTCACGCTGAGTGCCGATTGGACCGCACATGAACTGGACATTTCAAAGCCGCTACCGGGCGTTTCGGCAGCCGGGCAGCAGGCCCATGCTTAGACTTCTTTCCATCGCTGTCCTGCTTTGTGCGCCTGCAATGGCGGAAGAGAGCAGCGCGAAAACGGAACTGATCAATCTGGTCCATCAGGACTGCGGTTCCTGCCACGGCCTGACGCTCAAGGGCGGCCTCGGACCCGATATCCGGCCTGAATCATTGTCCCACTACGACATTGAAACCCTTGCCACCGTGGTGCTCGACGGCATCCCGGAAACCGCAATGCCGCCCTGGCGGCCGTTGCTCAGCGAAGCGGACGCAGATCGGATTGCGAAGTATCTCTTGCAGGGAGAATTGAAATGACGGCTCTGAAGGGCTCCGCTCTGGCACTTGCAATGGCTGCAGCGGTACTGGCAACCCCATTGAAATCCGAGACCATTGTCGCCACGGGTGACCTTGGCCTGGTGGTGGAGCGCGCAAACGGGTCTCTTCTCCTCATCGACCAGTCCGAACGTGCTGCCATCACCAGGATCGAAGGTCTCGGAGACCTTTCGCACGCCAGTCTCGTCTATTCGCCCGACCAGAGGTTTGCCTATGTTTTTGGGCGCGACGGCGGTCTGACAAAAGTCGACATCACATCCGGGCAGATCGTCAAGCGCGTCGTCCAGTCCGGCAATGCCATCGGCGGCGCGATTTCCGATGACGGAAAACTGGTCGCCGTCTCCAACTATGAACCCGGCGGCGTCCGCATTTTCGATGCGGACTCGCTCCACCTCGTCGCCGACATTCCGACCGGCTCGAAAACAATCGGTCTAGTGGACGCGCCCGGCCGGAAATTCGTGTTTACCCTCTGGGATGACGGTGAAACCTGGATTGCGGATCTGTCAGCCGGGGAGCCGTCGATCACCAGGATCAGGGAGATCGGTGCCAACCCGTACGACGCCCTGATCACCGGAGACGGCCGCCTCTACATCACCGGCCTTTTCGGCGAGGACGGATTGACCGCGATCGATCTTTGGGCAGCCGAACCGGCTCCGATCCGGGTGCTGCCTGAGTACGGCCGTGGCCAGAAAGAGCTGCCGGTCTACAAGATGCCTCATCTTGAGGGCTGGGCCCGGGCCGGACAGGAATTCGTGCTTCCCGCCGTCGGACACCACCAGGTTCTGTGGATCGATGCGAGCGACCTCTCCGAAACAGGGCGAACGGAAACTTATGGGCAGCCGGTCTTCGCCATGTCGCGGCCGGATGGGCGGCAGGTTTGGGTGAATTTCGCCCATCCTCTCAACGACACCATTCAGGTCATCGACACGGTTTCCAAGGAAGTCGTACACGAACTCAAGCCGGGCAAAGCGGTCCTGCACATGGAGTTCACACCTCGCGGTCACGAAGTCTGGGTGTCCGTACGCGATTCAGGAAAAGTCATAATCTACGACACGAGAACGTTCGAAAAGCGGGGCGAGATCGACGCAGAAAGCCCGTCGGGCATCTTCTTCACATCGAGGGCGCACAGAACGGGACTTTGAAAGATGGAACGTATAGGCGACCGACTTGATCTGAAGCTTCTGGATGACTGGCAACGCAGTCTTCCCATCGCACCGCGCCCATTTGCACGGATCGGCCAGGTGCTGGGATGCGGTGAAACGGAAGTCATTCGGCGACTGGAGTTCCTGAAGGCGACCGGCCGCGTCACCCGGGTCGGCGCGACGTGCGCGCCCAACACCGTCTCGGCAAGCACGCTTGCCGCACTCGCCGCACCAGCCGAAAGACTTGAAGATGTGGCGGCAATCGTCGGCAGCCAGCCCGGCGTCAATCATTCCTACGAGAGAGAGAACCATTGGAACCTCTGGTTCGTCGCGACCGGCCCCGACAGAGCGCATGTCGATCGCGTCCTGGAGGAAATACAGGGTCGCACAGGGCTTCGTGTCCTGGACCTTCCACTTGTCAGACCGTTCAACGTCGATCTTGGATTCAGACTGAACGGAGAGATGGACCGGCCACCCGCGCCCCGGCCGGTTCGTAAAGAGCACCTGCAGGAGGGTGACAACGATCTCCTGCAGGCGCTCGCCACCGGCATGCCCCTCACCGAACGGCCCTATCGTGAGATCGCCTCGGAACTGGGCTGGCAGGAAGAAGACGTTCTGGACCGGGTCGCGGTGCTGCAGGACGCAGGGATTATTTCGAGACTTGGTGTGATCGTCCGACACAGGGCGCTCGGCTGGCGCTCCAACGCCATGGTTGTCTGGGAAATCTGCCCGGAACTGGTGGGCTCTGCCGGGCCTGCGCTGGCCGCCGTGCCGGGCGTGACCCTGTGCTACGAGCGCCGGCCCGTTGCTGGCGTCTGGCCCTACCGGCTTTACTGCATGATCCACGCGCGGAGCCGCAAGGAAGCACTTGAGACCTTGACCAGAGCGTCGGCACTTCCGGAGCTGACGGGCGTTGACCGGCGTATCCTGTTTTCATGCCGCTGTTTCAAGCAGACCGGAGCGATGATCGCACCTCAGGGGGCTGCCGCATGACCGTGACGCTGACCGATCTCGATCGCCGGCTGATCAACCGCCTTCAGGATGATCTGCCGCTCGTCCCGCATCCATTCGCCTCGCTGGCCGAAGAACTCGGTTTGTCCGAAGAGGCAATTGTCGACCGGATCCGTCAGCTGCGGGACGACGGTCTGCTGACGCGCTTCGGACCCTTTTTCGACGCCGAAGCCCTCGGCGGCGCCTTTTGCCTGTGCGCCATGTGCGTTCCCGAAGACCGCTTCGAAGACGTCTTAACCAAAGTCAATGCTCATGCGGAAGTCGCGCATAACTATGAACGGGACCACGAGTTGAACATGTGGTTCGTGCTGGCGACCGAGGAGCGCGGCGACATCATGAGAACGGCCAAGGACATCGAGCACGACACGGGATTGGAAGTTCTTCTTTTTCCCAAGAAACGCGAGTTTTTCGTTGGCTTCCGGGTAGACGCATGACACTGGATCCAAAAGACAGGGCAATCATCGAGGCCACACAGGCCGGCCTGCCGCTCGTGCCGCAGCCATTTGCGGTTGTCGCCGAAACGCTTGGCATCACCGAGGCCGAACTGCTGGACCGTCTGGATGCTCTCAAGAAGCAGGGCGTCGTACGACGCATCGGCGCCGCACCGAACCACTATCGCCTCGGCATGACCGCAAACGGCATGTCCGTGTGGGACGTCGACGATACCGTTGTCGACAGTCTGGGTGAAATCATCGGTGGCCTCTCCTTCGTGACCCATTGCTACCGGCGTCCGCGCGTTCTTCCGGTGTGGCGCTACAACCTCTTCGCGATGGTCCACGGTTCCAGCCGCGAGGAGGTCCTCGTCAAGAGGGACAAGGTCGCGGACCTGCTCGGTGATGCCTGCCGGGCCGGCGACATCCTGTTTTCAACCCGGATCCTGAAGAAAACGGGCATGCGGCTTGCCGGCAAGAGAGGTTGAACGATGTTTCGTCTGACGGAATACATGCAGCAGATCACCAATCCGACACCGGTTCGCACACGCGTAAGCAGCGGATCGGTGAAACCGGTCGTGATCTGGAACCTGACACGCCGCTGCAATCTCAGATGCCGGCATTGCTACACGGTGTCCGCCGATATCGATTTTCCGGGTGAGCTGACGCACGAACAGGCCATGGAAACGCTGGAAGATCTTGGCCGCTTCAAGATCCCCGCATTGATCCTGTCAGGCGGTGAACCACTTGACCGGCGTGATCTCTTCGACATTGGCGCACGCGCACGCAAACTCGTGCGCATGCTGGCGCTCTCGACCAACGGCACAAAGCTTCAAGGTGATGCGCTCGATCGTGTCGCGGAGATCGGCTTCGATTACGTCGGCATTTCAATTGACGGCATCGGTGCGACCAACGACTGGTTCCGGGGTGTCGAAGGCGCTTATCAGGCCGCCCTTCGCGGGGTTCGTGAATGCAGGGCGCGGAACATCAAGGTCGGGCTTCGTTTCACGTTGACCGAGGGAAACCACAAGCATCTGCCTGATCTTCTGAACCTCTGTGACGATGAAGATGTCGACAAATTCTACCTGTCGCACCTCGTCTATGCCGGGCGCGGTGACAAGAACCGTGGAGAAGATGCGGAACACAAGCGATCCCGCTGGGCAATGGACCTCCTTCTCGACAGGGCATGGACCGGCGTCAGCGGCGGGCGGAAACTCGATATCGTTACCGGGAACAATGACGCCGACGCGGTCTATTTCCTGAACTGGGTGCGCGCAAAGTTCGGTGATGACATCGCTGACCATGTCCGCAGCCATCTTGCCGCCTGGGGCGGTAATTCGTCCGGACTCGGCGTCGCCAATATCGATACGCTCGGCAATGTTCATCCAGACACCTACTGGTCCGACTACACGGTCGGCAGCGTGAAGGACAAACCTTTCTCCGAGCTTTGGTCCGGCGACGATCCCGTGCTGAAACAGCTCAGGACACGGCCGAGGCCCCTGAAAGGCAGATGCGGCTCCTGCGCAGTCCAGGACGTCTGCGGCGGTAACACGCGCATCCGCGCGCTGCAGCTCACGGGCGATCCCTGGGCAGAGGACCCGGCCTGCTATCTCGACGACAACGAGATCGGCCTCTTCGGCGAGACTTGCGAACGCCTGACCGTGACACCCTTCAGAGGAAAACGCCATGACCCGGCTCATCGTTTCGCTTAGCGCTCTTGTGATGACCGTGTCCGCCCCGTTTGCGGATCCGGTTACGGACTATGCCGAAAACTGCCAGGAATGCCACGGCGTCAATCGCCTCGGCGGCCTCGGCCCTGCCCTCATTCCGCAGACACTTGGCCGAATGCGCGGACCCAACCTAGTCTCCGTGATCCGCAACGGCCGCGCGGCAACGCAAATGCCCGCCTTCGGCGAAATCATGAGCGATAGCCGGATTGATGCGCTTTCTGCTTTCCTGCAAGAGCCGCTGGCCGATGTTCCGCCCTGGGGGGATGAAGAGATCATGGCCAGCCGGGTCCTCAATGAAGACTATCAGCCGGCGGACAAGCCCGTCTGGTCGTCAGACCCGATGAACATCACGCTTGCCGTCGAGACCGGTGATCACCACGTCAGCGTGCTTGATGGCGACACGTTCGAAACGCTCGACCGGTTCGCGACGCCTTTCGCGGTGCATGGCGGGCCCAAATTCAGCCCGGAAGGCCGATACGTCTTCATCATGTCCCGCGACGGCTGGGTCCAGAAATACGACCTCTATGCGCTCAAGGAAGTCGGGCGCGTTCGTGCCGGGCTCAACAGCCGCAACATCGCCATGAGCCATGATGGCAAGTGGATTGCCGTCGCCAACTATCTGCCGAACACCCTGACGATCCTTTCTGCCGAAGACCTGAGCGTCGCGGCGGTGCAGGAAATCAAGGGCAAGGACGGGACCCCGAGCCGGATTTCCGCGGTCTATCAAGCGCCGCCACGCAAGAGTTTTGTTCTGGCGCTGAAGGATGTGCCGGAGATCTGGGAGGTGTTCTACGGCCCCAACCCGCCACATTACGGCTTTGCCCATGACTGGCGGATAGAAGGCCCTGCCCCGCACACCAAGCCTTTTCCGGTGCGCAAGATCACGACGCCCGACTATCTTGACGACTTCTTTTTCGATCAGAGCTACGAATATGTCATGGGCGCTTCGCGCAGTGGTGCGGGCGGCCAGGTCATCGACCTGGTCATCGGCCAGAAAACCGCTGATCTGGACCTGCCGGGAATGCCGCATCTCGGCTCCGGCATCACCTGGAAGCATGGTGATACGACCGTCATGGCGACCCCTCACCTCAAGGACAATGCGGTCTCCGTGATCGACATGCAGACCTGGAAGACGGTGAAACGCATCGAGACGCTGGGGCCGGGTTTTTTCATGCGCAGCCATGAAAACTCGCCCTATGTCTGGGTCGATGTCTTCTTCGGTCCGAACAGGGACGTCATGCATGTGATCGACAAGGAGAGCCTTGAGATCGTGAAAACCCTGCGGCCGGAGAAAGGCGCGACCGTTGCGCATGTCGAGTTCACCCGCGATGGCGCTCATGCCCTTGTTTCGATCTGGGAAGAGGACGGTGCCGTGATCGTCTACGACGCGCAGACGCTTGAAGAAATAAGGCGTCTGCCGATGAAGAAACCTTCGGGAAAATACAATGTCTGGAACAAGATCACCTTCTCGGAAGGAACCAGTCACTGAAGCCCTGATCGTTTCGCACGGTCAACCCTCCTGCCCGGTATCGGGCGAGGCGCAGCTTGAGTTGCTGACACAGCAGATCAGGTCGCGGCTTCCAGATTGGCATATCCGGTCCGCCACTCTGGCCGCTCCCGGCACATTTGAGCGGGAACTGAGGGAATGCGGCGGCATTCCGTTTGTGTATCCCGTCTTTATGGCCGACGGCTGGTTTACAAAAAAGGCGTTGCCGGAACGCACAGGTGGCCGTGAGGTTCGGCAGCTCAGCCCTCTCGGTCTTCATCCGATGTTGCCGCACAGGACCGTCCAGCTGCTGAAACAGGAGGCAGAGCAACGTGGCTGGTCCTTACATTCCTGTAACGTCATGATCGCGGCGCATGGCTCCGAAACCGGTCCGGCTGCGGCTGACTGCGCCCTCTATTTCGCAAAACGCGTGCGCGCCCTGATGCCTTTCAAGAAGAAGATCCACACGGGTTTTCTCGCGCAGGAACCGTTTCTTACAAGGGTGGCGCAGGTGAGTACGCCCAGAACGCTTCTCCTGCCGTTTCTGGCCGGAACCGGATCTCACCTAACAGAGGACATTCCGGATGCCCTCGTCGAAGGCGGTTTCAAGGGCGTCCTGCTCCCGGCTGTCGGAGAGGCCGATTTCATTGCGGACCTCATCGCTCACAGTCTGAGCACTGCCTGGCTGAAAGCGAAAAATTTCGACCCGGTCAGCCAACACCGCACCGTGGAACATCAATCAGCCGGTGTGGAGATAGACGCAGAAACGGTTGTTCCGGGCGGGACAGATCCCGGAATTGCGCGGTGTGCCCAGCCCGATCTCAGTTCTTGCAACAGGTTAAGAGTTGTCTCTTTATTATTGAAAAAAATGCGAAACTTCCGATCTTCGATGAAGAGACAAGCAGCATGACCGCGACAGACAGCACATGGTCGGTGAAAAAGCTCGCCTTGCTGCTTTACCCGTTTACGGCGGCGGCGGTTGCAATCAATCTCTTCCTGTTGGGGCTGATCGGCATTTCACTCGGGCTGCCTGCGATTTCACCTCAAGCGGCTATCTGGTCGAGCATACCGTTGGGTGTTCCCGCGGCCTGGTGGGCTGCCAAATGGGTACGCGGATTGATGGATGAGGCTGACGGGAAATAAGTCGCCGGTCAAACACCACCGATTTTGCACGCTCTTCGCCGTGTCCCGGCTTCACATCCAGCCCGCGGTTCCGTCTTCACGAACAACGAATGCCTTTGTTGCGGGGAGTTGAGACAACGTAGTGCCGAGCCCCTTCCTGCCGGTGACCAGAGCTGCCGTCGACACGCCGTCTGCCAGCGCCGCGCTGGGGGCAATCACGCTTGCAGCGATCAGATCCGCATTCACCGGGTGCCCCGACCGGGGATCAAGAATGTGCGAG
Organism: Roseibium sp.; assembly: GCF_965232425.1. Taxonomy (GTDB): domain Bacteria; phylum Pseudomonadota; class Alphaproteobacteria; order Rhizobiales; family Stappiaceae; genus Roseibium. The sequence goes on from NZ_OZ246971.1 coordinate 5,456,946, forward strand.
TGGTTCCCTTCACGATCGAGTGTCGTTCCCAGTCGTGCAGAACTGGCGACGGCTGCATCCTTCAGACGGATGCCGGTCCTTGCCGACGGATGTGCCGGGTCAGGTCGCAGTGTCACGCTCCAGCCGCCATTGTCGTCATGCTGCCCGCTGGAGCCTCCGCCCCTGGCTGATATTTCGCCGAGATCGACGACGACGTTCCGGCATCCTCGAGCCTCCAGCAACGCGGTGACGCGATCCGTGATGTAACCCTGGGCAATACCGTTTAGGGTCATCGCCATACCGGATTTTTCGTAACGGATCTGCGAAGGATCAAAGCGGACCTTTGCGAAACCCGTGCGGCTCGCGGCATCCGCGAAAGCGCGCATTTCGGAGAGATCTTGAGGCGCGGTGCCATTCGCAAAGCGAATCCAGAGTGGCTGAACGGTCGGATCAAACGCGCCATCGCTCACCCTGTGGACAAGGCGCACGGTTCCGAGAAGCTCAATGAATTCAAGCGACGGTGCCTTGAGGCATCCGTCTTTGTTAAGTCTGACCAGCTCGCTGTCGTCGCGAAAGAGACTGAAAATTCCCTCCAACCTGCGGATTTCATGGTCGACCAGACGGAACAGCGCCCGTGCCTTTTCGCCGTCGACCCCGAGCAGGTTGATCTCGGCAGGCGCTCCGAGCGCGGTACCGGTCCAGCGCTGCAGGGCCTGATTTGCTCCAGGAGCCGAAGAGGGCAGACATGCACTGGCCGAGGCGATGGCGCAGATCCTGAGAAAGCGTCGCCGGTTTATCCTACGCCTCAGTGTACTGGAACACGTCATCTCACGGCCTCACCCGACCCGTTGGAGGTCAACCCGGTCGCCGAGGAGAGCTCAACCGGCGCCAATACGTAGTCAACAGGGATATCATGGAGGCGAAGGATGCGGCCGCCGTTGGCGGCGGCGAATGCCTTTGCGCCCTCTTCAGTTCCGAACGGTATCGTCTCGGGCGCGCCCATCCCGCCGGTCTGTCTGCTGTCAACGACAAACCAGGCCGCCTCTGCTTCGATCCAATTTTCAAAACCAGGCTCCTTCCAGCTGCGTGCCGCACCCATATCATTCACGTAGATCGCGGCAATGTTCTTGGGTTCTTCCGGGGAGTGCATGAACGCAACCGCATCCCTCACCTGTGTGAACCAGAATGGAAACGGATTTCCGGTGAGGTGGATCTGCGCCTTCGGACCGTCGTGCTCCAGGACGGTCATCTGACAATAATGCCCCGCCGCCTCCGGTGTCAGGACTATTGCCGCCGGTTTTACAATCTCAACCTCCTCCTGACATCCTGCGAGGAGACCGAGCGCAAGGAGAAAAATGAACCTTCGTTTCATGGCGTGATCCTCCGGATGAGAGTGGCCGACGCTGCCAGGGCGGCACCGGCGAAGACAACCAACGACACAAGTGCGAATGCAGGATCGAAAGGCAACGTTTCCGCAACACCAGCCATGCCGCCAACAAGATCACTGGCGCCTAGTGCCGCAAGGTTGAAGAGCCGGAAGGCATCAGCCGGGTTCAAGAGAACGGCGTAAGGGAAAACCTGCGATGCGAATATGCCGCTCGGATTGGCGACAAGTGCGCCCAAAAGGGCAAGGTCGTAAAGAACAACAAGGAGGAGCCACGCGGCGATCGCCAGCGCCGCGGCTGTTCCCGACTGACGGGTCAGCGAGCTCAGCACGTAGCCGAGTGCAAGAAAACAGATGCCGAGGAGCACGGATGTTGCAATCAGCCGTGCGAAGTCTGTCAGCCCAGAGAGCGAACCGGTTCCCGTTGCCAAAAGGACAAGAGCCGTGAGGCCATAGCCCGCGACCAGTGCAATTGTGAGCACAAACGCATGCCCGACGGCTTTTCCAAACAGGAACTCCGTGCGCGATATCGGGCACGAGAAGGTCATGAGCAGGGTCCCCCGTTCGATCTCGCCGCACACCGCATCAAAGGCGAGCAATAGCGCGATCAAGGGGACCAGGTAGACGGACAGGCTTGCAAGCGAAGCGACCGTGATCGTCAACCGGTCTATTCCAAGTGTTCCCGCCGGCGCGGACCCCAGCAGGGCCAGAGCCAGCGAGAAAACGGCGAGTATCAATGTGGCCAGCAGAACCCAGCGGTTTCTGATGCCAATCCGGACTTCCTGTTGTGCGATCGTGAGAATTCGGGAGAACATGGCTCATGCCTCCTTTCGCGATGTGTCTGAAAAATGCCGGTAAACGTCATCGAGGCTGGGCGCATGGACATCAACGTCCTCGACCAGGTTGCCGAGCGCGCTTATTGCCGCGAGCGTCCGAACCTTCTCGTCCTTGCCACAGTCGAACTCCACGGATCGTCCGTTCATCTTTCCCGCCCCGAGGTGTTCCGCCACTTCCTGAACCGCCCCCGGCTTCGTCCAGACCTTCAACCTGATCGGAAGGCCGGCCTGGGCTCGCAACGTGGCGAGTTCGTCATCGGCGACGAGTTTCCCCTTTGACAGGATAAGGACCCTGTCTGTCCGGGCTTCCAGTTCGGTCAAGGCATGGGAGGACAGCAAGACGGTCGCTCCCTGATCGGCAATCTCGCCGATCAGTTCGTAGACATTCTGTCTGGAAATCGGATCCAGCCCCGTGGTCGGCTCGTCGAGAAGAACCAGCTTCGGTGTTCCGATAAGCGCCTGTGCCAGACCTAGACGCTGGCGCATGCCTTTCGAATAGGTGTTCACCCGCCGTCTTGCGGCATCGGCAAGACCGACCCTCTCCAGCAGTTGAAGGGAACGGGCAACATTCTCGCCCTTCAGGTGCGCATAAAAGCTTATGACTTCCTCGCCGGTCAGAGCTCCGGAAAACGCGACTGACTCGGGTAAGTAAGCTGCTCCCTGCCGGGATAGTTTGCTGCCGGGAGAGGACCCGAGAACGGAGATCTCGCCGGCGTCCCGGTTCAGGAAACCCAGGATCATCTTGAACAGCGTGGTTTTCCCAGCACCGTTGTGCCCCAGTAGCGCAACCCGTTCGCCGGGTTTCAGATCAAACGACACCTGGTCGACGGCGACGTGGGTTTTGAAGCGTTTCGTGACCGAGCGAACAGCAAGGGTAGACCGGGTCATCCCTGAACTCCTGCATTTGGCGTATGGCGAACGGGCGGATGCATTAGCGGGGCGTTGTCGACGATCCCGCCCGGCAACAAGGCCGGAAACTGAGACTGCGTCCAACGCAGGAGCTGAACGGCAGGACTGCCGATCAGCAGCTTGGCGGAAGGCTGCGTCCACAAGACCTGATCAACCATGTCGTTGGGCCGGTACGCGGTGTCAGCAAGACCATCGCCATTCATGTCGAATGCAGCGTGGTCGCTCCAGTAGTTGCCGCGCCCGTCTGTGCTCCAGTCGAGCATTCGGCTGCCGACATACTTCACCTGTGTCCTGTTGCGGATGAAGGCGTTGCCCTGGAATGTATTCCTGGCCGATCCTGCGGTGAAATGGATTCCGATCGGACATCCTTCAAAGTGGTTGTCCGACACGCTGTTCTTATTGGCGTTGTACATGAAGAGGCACTTCTCACCGCCGCCGGATACAAGGTTGCCCGAGATCCTTGCCCGGTTGGCGTAGTTCAGCATGAGGCCGTGATTGCGATCTCCGATCGAGACATTGTTTCGAACCGTCAGACGGTCCGAGAACATGAGCGCATATCCGATGTCATTGCCTTTGGAGACATTGTCCTCGATCACGCCGCTGTTGCCGTGCATGTAGTGGATGGCAAACCGAAGTTCCTCGAAAAGATTGCCGCGAAAAGTGTCCTTGTGACTGGTATTGACGAAGACACCGTCCCGGCCGAAACGGATTGTGTTGAATTCCGCAAGCAGATCAGGTGCATTCCAGACGTAAATGCCGTTGCCGCGCTCGTTCCGGCGCAAATCACGCCGGCCCTCTATGAGATTGTTCGAGACAATGGCGTTGCGCGCGCCATGAACGTCAACTCCGGTCAGATTGTCGATTATCCGGTTGTTGCGAACGACGGCGCCGTGCGCCTTCTTGGTCAGCTTGACGCCGGCATCGAGCGTTTCGTGTGAGAGCCCCGACCCGATCAGGGTCAGCCCCTGGATCGTCGCACCCGGCACGGTCACGGTGACTACGCTCCCCTCGCCGTTGCCGACAATACGGGCCTTGCCGGCGCCGTCGAGCGTGACCGGCCTGTCCACCGTCACCGGGCCGGCATGATCGCCGGGCGCAAGCCGGAGGATATCTCCGGCTTGCGCGTCTTGCAGGATTTTCTGCAATGCGCCCTCCCTGGCCGGCACCGTCCAGCCGGCAGCCGCCAGCGGTCCGCAGACCACCAGAGCCGTAAAGACCGAAGCAATGCCGCAAGCCAGATTTCGAAGGGCGCTTTGCATGGATCAGGCTCCTCTGGGTTCGACGAACATGCGGCCGCGCATTTCCATGTGGAGCGCGTGGCAGAACCACTGGCAATAGAACCAGTGGACGCCCGGACGTTCGGCGATGAACGTGACCGACGCGGTCGCCTGCGGGCCGACTTCCATCGCGACACCGTAGTTCGCGAGGCAGAAGCCGTGCGTAAGGTCATCGATGTCGTCGATGTTGGTGACATAGACCGTCACCTCGTCACCCTGTTTCACCGTGAATTTCTCAAGGCTGAAGGTCGGCGCGACGGAGTGCATGTAGACGCGCACCTTGTTGCCGTCACGAATGACATCGGCCGCATCTTCAAGATCGACACCGTCCGCCTCAGCCTGCCGGATGGCATCCGCGAAGCTCGGATCGGAGCGGTCCCAGACAATCGCCGGGTTCACCTTCGAGCGATGCACGATTATGCTGTCATGAGGCTCGGCAAAGGTTGGCCCATCGTGAACCACCGTCATTTCATCGCCTGAAATGTCGATGAGTTGCTCATTCTCCGGTTTCAGCGGACCGACGTTCAAGAAACGGTCCTTGGAGAACTTATTCATCGAAATCAGCCATTTGCCGTCCGCTTCCGCAGTCTCGCCCATGGATGTGGAATTGTGGCCCGGCTGATAATGCACATCGACCTTGGATATGATCGGATCGACGGCTTCGCCCGCATAGGCCTGAATGGCCTTGTCCATGTTCCATTTCACCACCTGGCTGTCCAGGAACAGCGTGGTGAAACAATTGCCCTTGCCGTCAAACGCGGTGTGGAGCGGCCCAAGGCCCAATTCCGGTTCGCCGACGATTGCCGAGCGCGGGTCGGCATTGTCGTCGAACAGCGCATCGAGTTTGGTGACATCGATGATCGACACCGTGGGAGACAATTTGCCGTTGATGACAATGTGCCTCTTGTCCGGCGCGGCGTTACAGCCATGCGGGCTGTTCGGTATCGGGATGTAGCGCGTGAATTGGGAATTGGCTTCCTTGCGCCCATCGACGACCGGAACACCCTTCATCTCCTTGTAGTTGCCCGCGGCAACGGCTTCTTCGATCGCCTTGATGTTGAAGACGACGCAGTGATCCAGTTCACTTTCGGTCATCTCGGCAAGGTTCGTACCCATCTCCGAGTTGTAGCTCGTCGAGAAGGCGTATTTGCCCTGATAGTCCGCGTCGGTGTTGTCCAGGTTGCCGGAAACGATCACCTGCCAGGCAACTTTCATTTCGTCGCCGTCGATGGCGGTGAAGATGCAGGCATACTGATCTGGATCGTCCAGAATGCTGCCATCGTTGACGAGCGGAGCTTCGTGTTCGCCGTTGGCGAAGATGTAGCCCGTGCGTGGATACTTTTGCGGGCGCATGCCATGGATGTCGTGCGCGTTCGGGATCTCGATGATCTTGTCGCACTTCATCGTGCTGCAGTTGATGCGGGCAACACGCGTGTTTGCCTTGTCGTTTGCGAAGATGTAGCGGCCGTCATATGTGCCGTCAGTGAAGGACATGTGCGGGTGGTGCAGGTCGCCGTTGTCGTAGGTGACCTTGCCCTGTGCCGCCAGATAAGCCTTCGTTTCAGGCAACAGGCCCTCCGTCAGGATCTTCAGCGACTCGTTGGTCTGGCCCCAACCTGTTGCCGAGCAGCGGTTGAAGACCGGAATACGCATCAGTTCACGCATCGATGGAACGCCCAGAATGCGAACCTCGCCGGTCTGGCCGGAGGACCAGAAACCGTAGTACTCGTCGAGTTCGCCCGGTGCCATTTCAAACTTCTGATGATCGCCTTGAGCAAAGGCGGGCTGGGCTCCGGTGACCGCAACAGCACCCATTCCAGCCACGACAGCCGTTTTCGCGGTTCCGCCCAAAAGGTCTCGGCGGGAAACGCCCAAATGGTTTTCTTTCTCCTTCATGGCTGATCTCCTTGTTTGCCCTTTGAAGGTTAGCCAACCGGCTCCGGCGCGGCCGTTTTGGCCGTCGCCTCCGGTTTTCCAAGCCCGGTCTGCTTTTCGAAACGCCGCCTCTTGGCGAGTTTCTTGATGCAAACGGGACATTTCTGATCGTGCTGATAAAGAACCTGGCAGTGCAGGCAGTTCAGGCACTCGTTTGGATTGATGTTGCCTTCCGGATGGATGGCCTGGACCATGCACTCCTTGGCGCAGCGGTGGCACGGATTGCCGCAGTCGCGGTAGCGCTTGAGCCAGTCGAACATTCTGAGCCGCGCGGGTATCGCGAGTGCCGCGCCGAGGGGGCACAGATACCGGCAATAAAACCGCTCTATGAAGAGACCGGCTGCCAGCAGGGCCACGGCGAACAGAACAAAGGGCCAGGCACGTTGGAACTTCAGAATGATCGCAGTTTTGAAAGGTTCGATCTCGGCATATTGCTCCGCACCGTCCAGCGAATAGAGTGACAGTCCGAAGAGACCCAGGAAGATCATGTATTTGAGCGGCCAGAGGCGCTCGTGCAGAGCCCACGGCATTTCGATCTGCGGGATACGCACCAGCTTCGCGAGCCTGTTCGTCAACTCCTGGAGTGCACCGAAGGGGCAAAGCCAGCCGCAATAGGCGCCGCGGCCCCAGAACAGGAGCGCGGCGGCAACGGAGAACCACAGCAGGAAAACCAGCGGATCCATCAGGAACGCATCCCAGCTGAACTGGCCGGTCAGCGAGGAAAAGAACGCCATCACGTTGACGACCGAAAGCTGGGCGTTTTCGATCCAGCCAAGCCAGACCAGCGTGAACGTCAGGAACCCGATGCGGAACCAGAAGGTGAAACGCTCGTGCCGGGTTACCTGCATCTGGAAGAAGAAAACCAGTGTGAGCACGACAATGGCGGCCGCTAGGATGGCGATATCGGCCTGGCGGTCCTTCCAGATCCGTTGCCAGAGCGGAGCGGTGTCCGCTTCGCCGGTCAAAGAAGCACTGGCAGCCGGCAGGTCCGTCTGCTGTCCCGATGTCGAAACCGGCACCTCTTTCAGGTAGCTGTCCGGCAACCGGTATCCGAGGTCGAATGTCAGGAACACCTTGTCAATCGGTCCGACGGCACGCTGGACGAGGAGCTGGAGCCGAAAGTCCCTGGCGGGATCGAATCCGATATCGGCAGGGATGACGAAAAGGTCCATCTCGACAAAGGCGGGCGCGCCGTCCGCCGCGATCTCACCCACGCGGGCGTGCTGCTTGTCGAAGAACCGGGCTGAAACATCGTCCTGGATCATCTGGATCCGGTCGAAGATACCGCCCCGGACATACCCGGATCCCTTGAAGGAATAACGTCCCCGCGCCATCACCAGGAGAGCGTGTTCGCCGTCCTTCAGGCGTTTCTTCAGATTGGCGTATTCAGCTTCGCCCAGTAGAGAAAGACCGATGGCCGGAACGTCCGCAAGCGCCACATAAAGATCGATGAATGTATCGGTGTCCGGTCCCTTTTCCGGGCGGGCAATCGCACGCGGGTCGCCCTGCACCGCAAAGGCGTCATTCACCTGCACGACGTCCAGCGACATCCGGCGCACCGATCCGTCACCCGTCAGTGTCATCCAGTCAAGAATGTCCTGCCGTCCAGTATCTATCTCTTTCTTCGGCCCCGCTGCGGCGACTTGTGGCGCAAGACCGCCAAGACCGAGCAACCGGGCAACCTTCAAGCCCGCACGGACGATGGAGTCGTCGATCACCATGATGGTCACGGTCGCACCGGAAATGATGTCGAGTTCGTGCGCCGAACCGCCGCTTGCCGCTTCCGCCTTCAGGTCGAGCCCGGCGTATCCTTCCGTCACGGCCCTGACCTTTGCCTCCGGTATACCGATCAAAACGATCGGTTCGGAGTGCTTGACCAGGCGCACACCGGTGACAACTGCGTCCGGGTCAACCCCGACCAGCGTATGGATCGGTTTGCCGGAATAGCCAGTGGTGGACACAAAGTCCGACGTCAGGAAAACCCAGCCGACGGTGTCTCCCCCCTTGAGCGCCGGCACGACGGGCACATCGTCTCGAAGCGCGCCGAAACTGTCTGCTCCCGGAACCATGTCTGCGGGCGAGACCTTTTCAAGAAAGCGCCCAATTTCCGCGTCCGCCGCGTTGGCCACGGGCGTGGCCGCAATCGCAAGCGTCATCCAGACGGCCAGCCAGACGTATCGGAATATAAAAGAAAGAGGATGCACGCTGAGCGCTCCAACAAAGGTCAATCATGACGTTGGAGCGATTTTCGGGGTTCCACCCGGCGAGTGTCTTGACGATAGTCAAGCGCGGAAAAATTTGACCACGACGTTCATGTTTCGAGGTGGTGCCCGGTCACGTGACGTGCGCGTCCGGGTGCCTCGGAGCCCTCGGCACCAGCAGGATCGGTGCGTAGATCCAGACGAAGAGAAAAAAAGCGCCGACCCAGAGCGCACCCGAGACAAGCATCACCGGAAAGTAGTCGAAAGCGAGCGTGCCGAAAGTGCGCACAAGTGCGGCCGAAATCAGCACCAGATACGCCAGCGCGATCGGCCGGGACACCTTGAGCGGCCGCCCGCCGTGTCCCAGAGACGCGCGGGTCATCATGGCAAGTGTCATGCTGCCGATCGCACCTGCCGCCAGCAGATGAAGCGCGGAGGTTTCGCTCATCAATCCGAGGACAAGCGTGCTGCCGTAAACGAGATAACCGGTGGCGAGCAACAGGAATGCGATGTGTAGAATCCAGAGGATCGGAGCATTGCGCACAGCCCATCCGCGCCAACCGGCCAGGCGAAACAGATTTGCAGCACCGGCCGCCAGGCAGATCCAGCCAAGTACCGGAGAAGGCACAAACGGAAACGCGGCCAGCGTTGCCAGCGCAGCGAACAACATGCCGCTGCGGTCCAGCCAGATGCCGGATTGCGGCAAGTCACCCATATAGCCTTTCTTATTAAGGGCGTTGCGCGTGAAAGCCGGAACGACCCGTCCGCCAACGATGCAGATCATTGTTGCGCTTGCGAAAATGCCGATCCGGATACCCGCTTCCGCGTTTCCCCCTGCCCATCCGATCCAGTCCAGATGCATCATCAGGTTGCCGGTGAACAGAGCGCACAGCAGAAACAGGAAGATCAGGTTGCGTGCCTGGGATTTTTGGGCGAGCCGCCCGATGATCGCAGTGCCAAGGACCGGAATGAATACCAGATCGATCACCGCAGCAACGACCGGATCAAAACTCCCCGAAAACCAGACCGCGAGACGGCCCAACAGCCAGATGAAACCGCTGGCCATCACGAATCCGGCCCCTGCTTCCCGTGTTCCGGTCCAGTTGGGTACGGCCGTGATGAAGAACCCTGCCATCACGGCCGCCGCATATCCGTAGACCATCTCGTGTGCATGCCACAGGTGCGGTGCCATCGACATGGGTTGGAATATGAACGCTCCACCCGCGGCGTGCACGCCCAGCCAGACTGTCCAGGCCAGCATGGCAAAGATCGAGAAGAGGCCTGCTGCAAGAAAAAAGAAGCGAAACCCGGTCGTCAGTACGGTCGGAAGTCGATGCAGAGGTTTGGCGTCTTGCGGGTTTAGGACTGCGGCCATGATCACGTCTTCCGGGAAGTTTCCAGCTGAAGGATTGCCGGGAGCGCAGCTTGGCAGTCTCCGGCGGTTGGTATCGTCACCGGATTGGCGATCGAAGGTCTTGACTATCGTCAAGTCCAGAAAGGCCTTAACTTCAAAGACCGGAACAACGTGCCATTCTCCCTTCGACCCTTCCCGCCGATATGTGAGCTGACTTGGGAAAGAATATAGCTCAGTTGCCTGTTCCAGGTGGTGGCCGCGCTGCACTCAGCGCACACCGCAATTCATTTCCGTGCGGCCTTGAGAAAGGACGAGCCAACTCACATAGACGCAGGTTCTCAAATGCCGCCCGCGCCGACGCGCCTTGGCTGCATTGGTGAGGTGGCCGAGTGGTTTAAGGCAGCGGTCTTGAAAACCGCCGCGCGTGAGAGCGTACCGTGGGTTTGAACCCCACCCGCACCGCAATTAATTTCCCAAGCCTCAGAAAAGTACACGTGGCGGCCGAACCTGCGGGTGAGTTCTCGGTGCATGATTTTGCCGATGAGGCGGAGACTAAGCCCTGTCGTGGGCAAGGCTGATACGCAATTGCGTGAAAGCGAGAAAAGCGCAAATGCGGGTGAATTTAATCGAGTGACTTGACCTTTGATTGTAGTTTTGCGCGCTAATCCACCGGCATCGCATTCGCATGTATTGGATTGAAAAAATGCAGAACATTTTCCTGAACAGGAAATTTCAGGTTGTTTCAGTGATTTTATTCTTTGGCTTCCTGTCATACGCAACGAAATACCGGCCACTTGAACACTACAACATCAGATCCAAGCCATACACGCTCTTTCAGGGGTGGATCGACGCCTATCTGGTTTCCTGGATGGGCGTAAACCTGGCGTCGCTCACGCTTATCGGAATGGGCTTGGGTATTTTGCTGCTCGTCTGGATCAAGGAGCGTACAGCTGTTCGAAAACAGCCAAGCAGACTTTCCGTTCCGCCGCAGTATGGACAACAGGGGACGGACGCACACGCCCGCAAAAGTTCCTTCGGAAAACGCTAGCGCGGTTCAAAAGGAAGCTGGTCGGCGTGCCCATGGCAGGGGTTGCGATTTCATGCAGGTGCCTTCATCGGCGCGTCACCAACACGGCAATGCAAGACTACAAAAATTGCGCCAGAACCCGCCGGATCTCGTCCTTGTGGTCCTCACAGAACGCGTCGAGGGCTTCGGGGCCATCTGCGTGGAAGATGCCGACGATCACGCGGTCTACCAGGCTGTCGCAGAGAATGCGGGGTTCGGACGTGTCGGGGACGAGGTTTCCGTCTTTATCCCTCTTGACCGGACAGAGAAACATCATTCCGTTCCGGACACCCATGCCTGCATCAATCACGTACTTTTTTTCGGTCAATGAAAGCCTTCCAGCAGGGGTCCGGAAGCACGTAGCAGGCAGAGTTCATGTGTCAGACTGCGCAACCTGCTTCGGATGTCACCGCATAAATCACAGTGCCGATTTTTACATCCGACACACCGCCACAGTTAAGCAGTTTGCGCATGTTGCGTCAGACGTTCCTGAAGCGCGCTCTGGACGGAAGACTACCCCAGTGTATGCGATTGACCTCAAGTCGCCGGTTCTCCAGACTATGAAGAATGACCGTTTGTGACGAGATCATACGGCTTGAGGCAGTGCTGTATGAAAGACTTGAGCCCGGAAGACACCAGATGAAAGTTGCCATGCTTTTGGCGATGACATTCGGCGGCAAGACACTTCCATCCAGTGATATCGTCAACGCCGCGCTTGAACGTCTGGCGCAGAGGACTGATATCGAAACGTTCGGAGACATCAGGATGTGGCGCCGAAGTGAAATCAGGCGTCGGGCTCATAAATGAAGCCGATTGGCGGCAGAAATCGCGAATCTCGCGAGGATGCGCAGGTAGAGCGGGCTTTATGCCCGGTGAAGTGCAGTGACGCTGCGAAGATAAGCCATTTTGCCGTCCTTCGGATTTGGCCGTTTTGGCCATCTGCATCGTCGCAAAAGGCTTGAAAATGCACCACATTTCCTGCGCTTTCGCTCCTCGCAGCTGGTCAAAACGATCCAAACGAATTTGATTTCATCTATGAGTCCGTACCCTGAGTTTACTCGGCGGCGATCAGGATTCTTGTGACATGCAAATGGGACGCGCAGGGGTCCGCGCGCCCCTCTTCGCGATTTTACCTGGCGGGTATCTTGTGCTCGCGGACCGCGTCGATGGCGCATTCGAGGCCTTCGCCGTAGGGATGGCCGTGCCAGTTGGCGCGCTCCTTGACGATGACCGCCAGGATTTCTTCGGTCGTTTCATGAGGATCTTCGCTGGCTGCCGCCACATGGCTTGTCAGAATGCCAACGATTTGGGCCAGCCCGTTGAGCAGTCCCATTCTGAATTCCAGATCTTCCCAAACGATCTGCCCTGCACTGGGTCTGTCGGTCTGCGTCATGGTGTGAATTCCTTTGTGGGTGGGCAGGGTATCGGCGGCCGGTCCGGCCTGTTGCGGTGCGTTTTCCCGATTTCCCTGCAGCGGTCGTCCGCTGCGCCGGCTTCGCCTGATGCAATGCCGCCAGCGGCATGATGTGTGCATCCCCACAAGGCACACTTTATAGGTGTATCAGCAGCGTTCCGGATCCGCAACAAGACCGGTGGAGTCGTACCGGCAAGAGGGAGGGCTTGGGTGATATCCCTGGAAAATTGCCAGCAAAGGGACGGATTCCAGAACTTTGAAAGAATTTCCAAGTCTCGCATCGATATTTTTACTTAATGTTTGTCATTTACATGCTTCTCAGGCTTTGGAAGTTAAACACCTTTGGAGAAATTTCTTGACTGATGATGCGGTTTTTCGGCTTGATTTCTCTTGATACGATGTTTCTCGAACCCGGCTGGTCGATATGTCGCTAAACATACCGGTGTCGCACGGTGAATTCTTTGATCGGCTGACGATCCTTGAGATCAAGCGCGAAAAGATCACCGATGCGGACAAGCTCGAGATCATCAAGGAGGCCCTGGCCGAATACCGGTCCATCGTGTTCTGCTCCGTTCCCAGGGCCGCGGAAGTGTCTTCCCTCACCGACAAACTCAGGCAAGTGAACGTAGCCCTGTGGGATCTGGAAAATCTTGTCAGGGAATTCATCCGGCGCGGCGACTTCGGGCCGGCCTTCGTGGACGCATCGCGCGCGCTTTATGAGAACCGCGACCGCCGCACGGATATCAAGGCCGAGATCGACAAGCTGCTCGGGTCCGACCTTTGTGAGGTCAAGGACTACAAGCGGTCCGCGGGCAGCGAGACCTGAGTATCGGCTGAACCTTCAACCGACCTTCCCTGGGTGTGTGACCTAAAAGTGGTCACGCATGCCTGTTTTTTGGACAGAACGGTTCTTTCGAGAGATGCGCGTGTCTTCTACGTGACTCGGTGAACCTAAATAAGTTGTTGTTTTAAAAAAATAATCTCAGTTTCAAGAGCAACTGGCATCCAGTTTGCTACTTCAATGGCGTGCAGCGCGCCTAGGGATCCGGTCGATCATGACGCAGGACCAAGAGGTGCAAACCGGACGCAGAAGGTCGCTGACCAGCATAGTCCGGTGACACGGCGGGACAAAAACCCGGGAGACTACTGCACGAGGTTTCGCGCGCGCGAACCTGCTCCCGGACGTGCGCAAGAAACTCATGATTGAAGCCCAGCCGGTTCCTTCCATCGGGCTTAAGACAGGAGACGCGCACGAATGTTGAAATCCATAGCCAAAGCTTCCCTACTCGCAGCGGCGTTGACACTGCCTCTGTCCGTTGCATCGGTTCAGGCCGAGGAAAAGAAAGACTTCAAGGTCTGCTGGTCGATCTATGTCGGCTGGATGCCCTGGGGCTACCTGCAAGACAGCGGCATCATGAAAAAATGGGCCGACAAGTACGAGATCGACGTGGAGATCGTGCAGATTAACGACTACGTCGAATCCATCAACCAGTACACGGCCGGCGAATATGACGGCTGTTCCATGACCAACATGGATGCCCTGTCGATCCCTGCCGGTGGCGGTGTCGACACGACTGCGCTGATTGTCGGTGACTATTCCAACGGCAATGACGGCATCATCCTGAAAGACAAGGCGGATCTTGCCGACATTAAGGGCCAGACGGTCAATCTCGTAGAACTGTCGGTGTCTCACTACCTGCTCGCCCGCGCCCTCGACACCGTGGGGCTGTCGGAGAAGGACCTGACGGTTGTCAACACATCCGACGCCGATATGATCGCCGCCTATGCGACACCGGATGTCACCTCGGTCGTGACCTGGAACCCGCTGCTTTCGGAAATCGAGGCCCAGCCGAACGCCACGAAAGTGTTCGATAGTGCCGGCATTCCCGGAGAGATCATCGATGTCATGATGGTCAATACCGACACGCTCGCCGACAATCCCGCCTTCGGCAAGGCCCTTGTCGGAGCCTGGTATGAGCTGATGTCGATCATGTCGTCAGACAGCGAGGACGGCATTGCCGCACGCACGGCCATGGCCGAAGCCTCCGGAACCGATCTCGCCGGATATGATGCCCAGCTGGCAACCACCAAGATGTTCTACACACCTGCTGATGCCGTGGAGTTCACCAAGGCCGCAGAACTGCCGGCCACGATGAAGTTCGTCGCGGAATTTCTCTACGACAAGGGCATTCTGGGTGAAGGCGCGCCGAGCCCTGAATTCGTCGGCGTGGCGTTTGCGGACGGCTCGATCTACGGCGATGCCAACAACGTGAAGCTCCGGTTCGATCCGAGCTTCATGCAAATGGCAGTCGACGGAGCGCTTTGAGCGTTCACGACCAATGATGACCCGGCCTTTCAGGGGCCGGGTCGCTTGAACGCACGCCGTCAGGACGTCTCATGCGCATCATCAACCGGAAACCGTCCCGGGTAACCGCCCTTGCCCTCGGCATTCTACCGTTCGCATTGACGCTCGTCACCTATGCTGTCGCGAGCCACTACCGGCGGCTGGAAAACCCTGCCGACAAGCTCCTGCCCTCGATCGAGCGCATGGGGGAAGCCTTCTGGCGCATGGCAGCCGTTCCGGACCGTCGATCCGGGGACCTGCTCTTGTGGGTCGACACGTTCGACAGCCTGTGGCGGCTTGGAACGGGAATGGCCGTTTCGACGCTGCTGGCGCTTTGCCTGGGGATCGCCATCGGTTTCATCCCGCATGTGAGAAGTGCGCTTGCGCCCTATCTGGCGACGTTCTCCCTGATCCCGCCGATCACGATCCTGCCGATCCTGTTCATCACCTTCGGCCTCGGCGAGGCTGCCAAGGTCGCGCTGATCGTGATCGGAACAGCCCCGGTGATGATCCGCTCGACTGCCCAGGCCGTTCTCGACATCCCGCGGGAAATGATCATCAAGGCGGAGACGCTCGGTGCGTCGGTCTGGCAGATGATCACGCGGCTGGTTCTGCCTCAGGTTCTGCCCAAGCTGATCACGGCTCTCAGGCTGGGTCTGGTGCCGGCGTGGATCTTCCTCATCTCTGCCGAAGCCATCGCGTCGACCACCGGTCTCGGATACCGGATCTTTCTCGTCCGGCGATATCTGGCAATGGACGTGATCCTTCCATATGTGGTGTGGATCACCCTCCTCGCCTTTCTGCTGGACCGGTTGCTGCTCCTGATTTCCAGGCGCGCCTTTCGCTGGCACCATCTGGGGAGCGACGCGCTATGACGGCCTCCCCTTGCAAGCTTTCGGTGAAAGGCGTTTCCAAATACTACGACGGCACACCCGTTCTGGAACGGGTTGATCTGGACGTCGAGGCCGGCGCCTTCTGCACGATCGTCGGCGCATCCGGCTGCGGCAAGTCGACGTTCCTGCGCATGCTGCTGTCCCAGGAACATCCGACCCGAGGGTCCATCCAACTGGACGGAAACGAGCTGCCGGAAGAACCGACGCCCGACCGGGGCATCGTCTTCCAGAAATATTCGGTTTTTACACACCTGACGGTCGCGGAAAACCTGATCCTCGCGCAGGAATTCCAAACCTCGCGTCTTGCAGGCAAGTTGTTCGGGTCGCGGAAACAGGCGGCTCTGTCCGATATCGGGGATTTGCTCGACCGTATCGGTCTTGCAGCTGCCGCCGACCGCTATCCGGCGCAGCTCTCCGGTGGCATGCAGCAACGCCTTGCGATCGCCCAGGCCCTGATCAAGAGACCGAGCATCCTGTTGCTGGACGAACCCTTCGGGGCGCTCGATCCCGGCATTCGTGTCGATATGCACGAGTTGCTGCTCGATCTCTGGCGCGAACTCAACATGACCATCTTCATGGTGACCCATGACATCCACGAGGCGTTCAAGCTTGGAACGCGGCTGCTTGTCTTCGACAAGATCCGCCATGATCCGCAAGCGCCCGAGGCATTCGGGGCGACGATCACCTATGACCTGCCGCTTCAAGCCCCTCACAGCTCCGGCAGCGCGGTCGAGCCGGACGACATCGCCGAAACAATCGGCACCGGCGCGCTGCGCAAACCAATCCACAGTTCACAAACCAACCCCTCATGAGGAACGTCCATGACCATTTTTGATCCTTCCGGTCCGACGACGCGGCACAAGGTTGCCGGGACCGCCACCCGGCAGCCGACAGTACGGCAGCACCATCCGGATTTCGACAAGCTGCAGCTGCGCGGATGGAAGTCCGCGGAAAAGGAGGGCACCCTGCCGACCGCGGCCTGGGAAAAGGAAAAGGCCTGGGCCCTGCGCATGGGGCTGACCGGTTCCGACAGCCTGACCGACAAGTCGATCCCGACCTTCGCGCGTGGCGAGCTGCCGCATTATGCGGGCATCAACACGTTTCTCAAGGCGCCCTACGTGGAAGACGTGACCCAGGTCGGGGCCTATGATGCCGCGATCATCGGCATCCCGTTCGACGGCGGCACGACCTACCGTCCGGGAACACGTTTCGGACCGCAGGGCGTGCGCAAGATCTCCGCGCTCTACACGCCGTACAACTACGAAATGGGCGTCGATCTGCGTGAGCAGATGACCCTGTGCGATGTCGGTGACATCTTCACGATCCCGGCGAATATCGAAAAGACCTTCGACCAGATCACGCGCGCGGTGTCGCACGTGGCCTCGTCCGGCGCCCTGCCGATCATGATCGGCGGCGACCATTCTATCGGGTTCCCGTGCGTGCGCGGCATTGCCGAATGCACGTCGAAGCGGATCGGCATCGTTCATTTCGACCGTCATATCGACATTCAGGAAAAAGACCTCGACGAGCGCATGCACACCACCCCCTGGTTCCACGCGACGGATCTGGTCAATGTGCCTGCGGTCAATCTGGTTCAGATCGGCATCGGCGGATGGCAGGTTCCCCGCGAGGGTGTCGAAGTCGCCCGCGAGCGCAACACCAACATCTTCACGATGCGGGATGTCGAGGAACTCGGTCTCGCGGAAACTGCGGCGCGCGCGCTTGAACTGGCGTGGCAGGATGCCGACGCTGTCTATATTTCGTTTGATATCGATAGCGTCGATTGTGGCTTCGTTCCCGGGACCGGCTGGCCGGAACCGGGCGGTTTCCTGCCAAGAGAAGCGCTTGAACTCGTCTCGCTGGTCGCTAAAGAAGGGATTTGCGGGCTTGAGGTCGTCGAGGTTTCACCCCCTTACGATTGTTCCGACATCACGGCCTTGCTGGCGACCCGGGTCATTGTCGACGTGCTCGGCACGCTCGTTTCCCACGGCAAGATGGGTTCGCACAAGTCCATCATCGACAAACCGGTTTCCATCCCGGCCGGGCCGGATGTGGGGTAAGCCGATGCCGCACGATCATCCTCACTCCCACGGCCATGATCACCATCACCACGATCACGACCATCATCATCACCACCATGGCCACAATCATGCGGGGGCGGACCATCTCCACTCGCATGTGCATGGCGCGTCCGATGCCGAAAGATCGGACGAGCTGCAGGCGCTTGCCACCAGCTTCATCGACGGCTTCCGCTCCGCGGAAGACAAGACGAGTTATCTGAGGCTTGCCGGGGTTCCGTTTCATCAGGCAGGATCGGACGGTCTCGTCCAGCATCTGGTTGATGCAAAGATCGTATCCAACTGGCAGATCGGCACGGCCTCCCCGGCCTTCGCGTCGCGCGAACTCGTCTATATGCCGTTTCCCGGCTCGATGGTTTCGGACCGCGAGACAATGACTTTCACCTATGTGTCGCTGACCGAACGCCTCGACATGGACCTGATCGACATCCTCACCAACAGACTGAAAACGGGAGACATCGCAGAATGAAACGCCTGATGACCACAGCGGCGCTGACCGTCCTTGCAACACCGGCCCTGGCACACCCGGGCGACCATCACGAAGTTTCGGGTTGGGCAGAAGCTGTCCAACATCTTCTGGGTTCCCCCTTTCACCTTGCACTGGTTGCCGGAGCGATCGTGCTCGGGTTCGGTGTCCTGAAGGTGCGCGGCTCCCGGCGGCAGGTCAAAAAGCGCTGATCTCGTGCAATTCCGGGTGGAGAACTTTCCTCCACCCGGGATTGCCTAGGGTCAGGACTCATTAATTTGGTTGATTTGGCGCAGCAAACGGCGAATGGCTTCGAGGAAAAGCGCGACAAGCGGGCTTCCTGCCCGGTTGAGCGGTTGGCGAAGCAGACGGAAGCCGTTTTTGCGTCCCAGAGGGATAGGATGAATTTGCCCGGCTACGTCGTTGCAAATCTTTGGAAACCTGGCTCATTTTCAAGCCTTTCGCGACGTGGCAGATGGCCAAGACGGCCAAATCCGAAGGACGGAAAAATGGCTTCACCTCGCCGCGTCATCGCGCTTGACCGGGCATAAAGCCCGCTCTGCGCACGCTTCCTCGCGAGATCTTGCCATTTCTGCCGCCAAATCGGCTTTATTTATGAGTTCGTACCCTAGGGTCCTGCAAAAAAGCCGATGGACAAGCACGTGCCTGTCATGCTCATTCCTTGGGATCATCCATCAAAGGCGTGATCCGGGGCCGGAGAAAACATGGGTTTGTTGCAGGTTATTCGAAACGGTCTGTCGGCAACCGCGCTTGTTGTCGCGGTGAGCTGCTTCGGGGCCGCCCTGACACCGTCCCTGATGCCGCGAGACCCCTTGGTTCAGGCCGCGCTTGCGGCCGTCGCGGCCAGCCTCGGTTACGAGGTGGCGATGCTCGTGCGCGCCCTCTGGCGCTACATGGAAATTCCCGACATCAAGGGCCGTTTTCTTTGGGTCTGGTGGGGAACCGCGCTTTTGATGAGTGCCGGAATTCTCGTCTATTCCCTGTCAAAGGCAGCCTCCTGGCAGAACGCGACGCGCGTGGCAGTCGATCTGCCGCCGCTCGACACCGCTGCGCCGTTTTTCATCTTCGCTGCCGGAGGGCTCATGTTTCTGGGCTTGTGGGCGGGCTTCAGACTGGCGGGTGTCCTTCGGCGGTTCGTCGCCCGTGTGCTCGACCGCGTGGTGCCGCAGAAGGTCGGCGTGGTGCTCTCCATCGGCGTTGTTGGCTGGGTCTTCTGGGCGCTGATCGACGGAGCGCTGATAAGATCCACGCTTCGGGCAGCAGATGCATCGTTCGAAGCGGCCGATGTGCTGATCGAGCCGGATATCGCGCAGCCACAGGATCCGTCGAAGACCGGCAGTCCTGCCTCGCTGGTCAGGTGGGACGAGATGGGACGCTGGGGGCGCCACTTCGTTGCGTCGGCTCCAACCATCGACGAGATCTCCGACTTTCAATCCGGACCCGTGATGGAGCCTGTCCGTGTCTATGTCGGCCGAAGATCGGCCGATACAGCGGAAGCGCGTGCCAACCTGGCGCTTGAGGAATTGATCCGGGTCGGCGGGTTCGAGCGGTCCGTGCTCATTGTGATGGTTCCGGTGGGCACAGGCTGGATGGACCCGGGTGCACATGACACGCTTGATTTCATGCTTGCCGGCGATGTCGCAACGGTCTCCGTGCAGTATTCCTACCTGACCAGCATGCTGGCCCTGCTTGCGCATCCCGACTACGGCGTCGCGCAGTCCCGGGCGCTGTTCGACAAGATCTATGACTACTGGACCGGATTGCCCAAGGACGAGAGGCCCCGGTTTTACGTACACGGTCTCAGTCAGGGGGCGTTCAACTCCCAGGCGACCCTGCCTCTGTTCGATATGCTGGGAGACCCGATCCAGGGGGCCATGTGGGCCGGATCGCCGTTCTTTTCCAGGTACTGGACCGAAGTGCGCGATCAGCGGAACGAAGGCAGCCCGGCCTGGCGCCCGACATTCGGCAACGGCTCGCTCGTGCGCGTCATGGACCAATATGGCGGTCTTGACGGTGATTTCAGAACCTGGGGACCGATCAGGGCAGTCTTTCTCAACTACGGCAGCGATCCGATCGTCAACTTCACGTTTGACAGCGCGGTGCGCCCGCCCGCCTGGCTGGACCAGCCGCGCGCACCGGATGTCTCCGACCGGCTCTCCTGGTTCCCCGTTGTGACCATGTTGCAGCTTGCGCTCGATTCCATGTTCGCGCTCGACGTTCCAAGGTTCGGGCACTACTACGTCGCCCCCGACTATATTGACGCATGGGCGGCGGTCGTCGAGCCCGAGGGCTGGTCAACGGATCGCGCGGATCAGTTGAAGGACATCTTCTCCAGGCGCGGCCCGGCGTTCTGAACGCTAGGTCTTTTCCAGAAGTGCGCCAAGTTCGCGCTTGAAGACGTCCTTGGCCGGCTCTGCTGCTTCCAAAATGTCTTCGATCTTGAAGAAATCCATGGTCTTGAACTTGCCAATAGGCGGTTCGATCAGGAGATCTGGGCGCGAGCATGCGAGCTTGGCTGCGACGAGGGAATGCAGCGTAATGGAAAACGACCCGATCCACGTGTCCAGGCCGCTCGGAAGACCGCTCTTGTGCGAGTAGTCGCTGCCCGTCACATCGACACCCACCGTCAGAAGGTCCGGCCTTTCGAAGACGTCGAACGGTGTCGGGTTGACGAAGCCGCCGTCAATCAGAACGCGGCCATTGATCTCGACCGGCGTCAGCAGCATCGGCAAGGCTGAGGAAGCCGCGATTGCCGGCAGCAGTTGCCCCTCGTCCAGCACGACCTGGGACTGGGTGTAGAAATCCGTCGCGATGATCTTGAGCGGGATATCGAGTTCATAAAAGGTCTCGGCCATGGTGTTGGGAAAGACGGTCTCGAACAGGATGATCGGATCGATGATCGCCGGCCGCACCACATTGAAGAGGGACGACCATGTGCGGCCATCCTTCAGGAACAGTTTTTGAAACAGCTGCGTCTTCTTCGTGAACAGTTCGACCGCGAATTCCCGGATCTCGGCACCGCTCATGCCCCCGGCATACAGTCCGCCAAGGATCGACCCCATTGACGTTCCCGCCATTTCCGCCGGCTTGACGCCGAGTTCATCAAGGCCTTCGAGAATCGGAATGTGCGCGAACGCTTTCGCCGCCCCGCCGCCAAGTGCGAGCGCAAACCTGTCTGTCGACTTGTTCGCGGCAACATTTCCGGAGCCGTCGTTTGTCGCCTGGGCCTGTTTCATGGTTTGAAGCGTTGTCCCTCCGGCAGCGATTGCGCCGAGCATGAGTTCGCGTCTTTGTATCATCGCTTGTCCTTCGCCTGGCAAGTGGCATCGGGGTGACGGTCCGGGCGACAGCCGGATCAGCCAGGATGCCGTTCTGATCCGAAAGGTAGCCATCGCGACCCTGGAATGCCAGCTGATATCAGTGCAACTGACCTTGCAACACGACCCGACTTCGCAACAATGCTGTCATTGTGCGGGCGATCGGGTCTGCGAACCGGGCTTTGAACTCCAATGGAACAGGACAGTGCCTTGAAAATAGAAGCCGTTGAAACACTGCGTCTTGCAGAACACCCCAACCTGTTGTGGGTGCGTATTCATACCTCGGACGGCCTGACCGGCCTCGGCGAAACCTATTTCGGTGCGGGCCCGTGCGAAGCGGATGTTCACGACCGGATTGCCCCCATCCTCCTGGGGCAGGATGCACGCCGGATCGAGTTTTTGAACATGAAGATGCAGCCCTATGTCGGCTTCACCGGAACCGGTGCCGAGATCCGCGCCGTTGCCGCCGTCGATGTTGCGCTGTGGGATCTTGCCGCCAAGTCGGCGGGCAAGCCCCTCGTCGACCTTCTGGGCGGTCGGACGCGCGACCGGATCGCGGTCTACAACACGTGTGCCGGACCGGCCTATGTTTCCAAGACCTCCGCTGTCAGGCCGGACAATTTCGGAACGGACGAAGGCTCCGGCTCCGCTGTGCTCCATGACGATCTCAACGGGTTCCTGAATCATCCCGAAGACGTTGCCGCGTCGCTCATGGAAATGGGGATCTTTTCCATGAAAATCTGGCCTTTCGACCTTGCGGAAGGCGCAGCGGACGGGATCGACATTTCGCTGGCGGATCTCAAAAAGGGGCTGGAGCCGTTTGAGCGTGTCCGCAAGGCACATGGTGACCGCATGCGGCTGAAGGCGGAGCTGCATGGTCTCTGGAGCCTCAATGCCGCGAAGAAAATCGCACAAGCGCTGGAACCGCTCGATATCGACTGGATCGAGGATCCGGTGTGGATGGACCGCACGGATGACATTCGCAAGCTGACGGAAAGCTCGCCCGTGCCATTTGCCGGCGGGGAAACGCTTGCAGGCCTCGGCCAGTTCAAGGCGCTTATCGAAGCGGGTGACATTGCGACACCGATCGTCGATGTCACCTGGGCCGGCGGTGTCACACTTGCCCGGAAAATCGCCGCGCTTGCGGAGGCAAACGCCCGTCCGGTCGCGTTCCACGACTGCTCGGGGCCGGTCACGCTGGCGGTCTCGACCCATCTGGCGCTCGGTCTGAGGAATGTCAGGGAGCAGGAAATTGCCCGGGGCTTCTATTACAACTGGTATCAGGATCTTGTCGACGACCTGCCGCCAATCGAAACGGGCACGATCACGGTGCCCGAGAAGCCGGGTCTGGGGATGGATCTGCAGCCGGGTCTCTCCACGCGCGAGGACGCGATCCACCGGATATCCAGACTGGATTGAACAGAAAGAAAACGGGCCGGATCATGTGAGCCGACCCGTTCGATGTCAGCTTACTCGGGGAGCTTGTCGTCGATGCCCTGGACGTACCAGTTCATGCCGAGAATGGCACCGTCATCCAGCCTCACACCGTCTTCCGCGGCAACCGAGCCGTCCTGCTTGGTGATCGGTCCGGTGAACGGTTCCCAGCCATCCTTGATCTTCGCTTCCGTTGCCTGAGCCATCTCCACGACATCTGCCGGGAGGTTGGTGTAGGGCGCCATCACGACGTGGCCTTCAGCCAGCCCTTCCCAGGAGCTGTGCGTGTGCCAGTTTCCGTCGAGCATTTCCTGGACGCGCTCGATGTAATACGGGGCCCAATCATCGATGATGGCCGTGTACTGGGCATCCTTGGCGAAGTTGATCATGTCGGAGGCCTGGCCGAAGCCGTGCACGCCGCGCTCCTGTGCGACCTGAAGGGGTGCGGTGGAATCGGTGTGCTGCGTGATGATGTCCGCGCCCTGATCGATCAGGGCCTTCGCGGCGTCCGCTTCCTTGCCCGGATCGAACCAGGTGTTCACCCAGACAACCTTGACCTTGAAATCAGGATTGACGGACTGGGCTCCGAGCAGGAAGGCATTGATGCCGGCGACCACTTCCGGGATCGGGAAAGACGCGATGTAGCCGGCGGTTCCGGTCTTGGACTGCTTTGCGGCAATCTGGCCGATGATGTAGCGGCCCTGGTGGAACTTGGAGTTATAGGTCGCGACGTTGTCCGCCGTCTTGTAGCCGGTGGCGTGCTCGAACTTCACGTCCGGGAATTTCTTCGCAACCTTGATTGTCGGGTTCATGTAGCCGAACGAGGTGGTGAAGATGATGTTGCAGCCTTCACGGGCGAAACGTTCGATGGCGCGTTCCGCATCGGGGCCCTCGGCCACGCTCTCAAGATAGGCGGTCTCGACCTTGTCGCCGAACTTTTCTTCCACGGCAAGACGGCCCTGATCGTGCTGGTAGGTCCAGCCGAAGTCGCCGACGGGGCCAACATAGACGAAGCAAGCCTTCACATCGGCTGCATTGGCGGCGGTGCCAAGCGCAGCGAACGCAAACGCTGCGACCGTGGTCTTCAAAAGAGATTTCATACGAGTAGTCCCCTCTTGTTTGATCTCTTGTCTTTGCGATCTTCTGTTTGGCCCAGGCCGGGATCGCGTTCAGGCCAGGACCGTTGCTTTGTCCGGCCGGTTCAGCGGTCCGGTACGAACGGTTTCCCCAGACATGCCGGAGTGTTCACCAAAGTCAATCTGCGATTTGCCGATATCAGAACGAGAACCAGAATAGTGGCCAGATACGGCAGGCTGGACAGCAGTTGCGACGGGATATCGAACTCCAGCGCCTGTGCATGCAGGTTCAGAACGCTGACCGCGCCGAACAGGTAGGCCCCGATGACGACGCGCAGCGGCAGCCAAGAGGCAAAAACAACCAGAGCCAGGGCGATCCAGCCCCGTCCCGCCGTCATGTTTTCCACCCATTGCGGCGTGTAGGCCAGCGACAGGTAGGCGCCCGCCAGTCCCGCGCATCCGCCGCCGAACAGGATCGCCATGAAGCGGACCTTCACGACCGAGTATCCAAGGGCATGCGCCGAACCGTGATTGTCTCCGACCGCCCTCAGGACGAGCCCGACGCGGGTTCGAAAGAGGCAATAGGCAACGACCGCGACGAGTACGAAACTCAGATAGACAAGCGCATCCTGCTGGAAAAACACCGGTCCGAAAAACGGGATTTCGGACAGAACCGGGATATAGAGCTGCGGCAGATCAAGGCCCGGAACCCCGATGAACGCTTCCCCGATCATTCCGGACAGACCGATGCCAAGGATCGTCAGTGCAAGGCCCGTTGCGACCTGGTTTGCCACGAGAAACAGCACCAGAACCGCGAAGAGAGCGGACATGGCCATGCCGGCGGCAATGGCTGCAATGACCCCCAGCGATCCCGATCCGGTCTGGTTGGCTACGGCGAAGCCGATCACGGCGCCCATGATCATCATGCCTTCCACGCCGAGGTTGAGGACGCCTGAGCGCTCCACGACGAGTTCGCCGACGGCGGCGATCAGCAGCGGGGTCGCGGCCGTGATGACCGTCAAAAGTACGGCTTCAAACATGGGTTGCCTCCCCTGCGGTCGTGCGCTTCGTGACCAGTCTTATCCGGTACAGGATCAGTGTGTCGCAGGCGAGCACGAAAAACAGCAGCAATCCCTGGATCACGCTGGCGATTTCGTTGGAAACACCCATCGCGGACTGGACGCCCTCGCCGCCTATGTAAGACAGCGCGAGCACGAAGCCGGCGATAATGATGCCGATCGGATTGAGCCGCCCGAGAAAGGCGACAATGATGGCCGTGAA
Source organism: Roseibium sp. (assembly GCF_965232425.1). Taxonomy (GTDB): domain Bacteria; phylum Pseudomonadota; class Alphaproteobacteria; order Rhizobiales; family Stappiaceae; genus Roseibium. The sequence continues at coordinate 5,482,211 of NZ_OZ246971.1, forward strand.
GCCGTAACCGGGTGAAATCGACGGCAACAGCTGGTTCAGGGCCCCGGAAACCTCCATCGTGCCGGCGAGCCCGGCCAGAGCACCTGCGAGAGCAAACGAGAACAAGGTCAGTCCCTTGGCGGAAAAGCCGGCGAAACTGCCAGCGCGGGGACTTTCGCCCATCACCCTGATCTCGAAACCTTTCAGTGTTTTCGCAAGCACCACTGCCAGGATGACCGCGATCACGATCGTGATCGGCGCGGAGAGGCTCATCGCGCCCCCGAACACTTCCGGAAGCGTCGCCGCGTCCGAGAAAATACGGGATTCGGGAAAATTGTAGCCGCCGGGGTCGCGCCATGGTCCGCGGACGAGGTAATCGAGAAGCAGTCCGGCGACATAGACAAGCATCAGGCTCGTCAGGATCTCGTTGGTATTGTAGCGCGTTTTCAACACTGCGGGAATGAGCGCCCAGAGCGCCCCGCCGATGGCTCCGAAAAGCAGCATCAGCGGCAGGGTCGCGGCGTTTTCGAAAGACGGAAACAGAACCGGCAGAATGGAGCCGAACAGGGCACCGACGACAAACTGTCCTTCAGCGCCGATGTTCCAGTTGTTTGACAGGTAACAGACAGCGAGCCCGCAGCCGATCAGGATCAATGGTGTCGCCTTGTCGATGGTTGCTTCCAGGGACCATTGCTGGGTTAGCGGCTCAATGAAGAATTTATATAATGCAACCAGTGGATTGTGACCGGTTATTGAGAAAATGATTGCGGCCGTGAGGGCTGTCAGCGAGACGGCGATCAGGGGGGACAGCAGGGCCATTGCCTGACTGTGTTCTTTTCTTTTGACAAGCTCGAGACGCATCAGGCCACCTCTCCCTGCGTTTCGGCACCACCCGCCATCAGGAGGCCGACGCGTTCGCGCGTCATCTGCGTGGCCGGTTCCGCGGCAGACAGGAAGCCGCGTGAGATGACGGCGATCCGGTCGGCAATCTCGAAGATTTCATCGAGGTCCTGACTGATGACGAGGACGGCGGAGCCGGATCTTGCCAGATCGATCAGGGCCTGGCGGATCAACGCGGCCGCGCCAGCATCGACGCCCCAGGTCGGCTGATTGACGACAAGTACGCCGGGTTCCCGGTCCAGTTCCCTGCCGACGACGAATTTCTGGAGGTTGCCACCGGAGAGCGATCTGGCTTCCGGATCGTCATGCGACATGCGGACATCGAATGCCTTTTTGATCCGCTTCTCCAGGTTGCTTGCCTCGGCGGTCGAGACAAATCCCCCGCCGACGAGCTTGTCGCCGGTGCTGTGGCGCGTCAGAACGATGTTCTGGGAGAGTTTCATGCCCGGCACGGCACCGTGACCGAGCCGCTCTTCGGGAACGAAGGCTGCGTTCTGCTTTCTGCGCCAGGTGATGCTCTTGTTGCCGCAAGGCGTTCTGTCAATCTGCACCATGTCGGCCGACACACGCATTTCACCTGAAATGGCATCGAAGAGTTCCCCTTGGCCATTGCCTGCGACACCGGCGATGGCGACCACTTCTCCGGCCCTGAGGTCCAGGGAAATTCCGTTGAGCGCGGTCGCGAAGGGCGTTGCGGCCGCTGCGCTCAGTTTCTGAAGCGTGAGGCGGGTTTGCCCGACCTGCGCCGCCCCGTCTCCGGAACTGACGGAGGCGACATCGGCACCCACCATCATGCTGGCGAGAGACGCGGCCGTTTCCTTCGTCGGATCGCATTCGCGCACGACTTTGCCGTGCCGCAGGATCGTGGCGTGATGGCAGATCCGTTTCACTTCTTCCAGCCGATGGCTGATATAAAGAACGGCGCAGCCTTCTTTTGCCAGGCGCTGAAGCGTGACGAAAAGCTGATCCGCTTCCTGTGGCGTCAGAACCGAGGTCGGTTCATCCATGATGATGAGTTGGGGTTCCTGCAGAAGGCAGCGCACGATTTCGATGCGCTGACGAATGCCGACCGGAAGATCAGCGACGATGTCCCCCGGGCTCAAGGGCAGTCCGTAATCTCGTGAAACCGTCTCGATTCGCTTTGCCAGATCCTGCATGTTGCCCGGATTGGGCAGCGCCAGCGCAATGTTCTCGACGACGGTCAGGGCCTCGAACAGCGAGAAATGCTGGAAGACCATGCCGATGCCGAGTTCCCGCGCCGCTGCCGGGTTGTTGATCGACACCGGCTGTCCGTTCCAGGAGATCTCGCCGCCGTCGGGATCGAGAGACCCGTAGAACATCTTGACCAAAGTCGATTTTCCAGCACCGTTTTCTCCCAGGAGCGCGTGAATTTCACCCTTGTTGAGAACGAGATCCACCCTGTCGTTGGCAAGGATGTCGCCGAACCGCTTGGTCAACCCGCGGGCGTCCAGAAGCGTTTCTCTTTCGGACCTGTCTATGGGCACGTCGCCACCAAGATCCGGGCTACCTGTTTCTTCCACGTCTTCCCCCACCTGAATGCCGCCTTATTGACCAAGTGTCATGTTCCGGGCAAGCCCCGATCCGCTCGTTTGCCGGTTCTCGCCCGCTTCGAGCCGCTCAAGAAGGTCCACGGCAATTCCGGCGGCAATTGCAGCCGGATGCTTTGATTTTATTGTTGTTTTTCCGACCGGGCACACCATTCTTGTCAACAGGAGATCGCTCAATCCCCGCTGTTTCAATCTCTTCATGAACCGGGCTTTTTTCGTTTTTGAACCGATAACGCCGCAATATCCGAACCGTTGCAGCAGCAGGGCCCGCGCCATGATGTCCTCGTCGAGGGCATGGGAATGGGTCATTGCCAGAACAAAGGCGCCGGACGGCATGTCATCAAGTGCGGCGGCCGGATTGTCGAGCGCGACTTTCGTCACATGGGCCGGCACGGCGCGCGGGAACTGATCCGCGCGGCTGTCGATCCACGTGATGGAAAACGGCAGCGGCGCAAGCGCCAGCACGAGCGCCTTGCCGACATGCCCTGCACCGAACAGCGCAAGCGGTGTCCTTGTTTCCCCGAAATTTTCCACGACCTCGCAGATGGTTTCATCAGCACTTTCAATCAGTTGGAACGGACGCGCGACGGGGGCATCCAGAATGTGCCGGGTCCCAAGGCGTCCGCCCCGCATTTCTGCGCTGGTGGCAAAAACAGTGCCTTCTTTCTCGCGCTGTGCCAGCAGGCCTGCCGTGCCGGCTGATTTCGCCGTCAGGATCTCGATCGACAGCTTGGCCCGCCCGCCGCAGCATTGGCCAAGATCCGGGCCAAGGGCAACGGACTGAATGTCGAGGCGTGCAGTGTTTTCAGCGGCGAGCCGGGCTGCCATGCGGATGATCTCCAGTTCGAGCGTGCCGCCCCCGATCGTTCCGAAAAAGGATGCATCCGGGCGCACAACCATGCGTGCCCCTGCCTCGCGCGGCGCGGAGCCGTCCACCTGCACGACCGTCACGAGGGCGCAGGACCCGCATGTTTCCAGACTGTCGGCGATGTGTGTCCAGACTTTCATGCGCCTGCCCTTCTGCGGCGCATGTCCTGAACGGCGCGCATGATGGCCTCCGGTGTCGCAGGGGCATCGAGGTTCGGTATCTCGAACGGCGCAAGGCTGGCGATCGCATCGTTGATGGCACAGAAGACCGAATTGGCAAGCATCACGGGCGGTTCGCCGACGGCCTTCGAACGATAGACCGTGTCCTGGGGATTGCCGCGGCTGTCATAGAGCTGAACGTCGAAATGGTCCGGAATGTCGGATGCCGTCGGGATCTTGTAGGTCGACGGTGCATGCGTCCGCAGCCTGCCTTCCTCGTCCCACACGAGTTCTTCCGTTGTCAGCCATCCCATACCCTGTGCGAAACCACCTTCGATCTGCCCGAGGTCGATGGCCGGGTTTAGCGAGTGTCCGACGTCATGGAGGATGTCGACGCGATCCACGATCATCTCGCCGGTCATGGTGTCGATGGTCACTTCCGAGCAGGCGCCACCGAAGGCGAAATAGTAGAAGGGGCGCCCGGACACGGTCTCCCGGTCCCAGGTGATGCCGGGGGTGGCGTAGAAACCGGCATGGGACATCTGTATGCGGCCGGCATGCGCCTGTTTCGCGACCTCCGCGAGCGTGTAGCCCTTGTCGCCCACCAGGACCCTGTTTTCACCGAAGAAAATCACATCCGGTCCGCACTGGTGCATTTCGCAAAGGAACGAGATCAGCCGCGACTTGATCTCCTGTGCCGCGATCCTGGCCGCCATGGCGTTCAGGTCCGTGCCCGAAGACGCGGCTGTCGGACCGGTGTTCGGCACCTTGGAGGTGTTGGTCGCCGTGATCACGACCTTGTCCATCGTCACCCCGAATTCCTCGGCGACCACCTGGGCGACCTTCTGATAGAGGCCCTGCCCCATCTCGGTACCGCCGTGGTTCAGGTGGATTGATCCGTCCGTGTAGAGGTGGACGAGCGCGCCGGCCTGGTTGAGGTGCTTGAGTGTGAAGGAAATACCGAACTTGACCGGCGTCAGGGCGAGCCCCTTTTTGAGCACCGCATTGTTTTCATTGAAGGCGCTGATTTCCTCGCGCCTGATCCAGTATTCGCTTTTCGCTTCCAGTGTCGAGATGAGGTCATGCATGACCTCGAACTCCTCGACCGGCATTCCGTAGGGCGTGATGTTGCGTTCGCCGTCGTAGAAATTCAGCTTGCGGACCGTCAGCGGATCCTTGCCGAGACTGATCGCGATGGCGTCGATCAGCCTCTCGGCGGCGAGCATGCCCTGCGGGCCTCCGAAACCGCGGAATGCGGTGTTGGAGCACGTATCCGTCCTGAGCCTGCGGGACCGGATCGATGCGTCGGGATAAAAGTAGCTGCTATCGGCGTGGAACATGGTGCGGTCGTTCACGCCGAGCGACAGGTCCGCGGAATATCCGCAGCGCGCCAGAAACTCCAGGTCGACGGCTCGGATCAGTCCCGCGTCGTCGTGACCGACTTTCCAGTTGACCTTGAAGTCGTGACGCTTGCCGGTCATGATCATGTCGTCGTCGCGATCGAGGCGGACCTTGCAGGTCTTGCCGGTCCTGGCGGCGGCGAGCGCGGCCAGCGCTGCCCACTGGTTCGCCTGGGATTCCTTGCCGCCGAAGCCCCCGCCCATCCGGCGCACTTCCGCCGTGACCGTTGCGTCCGGAACGCCCAGAACCTTGGCCACCGTGTGCTGGATCTCGGTCGGATGCTGGGTCGACGACAGGATCAGCATGCCGTGGTCTTCCTGAGGCGTGGCCATGGCAACCTGGCCTTCCAGATAGAAATGTTCCTGGCCACCGATGTTCATCGAGCCGGACAGGATGTTTTTGGACGCTTGCAAGCCGGTTTCGGGAGATCCCCTTCTGAATTGGTAGTCCGGCAAGACGGTCGTATCGGCAGCGACAGCGTCCTCCGGGGTCAGGATTGGCGTGATCGGAGCGACGTCGATTTTTCCCTTGAGTGCTGCCTTTCGCGCGATGTCCCGCGTTTCAGCGACGACGGCGAACACCACCTGGCCGAAGAACAGGATTTCGTCCTCGGCAAGAACAGGATCGTCTCCGAAGGCGGAAGAGCAGTCATTCGTTCCCGGGATGTCTTCAGATGTCAGCACCGCAACAACGCCGGGTGTCGATCTGACGTCGGCAAGGTCAATTGAAAGCAGTTTTCCCCTGACGGCGTGGCGCGCCCAGCCGGGAGCGACATGCAGTGTGCCTGACGGTTCGACGGCATCGTCGATATAGGTTGCGGTCCCCGTGACATGTTTTTCGGCGCTGTCATGCGGCAGCGCCTTGCGGACGTTCTTGAGGGTGGGCAACTCCTGTGGGCGGTCAGGCTGCGCGGTCATTGTCAGCCCCCCGCCTCGACGAAATCCGAATGTCTCCCGGTGCCGTCCCGCTGATCTCCATCAGGGCCTTCGCGAGAAGGGCCCTGGCCGTTTCCATGCGGTAGCCTGCGCTTGCGCGCATGTCGGTCAACGGATCGAAATCGGAAAGCAGGGCTTTCATCGCGTCGCCCCATGTCGACGGATCGTCGAGTTCGGCGCCGGACAGTGCTTTTTCGGCGTTCGACGCCCGCATCGGTGTCCCTGCCATGCCGCCATAGGCGATCCTGGAAGCGACGATGAGCCCTTCTTCGACCGTGAACCGGAAAGCGCCCACGACCGAGGAGATATCCTGATCGAATCTCTTGGAAATCTTGTAGCAGCGAAATGCCTGGTTGGCGGAAAGCCGGGGGACGAAGAGGCCGGTGACGAATTCGCCGGGCTTCCGGTCCTGTCTGCCGTACTGCAGAAAAAAGTCTTCGAGCGCAATGGCCCTGGACCCTTCGACCGATTGCAGTTCGAGCGTGCTGCCGAGCGCGATCAAGGCCGGCGGCGTGTCACCGATCGGGGACCCGTTTGCGATGTTGCCGCCGACGGTACCCGACGCGCGCACCTGTTTCGATCCGATCCGTCGCCAGAGTTCCCCAAGGTCTTCCGAGAGACCCGTCACGGCTTTTTCCGTTGCCGTGTAGGTTGCCGTCGATCCGATCAGAACGCCCGAGGGGCTGTCTTCGACACGGTCCAGGCCCTCAATCCGGCCAAGCCAGATCATCTTGGGCAGCTCGCGCAAATGCTTCGTGATCCACAGACCGACATCCGTGCCGCCGGCAATGAGGGTCGCATCCGGGTGCTGGCCGTAGAGCGCGGCCAGACCGTCAAGCGTTGCGGGCGCTGAAAAGAAACTGTCTCCGTTGCCCACGAAAATGTCGCGGCTGTCGGCGAGATACTGCAGCTGCTCCCGGGTTTCGTTGGCGCGCCAGGTGAAGGCGTCGTCGGTTGCCTGGAAGCAGGTTTCCAGGGCCGCGTCGACGATCGGGCGGTAGCCGGTGCACCGGCAGAGGTTTCCGGCCAGCCAGTCAGTCACGGTCTTGCGGGTCTGGGTGACGTTCTCCGCGTGATAGAGGGTAAAGAGCGACATGATGAAACCGGGTGTGCAGAAGCCGCACTGGGATCCGTGCAGATCCACCATGGCGCGCTGGACCGGATGCAGCCGGTCGTCCTGGGCCAGGTCTTCGACCGTCACCAGCTCCGCGCCATCGACCATACCGAGCAGCAAAATGCAGCTGTTCACCGGTTGGTAGACCAGCCTTCCCTTGACGAGACGCCCGAGCGCAACCGTGCAGGCGCCACAGTCGCCCTCGCCGCAACCTTCCTTGGTGCCGGTCTGTCCCTGCCGAAGACGCAGGTAGTCGAGAAGGGTTTCCGTTGGCCCGACATTGTCCAGTTCAACGATTTCACCGCGCCTGAGGAAGCGGATCGTGTCGCGCATTGCCTAGCTCCCCCTGTACGTGGAATAACCGAAGGGCGAGAGCAGCAGCGGTACATGATAGTGGCCATCTGCCTCGGCTATTCCGAAGCGAATGGGAATGACATCGAGAAACAGCGGATCGGGTAGCTTTTGTTCCGTCGTCTTCAGATAATCGCCTGCATGAAACCGGAGCTCATATGTACCTGTCCTGAAATCATCGCCGTCCAGGATCGGGCCATCCACGCGTCCGTCGGCGTTCGTGACATGAGACGAGACGAAGACCGGTGTTTCGCCGTGTAACCACAATTCTATCTTGAGCCCGTTCGCGGGCTTTCCCAAAGCCGTGTCGAGTACGTGTGTCGTCAAGCGACCCATCAACATTCTCCCTCGCGTGACGAAGTGTCACAAAGCCTGACAAAAATGTGCCTTAAAAAACCGCGGAACCAAAGCGCTCATTTGAGACCTTTATGATGCCGTTTCGGCATCAATTGAAGGCAGATTGTCCTTCATGGTCAACACTGCGTGGTCAAAAAACATTCCCGGCGCAAGGGCCAGTGCCCGAAGAGACGAGGTTATCACACACAACCGGTCCGCCTGGAGCGGCGCGTCCGTAAGGGGTCTGAAAACGAGCGATCCCGAAGCCAGATCATCCTCGCAACCGATCATCGTCTGAAATCCGATGACGTCCTCCTCGCGCGCGAGTGCCCGCATCAGGCGCAGCGAGTTGGCTTCCACATAGGTCCTCGAAGCGCCGGGTATCCGGCTTCGGACGAGATCCAGCCGCGTGCGCAGGGACAGGCCCTCCGCCGGCAAGGCCACCGGGTATTTCAAGCAGTCATGAAGCCCAAGCCTGCCCTGCTTCGCCAGCGGATGCATGGGCGACATCAGCGCGCCGATCACGAGCTCATGCTCGAACGCGACCGTCAGCGCCGAGTTTTCGGGCGGGTCGAAGGTGAAACCGACATCTGCCTCGGCGGCCTCGACCTTTGCTGCCGCGTCCTGCGAGGAGGAAACGGAGACGCTGACATGAATGCCGGGATACCGTTTCCGGAAACTGCTGATCAGCGCGGGCAGGAGTTTTTCCGACACGCTTTCGACGCTGGCGATCGAAACGGAGCCGCGCCTGAGGCCTTTCAGGGCATCCAGTTCGGCAACCGTACCCTCGAAATCGGAATATGTCCGGCGAATATGCGCCAGGAGCAGTTCGCCCGCCTGGGACAGCCGGATGCGCCGCCCGACCCGATCGAACAGCTGCATTCCCAGAGCATCTTCCAGCCACAGGATCTGACGGTTGACCGCCGAGGATGCAACATTCAGTTCCCGCGAGGCTGCCCGGATCGAGCCGGCCTCGGCAGCCGCCATGAAGTATCGCATGGCGGGAGAGTAGAGATTGCGGGACAGCTCCTGGGCCCGGCCGCTAAGCATTGCACCCGTGCCCTCAGGGTATGAGAACGGTCGTGCCCGTTGTCTTTCTGCCCTCAAGATCCTGGTGCGCCTGGATCGCGTCAGCCAGCCGGTATTCCTGGTTCACCCCGATCTTGACGATCCCTTTTTGAACGACGTCAAAGAGTTCGGCGGCGGTTTTTTCCAGCGCAGCGCGGGTCGCGATATAGGTGAACAAGGTTGGCCGGGTTGCGAAAAGAGAGCCTTTTTGCGCAAGCAGGGCCAGATTGAAGTCGGTGATCGGTCCGGAAGACTGTCCGAAGCTGGCCCACAGCCCGCGCGGTTTCAGGCAATCCAGAGATCCGGGATAGGTATCCTGTCCGACCGAATCGTAGACGACATCACAACCTTTGCCGCCCGTTATCTCCTTCACCCGTTCCACGAAATCTTCGGTGCGGTAATTGATCATGTGCTGATAGCCATGGGCTTTCGCAAGCTCGATCTTTTCCTGCGACCCCGCGGTGCCGATGACGGTTGCGCCGAGATGGGCAGCCCACTGTCCGGCGATCAGTCCGACGCCGCCTGCGGCTGCATGAAACAACAGGGTCGTATCAGGCCCGACCTGGAAGGTCTGGCGCAACAGATACTGGGCGGTCATGCCCTTGAGCATCATTCCGGCGGCGGTCTTGTCGTCGATCCCGTCCGGCACAAGGACGAGACTGTCTGCTGAGATGATGCGCTCCTGGGCATAGGAACCGATCGGGCCGGCATAGGCGACGCGGTCTCCCGGGCTCAGGTGGGTTACGCCCTCGCCGACCGACTGGACAATGCCTGCCCCCTCGTTGCCCGGCGAGAACGGTGTGCCCGACGGGGCCGGATAGAGCCCGGAGCGAAAATACGTGTCGATGAAGTTCAGGCCGATCGCAGTGTGCCGGATGCGCGCTTCGCCCGGACCGGGCTCGCCGACATCGACATGTTCCCAGCGCATGACGTCTGGACCGCCAGTTTCATGGACACGGACAGCCTGAACCATTTTTCCCTCCGGGAGGCCTTGCGCCTCGCATGTGCGTTCGTAAAACGGCACACTAGCGGCATCGGGACGAGCGGAAAAGGAAAATCTGGTGATTAATCAACACGATCCAGCAGTTGCTGAACCGCGGAGACCGAAAACAGGTAGATGCTCGAAACCGTGAAGATCACGGCCAGACTTCCCTCCAGCGACATGCCGTTGACAATCGCATAGGCCGCCAGTCCCATCCAGCCGAGGGTCACGGGCAGAGTGACGATCCGCCAACGGCGGACGCGGACGGGATGAACGAAGCGGATCGGAGCGAATGTCAGGGCGCAGCACAGGATCACGATGGCGATCGTGAAGGCCTGGGAGGGAGACAGGACCATCAGGCCGAAAACGACCATGTTCCAGCCCGCCGGGAAGCCCTTGAACGATCCGTCCGGCGTTTTCATGCCATTGTCGGCGAAATACAACGCACCGGTGAACACGACCAAGCCGCCGCATATCCAGTTCCACGGCTGGGACAGCATGAAGCTCCACGACAGGGCGAACGCGGGGAGAAAAACATAAGTCGCGTAGTCGATGACGAAGTCGAGCGAGGCGCCCGACCATCTCGGCAGACGTTCGGCAATGTTGTAGCGGCGCGCCAGCGGGCCATCTATGCCGTCAACGAAAAAGGCCAGCCCGAGCCAGGCGAACATCTCGGCCCACTTGCCCTGAGCACCTGCAAGCAGCGCGACCAGGGCGATGGGTGCACCGGACGCTGTCAGCACGTGAATCAGAAACAATGCGGGTTCGGGCGCTGCTTTGCCCGGGGTTACGTCCGTCACGGGATTTCCTCACACTAAATGCAGCACGGCGCCGTTTGTTCTATCAGCGGATGATGGGCACCGGTCTTTGTCCCCGGTCCGTCTCTGCCTGACCGCGCCCGGGGACTAATATTGCAATCGTATGACAGTGTGAACCGAAAAAACAGCCCCAGTCGCAAATGAGTCGGGCTGCTCAAGCCTGGATCAGGTGTAAATCAGCCCGACGAGGAGACCTGCCCACGAGATCAGCCCGGCACCTATCATTTTGGGAAACAGCTTGCTGGGGAACGTCTTTTCGAGCGCCATGATGCCTCCAAGCAGCGCAATCCAGATGATGTTCATCAGGCCGACGGCGAACATCACCGTCATGACCGCCCAGCAACAGCCGAGACAGATCAATCCCTGGGAAAGGCCCTCACCATATCCGGTCACAAGTCCGCGACCGGTCATGCCTTCTGAAAAATTCCAGCGAGGATACCAGCAGCGCTGCAAACACGCGGCCTTTGCCGGCGTGAACTGGTAAAGACCTGCTGCGAACAGGACGGTCGTTGTCAGGGCAAGGCTTGCCGGTGCCATCATATCGGTCATACCGCCGGCAACGGAAAGCCCCCATTGCGCGAGTGTCGCGACAAGGGCGTATCCCAGCCAGACGGTCAGGTACCCGAAAATCGCTGCAACGGACGGCACCAAAGCGCCATCCCGGGATCCGCGTCCGCGTCCGATCCGGGCATGATAGGCCTTGAGCATCGGAATGGCTGTCGGGACCATCATCGCCATCGACATCATCGCCCACATCAGGAAAATCCTGAGCAGGTCGGCACCGGTCATGGCCGCCGACGGCATGCCGAACGTCGCCCCCGCCGGCAGACAGATAACGGCCAGCGCCGCCCGGGCTTCAGCCGACAACCCACTGAAGATGTTGAAGTGATTGAACACGCCCATGCCCGGTCCGACCTGCGTCATGTCCATCGCCGGGACCATGTCCGCGACCATGACAAGCAGATAACTCCAGCCGGACAGGCTCAGCATTGCCACCACCAGCACCACGAGCGGCCAGCCGCGCCGGCCAAACCCGGGATCGGGCCGTTGTTTCAGGTCGTTTTTCTCAGTCGCTGCAGTCGTCATCCGTTCCGTCAATGGCCTGTATCGAAATCCATGGCGCTAGGATAGCGAGAATTTCGACGCAGTCTTTGATCTTGCGCATACGGTGTTCTTCCTGGTGTCCGGGATTTCGGGTCCCGCCCGCCTGCGTGGTTTCGCCCCGTTGATTTTGTGCCGCAAAGCCGCATGTTTGAGGAGCAGAGAGTGAACGACAGGCGAACCAGATGTCAAAACCCGATCAGTCGAATGTGCAGGATGTTGTTGTTGTCGGCGGTGGTCCCTCGGGACGGATCGCGGCAATCGGCCTGGCTCAGCGTGGCTTGTCTGTTGCACTTGTCGCACCGGTTGCCGGTGGCCAGGACGGCCGCACGACCGCCCTCTGGCAGCAATCGATTTCCTTTCTGAAGCGCATCGGCGTGTGGGACGACTTGGCGCAGAGCACGGCTCCCCTTGCCAAGATGCGCATGGTGGACGACACCGGCGGGCTCATCAGGGCACCGGAAGTGGTGTTTGACTCGTCCGATCTCGAACTGGAAGAGTTCGGCTTCAATATCCTCAACGATCGGCTGAACGCCGTGCTGGAGGAAAAATGCAGCACCGAGGCGACGCTGACAGTCTTTCCGGAACAGGCCATTTCCGTTGAGACAGCACCAGGAAACATTCTTGTCGAAACGGCATCCGGATCGCGCATTCGCGCACGGCTTGCCATCGCGGCCGACGGCCGCAAGTCCATGCTCCGCGACGCGGCCGGGATCGACGTGAAAACATGGGCCTATCCGCAGGTGGCGGTCGTTCTCAATATTGAACACAGGTTTCCGCATAACAGCATCTCGACGGAGTTTCACACGCCGACGGGGCCGTTCACGCTTGTTCCGCTTCCCGGCAACATGTCATCGATCGTCTGTGTTGAATCGGAAGACGGTGCCGAACGTCTCTGTGTGATGAAGGCGCCAGAGCTCGAGATGGAACTCGAACGCAGGGCGCATTCAATCCTCGGATCCTTCAAGCTCGCGTCGGACGTGAAGAGCTTCCCGCTGAGCGGAATGAGCGCGAGCCGCCTGGCCGGTGACAGGATCGCCCTGATCGGCGAGGCAGCCCATGTCTTCCCGCCCATCGGGGCCCAAGGGCTGAACCTTTCCCTGCGCGATATCATCGACCTGACATCGGTTGTCGAGGCAGCCTGCCGCCGAAACGTCGATCCGGGCGACCGAAGCATCCTGGAGCACTACGAAACGAAGCGCCGGCGCGATATCACGACAAGGACCAACGCCGTCGACATTCTCAACAGGTCGCTGCTGACCCCGTTTCTACCGGTTCAGGCCGCCCGTGGGCTCGGGATGTACGTCGTCGACAAGGTTGCCCCGCTCAAGAGGTTCCTCATGCGGGAGGGCATGTCCCCGGCATCAGGCTTCCGCCGTCCCGGCTGAGCTAGGGCGACGCTGGCGAAAGCCCGGGTACGGACCCTAGGGGCTCGCCTTGTCGAGGTGATACCGCAAGGCCATTGAGACCATCTGGCAGATTTCCGCCTCGGGAAGCGGCTTGTCCGCGGGGAAATGCACGCATCTGTTTCCGCCGAAGGAGAGATGCGGATAAAGAACGCGCCATTCAGACACCAGCGACGTCTGGCAGTGGACGAAAAGCGCCACGTCCGCGGTGTCCACTCCATCCGCTCCGTCCTTGTCAATGCGAATGGTCGTGCCGGTTTTCGGTCTGACGGTCAGGAAACTCGGCTGCCCCCACTTCAGGGTTTCCTGAAGGTCTCCGACCTTTGCATTCTGCTGCGCCGTTTCCAGTATGAGCCGGCGCAAATGCTGCAAGCGGTCGTGGACACGTGGCGCGTACCGGCCATAAATCTCGTCGGATTGAAGTGCCTTGTTCATATGCCTGAAAGTCGCCCTGGGGCTGAGAAGCCATGCATCATGGAAAGAGAGTTTGTTCTTTCAGCGCCCGCGGGTCAACCGACAGGCAGAAACCCGGTTGTAAGAGCCCAGATGAAGGCCGTTACCGTGATGATGGAAACCGCCGTGCCGACCAGAACAAAACTCGACGCGCGCTGAACATAGGTTCCGTATTGCTGCGCAATCACGAACACATTCGTTGCCGGTGGCAGGCAGGACATCAGAACGGCAGTTGCGATCCAGGTCGGATCGAACCCGCCAAGCCATGTGAGCAGCAGGAAGACGAGGACCGGATGCAGCAGAAGCTTCACTGCGAGGACGAGCGGAAGCTCGACGGGAACCCTGCCCATCGGTCTGAGGGCAATGCTGACGCCCATGGCAAACAGGGCGCAGGGAGCCGCCGCGTTGCTGAGGTAGAGCAAGAGCGTGTTGACCGCCTGCGGCGGACGCAGTTCGAATGCGGCGGCCGTCACCCCGGCGATGGTTGCGAGAATGAACGGGTGCGTGAAGATCTTGATGGCAATCTGCTTGAGTGTTCCGACAATCGACTCGTTCTCGGTCCCCGCCAGTGCCATCAAAAGGGGCGCCAGGGTGAACATCAGGGCATTGTCGAAGGTCAGGATCAGTGCCGTCGGAACGGTGGCCTGCTCTCCCAGGACGGCCAGCGTCAGTCCGGGTCCCATGTAGCCAATATTGGAATAGGCCCCGGCGATGCCCAGGATCGTGGATTCCCCGATACTGCCGCGCGTCACGACGACGCCGATGCAGAACGAGACGGCGAAGACGATGTAGGTGGTGAAAGTCGTCGCCGCGATATAGGACACGTTTGCCAGCTGCTCGAACGGCGTTTCGGACAACAGCCGATAAAACAGAGCCGGAAGCGCCAGATAGATCACGAAGAAATTCATCCAGGCGAGCCCGGACTCGGGCAAACGCCTGATTTTCCCGGCGCCGAAACCCAGAATGATCAAGCCGAAAAAAGGCAGCGCCAGACTTATGACTTCCAGCATTCACTTCCTGTATTCTGACGGGACGACAAGCACGGATCGTTCATCGAAAGAAACTTGCATCTCTCATTGAGCTTGGATATGGACGCTTCACCTGCGGAGTGCGTCGTGTCCCGCATACCAATCAGGTCTGGGCGGGTACCGCAAGGTCTCAATGCCGCCAAAACGACCTGAACAGGCCCCGTGTGCGGACCGGGCAAGACAAAGCGAAAGTGACCGCCCCGAAATGTCGCGAAAACTGAGACAGAGGAAACACCCGAAACGGTTCGCACTGCAGAACCGGCTGGAAGGCATTGTGCTGAATGTGGCGGTGTTCCTGTTCCGGCTCATTCCGGTCGACGCGGCGTCCTACCTGATGGGCAAGAGCTGGCGCCTTTTTGCTCCGTTCAATGCCCGCCACAAGCGCGCGCTTGAGCATCTGGAGCATGCGTTTCCCTCCATGAGCGAGCGCGAGCGCGATCAAACGGTTCGCGGAATGTGGGAGAATCTCGGCCGTGTAGCCGCCGAAACCTTTCATATCGACCGGCTCCTGCAGCAGGATCACCGGTTCGAGGCGACAGGGGACGAGACGACCAACGCCATGCTCGACGGGAAACAGGCCTGCATTCTCGTTTCATTTCACAGCGGCAACTGGGAACTGTGCGTGCAACCGGTCGTGAGGCGCGGCGTCGAGATCACCGGCGTATATCAGGCCCTTCGAAACCCGGAGGCCGACAAGGTTGTCCGGACCCTGCGCAAGGATCTTTATCGCGGCGGGCTCTTGTCCAAGGGACCGGAGGCGGCCCGCAAGATCCTGGCAACGCTGAAAAGCGGCGGCGTCCTGGCGATGATGGGAGACCTAAGGGAAGCACGCGGTGTTCAAGTCCCGTTTTTCGGCCGCATGGCCTACGCCAACACCGTGCCGGCCTCCCTTGCGAGATCCAGCAATGTGCCGATCGTACTCGGACGCGTCGTTCGCAAGAAAGGCGTTCACTTCCGAGTCGAGGGACAGGCGATCACGGTTCCGCACACGGACGACCGGCAAGCGGATATTCAGGCCGCGACTGCCCGGATGCATGAGATCTTCGAGGGATGGATCAAGGAACATCCCGAGCAGTGGATGTGGATCCACAAGAAATGGGCGCCGCCCGGCAAGAGCCTCCTTCAAAGGCAAGAGACACGGGCTGCGGCGGTGAAGTCCTTCCATGGCTGATCGGACCCGCCTTCTTCACCCTTCGGGTAATGGTTGCAGCGCAGCATAGGCGCTATAGCTAGGTGATGGACAGCAGGAGGAAGCCAGTTTCATGAAAGCGCCCAGTGCATATTACAAGCCACTCGCCATAGGCGCCCCTGCCCCGTTCCGCGAAATTCCTGTCCGGCTGGAGCGGATGATCCATTTCGTTCCGCCGCATATCGAGAAGATGCGCGCCAAGGTCCCGGACCTCATCAGCAAGGTCGACGTCGTGCTGGGCAACCTGGAAGACGCGATCCCCGCGGATGCCAAGTCGGACGCCCGGTCCGGCTTCATCCAGATGGCGCGTGACAATGATTTCGGCTCGACTGGCCTATGGAGCCGTGTGAACTGCCTCAACAGTCCCTGGTTCCTGGACGACGTGATGCAGATCGTCCAGTCCGTGGGCGACAAGCTCGATGTCATCATGCTGCCCAAGGTCGAGGGGGCATGGGACATCCACTATCTCGACCAGTTGCTTGCACAGCTGGAAGCGAAAGCCGGCCTGTCCAGGCCGATCCTGATCCACGCGATCCTGGAAACCGCAGAAGGCGTGAAGAACGTCGAGCAGATCGCGTCGGCCAGCCCGCGCATGCACGGCATGAGCCTGGGCCCCGCGGATCTGGCTGCCTCGCGGGGCATGAAGACCACGCGTGTCGGCGGCGGGCATCCGGACTATGCGGTTCTTTCGGACGAGACCGGCGCGGGCACCCGCGCGACGTTCCAGCAGGACCTCTGGCACTATACTGTCGCCAAGATGGTCGATGCCTGTCTTTCGAACGGATTGAAGCCCTTTTACGGACCGTTCGGAGACTTTTCCGACCCGCAGGCCTGTGAAAGCCAGTTCCGTAACGCATTTTTGATGGGCTGTCTCGGCGCGTGGTCGCTCCATCCGACCCAGATCGAAATTGCCAAACGGGTGTTCTCGCCCGATCCGCAGGAAGTCGCCTTCGCGCGCAAAATACTTGAGGCCATGCCTGACGGTACCGGCGCGGTCATGATTGATGGTAAGATGCAGGATGATGCGACGTGGAAACAGGCAAAGGTCATTGTCGATCTTGCCAGGCTCGTCGCCAGCAAAGACTCCGGCCTTGCTGAGGTGTATGGTTTTTAGGAAATCGCAAGGCCTGTTGTGTAGACTTTAATATTACAATGCTTGCAAGCCGGCGGTCGACACGCTATCCCGGCAAAGCATGCAGCAGGCGGACGAGTAACCATGCGAACGGCAAAATTTAGAATAGGTCAGGTCGTCCGGCACCGGATTTACCCTTTCAGGGGCGTGATTTTCGATGTCGATCCGACATTCAGCAACACCGAAGAATGGTGGAATGCCATTCCCGAGGACGTGCGGCCGGTTCGCGACCAACCCTTTTATCACCTGCTGGCGGAAAACGAGGAGACGGAATACGTCGCCTATGTCAGCGAGCAGAACCTGGAACCGGACATGACCGGGGAACCGGTCCGGCATCCGCAGGTGGAAGAAATTTTCGAAGAACAGACAGACGGTTCGTATCTGCCGCGCAGCGTCGAGATCCACTGACGCGCAGCAGGTCCCGAATACTAAAAAGGCCGGAACTTGCGTTCCGGCCTTTTTTGTTTGCAGAGCCTGCCGAGTTACTGAGAGGCCTTCTGGGCGTCGATCAGTTTCTGGCGGGCATCGTCGGCTTTCTTCTGCAGTTCGCTCTGCAGTTCTTCCTGACGCTTCTGCAGTTCGGCAAGATCCATCGGCTCACCGTCGTAGACTTTGGTGAAGCCGATCAAGGTCATCTTGAAGACGATTTCCTTGGCCTGCTGGTTATACGGCGAAACGCGCATCTCGCCGCCCTGCTTCATGGCGTTGATGAATGTGTCGTCAATCGCCAGCTCGGCGTAGCAGGCGTTCGGCGCGCAGATGCTGTATTTGGCCTGAACCGGCTTGCTGTCGTCGATCTGGATGCGCAGGCCCGGCTGGATGAGCACTCCGGTTGGAACAGCCACCAGAAGCTTTTTCCGTGCCTCGCCCTCGGTTTCCTGGATTGCGATGTTGCTCAGGAACTGACCCGTGTTCGTGCGCAACTCAATCGAAATGAAGCAGATTTCCTTCTGCGTCTGCGGATTGGTGTTGCATGCCTTCGTCCAAGGGCTCTTGTCTTCCTGAGCGATTGCAGGAGCAGCTGCAAAAGAAGACACCGCCACGAATGCAGCCGCAGCGCATCCGAACAATCCTCTTTTCAAAACACTCGTCATTGAAACGTCCTCAATCGTGCTTATGCGAATTCTTTGCGTTGTTCTGAGGCATTCCGGAAGCATCCGCAAGGCCCGTTCGAACAATTGATCCGTGAATTGCATGGTAAGGCACCCAATTAGGGCAAGAGGGTGGCCGATTTGCAACGCAAGGCTCCAGTTCGATTCAAATCTGTATATCTGTGTCTTTGTGGCTGGTGCGTGGCGCGCTCAAGGCAAGCTTATGCTAGGCTCCGGGGTGAGAATCAAAGGGATCTCCGGTGATGGTTATGCGTATTCTTGACGTCGTCTGGACCGTAAAACGCGTTTTGCGCAAGTCAAAGGGCGCCTTTGCCCTGTCTCTGGCGGCAGTGTTCCTGTTTGCCAACCAGGTTTCGGCTTCCGACGAGGACGTGCCGTGGACGCACGCTATTTCGATGCACGGGTCGCCTGCCCTGGCTCCCGGCGAACCCTTTCCCTATGCCAATCCGGATGCACCGAAGGGCGGGACAATCAGTCTCGGCGTGCAAGGCACGTTCGACAGTCTGAACTCGTTCATCGTTCAGGGTGGATGGACATCGGCACGCGGCATGAGGGAGCGGCAGTTCGGCAACAATATCCTTGAAAGCCTCATGGTGCGGTCCTATGCCGAGCCGTTTTCCCTCTACGGGCTGATCGCGCAACGGGTGCGCATGCCCGAAAGCCGGGAATGGATCGAATTCGAACTCAATCCGGAAGCGAAGTTTTCCGACGGATCCCCGGTCACGGTGGAAGATATCGTCTTTTCCCTCGACATCATCCGGGACAAGGGACGGCCGCCCTACAGGAACTGGTACGGCGCGATTGTCGACAAGGTGATCACGCCGCCGAACCGCATCAAGCTGGTGTTCGAAAACGGCGAAAACCGGGAACTTCCGTTGCTGATTTCGCTTGCGCCAATCTTCTCCAAGAAAAACACGGATGCGGAGAATTTCGACAAGTCGTCGCTGACGCCGCCGGTAGGCTCCGGCCCCTACACATTCAAGACGATCCAGCCCGGAAGGCTCGTCGTTTACGAGAAGAACCCGGACTACTGGGCCAAGGATCTTGCCGTAAAAGCCGGCTTCGACAATTTCGACGAAATACGGATCGAATATTTCAGGGATGAAACCTCCCTGCAGGAGGCGTTCAAGAAGGGACTCGTGAATGCTCTGCAGTTCCGCGACCCGGCGCGTTGGGCCAAGGGCTTCGATTTCCCCGCCGCCAAAGACGGCGACGTGGTGCAGATGTCCATTCCCAGAGGTGTTCCGGCTCCGATGCAGGGCATCGCATTCAACACCCGGCGCGCCCAGTTCGCGGATGTCGGCGTCCGCAAGGCCCTGCGGATGCTGTTCGACTTCAACTGGGTGAACCGCAATCTCTACTACGACCTGTTCACCCGCACAGCCGGGTATTGGGACAATTCCGAACTCTCCTCGATCGGACGCCCCGCCAGTGCGCGTGAACGCGAATTGCTGGCGCCCTATCCGGATGCCGTCGATGTCGACGTCATGGAAGGCAGCTGGAGACCGGCGGATGCGGATGGTTCCGGGCGGGACCGCAAGGTTTTGCGGGCCGCCCTGTCGGAGCTGAACAATGCCGGTTATGCGCTCAAGGAAAGGAAACTCGTCAACGAGACGACCGGGGAACAGTTGGCGTTCGAGATCCTGGCAAAGAACGAAGACGAAGAAAAACTCGCCCTCGCCTATATCAGGACCGTCGAGCTGCTTGGAATTGCCGCGAGCGTGCGCAGTGTCGACGCTTCCCAGTTCGAGGAACGCCGCACGAAGCGGGATTTCGATATGGTGTTCAACACCTGGTACGCGTCGCTTTCCCCCGGAGCGGAGCAATACGGGCGCTGGGGCTCAAAGGCGGCGGATACAGAGGGTTCATTCAATTTCGTGGGGGCCAAGGAACCCGCCATCGACGCGCTGATCGATGAGATCGTGGGTGCCCGCAGCCGTGAAGAGTTTGTCGATGCGGTCCGGGCGTTCGACCGGGTTCTGATCTCGGGCGCTTACGCGGTCCCGCTCTATCACGTTTCCGATGACTGGGTGGCGCACTGGACGAAGGTGTCACCGCCGGAACAACACTCTCTCTACGGCCACGAGTTCGACACGTGGTGGACTTCGGCAACGCAATAATCGGACCAACGGACGAAGGAAAACATGAAAGTCACGAAAGAACACCTTGCCAAGGAGTACCATGAAAGCGGAGCCTGGTCCGATTTGCCGCTTGATGAACTCTTTCGCAGAACGGCGGCAGAGCATCCCGATCGGCTTGCCCTGGTTGACGCGCCGGACCGGGCGACCTGGACGGGCGGCGATCCGCGTAGTCTGACCTATGCCGAGGCGGATCGTGAAATCGACAGGCTTGCCGCGTTCTACAACACGGTCGGCCTGTCTTCAGACCATGTCATCGGGATCCAGGCGCCGAACACCGTCGATACGGTCATTGCCTTTCTTGCGGCGTTGCGGGCGGATCTCATCGTTTCGCCCCTGCCCCTCCACTGGCGGCAGAAGAACGTGCTCGAGGCCTTGAATTCCATCGGCGCGAAAGGCTTCATTGCCGCAGACCGGATTGAAACGCGGGACGTGGGCACAGCGGCGCGCGACGTTGCGGGCGATCTGTTTGCGCTGCGGTTCGTGTTCGGGCTTGGCAAGGATGTGCCGGACGGGCTGATAGAACTCGCGCCTATGCTGGCGGAGATGGGTGACGGGCTCACCTTCGAGCCTCAGGAGCGCCCTGATCCGGCCGATCATACGGCAACGATCTGCTGGAGCCGGAGCGGCGAGGAAAACGTGCCCGTGAGCCGTTGCCACAACCACTGGATTTCGGCTGCGCAGATGGTGATCAGCGAGGCCGAACTCCAGGATGGCAGCACGATCCTGGTTCCCTATTCGTTGAGCGGCCTGACCGGGCTGGGCGGTGGACTTGTTCCCTTTCTGGCGACGGGCAGCACGCTGCATCTTCATCATCCGACATCGCTCGCCAACCTGGCGACACATGCCAATGATGTTGGCGCCGATGTCGTGATGACACCCGGCCCGCTGGCGCAGACGCTCGACCGAAAGCTCACCAACCCGGATACAACGATCCTGGCAGCCTGGAACATTTCCTCGCCGCACCCGAACACATTCGTTGCAAAGCGTCCCCTCGTCGATGTTCATGTCGCCGACGAGTTTGCGCTTGTTGCCAAGGCCAGGGGGCCGTCTGCCAAGGTCAAGGCAACCGCCTTGGGAAAGCATGACGGGCCGAATGGGTGTGAAAGCGGGCCAGCCCTACTAGAAGTCGCGGTGACGGAGGAGATCGAGGCACGCCTGCCAACGCTTCTCGTCAAGGGTCCCATGGTCCCGGAGATAGGCTGGCGCACAGTCAACGGCGACCAGAGACGGGTCCGCTGGGAAGGCACAGGCTTCCTCAACACGAACATCAA
This sequence comes from Roseibium sp., assembly GCF_965232425.1. Taxonomy (GTDB): domain Bacteria; phylum Pseudomonadota; class Alphaproteobacteria; order Rhizobiales; family Stappiaceae; genus Roseibium. Next base: position 5,503,522 of record NZ_OZ246971.1, read on the forward strand.
GGTCGAACTCGTGGAGGACGGCATTTCCGGTTTCGGTATTCCTGGCGCCTATGCACTGGGAACCGGCAATCTCGAGACAATCGACGTCATCTACTCAAGCTATCCGGGAACGCGAGAGGCGGCTGCCTTCATCGTGGAAGATCCTGTTCTGGGATCGAGACTCTACGCGGCAATCGTGCCCGACACCGCAACCGTACCGGATGCGGCCTCGTTTTTTGCGTATCTCGATGCCGAAGGGGTCGATCTCGCCAAGATACCGCATCGGGTCCTGATCCTTCAGTCGCTGCCGCGCAACCCGGACGGCACGATTTTCCGGGAAAAACTCACGATGCGGACGCAGCGATTGCCGGCCGCGGTAGCCTGAACGTGTGATAGTGCGCGACGCAACCTCCCGGACATCTGCAGGTTGATCGAATCCGTGTAGTAAGGGCATCATGTGTCACATGAACGAGCATCAGGTGCTCTAGGTGGGGACTGGGCATGGACTATGAAACGTCGCTTTCGTGGCGTGGACCTTATTGGTATGCAGGACGGCGGCCGAAGCGGAACAGCAACGGCGACGCGCCGGAAGATCTTGATGTTTCGCTCCTGAACATGTTCGAGCGGAATGCGGTTCCGCCGACTGCACTGCCTGCCGCCGTGGTGATCGACATGGACCGTCTTGATGACCACGACCCGGCGGCTTTCCTCGACTGGCTGTCTCCTCACATCAAGGCCCTGCCCTGCGACGTGCCGGTCTACGTGCTGACCGGTGGCGGCAAGGAATTGCCGCAGGGTATCCAGGCGACAGCAATCATTGATCGCGTGGTTCCCGATGACGTCCTGCTGATGCTCATCTGTATTCATCAGCGTGCGCTGATGCGGTCCGAAGAAGCGCAGCTGCGGCGCAAGATCTTTGGCCGGATTCCCGGATTCGGGTCAGCACCCCACCATACGGGCAGCAGCAGCTTGATGGTGGTCGGCCTGAGCGGCCGCTTTCTCGAATGGCAGGATGCCAGCAACGAAAAAGTGGAGGTTGTCGGTGCCTTTGACGGCAAGATGGCGGTTGAATACATGTCCATGCGTGCATTCGATGCCGTTGTCATAGATGCGGCATTTGAAGATGCAATCGACTACATCCGGCAGATCAGAAGAGACGCCAGATTTGCAGGCCTTCCGGTGCTCGCCGTTTGCGAAGACGAGGAAGACTCGGCGCTATTGTTTCGAAACGGCGCATCGGATGTGATCATCGGACAAAACTGCAAGGAAACGCTGACACAACGCATGATAACCGCCATCCGTTTCGGCAAGAGGCGGCGGCTGGCTGACAGGATTCTTGCCGAAAGCCAGATGTGGCTGCGCCAACAGATCAACGATGGTGGCCTGGGAAGCGAATACTACGCCAATTATCTGAAGACCTGCAGCGATGCCCTTGCGGCACGAGGTCTGGATCTTTGGGAAATGCGCCTGGAGCCGCAGAGCTTCGGCATCGAGGTCACGTCCGACACCGATCTCGACGAAATCTACACCACCCTTCTGTCGATTGCCGACGCAACCAGCCGCGACGAGGATCTGGTCTGCCTGGTCAAGGATCTCGGTCCGGTCGCGGTCCTGAAAAATCAGGCCGGCACCGTGCGGCTGCAAAAGCGCATAAGCTCGATCCTGACCCATACCGTTCGATAGCACTGTTTGACCGAAACGGGCGGCCATGACCCGGATTTCGGGTTTGCCGGAGGCCGCTGTTGTCTACGTGCCGGATATGGGCTGCCTTGATACCATTTGTGAGAGCGCAGCGTGCAAATGGGTTCTTGTTTAAAAACGAACTTGGCATTCGGGCCCAAATCACTAGGGTACAGACAAAAGAACAAATCGGGTCTGATATGAACGAAACCGCTCCGCTTACCGTAGACGTTGTCTCCGACGTCATGTGTCCCTGGTGTTTTATCGGCAAGAGACGGCTTGAGACGGCCCTCAAATCCGTCCCGCAGCTGAATGTCGAGGTGCGCTGGCATCCATTCCAGCTGGACGCGACCCTGCCGAAGTCCGGCAAGGACCGGCAGCAGTATCTGAACGACAAGTTCGGTGGTGCGGCAAATGCCGCTTCCGTTTACGAGCGGATCAGGGAGGCCGGTGCGCAGGAAGGCATTCCGTTCGCCTTCGAGGACATCAAGCTCTCACCGAACACGCTTGACTGCCATCGTCTTGTTCTCTGGTCCCGCGCCGACAATGTCCAGAGCGATGTGGTGGAACGGCTGTTCAAGGCCTATTTCCTGGACGGAGAAGACCTGACACAGGCCGAGACGCTCGTACGGATCTCGGAAGAAGCCGGGATGGAGTCCGATCTGGTTGAACAGCTTCTGGAGACAGAAACCGATCTGGACAAGACGGAAGCACAAATCGCAAAGGCGCAGGAATCCGGCATAAGCGGCGTACCCTGCTTTATCATCGACGGGCGGTTCGTGCTTGCCGGTGCGGAAAGAGCGGAAACGATCGCGGCGGCGCTCATGCACGCCGAAGAGACGCGCTCAGATCCGGACGCCTCGTGATTTCGATTTGCCGTGAAGCAAAAACAAAACCCCGCCTTTCGGCGGGGTTTTTTCGTTTTTCGTATCGCGACCGGTCTCAGCCCTTGAGGATCGATCGTCCCGCGTAGACGGCCTGGGGACCCAGTTCTTCCTCGATACGGATCAGCTGGTTGTATTTCGCGAGCCTGTCGGAGCGGGCCAGCGACCCGGTCTTAATCTGACCGCAGTTCGTTGCAACCGCCAAATCGGCAATTGTTGAATCTTCCGTTTCTCCGGAACGGTGCGACATGACGGCCGTATAGGCTGCCTTGTGTGCGGTTTCCACGGCGTCCAGGGTTTCGGACAACGTACCGATCTGGTTGACCTTGATCAGGATGGAATTGGCGACGCCAAGGTCGATGCCCTTGCGCAGACGCTCCGAATTGGTCACGAACAGGTCGTCGCCAACGAGCTGGCACGTGTTGCCGATCAGGTCCGTGGTTGCCTTCCAGCCGTCCCAGTCGTCTTCGGCGAGACCATCTTCGATGGAAATGATGGGATACCGGGAAGCGAGGTCGCCGAGATACTGCGCCATTTCTTCGGGAGCGAGCGATCGTCCCTCACCTTCGAGCACATACTTGCCATCCTTGAAGAACTCGGTAGAGGCCGCATCAAGCGCCAGATAGACGTCTTCACCCGGCTTGTAGCCTGCCGTTTCGATGGCCTTCATCACGAAACCGATTGCGGCATCGGTCGATTCAAGGTTCGGAGCGAAGCCGCCTTCGTCACCGACATTCGTGTTGTGACCGGCCGCATTCAACGCCTTTTTCAGCGTGTGAAAGATCTCCGTGCCCATGCGCACCGCCTCACCGAGCGTGTCAGCTCCCACGGGCATGATCATGAATTCCTGGAAGTCGATCGGGTTGTCGGCATGTGCGCCGCCGTTGATGATGTTCATCATCGGAACCGGCAGGGTTCTCGCCGAGGTGCCGCCGACATATCGGTAGAGCGGCAGACCGGATGCCTGTGCTGCGGCCCGGGCGACCGCGAGCGAAACGCCGAGGATCGCATTTGCGCCGAGACGCGCCTTGTTGCTCGTACCGTCCAGGTCGATCATGGCCTGGTCGATCTGCAGCTGATCCTCTGCATCGAGACCTCCGACCGTCTCGAAGATCTCGCCGTTGACCGCTTCAACGGCCTTGAGAACGCCCTTGCCCATGTAGCGGTCACCGCCATCACGAAGTTCGACGGCTTCGTGTGCGCCCGTGGAGGCGCCCGACGGGACCGCGGCGCGGCCAAAAGACCCGTCTTCAAGAAAGACGTCGACTTCGACGGTCGGGTTTCCCCGGCTGTCGAAAATCTGGCGTCCGACGATATCGATAATGGCGGTCATGGAATAACTCCCTAGTCGCATGGACATTTATTGGCATCCGCCGATGAAGTACCGGCGCGTATGGGGCCGCGAATTCGGCTATTGGGCTGGAGATGCGCTCCAGTAGTCTGCGTTCTGGCCAGGCGGGCTGCGTCCCGTTCCTAAGCTTTCGTCTTGATGACGGTGTCAATCGCCTTCAACTGCCGGAGCAAGGCCTCGAGGTCCTTCAGCGGAACCATGTTCGGTCCGTCCGACGGTGCCTTGTCCGGGTCCGGGTGTGTTTCAATGAACAAGCCGGCGACACCGGCTGCGACCGCGGCGCGCGACAGCACGGGTACCATGGTCCGGTCACCACCGGTCGAGCCACCTTGCCCGCCCGGCTGCTGAACGGAATGGGTGGCATCGAAGACGACAGGGGCCCCTGTCTGCGCCATGATCGGCAGTGCACGCATGTCACTTACAAGCGTGTTGTAACCGAAGCTGGCGCCCCGCTCCGTCAGCAGAACGTTGGGGTTTCCCGAACCGGTGACCTTCGAAAGAACATGCTTCATGTCCCAGGGGGCGAGAAACTGGCCCTTCTTGACATTGACGACCTTGCCCGTGTGCGCAGCGGCCACGAGGAGGTCTGTCTGCCGGCAGAGAAACGCCGGGATCTGCAGGATGTCGACGACGTCTCCCACCGGTGCGCACTGGTCGGCAGAGTGAACGTCGGTCACCACAGGCAGGCCGAACCGTTCCCTGACTTCGGCGAAAATCGGCAAGGCTTCTTTCATGCCTATGCCGCGTCCGCCGGTGAGCGAGGTGCGGTTGGCCTTGTCGAACGAACTCTTGTAGACAGTCGCTATCCCGACGCGCTCGGAAATTTCCTTGATGGCTGCGGCGCATTCGAACGCATGGTCGCGACTTTCGAGTGCACATGGACCGGCGATGAGACCAAAAGCCGCATCGTTGCTGAACGTAACGTTTCCAACCTGAACTTCCCGGTTCGCCTCAGTCATTCTCAACCTTGCTTCAAAGAACGGCTCCGCGCTTGGCCGTGTCATCAAAACAGACCCGCACCGATTTCGCGTGTTCCATAGCGCTCTTTTGGAAAAGCTGCAACCGTCTGTTTTCTGCAATTTCTCAAGTCGATTAAATCGATTTAACCGAAGCCTTTCACGAATATATTTATGTCGCAATTTTCGGGTACCGATAAGCGCATGGGACTCTGCATGAGCCTGATTGCGATTCGATCAAGAAATTTAACCGCGATGCAATTCTTCGAGATTACAATGCGATATATACCCACTCAGAACCCTGAGTTTATTGTCTGTTTTGTTCTTTCATGAACAGATTGATGCGACTTTGAGTGTCAGTAAGCGTGAGAAGGCTCCACATGAACAAACCCATTCGCAAAGCAGTGCTTCCTGTCGCTGGGCTCGGAACAAGGTTTTTGCCGGCCACCAAGGCGGTTCCGAAGGAAATGTTGACGATCGTGGATCGGCCTATCATCCAATATGTGGTCGATGAGGCGCGGGCTGCCGGAATCGAGCACATTGCATTCGTTACGGGACGCAACAAGCACGTCATCGAAGATCATTTCGACATGGCCTATGAGCTTGAGGACACGCTGAAGGCGCGGAACAAGACCGAGGCGCTCGAACTGCTCGAGAAACACCGGCCGCAACCCGGGTCCACCAGCTTCACCCGCCAGCAGGCACCGCTCGGTCTTGGCCATGCAATCTGGTGCGCGCGTGACATTATCGGCGATGAACCGTTTGCAATTCTTCTTCCCGATGTGATCATCAAGTCGAAAGTCAGCTGCCTGAGGCAAATGGTTGACCTTTATGATCAAACCGGCGGTAACATCATCGCCGTCGAGGAAATTCCGGAAGACCAGACACACCAGTACGGCATCGTCGAACTCGCCGAGCAAATCAACTCCGTTTCCAGCGAAATCTCGAACATGGTCGAGAAACCGGCTCCGGGCACAGCGCCGTCCAACTTGATGATCACCGGACGTTACATTCTTCAACCCGAAATCTTCGATCTGCTCTCCGCGCAAGGGCAAGGTGCCGGCGGCGAGATACAGCTGACCGACAGCATGATTTCGCTCATGTCCCAGCAGAAGTTCGCCTCCCTGAAATTCGAGGGACGGAGCTATGACTGCGGTAGCAAGTTCGGCTTCCTAAGCGCCAATGTCGCCTTTGGAATGGACGATCCGAAACTCGCGGATGATCTGGTCCCCTTCATGAGAGACGTTCTCCAGGGGCAGCGCCAAGTCGCTGCTGAGTAGACTTCTCCGGTCCGGCTCCGGACCAGACCCGCGCAAGAATGAAGCCGGTTCGCAGGGTGAACCGGCTTTTTTTGTCCTCTGGTCTGTTGCCTTTTGGCTGATCCGTATTTCTTACAGGCTTTTTGCGTTCAAGTCGGCGCGCAACCGATTGAGCGGCGGAAAGAATAAGCGGCCGTCTATTCCAGTCATAATGCGCCAATAGACCATAGCGGGTGCTTTGTTCGGTGGCATTCATCATTGATTTTATTGGTTTTATTCACCCATCAGGTGACTTTTTCCGCAAACAACCCCGCTAGAGCATGTAGCCTTGCTGTGACTGTAGTGCGTTTTTCTGTCGTTTCGGCAGTGGACAGCACCAGGGTCACGCGATCCGCTTGGTCGAATGCACCGTATACTTGGTCATGATCCAGCAAAGGAGACAACGACCATGGTGCGTTTCAATTTCCTGAAATCCCTGGCGGGCTTGAGTGTTGCCGGAATGCTTATGGCGGGGTCCGCGGCAGCGGAGGAAACCCTTGATACCAGCGCCTTTCAGGGTATCATCAAGGATCAGATGAGCGCATTTGCCGCCGGCAATGCGCAGGCGGCGTTCTCGTTTGCCACGAATTCCCTGCAGCAGAAATTTCAGAGCCCAGAAATTTTCATGCAGATGGTCAAGCAGGGATATCAACCGGTCTACCGACCGCAAAGTGTGACGTTTGGTCAATCGAAGATGACCAAACTCGGTCCGACACAGGAGGTCTATGTCGTCGGTCCAAAGGGCAAGAACTGGCTCGCCCTTTACAGCTTCGAGCAGCAGGAAGACGGGTCCTGGCGGATTTCCGGATGCTACCTGACCAAGTCCGACGGTTTTGCTGCCTGACAGCGGCTTGCCTCGTCAGCAATGATCAAACGGGCGCGATGTCTCCACGCGCCCAGTTCTCCTTCGTTTCGGCGTAGAAGTCGGCAAACCGGCCTTCTTCTATGGCGTCGCGCATGCCTTTCATGAGCTGCTGGTAGTAGGCGATGTTGTTCCACGTCAGCAACATGCCCGCCAGGCCTTCTCCCGCGCGTACAAGATGATGAAGATAAGCGCGGCTGTAGGTGTTTGCAGCCGGGCAGTCGCTTGCTTCATCAAGCGGGCGCGGGTCGTCCTGATGCCTTGCGTTTTTCAGGTTGACCTTGCCGAATCTCGTATAGGCCAGTCCGTGACGACCGGCGCGCGTGGGCATGACGCAGTCGAACTGGTCGATCCCGCGTTTGACACTTTCCAGCAGGTCGTCGGGCGTTCCCACTCCCATGAGGTAGCGTGGTTTGTCGGCAGGCATCACGGGCGCGGTGATGTCCAGCATGGCCAGCATCACGTCCTGCGGTTCTCCGACCGCCAGGCCACCAACCGAGTAGCCTTCGAAGGGGAGTCTTCCAAGTTCTTCCGCCGAGCGGATGCGCAGGTCCGGCTGATCACCGCCTTGCACGATCCCGTAAAGCCCCTGTCCCTTCTGCGGCCCTTGCATCGCTTCAAACTGTTTGCGTGAGCGTTCCGCCCATCGCAGGGACAGTTCCATCGCCCGTTGCACTTCTTCCCTCGGGCTCGGAAGCCGGATGCATTCATCGAGTTGCATCTGGATGTCGGATCCGAGCAGGCCCTGGATCTCGACCGACCGCTCCGGTGTCAGGTGATACTTGCGGCCGTCGATATGGCTCTGAAACCGTACGCCTTCCTCGTCAAGCTTGCGCAGTTGAGCGAGCGACATTACCTGAAAGCCGCCACTATCGGTCAGGATCGTGTGCGGCCAGTTCATGAACGTGTGCAGCCCGCCGAGGGCGTGGACCCTTTCGGCGGTCGGGCGCAGCATCAAGTGGTAGGTGTTTCCGAGAACCACATCGGCGCCTGTTTCGCGGACCTGGCCCGGGTACATTGCCTTGACCGTGCCTTGCGTACCCACCGGCATGAAGGCAGGCGTGTTCACGGTGCCGTGCGGTGTCGTTATCTCACCGCGCCGGGCCGTGCCATCTGTTGCCAGAAGTTTGAAATCGAACATTTTTTTCTGCTCAGACATCGCGATCGGTCTCGCTCCGTTTTGCGGGAAAAAGGAGTGACGAATCCCCGTAGCTGTAGAACCTGTATTCGCTCGCGATCGCATGCGCATAGGCGGCCCGCATCGTATCCAGTCCGGACAATGCCGACACCAGCATGAACAGCGTCGAGCGCGGCAAATGGAAGTTGGTCATCAGGGCGTCGATTGCCTTGAACTCGTAGCCGGGCGTAATGAAGATCGACGTTTCATCCGCAAACGGCTGGATCGACCCATCGGCTTGCGCGGCACTTTCGAGGATCCTGAGCGACGTCGTTCCAACGCTCACGACCCTGTTGGCGCGCGCCTTGACCTCGCGAAGGGCTGCTGCCGTCTTTTCAGACACCTCGCCCCATTCGGCGTGCATCTTGTGATCGTCCGTATCGTCCGCCTTGACGGGAAGGAATGTTCCCGCGCCGACATGGAGCGTCACGATATACTGCTCAATTCCGCGCTCCGACAGCGCTTCCAGCAGTTGAGGCGTGAAGTGCAGACCGGCGGTCGGTGCGGCGACGGCCCCGTCCCTCGCGGCGAAAATGGTCTGGTAATCCTGTTTGTCCTGCGCATCTTCCGCGCGCTTTTGCGCGATATAGGGCGGAAGAGGAACGTGGCCGACGGAGGCAATCGCGGCATCCAGCTCCGGCCCGGCGGCCTCGAAACACAACAGGATTTCGCCCGTTTCGGACTTTTCCGCGACCCTTGCCGACAGTCTTGCCCCTGCCCTTTCAAATTCGACGACGTCATCAATCTGCAGCTTTTTCGCAGGGCGGGCAAAGGCGCGCCATTGATCAGGGGCGCAGCGCATATGCAAGGTTACGCTGATGCCCGCCGAAACATCGCCTCTCAAGCGCCGGCCTTCGAGCTGGGCGGGAATGACTTTCGTGTCGTTGAATACCAAAGCGTCGCCCGGCTCCAGAAGCATCGGCAGGTCCCGGACACCCATATCCGAGAAAACAGTGCGTTCGCCGGGACGAACCACGAGCATACGCGCGGCGTCGCGAGGCTTTGCAGGGCGCAAGGCAATGCGTTCGTTTGGAAGCTCGAAGTCGAAGTCGTCGACGCGCATGGCGTTCAGGTCAATCCTGTGTTTGCTGCGTTGATCAGGCGATGCCGTCAGGGTCTCAGCCGTTCCGGCGCTCTTATCGCCGTGGCAGGGCAAGGTCAACCGCCGGGAGCAGCACTCAAAACAAAACAGCGCAGACGAGGTGTCCGCGCTGTCGAATGGGTGTCATCTGCGCCGATCAGGAAGCGTCGGCCGCGACTTTCAAAGATACGATGTTGTCCGGATCGACGACCGGTTCGCCGCGCTTGATCTTGTCGACGTTATCCATGCCTTCGACCACTTCGCCCCAGACGGTGTACTGACCGTCGAGCCAGGGAGCGTCCGTAAAGCAGATGAAGAACTGGCTGTCGCCAGAGTTCGGGTCCATCGCGCGCGCCATGGAGCAGGTGCCGCGGACGTGCTTGTGGTTGCTGAACTCGGCCTTCAGTTTCTGGCCCGAGCCGCCGGTTCCGGTTCCCTGCGGGCAGCCGGTCTGGGCCATGAAACCATCGATGACCCGATGGAAAACGATGCCGTCGTAAAACCCCTCGCGCACAAGCTCCTTGATCCTGGAAACGTGTCCGGGCGCAAGGTCGGGTTTCATTTCGATGACGATCGGTCCCTGGCTCGTTTCCATGAGAAGGGTATTTTCGGCATCCTTGATTTCAGCCATGTCTGACTCCTTGGGTCTCTAGATCGGGGCTTGTTCTGATTTATTGCGCGTCTGCGGCGACTTGCATCTTGACGATCTTGTCCGGATTCGCAGGCGGTTCGCCGCGCGTGATATTGTCGATAAATTGCATTCCGTCAACGACTTCACCGAAGACCGTGTATTTGCCGTTCAGCCAGTCGCCGTCGTTGAACATGATGAAGAACTGGGAATTGGCGCTGTTCGGGCTGGCTGCACGGGCCATGCCGAGCGTGCCTCTGCGGAAAGGTGCGCTGTTGAATTCGGCTGCAAGGTCCGGTTCGTTGGAACCACCACGGCCGGTGCCGGTCGGATCTCCGGTCTGCGCCATGAAGTTGTCGATCACGCGGTGAAAAACGACACCGTCGTAAAACCCTTCACGGGTGAGTTTCTTGATGCGTTCGACGTGTTGCGGAGCCAGGTCGGGGCGCAGCTGAATGGTGACACGACCGTCCTTGAGGTCCAGAAAGAGCGTGTTTTCAGGATCCTTGACCTGGGCATTTGCCAAGGCGGGGAGAAAGGCGATCGACGCCAGAACGGCGAAAACTGCAAGTAGTCGTGACACAGGAAGCTCCTAAAGTTCAGATCAGGGAAATTGGCATCAGCCTTGTGGACGCGAAACGCGGCGAAGCGGTGACGCAACCGGTTCAGGCACAAATTCGGAAATTTCACCGCCCATCTTCGCGATTTGCCTGACCAAGGTGGCGGTGATGTGGCGCACCGAAGGAGATGCCGGCAGGAAAACCGTCCTTATGTTCGGCGCAAGGGTGCCGTTCATGCCGGCCATTTGCATTTCGTAATCCAGATCGGTGCCGTCCCGCAATCCGCGAACCAGGCAGGTCGCCCCCTGCTCCCTCGCCGTGTTGACGACCAGGTCGGAAAAGGAAATCACATCAATGCGTTCGGCCTCTTCCTTGGAGAATTCAGCCTGCGCAGAGGCGTGGATCAGTTCCTGTCGTTCGTCAAAGGAAAACAGGGGCTTTTTTCCAGGATGGATGCCGATGGCAACGACGACCTTGTCGGCCAGGGCAAGCGACTGACGCAAAATGTCCATATGGCCATTGGTGACGGGGTCGAAGGAACCCGGGTAAAGCGCGATACGTGTCATGGCCCACTGCATACTCCGCCAACCGGCACCTCACAAGAAAAACCCTCAAAATCGGCATTTTTCCAATTTGGGCACATTTTGTGATCGCCGTCACATCAGACTTTTCCTCCATGGTCCAAGGTGGCTTCATCACAAACAAGGCGTGAGCAGGAGCCAGGACGATGAGGAGCTACGTTACACAAAGCGCAACCGTTTCAAGCAAGACGGGCGCACCGTTTACATTCCAGGGCAAGGCAGCGGACGTATCTGTTCATTTCAAGATGGCAGCGGTGTTTGCACTTGCATTGCTGACGATGGTCGCCGCGGGCATGATGAGCCTGCATCCGAGCAATGCTTCTCAGGCCGAAAACCTGACGAGCCTGGCAACACAGGGTCTGTCCGCAACCAAGACCGACCGCATTGCCGCTTCCCCGGTATCCGAAACCTGCAGTTCCCAGGCATGGGGCGCGTGGAGCGAGGAATGTGCAGCGTCTCTGACCGGTGCTTCGAAGGTCCGCAACGTGTCTTTCGTCACCGTTGAACAGAAGGCACCGACCGCGAACCAGACCATCCTGGCGCGTTACCCGGCCACGAACTGAGTTTACCTACCTCCCAGTTTTCTCCCCGAACGGCAAACAGCGGCGCAGGTTCCACCCTGGCCGCTGTTGTCGTTTGAGCGCATGGTTTGTGCGATCAGCTTTCGGGGCTTCCGCCTTCCTCGCCCTCTCCAGAGCCGTTATCCCCAGAACCGCTTTCGCCGTCAGGTGATGCACCGTCTCCGCCTTCCGCGTCCGCTTCGTCGGCATCCTCGGAGAATTCGTCGTCGTCAACCTCCGAAATGCCCTCAACGGCAACGACCTTTTCTTCCGAGGCCGTCTTGAACACAATTACGCCCTGGGTGGCACGACCGGCGATGCGGATGCCATCCACTGGACAGCGGATCAACTGACCGCCATCCGTTACCAGCATGATCTGGTGGCTGTCCTCAACAGGGAAAGAGGCAATGAGGCCGCCGTTGCGCTCGTTTACCGCCATGGCCGTGATGCCCTTGCCGCCTCTTCCGGTGACCCGGTATTCGAACGACGACGTTCTCTTGCCGTAACCGTTCTCGGAAACCGTCAGGATGATCTGTTCCGCTGCGCTCATCTGGGCGTAGCGCTCCTGAGGCAGGTCCCCGGCAACAACGCCTTCTTCGTCCGCCCCGTTGCCGTTTTCGTCGGCTTCACCGCGCATGGCGCGGGACAGCTTCAGATAGGCCGCGCGTTCCTCGGCGTCGACATCGATGTGATGAAGGATCTGCATGGAGATGACGCGATCGGCGTCCGCCAGGCGGATACCGCGCACACCGACCGAGTTCCTGCCCGCGAAGACCCGGACGTCGGTGACCGGAAAGCGGATGCACTGGCCGGAATTGGTTGTCAGCATCACGTCGTCGTGCTCGGAGCACGTGTCGACACCGACAATGCCGTCGCCCTCTTCCAGCTTCATGGCAATCTTGCCATTGCGGTTGATGTTGACGAAGTCCGAGAGCTTGTTGCGGCGGACCGTTCCGCGTATCGTCGCGAACATCACGTCCAGATTTGCCCAGCTCTCCTCGTCTTCCGGCAAAGGCAGAATGGAGGTTATCTGCTCGCCCTGTTCAAGCGGCAGCATGTTGACCAGGGCCTTGCCGCGCGAGGTCGGTCCGCCGAGCGGCAGACGCCAGACCTTCATCTTGTAGCAGATCCCCCTGGAGGAGAAGAAAAGCACCGGCGTGTGCGTATTGGCGACAAACAGACGGGTGACAAAATCCTCGTCCTTGGTGGCCATGCCGGACCGGCCCTTGCCGCCGCGCCGTTGTGCCCTGTAGGTGGCGAGCGGAACACGCTTGATGTAGCCGCCATGGGACACGGTAACCACCATGTCCTCGCGCTGGATCAGGTCCTCGTCGTCAAAGTCGGCGCCCCCTTCGACGATTTCCGTTCGACGCGGCGTTGCGAACTCTTCCTTGATTTCCAGCATCTCGTTGCGAACGATCTCCTGGATGCGCGCGCGCGAACGCAAAATATCCAGATATTCGGAAATCTCGGCACCGATCTTCTTCAGTTCCTCGTCGATCTCGTCCCTGCCGAGAGCGGTCAGGCGCTGCAGCCGTAGGTCGAGGATCGCTCGCGCCTGTTCCTCGGAGAGCTTGTAGGTCCCGTCCTCGCGAACCTGGTGCCGCGGATCGTCGATCAGCCTGATAAGCGGCTCGACGTCATGGGCCGGCCAGTCTCTTTCCATCAGCTGGGCGCGGGCCGTTGCCGGGTCCGGAGCTGTGCGGATCAGGTGGATGACTTCGTCGATGTTGGCGACGGCGATCCCCAGGCCGACCAGGATATGGGCCCTGTCCCGCGCCTTTTTCAGAAGATACCGTGTCCTCCGCCCGACGACTTCCTCACGGAAGGCCACGAAGGCCTTGAGCATGTCGGAGAGGTTCATCTGCTCCGGCTTGCCGCCGTTGAGCGCAACAATGTTGGCACCGAACGAGGTCTGCAACTGGCTGAACCGGTAAAGCTGGTTCAGGACAACGTCGGGCACCGCGTCGCGCTTCAGTTCGATGACGACGCGCATGCCGGAGCGGTCACTCTCGTCGCGAATGTCTGAAATGCCCTCGACGCGCTTGTCGCGCACAAGCTCGGCGATCTTTTCGATCATCGTCGACTTGTTCACCTGATAGGGGATCTCGGTGACAATCAGCGCGTTCCGGTCTTTGCGGACCTCCTCGATATCGACCTTTGCCCGCATCGCGATCGAGCCGCGGCCGGTTTCATAGGCATTCCGAATGCCGGAACGTCCGAGAATGATGCCTGCTGTCGGAAAGTCGGGACCCGGGACGATTTCCATCAGTTCGGCGAGCGTCATGGCGGGGTTTTCCATGATGGCGATCGCCGCGTCGATCACTTCGCCTAGATTGTGCGGCGGAATGTTCGTCGCCATACCGACGGCGATCCCGCCGGCACCGTTGACAAGGAGGTTCGGGAATTTCGCGGGAAGAACGACCGGCTCGGTTTCGGAGTTGTCGTAGTTTTCCTGAAAGTCGACCGTGTCCTTGTCGATGTCATCCAGGAGCTTGTGGGCAACCTTTTCCAGCCGGCATTCGGTATACCTCATTGCCGCCGCAGGGTCGCCGTCGATCGACCCGAAATTGCCCTGTCCGTCGATCAGGGGCAGCCGCAGCGAAAAGTCCTGCGCCATGCGCACGAGCGCTTCATAAATCGCGCTGTCGCCGTGCGGGTGATATTTACCGATGACGTCGCCGACAACACGTGCGGACTTGCGGTAAGGCTTGTTCCACTCGTAGCCGTTTTCGTGCATCGAATAGAGAATACGCCGGTGTACCGGTTTCAGTCCGTCTCGGACGTCGGGCAGCGCACGCGAAACGATGACGCTCATCGCATATTCGATGTAGCTGCTCTTCATTTCATCGACGATGGAGACCGGTTTGATATCGGACGGCAGACCGTCCGATGGGGTGTTGTTATCCTGGTCGGACAAGGAAGATCTCACTTCATTGTTATTGCTGCGTCTTTTATATCCGATTCAAGGTTGCGGTCCAAATTTCGGGTCACTTTTCCCGTCGGCTTTTCTTGTGTTTATTCAATGCGTTGCGAAGCATATTCACAGGCCGGAAAAATCATTTTCGCGCAGCCACTCGAAGTGATGTCAAATCCCATGTAACAAGGCCGAATCCACACTCACAATTCTGCATCGGATGCCACGAATGCTGGACTATTTCATCAACGCGTTTGCCATGCTTTTCGTGACGATCGACCCTGTCGGTCTTGCTCCGATGTTCCTTGCCGTGACCGCCGGAATGAGCGCGGCCGACAGGCGGAGAGTTGCAATCCGCTCAACCGCGACGGCGGCCGGCATCTTGCTGATTTTCTATGCCTCGGGACAGACGGTGCTGAACGTTCTCGGCATTTCCGTTTCCGCGTTCCGTGTGGCCGGCGGCATTCTCCTGTTCCTGATTGCGATCGAGATGGTGTTCGGCAAGAGACAGGAGCGGAAGGCGGAAACCGCGGAGAAAGCCGTCGAATCCCAGGGGCATCACGGGACAGTCAACGAAGTTGCCATTTTCCCGCTGGCGATTCCGCTGATCTCCGGACCGGCGACGATCTCGGCGATCATTCTGCTTTCCAGCCAGGCCCCCGATACGGTCGCCTATGCGGGCCTTGGCGGCGTGATTGCCGTCATCCTGCTGAGCTGCCTCGGCGCGTTCCTGCTCGCAGATCGGCTGGAACGGCTGCTTGGCGAGACCGCGCAGCTGGTGATTACACGCCTTCTGGGCGTGCTCCTTGCCGCCCTGTCGGTCCAGTTCGTCGCTGACGGCGTTCTGGCGCTCATGGCGCGTTAGGGTGCGGACCCATAAATGAGGCCGAAAGGGTTTGAGGCGGATTGTTTCCCCTCAAGGAGCGGAAGCGCAGGAAATGTGGTTCATTTTCGAGCCTTCCGCGACGCGGAGGAGGCGCAATCCGGTCAAATCCGAAGGACATGGAAATGGCTTCACCCCGTGGCGTCAGCGTGCTTGACCGGGCAGGAAGCCCGCTCCGCGCACCCTTCCTAACGGGATCTCGCCATTTCGCATGCCATTTCAGTCTCATTTATGGGTCCGTACCCTAGCGCGGCAGGACGAGCCGGTATTCCTGGTCGGCAACCCCATGCACGCTGTCCCTTGCGCGGATGACCACCTCGTCGATGCCGTCCGGTATCGCGACGCCTGACAACGACCGCGTAAACGGCTGTTCTTCTACATGCGGGTGCAGCAGAACACGTTCTCCCAGGAGTTTTCCGTCTGGGGCAAAGACCTGCCACAGGTCGGCATAGTGGTCCCAGCCCGTGTCGCCATGCTTTAGCGTCACGGAAAAGGTCCAGGTGCTGCCGGACTGGCGCGCGCTTGCCTCGACAATTTCCACGTCATCGGCTTTCGCCGGGGTGACAAGCAACGCCGCAAGAAGCAGCGGAGCACCAATCACACTCATTCCTCGAAAACGCATTTCTGAACTCCCACGCAGGTCGGAGCAATACTTGCAAATTACGGTTTGCGGCACAAAGTCACGAGTGTGTCATCCGCATTCATGAAGCCGGAGCACGCGGTTGCTTGCGGCCCTGGCCCGAATTCTCCATTCTGTGGCATGGAGGAACGCCATGCCGCTGGATGAAGACCTTGTTCGAGAAAAACTCACGGCGATGAAGACCGAGTTGGAGGCTTATAGCGATATCTCTGAGGAGGCACGCGCACCGGTCACGCTCGATCAGCAGTCGGTCGGGCGACTGTCGCGCATGGATGCCCTGCAGGGTCAGGCCATGGCCCAGGCATCGGAAAGACAAAGGCGAGCCGATATCCAGAAGATCTCCGCTGCCCTTCATCGTCTGGATGCAGGTGAATACGGGGAATGTGTCGAATGCGGCGAGGAGATTGCCGAAAAGCGGCTGGAAGTCGACCCGGCCGCCGCCTTCTGCATCAGGTGCGCGCGATAGGGTAAGGACTCATGAGGGAGGCCGCTCCCCAGTCAACGCCCCGGCGTGATGTTTCAGAGACCGGAGAAACGCATTTGCCTCATGCGTGACGTCGGCAAGCGGGAACACCGCCAGCGTCTCTTCGGTCCACTCGGCATCGGGGTTGAGAATGTCTTCAAGCCTGTCGAGCGTCCGGCTTTCCTCGTCCGATAGCGGCAGGCGCCTTGTCGACGAAAGCAGCACCAGCAGTTCATGAATTCGGCGCAGCACGGACAAGGCCGCCCCCATTCGCTCCTTGAGCGCCGGATCGTTACGCCAGTGGTTGCCGTTGAAGATTTCGTGTGTCACCCGCTGACCGGCGCCGTGGCAGTCATACGTGATGCAGCCGCCAAAACCGAGGTCCTGCCGTTTTTCGAAGATGCGGCAGCGGTCCCGTTCATCCAGATTGGGGCAAACCTCGCAGGCAGCCTTGTCGATCCCGAATGAATCCGACTTGTCGAAAGCAAAGACGACGCAGCAAAGGGCCGCGCAGTTTTCGCAATTCGGGGTCAGATCCAATGAGCGTCTCATGACCAATTCCCGTGAGATCGCCTGGACTGCCTGCTCATGGCCCTTCAGTGATCCAGGCGCAGCGCGTCTTCACTCCCACTCAATCGTGGCAATGGTATAACACACTGATTTATATAGCATCTAAAACCACTTTCTAACTTCTCCCTTCGTTTGTGCGTACGAAGGTAACTATTGAAATTCAATAGTATCACTGCGTTAGGGAAGAGGCGATTGAGACCTTCCACTTGGTCTTAAAAAGCCCTTTCCACTTTTACTATCAGCAACAAATCCGGTTTCTGTTGGCTGTCTACTAACATTTTGGATAACTCTTTAAGTTTGACATTGACGTGGCCAATGTAAGTTACTTCAGCGAAAGTTCGCTCTAAAAACGGTCGCAATCGGTTGGTAAAGGAGTCACCCACAACCCATACCCTCTTCTCGCTTATCGGGTTGTTGTTGAATACAATTTTTTGTTGCCCAAATGAGGTTTCTGCCTCTTTGTCCGAAAACTCAACTTCTTCAATCTCATAAGCATTATCTAAAAACGAAAAAGTCCAATTTTCATTAGTTGGGCGAATAAACTGCTTGTTTTTGGCCCATTCTGAAAGTCCAACTTCGACATCTCCAAGATTTAAAGCATCCAACTTAAATGACACTTCAGGGTATTCAATGTTCAAATGCTTTAACAAGCCAACAAACGATAGATATGCACCCTTATTATTCCAGTGCGTACCAGCTTTAAAATAAAGCATATCGCCATTACTTTTAGCCTCAATAAGGTCGCTGCTAGGGTCATATATAACTAGATCAGGTGTCTTTCTAAGGTCATCTAAAAAGAAGTCTACATACCTTTTCTCTGATGGCTCAACCACATCTGGTAAAAACTCTGAGTAGATCGTGGACTTATTGGGTCCCACTAAAAGACTCACATCAACACCCAAAGTAGAGGCTACGCTGGAAATTTCTTTCAATAAGAGACTTGCTTGCTTATTTTGAACATATGAAGTTGATGGAGCTTCAGAAAGAACGAGCTTTTCAACCGTATTGTCATAAGCATTCCCTAAAAAGTACCATTGATCCTTTCCTTCAAACCATTTTAGGGAGTTGCCAATTGCATATTCGAACCCTTTTCTCTTTATTAGTAAGCTTTCATAGCCGTGCTTCTTTGAAAAATCAGTTACGCTGACTAAGTATCCAACTCCCCCTAAAGAAAAAAGTACTATAGCAATAAGCGCGGCACTTATTTTTCGCTTTGCTGAGCCAAACCTAATTGGCTTTTCTATGTATTTATAAGTAAGCCAAGCTAACAGAACAGAAAGCAGAACAGCAAGGATTCGAGCATCTCTATGTGGCATTTCTCCTTCGACAATCTGAAGGAACGATAAAATCGGCCAATGCCACAAATACAATGGATAACTAATCAATCCAAACCAAACAGCGATTGGATTCATTAAAAATATTCGGTTCAACCAAGCCTTAGAGCCACTAGCTATTATTAATACAGCGCCTAAAACTGGAATTAGAGCCCATTCTGAAGGAAATGAAAGGCTTTCATTAATGCGGATTACGCCATAAGCCAAAAATAGTAATCCGAAGAAAGACATCAGATTAGATGTGGCGGAGCCATCGGCTTCAACTTCATTGGAAGAGATAATTCTAACTACGAACTTATCAACCCATAGCTTAAATCGGCTAAGCGGGTCCGACTTATACAACAGAAGCCAAGCTAGAATACTTCCACTTAACAGCTCCCAAAAACGTCCCATGGGCCAAAAAAAGGTTTCTGTCGGATGTGACTTAACAAAACTCAGATTCAAATAAAATGAAACCGCAGCCACAAAGATTGTAATCGTAAGCAAATTAAACTTAAGCTTCCAAGCAAGCCAAAGCACCAATGGCCAAACGATATAGAATTGCTCCTCAACAGCTAAGCTCCATAAATGAAGCATTGGCTTGGTTTCTGCGGCATTATCGAAATAACCACTCTCATCGACCAAAACAAAATTGATAATGAACGCAGCACCACTCGCAACGTGCTTACCGAGTTGAGCAAATTCATCCGCTAATAAAGCAAACCAACCAAATGCCAACGAGCACGCCATTACTAGGATAAGGGCTGGAAAAATTCGTCTGATACGGCGGCCAAAAAAGTCAGTGAAGCTAAATTGCCCTTTATCTAAGTTTTCAAAGATATGACTAGTTATTAGAAATCCACTAATTACGAAGAAGACATCAACGCCTATGAACCCACCTTTTAGCCAACTAGGAAAGGCGTGAAAGGCTACAACGGATAAGACAGCAAATGCTCTCAGACCATCAATTTCAGCTCGATAGGATGACTTGTAAGGCGATGATTGGTTCACTTGGTTCACTTGGTTCACTCGGTTCACTTGGTTCACTAAGCGAACAAAAGTCTAATTTTATAGAGACCTAACTCGGAAAGACTCCATCGACTACTGATTTTACGGCGTCAACAGTCACTATTTTCTTCCTACTAACAGCACCAGACACCACGCTAAGCTTGTAAGCAACATGCCACTGTTCTTAAGTGTTGCGTTGCTCAACTTCTATCTCAACTTGCTTTGCCAACGCATAGCTATTCACCTTTGCGCCATTAGTCTCTGCCTCATCAATCAAATCAACTAATTTGAGTGCTTTAACTAAGCTCCTAATGGAAATGGCTTTGATAGGCTGTTGATCTGGCCCCCGTTTCACCGGACGCCTAAGCGGTTTTTATTTTGGCCTTGATGAACTCGCGAGGGGATTTCCATTTCAGACCACTGTGAGGATGGTTTTGGTTATAATCTTCGATCCAGTGCCCAATCAATGACAATACGGTTTCGGCATCAGGCAGCGGGTTCCCGCGAACGTAGTCGCGCTTGAATGTCTTCACGTAGGCTTCTGACATTTCGTTGGCTTTCGAATTTTCTAACGACTTGCTAACTAAAAATATCTATAAAAACAGCGCTTTAGTCTATTCTAGCTACTCCCACTCGATCGTGCCGGGAGGTTTGGACGTGATATCGTAGGTGACCCTGTTGATGCCCTGCACCTCGTTGATGATGCGGGTTGCGGTTTCACCGAGAAATTCGTGCGTGAAGGGATAATAATCCGCCGTCATGCCATCCACGGATGTCACGGCCCTGAGGGCGCATGCGTAGTCGTAGGTGCGATAGTCTCCCATGACGCCCACGGTGCGGACCGGAAGAATGGCGACAAATGCCTGCCAGATCTCGTCGTAGAGACCGTGCTTGCGGATCTGGTCGATGTAAACCGCGTCGGCCTTGCGCAGGATCTCCAGCTTGTCCCGAGTGATCTCTCCCGGGCAGCGGATCGCAAGGCCCGGGCCCGGGAACGGATGACGACCGATGAAGCTGTCCGGCAGGCCGAGTTCCCGGCCAAGTTCCCTCACCTCGTCCTTGAACAGTTCGCGCAGCGGTTCGACGAGCTTGAGGCCCATTTTTTCCGGCAAACCGCCGACATTGTGGTGGGACTTGATGGTCACGGACGGGCCGCCCGAGAAGCTCACGCTTTCAATCACGTCCGGATAAAGTGTTCCCTGCGCAAGGAATTCCGCGCCCTCGATCTCGTTGGCGTATTTCTGAAACACGTCGATGAACAGCTTGCCGATCGTCTTGCGTTTCTGTTCCGGGTCGGACACGCCGTCCAGCGCATTCAGGAACAGGTCGGATTCATCGGCGTGGATCAGCGGAATGTTGTAGTTGTCACGGAACATCGTGACCACTTCGCTTGCTTCGTTCAGGCGTAGGAGGCCGTGATCGACGAAGACGCAAGTCAGCTGATCGCCGATGGCCTCGTGGATCAGCACCGCGGCGACTGAACTGTCGACACCACCTGACAGGCCGCAAATGACCTTCTTGTCGCCGACCTGCTCCCGGATCTTCGCGATCGCGTCATCGCGATAGGCGCCCATGGTCCAGTCGCCTTCGAAACCGGCAATGCGGACAAAGTTTTCGTAGAGCTTCTTGCCGTTCGGCGTGTGATGAACTTCGGGATGGAACTGAACCGCGAAGAAGTTCCTGTCGGTGTCGGCCGTGACAGCGAACGGCGCGTTCGGGGATGTGCCGTAGACATCGAAACCCGGCGCAATTTCGCTGACATGGTCGCCATGGCTCATCCAGACCTGTTCCCTGTCCTCGTTGAACCAGCCGTCAAGCAGGGACAAGCGCGCGTCGGCGGGCGTCACGTAGGCACGTCCGAATTCGGCGGTGCCATGCCCTCTTTCGACCTTGCCGCCGAGACAGTGCATCATCACCTGCTGGCCGTAGCAGATCCCCAGGATGGGTATGCCCAAATTGAAAACGCTTTCCGGAGGCATCGGAGCGCCGTCCGCAAAGACCGAGGATGGGCCTCCGGAGAAGATGACCGCCTTCGGCCTGAACTCCGCCAGAAATGCATCGGTCACATTCTGAAACGGGTGAATTTCGCAGTAAACGTTCAGCTCGCGAAGGCGCCGGGCGATCAGCTGCGTGACCTGGGAGCCGAAATCGATGATGAGGAGGCGGTCATGATGGGTCATGGCCAGCTTCTAACCGGTCTTTTTTGGAATGAGAACCCGGATTCGTCGGCAAAATGCCTGTCTCACCACATTTTCGAGCCGGGCAGAATCAAAGCCCCGAGGGGAAGGCTTGCCTTCCGCTGCGCGTTGTGCGCGGCGACAAGCCTGTGTACGGAGGAATTTCCGTTTTGACCCTCGCAACGTCGGTCAACTAAGCTCGGCATTCTTACTGAAAACGGTTTCTTGAAGTCAGACAAGAACCGAATCTCTGACAGCCCGGAACTCAAATGACCGCAAATGCACGATCAGCATTCGAAGAAGGCCTTGCACTGGAGAAGTCCGGTGAACTCGACAAGGCGCTGGTGTCTTATCTGCGGGCTCAGGAGATGTCTCCCCAGGACACGGAAATCGCGTATCGCACCGCCGCCGCGCTTCTTCAGGCTGGATATCTGGAAGAAGCGCAATCGCAACTGCGGCGTATCGTGTTCACGGAACCCGATAATCTCGACGCGCGCGCGAGCCTTGGAAACTGTCAGCTGCTTCTAGGCGATCTGGAAAATGCGGCCCAGAATTTTCAGGATGTGCTGGACCGTTCTGCCGACAACCGCAACGCACTCTTCGGCTTTGCCACGGTCTGCCTGAAGGAAGGGCGGGCAGACGCGGCGCTGGAAAGCGTCGAGAGGCTCACGGTCCTTATGCCCCATTCCCCGGCCGTCCTGACACTACAGGCGGAAACACAGGCAAAAACGGGAAACGG
Organism: Roseibium sp.; assembly: GCF_965232425.1. Classification (GTDB taxonomy): domain Bacteria; phylum Pseudomonadota; class Alphaproteobacteria; order Rhizobiales; family Stappiaceae; genus Roseibium. The sequence goes on from NZ_OZ246971.1 coordinate 5,525,829, forward strand.
CGCTGCGGCGATCGCGACGTACAGAAAGGCACTGAAGACGGACCCGTCGCAAACCGGCGCATTGCTGGGCCTCTCGGACGTGTTGCTCCGGCGCAAACGTTATGACGAAGTGATCGAGTACACCATCAAGGCAAACGAACTCGCTCCGACGGATCCGCTTGCGCTGGAACTGCTCTCCGATGCCCTTGCCGGGAAAGGTGACTTGCAGGATGCGCTGCTGGCTGCGGACGCTGCGCTCAAACTCGCACCTGCGTCCCAATCCTGCCTTGTGCGGCTCAGTGTCCTGAACCGCAAACTCGGCGAACATGCGCGCGCGCTCGACTATGCCATGAAGGCTCATGACGCGGGCCGGCAGGCGCAGGAACCGCTCAATGCAATCGGCGCGGCGCTGGCCGCCTTGAAACACCCCGAAGAAGCAAGGTCGGTGCTGACGGGACTGGCCGCAGGCAACGGGCTTGATCCACGCGTCCGGGAAACCGCCCAGGAGCTTATTTCCGATTCACGATTGTCCGGATCCCCCCGCGAGGACCAGCCCGCGCGGGCTTTGACCCCAAACGGGCGCCCGGACGTCAATACTCTGAACGAACCGCATCGGACAGATACGCCAACCCAGTCTGGCGATGCGCATCGCGAAGAAATGCCTGCTCCCGTGCGAACAGAGGAAACAGACGCGAGTGGCCCCGGCAACGGGCCTGCTCCGACAGTTCTTGGTCTGCAGCGGCGTGACCGCACCTGAGTTGAAGATGATCGGCCGGTCCCGACGCTGAAGCCTTTCAGGACCTGCGCTTCAGCAACGCCACAAAGAACCCGTCCGTGTCGGTCGAAGCGGGCGTGAACAGCAGCTCCCCGCGGGGGGTGGCATATTTGGGAAGAGGGTGTGCCGGAAACATTTCGCGCCAGGTTTCATTCAGCGAAACGAGCTCAAAGTCGTCATTTTCTTCCAGGAACCAGTCGACCTGAAACTGGTTCTCCTGCCGGAGAAGCGAACAGGTCACGTAGGCCAGCCGGCCGCCAGGCCTGACATATTCACGCGCGCGCTGTAGCACCGTGCGCTGGTCCTCCAACCGGTCTGACAGGGCCTTTTCGGTCAACCGCCATTTGGAGTCCGGACGGCGCCGCCAGACGCCGGTTCCCGTGCAGGGCGCATCTATGAACACGAGGTTCATCTGGCCTTTCAGATCCTCAAGCGTGGACGATGCCGGGTCTCTCACCTGAATGTTGCGAACGCCCGCCCGTTTCAGCCGCTCATGGATCGGTGCCAGCCGCAGGCGGTCCGCGTCAAACGCATAAAGCTGCCCCTTGTTCTGCATGGCCGCCGCCAAAGCCAGGGTTTTTCCTCCACCGCCGGCGCAATAGTCGAGAACCTGTTCGCCGGGCGCGGCCAGAGCCATGCCCGCGGCCAGCTGACTGGCCTCATCCTGCAGTTCGAACCAGCCCTTCTGATAGCCTTCTTCCGCCTGTACATGCGGGAGGCGGCCAGCTCCCGGTTTCGCAGCAATGCGTGCGCCGTGCGGCGACAGTTTCGTTGCCACGGCTCCAGTATGGGCAATGCGTTTCAGAACCTTGTCCTTGTCCGCTTTCAACGTGTTGACGCGAAGGTCGATGGGCGCGCGGGTGGCGAGCGCCCTTCCCTCCGTTACCGCATCGTTGCCGAAAAGGTTTTCAAATTCAGGCCAAAGCCACTCGGGAATGTCCGCCTGCTGCCAGGGGGGCATGTCGGCACCTGCTTCCGTCAGGTTCGCCGTCTCGGCGGTTGTCAGCGGGTCCGGTGCATGCCGGTCCTGCTCGAGAGCCTCCTGCAGAGCCTCGAGCCCCTTTTCCCAGGTCAGCACATAGGTTGCCAGAACGGCAGCCCGTGGAGACATGTCTTTCATCACAGCGGCGAGCGACGCCCTTTTGCGCATGGCGTCAAAGACGAGATTGCCGATCGCGGTTCGATCGCCCGACCCGGCAAAGCGGTGCGAGGTGCCCCAATCCTTCAATGAGGCCTGAACCGGTCTGTGACGGTTCTCCACCTCGGTCAGAACTTCTATTGCAGCCGCGAGGCGTCCGCCGTCTTTCATGTCGACCCTTGGTCCCTGTCCGGCTTCGTTCGCACGACCGGAAAATCAAACTCAAACGCTGGATGGATAGTTCGGGCTTTCACGCGTGATGGTGACATCGTGGGCGTGGCTTTCTCTCAGGCCCGCGCCGGAAATCTGCACGAACCGGGCCTTTTCCTGGAAGTCCAGGATGTCGCGTCCGCCGACATATCCCATCGCGGCGCGCAAACCGCCGGCAAGCTGATGCAAAACACTGCCGAGGGCGCCCTTGTAGGGCACCTGGCCCTCAATGCCTTCGGGAACAAGTTTCAGGCTGTCACGCACCTCGGCCTGAAAGTAACGATCCGCCGACCCGCGCGCCATGGCGCCCACCGATCCCATGCCGCGATAGGACTTATAGGACCTGCCCTGGTGGAGATAGACTTCGCCGGGGCTTTCTTCGGTTCCGGCCAAGAGTGAGCCCACCATGACCGAGGCGGCACCGGCCGCAATTGCCTTGGCGAGATCGCCCGAATACTTGATGCCGCCATCGGCGACCACCGGCACGCCCTGTTTGTCCGCCACGTTGACGGATTCCATGATGGCGGTGAGCTGCGGCACACCCACACCGGCGACGATGCGCGTCGTGCAGATCGATCCCGGACCGATCCCCACCTTCACGGCGTCCGCCCCGGCATCGATCAGTGCCTTTGTCGCTTCGGATGTGGCAACGTTGCCGGCAAGAACCTGAACCGAATTAGACAGTTTCTTCACACGGCCGACCATGTCGAGGACCTTCTGCGAATGACCGTGCGCGGTGTCGACAACCACCATGTCGACGCCTGCGTCGACCAGTCTCTCGGCCCTCGCAAAGCCTTCCTCGCCGACGCTCGTGGCGGCGGCAACGCGCAGCCTTCCCTGCGCATCCTTCGAGGCGTTGGGGTTCAGCTGCGCCTTTTCCATGTCCTTGACGGTGATCAGGCCGATGCAGTTGCGCGCATCATCCACGACCAGGAGCTTTTCGATCCTGTTCTGGTGCAGGAGACGCTTTGCCTCGTCCTGGCTGACGTTGTCGCTCACCGTCACGAGATTTTCGCTCGTCATCAGTTCACGGATCTTCTGCTGGTTGTCGGAGGCGAAGCGGACATCGCGGTTGGTCAGGATGCCAACCAGCTTGCCTGCCGCCTGTCCGCCCGTTCCGCCGTTCTCGACAACCGGAACACCGGAGATGCCAAACCTTTTCATCAGGTCCAGGGCGTCCTGCAGCGTTGCATCGGGGCCGATGACCAGCGGATTGACGACCATGCCGGATTCGAACTTCTTGACCATCCGGACTTCCTCGGCCTGCTGGTCGAGGGTCAGGTTGCGGTGAATAACACCGATCCCACCCGCCTGCGCCATGGCGATTGCAAGCCGACCTTCCGTGACCGTGTCCATGGCAGACGACAGGATCGGGATGTTCAGTTCCAGCTCACGTGTGACCTTTGTTTTCAGGTCCACCTCGCCTGGCAGAACTTCCGAGTGGCCGGGTATCAGCAGCACGTCATCAAATGTCAGTGCCTGTTGTCCGGTCGACGGGACAAAAAAGGATGCCATGGCCAGTTCCCCTTGTAAAATAGCTAGAGACGCAGTCCCGATCGGGAAGACTGCGTCTGGCGAGTCGCTTCGGCTGTGCCGGAGAAGTTGGCGCGGGTGAATAACATGCAGGTGACAGAATGCAAAGTGGAATTCCCTCCCTGTGTTTTTCAATCGGCCTTTTCTTGCGCCAGCGCCTGTTTCACCGCATCGCTCAGGTAGGCGTATTGGCGCGCGTTGGTGTCGCCAAACGCTTCGTCACGTGTCGACGGCACGTCGTCATACACAATCGGTGCGTCGAACTGGCTTTGCGTAAAATCGTAACGCTTGCCATCAATTCGATTGTAAAAGTGCCAGATCGAGCCGTAGCGTGTCTTGAGAATCTCGGCACCCAGCTGATCGCTGGCAATGAGCGCGGTGACGCCGCACTGTCCCGCCGCTGGATTTTCAGCTGTCCAGAGCGTGCTGGACTGATCGCTCCACGATTTTTCAAGGGCCTGCGAGAATTTCTTGATGTGATGCATTCAGCGCCTTCCTTTAACGATCCGTTCGCGTACGATCAGTCTGACGAATCCAGGCTGCTCCCGCGGAACCCCTTCGCGATCACATAGAGCTCCGGACTTTCCTTGCGGCTTGCCGGCGGTTTCAAATGCGCAACAGTCTTGAATTCCCGTTTGAGTTCCTGCAGCAAGGCGTTTTCCGTTCCGCCCCTGAAAACCTTGGCCAGAAACGATCCTCCCGGCACGAGGTTTCGCCGCGCAAAGTCGATCGCGATCTCGAACAGATGGGTCGTTCGCAGATGGTCCGTCTGCTTGTGACCGGTGGTGGGCGCCGCCATGTCCGACAGCACGACATCGGGCCTGTGGCCTCCGAGGGCCTCCATCAGGGCCGCGGGCGCGTCGTCGTCGAGAAAGTCCTTCTTCAGGAAGATCGCGCCGCGCACATGGTCCATGTCCAGGTAGTCGATGCCCACGACCTTTGGCGCTTCGATACTCGATTGCACGCGCTCGACTGCAACCTGGCACCAGCCGCCCGGCGCGCAGCCAAGATCGACGACCCGATATCCCGGTTTCAGAAGTTTGTGCTTGTCGTCGATCTCGATGAGTTTGTAGGCGGCCCTTGACCGGTACCCGTCCGCCTTCGCACGGCGCACGTAGGGATCGTTCAACTGTCGTTCGAGCCAGCGGGTCGACGATTCCCTCCGGCCGGCTGCAGTCTTGACCTTCACGTGCAGGCCACGGTCGCCGGATCCCTTCTTCGAACGGCTCATAATCAGTCCTTCCAGCGCCGTCTGTCCTGGCGCTTGCGGGGGGAACGATGCGACCAGACACCGTCCGCCGCCATCAGTTCGGTCAGGATGCCCTCGCGCAGTCCCCTGTCGGCGACGCGCAGGCGCGAACAGCTCCATCGGCGCCTGATCGCTTCCAGGATCGCACACCCGGCCAGAACGAGATCCGCCCGGTCCGCGCCGATACAGGGGTTTTCAACGCGCGCCTCATACGGCATGTCGCGCAGCTGATCAATCATCTTCGAAACGTCGCCATCTTCCAGCCAGGTGCCGTCGACCTTGCGCCTGTCATAGCGGCGCAAGCCGAGATGTACGCCGGCAAGCGTGGTCACGGTTCCGGACGTTCCAAGCATGTGGACCCGGCCGGAGGTGATGGCTTCGGAAAGGGTGTCTGCAAGACTGAAAGCGGACAGATGATCCGCGGCATCATCGACCATGGCTTCGAAGATATCGGGTGTCACATGAACGCCGCCGTGCCGTTCGGCGAGATTGACGACTCCGACGGGCAGCGAGATCCAGGACCGGATGAAGCGCGTCAGCGCGTAACCCCGCGCGCCGCACCGGTTGCGAAGATCGAGCCAGACGATTTCCGAGGACCCGCCGCCGATATCAAACAGGATGACCCCGTCCGCGTCATGGTCGACAAGAGACGCACATCCGGCAACCGCAAGACGAGCTTCGGTTTCCCGGTTGACGACTTCCAGCGCGAGACCGGTCTCAGACTTGACGCGATCGATGAAGTCCGTGCCATTTTCGGCTGCCCGGCAGGCTTCGGTGGCAATCAGACGCGATCTCAGGACACCGCGGTCGGCGAGCTTCCGGTGGCAATTGGCAAGTGCATCGATGGCGCGGTCCATGGCTGCGGAACTGAGCCGCTTGTTGGATCCGACCCCCTCGCCCAGCCGGACAATGCGGGAATAGGCATCGACCACACGAAAGCCGCGGTCTTCAGGGCGCGCGATCAGCAGGCGGCAATTGTTGGTGCCAAGATCAAGCGCCGCGTAGAGCGGTGACCTGTTGGCGCCGTTTCTGCCGCGACGTGCCGCGGGCCCTTTTGTCGGATTGGCGCGGGCAGCATGTTGGGGCGGCGGCGTGCGCGGGTTCCGTTCCTCCGGAACCCTCTTGTCCGCGTTGCGTGCCTGCGCGACCTGGTTGTGCGCCCGCTCCTCGCCGCTGGCAGGCTGCCCGGCCTTGGGCTCCGGATGCGGAGCGTGCCCGTTCTTCGCGTTTTTGGACGCTTGCCAGCGGCGTCTGCCGCGCCTGTTTGCGGCTTTCTTGCCCTTTGGACTGGTGACAGCGTCCGAATTCTGCGGATGTTCGGAGGGCGCATGATGGAGCGTTCCGGCGCGTCGCTCTGCGTCCGCCCGCCCCCGCCGCCGCTTCTTGCGGCGCTTCGCACCTTCGCCTTGCGCAGGTGGACCGCCATCCTGCGCGGAGTGCGTATGATCGACGTGTCCGGAAACGTGACGAGGCTGGCCTTTATCGGCCCCGTCACCTGGCGACGCAACTTGCCTGTCTTCGGCTGCCGCTCCGCCTTTCGGACCCTGACCGGACCGGCGCTTGCGCCGCCGGCGGTTTGGCCCGCTGAACTCGGATCGAGTTCCGTTTTCCCCGGACGCGTCAGCGGCACGTCGCCCGATTCCGGGCGGTTCCTGACCTGACTCAGTCACGATTTTACCTTTCAGGCCAACCGGTTCCAGCTGTTTTGCCAGCGTCTGCCGTGGCCAATGTGTCGTTGCCAAAACTGTATCAGGTTGCCCGGCGCTGGAAAAGCTTTCTGTCTCAAAATCTTGCACCTTGCCGGTGCAATCGTTTTCCGATTTCACAAAAAAGTCGAAAACGACACTTGAAATCGCGATTGCGATGGATGTATATGCGGCACATTCAACAGCCCACGAGACATCCTCGACACGCTGCTGAAACCGACGCCCGCACCGACGGGCCGATTGGGGAATAGGTTAACGGTAGACCCGCGGACTCTGACTCCGTTAGTCCTGGTTCGAATCCAGGTTCCCCAGCCACTCCTGCAAATCTCCGGTCATGCCATCAACCGCCGCCTCGAGCAGGGCCGTGCCGTGTTCAGGTCTTGCGAGGGCGGAATGTGAGCCGACGCGCCCGTCCGGGAAATCGCGGCGGTGTTCGTCGGGTGGGCCGTGCCGGTCTCCTGCGTGGCTCCTGATGAAGTCCGCCGACAGTTTTCGGGGCGGTTCGGTTGCCGTTCCGGGCGGCAGAATGCGATGGGTTGCCTGGGTGATGGCGACTTCCGAGGGCGTTGCATGCATGCCCTCCCAATCGCCATAGAGTTCGGTCCTGAGTTTTCCGACGGCCTCGAACTCCCACCACGAGCGCAACCGGAATTCCCGGTCTTCGGCTGCTTCGACCCCTAAGGCGGCCTGGCGGATCGGCTCCAGGTTCGCGCCGTGGCCGTTCAGCACATAGATCCGGCGAAATCCCTGTCCATAGAGGCACGTCATGATCTCGGCGACAACATTCCTGAATGTCTCCGCCGAGACAGAGATTGTTCCGGGAAACGCCGTGTTGAACGGTGCCGGCGTATAGGCGAGCGTTGGGGTGACGAGTGTTCCGGTGCGCTCGCCCGCAAGCCGGGCAACGGTCTCGGCGCACAGCGCATCCGTGCCGATCAGTCCCATTGGACCATGCTGTTCGGTCGAACCGGTGGGCAAAATGACCGTCGTATTTCGCTGAAGATAGGCGTCCACCTCGAGCCAGCTGCACAGATCAAGTCTCATCTGGAGGCCATCCATGTCTTCAGGCGCGGTGCGTATTGCGCAAGTTCACCGGCTACGGCGCCGTGCGCATTCAGGCCCTCAAGATAGCCCTGCATGCGGGCGCTCATTATGGAAGGGGCCTGAAAGTGCCGCGCAAGTTCACCGATCCAAAGGCAGGTGACCGGCATGCCGCAATCGGCAAGCGTGAGGTGCGGCGTGGCCTGCGGGAGCAGTGGTTCCATCTGTTCGAGCCTCTCCGCCAGGGCGCTCCATTTTTCAGAAACCGCCTCAGCGCCCGGATTGCGGCCGATCATCGGAAAGAGTGCGCGCAAAGCCGGTTCAAGCCGGGTGTCGTGAAACCGCGACCGTTCGCGGATCCTGGCGCGTTCGAGCTTGCCGCCCGGCAGCATGTCCGGTTCGGGCTGCAGTTCATTGAGATATTCGGCGATCGCCTCCGAATCGCTGAACAGGTGCCCGTCATGGTCGAGAGCCGGCAGGCTGCCGCCCGGAACGAGGTCCTTGTACGCCTGTGACCCGTAGCCCCCTGGAGGCGGGAGTTCTTCCCATTCCAGTTGCTTGTGGCGGAGCACGATGCGCAGTTTGGCGCAGTAGAGGCTCACGGGGACGGCGTAGAGCTTCAGCATGTGGCCGCACGGGGCATCCCGGTTCGAACGCCCCCTGCTCCCAGTTTACAGGCGTACAAGCGTCACTCCTTGAGCCGCCACTTCTTGCCGAGGGCGTCGAAGAACCCCCGCTCCGTCTTCAGCGCGATCCAGGTGTTGACGTAGTTGATCCACACCTGGTCGTCCTGCGGCAGCAGCATGGCAATGGGTGTCGGCGCCTTCGGTGCGCTCACCGGCACGATCATCATCTGCGGGTATTTTTCAACGAGCTTGAGTGCCTCGACATTGGACGTGATATGCGCGTCGGCGCGCCCTGCCAGCACTTCCTGAAAATCACGGGCCGGGGCTTCGACGATCTGGTGCGTCGCGTCGGGGAAGAAATCCTTGACCTGCTTCTCCTGCGTGGTCCCGAGCGTTGCTGCAACGGTCACGTCGCTCTTGTTGAGGTCTCCCCAGTCCTTGAACTTGTCCGCGTTCGTTTCCAAGATGAGCGGAACGGTTGCCAGCGAGAAATACGAGGTCGAATAGCCGGCAGCCTTGGCCCTTGCCGGAGACACGGACGCGGAACCGGTGATGTGATACTTGCCTGCCGTGACACCGCTGACCAGTGTTTTCCAGTCGGTCGGAACGAACTCGACTTCGACATTGAGGTCCTTTGCCAGCTCGGTCATGACGTCGATGTCGTAACCGGTATAGGTGTTGTTCGCGACGTCCTTCATCGTCATGGGGTTCCAGTCCCCGGTCGTGCCGACCTTGAGAACCCCGCCGTTGAGAATGTCGTTGAGCGCCGACTCGGCCGACGCCGGAATGGTGGCAAGTGCCAGAAAGCAAAGCGTCGCCGTTGTCTTGATCAGTTTCATGCCGTTCTCCTCTCAGGGTGAGGTGATGGTTCGTTGTGCACTGCAGTTTTGCTACATGATAAATTTATTGCACTACACTCAAATACATGACTAACTAATGGTCAAGACTTCCTTTTGAGCAAAATCGAATTTGTCCGCGAAGGCCATGATCAAAGTCGAAAATGTTTCAAAGACCTTCGGAGACTTTCACGCCCTGAAAAATGTTTCCCTAGAGGTGCTTACAGGAGAAAAGGTCGTGGTCTGCGGACCATCCGGCTCCGGGAAATCAACGCTGATACGGTGCATCAACGGGCTTGAGCAGCACGATCAGGGCCTCATTGAAGTCGCGGGAAACAAACTGACCCATTCCGGTTCGAGTTTGCGTGCAGTGCGGTCGTCCGTCGGCATGGTCTTCCAGCAATTCAACCTGTTTCCGCATCTCACCGTGAAGCAGAACCTGACGCTCGGACCGCTCAGAACCCGGAAACTGTCGCAGGCGGATGCAGATGCGCTGGCCATGTCCTACCTGGAGCGTGTGCGCATTCCAGAACAGGCCGACAAGTTTCCCCGGCAGCTTTCCGGCGGCCAGCAGCAGCGCGTCGCGATCGCGCGGTCCCTGTGCATGGAACCCGAGATCATCCTGTTCGATGAGCCGACGTCCGCGCTCGATCCGGAAATGATCAACGAAGTGCTCGACGTGATGACGGAGCTTGCCGAGAGCGGGATGACCATGATCTGCGTGACCCATGAAATGGGATTCGCCAAGCGCGTCGCGGACACGATGGTTTTCATGGACCACGGCGAGATCGTCGAAAAAGCTGCGCCGGACCAGTTCTTCAGCAATCCCGGGACGGAACGATGCCGTGACTTCCTCTCAAAGATCCTCGCACACTGACACAGGGAGAGCCGGATGACAGTCTGCCGACTTGCAGGCCTTTGCGGCCTCGCCCTGCTGCTCAGCGGCTGTTCCGGCAACTGGGGCTGGTACGTGGTCGACCCGACGGTGCCGGCCGGATGGAACAATCTCAAGTTCCTCCTCAGTGGCCTCTATTACACATTGCTGTTGTCTTTCACCGCCATCGTGATCTCGATCGTGCTCGGCCTCGCCGTGGCGCTGCCCGGCCTGTCTTCCAATCCCTATCTGAGGCGGTTCAACAGGATCTATGTCGAACTGGTCAGGGCCGTGCCCATTCTTGTCCTGATCCTGTGGGTCTATTACGGGCTGCCCCAGATGACCGGCCTCACGATCACGGTTTTCTGGGCCGGGGTGATCGCACTCGCCCTGTCGGACAGCGCCTTTGAAGCAGAAATCTTTCGCGCCGGCATTCAATCCATCGACAAGGGCCAGTACGAGGCCGCCCACTCTATTTCGCTCAGTTACACCGACATGATGGTCTATGTCATTCTTCCGCAGGCGGTACGGCGGATACTTCCGGCCCTGGGCAACCAGCTGGTCTACATGCTGAAAATGTCCTCGCTCGTCTCGGTGATCGGCATGCAGGAACTGACGCGCAAGGCCAATGAACTTGTCGTCGTCGAGTACCGCCCCCTGGAAATCTACACGGTGCTCGTCCTTGAATACCTGGTGCTGATCCTGATCGTTTCGGCCGGGGTCCGGTGGCTGGAGCGGAAACTGCAGTCAGATCAACGCGGTTAGGAGGAACCATGACAGCCTGGATCGAAATGATCTCCGACGAGGATGCCAGTGCCGAACTGGCGGACGTGCTTCGCCTTGCCCGAACACCGCATGGCACGGTCGACAATGTGATGCGGGTCCATTCCCTCAGGCCGAACACCATGAAGGGCCACGTCATCCTTTATCGCGCCGCGCTTCATGATGACGCCAACACCCTGCCCGAATGGCTTCAGGAAACCATTTCTTCCTATGTGTCGATCCTGAACGGATGCCCCTACTCGCTCGCCAACCACTGGGCGAACGCGCGCCATCTGATCGGTGACGACGCACGTGCGGATCAGATCGAAGCGGCCTTGAATGCCCGGCAGCCGGAAGACGCGTTTTCGGGCCTTGAGCTGCAATTCCTGAAATACGCCGAAAAGCTCACATTGCGGCCCGCGGACATGACCAGATCCGACGTGACGGCGCTTCGGGACCACGGCGCCGATGACGGGCAAATTCTCGAGGCCAACCAGATCATAGGGTATTTCAACTACGTAAACCGGCATCTCAACGGTCTCGGTGTCACCACGGACGGAGATATCGTCGGATATTACGGCTCGGATTAGTTGCATACTGATAAATAATTTGCATAGAATGCAACATTCTACCAATAACGGGCAGCAAGATGGTCTACGCTGAAGCCAAACCGATGGACTCGAACGAGATCCCGGTCATCGACATCACCTCCCTGCGCGACGGAACCGATCCGGTTTCGGTGGCCAGGGCCCTGCACGCGGCCAGCACGGGCCTCGGTTTCATCTATATCGGCGGTCACGGGATACCGGAACAGTGTATTTCTTCGGCGCGCAACCTCGCCTTTGACTTTTTCAGGAGCCCGCCGGAGCAGAAAGACACCGTGCGGGTGTCATCCAGCCACAGAGGATGGCTGGCACCGGGTGGCGCCAGGATGGGCGACAAGCTCAAGGCCGACCTGAAGGAGAGCTTCGTCTGGGGCATGCAGGATGAAAACGGGGACACGGTTGCCGACCATCCGCTCAGAGGGCGCAACCGGTGGCCCGAATTCCTTCCGGATCTGGAACCGGCCGCCATGGAGTATTTTCGGCAGGCCCACGAAGTTGCGCATCATCTCATGCGCGGTTTCGCGATCGGTCTGGGACTTGAGGAGAGCTTTTTCCTCAAAACGGCCTCGCGTCCCCTGAGCAGGGCATCTTTTGTCTATTATCCGGCACAGCCGGAAGACATGGGCGCAGACCAGTTCGGCGTCGGACCGCATACGGATTTCGGTGTGCTGACCGTGTTGTGCCAGGACGCTGTCGGCGGACTGCAGGTCGAAGATGTCAATGGTGACTGGCTGCAGGCGCCGCCGATCGAGGGAACCCTGGTCGTGAATGTCGCCGATCTTCTTGCCCGGTGGACAGGCGGGGCCTACAAATCGACACCGCACAGGGTCGTGAACAGTTCCGGCAAGGAGCGCCTTTCGCTTGTCCTGGCCTTTGATCCGAACCCGGAAACCATGATTGATGCGCGCGAGATCTATGGTACCGAACACAACGCCGTCGAAGATGCCATAACCTGCGGCGACTATCTGCAGTGGCGGTTTGATCGCGCCTTCGCATACCGGAAGACCGAGTGAGCATGGACAATGACATTGACGGCGCGATTGGTGCCGCTCTCAAGGATTTCAGGAACAGAAACGGCTTTTCCGCGCGGCATCTGGCCGAACTCTCCGGCGTTTCCGGAGCCATGATCAGTCGCATTGAAAGCGGACAGGTTTCTCCGTCGATCTCCACGCTGAGCGCCCTGGCCGCGGCGCTGAAAATACCGCTTGTCAGTCTGTTCCGTGAAACGACGTCTGACCACACAGACTACACATTCGTGGAAAGCGGTGCGGGTCTCAAGTCGACCCGGATCGTGGACGAGCATGTGCACGAGTTTGAAAATCTCGCGGTTCATCTGCGGCGCGATCTCCAGTTCGGTGCCCGCATCGTGACGCTCAAGCGGCAGGAGGCTGTTCCACCCGTCTATGTCGGCAGCGGCGTCGTCTTCGTTCATGCGCTGGAAGGTGAAGCGACTTACGGTTACGGCAAGCAGGAATTCGATCTGCACGCGGGAGACAGTATCTGCGTCGATGCCGAAATGCGTCACGGGATCCTGTCGGTCAAGACACCGGAGTTCAGGTTCCTGACCGTGCAGGCCGAGATACAGAGATGAGCGAGACTTTGAAGACAGCCGGCGTCGACAACCTGCTGCAAAAATGCATGAAGGTGAAGGCCGGAACCAGGGCGTTGCTCGTCTGCGAAGATCCGGCGCTCGGCTGGTACGATGCCGGGGCTTCAATGTTGATCAAGACAGCGTTGGAGACCCTTGGGTGCCTTGTTTCGACAATTGATGTCGGTGGACCGGACGGCCCTCTGCCGGAAAACTATGAAGCTCAGCTGGCCGCGCACGACGCGATCGTCTACCTCGCCCGTATCGGCGACCAGGACAGGTTTGCCGACAAGTTGCCCGGCAAGACCGTCGCGATGCTCTATGCGCGGGACGAAAAAACGCTGAAATCCCCATATGCGGCGACAAGCCACGATGCCATGACGGCGTTGAAAAAGGCAATCGATGCGATTGCACGGGCATCGACCCGCGTGGAGATCAGCTGTCCTCTCGGCACCCGCCTGCACGGCGATGTCGTGATGGAGGACGAGATCGAGGGCGAGGTTTCCGTCAAGAGATTTCCGCTGTGCGTTCCGCAGCCTGTCCTCACGCGTGCAATCAGCGGCCAGGTGGCGCTGACGCGCTGGCTGACACCCACCGGGTCACGATCCTATTCACCGGCTGCCGTTCCAATTGACGGGGTCGTCATGGCCAAGGTCAGCCAGGGACGCATTTCAGGGTTTGACGGTGACCGGACCAGTATCAGGGCCATTGAAGAGCATTACGGCCGCGTTTCCGATCTGTTCGGTCTCGACAGGGATGCCATCCACTCGTGGCATGCCGGCATTCATCCTGCTTGCTTCTATGAAGACGATATCGATGCCGATCCGGACCGTTGGTCAAACAACATCTTCGGCAGTCCGCGCTTTCTGCATTTTCATACCTGCGGAAGCGTACCTCCGGGTGAGATCTGCTGGATGATCCTCGATCCGACGATTGCTTTCGACGGCGTACCGCTGTGGCAGGACGGGCGTTTGCAGCCGCAAAATTTCGCGCAGACTGCGACGGTTCTGAGAACCTGGCAGGAATTGCCGGCATTGTTCTCGGCGTCCCGGGTCCCGGTCGGTCTGTCCGGCTAGCCTTCGTTTATCAGCCTTGCGCGATCGTCTTCGCGGGGCGCTTGAACGGGTTGCTTTCGGGCACGGCAAAATCGAGTTCAATCTCGCCGTTGTCAACGGCGTCGGAAATGTACCGGAAGGCACCGACCGTCATGCGCATCAGGTGGTCACCGGCCTTGATCGGCGGATATTTCTCGGCCGTCTCCGCCGTTGTGAATTTCGGCAGCGGCTCAACAACGGCGTCATAATCGAGACCGAAGAACAGCGGCATTGAATACCGTTCCCTGCCGGTGTTGACCACGCGGTGTTGCGTCGACTTGTAAAGCCCTCCCGACCAGGTCTCGAAGATATCGCCGATGTTGACGATGAACGTACCGGGGATCGGCGGTGCCTCCATCCAGTAATCATCGGTATTGAGCACCTGAAGGCCGGGGCCGCCCTGGAGAAGGATGGTGAAGCACTCGAAGTCCGAATGGGCCTCGATACCGACGAAGTCCTTGCTCGCCGGCACATCATTTTCCAGATACCGCAGAAGCCGCAACTGCGATGTCGGGCAGTTGACGTGTTTGCGGAGCGTTCCGGCTTCAACGCCCAGTTCAAGTTCAAGCGCACTCAGCAGCTTCAGGCCGAGCGAGAATACGGCGTCATAGTAGCGCGAGATCGTGTCCTTCCAGCCCGGAATATCCGGCCAGACATTGGGACCGGTCATGCGCCAGCCCGCCAGGTAGTCCGGATGGTCGGCGGGCGCTTCGAACGACATGTCCCAGGCTTCGTTGAAGTTTATCGTCTTGGGGAACGCGCTGCCGTTCTCCTCGAAAGGAACATAGCCGCGATGATTGGTGCTGTAGCCGCACCAGTATTTCATCTTGTAGCGCCGGGACCGGGTGTGGAACGCCCTGGAGGCGGCGAACGCGTCGTCTATCAGGGCCTGATCGACGCCGTGGTTCCGAATGTAGAAAAAGCCCGATGTCTTCGCCGCCTTGCCCAGCTCGCGGGCCACGTTCGCCAGAGCCGATGGATCGTTGCCGTGGAGGCCGGACAGATCGATGACCGGCAGCGTCACGTTGTCCGAACTCAGCGCGATCTGGTCATCGGTTCCGTCCCCCCCCGCCTCTTGAGCAAGCGTGTTTTGGTCCAAGAGATCACGCATGATGAGACTCCGATGTTTGGTCCGGCAAACGATGTGGTTGGTGACGGCTTTGCCCATCACCCTTGTCGGCACAAAGCGCAACTGACTGTTTCAGGATATCAGCAACAACGCTCTGCACAATAAATGTGTTTGTAGAAAAAGTAGGCATTTCGCCTATCAATCGCACAGCATTGCTGCGCGCTTCAGCCGCTCACGTTTCTATCTTATTGTTTTCTTTGTAATTTTTGTTTGGCATGCAATGTGCTTTGTCAAAGGCATGCCTCAAAATCAATGAGGTTCCACCAAGGTTGGCGAGCGAGGGGCCGCCGAATTCTGAGAGGAACACGCTGGATGACGCAGAAATTCAAGACACGGGGCGCGGCTGACCTGACACGCCGGTCGATCCTGAAAGGGGCGGCAGGAACCGCAGCTCTGGCCGCAGGAAGTTCACTGCTTGCCATGCCGGCGATTGCCCAGGCGCGATCGATTAAGATCGGTTCCTACGGCGGATATTTCGAAGACAGCTTCAAGAAGTACGTCTACCCGGCCTTTACCGAAGCGACCGGCATAACGGTCGAGTCGGTCACCCAGCCAAACTCCAGTGACTGGCTCGTGACAATGCAGCAGGCGGCGGCCTCCGGAACGGTGCCGGCCGATGTTTCGCTCTACGGCAAGGACACGATGATCAAGGCGACGCGCATCGGCGATATGCTCAAGCCGCTCGACGCATCGAAAATCCCGGGGGTGACCAATCTCGACGCGGAATTCCTCTACGAAGGTCCGGACGGGCTCGTCGGCGTCGGTTCAATGGCATGGTTCAACGCCATGGTGATCAATCCGAACGAAGTGACGCCGGTTCCGACCAGCTGGAAGGAGTTCTGGGAGAACCCAGCCTTTGAAGGCTCGCTCGGGATATCGAAGAAGATCGACGGGCGCCTGCTCGACATTACGGCAAAGACCTTCTTCGACGGCGCCGAGACGCTGATGAGCGAAGACGGGATCGTCGCGGTTCTGGACAAGGTCGCAGAGCTCAAGCCGCATGTGGCGCTTTGGTGGTCGGCCGAGAGCCAGATGGAACAGGCGATGAAAAACGAAGACGTCATTGCCGGCTCTTACTATCTGGACGTTGCCAATATCATGGCGTCCGACGGATTCCCGATCAAGCCGCTGTTCCCCGCCGAGGGCAACCCGATCGGCTACGGGTCCTGGTGCCTCAGCCCGCTGTCGGAGAAAACCGGCGAAGCCTACGAGTTCATGGCGTTCTCCAGTGATCCGGCAACGCAGGCCCTCATGTCGCGCAACATCGGCACCGCACCGCTTGTGAACAGGGAACTGACCGACCTGACGGATGAAGAGTTCGCATTCGTTTCCGGGTCACCGATCATCACGCCGGCTTACGAGTCGTATCTCGACAACGAGACGTTCATCAAGGAGCGCTGGGACGCGATGCTCGCCGGCGCCTGACGATGTCCTGATTGGGGCGGGTGAGACGGGCGCGGTCCTGTCGATCCCGCCTCTTTCCCGCAACGCGTCAGGTTCTGCGCTTCGCTCCGGGTTTCAACCGGGTGCGCAAGCCGGATACTCACCAAAAAGAACGTTTCGAAAGTAGCAGGTTCATGGCCGGACTGGTCTTAAAGGACGTCAGAAAGACATATGGCGAGGTCACTGCGCTGCAGAATATCGATCTCGTCTTTCCGACGGGCAAACTGACGGCACTTCTGGGACCCTCGGGCTGTGGCAAGACGACCTTGCTGCGTATCATTGCCGGGCTCGAAACGCCGACCCGGGGGAGCCTTTCACTCAATGGTGCGGACATCACGACGCAGCCTGCCAACAAGCGCAAGTTCGGCATGGTGTTTCAGTCTTTTGCCCTCTTCCCGCATTTGTCGGTCGGAGAGAATGTCGCCTACAGCCTCATGATTTCCGGCGTGGAAAAGAAGGCGCGTTCAAGACGCGCACTGGAGCTGCTCGATCTCGTTCAGATGGCGGATTTCCAGGACCGCCGGATCGGACAACTGTCAGGCGGCCAGCGCCAGCGCGTCGCAATCGCACGTGCGCTCGCCCAGGAGCCGGAAGTCTTCCTGCTCGATGAACCCATGTCGGCTCTGGACGCGCAACTGCGCGAAACCATGCAGGTCGAACTGCGCCTGCTGCAGCAGCAACTGAACATCACCACGATCGTCGTCACCCATGATCAGCGTGAGGCCATGACAATGGCTGACGAGATCGTCGTCATGAGCAATGGTGTGTGCGAACAGATCGGTTCGCCGACAGACATTTACCAGCGCCCCGAAACACCGTTCGTTGCCGCGTTCATCGGCAAGGCGAACTTTCTTCATGGCATCGTTCGCGGCGGTCGTGTCTTTGTCGGCGAATGCCCGTTTGATCTCGAAAAACCCGCCCCCTTCGTCGATGGCGCACCGGTTCAGCTCGTCTGCAGACCGGAGAACGTAGAGTTGTGTTCCGTTGACGAGACTGCACCTAACACCCTGACCGGCCCTGTCACCTTCGTGCGGGATGTCGGACCGACCCGGGAAGTCTTCGTCGAGACGCGTGCAGGACGGGTGATTTGTGAAATGCCGTCTTCCAATGCCGCCTCCGTCATCCAGGGCGAAACGACGGGGGTCAAGCTGAAACCCGGTGCCCTCCTCTGTTTCCCCGGCGAAGCCGCCACCGCTGCTGCAGACGAGGCGGGGCAACCTGCCGACCCGCGCGAGAATGTCGCCGCATGAGCGATCTGACCGCAGCGGCCTCCCTAGCGCAAACCCAAAGGGGTTCCCTCAGGGACGGCCAGCAGGAGGCGACGGCAGGTGACGTCCACCGGTTCAGCAAGCGGTCGATCATAACAACCGTGATCTCTGCCGTTCTTGTCTTTGTTTTCCTGTCACCGATCCTGCTCGTGATCGCCGTCAGCTTCGGCGAGAAAATCGAAGGCGCGAGTTGGGTGTGGGCCTTCGATCCGAGCAATTATGCCCGGGTGTTCGTCGGTATCGGATGGCCGGACGAGATCACGCTGCTCTACGCCTACAAGCTGGGGTACACCCTGGCCTATGCAGTCCTCGGATCGCTGATCGCAATCGCCTTCGCCTTTCCCTTCACCTATTTCCTCAGTCAGTGTTCGCGCCCGGTTCAGGCCGCCTGGCTGGTGTTCATCCTGGCCAGCCTGTCCATGTCGGAAGTCTTCATCGTGATGGGATGGGACATCATGCTGTCCAACCGATCGGGCCTGCCTGCGCTCTTCAAGGTTACCGGAGTGACCGATTGGCTGAAGGAAACGGGATGGCTTGCCGTGCTGAAGGATTGGGGTCTGGCGAACCCGCGCAATGTGAAGTTCAAGACGTCCCAGCTGGCGACGGTTCTCACCATGGCTTATCTGGTGTGGCCCTACGCGGTGATCCTGCTCTACGCACCGCTGTCGCGCATTGATCGCTCGATGATCGAAGCCGCACGCACCATGGGAGCCGGATCCTTAACCGTCATGCACACGGTGATCGTGCCCGTTGTCCGCATCCCCGTCATGGGCACCTTGCTGCTTCTGTTCGTCTATCTGCTCGGTGCCTATGTCACCGTCACCTATTTTGCGGAACCCGCGCACCAGACCCTGCCCGTTTCAATCTACGAGGCGATCCGGGGCGCGACGCTCAACGCCCCCTTCGGTGCCGCCCAGGCCGTGGTGCTCCTGAGCACGGCCGGAGTGTTCATCCTGGCGAGCCTGTGGCTCAGCCGTCTTGCGGAGAAACGGGTCAGATGAAAGCCGCATTCAAACACGGGTTCATGCTGATTTGCGCGGCCTATATCAGTCTGCCGATCGTGATCGTGTGCCTGTCCGCCCTCAATGGCGGCCGCTCGATGCTGTTTCCGCCGAAAGATCCGACATTGGCCCGCTTCGGGGAGTTCTTCATATCCGAACCGGTCTGGCTCCGTTCCATGGAAAACTCCGTCATCGTCGCACTCGCAAGCGCGACATTGGCCGTGCTGATCACCTGGCCGATCGCTTATGACCAGTGGAAGCGGAACACGCCCTTGTCCCGGGCCCTCACGGGGCTTGCCGGACTGCCCTTTGCCTTGCCACCCATCGTGTTCGGGGTCGGTCTCAGCTTCCTGTGGACCTTCGTCGGCGGGCTGGGGAACATCTTCACCGGCATCCTGAGCCACACGGCACTGCTTGCGGCGCTTCCGCTCGTGACGATTTCGATCGGGCTGCAATCGATCGACAAGTACCATCTGGACGCGGCGCAAACCATGGGTGCCGACGAAGCGACGATCCTGCGGACGATCATCCTGCCGCAGACCCTGTCCTACACGTTGTCGGGTTTCTTCTTCGTGGTGGTGTTGAGCTTCCACGAATTCATCGTCATCTTTTTCGTGTCCGCCTCCGCCTACAGCACGGTAACGCTGCAGATCTTCAACTCGTTGCGCAACGGTTTCACGCCGACCATGGCAGTCGGGGCGATTACCTTCCTTTTGGTTTCGATCGCCGTCTTCAGCGCAGTTGCCCGTTACGGCGACCTGCCCCGCCTGCTTGGTGCGGATCCCGCGCGCAAGGACACCTGACCTCGGAAGGACAACAGCCATGCCCGAACAGCCCCTGATCGTCGGCAAACCCGTCTTGCTGGTGATCGACATCCAGAAGAGCGCGTTTCTTGAAAACTATGACGGCGGCATCCCGAAGATGTCCGCCTACACGACCGCCATGCGCCAGGCCCGCACGGTGATCGATGCGGCGCGCGCGAGCGATGTTCCGGTGATCTTCTTTCAGGAAGCCCACCGCCCCGACATGGTCGACTTTGGCCGCGAACTGGACGGCACCGAAGATGTTCATTGCGTGGAAGGGCGCGAAGGAACGGAAATCGCCGACGACATCGTCGGGCTCCGGCCGGACGACTACGTCATCAAGAAACGGCGGTATTCCTGCTTCATCGGAACCGATCTCGATATCCTGCTGCGCGGCCTCAAGGCCGATACGCTGGTGATGGTCGGCGGGTTGACCAATGTGTGCGTTCATTACACGTTCGCGGACGGCCACCAGAAGGACTTTTACTGCCGTGTCGTGAAGGATTGCGTCGGCGGGTCCGATCCGGAAGCGCATTCAGCCGCGCTCGATGCGATGGAGTATCTGCAAACGGGAGCGGTTCGCTCATCCGATGAAATCATTGCCGCCTTCGGTTCCTACAGTGCCGCGGCAGCCTGATGCACCGCATCGCGAACACGGTGTCGGAGCCCGTTACAGATCACGCGATTCAAGGTCTTTGGCACCGCGCCTACATCAAGGCGCCGGCAGAGGCGCCAAAGTTTGAAGATCACGACACGCAGGTCTACTGGTTTCAGGCCCGGGGCCTCTATGGCGACTTGCGTATTCCGGCCAGGTTTTCGAACGGGGTGCCGGCGGCCCGCCTCTCCGACCTCTCGCAGGACGACCTGCTGGCCCTCGCCGCTTCGGAGGGGTTTGCCGGCTGGGCGGCGGTGGAAGACGGGATTTGCACCTGGCAGAGGGCGATCAATCTTCAGGGGCCGGAGACCGGGCGGGATATCGGCCGTCTGGAGCGAGCCTCAGGCGGCCTTTTCGAATACGGTATCGACGCTGATTTTGTCGAGCTGTGGCTCGAACAACAACTTGGCGAAAGCGCCCCGGAAGGCCGGGTATTCACATGCGCAGGCGGTTTCTGGGGATTTTTAATCACCGCATCGTCCCGGTTTCTGTTCGCCTGTGACCGGCCCACCCGGAAGAACCTGGCGCGCCCGTGGAAAGAAGCGCTTGCGCAAGCGCTGACCGCTTCCGACCGGGATCAACTCAATGACCTGTTCCAGCCGGAGTACAGTTTCGGCCGGATTGAGCAAGGCGCTGCCGTCATCGCGTTGTCGAGCCAGCCGAACCGCGTCGGGAGGGTGCTCTGCGAGAACCTCCGGGCCGGTAATGATCAGCTGGTGACGCATCACGCACGTTTCGACGGCAACGGGTTCACGCGTCACTGGACCGTTGCCGAACTCAAGGGGCTGTCGTGAGACGGCGCTTCAAACGCCCCAGATCCGGAAGTATTTTTCGACGATTTCGTCCAGGCGTTTCTTGCCGAAACTCGGATCATGACCGCCATGAACGATCGTCACGTCAAGCGCCTGCAGCTTCTTCATGGTCACTACATAGTCGTCAACGCTCATTCCC
Organism: Roseibium sp.; assembly: GCF_965232425.1. Classification (GTDB taxonomy): domain Bacteria; phylum Pseudomonadota; class Alphaproteobacteria; order Rhizobiales; family Stappiaceae; genus Roseibium. The sequence continues at coordinate 5,547,095 of NZ_OZ246971.1, forward strand.
GGCCCGTCATAGATGAGCGGACCATCATAAATCGCGTCTCCGGCAAACAGGATCCCGGTTTTTTCCTCGAATAGTGCGATGCTGCCCGGCGAGTGTCCCGGCACATGCAGGACGGTGAATTGCCGGTCGCCGAGGTCGACGGTATCACCTTCCTCGAGCAGTCCGGTGGCAGGCGCGCCCTTGAGCTTATAGGTGGCCGGATCGTAGCCCTCGTGCGGCAACGCGGTAATGAGCAGTTCATCCAGCGGCGGATAGCCGGAGGATGCAAACAGCTCCAGCAGGACCGGGTCGATTTGATCCCGGATGATCGTGCTCATGATGGAGGGAGACGCCATCTCGTCCGCTTCGATCGGGTGCACGAGGCGGGTGTCGAATTCATGGACGCCGCCGATATGGTCGATATGCGTGTGGGTCGACACGCAGATGATCTCGGAATGCGGCTTGGCCGACAGCGGGTCGACATAAGGTGCGATCGGAACGATACCCATGCCGGTGTCGATGATCATGTCGCGTTCGGACCCGCGCACGAAGAACATGTTCGCCTGTTCCAGAACATGAACATGGGGCTCCAGCAACATGTCCGTCGCATCGTCGACCCTGGAGATCGAAAACCAGTCGTTTGCAATCGGGTAATTTGAAACGTCGGTCATTCGTGCTCCGATGCTGAAGTCGCTTAAGCGGGAGCAGGATCATGCTCGCGGATGTGCGCATTCGCGCCAGACGAGCAGCGGGCTCTCGTTCCCGTGTCGCAGGCCGGGAGATCCGTTGATCAGCCGGTTCCCTACCACTCTAAACAATTGAAACCGTTGTAAAAGAGCAATTATTGGCTGGCAATGACGCTTAATTGGGCAACGCAGATCCCCTTCCCGCTCTTGCGTATTCGGAGTACCTATCCGGAAACAAGAACAATCAAGAACATGTGTGACCCGTTTGCAGAAGAAGAACATCAACCCCGTCGATCTCAATCTCTTCAAGATCTTCAATGCGATGATCGCATGATCGTCGAAAACGGACGCATTCTGTTCTGACGGCCGCCGTTTTCTTGCGAGTCCGTCTTACGTCCTACGTCCTATCCCGGCTTCAGGCCACGTGGCGCATGCTTCTGGAGAACCTTAAGCGCTCAATGACAGCGGTCCATGCGCAATTTCAAACCTTGGACCCCGGCGCTCGGTTGAAAAAGCTTTCTCTGAGTTGGTAGGTATGGGGCCAGTCATGTACCTGCGCGTTTTGAGACTGAACAGGGCGCGACGGAAAGTTGGGGACCGCGCCTTCTCCGGGCAGAGCATCGGAGACATCGCCGCCGAAGAGGGTTTTTGGGACTGGAGCCGGTTTACCAACTACTATCGAAGGCAATTCGGAGAATTGCCTTCCGAAACGCGCAGCGGTCCCTCGAGATTGAAAGCGTGTGCTTAGGCTGTCTCCTGACAACCGGCTGCGACCACGTAGCCGTCGAGGTGAGCGTTGCGGATTAGCGCTCTAGTTCGTCGGTTCTGAACGGAATGACCTCGCGCCGAAACGGGAAGCAAATTACACGTTAAAAAATGCAATACAGAGAAATCTGCGCTCCAACATATGCTCATTTAGTGTCCTGCCACCTTCTTGCATAGGTTGAATTTTCTTGGATATTTTTTTGTAGTGACAAGAACAAAATGCTAGCTTAACCAAAAATCGTTGTTCGACTTATGCTATCAAATATAGTGAGCATTTTTATGAGAATTAAATTTTTATTAATTTTTGTCTTTTCCGCATTTTTTCCATTTTTGTCTGTTTCGCAGACGATTCAAAAGGAAGATATTTGCGTGGATTTCTTCGGTTCAGGAGTATTCGTCGACGGCAGGTGCAAAACGATTTTCAATCGCGTGGACAAAATTAGTGCTGCAGAATTGCCACAAGCACTCCGTAATGGAACGCCTCGACTCGAAATCTTGTCAGATGACGCGCCTGAAGAACCGTTTGACCTTGCTCCACTGTCAAATCTGGAAACAGTGCACAGTCTTTACATATATCGCGAAGGCGAAATAGATCTATCACCACTTCAGTCAATGAAAGGCCTTTATGGCCTTGAACTCTCTGCCGATGCGGCATCTTCAATGGGGCAATTGACATCAGATCTTGAAGATTTAGTTGAGCTGCGCCTCTGGGCTCCGCGAGAGACAATCGACCTTACACCGCTCTCAAAGTTTCCTAACTTGCGTGTTCTTTTGGTTAGTTCCAAATCTATCGTCGGCCAGGATAGCCTCCGAAAACTCAAACAGTTGGAACATGTCAATCTTCAGATTTCAGGAGAAACCGATTTTTCGGTGCTCTCTGCGCTCCCCGAACTAAAGTGGTTGGAGATTTCCGGCAAGCTAGGCAGACCCGTGCTTTCTGACATCGAATTTGTTTCAGCATTGCCGCGCCTCAAGAAGTTAGTCCTTCGCACCAACAACATCAAAGATCTTTCTCCTCTCTCAGGTTTAAGAGACCTCACAAGTTTGAACTTGAGTGAAAATGCGAAACTTTCGGACATTTCAGCCGTGGCGAACCTTACAAAATTGGTTTCCCTCAAACTTCGCAAGACAAGCGTGTCTAACATAATGCCGATTCATAAATTGTCGGATCTGCAAATCCTATGGCTGGACCGTACACAAGTTTCCGACATTACCCCACTTGAGAACCTTTCCCGTCTGTGGGGGCTGGGGCTTAGTGGCACGCAGGTCAGCGACATAACACCCCTGCGCAACCTGCCTCTAAAACACCTCAATCTACGAAACACGAACGTTGTCGATTTGTCTCCGCTTCCGCTCGGGCTCACCTTGAAGAGATAGTCGCTGCGGCTCCCCGAGTGTCCTTTCACCTGACTGATAGGAACATCACTGGATCGTGATTTCGACCCGCTGATTTTCGCCTTTGGAGCCGGGCTGGCGCAGGAAATACCGGCCGGGCTTGATCGCCAGGAATTCGATTTCCATGGTGCCGGCATCATCGAACTCGACGCTTTCCAATCCGAAGGGCCGAACCTCGAGACCGTTGATCACGACCTCGTTGACCCAGATCGCCCGGAAGAAACCGGGCCCTTCGAGCGCAAGCTCCGCACTTCCGTCTGAAACGATTTCCACCTCGTACATCGTGCCTGATTTCAAAATGAGCGGCGCGTCCGCGATCGGCTTGCCGGAAGACAGGATGAGGTCCGGCAATTCTTCGCGGTTCGATTTGTCGAGAATTCCGGCAAAACCGAATTCGTGAGCGACGGTGGGCGCCGCCAGGATGCTGAGGACAATGGACAGTCCGACGAGTCTTTTCATGATGCTTTCTCCCTTTGATATTGAAACAATGTCCCGTCCCTGACGACGGTTGCGGGTGTGCCGGCAAGCAGCAGCGTGCTGTCGGCCAGTTCGTCCGCCTCGTCCTTGCTGTGGGTGACGAACAAGGTCGACTGCGCGTTTTCGCTGATCAGACGTTTCGTCAATGCGATCATCGCAGCTGCGGTTTTCCGGTCGAGCGAGGCGAACGGTTCGTCGAGGATCAGCAGTTCCGGGCAGCCGGCAAAGGCACGTGCAAGCGACAACCGGCGCTGCTGGCCAAGCGACATCTGCCTCGGAAACAGATCTGTCTTCTCGGCAAGACCGACATGCACCAGCATGTCACGCGCGAACGTTTCCGAAAGTTCAGGATGAACGATCAGGATATTGTCCAGCGCTGTCCGCCATGGCAGCAGCGTCGGTTCCTGGAAAACGAAGGCCATTCTCCCGGAGCGCCGGACGGTCCCTTCGTAGTCCTGGTCGAGACCGGCGACGAGGCGCAACAACGTTGATTTGCCGACACCCGACTTTCCGAGGATTGCGAGGCAATCGCCTTTCGGCACCTTGAACGCAACATTTTTCAGAATTCGCGATGCACCAAAGTTCTTGGCCTTTATGTCGACGCAGATCATGCCTGCCTCCAGGCCCTGGCCCTGCTTTCCGCGGGCTGCAGCAGCACCCATTCGACGGCCAGCATGAAGATGATGAAGCTCAGCGAGTAGACGAGAACCATGGTCACGTCGAACAGCTGAAAATAGAGATGGATCTGGAATCCGATGCCGCTGGACCGGCCCAGAAACTCGACAACGAGCACCACCTTCCAGATGACTGCGAGCCCGGAACGGGCCGCGCCAGCGATGTAGGGCGCAAGCTGCGGCAGAACGAAATGGCGCAGAAAAGCCGCGCGCCTCACCCTGTAGACGCGTGCCATCGCTCTCAGGTCCGGATCGAGCGCGCGCGCACCCTCGCGAAGGACGACAACCACGCCGGGTATCTTGTTGAGCGCAACCGCGGCGACGGCAGCGACATCCGTCAGACCGATCCAGAGATAGCAGAGGACGATCAGCACGAGCGCCGGCAAATTCAGGAACACGACCAGCCAGGGGTCCAGCCACCGGTCAACCTCCGGGTAGGTGCCCATGACCAGTCCCAGACACACGCCTGCCGTCATGGCAATGCAGAACGCCGCGATCACGCGAAGAATTGTTGCCGACATGTGTTCGAACAACGCGCCTGACATCACTTCCTGAAAAAACGGCGCCAGGAGGTCAACTGGCGACGGAAGCACCGTCGGGTCGCCGCTGATCCGCGCCAGCAGGGTCCATGCCGCCAGAAACGCGGCCAGGGAAACCATGCGGACGAGCGAGACGGGCACGTTGTATCACTCAAGCTCAACGAAGAGACCGGCGGGAAGCTCGCGGGCCTTGCCGACGAGTTTCTCGCCACCCAGGCGCGCCATCAACAGGAAGAACGTGGCCGCACCGTCCTCGCTGACGTTCCCCGGCGCGGGAATGCCTGCCCTGAAGTCACGGCGGAGAGTTTCGAACTGTGCGTCTGTTTTTGCACTCATACGCGGGCGCAAGGGCTCCCAGGCCGCGTCGTCGTTTGCCAGCAAATCCTTGGCCTTGCGTGACGCCTTGTAGAATGCAATGGCGATGGCCGGGTTCTCCTGAAGATAACTTTCCTTCAGGACATAGCCCAGGAGCGGGATGTCCGGATCCAGACCGAGTGACGTCGCGGCGGTCTCGACGGAAACGAGTTCGCGCATTCCGGACGCCTTCATCTTGGCAAGGAAATGCCAGAAATTGATGGCGCCGGCTGTTTCGCCCTGCAGTGCCGTCTTGAAAATGAGTGGCGGGGCGCCGAAAACCTGTTCGGTTTCCGCAGCAAGGTCGAAGCCGTATTCCTTCCGGGCATAGGCCTGCAGGATCAGCCAGCTTTTGTCGACAGGCCCACCGGCAATGCCGATTTTCTGTCCCTTGAGATCAGCCAGGTTTCTTGCCGGGCTGTCTTTCGGAACGACAAGCCCGCCGACCGCCTTGGAGTACGGGATGAAAACATAATCCTTGCCGGCGGCACGCTGTCTGGCAACCCAGATCCAGTCCGCAACCGCGACATCCGCCTCGCCTCCTTCAAGTGCGACCCGAGTCGCGCCATTGTCCGCGAACGGCCGGACAATCAGCTCAAAACCGGATTCTGCGTCAAAACCATTGCGCTTGATGGTGTCCAGTTCCCAGTTGACCGTGCCGATTTTAAGAACAGCAGCGCGCAGAACGGGCTGGTCCGAGGCAAACGCAGCGCCTGCGAACATGGACCAGACGGCAAGACCGGCGCCGGAAAGGCCGAGATGCACCGGGAGCCCCCGCAGCAACCGCTCACGCATCCACGTTGCGGACCCTGCAACGATATTTCTCAAACGGTTCATGGTGTTCTCCCGGTTTCCGCGTGTCAGGCCTGGCCGCTCAGTCGGGCGCAACAACAACACCCCACGGCTGTTGACCGACCTGGATGGATTTCACTGCCTCCTGACTGGCGACATCGATGACGGTGATGTCGTTGGAGTTGCCGTTTGTGGTCAGCAGGTACTTTTCGTCCGGCGTGAAATCGAGTTGCCAGACGCGCTGTCCGACAAGGACGTATCGAACCACTTCATTGCTGGCGGTATCGATGACCGCGACCCGGTTGGCCGGGCCCAATGCCACGAACAGCCATTTGTTGTCAGATGTGATCCGCATGCCGACCGGCTGCAGCCATTCCGGCTGGACACCGGAAACCTCGAAGCTGATCTTTCCGGTCAGTTCCGGACCGGTTTCACCAAGCATGTCGATGACGGACACCGTGCCGCCGATCTCAGAACTGACGTAGAGCGTCCTGCCGTCATTGGTAAAACGCGCATAACGCGGTCGCTGATCAACCAGGATGTTGTGCTTGATCTGGTAGTCTTCCGTCGCGATGAAATGGGCCATGTTGGTCGTTTCGGAAGTGTTGACCACGAAGCGGACATCCGGACTGATCGCCATCCCTTCCGGCTCGACGCCAACGGGCACTTCGGCGACGATCGTTCTTTTTTCCGTATCCACGACGGTGACCAGATTGTCGTCCTCGTTGGACACGTAGAGTTTGCTGCCGTCCGGGCTGATCACGAACAACTCCGGATCGGGTCCGGAGGGCAAGGACCACAGGAACTCGTAGGTTTGGGCGTCGAATACCTTGATGGTATCGTCGTCGGACGCGCAAACATAAAGGTGGTCGCCACCGGGGCTGATGCCGATGCCTCTCGGCCTGTTGCCGGCCGGAAATTCGGTGATCGGCTCCCAGGTTTCGCTGTCGATCACGGTGACCGTGTTTCCCTTCTCGTTGCTTACATAGACCTTGTTGGCAAGCGCCGGGGAAGACGGCAGCATCGTTTGCGAGAGCAGGAAGACACCGGCCATCAGGCCGTATCGTCCAGCCAGGGACTGCATCCGGTTCATGGTGTCATTCCTCCATTCGCGTCAGTTTCCGAAGGCCGAACAGGCGCTTTCCGCTTCATCGATCCCCAGGCTGTCGAGGGGCGAGCGGTGGTGCAAAAATCCTTCCTGGGGTGAAACGCTGACCGTGATCTTGCTGTCGGTCAGCAGGACGGGTTGCCGGAGCTGACCGTTCCAGGAGCGGAAGGTCACCTTTTGCCCCTTGAACGCTGCCAGTTCGAAAGCGTCGCTCAGGATGTAGTCCCGAAGAACGGCCGCATTGTCACTGGAAGACCGGGCGACGGCTTCACCGATGACGCGAAACGCGACCCAGACATTGTAGTCTTCCGGGTGCACGTACCTGCCGTTCTGTTTCTCGAACCGCCTCTGGAACTGCGTCGCGCCCCAGGCTTCATGCGCGGCATGGAAGCTCACGGGCCGCAGGCCGCCCGATCCGGCAACCGGGCGCGGCGTCCAGGCGTGGAAAGGCAGATAAAGCGCAAACACGTCGCTTTCATCAACGGCGACCACGACGTTGTGGTCCCTTGTTTCCTGCGTGAAAACGGGTATCTGGCGCTGCACCAGGACATGACCACTGTCGGATCTGCGCGATCCGCCCGTGTCCTCGAACACACGTTCTTCAACAATCTCAGCGCCGAATTTCATTGCGGAGCGACGATAGGCGTCGGCAAGCCGCTGATCGTCCGGATTGGATCCGGAAATCAGCAGCCAGCGGGTCCATTTCTTCCAGACCAGAAACTGTGCGAGCGCGTCGGCGAGCATGGCCCGGCTTGGCGCGACATGAAGCAGGTTGGGACGGCAGCTCTCTTCCCTCAGTTCGACCTCGGGGGCTGCGGCGTTGAAGACAAGGGCCTCGGGTCCGGCTTTATCGGAGACCGTCAGCACGTCCTCCCCCCGGCCCAGAACAACGATGATCCTGAACCCGGCTTCGACCAGGCCCGCGGCGTCGGCTTCAAGGTTCTCCGGTGTCGTGGGCCTTGTTTCGAAGGAAAAGCTGTGTCCCAGAAAGGACCCGGTCGTTTCGTTGTCCTGGTTTCCGAGCTGGGCACCCGCAAACCCCAGATTGTCGGGTTTTCGGTCAAAACGGGAGACGGGCGCCAGGACCGGATAATCGACGCGCAGGACCCCGACATTGATATCAAGCGCCCATGCCGAGCTCGGGATTGCATGACTGAGGAGGCCGGTCGCGAAACCGAAGCAGCAAGTGGCAGCTACAATCAAAGAGCGTATCATGAAACGGTCCGATCCCTGCTTTTATAGATTTTGCCAAAGAAATTACCGTCGCAAAATCGATACTTTAGGATCGATTGTCGTGCATTTTTATCGTCGTATGCTGACACGATGAGAGAGTTCATTGCAGCTTTGACGTGCATTGCGATGACATCCGTCGCGTCAGCCGAAGGCCTGCGACCAGGCGCAAAGGTTGCGTTTCTGGGGCTCGGCTTCGTGGATATGTCTACCGAAGGCGCCTACAACGGCGTACGCGCGGACGAAACCGAGCGGCTGGCGCTGGTCGAACGTCTCGTGTCAAAGAGGTTCGTGGACGAAGGTCTGATGCTTGTGGACCTGGCGCCGATCGAGAACAAACTCGCGAACATTGCCAATCCGGGCCAGTGCTACGGCTGCGATATCCGGTTTGGCCAAACGCTTGGTGCCGACTATGCCGTGGCCGGTTCCGTCCACAAGATTTCGAACCTCATCGTCTCGATGAACCTGTCCGTGAAGGATGTCCGGACGGGAGAGATCCTGCGCGCAATGGCTGTCGATGTGCGATCGAACACCGATACGTCCTGGCGACGGGGCATGACCTACATTCTGAAAAACGGCGTCTTCCGGGATTAGGTAAGGTCTAGACCGACGTTCCATACTGCCCCGATCGCTTTCGTCGGTGCGTTCTGGAGGTTGGTGCGCGCAGTCCCTCAATACAGTCAACGTCACATGGCCAAATTCGATCAATCGGGTCGCTCTTCCGGTTCAACCCGTTCAAGCTGATAGCCTGCCGCCTGCCAGCCATCCGTGCCGTCCGGATACCAGTGGATGTCCGTGTAGCCATATTCGACGGCCCGTTTCGCCGCGTTCCAGGACATCCAGCAGTCTGCCTGGCAAAAGATCACCACCGGTCGCGACTTGTCGCCTGCCGTTACAGCCTCAAGTCCCTGCCTGAAATAGACCGCATCAATTTCCGGGATTGTCTGATACCCCACGTTCGGCAGCCATATGCTTCCTGGGATGCTGTCGCGCGGCTTGTCGCGCCAGACGGTTCCTTCCGGCAGTTTTGCGGGTTTGGGAAGCCGCGGCAACACGTCGATGAAACGCGCCTCCCCGCTCTTCCATATCCGGTGGGCCTGGTCCGTCGATAGAACCGTGGCGCCGGCCAATGTGCCCGGCACAGGTGCCCGGTAGGGTTTGCCCCGATAGCCTTCCGGCTCAGCGATGTCCTGCGCCGAAAGCGGTGTCACGAGAAGTGCCAGGACGAGAATGGCCAGACCGTAGCTTATACCGCCGATCCTCGGAGAAGCGGCCGCGAAACCCATGTCAGTCTCCCTTCAGGGTCTGCGTTCCCATGTCATCCAGCAGCGGCACACCGGCGTCCAGAAGAATGGCGTTGATTTCGGTTCTGTTTCTGCGAATGAGGGAGTTGAGCTTGCGTTGCCACACCTTCTCACCCGGCCTGACCCCCATTGTGATGCGGAAAAACAGGCGCGGCGGATTTTCCTCCTGCAGCAGAGGTGTGAGCTGGAATTCCGGGAAATCCGACTTTACTAGAGGCCCTCCGATCGGGCCCCAAAGCACCGCCGCGTCGATGGTCCCCGCCCTCAGGTCGTCAAGCATGTCGACGGCGGGTGACTCCACCCTGCGGTCAACGAAGAGGTTATAGGGTTTCGCCTTTGCGATCAGACCGTTTCGAGCCAGGTGTGACGCAGGCGGCGATCCAGCGACAACGCCGAGACGCTTGCCTTTCAGGGCAGCGTCGGAAAGCGTTTTCACGTCGGAAAGTGTGCTGTCCTTCGGCACGATCAGGGCGTAGGCCGAGGTCATGTAATGGTTGGTGTTCAGAACCAGTTCATGCCCTTGCGCGTATCCCATGATCACGTCGCAGCGGTTCGCTCTGAGCGTGTTGCGCACGAAGCCGGTTGCCATCGGAAACCATGTATAGGCAACCGGACGCTCGAGTTTCCCGGCGAACAGTTCCGCCAGCCGGTTTTCGTAACCCGATCCGGATTCGTGCGACAGGGGCAAGTTCGCAGGGTCGGCGCACACGCGGAACTCGGACGAGGACACAAGATCCGACGTCTGTGCAAAGGCACGGTCAACGGTGCCTTGAAGCGATACAGCCGGCACTGCGACAAAAGCGGCCAGAAGTGCGGCGAGCCTGTTCATCCACCGGTCTGGTGCCACCTGCCCTCGCCCGTTACCCGAGGCAGGCATTTTCCTGCTCCCGGATGTCATCCGACTTCGCTTCTTTCTTGCTCGGTCTGCCGCGCGCCACGACATCGGTGCCGCGTGCTTTCAGATAGACGTAAATGTCGTCGAGGTAACACATGACGTTCGGATTGGTTCCGAATGCCGGCATGACGGAATTCGCGGAGGCGTTGACTTTCTTCCGTCCATTCGTGACCACATCGACAAAGTCGTAGTAGTCCATCTCGATGGCGGAGACCTTCAAGGCAGGCGCGTAGGTCGACCCCTCTCCTTCGGGTCCGTGGCAGACGTGACATTCGGAGTGATAGCGGCGAAAGCCCGAATAGGTCAGCCAGTCGACGGTTCCGTCCTCCTGGATCTTGTAGGTCGGAATGTCATCATCCGTGAAGTACCGGCCACCTTCTTCATACGCGACCGCAACAAGGGCGTCGTCAACGACATTCTCGCCGTTCGAGGCAGTTGCCGTCGTCAACATGCAGGCCGCTGCCGCCAGGATGCCGGTAAGAGTGTTCGTGCGCATCAACTGTCCTTCGGGGCTGGCTCGCCGGATGGCTTCGGATCCGCCCTGGGGATCCTGGTTCCGGCGACGTTTCGCTTGGATTTCGGCGAAGGCCGGCGCGAAAATCCGCGCCGGCCCAAGGCATCAGGATGGCGATCAGTTCGGGAGCGCGAAGACCGTCAGCTGACCGCCGAGAGCGGTATAGTCACTCAACGCGGCATACCCGCCGACCGCGCCAAGCCCTTCATTCGGGTTGGTCAATCCGGCTGCAAGTCCAATACCGGCCCAGCCTCCGATCCCGGACAGCACGGCGACGTATTGCTTGCCGTTGTGGGTATAGGTCATCACGTTGCCGATGATCCCGGACGGTGTCTTGAACTTGTACAGCTCTTCACCGGTCTTGGCGTCCACGGCCTTCAGATAGCCTTCAAGCGTGCCGTAGAAGACAATGTCTCCGGAAGTTGCGAGGGCACCGGACCAGACCGAGAACTGTTCCGGAATCGACCAGACGATCTCGCCCTTTTCGTTGTCCCAGGCAATGAAGTTGCCCATGCCGCCATGGCTGTCACCCGCTGGATACATGGACAGGGTTGCGCCGACATAGGGTTGACCTGCCGTGTAGCTGACGCGAAACGGTTCATAGTCCATGCAGACGTGGTTGGTCGGAACGTAGAAAAGTCCGGTTTCCGGCGAGTAGGACGCCGGCTGCTGGTCCTTGGACCCGAGCGCAGCAGGACAGATGCCCGTCGTGTTGACATCTTCGCCATTTTGCTTGGTCGAGTATTGCGCAACAACCTGCGGCCGGCCGTACTGGTCCGAATTCGGATCCATGACCACTTCCGTCGCCCAGTTGACCTTGGGATCGAACTTTTCCGCGACCAGAAGTTCGCCCGTCACGCGATCCAGCGTGTAACCGAAGCCGTTCCTGTCGAAGTGGGTCAGGAGTTTGCGCGTTTCCCCGCCGAATTCCTGCTCCGTCAGGATCATTTCATTGACCCCGTCGTAGTCCCATTCGTCATGCGGCGTCATCTGGTAGAACCAGCGCGCCACACCGGTGTCGACGTCGCGGGCCATGATTGTCATGGACCAGCGGTTGTCGCCGGGACGCTGCGCCGGGTTCCAGGTCGACGGGTTGCCGGTGCCGTAGTACATCAGGTTTTCGTCGGCATCATAGGAATACCAGCCCCACGTGGTGCCTCCGCCGATCTTCCACTGATCGCCTTCCCAGGTGTTGAGGCCGCTGTCCTTGCCGACCGGCTTGCCGAGATGCATGGTCTTTTCGGGATCGACCAGAATGTCGCTGTCAGGACCCATGGAATAGGCCCGCCATGCAAGAGAACCGTCCTTGATGTTGTAGGCGGTCACGGATCCGCGAACCCCGAACTCACCGCCGGAAATGCCGACCAGGACCTTATCCTTCACGGGCATGACGGTCGCGGTATTGGTTTCGCCCACCGAAGGATCGCCATTGACGACGCTCCAGACTTCTTCACCCGTCTTGGAGTCGAGGGCGACCAGTTTCGTGTCGGCCTGGTGAAGGAAGATCTTGCCGTCGGCATAGGCAACGCCGCGATAGACCGTGTCACAGCACATCACGGCAATGACGTCGGAATTCTGCTTCGGTTCGTATTTCCAGATGATCTTGCCGTCGTTGTCGAGATCGAGGGCATAGACCGTGTTCGGGAAAGGCGTATGCACATACATCACGTTGTCGATGACAAGCGGCGAGCCTTCATGTCCGCGCAGCACACCAGTGGAAAACGTCCAGGCGACCTGGAGGTCCTTCACGTTGTCCTTGTTGATCTGGTCCAGCTTGGAAAAGCGCTGGTTCTTGTAATCACCCGTTTGAATGACCCATTGGTTCGGGTCGTCCATCATTTTCTGCAGATTCGCATCTGCGTGGGCTGTCCCGGCTCCTAAAGCCAGCACAGCTGCGGATATGAGTATGTGTCTCATGTCTTCCTCCCGTAGCGAGACTGGGGCATTTCATGCGTCAGGCCATCACCGACGGCCGTTCGGGTTGCCGGGGTGCGCGACTGCAGGCGCCCGGGTCCGATACGGCGGCCAGACAAGCCGTCTGTTCCACTGTTGGTCTCAGTTCCCTCCCTCTTCTTCGAACGTCGCCAGGTAAGCGACGATGTCCTGCCGGTCCTTGTCCTTGCGAAGCCCCGCAAAGCTCATTTTGGTGCCGGGCAGAAACTTCTTCGGCTTGGTCAGAAAGACGTCCAGGTTCTCGACGGTCCAAACCAGCTGGTCCTGATCTGCGGCTTCCCGCAGCGCCTTGGAGTATTTGAAACCCGCCTGATTTGCCGCGGCGCCACCAACGACACCGTTCAGAACCGGGCCCGTCTTCACGGCCGCGTCCACACCGACCGCATGACAGGCCTTGCATTTGCGAAAAACCTTCTCGCCCTTGACCGGGTCACCCGGTTCCAGGGCATTTGCCGGATGCAAGGCCCAGAGGAAGGAAAGAGCGAAAAGAGACAGGCTTCGCCGTGATGCGACCGGTGTTCTCATGCGGTCCCCTTGCCGTTTTCCTGTTGGTGGGACTGGCTCTTCAGCCGTTCGGCGTGCCAGGCGATGTGATCGCCGCCGAACGTCGAAACGAAGAAGTAGGAGTGATCGTAGCGTTTCTGCATGCGGATCACGGCCGGCTGACAGGTTTCGGTCACCACGCCGGCGAACGCCTGCGGTCTGAGCAGATTGACGAATTGATCGTCGGCACCCTGGTCAATCAGGATGTCGCCGTTCCAGCCACGCTCGCGCAGCAGGATCGTGGCGTCATAGTCGGCCCACGCGGCCTCATCGTCGCCCAGATACGCCGTGAGCTGCTTGCGGCCCCAGGCGGACTGGGTCGGGTTTGTAATCGGAGCGAACGCGGATACGGATCGATAGAGCCCGGGATTGCGCAATGCGATGGTCAACGCGCCGTGGCCGCCCATCGAATGGCCGGTGATCCCGTGCCGCTCGCTGAGCGGGAAGGAAATTTGCGCCAGTTCGCGCAGTTCCTTCACGACATAGTCGTACATCCGGAAATGCGTCTTCCAGGGGGACTTCGTCGCATTGACGTAAAACCCGGCCCCCTGACCGAGATCGTAGGCTTCATCATCGGCGACGCCTTCGCCGCGGGGGCTGGTGTCGGGAAAAATGAGTGCCACGCCGTGTTTTGCCGCGTGTGCCTGAAGACCGGCCTTGGTCATGGCGTTCTCGTGCGTGCACGTCAGTCCCGAGAGGTACCACAGGCAGGGCACCGCCCTTTCCGCTGCCTGGGGAGGCAGAAAGATCGCAAATGTCATCTGGCAGCAACAGGCTGCGGACTGGTGTTTGTAAACCGTCTGCACGCCGCCAAAACATTTGCTTTCGGCAAGGGTTTCCATGGCTTGGCTACCTAGTAAAGAACGACGGAGCGGATGGATTCGCCCGCATGCATGAGATCGAAGCCCTTGTTGATGTCCTCGAGCGGCATGGTGTGGGTGATCATCGGATCGATCTCGATCTTGCCGTCCATGTACCAGTCGACGATCTTCGGCACGTCCGTGCGCCCGCGCGCGCCACCGAAGGCCGTGCCGCGCCAGGACCGGCCCGTCACCAGCTGGAACGGACGCGTGGCAATCTCGGCCCCGGCCGGAGCCACGCCGATGATGATGCTCTCGCCCCAGCCCTTGTGCGCCGATTCAAGCGCTGCCCGCATGACACTCACATTGCCCGTCGCATCGAAGGTGTAGTCCGCACCGCCCTTGGTCAGATCGACCAGATACGGAACGAGATCTCCCTCCACTTCGCTCGGGTTGACGAAATCGGTCATGCCGAAACGCGTTGCCATCTCCACCTTGGCCGGGTTCAGGTCGACGCCGACAATCTGGTCCGCGCCGGCAAGGCGCAGACCCTGGATCACGTTCAGGCCGATGCCGCCGAGGCCGAAGACGATGGCGCGCGAGCCTTCCTCCACCTTGGCCGTGTTGATCACCGCACCGATGCCGGTGGTCACGCCGCAGCCGATGTAGCAAACCTTGTCAAAGGGCGCGTCGGGCCGGATCTTGGCCAGCGCGATCTCCGGCACAACCGTGTAGTTGGCGAAGGTCGAGGTGCCCATGTAGTGCAGGATCGGATCGCCATCGAGCGTGGTGAAGCGGGACGAGCCGTCCGGCATCAGCCCCTGCCCCTGGGTGGAGCGGATCGCCTGGCACAGATTGGTCTTCGGGTTGAGGCAGTATTCGCAGTTGCGGCACTCGGGCGTATAGAGCGGAATGACATGGTCGCCCGGTTTCAGCGTGGTGACCCCCGGCCCCACTTCCACAACGACACCGGCGCCTTCGTGACCCAGGATCGCCGGAAACAGACCTTCCGGATCAGCGCCGGACAGCGTGAACTCGTCGGTGTGGCAAATGCCCGTGGCCTTCACCTCCACAAGCACCTCGAAGGCACGCGGACCCTCCAGATTGACCGTGGTCACCTCAAGCGGTTTTCCGGCGGCAACTGCAACTGCTGCACGAGTTTCCATACATAGTCTCCGTGCCGGAAATATTGAAGCGTCCGACTGTACCAGCGACTATATTCCCAAGCCCTTTTGAGACAATTGCGACCTTAGTGTGTGTTTCGGCGTATAGACAAAATTTCTGCCTCGATTAGAATGAATACGAGCGAGGACGCAGAACATGAAATATAGTGCGAAAATAGGGACATTTTTTATTTCATCACTACTTTCCGCCGTTTTCGCCATGGGAAACGTGCAGGCGGCCACATTCGATGATCCCACATGGCCCTGCCAGCAGCGAAAGGTTCAGGAGCTGTCCATAGGACTCATGTGGAACCAGGCGCTGCCTGACGGTTTCGACCTGGACGCGCGCCGCCCTCTTCCTTCACAGGCTCAAGATCTTGTTGCGCTGCTTTCGTTGCGCCGCGTGTCGCTGGCAGAGGCGGAAGACGCGGTAAAGTCTTTTTCGGAAGATACCGAATTCGCCGACCCGCAAACCATGCTGTTCATCTTTGCAGAGATTTTCACCACGCTTGGAAAGACACGCCGCGATATCATCAACGGCATTGAACAATACTCCATGAAACAGATAGCCTTGTCGGAGAGGATCGAAACCACGCGATCGGAAATGCGGGACATCGAAGAAACCACCGATCCGGATTTCGACAGGATTGACCGCCTCGAGGAGCAGCTGGATTGGGACGAACGGGTGTTCCGCGACCGGACAAGGTCGCTGACATATGTCTGCGAGACCCCGGTCCTGATCGAAAAACGCCTCTATGCCATTGCCCAGTTGCTTTTGAAATATGCGCGTTAGGGTGCTGATCCAGCTAAGGTGCGAATGTCATTCCCATTCAAGCTCGGTAAAGGCGACCGTTGCGTTGCGGGCGTTATAGACTTCGAAAAGCTCCCACTGCCCCCCTTGCGCAAGACCGATGGTCCCGACCGCATCGCTCATGCGTTCGCCGGCTTCCAGCGACGCGCGCGTGTCCGTGTTTACAAGCTCGAGATAGGCGCGGACCGGCGCAATCGCCGCGGCGGAGGCCATAACAGGGGCACCATGACCGGGCACGACTTTTGCCGGACCCATTTCCTCAATTTGATCAAGGGTCTGCAGCCAACCTTTCAATGATCCATCGAGCACGGGAATGTGCCGGTCGAACACAAGATCACCAGCGAACAATGTCTCCGTCGAACTGTCCCAAACGGTGAGATCGGTCGTCGAATGGGCAACCGGCCAGGAAACCAGTTCAAGGACGCGTCCTCCAAGGTCGATTTCACTCTGAAAAGATGCGGTAAAATCCGTGTCCGTTCCGAGAAACCCGGGTTTCCCAACGTCGGTTTCGAAGGTCAACAAGTAGCTTTCTTCCCTGTCCCTGAGGGCTCTTTCAAGATTTGGATGGCCGATGACCGTTGCACCGGCTTCGGCAAAGACCGACGCCCCGAACAGATGATCCGGGTGGACATGGGTCAGGACAAGATGTGAAATCGGCAACGAACTGACGGAACGGATTGCCCGGTAAAACGCTTCTCCGACAGCACGGGATCCGCCTGCATCGATAACGGCAATGGACTCCTCACCGACAACGAAGCCGAGATTGGCGATGTCGCCTCCATTGACGTGATCTGGCTCCGCAACCGCTCCGGTATGCACGTAGATGCCTTCCGCGACTTGCTGCAGTGGCAGACCGGCATCGGAGAATGCACAAACAGCGCCGGTCGTCCGATATTTCGTTTCGTCGAACGAAAAGGCACCGGCAGACAGGTTGTCCTTGCGCTCGACGCATTCTTGTTCCGTCCGTGTTTCGTGACCGGGAAGAAGCTGCTGACGGCAAACGCCCGGATCTTCGAGCAGGCACAAACTGATCAGAATTTCATACATCTGCGCCGCATCCCTGTCCGGATTTTCCGGCTGAATTGATCGTCGGCACCCAGTTTTTCAACTGGCGAAGATCGCCGCAATACATCCCAAAGGATTGATTTTGGTGACACCGCAAAGATGCTAATATTTCCGAGATGCCGGAAATCGAGAAACCGCAGTCTGGTGCGCGTCAAGCGAGTAGTCGGCAGAATCCTGCGGGCGTGTTCTTGACGGGTCGACGGGAGAGACCTGGAAAATGACAAGACAACCAAACTTTTTTCTGCAAGCCGCTGTTTCCGGATCAACCGCGATCTTTATCGGCTTGCAGGTTTTGCTTTCTGCAAGTTTTGCGGTTGCGGATACAGACGGGATAAGAAATCCTTTGCAGCCCGAAGGCAGCTGGAACGAGCTGCGGGGCGATATCGTCGGTGACACGTTGCCGAAACCTGCCAACGGGATCGTAGAGCTCGATGCGCCCTACCGCGCGCATGACGCGGCCACGGTCCCGATCGTGATCCGCCAGTCCTCGCCGAATTCGCCATCGATCGGCAAGGCCCTTCTGGTCATTGACGAAAACCCGGCACCGGTGGCCGCGGAACTCACCTTCAGCGACTCGATGCACCCGATCGACATGGAAATCAGGGTTCGCGTCAATCAGTATTCCAATGTCCGGGTCGTCGCCGACACGCCGGACGGCCCGGTCATGGCGGGACGCTTCGTCAAAGCCTCGGGAGGCTGCTCGGCACCGGCCACCAAATCGCCTGAACTTGCCATGTCGCAGATGGGTCAGATCCGGGCGAAGCACTTTACGCCTGCGGTCGACAAATCGACCAACCGGCGCGAGGCCCAGATCATGATCCGGCACCCCAACTATTCCGGTTTGCAACGCGATCAGGTCACGCAGCTGTTCATTTCCGCGCATTTTGTCAATTTCATTGAAGTGCGACAGGGCGATGAAACGCTGTTTACGGTCGAAGGTGGTATTTCCCTGTCCGAAAATCCCGTGATCCGGTTCCAGTACACGGACAACGGCACCGACGACCTGGTGATCCGGGCGGAGGACACCGAAGGCAACGAGTGGGAAAAGACCGTTCCCAAGGACAGACAGAGCTAAGCAGAAATGCCCAGTTGGTTCCATCGATGGAGCTTTGCATGCGGCCGAGTAGAACGTCCGGCCCAGAGCGGTTGCACGCGCGCTAGAAACAGCGGATATCGGCTTCGGCCTGGGCCCGTCTGAGATCGGAGACCAGTTTCTTCGCGCTCGCCGCCGTGCGGAACAGGGACATGCGCTCGCCGCCCACAAGCTGCAGAGACAAAACCGTCTCCGCTTCGACGTATCGCTCATAGGAAATGATGGTCGCGATGATGTCGACCGAGCAGGAACACCGGCGCAGAACATCGCTGCTCTGTCCGTTGGTGGCCATGCAGGCAAACACGTATTCGGCACGCGCCTCGGTCGGGTAGTCGTTCAGGTGCTGCAACCCCCTATCCGCTTGAGCGCGCACGGTACCGGTCACGGCAAGTGCACCCAGAAGAGCCAACGAAAAGACCAGATGCCGACGCGGTTGGACCTGCCCGCCGGCAGACGCGTGGATGTCAGCGCTCATTCTTGACCCTCCAGGCCCTGAAAAAGGATCGTACTGCTATAGGCGGGCAAGGTATCCGGAAGCGCTGAACGCGTGCCGCGTTCTTCGCTCGTTTCAGCCTTCAACGCGTAGTACCAGCCGGGGATTTCGCCGGAGACCGTCACGGACAGAGCCAGGGTCTCGATCCCCCGCATCCTGTCGCTGGCCGGATCATTCCGGAATGGATAGAGCACGACCGACTGCGCCGCGACCCGGCGATCTCCCAATTGTACGGTCACCTGCTGCACAGGGTGTTCTTTTAGGAGTTCCGCCTTGATCCGGTTGCGCATGTAGTAAGGACTGCCCCCGGCAAGTCCGGACAGGTCCCTGACCACGGTTTCCAGGAAATACATGATAAGCGGATTGCCGACGCTGGCCGGAAACGCACCGACGCGTCTGCGGTCTCCTTGCGCACCGAAATGGATTTCAGCCATGTCATCGGTGGTCAGTTGCAAGCTGATCGGTCCGGTGTTTTTCTGCTCGAGCGGCCGGCTGCCGGGTGCCGACACGTCGCGCCGGTATTCAAGGGTCACCTTGTCGGAAACGGTGTCGAGCGTTCCTTCCCGGAACAAGAGCTCGTGGGTCCCCGCGGCAAAACCCGGAGACACCGCCGCGCTCAGGAGTGCGAGCGTCAACAGGCCAGTCGCAACCGGACGCTGTCCTGTCGCGGCCTTCAGGGTGTCAATATGTCGTGTAGCCATGCGTTCAGATTCTACGTGTGCCGCCGCATAAGTCAGCACAGACATTTGTCTGTATTCCCTGTGTCCTGCCCCGCGAACCAAGGGCCGGGCGGCTCAGCCGGCGTTCAGTTGTCTCGTCTCCCAGTCGATCAAAGGCCTCAGTCTCGAAAGCTCGACAGGCTTGGTCAGGATCGTGAAGCCATGCGCCCTGCTCTGTTCGGCAAGATCCTCTTCGCGGTTTGCCGTGATCATGATCGCGGGAATGTCGGTTTTTGTCGCGCGTCTCAATTCGACGATTGTCTTTATACCGTTGTCGTCCCCGTCAAGCTGGTAGTCGGCCAGAATGATGTCCGGCGGCATGCCGAGTTCGCGCACGCAGGTGAGCGCCTCCTTCGTGGACGCGGCCGTCAGAACGCTGCCTCCCCAGGACTCGATTTGCCGGGCCGTCGCGAACATCACGTCCGGGTTGTTTTCCACGATCAGGACGATGACATCCATGGCGCCCGGGACCCGCGGCAAGGCCGTGTTTTCACTGTTTTCGGTCACCGCCGGCGCATCGCAGATAGGTATCGAAATCGAAAAGACGGATCCAACCCCCGGTTTCGAACGCACGTTGACGGAATGGTTTAATCTACGGCAGGCGCGATCCACGATCGACAGCCCGAGCCCCATACCGACCCCGGCACTGTCGGGCGCGGCTCTGGTGAACTCGTTGAAAATGCGCTTCTGATCCTTCTTGGATATACCGATGCCCGTATCCCAGACTTCTATGACGACGTTCGGTCCCTTGCGCCTGCACCCGGCCAGCACGCGGCCCTCCTGCGTGTACTGAATGCCGTTTACGATCAGGTTCTGCACGGACCGGACGAGATAGCGCTGGTCGCTTCTGACCCAGATGCTGCTCGGGACGATATCAAGTCTGATACCCTTCTCCTCGGCAAGCTGGCGGCAGTCCCGCTGAACCGTCGAAAGCAGCTCTCCGATGTTGAATGTGCTGAGGCTGAGTTCCGTGCCCGTGGAGTCCAGTCTGGAGATGTCCAGCAATGCATGAAGCAGGGACTCGATCGACTTGAATGAGCGCTCAAGGCGGGAGACCGTTTCCGCAACCACCTTTTCCGACGTGCTTTCGGTCATCGTGGAAATGAGAAGTTTTGCCGCGTTCACGGGCTGCAGCAGATCATGGCTTGCGGCCGCAAAGAACCTGGTTTTCGAAGATACGGCCTCTTCCGCGCGCTCCTTGGCCTGGCGCAGCTGGTCATCTATCCGGATCTGCTCTTCGTGCTGGCGCTGCAGACGCTCATTGGCTTCCGTAAGCTCGCGCGTACGCTCGCCAACTCTTTTTTCCAGCACGTCCGTCATCTGCGCTTCGGCGGTGAAGTCGATGACATTCATGATGAGTCCGGTGTCGGGGAGACGGTGAATGCCGATGTTCAGTATGTCGCCCGAGGTCAGCCTGACCTTGCGGTCTATGCCTTCCCGGTCCGGCGCGATCGCGGCAAGGAATTCCTCCTCGATGCTTGCACCCGTTTCAGCTGCCAGTTCGTGGCGTGCAAAGAAGGCAAGGATCTGGCCGAGTGGCGTGCCCTTCCGGACCAGCGTTACCGGAAGACGCAGAAGCTTGCGGAAGCGCTCGTTCCGCAGGATCAGGGAACCTGACGGCGAAAAGGTGCATACCCCTTGCGATATGTGTTCGAATGCCGCCTTCAAGAAAACCGACTGCTTGTCGATCAGCTGGTCTTTCTCGATACGGTTCTGCAGAACGATATTGGTGATCTCCGTCGAGAGCAGCGCCGTTTTTCTCGGTGACGTACGCTTTTGCGTGATCTGGAACCAGCGGTCGTTCTTCAGGCCGAACACGGAAGGATATTTCGCGGATCCGGCATCGTCGCGGGTGTTGCCGGCGCTTGCCTTGTTCAGCGACGCGCCTTTCGTTATGACCTGCGGACAGCCATCAAGTGCTTCGAAATAGTCGGCGATGCTGATCCCGGTGACGATCTTCTCGCAGATGCCGGGCACCATGTTCCTGAACTGTGCGTTGCAGATCTCAAGCGCATCCCCGGTGAAGAGCGCAAAGCCACCTTCCATCGCGTCCAGCGCGTCGGCCAGATTGCGTTCGGTCTGTTCCAGGGCGAATTCGGAATTTTTGAGCCGGTTGCTCGCCTGTCCGAGCGTGTCCAGAACCTGTTCGAGATGTTTCGTCTTCTCCCAAACCTCACCCTGAAGCGCGATCGCAGACTGAAACAGGGAGTACGCGGACCGGCCGACATCGTTTTCGCGGGCAGCCCGTTGCATGAGCGCCTCGATGATCTTGCCCTGGCGCTCGAGTTGGGTCTCAAGGGGTTCGCTCGGATCGATCAATAGAGTGCTCCGTCGCTTGGCGGAAAGAAGGCGACCCCTATGAACGTCTGGTTCACGTGCACACCCAGATGTTGCTCACCATAGGTGTTGAAACCGAAGACGTGGTTCTCGCGCAGGATTGCCGAAACATCAGCCGTGAGGTTCTTCTGCTCAATTTCGAGCCTGCGCAGATAGCAGTCGAAACCGATGATGAAGTCAGGCTTCTGGTTGCGTTCGCGAAAATGATCGAGCCCTGAATCCAGCGTTTGCAGGATTTCTCTTCCCTGTCCGAGCGTGAGAACCAGTCCGTCGTCGATCGCGGACAGAAACCAGAGGCCGCCGCCCTCTTCTACCTGCTGTATGGCGCGCACATGCCAGCTCTGTCCGCTTCTGATCAGGACGGGGTTCTCCGCGAACACCTGCGGCGAAAGTTGCTCCACCGGGCAGTTCACGTACCGCGCATATTCGCGTGCGGCCGGGACACCGTTTATGTCCAGCACAAGCCTTTCTTCCGGCACCGCGCGCGTCACGACCATCTGCCGGCTGGTGGGCTGGAAATGATTGAAACCGATGCCCCTGAAGGACAGGTCGGTCTCTATGAGAAGAACAAGCGCAGCGTTCCTGTGGGCGTGCCCCCCGTGGGACACGTAGGTTTCACCGAAAGCGAGGCCGTTTCCAGCCGACCCCCCGAATACCGGGATTTCCCCCAAGCCGGCATTGAGGGCCGCGACGAGCAGATCCTCCTGCTTGGACATGCCGTCGGCGATGACAAGTGCCACGGTCCTCCAGTTGCCGGTTCTTGGAAACCTTTCCGCGAGCACCCTGGCCCGGTTCGCAGTCCGCTCGATCGACAGGGGCTTCAGCGGCTCGATGAGCGCGGAGGAACAGCGGAAGTGGCGCCTTGGAAAGGCCATGACCAGCAATGCGTCCTTTTCGTAGCCCTGTGCCGTAATCTGGCCCGCCGTCGAACAGCCGAAGACTGTCGCAGACGACATCTGCCGTGCGAACTCGTTCGAAACCTTCTCCGGATCAAGATGATCTGGCATGAAAAATAGGACGAAGCAGATTGCGTCGGTGTTGAAGTCCGCAATGGCTTCCCGCACCGCGTCCTCCTCCGAGGTTGCATGCGACACGCCGATCTGCACCGCCTTCGGCTTGTCGAGCCTTTTTTCCAGTAGAACCGTCATCCCGGTCAGCTCAGCATCGCCCTCGCATCAGCTTCGGGTATCGGTGGCGCGCCGTCGAGACTGACACTCTTGACCATGACGGCTGCCTGCGTGCGATTGCTGACATTCAACCGCCGCAACAGGGCCGTGATATGCGCTTTCACGGTCGCCTCGGCGAGCGACATTTCGTAGGCGATTTGCTTGTTCGGCTTGCCCGCGCAGATCAGTTTCATGATGCGGTTCTGCTGCGGCGTGAGGTCGGCGATCTTCTGGGCGATCTCCTGGGACGTCAGATCCGATTGCGCCGATCTCTTCGTCGGAGTGAAACCGGGTGGGAAAAAGCGAAGCCCTTCCCGGATCTCAAAAAGCGCTTCCTGCAAAACGGTGACCGATGCGTCCTTGGGAATGAAGCCGGCCGCGCCGGCCGACATGAGCGCACTCACCGACTCATCCGAGGATTCAGCGGAGATCACGAGGACGGGTACGTCCGGTAGCCGGTTCTTCACCTTCATGAAACCGCTGATACCGGTGGCGTCCGGAAGTTTCAGGTCCAGAATGACCAGATCGGGGCGCAGGCGCGAATTGACCTGCCGCAACCCATCCTGAAGGGAATTCGCCTTTTTGACCGTTCGGGACTTGAAGAGCCGCTCCAGTGTGGATGCAAGTGCATCGCAATACAGAGGGTGATCGTCAATCACCAGGATCGAACGGATCTGAACGGGTTCCTGCTTCTTGGCACTGATGTTCATGAGACTGTTTCCTCCCAGTCTGGCGAACAAAGTACCTTTTACTTTGCAAAAGTTGCAAGGATAATACTGACAAAAATATCATGACCCACACAGAAACCGATACCTAAGTATTGGTTTGGCTGCGCGTTGAATTTATTCACGCAAATTTTTGTTCAATTTGGCCTGCAAGCAATCAATGAATAACGATCATTCTCCTTATTTTATGATTAATTTCGCCATATTTTGAATTGAATCCATTCTACAGAACCGAGACTTAACCACGCTTGGTCTGCTGACGTTCATATTCTTGCCGCTGCGTGAGCCTTTGCCATGCGCCGGAATGTGGCACCTCGACCGGTCAGACGATTCCTGCAGGCGCGATCGAAGGACCGATTTGACGCGAGCGCGCAGAAAAAAATTCCGCAACCTCGGTAAAATAGACATTGTCCATCTCCGCACGTTCGCGCGGCAGAGACCATCCACCTTCTCCAACATTAATTTGCTTGGCGTTCGGCGACTGATTATTGGCATGCGGGCCAGATTAATCCGCTGCAATCATTGACGCTGCGGAAAATTCATTTTCTGATTGTTCTGCCGATCACCAAGGCATTGGCGTGTTTCACTTTTTTGACACGCTGAGAATGCGCAGGGGAAGGAATGAGTCATGAAATTCAGGCATAATTTGAAGGCGGCCAGACTGGCCGTTTGCGCTTTCGGCGCGCTTGCACTGGCGGATTTTGCGCCGGCTTTGGCGCAGTCGGAAGACAAGCCCAATATTCTCGTCATCTGGGGAGATGACGTCGGGCAGTCCAATATTTCCGCATACACATTCGGTCTCATGGGATACCAGACGCCGAATATCGACCGCGTCGCCAAGGAAGGCATGATGTTCACCGACTATTACGGCGAACAATCCTGCACGGCAGGCCGGTCCTCCTACATCATGGGCCAGAGCGTTTTCCGCACGGGCCTGTCCAAGGTCGGCCTCCCCGGCGCTGATCTGGGCATGCAGGAAGAGGACCCGACAATCGCCGGTCTCCTCAAGGCGCAGGGCTATGTGACCGGTCAGTTCGGCAAGAACCATCTGGGCGACAAGGATGAGCACCTCCCCACCAACCACGGCTTCGACGAGTTCTTCGGCAATCTCTACCACCTGAATGCAGAAGAGGAGCCGGAAAACGAGGACTACCCGGGTGATGCGGTCATGGCCGACGGACGGACCTTCCGCGAAACCTTCGGCCCGCGCGGCGTGATCAAGTCGTCTGCGGACGGTTCCATAGAAGATACCGGCCCGCTGACCAAGAAGCGCATGGAGACGGTCGACGAGGAAACGATTACCGCCGCAATCGACTTCATCAAGCGCGCCAACGAGCAAGGTCAACCGTTCTATGTCTGGTGGAACGGTACGCGCATGCATTTCCGCACCCACGTGAAACCGGAAATGCGCGAGCAGGCAAACCAGATCGCCGGGCGCAATGTTGATGAATACACCGCCGGTATGATCGAGCACGACATGCAGGTCGGTCAGCTTCTCGACCTCCTGGATGAACTCGGCATCGCCGACAACACCATTGTTCATTATTCGACGGACAACGGCCCGCACTACAACACGTGGCCCGATGCGGCAGCGACACCGTTCTTCGGCGAAAAGAACACCAACTGGGAAGGCGGATGGCGTGTGCCCTCCATGGTGCGCTGGCCCGGCAAGATCGAAGCCGGTTCCATTTCCAACGAGATCATGCACCACATGGACTGGCTGCCGACCTACCTGGCGGCCGCCGGTGTGCCGGATATCAAGGAACAGCTGAAGGAAGGCGGCGTCCAGGCGATCGGCCGGGAATACAAGGTCCATCTGGACGGTTACAATTTCCTGCCCGTCCTGCTCGGCGAAGCTGATGAAGGTCCACGCAGGGAAATCTTCTATTTCTCGGATGATGGCGACCTCACGGCCCTTCGCTACAACGACTGGAAAATGATCTTCATGGAGCAGAAGGCTTACAAGACCTTCCGTGCCTGGATCGAACCGTTCACGGCATTGCGCGTTCCGTTGATCTTCAACCTGCGCCGGGATCCGTATGAGCGGTCCTATCAGACGTCGAACACCTACTATGACTGGCTGATCGACCGAGCTTATCTCCTGGTTCCGGCCCAGCAATATGTGGGTGAGTTCCTGGCGACGTTCCAGGAGTTTCCGCCGCGCCAGAAAGCGGCGAGCTTCTCGCTCGATCAGGTCATGGACAAATTGAGCACGCCCCACGGCGCTCAGTAGCTCCAACCCAAGTCTCCGCCGGCGGTCGCGCAAATAGGCCGCCGGCGGATCCTGAACAAGACGCGCGAACGCGTCCGGCTTTCGTGATCACGCATGAATTTTCGCAGGTCACTTCCAGGGAGAGCGGTATGAGATTTTTTTTGTGTTTTGCCGTTTTGGCTGTTTTCGCGGGACCGGCGATCGCTGACCCGCTTCCCTCCTGGCAAGAAGGTGAAACAAAGTCACGGATCATCGATTTTGTGACCGAGGTGACCGACCCGACGTCGGAAACATATGTCACGCCGGCGGACAGGATCGCCGTCTTCGACAATGACGGGACGCTCTGGTCTGAGCAACCTGTCTATTTCCAGCTCTTTTTTGCACTTGACCGGCTCAAGGAAATGGCCGCGAAGGACCCTTCCATTCTCTCAAGCGATGTCTTGAAGGCGGCTGCAGCCGGCGACATGGAGACCGTCGCCAAGGCTGGGGAAGACGGCCTCCTTGAAATCGTGATGGTGTCTCACTCCGGTCTTTCGGTACCGGAATTTCAGTCTGATGTTGCCAGTTGGCTTGAAACGGCGCGACACCCGACCAAAGATCTCGCCTATACCGACATGACCTACCAGCCGATGCTGGAACTGTTGAGATATCTCAGGGACGAAGGTTTCGAGACCTATCTGGTGTCCGGTGGCGGCATTCATTTCATGCGCGCGTTTGTCGAGGAAGCCTATGGCGTACCGCCGGAGAATGTCATCGGCAGCGCTGGTAAAACGCGCTACGAGGTCGTCGATGGCGTACCGACCATCATCAAGGATCCGGGTATCGCTTTCATTGACGACAAGGCGGGAAAACCAATCGGCATCGACAGCAAGATCGGAAAGCGCCCGATTTTCGTTGGCGGCAATTCCGACGGCGACTTCGAGATGCTCGAGTGGGCGACCGCGGGAGAAGGACCAAGTCTCGGCCTGATCGTGCACCACACGGACGGCGAAAGGGAATGGGCCTATGATCGGGACAGCCATGTGGGCAAGCTGGTCAGAGGGCTCGACGAAGCCGAAACACGCGGCTGGTTGCTTGTCGACATGGCCGAAGACTGGAAACGTGTGTGGTCGGGCACCGGCAACTGAGGCCGCCCGATACCAGATCTTATCCGCAACCATTCCCCTAAACGTTTCACGGACTGTTTCAAATGTCGGAAGCACTTCAACAGGTGCAAAAGCTCAAGGAGCGCATGCAACGCGCGATTGTCGGACAGGAAGATGTCATCGACCGTCTGATCATCGGATTGCTTGCGAACGGCAATCTGCTGGTCGAAGGGTTACCGGGCCTGGCCAAGACACGTGCGATCAAGGCGATGGCCAAGAACATGGAAGCGGATTTCAGCCGCATTCAGTTCACGCCTGATCTGCTGCCGTCGGATGTGACGGGCACGGAGGTCTACCACCAGTCCGGCGGGACCGGCACGTTCCGTTTCGAAAAAGGCCCGATCTTCGCCAACATCGTCCTGGCCGACGAGATCAACCGGGCGCCGGCCAAGGTTCAGGCGGCTCTTCTGGAGGCCATGGAGGAACGCCAGGTCACGGTCAGCGGCAAGACCCACAAGATGGAGCCGCTGTTCATGGTCATGGCGACGCAGAACCCGGTTGAACAGGAGGGCACCTATCCGCTTCCGGAGGCGCAGATGGACCGGTTCCTGATGCATGTGCTGATCACCTATCCGCCGGTGGAGGACGAAATCGAGATCATCCGGCTGGTGCGCGGCGAAGAAACGGCGGCCCTCAGTCCAGGAACCGGTGACGGCGGCGGGAAACCCGCGCCTAGCCCGATCGAACAGGACGCGATCTTCCAGGCGCGGTCCGAGATTGCCGCGATCCACGTGTCCGAGGCAAGCGAACGCTACATGGCGGATCTGGTCCAGGCGACACGAACCCCGGACAGGTTTTCGCCGGATCTCGCGTGCTGGATCGAAATCGGGGCGAGCCCGAGAGCTTCGCTTGCGCTCGACAAGTGCAGCCGCACGCATGCCTGGCTGCAGGAACGCGACTACGTCGATCCGCTCGATATCCGGGCCATTGCCCATGATGTGCTGCGCCACCGGCTGAGCCTGAGTTTCGAGGCCGACGGGGACGGTGTGTCCCCGGACAAGGTCGTCGACGAAATCGTGGCCCAGGTTGCGTTGACTTGAGGAGGCTGGAATGCGTGATGCCTCTGCAAGGTCCCGAACCGGTCTGAATTCGGCCGCGGATCCAGGGCCTGAACAGATCGATACCCGGGTAAGGGTCAACCTGCCGCATCTACGGTCGCTCGAAGGCCGGGCCAGGAAGCTCACCCTGCTGCCGCGGCAGCCGGTTTCAAGCGTATTGAACGGACGGCATGCGTCCAGACTGCGTGGCCGCGGCCTCAATTTCGAAGAACTGCGGGGCTACCTGCCGGGAGACGATCCGCGAACGATTGACTGGAAAGTCACGGCAAGAACGGGCGAAGCCCATGTCAGGGTCTACAGCGAAGAACGCGACCGCCCGGCATTGCTGGTCGTCGACCAGCGCATGTCGATGTTTTTCGGAACCCGGCTGAACATGAAATCGGTGACGGCTGCAGAGGCGGCGGCCCTCATTGCCTTTCGCGTTCTCGACCAGGGTGATCGCGTCGGGGCCGTCATTTTCGGAGACGGTCATGTCTCCGAATTTCGCCCCAAACGGGGACGGACGGCGGTCAACCGGTTCCTGACGGCACTTGATCGTGCCAACCGGATGCTTCATGCCGAGGCACCGCGCGCCGACCATCCGCTGTTCTTGAACCAGCCACTCGCGTCGGTCGCCCGCATCGCCCGCCGGGACCATCTCGTCATCGTGATCAGCGACTTCGACGGCCTCGACGCGCGGACCGGAAAGCTCGTTGGCACCATCGCCAGGCACAATGATGTCATTCTGTGTCCGGTCACCGACCCGATCTCGGAAGATGTGCCCAGGAACATGAAACTTGTCGTCTCCGATGGCGAACTTCAGGTCGAACTTGATACGGGCACGACGGAAGCCCATCGAAAGCTGTCGGACTTCGCCTCGGGCCGCATTGCGGAAATCCTGAAATGGCAACAGAAATACGGAACACCCGTCCTGCCGCTCAGCGCCGGTAGTGATACGGTCGATCAGATGCGCCGCCTCATGGGTCTTCGCTCCAGGCGCCGGGAAACTGCCGATGCATGAGGAGTGGAAAGGCCTGAGCCTCGCCGAGTTGATTGACCTCCTGGAGCCCGTACCGGAACCTGCACCGGTTTCGATGGCCCCTCAGACAATGGGCTGGG
Source organism: Roseibium sp. (assembly GCF_965232425.1). Classification (GTDB taxonomy): domain Bacteria; phylum Pseudomonadota; class Alphaproteobacteria; order Rhizobiales; family Stappiaceae; genus Roseibium. The sequence continues at coordinate 5,576,188 of NZ_OZ246971.1, forward strand.
TCTGGCTGGGACTGTTGCTGCTGGGGCTTGGCGCCGCACTCATCTGGATGTTTGTGCGACGTTGGCGCCGGGATGCCTACCGCCGCGCGGCTCTGGCTGAACTCGGAACCACCGCGCAGGATGCGTCATCCCTCGCCAGCCTCGTGCGGCGCACGGCGCTTGCCGCCTATCCCCGATCGGCCGTTGCTTCGCTTTTCGGCGATAGCTGGCTGACGTTTCTGGACAACGCTTATGGCGGCAGCGGATTTTCCAACGGCCCGGGAAAGGTGCTTGCAACGGCTGCCTACCAGGAGGAGCAAGCCGGTGAACCCCTCACACGGCTTGTGAAAGAGTGGATCAAGCGACACCGACGAGAGCTTCCGGATGCTTGAGTTCGACCAGCCCCTCGCGTTTCTGATGCTGCCGTTGCCGCTGCTGGTCTTCTTGCTCATGCCGGCGCACAAGGAGCGCGTTTCCTCCGTGCGATTCCCGTATTTCCGCAGCATTGCTTCTGCAGCCGGACAGCAGCCGACATCCGGTTCCGTGGTGATCAGCCGTTCGCGCCTTCAGTCTCTTGCGGCCTCTCTTGTCTGGTGCCTGGTCGTCTGCGCGCTGGCGCAGCCTGTGCGCGTCGGCGATCCGATCGTACAGGAAAAGGCCGCACGCGACGTCATGCTGGCGATCGACATTTCCGGGTCCATGGATCAGGTTGACTTTCCCTCCAGCGACGGCGAACGGGCGCAAAGACTCGACGCCGTCAAACGCGTCGTCGGGGACTTCATTTCCGAACGGGACGGCGATCGGGTCGCCCTGATCGTTTTCGGGTCGAAGGCCTACGTACAGGCGCCCTTCACCGAAGACCTTTCGTCTGTCCGTGCCCTGCTTGACCAGACCGAAGTCGGCATGGCCGGCCCGCAAACCGTCATCGGAGATGCCATCGGGCTCGCAATCAAAACCTTTCAGGCCAGCCAGATCGAGGAACGGCTGCTAATCCTGCTCAGCGATGGAGCCGACACGGGCAGCCGCATGACGCCGATTAATGCCGCAGGTATTGCAGCAAAGGAGGGTATCGACATCGTCACAATCGGTGTCGGTGACCCGGCCGGTACGGGAGAACAGCGGCTGGACGAACAGAGCCTGAAGGACATTGCGAACGCGGCCGGCGGACAGTATTTCTTTGCCAGCGACGAAAATGCACTGAGCGAAATCTACGCCAGAATAGATGCCCTCGCCCCGCGTGAGGTTGATACCGCCAGCTACCGTCCAAGGGATGCCCTTGGCCCGTACTTTCTCGGGCTCGCGGTCCTGATCGGACTGCTCGCGCTTGGATCGATCGTACTCGGTTCTTCCTTGAGGAGAGCCGCATGACCTTCGATAATCTGGAACAGGCTCTCTCGCAATTTCATTTTCTGAGGCCTTGGTGGCTGCTCGCATTGGCTGTCATCGGAGGTCTGTGGTGGTATGCGCGTTTCAGATCGGGGCCGAGGACCGAGATGCCATCCGTCATCGCGCCGCATCTTGCCGCCGCCCTGACAATCGGGGCGGAGAAACGGACCGTTCTGCGTCCCATCGATACGGTTGCGCTCGTTCTGGCGTTGCTGGTTGTCGCGACGGCCGGACCCACATGGTCGCGGCAACCCAATCCACTGGTGTCCGATGAAGCCCCCCTTGTGATCGCGCTCAAGGTTTCGGAATCAATGATGGAGCCGGATATACCGCCAAGCCGCCTTGAGCGGGCCAAACACAAGATACTGGACCTTTTGCAGGCGCGCGCCGGCGCAAAGACGGGCCTGGTGGCCTATGCCGGCTCCGCCCACCAGGTCGTCCCGCTCACCGAAGACCCCGATGTTCTCAAACCGTTTCTCGAGGGTCTCGACCCGAGCGTAATGCCCGTGAAGGGAAGTGCCGCAGGAAGCGCGCTGCAGCTTGCGCAATCGCTGCTGGACGGTCAGGAGGAACCCGGCTCGATCCTGTTCATGCTGGATACGCTGTCAAGCGAGGAACAGACCGCGATTTCCGGAAGGGATCCTGCCAGCAGTGCTTCGCTGAGTTTCTGGGTCTTCAAGAGGGATACGGGTGACCTCCTCTCGGGCCGCGTTGTGACGGTCAGCGCGGATACGCGCGATGTGGAACAAGTCGTCAGGAACATAGACGCGGCCTATCAGGCGGCGCTGTCACAGGACGAAAAGGCCAAGTGGCGTGATCAGGGCGTCTGGTTCGCGTGGCCCGCCGCGCTGATCCTGCTGTTCTGGTTCCGGCGCGGGTGGTCCATGCGCTGGTCGGTGATCCTGTTCGTCGCGGTGTTTTCACTCCCCGCCGACGACGCGCACGCGGAGGGATGGCGTGACTGGTTCTTCACGCCCGACCAGCAGGGTCGAATGGCCTTCGAGGCAAAGGATTTCGCAAAGGCGGCCGAGCTCTTCACCGATCCCTCCTGGAAGGCCTACGCGCTCTACAAATCCGGCAAATACGAGGAAGCGGCGGAACTCTACGCCTGGCAGGACAGCTCTGACGCTGCCCTCGGCGAAGGCATGTCCCTGATGAAATCGCGGTCCTACCGGGACGCCATTGACGCGTTTCAAAAAGCGCTAGACCGCGATCCGGCGAACGAGGCCGCCGCAAAGAACCTGGAGCTCGCCAAGTACATACTGGAGTATATCGAAAGAACCCGGGAGCAGTCTGACACGAGCGAAGAGGCGGGCATCGGTGCAGATGACACCGTCTATGACAACGAAGCCGGCCGCGGAACGGAGACCCAGCAGCAAAGCGGTGATACGATGCCGGAAACGGCCGAACAATGGATGCGCACCGTCGACACGCAGACCGGCGATTTTCTGAAGAGCCGGTTTGCCCTCGAAAACGCAAGGGGGCCGCAATGACCATCGTCCGGCTGCTGTTCCTTGTCTTGTGCCTGGCTGCTGCTCCCGTCTGGGCACAGGACGCCCAGATCCCCGAAATCAGGACGTCTCTGGAACAGGATACCGCCATTCCGGGCCAGCCGTTGATCTTCAGGGTCACGGTTCTGGTTCCCACCTGGCTCCCCTCGCCGCCCGTGTTCCCGAGTTATGAAACGCCCAACGTCGTTGTGCGGCTGCCGTCTCGGGCATCGGGCCCGACGAGCGAAACGATCAACGGCGAGACCTGGTCCGGCGTGACACGGTCGTACCGTCTCTATCCCATGACGGCGGGCACGTTTCAGATCCCGCCCGGCACTATCAAGGTGACCTACGCGGATCCGGACAACCAGCAACCGGTCGTCGTCGACGCTCAGACCGACGGGTTCGAAATCACCGGACAGATCCCCGAAGGTGCCCAGGACCTCGACCCGTTCCTTGCGGCTAAGTCGCTGAAGCTGGAACGGACTGTCGAAGGCACTCCCGAAAGCATGGAAGTGGGCGATGCGCTGACCATAACCACGACCGTGAAGGTGACGGGTGTCGCCCCGATGTTCGTGCCGCCGCTCTCAGACGCGGACCCGGGCAACGGCCTGGCCGCTTATCCGAAGGAGCCGGTTCTTGACGAAAAGGAAGACAGGGGCTTGCTTTCGGGCACGAGAAGCGAAGAAACGTCTCTGGTCGCAGAGACCGCAGGTACGTATACCATCCCGGAAAAAAGCCTTTCCTGGTACAATCTTGAAAGCGGAAAAATCGAAACCGCCACCGTTCCGGAGATATTTCTTCAAGTGACGGGAACCGCGGAGGCTCAGCCGGAGCAGCAGGCAACTCCTTTCGATTGGCGGGGCCTGTTCGGATGGCTCGTCCTCGTCGCGCTTGCCGCTGTTCTGGCCACGGTCGCGTGGCGATTGCTGTCTCCAGGTGTCAAGCGATCGGCAGCGGCACTCAGGGAACGATACTACACGTCGGAAAGCTATCTGTTCCGTCAGTTGGCTGCCGCCATAAGACAGCACGACCTTAACGGAACACTGCAGCGTGCGTCCAGGTGGAAGACTGCCGTTGGCGGCGACATACAATCCGGTAACTGGAGGGATTTTGAGCAGGCAGTCCACGCATGCAGCGCGCTCTCCTTCTCACCAGCGAAGCCAAACGTGCGTGAGGATGCCGACATCCGATGGAGACATCTTCTTGAAACGGTTCGAGGCATGCGTCAGCGCCTCCGCAGGAAAAGGCAATTGCAAACACATGCCCATCTGCCCGACATCAATCCCCGTTAACCTCAGCCGGGCCTTCAGCACCGAGATTAAAACAACTTAATTTGCAATCTTTCCCGCCCACCTCATCTCCAATGCAGACGAAATCCAGTTGCGGGCTGTTGCTCAACTGCAAAGTGGAGGTGCACATACATGAACAAGTCCCTAGCCGCCCTGTCTGCACTCGCGGTCGGCATCGTGGTTTTCACGGCGCCGGTTCAGGCCGTCCAACCGTCCGGCCAACTACTTCCGCCCGCGAGTGTCGATGCACACGGTCTGATCATGGAGCCGCCCGCGCTCGGAACACCCAGATTTCACGAAGAACTCTCGACCGTGCTCTGGCTGCAGGAAACGCGCACGCCGGAACAGGCGGAGTTCGTGGAAACCACCTTGAACACGGAGCGTTTCGCACCGGTGATCGGTGATGCAATCTTCGAGGTGGACGGCCCTGCCCTGAAAACCGTCATAGACACTGCGATCGATGAGGTCCGTGCGGATTATGATGCCGTGAAAGGCGTCTACGACTACCCCCGGCCGTTCGAGATCAACAGTGCGGTGGAACCGCTTGGTGATGCACGGCCCGTTGCGTCCTACCCGAGCGGCCATTCCATCCGCGCCGTCGTCTACGCCCGGCTGCTCGCAGAAGTCTTTCCAGAGAAAGCGGATGAGCTTGCCGATCTTGCGACCCGTATCGGCCATGGCCGTGTTGTCGCCGGCGTGCACTATCCGATGGATGTGTCAGAAGGCCAGAAACTCGGCCACGCCTATGCCGACGCGATCATCGCCGGGCCTACATTCCAGGATGCGATTGAAAATGTAAGGCCAGGTAACGCGTCCTGAGGAACGATCGGCGCGTACGGCCAGGCCGCTGCGCGCCGATCTCAGTCAGTCACCGCCAGTTTCAGCCCGCCTTTGCGGGCTGTCCCATCAGGACCGGAACGACCTGGCTCGGCGGGCCCATCATCGCGATCTGGCCGGAATTGAACACGACCACCCGGTCGGCCATTTTCATGTGACTGGGACGCTGCGTGTTGATCAGAACGGTGGCCTTGCCATGCAGCTGTCCGATCATGTCCATGAACTTGCGGTCGCCGTCGAAATCGAGATGCATGCCGGGGTTGTCGAAGAGGTACAGGGGCACCCTCTTGACGAGCGCCCGGGCAAGTACGATGCGCTGCTTCATGTTGTCCGGAATCTTCTTCAGAACTTCGCTGTTCAGGCGCGTCTCCAGACCCTCGAAGTTTTCCTCAAGATAGGACAGGAGACCGAGGCCTTCCGCGGTTTCGAAGATCCGGCTGTCGCTGGCTCCCGGCTCTGAGAGAAGCAGGTTCTGCTTAACGGTTCCGTAAAAGAAATCGAGGTCATCAGGTGCGTAGCCGATCCGCGATCGCCATTCGCCCGAGTCCAACTGGCGAACGTCCAATCCGTCGAAAAGTATGGAACCGACCTGGGGCTGATAGAGACCGGTGATGGCTTGAAAGAGGGTCGATTTGCCGGACCCGCTCGGGCCGGTGATCGCGAGCAGCTCACCCTGTTTGACCGTCAGTTCGATGCCCTTCAGCGATGCCTCGGTGGCACCGGGATAGCGCAGCACCAGCGAGGTGATCTTCAGGTCGCCCTGAATGTCGCGGGTGATCCTTGGCAGATAGCCGGGTTCGCGTTCCAGCGGCACTTTCATCAGGTTGTCGATCTGCTCGAGCACCGTTCTGCTTTGTGCAAGCTGCGTGATGCTCAGGAAGGCCTGGTTCATCGGGTTGAGAACACGCCAGGACAAGGCCATCGTGGCAATGAGCGCCCCGAGACTCATGTCGCCATTCATCACCTGCAATGCACCTATTCCCAGCACAAACACGCCGCAGATCGTCATGAGCGTCTGCGACACCGTCTGCAACTGGTGTGTCAGATTGCGCGCATGGATGTTCGACTTGTTGAAGTTGGCCGACAGGCCGGAAAAGCGTTCGAGCCAGGTATCTTCGACCGAAAGATCCCGGAGTGTGCGCTGATTTCGAAGCGTTTCGATCATGAAACTGTTCAGCTTCGACTTGTGCTCACCGACCGCGGCCACTTCGCGCTGGACCTTGGGCAACACGTAGACCGCGATCACGGAATAGATGATCAGCAATGCAAGCGGCGGATAGGCCACCGGGCCGCCGATAAGAAAGATCGCCGCGATGAAGATCAGCGTGAACGGGATATCGACGATCGCGGTGAAAAGCGCGCTTTGAAAAATGTCGCGAACGCTGTCGAAGTACCGCAACCGCATGACCTGGGTTCCGATCGGGGCTTCGGCAAGCATCGAATAGGGAAGATGCAGAATCCTCTCAAAGGTCTTGTTGCCGACAATCGCGTCGACACGCCCGCCGAGATAGGACTGCAGGGTGTTCTTGGTCTTGCGCAGTGCCAATTCGCTCAGGACGATGATGCCAATGCCGGCTGCCATCGTCAGAAGCACCTCGATCGACTTGGCGCCCATCGCCTTGTCGTAGATCGCCATGATGAACAATGGCGGTCCCAGAGCGAGAATGTTGAGCACAAAGCCAATTGCCAGGATTGAAACGATGCTGGTCCGGAACTGTTTCGACGCCAGTGACGACCATCGGCGGTTGCCGGAAGCGTTCCTGTCCGTTTCCGTTTCTTCCGCAACCGTGTAGACCTCGTGCCGCGTGATGTCCTTCGCCGAGATGATGACCGCTTCCCCCTTCAAGCCGGAAAAGGCGCGAAAGTCGCCGTTCTCGGTCTTGGTCGCGAGCACCAGAACATCGTCGGCGGTCACGCTGATGCACGGAAGTTGCGAGACGGCAACATCGGCGGGATTGGCGCGGTAGCGGGTGGACGAAACGTTTATCCTGTTCAGAACCGTTCTGAGGTCCTGGATCGACGCGATCCGATCGAAGTGCGGCAGAGCTTCGAACAGGAGCCGGTCATTGCCCTGCCAATTCATCTCGCGCAGCAATGGCACAAGACATCTCTCGGCCGGGGTCTTTCCTTCACTCAGCTTGTTGAAAGCCGTTTCGGCGGCTTCGTTTCCCAATTGATCAGACAAATCATTCCATTGACGGTGAACGGGATTGGTCTGCGGGTTCAGGTCCTCAAGATCGAACAGAGCACGGGTCACGCTGAAATCTCCACACTTTGCGGATTGGGCCCGGTCTCCTGCGTGATCTCGTGGATCCTGCCGTCTTCAAGCCGGTACTGGCGGTCGGCAACGGCAAGCATTGACGGACGGTGCGCAACGATGATGACGGTCAAATGCCCCTTCAAGCGGTAGAGCGCGTTGATGAGTCCCTTTTCAGCCTGCTGGTCCAGCTGTGCATTTGCCTCGTCGAGGATCAGGACTTTCGGCTCGCCCGCCAGCGCCCTTGCGATGCAAATGCGCTGCAAGGTCGAGGCCGGAACCTTTCCTCCGAGATCGGCGCCGAGCTGCGTGTCATAGCCTTTCGGAAGCAGATGAATTTCCTTTTCCAGACCGATCAGTTTGGCGGCCATTCGGGCGCGGGCGATGTCGGAGACCGCGCCGAACATGGTCAGGTTCTCGATGATCGAGCCGTTGAACACGGCCGACCGGCTGTCGACATAGGCAACGTGTTTGCGCAGGGCATGTTTCAACGGACCGGAGAAATCATGCCCACCGACAAGGACGTCCCCGGCAAGCGGAGACAGCTCCCCGGCGAACAGCTTCATCAAGGTGCTCTTGCCGCTCCCGTCCGCGCCGCTGAAACCGACAAATTCACCCGGTTTGATCGTCAAATTCACATTCGTGAAAACCTGCCGCCGCGCATTCTGGATATCCATTGAGACGTTTTTCAGTTCGACTGAACCGACCGGATCCGTCTCCAGCTCCGCCCGTTTCTCGACCGGCGGCAGATCGAACAACTTTTCGACCTGCGCGTAATCATGCTTCAGGCGCTGCATGTCCGTCAGATGATTGATCGCGCGAAGAAAAGGCTGCACGAACTGCCCGGACAAGAGCGTGCTTGCCGCGACACCGCCGATGCTGAAGCCGTCGTTGATGACCATGACGGCACCGAACAGGACGACGAAGACGGTCGTCAGCGTTGCAAACACCGTCGAGGCGTCGCGGGCCTGCCCCGCCAGCAGCATGTAACGGGCGCTCAGGTTCGCCGTTTCCTTCTGCAGGCGCTCAAAACGGCGAATCATCAATGCTTCCATCGACTGTGACTTGACCGTCTTTGCGCCAGACAGCACTTCGAGCACGAAATCGGATTTCCGGTCGTCCTGCCCGGCCCGGTCCGCAACCACTTTCTGAAGAACCTTGCTCCGGTGAAGCGCGAACAGGATGAAGACCGCGAGCAGGACAACAGGCACCAGAGCCAATGGTCCGGCTATGAACACGAGAACCGCCAGGAAAATTCCTCCCGCAGGAAGATCGATTGCGAGCAAACGGCCCTGGTCGCCGTAGTGATCCGCGATGGACTGCAGCGACCTCAGCCGGTGAACCTGAAGCGAGACCGGTGTGCCGGCGAAGTTTTCGGGTTTTGCATCCAGCACGCGCCGGAACAGCTCCTTGTGCGCCTGGTGATTGAAACTTGCCCCAAGTCTGCCGACAACGGCAGCCCGCGCGACCTTGATGAGACCATCGGCGGCAAGAACGCAAACGACCCCGAACGTGAGAACCAGCAATGTGTCCGTCGATGCATTCGGCAGAACCCGGTCATAGACCTGAAGCACCGCGAGCGGCATCGCCAGACCGAGAACATTTGCGAAGATCGAAGCGATCACAACATCCCGGGGAAGTCGCGGTGACGATATCCATTTGCCGCTTGGAGAATGCTCGACACGCATCCTGCGCAGAAAAAATGATGACAAGAATGATTTCAACATTGACTAACCAGAGTCGACCCCACGTTCTAGCAAGGTGCTCCGACGGGTTTAAAAAACCGTTTACCTTAAGGGTCTGCCCACGAATATATTTCTGAAATTAAAAAGAATTTTCTCGGAAATTTTTCGCTTTATTAAGGACAACATCGTTCACTCGCATGATGGAAATCGTGTGAGCAGGCGGCCGCATGGCAAAAGACACCGAAAATCGGACCCCCGACAGCAAACCCCAGGCCAATGAAGGCAGCGGGGGAACCAGTTCGACGCTGGGCTCCGACGAATATCTTCATTCCGGCCTTCTCGATGCCAAGGACCGGCACCTCGACAAGGCACACGACTATCACCTTGAACAGGACATGGGCGTTTCCAGCGAACAGGTGATCTCCAATCTTCATCTGGGCAGCCACCTGGACAAACCCCTGCCGGAGGGGGACCTCAGGGACGGTGCCACCTCGCCCGGCGTTGAAGACGGCGCGCAGCCAGCAAGGGACGACGCGCCTGTCACCGCGGGTGCGGCCGACGAGAGCGCAGAAAAAGTTGCCGAGCCCGGAGCCGACGAGCGTCCTTCCACGGATACGATCGTCAGGAACAGCGGCAGTTCCGCTTCGGCGCCCCTCATTGAGCGGGCAGAGCCGTCAGGTGTCAGCCTCAACGATCCCGCCGCCGTCAATCCCGGAACCGGTCAGCCGGGGTCCGAGGCTCAGGCCGCCGCGATGCCGGCGCCACGTTCCGTGCCGGTCGCCGGTTCGGACGAGGAACCGGAGCCGGCACCCGAGACGAGTTCCGATTTGTCCGGCATTTCGGATGTCGACAGCGACCAGAATGCCGTTGACGAAGATGCCGCGATCGGCGCGCTCACCGGCATTACCGCGAACGCCGATACAGCCGACGCCTCCGGTGTCACCTATAGCTTGCTTGACGACGCGAACGGCCTGTTTGCCATCGACCCGATGACCGGCGTGGTGACCGTTGCCGGTGAACTGGACGCCGAAACGGCCGGTTCACACGATATTGTCGTGCGCGCCCTTGCCGCGGACGGTCAATCAAGTGAAGAAACGTTCACGATCGAGGTGGGCGACGTCGACGAGAGCGACATTTCCGCCGTAACGGATGTCGACAGCGCTGCAAACCAGATCAGCGAAGACGCCGGGGCCGGGACTGCTGTCGGCATCACGGCCCGGGCCGTCGACGAAGACGCCACGGCAACCGTCTCCTACGCAGTCGACGATCCCCGTTTCGAGATAGATGCCGACGGCGTTGTCACGCTGGCAGAAGGCGCCGTTTTCGATGCTGATACGGAGGGCGATGTCAGCTTCACGGTAACGGCGACTTCCAGCGACGGCTCCAGCTCGAGCGAAACCTTTTCGATCAGCGTCATGGACATCAACGACGAAACACCGTCCGATATCCAGCTTTCAAACGCCGATGTCGATGAAAACAGTTCCGGTGGAACGGTTGTTGCGAATCTGTCCGTAACCGATGCGGATGCAGGCGATACGCATGTCTATGAAATCGCGGATGATCCGTCCGGCTATTTCGAGATCGTTGGAGACGAGATCCGCGTCAAGAGCGGCGCCCTGCTCGATCATGAAGCGGCGGACGGGCACACTCTGACCCTCACGGTCACGGACGCCGCGGGTCATTCCTACTCGGAAGATGTCACCATCGCGGTCAATGACATCAACGAGAACCCCGAAAACATCAATCTCAGTGCTACGCCTGCCTCAGCGGACTTTACCGCTTCGGACGGTTATACATCTCCCACAAGTATCTCCGACCTCGGCCTGGAGGCAGACAGGACTGTCGTGACCGTCTCGTTTTCCACGTCTGGTGACGTGGAGACCGCGCAGACACTGTTCGAAACCGGCGGGAACTACTATGGCCTGAACATCGTCATCGAGAACGGCGTCCTCAATGTCTATGCCGGTGAAGGCAACAATGTCGAACTGAGCACGTCTGTCGAGGCCGGGACAGACTACAATCTTGCGCTTGAACTCAACAAGGAGACGAACACCCTCACCTTGTTGGTGTCGGACGAACTGCCCTTTCATGAGATGAACGCGGACAACAGCCTCGCTGACCGGCAGGACGGCTGGACCGATAGTGACTGGGACGGGGGCAACAGCATTGGCGTTGGCACACTGGCGGACCACAGCCAGGGGCACGTGGGCGGTGACTTTCTCGGAACTATCGGCGACGACGGCGTTTCGGTCTATGCCGATGCGACTCTCGAAACCTACATGCAGCCCGTTGTTGATGAAAACAGCACGGGTGGAACGGTCGTCGCGAAGCTCTCGACCACGGACCCTGACGACGGGGACACGCACACCTACGAAATCACGAGCGATCCGTCCGGCTTTTTCGAGATCGTGGGAGACGAAATCCGAGTCAAGGACGGCGCCCTTCTCGATCACGAAACCGCTGACACCCACACGATCACCGTTCAGGTGACGGACGCCGGCGGGTTGAGCCATTCTGAGGAATTCTCGATCGCGGTCCAGGATGTGAATGAAGCGCCGGCCACGCTCGAACTGGATACGGAAAACAAGGCCGACTTCAGCGCCGCCGACGGATACACATCCAGCACCAGCATTTCCGAACTCGGGCTTGAGACCGACAACAACGTGTTCGCCCTGTCGTTTACGACGGCCGAGGACGTCATGACGGCACAAACGCTTTTCGAAACGGGAGGCAATGTCTACGGGCTCAATGTCGTCATCGAAGACGGACACTTGAATGTTTATGCAGGCGACAGCAACAATCTTGAACTGAGCGCGGAAATTTCTCCCGGCACCGACTACAATTTCCTTCTGGAACTCAGCAAGGATGCCGGCACGATCACGCTGCTTCTGTCGGATACGCTTGCGCTCGACGATATGGATCGGAGTAACAGCCTTGCAGCGCAGCGCTCCGATTGGCCTGACGGCGACTGGGATGGCGGCAACAACATCGGTGTCGGCGATATGGCCGGACACAGCCAGGGCCACGTCGGCGGAGATTTCCTTGGAGAAATCCACGACGAGGGTCTCTCCGTCTATGCGGATGCGACCCTTGACAATTTCAACACCGGCGCTCTCTCCGAAAACAGCACAGGCGCCATCGTCGGGGCTTTGTCCGTCTCGGATCCGGACGTTGGTGACGTGCATACCTATGCCGTCTCCGACGACCGTTTCGAGGTCCTCGGTGGTACCTTGAAGCTGAAAGACGGCGTCAGCATCGATTTTGAAACCGACCCTTCTGTCGAGGTCACCGTGATCGCGACCGATCCAGGCGGTGCCTCCATCGAAAAGACCTTCACCATCGGCTTCGACGATGTCGCCGAAGACCTCGTCCTGAGTGACGGCGGTACTGTCTTCACCGACACGGGGGTCGCCGAAACAAGCATTACCGGCGGTTCCGGCAATGACATGATCACCGCGCATGAAGACGGCGGTGTCCTTGACGGCGCGGATGGCGACGACACGCTGGCCGGCGGCGCCGGGGACGATCAACTGGACGGCGGTGCGGGCACCGATACGGCGGTCTTCAGTGGAAGCCGCGATGACTACGATATCACCGAGAACCCGGATGGAAGCTTTACGGTCACCGATATGCGCGATGGCGCGCCGGATGGCACGGATACCGTTCGCGATGTCGAGAGTTTCCGTTTTTCAGATGGCGATGTTCTCGCCGGCGATCTTATCGCGCACGATATAACCGCTATCACAGACACGGATGAAGTCGACAACGCGCTCTCGGAAGGCACAGTTGCCGGGTCGCTCGTCGGCATCACGGCGCATGCCGAAGATCCGAATGTCAGTGACACCGTGTCCTATTCCGTCGACGACAGCCGTTTCGATATCGATGCGGTCGGCACGGTGCGCGTTGCGGAAGACGCGGAATTCGATGCGGAAACCGAAGGGTCGCTCGACGTGGTCGTGACCGCTGTATCGAGCGATGGAACGTCGAGCCAGCAGACGTTCACGATCACGGTTGCCGACGTCGACGAGTTCGATGCCTCCGATGTCGAGGACGTCGATGCGTCCCAAAACACCGTTTCCGAAGATGCTGCTTCGGGAACCGAAATCGGGGTCACGGCCTTCGCCGCGGACGAAGACGTTTCGGACACCGTCACGTATACGGTCGACGACGACCGCTTCGACATCGCTGATGACGGCACGGTTACGGTTGCCGAAGGCGCATCCTTCGATGCCGAGAAAGAGGCTTCGGTCGATGTCACTGTCACGGCGGTGTCCTCGGACGGTTCGACCTCTTCGGAAACCTTCACCGTGGAAGTCGGAAACGTCAACGACAACGCGCCGACGGACATTCTGATCACGGGACAGCCCGGAAACCTGATCCAGAACGGAAGTTTCGAAGCATTTGACGTTTCGAACGGATCCTGGACACACACCAAGTCCGATCCCTCCGGTTCCTGGTCCGCGGAAGGATCAATCGAAGTCTGGAACAATCTCGGCAGTGTCGATGCCACGGACGGCGACAAGCATCTGGAACTCGACTCGGACGGCGGTGTGAATTCGATTTCGCAGTCCGTTGAAACGACACTCGGGCAGGTTTACGACCTTTCCTTCGATGCCATGGCGCGGTCAAGCTCAGAGACCAGCACGGTCGAGGTCTACTGGAACGACGAACTGATCTCCCGGTTCGATCCGGAGACCGGCGACTGGGCTTCGATGGACCTTCAGGTTGTCGGCACCGGTGGGGATGATGTTCTAGAGTTCCGCGAAACGACGGAAGACAACGACAGCTACGGTGCGCTGCTCGACAATGTTTCCCTGACCCAAATTCCGCTGACCATTGCCGAAGGTGTGAACGGCGCGGTAGTCGGAAGCGTCTCGTCCACCGACGCGGACGTCAGCGACAAGCACACCTATTCCGTCTCGGACAACCGCTTCGAGATCGTCGCGAACGGCATCGGCATGATGGTGCTGAAGCTCAGGGATACCGAGAGCCTTGATCGCGAAAGCGCCGAGAGCGTCACATTGACCGTGACGACGACCGATGCCGGCGGCCTCACCTACAGCGAAGACGTGACCGTCCTCATTGCCGACATTTCGGAATTTTCCGTATCGGCGATCAAGGACGAGGACGCGGCTGCCAACATCCTGAGCGAAGATGCGGGCGCTGGCGATGAGACCGGCGTGAGCGTTGCCGCGACGGATGACGACGCAACCGATACCGTCTCCTATACGGTCGACGATGACCGCTTCACCGTTGCCGATGACGGTTCGGTCACCGTGGCGGATGGCGCGGCGTTCGATGCGGAAACAGAAGCAACAGTCACTGTCACCGTCACCGCGACATCCAGCGACGGATCGACGTCCTCCGAGACCTTTGAAATCGCGATCGCGGATGTCGACGAAATGGACGTGTCCGCCGTTGCCGATACGGATGCTTCGGTCAATTCAGTTGCAGAAAATGCCGCGACCGGCACAGAGGTCGGAATTACCGCGTCAGCGTCCGACGGTGACGTCAGCGATGACGTGTCCTATTCGGTCGATGACAGCCGTTTCGACATTGCCGATGACGGCACGGTGACCGTCGCCGACGGAGCGGCATTTGACGCGGAAACGGAAGGCACAATCGATGTAGTGGTGACGGTCACGTCGACCGATGGCTCCTCCTCCCAGGAAACCTTCACGATCACCGTCGCCGACATCAACGAGTTTGCGGTCTCAGGCATCTCGGACACGCACGGCAACGCCAACACGATTGCCGAGGATGCAACTGAGGGAACAACTGTCGGCGTGACTGTATCGGCCGCCGACGACGATGCATCCGACACGGTGACTTACACCGTCGATGATGCACGCTTCGATGTCGCTGCCGACGGCACGGTGACGGTTGCCGCAGGTGCGTCGTTCGATGCGGAAACGGAAGGCTCGATCGACGTTACGGTCACCGCTCACTCCTCGGACGGATCGACGTCCGAAGAAACCTTCACGATCGACGTGTCCGACGTCAACGAAACCGGCGTTTCCGCGGTCACGGATACGGACATCAGCGCCAACACGATTGCCGAGGATGCAACCGAGGGAACAACGGTCGGTGTGACGGCATCAGCCGCCGATACCGATATCACCGACACGGTTACCTACACCGTCGATGATGCACGCTTCGATGTCGCCGACGACGGCACAGTCACGGTTGCCAAAGGTGCGTCGTTTGATGCGGAAACGGAAGGCTCGATCGACGTCACTGTCACGGCTCAGTCCTCGGACGGCTCGACGTCAGAAGAAACCTTCGCAATCGACGTATCCGACGTCAACGAAACCGGCGTTTCCGCCGTCACGGACACGGATGGCAGCGCCAACAAGATTGCCGAGGATGCGACCGAGGGAACAACGGTCGGCGTGACGGCATCAGCCGCCGATACCGATATCACCGACACGGTTACCTACACCGTCGATGATGCACGCTTCGATGTCGCCGACGACGGCACAGTCACGGTTGCCGCAGGTGCGTCGTTTGATGCGGAAACGGAAGGCTCGATCGACGTCACTGTCACGGCTCAGTCCTCGGACGGCACAACGTCAGAAGAAACCTTCACGCTCGATGTATCCGACGTCAACGAAACCGGCGTTTCCGCCGTCACGGACGCGGATGTCAGCGCCAACACGATTGCCGAGGATGCAGACGAAGGAACGACGGTCGGCGTGACGGCATCAGCCGCCGATGCCGATGTCACCGATACGGTTACGTACACCGTCAACGATGCGCGCTTCGACGTCGCTGCTGACGGCACGGTCACCGTTGCGTCCGGTGCGTCGTTCGATTTCGAAACCGAACCGACCATCTCGCTCACGATCACGGCCACCTCTTCCGACGGAACGAGTTCGCAGGAGGTCGTTGAGATCGCCGTTTCCGATGTTGCCGAGACATTCAGTCTGCAGGCCGGTCAAACCGTTTTTGTCGATGAAGGTGTCGCCGAACCGGAGATCCACGGAACGGACGCTGCGGAAACCATCACCGCGCATGACGATGGCAGCAAAATCTTCAGTGGCGGTGGCGACGATACCATCCACGGCGGCAAGGGCGATGACCACATCGAATTCGGCACAGGCGCCGATACGGTTTACGGCGGCGACGGCGACGACTTCATCGACGATGAGATCGGAACAAGACCCAGCACCGAAGCAAACCTGCTCGATGGCGGCTCCGGCAACGACACCATTTATGGCGGCGGTGGCGACGACACGCTTCTCGGCGGCACCGGAAACGACAACCTCTCTGGCGAGGAAGACGACGATACGCTCCGGGGCGACGCCGGCAACGACCGGATTTCCGGCGGCAGCGGCACCGACACCGCCATCTATTCCGGAAACCGCGACGACTACGACATCGTTCAGAACGCCGGCGGATCCTACACGATTTCCGATACACGCCCGGATTCGCCCGACGGGACGGATACAGTCCATGACGTAGAAATCTTCACCTTTGCCGACGGCGACGTGCTGGCCGGCGACCTGATCGCGGAGCGGGTCGGTGCCGTGAGTGACACGGACGCATCGGACGATGCGATCTCGGAAAACGCGGCAGCCGGAGACAGCGTCGGCGTCACGATCAGCGCCGAAGACTCAAATGTATCCGATAGCGTTTCCTATTCCGTCGATGACGCCCGCTTCGAGGTTGCGAACGATGGCACAGTCACCGTCGCAGCCGGTGCGGAGTTCGACTACGAGACGGAGCCGAGCATTGATGTCGTCGTGACGGCAACCTCGACGGACGGGTCGACCTCCGAGGAAACATTCACAATCAATGTGGCCGATGCCGCAGAAAGCATGGGACTGGCTGACACCGGCGTCACGATGACCGATACCGGGGTTGCGGAAAGCTCCATCACGGGTGGAACCGGCGACGACACGATCACCGCGCATAACGATGGCGGCGACATGGATGGCGGCGACGGTACGGACACCATCATCGGCGGTGCCGGTGATGACACGCTGGACGGTGGCGCAGGCGCGGACAACGACGCCCTGCAGGGCGGCGAAGGCAGCGATACCTACATGCTTCGCGGCGACGGCCGGGCGGACATCATATCGGACACCGGCACGGCAGGAACGGACCGGATCGTTCTTGCTGAAAACACCGGCACCGAGTTCGAGCTGGAAGACACTTTCAATGCGGCGACCCAGGGCATTGAGGAAATCGACGGAAGCGGCGTCTCCGGCGAGACGCTAAGAGCACAACGCAGTGATTCCCAAGTCGACTGGGACTTCACCGGTGTCGAGCTGACCGGCGTGGACCAGATCGAAGGCCGGGACCGGGACGACGCCATTACCGGTTCGACCAGCGACGACAACATCATCGGCGGCGCCGGTGACGATACGCTCGCCGGAAGCGAGGGTGATGACACGATCGACGGTGGCACGGGTACCGACACGGCCAGATACTCCGGCAATCTTTCGGACTACACCGTTTCCGAGAATGCCGGAACCGTTACGATCGTCGACAACCGGCCCGGTTCACCGGACGGAACCGATACGCTCACGAATGTCGAAAATTTCGAATTCGCCGACGGAACCTATTCACTCGGTGACATCGTCAACCTGGCCCCCACCGACGTCACGTTGTCTGCCAATGACAGCCTTTCGATAGCCGAGGTGGCCGGCGGCGATGCGGTGGTCACGGGCGAGATCGTTTCCGACGGGTTCGGAAACCAGTCGGTCGACCACTGGTCGATCAGTCACGATGGCGGCGACCTGACCATCGACGTGCTGGCCGGGGGGTATGAATCAGGCAGCCTCGACAGCCAGATCTACCTTTATCGCGACAATGGCGGCGGCGATTTCACGCTCGTTGCCAGCAATGATGATGGTGCCACCGGCAGTGACGGCAGCACCTCTTCCTATGACAGCTACCTGAGCCAGACCGGTCTGGAGGCCGGCACCTACATGGTTGTCATCGGAAGCTATCCTCTCGACAGCGGCGAAGCGCTGGATAGCGGATCGGACTATCCGGCATCCGGTTCATCGACCGGGCCTTACCAGATCACGGTCAGCGGCGACGCCACCATCACCGGCATCACCGAACATCCGGTTTCCGGCGGAGACTGGGGTGATCCCGGCAGCAATGCCGTCATCGTCTCCAACGGTGCCGGGGAAGAGACCATCGCAGCGGGCTCAACGCTGACCGGCATCGAGTCGGTTGCCGACGAGAACAGCGGAGACACGTTCCATTTCAGCTTCCTGGACGACGGCGACGGCGCATTCCAGATAGATTCGAATACCGGGTCTGTTTCGCTCGCGCGCGAACACGATGCAAGCACGGCGAAAAGCGACACGGTCACGGTTCAGGTCGCAGATGCCGAGGGGGCTACCTTTGACAAGACGGTCGGGATAGAACTCGGCACGACGGACGCCGACACGATCGTCGGCACGGATGAAGACGACGTCGTTTTCGGGTTCGGCGGAGATGACAGTATCGACGGCGGTGCTGGCAACGACATGCTGGTTCTGTCCGGGAACCAGGCCGATTATGCGATCTACGACAACGGCAACGGCAGCCACACGATCGTGGACACCCGTTCCGGGTCTCCAGACGGCACCAAGACGGTCAGCAATGTTGAAGACTTCACCTTCGCGGATGGCAAGGTTGCCGCCGGTGACCTGTCACTCAGCAGCGAGATCACGCTGCTCGATTCAAACTCGACCGGCAACCAGATCCATGAAACCGCGGACGTGGGTTCGGAGGTCGGCATTTCCGTTTCGGCCCTGACGCCCGGCGATGGCGCCCTCACCTATGCACTGAGCGACGACCGTTTCAGCATCGACGCGGATGGTGTCGTTACGATCGCAGATCACGCCTTCTTCGACAGTCAGGTGGAAAGCTCGATCGATCTTACCGTCACGGCGACGGCCGAAGACGGCAAGGAGGCATCCGAGACCTTTACCGTCAACGTGAACGGCTCCTACAGCTACGACATGACCGGCGGCCTCGCCGACGGAAGTTTCACCGGCACGGGCGACCGCTCGTATTCTGTCGACGGCGTCGGGGGCAACGACACGATAACAACCGGCGACCACAACGACCGCATCGAAGGCGGATCGGTGGCCGGGAATGACCAGATTACCGGCAATGGCGGGCGCGATCTCCTGTTCGGAGACGGTGGTGACGACACGATATCGGGTGGCTCCGGCGACGATATCATCGTCGGCGGTACCGGAAACGACACGCTTTCAGGCGGTGACGGGTCGGACCTGTTCATGCATGGTCTGGGCGACGGCAATGATGTCATCGAAGGCGGTGCGGGCACGGCCTGGACCGACGTTATCGACCTTGGCGGCGGTCCGGGTGTGACGGCAGCCGGCGAGTATGGAACCGACTGGACCGTGACGATCACCAACGGCTCGGTTGAAAAGACCGATACCGAGAATGGCCGGCTGGAGCTCTCGAAAGACGCCGAAGGGACCATCGATTTCAGCGATGGCAGCAAGATCGACTTTGCCCAGATTGAGGAAATCCGCTGGTAAGTGAGCCAGGTGCCCGCGACTATCGGCGCACAAACAGATAAGCCCGGTCGGTTCGACCGGGCTTTTTTTCAGACTTCGCCGCGCATTGCGCGTCGGTCAGCGCTCGCTCAACGGATCGCCGATGGCGCGTGTGACCGGTTTGAGCAGATACTGCATGACGGATTTGGAGCCGGTGACGATCTTGGCGTCAACGACCATGCCCGGCGAAATCGTTTCCGCCTGGGCACCGCGCCCGATCATGTTGGATGAGAGCGGGATAGACGCCTTGAAATAGTAGTTGCCGTATTCGTCGCGGAAACTGGACGCGGACAGGACGGTGACCTCGCCTTTCAATGTTCCCTGAATATTCGGATCGAAGGTGGTAACTGCGATCTCGGCTTCGTCGCCCACTTCCACGTGGCCGATATCCCGTGGTGAAACGCGGACCTCGGCGACAAGATCGCTGTTGCTCGGCACGATCTCGGCAACGACATCTCCGGGAGCCAGGACGCTGCCGGGACCCTTGAGATTAAGCGCCTTGATATGACCGCTCGCAGGCGCTCTCACGAAGAGCCTGTCAAACCGGTCCCTTTGTTTTTCCGCCTCGAAGGCAAGCTCGTTTCGCTCCTGAACAACCTTGCTCCGCTCTTCGGCCAACTCTTCGGCCGCAGAAGCTATCGACCGTTCGAGGCTTGCCCTTGCTTCTGCAAGCTGGGCTTCAGCTCGACCCTTCCTGCCGATAAGTTCACTCAACGCGCTCTGCGACAGTTGAAGCGCGGATTTCGCGTCGAGAAAACGCCGCTTGGACGAATAGCCCTGATCGAAGAGTGTCTGCTGGATCGTGAACTTCTCCTGCTCGATCTCGACCTGCGTCCGCTGGAACGCAATTCGCTCCACGACGCTGGCAAGCTCCGCCTCGCGTTCATCGATCCTGGCCTTCAAGGCCTCTTGCTCCTGTTCGCGCGCCCGTTGCTGCGCCTCGGAGGCTGCCTGCTGGGCTTCGCTGAAATCGAACCCCTCGCCCGATCGCAAGTCACTTATGTTCGAGAAATCCGGGTTAAGGACAAGACGCTGTTCCTCGCGCTCTAGAAACTGAAGCCGTGTGCGTACACGCTCAAGATCGCTGGATGTCGCGGTTTCTTGCAGACGGACAAGCGGCGTTCCCTTTTCGACGAGTTGGCCTTCCTGGACCAGGACTTCGGCGACAATGCCGCCTTCCAGGTGACCGACGGTCTGGACCTTTCCCGCCGGGACGATTTCCCCGGATGCCTTAGCGACTTCCCGGACCTGTCCGACAACCGACCAGCCCAGAAAGGCGGCTGCGCCCAGGGACAAAACCTGCAGAATGCGCCTGTATGCAAAAGGAGGCGGTCCCTCCTCCAGCTCCAGGGGCATATCCAGCGAATACTCTTCTTTGGCTGACTTGCGGCGAAACATGACGTACTGGAACCACTTTGAAACTCGTGCCTGAACAGTGGGCCATTAAAGTAAACATCTGCTGAATCCGGGCGCGTTTCCGGCGTCCGGCCGTCTCTGTCAATCGAGTTATAAGTTGTTCCTTTTTCTGCGATTTCTGTTTTTCGGTCTCAGTTTCCGTTTTCCCGATAACGTAAAGATCCGAATGCGGTCCAGATGCTCCGCGCATTTATGTCAAAGAATGAAATTCGTTCAGGCAGCCGTCTCAGAGCAGCGTTGGGTCCGCCAGATTTCATTGGTTCTCGCATAGTCCCATCCGAACGCCTCTTCAGAAGGCCCATGGGTGTTGAGCCTGTCGAGCCTGTCCAGGGCTTCGGACAGATCGGGCCGGTGCCCGGCAGGCACGGGCCACATGACGAAGTGCATCTTTTCCATGGCCCCGAACCATTCCGCCCTGCGCGCATAGATGCGTCTGTGAACCGTTTGGAACACGAATTTCTCCAGCGAGACAACGTCCTCCCACACCGACAAATTCGGGATGATCCGCGGATCATCCAAGATCACGGTCGTTTCGCCTTTGCCGGCGTCCTCGGCAAGACGCCAGACAAATCCGTCGCTTCGTTCTGCAACCGCATTTACCCTGTTGAGGTTATTGACGAAATCGGCGACGCGCGGATCCGTAATCTCGTATTTGAGCCGGGCTATATTCAGTTCCGCGATGTGACCTTCTGACATCTGACCCTACCTCGTCGTTGGACATCTGCACTGCGTCATGTGCGCTTGCACGGGTTTCGAAGCAACGTTATAAAGTAACGCGTTACGAAATTTTCTCTGGAAGACGGTTCGACACATGACACCTTCTAACACGTTTAATAACACTGCATGGAAATCCGGCCGCTGGCTGACCGGGTCGGTACTCGCAGGCTCCTTCGCTCTGGCCGCTGGAATGTCGGCTGCAAACGCGGACGCACCCAGCGTCGTCGCGACGATAAAACCGATCCATTCCATCGCTGCGGCGGTCATGGAAGGTGTAGGCGAACCCGAGATCATCATCGATGGTGCCGCTTCTCCGCACGGTTTCGCCCTGAAACCATCCCAGGCCGCTCTGATTCAGGGCGCAGATGTTGTGTTCTGGGTGGGCCCGTCCCTGTCTGCGTC
Source organism: Roseibium sp. (assembly GCF_965232425.1). Lineage (GTDB taxonomy): Bacteria > Pseudomonadota > Alphaproteobacteria > Rhizobiales > Stappiaceae > Roseibium. The sequence continues at coordinate 5,598,181 of NZ_OZ246971.1, forward strand.
CCTTGCCAAGCCGATCGAAGCCATAGCTGCCGACGCTGTTGAAGTCGAACTGATGGATGCCAAGGGCATCGACCTGCTGCCCTATCGGGAGGGTGCCAATTTCGACGCGCATGATCACGATCATGACGATCATGAGGAGCATGCCGATCACGATGATCACGACCATGAAAAGCATGAAGAACATGCCGAGCATGATCACGACGAACACGATCATGAAAAACATGCCGATCATGATGATCACGACCATGAAAAGCATGAAGAACACGCTGAACATGACCATGACGAACACGATCATGAAAAACATGCTGATCACGACGAGCATGATCACGAAGAGCATGCCGGGCACTCGGATCATGAAGGACACGACCATGCGGGCGGCATGGATCCGCATATCTGGCTGAACCCGGACAACGGCATCGCGATTGCGGCCGCCATGGCGGAAACGCTTTCAGAAGTCGATCCGGATAACGCAGCGACCTACAGGGAAAACGCCGCGGCTTTCGCAGAGCGGATTGAAGCGCTCGAAGGCGACCTTGCCGAAACGCTGGCGCCCGCAAAAGGGAAGAATTTCGTGGTCTTCCACGACGCCTACCACTATTTCGAACATCATTTCGATACCGAGGCCAGCGGTGCGATCACGCTCACGCCCGAGACGGTTGCAAGTGCCAGCCGTGTCGCGGAAATCAAGGACCAGATGTCCGATCTGAACGTGACGTGCGTCTTCCAGGAACCGCAATTCGACGCCAAGCTTGTCGATGTTGTTCTGGAAGGAACCGACGCACGGAAAGGCACTCTGGATCCGCTTGGAACAGAACTGGAGAACGGACCGGATCTTTATCCGAACCTTCTCACCAGCATGTCGCAATCTCTCGCGGACTGCCTGTCCGGACAGTCGTAAAGCAACGCGGTTTCGCGGGAACCGTAACAAAAAACGCCGGGCAATTTGCCCGGCGTTTCTCGTTCAAGGATCTGGCTTTATCCGGCAGACCGTGCCTTTGCGCGCTCGGCCTCGGTTTTCTCGATCGCCTTCAAGAGGTAACGGTCGCGATCATAAATGTCCGAGTAATAGCCGATACCGCTGCCATCCAGTTCAGGCCATGCGGTGAAATAGGAAACATAAACCGGAATGTCGCCCGTGACCTGTTCCTGTTCGTTCTGTCCGGCAGCAATCCGGGACGTTACGTAGTCCTTGGACTTGCCGAGAACGGCTGCCGCCATGCCCTTGGGATCGTGCAGCCGGATGCAGCCGTGGCTGTAAGCCCGCACATCCTTGTTGAACAGGTTTTTCGACGGCGTGTCGTGCATGTAGATGTGGTGCCGGTTCGGGAAAAGGATCTTGACTTCACCCAGCGCGTTGGAGCGGCCCGGATACTGCCTCACATTCACCGATGTCTGCTTTGCGGCAACGGCATACCAGTTGACCGAGGCTGAGGAAATCTTGCGGCCACCCGGCGTCGTCACTTCGTAACCGGCCCGGTCGAGGTAAGACGGGTCTCGTGCAAGCTTGGGAACCATTTCATTGACGATGATCGAATACGGCACGCCCCAGTAGGGATTGTATTCGACGATCTCGATCTTGTCGTAGAAGAAATTGGTCTGGTTGGATTTCTTGCCGACCACGACGCGCATCGACAGGGGATCTTCGCCCGGCGCGGTATATGTTGCCGTGAATGCCGCCTGGTTGATGAACACCTTGCGGTTGCCGAGTTCTTCGGGGATCCAGCGGCTGCGCTCCATTGCAAGCTCGACCTTCGCAATCTTCGCGGCGTTGGTTTCACCGACAAGAGCCTTGATCGTGTTCTTGCCGACGATGCCGTCCGGCGTCAGTCCGGCCTCCTTCTGGAATGCCTTCACCAGGCTCACCAGAGCCGGGGCGTAAGCATCGGAGCCGTCATATTCGCTCAGCGCGTCGCCATGGGCTGCCTTCAGTTCGTCCGAGCCGTTTTTGCCGATTGCCGCGACGATGTTCTTCATCTCCGGGCTCGATTTGCCGGCTTTCAGGAACGTTCCCGGTGCAATGACGATCTGGTCAGCCTCTTCATCCTCAGCCTTGAGGCGCTTCAGTTCGGATGCAAGCGCCCGGAAATGATCGTTCTGCGGCTGATGCGAGACCAACTCGCCTTGCGTGTCTTTAGACGCAGAAAGGCCTTCAAGAGCGGCGACCAGATCCACGTCGTGCCTCGGAAGGTCATGATACTGGGAGATCTTGTTCGGATCGACCCTGCCGCGGGTCGCATCAAGGACATAGGACAGTGCTGCGGCACTCATCTGCATTTCAAACCGCATCAGCGCGGCGTCGCGTTCCGCTTCGCCGAGACCGGAAAGCGCCGGGAGCGGTACGAAATAGTCCTCGGGAACGAGCGCGTATTCGGCGGCGGACGCCATTTCCCGGCGTGCTTTTGCAGCTTTCAGCGTAACGCCGTCTTCGTCGACCCAGACAAAGTCCGGATGCTCGCGGTAATAGGCGATCAGGGCTTCGCCGACTTCGGGGAGAACGGTGACCGAAAGGCCCTTCAGCGCCGGGCGGGCTTCGTCGAAGGCCGTCAGGACGGCGGGCTCTACCGGGGCGATATCCGTCTCGACCTTTGCGGCGTCAGCGGTTTCGGCACCTTCGCTCGCCGGTTGAAGTTCCGCGGTTTTCTTTTCCGACAGCGGTGCCAGGGACACTTTTTTCAGCGTGTCGGGCGTGTAGTTGAGATAGCGCGGCGCCGCGACCTTTACGGAAACAGCCTTCTTCCGCAACTCTTCCTGACGCTGGCGCTCCTGTTGCCTGCGGTGATTTTCAGGATTGAAAAGACGCTGGAACAGCCCCTGCGCCGACGCCGTTTCCGGTGCTGCCACACTGAAGCCGGATGCAAGGACAGTTGCCATCAGACAGGCTTTCAGGGAATTGACGGTCAGCCTTCGCACCCCGCCCTGTTTCGAAACGCCAACACCGTCCGTTGCACTTTTCATCTTGTTTGCCTGCATTGTCTCAACCCACGAATTCGTAAACCGGTCAAAAATCGGCGCGCCACCTCAAGCCGTCACTCGTCGCGCACCGACGTAAATCATTTGCCCGGAAGGCTGCCCTCCCGCACCAAGTCCCCTCGCGTAACGGCCCACTTCATTCGGAAAAAGTCCGGAAAACGGCCGCGAAATACGAAAAGCAAACTGGTTAATACTATATCAGTCTTGATGAGATGGTTAAGAGCAAGCTTCATTCACAGCTTTTGAATTCAAAACAGTGTGACGAATTTGCCGCGCGTGTTCGGGATCGCCTGTCGTCCGGCACCCGAATGCAGCGCAAGGGCACCGTTTCGGCAAGAGCGCCGGCAGGCCGTCAGCGGGAGCGCTACGAGATCATGGCCCCGCTTAAGCCTTTGCGCAACCTGCTGCTTCCGTCGCCATGTGCTGTCCGGCTGCGATAGCCGGACAGTTCTTGTTTCCCTTAAACGTTCGACAGCCCACCCTAGAACGGGATCTCGTCGTCCATCGGGCCGCCGCCGCCACTCTGGCCGCCGAAGCCGCCGCCCTGTGAGCCGCCACCACCCGAGCTGCCGCCATATCCGCCACCGCCGCCGCCGAAGCCGCCGCCGCCCTGGGAGTCGTTGCCGTAGTCGGGCAAACCGCCCGGCTGTCCGCCTTCGCCGCGTCCGTCGAGCATGGTCAGGGTGGAATTGAACCCTTGCAGAACCACTTCGGTGGAGTACTTGTCCTGGCCGGACTGATCCTGCCATTTGCGTGTCTGAAGCTGGCCTTCCAGATAGACCTTGGAGCCTTTGCGCAGGTACTGCTCGGCGACCTTGCACAGCCCTTCGCTAAAGATCACAACGCGGTGCCATTCGGTTTTTTCGCGCCGTTCGCCGCTGTTGCGATCGCGCCAGGTTTCAGACGTCGCGATACGAAGATTGGCGATCGGACGACCGTCCTGGGTCCGGCGGATCTCCGGATCGGCACCCAAATTGCCGACCAATATGACTTTGTTGACGCTGCCCGCCATCGTGTACTCCTGTTCATTACCACGGCCGTTCCGGCTCTTCGTGCCGCTCACACGCATGTCCACGACAGACCGCTTGCCTGTGAAGCTGCCAGAAAGCAGAACCGTAACGACACTCCAACCGTTTCGCCGCAGTTTTCCTGTGGCTGCCCTCATTTTCCACAAGGCAGGACCGGGAAAACCGGGATGCGACCTGCGTTCTTGCCGACAGCGGGACAAATCCGATCGCCTTCGACAGCGATGTACTTGTTTTGTTCTTATCATTTCTGTAAAAGGAATTCAATCGAAGGACCGCATGCAGCGTATTTTTGAAGGCGACCAATTGGTCTCACTGGATGTTGCGCACATAGCTGCTATATCGGGTAGAGGCGACCTGGTGCGACGCGGTCGAAACCAGTTGCAATCCATTCAGCGGCGGGCTTGGACCGGCGCACCTCATGGCAGGAAATTTCAGAATGTCGAAGTCCGGAAACAGTCGGAAAGAAGATAACTGGACGCGTGACCCCACCAAGGTCATCAGCATTCGCGGTGCGCGGGAACATAACCTCAAGGGGGTGGACCTCGATCTTCCGCGCGACAAGCTCATCGTCATGACCGGCCTGTCCGGTTCCGGCAAATCTTCGCTCGCGTTCGACACGATCTACGCCGAGGGACAAAGACGGTATGTCGAGAGCCTGTCCGCTTATGCGCGGCAGTTTCTGGAAATGATGCAGAAGCCCGATGTCGACCAGATCGACGGTCTGTCGCCGGCGATATCCATCGAGCAGAAAACCACCTCGCGCAATCCCCGGTCCACGGTCGGAACGGTGACCGAGATCTACGACTACATGCGGCTGCTGTTTGCGCGCGTCGGCATTCCCTACTCGCCGGCAACCGGACTGCCGATTGAAAGCCAGACCGTCAGCCAGATGGTCGACAGGATCATGGATCTGGAGGAAGGCGCCCGGCTCTATCTGCTGGCGCCGATGGTACGCGGACGCAAGGGTGAGTACCGCAAGGAACTCGCTGAACTCATGAAAAAGGGCTTCCAGCGCGTCAAGATCGACGGAACCTTTCACGAGATTTCCGAGGCCCCTGCCCTCGACAAGAAATTCAAACACGACATCGATGTTGTCGTGGACAGGATTGTCGTGCGCGATGATATCGCGGGCCGTCTCGCGGATTCGCTCGAAACGGCGCTCAAGCTCGCGGACGGTATCGCCATTGCGGAGTTCGCCGACAAGACCGATGACAAGGGCGATCCGGAGCGGATCATCTTTTCGGAAAAATTCGCCTGCCCGGTTTCCGGTTTCACGATCCCGGAAATCGAGCCGCGCCTGTTTTCGTTCAACAATCCATTCGGCGCCTGCCCGACCTGTGACGGCCTGGGCACGACGCTTGCGTTCGAAGAAGATCTTGTTGTCCCGGATCACTCGCTCTCCCTGCGCGAAGGCGCGGTTCTGCCGTGGGCGAAAACCGGTTCGACATCTCCGTACTATGCACAGACCCTCGAAGCGCTCTGCAGGCATTACAAGGTGACGATGTCGACACCCTGGAAAGATCTGCCGGCGGAGGTTCAGGACGCGATCCTTCACGGAACAGGAAAGACGGAGATCGAGTTCGTCTATGACGACGGTGTGCGCAGTTACAGGACCGAAAAGGCGTTTGAAGGCGTCATCGGCAATATCGAGCGACGCTGGCGCGAAACCGAATCCACCTGGGTGCGCGAAGAACTCGCGCGTTTCCAGTCCGATCACGCCTGCCCCGCCTGCAGCGGTTTCCGGCTCAAACCCGAAGCGCTCGCCGTCAAGATCGCCGACCAACATATCGGCGAGATCACCGAACTCTCGATCCGCATCGCCAGGGACTGGTTCGATGCCCTCCCCGAGAAGCTCAACGACAAGCAATCGGAGATCGCCGGCAGGATCCTCAAGGAAATCCGCGAGCGGCTGAAATTTCTCAATGATGTCGGCCTGGAATACCTGACCCTGTCACGTTCCTCCGGCACCCTGTCGGGCGGCGAAAGCCAGCGTATTCGCCTGGCTTCCCAGATCGGCTCCGGCCTCACCGGCGTGCTCTATGTTCTGGACGAACCGTCGATCGGCCTGCACCAGCGTGACAATGCCAGGCTTCTGGAAACATTGAAGCATCTGCGTGATCTCGGAAACACCGTCATCGTTGTCGAGCATGACGAAGATGCCGTTCTGACGGCGGATTATGTTGTCGACGTCGGACCGGGTGCGGGTGTTCACGGAGGGCAGGTTGTCGCCAAGGGCTCGCCATCCGAGATCATGGCCAATCCGAAATCCCTGACCGGTGAATATCTGTCCGGCAGCAGGATGATTGCGCGTGCGGACGGTCAGCGCAAGATCAACAAGAAGCGCAAGGTATCCGTCCGGGGCGCCCGCGGCAACAATCTCAAGGACATTGACGTCGATATTCCGCTGAGCACGTTCACCTGCGTGACCGGCGTTTCGGGCGGCGGCAAGTCCACCTTCCTGATCGACACACTGTACAAGGCTGCCGCCCGGCGTCTGAACGGCGCCCGCGACAACCCGGCGCCGCATGACCGCATCGAAGGCCTCGAAGTGCTCGACAAGGTCATCGATATCGACCAGTCGCCCATCGGTCGCACGCCGCGCTCGAACCCGGCGACCTATACCGGTGCCTTCACCCCCATTCGCGAGTGGTTCGCGGGCATGCCGGAAGCCAAGGCACGCGGCTACCAGCCGGGCCGGTTTTCGTTCAACGTCAAGGGTGGGCGCTGTGAGGCGTGCCAGGGCGACGGCGTCATCAAGATCGAAATGCACTTCCTGCCGGATGTCTATGTGACCTGTGATGTCTGCAAGGGCAAACGCTACAATCGCGAAACGCTTGAAGTGGAATTCAAGGGCAAGTCCATCGCCGACGTTCTCGACATGACCGTCGAGGAAGCCGCAGGTTTCTTTTCCGCAGTACCGGCTGTTCGGGACAAGATGGAAACCCTGGCACGCGTCGGTCTCGGCTATATCAAGGTGGGACAACAGGCGACGACGCTGTCAGGCGGTGAAGCGCAACGCGTCAAGCTTGCCAAGGAGCTGTCGAAGAGGTCGACGGGGCGCACGCTCTATATTCTGGACGAACCGACGACCGGCCTACATTTCCACGACGTCGCCAAGTTGCTCGATGTGCTGCACGAGCTCGTGGACCAGGGCAACACGGTTCTGGTGATCGAGCACAATCTCGAGGTCATCAAGACCGCGGACTGGATCGTCGATCTCGGTCCGGAGGGCGGCGACGGCGGCGGCACGGTTGTCGCCACCGGGCGCCCTGAGGATGTTGCTGAAATCGAGGCAAGCTACACGGGACAGTTCCTGAGGGAGCTTCTTCAGCGCCGGCCCCACCGCGCATCGGATGCCGCTGAATAGCGGCATCGCGCCTCTTGATTTCTTGTGCGTCGCACTTATCTCTTTATGTAACTGATTAAAGAGAGTTTTCTTGATGCTTGCATTTGTGTTCACATAAATTTTATTGCATTGCACAAATTGCATGCCTGTCATGCGGATATGGCACTTCTTTTATTTCAGTTGGTGAATTATATATCTAATCAACAACGACGCAGACGGCAGAACGTGCTGCGCAACAAGGAATAAGAAAATGTTCGATACTGTGCGCAAGAAGTACAGCAACTGGGTGAGCTACCGTCGTGCGGTTGATGAATTGTCCCGCCTTTCGGTCAGAGAACTCCAGGATCTCGGCATCAGCCGTAGCGACATCAAGTTCGTCGCTCGCCGGGGTATTGACGGCTAGAAATTAGAGATCGCGTCCGAGGGCATCCTCCTCCCAGCCTGACGACGTGTGACACGCAGGACATCCTCCTCCCAGTCCTGCATCGTCGAAACGACGCCCGCCAGTACCTCCTCCCACTGGCGGGCGTTCGTTTGTCCGGCATCCGGTTTCATGACATTTCAACAGCCGTCATGCCTATTTCGCGCTTGCGAGATAGAATCGGAAAACGTGTGTCCTCCGCCATGCATTTCATTTGTTAACTATCTGTATCCTTGCAATTTTTGCATATCTGCCGCGCAAAATTCCCACTACCTCGCAGTGCACAATCTTTCTATATACCCATCGTAAGAGATGAACGGGCCAGACGCCGATCCGCGGTGCCATGGCCAAGAGATAGCGAAAGGCCTAAACCATGATCGATACTGTTGTACGCAAATACAATAACTGGAAACGCTTCCGTCAGACCTATGACGAGCTGTCCAGCCTGACCAACCGCGAACTGGACGATCTCGGCATTGCACGTGCCGACATCAGCCGCTTTGCACGTCAGGCCATCAAGTAACACCTGATTGCGGTCCGGAAACATCCTCCTCCCAGTTTCCGGACTGCATTTGCTCTGCGCTTCTCGCGCAGATGCTCATAAAAAGCACCTGCCGGTACCTCCTCCCACCGGCAGGTGTTTTTTTGTGCCTGGTCAGGGGAAACGCTGTGCCAGTCCAGTGACCGGCTCTGTTAATGCGGCCATTTCGCCGGTCAGCTTTCCGATTGGCGACATATGAGCTGCAGGTGGCCGGCTTGATGTCCCCTGAAGTCATTGCGGAGACCGGCCGTTGCCTGTAATCAGGGCGTCATGATTTTGACCGGGCCGGTGCGCAGACAAATCGTGTTCCCAGTGACCCGACAAGACCCCAGGATACTCAAATGAGCCCGATTCATGTCATTGGTGGCGGCCTGGCCGGATCCGAGGCCGCGTGGCAGATGGCCCAGGCAGGATTAGACGTCGTCCTTCACGAAATGCGGCCCGTCCGCAAGACCGATGCGCATCAGACGGACGGACTTGCAGAACTGGTCTGTTCGAACTCCTTCCGCTCCGACGACTCGGAACAGAACGCCGTCGGGCTGATCCACCACGAACTGCGGCAGCTCGGCTCGCTGATCATGGAAGCCGCCGATGCGAACCAGGTTCCAGCTGGAAGCGCGCTGGCCGTGGACCGGGAGGGATTTTCGAATGCGGTGACGGAGGCGCTTGAGAAGCACCCGCTCATTCGTATCGACCGGGAAGAAGTCGCTGGATTGCCGCCCGCGGACTGGGAGAAGGTGATTATCGCGACCGGCCCCCTCACCTCGCCGGCGCTTTCTGCGGCCGTGCTGGAAACGTCCGGAGAAGACTCGCTGGCATTTTTCGACGCGATTGCACCGATCGTGCATTTCGACACGGTCGATCTGTCAAAAGCCTGGTTCCAGTCGAGATATGACAAGGTGGGACCCGGTGGCACGGGCAAGGACTACCTCAACTGCCCATTGGACAAGGACGGCTACGAAGCGTTCATCGATGCGCTTCTTGGCGGAGAAACCGCTGATTTCAAGGAATGGGAAGCCAATACGCCCTATTTCGACGGCTGCCTGCCAATCGAGGTCATGGCGTCCAGGGGACGGGAGACGCTGCGTCACGGGCCGATGAAACCAATGGGCCTGACCAACGAACACCAACCCGACGTCAAACCCTATGCCGTCGTCCAGCTCCGACAGGACAATGCACTCGGCACGCTCTACAACATGGTCGGGTTTCAGACGAAGTTGAAATACGGCGCACAGGCCGACATTTTCCGCATGATACCGGGGCTCGAAAACGCCCAGTTCGCGCGGCTTGGCGGGCTGCACAGGAACACGTTCCTGAATTCTCCGAAGGTCCTGGACGGTTCCCTGCGCCTGAAAGCGGATCCCCGCATCCGGTTCGCAGGCCAGATCACGGGCTGCGAAGGATATGTCGAATCTGCGAGCGTCGGCTGCATGGCGGGTCTTTTTGCCGTCATGGAGGCCCAGGGAAGACAGGTCGTCGCCCCGCCTGCCACAACGGCGATGGGAGCCTTGCTCGGCCATATCACCGGCGGCCATATCACGCGCGAGGACGGCGCCGGAAAACCCCGCTCGTTCCAGCCCATGAATGTCAATTTCGGCCTGTTTCCGACCGTCGAAACGCCGACAAGGGATGAAGACGGCAAGCGCCTCAAGGGCAAGGAAAAATCCAGGGCGAAGAAACTGGCCATGACCAACCGCGCCAAAGAGGATTTCGCGCGATGGACGGCGGATCTCGGCGCGGATGTGCTTGCTGCGGAGTGACGCGCTTACTGCACGACTGACATGTTCAGATCCGGTCGAACGGCCGCTTTGATCCGCGCCACAAGAGCCATTGTATCCGGAGCTGCGACATTTCCGTGGGCTGTTTCAGCGGGTCCGGGGTCCGGGTTTCCAGCAGCTTGAGATAGGGCTCAACGAGAACGAGCGGCAGAAAGGCGTTCCAGCAGGTTTCAGGTACGTTTGCGCTTTCCTTGCGGACGCGGTTCAGATGATGGCGCACATGATCCCGCAATTCCCCGAGTACGGCGTGTAGTTCGGGTGTCGTTTCACCGCGGAACACCGTCTCCGGATCGAGCGCGTGCCTCTCGCAGACATCGCGCGGCAAAAACATCTGCCGGCGCGACGCGTGCCACGGCAGTGACCGCATCAACCCGGTAAGCGCGTAGGCAACACCGGCATGCCCCGCGGCCGTCGCCGTACCGGGGTCCTTTCCCGCGTTGAGAACAAGGCAGGCAAGCTGGATCAGGCCTGAAGCGGTTTCGCCGGCATAGCCTTCTAGGTCGTTGAGGCTTGGCATCTGATCGTCATAAAGGTCGAAGACCCGTGCCTCAGTCATGGCGATGAGACTTTGCCGCGGCAGGTTGTAGGCCGCAATCGTCTGGAGAAGAGCGTTCGCGACCGGATTGGATGCCGCCGCGCCGTGTTCGGTGCCCTCCAGCAGGTCGCGCCACCATTGCAGCCTGACTTCGCCGGGCAGCGGCTCGGAAACAACGTCACGCACGCGCGCGATCTCCGCATTGAACGCATAGAGCGACATCAGTGCGGCGCGATGCGCCTCCGGAGCCAGAAGCGCGCACAGATACCTGTCCCGGTCATAGAGGCGTGCCGTGTCGGCTGCATGATCGAAGTCGGTTGTCATAAACGCCCATATGGCACTGGTTCGAGATTAGTCTACCGGCAACAGGGCAGCCGCGACGGCCCGGTCCTCGGACAGCAGCACGTTGAAAGTTCTGATGGCAGCCCCTGTCGACATCGGGTCGGACAGGATCGACGCCTCGCGAAACAGCGTTTTCAGGTCGGGAGGCAGCGGGCGGAGATCAACACCGGTTCCGACCAGCAGAACCTCAATATCGGACTGTTCCTGAAACACCCGTTCGAACGCCTCTTCGCTGAATTGCGAGGGATCATCGACGTGCCAGCCGTAAATGCCGCTGGGGACGCACAGCAGCGCCCCCTTGTGCGACATGTTTGCAAAACGGAACCCGCCATTGCCATAGGCATCAATGGGAGCACGGCCCGGAAAGTGGGCGTCGCGGATCTCCATCGGGACGGCCCTTAAGCCGTCGCTTTTTCTTTTGCTTCCTTCTCGTCGTCACCGTCGTTCCGCGACATGGCGTCCGGGCGCAGCTTCAGAAGGATCAGGAACGGAGCAGCAAGGAAGATCGACGAATAGGTCCCGATCACGATGCCGAAGATCATGGCCAGCGTGAAGGACTGGATCACCTCGCCGCCGAACGCGTAGAGCGCGATCAGTGCCAGAAGTGTCGTGACGGAGGTCATCGTCGTGCGCGACAGGGTTTCGTTGATCGACTGGTCCAGGATGTCGGTCAGCGGACGCTTCTTGTATTTCCGCAGATTTTCCCGGATGCGGTCATAGACCACCACGGTATCGTTGAGCGAATAACCGATGATGGTCAGGACCGCCGCGATACTCGACAACGAGAAGTCGAGCTGCAAAAGCACGAAGAGACCGATCGTCACCACGACGTCGTTGGCTGTCGTCAGGATCGCACCGACCGCGAAGTGCCACTCGAAGCGGAACCAGATATAGATCATGATCGCGAGAAGAGCCGCCGCCACCGCGATCGCGCCGGCCTGGGCAAGTTCTCCCGAAACTCTGGGACCGACCACTTCGACGCGGCGGAAGTCGACATTGTCGTCTTCAAAGATCGTGCGCACGTTCTGCACGACGGTCTGCTGGGCGAGTTCCCCGCCCGGCTGCTCCTCAACGCGGATCAGAATGTCGTCGGGTGCACCGAATTCCTGAACCTGGACATCACCGAGATTGAGCGAGGACAGTTCGGAGCGGATCGCACCGATATCTGCGGGTCCGTCCGTCTTGATCTCGATGATCGTCCCGCCCTTGAAGTCGATCCCGTAATTCATGCCGACGGTGAAAAAACCGGCAAGGGAGGCAATCACGAGCACGATTGACAACGGAAAACTGAACTTCCGCAGCCACATGAACTTGATGTGCGTGTTGTCCGGAACGAGTCTTAGCAACATTTCTTTTTCCCCGGATCAGATCGGAAGGACGGAAGGACGGCGGCGGCGTATCCAAAGCGCAACCAGCAAACGGCTGAAGGTGAACGCACAGAAGACGGTCGTGAAGATCCCGATCGCGAGCGTGACGGCGAAGCCGCGCACGGGTCCGGACCCCAGCTGGAACAGGATGACTGCCGCAATCAGCGTGGTGATGTTGGCGTCAAGGATGGTCCCGAGCGCGCGGCTGTAGCCTGCGTCGATCGCGGATATGACCGATCTCCCCGCTCGAGATTCCTCGCGTATTCGCTCGAAGATGAGCACGTTGGCATCAACAGCCATGCCGATCGTCAGCACGATGCCCGCGATACCCGGCAGCGTGAGCGTGGCCTGTAGCACCGTCAGCGCGCCGAAGATCAGGAAAATATTCGTCATCAGGGCCAGATCGGCAATGATGCCGAAGCGGCCGTAGGCGAGGATCATGAAGATGATGACAGCAGCACCCGCGATGATCGATGCGATCTTGCCGGCCTCGATCGAATCCGCACCGAGACCCGGCCCGATGGAACGTTCCTCGATCACGGTCAATTGCGCAGGCAGCGCACCTGCGCGCAGCAGCGTGGAAAGGTCCTGCGCGGCTTCGATCGTGAAATCACCGGAGATCTGGCCCGACCCGCCGATGATCGGTTCACGGATCACCGGAGCGGAAATGACTTCCTCGTCAAGCACGATCGCGAAGGGGTAATTCACGTTCTCGGTCGTGATCCGCGCGAACTCCCGCGCACCCGACTGGTTGAAACGGAAGGTCACCACAGGCTCGTTCGAATACTGGCCGAACGCGACCTGGGCATCGACTAGGTCCTCACCACCCAGAAGCGGCCTGGTTTCAAGAAGATACGGAATTGGCGGATCGTCGACGGACAGGAACACGGACGTTCCGGCCGGCGGCCGGCTTTGCATCGCCTGTTCGCCGGTCATGTTCCGGTCGACAAGATGGAAGGTCAGCTTGGCCGTCGTGCCGATGATTTCCTTCAGACGTTCGGGATCGCCTTCACCTGGTGCTTCCACGAGGATCCGGTCCGTACCCTGTCTTTGAATGTTCGGTTCGGTCGTGCCGAGGTCATCGACACGGCGCCGGATGACTTCGATCGACTGCTGAACAATGGCCTGGAGCCGGTTGTCGAGGCCCGCATCGGAATAGGTGAACCGCACGAGCCCGTTGTCTTCGACAGTCATTTCGAATTCGTCGACCGGCTGACCGCTGAACAGGTTGGAAACCAGCGGATTGACCAGCGGAGCAAGCCGCTCCCGTGCCTCGTCCAGGCGTGTCAGATCCCGGATCCTGACCTGAACGGAATCCGGCCGGGCGTCCAGCCCCGTGTAGCCAATTCTCGGGTTTTCGCGCAGCGTGTCACGCACGTCGCCTTCGAGCGCTTCGAAGCGTTTCTTGATGTAGTCGGCCTGATCCACCTCATAAAGCAGATAGGCCCCGCCCTGAAGATCAAGCCCCAGTACCATCTGGTTCTTCGGCAGGAAGTCAGGCCAGCTTTCCAGTTGTTTGGCCGTGAAGAAATTCGGCAGCGTCGTGATGAAACCTGCGGCGACGACAATCAGGATCAGCACAATTTTCCAACGGGCGAAATGGAGCATGTTTAAGCCTTAATACGGCCGGACGGACCCCTGTCCGGCCGGCAAATAGATCGGAGCGGGCCGTTCTGTCAGGAGTTCTCTTTGGCGGGCTCTGATTTGGAGCGCACTTCCTGAACCATGGAGCGCACCACGCGAACCTTGACCCCCTCGGACAGTTCCACCTGAAGCTCACTGTCATCTACCACCTTGGAGACTTTGCCGATAAGCCCGCCCGTGGTCACAATGGTGTCACCGCGGCGTAGGTTCGACACCATTTCCTGATGCTGCTTCATGCGCTGGCGCTGCGGCCGGATGATCAGGAAATACATGATCGCAAAAATGGCCACGAAGGGCAGGATCTGGATCAGGAAACCCGGACCTGCAGCTCCGGCGGATTGCGCGTACGCTGGGGTGATGAACATTCAACTCTCCTAGGTGGCGTTTGTTAGGCGTCTTGCCTCTTCGCAAAACGGTCAAACGCACTGAATTCTGGTGGCGCGGACTATAACGGCGGCGCGCCTCATTTCAAGCTTTGCAAGCGGATTCTGGCGTACCGGTATGGGAATAACAGATGTTTTCGCCTTCCCTGCCCCATGCTAATCCTCCCGCCACGTGCTTCAGGGCCTCACATGGGCCTTTTTGAATGGGGTTGCAAGAAAAATGAACTCGCAAAACGACCTTGCATCTTTGAATGCCAAACTCGATTCCCTGATCGAGTTGATCGGGAGAGCCGTGCCACTTCGGGCGGAGACACCGGACTGGACAAGCGCCGACGCCTTTGTGTGGGTTCCGGACCCGGGAAACCTCCAGGCCGTGAAGAAAGTCAACCGCGTTGAACTCTCGCTCCTGTGCGCCGTCGCGCGCGTTCGCGACCTCCTGATGGACAACACGCGGCGGTTCGCGGAAGGGCTGCCGGCGAACAATGCCCTTCTGTGGGGTGCACGGGGCATGGGCAAATCCTCGCTGGTGAAGGCCGCGCACGCGGCCATCAATCAGGAAAGGCAAAGCTCCGACCTGAAGCTGATCGAAATCCACCGGGAAGACATCGAATCGCTGCCCGGCCTCATGTCCCTGATCCGGACGGCGCCGTTTCGCTTCATCATTTTCTGCGATGATCTGAGCTTCGACAACGATGACACGTCCTACAAGTCACTCAAGGCGGTGCTTGAAGGCGGTATCGAAGGCCGCCCGGACAACGTGATCTTCTACGCGACGTCGAACCGGCGCCATCTTCTGCCGCGCGACATGATCGAGAATGAACGCTCGACAGCCATCAATCCCGCCGAAGCCGTCGAGGAAAAGGTTTCGCTGTCCGACCGTTTCGGTCTCTGGCTCGGCTTCCACAAATGCAGCCAGGACGATTATCTGGAAATGGTCCGTGGATACGTCGCGTTTCACAAGCTGGAGACGCCGGAGGAAGCCTGGCGGCCAGAGGCCCTGGAATGGGCGACCACCCGCGGCAGCCGTTCCGGACGCGTCGCCTACCAGTTCATACAGGATCTGGCGGGACGGCTGGGGAAACCGCTGACATGAAAAAGCCCGGCGATGGCCGGGCTCTCAGCTCTTCGTATGCAATTCGTTAGCGCTTCGGCAGGTGGTTCAGCGGGTCGACGGGCTTGTTGCCCTTGCGCAGTTCAAAATGCACCTGCGGCTGGTTCACTGACCCCGTGGCACCGGCAAGGCCGATCACGTCGCCCCGGCGGATCGTGTCACCGCGCTTGACCTTCAATTCGCTGTTGTGCGCATAGGCGGACACCCAGCCTTCGCTGTGCCGTACGAGCACGAGATTGCCGTAACCCTTCAACTCGTTGCCGGAATAGATCACGGTCCCGTCGTCCGCGGCCTTCACGGGCGTGCCTTCCGGGACTGCCAGGTTGACACCTTCGTTCTTGCCGCCGCCCGGCTTCGTACCGAAGTCGGAGATGATCCGGCCGCGCACGGGCCAGCGGAACTTCGCGTCCGATGTCACCGCTTCCTTGGGCGTATTGGTGACTTTCGGCGTCTTGATCGGCTCCGTCGGACGGGGCTCCTGTGTCAGAGCGGGTTGCGGCAGTGCAACTTTCTGAACCGGTGCAGACGGCGCGGCGACTGCCGGCGCAGCCGAGGTCTTGGCAGGCGTCGCCGTGGCAATGGATGCTGTCGTGAGGCTGGCGTTCGAGACCGCGGGCTTGCGCTTGGGCAGAGCGGCAACCTGTACGACGTCCACTTCCTCGACAACGGCCTCGCTGACACTGATCTGCGTGAAGGTCGGTTGCTGAACCGGCTTGCGGCCGGGACGCGGGGCAGTTCCTGAGTTCGTCGGCACTGAACCCGTGACGACCGTCTCGTTCCTTGCCACTGCCGGAAGCTTGACCTTGCCGCTCTCGCCTTCCGTCGCGCTGGAATGGCCGTTGCGCTCGGAATAGACGTAGGTCGGAATGATGATGCTCTGCCCGGGCTTGACCTGGCTTGGATCGCTGATGCCGTTGACCGATGCAACGGCCTGCACCGGCACACCGTAGCGGCGAGAGATCGAATTGAGGCTGTCGCCCTGGCGAACCGTGACGCGTGTGCCGCCGGTTCCGGTCCAGCCTTTCCAGTTCTTGCCGTTTGCAGCACTGACTGTCTCAGGCGCAGGCAGCGTCGAGACCGGCGCCGCGGACTGACTGACCGGTGCGGACGCCACCGCCGGCGCGGGCAATGGCGCTGACTGGATGTCGGACCGCTGCCTGGATACGGAACCCGTCGTGACCGGAGCCGAACTTGACTGCGGCAGTCCCGCGGATGTACCGCCCGGACCGTTGGCAATGTCCTGATATGTCGGCTGAGCAGGCGCTGGTGCCCCGTTCAGGATCTCACGCTGATTTTGCGTGTTTCCCGTGTAGTAAGGAGGCTCTCCAAACCGCTCAACGGCGCTGGAACAACCCGAGAGAAATACTGCGACCAATGATGCTGTCGCTGCTTTACCCAGTAGATCCCCGCGGAGGGAACGCATCCGCTTTTTCATCGCCTATACTCATACCGCTAACAATGGCTGTTATGGTTAAGAGTAAACGGCAGTAAGGTTTATAAAGACTAAAGATACGGGGCGAATACCATGAAATCGGCCTGTTTCCGTCGATTTTTCGTATGGAATACCTTTTCCATCTCGCGCAACATAGTAAATCGGCCGACGACTCACCCTCAGGGATTCGTCCGCCTGCCGTGCATTTCACGGAGATCCCGTTTCAAAGCGTCATTGCGATTCCTGGTTGCAGCATGACCGTTCTCACCGGCATCAGAGTGTCCGCCGTCATCACGCTCTCGGACTTTGTGAACCGGATCAGGGACTGCGGTTGCTTCGCCTGCCCGATCGGGGCGACCAGGATACCGCCCGGTTTGAGTTGCTGAACCCATTTGTCCGGGACGGCCGTGATCGCAGCCGTGACCACGATGCGGTCAAACGGGCCTTTCTGTTTCAGTCCGTCGAACCCGTCTGCCTGGGTGGCCGTGACATTGTCGAGTTTCAGGGCCGCGAAACGGCGGTTGGCGAGGTCAGTCAAGGTGGCGAAACGGTCGACGGTCTCGACCCTTTCCGCCAGATGCCCCATGACAGCAGACTGATAGCCTGATCCGGTTCCGATCTCGAGCAGCGAATGGTCCGGCGCGATATCCAGCGCCTGAACCGTGTAGGCGACCATGGACGGTGCCGACAGCGTCTGACCGCATTCGATCGGTAAGGTGACGTCCTCATAGGCCAGGCCATGATGGCGGGCGGGAAGAAACAGGCGCCTCGGCACACGTTCAATCGCCGTCAGGACATTTCGGGCACCGACACCGCGCTGTCTCAGCGTCAGGACAAGCGCGGCACGTGCTTCCGCTTCGTCCGGCAATGCCGTCGATTGCCTTGCCCCATCGTCGCCGGGCGGGAGACCGGCCATGCACAACTCCCTTCGCGGGCTTATTTCAGCGCATCATTCAAATGACCAACCAGATCGTGCGCCGTCAGATCTATGCGTAGCGGGGAAACGGACACATATCCATCGGCAATTGCCTGCAGGTCCGAATTATCAAATACGGATTTGCCCCTTTCGCGAAACCGGAGCCAATAATAGGGGTAACCGCGACCGTCCTGGCGCTCGTCGATGGTCAGCCCGCTTTGTTCGTGATGCCCCTGAACCGTGACCCTTGTGCCCTTCACGGCGTCAGGCGCGCATGCGGGGAAATTGACGTTGAGCAGGCTGTAGGGCGGCAGTTCGAACTCGATGAGTTTCGCGAACAACTCCGGCGCATGGGTCTCCGCGACGGCGAAATTCGGTTCTGCCCTGACATCCCAGTCATAGGCCTGCGATACGGCGATAGACCGAATACCGAGGATGGCCCCTTCCATCGCCCCGGCCACCGTTCCGGAATAGGTGACGTCTTCTGCAATGTTCTGTCCGCGGTTGATGCCGGACAGAACAAGGTCGGGCTTACCTTTCAGAACGTTGTGTACGCCCATGATCACGCAATCCGTCGGTGTGCCCCTGACGGCGAAATGCCGCTCATCAAGCGCGCGCAGCCTCAGCGGATCGCTCAGCGTCAGCGAATGCGCAACGCCGCTCTGATCGGTCTCAGGTGCAATGACCCAGACGTCGTCCGACAGCGTGCGGGCGATGCGTTCCAGGGCCGTAAGTCCCGGCGAGTGAATTCCATCATCGTTCGTGATCAGGATACGCATGCGGAAGTGTCCCCCTCCGGAATGAGAAAACCAAACGCGGGCCGAGGGCGCCTGGCGCAATGAAAGGTTCACGGGCGGCAAGTCAGTTCGCTTGCTGCCCGTTCGGGTCTATTCACTCAGCCGATCGTTTCCAGACCACCCATATAGGGCCGCAGAACGTCCGGTACCGTGACCGTTCCGTCGCCATTCTGGTAGTTTTCCAGAACCGCGATCAGCGCCCGGCCGACGGCAATGCCGGAGCCATTCAAGGTGTGAACGTGCAGCGGTTGCTTGCTGTCCGCCGGTCTGAAGCGCGCATTCATGCGCCTTGCCTGAAAATCGCCGCAGACAGAGCAGGACGAAATTTCGCGATAGGCATCCTGCCCCGGCAACCAGACTTCGATGTCGTAGGTCTTGCGCGCGCCGAAGCCCATGTCTCCCGTGCACAAGGTCATGACCCGGTAATGGAGCCCGAGCTTCTGCAGCACCTTCTCCGCGCATTGGAGCATGCGGTCCAGTTCGTCCAGGGAGGTATCCGGCGTCGTCACCGAAACCAGTTCGCATTTCTGGAACTGGTGCTGGCGCAGCATGCCGCGCGTGTCGCGTCCAGCAGACCCGGCTTCGGACCTGAAACAGTAGGTCAGCGCCGTCACGCGAAGCGGCAGGCTGTCTTCAGGAACGATTTCGCCGGCGACCAGGTTCGTCAGCGGCACTTCCGCAGTCGGGATCAGATAGTGATCCGTGGTCGTCTTGAAGAGATCCTCTTCGAACTTGGGCAGCTGGCTTGTTCCGAAGAGCGGCGCGTCATTTACGAGAAGCGGCGGCGACACTTCCGTGTAGCCATGCTCCTCGGTATGCAGGTCGATCATGAACTGACCGAGAGCCCGCTCCAGGCGCGCGATCTGGCCCTTCAGCACGACAAAGCGCGAGCCCGACAGCTTTGCAGCTGCCGCGAAATCAATGTCGCCGAGCGCTTCACCGAGTTCAAAATGCTCCCTTGGAGCCTCGTTGAACCGGAAGGCCGGCTTTTCACCGTGGGTTCTCAAAAGGGCGTTGTCGTTTTCGTCCTTCCCCGCCGGCACGTCGTCATGCGGCAGGTTCGGAATGACCGCCATCGCGGCTTCCAAGTCGCCGACCAACCGGCGTTCTTCTTCTTCGCCGGACTGAATGAAGGCCTTGATCTGGGCAACTTCGTCAATCAGTTCCTGCGCACGCGCGTCATCGCCAGAGCCCTTCGCCTTGCCGATTTCCTTGGACGCAGCGTTGCGCCGTTCCTGTGCTTCCTGAAGCTTGGTGATGTGAGAGCGGCGGGAATCATCCAGTGCAATCAGTCGGGCCGAAGACGCTTCGAAGCCGCGTCTGGCCAGAGCCTGGTCAAAACTGTCCGGGTTTTCCCGTATCCACTTTATGTCAAACATCTTCGCTTCCCGAATGACGGTCGTTGTTCAAAAACTCCGTCCGGGAGACCAAAAAACGCTGACTGAAAAGGATCAGGCTGTTGCGTCTTCCGCTTCGCGTTCAGCTTCCCGCTGCGCGCGCTGGCGTTCTATCAGCCTCACGGACAGAATGGAGACTTCGTAGAGAAGCAAAGTGGGGAGCGCAAGACCGATCTGCGAGATCGGATCAGGGGGTGTCAGAATTGCAGCCGCTGCGAAGGCTCCGACAATTGCATATTTGCGCTTCTTTTTGAGATCTTCGCAACTGACGAGCCCTGCCCGTCCCATCAGGGTAAGGACCACCGGCAGCTGGAAAACCAATCCGAAGGCGAAAATCAGGATCATGATGAGCCCGAGATACTCGCTCACCTTCGCCAGGTGCTGAATCGCAACCTGACCTTCGCCGGGAAGCTGCTCCTGGGACAGGAAGAACCCCATCGCCATCGGCATGACGAGGAAATAAACGAGGCACGCGCCGATCAGGAAGAGAATCGGGGTCGCGATCAGGAACGGCAGAAACGCACCGCGTTCATGCTTGTAGAGGCCGGGAGCCACAAACATGTAGATCTGGCTGGCGATCACCGGAAAGGCCAGGAACAGCGCGCCGAACAAGGCGAGTTTCAACTGGGTGAAGAACCATTCCTGCGGCGCGGTGAAGATCATCTCCACCGGATGTCCCTCGCCGACGGCGCGCAGATAGGGGATCGTCAGGATGTTGTAGATGTCGGTCGCAAAATAGAAACAGACGACGAACATCACCAGGATGGCGCCGATGGACCACATCAGCCGCTGGCGCAGTTCAATCAGATGTTCGATCAAGGGCGCCTTCGAGGCGTCGATATCATCCTGGCTCATGCCTTAACATCTTCCGTCGCCGGTGCCTTGGCCGGCGTGTTGGCGGTATCGGCCTTCGCGGCTGCCGGGCCTGAGTCAGCTTTGGCGGTGCCAGCTTCGGCCGGGGGAGCGGGAGCGGCTTCCGTCGCCGGTTCCTTCTCGGCTGACGCCGGTTTGGTCGTCATCGGCCTGGATGCTTTTTGCGCCGCATCTTCCTCGATCGACTTCTTCAGATCACCGAGCGGATTGAAGTTGGCCGCGTCTTCGACCTGCTTTTTCATGTCGGCAATGTCGGCCTGCTGCTCGGCTTCGCGCAAGGCATCATTGAACGTCGACTGGAACTCACGCGACATGCGCCGCATCTTTCCCAGTGTCTGCCCAAGCGTGCGCAACATGCGCGGCAGGTCTTTTGGCCCTACAACGATGATTGCAATACACGCAATCACCATGAGCTCGGTCCAGCCGATATCGAACATGAGAACTCTCGTCCCTTAAGGAGACGCGATGCAGATTAGATCAGCTCGCCTTGGTCTGATCTTCAGCTTTCGCAGACGGAGCCGCGTCGCCGGCCTGATGATCGATGGTCTTCGGAGCATCGGCGGTGTCGTCTTCGGCCATGCCTTTTTTGAAGCTTTTGATTCCCTTGGCAACATCACCCATAAGCTCGGAAATCTTGCCACGTCCGAAAAGCAGAACCACCACCACTGCGATGATCAAGATCTGCCAAATACTAATGCCCATACGCCAAACTCCTGATAAACGGCTTTAAAGCCCTTCGGCCCTTTTACAAAAACGGCCCTCTCCCTGCAACATACACCTGAAGAACATTTTTCGCCGTTAGACAGATTGATGACACCCAGGGCAGTCTCTTCACCTAGACTTGGGACTCCTTGCGGGAAAAAACAAGCACGTCTTTCGGATCAGTATCAACCGCAACGTCCATTCCCGCTTCCCAGTCGCTTCCGGCACGGACCCTTGCCTGCACAGGATGATCGAGACCATCGATCGCAACGGACAACAGATCGACCTCGCCGACGAATCTTTTCGACGTGATCCGGCCGGGCACACCGCACAGCCCCGCCTTGTTCAGGCATATCCCCTGCGGGCGGATGCAGACGTCGACGCGCTCACCGCTTTCGCAATTCTCGATTTTCAAAAGTCCAAGCGCAGTTTCAACACCCGTAGCCGTTACTTTTCCATCGATCTGGTTCAGTTCGGAAAAGAAACGGGCCGCAAACAGGTCGACCGGCTTGTTGTAGAGTTCGGCGGCCGTGCCATGCTGCACCAGCCGCCCCTGCCGCATGAGCGCAATCTTGTCGCCCATGCGCATCGCCTCTTCCGGATCGTGGGTGACGATGATGCAGGTTGCGCGTGTTTCCCGAATCACGGCGAGCGTCTGATCCCGCACACTGTCCCTCAAGCGCTTGTCGAGGCCGGAGAACGGTTCATCCATCAGGAGGATGCCCGGCCGCGGAACGAGTGCGCGGGCCAGCGCAACCCGCTGCTGCTCACCGCCTGACAAGGCGTGCGGGTAGTCCGCGGCGTAGTCCGCAAGACCGACCCGGCCAAGCGCAGCAAAGGCAGCGGCCTGCGCCTCCGTCTTCGACAGTCCCGTCAGCCCGAACATGACATTTGCCAGAATGCTCATATGCGGAAACAGCGCGTAGTCCTGGAACATCAGGCCAACGCCGCGTTTTTCCGGCGGCAGGAACACCGTGTCGCCCGCGATTTCGCGTCCGTTGATCAGGACCTTGCCCTGGCTTTGCCGTTCAACGCCGGCAGCGATCCGCATCAAGGTCGTCTTGCCGCAGCCCGAGTGGCCCAGAAGACAGAGAATCTCACCGGGCGCGACCGAGAGACTCAGATGCCTGACGGAGGGCACACCATCATAGTCATGGGAGATGTCTTCAAAGACGAGACCGGCCGCAATGGTGGCACCGGCCGTTCCGGGCGCTCCCCAGTTCAGCGAATGTCCGTTTCCGCTGGAAAATTGCGGCTTGTCTTCCTGTGGCATCAAGCTCCGGCGGTCTCTTCCGCGTCGTCATCAAAGAAAGACCCGTCTTCTAAAGGATCTTCGTCTTCCGTCAATGCCACTTCGTCGTTTGGTGTCGGGACAACAAACGAGGCGGGAACCGCACTGTCGAGCAAACCGGCGCCTTTCAGCTCCTCGAGCCCGGGCAGATCCTTGACGTTTTCAAGCCCGAAATGAACCAGGAACTGTTCCGTCGTTCCGTAGGTCACCGGCCGTCCCGGTGTGCGCCGGCGGCCCCGCATCCTGATCCAGGTTGTTTCAAGCAGGACGTCAAGCGTGCCCTTGGACGTCGAAACGCCCCTGATCTCCTCGATTTCCGCGCGTGTCACCGGCTGATGATAGGCAATGATTGCAAGGGTCTCGAGCGCGGCCCGCGACAGCTTGCGCTGTTCCTCGACATTGCGGTGCATCAGATACGAGAGATCCTCGGCGGTCCGGAAACACCACTTGCCGGCAAGGCGCACCAGGTTGACACCGCGTGGTTCGTAAAGTTTCTGCAGCCGCTCCAGCAGCGCAAGCACATCCGTTCCCTCGGGCACGCGAAGGGTCAGTTCTTCGAGCGAAAGCGGCTCATTGGAGGCAAACAGCAAGGCCTCGACCATCCGCTGGCCGGCAAGATCGGCATGGAGGTCTTCTCCAGAGTGTCCGACGAGATCCGGCTGCCCGTCCTCAGACGTCATGCGCGTCTTCCTTCACGATGGAGCGGATATAGACCGGCGAGAACGCTTCGCCCTGGCGGATCTCGACCTGGCCCTCGCGCACCATTTCCAGGCTTGCGGAAAAGGTGCTCGCAACGATCGTCGCCCAGTCCTTGTTGTCGTAGAGATAGTCCCGCAGGTAGGCGTTCAAGGGCGCCCATTCACTGACGCGGCCGACCAGCCTGGTAAGGAGTTCCCGCGCCTCCTGCAGCGACCAGACCGTCCGTTTCAGAACCCTGACCGACGTGACCGACTGCCTCTGCCGCTGGATGGCATAGGCCGAGAGCAGGTCATAGATGGAAGCATCCCAGATGCTCTTCTGCTGCACCGACATGGTCTCGGGGTCGCCGCGATGGAAGACGTCCCGCCCCTGCCGGTTCAGGTTCATCAGTTTTTCAGAGACCTCACGCATCGCTTCCAGCCGCCGCAGCCTGAATGCGAGAGCTGCCGCCAGTTCTTCACCGGTCGGTTCGTCCTCGTCCTTTTGCTCCGGCAGAAGCAGCTTCGATTTCAGGAAGGCAAGCCATGCCGCCATGACAAGATAGTCGGCCGCCAGCTCCAGACGCATCCGCCGCGCCTCGGCGACAAAGGTCAGGTACTGTTCGACGAGTTGCAGAATTGAGATTTTCGCAAGGTCGACCTTCTGCGTGCGCGCCATGCCGAGCAGAAGGTCCAGGGGGCCTTCGAACCCCTCGACATCCACGACCAGCTGCGGTTCGGAGATCGCACGTTCTTCCTCGGCACCGACAGTGCTCAGCAGGTCGTAAGACCCGTCGTCTGAAATCTGCCTATGCGTTTCCAGTTCAGCCATTCAATCTCCGGTCAGGCCGTGGTCAACCCGGTGATGTCACGAAACTCATCCCGGGCCGCGGCCAAATCAAAGCCGGGTTCGGGCGATTTCAAGCCGTCCAGCGCCGTTGCACATCGCTGCGCTGATACACCGGACAGGTCCGGCACTGCCTCGGCGACGGCAATCATCTCGCTCATCTCGCCGTTGCAATGCAGGACGATGTCGCATCCTGCCGCTATGATCTTCCGCGATCTCTCGACGTAGTCACCTCCAAGCGCCTTCATCGAGATATCGTCACTCATCAGACAGCCTTCAAATCCGATTTCCCCGCGGATCACATCCTGGATGACCTTCGCACTCTGCGTTCCGGCAGTCTCCGGGTCGATCGCATTGTAAATGATATGGGCAGTCATTCCCAATGACACGCCCGAAAGTGCCTTGAAGGGGCGGAAATCCACGCTTTTCAGCGCGGAAATGTCCGCATTGACACGCGGCAGCTCCAGATGACTGTCCACCTGCGCGCGACCATGACCCGGAATATGCTTGATCACCGGCAGGACACCCCCGGCGACAGCACCGTCGATCATGGCCTGGCCAAGACGCGTGACGACGTCCGGATCGCCGGAAAGCGATCGATCACCGATTGCATCAACGGTGTCCGGAAACCGCACATCCAGGCAGGGCAGACAATCGATCGTAATGCCGACCTCGATCAGATCCGACGCGATCAGCCGCGCCCCAAGCCACGCGGCGCGCTCGCCCTTTCCGGGATCCGACAGGAAGAGGTCGCCATAGAGCTTCGGCGCCGGATATTTGGGCCAGTTCGGCGGCTTCATCCTCTGGACACGGCCGCCTTCCTGGTCAACAAGAACGGGAGCGTCCGGCCTTCCGACAACCTCTCGAAACGCAGATGTCAGCGCGCGAAGCTGATCCTGCGATTCCACGTTGCGGGCAAACAGGATCAGGCCCCAGGGATCGGCTTCCCTGAAGAACGCGATTTCATCCTGGGTGAGTGTCACTCCGGCGCAGCCGGACACAAAAGCCTTGGTCATGTTCCCGGCTTAAACGCCGCCCCATAACGCGTCAAGAAACCGAGAGCTTCCTCTTGCGTCCATCCCCTGAACTTGCAATCTAGGCAGTCAATTGCTCACTCAGTCAGGATTGGAGACCCCATGCGCGCACGACTAGACATTCCGGCCGGCACGCTCCACAGGGTCTCCCACCGGTCCGAAATTCTGGGTCAGAACCGGCTTGGCGACACGGCAACCCGCGAAATCGTTGTTTACGTGCCGCACGGGCACGATGGCGCAGGGTTGCCGCTTCTGGTCGACATTGTCGGTTTCACCGCGGGGGGGCCTGCACATGTCAATTGGAAGAATTTCGGTGAAAACGTTCCGGAACGGCTGGATCGGCTGATCCATGACGGTGAACTGCCGCCGGTTGTCGTCGCGTTCCCGGACTGCTTCACCCGGCTTGGCGGCAACCAGTATATCGACAGCCATGTCATGGGCCCCTGGGCAACCTGGCTGACAACGGAAATGCTGGAAGATGTCGAGGGACGCTTCAAATGCGGTGGCCCCGGGTTGCGGGCGCTGTTTGGCAAGTCCTCGGGGGGCTACGGCTCCATCGTGCATGCAATGAAGCACTCTGACGTCTGGTCGGCGGCTGCGTGTCATTCCGGCGATATGGCGTTCGAACTGTGCTACCTGCCCGAGATGCCGAACGCCGTGCGGGCGATTGCCAAGGCCGGATCGATCGAAGCCTTCGTCACCGGCTTCGAGCAGGGGCCGAAATACCCCGGAAATGCGCTGCATGACCTGATGACGCTCGCAATGGCGGCGACCTATGACCCGGATCCGGATCCCGAGGTGTTTTGCGGCATCAGGCTACCCGTTGACATGGAGACCTGTGAAATCATCCAGGAACGCTGGCAAGCCTGGCTGTCCTGGGATCCGGTCGAGATGATCGACAGCCATGTTCCGGCGCTGAAGTCGCTGAAGGGCCTGTGGATCGATTGCGGTTCCGTCGATCAGTACAATCTCGTTTACGGCGCAAGACGTTTGCGCAGAAAACTCGAGGCACACGGCGTCGACTGCGTCTACGAGGAGTTCAACGACAACCATTCCTCGATCGACTACCGGCTGGATGTGAGCCTTCCATTCCTCGCCAAGAAGCTGCTGGGTGACTGACCGGGCGTCCAATGGTCAGGACCAGGCCGCCCAGGACGATGAGGCCGGCACCAACCGCAGCAATCGGCGAAGGAACTTCGCCCCAGACAAAGTATGCGAACGCGGCGGCCAGAACGACGGAACTGTAATAAATCGGCGCCAGCGTTGCGGCACCGGCGCGCCGGTAGGCGGAAATGTTGAGTGACTGGCCGATAATGGCGACCGGTCCGAGCCACGCAAATGCCCAGAGACTGGACATCGGTACCTGCTGCTCGCGAATGATCCAGAGAACCGGTATCGTCAGCAGTACCGCGGCGAAGATGTTGACATAAGCCAGGATCGTGACGGTGTTTTCGCGCTGCGCGATATAGCGCATAATCAGCGCTTCGCAGGCCATGAAGACAGCCGCCATCAGTGCCGCGACGACACCGTCCAGAGCGAGCGCATTCAGGCCCTCATTGCCGCTCACGGACCTGACGACAAGATAGGCACCGATCGCACACAAGCCACCGGAGAGCCAATGACGGCCGGTGATCAGTTCCTTCAATACAAGTCCGGCCAGCGCGATCGCAATGATGCCCTTGGTCAGGCCTATGGCAGTCGCGTCTGCAAGCGGCAGAATGCTCGCTGCGTAGATGGAGCAGGCCAGGCCACCGATGCCGCAGAAAGCACGCATCAGATGCAGCTTCCAGAGCGGACTTACCCTCGAAAAGAGCGGCACCCGCCGAATGGTTCCGTACCCGACGATCGTAACAGTGCCCCCGAGAAACCGGAGCCAGACCAGAACGACCACCGGCAGAAGGCCGTCGGCGATCTTCCCGGCCGCGAAGACGGGGGTGAATGCCGCCATGCCCATCAGTGCAAGACCGTAAGCAAGGGCGGTATTTTCACGGCGCATGTAGTCGGAATTTGGCGGCATCTTGTCTCCAGCCTCTTGAAGGCCCGATCCTTAGCAGCAATAGGTCGAGACGTTCAGCCTTCAATTCATCATGCCGGCCATGCATAAACGCATGGATTTGAACATCTGCGTGTAGTTATGTATAAGTTGATCATGAACTGGGATGACCTCAAACTGATCAACGCGGCCGCGCGCATGCGCTCGCTCTCCGGAGCGGCAAAGGCGCTCAAGTTGAGCCAGCCGCAACTGAGCCGCCGCCTCAAGGCGTTCGAGGACAAGGTGGGCGCCCGACTGTTTGACCGGACGCCGACCGGACTCAAACCGACCGAGGCCGGTCTGCGGCTCATTCCTCTTGCCGAGGAGATGCGCAAGAGCGCGGACGCGGCCAACCGGGTTTTGCCGGACCTTTCGGGATCCGCATTGAAAGTGGTTCGCGTCGCTGTCGACGAAGTGCGCGCCAGGATCCTCACCGACTGTTTCGCGGACCTCTGCGCGCTGATGCCGGGGGTTGAGCTGGAGATCATTTCCAGCCATCTGCATGCGGATCATCAGTCGCGCGGCATTGAGCTGCAGATCAGGAATTGCCTACCAGAGACAGACACGCTTATCTCGCGGAAAGTCGGCAATGTTGCTTACGGCGTCTTCGGTTCCCGACAATATGTGGAGGAAAATCCGGACATCCTGCACGATCTGAGGTGTGCCGAATGCGACTGGCTCGGATTTGCGCCCGACGATCTCTGGTACCCGGCACAGGCCCGCTGGATGGAGGCCCGGAACATCAGCAGACCCCGGATGCGCACCAACACGATGACGACACTCATGAACATGACGGCCGCCGGACAGGGACTGGCTCTGCTGCCGGTTTTCATGGGAGACAGCCATCCGTCGCTTGTCGGGATTACGGGCCCTCTCGCGGAACTGACCAACCCCGAGCACATCATCGTTCACCGGGATGTGCGGCGTGAACCTGCTGTCCAGACCGCAATGAACGCGATTGCACGTGTTTACAGGCTCATGGGGCCACGCCTGACGGGGACGGTCCACGATGTGAGGCAGGCTGCGGAATAGTCCGGTAAAAGGCGCGACCTTGCAATCGCGCCTGCACGGCTTGCCGGTTTAGGGTTCGATCCTAGGGCTGACGCCGCACGAAGCAGTCGCCACCCGCCCCCTTCAGGCTTTCACAAAGCGAATTGGCTTCGCTTCGCGACCCGGTCGGGATGCGCGCACGGTAGAAGACACCGCGATCGCCCAGGTCGGCGGAAACAATGACCGCATTGCGGTTTCCAAGTACCCCGGGATAGCTTCTCTGCAGCCCGGCATACGCGTCACGTGCCGCTGCTGCGGAGCGCTGCGAGGTGACCTGAACAATATAGGTGCCGGACGGTATTGACCCGCCTGTCGATGCCGCAGGCTGGCTTTGGGCGGTGCCCGTGTTGGCGAGGTTCAACGGTCCGTTCTGGCGCTGCGCCGTCGGCGGCGCGGTCTGAGCCGCGGGTGCGGCCTGTCCGACGGGAGCTGCTGCGACCTGAACCGGGGCCTGCGGCTTTTTGCGCGGAACGACCGTCGGGACCGGTGCTGCCGGTGCCTGCGCCTCGGTCTCCGCCTGAACGGGCTCGTCCGTTTGGGTCACGATTTCAGGAACGGCAGGCGCTGCAGGTTCGACAGGAACGGGCGCGGCCGTTTCTTCCGCCTGCGGCTGTACGGGGACCGTCTCCGGCACCGGGGTTTCTTGCGTCTGAGGGGCAACCACGATGGGTTCGGTCTGTACGGGAACGGCGTTCACCGTCTCCGTGGCGACGATCTGAGGCGTTTCAGCCGTGACCGCGGGTGCGGTTATCTCCGGTGCCTGCGGCGTCGGAGTTTCCGCAGTTGTCGGTGCGCTTATGACCGGCGCTTCATCGCCGGAAACGATGGTGCCGTCGGGGCGGACGATCACGGTACGGACCTGTTTCGGCGTGCCGGGCGCAAGTTCCGAGTTGCCGTCCGAGGCCGCCGGAGCCGGAGGCAGTTCGACGGGTTGAGGCGTTTCGGGAATATTCAGGCGCTCAGGGACGCTCTCCCCGGTGCTCTGGAGACGATCCGTAATCTTGGTCGATGATTGCCCGGCAGCATTGGACTGGCTCTGCTCGGGGAATATCTTCAAAGGCTCCTGCAGGCCGCTGATCACCGGTGGTGGGCCGCTCGGCACCTGAACGGAATTCCCGTCGTAGAGGAAGAAACCCGCGCCACCGAGCGCGGCCACGCCGACGACACCCAGGGCCGCATAAAGGCCCCGTCGCGACCTTCCGGTCGATTGGTCCGCTGCCACACGCTCGGTTTCCGGATGCGGCGGAAGCACCCCGGCTCCGCTCAGGCTCGGATCACTCTCCTGCATCGCCCGCGCAACGGCATCGAGATCATAGCCTTCCGGCGGCGGCGGTGTGTCGTCTTCACGATCCTCAACATCCGGCACGGCATTGGCGGCTTCAGGCCACGCCATTTCGTCGATGTCATCCGCAGTGGCGATCGGTTCCGGCTCAGGCTCGGGTGCCTCTGGTTCGGCAACAACCGGTGCACGGTTTTCGCGCTCGGGAAAATCAAGATCGGCAAAAAGGGCATCTATGCCGGCCGGACTCTCCCGATCCTGGCGCGCATGCGGCAGGCCGGAGGCAGATGAATGCGCTGAATTCGTCGTGTTCAGCGCGGAAAACAGTTCGTTTTCGTCGATAGCCGGTCTGCGGACATCGTCTGCACTCTCCAGATGCGGCCTTGCCGGAGCGACTTGCGACACCGCGGAAAATTCCGGGCTCCCGGTTCCCACCCCTGTTTGACCGATCCTGTTCGTCAGATCCGGTTCGAGATAGGAGGACGGTGCATCGGCGAGCGGTTGCCGCGGCGCGCTTTCTTCAGACCACTGGGGCACCTCGACCCTGGCAGCCGGCTCGGCGGTGAAGGTCGCGGGAACCTCGTGATCCACCACGGCTTCGGTGATGTCTGCAAATGCATCCGTCGAAGCGGCCTCTTCCGTTGGCGCGGCAGCCGGCTTTGCAACTTCTTCGTCGACCGATTGACGGAGCGCGCCGATCAACTCGTCCTCGAGCTCAGCGGTCAGGCTTTGCTCGATGTCCATTGCGACGTTGGGAGCAAGCGGCGCGGCCACGTTTTGATCACTTCTCGCAAAGCCGCCTGCCAGGTCGCCGGCGGCTTCAGTCCGATACCCGGTCGGTTCAACGAGCGGTTCACGGACAGGTTCGACATCAACGTCCGGCACAGGCGATCCGGGCACTGCAACGGCGGCAGGCACATCAGCCTGTGGATTGTCGAGCCTGGGCCACAAAGGCGAAACGTTTTCGGCGCGTTCACCACCGTGCTGCTGCGTATCGAGCGGCGGAATATCAGCCGCAGGCAGCGTCGATTCGCTGCCGGTACGCGCAAAAAACTGGTTCCGGATCTCACCGACAATCGGTGCCGGATGCATGTCCGGTCCCAGCGGCGGCGCGCCCGTATTACCCGGTCTGAAGGCCGTATTGGGGAACGACGGCTCAACGCGCTGAGGCCCGGATTGCGGTTTGTCAGCGACATCGTCCGCAAAATCATCAAGCCCCGCAAAGTAGTCTGTACTGCCAACGCGACCGCTGCTCACATTTGCACCCAATTGATTGTTTTTGTGGACGATTCTTGCCAATTCGAGAAGTGGATCATCCATAGCCGGACGATCCGTGTCTGCCGCTTCGGGCGACCCGTGCAAATCCGATTTCTCATTTTCGTAATCATTGGCCATGAGCTTTACGAAAACCGGTCCCGTTCTACTTGGCATCCTCTACTTTGCCGTAGAGGATGATGTACTAAGTTAGCGCATTTCTTCGGGGGCATTTACCCCCAAGATCGACAACCCAGCCCCAAGTACCAAAGATATTGCACGAACCAATGCAAGACGTGCCAGGGTTAATTTCGGGTTACCAGTCTGAATAAACTTTAAATGCGGCGAATCATAGCCTCTGGTGTAATGCCTGCTCAAAGTTGTTGCCAACTC
Organism: Roseibium sp.; assembly: GCF_965232425.1. Taxonomy (GTDB): domain Bacteria; phylum Pseudomonadota; class Alphaproteobacteria; order Rhizobiales; family Stappiaceae; genus Roseibium. The sequence goes on from NZ_OZ246971.1 coordinate 5,629,621, forward strand.
GTACAGATAAAACGCGATTCGATGCGGTTCATGAGTATTGGCCGAGACATTTACAACCTTCGGCCACTCCGCAACCTTGGCCATGAGTTCGAGTTCGCCGGGATCGTCCAGCAACGCCAGATCGGCTCTTTCCAGGTCGACGTCCCCAATACTCATGCCAGGAAATTCCTCCTGCGCCTTTCTCAGGTTGGATCTCAACCTCGCATGGGAGTACTGAACGTAATAGACCGGGTTGTCCTTCGTCTCATCCGTGACTTTTTTGAAGTCAAAGTCGAGCGGGGCGTCATTCTTGCGATAGAGCATCATGAACCGGACGGGATCCGGTCCGACTTCCTCGACGACTTCCCTCAGCGTGATGAAATCACCGGAGCGTTTCGACATCTTCACCGGCTCACCGTCGCGCATCAGCTTGACGAGCTGGCAGAACCTGACAACCACATCGGTCTTGCCGTCGGAAACCGCCTTTCCAACCGCCTGCAAGCGCTTTGCATAACCACTGTGGTCTGCGCCCAGGACATATATCGTCTCATCGAAACCACGTTCGAACTTGTCCTGAAAGTAAGCGACGTCTGCGGCGAAGTATGTGTAGGACCCGTCCGACTTCTTCAGGGCACGGTCAGTGTCATCGCCGAAATCGCTCGCGCGGAACAGGGTCTGTTCCCGGTCTTCCCAGTCCTCCGGAACCTGTCCCTTGGGCGGCGGCAGCGTTCCCTGGTAGATGAGCCCCTTGGTGCGCAATCCGTCGAGCATGATGTCGATCCTGGAACCGTTCGCGCCCGACCTTTCATGCAGCGTTCTCTCCGAAAAGAAAACCTCGTGTTCGACACCGAGCGCGGCAAGGTCTTCGCGTATCAGGTCCAGCATCGCGGCGATCGCGGCTTCCTTGACGAGCGGAAGCCATTCGCTTTCCGATTTTTCCAGCAGCGTGTCGCCGAATTCGTTCTTCAGGCGCTCACCGACCGGCTTGAGATAGTCGCCGGGATAAAGACCGGGCGGGATCTCGCCTATGTCCTCGCCGAGTGCCTCGCGATAGCGAAGAAAGGCACTGCGCGCGAGCGTATCGATCTGCGATCCGGCATCGTTGATATAGTATTCCTTGGTCACGTCATTGCCGGCGAATTGCAGCAAATTGGCAAGCGCGTCGCCAACGACCGCCCCCCGGATATGGCCGACATGCATAGGCCCGGTCGGATTGGCCGACACATATTCGACATTCACCTTCGGTGCCGGATCCTGAACGATCGCGCCGTAGCGGTCGCCGGCCTGAAGGACGCCCTTCAGGACACCCTGCCACACCGCAGGCGCAACGCGCATATTGATGAAGCCCGGCCCCGCAATCGTCGTTTCGGTGACATCGGGGTCTTCGTCGAGTTTCCTTGTGAGCTGTTCTGCGAGGTCTCTCGGCTTGATGCCAAGGGGCTTTGCCAGAACCATCGCGGCATTGGTCGCCAGGTCGCCATGCGCTGGGTCTCTCGGCGCTTCGACGACCACGCGAGAAAGATCAGGCGCATCTCCATTTGCGTTTTTCAAGTCAAGGCTTTGGAGTGCATTTTTCACGCGTTGAGTGAAGTCAGCAAAGATATTCATTTCGCACCGATCGAGCTTGGTCCTGGAAGCACAAAACACCCCGGCGCAGCGAAGGACATCATCCTCGGCGCAACAGGGTGGTCAAGTCGACCAAGCGCCTACCCTAATTCCGGTGTGTCGTCAAACAGTCTGCGGTGCTCGTCAATGGCGTACCGGTCGGTCATGCCCGCGATATAGTCGCAGATGCGGCGTGCAATCCCGGCATCGTTCAATCCTTCCAGGCCCTCGCTCCACGGCTTCGGCATCAGACCAGGGTCGGACCGGAACTTGTCGAACAGGTCCTTCACGATCCTTGCAACGATCCTGCGCACCGCCAGAACGTCCTCGTGCCGGTAAACGCGCGCGAACAAGAAGCGTTTCACTTCCTTTTCGGCCGGCGCCATCGTATCGGAAAAGCCGATCAGACACTTGCCCGCTGCTCTTATGTCCGATGCGTTTCCGGGTGCCGTTTCGGCGAGGTTGGCAAGGGAATGGCGGATGACGTCCTCCACCATCCTTGTTATCGAACGTCTGACGATCTCATGTATGCGGCGCCCTTCCTCCAAACCCGGATACCGAGTGTCGACTTCCTTCAGTATGTCGGCAAGGAACGGAACCGACTGCATGTCCTCGACGGCAAAAAGCCCGGCCCTGAGGCCATCGTCGAGATCGTGCGCATCATACGCAATGTCATCCGCGATGGCGGCCGCCTGGGCTTCACCGCCGGGCCAGGTGTTGAGGAGAAGGTCCTGCTTTTCGGCATATTGCCGGATCGCGAAGGGAAGCTCTCCATGCCTGAACTTGCCGAGCGGCGTTCCGTCGTCCGAAACAAGGGGACCGTTGTGCTTGACGAGACCCTCAAGCGTTTCCCACGCAAGGTTCAGGCCGTCAAAATCGGCATATCTGTGTTCCAGGCTCGTCACCACACGCAGCGACTGCGCATTGTGATCAAAGCCCTCATAGGGTGCCATGCACTCGTGCATGACATCCTCGCCCTCATGGCCGAACGGGGTGTGCCCGAGGTCGTGGGCCAGCGCCAGGCATTCCGCGAGGTCTTCATCGAGACGCAGCGCCCTGGCCAGAGAGCGCGCGATCTGAGCGACCTCGATGGTGTGGGTCAGGCGCGTGCGGTAGTGATCGCCCTCGTGATAGACGAACACCTGGGTCTTGTGTTTCAGCCTTCGAAAGGCCGAGGAGTGTATGATCCTGTCACGGTCGCGCTGGAATGGCGTCCGGGTCGGGCTCTCGGCCTCGGCGAACAGCCGCCCCCTGCTCGCTGCCGGGTTTTCCGCATAGATGGCGCGCGACTGCGCTCCGTAGCCAATATCCGTGTTCATCTGCGACCCGTCACCGTTCAATGCTGCTTCACCCAGTCTTATCGCGCGCCGCAGATTGACGCGAGCGCATTCAAAACTTACTTATCTGAATAAGTCAGGTTTCCTGCTCTTGGCCACTTACAAGAGCACAGCGAGTCGGCAGAAGATGACCGAAACACTTGAAAATCGAGTAACAGTGAGCGATCGCGCTGCCAAGCGCATTGCCAAGATTTTGTCCGGCGAGCCCGCGGGAAGCATGCTTCGGGTCAGTGTCGAAGGCGGCGGCTGCTCCGGTCTGCAATACAAATATGACGTCGTCGATCGCTCGGAAGACGATGATCTGGTCATTGAGAAGACAGGGGCGACCGTGTTGGTCGATTCCGTGTCGCTTCAGTACATGGGCGGATCGGAGATCGATTTCGTCGATGATCTCATCGGTCAATCGTTTCAGATCAACAACCCGAATGCCACTGCCGGCTGCGGATGCGGCACCAGCTTCACGATCTGAATCGGGCACTCTTCCTTTTCAAGCCGGATTGCCCGGCAAGTACTCCAGCACAGGACATACGGGCGGATGCGGATTGCCACCTGGAACATCAATGGCGTCAAGGCGCGCATCGACACGGTTCTTGAATGGTTGAAGGAGACGTCTCCGGACATTGCCTGTCTTCAGGAAATCAAGTCGGTCGACGAAAATTTCCCGCGCCAGCCCTTCGAGGATCTGGGCTACAACGTGGAAACCCACGGCCAGAAGGGCTTCAATGGTGTTGCGCTGCTTTCCAAGAAGCCGCTCGAGGATGTCATGCGGCGGCTCCCCGGGGATGACAGCGACGAACAGGCCCGGTTCATCGAAGCGTCGGTTTCGACGGATTTGGGCGCAGTTCGATTCGGATGCCTTTACCTGCCGAACGGAAATCCGATGGGCAGCGAGAAGTTTCCCTACAAGATCGGCTGGATGGATCGTTTGATTGCGCATGCGGAAGACCGGCTGCGCGATGAGAACGCCTATATCCTCCTGGGCGATTTCAACGTAATTCCGGATCCAATCGACGCCAGGAACCCGCAGAACTGGCTCGACGATGCCCTCTTTCAACCTGAAAGCAGGCAACGTTTCAGAACCCTCACCAACCTGGGCCTGACAGAAGCCGTGCGCGCCTGCACCGAAGCACCGGAAACCTACACATTCTGGGACTATCAGGCGGGTGCATGGCAAAAAAACAACGGCATCAGGATCGACCACATCCTGCTGTCTCCGCAGGCGGCTGACCGGATGTCCGGCTGCGGCATCGACAAGCACGTGCGCGGTTGGGAAAAGCCATCCGATCACGTGCCGGTGTGGGTTCAGCTGGCCGCGTAAGGCAGCGTTTCCGCGCAACACTTGCGTTGCCCTTGCGGCGTGTCCGTAATTCTTGAAATTATTACAAATCGCCTGGAGTACTTGCGGTCAAACCTCTGCGTGGTACTCTTTTCGCAATGGGATAACTCTTCGCCACTTCTCGCCTGCACCGGCAAAAAGCAGGCACCATTGCAGTCCGGGATCACGCCTGGCAAATGCTTTGCCGCTTGCCAGGGCGTCGAAACTGTCAGCGTTGCTGGCCGGTTTCGGTGTGGTTTTCCTGAGCACTCTCGCGCATGCTCAGAACATCAGCTGCACATGCAGGTACAAGGGGTCCGACTACGGTGTCGGGGAATCCATCTGTCTCAAGAGCCCGAACGGGATGAAGATGGCGACCTGTTCCATGGTCCTGAACAACACGTCGTGGAAATTCACCAACGCACCCTGCCCGCTTTCAATGCTGCCGCTGGAATACGATAAGAACCTGACAGGCGACGTCATTGATCCCCGGGATGGAACCACGTCCGAAAGGATCGATGGTGCGCGCGAGGAACTGGGCTGATACGCCCGATTGATCCGGGCGCGGTCTTCACTCCAATTTCATTGAATTACTGGGTTTTGAGCTGCTGCGCGGTCAGCATGTCCGGACGGTTCTGCTGGATCCAGCCATCGGCGAGCGAACGTGCCTTTTCCCGAACGGGTTCCGGGGATACCGCGAAATACTGCTCGTGCATTGCGTTGATCCAGACGGCGTCCGCGCCGTCCGCCTGCTCCCTGGCAACGGTGAGCCACATGAGGCCACGCGCTTTTTTCTTCTCGGAGGTGCCGATCGTGTAGAGCGTTTCACCCAGTCTCGCCTGCGCCCCCACATGGCCTTTCAGGGCAGCGAGATTGTACCACCGCACGGCCATGCGATGATTGTTGTCCTGGTACATGCGTCCCAATTGGTACTGGGCATCGGCGTCACCGAAATAGGACGCTGCATGCGTGAAAATCTGGCGTGCACGCAGTTCGTTCTTCGGAACGGATCCTTCGATGCCATCAAGGTAGTAAGAGCCGAGTGCAACGAACGCGCTGGACACGAACGGTGCGTCGGGCGCACTCGGACTGTCATCGCCATGTTCACGCACGATCTGGCTGTAATACTGGAATGCCTTCAGGTCGTCTTCCTGAACGCCATCCCCCTTGGCATACATCTCGCCAAGCTTCCAGGCGGCCATCGGCTGTCCGTTTTCGGCAGCGTATTGCAGCGAACTGAGCGCGCCTGCCTTGTCGCCCGAATAGTATTGCCGCGCGCCTGCACGCAAGGCTTCCGAAGGCGACAGGGTTTCACCGCCAATCGTCACGTCGGAACTGGATTGACCGTCGAATGCGGCTGCCGCACCGCCCAGTCCAAGGCACAGCGCAGCGCACAGCAGGCCTTGTCTTCCAATGCCCTTAAGCAGTGGAAACCAGCCGCGCCCACAAGACTCGAGATAACCGCCAAGCCGAAGTCGAGCGGCAGGCCGTTCGTTCTCGACGGCTTTTAATGTTGTTCGCGCCTCGCGCATTTCCTGTCTCTTCGTTCCGCCCTCATGCCCGGACGGTTTCTTTTTGAGGTGTCCAAACTGGCCAAGCAATTCGGCTTAAGTTTGGCCATTGTTGGCTCAAATAAGACGATTTGCGGGTTTCTTCCGTTAGCGATTGCTCAAAGAACAATGCATGCATCGTTTTCCGGACAACCGAACTTAGCGTAACGGTTGCTGCCCAAACATGGCTGAACATGGGCAACTTTGATTTTCCAGGCTCACAACCGTGACTCTGTCGAGGAGTGTTGCCGAAACAGCACATTTACAGGATGCTCCCCAGGTCCTTCGTTGCCAGATAAACACAAGCGGGTTGATGATCGGTTTCCACCGGCCAAAATCGATCGTCTCTGTTGAAAACGGGGGCTTTGGGGCAAAATCCTTTGCCGTTCTGCATTTGTCCTTCAAACTTGTTCGTGATTCGGTGTAGGTATCGACATGGACCCGACACCGTTCGGAATGTGACCCTTCAGGCGAGACGGAATGAGCGCAAAAGACGATTTATTTGCCGGCAATGCGGCGAGAGCGACGACCATCGGCGACACCAGCCCGAAAACCGCGCCCGCAAAAAAGCGCCCAATCGCTGCCGTTCCAAACCCGGAAGACTATTCAGCGGCCGACATCGAGGTTCTCGAGGGCCTTGAACCGGTCAGGCGCCGGCCGGGCATGTATATCGGCGGAACCGACGAAAAAGCCCTGCATCACCTCTTCGCCGAAGTCATCGACAACTCCATGGACGAAGCCGTTGCCGGACACGCAACCTGGATCGATGTGACGCTTTCGGCGGATGGTTCTCTCACGATCGTCGACAACGGGCGCGGCATCCCCGTTGATCCGCACCCCAAGTTCAAGGACAAATCCGCCCTTGAAGTAATCATGACGACGCTTCACGCGGGCGGAAAGTTTGACAGCAAGGTCTACGAGACGTCCGGCGGTCTGCACGGTGTTGGTGTTTCGGTGGTGAACGCGCTTTCCGAAGAACTTGTCGTCGAGGTTGCGCGCAGCCGGAAGCTCTATCGCCAGACATTCCGCCAGGGGCACCCACAAGGGGCGCTCGAGATGGTCGGGGACACGCAAAACAGGCGCGGCACGCTTGTGCGCTTCAGACCGGACGAAGAAATTTTCGGCAAAAATGCAAGGTTCAAACCCGCCCGTCTTCTCAAGATGGCACGCTCGAAGGCGTATCTGTTCGGCGGCGTCGAGATCAGGTGGCACTGTGATCCCGACCTGATCGACGGCAAGGAAGCAACACCTGCGGAAGCCGTGTTCCACTTCCCGGGCGGCCTGAAGGATTTTCTGGCCGAGCGCCTCACGAGTGAACGCCGCGTGGTCGATGAAATCTTTGCCGGCCGGACAGACAAGACGGGAAAACACGGCTCTGTCGAATGGGCCGTGAACTGGTTCGCCGGCGATGGCTTCGTCAATTCCTACTGCAACACCGTGCCCACGCCTGAAGGCGGAACGCATGAAGCCGGGTTTCGCTATGCGCTGCTGCGCGGCCTGAAGGCCTATGGCGAACTCACGAACAACAAGAAAGCCAGCATCATCACCGGCGACGACGTGATGACCTCTGCCGGCGGCATGCTGTCGGTGTTCATCCGCGAACCCGAATTTGTCGGACAGACAAAAGACAAGCTCGCCACCAATGAAGCAACGCGCGTGACCGAAGCCGCGGTGCGCGATGCGTTCGATCACTGGTTGACCGCGTCCCCGAACCAGGCGAACAAGTTGCTTGAGTGGGTGATCGACCGCGCCGACGAGCGCCTGAGGCGCCGGCAGGAAAAGGACGTTGCGCGCAAATCCGCGGTGCGGAAACTGCGTCTGCCCGGCAAGCTCGCCGACTGCTCGGCCAATCAGGCGGACGGAACGGAGCTTTTCATCGTGGAGGGCGACTCGGCCGGCGGCTCAGCGAAGCAGGCACGCAACCGCTCGAACCAGGCCGTCCTGCCCCTGCGCGGCAAGATCCTTAATGTCGCCAACGCGGGACGGGACAAGCTGGTTGCCAACCAGCAACTGGCGGACCTGATCCAGGCGCTCGGCTGCGGAACACGGTCACAGTACCGGGATGCGGACCTTCGCTACGAGAAGATCGTGATCATGACGGATGCGGATGTCGACGGTGCGCACATCGCATCCCTGCTGATCACCTTCTTCTACCGCGAAATGCCTGAACTCATACGCAGCGGCCACCTGTTCCTCGCCGTCCCGCCCCTCTATCGCCTGAGCCAGGGCGGCAAGACGCTTTATGCGCGCGATGATGCGCACAAGGATGAACTGCTGGAGACAGCCTTCAAGGGAAAGTTGAAGGTTGAAATCGGCCGGTTCAAGGGCCTGGGCGAAATGTTGCCGGCGCAGCTCAAGGAAACCACGATGGATCCCTCGAAACGCTCGATGCTGAAGGTTGCGGTGGACGAGATGGATATCGGAACGACAAACGATACGGTTGAAAGACTCATGGGCAACAAGCCTGAAGCGCGCTTCCGCTTCATTCAGGAGAACGCCGAATTCGCCGATGACCTCGACATCTAGATGACCAGAGCCTGTTGCGTTTGCGTCATGTGAAACGAACGTGTTGTTCCATAAGGTTTTTCACAGAATTTGGGACGTTCCCGGCACGATTGGCGTGGATTTTTTGTTGCAAAAACAGGCAATCATTTTGCAAATTATTGCGGCAGGTGAAGGCACCGCGAAGCAGAAAAACAAGTGCAGCTGCCCCCACTATTAACTCAGTTGAAAATTATTGCTCAGAAATACTCGATTTTCTTGGAAATTTACCTCAATGGCGCATTGACACCGGAGCGCATGAATGTAGTGTGTGCGCACGATAGCGCCCGGGTTCTCCGCCGTTCTGTCGTTTAACAATCACAACATTTGGGCAAAACGCTCCATGTCATTTGATACTCTCGGTCTTAGCGAGAAGGTGCTCGCTGCAGTTGACGCAGCAGGTTACAAGGAACCCACAGCGATCCAGGCCGGCGCGATCCCGCAGGTTCTGGAACGGCGGGACATTCTCGGCATTGCGCAGACCGGGACCGGCAAGACGGCCAGCTTCACGCTGCCCATGCTGACACTGCTTGAGAAAGGCCGTGCGCGGGCACGCATGCCACGGACGCTCATTCTGGAACCGACGCGCGAACTCGCCGCCCAGGTTGAAGAGAATTTCGAGAAATACGGCACCAACCACAAACTCAATGTGGCGCTGCTGATCGGCGGCGTGTCCTTTGCCGAGCAGGACAGGAAACTTGATCGCGGCACCGACGTGCTGATCGCGACACCCGGACGGCTTCTGGACCATTTCGAACGCGGCAAGCTCCTGCTTCAGGGCGTTGAAATCCTGGTCATCGACGAAGCCGACCGCATGCTGGACATGGGCTTCATCCCGGATATCGAGCGAATCTGCAAGCTGATCCCGTTCACGCGCCAGACGCTGTTTTTCTCTGCAACCATGCCGCCGGAAATCCAGCGCCTGACGGACACCTTCCTGCAGAACCCTGCGCGCATCGAAGTTGCTCCGACGTCGTCCACGGCAGACAATGTCAGCCAGCAACTGAAAGCGTCTCCGTCCAAGGATTATGAAAAGCGCGCAGCCTTGCGCGAACTCCTGGACGGTGCAGAGGAGCTCAAGAACGCGATCGTGTTCTGCAATCGGAAACGGGATGTTTCGACACTGTTCCGTTCGCTCGAGCGTCACGAATACAATGTCGGCACCCTTCATGGAGACATGGACCAGCGCACCCGCATGATGATGCTGGACAATTTCCGGAAAGGCAGCATCAAGCTGCTCGTTGCCAGCGATGTCGCAGCCCGCGGGCTCGACATTCCCGAAGTAAGCCACGTGTTCAATTACGACGTACCGATCAATGCGGAAGACTATGTTCACCGCATCGGCCGGACGGGACGCGCGGGCCGCAGCGGGACCGCCTACACACTCGTGACCGGCGAAGACAAAAAGTATCTCGATGCGATTGAAACGCTGATCAACAAGACGATCGACTGGCTCGGCGAGCCGATTGATTTCGAGGCAGCCGCCAAGGAGCGCAAGGCGCGCCGCAAATCGGGCAAAACCTCGAAGAGCGAATCCAGCAATGACAACGACGCCCCTCAGACAAAGCCGTCTGGCAGACGTCGTTCGCAGTCCAAACAGCGCGATGCCGACACGGACGGCAGACAGGAGCAGAAAGACGCAATGAGCCCGGTATCAGTTTCGGAACTTCCGCAAAAACCCGCGAGCAAAAAATCCAGGAACGACAAACTCGAGCCTGCTTTCAGCGCGGGTGTCCACATACCGGCCTTCCTGCTGCGCGAGCCGCGTCCGAAAAAAGCGTCGTAACGTCACTTTTCACAAGGTTTTCCCTTAAGCTTAACCGCTCCTTAAATCTTCCATCAGAACTTGGAACCTATATCTTGTGACCGTGTGGGGCGGATTCGCAGGGTCAAGGTGAGAGAAGTTCTATGTCTGAAGAAGACGACCATAGCCGGACCATCAAGTATGGTGAATCCGCTGTCGGATATATAAGAAAAAACACGTTGCCGGCGTACCCGCGCTCCTATGAGCTCTGGTACACGTATGCGGCTGGTTACAATCAGGGTCTCAACAGGGCCGTCAACGAAACCATCAAGGAAAAAGGCCGGGTCAGCACCGATGAAATGCTGAACCTCTACGGGCGTTTCCTGTCCCCGACGCGCCTCGGCGATCGCCTCGATGAAGTCGGCACCAAGGTTTCCAGGGAAGTCGAAGAACTCATCGAATCGCTGAAACTGAGCGCAGACGCGACATCCGATTATGGCAGCTCCCTCGAGCAGGCCGGGGAAAAGATCAAGCGGCTGGACGACCCTCAGAAACTGCAGCTCTACGTCACGCATCTCGTGAAATCGACCCAGAACGCCGTGGCTTCCAACCGGAAGCTCGAAAGCCAATTGCTGGAGTCCAAAAAGCACATCGAGAACCTGCAGTCCTCGCTCGAGGCGATTCGCTATGAATCCCTCACGGACGAGTTGACGACGCTGAACAACCGGAAGCACTTCGAAGTTTCACTGGAAAAGATCGTCGACCAGTCCAAGGAAAGCAAGCGCAGCTTTGCTCTGCTGATGACGGATATCGATCATTTCAAGAAATTCAATGACACCTACGGGCACCAGACCGGCGATCAGGTGCTGCGTCTCGTTGCGCTGGCAGTCAAGCAGAACATCAAGACACAGGACATTGCCTGCCGGTATGGCGGCGAGGAATTTTCCATCATCCTGCCTCAGTCGAACCTTGAAGAAGCGGGCGAGATCGGCGAGCGCATCAGAACCGCGGTGATGTCGAAGGAACTGGTGAAGCGGTCCACTGGGGAGAATCTCGGGCGCGTGACGATATCGGTGGGTATTGCAACCTTCGACCAGATCGATACGGCTCACTCGATCGTGTCCCGTGCCGACGAGGCTCTCTATGCAGCCAAGAATGCCGGCCGGAACCTGGTCAAGACCGAACTGGACCTGCCCTCCGCAAAGGCTACCGAAAACGTCGCCTGACGGCGAGCAACATGCCCTGCCCGCGTTCCTGATCACGCGGACGAGCCCTTCCGAACCTGCCTGACCGATTATCCTTTCGCGTCAAGTCCCATCTGCCAGAAATCACTTTCCAGCCGGCACGCTTTTTCAAAGAGTGACAGGACACGCGGATATCTGTGATCCGTCAGGACCAGGTCCGAGGTTGCCTCGAACCAGGCCTCGAATCCCCTTGCCAGATCCTGGTAGCCTTCACCGGCATACTCCTGGATCCAGCGCTGATACGGATTGTCGGGATTGTCGCAACCATCCTGCTGCAACTGTTTGCCTATTTCCGCATACCCGAGGATGCACGGTGCCAACGCGGCCTGCAGGTCCAGCAGATCGCCGGACATGCCCGCGTCCAGAACAAACCGCGTGTAAGCCATCGTCGGCGTATCTTCGGGTGCGTTCTCGATTTCCTGCCGCTCCATTCCCCAGCGGCCGCAAATCTCGATATGAAGCTCCAGTTCGACATCCAGGATCGCCTTCACCCCTTCAAGCGAGTGACGCATGTCGGCAAGCGTCGGGCTCTTGTAGACGCCGAGTGCATAGGCGCGCGCGAACTGGATGAGAAACAGGTAGTCCTGGACGAGATAATGCTTGAAACACTCGATCGGCAAATCGCCCTTGCCAAGCTGTTCGACAAAGGGATGGCGCGTGTAGTCGGCCCACTGGGACGCTGCATGCGTCTTGAGCCGTTCAAACAATGTCATGGAAATTCTCGTCGCAGATTGATCCGGATACCGGATCAGTTGAGGGGTAACGCGCCTTCGTCTGCCGCCTGAAGCGACACGGATTCACCGCAGCCGCAGGCGGAAACTTCATTCGGGTTCTTGAACACGAAACCGGACCGGAATTTCGTGACTTCGAAGTCCATCTCCGTTCCGAGAAGGAACAGGACTGCGGACGGATCGATGAAGAGCTTTGCGCCCCTGTCTTCGATCACGTCATCGCCCGGCTTGGCGTCTTCGACCAGGTCCATGGTGTATTCCATGCCGGCGCAGCCGCCCTTCTTGATCCCGACGCGCAACCCGATGGCATCCTTGTCGGCGTTTTCGACAAGTTCCCTGACGCGCTCGGCGGCGCTGTCGGTCATGGTCATGACCTGGAATTTTCCGGCGGAAGCCATTCGGTCCTCTATCTGCTTCTAAGGTTCGAAACCTGATATAGGAATTCAGATTATCGGAAAAAAGGTTTCGAACTCAATACCAGTTGAGTGCCACTTTCGCTTCGTCCGACATGCGGTCGGGCGTCCAGGGCGGATCGAACACCATATCGACGTTGACCGGCCCGACGCCGGCGACGGCCGAAACGGCGTTTTCGACCCAACCCGGCATTTCCCCGGCCACCGGACAGCCCGGCGCGGTCAGGGTCATATCGATGTTGATCGAGCGATCGTCTTCGATATCAACCTTGTAGATCAGGCCGAGTTCATAGATATCGCAAGGGATTTCCGGATCGTAGACCGATTTCAGGGCGCCGACGATGTCCGTCGTCAGTCGGTCGAGTTCTGCCTCCGGGATCGTCGTCTTCGCAGACACTTCCGCCTGCAGCTCGGCGCCGTCCGCGGCGGTATCTATCGTTGTTGCATTTTCCATCGTGGGTCCGTCCTTACCCGAAAAAGCTCTGTGCCTTCAGCAGGGCCTCATAAAGCGCATCCACTTCCCCGCGCGTGTTGTAGAGGCCGAAGCTTGCACGACATGTAGACGTTACACCGTATCTTGCCAAGAGCGGCTGTGCGCAGTGGGTGCCCGCCCTCACCGCAACGCCGGCGCGGTCAATGATAGTCGCCACGTCGTGCGCGTGCGCGCCCTGAACCTCGAACGAGACGATGGCGCCCTTGCCCGGGGCATTTCCGAAGATCCTCAACGAATTGATCTCGCGCAGCTTCTCATGCGCATAGTCCTTCAGATCCGACTCGTGGCGCGCAATGTTCTCGCGCCCGATCAAGTCCATGTAGTCCAGCGCGGCGCCAAGGCCGATCGCCTGAACAATCGGTGGCGTTCCGGCTTCAAACCTGTGCGGCGGCTCGTTGTAGGTGATGACGTCCTCGGTGACATCAAGGATCATTTCGCCGCCGCCGTTGAACGGACGCAGGGCGTTCAAACGCTCCGGCTTGCCCCACAGGACACCGATTCCCGAAGGACCGTAGACCTTGTGGCCGGTGAATACGTAATAGTCACAGCCGAGATCCTGGACATCGACGGGCATGTGAACCGCGGCCTGGCTGCCATCAACCAGAACCTGAATGCCCCTTTCATGCGCGATCTCGCAGATTTCCTTTATCGGAACCACTGTCCCGAGAACATTGGACATGTGCGTAATGGCGACAAGCTTCGTCCGGTCGGTCAACGTGTCCACGAAGGCATCGAGGTCAAACGTTCCGTCCTCGCGCACATACACCCATTTCAGAACCGAGCCATGCCGTTCACGATGGAAATGCCACGGCACGATGTTCGAATGATGCTCCATGATCGAGAGCACGATCTCGTCGCCCTCGCCGAAGAAATCCGGACCGAGCCCATAGGACACCAGGTTGATGGCTTCCGTGGTCGATTTGGTGAAGACGACCTCATCGACGGATTTGGCATTCAGGAAACGGCGCACCTTTTCGCGCGCTGCCTCGTAGTTGTCCGTCGCCGTGTTCGACAGGAAGTGCAGTCCGCGATGCACATTGGCATATTCTTCCGAATACGCCTTGGAGACGGCATCGATCACCGCGTTCGGTTTTTGGGCCGACGCGCCGTTGTCCAGGTAAACCAGTGGCTTGCCGTAAACTTCCCGCGACAGGATCGGGAAATCCCGGCGGATGGCTTCGACGTCGTATCCCGTTGTCACGGGTTCTTTTTCTGCAGTCGCGACGGTCATTCGGCGCTGATCCTTATCTCCAAAGCCTTCGGCGCGGTCTAGTGACCGGCAAGCCAGTCACGCACGCGCGCTTCAAGGCCCTCGGTCACGTCGTCCTCGCCATACTCCTCGATCGCCTCCGAGAGAAAGGCAAGAACGAGTAGGGTTTTGGCTTCGTCTTCCGGTATGCCCCGGGCACGCAGGTAGAACAGAAGGTCCTCGTCGATCTGGCCACTGGTGGCACCATGCGCGCACAGCACGTCATCGGCGAAGATCTCCAGTTCGGGCTTGTTCGCCATTTCGGCGTCTTCCGACAAAAGCAGTGCCTGCGTCATCATTTCGCCGTCGGTCTTCTGCGCATGCTGCGCGACGTTGATCCGGCCCTGGTAGACACCCCTGGCGTTTCCGTCGAGCACGGTCTTGAAGAATTCCCGGCTGTTGCAATGCGGCACAGCGTGATCAACGATCAGCGTCTGGTCCGCCAGGTCACTGCCGCCGGCCATTGTGACGCCGTAGATCTTGGCTTCGGAGTTTTCGCCGGTGAAATTGACGAACTGCTGATTGCGCGCAAAGCGCGGTCCTGCCATGAAGCCAAGCGACTTGAATTCCGCTTCCGCGCCAATGGTCGCAATCGAGGTCAAGAGCCGCGCGGCGTCATTCGACCCGACGATCAGACGGGTTGCCGCAAGGAACGCCTTGTCCGCCACGTCATAGTCGAACACCATATTGACTTCACCGTCGCCGGTCTCGCCGATGAAGGTTTCCAGCAGCCTCAGATTGCCGCCTGCTCCGACACGTACCTTGTTCCGGGTCACCTGGGCGCCAGACGACGTTGCAACGTGGACAAGCTCGACCGGCTTCGATACTTCGGCGCCGTCGGCAACCTCGACAACGACACCACCTTGAACGAAGGCCGTGTTGAGGGCGACAACGCCATCACTGGGTCCGGTTTTCGGAGAAGAAAGCAGCTGAGAGCCGTGTTCACCGGCAAGCGCGTCGTTGAGATCGGTGACCGTGACACCTTCAGCCGAAAGCGCCTCGACGTCGGACAGTTCCGCGAGGAATGATCCGTTGGCAACGACAATCCGGTGACGTTCCAGGTCGCCGAAAAGGTTCTGGTCCGCCAGCAGCTGTTTCGTGCTGGCAACCTCGGCCTTCGAAACAAGCTGCGCAGCGGACTTCATGAACGCGCGCAGATCCGAATACTTGTATTCTTCAACGCGGCGATGCGGCAATCCGCGGTCCCTGATCTGGTCGACTGCCGCCTCGCGCAAGGCGGAAACGGCAACGGACCCGGCAAGGTCCGGTTTCGCAGTCTCGAAACGCTCGAACAGATCGCTTTCGGCCTGAGTGTGTCTGATAGGCATGCTGGCGTTCATGTCGGTTTCTTCCCTCAAGCCGCTGCGTCAACGTAGTCTGCGTAGCCGTTCTTCTCCAGCTCGAGCGCCAGATCCTTGTCACCGGTCTTGACGATCCGGCCCTTGGACAGAACGTGGACGACGTCCGGCACGATGTGATCAAGCAGACGTTGGTAGTGCGTGATGACGACCATGGCCCGCTCCGGCCCACGAAGCTTGTTGACGCCTTCGGACACGATCCGCAGCGCATCGATGTCGAGACCGGAGTCGGTTTCATCGAGCACGCACAGCTTCGGTTCCAGCAGAGACATCTGCAGGATTTCGGCGCGTTTCTTCTCGCCACCCGAAAAGCCGACATTGAGCGGACGCTTCAGCATGTCCATGGAAACGTTGAGGTGGCTTGCCGCCGCCTTCACGCGCTTCATGAAGTCCGGGATGGAGAGAACGTCCTCACCGCGCGCCTTGCGCTGTGCGTTCATGGCGGTCTTCAGGAATTCCATGGTGGCGACGCCCGGAATTTCGATCGGGTACTGGAACGCCAGGAACATGCCGGCCGCTGCCCGCTCATCCGGTTCCATTTCCAGCATGTTCTCGCCGTTGAAGAGCACTTCGCCCTCGGTGATTTCGTAGTCTTCCTTGCCGGCCAGAACATAGGATAGCGTCGACTTGCCGGAACCGTTGGGACCCATGATGGCGTGCACTTCGCCCGCTTTCACGGTCAGATCGACCCCGCGCAGGATTTCCGTTTCGTCTTCCGCGATGCGGGCGTGAAGGTTCTTGATCTCAAGCATGAGATATTTCCTCGTTATTCAGCGGGCAAAGCAGCCCAAACAATCACATTCGGGTTGATGGAGCCTCAGCCCACCGATCCTTCCAGGCTGATCGAGATCAGCTTCTGTGCCTCAACGGCAAATTCCATCGGCAACTGCTGGATGACGTCCTTGACAAAGCCGTTGACGATCAAAGCAACCGCCTCTTCCTCCGACAGCCCGCGCTGCAGGCAGTAGAACATCTGGTCGTCCGAGATCTTCGAGGTGGTCGCCTCGTGCTCGAACTGTGCGGACGCGTTCTTGCTTTCGATGTAGGGAACGGTGTGCGCACCGCAGTCCTGACCGATCAGCAGAGAGTCGCATTGCGTGAAGTTGCGCGCGTTCGACGCCTTCCTGTGCGCGGAGACGAGACCGCGATAGGTGTTCTGCGACCGGCCGGCGGAAATGCCCTTGGAGATGATCCGGCTGGACGAGTTCTTGCCCAGGTGGATCATCTTGGTGCCGCTGTCCACCTGCTGGTAACCGTTGGAAACGGCAATGGAGTAGAACTCGCCGCGCGAATTCTCACCGCGCAGGATACAGGACGGATATTTCCAGGTGATCGCGGACCCGGTCTCCACCTGCGTCCAGGAGATCTTGGAGTTCTTGCCTCGGCAATCGCCACGCTTGGTGACGAAATTGTAGATGCCACCCTTGCCGTCCTTGTCGCCGGGGAACCAGTTCTGGACGGTTGAATACTTGATCTCGGCATCGTCCAGCGCAACCAGTTCGACAACAGCCGCATGCAGCTGATTTTCATCGCGTTGCGGCGCGGTGCAGCCTTCCAGATAGGAAACGTAGGAACCCT
The DNA here is from genome assembly GCF_965232425.1 of Roseibium sp. Classification (GTDB taxonomy): domain Bacteria; phylum Pseudomonadota; class Alphaproteobacteria; order Rhizobiales; family Stappiaceae; genus Roseibium. Next base: position 5,646,758 of record NZ_OZ246971.1, read on the forward strand.
TTTCGGCAATGATCAGAGTGCGTTCGAACTGGCCGGTGTTCTGCTCGTTGATGCGGAAATAGGTCGACAGTTCCATCGGGCAGCGGACGCCCTCCGGGATGTAGACGAAGGACCCGTCGGAGAACACGGCGGAGTTCAGCGTGGCGTAATAATTGTCGGTCACCGGTACCACGGAGCCGAGATATTTCTTGACCAGATCCGGATATTCACGCACCGCCTCGGAAATGGAGCAGAAGATGACGCCGGCCTTCTTCAATTCTTCCTTGAAGGTCGTGACGACGGAGACGGAATCGAAGACGGCGTCGACGGCAACGCGGTTCTTCGGCTCGACGCCGGCCAGGATTTCCTGCTCCGCAAGCGGGATGCCGAGCTTCTCATAGGTCGCCAGGAGTTCCGGATCGACCTCGTCGAGGCTTTTCGGACCTTCCACGGACTTCGGAGCGGCCCAGTAATAAAGGTCGTCGAAATCGATCTTGGGATACGAGACGCGTGCCCAGTCCGGCTCGTCCATCTGCTGGAACCGGCGCAGCGCATCCAGGCGCCATTCCGTCATCCATTCGGGTTCGTTCTTCTTCGCGGACAGAAACCGGATTGTTTCCTCGGAAAGACCCTTGGCGCCTTTTTCCGACTCAATGTCGGTCACAAAGCCGTATTTATACTGGTCAACATCGATAGCTTTCACCTGATCGATGGTTTCCTGTACAGCTGGCATCCCTTGCCTCCATCTGGCGGACCTTGTCCGCGTCTTGAACACACACCGGACCGCCTGGTGCGTTCCGGCCATAGCATTGGCGGTCTCCCGCCGGATTACCGCGTCACGCAGCCCTGCTGCGCGCCTTCGGGTTGAGCCTGTCGACGACCGCCGGCCAGAGCTCCAGAAATGCGTCGATCTCCTCAGGCCGGGTGTCCCAGCCCATGCTCACACGGATCGCACATCGCGCCAGCGCCTCGTCCACTCCCATTGCGGTCAGCACGTGCGATACGGATACCTTTCCCGACGAACAAGCCGACCCGGATGAAACTGATACGCGCTCAAGATCCAAAGCGATCAGCGCAGTCTCGGCAGGAAGGTCCCGAACGGCAAAACAGGTTGTGTTTGCCAGCCGGTCGGCACCCTCGCCAAAGATAACTGTGTCTTGGCAGACCGATTTCAATCCGGCTTCGAGCCTTGATTTCAAGTCCTGCAGATGCCTGACGGCATCCAGGTCCGACTGCGCGTCTTCCGCCGCATGACCGAACGCCGCGATTGCCGCAACATTCTCCGTTCCGCCCCGGCGCCAATTCTCCTGGCCTCCACCGATCATCAGTGGAGCGGGCGACCTGGACGTCGACCTCGATACGATCGCGCCGATGCCCTGCGGCCCGCCGAACTTGTGCGCGGACAAAGTGATTGCATCGGCCTGCCAGCCTTCCATGTCGATCTGGATGCGGCCGGCGGCCTGAACGGCATCCACGTGGAAAAAATGTCCGTTTTCTTGCGCGATCGCGCCAATTTCTGCGAGCGGCTGAATGACGCCGGTTTCATTGTTGGCGGCCATCACGGAAACAAGGCCAGGCTCGGCACCTTCAATGGATTGCCTGAGCGCGTCGAGACGAATGACGCCGTCGCCGTCAACCGGGACGATCACCTGATCCGCCACGGCGAACCGGCCACCCGTCATCACCGAGGGGTGTTCAACAGCGCTGATGAAAAGCTTGTCCAGATAGACCGGGTTGCCGCCGTCCTGCCACACGCGGGACAAAGCGGTCATGTTCGCTTCCGTACCGCCGGAAACGAACGTCACCGACCGTGCGCCGGTGCCGCACAACCGCGCAACACCGTCCCTGGCCGCCTCAACCCTGCCGCGTGCCCTGCGGCCGTTCGCGTGCACCGAGGAGGCGTTGCCCGTGTCCTTCAAAACCTCGATCACGGCGTCCCGCGCGCCGGGGCGCAGCGGCGCACCAGCGTTGTAATCGAGATAGATCGGGGCCGATAGACGCGGCATGAGACCTCAAAAGCCAGGATCGACAAGTTTGACGGCGACGAAATTCCGCTTTATTGCCAGACACATGTTCGAAAAACTTGAAATTTTTCTCTGTGATGACGATAACACCCCCCAACCGGTCGAACCGAGTGTTGCCTGCCATTGGCGGATGATGCGAACTTTCGAATAATTCTAAACAAGGTTCTAGAAACTCGGAGGCAAAGAGTCAAGTTTAGTCTTACGGGAAATCACGTATACAGAATCGAAATTTCAGCGCCTCCCGTCTCGGCGCGACAATATGACAAGGACATAGCGCTTCATGCCTGAGGTGATCTTCAACGGTCCCGCCGGCCGGCTCGAGGGCCGGTTCCACCCCGCGAAAAAACGCAACGCCCCCATCGCACTGGTTCTGCACCTTCACCCGCAATTCGGTGGGACGATGAACAACCAGATCGTCTACCAGATGTACTACATGTTCGCACGGCGCGGTTTTGCGGTTTTGCGCTTCAATTTCCGCGGCGTGGGCCGGTCTCAGGGCACCTTCGATCATGGTCAGGGTGAATTGTCCGATGCGGCAGCGGCACTCGACTGGGTCCAGACCGTGCATCCGGACGCGCGCGCCTGCTGGATCGGCGGATTCTCCTTCGGTGCCTGGATCGGCATGCAGCTTCTGATGCGCCGCCCGGAGGTCGAGGGTTTCATCTCCGTTGCGCCGCCGGCAAACCTGCATGACTTTTCGTTCCTGGCCCCCTGCCCCTCGTCAGGACTGATCGTTCACGGCGACAACGACAAGGTCGTGCCCCAGAAGGATGTCCAGACCCTCGTCGACAAGCTGAAGACGCAAAAGGGGATCGTGATCGACCACGAGACAATCCCGGGCGCAAACCACTTCTTCGAAAACGACATGGACGAACTGCTTGAGCGTTGCGGCACCTATGTCGACGGGCGGCTCGGTCTGACACCAGAGGACTACGTCGATATCGACTGACCTTGTTTTGGAGGAGCCCGCCGGATCGGCGGGCTTTTTTCATGTCTGAAGATCTTTTGATCCGCGCAGCGACCACATCGGACCTTCCCGACCTCCTGTCGCTTTACCACGATCTCAATCCGGACGATCTCAAGGCCGAAGCATCCGCACAGGAACAGACCTATACACGGATGCTCGCGCAACCCGGACTAACAATTCTGCTTGCATTCCTTGATGGCAAGCCGGTCGCGACGCTGACGCTCGTGATCGTGCCCAACCTCACCCGCGCCTGCGCGCCCTACGCTCTTGTGGAAAACGTGGTCACGCTGACATCGTGCCGGGGCAAAGGTATAGGCAAACGGGTGATGAAGGCGGCAATCGACCTGTCCTGGGAGGCCGGCTGCTTCAAGATCATGCTGATGTCCGGTTCAGGCAACCGGACCGCACACGGGTTCTACGAGAACATGGGCTTCAAGCGCAGCAAGGTCGGCTTTGAGCTGAGACAGCCCGGTTACGCGCCGCGAAAGATCACGTGAATTTCGAGCCTCAGCCCTGAAACGGCTTTTTCCGCGGGATGCCGGGTCCGGACTCAACGCCATCATCGGGTCCGGCGAGCGGATCCTCACCATCTGCAACGACGCCCTGGATCGGCGGCCCGTCGTAGTCTTCGGGCGGCGGAACCGTTGACGCAAGCTTGCAGTTTGTCAGCCAGATATCATAGACCGCGTGTTCCACCGCGTGCAGACCCGGACTGGCGGCATACATCCAGCCGGAGAAAATTCGCCGCACTTCATTGTTGAGCGTGATCTCGTCAACCTGCACGAAACCGGTGGTCAGGGGCGATTCCGTCTGAGGGCGCGTATGACAGACCCTTGGGGTCACCTGGAGCGCGCCAAACTGCACCGTTTCGCCAATATAGACATCGAACGAAATGATCCGGCCCGTGATCTTGTCGAGCCCGGAAAAGACCGCAACCGGATTTTCAATTTTCTCGGTCTGCGCCGACGCCGGAAAAACCAGGGGGGCCAACACAACGAAAGCGGCCCCGGCTAAAACTCGTCTTGCTGTATTCCAGGTTTTGACCACGTCTGCCATCGGTGTTTGAGTCGCTGGGGTTAGAATAGCTTTATCCGGATTGCTGGCGCTAGCACCGAATTGCGGCCCCGGCAAGACAACCCGTCCCGGGGCCGCGTCCCGGCATCAGCCGATCTCCGCCAATCGATCGAGTGCGATCTGCACCTTCGCGCGCTTTTCCGTGAATTCGGACACCTTTTCACGCTCTCCCTCGACAACGTCAGCCGGGGCCTTTTCGACGAATTTCGGATTGGAAAGCTTCTTCTCGATCTTGGAAATGTCCGCGTCCAGCTTGCCGACTTCCTTCTCAAGACGCGCTTTCTCGGCGCCGAGGTCAATGACGCCGGCAAGTGGCAGGCACACCGTCGCTTCCCCGACAATGATCTGCGCGGCGCCCTTCGGAGCCGCATCCGCGAGGTCAACCCTTTCAGCCCGTGCCAGACGAAGTACGGCGGATTCGTGGGTGGACAGACGCCCCCTGGTTTCTTCACTCGCTCCCGTGATCACGACGGCAACCTTGGCACCTGCCGGCACGTTCATTTCCGCACGCACCGAGCGGATCTCCGAAATCAGGTTGACCAGCCAGTTGATTTCCGCGGCAGCCGTTTCGTCCGAGACCTTCGCCTCCGGCCAGGCCGTGAGCATCAGCAAGTCCCCGGCAGCGTGTCCCTCTTCGCCAAGGCGTTCCCACAATTCCTCAGTGAGGAACGGCATGAAGGGATGCAGGACCTTCAGGATCTCGTCGATCGCCCATGCCGTCGTCGCCCGGGTTTCAGTCTTGGCGTCTTCGTCGTCACCGTTGAAGATCGGTTTGGCAAGCTCCAGGAACCAGTCGCAGAAACTGTTCCAGGTGAACTTGTAGACCGCACCGGCCGCATCATTGAACCGGTAATCCTCAAGCGCCGCGGTCACTTCCGCGATGCAGCGTCCCATTTCGGTGGCGATCCAGCGATTGAGCGTGTGCTTCGTGGCCGTGGGATCAAAACCCGTGACGCGCGCGCAGCCGTTCATTTCGGCAAAACGGGACGCGTTCCAGAGCTTCGTCGCAAAACGCTGGCCGCCTTCCGCCGCCTGGTCTGACATTCGCAGCGTCCGGCGCGACTGTACTTCCTGGCTTGCAAGCGCAAACCGGGTCGCGTCCGCACCGTAGCTGTCGATCAGTTCGAGCGGATCGAGAACGTTGCCGAGCGATTTCGACATCTTCTTCCCGTTCTTGTCGACGACGATCGAATTGATATAGACCGTGTGGAACGGGACTTCCTTCATGAAATGAATGCCCTGCATCATCATGCGGGCCACCCAGAAGAAAATGATGTCGAAGCCGGTGACCAGAACGTCGGTCTTGTAGTACCGCTCCAGTTCGGGCGTCTCGTGCGGCCACCCCAGTGTCGAGAAAGGCCAGAGCGCGGATGAGAACCACGTGTCGAGAACGTCTTCGTCACGCGAGAGCGCCTTGCCGCCGGCTTTCGCAACGGCCTCTTCTTCGGTTGCCGCGCAGTACTCGTTGCCGTCTTCGTCATACCAGACCGGGATCTGGTGTCCCCACCAGAGCTGACGCGAAATACACCAGGGCTGTATGTCGTTCAGCCAGTTGTAGTAGGTCTTGTCCCAGTTCTCCGGAACGAATTTCGTATTGCCGTCCTGAACGGCCTTCAGCGCCGGGGCTGCCAAAGTCTTTGCGTCGACGAACCACTGGTCGGTCAGCATCGGCTCGATGACGACCTTCGAGCGATCGCCGAACGGCTGCATGATCTTCTTGGCTTCGACCATCGGCAATTCGGAGGGTCCGGTTTCCTCTTTGCCGAGCGCACGAACGATGGCCCGCCCCTGCGGGTGCCAGTCCGGTGCCTGGCCCTTCATCCAGGCAACCTCGGGATGATCCGCCGGAACCATGACCGCAAGGCCTTCCGCCGTGATCTGTTCGATGACACGTTTTCTCGCTTCAAACCGGTCAAGGCCGCGCAAGTCGTCCGGCACGATGTTGATCTCGTCGACCTCGTTGACGGTCATCTCGGCCCCGTCGATGATCGACTGCGCTTTCGCCGCTTCCTCGACATAAGGAGCACCGTCGGAACGCATCGCGCCCTTGGTGTCCATGAGACGGTACATCGGGATCCTGTTCCGCTGGGCGACACCATAGTCGTTGAAATCATGCGCGCCGGTGATCTTCACCGCACCCGAGCCGAAGTCCGGATCGGGATAGTCATCGGTGATGATCGGGATGAGCCGGCGATGTTCCTTCGGCCCGACCGGGATTTCACACAGCTTGCCGACAATCGGGGCGTAACGGGTGTCGCCCGGATGAACCGCGACGGCACCGTCACCGAGCATCGTCTCGGGACGCGTGGTCGCAATCGAGATGTAGTCCCGGATCTCGCGGAGGGTGATGTTCCCGTCCTCGTCCTTCTCGACATATTCATATGTCTCGCCGCCGGCCAGCGGATACTTGAAGTGCCACATGTGGCCGTCGGTCTCGATGTTCTCGACTTCAAGATCGGAAATCGCCGTTTCGAACTTGGGATCCCAGTTCACCAGGCGCTTGGAGCGATAGATCAGGCCTTCGTTGTAGAGATCGACAAAGACCTTGAGCACCGCCGCGGACAGATTGGGCGACATGGTGAACTCGGTCCTGCTCCAATCGCAGGACGCGCCCAGGCGCTTCAACTGGCCGAGGATCGTGCCTTCGGACTTCCGCTTCTGCTCCCAGACGCGCTCGACGAACGCGTCACGACCCATTTCGCGGCGGCCGGGCTGTTGGGTTTCCATGAGTTCGCGCTCGACGACCATCTGCGTCGCGATGCCGGCGTGATCGGTGCCCGGCTGCCACAGGACATCGAACCCCTGCATCCGCTTCCAGCGGACAAGAATGTCCTGCAGCGTGTTGTTGAGGGCATGACCCATGTGAAGCGAACCGGTCACGTTCGGCGGCGGAATCACGATCGAGAAGGCCGGTGCGCCATCCTTGGCACCCGCTCCGGCCTTGAAGGCCTCCGCCTTTTCCCAGGTTTCGTAAATCCGCGGCTCAACGCTGGCCGCATCGTAGGTCTTTTCAAGCATCAGGGTCACTCGAAGGGAAGATGTCTGTCGAAATTCGTGAGCCCCCGTGTAAATCGGAAGCGTCCGCGCAAGTCAACCGGTTATGCGTTGATTGCGGCAAGGATACGAAGCCTTGAGGAATCTTTGCGCGCGCTGAACTTCCAGGACTTGGGTCAAATCGGATTTACTGTCATAAACCGGCCATGACGATCCGGATCCGCCCCCATCACTTTCTTTGCATGCTGACATTTCTGGGAAAGGGATATACGGCCCCCTTCGTGCGCAACTACACGCACATCGTGGACCGGCTGAATTCAGGCGAAGAACTTGAAATCGTGGATGGCCCCGATGATATCTGCCGTCCGATGCTCGCCGAGGCCGACCATCACTGCCACCAGGAAAGCATCAGGGACCGTGACGATATCGCGTCACGGCGCATCCATGAGTTGCTGGAGCTTGATATCGAACCGGGCCAGAAGTTCAGTCTCACCCACGCGCAGATCGAGGCGTTGCGCGACGCCTACGCAGACGGCATGTTCCGCACAGCCTGCGCGGGCTGCGAATGGCAAACAATGTGTTCGTCCATTGCGGCGAAAAACTACCGGGGATGCCGTCTGGAACCGGGCAGGAAGCCAAGCCGGCGGTAGGGTCAGGACCCACGTCAGCGGCGGCGCGTCACGCGCTGGATTTCCTTCTGAACCATCTGCTCAACCATTCCCGGCAGGTTCTGGTCCAACCATGCTTTCAGCATCGGTCTCAGCATTTCCTTGACTAGTTCTTCAACCGTCTGCGCCTGCGATCCGACAAACATGTTCGACAGGTTGTCGAATGCGGCATGCACCGCATCGCCGGTGTTGTCGGAGGTCAGGAAGGCGTCGGCCGCGACATCCGGCAGATCATCGGGAACGGGCGACGTGTCCATTGAGGACGGAGGTATCGGCGCGGGCGCTGCAGGCGCTTCGGATGCCTCCGCGAACGACAAGTCACCGCCCGGACTGTCGAAGTCTTCCGCGAGACCTTCAACCATTTCCATGTCGTCCGGTACCGCAAGTTCCTCGGTCAGCTCCAGAACATCGTCTTCGCCTTCGTCTTCCGCGGCATCGGCTTCCATTGCCGCGGCCATGTCGTCGGCCTCATCCTCGGACGCACTGTCTCCGCCGCCGCTGCTGCTCGGCTCGACGTCGAACAGCTTGTCGAGATCGTCCTGTGACATTTCGGCAGCGTCGCCCATATCTTCTACCGCTTCTTCTACTGGAGTATCAGGCTGTTCGGTTTCACTTTCTTCGCTGCCGGCGTCTCCCTGTGCATCTTCGTCGGAAATGATACGGCGGATCGATGAGAGGATCTCCTCCATCGACGGCTCGTCGGCCTTTTTCGCCTCTGCCATGACTTCCCCCGTGTACTTCGTCCGCGCTGCAGCACATTCGGCGTCGCAAATGATTCGTTAATCGAAATTATGCGTCTGGAAGACACACCCGCAAAGCAAACGCGTGTGTTCCGTTTGCCTTATCCCCTCATAAGTCCGGTATGCATCACGCCGGATATCGCAGCGACATGAGCAGAACACGCGAGTAGTGCGCGCCTTCAAACAGAAAAACGGCCGGAAACCTGGGTTTCCAGCCGTTCATGAATCTTGTCTGGTTTGTTCAGCGGCCGTCAGGCGTTCTCGAACCGAACCATTTGCCCCGAACCGCCTTGTAATGCTGGGTCGGATCGTAGATCTGCACGCGCAGACCCAGATCGGTCGCACTGAGTCCGCCAATCGACGAGACAAGCTGATAACCGCTGACGATGCGGTTGGCCTGTGCCTGCACCAGATTTGACTGCTGGGTCACGAGTTCGCGCTGGGCGTCCAGAACATCCAGTGTCGTCCGCTGGCCGACACGCTGTTCCTCGATCACGCCTTCAAGCGCCAGTTGCGAGGCTTCGACGGCTGCCTGGGCTGCCACGATCGATGCTTCGGCGGCCTGATAGTTCCCCCAGGCAGAGATCACGTTCGCCCGGATCTGGTCACGGGTCACGTCCAGCTGCAGCCGCGTCTCGCCCAGTGATTCCTTTGCCTGACGGATCGAGGAAGAAACCGACCCTGCCTGATAGAGCGGAATGCTCACGCTACCGTTGATGGATGCGGAGTCGGTGTTCTCCGCGAAAAACGTGCTCGGGTTGACACTCCGGCTCAGGGAACCGTCAACCGTCACGGTCGGCAACCTTTGGCCCTCGATCGCCTTCACGCTGAAAATCGCGGCATCCACCAGATGCTGGGCCTGCCGGATGAGCGGTTGCTTGACCTCGCTCGTCTTCAATGCGGAATCGAGTGACTTCGGAACGTACTTGGCAATGCCGGTGTCGGCGGACAGGTTCTTCGCCTCAATGCCGATCACCTGACGGTAGACGGCGCGGCTTGCGTTCAGGTTCGCGAGCGCCGAGTTCAGGCTCGCCTGTGCTTCGGCGGCACGTGCTTCCGCCTGGCTTACGTCCGTCCGCGTTCCTTCGCCGACATCAAACCGGTCGCGCGCGGCGCGCACCTGTTCCTGGAGGAAGGCCAGATCGCTTCGCTGAAGCGACACAAGCGCGGTGTCCTGAATGACGTTCACATAAGCCGTTGCAGCCGACAGCAATGTGTCCTGCTCGGTCGATATAAGGCTTTCCCGCTGCGCGCGAACGATCGCTTCCGCCTGGCGAACCGAGTTCACGGTCCGAAAACCGGCAAACACCGTCTGGCTCACCGTCAAGGAGATGGAGGCATTGTTCTGCACTGCTGCCAGGTTTCGCGAACCCGAATCTTCCCAGGTCCTGCCGATGCTTGCTCCCAAGGACACGGTCGGGCGCCAACCCGCAAGGGCCTGAGGAACACCTTCGTCCGCGCTTCGCAACGACGCTCTTGCAGCATTCAAACTCGGATTGTTGGCATAAGCCAATGCGAGCGACTGCCAGATCGTCTCAGCCTTTGCAGGAGATACTGCAATTCCGGTCAACGAAACGGCAGCAACCCCGCCCATCAGCACAAACCCAATGGTAGCTGCCTTAAATGTTGAACGACACGACACCCAACGCTCCTTCCGGATCACGACATATAGGATAGTTGAGTAAACCGAAGAACGTTACTCTTCAACCGATTGCGACGGATTATATCCGTTTTTCAGAGACTGCGGCATTCAGGCAACAAACCCGAAACCGGGATAAGCCATTCGCCGCATTGCAAAACCCACCATCTTGCAGTGAAGACTGGTTCAAGCTGGTTACCAATTCGTTAAAAAACGAATTCCTCGGATTTGGCAAAGCCCGGCAGAAGACTGACCGACGCGTTGAACCCGAATCGGCTGCTCACCGCTTCTCCGGACTTCTGGTAGAGCCGTGCGACACCGGCACCGCCCTGCCCTTCGATCACCACTAGACGGCCGGATGATTTCAGCTGTTTGGTGAGTGTCTCGGGCAGAACCTCCACGGCCCCATCGACAAAAACGATATCGTAAGGACCCTCGGCGGCGAATCCTTCGCTCAGCGGCCCATCGACCACCACGGCATTCTCGATGCCGAGTTCGACCAGCGATTCGGAGGCTGCGCCGAAAAGGGCCTCGTCTTCCTCGAGCGCGACGACGGACGCGGCGAGCTTCGCGATCACTGCCGAGCTGTAACCGGTGCCAGCCCCGACGATGAGCACGATATGGTCAGCGCGGATGTCGGCAAGCTGAAGCAGTTTTCCGAAAATGTGAGGCTTCATCAGAACGCGGCCACCCTCGTCCGACCCGACCGGAATGTCTTCGTCGATATAGGCCACCGACTTCCTGGAGGCCGGTACGAAATTTTCCCTGGGCACATCTTCCATGGCGTCCAGGATCCGGTGATCGGTCACATCGTTGGTCCGCAGCTGGTTGTCCACCATCTTGCGGCGGGACTGACTATAGTCCGTCATTTCGGCCCTCGCTCTGCCTGGCCGGGTTTCCGGCACCTCACAGATAGGTTCATTAACGACGCAGACCCGGCCTGACAAGTGTCGGGCGCGATTGCGCGGGCCCGCGAAGTGACGCATGTCGCCGAAACAGGTCGGAAGGCGCGACGGACACCGGGGTGGACAGCATGCCAGTGAGGCAGATCGAACACGGAAACCCGGCCCGGTCTGTGCTGTCCCGGTGTCGGAGCAGTTCGAAAACGCGGCCGGGCAGATTTGGAGTACGCCCCAGCGCTCATGCGGCGCGCGTGAAGTATTCCGGTTCCGGCACCCTGAAAGCAGCTATCTTCGTGCAGGAGGCCTTGCGCGCAGATCCCACATGTCGCCAAGTTTTCGATCCCAGGCATCCGGAACACAGCCCGGAAATCCACCGCCCGGATAAAGCGTCAGTTCACCGACGAAAACACGGTCCTCCAATGCATAAAGATCGACACGCACGAAATCGGTGTCACACGCCACCTGCTCGGCAACCCGGATCATTCTTGCAAGGCTCGCAGGCAGTTCGACATCACCGGAAGCTGGTGTTCGATACCCGGTCTGCAGGTCAAGACGGATACCGTCGGGAGAAAAAAACGCCTCATAGGAAACGCCCTTCCGCCGCAATCGGACGGCAATCAGGCGGACTTTTCCGGAAAACACGAAGAAGCGGTAGTCATCCGGCGCATCCGTCGCGCCTTGAAGCATTTCCTCGATGATCAGTTTCGGTTCAAATTCTCCGTATGCCCATTCACGGTTATGACGATAGTGCCTGGTTTCCAGCCATTTGTCAGGAAGGTCGCTTTCGAGCAGCGTTTTTATATCTGCCTGTTTTTCCAGAAAAACGCCCTGACCGCTGCCGTGTGTCGGCTTCACAACGACCGGCAGCCGGATCGTTGTCCAGTCAACCTCGGAAAGATCCCGTCCGACCCAGAGTGTCCCTATGACATAGTCCTCACCAACCCGCTCGCGGACGAACTTCTTGACCGCGTGCTTGTCGACCATGACGGGAAAGCGGGGATCGCGGTCATAGAGCTTTCGAACCTGCACCTTGTCGGTGAAGTTTCTCGGCGCATCCAGGTTCGGAAAGCGGCCGCCAATCGAGAAAAATTTGAGGGAAACAAAGCTGCGGTCCGGCAACACCTGGATCAAGCGCCAAATGAGGTGATTCAGCCGCTGCCTGAACCCGGTCGGACCGCCACTTGAGAGCACGATGCTGCGCATGTTTCACCCTGTCGTCCGCAATCCACGTCCATGAAAAACAAAGGTGCGCCGCAATGCCCATCAACGGCGCACCCATGTTGCCAGGCGGCCAGGCCACCCGGCAAACGAGACCGTCTCATTCGCAACGGTTCGGCTTTCAATCTAAGGGTTTCGGACAGTCCGGGTTAGACAACGAGCGCAGAATGTTTCGACCCAGTCCACGCAACCGGCGTCCCATGCACTGTTCTTCAGATATTGCGTTCCCGGTGTCTCAGTCCTGCTGCACAGCGACGCGAAGCAGCAGCGCCGCCGCCATCAACAAACGCGGATAGGTGTGAATAAAGGTCTAATGCCCATTGGGTGTGAAAAACGCAAAGACGGGTTGACGGACAGTCCGGGACCGGATATTTGCCTAACACTTGCTGCGAAACTGCCTGACACCACTTTAGGCAATCGCTTAAGTCTCTGAAAAGACGGCATAAAGGCCCTGTGGCGGAGTGGTGACGCAGCGGATTGCAAATCCGTGTACACCGGTTCGATTCCGGTCGGGGCCTCCACCGCCTGTTCCAGGACATTCTGCTCGGATTTCGCTCGGCATGCAGGTCTCCGGTATCCACCAAAAGGTCCAGTCAGCCCGTTTTGTGCATGTCCACCGACATCTCCGACAGCTTCCGGGCGAGCAACGCCACCTCGTCTGCTTCAAGATGGTCGTATTGGTAGTCTCCGGCACTTGAAAAGCGTATCAGGACATAGCGCCGCGCGTCCCGCTCCTTGAGGATGAGTTTGAGCTTCCTGCCGGACGACAATTCGGTTGACCATTCGCGGATTTTGGTTCCCAGAAACACGTCAACAAGTGATCTCAACACCCCCATCGCCGCTCTCCGTTCCCCGTCTGGTCGCACACGGGTCCAATCAACGCAGAAGTTCCGGCTACGCTCAACCCCAGAGCACTAAACGCTTACCTCGCTGGCCGTTTCCGGCCGGGAAAACCTTTCCGCAACCGTGCGCTGAACGCGGCGCTACCTGTTTCCGCTGCGTCATGCTAGCGTTTTCTCCGGATTGCACACACGGAGAAATGCGACATGAAAAAACCAGGCGGAAGTCCTTCGTTCCCGGCGGCACAACCCCGTGCGATAAAGACATCACCCATGAAACGGGTACAGCCGCCGCAGCCGCAAAAATCGCCGAAAATGGTTCCACAAGGGCCCGATATCGAAGCGCTTGTCGAAACGCTTCGCACCAGGATCAACGATCTGGAATCGCGTGTTGCCGAGCTTGAGAGCATTATCTCCCTCCAGGGACAGGATGTGGTCATCAATTCTCAGAAGAGTGTTCTCATCCAGGGCATGGACACCGTGGAGCTGTCGGCCGGCAGCAAGGTCCTGGTGGCGGCGGCGACGTTCGAGGCGAGCGTTCCCGTCGCAAAGGTTTCCGGCATCCTTGAATGCGACGTTCTCCAGACGAACACGGTGATCGCGGCGGTGTACACGCCCGGCGTAGGCAACATCTGGTGACGGCGGAAAGGCATATTCCCAACGGCCGCAAGCGCTTGTGCCGACTGTTGCTTGACTTGCGCCTTCAAAACCGCCGATGCTGACCCGATGAAAGATCCAAGTTTCAGCGTCGGCGTTGAAGAAGAGTACCTGCTGGTCGACAGATCCACCCGAAAGCTGGCGAGTTCCCCGCCGAAGGAACTCTTCTCTGCCTGCGAAAGCGCGCTTGAGGGGCGGGTCAGTCCGGAATTCCTGCAGTGCCAGATCGAAGTCGGAACGCCAGTCTGCCTGACATTTTCGGAAGTGCGCGCGGAACTTGCCTATTTTCGCAAGACCGTCGCCAGGGAAGCGGCCGCGCATGATTTTGCGCCCATCGCCGCCTCCACGCACCCCTTCGCGGAATGGACCGACCAGCCACATACCGACAAGGAGCGATACAACCAGATCGCCCGGACGATGCAGGTCGTTGCTAGAAGAATGCTGATCTGTGGCATGCATGTTCACGTCGGCATCGAAGACGAGGAACTGCGCGTCGATCTCTTCAATCAGCTCGCCTATTTCCTGCCGCATCTACTGGCGCTGAGCACATCGTCACCTTTCTGGCGCGGGCGGAACACGGGGCTGAAGTCCTACCGTCTTGCCGTTTTCAACGAGATGCCCCGCACCGGACTGCCCCCGAGGTTCGAAAGTCATCATGAATACCGGCACATCGTCGACATCCTGAGCAGCGCCGGCGTCCTGGAGGACGCGACCAAGATCTGGTGGGACCTCAGGCCCTCCGACAGGTTTCCGACACTTGAACTGCGCGTGACGGATGTGTGTCCACGTCTCGACGATGCGGTCGCGATCGCGGCGCTCTACCGCTGCCTCTGCCGGATGCTCTACAGGCTCAGGCGGGCCAACCAGAGCTGGCGCCCCTATTCCCGGTTCCTGCTCGCGGAAAACCGCTGGCAGGCGCAGCGGTATGGAACCGAGGCGAGCCTGATCGATTTCGGCCGCAACGAAACCGCGCCCTTTGTGAATCTCGTCGAGGAACTGATCGAACTGGTCAGGCCGGACGCCGTCTTCTTCGGGTGCGAGGCGGAGGTCGAGCATATCCGGACCATTGCGCTGGAAGGCACATCCGCCGACAAGCAGCTGCAGATCGCCGGCGACATTCCCGATGACGGGCTCATCGCCCCGGACAAACTCGACAGGATCGTCGATCACCTGATCGCGGAAACACTGGCAGACCTTTAATCGTCGCCACGCCTAAGCGGTCTTTTTCGCCGAACCGGGCGGAGATCCGTGCGCTCTTGCGTGAAAGTGGCTCTTCTCCCCGGTCAGCACAAAGGCAAACTCGTCGATTTCCGAAATGACCGCGTCGGCCGATCGGGACAGACCCGATTTGGGCCGCATCGCGCGCTGCGCGTCGACCATTGCATTTCTGGCCCGCGCCAGTGCTTCCAGGAGAAGGTCCCGGTCGAAGTCCCTCGGCCCCTTCGATCTCCGTTCTGCTGCCATGTCTTACCCCACACTTTATGTTCCTGTTTTGTTCTTATCATTTCCGAATTTTTCCTGTCAATTTGCGTTTCTGACAAGGGAAGTGTCGTTTCACGTGCTGCCCCCGACCGCCAAATCGGATAATGCTCGGCAAATCAAAGACTAGAAGCCCCGGCCTTTCGGTTTGCCGGGTAGAAGCGCAAAGGGTGATTTCGTGAAACACGGTGGTGACTTGTCGCTCGCGGTTGAACGTTTTGGCGGAAAAGCGGATGACTGGCTGGATCTGTCGACCGGGATAAACCCCTATAGCTACCCGATTGCGCAAACGCTTCCGGCCACCGCCTGGAATGCGCTGCCGAACCGCGTCGCGGAAGAACAGCTGCTTGCCGCGGCGCGGCGCGCCTACCAGGTGCCCGATCATCTCGGGCTTGTCGCCGCGCCCGGTACGCAGATCCTGCTCTCCCTCTTGCCGGCACTGCTTCCCGACGGACCCGCGGCCCTGGCGGGACCGACCTATTCGAGCCACAAGGAAGTCTGGCAAAGGGACGGCAGGGACCCGCTCGAACTTTCCAGCGTCTATGCGCTGCCTGCGGAAGCAAGGATTGTCGTTCTGGTCAATCCGAACAATCCGGACGGCCAGTTGATCGATGTGAAGAGCCTTCTGGAAATTGCCCGGATCCTGACCGAACGCGGCGGGTTCCTGGTACTGGACGAAGCTTTTGCCGACGTCATGCCCGGAGCCAGCGTCCTGCCGCATGTCGGCGAGCAGAACATTGTCGTGCTGAGATCATTCGGCAAGTTCTTCGGTCTCGCTGGACTGCGGCTCGGTTTCCTGGCGGGCCCGCAGGAGACCGTCGACCGGGTCAGTGCCCGCCTGGAGAGCTGGAGCGTCAGCGGGCCGGCCCTGGAAATCGGGGCGACGGCCCTCCGGGACCAGGAGTGGCAGGACAAGACGGCGCGCCGCCTTGCCGATGAAATGGCCGATCTGACGATCACCCTGTCGGAACATCAGTTGAGCGTCTTCGGTGGCACCCCCCTGTTCGCACTGGCGGGCCTTCGCAAGGCGCACGCGCTGCATGAAGCGCTGGCGCGGCGGCATATCTGGACACGGATCTTCGACTATGCGCCGACATGGATCCGCTTCGGTCTGCCGGGTGGCCCGGAGAACCTGCAGCGATTGTCCGATGCCCTGGCGGATGCGCGCGGCGAGCTATAACCGCTCATGCCGCGCGGGACAGACGGGGAAAGCCGGTTCCCCTTTTCCGGGAATTGTTCTAGCTAAGCGGGATGCTGATCTACGAGAATGCACTCTGGTTGCTCCTCGCCGCGCTCCTGCTTGATGCGGTCGTCGGCGATCCGGACTGGCTCTGGCGCCGTCTGCCGCATCCGGTTGTCTGGATCGGCAAGGTGATCACGTTCTTCGACGGGAAAATGAACCGTCCGTCGCTGAGTTCCGGTCAGCGAAAGCGTGCGGGAACGCTCCTGCTTGCCGTGCTTGTTCTCGGCGGGCTCGCCCTGGGAGCGGTCCTCCAGCATCTTTTCGCGCGCATTCCCTTCGGCGATGTGCTGACGGTCATCATCGCCGCGGTCTTCATCGCGCAAAACAGTCTCTACTGTCACGTTGCCGCGGTCCGCGACGGGCTTGAAGGCAGCGGGCTGGAAGGGGGTCGCAAAGCCGTTGCCATGATCGTCGGCCGCGACCCGGAACAACTCGACGAAGCCGGTGTTTCCCGCGCTGCGGTCGAATCCTGCGCCGAGAACTTTTCCGATGGCGTGGTGGCGCCCGTATTCTGGTTTGCCCTTCTCGGCCTGCCCGGCCTTCTCGCCTACAAGGCCGTGAACACCGCCGACAGCATGATCGGGCACAGGAACGAAACCTATCAGGACTTCGGCTGGGCCTCGGCGCGGTTCGACGACCTCATCAACCTGCCCGCCTCCCGGCTGTCGGGACTTTTCATCGCTCTGGCCGCCCCGCTCGCGCACGGCTCTCCAGGCAAGAGCCTTGCCTGCGTCTTCAAGGATGCACGAAAGCACAGATCGCCAAATGCCGGGTGGCCGGAAGCGGCAATGGCGGGTGCGCTCGATATCGCCCTGGCCGGTCCGCGCGCCTATCTAGGTTACACGGTCGACGATCCCTACATGAACGCCGCCGGACGCAAGCAGGCGACCGCAAATGACATAGACCGGGCGGTCTTCGTCATGATCGGTGCATGCGCTGTCCAGGCGTTTTTGGTTCTGCTGATTGCGCTTGTTCTGCGTTAGCCGCCGATGCCGTCTCGAAGCGCCCGAGAGCCATCTCCTCCGGCAATCTCAAAGATTGCGTCGACATCCAAAACGCTTTCCAGATGGCGCGCCAGATCATCCAGGATGCGGTCGATACTTCTGCCGTAGGCCAGCTCGGATGATGCTCCAAGCGCTGCCAGATAGGCGGAGCGGAACTTGTCGCTGGTAAAGAGGCCATGGACATAGGTTCCGCAAACCCGTCCATCCTCCGACACCGCACCATCCATGGAGCCGTTTTTCAACTGCATCATCGGGCGGTCGCAATCGGGACCCGCCGTGCGGCCGATATGGATCTCGTAACCGGAAAACGCCGCGCCGCTGGCGAGGTGGGTTCCTTCTGCATAGACAGTCGATTTCTCGGCCGTGAGAACGGTTTCGATATCCAGAAATCCGAGACCTTCGACGGTTCCCGGCGGTCCCTCGATGCCGTCGGGATCGGAAATCGTCTTTCCCAGCATCTGATAGCCGCCGCAAACCCCGAGGATCTGGCCACCGCGACGATGGTGCGCCTTCAGATCGATGTCCCACCCCTGCCCGCGGAAAAAGGCAAGGTCTCCAACCGTCGACTTCGAACCGGGAAGAAGGACGATATCGGCATCGCCCGGCAAAGGTTCGCCCGGCTGAACCAGTGCGAGTGACACGCCGGGTTCCAGCCGCAACGGATCGAGATCATCGAAATTGGCAATCCGGGAGATCACGGGAACGGCAAACTTGAGGCTGCCCTGACCGAAGCCGTCTTCGAGGCCGAGCGCATCTTCCGCCGGCAGTTTCCCCGCCTCCGCAAACCACGGCACAACACCAAGACCCCGCCACCCGGTCCTTGCCACGATCTCGCGCATGCCGTCGTCAAAAAGGCTGGGATCCCCCCGAAAGCGGTTGATGAAAAAGCCCTTGATGCGGTTCTGTTCTTCCGGCTCAAGGACCGCGTGCGTGCCGACAACGGAGGCGATCACGCCGCCCCTGTCGATATCCGCGCACAGGATCACCGGCAGACCGGCTGCTTCCGCAAACCCCATATTGGCAATGTCGCCGGATCTGAGGTTGATCTCGGCCGGGCTGCCAGCGCCTTCGACCAGAACCAGATCCGCTCCTGAAGCAATGGTTGAAAAACTCTCCAGAACCTTCGGCAAAAGCGTATTCTTCTGCTTTCCATATTCGCGCGCACGCATGGTGCCGAAGCGTTTGCCCTGGACGATGATCTGCGCACCGGTGTCGGTCTCCGGTTTCAGGAGGACCGGGTTCATGTGAACCGAAGACGGCGCCCGGCAGCCGAGCGCCTGGAGCGCCTGCGCACGGCCGATTTCGCCGCCGTCATCGGTAACGGCAGCATTGTTCGACATGTTCTGCGGCTTGAACGGGCGAACGGTGAGCCCCCGGTTGGCAAACAGACGGCACAGGCCTGCCACGATGAGGCTCTTGCCGACATTCGAGCCGGTTCCCTGGATCATCAACGCGGGTGTTTTCGGCACCGCATCTGACCGCGTCATGGGTTCGGATCACCTTCAACCGGCGCGGCCCCATAGGGTCTGAATTCTGCCGGCACCGGCAGGTTCGCAAGGCGAAGTTCAAGCAGCAGCCTTATGGATGGCCTCACGGCGAACAGGAAAGACCCGATCAGAAACAGCCATGTCCCGGAAAACACGAGCTTGGGATAGAAGAAGAAGATGCTCCCGACGATAAAGGTCAGCGCGGCCAGGAACTCGACCACGGTCCGATAGAGTTCGTATTTGCGAACCAGTTCGGCATGATGGGGCGACGCGGAGCGCAGACCGTCATCAAAGATCTTGCCCATTGGGTCCAATCCTTCCCTGTTGCGTGTGCGCACCAAACCTCACGACTAGAACTCGATGCCTTCCTGCGGCTTCACGCCCGACCGGAACGGGTGCTTTACCTGGGTCATGTCGGTGACGAGATCGGCGATCTCGATGAGTTCGTCCTTTGCGTTGCGGCCGGTCACAACGACATGAACATCATCGGGTTTTTCGTTCTTCAGGAACTCGACCACCTTAGCGATGTCGATGTAGTCGTAGCGCAGCACGATGTTGAGTTCATCGCAGAGGATCAGGCGGTAGTCCCCGGAGGTGATCATGTCCTTGGCAGCTTCCCAAGCCTGCTCCGCCGCATCGATGTCACGCTGGCGGTCCTGCGTTTCCCAGGTGAACCCCTCGCCCATGCGCTTGATCGTCACCAGATCGGAAAAGCGCTCCAGCGCCATGCGTTCGCCGGTTTCGATCCGGCCTTTCACGAACTGGACGACGCCCACCTTGTGGCCGTGGCCGAGGGAGCGGAAGACCATGCCGAAACCGGCGGTCGATTTTCCCTTGCCCTTGCCCGTGTGAACGATCAGCAGCCCTTTCTCGATTGTCTTGGTCGCCATGATCTTGTCGCGCGCGGCCTTTTTCTTGCGCATCTTCTCCGCATGACGGGCATTCAGTTCGTCTTCGGTCAGCTCGGGCTTTTCGCTTTCGGCAGTCACGGCTTGGGTGTCCCTTCAAAACTCGTCTTAAGGTCATTCAGCACAGCATGGGTCGAATTGCGCCTCGGCGTCCAGAGGTCGCGGTCAATCGCGTCCAGAAAACGGGACAGCATGTCCGCGTAACCGGCGGGGTTGGCATCCTTCAGAAAGTCGCGGACCTCCGGGTCGTCGATATAGGCATCGAAGAGCTGGTCGAAATGGTGATCACCAACAGCTGTCGTCGTGGCTGAAAACGCGAACAGGTAGTCAAGCGTCGCAACCATCTCGAAAGCGCCCTTGTAGCCGTGGCGCATCACGCCGCGTATCCACTTGGGATTGGCGGCACGCCCGCGCACGACCCTGCCGATTTCTTCCGAAAGTGTCCTGACAACCGGACGCTCGGGCCGGGAATGATCGTTGTGGAACACTTTCGGGGCTGTGCCCTTGAGCGTTTCAACGGTCGCTGCAAGACCGCCCTCGAACTGGTAATAGTCGTCGCTGTCCAGAAGATCGTGTTCGCGGTTGTCCTGGTTGTGCAGAACCGCGTCGACAGACGTGAGACGCGCCGTCAGCTCCTCCTTCGCGCCCGCTCCGGACGCACCGCCGCCATAGGCATATCCGCCCCAGCCGAGGAATGTCTCCGCGAAGTCCGAGCGTTCCTGCCAGAGCCCTTCGTCAATCAGCGCCTGAAGCCCGGCCCCGTAAGCACCGGGCTTTGAACCGAAAACGCGGAAACCGGCACGGCGCTCCGCCTCGTCCGATCCGAGGCCTGCCGCCCGGAACCTGAGGGCGTCCGCTTTCATGCGTGCGGCGACCGGATTCGCATCGTCCGGCTCCTGCAACGCCCCCACGGCGCGCACCGCGCTGTCGAACAGATCCATCTGGTGCGGAAACGCATCACGAAAAAAGCCTGAGACCCGCAAGGTCACATCGATGCGCGGACGCCCCAGCTCCGACAGTTTCAGGATTTCAAAACCGGTCACCCTGCCCGATGCCTGCTCCCAGACCGGCCGTGCACCGATGAGCGCCAGGGCCTGGGCAATATCATCTCCGCCCGTACGCATGTTGGCCGTGCCCCAGCAGGTCAGGACCAGGGATGTCGGCCATTCGCCTTCTTCCTGAAAGTAGCGGTCGGCGACAAGGACGGCCGACTGCCAGCCGAGCCGCCAGGCCGTCTCCGTCGGCACCGCGCGGACATCAACCGAGTAGAAGTTCTTTCCGGTCGGCAGCACGTCCGGGCGCCCGCGCGAAGGCGCGCCGGACGGCCCCGGTTCCACGAACCGGCCATCGAGTGCTTTCAGGACCGACGCTGTTTCCGAGGGCCCCGACGCCAGGACGGACGGCCGCAGCGTTGTTTCGATCTCGTCGAGCACTGCACCGGCTTCCTGCCAATCACTCTTCGGGGGGCACGTGCCTGCGACAAGATCCCGGGACAAAAGCTCCAGTCTTTCAACCGTGTCACCGTTCGTTCGCCAGGGCGCGCCGGTGGTTGACATAAGTGCCTCAGGTCTCGCGCCGGACCAGGCCTGCGCGAAGTCGCAGTCGAGCGGGTTAAACTCGTCCAGGTCCAGATCCCGTGCGAGTGCTCTTTGCAGGCTCTGCTGACGGGGTTCCGAGCCGCGCGGCACACGGGCAAGCGCGCATAGCAGGTCAACAAGCTGATCGCCGTCCGGACTTCGGCCCAGAATGTGGAGACCGTCCCGGATCTGCAGTTCCTTCAGATCGCAAAGATGCGCATCGAGACGGGCGAGCCGCGTTTCCTCATCCATCTTGTCGTCGAGGCCGATGTCCCGGTCGAGGCCATGGCGCACCGCCGCATCGAGAATCTCGCGCGTCAGTGCTTTCAGGCGGCGCGGATCGACACCGCTGGCGAGGTAATATTCGTCCAGCAGCGTTTCCAGTTCCTCAGCAACACCGTGACTTTCGGCCCGCGTCAACGGCGGTGTCAGATGATCGACGATGACGGCGGATGTCCGGCGTTTCGCCTGCGCGCCCTCGCCGGGATCGTTGACGATGAAGGGATATACATTGGGAACAGGACCGAGAACGGCTTCAGGGAAGCAGTTTTGCGACAGGGCAAGCGCCTTGCCCGGCAACCATTCAAGATTTCCATGTTTGCCGAGATGCACGACGGCATCGGCACTGAAGCACTGCCGTAACCAGATGTAGAATGCGAAATAGTGGTGCGGCGGAACCAGATCCGGATCGTGATAGGTCTCCTTGGGATCGATGTTGTAACCGCGCGCCGGCTGAATTCCGACGATCTGATTGCCGAACCGGTGAAGCGCGAGCCGGAACTTTCCGTCGACCACATGCGGGTCGCTTTCCGGTGTCCCCCAACGATCCGATACGGCCATCCTTAAATCCGCCGGCAACCCCGCGTAATCCCGCTGATAGTCAAACAGCGAGAGTTCTTCGTAAGTCTGCCGGTCCGCACGTCCGTCCAGCGCGTTGGTCACGCCGGACGTGAGCAGCTTCATCAGCGCTGCCGGCGTTTCTGGTGCATCTCCCGTCTCAAACCCCGCAGCGTCCATGGCGGCCAGAAGCGCGGTGCAGGATGCGGGCGTATCGAGGCCGACGCCATTGGCAAGCCGGCCGTCCTTGTTCGGATAATTCGCCAGGATCAACGCCGTCTTCTTTTCAGCCGCGGGCTTCCGGCCAAGCGCCGCCCAGTTCGCGGCCAGGCCGGCGACGAAGCCGACCCTGTCGGAAACAGGCGTGAACCGCACCGGGGTCGACTGCGTGGCCTCATCGAAAACGCCTTCCTCCTTGAAGGAAACGGCGCGCGTCAGAATGCGCCCGTCGATCTCCGGAAGGACGACATGCATGGCCAGGTCCCGGATGGAAAGGCCCTGGTCGCTTTCCTCCCAGCCTTCCTTCGAGGACGAGGAAAACACCACCTGAAGCACGGGTTTGCCGATCCTGTCGAGCGGTGTCGGCTGGTGAGCCCGCCCCGCCTTCGACACCGCAAAGGCGGTTCCGTTCAAAACGACATCCGGCTGCGCCCCGTCAAACAGGCTTTCCAGGATCGCAACGGATTCGGCTTCCTTCAAACTGGAAACAAAGACAGGCAAGGCATTGATACCGGCCTGATCGAGCGCCTCGACAAGCGCGTCTATGGGCGCGGTCTGTGCTCCCTGAATGAGTGCCCGGTAGAAGGTGATGGCAGCGACGGGCCGCGGCGCGTCGGGCCAGACCGCCTTCCAGTCCTGAAGATCCGATGCCGTCTGCCCCTTGAGGTAGATCCCGGCCCGCGGAAGTGGAACCGGATGCGCCGGCTCGTCGGCAAGGCCTAGCAGAAAAGCGGCATACCGCAGCGCGTTTGCGTAGTTCTGCGAACCACCTTCGACGCAGTAGCGCCAGAACCTGTGAACCTCTTCGGCGGGGCGCGTCGAATGGGACGTCAGTTGCTCGTCCCACTTGTCATCGCCGGGAATGACGATCAGTTCACTGCCATTCGCCCGGATCTCTTCGCCAATTCGTTCAAGCCCGTAGCGCCAGTATTCGACGCCACCCAGGATACGCAGGACCACAAGCTTCGATCCCCTGACCGTCTGTTCGGCGTAGAGATCGATCGAATAGGGATGCGACAGCGCCATCAGGTTGGCGAGACGCAGGCTTGCGCGGCCCGCCTCAAGTGCGGCGTGTGAGGATGCGAAACCGCCGAGCTCAGTGTCCGCCGCCGAAAGGAACAGGATATCGGCGGGCGACTGCCCAAGGTCGACGGCATCACCACCGTCGTCAATCCGTCGCGTCTGACTGGCCAGAATGTGCATGCGGGCGTGTCTTCTTCCTCAGGCGTGCTGGGCGGTATGGCTATTTCGAACTTGCTGACATCAGGTGCCGCAGCATATTCAGGCGGCGGCCTTCACGCTGCCGAAAAGCGCGCGGACGGCATCAAGGTCAAATCCCTTCAGGCCGATCACCACCAGTTTTCCGGAGCTCTCCGCCCCGGCGGCAAACCAGGTCTCCACCCTGGGGCCAACCGCCTGAACCATGGCAGGCGCCGGCTTGCCTTCGACCCGCACCGCCCCCTTGATACGCAGCACACCTTTGAGAGCCATGCCTTCCAGAACTCTTTCCTCGACGGATTTCAGGCTCTGGAACGCAGGCACATCGAGAACGTGGCTTTCGAAATCATCGTGGTGATGGTGATCATGGTGGTGGTCGTGATGATGGTCGTCGTCGTGATGGTGGTCATCATCGTCATGGTGATGATGGTGGTGTTCGTGGCGCGCCGCCATGTCGTCTTCGGCCGCAGACTGGCGGCCGAGCAGAACCTCGATCGGCAAGGTTCCCTTTTCGGAGGAGACGATGTGAACCGCGGACCGGACGTCCGCCTGGATCTTGTCCTCGACGGATTTCAGCGTGTCGCCAGAAACAAGATCGGCCTTGTTCAAGACAACCAGATCCGCGCAGCGCAACTGATCCTGAAACAGTTCTTCGACGGGGCTTTCGTGATCCAGTGCGTCATCGGCGGCACGTTGCGCCTCAAGCGCATCTTCGTCCAGCGCGATCCGGCCTTCGGCAAGGGCGGCGGCATCCAGGACCGTGACGACGCCGTCGACGGTCACCTTCGTCTTGACGCTCGGCCAGGAAAACGCGCGTACAAGCGGCTGTGGCAACGCCAGCCCGGATGTCTCGATGACGATGTGCTCCGGCGGCGTTTCGCGGGCAAGCAGCATTTCCATCGTCGGCAGGAAATCATCGGCGACCGTGCAGCAGATGCAGCCATTGGTGAGTTCCACGACTTCTTCCGCCGCACAGTCCGGATCCGCGCAACCATTCACCAGAGACCCGTCGAACCCCATGTCTCCGAATTCATTGACGATCAGGGCAATCTTGCGGCCGTTGGCGTTCTGCAGAAGATTGCGGATCAGCGTCGTCTTTCCGGCTCCCAGAAACCCGGTCACGATCGTTGTCGGTATCTTCTGTCCCTTTTGCGGGCTCATCGTGTTCATAGTGCAATGTCCATGTGCGGGTTGGGTTTCAAAAGCACGGGCAGTCCGGCGGCGACAAAAACCACCTGGCTGCAGGCTTGAGCGATATCCTGATTGAGACGCCCCTGCGCATCTCGAAACGACCTGGAAAGACGGTTGTCCGGCACGATCCCCATGCCGACCTCGTTCGATACGAAGACACAGGCGGACGCAAGCTCCGAAACAGCGTCGCAGAGCTTTGCCGTCTCGGCGGCAATATCCTTTTCGGCGAAGGTCAGGTTGGAGAGCCAGAGCGTGAGGCAGTCGACAAGCACGACCCGGCCGGGACTGCACTCACGAGCAAGGACGCCGGCCAGGTCCAGCTGTTCCTCGATCGTCTGCCAATCGTCGCCGCGCTGATGCTGATGGGCAGCGATGCGGTCGGCCATCTCGGCATCGAAAGCTGCGCCCGTGGCGACATAGATCTTTTGCAGGCCGGAGCGGACCGCGAGCCGTTCGGCGAACCTGCTTTTGCCGGAGCGCGCGCCCCCAAGGACAAGTGTGGACCGGGGCCCTGTTCGTTCATTCACCACAATCTCCCGGCCGTCCACCCGACAGCTGCAAGGGTTAGTCTCCCGACGGCCGGTCTCCTGGCTCACGGCTGGTGGCCTCTTGCACCCCTTCCCGGTCCGCCGGACCAGTGGCTCATGTGCAATCGCTCGCCGTTTACAGTTGCGGGGGCAGCTCCGGATTGGCGCGGGGCGCTTGCACCGGATTCCCGTTTCATCCGGTCCGGGCCAAGCCCGTTCCGGAACCGTCGGAATCCTTCCTAAACGCATATTCGGCAAGTGACAAGCGCGGGAAACACACCGCGAAGGCAACGGCACGCCGAAGATCACTGCAGACTCATGCCCCTTTCCCTGCGGTGCAAAAGGATATCCGTGACGACCGCAGCGTGGGGACGCCACCGTTTCCCGAATTGAGAAATCCGTCTAGGCATCTGTTTTTCTTGATGTTCTCCACACGGAGCACAAAAAAATGACGGCTGAATGAAAAAAACGCACACTGGGGCTTGGCAAACGGATCAAGCCTTTGATATACGCTTGCCCATCGACGGGGCGGTCGCGAACCGGCCCCAACGTGGTGATCCCCAGTAGCTCAGTTGGTAGAGCAAGCGACTGTTAATCGCTGGGTCGCTGGTTCGAGTCCGGCCTGGGGAGCCATCACCACTCTTCTTTCATATGACAATCCAAGACGTAATGAGTGAGCGTTTCCGCGTGCGCGCGCTTGCAGGCGCATGATTGACCTTGCGCGCAATCCGGCACACATGCCGCCCGGTCAGCCACTCCGTTCAGGCTTCCGGCACCCGTTCGTTCACTGCGCCGGTTTGAGTCGCGCTGGACAGTAACTCGTAATATTTACTAAGACCTTCCACGAAAGTAGTTAGATACAAGCCAGATATTTTCTTTACATTTTATCTTTTCAGTACATTTCAGGCAGTATTTCACTGCATCTGCACTTCCCTTTCGAAAATGCATGAGTTAGCGTCCGGCGGCATGCAACTTTTGATTTAGTTTTGACGTAGGCACAGATGGCGAAGATCGTGGTGGAGACTGCTGAGACCAAGAAGAAGGTCTCGGATGCGTTGAGAGAAAATGACTTTCAGCGTGCCGTCGAACACTACAGGGAAAACTCGGTCTCCGGTCCGCTTTTCGGCACGATCCTGAACGGCGACGCCAAGGGCGCCGAACACCGGCTGCTTCTCCAGATCAATCCAAGCAACGACGAACAGGCCTCGGGCGGGTTCGTTATCGGGTTCACGGAACTGGCTGAAGCCGTTCATGATGCGCTGCGCTACGACACGCAGGTACGCACCTTGTTCGACAGCCCAGGCCGCGGCGACGATGATGATGCCGGTACGGGGTTTTCGGAAGCAAAAGCGGAATTCGGTGCCCAGGATCCGGTCTCGTTCATGGAACGGAAACGCGACGAAACGAAAGCGCTTGCCGATGCGCTCGAAGGTGCGGCCCTCAAGCTGCGTGAAGACGTTCCGAAATACGAGGCCTGGCTCCGGAAAAGGACGCGTGAAACCGATTGAAAGCAGCGCGGGCGTTCGATGTCTTTCTTCGCGTCGTTGCCGACGCAGCGCGTCAGGCCCGGCCGTGGCTTGCAGGACGGCATCCAGACGTTCACGCACACGTTCTTCGAACGTGCTGCCGATTATTGTACGATTCCGTTTCTTGTATGGATTTCCGAGCGGACCACGGGACGCATCGCCAGAAGATTCGCAAACATCATAATCCTGACCGGAAGGCATGGGGTTTAATCGTCCCGGCACGAGGTCTCTTGCCGCGGATACGTGGGTCGTCACCGAACCGTTGCATTCATCGCAATACGGCGATGTGCCGTCGGGTTTGTGTCAACGTTTCGAGGCATGGGGCCGGCCAAGCAGTTCTACGGAGACCGATCATGAGATTCCCGACCTTCGCGACCGTCATGCTGCTGATCGCAACGCCGCTCGCCGCCCATGATGTAACGGACCAGCAAGCCCATGGCGTCGTGCCCATACCGGACTATGCGCAACCGTACGGCAAGGCTTCGGCCAGATCGGCTCGTCTTGCGGCAATCGCGCTGCTCGCACATTTCGACGACGACGCCGCCGCGAGGTTCGTCTTCGAGTTCGACGCGGACAAGCGGACGACCTGGTCAAACCTTCCTACCGCCATGGTAGAACGGGCAGGCATATCGGTCGGAGAGATGGACGAGACCCAGCGTTCGTCTCTGTTCGACTTTCTCGCGTCGGCACTCAGCAAGGACGGCTATGAACGCGTCGCGGAAATCATGGCGGCGGAAGCCTTTCTGAGCCGCGATGCGCGCGCGGAGCGTTTTCAATGGTCGCCTGAGAATTACTGGTTTGCGTTTTATGGCACGCCTTCGTCGGAGGCCCCATGGGCATGGCAATTCGGCGGCCATCACCTCGGCCTCAATGTCTCTATTGACGGCGACACGGTCCAATCGCTTTCCCCTTCCTTTGTCGGCACCGAGCCATCGATTTTCACGCTCGACGGGACCGCCTATGAAGTCGGCTTCGACATGCACCAGGCAGGTTTTGCGGTATTCGACGCGCTCGATGAAGACCAGCAAGCGATTGCAGATGCAGGCGCGGTGCCGGACAACGTGCTGACCGGCCCCGGCAAAGACGGCGTTGTTCCACCGGTCGCCGGGCTTGCAGCATCCGCGATGTCGGCGGCCCAGAGAGATCTTCTGAAAACTGCCATTCGCCAATGGGTTTCCGTTCTGCCGGCCGAGGACATGGAACGGCGGATGGACGAACTTGCAGCCGATCTGGACAAGATCTCGTTTGCCTGGACCGGCAGCGACGAGGTCAACACGCCGACCTACATGCGCATCCAGGGGCCGAGCCTGATCATCGAACTTCTGTCGACAGGCGGGAATGTCGGCGGCAACGCGTCCGGCGCCGGGCACTACCACACCATGTACCGCAATCCGAAGTCCGACTACGGGCGCTAACAAGACCTGATCCGGCGAGGAATAGATCGATGGAAAGCAAACCTGTTTCAAGGCTCGAGATGTCGCTGCACTGGACGATCGCAGCCGGAATCGTCGGTCTGATCGGCCTCGGGCTTTTCATGTCCGAGACACGCAGCTTTTCCCTTTACGACATTCACAAGTCGATCGGGTTGCTGCTGTTCGTGATCATTGCCGTGCGGGTGGTCGTGCGCCTGAGCAAGGGCTGGCCGGAGAGCATAAGTGGCGGGCCGGCCTGGGAACACGCTGTCGCGCGTTTCGTTCACTGGGCGCTGATCCTGGGAACCGTCATCATGCCCCTGTCCGGACTGCTGGACGCACTCATGAGCGGCCAGGGCCTCAGCATTTTCGGTCTTGATCTCGTGGCCGGCAATCCGGGCGAGAATGGCCGGCCGCAAGCCCTCAACGAGGGATTGGCGGAGCTGGCTGAAGAGGTTCATCACTACACCGGCTATGCGCTGATCGCCGCGATCGTCCTGCACGTGGCAGGTGCCCTGAAGCATCATCTCGTTGACGGGGACGACACACTCAGGCGGATGGTGGGACGATCCTGACTGCAAGCGAACAGGTGACTGTCCCGAGCGCATCAGACAGGCGGCTTCGGACGCGCCAAATGGCGCGCCACTCGACCGCTAGACTCACGGCGAATATGCAGGCTTTCCGTTGAGCCAGACCCGCTCGACGGCAAAGTCCGCTCCAAACAGAACCATGTCGGCAGCGCACTCCGGACGCAGCCGACCGACGGGAAGTCCGATCACCTCCGCGGGGTAACTCGTTGCCATCTTCAACGCCGTGCGCCTGTCAACGCCGACACTGTCACACAGGAAGCGCATCGACGCCGGCAGATCGATGTCCGCACCTGCCAGTGTCCCGTCGGCAAGGCACAGCATGCCGTTCTTCCGGAAAATCGTGCGCCCTCCCAGAGTGAATGAGCTCACATCCGTGCCGGTCTGTGACATGGCATCGGTCACCAGAAAAATCTGTCCGGGGCCGCGCTTTGATTTCATCGCGATGCGGACCGCCACAGGATCGACGTGGATGCCATCCGCAATCAACCCGGCGCTGAGGTTGCCGAGGTCGAGTGCCGCGCCGACAAGCCCCGGTTCGCGATGCTGCAACGGGCTCATGGCGTTGAAGAGATGGGTCACGCAGGCCGCTCCAGCGTCCACCGCCAATTGGCAGGCTTCGTACCCGGCCCCCGTGTGACCGAGGCTGACGTGGACGCCGCCCTTGCTGAGACGCGCAATCTGACCGGGCGTGACCGTTTCCGGTGCGACCGTGATCATCAGGCTGGGCAACTGCCCGGCCGCTTCAAGATAAAACGTCAGATCTTCTTCCGTCATCGGTCTTATGAGACCAGCGTCATGCGCGCCTTTCCGGTTTACTGACAAGTGCGGGCCTTCCAGATGCAGACCCTTGAAGGCCGGGATACCCTTTGCGGCGGCCTCAATGCCGAGCGCAACGATCCTGCGCGTCGTCTCAGGCGTATCCGTGATCAGCGTCGGTGTCATCGCGGTGGTCCCGAGCGGCACATGTGCGGCGCAGATCACGGCCAGATCGTCCAGAGACCGTGCATCCCCGAGCATAAACCCGCCGCCGCCATTGACCTGGAGGTCGACCAGTCCGGGGGAAATCAGCCCCCTACCCAAATCCTCCACAGAGAACGCGTCCGGTATCTCGGAGACGGACACAACACCCGCAACGGCCCGATCGACAACGAGAACCGCGGCATTCTCGTGGATCGCGTCACCGTCGAAGACCCGCTGCGCGGTGTAGGCCACCCTCTCCGTCATACCGTTTGCGTCACCTTCTTCAGGTGCCGCGGAACATCGGGATTGAACCCCCGGCGGCGGGCGAACCATTCGATGAAGGCATAAAATGATACGATCTGCGTGATGGCATCGGTCAGCGGATGCCCGGCGGCCTCGAAGTCGAGCCGTTTCGCGTGTTCAAGCTTGTCTGTGGTTCCAAAGACGATCCCGCCCTGAGCCGCCATGCGATCCGCCGTCCGGGCAAGACCTTCCTCGGCTGCATCCCGCACGCCAAGCACAAGAACCGGATATCCGTCTTCGACAATCGAAACCGGACCGTGCAAAACTTCGGCCGAGGAATAGGCCTCTGCTTGTATCTGGCAGGTCTCCTTGAATTTCAGCGCCGCTTCGTTGGCAACCGCCAGCCCCGGGCCGCGTCCGACCACGTAGAGCGAGCCGCGCTTTTCAATCGGATCCGCCAGGACCGACCAATCGGTTTCAATCGCCCTTTCCAAATGAGCGGGCACAGCATCAAGGGCGCGGGACAGCTCTGCATCATTGCCGATCTCTGCGAGCAGCAAGAGGCCGGCAATCACGGAATTCACATAAGTCTTCGTCGCCGCAACGCTTTGTTCAGCGCCTGCGCAAATGTCAATCGTCGCGGTGGAAAGCCGTGCAAGCGGACTGTCACCGGTATTTGTAAGACCGATCGCAGTCGCCCCCTGTTTCACGGCCGCCTCGACGACAGACAGAATGTCGGGACTGGCGCCCGACTGCGAAATCGCGATGACAAGCGCCTTTTCCAGGTGAACCCGTCCGCCGTAGACCGAAGACACGGAGGGGCCGAGAGATGCCATCGCGAGGCCAAGATAGATTTCGGAGGCATATTTCAGGAACATGGCAGCATGATCCGAAGACCCCCGCGCCACGCTTGCCAGAAAAACCGGCGACCCCGCCTCTTCGGCGATCTTGCGGATGCGCGGGCGCGATACGGACAGCAATCGGCGGACCGCGTTCGGAATTTCCTCGATTTCGCGGCGCATATGCGTCGGCGTGTTCGGAGACGAACTGTCAGACATTGAATTTAGTCTTCCGTAATTTGCAGCTCGGCAATGAAGTCATATGCATCGCCGCGATAGACCGACCGCGTGAATTCCACGACATGGCCGGATGCGTGATAGGAAACGCGTTCGATCTTGAGACCGGCGGATCCGACCGGAACGCCGAGAATGTCGGCGTCCGTCTGCTCCAGGCTTCTGGCAGAGATCCGTTGGATCGCGCGCACCGGCTGCATGCCCGACGCGCGCAGCACCGCGTAAAGCGACGTCGAAACCTGTTCCGGGTTAGGCAACACCTTTTCCGACAGCGATGCCCTTTCGATCGCCATTGGCGTGCCGTCCGCTTTCCGGAGGCGCTCGACACGGGCAACCCGTTCGCCCGAACTCAAGCCGAGTGTGAACATTTCCTCCGGTGATGCGGGAAACAGCCCTCTCTTCAGCCATTCGCTGCTGGCTTGCATTCCCCGGCGCGCCATGTCCTCGCTGAAAGACGTCAGGCTGGACAGACGCTGCTCGACCTTTTGCACTTTCGGCGCAACAAAGGACCCGCTCCCCCTCTTCTGGACCACGACCTGATCTTCGACGAGACCGGCCACTGCCTTGCGAACCGTGACCCTGGAAAGTTCGGTTATCGCGGCAATGTCCCTTTCGGAGGGCAAAGGCTCGTTTTCCTTCAAAACGCCTTCGTCGATCGCCTGCAGGATGCGCCGGCGCAACAACAGGTATCTTGGACCGCTTGACGCAGCGAGCCAGTCGCCTTTTTCCAGCATGGAAACGAAGTCTGTCATTGGGCGCGACGCCTTGGTGAAAATAATACCTTTCAGATACCAATTTAAACTCTATCGAAACCTAAAATCAAGTGTTAAAAGAAATTCACCCAACCGCGAGGCACCGTCGGCAGCTACAGCCACCCTTTTGGTGGACCTGCTTTTCCTGGGCTTGTCTCGGCGAAAAAACGCAAGTGTTCGAGTTTCCGGAATATGACCCTGCCGACGACCGAAGACCGTGATCCCCAATCCATTGGCCTGTCGACGAAGCCCGATGAGGAAGTTCTCTCGATCATCCTCCAGAGGCAGCTGGAAGCGCTCGAAGCCACCCGCGATGCGATCCCGCAGATCTGCAGGGCGGCGGCGTGTCTTCATATGGCGGCGGCGTCCGGTGGCAAGATTGGTTATGCGGGTGCCGGAAGTGCCGGCCTCACGGCGCTGACCGATTGCCTCGAATTGCCGGGCACCTTCGGATTTTCCCCGGACCGCATGTGCATTCTTTATGCCGGCGGCGCCGAAAATCTTCTCAGTCTCGCCGGCGTGCATGAGGACGACACGCAGGCCGGGCTCAAGGATTTCGGGGAGTCCGGTCTTGGCGCGGGAGATGTCCTGATTGCCGTCTCCGCGAGCGGAACGACGCGCTACACTCTGGGAGCCGTTCAGGCGGCAAACCGTGCGGGCACCGTGACCGTGGGCATTGCCAACAACGCCGACACACCGCTGATGCGCGAGGTCACACACGCCATCCTCCTGAAAACACCACCCGAGATCATCGCCGGCTCAACGCGGCTCGGCGCTGCGAGCGCGCAAAAGGCGGCTCTCAACATGATGTCGACGCTTGTTGCGCTCAAGCTCGGACATGCCGTGCGGGGCCACATGGTCAACCTGGTGGCGGACAATGACAAGCTTCGACAGCGCGCGCAGCGGATCCTTCAGGATCTGACCGATTGCAGTCCGCAGGACGCGTTGGACGCGCTGACGGAAGCAGATGGCCGGTTGAAGGTCGCGGTCCTGATGCTGTTGAAGGACCTGGATGCCGATGCCGCCGAAGATGCCCTGACACGGAACGACGGCAATTTGCGTTCGTTTCTGTAACGCCGGCGCGGGAGACGCGGCGACCAGCAGCGCGACTTTTTGATTTACTGCCCGATTAATTGGTTGCATATTGGTATCTAATTTGACTTGCAATTGTCGCGCACGAGGAGCAGCGTACCGGCCATGATATCCTGTTACGACATTGGAGGGTCGTTCATCCGGTCCGGCGCGCTGCAGTCTGCCGGTACCGTTGAAGAAAGTGAACGCATAGAGACCCCCGGAAACGACTGGGAAAAATTTGTGCAGGCCGTGAAGAAGGCGGGTGCCCCTGCAACATCGCGGATCTCGATTTCGCTTGCCGGCGCCTACGATCAGCGGACCGGGATTGCCGATGTCGCCAACATTCCCTGTCTGCACGGGCGCGAAGTCGAAAAGGAACTGAGTGCAGCCCTCGGCCTTCCGGTCGCAATTATCAACGATGCCAATGCATTCGCCCTTGCCGAAGCCGTCGACGGAACCGGGCGCAACAAGCCTGTCGTCTTCGGGATCATTCTGGGGTCCGGCGTCGGCGGTGGCCTGGTGATCAACGGTGATCTCGTCACCGGTTTCGGCGGGATTGCCGGTGAATGGGGCCACGGCCCCATCATCGATCCCACGGCGGGTGGAACGCTAAGCCGGATCGGGCACTTTGCCTGCGGCTGCGGCCTGGTCGGCTGCGTTGACGCCGTGGGGTCCGCCCGCGGCATGGAGCGTATCCATTCCTCTTTGCATGGCGCCCGTTTAACTAGCCGTGAGATAACCCGCGACTGGCACCAGGGATCCCCGGAAGCAACAGAAACCGTCGACGCATTCACGACGCTTCTTTCCCGTGCGTTCTCGGTGCTGGTCAATACGCTTGGCCCTGACGTCATTCCGGTCAGCGGCGGGCTGTCCAATGACGGTAAGCTTCTCGAACTGATTGACCAAAAGACGCGGGATCTCGTCTTGGCAAGCTACGCAGAACCACTGGTCGTGCGGGGGGACTTCGCGCAGAACGGAGGTTTGCACGGCGCAGGCATCTTCGCACGCAGGATATTCGGGAGCGTCGGGGAATGACCGGCACGAACCTGGAAGTGTGCGTCGACACGATTGAAGGGGCCTGGATTGCTGCAGAGAACGGCGCCGACCGGATCGAACTATGCGCAGCTCTGTCCGAGGGTGGATTGACCCCGTCAGCCGGCATGATGGCTGCGGCATCAAGATTGCCCGTTCCGGTCTATGCCATGATCCGGCCGCGTGCGGGTGATTTCAGATATTCGGACGCTGAAAAGACGATCATGCTCAGGGATATTCAACTGGCCGGTCAACACGGCATGAGCGGTATCGTGACAGGTGCGGTCACGTCAGAGGGACGTCTCGATGTTGAGTTCCTTTCCCCTGCCCTGCGCCACAGCGGGCTTCAAGGCACGCTTCATCGGGTATTCGACACGCTGCACGATCTCCCCTTGGCGATCGCAGATGCAATCGATTCAGGCTTCGAACGCATTCTTACCTCCGGCCAGGGCCGGAAAGCCGACCAGCACCTTCAGGCGCTTGCCGAGATTGTCCGTCTCGCCAAGGCGCGTATCTCCATCATGGCCGGGTCCGGCGTGAGCCACCTGAACGCGTCGCGCATTCTGGCAGAGACCGGTGTGCGCGAACTACATGCTTCCTGTTCCGTGCTGGAGAAGGCCCGCTCATCGAACCAGCCGGAAATACGCCTCGGCTTCATTGCGCAGGACGGCGTCCGGGTGACGAGCGCCGAGCAAGTGCGGCTGCTGAGAGCCGCCATCGACATATTTGACGAAAACAGGTCGTGAGACGTTCCGTTTGAGATGCCCAGTGCTTCAAGCTACTGCCAATGATTAGGACAGAATTCCTGACGTAAAGCACCGAAATTTACGTTAAGGAACGATTCACGATTGCCGAAAATTTTAATCAAAGCTACCATTGGCCTGTTTTAAGACACACCAATTGCCAATTATGACAGGATCAGCTTCAACTCATCAGCAATTTTAACAGGATAGTTTCGGTCACGTCGCGGTGAATGACCTTGAATCGCAGGCCAGAAACCACATTTATTTACAGAAAGTAAATGAAATCACCGAAAAATGTGATGTTCGTTACACTCAAAACCTAGAATGTGGTGCGATAATGGCAAAATCGTGACCGCGCAGCGTGGGGCGCACGCTCACAAAACATAGAAACCCTGCGGAAAAGAGCCAGAAAACAGGCCGTATCCGCAAGTGCCCCAAGTGCGGTTGAGCTGGTTGTATTAGCCTTGGGAGGCGTACATGCAACGGAATACCAGAGCTGGAACTATTGCGCTCGGTCTCATCCTCGCCATGGCGAGCGGCGCATTAGCCGAACAACTTCCTCAGGAGACCATCACCCTGCCGGAGGACCGCCTTGCGGTAACCGTTGCGTCTGCGACGGTTGACCAGAAGGATCCGCTGGAGAGTGAACTGACCATCTGGGTTGGTGAAATCGAACTCGACGGCAAGAACACCGTGTGGGTGGAACTCATCGATTCCTACGGAGAAGTTATTTACGATTCCGAGGTCAATCAGAACGAGACGCATCTGCTGCCGGACGGGCGTGCTGTTGTCGTGCGTTCGATGGATCAGGAGACCGTGGTTGCCGGCAAGGACGAGTCGCGTCTCGTTACCGAAGGCGCTCTCATGGTGACCCGCAGGGTTGTCAATGAAGGCGCGGACGCAACGACCGTCGAACTGATCGAAACCGAAAACGAACCGGTCGAGCGCGGAACGATGTTGCAGGTCGCAGACTTCGGCCAATCGGTCTGGAACAACATTGTCGCGTTCTTCGATGCCGCCAGAACCCGCGTGGAGATTGCCTGGAACTGGCTGGTTGATACGCTGCAGGCCTGACCGGACTATTTCTTTTTTTCGTGACGAAATTCACGGGCCC
Source organism: Roseibium sp. (assembly GCF_965232425.1). Taxonomy (GTDB): domain Bacteria; phylum Pseudomonadota; class Alphaproteobacteria; order Rhizobiales; family Stappiaceae; genus Roseibium. Next base: position 5,682,668 of record NZ_OZ246971.1, read on the forward strand.
GCTTTCCGAGCGGGCCCGTTTTGCGTCTGCCAATGGCGCGCTGTTGCGTACAAGCGAACCGGCCCGGCATGTTTCGCATGACGCCCCGGCATCACCATCCGGTTTTGCCGGGCAAAAATAATTATTAATTTCATCGCTCTGCGTGATCCGAGCTGATTTCTGCGCCGTAACTCCTTTTACAAAAGCAATAAAATCTCGCCTGGCCGCAAGTCCTTGCGGACTGCCCAGACTCGAAAAGGAATGAACATGCGGATTGCCGTCATCGGCTCCGGGATCTCCGGAAACAGTGCTGCTTGGGCCCTCAGTGAACAGCACGACATCGTGCTTTACGAAAAACGAAACCGGGCCGGAGGCCATAGCGCGACAGCCGACATTGACTACGACGGAACGCCGATTTCGGTGGACACCGGCTTCATCGTTTACAATGAGCGCAACTATCCGAACTTTACCGCGCTGTTGAACCACCTCAACGTTGCCACCGAAGCAAGCGACATGAGCTTTGCGCTTTCGGCCGACAATGGCAGTCTCGAATGGTCCGGCGACTCGGTCAACACGGTGTTTGCGCAACGCTCAAACCTGTTGTCGCCGCGGTTCCTTTTCATGCTGAAGGACATGTTCCGCTTCAACAAGCGGTCCGTTGTGGATCTGCACGCAGGCAGGCTGACCGGAGAAACCCTCGGGGGCTACCTGGAAAAGAACAGGTATTCACCAGGGTTCATAAATGACTATCTGCTCGCGATGGGGGCCGCGATCTGGTCAACCCCGATCAACGAGATGCGTTCCTATCCCGCAGAAAGCTTCGTCGCGTTTTTCGAAAATCACCGCCTTCTGTCCTTCGAACCCACACTTTGGCGGACGATCTCAGGCGGAAGCAGGAACTACGTCAACAGGCTGCTCGCCCCTCTGGCCGGAAAGATCAGGCTCGCGGCGCCCGTCGTCGAAATCACGCGAAAGAACCAGAAAGTCCTGGTGAAGGACGCGAGCGGCCACAGCGATGTCTTCGACCACGTTATCCTGGCAAGCCACACCGATCAAAGCCTTGCCATGCTCGGAGACCCGAGCCCGCAGGAACGGGAGATCCTCGGCGCTATCAGATATCGTCCGAATGAAGTCTACCTTCACCGCGACGAACGCCTGATGCCTAAGCGGAAAAAGGTCTGGTCATCGTGGAATTACATGTCCGACCGCGATGCGGGCGAAACACGTGACGTGACGGTCAGCTACTGGATGAACCGGCTCCAGAACATCGACCGCAGCAAACCCGTGTTCGTGACCCTCAATCCTTTCGAAGCGCCCTCCGAGGACAAGACGTTTGCAAAATACATCTATGATCATCCGCAGTTCGACGCCGCGGCACTGCGTGCCAAGAAACGCATGGAAGAAATCCAGGGTGTGAACAACACCTGGTATTGCGGTGCATGGAACGGTCATGGTTTCCACGAGGACGGCCTCGCATCGGGCCTTGCCGTGGCAAAGCGGCTCGGAGCGCAGCTGCCATGGGAGAAGGCACCGACTGAAACGGCGTATCTGGAAGCGGCGGAATGACCCGGCAAAACCGGAATACCATGAGCGATAACGGCGAAGCGCCGGACGGTCCGGCGTCCATTTACTCCGGTCAGGTAATGCACCACCGCATGAAGCCTGCAGAACACAGGTTCAGCTACTCCGTGTTCTCACTGCTGCTTGATCTCGACCAGCTCGGAAAGGCCCGCAAACTTTCCCGCTTCTTTTCCGTGAACCGGTTCAATCTCCTCTCGTTTCACGAGAAGGATCACGGCAAGCGCGACGGCTCCGATCTCAGGCGGCATATCGATAGCTTGCTCGGCAAGAAGTCGGTCAAAAGGCCCTCCAGGGTGCTGCTTCTCGCGTATCCGCGGCTGCTCGGCTACGGGTTCAATCCGCTGAGCGTCTATTATGCATATGACGACGACGATCAACTGACGGCAATCGTCTACGAGGTGCGCAATACGTTTGGCGGGCTGCACACCTACGTCCTGCCGATCGAAACCGGTCAGATGAGCAATGCAGGCGTGCGACAGAGCCAGTCCAAGGAGTTTTACGTTTCGCCGTTCATCAGCATGGAGCAGCACTACCATTTTCGCATGCTGCCGCCCGGCGATGCGGTCAGGGTCAGGATTCTCGAAACGGACGCCAAAGGACCACTTTTGTCTGCGACTTTTTCCGGGTCCGGTACGCCGCTGACATCCCGTGCGATTTTCAGGGAATGCGTCCGCGTCCCCTTCCTCTCGGCGAAGGTGATTTTGGCAATCCATTGGGAAGCCTTTAAAATCTGGCTCAAGCGTGTACCATTCCATCCCCGGCCCGTTGACCGTTCAAGTCAGGGCCGGTTGGGAGAGCGGCCGGTTTCACTGGCTTCGGACAAGTGACATTTCAAGAGGTTTTGCGATGAGTGAGCCTGTTGCACTAACCAGACATAATCTGCGTAAACAACTCAAGGGCGCCCCTCGCCTCGCGCGCATGGCTGCCAGCCTTGCCTTGCGAATCCGCTACGGGTCGCTGGAAATCAGTTTTCCCGACGGCAGGAAATTCAGCATCCAGGGCCGCGAGGACGGACCTCACGGCGTGCTCGACATTCACGACTGGCGGTTCTTCCGCATGGTGGTCAAGGCGGGTGATGTCGGGGTCGGCGAAGCCTTCATGGCCGGTTACTGGTCGTCGCCGGATGTAACGACGTTCCTGGAAGTGTTCTGCATCAACCAGGAGTCGACCCTTGAGGCGATCCAGGGTCGGCCGCTGACCCGTATCCTGCTTTCGGTCCGGCATTGGCTCAACGCCAACACGCGCCGGGGGTCGAAACGGAACATTTCTGCGCATTACGATCTCGGGAACGCCTTCTACAAGGAATGGCTTGATCCCTCGATGACCTATTCGTCGGCGATCTACAGCAACGAAACCAACAACCTGGAACAGGCTCAGGCCGAAAAATATGCGTCGCTGGTGAAGCAGACCGGCATCGAGCCTGGCCATTCCGTTCTCGAGATCGGATGCGGCTGGGGCGGTTTCGCTGAACACGTGGCAAAGACGGTCGGCGCGCATGTCAAGGCGCTGACGATTTCCCGGGAACAATACGATTATGCGCGCGAGCGCATCTTCAACGCCGGTCTCAACGAAAAGGTCGACGTGGTGTTTCAGGACTACCGCGACGAGCGCGGTGTGTACGACCGGATCGCATCAATCGAGATGTTCGAGGCCGTCGGGGAGAAATACTGGACAACCTATTTCAGCCAGCTCTCCAACTGTCTCAAGCCGGGCGGCAAGGCCGGGCTTCAGATCATCACGATACAGGATACGATGTTCGAAGACTATAGGCGCGGCACCGATTTCATCCAGCGCTACATATTTCCAGGTGGCATGCTGCCGCCGCCCGGCAGGCTCGTCGACATCGGAAAGTCGCTGGGTCTGGACCTCGCCGAACAGAAGATCTTTGGACAGGACTATGCGCGAACGCTCGCCGAGTGGCGGCAGCGGTTCCGCCAGGCGTGGCCACAGATCCGGCCGATGGGATTCGACGAGCGCTTCAAACGTCTGTGGGAGTTCTATCTTCACTATTGTGAAGCCGGATTCCGCGCCGGAAATATCGACGTGCGCCAGATGGTCTACGTCAAGGCTTCCTGATCAGTCGGGCAGCCCAGAAATTCTCAGGCCGGCTCTTCAGCCGGCCTTTTACTTTCCAAGCGTGTGCGCTTTTTCTTGTTCCACCCGGTCGATCTGGACACAAGGGCGAAATAGGCGCGGTAGGGCAGCATCCTGAGTACCTTCAGTTGCCTGACAAAGGCCCCTGGAAACGCGATTTCGAATTTCCAAGGGTGCTGAAGACCCTTGATGATTTCCCCTGCAGCCTCTTCTCGCGTGATCAGATGCGGCATCGGAAACGGATTGGACTTGGTGGCCGGCGTATCGACAAAACCGGGATTGACCAACTGAATGCGAATGCCGGCCCGGTCGAGATCGAACTTCAGCGACTCGGCCATATTGATCAGACCTGCCTTCGACGCGCCGTAGGCGGCTGATGTCGGCAAACCGCTATATCCCGCGACCGAGGACACGATCGCGATCTGCCCGCGGGACCTCAGTTTCATCGCCTCGATCGCCGGCAGCAGCACATTGACCGTGCCCATCAGGTTGACGTCAAAACTCTTGCGAAATGCATCGACATCCGCGTCCAGGCCATCCTGCGGAAGATAAATGCCCGCATTTGCCACGAGAAGTGCGACGCCCCCCAAATCTCTCTCGATCGAGCGGCAATGCTCCGCCATCAGCGACGTGTCTGTTACGTCGCCGGGATAGGCAACAATCTCTCCAGGGAGGTCCCGTGCAGCTGCGCTCAGCCCTTCCAGCGCATCCTTGGAGCGCGCCGTGGCGGCAACGCGCCAGCCTTCTTTCGCCAGTGCGAGGGAAAGTGCATAGCCGATGCCGGAGCTTGCTCCCGTTATCCAGGCAGCTCCGTGTGTGGGGTGTGCAACGAATTGTGTCTGAGGCAATACGATCTCCTTGGCCTGTACTGATTATACGCACAGGCCCCGGAGTGCGGATTTGTGATTACCGCATAAAAGGTGCAAACCAGCGGCCGACCGGTCCGGTCAGCTCAAGACGCCCTGCGGTCACCGCAAAGCAAATGCAGTCTTCGCCTTCGTCGGCAATCGGCTTGTGATCGACATCGCCATCGGCAAAGGCAAGATCGCCGGACACGAAGTGCCCGTCTTCGTCAGTGAACCCGCCCTGCAGGACAAGTGTCAGTTCCGTGCCGTGGTGCGTGTGCGAGGGCATGGCCCGGCCAGCGCGCACCCAGATCAAGCTGCTCGCGCAACCGTCGATTTCGCCGAACTTGCACTCTTTCACGCCCGGAAGCAGCGTTTTCCAGGGCAACCCTTCCATCGACCGTCCGACAATGCTCTGCAGTGAATGCGGGACATTGCTGCCGCTCTGCACCAAAGGCGTATTATCGTTCGAAAGAGGAGCGTCGTCACTGAAGATTGCCGAAAGCATGGAGTCCCGGTCGTCGAATGCAACCGGATCGGCGTCACTCAAGCTGACACCACCGAGGCTTTCCAGCGACGAGACATAGCCCCGGTTCTGGTCGCTCAGTTCCAGATGCGCTCCGACAAGCGCCTGCGCCGGGTAGGACAGCGTACCGGCCGCATAGCCAGCAAGCAGTTCGTCCATTCCGGTCACGTTCTTTTCCATTTCCGCTCTCATTTAACTCCAAGCACCCGATTAGCTTTACTGCCGGTACGTAGTGCAACGTTGTCCGGATCATGTTCTACACCAAAAATATTCCAATTTAAAATTTCATCCAGTGGTTTTGCAGAACAACTCCATGCTCACTTTCAATGGATTAGCGGAAAATCCATCGCAAAACGGTTGCCGGTGCTGGCATTCGAAGGCCAAGCACTTAAATTGCAAACTTGATCCTGGATGCTGCTGCCTTTAGCGTCCCGGTCCTATGAATACCATTTGGCCTTTTCCCGCTCGATGGCCAGATCAGCCAGGAATGAAAAAATGACAGTGTCCGCTTCCGTTGTCGACGCGATTGGCAATACCCCCCTGATTCGCCTGAAAGCCCTCTCGGAGGAAACAGGCTGTGAAATTCTTGGCAAGGCCGAATTCATGAACCCTGGACAGTCCGTGAAGGACAGACCGGCGCGGCAAATGATCCTTGAAGCCGAAGCACGGGGCGATCTGAAGCCGGGTGGCGTGATCGTCGAAGGAACCGCAGGCAATACCGGGATCGGCATTGCCCTTGTCGCCGGCGCGCGCGGTTACAGGACAGTGATCGTCATTCCGGAAACACAGAGCCAGGAAAAGAAAGACATGCTGCGTCTGTGCGGCGCAGAGCTTGTTGAGGTTCCCGCAAAACCTTTCAGGGATCCCAACAACTACCAGCATGTCGCCCGCCGTCTGGCCGAGGAAATGGCCAAGAGCGAGCCCAACGGGGTCATTTTCGCCGATCAGTGGAACAATCTCGATAACAAGAAGGCGCACTACGTCACCACCGGGCCGGAAATCATGGCTCAGACCGGTGGCCGTGTGGATGCCTTTATCTGCGCCGTCGGCTCCGGCGGCACACTGTCTGGCGTTTCCCAGTACCTTCAGGAAAACAAGCCTGGTGTCGTCATCGGCTGCGCCGATCCGCGTGGTGCAGCGATGCAATCGCTCTTCACCACGGGGGAAGCCGTCGCGTCCGAGGGGGGATCCATCTCCGAGGGAATCGGGCTTGGCCGCAAGACACCGATCGTTCAGGACGTGAAGGTAGATTACGCCTACACGATCGCCGACGAAGATGCGCTCCCGCTGGTTTTTGACCTGGCCGAAAATGAAGGCCTGCTTCTTGGCGGCTCAAGCGCGATCAATCTCGCCGGCGCCCGGCGGCTGGCGAAGGAAATCGGTCCCGGAAAAACAATCGTGACCATCCTTTGCGATCACGGAACCAGGTACCATTCAAAACTCTACAATCCGGATTTTCTCAGATCGAAGAATCTGCCGGTGCCCGATTGGCTCGAAAAGCAGACAACACTTCAGGCTCCGTTCGAGTGAGCCCGAACAACATGGTTTGAAATTCCATGGGGCAGGATGACCCGACCCTTGCGCAGGACGGCGCAGACGCACAGGCCGTGATCCAGGACGCCGTCACCGATGTCGGCATTCTCGACATGATGGCGAACAATCTCGGTCTCGTTGCCGCCTTCGTGGTGCTCATGTACGCCACCGCCATTATCTGCGCCGTCCGCGAAGTCATGAATTCAACGACCTCGCAAGGGTCCGTTGCCTGGCTGCTGTCGCTGTTTTTCCTGCCCTACCTGACCGTTCCGCTCTATTTCGTCTTCGGCTGGAGGTCGTTTTCGGACTACGCGAAGATACAGGCATCGCTGGGACGTGCCGAAAGAGCACGACGCGCGGACGAACTCGGGCTTACGGATCACGAGGAAACCCGGGACTGGCCCGTGCTGACACGTGTCGCCGGCGTCCCGTTTCTCGCCGGAAACACATCGGAGCTGCTGATCGACGGCGATGCGACCTTTTCCGCGATCAAGGATGCGATTGCGGCCGCCGAAAGCAGCATCTTCTTTCAGTTCTTCGCCATTCACGACGACAAACTCGGGCGCGAAATGGCGGACGCGCTGATCTCGCGTGCCAGGGATGGCGTCAGGGTTCAGTTTCTTTATGACGACGTCGGCAGCCATTCGCTGTCCAGAGCCTTTCTCAATCGCCTCAAGGATGCCGGGGTCGAGGTGTGCGGTTTCAACGAAAACCACAAGTTCCTGCGGCTTCTCGGTCCGATGCGGCTGAACTACCGCAATCACCGGAAGCTGGTCGTCATCGATTTCCGTACCGCATTCGTGGGCGGCCACAACGTCGCCGATCAGTATGTCGGACGCGATCGCTGGTTCGGTCACTGGCGCGACACCCATGTGAAGGTGGAAGGCCCTGCGGCGGTTGCCTGCGCGCTGTCATTCGTTGAGGACTGGCTGTGGGCAAGCGGCGAGCGCATCGACCTGCCGCAGGTTCGCGACATTCCGATGCCGGGCGACGAGTCGGTTCTGGTCATGCCGACCGGACCTGCGGACAAACTCGAGGAGTGCGCCATCGCGTTCGTTGAGGCCGCTGCGCGTGCGAAGGAGCGGCTGTGGATCACGACACCCTATCTCGTTCCGTCGCTCGACGTGCAGACGGCACTTGCAGCCGCGGCCATGCGCGGCGTCGACGTGCGTATCCTGCTGCCCGAGAAACGGGACCACTGGACAGTGTGGCTCGCAACCCATGCTTACGAAGACACGCTCGTTCAGCGCGGCGTGAAGGTCTACCGGTACACGGACGGTTTCCTGCACCAGAAAGTAACCTTGCTCGACAATGACCTGGTCTCGATCGGAACGGTGAATTTCGACAACCGGTCCTTCCAGATCAATTTCGAACTGACCCTGTGGTTCACGCATGAGCGGATGATCCACAACGTCGAGGCGATGCTGGAGGCGGATTTCGAGAAGGCAAGACTGACATGGCCGGACGCATTCCGCTCCAGAAGCTACGTCTTCCGCGTTTTCGCCCAGGGTGCCCGGCTGTTGTCTCCGATCCTCTAGGGTCCCGCCCGAGGTCTCACGCCGTTCGCCCGGGGTGATGATGATGGGACAATGGGTTCTTCAACCAAATCCCTCAGTCAAGCAAGTTTCGCCAATCCGGGCCTCATCCTGAGGAAGGCCAAAGGCCTGTCTCGAAGGATGGGCGTCATTTGCTGAGTGCGCGGCCCATCCTTCGAGACAGCGCCAAGGCGCTTCCTCAGGATGAAGTTTTCTTCTGCACACGGGTCATCCCGGCCGAGCGCAGCGCATGCCGGATGATCGAACGTATATTTCGTTGCGGTCACGATCCCCATCTGCATTCTTATGATCAGGAAAGCAGTCGCTTTTGCCGGTGTTCGCAGGCAGTCACGCTTGTCCGGGTGTACCGTCGGCCGGATGCCTGCGGGTGCCACGCAGGTCCCGCGCTGAAGCTTTTCGTCGTCGGGCCAAACAGCCGAGCCAAGAGGAACATGCATGGAAAAGAAACAAGTGGCCATCATCGGCGGCGGACCGGCGGGCCTCGCGGCGGCACTGACGCTGTCACGCTCCATGATGACATCGATCGTCTTCGATGCTCCGACCCCCGCCAGAAACGCGGCCTCGCCTTTCGTGGCCGCTTTGCCGGGGTTGGACAAAAGCGCGCCAGGTGACGTCCGGAAAGAGATTCGTGACGATATCGGCTCCTATCCCTATGCCGTCATCGAGGACGTTGGCATCAGCAAATTGAAGCGTGCGCCGGACGGTTTCGAGCTGCTGCGCCATGACGGATCATCCATCCGGGCAAAGAAGGTCCTTCTGGCAACCGGAATGATCGACATCCTGCCCGATCTGCCGGGACTGGAGACCTGCTGGGGCCAAAGCGTCATCAACTGTCCGTTCTGCCACGGGATCGAATGGAAAGACGCGCGCTGGGGTATCTTCGCGCATCGCGCCGAGGTGCTCGATGCCGCGGAGATCTACCGCAACTGGACGCCGAACCTCACCTATTTCATTGCCCCCGGGCTATCGCCGAGTCCGGACAGGCGTCAGCAGATCCGGGACCTCGGCGCCGAAATCATCGATGGACTGCCGCATCGGCTGGTTTCGGAAAACGGCAACCTGCAACGCGCGGAACTTCCAGGCGGTGCGACGACGGACCTGAATTGCCTGCTGGTGTTTCCCCATCAACGTCAGACCAGTCTGGTGGCCGCGCTGGATCTGACAATGACGGATGCGGGCTACGTGGCCGTCGACGACGGATTTCGCACGTCAGAGCCCGATATCTACGCCGCCGGGGACCTCACCTATCCGGGGCACCAGAATACGCCGACCGCCCTGCACATGGGCAACATGGCGGCCGCGACCATCGTCATGGACCATTGCTTCGGCACGTGATTTCAGATCCGCAACAAAGGTCGACGGATCACGTCCGGGTCTATAGGCTGCGGGACTGTTTCACCCTTCCAGCGGGCTGCTCACCGGCCCGTAACACGATGCCCCGGAGACGACCATGACCACGCCCCTGTTTCGTGACGACGCCTACCTGCGCACGTGCGAAGCAAAGGTGACGGGCGTCAACGAGCGCGGCGGCCTCCTGCTCGATCGAACCGTCTTCTACGCCACCGGCGGCGGCCAGCCCGGCGACAGCGGGCACCTTGAGCTTGCCGACGGCACACAGATCGAGATCGCGACGACCGTCTATGACGCCGACCGGGTTTCCATTGTCCATGTACCTTCGGAGGGCCAATCCCTGCCTGAACCGGGCAGCGAGGTGATTGCGCATGTCGATTGGGCGCGGCGCTACAGGATGATGCGAGTCCACACGGCGCTGCACTTGCTCTCCGTCGCCCTGCCCTTTCCCGTCACTGGCGGCCAGATCGGCGACAAGGAAGGTCGTCTTGATTTCGATATGGGCGACGAAACAGTTGACAAGGACAGCTTGCACAAGGTGCTCAACGAGCTTGCGGCCGGCGATCACGAGGTCAGTACCGAGTGGATCACCGACGAAGAACTCGACGCCAATCCGGCGCTCGTCAAAACCATGTCCGTCAAACCGCCCAGAGGGTCCGGCAGGGTCAGGCTGGTCCGGATCGGAAAGGATGTCGACCTTCAACCGTGCGGCGGTACCCACGTTTCCAGAACCTCGGAAATCGGGGAACTTTCGATCGGCAAAACCGAGAAGAAAGGCAAACAGAACAGAAGGGTTCGCATAGGTCTTGCGGACTGAAGGGCATAGAGGAGGCAAGATCATGCACCTTTCCGGCAGTTGTCATTGCAAGGCGATCCGGTTTGAGCTGGAGAGCAAGACCCCCTACCCCTACATGCGTTGTTATTGTTCCATCTGCCGCAAGGTTGGCGGCAGTGCCGGTTATGCCATAAACCTCATGGGCGATGCGGACAGTCTGAAGACGACAGGAACTGAGGCGAAAGCCGTTTATCACGCAGAGATCGACGGTACACAGAGCCCTGCCGAACGGCACTTCTGCACGCGATGCGGGACGCATCTCTGGGTCTGGGATCCACGCTGGCCGGATCTGGTTCATCCGCATGCCGGTGTCATCGACACCCCCTTGCCAAAGCCGCCTGAAACCGTCCATATCATGCTTGACTACAAGCCCGATTGGATCGAGGTGCCGCTCGGCATCGGGCACGTCCACTTCAAGAATTATCCCGATTTGTCCATCGAGGAATGGCACAAATCCAAAGGGCTCTACCAGAGTTGAGGAGTTTCAATGTCCGACCACCCGCTTGTTTCGACCCAATGGCTGGCCGATCATCTCGACTCCCCGGATCTGGTGGTCGTCAACGCCTGGATGCCACCGGTCACGCATCCTGATGCGCCGCCGGTTTACCCGAACGCGCACATCCCCGGTGCGGTATTTTTCGACGTCAACGAAATCTGCGACAAGGACAGCGACCTGCCGCACATGCTGCCTGCGCCGCATGTGTTCTCCTCTGCCATGCGCAAGCTCGGGATCGGCGACGGGCAGACGATCGTCGTCTATGACGATTTCGGTTTCTATTCCGCACCACGGGTCTGGTGGACCCTGCGCACGATGGGTGCCGACAGCGTCTATGTGCTGGATGGCGGCTTTCCGAAGTGGCGCGCAGAAAACAGGCCCTTCACGGACGACGTTCCGCGCAAGCCGCAAAGCCACTTCACGTCCCGGCTCAATCATGGCGCGGTCGCCAATCTGGCGCAGGTCAGGCGTTCGAGCGAGACAGGAGACCGACAGTTGCTGGATGCCAGGTCCGCAGATCGCTTCGCCGGTACCGCACCCGAGCCCAGAGCGGGACTGCGTCAGGGCCATATGCCGAATGCACTCAATCTTCCCTTCACGCAGCTGATCAAAGAAGACGGAACATTTCGCGCACGCGCCGACCTCGAAGCGATCTACAAGGACGCCGGTGTCGATCTGCAGAAACCGATTACCACGACCTGCGGCTCAGGCGTGACGGCCGCGATCCTCACCCTGGGACTGACCGTCCTAGGCGTCCGGGATGTCAGCGTCTACGACGGCTCCTGGACCGAATGGGGCGGCCGCGACGACACGCAGGTCGTGACCGGGGAACCATGACGGCCGTCAGACGAACGCCGTCCGGCGGACGCTCCACGAGAAAGCAGAAAAGGCCCTGGAACGCATGTTCCAGGGCCTTTTCTGTTGTTTGTTGTTGGTGACGCAGCTGATCAGTGATGCAGAATCTGGCTCAGGAAGAGCTTCGTGCGCTCGTGCTGCGGGTTCACGAAGAAGTCTTCCGGTTCGTTCTGTTCAACGATCTGGCCGGCATCCATGAAGATCACGCGGTTTGCGACCTTGCGGGCAAAGCCCATCTCGTGGGTGACGCAGAGCATGGTCATGCCTTCCTCGGCAAGACCGACCATCACGTCGAGAACTTCCTTGATCATTTCCGGGTCGAGGGCCGATGTCGGCTCATCGAACAGCATGATCTTGGGGTTCATGCACAAGGAGCGCGCAATCGCAACGCGTTGCTGCTGACCGCCGGAAAGCTGACCCGGGTATTTCAGGGCCTGCTCGGGGATCTTCACGCGCTCAAGGTAGTGCATCGCGATATCTTCGGCTTCCTTCTTCGGCATCTTGCGCACCCAGATCGGTGCCAGTGTGCAGTTTTCCAGAATCGTCAGATGCGGGAACAGGTTGAAGTGCTGAAAGCACATGCCGACTTCGCGGCGGATTTCGTCAATCTTCTTCAGATCGTTCGTCAACTCGATACCGTCAACAAGGATCTGGCCGGCCTGGTGTTCTTCCAGCCGATTGATGCAGCGGATCATCGTCGATTTGCCGGATCCCGAAGGTCCGCAGATAACGATCCGCTCACCACGCATCACCTTCAGATTGATGTCGCGGAGGACGTGGAAGTCGCCGTACCACTTGTTCATGTTGTTGATTTCGATCGCAACATCCGTGTCGGACACTTGCATTTTCGAACGGTCGGCGGAGAGCTCTTCCGCGTTTACTGCATTTTCACTCATGGGTTCACTCCAAAATTTCGAAGGACCGGAGCGCTGCGGCCGTCCGCGCGCTCCGGCTGCAGTTCGTTAGCGTTTGTGTCCGGTATGAAGCTTGTTCTCCATGAAGATGGAGTATCGCGACATTCCGAAACAGAACACGAAGAATACGATCGCCGCAAACAGATACCCGGTGTGGCCCTGACTTGGCGTTGACCAGGTGGGATCCGTGAAGGACGACTGGATCTGGCCGAGAAGATCGAACATGCCGACGATCAGCACCAGAGTGGTATCCTTGAACAACCCGATGAAGGTGTTGACGATGCCCGGGATCACGAGTTTCAGCGCCTGAGGCAGAATGATGAGATACATCATCGGCCAGAACCGCAAACCCAGCGCCATTGCACCTTCATACTGTCCTTTTGGAATGGCCTGCAGACCACCGCGCACGACTTCCGCCATGTACGCTGCGGAGAACAGCGTCACGCCGATCAGAACACGCAGCAACTTGTCGAACGTCACGCCTTCGGGAAGGAACAGAGGAAGCATCACGGACGACATGAACAGCACCGTGATGAGCGGCACGCCGCGCCAGAACTCGATGAAGATGATCGAGACCAGCTTGATGATCGGCATCTGGGACCGCCGGCCGAGCGCCAGTGCAATGCCCAGTGGCAGGGATGCGACGATCCCGGTCACCGCGATCACAAGCGTGACAAGCAGACCGCCCCAAACCGCGGTTTCAACGATCGGCAGCACGACCGTGTCGCCGATGACGAGACCGGTGAGCAGGAAGTACGCCACGATCGGGAACACCACCAGGAACAGGATCGCGTTGGTTCGCTTGAATGGTGCGCTCGGGATGGCAAGTGGCACCAGGAGCAGAGCGAAGAGCGCATAGACGATATCGACGCGCCATGTCTCGGCGGACGGGTACCGGCCATAGATGAATTGCGGGAAATATGCCTCGACATATGCCCAGCAAGCGCCCCCGTGACCGCCGTCCTGCGGCAGGCAGGCCTCACGGTTGTCCCCCGTCCAGACCGCGTCAATGAACGCGAACTGGATAAAGGGTGCGATGATCCAGTAAGCGAGCAGGATACCGATAAACGTCAGGATCGTGTTGAATACTGAGGAGAACAGGTTCTTGCGCATCCATCCGATAGCACCGGTGGTGGACACCGGCGCCGGCAATGTCGGTGCTTCTTCCGTTCTCATCTGAAAGATATCAGTGTTAGCCATGATGTGCGCTCCCTATCTTTCCACGAGCGCCATGCGCTGGTTGTACCAGTTCATGAAGGCCGATGTGATCAGGCTGAGAGACAGATAGACCGCCATCCAGATACCGATGATTTCGATTGCCTGACCGGTCTGGTTGAGCACGGTGCCTCCCACCGACACCAGGTCGGGAAACGCGATCGCGACCGCGAGCGACGAGTTCTTGGTCAGGTTCAGGTACTGACTTGTCAGCGGCGGAATGATCACGCGCATTGCCTGCGGGATGATCACCAGGCGCAGGGTCGGTCCCTGGCGCAGACCGAGGGCATGCGATGCCTCCGTCTGTCCATGGCTGACCGCCTGGATACCCGCGCGAACGATTTCCGCAATGAAGGCAGCGGTATAGATCGCCAGCGCAGCCGTCAGAGCGAGAAATTCCGGAATGAGGTTCATCCCGACACCCAGTTCGAAGCCTCTGCGCAGTGCCGGTCCCGTCTCAACGAAGTTCGGGTGTTCCAACGTCATCGGCATGCCGGTAACGAAATAGGTGATCACAGGCAGGCCGATGATCAGACCGAGACCGGTCCAGAAAACCGGGAACTGCTGACCTGTTTCCTCCTGACGCTTGCGTGCCCAACGGGACACGAAGACGGAGGCGACGATCGCGATGATCAGCGCATAACCGATGAATTCCGCACCTGGCTCCCAGATGGGTTTCGGACCGCGCAAGCCTGCGATGTTCAGATGGAAGGTGTCGAAGAGCGACCACTTTTCCCGCTTGCCGGGAACTGCGCGCAGAACCGCGAAATACCAGAAGAAGATCTGCAGAAGCAGCGGAACGTTCCTGACCAGCTCGACATAGCAATAGGCGATGCGGCTGATGACCCAGTTGTTCGAAAGCCGCGCGATACCGACAAGGAAGCCGATGATCGTCGCGATGAAAATGCCGACGACCGCAACCAGAACCGTATTCAGGAAACCTACGAAGATGGCTTGTCCATAACTCGACGTTTCCGTGTATGGTACAAGCGACTGAATAATGCCGAAGCCGGCAGTATTCTCAAGAAATCCCCAACCCGAGGCAATGTTCTGCCGTTCCAGGTTGGCGATAGTGTTCGTCACGATGATGTATCCGAAGGTCAGCAGCAGCACTATCAGAAGGATCTGATAGAAGTATCCGCGGACTTTTGGATCGTTCATCAGCGAAGCACGCGCCGGCGCCCCCGCCGAGTCCTGCTCCATTACTGACATAGAACCTCGCCCAAGTTCACGAAAAGAGCCCGGCCTGTCGCCTCGCCTCTTTCACGTTTTATCTGCTTCTGCAACACGCTGGTGCGTGCTCCCTATCGGCTTATGAAGCAGGTGTTCCCCCACGCGTTCACCGGTTATCCGGTTTGTGATGCGCGGATTTGTTTTATTGAGGGTCCCGGCAAATTGCCGGAACCCCTTTTTCCTCACAAGGAATGAGGATTAGCGTACCGGCGGAGCGTAGAGGAAACCGCCATCGCTCCACAGTGCGTTCACGCCGCGGGAAATACCGAGCGGAGTGTCCGGACCGACGTTGGCGTTGAAGCTTTCTTCGTAGTTGCCGACGTTCTTGATGACGTTGTACGCCCAGTCGTTGGACAGGCCGATGCCTTCACCGAAAGCACCTTCAACGCCCAGCAGACGCTTGACCGAAGGATTGTCGGAGCCCTTCATGTCATCGACGTTTGCGGAGGTCACGCCCATTTCTTCGGCGTTGATCATCGCGTTGAGAGTCCATTTAGCGATGTTGAACCACTCATCGTCGCCCTGGCGGACAACCGGACCAAGAGGCTCTTTGGAAATGATTTCCGGCAGAACCATGTGATCGCCCGGGTTGGTCAGCTTCAGACGCTGTGCATACAGGCCGGAGGCGTCCGTGGTGTAAACGTCGCAACGACCGGCATCATAGGCAGCCACAACTTCGTCGGCCTTTTCGAAGGCGACGATTTCGTACTGCATGTTGTTTGCACGGAAGTAGTCGGCAACGTTCAGCTCGGTCGTCGTACCGGTGTTGGTGCAGACAGAAGCGCCGGACAGCTCAAGCGCGGATGTCACGCCGAGATCCTTGCGGACCATGAAGCCCTGACCGTCGTAGTAGTTCACGCCAGCGAAGTTCAGGCCAAGCTGGGTGTCACGGGACATCGTCCAGGTGGTGTTGCGCGACAGAACGTCGACTTCACCGGATTGCAGAGCCGTGAAGCGCTCCTTGGCGGACAGCGGAGTGAATTTTACAGCGGAAGCGTCGCCGAATACTGCTGCGGCCATAGCGCGGCAGAGATCAACGTCGAGACCGGTCCAGTTCCCCTGAGCATCCGGATTGGAGAAGCCCGGCAGACCCTGGCTCACACCGCACTGGATGAAGCCTTTCGCCTTGACATCTTCCAAGGTTGTCGCACCCGCAGCTGTCGAAGCAGCGACGCCCATTGCAGCGCCGAGAACGAGTGGAAGGATTTTATTGGACATGGATATGCAGCCTTTTTTGTTACCCATACTTTTTTTTAGTGTTGGAACTCAGCGGGAGGCCTCCTCTGCGTCTCGTTTGCGGACGAGCGCTTGCCACAGCGCGGCTTCCTCCAGATTTCTCCCGTTCCACCCAACGCGCCCATACGATGGCATTTGGCTGTTCGGGTCAAGTACTTGCTGTCATTATCTCGTCAAATTTCGCAACAGAACGTCCAAATGGGGCGGCCGAGTATGCACAAATAGCGAACATGGCTATTTCGAAATCATTCAATGCTCAAAAAGAGTTCATCCCGATTTTCTCCCGCGCCGCACAGCGTTAACCTTAAAACAAGGTTATCAATAGACCCGACGGCCAAACGGCCATCCAGGCACCCCGTTGACAGGTGCCGGACGTGGCTGGAATAAGCCTTCCTTAGCGGGTACAACCCCGAGATCACTCCCCCTCAAATCCGAAATCTTTCGCTCATGTCTGACATCGATCCCAAAACACCCATCAAAACCGACACGAAGCTCGCGCATGCGGGGCGCGATCCCGCCAGTTTCCATGGTTTCGTGAACCCTCCGGTCGTGCACGCATCGACCGTGCTGTTTCCAGATGTCGAAACCATGCGTCCGGGCGGGCAGAAATACACGTATGCAAGACGCGGCAATCCCACGACCGATTCCCTAGAAGAGGCGGTCAAGGAGCTAGAAGGTGCTGAAGGCGTCCTTCTCGCCAACTCAGGACTGAATGCCGTGTCCCTGGCCGTGCTGTCCTGCGTCAAATCGGGGGACCACATTCTGATCACCGATACCGCCTATCATCCGACGCGGCATTTCGCCGATAAAGTGCTGCCGAAATTCGGTGTTGAGGTCGACTACTACGATCCGGCGCTCGGTGCAGACATCGCAGCACTGTTCAAGCCCAATACAGCCGCGGTCTTTACCGAAGCCCCGGGGTCTCTCACCTTCGAAATGCAGGACATTCCCGCGATCGCCCAGGCGGCGCACGCGGCCGGGGCGTTGGTGCTCATGGACAACACCTGGGCGACACCGCTTTTCTGTAAGCCGCTTGCGCTCGGGGTGGACCTGTCGATCCAGGCCGGTACCAAGTACATTGTCGGCCATTCGGATGCGATGCTGGGTACAATCGCGGCCAGTGAACGTGCGTGGGAAGGCCTACATGAACTGCACGGTGCCATGGGCTGTCACGTAGCGCCGGATGACGTCTATCTCGGACTTCGCGGTCTTCGCACGCTGTCCGTGCGTCTCGAGCGGCATCAACGCAACACGCTCGACGTCCTGGCCTGGCTGCAGGACCAACCCGTTGTCGCCCAGGTCAGATATCCGGGACTGGACACCGATCCCGGCCATGCGATCTGGAAACGCGATTTCAGCGGCGCTTCAGGCCTCTGCGCCTTCGACTTCGTCGCCGGAACCACACGCGATCAGGCAAACACTTTCCTGAACGCGCTCAAGATCTTCGGGCTCGGGTATTCCTGGGGCGGGTTCGAAAGTCTCGCCATTCCGGTCAAGCTCAAGGGATCGCGCTCCGTGACACCGGTCGACGAGAGCCGGTGTTCGATCCGCCTTCATATCGGCCTGGAGGATCCCGAGGATCTCATCAACGATCTGAGCAAGGCCCTCGATAAGGCCTTCGGATAACGCTCCTGGCTGCGTCCGCCGGCAAGGCGGCCGCTCCGCGCCTGATCCGAACGGGCTGATTCAGCCGACTGGTCTCAGATGGTGGGGTCTTCGCGCTTTTCCTTGAAGATCAGCCACAGGTTTCTGAAGTAGATGATCAGACCAAGCCCCTGCCCGGCGATGAAGACCGGGTCCTGGCGCTGAATTGCGTAGATCAGCAGCAGCGAGCCGCCGGCGACGGAAAAGAACCAGAAGGCGACCGGGACAATCGACCGACCGACGCGTTCCGACGCGATCCATTGTATGACGAACCGCATCATGAACATGGCCTGGGCGAAGAAACCCAGGATGATCCAGAAATCGAATTGCTCGACGAAAACAGCGTAGATCCAGTCGTAAAGAGCACTCATTGGCAGGTCCAATTGGTCCGGTCGGGAATGAAACCCGTCATGTTTGATGTTTCAGAAACCGGTCACGTCAGTGGCCGGACGGACGGCACTTTCTTGCGCCGGCGCCTGAGCCACCAGACGCCGAACAAATCAAGCACACCGACCAGCGCGCGGTCAAAAATCCCGTATTTCGATGACCCGTGGCGTCGCTGCCTGTCCTGAACGTCGATGTGCACGACATCAAAACCTTCCCGGATGACAAGAGCGGGCAAGAACCGGTGCCAACTGTCGAAGTAGGGCAATTGCAGGAAGACATCGCGGCGCAGCGCTTTCAGGCCGCAGCCGCTGTCCCGCGTCTTGTCCTTCAGGATCGCACCGCGGATCTTGTTGGCGAATTTCGACGCGTAGCGCTTCGCCAGGCTTGCCTTGCGGCCGAGCCGCTGTCCTGCAGCAAGCGCCGTCGACGCGCCCGCCTGTTCGAGCGCGTCGACAAGCTGCGGAATATAGGCGGGATCGTTTTCACCGTCTCCGTCGATCGTGGCGACAACATTGCCGCGGGCGTAGTGCAGGCCGGTTCTGACGGCGCAACTCTGTCCGCAGGAGGTCTGATGCCGCACAGGCCTAAGCCAGTCGTGCGTTGCCGCGTAATCCTGCAGCACGATATCGGTTCCGTCGGAGGACCCGTCGTCGACGACAATCACTTCAAAACTGCGTCCCTGGAGCGCTGCCTCTATCTCGTCGAGAAGGATCGGAAGGTTCTGCGCTTCGTCCTTGGCGGGAACGACCACGGTCACGGCAAGGGTCCCCGTCTCTTCCGCCAGACCTTCAATAAAACTCTTTGGCATCAAGTTGTCCGATCTGTCTCTTCCAGCCGCAAGGGTTCGACCGGCACCCTATGCAAACCGCGTTGGCCGCGCAGGACCCTCCAGACCGCACGCACGCACGCGCGCGCTGACCTGGCATTCATGTTCGGCTCGATCTTTCCCGCGGACGAAAGGTGGAACCCGACCCTGCGGCGCGCCATGGCCCTGACGGTAAAGAAGGTAAAGGTCACGCCCAGAAGTGTTCCGGCGATGACATCGCTCGGATAGTGCGCACCAACCATGACGCGGCTGAAGGCAAGCCAGAACGCGGCAACCACGATCAGCCAGCGATAGGCCGGGAAGATGAAGGCAAGCGCCGTGGCAAGTGCCGCCACCGTCGTCGAGTGGCCGGACGGGAAACTTGTATAGGTGCCGTCGAATGCCAGAAAGTCGAAACGCACCGGCCCGACCTGTTCATAGAGCTTCGGCCGCGCCCGTCCCAGAGACCACTTGAAGGCGATCGCGAGAAGACCCGTTGCAGCCACGGAATAGAAAATGAACGCGGCATAGGTAAAGAGCGACCCGATCGCCATGCGTATCCGGAAGGCGTAGCGGCCGGCGTCCTGCGCCAGCAGAAAAAGACATGTCAGGCCCGTCGAGATCAGGATCCAGTCCGCTTTGCCGAAGTCCGTGAACGCCCGGAACGCGTTTCTGTATTCGTTCGGCAGGGAGCGCAGCCAGGGATAGGTCGGCACGTCAAACACGACGACCGCAATCCCGACAGTCAGCAGGAGAATGGCGAAGATATCCTGTGGCCGTTGCCCGGGCGGCAGAGGATCCAGGCTATGGCGCGCCCGTTCTCTGCGGCCGGAGAACAGCATCTGTGCCCGGCGAATGTTCCCGCGCATGCGCGCCAGTATCCGCCAGACGTTGTTACTGCTGTTCGACATTGCCGTTTTCTTCTGCACCCGTTGTCGCGCCGGCTTTCTGATATAGAGCTATATCAACGTCGTCGCCGCCATTGATGTTGAGGCCGTCTACCCTCTTTCGGACCTCGGGCACAAGACCAATCTCCTTGGCCGCCTGCAAAAACGCGGTTTCTTCCCTGCTTTCGATCGCGGCAACGCGGCATGCGCCGCCACCGTCCGGCGATGCTTCGGCAAGAAACTCCGCGGCGCCTTTGGGTGAAATGATGCGCGTGCCCGTCCCTTCCAGGAAAATGAAGCTCGGTTCGTGAAACCCCGAGGTGACGACTTCCCTGCTGGCGCTGCAGCCGGGTATCTCGTCGATTGCGGCAACAAGGCGCGGGCTGACCCAGATAGGGGTCAGGGCGGGACCAACGAAGCCCCAGAACCCGATCGCGATGCAGACAGCACTTAGCGTTGCCGCCGGAAAGGCGTGAAGCGCAATCCCCTTGCTCAGCCTGGATGCGGCCGCAACACCGAAAACCGCGCCGATCGCCATGATGACGGCCCCCGGTGGCGACGGCCAGACTCCCAACACGAACGGCCCTGCAAACGATATCACGGCAAGACCGACTGGTGGAAGCGCCAGCAAAACCACGCCCACCCGCTTCATCCACTTGCCGGCCGCCTCCCCGGCGCCTTCCATGAGAGCAGCAGCCACAGGCAACGCGAGCGCCGGCAGGATCGGCAAGGTGTAGTGCGGCAACTTCGTGGCCACCAATTCAAAAACGACCCAGGTCGGAACGAACCAGGCCAACGAGAACACCACAAGCGGGCTTGAGCGTTCTTTCCAGATCAACGGAAGCGAAATCAGGAAAAACGCCGGCAGCGGCCAGAAGATGCCGAACATGGCGCCCAGATGGGTCAACGGCGGAGCACCGTGTCCTTCCTGACCCTGCCCGACCTTGCCGAGAAGGTCCCGGCCGATCGCCTCGGTGAAGAACGTTCCGTCCGTCGCAATCCAGATGGCGACGAACCAGGGCGAAACGAGCAGCAGGAACCAAAAGAAACCGAGCAGCGGAGACGCGGCCTTGAACCATTTCACCTTCCTGCCTGCGATCATGAGCCCCGCGACGGTAAAGCCCACAACCATCAGTCCGACCGGCCCCTTGATCAACACGCCCGCGGCGAGCGCGGTCCAGAACAGGAAGCTCAACCCCCACATGCGCTGATCGGCGTCCCTGAGCCAGATCCGCGCAAGCGCGCCTTGTGCGACGATGACCGTCGCAAACAGCATTGCGTCGGTTTTTGCGAGCCGGGCTTCGACACCGACGATGATCGCAAGCGCCACGAAGCCGCCGACGAGCAATGACCCGGAAGGACCGAGAAAGGCACGGGCCATCCAGAAGGACGCAAGTACGCTGAGCACGGCGCCGATGATCGACGGCAGCCGGTAGACCCAGAGCGGCGCATCGACGCCATGTCCGGTCAGTTTCACGGCAGCGGCCTGCAGCCAGTAAATGCCAACCGGCTTCTTGTGACGCGCCTGCTCCTGGAACCGGATATCGATGTAATCCTCCGTCTCAAGCATCTGCTTGGTCGCCTGGGTGTAGCGCGGTTCATCGCGGTCAAGCGGAGGCACCGTCCATTGGCCCGGCACGAACAAGAGGAGCGACAGGAGCAAAAGAAGAAAGGGTGCTGTCAGGTCATGACCGAACACCTTGAGCCAGAACGGCTTGCGCAGCGTCCCGGACTGTGTGGCGGCGTCGTTCTGCGCGGAGACGTTTTCGTCTGCAGCTCCCGGATCGGTCCGGGGAGCGCCGGTACCTTGATCTCCAGCCGTTTCAGCTTTGACTTGTGTGTGAACCTTCGTATTGTCGCTCATACCTGCCACAAATGCCGTTTGCCAA
Organism: Roseibium sp.; assembly: GCF_965232425.1. GTDB lineage: Bacteria > Pseudomonadota > Alphaproteobacteria > Rhizobiales > Stappiaceae > Roseibium. Next base: position 5,704,528 of record NZ_OZ246971.1, read on the forward strand.
AATTCTGACGTGTGCGGAAAACCGCCTGCGCGCTTCCGACACTGAGCTTCTCCTACATGAGCTTTCGGAAAAGGGAAACAAGTGCTTGCTCTCATCAAGAGCTAAGCTATCGTTCCGGAGGTTTCTTGACAGCTCCGATTCCCGGGATTCCAGATGACCCATATTGCACAGATAACTGATTTGCACCTTCGTCCGAGAGGTCTGGCCTGCTACAGGGTCTCCGATACCAACATGATGGCGGAACGCGCCGTGAGGTCGCTGCTTGCGTATTCACCCGGGCTGGATGCGGTCATCATGACGGGTGATCTCACGGACCGCGATGATCCGCGCGAGTACGCCGTTGCCCGTGCGCTGCTCGAGCGCTTCGATATCCCGGTCTTTCTGATGCCGGGCAATCACGACAGCAGCGACGGCATGCGCCGGGAGATGGCGGGCTTTCCGGGCATCGGCGAAACCAGTGACGGCAAGATCCATTACGCGGCGATGGTCAACGACGTCCGTATCATCGCATTGGACACGCACTTGCCGGGCCGCCCTCACGGACAACTCGGCCATGAGCAGCTCTCGTGGCTGCAAGAAACGCTTTCCGGAAATGACGCACCGACGATGATCGCGTTGCACCACCCTCCCGCACTGTCCGGAATCGCGCACATGGACGCGATGGGTCTTCTCGATGCACCGGCGCTGGCAGAAGTGATCGCGCCGCATCCCCAGGTTCAAAGACTGCTGTGCGGTCACCTGCACCGGCCGATCATCGCCGAATTCGCCGGCAAGATCATGACACTTGCCCCCAGCACCGGCCATCAGGTCGAACTCGACCTGTCACCGGACGGAGCGGCCATGTTCCGCTTCGAACCGCCAGCCTATTTCGTACACTACCACAGCGAAAAGACCGGTCTCGTAACCCACATGGCCTATGTCGAGAACTTTCCCGGCCCCTATCACTTTTTCGCCGATGAAGGCGTTTCCTGGCCGGGAGACGAACCCAGATGAGAGCCCTGGACGTGTTCGCTCCCGGACTGAAACTCCTCTTGATCCTCGCCCTTGCGGTTTCACTCAATGCATGTGGCGTCCTGCCGGGCGGCGGGGAGCTCGAAGACGACGTAGTGCTGACAGATCAGCCTGTCGACAAGAGCCAGCTGCTGTCCCTGATCAACACCTACAGACGCCAGAACAACCTGCCCGCATTGAAACATGATCCCGTCTTGGACGAGGTCTCGCAAAAAATGGCACGCCACATCGCTGAGCGCGACAGCATGGACACGTGGCAGCACAGTTCCTTCGGCCTGTCGCAGAGGCTGAGCAAGGCCAACTACGGAAACTATGCGGGCGCGGAAAATCTCGGTGCCGGGTATGCGGACCTGCCAGCTGCGTTCAGAGGCTGGCAAGGGTCCCAGGGCCACAACAAGAACCTGCTCAATCCCTACGTCACGCGCGTCGGTGTTGCCCGAACAAACAGGAATACCGGCAAGTGGCGTAATTTCTGGGTTCTGACGCTGGCACGGCCGACATCAGACGGGCGCCCCGCTGTCAGGTAAAAAATGGGCGGGAACTTCCCGCCCAGTCTCTTCCAGAGATCGAATGACCCAGTCATCATCCGAACATGACAATAAAACATGAGTTTTATTGTCATGTTTAGGTAGCGCGGTTCGGCGACCGTGTCAAACGTGGACCTCCTCTAATGCTGCCCGATGGTCCGGCCCCTAACCCGATATGGATCTCGCGAGGCGACCCCAGTCAGTGAACTTGTAATTCCGGCTGAGGCGAAACGGAAGGCCGGAACCCGGTAGCCACACGATTCTCTTTCTCTTTTTGTCTGTTGCCACACGGGGTACTGATTCCCGGTTTCGCCGCATACGCGGCAAATCAGGACGACAAATCCGGCAAACAATCCTGCAACCCAACTTGACGCTGGACGATCATCATTGTTTCTCAGAGACATAAGTTCGACAGTTCTTTCCAAACGGGACAGCAGCAGACCTCGTCCGGTATCAGAACGGAAACGGACGGGTCTCGAATTCGGATTCGGTGGCCGGATGATCGCGCAAGCCGCGTTCGACGACACCCTGATACAGTCTGTCTTTGCCGAAACGCGGCTCCCAGCTGCACAGATCCGGGGAAATCAATTTGATGCAAGGGATCTCCAGGTCGGATCGGGTCGCATCGAATTCCCAAATGTCGATGCCCTTGGCGGTGCAGCTGTCGAGAAGGTCGCCATATGCGAAGATGGTTTCCGGGTCTGGCGGCGCGCTTGAACCGTCCGCCCTCAAAAGAAAATCGTCGAAAACCGACCTGTCCCGCGCATACGAGAGATGTTTCGGCAGCTTCTGCGGTTCACGCGTTCCGGCGTCTTGAGGCCCATAGGCCCTCTCCATCAGGTCCAAGGCATTTTTTGATTGAAGCATCTCGGTGACCGCCGATTTGCACGTTGAAGCGAGATCCCAGCCGGCAGCGGAACCGAAAGCCGTCCTGCGACCGTCGGCTTCACAAGAGACGGCCAGTGCGATATGAACCTGAAGGTCGGTTGCAACCGAGTAGAGTCCCCAAAATCTCTGGCTTTCATCGAGATGCGCGGACACCTGTTGCGGCAAAACAGAAGAAACTAGCCCCTTTTTGATCCTTGTTATCCCCAGGCGGTTGTACCATGCCTGAGCAACCGCATCTCGCTCGACCAACTCGAGAAGCGCACGTTGCCGCGCACCGTCACGATCTCGCCAAACCGCAGCGCCCACCGTCGAGGCGAACCCTCCCGGACGGCCTGTGATCAGCTCGAATTCACCGAACAGAACACTTGCGCTCGGACAGGAAGCAGGCACCCCATCCCTCAATCGCCGCACGTTTACCGCCCTTGTGGAGAATTGCTCCAGATCGGGAACATCGGGAGCCGCGCCCTCCTCCTGCCCCCCGACCTGACGCGCAACAACCTTCTGCTGCCGCGCGCTGTACCCGAGCACCTTCGTTATTTCGATCTGTGATTGCAATGTTAAGTCTATTTCAACTCTGGAATCCAGCTCTCCCAGAGAACAAAGACTCAATCGCTCAGACAGTTCGCCCAAACAACTTAAAGCTGCACCAGAAGATGTATCCGATTGACCGCCCGCGGGTATCGTCGTTACCGCCGCACTGCGCCGCATCGCCGGATCACGCGCCAACTTTACCGTACCGGTGCAAAATTTAACAGGACAGCCCCTTACCTGCATCGGACCCAGCCGGACGTCGAAACGGGACAATACCGGTACGAACAAATCGAGGTCGGGATCGACTTGAAATCGTCCGGATCCGGACGCATCGCCGGCACGAGATGCAAGACCTGAGCGTACGAGGTCCGACCAGCAATGATCGGGCAATTCGATCTCGGTTGGCACTTTCCCTGCCATCGGCATCCACCCCCGTTCCGGTTCACTCGAACTTGGCGCCAGCGCCCAGCCTAACGCACACACTCTACCTTAAATTGTATTTCATGTAAAAAAACATCGTTTCTATTGAAGTACTTTTTTTATTGGCTCTATATTTTTAGTTGAAAGCAGCAAATAGACAGTAAAACCAATTTGTTTTGGTTTTTTACGTCGCTTTTTCTTGCTCTCAGATTGACATTGTGACCATCCAACTACCCACCGTGTCAAAATTCAACTTTAAATACAGGAGCTTCACCATGCACGCTACTCTCACCTCCCGCAAAGAAGTGGAAGTTGGAGCGAAACTCGGCGCCATCATTCAAGATGCTACAGCGCGCAAACAGCTTATTGAAAGCCCGGAAGCTGTGTTGAGCGAGATCGGAGCCAATTCCGACGTCCAGATCCATGCCGACACGGCTGACCTGGTTCACCTTGTCATTCCGGCAGAAGTTGATCAGGCCCGCGTTGCAGCCGGCGATGAGGCCTATTTCGAAGAACTTGGCCTGGCAGCGCTGGGCAGCTGTTTCTATGAGGATCTCCCCGAGTAAGAGACCCGGACAAAAAGCCGCCCGCAGGTCTGCTGCGGGCGGCTTTTTCAATCGGAGGACAGAGATTGGCTAGATTTCCGCATTACAAAAGCAACGCAAAGGCCTTGGGAAAACTGATTGCCGCCGCGGCCACGGACCCAGCGCTTCAGGACTCTTTCCGCAAAGACCCAAAGTCTTTTCTGGAGAAAATCGGACTACCTAAACAGACCACGGAACTCATGCGTTTCAGTGTTGTTTGCGAAGCCGACACAAACCAAAAGGCCGTCGCGCTTCCCTACCGGCTGAATGCCGACAAACTGGAAAGAAAAGACGCGGATTATCTCGGTGCACTCTCGAACCTGTTTCCGCAGACCGCGTTAAACTGAGTACTCGCCCTTGAAAATGAACCGCTGAACAAGTTCGGCACCCTTGTCGTAGTTGGCGCGCACCCTTTCATTTTGAAAAAAGTTCACGCGCCGGCGCCAGTCCTCAGGGTCCTGAAATTCACCCGGCGAGTTTCGCAGAAGCGACAGCCTGTGTTCGCTGTAGCGTTCAAGGGTCTTGATCGCCTCCTCGCGGCGTCCGGAACATACCAGCGCGGCGACGCGCGTCGTCAAACCCTTGACGCTGACCCCGGTGCCTCTTTCGATCTGCTGCACTGCGCCTTCGTAGTCTTCCGCGGCAAAATAGATATTGGCCAGATACTCGTAAAACACGCGCGGCACGAATGCGAAAAGATCGAAGGCCTTTTCAGCCGTCAGCCTGGCTTCGTCGACATCGCCCGAGAACGCCAGTCCTTCGGCAACGGACATCAGGTTCGCGGGATCTGCAGAACTGAGACGGCCCGCGTTGTAAAACGCACGTCTTGCTTCCTCGGGCATGTTGGAGAGAATGAGCGCCCAACCGTAAACCCGCTGGTTCACCGCCTGCCAGGGATCGAGGACGATGGCCTGCTCGGCCGTGTTCAGCAACTCGCCGAAATTCTCCGTCGTCGCGCGGTCATGAAGCGGAAAATGCAGCGCCTGCTTCATGATGATCGACGCCTTGCCGGCATAGGTCCTGGAAAACTGCTTGTTTGTCCTTTGCATGTCGTTGAGAAGATGCATCGCCTTTTCATCGGAATGCGGCGTGAAGTCCCACAACAACGCTTCCACCTGGCACCATCGCGCGAAGATCGATGTGTTCGCAGGATTGCGCAACCGTTCCGTGGCATGCGAGTGCACGCGGCTGACAATATGGCTGGCGGCCGGTGAAATGCCGTTCCAGAAAGAAAGATCCACGATTTCGTTGAAAACGATCTGACCGCTGCCGCGATCCTCGAACTGCACAACGACCTTGCCCGAGCGGTCGTCGTACCTGAACCGCATCAGGTAGCTTCCGAGTTCATGCCCTTCGACCAGGGTCGCCGACGGGGCGTTTTCCTCTCCGAAATATTCCGTCTGGTAGAGATCGAAGGACCTGAACGACGACAATCCGGAAACGATTTCCTCCCGAAGGTAGATGGCGTCATTCAGGCCGGACTTGGAAAGGGATGCCGAAACGACCGAAATCTCGGGCAGCCTGACGATGTTGTCGGAATTCGAGAGCGCTGTCGTCAGCGGCCGCACCTCGCCCGGGCGCTTGAACTCGCGTGTGTGCCAGCTGTCTTCGTCATCCTCCTTCAGGAGCGCACGCGTTTCCTCATCGGGTTCGGCATCCAGATGAATGCGCATCTCGCGTTCGCAGGCCTTGAATTGCTGCCTTGCCCGCTCTCCCTGGCCGAGCGCGATGTAAAGACTGATCAGGACACGATGTGCCGGCTCGAACGCCGGATCCATTTTCAACAGGAAACGGGCACCGGCTTCGACCTGATCTCCCCCGTCTGCGGTGGAAATCTGGTTGAGGTGCCTGAACGCAGCCGTAACCACTTCGGAGCGAATACGTTCGCGTTCGACTTGAAGCCAATCGGAAAATTCTGGATCAATGTCCTCAAAACCCGCGAGAAAATCTCCTCGCCAAAGCTCTTCTGCGGCCTGAAAATCCTTCGCGCTGCCTCTTTCAAGGTGCGTGGAAAGAAGCGCCAGATCGGACGAAAACTCCGACTGATCAAGCTTGACGTCATTGCTGGTAGCGTGAACGACATCGTGACCAACCGCCTGCTCCGCGGTCTTCAACTGACGCAGCGCCTGGCGCAGGGATTGCATCGCTTTCGGCCGTTCTGCATTGCTCCACAGAAGGTCCGCAAGCGTTTCTCTGGGCGCGTTCATACCACTGACGCGGCTCAAATAGCCCATTATCGCCAGAGCCTTACGAGTCTTGACCGCAGCGGGCTCGCCATTTTTGCTTAGGAGCAACGGCCGTCCAAGGCATGCAAAGCATGACGCGTTTGCCATTCATTCCCCGTATTTCCATCACGCATTGTCGTTTGTTTTAACACTCGCGAGCGAATGTCTCACAACCTGATATACAACAATACTTTATCACGCTAGTATCACGCTGCAACAGCATGCTTCTCGTGGATGGTTACGGCAGCTTCGCTGCGAACGGAAATTCGAATACTGGTGGGTATAACAATGTCAAAGACAGTTAGTAAGTCTGAACGCATTTCAAATGAGCAGGAACCCGCGGTTGAAGCGATCAAACGGATGATCCGCTACACCAAGAAAGAGGCCGACAAGGACGGTCGTACTTTCTGCTCTTATTGCCTGGATATGGCACTTCAGTCGCTTGAAGACGGGTCTGAAGAGCTTGATATGATTCTGAAGACGAAAATCACGCCGTTGATGGTCGGACAGCCTAACTCGGAACAGCGGAAGTCCTGAAGACCGTCACTGATCTGAAACGTTTGCTGGAAACACCGGTTCGCTCCGAGCGATCCGGTGTTCCATCCACAAGCGCGTAACCGAAAGCAGCGACTTTTCCGGTTTTGCGGGCGCGAATTCAGGCAAGCCAACCGCACCCATGGCGGGACAGCCATTCAAGACGCGACAAGACGCGCAACTCTTCCCCTTCACAGATATCGGATTTTTCGGAAACTGCCACGAATGCGGCGGACCCGTTGTGCCTGCCCTGCATCCGGCGATGCCGTGTTTTCGCAGACATCGACACAGAAAAAGGACGCTGGCCTAAACCAGCGCCCCCCTGCGTTAAAGGAAGATTTTGCTTTGACAATAAGCGCTGAGCAGTCACCGCTTGTCAAAACTCTCCACTTTTACACTGACTTGGCTTCTCTGGAGAACCCAAGCCCACGAACGCGAAAACACAAGGTTTCCAGTCCGCGCCGATCAAACGGATTACCCGCCGTTACCGGTCTACCGGGACGCCCTTCGCTTCACGTGAATGCGTCCGGCGTTCCCCATGTGGCGCCCAGAAATAGCCCGAACCCATCAGATGGCCTCGCACCAACCCTGGCATGGGCTACCGGTCGTTGGGCCTTGACTGCGTTTGCCAATCCGCTCTCAGCACCGAACCAGTAGTGATATAATAGTGCCCAAACTACTTTCGACTGTCCAGTACTCTTCATGTATTTCAACAGATTACGCTAAGTCTGTTGAAAACTTGTTGATAAAAGAACCAGAATTATACTGCGACGCACAAGACTCGCCCCAATCACTTCTGAAATCAAAAGTAAATTCTGTTTTGCACCGCAAATTAGCGCCTGTCCTTGCAAACAGCTCGCAACCGTCACGCTGCCGGCAGCAGATTTCAAAAAGTGTTCCTGCCCTCCAAAAACCACCCAACAATTATTCCCTTGCGGCAGATCGCCTGTTCCGCAAAGATAAACCCGCGTGCTTGAGGTCGCGGAAACACTGCCAAACCGATTTGCAATGAGAGTCCGGAGATTCATGTCCAAGCGCTTTGCAATCCTGCTGATCAAACCTTCACATTACGATGATGAGGGTTACGTAATTCAGTGGGTGCGCGCACCGATCCCTTCGAACTCGCTGGCCTCCGTTTACGGCCTCATCAAGGACTGTGCGGAGAGACGGACACTCGGTGACGATGTGGCGATCGAAATCGAAGTGATCGACGAAACCAACACCAAGGTGGACGTCGCCAAACTGGCCAGATCCCTGAAACAGGCCGACGGCTGTCTTGTCGGGCTGGTGGGTGTCCAGACAAACCAGTTTCCCCGGGCAGTCGATATCGCGAGGGAATTCATCGCAGAAGGAATTCCGGTTGCCGCGGGCGGATTTCACGCCGCAGGCAGTATATCCATGCTCCCGGAGGTACCTCCCGAGATTGTCAAGGCACAGGAGATGGGTCTCAGCATGTACGCGGGGGAAGCCGAAGGGCGCATGGACGCGCTGCTTGCCGATGCCTGGGCCGGACAGCTCAAGCCGCTCTACAACTTCATGAAGGATCTGCCTCACCTTGAGGGCGCAATTCAGCCGATCCTGCCGGCAGACGCCGTTCGCAAGATGGCAGGCGCCTATACCAGCTTCGACGCGGGGCGCGGCTGCCCTTTCCAATGCTCGTTCTGTACGATCATCAATGTCCAGGGACGCAAGTCGCGCTTCAGAACGCCCGATGATGTCGAGGCGATCATCCGGGCCAATGCGGCGCAGAAAATTCGCCGGTTCTTCATAACGGACGACGATTTTGCCCGGAACAAGAACTGGGAAGCGATCCTGGACCGTCTGATCTGGCTTCGCGAGGAGGAAGGGCTGAAGTTCAAGCTGGTGCTGCAGGTCGATACGCTTTGCTACCGCCTCCCCGGCTTCATTGAAAAGGCGGCCCGGGCAGGCTGTGCCCGCGTCTTCATCGGGCTGGAAAACATCGATCCCGATGCCCTGACCGCGGCCAAGAAACGCCAGAACAAGATCTGGGAATACCGCAAGATGCTCCAGGCCTGGAAGGATGCCGGCGTGATCACCTATGCCGGATACATACTCGGGTTCCCGGACGACACGCCGGACAAGATCCGGCGCAACATTGAAATCATCAAGAAGGAGCTTCCGCTCGATCTGATCGAGTTTTTCTACCTGACACCCCTGCCCGGCTCAGAGGATCACAAGGTGCTTTCGTCCAAGGATGTCTGGATGGATCCGGACTTCAACAAGTATGACCTCAATCACCGCGTCACCCATCACCCGATCATGAGCGATGCGGACTGGGAGAAAGTCTATTTCGACAGCTGGAAGCAGTTCTACACGCCTGAACATGTGGAAACGGTGCTTCGGCGGGATGCCGCGCGCGGCGCCAGAACCAAGGCGCTTTATTCATCGATGATCCATTTCCTCGGAGCGATCCTGATCGAGAAGGTTCACCCGCTTGAATGCGGCATCGTCAGGCGCAAGCATCGCGACCAGCGCAGATACGGAATGAAGCTCGAGAACCCGCTCGTGTTTTATCCCAAACGCGCCGTGGAGGCGGTCTGGGTCGCATTTTCCTGGGCACGCCTTTTTCTCAAGTTCCGGCCCGCCATGAAGCGCGTGCTGGCCGACGAGAACCGCAAATCCTACACGGATCTGGCGCTCACCCCGACAAGCGCAGCCGAAGAGCAGGACATGGAACTCATCCAGGTGTTCAAGGAAGCTATTCCCAACACGCACGGAGCACCTGAAGTGGCAAAAAAGGCGGCCGCGATGAAATAGCGGCTGCAGGGTTTGCATTGCCGACCGGCCCAGAAAAACGGGCGCTGCGATCGATGACCTGTTCTGCGAAAATCATGCGGGCATGATGGGCATTGCCGTCAATCCAGACTTCGCCAACAAACGCCGGACATACGCTTACGCCACGTCCAGGATGCGCGACCCCACACGAACAGACTGATGCCCTTGTGACCGCCGAATACAAACCTGTCCCATCGTTCAAAGCACCGAACGGCTGCAGGCTTTCAACGCGCCATTGCGGAAGGGAACATCGCTTCAACATGTATCCAAAGAATTGGCAGGCAAATCTTGAGGATTGTGTTTCCCGGCACATGCAGCGGCGTCCGGCCGGCATGCGGATAGGTGTCCCGTTTTCTGTCGTTTTCTTGGTGTAATTTGAGTTTTTAGTTTCCTCCAATGAATCAGGTGCTAAACAAGAAACGTGTGGGGGACGTCCGATTCGCGAGACGTCCGGAATGCCAAGTTTTCCCCGTCGGCTTCTGCCGACCATCCTTTCCGCCTGTCCACTTTTCCTTGTGCTGGCATCCCATGCCCGTTCCCAGGACCTCATCATTGACGGCCCGGTCACCGATACGCAGGTGATCGACGGTGTTCCCTATGACACGATCATCGTTACCGGTGACGGCAGCGTCACCGTCGACGGCTCCCTGCAGAACGGTGTCTACAGCACAGCAGCCCGGAACAGGATCATCAACGACGGCAGTGTCACGACGACCGGGTTCAGCGCGATTGCCATCTTCAACAACGGCGCCGACACGACAATCGTCAACAGCGGCAACATTCGGACAACGCAAAACCAGTCACAGGCGATCGTCAATGGGGCCGACGACACCGCGATCACCAACAACGGTGATATCTGGAGCACCGGGAACGGTGCGGACGGGATACTCAACATCTCCGGAGACCGCGCCAGCATCATCAACAGCGGTGATATCCGGACATTTGGGACGGGCGCATACGGGATTGTCAGCACCGGCACCAGCGGAGACTACGCAGACTACGCCACGATCATCAACGGTGGCGATATCCGGACCGCCGGGAGTGGTGCGGACGGGATTGTCAACGACAACGGAACATACGCAACGATTTCAAACAGCGGCGCTATCCGAACATCCGGAAACGGTGCGGACGGGATTGCCAACGATGAAGGAACCCATGTCTCTATCACCAATACCGGTCATATCTGGACGCGTGGACTTGATGCCGACGGGATATCAAACAACGACGGAACGACTGTCACTATCACCAACAGCGGCGCAATCATAAGCGAGACCAGTGATGCCATCTTTGTTCGTGCCTTGTCCTTTGCAACCACTGTCAATCTCAACGCGCCTTCCTTTCTCGGCGGTGCCATCACCTTCGAATCCGAGACGACGCTGAACATCAACACCGGAGCTTCGCATTCGGTGCTTTGGCAGCTGCCGGTAACCAATGTCGCGGGCGGCACCCCCAACTTCTCCGGCCCTGTCCCCTGGTTCCATGACAGCACAACCGGCCAGTTCGCCACCTTCGACCCGACCGGGCTGACTGCCAGCTTCAACCAGATGGCCATCACCGCCAAGATGCTCGGGCGTCTCGGGCGCTACGGCCTCCGGCAGGCGGGCCGGGGCGGATCTGTTAGTGCTCAGTCGTCTGCACTCACCTATGGCGAAGGTGGGACGCAAAGCTCCGGGGCCTTCGACGTGCTGCTGGCCACCAATTCCGCGCCGGAAACAGCTTTTGGACTCAAGACCGGCTCCTTCTGGCTCACCGGGTTCGGCGGCGAAGCCAATCATGACGGCGATGACGTCACTCTCGACTACAGCATCGATCAAGTCGGCGCGGCCCTCGGTTATGCCTGGAACCAGTCGCGCGACATGCGCCTTGGTTTCATGGCAGGCTACATGAACGGCTCCATCACTGCGGAAAGCACCTGGACGGATTCCCAGGATATCACCAGCAACGGCGTCTTTGCCGGGGTCCATGGCGACCGGCGCTTCGGACGCGTTACCCTCGGGCTCGGCCTTTCCGGCGGCTGGCAGACCAGTGACAGCAGCCGCTTCGTCAACGACAACACCGCCCTCACCGGCGGTCTCACGCTTGGCGAAAGCACCGCCGACGCCTCCTATGACAGCTGGTTCGTGACCCCGGAAGCCGCACTCTTCGCTGACATAGCGCTTGGGCGAGCCGGCATCGTGCTGACACCCTCCATACGCGGGCGCTATGCGCTGCAGCAGACGGGCAGCTACACAGAAACCGGCTCTGCCGCCAATGCCACGGTGGACAGCCATACGTTCGGGGTTGCGGAAGGTGACTTTGAACTGGCGGTCTCCAGAAGCCTCGGCTTGGCAACCTTGAGCGGGCGTGCAGGATATCTAGTGCGCAGTTCCACCGGCGACGACGATGTGCCGGTCACGCTGCTCGGCATCACCAATTCCATCGGCCTCGGCGAAACCGACCGCTCCGCTGCCTATCTCGGTGCGGGGCTGGACTTGAACCTCGGCCCGCAGGCCAGCTTCACCCTCGACGGTCAGGGCTATCTGTCCGATGACGTTGACGCACTGGAGGGCATGGCCCGCCTCTCGATCCGTTTCTGATGAGAATTGTGTGCCCCGCAACGTGCACCGTCCCGGACCTGATCCAGGACCTGCCGAGCACCTTACCGGGGGCCCCGGCGCAGGGCCGGGGCGGCGAACAAAGACGCCAGCTGTATCGCTTGAAAGCGGCCGCACCCGCGGCACGACGTTTCTATTGTGAAACACGCGATCTCTCTCAAGATGTAATTTTCACAACAACAATCAAAACAGGAGGAAAGACCCTTGCGCCACATTCTGATCACCCTGCTGCTCGCTCTGATCGCGTTGCCGGCGTTTGCCGATATCGAAGCGCCGCAAGGCCATGTGCTCGTGACGCTGGGTGGCGCTGTAACCGAAACCAACCTGCCCGCAAGAAGCGAAACCGATGGCGGTCTCCTCGGGTTCCACGACATCAGCTATGACAAGGCGGTCGGCTTCGACGCAGCCATGCTGAATGCAATGGAACAGGTCGAGATCACGGTCCTTTATGGTCCGAAAGACAAACAGCGGGAAATCTCCTTCTCCGGACCGCTGCTGTCCGAAGTCATGGAAACCGCGGGTGCGGGCGGCAAAACCGCGTGGCCGCTGGCCATGGACGGCTACCAGGCGGAAATCTCGTGGCAGAGCATCGACACGCATCGACCCATTCTGGCAACCCATTCGAACGGTGTCCCGATGGGGATCGGCGGCTTCGGGCCAACGATGATCGTGTTTCCGCCTGTCGAAGATGAAAACCTGACGGAAGAACATGCCCGCCAGCAGGTCTGGGCGATCGCCTATATCGGGATCGAGTGATTGATTGCCTTTGCGTTGAGACGTCCGAAGGCAAATGCAGCAAAGCCGCTTGTATCGGTTTGCCCCAGAGAAACTGGCTCCAGGAACCCGAACCTTCGCCGCGGTTGGCAGGTTGACGCCTTGAAAGCCTGTCCTCATCCAGAGGAGGACCGACCGGTCCGTCTCGAAGGAGCAGCGGCACATTCGGAGCCGCGTGGCCCATCCCCCGAGGCTCCGCTGCGCTCCGCACCTCAGGATGAGGACGGATTGCCCCGCTTTAGAAACTGCCTGGTTCTGCGTTGAAAGGTGGTTCGACGCAGAACCTCGGCACAAGAAACCGAATTTTCAAAACGAGATCAGGAAGGTGGCGACCCCGGCAGGATTCGAACCTGCGACCATTCGCTTAGAAGGCGAGTGCTCTATCCAGCTGAGCTACGGGGCCTGAAATCAAACCAGCCGGGAGGCCGGTTGGACTACGTCTTAAAAACTGTTTTCGCAATCATGTCGATGCGGGTTTCGAGGTTTCAACAGGCAATCCTCGAACCGTCCAGCATCCGGGGACACGAGTTGCGCGGTCCGACGATTCAGTGGGTCCAGGGCGCGACCCGGTTGAACTTGAAATTGTCGGCATAGGCCGCGCCGCGCACCTTGCGTTCCTGCGCCTTTTCCACCCGGTGGGCGATGCCGTGGCGCTTGGCGTAGGCAACCGCCTCTTCCTGCGTGTCGAAATAAAGCTTCACCTGCTGCTTCATGTCGGACGACGACGTGTAGCCCATCAGCGGTTCAACGGATTTGGCGACCTCCGGTTCATAGTCCAGGACCCAACGCTGGGTCTTTGCCTTGCCGGACTGCATCGCGGTTTTTGCCGGACGATAGATGCGCGCAACCATGTCAACGTTCCCTGATCCGATGGTCGATGGTTCAACCTTCCGAAAAGCTTTTTCCCGTCTTTCACCTGGAAGTCAACACCGTTCTGTCACTCATGCCTTACAGTGACGTAAACGACGCGGGGTCAGAACAACGGCGTTCGTTGCGTAAACTTTCTGAATATTGACCCCATGGTGAGATGACAGGGACACGTAACTTGTGTTAATAGCTACTTTAGCGTGAAGGGAAAAAGTGTTCCTTTGATCCCCAAGCTTCTCGCGCTCAATAAGAATGCCGGCTGGAACGGTCGGCGCAGAACACAACATCCAGGCTACAGAGTGGGCGCATGCATCATCAGTTTCACAAGACGCTCGGGGCCTACGTTCCCGAACACGTCACCCCATCATCGACGTCGCCGCTCAAACTGAAGTCAGCCGTCGACAAGGCGAACCTTGGTGAAATGTGGGACATGATCCTGACGCTTGATTACGGCGTCTCCAACGTGAACGAGTTGCCGCACGACAGGCGCGACGAGTTTCTCAACGTGATGTCTCTCCTGCTCCAGGCCTTCGACCGCTAGGTGATGGACCCAGGAAGCCTCAAACCGGGCCTGAGCGTCCGGCCCTACCCCCATTCGCCGAGCGCGTCCGAATATGTGCTGATGTCGCCGATATGCTCGGCCACCCAGTCCGGATTGTAATAGGTATCCAGATAGCGTTCGCCGCTGTCGCACATCAGCGTCACGACTGAACCGCGCTCACCGCGTTCCATGATGTCGCGGGCAGCCTTCAAGGCCCCCCAGAGGTTTGTACCCGTCGACCCGCCGGCCCGTCTTCCGATACGCTTTTCCAGCCACAGGATGGTTGCAACGCTTGCCGCGTCCGGCACCTTGAGCATGGAATCGATCACGTCGGGTTGAAACGAAGCTTCCACCTGCGGCCGCCCGATGCCCTCGATCCGGCTGGACCTGGCCGAGGTGAGACTGCGGTCGCCGGACATGTAGCTTTCGTAGAAGACGGAATAATCCGGGTCGACGACCATCAGTTCCGTTTCGTGGCCCTTGTAGCGGATATAGCGACCGAGCGTTGCCGAGGTGCCACCGGTGCCGGCGCTCATGACGAACAGTCTCGGCACGGGATGAGGCTCGAACTCCATCTGCCGGTAGATGCTCTCCGCAATGTTGTTGTTTCCACGCCAGTCCGTTGCCCGTTCCGCAAAGGCGAACTGATCCATGAAAAATCCACCGATCGAGCGGGCGAGCTCCACCGATGCCCCGTGCATTTCCGGTGCCGACGCGACGTAGTGGACCTTGCCGCCGTAAAGCTCGATCAGCCGGATCTTGCTGTGTGCGGTGCTTTCTGGAACGACCGCAATGAAGGGAACACCGATCATCCTGGCGAAATAGGCTTCCGACACGGCCGTACTGCCCGATGATGCCTCGACAACAGTGGTGCCTTCCCTGATCTTGCCGTTGCAGAGCGCGTAAAGAAACAGCGATCGCGCAAGCCGGTGTTTGAGACTGCCCGTCGGGTGCGTGCTTTCGTCCTTCAGGTAGAGATCCACACCTTCCAGGCGGGGTATCTGCAGCTTGAAAAGATGCGTGTCCGCTGACCGATGTGCATCTGCGGTAATCTTTCCGACGGCCTTGGCAACCCAATGATCCATGCGGCCTCCCTTCCCATGATCCGACAGCCTTCCATTTCAGGCAGGATCTGACAAGAGCACACGTTTTTCTGCGTGTTGTTCACATTCTTTGATGCGCCAAGCACCAGATTGAAACTGGCGACGGACCGGCTTCAACCCGACAAAAATCCCGGGCACGCTGGCCCGGGATCAAGATCGGTACGATCGGGTGCCGCAGGACAGCGGCGTTCAACAGGTCTTACTCGGCTGCAAGCAGATCATCAGTTGCCTTTCTGCGCATTTCGTAACTCATGAGCTGGCTGAGATCGCTCGGACCTCCGACCTCGGTGACGAGGTCCGAACCGGAGAGCGCATTGCAGAACGGCCCGGCAAACCCGTTCGCCGACCGCGGGGACATGCAAGAAATGACGCGTGCGTTGGCATGTTCGGATGCAATGCGCCGGTGGACGCGCAACGTGGACATTGTCACCGGCGTGACCAGCAGGCTGGTATCGCTGTCCTGATGAACGTCGTGATCGGGAAACTTCGACTGGAGTTCGTTGACGATGACCGGTAACTCGCGATGTTCGTTTTCCCAGTTCAGGTAGGTGCCCAGTTGTCCGATCGATGCCTTTGTCCCGGCGAGGCAGACCCTCAGCGTGGCCGGACCGTTTTCGATGAGAGGTGCATCCTTGGCCGGATAAGCGCTGTTTTGAACAACCTTCACGAGATACTCGTAAAGATCATCCGAAAACGTATGTTCAACACGCTCGACCACCTCGTCACCGCTCCAAAGCTCTGCGCCGGAGGACGCAAACACGCCCCTGAACGCCTTTCTGACGCTGGTCGGCAGCCGCGCCATCAGTTCGTTGTAGGTCACGCTCGTCAAAAGGTAACATGGCCGCGAGTTCGCAAAGGTGCGAAGATAAACCGCAAAATCATGATCAATCTGGCAGCAGGTGCCGGGGACCAGCGCTGCCAGGTCAAACACGAAGACATCTTCAGCGTTTGACAAGGAGCGGCTGTCAAAAGACGTAAACTCGGCGTGGGAAAGCATAAGTAAACTCCTCCGGTTCATTCCTGAGGACTGGTTTGCAATTCCCTTGCCAAAATCTCAGCGGATTTCGACTGTAGTTTTTTCTTATATCTTTCAATAATTTAAACGTAAAAAATCCCACGCATTGTAAACAATTGCATTAACGGGAAACCTTAACGGGCAAAGCAATTCTCAAAATCGAACATTCCAATATTGAAACAGTTCCCGTTACGGCACTTCATTTAACTATAGCTATTAACAACTGCTCTTTTTTGGTCAAACATCTTTGCTTGAGCAGGCAAGGCGCAATAGTCGGGATCAGGCGGGCATCCGAGCAAGGAGTTTCGCCCGGGGATTGAACCCGGCGCAGGCCTGAAAATGTCTGCCACGTCTCGGGAGCAGTCGGGCTTACGGGTCTGGACCGGAGCACGAACGCCATGACAATGGACCTCCACCGTCCGCAAAAAGGCAGCATCCCGTGGACATAATGATGCTTCTCATGCCGCACCGATTTTCCTACGCCAATCAGGGAACGTGTTTTTGTGATTTGAGGAAACGCAGATGGCAAAGTGTTTTTACTGGAATGAACTGAACACGTCCGACTTTGCCGATCTGGATCCCGAACGTGTCATCGCGATCCTTCCGACCGCCTCGACCGAACAGCACGGACCGCATTTGCCGATCTCGACGGATGTCTCGATCGCGCGCGGCATGCTGGAGGAAATGCGCCGGCAAATGCCCGAAGACCTTGATGTTCTCGTGTTGCCGGTACAGGAAATCGGCAAGGCCAACGAACACAAATATGGTCCGGGCACGCTTTCGCTCGGAGCCGACCTGTTGATCCCCGTTTGGACGGCGATCGGCGAAAAGGTCAACGAGGCGGGCGTGCGGAAAATGGTCATCGTGAATTCGCACGGCGGCAATACGGACATTATCAGCATTGTTTCCAGGGAACTTCGCGTGCGCTTCGACATGGCCGTTCTGGTGACGCACTGGAGCCGGTTCGGACACCCGGCGGGACTGATTTCGGAGCACGAGTCCCGTTTCGGCATTCATGGCGGCGATGTCGAAACCTCGCTGATGCTGCATTTCCGTCCCGATCTTGTCCGGATGGAAAACGCCGAAAACTTCCGGTCCAGAGCCGAGGACATGAAAGCCGCCTCGAAGTACATTCAGCCGACACCGCCGCATGCGCTGGCCTGGATTGCGCACGACCTCAATCCGGCCGGTGTGGTCGGTGATGCCTCCAATGCGACGGCCGACAAGGGGTCGGCCATCTGCGCGCACCAGGTGTCCGGCTTCATCGACATGCTGAACGACTTCGCCGCGTATCCGCTGTCAGGTCTTTATCGGCCCGAATGATCCCCTTTGTGCCGGCAGATTGCCATCTTTCTGCAGGTCCGCGACCAGTGCGCCGAGTTCCTTCAGCAGAAACTCGATGAAGAGGCTTGTCGACGCATCCACCGAGGCCCTCGCCCGGGTGAAAAGCTTCATCGGCTGGTGATGGGTTTGCATGGCGGCGAGCGGACGGAACACCAGTTCGCCGCGCCGGCACTCGGCAACCACATCAAGCGGATTCAGCAGGCTTATGCCTATCCCCCGGCGGACCAGCTGCCGCACGGTCTCCGATGAATTCGTTTCCAGGACCGGCTCGACGGGCACCGGGACCGAGGACAGGACAAGATTGATGACATCCCTCAGACTTGTTCCCGATTGCGCCAGCACCATGCGCTCCTGCACAAGGTCCACGAGATCGACGGGGCCGGTGCCGGCCGCGAGCCTGTGCTCCGGCGGCACGACCGCACCGATGGGAATATCGAACGTTGCAAGGGTACGGATGCCCGGCATCGCCGCGATGTTGAAACCAAGGCCAATGTCCACGTCGCCTGTCAGGACCGGATTGACCGTGGTGGTTCCCCCATCGCTGCGCAGCTTGATATGAACCCTCGGGTTCTGTTCGATGAACTGTCCGATAATCTCCGGCAGCGGCCCTGAAGCGAGTCCCACGGTCGTGACCAGCGAAATGCGCCCGGCCTGCGGCATCTTGAGTGCCCTGATGCGGGTTTCGAGTTTCGAAAAATCCTTCAGGACGTCGCGCACGTGCTCAATGCACAGTTCCCCGGCGGCCGTGAGGCGAAGGCCCCGCGGGAGCCGCTCAAACAGCGGCACTCCGAATTCTTCCTCCAGCGCAAGGATTTGGCGGTTGATCGCGGAAGACGAGACATTGAGGCGATCCGCGGCTTTGCGGATCGACCCCGACCGGGCGATCTCGTCAAGATACTGAAGTTTGCGGGAATGTAACTGCGTCAACGACCGCCTCCTTTTTGTGCATGAAGCACAAATGATCACCACCCGAAATACGTGATGACTAATAGTCATCACTGCAGGCGAATTTTGATGCTTTTCAACGCGCACTTCAAGGGCTCAAATATTATCGAAAAGTACGGTTACGCGGCAGATTTGCTTAATTGGAGGGTATGAAATGACCGTTTTCCCGTCTGCAAGGACGCTTCTTGCAACTGTTCTCTTGGCCGGAACCGCGACTGCGCCGGCCCTCGCCCTGGACGAGGTCACCTACGGCACCAACTGGCTGGCTCAGGCGGAGCACGGTGGCTTCTATCAGGCGGTCGCCGATGGCACCTACGAGAAATACGGCCTGAAGGTCACCATTGCACCCGGTGGCCCGCAGGCAGCAAATGACGCCCTCCTGATCTCCGGCAAGATCGATTTTTACATGGGCGGCACGCTCAAGGGGTTCGACTATGTCAAGGAAGGCATTCCGCTGGTCAACGTCGCCAGCATGTTCCAGAAGGATCCCCAGATCCTGACCGCTCACCCCGATCAGGGCATTGAAAAGTTCACCGACCTGACGAAGCTCGACACCATCTTCATGGGCAAGGACGGGTACGTTACCTACTTCGAATGGATGAAGAAGAATTTCGACGGCTTCACCGACGCGCAATACAAGCCCTACACGTTCAATCCGGCGCCGTTCATCGTCGATCCGAAATCAGGTCAGCAGGGCTACCTGACCTCCGAGCCATACGAAATCGAGAAACAGGCCGGCTGGGCGCCGAAGGTGTTCCTTCTGGCTGACGAGGGCTGGACGCCCTATTCCACGATGATCACCACATCCAAGGCCCTGGTCGACGAGAACCCTGACCTGGTTCAGCGTTTCGTCGATGCGTCCATCGAAGGCTGGTACAACTATCTTTATGGCGACAATGCCGCCGCAAACGAGCTGATCAAGAAAGACAACCCGGAAATGACCGACGGGCAGCTCGCGTATTCCCTCGCCAAGATGAAGGAATACGGTATCGTCGATTCAGGCGACACGCTTGAAAAAGGCATCGGCTGCATGACCGATGCGCATTTCGAGGCGTTTTTCGACACGCTTGCCTCGATCGAGGTTGTCGATCCGACCCTTGACTACAAGCAGTCATATACCGTTGAGTTCGTCTGTAAGGGTGTTGGTCTCGACCTGAAAAAGTAAGGTCGAACCGGCGTTTTTTCCGCCCCGCGTGACGACGTGCGGGGCGGCGCTCACACTTTCCAGAGTTCAAGATGGTCATAGCCGAACAAGGCAGCTCAGAAACGCACCTGCAACCGACCGCCGACGTCAAAGCCTCTCGCTCCCTTGTCGAGATGACGAATGTCACCAAGGTCTTCTCAAACGGCACCGTTGCCCTTTCGGACATGACGATGACGGTCATGCCGGGCGAATTCATAAGCCTGCTCGGCCCGTCCGGCTGCGGAAAATCGACCGCCCTCAGGATCATCGCCGGGCTTGGCGGCATCTCTGAGGGGATCATCGACTGGCCGAGTTTCAGGATCAACGCGCGCGGTCTTCCGGACGGCGACATCAGTTTCGTGTTTCAGGAACCGACCCTGATGCCATGGCAGACCGTCTTCGGGAATGTCTACCTGCCGATGCGCCTCAAGGGCATTTCCAGGAAAGCCGCGAACGACCGCATCATGTCCGCGCTGGAAAGCGTCGGGCTTGCCGATTTCCACGAGGCCTATCCGAGGGAACTCTCCGGCGGCATGAAAATGCGGGTTTCGATTGCGCGTGCTCTCGTTACGGAACCCAAGCTTCTTCTCATGGACGAGCCTTTTGCCGCACTCGACGAGATTACCCGCCAGAAACTCAACGACGACGTTCTGGCGCTTTGGAAATCGACGGGGATAACGGTCGTTTTCGTGACGCATTCGGTGTTTGAATCCGCCTACCTCGCCAACCGGATCGTTGTCATGAAGGCCAGGCCGGGCCGCGTCGATTCCGATTTTCCGCTTCACACAAGTCTGGAGCGGGACAGTCACTACCGGACCTCGGAGGAGTACCGTCAGGCCTGCTCCGAAGTCTCTGCAAGATTGTCCGAAGCGATGGGGGGCGAGGAACACGCATGACAGTCCCGGTCGAAAAGGTTCAGGTGAGCACCGAAAACAGGGACGGTATGGACAGCCTGTCCGCCAGTTCCGCGCGGCCTGGCGCCGTTCAGTTGCCGACAAAGGAAACCGCGGCCGCGCAAAAGCGCCGGGAGCGCCTTCTCACGATCTGCATACCGCTATGCGTGATCGCGTCGCTGATTGTCCTCTGGCATGTGGTCGTGACCGTCAACGAGATCCCGCACTACATCCTGCCCGGGCCGTGGCTGGTCGTGAACGCGCTGGTATCCGACTGGCATATCCTGCTGCCCGCGCTCTGGGTGACGACCAAGATCACGCTCATGTCGCTGGCGCTTGCACTGATCGGCGGCGGCGGGATGGCGATCCTGCTCGTCCAGTCGCGCTGGATCGAAACGGCGCTCTATCCGATCATGGTCATCCTGCAGGTCACACCGATCATCGCGATCGCGCCGCTGATCCTGATCTATGCCCCGACAACGCAGTCCGCGCTTCTGATCTGCGCCTTCGTGGTCGCGTTTTTCCCGATCCTCTCCAACATGGTTCAGGGGCTGAAGAGCGTCGACCACAATCTGCTCAATCTCTATGAACTCTACGGCGCGACCCGCTGGCAGACGCTGATCTATCTGAAACTGCCCTCGTGCCTGCCCTACTTCATGACCGGGCTCAGGATCGGTGGCGGACTGGCGCTGATCGCTGCGGTGGTGGCCGAGTTTGCCGCCGGCTCCGCCGGGGCGGGTTCGGGTCTTGCCTTCCGGCTCCTGGAATCCCAGTTCCGGCTCAACATTTCACGGCTGTTCGCAGCCCTCTTCCTTCTTGCCAGCCTCGGCGTCCTGATATTTGCACTCACCTCGTTCATTTCCTGGTGGACCCTGCATCGCTGGCATGAAAGCAGCCTGAAACGGGAAAACTGATGCAATTCGACCTTCCCACAGGAAACCGGTTTGCCCTGCGCTCCGCGACGCTTCCGGGCGTGCTTTCGCCGGAGGCCATCGGCGCGGTGAAGGACGGGCTGTGCGCAGCCGATCTTGTCATCTCCGACGGCAGGATCGAAGCCGTTCTGAAAGCCGGTTCCGCACCGGCAAATATCGACGGCGTCGACCTGGAAGACCGGATGGTCTGGCCCTGCTTCACCGACATGCACACGCATATCGACAAGGGCCATATCTGGGACCGGCAACCCAATTCGAGCGGCGATTTCGAGGGTGCCCTGACGGCGGTGCGGGCGGACCGGGAAGCCAACTGGCACGCGAAGGATGTCGAAACCCGCATGGATTTCTCCCTGCGCTGTGCCTATGCACATGGGACAAACCTGCTCCGAACCCATATCGACAGCCTGGCGCCGCAGCACCGGATCTCGTTCGAGGTCTTTTCGGATATGCGGACGCGCTGGAGCGATCGCATCAAGCTTCAGGCCGTTGCCCTCTTTCCGATCGACGCAATCGACGACGAGGTTTATTTCTCCGACCTCGTGAACGTCGTCGCGGCACATGGCGGCCTGCTCGGTGGTGTCACCTATCCGATGCCCGATCTCGACAGCCGTCTCGACCGGCTGTTTCAGGCAGCGTCCGGAAAGGGACTGGATATCGACCTCCACGTCGACGAAACGCAGGACGCCAGCGTGCTCACCCTCGCCGCCATCGCGGATGCAAAGCTGCGCAACGGCTTCGAAGGCGCGGTCACGGTCGGACACTGCTGTTCGCTTGCAAGACAGGACGAGGATACGGCCGCAGCAACCATCGCAAAGGTCAAGCGGGCCGGCCTTTCCGTTGTTTCCCTGCCGATGTGCAACATGTATCTGCAAGACCGGCATTCGGGCCGGACCCCGCGATCGCGCGGGATCACCTTGTTGCATGAACTCATGGCGGCGGACATACCCGTCGCGGTCGCTTCCGACAACACCCGCGATCCGTTCTATGCCTACGGAGATCTCGACATGGTGGAGGTCTTTCGCGAGGCTGTCAGGATCGCCCATCTCGACCACCCGCTCGATGATGCGGCCAAACTCGTGACCCGTGTACCGGCGGATATCCTTCAGGAACCGGGTGCCGGCCGGATTGCCAAGGGCCGCGCAGCCGATCTGGTTCTTTTCAACGCAAGAACCTGGAGCGAATTTCTGTCCCGTCCGCAAGCGGACCGCATCGTGATGCGGAATGGCATGGGCATCGACCGCCGCCTGCCGGACTATCGTGAACTTGACCCACTGATGAGAGGCTGACGATGGCCGACTACGAAAAGATCAAGGCTGAGCTCGATGGTGTGGCGGTGGAAGACAATCCGCGCCTCGTGCAGGCGAAAAGCCGGGACTTCTACTGGTATTCCCCGGTTCTGAAACGCCAGCTCGACAACGTGACCGGGGATTTGCTGGTCTCACCTAAGAACGAGGGCGAGGTCATCCGGGTCCTGAAAACCGCCTTTGCACACGGCGTTCCGGTAACACCGCGGGGAACAGGTACGGGCAATTACGGTCAGGCCATGCCACTCTCCGGCGGGATTGTGCTCGACATGTCGCGCATGGACGAGGTCAAGGAAATTGCTCCGGGGCGCGTTGTGTGCGGACCGGGGATCGTGATGGCCAAGCTGGATGCGCAGACACGTGATCATTCCGGCCAGGAACTGCGCTTTCATCCCTCAACGGCGCAGACGGCAACGATCGGCGGGTTTATTGCCGGCGGATCCGGAGGGGTGGGTTCGGTGCACTGGGGCGGCC
The DNA here is from genome assembly GCF_965232425.1 of Roseibium sp. GTDB lineage: Bacteria > Pseudomonadota > Alphaproteobacteria > Rhizobiales > Stappiaceae > Roseibium. The sequence goes on from NZ_OZ246971.1 coordinate 5,728,013, forward strand.
TGCGCGACCTCGGCAACATCCTCCGCCTGCGTATCGTCACGATGGAGGCCGAACCGCGCGTGATCGAGCTTTCGACCTGGGATCTGCAGAAGGTCAGCCACGCCTACGGCACCAACGGCATCATCACCGAGGTCGAGATGCCCCTGACCACGGCATACGACTGGGTCGACGTGATCGTCGGCCACGACACTTTCATGGATGCCGTCGTTTTCTCCGACAGGCTCGCGCGCAGCAACGGCCTTCTCCTCAAGGAAGTCGCTCCAATCGCAGCGCCCATTCCCTTTGACTATTTCACCCGCCACAAACCCTGGCTGAAGGAAGGCGAAGCGGTGACCGTACTCATGGTCGCGCCGCAGTCCATGTCTGCTGTCCTGGCGCTTGCCGAGCGCATGAAGGGAAGTCTTCGGTTCCGTTCCGACGAAGTGGAGAGCATGAAGGGCATTCCGCACGCCTACGAGCTCGCCTGGAACCACACCACGTTGCGCGCGCTCAAGTTCGACAGCTCCTTCACCTACCTGCAGACGCAGTATCCAAGCCCCAACCACGTGGAACTCGTGCAAAAAACGACGGAAATGTTTCCCGGCGAGATCTTCGGGCACCTGGAATTCCTGCGGTTCGACGGTCAGGTTCAGTGCTCCGGCCTGCCGCTGATCCGATTCACCACGGAAGAGCGACTGGACGAGATCATCCGCCTGCACGAGGAAAACGGGTGCGCGGTCTTCAATCCGCACAGGTATACGCTGGAAGAAGGCGGCATGAAGCGCACGGACCAGGTGCAACTGGACTTCAAGAAGGAAACCGACCCGAAGGGCCTGCTCAATCCGGGCAAGATGATCGCCTGGGAAAATCCGGATTTCGACTTCAATGCCGGCGGAACCTATCTCTTCCCCGGGCTTCAATCTTTCACCGAGGCGTGAGCGAATGCGTGTTCTGGTTCTGCATTCCCACCCGCAGGAGGCAAGCTTCGGCCGCGCCCTCTTTCACAAGACCTGCGAAAGCCTGGAAAAGGGCGGCCATGAAGTCGATCGCTGCAATCTCTATGACGAAGGCTTCGACCCGGTCCTGTCCGCCCATGACCGGGACATCTACCACACGGTTCCGGACAACAGGGAACTCGTCGACGGCTATTGCGAGCGGCTGCAGGCCTGCGAGGCGCTCGTCCTGTGTACGCCGGTCTGGAATTTCGGCTTTCCGGCGATCCTGAAGGGGTATTTCGACCGGGTCTGGCTGCCCGGCGTTTCCTTCGACCTGGAGGACGGCAAGCTGACGCCGACACTGCGCCATATCCGGAAACTCGGGGCTGTGATGACCTATGGCGGCAGCCGGTGGCGCGCGCTGCTCGTCGGCGATCCGCCGCGCAAGATCGTCAAGCGCGTGATCCGCGCCCAGATCAAGATTGGTGCGCCGGTCAAATATCTCGCGCACTACGACATGAACAACTGCACGCCGGAAACGACCTCGGCCTTCCTGAACAAGGTCGGCGCGGAAATGGAACGTTTCTGACGCCGACCGTGTCTGCACATTTGGTTACGAGTCGGCCGCGGACCTCTTTCAGAGGATCTTCGCGGCCGTGACCTCGACTTCCACCAGGAACTCCGCGCGCGTAAAGCCGCCAACGACAAGCAGCGTCGAAACAGGCTTGATCGAACCGGTGTACCGGTCCCTCACCGCCATGTAGTCGGCGAAGTCTTCGCGCCGCGTGACGAACCCCGAGATCCGGATCACGTCCTCAAAGCTCATGTCCGCTTCGCGCAGGATCGCGCCGATTGCTTCGAAGCAGATCTCGGCCTGCCCGGTCACGTCCGCCGGGATTGTGTCATCCGGCCTGATGCCGAGCTGTCCGGACGTCACCAGGAGGCTTGCACCCGGAGGCACATGAAGGCCGTGATTATAGGCTCCGAAGGGCGCGCGCACCGACGGCGGATTGAAGGTTGTTTTTCCCGGATCGCTGGACATGGACTGGACGACTCGTTTGTTGGAGTTGGCGGACCGGTATCGATCCAGTCTACTCATATCATTTTCATGCCTGAAAAACGGGTCAACCACTGGCTAATAATGATATTTTACGCCCACCCCTGCAGACACTATCAATAATTGCATCACTTAGTTTGACAATTTCCACGTGTCATATATTCTCATAATCTACCCTCGTGTGTTCCCATCACGAGGATTGTCCCATGCCAAGATTTCCGCTGATTGCCGCCGTCGCGGCCCTGTCTGTCATGCCTGCAACCACGGCAATGGCCCATGACGGCAAAAAACTGCATGTTCACAACAACACCAGTTACGACTTTACCGACGGATACGTGAGCAGCCAGCATCATGTAACGATCACCAACCTCCCTGAATCAATCCCGGCCGGGGACAGTCGCGAGATCGATGTCCAGGTTGAACACAGCTCATGGAAGGCAGACATCCATTGGATCATCAACAGCCAGGTCGGAACAACCGTTGCAATCAAATACGAGCTGGACGGGAACTATGAGACGCCCACATGTCACACAGACGTGCCCGAGGGAATTCACTCGGACCATTACAACTGCAACTCCGAAAACGTGAAGTTCTATTTTTGCGACTCATCCTCCAAGTCGGAATGCGACAAGTAGGTGAACCAAGCGCCGGTCAGGCAATAGAGAGACGCAGCTTTCCCTTTTGCCTGAACGGACCCGTTTCTCGGGATTTTGAAGTTCACTCGAAGATCTGCCCAGCAAGGAAGTTGGCACCCACCGTCAACCGCCCCAGACAACGGCATCTTCATGCCGCTTGATCAGGTGCCGCAGGTTTTCGAAGCTTTTGGCGACGTGCTGTGCATATTTGTCGACGGCAGGCAGATAGGGGGCGTCCGCAAGGCGCAGGATCCCGAGGGCCCGGTCCGGGTGCGGGATCTGGAACGGAAGCGCCGTCATCGTCCGTTCCTTCCGGTAGGCAAAGACAACACTATGCGGCAGCACCGTCAGGGCATTGGTGCGGGTCATGTAATTGATGACGCTGGCGAGCGACCCCCCTGAATACCGGACCTTGATCTCGGTGGCTCCGAGCGACAGCAGGATCGAATGAAGGTCGGCGTAGAGCGGGCTGCCGGGTGGCGGGGCGATCCAGGGATATTCGAGCAGCTCCTGCGCCCCGGTTCTGCGATTGCCCAGGAGCGGATGCAAGGCGCTGCAGGCAACGACATTCCGGCCGGGCAGGATTTCCTCGAAGACCAGACCGGATCCCTCCCCCAGAATATCGATCGGACAGATCGCCAGATCGATCCTGTCCGCATGAACGGCTTCTCGCAGATCCCGGACATAGCCGTAGCTCTGGTCGACCCGGATCTCCGGATAGCTGTTCTGGAAGTCGGCCGTCATGCTGGAAATGAGTGCGTCCATGAAAAACGGCGTTCCGCCGACCCGCACGGTCCCCGCTTTGCCTTCCTGAAAGTTCAGAACCGTTTCCGACGCCTTGCGGGAGGCCGCCAGCATCACCATGCCCTGATCGGCAAGGGCCTGCGCTAGCGGGGTTGGCAGCAACGGACGTTGCCCTTTCTGAAAGAGCGGTTCCCCGAGGCGTTTTTCCAGTGAAGAGAGCGTGCGGGAGACCGCCGGCTGGGTCATGCCGAGCAGTTCCGCTCCTTCCGTCACGCTGCCGGTCTGAACGACTGCAGCCAGTTGGATCAAATGTCGCTCATCCAGTTTCATAGCAATTTGTTATAAACTTGAGTTCGAAAATCATCAACCGCACTGTTACCGCCCGATAGTCTTCCCGAAAGGTCAGGAATTGACCGTTGGGAGGAACCATGGCCGGCATGTCCGAGATCGCCTATTTCAAGACGGAAACGTCCGACCGGCTCTTTGCCGACAGGCTTGACACGACTTCGGATGAGCGGCTTGCCCTGGTGCTCAGCAAGGTCGCCGAACACCTGCATGCGATAGTCCGCGAGACCCGTCCGAGCCTGAACGACTGGCGCGCGGCTATCGAGTTTCTGACGGAAGTCGGCCACCTGTGCGACGACCGGCGTCAGGAATGGGTGCTGGTATCCGACCTCCTCGGCATGTCCACACTCGTCGACGCGCTGAATTCCGACCGTCCCGGAAAGGCAACGCCGAACACCATGCGGGGCCCCTTCTACCGGCCGGACGTTCCGCTCATGCGCCACGGCGCGAACATATCGCTCGACGGTGCGGGAACGCCCGTTGACGTCACTCTCCACCTCAAGGACCTGGACGACCGGCCTGTTGCCGGGGCGCATGTCGAAACCTGGCAGGCCAATGCGCAGGGCTACTACGAGAACCAGCAGCCTGACCTGCAGCCGGAACACAATCTGCGCGGCCATTTCGTTTCGGACGATCACGGCCGCGTTTCCTATCGCAGCATTCGCCCGTCCGGCTACGAAGTGCCGAAGGACGGCCCGCTCGGAGACCTGCTCGCAAAACTCGGCGCACCGCTTTGCCGGCCCGCGCATGTCTATTTCCAGGTGATCGCAGACGGTTTCGAGACGCTGACGACGCAGATCTTCGACGGCGAGGATCCCAATCTCGGCAAAGACCCGCTTTTCAGCGTCAAGCCCGGTCTCGTCGGCTGCTTCAGGGAAGCCCGGCCGGGCACGGACGCGGCGCTTGAGCTGGAGATTGACTTCCACCTGAACCCGGCCAGACAGGAGCTTGATGCATGACCCGCGCCTTCACCTACAGAGGCAGCGCTGCCCATATTGTTTTCGGCCCCGGCAAGCGCGCCGAAACGGGGGCATGGGTGGAAAAACTCGGCTGCCGCAAGGCGCTGGTGCTGTCCACGCCGCATCAGGCAAACGACGCGGAAAAGCTCGCCGGAGACCTTGGTGCACTTGCCGTGGGCGTGTTTGCCAAGGCGGCCATGCACACGCCGGTCGACGTTACGGACGAAGCGATGGAGCTTGTGAAGGCGTCGGGCGCGGACAGTGTCGTTGCCCTCGGCGGCGGGTCCACGACCGGGCTCGGAAAGGCAATCGCCTACCGCACCGACCTGCCCCAGATCGTCATTCCGACAACCTATGCCGGATCGGAAGTGACGCCGATCCTCGGCCAGACCGAAGGCGGCCGCAAAACGACCGTGCGCGGCGACAGCATTCTGCCGGAGGTGGTGATCTACGACCCCGACCTGACCACGGGTCTGCCGCTTTCAATGACAATCACCAGCGGCCTGAACGCGATGGCGCATGCTGCCGAGGCCCTTTACGCGCAGGACCGCAACCCCGTTTCCAGCCTGATGGCGGCCGAAGGTCTGGCCGCCTTCAGCGAGGCTCTGCCTTTGCTCAAGGCAGACCCGGCAGATACCGAGGCCCGCTCCGCAGCGCTCTATGGTGCGTGGCTCTGCGGCACGGTCCTCGGTACTGTCGGCATGGCGCTTCACCACAAGATCTGCCACACGCTCGGCGGCAGTTTCGACACGCCGCATGCGGAAACGCACGCCATCATGCTTCCGCACACAGTCGGTTTCAACGCCGCTGTCGTTCCGGAACAAATGCAGCCGATTGCCGACCTTTTCGGCGCGACGCCGGGCGCAGGCCTCTTCGATTTCTCGTCGAAAATCGGCGCGCCGCTGGCGCTCAGGGACCTTGGCCTCAGCGAAGCGGACCTTGATCGCGCCGCCGATATCGCAACCGAAAATCCGTACTGGAACCCGCGCCCGATCGACCGCGCGTCCATCCGTCATCTGCTGCAGGACGCCTGGGAAGGGTCGCGCCCCGCAGTCTGACCACCTGGTCTGGGAGGAACCAACATGTTGAATAGACGCACATTTCTGAAATCGACCGCGGCAACGGCCGCTCTTGCAGGCTCATCCGGCCTCGCCCTGCCTGCGCGTGCGCAGGGGACGCCAATCAAGCTCGGCTATGTGAGCCCGCAAACCGGCCCCCTCGCCGCCTTTGCCGAAGCCGACAATTTCATCATCAGCGGTTTCAACGCGGCCGCGAAGGCCGAAGGTCTCAATATCGAGGTGATCGTCAAGGACAGCCAGTCCAACCCGAACCGGGCTGCCGAAGTCGCCCGCGAACTGATCATCGACGATGAAATCAACCTGATGCTGGTGGCCTCCACCCCGGAAACCACCAACCCGGTCACGACCACGTGCGAAAGCGAGGAAATCCCCTGCATCTCGACAGTCGCGCCGTGGCAACCCTGGTTCATCGGCCAACAGGGCAATCCCGGCGACCCGGGAAGCTGGGAACCGTTCTACTACTCCTATCATTTCTTCTGGGGCCTTGAGGATGTCATCGCGGTCTTCACCAACATGTGGGGGCAGCTCGACACCAACAAGCAGGTCGGCGGCCTGTTTCCGAATGACGGCGACGGCAATGCCTGGGGCGACCCGAATGTGGGCTTTCCCCCCGTGCTTGAAAAACTCGGCTACGGCCTGACCGACCCCGGCCGCTACCAGAACCTGACCGACGATTTCACGGCGCAGATCAATGCTTTCAAGCAGGCGAACGCGGACATCGTGACAGGCGTGATGATCCCGCCGGATTTCACCACGTTCTGGACGCAGGCCAAGCAGCAGGGCTTCACACCGAAAGTCGCCTCGATCGGCAAGGCCATCCTGTTCCCGCAGGCCGTCGAAGCGCTCGGCGATGCCGGCAACAACCTGTCGTCGGAAGTCTGGTGGAGCCCGACGCATCCGTTCTCGTCCTCGCTCACGGGCGAAAGCTCGGGCCAGCTCGCATCCGGCTTCACCGAAACCACCGGACGGCCCTGGACACAGCCGATCGGCTTTGTCCATGCGCTGTTCGAACTGGCGGCCGATGTGATGAAGCGCGCCAACGATCCGACGGACGCCGACGAGGTTTCGGAAGTGATCGCTGCAACGAAACTCGACACCATCGTCGGTCCGATCGCCTGGGATGGAAAGGGCCTGCCGCCCTTTGCTCAGAAGAACGTTGCCAAGACACCGCTGGTCGGCGGTCAGTGGCGGCTGAAAGATGGGGGTGGCTACGACCTCGTCATTACCGACAACCAGACCGCACCGGACATTCCGACCGGCGGAAAGATGGAACCGATCACCTGAGTTCTGACAGGCGCGGACCTCGTGTCAGCGCCGAGCTTGAGGGAGAGAGCCAATGACGATCCTGGCGCTGGACAATGTGTCGAAAGCCTTTGGCGCGCTGCGCGTTTCGCAACACATCACGTTTGATCTTGCTGAAGGCGAGGCATTGGGTGTGATCGGACCGAACGGCGCCGGCAAATCGACCCTGTTCAACCTCATTACCGGCAATCTGCCGGTCGATGAGGGCCGGATCACGTTTCTCGGCCGGGACGTGACCCATGTCCCGCCGATGGAGCGGTGTCTCAGCGGACTGGGACGCACGTTCCAGATCCCGCAGCCTTTCGAGAAGCTGACGGTTTTTGAAAACCTCATCGTTGCCGGAGCCTTCGGCAACCGGTTGCCGGAAAGCGCAGTATCCGACGAATGCGCGGACATCCTCGTTGAAACGGGCTTGATCGGCAAGGCGAACGAGGTCGCCGGCAGGCTCAGCCTGCTGGAGCGCAAGCGCCTGGAGCTGGCCCGCGCCATGGCAACCCGGCCCAAGGTGCTGCTGCTCGATGAGATCGCCGGCGGGCTGACCGAAGGCGAATGCCATGCGCTTGTCGCGACCATCCAGAGGATCCACTCGGGCGGCATGTCGATCATCTGGATCGAGCACGTCCTCCACGCCCTTACATCGGTGGCCGAACGTCTTCTTGTGCTCGACTTCGGCAAAGTGATCGGTATCGGTGAGCCGGACGCCATCATGAACTCGCAGGAAGTGCGGGAAATCTATCTCGGGATCGATGTGTGATGGCGCTTCTTCAGACCGACAATCTGACCGCCCACTACGGTGACTTCCAGGCGCTGTTCGGGGTCGATATCCGGCTCGAACAAGGCGAGACGGTGGCGATCATCGGCGCAAACGGGGCCGGCAAGACCACGCTGATGCGCTCCATCTCCGGCGTTCTGACCAACCAGCCCGAAGCGATCATGTTCGAGAACGGCCGGATCGGTTCCAGGCACGCGGCGGATATCGTCAAAAAAGGCATCGCCATGGTGCCCGAAGGACGCAAATTGTTCCCGTCGCTGAGCGTTGAGGAAAACCTGCTGATTGGCGCATACGGCCGCAAAGGCGCCGGCGTCTGGACCCTTGAGACCGTCTACGAGATGTTCCCGGTCCTGAAGGAGCGCCGGCTCAATCCAGGAACCGCCCTTTCCGGCGGACAGCAGCAGATGGTGGCGATCGGACGGGCGCTGATGTCCAATCCGCGCGTGCTCCTGTGCGATGAAATCAGCCTCGGCCTTGCACCGGTGATCATCAAGGACATCTACGCCGCGCTTCCGAAAATCAAGGAAGCCGGAACTTCCATCGTCGTGGTGGAGCAGGACATCGGCCAGGCACTGAAAGTTGCCGACCGCGTCTACTGCATGATGGAGGGGCGGATCACGCTCGAAGGGGCTCCGTCCGACCTCAGCCGCGACGCAATCCACAACGCCTATTTCGGAGCTTCCGCATGATCTGGGTTGACACAATCGTCCAGGGGGTTCTGCTTGGCGGGCTCTATGCCCTCTTCGCCGCCGGACTCAGCCTTGTCTTCGGGATCATGCGGCTGGTGAACCTGGCCCACGGCGATCTTATCGTCATGGCCGCCTACCTGATCCTTGTGCTGGTGACGCTGCTTGGCATCGACCCGTTTCTCGCAGCCCTGATCTCTGCTCCGCTGCTGTTCGGCATCGGCTGGTTGCTGCAGATGCATGTTCTCAACCGGACGCTCGGACCCGACATCCTGCCGCCTTTACTCGTTACCTTCGGTCTGTCGATCGTGATTCAGAACGCTCTCCTGGAAGGCTTTTCCGCCGACAGCCAGCGCTTGTCCGTCGGCCCGCTGGAAACCGCATCGCTCGCACTCGGTCCCGTCAATGTTGGCGTCATGCCGCTGCTCACCTTCCTGTCCGCGATCATCGTGATCATTGCGCTCAACCGGCTTTTCTACAGCACGTCGCTCGGCCGGGCCTTCCGGGCAACCTCGGATGACTCTGTTACCGCCAGCCTCATGGGGATCCGACCCCAGAACATCTTCGCAACCGCGACCGGGATCGCCATGGTCGTCGTGACCATTGCCGCGCTGTACCTGGGCACCCGCGCCAATTTCGACCCCACCATCGGCCCGGCTCGCCTCATCTACGCATTCGAGGCAGTGATCATCGGCGGCCTCGGATCGCTCTGGGGCACGCTCGCCGGCGGGATCATTATCGGCGTCGCGCAGACCCTCGGGGCCGCGATCAATCCGGAATGGCAGATCCTCGCCGGGCACGTCGCCTTCGTCTTCGTCCTGTTGTTCAGACCGCGCGGCCTGTTCCCGCGGGCCGTGGATTGAGGGGAGCTGCCATGACCACCTCAGCCCAACCCGCCTGGACCGTTGAAACCCGGACCCGCACGTCGACCATCTTTCTCGGTCTTGCCGCTGTCCTCGTGCTCGTCCTCGCCTTTGCCCCTTTCTATGCATCGCGCAGCCTTATCCAGGACCTGTTTTTCATCCTGACCATGCTGGTGCTGGCCCAGGGCTGGAACCTTCTGGCAGGTTATGCAGGTCTCGTCTCCGTCGGCCAGCAGGCCTTCGTCGGCATCGGCGCTTACGCCATGTTCGGTGGCGTCATCCTTCTGGACCTCGATCCGCTGGTCTCGATCCTGATCGGCGGGGTCGCAGCCGCCCTGCTGGCCATCCCGACCGCCTTCTTCACTTTCCGTCTGCAGGGGGCCTATTTCGCCATCGGCACCTGGGTCGTCGCTGAAATCGTCCGTCTTACGGTCGCGCAATGGAAAGCCCTCGGCGGCGGCACGGGCACGTCCCTGCCCCGCAGCGCGACCCGCGAGATGTTCGGCCTGGACTTCCTGAAGGACACGTTCGGCTTCAAGACCTCTGCTGCCACAGACGTCATCACCTTCTGGCTCGCCCTGGTGCTGGCGGTCGTGACGGTCGGAGTGGTCTACCGGCTGCTACGCTCCCGCCAGGGTCTCGGGCTCGCGGCCGTGCGCGACAACCAGAACGCCGCCCGTTCCGTCGGCGTAGATGCGCAGCGCCTGAAGACAATCGTCTATCTCAGCACAGCCTTCATTACGGGGCTCGCCGGCGCACTCATCTATGTCCAGAAGGCCCGGATTTCGCCGGATGCCGCCTTCTCGGTGCTGGACTGGACCGCCTACGTGATCTTCATCGTCGTCATCGGCGGCATCGGAACGATCGAGGGACCAATCATCGGCGTCCTCGTCTTCTTTGCCCTGCAGAATTCCCTGTCCGGCTATGGCTCCTGGTACCTGCTGGTCCTCGGTTTGCTGGGCATCGTCATCATGCTGTTCGCACCGCGTGGCCTCTGGGGTCTCTTCACCGACCGCACCGGCATCGAACTCTTTCCCATCCGCCGCCGTCTCTCCAGCGGCCCCACCGAAAACCCGGGAGGTTGACATGAAAAAGACACTCACAGCCCTGTTTCTGATCGCAAGCGGCTCCATGGCGACGGCCGATGGCCTGCCCGGCATGAAGGGTATGGACCATATCGGTTTCACCGTCCCCGACCTGGAAGAGGCTGTCACGTTCTTCACCGGCACGCTCGGCTGCAAGGCGTTCTATCCGCTCGGCCCGTTTTCGGGCGGCGACAGCACCTGGATGCAGGATCACCTGAACGTCGATCCGAAAGCGACCATTCCGGCCATGCGCCTCGTGCGCTGCGCGAACGGCGCCAACCTCGAAATCTTCCAGTACACCGCGCCGAACCAGGACAGCGAGCCGCCGCGCAACTCCGACATCGGCGGGCATCATCTCGCCTTCTACACCACCGACATGGATGGCGCGGTCGCCTACCTGCGGGACAAGGGCATCAAGGTGCTGGGAGCACCGACGAAGATGACCGACGGCCCGTCGGCCGGGGAAACCTGGGTCTATTTCCTCGCTCCCTGGGGCATGCAGCTTGAACTCGTGAGTTACCCGGACGGCAAGGCCTACGAGGCGGATTTCGACGCGCGCCTCTGGGATCCCCGGTCCTGATCGATATTTGGAGGAACTGCAAATGGCTGATTTCAGCACCGATGTCCTGATCATCGGCACAGGTCCGGCGGGCTCCGCGACAGCGGCGCTTCTTTCGACCTACGGCATCGAGAACATGGCGATCAACCGCTACCGCTGGCTCGCCAACACGCCGCGCGCGCATATCACCAACCAGCGGACCATGGAGGTCCTGAGGGATCTCGGACGCGAGGTCGAGGACGAGGCCTACCTCTTCGCCGCGCACCAGGAACTCATGGGCGAAAACGTCTTCTGCGAGAGCCTTACCGGTGAAGAAATCGGCCGCATGAAGAGCTGGGGCAACCATCCGCTCTCAAAGGCCGAGCACCTGATGGCCTCGCCGACCATGATGAACGACCTGCCGCAGACCTTCATGGAGCCGCTTCTCTTCAAGACGGCCTGCTCCCGGGGAACCCAGGCGCGCATGTCGACCCAGTACCTCTCGCACGAACAGGACGCGGAAGGCGTGACAACCACCTGCCTCGACCGGCTGTCGGGCAAGGAGTTCACCATCCGCTCGAACTATCTCGTCGGCGCTGACGGCGGCAATTCCCTCGTTGCCGAGCATGCCGGCCTGCCGTTCGAAGGCAAGATGGGCGTCGGCGGCTCGATGAACATCCTGTTCCGGGCGGACCTTTCCAAATATGTCGCCCACCGGCCCTCCGTTCTTTACTGGGTGATGCAGCCTGGCGCGGATGTCGGCGGTATCGGCATGGGTCTGGTCCGGATGGTGCGCCCCTGGAACGAGTGGCTGATCGTCTGGGGTTACGACATCAACCAGCCGGCCCCGGAGGTCGATGAAGCCATGGCGACCGACGTGGCCCGCCAACTGGTCGGTGACCCTGAACTCACCATCGAGCTGATTTCGGCGAACACCTGGACGGTCAACAACATGTACGCCACGCACATGCAAAAGGACCGGGTGTTCATCATGGGCGATGCGGCGCACCGGCATCCGCCGTCCAACGGTCTGGGGTCCAACACCTCGATCCAGGACAGTTTCAACCTGGCCTGGAAGCTTGCTGCGGTCCTGAAAGGACAGGCGAGCGAAGCGCTGCTCGACAGCTACAGCGTCGAACGGGCACCCGTCGCCAAGCAGATCGTGACGCGTGCCAACCAGTCGATTGCCGAATTCGGCCCGATCTTCGAAGCGCTCGGCATGGGCGAAGGCGTCGATCCGGAAGTCATGCAGCAGAACCTGGTGGCCCGCTGCGACAGCACCGACGCCGCTGAAGCGCAACGCGAGGCGATCCGCAAGGCGATCGCCTTCAAGAAATACGAGTTCGATGCCCACGGCGTGGAAATGAACCAACGTTACAAGTCAAATGCAGTTGAAACGGACGGCCAGCCGGAACCGGATTTCGAGCGCGATGCAGAGCTTCACTACCAGGCGACCACCTGGCCGGGAGCCCGCATTCCCCATTGCTGGCTGTTCGATCACGACACGGGCGACAAGTTTTCGACGCTCGATCTGTGCGGCGGCGGAGCCTTCACCGTCTTCACCGGCATCGGCGGCGAAGCCTGGGAAGAAACCGCGAAGTCCGTCGGCGCGGAGTTCGGCCTCAATGTCGTGGTGCATGTGATCGGTCCGCGCCGGACATATGTCGATCACACTGGCGACTGGGCGCGGGCGCGCGAGGTCAGCGACAAGGGCTGCGTCCTGGTGCGTCCGGACCAGCATGTCGCGTGGCGCAGCACCGGACTGACAAGCGATCCCGCCGGCGATCTGCGCCGCGTCTTTTCCAAAATTCTCGCACGTTAAGGAGAGCCCGATGGAAGCTCATGAGCTTGGTTATTTCACCGAAGAAAATTCCGCAGAAGTGGTCACGGGCCGGAACAAGAACGCCAGTGACCCGCGCCTGAAGGAAATCATGGAAGTCGTGACGCGCAAGCTGCACGAGGCGGTCAAGGAGATCGAGCCGACCCAGGAAGAATGGTTCAAGGCCATTCAGTTCCTGACGGCCACCGGTCACAAATGCGACGACTGGCGCCAGGAGTTCATCCTGTTGTCCGACGTACTCGGTGTCTCGATGCTGGTCGATGCCGTCAACTCGCGCCGCCCGACCGGCGCATCGGAAAACACGGTCCTCGGGCCCTTCCACCTGGGCGATGCACCGGAATACGAGATGGGCCACAACATCTGCCTGGATGAAAAGGGCGAAGACCTGCTGGTGCGCGGCATGGTCAAGGACATCGACGGCAATCCCATGGAAGGGGTCAAGATCGATGTCTGGCAGGCCAATGACGAAGGCTTTTATGACGTCCAGCAGAAAGGCATCCAGCCGGAGTTCAACCTGCGCGGCGTGTTCCGCACCGGGCCGGACGGCAAATACTGGTTCCGGGCGGTGAAGCCGAAACACTACTCGATCCCGGCAGACGGACCCGTCGGCGACATGCTGAACCGGCTCGGACGGCACCCGTTCCGCCCCGCGCATCTCCATTACATCGTGTCCAAGGACGGCTACGACGAACTGACCACGCATATTTTCGACCCGGACGACGAGTACATCGATTCCGACAGCGTGTTCGGCGTCAAGAAAAGCCTGATCGCGGACTTCCGCATGATCGAGGACCCGGGACAGACCCGGGACGCCGGATTCAGCGGCCCTTCTTTTTGGGACGTCGAGTTCGATTTCGTGCTGGCTCCGAAGAAAGCGTAAGATGTCAAAGCCCTGCATCATCTGCGTCGCGATCACCGGCTCCCTGCCGCGCAAGGAGCACAATCCGGCGGTGCCGATCACGGTCTCCGAGCAGGTCGAGAGCACCCACGAGGCGTTCGAGGCCGGGGCGACGATCTGCCATGCCCATGTGCGCAACGACGATCAGACTCCGAGCTCCGATCCGGAGAAATTCGCCCGGCTCAAGGAAGGATTGGAAAAGCACTGCCCCGGCATGATCATCCAGTTCTCAACGGGCGGCAGATCCGGCGCGGGCAAGGCGCGCGGCGGCATGCTGCCGCTGAAGCCGGACATGGCCTCGCTTTCGGTCGGCTCCAACAACTTCCCGACCAGGGTCTACGAGAACGCCCCGGACCTTGTCGACTGGCTGGCCGGAGAAATGCGGACCCATAACGTCAAGCCTGAGATCGAGGCGTTCGATCTCAGCCATATCCACCAGGCGGCGGCGATGAACCGGGACGGACGCATCCCGGGCGAGATCTACATCCAGTTCGTTATGGGTGTGAAGAACGCCATGCCCGCGGACAAGGATGTGTTCGACTACTACGTCAGGACAGTCGAGCGCCTGATGCCGGATGCCGAATGGTGCGCCGCCGGCATCGGCGCCAGCCAGCTCACCTTGAACGAATGGTCGATCGCTGCCGGCGGCCATGCCCGCACCGGGCTTGAGGACAATATCCGCCTCGACCGGGACCGGCTCGCACCGTCGAACGCTGCCCTCGTCAGGCGAACAGCCGAAATCTGCGCCGCCAACAACCGGCCCGTTGCGTCGGCCGCCGAAGCCCGGTCGCTGCTTGGCCTTGCCCCCAAATCCCACTGAAAAACCCAGGAACCCGCAAATGAGCGATCCCTTCGAAGCCGCACACGTTGAAGCCAGAGAGGCCGCCCGCGCCTTCCAGGCCATGGAACATGCAGCGGACCCGACAACCCTCGAACTCCTGTTCACAGTCGCCCGAACCCACTACGGCTGGCAGGACCGCGATGTGTCCGAAGAGACGCTTCATGCGCTCTACGACATTGCAAAAATGGGACCGACCTCGATGAACCAGCAGCCCATGCGAGTGCTTTTCATCCGTTCGGACGATGCCAAGGACAGGCTCGAGCCGTGCCTGATGGAGGCCAACAGGCCCAAGATGCGCACCGCTCCCGTCACGGCGATCATCGCCTATGACCTGAACTTCTGGGAAGAGCTGCCGAAGCTGTTTCCGCCCAATCCCAATGCGCAGGACATCTTCCGCAACAACTCAACGGCAGCGCAGGTCAACGCCTTTCGGAACGGGACGTTGCAGGGCGCCTATTTCATGCTCGCCGCGAGAGCCGTCGGGCTGGATGTCGGGGCCATGTCCGGTTTCGACAACAAGAAAGTGGACGAGGAGTTCTTCCATGGGACGTCCCTCAAATCGAATTTCCTTGTCAACCTTGGTTACGCCGACACATCGAAGATTTTCCGGCGCCTGCCCAGGTTCGACTACACCGACGTCTGCCAGACGCTTTAGGAGGACCACGCCATGTCAGGCCCGCACATAACCAAGGACGACATCCTGAAGGCCTCGGCGGGGATGCTGCAAAAGCAGCTCTTCGTCGTCTTCACCAGCCCGACGAACGGAATGGGGCCGGTGATGGAAAACATCGAAGAACACCTGAAGTTCCAGGTCGACCTGGAACAGAGGGGCATCATGCTCGGCGCCGGCCCCTTCTGGGCCGATGACGAACACACCTGGAACGGCGAAGGCATGGTGATCATTCGCGCCGACAGCCTCGCCCACGCCCGAGAAATCGCCGAGACAGACCCGATGCATTCCTCGGGTGCACGCAGTTTCACGATCCGGCCCTGGCTGCTCAATGAAGGCCGGATCACGGTCGAGGTGAATTTCTCGACAGGACGCCACGCGGTCGCCTGATGACCGCCTTTTTGGGAGGAAAACGCATGAAACGCATGATAGCTGCACTCAGCTTTGCCGCCGTAGCGGCCATGGCACCGGCACAGGCCGAAACCTACAACCTGACCATGGCATCCAGCCATCCGACCGTCCTGCCCTGGGTCGGACAGCTGTCCACCCTGGTGGTCGGCGAATCCAACAAGCGCCTGGAGGCTATGGGGTCGGAAGACCGGATCGAATGGACGGAAGCCTATGGCGGATCGCTCTACGGCTTCAAGGATACACTGGAAGCCGTCGGCGATGGTCTGACCGACGCCGGCTGGGTCGGCACGCTCTGGGAAGGCTCCAAGATGCCGCTCCAGAACATGACCTACTTCACGCCGTTCGTTTCCGATGATCTTGTCGCGACGCTGAAGATCATGAACGAACTGCACCGCGAACTGCCCGCCCTGCAGAAAGCCTGGGACGATCAGAACGTCGTCTTCCTCGGCGCCAGCGGTGTGGAGACCTATCACCTGCTGACGAATTTCCCGGTGAACTCCCTGAAGGACCTGGAAGGCCGCAAGATCCTGGCGCCCGGCCCGTCCGCCAACTGGATCAAGCATCTGGGCGCGGTCCCGGTGAACGGCGCGTTGCCGACCTACTACAACCAGATCCAGACCGGCGTTGCCGACGGCATGGTCGTCATCGTGACCGGCGCCTTTCCGAACAAGCACTACGAGGTCGCCCCTTACGTCACGCTTGTCGGTATAGGCGCGCAGATGACCGGGGGTCTCGGCATCAACAAGGATGTCTGGGACGGGCTGTCGGACGATGTCCGCAAGGTCCTGACAGAGCTTGGCGAGGAATACACGGTTGCCCATGCCGAGGAAGTCATGGCGCGCTACGAGGCGTTCCTGGCCAAACTGCCGGAAGTCGGCGCGACCGTGACCACGCTGCCGGCAGAAGAAGTCTCGATCTGGGCCGACGGTCTTCCGAACCTTGCCAAGGACTGGTCCGACGCCAATGCCTCAGACGGCGCCGAGGACGTGCTGCAGGCCTACATGGCCAAGGTGCGTGATGCCGGCCTGGAGCCGCGCATCGACTGGACCAAGAAGTAAAGGGAGGTTTCGCCGTGGCGATCACATCAAGACAATTCCGCCACGGCGCCGACCGGACGGTGAACGGGGTTTCCGCGCTCACCGGTGCCGTCAGTGCGGCCGCCTCGATCTGGATCTTCTGCCTGATGCTCCTGATCTGCTCCGACATTATCGGACGCACCTTCTTCAATTCGCCCGTGCAGGGCGTTGCGGAGATCGTTGCCAACTCCATCGTTGCCATCGTTTTCCTGCAGGCCGGCCACACTGTCATGAGCGGGCGCATGACCCGCACCGACATCCTGATCGGCAGCATTGAGGAACACCGGCCCTTCGCTGCCGCCGTCATGCGCGTGTTCTTTCACCTTGCCGGCATCTTCGTCTTTGCCCTGATTGCCTGGGGCACCTGGCCGAAGCTGGTCGATGCCTGGGTCGAAAACGAGTTTTTCGGCGCGCAGGGCGTCTTCACCGCCCCGGTCTGGCCGATCAAGGCCTGTCTCTTCGGCGGCTCGATCCTGACGTGCCTGGCCTTCGCCACACAGGTCCTGACGGATGTGAAGGAAATCCTGAACGCTTCGCGTGTCGAATCCCTTACCGTCCGCCACTCCGTCGACCTGCCGCCCCGGGGACTGCCCATCCTGATCGGGTTCGCGCTGCTGCTGGTACTCGGCTACGGGGTGTTCTTTGCCGATCTCGGCCGGATCGAAATCGGTGTCGCCGCCATCTTTTTCATGCTGATGCTGATCTTCTCCGGCGCGCATATCGCCGTGGTCCTGATCCTGCTCAGCTTTCTCGGCATCTGGCTGATCCGCGACAACCCGAATGTGGCCATGCGCTCGCTGGCGCTGGCCGCCGACGGGGCCATCAACCGCTATCTCTTCGGCGTGGTGCCACTGTTCGTGCTCATGGGCCTGATTGTCGACACGGCAGATATCGGACGCGATGCCTACCGGGTCGCCGCCTGGATGCTTCAAAAAATCAAGGGCGGCCTCGGCATGGCGACAGTAGCCGCCAATGCCGTCTTTGCCTCCATCACCGGCATTTCCATCGCCTCGGCAGCGGTGTTCTCTCGGGTCGCGGTGCCGCAGATGGTGGCCAACGGCTATAACAACCGCTTCGCGCTCGGTGTGGTTGCCGGGTCGTCCGTCCTCGGCATGCTGATCCCGCCGAGCCTGCTCCTGATCATCTACGGAGTTCTGGCGGAACAGTCCGTCGGGGCGCTTTTCCTGGCCGCGATCGTCCCGGGCATCCTGCTGGCGCTAGTGTTTGGTGTCGGCATCTACCTGATGGCACGGTTCCGTCCCAGAATGGTGATGCAGAGCGACCGCCCGGCCGTGATCGAGGGGGAAACCTGGGGTACGGCCGTCGTCAAGCTGATCCCGATCACGGTTCTTGTCATCATCGTGCTCGGCGGCATCTATTCCGGGTTCTTCACGCCGACCGAAGCCGGTGCGGCAGGCGCCGCCGCCTCCATTGCCGTCGCCGTTGCCAAGGGCAGCCTGACCTGGGCGCGGTTCTGGAAGGTGCTGGTCGATACCGGTCTTGTCTCTGTCTCAATCCTGCTCCTGATCATTGCGGCCTCGATGTATTCAAGGATGCTGACGCTGTCGACGATCCCTCAGGAAATCACCATGCTCTTTTCCGATGCCGGGCTCGGGCTGATGGGCTTCATGATGATCTACCTGCTCTTGGTGATCGTTATGGGCATGATCCTTGATTCCACCTCGATCATGCTGATCCTTCTGCCGCTGTCGCTGCCCATCGTCACGGGGCTTGGCGGCGATCTCATCTGGTTCGGCATCGTCACCGTGATCGCCGTGGAGATCGGTTTGCTGACACCCCCCTTCGGACTGACGGTCTATGTGGTGAAGGCGACGATATCGGACAGCAGCACGACGCTCGGCGACATTTTCATCGGTACGTTTCCGTTCGTGGTCATGATGACCATCGTCACGCTGCTGCTCACCTTCATCCCGGCGCTCAGCCTAGTCTTTGAGTAGGAACCACCATGCATTTCGTCATCTTTGCCAAGGACCGCCCGGACGCCCTAAACCGGCGCCTCGACGTCATCGATCTCCACCGCGCCTATCTGGGCGAAGCCCCTGCCCGGCATGGCGTCAGGGTGCTGCTCTCCGGGCCGCTCACACGGGACGACGGCGAGACCATGAGCGGGTCGTTCTTCCTGCTGGATGCGCCGGACCGGGCGTCGATTGAAGCGCTTATCGAGGGTGATCCGCTCAAGGCGGCAGATGTGTGGGAGACGGTCGACATCTCTGCCGTCCATGTCAGGCAGAACAACATGACCGGTTCCTGAAACCGGTCAGGGGAGACGAAGAACATGCCAGGTTTCAAGGGCGGGTGCCTGTGCGGCGCGATCCGCTACGAGGTGTCGAGCGATCCGGTCAACATGTGGAACTGCCACTGCGACGACTGCCGCAAGTCATCCGGAGCGAGCTACGCAACCAATGTCTTTGTGAAGCTCGCGGACCTCACGATGACCAGAGGCGAAACGGCGAAGTTCCAGCACAGGTCGGACAGCGGCAACACCATGACCAAGGAATATTGCGCCGACTGCGGCGCGCAGATCTACAACGCCAATTCGGGCCGTCCGACCATTGACGCGACTTGCAATCATGCGCGCCTTGGCGCTGACAGTCTCAATCTTCAATGCCAGTGAACAACCTTTGTGATTGCGACACCGAGAAGCCGAAATGCAAAAAAGGCCGGGAGTTTCCCGACCTTTCCGTTCGTCTCATCAGTCCGTGCCAGTACATCCGTGGTCACGGACCCGGGACGGGAATCAGGCTTCTTGCAGATTGTCTGCGGCGGACTTGCCGGAGCGGCTGTCCTTGACCACGTCAAAACTGACTTTCTTGCCTTCTACAAGCGAATGCATCCCGGCGCGTTCAACGGCGGAAATATGCACAAAAACGTCCGACGCACCGTCTTCCGGCTGGATGAATCCGTAGCCTTTGGTTGCGTTGAAGAATTTCACGTTTCCGATGGTCATAACGACTTCCTTTCAATCGGTCATGAGAATGTGTGCGGCATGCCCTGAGGCGCACCGCAGCGAATATGTCGACGTTGAGAGGGAAGATCGTTCGAGGCGCAATTCGCGCAGAGACAAAGTTCATCAAGCAAAATCGATCGTGGCTACATAGGCGGAAAAAGAGATTTAAACAAGGCGGGCCGAAAAGAATTGTCAGACCCGATCGCTTCGGCAATCCGCTCCGCCCAATCTACAAGGTGTTCGCACACGCACATAAAAGTGGCCCGCAAACAGCGGGCCAGGTTGGGTTAATCCGTAAATCCAAGGTCAGGCTTCTGCGGCACCGCGTTTCCGGCGCGCGACAAGACCAAGTAACCCCAGGCCACCCAAGAGAAGCGGGAGTGCTGCTGGAACTGGAACGGGAGTGACACTGTACTCGACGAGATAGCCACGAATGTCGGAGTTGTCAGGTACATCATTCCAGCTTCCGGAAAGGCTGTCTTGCCACCAGGCCACAACATAGTCTTCCCCATTGTTCTGCTGGAAGTTATTCGGTTCTCCAGCACTCCAATTCGTATATGTCAGCGGATTGCCGCTCTCTGGTCCGCCAAGCCACTCAAAGTTACCTTCGGTGTTGCGATCTGTCGCGCCAATAAGGAAGAAACTGTAACCGTTAAATTGACCGGTAATGCTCCCTGCACCAGGCCAAGCCGAGTTCAAGAAAGCCTGTTCGGCGGCAGACGTTATTGTTGCCAAGTAGCCACCCAAGCCCATAAAGGAAGAAGATTCAGCAAGCGCTTCCGCCTGTGATGCCGTCAAAGATGGATCTCCGGCCCCGAGAGCAACAAACTCATACCAGTGATTGTTGGCACCAGATCCGGAAGACCATTGGACAGGTGCAGCTACAGCCGACGAAATCATTGCAAGGCTTGCAGTCATCAATAAAAGGATTCTTTTCATAAGGTTCCCCCAAACTATACTTAATCAGCTTCAAAAAGTTCCGGGATAGACTAACAGTTAATTTTTTGGCAAAACCGACAACATGCCCTCGATTTCCGCCAAATCGCGTCCGGTTGTCGTTATCGTCGTGTTTCCCGACGCCAAGCTGCTGGACATCACCGGTCCAATGCAGGTTTTCTCCGATGCGAAAATTTGCGGCGGTACAGACTACGAGATCGTACTTGCGTCTGCGAAAGGCGGCGTTCAGCTGATGGACACAGGCGTCGAACTCAGCACGGCGGCCATGAAGCAATTGCGTGGTAGGCAACTCCATACTCTCTTGATCTCAGGCGGCTGGGGCGCGCGCGCGGCAGCGCAGGATCCGGAACTTTTGCAAGACACCATCCAGTTGGCCGATCAAGCCACGCGAATTGGCTCCGTATGCACTGGCGCATTCGTCCTTGCGGCAAGCGGTCTGCTCGGTGGCCATCGCGCAGTGACACATTGGTATTCATGCGATGATCTCGCAAATCAGCACCCAGACGTGAAAGTTGAGCCGGACCGGATGTTCGTTAAAGATGGCAATGTCTGGACATCGGCGGGCGTGACCGCGGGCATTGATATGGCTCTTGCCATGGTGGCAGAAGACTCGGGGCGAAAGGTGGCGGTTCGACTGGCGCAAACATTGGTCATGTACATGATCCGCTCCGGTGGCCAGTCGCAGTTCAGCTCCGCGCTTCTGAGCCAAACCAATGATGCCAGCGGCCGGTTCGACGCACTTCACTCCTGGATTGGGGAGAACCTGAACCTGGATTTGCGCGTCGACCGCCTGGCTGAGCAAGTGGGAATGAGTGAACGGAATTTCACCAGGGTTTATCGGAAAACCACCGGCCGGACGCCTGCCAAAACCATCGAGCTGTTTCGTGTTGCAGCTGCGCGTGACCTACTTGAGGATACGGCACTTCCCGTCATGACGATTGCGCAAAGAACCGGCTTCGAGGATGACGAACGATTGCGACGAGCCATGCAACGTGTCCTCGGCATTTCGCCAACGGACTACAGAAAGAGATTTGGTGTCGAACAGGACTGACGCTTAGTGTCTGTTCCGGGTATATTTTTGAGCTTGCACAAGTGCTTAAAGGAAGCAGCTCTGATTGATCCACAACTGGGATGGAAAAAGCGCTTGAAACGGTGTTGGGATCGCAGATTCGCCGCGCCATCGCTTGTCGGACGCTTTCTGGTGCATGCAATTCGACGACTCTGATCTCCCACCCCTGGAGACAGTCGGACAACAAATCCCGGCTTTCGTCAGTGCCCGAATATCAGCAGGTTGCGCACAGCTCTCACAAAGCTATCCGGCGGGAAGCGAATTAGACTCTAAGTTATTGAAAGTGTTGGTCGGGGCAGCAAGATTCGAACTTGCGACCCTCTGGTCCCAAACCAGATGCGCTACCAGGCTGCGCTATACCCCGATCCGTTGATTTTGCGGGTGTACAGACGTTCGCAGATTGCGTCAAGCGGGAATGATGCGTGATGTTTTGTCCTTTGTGGACATGCACCAACAAAAATGTTCCCAGGCCAATTCCGCGAAACGGGCATCGTGCGGTCCTGTTTCGAACTGTTCCTGAAACAGCAAGAAAACCGACCACGAGACAACGAGCATTCGCACGGAATGCGCGCGATTCGTGTCTTTTGTGACGGATATCATAACGAAATTACCACGGCGTCGCTATTTCAGCATCCAAGCGAAGCCGGCACCTTGCCGGCCCAATTTGCATGGAGACTGATGATGAGTTCAGTGAAAGCGAAACGTGGCTACAAGGGGCCCTATGTCGAACAGTTGCAACGTCAGCTCAACCGGTCCTCAATCGGTATTACGCTCACACCGGACGGCGATTTCGGGTCCAAGACCGAAGGCGCGGTTTACGCGTTTCAAAGTCAGGAAAGCCTCATGGTCGACGGCGTTGTCGGCGCATTCACCGACGCTGTCCTGTTCGAAAAGGACCATCAAAAACTGAGGCAAAAGCCCAAGGAAGTCTTCCAGGGGGCAACGTCCAACTGTTGGGCCGCCGCCACCGAAAGCTGGCTGACCACGCGCTCCGGCCGGCGCAACTATACGCAAGAACAGATCATCTCCGGCATGATCTCGGAAGGCGGCGCAAGATCGAATGGCGCGTTGCGGATCCCGAGCGGCCAGACACTCTGGGAACTCTACTACGGTCTGCGTCCGCTCTCTGTTTCTTCAGACGAGTTCTACGCTGAAACGGCCTTCACCCGCATGTCCTGGCACGGGCCCCTCATGATCGGCTACAAACCCACCGGGTCCGATGTCGGGCATGTCGAAGTCATGTGGGGAACCACGATCCACAAGGGCAAGCCCGCCGTAATTACAATGGATCCCCTGAAGCAGACCAACCCCATGAAAGTGATCAAGATCCCTGAATTGCACGGCATGGGCGGACGGGTAACAACTTGGATGCCGAAAGTGCCGTTGCTGATCTAGTCGACGTCATGATCTGGCTGAGCAGGCGCAAAATAAGCGTGCAGAAAACGCGTTTTCTCTGGACCGCTATGGGTTCAGACAAAAGCGCAGCTGACTGGGTCTTTCTGGAAAGAAGTGGCAACCTCACGGGCAAACATAGGGTTACGGAGGATCACGCGCGAGGTTGCCAAGCGATGCCTTTGATCGCAATTTGACGTTACGGTATGTTTGTTAATGAACCGTTTCGTCTCAAAATTTGTTAACCCGCCTTCTGCAACAGAAATAGCGTAGTAGGCGGACGGCAATCCGGCAAAGCTGGTTAGATACGCGTCAAAGGACACCTTTGTTTTTCCGTTTCGCGCGCTCATTCACCCGTCATGGACGCGCTGGAGACCCTGTCGCCGACCTTGATGCCACGTTCTGCCGATGTTCCGGCGTTGAGTTCCAGGACGTATTTGGCAGGTGCGCCTGAGGGAATTGTCTGCTCGGAAAAGGGCGTCGTGTCGGCGGCAATGCTGACGATCCCGCCGGCCGCGTCGATATAGATGATATCGAGCGGCAGCGGCGTGTTCTTCATCCAGAAATAGCGGTCTCCCTCCTGTTCGAAAATGAACAGCATGCCGTGGTCGGCGGCCATTTCCTCACGGAACATCAGGCCACGGGAACGCTCGGGGGCGGTCACCGCGACCTCCACCGTGAACTCATGCGTTTTCGCGGAACTTTCAACCGTCAGAGGTTCGGTGCGAAGCCGCTTGCCGTCATCCTGTGCGACGGCGCCGGCCGACAAGCCCGTCACCATGATCAGGGCAAGGAACACCCGGGCGGCTGAGCGGAAATATTGGGACACTGTTTTCACCTTCAACACTTACACATCGACGGAGGTGCAGTTGCACATCTGCCGGTCAATTCGAATGCGGGACTGCGAGTTTTCAGGATCACCCCGCCTGTCCGGGGACATTCGGCAAACAAAAAGGCCGGAACAAGTCCGGCCGGAAGGAAAGTCCGCGCATGCGATCGCCGTTCAGTGCGACGCGGGAATATGTGTTCCGGTTCCCACGGGCCGGATCTCGGCCGCCATGCGCCCTTTCGGCCCCTGGCCGAAACGCACCTGCACATCCTGCCCGGGCCGTAATTCCGTGATCCCGAAGCGGCGCAGCGTCTCCATGTGAATGAAGATGTCTTCCGTGCCCTCGCCCTGTGTCAGGAAACCGAATCCCTTCACACGGTTGAACCACTTGACCGTCGCCGTTTCAAACCCGCCTTCGGGAACGACCTGAACATGGGTTCGTGACGGCGGCAGCTGCGAGGGATGGGTTGCCGTGGTCTCGTCCATCGACAGGATGCGGAACGCCTGCAGGCCCCGGGGCCGGTCCAGCACTTCGCAGACGACGCGCGCACCCTCGTAAGCCGTCTGGTAACCGTCGCGCCTGAGACAGGTCACGTGCAGAAGTATGTCGCCGTCTCCGCTGTCGGGTACGATGAAGCCATAGCCCTTGCCCACATCGAACCACTTTATTGTTCCGGCAATCTCGAATACGTCGACGGCAACGTCCTCTGTCGTCGTTTCGAGCGCGCGGGGTTCCCGTGCGGTTTTCACCCCCATAGCGATATTGTCCCGTCTCTGGTCCGCATCATTTGGCCGAGGGCAAGTTGCGACTCACCTCACGACCGATTCCTAATAAAAGGATAACATTGCGACTTATAGCGAGAAGCGAAATTGTGGAACTAACCACAGACCATTTACAGGTTTTGATCAAATTCTTCGACAAAACCTGAAAAAGTTTGTGCCAGCGGCGTTCGAATGACAGTAGAGGCCAGCGAATCGAGCGGCGTTTCTTGTCCATTGAGAATCACAAGTTCGGCGCGGTAGCGAACAGCATTTACCGGCAACTGGGCCGCGGGGTGCACCACAAGCGAGGTTCCCATCGCCAGAAAGACGTCGCAGGCCTGCGTGGCCTGAAAGGCGGCTTCCAGCTCGGCCTCGGGCATTTGCTGGCCGAAACTGATGACCGCGGCCTTGAGCAGGCCGCCACAGGCGGTACAGCGCGGCGAGCGCCTTTCTTCCACGTCCTTCCTCTGGTCGGCGAGTTCCGCCCGGCTGCCGCAATCCAGGCAGGTAGCAAACGTCGAGTTGCCGTGAATTTCGATCAGCCTGTCCTCCGGAAACCCCGCCGCCTGATGCAAACCGTCGACATTCTGGGTCACCAGGCATTTGAGCTGTCCCATCTCCGCCAGTTTCGTCAGGGCCCTGTGCGCGGCGTTTGGCTTGGCCTTTTTAAAGAAGTCCGCCATCTCGAAGCGCCTGTCCCAGTCTTCAAGACGGCTTTTTTCGGAGGCAATGAAATCCTGGTATTGAACCGGCCTGCGCTGGGACCATATCCCTCCCGGGGACCGGAAATCCGGAATTCCCGATTCAGTCGAAATTCCCGCGCCGGTCAAGGCAACGATGCTCAGGCCGTCATCCTGCAAAAAATCGGCTACAAAGTCTCTGGCTTCGGAAAGGCTGGTGATAAGGGTCATGAGCCGGCCGGGCACCTCTGGATAGATCCCTCGATTGAGGAAAAGGACAAGCTATGCGTTATCTGCACACGATGGTTCGTGTAACCGACATTGAAGAGTCCCTGGACTTTTATTGCAACAAGATGGGCATGACGGAGATTCGCCGTCACGAAAGCGAAAAAGGCCGTTTCACCCTGATCTTCCTTGCCGGTGGGGACGATATCGAGGCGGCAAAGGCGAACAAGGCTCCGCTTCTCGAGCTGACCTACAACTGGGATCCGGAAGAATACAGCGGTGGCCGCAATTTCGGTCACCTTGCCTTTGAGGTAGACGACATCTACGCGTTCTGTGACGACCTGCAGAAAAAAGGCGTGACGATCAACCGTCCGCCGCGCGACGGCCACATGGCTTTCGTTCGTTCGCCGGACAACATTTCCTTCGAGTTGCTTCAGAAGGGCGAAGCCCTTGAAATCAAAGAGCCCTGGGCGTCCATGCCGAATACCGGCGAGTGGTGATTCCGTCCGGTTTTCAACATGTGCGGGTCCGGAATACCGGGCCCGCAAAAAATTGTCGCAAAGGCTCTTGCGGGCAAGTCCATTCCCGCCTATAAGCCTCCCCACGACGCAGCCGCGTCGACCGCGCGCCCATCGTCTAGCGGTCTAGGACGCCGCCCTTTCACGGCGGAAACACGGGTTCGAGTCCCGTTGGGCGTGCCATCTTCCCTCTCGATATTCCGGGTCAGGCAGCAAACGCACTCGCGTGTGCGTCAACGCGTTGGTGAAACGTAGCGCCCTTCGATCGCCTGGGCCGGGTCGTCGCTTCCAAACAACGTTCTGCCCGGAAAATGGCGCCGGTAAAATGCGGCCAGGTCGCTCGCGCTCGGACCTGCATATTCAATCCTGCCATCTGGGAAGAAGACATCAAGATCGTCGTCCTCGTGATCCGAAGCGTAGGTTTCCTGCGACCCGTGCAGGATCATGTTGACGCCGATGCGGCTGTTCACGAAATTCTGGACATCGACGAATTTCGGCGAACGCGCGTGGGTCTGTCCGAGCCTTTTTTCCTTGACCCTGACGATGCGATCCGGGGCGTCCATGTCGACAATGCCGTAGAGATCAAAGTCGCCGTGGATGCATTTCCCGGCCGTGATCAGGGAGCCGGAGGTGAACTTGACACAGCCGAAATACGGATCATCCGGATTGCGTTCGACGAAGTACTGGCCGCCGGCGGGAATGTAGGTGAAGCTTTTCTGTTTTTCATGAGTGGACATTTCCGGATGCAGCTGGCCCGCGAATGAGCGCCACGCCGCCAGCGCTTTTGCATATTTTCCGTCGGTATAGGCGCCCTCCCCGAACAAATTCGGATCAACCACGAGGCCGGCAATCACACCCCGTTTGGCTTCCGGCAGACGTGCTCCGGTCGGCGCAACGTTGAAATCGGCTGTCTTTGCCTTGCAGTCCAGCCTTTTGGGCACCGCGTAGGGTTCACCGATGTGCTGCAGCGACGCGGTGTTCGTTCGCCTCACCAGAATCGCGACGTTGTAGAGCTTCGCCGCCGTCTTGAAGACACCTATGTGCGGGCCTTTCATGTGAGACAGAATATCTGAATGACCAGCCATCAAACCCGCTCCCGCTCGAACTCGATTGCGGCCATCCGGTATTGCCGCGTATTCGGTGCCATTCTACCAAGATCCGCTGCGGAACGTACGTGATCTTCATCACTCATCTTGTCTAATACCGAAGGATTGTCAGCGCCGCCGCCGGACAACTGTCCTCCATCTGTTCAAAGGGCGCCGCTTCTGCCGGAAATCGACAAAAAGTTGATACAAAAATCGTTGAAGCATCTGTGTGAACAGTGGAATCACGCATAAAGTTTGTCTATGATTGGGGCGGAGATTCAAGCGTTCTTGAAACTTCGCACTCGGGCAGGTGGGCATTTTTAAGAGCAATTTCACCAAAACGCATACTTGTGACACTTATTACACAACGATTAATGCCGCAGAGGTAGGTTTAAGAAGAAGAGGACACTCGCCTCAAATAAAGATCGGACAAACCGACGGGCAATATTGATCTTACGAGAGGACAGGACATGTTCACACGAATGATCGCCGTGCTGGCAATATTATTGGCAGGGACAATACCAGCTCTGGCAAAGCGCGTTGCACTTGTCATCGGCAACGGCGCCTACGAACACACGGTTCCGCTACCCAACCCATCGAACGATGCGGAAAAGATGGCTGCAAAACTGCGCAGCCTGGGTTTTGAGGTCGTTGCCGGTCAGGACCAGACCTACAACGACATGCGCCGTTCCGTCATGAATTTCGCGAAGAAGGCCTATGGTGCTGAAATCGCCCTGTTGTTTTACGCCGGGCACGGTATGCAGGTCGGCGGCCAGAACCTTCTCGTCCCGATCGATGCCCGGATCGAAGACGAGACGTCGCTCGATTTCGAAACCATCTCCGTCGACTTCATCATGCGCCAGATGTCCAAGGACGTTAAGGTGCAGATGGTGTTTCTCGACGCCTGCCGCGACAACCCGCTGGCGCGCACCCTCGCACGCCGCATGGGACCGAGCCGGTCCGGAAGCCTCGGTACAGGCCTTGCGGAAATCAAGGTCGAGGAAACCGGCGGCGAAGGCTCCGTGATTGCGTTTGCAACGAGCCCGGGCGATGTCGCCCTGGATGGCGAGGGACAGAACTCTCCGTTCACGTCTGCTCTCATTCGTCACATCGACACGCCGAACGCTTCGATCCAGACCGTGATGACGCGGGTTACCGGCGATGTCTACGACGCCACCGAAAAGCGTCAGCGTCCCTGGGTCAACGCATCGCTGATCGGCGAAGTTTTCCTGAACAAACAGGCTGCTCCGGCTGCTGCAGGAACCGAAGTCGCGTCCCTCGGAAGCACCGCGACAACAACGCCCGTGCCCAACCAGGCCGTGACCAACGCTGCGACCGCAGCCGCGGCCACACCCCAACCGAACCTCGACTGGGAACGCGAGAAGCTGATCTGGGAAGCTGCGAAATCCAGCGATACGGTTGCCGACTACGAATCCTACCTGTCGGCTTATCCGAAAGGGACTTTCGCGGACTTTGCCCGCAACTCGATCAAGCGTCTGCAAGGCGGCGCACAGGTTGCCGCGGTCAATCCGGCGGCCACGGCTCCGGCGAACGCTGCGCAGGGCGCAGTACCGGGTGCAGCGGTCACGTCCCTGCCGAACCCGCAGACAGCCGTTCCGGGCACTGCGGAAACCGAAGCCGCGCTCGGCTGGAACCGCACCGCACGCCGGGAAATCCAGACACGCCTGAACCTTACCGGGAACAATGTCGGACGCCCTGACGGTGCCTTCGGGCCCAAGACCCGCGCCGGCATCGTCGCGTGGCAGACGGCAAACGGACTGGTTCCGTCCGGGTTCTTCACGGCGTCTCAGCAGTTGCTGCTGACCAACCAGACGGCAGTGCAGTACTCGGCCTACATCGCTGAAATCAAGCGCAAGCAGCAGGCTGCTTCCGCCTCGCGCAGCACCACGACCCGCCGGAACAACACGACCCAGCCCCAGCGTGCGACCAACACGCAGCGGCGGAACACCGGCGGAGGCGTTAACCCGGCAGGTGCCGCGTTTATCGGCGGCGTTGTCGGCGGCATCATCGGTGGTGCGATCGGCCGCTAGGCGGGCACTACAAAAACAGGAGAGCCCGGCACATCGCCGGGCTTTTTTTTCGGTCAGTCCAGTTTGAGACCGACACGCTTGAGTCGCGAGGTTTTCGCGACATCCAGCACCCTGACCACCTGCTGAAAATCGATCGTGGCATCCGGGATGAGTACGGCGGTTGCCGCACCCGCCTCCGCGAGGTTGTCCAGTTCCTCCGCCAACTTGGCCAACGGTACATTCTTGCCGTTCACAACGAGACGCGGCTGCGCGTTGCCCGGTCCCGCCCTGAAATTGATCAGCACGGCGGGAACACCTTTTGCGGCAGAGGTATCAGAAACATCCGTTGCCTCTCCGCTGCCGAGAGCCACGTCCAGCGGCCGCCAGATGCCGAATGTCGAGGACAACAGGAAGAACATCACGAGAATGAAGATCACATCGATGAGCGGTGTCAGCGGTATCCGTCTGCGTTTTCCAATCGGTGGATGGATCAGGATCATCTGTCGCGTCTTCAATCACAAGGCTTGAGCGGTGCCGACCTTGTCATATTCCGTCTGTCTGCGTCAAACGGCACCGAAACGGCAAATTGACCCGCGTGGCGCTCCGTCATAGCGTAAGCATTCAATGATCAGAGAGTTCTTCCTCATGGCGAGAGCCAAGCATGCCGCGTATCGCATCCCATGCGCACGGCACTTCGACCGGGCCGCGGCCGTCCTGTGCGTTGCGTCAGTGCTGTTGTTCGTGGCCTCTCGGGATGCGCAGGCCGGACTTCGGGTGTGCAACGGGTCCGTCGATCTGGTGAACGTTGCCATCGGATACGACACCGACGAGGGTTTGCGCACCGAGGGATGGTGGACCATTACCGCGAACGCGTGCAGCCAGGTGCTGCAGGAACCCTTGAAGGCAGAAAACTATTATCTGCACGTTTCGGACGGTTTCGGCGAAGGCCGCCTCGGCGGTGACGTGACGCTGTGCATCCGGCAGGAAAAATTCGTTCTGTTCGACGGCGACCAATGCTGGCAACGAGGCCTGATCGAGGCCGATTTTTTCAAGATCGAGACTGAAGGCGCTGAAGACTGGACTGTTTTGTTGTCATATGACTGATTTTTGTGTCAGATGGCGTTGAGTGCTGATTTTGTTATCGTTTCAGCGTGATGTTTTCGGGGGAATTACATGCGGTTTTTGACGCAATTCGTCGCAATCTGTTTTCTGAGCATCGCCTCGGTCACGCCAGGCCTGGCGCAGGCACCGACCGGCAATATCAAACTTGAACTCAATCGGCTCGAACCGATGCAGGACGGTGGCTGCCGCCTTTCGATCGTCGCGCAGAACGGGCTTGAAAGACCGATCAACAATCTCGGCCTGGAAGTGGTGTTCTTCGATGCCGACGGTCTGATCGAACAGTTCCTGCGCCTGCAGTTCTCGCGCATATCCGCGGGCAAAACCAGAGTCCTGTTCTTCGACCTCGCCGGGAAGTCCTGCGACAGCCTGTCCAGACTGCACATAAACGACGTGACCAATTGCGTTCCGGCGAGCATAACAGACGTTTACTGCCCCGATTTGCTGGCCCTTGAAAACCGAACAGCGATCCAGTTCGGCGACTGACCGTGTCACCCGAGGCCGCATGGAGCCGGATCTGAATGCCTGAATCGTCTTCTTCACTCCTGGAACTTGGCGGGCCGGTCGTCCTGGTGCTGCTCGGGATTTCAATCCTGGCGCTTGCGGTCATCCTTGCAAAGGCGTTCCAGTTCTCGAATGCCCGCGTCGGCCGTCACACCCTGGTACGGCAGGCCGTCACCATGTGGCGGACCGGAGACCGGACCAAGGCGACACAGGTTCTGCTCAAGGACCGGTCCCTCTCCGCCGGGCTTATCCGCAGCGCAATGGATGCAATCCAGATGCTGGAAAACCAGCCGCTCGGATCACAGGAACGCGACATCCGCGAAGAACGTTTGCGGGAGGAGATTTCTGCGCGCGCGGCCGACCGGTTGTTCGGGTTGGCAAGCTGGCTCAAGGCGCTCGATCTGGTCATCCAGATCGCCCCCCTGCTCGGCCTGTTCGGAACCGTTCTGGGGATGATTGAAACCTTTCAGACGCTTCAGGAATCCGGTTCTGCGGCGAACCCGGGCACCCTGGCAGGCGGTATCTGGGTTGCGCTGCTGACGACCGCCTGCGGCCTTGCCGTCGCCATTCCCGTTTCGGTCGCAGTCACCTGGTTCGAAACGCGCCTGGAGAAGGAACGTGCCGCTCTCGAAGTGCTTCTGACAGGCGTCTTCACGGCGGGCACAGGCAACCCTCAACCGTCATCTTAGCATCCGGAAGGCCTCGATCGAGTAGACGCCGGGTTTTTCCAGGACACTCGAAATCCGGCTCGCCGGCAACGTCCGGAAGGCGGCCGGTTGATTTTGCTTGGGCCTGTTCCAGATTGCCAGCACCAGATTGTATTCGTCTTTTTCATTGGCTGGAAAAGACACGGGAAAACGGAAGCTCCAGCCTCCTATGGAAGCCGTGCTCGTTTCAGCACGAATATAGCTCCTTGCATCATGTATCTGTCCGTCCCGATCTATCAGATAGAGCTCGGGCGGCCCCTTCCCGTTCAGCTCCACTCCCGAAGCTTCCGCCTGCGCAATACGCCCGATGGGCAAATCGCGCTGGATCACGCCGGACAAAACCGATCCGTCTCTCACGACCGTTCTTGTCAACTCGACCAGGCCAGGCGCTTCGACGCCGTTCGAAGAACCGAGCGTGTCGAGCACAGCGCACTGCCGGTTCGAAACCAGGCGTACCTGCAAATCCGCTTCGTAACCCTGATCCTGTTGAAATCGTCCGTAGAACTCTGCAAATCGCGGGAAATCCGCGCCAAACGCTACAATCTGCGCTGTCTTTGTGCCTGCAGACACGACGGAGAACTGCGCGCACGCCCCAATGTCGTAGCCAGACACATAGTCCGTCACTTCCGTCAGAGGGTCGGTCGTTTCAGCTTCCTGCGCCGGGACCCTGGGTTCCGGACCTCCCACGACAGGCGTTGGCGGAATGTTCGGCAGATTGGGTTCGGTTGGCAGCAGGGAGGGTGAGACAATTTCGGACGGCTGAACAGCCGCCAACTGCTGCTCGGCGGGCGCGACTGTCGGCACCTCCACCGTTTCAGGTACAATCTGTGCAGGACTTGCGGTGACGGCCGGCGCTGCTGCGCTCTCGACGCGGTCGACCGGCGTGCCAGCGGCAATTGCAGCGCTTTCCGCTGGTCTGGTTGTCGGCGCGATCACCACGTCACCTGGCGACACGGACGCAACCGCCTGCGGGTCGGAGGCGACCACGACTGCCTCCGGACCGGAGTTTGCAGCAACGCTCTCTACCGGCCCGGAACCGGTCACATCCGAGGGTGCCACGGCCGATGGAGCCACTACCGGCGCCACCTGGACAGGTTGCGGACCGGCCGGAACAACGGCCACCTCGATCGACTGCGCGGGTTCGGCTGCCGTGACCAATGCGGCGTCATCGGCGCCACTCTGGTTCGGCTGCAGGTTTTCAGGAACGGTCTCCGGAACAGTAACGGGTGCAGGTGTTTCCGGAACGATGATCGTCGGTGGGGACACGGCGGCAATCGTGTCCTGCTCAAACGCTTCAACCGTTTCCGGCACGGCGGCAATGACCGCTTCAACCGGTGCGCTGGATACCGCTTCCGCGGAGACCCGAGGCGCTGCTTCAATGTCGCCTGCATCGGGGCTCGCCGCCGGTGCCACGGCAGCCGCACCTGCCTCGATCGTTTCGGGAACGAGCGCCGCCGCGCTGGACACCACCGTTTCGGCTTCTGGCGGCGACACTGCCTCACTGACGGTCGGCTGCACTTCAACAGCCTCGGGAGAGATCTGCGCTTGAGGAGCCGGCTGTACCGGCGGCAATTCTGCGAGCGCAGACGATTGCGGAACCAACTCGGGCGGGATCGGCGTTTGAACCGGCGCCGGCGCAGGTTGCACGGCATCGGCGACATCGGATTGCGCGGCTTCGGCAATGGTGGACTGGACCGCTTCCGCGGTCTCGAAAACAAGGTCATCGCTTTCGATGACGATTTCCGTTTGAGTTACGTCAGGGTCCTGCGCGTCTTCTGTGAACGTCAGCGAAATTCCGTAGACAACAAGCGCGATGTGCGCTGCGACGGAAACGCCGAGAACGGCCGTCCATACATAGGCCGGGATGCGGGCTTCACCGGCGAAATTGTAAACGGCAGCCGTCACGGATCTTCCGCCTCGATCGTGACGAAACTCAGCCGCGCTATTCCGGCGGCGCGAAGCGTCGCTGCCAAACGTGCGACGTCTTCCATTTGTGCATGCCGGTCGACCTGAAGCGACAAGGTGTCGATTTCCCCGCCAAGACCTTCCAGGAAATCGTCCACACCTGCCTCATCAAGGATCGCCCCCTCGAACCAGACGTCACCCGCGCGCGTGAGCACGAGAGTGTTGCGGACCTGTCCTTCACCCTTGGTTTCGGTTGTCTCGGCCCATTCAAATGCATCAGGCAACGGCGGCCGTAACGTTCCGGACACCAGAAGAAACACCAACAGCAGAAAGACGACATTGATCAGCGCAAGAGAACTGTCCGCTGACCGGCCAGGCAACGGTTTGGGCAAATGGATCGGCTTCGTGTAACGCTTCATTACGACCTATGATCCGCCTTCCAGGCTCCTCTGTGTTCACGGAACGACTTTGACGGTCGTTGCGGTTGCCCGCAAGATGGGGAGTTCATCCATCAACGCGGCAAAGTAGGCGTCGGCCTGCTTTTCACTGCGACCGGCGAGCTTCGCCACCAGGCCGTCCCCGACCAGGGAAATGATCAGGCCGGTTTCTTCCGAAGGCGTTTTCAGATTGAGCGGCACCACAAACCCGGCGCCGCCGTCGTCGGACTGAAGAAAGGGCGACAGGTTGACCACGCTTCCGCTGCTCGCGACGAACAAGAGCCCGAGTTCCCCGGTCGACGCATCGAAGCCGGAGATCCTGCCGGCCATGTTCTCGCCGTTCGGTACCACGGTCCTTTGCATGTCGAGCCGGAGTTCCGTCTTTTCGCTGCCCTGAGGCGTTGCCCTCAAAAAGGCAACAGCCGGACATTGGGCGTCCGACACGAGATTGGCCTGTATCTTTGCCTCGAATCCCTGCGACCGGGTGAAGTCGCTGTCGAATGCGATGAAGGGCGGCGTGCGCGACGCAAACCCTTCGATTTCAGCTGAATTGGCGGCGATCCTGACAGGCTGAAGATACATGCATTCGTCAGCCTTGTAGTTGTTCACATAGTTGCGCACGCGGTCTTCAGGCTTCGCAGGCTGCTGGGCCACGGCGTCCTGGACCGTGCCGTTGTCCTGCTTGTCCTTAGACAGCTGACTGAGGTCAGCCGCATCGTCCTGATCGTCCGTCCTGACCGGTATGTCCGGAACGGTGTTGTCCTGAACGCTGTTGTCAGAGGCCTGGTCCGTCGTGCCGTTGTCGGCAACGCCGCCTTGCGAGCCGGTATCTCCCGCCTGCCCCGTGTCTTGCACCGGCGGATCGGGCGCATTGTCCCTGGGCTGTGCGACCAGAACCGGTTTCTGGTCCTGCTGCGGAACGGATTGCCCTGCCAGGAAATAGACGCCGGCAGCGCCGACACCGGCAAATCCGAGCAGCGACAGCCCGACAAGAATGCGCCTCCCCCACCTGGCTTGCGGCGGTGGCATGTCCAGGGCCGTTTGTTCCGGAGGCGGCGCAGACGGCCTGATGATGGTCTTGTCTTCGCGCGGCTGGGACATGGGCGCACCCAGCGTCCACTGCGCAATGTCGGCCATCGATGCCGGCCTGTTCGCCGGATCGGGTTGCAGCATCGCCTCCAGCAGAGGCCGGAACCGATTGTCGATACCGTCCAATGACGGAACGATCCGGCGCTTTTCGACCATCTCGACCTGGGAACCGCCCATATCCGGCTGTCTTCCGGTCAGTGCTTCGGCAATGACGAGCCCGAGCGAATATATGTCACTTCTGGCCGTGACCTTGCCGTCGAACAGGCCAACCTGCTCCGGCGAAACGTAGTTCACCTTGCCCGCGAAGCCGTCGCCGATGATCGTCGGGCCGCCGGTGTTGGCCCGCGAGATCCCGAAATCAATAATCTTCGCCTGACCGACGTCGCCGTTCTGCAGGATAATGTTGTCGGGTGAGAGATCACGGTGGATGACCTCGCTGTCGTGCACATCCTGCAGGGCGGAGGCCAGGCGTATGACGAGCCTATAGGCCGCCTCGGGTTCCAGCGGACCGGATTCCAGCCGCGACTTGAGAGACGGGCCACCCACGAATTCCATCGCGAGGTAATAGACACCAAGCGTTGGTTCCTTGGCGAAAACGAAATACTGCGTCAGCGCGTCGTGCTTGAGTTTTCGAAGGATCTTGGCTTCACGCTTGAAGAGATCGAGGATCAGCGGATCCTTGGCAAAGTTGGCCAGCAGGACCTTGATCGCAACCGGATCACCGCTTTCGACATCACGCGCACGATAGACGATCCCGATACCGCCATCGGCAATGTGTTCCTCGATTTCGTAGAGGTTGTTCAGCCTGGTCCCGATCGGCAGCAAATGGTCATCCGGCTTCATGTACGGCCTGCTCCTTCACTCCGATTGACCTGGTCGAAGTCCACCACGACCACCGTGACATTGTCCGTGCCGCCCTTTTCCAAGGCCCCGTCCAATAGGTGCTGTGCCACCGATCTCTGTGCACCGTCAAGGAGCATGTTGGAGATGACCGCATCATCGAGATGGCCGGTCAATCCGTCTGAGCAGAGCAGAAAGCGGTCACCGTGCCGCAGATTGCCAGAAACCAGTTCGAGCTCAAGCTCCAGTCCGGAGCCTATCGCACGCGTGATCACATGTCTTCGGGAGAAATTCTTCGCCTCTTCGGGCGTGAGAACATTCTGATCCACGAGTTCCTGTGCCTCCGTGTGATCGGTCGTCAGCTGCTCCATCGTCCCGTTTCGCAGGCGGTAGACGCGGCTGTCGCCGGCCCACAGGCAAGCGAAATCCGTTCCGTAGGCCAGGAGTGCGGCAATCGTGGTGCCCATGGCGGCACCATTGGCCTTTGCCGCAACGCGTTCGATGTCTTTCTTCGCGTCGATGACCCGCCCTTCGAACTGGTCCAGCAGATCAACCGCGCTGCGGGGTTCTCGGATGAATCCGAGTGCGTTCTTGACAAGCCCGGATGCCATTGCGCCCGCATGCATGCCCCCGGCGCCATCCATGACTGCGAAGACACCCTTTGCTTCGTCGCAGAAATAGGTGTCCTGATTCTCGCTTCGAACGCAGCCGACGTGAGTCAGTGCGATCGAAAACCCCTGCAGTGCTTCGGAAACCTGCTGGTTCATGTTCGATGATCCTCCGCCTGGTATCGCCCATGGTGTTGCCCTGCCGTTTTCCCGTCATCCGAGCCTGCCTTGAAATCCTCCGGCAAAAGCAGCCAGCGGAATGCTTCTGGCGCAGGCAACCCGTTGCAGCCGAACCGGTATGTGCGCGGACCGGCCTGGCACCAGAACCGCGATGCGACCTGGTCCCGGGTTGCGTGGGCTGGCTCCATGTGTTCGCAAGAGGACTCGTCATCCCGTTCAGCGCCCTCGAACGGCGCGGCAAGTTCTGAAATTGCCTCCTGGAATTCCTTGAACGTTGCGTCTTCCCCAAGCGCACCGAGCAGAACTTCCTCCACACTGTCATACCAGGCCCCAGATGGCCGGCAGGCATCGCCGTACCCCTCTGAAGACCCGACCACCGTCAGCGGAAACTTGCGTCCCACCCTGTCGACACTCGGCATCAGCGCACCAGCCAGACACGTAGACGGCAAACCGTCCGGTACGGACGGCTTCATCCAGAAACGCCAAACAGGCATCGTCATATAGGCGTCCTCCCAGTCACCTCCGAGTTCCTGCCTCGATTGCGCGAGACCGTGTATCAGGAACGGTTCCCACAGTTTCAGGAACCCGTCCGGACAGCTCCCTGTTACAAAGTCCGCGCGGTCCGGCAGCTTCCCGAAATATCCGGCCAGGTTACGCTGCATCCGGTTCCCCTCAGAAACTCGTCGGACACTTGAAGTCGCCGACCGCCGACAGGAAGAACGGGTTCGGCTTGGTGCGAAGCGTGACCGTGAAAGCGACCTGGCGTCCGCCAAGCGTCTTGCGGATCACGAACTTGTTCTGTCCCGAGCTGACCCTGTTGGCCCTTATGAACCGGTAGAACGCCCAGTCTCCATGAACCTCCTGACGCGATCTGTAACCGGGTACTTCCGGCTGGATCACCAGAACGACGCGCGGTGTCGCGGTGTTGCTGGGCCAGTCAAAACTTGCCGGCAGAGGCTGAATGTCGGCATTGAAGCCCGGTCCGCGGGTGACCAGCACCAGGTTGCCGTTCACCTCAAGGCTTGCCGCGTCCGCCTGCTGCGACAGCGCGCGCGGCACCACCTGCAAGCCGATCGACGGGAAGGCATTTCCGGTCGGGAAAAACGCTTCCTTGATCAGGTCCGCCCGCTCGAACTGGCGCAGCGTGGCATTGGACAACCGGTCCGCCTGCGCCACCTCCGGCTTCCAGTTCCAGGGCCGTGACGACGTGTCCACGAGCGCCTTGAGGTTCTGATCGAAGAACTGCTGCATGATGCCCGCCGGGGAGAACAATTTCGCGAACTCGGTCATCGGCACTTCCGACCGCCCGTTCGTGAACGGATAGTTCCGCGCGACGATCCTCCGGCACTCATCGACCACCTGGGACTTGAGCTTCTCGTTCAGCTGCGTGATCGACGTTTCCTTGAACTCCTCGTCGAACTCCTTGGCAGCCTGCAGGATGAGCTGGTCAAAGGGTTTCGGGAACCGGGTCGCGTTGCTGCGGAGCAGCGAGGCCTGGATCTGCACGTTGGAGTTTGCCGTTTCGCTCTGGATCGGGTTGTTCGCAACTACAAGGAGATTGTCGAGAATGTTCTTGAAGTTGACCAGGAGTGCATCGATCTTGCGGCTGTTTTCGCCTTCGACCAGCACATGGTACGGCCGGAAGTGATCCTCGATGGCCTTGCCGGGAATGATCGCCGGCCCCCCGCCCCCGGTCGCCGCATTCAGGGCGTCCGCAACACTGCTGGGAGCAAGCGCCTTGATCCCGGCCTCCAGACCGATCCGCTTCAGGCCGCCGGCCCTGTCCAGAACATAGTACTGGAAGACCTTCTGACCGGCTTCCTTGCCTGCGTCCCCGGCATTGCCTCCACCAGCAAGCGCGCCGGAAGCGCCTTCCTGCGACAGGTCCTGCGTCAGGAGCGTTTCCCTGCGGATGCTTTCCAGAAGCTGGACGACCGGCGAGGTCGGCGCGGACACTGCCTGCAGCGTCGTGTAGAGCGGTTTGTCATTGCGCATCGACTTGAATTTCAGATTGCCGAGCGCTTCTTCCCAGGCCTCGATAAAGTCCTTGGTGTAAAGCGCGAGCACTTCGCCGGGCAACGACTGGTACTGGTCGGCAAAGGCATCGGCATCGCCGATCTCGCCGAACACCCATTTGTCGCGTTCAAGTTCCTCGCGAATGCCGGCCAGGTTGGGCAGCACGGAAAGGTGGAAGCCGGGATAGGTGTAGAAGCGGTCGACAAGAACCGTGTCGAGCGTATCGCCGTTCACCGTTTCGAACACGGTCTCCATATCCGGCCCACCGCGCTGCTCGGCGATCCAGTCCTCGCTTGCAATGCCCTTGGACCTTGACTTGAGCAGCGCGTAGCCGCGTTCGGCAAGGCTCACCCGCGCCAGTTCCCGCTGCACTTCCGCCACGAGGACGCCGTCCAGTTGGTCCGTCAGCACGTTGCCGCCGAAATCCAGATCCAGCATGGCCGCGATGTGGGAGTTCAGCTCATTGCGCAGAACCTCACCCTGAGGGCCCGGGAAGCTTTGCAGGAAATCGGCGCGGAACGAATTCTTGATTTGATCCTTGTCGATCTCCGGAGCGTCACCGGCGACCATCCGGTAGAGCTTGGTGAGATTGTAAAGCGTGTCGATGTCCTGGCCGCCGGGGCCCGTGCGATTGTCGAGAACGTCGGTCATCTGCTCTTCGATACGCAGCAGAAGACGCGGACGGAGCAGTCGTTCAAGGCCGCTGCGATAGGACGTGATCCCGGCCGCCTCCAGGCGTTCGCGCTGGCTCAGGCCGAGTTTTTCCATGAAGGGCGTCGGATCGTTCCGGCTGTCGTACCCGACCGGAAGACCCCGCAGGAGCGACAGGATGTAGACAGAATCGCGCAAGCTATCATCGCGCACGACCCTTTGATCAAGGACACCTTCCCCTTCCGCGCGCACCGTGGCGACCGCCTTTGCGGTTTCATCAATGAGCGACTTGTTGTTCAGGTAACTCATGGTCCAGAGACTGCCCAGACCAAGCGTCAGCAGCACGATCGCCGAATAGGCCGCGATCCGTGTGGCCGTCGCCATACGAACGGCCTGCCGGTTGTGCGTGACCCAGCCGGCTTCACCGATAATCACCTTGTTGACCAGGTCGCGGAGGAAATAGCTCTTGCCCTGCCCCGACAGCGCGGCTGCCTGATAGGAGGTTCCGAAGGCCTGGCTCATCGAACCGATCACCCGGTCAAT
The DNA here is from genome assembly GCF_965232425.1 of Roseibium sp. Taxonomy (GTDB): domain Bacteria; phylum Pseudomonadota; class Alphaproteobacteria; order Rhizobiales; family Stappiaceae; genus Roseibium. The sequence continues at coordinate 5,767,842 of NZ_OZ246971.1, forward strand.
CGCCGTTCCGGTCTGCGTTCCGGAGGTGAAATAGAAGCCGCGCAACACCGCGTTCGGGTAGTAGCGGCTGGGTTCGAAAATCGCGTTGAGGAACCCGGTAAGACGATCCTTGAGCGCAGCGATCTGGGTTGGGAACCCGTACAGCATCAGCCGCGCTCTCGGATCAGGCTCTTCCTGAAGCCGGTCGGCGAGTTCCTCGTTCAGGCGTTCGATCAGGAGATCGAACTCAGCCGGTGTTTCCGCGACCATGTTCTTGTTCTTTTCGCGGGTCTGGAATGTCGCGCCCCACACGAGGTTCCGCCTGCTTTCCGGATAGGAGCCGAAGAACTCCATGAAGCCTGCGACAGTGTCGGCCTTCGTGAAGATCACATAGACAGGGAAATCAATCTTCAGCGTCTTGTAGAGTTCGATCAGGCGCGCGCGAATGGCATCCGTGTGCTCTTTCAGCTCCGTGTCCGACAGGGTCATCAGGTCCTCGAGACTGATGGACACCATGACACCGTTGACCGGCTGGCGCGGCCGCGCCTTGCGCAGGATTTTCAGGAAGCCAAGCCATGCCTCGCTGTCATGCTCCTCATCGGAATCCTGGGTCGTGTAGCGTCCCGCCGTATCGATCAGAACGGCATTCTCGGCAAACCACCAATCGCAATAGCGGGTTCCGCCGAGACCTTCGATCTTCTGCGCTTCGCCCTTACCCCTGGAATTGGCGAACTTGAGCCCGGAATGCATCAAGGCCGTCGTCTTGCCGGCGCCCGGAGGGCCGATCATCAGATACCAGGGCAAGTCGTAGAGGTAGGTTCGCGTGTTGCCACTGGCCGTTTTCAGAGTCTTCAGCGCATCTTTCATGCGCTCCGACATGATTTGAAGGTCCTGTTCGCTGGCCTTGGGCTGAAGTATTTCCTGCTCCAGGGCGCGGTTCGCGGCGATGCGCTTGTAGATGCGGTAGCCGGTCCAACCGCCGATCGTCAGCAAGACGAGAGATACGAGAAGCAGGCGCACCCAAAGGGGCTCGAACGGACGCACGCCGGCAATCGCCAGGAACGGACCCCCGAACCAGATCAGAGCAATCAAGGCCAGAATGCCTATGATAATTGCCGTTATTCCGAGCCAGAATTTCATTGATAAGACCTTGTTTCTAACTTTGCCCCGGATTGACGTCTAGTTGTCGATGACCAGTCCCTTGGCCGGAGGTTTCAGGAACACCTCCACCCTGCGGTTGAGCGCCTTGCCGTCACGGCTGGTGTTGGGCGCGATGGGTTCTTCCGCGCCGCGGCCTTCCACTTCAACCCTGTCGGGTGTCTGCAACAGCGCCTGCATGACGGCCGCGACGGACTTTGCCCTTTCGACCGACAGGTGCCAGTTCGTCGGGAACCTTGGATTGTTGCGGATCGGATCGCTGTCCGTGTGCCCGACCACGAGAATTTCACCCTCGACCTGATCGAGGGTCTGGGCGACCTGTTCCACGAGCAGCTGGAATTCGGGACGCAACGTCGCTGCGGCCACGTCGAACTGCGCGCGCATCCGCAGCATGATGGCCGGACCTGCCTGCTGGATTTCCAATCCGTCGATGCCTGCAAGCTGTTCCGATATGGAATCGATCGGCGCATCCGCGGGCGGCGGCAGTGCCGGCGGCGGTTTGGGCTGGTATCCCTCGCGTGCAAGTTCGATCGGGCCGGTCGGGTAGAGCGCGCTGGACCGGCTTGCAATCACTTCGCTGCCGCTCGCCAGGAGAAGCATCAGGGTGACGTAGCCACCGAGCAGAAGTGCTCCGGCGACGGCCGCAACCGACCAGATCGGCACGGAAAATCCGGTGCGCTTCTGGATAAGTTCAAGCCCGCGCCAATGCGGTGACAGGTCGTCACCGGGGCGCGGCCGGACGCGCCTCAGGATCTCATGCAGATCCCTGCGCTCGCGTTCCAGCCCCTGCTGACCGCCCTGGATGGCCCGGTACTTGCCGTAAAATCCGAGGGACAGACAGGCGTGCATCACTTCCAGTACGCCGTAGTTCCGGCCGGGATCCTGTTTTGCCTTTTCCAGCACCTGATAGAACTCGACACCGCCGGTCGCCTGGCCGAAGAACTGGGTGAGCATGGAATATTGCGTCCACTGGTGCCTGCCCGAAGACGGCAGGTTCTGGACAATGTCGTCCGAGGTGGCGCAGAGCGCATACGCAGCCGACTGGATCTGGTCGTCCGTTATCCCGGCGCTGCGCAGGTCCTTCTCGAAGGTCTTGATCGCGTTGTAGACATCGCGCATGAGAGCGTCGAACTGCGCGTCCGTCATCGTCAGGTGCAGACGGCCAAGCAGCAGAAGCAGGGGCGCCGCTGCGCGTGATATCGGATTGCGGTTGGCGACCCGGATCTGGTTGATGTCCGGTGTCTGTGCAAGTTGCCCGGCGGGTTGCGCACCAGGAGCAGCGCCGGCAACAGGTGCCTGTTGCGGCGGTGGCGGTGGTGGCGGCGGAGATGGCGCCTGCGCGGGCGGCGGAGTCCTGATGTCAGGCGCTTTTTGCTGGCCGTATTCGTAACCGGCCGGCGTCGGTGCATATGGATCCTGGCCCGCGCCGCCGCCGCCCTGCCAGGGGTCCGGCGCGCCGCCAGGCTGCGGACCGGGAGGTGGCGGGGGCGGAGCTGCCTGGCCCGGTGCCGGTGCCGGGGCAGCGGGCGGCGGAGGTGGCGCAGGCGGCTGACCGGCCGGTGCACCCGGCTGGGATGTCTCGCTCCAGCGCCCTCCGGGGTTTGGACGGACGATCGTTTTTCCCTTGCGCTTGGAAACGCCGAAGGGATCGTCGTTGTCCGACATCAGCGGCCCTCCCGAATTGCATAGAACTCAAGCTGCAGGTCGGGCCAGTTCCCCGAGAACTGAAGTCCGATCGCCGAATCCTGACTGAATTCGCGCCAGAGCGGTGTCGACTTGTCGAGCCTGAAATAAACCCTGTCCGTCAGCGCGCGAATTTGCGCCGGCGGAACGGGCATGTGGATCAAGGGGATACCCGGCAGGTTCGAATAGACGATCTGGCGCATCTGGCTGAACGGACCGACCTTGAACAGCCGGGGGAATTCGGTCTGGATTTCGGTCAGCGGGCGGCGCGCGGCCACTTCGATCACGAAGTTTGCCTGAGAGAAAAGGTTGCGGTCGACGATCGTCGACTTGAAGGCGTTCGGCGCGAGCTGTTCCAGCGGCAGGCGGATCGCGCGGCGATCGTAACCAGCTGACAGAAAGGCCTGGATGTCCGCCAGGACCGGTTTGAAGATGTCGTGCAGCTTGTCGTGATCGTAGACAGGATAGTTGCGCGCCCGGCGCTCCTCGGTGGCGAAGGTCGCAAGTTCGCCGGCAAGCTGAAGGAACTCCGAATAAAGACGTTCAGGGTGAACATAGGCCGACTTGCGCAAATGCATGAGCTGCGGATGAAGCCGATTGAGCATCTGCAAGGTCAGGTAATCGAAATTCTGCAGACCGCCGCCTGCAGAGGTGTCGGCTGCGTAGCGTGCCAGTTCGCTCAGTTTCCGCTCGACCCAGCCGATGACAGAATCGATCCAGCCGGTCACGACCGGATGCACGTGACACGCCAGTACAGGCGGTGCAAACGTTCCGTCGGTGATGACGATGCGATCCTTGATCTCCGTGATCCTGGCGACCGGGAGGCAGACATGACCGGGGTGCGGTGTGGAGCGGATCGAATACGTCAGCCGTGGATGAGCAACATCGATTTCCTCTTCCTGCCGGATCGCCGACGTTGAATCGATGATGGTCTCGCGGCCCTGCATATAGCGCGTCGCGGCGTCTTCGCGCCCGTCCGCAACCTCGACGGCATTGACAGTGGTTTCGGGAATGCCGAGCCAGACGATCTGTCCGGCGGCGTCCTCGGGAACATCTATGGCAGGTGGCGGCGTGCCGTCGGCGGGGAAATTGAAGACGGTTCCATCAGGGAATATCCCGCGACCGAAGCGCAGGGCAAACCGGCACTGCTGGCCGACATCCTGATCGATCTCGATGTCGGAAAAGCCCCAGGGATAGGGAGAGGCAAGCCTGACGCGTTCATCCAGCAGGTGCTCCGCATAGCGGTCGCTCTGCTGAAGATGATGCGGCCTCAGAAACAGGCCTTCGGTCCATGCAACCTTGCTATACCATGACATTAAGGCACTGCTCCCTTACCTTGATGACGCCGATGCGCCCCTGACACCCGAACGCCTCAAAATTGCTGTTCGTCCTATTGCTCTGACTCATCGTTTGAAAATTCTTCGTAGCTTTCTGTAAAGTACTGCGTGAACACGCCAACGACACCGTCGTCATATGCACCTGTCAGCGACGTCCAGCGCTCCTGAAGCCGCTCCCACATCTTTGCCTTCTGGTTTCCAAATGTGCTCTTGGCGACCTGCCCTTCTTCCTCCACCGCCTTGGGCGAGAGCGTCTCATCGAACCGGGCGGCAGCCTTCTGCATGGCGGCGTATGTCCAGACGTGATGCTTCTGGATATCCTTGAACGCTTCCGACATTGCCTTCGGCAACGGTAGGTAGCCGGTTTCCTCAACATTCTGCGCGAGCATCGTCTGAAGCGCCATCTGCGGGGTCGGCGAGAATTTAAGTGCGTTGTTGCCGCTCCGGCTGATCAAGGTCCGGTTGGCATTCCGGGTCATGGCCTTGACCTTGCTGCGCGCCTGCAGCAGGCCCATGACATCGCTGGTGATGCCGTTCAGGATCGAGCCGACTTCACGCGCGAACGCCTCGGGATCGCGGTCCGCCAGAACGCTTTCGGGAATACCGGCACCTTCCGCGAATGCTTTCAAAATGTCGGGCCCGGGACCAGCCTCAGTCCTTGCCGGTGCAGCCTCGGCCGGTGCGGGCTCCGGCGCAGATGTCTGTGCTTCGGCCTCCACTTCTGGTGCGGCAGCCGTCTGCGGCGGTTCAGCAACCTCAACCGGCGCTTCAGCCGCCACTTCAGGAGCGGTTTCCACCTGGACAGGCTCGGCTGCCGGAACACTCTCCGGAAAGGGAGAGGCAGCGGCGGCGTCCTGTTCGGAATGAGCGGACGCATCCGGTGCCTCGGGAAAAACGCTGCCGGGCAACTCGGCGGAACCTTCGACGGGAAGGATCTCCTGCGCCGATTCGGCTTCGAGGGCCGGCATCTTGAACAGGGGCTCCGGTGTCCCCTGCTCTGCCGCTTCCGGAGCAGCCGACGGAAACGAGGCTGCGGGACCGGGTCCCGCAGATGGTGCGGCCGGCGCCTGAACGGGCTCGGTAGGAACAGGCGCTGGCGGAACTGGCGGAACAGGCGGTTGCATGCTTGGCTGGGCGGCAAGATGGTCGAGCGGATCCGCCTGAGCCGGCCGGACCGGTTCTGATTCCGGCTGCCTTGACTGCGGATCGTAAAGCGCCGGATCCGCGCTCCCCCATCCGTGGCCCTGCTGGCTCCAGACATCATCTGCAGGCGTGCCGATCCCGGGCGCCTGAGACGGCGGCGCGTGGCGCCCTTCCATGTCGGTCGAGGCCGGTGCGTCCCATGGACTGCCCGTCTCCTGGGCCGGGTAATGAGGTGTTGCCGCGGGCTGCGCCGCAGGCCACTGCGGTGAAGCGGGCGCGGCCGGAGCCTGTGCAGGCGACTGCCATTGCGCCGGCCCGGATGGGTATGAGGGTTCGGCACCTGCGGGTGCGCCGCCTGAAAAGCCGGCACCGGAACCTTCTCCGGCATCGAGTGTGACGGCGACGATGTAATCGCCGATCATCAGCCGATCGCCGGAGCGCAGGGCGTGGGCCTTGTCCATGCGATTCGGACTGCCGTTCAAAAACGTACCGTTGGTCGAAACGTCGTAAAGAACGAAGTTTCCGCCTTCGAACCGAACCTCGCAATGCTTTCCGGAAATCACACGCTGCGGGTCCGGCAGGCTCCAGTCCAGATGCTCGTGACGGCCGATGTCGAATCCCCGGTCAGCGCAGGAATAGGATACCTGCCCTCCGGTTTCGAGCCTGTCCACGTTTTCGATCTGGAGCGTAATCCGCATGCCCACTGGTCCCCCGATCACTTCAGACTGCCGCTTGCTGCTTTGCAAGAACAACAGGCATTGACCCACCTTCCGCGAAGGAAATTCCCGCGGTGATACAATCCGCAATCGCTTCCTCACGTACGCCAGGTCCGAGCGCTCCAACAGCGAGTTGCACAGCGCCATTGGCGCAAACTGCAGTCAGATGCGGGAGCGTGTCCACGCGAAATTCGGGATTTGGAGAGATGGACCCGCCTGACAGGCTTGCGGCGCGGCCAATCCAAAGCGAAGGGCCTTCGCCTTTGAACTCGTCCACGGCCGCCTGCACTGACAGGCGCGCCTCCTCGTCCTCGTCTTGAACCCATGCCGTGACCAGCTCCAGCATACTCAGATCTTCTGCTGTCTTGTTCTGATCAAGACCCGTCACGCAGCGCAACCCCCACCAGACGGCCTCCCGTTTCGGCAGGACATGCGCGAAAAAAAGGATTGCCGCATAGGGGTCTTCCCCTTTCAGGATCTCCAGCGTGTAGTCCTGAGGAGAGATGTCTCCTGCAGGCGGCTCCAATTCCTCTTGCAGATCCGGATACGTCTGAAAAACCTGAATTGCGCTTGTAAACCGGATACGAGATCCCATTTCCGTCACTCCGTCTGCGATCCTGCTCAATGCCACTGCGTCGCGTCAGTTAATGAGCACCAAACCGCCCTTGATCGTATTGAAGGCTTGTCCCTCGACAGTCGTGAACAGTCCTTTTGCATCCAGTTGCATCTGGCCGTGGATCTTAACCTGCAACGCTTTTATTTCTATGCCCATGGGGGTCATGACGATCTTGCTTGAGCCACACTTGAACTCGATCTTCATTCCCGCCTTGACTTTCCAGGTCTGACCTATTGTTTCCGTCACGTTGACGCCGACCTTCTCGGTCCGGTTGCCATCGATCTTGGTCGTGCGATCGTTCTTGACATGGAGATCGTCGTTGTTCTCGACGACGGTTTCCATGTCCTTTTGCGCGTGAATGCCAACTTTTTCCTGGTTCTTCGAATCGTCCATGACGAACTCGTTGTAACCGCCGCCGCCAACGGTCGAATCAGTCTTAATGCCTGATTTGTTCTTCTCGCCCGGCAACGGATAAGGCGGCATGTTGTCCGCATTATACACCGTTCCGATCACGATTGGCTGGTCCGGGTCGCCTTCCAGAAACTGGATGATGACTTCCTGGTCGACGCGGGGAATGTACATGCCGCCCCAGTTCTTGCCGGAAACGACCTGGGCCACGCGCACACGGCGCGACTGCGTCTTGTCCCGGTCCCAGTGGAACTCGACCATGATCTGACCGTACTCGTCGACATCGATCTCGCCGTCTCCGACGACCTTGGCCGTCTGCGGCCCCGGAATGCGCGGCTTGGGCGTGTTGGCCGGGGTTCTGAACGGAATATCGGAAGAAAGGACATCATACGTGCCCGTATAGGCCTCACCCTGAGCACCCGCATCGACCGAGCGATAGCTCTCGGCGATGATCTGGTGGCTCGCGCGGATGATGAGATATTCCTTGTTCTGCGGCTGGTGCGGATGATCCTTCAGCGTGAAGAGCCCACCTGCGTAAAAGCGCGGCACCTCACCGGCAGCCTCGACGCGGTTGTCACCGGCTTGCTCCGCCTGCAGACGGATGTCGCTGTATTTCGTACCCTTGTCCTTCTCCGTGTAGCGGCCCGGGTAATCGTACTTTTCCAGCGACCCGGCGCGGTACGACGATCCGGCATCCTTGTCCGCTTCCAGCGAAGCACTCGGTTTTTCGAAATCATAGTCGTTGATGGCAAATTTTCCGGTGCGAAATGCGCGGCCGCCCACCCAGTGATAAAGATGTTCTTCGTCGCGCTGGCTGTCTCCCCCCAAGTCGATGAAAGGAATGTTCGGATCACCTTCGATCGGACTGTAGGATGACTTGGCATCGGCGAGAATCATCGTGTGCTTGCCGTCCTTGTGCTCGAAGCAATAGGAAATGCCGAATTCCTCCATGATGCGGCAGCAGAAATCATAGTCCGATTCCCTGTACTGGACGCAGTAGTGAATCGGATCGTAACTCTCCGTCAGCTTGTTCTCGAAATCGGCAAAGTCATGTTCGCCGAGAACTTCCGCGATAATGTCCGGCGCCGACTTGTCCTTGAACATCCTGCAGTTGGAATTCTTGGTCAGAAGCCAGAACCATGGACGCAGGGTGAGTTTGTAACGGTAATAGCCATCCCTGTGACCGAGCCATTGGGCATTGGTGAGAAGCCCGTCGAAATACCGGGTATCACCGTTATTGGTCTTGACCTTTACCGTCATGTGGGTGGCAAGAGCCTGATCGAAATCCAGGTCTTCCTCCTGGCTCACGACATCCAGGCGAATATCGAATTCGTCGCTCAATCCCTCGTCGCATTCAAGCTTTACCAAGGAGAGCACATCATCGCCAAACACCGACTTGAGTTCGGCCATCCGATCGGTTTGTCTGAGTTGTCCAGTGGCCACGGAAGTCTCCTTAAAAAACTGCGGTTAAATACGGCTGCCGGTCACAGGCATCTGCACCTACATTTATGACGAATCTGACGAAACCGATGTGCTAGGGAACACAGTTATTGCAAAAATTTAAACACCGAATTCAAAAATTACCAAGAGTTGTTTGGCACTAAACCCGGCAATCAAGAAGACTCGAGAAAAATCACATTAGACTGTTAACTATCTCACGAATATCTCACGCTTTCCTCCTCTTGCTTATTCCCCACAAATCGACATACTGACATCAAAACGTACTTTAGTGACTTGCACCACATTAATATTTTCAGGTTATGGCACGATATATTTCAACATCCACTGCGAGTTCGCTCGCGCAAGCTCCGAAAGGGAGGATTGAGATCGTGACCCATCGCCAAATCGTCTCAGGCGTGTGCAATGTGAAAGTCAAAGCCGCTTCGTTCAAACCACGTTCCGTGCTGGCCGCCACACTGCTTTCGCTGACGGTTGCCGCAACGGGATTTGCTTCCGGGACTGCCTTTGCCCAGGACGCGACCTATTCGGCCGACGAAGTCAGCAAACACTTCAAGCAGCTCAAGACCCGGTCGCTGAAACCGACCGGTGCGACGCGCGCGCTTTGCATCGGCACCCGGGATGAATGCAATCCCAACGCCGCCAAGGGAGAAGGCGGCCAGGTGGCCGTGAAGCCTGAAAACGCAGAAGGCCAGACCAGTGAGACCGCGAGCACGGACACGCTCGTCGTTGATCCGGAAACAAAGGCCATCGATGCCGGTTTCAATCTCCTCGTTTCGTTCGAATACGCCTCGGCGCGCCTCAGCCCGTCCGCGCGAGCGAATCTGAAAGAGTTCGCCAAGGGCATTGCCGACCCGGAACTTGCCAGTGCGGTCTTTGTCATTGAAGGCCACACCGACGGCATCGGTTCGCTCAACTACAACCAGCGCCTTTCCGAGGACCGGGCTCAGGCCGTGACCGAATATCTGGTTTCGCTCGGCGTCGGCAGGAACAGGCTGAAGACGGTCGGTTACGGAAAGACGCGCCCGAAAGTCGCGGACGTCAATGATCCGGCCAACAGACGTGTCGAAAGCAAGCTGGTTTTCGAATAACGCCTGATGCGGCGGCTGCCCTGCCGGGGTCTTTCCGGCAGGGTTTTTGAAGTGGGGCACACAGATCTATGAATTTCGATCCGGAGAAATATGGCGTCGAAATCTCTCCCGGCGCCGGATGCGGACCCGACCTCTACGACACGGAACCGGCCTTCGCGGCGCTGATGGACTCCTGCGAGGAGATGCTGCCGGAACGGTTCTCCGATTTCGATCGTTCCGAAATCGAGTTTTCCGACATCTACAAGCAGATGGAGGGCTTTCTCAAGCAGTCCAGGGATATCCGGCTGCTGGTGATGCTCGGACAATTTTCACTTCTGAGTGGCCAGCTTCAACAATTTGCCGACTCTGTCCGGATCTTGCGAAAGCTGCTCGACGCGCATTGGGATGAGGTTCACCCGATGGACGCCGATTTCGGTTTCATGGAGCGCATCGGCGCGCTGGAATCTTTAAACAGCCGTCCGACCGTCATCCTGCCGCTTGAAGCCGCTCCCCTTCTGAAGACGCGCCGGAGCGGCCCTATCAGTTTCCGTGCCATCAAGATTGCGACCGGAGACATTCCGGCACGCGAAGACGAACATACCATTTCACTCGGTGCTATCGAGGCGGCCCTGACATCCGGCGAACTTGAACAGGACGATATCGAACAGGTTCTCAAGGATCTCTCCGAACTCCCTGACGAACTTCGTGGCATCTCGGAAACTTGTGCTGAAAAACTCAAGGCTGCTGACGCCAAGGCGTCGGCGCCGGACTACGACGCCCTGGTCACACTCCTCACTGACATCAACACCGAACTGAATATTCGCCTCGGTCGCATGTCGGCAGAAGACGCCGATTCGCCCAAATCAGACAGCGAAGAACCGAGCCAGTCGTCGAGCGCCGGCGCTGGAACGACGTCCAACCTGGAAATCAGAAATGCGGCGCAGGCAAAGCTGATTCTCGATGCCGTTGAGGACTATTTCTCGGTACGCGAGCCGTCTCATCCAGCCCTGTTCCTGGTACGCGAGGCACGAGGGCTGGTCGGCAAGTCCTATCTCGATGCGCTGAAAATACTCATGCCCAGGAGATTCGATGAAGTCGCACTGCTGCTCGGCGCAAGCGGACTTCAGCTTTCCAATGACCGGCTGCTCGAACTCAACGAAGGCGAAGACCGGGAACTCGGCGACATCGACGACTTTTCCGTGCTGGTCATCGAGAACCGGGCAGACGCGATAACCGGGATCGGAGCCGTCAAGGGCTACTATTCCGCAAACGAGCCAACCAGCCCGATTCCCATGCTGCTGGAAGAAGCCCAGAACATGAGTTCAGGATCGTTCACCGGTCTCCTGAACCTGTTTCTGCGCCCTGAAGAGGAGTGAGGCGGACATGGTCATCTTGCGGCAAAAATCCTTTATTTCCCTAGAGTTCCCACACTTGTCCTTGACTCAACGACGCAACGGGTTCTCAATATTTGGGGAAATTTTTCAAAGCGACACACATGTGACTGCCGTCACTTCAATTCTACGGCAAACGCAGTAAATATAAGTTCATCAGACGCGATGAACAGCAAGCAACGTCGCTACCGATTCTACGCTCTACAGGCATTTGACAATATTCGATTTAATTTCTGAGGTCAGAAACACGAAAGGCAAGTAAAATGGCATCAAATAGCGGGCAAGGCTTTATCAAGCGTAACAGACCTCCGAGGGTGCACATCTTCTATGAAGATCCGTTCGATGCGGAACAGAAGGTCGAGCTGCCGTTCGTGATGGGGATCATGGCTGACCTTTCCGGCGACAGCCCCGGCGTCGAAAAGGAAGATGTCGACGAGCGCAAGTTCCTGGATATCGACATGGACAATTTCACCAAGCGCATGGAAGCCATCGAGCCGGGAACCTCCTTCACCGTCGAAGACAAGCTGTCGGGTGAAGAGAACACCAAGATGAGCGTCCAGCTGAAGTTCAAGAGCATGGACGATTTCACGCCGGGCAAAGTTGCAGAACAGGTGCCGGCGCTCAAAAAGCTTCTTGATGCGCGCAACAGCCTTGCCGCTCTGCGCACCATGATGGACGGCCGGGTTCAGGCGATCAGCCAGCTTGAGGAACTGACCCGCGATCCGGCCCTGATGCAGGCCCTTGCTCAGAAGATGGAAGCCGAAACCGCCGCTTCAAAGGGCGACGGTGCCGATGACGGGGACAAAGAGGAGGCATAAATGAGCAACACCGACACAAGCGCTCAAACGAGTGGCGCGGCTGCCGCGGAAGCTGCAGGTGAAAAAAGTCCTGAGGAATTCGCTTCCATCCTGAAGCAGAACTTCCGCATCAAGAGCGAAAACGAAACCGCCAATGAACTTGTCGACAACGCGATGTCGACCTTCCTTGCGGAGGCTCTGTCCGACCAGGCACTCATCAAGGACGACGTCTACGACACGATCGACGAGATGATTGCGAAACTCGACGAGAAGCTGACGTCGCAGGTTAACGAAATCATTCACGCGCCCTCGTTCCAGAAGCTGGAAAGCGCATGGCGCGGCATTGATTACCTGGTCCACAATTCGGAGACCGACGCGTCCCTGAAACTGCAGTTCCTGAATATTTCCAAGCGGGAACTCGCCGGGGTGTTCAAGAGCTATCGTGGTGCCAAGTGGGATCAGAGCCCGTTGTTCAAGCAGATCTACGAAGCTGAATTCGGTCAGCTCGGCGGTCAGCCTTACGGATGCCTGGTCGGTGACTATGAATTCGGTTATGAGCCGCAGGACATCACCGTGTTGCGCGGCATGGCGAAAATTTCCTCCGCAGCGCACGCTCCGTTCCTGGCGGCAGCCGATCCGCAGCTCATGCAGATGGAAAGCTGGACGGAACTTCCGACGAAGCGCGACCTGTCCAAGGTGTTCGACACGGAAATTCATGCCCAGTGGCGCACGCTTCGCGAATCCGAAGACGCCCGCTACCTCGGTCTGTCCCTGCCACGCGTGCTGGCTCGTCAGCCCTATGGCGCGAAGTCCGACCCGGTCGAGGAATTCGCCTTTGAGGAAGAATTCGGTGAGGACAGCCACGACAACTATGCATGGATGAACTCGGCCTACGCGATGGCGACCAACATCAACCGTGCCTACAAGGAGTACGGCTGGACGGTTCGCATCCGCGGCGTGGAAAGCGGCGGCCTTGTTGAAGACCTGCCGACCCACGTCTTCGAAACCGACGACGGCGGCGTGGACCAGAAGTGTCCGGCTGAAATCGCGATCTCCGATCGCCGCGAACATGAAATTTCGCGCCTTGGCCTGATCCCGCTGATCCACCGCAAGAACACCGACCAGGCAGCCTTCCTTGGTGCGCAGTCGGTCTTCAAGCCCCGTCAGTTCTCCGGTCCGGACGGAAAGGATGCAACGGCTTCGGACAATCTGTCCGCACGGCTGCCCTACATGTTCGCGACCACACGTTTCGCCCATTACCTGAAGGTCATGGTGCGCAACAAGATCGGTTCGACCAAGGAAGCGCCGCAACTGCAGCGCTGGCTGAATGACTGGATCATGGACTACGTCGATGGTGATCCGAACAATTCGACAGAGGAAACCAAGGCGCGCAAGCCGCTCCGCGAGGCAAAGGTGACCATCATTCCGGACGAAGAAAACCCCGGCTACTACAGAGCCCAGTTCTTCCTGCGTCCGCACTATCAGCTTGAAGGCATGGATATCGGTATGAGCCTTGCCTCTCGCATTCCGCAAGACGGAAACTGATCGACAAGACTGCCATTCGGGCGCCAACCCGTCCGAATGGCCTGCATCCGAAAAGGTGCAACCCGGGACAACCGGGTGGAGGTCTAAACGAGACGCGTAAGCTCTCAGGGGTTCGGGCCGGAAGGTCTGAGTTAGATGCAAGTATTGGAAACCCAGCGCCGGATGAAATGACCGGCCTGAACAAATAAAGGATTAAACAAAATGGCTCAGTCTGATTGCTTTATTAAAATTGATGGTATCGAAGGTGAGTCTCAGGACAAGACTCACAAGAACGAAATTGACATCCTGTCCTGGTCGTGGGGCGCGTCCCAGTCCGGCACCACCCACATGGGTTCCGGTTCTGGCGGCGGTAAGGCACACTTCCAGGATATGAACCTGGTGATGTATATCGGCAAGGAATTCACGGCCCTGCTGAACCACCTTTCGACCGGCAAACACATTGGCAAGGCCGTGCTGTGTTGCCGCAAGGCTTCTGGTGACAACCCGCTCGAGTACCTGAAGATCGAGATGAAAGATCTTATCATCTCGAGCCTTTCCACCGGCGGCAGCGGAGCAGAAGACCGGGTCACCTACAACTGCTCGATCAACTTCGGTGAATACAAGGTGATGTACACCGAACAGAAGCCGGACGGCTCCAAGGGTGCAACACCGGAGTTCGCCTGGGATATCGCAGCGAACGAAAAGAAGTAAGGCATTTGCCGAAACGGCTGCCACCCAAACAGGTGGCAGCCGTTCTTTTTGGGGCGAAGATCTGAAAATGAAGGCGCATCGCGTTTTCCGCCTCCTGGAATACCTTGACAGCAGCTACCTCCCGGGCATTGCCGATGGCAAAATCAACTGTGAAGATTCACGCGCCTTTGATGTGGGCCTTCCGTGCCATGGACGACCCGGAGTACAGGGCTGCGCAGGAACGCCAGAAAGAAGAGGGCAAGGGCAAGAACCTCAAGTCCGGACGGCGACTTTCCAGAAGCTACGGCGTCACGGAGCACACGCTTCTGTCGGAGGTGCGCCGCGATCTTCAGGCCCTGCTGAATACCGTCAATCTCAATTCCACGCAGGACCTTTCCGATTTTCCCGAGGTCGAGAGTTCAATCCTGAACTATGGCCTTCCCGACCTTTCCGTTCATGTCGTCGACACCATCAAGATCGACCGGCTGGCAGACGACATCCGCGAGGCCCTCATTCGTTTCGAACCGCGCATGGACCCGCGCACGCTGCAGGTCATCCGGGACGACAGCATCGAGAGCGACACGTTCAAGGTGCGGTTTCTGATCAAGGCGGAAATACGATGCGATCCGGTCCGCATCGGAAGTGAATTCATTGCGGATGTCGACCCGGCATTCGGACGCATCAAGATCATCGGGGCGACTGCATGAACCGCGAATTTCTGGACCTCTACAATCAGGAACTCACCTATCTGCGTGAGCAGGGCGCTGCCTTTGCCGAATCCTACCCGGCCGTTGCCGAGCGACTGGGCGGGCTCCTGGAAGACCGGTCAGACCCGATGCTGTCCGGATTGCTGGAGGGCACCGCGTTCCTCGCAGCCCGGGTTCAGCTGAAGATGAAACACGAGTTTGCCGAGTTCACCTCCAACCTGTTCGAACAGCTCTATCCGTCAGCCCTTGCCCCCATCCCCTGCATGGTGCTGGCCCGCGTCACTCCCAAATATGGCGACGCGAACCTCAGGGCCGGGATCAAGGTAGACCGGCACGCTCCCATGGAAGCGGTCTTCCGGGAACGACAGGGAGAAGTCAGGTGCCGGTTCACGCTGTCTGCTCCGATCGTGCTTACCCCCCTCCAATTGACCGGCGCACGGTATCTGAGTTCCGCTGCCCAGGTGTCCGGGCTCGGGGCCGCGATGGCCGAAGACCGACGCGTGCGCGCGGGGCTTGCGATCAAGCTGACCCACCGGATGGCGGAAGACCCGGAACTTGAGGTCTCTGAAGAAGAAGCCCTGAAGAAGCCGGAATACCAGGTTGCCGGATGCCGCATCGATGAATTGCCGATACAGCTTGTCGGCCCGCTCGATCTGGCCGCGAAGGTTTACGAGCAGATTTTCGGTCATACGATCGCGGTCTACCTCAGAACCGAAGACGCGTTCGGACAGGCGACGCTTCAGCGCTTTCCGGTGGATGCGGTCACCCAGCTCGGTTTCGACGAGAACGACGCGTTGCTGCGCAACGACAGACGGCTTTTCGTCGGCTTCGACCACTTGCGGGACTACTTCAACTTTCCGCGCAGTTTCCTGGGATTCCGCCTGACGGGACTGCGGAAGTATCTTGACCGCGTGAATGCGAAGTCGTTCGAGGTCGTGTTCGTGTTCGATGAGGCGGATTCGCGCCTGCCCTCCCATGTCGAGGACAAGATCTTCGCGCTCCACACTGCGCCGGCAGTCAACCTGTTCGAACGCGCGACCGACCGGGTTCCGATCAAGAAGGGGCAGCACGAATTTGCCGTCATCACCGACCGGACCCGCCCGCTCGACTACGAAGTCCACGCCGTTACAGAGGTGAATGCCCATTTCTCCGGCGGTGAAAAGCGATCCGTGGAACCGCTCTACAGCGTCGCGCCCGACACGGAAAAAGCCGGTCACGAATGGTTCTACACGATCCGGCGCATGCCCCGCCGGCAGTCTTCCAGCGAGCTGAGAAGAATGCAGCCGAGTTCCTATATCGGAACGGAAACCTTCATCATGATTTCGAGCGGTGCGCAGGCTGCCGCGCTGCTGGAAACCGGAAACAAGCGCCTGGCGGAACTCTCCCTGAAGGTCATGGCTTCCAACCGGGCCCTGGCGGCGGAGCTTCCCGTCGGCAGCAACCCCGAGAAGTCGTCGATCGGTGACTTCCGCATCCTGGAAGACGTCAGCCTGAAGGTCGACTGCGTTGCAGGTCCGACGCAGCCGCGCCCGCCTCTCATATCCTATAACGAACGGCTCGGCGAAGAAGGACATGCCGGGGCGATTGCCTGGCGGCTGATCAACGTGCTGGCGCTCAACCATACCGGCCTTGTGCATGATGCCGCCGGGCAGGACGGCCGGTCCTTCAGGGACATCCTCAGCCTGTTCGCACCGCTCGCCGACAATGCCGCGGATCGCCAGGCCCAGTCGGTTCGATCCGTGTCGACGCGGCCCGTCGTGCGGCGGCTGCAGCAAAAGTCCGGAACCGGCGTGGCGCGGGGACTGGAAGTCACGATCACGCTTGACGACAAGGCATTCGAAGGCGCCAGTGCGTTTCTCATGGGGGCCGTGCTTGATCGCTTCATTGCCGAATATGCGTCCATCAACCATTTCACCCAGTGCGTGATCGCCACCACGGAACGCGGCGTCATCATGAGATGGCCTCCCAGGATCGGAGCACAAGGGATCCTATGAGCGACGCTGACGACGACGACCAGAAGACGAAAGTCGTTCCGAAGGGCAAGAAGCCGGCCGCCGACAAGACGATCGTGCAGGTGGCTGCTGCCCCTTCCGTCTGGCCGGACAGCCCTTCAGAGCCTGAGGAAACGCCTTCGCATGAAAGCGGCGAAGTCGCCGAGCTTTCACAAGAGGCGCTCCAAACCGAACCGGACACCGCGCTGTTCACGGAAGAAGAAATCCAGTCCGACACGATCATATCGCACACGATCGAGACGCCTTCTTCTCTGGAGCCAGGTGTCGAACAGGCGGAAGAAAACCAGACGGAAGAACTTGTTGCGGAGGCGGAGGAGCAGCCGTCACAAGAGGACTTGAAAGATCCGGAAGAAGAAGACCCGGAACCTGTCGAGGAAGCCAGGATAGAAGTTCCGGTGCAACAGCAATTCGCATCCTTGCTGGCCGCACTCAGCGACCGTGTGCAGAAACACCCGGGTGGCCACGATCTCCTGGCGGTGCTGCGCATGCTGGAGGGTCAGACGGGACCAGGCGGCGCGCAGTCCGGCATGGGGCCGAAGAAGCTCGACGAACCAGCCCCTCCCCGCATCGGCAAGAGCCGACGGACAATGGAAGACATCGTCCGGTTCGGGCAGGATCCGACCGGTGAATTCGCGACGTCGACGATTGAACGCGCCACCCGCGATGCGGATGATGGTCTTGTTCTGCTTGAAAAGTTCCTGGGCTTCCTGGGACCGCATGGAGCGCTGCCTTCGGCATATACCGACGAAGCCATCGTGCGCGGCCTGCAGGGCGACGACAGTTTCCCGCGATTCCTGGATGTCTTCAACAACCGCTTCGTTCAACTGTTTTTCCGAGCCTGGGCCGATGCGCGCCCGATTGTACAGCACGACCGCCCGGACGATGACCGCTTCCTGTCCTATCTCGGGTCGAGCATTGGTATCGGCAGCCCAATCTACCGGGATTTGGATGGGATCGACGACCGGATCAAACTGCTGTTCGCGGGCCTCACCTCCACGAAGGTCAAGAGCGCCGCACGATTGAAAGCCCTGATCACCGGTGTGTTTGGCGTTGAAGTCGAGATTGACCAGTGCGTGGGCACGTGGCTGCACCTTGACCCCGATGACCAGCTCAGTATTGGCGGTCTGGGGCCCGGTGGCGGCGGACAGCTGGGCATGGATACGATCGTCGGCTCCAAGGTCTACAGCGTCAGCGACAAGGTCCGGATCCGGATCTTCACAAGTTCGCTTGACGAATATCGCAAGTTTTTGCCGCCAACGCGGACACGGCCCAATCCCTGGACCGAGCAGCTTTTCGATCTCATCGATTTTTATCTCGGACTGGAGATCGAGTACGAAATCGAACTTGCGCTTCCGAAGAGATGCGCCTCTTCCGTCCGCATGGACAGCACCAGTTCCGCAACGCTCGGCCATATCGGTTGGCTGAAGCCTGTTGACGCTGCTCCGGCGGAGGACGACGCACTCGACGACGAAGAAGAAATGTTGACCGATACCCGGTTCCGGCCGGTTCGTCGGCATACCACCGTTTATCAATAGGTCTCCAATTTGAAAGGCCGGTGCCATGAGTGACATTCTGGTTGAAACAGTTGCCAACAAACTCACGACAGTCAGCTACGACTGTCTCGAAAAAGCCATGCGGCTCACCAAAAGTTCCGGTCACCGGCACCTGGAAATCCTTCATTGGCTCTATTATCTCGCACGCGACGAGAACACCGATTTCGTCCATATTCTGCGGCACTTCGGCATTGATGTCGGCGACGTCCACGGTGACCTCCAGAAGGCGATCGCGGACCTGAAGATCAATCAGACCGAACTTCCGTCGATGGCGACGCCCTTCCAGGAAGCACTTGAACGGGCGTGGTTCGAAGGAACGCTGCGCTACGGCGACTACAAGATCCGGTCCGCCTATGTGCTTATCGCGGCCATGGGCGACAAGACGACGTGGCGGCAGTTCCGCAGTTATTCGCCGGCGCTCGAGGGGCTGAACCGTGATGTGCTCACGCGCGACCTCGACAAGATCGCCGGATCTTCAAGCGAAGTCGGCGCGCGTCCGATCGACGGCTCCGGTCCGAAAGCCGCAGCGGCTCCCGGCGGAGAACCCGCGGAAACCGCACCGGGCAGCGGCGTCGGCGAGGATGCCCTTTCCCAGTTCACGGTCGACTTCACCGCCCGGGCGCGCGCGGAGGAATTCGATCCGATCGTCGGCCGGGACGAAGAAATCCGTCAGGTCATCGATGTCCTGATGCGCCGCCGACAGAACAACCCGATCCTCACCGGTGAGGCAGGTGTCGGCAAGACAGCGATCGTCGAGGGGTTCGCCCAAAAGATCGTCGCCGGCGATGTTCCCCCTGCCCTGCTCGGGACGCGCCTGTGCGCGCTTGACCTCGGTCTGCTGCAAGCCGGCGCGTCGATGAAAGGCGAATTCGAAAAGCGGCTGCGCGCCGTCATCGACGCCGTGCATGCCTCCATCGTGCCGACGATCCTCTTCATCGATGAGGCGCATACGCTGATCGGCGCCGGGGGCGCGGCGGGCACGGGCGATGCCGCCAACCTGCTCAAGCCGGCGCTCGCGCGCGGGACGCTGCGCACGGTCGCGGCCACGACATGGTCGGAGTACCGCCAGCATTTCGAAAAGGACCCTGCCCTCACGCGGCGTTTCCAGCCGGTCCAGGTCGATGAGCCGGATGAGGAAAAGTGTTTCGCGATGGTGCGCGGCCTGCTCGGCCCCATGGAAGAACACCACCAGGTGCGCATCCTGGACAGTGCCGTCAAGTCCGCGGTTTCGCTTTCCCATCGCTACATCCCGGCGCGGCAATTGCCGGACAAGGCGGTCAGCGTTCTGGACACGGCTTCGGCACGGGTGAACATTTCGCAGGCGGCGCAGCCTGCCAAGCTGTCCGACCTCGTGGCCAAGAAGGGTTTCCTGGAAACCGAGAAAAGTGCGCTAACGAACGACACCGAACTCGGCCTGGAGCATCAGGAGCAGCTGGATGCGCTGAACGAGGCCATTGAGGCGACCGAAGGCGACATCGAGAAGGTCAGGGAGGAATGGGAGCGCGAGCGCGGGCTTGTGGCGGCGATCCGCCGTCTGAACGCTGCCCTGTCGCAGCTCAAGGGCGGAGATCCCGCCCCTCATCCGGAAAGCGCGGAAATCGAGGATCCCGAGCATGACGGGCCGGCACTTGTCTCGATCGACGACATCGAACTTGATCTCGATGTCGACCTGGAAGACGAAGACGCCATTCGCACCGCCCTGCACGAGAAACGCGCGGAACTCGCCAAGATTCCCGAAGACGAGCGCATGGTCTATGCGTATGTCGATGACGAAGCTGTCGCGAGCATCATTTCGGACTGGACGGGCATTCCGGTCGGCCGGATGGTGCAGGACGAGATGGCAACCATCCTCAACCTGACGGACAGCCTGAACAAGCGCGTGATCGGCCAGGCCCACGGCCTCGCCATGATCGCGAAACGGATCGAGACCAGCCGCGCCCAGCTGGGCAATCCGGACAAGCCGATCGGTGTTTTCATGCTGTGCGGCCCTTCGGGCGTCGGCAAGACGGAGACCGCGCTCGCACTCGCCGAAACGCTCTACGGCGGCGAGGACAGCCTGATCACCATCAACATGTCGGAGTTCCAGGAAGCACACTCCGTCTCCGGCCTGAAGGGTGCTCCCCCGGGCTACGTCGGATATGGCGAAGGCGGGCGTCTGACGGAAGCGGTCCGCCGCAAACCCTATTCGGTCGTGCTTCTCGACGAAGTGGAAAAGGCGCACCCGGACGTCCATGAAATCTTCTTCCAGGTCTTCGACAAGGGCTGGATGGAAGACGGCATGGGCCGCAAGATCGACTTCCGCAACACGCTGATCCTGCTGACATCGAATGTCGGCACGGAAACGATCATGAATGCGGCAAGCCACATGCTGGACGCCCCGGTCTCGAGTGACCCGGATCTGGCAGCCACCGATCCGAATGCGCCCGACGCCGAACAACTGGCGGAAGCCTTGCGACCTGCGCTTCTGGACGTGTTTCCCCCGGCACTGCTCGGCCGGATCGTGACGATCCCCTATTATCCGTTGTCACCGTCCATGCTCGGCTTCATCATCCGCCTGCAGCTCAACCGCATCGTCAAGCGCGTGAAGCAGAACCGGGATGCGGAGCTGACATTCGGGGACGATGTCATCGCGCACATCGTATCGCTGTGCCGCGATCCGGACAGTGGTGGACGGATGATCGACAACATCCTGACGAACGACCTCCTGCCCAAGCTCTCCAGGGCGTTCCTGACCGCTCAGATGAACGGAGAGGAACTTACTTCCGTGGCGATCACGGCGGGTGAAGACGGTCTGGAGATCGCGGCAGGCGACGCCTAACACGCCCCTAAGCGTATGTGGCGGTGCTCCGGCACCGCCATTTTTTCGCGTTCACATGCGGGATCTGCTGCTCAATGCGGGACAGGCCAGAGCGTCCGGGCCCGGTTCAGACCGGCACCTGCCGGCGGTCCTCATTGGCTGCCTGCCAGCACTTCGCCGATCACGCCCTGATAGGCCTTGAGGTCCTTGCTGGCGACGGATTGCGGGGCATCCGCGCCGGTTTCCATTTCAAAAGACAGCGGATCGGCGGGCTCCCCTCTCTGACGGATTTCGAAATGCAGGTGCGGTCCGGTCGACAGGCCCGTCGTGCCGACATAGCCAATCAGGTCTCCGGCCTGGACAACCGATCCCAGTTCGATCCCGTCTGCATACTCGTGCATGTGTGCGTAACGGCTGGTGATCCCGTCCTTGTGGGACAATTCAATGAAGTTGCCATAGCCGCCGCGCACATCCTTGTAGGTGACCTTGCCGGAAAATGCGGCCCGGATGGGTGTGCCAGTGGGCGCCGCCCAATCGACGCCCGCATGCAACCGTGAGACCTTCTTGATCGGGTGGAACCGCATGCCGAATTTGGATGTCAGGACGCCTTTGACCGGCACCAGCATGGCGCCGGAAAGACTGATCTTGCCGCCCTCGCTGACGCAGGCAAAGCCCCTGTTGCCCGGTGCCTTGAGGACGTAACAGCGGATGGACCAGTCATCGCCCCTGCGGACACCTGCAAACAGTACGCGGCCACCGCCACGCTTCTCGTCACGAGCCATGTCGGTGAACACCAGCGTGAAACGTTCATCCGGCTTGATCGCCCGTTTCAGATCGGTGGTCGGCGCGAGATAGGCAATTGCCTCCCCGACGATTGACGCCGGAACGGCATTGCGGACCGCGGTCGCGTAAAGCCCGTCGATCAGGCGATGCGTCTTTCCTGCCTGATCGCTTTTGTCGCCTGCGACCTTGTCCTGTACGATTTCCTTTCCGAACCAGGGATCGGCCCCGTGGATATAGGCCTCACCCTCGCGCGTGGCGGAGTAGGCCGCGGTTCCGACATAACCATCAGCCGAGTAGAGCGACAGCTGCACAGGCCTGTAATAATCCCCGATCCGGCCAACCCGGTTCGGCATCCTCACGCCACGGATCGCGATCTTGTCGCCCGCGATCAGATCGGATCGGTCGAATTCAAGCTTCAGGAATTCCTGCAGCTGCTTGGAAACCTCCTCATCGAACCCGTTGTCTTTCAAAAGCGTGCCAACCGGAACCGTTTTGGTGATCGCCTTGCGCACTTCGATCCGGCTGGGGCCCTGTCCGATCGGACGTTCGGTCAAATAGAGATCGAGCGTGTCCGTCGACGGTTTCAGGAATACCGGAAGATCGGTGGCGCCGGTATCGTCGACCGGTTCCGGTTCATCCACGACCAGGCCGTCACTCTCCTCGCCGCCACCGAAATTGCCGAACTGGAAGTCCGCCTCGCTGCCCGGCGCGCGGATCACGAGATCCCCGTCGTCGTTCAACATCCGGCTGTCGAGCACAAATGCGCTCAGCGCGGGCAAGGCCGTGACGCCGCTGGTCTTGGACGTCTCCGGAATGGCCCGTTCCGACAGTTGAATCCGTTCGGCGGAAGCACCGTCATTCAACAACACCGGGTCGCCGGCGAGCGGAATGACGGCAGACACCGCCATGTCAAAGAAAGGATCGGCGGGAACGTCCAGGTCTTCACCCGTCCCGTCGTCGGTCGCAGCCAAATTGTCAGCGGGGTTCGCGTCGTCCTGCTGGTCCGCAGACGCCACGTCGTCATCATCCACGTTCTGGTCCGCTTCGATATCTGCGACCAGCGGTGCGTCCGCCTGCCCGCCGACAGCATCTTCGGGTGCCGAAAGCGAGATTGCGCCCGATGATACCAGATGGGCGATCCCGCCGATGCCGCCACCGATGACCAGGAACGAAAGAGCGAGTATCCCGTAAACCACGATGGGTGAACTCGCGCGCTTATCGCTCCTGGGTTGAGGCGCTTGCGGCCTCGCCTGAGGCGCCGGTGCCGCAGGCGGCGCTGCAGGCTTCCCCGCAGGGCGGATTACCGTCCGGTCAAATTCGGGTCTGTGTGCACCGTGGCTGTTATTGTCAGACCACTGAACCATCGCTCACCTTTGGCTACAGCAGTTTCTCTTGGTTTTCAGCTGCAGGGCCGATCATGCAGGATGAAGCCATCAGATGCAAAACGGCAGCTTCGATACGCGGCAAAAAGCGGTCAGCGCGGAAACTCGAGAAGATTTGATTTTGGCTGCCGGTTCTCATCATCGGAAGAAGCCGGGTTCTTTTCCATATATATTTCAGGGACATCCAGCGTGTAGACAGCGATCTCCGTGCTCAATCCCCGCAGCTGGCCTGTCCAGATTTCCTGTAGCGGGTACCGTTTGGGCAATCCGTCCGCGACCGATTGGCTGAGCGCCAGTCGAACCTTTTTGTCCTTGGCAACGGATTCGACCCTGCTGGCCGTGTTCACCGTCGTCCCCATGACCGTGAAAGACCGCCGGTGCTCGCCGCCGATATCGCCAACGAGAACGGGACCGGCATTCAGGGCTATCCGGAGATCAAGTCCCGCTTCTCCGGTGATCTCCTTGATCTCGTCGAGGCTCGCAATGATCTCATGCGCGGCATCGACGGCGGACTGTTCGGGATTGTCGACCGTGTTGGGTGCGTTCCAGACCGCCATGATCGCGTCGCCGATATACTTGTCGATGTACCCCTGATGTTTCGTGATTGTCTGTCCGATCCTGTCGAAACAGGCATTGACGACGCGCACGACGTCGCGGTCAGCCAGCTTTTCGGACATCTTGGTGAAGCCGACAATGTCGATAAACGCGACAACGACGTGCCTTGTGTCGCCACCGAGTTCCGGCAGCTGTTCCGAGGTCGCCATGTGCTTGATGACGTCGGGCGCAAGATAGTGGCCGAACAGCCTGACCAGCGACCTCTGGCGGCGCTGCAGGATGCTCACCTTGCCGACGGCCGCCGTGACCATGGCCATCACACAGCTGACCGGCGCGACACCCGGAGCAATGAGGATGCCCGCCTCCAGACCGGCAAGGCTCACGCCAATGCCCGCCGCGATGCCAAACACGGCGATTAAGGGCAAGACCATGAGAGGCAGGAAAAGGCCGGCGACAGCGCCGGCAATCGCGAAGGCGAACGACAATGCCGTCAGAAGCCCGCGTGGCGGCGCAACGGCATACCGGTCGGAAAGCGCGGCGCCGATCACGTCGGCCAGGATAAAGACACCCGCGGTCTGCGGCTGTACGCGTGGTCTGCCGCCGGGGCCGGTTTCAACGTCTGCAGCGGAGACGTGCGGCAGGAAGCGGTCCGAGTAGAGATGCTCGTCCTCAAAGGGCAGCAAACCGCCGAAAAGAACGATCCGCCCGGAGGAAAACTCCTTCAGTGCCGCGCGTCCTTCCTCGCTCTGGCTCAGCGTCAGGACGTCGATCAGGGACATGTACGGCAAGGAGGTCGCAAGTCTTGAATCCGGGATTGAAACGAATGCTTCCGACACGTCGGATCCTGCGGCCCCGAGAAGAGCGTCGATGAGGTGTGGAGAATCGTCGAGCGGAAGCTGCGGCGTATGTTTGCGCACGATGCCGTCGTTGTCGGTCGACACGATCACCGAACGGACGCCCCCGGCACCGATCGCCGCGGTGAAACTGCGGTGAGGCACGCCGATCTCGGTATGCGCTATGAAGACCTTGCCCCGGTTCCGGTAGGCAAAGGTCTGAAACGGCCTGTCAAAGCCGCTCAACCGCGCTTCTCCGGTGCTCGGATCGACAAAGGAGTCGGCACTGTAGGCAAAGACGAAATCAAAGCCGACAGCCGTCGCGCCTGCGTCAATCACGGCTTGCCCGGCTTCGGCCATCACAGGGGTCATCAAGACGCGGGGAATGCGGGAAAGGCGTTCGGAATCAAGTGAAGCCTGATCCAGGCCCACCACGGCAACCGGCGCCGATGCGGTTTCGCCGGACTGGATGAAATTGGCGCGCAGCTGGAAAAGCCGGTCCGTCACCCAGCCTTCCCAGATTGCCTTGTTCGCCGACAGGCCGACGACCAGTCCGGCCAAGGATGCAACAACGGCAATCAGCAGGACCAGTTGTTTTCGGCCGAGGGCCGAATCGGCGATTCGGCCACCTGGCTTCATTTCACGAGGACGACCGCGGTTTTGCGGCCAACCTGAGCCGGATCGATGGTAATCTTCCGCATCTCAACGCCAAAGTCCGGCGCTTTTCCCTGCAGGAAAAGCTCGACTTCAACAGCATCGTCATCGCTGTCGCGCTCCGGCATTTCGGTGACGATATTGTCGAGCACGTCGAACCGTTTCGGTTCGCCTCCGCCAAAGGAGACGAAGACCGAGCCGTACTGGTCCTTCGCCTTGTCATCGAAACGAAGCATCAGCGAAGCGGCTTTCTTGTTTTCCAGCGTCAGCCCGCGCAAGGTTACGGTCAATCCCTTGTCCGCGGTGCTCGAGCTGGTTCCGCTGTCGGCCTGCAGGCAGTTGCCCGCACGCAGGACCTTTTCTTCACCGCCGTCGATCGCGAAGCCGTCGGAGGACACCGTCAGGGTCCCTGACTTGATCCGCACTTCCTGGCAAGCGGAATAGTCCAGAAGATCCACGTGTCCCGATGCACCAAGATCAACCACGTCACCCGGCATCAGCTCCGAAAAGGCCGAAACAGATACCCCTTCGGACCGATCAAGGACAAGCGCAACAGGATCTGCAAGCGCGGCACCGGATACGATCGTGCCAAGGCCGAATGCGGCAGCCAAACCGGTCGGTTTCAGACTTCGTTTTGCAAATCGACTAAACAAATCTTTCATGACGGTCTCCAGGGTCAATGGTTTTTGCGCACAGACCCACTCGGAGTCGTGTCGCCAATTGAAGCAATGATACCAGAAAATCGCGAATTGAATGTGGCCTTGGTCACATAAACGCGAATTGGGAAGCAGGACCTAGCCCGCAGGTTCGGTATAGACCCCGGTTATGCCGACCGCCTCTGCAGAATTTCCGATCAAATTCAGCAATTTGGGTGCAAGGGCTGGATCCAGGGGCCTGCCCTCCATCGCGGACAGCACGCCAACCAGTTGCGGCATGGTTTCACGGGATCGAATCAGCACGATATGGTCGGCTCCGAACGGCAATGCGGCGCGGAGATTGAGCACGTAAGGCGCATCCGCCACGAGTTTGGTATCCTCGCCCAAAGGATCCGCTTTCCTGTTCGGTGCGAGCAGACGTACCGTGCCGTCGGCCTCCAGCGCGAACACGGCCATGAAGCCGCCTTCGTCGGACCGAAGCCCTACCTTGAGCGGCGAGCCTTCGGGGATATGACCAACCGCGGGTCGCAGGGTGCCTTCCACCGGTTTGCGCTCGCGCGACAGTGCGTAAAGTTCCGACAGGAAAAGCCATTTGGAGACAACTTGCGAAAAGCGGTCGGCATTCCCGGCGCTGTTGCGGAGCACGATATCTCCGAATTTCGTCAGGACATCGCCTTCTTCCACGTCCCAGAAAAGGTCGGCATTTCCATCGTCGACAATCTCAACGGCACCGCCGTGACGCGCCTTGAGGTTCTTCAGAACCGGAAGTGCTATGTCCGTGCTGGCCGAGATGGTCAGTCCGGTCGCGCCACGTGCCAGGATGTTGTCCTTGACCCGCGGGAGAACCGCAGCCCGCGAGCCGCCGCCAACCGTCAGGCTCGGCGTCTGCCGGCCTTCGGTCGCGACACGAACGGTTTCCTTGAGAAACAGGGTCAGTTCTTCCATCGAAATGCCGCCGTCCCGGTCAAGGTCGGCCCGACCCTCCACACCGCGCGCAAAGGACCAGCTCAAAGCGCCCCTGGGTTCGCCCGCGATCATAAGTTCGGGGATCACCTGGCCGTCGACCGTCGCGCCGACATAGATAACGTTGGCGAGGTCCTGAAGGTCGGACCCGTCACCTTCTTGCCGCTGCAGCAAGGGATGGCCCGGACGTGATCTCAAGAGGTCATTTTCGAAGGGCGGCAATCCGACGAGCCGCGTGCCGAGCCGGACGATCCTGGGGTCGATGGATCGCGTCATCGTGCCGGAGTGACAACTGTCGGCGAGTACGAGCACGCTCCGATCACCGGCCGCCCTGAGCATTGCCGAGAGATCATCATCGCGCAGTCTTTCCGCATTTCCCGGCGCGGAAACATCAAATCCCGCGAGAAGAAACACTTCGTCGAGTCCGTCAGCTTCCGAACCCTCGACCCATTCCTCTTCTTGCGCTCCGTGCCCAGCATAGGACAGCACGAGGACATCGTCCTCTGCCGACCGTTCGATCAGCCCCTGCCAGGCAGTCAGGATGGCATCTCTCGTTGCGGCACCGTCGTAAAGGGTTTGTAGGTCCTCGACACCAGCGGCCTGCAGCGTTTCCGCAATGTCCCTGGCATCGTTCACGGCGCCCTTGAGCGGTGAAACATGTTCATAGGCGTCGATCCCGATCACCAGCGCCCGCCACTCTCCTGCCTCAACCGGATTGAAGACGAAGAGCAGCGGTAACGCGCAGCAAAGCGATCGCAGTGCCCTGAACACCAGGGCCACTTTCGAAAACACGTACATGAGCAGCCTCACCAGTGGTGCGTGATCAGCCCCAGGAGCCGCCGCCGCCGCCGCCCGGTCCGCCACCGCCGCCGCCACCGCCGCCGCCATTGTCGTTGTCGCGGATGAGCGGGTCATTGATCGGATCCGAAACCGGGGTCGCGGCCGCCGGTGTGGCTGCAGGCGCAGTCGAGGTCGTGGTCGCCACCGAAGGTGTCACGGGGACCGGATCCGCTCCGGTCGATACCGTGGGCTGTGTCGCACACCCGGCGAGGAACAGCGCCATCAAGCCTGCTGAAGGCAATGCTAGTCTAATGTGTTTCATCTATTCCTCCTTAAGAAATCAGAACAAATCATATCTGGGACGGCTTTGTTCCCACTGATACTTCACAAGGGCAATCAGGGCCTCGTCGCCTTGAACAGGCGAAAGATCCGAACTGCTGAAAAACTTGTTCAACGCATCCCTGGTCTTGCGCCCGGGCTGGCCGTCGACCGGTCCCGGCTCGAAGCCGAGATCGGTGAGCGCCTGCTGCAAGACCATCGCCTTCAGGCGCTTGTTTGCGCCCTTCAGGTCCTCGCGGCCTTTTCCGGCCGCTGAAGAGGACGGATCGACAACGGCCGCCATCGCGAGCATTCGGATCCGGTCGCGGCCTGCGGCTTCTCCGGACTGCTGTCCGAGCATCCAGGCCGTGTTGTAGGCCCCCCAGGCATCGCCGCGCTTCGCGCTTTCGCGGAACCACCTGGTCGCCTCTTCGGCGCTCTTTTCGACACCCTGGCCGTTGAAGTACAGAAGACCGATCGCGGTGCCTGCTGCCGGATGGCCACCTTCGTGGGCCTTCTTGAACCAGCCAAGCGCAGCGTCGAAATCCTGCGGCGTACCCAGTCCATCCCGGTAGAGCGTACCCATGTTCAGATACCCGTAGATGTCCTCTCGGGACGCGGAACGATTGTAGTAATAGACAGCGCGGTCGACGTTTTCATCCACATGGTTGCCGTTGAGGTAAAACCCGCCGATCGCATTGAAAGAGAACGTGTGCCCGGCTTCAACGGACTGCAGCAGCTTTTCCAGACCTGCCTTTTCGTTCTGCTCGGTGCCCTCGCCCTTGATCTGCGCCATGCCCAACGAATGGAGCGCATAGGCGTCCCCGCGTTCGGCAGCCTTGCTGTAGAGCTCGACCGCCCTCTCGCGATTGCGGTCCCGGCCGGCGCCGAGATAGTACATGCGGCCGAGAACCTGGCCCGCGCGGACATGGCCCATCTGGTAGGCCTGCTGGAAGTAGTCGGCAGCCTTGGCAAGGTCGCCCGCGGCAAAGGCACCGCGGCCGCGCTGGAACACGAAACGCCCGATCTCCGGATACGCCGTCATGGCCTCGGCACACGCCTTGTCCACCGCCGCCGAGTCGATATCGTTGGCCAGGCGCCCCTCAGTGACCGCCTGAAGATCGAATGGCTGCGTCGCCAATTGATCGCACTGGGTCACGCGTGGCTGCACGATTTGGGTCAACGTTTCGCCGGCACTTCCGGCTTCGGCCGGCAATTCGAGCGTGAACCGTCGTGCCTGTGTTTCCGAACCGATTTGCGGACGCACGGTCAAGGTGGACAGACCGGACATTGGAAACCGGTCTCCGGGGCGCAAAAGCCGCCCGTCGGAAGACAGCTGCAGGTCACTGTCGAGCGAAACCACTTTCAGCCAATCATCCGTCGCCGGCAAACCTTCGTCCGGCGCATCGGCATAGACCTGCACCGGGCCGACACCGATGTCGGCCTCGACCGCAGAGCCCTTGGATGTCTGCGAAAGCCAGGCAACCAGTTGTTCAAGGCGTTCCTTGCGCTCGCGTTCCCTTGCTCCATCGTCCGGAGCCGGCGCCGATTGAACAACCGTGATGGAGGCAATCGCCGAGGCCGAGCCCCCCCAATCATCCTTGACCTGGTAACCGATAAGTTCGACATCGCCGGCTCCCGACCCGTCGGGCAGGAACTCGAGACTCGCCAGTTCCGTTGCATCCAGTGTATCACCCTCGCCCACGGTCCTGCCGTCCGGCAGCCGAAGCGTGCCCTTTTCCGGAGACAGGGTCAGCGTCGCAACGATCGCGCCGCCTTCCGGCTGCACGGGTTCGGGTATGGAGAGCGGGCTCGCGTCGCTGGTGAGTGGAACACTGACCCGGTGATGCGCGGTGACGATGGGCTCCGGCTTCGGCGGCACGAAGTAGAAATTCGTCACAAGTGTCGAATCTTCGTACGGAATTTGCTGGCCGCCGGTCTTGCGCACGACTTCATCGCGGACCTTGGTCATCAGGTCCTTGATCTCAAGAGACGGATCCAGCGCATTTGTGACGACGGAAGACGTGAACGGGCTCATGGGCCCCTCTCCGTCATAGGCAACCTGTCCGGGCCGCGTCGCATAGGAAATGAAACTGCCGAGCTTGTTCGGGATTCTGCGCAGACCGCGGGTCTTGCCAAGGGCGTATTCCTCTTCGCCCCAGAACAGACTTCCGATTTCGAACGGATTGTCGCGGCACGCGTCGAGCATGACGATCTGCAGGCTGGACGCTGCCTTCATGTAGTCCAGAAGGTGCGAGACCTTGAGGCTTTCGAACTCCAGATCGTACTGGGACGCCAGCTTGGCATCGACCGGCAGCAGGAAATTCGAGTCGCCGACCTGAAGCGCGTGACCGGAATAATAGAAAAGCGCGGTGTCGCCGTCGTTGAGTTCGCGCAGGAACCTCCGGACGACCTTTTCCAGTTCCTTCTTGCTGAGGTTGGTACCGACGGTCACGTCAAAATCCGCTTCGCGCAGAACCCGCGTAATTTCCTTCGTGTCGTTCAGCGGATTCACGAGCGGTTCGACGAACTCGTAGTCCTGGTTTCCAATCACCAGCGCAACCCGTCGCCCGGGATCGTCAGCCGTCGATGCCAATGCCGGCGTAACAACCGCCAGCACGCCGAAGGTGAGGCCGATTGCGCCGCCCCGCATGGCACGGCGAAAGCTTGTGACCGGGCCCGTCACACTCTCCTTTGCAGACCGCTTCAAAGCCGGCAGGTTTTTCCGTTTAAGCATATCGTCCTCAGCGCTATGTCAGGCAGCGTAACATCGCAGATATTTTGAAATCAGGCTGTGACGAAGCTCACAGCTTTGCCGATCCGCCCCAAGGATCAGACTAGTCGTAAATTACCTTGAGTAAAGTGATGCACACTTGCACAGGCTAGGCAAGCGCGCGATCGGTTTAAACACCCGACTTTTTGATTTTCAACGCTCAATATCCGTTGATAAATGCGAGGGCAATTGCTGTATTTGCGGCATGCGATCCTGCCGATTCATGACCCGACGGGCACAAATTACATGACCACAGACCTCAAAATCCGGCACCTGAGCGAAGCCGAAATCCGAATTCCACTCGATTGGGCGATGCAGGAGGGCTGGAACCCGGGAATCGAGGACGGTCCGGCTTTTTATGCAGCGGACCCGCAGGGATTTCTGGGTGGAGAGATCGGCGGAGAACTGATCACGGTCATCTCGGCAGTGCGCTATGGCGACGCCTTCGGTTTCATCGGCTTTTATATCTGCAGGCGCGAACACAGAACGCGGGGCTACGGACACCAGATCTGGGCAGAGGCGATGTCCCATCTCGGATCAAGGCTCATGGGGCTCGATGCGGTGAACGAACAGACCGCCAGTTACGCCGAGCATGGCTTCAAATCCGTTTACCGGAACATCCGTCACACAGGGATTTCCCTTTGCGATGTCCCCATGGACCCGCGCATTGCACCGCTCGGACACGGCGTTTTTCCGGCGGTCAACCTGTATGACCAGCGCTTCTTCCCGGCAGAACGCGAAACCTTTCTGAAACAGTGGGCCGCGCCCATGCTCGAAACGCGAAAGGGGTTCGCGTTCATTGAAGACGGCGACGTCAAGGGATACGGCGTTCTGCGGGCATGTCATGAAGGGTTCAAGATCGGGCCCCTATTCGCCGACACGCCGGAGATTGCCGATACGCTTTTCCGGACGCTTGCCGGACAGGTCAAAGGGCAATTCGTCGTCCTGGACACACCGGAGCCGAATACCGCCGCCCTTCTGCTGGCCGAAAGATATGAGCTGTCACCGGAATTCGAGACCTACCGCATGTATCGCGGCCCCGTGCCTGACCTTCCGCTTGACCAGACCTACGGCATCACCAGCTTCGAACTCGGCTGATTTCCTGCGCGTGCCGCTCAGTGCTCGGTGCTTTGATACGCGAGCATGGCGCCTGCCAGGTCTTCGAGCGCAGCGCCCACGGACTTGAACATGGTGATTTCGTCGTCCGATTGCCGGCCGGCGTGATTTCCGCGGCACAGATCGTAAAGGTCCGCGCGGATATCGCCTTTCGAAATCAGCCCGGACTGGAGCGGCTGGACGATATCCCCGCCTTCGACCAGACACCCGTCACGCGTATCCACGAAGATTTCCGCGCGCTTTATGAGGTCGTCATCGCTCTCCCGCATGGTGGGCTTGAAAGCCCCGACAAGATCGACATGGGCTCCGGGCTTCAGAAGATCCCCTTTGATCAGCGGCTCGCTGGACAGGGTTGCGGCGCTGATGATGTCGGCCGAGCCGAGCACATCACGCAGACTGGCCGCTGCCTCTATCGCGATCGGAAACTGCGCCTGCATTTCACCGGCAAACTGCGCTGTCTTTTCCCTTGACCGTCCCCAGATCGTGACATGTTCGATAGACCGGATGGCCATGTGCGCGGCAATCAGGTTCGGTGCGAGACGGCCGGTCCCGAGTACGAGCAGATGCCGCGCGTCAGACCGTGCCAGATAGCGTGCGGCCAGTGCAGAGGCCGCCGCAGTCCGGCGCGCAGTCAGTTCACCGCCATCGATCATTGCCAGCATCTCGCCGGTTCTGGCGTCGGACAGCAAATACTGTCCATGCACCGCAGGCAGGTTCCGCTCCGCGTTCCCCGGAACGACATTCACGACCTTTACGCCGGCATACCCGCCCGGCACCCAGGCAGGCATTAGGAGCATCGTTCCGGCCGGTTCGCCCGGAATTTCAAAGTCATGATGATGCCGCGTCGGCATAACGCAACCCGAGCGGAACATTTCTGCCAGGGCATCTATCAGGTCGGGAAACGGCAGGGCATCACGGGTCTGGTCTTCGGAAAGCAGCAGCATGCAGGTTCATTCACATTACGGTAATCAGGGCTAGGGTCAGGACCCATTCATCCATGCCAATTCATTCACATGAATGGATCCTGAACCGAGACCAAATCACAGAAGACGTTCGGGACCAAGCTATCTCCCGAAAAGAATTACGATTTTGCCTGCAAATTCATGACAAATCGAAGATCATCATCACATAGGCGGCAAAAAGCGTCAGATGCACCGCTCCTTGCAGGTAACTGGTCGTGCGGGTTCCAAACGTGATCAGACTGACGACCAGGGTCAGCGCGAGGAGAACAATCTCCGCATAGTCCAGTCCGAGTTCGATCCTGTGCCCGGTCACCCAGCTTACGACCAGAACTGCGGGAACCGTCAGACCGATGGTCGATACAGCGGCGCCAAGGCAGATGTTGACGGCGCGCTGCAACTTGTTTTCAAGAGCCGCGCGGAAGCCGCTCATTCCTTCCGGCATCAGGACGAGCGCTGCAACGATGAAGCCGCTCAGCGCCAGCGGCGCGCCAATGCCGGCGATGCCGAATTCGACGTAAAGAGCGAGCTTCTTGGAAAGAAGGATGATCGGCACGAGGGCCCCGAGGAGCCCGGCCACGTGAAACGGTATCGACCTGACGACCGCGCCGTGTTGCGCACCGCCCTCCTCGCCTGCGTCCGGCTGCCGGAAAATATCACTGTGGGTCACGGTCTGCATGGCCAGAAAGACGCCATAGAGCAAGACGGACATCACGACTTCGAAGCTCGCCTGCAAGGGAGAGAGTTCTCCACCCGGCGCGGAATGGGTGACGCGCGGCAAGACGAGCGCAAAAACCGCAAGGGGAACAAGAACGGCGAGAAACGCATTCGCGCCCTGAAGGTTGTAAGTCTGGTTCTTGTGTTTCAACCCGCCGGCCAGCAGGCACAGACCGATCAGGCCGTTCAGAACGATCATGATCACGGAGAACATCGTGTCGCGTGCCATGGTCGGCGCGGCCTCGCCCGAAACCATGATCGCGACGATGAGCGCGACCTCGATCCCGACGACGGCAAGCGTCAGGATCAGCGTTCCGAACGGCTCTCCGAGAATGGTCGCAAGGCATTCTGCGTGTCTGACGACCGAGAAGGCGCACCACATCACGGTCAGAAAGATGACCGCAAGCAAGGCGAGAGACGGCCCGACACCGATGGCTGACGGGTTCAGAAGATCTCCGGCAGCGACAAAAGCCGCAAAAACGAGAAAACCGGCCAGACTGGGGAATTCGGATCTGAAAATGGACACTGAAACCACCGTTCCGTTTCAGGAAACTGCGTGATTCCTATTTAGCCGTTCCAGGGTTCAAATGACCACATCGAAAAACATCGGGCACAAAAAAAGGCCGGCGCAGCGCGCCGGCCAGGCATTTTCAAAGCATTGTTCCGTCAGATCGCGAGATACTCCTGACGCAGTTCTTCGTTGTCGAGAACTTCCTGAGCCGTGCCATCGAACACGACCTCGCCCATATCGAGAATGACGGCGCGGTCGGCCAGATGCAGCGCGGCGATTGCGTTCTGTTCCACGATGATCGTGGTGATGCCGAGTTCCTTGACGCCTTCAAGGATGCGCTCGATTTCCTGAACGATCACCGGAGCGAGGCCTTCATAGGGTTCGTCCAATAGCAGAAGCTTGATGTCGCGGGCCAGGATGCGCGCCACGGCGAGCATCTGCTGTTCGCCGCCTGACATCGTCACCGCCTCCTGGGCGCGGCGCTCTGCCAGCCGCGGGAAGTGGTCGTAAATCCGCTCGATCGACCAGCCTTTGGGCTCGGCGATCTGTGAGAGCTCCAGGTTTTCCTGAACCGTCAGGCCTTGAATGATTCGGCGGTCTTCCGGCACGAGGCCGACGCCGACACGGGCGGCCTGATAGCTCTGCATGTCATGAAGCGGTTGGTGATCGAGCCAGATTTCTCCATGGGTCAGGTTGGGATCATCCATGCGCGCGATCGTGCGAAGCGTCGATGTCTTGCCGGCGCCGTTCCGCCCGAGCAACGCCAGGATTTCACCCTCGCGCACATCGAAACTGATCCCCTGAACGATGTAACTCTCGCCGTAGTAGGAATGCAGGTCCCAGGCCGAGAAATAGGCCGGTGCCGTTCCGCGTGCCTTCTGAGGCTTGACCGCAGGTGCCGTTTTGCCTGCGAACTGATCTTCGAGAATGCTCACAGGTGTGCTCCTCCGAGATAGGCTTCCTGAACGCGCGGGTCGCCCTTGATGTCTTCCGGCTTGCCCTCGGCAATAATCGCGCCCTGGGCAAGGACGGTTACCTTGTCGGCAAGCGAGAACACGACATGCATGTCGTGCTCGATGACCACCTTGGTGATGCCGCGATCGCCGATCCGCTTCAAGAGATCGATCGTGTTGTTGGTGTCGGCCCTGGACATGCCGGCTGTCGGCTCGTCCAGGAGCAGCAGCTTCGGGTCCTGCGACAGGCACATGGCCAGTTCCAGGCGACGTTTGTCACCGCGTGACAGGCTGTCGGCAACCATGTCCTTCTTCTCGACAAGACCAACGTCTTCCAGCATGTGGAGCGCCTTGTCGCGGATTTCGGCGTCCTTGCCGACATCTGCAAATGCATGCAACTTGAATTCACCGTCGCGTTTTGCCAGCGCAGGGATCATGATGTTTTCCATGAGCGTGAGATCTCCGAAGATCTCAGGTGTCTGGAAGACGCGTGAAATGCCGACCTGATTGATCTCGAAGGGCTTCATTCCGGTCAGCGAGATATCGCCGAACATGACGCTTCCCGTATCCGGTACGAGCCGTCCGATCAGACAGTTGAGGAAGGTCGACTTCCCGGCTCCGTTCGGGCCGATGATCGCCTGAACGGTGCCTTCCTCGACGGAGAAGTTGACGTTATTCAGGGCTCTCAGTCCGCCGAACGATTTGTTCACGCCCTCGACACGCAAGATTTCCATGTCATTTCACCTTATTCAGCTGGTGCGGCCTTGGGACGCGCAGTGGAATTCTCGTCCTTGGACGATTTGCGTTTGAAGAGCCTTCCGATCCTCTCCACGCCTTCCATGATGCCGCCCGGCAGGAAGATCACGATCAGCATGAACATGATACCGAGCGTCAGGTGCCAGCCCTTGCCGATGAAGGGATGAATGACGAAGACGAGGAAATCGGCCAGACCCTGCGGAAGCGCGGCGAACCAGTCGTAGAGGATGTTGTCGTTGATCTTGGAGAAGATATTCTCGCAGTACTTGATGAAACCGGCACCGAGCACCGGACCGATCAGGGTCCCTGCCCCGCCGAGGATCGTCATGAGGACAACCTCGCCGGACGCTGTCCACTGCATGCGTTCAGCACCTGCCAGCGGATCCATCGCGACCATCAGTCCACCGGCCAGGCCGGCATACATTCCGGAGATGACGAACGCTGCGAGCGTGTAGGGCCTGCTGTTCAGACCGGTGAAGTTCATGCGCTGCTGGTTGGATTTGACCGCACGAAGCATCATGCCGAAGGGTGACCTGAAGATCCGGATTGCAACATAGAATGCGATCATCATCACCACCGCGCACAGGTAGTACCCGGCGTTGAAGGTGAACAGCCATCCTCCCATGCTCAGCTCGAAACTCTCGCGCATCGGAATGCCGAAGAAGTTCGCAGCCGGTATGGCACCGTTTTCGGAGCTGACGCCGAGAATGCGCGGATCGTCCAGCGCCAGCTGCAGGCCCGTTTCGCCGTTGGTGATCGGTGTCAGCACCGAATAGGCAAGCGAAAACGACATCTGCGCAAAGGCCAGGGTCAGGATCGAGAAGTAGATCCCGGACCGGCGCAGTGAGATGTAGCCGACGAGCAGGGAAAACAGTCCGGCGAACACGACAGACATGAAGATCGCCGGAATGACGTTCATTGTCAGCAGCTTCATCATCCAGACACCGGCATAGGAACCGACACCCAGGAAGGCGGCGTGGCCGAAACTCAGATAGCCGGTCAGGCCGAACAGGATGTTGAAGCCGATCGCGAAGATTCCGAAAATCAGGAACCGTTGCATCAGGTCGGGATAGCCGGCGTTGAACTGTGCCAGCTCTGAACCTTCCGGAAACGGGTTGAGCAGGAACGGTGCAAACGCCACGAGCAGCAAGACCAGGAAGAAGAGCGATGTATCTTTTTTGTTGAGTCCAAACATGACTTAGCTCTCCATAACGCCCTTGCGGCCCATCAGACCCCGCGGACGGGTCAGGAGGATCACGATTGCAACGAGATAGATGATGATCTGGTTGATGCCGGGCAGCAACGCGACGACCTGCGCCATGGAGGCGAAACTCTCAAGAACACCAAGCAGGAACCCGGCCAGAACGGCGCCTGGAAGCGAGCCCATCCCACCGACAACGACCACGACGAAGCTCAGGACGAGGAAGTCCATTCCCATGTGGTAGTTCGGTGAATTGATCGGTGCGTACATGACACCGGCCAGCCCGGCGACCACGGCGGCAAGCGCGAACATCACGGTGAAGCGCTTGTCGATGTTGATCCCGAGCAACCCGACCGTCTGCCGGTCTGCCATCCCCGCTCGAACCACCATTCCGAAGGTCGTGAACTGCAAGAAGGCAAAGACTGCGCCGATGATGACCGCGGCAAACAGGAAGTAGACGATACGCCAGTAGGGATAGATGATGACATTCGGGTCCATGCCGAGCATCGCACCGAAATCGAGGCTGCCTGCGAACACGTCGGGCGCCGGGGTCGGGATCGGGTTGGCACCGAAGAAATACTTGATGATCTCCTGGAGCACGATGGCCAGTCCGAAGGTCACCAGGATCTGGTCCGCATGCGGACGCTTGTAGAAATACTTGATCAGGCCGCGCTCCATGAAGAGCCCGACAAGTGCCATGATCGGTATCGAAAACAGGATCGCGAGCGGCACCGACCAGTCAATAATCGCCGCCCCGGTCTCCGGTCCGAACCACGCCTCCACGTAGGGCGTTTCGACCTTCAGGGGATTGCCGAGAAAGTCTTTCTGGGTTTCATCGATCGTCACGAACGACAAGGAGAGCAGACGGCTCAGCGTGACCGCGCAGAACGCCCCGATCATGAACAGTGCGCCGTGGGCGAAGTTCACCACGCCGAGCGTTCCGAAAATGAGGGTAAGGCCCAAAGCAATCAGCGCGTAGGCTGACCCCTTGTCGAGACCGTTCAGAATTTGAAGAAGTATCGCGTCCATCGCTATCAACTCGGATCATCAGCGCGAGTCAAAATCCCCAACCACGCACTATTTCTAATAAAAGGGACAGGGCGACGCGCGCCCCGTCCCTCCGTTTTCATGGGTTTTATGCGCCCGGGTTACAGGTTCCCAGCGCACCACCCGCGAACTGCGGATGATCCGGCGGATAGGTAACCTGAGCAGCCGGCGTCACTTCGACGATTTCGAGAAGGTCGAATGCGGAGCTCGGGTTTTCCTTACCCTTCACGACAAGGACGTCCTTGAAGCACTGATGGTCTTCAGCCCTGTAGAGCGTCTTGCCGTTGCCCAGACCGTCGAACTCGAAGCCTTCGAGGGCTTCAACGACACCGCATGGGTTGAAGGTACCTGCACGCTCACATGCATCTGCATAGAGGAGAGCCTGGACGTAGGTCGTGTGGGCCGCCTGGCTCGGCGGGAAGCCGTATTTCTGGCCGAAGGACTGAACGAATGCCTTGGAGCCTTCGTCCTGCAGCGACCAGTGCCAGTTTGTGGACCCGAAGATGCCCTTAACGTTTTCACCGGCACCCTTTGCCATCAGACGCGAGTACAGCGGAACGATGATCTCGAAGTTCTTGCCGTTCACCTGCTTGTCGCGCAGGCCGAACTGAACGGCGTTGGTGAGCGAGTTCACCATGTTGCCGCCGTAGTGGTTCAGGACGAGCACGTCCGCATCGGACTGCAGAACCGGCGTGATGTAAGCCGAGAAGTCCGTTGCAGCCAGAGGCGTCTTGACGGTTTCGACCGTTTCCCAACCCAGAGCTTCCGTGGATTCACGAACAGCCTGTTCGGTGGTGTAACCCCAGTTGTAGTCCGCGGTCAGGTGATAGGCCTTGCGGTCATCGCCATAGGCGTTCTTCAGAACCGGAGCCAGTGCGGCACCGGACATGTAGGAGTTGAAGAAGTGACGGAAGCCGTTGGCTTTCTTGTCTTTACCGGTGGTGTCGTTGGAGTGGGTCAGACCGGCCATGAAGATGACGCCTGCTTCCTGGCAGAGCGCCTGCACGGCAACAGCCACACCGGAGGACGAACCGCCGGTGATCATGATGGCGCCGTCTTTTTCGATCATGGATTTCGCCGACGCGCGCGCCGCATCCGATTTGGTCTGCGTGTCACCCGTGACGTACTCGACCTTCTTGCCAAGGATACCATTGCCCTTGAGCGCCTTGGACGAGAACGTGTTGAGCATGCCGCCGTCGCCTTCGCCGTTCAGGTGCTCGACCGCGAGCTGATATGCACGCAGTTCGTCAGCACCCTCATCGGCGTACGGGCCGGTTTGCGGCACGTTGAAACCCAGTGTCACCGTCGCGCCGGTCGGCTCATTCAGGTAGCCGGCAGACCATGCGCGGCTCGTGAAGATCGTTGGCATCGCCAAGGCACTGCCGCCGAGGGCACCAGCGCGCAAGATAGAACGACGATTTAG
This sequence comes from Roseibium sp., assembly GCF_965232425.1. GTDB lineage: Bacteria > Pseudomonadota > Alphaproteobacteria > Rhizobiales > Stappiaceae > Roseibium. The sequence goes on from NZ_OZ246971.1 coordinate 5,807,261, forward strand.
GGGTTTACGTATTAAACTCATACTTTCCTCCCAGAAAGGATCGGCGCGTCCCCTTCGGACGCACCTGCAGTAGCTGTACAGCCGCCAGCAGTTCTGGAGTGTTCCCCGACCGGAAAACCGGTTCCTCAACGTCAAAACCGCAAGCTGGAGCGACTGTAGAAAAAGTCATTACAAATCAGCAATACGACTATCGGATCGTGCCCGCTCAACACTTTATTAGACTTTCGAAGTATTCACGCAGACAACAGGAGAAAAACGTCTTCGTTTTTCGCAATGCGAAGGCCTTTTTTCTCATTATTTCAAGCGAGTTAATCAATTTTATGCTGCAATGCAAAAATACTGCTGGGTACTGCCCATTTTTTAACCTCCGATCAAGCACTTAGACCAAAGTTGCACGCAGACACCTCCAATAGGTTGTGGCCAACAAAATTGACGCGCTCACCGGCCCCGCAGTAATGTCCCGAACACACGCCTGCCGCCCAAATTTTCATCAGGATTTCGCTCCATGCCATTTATCGAGTCGCTCGAGGAACTGCACGCCCACTACGGTGTTGCGGGTGAGGCCTCGACCATAAAGGAGATCGGTTTTCTCAGCGGCCACTACCGCAGCATCGTGGAAGCATCGTCCTTCTGTGCACTGACGACCTGCGGACCGGAAGGCCTGGACTGTTCGCCGCGCGGAGATGCCGGGAACGTCGTCCGCGTCGCAGACGAGAAAACGCTGCTGATGCCCGATCGCCGCGGCAACAACCGCATCGATTCGCTTCGCAACATCGTCCGGGATCCGCGTGTTTCGCTGATGTTCATGATCCCCGGCTGGAACAATGTTCTCAGGATCAACGGCAAGGCCAGGATTTCGGTTGATCCGGATCTGCTGGCAACCTTCGAGATGGAAGGTCATCAGCCGCGATCGGTGATCGAAATCACCATCGAGGCGGTCTATTTTCAATGCGCACGCGCCATCATGCGCGCCGGTCTCTGGAAGGCCGCAGACCACAGAGATCCCTCCTCCTTGCCTTCGCCGGGCATGATCATGCAGGAGATCAAGCAAGGCTTCGACGGTGAAGCCTATGATGCGGAATGGCCGGGCCGCGCAGCCAAAAGCATGTGGTGATGCATGACAGGAGGTCTCGCGCGGCTGGATCTTACAATTGCCACGACCTTCGCCCGGACCGCGCGCTTTAACCCACAGGCGCTCTTTTCCGAATGCCCCTTGGCTGAGATGCCCTTCCTCTCCATATGACCGGCTAAAGCCACTTCTTCACACAGAGGACCGTCATGACCACCAATCCGGTGCTTACCGAATGGACCACCCCTTTCGAACTCCCCCCCTTCGACAAGATCGAGCCCGGTCACTTCGAAGAAGCCTTCGACACTGCCATGGCGGAAGCGCGCCGGGAAAGCGACGCGATTGCCGGTCAGGACGCCACGCCGAGTTTCGAAAATACGATTGCTGCGCTGGAAAAATCGGGCGAACAGCTGACAAGGGTCGCGCGCACGTTTTACAATCTCACCAGCGCGCATACCAATGAAACGCTTCAGAAAGTGGAGCGGGATGTTGCACCGAAGCTTGCCAAACACTCCTCGGACATGCTGCTCAACGAGCAACTCTACGATCGCGTTGCCGCGCTTTGGGAGACACGCGACTCGCTCGGTCTGTCGGAAGAAAACGCAAAGGTGCTCGAGCGGTATCACAAGATGTTCCAACGCGCCGGTGCCGGGCTGGACGGCCCGGGCAAGGTTCGTATGGCAGAGATATCCCAGAGGCTCGCAACCCTCGGAACCCGGTTTTCCCAGAATATCCTGAAAGACGAATCGGACTATCAACTCGTCCTGGAAACAGCCGAGGACCGCGCAGGCCTGCCCGATTTCCTGCTGACCGCCGCTGCTGAAGCGGCGCGCGAGCGCGGCCTGGAAGGCAAACACGTGATCACGCTCTCAAGATCGAGCATCGAGCCGTTTCTTCAGTTCTCGACCAACCGCCGCCTGCGGGAGGAGGCATTCGGCGCCTGGAGCTCACGCGGTGAACTGGCAGGCGACACGAACAATGAGGACATCATCGCCGAGACCCTTGCGCTGCGCGCCGAGAAGGCACGGCTGCTCGGCTTCGACAACTTCGCCCAGTACAAGCTCGATGACACGATGGCGAAAACGCCGGCAAATGTGCGCGAGCTTTTGACCAAGGTCTGGGAACCGGCGGTTGCGCAAGCGCGCGAAGAGCAGGAAAAGCTGGCGGCAATGGCGGCGAACGTGGGCGAGAACCATGCGATCGAAGCCTGGGACTGGCGTTTTTATGCGGAGAAGGTCCGCAAGGCGGAACATGATCTCGACGAGGCCGAACTCAAGCCTTACCTGCAGCTGGAAAACATGATCGAGGCGGCGTTCGATACCGCCACCCGCCTGTTCGGCGTGACTTTCAGGGAGCTGGACGGGATGCCCGTCTATCACCCGGATGTGCGCGTTTACGAGGTTCTCGGGCAGGACGGCAAACATGTCGGGCTCTTCCTCGGCGACTATTTCGCGCGGTCGTCCAAACGATCCGGTGCCTGGATGACCGCCTTCCGCTCGCAGCACAAGCTGGACGGCGACGTCACGCCGATCATTGTCAACGTGATGAATTTCTCGAAAGGGGCGCCGGGCGAGGCAACCCTGCTCACCTTTGATGATGCACGCACCCTCTTTCACGAATTCGGGCACGGTCTGCACGGACTGCTTTCCAACGTGACGTATCCGATGATCTCGGGAACCAGCGTGGCCCGGGACTTCGTCGAATTGCCTTCACAGCTCTATGAACACTGGCTGTCCGAGCCGGACGTGCTGTCGAGATTTGCGACGCACTACAAGACCGGCGAGACGATGCCGCCGGCGCTGCTGGAAAAACTCCTTGCCGCCGCCAACTTCAATCAGGGTTTTGCGACCGTGGAATACACGGCGTCCGCGCTGATGGATCTGGAACTGCACTTGCTGGAAGAGCCCGGCGATCTCGACATCAGGTCCTTTGAACAAACGGAACTCGCCAAGATCGGAATGCCCGACGCCATCACGATGCGCCACCGCATTCCCCACTTCCAGCATGTCTTCTCCGGAGACGGCTACTCTGCGGGCTACTACAGCTACATGTGGTCCGAGGTCATGGACGCGGACGCCTTCGGTGCGTTCGAGGAAGCAGGCGACATCTTCCACCCGGAAACGGCCGAACGGCTGCGCGCCCACATCTACTCCGCCGGCGGCCTGCCAGACCCCGAGGAAACCTATCGGGCATTCCGCGGACGTCCTCCCAAAATCGACGCCCTCTTGAAAAAACGCGGATTTGCAGCCTGAATGTCGTCCGGTCGGAGCACCACCGGCCTGGTTGAACATTTCAGGGATCTCACATGATTAAACCGATGGCGCCGCCACCAGAACCGACTGCAGGCCTGTTGAAGGTCTGCCTCGCATTCAGCGGTCTCGCGGGCGCCCTCGGCGTTGTCACACTTGCAATGGCTGCGCACGCGGACAATCCGGGCTCGCTCGGTACCGCGGCGCGAATGCTGCTGTTCCACGCTCCGGTCTTTCTCGGGATCGGCCTGCTCGCGCAATCGCGCAAGGTGCTGCTGTTGCCGGTCACGGCGATCTTTCTGTTTTGCGGACTTTGCCTGTTCTGCGGCGACCTGTTCAGCCGCTCATTCCTGGGCAGCAGCCTGTTTCCGATGGCGGCACCGATCGGCGGCATGTTCCTGATCGTCGGATGGCTCTCCCTTGCGCTCGGCGCGCTCAGGGTCGTTCCGCGTCAATCCTGACGCCGCGGGTCAGCCTTTCAGTCTCTCCGCATGCCAGGCCACGTGATCGCGCGCAAAACTCGCAACGAAGTAGTACGAGTGATCGTAGCCCTTCTGGAGCCGGTAGCAGTGCGCGGTTCCGGTCTCGATGAGCGCGTTCGCCAGCGCTGCCGGCTTCAGCAGTTCCAGAAACTGATCGTCGGCGCCCTGGTCGACAAGCACATCACCGACCCAGCCCTTGTTCACGAGCAGCCGTGACGCGTCATGACCGCTCCAGAGGCTTTCATCCTCTCCCAGATATGCGCCGAGCTGTTTGCGTCCCCAATCGGACGCAGACGGATTGGAGATCGGGGCAAAGGCGGAGAGAGACTGGTATTGCCCCGGGTATTTCATCGCCAGGGTCAGCGCGCCGTGCCCGCCCATGGAATGTCCGGTGATGCCCTGGTGAACGGTTACCGGGAAATTCTCGGTGACGAGATCCCGCAACTCACCGGCGATATAGGTCTCCATCTGGAAATGGGGCGACCAGGGGTCCTGGGTGGCGTTGACGTAAAATCCGGCTCCCTGGCCGAGATCGTAGGCTTCGTCGTTGGCAACCCCCTCGCCCCGCGGACTGGTATCGGGAAAGATGATCGCAATGCCGAACTCGGCTGCATGCGCCTGAAGTCCGGCCTTGGTCATCGCGTTTTCATGGGTGCAGGTGAGCCCCGACAGGTACCAGAGGCACGGGACAGGGCCTTCCTGGGCCTGCGGCGGCAGGTAAACCGCAAACGTCATTTCACATCCGCAGGCCTCCGAATCGTGGGAGTAGACCCCCTGTACGCCGGCGAAAGCCTTGTTTTCCGAAATGGTTTTCATGATTTCCTGCCTGTTGGAAGACAGAGAGCCGCTTCGAAACCGAAACAGCTCTCTCGCCTGAACACTTTGTGACTGCGGCGGTCCGTTGTCCTGCACTTGTCATCGACAGGCCGACGCGGGACCGAAAACCGGAATGCGCCCGGTCCGTTTCCTAGTAAAGAACGACGGAGCGGATGGATTCGCCCGCATGCATGAGATCGAAGCCCTTGTTGATGTCCTCGAGCGGCATGGTGTGGGTGATCATCGGATCGATCTCGATCTTGCCGTCCATGTACCAGTCGACGATCTTCGGCACGTCCGTGCGCCCGCGCGCGCCGCCGAAGGCCGTGCCGCGCCAGGACCGGCCCGTCACCAGCTGGAACGGACGCGTGGCAATCTCGGCCCCGGCCGGGGCCACGCCGATGATGATGCTCTCGCCCCAGCCCTTGTGCGCCGATTCAAGCGCTGCCCGCATGACACTCACATTGCCCGTCGCATCGAAGGTGTAGTCCGCACCGCCCTTGGTCAGATCGACCAGATACGGAACGAGATCTCCCTCCACTTCGCTCGGGTTGACGAAATCCGTCATGCCGAAACGCGTTGCCATCTCCACCTTGGCCGGGTTCAGGTCCACACCGACAATCTGGTCCGCGCCGGCAAGGCGCAGACCCTGGATCACGTTCAGGCCGATGCCGCCGAGGCCGAAGACGATGGCGCGCGAGCCTTCCTCCACCTTGGCCGTGTTGATCACCGCACCGATGCCGGTGGTCACGCCGCAGCCGATGTAGCAAACCTTGTCAAAGGGCGCGTCGGGCCGGATCTTGGCCAGCGCGATCTCCGGCACAACCGTGTAGTTGGCGAAGGTCGAGGTGCCCATGTAGTGCAGGATCGGATCGCCATCGAGCGTGGTGAAGCGGGACGAGCCGTCCGGCATCAGCCCCTGCCCCTGGGTGGAGCGGATCGCCTGGCACAAATTGGTCTTCGGGTTGAGGCAGTATTCGCAGTTGCGGCACTCGGGCGTATAGAGCGGAATGACATGGTCGCCCGGTTTCAGCGTGGTGACCCCCGGCCCCACTTCCACAACGACACCGGCGCCTTCGTGACCCAGGATCGCCGGAAACAGACCTTCCGGATCAGCGCCGGACAGCGTGAACTCGTCGGTGTGGCAAATGCCCGTGGCCTTCACCTCCACAAGCACCTCGAAGGCACGCGGACCCTCCAGATTGACCGTGGTCACCTCAAGCGGTTTTCCGGCCCCCACGGCCACAGCTGCACGAACTTCCATCGAAAGACCTCCCTGAAATAGCTTGGCAACGAGAGTTACCGCCCCCGGTCTGAAATGCAAGAACCGAAACGACGTCAGGTGTCCGGAAAGCGAAAAACAGAACGGAATCAACACAGAAAACGAACTTGTTCCGACCCTGTAAGTTGTTCCGTTCCAAGGGGTTTCGTCTGCACTGCTTCCAATGGACGCGGGCAATGCGACACCTATGTCGTATTCTGACAAGCAGGCGACTGAAACCTTATACGCACATGAGGGTTCAATCGTAATTATGCGCGGCAATGGACGGCTCTCGACCGCATCGGTATGGTCGCCGCCTGAAAATTCAATCAAGCCGCGCCGGCGTCACGACATTCGATCCGTGAAACCGGCGCGTAAACGTGCGGAGCCGCTGCTTCATGAAGCGATATTCCTTCCTGGAACTGGCTAAAAACGCCTTTTCCGCGCACCAGAACTGGGGACGCCAGTGGCGTTCCCCCGAGCCGAAGTCCGAATACGACGTCGTGATTGTCGGCGCGGGCGGACATGGTCTCGCAACGGCCTTTTACCTCGCCAAGGAACACGGCGTGCGCAACGTGGCCGTTGTCGAAAAGGGCTGGCTGGGCGGCGGCAACACGGGCCGCAACACCACCATCGTCAGGTCCAACTATCTCTGGGAAGAAAGCGCGGCGCTCTACAATCACGCAATCGGCCTGTGGCAAGGCCTGTCGCAGGAACTCAATTACAACGTCATGTATTCCGCACGCGGCGTGATGATGCTCGCGCATACGGTCCACGATGTTCAGGTCGCGCAGCGCCACATTCACGCCAACAGGCTCGCGGGCGTCCAGAACGAGTGGCTGTCGCCCGAGCAGGCCAAAGAATACTGCCCGCCCCTCAATATCTCGAAGGACATCCGCTACCCCGTCATGGGCGCGGCTCTTCAGCGCGTCGGCGGGACGGCGAGACACGACGCGGTTGCCTGGGGCTATGCGCGCGGCGCGGACGACATGGGTGTCGATATCATCCAGAACTGCGCCGTCTCCGGCATTCGCCGCGGTGCCGACGGGTCCGTTGAAGGCGTTGAAACCTCGAAAGGCTTCATCAAGGCAAAGAAGGTCGGCGTTGTCGCGGCCGGGCACACATCGACCATCATGGACATGGCCGGCGTTCGCATGCCGCTGGAGTCCTACCCTCTTCAGGCGCTCGTCTCCGAACCGGTCAAGCCGGCCTTCCCGTGTGTCGTGATGTCCAACACGATCCACGCCTACATTTCGCAATCCGACAAGGGCGAACTGGTCATTGGCGCGGGCACCGACCAGTTCATCTCCTACTCGCAAACCGGCGGCATTCACATCTCCAATCATACGATCGACGCGATCTGCGAACTTTTCCCGCATTTCCGGCGCATGCGGATGCTGCGGAACTGGGGCGGCATCGTCGACGTGACACCCGACCGGTCGCCGATCCTTTCCAAGACACCCGTACAGGGCCTTTACGTCAATTGCGGCTGGGGCACCGGCGGCTTCAAGGCAACACCGGGGTCCGGGCACGTCTTTGCGCACACGATTGCCAGGGACGAGCCGCACCGGATCAACGCACCATTCACGATCGACCGGTTCCGCACCGGTCGTCTCATCGACGAAGCGGCCGCGGCCGCCGTGGCTCACTGAGGGGAGATTTCATCAGATGTTGCTGGTTTATTGCCCCTATTGCGGTGTCGAGCGTCCGGAAACGGAATTTTCCTGCCGCGGCGAGGCCCATATCGCGCGTCCTGCCGATCCATCGGAAACGAGCGACGAAGATTGGGTGAACTTCCTCTATATGAGAAGCAACACCAAAGGCGTCTACGCTGAGCGTTGGCGCCATATCCACGGGTGCGGGCGTTTCTTCAACGCGGTTCGCCACACGGTCTCAGACGAATTTCTCAGTTTCTACAAGGCGGGCGAACCGATGCCGGACCTTGAAGAACTTGCCAAGGAGGCCGGCAAATGAGCCAGCCATTCCGTACCGAAAAAGGCGGCCGGATCGACCGGGCCGAACAGATCAGTTTCACCTTCGACGGGGAACAGATGCAGGGCCACAAGGGCGACACGCTTGCCTCCGCCCTGCTTGCAAACGGCGTCCACCTTGTCGGCCGGTCCTTCAAGTATCACCGTCCGCGCGGGATCGTGACCGCAGGTTCGGAAGAACCGAATGCCCTGGTCGGTATCTTCCGGCACGGTGACCAGACACCGAACCTGCGCGCGACGCAGGTCGAGCTTTACCAGGGCCTCGAAGCCATCTCGCAGAACCGGTTTCCCTCGCTCGGTTTCGACGTCGGCGCGATCAACGACCGTCTGTCGATGTTCTTTCCGGCGGGTTTCTACTACAAGACCTTCATGTGGCCGAAGTCCTTCTGGGACCGAGTGTACGAACCCGTCATCCGGGCTGCAGCCGGTCTCGGCAAACCGCCGAAGAACCCGGATCAGGACTTCTATGGAAACCAGTATGCCCACTGCGATGTGCTGATTGCCGGCGCAGGGCCCGCCGGGCTTGCAGCCGCGCTGGCCGCGGCAGAAACCGGTTCCAGCGTCATTCTGTGCGATGAACAGGCGGAATTCGGCGGTTCCCTGCTGACGGAAACAAACGCCACCATCGACGGCCAGGCACCGGCCGACTGGGTTGGCGAGACGATCGGCAAACTCGCTTCGATGGACAATGTCAGACTGCTGTCGAGAACCACAGCATTCGGCTATTTCGCGCACAACTATGTCGCGCTTGCCGAACGGGTAACGGAGCACGTCGCAAACCCGGATCCGAAATTGCCGCGGGAGCGGCTGTGGCAGGTCCGGGCCAAGGAAGTCGTCATCGCTTCCGGCGCAATTGAACGGCCGATGGTGTTTCCCGAGAACGACCGCCCCGGCATTCTGCTGGCCGAAGCCGGCCGCACCTATCTGAACCGGTACGGCGTCAAGGTCGGCCACAAGGTTGTGATCGCGACGGCATGTGACACCGCCTGGCAGGTGGCCTTCGATCTTGCGGACCACGGCGTTGAAATCGCCGCGATCGCCGATCTGCGCGAGACCCCGCCCGAAAGCCTGATTTCGATCGCGAAGGCGCGGAACATCCGTGTCGAAGCAGGATGCGTGATCACCGGCACACTCGGCCGCAAACGCGTCAAGTCGGTGCTTCTCGGCAAACTGATGACATCCGGTCAGGTCGCCTCGGGCGGCCAGGTCGAGTGCGACGCGCTGCTCATGTCGGGCGGCTGGACGCCCACGGTCAGTCTCTATTCCCAGTCCCGCGGCAAGGTGGTCTGGGATGCCGACAAGGGGGCCTATGTTCCCGGACAATCCGTCCAGAAAGAGCGTTCCATCGGCGGCGCGAAAGGCCTTTACGGCCTGCAGGCAACGCTCGAGGACGGCTATGCAGCCGGTGAAGAAGCCGCCAAGGCTGCGACCGGCAAATCGGCCAAGGTGTCCCATGCCACCGCCAGCGGCGGAGAGCCGGGTGAAGGCGGAACGCTCGGCGCCCTGCCCCACGATCGCAACGCGTCCAAGGTCAAGGCATTCGTTGATTACCAGAACGACGTCACCGCCAAGGACGTCAAGCTGGCGGTGCGCGAGGGCATGCATTCCATCGAGCACATCAAGCGCTACACAACGACCGGCATGGCAACCGACCAGGGCCGTCTTTCCAACATGAACGCCCTGCAGATCGCGTCCGGCGCGCTGGAGCGTCCGATGACGGATGTGGGACTGACCACGTTCCGCCTGCCCTACACGCCGACTACTTTCGGCCTCTTCGCGGGCGTTGCCCGTGGCGACTTTTTCGACCCGGTTCGCAAGACCCCGTCGCATGACTGGGTTGTCGACAATGGCGGTGTCTTTGAAGATGTCGGACAATGGAAGCGAACCTGGTACTTCCCGAAGCCGGGCGAGGACATGCATGCCGCCGTCGCACGTGAGTGCAAGACGGTGCGCGACAGCGTCGGCCTGTTCGATGCGTCGACCCTCGGAAAGATCGAGGTCGTCGGACCGGATGCGGCGGAATTCCTGGAGCGTATGTACACCAATCCCTGGAAGAAGCTCGCGCCCGGACGCTGCCGCTACGGCCTTCTGCTCAATGATGCCGGCTTCATCACCGATGACGGAGTCATCGGGCGCCTTGCAGATGACCGCTTTCACGTGACCACCACGACAGGCGGCGCGCCAAGCGTATTCGCGACCATGGAGGACTATCTTCAGACCGAATGGCCCGATCTCGACGTGTGGATCACCTCGACGACGGAACAATACGCGGTTGCCGCCGTCCAGGGCCCGAAGGCGCGCGATGTCATCGCCCCGTTCATCGAAGGTGTCGACCTTTCCAACGAGGCGTTTCCGCACATGAGCGTACGGGAGGCCACGTTCTGCGGCGTTCCCTGCCGCCTCTTCAGGATTTCCTTCACCGGGGAACTCGGCTTTGAAATCAACGTGCCGCGCCGGCATGGCAAGATGATGTGGGAGACGCTCGCCAAGGAAATCGAAAAGCATGCCGGCACCACGTATGGAACCGAAACCATGCACGTCCTGCGCGCGGAGAAAGGCTACATCATTGTCGGTCAGGACACGGACGGAACCGTGACCCCGCAGGATGCCGGCATGACCTGGGCCATCGGCAAGAAGAAACTCGACTTTGTCGGCAAGCGCGGGCTGGAACGTCCGGATCTCGTGGCGGAAAACCGCAAACAATTCGTCGGGCTGCTCACGAAGGACCCGAAGGTGAAACTCGAGGAAGGTGCGCAGATAACCACCGCCGAAAACCCGGCGACGGGTACGCAGGCAGAAGGTCACGTCACCTCGTCCTATTTCAGCCCTGCGCTTGACCGGACGATTGCCCTGGCCGTCGTCAAGAACGGTCATGCCCTTGAGGGCAAGACGCTTTATGTTCCGATGCCGGACGGCAGCATCCCGGTCGAGGTAACCGGTCCAGTGTTCTATGACAAGGAAGGAGCGCGGATCAATGTCTGAAGTTCTGGCCAATGATCTGATCACCCCCGACGCCGGGGCGGACCCGCTGCTGAGCCTTGGCGATGTTTCGATCCTCAAGGCGGCACCGGTGACACGGCTTTCACTGCGCGTGCGGCCTACGTCTCTTGATGATGCAGGCAACGCCTTCGGTGCCGTATTGCCCGCCAAACCGATGTCCTGCGGACTTGGAGACAAGCGCGCCGCGCTCTGGATGGGGCCGGACGAGTGGACCCTGCTGGCTCCCGAAGACGACCTGGGCTCTGTCTTCGAGGCGATCGAGACCGGGCTCAAGGACCAGCCGCATGCGCTCGTGGACATTTCGGAGCGGTCCGAAGCGATTATCGTGAGCGGTGAAAAAGCGGTCTGGTTGCTCAACACGGGCATCTTCATCGACTTTTCACTCGATGCCTTTCCCGTCGGCACGGTTTCACGCACGATCTTCCACAAGTCGCCGGTGATGGTCTGGCGCACCGGTCCGGAGACGTTCGTCGTGGAAGCCTGGGTTTCCTTCATGGACTACGTTTCAGGACTGCTGGTGCAGTCCGCCGGGGAGCTGGAAGCGGCCTAACGCGCGCCGGCGGATGAGTGCACGCCCCTGTGGCAAGCGCCACGGGGGCTTTTTCTTTGGGACTGCCCAACTGTGCGCGAATTTCAAGAGGCGTATGCGCACGTTCATCGGTTTCTCGAAGCGTTGACTTGCAAACCGCCGCGAAATCCCGCAACTCTCTCCCATATGCTGAAAATCGGTTCCTACAACATACAAAAGGCGATCGGCGTCGATGCCCGTCGCCGCCCGGAACGGACCCTCAAGGTCATCCGTGAACTCGATTGCGATGTCTTGGCGCTGCAGGAAGCCGACAAACGCTTCGGCCCGCGCGAAAGCACGCTGGACAGGGTCACGATCCTCTCGGAAACCGGTTACCGTCCCGTCCCCTTTTCGGAGAACGGCAAGAGCCTGGGATGGCACGGCAACGCGATCCTGATCCGTGACTCGATCGGGATCGTCGATTTCAGAAAGCTGGAACTGCCGACACTGGAACCGCGCGGCGCCGTCGCCGTGGATCTCGACATCGGCGGCGAAAAGATACGCGTGGCCGCGATGCATCTCAGCCTGCTCGGGCATTTCCGCAAGAAGCAGATCAGCTCGCTGATGCACCAACTGCATGAAAATCTCGACTACCTGCCGACCGTGCTGATTGGCGACCTGAACGAATGGCGCGACACGGCGCGCAGCCTGAAGCTCCTGGAAGAACGCTACGAAGTCACGACACCGGGCAAGAGTTTTCCGAGCCCGCTTCCCGTCGGCAGCCTCGACAGGATCATCACCAGTCCGGAATTCACCGTGCAAAAGGCCGGCGTTCACAAATCCCGGACCGCGCGCGTGGCGTCCGACCATCTGCCGGTCTGGGCGCACCTTTCGCTCGAAGCTTCCGGTCACCTGTCCGTCAGCGCGAAAGAGTCTTCGGAAGAGATTTCCTAGGCGATTTCAGCCCGGTGGCGGAGAAGAAAGCGCTTCAGGCTGCTTTCGTTGGCCCGGTCCACGGCTTCGGAAAAGGGCAGCCACAGGCATTGCCTCTGCCCCAGTTCCGGAAACTTGCTCAGTTGCTTTTCAAACTGCAGCTTGAAGACCAACACCCTTGTCCGCACTTTCGAGCCATCCGACCGTCCCTTGTACGAACTGAAGGTCCCGAGTGCGCACGGATCTGCCTGCCCGACGACACCCGCTTCCTCGTAGGCCTCCGTCGCGGCGGTCTCGTGGTCCTGTCTGTCAGGCTCCGGCCACCCCTTGGGCAGGATCAATCGACCCGTATCCCGTGTCGAAACCAGAAGGATCTCGGTCTCGGTCTCGCCCGGACGCATGCACAGGGCAGCGATCTGCAATCGGGCCGGCTTGTAGAACAAACCCAATAGCCCCCGCAGCCACGACTTTTCCCCCTTTGCAAACGATCTGGACAGACTCACTTTCACACCTTCCTTCAATGGAGGTGTGTACTTAGTGGCATTCGCTCAATTTGTCTAGACAAAAGCGCACTTTGTGCATCAGGCTTGTTACTTAAACACAATTTACCTTAAGGCATCTTCGCTTATCGATACCGCCTCGGCGCTCCAGGCTCCCGGCCACACTTCAGCCTTGCCGCATTTCAGGTCACCCAGTTCCTTCATCGGCACACCACAGGTCAGGAATGGTTCTTCGGAATTACTCCCGTCTGTCGCCGCAATTTCGGCTGCAATACCCGTAAAACCAAGGGTTTCTTCACATGGAACATAAAGAGCGGCCCCCGAAACGCTGGAGTCGTTTTGTGTCGTGCCCTTTGAAACCCCAACAACGCCGCACACGGCGACAGCACACATCAGTTCGACCGCCCGTGCCTTGGCGCACCCGTAGACCCGGTGATAACCGGACAGTTTTTCCGTCATCGACGGCACCAGAATCAGATCCGGTCCCGCCTTGGCGAGCAGGCAACTGAGGGCCGGCATCTCGATATCCAGACAAATGAGGATCGCCATTTTGAGGCCATCAAGCTCGAAAACAGCAAGCCGGTTCCCCGGCGTCAGGTTCCAGGTATCGGGATCCTGCTCAAAAGGTGTCAGGCAAAGCTTGTCCTGCCTGATCTGGCGACCATCCGCGGTCAGCAGAAACGCGGTATTGGTAATGCCGCCATCTGTTTTCACCGGCATCGTTCCGGCCAGAAGGGAAATTCCGTGTTGCTGCGGCAAAGGTGCCAGCAGGTTCAACAGGTCTTTGCCCACATCGGCGAGAAACGCCATTTCGCGATCGGGCGGCAGTCCTGCCGGTTTGAAAGCCAGACAGCATTCGATGAAGTATTCCGGGAGCATGAGCAGCTTCGCGCCTGCGTCCGCTGCTTTCCGCATCTCGTCCTGGATGGCACGCGCCAATGCGTCGACCGAGGCCGGTGCGCGGCCGAGGTTAAAGGACCAGAGTGCAATAGGATAATCGGTCATGCCGCAGGTATCTCCAACAGTTCAGCTGTCAGACATAAAAGCGGCAGCGCCTTGATTTCAAGTGCGAATGGGGGTCCGGATCAATCCAGGAAAAAACCGACAAAAACAGCGAAAAGCACGAGGAACCCGGTTCCAGCGACTGTTCCCTTCGGTTGCGACGGCAAGGATTTCAGTTTCGCAGACCGGCGCACTTCTCGGATGCCCTTCAGCGCGTTGTCGGTGCGTTTGTCAATTTCCGCAAAATATGGCGAAAGCTCATTCTGAGCGCGCATATCTTTCCCTCACGATTCCTTCGTGAAGAAAGCTTACGCAGCGAGCCTTAGAGTTTGGTTAATGGCCTCTTACCGGGCGCGCTTACAGGCGGCTCTTTCGCGGATCGGCAACATCGAGGATGCGCATTTGTACCTTTGGAGTACCTTGCCAAGTATCGATCGAGAGCGTCCCGACCAGATGGAGGTTACGTCCCCTGCCTTCCAGCAGCATGCGCCCGTGAGGTTTGTCATCCGCCTTGAAGCAGATGGCCTTCAAGGAGGCACCGTCGCCAGCGGCGATGGTCGCCCGAACATGCCCCTTTCCGACAACATCGGCAAATGAGATGCGATGCGCGGGAAATGCAAAGACCGGCTCGGAATGGCCTGCCCCAAAAGGTCCGGCCTTTTCAAGCAGCTCCACCAGATCCAGGGTAGCACCGGTCGCTGTCAGCGCAGCATCAACCCGGATTTCTCTTTTACTTGTAGCATCTTCAACGTCATTCTTTAGAGTTTGATTAAAGAACTCCTCAAGGTCACCGGCTTTTTCCCGCTGTACGGTCAGACCGGCAGCCATGGCGTGACCTCCGCCCTTCTCGAGCAGCCCGATTTCGACAGCCTTGCGCACGGCAGCGCCGAGGTCGACACCATGAACGGACCTGCCGGAGCCTGTCCCCTTGCCCGAGGCATCGTAGGCAATGGCGAAGGCCGGCCGCCGATGCGCCTCCTTCAAGCGCGAGGCAATCAGCCCCACGATGCCCGGATGCCAATCTTCGGACCCGGTGAGCAGAACGGCCGGGTCGCGCGTGTCGATGGCCGCAAGTGCCTCAGCGCCCGCTTCTTCCAGCATATGCGCTTCCATCGCCTGGCGTTCGTTGTTCAACTGATCGAGCCGCTCGGCGATTGCGCGGGCCTCGTGGCTGTCCTGCGTGGTGAGCAGGCGCGCTCCGAGAGCGGCGTCTCCGATCCGGCCTCCGGCGTTGATTCTCGGGCCTACCAGAAAACCCAGGTGGTACGGAACAGGCTTGCCGTTCACCCGGGCCACATCGGCCAGTGCAGTGAGACCCGGGTTCTGGCGCTTGTGCATGACCGCCAGACCCCGGGTGACATAGGCGCGGTTCAGCTCCCTGAGCGGAACCACGTCACAGACGGTTCCAAGAGCGACAAGATCGAGCAGTGACATCAGATCCGGTTGTCGGCCGCTCTCGAACACGCCGCGCCTTCTGAGTTCTCTGTTCAGACCGACGAGGAAGAGAAACGTGACGCCGACCGCTGCCAGATGTCCCTGGCCAGACAGGTCGTCCTGCCGGTTCGGATTGACCAGCGCCACGACGTCGGGAAGCGTTTCTCCAACCTGGTGGTGGTCGATGACAACTACATCCAGGTTCAGGGACCGGGCCGTTTCGAACGCTTCGGACGAGGTGCTGCCGCAGTCCAGCGTAACCAGCAATTCCGCTCCGCTGGCATGCAGATGTTCGATTGCCGGACCGTTGGGACCATATCCTTCGACGATGCGATCCGGGATATGGATGATCGGATCCAGCCCCAGCCAGTTGAGATATTTGGCAAAAACCGCGGAGGAAGTCGCACCGTCAACGTCATAGTCGCCGAAGATCGCAATCTTCTTCCCCGCCTGAACGGCATCCGCGATCCTTTCGACCGCAGCGTCCATGTCCTGCAGACTGGATGGATCAGGCATCAGGGACTTGAGGGTCGGATCGAGAAAGTCGGCCGCCTTTTCCTGCGTGACGCCGCGCGCTGCGAGAACGCGCGCCAGCACATCCGGAATGCCCTCCATCTGTGCGATCGCCATGGCCGTGCGTGCCTCGGACGCGCTCAGGCGCTCGCGCCAGGCGTTGTCGTTTGCCGATCTGGCGACCCCGAGTACGAGCCGCCCGTCTTCCTCATCGGAGTTTTTGATCATTCAAAGCAAGACCGGATCCTGAACCTCGACAGACTTTCGGCACGGCCCTCAATCCAGGTGGAATTTCTCCAGATCATGGTGCTGCGCCTTGATGTAGCGAACCGTTCCTGTCGAGGACCGCATCACAACGGTGTGGGTGGTGATATGCTCACGTCCAAACCGGACGCCTTGCAGGAAATTGCCATCGGTCACGCCCGTGGCTGCAAAGAGAACATCCGGTCCCGCCATTTCCTCCAGCGTGTATTTCTTCTTGATGTCCTCGATCCCCATGCGATGGGCCCGATCGACCTGTTCGTCGCGCGTGATGACCAGCCGGGCCTGCATCTGTCCGCCGATGCAGCGCAGGGCGGCAGCTGCCAGCACCCCTTCGGGAGCTCCGCCGATACCGGCATAGATGTCGATGCCGGTTTCGTCCGGGTCGGTCGTGTGAATGACGCCGGCAACGTCGCCGTCGCCGATTAGCCGGATCGCAGCGCCCGTGGCGCGGATGTCCTCGATCAGGCGCGCGTGCCGGGGACGGTCAAGAACGCAGGCCGTCACTTCCGAAACGGCAACGCCCTTTTCCTTTGCGACGGCTGCAATGTTGTCGGCAACCGGAGCATCGAGATCAATCAGACCGGCGGGGTAGCCCGGCCCGATGGCAATCTTGTCCATGTAGCTGTCCGGTGCATTCAGGAGGTCGCCTGCCGGGGCCAACGCGATAACGGCCAGGGAATTCGGCAGGTTCTTTGCGCAGATGGTGGTGCCTTCCAGCGGATCGAGAGCAATGTCGACCTGGGGCCCCTGCTTGGTGCCGACATTCTCGCCGATATAGAGCATGGGTGCTTCGTCGCGCTCCCCCTCGCCGATGACGACCGTCCCGTCGATCGGCAAGCGGTTCAGCTCGCGCCGCATGGCGTCGACCGCAGCCTGATCGGCAGCCATCTCATCCCCGTGTCCCCGCAGACGCGCTGCGGACACAGCCGCCCTCTCGCTCACGCGTGCCAGTTCAAGGGTCAGAATCCGGTCCAGTCCACTCGACGGCTGATTTTCTGTATCGGACATCAACTTCTCCAGTCTTTCCCCCGCAGCAAGCGGCAGGCACCTTGCTATCAGTTCAGCTTTTCAATGCGTATCATTTGCGGAGGCTCGGCGACGACGCCCTTGGACATGATCACGTCCAGGGCCTCCTTGATCGCGACCTCGGTCGTCTCATAAGTGATCAGTATGACAGGTTGAGGCAACTCGGCGTCGAATGACGCCGGCGGTTCTTCCGCCGATTGCCGTTTCTGCACAATCGATTCCAGCGAAATACCGGCATCGCCCATGCAGCGCGCGATCTCCGCGAAAGCACCGGGGCGATCGAACACGGACAGACGGATGTAATAGCCGCCCTCGTGCAGCCGCATGCGCGCCCGCTGATAGTCTTTTAGGTCCTCCGCCGGCATTCCGAGGGCATGGGTCGCATCCCCCCGGGCAATATCGGAGATGTCTGCGACGACAGAAGACGCGGTCGCGTTTCCGCCGGCTCCCGGTCCGACGAGCACGATCTCACCGACATAGTCACCATCGACCGCAACCGCGTTCAGGACGCCGTCAATCCGTGCGATCGCAGAAGATTTCGGCACCATTGTCGGATGAACGCGCTGCTCGATTCCTGTATCGGTGCGTTGCGCCACACCCAACAGCTTGATGCGGAAGCCGAGTTCATCGGCCGCCTGGATGTCCGCCGTGGTAATGGACGTGATGCCCTCCATGAAAATCGTATCGCTGGAAATCTTCGTGCCGAATGCGAGGCTGGTCAGGATCGCCAGCTTATGGGCGGTGTCATTGCCTTCGATGTCAAAGGTCGGATCCGCTTCCGCGTAGCCGAGACGCTGCGCGTCGGCGAGACAGTCCTCGAAACTGATCCCTTCCGCTTCCATGCGCGTGAGTATGTAATTGCAGGTGCCGTTCAGGATGCCGTAGACGCGACTGATATCGTTGCCCGTCATGGATTCGCGCAGCGTCTTGACGATCGGAATTCCGCCGGCAACCGCCGCCTCGTAATTCAGGACGGCATTGTTCGCATCGGCGATCTCCGCCAGTTCTACGCCGTGGCGCGCCAGCAGGGCCTTGTTCGCGGTCACGACATGGACACCACGTTCCAGCGCAGCGCGAACGCTGTCTTCGGCCGCGCCGGCTTCGCCGCCAATCAGCTCCACATAAATGTCTATGTCCGCGGATCGTGCCATCTCGACCGGATCGCTGAACCACGCGCAGGCGGACACATCAATGCCACGGTCCCTGGAGCGGTCGCGGGCGCTCACGGCAGTCACCTTGACGGCTGTCCCGGTTTTCCGGGCGATCTGCTCACCGTGTTTGTCCAGTAGTTGCACAACCGACGTGCCGACGGTGCCAAGACCAGCGACGCCAATTTTCAATGCTTCAGCCATTCAGATTATTGTCCAGTTCAATTCAGCCAGAAGTCTCGAGCGGGATGACGTTGTGCAGCTTTTGGTCCGCAGTTTCAAGAAAGCGGCGAATATTTCTCGCGGCCTGCCGAAGCCGCTGTTCGTTCTCGACCAGTCCGATGCGCACATAATCATCGCCATGTTCCCCGAAGCCCAGGCCGGGCGCGACGGCCACGTCAGCGCGTTCCAGCAGCAACTTGGAGAATTCGAGGCTGCCAAGAGCCCGGAACTTCTCGGGGATCGGTGCCCAGGCGAACATGCTTGCTTCCGGAGCCGGCACGTCCCAGCCGGCCCGCCCGAAGCTGTCCACCACGACATCGCGGCGCTTCTTGTACACCTGCCGGGTCTCGGCAATGCATTCCTCAGGACCGTTGAGCGCAGCCGTCGCTGCGACCTGGATCGGGGTAAAGGCGCCATAGTCGAGATAAGATTTCACGCGCGAGAGCGCCGATACCAGGCGTTCATTGCCGACAGCAAAGCCCATTCTCCAGCCCGGCATCGAAAACGTCTTGGAAAGCGAGGTGAACTCCACGGTCACGTCCATGGCGCCGGGCACCTGGAGAACGGACGGCGGGGGCGTCGCCCCGAAATAGATTTCCGAATAGGCAAGATCGGACAGGATGAAGATGTCATGCTTGCGCGCAAACGCGACGACGTCCTTGTAGAAGTCGAGATCGGCGCAATAGGCGGTGGGATTTGCCGGATAGCACAGGATGATTGCGATCGGCTTGGGAACCGAGTGAATGACAGCGCGTTCCAGCGCGTCGAAAAAGGCCGGGCCCGGTTCGGCGGGGACGTTGCGGATGGATGCGCCGGCCATGAGAAACCCGAAGGTGTGGATCGGGTAACTGGGGTTCGGGCTCAGAATCACGTCTCCCGGAGCGGAGATCGCCTGCGCCATGTTCGCAAAGCCTTCCTTGGAGCCGAGCGTGGCGATCACCTGCGTGTCGGGATCAAGCTTCACACCGAAGCGGCGGCCATAATAGGCAGCCTGTGCCTTTCGCAGGCCCTGGATGCCTTTCGACGCCGAGTACCTGTGCGTTCTGGGATCCTGGACCACCTCGGTCAACTTTTCGACAATGTGCGGCGGAGTCGGTAGGTCCGGATTTCCCATGCCAAGGTCGATGATGTCAGCACCCGCAGCGCGCGCTTTTGCCTTCAGACGGTTGACCTGTTCAAAGACATACGGCGGCAGCCGCTTGATCTTATGGAATTCCTCCATGGCGCTGATCCTTGCGAGTTGACGTAGTGGCGGCACGCAGACACGTCCATGCCTGCGCGGCGGGGCTCTTTTAGCAGCCCCGACGCGTTTTCGCATCCGTCTTTGCGAAACTAGCCACCTAATTTTGGCCGGTTTTCCGAAAAGAAATTTTCAGGACCACCGGGACGCTCCGAATTAAACCGATTAAGGCGGCAACGCGTTTTCAGCCAGCAAGCTTTGCCCGCTCAAGAGCCGCCTGGAATTACTGCGACGTTGCGAGCGATTCCAGATATTCCGCTGTCTCTTCGCGATCGGCCGGGTTGATCAAACCGCTTGAGACACCCGCGCTCACCGGGCGGTCGTAGCCCTTTGGTTTCGGCACATTCCCGTCGAGTTGCGATTTGTCGCGTTTCAGAGCGACGATGAGCGGCGTTCCCGGCCCGACGCCGCAGGCGGTCAGGGTTAAGCAGAGTACTATCGCGCTGCAGATCGTGCGCTTGCCGGTCAAACTCACCGTGTTCCTCCCGAAGCGGTGCTTTCAAGACCTCGGCGGCCTCGGCATAAACGCTATCAGGAATTTTGCCTTCGTGCGGAAAGTTTCCGGTCTTTTCCAGAAGTATGAAGGTGTTTTCCTTCAAACTTTCGCGCGTCCGGGCGCCCGGCCTCCCCCTGAGAACCGATGCCGCATACCGACTGTCTGAGTTTCAATACGGATCGACTGCGCGCGCGCCTTATGCCATATAGGAACAACAGGCAGAATACTGGCGGGAACCCAACCAGATATCGCGATTTGAAGCCCAATACCCTCCGCCTAGCCTGGCAGGAGGGACAAAGAAAACACCGGAGGATACCATACCGATGTCTGACGACCGCCCGCATCCGATGTTGCACTACATTATCAACAACCCGGAAGCGTTTGCCCAGAACCTGGCGAAGACCCTGGAACAGGCGGGAAAAGCACTGGCTGCCTATATCGAGCCGCGCGAACAAGGCAAGATCAAGCACGAATCGACAGACGAGTTGACGGGTGTGGTCAAGACGCTGGCCCAGGTTGGTGAATACTGGGCGTCCGATCCGCAGCGCGCGCTGGAGGCACAGTCAAGGCTCTGGAGCGGTTACATCGAATTGTGGAATTCGTCCCTGAAACGGATGATGGGCGAACAGGCGGAACCGGCTGTCGAAACACCGGCCAAGGACCGGCGCTTCGCGGATCCCGAGTGGCAGGAAAATCAGTATTTCGACTTCATCAAGCAACTCTATCTCATCACCAGCAAGTGGGCCGAAGAAATGGTCCACGACGCCCAGGGGCTCGACGAACACACCCGTCACAAGGCGGAGTTCTACGTCACCCAGATCGCCAACGCGGTATCGCCGTCGAACTTCGTCCTGACCAATCCGGAACTGCTTCGCCTCACGATGGAAAGCAATGGCGAGAACCTCGTGAAAGGCATGCAGCATCTGGCGGAGGACCTGAAGACCGGCCAGGGCGAACTCAAGATCAGGCAGACGGACCCGTCCAAATTCAAGCTTGGCGACAATCTCGGCAACACGCCGGGCAAGGTGATTGCCCAGAACGATGTGTGCCAGGTGATCCAGTACACCCCGACGACCGGCGAGGTCCTGAAGCGGCCTTTGATGATCGTGCCGCCCTGGATCAACAAGTTCTACATTCTCGATCTGAATCCCGAGAAATCCTTCATCAAGTGGGCCGTCGATCAGGGACATACCGTCTTTGTCATCTCCTGGGTGAACCCCGACGAACGGCAAGCCCAGAAGAGCTTCGAGCACTACATGAAGGAAGGCATTCTCGACACTCTGGACGTCATCAAGCGTGCGACTCGCCAGGAAGAGGTCAACGCGATCGGCTACTGCGTCGGCGGGACGCTGCTGGCTGTCACGCTTGCCTACATGGCAAAGGTCGGCGATGAACGCATCAAGACCTCAACCTTCTTCACCACGCAGGTCGACTTCACCTTTGCGGGCGACCTCAAGGTCTTCGTGGACGAGGAGCAGATCTCGGTCCTGGAAAAACGGATGGAAGAACAGGGCTATCTGGACGGTTCGAAAATGTCGTCGGCATTCAACATGCTGCGCTCGAACGACCTGATCTGGTCCTACGTGGTCAACAACTACCTGAAGGGCAAGGACCCCTTCCCTTTCGACCTTCTCTACTGGAATTCCGACTCAACGCGCATGCCGGCAGCGAACCACTCATTCTACCTGCGCAACTGCTACCTGGACAACAAGCTTTCAAAGGGCGAGATGGAAGTCGCCGGCGAGATGCTGGATCTTTCCAAGGTCACCATTCCGATCTTCAACCTCGCCACGCGTGAGGATCACATCGCGCCGCCCAAATCCGTCTTCCTCGGGTCCGGCTGCTTCGGCGGTCCTGTCGACTATGTTCTTGCCGGGTCCGGGCACATCGCGGGCGTGGTCAACCCGCCGGCGAAGAAGAAATACCAGTTCTGGACCGGCGGCGAGGCAAAGGGGACGCTGGAAAACTGGCTCAAGAATGCCAAGGAGCATCCGGGTTCCTGGTGGCCCTACTGGGATCAATGGATCCGTTCAAACGACGGGGCGACGGTCAAGGCGCGCAAACCGGGCGCCAACAGGGTCAAGATACTAGAGGATGCCCCTGGTTCCTACGTCATGCAGAAGGTCTAGGGTACGTGTCAGCGTGATTGCGCACTGATCGGCATCAGGGTCATTCCCAGGAGCGCTGCAAATTTCTCCGGCGACATGGGTCTGCCAAAGTGGAAGCCCTGCACGGTTTCGCATTTGCAGCTGGCCAGGAATGCCTGCTGCTTCGCGGTTTCGACGCCTTCGGCCACCACGTTCAGTCCCAATTCCCGGCC
Source organism: Roseibium sp. (assembly GCF_965232425.1). GTDB lineage: Bacteria > Pseudomonadota > Alphaproteobacteria > Rhizobiales > Stappiaceae > Roseibium. Next base: position 5,829,735 of record NZ_OZ246971.1, read on the forward strand.
CAGGGAAATGATCGCGCGCGCAATGCTCCGGTCATTCTCGTCTGTTTCCAGGTCGCGGATGAAACTCTGATCGATCTTAAGGCGCGTGAGCGGAAAGTTCTTCAGGGCAATCAGGCTGGAAAATCCCGTTCCGAAATCGTCGATCGCCAGTTTCAGGCCGATCCTCCGGAAATCGTCCATGAGCTTGACCGCCTGATCGGCGTTCTTCATCAAAAGATTTTCCGTGACTTCCAGTTCGAGATGTTGTGCCGCAAGCCCGGTTTGCGCGAGCGCATCGCAGACATCTCCTGTCAGGGCGGCATCGCGGAACTGCCGGGGAGAGACATTCACGCCAATGGTGATGGTCGGCAGGCCCTGAAGTTGCCATTCCCTGTTCTGGCGGCAGGCCTCGAACAGAACCCAACGCCCGAGCGGCACGATCAGGCCGCTGTCCTCAGCCAGCGGCACGAAATCTTCGGGCATCAGCCTGCCGAGAAACGGATGCCGCCACCGCACCAGTGCTTCGGCACCCACGATCCGGCCACTGAACAGATCATATTGCGGCTGATATTCGAGGTGGAATTCGTCGTTTTCGATCCCACGGCGCATTTCCTCAAGCAAAGTCAGCCGGTTGAAGGATTTCTTCGGCCTTGAGTGTTCGAAAAGCTTGAAACCATCGCGCCCCTGAGACTTTGCCTCGAACATCGCCTTGTCGGCATTCTTCAGGAGCTGCTCTGCATCTTCGGCGTCTGACGGGCAGCTTGCCGCGCCGATACTGCAGGTCACGTGAAACGACAGGTCACCGATGGATATCGTCCGGGTGATTTCATTTCTGAGTTTCGTCATCAGGTCGACAAGCGCCAGCTTCTGCGCGTGTTGCCCCTCGACGATCAGAACGAATTCGTCTCCACCGAAACGCACCGATTCATGCTGACCGCCGTGCACGGACAGGATGCGCTCGGCAATGATCATGAGGACCTGATCACCGATCGCATGGCCAAAGCTGTCATTGACGAGTTTGAAGTCGTCGAGATCGACGAAGAGAACCGCAACCGGTTCACCGGACCGTAGGCTGTCGGACACCTTTTCAGCCAGCTTGGCCTTGAAATCGTGCCGATTGGGAAGCCCCGTGAGAACGTCATGATTTGCGAGGTAGCGTATCTCGGTTTCTGCACGCTCCCGTTCCACGGCGATGGACGCCAAACGGGCGGCCTCAACAGCGAGTTTGTGCTCATGTTCGCTCGGCCCGCGCACTTCGTTCGAGTAGAGCCCGAAAGTTCCCAGAACGCACGCGTCCTTGCCGAAGAAAGGCACGGACCAACAGGCGCGCATGTCGAACTCTCTGATGAGGTCCCGGAACTCGCTCCACAGTTCATGTTCCAGCATATTGTCCACGAACACGCTTTCGCGCCGGTAGACCGCGGTTCCGCAGGATCCGACCTTCGGGCCGACAGGGGTTCCCTTGCACAACTCGACATAGCCTTCGGGCAAATTCGGAGCGACGGCGGGAACCAGGTACTCGCCATCTTCGCTGACCAGCATGATGGATCCCATGACGCCATCCATCTGGCTTTCCATGGTCAGCACGAGGGTTTCGAGCACTTCGTGCAGGGGTTTGGAGGTCGCAATCTCCTGAAGGACCTTGTTCTGACCCTCTTGCAGGAGTTGCGCCTTCTTGCGCTCCGTGATGTCACGTGAAATCCCGACAATGCCGACGACCTCGCCTTCGGCGTTCAGGACCGGGTATTTCGATGTCGACAGCCAGCGCCGCGAACCGTTCTTCGGAAGGGCCACTTCCTCGTAGTCGATCCGCGCTTCCTTGGAAGCCATGATCTCCGCTTCGGTATTCTTGTACCCGCGACCGGTCTCCAATGGGTGCAGCTCGAGATCCGTCTTGCCGATCACCTGGGACGGGTCCTCAAGTCCGAGATCGAGCGCAACCTGGCGGTTGGCCATGACAAACCTGTGATGCCGGTCCTTGGCGAAAATGTAGTCCGAAACGTTGTTGACGAGCGTCTGCACCCAGTCATCACTCAGGTGCAGCTGATCACCTTTTTCCAGATGATCGAGCCCGTTGATGCGGTCAAGTTCCTCCGCGAGGGTCTTTCCACTCGTCAATTGAACGTGTTGATTACCGGCAAGCATTGTCTCTTTTTTCATCCGGTTGTTTCACCCGGCTGGTTTATCGGGTAGTTCGATATTTTATGTATTTTGCACCTAATAAACAATAAATAGGCAGCAACTTTTAGAAGAGAACGGCGACTTACGCTAAGAGATGCGTGTTGCCTCAGCTACGTTATCAAGGGTTCTTCCGAACAACCGACTTGCCGATACCGTCCCAGTCCCGACACCTTTCACATGCGCGGAACTGCGGCACTTTCGGCGCATTGGCCAACCGAGATTGCCAAGTGTCCGGGACTGAGGGTATGGTTGCGCTTCGATTGTAAACGCAGCGTTAACCATGCAGACACCCGAACGAAACCAGTTCCAGCAGGTACAGCCGGCACATCACGGGGGACACCCCGCAAATTCGGTTCTCGGGACCCTGCGAATAACAGGCGGAAGCAAGCCGGCGGGAGCACGTGCCACCTACGCCAAGCTGCTGACGCCGGCGCTTGTCTGCCTTGCGATCTGGTCACACATCTGGGTTGGCACGGCTGCCGCCATTGCCCTCACGATCCTGGCCGTCGCAGGACTGGTTTTTCTTCAGGGCAAAGCGGCCGCGCCTTCGACAAAACCCACCTGGGCAAACGCGGTCGGATTTGGAGAACGGATCTGGCTGAACCGCCTCCACACGCCGATACCGGACAAATTAAGCGCCCGCATCACCACGCTTTTCCTGGTCTATTGGCTCGGGGCCGTGATCGCCTATACGGGCGGGATCACGGCATCCCTTCTCTTGACCGGCACCGGTCTTCTCGTTGCCTATTCGGCGCAACTCGTGTGTTTCCAGAAACAGGTCCTGCTCTTTAAGCAGATGAAGGACAGGTCACCGCTCTACCGGTTCTGGTCGTCGGCACCGGACAATGACAACACCGAAAAGATCGCCTGACTTCCAGTTTGCACTTTGCGCGCGGCCAAGCCGGCCGCAGGTCCACCCGGAGGTTTCCGCCGGATCATGATCCCGCGCTCTTTCGCCGTTCAGCCAACAGACCGATATAGGTCAGTGCCACACTGGCACCGGCAATCGATGTGATATCGGCATGATCATAGGCCGGGGCGACTTCGACGACATCTCCTCCGACAAAGTCGATTTCACGCAGCCCCCGCAGGATGCAGAGCGCTTCGCGTGATGTCAGTCCGCCCGAAACCGGTGTACCGGTTCCAGGTGCGAAGGCGGGATCAAGACAGTCAATATCGAAGGTCATATATGCAGGTGTGGAACCAACGCGTCTTTTGACGAGGTCGATAACGCCAGATACCCCGAGTTCTTCCAGTTCGTGACCGAATATGATGTCCAGCCCGCAGGTTTCGGGGGCATGCGTGCGGATGCCGATCTGAATCGACTTGTGCGGATCGATCAGGCCTTCCCGGACCGCACGCCCAGTGAATGTCCCATGATCAATCCGGTCGCCCTCGTCGGGCCAGGTATCCTGGTGAGCGTCGAACTGAACCAGCGCAAGCGGGCCGTGTTTGGCGGCATGCGCGCGCAACAGCGGATAGGTGACGAAATGATCGCCGCCGATCGAAAACAGGTGTGTGTCCGTTGCCAGAATATCGGCGGCCTGGGCTTCAATGTGGCCCGGCACATCAGCGTTGCGGCCATAGTCGAATACGCAGTCACCGTAGTCGACACAGGCGATCTCTTCGAACGGATCCATGTGAAAGGGATATTGCGGATCGCCGTCGAAAATGGCCGAGGCCCTGCGCACGCCCTGGGGGCCGAAGCGCGCACCTGGCCGGTTGGACACCGATGCATCGAAGGGAATGCCCCAGACCGCGAGATCGACGCCGTCGAGATCCCGGCTGTATCGCCGCCGCATGAAGGACAGCGCTCCGGCATAGGTCGATTCATGCGACCCGCCCTTCAGCGACTTTCCAAGAAAGGCATTGTCGGTCGGACGCGGCAAATCTGCTGACATTTCATCTTCCTCTGCGCAGCCCATGGTGAGGTTTCAAGGCAGCTTCACGTTTTACAGAGGGTCTTTAACAGACGACGTCAGATCGTGCCAATCGAAACAATCCGAGAAAGACGCGAACCTGCACGCGCGCGGGTTGATCAGGCGCACACGGCCGTTTTTCAACAGACTGATGGAGACCATTGTTCCCCGGCGCGCGCGAGACTATTACTGGGTTTCTTCCCGCTTCCTGCAGACCGACCAAGGACATTACGCTGTGGCAGACCAGACAAGAACACTCCTGCGCGGCAGACTTCTGACCTTCAACGCCTGCCCGGGCGGAGCGGATGACACGGACACCTATACCTACCTGGAAGACGGCGCCCTGCTTCTGTCCGGAGGCACGATCGAGGCGTGTGGCGACTTTTCAAAGATTTCCAGAGAGGTGCCGGACGGGGTGACGGTCATCGATCACCGTCCGCACCTGATCCTTCCAGGCTTCATCGATACGCATATTCACTTTCCCCAGGCACAGGTGATCGCCTCCTGGGCGGATCAACTGCTCGACTGGCTGAACGACTACACGTTTCCGGCCGAACAGAAATTCGCCGACAAGGTGCATGCGGACCGGATCGCGGCCCATTTCTTCGACGCCCTGGTCGCACACGGCACCACCACGGCGGTTGCCTATTGTTCCAGTCATCCGAACTCGGTCGACGCCTATTTCGAAGAAGCAGAACGCCGGGGCATGATGATGCTCGGCGGCAAGACTATGATGGACCGCAACGCGCCACCCGCTCTGTGCGACACGGCGCAAAGTTCCTACGATGACAGCAAGCGGCTGCTCGCCAAGTGGCACGACAAAGGCCGGGCGAAATATGTCATCACACCCCGCTTTGCGATCACCTCGACACCGGAGCAGCTTGAGGCTGCCGGAAGCCTGCTCAGGGAACATCCCGAGTGCCACCTTCAGACCCATATCAATGAGAACCAGAACGAAATCGCGTTCACGCGGGAACTTTATCCGGATGCGGCACACTATCTCGGGGTCTATGAAAGCTTCGATCTCCTGGGTCCGAGGACGCTGCTCGGACACTGTATTCACATGACGGGACACGAGCTTCACGTCATGCGCGAGACAGGGTCCGTCGCCGTTTTCTGCCCGACGTCCAATCTCTTCCTGGGCAGCGGCCTCTTCGACAAGTCAGGCCTTGAAAGCGCGGGCATACGTACCGCGATCGCGACGGATGTCGGCGGCGGAACGAATTACTCCATGCTGCGCACACTCGATGAAGGCTACAAGATCCTGCAGCTCCAGCGGCAGCGCATGCATCCGCTCACCAGCTTCTACTGGATCACGCTGGGGAACGCACAGGCCCTGTCGCTTGCCGACAGGATCGGGACGCTCAATCCTGGCACGGATGCCGATCTGGTGGTGCTCGACGCTGGTGCAACGCCCGCAAAGGCGCTGCGCATGGAAACCGTCACGACCCTTTCTGAGGAACTGTTCCTCCTGCAAACGCTCGGCGACGATCGCTGCGTGGTGGAAACCTATGTTGCGGGCGCACCGCAGAAACGCCTGCCACCCACCGGCGAGCGCTGATCCGCTCAGGCTTCCGCTTTCCCCGAGGAGCCGAAGAGCGTGGCAGCGGCGCCTCCGATCGCAAACGCGGCGAACACGCCTGCAGCCCCAAAGAAGACGGGTTGAAACCCGGAGGCCTCCAGCCAGGTCGTCAGGATCAGCGGCGAGATAACCTGTCCCGCGAACATGGCCGTGGTCACCAGTCCCGACGCGCTGCCTCTGCGATCGCCCGGCGCGACCTTCAGGGCCAGCACGAAAAACCCCGGCTGCACCAGGGAATATCCTGCACCGATCAATCCTGCACCAGACAGCACCAACACCCAGACCGGGTAGGAGACGATGACCGCGTACCCCGCTGCCATTGCCGCGAAACCGGCCGCAAGCACCACCGTGAGACCGAACCTGTCACTCAAAGGCTTGAACAACAGCGCGGTCGCCCCGCCGGCGAGCATCAGGACACCGAGCGTTGCGGCGGTTCCCGAAGCAGGGTCAAATCCGATGCCCATCAGGTAGAACGGTATCTGGCTTGGCATCAGAAAGAACAGCATCACGGTGCTCATCGTCAGTGCGCAGATGGCCGCAATCGCGCAGAGCCACGTTCCCTTCCCGCGGCTCTCTCGGGTGCGCGCATCACCACGTGCCACGCGTGCCGCCTTGCGTTCCTGACGGCGTATGCCCGACAGAAACGGCAACAGGAGAACGGGCAACAGGTAAACCAGAAACGGAAGCCGCGGAGACAGCCCTGCCAGGAAGCCGGCAAGAGAAATGAAGATCAGGCCGCTGAAGTTGATCGCAACGGTCTGCCATCCGAGGAACGCGTTGCGCCGCGAACCTTCGAACAAATCGCCAACAAGCGCGACCTGAGCGGTCATCGTCAAAGCGACGGCCGCCCCGAGCGCCAACCGGCTTATCAGGATGGACTGAAGATCCGGCAGGTAAGCACCGGCGCTTCCCGCCAGGACGAACAGGACAACGCCGGCGACCAGGAGCCGTGCCTTTCCGATCCGGTCGGCGAGCAGGCCGGCCATCGGTGCGACGCATATGACCGTCAGCGATGGTGCGGCCACCAGGAAGCGCGTCAGATGTCCGGCAAGCGGATCCTGCGCAAAACTCGCCTCCAGAGCCGGCAGGGCCGGACTGATCGTGGCATTCGCCATGATCTTCAGGGTTGCCGTCAGCAGAAGGCCAATGGCGGCGGCATCCAGCCAGAACGGACGCGCGGATGTTCGATGACGGTGAAGCATGGGTTTTCCTTGCATTTCGGACAGGGTTTCGCCACGCTACCAATTCAAGTCGACTTGAGGTCAAGAGATGAAATTGCTGGATATTTCCGAAGTGTCAGCCCATACCGGCATTGCCGCCTCGGCCATTCGCCATTACGAGGAAAAAGGCCTGCTGACGTCGGTGGGCCGGCGGGGCCTGAGACGCCTCTTCGGTCCGGACGTGCTCGACCGGCTGGCGCTCATCACACTCGGCAAGAGTGCCGGGTTTTCACTCGATGAGATCAAGGACATGTTCGGGCCCGACGGCCGCCCTGATATCTCGCGCGAAAAACTGACCGCTAGGGCTGACGCACTTGACGATCAGATACGGCGTCTCGGGAGCCTCAGGGACATGATCCGTCACGTCGCCGTGTGTTCAGCGCCGTCGCACATGGAGTGCCCGCGCTTCAGAAAGCTGTTGCGCGTTGGAAGCAGATCACGAAAGAAAAGCTCGGCCTTTCGCCAGGAACGGAAGTTGATTGACTGAAGCGGGACCGGTGCCAAAATAATCTGCAAGTCGTGACTTCCGTATTAATGCGAATTGCCTGCAACAATTCCGCCTTGTTTACTGTTCTGAATACGAAACAAGCCGGAATCTTTCACCATGGAACTGCTGCAGAGTGATATTCAGCCGGACCCGGTCCCTTTTTTTGTTACGGGCCCGGGCGCAAGCGATATTCTTTTTGTTGCCGTGGCAATCGTCCTGGTTCTGATCCTGCTCGGCTTCGGAGCGCTTTACTTCACGATACAGGCCCTCCCCGATCGCCTGGCGTCCGGTGCCGGCAAGGCGCAGCTGCAGATTGTCGGGATTCTCGGGCTGCTGTCGCTGTTCCTCATGAACAACGCCCTTTGGGTCGCTGCGCTTCTGCTCGCTGCCATCCCGGTTTCAAGGATCGTTGTTCCGGTCAAGGTCCATTCCCTGAGGCGCCGCCCTGCAAAGACCGGAACCAGGACACCTGACTGATGCTCGAACTTCTTTTCAGTGCTCTGGTCACGATCCTGCCGGACTATCTTTATCGCCGGTACAAACAGGGCAAGCGCCTTGGACACGAGATCAACCTCTTTTCGGTCTGGTACGAGCTGCGCTGGGGCATTACCGGCTGCGCGGTGCTGGCCATTTCACTCCTGACCGTCATCTTCTATTTTCATCCGACAACCAACAATGTGACGTCGCTGTTTCGCACCGTGTCCATTTTGAGCGACAGGCCGGGACGCGTTGAGGAGGTCTACGTCTCAGACAACCAGTTTGTCCGGGCGGGCGAGCCGATCTTCCGTCTGGACACGCAGCGGCAAAGAGCCGCCGCCGAAACCGCAAGACGGCGCATTCTGGAAGTGGACGCCGCCATTGCGGTCGCCAGGTCCGAGATTGCGGCCGCAGACGGTGCCATCGTTGCAACGCAAAGCCAGTTGAAGCAGGCCGAGGACGACCTGCGCCGCCGTGAGGATCTCACCGACCGCAACCAGACAATCGTCAGCGAACAGGAACTCGAACGCCTTCGTTTGACCGTCATCGGGTTGACCGGAACACTTGCGGCGGCCGAAGCCCAACGGGACGTCGTTGTCGGACGCCTCGAAACACTGCTGCCCGCGCAACGCGACAGCGCGGAAGCCGCCTTGCGGCAGGCAGAGACGGAAATCGAAAAGTCGACCGTGTTTGCAGGCACGGATGGCACCGTGCGGCAGTTCAAGCTGAAGCCGGGCGATCTTGTCAATCCGATCCTGCGTCCCGCCGGAATCCTTGTGCCCGACGGATCCGGTCTCGGACGCTTCCAGGCCGGGTTCGGACAGATCTCGGCACAGGTGCTTCATCCCGGAACCATCGTGGAAATCACCTGCGCGTCAAAACCACTGACCGTCATCCCGATGAAGGTCGTCGAGGTTCAGCAGGCGATCGCCAGCGGGCAGCTGCGCCCGACCGACCAGTTGATCGACATTCAGGACCGTGCCCGTCCCGGCACCATCCTGACCGTGATCGAACCTCTCTATGAAGGTCATGCGGATTATGTTCCCCCGGGAAGCCGATGCATTGGCGTCGCCTATTCGAGCCACGAAAAGGCCATCGCGGCCGGAGAGATCACGGGCTTCTCGGCCTTCATCTCGCGCATTGTCGACGGCATGGGCATCGCGAACGCGATCGTCATTCGTGCGCAGGCCCTGCTGCTGCCCGTCAAGGTACTGGTGTTCTCCTGATGGACCGGTATTCTCCTGCATCGCGCCTGAACCCTGTACATTTAAGTTTAAGTTGACCTGGTCCGCCTGTTTGTCAATTTATTTGCATGTCTTGGTTGAGTCGTTCTTTCGGTCGCAAGAAACCACCACAAATCTATCTCGGCGACGTCCAGATGCGTTTGAACTGGAACCTTTTGAACGTATTTTTCGACGATCTGGACTACACTTCGGAACCGCAGCCGAGCCCCCAGGTCCTGCGCGAGCACTTTTCCAGTTTTCTAGGGCTGCAAAAACATGACCCCTCAGTTGCTTCTGCTCCTGGCGACCGATTGTTTCACTTGGCCATTGTCGACCTGCATCACGGATTCTTCGATACCCTCCGCGACGCAGACTTCTGGATGCCCCTGTTTTTGCGACCATCCGTGACTGTTCAAGGCTACCTGCTCGATATCGACACCGGTGATCTGCTCGCCGAGGAAAAGTGGACACAAAAGCCCGGTTGGGTGCGCTATCGCAACCCGCGCATTCTTGCCCCAAGTCTCCTGTCCGGAGCCGATGCTGCCGGTGCTGATCTGGACCCGCCGATGTGCGAAACGGCCGCGGTAAAAGTGCTCATGCGCCTGAAACAACAGGCGGATGGCAAGACCTGACGCCCCCGGCTCACCTACCTTCTGGAAAAGAACAGGATCACCTGACGCGCCTGGCGCTGGAAGACGCCGGGACCCTTGGGTTGCTCCGGGTGTTTCTCCACGTCCCTGACCACCTGCCGCACCAGGACGAGCGCCAGGAGCCCGAAGACGATGCCGCCCGCGGCCTGCCCGATCAGCACGCCGGGTGCGCCGAGATAGGCGCCTCCGAGCCAGACAAACGGAATGGTGCCGAGCGTATGGCGGCCCCAGTTCATCCAGGTGGAGTAGAACGGGCGACCGAGATTGTTGAAAAAGGCATTCGAGACAAACAGGATGCCGTTGAAGAAGAACACCAGCGCAAGCGGACCGCAAAAGAGATAGATCAGCGTGAGCGCCATGCCGTCCGCGTCGAACAGCCGTGCGATCGGTTCGCGCAGCATATAGAGCGCCAACGCCGCGACACCCACGACAAGAGCGGTGAACAGCAGGGCATCGCGCAAGGTTTCTCGGACACGGTCGAAGCGCCCTGCTCCGTAATTCTGACCGGCTATCGGACCCACCGCGCCGGACAGCGCGAAAATGGTCGCAAAAGCCAGCGGTGTCATGCGCCCGATGACGGCCATTCCGGCAACGGCGTCCTCTCCAAACTCCGCCATGGAGCGCGTCACCCAGGCCTGACCGACAGGCGTTGCCAGCTGGGTCAGGATGGCCGGGAAGGCAATCGCGGATACCGGCGGCAGGTCCCTGAACAGCTGCAACGGCCGCGGCAGACTGAGGCCGCCGTGATACCGTATGATCGGTGCGAGCGCATAGGCCGCGATCGCGACGCGCGAGATTGCGCTGGCAAGGGCCGCTCCGGTCAGTTCAAGGTCCAAGCCGAAGATCAGGATCGGATCGAGAACGGCATTGACGATACCGCCGACGATGGTCGACATCATCGCCCGCCGTGCATCGCCATGCGCGCGCAGAATGGCCCCGCCCGCCATTCCCAGCAGCAAGATGGGCAGGGTCGGCACGATGATGGCCAGGTACAGAACGGCCAGGTCGTGCGTGATGCCGCGCGCGCCGATCAGGGTGACGAGTTCGTCAAGCGCGAGCCAGACACCGAGCGCAAACGCGGCCGCGAACAGGAAGCCGGCGGTCAGGGCGTTCGATGCCCGCTGGCGCGCCCGTTCCCTGTCCCCTGCGCCGAGCGCCTGCGCGACAAGCGCCCCGGCCGCAATCGCGACGCCGATATTGAAGGAGGTCGTGAAGAACAGGATAGCGCCTGCATATCCGATCGCTGCCGCCAGTTCGTCCTTGCCGAGCATGGAAATGAAGATCATGTCGACGAAATCAACGGCAAAGATCGCCATCAGGCCGATCGAGGACGTCAGAGACATCACCGTGACGTGTCGAAACAGGTTGCCTTCAAGAAATCGCGCCTGGGACATCTGGCCTGGTCAAGTCGGCTCACGGGACCTGCCGGGTCCGGTGGCGAATGCGGAAAAACGTTCGAAGACAGTTCGAGGGTGCGGACTTATAAATGAAGCCGTACCCTAGCTGAAAAACCGGCCTTGCAGAAGTCTTGTCTGCGCCCGCGAAGCAAAGCTCTACAAACAGACGCCTTGCGGCTGCCCGGCGATCTATGGTCCATACTCTAGACGCGGTCCGGGATCGAATACCCCGTATACCGATTGGATTTCGCAAAGGCGTCATAGATGATTTGCGTCTGTCTTTCCGACACGGGGCAAATCTCTCGAAACCCGGATTTCGCCTTTGTCGTCAGCTCGACTTCGAAACCAAGCATATCTGCGACAGACCTCAGCTCTTCGGCCAGGGTCTCGTACTTCAGAATCCGGTGCACCAGCAATCCGCCATGCCTGTCGGTGTATTTTCCGACATCGACGGGAAACTTCCCCCGATCCACGTAGTCATCCCAAGTGAGGCCCTGGTTGCCCCTGTTGTGGAGAGGACTGTTGATCAACATGCTGTAGTGGCTCATGCACTTGTCTACCGGTTCACGCTCGACACAAAAGACAAAGTACTTCCGGAAAGCCCTGCGCCCGACGATCTTCCTGATTTCGCGTGCGCTCATGTGGTTGGAGCAGGTCCGTGCGAACAGGCCGAATTTCCTGTAAGCGAAATTTTGCGGCGTGTGGCCGGCGACCGCCGGCACGATCGGTGTCGCAATATCGTCCGCGCCGAGGACCTTGTTGAGGTCAACCTCGATGGATGTTCCGGCCGTTTTGACCGTCTTGACGAAAATGAACTTGTGTCTGTGACTGACAATCACGGCATCCTCGCAGCTTACGAACAAAAAATGCAGCGATTTCGGAGAAGCAGTCCAAGTTTGCGCGCACGAGTTTAAAGGTCTGTTGCTGGATCCATCTAATTACTTCATGCGCAGCCGACAACACAGTAGATGATATAATTCAATATAATATTCTTATTTAGCCATCCAAACCTTAAATTCATACTGATATTTACTTAATATTTCTCCCGTTAGGTTAGTTCATGAGCGAAAACACTATGGTCCGGTTTAACCCGAAATGGGTCTCGTGAGACGGTCTTCCGTCAACAAGACTGGATTCCGGCCGCGGCGCAGCGGAAGGCCGGAATCCAGTAACCACTTGTTTCTTCGTCTTTTCCAATCTCGGGCCAATGGGAATACGGATCGCGGTCACACTCATTCATATTGAACGATTACAGAGAGGAAATCCTCCTCGCTCGTGACGACAGTGTGGTGACCTTTGCCGTGCTTGTCCTCCATATGCCAAACATCTCCCGGGCCAATGTCCCTGTACTCGCCGTCACTGGCGGTCACGCGCACTGTACCAGATAGGCAAATCAGTTTTTGGACGACAGGGGTTGGATGAATTGGCTCATTCCAACCAGACTTCAGCCTCAAAAACATGGTTTGCTTCACGACCTCAGGCGCAGAAATCTCTATTGCCTTTGCAGGTGGCGCAAAGGTCTGTTCTTGCAATTCAACCTCAATATCTTCCCAGTGGCTCTCACCTTGAGGGTCGCAATAGAGTTTTTGGAATTTCAATTGTTTTGCCTTTCGTAGAGACCAAGTCGCATAATCCACCAATTGATTGCAGACCTTGGGGTAATTCGCAGAGACCTGCAAGTTGGCCTCGAATCCATCGATCTACCTGACGGACCAGGATGTCGTCTCTTGGGGCAATGCAAACAATGAAGCCAGGCACCCAGGCGTGATCTGCCCGGACGATGCGGCCCCTACACCATCTGCGACAAGGCGCATTTGCGCGCATCCTGCGCCCAGGTCCCACAGGTGATCTCGTAAGGCCGTCGGGCTTGCGCGCGCAACTGAAAAACGTGCGGCCTGCGCACGTGCTTGGCCCAAAAGCAATGCGGCGCTCCCATATCCTGGAAGCGCCGCATGAATCTTGCAATGTCGTTCGAGCGATTAACGCTTGGAGAACTGGAACGAACGACGTGCCTTGCGCTTGCCGAACTTCTTACGCTCGACAACACGGCTGTCGCGAGTGAGGAAGCCGTTTTTCTTCAGGACACCGCGCAGCTCCGGCTCGTAGTGGGTCAGCGCCTTGGAGAGGCCGTGACGCACGGCACCGGCCTGGCCGGACAGACCGCCACCGGTGACGGTTGCGATAACATCGTACTGGCCATCACGGTCGGTCAGCATGATCGGCTGACGCAGGATCATCTGCAGAACCGGACGGGCGAAGTACTCGGTGAAGTCCTTGCCGTTGACGGAAATCTTGCCGGTGCCGGGCTTGATCCAGACGCGTGCAATCGCGTCTTTCCGCTTGCCGGTTGCGTATGCACGGCCCTGTGCGTCCAGCTTCTGGACATGGACCGGAGCTTCGGGAGCAGCGGTGTCGACCGCGCCGCCCAGTTCTTCCAGGGATTGCAGCTCAGCCATTGTTAAGCCCTCCTGCCGTCATTCTTTGCGTTGAGGCCTTTTACGTCGACCAGTTCGGGCGACTGAGCTTCATGCGGGTGGTTCGGACCAGCGTAGACCTTGAGGTTCTTGAGCTGCTTGTTGGACAGAGGGCCGCCCGGCATCATGCGCTGCACGGCTTTTTCCAGGACACGCTCGGGGAAACGGCCTTCCAGGATACCGCGCGCGGTGCGCTCCTTGATGCCGCCCGGGTGACCGGTGTGCCAGTAGTATTTCTTGTTGTCGTACTTACGGCCGGTGAGCACGACCTTGTCGGCGTTGATGACGACGATGTTGTCACCAGTGTCGACATGCGGCGTGTAGGTCGGCAGATGCTTGCCGCGCAGGTGGTTGGCGATGAAAGCGGCGAGACGGCCGACAACCATGCCTTCTGCGTCGATCAAGATCCACTTTTTCTCGACCTCAGCCGGCTTGGCAGAGAAGGTCTTCATGTGTTTGATCCAACTTGGTCGGTTAAGGAAAGGGCCCGCGCAGCTTCCAAATGAGCCGGCAAACGGACCCTGAATTCATTCGAGGCAGCTTATACGCCGGCACAAGAGGGGCGTCAAGACTCATTATTTCTATGCTGCCTTTATTTTCCTATATCTTTCAACGCTTTACGAAAACGGTATTATAGTACCACACTAAACTTGACTGCTTTGGTCATTGCCGGCCTCGCCTGAAAGCTCGGCAAAGCTCATCCGCGCGGCGGCACGGAATAAGTGGCCGTTGCATGGGCAACAAGGTCTTCGTCCCCTGCCCCGGCAATCCCGCATTCGACCACGGCAAGCCGCTTGCCCAGTTTCAGAAGACGGCAGGTCCCGAGCAGATCGCCCGGCTGGGGCTTGCGCAGGAAGTTGATGTTGAAGTTTGTCGTGACCGCGAGGGCCACCGGACCGATATGCGCCAGGATGACGACATAGGCAGCAAGATCGGCAAGCGCCATCATCGAGGGGCCTGAAACCGTGCCGCCCGGTCTCAAATGAAGGTCGGTCGCCGCAAGGCGCATCACCGCCTCGCCTTCCGAAACGCTCTCAATGGAATAGGCGCGTCCACCGGCATGGATCTGCGGAAACTCCCTGTCGAGAAACGCTGCAATCTGTTCAGCTGTCATGACCGGCTGCATGAAAGTCTCCTATGCCTCTCATTTCATGCCGGTATTCCGGCCTTCTTTTACGTAAACGTCAAACAAGGAGAATTGCAAGTGCCGCTTTCCGTGAATATGTCACTCGGCGGGGTGAGCACCGGACTTGCGCCGCTTTTCAATGGCATAGTTACCTCGATCCCAAAGCCATGCCGCAAACCTGCGAAGGCCGATGCCGGTGCGCATTTCGAATTCCTCGAAATGAAAGCGCGATGCGCGCATTCCCTTCAAGACAAGACCGCTCTTCAACGCCTTGCGCATGGCAACGGGGCCGCAGAAAAAGACATGGGCCCGTGCGAGTTCACCGCCAAGGTCCGTCGCGATACGTTCAGGCGTCAGCCGGACGCCTTCGGCCGAGTTGACGATGATCACTTCGAGGTTGGAAACCGCTTCCGCTATTTTGTCAAGCTCGACCGCGTAGGGAATGTCGTCTCGTTCGCGAACGCAATAATAAAGCTTTACCTGGCCCGTTTCCCGCTGCTTCAGGTGCTCGGCAAAGGCGAGGAACGGGGTTATGCCGATCCCGGCACCGACCCAGACCTGCGGATCTCTTCCGGACGGCATCGTAAAGTGGCCGAAAGGTCCGGAGACGGTTGCGTCCATGCCCTGTTCGACTCTGTCGCGAAAGAGGCGGGTGTAGTCGCCGAGATCCTTGATCGAAAACCGCAGAACCCGATCCTGGCGCGGTGCGCCACTCAGCGTGAAGGGATGCTCTTCGGAGAGCCCACTTCCTGAAACCGAGAGAAAGGCGAATTGCCCCGGTTTGTGTTTCAGGCCCCGTCCACTGGGCGTCAACTCGACTTCCGTCAATCCACCCAGATGCTTTACCGAGGAAACCGTGTAGCCGTGCCCACGCGGCGCCATGGGCCTCAGCACGGACATCCAAGTATAGCTGATAAGCCCGAGTAGACAGAATGCGGAAATGTAAAGCCCGAGCGGTTCGGCATTGGAGAAAGGTTTCTCGATGAAGAAGAAATGGAAGGCGCCCAGCGCGAAAAAGATCCCGATCAACCGGTGGCTCCACTTCCACAAGTGATAGGGAATGAAGGTGATCACGGATGCAAGCACCAGAATGAGAAGCCCGTAAAGGCTGATCTCACCGATGTCCTCGGCAATACCGGCAAGCGGACCGCCGCGCAGCCCGTTCATTTCCGCATCGATTATGTCGTGAAGGCCAATGGCGACCATGGCGATGACGCCGAGCCACTTGTGCAGCACATAAATCCTGTCGAGAGGACCGAATATCGTTTCCAGGCCCGGCGTCCGGGTGGCAATGAACTGGTTGAGCCCCATCAGCACCAGAGCCGCAGACCCGAGATATTGACTGAATAGCGCGATCGGATCGCGGGACGTAGCCAACGGCACATACCAAACAACGGGAACGAGGCATGCGGCGGCAATCAGTATTAGACCGAAGTTTCTCAAACAGATCTCCACTAGGTTTTACCGCGGGACGCGCTGGCAGGAGTGGCACAGCGACGGCGTAACAGGAGATCGTTCAAATTCAATAAAACTTCCTTGGTGCAGGTTGCACTACCGCGTTCCTAGTAGAAAATCATCCCGCGCCGAGACTGATGGCTATTGATGTTTGAATGGAGACCCGGATGCGAAATATCTGTTTCGCCAGTGCCCTGTTTTCCGCTGTTTTCCTGTTGGCGGTTCACGGTTCGAGTGTTGACGCGTGCGCCGACGACTGGACCTACATGGACGACCGCTCGAGCCCGCAGAAATTGGTTGAGAGCTACTATTTCGCGATCAGCAACCGCTATTACGCGCAGGCTTACGGCTATTTCAAACCGGATTCAGCGCCCGGCGATTTCGAAGCGTGGTCCTCAGGATATGCCAAAACCAAATCGGTCACCGTCAAGTTCGGATCGACCGCACCCGATCCCGGAGCCGGTCAAATCTACTGGGCCCTGCCCGTGGTGATCGAGGCCATGCAGACAGACGGCAAGACCCTCGTCTATTCCGGCTGTTACAAGATCCACATGAGCAACCCCGGCATGCAGACCGATCCGCCCTACAAGCCGATGGCAATCGATTCGGCGAGCCTCAAGGAAACAAACGCGTCCTTCAAGGATGCAAAGCCCGGCAGCTGCTGACCTTGCTAGGCTCTGCGCCGACCGCGCCGGCGTCCGCTCGATGCCGATCCTTCGCTCTCCGCCCGGGCTGCATCCGCGGCCTTGTTGGGCGGCGAGACGAGCGGGCCGATGTCACTCAGGATTTCATCCAGTGTCGGGCGTTCGCTGGTCGAATGGCTGTCGAGCGCTGCCCGCATCGCGGCAAGATGCAAGGGTGAGGTTCCGCAGCAGCCGCCAATGATCCGGGCACCGGCATCCAGCGCCTTGTGCGTGTAACGCGCCATCAGGTCGGGCGTGCCGGTATAGACAACTTCGTCGCCCTGGATCTGCGGGATACCGCAATTGGCCTTGGCAACGACAATCGCGTCCGGATAGGCGTCGGTGATTTCCATGATGGCCGCCAGAAGATCGGACGCGCCGACACCGCAGTTGGAGCCAATGGCAACCGGCGTGCATGCAAACTCGGTTTGCAGATCGCCCAAACCCTTGGGCGGCAGCCCCATCATGGTTTTGCCTGCCGTATCGAAACTCGCCGTGATCACCAGCGGCAGGTCGAAGTCCTTTGCAGCCTCGGCAACGGCCTTCATTTCCTCCACGGCGGACATGGTTTCGGCCCAGAGCGCGTCAGCCCCGCCTTCAACCAGCCCTTCCATCTGCTCACGAAAGGCTGCAACGGCGTCTTCGAAACTCAGTGCACCAAGCGGCTGGAAGAGTTCCCCGGTCGGACCGATCGACCCGGCCACCAGAACCTCACGCTCCACGGTCGCGGCGACTTCGCGTGCCAACTGAACGCCAGCCGCGTTGAGTTCCCTCACCCTGCCCTCTGCCTGATGGAGCTTCAGCCTGTGGCGATTGCAGCCGAAGGTGTTGGTCAGAATGATATCGGCCCCAGCATCCACGAAGGACTGGTGCAAGGCGCGGATCTTGTCGGGCTCGTCCGTGTTCCAAAGTTCCGGTGCATCGCCGGAGACCAGGCCCATATCAAACAGGTTGGTGCCCGTTGCACCGTCGGCAAGGAGCGCGCCCTTGCGCGACAGCAGGTCTTCAAGTTTCGACATGCGGAGGTCTTTCAAGTCAAAATTAGGCGGTGTGGCCACCCCAAGGAAATACAGATGCCTGCAATAGCAGAACCCGCGCAGAAGTCCACGCGGGTTTTGCGGATTACGTAAATGCAGGGCCATGCGCGTTCCAGAACGCCCAGCGCTCCATGCAAACGCCGCGGATCAGCTGCGCGGCTTGAGGTTCTCCGGATCGTAGAGCGGCGCATAGCCGACGCCGGCGACCTCGACCGGGTACGTCTCCGACATGTATTCCACGTTGAGCTTGCGGCCGACCTCACAGTAGTCCTGCGGAAGATACGCCAGCGCGATGTTCTTGCCGATGGTCGGCCCGAAGGCGACGGACGTCGTGTAGGAAATCCGGCCCAGACTGTCGACCAGCGTTTTTCCCGTATCCTGGTCCATGACCGGCATGGCGCCGACCGGGTAACGCCTGACGCCAGTGCTGTCGGTGTTTTCCGTCATCACCAGGGTGCAGAGCATGGCCGGTTGCTTGTCGCGGGCCCGATATTCCAGGTGCTTCGCCTTGCCCCGGAAGTCGGCTTCCTTGACCTTCGGACGCGCCAGATCGGCCTCGTAGAGATTGTACTGGGTCAGCAGGTCCGCGTTCTGCAGCCTGAGGCTCTTTTCCATGCGCCGGGAGTTGGCATAGGTCTCCACGCCAACGGCCATGACCCCGAGGTCCCTGAGTGCGTCCCAGACGGCAAGGCCGTCCTCGTATTTCATGTGCAGTTCCCACCCCTGCTCGCCGACATAGGACAGGCGCAGGGCGGAGACGGGCTTGCCGGCGATCTCGATCTGCCGGATCGCGGCGAACGGGAAGTTCTCCACATCCAGCGCGGCAGGGTCGGCAACGACCTTCTTCAGATTGTCGCGGGCGTTCGGTCCCCAGATGCCGATTGTCGTGAACTCTTCGCTGACATCGGTCACCGTCACATCAAAGCCTTTATCTGCGGCGATGCGCTTGACGTAGTGATAGTCGCGCGGTCCGGCGTCGGCACCGTCAACGATGCGGCACCGGTCGGCCATGCGGAACACCGTCAGGTCGGCGCGGACGTTGCCTTCGTCGTCGAGGAAGTGGGTGTAGATGCCCTTGCCGATGTTGGTGTCACCACCGATCCTGGCTGCACAGAGCCACTCCAGCAGCGCGACGTGATCCGGACCGGAGACGTCGAACATGTAAAAGTGCGACAGGTTGATGATGCCGCAGTCTTCGCTCATGGCCAGTTGCTCGGCATTCGAGACGCGCCAGAAGTGGCGGTTGTCCCACTCGGCCTCGCGCACCGGGACGCGGTTGCCGTATTTTTCCAGCAGATGCTCGTTGGCCGCATAGCCGTGCGCCCGCTCCCAGCCGCCGAGTTCCATGAAGTGGCCGCCGAGTTCGACTTCCCGCTCGTAGAAGGGTGACCGTTTGACACCGCGTCCCGTCGCATAGGGCTCACGGGGATGGATCGCCGGGAAATAGATCTTCTGCGCAGCCTCATAGCAGCGCCCGGCAATGAAGTCCTCGGTCATCTGGTGTGCGTAGAACCGGGAGTAGTCGATCGGCGCGTGGTCGATTTCCGTACGCCCGTCCGTGATCCAGTCGGCGATCAGCTTGCCGTATCCCGGTCCGTCCTTGACCCAGATCGCCACGCAGTACCACAGGCCGCGGACCTTCTGGCTTTCGCCGCAGGACGGACCGCCGGCTGCAGAAACCTGCAGCAGGCCGTTATAGGAATGGCCTTCGTTATAGCCGAGTTCACCGAGGATCGGGGTGAGCTCCATGGCGCGTTCGAGCGGCTCGATGACCTGTTCCATCTCAAGATCACGCTGGGACGGCGACAGGCGCGCCTGGTCCTTTTCCAGCAGATCACGCGGGTGGCACATGCGCGGGTTCTCGGTTTCGTAGTACCCCCATTCGATCTGTCCACCTTCGGCGGTCTTGGGATCGCCGGTATCGCGCATGTAGGCGGAATTGCCCTGATCGCGCAGCAGCGGATAGCCGATGTCTTTTCCGGTTCCCTCGAACTCGTTATAGGGGCCGAAGAAGGTGAGCGGGTGATCGACCGGCATGACAGGCAGATCCTCACCCACCATTGCCGCAATCTGCCGCCCCCAGAGCCCGGCACAGACAATGACATGATCCGCCATGATCGTGCCGCGATGGGTGACGACGCCCTTGATGCGGCCGTCTTCAACGATCAGCGACTGCGCAGGCGTATTCGCGAAGGCCTTGAGCTTGCCGGTCTGCTCGGCCATGTCGACAAGCCTGCCCGCCACCGTCTGCGAGCGCGGCACGACAAGGCCGGCATCGGGATCGAACATGCCGCCCTGCACCTGGTCTTCCTCGATCAGCGGAAACAACTCCTTAATCTCGGCGGGCTCGACAAGGCGCACATTGGTGCCGAATGCCTTGCCGGACGTGACCTTGCGCTTGATCTCTTCCATCCAGGTGTCGTCGCCTGTGCGCGCGACCTCGAGACCGCCGACACGTGCGTAGTGACCCATCTTGTCGAAGAACTCGATGGAGTACTGCGTCGTCCAGACGGACAGGTAATCGTGGCTGGTCGTGTAGCAAAAATCGGAGGCGTGCGCCGTCGAGCCGATGTCGGTCGGAATGCCGGATTTGTCTATGCCGACGACGTCGGTCCAGCCACGCTCCAGCAGGTGATGCGCCACCGAGGCACCGACGATGCCCCCCAACCCGACGATGACGATTTGTGCCCTGTCAGGAAATGCCGACATGTTTCATTCCTCTTCATTACGCGGAAACGGCCTGCGACTTCGCCGCCTCATTGCCTTTGGTGTGCACGACCTGCACATCGATCCTTGCGGCGCAGTATCGCGACAGAACGGAAGTGCGAATAGCGTGAATGCGTCATGGCGACATTATGACCACGACACGGTGTTGCCAAATAGGGAGTGCGGCAGCCGCACCGAACCGAAACGGCATGGATGCCATGGTCAAGCCATGGCATGACGACAGTCAGGGGAAAGCAACGCCCAACCGACATCCCGGGAGCAGCGCAGTGGAGCTCCGGGGCCTACTAGCTTACAGAGAAGCGATTGTTTGACAGAGCGGGATCTGCCTGATCCCGCCCAACCTTCTCGTTGTGACGCTACGTGGATTGGGTCCCGGATCAAGTCCGGGATGACACCCGCTGAAGAGAGCATACCCGTCCCCTCGCCTTCCGGGGTGCAGCGCGAGCGGGAAGACGCCAAGCCTGGCCCAGAACATCTGCGTCATTGCCGGACTTGATCCGGCCAGCCAAGCCGTGACGCTTCTGTAGACATGAGCTTTGCAAGGCGGCTACGGAGCGGCATGGATGCCATGGTCAAGCCATGGTATGTCGACGGAGAAAGGCTGTCTGGTGCACCGATCGCCTCAGGACGCCTTCAGCCCTATTTCCAATGCCGAGAGCTGATCCGGGATCCCGTCCGCGCGGCAACGCGTGCGTGAACAAGGCTCCGGAGCGGGGGGATGCGACATTCATCGGCAACGTGGCAGCCCGGCAGCGACCACATGGAAGACAGCCGCTGAGCCGGATTTCAGCGCGCCAAGCGACGGTTTTCCGCAATGGTGCTACACTGCCCGCCTCCCGGCACCGGCAGGCAAGATCGATCAAGTCAGGGACATGACGCATTTATGGCAAAGTGCGACGCATCTGGAGCCGGGTTGCACTTGCGCCTGAGAAAGACTACGCACAACTCAAAACACCACCCTTGGAGCTGAATGATGTCAGACGCCGCCCCGTCGGGCCGCAGAGGCCGATCCGCCCGCCGCGAGCGCAGGCAAGCTGGTCCGGCCGGCCAGGCTGTCCCCTATATATCCCGCAAACTCCCGATCTACGATGTCCTCAGTGAAGAAGGCGTTTTGAAGATCGAGGCGAATGCGGATCGCATTCTCGCGGAAATCGGACTGGAATTCCGCGAAGACCCGGAAGTGCTCCGGATCTGGAAGGACGCCGGTGCGGATGTCGACGGCGAGCGTGTGCGGTTTCCGAAGGACATGCTGCGCGAAATCCTGAAGACCGCGCCGAGGCAGTTCACCCAGCATGCGCGCAACCCGGCCCGCAACGTGGAGATTGGCGGCAACAATCTCGTGTTCGCACCCGTCTACGGCCCACCCTTCGTGACCGACCTGGATCAGGGACGCCGCTACGGCACGATCGAGGATTTCAGGAACTTCGTGAAACTGGCCTACATGTCGCCCTGGATGCACCATTCGGGCGGCACGGTCTGCGAACCGGTCGATCTGCCGGTGAACAAGCGCCATTTCGACATGGTCTATTCGCACATCAAGTATTCCGACAAGCCGTTCATGGGGTCAGTCACGGCACCGGAACGCGCGGAAGATTCGGTCGCGATGGCGCAGATCACCTTCGGCAAGGAGTTCGTCGATCAGAACTGCGTCATGATCCAGCTTATCAACGCGAACTCGCCGCTTGTGTTCGACGCGACCATGCTCGGTGCGCTGAAGGTCTATGCGAAGAACAACCAGGCCTGCATCGTGTCGCCGTTCATCCTGGCAGGCGCAATGAGCCCGGTCACCGTTGCCGGGACGCTGTCGCAGGTGCTGGCGGAGGCAATGGCGGGATGCGCGCTGACGCAGCTCATCCGCCCCGGTGCGCCTGTGGTGTTCGGCGCCTTTGTCAGCTCCATCTCCATGCAGTCGGGCGCGCCGACCTTCGGCAGCCCGGAAGGCTCGCTGCTTTTGAACGGAGCCGCCAAGCTGGCGCGCAGGCTCAACCTGCCCTTCCGTTCGGGTGGCTCGTTCACCGCCTCCAAGCTGCCGGACGGCCAGTCGGCGCAGGAATCGGCGCAGACGATCCTTGCAACGCTTCAGTCGGGCGTGAACTTCGCCCTGCACTCCGCCGGATGGCTCGAAGGCGGATTGTGTTCGTCCTACGAGAAGTTCGTCATGGATGCCGATCAGCTCGGCATGATGCACGTGCTGGCAAAAGGCATCGAGGTCGACGACGAGACCCTGGCAATGGACGCCCTGCAGGAAGTCGGCCCGGGCGGGCACTTCCTCGGTGCAGCCCACACGCAGCGGAATTTCGAGAGCGCGTTCTACCGTTCCTCGATCGCCGACAACAATTCCTATGAGCAGTGGCTTGCCGATGGCGAACTCGATGCCGCGCGCAGGGCCAACGGCAAGTGGAAGGAAATGCTCAGGTCCTATACCGGTCCCGAACTCGATCCGGCGATCGACGATGCGCTGATCAGCTTCATGGCCGAACGCAAGGCGTCCTTCCCGGACAGCAATGTGTGAACCGGCAACCGGTGTCCCGGCCCGTGCCGGGACACAAGCCAAAGCAGCGGCGCATAGAGGTGCCTCGGCAAATTTACCTGTTTTTCCTTCTTGAGACTTTTTCGCTAAAACGTCCTGACCGGTTTCAAACCGATTCACCCAGAGCATCCGTCTCACCCGGGCACGAGGACTTCAATGGCACCCCAGAACGCAGGCCTTGGGCCGATCAGGCAGCTGTCCGCCGATCTCATCAAGTGGCAGAACGACGAAGCCCTGCCGATCTGGCTCGCAGAGGGCGCCGACCTTTCCCGCGGGGAATGTTTCGAGGCCATCGACCTTGTTGACCGCAAGGCAACGGATGCGCCGCGCCGCGCGCGTATTGTCCCCCGGCAGATCTATTCCTTTCTGGAAGGGGCAAGGCTGGGATGGAACGGACCGGCGGAAGAGATCGCCGCCGGTCTTTTCGACTGGTTCACGCGCACCTACCTGACGAAATCCGGCTACATCGCCGCCGCAGCCAACCTGAACAACGAGATCGTGGACGATACGTTCGATCTTTACAATCAGGCCTTTGCACTGTTCGGTTTCGCGAACATCGCGGCGTCCGTTCCGAGCCGGAAGGCACTTGCGGAAGAGCACGCCGCCAATCTGCTGAATTTCCTTCTGGAGACCTACAGGCACAGCGAGGCGGGTTTCCGGGAAGCCAATCCGGACAAACGTCCGCTCTGTTCCAATCCGCACATGCACCTGTTCGAAGCCTGCCTTGCCTGGGAAGCCGTTTCCGATGATCCGGTCTGGGCCGAGCTTGCGGACGAGATTGCCGACCTGGCGATGAACAGTTTCATTGATCCGGTCAGCGGCGGTCTGCGGGAATTCTTCGATCTGGACTGGTCCCCGATGCCCGGCGACAAGGGCCGCATCATGGAACCCGGCCACCAGTTCGAATGGGCGTGGCTGCTGTGCAGATGGGGACGTTCGCGGGAGGATGCCGGTGCCCTGGTTGCCGCAAGGCGGCTCTATGACATTGCCTGGACATACGGCATTGACGAAAACCGCGGCGTCACCTTCATGGCGCTCAACGACGATTTCACGGTTCAGAACCCGGTTGCGCGCCTGTGGGGACAGACCGAATGGATCAAGGCGGCGGTTGCCCTGGCCGAAATCTCGAGCGGACCGGAAAGAGACGCGTACCTGGCGGACATTCCCGCAACGGTCGCGGCACTCCGGGTCTATCTTGAGAAGGCACCGGCAGGGCTTTACCTCGACAAACTGGCTCCCGACGGCAGCTTTGCAGATGAGCCGGCCCCCACAAGCTCGCTTTATCACATTGTCTGCGCGATTTCGGAACTTGAGCGGTTCGTGCGCACCTCCTGAGGCGTGAGGACAGGCGCGGTGGCGAAACCAGAGTAAGAAACGACGCAATCTGCCTTTTTCAATTCGGACGGCCATTCTATAGCTGGTCGCAGAATTCGTTTGTTCCAATCGTATAATCGACAAGGAGGCTGAATGCCCCAGGCCCAAATCATTGATGGCAAAGCCATTGCGGAATCCGTGCGCGATGAGATCACGCGCCGCGCGGCAGCCCTTCTCAAGGAAAGCGGAAAACGCCCGGGGCTCGCGGTCGTGCTCGTCGGCGAGGATCCGGCAAGCCAGGTCTATGTCCGCAACAAGGACCGGGCCGCGGAAGCCTGCGGTTTTCATTCGATCAAGCACACGCTTGATGCCGCTTCCAGCGAGGAAGAGGTGCTGTCGCTGGTCGACCAGCTCAACAATGATCCGGAAATCCACGGGATCCTGGTCCAGCTGCCCCTGCCCGGCCATATCGGTGAAAGCAAGGTGCTGCGTCTGATTCGTCCTGAAAAGGACGTTGACGGCTTCCATCCGGTCAATGTCGGTCTCCTGACCGCCGGGGAACGCGACAGCGCCCTTGTTCCCTGTACACCGGCCGGAAGCCTGGTGCTGCTGAAACGCACACTCGGCGACTCTCTTTCCGGAAAGACCGCCGTGGTTGTCGGCCGCTCCAACATTGTCGGCAAACCGATGGCCAGCCTGCTGCTCCAGGAAAGCTGCACGGTCACGATTGCCCACAGCCGCACGCAGAACCTTCCAGACGTCGTGCGTGACGCCGACATCGTGGTTGCAGCCGTCGGACGTCCGGAAATGGTCAAGGGCAACTGGATCAAGGACGGCGCAACGGTGATCGATGTCGGTATCAACAGGATACCGGCACCCGAACGCGGTGAAGGAAAGTCGCGTCTGGTCGGCGACGTTGCGTTCGACGAGGCGGTGGACCATGCCGGCGCCATCACGCCGGTACCGGGCGGCGTCGGCCCGATGACGATCGCCATGCTCATGGTCAATACCCTGACCGCGGCACGACGTCTCATGGGACTGCCGGAAGAAGATCCGCTGTTCTGAGAACAAGCAGGTTCCGAAGAAAAGTAAAACGCGCCGGACTTGTCCGGCGTGTCTGTTTCTACCGCAGAGGAAATCAGTGTTGACCTGCGACAAGAACCGCTTCAACTGATTCCGGCAAACCCTTGCACTGTCTTCTCTCTTGCTTTCAGCCAGTCGTCATGGTCTATCAAGATTCAGCAAGATTTAACCATGGCAGCATACGTTTGCGTTAGTAGGGCTGCATAAGCAGTCCGGACGTTGTGCTTTTCAGTATCGGGAAAGCCCGGCCGGACCAACCCGTCAGGCGGCAGTTAGTGAAGGGTCTACCGTCTTGCTTCTCCGGGCTTGCCCGGATCGCGGTTTCAACCGCACCCAAGGTGTTGGTTGCCAGTATGGCGGCCGGCCCTTTTCGTGTTTCAAAATCCACCGTCGCAATCGGAGCGTTACTTCTCAGCCTCGCGCTGCCGCTTTATCCAGCCGGCGCATTTGAAATCTTCGGGTGGAAACCCTTCGGCGGTGAGGAAGAAGAACAGGGGGAAGCGGTCCCCGATCCCACCCCTTATGAAGCTGAACTCGCCGTCTCGGACGGCGACGAAGACCTGACCGGCGACCTGAAGGGCGCTTCCCTCCTCCTCCAACAGCAGGACAAACCGCCGTCAGGAGAGGCCGGTCTGATCGCGCGCGCGCTGTCGGACCGTGAACGGCTCGTTGCCAAGCTCTACTCGGAAGGCCGCTACGGCGGAACGGTTTCCATCAAGTTGGCAGGCATTCCCCTGGAAACCGCGCTTGAACAGAGCGACCTGCCCGATGCCCGGCCGGTGCGGGTTTCCATTCTGGTAAATCCAGGCCCGGTGTTCACCTTCGGCAACGTTGCCATCACGTCGGACACCAGCGAATTGTCGACGGATCCCTCCTTCTGGGGCCTGACACCTGGCGAGCCTGCCGAATCGGGCAAGATCCTGTCCGCTGAGGGACGCATCGTCGCGCTTCTGCGCGGGCGCGGGTACCCGAAAGCGAGGATCGCCGAACGCAGGATCACCGCAGACCACAGCTCCAACAGGCTGGATGTCACGCTTGTCGCCGACGCCGGGCCTCAGGCCCGGTTCGGACCGGTCGCCGTCAACGGAACCGACGTCACCGATCCGGACTTCGTCAAGCAGCAGGCAATGCTGCCGGAAGGCGGCATCTATTCTCCCGAGGACATCGCGCGGGCGCGCAAGCGGCTGAACGATCTCGGCATCTTCTCGTCCATCCGGTTTGTCGAGGGCGACATTGCGGGACCGGACGGCACTTTGCCGATCACGATCGAAGTGAGCGAACGCAAACGGCATGTCATCGGAGCCGGCGCCTCCTGGTCGAGCACGGAGGGCTTCGGAGTGGAGGCCTACTGGCGGCGGCGCAACCTATTCGGCCGCGGAGAGTTGCTCTCCGTGGAAGGCTCCGTCGGGCGGATCGGCACCGAGAGTTTCGCAAACCAGGAATACTCGGCACGAATCGCCTTCGAAAAACCCGGGGTTTTCGGTCCACTGACCAGTTTCTCGACAAGCCTGGAAGCCAGACAGGAAAACCCGGACGCCTACAAGAGCCGGACCGCGACCTTTAACGCCTTTCTCAACCGCGAGTTTTCCGACACGCTCAAGGGACGCGCGGGCGCGGAGGTTTTCTTTGCCGACGAGGAAGATGCCTTCGGCGAAAACGAATACCTGCTGCTCGGTCTGCCTGCCGACCTCACCTTCGACAACCGGGACGACAAGCTCAACCCGTCCAAGGGCGTTTTTGCATCGGTCTTCGCCGAACCGGCTTACGATACGCTCAACTCCAATGCGATGGGTTTCGTGCGCGGCACGGTGTCCAGCTATTATGCATTGGACAAGGCCAAGCGGTTCATCCTGGCCGGCAAGGTCACGCTCGGGTCCATTTTCGCACCTTCGGTCGAGGCGGTTCCGGCGAGCCGGCGCTTCATTGCAGGCGGCGGCGGCTCCATTCGCGGATATGCCTACCGCAATGTCGGCCCCAGGGTGAACGGTGAGGTTGTCGGCGGCCGATCCCTGGTAGAACTGTCAGGGGAAGTTCGTGTCCGGGTGACTGAAACCATTGGCGTTGTCGGGTTCGTGGACGCCGGAAACGCCTACGAAGACACCGTTCCGGATTTTGCCGAGGATTTGAAGGTGGGCGTGGGCGCAGGTTTGCGGTACTTTACTCCCATTGGTCCGCTTCGCGTCGATGCCGCGATTCCACTCGATCCAGGCAAGGATGATCCCGATTTCGCGTTGTATGTGGGCTTGAGTCAGGCCTTTTAGGGTACGGACCACTTTGAACACCGGTTCGGCAACACTGCTGCCTGGAAACACGTTGCCGAACGCGCTAAACCCTTGAAACCCGATTGATCAGCCTCGCGGCACCGGACAGCAGAAAACTCTGATCCTCATGCGTTTTTTGAACCTGACTCTTCGTATTTTCGGATTTCTCATCGCCCTCGTGGTGGCGATTCCGCTGCTCTTGATTGCCGTGTTGCAGGTGCCTTCGGGCCGCAATCTCGTGTCGAATGTCGTCAGTTCGGTCGCTTCGAACGAAACGCTGGCAATCAAGATCGAGGGGCTCTATCTCAGCTTCGGCCTGAACGCCGCCGTCGAGAACGTTACGCTTGCAGATCAGGACGGCGTCTGGTTCGAAGCCGAACAACTCGGTCTGAACTGGCACCCGCTCCAGCTCCTGTCGGGAACACTCGATGTCGCCAGCCTCACCGCTGACAGGATCGACCTGAACCGGCTTCCTGCCGCTCAACCCGCGAGCGCCACCGAAAGCGAGACCGAAACGAGCGAAGCGTCCAGCGGCCTTGCGCTGCCGCTTGATGTTTCGTTGACCGATCTGTCTCTTGATGAAATCAACATCGGCAACTCCGTTCTCGGCGAACCGGTGTCGTTTTCCGTTGCCGGGTCCGGGGATTTCGAACGCGATCCCGCCCTCATATCCGGCAAGCTCGACGTCAAGAGGGTGGATGGCATCGATGCGAGCCTGAACGCCTCCGCCGAGTTCGAACCCGCCGCGGAAACCCTGGCCTTTGACCTTGTTCTGTCCGAACCGCGCGGCGGAATGGCGGCGCGCCTGCTGGAGGTTCCCGACCTACCGGCCATCCGGCTGGACCTGAAAGGCAGCGGTCCGCTGACGAACTGGGCGGCCAATCTCGGTGTCGCACTGGACGGAAGGACAACCGTCACAGGGTCCGCCAACCTGGAAGAAAAGGACGCGGAACGTCTTCTCACATTCGATCTGGACGGAGATCTCGAACCGCTCGCACCACCGCAAGCCAAGGCCTTCCTGACCGGCACCACGCATGCAGCTGGCAGCGCACGTTTCACACCGGAATTCGCACCCGTCGCGGTTGATCTCGATCTCAAGACTCAGACCGTGGCACTGGAGGCGTCCGCAGACCTTGCCGATGAAAAGATCAACGCCGAAGCAAAAATGACGGTCAACGCCGGCGACAATGCCTTGATCGCCCTTGATCTCGGCGACCGGCGGATCGTTTTCGGCCCCGTTGACGCCACCGTTGCGGTGACAGGCAGCCAGTCGGCGGCAGACTGGTCGACAAACATCGGCATGGGTTCCTTTCAGACGACCGAGGCCAGAACAGGCGCAATCAAGCTTGATGCCAGCGGAACCGGCGCCAACCTGCAAGCGGATGTCCTGACATCGCCCTTCGACCTGCAACTGGCGATCGCCGACCTGGAAGGCCTGACGGCGGAGACTGAACCGCTCACGGGCGGGTTATCGCTCAAGGCTTTGGGAACGGCGAACGGCAGCACCCGGGAAGTCCGGATATCCGACCTCGCGCTCACCTCGTCCGCAGCAGCGCTCACGCTGACCGACACCCTGCTTTCGTCCACCAGTGTTACCGGTCAGGGACGGCTATCGCTGTCCGACATCAGCCTGTTCTCGAAACTGGCGCAACGGGACCTCGGCGGGAGCGTTTCCGCAACTTTTTCAGCGGACCTTGATCCGGCCGAACTCGCCGGAAAGGCAACTGCGGCGGTCACGACGCAGGACGTCGAAACCGGCATTGCCCAGGCGGACGCCTTGATGTCCGGTTCGACGCAGCTCGACGCCGTTGTTGCCCTGGCGGGTGCAGACGACATCACGGTGGAGAGCCTTTCGATCAAGAACGCCGCCTTCGCGGTTGATGGAAAAGCGCATTACCAGAAACAGGAACTGGCTTCGGACATCTCGGTCGACCTTTCCGATCTGGGCAAGCTCGATCCGCAACTTGCCGGCGCGGCCAAACTGTCCGCCCGCACGTCCGGACCGATCGACGCGCTGAATGTCGAGCTGGATGCCTCCTCCAAGCAGATCCTGCTCGCCGGCACACCACTGGACGCGCTCGAGTTCGCGGCGACGGCCATCGCGGACATGGCGGCGCCAAGCGCCAAGGTGACCTCCTCGGCCAGCCTCAAGGGCCAGCCGATTGCGGTCGATATCGAGCTGAAGAGCGAAAACGGCGGCGCCGATATCAACCCGCTGTCTGTCAAACTCGCCGGAAACACCGTTACGGGCGCGCTCGCGGTGGCCGATCTGCAGAAGCCTGTCGAGACCCTCAAGGGCGACCTTGAGATCGACGCCCCCGATCTTGCCTCGCTGTCCCCCCTCGTCCTGACCGAAATCGGCGGACAGCTTAAGGGGAGCGTCCTGGCCGATCCCGACGCTAAGAAACTCGCGATCGATCTCACCGGTTCCGACATAGATGTTCCGTCCCTGAGCATCGGAAGTGTCAGGGTGAAGGCGGACATTGCGGCCCCCTACTCTCCACAGACGGCGACCGCGGATGTCGAGCTCTCCGACCTGATCACCGACGCAACGCCGGTTCATGCGGTGGCGCTATCGGCGAAACCCGAGGGAGACGGCACCTCGATCAATGCCGACGTCAAGATTGATCAGGACAATGACGACGGGCTTTCCCTTGCCGCACGGATCGCGCAACCGGCGTCCGACACCTATGTCGTCGACCTTTCCGAATTGTCCATGCGCTACCAGGGCCTCGCGAGCCAGTTGCTTGAGGCAACACGCATTTCCTATTCGGCCGGGACCGCCGATATCCAGCCGCTCAAGCTCAAGCTCGGCGACGGATCGCTCTCCGTATCGGGAACAGCGGGTCAATCGCTTGACATGTCCGCCGAACTGAATTCCGTGCCGCTCAACCTCGCCAATGCCTTCGTGCCGTCGCTCGGACTGGGCGGAACGCTCTCCGGCTCAGTGAAGGCCGAGGGCAGTTCCGCGGCGCCGGAGGCAACCTGGTCGATTACGGGCGCGGGCCTTACCGCGAGCGAACTGAAGAACAACGGGCTCTCCGCCCTCGCCCTGAAAACGACCGGCACCCTGAAGGACAACCAGGTCTCCCAGGAAACCACGGTCAGCGATCCGAACGGCCTTGCCTTCTCCGCGTCCGGGACAGTGGGCCTTGCCCAACCGAATGCCATTGCGATCTCGCTTGACGGCACCGTTCCGGTCAACGCGCTGAAACGCCCCCTTCTCGAGGCGGGACTGCGGGGCGACGGCTCCGTGTCCCTCAAGGGCAATGTCGGCGGGTCCGCTGCTGCCCCGACCTACCAGATCACCGCGACGCCTGCGGGTCTCAAGGTCACCAGTCTGTCGACGGGTCTGACCGTCCAGAACATCGCCGGGTCGGCGACTGTCACGCAGGAACAGGCGTCGCTGAATTCAATCACGGGTGAGCTTGCCACAGGCGGCTCCTTGTCCGCGTCCGGCAGCGTCGGGATGAACGACGGCTTTCCGGCGGATCTTGCGCTCAAGCTCAATCGCGGGCGTTACGTCGACCCGGGCCTGGTCACGGCAGAAGTCGATGCGGACATCAAGATCACCGGACCGCTCGCCTCCGCATCGAACTCAGTGCTGATCGGCGGGTCCATCACCATCAACAAGGCGGATATTTCAATCCCGGAATATCTGCCAGGGGCGATTCCGCCGGTCGAGGTGAAACATGTGAACGCGTCCCAGGCGATCCGGCAGCAGGTTGCCGATCTTGGCGGAGAACCCAAACAGTCGCAGGCGGAACAGAAGTCCGTGCCGCCGCGTCTGGACATCGTGCTCAATGCACCCGGGCGGATCTTCATCCGCGGGCGGGGCCTCGATGCCGAACTTCAAGGCAACCTCAAGGTGGTCGGCACGACGGCAGATCCGCAGGCCATCGGCGCGTTTTCGCTGAAACGCGGCCAGCTCGACATCCTGACGCGCCGCCTGACCTTCTCGCGCGGCAGCGCCACCTTCGACGGCTCGCTGACACCGCTGATCGATTTTGCCGCCACGACGACCGTCAACGACACGACGATCACCGTTACCGTGAGCGGCCAGGCGGACGATCCGGAAATCGCCTTCACGTCTTCGCCTGAACTGCCCCAGGACGAGGTTCTGGCCCTGCTCCTGTTCGGCAAGAGCGTCGGCAATCTTTCCGCGACACAAATCGCGAGCCTGGCGGCCGCGATCGCGACCCTGACGGGCGGCAGCGACAGCGGGCCGCTGGCGACCTTGCGCAAGTCGCTCGGGCTGGACGCCATCGATATCAACACGGACGGAGAGGACGGCCCCTCCGTCGCCGTCGGGAAGTACATCAACGACAATATCTATCTCGGCGTCGAACAGGGAACGGGATCCGGCTCGAGCCGGGTAAAGGTCGATATCGATCTCGACCGCGGGCTGAAAGTGCGCGGTGAAGTGGGCGCGGACGGTGAATCCAAGGCCGGTATCTTCTTCGAGCGCGAATACTGACGAGCTGTCCAAAACCGTCATTTTTACCGAGGAATTTGCTCATTCCCGCCGTGGCCCACTCTCTATGCGACAAATCGCCCGGCAGCTGTTGCACTGCACAGGCCGATCATGCAAGTGTGCGCGCCATGACCCATCATTTCAGAAAAAATGTTCCGTTCTTGGCGAACGAAACCGTTCATTTGGTGACGGACCGAACCGGCCTCGACGGGAGTTCAGTCATGACGACACGAAGCAGCGAATACACTCTTGGCGAGCGTATCTGCAAGGCGCGCGACGCATCCGGTCTGTCGACAGCGCAGCTTGCCCGCCGCCTCGGCATCAAGACGTCGACCATGCAAAGCTGGGAAAGCGACCGTTCCGAGCCCCGGTCCAACAAACTGGTCCTGCTCGCGGGCGTTCTCAATGTCAGCCCGACCTGGCTGCTCGTCGGGCGCGGAGCGCCTCCCTTCGCGGAGGACCACGACGCTACGGATCTCGACAGCATGAAGGTTGCGCTCGACCGCGTGCAGAAACAGGCTCAGGCGCTCGCGGACGAAATCGCGGTGCTGCAGGAACGCCTCAGCGGATCCTGACAAGGCTTTGCGGGCCCTTCGGGGCCCGTTTTCCCTCCAAACCAGACCTCTGAACGCCCCTCCCTTCGCGAACGGTTGACTGTGATCCGACCGGTCTGACACCTCGGGCCGGGCCCAATTCCCCCTATGGCCTGAAAACGCTTGCCAGACGGCTCAAAGGCGCACTATCTCTTTGAAAACCGGTCCGGCTGGCCGTTCGGCCGCCCTTCTCCGCACAAGAATTCGGGAGTGATCCATGTCTTTGAACACCGCACTAATAAAGCAGAACGTCTACATCAACGGCGAGTGGGTTGATGCGGATAGCGGCCAGACCATTGCCGTTGCAAATCCCGCGACCGGCGAGAGCATCGGAACGATCCCCTATTGCGGACGCGGCGAGACCGCCCGTGCCATCGCAGCGGCGAAGGCGGCGTTTCCGGCGTGGAAGGCCCTCACGGCGGATGCCCGTGCGGACTATATGCACAAGCTGTGCGACGCCATCATGGACCAGGTGGACGACCTTGCCGTGCTTCTGACCACCGAAATGGGCAAACCGGTCGCCGAGGCCAAGGGTGAAATCACGCTCGGGGTCAAATACATCCGCTTCTTCGCCGAAGAAGGAAAACGCATCTACGGCGACACGATACCGTCTCCCTGGGCGGACCGCCGCATTCTGGTGACGAAGGAACCGGTCGGCGTTGTTGCATCGATCACGCCCTGGAATTTTCCGAATTCGATGATTGCCAGGAAGCTCGGCGCGGCGCTCGCCTCCGGATGCACCATGGTCATGAAGCCGGCGGAATTCACGCCCTATTCCGCCCTGATCTACGGCATCATGGCCGACAAGGTCGGCCTTCCGGCCGGCGTCGTCAACATCGTCACCGGCGACGCTCCGGCCATCGGTGAGGAGATGTGCGAAAACCCGGCAGTGCGCAAGATCACGTTCACGGGGTCGACCCGGGTTGGCAAGCTGCTGGCCGCGAATGCCGGCAAGAACATGAAGAAGATCTCGATGGAACTCGGCGGCAACGCGCCTTTCATCGTGTTCGACGATGCCGACCTGGACCGGGCCATCAGCGGGGCCATCGCCAGCAAGTTCCGCAATTCCGGTCAGACCTGCGTCTGCGCGAACCGGATCTACGTCCAGGCCGGCGTCTATGATGCGTTTGCGGCGAAGCTGAAGACCGCCATGGCTGAACAGCTGAAGGTCGGCAACGGTCTTGAGGCCGGGGTCACCCAGGGTCCGCTGATCAACGAGGCCGCCGTGGAAAAGGTTGCGGCGCATGTGCAGGATGCCCTGAGCAAGGGCGGCGAACTCGTTTCCGGCGGCAACCGGCCCGATGGCGAGGGCACGTTCTTCGAACCGACCCTGATTACCGGCGCCACTCCGGACATGAAAGTCGCACATGAAGAGACCTTCGGTCCGCTTGCGGCCCTGTTCCGCTTCGACAGCGAGGCCGATGCCATCCAGTTGGCCAACGATACGGAATACGGGCTCGCCTGCTATTTCTATTCGCAGGACCTGGGCCGGTGTTTCCGCGTGATGGAGGCGCTCGAATACGGCCTTGTCGGTGTCAATGAAGGCGTGATCACGACCGAGGTGGCTCCTTTCGGCGGCTTCAAGGAAAGCGGCGTCGGCAACGAAGGCTCCAAATACGGTCTCGATGACTATCTCAACGTGAAATACAACTGCCTCGGCGGACTGGGTCTCTAGGGTACGGACTCATAAATGAAGCCGACTTGTCGGCAGAAATGGCAAAATCTCGCGAGGAAGTGTGCGCAGAGCGGGCTTTATGCCCGGTCAAGCGCGGTGACGTTGCGAGGTGAAGCCATTTTGCCGTCCTTCGGATTTGGCCGTTTTGGCCATCTGCATCGTCGCGAAAGGCTTGAAAATGAACCACATTTCCTGCGCTTGCGCTCCTCGCAATTGGTCAAAACGATCCAAACCAAGTTGACTTCATTTATGAGTCCGTACCCTAGACACACCGAACTTGGTACCGCGTTTCAAGGTTAGACTGCCAACAGCAGAAGCGAAATCCTGACTGTCTTCGTGACGTCAGGTATTGCGCGTCACACGCACCGCCAGAAGCGGCACGAGACACATCAGCAGCGCCAGCGCCAGGAAAGCCGTTTGCAGGCTGGTGGCGTTGGCAACGAAGCCTATGGCGGCCGGTCCGAGCAGGATGCCACCGTAGCCGGTCGTTGCGACCGCGGCGACCGCTTGCCCGCTCGGCATGTCCTTCTGCGTTCCGGCGAGGCTGAACAGCACCGGCACGATGTTGGATGCACCCAGTCCGATCGCGACGAAGCCGATCGCCGAAATCGCGATGTGAGGCGTCAGCGTCACGAGCAGTATGCCGCCGATCGTTACCCCGCCACCCCAGATGAGGCACCGGCGGCTCCCGACCGCCGCGACAAACCTGTCGCCGAAGATCCGGCCGACCGTCATGGCAACGGAAAACAGCATGTAGCCGAACCCGCCCATGGCGATGCCGACCAGCCCCTGTTCGGTCACCAGCAGCGCGCCCCAGTCGAGGATCGCGCCTTCGACGAGGAAGGTCGTGGCGGTGAGCAGGGCGATCACGAGAACGACGCCCCTTGGAAAAACGATGGCGTTCGACCCGGCTTCCGGTTCCGCCTTCAACAGCATCGGCCAGGCCACCAGGATCGCCGCAAGGGCCAGAAGCGCGCAGGCGCTCGCGGTCAAGCCGGGCGACGCGCCGGAGGACAGCAACACGGTTGCCCCGCCTGCCCCCGCGAAGCCGCCAATGCTGAAAAGCGCATGAAACCCTGACATGAGCGGTCCGGGCGATCCGCGTTCCACTTCCACGGCGTGCGAATTCATGCCGACTTCAAGCATGCCCAGGAAGATCCCGATCAGGATGACAACGGCCCCCATGGTCCAGAGCGATCCGACGAACCCCACGGCTGGAAACAGCAGCGCCAGCCCCAGTCCGCCGGCAACCGTCACCTTGCGCGTGCCGAAGTGTGTGCAGGCAATTCCGGCAAGCGGCATTGCGGCAACCGACCCGGCACCCAGGCCGAGTAGTAGCAGGCCGAGGCCGGCATCATCGAGGCCCAGTCTCTGCTTCACGTAAGGAATGAGCGGCGACCAGCATCCGAGCACGAACCCGGCGGCGAAAAACGCGAGGCGCGTTGCCAGCCTGGTTTCGGGGCGATCGGCCGAAAGACCTGCGGCTTCCACACTCATCGGACGGCCCCCCGTCTTGCCGCAGGCGGCGCGGCCGTCAGGACCTGATTTGTTTCGGTCCTGAACTCCGCCCGGCAATCTTCGCTCACACGCGCTTCCAGAACCAGGCAGTCGATCCCGCCAAAGGGGAGGATCCTGTGCGGCAAGCGGGCGCCAAGCTTCTGTTCGGTCGCCAGGATGACAACCCGGTCGCTTGCGCTGACTGCAGCCCGCTTCACATCGGCATCCTGCGCGTCAAAGGCGCTGACGCCGGTCTCGCGGCAAAGGCCGCAGGTGCCGAGAAATGCCAGGTCGAACCGGAAAGCCTCCAAAGCCCTGATGGTTTGCGACCCCGTCGTCCCACCCACGTCCGCGTTGACGGCGCCGCCAAGCGAAAAGACGTTCAGGCCCTTTTTCCCCGTCAGCTTGGCGATTACCGGGATGGAGTTGGTGACGACCGTGAGTTCAAGGTTCAGAGGCAGGTATTCCGCGAGGATGATGTTGGTGCTGCCGACATCCAGAAACAGGCAGTCTCTTGGCCGGATCAGCGAGAGCGCGGCTTTTGCCAAGGCTTCCTTGCGCTCGACATCTTCCGTGGTGCGCACCGAAACCGGCTGCGCTGACGGCGCCACCGGCAACGCGCCGCCATAGACTTTCTCGCAATGGCCCTCTGCGGCCAGTTTGCGCAGATCCCGGCGGATAGCGTCTTCGGAGACGGCGAAGTCGGCTGCCAACTTTGCCGCCGACACTGCTTCGCCACGGGCAAGGATTTCGAGAATGGCCGCGCGACGCTGATTGGGAAGATGAGAAACATTGGACATAAATGTGCAATAACATGCAAAACTGTGCATGAACAAGAACAAAATTACGTCCCATTTCAAGTATCACCACGTGCGCGAACGCGACGACTTCAAACGGATGGATGGATTTCGGAAAGGAGAATGCCGGGTCAGGCGGCGACCACAAGACGCTCGGCAACGTCAATCGCTGTCATCGGACGGCCGAAGTAATAGCCCTGACCGAGCTGACAGCCCAGTTCCTGCAGCCGGCAGGACTGCTCGAATGTCTCGATGCCCTCGACGACCACCGACATGCCGTAGCCTTCAGCGAGCAGGAGCACCGCCTCGATCACGGCCGTGTCTTCCTGCCGGTCGATCGTTTCCTTGATGAAGGACCGGTCGAGCTTGATCTTGGAGAACGGGAACTTGGTGATGTATCCGAGCGACGAGTAGCCGGTGCCGAAATCGTCCATGGAGAAGTTGCAGCCGCGCGACTTCAGGTCTTCCATGCACTGCATCAGCTCAGGGCTGTCATCGACGAACAGCGATTCCGTGACTTCGAGATCCAGCCTGTCGGCCGGAAAGCCCGAACGTTCAAGCGCTTCGGAGACCGTTTCGACAAGATCCCCGCGGAAGAATTGCACAGGCGACACATTGACCGAAAGCCGCAAGGGCTGCTTCCAATGCAAGGCTTCCTTCATGCCGCGATTCAGCACCCAGGCGCCGAGTTCCTGGATGTATCCGTTTTCCTCCGCGATCGGAATGAACTCCGCCGGCGAGACCGGACCGAATTCCCGGCTGTCCCATCTCAAGAGCGCTTCAACACCGAAAAGCGTGCTGTCGTTCAGGCGCACCAGCGGCTGGTATTCGAGACGCAATTCATCCCGGATGATTGCCTTGAACAGTTCCGTCTCCAGCTTTCTGCGACGCTGAAGGGCGGTGTCCATTTCCGACTTGAAACAGACGATCGGATTCTGGCTGTCACGCCGTGCCGTCGACAGCGCGTTGCCGGCGCGTTTCAGAATGAGGTCCGGATCCCCCTCACCTTCGGACACGACATAGCCGAACTTGAGCTGCACCGAGATGCGCGCGCCATCGATGGCGTAGTCTTCGCCGATGATTTTCTGAACTTCCT
The DNA here is from genome assembly GCF_965232425.1 of Roseibium sp. GTDB lineage: Bacteria > Pseudomonadota > Alphaproteobacteria > Rhizobiales > Stappiaceae > Roseibium. Next base: position 5,867,672 of record NZ_OZ246971.1, read on the forward strand.
CGACGATCGCGAGTTCCGTTTCACTGCCGGTTTTCGACACGCTGAGGCCAGCGAAGACGTCGGCGTTGATGGCGGCCCAGGTGACGTCCTTGGCCAGATGGCTTTTCAGACGCGACGCGATCGACTGGCGCACACGGTCGCCATAGGTGAAGCCGAGCGTCGCTACGATCTGGTCGAGATTGGTCACGGCGAACTGAACCACGCAGACAGCCTCGCTCTTGGAACAGGTACTTTTGGTCTGTTTTTTCAACGCCCGCTCAAATCCGTTGCGGTTGAGGAGGTCGGTGATCGGATCGAAACGTGCCAGGTATTCCAGCCGGGCCGCGGATTCCCGCTCGTCGGTGACATCCCTGCAGGTCAGGCAGGCTAGCGCCCGCGTTTCAGTCTTGTTGGGGTGTCTGGCTTCGGCCAGTGTCTTTTCGGCCTTCGTGACCACGTATTCGATGAAACGGCGTTTTGTTCCTTCCTGGGCGAGAACAAGGATCTGCGGAACCGGATCGCGCCCGTCGGCGGCCTGAAGCGCAACGATCGCTTCTTCAACGAGCGCATTCGGCAGAGCTGAGCGCGCACTGCTGCCGGCAAGCGTTTCGTTGGAGAAAAGGGACCGCGCCGTCCTGTTGGCCGCCGTGATCAGGCAATCGCTGTCGATGACGATGATGGCGTCGAAACTGTCATCGAAAACCTGACCGAGCATCCGGTCGCTGTTGCGCTGCTTGATGTCGGCGACATGTGCGAGAAGCTTGTGCAGTCCGAGTTCGCGCAAAACGACAATCACAGCCGCCAGGAGAAGCAGAACATGGGCGCTGCCGGTGGGAACGAGAACCGGATGCGACTGCTGGACGGTGAACGCCACGATCTCGATCGCCAGGGCGGACAGCAGGAAGATGCCGAGCTTGATCGCCCATCCCTCGATCTTGGTGATCAGCAAAAGGGCGAACACAAGCACCGCGAAGAGGAGCGCAAAGGCTTCGCTCACGGGGGTCAGCGCCCGCTTCTGGAGGAGCGTTTCCGCACCGAGCGCCTGGACAAGCGCTCCGGGGATGATCCCGTGCACCGGCACGGCGAAAAGGTCGCGCAGTTCGAGCGCGCTGGCCCCGACGATGACTTTCTTGCCGGTGACCTGACCCAGATCGGCCGTTCCATTCAACACGTCGGCCATGGGAATTCGGGCAATGCCATCGACGTCGATCCCGTAGTCGAGATAGAACGCGCCTTGCGTGTCACCGCTGTGTTCCCCGAGATAGGCGGCGGCGGAGATCTCGGTGATCCCGTCTATCTCATAGCCATAGAGATTGCGCCAGATCCGGCTGTCAGCCTCCATCGGCACCATGACGACCACTGGCCAGGCATGATCCAAAAAAGGGTCCGCAGGAAGATTGATGACTTCATTTTCGCCGGACTGCGCGGAGGCCGCCTGACGGAAGGCGGCGAGGCTGACATTGCCCGCCTGCTCGATCGCACGCGCGAACAAAGCATCATCTTCCGGGTTGGACGCGGCACTGAAATCAACGTCGAAGACGATATCCTGCGCACCGGCGCCCGCGAGCCGGTCGACGAGATCGGCATGGATCCGGCGGGGAAAGGGCCAGACCCCGACCTCCTCGAGACTGCCGGCATCAATATCAATGAAGACGATCTGACCCGAGACCGGTTTGGTGTCCAGGCTGAACCTGGTCTCCCAGGCAAGTCTGTCGATGCTGTCGGTCAAACCCGCGAAGCGCAAAACGAGAATAGCCGCGGCCAGGAAGACCGCGACCAGAAAGGCGTTCACAAAACGACCGCCAAATTTCTCGTTCCAGACGTTCACCCCGCCTCACCCGGTTCGCAAACGATGCAACACTGGGCGTGTCTCTTTCGAGTTCACATCATTTGCCACTGTTGCCGTTCGAATTGCCATTTCCGTTGCCGTTCGAGTTACCGTTGCTGTTGCCGTTCGAATTGCCGTTGCCGTTGCCATTCGAATTACCGTTGCTGTTGCCGTTCGAATTGCCGTTGCCGTTGCCATTCGAATTGCCGTTGCCATTGCCATTCGAATTGCCGTTGCTGTTGCCGTTCGAATTGCCGTTGCTGTTGCCGTTCGAATTGCCGTTGCTGTTGCCATTCGAATTGCCGTTGCCATTGCCATTCGAATTGCCGTTACCGCTCGAGCTCTCGTTGGAGCCGAACAGACCGCCGAACAGTCCCTTTGCCTTTTGAGGCTTCTCTTTCTGAATCTCGACCGGTGCCGGACGTCCGAGCGCCGCCACTTTCGGGCTGCGTTTCGGCCCCTTGCGCACGTCCGGTTTGGTGCGTCCGCCGACACTCAGGCCACCATTGTTTCCGTTCCCGCTGGAGGCGTTCTGCCCGGCCGTCAGATCGGCGCGATCTCCGGAAGAGAAGTCTTCAACCCCGACAACACCCCTGTCCACGGAGACGCGCGCGCGCGACTCGTCAACAGAGACGTCGAACCGGGTGCCCTTGACCACGGCGGCCAGAAAAGGCGTTTCGACGAAGAAGTGCGGCCGCGACCGTTTCGCGACATCGACGGTGACCTTTCCCTTGCGCTGCAAGAGGGTCGTTTTCGACCTGTTGCTTTGATATTTCGAGATCGCAAAGGTGGTGTTGGGCCCCACGCTGATGGTTTCCTCACCGCGCGCGATCAATGCCCGGCCGCCTGCCCTCGTGCCCATGGTGTAGCCTTTTTCAAAAGCCATGCCGCGCTTGACGCGGAAGGCCTCGACATCCGGGGCGACAAAATAGACGATGCCGGATACGCGCTTGACCACCCATTCGGACGCTGCCGCGCCGGTCACCGTCCCTGCGAGGAAAAGCGGTATTAAAAACAAGGCAGCAAAAAGGACGGCCGGGGTTTTACTCGACCGACTTTTATATTTGGAATGCTTTGAAGGGTCTGATATCTTTAAGTTGCTCTTCAAGTTACAGACAACCATAGCTAAACTACCTCACAGGTAAAATTCAGCTTTTTTCTTAGCGATTTCTGCTTAACTCAAAATAAATATTTAGAAATAATTGACCCGTTCGACGAACAGGGTTTCCAGTAAGTGAATCCCTCTTCTCAAATTTGAACAAACGGGACAATCATTCAGCAGGTGCCAGCAACGCGCTTTCAACTTCCCGGAACACCTCGACATGATCGATGTTCATCTGTTCGATACCGTAGCGAACCGCTTTTTCGAACATGTCCCTGTCGTCGCCGTCGTAGAACATCTGCGTTATGAGGTTCGCATCCCGGGCTTCCTTTACGAGATCTTCGCGCAGAGTGTCCTTGTCGAATTCGAGGATATGGGCGTCCTGGGCCACGGCGCGTTCCACGGAGCCGACATGCGCGAACAGAAGCATGCGCTTCAGATCCGGCACCTTCGCCCGTGCCAACGCACGGATCGACTGATCGAAGGAAAAGGTCCAGGCGTCATTGAGCATGCCACGCGCCGCAAGCATGTCCCGGACTTCACCGGGATCGCCTTCCTTGATTTCCACGTAGGTCCCGATCCGGCCGCGGCAGGCATCCAGGAATGCATCCAGACGCGGGATGCGTTCACCGGCAAACTCGGGTGAGAACCAGGTGCCTGCGTCGAGGCGGTCAAGTTCGGCGGAAGAGAAATCCGAAAGCCGGCCGGCCCCGTTTGTGGTCCGCTCGAGCGTGTCGTCATGCAGAACGTAGAGGACACCGTCCTTCGACGGCCTGACGTCGAGCTCGACGACATCCGCGCCGAGTTCGATGGCCTTTTCGAGCGAAGCAAAGGTATTTTCGGGAGCGTGTCTGCATGCACCCCGATGGCACACGATGACTGCCTGTTTCACGTAACGTACTCCTTGTAGCCGAACCGGACCGGCCGCCCCCCGATTGCCTTCTCACCTCTTTGGACAAGATTATCCATACTTGCTGCCTGAATTTCTTGATGGATTGATGACAAATGTACTCGTTCTTTGTTTTCATGAGCTTACGAACTCTGCTTTTGCCTTCCGCAACCAGAAAATGCAGGAATATCGCAGAACACGCGTTTTCGATTCGCTGTCTGAGCCTCCCGTTTCAACGGCCGGCATCTCCCGGGAGAATCGCTCCAGCGGTGCGACATATTGTTCAGCGACACCGAACGGTCAGTCAAATTGCACTGCAAAATTTCTTTCTTATCTTCCCGGTGCAGCGTTCATGAGCGAACGCTCTTCGATCAACGATATGAGGTTCTCCCATGATCCGTTTTGCAGCTTCCGCACTTGCTCTTTCCCTTCTCGCAGCCCCGGCGATCGCCGAACCGGTCGCTTATGACTTCGACAAGTCCCACGCCAATCTCTCCTTCACCTACAACCACCTCGGCTATTCGACGACCGACGGACGCTTCGGCGACTGGGACGGCACCTTGCTGATCGACAAGGAGACGCCTGCGAACTCCTCCATCGAGTTCACGATCAACATCGACAGCCTCGACACGTTCTGGGCGGATCGCGACACGCACCTGAAGAGCCCAGATTTCTTTGACGCGGCCAAGTTCCCGCAGGCAACGTTCAAAAGCACCAAGGTCGAGCAGACCGGCGAGAACCAGCTGGACGTCACCGGCGACCTGACGCTGCGCGGCATCACCAAACCGGTCACGCTGACGGTCGACGTCCTTGCCATGGGTGACCATCCGATGGCCAAGAAACCGGCTGCCGGATTCTCGGTCACCACCGTGATCAAACGTTCCGACTTCGGCATGGACAAGTTCGTGCCCTATGTAGGTGACGAGGTCACTGTGACGTTCCATGCCGAAACGCTGGTTTCGCAGGCAACGAACTGACCCGACCGACACGGAGGCCGGTTTGACCGGCCTCCCAACTCAAGGAGCCCGCCATGCTGCGCAACACTTCAACCGGTTACGGACGCATTGCAATCGCCTTTCACTGGACGATGGCCGTGCTGATCGCCGGAATGCTTGCTTTCGGGCTCTATATGACGTCGCTGCCGCCAGCAGACCCGGAAACGTTTCAGCTCTATCAGTTGCACAAGTCGGTCGGCTTCGTGGTCCTGACGCTTGCCGTCCTCCGGTTGGCCTGGCGCTTTGTGAATCCCTCCCCGAAACTGCCTGCCGGCATGCATCCGCTTGAGAAAACGGCCGCGCATCTCGGACATATCGGTCTCTACGCCCTTATCTTCGCGATGCCGATCACGGGCTGGTTCATGGTTTCGGCGTCGCCCTGGGGCATTCCGACGGTGCTCTTCAACGTCCAGCCCGTGCCGCATCTGCCGGTTCCCGAAGCACTCGGCACCAAGGAACAGGCGGAAGGCTTCTTCAAGGTCCTGCACGCATATGGCGCCTACCTTCTGATCGCGCTGATCGTCGTTCATGTGGCCGCCGCACTCAAACATCACTTCATCGCCCGGGACGACACTTTGAAACGCATGGTGTCGACCGGACCGGCCAAGGCCAAGTCTTAATTTCTCACTTCAGGATTTCGTAACATGATACTGAAACAACTTGTCCTCTCCGGCTTGTCCTTGTCAATGTTTGGCGCGGTTTCCGCTGCGCAAGGCGAGGCCTGGAGCGTGGATCCAGCGAGCAGTACGCTTGCCTTCGAAGTCCAGCAGGGCAGCGCAGCACTGACCGGAACCTTCACCACCTGGGATGCCAGCATCGATTTTGATGCCGCCGCTCCCGAGAGCGCCGTCATCGTCGCCACGATCAACCCGGCCAGCGCCTCGACAGGCAATCCGCAGTTCGACACGACCCTGCCCGCCGCAGACTGGTTCGATGCCGTCGGCTTTCCCGTTGCAGAGTTCAAGGCAGAAGGCGCCACGCTCGTTGAAGGCAACAGCTACAAGGCCGACGGCACATTGACCATCAAGGGCGCGTCGCATCCGGTGACACTCGACTTCACGCTCGACATCGACGGCGACACCGCGAGGGCGGCCGGAACCGCGAAACTCAATCGCCTCGACTACGGGCTCGGCGCCGGCGTCGGCACGGACACGGTCGGCGATATCGTCACCGTCACGCTCGACCTGACGGCAACGCGCTGACATTCACACAGATTGTGCAACCAATTGTGCAGGCCGCGGGACTTGGCGTCCGCGGCCTTTTTGCCGTATGAGAACGGCAGATATCGTTCCAGCGCCGCCGGGTGATGCCGAGGCAGCCAGATCAGGAAAGACGCCTCATGAACGCTCCCGTCACCCCTCCCGAATATCACCACAGCGCACTCTTCCCGCAGGACGAGGATCAGACCCCGTACCGCAAGCTGACGTCCGACCACGTCAGCACCGCCGAATTCAACGGAGAAAAAGTGCTCATGGTCGATCCGGAAGGGCTGCGCCTGCTGGCGGAGGAAGCCTTCAAGGACATCAATCACTATCTCCGGCCCGGCCACCTTGAGCAGCTGAGGAAAATTCTCGACGATCCGGAAGCAACGGAAAATGACAAGTTCGTCGCCTTCGATCTTCTGAAAAACGCAAATATCGCCTCGCACGGTGTGCTGCCGATGTGCCAGGACACCGGCACCGCGATCATCATGGGCAAGAAAGGCCGCAGGGTCTGGACCAAGGGCGGCGACGAAGCCGCCCTCGGCGAAGGCGCCCGGGACGCCTATTTCAAGAAGAACCTCCGGTATTCCCAACTCGCGCCGATCTCCATGTTCGAGGAGAAAAACACCGCGAGCAACATGCCGGCGCAGATCGAGCTCTATGCCGAAGGCGAAGATGCCTACAAGTTCCTGTTCATGGCCAAGGGCGGCGGCTCGGCGAACAAGACGTTCCTTTTCCAGGGGACGCCGTCGCTGCTCACGCATGACCGCATGATCGATTTCCTGAAGGAAAAGATCCTGACGCTCGGTACGGCTGCCTGCCCCCCCTATCACCTGGCGATCGTGATCGGCGGCACCTCGGCTGAAATGAACCTCAAGACGGCCAAACTCGCCTCAGCCAGATACCTCGACGGCCTGCCGACCGGCGGATCGGAAAGCGGCCACGCGTTTCGCGACCTTGCCATGGAAGAGGAAATCCACAAGCTCACGCAGGCAACGGGCGTCGGCGCCCAGTTCGGCGGCAAATATTTCTGCCACGATGTCCGCGTCATCCGCCTGCCCCGTCACGGGGCCTCGCTCCCCATCGGCCTTGCGGTCTCCTGCTCGGCGGACCGCCAGGCCGTCGGCAAGATCACGAAGGACGGTATCTTCCTCGAGCAACTGGAGACGCAGCCCGAAAAGTACCTTCCGGAAGTGACCGACGAATCGCTGTCGGACAATGTCGTGAAGATCGACCTGACCCGGCCAATGTCCGAAATTCTGGGCGAGCTCAGCAAGCATCCGGTCAAGACGCGTCTGTCCCTCACCGGTCCTTTGATCGTGGCCCGCGACCTCGCGCACTCCAAGTTGCGCGACCGCCTTGAAAGCGGCGAACCGCTGCCGGACTATTTCAAGAACCACCCGATCTACTACGCGGGCCCGGCAAAGACACCGGACGGCATGCCGTCGGGCTCATTCGGACCGACCACGGCCGGGCGGATGGACGCTTACGCCGATCAGTTCCAGGCAGCCGGCGGCTCCATGGTCATGCTGGCGAAGGGCAACCGCTCGGCCCAGGTGCGCAGAGCCTGCCAGGCCCATGGCGGTTTCTATCTCGGGTCCATCGGCGGACCGGCAGCGCGTCTTGCCCAGGACTGCATCAAGAAGGTTGAGGTCGTCGAATTCGAGGAACTCGGCATGGAAGCCATCTGGAAGATTGAAGTCGAGGACTTCCCCGCCTTCATCGTCATCGATGACAAGGGCAACGATTTCTTCAAGGAACTGAATTTGGGCTGACCGGGGTCAGGACTCATTAATTTGGTTGAATTGGCGCAGCGAACGTCGATGAGCTGCAAGGAAAAGCGCGACAAGCGGGCTTCCCGCCCGGCCAAACAAGAAAAAGGCGGCTCTGGCCGCCTTTTCCCAACAGGTTCTGTTGGTATTTGTCCAAAAAACTTTACCTGATCTTTATTCCATGCAGTCACAAATGTGGGTGAAAACTCAACATCATAGATGTCTGCATGGTTAAATTCGCACTTTACCTTCTGGTTCTTGTCATTTTTGCGTATGGCAGCAAGCAGCTCGGCTTTCCCAAGGCATATTTTCTGTTTCTGGTTGCGATCCTGGGAAGTGTCGCGGGCATGGTGCTGCTGCCGCTTTTCAAACCGGTCTTCAGTTCGCTCTGGTCGCTTTTGCCGCTGAAGTCCAACCGGAAGCAGAATGCCGAGACGCAAGACATCAATGACGGCCGCTTCCAGCAAGTCCTGGTGAAGGAGACCAAGAAGCTGCCCGAGGAAACGGAGCCGGCAGAAGCCGACGCCGAGCCGGCGCCGGAACGCAAGGAGGTCCTTGAGCTCAAGCGCGAGCACAGGAAAGAGGCAAAACTCGACCCGGAAACCGGCGACACGTTCGACAGCCTGCGCAGCCGGCTTGCCCGTCCGGCGGTTTATGCGTTTCGTCCCTATCCGCCGCATCGCGAGAAACACGGGCGCAGCAAGATCGGCGGACTGCCGGATCTTCCCAACAGCATTCCCTGGCCGAAGGCACCGGGGCACGGCGATCAGGTCAAGGCGGACCTTCCGCTGCACTTTCTGGCGCAGATCGACCTTGCGGATCTGCCCTGGCGCCCGGAAGGCATTCCGAAAGCCGGCATGCTGTTTTTCTTCGGCCGGTTTGACGAGAGCCTTTCCTGGTCCGAACCCGAGGTCGCCAGCGCGAACGACATTCGTGTCCTCTACGATGCGGACTATGCCGGCGCACCAACCGCTTTCCCGAAGAACCTGCCCTCGCTCCGGGACGGCAACTATCACTTCGACCTCCTGTTCGGCCTTCCGGGCGACGAGAAGTCCCGCATCTTCCCCGAATGGCCGCTGAACTTCGCGAAGGTCGAAACGATGCCGGTTGCCGAGGGGCTGCCCTTCGAGGCGCCGGAGGGATACAGGGAGGCGCACACCCGCCACCTGACGGATCAGCTGCTGACCGCGTTCGGAACCATGACGGCGGACAACGCCCGGCACCGGGAGTTCCATCTGTTCGCGCCCTGGACCGAAGAGGACAAGGCGGCCGGCAAGCCGCTTGTTGTCAGGCCCCACGAGGAAACCGGATTCCCGTTCGCCCCGAGAGGCATCGGCCTGATCTGCCGTATCCTGCGCAACCGGCACGCGGCCAAGCTGGAGGAAACCGGATTTGAAACCTGTTTCGAAGACTGGCAGCTGCAGGCGGACAGATCTCACGAAACAGCCATCGAACAGCGCGCGATCGAGGCCTTCATCGAAGACCTCAATGATTTTCTCGCCCAGGCGGCCGACAAGCGATACAGCAACTATCTGAAATCGGATATCGAACGGGCGATGCACAGGCTGGTGACGGAATCGGGTGCCGATCCGGAGCTTGCAAAGCATGTCCCCGAGCTGGTCTATGTCGCGGCGGCGGACAGGCATCCCGTATTCCTGAAGGATGCCGACGGTGTCCAGTGCCCCGAATTTCCCGGCGCCCGCTCCGGCAACTGCTACCACCAGATGTTCGGGCACCTCTCCTCCGTCCAGTTCCAGATGGCCCATGACAGTCCGGAGCAGTTGCTCCTGCAGCTGTTCAGCGACTGGGGTGCCGAGATGACCATCGGCGACGGCGGCGAGTTCGACTTCATGATCAATGAAAGCGATCTTGGCGAACAGGAATTCGACAAGGTCTCGGCGGCGCATTGCGCGCATTGATCCCGGAAGTCGGAATCAGGCCGGACCGTTCGTGATCGGACGGAAAGCGTCGACATTTCGGCGCATATCTCTTCATTTCCCTCAGATCAATAATCGAGGCGGATCACTGCCGAATTGAAGAAAGTTGCGCACTTTTTAAGTGCAATACCAAAATTTTTCTCTTAATGGGAGAAATTTCCGTTGCAATTTCGGCACATTTGATCGACCGGCCGCCTCCTCACATCATCGTGAGATTCCTTTCCAATCAAAATTAGGCCATGATTGTTAATAGTGCGGCAAGGAGATTTTCCTAACGTAACCTTCGATGTGATGCGCGCTCTGACGTGGGCAGGCGCTGAAGGGGGATAAATATGAAGACTTATTTCTACGCAGTGATTGCAATACTGGCAGGCTCGTTCCTGTTACCCGCCGAAGTGTCGGCTCGCGCCGGATACTTCGACCACAGCACCAACACCTGGGTGACGCCGAAGTATCACCCCGGCGGCAAGTCGCCCGTGCGGCGCAAGCAGGTCAAATATAGCGGACCATACTCGCCCGGAACCATCGTGATCGACACGTCCGAGCGCCGCCTCTATCACGTTCTGCCCAACGGCAAGGCCATGAAATACGGCGTTGGCGTCGGCAAGCAGGGCTTCCAGTGGGCCGGCACGCACCGCGTCACCCGCAAGGCGGAATGGCCGAGCTGGACACCGCCTGCGCAGATGCGGGCGCGTGAGCGCAAGAAAGGCCGGATCCTGCCGACCTACATGCCGGGCGGCCCGAACAACCCGATGGGTGCGCGCGCGCTCTATATCGGCTCGACCCTTTATCGCATTCATGGAACCACCGAGCCGTGGACAATCGGTTCTGAAGTTTCTTCAGGCTGCATCCGTATGGCGAACGAAGACGTGATCCATCTCTACAAGAACGTCAGCGTTGGCTCCAAGATCGTGGTCAAGCGCTAAGCATCGACCGCAGCTCATTCAAGAAAAGGCCGGATCTTGTGATCCGGCCTTTTTTCGTACCCTCGCCAGCTTTCCCGCCTTCCCCTGTCATCCGGGTCCCGGGTGAACAGCCAGCTTGCCGTCATGCAGAAAGCAGCCCCTGTCGAACAGCGACAGGTTGACGGGGTTGGGCAGCCTGACGTCCGCCCAGTCCGGGAGAGCCTTGCCTGCCGGGTCATAGGACCGGTGAACCTGCGACAGGACCACCAGCCGCAGGTCCCCGGTGGCCGCAAACCCTTTGAGCATTTCGACCTGATCAGACAGTTCGGGGGACGCGCGGTTCTGGTCCAGAACCTGCAGATAATCGATGACAGCGACCACACCACCGGCGTTTCCCGAAAGACAATCCTTGACCGTATTCGCATTCAGCGTATCCGTGAGCACGGCTTCGAACCTGTCGCGTCCAGGCCCGGGATGCCGGATCGCCGGACCAAGCTGCGACAGCTCCTTTTCGGAAAACTCCGAGGAGAAAAACACCGAAGAGAAACCACGGCTGGATGCCTCCGACAACAGATCGAGACCCAGGCGTGTCTTTCCATGCCCGGGCCGTGCGGCCAGCAGCATCAGTTCACCCGGTTGAAGAACCTCCAGCAAGCGTGCTGATGGCGCTCTTTTTCCGTGGACGGAGACCAGGCGGTTCCAGCTGCTGAACCCTTCCGCATTCGCAATGCGGTCCAGTGCCCTGGAAAGAGGAATATTTTCGCGTCTGGCAAGGTTTCTGGCCCTGCGTCTGAGGCGATAGACCGGAGCGGACAACTTCATTGGCAGATCCTGTTTGCGCCGGTCCGCAATCCCTCCTCATGCGCGCGCATCTAGCCAATGTCGTGTGGAGCCCTGCAGGTCAGCTGCTTTTCCGGTCGGAGGGGGAAGGCTCGGGTCAGCCTTGCGCCAGTCTATCCGATTCGCGCCATCAAGGTGGGTAATCCGGATCTAGATGTCCCGGCTGAGGCCTTTTTGCGCAAGTTCCTGGAGGTAGACGCCCCAGTGGCTCTCCGGCCGTTCGCCAAGGTCCAGCAAATAGCGCCATGAATAGATGCCCGAACTGTGCATGTCGTCGAAATGGATGCGAACGGCGTAGTTGCCGACCGGTTCGACCTTGATGATCTCGACATTGCGCTTGCCGGGAACCGTCTGCTTTTGCGACGGTGCATGACCCTTGACCTCCGCAGACGGCGAGCAGACCCTCAGGTATTCAGCGGACAGGTCATGGGCAGCCCCATTGTCGAACGCAACTGTCAGCGTTTTCCTGTCGCTTGCGACCCGCAGTTCTGTCGGCCAGGGAGTGGACTCGTCCGCCATTGATTTTCTTCCGGAACGTTTGAGTTTTCAGGTGTGCCGGGACGATACTGCGCACAATCGATGCGTCAAGCGGCGTTTTGACCGGCGAGCTTCACCGCCTCATATCCGTCGAGAGCCGCCTGCCGCGCCGCCGCGTGATCGACAATCGGCATGGGATAGTCCCTGCCGAGCACGATATCCGCCCGTTCCAGTTCGGTCTTTGAGGCGCTGAACGGCTCGAACAGATAGTCCGTTTCCAACCCTTTCAGCTCCGGTACCCAGGTCTTCACATAGGTACCGTCCGGATCAAATTTCCTGCCCTGCGTGATCGGATTGAAGATCCTGAAATAAGGTGCCGCATCGGCCCCGGATCCGGTCACCCACTGCCAGCTGGCAGAATTGTTGGCAAGGTCCGCATCGAGCAACGTGTCGCGGAACCATGCCTCGCCATGGCGCCAGTGCAAACGAAGGTGCTTGACCAGAAAACTCGCGACGATCATCCGGACGCGGTTGTGCATGTATCCGGTCTGCCAGAGTTCACGCATGCCCGCGTCGACGATCGGATAGCCGGTTTCACCTTTTTGCCAGCGTTCGAGATCTTCCGGAGACTCCCGCCAGGGATAGGCGTCGAACGAAGGACGCCAGTTTGCCTGCGGCAGCTCCGGAAAGTGATAGAGGAGATGATAGGAAAACTCGCGCCAGGCGATTTCCGACAGGAACTTGTGACCGTCCTTGCGGTATCCGTCCTCGGCATCGATTGCCTTCCAGGTTTCGTTCCAGATCTGCCGCGGAGAGATATCGCCGAAATGCAGATGTGGGGACAGCCTGGAGACATTCGGCAAATCCGGCCGGTTTCGAAGCTCGCCGTAACCTTCCAGGCCTTCCGCCAGAAACGTCTTCAGGCGCTTCGACGCGCCGTTTTCACCGGGCTGCCACAGGCGATCCCATCCCGCCGCCCAATTCGGCTTTGACGGCAGCAGCCCGAGGTTCTCAAGGGCTTCGCCATGCGCGCTGTCCAAGAAGGTCACCTCTTTTGGTGCGGGCAAGGGTGCGTTCACCGGCTGCTGCTGCGCCGTCTTCCAGAAGGGCGAATAGACCTTGAAGGAGCCTCCGGTCTTGTTGGCGAGTTCCCATGGTTCGAACAGAAGCGATGCCTTGAAGCTCTGGACCTCGAAACCGCCGTCCTTCAGAAGGGACTTGATTTCCGTGTCGCGCTCGATCGCCTGCGGCTCGTAGCACCGGTTCCAGTAGACCGCGCGAACCCCGCTCTCCCGTGCGATCTGTGGAATGAGATGGCGCGCGTCGCCCCTGCATACGATCAGACCCGGCAGGTTCCGTTCGAGGGTTTCAAGGCTGTGATGAAGCCACCATTTGCTGGCACCTCCGAGCGGATGGGTCTCACCGGTCTGCGCCGGATCCTCTAGCACGAACACGGGCAGAACCGGCCCGTTTTTCACCGCTTCATGGAGCGCCGGGTTATCAGCCGTTCTCAGGTCCTGCCGGAACCAAACAAGTGTGGTCATGATGCCTCGAATTTGTTGACTGTTCCAGATACGTCCATGACCGCGACTGGATCAACGGTGCGGCCGGCAATTTCCGCCGGCCGCCGACATCAATACTCCAGTTACGCGGGAACAGGTTCGCGAACCTGGGTGCGGAACCGTCCGAAATGCTCGTCCCAGCCCGCATCAAGCGCGCTCAGCATCATGAAAGCTGCCTCTCCTGCCGCCTGTTCGATGCCTTCGTGAACAAGCGTCAGACGCGTTCCGCCAGCCGCATCCTCCAGCGTCCAGCGAACGGTGGTCATAGCCCCGTTCAATGGCTTCACGGTAAAGGTGTAGACAAGGCATTCGTACGGTTTCATTTCGAGAACCCTGCCCCAGCAGATCCTGTTCATGTCACCATGCTGGTCGAGAAGCGTATAGTCCGCGCCTTCCTGCAGGTCTTCTTCCGCCGGATGGAACCAGCGTGCAAGCTTGTCCTTCTCGGTCAGGAATGACCAGACATGTTCGCGCGGCGCGTTCAGGAATATCGTCTTGGTGATCGTGGTCGCAGTCATTTCGGTTTTCCTTCCTTTTCCTTCATGTCCCTGGCAATTTCACGCTGCAGATCGGCCAGTTTGCGGTCCCAGAACTGTTCGAAGAATCCGAGCCATTCGAATGCCGACCTCAACGGCTCCGGAGAGAGGCTCTTCCGGCGCTCCCGTCCGATCGTCTCGCTCCTGACGAGACCGCCCTCTTCAAGGATCGCCAGATGCTTGTTGATTGCGGTCCGCGTGATGCCGAACCGTTCCGAAATTTCGGAGATCGCGAGGCTTTCCCGGCTCAGATGCAGCAGGATCTCGCGCCGGGTCGGATCGGAAAGCGCCCGGAAAACAGGTTGCGGTCCCGTATTCATCGGCGCTCCTCCCCGACCGGCAGAAAGTCGAACGGTCCGTCCTGGTACAGAAACGTGACGCAATCGACTTGCGAGACGCATTTGCTCAGGTGCGGCAGTCCGGCGGGGATTTCATAGTAGTCTCCGCTTCTCAGGACGTTTTCCGCGCGGTCCGCCCCGTCCCCGGCCAAATGAACCATTTCACCGGCAACGACGAGGCCATACATTCCGGCGCTCTTGGTGTGGACCGGACTGACGAGACCGGCCGGCAACCGCACCATCGCCATGTAGCTTTCCTCGAAACGGTTCCCTTTCAGCGGCGCAAAGGCGACACCCTCGCCCGTCGTCTGCCATGCAAGATCCGGCTGAGCCGTCAGCTTGATCTCTGCCGCACCGGCCCCGACAACCGGAGCACCAGCAAAAAGGGTGGCAGCAACCGCTCCCAGGCATTTCGTCATGCACATCTGCACCTCCATTAACAACACCTTTTGGTGTCATTTTAAATAACACCTTTTAGTGTCATTACAAGCCTCTCTTTCAAAGATTTCCGAAAACGCGGCAGCCAGGTTGATTTTAGTACGATATCGCACTATTTAGTTCGATATCGTACCAATGGAGAGACTGATGACCCTGACACGCAGAAAGACCCTCGCGATTCTCGGCGGCGGCGCCGTGGTTGCGGCCACCGCGTCGGCCGGCACCTTCCTGGCAACACGTACACCCGAAAAAGCACTCGCCCCCTGGGACACTGCCGGCACCTACGAGGACCCGAGGCTGTTCGCACTGTCCCATGCATTGCTGGCACCCAACCCGCACAACAGGCAACCCTGGCTTCTTGAACTCTCAGGCAACGACGATTTCCTTCTGCATCGGGACGAGACCCGGGATCTGCCGCATACCGATCCGTTTCACCGCCAGATTTTCATCGGTCTGGGGTGTTTTCTGGAGCTGATGTCCGTCGCCGCCACGCTGAAGAACCGTGCCGCCGATATCGTGCCATTCCCGGAGGGCGAGCACGGCCCTGTTGCCCGCGTGTCGCTGCGGTCCGGCAGCGGCGTTGATCCCCTGGCAAACCAGATCCTGGCAAGGCGGACCTGCAAGGAGCCGTTTCAGGACAGGGCTGTCCCGGCCAGCATGGTCGCCGCACTTGAAGCGTTCGGAGCCGTCATAACCGACACCGCGCAGGTGGCCCAGATCAGGGATCTCACCTGGAATGCCTGGCTTACGGAAATGCAGACCCACAGAACACTGAAGGAAAGCGTTGACCTGATGCGGTTCGGCAAATCCGAAATCAATGCCAATCCGGATGGTATCGATCTCGGCGGCCCCTTTCTAGAAACCCTGATGCTAGCCGGCGTGTTGAACCGGAAGGATCAGCTCGACCCGGCCTCGACCGGGTTTCAGGAGGGGGTGAAGATCTATCGCGAAATGCTGGCTGCAACACCGGCCTATGTCGTCCTGACAACCCGGTCAAATGCCCGGAGGGACCAGATTGACGCCGGGCGGCGCTGGCTGCGTCTGAACCTGGAAACCACGAGACTGGGGCTCGCCCTGCACCCGGTAAGCCAGGCGCTCCAGGAATTCGAGGAAATGCAGCCGCATTATCGTGAGGCGCACGAACTCCTTGCCAAGCCCGGCGAAACGGTTCAGATGCTGGGCAGATTGGGCTACGGTCCGACAACGCCTCCCTCGCCGCGCTGGCCGCTCGAAACACGGATCATGAATGGATAACGAAACCCGAACGCTGTTTTTCGCGTTCTTCAACGAAATCGGGATAATCGCGCAGCTCAGCCGAACGGCTCTGGAGGCGCGTTTGCCCAAGGGGCTGACCCTGCCTCATTTCAGCGTCGTCAATCACCTCATCCGGGTCAAGAACGGACAGACCCCGCTCGCGCTCGCCAGGGCGTTTCAGGTCCCCAAGACCACAATGACCCATACGCTGAGCGGCCTTGTTGAGCACGGCCTCGTCGAGATCCGTCCAAATCCCGAAGACGGCCGCAGCAAGACCGTTTGGCTGACGGATGCCGGCCGGCTGTTTCGCGATGCCGCCATCAAGTCGATCGATCCCGACATAGACGTCTTCCGGAAGCAGTATCCGGAGGACAGGATCCGAGAGCTTGTCCCTGCCCTTTCCGAAATCCGCACCCTTCTCGATGCGAACCGGGACGAGAAGACCTGAAGCACGCGATTGACAAAACTACACTCTCAAGTTTACCTGTCGTCCGGGGTGCCCCGAAGCATGGCGGTTTCCATTGCTATTGTCGCACGGCGCGCCATATGATGTGGTCAACAAAAATGAACGCATGGGAGAGTAAAGCGTGACAGACGGGAAAATTGTCGTTCCTACCAATTCGGCCGATGCCCCGGGCCCGACATCTCCTATGATTGATCCCTTCGGCCGTGCCGTCACCTACCTGCGCGTTTCAGTGACCGATCGCTGCGACTTCAGATGCGTTTATTGCATGGCGGAGGACATGACCTTTCTTCCCAAGCGGGAGGTGTTGAGCCTCGAAGAACTCGACCGGCTTTGCTCCGCATTCATCGAAAAAGGCGTGCGCAAGCTGCGTCTGACGGGCGGCGAACCGCTGGTGCGCAAGAATATCATGAGCCTGATCCGGAGCCTGGGACGTCATCTCGACAGCGGGGCTCTCGAAGAATTGACGATCACCACAAACGGATCCCAGCTCGCCCGCTACGCGACGGAGCTCTACGATTGCGGTGTCCGCCGCATCAATGTGTCCATCGACACGCTTGATGCGCAGAAATTCAAGGCGGTAACCCGCTGGGGCGATCTTGAAAAGGTACTCGGCGGCATCCGTGCAGCGACCGCTGCCGGTCTGAAGGTCAAGATCAACATGGTGGCCCTCAAGGACGTCAACGAGCACGAAATCGTCGAAATGCTGCAATGGTGTCATGGCGAGGGCCATGATCTGACCCTGATCGAGACAATGCCGCTCGGCGAAATCGACGGCGACCGGACAGACCAGTATCTGCCGCTCTCGACAGTGCGCCAGCGGCTTTCGGAGCAATACACGCTGACGGACATCCCCTACAAGACGGGCGGGCCGGCGCGGTATGTGACGATCGAGGAGACCGGCGGCCGCTTGGGCTTCATCACGCCGTTGACACATAATTTCTGCGAAAGCTGCAACCGCGTGCGCGTCACGTGCACCGGACAGCTTTACATGTGCCTCGGGCAGGACGACATGGCCGATCTACGCGCCCCGCTGCGTGCATCGGAGGGTAATGACGTCCTGAACGACGCCATTGACGAGGCGATCGGCCGCAAACCCAAGGGCCATGATTTTGTCATCGACCGGAAATCCAAGCAGCCGGCGGTCTCGCGCCACATGAGCGTGACAGGCGGCTGATTGCAGCCTTCAGGCTTGTCACCAAAAAAGAAGTGAGACCGCTATTCAGCGGGTACGAACCGCTGTGGAGCCGTGGCCCGCTTGATTGTCATTGCCGCGACAAGGTTGGCTGCGGCCCCGAGAGCCATGATCAGGATCATGCTCCAGGCAGAGCCGGCGAGAAAACTGTCGGCAAACAGCCACGCGACGAGTGTCCCGGCAGCGGCCCCCAATCCGACCTGCATCGAGGCAACCAGCCCGGATGCCGCACCCGCGAGCTCGGGACGGACACTGACCGCACCCGAAATCGTACTCGGAAGGCACACACCGTTGCCGAGCCCCAGCACGAACATCGGCAGAAAGAGGCTCGCCGCCGTAACGATGCCGGCGGAGGCGAACCCTGCCATCATCGCGACGGCGACGGCGCTCAGCAGCGTGCCTGAAATGATCATCGGATAGAGCCCGAGCCGCTCGGAAAATTTCCCGGACAGGAAGTTTCCGGCAATGTATCCGATCGCAACGAACATGAAATACAGACCCATGTCCGCTGCGCTCAACGCGAGCAGCTGCGCAGCGATGAAAGGCGCACCGCCGAGATAGGCAAAATACGTCATCGCGGCAAAGGCTGCGGTCAGCGCATAGCTCCAGAACAGGGGTTCACTCATCAAGGTGCCATAAGCCCGGAAGGCCCTGCCGAAACCTGCCGAACGGCGTGACCGATTGGTTTCGGGAAGAAAGAGATAGCTTGCAAGGAAAGCGCCGAGCCCGATCAGCAGCAGCAGGAAGAAACCACCCTGCCAGCCATAATACGCATCCAGGACACCGCCAAGGGCCGGTGCGATCGTAGGCATCACGGCCATGCCCATCATGACATAGCCGATCCGGCTTGCTGCCTGGGCAGGGCCATAGAGATCCCTGACAATTGCCCGTGCGAGCACCATGCCGGCGCTTCCCCCCGCGGCCTGCAGGACCCGTGCGGCAATCAGCCATTCAATTGTCGGGGCAAAAAGACACCAGACGGTGCCCGCCACAAACAGAGCCATTCCCGCGACAATCACGGGCCGGCGTCCGAACTGGTCGGACAGGGGTCCCCAGAACAGTTGCGAAACCGCCACCGCGATGAAATAGGCGGACATGGAGAGTTGAATTTCGCCGGCCGATGCCGAAAACACGATCATCATGCCGGCCAATGACGGCAGATAAATCTGCATTGCCAGCGGACTGACCGTGGATATGGCTATCAAAACGCCGAGAGACGGTGCCTCGACAATCCTGTTCTGCTCTGGATGGCCATAGTCCATTCCGCAGCGCAACCCCTACGTCCGATTGAAAACTTTTCACACTCAACGCTGGGTACTCTAATGCCGGGGCGTGATCCGCCCGTGAAAATGTGTCACGTAACGTCACGACGACTTCGATATGCGCTTCCTCTCCTTAGGAAAAGCAGCTCTAACTCTCTGACTTATCGAACTTTCTAAAAACCTGTGTGTTTTGAAAAATCGCCCGCATACCACCATCCGCGTCCCCTGAACGCGTCCGGTCATGAACGTGGTCAATCACGGAATCCCGCCCGCATTCGTCTTCAATCGCAGTCAACCGGGTTTTCGGTTCAATCGAAGACGATCTTGGGGGCGGCCCGATCGGGCGAGGTTGCAGCGCTTTCGATCGTGGCGACAACCTGCCCCGCAATGGTCTTGTAGATCTCGGCGACCGGACCTTCCGGATCAGACACCACGATCGGCGTGCCGGCGTCCGAAGTCTCGCGTATCTTCATGGTCAGCGGTATTTCGCCGAGGAACGGAACGCCGAGGCGCTCTGCTTCCGCACGCGCACCGCCATGTCCGAATATGTCGTGGCGGCTGCCGCAATCGGGGCAGAGGAAATAGCTCATGTTCTCGATGATCCCGAGCACCGGCACGTCGACACGCTTGAACATGTTCAGGCCCTTGCGGGCATCTATCAATGCAAGGTCCTGAGGTGTCGAAACGATCACCGCGCCGGCAAGGGGAACCTGTTGCGCCATGGTGAGCTGGGCGTCGCCCGTTCCGGGGGGCATGTCGACGACAAGCACATCGAGGTCGCCCCAGGCGACTTCCCTGAGCATCTGGGTCAGCGCGGAAATGACCATGGGCCCGCGCCAGATCATGGGGGTTTCCTCCTCGACCATGAAGCCCATCGACATCACCTTGATGCCATAGCCCTCAAGCGGCTTCAGAACGCGCCCCGACACGGTTTCCGGCCGGCCCGACACATTGAAGAGCCGTGGCACGGAAGGGCCATATATGTCGGCATCCAGAACGCCGACCTTCAGGCCGTTTGCCGCCATACCCAGCGCAAGATTGGCCGTTGTCGTCGACTTGCCGACGCCGCCCTTGCCCGAAGCAACGGCAATTATGTGCTTGATGCCCGGCACGCCGGGCTTGGCTGCCGCCTGTTCTTCAGGCGCACGTTGCGCCGGACGGGGAGCCGGCTTGGGTGGGGGGGCGGTGTTGCGCGTGGCGCCCGGTGCGCGCTCCGCGGTCAGCGCCACCATGGCGTTCTCAACGCCGTCCACTTCCCTGACAACTTTTTCGGCCGCTTGCCGCAAGGGTTCGAGTTCCTGCGCGCGTGCGGCGGGGACGGTGATTGAGAAGGCGACACGACCGTCGGAGACGAACACATCGGAAACCAGCCCGAGCGACACGATGTTCCCTTCAAGGTCCGGACCCTTGATCTGTTTCAGGCTCTCGATCACGGCCTGCTTGATTCCATCGCTCATTTCACTGTCCTGTTGCTGTGCGCGCTGTCTGAAGGAAACGCGGTATTTCGCAAGGAAATCTAATTTGCGCGCCGACAAAAACAAGCCGCCAAATTGCTGCATGCGTCTGTTTGTTGACTACGACGGCCACACTAGGAGCATATTCCGGTGGCTGGCGCGAATCCGGTTGCACCGCAGCCGGCTCACGGTAGTGTACTGGCCGCACTGCAAAGCGCCATCTCAAGGCCAACGAAACATCAGGACGTCACATGCCCACTTGTCTCATCACCGCGACCAATCGCGGGATCGGCTTAGAGCTTGCGCGAAAGGCTCTCGCCGACGGCTGGACCGTCTACGGATCGGTCCGGTCGCAATCAGCAGCACAGGAAAGCGCTGAAACGCTGGGTGAAGGTTATGTTCCGCTTGTTTTCGACGTGACCGACCATGACGGCGTGCGCCGCGCTGCAGAGGATCTCGATGAAGTCCTCGACCTGCTCATCAACAATGCCGGCATCATCACCCCGGACCGGCAATCCCCGCTCGACATGGACTTCGAGGGCTTCCTGAAAACGCTGGAAGTCAACACGCTCGCCCCGCTGGCGGTCTCGCAGATCTTTTTGCCGCATCTCAGGAGGTCGGGCGTTGCGAAGATCCTCACCATCTCCAGCCAGATGTCCTGGATGGGATACCGCAAGCCGGACACCCTCGCCTACCGGGCTTCGAAAGCCGCGGTCAACAAGGTCATGCAGGGGCTGGCAACCGAACTGGAGCCTGAGGGAATTCCGGTCGCACTGATCGATCCCGGCTGGGTACGAACGTCGATGGGAGGGGCTGCGGCAGACAATTGCCCCGCCGATGTCGCCGCAGGTATCCTGGCTGTCGCGGCAACGCTCGACCTTGAACGCACCGGAAGGTTCTTCAAGTGGACCGGCGAGGAACGTCCCTTCTGAAACACCGCAATCCGAACTCCGGAGCACACGCATGAGCTGGCCCCCTCCCGTTACCCTGACAGGCATTCACGCAACCCTTTGCCCGCTGGCGCAGAGCCATGCCGCAGACCTGGCCGTTGCCGCGGCCGAGGGAGACCTGTGGAAAGCCTGGTACACATCCATTCCTGCGCCCGGCGAAGTCGAGGCCGAGATCAACCGCCGGCTCGCGTTGCAGGAGGCCGGGTCGATGCTGCCTTTCGCCGTGTTGACACCGGACGGGACGGCTGTGGGCATGACCACCTATATGAACATCGATGCCGCAAACAAGCGCGTTGAAATCGGCTCAACCTGGTACCGCAAATCAGTTCAGAGAACCGGCTTGAATTCCGAATGCAAACGCATGCTTCTCGCCCACGCCTTCGAAGAGCTCGACTGCATTGCCGTAGAGTTCAGAACCCATTTCATGAACAGGCAGAGCCGGGCGGCGATTGAACGCCTCGGTGCGAAACTCGACGGCGTTCTCAGATCGCATCAGCGTGCTGCGGACGGGTCATTGAGAGACACGGCGGTGTATTCGATTCTCTCTCATGAGTGGCCTGCCGTCAGAACCGGGCTGGACTACACCCTGTCAAGGCAACGATGATTTTTCCACACAAAGGTTTGGTGTCCGGTTTTTCACAGCTTTCTTTCACTAGGAACGCAACGGTGAAGCACTGATTTCCTCAGAACTTTACAATCTATTCAGCGTTTCCCCACTTCTTCTTCCAATTTGACTAAGATTTTAAGCAATTGTGAGGAATTGAGGCGCAGGCTTTGTCTATCGGCACAGAAACGATTGGACACGCAATGGAGCTTTATCGCGCCTGCTACCGCAGCAAAATCAAATGGGACAACATGCGTTTGCCGTTGCCCGACGAGATCGACAGAACCCTCCTCCGGATCCGCAGGATCAACCGGAAGGCGGGGGTGACCGGAGCCCTGCTGCTCGTCGACCAGCATATTGTCCAGATCCTTGAGGGTCAGACCGGACAGGTGCTGGATACCGTCTATTGCGTGATGAACGATCCGCGCCTCGAAAGCATCGAGGGCATCATCCACGAGCCCGTGGATTTTCGCCTGTTCCCCAATTCACTCATGTTCTTCCGCGATCTGACCGACGGTGTCGCAGCGGCGTCCCATCCGGTGTTGCGCCCGCTGCTGGATCACCCGGGCGACGTCACGCGGGACGAAGCCTATCTGGCCTTCAGCCACTTCGCGGCCGAATTGCAGGCCGGCCGGCTCACCAATGACATGCTGATGATCTGATGCCCGTCGCGGCGTTGCCTGCGCCGCGTCAACCGTGATGCCCTGAAGCGCATGCCGGAAGCCCATCGTGTCCAGTCCGTGCTTCCGCCGCGCCCAGCTCCTGCTTCCGCACATCGAATTGCCAGCGCCCGTCCTGCGGACGGGTGCAAGGCACTTTGCACAGTTCCTTGCCCGCGAACCTGAACAGAGCATCGAATAGGTTCTTACCTATCGAGGTTGGTATAAGACCTTGCCCTTTGCCTGCCGCGTCCCATAGTGTCTCCAAAACAATCAGTTGTGGAGTTACGCGCCTTTGTCAGGCCCTTACGTGCTGAAACCCGACCCCCTGGACGCCAGGCTTTCAACGACGGTCACCGGAATCGATCAGAACGGGCAATCCGTCGAAACCAGGGTCGTGACCGAAAAACCCCTGACCCTTTATCTCAACGCGCAGGAAGTCGTCACGATGATGACGATCGGCGATCATCCAGACCTGCTCGCTGTGGGCTACCTGAAGAATCAGAACATGCTCACCGACGACGATGTGGTGACCGAGATCGACTATGACGATGATCTCGAGGTCGTGGTTGTCCGCACCGAGCGGGAAACCGACTACGAGGAGAAGCTGAAGAAGAAGGTCCGCACGTCTGGCTGTGCGCAGGGAACCGTTTTCGGCGATGTCATGGACGGCTTCGAAACGGCATCGCTGCCGGCTGACGCCAGACTGCGGACATCCTGGCTCTACAGTCTGACCAAGGCGATCAACACGACACCTTCGCTCTACCTGGAGGCGGGAGCGATTCACGGCTGCGTGCTTTGCCAGGAAGACCGTCCGCTGGTCTACATGGAAGACGTCGGCAGACACAATGCGGTCGACAAGATCGCCGGATGGATGATGCTCAATAGTGTCCCTGCGGGTGACAAGATCTTCTATACGACCGGGCGGCTGACATCGGAAATGGTGATAAAGACCGTGATGATGGGCATTCCCATCCTCGTGTCACGCTCCGGTTTCACAGCCTGGGGCGTCGAGCTGGCACAACGGGCCGGGCTGACGCTGATCGGCCGTGCAAGGGGCAAAAGGTTCGTGGCTCTGGCGGGATCAGAGCGCATCGAGTTCGACATGGACCCTGCCACGGCCGAGGACGAACCGGAAAAATCGAAACGAAAAGGGAGCCTGGCAGCGCAATGACGGCAAAGCGCGACGCCTTGACCATCGACAAGGTTCTCGGGTGCGTCCTGGCGGGCGGGCAATCGCGGCGCATGGGCGGCGGCGACAAGAGCCTGCTTGATATCGGCGGCAAGTCGATGCTCGACGTGATCCTCGCCCGGTTGTCGAGACAGGTCCCTGACATCGTTTTGAACGCCAATGGCGATCCGGCGCGGTTCGCGCAGTTCGGGCTTCCGGTTGTTCCCGATCCGGTCGGGGAATTCGCAGGCCCGCTTGCCGGGGTTCTGGCGGGACTGACCCACGCGGACACATGTCATCCCACGGTCAGTCACGTGGTATCGGTCGCCGGTGACACGCCGTTCTTTCCGACCGACCTTGTGGAGCGCCTGTGTGCGTCCGTGCCGGCCGATGTCCCCGTGATCGCGCTTGCCTCGTCCTCGAGCAAATTGCATCCGGTCTTCGGGCTCTGGCCCGTCAGACTGAAAGACGATCTTCACAGGTGGCTCGAGACCGGACAGAGCGGAAAGGTGCTCGCCTTCGTCGACCGGCACGACAGCGTGGAAGTTTCCTTCGATCGGGACCCGGCAACGGGTCTCGATCCCTTTTTCAATGCCAACAAGCCAGACGACCTGGCGACCGTCCGCAATACGCTGAGTGCACGCTTCACATGACGACCACACCCGTCTTCGGTATCACCGGCTGGAAGAACTCCGGCAAGACGCAACTCGTGACCCGGCTGGTCGCGGAGTTCACTGCACGCGGGTTCAAGGTGTCGACCGTCAAGCACGCGCACCACAATTTCGACATCGACAAGCCTGGAGCGGACAGCTACCGGCACCGCGAGGCAGGTGCCAGCGAGGTCGCCCTGGTTTCCGGCCGCAGGTGGGCGCTGATGCACGAATTGCGGCAGGAGGACGAGCCGTCTCTGGCCGACATCCTCGCGCGGCTCGCACCGTGCGATCTTGTTCTCATCGAAGGCTACAAACGCGAGGATCATCCGAAAATCGAGGCTAGGCGAACGGAAACCATCGATCGTGGCCCCCTCGCCCCGAAGGACCCGAACATTCTCGCCGTCGCTGCGGACCATGCCTTGCCCGATGAGAGCCTGCCCGTCTTCGACCTGGACGATGTTCCTGCCATGGCCGATTTCATCGAGCGCCACCTCGATCTGGAGAGGACCGGACCATGACGGCAAAACGTCTGCTGGATGACTGCTTTCTGCACGACAAGGACAGGCTGAAACATCATGAGGCGCTCGCGATCCTCAAGGACAGGCTGACGACGATTGCGGATGCTGAAACCATCCGGCTCGAAGATTCGCTTGAACGGATCCTTGCCGAAGACGTGAGTGCCCCGCGCGATGTTCCTCTTGCCGACAATTCCGCCGTGGACGGCTACGCGTTCCGGCATTCGGATTTCGACGAAGCCGGCGGTTTCTTCCGGCTCAATCAGCGCGTCGCCGCCGGCCACGCGAGCGGTACCGTACTTGGCCCCTGGGCCGCCGCCCGGATTTTCACCGGTGCCGTCATGCCCCCCGGCGCCGATACCGTGGCCATGCAGGAAGACTGCGAGACCCACACGCAGGACGGCGAGAACTTCGTCATCATTCCGCAGGGCCTGAAACCCGGTGCGAATTGCCGCAAAGCCGGTGAAGACGTTTCGGCCGGCACGTCAATCGTCAAGGTTGGTCACAGATTGCGGCCGCAGGACATGGCGGCCATTGCATCGACCGGCAAGCCGGATGTCAGCGTCTACAGGAAACTCAGGGTCGCGCTCGTTTCGACCGGAGACGAGGTGCGCCGGCCCGGCGACCTGATAACGGTCGGCGACGTCTATGACAGCAACCATTTCCTTCTTCGCGGCCTGTCCGCCATTGCCCCGGTCGATATCGAGGATCTCGGTATCCTGAAGGACGACAAGATGCTGATCGAACGCACGCTACGGGATGCGGCGGAGCGTTTCGACGTCATCCTGACGACGGGCGGCGCCAGCCGCGGTGAAGAGGATCACATTCTCGATACGCTCGACAAGCTCGGACAGCAGCATATGTGGCAACTGGCCATCAAGCCAGGCCGGCCAATGATGTTCGGAACCATCGGGTCTTCCGTCTTTCTCGGACTTCCGGGAAACCCGGTTGCCGCGATGGTCTGCTTTCTTCTCTATGCGCGGCCGGTCATGAGTGTCCTCGCCGGCGGGCAATTTCTTGAACCGCAGAGCTTTCAGGTGCCGGCAGGCTTTGAAATTCCGAAGAAAAAGCCGGACCGGAGGGAGTTCTACCGGGGCTATCTGGAAACGAACAGCGATGGTGTGCAGGTTGCCCGGAAATTCATGCGCGACGGATCCGGCCTGATCACGGGGCTGCGTGAAGCAGACGGCCTGATCGAGATCCCGGAAGATGTCACGCAAATCAAGGCAGGCGACCTGGTCACCTACCTGCCCTTCTCCGGCTTCGGGATCAAGTAATACCAACCTCAACAGGTAAGACCCTATTCGATGGTCTTTTTCAAGCCCGGCGGCTGGCCGCCGGGCTCGAAATCAACATCATCAATAGGCGTAGGGCCATCCGGCGGCGACGAAACGATAGGCGTCACCATCCTTGGCAACGCGGCCCATGCCCGGGAACGGGATGTGGGAGCCGGCAAAGAGCAGCTTATCGGTCGCCGCCTGATCGAAGAAGCGCTTTCTGGTTTCCGCGGCCTTGCCGGAGTCGATGTCGAACCCGATTCCCCAGCCCGGCTGGTCAAACTGGTAGACCGTCATGTGGATGATATCACCCGCAATTACCAGTGTTTCGCCGTTGCTGTCGAAAACGTAGCCCGTATGACCTGGTGTATGTCCCGGAAGCGCCATCGCGCTGACACCCGGCATCAGTTCCTTGTCGCCGGTGAAAAGCGTCTGGCTGCCCTTGTAGGCATCCGCGGCCTTGCGCGCGCCGAGGAAGAAGGGCTTGAACTGTTCGGGCGCACCATTCATGGCCGCATCATCGAACCAGAAGGCATTGTCGGTTTCCGGAAGCATCAGTTCCGCGTTGGCGAACACCCTGTTGCCGTCGCCATCGACAGCCCCGAAAAGGTGGTCGGGATGCATGTGCGTGATGAGGATCGCGTCGATCTGGTCCGGCGAGACACCCGCCGCTTCAAGCGCCGAAGGAAGACGGCCCATGGTCGGGCCGAGCGCATCGGAGGTTCCCGCATCAACCAGCACCAGCCGGTCGCCCGTATTGACCAGATAGGCGTTGACGGGAATGCGCAGCGCGTCGCCCTCGATCAGCGCGGCGTCCCTGAGGCGCTTGCCTTCCGCCGCATCGTAGCCGACCACGACCTCGGGCGTGACGTCGAGATAACCGTCCAGCAGCGCGGTCACTTCCATGTCGCCCACCTTGTAGCGCAAGGCACCCGCCATCGGCTGGCCGGCCTTGGGCGCAGCCGCATTGGCTGCGCCACCGACTAGCGTGATGCCGCCGGCAGCCGCAATTGCACCAGCGCCAGCTGCGGCGCCCAGAAGGGAACGTCTGGAAAGAGAGGGATTGGAATGGGTCATGAACTGCCTCCCGGCTTGACCTGAAGAAGATGTATTTGAAGGCCGGCAACCGTGACACCGGTGCGGCTTCCTAGAAGTTGTTTCATTCATATTGTTTTTGAAGAGCGGACAACCTTATAAAACTCATAAGCAGCAATTATATATACGGATACCTCCACCGACGTCGGATTCAAGAACTCAAATGGACAAACTCAGCGCACTCTCGGGCTTCGTTCAATCAGTCAATCTCGGCAGCTTTTCGGCTGCAGCAAAGCACCTCGGGGTGTCTCAACCCGCCATCAGTCAGCAGGTCAGAGGACTTGAGGACCAGCTCGGCACGCGTCTGCTCAATCGCACGACGCGGCAGCTTCAGCTCACGGAAGCCGGTGAACGCTATTACGCCTACGCACGCGACATTCTGGAAAGGATGGTCGAGGCCGACAGATCGGTCCAGAGCGATGAAACCCAGATGTCCGGCCCGCTCTCGATCGGGCTGCCGCTCGGATTTGCGGAAAGCGTTCTGTCCGATTTCCTCATCCGGTTCAAGAAGGAACATCCCTGTCTGCTGCTGGATATTTCACTATCCGACCAGTTTGTCGATGTCATCCAGGAACGGCTGGATGTCGCCATCAGAATGGGGGAAATCAGGGACGAACGGCTGATCGTGCGGCGTCTTGGTGTTGCGCAGCGTTGCCTGGTCGCGTCACCGGAGTATCTCGACCGCAAGGGCCGCCCCCGCCACCCGGCCGAACTGCCCGAACACGAGTATCTGCTCTACAAGAACATCTCGACGGGTGACCGGGTGCCGTTCATCAGCACGCTGGGAGAAAAGCTGTCGATCAAGATCAATCCGGCGATGATCGTCAACAATTCCTCTACCCTGCGCCAGGCGGCGCTTGCAGGGCTCGGAATTTCGATTGCAAACCGCTGGCTGATCGAGCCCTACCTGGTCTCCGGTGAACTGGAGCTGGTCCTGCCCGAATGGCAATACCCGCCGCACCCGATCCACGCGGTCTACCCGTCCAACCGCTTCATTCCGATCAAGGTGCGCCGGTTCGTCGACAGGCTTCAGGACTATTTCAAGGAAATGGGTGCGCTGGACAAGACTTTCGACGCGCGCAGCTGAGGGACCGGGTCAGCGGATCGCAATTCCAGGCGGCGACAAAACGGAGGAACGCCGCGACGCGCGTTCTAGACTTCGTCGACCGCGACGTACCAGGTTTCTTTCAGTGCCTCCGCCTCCCAGGCCTGCCAGGCTTCCGTGCCGGTCAGCGCGGCGTGATACTGCTGAAAGACCGGGTCCTGCGTGAGCGTATAGGTCGCGAAGCGGCTGACAACCGGCGCGTACATGGCGTCGGCGATCGTGAAATCGCCGAACAGGAACGGCCCGCCGG
Source organism: Roseibium sp. (assembly GCF_965232425.1). Classification (GTDB taxonomy): domain Bacteria; phylum Pseudomonadota; class Alphaproteobacteria; order Rhizobiales; family Stappiaceae; genus Roseibium. The sequence goes on from NZ_OZ246971.1 coordinate 5,896,379, forward strand.
AGGCATTCAGGCATTCGTTCCAGATATCCACGATCCGCGATACGTCCGCCTTGACGGCATCATCGACGGCCAGCACCTCCACCTGACGGCGCATGTTCATCGGACACGCGTTTCTGAGCGCCGAGAAGCCGGAGTGCATCTCCGCCGAAACGGCGCGGGCGCGGGCGCGCATCTGCCTGTCCTGCGGCAGGAGACCCTTTTCCGGAAAACTCTCGGCCGCATATTCAAGGATCGCAAGACTGTCCCAGACCGTCAGCGATCCGTCTTTCAGCACGGGCACCTTCATGCTCGGAGAAAAGGCGCGAAACTCCGGGTTGCCGTTTTCGAAGTCGAAGGGAACGAGCTTCTCCGCAAAGGCAATGTCCTTGTGCCGCAAGGCAATCCACGGCCGGAACGACCAGGACGAATAGTTCTTGTTGCCGATAAAGAGTTCGAAAGACGTCATTCGGGCCTCCATGGATCGGGAACGGACACCATGCGGCCGGTTCACGAGTTTCACTGTTGCGGTTACCAACTGCTTAGTGGGTCTCTCCGGCCCGAACAAATTCAACTATTTCATGAATTCGATGAAAAAGTCTGATCCGTCCGCGCCACGCGCCGCCGAAACCGGTCAGACCGGCAGATTGGCAACAAGCGGCTCCGATCCTGCCGCCAACGGCACAGCCAGATGGTGCCTTCCGCATCGGCACACAATCTGAAGGCGCAAAAAGCGCAAATTACAATGTGTTTTTTTGTTGGGCATGCTTGAAATTTAGACGGAAGTGTATGGAATAGGGCCTTCGGGCAAAAAGGCGGGAAGAACCCGCTTGCGCCGCGACAAAATATTAGGGGAAGTAAAAATGCGTGTTTTGCGTATGGCTGCAGCCGCAGTTGCTGTTCTGGCTGCCGTTGGTGGTGCTCAAGCGAAGGACTGGTCGAAGGTCCGTATCGGGACTGAAGGCGCCTACCCTCCATTCAACTCACTGACCTCCGACGGTCAGCTCATCGGCTTTGACGTCGACATCGCCAAGGCGCTCTGTGAAGAGATGAAGGTCGAGTGCGAATTCATCACTTCTGACTGGGACGGTATCATTCCCGGCCTGCAGGCCGGCAAGTACGACGCGATCATCGCGTCCATGTCGATCACCGACGAGCGCAAGCAGAAGGTCGACTTCACGAACAAGTACTACAACACACCGCCGGCGATCGCCGTACCGAAGGATTCCAGCATCGCCGGAACCTCCGATGCGGACCTGAGCGGCATCGCGCTCGGCGCCCAGTCGTCGACCACCCATTCGAACTATGCCGAGGAAAAACTGGGGTCGGCTGACCTCAAGCTTTACCCGACGCCGGATGAGTACAAGCTCGACATTGCCAGCGGCCGTATCGACGCCGTCATCGACGATGTCGTGGTCCTTTCCGACTGGCTGGCAACCGAAGACGGCGCCTGCTGCAAGATCCTCGGCACCCTGACGCCGGACCCGGTCATCAACGGTGAAGGCGCGGGCATTGCCATCCGCAAGGACGACGGCGAGCTCAAGGACAAGTTCAACCAGGCACTCGAAGCCATCCTCGCGAACGGCAAGTACAAGGAAATCAACGACAAGTACTTCACCTTCGACGTTTATGGCGGCTGATTTGACGGCCCTTTGACGACCACGGGAGCGCGGCGCGGAACAAGCGCCGCGCTTTCGTTTGCGATATGAATCGCAATACCGGCCAGAGGGGTGGCCGGGCCAGCAACGACAAGAAAAGAAAGAAGCGCCGGCTTATGGAAGAAGCTTTGACGCTGCTGTCCTTCGGGGAAAATGGCTGGGGCGACACGATCGCCAAGGGTGTGCTGATCACCGTCTCGCTTTCGCTTGCCACACTGCCCTTTGGACTGATCATCGGTTTCCTGATTGCGCTCGCCAAGAATTCCAGCGAGCCGAGCCTCAAGCTGGCGGCCAATATCTACACGACCATTTTTCGCGGATTACCGGAACTCCTGACCCTCTTCCTGGTCTTTTTCGGCGTCCAGATCGGATTGCAGCAGCTCCTGAAGCTCATGGGCTTCGACATCTATATCGAGGTCAATTCCTTCGTCGCGGGCATGATCGCGCTCTCGCTGGTGTTTTCCTCTTTCGCCTCGGAAGCGTTTCTGTCGGCATTCCGGGGCATCCCCCAGGGCCAATATGAGGGCGGTTATGCGCTGGGGCTGTCGCGCTTCCAGACGATGGCACTGATCATCCTGCCGCAGCTCATCCGGCTGGCCTTGCCCGCGCTCGGAAATCTCTGGCTGATCCTGCTGAAGGACACGGCCCTCGTCTCGACCATCGGCCTTTCTGATCTGCTGCGCGAAACCAGCATCGCGGCGCGGGTCACGAAGGAACCGTTCCTGTTCTTCGGCCTCGCCTGCCTGATCTACCTTGTCCTGGCGATGATTTCCTCAACCGCCTTCACGCGCATCGAGCGCTGGTCCAAACGCGGTGAGGTGCAAAGATGATCGCGCCTGATCCCACAACGGGCATGAAACCGCCGCCTCCGCGCCCCCTGCCCTGGACCAATGCCAGGATTGCCGGTCACGTGCTCATGGCGCTGTGGATCGTCGCCGGCGTCTCCCTGGTCGTCTATCTGCTCGGCAATCTCGAAAAACCGATCCTGGAGGTCCTTCGGCCCTACCTTCCCGCCGACTGGGCGACCTGGGCGAACGCGCGTCTGGAAACTCATGAATTCGACAGCTTCCTGGAGCGCTACGGCGCCAAATATGTCGAGGGTTTTCTGGTCACGCTGCAGATCGTGGGCCTGTCGCTCCTGTTCGGAGCCCTGCTGTCCATTCCGATCGCGCTGGCGCGGTCGTCATCATGGCGGATCTTTTCCGCGCCGGCCTATGCCTATGTCTACTTCTTCCGCGGAACGCCGCTGCTGGCACAGACCTTTCTCATCTATTACGGGTTCGGGTCCTTCCGGCCCGAACTGCAGTCCGTCGGTCTCTGGTGGTTCTTCCGTGACGCGTTCTACTGCGTCGTCTTTGCATTTTCGCTGAACACGGCCGCCTACCAGGCAGAAATCCTGCGCGGTGCGATCCAGAACATTGCGCGCGGACAGTGGGAGGGCGCGGCCGCGCTGGGTCTCACGCGGCCTGTCACGTTCTTCAAGGTGATTCTGCCCCAGGCACTCATGGTGGCCCTGCGCCCCTATGGCAACGAAATCATTCTCATGATCAAGGGATCGGCCATTGCGGCCATCATCACGATCTACGATATCATGGGTGAAACCCGGCGCGCCTATTCCCGCACCTATGACTTTCAGGCCTATATCTGGGCCGCGGTCATCTATCTCATGATCGTGGAAACGCTTCGCCGGGTGTGGGACAAGATCGAAGCCCGCCTCACCCGTCACCTGAAACGCTGACGCCGGTCGCCTCCCGGGAAGCGTCACAACCCGTCAAGGTCACATGTCAAAGTCACCACGTCCGAATTCCGGTCTTCACCCTGACAGTCTCCTCGCCCATGCGGGCGGCGGGTTCGATCCTGCGACGGGAGCGGTCGTCCCGCCGATCCAGACCGCAACGACCTTCGTGCGCGACGAAGACTATGAACCGATCCGCTCAGGGCACATCTACAGCCGCGACAGCAACGATCTCTACCTCAAGGCGGAAAAGCTGATTGCCGCGCTGGAGGACGGTGCGGAAAGCCGCCTGTTCGCATCGGGCATGGCGGCGATAGCGGCCATCGTCCGCAGTATCAAACCGGGCGGCACCCTTCTGGTCCAATCCGGTATCTACTGGGGCACGACCCTGTTCTTGCGCAAGCACTGCGCGCGCAACGACATCGTCCTCGTGGAATCGGATGCCAGCAATTTCGACAGCATTCACGACGAGATTTCGATCACCAAGCCCGACATGGTCTGGCTGGAAGTTCCGAGCAACCCTTATCTGAAAGTCGCCGATATCGGCCGGATATCAAAGCTGTGCAAGGAGCATAATGCCCTGCTTGCCGTCGACGCGACGGCGGCAACGCCCCTGATCCTGAAGCCGCTTGCGCTCGGTGCGGATCTTGTCATGCACTCGGCGACCAAGGCGCTTAACGGCCACTCTGATCTTCTGGGCGGTGTCGTTTCGACCAGGGATGCCGACAGCGAGGCGTGGACATTCATCTGCGAGGAACGCCAGATAGCAGGCGCTATTCTCGGCTCATTCGAAGCCTGGCTGCTGCTGCGCGGTCTCAGAACGCTGGCGCTGCGGGTCGAACGCATGAACGCCAACGCGATGGCGCTGGCGCAATATCTGAAGACGCATCCGAATGTCGACGATGTCCTTTACCCCGGGCTTCCCGGCCACCCGCATCATGATCTTGCGAAGGCGCAAATGACCGGTGGTTTCGGCTCGCTCCTGTCTGTCCAGGTCAAGGGCGGCAAAGCCGCTGCGCTCCGTGTTGCCGGAAGTCTCGACGTCTTCCAGCGCGCCACGTCGCTCGGCGGTACGGAAAGCCTCGTTGAGCACCGCCACACGATCGAGGGCGACGTCACGAATGTGCCGGAAAACCTGCTTCGGCTCTCTGTCGGCATTGAACACGAGGCCGACCTTGTTTCGGATTTCGAGCAGGCACTGACGGCGATCAAGTGAGGCTTGGAAGACACGCGTGAGGTCCGGCGTGCAACGTGGCTGCTGACACCTCGGCACCCATGCAGGCCTTACGAGGCCGGCGATGGCTTGTTGCGATTTTTTCCGATGCCTGCGACGACCGGTTCGTTGAACCCGTCTTGCTACGACTGCGCAGTTCACATTTTCTGGCGAAATCGCGCAAGTTCGGGGCGTTGTGCCTGTTGATCGCGCTGTCAGACGACGACGCCTCATTTTCAACGTGATAGGATTTCGACGTTTCATATCTTTGGGCGAGATCATTTCGTGAGTACAATCAAACGCTTTTGCCTGTTGGCGACGATCTCTCTGGCGGTTGCGTCTTGTGCCGGGAATGGAATAACCCACCAGCCGCTTCCGGAAGACCTCGTCGAAGGTGCGTCGGTCCTGAATTTCGAAACTGCAAGGACATGGGCAGATGCGTTTTCTCCCGGATACTCCGCGACACTGAAGACACGCGAGAAGCAGATCAGAGCTTCGGGACTGGCAAGCGGAGATGTCAACATCCTGGTCTTGTCCGGAGGCGGTCAGAACGGAGCTTTCGGGGCCGGCTATCTGAATGGCTGGACGAAACGCGGAGACCGCCCGCAGTTCGAAATCGTGACGGGTGTCAGTACGGGTGCGCTCATTGCGCCGCTCGCGTTTCTCGGACCGAAATACGATGCGGATCTGGAACGCTTCTACACCACCCACAGCACGCGTGACATCATAAAGCCGAACTACATCGCAGGTCTTTTGAGCGGGGCGGCCGTTACCGACAGCAAGCCTCTTGCAAGCCTTATCGCGGAATTCGTAACCCCGGAATTTCTGGCCGAGGTTGCCAGGGAACATCGGCGTGGCCGGCGCCTGGCGCTGATCACGACAAACATCGAAGCGCAGCGCCCGGTGATCTGGGACATGGGACAAATCGCGGAAGCCGGAACCGTCGAATCCGTCGACCTGTTCCGCAAGGTCGTGCTGGCCTCGGCCTCCATTCCCGGCGCGTTCCCGCCGGTTCAGATAGACGTTGTGGCGGACGGTCAAACCTACAGCGAACTGCATGTGGACGGCGCGACGACGACAAACCTGTTCCTTGCCCCGTTGAACCTGACCGTCTTCAACGACACTCCGAAGCGCAGGGGCCGGATTTTCATTTTGACGAACGGGAAATATCTCCCGGAATACAGACCTGTGAAAGCCAAGACCATACCGCTGGCAGGCCGTGCGTTTTCAACACTGCTGAAATACAGCACAAAGGCCGATGTCCAGCGGCTGCAGCTTTTCGCCGACCGCACCGGGGCCGAACTGCGCTTCGTTTCGATACCAATCGAGTTTGACGAGGACAGCACGGAACCCTTCGACAAGGATTACATGAACGCGCTCTACGACTTCGGCTACGGTGCCGGTGAGCGCCGCGACCTGGAGACGTCCCGGCCAAGGGTGTTCTAGGCGCGGCGTGCGGCGCGACCGCTGCCAATCGAACACCCGATCAATTGCCGAAGATCCACACCCTGTATCCGGCCAATGCCAATCCTGCCTTTATCGAGCTCTCGGGGACAGAATGCCGGTGTTTGTGCTAGGGATTCGGGGAACGCCCCGGACCTGACCCGGCCCGTTGACAGCCGCCACGTTTACCTGAGAGAACTCAAATGCACACACATGACATGTCATCCTGGACGCACGACCACGTCTTCGGACAGGACAAGGCACGCCCCGGTGAACGGCGCACGCTGATCATCGTGCTTGTGACCGCCGTCTTCATGGTCGTGGAGATTGTTGCTGGGCTTTACTACGGCTCCATGGCGCTGCTCGCGGACGGGCTTCACATGGCCAGTCACGCGGCTGCCCTGGGGATCAGCGTCGCCGCTTATGTTTATGCCCGGCGCCACGCAAGCGACCGGCGGTTCTCGTTCGGAACCGGCAAGGTCAACAGCCTTGCGGCCTTCGCCAGTGCGATCCTACTGGGCGGGTTCGCGGTTGTGATGGCAGTGGAGAGCATCGAGCGCCTTTTCAATCCTGTCACGATCAGCTTCGATCAGGCGATCCTCGTGGCCGTTCTGGGACTTGCCGTGAATGGTGCGAGCGCCTGGCTGCTGGCTTCGACCCCTCACCATCATCACGGGCATGATCATGGTCATGGGCACGATCACGGCCATGATCATCATCATGAGCACCACCACCACCATCATCACGAAGAGGGCGAGACAGCCTCCGAACTCCACAAGGACCACAATCTGAGGGCAGCCTACCTTCACGTCCTTGCCGATGCACTGACATCCCTGCTCGCGATCATCGCGTTGCTGGCAGGCAAATTTGCCGGTGCTGCCTGGCTGGACCCGATCATGGGCATCGTTGGCGCCGTCTTGGTGGCTCACTGGTCCCTGGGTCTGTTGCGGATGTCGGCGAAGGTGCTGCTGGACTGGCAGGCGGAAGAGCCGAAGGTCGAGAAACTGCGCCGCGCACTGCTCGCAGATGACACCGACCGGATCGCGGATATTCACGTCTGGTCAATCGGACAAAGCCAGTATGCGGCCGAAGTCGTGATTGTCAGCGATACCCCGCGCAATCCGGGCCACTACAAGGCGCTCATCCCGGACAATCTTGGCATCGTGCATATGAGCCTGGAGGTTCACCGCTGCGGCGCGTTGCAAGAGGCGGCCTGACGGCCTCAACATATCCGGACAAAACAAGGATGTGCCACGCGCCCGCCGGGACGGGCGCGTGGCGCAGGACTTAGTCGCTGCGGACGATGCCGCTGTAGTCGCCGCGCAATTGCAGCGTTACCGTGATCGCTGACTTGTCGCGGTTCCGCCAGAACCAGCCATGGTCACCCGCGAACGGGGTCTCGAAGCTGCCCTCACCCGAGGTCTGGCCGCGGCCCTTTTCATAGGTCACGTTTTCCCCGCCTGCATGGGCGTGCAGATCGAAGTTGATCCGTCCGCCGTCTGCGACCCAGGCGTAGGTCAGCGTTGCGCCCTTCTCCATGGTTGCCTTGATCTCGGTGTAAGCTCCAGGCTCAAGCGTGAAGGTCACCTCGTCGGTCCACGCCTCCTGCGCATGCGCAGTCGAGACGAACAGACCGAGGACATCGTCAATCAAGGACGATGATCCCTCCGCACCGTGCAGCTTTTCGTCTTCGGCGGCTTCCTTCGCCAGTTGCTGCTTGATCTCGCCCATTTCGGTGAGGCCGAGAACAGTGCCGACCCCGGTGGGATCGATGCCGTACTCGGCCGGCAGGTAGACCATGGTGCCGATTGCGGCAGCACCGATAAGGGCAACGATCGACATGCGGCGGAGCTGCCGGTTGCTCGGCAGGTCTTCGAGTTTGGGTTGGGGGGCGTTGTACATTGCTCTCTCCAATCATGCCGTGCTGGCGATGTAACCGGCGATCTGCTGGTAGGTCAGCAGCACGCCGAGGAAAACCATGATGATATTCGCGATTTTGGCCTGTTGCAGGAACTTCGGGCTTTTGCGCCAGTATCCCATGACAATGAGGATCACGAACAGGGCCAGAAGCTGCCCGATCTCGACACCCACGTTGAAGGCGAGCAGATTGGCCAGAAGGCCGTCCGGGGAGATCCTGTATTCCAGGATCTTGGAGGCCAGGCCCGTCCCGTGGAACAGTCCGAAGATGAACGTCGCGGCCTTGGTGTTCGGCTGAAAACCGAACCATGTCTGAAAGGCACCGAGATTGTCGAGCGCCTTGTAAACCACCGACAGGCCGATGATCGCGTCGATGATGTAAGCATTGATGCCCCAGCCATACCAGACGCCGAGAAGCATGGTGATTGAATGGCCGAGGGCAAACAGGCTCACGTAGAGAGCGACTTCCTTCATCCTGTAGAGAAAAAAGACGACTCCCAGGAGGAAGAGAATGTGGTCGTATCCCGTGACCATGTGCTTGGCCCCGAGATAGATGAACGGGATGATGTGGACACCCCAGATTTCCTGGATGTAACCCGCGTCGCCCGGGGTTACATCATGCGCGGCAGCTGTTTGGATGCCTGCGGCAAAACACAGAAACAGGAGTGAAAGGGCAACGACCAAGGCATGCGACAGCCTGGTTTGCCCCGTGATTGAATAAGGCTTCATAAGGTCCTTCCAAGTGAATGACAGATTCTTGACGTGCCCGAGGCGGGCGAACTGTCAGCCCCTTGGAGGACGTTTCGGCGGGGAAGTGAGCGCGGAGGTCGCGTCGCTGACGGGCAGCCGCCAGGACGAGTTATCAAACACATGCGGGGATTTCGGGCCGGACTTCACAAGGACAGCGGCGTTGTGGTCATGGTCCGCAAGGTCGTGCTGATGGCCATGCATGGCCCACAGCAGATCGATCTCGAACCCGTGTGAATGGCCGTGGTCTTCGATCATCTGAAAATGTTCCTGGACCGTTTCCAGGATCCTCGGTGTGTGAGACGCGGACGGAACGGTCGTCCAGACGCACAGGCAAATGCACACCAGCCCCGTCAGGAGCCTCCGCAAAACCAGATTTTTTCTCACCCTCAATCGGCTCAAGTCGGCTTCCTGTTCACCTAGAAACGCCAATGAATGAATCGGCTGCGTGACCTGCTTCTTTGAATTAGCGGGAAATATGGCCAAACAACAGGCGTTTGCAAGAGCCAAGTTCGTTGAGCGCGGCGTCGGTGTCCCGTTCTCGCCGAGATTTTCACTGCAGCAGATCGCGACTGGCGAAGAGCACGATGAGCAGGCCTGCGGCGGCATCAAGCAACCGGGATACGGTCGCAAAGGCATCCCCATTGCCTGAAACGGTCTGCAATATGGTCCGGCGCCCAACCACGGCAGCAACAGCGACCAGACCGAGCGTCAGCGCGATCCCGATCACCATCGATCCGGCGAACACGAGCCCGGCTTCCGGAACGCCCTGCGACAAGGCCGCGACGACAACGAACAGGGTCAATGGGCACGGAACCAGGCCGGTCGTCAACGCGACCCCGATTCCTTCGTGACGGCCTTCCCGCCGTGTGGCGCGAACGGCGCGAACGAGCAACCACAAACCGATCGCGACCAGTATGGCGCGGCTCAGGACCTCCAGAGCCGGGGCACGCCCGCCGCCGACGAACGACCGCTCCATCAGATGGGCTGCAAAAAAGGCAATCAGGACCGCAGTGACAACGTGCGTTGCCGCCAGAACCGTGGAGAGCGACAGCGCCCGCATGAACCCGTTTTCCGAGCCCGCGACGTAACTGGCCAGTATGCTCTTGCCATGGCCCGGCGTCAGCGCATGGATCGCGCCGAACACGATCCCGGTTCCGATCATCCCCGGGAGCAGCCAGACATCGCTCGACTGGCCGAACTCCAGGATCGAGCTCCGCACCCCTTCGTAAATCCAGCGTTGCCACGCGACCAGCAGGTCCATCATCTCTTCATTCCGGATACCGGGGGTGTCTCGCAGTTGAACTACTTCAAGTCTTGTCGACCTTGCTATGGCGGATCTGTGCAACTGCGCCACTGAATAAATCATATGACATCACACACCAGCTGTAACAAAGTGCTGCTTGGGGAGATCGTTATGTCAGATGTTTTCGACCGCATTTCAAACTGGTTGCAAAGACTGGCTTTCTTCGACGGCGATGTCGGTGGCCTGGTAGAGAACCTAAGCCACAGGCTGATTGATGGCGGCGTTCCGGTCGCGCGTGTTTCTCTGGGCCGACTTCTGATGCATCCTGTCATCGGGCTGCTTGATGCGACCTGGGACGCATCAAACGACCGCATCGACTGGAGTGTCCTGCCGCGCAGTTCGGTAACGGATGACCTCTTCGACCAGGCGCCGTTCGGCGAGAACACCAAGCTCACCGACAAACTCGCCAAAAAATTCCTGCACAACGAAATATGGGAGTTGGCCGACGGCCTGGTCGGCGAACTGGAAATGGTTCCGTTCCTTCGGGCCGATCTGACGGACCCGTCCATCCATGACAAGTATCCGATATATCGAAAACTCGCGGCGTCGGGTGTGACCGACTATCTCGTCTTTTCCGCTCCGTTCGGGAAACGCTCCATAACCTTTGACAGCGGTACGGAGTGGATGCTCGGAGCATCTGTGTCCTTTGCAACAAAGAAGCGCTCAGGCTTCACGCAGCGCGAAATCGATGGCCTCGCCCGGCTCTCCATCCCGCTATTCGGCACTGTTCGCATATTTTCCGAACAGTTCCTGGCTGCGGAACTCATGGAAGCGTACCTGGGAAGGATTTCCGGACGGTCCGTTTTGAGCGGCCAGATATCGCGGGGCGATGTTCGCGAAATCGATTGCGCGCTCCTGTTCAGTGACATGCGCGGCTCCACCGCTCTAAGTCAAAGGCTTTCTCCGGAAGACTATGTTGCGGCAGTCAACAGGTATTTTGACTGTGTTGCAGGGGCAGTTCATGACCACGGCGGCGAAGTGCTTAAATTCGTGGGAGATGGCCTGCTTGCGATTTTCCCGTTCGACGGACGCAGGCGCTTGCCCGAGGACATGTGCGAGGCCGCGTTGTCGGCTGCCCGCGAGGCATTCCAGAGGCGCGAAGAAATGCCCCCTGAAGATCGGACTGATTTCGGCATTGGTCTGCACGTTGGCTCAGCCATCTACGGCAATGTCGGGACCGAAAGAAGACTGGACTTTACCGTGACAGGCTCATCTGTCGCTAAGGTCAGTAGATTGGAAGGCTTGACCCGGTCGCTCGATGTTCCCCTTCTGGCAACCAGTGATTTCGCTTGTCTCGTCTCAGAACAGTTCCGCAAGCTGGGACCTCACACCCTGCGGGGTTTCGAAGAAGACGTCGAAGTCCTTTCCTTCGATCCGCTTGGCTGACGTCCGTCCGTTTTCCGCCTTTGCCGATGTCGCCTTTTGGCAGTCGTTCGCCGTCAGAATATATCCGGTTCCGCAACCGGTTTGCCGAAATCGGTTCGCAGGAAGTCGAAGTCGCAGCCCTTGTCGGCCTGTTCGACATGCCTGGAAAACATGTGGCCGTAGCCGCGTTCGTAGCGGGGCTCCGGCGCTGACCACCGGGCCTTGCGCGCGGCCAGCTCGTCGTCGTCCAAGTCGACTCGCAGCGTTCTGTTCGGCACGTCCAGCTCGATGATGTCCCCGGTTTCGATCAGGGCCAAGGGGCCGCCGATGAAGGCTTCGGGGGCCACATGCAGGATGCAGGCCCCGTAGGATGTTCCGGACATCCTGGCATCGGAAAGCCGCACCATGTCGCGGTGCCCGTCTTTCAGGAGCGCCTGCGGCATCGGGATCATGCCCCATTCCGGCATGCCCGGGCCGCCCTGCGGTCCCGCGTTGCGCAGGACCAGCACGTGATCGGGAGACATCGGGTAATCCGGGTCGTTGATGATCTGCTTCAGGTCAGGATAGCTGTCGGCGACAATCGCCGGGCCTTTGTGCCGGTGAAACTTCGGGTCGCAGGCAGCCGGTTTGATGACAGCGCCATCGGGCGCGAGGTTGCCGCGCAGAACGGCAAGCGAACCCTCGTGATAGACCGGGTTCGTGAGCGGCCGGATAACGTCGGGATTGTGGTTCTCGGCCGCCGCGATGTTCTCACCCAGCGTCTTCCCGTTCACCGTCAGTGCCGACAGATCCAGTTTCCCGCGCATTTCCTTCATCAGGGCCTGCAGACCGCCGGCATAATAGAAATCCTCCATGAGATACTCGGTGCCGGACGGCCGGATGTTGGCGATCACCGGGACCTCGTGACCGATGCGGTCTAGATCATCGAGACCCCAGTCCACGCCCGCGCGCCGGGCCATGGCGATCAGGTGAATGACCGCATTCGTGGAGCAGCCTGTCGCCATGGCAACCGCCGTGGCGTTTGAAGTCGAAGCGCGCGTCACGATCCTGTCGGGTGTCAGATCCTCCCAGACCATCTCCACAACGCGGCGTCCGCAGGCGGCGGCCATGCGTTTGTGCGCAGCGTCCGGCGCCGGAATGGAGGACGCTCCAGGAAGGGTCAGCCCGAAAGCCTCGGCAATCGACATCATTGTCGAGGCCGTGCCCATGGTCATGCAGGTGCCGTAGCTGCGGGCTATGCCGCCCTGAACCCCGTCCCACTCCTCCTTGCCGATGGTGCCCGCGCGCCGCTCGTCCCAGTATTTCCAGACATCCGTGCCCGAACCCAGCTTGCGGCCGGCATAGTTCCCGCGCAGCATGGCGCCGGCGGGCATGAACAGGAACGGAAGCCCCATGCTGAGCGCCCCCATGACCAGCGCAGGTGTGGACTTGTCGCACCCGCCCATCAGCACGACACCGTCAATCGGGTGCGCCCTCAGCGTCTCCTCCACTTCCATGGCCCCCATGTTGCGATAAAGCATCGATGTCGGCTTGAGGAACTGCTCGGAAAAGGAGTGCACCGGCATTTCGACCGGCATGCCGCCGGCCTGGTAGACCCCTTTCCGGACGAACTCCGCCCGGTCGCGAAGATGGTGATGGCACGGGGACAGATCCGACCAGGTATTTATGATCGCAATGACAGGCTTGCCCTGCCAGTCCGCGCCGTCGAGCCCCATCTGCATAGCGCGCGACCGGTGCCCCATGGACCGCAGGTCATCAGGCGCGAACCAGCGGGCAGAGCGAAGATCTTCTGGGCGTTTGGTCATGGATGCAACTCTCGTTCTATTTCCGCTATTCAAACACAAAAGCACCCGGTTCTGCCGTCCCGGTCGCCATTTTTGTATGACTGCCCAATATGGCGGAGCATGTCCGGCAGGAAGACTGGATCAGGGGTGCAGGGCATTCAGACGTTTGCCGAGGTTTTCCGTTGTTTTCAGGGCCTCGAGATAGATTTCGAAGAGTTCATCATAGAATGCCCGGCGGGCTGGATCGGGTTCCCATTCCTTGTCGGTTCTTGAAAATGGCGCATGCGCCTCTGCGAGTGTTTCGCTCATGCCGGAGGCAACCGCAGCAATACAGGCAGAACCGACAACGCCCGCTTCGCCAAGCGCAAGGCGCTGCAGCGGCCGGTCAAGGACATCGCTGCGGATCTGGCCCCAGATGTCGGACCTGAAGCCGCCGCCCGCGCAGGTCAGACAAAGCGCGCGCGTATCGCCTGAGGCTTCAAGAGCGGAAAGAACATGGCGGGCGGACAAGGCGACGCCCTCATAGACTGCACATGCGAAATCGGCTGTCCGCATTCCGGCCTCCAGCCCCAGAAATGCCCCGCGCAGATCTGCGTTCCAGACCGGCGCGCGTTCGCCGGCCAACTGTGGCAGAAACAATGGGGCACGGGACCGGGGCCGGTCCTGAACCAGTCGTGCCATCTCCGGGATGGTCAATCCCGCGACATCACAAAACCATTGCTGCGACGCGCCACCTGACTGCGTGGGTCCGGCGTGCAGCCGCAGTCCCTGCGCCTCTGCAAAAACGACGACACCCGGTGCGTGCGTGACGGTGTGACCGGACAGCCCCAGGATCTCGCTGGTGCCACTCAGATAGGCGAACGCATTTTCGCGGCAGGCCCCTGCCCCGACCAGACCGGCCCAACCATCCATCGTGGCCAAGGCAAGCGGGATACCGTCCCGGCTTTCACCGACCAGCGATGTCATCGAGCGAAGCGGCGCCATGCGGTCGACGGCGCCGGGAACAAGGTCGAGGATGTTCAGGGCGTAGTTCCCGTCCAATCCGACAAGTCCGATATTCGACAAGGCGTCTGTTGCAAGCTCCCCGGTCAACTGAAGCAGCGCGTAGTCTTTCGGCAGCAGAACATGGGCGGTCCTGTCCCATGTCCCGGGCTCATGGCGCTTGACCCAGAGCATCCGGGCCAGGGCATGAGACGCATCCATCGGGATCGGTGCGCCAAGGATCGCAGTCCTTTCAGCATCGCTCATGCGGGCGTTCAACTCCCGCGCTTCCTGTGTCGCGCGCGTGTCCTGCCAGAGGATGGCAGGCCGGAGCGGGTGTCCGACCCGATCAACAAACACATGGGTATTGACCTGACTGGTCAATGCGCCGCAGCGCACCGAACCGGCGAGGCCGGCCGCACGAACCTGTTCCATGGCCCCGTCAATGAGCCGTATCCAGTCGGCAGGGTCCTGCTCGCAAATGCCCGGGGAAGGACGGCGTGTCGGATAGTGTTTGGCAAACCCGGCAAGCTGCGTGCCGTCGGACGCAAAAACGCCGGCCTTGACGGAGGTCGTCCCAAGATCAATTCCCAAGAGCAAATCGTTCACGATCCGGCCTTTGTTTTCGCTTTGCCAGTGGGACACAGATACCCCGGGGGCCAATGTTGAAACAAGCCGCATGGCGCCGGTGACAGGCGGCCTGTTTCGCGCACCTCGTAACACGGCACGAGGCAGGACCGGCTTTACCGTCGCGAAAGGTCCCTCCGCTAGTCTGGCCGAAACCGCACTCAGACGAGAGACAGATGCCGTCCTCCAGCACCGCCGCCCTTGACATTTTCAATCTGCACAAGCGCTTCAGTGAACCCGCAGTCAACGATCTTTCGCTGACGGTGCGCAGCGGCGAGTTCTACGCCTTGCTGGGTCCGAACGGTGCGGGCAAAACCACGACGCTGCGGATGGTCGCAGGTTTGCTCGAGGCTGATGCGGGCTCCGTCAGCATCTGCGGCATCGACGCCTTTGCGGACCCGGTTGCCGCCAAGCAGATCCTGGCCTGGGTTCCGGACGAACCCATGGTCTACGACAAGCTGACACCGCTGGAATATCTGGAATTCGTCGCGGGACTGTGGAGCATGGGGCCGGACCACGCGCGTTTCAGGGCCGACACGCTACTGGACTCCTTCGGACTTGCCCCCCATTCCAACGAGCGCTGCGGCGGCTTCTCGAAGGGCATGCGCCAGAAGGTGGCGCTTGCCGGTGCGCTGATCCACGAACCGCGTCTGATCATTCTCGATGAACCGCTCACCGGACTTGATGCCGGGTCAGCACGGCAGGTGAAAAAGGTGCTGTCCGGCCTGGTTGCGACAGGCGTGTCGATCATCATGACGACACATATCCTCGAAGTCGCGGAGCGCATGGCGGACCGGATCGGGATCATCGCGCGCGGACAGCTTGTTGCGGAAGGAACGCTGGAAGAGTTGCGCGAGCGGGCAAGCGCCGACGGGAATTCGCTTGAGGATATTTTCCTGAAGATCGTCGGCGGCGACACCGACGGCAGCGTTCAGACGCTCGAAACAGGCCGCCTTGGCGAGAAAGTAGCATGAGCCAGTTGGCGGCACATTCCGCCCTGCTGCGCTTTTCGCGGCATGAATTGCGGCTCGCCTGGCGCGACTGGGCCTGGATGTTCTCAGGCTGGCGCAACACCAGCCTTCGGCGCGCACTGATCGGCATGAGCCTGTTCTACGCGATCATGCATCTGATCGCGTATGCCGTGCTGTCCCCCCGGTTGACCGAGGGGTTCGTGCTCGATCAGGCAGCCCTTGCAATGCTGTCGGTTACGGTCGTGCTCAGCTTCACAATGATGCTGTCACAGGCAATGGAGTCGGTGACGCGCGCGTTCTACGCGCGCGATGACCTCGACCTGATCCTTTCCTCCCCCGCACCCTCCCGCGATCTGTTTCTCGTGCGCATCGGGATGATGGCTTTGACAAGCTGGGGGATGTCGGCGCTGGTCATCTCTCCGTTCCTCAACATTGCTGTAGCGCTTGGCGGGGCGCGCTGGCTCGCGGGATATGCGGTTCTCCTGGCCGTGTCGCTGACCGCAACCGGGGCGGGCGTCCTGATCACGCTCGCGCTGTTCGGAACGATCGGCGCGCAGCGCACGCGCCTTGCCGCGCAAATCCTGGCAGCGGTGGTCGGTGCGGCCTTCCTGATCGGCATGCAGGTTGTTGCAATCCTGTCGTTCGGGTCGATGTCCCGTTTCTCGTTGTTCGATCCGGCCTTCCTGGCAATACATGCGCCGGCTGCAGGCTCCGCGTGGTGGTTTCCCGCACACGCGGTCGCCGGGCAGAGCAGTGCCGTTCTTGTGTTGCTTGCCGCATCCGCGATGATTTTTGCCGTGGGTGCCTGGCGTGGCTCGGTACAGTTTCGACGTCTCGTGGTGTCGGCACTCGGTATCACGGAAAAGACTTCGCGCGGACGCGCCACCGAACGGGCGTTTCGCGGTTACGCGCCGCTCGGCGCGCTCGTTCACAAGGAACTCAAGCTGATCGCCCGCGACCCGTGGCTGGTTTCCCAGACGCTGATGCAGGTTCTCTATCTCATCCCGCCGGCCGTGATGCTCTGGGTCAGCTTTGGCGAGAAGACCGAGATTTCGGTGATCGTTGCGCCGGTTGTTGTCATGGCCGTCGGGCAGCTTGCCGGCGGCCTCGCCTGGCTGACCATCTCCGGAGAGGATGCACCCGACCTGATTGCAACGGCCCCCGTCTCCGCGTTTACACGCCTGTGGGCAAAGGTATTGTCGGTTCTGATGCTTGTCGCCGCGATCCTGCTGCCGATAGCTGTGTGTCTGGCGCTCCTTTCGCCCTGGGGTGCCGTGGTCACCTTCACCGGTGCAATGATCGCCGCTGCAAGCGCGATCCTTGTTCAGCTCTGGTTCCGCGCGCAAGCCAGCCGTTCCACCTTCCGGCGCAGGCAGGTCGCTTCGAAGGCCTCGACGCTCGCGGAGGCCGCTGCGTCCATTTCCTGTGCAGCCGGCACGGCCCTCGTCGCGGCGGGAAGCCCGCTGGCGCTCTTTCCCGTCCTCCTGCTCCTGATCGTGCTCGGCATCGCCAGGAGTATCCGGCCGAAGCGCAACGCAGCATCCTGAGGGGTGGTGATCCGTTCCCCTTGCTCCGGTGCGATCCGGGGCGGGAACCGCGATGATTCAGAGTTTTGCCTCGACCTCCTCACAGGTCGGGAATCGCTCTTCCCCAATGCGCGAGACGAACAGCGCAGCCGCCGCGTTTGCGAATTTCACGGCGTGCGGCTCATCATTCCCGTCTGCTAGCGCGAGGGCGAAGGCACCATGCCAGACATCGCCTGCTCCCAGGGTATCCAATGGCGTCACCTGTGGTGGCGCAAACCGGCTGCCGTCATGCACCTCAACATCGGCCGCTCCGCGCGTCACGCACGCCCAGCAGTCATGTTTTGCGGCGATCCCGCCGAGCGATCTTCCGCCAAATTCAGCCAACCCCTGTTCGGAAAGCGCGAGATGGCTGACAAACGGCAGGAGGTCGAGCGGCAGCGGGGCCTCCCCGTCCAGAACCGCCGGCCTGCCCTGCCGCGTGGCTGCTTCAAACAATCCTCTTGCCAGATTGAAGCACCGCGTGTCCGCCAGAACGGCGTCAAAGCCGGAGACATCGTGCGTCAGTTTCCTGTCGAGTAACCGGTCCGGTCTCTGATTGACGATGGTGCGTTCTCCGCACGCGGTGACGAACACCGCCGAATGGGATGTTGTCTCGCCCGGGACGGTTTGCACCAGAGTGTCGTCAATTCCACGCAGCTTCATCTGGTCACGAAGATATCGACCGAACTGATCGTCACCCACGGCACCGGCAAGCCGGCCCCGCCCGCCCAACCGCGCAATCGCCGTGGCGGCGATCATCGCGCCGCCTCCGGGAACAAGTCGGGCGGCATCTGCCCTCACCTTGCTGCCTTCGGCCGGATAAGCCGACAGGTCGTATACCGCATCCAAAGTTATCAAACCTGCGCAGATCACGGTCGGCATGGCGGCCCTCCAGATTTTTCTTGTAACATGTTAGGCTGTACATGGTTAAAATGTCATGTATCATATACGGGTTCAATTCAGGGGAACCAATGGCACAATACGGCATCCTGACAGCTCTGCTGACCCCATTTTCAGCCGATGGGTCGATCGACGGTGCGCGGCTCGCCGCTCACGCGGCCTCGGTGGTCGACCGGGGTGTTGCCGGTGTCACGCTGTTCGGCACCACGGGCGAAGGGGCTTCGATTGCCGCCAGCGAACGGCACGAGGGAATCAGCGCCCTGCTCGACACGGGCCTTTCTGCCGACCGGATCGTGCTGGGGGTCTACGGATCGGCCGCAGCGGATGTCGCTGCCCAGATCGACGAGGGACTGCGCGCCGGGATCACGCGGTTTCTGGTGCCGCCGCCCTGCTATTTCAGCGATGCCGGGGAAGACGGGATCTTTCAGTGGTTCGCCGAGCTGCTGGCTCTCAGCGCCTCTGAAGCCGGGATCATTCTGTACAACATTCCACAAGTAACGGGTGTCGGCATTTCATGCCCCCTCACCTGGCGTCTCAAGGGTGCCTATCCCGAACGGATCATCGCCATCAAGGACAGTTCCGGAGACTGGGCCAACGCCGTGCGCCTGTTGGAAAGCAGGTCGCTGCCGGTTTTGCTCGGCGACGAACGCCTGCTTCACAAGGGTGTTGCAATGGGTTGTGTCGGATCGATCACGGGCGTTGCCAATCTCTATCCCGAACGGCTTTGCAACCTGCTCGCCTCGTCCACCGAGGATCCGATGCTGTCGCAAACGGTGGACCGCATCATTGCCTTGCCTGTCATCCCGGCCCTGAAAGTGCTGCTTGCAGACGCCTTGGACGATCCGGCCTGGGAAAATGTGCGGGCGCCCCTGACCGGCTTGAGTGCGGAGCAGAAATCCGAAATCCTTGCGCTGGAAGGAAAGGGCATGGCCGCATGAACAGGTCCGCAAGACGCCTGCGCGATGACGCCTATTCCAGCTTTACCGAAAAGCTTCTGTCGCGCGATATCCAGCCCGGTCAGATCGTCTCCCAGCGGGAACTTGTCGAGCTCACGGGGATGCCCCTGGGCGCAATACGCGAGATGATCCCACGGCTGGAGGCAGATGGTCTGATCCGCACGGTGCCCAAGCGGGGGCTCCAAGTTCTCAGCATAGACCTGGAACTGATCCGCAATGCCTTCCAGCTCCGCAGGATCATCGAAAGCGAGGCCTTTGCGGCCTTTTGCAGGAATGCTCCCGATGCCGACATCGAACGCATCGCCGGCGAACATCGCGAAATCCTGAGGGAAGCGGAACACGGCGTGACGCCGGACTTGCTGTCGCGCGCTCAGCACATGGACTGGGCCTTCCACGATTTTGTCATCGATGCCCTCGGCAATCGGATCATTTCCGATATTCACCGGGTCAACGCCATCAAGATACGTCTGATCAGAAACTCCGACACACGCATGCTGCCGGAACTGGTGGTGTCCGTCATGAGCGAACACCTGGTGATCATCAACGCTCTCGAAATTCGCGACGTGGAGAAAACGGTTGAAGCTGTGCACGCACATGTGGACAGCGCAAAACGCCGGGCCCTCGGGGTCTGACGACAAATGCGGGGCAACCGCAATGACAGAGGAGGAAGTGCAATGAAATCTTCTTTTTTCCGTAGTGGCCTGGCCGCATTGGCGGCTGTGGCGATGACTGCGTCCGCAGTGGCGGCCGACAAGGTTACGCTGCGCATGTCGACGCCGGCATCGGAAACCGACCAGCGGTCGGTGGCCCTGGCCGAGGTGTTCGCACCGGAGGTGGCGGAGTTTGCGACATACGAACCGCATTACAACGCATCTCTGATCAAGCAGAACTCGGAGCTCGAGGCCATCGCATCGGGCGACCTGGAGATGTCGATCGCATCCGCCCAGGAACTGGCGCAGTATTTCCCCGAGTTTTCGATCTTTGCGACCGGTTATGTGCATCAGGACGCGGATCACCAGGTGCGGGTCTTCAACGATCCCTTGATGGAGCCCTTCAAGCAGAAGGTCGAAGACGAACTCGGCGTGAAGCTCCTTGCCGTCATGTATCTGGGCCGCCGCCACGTAAACCTGCGGCAGACCAAGGATGAGTTGACGGTGATGACCCCGGCCGACCTTGCCGGCGTGAACCTGCGCATGCCAGGTACCGATGCCTGGCAGTTCCTTGGCAAGGCCCTCGGGGCAAACCCGACCCCCATGGCTTTCACGGAAGTCTATACCGCCTTGCAGACCGGTTCCGTCGATGGACAGGACAACCCGCTGCCGACTGTCGTGGATGCCAAGTTCTTCGAAGTCACCAACCAGATCGCCCTGACCTCGCATCTGGTGGACCTGAACTATGTGGCGTTCTCCAAAGCCGTCTGGGATGAACTGACCCCCGAACAGCAGGCGAAAGTCCAGGCTGCGGCGGAGGCTGCAGCCGAAAGCGGCCGCAAGGCCCAACTGCAGAAAGAAGCCGATCTGGTGTCGTATCTGGAGGAACAGGGCCTTGCGATTTACGAGCCGGACCTGAAAGCCTTCCGTGAACACGTGCAGTCTCAATACGTTGGTTCGGAATTCGCGGCTTCCTGGCCCGATGGTGTTCTGGACAAGATCAACGCACTGGGCAACTGACCCGCGCAGGGCAAGGGTGGAAGTCCGCCCTTGCCCGCATTGGTGAACGGCACTCATGAAACAGATTGCAGCAGGTCTGAAACACGCGGCCCAGGCCGTCGCGGCTGCCATGATGGCCGTCATGTTCCTGACTTTCGTCCTACAGATTTTCATCCGCTACTCGGCGCGCCTGGAATGGCTGCCGGACTATTTTCCCTTTCTGGAACCGACACGATTTGGCTGGACGCTGGAGCTTTGCCTGGTCCTGTGGCTCTGGCTGGTCTTCTGGGGCAATGCCTTCGTGGTGCGCGAGAGCGACCATGTGCGTTTCGACATCCTGTACAGCCGGGTCAGCCGCGGGACACGGCGCATCTTCGTGATCTTTTTCGGTCTCTGCATCGCCCTTGGGCTGGCGATCTCGATCGAACCGACCTGGGCCAAGTTCTACATCCTGAGGCTCAAGAAGACCGCAACCCTCTCCTCCCTGTTCGGGGACGGCATCAGGATGCGCGACCTTTACGTGGTCTACATGCTGTTTCTCACTGCTGTCTCCGCGCGTTACTTCTGGATCGTGTGGCAGGCCTTCCGGTACGGCGTGCCGGAAACGGCCGGCTCCGATGACACGAGGCCTGGCGAATGAGTGTTCAGTTTCTGCTGTGCCTTGGAACGCTGTTTCTGCTGGCGGGAATGGGTGCGCCGATTGCCTATGCCATCCTGATCTCCTCGCTCGTCTATCTGTTCGCCGCGGGACAGGACATCGGCCTTGCCGGCAAAGTTCTCATGGACGGGCTCTATTCCAGCTTCGTGCTTCTGGCTGTTCCCCTGTTCATCGTCGCCGCGAACATTATGAATGCAGGCACGATCAGCGATCGGCTGCTGCAGTTCTGCATTGCCCTTGTCGGTCGCTTCCGCGGAGGGCTGGGCCACGTGAACATCGTGGCGTCCCTGATCTTTTCCGGAATGTCGGGATCCGCCGTGGCCGATGCGGCGGGGATCGGCAAGATCATCATCGAGATGATGACCAAGAGCGGCCACTACACGCGCGGCTATGCCGCCGCGATCACCGCCGCCTCCGCCACCATCGGGCCGATCATTCCCCCCTCGATCCCGATGGTGCTTTACGCACTCGTTTCCAACACCTCGATCGGCTATCTGTTTCTGGGCGGGATCGTTCCGGGCCTGTTGATGGGAGCGGTCCTGATGGGGCTCAACATCTGGCTGTCACACCGCCGGAATTTCGCATTGGAGCCCGCGGTTCCCCTGGTCGAGTTGCCGCGCCTGACGGTCAACGCCTTCCCGGCGCTCCTGATGCCCGCGATCCTCCTCTACGGCATTTATGGCGGCGTCACGACCCCGACCGAAGCGGCCGCGGTCGCCGCCTTTTATGCCCTTATCCTTGCGGGGCTGTTCTATCGGGCGCTGTCACTTGGCACGCTTTACACCATCCTGGTGGAGAGTGCGCGCTCCTCTGCGGCGGTGGGCATCGTGATCGGCGGTGCGCTGATCCTGAACTACGTCGTCGCCTCGGAGAACATTCCGACGATCCTGGCGGCGCAGCTGGTCGGTCTCGACATCCACCCACTGGCTTTCCTGGTGATGGTGAATGTTCTGCTCTTGCTTCTTGGATGCGTTCTGGATGCCACCACGATCATCCTCGTGATCATTCCGCTGTTCATACCGACATGCCGCGAACTCGGCATCGACCTGGTTCACTTCGGTGTCGTGGCGGTCGTGAACTGCATGATCGGGTTGATCACCCCGCCCTACGGTATCCTTCTGTTCGTCATCAACGCGGTCACCCGCATCCCGCTCAACGAAATCATCCGGGAAATCTGGCCGTTTCTGGGCGTGTTGCTGGCAGCGCTGGCCGCGTTGATCCTGTTTCCGGGGCTTGTGCTCTGGCTGCCGCAGGTGTTCGGATACGCGGGTTGAAAGCCTAAGCCGGATCACCGCCTGTCCGTTGCAGCAGCGGCGAACTGCGCAAGGGTTGCGCGAATCTGGTCAATGCGAACCGGCTTCGACAGGAACCCGTCCATGCCCGCCTGAAGGCAGCTTTCCTCATCCTGCGCCATCGCATTTGCCGTCATCGCGACGATCGGAACCTTCGACGCCGCACCGGGCAGCTTGCGTATTTCCCGCGTGGCCTCCAATCCGTCCATGTCAGGCATCTGCATGTCCATGAAAACGAGGTCGTACCCGGTTTCCTGAACAGCTGCGAGCGCGTGCCGGCCATCTGCTGCAATGTCTGCCTCATGCCCCAGGGTGCTCAGGTAGCCCGACATGACCAGCTGATTGGTGACGATGTCTTCAACGATCAGGACCTTGAGCGGGCGTTCGCCTGACGTGTCCCCGCCGGCAACACCTGGATCGGAAACTGTCCCGCGCTTCTCTACCAACCTCTCGGTGAATACGTCCGGCATCAGTGCCCTTGCGACGCTGTCATGCGCGAGCGGTTTGGGCAGGATCACCAGGTTCGAAGCCGTCCGAGACGGCGCGGCATCCGTTGTCGTGGCCAACAGAACCGGCGCGCACCGGTCCGGTTCCAATAGGAGAAGGTCATCCAGTTGGGCGCTGCTCACGGCACTTGCCAAGACAGCCTCGTAGCTATGCGTCGCCAGGTGCTCTCGGACCTGCTCCACCGACCGGGCATGATCAACCGTGAAACCGAGGTCTTCCAGTGTCTCGGCATACACCCCGGCGACAGGTACAAGCGCACTGAAACAAACGATGCGGCCATGAGCCATCCGGGTCAGTCGGTTGCTCTTTTCGGGACCTGCGTGAACCGGCGGGAACGGTATCTGGAACCAGAAGGTGCTGCCGGCACCGAATTTGCTCTCTACCCCGATCCGGCCTCCCATCAACTCGGCCAGCTGCCTGGAAATCGCCAGTCCCAGACCGGTTCCGCCGTGACGGCGCGAATTGCTTTGATCGACCTGAAAGAACTTGTCGAACAACCTGGGCAGCCGGTCGGATTCAATCCCGATGCCGGTGTCCTCCACTTCGAAACGCAGTTCCTTGACTTCCGCGGCCTGTGAAACCCTGAGAACGACGGCCCCCTTCGTCGTAAACTTGATCGCGTTTCCGATCAGGTTCATCAGGATCTGCCGGAACCGACCGGGATCGCCGATGACCCTGGACGGCACGGACGGAGCAATATGACACGCCAGTTCGGTGTTGCTGGCGAGTGCGACAGGCGTCAGGATTTCGATGACGCCGTCGACAGCCCCTCGCAGATCAAAAACCTCTTCGGACAGGTCGATGCGGCCGGCTTCCAGCTTCGAAAGATCGAGGATGTCGTTGATGATTGTCAGCAACGCCTCGCCCGAGGAAAGCACCGCGTCGGCATAGCGCTTTTGTTCGGACGACAGCCCGGTTTCCTGCAACAGGGAGATCATGCCGATAACACCGTTCATCGGCGTGCGGATTTCGTGGCTGATATTTGCAAGGAACTGGGACTTCGCCTCGTTTGCCGAGACGGCGTCCAGCATGGCGGACTGCAACTCTGCCGTCCGTTCCTCCACCTGTCGTTCCAGCTGCGAGAGGGTCACCTTGAGCGTCTGGTTGATCTCGTAGAGCTCACTGCTCTTGCGTTCCAGAAGCCGTTCGGCCTCCTTGCGCGCCGCCCGCTCCCGCTCAAATCTCCGGATCCACTTGGATGCTTCGAGGTTTTCGCTCATCAGGCTTCCCGGCTAATGACGAATTGAACCTTCATGGGACCGTTTTCATCCGTCCTTTCAATCGTCAGGTTTTCCTTGAAATGCGCTCCGCACCCCTGGATGAGCCCCTGTGCCAGGTCCCCGAACGGACGCTTGGAGCTGTAGTTCATGATCAGCTTGTTCTCGTCCACCCGTTCGCACAGAAAGGTCGGCAGCTCCGCATTCGGGTAGAGTTTCTTGACCTCAACGTGAATGTATTCCTCGATTTTCTGTAGAAAATCCAAACTGCTTTCCGTTTTTTCGAAGAAATGCGCATGTGTCACGGTAAAGCGTCCAAACAGGTGCTCGCCGAAAACAACGATCAGTGTATCGATATCAATGCCGGTCACCTTGTGGAGGGCGGCGACGAGTTTGACCATGTCATTGTGATCGTAGTCCTGCACGGCGGTGAAGCCGGTCTCGCTTCCGACCCCGGACAGTTCCATAATCTCGTCGGCAACGTCGAAGGAAAACTTGTCTTCGACCATCTCCATAAACTCAGTGAAAACGACGCCCAGCATGGATGCTCACCCTTGATTCGGATCGCCGCGAGATCCTTCCAGGGACCATCGCGGCAACTCAATACGCACGCTACTTTCAATGAAGGCTTTGCAACAGTGTCAAATACCTCAATCGACGCCATTCGAGACCGCGATCAATGACAGCGCGGCAGGCAGGCCATCGAGTGACGGCTGTCTCATATGACGTCTGTGCAGTTTGAACGGGAAAACTTAAGAAACACGTGACTTGTCTCCGGCCTGTGCCGGTGAAAAAGAAGTTGCCCGATGCGCTCAAGATGCCTTGTCGAAATATAAGAAAACTCCTATCTTCTGCGACCCTTGTCGGGCGGAGGAAAGAATGAATAAAACGGTCGTAAGTAGCTGGAACGAATGGGATCCTTTGAAACACGTCATCGTCGGGCGCGCCGATGATTGCCATATTCCTCCCGAGGAACCGGCACTTGATGCGAAAGTCCCCGAAGACAGCGACATGCGCGGACAATGGGGACGGCGCCCGCAGGAAACGATCGATCGCGCCAACGAACTCCTGGACACGTTCGCGGCCCAGCTGGAGGCGCGGGGAATCCGGGTCGACCGGCCGGTTCCCATCGATCATTCGCTGCCTGCGACGACACCCGATTTTCACACCGACAGCCAGTTCGGATGCATGCCGCCGCGCGATGTGCTGCTGACCGTCGGCTCGGAAATCCTCGAGGCGACGATGTCCTATCGGTGCCGCTGGTTCGAATATCTGAATTACCGCCCGCTGCTGCAGCGCTATTGGGATGAGGATCCGAATTTCCGGCACGAGGCCGCGCCCAAGCCTCGGCTCACCGATGCCGATTATCATCCGGACTACCTGTCAGAGAAGATCGGCGTGCAAAAGCGTCTGCAGTGGGCTGCCGAGAAGTTCTTTGTCACGACGGAAGAAGAGCCACTGTTCGATGCCGCGGACGTGTTGCGTTTCGGCAAGGATCTCGTCGTGCAGCACGGTTTCACGACGAACCTGAAAGGCATTGAGTGGCTGCGCCGGCATTTTCCGGACCATCGCGTCCATACCGTGAATTTTCCCGGAGACCCCTACCCCATTCACATTGACGCGACGTTCACGCCGCTGCGTCCGGGATTGATCCTGAACAACCCGCAACGGCGCCTGCCTTCGGAACAGCGCGGATTGTTCGAAGCGAATGGCTGGGAGATCGTGGATGCCGCCCAGCCCGCACACAACGCGCCGCCGCCTCTTTGCTATTCCAGCGTCTGGCTGTCGATGAACGTGCTGGTTCTCGATCCGAAGACAGTGTGTGTCGAGAAGTCCGAAGTCTATCAGGCGGAGCAAATGGACAAGCTGGGCATGGAAGTCGTCGAGGTCGAACTGCGCGACGCCTATGCCTTTGGCGGCGGTTTGCACTGTTGTACGGCCGATGTGTACCGCGAAGGTGGTTGCGAAGACTATTTTCCGAACCAGTAGCCAAGAGTGCCCCCACACAGACGCTGGAGACAGGACCTGCGGACCGGTTGCCGTGCCGTGAAGACCCTGAGCGTTTCGGTTTGGTGCGACCGCATGGACAGGCTTTGTGGCCGGAACCCCGCCGTTTGATGCCGACTGCGGACGCGCTGGCCTTTCAGACAGTGATGCCGCATTGCCGTCAGGAACCGCCTGCTCTAAGACCGACAGGTGGTACAAATGCTTTTTGGGAAAAGAATGCAGGTACCGGCCGTACGCAGGAGCCCTGATACATGGCGGAAAAACCAGTCTGGCAGCTGAGCGCGAGCGAACTCGTCAACCAGATCGCAAGGCGCGAAACAACGGCTGAAGCCGTTGTGGCCGGCACCGTTGCGCGCATGCGCGCGGAAAATGGTCATCTGAATGCGGTTGTCGACGACCTGGGCGACGAAGCGATCGAAACCGCGCGCAATCTGGATACCGTTCATGACAAATCCGGTCCTGTCGGACCGCTGCACGGTGTCCCGGTGACCATCAAGGTCAATGTCGACCAGAAAGGCAAGTCGACCACGAACGGGGTCAAGGCCTTCACCGACATTGTCGCGCCGGATGACGCGCCGTTCGTGCGAAACCTGACCAATGCCGGTGCGATCGTGATCGGCCGCACGAATACGCCGGAATTTTCCTTTCGCGCAACCACGACCAACGAATTGCATGGACGCACCTCGAACCCGTGGAATGACTGGGCCTCACCCGGCGGGTCGTCCGGGGGCGCTTCGGCCGCCGTCATGAGCGGCATGGGTCCGATCGCCCACGGAAACGACATCGGAGGGTCGCTGCGCTTTCCTGCCGCCGCCACCGGTGCGGTTACCGTCAAACCGGGACTTGGCCGAACGCCTGCCTGGAACCCTTCTCAGAAGGCCGAGCGCGGCATGCTCGCGCAACTGATGTCCGTCCAGGGGGTGATTTGCCGGGAGGTGCGCGATGTGCGGCTCGCGATGAGGTCTGCCATCGCCTACGACCCACACGATCCCTGGCAGGCCCCCGTCCCGTTTGACGGACCCGCTCCGGAAAAGGCGGTCAAAGTCGGCTTCACCACGAACACCTATCAGTTCGAGGCGCACCCTGCGATCCTCCAGGCCCTTGAAACAGCGCGCGACTGCCTGATCGATGCCGGATACGAGGTCATCGAGATCGAGACGCCCGACATCAGCGAAATCGGCGAAACGGGCTACCGCGCCTTGATGGGCGAGGTCAACGTGCTGATGTTGAAGGATGTCCGCGAACACGGCAGTTCCGAAATCAACCGGATGTTCGACGAGTATTTCGAATTGTTCCCCCCCTTCAGGGACGACGAACTTCTGCAGCAGATGGCAAGGCGTTCCCACTTCATACGCCAGTGGAATCTCCTGTTTGAGCGGTATCCCCTCGTGTTGTGCCCCTTCCTGCCGTCTCCGACCTATGCCTGGAACAGGGATGCGGAGGGCAAGGACGGCATCATGGACGTGCTCGGCTGCGGGATCTGGTCATTTGCCATGAACTACATGGGTTTGCCCGCTGGTATCGTGTCTCCCTCCATGTACGACGGCATGCCGGTCGCGGTGCAGGTCGCCGGAAAACGCTTCCGGGAGGACCTGATTCTCGATGCACTCGAGGCGGTGGAAACACGCGTGGGCGTCATGGCCGAAAAACTGTTCGCGCGGGACACGTCCTGACCAAGGACGATGCGTGCCTGTCGACTACGGCAGATACTCTAACCTTGCGGCATGTTTTGCACCGCTCTCTGGACGCAAGACGCGATTTCCGTCGCTTTGCGCAAGTGAAACCGGCGAATTGCGTGTAGTATCAACGACACGCGATTTGCAGGAGGACCGATCTTGCCGTTTGCCTGGCCTCACCTGACCCTCGCCGTTCTGCTCGCTGCCGCCATATCGGGTGTGCCGCCTGCCGATGCGGCGCAGCAGACTTCAAGAATTCCCGGCTGGCTGCAAAAACATGTCGGCACGGCCGAGGGACAAATTGCACCGGTTGTCCTTCAAAGGGCGCGTGCGCTCTATGAGCGAAAGCGTCGCCAGGGCAAAGTCAGAAACCCCTGTTATCTCGCCAAGGACGCAACGCGTCCGAGCACGGCGCGCAATGGAAAGCCAGGGCGCCGGTTTTATGTCATTTGCGAGCAACGCAAGTTTTTCCGGGCTGTTTCGTCCGGCTACGGCAACGGGCGAAAACTGAAGCGCGCGAATTTCTCGAACGGGCGTCAATGCGCCAGGAATTTCAGCAATGCAGAGGGGTCGAAACTCACGGCGGGTGGCGCTTACGTTACGGCCGAGACGAGAACGTCCTTCAAAGGGTACCATCGCCAGTCCGGCAAACGGAGAGCCTTTCACCGGACATTCCTGTTGTTTGACGGCGAAGGCGATACCGCAAATGCCCGGGAACGGGCCATCGGCGGCCACCCCGCGGTTTTCCTGAAATGGCAATGCCGTTTCAAGAACCCGAAGAGCCCTCATGCGGACAAGGATGGCTATGTCCCGTACGGCAAGCTGGTGAATTACACCGGCGGGCGCAGCAATGGCTGCACCACTTGGTCGCCATCCGAATCACGAGAGATCCTGTCGCTTGTCGAGGGAAATCCGACCACGCTCTATATCTATCCCGAGGGACGTGACATCAACGCGGTGGCGAATGCGGTCAGGAAACGCACGTCGCTGGCCAACGCGGGGCTCTACTGGAACGCCAGTTGTCTGAAAGCAATCGGTACGCCGAAGTTCTGGCCGAAGAGAAAACTGCAACCGATCATCAATGAATGGCGGCGCTCCCTGCCGAAACGGCCACCCCTGGAACTGCCTATCTGCAAGTGAAACCGGTCTTGGATGTGCCCGAGGGCGGCCTGGGGCCTTTTCAGCCACGCGAAAGAACCAGCCAGGCATCCCGCGCCGCATCGATGGGACGGACCATCTTCACATCCCCGGCATCAGCATAGCGGCGCAAAGTGAGGGCACTGTCCCAGTGGCCTTGCAACAATCCCTCCAAGGCGGCGACGGTCGAGGTCACCTCGATCACCTCGTCGAACTCTTCGAACGATGTGTAAGAACGGGTTGCCGGATGGAGCGCAATGGTCCGGGGATGCTCGACAGCGGAGCGGGTAAGGATTGCGAGAGGCTGGCTCGTCGCAATGAAGGTGTCGGTCAAAAGGATACCGTGCGTGCACTGGGCCGTCGCGACAATTTCCGCGGCAGCCGGATGCGCGGCACAAATCATCAAATGCGTGGCATCGCCGCGGACGCAATGTTCCAGCATGCGGGTCGCGTCCGGTGCGTGGATGACCCGCGCCCGGCTTCCGCGCTCGCGCAGATAATTGCGCAGCACAAAATCATGATTGGTGCCTTCGGGGCCCAAAGTCACGTAAACCGTTTCATCTTCCGTGCCTGCCGTTCGCAAAGTACTGGTCCTGGGCTCTCTCTTTGTCTGCATTTCGCGGCCCCCGGGTTCTGCGCGTCCGAAGCCCGATACCACTTACGCGCTACACCGGCTTTCCCGCAAGCAGTGCGTCCAGCCGTCCGTCTTTCTCCAGCGCGGCAAGGTCATCGCTGCCGCCGATATGGCTCGCGCCGATGAAAATCTGCGGGACCGTGCGTCGGCCATTGCTGCGCGCGACCATGACATGCGCCGCCTCCGCGTCACGGTCCACGTCGACTTCCGCGAATGAGACCCCCTTCTTTCTCAGGAGCGCCTTGGCAGCCCGGCAATGGGGGCAATCGGGTGTCGTGTAGATCAGGACGCCGGAACCGTGCCCCCCGGCCATGTTGTCCTGAAGCCAGCCGATCACTTCGGCAGCGGACCTGTTCGGTGGAAAGACCGGATAGAAAACATGCTCGACCACGCCATCCTTGAGAATGAGGGTCAGCCGCTTGATCAGCCGCATCCCCTCGACCACCATGGTCGGCAGGCGCATGGCGTCCGAGAACTCGAAATCGGCATCGCTCAGGACCGGGAAAGACAGATCCAGGCGGTCGGAGAGTTCCTTCTGATAATCTGCGGTCTGCGTGCTCAAGCCGAAAACGCTGACTCCAAAGGCAGCGAAGACGTCCTTCTCCGCCTGAAACGACAGCGTCTGCGGGGTGCAGCCGCGCGCGCCGGGAATATCGTTCCAGCCGGGCGGCAACTCGACGCCGGGAACACCGGTCATCGGATAGGCGTAGACGACCACCCTGCCCGGCACCTTCGAAAGATCCACCCGGTCTCCCGTCGTCGCCCGCAGACCGACAGAGGACACTTTCATGCCCTTCAGATGATCAGCTCCGCCATCATCGACCGGCCGTGGCAGGTCATCGGGAAGGACAAGCGGATTGGTGGTGTTTTGCGTGCTTGTCATGCGTGCGGTTCTCCCGGCGGTTTCTGGCGGCTAGGCACAATAGATCTCAGATCTTTTCGTGTCTTCGGCGATCATGGTGCGCAGCCATGTCATCAGCTTCTTCAAGGGCGGG
The DNA here is from genome assembly GCF_965232425.1 of Roseibium sp. Lineage (GTDB taxonomy): Bacteria > Pseudomonadota > Alphaproteobacteria > Rhizobiales > Stappiaceae > Roseibium. Next base: position 5,927,295 of record NZ_OZ246971.1, read on the forward strand.
CGCTTGACACCCTGCCGTGTCAGCATGTGATAGCCGGTTCCCGGGTCTTCTTCATCCTCGAAAAGCACCTGCAGGCTGCCTGCGTCGATGTCCGGCTTGATAAACGCCTTGGCAGTCGCCGACACGCCCTCGCCGCGCCTGAGGCCTTCAAGCAGCATGTAGCCCGGCAGATGGGTGACGTTGAGCTTCTCACAGGGTACGACGCCCTGGTTCTCCATCCAGATGGCCAGTTCGTTGGTGCCGTATTCCTGCAGCCAAGGAAAATCCAGAATGTCCTCGGGGCTGTCGATCGCCCTGTCGCCGATCAGGCAACGTGCTCCGACAACGGCGAAGTTCGTCGGCAAAAGCAGTTCAGAATCGAGACCTGGCCAATCGCCCCTGCCGAAGCGGATCGCCATGTCGGTGCCGCCGGGGGTCAGTTCAATGACTTCGGCCGTCGGGTTGAGCATCAACTCGATGTCCGGGTGCTTCAGCCGGAAATCGTTGATCCGCGGCATCAGCCAGCTGACCGCGAATGTCGGCGTCATGGTGATGTTCAACGGCCTCGCCTGGTCGTCCTTGAGGAGCGCATCGACGGTGTCGCGGATGGCTTCGAAACCGCCCTTCAGTCCGCCGAACAATTGTTCACCTTCCAGGGTCAGCGCGACACCCCGGCCTTCCCGCACGATCAGTTTCAGTCCCATGAAACTCTCGAGGCTTCGGATCTGCTGACTGACAGCCGCATGGGTGACATTGAGCTCCCGTCCGGCGGCGGAAAGGCTTTTTGTCTCGGCCACGACGGCAAACACCTTGAGACTGTTCAGCGGAGGCAGTGCACGCCAATCCATATGTAACTTTTCCTTACATATCAAAATTCTTCCTGACTCGCGTTTCTCCCACGTCAGAGCCATATTCTCATCAGACGCCAACCGAGGAGTGTAAGTCAATGTTAGATATTTATGCACGCAGCCTTCTGGAAGCAACCCGGTCTTCGCGCGCTGAAACGATGGACCCGCGCACCAAGCGCCGTCTGGCCGAGGAACGGAACAGGGAAGAACAGGCCGCCCGTGTCTGGTGGCGCCGGCCCTATTGGGTGTGATCCCCGCGAGCCTTCATCGACGGTCTCGACAAGACAGGGTCCGGCACAAATGCCGGACCCTGCTTTTTTTTGGATCACACCGGATGCCCTTGCCCACGCAGTGCCTTCCGTTTGCTGCTGAAACTGACTTATGCTGCCCGGGTTCGACGACGCCTGAAATCAAGTCTTTGCAAGGGGAACCCATGCGCCAAGCGCCTTCGGAATGGACAGTGCAAGCGGTCCTTCAACACCTTGCCGATCTCGGAACAGAGGAAAACCGGCAGGGCATGGCGCGGTTCGGCATCGATGCTTCCAGAGCCTTCGGTGTGCCGCTTTCCGTTCTGCGCCCTTTTTCAAGGAAGCTCGAAAAGTCGCCGGACCTTGCAAGCGATCTTTGGGCTTCCGGGTTTCACGAGGCCCGGCTGCTCGCGATACTGATCACGCCTCCGAAGGCTATGACGGCAGCGCTGATGCAGCGCTGGCTTGACGACATCCAGTCCTGGGATCTCTGCGACCAGCTCACCAATGTCTACGCCCGGCGCCCGGATTCAGGCGCGCTCGTTGCGGAGCTTGTGGCGAGCGAGCGCGCGTTCGTGAAGCGGGCCGGATTTGCGCTGATCGCCTGGCGCGCCGTCCACGCGAAAACCGCTCCGGATCAGGCGTTTCTGGACTGCTTCGGCTTCATCCGCGCGGCCGCCACGGACGACCGCAATTTCGTCTGGAAGGCGGTGCATTGGGCGTTGAGGCAGATCGGCAAACGCTCGGCGTCCCTCCATGGTCCGGCGTTGAACCTGGGCGAAGAACTGGCCCGATCCGACGACCGGACCGCGCGCAGGATCGGCCGTGAAACCGTCAAGGAGCTGTCCTTGCCAAAAGTGCGTGAGCGCCTCGGAATCGGATAATCCCGCTCAAACCTCGACTTCGACGGTGCCGATCGGGTTGGAACAGCACGCGAGGATGTATCCTGCCTCTATGTCATCTTCACTGATCCCGCCGGAATGGACCATGTGCACTTCGCCGTTCAGCTTCCGGACCTTGCAGGTCCCGCAAACGCCGAACGTGCATCCGGACGGAATGTTGAGGCCGGCATCCTTGGCAACCGCAAGCACTGTATCGGTCTCGGTGCACCAGGCAGAGACACCCGAATCGGCGAAAACGATCTGCGCCTTGGTGTCTTCCTGCGGGACGACATCGTCAAACTCGGTCAGTTCCGCCTTGGTTTCGGCAGGTGCCTGGAAACTCTCCTGATGGTAGCGGTCCATATCGTACCCGAGCGCGTTCAGGATCTCCCTGACAGCATCCATGAATCCTTCCGGACCGCAGCAATAGACATCGCGCTCCAGGTAATCGTTGCACATCAGACCGAGCATCAGCTGGTTGAAATGCCCGCGATAGCCGGTCCAGACCTCGTAGGGATCGCTCTGCTTGACGACGAAATGCAGTTGCAGCCCGGTCACCCGGCTCGCCATGTATTCCAGTTTCTGACGGAAGATCAGATCCGCCGGACGTCTGGCGCACTGGATGAAACAGATGTCCGGGTCCTCGCCCCGTTCAAAAAGCGTCTGGGCCATCGACATCATCGGCGTGACGCCTGAGCCTGCCGAGATGAACAGGAACTTGCCGTCCGGGCTCGGCGGCAGATGAAAGAGCCCGGCAGGACCGAACGCTTTCAGGCGCATGCCCGGCTTCAGGTTGTCCAGAAGCCAGCGCGATCCCTGGCTCCCAGGCTGGGCCTTGACGGTCACCGAAACATAAGCGTTGGAAACCGGAGAAGACGACAGCGTGTAGGTTCTCTGCACATTGCCGCCGGGCAGCGGCAGATCCAGCGTGATGAACTGCCCTGCCCGGTAGACAAACGTCGCCCCGGACGGTGGACGGAATGAGAAGGTTTTCACATCGGGTGCTTCGGGCACCACCATCACGCATTCCAGCAATTCGCTGTCGGACCAGACAGGCGTGTCGCGTCCCGGCATCGGTATCATGGGCTTACTCCGCCGCGACACGGAAGCGTCCGAGAAGGGACGTTTCAAGATGCGCCGCATACCAGTCGACGAACTGGATGACGCCGCTTTCCTGCACCGGTGAATACGGCCCGGGCTCATAGGCCGGCGAACAGATGCCGATCTGGTTTTCCTCGACGATCCGGCGGTCCTCGTCATTGGTATGGGTCCAGACCTCGGTCAGCCGCTCCAGATCGTAGTCGACACCTTCCTGCGCATCCTTGTGAACCAGCCACGTGGTGGTCACTTCGGATTCCATCGGCCCGATCGGCAGTACACGGAAGGTGAGAACCTGATCCGACAGGAAATGGTTCCATGTGTTCGGATAGTTGAAGAACAGGCACGTTCCGGCATTGTCGAAGGGAACGGTTCCGATCCGCTTCGACACGGCCGCCTTGCCGTCCATGGTGTAGCTGACGGCTTCCCCCAGGAACGGAATGCGCACGAAGCGCCACTGCTCGTTCGGCGAGATCACGTATTTCGCGGGCAGTCCTGCGTTCTCGCAGCGCTCGACGTGCTGCTTGCCGACGTTTGAGGTGGACGCATCATCGGCCCCGACAAGGTTCGGATCGTCGGGGAACGTCCGGCACAGCGAAGGATGGGAGCCGGAACAGTGATAGCATTCCCGGTTGTTCTCCAATACGAGCTTCCAGTTGCCTTTCTCGATGATCGTCGACTGGTGCGCGACCTTCAGATTGCCAAGGTCGTGGGGCCCGAGATAACGTTCGGCCTGACGTTGCAGGCCGGATGCGTCGGGTGCGGTCTCGGCAAGACAGATGAAGACCATGCCGGACACATCAATGCAGTGAACCGTCTTCAGCCCGTGATCCCCGGGCTTGAAGTCGGCTCCCATCTCACGTGCCCAAAGGAGCTTGCCGTCAAGTTCATAGGTCCACTGATGGTAGGGACACACCAGCTTGGGCGCCGATCCCCTGGCCGCGGAACAGATGCGGCTGCCGCGGTGGCGGCACGAATTGTGGAAGGCCCGGATGACCCCGTCAGCACCGCGCACGACAATGACGGAGTACGCGCCGATCTGCAGCGTGACGAAGTTTCCGGATTTCGGGAGTTCTGCGGAACAGATCGCGAAAACCCAGTCTTTCTGCCAGATGTGGGCGAGATCGGCCTGAAACACGTCGCTGTCTGTATAGAACGGCTGCGGCAGTGAATAGCCGGGCCGCCGGCTCATCAAGAGCGATAGAATGTCCGCGTCGCTGTACATGTGTGTGATCCTGATGTGTTCGCTGCCACCGGGCGTTGATGCTGCGAAAAACTAGTCCCGGACCAATCCTCCGCCATAGCTCAAAAACGGCATCCGCTTATTCAAGTGAGACGCTGCCCAAAAATTCCGCAGCCAGGCGAAGTCAGATGTCTTTCACCAGCCTCAAAGCGTCGTAGATCGCGGCATGTGTGTTCCTGGCGGACACCGCATCCCCAATCCGGAACAGGGCAAAATCCCCATCGGGATTGGCCTCAAGCGGCTGGGGACGGCCAAAAATCAGCGCTTCCTGGTTCACGGCGCCGAGGTTTTTCGACCGTGGCTTGAGGCCGAAATAGAGCTCGTCCAGCGGAACCGTTGCGTGGTTGACGACGATCTGGTCGAAGTCGCGCGTCTCGGTATGGCTGGAATAGTCCGTTCCGATAACCGCCGTGATCCTGTTGCCCGCGCGTTTGGCGGCTTTCAGGCGATAGGTGACCGTGAAGCGGACATCCTTGTCCTGGAGCGCGCGCATGTAGGGCACCAGGTTCATTCCCATGACTTCCGGCGAGAAAGAACGATCCGGCGTCATGATCTCGACATGCGCGCCGGTCTCGGCGATCATTTCGGCCGCCTGCAGAGCTGCATGATCCCCTGCGTCGTCGAACACGAGAACCTGCCGGCCCGGTTTGACATCCCCGGCAATGATATCCCAGGCGGAGACGACCAGATCGTTGCCCTCGGACAGCACATCGGTATGGGGCAGACCACCTGTCGCGACAATAACAGTATCCGGCGATTCTGACGTAACGTCAGACTCTTCTGCGTATGTATTGAAGTTGAATCTCACATTTCTGGCAAGGCATTGCTGCATGCGCCAGTCGATGATCGATATCATCTCGCGCCGCCTCTCGGACTGGGCCGTCAGCCGCACCTGTCCGCCCGCATCGGGTGCTGCCTCGAAGACGACAACATCGTGGCCGCGTTCCGATGCAACGCGGGCCGCCTCCATGCCGGCGGGGCCTGCCCCGACAACAACCACCTTTTTGGTTTCGCTTGCCGGCGTTATCTCGTGCGGCATCGTCAGCTCGCGGCCCGTGGCGGGATTGTGAATGCACAGAGCTTCACCCCCCTGGTAGATCCGGTCAAGGCAGTAGGTCGCACCGACACAGGGCCTGATATCCTCTTCCCGCTTTTCCGAGATCTTCCGGACGATCAGGGGATCGGCCATGTGCGCGCGCGTCATGCCGACCATGTCCAGCAATCCCTCGGCGATCGCGTGACGTGCCGTTGCAACGTCGGGGATTTTGGCCGCGTGGAATGTCGGCAGGCCGATTTCCCGCCGCACCCTTCCGGCGAAGTCGAGATGCGGCGCGTTGCGCATGCCCTGCACCGGGATGACGTCCGTCAGCGCGGCGTCGGTGTCGATATGGCCGCGGATCACGTTGAGGAAATCGATTTGACCGGTCGCTTTCAGGCGCCGCGCGATTTCCAGCCCTTCCTCGGCGGTTATGCCCCCCGTCATCGCCTCGTCGGCCGTAAAGCGAATTCCAAGAATGAACTCCTCCCCGACCCGTTGCCGGATGGCATCTATGACCTCAAGGGAAAACCGCATCCGGTTCTCAAGCGTCCTGCCGCCGTAAGGACCGTCAAGCTGGTTTGTCGCCGGCGACCAGAACTGGTCCATCAAGTGGCCGTAGGCTTCCAGTTCGACGCCGTCCATGCCGCCTTCCTTCATGCGCTCCGCAGCGTCGGCATAGTCCTGGATGATGCGCGCGATATCCCAGTCCTCGACTAGTTTCGGGAAAAACCTGTGCGCCGGTTCCTGGGCCATGGTCGAGGAAACGGACGGCAGCCAGTCGCCCTTGTTCCAGCCGGTCCGGCGGCCCAGATGGGTGAGCTGGATCATGACGGCGCAGCCGTGGTCGTGGCAGGCATCGGTCAATTGCCGGATCCACGGCACGACTTCGTCGCGGTAAGCGAGGATGTTGTTGAAGGCGGGCGGCGAATTGCGCGACACGGCAGCCGAACCCGCCGTCATCGTCAGTGCGACCCCTGCCCTTGCCCGGGTCTCGTGATAGGCCCGGTAGCGCTCCTTGGGCATGCCGTCCTCGGGATAGGCCGGCTCATGTGACGTGATCATGATCCTGTTTTTCAGCGTCAGGTGCTTGAGCTGATAAGGCTGCAGCAGTGGATCCCTTGACATGCGCTTCCCTCAATTCGCATCCGGCCGGCCTGCCCGGTCAGTGGCGAGCTTATTGCGGAGGGCTGCAAGGTGAAAAGCCGCAAAAACGACATTTATGTCGTTTTTAATGACATGCATGTCAATTTGGCTTGTTCGGCCGGAAACCAACTGCTAACGAGCCTCCATGACCGAACCCCTGATCGAAAAAACCAGCGGATGGCGCGGAACACGCGAGCTCTGGATCCAGGCAGCATACAGCGCCTTGCTGGACAGCGGCATTGATGCGGTCAAGGTCATGCCGCTGGCGGAACGCATGGGCCTGTCCCGAACGAGTTTCTATGGTCACTTTTCGGATCGCAAGGATCTGCTCGACGCACTGATCGAGCTCTGGCAATCGAAAAACACCGGCAATCTGATCCGGCGAACCGAGGCCTATGCAGAGACCATCACCGAGGCCATCCTGAACGTATTCGATCTGTGGCTCATGCCGGATCTGTTCGATTCAAGACTTGAATTTGCCGTCCGGAACTGGGCCCATTCCGACATGCGGCTCGCCGGGATGCTGGAAGAGGCCGATCTGATCCGGGTCGCGGCGCTGCAGTCCATGTTCGAGCGCTTCGGCTTCGAAGCCCTCCACGCAAACGTGCGGGCAAACACGGTCTATCAGACCCAGATCGGCTATATTTCCATGAAGAAGGACGGGCCATCGGACCCGCTGGCTCCGCGCCTCGAACGCATGCGCACCTATGCGGAAATCTTTGCCGGACAGCCGGTGACCGATGCCGAGGCCGCCCGTTTTTTCGCGCGGCATCCCCTCAACAGCGCTTGAGACTCCCGGCTACGAGACAGCGTTGCACGTGCTGGCCGCAGCAGGACTGCGAAAAGACGTGGGATCATGAAGGCTAAGCGTCTCCCCGGACTTTTTCCGGAACGACGTAGGACAATGGCAGAGCCGTCGTGTTCTTGATCTGCTCCATCGCAAAGGTCGTCGACACATCCGAGATCTCTATTTTTGCGATCAGCTTTTTATAGAAGGTGTCGTAGGCTTCGATATCCGGCACGGCAACCCGCAGAAGATAGTCGACCTGCCCCGCCATGCGGTAGAACTCGACCACTTCGGGAAATTCCTGGATCACGTCGGCGAATTTTTTCAGCCAGTCTTCCGAATGCTGGCTTGTCGTGATCGCAACGAAGGCAGTCACCTTGGCGTTCACCTTGGTCGGATCCAGGATGGCCACGCGTCCGGTGATGACCCCGTCTTCCTCCATTTTCTGGATCCGGCGCCAGCATGGCGTCGTCGACAGGCCGACACGCCGGCCGATTTCGGCAACCGGAACGGTGCAGTCTTCCTGAAGTATCGACAGAATGCGGCGATCGATGCGATCAATCATGGCGGTGAGTTCCAATTCCAGGCACGCGACGTTCAACACGGACATATCAGCCTGAAGGAAATGAATCCAGAGACAGGCATGTTGACGTATGGAATTTTTCTTGCAGCATGTCAAACTTCGCCGATCGGAGCAAATTATCCTCAACCTCGCCGAAAAGGCTAGATCAGCCGTACCACTTCCGCCCTGAGAACGGGCAGAAGATCTGCTTCGAACCACGGGTTCTTTCTGAGCCAGGCGTTGTTGCGCCATGACGGGTGCGGCAGCGGCAATACCTTCGGCTTTCCGCCGGCAACCGCAGCGGTGAAATAGTCCTGCCAGGAACCAACAGTTTCCGTGAGGCTTTTCTTACGCATCGCGCCGAGATGATACGCCTGCGCATATTGTCCGATCACCAGGATCAATTCCAATTTCGGCATTTCGGCAAACAGGGCATCATGCCAGATGTCGCGGCATTCCTTGCGCGGCGGAAGATCCCCGCCCTTGTCGTCAAGGCCCGGAAAGCAGAACCCCATCGGCACGATCGCGAGCCGTTCGGCGTCGTAGAAGACGTCCTCGTCAATTCCCATCCAATTTCTGAGCCGGTCGCCGGAGGGATCGGTGAACGGCCGGCCGCTTTTGTGCACCCGCGTGCCGGGTGCCTGCCCGCTGATGCAAAGCCGCGCGTTCGACGACACCTGCAGGACAGGCCTCGGCTCGTGCGGCAGGGCCTCTCCGAGCGGATCGTCGCTGCATTTCCGGCAGGCACGAATACGCGTGGCAAGGTCGTTGAGCGATGAGGAATTATGTTGAAAGGACAAAGAGTTGCACCCTGATACAGCCGGTTAACGCAATGCTTACCACGATCCTGAGGACGATCTTAAGGAATGATGAGTCAGAGTGCATAAACACGCAGCATCACAATAACGATATCAACATTTTCCGGCGTCCCATGAAGTCCCAAGCGTCAGATACAATTGGCGACACAATCGCGATCAACAGGCGGCGCGCCGAGCGGCGGCGCGAGCTTGCACGCTCGGTGCGTGATATCCGCAGCCGCCTTGGCGCGCCTGAAAACCGCCAATCGACCTTTGAGCACGAGCGCCAGCACCTTTTTGCCGATACGCGCATCAACGCGGCGTTTGCCGCGCCGCTGCTTGCGCTGATCGTTGCGGCGATCTCCTCGCTCTGGGTCAGTCCGCAGTTCATGGGCGCCTGGTTCCTCGTCACCATCTGCACGCACTTCCTGATGGTCGTGATCAGCCACTCCTATGAAAAAGCGCCTTCGGACCAGAAAGTGCGGGTTGTCTGGCGCCGCCGGTTCACGGCCGGCGACCTGATCTACGGATGCAGCTGGGCGATGTTCTTCCTGATGCCGGAACGGATCGGGTCCGGAGAAGGCCTGGTCATCTTCCACTTTGCGACGCTGCTGATCGTCATCGCGATGAACACGATGCAGTCGGCCAATCTGCCGAAATGCCTACTGGCAAGTACGTTGCCGATCACGTTCGTCGTGACCTTCAGTTTCCTGCAGCAGTCCAGCGCCGTTCACTACACGCTCGCGGCCATGGCCATCGGAGCGCAGGGCTTCTTCCTGATCCTGGGCAACCAGCTCCTGAAAAACGCCAACACGATGCTGGAATACCGTGCGGACAAGGATCACCTGATCGCCGAACTCGAAACCGCGAATTCCGTTTCCGACGAAGCACGCCGGCGTGCCGAAGCCGCCAATCTGGCGAAATCCCGGTTCCTGGCGACGATGAGCCACGAGCTGAGAACGCCGCTCAACGCCATTCTCGGGTTTTCCGAAATCATGAAGGACGAGGTTCTGGGTCCCATGACCAACAAGAACTACCGGTCCTACGCGGAAGACATTCACGGGTCGGGCGAACATCTTCTCAACCTCATCAACGAGATACTGGACCTTTCACGGATCGAGGCCGGCCGTCACGAGTTGCACGAGGAAAGCATCTACCTGCACGACGTGGTCGCCGAATGCGGGACGATGATGAAGGTCCGTGCAAAGGCGAAGTCGATCGCGCTTCATCATGCGCACCAGGCGGATCTGCCGCGTGTCTGGGCCGATGAGCGTGCCGTGCGGCAGGTCATTCTCAATCTGATGTCGAATGCCGTGAAGTTCACGCCTGTCGGGGGTGAAGTCCGGGTAAATCTGGGACCGACGTCAGATGGCGGACAGTATGTTTCCATTCGCGACAATGGTCCGGGCATTCCCGAGGAGGAAATTCCAACGGTGCTCGAAGCCTTCGGTCAGGGGTCGCATGCGATCAAGAGTGCCGAACAGGGAACCGGTCTCGGTCTTTCCATTGTCCAGGCACTCGTCAGCATGCATGACGGCAAGTTCAGCATAAAGTCCAAGTTGGGCCAGGGCACGGAAGTGATCGTATCACTGCCGCCGTCGCGAAACATGAACTATGCGGCGGAGACGAACCATTCCCCGGCCGTTGCAGCGGCGCAGCAAAACAAAACCGCCCGCAGCGCCTGAAGTCAGGACTTTCCGGAAACACCCGCGTCAGCAAACGTCGCCATGCCGGAATGCATTTCGGACGCGGCCTTGACCACGCCGGCTGCGAGCGCCGCGCCAGAGCCTTCGCCCAGCCGCATTCCGAAATCGAACAAGGCGTCCTTGCCGAGCCTCTCAAGCACGCGTCCGTGCGCATGCTCCGCGGAGACGTGTGCGAACAGGCAATGATCGAGCCCGGCGGGGTTCATCGCGTAGACCACTGCCGCAGCGGCCGTGGTGACAAAGCCGTCGACGATGACGGGAACACGCTGCAGGCGCGCGGCGATGATGAGGCCCGCCATGGCCGCTATTTCACGGCCGCCGACCTTTCTGAGGATCTCAAGCGGATCGGTCTCGCCGTTCAGCCTGGCCACCGCTTTCTCAACGGCCTCGCGCTTGCGGGCAAGACCGTCGTCATCGACACCGGTTCCGCGGCCGATCCAATCGGAGGCCTCCCCTCCGAACAGACCATGAAAGACGGCCGCTGCGACCGTGGTGTTGCCGATCCCCATTTCACCGAGGCAGATCAGATCAATCCCCCCGGCCAGCGCTTCCATGCCGTAGGCCATGGTCGCGGCGCAGTTGGCCTCGTCCATGGCGTCTTCGCGGGTGATGCTCGGCGTCGGCATGTCAACCGCGAGATCGAATACCTTCAGGCCGATATCGTTGACCCGGCAGAGCTGGTTGATGGCGGCTCCGCCGGCCGCGAAGTTTTCAACCATCTGCTTGTTAACGGCACTTGGAAACGCCGACACGCCTTCGTCGGCGACCCCGTGCGCGGACGCAAAGATCGCGACCATCGGCCGAGTGACCTTCGGCGGCGCGTTTCCGGACCAGGCGGCCAGCCATTCCGCGATTTCTTCCAGACGTCCGAGAGAACCGGCAGGTTTCGTCAGCTGACTGTCCCTGTCCCTGACCTTCTGCAACGCCTCCTCGTCCGGACCCGGCATCGACTTGACGAGGTTGCGGATATCATCGAACGGAAGCGCGGTCTCGGATAGGGACATGGTGTTTTTCCCGGTCTGGTTTTTATGGGAGTCCCGATACTTGGTCCTCTCTGGCGGCTGATCTATAACGGCGCGTTGGAAAAACTCAAGCACAGGACCGGCCTGATGAGCTCGGAAACCGACCAATCCTCAGATTCTCGGGAAAAACACGGTCAGAACGGGTCCGCGGCCGCACGTTCGAAACCGACTGGTTCGCTGGCAATGCTCGCAGCCGACACGGCCGCGTGCGTCCGTTTTTTTTCCCGCCTTCCCCTGCCGAAAGTGAATGGTGCCGACAATCCGGCGGCGGCACCGCATTTTCCGCAAATCGCCGGCGCGGCGCCGCTGGCAGGCCTTGTCGTCGCCCTTCCCGCCGCCGGTCTTGGAACGGTGCTCGGTTACACCGCCCTGCCCGATATCGCGGTCGCCACGCTTGTCCTCGCAGCGTTGTGCACAACGACCGGGGCCCTGCACGAAGACGGCCTCAGCGATGTCGCCGACGGCTTCTTCGGCGGAACAACGCCCTCCCGCAGGCTGGAGATCATGAAGGACAGCCGCATCGGCGCTTTCGGCGCTCTCGCCCTCGTCCTGAGCGTTGTCCTGCGCATCTCCCTGCTGGCGGTTCTGTGGCAAAAATTCAGCCCGGCAGATGCAGCACTGCTGTTCCTCGGCACGGAAGTCCTCAGCCGCGCGGTCCTCGTGTGGCAATGGTCTCAACGACCGCTGGCGCGCCCGGAAGGCCTTGCGGCCAGATTTGGCAAGCCGGATGCTGGCACAGCGCGCAAAGCCGCGCTGCTGACGCTTCCCTTTCTCATTCCCGCCGCGCTTCTGCTGTCCCCCACAGCTCTTTTCCTGGGCCTTGTAATCGCAATAGGCATGGGGTTTGCCGTCGGGCACGTTGCTCAGGCAAAGATCGGTGGCGTAACCGGTGACGTTCTCGGCGCCATTCAGCAAATCTGCGGGCTTGGATTCCTTGTCGGGATGCTTATGGTGCCTTGAGCAGGTGTTAGGTGGGCGGCGACACGCGATGATTGACGAAATTCACGATGATTTGGCAGGCGCTTGGGCTCATGCCCTAAGATCCGTTTTGGTGTTGGCTCTGCTTGTCGTACTGGCCGGATGCGGAAGCCGCCCGGAATTCGGCGCGCTGGCGCTGACCGAAGTCCCCGCCCAGGGCGCAAAATCCCACGACATCATGGTCGTCACGACGCGTGAGCGCGACAGCCGTCCCGACACGTATTTCAACGGAGAGCGCGGCGAAGGGGTCAGCTACGCCCATGCCACAATCTCCGTTCCGCCGAACCACGAGGTCAGCCAGATCGAATGGCCCGAGAGCCTTCCGGGCAACCCGGAGACCGAATTCGTCGCCCGGGATGCCGGCTACATTGAGGACCAGAGCACCTTCATTCGCCAGATCAACAACCGTCTGGCGAAGATGCCACGCGGAAAACGCGACATTTTCCTGTTCATACACGGATACAACACGCTGTTTCCCGAAGCGCTCTATCGTTTTGTCCAGGTCGTCCACGACGGCGACATTGACGGTGTGCCCGTGCTTTTCACCTGGGCGTCGCGCGGGAAACTTCAGGATTATGTTTACGATCTGAACAGTGCCGCAGTCGCGCGGCAATCGCTTGCAGAAACCATGCTGCTGCTTGCCAAGACGAATGCGGACAACATCACCATTCTCGCGCACTCCATGGGCAACTGGCTGCTCATGGAGACGGCCGTCCAGTCCTCACCGGAGCAGCGCCGGGTGCTGCAGGGCAAGATCAAGGTGGTAATCCTGGCCGCGCCGGACATCGACATCGATCTCTTCAAGGCGCAGCTCAGGAAACTCGGCAGACCGACCAATCCCTATGTCGTCGTGGTTTCACGAGACGACCGCGCCCTGCGGCTGTCAAGGGCGATTGCCGGCGGCAAGGAGCGCGTCGGCGCTTATTCCAACGACGAGGAGCTTGCCGAACTCGGGGCGATCGTGATCGACGTGACGGAGCTGGATTCACTCGATTCGGCCAATCACTCCAAGTTCGCGCAGCTTGCGCAGCTCAGTCCGGAATTTCGAGAGACGCTCGGGCAATCGGGCCTGAGATCGTCGACTGACGCCTCGCGCGGCGCCACGCTGGGTGACAGTCTCGGCACTTTCGTCGGCAACACGGTTGCCCTTCCGGTCAACATCATCACGGCACCGTTCAATCCCGGCGGACTCCGCTGACGACGCATCCGCGGCTTGGACCGACGTTTTTATGACTTGGCAAAGCCATAATCTGTGGCCATATCGGCATCATGAACTCGCCATGTATAAGATTCTGCCAGATTGACCAGTCCACAGGATTGTGTGCCGGATGTTCGCGTTCGCTTGACGAAATCGCCGGCTGGGCCGGTTACAGCGAAGAACGGCGCGCCGAAATCATGGCCGACCTGCCCGGACGCCGCGCCGCCGAGGGGCAAGAAGGCGCCGAGTGATGAGCAACAAACCGAGGCAGATCAGGGGCTTCGTCGTCGCCGCACTGGTCGTCATCATGTTCGCGGCAGGGTTCTATTACTTCTTTGGCGACCCCACCGATCCGGAAAACATCAACTTCGACGACAGCGGACCGCGGATCGTCGCGTTGTCCGCGCTCGCCTTCGTCTTCCTGGCAAGCTTCATCTTCGGTCAGCCGAAAATCCGGGAAATCGTGCAGGGCACGCTTTTCTGGGGCGGTCTGTGCGCCCTTCTCGTCGTCGGTTACACGTACCGGACCGATCTCGTCCAGGCCGGTTACCGCGTGCTTGGTGCCCTTGCGCCAGGGCTCGCCGTCACGCAGCCCGACGGGTCGATCCTGATCGTCCGGGATGCAACCGGGCATTTCGTGCTTGATGGCCGGGTCAACGGGACGCGGACGCATTTCCTGCTCGATACCGGCGCCAGCGCCGTTGTGCTGACCTATGAGGATGCCCGTCGTGCCGGCTTCGATCCGGACGGGCTTTCCTTCACCGTGCCCGTCTCCACCGCCAACGGGCGGGCGATGGTCGCCCCCATCCTCATCGAGACAATCACGGTCGGCGATCACAGCCTGCGCAACATTCGCGGCTTCGTGGCGCGTGACGGGGCCTTGAACGGCAGCCTGTTCGGTCTCACCGCGCTGGACAAGCTCAGAAGCTGGCGCATCGAGGGTGATCGCCTGATCATGAATCCGTGATCTTCTACAGCATTATTCTGCTGCTTCCGCAGAGTGAGATAAGGGGCTGACCGCGGCCAGCGCCTTTTCGACAACCTCCAGCCCGACACCGGGCCGGATGGCCTCCACTGTCAGGATCCGCCGCCAGCTTCGTGCACCGGGACGCCCGTGAAAGAGACCGAGCATGTGGCGCGTCATGTGCGCCAGCTTGACGCCTTTTGAAAGCTGTCCTTCCAGGTAGCCCATATGCGCCCGCACGGCCGCCCAGGGAGACACGTCCCGCGCCGATGCGCCATAGAGCCTGCGGTCGACCTCTCCCAGGATCTGCGGCGTGTGATAGGCCGCACGTCCGAACATCAGCCCGTCCAGCGTCTCAAGAAAGGGCTCAGCCTCGTCCAGGCTCTGCAAGCCGCCGTTCAGGCCGATGAACTTCTTCGGAAAGCGGTGCTTGAGCCGCAAGACACGGTCGTAGTCGAGCGGTGGAATGTCCCGGTTTTCCTTCGGGCTCAAGCCCTTCAGCCAGGCCTTGCGCGCATGTACCCAGAGAGCATCCGCACCGGCAGCAAAAACCGCATCCACCATCCGATCCAGCGCTTCTTCCGGGTCCTGGTCGTCAACGCCGATGCGGCACTTCACCGTTACCGGGATATCGACTTCATCCTTCATGGAGGAAACGCAGGCGGCAACAAGTTCGGGTTCCTGCATCAGGCAGGCGCCGAAACGTCCCGATTGCACGCGGTCGGACGGACAGCCGACATTGATGTTGACCTCGTCATAGCCGAAATCCGCGGCGATCCTCGCAGAGGCCGCCATGTCCTTCGGGTCCGAGCCACCAAGCTGGCAGGCGATCGGATGCTCCAGGTCTGAGAACCCGAGCAGATGCTCCCGGTCGCCGTGAATGACCGCGCCGGTCGTGACCATCTCGGTATAGAGCAACGCATGCCGCGACAGCTGCCGGTGAAACGCGCGGCAATGCCGGTCCGTCCACTCCATCATGGGGGCAACGGCAAAGCGCGGCTTGTGGCCGGTATAGAGGCGGTCGGATGTCGTCATGGGCGCCTCCATATCATCAGAGTCTCTTTGACGCAAAGGTCCGGTTTGCATGACCGATCCGGCGGCGATGCATGGCACCGCCGCCGCATCAATCGCCTAGACGCGCTGGGTAAACGTCGCGGCCTTGACTTCGATGGCGTAGTCCCTGGCGAGGTCCAGGAACGCGTCATAGCTCTTCTGGACTTCCGCGAAGGCCGGATTGGCGGCTGCGTTCTCGGACATGACTTCGCCGACAGCGGTCTTCAGGGCCGCAATCACGTCGGCGGGGAATGCGCCGAAGGTGACGCCGTCGGCCTTGAGCTTCTGCATCGCGACCGCGTTGAAATAGTCGAACTGGGCCGCCGTCTCGACCGAGGTTGCCTCGGCCGCGTTGGCGATCACCGCCTGGAGATGGGCCGGCAGGCTTTCGTAAGCCGCCTTGTTGACAACAATCTCCAGCGCCGCTGACGGCTCGTGGAAGGCGGGCACGTAGCAGTATTTTGCAACCTTCTGCAGTCCGAACGCCATGTCGAGCATCGGCCCTACCCATTCCGCGGCATCGATCGCGCCGGACTGGAAGGACGGGAAGATTTCCGGCGGCGGCAACAGGACCGCGTTGACGCCGAGCTTGCGCATGGCCTCGCCGCCGAGCCCGGCAATACGCATGTTCAGTCCGGCAAGGTCGTTGAGGCTTTCGATCGGTTTCTTGAACCAGCCGGCGGACTGCACCCCGGAATTTCCGGAATAGAACGGCTTCAGGCCGCGTTCTGCATAGATCCCGTCCCAGAGATCCTGACCGCCGCCGTATCGGAGCCACGCGGTCGTCTCCACCGCCGTCATGCCGAAAGGCACGGCGGAGAAGAAGTGGAGCGCAGAGTTCTTTGAGGCCGCGTAGTAAGGCGTCGAGTGGCCGATTTCCGCCGTTCCCTGTTCCACGGCGTCTTCCACGCCAAACGGCGGCACGAGTTCGCCGCCGGAGAACACCTTGAGCGTCAGCTGGCCGTCGGACATGGCCGCGACGCGCTCGGCAAACGAAGTCACATTCGTGCCGACACCCGGGGCTTTTGCGGGAAAGGATGTGGGAAGTTTCCACTCGACCTTGCCCTGGGCAACGGCCGGTGCCGCCAGCATGGCGGCGGGTGCGGCGACCGCACCGGCTTTCAGAAATTCCCGTCTTTTCATCACCAGACTCCTCTCATCAAAACAAAACTCCGGGCAACCATGTCGCAAGAGCGGGGAAGATTGCAACAAGGCCGAGTGCCGCGAGCTGGATTGCCACGAATGGTATCACGGCGACATAGATTTGCGACGTTCGAATCTCGGCCGGCGCAACCGAGCGGAAATAGAAAAGCGCAAACCCGAAAGGCGGCGTCAGGAAAGACGTCTGCAGGTTCAGCGCGATCAGGACCGCAAACCAGACCGGGCTGATATCCGTCTGCAGAATGATCGGCCCGACAATCGGCACCACGATGAAGATGATCTCGACGAATTCCAGGATGAATCCGAGCAGAAAGATCACCAGCATGGTCAACAGCAACATGCCGTAAGCGCCGCCGGGCAGTGACTGGAGCAGTTCGGCAACATGCTCATCGCCGTCGAATCCACGGAAGACCAGCGACAAAATGCTGGCGGCCATCACGATGCCGAAGATCATTCCGGTGATCGTGACGGTCTCGCGCAGCGCGGATGCGAGCACGCCATTTCGCAGGAGCGACGCGGACACGGCAAGCATCAGGCCCAGCGCGGCAGCGGTCACGCCAACGGAGATCGCGGATTTCAGCGTCCAGCTGATGCGTCCGTCGGCAAAGTCGAGGCCGAGAATGCCGGCCTGACGGAGCGCGAACAGCGCAACAGCCAGAAGAGCGCAGAAGAGCGCCGGGCGGGCAATGGCCCGGCCCTGCCCCGCCGAAGCAATCAGCAACGCGCCGGCAACACCCACACTCGCCGCTTCCGTCGGCGTTGCAACGCCGATCAGGATGCTGCCGAGGACGGCGACGATCAGGCCGAGCGTCGGCGCAATGGCGCCAGTCAGCTGTCCGGCGGTGACGGTCTCCCGGTCCGCTTTCTGCCCTGTTTCCTTGTCGCTGCGGCTCAGGCGGAACACGACGTAACCGGCATAGAGCGCAACAAGCAGGAGCCCAGGAAGCAGGGCTCCGGCGAAAAGATCGCCGACGGTGACCGGGTCGGGCGCGAAGTTTCCGGCTTCCTGCTGGGCCTCAAAGTAGGCGTTGGAGATCTGGTCACCCAGCAGGATCAGCACGATCGAGGGCGGTATGATCTGCCCCAGCGTGCCGCTTGCACAGATCAGTCCGCTGCTCATGTGCCTGTCGACGCCGGCTTTCAGGAGGGCCGGAAGCATGATCGATCCCAGCATGACGATGGTCGCGCCGATGATACCGGTGGACGCGGCGATCAGGGCGCTGACCAGAACGACGGAAAGCGCCAGCGCCGACTGGTTACCGCCCAGCGCCGCACTCAGGCTCTTGAGCATCCGCTCCGCCTGCTGCGATTTTTCCAGCAGAAGTCCCATCAGCACGAACAGGGGCACCGCCAGCAGCAGCGGGTTCGTCATGATGCCGAAAATCCGCTGCGGAACGGCCTGGAAGAAAACAAGGTCGAAGTCGCCGAAGGATGCGGCCAGGAGCGCAACAAGCGTCGGCGCGCCCGCAATGGCCAGCAGCACGGGGACACCGGAGAGAATGCAGGCGAAGACGGTGAGCGCCATCACGAGCAGCCAGGCGATTTCGATGCTCATGACGCCTTCCGCCGAAAGAACCCGATGACCCGTGAAACGGTCAGCCAGGCCACCAGTGCCGGCAGGATCAAAAGGCAGGTCTTGACGAGGAAAAGCCCCGGCAATCCACCGGTTTCAGGCGATCCTTCGAAGATTGCCCAGGAGCTGCGCACTAGAGGATAGGCCATCCAGAGCATGATGAGGAAGACCGGCAGGGCCAGGGCCATGTCACCCAGCCAGTCGATCCGCCGATTGGCCGCCTCGGTGAGTCTTTGCCGGATAACGTCGACACGGACATGCTTGTCCGCCTCGAACGACACGGCGACGGAAAGAGCCACCAGCGAGGCGAACGCATAGTTGACCGCATCCTGAATTTCCAGAAAGCCGAAACCCAGAAGGTAGCGCATCAGGACCATGGAAAGCTGGCCCAGAAAGACGATCACCGCAAGCAGCATGCAGATCCGTCTCACGCCCGAAAACACCACTCTTATCAAATGTATCCATCCTGCCAAATGCCGCGTGTGGAGCAGCTTCCGTGTTGCGGCCTACCCTGCCGGGCGGCCTCAACTTATTCAGCGTCCGGTGCTTTGTATACAGACAACTGCCACGCGGTGTCAGCGGGCTAGCGAAGCGTCCCGCAGGTTGACCGGCCGCAGCTTACACAGCACGATGCTTCCACCTGTCTTTCTCGCGCCCGTTCTCTCAGGCCAATTGGAGATCTGTCCATGCGGATCGGTATCGAAATCCTTGTTGTTGCGTGTCTTGCAAGCGTTGCTGCAAGCGCGCAGGAGGCCCCCGCTCCCTTCGCGTCATTCGACAAGGCCGGACCCGACGTCCTGAACGATCCCCATGACCTGGCCTTCGGGCCGGACGGACGCCTCTATGTCGCGGACAAGTTCGGAAACCGGATTGCCGTCGTTGATCCGGACACGCTGGATGTCGTGGAAAGCCTGAGCGCGGGAAAGTTGCCCGGCGCGCATGACATCTCATTCGGCCCTGGCGGCGAGGTCGCAGTCGCGGTGACAGGATTTGGCAGCGTGTTCGTCTTCAGCGGTATCGAGACGCTTGATGGTGAACCCTCCGCCACGCTGGCCGCCCCCAGGACCGAGGGCGCGCTCGCGCACAGCAACGGACGCATCTATGCGATGGCAGGCGGGACCGGGCTTTTGATCGCCTACGAGAATGGCGAAGCGGTCGCGAGCGCCGGCTCGCACCCGGGCGCGCACGATGTCGCCGAAGGTCCTGACGGCTCGGTCTGGGTGGCCGACAATTTCAACCGGCGGCTTGTACGGTACTCGCCAAGCCTTGAAAAATTGCAGACGGTCGAAGGACCGCAATTCGGGTTTTACGGACCCCGCTATCTCGACATCGACAGTTTCGGCAGGCTTGTCGTCGCGGACCAGGATGCACACCGCATCCTGATGATCGATCCGGACACGGAAGACGGCGCCGTTCTCGTCGGTGTTCTGGGAACCGGGACACCCGGAAAGGGACCCAACCTCTTCGACGATCCCGAAGGCGTCGCCATTCGGGGCAACGAGTATTACTTCTCCGACAGCGACAACAACAGGATTGTCCGCTACACGGTTGCGATCAACTAATCGGGCAGGCAACGGCCGGGCACAACGTCCCGGCCGAAATCCCCATCACGGGCGATGAAAGCGCTGACGCTCCTCTTCCCTGCGCTCGTCGTCGGAGCGCAGCTCCAGCCACATGGCGTTCAGAATCGCAAGGCAGCACGCCAGCGGCATTCCGAGGATCCAGGCAAAATACCACATCTTGTCGTCTCCTCAGTAAGCCGTGTGGTTGTCGCGCTCGATGGTTTCCTCGTCCACCTTGCCCCAGAGCACCTTATAGACCCAGGCGGTGTAGACGAGGATGATCGGCAGGAAGATGACGGTTGCCACCAGCATGTTGAACAGGGTCCGGTGCGTCGAGGACGCATCCCAGACGGTCAGGCTCGCCTCCGGCTGCACCGAAGACGGCAGGATGAACGGAAACATGGAAATCCCGACCGTCGCGATGATCCCGACGATCGCCGATTTCGAAAAGGCGAAGATGAGCATCTCCATCCTTGTCTGTAGCAGCAGCAGCGTTCCGAGCAATCCGAGGAAGCCCAGGCCGGGTACGATCCAGAGTAACGGATAAGCGGCATAGTTCGCCATCCAGGCACCGTCCTCGATCGCCGCGGTCTTGGCCAGCGGGTTCGCCTGCATGTTCGGATCGACGTCCGACGTGATCCGGAACCCGTCGACATACCCGCTTGCAACGAGATAGCCGCCAAGCGCGAACAGGGCGATGCCAAGCAGCGCGGCAATCGTGCCGTATCGCCGGGCTCTTGTTGCGATTTCTCCGGTGGTGCGCATGACCAGCCACACGGCGCCATGCATCACCAGCATGGCGACGGAGAGCAGTCCGCACAGCAATGAGAACGGAGAGAAGAGGCCGAAGAAAGATCCCTCGTAGGTCATCCTGAGGTCGTTATCGAGCGAGAACGGCACGCCCAGCAGCACGTTGCCGACCGCGACGCCGAACACCAGAGCCGGCACGAAGGATCCGACAAAGAGTGCCCAGTCCCAGCTGTTGCGCCAGGACGGATCAGGCCGCTTCGACCGGTACTTGAAGGCGACCGGGCGCAGGATCATCGCGGCAAGCACCACGAACATGGCAAGATAGAAACCGGAGAAGCTGATCGCGTAGAGCGGCGGCCAGGCGGCGAAGATCGCCCCTCCCCCGAGAATGAACCAGACCTGGTTGCCTTCCCATGTCGGGCCGATGGTATTGATCACCACGCGGCGTTCGATGTCGGTTTCGGCAATGAACGGCAGCAGCGCGCCGACGCCCATGTCGAAACCGTCGGTGACCGCAAAGCCGATCAGGAGGATGCCGAGCAGGACCCACCAGATCACTTTCAGTGTCGAATAGTCGATCATTTCATAAAGGATCATGACCGGTCACTCCGCTGGAACAGGGGCTGCGCCGGAAACCGGCTGTGCGCTTGCAGGCGGCGATGCGGTCCCGGCCGGTTCGCCGTCGTCCGGACCGATCCGGATGTACTTGATCATCAGGGCGATCTCGATCACCAGCAGCGTG
The DNA here is from genome assembly GCF_965232425.1 of Roseibium sp. Taxonomy (GTDB): domain Bacteria; phylum Pseudomonadota; class Alphaproteobacteria; order Rhizobiales; family Stappiaceae; genus Roseibium. The sequence goes on from NZ_OZ246971.1 coordinate 5,948,629, forward strand.
CTGTAGAGGATCACGAAGCCTGCCAGTGTCAGCAGGACCTCTGTGACCGACAGGCTGGAGACCGCAGCGGAGGTCGGCAGCATGCTTTCGATGATCCACGGCTGGCGGCCGTACTCCGCAACGAACCATCCCATCTCGCAGGCGATCCACGGAAGCGGGATCGACCATACGGCGACATGAAGCAGCCACCGGTGCTTTTCGCGCAGGAGATCCAGTTTTCCAGATGAGGAATAATAGAAGAAAACGGTGGTCAGCAGGATGAAGAAGAAGCCGCATGCCACCATGATCCGGAAGGCGTAGAACATCGGCCAGACGTTCGGCACGGTGGACCAGGCTGCCTCCTCGATCTGCTCGGTGGTCGCTTCCATCGGATTGTCCGTATAGGGCAGCAGCAGGTAGGCATAACCGAGCGAGCTGGCATTGTAGCTGAAGGTTTCTCGAACCTCTTCAGACACCGTTTCCGGGTTCTCGCGGATCTTCTGCAGGGCATCCCAGGCAATGGCACCCTGACGGATGCGGTCCTTGGAACGGTCGACGAGTTCATTGATGCCCGGGATCACGGTGTCCAGCGACCGGGTCGCGATCAGACCCATGACATAGGGCACCTCGATCGCGAAGATGTTCTCCCGTTTTTCCATGTCCGGCCAGGCGACGACGTTGAAGGCCGCGGGCGCCGGTTCGGTCTCCCACATGGCCTCGATCGTCGCGAGCTTCATCTTCTGGTTCAGGTTGGCCTCGTAGCCGCTTTCATCGCCGAGGACGACAACGGACAGAGCCGAGGCGAAGCCGAAGGCGGACGCGATCGCCATTGACCGCTTGGCGATCTGGAGATGTCTGCCCTGAAGCATGTACCAGGCGGAAATGCCCAGCATGAAGAGTGCGGCCGTGACATACCCGGCCGAAACCGTGTGCACGAATTTGGCCTGCGCAACCGGGTTGAACAGCACGTCGAAGAAACTGCTGACCTCCATGCGCATGGTGTCCGGATTGAAGATGGCCCCGACCGGATTCTGCATCCAGCCGTTGGCGATCAGGATCCAGAGCGCGGAGAAGTTGGTCCCGAGCGCGAGCGCCCAGGTTGCTGCCAGGTGCTGGCGCCTGGTGAGCTTGTCCCAGCCGAAGAAGAACAGGCCGACAAACGTGGCTTCGAGGAAGAAGGCCATCAGGCCTTCGATGGCCAGCGGTGCGCCGAATACATCGCCCACATACTGGCTGAAATAGGCCCAGTTCATGCCGAACTGGAATTCCATCGTAAGGCCGGTGGCAACACCGAGGACGAAATTGATCCCGAACAGCGTTCCCCAGAACTTGACCATGCGCTTCCAGATCTCGCGGCCGGTCATGACGTAGACCGTCTCCATGGTCGCGAGCAGAATGGACAATCCGATGGTCAAAGGCACAAACAGGAAGTGATAAAGCGCTGTCATGGCAAATTGCAGCCGGGACAGATCGACGACACTCAGTTCCATTGCATTCCCCCTTTTCAAACCCTCAGGGTCTGAACCTTAAGTCAGGGCTGCTCTCAACAGACATGATGCAACTCGGCGCACTCATCGCCATACAAAATGCTTGTCTTTTCCCGTCAAAAAAACCGTTAAGAGCAATAGGCTACCGAATCCGGATGGTGGCTCAGGCCAGCAGAGAGGTCAATGCGACAAGTCGTAATGGACAACCACAAATCGCAGAAAAACCGAGCGTCACCTTTGAAAAAAACGATCGCCTGTTGCCCGGTGTACCGGTCAGCTGGGCACTTTTTACAGGTGTATCACACGATCGGCGGCTTCCAGTTCCCGCGTCTTGTGGGCAATCATCAGGACAGCCGATGAGCCCTTGTATTCCAGGAACCTGTCGAGAACATCCCCGGCAGTCCCGTCATCGAGACCCTCTGTCATTTCATCGAGCACGAAAAGAGCGGGCCGTGTGAGGAATGCGCGAGCGAGCGCCAGTCTTCGCTGCTCCCCGCCGGAAAGTCCCAACCCGCCTTCTCCAAGAACGGCCGCCAGACCTTCGTGACCCGTTGCAATGCGTTCGGAGAGCGCTGCCTGCTCCAGCGCCTGCCAGAGATCCGCCTCGCCTGCCTGCGGATCAGCCACGCGCAGATTTGCAGCGAGCGTGTCATTGAAGAGGTAAGGACGCTGGCCGACGACCGTGATCGACCTGCGAAGCGCGTCTTCCGGATAGTCTTCAACCGGGTGCCCGTTGAGAAGGACCCGGCCGCTCCGGGCATGGATCAACCGGGCGGTGAGCGCGGCAATCGTGCTTTTGCCGCAGCCGCTGCGCCCGGCAACGGCAACGATCTCTCCGGGGCCGATCTCGAAGGACACTGCGTCCAACACATCCTTGGCGGCGCCTTCATAACTGAACGAAACCCCATCAAAACGCAGGACGGCGGCGGTGCCTCCAGGCTGCACTTCCGTTTTCGAACGGTCCGTGCGCGTCTCGTTGCTTCTGGCAGAGACCTCACCTGCCGCGACCGTGCGCCGGGCGGCCAATGACGTCCGGGGCAGATTTTCAAGTCCGGCAAGCAGCATCGAGATGATGTCCGGAAGCGCGGTCACGACGAGCACGAGGCCCACGGCGAAGGCAAGGCCGATGGTCCCTCCTGCGACACCGAAGGCGCAGGCCAGCAGCATTGCCGCCAGAAACATCTGTCCGATGAGGCTCGAGGTGGCGGATGTCGCGGCAGCCCGTCTTTCGAGACTATCCTCGGCCTGCTGCAGCCGGCGCCCGGCATGGGCGACGTTTTCCGCTGCAGCGTCGAGGCCGCCGTAGATGGCAAGATCGCGCCGGCCCGCCGCCAGATCCGCCGCTCGAAGCCGCATCGCCTCGGACGCGGCATCCGCGCGGCGCGCGGATATCTTGTCGGGGCGGGCAAGCGAGCGGAAGATCAGTAACGTCCACGCCAGGACAAACCCGAAACCTGCCAGGAATACGGGTATCGATACACTGGACCAGAACAGGAGAAGACACGCGAAGATGGTCAGCGCCAGGGCACCGGGCACGACGAGACGCAGGTAAATCGCATCGAGTGCCGCAATGTCAGCGGTCAACCGGTTGAGCAGCAGGCCGGACCGGCGCCCGTCGCGCGCTTTTTCCGAGCATAGTGCAAACAGCCGGTCGCGAAGATCCCCGAGGAAGCGAAAGGTCGCATCATGTGTGAGCAATCGCTCGCCATAGCGTCCCGCGGTGCGGATGATGGCCAGAGCACGGATGATGGCGCTCGGTGCGAAGATGTTCAGGAACGCCCCGCTCAGACCGGCAATCGCCGCAACAGTGATGAACCAGCCGGAGACACCGAGCAGGAGGATCCCGGCAACAGCGGGCAAAAGGGCTACCAGGATGCCAAGCCAGAAGTGAAGACGATCAAAGGAGCGCTGGCGCTTCACGATTTGCCATATTGCCGTCATGTCACCGGCTCCAACGCATGCGTCTCGAGACTGTCCAGATCCAGCACACGGCCCGGCAAATCCAGGACGGCAGCATCGTGCGAGGCGACGAGAGTTGTCCTGCCCTTCGCCAGTTGTCCCAGCCCAGTCACGACATCGGCGGCGGTTTCCTTATCGAGACCGGCGGTCGGTTCGTCGGCGATCAGCAGGACGGCATCGGTTCGCAAGGCCGCACGTGCCAACGCGATGCGGCGTATTTCGCCGACGGACAGACCGAAACCATCTTCGCCGATCCGCGTGGAGAGCCCCTGCGGCAGGCGTTCGACGAGTTCTGCAGCGCCCGCAAGGTGCAGCGTCTTCCATATCTCATCCGGGGAGACGAGATCCGCCCGCGGATGCCCTTTGAGGAGATTGGACTTGAGACTGCCGTGAAACAGTTTGGGCGCCTGGCCCAGCCACATGACGTTCGTCTGAAGATCTTTCGCCACAACGCGCACATCGGTCCCGTTCAGCAGCACCTGCCCGTCATCCGGTGTCCGGAACCCAAGCACGCAATCGAGGAGTGTGGACTTTCCACGTCCGCTTCTGCCGGTGAGCAAAAGGGTCTCTCCCGGTGCCACCTTCAACGAGAACCGCTCAAAAACCGGTCTTCCCGACAGCATGATCGACAGGTCCGAGACCAAAATGCCCGGCGGCCCGGCGAGGCACCGGGCTTTCTGCACCGCGTTGCTCTCCACGATGCCGCCGCTTTCCTTCAAAGTGTCCCGACTTCCGGTCTGCATGTCCTGAAGAAGCTCAGACAGCTTGCGGGATGCCGCGATGCCCGCTGCGCGGTCGTGATAGGCCGCGGAAAAGGCGCGCAAGGGTGCAAAGAACTCGGGCGCGAGCAGTAGAACAAACAGGCCGCCGGCGTAGCCAAGCGGGACACCCCATGTGCCGATGTCAAGATCGCCCAACAGCGTGAACCCCACATAAACCGCAGAAAAGGCAATGCCGAGCGCGGAAAACAGCTCCAGGACAGTCGACGACAGAAAGGCCACCTTCAGAACCTTCATCGTGCCGAGCCGAAAACGTTCACCTGCGACATGAATATCCGCCCTGGTGCGGTCGAGTGCGCCGAAAACCGTCAGCGTCTCCAATCCCCTGATCCGGTCGAGCAACATGCCGCTGAGACGCGTCAATTCCTCCTGCTGGTCTTCGCTCGCGGCCTTTGCCCGAGACCCGATCAGCGCCATGAAAACCGGGATCACGGGACCACAGACAAGCAGAATCAAGGCTGCAAGCCAGCTGAACCATGCGGTGACCAGAACGATGCCGATCGGCACGAGTTTGAGCCGCATGTATTGCGGCATGAAATTCCGGTAGTAAGGACCCAGCAGATCCACCTGATCGACGACATGCGCGGCAAAGGCCCCGGATGAGGGAAAGCTCTCAGAGGGCGAGCGCCTTGCGGCGGCATGAAGCAATGCCGACCTGGCTCTTTCCTGTATCTGCCGCGCGGCGCGCCGCGCCGTGTCCTGAGCATGGTATTGAAGAAAAACGCGAACAAAAGCGATCAGGACAACCATGGCCGCCGCCGTCAGGAGGACAGGTGCCAGCTGGTTTGGTGTGCCTTCCGTGCCGGAACCGGCCGATTGCGACAGCACCGCTCCCAACGACCAGGCAAGGAACCCGGCCTGCGGCACCCACAGGAGATCCGCGAGAGCCTGAACCAACCCTGCCCTGCGAAGCATCTTCCCGTCGCAATCGTCCGGGCCTCCAATCTCAGGAGCGTTTTTCGCGTGTTTTCCCAAACCCCGTCCCAGCGCCCTTCATGTCCGTCAAGACCGGTCCAGCCGATCTCTCAAGGAGCAGCCTCTCCATAAATTACGCACATTTGCAAACGTCGTCTCCCTGCATGTCCTTACAACGCCCCTTCCCGTTTCGCCACAATGGGCTGGCGGAAACTTTCGGGACTTTTTGGCGCACGGACGCCGGCGATGTGCTGACGGGATGCTGTCAGGAGGCCTGTGCGATGGTCGCGCGCATTGAAATCGTGAAACCTGCTGGAGAAAACCATGACAGATCCCTGCCTCGAACTCGTCGTCTTCAAGATCAAGGACAAGGAGAAAGCCCGATTGGCCCGCCGTGCGGCGCAGGACATTGCAAGGCAATTTGAAGGCTTTGTCTCCTGGACCGCCTATGAATCCCTGACGGACGAAAACATATTTGCCGATGTCGTCTTCTGGAAGGATCTGGACTGCGCAAAGGCAGCATCGGAAAAGATCATGAGCGATCCGACCTTCGCGGCGCTCCTTGCCGAAATCGACGGCGTCGTCACCATGTCACACTACGCACCCGACCGCACTGTGGAGGCGCCGGCCGTAGCCGCATAAAAAAACGGCGCCACAGGCGCCGTTTTCACTGCATCATTCTAAATGACTTACTTCATCGTCGGAATGACGAACTCCGCGCCGTCTTTCAGACCGGACGGCCAGCGGGAAGTCACGGTCTTGGTGCGGGTGTAAAACTTGAACCCGTCGGGACCGTGCTGGTTCAGGTCCCCGAAGCCGGACTTCTTCCAGCCGCCGAACGTGTGATAGGCAAGCGGCACGGGGATCGGAACGTTGATGCCAACCATGCCGATATTGATGCGGGACGCGAAGTCGCGTGCCGTATCACCGTCACGGGTGAAGATGGCGGTGCCGTTGCCGTATTCGTGGCTGAGCGGCAGATCGAGGGCTTCCTCGTAGCTTTCGGCACGGACGACCGACAGAACCGGACCGAAGATCTCGGTCTTGTAGATGTCCATCTCCTTGGTCACGTTGTCGAACAGACAGCCACCCATGAAGAACCCGTTTTCATAGCCCTGCATGGAGAAATCGCGCCCGTCCACGACAAGGTTCGCGCCTTCCTTGACGCCCTGGTCGACAAGACCGCGCACGCGGCCGAGTGCTTCCTTGGTCACAAGCGGACCGAAGTCGACATCGTCACCGGCCGTGTAGGGACCAATCTTCAGGGCTTCGACCTTCGGCGCCAGTTTCTCGATCAGTGCGTTGGCAGTGGTCTCGCCGACAGGAACCGCCACGGAGACGGCCATGCAGCGCTCCCCGGCTGCGCCGTAACCGGCACCAACGAGCGCGTCGGCGGCCTGATCCAGATCGGCATCGGGCATGATGATCATGTGGTTCTTGGCGCCACCGAAACACTGGGCGCGCTTTCCGTTTGCCGTTGCCCGGGAGTAGACATACTGCGCGATCGGGGTCGACCCGACAAAACCGACAGCCTGAATGGTTTCGTCGTCACAGATTGCGTCGACCGCACTCTTGTCACCATTGACCACGTTCAGGACACCGGCCGGCAGACCGGCTTCGATCATGAGCTCGGCGAGCATGATCGGCACGGAGGGGTCCCGTTCGGACGGCTTCAGAATGAAGGCGTTGCCGCAGGAGATCGCCGGACAGAATTTCCACATCGGGATCATGGCCGGGAAGTTGAAAGGCGTGATGCCGGCAACGACACCCAGGGGCTGGCGCATGGAGTACATGTCGATGCCCGGTCCCGCCCCTTCGGTGTACTCACCTTTCAGCAGGTGCGGAGCACCGATGCAGAATTCGGCCACTTCCAGGCCGCGAATGATGTCGCCCTTGGCGTCGGGAAGCGTCTTGCCGTGCTCGCGCGAAAGCGCTTCGGCCAGCTTGTCCATGTCCCGGTTCAGGAGGTCGACAAACTTCATCATGACGCGGGCGCGGCGCTGCGGGTTGGTGGCGGCCCAGCCAAGCTGCGCTTCAGCGGCATTGGCGACAGCGGCGTCGATCTCGGCCTGGCTTGCGAGCGCGACCTGCGCCTGAACTTCGCCGGTGGCCGGATTGTAGACGTCGGTATAGCGGCCAGACGTGCCCTCGACATGCCTGCCGTCGATAAAGTGACCGATTTTCTGCATTTCAATCTCTCCCAATCAACCGCAGCCGGTTTGTCGGCACGGTGTTGTGTCCACTCCGATTGCGCTCTTTTTCGCTTTTATTTTTGTTGCAAACAAGACCCAGTTTTCCGGATCTGTTGTGCATTTTTTAAAGCTATGGCATTCAGGTGCCAGAGTTGCTCCAGCCGTCCGCGTCCCATCCGACGCCCGTTGGACGCATGTTGAAACCAGACAATACGGCGCGGTTCACCGGGTCAAGCCCGCTGGTGCGGCAGGGCAGCGAGATTGGAGCGGACGTCATGAACTGGGATGACATCAGGATATTCCTTTCGATTGCCCGCACCGGGCAGATTCTGGCCGCGGCCAAGCGCCTTGGCGTAAACCACGCAACCGTCGCAAGACGCCTCACATCCCTCGAAGAAAGCCTGGGCACCAGACTGTTTGACCGGTCGACGTCCGGGTGTCTGCTGACCGAGGCAGGCAGCCGTTTTTTCGAGCGCGCGGAACGGATGGAAGCGGAAGCGGTTGCTGCGGAGGCGGATCTCGGCGGTGATACGCCGGAAATCGCCGGCACCGTCCGCATCGGTGCTCCCGATGGCTTCGGCGTCGCCTATCTCGCCCCCAGGCTCGGCAAGCTGACCGCCAGGCACCCCGGCCTGACCGTGCAGCTTGTTCCGGTCGCCCGGTCTTTTTCCCTGTCGCGCCGCGAAGCAGACATTGCCGTTACGATCGACCGACCCGAAACCGGCCGCCTGGTCGCGGGCAAGCTGGTTGATTATGCCCTCGGTCTCTATGCCTCGAAATCCTACCTGAGCCAACGCGGTACGCCCGCCTCGGCAAGCGATCTTGGCGCGCACGATCTTATCGGCTACGTTGAGGACCTTCTTTATTCACCGCAGCTGAACTACGGGGCTGAATTCAGCAAGGACTGGACGGCGCGCTTCGAAATCGCGTCCGCGCTCGGACAGACGGAGGCCGTCCGCGGTGGCGCCGGTATCGGTATCCTGCACGATTTTATCGCGCGCGAAGACCCGGATCTCGTTTCGGTTCTTCCCGCCATGAAATTGCGCCGTGCCTACTGGATGGTCACGCATGAAAGCTCCCGTCCGCTTCGCCACGTCGCCGCCGTCCAGGATTTCCTGCGCGATCAGGTCGCGCGCGATAGAGCGCTTTTCTGAAGCTCGCCTTATGACGTCTTGCTATCGGCGCGTTTGCCCGATCCAGTCCCGCGTGCGCTGCTCCGGGTCTGGGTTGCGCGTCACGTCGCTTATGACGGCAATGCTGTCCGCGCCGCTTTGCAGAACTTCCACGGCCCTTTCAAGAGTGATGCCGCCAATCGCCACGAGCGGCAGATCGCCGACCTGCCGCTTCCAGCCCGTGACCTTTGCAACACCCTGCGGTTCCCATTTCAGGGACTTGGAGCTGGTCGGAAACACGGGGCCAAGCGCGATGTAATCCGGGTCAGCGGACAGCGCTGTCTCGAGCTCATCCCCATCATGTGTGGAGACACCAAGACGAAGACCCGCGCGGCGGATGGCGTCCAGATCCGCGCCCTCCAGGTCTTCCTGACCGAGATGAACGAAATCGCAGGCTTCATCGATCGCCAGCTGCCAATAGTCGTTCACGATCAGCTGGCAGCCATGCCTTTCACAGACCTTCCTCGCTGCCGAGATTTCCTGCTGCAGCCTGTTTTCATCCTCGACGTCCTTGATACGCAACTGCAGCAGCTTCACACCAAGGGGCACAAGGCGCGCAACCCAGGTCGAGCTGTCGACGATCGGGTAGAACGGATCGAGTTTCATGAAGTCCTCTTTTGTCTGCTGCTGCGGTTTCTTGTTTCAGTCGTTGCCGGCGGAACAGTTTTGCAAAAACGCATCGAATTCAACCTTCGTTTTCAGCCGGAACACCCGCAGATGCGGCGGCGGGTTCTGATAGATGGCAAGCAGCTTGGCGCGTGCGGAATGCCGCGTACGCCAGATGAACCTGACAAATTCGATCGTTTGCAGATCAAACCGCTCGGGACAGCCATCGGCTAGGTCAGGCCGCGTTTTGCCATGGAACAGGACGGATCGCTTGAGCACCCTGAAGAGGCGCAGGCCGACCGGAACATCGAGCCAGACGAACGTGTCCGCCCTCGCGACCCGCTCCGGATAGGTGCTGGAATGTCCGCCTTCGAAGATCCAGCGATCCCGGATATGCACCTCGTGGGTCATGCGCCCCTTTTCCTCGCGGGTGCGTTCCACCCATCCGGCGCACCAGTGGATCTTGTCCATATGGAAGACGGGCAGACCCGTCAGGTCACCCAAGCGGCGCGCAAGCGTGCTTTTCCCGGAGCCCGGGCCGCCGACGATCATGACGCGTTTCATTGATTTGCTTCCGGAAACGGTTGCTGGACCGCTGTTATACACGCCCGCGATCGTCTGGTCAGATGGAAACAGACTGTTCAATGGACACTTTCCACGCTGTCACCCTATCTAAGGGGCAGAGAAGAGTTTGACGGCAAGGAGAGGTCAATGAGCTGGTTGAACAGTCCGGATCCGATACCCGGTGTCGCATCAAGTTGCGATCCCATCGACACGCTAATCGTACCGCGCACGTCCGATCTCGGCGGCTTTTCGGTTCGGCGCGCCCTGCCCTCGGCAAAGCGCCGCATGGTCGGGCCCTTCATCTTCTTCGATCAGATGGGACCGGCAGAGCTTCTGGTCGGCGGCGGCATAGACGTGCGCCCGCACCCGCATATCGGCTTGGCGACAGTCACCTATCTCTTCGAAGGGGAAATGTATCACCGCGACAGCCTCGGCACGGAAATCGCGATTGCACCGGGTGCGCTTAACTGGATGAGCGCCGGCAAGGGCATCGTGCACTCCGAACGGGAGCGTCCGGAGCGCATGACCGAAAAGCGGCCCCTGTTCGGATTGCAGAGCTGGGTCGCTCTGCCGAAGCACCTGGAAGAAGGCGATCCGACGTTCCAGCACCATGGCACGGATGAACAACCGGAATTCGCCGACAATGGCGCATCGGTCAAGCTGATCGCCGGCAGCCTTTACGGGCACACGGCCCCGGTGAAGACAGCGTCGGACATGTTCTATGCCGACATCGCCCTGGAACCGGGGGCGAAAGTTCCGCTCGATGCCGGATGGGAAGAGCGTGGCCTCTACACGATCTCCGGCCAGATAACGATTGCCGGCCAGGCGTTCGACCCGGCGCAGTTGCTGGTCTTCAAAGCGGGCGATCATCTCGTCATCGAGAACAACACGCCCAATCCGGCACGCTTCGTTGTTCTGGGCGGCGAACCGATGGACGGTGACCGCTACATCTGGTGGAACTTCGTTTCCTCCTCGAAGGAACGGATCGAACAGGCCAAGGAAGACTGGAAGCAAGGCCGCTTCGATACGGTTCCGGGCGATGCGGAAGAATTCATTCCGCTCCCCGACCGGCCCGGACCCTGACGCGCGGGACGGCAAAGCAAGCCATAAAACCAAGTTGAAGAGAGCCGGCTGTGCCCGGCTCTTTTTGCATTTCGCCTTCTGCGTGGGAACAAGGAAAGCGCCATACCGTTGGGTTTCGGCATGTTTCGGCAGGTGCACTCTTGCTTTTGGCTCCCGTTCTCGGCAAATAAAGCCCCGTTCTGACAACAGGTCACGTGTGCTGCGTTCATTCGGTTCCGGCCGCGATTTCGCTACCGCCCGCTTCCCGGGCGAGACGAAGCGCGCCGTACCGGAACGCCTCGCGCGCGTTCAACCCCGGTTTCTCCGGAACCGACTTTGACAAAACTTGACGTTGGTTCGGGCCGGCGGTTGAAAAGAAGGAAAGACACCATGCGGCTTGGGATAGACTGGGGCGGTACCAAGATAGAGATCATTGCCTTGTCGCAGGACGGGCAAGAGCTTTTCCGGCAACGCGTCGACACGCCGCGTGACGACTATCAGGGCTGTCTAGAGGCCGTGAAGTTCCTTGTCGATGCCGCCGAGACCGCTACGGGTCAGACAGGCACGCTCGGGCTCGGCATTCCCGGTTCGCTGTCGCCCAAGTCGGGGCTCGTCAAGAACGCGAACTCGACGTGGATGAACGGCAAACCGCTCGACAAGGATCTGGAAAATGTGGTCGGCAGACCCGTGCGCATTCAGAACGACGCCAACTGCCTGGCCGTGTCAGAAGCAACCGATGGAGCCGGTGCCGGTGCGCATGTCGTGCATGCGATCATTATCGGAACAGGGAGCGGTTCCGGCATCGCCATCGATGCAAAGGCGCATCTGGGCGCCAACGGAATCGGTGGTGAATGGGGAGCGATCACCGTGCCCTGGCTGTCGGCCGGGGAGTTTCCGGGACCCGACAGCTGGATCGGCCACAAGGGCGTCATCGACCGCTGGTGCTCAGGCACCGGTTTTCAGCTCGACTACAAGGAAAAGACCGGCACCTTGCTGAAGGGGCACGAAATCATGGCGCTCAAGCGCAGTGGTGACCCGGTGGCAGGCGAGATCTACGAAGCCTATGTCAGCCGCCTCGCCCGCTCGCTCGCCATGTCCGCAAACCTGCTGGACCCAGACGTGTTCGTTCTGGGCGGCGGCATGTCGAACATCGAGGAACTCTATGCCGATCTGCCACCTGCGATGGCCCCGTACATATTCTCCGATACGTTCGACACGCCCATCCGCAAGGCGGTTCATGGTGACAGTTCAGGCGTGCGCGGCGCAGCCTGGCTCTGGAACTGATACTCAGCGTCCGGCGCGGATAAGCCGGCGCTGCCCCATCGTGACGAGCACGATACCGATCCCGACAGCACCGACGGCTGCGAGTTTCGCCGCGTTCGGGACCTCGTTGAACACGAGGTACCCGAGCGCGAGACCGACGACGGCCGCAACAGATCCGATCTGACTCAGATAGACCGGTCCGGCGCTCTTCTGGAGCCGGAAATAGAGACCGTATTGCAGGCCAAAAATTGCAGTCTGCGCGGCCAGCAGCGTGACGGCCTCCCCTGTCCATTCAGCCGGTGCGACCGGAATCTTCCAGAGGGCGGTGAACAGGAACAAGGCCAGAAATCCGACAATCATCATCCCGAGTGCAAGGTCGACGGGTTTCGCACCTTCCGGCCATTTGAGCGTGCGATAAATGTTTCCGGCCGCCAAGAAAACGGGAATCGACAGTGCCAGAACGGACCACAGCGATGCATCGGCGGACAGGGTCTTGCCCGAAACCGCGAGCAGCACGCCCCCGGCGACACCGAAAATCACGCCTGCGACCATGAGCGACTGGAAACGCTGCAATCCCAGCACAACGGCGAATGCATAGGTCAGGACCAGGGGGAACGCATAACATAGCGCCACAAATCCGGCTCCGACCTTCGGCGCGGCGGTCACCGCGATCATATTCGGCAAGATGAACAGGATCCCCGTGACGGAGATGTAGACAAGCAACTGACGGCGGATTGCGACCGCCTTCCTGGAACCTGCCTTGCGGCTTTTCAGGCCGGCAAGCCGTGTTGCCGCGAACATTCCTGCGGCGCCGCCAAGAACAGACCATTGAAGCAGGCCGACCGGATGCCAGCCGAAACTCGGCGCAGCCTTGGCAAACACCGTGGAGACGGCAAGGAACGAGCCGACGATCAGCAACAGCACAATTGGCGCGTCGAGCAGGTTTCCGACACCTGCATTATTCCTGTCCCGACCTTCCCCGACATCGGAGCTGACCTCTTTTTCACATCCTGCGGTGGCGGTCATGGCACCTTCCCCATTGTTGAACAAGGGATCGTTTCCCTGTCAAACTAGGTAACATATTTTATCTTGATTTCAAGATACTTGACTTAAAGATTCTTGAAAAAGATTGACATTGCCTGCCCGAGCAGGAATGGTTCCCGGGTTAAATTCCTGAAAGATCGGCCTTTTCCCGTCGGCACAGTCGATGAGAATTTGACTGCTCCGGAAACGTCAGGCTTCGAGAAAGACATGACCAAGTCAGAGACAGACACGTCGCAAGCCGGGAACAACCTGTTCGGTGACCCGGACGACCTCCTGGTCGACCGGGCCGAGCGGGCCAGCCGGCAATGGCAAAAGGAAGTGCCGTCGGTTGCTGACAAGCTGCAGCCGATGGTTCTGCTTGGCCGGCTCAACGAAGCGGCCCAGATCATGAACCGCGACTATCTGGTGCCTGCCTATGCGGAGATCGGACTAAAACTGGGAGAATTCGACGTTCTTGCCACGCTTGTCAGGTCAGGTCCGCCCTACCAGCTCACGCCAACGGAGCTCTACAGGTCAACTATGATGAGTTCCGGCGGCATGACAGCCCGCGTCGACAAGCTGGAAAGGGCCGGCCTCGTGGAACGCCGTCCACATCCCGAGGATCGCAGGGCGCTTTCGGTCTGCGTGACACCGGAGGGCCTCAAGCTGGTCAAGGACATGATCCCCGGCTATGTCGATGTGCAGCACAGGGCGATCGGCGGGTTGACTGGCCCTGAACAGGAACAGTTGTCATCCCTGCTCGGAAAGCTGATCAGGAGCGTCAACGATCCGGCAGGCGGCAAGTAGGTCCGAGATCGCCGGGAACGTTCCCCGTAGCGTGAGATCTCGGCTCAACGGGCGGCAAACACTTCAGAACGACAAGACCGCCGTTTCCTGCTGGATGATCTCGCCGTCCCGGATCAGCATGGCCGTCCCGACATAGTTTCCCGCCGGCCAGCTTTCCTGCTTCAGCTTGCGCCCTGCAAAGGCAACCCATTGCGCCTTCTGTCCGTCAATCGGCTTGCCCCCGGTTTCGGCAAGCACCCCTTCAGGACCGACCAGTCGCAAGGCAATCCGGTCTCCCTTGCGGACATTGATCAGCCTGGCGAAGAACACGAACGCCGGGGAACCGGCCGCCGGCGTGCTTACCTCCGCGCGTTCAACGTCAATCGACTTCACCGGACTGTCGGCAAAGCCGGTTTCGATGATCTTGCCTGAGGCATCGATCAGCAGGCTGTTGATATCGGCCTGCCAGAGGGCGTCCTGGTATTGCAGCGACCCGGATCCATCCGACCGGCAGCCTTCAAGACGGGAACGGGCGTTGTCCGGGGTCCCCAGAAAGGGATCGATTATCTCGCCATTCTTGCGGACGGACAGATGCACATGCGGAAATGCGGCAAAGCCGGAATAGCCGACGCGGCCGAGCCTGGCGCCGCGTTCCACCCGTTGCCCCGCCTTCACGGTGACCGATCCAAGCTGCAGATGGCAATACTGGGTTTCCCAGCCATCGCCGTGCGCGATCACGACACCATTTCCGCACTCCTTGCCGCCGACCTGCTCGCGGTCGCTTTCGGAAAGGACAAGCCTGTCCGGCATCTCGTCCCGCACGCCCTTCACGACACCAGGTGCTGCCGCGATGACGTCAGCGCTTTTCGCCGTGTTCAGGACCCTGAAATCCGTACCCTTGTGGCCATCATATCCCGCCCGCTCGCAGGATGCGGTCATCACGGTGTCCGCCGGGTCGATGTCGACATAGTTCTGCACGAAACAGTCCTCGCCCAACGTGCAGTCGATCGGAAGCGTCAGTTCCAGATCCGCCGCCGCCGGCGTTCCGGAAGCCATGCCGAGCACGGCAAATACGCCAGCCATGAGCCCGATTGTGCCAATGCGCCGCATCATCGATGTGATCCTTTTCACGTGATCGTTCGTTAAAAGAGCGTGACTTGCATTCCCGGGGCCGATCGCCGACCCTCGGGCAACAGATTTTACGGACAGTATGGATCAAGCATGATGATTAAATGGCTGACCACTCTTTTTGTAGCGGTTTTTGTGAGCACCTCGGCACTTGCACAAACCGAACTGCAAATTCGCGACATCGAAAAGGGAACCGGGGAAGAGGCCAATGTCGGCGAGACCGTCGTCGTGCACTACACGGGCTGGCTGATGGACGGCACCAAGTTCGATTCAAGCGTTGACCGGGGCACACCGTTCTCCTTCACGCTCGGCGAGAGACGGGTCATTCCGGGTTGGGAACAAGGTGTTGAAGGCATGCAGGTCGGCGGCAAGCGCGAACTGATCATACCGCCGAACCTGGCCTATGGGGCACAGGGCGCAGGCGGCGTGATACCGCCGAACGCCACGCTCAAGT
Source organism: Roseibium sp. (assembly GCF_965232425.1). Taxonomy (GTDB): domain Bacteria; phylum Pseudomonadota; class Alphaproteobacteria; order Rhizobiales; family Stappiaceae; genus Roseibium. Next base: position 5,963,998 of record NZ_OZ246971.1, read on the forward strand.
TCGAGATCGAGCTTCTGGGCGTCAAGGGCAAGAAATATTCCGACATCGGCAACGACAGGCTGAAGGAGATGCTGGCGGCAGGTTCGACGGTAATTGACATCCGCCGGCCGGACGAATGGAAGGAGACCGGCGTCATCCCCGGCACCCATCTCGTCACGTTCTTCGACGCCAAAGGCAACGTCAATCCCGAATTCGGCTCCGCGTTGCAGAAGCTCGTTTCCGGCCCCGATCAGGAAATCGTCTTCATCTGCCGCACAGGCCGGCGCAGCCAGGTTCTGTCCGAGTATCTCTCAGGTCAGGCCGGGTTCACAAACGTGGTCAATGTTGAAAAAGGCATCATGGACTGGATCGGCAGCGGGGAAACCGTCGCTGCCGCCACCCTGCCCGAAAACTGCTGGCTGTGCTGAGCGGCCGCGTCTGCGGGCCCGGGCCTCGGCCGATTAGCGCATAAACTGCGCCGGTTCCTCCCGGAGCCGTCAGTCCCCTGCCGCGAGTTTCAGGCTCAGCCTGTTGTGTTCCGCGATGACCCTGTCGATATCCAGGGTCACGATCCGGCCGTCATCGACAACCACATTGCCGTTGACGACGGTCGTCTTAGCCCCTTTCGGGCTGCAGAAAACGACCGCTGCGACCGGATCATGCAATCCGCCGGCAAACTCGATCGTGTTGAGATCGAGCGTGAAGAAATCCGCACATTTTCCGGCCTCCAATGAGCCGATATCGTCCCGGCCGAGCACAGACGCCCCTCCAAGGGTCGCAAGTTCCAGGGCTTCCCTGGCGGTCATCCATTCGCCGGAGCGCAGCGAATGCGATGGCGGCAGCGCGGCGTGCTCGTGCGCGTCGGGCGGCGTCAGCCCGAGGTTCAGGCGTGCGAGAAGCATGGCCTGGCGCACTTCCGACAGCATGTTGGAGCCATCATTGCTGGCAGAGCCGTCGACACCAAGTCCGACCTTTACACCGGCGGCCATGTATTTCTTGACCGGTGCGATACCGGAGGCAAGGCGCATGTTGGAACACGGGCAATGAGCGGCTCCGCATCCGGTCGACGAAAACACCCGGATCTCGTCATCGTCGACATGGATGGCGTGGGCGTACCAGACGTCCGGCCCGGTCCACTCCAGGCCCTCCATCCACTCCACGGGACGCTTGCCGAAGCGTTCAAGCGTGTAGCGTTCCTCGTCCAGCGTCTCACAGAGGTGCGTGTGCAGCATGACCCCCTTGTCGCGCGCGAGCCGGGCGCTTTCCCTCAGCAGATCTTCGGAAACCGAAAACGGCGAACAGGGCGCGACCACGATCCGGGTCATGGCCCCGACCGAGGCGTCATGATAGCGGTCGATCACGCGGATGCTGTCCTTCAGAATGTCGTCCTCGTCTTCGACGCACGCGTCCGGCGGAAGACCACCCTTGCTTTCGCCGAGCGACATGGATCCTCTGCTGGCGTGGAACCGGACACCGAGATCACGCGCGGCCTCGATCTGGTAGTCGACCTTGTTGCCGCTCTGAAACAGGTAGGAATGATCAAACACCGTCGTGCAGCCGGACAGGGCGAGTTCTGCAAGCCCGACCAGCGCACTCGCGCGAGACGCCTCCGGACCGGTGCGCGCCCAGATCCGGTAGTGAGCCTGCAGCCAGGGAAACAGATTGTTGTTCTGGGCGGCCGGAAGATTGCGCGTCAGCGTCTGGTTGAGATGATGATGCGTGTTCACAAATCCGGGCAGGACGATCTGACCGGACGCATCGATCACCCTGTCCGCCGTCTCCGGCAGTTCATGTGACGAACCGACGGCGGTGATCAGCCCGTCCTCGGCGAACAGGCCACCGTTTTCGATCTCCCGTCGGCCGCCATCCATCGTGACGAGGACATCCGCGTTTTTCAGAAGCAGGGTGCGTGCCATCAAAGACTTTCAGATCGTTCGAATCAGCGTTGCACGAGCCTAACGGTGTATACGTTAAGAAGTTTTTGGCCGAAAAACGGAAATGGCGATTTTTTTCAACCCCCGAAAAAACTACTCTTCCAGAGGCGGCATCCGGTTCCAGGCATCGAGTGCCGCGATCTTGTAGGCCTCGGCGAGCGTCGGGTAGTTGAAAGTGTTCTCGACGAAATACTCCAGGGTCCCTTTCAGATTGAGAACCGCCTGGCCGATATGCACCAGTTCCGTTGCGCCTTCCCCGACAATGTGGCACCCGAGCAGGCGCCGGGTCTTCAGCGAGAAGATCATCTTGAGCATGCCGGTATCGAGACCCATGATGTGCCCGCGCGACGTTTCCCTGAAACGCGCGACACCGCACTCATAGGGAATGCCACGCTCCTTGATTTCCTCCTCCGTCATGCCGACGGTGGAGATTTCCGGGACCGCATAAATTCCGTAAGGGAAAAACTCGGGCGGGTCGTAGGCCGTTTCGCCCAGCGCCTGGCACGCCGCGATACGCCCCTGCTCCATCGAAGTCGACGCAAGGCTCGGAAACCCGATCACGTCCCCGGCGGCAAAGATATGATCGACTTCGGTCTGGAAGGTCGCAGGATCGACCTTCAGCCGGCCACGGTGATCAACCGACAGCCCGCATTTGTCGAGATGGAGTTTGGGTGTCGCTCCCATTCTACCGGCCGCGAACAGGATGACGTTCGTGCGCACGCAGCGGCCGCCTTCGAGCGTGATCTCGCAGTCTCCCGGCCCGTGCTTCTCGATCTTTTCCACCGTTGCGCCGAAACGAAGCGCGATGCCCCGGTCGCGAAGCTGGTGGGTGAAGTCCGCGACGAGTTCCTGATCGAGGAAATCGAGCATGCTGTCGCGCGGTTCGACCAGCGTGACGTGAACGTCGAGCGCCGAGAAGATCGACGCGTATTCGACCCCGATGACGCCTGCCCCGATCACCGCGATGGACCGCGGAATCTCTCCCAGCTCGAGGATCTCATCGCTATCGAGCACATATTCGCCGTCGAAAGGAACATAGTCGGGCCGGAAGGGCTTGGTTCCGACGGCGATAACAAATTTGTCCGCCGAATATTTCAGGATCTCGCCGGCGTCGCCCTCGACCTCGATCAGGTTGGTGTCCAGGAAACGGGCCTCGCCCCGGACCGTATCGACCTTGTTGCGCGAAAACTGGTGTTCCAGCACATCGACCTCGTGATTGAGGGTGATGTGCAGGCGCGCCCGGAGGTCGGCTGCGGTCAAGTCCTGCTTCACGCGGTAGGAACTGCCGTAGAAGCCGCGCTCCCGCCATCCGGTAAGGTTCAGGACCGTCTCCCGCAGGGTCTTGGACGGGATCGTGCCGGTATGCACCGATACGCCGCCGACCCGGCGCCCCCGTTCGACGACCAGCACGTCGCGTCCGAATTTCGCCGCCTGAATGGCAGCACGGCGACCCGCCGGCCCGCTGCCGATCACGATCAGATCGTAGTGTTCCATTTGCCCCTCATCGCACCCGAACCGGCATTGTGAATGCCCCTCGAAGCGAAGATACATCCACAATGGTTGACGTCCTGCAAAACAGCATCTTTGTTTTCGGGTCAAGACGGGAGAAAAAATATGGGCAGCCGCTGCCCTGATATGAGCAAAAAAGCGGCACCCACCGCGGCGATCGCGATAGACCGTTGCCATCACGGCGCTCATAAGATATGCGTCAAGCCATGAGAACGAACCTGAAAGCAGCATGGTGGTGGCGCGGCGCAACATAGGCGGCCGGCGATGGATCATGCACTGAAGGGATCATAACTACGCACCAAAGGCCGCCGCGGGATACCGACGGCGGCCTTGGTGCATTTTGGGGCCGCCAGGCTTCCAACGGGCCGACGAGACGGGAACGGAAAGACCATGCCGGCATTGGCAGACCAGACCTTTGAAACGGAAAGCGGGATCACGATCCTGCGGACATCACGCCCTTCCGACTACGAAACCGGCACGTCGGACTGGATCGACAGGCTGGACAGCGAGTTGGGTGCGGTGCTTGCCTCTTCCTACGAATATCCGGGCCGCTACACGCGCTGGGACATGGCGCTGGTCAATCCGCCCCTCGTCGTGGAAGCGGCCGACCGGACCGTCGATATCCGGGCGCTGAACGAACGCGGCAAGGTTCTGGTTCCCGCCATTGCCGATGCGCTCAGAACCCACGACGTGATCGAAACCTTCGATGCCACGGACGAGCGGATCACGCTGACGGTGAAGAAGCCCGACCGGCTCTTCAACGAAGAAGAGCGGTCCCGCCAGCCATCGACCTTTTCGATCGTGCGCGCTCTCAAGGACCTCTTCGCTTGCGACGACGACCAGTTGGGCCTCTACGGAGCCTTCGGTTACGATGTCGCCTTTCAGTTCGAGCCGATCGACCTGAAACTGCGACGGCCCGAGGATCAGCGGGATGTCGTTCTGTTTCTGCCCGACGAGATCCTGATCGTCGACCACCACGGCAAGCGCGCCTATGTGCTGGAATATGATTTCGTCGCGAATGGCCGAACCACCAAGGGCCTGGAGCGGACCGGCGAGAAACACGCCTACATGCCCGCGAACCGGGACCCCGGACGCGGCGATCACGAACCGGGGGAATACGCGAAGCTGGTCGAAGAGGCCAAGGACTATTTCAGGCGCGGAGACCTCTTCGAAACCGTTCCTGGCCAGACGTTCTACGAGCCCTGCGCCAACCCCCCGTCTGCGGTATCGCGGCGTCTGGCGCAGATCAATCCCTCGCCCTACTCGTTCTTCTTCAACCTGGGCAATGCCGAGTATCTCGTCGGCGCTTCGCCGGAAATGTATGTGCGCGTTACCGGCGGCAGGCGCGTCGAGACGTGCCCGATTTCAGGCACTATCAGGCGCGGGAAAAACGCCATCGAGGACGAAGCCCAGATCCGCAAACTGCTGAATTCGGCGAAGGATGAAGCCGAGCTGACCATGTGTTCCGATGTCGACCGCAACGACAAGAGCCGCGTTTGCGTGCCCGGGTCGGTGAAGGTGATCGGACGGCGGCAGATCGAGATGTACTCGCGGCTCATACACACGGTGGATCATATCGAAGGCATCCTGCGCCCCGACATGGACGCCCTCGACGCCTTCCTCTCACACACCTGGGCGGTCACCGTGACCGGCGCTCCGAAACGCTGGGCGATGCAGTTCATCGAGGATCACGAGAAGTCACCGCGCGCCTGGTATGGCGGCGCCATCGGGGCCGTGCTGTTCAACGGCGACATGAACACGGGGCTCACTCTGAGAACCGTGCGGATCAAGGACGGCCTTGCCCAGATCCGGGCGGGCGCCACGCTTCTCTATGACAGTGTCCCGGAGGACGAGGAAGCGGAGACGGAACTCAAGGCGGAGGCCATGCGGGCAGCGGTGCGCGAGGCCGGTCTTGCCGGCAAGGCGACCACCCGGCAGGAAGACGCCAAACCCGGCAAAGGATTGAAGATCCTCCTGGTGGATCACGAGGACAGCTTCGTACACACGCTTGCCAACTACTTCAGGCAAACGGGCGCGGATGTGGTGACCTACAGGTCGCCGGTCGCCGATCACGTCTTTCACGATGTCGATCCCGATCTGGTTGTCCTGTCGCCGGGACCTGGCAACCCGAAAGACTTCGACTGTGCCGCCACGATCGGGCGGGCGCGCGCGCGCGCGCTGCCGATCTTCGGGGTCTGCCTCGGCCTTCAGGCCCTGTCGGAGTATTTCGGCGCAGAACTCGGGCAACTCGATATCCCGATGCACGGCAAGCCCTCCCCGATCAGTCTCTCCGGCAACTCCCTGCTGTTTGACGGATTGAGCGCACCGGTTGTCGTCGGACGGTATCATTCGCTGTTCGCCAAGCGGGCGACGCTGCCGGGCGATGTCAGGGTCACGGCGGAAACCGAGGACGGGGTCGTGATGGCGATCGAACACGAAAGCGAGCCGATCGCCGCGGTGCAGTTCCATCCAGAATCGATCATGTCGCTTGACCAGGAGGCCGGCCACAAGATCATCGAGAATGTCGTTGAACGGCTGGTGCATGCCCAGAGGCAGGAAATCGAAGCCGCATCGTGAATCTGTCACGATGTCTTCGCAATTGTGTCGTTATGGGAACAGGCAGAGACTGAAGGAGATCGTCGTTGCCAACATTGCTGGTCGTCATCGCGCTTGTCGCCGGGGCCGCCTATTGGCTCTACCGTGCCCGCCAGGCAGCCGACACGACGCGTGTCGTGCTGGACGCGACGCATGAGGTCAAGGCGGCCGCCCGCCGCTTCGGCTTCCAAACGCGGGCGAACCAGCACCCCAGCGAAGGCGTCGACGATCCGCGTGTCACCGCCGCCGCCCTGCTCGTGCTCACGGCGGAGACCGATGGCGGTATCTCCCGCGCGGAACAGCAAGCCATCATGGAACAGCTTCAGTCGGTCTTCGGCATGCCCGAAAACGAAGCCGAAGACCTCTACCTGTTCTCCAAATGGCTGGCCAGCCAGAGCAGCAATCCGGATGACATGATCCGGCGGCTCATCAAGCGAACGGTGCATCTGGGCGGTCGTGACACGCTGCCGGATCTCATTCAGATGGTAACGCATGTCGGAAACGCGGACACGGGCACGCTCACCGACGACACCGTGAACATAGTAGAAAAACTGAAACAACTTAGTCATTGACCGGAAATGGCGCTCGCTTTCCTTGCAAAAGGCGTAGCAATTAAAATACCAGTCGTTATTCAACTTCTGGTTCCCGAGTGACCCGGTGACGAAATAAGTTGATTAACAGAGCACGTCAGAGTTCTATTGATTTTCCGGCTTTCTTTTGCATTGTCTTCATGGGCTTGCACTAGGGTACGGACCTAAAAATGAGACTGAAATGGCATTTGAAATGGCGAAGCCCCGTTAGGAAGAGTGTGCAGAGCGGGCTTCCTGTCCGGTCAAGCACTCTGACGACACGGGGTGAAGCCATTTCCAAGTCTTTCGGAGTCCGGGGAGGACAAATGTCCGGCAACGCCAAGATGAACACGGTCAGGTGTTCCCGCAGATTGCGCCGATCGCTCGGCGCACTGGCGTTTGCCTTCGTCCTGCTGCCGTGTCTCGTCCACGGACCGGACGCCCATGCGCAAGGGAAAGCGGACCTTCGAAATCACGTGCTCGGTATCGGCAACTGTCCGCCTTGGAACGCCCAGGCCCTCGAGGTCTGCTACAACAGTCTGGAACGCGTCATGAATGCGATCAGCCCGCGCCTTGCTGCCGGGCCGGACAACCAGCACCTTCTCATCAACGAGGGCGCGAGTGCGTCCGCACTCAAGCTGAAGGCGACGGAACTCGCCAACCGCCTCGGACCGGAAGACCGGCTGATCATCTATGCAAATCTGCCGCTCGGCCAGTTGGAGGGTGACCAGCCGGACGAGGAAAACGGGTTCGTGTTGGAGTTCTGGGCCGACGAGAAACCCGAAACGGCTGCCGCGGCCATCAGCGACGGCATCTGGATTACCGCGCCTGCCTTCGCGGCCATGCTTCATACGATCCCGGCGGCGCAGGTCATTCTGATCCTCGACACCAACGACTCCTACGCCGTGAACATGCACCTGCTCGACAGACATACTGTCGATCATGAGGACAGACCCGAGGCGCTTGTCTCCTCCGCGGGCGACGGCCAGAGCGCAAACTACTCGGCGGACCGGACGATTTCTCTGTTTGCCAAACATCTTGCGCTTGCGCTGCGCGAAACGGAGGGATCTCTGCAAGATGTCATGAGTGTCGCAGTCAGCGGCACCCGGCAGTCGGCAATCCCGATATGCGCAACGCTCAAGGAGCACAAGGGCGAGACCGGAGAACAGGTTGCCGATTGCCAGCAGGTGCCGCAGATTCACGACCCGGAAGCCCTGCTTGCGGGTACGCTGCTCCTGCCGCTTCCCGAAAGCGGCAAAACAGAATAATTCCGGACGTCCCTAACCCGTTGCGGAGCTTGTGCCGCACGCGCGCGGCGCACCTGATGCGACCACGTTTCCGGCCTTCGCCTCGGCATTGCGCACGCTGGGATGTCCTTTCAGCCGCGCCAGGAACCAGTCCCAGTCATCGGAGTCGATCCGCTCGAGGCCCGTGTCCCGCTGTGGCTCGATGGGACGGATGCCGTCGTCATCCAGTTCACCGATCGCGAAGCGGAAGGCATAGCCGGGCGTCAGGCCCATGCGCAGGTCCGACACCACGACCTTGTCGCCGACAAGTTCCGTTCTGAAGAAGCCGCGGCTGAACCATTCCAGCTTCTGGAAGGCCGCCGTATCCGACAGGCAGGCCGCCAGTTCGGGATGGCGCGGATGTTCGTAAATTTCGGGTTCGCCGGGGCCGTCGAGCAGGGAATAGTAAAGGTTCTCGTAGCGATCTTCCTCAAGCCCGATGACTTTCCAGAGCAGGATGTTGAACGGGGCCGCGATCGCGTAGACGGCTTCCGGTTCAATCCCCTGGGACTGGAAGGCCAGGCGTGCCTGCCCCTGCACATATTGTTGCAGGACAATGCTCACGCCCATGTAAGCGGTGGTGGCGATCAGGGCACCGGCAACCCAGTTGCGCAGCCGTGACGTCCAGTTCTTCTTGCAGAGCGCATAAATCACGACGATCAGCAATGGAATGGAATAGAGCGGATCGATGATGAACACCGAACCTACGCCGACCGGGTCGGGATAAACGGGCCAGAAGATCCGCGTGCCGTAGACGGTCATCGCGTCGATCATGGCATGGGTCGCAAAAACCAGGAAAACGGCCCCCCAGGTCAGCCAGCGATGCTCGCGCAGTCCCTTGAACAGCCGCACCAGCACCTCGCCGACGACAGGGGCCGCCAGCGCATGCACGAAGATCGAGTGCGACCAGCCGCGGTGATAGACGAAACTGTCGATCGGATCGTCAAAGGGGATGAACACGTCCAGATCCGGCAGCGTGCCGAGCAACCCGCCGACAATCGCGGCCTTGCGCGGCCCGATCTTGCTTCCCAGGCAAGCCGTCGATACCGCGGCACCCAGAACGAATTGTGTGATTGAATCCATCGTGTCCTAGACGTTTGCGTTCATTGTCCTCAACGCTAGTCCAAGTGTGCGATGAAGAAGCCGATAACGGTACATATAGCGAAGTGCACAGCCATAAATGTGCCGACCATAAATTTAGTCACGTGCTGCGGCTTATATTTGTCGATTGACATATATTTCAAGTCTTTAAGCTGACCGAACACAGCATTCGACTTCAGATACCATCGACGGACCCATAAGACGTGCGCGAACGCGTAAAGGCTCAACGCGGCCAGGGAAGCAATTTTCTTGCTTTCGGTTTCACCCAGGAACTCTTGCGCCCGTTCTGATGAAACGACCCAGCCCAGTATCACCGTCAGAATGACACCATGCTTGAACGCAAAATCAATCAAACCGTCGTGGTATGATTTCAACTGATCGCTGAGATACGCGTGTATCTCTCTCGGGGTCGCTGTTTTGGGCTCTGCCTCTGGCAAACCAACAATCCTCTGAATTTTGAACCGACCACACCACCGGCACCGATCATACCCGAGAAATCAATCCACTTCGCGCACCGCGCCCTTGGCGGCACCTCATTCAGTCAGGTCACTCTTCTGAATACTGCCTGGAAGATTGACGTTGTTCGCTTCTTGCTTCCCGCCGCGCCCGGGACAACGTGGTCCCGCTCGGAAATGCTCTAAGGCAGGATTGTTTCCAGCATGGAAGCCCAGGAAAAGATCTTCATGTTCACTGTGAAGAGCAACAGAAACGCGGGGATCAACAAGGCGCAAAACAAGCGAGCGCCCCAACGGCCCTGAGGGTCCGGGAACCGTATCGCCCACATCGAGACGCAACCGAACACCCAACTCGACACGAGGTAGAGGTAATACTCAACCGGAATCGTCTCGGCGGTAAATCGAAAGTCTCCAAATTCGTCCGTGTCACCGAGCGTCGAAATGGCCTGGAAGGAAATCCATAGATTTACGGCCAGAATCGCGATGCTGATGAGTGTCTGAAGACCGCGCTCACGACCCAGGCCCTTGATCAAGGTCTACTCCCGTTCCCGAAACGATGTTGAAGAAACAAGAAGGCCATCATAGCACCGGCCTTCTTGTCCTCGCCGGCTTTCGTTCAACCGGGATCAATCCACTTCTCGCACCGCGCCCTTGGCGGCACTCGTCGTCATTTTTGCATAGGCGCGCAGCGCTTTCGTCACCTTGCGCCTGCGTTTTTCGACGGGCTTCCAGGCGGTGTCGCCCCTGGCGTCCATGGCCGCCCGGCGGCGGACCAGTTCCTCGTCCGGGATATCGACCTTCAGGATACGGTTCGGAATGTCGATGATGATCGTGTCGCCCTCCTCGACCAGACCGACCGCGCCGCCTTCCGCCGCTTCCGGCGACATGTGCCCGATCGACAGCCCCGAGGTACCGCCCGAGAACCTGCCGTCGGTGATCAGGGCACATTCCTTGCCCAGGCCCTTCGACTTCAGATAGCTGGTCGGGTAGAGCATTTCCTGCATGCCGGGGCCGCCGCGCGGTCCCTCGTAGCGGATCAGCACGACGTCGCCGGCCTTCACCTTGTTGGTCAGGATCGCCGAGACGGCACTGTCCTGGCTTTCGAAGATCCGCGCCGGACCGGTGAACTTGAGTATGCTCTCGTCGACGCCGGCGGTTTTCACGACACAGCCTTCCTCGGCGATGTTGCCGTACAGGACCGCCAGCCCGCCGTCCTTGCTGTAGGCATGGTCGCCTTCGCGGATAACGCCCGCCTGCCGGTCCAGATCCAGATCGTCCCAGCGTCGATCCTGGCTGAACGCCACCTGTGTCGGCACGCCGCCCGGTGCGGCCTTGTAGAATTCGTGCACGCTTGCGGAGTTGGTCTGGCGAATGTCCCAGCGCGCCAGCGCTTCCTTCATGGTCGAGGAATGCACCGTGGGGATGTCCGTGTGCAGTTTGCCGGCGCGATCGAGTTCACCGAGGATCGCCATGATCCCGCCTGCCCGGTGCACGTCCTCCATGTGGATGTTCTCCACCGCCGGCGCGACCTTGCACAGCACCGGCACCTGCCTGGACAGACGGTCGATGTCATCCATGGTGAAGCCGATTTCGCCCTCGTAGGACGCGGCAAGAAGGTGCAGGATCGTGTTGGTCGATCCACCCATGGAGATGTCGAGCGTCATGGCATTCTCGAATGCCTTGAAGTTGGCGATGTTGCGCGGAAGAACGCTTTCGTCGTCCTCTTCGTAGTAGCGCTTCGCCAGATCGACGATCAGATGGCCGGCCTCGACGAAGAGACGCTCGCGGTCCGCATGGGTCGCAAGCGTCGAGCCGTTTCCGGGCAGCGCCAGTCCGAGCGCCTCGGTCAGGCAGTTCATGGAGTTCGCGGTGAACATGCCCGAACAGGAGCCGCAGGTCGGGCAGGCATTTTGTTCCATCGACAGAACGTCCGCGTCCGACATGCTGTCATCGGCGGCCGCGACCATGGCATCGACCAGGTCAATCGATTTGTGAACGCCGTTCTCCAGAACCACCTTGCCGGCCTCCATCGGCCCGCCGGAGACGAACACCACCGGAATGTTGAGACGCATGGCGGCATTCAGCATGCCCGGCGTGATCTTGTCGCAATTGGAGATGCAGACAAGCGCGTCCGCGCAGTGGCCGTTCACCATGTATTCGACGGCGTCGGAGATGACTTCGCGCGACGGCAGCGAATACAGCATTCCGTCGTGCCCCATGGCAATGCCGTCATCAACAGCGATCGTGTTGAACTCCTTGGCGACGCCCCCGGCCCGCTCGACTTCGCGGGCAACCAGTTGGCCGAGATCCTTGAGGTGAACGTGTCCCGGAACGAACTGGGTGAAGGAATTGGAAATCGCGATGATCGGCTTGCCGAAATCATCATCCGTCATGCCGGTGGCGCGCCAAAGACCGCGGGCACCGGCCATGTTCCGACCGTGGGTGGAGGTTCTGGACCGATACGGAGGCATGTTTTTCTCCCTGGAATGGCAGCGTTTCGCCTGCGGAAGGCGCCTGTCTGGTCACCGCCGCAACTTGCTTGAACGCATCCGAATTTGACTTGGCATGGAGTTGGCAGGTTTTTCACCGAGCCGAAAGATCGAATTGATGGAAAAGTGTACGGTACGGTACGGTTCTGTCATGATCGACGATCGCCACACCCCTTAACTCCTTTCAAAATCGTCGCATTCCGTGAATCGTTCGGTGGAGCTGATCTTTTGGCTTGCATCGGCGAACGGTGTCGGGTGAAGGTTGTGTGCCACATCAAAGAACCCGCTCAACGAACGCGGGTCGACATCGTGGCAGCGTTGTGGGGAGAAACGCGTTGCTATTCTTGATTGCACTACTGGCCGCAATTTTCGGCTTTCTGTTCGGCACCGACCAGGGGGTCATCTCCGGCGCTCTGCCTCTGTTGAAAAAAGAGTTCGTGTTCACGGCGCAAAGCGAAGGCTTCATGACCGGCGCGGTTCCGTTCGGTGCCATATTCGGTGCCGTCCTGGCGCTCGTTACCGTCGACCGGTTCGGCAGGCGTCCGGTTCTCACGTTCTGCGCGATCCTGTTTGCCGCAGGCTCACTTGCCGCCGCAATGGCGTTCAGCGTGTGGTCCCTCACCGTTGCGCGGTTGGTGATCGGCGCAGCCATCGGCGCGTCGTCGCTCGTGGCTCCGATGTATCTTGCGGAAATCGCCCCTGCCCGCATCCGCGGTGCGGTCGTCTCGGCGTTTCAGCTGATGATCACGATCGGCATCCTGTCGGCCTTCATTGTCGACTGGGCGTTTTCCTTCACCGGTTCATGGCGTTACATGCTCGGCTTCAGCCTCGTGCCGGCGATGATCTGTCTCGCCGGCATCGTCAAGGCTCCCGAAAGCCCGCGCTGGCTGGTGCTTGCCGGCCGGGACAAGCAGGCGCGCGACGTTCTGAAAACCGTTCAACCTGAGGCGAGTGCCGAAAGGCTGGACATGATCGTCCAGGAAATCGAGAACGGCCGACCGGCAGACCCGGCGGAGGAGAGCTGGAGCAGGTTCAAGGAACCGGCGTTGCGCGGTCTGCTGATCTTTTCGGTTCTCGCGTTCTTCCTGCAACAGTTCAGCGGGATCAACGTGATCATGAACTACGCGCCCCGCATCCTGGAAAATGCCGGTTTCGAGGGCTTGGCGAATGAACTCGTCGCGACCATGGGCATAGGCGCCCTGAACGTGAGCGTGACGATCCTGGCGATGATCTTTGTCGACCGGCTCGGGCGGCGCCCCTTGTTCATCTTCGGGTTTGTGGGCGCCTTCCTGAGCATGGCGCTGGTTGCGGTCCTGTTCCAGCTGAACGACAACAACCTGGCCTGGCTGTCGCTTCTCGGCCTGTTCTCGTTCATCTTCTTCTTCGCCATCAGCCTCGGGCCGCTTCCGTGGCTCTACATGTCGGAGCTGTTCCCGCTCGCTCTCAGGGGAAAAGGCATGGCGATCGCCTCCATTTCCAACTGGCTGTGCAATTTCCTGGTGGTCTTTCTGTTTCCGGTGCTCGCAGCCGGTCTGGGTGAAGCGATGACATTCGGCATGTTTGCCGCCTGTTGCGCCTTCGGCATCTGGTACGCCTGGACCTTCGCGCCCGAAACGCGCGGCCTGGTGCTTGAGGAAATCGACCAGACGATCGCGGGGACGCCGGAAACCGTCAAAACCGGCTAACGCGCCCAACAAAAAAAATGCCGGTGCAGGCAATTCACCTGCACCGGCTTTCCATCGGGCTGCCCTGGAAGAGTGGATGCCGGGCAACCCGGAGGAACGTCTACTTACTGCGCGGCCACCGCGCTTTCGGCCAGCGTCGGATAGTCCGTGTAGCCTTTCTCGTTGCCGCCGTAGAGCGTCTCCGGATCGAGCGCGTTGAGCGGTGCGTCCTTCTCAAGCCGGTCGACCAGATCCGGGTTGGAGATGAACGGACGTCCGAACGCCACGAGATCGAGCGTGTCCGAACCGACGGCGTCGACGGCAAGGGCACGATCATAGCCATTGTTTCCCATCCGCGCGCCGTCGAAGAGCGCATAGAGCGCCGCGAGATCACCGCCTTCGGGGATGTCACGCGGGCCTCCGGTCTGGCCCTCGACAAGATGGAGATACGCCAGGCCATAGCCGTTGAGCAGCCTGATCACGTGGGAGAAGGTTTCCTGCGGATCGCTGTCGGCGATATCGTTGGCACTGGAGAACGGGCTGAGCCGTATGCCCACCCTGTCACAGCCCCAGACGGACACGACCGCATCCATGACCTCCTTGAGGAAGCGTGACCGGTTTTCGAGCGGACCGCCATAGGCATCCTCACGCTTGTTCGATCCGTCGCGCAGGAACTGGTCGATCAGGTATCCGTTTGCGGCATGGACCTCGACGCCGTCGAACCCGGCCCTCTTCGCGTTTTCCGCCGCCTTGCGATAGTCCTCGACGATACCGGGGATCTCGTGGGCTTCCAGGGCACGCGGCATCGGCGTCTCCACGAACCGGGTGCCGTCGAATGTCTTGGAGTTTGCCGCAATCGCGGACGGCGCCACGGGATCAACACCGCCCGGCTGAAGGACCGGGTGCGAGATCCGCCCGACATGCCAGAGCTGGATAACGATCTTGCCGCCTTTGGCATGAACCGCATCCGTCACCTTTTTCCATCCCTCGATCTGGGTTTCGGAATGGATACCGGGCGTCCAGGCGTAGCCCTTGCCCTGCGGCGAGATCTGCGAGGCTTCGGTGATGATCAGCCCTGCCCCGGCGCGCTGACCGTAATATTCCGCGTGGAGTTCGAACGGGGCATCGTCTTCGGCCCGTGCCCGGTTGCGCGTCAGCGGTGCCATGACAATGCGGTTCTTCAACTCCACCGAACCGGCCCTTGCGGGTGTAAACAGTTTCTGGTCAGACATACTCAGTTCCTTTTCATCGTCGGAGGAAGGGGATTTCCCAATTTCGGACCATTCAGTCCATATTTATACGTGAGCGTTTTGCCGATGCGAGGCCCCTACCAGTTGAAGGTTTCGGTCAGGCCGGAAGGATGACCTTTGCCTGTTTCAGGGTATCGGCGATCCGGTCCGCCGGATATCCGGCCTTTCGAAGCGCGAGGGTTCCAATGGCGAGTGAGGACAGGGCTCGTGCCCTGTCGCGCATGGCGTCCGGATTTTCAGGATCAAGAACCTCAGCAAAGATCTCTTCGATCCTTTCCAGATGCCGGCGCCCGATCTCGGCGACGCCTTCATCGTGCGGGGCAAGTTCGGTAATGCAATTGACCAGCATGCAGCCCTTCGCACCGCCCTGCGGATTGGAAAGTGCCTGCATCATGGCGTCAACGGGATCGCCTTGCGCGGACACGGCCACGTCTTTCAGGTTCTCAAGCCCGTTGCGGGAATAATGCGACAGAGCGCGGCGGAACAGCGCCTGCTTGCTCTCGAAGGCAGCGTAGAAGCTCGACCTGCTCAGGCCCATCGCCGACGTCAGGTCGTCCAGCGATGTTGCCTCGTAACCCTTCTGCCAGAAGACCAGCAAGGCGGCTTCAAGGGCCGCGGACTCGTCGAAAGTCCTGGGTCTGCCGGGGCCCGGAGACCGCGATTTCTGATCGGAGCGCTGTCGCGCGGTGTTGGACATGCGCCTAATATGGACCATGCAGTCCTGAATGCAAGGTGCACCCTCGCGATTTTTGGACCGTCCGTTTCAGAATTGCGGCGGCCGTGCTTTTTTGATGTGTCAGCTTACATCCGGCATGAGCCGGAAAACGCGTCTCCGACATCGTCGAAGACCCGCGCCACGGCTTCCATCTCGTAAAGCCTGCTGGTCCGGCGCACGCCCTCGACCAGATAAAAGTCCTGGATGGGAAACTGGTTGGAATTGAACCGGAAGTCTCCACGCACGCTCTCAAACGGTGCGGCATTGATTGCCGAGAGCATCGCTTCCCTGTCCTTGGCGCCCCCGGTGAGTTCCAGAGCGAAATGAATCAGCTTCGCCGCATCGTAGCCCTGCGCGGCATATGTCGACGGCGCATAATTGTAAGCGCGCCGGAACTCGCGAACGAAGCGCTTGTTCGCCGGGTTGTCGAGATTGGGAGCCCAGTGTGCGGCGGAGAACAGTCCCTCGCCCGTCTCCTTTGTGTACGGCAGAGTGACCGCGTCGACCGTCTTTGCCGACAGGAATGGAATGATGCCCTTCATGCCGGAGGTCTGGAATTGCCTGACAAGTTCTACGCCCATTCCACCGGGCATGAACGCGTAGATCGCATCAGGCTCGATCCCGGCGATCTGGTCGAACTCGACCGAAAACTCCGTCTGGCCCAGTTTCGGGAAAATCTCGCGTGCGATCTGTCCCTTGAAGTGGCGCCGGAACGCCGCGATGGCATCGCGCGCCGCCTCGTAGTCCGGGGCGATGGTCACAACCTGCTGGTATCCCTTCAGGCTGGCATAGCGTCCCATGGTCTCGTGCACCTGGTCGTCCTGCGCCGCCGTGGAAAAGAAATAACGGCTGCAATTGCGGCCCGCGATGGGCGCAGGTCCGGAGCTTGCCCCGATAAACAGCGTCCTGGAGCGGACAACCGGATCGTGGACCGCCAGCATGATCTTTGAAAAATTCACTCCGACCAGCAAGTCAATGCCATTCTCGTCGATCAGTTTCGTAACTTCCTTGACCGCATGATCCGGGTCGAGTTTGTCGTCGACGACGAGCACGTTGGTCGGCATGCCTCCGAGGGCCCCGTTCGACTGGTTGACAGCGAGCATGAAGCCGTCACGCATGTGTTCACCAAAGACGGCCGCCGGCCCGGACAGCGTGGCCATGAAACCGATCCTCAGTTGCTGCTGCTGCGGTTCCTGCGCCTGGGCTGCGGACAGAAATGCGCCCAGCCCCAACAGGACACCAACAGCTTTCGAGATCACCCAGCGTTTCATCGTTTCCTGCCCGTTCATCGATGCGAATTTCGCGTCCGGCACCGAATCTCCTCATGCCAATGCTCATTCAAGCATGGCAAAGACAGGTTATGCATTTGCAAACGCACCGGTTGCCCCCCTCTTTCCGGATCACAAGCTCGTCAAAATTCAAGGAAAATTCCCCAGTGTCGCCGCAATCCGGCCCGTGTGCGGACGCATTAACAAAGGTTAATGCCACCTTACCAAATCCAGGTGACCGCCTTGCGCGTGCCCGAACCGCATCAACAGGAGGGCCAGATGTATCCAGTAACCGCGCCAGCCAATTCATGCGCCAGTCAACCAGATCCGAGCGAAAGGACCGGGAAGGAACTCTCGGCGAGACGCGAATTCAAGGTGATCAGCGGAGCCCATTCGAGCGGGGATTTTCGAAAGTCACTCCGCAAAATCGACCCCGGCGAGCTTGCTTCGAAGATACTGCAATTGCATGCCGCCGCGGACAGGACAGACCCGGGCGACGCTGAAAAACCGAACCTGGCTGCCGAACCGCATGACGTTCCGTTCGAGATCCCGGGCGTCCTGCGCAAGGCGGACGATGCCGAGAAAATGGCCGATGTGGTCAAGCGGTCCGCAGAGAGAAACCCGGATACGCTGCACAGCGCCGGAAACCGGTCCGCCAAATTGCGCGTCAGACCCCTGGTGGCCGCAGCCTTGCTTGTCGGGCTGGCAGGAGGCGCCGCGCTTGCGCTCGGCCTTCCGGACATGATGGCCTCGGACGAGCCGGAAACCCATCCCGTTGCCACCCAGCTGATCGTCACGGCCCCGCCGCCGGTATCCGCAATTCAAAGCCCGGTAACCGAGACGGCGGCAAGCGCCAGAGTACCGGAACGTGCTGCGAAGACCGGACCGTTCAACACGGCCACGCCGGAACAGATCGCCGAGGCGAAAAACCGGCTGAGGCTTGCCTTTGCGTCCGGAAATACGGGCGCTTCCGCGACCCCTGCAACCACCCGCGCGGGAGCTGTCGCGCCGGTCTACCCGCAAGCCGCACCCGCCCAGGCAGCGACTACGGTGCCGCTGCAGGACGGTTCCCTGCCTGTTTCAGGGCTGTCGGCCGGCCTCACGACGCCGCCCTATGCGGTTGCCGTTCCTTCTGCAACCCAGTCCGGTCAGGCCAGTACTTCGACCACTGCCTCGGCCAGTGTCTCGACCGGTATCTCTGACAGTGAGGCCATCGCAGCCAACAACAGTCCTGCCGCTGTCGTCAGCGCTTCGGAAGCCGGGACGGTGCCAATCGAGACCACATCCGCGAAAGACGTCGGCGCATATGCGAACTCGGGCAAGACAACGGCCTCCGTCAACATGCGCCTGTCGGAAAAGAAAAACAGCGAAATCATCGCCGTCATTCCCGCCAATACCACCATAAGCTTCAACGACTGCGGCAAATGGTGGTGCGGCGTCGAATATGACGGCAAGACAGGATTTGTCGGCCAGAGGTTTGTCGAGCGCGCCGCGCAATGAGCTTCAAATCCGAAGGACCGCGGTAGAGACTTGTTAAGACCGGTGACATAGGCTGGTTTCCGCGAATTCCGGCAACATGGGGCTGCACTTGTGGACAGGCAAACAGGCCTGCCCCTGCCCCGATCGTTCTGTCGGCGGGAGACCAGACATGTTTCATCGGCACAGAAAAACGAGTTGCGCACTTGCCCTCGCACTGGCGATCGGCACACCCGTGGCCGCATCGGCTGACGGAACCGATTGCGTGGTCTACGCGACGGACTATGCCAATTCCTATGTCGGCAACGGCGATGTTGTCGGCGATGCGGTTTCAGGCGGAATGGCAGGAGCGGTCGTCGGCGGTGCCTGGGCCGGACGCTCCGGTGCCGCGCGCGGCGCACGTGCCGGAGGTGCCCTCGGCGTTCTGAACAACATGGGATCCATGCCCGGTGGCTGGCAGGCGCTTTACGACACGGCCTACCAGATGTGTCTCCAGCAGACTTCCGGGGTGAATGCCGCCCCCTATTACGGCGACCCGGCCTATGCGCCGGCACCCAACCTGCAGGCCCCTTCGGCCGGGTGCCGCTCGTCGGCGCGGGTGAACGCCCCGCTCCGGCGCAGCCCGGAAGGCGGCATCATGGTGGGGTCCGACTTCGGCGGCTGCCAGTAAAGCCCTTCAAACGCGCGCTCTCCGTGGATGACCGTGTCTTTGCCCGCCGTTCCGGTTGACGTTGCGGGCGAAGCAAAGTCAACTGTTGCCGAATTCCAGACGACGCGCATTTGGCTGCAACATCGCAACGACAGGACCATCCATGACCCGCCGCAAGACTTTCGCGCTCACCTTTGCCACCGGTATCGTCGCAGGCCTTTGCCTCTTCACGTCATCCGCGTCGGCCCAGCAATGCGGCGGTGATTTCAGGCAGTTCCTGGCCGGCGTCAAACAGGAGGCCGTCGCAAAGGGCCTGTCGCCCGATGCCGCAGACCGGACCCTGGCGCGCGCGCAGATCGACCGGAAGGTATTGTCACGCGACCGTGCCCAGGGTGTCTTCAAGATGACCTTTCTGGACTTTTCCAAGCGGGTCATCTCCAGCTACCGCATGAAGAACGGCGCGGCGAACATGAAGAAACATGCCGCCATCTTCCAGCGGACGGAGAACGAATACGGGGTGCCAGCGCCGGTGATAACCGCTTTCTGGGCGCTGGAGACCGATTTCGGTGCGGTTCAGGGCGACTTCAACACGGTCAACGCACTGGCAACGCTCGCCCATGATTGCAGGCGTCCGGAGCTCTTCCGCCCGCAATTGATCGCTGCCATCGAGATGGTTCAGCATGGCGACCTCGATCCGCAGCGCACAACCGGTGCGTGGGCCGGCGAAATCGGTATGGTGCAGATGCTGCCCGAGGACATCATCAAGTTCGGACGCGACGGCGACGGCGACGGGCACGTAAAGCTTAAGCAGAGTGCGTCGGACGCGATCCTCACTGCCGGGGCCTTCATCAATCACCTGGGCTGGCGCCAGGGCGAACCCTGGCTGCAGGAAGTGACGGTTCCGCAGAACCTGAACTGGTATGAAACGGGTCTCGGCAAGACCAAGACAGGCGCGCAATGGGCCGCGCTCGGCGTTCAGCCGCGCTGGGGCCAGATCTCGCCCAACCTGCCGGCCTCGCTGCTTCTTCCGCAGGGCCGCAAGGGCCCGGCCTTCCTGGCCTATCCGAATTTCGACATTTATCTGGAATGGAACCAGTCGCTCATCTACACGACATCCGCAGCCTATTTCGCAACCCGTCTTGCCGGTGCGCCACGCTACAACGCCGGCAACCCCGACCAGGGGCTCAACGATGCCCAGATGAAACAGTTGCAGACAAAGCTACAGAAC
This sequence comes from Roseibium sp., assembly GCF_965232425.1. GTDB lineage: Bacteria > Pseudomonadota > Alphaproteobacteria > Rhizobiales > Stappiaceae > Roseibium. The sequence continues at coordinate 5,984,165 of NZ_OZ246971.1, forward strand.
AAGGGCTATGACGTCGGCAAGATCGACGGCATCCTGGGAGCCGGAACCCGGGGGGCCGTCCAGGACATGCAGCAGAAGCTCGGCATGCCTGCGGATGCGTGGCCGACACCGGCCCTCTTGAACAGACTCTAGGGTACGGGGCCTGTTGCCCGCTTCCTGATTGCATGAAAACCGTGTTGGAGCAGACAGGTTCCACCGCGTGCAAAAAGAAGCTATCTGCCGCCGAAGATGGCCATGGATTGCGCAGGACCGAGCTTGTGCAGGGTGACGTAGTCCTGGGTCTGTACCAGCGGCCTCTTCGGGATCCAGAAATTCTCGATCACGAACTCGGTGATCTCGATCCGCTGCTCCAGCGTGTAGTCGTGCGCGTGCGGGTAAAGAAGGATCATCCAGATCACCGCCATGAACAGGTCGAAATCGTCGACCCAGAACCGGACCTGGCGCGTCTCTGTGCAGATCTCGCAATCCTTCAGGGCATGACACTCACGCAATTGCTGCCTCAGTCCGAGCAGGTCCTGATCCGTCGATGTGCCGAAGAACCTGCTGGCGAAATGGTTGTAGAGCCAGGTGGTTGTGTGCGGCCGTGTTTCGCGGGCTGACATCATGACTGCGTGGATCGCGCCGTTCGGGGCAAGGACCTCGTCGTAAAGCGCCTTCACCAACCCGGGCCACGTGGCGGCATTCGAATAGTAGAGGCTGTGATGGAGCGTGATGAGATCCTGCCTGCGTCCATCGAGCAGTGCGTCGCGGGCGCAACGGGCAGCTGCAGCATCGCGAAAGTCGATCGTGTAGTCTCCCTGAACCAGGCGCACGTTTTCCAGCAGCTGGCGCGCCTGGCGCTCCTGGAGTGTCGCCAATGCCGCGCCATCAATATCGTAGAGCCAGAGACCTTTTTGAAACGCGGGCTGAAGGATCCGGAACTGCGGTTCGTTTCCCGCGCCGATCGACAGGGCGGACAGGTCCCTCTCCTCCTTCATCCTCATGTGGATCGCCCGGATCGTGCGCATCAGGCTCGCGGCAACATCAGGTTTTTCGGACGCGTAGCGCGCCCAGATCCGGTTCTGTTCGAATATGTTGTAATTCGCGGCATCAAGTCCGCGTTCGATGAGACTGTCCGACTTTACCAGGTGCAAGAGCGCATCCTCCTTGGTGCCTGCGCCCGCTTTCGACCACATCCGTCTGCCCGGCGCCTTCATGAAGAGAGATAAGCTGCAAGCCTGGAATTACTTGTGAAATTTTGTTCATAAACAGCTGATTTACATTAGTATTTTGTCATGTTTCTCTACCAGCCCTAGTCGTCACCTTCACGCGTATGTAAAAACACCCACACGCCGCCTGTTTCCGACATGACTTGACGGGATCTGCGTCTCGACGAAGACCCTTTTCACACCGGCGCAAAGACACGGTGCTACGAGAAGCGGCCATTCTGCTTCCGCTGCGCTTCAGCCGGACTGACAAGCTGGTTGCCGGGGATCACTGCAAGCGGCCCAATTCGGGTTGAACCGGACGGAATCGGCGTGAATACGCCCAGGCGCAATCCTTCCGCGCCGGCCGCCACTTCCGGCTAGTGCAGTCCCTTGGCCGGCGCGTCCTCGGGCACGACGGCCTCCCTGCTGTCTCCAAGCAGGAAAACCGCGAGAATGCGCGTTTCGCCATCGGCCGTGTTCCGTCCCTGGTGGGTGACGGCCATCGCTTCCATCACGCCGTCTCCCTGACGAAACACCTTCTCTCCGATCCCCTCATAGAACACGGTGACTTCGCCTTGCAGGATATAGGCAAAGAGCGGCGCGCCGTGCCGGTGCCATGCCGTTGCCTCACCGGGCTCCAGCGTCACGACGATGGCCCTGACCGAAGCGTCCTTTTGCGGGAAGGTGATCTTTTCGCCCGCGACGGTTCTGTCGCCCGAAAAGACCTCATGCACTTTTTCATAGGATGCCCCGGATGGTGCCGATGCCGGCGCTGTCACCGCTGTTGGGGTGTCCGGCTTCTCGGCCGGGATCGCCGTTGCCTCGGTTGCATGACCCGGCAAGGTGGCCGCGCACAGGAGTATCAGGATGCCGGCAGTCAGCCTGGCGAACCACGGCGTGGCCTTGCAGCGGAGCGGCTGCTTCATATCTCGATGCTCGTACCCGGTGCCAGCGTGTTCACCTTGGCGGCATCAGGGCCCATGGCGGTTTCGAAAGCGTCCGCCGACTGCTCAATGATGGGAAAGGTTCCGAAGTGACAGGGGACGATCGTGTCGAAGTCGAAGAATTTCGTGCAGGCCATGGCCGCAACCCGGCCACCCATCGTGAAGCGGTCGCCAACAGGAACGATCCCGATCTTCGGGCGGTAGATCTCGTTGATCAGTGCCATATCGGAGAAAATGTCGGTGTCCCCCATGTGATAGAGCACCTTCTTTCCCGGCACCTCGATGATGACCCCATGCGGATTTCCCAGATAGATCGCCTCGCCGTCTGTCTGCTTCGACGAGGAATGTTCTGCCCGCGTCAGCGCGACCTTGAACGTGCCGGTATCGACCATGCCGCCAGAATTCATCGGGTTGATGTTTTCGATCCCCTGCCGGCCCGCCCACATGCAGATCTCGAAGTTCGAAGTCAGCTGTGCGCCGTTCTTCTTGAGGATCTCGATCGCGTCTCCGATGTGATCGTCATGACCGTGTGTCAGCACCACATGGGTGACGCCCGCGGTCACCTGATCGACCGTCAGGTTTTCCGGAAATGACGGGTTTCCGGTCAGGAACGGATCAAACAGGATGGATGTTTCTGCAAATTCGAGTTTGAAGGCAGAATGACCGTACCAGGTGAGTTTCATCTCAATCTCCCGCGGAAACGCTTTTGGCGGATCGAGTTTAGACGCTGGTTTCATTTGTGCAAGAATGGGTTGTTGCCGATGGCGGCCTCTCAACAGTTCCAACTGGTCTTTTCAACCCGGGCCTGATAAAGCGCGCCCATGGCAAACGATCCCGCACTTTCCATCGAAGACTTCGTATCGGCGCTGCCGTCCGGCAGCCGCCTGATCGGCCTTGATCTGGGCACCAAGACGATCGGCCTGGCGCTGTCGGATCTCGGACGCGGCATCGCGACGCCAATGGATACGATCCGCAGAAAGAAGTTTACGATTGATGCGGAACAACTGCTCACAATCTGCGGGAAACAGAATGTCGGCGGCATCGTCCTCGGACTGCCGCTGAACATGGACGGGAGCGAAGGCCCGCGGGCGCAGGCGACACGTGCGTTTGCCCGAAACCTTTCGCAGAAGACCGAGCTTCCGATCACGTACTGGGATGAACGCCTGTCAACCGCCGCCGTGACGCGGACGCTGCTGGAGGCGGACTCCAGCCGGGCAAAACGCGCCGACGTCGTCGACAAGATGGCCGCCGCCTACATCCTGCAAGGCTTCCTTGACCGGCTCGGCTTCATGTCTTCGCAAGAGTGAGCCCGCAGCGGAGCAAAGGTTCAGACCGGCGCTCGGCTATCCGCCTCATGTGGACATCGGGCATGAGTTGAATTCGTGGCTTGTCTAAGGTGCCGATTCCCCATATAGGGATGGTCTCGATGACTGCGACAGACACCCATCGAGACAGCCCCTACCCCCATCGCCATCTGCTGGGCATTGAAGGGCTCCACCCCCACGAAATTCTGGGACTTCTGGACCGTGCCGAAGAAGCCGTCGAGGTTTCGCGGCAGGTCAACAAGCGCAAGCAGGTGCTTCAGGGCCGCACCCAGATCAATCTCTTTTTCGAAAACTCCACCCGCACGCAGAGTTCCTTCGAACTTGCCGGCAAGCGGCTGGGCGCGGATGTCATGAACATGGCCGTGTCCCATTCCTCGGTGAAAAAGGGGGAAACGCTGATCGACACAGCGGCAACGCTCAACGCCATGCATCCGGATCTTCTGGTGGTCCGGCATCATGCTGCGGGCGCCGTCCATCTGCTGGCACGCAAGGTCGGCTGCTCGGTGGTCAATGCAGGCGACGGGCCGCACGAACATCCGACGCAGGCGCTGCTGGATGCGCTCACGATCCGCCGTCACAAGGGCAAGATCGCCCGGTTGACGGTGGCCATCTGCGGTGACATCGCCCACTCGCGTGTCGCGCGCTCCAACATCATCCTGCTGAATGCCCTCGGCGCGCGGGTCCGTGTCGTTGCACCGTCAACGCTGCTGCCGTCCGGTATCGCCAAGATGGGCGTGGAGGTCTTCAACGACATGCGCGCGGGACTGAAGGATGCGGACATTGTCATGATGCTGCGGCTGCAGCGCGAGCGCATGAATGGTGCATTCGTCCCCTCGGTCCGCGAATATTACCGCTACTACGGTCTGGATGCGGAAAAACTCTCCGTTGCAAGAAAAGATGTGCTCGTCATGCACCCCGGCCCGATGAACCGGGGCGTCGAGATCGACGCCTCCATCGCCGACGGCCCGCAGAGCCTGATCAGGGAACAGGTAGAAATGGGGGTTGCCGTGCGGATCGCCGTCCTTGAAGCCCTCGCCGCCAACCTGCCCAATCAATAGAGGAAGATGCCCGTGGCACTCGATACCCCAAGACCGCTGGTTCTTTCCAACGCCAGGGTGATTGATCCGGCTCGCGAACTGGATGCACCAGGGTCCATCATCATCGCGGACGGCACCATTCTGGCGGCCGGTCCCGAAGCGGCCAACCAGGGCGCGCCCTACGGCGCGGAGATCGTCGATTGCAAAGGCGCGATCGCCTGTCCCGGCCTGGTCGACATGTGCGTTTCGGTCGGAGAACCAGGCGCGGAGCACCGCGAAACGCTCGCAAGCGCGTCCCAGGCCGCCGCCGCGGGCGGTGTCACGACCATCTGCACGATGCCGGATACGGATCCGGTCATCGACGACCCGGCGCTGGTCGATTTCATTCTCCGGCGTGCACGGGACACGGCCATCGTCAACGTGCATCCGCTTGCAGCCCTGACCAAGGGACTGAACGGCACCGAGATGGCGGAAATCGGGCTCCTGAAGGAAGCCGGTGCGGTCGCTTTCACGAACGGGCACAAGTCGGTCGAGAATGCGCAGGTCATGCGCCGGATGATGACCTATGCGCGGGACTTCGACGCCCTTGTCATCCACCATACGGAAGACCCGGATCTGGCAGGCGGCGTGATGAATGCGGGCCTGAACGCAAGCTGGAAAGGCCTTTCCGGCGTGCCGCGCGAAGCCGAGATCATCATGCTGGAACGGGACCTGCGTCTCGTCGGCATGTCCAAGGGCAAGTATCATGCGAACCTGATCTCGACGTCCGACAGCGCGGAGGTGATACGCGTCGGCAAAAAACGCGGGCTGGATATCACCGCGGGGATCTCCATCAATCATCTGACGCACAACGAAAACGACATCGGCGCCTACCGGACGTTCTTCAAGATGTCCCCGCCCCTGCGCGACGAGACAGACCGTGAAGCGATGATTGCCGCGATTGCCGACGGGACCATCGACATCATCTGCTCCAACCACGATCCACAGGACGTTGAAACAAAGCGGCACCCCTGGGCAGAAGCGGAAGATGGCGCGATCGGGCTCGAAACCATGCTGGCGGCGGCTCTGCGGCTGTTTCACTCCGAACAGGTCGACCTCGTTACCCTGCTTGGCACCATGACGAACAAGCCGGCCGACAGGCTGGGACTGGAGGCCGGCCGCCTGACCAAGGGATCTCCAGCCGACATCGCCGTGTTCGACCCGGACCGGCCCTGGGTGCTTGAAAAAAGCGCCATCCGGTCGCATTCGAAGAACTCGCCCTTCGAGGATGCGCGCTTCTCCGGGCGCGTCCTGCGCACGGTCGTCGCAGGCAAGACGGTATTCGCACACTCCTGAGCCAGACGCCCTGCGCAGCCAAGGGGCCATTCAGATTGCGTTCAGGTGAAATGGTGTTCGATCCGCCGCAAATGCCCGCGCTGATCTCGTCAGCAAGGCGCGGCCAGACGGAATGGATGGATCAGATCATGCGCACGGTTTTCCTGACGCTCTTCACACTTGCCGTTGCCGGCACCCCGGCTCATTCGGCAGACCTCTACATGAAATACAAGCTCTTCGCCGTCGGACTTCCAATCGGCTCCGGTGTTCTCTCGGTCGACTTCGGCGACAGCGCCTACGCCATCAAGGCCAATGGTGGAACGGCGGCCTTCGGCAAACTTGTCTCGGACGGAAAGGGCTCCGTCAACGTTCGCGGCAGCATCGCCGGCGGCACGCTTCAACCGGACAGCTTCTCCCTGAATGTCAAAAGCGACGATGAAAACGGAACGATCTCGATGCAAATGCGCGAGGGAACCGTGAAGAAAGTTGCGGTGAACCCGCCACAGGACCGGATGAACCAGAGGATCAAGGTCACGTCCGATCATCTGAAGAATGTGCTGGACCCGCTGACCGCAGCCGTTTTTCCCGCACCGAAGGGCCTTTCCGCCGAAAGCTGCAACCGGACCCTGGAGCTCTTCGACGGCAAGGAGCGCTACAACGTCCATCTGAGCTACAAGTCGAAGCGGAAGGCCAAGACATCGGACGGCCGCTTCAAGGGCGATGTTCTCGTGTGCCGGGCCCGGTATGAACCGGTTTCCGGTCACCGTCCGAAGCGCAAGACGATCCAGGAGCTTGCCAACAACAAGTCGATGGAAATCTGGCTAGCACCCGTTGGCGACAAGCCCTATCTGGTGCCGCTCAGGGCGAGCATAAGGGCGCCTTTCGGATCGCTTGTCGTCCAGGCGGAGAAATACAAACTCAAGGGGTGACGCTCAGGTATCCATTGCCGGCAGGCCTCGTGGCGCCGCTCTTTCCGGCAGATGCGAAAGTTGCCGTAGCGTGAATGCACTCTCGGGACTTGATCCGCACCGACAGCCGGTTACAGTGCCGCAGAAATTTGCCGAAGCGCGACAAGGGAGTAGATTCGCGTGCCAGATCCGATCAGCTGGGAATTCGCCTGGCCCTACTATCTTGCTGCACTTGCGTTCGGCTACCTGCTGGGTTCGATCCCGTTCGGTCTCGTGTTCACGCGGATGGCCGGCCTCGGGGATATCCGCAACATCGGTTCAGGCAACATCGGCACGACGAATGTTCTGCGCACCGGCAGAAAGTCGCTCGCCGCGGCAACGCTGCTCGGCGACGGCCTGAAAGGAACCGTCGCGGTGCTGATCGTCAACGCGATCTACGGCCAGGACATGGCTCTGGTTGCCGGTCTCGGTGCCTTTCTCGGCCACCTGTTTCCGGTCTGGCTCAAGTTCAAGGGCGGCAAGGGTGTCGCGACCTATATCGGCATCCTGCTCGGCCTCTACTGGCCGGCAGCGCTGATCTTCATCGGCATCTGGATCGGCATGGCGGTCCTGTTCCGCTACTCTTCCCTGTCGGCGCTGACGGCGAGCCTGGCGACACCGGTTCTGCTCTATCTCGTCCTGAACCGTTTTCAGCTTGCTGAGATGACCCTCTTCATGACCGTGCTTCTGTGGATCAAGCATCACGAGAATATCGGCAGGTTGTTGCGCGGTGAAGAGAGCCGGATCGGGTCAAAGTCGACCTCCGCGCCGACCGCCGAAGCGGACACAGACAGCGGAGGGACATGAACGCGAGCCAACCGGATAAAACACTGTGCCTCACCGAGGACCAGCGTCTGGCTTGGCTGCGTCTCATACGATCGGAAAACATCGGTCCGGCGACTTTCCGGGATTTGCTGGATCATGCCGGGTCCGCAGAAAAAGCGCTTGAAATCCTGCCCGCGCTTTCAAGGCGCGGCGGCAGGCGGAGCTACCGGCTTTGCACCGAGCATGACGCGTTCGATGAACTCGAAGCTCACCGGCGCTTCGGAGCCCGCCTGGTGGCCCTGGGCGAAGCTGACTACCCCACCCATCTGAAGCATATCGACAGTCCGCCTCCGCTGCTTTCGATCAAGGGTGGCAAGGTGACGGCCAATCCGCAAATAGCGGCCATTGTCGGCGCCCGCAACGCCTCGCTTTCCGGGCGTAAGCTCGCAGCCGGGTTCGCCCGCGATCTCGGCGCACAAGGCATTGCGATTGCGTCCGGTCTTGCGCGCGGCATCGACGCTGCCGCACACGAGGCGGCGCTGCAGACAGGTACCCTCGCCGTATTCGCAGGCGGACTGAATGTTCTCTATCCGCCCGAACACGGCCGCCTCCTTGCGGCGATCCTGGATGCCGGCGGTGCGGCCATCAGTGAAATGCCATTTGGATGGAAACCGCGCGGACGGGATTTTCCGAGGCGCAACCGGCTGATCTCGGGTGTCTCGCTCGGCGTGGTGGTGATCGAGGCGGCGAAACGCTCCGGGTCCCTGCACACGGCACGCTACGCACTCGAGCAGAACCGAGAGATCTACGCTGTGCCGGGGTCTCCCCTCGACCCGCGGTCGGAAGGTGCCAACGGCCTGATCCGTCAGGGGGCGACGCTGGCAAGATCGGCGCGGGATGTCCTGGAGGGTATGGCCACGCACACCGGCCCGGCCCTGCCGCTTTTTCGCGGCTTATCCGAACCCGTCCAGCAGCAGGATGCCGACCCGGATGAGCCGGTGGATGCCACGAGATCCAGGATTATCGAAGCGCTCGGCCCTGCACCGATGGAGCTTGACGAGTTGATCCGTTTTGTCGAGGCAGATGCGCGAACGGTCAGTGTGGTTCTCCTGGAACTCGAACTTGCCGGCCGGCTCGAACGCCATGCCGGACACAGGGTTTCCCTGATCATGGGATGATCGCAGGGGTGTCAGCAATTTGGAAGGAGCGTTGCGGCGTGCATGCCCTGTGGGCAACTCAACCGTGGAAAACCATGTCAAATGCGAGGTCTCTTGACCCCGGGCGCGCAAAGGTCCATTTGACAGGCGGCGCATGATCCGTGATCGTCTGCGCACCTTAAATCTCCTTCTCCACCGGGCGGGGGCTCCGTTTCCGGCAAAATTATTTGGGTAAGAATGAACGTCGTTATTGTGGAATCGCCGGCGAAAGCCAAGACGATCAACAAATATCTCGGCACCGATTACACGGTCCTGGCCTCCTACGGCCACGTCCGGGATCTGCCTCCGAAAGACGGCTCGGTCCTGCCCGACGAAAATTTCGCGATGAGCTGGCAGGTCGACAGCAAATCCCAGAAGCGGCTCTCGGAAATCGCCAACGCGGTCAAGGAAGCCGATCGCCTGATCCTGGCGACCGACCCCGACCGCGAAGGAGAAGCGATTTCCTGGCACGTTCTGGAAGTGCTGCAGAAAAAACGGGTCCTGAAAGACAAGCAGATCGAGCGGGTGGTGTTCAACGCGATCACCAAGAAGGCGATCCTGGAAGCGATGGACAATCCCCGTCAGCTGGATGGTCCGCTGGTCGATGCCTATCTTGCCCGCCGTGCGCTCGACTATCTCGTCGGCTTCACGCTGTCTCCCGTCCTGTGGCGGAAACTGCCGGGAGCCAGATCCGCCGGACGTGTCCAGTCGGTGGCGCTGCGACTGATCTGCGACCGCGAGATGGAGATCGAGACCTTCAAGCCCCAAGAATACTGGTCGATCTTTGCCAACATGAAGACCCCCGCTGGTGACACGTTCCAGGCGGGTGTGACGGGCTTCGAAGGCCGCAAGATCGGTCGCCACGACATCAAGAACGAAGCCGAGGCGACGACGATCAAATCCATGCTGGAAACCGCGAGTTTCACGGTCGACAGCGTTGCCTCAAAGCCCGCAAAGCGCAATCCGGCCGCTCCGTTCACGACCTCGACCCTGCAACAGGAAGCCTCGCGCAAACTCGGGTTCGCGGCCTCCAGAACAATGCAGGTGGCCCAGAAACTCTATGAAGGTATCTCCATCGGCGGGGAAACCTCGGGGCTCATCACCTACATGAGAACAGACGGCGTCCAGATTGCCGGAGAAGCCATTGCGGCTGCGCGGAACGTGATCGGCCAGGACTTCGGTGACAAGTATGTGCCGGAAAAACCGCGCGCCTATTCGTCCAAGGCGAAGAACGCCCAGGAAGCGCACGAGGCGATCCGGCCGACGGATCTGGCGAGACGGCCGAAGGATGTTGCCAAGTTCCTCGACCCCGACCAGGCGCGGCTCTATGAGCTGATCTGGAAACGCACGATGGCCTCGCAGATGGAGTCTGCCGTTCTGGAACGCACGACGATCGAGATCGTCGCGACAGGCTCCGGCAAGAATGCCAACCTGAGAGCAACCGGTTCCGTCGTCCGGTTCGACGGCTTTCTCGCGCTCTACCAGGAAGGTCGCGACGACGAGGAAGACGAAAACTCAAAACGTCTTCCGGCCGTCGAAAATGGCGCGGCCCTGGTTGCGACTTCGGTTGACGGAAGCTCGGACCCGATCGAGGCAAACCAGCATTTCACCACGCCGCCGCCGCGCTATACCGAAGCCAGCCTTGTCAAGAAGATGGAAGAGCTGGGGATCGGACGCCCCTCGACCTATGCTTCGACGCTGCAGACCCTGCGCGACCGGGACTATGTCGAGCTGGAAAAGAAACAGCTCGTTCCCCAGGACAAGGGACGGATCGTCACCGCGTTCCTGGAGAGTTTCTTCCGGCGCTATATCGAATTCGATTTCACGGCAAGCCTCGAAGAACAGCTGGACAAGATCTCCGCCGGTGAACTGTCCTGGCTGGATGTGCTGCGTGATTTCTGGACCAGCTTCTCCGGCTCGGTTGACGACATCAAGGATCTGCGTGTCGCCGAGGTCATCGACTCTCTCAACGAGCTGCTCGGACCGCACATCTTCCCGCCGAAGGAAGATGGCAGCGATCCGCGCAAGTGCCCGAGCTGCGACACCGGACAACTGTCGCTGAAGGTCAGCCGCTGGGGCGCGTTCATCGGTTGCTCCAACTACCCCGAATGCGGTTTTACCCGTCAGCTCGGCAAGCCGAACGGTGAAGACGGAAACGCGGACGAAGGTCCGAAGGTGCTCGGCTCCGACCCCGAGACGGGACAGGATGTGTCGCTGCGCAATGGCCGCTTTGGCCCCTATGTTCAGCTTGGCGAGGAAGTGAAGCCGAAGCGCGCCTCCCTGCCCAAGGGCTGGTCCGCGCCTGACATGGATCTGGAAAAGGCATTGCAGTTGCTGTCGTTGCCGCGCGAGGTCGGCCTGCACCCCGAAGACGGAAAGATGATCACCGCCGGGATCGGCCGCTACGGCCCGTTTGTCCTGCATGAGGGAACCTATGCGAACCTCTCAGCGCCGGACGAGGTCTTTTCCGTCGGCATCAACCGCGCGGTGGATGCCTTGGCTGAAAAACGCGCCAAGGGCGGCGGACGCAGAGGTGCGGCTGCAACGCCGCTGAAGGAACTCGGCGAACATCCGGACGAAGGCGGACCGGTCAACGTCTATGACGGCCGCTATGGCCCCTATGTCAAACACGGCAAGATCAATGCGACCCTGCCCAGGGACAGCGATCCAAAGGCGGTGACCCTGGAACAGGCGCTGGAACTTATCGCGGCCAAGGCTGCCAAGGGCGGCGGAAAAAAGAAAACGGCCGCCAAGAAGTCGGCCACCAAGAAGGCATCCTCCGCTAACGGCAAGGCCAAATCCACGGCAAAGAAGACAACCGCCAAGACGGCGAAAAAGGCAGAGGTCGACGCCTCGTCTGAAGACGTGCCGTGGGATGACGCGTCTTGAACGCGAAACGGATCAACACGCGCAAGCATACCAGACGAAAACACGCGAAGGTTCCCGGCGAGATGCCCTCACGCGAGGACATTCTCGCCTTTGTCGCGGACAATCCGGGCCGCGCCGGCAAGCGCGAGATCGCGCGCCATTTCGGGATTATCGGCGGCGCCCGCATCCACCTGAAAAAGATGCTCAAGGACCTCTCCGAGGAGGGCCTGATCGAGAAGCGGAACAAACGCATGATCCGCCCCGGCGATCTGCCACCTGTTTTCGTCGCCCGGCTTTTCGGGCGTGACAGCGACGGCGACCTGCTTGGGGTCCCGGTCGACTGGGACGAGGAGGCGGGCGATCCGCCGAACGTGCTGGTCCTGAGCGGCAAAACCAAGGCCACCCAGCCCGGCGTCGGTGATCGCGCGCTCATCCGCCTGACGGAGGCAGAGGCCGGTCCGGAAGCCGAACACGTCGCACGCGTCATCAAGGTGCTCGAAAAGAAACAGGGAGCCATCCTGGGGATCTTCCGCAAGCGCGACGGCGAGCGCCCCCCGTACCTTGAACCGATCGACCGCAAACAGCGTGAACTCGATGTCGATCCCGCGGACCTGAAGGAAGCGGATGACGGCGACCTTGTCAGTGTACAGGTGAACCGTTCCGGCCGCTACGGCCAACCGCGCGCTTCGATTGTCGAGCGCTTCGGATCGATGAATTCGGAGAAGGCGATTTCGGAAATCGCGCTGCAGTCCCACGGTATTCCGCACGTTTTTCCCTCGGCGGTCGACGCCCAGGCCGAGGCGTCCAGGCCGGTCGAAACGCTCGGCAAGCGGGAGGACTGGCGGCAGGTGCCGCTGATCACGATCGACCCGCCCGATGCCAAGGATCACGACGACGCGGTTTTTGCCGAACCTGACGAGGACCCTGAAAACAGCGGCGGTCACGTCATCTATGTCGCGATCGCCGATGTCGCGCATTATGTCACGCCAGGCTCCGCCATGGACCGGGAAGCCAATATCAGGGGAAATTCGGTCTACTTTCCAGACCGTGTTATCCCGATGCTGCCCGAGCGCATTTCCAACCAGCTGTGTTCGCTGCGCGAAAAGGAAGACAAACCTGCGCTCGGCGTACGCATGATTTTCGACAAGACGGGGCGCAAGACCGGTCACAGCTTTCACCGTGTCCTGATGCGTTCGGCGGCCAAGCTCTCCTATCAGCAGGCCCAGAAGGCCATTGATGGGGTGCCGGACGACAAGACGGAAACGCTGCTGGAGGGCGTGCTGAAACCTCTTTGGGCCGCCTACGCGGTGCTCAAGAAGGGCCGCGAGGCGCGCGAACCGCTGGAACTCGATCTGCCGGAGCGCAAGATCAAGCTGAAAGACGACGGAACCGTCGATCATGTCTATGTTCCGGAGCGTCTGGATGCGCACAAGCTGATCGAAGAATTCATGATCCAGGCCAATGTGGCTGCCGCGGAAACGCTCGAGAAGAAAAAGAGCCCCTTGCTCTATCGCGTTCACGACGCGTCGACACCGGAAAAGCTGGAAAGCCTCAAGGAATTTCTGTCGACCCTCAACATGAAGCTGCCGTCCTCCGGCGGTCTGCGCCCCGCCGTCTTCAACGGCATCCTGGCAAAGGTGAAAGACACGCCGCAGGCTCATCTCGTCAATGAAGTCGTTCTGCGCAGCCAGGCCCAGGCCGAATATACGCCGCAGAATATCGGCCATTTCGGCCTCAATCTGCGGCGCTACGCGCATTTCACATCGCCGATCCGACGCTATGCCGATCTTATCGTGCACAGGGGGCTGATCTCCGCGCTGGGGTTCGGCAAGGACGGCCTGCCGGACGGCATTGAAAGCAAGCTTGAGGCGATCGGCGCGGAAATCTCCGGCGCAGAGCGGCGGGCGATGCTGGCGGAGCGGGACACGATCGACCGCCTGATCGCTCTCTGGATGAGCGATCAGGTCGGGGCGACCTTTCAGGGACGCATCGCCGGAGTGGTGAAATCCGGCCTGTTTGTCCGCCTGCAGGACACGGGCGCCGACGGGTTCGTTCCGGCCTCCACGATCGGTCTCGATTACTATCGCTACGACGAAGGGTCGCATGCCCTGATAGGTGACAAATCGGGCGAGACTTACCAACTTGGGGATCAGGTGGAAGTCAGGCTTGTGGAAGCGGCGCCGTTCGCCGGAGCGCTCACCTTCGAACTGCTCAGTCACGGACGCATCGCGGGCAAGAAAATCCGGAAAGCGGCTCCAAAGTCACGGCGCGGACCTCCCAAGGGCGGACGCGCAAAGACCTCCACGAAAAAGACGAGCCGAAGGAGGCCAAGGTGACGGTTCGATATGATTTGACGGATAACGTGGACATCCCCGAGGCCGACGCGGAACGGCCGCGACGACCGGTCATTCCCGCGATGTTGCGCGGGTCCAGGAACGCATGCATGAACTGCGGCCACGGAAAGCTGTTCGATGGCTTTCTGACGACGCGGCACAGCTGCACCGAGTGCGGCCAGGAGTTCCATCATCACCGGGCCGATGATGCGCCTCCCTACTTCACCATCACCATTGTCGGGCACATCATCATTCCGGCTCTGCTGATCGTCGAGGTGATGTGGCGGCCCGCGATCTGGATCCACATGTCGATCTGGCTGCCCTTGACGCTTCTGCTGTGTCTTGCGCTCATGCGCCCCATCAAGGGCGCGCTGGTCGGACTTCAATGGGCCCTCTACATGCACGGCTTCGATCCGGACTCCGAGGACGAATTTCCGGTCGCACCCGCACCTTCCGAAAGGATCACATGACGGGTTCGTTTGAAAAACAGCTGGCGAAGGACGAGAAGGCCGGGGACTTTCCGTATATTCGGCCAAAGGATGCGGCAACATTGCTGATCCTGGACCGTGATGCCGGCGGGACGGTCAGGCTGCTGATGGGAAGGCGCCACAAACGGCATACGTTCATGCCGGGCAAGTTCGTTTTCCCGGGCGGGCGCGTTGACCCGGGCGACAGCCGTATTTCGAATGTTCTGCCCTACCATCCGAGCGTCGAAACCAAGCTCTCCCAGGGGCTCAAGAACGGCAAGTCGGCCGCCCGCGTGCGCGCTTTCGCCCTGGCTGCCATCCGGGAGACGTATGAAGAGGCCGGCATATTCGTCGGTCAGAAATCAGCTGATGGCGGCCTGCGTCTCGGCAAGGGTTTCGAAGCATTCGCCGACAGGGGCATTCAGCCGGACCTGAGCAGCCTTCGCATGGTGGCGAGGGCAATCACGCCGCCGCAGAGGCCGCGACGCTTCGACACGCGGTTTCTCGCCGTCTGGTCGGACGCGATTGCGGACCAGTTGCCGGAGGGCACTGGCCCCTCGGGCGAACTGGAAGACTGCGCCTGGCTGACACTTGAAGAAGCGCGCGAAAAAGAGCTGCCGCTGATTACCCAGACAATTCTGACAGACCTCGAAGAAAGACTTGCGAAGGACCCGGATCTTTCGCCAGGTACCGAGGTTCCCTATTACTTTTTCCGCAAGGGCGCGTTCAAGCGCGATCAGATCTGAAGCAGGTACTGATGGACAAAACGGCCATTATTCCCGGCGACATGCAGACCTACCATGACGACTGGAAGATGTCGCCCGGTCTTGCATGCGGTGATTTTGTCTTTCTGACGGGTTTCACCGGTGCCGATCCTTCCGGGCACATGGCAAGCGATCCGGAAGCGCAGATGAGAAACGCGTTCGGTAAGGTAGAGCGCGTGCTTACCGAGGCCGGCCTGGACTTCGGCGCGGTTGTCGAGATGACCAGCTACCACGTCGGGCTCCGCGAGCATCTGCAGCTTTTCAAGGACGTACGTTCCGAGTTTGTCCGCCCCCCCTATCCTGCCTGGACCGCGATCGAAGTGTCCGGGTTTGTGCACGAAGACGCGATCGTTGAAATCCGGGTCATTGCCTGCCGGACGAAATAGACGGATTTTTTCTTCAAAACCCGGTCGCACTGCAGGCAGCGCTTGACTTTCACGCCCCGATGGGTAGTTTGCGCGCTGATTTCAGACATTGGGGTAGATTAACCGCCAGCCAATCTGGCCACAAGAACCCTATGCCCGACACACGAGAACAGGATCCAAGGCCATGGCCAAGGCGACAACAATCAAAATCAAGCTTGTGTCCACGGCGGACACCGGTTTCTTCTATGTCACGAAGAAAAACTCGCGCACGATGACCGAAAAGATGGTCAAGAAGAAGTACGACCCGGTTGCCAAGAAGCACGTCGAGTTCAAGGAAGCCAAGATCAAGTAAGTCCGGTTCTTAGCCGGATGAACAATGACCCGCCGGATCGGCGGGTTTTTTGTTGAAAAACGGATCTAAAAATACCCCAAGCATCAGCGCCGGCTAAGCTCTGAGACACGGATATCACGCTGGTTTGAGGAATTAGTGGTCGGTGGGAACACGGCATTCGAGGAGGCCACTCTTCGGCCGGTTCCCAACCGACCTGCCCCACGGACCCAGGAGATGCGGCGGACCTGAGCACTCCGAGGGGAAACTGTTGCCAAACGTTTTTGTTGACCAAGGTCTAACGTTGATGGCGCGGTCGAGGATCACCAAGACCTGCCGTCACACTACTCCATAAAACCTCGAATGCAATAAATTCCGCGAAATATGCACAGAAACAATGTCTTTTTAGTAAATTCGTAACCTTAACGTGAAAACGGGTAACCGATTCGAAAGACTGCATTCACGAACACTTGTGAAAGCGGCTCGGCGCCATCGCAATTCCGGGACGGGTTCTTTGCCGGGAAACCGTTAAATTGTGCGGGCTCAGTCCTCGCCGAGATAGGCGCGTACGGTCTCCAGAAACCTGGCCACGGAGATCGGCTTCGAAATGTAAGCCTCGCAACCGCCCTGACGGATGCGCTCCTCGTCGCCCTTCATCGCAAAAGCTGTCACCGCGATCACCGGGATGGCGGAAATCGTCTCATCTTCCTTGATCCACTTGGTGACTTCCAGACCGGACACTTCCGGCAACTGAATGTCCATCAGGATCAGATCGGGGTGATGATCGCGAGCCAGCTGCAACGCTTCTATTCCGGTCCGGGTCTGAAGCGTATTGTAGCCGTGCGCTTCCAGCAGATCATGAAACAGCTTCATGTTCAGCTCGTTGTCTTCCACGATCAATACGGTTTTTGCCATTCAGTTCGGCCCTTCGCCCGGCGCGCGGCCGGTCCCATTTCTCGACCCATTTCCAGTCTGCGGTAGAACCCTGCCTCCGTCCGCATTAGATTTGTTGTAACCCGGAATCGTTTCAGAAAGGCAAAAAAACACAATGAAATATACACAGGGCAAGTCATTATCCGTTGAAGAAGCTCAAGGAATTGCAACGGAAGCTCTGCTCCAGCTGAGCCGTGACCCTGAACAGATCGGCCGATTTCTTGCGTTTTCAGGTATCGGGCCGGAGATGATTCGAGCTGCGGCCAGCGAACCGGGATTTCTGGCGGGCGTGCTGGAGTTCTACATGATGGACGAGCCGCTGTTGCTGGCGTTCTGCGAAAACGCAGGCGTGCGGCCGACCATGATGGCGGCTGCGCGTTACGCCCTGGCCGGCGGGTCCGGTGAAGATGCCTGAACCGACGCCCGTCCTGCCCGATGTTCTCGACCAGATCAGGGCTCTTCCTGCCTCCGGCAACAAGCTGATCATCTGCGATGTCGACGAAGTCATCCTTCACCTGATCCGGCATCTTGAGGACTATCTGAACGACCGCGATCTGATGTTCCTGCAATACGAATACAGACTGACGGGCAATATCGGACGTGCGGCGGACCGGGGCGTGCTGTCTGCAGACGAGGTCAGACGTCATCTGCTGGCGTTTTTCGACGAGATCAGCCACGCACAGGATCTGGTTGACGGTGCTGACCGGGCCCTGGGCGCCCTGTCCGACACCTGGGACATCGTCTTGCTGACAAATCTTCCCGGCAGCCACAACAAGCCAGCGCGCGAGAAACTGCTGGCCAGTCTGGGCATCCCCTTCCCCGTGGTAACGAATTCCGGTCCGAAGGGAGGCGCGGTGGCCGCGCTGGCGGCGAACCGGTCCGGGCCCGTTGTTTTCATCGACGACAGCCCGACAAACCATTCGTCGGTCCAGGCTTCGCTTCCGTCATCCGTGCAGATCCAGTTCATAGCGGATCAAAGGTTTCTTGCAGCGATTGAGCCCGAGACCCACATTGACCTGCTCACGGGAGACTGGCAGGAGACGGCTGCCTACATTCGGTCTATCCTCTGACGTCAGAAGCAACAAAGGACAACGGTCCTTTCCCAGAAGCGGCGCATTTTGGTGTCTGAAGATCTGAAAATCGACAAAGCGCTCTGCCGGGACTGCGGCCACAGGCCACCGGCGACGGCGTCACGCTGTCCGGGTTGCGGAAGTCCGCGGCTGGTCACGCATGCCGAGCTGGACCGGCTTTCCATCGCGCATATCGACTGCGATGCATTTTACGCTTCCATCGAGAAACGCGACAATCCCGAGCTCCAGGACGTTCCTGTCATCGTCGGCGGCGGACAACGCGGTGTCGTTTCGACCTGCTGCTACATCGCCCGCATCTATGGGGTCCGTTCGGCCATGCCCATGTTCAAGGCGCTTGAAGCCTGTCCGGACGCCGTGGTCATCAAGCCGGACATGGAAAAATATTCAAGGGCCGGCAAGGACATCCGGGAACGGATGCGCGCCCTCACCCCGCTCGTCGAGCCGCTCTCGATCGACGAGGCGTTCCTGGACCTGACCGGGACCGAACGGCTGCATCAGGCAACGCCTGCAGAAACGCTCGCCAAATTCATCCGGGGCATTGAAGCCGACATCGGGATTTCAGCATCGGTCGGCCTCGCGCCGAACAAGTTCCTGGCGAAGCTTGCGTCGGACCTCGAAAAGCCGAGAGGCTTCTCCGTCATCGGCGCCGCCGAAGCCAAAACGGTGCTGGCCGGAATGCCGGTCGGCCGTATCTGGGGTGTGGGCAAGGTCTTTCAAAAGAAGCTGGAAAAAGACGGCATCAGGACGATCGGCCAGTTGCAGACCATGGAAGCGGCAGATCTGGCGCGCCGTTACGGGACCATCGGGCTCAGGCTTGCAACGCTTTCGCAAGGCACGGACGACCGGACGGTCAAGCCGCAGCGCGGTGCCAAGAGCGTGTCTTCGGAAACAACGTTCCGGACCGATATCTCCAGCCTCGAAACGCTCCGCCCGATCCTTCGAAACCTGTCGGAAAAGGTTTCGGCGAGGCTCAAGAAATCCGACCTGGCCGGACGCGGCGTTACGCTCAAGCTCAAGACCGCCGATTTCAAGACGATCACGCGGGCACGTCACTTCGCCGACCCGACACAACTCGCCGACAAGATTTACGCCGCAGGCGATGCATTGCTGGAAAACGAGACGGATGGCAGGCGCTTCCGTCTGATCGGAATTGGTGTCAGCGACCTTGAATCCGCGGATCGTGCCGATCCGGAAGATCTTCTCGACCAGTCGGCGGAACGGCGCAAGAACGCCGAACTGGCCGTCGACAAGTTGCGCGACAAGTTCGGGAACTCCGCTGTCGAACTGGGACTGACCCTGGCGGCCCGGTCAACGGACAAGCCCAGGAAGAGCTAGGGTACGGACCCATTTCTGCCGCCAAATCGGCTTCAGTTATGGGTCCGTACCCTGGTCGCCTCATGTTCCTGTCCGTTCACCCGGAACGGTCAGCGGTTGCAGTCGCTCTCGTCGTAAAGCTCAAGCGCAGCCATCTTGCCCTTGATGGTAAAGTCGCCGTAATCAAGTGTCAGGTGACCGCTCACACCGTTCTGGTAGAGCCAGAAGGACAGCTGATAGACGGGTGTCAGTTCTCCCGTCGCGTCTTCATCGGTCGGATCGAAATAGGCAACGGTGACCGGCCAATAGTGCAATCCGGCCAGCGACGCATCCGGATTTTCGGGCCCCGCCTCGACCTGGCTTGGGGCCTTCGCACCGATCACGGTGGTCGTGGAATAGACCTTCTCTCCGGTCTCCGCCCCGTCGTAGATGTCGGCCGCGATGAACGAGACACCGCTTTCGGCCGAATCCAGGATCTTTAGCAGATGTTCGGTCGGAAACATCACTTCCGGGTTGATTTTCAATGATTTTTCCGAAGGTTCCTTCAACTCGACGGTCTTTGCTTCAGCGCCTGCCTTCGCGGTTCCGCGCGATTCCTCGACAAGCTCCTGGTCGACATAGGTCTTGGACAGGAACTGGTAGCTCTCCGCCTGCGGCTCCTCGAAGCTCGTGGTCTGCAGGTCCGTCACCTGGGAACCGCCGTCCGTGTTCTGAAACCGGGTCACGAACCGGAAATTGACGCTGTATCCATCACAGGCGTTGCCGGAGAACTCGTAGACCATCCGGCCGGCAAGCCCGGCGATGCCGGAGTTGTCTTCCTTTTCACCAAGTTTCATATCGTAGACCGCACGGTGCGGCACGAGCTTGTATCCGCCCTTTCCGCCGGCAGTCGCGCCACTGGCTTCCCATGAAAAAACGCCGGCGATTGCCGCCGTGGCAAAAAAGGCGCCGGCCACTGATCCATTCATGAGAACGCGCTGCATGTGTTATTCCTTTGTGCCGCTCCGACGTATTCTTCATCGGAACTCTTCCGGTATTATGCGGTTATCGGGAACGTGCGCCACAGCGAATGTGAGACGGTGCCCCGAAAATCCACTCAGGGTGACTTATTTCATAATTCCGGCGATTGAGCGACCCGCCCGTCAGCGATCAGCCACCCCGACTGCGACTTATTTCGGACCTCGGATACTTTGGCCTTGTCACACCCGGGAAATTGCGCCAAGACACCGAAAATTGATGCCAGCTGGAGCCATGACATGAGTGCAATCGAAACCCGTTTGACGGACCTCGGAATTTCCTTGCCGGATGCCGCCGCGCCTGCTGCCAACTATGTGCCCTACGTCCGGACGGGCAACCAGCTGTTCATCTCCGGTCAGCTGCCCATGGACGCCGGCAAGATCGCCTTTACGGGCAAGCTCGGCGGCGATGTTTCCGTCGAGGATGGCAAAGCGGCCGCCAAAACCTGTGCCATCAATCTGCTTGCCCAGGCAAAGGCCGCGACCGGCAACCTCGACAAGGTCGTCCGGCTGGTGAAGATCGTCGGCTTCGTCAACTCGACTGCCGAATTCACGGATCAGCCGCAGGTCATCAACGGGGCGTCCGATTTCCTGGTCGACGCCATGGGTGATGCAGGCCGGCACGCCCGCTCGGCAGTCAGCGCAGCGTCCCTGCCCTTCGGCGCGGCCGTCGAGATCGAAGCCATCTTCGAAATCGAAGACTGACGCATTCGCCGGCGGGTCACCCGCCGGGACAGTTCCGGATTCTCTCTCCATGTCCACCGACCTTCAGGCAATCTTTGCCCGGCCGATCGCACATCGCGGTTTTCACGATGCCGACAACGGCATCATCGAGAACACGCCGAGCGCCATTAGCCGCGCTGTCGAGCACAATCTCGCGATCGAAGTCGATGTTCAGGAGACCGCCGACGGCAAGGCGCTGGTCTTTCATGACTACACGCTTGACCGGCTCGCGGAAGGAACGGGAAAAGTCATCGATTTTGCGGCCGAAGACCTGGTCGGGATCCACATGAGAACCGGCACGGACAAATTGTGGCTGCTTCAGGATCTGTTCGATCTCGTGGACGGCAAGGTTCCGCTCGTCATCGAGATCAAGTCGCTGATGCGGCGCGACGCGCAAGGAGATTTCGTGCGTAGCGTGACCGATCAGATCGCGGCTTACCGGGGTCCGGTTTGCCTGAAATCCTTCGACCCCGACATGCTGTCCATCGCCCGGAGCCAGAACGCCGCGGTCCTGCGGGGCATTGTTGCGGACGGGGCGGAACCGGGGCCGGACTATGCGCGCTATTCGCGTACCGACCGCTTCATCCTGCGGCACCTCCTGCACGCGCCGCGCACGCGCCCCCACTTCATCTCCTACGGCATCAACGATCTGCCCAAGGCGGGACCGAGCCTGCTGCGATCCGTTTTCAAGGTCCCCCTGATGACCTGGACGGTGCGAACGCGCGAACAGCGCCTGCGCGCGGACAGGTATGCGGACCAGATCGTTTTTGAAGGCTTTGATCCGGACGCCGAGCCCCGCTCCGCGTGACGGCTGGTTTCCGAAGCCAACTGCCTGTTTCCCGGACGGCGTCAGCCAGATCCCTCTTGCGATGCAAAACGATAGCGCTACATTTCAACGGTGGCCCCAATTTTGGATGCTTTTGACGCATGAGTTCTTCCCCTTCTAAGGAAAAGCAGGATCCGGACGCTCCCGCCGACGGACAGACAATTTCATTGCGGATCCTGTCCTCCCTGAAGGATGTGTCCGCCGACAAATGGGACGCAGTTGCCAATCCCGGCTGGGTCCTGGATGGCGCTGGAAAACTTGCGCGGGACGAGAGCACCGCAGCACCAGCGGCGCTTCAGGGTTCCGACCTGGCGGACGCATTGGGCGTTCTTGATGCAGAACATGAACAAACGTCCTATAACCCGTTTCTTTCTCATGCTTTTCTCGAAGCTTTGGAGGCCGCTGGCTGCGCCACGAATGCCACCGGTTGGCTGCCGCGCCACATGCTGCTTGAAGACACCGGCGGCAACGTGCTGGGTGCCGTTCCGGCCTATCTGAAGAGCCACTCCCAGGGAGAATATGTCTTCGACCACAGCTGGGCGGATGCGTTCTACCGTGCCGGAGGCGAATATTACCCCAAACTACAGATCTCGGTGCCGTTCACGCCGGCCACGGGCCGCCGGTTCCTGGTCGGTCCGGGGATCAACCGGGAAGCCGGTCTTCAGGCCCTTGCGGCCGGTCTCGTTCAGGTATGCCAGAGAAGCGGTGCGTCTTCGGTACACGCCACTTTCCTGACCAAGCCGGAGTGGGACGGACTTGGCGACCTGGGTTACCTGCAGCGCACCGACCAGCAGTTCCACTGGGAAAACAACGGGTATGAGAGCTTCGACGGCTTTCTGGCCGATCTTGCCTCGCGCAAGCGCAAGGCGATCAAGAAGGAGCGGCGCGCAGCCCTGAGCGCCGAGGGGATTGAGGTCGAGTGGGTCACCGGTCCGGACCTGACAGAAGCCCACTGGGACGCCTTTTACGGGTTTTACATGGATACCGGATCCCGCAAGTGGGGCCGCCCCTATCTCAACCGGAAGTTCTTTTCGCTGATCAACGAACGGCTCGCCGAACAAACGCTTCTGGTGCTGGCGAAACGGGACGGACGCTATGTGGCGGGTGCGCTGAACTTCATCGGTTCGGAAACCCTGTTCGGGCGGCACTGGGGCTGCTGCGAGCACCACCCCTTCCTGCATTTCGAGCTCTGCTACTACCAGGCCATCGACTTTGCCATCTCAAGGGGACTGCAGCGGGTGGAAGCGGGCGCACAGGGTTCGCACAAGCTTGCCCGCGGCTATCTTCCGACCACGACCTACTCGGCGCACTGGATTGCCCATGAAGGCCTTCATCAGGCCGTCGCCGACTATCTGGAGCAGGAACGCTTCGCCGTGGAACGTGAAAACGAAGCCCTCGCCGAGCATGCCCCGTTCAAGAAAGGCGAATGAGCCGAGCCGGTTCAGTCTTCGAAGGCGAGATGCATCTCTGACTGATGGATACGATCCTTTACCCCGCTCCGGTCAAGAAAGGCGTTTACCGTTTCCGCCGAGACATCGATATTGACGAATGTGAGATGCTCCGCTGCGGTCGCGTTCCAGAGCCCTTCCACCAGTGCACGCCCGATGCCCCGCCGCCGATAGTCCCGGTGAACGGCGATCTGGGCAACGGATCCATCCAGGTAGGACGCGCCCCAGCCGACAAGACTGCCCTCAACCTGAACGCCAAGCACGCAGGTCTTTTCACACAGCGCACGCAGCGCTGCCCGTCCGTTCTGCGGCGTCGGCCGCGTGTCGAAAAAGGCGCTTTCGTCTTCGGGAAGATGGTCGATTGACATCGTCTCAAGGGTGAAATCAGGATGCCCGGTTCGGGCCGGGCGCGGACCGGATGTTCCGCAAACGCGCAATGTCCGGCATGCCTTGAAGCCGAAGTCTTCATAGGCGTTCACCGCCTTGTCGTTGGAGGTGATCACCTCCAGTTGAAGCCCGCTGCCGCCATCCGCCTTCTGCCGCGCGATCACCCTTTGCAGCAAGCCGCGCGACAGGCCCTTGCGGCGATGCGCCGGAACGGTCCCGACGGACAGGGTGTAAGCGCGGTTCTCATAGGCGGACAAGGGCTGACTTGAGAACCAGAACCCGGCAATCTCGTCTCCCTGCATCGCGGCGAAGGAGTGTTCGGGCGAGAAGCCGCGCTGCCGCTGAAACTCCTTGAACCTGTCAACCGTGAGAGACAAGGGCACAACATAGTCTGAAAAGGCCGCATTCATCGCGGCGCAAAGCTGCGCGGCGTGCAAGGCGCTGCAATCTGTTATCTGATAGGACATGGATTTCCTTGTGGACCGCTCGATCAACGGACGAACAGCCTATACGCGACAAAGACAACTTGGCGCGCAGGCCTTCGCTGTCCGCCGGTGCCGCACCTCACGGGTCGCTGGCAAGATCCGGCAGGCGCCCCGTCAGTTGAAACTCTCCGCGACATCGTACATGACGGGTTCGAAGCTCTTGCACAGCGCGTGGATGCGCCTGTTCCGCTCGCGCATTTCCGGTGTCCGCAGCATGGCGAGGAAGTCCTCCCGCCTGCGCCACTGCGAATAATTTGCAATGCGGGTCTGGGCATCGTTGACGTGAAGCCCGGCGCCGATGAAGCCGGGCTGATGCCGGATGAAGTTCTGATACGCGTCCTTGAGTTCATCCAGGAGGTCGAAACAGGTTCCCGGTGTCATCTCGAATGTTGTGATCACGGTCTGACAATCGCTGTCGCTGGAAATCTCAGGCATCGCTCTCCTCCTCTGCCCCGGGTCACACTCCCATAAACCTGGATCACGAGGGTACAACCTGATCTGAAATGCTGGCACGAAAAGCGGAATGCGGCAACTTGCATTTGTTTGCGCGCAGTCCGCATGCTTCGCTAATCAAGCGCGGCTTCCAGATCCGCGATCAGGTCTTCGGCGTCCTCAAGTCCCACGGACAGGCGAAAGATCCCCTCACCGGCATAATCCTCGTAGGATTTCAGCTGTTTGCCCTCGAGGCGGAAGGAGGTCTCCATCAGCGGAGCGGTTTCCATCCAGAAAATCAGCGAGCGATGATGACCGAGCGAGACCGCGTAATGAATGACTTCCAGGCGGTCGATCATCCGGCGCGCAAACGCCCGGCCGTTTTCGGCGGAACCGACTTGGAAGGACATCATGCCGGAGAAATTCGTCATCTGGCGTGCCGCAAGATCATGCTGCGGGTGCGATGGCAATCCGGGATACATCACCCGTGTCACGGCGGGATGCGTTTCCAGCCACCGTGCGACCGCCGCCGCACCATCCTGGTGAGCTCTCATGCGCAGCGGAAGCGTCGCCGCGCCCCTTGCGATCAGCCATGCATTGAACGGCGACAGGACGCCGCCATGATGTATCGCAGCTTCCTTTCGCATGGCGGCGATCAGGTCTGCCCGCCCGGCAACGGCACCGCCGACGGCATCGCCATGGCCGCCGATATATTTGGTGATCGAATGCATCACCAGGTCGACCCCAAGGCCTGCAGCGTCCATGCCGAGCGGCGACGCGAACGTGGCGTCGCAGCTGTGCAGCGCACCGGCGGCGTGCACGAGCGCGGAAACCGCTTTCAGATCCGTCAGCCTCATGATCGGATTGACCGGCGTTTCGGTGTGAACGAGCCTGGTGGTCGGCCGGATCGCGGCGTTGACCGCATCCAGGTCCGACATGTCCACCAGCGTTACCTCAATGCCGAGGCGCGGCAGCGTTTCCCGCGCGAGTTCTGCAACACCCGCATATGACACGTCGGAGACGACAACATGGTCGCCAGCCGACAGGAACGTGAGGAAAATCGCGGTCGCTGCCGCCATGCCCGACGCCAGGCAGAGACAGTCTTCCGCCCCCTGCAGTGCGGCGATCTTCTGTTCGAGCAACGAAACCGTCGGGTTGCCCCACCGCGAATAGATGAACCCGTCGCCGCCGTCCTCAAGGTCATGAGCCGAAAAGCCGGCCACGTCCTCGCTCACGAAGGTGGAACTCATGTGAATGGGCGGCGCGGACGCACCGGTGGTCGGGTCCGGCGTTTCGCCGCCGTGAATGGCGGTGGTCATCGGACCGTGCTTCCTGTTGGTTGGTTTCACGCCAGTCTCCCTATGCCGCCTCGGCAGGCTCAACACCCTCTGCCGCCATACTCATAACGGCCTCCTGTGCGAGCGACAGCAGTTTTTCGTAGTGCGCCGCACGCGAACTGCCGTTGCGCCAAACAAGATACATGACACGCTGCATGGCGATGCCTTCGACCGGTTTCAGAAGCAGGTTCTGTTCCTTCGGAAACTCCGAGGCGATGTAGGCGGCGGGGAAGAGCGCCAGCCCCATGCCGATCGAAGCCATCTGGCGAAGCGCGTCGAGACTGGTGCCTTCGTAGTCCTGAAGGAAGTCGGCACCAGCCGCCCGTGCCAGCGCCTGAACGTCATTGTGCAGCCGAAAGCCTTGCCCCAGGGACAGAAGCTTCTCGCCTTTCAGCAGCGACACCGGCACCGCGTCCAGACCGGAAAGCGGATGCGTCCTTGGTACGGCAAGTGAAACGCTTTCAAAGCAGATCACACGTTCTGTCAGTTGCCCCGTCGGCGTGAAATCCGGCGTGATGATGCAATCCAGAGCACCCGCAGCCAGACCTTCCTCCAGCAAGTTGGGCCGGTCCTCGCGGATATAAAGCTCCAGATCCGGGAAATTCTCCTTCAGAATCGGCAGCAGGTACGGCATGAAATATGGCCCGAATGTGGGCGAAACTCCCAACCGGATCAAACCGCCCAGATTTGCCCGGCCGGCCTGCGCCACCGCCACAATTTCGTCCAAACTCTCAAGAGCCTGACGCGCAAGCGGCAACAGCCGCTCACCGGCGGCTGTGAGGCTGATGTCGCCGCCGCCGCGTTCCAGCAGGCCGCATCCGAGACTTTCTTCCAAGAGCTTGAATTGTGAAGACAAAGTCGGCTGGGATACATGGCATTTTTCAGCCGCCTTGCCGAAGTGAAGCGTTTCGGCAAGCGCGATGAAATAGTCCAGTTGACGCGGTGACGGCCGGAAATGCATCGTTCTCCCCTTGGTGATAGCTTTCTTCTATCACATTAATACAAACAATGTATTTCTTCTATGTCGAAATCACCCCATATCATGGTTGTCAACACAGCAACAGCCAACAACGTGGAGGTAGGCGATGTACAACCGTTTAAAATCCTTGCGCAGCCAGCACAACACGCTGGATTCCTTGATCCGCCGTGAGGAGCTACATCCCTACCCCGACGCGCAGCACATTCGGTCCTTGAAGAAATTCAAGCTTCGTTTGCGTGACGAGATCACCAGGATTGAAACAAGCCTGAACGCAAATCAGTTGGCTTACTGAATCGCACCCGAACGTGCCCGCGAAAGGAAACTGTCATGAACCCGTTCTGGCCATTTATGGCCCTGCCTGCCATGCAACCGAAGTTCACCCGCCGAACAAGGCTGCAAGACCTGGAAGCACGCATGTCGTCCTTCCTGTCGGAAAAGCAGGCGTCGAGCACCAGCTGCCCCAAGGTGCTCGACAATATCAAGGTCGCAAAGTCGACCGTCCAGCGTGAGATGGCGTCCGACTGAGAGACCAGTCCGGTTTTCAACCTTCTGAAACCGGCAATGCCACAGCAGCTGGATCAACCCGTCCGCGCAGGCCCCGCGGGCGGGTTTTCTTTTGGTGACGGTGGTCACTCCGCCGGCAAGGCGGCCGCGGCGTCGGTCACCTCCTCGCCTTTCCCGGCTTTCGCGGGAGGCCGAACCCTGAAAAACAGGGCGTAGAGAACCGGTGCGGCGATCAGGGTAAGAACGGTCGCGAAGGCCAGCCCGCCCATGATCGTCACCGCCATGCCCCGGAAAAACGCATCCGACAGTAGCGGTGCCATGCCCAGGATCGTCGTGATCGCCGCAAGCATCACCGGACGCATACGGGACACGCTGGCGGTCACGATGGCATCGTATTTCTCGCTGCCTTCCCCGATCAGCCTGTCGATTTCCTCCAGAAGCACGATCGCGTTCTTGATCAGCATGCCGGAAAGTGACAGGAACCCGAGCAAGGACATGAAGCCGAACGGCGTATCCGTTGCAAGAAGGGCAATCGCGACGCCATTGATCGACATCGGCACCATCAGCCAGATGATCAGCGGTTGCCGGATCGATCCGAAAAGCAGGATCGAAATGATCAGCATCACCAGGAAACCGAGCGGCAACTGGGCTCCGAGAGACGCCTGCGCATCATTCGTGCTTTCGTATTCCCCGCCCCATACAAGTGCGTAGCCGGGCGGCAGCGCCATCGCCTCGATTTGCGGCCGGACTCTCGCGAGCGCCGCAGAGGCCGTCTCACCTGCCGTTGTCTCCGCCTTGACGGTCAGCGTGCGGACGCGGTCGCGCCGATGGATCAGCGTGTCCTGCGGCTCCATGACGAACCGGCTCACCACCTGGTCGATCGGAACGTAGCGGCGCTGCCCCGTGCTCCAGACAAGCGAGTCGGAGACGCTTTCGTTGACCGAAATCCCTTCCGGTCCGGCCTTGCGGGCGACGATCGGAATGCTCTCGTCCACATCGCGATAGGAGCCGACCTGCACGCCTTCCGTAGCGAATTGCAGCGACAGCGACAGTTCTTCGCGGGTGACGCCTGAAATCCTCGCCCTGTCTTCCTCGAACACGGGACGAACGACCAGTTCCCGCTGCCTCCAGTCGGTGTTGACATCGGCCAGCCGGTTCTCCGGAAGGGAGAAGATGGCCTGGGCTTCGTCGCCGAGGCGTTTGAGAACATTGGCGTCCGGCCCGGAAAACCGTGCCTCAATCTTCGCGCCGCCACCCGGCCCGAAGACGAGACGCTTGGTGATGATCTGCGCCGATGGAAAACGCTCGCCGAATTTCGAGCGAAGCTCCAGCGCGAGCAGATCGATATCGTCGCGGTTTTTCGTACGGATCAGCATGTGGCCATAGGCAGGATTGGCGTCTTCCGGTGCATAGGTGAGCATGAACCGGGTCGCGCCGCCGCCTGCGAAACTGGTCACGGCTTCCACGCGCTCGTCCGCAAGGATGACCTTCTCCATCTCCGCCAGATCGGCCTCCGTCGCCCTGATGTCCGTGCCCTGGGGAGACCAGTAATGCACATAGAAGATCGGCGTGTTGCTATCGGGAAAGAAGGCCTGTTTCACATTGCCGAACGCCATGACACAGGCGACCGTTATGCCGACAAGCGCCAGCACGGAGAGCAGCCTTACATGCAGCGCCCCCACCAGAAAGCCGCGATAGATGGCATAAAGGATGCCTTTGTAGGGATCGTGATCGTCTAAATTGCCTTCCGCCGTGCGGAAGAAATACTTCCCGAACAGAGGCGTTACCGTGACAGCAAAGACCCAGGACAGCAGCAGCGAAATTGCGATCACCGCAAACAGTGAGAACAGGAATTCGCCCGTTGCATCCGGTGACAATCCGATCCCCGAAAAGGCCATGATGCCGATCACGGTCGCCCCAAGGAGCGGCCACATCGTCTGCCTGACGACGCGGCTTGCCGCCTCGATCGCCCTTTGCCCACGCTGCATGTTGATCATCATGCCCTCGGCAACGACGATCGCGTTGTCCACGAGCATGCCCATGGCAATGATCAGCGCGCCGAGCGAAATGCGTTCCATCTCGATGTTGAAGATCCGCATGAACAGGACGGTTGCCATGACCGTCAGCAGCAGAACGGTTCCGACAACAACCGCCGCGCGCCAGCCCATGAAGAGTGCAAGAACTCCGATCACGATGACGACGGACGCGGCCAGATTGAGAATGAAGCCGTTGACGGAAGCGTCGACGACAATGTTCTGTTCGTAGATCGGATGGATCTGCATGCCGACGGGCAGCAACGCCTCGATCTCCGCCAGCTTGTCAACGACCCGGTCACCGACGTCGACGATGTTGGTCCCGTCGACCTGGGAGACCCCGATCGTGACCGCGCGGCGGCCATCGTGGCGGATCAGTTTGCGCGGACGTTCCGGTTCACCCAGTTCCAGCGTGGAAATGTCCGACAGGCGGATCATTGCCGTCGAGCCCGGCCGGCCGACAATGAGGTCCTGTATTCCGCTGAAATCCTCAAACGCGGATGGGGTCATCAAGCGGATGCGGGATTGTCCGGATACGGCGGAGCCATTCGACTGGATCCTGTTTTCGGCGTCCAGAACGCCGACAATATCGGTCATGGATATGCCGAGACCGGCCATCTTGTCCTGGTCGACATCGAGGTAGATGACATCCTCGGGCTCGCCGTCAACCTCCACCTTGCCGACCCCCGGCACGGCAAGCAGTTCCCGGCGGATCCGTTTCACCGTGTCGCGTATGTCGCGATTTGTGTACCCATCGGCCGTGAACGCGTAAAAGAGGCCGAATACGTCGCCGAAACTGTCATAGACGAGCGGTGTTCTTGCTCCCGCGGGCAGGTTTCGCTGTTCGTCGCCGACCTTGCGGCGCAATTCGTCCCAAACCTGCGGCAGCTCGCCGCCGTCGTAGGTCGGCTTGATCTCCACGCTGATCCTCGACAGACCGGGTTCTGAAACCGACCTGATTTCATCAAGCTGCGGCATCTGCTGTATCGCGGTTTCGAGGATCTCCGTGACCTCGTTCTCAACCTCGGCGGCCGTTGCCCCGGGATACGCGGTGATGACCTGCGCTTCCTTGATCGTGAAGGCCGGATCTTCGAGGCGGCCGACCGAGGTAAGCCCCCAAAGACCGCCAAGAAGTGCGATCAGCACGATCATCCATGTGTTGACCGGCTTCTCGATGGAGTAGCGTGCGATATCCACGATCCATGATCCCTTGACTAGTTACGGCTCTTGTCAGCGAAGACGGCGCACGATCTGGCCGTCGCTGAGATAGGCAACGCCCGCCGAAACGATTTCGTCTCCCGTCTCGATGCCGGAGCGAATGGGAATGTAGTCACCCATGATCGTGCCGATCTCGACCGGTTGCTTGGAAACGGCACCCGTCGCATCCGCGAACTTCCAGACATAGGTGTTGCCCTCTCCGTCGACGGCGACCGAGGCCGTCGGCACGAGCAACTGCTCCCCGAGTTCCAGACCCTCCGGTACAAGCTTGACGATGACGGACGCCGTCATGCCGGGCGAAAGCTGATCGACACCTTCGCGCGGCATTGCCAGGGTGATCCGGTATGTCTGGGTGACTTCATCGACCTGGCTGGAGTGTTCGCGATATTCGAGCGGGAAGATCTTTTCGCCATATGCCGGGAATTTCGCTTCGATGGAGGAAACCTCCGACGCCGTCACGCGTCCGAAAAGCGCTTCGGCGACATTGATGTCGACCTGCACCTCCGAGACGTCATGCATGCGCACGATCGGGGTTGCCACGCTGACCGTCGTGAAATTGTCGACGAGGCGCAGAGAAACAATACCGTCGAACGGAGCTTCCAGGGTCGTGTATTGCAGGTTTCGGCGCGCTTCTTCCAGCCGTTCCAGGGTCAGATCATGCACGTTTTTCTGCTCGTCATAGGCCGACTGCGAAATGACCGACCGCTCTTTAAGCGTTTCCAGACGGTCCAGTTCCCGCCTGGCCTGGTCGACGTTGATCGTCGCTTCGCGGACCGCACGTTCATAATCCGTCGGATCCAGCTTGGCGATCACGTCGCCCTTCGAAACCTGCTGGCTTTCCAGCACCGGCAACTGGAGCAGTTTGCCGGAGACCTGGAAGGAAAGATCAACCGTCTGGACGGCTGCAACGCGCCCGGCGAAACGTCTTTCGATCAGACCGATCTCGTCCGTCACCGTGAAGATTTTCGCCGGTCTGGGGGCGGCGTGCAGTTTTGCTTCCGCCTCCGCGACCGGGTCCGGCATATCGTCCTGGCAAGCAGCCAGAACGAACGCCGCAGCAAGCACCGCCATCCAGCGGGCCATATTCCCTCTTTGAACCGTCATCCTCTGCCGTCCCGCTTTTCCCTGCGCCTCGTCGCCGTCCGCTGCGCCATTGCAGCCTGTCCCGCGAGAGTGTCTCTAGTCTTGTTCGAGGTGGTTTCTGAGTTCGCTCAGCACCTTGGCCCGTTCATGGTCATCAAGGATCGACACGCAATGCGCGACCGAAAAATGCATCCCCTCGAGGCTGGACCAGATTGCCATGGCTTTGCCGAACTCATCCGTTTCATCCGCAATTGCCGCCTTGAATCGGCGCTTCACCTTCAAGAACGGTTCTGTCAGCTCGGGACGGTCTACCGTCGTTGCAAGAATCGCCTGCGCCACGTCGCGCCTGGTTTCCAGCCACCGTTCGGTGACATCGATCATGCCGCTGAGCGTGGGTGATTTCGAGCCGAGGTTTGCCGCCCGCGCGGCAAGAACGTCGGTTTCGAACTGTCCACCGAGGAACTCCACCATTCCGGTGATGAGGGCATCCTTGGTCGGAAAATTGTAAAGAACGCCCCCTTTGGAAAATCCGCTTTCCTCGGCAACCGCGTCGATCGTGAAGCTCTGCGCGCCGGAGCGGCGAATAACCTCGATCGCGGCCGTCAGGATGTCCGCCTTGGAATCCGGAGAATGTCTTGAAGCACGTGCCGTCATTTTCTAAACCGTCTGGTCAGTAAAGTCGTAGCTTACATAAACCGTCCAGCCGGTACAGACAAGTGTTTTTGTCCAGGCTCCGCCAATTGTGATGTGACGTCACCGGGGATCAGCGGGATGTGATCAGGGAAATGATCGGGAAAAGCCGGAGCGGCCTGGGCCTTGCGGTCGTCAGGCCGCCGCGTTGGACATTGCCGCCTCGCTTGCCGCCTCTTCGGCGGCCGCGGCTTCGGCGGCGAGACGTGTGCGTTCGAGCGCTTCTCGTTCCATGCGCTCGGAGAAGGCAATGAATTCATCGGCCGGCATCGGCGCTGCGAAGAAATAGCCCTGAGCCGCCGTGACACCGAGTTCAAGCAGACGCTCGATCTGCTCTTCCTGCTCGACACCTTCCGCGATAATGCCCATGCCCAGGTTGTCGGCAAGTTCGACCATGGAGTCCACGATCGTCGTGGAGTTGTCGTCGGAGCTGATCGTGTCGATGAACATCTTGTCGATCTTGATGATATCGACACCGAGCTTCTGCAGATACGCCATGCCGCCGTGTCCGGTTCCGACGTCGTCCAGCGCCACGCGGACGCCGAGCGCCTGGAGTTCCGCCATGATCTTGCGCGCGAGTTCCATGTCCTCGAGCGGATGGCGTTCGGTGACTTCCACGACAATCTGCTGGAACGAGATTTTCGAGTTCTCGAATATGGACTTGATGTCGGCGACCACTTCACGATCCAGGAAGTGTCCGGCGAACAGATTGATCGAAAGCTTGAAGTCCGGGTTCTCCCCGTAGAGATCTCCCACTTCCTCCGAAGACAGGCGCATGATGTGCCGCGTCATATCGAAAATGTGGCCGTTGTTTTCCGCATAGGCCATGAACTGGCCCGGAGACACGATCGTTCCGTTCGGACGCCGCCAGCGCATCAGAACCTCACAGCCGCGCAGACGCAGCGTTTCGATATCCATGACCGGCTGATAGAACGGGATGAATTCGCCGTTGCGGATTGCCGCCACGAATTCGTCGTTGGCTTCGCTCTCCGGCCGCCAGGACAGCCACACACCGATCGCGACGAACAGCACCGCGATGCCGGCGCATGCCGCAGCCGCGACCACCTTCAGATCCTTGACGACGTGCGCGGCCGCGCTCTTTGGAGCGGTGATCGTGGCCACGAGCGGATAGAGCTCCGACATGACATCCACCGAAAGGGTGCTTTCCTGTCCGGAGCCTTCGGAATTGTAGCCGCCGACATTGTACCAGAGCAGGTTGTCGCCGAGGCGCAGCTCGGCACGCCTGTAGGACCGCAGGTATTCCGGTCCGGGATCCATCGCGATCACGGCCGGCGTGACTTCCGCGAACAGCCTTGTCTGGTCCTTCAGGTCCCAGCTGATCACCGCCGCCCTGGCGCCCAGATAGTCCCGGTCCAGCATGCCGATGCCGACCAGCGGCCCATCGGTGCGCACCGGAGGAAGAATGATCTTGCCGGCGAGTTCGCGGTCCGGAACAATGCACATGCGCTGCCCCTTGGAGTCCACGAGACCAAGGGCATCGATCATGCCGTTTTCAATGATCAGTCTCTCGAAGATGACCCGGTCTTCCGCGCTGCAGGTCTGCACGCCGTCGCGGTCGAGCCTCTGCAGCAAGCTCACGGTGCTGCTGATGGCCTCCTCCGCGCGGTGGATCGACACCTCGCCCATGGCTTCCATCTCGGTCAACGCCCGGCGCTCGGCAAACTGGTTCAAAATGATGTTGATCGCGAACAGCGGCGTTGTCGCCAGAACGAGGGCGATCAGGACCGTTTTCGCGAAACCTAGATACCGGAAGGACAATTCTGTACCTGTTGGCCAATAAACTCTTCCTGACCATGGCCGATCTGGGTAAACAAGGACTGAATGTGTTGGTGTTTCATCCAGATCAAGGCTGAACGGACCGGGCACGTGATTAAGTGCCGATACGAAACGTTCCACGGGAAAACGGGAGTTGCTCATGCAGGCACTGTTTATCGGCCAAGCCTATATCGACGTTACCTTTTTGACCGATCAGCTTCCGACCGGCGACGAGAAGACGATCGCCCGGGACTATGCGATCAGCTTCGGCGGCAATGCCGTGACGGCGGCGTTTTGCTGCGCAAAGCTGGGCGGCCGTCCGGATGTCCTGTGTTCGCTCGCGGACGACTGGCTGGCGCGCATGTTCCTGGACATGGCGGCGGCCTACGGGATTTCGGTCCATGGCCGCAAGGTGCGCGACTCCTCACTTTCCTTCATCATGCCGAAATCCGGCAAAAGGGCGATCGTGCGTTGCCGCGACAACGACTTCCTCCATCCCTTCCCGCCCCTCACGCTGACCGGCATGAAGGCCTTGCATCTGGACGGGCACATGCCCGATGCGGCCCATCACTACGCGGCGACCTGCAAGAACCTCGGCATCCTGACATCACTTGACGGGGGGGCGGTTCGGGAAAACACCGACGAGTTGCTCAACCATATCGATATCGCCGTTGTCTCGGAGAGGTTCTGCCAGCAACTTGGAAAGTCGACAGGCGAAACGCTGCAATATCTTCGATCGAAAAACTGCCCGGTCGGCGCCGTGACACTCGGAGAACACGGCACCGTCTGGTACGAAGCAGGAGGTACGGACAAGATCTTGCCCGCACTCGACGTTCCGTTGCAGAAAGTCGTCGATTCCAACGGAGCCGGCGACGTCTTCCACGGAGCCTATATCGCCTCCTACCTCAACCACCCGGAACGCAGCTGGAATGCGCATTTCGAGTTCGCCCGCGCCGCCTCGACACACGCGATCCAGCATCTGGGGAACGAGGCCAGCCTGCCGTCGCTCCAGGATGTCGAGCGCGCCAAGGAAGAATTTCAGGAAAAGGCAGCCGCCTAGCGGAACGGGGAGCGGGCGCAAAGAGCCGCTGTTTGGCACATCTTGGATTGAGACTGCAACGGCCTTGCCTCGGCACGAAACATCAAGCAGAGTGTGCCCGCCTTTTCATGGTGGAGTTTTATATGATGTTTTCCCCCTCGCCCCGATTTGCGCTCGGCCTGTGCACCGCCGTCAGCCTGATCACACTTCAAACCGTCCCCGCCCTCGCCTTCGACCCGACCGGCAACGAGGTCGCCGACGCCTTCCTGTCCGTCGTGGATGCGCAGGAGGGAACCGTCGAGAGTTACGGTGCCGTCGACGCTTCGGGTGACACGGTCACGATCGAACAGCTCGTCGTCGCGGACGGAGGGGACGGCAAGGTGACGATTGCCAGGACGATGCTCGGCGGCGGCGAGATTCTGGACAATGGCCGCCTCAAGCTCGAGAGCCTCGGCCTGGAATCCCTTGAACTGAAGGCGGATGACGGCGGCATGTCGGTCGGCACGCTCGACGCGACCCAGCTTGTGCTTCCCTCACCTGCCGAGGCGGCCGCCAAGACGTCGCCGTCAGGTCCGGGCTACCGGACAGTCGAAATCAAGTCCATCCAGATTCAGGATGAGGACGGAAAGGTAGCAGACATTCAATCGATCACGTCCACGATCGACAGCATGGACGGCGATCTGCCGACCTCCGGGAGCTTTGCCCTGAACGGTGCCGTCGTCGACGTGAAAGAGCTTGAGGTCGAGGAGGCGAAGACGCTCTCCGATCTTGGCTACGAAACACTGTCCCTCGACGTGACCGCGTCCGGCAAATGGGACGTCGATGCCGCGACCATCGACATTCCGGAACTCAAGATCGATGCCAAGGATGCCGCCAGCCTGACGCTCTCCCTTTCTCTCGGCGGCGTGACACGCGACGTCGTGGAACAGCTGGAAGCAAAGTCGGACAAGCCGGAAGAAGCCATGGGACTGCTTCAGAACGTGTCTGTGGTGAATGCCAAGATCCGCCTCGACGATGCCTCGCTGACGGGACGCATCCTGGAGCAGGAAGCAAAGAAGTCAGGCGTCGATGTGCCGACCTATGTCGGTGGCTTGACGGGCAGCCTGCCCCTGATGCTGGGCATGTTGCAGAACAAGGACCTCGAAGGCCAGGTTGCCAAGGCCGTCACGGATTACCTGAATGCACCCGGGTCGCTCGAAATCACGGCGGCGCCCGGCGCTCCGGTGCCGTTTTCACAAGTGATGGGAACGGCGATGCTGGCCCCGCAGATGATCCCGCAGATCCTGTCCGTCGGCATTGCGGCCAACCAGTAGCCGGTCTAGCTGAAATGAAAAGGCCCGGGTTGTTCCCGGGCCTTTTTTCGTTTTGCGGACAAGGAGATTACTCGGCAGCTTCCGTCTTGTCCTGGAATTGAAGTTCGCACAGGCGCCGGTAGATCCCGTCATGCTCGAAGAGCTCGTTGTGGGTGCCGCTCTCAAGGACCCTGCCCTTGTCCATGACGTGGATCCGGTGGGCGTGGCGCACGGTGCTCAGCCGGTGCGCAATGACCAGAGTGGTCCGGTCTTCCATCAGTTTTTCAAGCGCCGACTGTATGGTCGCCTCGGATTCGGCATCAAGCGCGGACGTTGCTTCGTCAAGCAACAGGATCGGCGCATCCCGCAGCATCGCCCGCGCGATGGCAACGCGCTGTTTCTGCCCGCCGGACAGGTTGCTTCCGCTCTGTCCTGCCCTTGTGTCGTAGCCTTCCGGCAGCGCCATGATGAAGTCATGCGCGTTGGCGGACCGCGCGGCGGCCTCGATCTCTTCCTGCGAGCAGCCGGGCTTGCCGACGGCAATGTTGTCGCGAATGCTGTTGTTGAACAGGAAAGGATCCTGGCCCACGAAAGCAATGCATTCGCGCAACGAGCGCTGCGTCACGTTCCTGATGTTCTGCCCGTCGATCAGGATCTCGCCGGACTGCGGGTCGTAAAAGCGTTCCAGCAGCGAAAAGACCGTCGACTTGCCCGCGCCGGACGCTCCGACCAGAGCCGTCATCTTTCCGGCCTCGGCCACGAAGCTGGTGTTGTGAAGCGCTGCGCTGTCGCCATAGGAGAACTCCACGTCTCGGAATTCCACCTGTGCGGCATCCAGAACGATGTCGGGTGCATCGGGCGCATCTTCATGATCGGGCTTGCGGTCGACAAGGTCGTACATGATGCGCAGACCGACGACCTGTTTGCCCAGGTTGACGTTCAGCCGCGCCAGGCGCCGCGCCGGATCATAGGCCAGCAGCAACGCAGTGATGAAGGAGAACAAGGCCCCCGGGTCCTGATCGAGTTCGATGACGGAATAGCCGCCATAAAAGATCACGAGCGAGATCGCGACGCCGCCGAGCGTGTCCATCAGGGGCGACGTCCTGGCGGTCAGGGAGGCAATCTTGTTCGATTGCTTCTTCACTTCCTGGAGGCCGACTTCCATCTTGTCCAGCATCACCGGTTCCATGCCGAACGCGCGCACATCCCGGACACCCAGAACGGTTTCCTGCATGACGGTGCTGACCTTGGCGTTCGAGACCACCTGGCGCTTCACGTATTCCTTGACCCTGCGAATGAGAAAGGTCACGCCGATCACGGCCGGCGGCATCGTGACAAGCGCGAACAGGCTCAGAAGCGGGTTCTGCACCGCCATGACAACCGCGAGACCGATGATCGTCAGCACGTCCCTGCCAAGGGTCGTCACGATCATGTCGAGCGTTGTCTTGACCGCACCGACGCCCTGGCCGACCTGAACCCCTATCTCCGCAAGGGTATGCCTGTCGAAATAGGCCTGGTTCTGACGCAGGAGTATCGTGAACATGCGCCGGCGCAGATCCGTGACGATTTCATTGCCGACGCGTGCAAGGACGACGATCTGGCCGTAGGTCGCGACCCCTTTCAGCGTGAAAATGAAAAAGACGACCGCACCGATCACGTAGACCATTTGCGCGTCCTTGTTCACGAACACCTCGTTCACGACATCCCGCATGATCCATGCGCTGGCCGCCGTCGTTGCGGCAATCACGCCCATGAACACGAATGCCAGAAGGTATTTCGGAATGTATGTCCGGAAGTTTTCGCTCAGAACGCGCTTGATCAGCTGGACCGTTCCTTTCGGGTCGGTCCAGGTCTTGGATTTGAACGGATTGCGCACGAAACGTTGTGTCTCCATCGGTTTCATCGCCTCGGCAAATGAGACTCATCATGTGAACCCACGGTCATCGTAACACGCGAATTCGTCTCAATCGTATACGGGCCGGATCGCTGCGCTCACTCTTCGGGAAGGTTCAGCCGCAAATGAAGCTCGCGCAGCTGCGCCGCGGTCGGATCGCTCGGCGCGCCCATCATGAGATCTTCGGCCTTCTGGTTCATCGGGAAGAGCATCACTTCACGAATGTTGGCCTCATTGGCGAGAAGCATCACGATCCTGTCGATGCCGGCCGCGCAGCCGCCATGCGGAGGCGCGCCGTACTGAAACGCCGTCACCATGCCGCCGAAACGCTTGTCGACCTCTTCGGCGGGATAGCCGGCAATTTCGAAGGCCTTGTACATGATTTCCGGCTTGTGGTTCCGGATCGCGCCCGAAACCAGCTCGTTGCCGTTGCAGGACAGATCATACTGCCAGCCCTTGACCTCGAGCGGATCACCATCAAGCGCTTCCATTCCGCCCTGCGGCATGGAGAACGGATTGTGCTCGAAGTCGATTTCGCCTGTTTCGTCGTCTTTTTCGTAGATCGGAAAATCAACAATCCAGGCAAATTCGAACCGGTCCTTGTCCGTGTGGCCGAGTTCCTCGCCGATGATCACGCGCGCCTTTGCGGCCACCGCCTCGAACTGTTTCGGCTTGCCGCCGAGGAAGAAGGCGGCATCGCCGACTTCCAGCCCGAGCTGGGTGCGGATCGCTTCGGTCCGCTCCGGACCGATGTTCTTGGCAAGCGGGCCGGCCGCTTCCATCGAACCGTCTTCCGCCTTGCGCCAGAAGATGTAGCCCATGCCCGGAAGGCCTTCGCCCTGTGCGAACTTGTTCATCCGGTCGCAGAACTTCCGGCTGCCGCCCTTGGGCGCCGGGATTGCGCGGATCTCGGTTCCGGGTTGCTCCAGAAGGTTTGCGAAGATGGCGAAGCCGGAGCCGGCAAAGTGTTCGGAAACGATCTGCATCTTGATCGGGTTCCGGAGATCGGGCTTGTCGGTTCCGTACCAGAGTGCGGAGTCCTTGTAAGCAATCTGCGGCCAGTCGCGGTTGACCGGGCGGCCACCGCCGAATTTCTCGAAACAGCCTGCCAGCACGGGCTCGATCGTGTCGAAGACATCCTGCTGGGTGACGAAGGACATTTCCATGTCGAGCTGATAAAAATCCGTCGGCGAGCGATCGGCGCGCGGGTCCTCATCGCGGAAACAGGGCGCGATCTGGAAATACTTGTCGAAGCCGGAAACCATCAGCAGCTGCTTGAACTGCTGCGGCGCCTGCGGCAGCGCGTAGAACTTGCCGGGATGCAGGCGCGACGGCACGAGAAAATCGCGCGCGCCTTCCGGCGACGACGCCGTGATGATCGGGGTCTGGAACTCGTTGAATCCGATGGACCACATGCGGTCACGAATGTCCCGGATCACCTCCGAGCGAAGCATCATGTTGTTGTGCAGTTTCTCGCGCCGCAGGTCGAGAAAGCGGTACTTCAGACGGACTTCTTCCGGGTAGTCCAGATCACCGAACACCGGCAGCGGCAATTCCTTGGCAGCGCCGAGCACTTCCATCTCGCGGATGAAAATCTCGACTTCGCCCGTCGGCAACTCCGGATTGATGGTTTCGTCGGTCCGTTTCTTCACGTTGCCGTCAATGCGGATGCACCATTCGGAACGCACGCTCTCGGCCAGGGAAAAGGCGTCGGAATCCGGGTCCACCACGCATTGCGTCACGCCGTAATGGTCGCGCAGATCGATGAACAGCACCCCGCCGTGATCGCGGACCCTGTGGACCCAACCGGAAAGACGGATGGTCTGGCCTTCGTCGGACAGACGGAGATCACCGCACGTGTGACTACGGTAGGGGTGCATTCTAATTCCTCGGCGTTCTTCTTGGCATGAAAAATCATTACGGCCCACCGAAGGCAGGCCGTGTCCGGCTGCACAAGCCATGTTGCGGAGCGAAAGTCAAGGGAGCGTGTCTGACGAGGCTTGCCGATCCCCGCGCAAATGGCAGCTACGCCGAATTCGAAGAATGATTGCGGTCCCGGTGCGCAAGACGCCTACGATGGTTCTCAAGGCCGATTGATGCTGACCGGCGACCTACGAATCCACGGCCTGCAGCAGGGTATGCCACTGGCCCCTCACCTCGTGGGCCTTGGCGTCCGAACTGTCGAACACGCCCGTCCCGTTCGCGGCGTGGCGCGCGTAGAGGACGCGGTCGGAAATCCGGGCGAGCAGCGGATAGCCCTTTTTTGACAAGGTCTGCTCCAGGTCGGCCACCTGGGTCGAGCGCCGGTTGATGCGGTTGGCGACAACGTGAATATCCGCCTTGCCCTTCCTGACCTTCTTGATGTCGGAGATGTTGTCCAGAAACTTCAGCGTGGCGCTCCAGTCGAACGCGGAGGCCAGGACGGGAACGATGATGTCCGATGCCTCGGCGATCAGGTTCTTGGCAAGCTCGGAGCGCAGACCGCCGGGTCCGTCGATCACGACGGCGTCCAGTTCCTTGTCCATGTCACCGATGTTGCCCTCCTTGCTCCAGTTCAATGCCACGATTTTCACGAGATTCCTCGGACGCCGCTTCACCCAGGAAAGACTGGATTTCTGCCGGTCGGCATCCGCAAGCGCAACGTCCTCACCGCGTGCAGCGAGTGCGACGGCAAGATTCGTGGCGATGGTGGTTTTCCCGCATCCCCCCTTGGAATTCACCACAAGTATTTTGCGCATCCGGCATCTCCTGCTTCTTGGGAAACCATTTTAGCCCCTCTCAACATAGGCGCACTCATTGCGCTTCTACAAGAGGAGAATGTTCCAAACTCTCCATTTCGTGGCGACAAAGCGGCCGAACTCCGTTATAGCTGTGTCTCACCATGCATGTGATTACAAAAACAAAAGATCTCGCCGAAGCCTGCCAGCGTCTTGCCGCCCACGACTACGTAACGGTCGACACGGAATTCCTCCGGGAAACCACCTTCTGGCCCAAACTGTGCGTGATCCAGATGGCCGGTCCCGACATGGCCTTCATCGTGGACGCCCTGTCAGAAGGCCTGGACCTTGCCCCCTTCTTCGCTCTCATGCGGGACGACAGCGTCACCAAGGTCTTCCATGCCGCACGCCAGGACATCGAGATCATCTACCATCTGGGTGAACTTATCCCCGCGCCCCTGTTCGATACGCAGGTTGCCGCGATGGTATGCGGCTTCGGAGATTCCATTTCCTACGATCAGCTGATCTACAAGGTCACCGGGGCGCGAATCGACAAGTCTTCCCGGTTCACGGACTGGGCGCGCCGCCCGCTCACGAACAAACAGCTCGACTACGCCCTTGCAGACGTCACCCATCTGCGGGACGCCTATCAGTTCCTGAAGGCCAATCTTGCGGAGCAGAACCGCAGCCACTGGGTGCGCGACGAAATGGAGGTGCTGACCTCCGTGGGAACCTACCGAGCTGACCCGGACCATGCATGGAAACGGCTCAAGCTGCGTGTGCGCAAGCCGATCGAACTCGCCGTCATGATGGAAATCGCCGCCTGGCGCGAGCGCGAGGCGCAGGAACGGAACGTGCCGCGTAACCGCGTGATCAAGGACGATGCCATATACGAACTGGCGGCCCAGCAGCCGCAGGACCCCGGGGCGATCAGCCGCCTGAGGACGATCCCGCGCGGGTTCGAACGGTCCAAGTCGGCGGACGAAATCCTGAAGGCCATCCGGCGCGCCCTGAAAATGCCGCGGGAAAACTTGCCCAAACTGCCTAAGGGACGGCAGGCACCCGACGGTTCGGCGGCCGCGGTAGACCTCCTGAAAGTGCTTCTCAAGATGGTCAGCGAGGCAAACGGTGTCGCTGCCAAGGTGATCGCAACGGTCGACGATCTGGAAAAAATTGCGGCGAGCGACGATGCCGATGTCGCGGCCATGAAAGGCTGGCGCCGCGAACTGTTCGGTGAGCTGGCGCTGAAGCTGAAGCGCGGTGAAGTCGCGCTTGCATTCCAGAATCGCCAGATCGTGGCCCTGCCGCAGTCCGCCAGCCAGGATGAACTGAAAACACAAGCTGCCGAATAGCCGCTCTTCCTCAAGTGACCTTCAGGACGACGTCTGCATCGATTACCTTGCCGAGTTGCGCTGCGCGTTTGCGCAGACGTTCTCCGTCAAGGTTCGCAAGATCGCTGGTCAGTTCGATCGCAAGGCCGGTTTCCGTAGCCGCAACCCCTATCTTCGGGAGCAGCCCGGCCATGGACGCGCTCAGCAGAGAAGCGACGCGCAAGGTGGCACCAAGCACCTTGGCCCGTATCCTGAGACGGTCGGTGAACAGCTGGCGGATGACCTGGGACAAGGCCCCTTCCCGCAATCCCTGATGCCGGTAGAAAACGGCGGCGGCCAGGTAGGCGCGGCTGGCGTGATCAAGACCCACGAAAGAGGCGTTGGAGATGATGTTGAGGCTCTGCTCGCCGCGGTAGTCCGGATGCGCGCGCCATCCGATGTCCGACAGGAGACAGGCCGCGTGCCGCAGCCGTTTTTCGTTCGCCGTCTCCTCGATTTGCAGCTCCCGAAAGAGCGCGTCCGTCCAGTCGATCAGCTCGATGGCGTGCTGAGGTGAGCGCGCCCGCAGCTCACACAGTTCGCGTGCCGCCTCGATGACAGGATCTTTGGCCTGCATCTCCGGCGACAGCTTTTCGTGCAGGAGGCCCTCGCGCACACCGGTCGCGGAGAACATCAGCCGCTCGGCCTTCATGGCGGTCAGGACCTGTTCAAGCACCACGGCGCCGATCGGCACCAGCGGACGCCTCTGCTTGGAAACAACCTCCGCCATGTCGATGTTTTCCAGATTGGGAACGGAAATCGCCCGGCAGAAGGCGATCGCTTCGTCGGCATCCATCTCGTAATTGTGCATCACGTGCAAAGGATAGTCGTTCTGCATCAGGTGCAATCTGCCGAGAGACCGCCACGTTCCCCCGACGGCAAAGAAGGTGCGTTCACCCGGCGCAAGATCGGGCCATTCATAGGTCTTCAGCGCTGCCTCGGTGATCTCGCGCGCCTTCTCGATGGAGCCGCCCGCTTCTTCCGACAGACGCAGGCCGCCGAGGGGAAAGGTTGCGCCTCCCCCCGGTTTCTTTTCACCTATCTCGACGAGTTCAAGGCTGCCGCCGCCCATATCGCCGACGATGCCGCGCGGCTGCCAGAAACCGGCAACGACGCCAAGAGCCGAATAGTAGGCTTCCTCGCTGCCGTTCAGGATCCGAACGGGCGCCTCCAGAATGCGTTCCACCTCGGTCACGAATTCCGGCCCGTTTTCCGCGTCGCGTGCCGCCGCCGTCGCGACGACATAGAGCTCCTTGCAACCGGTATGCTCGATCAGTGCCTTGAAGCGGACCAGTTCGCCGAGCGCGAGATCCACGGACTCCGTGGCAAGCTGTCCCGTGGCCGCGACCCCTCTTCCCAGCCCCGCGAGGAGCTTCTCGTTGAAAAGCATCGTGGGTGTGCGGGCCTTGCGCTCGTAAATCACCAGGCGCACGGAGTTGGAGCCGATATCGACGACCGCTACCGGCCCCGTCCCGTTGAGCCGGCCGCGTGCCGGC
This sequence comes from Roseibium sp., assembly GCF_965232425.1. Taxonomy (GTDB): domain Bacteria; phylum Pseudomonadota; class Alphaproteobacteria; order Rhizobiales; family Stappiaceae; genus Roseibium. The sequence goes on from NZ_OZ246971.1 coordinate 6,028,088, forward strand.
TTGAACTGGCTCTTCATGTCATCCTCGTTTTTGCCGCTTCAGGAACGGCTTGGGGCGATCGCTCTTCAGGGACTTTCCGCGGCCGGAAAGTGACGGGTTGGTCATGAAATACCGGTGTGCGTTGAAAGGTTCTTCGTTCGGACCGGGAACGATGCGTTCGTGGCTACCGTCGGCGAGAATGCGCCAGCTCTGCTGGTTGTCCTTCAGGTTAGCGACCATAATCTGGTCGAGGACCTGTTCGTGCACCGTGGCGGTGAGCAGCGGTGACAGGACCTCCACCCTCCGGTCAATGTTTCGCGGCATCAGGTCGGCCGAGCCGATATAGACATACGCCTCCGGTGACGGCAGACCATGTCCGTTTCCGAAGCAGAAGATCCGCGAGTGTTCGAGAAAGCGCCCGACGATCGACTTGACCCGGATGTTGTCCGACAGTCCTTCGATTCCGGGCCGGAGGCAGCATATGCCGCGGATCACCAGATCGATCTGAACACCGGCCTGGCTGGCGCGGTAAAGCGCGTCGATGATCTCGTGGTCGACAAGCGAATTCATCTTCATCCAGATCTGCGCCGGCCTTCCTTCACGCGCATGCTGGATCTCCGCCTCGGTCAATTCCAGCATCCGCTGGCGCAAGTTGACCGGCGAGACGAGCAGGTGGTTGAGTTCATCCGGTTCAGCGTAACCGGTGATGAAATTGAAGACCCTTGCCGCATCTTCGGCAATGCCGGGGTCATCCGTAAAGAAGGACAGATCCTCGTAGATGCGTGCCGTAATGGGGTGATAGTTGCCGGTTCCGATGTGGCAGTAGGTCTTGAGCTGGCCGTGCTCGCGCTTGATCACCATGGACAGCTTGGAGTGGGTTTTCAGTTCGATGAACCCGAAGACGACCTGAACACCCGCCCGTTCCAGATCGCGCGCCCACTTGATGTTGGCTTCCTCGTCGAACCGCGCCTTGAGCTCCACCAGCGCCGTCACGGACTTGCCGGCTTCTGCCGCTTCCGCAAGGGCCTTGACGATGGGCGAGTTGTTGGAGGTGCGGTAGAGCGTCTGTTTTATTGCAACGACGTCAGGATCCCGCGCGGCCTGCCGAAGGTACTGCACCACGACGTCGAAGGATTCGTACGGGTGATGAACGATGATGTCCTTCTGGTGGATGGCCGCGAGACAGTCGCCGCCGTGTTCCCGGATGCGCTCGGGAAAACGGGCGGTGTATGGCTCGAACTTGAGGTCCTGGCGTTCCAGATCGACGATCTGCGACAGGTTGTTGAGCGCTAGCAGGCCCTTTGCCTGGAAGATCTCGCTTTCGCTGACATCCAGCGCATCAGCCACGAATTCCTGCAGCGCCGGCGGCGTCGTCTCTTGGATCTCCAGACGGATCACCGAGCCCCGGCGCCGTCGCTTGAGCGCGCTCTCGAACAGGCGCACGAGGTCCTCGGCCTCCTCCTCGATTTCCAGGTCGCTGTCGCGAATGACGCGGAACGCGCCCTTGCCCCTGATCTCGTATCCAGGAAACAGCCTGCCGATGAACATGCTGACGACGCGCTCAATGGCAATGAACCGCGCCGCGCCGTCGCCTCCCTTTGGCAAACGTACGAACCGTTCGACCTGGTTCGGGATTCTCAAAAGCGCGATCATTCCGCGCCCGCCCGATGTCGGGACCAGTTCGAAAACGATGGAGAAGCCGAGATTGGGTATGAAGGGGAACGGATGCGCCGGGTCGATGGCAAGCGGCGTCAGGACCGGAAACACATAAGCAAGGAAGTAGTCCTGCAGCCACGCCCTGTCGGCGTCATCAATCGTGTCGCCGTGAAGGATCTTGATCCCCTTGTCGGCGATCTCTCCGCGCAGCTCTTCCCAGATCCGTTGCTGCGAGGCCTGAAGATCGCGCACGGCCTCGCTGATCCTTTCAAGCTGCTCGGTGGGGGTCAGCCCGTCGTCGGAGAGGTTGGTCACTTCGGCGCGCTGCTGGCCGCGGAGCCCGGCGACCCGCACCATGAAAAACTCATCCAGGTTGTTCGCGGAAATCGACAGGAACCTCACCCGTTCCAGAAGAGGGTGGTTCTGGTTCATCGCCTCTTCCAGGACGCGCAAGTTGAACTGAAGCCAGGAAAGCTCCCGGTTCATGTAGCGATCGGACACCCGCGCCATGTCGGCTTCAGGTTCCCGGCTCTCGCCGCGCAGATCGGAGGAGGCCGCGAAAACATCTGAAAGGTCGGTTGTTTCGTTCAAGTTACTTCCCCTCAGATTCAGGCCGTGGATACCCGCGCCGTGGACCCTTGAGATGTCAGTAACACGATGAGCGCACAAGGCAAATGAAACCAATGTCGCACCGCGTGCCCTCAGCGTCCCTTATGCACATCTTCAAGCACGCGCCCGGCAAGCGGCTTGGTTATTTTGACACGTCCCGCCAGCGCCTCCTGGTCGATTGCTTCAACCGCGCGCATGGCAACGTCCAGGGACCGTTCCATGCGCACGACGAGGTAATCCACGACCCCGATGTCCACCGAGATCTGCCGGTCGGCAAACAGTTTGACGAGAACGCGGCGCAGAAGATCGTCGTCGGGCTCGAGGATTTCAACCGGCGTGGCCGCGCGCAAGCGGGACATCAGATCGGGCAGCGAAAGCCTCCAGCTCACCGGCCAGGTGCGGCTGGTGATCAGGACGGTCTTGCCGGCCTGCCGCGACGCGTTGAGGAGATGGAACAGGGCGGTATCGTCAACACCGATATGCGCATTTTCAACCACGGCCGCCGGGGCTTCGGCCAATGAATCAACCATGTGTTCGGCAAGGTCCGGAGCCGCAACAACGCTTGCTGCCGTTTCGTCCCTGAATGCCTCGACAAGGTGCGTCTTGCCGGACCCCACCGGACCGGCGAGAACAACCACCGGAGACGGCCAGTCCGGCCATCTTTCCAGAAGCTCATATGCGGCCTTGTTGGACGCGCCAACGAGATAGTCTTCACGTCCGAGCGCTGCCTCGTGCGGCAGCTCCAAAGGCAACTGGCGCGGTGGTTCCGCCATTATCCCGTCACCTACTCTTCACTCACGGTCGAAGAAGGGGCCGTTCCCTTGTAGACCGGGCTCGCTAGGTACTGCCTCAGCCCGAAGCGCGCAAGCACTCCGATCATCGCCGCTGCCGGCACGGCGATCAGCATGCCCACAAAGCCGAACAGAAAACCAAAGGCAAAAAGCGCAAACATCAGCGTCACCGGATGGAGGCCCGTGCTTTCCCCGACCAGCTTCGGTTGCAGAATGTTTCCTTCCAGGAACTGGCCGACGGCAAAAACCGCGCCCACGACCAGGATCCAGGGCCAGTCCGGCCAGAACTGGACGAGTGCAACGCCGATGGACAAGACGAATCCGAGTGCCGCTCCGACGAAAGGAATGAAACTGACGAGTCCGGCGACCATACCGATCAGAAGCCCGAAATTCAGCCCGACGAGCGCCAGCGATACCGCGTAGAAAATGCCCAGAATGACACATACGGACACCTGCCCGCGCACAAAGCCGGCAACGGCCGCATCCATTTCCCTGGCCAGACCGCGGATTTCCTCAAGGTGGTCCCGCGGGATCCAGCTGTCGATCCGCTCCACCATGTGATCCCAGTCCAGCAGCAGGTAAAAGGCGACGACAGGCGTGATCACGAAAAGCGACAGGATCGACAGCAGCGCCTGCCCCCCGCTCCAGATCGATTGCGCCAGTTTGCCGACAAAGGACGCCCCCTGCCCGATGAGGTCGGTCATCGAAGACTGCAGATCTTCGGGTGACAAGCCGGCAAGGCTCGCGAGATTCGCGGGAAAATACTTCTGCAGCAGGACCTGGAGCCTGCGCACGAGATCGGGGAAATTTTCCAGAAACGAGGCGAGCTGATTGCCGAGCACCGGCAACAGCAGAACAAAAAACAGGACGAGGACAAGTATGAACGAAAACAAGATCGTCAGGGTCGCCCAGAGGCGGTCCATGCCGAGCCGCTCAAGGCGATCGCACACGGGGTCGAGCAGGTAGGCAACGGCCATTCCCGCCACGAAAGGCAGGAGCACGCCGGAGAAAATGTAGAGAAAAACGCAGAAAACGGCCAGGGAAAGCAACCAGAACTGAACCTGACGGCGCAAAGTCATAAATGTTCCTCCGGACAGGGACCGGGAATGGCCTCGAAAAATTTGCGGTACTATACATGACAAGATACGCATTTTTCCCGCGCATTGCTCATAGGTTGTCGGGCATTCCCCGGTCAAGAGGTGGATTTGAAGGTGAACAGGCCGTGCGGCCCTTGTGAAAAACGGCGCAAGGCTGTATGCGCGGCAGGGAAATCACTAGGGTCCGCGCCCTGGGTCATTCGCCGCCAAACACGCAATCGAACATCTGGAGCAGCCATGAGCCCGTCCAAAGCCGAAGGAAGCAATGGCCTGACCTATGCCGACGCCGGCGTCGACATCGACGCGGGAAACGCCCTGGTCGACCGGATCAAACCGCTGGTCAAAGCAACGTCCCGGCCCGGCGCGGACAGCGACATCGGCGGATTTGGAGGCCTGTTCGACCTAAAGCGCGCAGGCTTTGCCGACCCGATCCTGGTGGCCGCGAATGACGGCGTCGGAACAAAACTGAAGATCGCGATCGAAACCGGTCAGCACCGCACCGTCGGTATCGATCTCGTTGCCATGTGCGTCAACGATCTCGTGGTTCAGGGCGCCGAGCCCCTGTTTTTTCTCGACTATTTTGCGACCGGTGCGCTCGATGTCGACACGGCGAGCGACGTTGTCGCCGGCATCGCGGATGGTTGCAAAATGGCAGGCGCCGCGCTGATCGGCGGCGAAACGGCCGAGATGCCGGGCATGTACGGTGACGGCGACTATGATCTCGCCGGCTTTTCGGTGGGTGCTGTCGAACGCGGCCAGATCCTGCCGCGCAGCGATGTCGAGGCCGGTGATGTGCTTCTCGGGCTGGCATCGTCCGGTGTGCACTCGAACGGCTATTCGATGGTGCGCAAGATCATGGAACTTGCCGGGCTTTCCTGGTCCGACAGCGCTCCCTTTGAAACGGGCAAGTCGCTCGGCGACGTTCTGATGGAGCCGACACGGATCTATGTCAAACCGCTTCTGGCGGCCCTGAAGGAAACGGGCGGCATCAAGGCGCTGGCGCATATCACCGGCGGCGGCCTGCCTGAGAACCTGCCGCGCGTGTTGCCGGACAACTGCTCGGCCCGCATCGACCTTTCGAAGATCACTCCCCCCGCGGTGTTCTCCTGGCTCGCGCAGACCGGTGGTGTTGCCGAAAGCGAAATGCTGCGCACTTTCAATTGCGGCATCGGGATGGTGGTCGCCGTCGCGAAGGAAGACGTCGATGCGGTTTGCCGGGTGCTGCAGGACAACGGCGAAACCGTCGCAATTATCGGAACGATCGAAACGGCCGGGGATACGCCCGTCCTCTTCGACAACACTCTCGGATTGTCCGAATGAGCCGCAAACGCACAGCCGTCCTCATTTCCGGTCGCGGCTCGAACATGGGCGCTCTGATTTCCGCAGCCATGGAACCCTCCTACCCTGCCGAAATCGCGCTGGTCGTCTCGAACCGTCCGGATGCGAAGGGACTGGAGCGGGCGGCGGAGTTCGGAATTCCGACAGCGGTCGTCGACCATACCGGGTTCGCGGGAGACCGGGAGGCGTTTGAAAAGGCAATCGACGCCGTTCTCAAGGAGCATCGGATCGAGCTGGTCACGCTCGCGGGCTTCATGCGCATCCTGACACCCTACCTGGTGAATGCCTGGTCGGGCCGCATGATCAACATTCATCCGGCTCTCCTGCCCTCCTTCAAGGGTCTTGCCACCCATGAGCGGGCACTGGACGAAGGCGTGAAGCTCCACGGGGCCACGGTTCACTTCGTTTCGGCGGAAATGGATGACGGCCCGATCATCGTTCAGGGCGCGGTTCCCGTTCTCGACCACGACACGGCCGAAACGCTTGCGGCGCGCGTTCTGGAAGTCGAACACCGGATCTATCCCAAGGCGCTCGAGCTGGTCGCAACGGGCAAGACCAAGGTGACCGGAGCCCGTGTACTGACCGGGGCTGCCAGCGGATCCGAGCTTCAGCTGGTCTGGCCGGGCTAAGTCGAGCTTCGCCTGGCCCCTCGCTCCAAGCGCTTACTTGGTGCCGATCTGCTCCATTGAGATCTCGCGGCCGAAGTAGCGCTCCGCGTTCCTGTAGGCAATTTTCTCCGCGACCTCCCTCGGCAGCTTCGACAGCCATAACCTGTTCATCGTCATGATCTCGGAATAGCTGTCCCACTGGCTGTTGACCCAGGTGTCACTGCCGATCATCAGCCTGTCCTGGAAATCGAAAATGATTTCAAGCCATTGCGGATCAAGGTTTTCGCCGCGGCCGAGAATGCTGTATTCGCGCAAAGACGTGTCCGCGAGGAGCTCGGGGAATTCGTCCATCAACGCATAGACCTCCGGCGCCGGCGTCCCCAGTCCAGCGTGCGCCCAGATGATCTTCACCTCCGGATCAAGACCATAGAGCCAGCGGATCGGCTCGGTTCCCGAATGAACATGCAGGTAGATGTCCCGCTGCTTCGCCATCGCAATGATCTTGCGGAACAGGGCTTCGTCGGACATGTCCAGCTGACGGATATGAAACTCTCCGATGCCCTCGTGAGGGTAGCTTTCGAGCCGGCCCTCCAGATAGGCGTCCATGCCCTCCGCCTTGGTCCAGTTCGACGACCCGGCTGCACCGTGGTACGGCCGAAGCTCGGGAACGATCCTGTTCGGTGCATATTCCCACAGCATGATCGTTCCCTCGTCGGGCGTGGAGGATACGAGCGCCATGGCAACGCCGTTCTTGTCCATGAGTTCCACGATGCTGCTGACGGGATATCGGTCCCATGCCGGTTCCTTGTAGTGCACATGTGCATCGAACAAGGGCAGGTTCCAAACCTCGTCGCCGATCGGCGCATGGTCTCCGTCGGCAAGTGCCGAAGACATCGACAGCGCAACCGTGAGGCCGACAAGACCCGGGCGTTTGAAGCGGAAGTCTGACATTAGAAACCTTTCCAATTTCCGATACGTCCACTCAAGCTACATAAAAAAATCGACTTTTCTACTATTCTGAACAATAAATTGATGTTTTTCGCGACTTGCGCATCGAAAATCGCATTCAAATGGGTTCCCGTGCGTGTTCCATGATAGATTTCACGATGGTTTTGAGGAGGCCTCGTGATGCGTTCCGGAGATCTGACAGTCCTTATCGGCACGACCAAGGGTGCGTTTCTTGTTGCCGGAGGCCGGGATCGAACGGATTGGACCGTCAAGGGCCCCTATTGCGACGGCTGGCCGATCAATCACGTGATCGGCGACCCTGACACCGGGCAACTCTGGGCCGCCGGCGGCGGCGACTGGAACGGGGCCGGTGTCTGGCGCTCCGGTGACGGCGGAGACAACTGGGAGCTGACAAAGCTCACCAAGGGAACAATCGACGACTGGGCGGCGATGGACCCGGAATTCGCCGGGACGATCGGCTGGTCTGACGATCCGCTTCCCTTTACCGACCGTTTTTCCCAGATATGGTCACTCCGCCTCTCGCACGGAACGCTTTATGCCGGCACCAAACCTGCCGCGCTCTTGAAAAGCGACGACGGTGGCAAGAGTTTTCAAGCCCTCGAGAGCCTCACGAACCATCCTTCCGCCGAAAGCTGGAACCCGGGCGCAGCCGGTCTTGTCCTGCATACGATTGTCGATGATCCGGCGACCCCGGGAAAGCTCTGGGTCGGGATATCCGCAGCGGGGGTCTTTGCGACAGAAGATGCGGGCGCAAGCTGGGAGCGGCGCAACCGCCTCTCGAACGCGGCCGCCTGTGAGGGGCACAGCCATCCGGCCGGACCCAGGGACGGAGAGACAGGCCATTGCGTGCACAACATGATGCGCGCACCGGGCGACAGTGATCTGCTCTACCAGCAGAACCATCACGGTGTCTGGCGCTCGTCCGACGGCGGCCGCAGCTGGGACAGCATCAATGAGGGCCTGCCGTCGACATTCGGCTTCCCGATCCGGGTGCATCCGCGCGATCCCCAGACCATCTGGACCTTCCCCCTCAACGGCGACGCCGTCGGCCGGTTCCCGCCGGATGCGGCGGCAGCAGTCTGGAAGTCCTCCGACGGGGGGCGCAGCTGGCAGGCGAAGCGCGCTGGCTTGCCGCAAGAGGCGTGTTTCTTCACCGTCCTTCGTCAGGCCATGGCCGGTGACGGGAGGGATCCGGCAGGTCTTTATTTCGGAACGAATTCCGGCTCGCTCTACGCGAGCTTCGATGAAGGCGAGAACTGGACCGAACTTACACGGCACCTGCCGACGATCCTTTCCGTCGAGGTGCTCGACCTGAACTAGAGCGGTTCAAATTTAGCTGGAAGCCAGACTTCGGAGTGACCGCAATCGAGTTACCCGTTTCCATTAGTGACATATCAATTCACTTGCGATATACAGTCATTTGCAGTCAATTTTCCGAAAGACGACAACCCTATGACCGACTGGCGTCCCGACCTGCAGGGCAGCGATGCCCCGCGCTACATTGCCATCGCAGACAGCATTGCCGCCGACCTTTCGAGCGGCAGGCTCTCGCCGGGAGACAGGCTCCCCGCGCAGCGTCAACTGGCCAGGGCGCTCGGTCTCGATTTCACCACGGTCGCGCGCGGATATGCGGAGGCACGGCGGCGCGGACTGCTGTCGTCCCAGGTCGGCAGCGGCACATTCGTCACCAACCCGAACGGCGCGCGAACAGCAGACGGCGCACAGGGCGGGGCCGTCAGGGTCTGCCCGCCCGACTTTTCGATGAACCTTCCGCCCGAGCCGCAAGATCGCGCGCTAGTCGACAGAATGCGGTCGGGATACGGCGCGCTCTCCGGCGATCTCATGGAACTGCTTCGCTATCAGAACCCCGAAAACTGGGAACAGGATCAATTGGCCGCGGCGCGCTGGCTCGAAGGGGTCGGGCTTTCTCCCGTGCCTTCGCAGATCCTGTTCGCATCCGGCGCCCAGTCGGCAATGAGCACCATTTTGACCGCCACCACCGAACCGGGAGACCAGGTCGCCTGCGAGGACGTCACCTATCCAGGCATACGCTCGCTCGCGGCCCAGCTGGGGCTGGAGCTGGTCGGGCTGAAGACGGATGATGCCGGCGTGCTGCCGGACAGCTTGCGGAGCGTTGCCGGGTCGGGCCGCCTCAAGGCGCTCTACCTCAATCCGACGCTGCAGAACCCGACAACAAAAACAATTCCCTATGCCCGCAGAAAGGAACTCGCCGCATTGGCGGAACAGGTTGGTGTGCCGATCCTGGAGGACGATGCCTATGGTCAGCTTTGCCGCAAGGCGCCCCTGCCGTTTGCCGCCATTGCGCCAGCAACGACCTGGTACATCGGTTCCTTGTCAAAATGCCTCGGCTCCGGCTTGCGGCTTGCCTATGTGCTTGCGCCGAACCCCGGAGCGCGCTGGCAATTCACCCGCGCATTGAGAACAACCCAGGTCATGCCCTCCCCCGTGACGACAGCCCTTGCAACCCGCTGGATCGAGGATGGCACCGCCTTGCAGCTTCTGGATCACATTCGCTCCGAGAGCGCGGCACGGCAGAAGCTCGCGGCAACGCACATGCATGGTCAGGACTACCTGTCCGATCCCGAAGGGTTTCACCTCTGGCTCAAGCTCTCCAACGGCTGGACCCGGCCGGCCCTCGTTAGCCAGTTGCGCAACTTGCCGATCGGCGTCACCGAGTCCGATGCCTTCACCGTGTCCGGAGTGCCGTCGGAGCGCATCCGCGTTGGGCTCGGCGGCCCTGCGGACCGGAAGCAGCTCGGGAATGCGCTCGAAACCCTTTCCCAGACACTCGGCGCGTCACCAGCACAAGCATCCGTCTATTTCTGACCGCGAACGCCCCGATCCATTCAGTCGACCCGGCCAATTTGCCGCACATGCCTTCCTTGACATTGCGCATCAATTCCATATTTTGACTGCATACAATTACAGTCAAATTTCAAATGATGGCATCTCGCGAAACGCAGTCAATGCGCTTGCGGAGTTTCACAAGACTGGAAGGCAAATGAACACGAAGCAGAGTTGGCCGAAGCTTTCACCGATCCAGACCGGCATCAAGGGCCGCTGTCCGCGTTGCGGTGAAGGCAAGGTATTCGACGGTTTCCTCAAGCTGAAGCGCGGTTGCAGCCATTGCGGTCTTGACTACAGCTTCGCCGACCCCGCCGACGGTCCTGCGTTTTTCGTCATCTGTTTCGGCTGCGTGCCGGCAGTCGCCTTTGCCATCTGGCTGGAAATCGCGTTCACCGCCCCTTACTGGGTGCACCTGGTCACGACCCTGCCGCTGATCCTGCTCACCTGTATCCCGATGCTGCGGCCCCTGAAGGGATGGCTGGTCTCGAGCCAGTACTTCTACAAGGCAGAGGAAGGCCGGCTGGTGACGTCGGACGATGATGCCCCGCAACCCCAGCCGTGACGTCCGGGAGCCCCAAACCTGTGTTCACGACTGGAAAGGCAGCGCATTCCGCCGGAATGCGCTGCTTATTTTTAGGTGTTTCATCTCAAGGAAAGCGCCAGAGCACGGCCTCATTTATGAGTTCGTACCCTAACACCGCCTGATCCAGACTGCCGTGTCATGAAACGCCGCGCCGCCATAAGGGGCAACGGGATCGGCGCCGGTCAGCGTGTTGATGCCCCTGCCATCCTCGAATGCCGCATTCGGCCAGATACCCTCCGAGATCAACGTCCCGGGAGCCACCGTTTCAACGTGCCGGGCATGGAGCGTGACAACGCCGCGCGCATTGCCCAGTTGCACCTTTGCGCCGTCGGCAATGCCAAAACTGGCCGCATCGTCCGGCCTGATCCAGACTTCGGGCCTGCCCTCTTTCTTGAGCGAGGTCTGCGTCTCGTTGAACGTGGAATTGAGAAAGGAACGCGCCGGCGACGTCGCCAGGCGGAACGGGTGTTCGCGATCCGCGAGCTCGATGACATCCCACTGATCCGGGAACTCGGGCATGTCGGCGAACGGCCCGAACACAGTCTCGCCATCGGGCTTGTTGGGCGCGGCGGTGTTCGCCCAGTCGGGCCGGAAGCGGAATTTTCCGTCCGCGTGGCCAAAGCCGTTCAGAAAGTGCGACGTCTCGAAGTCCGGCTGCAGGTCGCGCCATTTCTCGGCCTCGAGGTCCTCCAGGCTGCCGTAGCCGGATTCCCGAAGCATCCAGTCGATATGCTCGCGCGCACTCATGTCGAATCCCGGATGAGATTTTGAGTCAACGCGCCTGGCGATCTCGTTGATAACAAAGATGTTCTCTTTGGGACCTTCGGGCGGTTCAACAGCCTTCGGACCGAGTGAAAGGTACTGGTGGCCGCCGCCCTTGTAGATATCGTCGTGTTCCAGAAACTGGGTCGCAGGCAAGACGACATCGGCCATCTTCGCGGTTTCGGTCAGGAACTGCTCGTGAACAACGGTGAAGAGATCTTCACGCGCAAAGCCCTGCTTGACGCGCTCCTGTTCCGGCGCGACAGATACGGGATTGGTGTTCTGGATCAAGATGGCCTTGACCGGAGGTCCTCCCAGCAGGGCGTCCTCGTCGCCTGTCAGGACCCGGCCGATCAGGCTCTGGTCCAGCGCGCGTACCTTCGTATCCTTGAGCGAGGTTGCCTCGATCATTTCCTTGTCGAGCCGGTAAATGGCACCATTGTTGTGAAAGGCCCCGCCGCCCTCATACTGCCAGCTGCCGGTGACACAGGCGATGGAAGCGGCAGCGTGCATGGCAACGGCACCGTTGCGCTGCCGCGTGAAGCCGTATCCCAGCCGGAAAAAGGTCTTTTTGGTCTCACCGATCAGGGTGGCGACCGCCTCGATCCGGGCAGCATCCAGACCCGTGATCGAGGCGGCCCATTCCGGCGTCCGCGTCTGAAGATGGGCTTCGAATTCATCCGGACAGTCCGTATAAGCGTTGAGGTAGTCGCGATCCGCATGGCCGTCGCGGAAGAGCACATGCATGATCGCGCAGGCGAGCGCCGCATCCGTGCCAGGCTTCAGGACGAGGCCGATGTCGGCCTGTTTCATGGTGTCCGTCTCGTAGACATCGACGACAATGATGCGGGCACCGCGTTTCTTGCGCGCGGCGACGGCATGGGTCATCACGTTGACCTGTGTCGACACGGGGTTGGTCCCCCAGATGACGATCTGATCCGATAGCGCCATTTCGCGCGGATCGGGGCCCGCCAGCCGGCCGGTTCCGGCAATGTAGCCGGTCCAGGCCATGTTCGTGCAAAAACTGTCGAACTGGCGCGAATAGCCCTTTGCGTGGCGCAGGCGATGGATGCTGTCGCGCTGCACCTGTCCCATCGTCCCGGCGTAATAGTAGGGCCAGACGCTCTCGGCACCGAATTCCGCCTCGGCGGCGAGGAACTTTTGTGCGATCAGGTCGAGCGCGTCCTCCCAGGAGATCTCTTCAAACCGCCCGTCGCCTTTCGCACCGACGCGGCGCATCGGGCTGGTCAAGCGTTCGGGGTGGTAAAGCCGTTCCGGATAGCGGGCGACCTTGGCGCAGACAACACCGGCTGTGTAGGTGTTTTCCTTGGCTCCGTTCAGCCGCCTTACGTCGCCATGCGGATAGAAGTGAACCTCCACCGCACAGGCCGAAGGGCAATCGTGCGGACACGTTGAAAAGGTACTTTTCGGCGGTGACTGGTTCATGGCGTATCCATCCGGTGTTGCACGAGCTGACAGGCAGACCTGTCCTGACCTAATGAATAGCAAAGGAGGCGCCGTCAAGCGCCTCCCCACTCAATCCGGTGCCACCAATGGCTTCAGCTACCGCTGCAGGGAGCCCGTCCTCCGGGGCCGCCACGCTGCTGGCGCGGACCGCGCTGGCCACGCTGCGGCGGTGGCCCGCCGGGGCGCATCCGCGGTGGCGGACCGCCCTGGACCTGTATCACCGGCGCGGCATCGAGATCGCTGATCGCAGTGAAATCGTGCTCCGGTACGTCTCCTTCCGGCAGCAGGTCGCCGCGGCGCTGCCCGCGCCCCTTGAGCCGGGTGAAACTCTGATCGGGCGTGCCCATCCAGCATCTGGGAATGAACGGAAACGTATCGGTCAGGACATAATGATAGGTCCCGTCCGGATATTCGGGTGTCGCGGCAAAACGGCCATTGCACCGGTCAAGGTCGCCCGCCCCTTCCACGAAGGCCCAGTCCTGCGTGAACTTGCCGTTGTAGCGCCCGCCCGGACCGTCCGGCCTGTTGCCGTTCTTGATCCGATAGCTGCTCTTGAGCTTCTTCATCGGCGACTTCCCCGCGGGATCTGCATAGCCGTGCTGGCCATAGATCGGAAAGCCATCGGCGGCATAGCCGATCAACGCGGGAACCGACCGCCCGCCGCTTGCAGAGACGACGCCGGTCGGAATGCCGTGATAGTGGTAGGTCCCATTCGGCTGGACATGGGCATTGTACTTGTCGAGACCGAGCTTGCAGGCTCCGCCCAGCGCTTCGTAGTTCCAACCCGAACGCCGGTCGTTCCGCCAGAATTCCGCTGTCCCCGGGTCCATGACGACCCCGTTGACGGCGATGCCGAATACAGCTCCCTGCGCATCGCGCGGCCGGGAATTTCTGCGCGGATCGAGTGGCACCTTGAGATTGTAGTTCTTCTTCGAAATGGCGTGGGGATTGTTTCGGTTTGGGAACTTCCCGGGTGGCTTGTTGGGGTATCCGTTGGCGTGAATGCGTCTGGTGTTTCCCTGAACCGTAATGTCGGCACTTGCCTCCGCCTGAGGCAGGAAAAGGTCCCAGATCTCATCGCTCAGGTGGATGTGTTCAACCGGTTCTTCTCCGCCGATCGGTGCAGCACTTTCGTGTGCAGCCGCCTGTGAAGCTATCAGCGCGCTTGCAAGCGCAAGACTTAAACGCATGCTTTCTGTCTCCAGATTCAATGCCCCGACTCGGGCAGTATGGCCGAGTCAACCAAGGCGTGCTGTCGCCTTTTGGTATGAATGTGTAACGGGATGTATCCGGAGATCATTTCAAAACTGCAAAAGCCGGCCCGACCGGACCGGCTTTCGAATTCAGCAGACTGCGCTGTGCCGGTTCAGCCGACCAGCTCGGTTCCAGAGAACCAGAACGCAATCTCGACCGCCGCTGTTTCCGGAGCGTCGGACCCATGAACGGAGTTTTCACCGATCGACAGGGCGAATTCCTTGCGGATCGTTCCCTCAGCGGCTTCCGCCGGGTTGGTCGCACCCATCACTTCGCGGTTCTTGGCGATGGCGTTTTCACCTTCCAGCACCTGGACGACCGTCGGTCCGGAGGACATGAATTCCGTCAATTCGCCAAAGAACGGACGTTCCTTGTGGACCGCATAGAATGCTTCAGCTTCGCGCAGGGACATCCACACGCGCCGGGATGCGACAACGCGCAGTCCTGCTTCTTCAAGCTTCGCGGTGATGGCACCGGTCAGGTTGCGCTTGGTCGCGTCCGGCTTGATCATGGAAAACGTGCGTTCAATCGCCATGGTTTCGTCTTTCTCGTTTCGAAGGGAGCCGACGCAGCGCCGGTCCGGAATTTCAGAAATTTCGCGGCCTTAATAGCGGCGCTGTGCCCGGGCCGCAAGGGGCTGAAGCATGACATTTTCGCAGTGTTCGCAACGTGGCTGCACCTTGCCATGCTGCTGGAATTGCCCGGACGGTGCGCATAGTCTGCAGAAAGCTGCTTGCGGATCGTTTTCGCTGCGGCCTGGAAATTCCAAGAAACTTGAAACGGTGGGACACTGCTCGTGAAAATTCTTCAGGCTTTTTGCTTCGCAACGTTCTGGGCCCTTGCAACGCCACTTGCGTTTCATCCGGCAGCAGCATCGGCCGAGGCTGCCTCTTCCTTTGAAGGTCTGGAATCCAGCTTTCGGGCTCTTTCGGAGGACGAACAAGCCGAGTTCCTGGATTTTGTCGCCGGCAACACGGTGTTCGTGACCTATCACGAAGCCGGCCACATGCTCGTGTCGGAACTGGAACTGCCGGTTCTCGCGCAAGAGGAAGACGCCGTCGACAATCTTGCAACGGTCTCCATGCTGGCCGCGGACACGGACGATATGGACGTCTACCTCCTGCACGCAATGACCGGCTGGTTTCTGATGTCCGAAGAGGACTACGACGCCCTGGTCTTTTATGGCGAGCACGATCTGGATCAGCAGCGCGGCTACCGAATGCTCTGCCTGATGGTGGGCGCCGACGCGGACGCTTTCCTGGATCTGGCCGAAGACCTCGACCTTCCCGAGGACCGGATTGACAGCTGTGCTGTGGACTATGAACAGGCTGCAGATTCCTGGGAATACGTGACCGATCCCTATTTGCGGCAGGAAGACACGGCGGCGGGCAGGATTAGGGTCATACACGAAGACGCACCCGCGGAACTCGCCTTCCTCGGCGCGTTTCTGAAGGAAGCGAAAATCCTGGAAACGATCGCCGAAGAACTCGACACGTTCTACGACCTTCCCGAAAACGTCACTTTCCGGGCCGCGGCCTGCGGCGAAGACAACGCGTTCTGGGATGCAGACACGCGGGAAGTCATCATCTGCCATGAACTGCTGGGTGGTTTTGCCGAGCTTTATCTCGCACTGATCTCGGACGACGGCTGAGCCTTCTTGCGGAAAGCGCCCGGCGCATCGCCGAACCGGCGCCGGAACTCGCGGTAGAAGTTGGACCGGGTCAGGAACCCGACCTCCTCATGTATCCGGGTGACCGGTTCTTCGGTATCGGTCAACAGCCTGGCCGCCTCTTCGAGCCGAACCTCATTGACGAACTGGCTGACATTGACGCCGGCAACATCGTTGATCGCGATCGATAGGTCTCGATCGGGCACACCGGTGCGCCGCGCGAACCGCGTAAGCGTCATCGCCGGGTCCTTGTAGAGATTTTGTTCGATCAGGATGCGTCTGGCTTTTTCCACGAGCGCCTTGTTATCCGCATCCGGCGGCGTTTTCTTTTCGGTCTTGCGGCGCGGTACGCGCTGACGCGCGGCAAAGACGGCAATCGCGAGCGCGGTCACGATGAAGGCAAGGCTCGCATAAGAGATCACGAGAGACGCGGATTCCGGCATCTGCATGGTGAAGAGCAGCGCGATCCAGAGGTCGGTCGCAATCGTTGCGAACACGATCGCTATCGCAATTGCCAGAAGCCGGTGAAGGAAACGTGCCTGTCCGGTCGGCGCCAGAGCCAAACGGTCCGGCCCTCCTGCCCAGAGCCGCACCAGCAGGACACCGTATACGAGGAAGCTCAGCGCAATGAGACCGTCCACGTAGCCGGGAACGGGGATCGGGAACAGCATGGCAAGCGTCAGAAGCGCGGCAACAACTCCATGGCGGATGGCTGACTGCGGCATGCTGTTTTCACGGGATCCAAGCGTTGCAAATCCCATGTAGAGGGATGGCGCAATCCAGACCGGCAAGCTTCGCTGCAGCGCGACGAAATCGTTGATGCCATAGGCAAAGCGCAGTCCCACCAATCCCGCCTCGACACAGAGCAGAGCAAAGAAGACGCCGAAGGCCGTCCTGGAAAGACGCGACAAACCACGCCCGAAAAGAACCGACAGTCCCAGCGCCAGAAAGACCGCAGCGAGCAAAAAGGAAACCGGGATGCTTATCATGTCGTCGCCCGTCGAAAAGACACTCTGTCCGACCTGTCCTTTATCACGATTAAGGACAGGACAGCGCGGTCCCGACGATTGTCAACACCTTCGATGCAAACACATTTTGAGAGCAAGCCAACCCGAACCGGAGGTCTTTGACCCATGCCCACTTCAACTCCATTTGCGGCAAACGCGTTCCCAAGCATATTCGTCCTGCTCTTTAGCCTGCTTTCTGTTGCCGATCTGCCCGCGGCGTTTGCTTCGTCCGCACTCCCCTACGGACCGGGTGTCGCGGAAATCACCGTGACCGATGCGCACGCTGACCGCCCGCTCGCCGGCAACGTCTGGTACCCAACGTCAACGCCTGAAAAGTTCGAGCGGGCAGACAAGAGTAAAGTCTGGCAGATGGCACCGGCAGATCCAAACGGAGCCGCCGCCGAAGGCCCATTCCCGCTGCTCGTGGTTTCCCACGGAATGTACGGAAACACGCTCAATCAGGCTTGGCTGGCATCTGCGCTTGCACGACGTGGATTTATCGTGGCCATGATCAATCATCCCGGAACGAGTACCTTTCTGCGCGATGCAGATCAGGCACGCGCATTGTGGGAGCGGCCAATGGACATGTCGCGCCTGATCACGTTTCTCCTCGAAAAAAGCCCGTTGGCGGATCGTGTCGACACGGGCAGGATTTATGCGGCAGGCCACTCCCTGGGCGGCTTCACCGTCATGCTTCTGGCGGGTGCACGGTTCGATGCCGGTCTTTACGAAAACCTGTGTGCAGAAGATGAAACAAACGTCGTGTGTTCCGTTCTGAAGGGCTGGTCGGTCGCGGAGACGGACGCGGACCGCAAAGAAATGCAGCTTTCGCGCAAGGACGCGCGCGTGCGAAAGATTGTCAGCATGGATCTCGGCGGCACACCGGTCCTGTCGCGCCGCAGCCTGGGACTTGTGGAAACACCCGTCCTGGTTCTCGGATCCGGACGAGCGGACATGCTCGACCAGGATGTCGAATCCCGCATGCTTGCTTCTCTCCTACCTCGTGACACGACACGGCATGTCGAACTCGCCGATGCGGGGCATTTCGACTTTATGGGTGTGTGCAAGCCGGAAGGCCATGAAATCCTGAAGATACACGAACCGGGCGATGAGATTGTCTGTATCAAGGGCAGCTCCGACAGGCAGGCGCAGCACGAGCGTATCGTCAGAGAACTGATCGTTTTTTTCGACAGCGAATGATCCCTGCCGTGACAATGCGGCCCGGCTGCGCCGCATTGTCCACATTGTCGTGCTCGGTTTCCGCTTGCATAAGGTGCAATGCTCCGCCAAACATCCGGCCATGCTGCAGATATCAGACCTTACCTACCGGATCGCGGACCGCCTTTTGATCGACAAGGCCAGCGTCAGCCTGCCCGGCAAATCCAAGACCGGCCTTGTCGGCCGGAACGGTGCCGGCAAATCGACCCTGTTCAAGATCATTACCGGCGACCTATCCGTCGAGACCGGTTCGGTACAGATCCCGAAGCGCGCCCGTATTGGCCAGGTTGCCCAGGAAGCACCGGGCACCGAGGA
The DNA here is from genome assembly GCF_965232425.1 of Roseibium sp. Taxonomy (GTDB): domain Bacteria; phylum Pseudomonadota; class Alphaproteobacteria; order Rhizobiales; family Stappiaceae; genus Roseibium. The sequence continues at coordinate 6,046,278 of NZ_OZ246971.1, forward strand.
CACGCTCATGGAAGTGGTTCTGGCGGCGGACAAGGAACGCAGCCGGTTGCTCGCCGATGCGGAGACGGAAACCGACCCGAACCGGATCGCGGACATCCACACAAGGCTGGCGGACATCAGCGCCCACACCGCCGAGGCGCGCGCCGGTTCCATCCTCGCAGGACTGGGTTTCGATGCCGACGCCCAGCAACGCCCCTGCTCTTCCTTTTCCGGTGGCTGGCGCATGCGGGTCGCGCTTGCCGCGGTTCTGTTCTCGGAGCCCGACCTGCTGCTTCTCGATGAGCCGACCAACTACCTGGACCTTGAAGGCACGCTCTGGCTGGAGAACTACGTTGCGCGTTATCCGCATCAGGTCCTCCTGATTTCGCACGACCGCGATCTCCTGAACAAGGCCGTGGACAGCATTGTCCATCTGGAACGCGGAAAACTGACCTACTATTCCGGCGGCTACGACAGTTTCGACCGACAGCGGCGCGAAGCCATGGTGCTGGCGGAAAAGGCGAAGGAGAAACAGGACGCACAGCGCAAGCACATGCAGGCGTTCGTTGACCGGTTCCGCTACAAGGCGAGCAAGGCGCGGCAGGCGCAGTCGCGCCTGAAAATGCTGGAGAAGCTGCAGCCGATCACGGCGCTGACCGAAGAAAGCGGCAAACCGATCCAGATTCCCGACCCTGGCGGGCAGCTCGCCCCGCCGATCATGAAGCTGGAAGGCGTCTCGACCGGCTACGGCGACACCCGGATCCTCTCCAGGCTGACATTGAATATCGACACGGACGACCGCATTGCCCTTCTCGGTGCGAACGGCAACGGCAAGTCGACATTCGCAAAACTGATTTCCGGACGGCTCGCTGCCATGGACGGAGACATCACCAAGGCAACCAAACTCAAGATCGCTTTCTTCGCCCAGCATCAGCTCGATGAACTGCGCCCTGCCGAAAGCGCCGTCGCGCATGTCAGATCGCTGATGACGGATGCTCCCGAAGCCAAGGTCCGCGCCCGGGTTGCCCGCTTCGGTCTGCCGACCGACCGCATGGACACCCCCGCGAAGGATCTTTCCGGGGGGGAGAAAGCCCGGTTGCTGCTCGGTCTTGCAACATTCGACGGCCCGCATCTGCTGATTCTCGACGAGCCGACCAACCATCTCGACATCGACAGCCGCGAGGCCCTTGTGATGGCTTTGAACGATTATAGGGGCGCCGTCATTCTCATCAGTCACGACAGGCATCTGGTCGAAGCATGCGCCGACCGGCTGTGGCTCGTTGCCGACGGCAAGGTCGCTCCCTTTGACGGGGATATGGAGGACTACCGCCGGCTGATCCTGCAGGGTCCGGAAGCGGCACAAAAAGCCAGGGCACGTGCCGAAGAGGAAGCCGAAAGGGCCTCTGCGCAGGACAAGCGGCGTGAAGCTGCCCAACGACGCAGTCTTCTGAAACCGCTGAAGCAGAAAATCGACGCGGCCGAGAAGGAAATGGCGCGCCTGCAGGAGAAAATCGGCAAGCTGGACGATGCCCTGGCGGATCCGGAGTTTTTCCAGCGGGAGCCTGACCGCGCCACGAAGTTCGCCAAGGAACGCGCCTATTGCGAGAAAAAACTGGTCAAGACGGAAGAGGAATGGCTCGAGCTTTCCGCCGAGTTCGAAGAGGCCGGATAGACCCCGCACGGCTTCGGTCAAATGGCGCCCCGGCGCGGCCTCTCCGTTCCGCAAGACCGATGGCTTTTGAACTTCGATAAAACCTGAAATAAAGTGAAGATCTTGATTTCAATCAGCAATTGCTGACGATGACAAAAAAATTTGCCCGCTAAACAACTGGAATCGCAGACGTAAAAACAGCCTCCTCCATTTTCCTAAATTTTTATTCGACGTGCTCACATTTCGTTCGGAATTGGAACTGAAGATAAAAATTGACGCAGCGAGAGGACCAGAGCTTTCGCATGCCCGGATTCAAATACCTCTCCAGAAAGGCGCACGTCATGCCCGTCTTCAACACGTCGCTCAAACTGGCGGTCGCCTGTGCGTTCCTGCTTGCCCCTGCCGTCGCTTCCGACCTGCCAGTTTTCGCTGACGCCGGCACGAAAGCGTTTGCCAAGAACGGGAACAGCAACGGGAATGGCAACGGCAACGGCAACGGGAATGGTGGCGGGAACGGAAATGGCGGCGGGAACGGAAACGCCAATGGTGGCGGAAACGGCAACGGAGGTGGAAATGGCGTGGCCGGATCTTCCAACCGAGGTGGCAATTCCGCATCCAAAGCAAAGGGCAACACCGGATTTGGCCTGCTTTCCCGCGGAAACGGGAACAAGGCGGCCAGCAAAAAGAAGAGCAACGGCAAGGGTCTGAACGGTCTCCTGAGCAATGTTTTCGGTGACGGAGCGAACGGGCGGAAAAAGACAAGCAAACGATGGAACGCGTCCCGTGGCAGCGCCAAGGCCGCTAGCCACCGTTTGCCGAAGGCCGAACGCAAAAGCCTTGCCAGTGTTTCTGCGACACCCGTCGCGAGCCCTCGCTTCAAGGAAAAAAACCTGAATGCACGGCTCGGCCGGCTTAATTCGCTCAAGCGGAACTACAACGCCTATATCAACTCCAAGGATCCGCATCTTGCGTCCGTGGTGGCGTTTGTCGGCGCGTCCATAGAGTTCCAGAAGGCATCGGAAGCTCTGGACATGCTTGCCGAGGATCTGGACGCAGCGCGCAAGTCTCTGCTCGATGCGATCGACGAGACAGGCCTGCCGGAAGATTTCGATATTTCCGGCCTTTCAACACAGGAGATTGCCGACGAGGTGGCCAGGCAGATCTCCGAGCTTGAAACGCAGATCTCCGAGCTCGAAGCCGTCGACGACGCCGACCTTCCGGACGATGCCGTTCCCGTAGCTGATCAGATTGAAGCGCTGCAGTCGCAAATCGATGCCCTGAATGAAGTTGTCGACAGCCCGACATTCGCCGACCTGCAGGATGCCGAGAACGACTTCGCTGACGCGGAGGCCAATGTTGCCGATCTCCAAGATAGCGTTTCGGACGAAGCGCTGAGAGATGCGCTTTCCGAAATGATCAATGACAATCGCGCAGACGCCGTCGACGATGAGATGGTCGAATGGGCCCGGGATATTCTGGAGGGCAAGACCGAAGAAATCCGCAACACGACGGAAGAACCGGAAACGACTGATACCCCGATCGACGATCCGGATCAGACAGCTGCGCTCCCCGCGGGCACCGAACCGACCGAAGACGATCTACGGTTCAACCGGGTCAACTGAACCGGATATCCCTTTCCGACATTCACCAGGGTGGCAGGGCATGACACTGCTCTGCCACCTCGTTGATCAGGCCTTTTTCTCCCAGCCACCCGATGACGTCTGCTGCCAGTACGCGATGTCAAACCCTTCCGATTTGGCTTCCTTCCAGCGCATGCGCGCCTCTGCGAGAGCGGCTTCATCGTTGCCGTCGAACATGTAGATCGCACGCTTGTAGTCCCCGAGCGCCGGCGGTTCCGCCCGGTCCACGAGAAAACGGACGTCCGCCTCGTTCGGATTGTCCTGATCGGCCGTGAGATAGATCGGCTGATGCTCCGCATAGCCGTCGGTCTTGGTGCCATGCGGAAGGAAACTGTCATCGGAAAACGTCCACAAGTGGGAGTCCAGCGCGTTGCAGCGCTCTTCGCTGCCGGTTTGCACGACCACCTTCCAGTCCCGTTCGAGGCACTTCAGAAGAAGTTGCGGCAAGGCGGCCTCGAGCGGCTTGTGCATCAGATGATAAAACATCACTTCAACGCTCACTGCACCACTCCTGACCGTTTCCCGTCACCTCGTGCTTATGCACAGGATATCAAGCCATGCCAGCGAAACTGATGCGCGGCTGCAACAGCCGGACACTCAAATTCGCTTTACCGCGCATGCGACGTGGACAGGCCGCATGACTCGTATCATTAACCCTTCGCAAATGTCGATTGACTAGTGTTCGTTTCCGGGAGCGATCCAAAGGATCAATGCTGGGTGGCCGGTGTCCGGTGGTTCCGAACCGGCCAAAGAGGGGATTTTGTGAATGATTGCACGCGTTTTTGTGTTTTGTGCGTTGGTGGCTGTCGTTGCAGGGGCAACACTTGGAATGGGAATGCTCGTCGAACCGGCCACCGCCTGTCAGGCCTACAAGACCTGCTGAGCGTACAAGAAATCAAATTAAAAAACCCGCCGTTTCGGCGGGTTTTTTCGTAAGTGCCAAGGCGTGCCCCGTCAGCTTTCGTAGTGGTCTGCAACAAGCTGGTTGAGAAGACGCACGCCGTAACCGGATGCCCAGCCCTGACTGATGTCGTCCTTCGGCGCGCCGAATGCGGTGCCGGCCACATCGAGATGCGCCCACGGCACATCGTTGACAAAGCGCTGCAGGAACTGCGCCGCCGTCACCGACCCGGCCCAGCGTCCGCCGGTGTTCTTCACGTCCGCATTCGGAGTGTCGATGATCTTGTCGTATTCCTTCGACAAAGGCAGACGCCAGAGCGGTTCGCCGCTTGCTCCGGCCGATGACAGCAGCTTCTCTGCCAGATCGTCATCGTTGGAGAACAGTCCCGCATTCAGATTGCCCAGGGCCACTAGGACTGCGCCCGTCAAGGTCGCGAGGTCGATCATGATCGCCGGCTTGTATTTCTGCTGCGTGTACCAGAGGGCATCGGCCAGCACGAGACGCCCTTCGGCGTCCGTGTTCAGGATCTCGATCGTCGTGCCGGACATGGCGGTGACGATGTCGCCGGGACGCTGCGCATTGCCGTCCGGCATGTTTTCAACCAGACCAATGACACCGATGACATTGGCTTTCGCCTTTCTGGCGGCAAGCGCATGCATGACACCGGTGACCGCGGCAGCGCCGCCCATGTCCCCCTTCATGTCCTCCATGCCACCCGACGGCTTGATGGAGATGCCGCCGGTATCGAAGACGACGCCTTTGCCGACGAAGGCGACCGGGGCAACGCCTTTCTTGCCGCCATTCCAGCGCATCACCGCCAGGCGCGGTGGGCGGACAGAGCCTTGTGCCACACCAAGCAGCGCTGCCATCTTGAGCTTCTTCATTTCCTTTTCGCCGAGGATCTCCACCTCGACACCAAGTTTCTCAAGTTCGGCGGCCTTTTTTGCGAACTCGACGGGACCGAGCATGTTTGCCGGTTCGTTCACGAGGTCACGGGCCAGGATGACACCGTCGGCTATGGCATTTGCGGCGTTCCAGCTCTTGCGTGCCGTTTTCGTGTCCGGAACCTTCAAGGTGAGCTTCAGATCCTTCTCCGGCTCAGCACCCTTCTTCTTCGACTTGTAGGCATCGAACGTGTAGGCGCGGAGCTTTGCCCCCATCGCAAACTCGGCAATTTCCGACGCGGACAGCTCCACTCCGCCGGGTACGTCGAACAGGATTTCGGCCGCATCGGCCTTGGCCTTTTGCAGCGCTGCCAGAACAACACCGCCAAACGCCCGCCAGTCGCCCGGTGAGAGGTCTTCGGCCTTGCCGACACCGAACAAGATCAGCCGGTCGAGTGTCAGGCCGGCCGGTGCCACAAGGTCGAGCGTTGTCTTCTTCTTGCCGGAAAAGCCGGCGATCCCCGCCGCCCTCTCAAGACCGCCCTGCAGCCCGGAGGTAACTTCCTGCGCGATGCTCCCGACGCCAAGCTCCTCGGTGGCAAAAACGACGGCAACCCCCTTCCCGGGAGCGTCTGCCTTGGAAAAAGAGATCTTTGCTAGCTTGGTCATGCGTCGGTCCTTGTTCGGCTTTCGGTTGTCTTTGCAATTCCAGGTCACGTCTGCCCGGATTGCGACTGTGACCTGTTTAACGCAAATCATGGGGTTTTAACGACTTTTCGGCAACAGCGAACAAAATTAATGCAAATTAACCATTCTTATTTATGCGGCGTTCACCACATTACGTGCTATTCGATGGCTGGGGATTTTTACTGGTATTTGCGAAGGGCCCGTCCGGTCAGACATGAAGACGCTCGAACGCTACATTATCCGGCGGACGTTGTATGCATTCACGCTCACGATTGCAGCCATGACCGGCGTGGTCTGGGCCACCCAGGCACTCCGTCAGCTTGATCTGGTGACGTCCAAGGGACAGACGATCGTCCAGTTTGTCGGCATCACGATGCTGGCCCTTCCCTTCCTGATCATGATCGTCGCCCCTTTCGCGCTCATGCTCGCCCTGATCCTTGTCCTGAACGCGCTGTCCGGCGACAGCGAACTGATCGTCATCGATGCCAGCGGCGGCTCCAGATTTCTTGTCCTCAAGCCGGTCATGATCTTTTCGGTCGCCGTCATGCTTCTGATCGCCGGCCTGTCGCTCTACGTGGCCCCGGGCGGGCTCGCGCAGCTGCGAACCGAGATCACCCGCGTCAGAGCAGATCTCGTGGCGAATATCGTCAAGCCCGGCAAGTTCATAACGGTGGAAAGCGGTCTGACGTTTCATATCCGGAACCGGTCCGGAAACGGCACCCTTGACGGCCTTCTGCTCCACGATACGCGCGACGGGGAAACCGCGTTCACTTACCAGGCCGACACCGGCAACATCGTCGAAGCAGCGGACCGGACACTGCTCGTCATGCAGAACGGCACGATCCAGCGCCGCCCGAAGCAGGAAGGTGATATTTCCATTGTCCGCTTCCAGTCCTACGCCTTCGATCTGTCGAACCTGATCCCGGAAGCGGGAGAACCGGTATTCAAGGCGAGTGAACGGACCACTGCGAACCTGCTGGCGCCCGGCCGGAACGATGCCTACGCGCTGAACAATGCGGACAAGCTGGCGAAAGAGCTGCACGAACGGTTCAGCCAGCCGCTCTACGCAATCGCCTTCGGACTGATCGTCTTCGCCTTTCTCGGAAAAGCCAGGACAACCCGGCAAGGCAGGGGAACGGCGATTGTCGGCGCCATTGCCTGCTGCGTCATCTTGCGGACATCCGGATTCGGCGTGACTGCCATTGCCGGGGTGTCGAACGTGCTGCTCAGCCTGCTCTACATCGTTCCCATCGCCGGCTCTGCCCTGGCGCTGGTCTCCATCTTCAACGAGCGCCGAACCCAGCCTCGCTGGCTGCGCACCCTGCATCAATCGTTTCAGGACCGGCTTGAAGCGATCAGCAACCGGCTCAACAACAAGCAGGCCGGAGGCGCTTCATGATCCTCGGCCGGACGCTCGCGATCTATTTCTCCAATCGCTTTCTCAAGGCGATCCTCGGTCTGTTCGTGTTCGCAGCGGTGCTGATTTTCCTGTTCGACGTGCTTGAGCTGGTCCGCAGGGGCGGTGACCGCGAGGGCTTTTCGGTTCTCAGGGTCTCGCTGATCTCGCTGTTGCGCGTCCCCCTGCTGCTGGAGCAGGTCATCCCATTCACGGTGCTGTTCGGGTCGATTGCCGCATTTGTCACGCTCAGCCGCGCCCTGGAGCTGGTGGTGACGCGCGCCTCCGGCATATCGGTCTGGCAGTTTTCGATGCCCGCCATCGTGGTCGGGATCATTCTCGGGATCATGTCCGTCACGATCTACAATCCGGCAGCGGTCTGGTTCCAGCAGAAATCCGACGAAGTCGCGGCCGGCCTCTTCGGCGCAGACCAGACATTTCTGCTTCAAAACAGCAACGAAGTCTGGGTCCGGCAGGATGGCCTGGATGGCGAATCCGTGCTTCTGGCGAAGCAGTTGCTGGACGGCGGTACCAAACTCCTGGGCGTCACGGTTTTCACCTTCGACAAGGACGGCACGTTCCGCGAGCGCATCGAGGCCGATGAGGCGCGCCTCGGCGATGAAATCTGGTACCTGAGCGACGCGATCGTCTACACGACGGAACAAGATCCACAGCCTTATGGCCGGTATCAGGTCAGCACGTTCCTGACCGCAACAGAGGTGCGCGAGAGCATCGGTTCGCCGGAATCGATTTCCTTCTGGAACCTGCCCCGCTTCATCGAACTGGCCAGAAATGCCGGATTGCCGGCATACCGGTACAATTTGCAATACCAGACACTGCTCGCGCGGCCGCTTCTTTTGGTCGCCATGATTTTGATTGCGGCGGCAGTTTCCCTTAAAGTATCGCGGTTTGGTGGGTTGGGGACCATGATTCTGGGTGGAATCCTGTCCGGGTTCGTGCTTTACGTTCTCACCGAGCTGGCGAAGGATTTCGGGGGAGCCGGTATTGTCCCCCCTTTGGTGGCTGCCTGGGCGCCCGGAGTATTTGGAGTTCTTATGGGTTTGACAATTCTCTTGCATCAGGAGGACGGGTGAGACCGATGTCTTTGCCGCTTTTCCTGACTCTTGAGATGTGGGCCAAACGAGGCAGCCTCCTCGCGGCAGCAAGTTGTCTTGCCATCACGGCCGGTTTCCTGCATCCGGCGACCGGCGCGAAGGCACAGGATCTGACCAGCAGCCTGACGGGTGATGTCGACCCGAACGAGGAAATGCTGCTGGAATCAAGCGAAATCACCTACGATTTCGACAATGACGTGATTGTCGCGACCGGCGACGTTCAGGTCTATTACGACGGCAACACCGTTCAGGCGCATCAAATCGTCTTCGATCGCAAGTCGGGCCAGCTGACGGCGCGCGGCAACGTCATCTTCATTGAAGCGGACGGAAACGTGGTGCGCACATCCGAGTTGACGCTGTCGGAGGACTTCGCCGACGGGTTCGCCAACGCCCTCCAGATCGATACGACCAAGCGCACGCGTTTTCTTGCCGAGAAGGCGCGCCGTGAGGGAAACAATGTCACCACGATCGAGAACGGTGTCTACACGGTCTACACCAAGCCGACCAACCCGCCGGACAAGCCTCCGCTCTGGCGCGTGCGGGCGGAAAAGATCATTCACAAGCAGCAGGAAAAGATCATCCGTTTCGAGAATGCGGCGTTCGAGGTCTATGGCAAGCCGATTGCCTGGCTGCCGTATCTGTCGATGCCGGACCCGACCATCAAGCGCAAGTCGGGCTTCCTGATCCCGAGCGGTGTCGTGAATGACAAACTCGGATATGGCGTCACGGTTCCCTACTACTGGGCGCTCAATCCGCATTACGACCTGACGACCACGCTGACGCCGCTGACCAAACAGGGACTGTTCGGAGACGTTCAGTACCGGCACAGGTTCGAGCACGGCCAGGTCAGTTTCTCGGCCGCCGGCCTGTTCCAGGCGCAGCCGGGCGAGTTTTCAACATCCAGGGCGGACGAACGCTGGCGCGGTGCGGTCAACTCGACCGCCGTGTTCGACCTGAGCAGGGACTGGACCCTCGGCTGGAACGTGACCTACAAGAGCGACCGGCAGTTCTTCAAGGACTACTCCATGGCGAGCTTTGGTGGCGGCGATCCTTCGGAGATTTATCTTGAAGGCAGAAACGACCGCAACCTGCTGTCGGTCAGGGCCTACGCCTTCCAGATTTCCCAGGAAGACTACGAGGACAGTGACTTCGATGCGGACGGCTTCTCGCCTGTCGGCAGTTCGCTTCAGGACAAGCAGCCTCTCGTCCTTCCGGTCATCGACTACGACTACGTTTTCGCCGACCCGATCCTTGCCGGTGAACTGTCCCTTGCCGCGAATTTCACCTCTCTGACCCGCGACGAAACCGACGCATTTTCCATCGATGGCGGCACGACGGCCAGGTTCCGCGGCGTGGACGGCACCTTTTCGCGCCTCTCGCTGCAGGGAGACTGGCGGCGGACATTCATCGACCCGCTCGGCCAGTCCTTCACGCCGTTTGCCTATATGCGCGGCGACCTGTTCTTCCTCGCCTCGCCCGATTCCGATGTCACCGCCTTGGCCGGAGAGAGTTTCGTGGGCCGCGCGATGCCGGCCATCGGGCTTGAGTACCGGTATCCGATCATCGCCGCGTTCGATGGTGGCAACCAGGTTTTCGAACCGATCGCCCAGATTGTCGCGCGCCCCAATGAACAACGGATCGGCGAATTGCCGAATGACGATGCACAGAGCATCGTGTTCGACACCACGACGCTGTTCGACTACGACAAGTTTTCCGGTTTCGACCGTGCAGAAGGCGGCACCCGTCTCAATGTCGGCCTGAATTACAAGCTGCAGCTCAACAGCGGCTATTACCTGAGCGGCCTGTTCGGCCGTTCCTATCAGCTGGCCGGCGACAACTCCTATGCGACGCCGGACATTCTCGGGGCCACCGAGGATTCCGGCCTGGCCACGACCCTGTCGGACTATGTCGGCAGCCTGTACCTGGACACGCAGTACGGCGTCAAACTCGGTGCGCAGGCGCGTTTCGACAAGGACGATTTCTCCGTCAACCGGCTACAGGCCCAGGCAAGCGCGATCTACGGTCCGGTGGTCTCGTCCCTCGCCTATGCGTTCCTGGGTGAACAGCCGGATGTCGGCATCGACACCCCGCGCGAAGAAATCCTGGGTTCGGCAAGCCTGCGTCTTCAGGAAAACTGGAGGGTGTTCGGCTCGATGCGCTACGATATCGAGAACTCGAATATCGTTCAGGATGGTGTCGGGATCGGTTACGACGACGAAGGCTTCTCTTTCTCAATGTCTTACGCGGAGGACCGTAGCCGGAACGACGGTGACTCGGTCAACCGCACGCTCTATTTCCGGATCGGCCTGAGAACGATCGGCAATACCCAGGTTTCCAGCGGCGCGCTAAACTAAATCATCCTGTCAACGAACCGGTTCCGAGTAACGTAAACCAGCGCCGTTCACGACATTATGTCCGCATAAGATTTGGCGAGACATTTTGCTGCCATGATATCAGGCATCATGCAGGTATTATTTTGAAATCGCGCCGCTTATATGCGAGAAAGCAAGCCACAATAACACTAGCTTCGGTTTGGCTGCGGGCCAACACAGAAGGTTGACCAATGCGACTGCGTTTTGCCCCTGTTTTCCTGAGCCTTGTCCTGGCACTGATGACGCCGGCAATCACCCCGGCCCATGCGGCCATCAAGGTGATCGTGAATGACGTGCCGATCACGGACTACGACATAAGCCAGCGTGCGCGCCTGATCACCCTGACGCAGCGCAAGTCGTCGTCTGTCGCAAAACGTCAGGCGCAGCAGGAGCTTATCGACGATCAGGTAAAACTCGCCGAAGCGGACAGAATGGGCATCGATATCGGCCAGACGCAGATCGACAACGCCTACAACAATATCGCCCGCAACGTGAAGATGTCGCCATCCCAGCTTTCCAAGGCGCTGCGCAGCGGTGGCGTGCAGCCGGCGACGCTCAAATCGAGACTGAAAGCGCAGCTCGCCTGGAACCAGCTGCTCCAGCGCAGGTTCCGCGGTCAGATCGAGGTGGATGAGTCAGATATCATCGCCGCGCTGCAGAAGAAAGATGAAGCCGACAGGCAGAAGTCCATTGAATACGACCTCAAACGCGTGATCGTGGTCGTGCCGAAGAACTCGTCAGGCGGCTTCAAGTCAAAGCGCAAGCAGGAAAGCAACAAGATCCGGTCGGCATTCAACGGCTGTGACGATGCCGGCAGCGTCCTCGGCCAGTACAGCGAGGTCGTGGTGCAACCGATCGGGCGGCGCCTGGAAACCGAGCTGCCGCCCAACATGCGCGATGAAATCAACGCGCTTACCCCTGGCAGCCTGACAAAGCCGTCCACAACGCCGGTCGGATACGAGATGATTGCGGTATGCGGCAAACGGGAAATTGCGTCCGACATCGGTGCCCGAGCCGAGCTCGAGAACGAGCTGCGCGCCAAGGAAGGCGAAAGCCAGTCACGCAAATACCTGATGGATGTGCGCCGCCGCGCGACGATCATCTACCGCTGAGCCCAGATGAGCCCCAAGCAATCGCCGATCGCGGTCAGCATGGGGGAGCCAGCCGGGATTGGTCCGGAACTCTCCCTGCTTGCCTGGTGGAACCGGAAAGCCATCAAGCTCCCCTGCTTTTACGTTCGGGGGGACGCGGCTCTTCTTGGCGCGCGCGCGAAAAGAATTGGCCTGAAAGCCAGGGTGATTTCCTGCACACCGGAAGACGCACCGAAGGCCTTTAACAAGGGATTGCCCGTGGTCCAAACCGGGGCTTCGCTGGTCGATACACCCGGCGAAGAGCAGGACACGGCTGCCTCCTCGGTCGTTGAGGCCATTGCAGGCTGCGTCGAAGACATCAGCACCGGACGTGCATCGGCACTCGTCACCAATCCGATCAACAAGGCAGCTCTCTACAAGACCGGCTTTGCATTTCCCGGTCACACGGAGTTTCTGGGCGCCCTTTCGCAGCAGCACTGGCCGGGCACGGAGGCAAAACCGGTCATGATGATCGCGGGTCCCGAGCTGATGGTCGTGCCCGTTACCATTCATATCGCGATACGGGAGGTTCCCGACGCGCTGAATCGGCAGCTCATCGTCGACACGGCGCTCATCGCGGCAAAGGATCTCCAGACCCGTTTCGGGTGTCAGAACCCGAGGCTCGCGATTTGCGGTCTCAACCCGCATGCTGGTGAAAACGGCTCGATGGGAAAAGAGGACGAGGACATCGTCAAACCGGCCGTCGAGCAGCTGAAGGAGATGGGCATACACGCAACAGGACCGCACCCCGCCGACACGCTGTTCCACGCCGCGGCGCGGACACAGCATGATTGCGTGCTCGGCATGTATCACGACCAGGTTCTGATCCCCGCCAAGACCCTCGGCTTCGATGACAGCGTGAACGTCACGCTCGGACTGCCCTTCGTCAGGACGTCGCCCGACCACGGGACCGCCTATTCCATCGCCGGCAGCGGAACCGCGCGTATCGATAGTTTCGCCGCTGCCCTGCGCATGGCGAGCGCCCTGTCAAACCCCGACTTGCTGTAGTTGACCCCGCATGGCCCAGATTGACGACCTGCCCCCGCTGCGCGACGTGATCGCAGCACACGGATTGAACGCCAAGAAATCGCTTGGCCAGAACTTTCTGCTCGATCTCAACCTCACATCGCGCATCGCCCGTTCGGCCGGAGATCTTGCAGAAGCGACAGTGCTGGAAATCGGGCCGGGTCCTGGCGGGCTCACCCGGGCGCTGCTTGCCGCCGGCGCGCGCAAGGTCGTCGCAATCGAGAAGGACGCTAGGTGCCTGCCTGCGCTGGCGGATATCGCCAGCCACTACCCGGACCGCCTTGAGGTGATCGAAGGCGATGCGCTGCAACTGGACCCGGTGTCGCTGACCGGGGGCGGCGTTGTCAGGATCGTCGCCAACCTGCCCTACAATGTCGGGACACAGCTGCTTCTGAATTGGATCACGACACCGCAATGGCCGCCGTTCTGGTCCTCCCTGACACTGATGTTCCAGAAGGAAGTCGCCGAGCGCATTACTGCGGAACCCGGGACGAAGGCCTTTGGACGCCTTGGTGTGCTCGCCGGCTGGCGGTGTCATAGCGGTATACTCTTCGATATCAGCCCGAAAGCCTTCACACCGCCGCCCAAGGTGACCTCGGCTGTCGTTCACCTGACACCAAGGGCGGATCCCCTGCCCTGCGACCTGAAGTCCCTGGAGAAGATCACCGCCGCGGCCTTCGGCCAGCGCCGCAAGATGCTGCGCGCCAGCCTCAAGCCGCTGTCACGGGATGCGGAACGCCTGATCGAGACAGCCGGCATCAAGCCGACGGCGCGCGCGGAGGAAATCGATATTGAAGGTTTTGTCCGTCTGGCGAACACGTTTCCCCTGTCGCCCGCGGCGTAACGGGTCAACGGCCTGGGTTTCAGCTCTTGTCGCCGAGCTCCGTTTCCAGGTCATCGACCATGCCCTGGATGAGAGGGCCGATCTTCGGCGAACGGAACTGCTTCAATCGTTCCGCCCTCAAAATGGCACGGACATTTTCGTAAGCGCGTTCCAGGTCATCATTGACAACTACGTAGTCGTATTCGGACCAGTGGCGCATTTCACCAACGGCCGTCTTCATCCGCTTTGCGATGATCTCGTCGGCATCCTCGGCCCGCCGGAACAATCGCGATTTCATCTCGGCGATGGATGGCGGCAAAATGAACACCGAAACCACGTCCGAACGCATCTTTTCGTAGAGCTGAAACGTGCCCTGGATGTCGATGTCAAAGAGGATATCGCGGCCGCTCTCGATGGCATCCTCCACCGGGCCGCGCGGTGTTGCGTAATAGTTGCCGTGAACTTCCGCCCATTCCAGAAGCTCGTCATGCGCACGCATCTGCTCGAAGCGCTTCGCGTCAAGGAAATGATAGTGAACCCCGTCCACCTCGCTGGATCGGCGCGGGCGCGTCGTGACGGAAATGGACAGTTCCAGATTGTCTTCCTTGTCGAGCAGCAATCGGGCGATCGTGGACTTGCCCGCCCCTGAGGGAGATGACAGCACCAGCATCAGCCCCCGGCGCTGCTGTTCCGCCTGCTCTGCGCTGACAGTGGTTCCTGCAGGTGTCGCGGTCATGGGTGTCACTCCAGGTTCTGTATCTGCTCACGCATCTGATCGATGACGGCCTTGAGGTCCAGCCCAATTGCCGTCAGATCCACATCATTGGACTTCGAGCACAGTGTATTGGCTTCCCGATTGAATTCCTGCGCCAGGAAGTCAAGCCGCCGCCCGACGGCGCCTCCCGTTCCCATCAGGTCCCGCGCCGCCGATACATGGGCGTGCAGCCGGTCGAGTTCTTCCCGGATATCCGCCTTGGTCGCGAGAAACACGGCTTCCTGGTGCAGGCGCTGCGGGTCGAACTGGCCGTCGGACGCCTCCATCAGGTCTGCGACCTGTTTGCGGAGCCGCTCCTTGATCGCGTCCGGATGCCTTGCCGGAAGATCTTCGGCCGCCTGGGTGAGCTGCGATATCCTGTCGAACTGCGCGCGGACGACATCGCTGATGGCCTGTCCCTCCGTGTGACGCATGTCGACGAGATCGATCAACGCGGCGTCGAGCGTCGTCAGCAGAGCCCTGTGCAATGCTGCCTGCGTTTCCTCGTCGTCTTCCGGCTCCTTCAGTTCGAAGACGCCTTTCTGAGACAGGATCCCGTCGAGCGAGGGTGGCGCGAGATCCGGAACCCGGTCCTTCAGAAGGTCGATGGTCGACAGGACAGCTTCCAGCGCGCTTTCATTCACCTGGAGGAGCTGTTCCGACTGGTCGCGGTGCATGGCAAGGCCGATCGAGACGTTGCCGCGCCTCAGCACCTTGCTGCAACGTTCGCGGATCTGAGGTTCCAGGGCTTCCAGCCCGGCCGGAATGCGAATCCGCAGATCCAGGGACTTTCCGTTCACCGACCTGAGCTCCCAGGTCCAGCGGACCACCCCGGATTCCCCAACCGAACGTGCAAACCCCGTCATGCTGGCTAACGCCATTTGCCCCCTCCGGACTTGAGACAGGACACTCTGCCCTGCCGCTCTCGGATCCTGCGTGCCGATCCGCCTAGTTGGACGTTGCAGGTTCCGTGTTCTGCTGTTGCTCGGCCTGGCGGCGCTGCCGTTCTATCTGCCGCCACTTGCGAACGTTTTCCTGATGCTGCTCATAGGTTTCGGCGAACACATGGCCACCCGTGCCGTCGGCAACAAAGAACAGATCCTGGGTCCGGGACGGGTTCGCCACGGCTTCCATCGCCGCCCTGCCCGGATTGCCGATCGGACCGGGCGGGAGCCCGTCGATCTGGTAGGTATTATACTGGTTCTGGGCGTTGATCTCGGACTGCTTGATGGCTGAGCGGTCTTTCAGCCAGGCCTCGCCGCCGTAAAGTCCGTACAGGATCGTCGGATCGGATTGCAGGCGCATGCTCTTGTTCAGACGATTGACGAACACACCGGCAACCCTGGGGCGTTCATCGGCAAGCGCGGTTTCCTTCTCCACGATCGATGCGAGAACCACGAGTTCCTCGGGGGTGGCAACCGGCAGATCGTCCGTGCGCCGTTCCCAGATTTCAGCAAGAAGCCGCTCCTGGGCCTCTTTCATCTGGCTAAGAACCTCCTGCCGCGTCGTGCCGCGCGCGAAGGTGTAGGTCTGTGGCAGCAGGTCCCCTTCCGCCGGGACCTCCGTTATTTCGCCGACGAGGATCGGGTGCTCACGCACACGTTCCAAAATCTGTGCGGTCGTCCAACCTTCGGGGATCGTGACGGAATGCGTCACGGCGTTGCCCTCTACCAGATCGGTCATGATCTCGTGCATCGACACGCCGGGCGCGAAGGCGTATTCGCCCGCCTTCAGGTCCGTTGCGTTCTTGTAGAACCTGATCCCGAGATTGAAGACCCACTCGTCAAAGACGCTGTCGCCGATGACACCGCTTCCGGCGAGCCTGTTGGTGATGCCGGAAAGACCCGATCCCGAAGCGATCACGACGGTGGCGTCCTCGGCCAGAGGGCCGGGTTGCTCGAATTTCGTCTTGCCGAAGTAAAGTGCTCCACCCACGGCAGCAAGGCCGAAGACCGCAAGCGTGATGATGAGATTGCTCAGGATCACCAGGGGATTGCGCACATGCCTGGAACGCTGGGGCGGTGCCGGTGCAGGTTCTGGCTGCAACGCTTCGCGGGGGCTTTTCGGCTTTATGCGCATATTGGGTCACACCTCCAAGATTGAGCCCTTTGCACTGAATTGGGCTCAAGCGGACCAGTCGTCACATTCAATTTCTCCAGCCGGGCTGTGAGAATCAGTACCGGCAGGACAGAACTTGAAGGGGTTATGCGGCAACTTTACGGAAGACAAGCGATGCGTTCGTCCCGCCAAAGCCGAATGAGTTCGACAAGGCCACATTGATGTCCAGTTGCTTCGGCGCATGCGGCACCAGATCGATCTCCGTTTCCACGGAAGGATTGTCGAGATTGATCGTCGGCGGTGCCATGCCATCCCGGATCGCCAGGATCGAGAAGATTGCCTCGACGGCCCCGGCCGCGCCAAGCAAGTGCCCGATCGACGACTTGGTCGACGACATCGTCAGGCCCGAGGCGCTTTCGCCGGCCAGCCTGGTTACGGCGCCGAGCTCGATTTCATCGCCGAGAGGCGTGGAGGTTCCGTGCGCATTGACATAGTCAATATCCGCAGGCGTGATGCCGGCGCGCTTCAGGGCGGCTTCCATGCATCTGTAGGCACCGTCGCCATCGGAAGACGGCGCCGTGATGTGATAGGCATCGCCGGACAGACCGTAGCCGATCACTTCGGCATAGATCGTGGCACCCCGCTTCACGGCATGTTCGTATTCTTCCAGAACCACAACGCCGGCGCCTTCCCCCATGACGAACCCGTCACGGGCGATGTCATACGGGCGGGACCCCTTTTCGGGGGTATCGTTGAAACCGGTCGACAGTGCCCTGCAGGCGGCAAACCCGGCAATCGCCAGACGGCAGACCGGAGATTCCGCGCCGCCGGCAACCATCACGTCCGCGTCGCCGAAGGCGATCAGCCGCGACGCATCGCCGATTGCATGCGCGCCCGTCGAACAGGCGGTCACAACGGCATGGTTCGGCCCCTTCAGGCTGTGCCTGATGGAGACATAGCCGCCGGCGAGGTTGATCAGCCGACCGGGAATGAAGAAGGGACTGACGCGGCGCGGGCCTTTCTCGGCGAGCAGGTGCGCGCCCTGCTCGATGCCCTGCAAGCCGCCGATACCCGAACCGATCAGGACGCCGGAGCGCGCCTGCTGTTCGTAGGTTTCGGCCTTGAAGCCTGAGTCCGCCATCGCCTGATCGGCGGCAGCCATGGCGTAGACGATGAAGTCGTCGACCTTGCGCTGTTCCTTGACGTCCATCCAGTCATCCGGATTGAACGCCCCTTCCTCGCCAGGGTCGCGGGGGATCTGGGCGGCAATCTGGCAAGCCAGATCGTCGACCTTGAAATTCG
Organism: Roseibium sp.; assembly: GCF_965232425.1. Taxonomy (GTDB): domain Bacteria; phylum Pseudomonadota; class Alphaproteobacteria; order Rhizobiales; family Stappiaceae; genus Roseibium. The sequence continues at coordinate 6,063,996 of NZ_OZ246971.1, forward strand.
TGACCTTGTTGGCCCCGCTCTTTCCTTCGAGGATCCCTTTCCAAGTGGCATCGACGTTACCGCCAAGCGGCGTCACCATGCCCAACCCAGTTACGACAACTCGCCTCATACACCTGCACTTACGTTGGAAGGGCCAGGCGGAGCACTCCCCGCCGGCCCGATCTTAACCCAAATTCAAGCAGGGTTGCCCCTTACTTGTTTGCTTCCAGAAACTTGACCGCGTCACCGACAGTCAGGATGGTCTCGGCAGCCGTGTCGGGAATTTCAACACCGAACTCTTCTTCAAATGCCATGACCAGCTCGACGGTGTCGAGGCTGTCAGCGCCAAGATCATCGATGAAGCTTGCGCCTTCCACAACCTTGTCGGCGTCAACACCGAGGTGTTCAACAACAATTTTCTTCACCCGATCCGCGATATCGCTCATCTTTCACTTCCTTATTTTTCGTCTATTCAGCACTCGCGAAACTGTCTCGGCCCATTGAACAAGGAGACAGTACCAACTCGCGGTCTTGAAGATGTCTCAGCGTCACTGCGCCGGGAGACCGGACCCAACAACGCAATTCGTAACAATCGGCGGGTTGGTAACACACTTTGTTGACCATTACCAGCCAGTCCGGACCGCTTTGAAACGGCCTGGTTTCTTTTTGCCTGCTCGGCAAAATTCCCTTTTAAATCATGGCCATGCCACCATTGACGTGAAGTGTCTGGCCCGTCACGTACGCGGCCTCCTCACTCGCCAGATAAAGCACGGCAGAAGCAATCTCGGCAGAGGTGCCCAATCGACCGGCAGGAACGCTCGCCAGAATTGATTCTTTTTGCTTGTCGTTCAGCGCGTCGGTCATGGCCGTTTCGATGAAACCGGGCGCCACGGCATTGACCGTAATGTTCCGGCTCGCCACTTCGCGCGCAAGGGACTTGTACATGCCGATCATTCCCGCCTTTGCCGCGGCATAGTTGACCTGACCGGGATTTCCGGTCACACCGACCACGGAGGTGATGCCGATGATACGGCCGGAGCGGCGTTTCATCATGCCCTTGATGGCGGCCCGGCAAATGCGGAAACCGGAGCTCAGGTTGACCTCGAGCACCTGATCCCACTCCTCGTCCTTCATGCGCATGAAGATGTTGTCACGCGTGATCCCGGCATTGTTCACAAGAATGTCGACCGACCCCATTTTCTCCTCGGCTGCCGGCAACAGGGCGTCGACGGCCGCACGATCCGACAGGTTGGCCGGTGTCACGTATGCCCGCTCGCCCAGCTCGGATGCCAGAGCTTCCAGCTTTTCAGCGCGTGTGCCCGAAAGGGAAACGGATGCTCCTTGTGCGTGCAACATGCGGGCAATCGCTTCACCGATGCCACCCGTTGCGCCCGTGACGAGCGCGTTCTTGCCTTCCAAGCTGAACATTTGGGGTCCTTCCCTCATCAATCTTCGATCCTGCGCATGGCGGCATCGCGCCACGAGCGATGCGGACTATCCGCCGAGCTTCTCAACCAGCGCGTCAATGTCTTCCGGCGTGTTCACGGCCATGCCCGTCGATTCCTTGTGAATGCGCCTGATCATGCCCGAAAGCACCTTGCCGGTGCCGACTTCGACAAAGGTGTCGACGCCCTGACCCGCAAGCCAGAGCACGCTTTCGCGCCAGCGAACGGTGCCGGTTACCTGCTCGACCAGCCGCGCGCGGATGTCCGACGGATCGGAGATCGGCTCGGCCAGAACGTTGGCGACCAGCGGCACCGCCGGCGACCTGACTTCGGCATTCGCAAGCGCTTCTGACATGGCGTCTGCGGCCGGCGACATCAAGGAGCAGTGAAACGGTGCGCTGACCGGCAGCATCACGGCGCGCCGGGCACCCTTTGCCTTGGCAATCTCGACCGCACGCTCAACGGCAGCAAGATGGCCGGAAACCACCACCTGGCCCGGAGCATTGTCGTTGGCGGCCTGGCAGACCTCGCCCTGCGCGGCCTCCTGGGCGACTTCCGCGGCAACGTCGAAGTCCAGACCGAGCAAGGCCGCCATCGCGCCCATGCCGACCGGAACGGCGTTCTGCATGGCATCCCCGCGTACGCGGAGCAGACGGGCGGTTGTTGCGAGGTCCAGGCTGCCCGCAGCGGCCAGCGCCGAGTATTCTCCAAGAGAATGCCCGGCGACGAAGGCGACGCTGTCTTTCAGGTCCAATCCCTTCGCCTCAAGCACGCGCATGGTGGCGAGGCTGACGGCCATCAGCGCGGGCTGGGCGTTCGCCGTCAGTGTCAGTGTCTCTTCCGGGCCATTCCACATGATGTCGGACAGTTTCTGTCCGAGCGCATCGTCCACTTCATCGAAGACGGCTTTTGCCTCGGGAAAGGTATCGGCAAGCACCTTGCCCATTCCGACGCTCTGGCTGCCCTGGCCTGGAAATGTGAACGCTATGGTCATCTGGATTTTTCTCCATATCGGCTGCGGCGCAGATGTTTTCTTCTGTCTGGTTCCGCGGCAAGGAAGAGAATGTCTCACGCAGCTTTTCCACACAGCCGCACGACGTTGGCGGCAGCCTATGAAACGGAGACCCTAGGCATGTCAAGCCCCAAAGGCCAAGTTTGCGCCGGACGAAAAGCGTAAAGGGCCCAAACAGCGCGCTCTAGTGCGGTGAATTTGAAGTTCGTTCGAAGCCCGCCGCAACAGGAGTCGAACTTCAAATTCAGGTAACTAGTGCGCATTCAGCGGGATCAGGTCGTTCAACCATCGGACAGTCTCTTCGGTAATGTGTGTCTCCTGGACCTCGCCATCCGAATTGCGGAGCTCGGTCTTACTCAGAAGTTCCACAAAGTTCGTGTTCCGCTGAAGTTTTTTGTACGCCTCCAGAGTTTCCTTGTCCGGTGATCCCGATGCCGGCAAGGTCTCCAATCCGGCGGACAGCGGTTCGACCCAGTCCGGGTGCCGGCTCAGGATCGACCATGAGTTCGGATAGCCGACCATCAGAACAACACCGATGACAAGCTGACGCCATTGCTCTCCGCCGAAGTCCGCTTCGTCGTAGTCTTCTTCGGTCAGCAGCAGGCTGTTCTGATACATGAAGACGGCATTGATAATCCGCTTGATGTGACGCGGATTGCCCGGGAGAAATCGTGCCAATGGCTGAAGCCAGTGGCGTATGGCTTCCTCGACCTCCTCCCTTTGCGCGGCGCGGCGCAGCACCGCTTCCTCGCGCACCGCTCTTTTCAGGGCGCGGTCTCCTCCGACCGTCTTGCTTTGCTCGGCCCCCACCGCCGAGATTTCCTGCGCGGTCCGGGCCTGGGACATCTCGCGGCGGACCCTGAGCAGCTCGTCCGGTGACACTTCTGCGGGAAAATCCCCACTCGTCTCACCGCTCCGGGCCTCCGGTTTGCCTCCGTCTTCAACGGTTCCGCCCGCTGGTGCGTTCGGCCTAGACGTGCCATTTGCTTCCGCCGCTGCGTTTTGATCTCCGGCCGGCGGCGCTGCCGCGCCACCGGCAGATCCGGACCTCCGGCCGGTCAGGACCTCGCGGACATAGTCCTCCTTCTTTCCGGATATGCTGGGCAGAATGAAGGAGAGCTGAATGGCCTTTTCGACAAAGCGCCCGCCGAACGTATGCTCCGCACCGACATCGATCTTGTTCATGTCCTCGTGGCAGACCTCGAAGGCCTGTTCGATCCAGTTTCGGTCACCGAGGAGCAGATAGACAACCCGCGGGCTCTTGAGGATCGTCTGCAGACCGCGGGTCATCTCGACAACGAACTTGGGTTCGCAGCGGTCGATGTCATCTATAATCACGAGAACGGGGCGCTCGACGGCCTGCATCATTCTTGCAAAGTGCCGCCGGAAACGCCGGAGCGGGTCCGTCGACCCGAGCGCAACTCTCTCGCCGAGCGCATTGCGGCCCGGTGCAAGCGCATCGGCCAATACGGTGACCGCCGCAACGACAAAGGATCCGGACCCGGTGATCAGTGCAAGCACCACCCCGATGCCGGAGGTGGTCGCAACAACTGCCTTGTCGGAACCGGCCGCCACTATGCCGAACTGATAAAGCAGGTAACCGACGACAAAAGACGCACCAGCGATGACAAGCTGGATGGCCACTTTTGGCGTTGTCAGCCGCCACCAGAGTTCCCGGACCCACAAGCCGCGCCAACGGTCGAACCGGTCAAACCAGCTTTCTTGCCTGTTCCTGTAACTGCCGTCGCCCTTCTGAACGACTTCGGGGCACCCCTCCTCGCGGATGGCGCGGAAACAGACCTTGCGGATCGTCTGGTAAAAGCTCCACCAGGGCGGATCGACATGCTGGTTGAGCCAGGCGTTATAGGGAACGATGATCCAGGGACGGCGCGCCGTGCGGTCATATTTTGCCCGCTCGTTTTCAACGAGGCCGCCCTTTTCATGCGCCGCGGCCAGAAACAGCCCGCTCATGTCGGTGCGGTCCGGATAGCGTTTTTGCAGGAATTCCGGAACCTTGTCGTCGAGACCGGGATGGAGTGTCCGGGCGATCAGGTTGGCAAAACTCGTCTTGCCTCCTCCCCAGGGCGCGTCAACGTGCGCAACAAAACCCGGCGCTTCTTCCTGCGAATGCCGATCCGCCCCGTCTCCCAATCCCTGCACATCGCACCAGATCTCGTGCAGCGCCCATGCCAGAGCCATGGCAAGCGGCGCGCGTCCAAGCGCATCGTGATCCCGCTCCGCATCGTCGCGGCGCATGCTGATTTCACCCGTGATCCGTTGCCGGGCCACGTCATCGATATCAAGAAACGCGTCCTGAACAGGATCGGGTGCGTCGCTCAGGAACGGCTGCCAACCCCTGGAAACAAGAAATTCGTTCAGCCGGACGGCCTGATCCTCCGGCAGGTCCAATACGGCACCTTGCCAGTATTTGCGGTCAATGCCGGCGGCTTCAATCGCTTCCGTGCGCGGGACAAGCCTGGATTCGTCGAACTCGAGAACCTTTGTCTGAAAGCCGCTCCAGTCGTCTTCATCCTTCGGGCTCAGTTCGTTCGAGAGCACCGTTCCCGTCCCGACGACGCCACCGGTTTTTTTTGTCCGCCAATAGATGACCAAATCGCCCGGCTCGAGATCACGCGGCAAAGCCTTTCTGGTTTTCCACCAGAGCGCTTCGCCTTTCTGAAAGGCTCCCGTTGGCGACCACTGATCCGGGTTGTACTGCAACAGCCAAACATTTCGGGCTGCGGGAACGCTTTCCGATGGTTCCGCGTCTTCTTCAGATGTCCCCTCCGATTCCACCGGAGCTTCCGAAAACTCATGCCGCAACTCCTCCATACGCCGGTCCACGGCCTCATCGCCGCCCTCCTCGGCAAGATCCGTAAGCTCCCTGATCGTGGAATTGACCAATGCGGGTCCCTCAGCCCACATCGCCTCGGGTAAAGTCACGCTCGCGACTTCCAATGCTACGTTTTGCGCCGGGCGGCCGGACAGACGGTCTTCGTACCATCCGGTCCAGACCTCCCAGTCCCGTCCAAGAGACAGGAGCCGGGATTTCAGGTTTTCCCACTCCTTGTAAACCTCGTCGGGGATTTGATTGTCAGGCCAAAGTGGCGTTTCAGCGAGGCCGAAGGAGCTAACAGTGGATTCTATATGATCAAGATCGGCTTCAAGAGCGGACACGCTGGCGGTACTGGCGGTGGCCGCAGCGGCGGTAGCGGTGGCGGCGGCGTCGGCGGAGGCTCTGTTGGCGGCGGTGGCGACGGCGGCGAAGGCAGCGAAAGCGTCGTCAGCTGCGGTCGCAAAGGCGGCGAAGGCATCAGCGCTGACAGCGGCGGCGGTGGCAGCGTCGGCGGCAGCTCTGGCAGCGTCAGCAGTGGTGAAGGCACCGCTAGCGGCGGCAGCCCTGGTGGCGGCGGTGGAAGTGGCAGCCCACATCTCATTGCTACGAGCTGGATATCTGGCTGCAGCCAGTGGCAATGCCATGGCACGGAAGAGCGGCAGGAGTATGCTGTCCGGAGCCTCCAGCTTGTTGTTGAACAAGCCGGCCAACATTGGCGCGACCCGCTGTGCCGACCTGGCCGCGATGACGAGCGCGACGTCAACCGGTCGCTCATTCAGCCAGCCCTCGAGTATTTTGCGGTCAAACCCCTTAGATACTTTTGTCATGGCCAATCCCCCACTCACACTCTATGCGCGCAGGTGCTGCCTAGTAAACCTTCCAAGGGTCTTCTCGTGGGGCGGGTCCAGGACGGGTTTACCGGATGAATGACATGCGGCCACTCTTTGAGACAACGGCCGGGCTTCTTCACGGTGGAACCGCTGCGCGGGAGCTGTTGACGTTCCATGAAACAGGGGCTTAAAGCAGTTCGGGGCACCGACGGTGCAGATCCCTGCGATATTCCGGGAACGGCCCCTTGCAATTTCCCGAAATCGGAGTATACAGCGCGCTTCATCCGGGCTTTGGCCGGGGGCTGAACGGAAGGGCGTTTGCCAGGAGCTTAATAAAAGATCCGACTTCCCGTGTTCCCACTCCCGTAAGATTTCTCGTGCGCCTTTCCGGGTCTACGAGGAGGCTTTGCGCCAATCCCGCGTTGTCAACACGAAGAAAGGCTTGTTTCATGCCTCTTTATGAGCACGTATTCCTGGCGCGCCAGGACGTTTCGGCCCAGCAGGTCGAAACGCTCGTCGAACAGTACAAGGGCCTCATCGAAGGCGCTGGCGGTTCTGTCGGCAAGATCGAGAACTGGGGTCTGCGGACCCTTGCATACCGCATCAAGAAGAACCGCAAGGCTCACTACACCCTGATGAACATCACGGCACCGCACGCTGCTGTTGCCGAGATGGAGCGTCAGATGGGCCTCAGCGAAGATGTCCTTCGCTTCATGACCTTCAAGGTCGACGAACTGGATGAAGAACCGTCCGCAATGATGCAGAAGCGTGACCGCGACGACCGCCGTGGCGGTGGCCGTGGAGACCGCGGTGACAGAGGTGACCGGGGCGACCGCGGTGAACGTTCCGGTGGCGGCCGTCCGCCGCGCCGTGGTGACGAGGAGTAAGAGACAATGGTTGATATTGCACAGCTTCCGAGCCGCCGTCCCTTCTTCCGCCGCAGGAAGACCTGCCCGTTCTCCGGTTCCAACGCACCGAAGATCGACTACAAGGACATCCGTCTTCTGCAGCGCTACATTTCCGAGCGCGGCAAGATCGTTCCGAGCCGCATCACCGCGGTTTCCGCGAAAAAGCAGCGTGAGCTGGCCCGCGCCATCAAGCGTGCCCGCCTTCTCGGCCTGCTGCCGTTCGTGATCAGCTAAGGTTTCCGAAGCGAAACCCGCTCTCCCGGGTAAGCCCGGGAGATCCGTATTGGGACCGCGGACAAACGGTCTCTAACCGCCCAAGGGCGGGACAGTAGGAGAAACAAAATGCAAATCATTCTTCTTGAGCGCATCGCCAAGCTCGGCCAGATGGGTGACACCGTCCGCGTTCGTGACGGCTATGCCCGCAACTACCTGCTGCCGCAGGGCAAGGCGCTGCGTGCCAACAAGGCCAACCTGGAGCGTTTCGAGCGCGAACGCGCGCAACTCGAAGCACGCAACCTGGAACGCAAGAGCGAAGCCGAAGCCGTCGCCTCCAAGCTGGACGGCGAAGCCTTGGTCATGATCCGGTCCGCCGGTGAAACAGGCCAGCTCTACGGTTCCGTTTCCACGCGCGACATTGCCGAAGGCCTGACCGAGGCCGGCTTCTCCGTCGCCCGCAGCCAGGTCGAACTGCGCTCCCCGATCAAGACGATCGGCCTGCACAGCGTCCTGATCCGCCTGCACCCGGAAGTCGAGGTCACCGTCAGCGTGAACGTCGCCCGCTCCGAAGACGAAGCGGTGCGCCAGGCAGCCGGTGAAGATCTCACCACGCCCGAGCAGGACGTCTTCGAATTCGAAGAAGACGAAGAAGCCGAAGCCGAAGAGGGCGAAGCTGCAGACGAGACCGATGGCGAGGCTGTCGAGGAAGTTGCAGCCGAGGAAGAAGAAACAGCCTGACCGGCTGAAGAATCATTCCGGCAGATTTATGGAACGGCGCTGCTTGCAGCGCCGTTTTTTTGTTTTGCCGGCAACCCTTGTGGCACACCCTGACCGCCTCCCTAAAGCAACGCGTACGGAACCTCAGGCAAGGCTTTGAAAGCACAGCGGAATTCGTTAACCTCTCATTAACGCATTTGAAAACATAATTGATTTCAAGGACTAAGCTCTATCGCCTTGAGTCTTCAAAGAGGTTCGGAGTCAAGAAGGATTCGAGTCTTTCCCCGCTGATCTGCACAAGCCGGTGGGAATCAATGACAGCTGTTTTTGAGCCTTGAGACGGCCAGCAAGTGAAGGTATGCCGAATGAACTTGGGTCATCGGGGGTCGGTATGAAGGGCACGCTTAAGAAGGTCGAAACGGAAGAAGACGTTCAACGTCTCGCGCCGCATAACGCAGAAGCTGAACGGCAGCTGCTGGGCGCCATCCTGGTGAACAATGAAACGTTCTACCGGGTCTCCGACTTTCTGGAACCGCACCACCTTTTCGTGCCGTCCCATCAGGACATCTACGAGAAAATCGGCCATCTGATCCGTGCCGGCAAGACTGCGTCTCCAATCACGCTGAAAACCTTCTACCCGGCAGACGCGAAAATCGCAGACCTGTCCGCAACCCAGTTCCTGCTGCGCCTGGCAGGCGACGCCGCCTCGATCATCAACGCAGAAGACTACGGACGCACGATCTACGATCTCGCGATCCGCAGGAACCTGATCCGGATCGGCGAAGACATGGTCAACATCGCGTTCGATGCGCCGATCGACGTTCCTCCGGGACAACAGATCGACGACGCGGAGCGCCGTTTGTTCGAGCTTGCCGAAACGGGGCGCAGCGAAGGCGGGTTCGTTGCCTTCGGCGACGCGCTGACGGAAACGATCGAAATGGCACATGCCGCCTACAACCGTGAAGGTGCCCTGTCCGGCATTTCCACCGGGCTCCGGGAGCTGGATCGGCTCATGGGCGGTCTGCAGCATTCGGACCTGATCGTCCTTGCCGGTCGTCCTGCGATGGGCAAAACGTCGCTTGCTACCAACATCGCCTACAACATCGCGCAGGCCTACAAGTCGGAAGAACAGAAGGACGGCGCGATCAAGACCGTGAATGGCGGTGTCGTCGGGTTCTTCTCGCTTGAAATGTCGGCGGAACAGCTGGCAACCCGTATCATTTCCGAACAGGCAGAGATCTCCTCGTCCAAGATCCGCCGCGGCGACATAACGGAAGCGGAATTCGAGAAACTTGCCGCCTGTGCGCAGACCATGCAGTCGGTTCCGCTGCATGTCGACCAGACCGGCGGCATCTCCATTGCGTCTCTCGTGGCAAAGGCCCGCAGGCTCAAGCGGCAGCGCGGACTGGACCTGCTTGTCGTGGACTATATTCAGCTTCTGTCCGGATCCGCAAAGAACTCCGGTAACCGGGTGCAGGAGATCACGGAAATCACGACCGGTCTGAAAGCTCTCGCCAAGGAGCTGAACGTGCCGATCATTGCCCTCTCCCAGCTTTCCCGTCAGGTCGAATCGCGGGACGACAAACGTCCCATGATGTCGGACCTGCGCGAATCCGGTTCCATCGAGCAGGACGCCGATGTCGTCCTGTTCGTGTACCGCGAGGAATATTACCTCTCCAAGACGGAACCCGAAGTCGGATCGCCCGAATATGCCGCTTGGGAGGCCAAGCATGACGCCGCGAAAGGCAAGGCCGAAGTGATCATTGCCAAGCAGAGGCACGGACCGACGGGCACCGCCAATCTGCACTTCCAGGGCGAATTCACGCGTTTTTCCGATCTTGCGGAAGACGATCATCTGCCGCAGCGCTACGAGTAGGTCCGCGGCCGCCTGCCGGCACGCATTCCGGCAATTCGAGCGCCATTGCGCGCAATGGTAGATTTACTTCGATAAATACAACCATTTGTGTCGCAATTTCGAATTGTATGAATTGACAATTTTAAACCATCTTTAAGGCCCTTTGCTTACTTTAGGGCAATAATATTAAGTCTGTTGTGTCTCGCACCGGAAACGAGCCTCGTGATTTCACCGACACAAAAATTACTGGAGGAGACCAGGATCTTCCCGCGCAAGCGCTGCAAGTGGCCTGGAATCCTGAAATTCGAGAAGAGCCATCAACCCTGCGTCGTTGAAGATATCAGCGCAGGCGGTTGCCGTATTGCGACAAAGACCAAAGGCCTGAAAAGCAACCAGAAAATCGTCCTTGAAGTGGAAAGCAAGAAGCTGCGCTTTCACGGTGAAGTCCGGTGGATCCGGACGGATGAAGCCGGAATCGAATTCCTCTACCAGGACTGATCCGATGATCGGCGGCAGGAGCAAGAAGACGTGCGCAGAATTTGGCCTGCGCCGCACTTTTTTGAATTGGAACTCCTCCCGAAAAATGCTCTAGACTGGCGCGCGAATCCTTGAGCCGTCGCATGTGCCGGAGCAGCGCCAGACAGTGTCAGCACCCCCAGAAAACCGATTTCCGTCCGACCTCTATGGCGGCAGGCTTACGATCGACGTTGACGCAGTTTCACGGAATTGGCGCTTTCTCAACGACAGGCTGGGCGGAAACAGCGAATGCGCGGCAGCCATCAAGGCCGACGCCTACGGGACCGGCCAGAAAGCCGTCGGAAAGGCTCTTTTCGCGGCCGGATGCCGGACCTTCTTCGTCGCGGTGCCGGCCGAGGCTGTCGCGTTGCGGCAGGTTTTGCCGGATGCCGTCATCTACGCCCTGAACGGTCTCCTGCCCGGAACAAGCGGCCCCTACCTTGAGCACGACATACGGCCGGTGCTCGGGTCCCTGGCCGAACTGGAGGAATGGACCGGGCTGTGCAAGGAATCCGGCAGATCGTTCGATGCCGCCGTACACGTGGACACCGGAATTCACCGTCTCGGTCTTTCTCCGGCGGAATTTGCCCGATCGCTCGGCGATCCAAGCATGATGGGTCCGTTCGTGCCATCGCTTCTGATGAGCCACCTGGCCTGCGGGTCGACACCGGCGCATGAGATGAACAGGCGCCAGCTGGATCTCTTTCGCGACGTGACGGCTCCTCACGCCCATCTTCCAAGGTCGCTGGCAAATTCCGCGGGCGTCCTCATGGGGCGTGACTATCATTTCGATGTCGTGCGGCCCGGCATCTCGCTTTACGGCGGCCAGGCGATCGAGGATGAACACAACCCGATGACACCGGTGGCCAAGGTCGAGGCACGCATCATGATCGTGCGCGATGTGCCGGAAGGCGACACGATCGGCTACGGCGCGCTGCACACGGCCAAACGCCCCCTCAGGAACGCCGTGGTGGCCGCTGGCTATGCCGACGGCATGCTGCGCCGGGCCGGCTCGACGGATGAACGGCCCGGCGGCTTCGCCATGATCGCGGGCCACAAGGCGCCCATCCTCGGCCGGATCTCCATGGACATGATCACGCTGGATGTCACCGATATTCCCGAACACCTCGTCGAACGCGGCGCATATGTGGAAATGATGGGCCCCAATGTTGCAGCGGCGGACCTGGCGGCTTATGCGGACACGATCGACTACGAATACCTGACAAGTCTCGGGCGGCGCTTCGAACGCGTCTACGGCCCCCTCACCTGATTGGAGATTGCATGGCCCGGCGGTCCACATCCTTTGTCTGCCAGTCATGCGGCGCGGTGACCGCGAAATGGGTCGGCCGCTGCGAATCCTGCGGTGAATGGAACACAATCGTCGAGGAACAGTCGGGCGGCGGCATCGGCGGCGGTCCGGCACGTGCCGCGCGCAGCAAGGGCCGCGTCGTTCCGCTTGTCGGTCTGTCGGGGGACACGAAGGAAGCGCCCCGGATACAGACGAATGTCGCTGAACTGGACCGGGTCACAGGCGGAGGCTTTGTCCGCGGTTCCGCGCTGCTGGTCGGCGGCGACCCGGGGATCGGAAAATCAACGCTGCTGGTGCAGGCGGCGGCGCAGCTTGCCCATCTCGGCCACAAGACAGTGTATATCTCAGGCGAAGAGGCCATCGGACAGGTGCGGTTGCGTGCCGAGCGCCTCGGCCTCTCCGATGCGCCTGTTGCCCTGGCGGCCGAAACCAGCGTTGAAGACATTCTCGCAACGCTCGAGGCAGACAAGCCGCCGGCAATGCTGATCCTCGATTCCGTTCAGACCTTGTGGACCGACCAGGTGGAATCGCCGCCCGGAACCGTGACGCAGGTGCGCGCATCGGCACAGGCGATGGTGCGCTACGCCAAGAAGAACGGCACGACCCTGGTGCTCGTGGGCCACGTCACCAAGGATGGCCAGATCGCCGGCCCCAGGGTTGTCGAACACATGGTCGACGCCGTGCTCTATTTCGAAGGAGACGGGGCGCACCAATACCGCATCCTGCGGTCGGTCAAGAACCGTTTCGGGGCCACCGACGAGATCGGCGTCTTTGAAATGACGGGAAAAGGTCTCGTGGAAGTGGCCAATCCGTCGGCGCTCTTCCTTGGCGACCGGACCACTTCGGCCCCCGGTGCGGCGGTCTTCGCCGGGCTGGAAGGCTCGCGTCCGCTGCTCATCGAAATCCAGGCTCTCGTGGCGCAGTCGTCGCTCGGCACACCGCGCCGGGCCGTCATCGGGTGGGACAATGCACGGCTCTCCATGATCCTGGCTGTGCTCGAAGCTCGGTGCGGCGTCCGCTTTTCACAGCACGATGTCTACCTGAACGTGGCCGGCGGCCTTAAAATCAACGAACCCGGGGCCGATCTTGCCGTCGCCGCAGCCCTGATATCATCGCTCAGCGGACTTGCCCTTCCGGCCAATTGCGTCTATTTCGGCGAGGTCAGCTTATCGGGAGCCATCCGGCCGGTGGCCCAGGCCCAGTCCAGGCTCAAGGAAGCGGAAAAACTCGGCTTCGACCAGGCGATGTGTCCGGAAGGAAACCTGAAGGACGGAGCCGGGTCGCCATTCAAGGCTTCAGGCCTTGCGGAACTTGGGGAATTTGTCGCCAAACTGTCCGCTGAGGCTGGTGCGTCGGGGGGCAATTGACGCAAGATGCCGGGCGGATCGGGATTGAGATTGAAGCGCATTTGAGCGCCAGACAAAGGGACTTTTCAGGAACATGCCGATAACCATTCTGGACGGACTGCTCTTGGCCATCATGTTCATTTCGGCGGTTCTTGCGATGATCCGCGGTTTTGTCCGGGAAGTTCTGTCAATCGTTTCCTGGGTTGCAGCGGCAGCTGCGGCATTTCTGCTCTACGAGCGGGTCTTGCCATATGCAAAACAATACATATCTCACGATCTGGTCGCCGCGGGAGCTTCGGCAGCGGCCGTGTTCCTGGTGACGCTGGTGATCGTCAGCTACATCACGATGCGGATCTCCGACTTTGTCCTGGACAGCCGGATCGGCGCTCTCGACCGGACCCTCGGTTTCGTGTTCGGAGCCGTGCGCGGCCTGCTTCTGGTCGTCGTGGCGATGATGTTCTTCAACTGGTTCGTGCAACCGGAGCAGCAGCCGGAGTGGGTTCTGGACGCCAAGTCCCGGCCCATTCTGCTTTCTATCGGCGAGCGCCTCGTTGCGGTGCTGCCGGAAGATCCGGAAAAGGCGATCCTTGACAGGATCCGCGATGCGGACCTGACCGGCAGCGGTGCCGGAGCACCGTCTGAAGAGCCAGAATACAGCGACGCGGAACGTCAGGGGCTGGAGCAACTGACGAGCGATAACAACTGACGCCCGAATGGGTGCACATCGAACTGTAAACTGTCCTGCCTCCGCCTTGCCGCGTGCTGGACGACAATGCTGCTTTCGTGCTTATAGCGGAGCAATCAACTTCCCGGACCGGCTCATGACCGGTCAATATAAGGAGTGTTCGCCATGGCTGGCGGAACCGAAGTGCATGATCTTTTGGACGGTGACACACTTCGAGAAGAGTGTGGCGTGTTCGGAATTCTGGGACATGAGGATGCCAGCGCCCTGACGGCGCTCGGACTGCATGCGCTCCAGCATCGCGGCCAGGAAGCGGCGGGCATCGTTACCTTCGACAATGAGCAGTTCCGGGCAGAACGACACCTGGGACTGGTCGGCGATCACTTCTCGGATGCCGAAACCATCGGAAGGCTGACGGGCCGTGCCGCGATCGGGCACGTGCGTTACTCCACAACGGGCGAAACGATCCTGCGCAATGTCCAGCCGCTGTTCGCCGAGCTTGACGGCGGCGGCATCGCGGTCTGCCACAACGGCAACTTCACCAACGCGCTCACCCTGAGACAACAGCTCATCCGGGACGGCGCCATCTGCCAGTCGACGTCGGATTCCGAAGTGGTCCTTCAGCTGGTTGCCCGCTCCCGCAAGGCGAAAATCGTCGAGCGGTTCATGGAAGCGATTATGCAGATGGAAGGCGCCTATTCGCTTGTGGCGCTGACTTCCAAGAAGCTGATCGGCGCACGTGACCCTCTTGGCATTCGCCCGCTTGTGCTCGGGGACCTGAATGGCGCTCCCATCCTGGCCTCGGAGACCTGCGCTCTCGACATTATCGGTGCGAAGTTCATACGTGAAGTGGAAAACGGCGAAGTAATCGTCTGCACCTCGACCGGCATCCAGTCCTACTTCCCGTTCGGCAAGCAGACGGCGCGGCCCTGCATTTTCGAATACATCTATTTCTCGCGGCCGGATTCGATCGTCGGCGGACGCAGTGTCTACGACGTGCGCCGCGAGATGGGCAAACAGCTTGCCCGCGAGACCAGCGTCGAGGCAGACGTGATCGTTCCCGTTCCCGACAGCGGCGTCCCGGCGGCAATCGGTTTCAGCCAGGAAAGCGGTGTTCCGTTCGAGCTCGGGATCATCCGCAATCACTATGTCGGCCGGACCTTCATCGAACCGACACAGCAGATCCGGGCACTTGGCGTCAAGATGAAGCACTCCGCAAACCGGGCACAGATCGAGGGCAAGCGCGTTGTCCTCGTCGACGACAGCCTCGTGCGCGGCACGACGTCGGTGAAGATCGTCCAGATGATCCGCGAAGCAGGTGCAAGGGAAGTTCATTTCCGGCTTGCCAGCCCGCCGATCCGCTATTCGGACTATTACGGCATCGACACACCGGTTCGCGAGAAGCTGCTGGCCGCGAAATACAGCCTGGAGGAAATGCAGGCCTATATCGGAGCTGACAGCCTGGCGTTTCTTTCCGTCGACGGCATCTACAAGTCAATGGGCTATGACGGGCGTGATGATGCGAATCCGCAGTTCACGGACCACTGTTTTACCGGCGACTACCCGACGCCCCTGACAGATCTGTCGGAAGACAACGACTTTGTCAGCGCGCCGCGTCTCGTGGAAGTTCGCTAAGAGACCAGAAAATGACGAATGATCTTGAAGGCCGGGTCGCGCTGGTGACCGGCGCGTCCCGCGGCATTGGTTATCAGCTCGCAAAGCTGCTCGCAGCACGCGGAGCGCATGTCATCGCCCTCGCCCGCACCGTCGGCGGCCTGGAAGACCTCGACGACGAGATCAAGGCGACCGGTGGGCAGACGACGCTGGTGCCGGTGGATCTCACGGATTTCGATGCACTCGACCGGTTGGGTCTGGCCATCTTCGAGCGCTGGAAGAAGCTCGACATTCTGGTCGGCAACGCGGGCATGCTCGGCGTCCTGTCCCCGCTCGGGCACATCAGCCCGAAGGATTTCGAAAAGGTGATGGCGGTTAACGTGACGGCCAACTGGCGCCTGATCAGATCACTCGATCCGCTCCTGCGCCAATCAGACGCTGGACGCGCACTCTTTCTGACCGCGGTTCAATCGCAGACCCGGACCGCGTTCTGGGGGCTTCAGTCGATCAGCAAGTCTGCTGTCGAAGCGATGGCAAAGACCTGGGCAAACGAGAGCCTGCAGACAAACATGAAGATCAACCTGGCTGATCCCGGGCCGACGCGCACGGGCCTGCGTGCCAAGGCGATGCCGGGCGAAACTCCGGAAAACCTGCCAGCACCGGCCGAAGTAGCCGCAGAACTTGTCGAACTCGTCACCCCAGGCGTCTACCGCACCGGCGCCCTGTTCGACCGCGTCAGCGGCGAGTGGTCCAGCTGAACCGCACGCTTTCCTCACCTGCGCTACCTTCGCTCTGGTAGGACAGCACCGCAGCGCTTGCAACCTTGCCTAGCCTTTGAAACCATGCCGCTGGTTCAATCAACGGTACAGGAGGCCGTCACATGCAGCTCGGTGCGTTTTCAATCAGCCTCACGGTCAAGGATATTCAGAAATCGAAGGCCTTTTACGAGGGGCTCGGGTTTTCGGACATGGGAGGCTCGGGATCGGACGGCTGGGTCATCCTGAAAAACGGTGACACCGTCATCGGCCTGTTTCAGGGCATGTTCGAAAAGAACATGCTGACATTCAATCCCGGCTGGGACCAGAGCGCCGGGAAACTCGACGACTTTCAGGACATCCGGGAGCTGCAGAAAGACCTCAAGGCCAAGGGATATGTCTTTCAGGCGGAAGCGGACGAGACAACAACCGGTCCGGCCAGTTTCGTGCTGGTCGATCCGGACGGCAATCCGGTCCTGGTCGACCAGCACGTCTAGGGTACGGACCCGAGGGCTGGCTATTCCGCCGCCTCGAGCGGTGCGAAGGAGCTGTCGGCAATTTCCTTCAGATCGCCGTAGACACCCGGCGAGCCGACGACAATTCGCGCACCGTGATAGAGCGCGTGATTGACGTCCTGATCCATGACCATACCGCCGGCTTCCCTGATCAGAAGCATGCCGGCAAGGCAATCCCAGGCATTCATGTGCGATTCGACATAGCCGATCAGGCGCCCGGATGCGGTATAGGCCAGCATGAGACCGCCCGAAGCATTGCGGAAGAACACGCCTCCCTTCGAGACAAGCGCGCCGACCACATTGACGGCATCGGTAATGGCCGTGCGGCCGTTGAAGCCGACACCGACCGAACCGACTGCCAGGCTGTCGCTGCTCGACACGCTTATGGCCTTGCCGTTCAGAAACGCGCCCTGCCCAGCTCCCGCGGTGAAGGTTTCGCCGGCGACCGGATCGTGGATGACGCCGACGATCACCTGCCCCTGGTGAACACATGCAATGATGACGCACCATTGCGGAATGCCGGTGACGAAATTCGCGGTTCCGTCAATCGGATCGGTGACCCAGGTGTACCCGGATGCGCCCTCTTCCATACCGTGTTCTTCGCCGAGAATTCCGTCATCGGGATAGGCGGCCGCAAGTTCCTTCCGGATCAGCGTCTCGACGTTTCGGTCAGCTTCGGAAACCAGGTCCTGGTGTCCCTTCTGGGTAATCGTCAGCGTGTCCAGCTTTCGAAAATATTCCAGACCGAGTTTACCTGCCTTGATCGCAAGGCTTTCGGCAAAAGCAAGTCGTTCGGAAATCATCAAAAAGCTCCTTCACTATGTCTTTCAGGCAAACAGGGAAAACACCAGCACTGCAGCCACCCGCCCGACAGGGCGGCGGCTACTGTATCTTTCGTTTCTTCTTGGGGGCGTAGGGGTTGTCGCCCTTGCGATAGGCAAGGCGGACCGGCGTGCCCTTGATGTCAAAGGCCTCCCGCAAGGAATTGACCAGATAGCGGGTGTAGCTTTCGGGCAGCTGTTCGGGGCGCGAACAGAAAACCACGAAATGCGGCGGCCGTGTCTTCGGCTGCGTCATGTAGCGCAGGCGGATACGCCGACCCGATACAGCCGGAGGCGGGTGCGTGGCCGTGACCCGGTCGAGCCATCGGTTCAGCTTGGCGGTGGACACATGTGCGTTCCAGGCCTCGTAGGCCGTGAAGACGGTTTCCACCAGGCGCTCGATCCCCTGTCCCTGGATCCCGGAGAGCGTGACGATCTGAACGCCTCTTATCTGGTTGAAATAGCGCTCGTTGGCATCGCGGATCTTTTTCCAGGCAGCTTCCCGGTCCTCGATCAGGTCCCACTTGTTGATCGCAATCACCAGCGCGCGCCCCTCGCGCGCGACCAGGTCGATGATCTGCAGGTCCTGCTTTTCGAACGACATCGTGGCATCGAGCGTGACCACGACCACTTCAGCGAACTTGATCGCGCGAAGCGCGTCGGCGACCGAGAGCTTTTCCAGCTTCTCCTGAACGCGCGCCTTCCTGCGGATACCGGCGGTATCAAACAGCTTGATGTGCCGGTCGCGCCAGGTCCAGTCGACGGAAATGCTGTCCCGCGTGATGCCTGCTTCCGGTCCGGTCAACATCCGGTCTTCACCGACCATCTTGTTGATCAGGGTCGACTTGCCCGCATTGGGCCGTCCGACGATGGCGACCCTGAGCGGGCGCTCCACAGTGCCGACCGGGTCTTCGTCATCTATCAGTTCCCCGTCTTCGTTCACGTCGACATTGGTGACGGCTTCCTCGCGGCGCGCCTCTTCTTCTTCGCTCACGCGGTCGACATGCGGCTTCAGGGCATCGTAGAGATCGGCGAGACCCTCACCGTGTTCCGCCGAAATCGCAATCGGTTCGCCAAGGCCAAGGGAATAGGATTCGTAAAGCCCGCTCTCCCCCGCACGGCCTTCCGCTTTGTTGGCCAAGAGGATCACGGGTCGCGTGGTTTTCCGTGCGACATCCGCGAAATGCGCATCCAGCGGCGTTACGCCTGCGCGCGCGTCAATGAGGAACAGAACGGCGTCGGCCGTGTTTATCGCCTCTTCCGTCTGGCGGCGCATGCGCCCTTCAAGGCTGCTCCTGTCGGCTTCCTCGAGACCGGCCGTATCAATGATCGTGAAGCGGAGATCGCCAAGACGCGCGTCGCCGGGACGACGGTCCCGGGTCACGCCCGGCGTGTCGTCGACCAGCGCCAGCCGTTTGCCGACCAGACGATTGAACAAGGTGGACTTGCCGACATTCGGCCGTCCGACAATGGCGACAGTTGCGCCCACAGCAGTTTCTCCTGACATGCGGGCTTCATGCAGGTCCCAACCCCGAAGCCGCGCAAAAACGCGATTTGCCCGCCTGATCGCGGACAAATCGCTCTTTCTCTTTGAATTTCTGAACGTCACACCCCATCGCCCCAGGCCGGCGGGTCCGACGCCGGCCTAGTTAAACGCAGTGACCCCGTCGTTGCCGCTCAGGACAATGATCCGGCCACCGGCGACGATCGGTGTCACATAGACATCGGCATTCGTGCGCTGCGACGTCATGATGTTCCCCGTCGTCGCGTCCACGATCGCGATCTGGCCGTCACTGGAAAACGCGACCAGGGCACCGTTCGCCAGGATCGGGCCGGCCCAGTTGCGTCTCCGCTTCTTCTTTTCCGGTCGTGGCAGCGAGGTCGCCCAAAGCGTTTCGCCGTTCTTCAGGTCAAGCGCCACCATCCGGTCGTCAAGGTCGACCATGAACATGGCGCTACCCGACACGACGGGCGTGTGTACGCTGCCGAGATCCTGTTCCCAGCGCCGCAGACCGGTCCGTGCCTCAACCGCGACCGTTCTGCCGGCAACGCCGGTCGCATAGACCATGTTGTCGGCAACAACCGGGCTTGCGGAGACGTCGGCGAGACCGGACAGGGCCAGGGTCCTGAACCCTCGGGAGACACTGTCGATCCATTCCGCTTCGCCGGACTTGATGTCGATGGCCATGATCTCGCCCGAGGAGAACGGAACAATCACGCGATTTCCGGATATGGCCGGATTTGCGACCGACAGCAATCCGGCGGTTTCCTCAATGCCGGCATAGGTCCACGCAACCGCTCCGTCAGACTGCGACAGGGCATAGACTTCATTCGATTGCGAAACCACGAAGACATGACCGGCACCGGCGACCGGTGCACCGCGCGCAGGCGTGTCCAGATCCGCCGTCCACAGGACCTGTCCGGAGCCGGCATCAAGCGCGATCAGCTGACGATAACTTGTCGCGGCATAGACCACCCCGTCCGCGACGGTCACACCGCCACCGGGGCCCACATCGCGCTCGCCTTCGGGCCGCAGGTTCTGGGTCCAGACGCGTCCGCCACCGGTCGACAGCGCAACAACTTCGCCGTTGGGCTTGTAAATGTAGATCTTGCTGCCGTCGCTCACGGGACGCGCGGACAGTCTGAGCGCAGCGGAGGTCAGTCCCCGCCCGGATGTTCCGACGTTGGAGCGCCAGGACTGGCTGCCGGACACCGAGACCGCGACATTCCCCGGATCGTTGGTCAGCCCGCCACCGCTGGTCGTCCAGGTCTGGCCACCGGTGGCCGGACCGACCTTCGCGGTCTGGCCAAGTGCACGGGCCGCGGGATCAGCACCGTCAAAAACGGGCTGACGCTCACCTGGCAGGATCTTTTCGCGGGAAAACGGATTGATGGAATCGCCAAATTCGCTCACCGAACCGCATCCGGTCAGCGTGAGGGAAAGTGCGAAGAGACCCAGCAGGGTGTTTCTACGGGCTGCGACTGCTGCAAAGATCACTGGTTGCTTCCTTCGCCGGCCGTTGCACCGCCGTCATTTGCGCGGATCACCTCACCCAGAAGCGACGCCCTGCGGCTCACGTCAACCGGCGTTTCCGGATCGTCTTCAAGCGCGGTAATCCAGCGGCTGGCGGTTTCAAAGTCGCCGTTTTTCCAGGCGCTCAAGGCAAGCAGTTCGCGCGCGGCTGCCCGAAACGGACCGGTGTCTCCGGTCAGGCCTTCGACCCGGTCAGCGACTGCAGTGTAGTCTTCCGTATCCACGGCCACATAACCTGCCCGCAGCGCGGCGACGTTCCGCATCGCCTCCATGAGCGTGTTGTCGCGTGAAAGGGCGTCAAATGCATCGAGCGCTTCCTGAGACTGTCCGGAGTTGGCCAGATCCGTGGCTCTGCGAAACTTCGCTAGCGCAGGATAACCGCCGACGGTGTTCTCAAGTTCACTATAGATTTCAGCGGCTTCCTGGTATTGCTGCTGTTCAGACAGCGCGACGGCATCGAAGAACTTGTCCCCGGCGTTTTGCGACTGCGTTTCTTCATATCCCAGCCAGAAGCGGTATCCGGCCGTCCCGACAACAATCAGCACCGCGACGCCGATAATCCACATACCGAACTTGTTCCAAAGCCGGCGGTATTTCTCCTGGCGGATGTCCTCGTCGACTTCACGAAAAATATCAGACATGCGTGTCTATTTCCTGCATTGATCTCAGCGGCCCGTTCACGTGCTGAGCTACCACCCTGTTTCGAGTGGCGCACATTATCCATTTGATCCGTCTTGGGCAATTCCCTGCTGGGGCTTTAAGCCCCCCTTCATGGCGCAAGTGGGGCAATCCGTCCCGAATTGACAAAATCCCGAGGGATTTTTGTCGCGCAAGCCTATCCGACAGGGACACCAATCAGGAGTACATGCAGCTTCCAGACAAAAAGGCCGTACAACGCCAGTCCGATGAGAATCACCCAGACGTCGGAATAGCGGCCTGGCTCCCCCGCAGTGACAGGCCCCTGGCTCGCAAGCGGTCCGCGCCGCTTTACCGAAATGCGATCGAGCACCGCCCACAGGAAAAATCCTCCGAACAGCAAGACCGACGCCAGGTCCCCGTTCGCCAGAAGGTGGGACAGCGCCCAGAGCTTCACCGCGACCAGCATGGGGTGCTTGAGGACTTTCTTGATCTTGCAAGGCACGTAGGCCGCAACGAGGAAAATGAACACCGGGACCATGAGCAGCATGGTCACGTGGCGGAGCCACAGCGGCGGGTCGTAGAGCACGGGCGCCCCTTCGAAGCGGGCGTCTCCGTAGCCGTAGATCGTCAGGGCCAACCCGGCGAAAGACACCAGACTGAAAAGGCCCTTGTAGCCGTTTTCGCCCAGTTTCCCGACCAGGTTGCCGCGCAAGGCCGGCAACATGGGCACGGCATGAATTCCCAAGAACAAAACCAAACCGGCCAGCAGCAGAGCCATACCGTTCTCCCTCAGTTTGCCCGCCAACCGTCAAATGAAGGGCTGGTCAGTTTCCCGCGTTCGCGGACCATAAGAGGCGAACGCCCGGCCTGCAACATGGCCGGGCGTTTGATCGCAAAATTCAACTTTCGAGCATGCAGAAAGGGGCTTGTCCGGGTTCAGACGGCCGCCTCGAGACACTTGCCGCAGGTTCCGCGCAGTTCGATCGTCATGCGGGCAAGCTTGAAGTTCTGTGTCCCGGTCCACTCCTGCAGCGCCCTGATCGCTTCGTCGGGGGTGAATTCGCGGACATCACCGCACTGTTCGCAAATGGCAAAGGCCGCCGTCCCGTGGGCTGAACACCCGGTATGTGCACAGGCAACAAAGGCATTCAGACTTTCAAGCCGATGAACCATGCCGTATTCGACCAGCTTGTCGAGCGCCCTGTAGACCTGTAGCGGGGCGCGGAACCCGCTTTCACGAAGCAGATCCAGGATCGCATAGGCCGTCAGCGGTCCGCCCGCGTCGGACAGGGAACCGAACACAAGCGACTGGTTTTTCGTCAATTCGGGATGCGTATGCGCAGACACGGACGGTCTCCTGATTGCTTTGGGCCGGGACGCGATATCATCGGTCTGGACCTGTTTTTATTTTTCTCACAAGTCCCCCCGCCGGGACAAGGCTGACGACGAACAGCAACAACGCCGCGACGACGATGGACGGTCCGGACGGCGTGTCATAGGTCAGGGAGCCATAGAGCCCGCCGACAACGGAGACCGCTCCGAGCACCGCAGCAAGACAGGCCATCTGCTCCGGAGACGCGGACATCCTGCGTGCAGCGGCGGCCGGAATGATCAAGAGCGCAGTGATCAGCAATGCACCGACAATCTTGAGCGAGATCGCGATCACAACCGCCGTGAGCAGCATGAATACCAGCTCCATCCTTTCGGGTTCCAGGCCTTCTCCTCCGGCAAGGTCCGGGTTGACCGTCGCCGCGAACAGCCGTCGCCACACTACAACCAGGACGAACAGAACAAAAGCACCACCACCATATATCATGGCAATGTCGACGCGGGTCACTGCGAGGATGTCTCCGAAAAGGAGGCCGAGGAGATCGACGCGCACCCACGTCATGAACGCCAGACAAACAAGGCCAAGCGCGAGCGCGGAATGCGACAACAGCCCGAGCAACGCGTCCGACGAGAGGATCTCGCTTCGGCGCAGGGACAGAAGGATCAAGGCAAGTGCGACCGATGTGCCGCCGACGGCCAGCGTCGTGTTCAGGTCAAACAGCAGCGAGAGCGCGACGCCCAGCAACGCCGCGTGAGACAGGGTATCGCCGAAATAGGCCATGCGCCGCCAGATGACGAAACAGCCAAGAGGGCCAGCCACAAGGGCAACGCCCACGCCGGCGACGAGCGCTCGCGTGAAAAAGTCATCCAGCATGCGTGGTTCCGCCCGGCGTTTCGCGCATCTTCCCGGAAACGTCGGCCTGCCCGTGATCATGGTCATGATGTTCGCCGGGACAGTCTTCGCATACGCTTCCGTCCGCATGCCTGACCGATCCGTCGGGCAGATGGACGTGATCATGCTTGTGCTCATAGACCGCGAGCTCGGCGCTTGCTCTGGTCCCGAACAGGGCCTGATAATTGTTGTCCTTGCTTACGTCCGACGGCGTGCCCCGGCAGCACACATGCCCGTTCAGGCAGATCACCTGGTCGGCCGCTGCCATAACCACGTGAAGATCGTGCGAAATCATCAGGATGCCGCATCCGAGCGCATCCCTGATCTGTGAAATGAGGGCGTAAATAGCGATCTCACCGGCATAATCGACACCCTGGACAGGTTCGTCCAGCACAAGAAGATCCGGTTTTCGGGCAATCGCCCTGGCCAGCATGACGCGCTGCAGCTCGCCGCCCGACAGGGTGCGCATCTCGGCGTTGAGCAAATGCTTCGCACCGGTCTGTTCAAGAGCCTGGAAACACGCGTCATCGGTCAGGGCATTGGTCAGGCGCATGAAGCGTCGAACCGTCAGAGGCAATGTCCAGTCAATTGCAAGTTTCTGCGGCACATAGCCGACCTTCAGCCCCTTCTTGCGCCGGCTTGACCCTTCCGAGGGCTTCAATATGCCGAGCGTCATTTTCGCGGTCGTCGATTTGCCGGATCCGTTCGGCCCGATCAGGGTCACGATTTCACCCGGAGAAACCGACAGGTCGACACCCCTTACGAGCCAGCTTCCACCTCTGCGTACCCCTGCCCTCTCGAGGTCCGCCAACTTGTCGTTTTCAAGCACCATTTCACAAGCCTGTACCGAATATGCCGGATTTTCCAGCAGAAAACCGGAAGTCGCGTTATATTATTACATGAACTTCAGTCAAGCCAGAATCCCGTCCGCCGATCGCCAACGTTAATCAAATCGGATGCATTGACGTGTATAAGCGGACACGCTTTCGTTTCTGTACAGGGTTCGCTCGATGATTTTTCCATGCATTTTGTCCGGCGGTGTCGGCTCACGCCTTTGGCCGCTTTCGCGCAAGGACCGGCCCAAGCAGTTCCTGCCCCTGTTTGAGGGTGAGAGCCTTTTCCAGAAAACTTGCAAAAGGGTGCGCCAGCCCGGGTTTGCCGATCCGATCGTGATCGGCAGCAATACCCACCGGTTCCAGATGGGCGAACAGCTCGCGGAACTCGGAATGGCGGCAACCAGCATCCTGCTTGAACCGGTCGGCCGGAACACGGCACCACCTGCGCTCATGGCCGCGATCATCGCCGCGGAGGCCGACCCGGATGCACTTATTCTCCTGCTGCCCTCAGATCATCTGATCCGCAAGGAAGACGTCTTTCTCGGCACCGTGCGTGCGGCTGAAGGCGCTGCCCGGGACGGATCGATTGTCACATTCGGCATCACGCCCACAGAGCCGAACACAGGCTACGGATACATCAAGGTCGCGCCCGGCGAGGCTCCTGTGCGGTCTGTCGAAAAATTCGTCGAGAAACCGGACATTGATCGCGCAAAAGCTTTCCTTGAGGACGGCAGCTATGTCTGGAACGCAGGCATCTTCCTTTATTCCGCGGACACCATGATCACCGCGTTCAAGACCCATCAGCCAAAGCTGTTCCAGGCCGTCAGCGACGTCATGGAGACCCGGCGCAGCGACCTGGACTTCACACGGCTTGACGAAGCCAGCTTCGAAAAGCTCGACGATATCTCCATCGATTACGCCATCATGGAAAAGGCGCAGAACGTTTCCTGTGCACCGGTGGCTCCCGAATGGGACGACCTCGGGTCCTGGTCCGCCATCTGGACCGTGCTCGACAAGGACGAACGCGGCAACTCCGGGCTCGGCGACACGCGCTTTCTGGAAAGCAACAACTGCCTCGCCTATTCACAGCAGGGTCTTGTGTCGGTGATCGGGCTCGAAGACGTAATGGTGATCGCAACCAGCGACAGCGTGCTCGTCGCCCACAAGGACAGCGCGCAGGACGTCAAGAAGGTGGTCGATCAGCTGAAGGCCGAAGGCCGCGACGAGGTCGACCGTCATACGCGCGCCTACAAGCCGTGGGGATACACGGAGCGCATCAACGCCGGCGACCGCTTTGCCGTTCAATCGATGATGATCAAGCCCGGACAACGGGTCAGTCTGCAAAGCCATCTGCATCGTACCGAGCACTGGATCGTGGTGTCGGGAACCGTTGAAATCACGATTGACGGCCAGACCAGCCTGCTGACGGAAAACCAGTCCGCCTACGTCCCGCTCGGCGCGCGGCACACCTTGCACAATCCTGGCAAGATCCCCGTGCGGATGATCGAGGTTCAATCCGGCACCTATCTTGCCGAAGACGACATCGTCCGCCACACGGACTGAGCGACGCTTCGGACATTCGCGGGAACTGCACTTGCAATCGATGCAAAGGTTGTCCAAGACCTTGTTCCAGAAACCGCGTTTTCCGGGACCATCGACATGCATCACGTCTTTCTTTGCGACTACGTCCGAACGCCGATCGGACGCTACGGCGGCGGATTGTCCTCGGTCCGCGCCGATGACCTCGGCGCCATTCCGATCGAATCGCTCATGGAGCGGAACCGGGACATGGACTGGGCGCAGCTCGATGACGTCTTTTTCGGGTGCGCCAACCAGGCCGGCGAAGACAATCGCAACGTTGCAAGAATGTCGGCTCTCCTGGCCGGACTGCCCGACACGGTGCCCGGATTGACTTTCAACCGGCTGTGCGGATCCGGCATGGACGCCGTGATGACGGCCGCAAGGGCCATCAAGGCCGGTGAAATGGACGTCGCGATTGCAGGCGGTGTGGAAAGCATGTCACGGGCACCGCTGGTCATGCCGAAGGCCGATACCGCGTTTTCACGAAAAGCCGAGATCTACGACACGACGATCGGCTGGCGCTTCGTCAATCCGCTCCTGAAACGTCAATACGGCATCGATTCCATGCCCGAAACGGCCGAGAATGTCGCCGAAGACTTCTCCGTGTCGCGCTCGGATCAGGACGATTTCGCCTTCAACAGTCAGCGGAAGGCCGAAACTGCGCAGAAAAACGGCCGTCTGGCTGAAGAGATCGTTCCTGTCATGATCCCTCAAAGAAAGGGCGATCCGGTTCTGATCTCGCAGGACGAGCACCCCAGACACGGCACGACGCGCGAAGCGCTCGCAGCACTCAAGACGCCGTTCCGGGAAAACGGGACCGTGACCGCAGGGAACGCGTCTGGTGTCAACGATGGTGCCGCCGCTCTCTTGCTGGCTTCCGAGACTGCGGTCGGCAAGTACAACCTGTCTCCCGTTGCCCGTTTCCTAGGTGGCGCGACCGCGGGTGTACCGCCCAGGATCATGGGCATCGGCCCTGCCCCGGCAACACGCAAGCTCTGCCAGCGTCTTGGCCTGTCACCGGGTGAATTCGA
Source organism: Roseibium sp. (assembly GCF_965232425.1). GTDB lineage: Bacteria > Pseudomonadota > Alphaproteobacteria > Rhizobiales > Stappiaceae > Roseibium. The sequence goes on from NZ_OZ246971.1 coordinate 6,090,694, forward strand.
CGTCGTGGAACTGAACGAGGCATTCGCCGCTCAGGCCATCGCCGTGTGCCGGGATCTCGGCTTGCCCGAAGACAGCGACACGCTCAACCCGAATGGCGGCGCCATCGCGCTTGGGCATCCGCTCGGCATGTCCGGGGCGCGTATTACAGGCTCAGCCGCGTTTGAACTGAAAAACCGCGGCGGCAAGCTGGCCCTCGCGACCATGTGCATCGGTGTCGGTCAAGGCATCGCACTCGCCATGGCATCCGCTTGACCGAAGGCCAGCTGCCGTTCCGTCTCCGCTCGCGGTGTCAGCCCAGACGCGCCCTGCGCGCGCTTGGAGATGTCATCATTGAACTTGTCCAGCCGATCAGCAAGTCGCTCGAACACCAGCGAAGGCATGCGCATCGCCGTGACATACATGGTTACGAATTCGTCGCAGGCCGCGCGCCAGTTGTAGTCGCGCAACTCCCGATACGCACCGGTTGCCAGCATTTTGACCTCGCGCGCGTCTTCCACCAGAGGGCGAGCGATCTTCTCCGCGCGCCCGGGATCGGTTGCAATCCAGGCCGCGGAGAACAGTGAAACGCAAGCAAAAACAATTATATGAAAATTCTTCAACACGAACCGCATCTCAACCTCAAGCTTTAATTAACAAAATGTTAAGCTCTTGCGGTGGTATGCGATACACGCGAAACAGGCAATACGAATTGCTCAGTTTTAAGTTGTATTTTAGCTGGTAAGGTTAACTTTACGCGCGACATCGGGCGGGCGCACCAGGGCACACCCGCCGATCACGCTAACCGTCAGTTCATTCACTCGGGACGCGTGGACGCAGACCGGATTTTTTCCTTGGTCTCATCGTCGAGCCTGTAGCCCATTCCGACCAGCCAGCTGATGTTCACACCATGCGGTTTCAGCTTCTTGCGAAGCAGGCAAATGTGCACCCGTATGTTTTCCAGTTCCGGTCCGCCATCATCACGGTCCGCGTAGAGGAACGCATGCATCTGCTCTCTGTTGGCGAAGTTCCGCTTCAACAGAAATCTCAGGATGCGGGTCTGGATGCGCGTCAGATCCCAATCCGGTGGAAAGACGACCTGCTGGTCCGCGATCAATCGCTCCAACTCGGCAATCCTGGCCTCTTTTTGCTCGAGTTGTTCGCGCAGGTGTACAATTTCGTAGTCAAGCGCAAGGCTCATATCAAAGCCCCCCGCAGTTCTTCGTGGCAACGCAGTCAGTTCGCGCTGCCAGCGTTGACGTTCCGACGAGGATCATGCTTTCCGGACAGATCCTGTTTTGCCCACAGTCTTTCAATGTCTGCCGCATTAGTGGTTTCATGGAGTTTCGTTCTCTCTTTGCCGCGACATTCGGCTCATCCGCCTGGCGGAACTCGCCGGCACAGATGTCGCGATCTTCGGTTCTGTTTTCTTTGAGAAACGCTGTTTGATCCATTCTGGAGTGACGCGAGGTACGTGCGTCAAACAGCGACGACGCGCGTGCCTTACAGGACACATCATCTTCTTCGGAGATGCGTCTTGCGGAACCAGTTTCAGAGGGCTTGACCTTGTTATCTTTCAAAGCCGCCGTTGCTGCCTCAAGCGGAGATCCGCTTTCTGCAATCCCGGCCGGCGAAAGACCATCGAAGCAATCCCGGTAGACACACACATTCCGGAAAAGCGGGGATCCCGCGTGTTTCAGCACACGAAGCCGATAGTCAAATACGCTGTCTGCCACAGTACGTATCGTTGAGAGATTCACAGTCTGTTTGCCCGACATCCACCTGGTTCAACACAAGCCGGCGAACCGGCCTTGCATTTGAGCGAACCGACGGGCCCCAAACCCATCCGTTCTACTCCCCCACCGTCTGCAAAACCCGCAAGGCGCAATTCCCTTCCCGGGAAAACGTCGAAATTCACAGCTTTTCGTATCATTTTGATACAAACTTCAGAACATTCAACGATTTCAGGACCATGTATTTCGTTGCCGCCGGGCCAGGATGCCGGCTCGGCGACGGGCCGCGCGTCAGCCGAGGTCAATTCGGCCATGTGCGGATTGCCTGACGGCAAACCGCGCCAAAAGTTCTGCCCAGCCGGACGCAAAACGTTAAGCATCCTGCAAGATTACAAGCAGATTTAAATCTTAAGGTTAAATTTAACGAACTGTTTACTTACGTTACGAAATGCGATTTCTAGACGTTGTTGCGAGCAGAAATTTTCATTGCCCCGTCAGCCGCCCGGGAAACGGCTGTCGGGGTTAATTTATTTCAGGCGTAGTACCCGCCTGCCTGATGCCTTTAGACGCGTCCATGATGCGCGTGCCAGTGCCAGGCGATGTCGATGCGGCGCGTAATCCAGACATCGGCATGACTGGCGATGTAGTCGAGGAAACCAGCCAGCGCCGCAACACGGCCCGGCCGGCCGACCAGCCGGCAATGAAGGCCGACATTCAGCATCTTCGGCGTTCCGCGCCGGCCTTCGTCATAGAGCGTGTCGAAAGCGTCTTTCAGATAGGCAAAAAACTGGTCGCCCGAGTTGAAGCCCTGCGCCGACGCAAACCGCATGTCATTTGTATCGAGCGCATAGGGTATGACGAGATGATCCCCGTCGGGCCCGTCCACCCAGTAGGGCAGATCGTCCGCGTAACTGTCGGAATCGTAGAGAAAACCGCCCTCCTCCAGCACCAGCTTCTGTGTTTGCATGGAACACCGGCCGGTGTACCAGCCGAGCGGGCGCGCACCGGTCACCTCCTCGTGGACCCGGATCGCTTCGCGGATCTGACGGCGTTCCTCGGCTTCCTCCATGTCACCGTGCTCGATCCACTTCAGACCGTGCGATGCGATTTCCCAATCGGCCTCCTTCATGGCTGCGACCGCCTCGCTGTTGCGCATCAGCGCGGTTGCCACGCCGAAAACGGTGACCGGGAGGTTTCGCTCGGTGAACAGGCGCCATAACCGCCAGAATCCCGCTCGCGATCCGTATTCGTAGATGGATTCCATGTTCCAGTGCCGCCTGCCCGGCCAGGGCTGGGCGCCAACAATTTCCGACAGGAAGGCTTCGGATGCGGAATCGCCGTGGAGAACATTGTTCTCGCCGCCTTCCTCGTAGTTCAGGACGAACTGGACCGCGAGTTTCGCACCACCTGGCCACTTCGGATCTGGAGGGGTCCGCCCGTACCCGACCATGTCGCGTGGATAGGTGTCATTCATGTCTTGCTCCATCATTGCCGCCATGGATTGAAACGGCCGGTGTCCGGATCGCCCGTGACGCGAAACGCGCGATGCCCGAGATCAAGCCCAAGATCGCTGGCCGTTCCCGCTGGCAATCCTGACGCGATTGAAAATTGCCACTCAAATCAGGTGCTTTCAAAAGACCGCAACATGTGATCAAGCGCAACCTATCGCCCGCGCAGGCGGTAAAAAAAGCGCGATCGGTAAAATTTTATACACGTGATTATCGGCGTTTTAGAGCCTTGCAACTTATCCAGTGTCTCGCGGACAGTGCTGGGGGACGGCCACGATCGCAAGGATTAATGTGATGAAACTGTCATCAGCAGGCCTGCTCCTGTTGCTCACGGCCGCCGCCATGACCCTTTTTTCAGATACCCGCCCCACCCGCTCGGCAGATGCAAGCGCGATCGCCTTTGTTCACATTCCCGGAATGTAGATGTTTCAATGCGTTGCGCCACGGGCCCGGCTGCGGTTCGGTGCGGCGCTCACATAGGCGGGTGCTCTCTGCGGGCCCGCTGTCCAGGCAAGGAAAGGTTTGCCGCCTCGTGGGCCACCGCTCCGATTATTCCTGCCGACAAGCATGATCGCCGAACCGATGACTACGGAACCGAGCGTGATGACAAGCGCGAACGCCAGCATCAGAACGGGCAGAACCGGGTCTTCCGCTCCGGCGACGAGAACACGCAGGTTGCCGATATTGGTCCAGAAGATGCCGCCCATGACCAGCATGGCGACACCGACGCCTGCCACACCATTGATCGCGATGAGCCGCATAAGCGGATCCTGGCTCAGATTGCGCGTCGCGCTTGCCTGTTGCTGGTCCGGCATCTTCAACTCCCATGCGGCTTGCCGTTTACCGGAAAGAAGATAAAGCACGGGGCGCAAGCGGCAAGGTGACAAAATGCACAGGCCCCTTGCCCCCTGCCTGTCCGGCCGCCTGCGAGGATTGACGCAATTCGTCACAGCTCCAAATAATTGTGCAGCGCACCCTTGATTCATTTCAGGATGATATATATTAGTCCGATATATCGAACCAACATATACCCCTTTTCTGCGCCACAGCCGGAGATAACATCCGGCGACGAGTTTGCCGCGTAGACAAGCCGTCAATCCGAAGGGACGCCTTCGGGAACGGAGAGACCGATGAGTGTACGCAGTCTGTGCCTGGCGATCCTGTCTTTCGGCGACGCGACCGGATACGAGATCCGCAAGGAGTCTACCGACGGACGGTTCAGCTATTTCGATGACGCGAGTTTCGGTTCGATTTATCCCGCACTTGCACGACTGGAATCGGAGGGTCTCGTTACCGTCCGCGAAGAACCGCAGGCGGGAAAGCCTGCCCGGAAGGTTTATTCCATCACGGAGGCGGGCCATGCGGAACTCATCGACTATCTTTGCGAACCGCAGGCTCCCGACACGTTCAAGTCCCCGTTTTTGCTGATCGCCCTCAATGCTGCCCAGTTGCCACCCGACGTCATCCGCCGTGCGCTTGAAAGGCGCAAGGCGCAGGTGCTCGAGGAACTGCGCCTGCTGACGGAATCCGATGAAGAATGCAGCCACCCTGGTTCCAACTGGACCAGGAGCTACGGCATCGCCTGCATGAATTGCACGCTGGCCTACCTTGAAGAACACGGAAATGCGCTCGTGAAGATTGCAGAAGACGCGGCAAAGCCCGTGTCGGACGCCGCCGAGTAAGTTTGAGTTTCGGAGTGAAGACCCATGAAAGTTAAGTTGTCCTATATCATGGCGGTGGGCCTTGCCGCAGGCATAGGCTACTGGATGTCGGGCGGCACCGTTGTCATTGGCGGTGTCGGCGACGGCGAGAACGCAGTGCCGCCGCCGGCGGAACGCGTTGCCGAAAACGCAGACACCACGTTCCGGGTGCAGGTTCTGAAGCTGACGGCACAGGACCGCCAGGCCATTCTGGAAGTCCGTGGACGCACCGAGGCAGAGGCCAAGGTTGCCGTCATGTCGGAGACCAAGGACGACGTGGTCAGGCGCCCCGCACGCGAAGGGGCACGTGTTGCCGCCGGCGATGTCCTGTGCGAACTGGATCGCGGTTCGCGCGAAGCCGGCGTGCTGGAAGCGAAGGCTCTGCTCGCACAGGCCGAACTCGACCACTCTGCCGCGACGAAACTTGCCGACAAGGGCTTCACGGCGCAAACCCGGGCGGCTGCGACCCAGGCCGGTCTCGATGCGGCGCGCGCGCGTGTCAAAGAGGCGGAACTGGAGCTTGAACGCACGGTCATCCGGTCGCCGATCGATGGCGTCATCGAAAGCCCGATGGCGGAAATCGGAGCCCAGCTGGACAATGGCGGCATTTGCGCAACCGTCGTGAATTCCGATCCGATGATTGCAATCGGGCAGGTCTCCGAACTCAATATCGGCCAGATCTCCATCGGCATGCCGGCTGAAGTCAGGCTCGTCACCGGAGAAACAATGACGGGCAAGGTCCGCTACGTCTCTCCCTCCTCGGAGCCCGATACACGCACGTTCCGTGTCGAGGTCGAGCTGCCGAACCCGGAGGGCATTGCACGCGACGGTGTGACCGCCGTGACGCGCCTGGCGTTGCCGATCGAAAAGGCACACAAGATCTCGCCTGCCATCCTGACCCTGAGCGATGCGGGGATCGTCGGTGTGCGCGCCGTTGTCGAGGACGACAAGACCGCATTCTACCCGGTCAAGGTGCTCGGTGGCGAAAGTGACGGCCTGTGGGTCGGCGGACTTCCGGAGGAAGTGACCGTGATCGTGGTCGGACAGGAATATGTCGGTGACGGCGAGACCGTCCAGCCGGTCTTTGAAACTGCGGGGCTCACCCAATGATAAACATGCTTGAAGGCGTCCTGAGACGTCCCAAGACGGTCTTCGTGCTGATGCTGGCACTCCTGGTTGCCGGGGTCTTCAGCTATATCAGCATTCCGAAGGAAGACAGTCCCGACATCGACGTTCCGGTCTTCTATGTGTCCATCGTTCAGCAGGGGATCTCCCCCGAGGACGCCGAAAGGCTTCTCGTGCGCCCGATGGAAACGGAGCTTCGCGGTCTCGACGGCTTGAAGGAAATCACGGCAATCGCGTCGGAAAGCCATGCCGGGATCATTCTGGAATTCGACATCTCCTTCGACAAGGACGAAGCGCTCGCCGATGTCCGCGACAAGGTGGATGCCGCCAAGGGCGAACTGCCCGCGGACGCCGAAGAACCGACTATTTCGGAAACAAACTTCGCGCTCGTACCGACGATCACGATTGCGCTCTCGGGCAGCGTGCCAGAACGCACGCTCTATCAGCATGCGCGCCGCCTGAAGGATCAGGTCGAGGCGATCGACACCGTGCGCTCGGCCGACCTGACAGGTCACCGGGAAGAACAGCTCGAAGTTCTGATCGATTCGGAAAAACTGGGATCCTACGCCATCACCCAGCAGGAACTCCTGACCTCGCTGTCGAACAACAACCAGCTTGTGCCGGCCGGTTACATCGACGGCGGCCAGGGGCGTTTCAACGTCAAGGTTCCGGGCCTCGTCGAGAATGCGCTCGACGTCTATTCCCTGCCGATCAAGCAGGCCGGTGAAGGTGTCGTCACCCTGAGCGACGTCGCCGAGATCCGGCGCACGTTCAAGGATGCCGATTCCTACACGCGCGTGAACGGCAGCCCGGCCATCGCGCTGAACGTCACCAAGCGCATCGGCACCAACATCATCGAGAACAACCTCGCCATCCGCGCGGTTGTCGACGAAGCGACGAAGGACTGGCCGGAGACGATCCAGGTCGATTACATGATCGACATGTCCTCGAACATCTTCGAGGTGCTCGGTTCGCTTCAGTCGTCGATCCTGACGGCGATCTTCCTCGTGATGATCCTGGTGCTGGCGGCCCTTGGCCTGCGTTCGGCCCTGCTTGTCGGTCTCGCTATCCCGACCTCCTTCATGGTCGGCTTCCTGATCCTGTCGGGTCTCGGCTACACCGTGAACATCATGGTCATGTTCGGGCTCGTGCTGACGGTCGGGATGCTCGTCGACGGCGCGATCGTCATGGTCGAATATGCCGACCGCAAGGTGAGCGAGGGCATGGAGGACCGTGAAGCCTACATTCGCGCTGCGCGCCTGATGTTCTGGCCGATCGTTTCCTCGACAGCGACCACCCTCGTTGCATTCCTGCCCATGCTGCTTTGGCCCGGCGTTGCCGGCGAGTTCATGAGCTACCTGCCGATCATGGTCATCATCGTTCTGACCGCGGCGCTCCTCACCGCGATGGTGTTCCTGCCGGTGACGGGCGGCATCTTCGCGATGGTGACGCACTGGATCGAACGCAGAGCGGCCTTTGTTCTTGCGGTCCTGTTTGGTGCGATCGCCGCTGTTGCGACGCTGGGATCTTTCGGTGCCGCTCCCGGTTCGCCAGCCTTCCTTGAGGCGCTTGCCGCTTCTCCCATGGCTGTACCGGCGGCAGGTGCTGCCGGTCTGGTCACGCTCATCGTTGCCTATCTCATTCTGCGACCGTTCGTGCGCTGGAGGCGCGAACGCGCGGCAACTCAGGTCGAAGAGGAAAACCGGAAACCCGCCAAACAATACCGCTCCGTGACGTTTGTCTCGCTGATCTTTGAAGTAATTGCGGTCGGTTTCGCGGCCTATTTCGCCTATTTCCTGGCGACAACGCGTCCGCCGGTCGTCACCGACACGATCAACTCCGTGTTCGCATCGATCGCGGGTCTCGGGCATCCGTTCACGGTGTTTTCCCATCCGATCGCACTCAACACGGGGTTCTTCCTGGTTGTCTTCGCGCTTGCGCTCATTGCCGTTTGGGCGGCCTACAAGGCCATCTCGCCGCTGGTCCATTCAATTGAGTGGGTCTTCGACGGCCTGCGCAAGCGGCTCGGGTTCGGTACGCGAAACGGAAGCAGCGAAAGCGACAAGCCCGAGGAACTCCGCTTCGAGGCCAGCACCGTCAAGGGCTTTACCGGTCTCTATGTCCGGCATCTGAAACTGCTGGCGGGCAACCCGCTCGGCAACATCCTGACGCTGGTCGCGGTTCTGGGAACCTCCTTCCTGATCTTCACGTCTTTCGCGTCTAATCCGACCGGTGTCGAGTTCTTCGTCGACGAGGAGCCCGACCAGGCCGTCGTCATGGTGTCCGCGCGCGGCAACATGTCCGCAGCGGAGTCGCTTGAGATCGTCAAGCGGGTCGAAGCGGAAGTGCTCAAGACGGCCGGCATCCAGAATGTCATCACCTCCGCCTATCCTCCGGGAGGCGGAAGCGGCCCCGATTTCATCGGCGGCGTTCAGGACAAGCCGGGCGATCTCATCGGCGAAATGACGCTGGAACTGGCTAAATACTGCTGCCGCCGGAAGGCCTCGGAGATCTTTGCCGAGATCCGCGACAGGTCCGCGGACATCCCCGGAATCCGCGTGGAGACGCGCAAGATCGAGGGCGGTCCCCCGACAGGCAAGGACATCCAGCTTGAGGTCACGTCCACCGATTATGACACCATGGTGGAGCAGGTTGCGCGTATCCGGACGCATCTGGACACGATGGATCACCTGATCGACCAGGAGGACGACCGTCCCCTGCCCGGCATCGAATGGCAGATCGACATCGACCGTGAACAGGCCGGGCGCTACCAGGCCGGTATCGGCTCGGTTGGCAACATGGTCCAGCTGGTCACCAACGGCGTTCTGATCGGCAACTACCGGCCGACGGATTCCGAGGACGAGGTCGACATCCGCGTCCGGCTTCCAGCCGACGAGCGGACGCTCGACCGCTTCGACCAGCTGCGTCTGCAGACGCCGCTCGGTCTCGTTCCGATCGCGAACTTCATCGACCGGTCGCCGGAGCCGAAAGTGTCTTCGATCACCCGCCGCGACGGCCTCTATTCGATGATGCTGAAGGCAACCGTCGACAAGACGGCGGTCGACGCGGACGGCAAGCCGCTGACGGTCGACGCGAAGGTCCAGGAACTCAGCGAATGGCTGGATACCCAGACCTTCCCGGACAATGTCTATCTGCAATTCCGGGGTGCGGACGAGGACCAGAAGGAATCGGGTGAATTCCTGATGCGGGCCATGATGGCCTCGCTGTTCCTGATGTTCCTGATCCTGCTGACCCAGTTCAACTCGTTCTACCAGACCTTCCTGACCCTCTCCACGGTGGTCATGTCGGTGATGGGCGTGTTGCTCGGCATGATGCTGACGGGCCAGAAGTTCTCGATCATCATGACCGGAACCGGTGTCGTGGCGCTTGCCGGGATCGTGGTGAACAACGCCATCGTTCTGATCGATACCTACAACCGCTTCCGGCATGACGGCTTCGATCCGCTCGATGCGATCCTGAAGACGTCCGGTCAGCGTATCCGTCCGATCCTGCTGACGACGGTGACGACGATCGTCGGCCTGGTGCCCATGGCGACCGCCGTCAATCTGGACTTCTTCTCCAAGACGATCGCGGTCGGCGGGATTACGGCGATCTGGTGGATCCAGCTGTCGACGGCAGTGATTTCGGGTCTCGCCTTCTCGACGATCCTGACGCTTATCCTGATCCCGGTCATGATTGCCCTGCCCAACACCTGGGCACGGAGCTACACCGCGACCTGGAACTGGTTTGCGGGCCGCGCGACGGCACGCCGTGAAAGAGCAGCGGCCAGAACAGCGGAAGTCGAACCGGAAACGGATGCGGATCAGGACGTCGAGTGGACCGACCCGGATCTGGAGAAGGAACGTCCGGCCGCCAAGGTTGTCTCGATGCCCAAACCGGCACCGCCCAAGGTGCCGCCGCAGGACGAACAGCCGCTCGCGGCCGAGTGATCCGAGGCCATACCGAATAAGATCAAAAGGCCGCGCTCCGCGCGGTCTTTTTTGTTGCTGAATCCAAGCAAACTCCAAACGTCATTCCGGACAAGTGAGGCAATGACGAGCGCCGATCTGGAATCCAGAAATCAGCGTGAGCGAAGCGAACACTCTTGTCGAAACCACCGGAACAAGCCGCGCCTTCGGCGCGAAATACATCTGGTTTCCGGATCGGTGCGCAGCTGACGCTGCACTTGTCCGGAATGACGGTTTCTTCCAGCCGTTTGTCATCCCGGACGCAGCGCAGCGGAGATCTGGGATCCACTCGTTTCCAGAGCCCTCGAGTGGAACACCGAAAAGCGAACACAATCGCCCGATGCGGCAAGCCGACAGGCGAGTAGGCCCCGGATCCGCGCTGACGCTTGTCCGGGGTGACGCAGACGCGGTTGGACGGCAAAAATGTTCACCTTGCGCATGCATGCGCTCAAGCCTCTCCCTCATCCTGAGGAAGTGCGCGAGCGCTGTCTCGAAGGATGAGGTCGTGCGGAAGTAAGGTTGGCCCCGAGAGCTCGGCCTCTTCCCGTCACCCCGGACGCAGTGCAGCGGAGATCCGGGATCCACTCGTTTCCAGAGCGTCTGTCGTTCGACCGAAAGCAGGACCGCCGCGCCCTGCCCGCAACACGCAATTGGACGCAAAGTGGATTGGATCCCCGATCAAGTCGGGGATGACACCCGGGAGGAGGCGAAGCCAATACCTGCCGAGTGGCATCGACGCATTTGACGCGACAAGGTGACGAGGGCGCGCCACGCTCACGCTCTTTCCATGCCGTCACATGTGATATGAAAACCTGATGGATCATCGATCATTTCTTGCCGGTCTGACGGCGGCGCAGAGAACCGAACTGACGGAAACGTCGGACCGCAAGGGCCTTGCAGCGCTTGCGGTTCATTTCGGATCGATTGCGATTTTGGGAACAATGATCGCGCTGGAAGTCCCCGGCTGGGCCTTGCTGATGGTTCCACAGGGCATCCTGATCATGTTCCTGTTCACCACGCTCCACGAGACCGTCCACAGAACCGCTTTTCGGTCGGCGTGGCTCAACGACCTTGTTGCAAGGATCTGCGGTTTCCTCATCCTGGTGCCGGCGGACTGGTTCCGGTATTTCCATTTCGCCCACCACCGGCATACCCAGGACCCGGAAAATGACCCGGAACTTGCCGGAGCAAAGCCTGAGACGTTTCGGCAGTATATCGTTCATGTCAGCGGTCTGCCGACCTGGTGGAGCGAACTGAAAACGCTCTTCCGGAACGCCTCGGGCCGCTGCACCGATCCGTTTGTCCCCGCAAACGGGAAGAAAAAAGTCCGGCGTGAGGCGGCACGATCGATTGTCCTCTATGCAGCGCTGGCCGCGCTGTCATTCATGGCGGCGTCGGACGTTCTCCTGTTTGTCTGGGTTGTCCCCTGCCTCCTCGGGCAGCCTTTCCTGCGTCTATATCTTCTTGCCGAACATGGCCGCTGTGCCTTTGTCGCGAACATGCTGGAAAACAGCCGGACAACTCATACCAACAGGCTTGTCCGTACACTCGCCTGGAACATGCCCTACCATGCGGAGCATCATAGCTATCCCACGGTTCCATTTCACAGGCTCCCCGATCTGCACCGGCTCACGAAAGCACATCTCGGTGCGACCTCCGAAAGCTACCGATCCTTCCACAAGGACTATCTGGGCAGTCTGAAAGACCTGCCCGGTACCGGCTGACCTGCCCCACCCCTTCCCTTTGGTGGATTTCGATATTTCCCGGCCGTTGAATGTGTTTCGGGCCGCTTGCCATTTCCGCGCGCCGATCATATAGTTGCATTATACAACTATATTCAGGTAACCCATGACCGACATCTCCACCTCGCTCGTTCAGGACATCCGCTCCGCCTCCCGTCAGCTTGTCCGGGAGTTCGGGTTTCTCGACAAGACGATCGCGGGCACGGACCTTTCGGGCTCGGGCGTTCACGCGATCATGGAAATCGGGCTGCACCCCGGCGTGACGGCCAAGGATCTGGCAACCCGGCTGAAGCTCGAAAAATCCACGATCAGCCGGCTTCTCAAAGCGCTGGAAATCCGCGGTGACATCCTCCAGACGCGCTCCGAACAAGATGGCCGCGTCTTCGGCCTGAGCCTCACAAATTCCGGCTGGAAAACCTTCGCCGAGATCGACACATTCGGCGATCAGCAGGCCCGCACGGCCCTGTCGAGGGTTAGAAACGGCTCGGCGCGCTCGATTGCCGATGCCCTGACCACCTACGCCGATGCCCTGGCCGACTCGGATCAGAGCGCCAACAAGACGGGGCACCGCTTTGAGATCCTCGAAGGCTATCAGACAGGAATGATCGGTGACATAGCCGCGCTGCATGCCAGGACGCATGGCGCGATTGTCGGCATGGGACCGACCTTCGAGAGTGTCGTCTCCCAGGCAATGGCCGACTTCATGCAGCGCGTCGGCAGCCCGCTGAACAACAGCTGGAGCATTCTGGAAAACGGCGAGATCATCGGCTCGATCAGCATCGACGGTGAGGACCTGGACGGCAACATTGCCCACCTGCGCTGGTTCATCCTGTCGGAGAAACTTCGCGGCCTCGGCCTTGGCAAAACACTGCTGCTCAAGGCCCTCGACCACTGCGACGCACACGGCTTCGACGAGATTCACCTCTGGACACTGAAGGGTCTCGATGCAGCCCGAAGCCTCTACGAGCGGAACGGCTTTATCCTTGCCGACGAATATGTCGGCGATCAATGGGGCAAGTCTGTCACCGAACAGATGTTCGTTCGCAAGCGGTGCTGAAATACACGCATCTCAATCAGACCAAAGAGATGGATCATTCCAGGCATCGGGAACAATCAGGCGTCCGGTGATGACGGTGCTGCCGTCATCAAGTCGTACGGACTGCCAGGCATCCTTCCACTCAGAAGGGATCGGACAGGGTGTTTCGACAAGGTGATCAGGCTTGAACCCGAAACGGGCGTAATATTTCGGATCACCGAGAACAAACACGCAGCCAACCGCCGTTTTCAGGTGATCGAAACCTGACCGCACCAATGCGGAACCGATCCCGCTTTGCTGAAGTTCAGGTGTCACGCAGAGCGGACCGAGCAAGGCAACGCCGAAGTCACCGGGCTCCACCGTGCACCGTGTGAAAATGACATGCCCGGCAAGTGCCCCGCCGGAAACGGCCACGAGCGACGTCACCGGTGCAGTGCCACCAAGCAGGCTCGAGACCAGGGGAAACAAGTCTTCGTCCGGAAAAGCGTCGACATAGAGTTGGCGCAGAGGTTCCAGGTCGCGCGTTTCTGTGCATCTGAACTCGATTTCGGGCGTCACTCGCTGCTCCCGCTTTTCCCTCGGCGGTCACTTGCCGCCGGACGCTTGAAACACTGCAGGCTTTCCCGCCGGACTTCATTGACACCTGTCAAGCGACGCAGATGCCACCGCACACGCGCTCAAGAGGAGGCGCCGGAAGCGGCGTTCCGCTGCCTGATGGATGAGAGGACCAATGCCAGATGGGCCTTGTGAATTTCAGCGGCGAGTTTCACGTCCCGAAGCGCAATCGCACGGCGGATCATCGAGATCTCGTCAATCAGCGCCTGCACCTGTTCGGCAAAATCCAGTTCGTCCAGGAGCAGAAACCAGAACCTGGCGGACTCGAAGAAAAGCTTCTCGTTTATCTCGCGCAACACGTCATTCTTGACCAGTCCGTGCAGGATCGTATTCAGCTGGATGTTGATCTGGGCGAATTCTCGCTTGTCTCGGCTCTCAAGCAACCCGGCGCATGCAGTCACCAGATCGGCAAGTTTCGCCTCCAGCCCATCGGGTATGGGCAGTCTCGCGCTGTCGGAAAGCGCATCCATCAGCCGCATGCGCACCACGTAGACATCCTGCATCCGCTTCAGGTCAATGCTTGTGACGGCAGTGCCCTGTCCGTGCCTGCTCTCTATGAGGCCATCGCGTTCGAGGCGCTGCAAGACGGCACGCATGGGTGTCCTGCTGACACCGAATTCAGCTGCCAGTTCCCGTTCGTTCAAACGCGCTTCCGGCGCATAGTCCAGCATACAGACCCGCATGCGCAGAGTTTCGAAAATGTCTTCTTTCGTCATCGGGTACCAGAGCTGCTTTCGTCAATCCGGGTCATGAGGTTGCCGCCGGAAAATGTGCCTGAACCGGAAACGGCCCCTGCCTGCTGCAAGCATTGCATGTTCCTTTTCGATAGCGTCAAGTGCCTATTCTCATGACCGCATGCAGATCCTTCAAAAGTGCGATGACGCTCTGCGGCGTGATCCTGCCGGTTGCCGGATTTTCGGCACTCGGACGGTTCTGGATCTGCATCGTGAAATCGGAACTGTCGGAGGCGACCCGGACCGTGTGCAGGTTTCGGCTCAAGGCCGGGTCCGCCCACACTTCCATGCGCGTCCGGTCCGGGCCGATCCCGGCAAGGCTGAGCGCGGCTGCCACATTCACGTTCGCCGGAAACGCGCGCGCGACTTCCGTAACCGATCCGGCCAGAATGCAGGTGGCTTCGGAGAGCGCACTCAAATCGAGTCCCGCCTTTTGAATGTACGGAGCGTTCACCAGACCTGCGACGGGCTTGCGGGTCTCGATCGTGATTGACGTGATGGTGCCCTGGTTGACGGCCTTGATGGCATCCAGGCCGAGCATTGCCCCGGATGGGACGAGAATGCGCCCGCCTGCCCCGGACGCCAGATCAATCAGGTCCTCCCGCCCGAGCAACTGGCTTGCCGACAGGACAACCAGTACCTTGCCGTTTTCAAGAACGGGCCGGGCCAGACTGTCGAAACGTGCCGGCGGTAAAGCTTCAACGACAAGATCGCACGCATCCGCGAGCTCATAGAACGTCATGTTGCGTAGCGGGAGATACAATTCACGAGCCACCTCCGCAGCCCGCTCGGCGTTCCGGACCGAAATGCCGGCGAGGTCGCATCCGGGGATGCCACCTTCGGCCAGCGTTCTTGCGACAGCAAGTCCGATCGCTCCCGTCCCGGCGATACCGATTTTCATGCGGCTTACTCCTGTTCGGCAAAAACATGGCCCTGATCTCGGTCGCAACAGCCTGATTCCGAGCGGGCTAGGTGATGGACTCATAAATGAGGCCGAAATGGTTTGAGGCGGATTGCTTCTCCTCAAGGAGCGGAAGCGCAGGAAATGTGGTTCATTTTCGAGCCTTTCGCGACGTTGGGGAGAAGCAATCCGGCCAAATCCGAAGGACATGGAAATGGCTTCACCCCGTGTCGTCAGCGTGCTTGACCGGGCAGGAAGCCCGCTCTACACACCCTTCCGGACGGGATTTCGCAATTTCGCATGCCATTTCAGTCTCATTTATGAGTCCATCACCTACCTGGCTGCCAGCGTGCGTCGAGTGGCCTGGTTGTGCAACAGGTATCGCCCTAGAGACTTCGTCGCTACCATTGCCGTATTTGTGCGCCCTGGTTCCAGATGGACGGTATCATGCGGCCAGCGTATCCGATGCTGCCACCGGAAAGGAGCACTTGCTGCGTGTCTCGGAAGGCAGCTCACCAAACTGTTTGCGGTAGTAGGTCGTGAACCTGCTCCAGTCCCAGAACCCCTCTTCAGCCGCAATGTCTCCTATGCTGGTATCGGCATAGGCTTTGTCATGCAGTTTGCGGCGTGAATTGTTCAGACGAACAATCCGCGCATATTTTGCCGGTCCCACATTAATCAGCTCGGCAAAGGCCTTTTCGATCGAGCGCCGTGAACCAAGCCGGGACAACTCGCACGAACTCAAGAAATCCAATTCCCCGTCATGTGTCAAAAGCGCGTGTCTCACCGCCTGGTAAAGCTCAAGTGCACGCGGCTTCTGATGAGTGAAAAATGCCTGCTTCGACAACCATTCAAAAGTCAGACCGGTTGCCAGTGTCGCCAACAAGCTGTTTCCAAATGCTTGCCGGCGCTTGACACTTCCGGGTAGCAGCGAAGCCTCCAGCGCAACACGGCAGACGTCCCTCAGCCGGTTCGCTAAAAACGTCGTTTTCAGAAACTCACCATGTGCGACCTCGCCATTCAGCCAGTCCGCAATTTCCGGCGGAACATCCGTTAATTCGCGAAAGATCCTCTTGCTGACCTTGACGGTCAATTGCGTGCTCTCGGCCGGAGAAATCAGAACACTCCTGTCTTCGCCGGATTGCAGGAGAACCCAGTCTTTTGCCTTGGTCACACCGTTGTAGGAGAGATCAGGACGCCGCGAGTCGACACACATGCTGAAGGTCAGCATGTCGTTTTGCAGATCGATCTCCTTTTCAATCGTCCGGTTACACCACTCAAGACAAAACGAGATACCCGGAAAGTGGACGTCCAACAGCCGGCCTGCAAAATGGCCTTCACCGAGCTGCACTATTCTTGCCGTGTCAGGGCAGCATGACGTGAATTGTTCCAAATCACGCGTCTCAAGTCTCTGCAATACGGCGTCAAGGGCCCGAACCTTGCAGGTTTCAGTGATTTTGACAGCCATTCGAGCCTCCCTTCTCCCGGGACCTGAGTTGTCCGACGATCAATGCCATGGCTTTCCGCTCCTTCCGTGAGCCCGTTTTCCCGTTTCAATTCCCGGCTGGTCAGTCCGCGGATTTCACGGCACTCAGAAACTGCTGCGTACGTTCCCTTTTCGGATTGTCGAAGAGCTCGTCCGGCGTTCCCTGCTCTTCGATCCTCCCGCCGAAAAAGAAGCAGACGCGGTCGGAGATATCGCGCGCAAACCCCATCTGGTGGGTCACCATGAGCATGGTCAGGCTGTGTTCCGAAACGAGCTTGCGGATGACGTTGGTCACCTCTCCAATCACTTCCGGGTCAAGGGCCGACGTGACCTCGTCGAAGAGCATGACCTTGGGGCGCATGGCGAGCGCGCGCGCGATCGCCACCCGCTGTTGCTGTCCGCCAGAAAGCCGCGAGGGGTGCTGATCGCGTTTTTCGATCATGCCGACCATCTGGAGCAGTTCTTCGGAACGCTCGCGCGCGGCCCGTTTCGTCAATCCAAGGACCTGGACAGGACCCTCCATGCAGTTCTGCAGCGCCGTCATGTGCGGAAACAGATTGAAATGCTGGAAGCACATGCCGATGGGCTCACGCGCCTTGCGAAGGTATCGACGGTCAGCGGGCACGAGCGTCCCGTTTTTTGCCATGTGCGTGAGCGGCCTGCCATCCAGGTAGATCACGCCCTTGTTGATCTGTTCCAGCATCAACATGCGCAAGACCGTGGTTTTGCCGGACCCGGAAGGACCGATGATCGAAACCATTTCGCCTTCGGCAATGTCGAGATTCAGGTCTTCCAGAACTGTCAGCGCACCATATTTCTTGGTGACGTTCCTGAACCGGACCATGGGAACATCCGTTTCATCCAGTTCGAGCGGATAGGCAGTCAGATTGTCCATCAGTCAATTCCAATCCTGCGGCGCACCCAGTTTTCGAACAGCCTGATCAGGCCTGCTGAAGGCAGAGAAATCGCCAGGAAAATGATGCCGACGAGCGTGAACGGTTCCAGGAAACGGTAGTTCTCGGAGCCAATCGCATTGGCGGTGTGCATGAGTTCAGCGACCCCGATGACAGAGAGCATCGGCGTGTCCTTGAATATTCCGACCAGATAATTGCCCATCCCTGCGACAGAAGGCGGAAGGGCTTGCGGAATGATGACGCGGACATAGGTCTGGCGCATGGACATGCTCAAGGACATGCACGCCTCCCATTGGCCTTTTGGAACGGCCTCCAGCCCGCCCCGGTAGACCTCCGAGAGATACGCGGAATAATGCAGACCAATCGCAATCATGCCCGCGGTCCAGGGATCCAGCCGAATGCCGAATTGCGGTCCGACATAGAACACAAAGAAAATCTGCAGCACGAGTGGCGTGGATCTGATGAACTCGACCGCCTCGCGCACAATCCAGGTGACTGTCCTGACAGGTGTTCGCTGCGCGAGGGCTAGGATCAACCCGAGGATGACTGCGATGGTGTAGCCGGCGCCGGCCGCCATCAGCGTGTTGCCCGTCGCGACAATGAGCCGGGGCAAGATTTCCCAGGCAAAATCCCATCGCCAGTCGAACATCGCCTCAGGCCTTTCCGATCCGGCGCGCCATCGACACCTCGATGTGCCGCATCGCGGGCGTCAAGAGGAACCGTGCGAAGATGTAGTAGAGGACCAAAGCGGTCCCGAACGCCTGTATGGAGAGAAAGGTCGTGCTGTTGACCTGTTTCGCCTCGAACATGAGATCGGTCACGGATATCAACGAAACCAGGGCTGTGGCCTTGAGCAGTTCAATCAGCAGGTTTCCCCATCCCGGCAGCATGATCACCAGCGCTTGCGGGAGAATGATGCGCCACATGCGCCGCGCCGGTGACATGGACAGCGCATAGGCCGCTTCCCATTGCCCCTTCGGAACGGACCGGACAGCGCCCCGGACAAGTTCTGCGCCATAGGCTCCGAGGTTCATGCCAACGGCCAGGAAACCCGCCGTGAATTTCTCCAGCGTCAGACCAAACAGCGGCAGGACGAAGAAGATCCAGTAGAGCTGGACCAGCAGCGAGGTGCCACGGAAGAGTTCGATGTAGAGGGTCGCGACACCGCGGGCTGCCCAGTGGCGCGCCAGCTTGAGGAGCCCGAAGGCCAAGGCAATGGCGATCGCCAGCGCAGCGGACAGCACGAACTGCGCGAGCGTCACGACCGACCCGTCCAGAAATCGGCCGCCGAATTCAGCAAGAAAATCCGAGTAGGACATGCGAACTCCGATTGTCGGTGCGAACAGGCGGGGCAACCGCCCCGCCCTTTCAGATCATCGGTTCGCGCAAATCCACTCGGTCTTCACGCTCGGGTCCGGCAACTGGGTCTTTCCATATTTGAAGGGTGCCACCGCCTGAAGCATCGCATTGCTTCCAAGATAGTCGGCCTGTGCCGCGTTGAAGGCTTTCAGGAAATCACCGTCGTCCGACCGGAACCCGATCCCCACCCAGTTCTTTGTCCAGTCCGGAAGTTCATTGGGGTCGGTCACTTCAAGCTTGCCGCCGGACTGCTCGGCAAGGCCAAGCAATGTGAAATAGGTCGCAGCGCCGGCATCCGCCCGGCCGGCTCGCATGGCGGCGAGGATTTCGGTTGGCCCGGGCACCTGCATGATACGGGTCTCATCGACGCCTTCCTTCTTGGCCGCCTCAACCGTGTTGTAGCCGGCTCCCGTGACCATGAGCGATCCGCTGTCCTTGATATCGGCATAGCTCTTGATGTTCTTGGGATTGCCTGCCTCGACCAGGAAAGCGTCGCCGAAGATGCCCATAGGTTCAGAGAACGAGATGTTTTCACATCGGCTGCCGATGATGTACATGCCGCCAGTGATGATGTCGAAGCGGCCTGCCTTCAGGCCCGGGATCAGTCCACCCCACTCGGTGACGACAGGTTCGATATTCTCATATCCCATCGCCTTCAAGACACCGAGCGCGTGAACATTGGCAAATCCCAGCGGCTCGTTGCCATCGCCCGGATAGGCCCAGGGGATTTCGTTTGCAAACCCGATGCGGATCGTTTCGCCCGCATCAATGCGGTCCTGAATCGGGCCGGCCGAGGCCACAGACACCGCTCCAATCAGCATGATGGCGGCGGAAATCGACTTTCCAATCTTTGTCATAGGTCTGTTCCCTTATGTGAGGGTGTTTGATCCCTCAATGGCATAAAGGTATACCAATTATTCGCCTCTTTGCAACAGACGGCCCTGCAAATCTGATTTTTCGTCTTTTTCTGATAAATTTTGTGTTTCTTGTGAGAATTTCTCTTGTATGCTCATCCCTTAAAATTTAAAGGTACACCAAATAAGGGGCAACCATCTTTGCGCTCGCGCTTCCGCCATCGACTTGAAAAGAGGGATACGCGCATGTCACATGCTCTCCGCACTGTGCTTGACGCCAGCCGGACCGTTCGGTTGTCTGCCTTTCAAGGCCGCGAGCGGACTGCCTGCCCGAAAGCCTTCGGAAATTGCCGGACAAGGGGAGCCTGAATGCTGGACCACGCAAAGCAGAAGACCGCGGAACTGCAGCAGCGCATGGGCGATGCAGGGATCGACCTTGCGGTATTCACTGACGAAAGCTCAATCGCATATCTGGCCGGTTTCTGGGGCTATCTTGGCATCGAATTCGGCCGCCCGACCCTGCTGGTTGTCCGCCGGACCGGCGCGCCGACCGTCATCACTCCCCTGATGGAAAGCGAAATGGTCGCGGCGATGACCTGGGTCGAGGATATCAGGACCTGGGAAGATGCCGGTCAGCGAAGCTGGGCGCGTGCCCTTTCGGAAACGTTGGGCAGTGCCCCAAAGGAAATCTGGATCGAGCGGAACTCCATACCGGCGATTGTCCGAAACTTTCTTGATGACACCTATCCGGATTGTCTGATCAGGGACATATCAGCGCTGCTGGGAGACATGCGCATGATCAAGACCGGGCTCGAAATCGGCGTCATGAAGGAAGCCGGGCAGATTGCCGGCGCGATGATGCTGGCGGCGCACGAGTCGCTGCGCGAAGGCGCGCAGGAGTATGAATCGGCGCTTGCGGTTATTGAAGCCGGGTCGCGAAAAGCAGCGGGATTTCTGACAGACAAGGGTTGGGACCGGTTCGTGTCGCCCATGATCCACAATCTGCAGATCCTGCAAAGCGGTTCGGACACGTCCATGGTGCACAGGCGGGCGGGCGTCAGGGCTTACCAGAAATACGATCCGGTCTATTTCTGCTTTTGCAACATGGCCCAGTTCAAACAATACAAGCTCGGTTTCGACCGGATGTTTCATGTCGGCGATGTTACCGACGAAGCGCGCGACGTGCAGGAGGCCGCCATCGCGGCGCAGCAGGCAGCCATCGCAGCTATGCGTCCCGGCGTTTTTGCCGAAGAGGTCGCCATGGCCGCCAACGATGTTTACCGCCAGCGCGGGTATCAGACGGGTTATCGCACCGGCAGGTCAATCGGCGTCGCCTACCTCGAGGCGCCTGAATTGAAGGAAGGGGACAAGACGGTCCTCAAGCCCGGAATGACCTTCGCCGTGGACGGCGGTATTTCGATCGACGGCCTCACTGCCGGCCGCATCGGCGATTCCGTTGTCGTCACTGAAACCGGAGCCGACTACATCACGGACTATCCGCGCCGGATTCTGCTCAGCAGACATTGATACCCATGCACGGCCTTTCCTCACAATCGACGGATCAGGATTTACATGCGATGGCTGACACCAAACCGTTTCCGGAAAGTGAACTTGGACACCGTCTCCAACGCGCCTGCGTCGCGCTTGCCGAAAACGATCTCGACGGTATCCTCATATCCGTTCCGGAGAGCATCTACTGGCTGACTGGACTGGACCACTGGGGGTTCTTCGCGGCGCATGTCCTTGTCCTCAACCGTAGCGGTGACATGGCGTTGTGCTGCCGGGCCATGGAAAAAATCACCGTTCACAATCAGGTCGAAAACGCTGCCTTCTACGGACACCCGGACAACGAAGAGCTTTCGGATGCCGTTCTCAGGGCGGTCGCGGATCTCGGCCTGACGGGCGGACGTGTCGGAATTGAAAAACGAAGCCTGTTTCTGACGCCCCGCCATGCGGAACTCATTCAGCAAGGAGATGCCCACTGGGTGGATGCGTCGGGCATCATCGACGATCTTCGGCAGGTCAAATCGACGCTGGAAATGGAGTACACGCGGAAAGCGGCCCGCGCCGCCGACCTCGGCACCCTGGCTGCCATCGAGGCCGTGCGCAACGGGGCCAGCGATTACGAAATCGCTGCGGCCTATCACGACCGGATGATCCGCGAAGGCAGCGAATATCCCGGCTTCGGGCCCTTTATCAGACCCACGACACGGCTTGGCGAAGAGCACACCACCTGGCGCGGAGATGTCTTCCGGAACGGCGACGCCGTCTTCCTGGAGACCTGTGCCGCCTTCCGCAAGTATCAGGCCCCTATGGGACGGCTCGCCTATATCGGCAGCGCCCCTGACGGTGCAGAAAGGTCAGCCGAAATCGCGATCGACGGAATGAAGGCGATTTGCGCCGCTTTGAAGCCGGGCGCCAAGGCCGGCGATGCCTATGGTGCGTGGCGTGAGGTTGCCGCTGCGGCCGGTCTTCATGACTATAAGCGTCATCATTGCGGCTACATGGTCGGCATCGGGTTTCCGCCAAGCTGGACAGGAGGTTCCATGGTTACATCACTCTTTCCCAACTCCGAGCGCAGGCTGGAAACGGGCATGGTTTTCCACGCACACAGCTGGTTCACCAACACGGATGTTGTCGACTACTTCATCTCCAACACTGTTCTTCTGACCGAGAACGGCGCTGAAATACTCACCAACAAAACGCCCGAGACCCTGATAATCCGGTGAGCGACTTGCTTCCGCGATTTGCCGAGGTGCGGCGTCCGACCGGCCTGAAAGGAGACCCGAGATGAAACCGCTGCAGAAACAGACTTTGCAAGGTGTCTTCGACCAGATGGCCAGCCATGACTGGTCCGATGCGGAACTGAATGAACTGATCGACCCGCAGATGGGCGTCATCACCGGCTTTCAGAACCTGCTTGAGGAACTGGAGGTTCTTCGGAAGACGGATCTCGGCACAACGCCTCCGGCGCTCGGTGTGCAGAAACGATAGATGACACCGCATCCCGCCTTTGAAGATATTCGGTCCCTGAGAACTTTGCTGACCGCCGGCAAGATTTCACCGCCGGAACTCGTCTCCGTTTTCGCCGAGCGCATCGAGCGGCACAATGCCGTTTCCCGGGCATTCATCACGGTGACAGCAGCTGATGCTGCGGAATGCGCAGCGTCGTTGTCTGCGAACGACCTGTCACGCTCGCCGCTGGCCGGCATTCCCTACGCCAGCAAGGATCTCATCGACATTGCCGGTGTCAGGACGACCGCGGGATCGCGCGTTTTTTATGACAGGGTTGCCAGGGAAGACGCATTCGTGACCGCACAGCTGCGCAGCGCCGGTGCGTTAAGCATGGGCAAAACCAACCTTCATGAATTCGCCTATGGTGCGACCGGCGAAAACGAGGTCTACGGCACGTGCGTCAACGCCTATGACACAACGCGCTTGGCCGGCGGTTCCTCGAGCGGTTCGGCGGCAGCGGTTGCCTTCGGTCTTGTTCCGGCTGCCCTTGGCACGGATACCGGCGGATCCGTGCGCGCACCTGCCGCGCTGAACGGTCTTGTCGGGCTCAAACCGACAATCGGCCGGGTTCCGACCCATGGGGTCGTGCCTTACAGCTGGACCCTCGACCATGTCGGTCTCATCACGCGAACCGTCGCCGACAGCGCCGATTTGCTTGAAGTGATCTCCGGCTACGATCCCAGGGATCCCGGATCCGTCAACTTACCGCGCGAATCTTATTCCGATGCGATTGGAGCGGATGTTTCCGGCATCAGGGTCGGCATACCTTCCGATTTTTTCTTCGACCGGTGCGATCCGCAGATACTGGCGGCGCTGGAACGGGTGAAAGAGCATCTGGCCCGCCGGGGCGCGGTGCTTGTGCCCGTGTCGTTTCCAGACATGGCTCAGACGCGAACCGTGTCTCTTACCGTTCAGATGCCGGAAGCGCTCAGCGCGCATTCCGCGTATCTGGAAACGCGCGGTGATCTTTACAGCGCGGACTTTCGGGCAGGCCTTGCCGTCGGCCAGTGCATCCTCGCGGAGCACTACGTGAAGGCCAAAAGGTTCATTGAAACGTACCGGCAGCAGACCAATGCACTTTTCGATCAGGCCGACGTCATCCTGACGCCCGCGACACCTGAAATCGCGCAAAAGGTCGGAACCGTCAGCACCCGGCGAGATGGCGTCGACGAGGCGATCGGCAATGCGATCACGCGCTATACGAGTTTTTTCAACATGACCGGGCACCCTGCCCTGACGATGCCCTGCGGCATGCACACGGAGGGACTCCCCATCGGTTTGCAACTCATCGGACGTTACTTTGAGGAAAAAACCATGTTCCGCGTTGCGTTCGACATCGAACGCAACGAAGCCTTTTCCATACCGCTGCCGGCGGTCGACGCCTGACCCGGAGCTCTATGCCTTCGTGATGGAATTGCCGCCGTCGCAGAGCAGCGCAGAGCCTGTGACAAAGGACCCCGCGTCGCTCAGCAGAAAGAGTGCGGCGCGTGCGATCTCCTCCGGCCCGGCCATGCGCTTCAGGGCATGCAGTCCGGCGACATAGTCGTGAAAGGCCGGATCATCTCCTGCCATTTCAGTTTTGGTCCCGCCCGGCAGCAGGGAATTGACGCGGATGTTCTGAGGACCGCACTCCACGGCCAGCACCTGCGTTAGTCCGGTGAGCCCCGCCTTGGAGGCGGCATAGGCCGACATGCCCGGCAGGCCGATGGTATGGCCGACGAACGTCGATGTGAACACGATCGAACCGCCCCCCGATCCGGCCATGGCCGGGATCTGGTGCCTTGCGGCGAGGAAGGCGCTGGTGAGGTTGGTCGCGAGGACCTGGTTCCAGTTTTCAAGGCTGAGCTCGGAAACCGGTCCCATGTCGCCGAGCATTCCAGCGTTGTTGAACGCGCCGTCCAGCCGGCCGAAGCTTTCCAGGGCCGCGTTGACGGACGCTTCGGCAAAGCCGGGGTCGGCAACATCGCCGGCGAACACCTTGATGCGGGATGCAGCCTCCGGCAGGGTGGCCCTGACCTCGTCAAGCTTGTCCTTGCGCCTTGCCGCCAGAACGAGATTGGCGCCCTCCTCCGCAAATATCCGCGCCGCCGCTGCCCCGATACCGCTGCTGGCACCCGTGATCAGAATTGTCTTTCCGCGTAACACTTCAAGCTCCTCTTGGTTGTGAGGCGCTCTAAGTGAACCTGAAAGTTTGCGGATGAAACCCGATTTGCGAGACCGCTCCGGCTTAGGGTGCGAACCCTAACTCAGCCGCCGTGGTCCTTGTCCCGGTCGGCTATGTTGTCGAGATCAGTGTCGCATTCGTCGCCGTCGTCATCGAGGGCCATGTTCTCGTCCGCCATGACGAGCTTGCGGTGTGCACGCCATGAAACCGGGATCGTCAGGAGATAAAGGACGGCGGCACCCGCCACCATCCGGAAAGGATAGCTGACGGTGAGCGCCACGATCAGGACGGCCGCCACGATCAGGGGCAGAACGTAGTCGCGCCGTACGCGCGTGCCGAGCGTCTTGCCGGAAAAGGTCGGCAGCCTGCTGATCACCAGAAACGCAATGCCGACCGTATAGGCCGCAACAAATGCGGCATCGGCGAACCAGTGCGGGAACAGTCCGAGAAAGTCGAGGTAAAGCGGCAGCAGGACCGTCAGTGCACCGGCCGGCGCGGGAACACCGGTGAAGAAACGCGACGTCCAGGCGGGCTTGTTCGGGTCGTCCAGAGCAACGTTGAAACGGGCCAGGCGCAGGGCCATCGAGATTGCGAAGATCAGGGCAGCGATCCAGCCGAGATTCCCGGCATCCTTGAGCAGCCAGAGATACAGCATGAGCGCCGGAACAACGCCGAAGTTCACGAAGTCGGACAGAGAATCCAGCTCCGCGCCGAAGCGTGAGGTGCCCTTCATGAGGCGCGCGACGCGGCCGTCCAGCCCATCCAGGACAGCAGCGAGAATGACGGCCCCGACCGCAAATTCCCAGCGGCCGTCGAAGGCCATGCGCACGGCCGTCAATCCCGAACACAGCGCCAGCAGCGTGACCATGTTCGGCACGATGAGACGCATCGGAACGCGGCGGAACCGGGGCGTCTGACGGCTCTTGTCGGCGCTACTGTCCTTGCTCTCGGCCACCTTATACCTCAACTCACACGCGTCAGGGGCTGCGCCGGGGCCTGGGGCTGCGCAAGATCCGCGAGGATCGTTTCACCCGCAATCATGGTTTGTCCGAGCGCCACTTTCGGCTGTGTACCGGCGGGGAAGTAGACATCCAGGCGCGAACCGAAGCGGATCAGGCCGAACCGGTCGCCGCCGGTGATCGTTTCGCCTTCACGCACGAAACACACGATCCTGCGTGCCACCAGTCCGGCAATCTGCACCACGCCGATCCTGACTTCGCCGGTATCGATGACAAGTCCGTTGCGCTCATTGTCCTCGCTGGCCTTGTCGAGTTCGGCATTCAGAAACTTGCCGGCCCTGTAGGCGACGCGTTCGATCTTGCCGCCAACCGGGGCGCGGTTCACATGGCAGTTGAAAACGTTCATGAAGATCGAGACGCGCATCAAAGGTTCGCTGCCGATCTCAAGTTCCTGCGGCGGCCTGACGAGGCCGACATGGCTGACGACACCATCCGCCGGTGAAATGACAAGACCGTCTCCGACCGGCGTGACCCGTTTCGGGTCGCGGAAGAAATAGCAGATCCACCCGGTGATGAAGAGCCCGATCCAGAAGAGCGGATCGACAAACCAACCGACAACCAGGGTCGCGACAAGCGATATGGCAATAAACGGCCAGCCCTCCCGATGGATCGGGACCATGGCTTTGGTGACGGTATCGACAATCGACATCAAGTTCTTCCGAATTCAGGGTGAGGACATACCTGCTACAGCGCGCTGAAAGCCGTCGCAGGATAGGCACCCGTTGCGCTTCAATACTCCCCCGCTTCTAGAGGCTTTTTGGCGCGATGAGAACCTGCCGGGACTGATTTTCCTGCTGTTTTGTGCAGCCAACACGCGGAATGTGCGGGTTATTCCGCCGCCTTGCGGTAGTCCATTTCCCAGTAAGCCGGCCGGCCGTATTTGGAGATCAGGAAATCTACCAGTTTCGTGACCTTGGGCGGAATGAACTTTGCGGGCGGATAAACGGCATAGATGTTGCCAGTCCGGGCCACGGGATAGTTCTCCATCACGGCGACGAGCCTGCCGTCCCGGAGATCTTCCCACACATGCGCAAGCGACTTGACCGTGAGGCCGAGCCCGTAGATCGCTGCATCGTAGGCAAAATCGCCGCTATCGCCGGAAATGACAGGCTCTTCCAGATGATAGGCGACCTCCCCTTCCGGCCCTTCGAAGTACCAGACGGGCATCGGATCGAAACCGACGCAGTCGTGGTTGCGCAGATCTTCCGGCGAACGGGGAATGCCCTTGCGTTCGAGATATTCCGGGCTGGCACAAAGCACGCGCGGATTGCCGCCGAGCTTGCGGGCAATCAGGCTGGAATCGGGCAGCGGCGCACCCCGGATCGCCATGTCGTAACCTTCGGCGACCAGATCGACGATGCGGTCCGTCATGTCGACCTCCAACCTCAATTCGGGATAAAGCTCCCTGAATTCAGGAAGATAAGGCAGGATGTGTTTTCGTCCGAAGAAGACGTTCAGCGACATGCGCAGCATGCCGCGCGGGGCATCTTCGGCGGCGTCGATCAACGCCCGCGCGCGGTCCATCTCGCCGAGAGCATTGCTTGTGTGACGCAGAAAGACCTGCCCGGCCTCGGTCAGGCCCGTGCGCCGCGTGGTTCTGGCAACCAGCTGGGAACCGAGTTCCTTTTCCAGATTGCTCAACCGGCTGCTGGCAGCCGACGGTGACAGGCCGAACTCCCTGCCTGCCGCGGACAGGCTGCCGAGTTCGGCCACACGTTTGAAGAACTTCAGATCATCGAGTCGCATTATTCGAAACTTTCGAAAGATATCTTCCAGATTACCCCAATTCTTCGAAAGTTCGCAATATGAGATAAAGCCTCCACAGACAAAAGGAGCCTGTCATGATCCACACCGGCAACATCTACGAAACCCGCGCCCGTGCTGCCCGCAACAAGGAGCTGAGGGGTCTGGCAAGGGCTGTCACGAACTTTCTCTTCGGAAGTGCTGCAGACCGGCAGGCCGGGAGAAAAGCGCCTGCAAACGACATCGGCATTGCCGACGAAACTGCACGGACAACCGACCGCGCGGCCTGACCGGCAAAAAGCCCTTAGGTCACCGCACTTTTTGAAATTCAACGCTTGTCTTGAGGCGGGCCGCCTGCAACAAAGGCGGCATTCTCAGGGCGGGGTGGAAGTCCCCACCGGCGGTATGCAGTGCGCTGCAAGCCCGCGAGCGCCTTCCACGTGGAAGGGTCAAGCAGATCAGGTGAGATGCCTGGGCCGACGGTTACAGTCCGGATGAAAGAGAAACAGCGCTCGGATCGCCATGCTCCGGGCCGCTCGTGATCGCCTTGGGTGACGTGTCGCAAACAGGGAGATCACCAATGACACACACCCGCTACGCCTTCATCAAGGCCGGTTGGCATTCCGACATCGTCGACCAGGCACTTGAGGGCTTTCAACAGATCATTCCCGCCGAAAACGTCGACGTGTTCGATGTTCCCGGTGCATTCGAAATGCCGCTCGCGGCGAAGAGCCTTGCGAAAACCGGCAAGTATGCAGCAATCGCCGCGGCGGCGCTCGTCGTCGACGGCGGCATCTACAGGCACGACTTCGTCGCGCAGGCTGTCGTGACAGGGCTGATGCAGGCAGGCCTCGAAACGGATGTTCCGGTCCTGTCCGTCTCTCTGACACCGCATCATTTCCAGGAAACGGATCATCACACGGCAATCTACCGTGAGCATTTCGTGCTGAAGGGGCGCGAAGCGGCCAAGGCCGCTCTTCAGATCAGCACGTTCCGGCAACAGTTAAGCGCCTGAACCGGTCGCGGAGAGGGGCAGAACGCCCCTCCTCCGGATCCCGCTATTTCGCCGGGATGTAGTCCGCGGTTCTGCCGCGTGTAACGATCCCCAGCTCGTCGTTTTCCCGCGCCGCGCGCAAACGTTCCTCGGCCTCGTCGGCTTCGCGCTGACGCGCCCACATCGACGCGTAAAGACCGTTCATGTCGAGGAGCTCGGTATGCGTGCCACGCTCCGCGATTTCGCCCGCTTCAAGCACGATGATCTGATCGGCGTTCACCACCGTCGACAGACGGTGTGCAATCACCAGCGTGGTGCGGTTCTGCGCAACCTGATCGAGAGCGGACTGGATCTCCCGTTCCGTATGCGTATCAAGCGCCGACGTGGCCTCGTCGAGAATGAGGATCGGCGGCGATTTCAGGATCGTGCGCGCAATCGCGACCCGCTGTTTCTCACCCCCGGACAGTTTCAGCCCGCGCTCTCCAACCTCCGATGCATAGCCGTTCGGCAACTTTTCGATGAAATCGTGGATCTGCGCCATCCGGGCAGCTTCTCGCACCTCTTCATCGGTTGCATCGGGCCGTCCGTAGCGGATGTTGTAGGCAATGGTGTCGTTGAAGAGAACCGTGTCCTGCGGCACCATTCCGATGACGTGGCGCACACTTGCCTGCGTCACATCCCGCACGTCCTGACCGTCGATTTCAACCGCGCCGCCGGTCACATCGTAGAACCGGAACAGCAGGCGCGAGATGGTCGACTTGCCCGCGCCGGAAGGTCCGACAATGGCAATCGTCTTGCCGGCCGGCACCTCGAAGTCGACGCCTTTCAGGATCGGGCGATCCGGATCGTAGTGAAACTTCACATCCTTAAAGGCAATCTTGCCGCCAGCGGCCTTCAGCGGCTCGGCGCCGTCCTTGTCCTCAATCTCGGCCGGAACGAGCAAAAGGTCGAACATGGATTCGATGTCTGCAAGACCCTGCCGGATTTCCCTGTAAAGAAAACCGATGAAATTGAGCGGAATGGAGATCTGCATCAACAGCGCGTTTATCAGGACAAAGTCGCCGATGTTCTGTTCGCCGGCCATCACGGCTCTTGCCGAAAGCGCCATGCAGACCGCCATGCCGATGCCCAGGATCACGGCCTGCCCCAGGTTGAGCCACGCCAGGGAGGTCCAGGTCTTGGTCGCCGCCTTTTCGTATTTCGCCATGGAGACGTCAAAGCGGGCGGCCTCCATCTTTTCATTGCCGAAATACTTGACCGTCTCGAAATTCAGGAGACTGTCGATCGCCTTGGAGTTCGCATCGGTATCGCTCTCGTTCATTTCCCGGCGGATGCCGATCCGCCAGTTCGAGCATTTGATCGTGAACCAGACATAGGCAACGATCATCACCGCCACGATGACGAGATACATGAAGCCGAACTGATACCAGATGACCGCCGCCATGATGGCGAATTCAAAAACGGTCGGGATGCCGTTGAGGATCGTGAACCGGACGATGGATTCGATCCCCTTGACGCCGCGTTCGATCACACGGCTGAGACCACCCGTCCGCCGCGCCAGGTGAAACCTCAGGGAAAGCTGGTGCAGATGCCGGAAGGTCAGGATGGCAAGCTGGCGCACCGCATGCTGTCCGACACGCGCAAACAGCGCATCGCGGAGCTGGTTGAACGCGACCGCCAGAAAGCGGGCGGCATTGTAGGCCAGAACAAGCATGACGGGCGCGACAAGAAAGGCAGGCAGTCCCGTTTCCGTTCCCGTCAGGGCATCTGTCGACCAGGCGAAGAAATAGGGTGAAAAGACCGTCACGATCTTTGCAATGATCAGTGCAAACAGCGCCAGCAGAACGCGTCTTTTCAGATCGGGCCGGTCCGACGGCCAGATGTAGGGCCACAAGTTGCTCAGCGTCGACAGCGTGTTGCCCTCATCGGCGCTGACAACCTTTTGTGTCCGGGAGTTCTGGCTGCCGCCGGCCGCATCGGAGGACCGCTGCGCCGAGGTGGCTGATTGATCTGTCAATTCTGTCTCCGGGGCCACAGAAAGCGACCCGTTTTCTTTAGTCGATCTTGGTTTTTGCCGAATGCAGGGCAAGATCCGCAGGCGACTGCAGGGCGTTCAGTTCTTTCCAGAAGTCTCCGGAGAAAGCTTCTGCCCGGCGCAGCATGTCGTGATTGAGGAAATAGTGGCAATTGCGGCCCCTCGCGTCGCAGACCAGAAGCCCGGCATCCTTAAGTACCTGCAGATGCTGCGAAACGGTCGACTGGGCCAGCGGCAGGTGGTCGACGATCTCACCGCAGCAGGCCTCGTCGCGCATCGCCAGCTGCTTTATGATTGCGAGCCGGGCCGGATGCCCGAGCGCGCGGAAAATCGCCGCGAGTTCCTCGCAGTTTGACAAGCATGCCGAAGCGGGTCCGCAGGACTTTTCTGACGGTTGCCCCGTCTCGCTCATCAAACCGCTCCTTTTTCACGAAACCGTGTTTCATCGTAGATATGCGATGAATTTGCCAAAAAGCAAGTGGTTCAAACGAAATTGGCAGGCAGGCCGAAGAGGCCCCCTGCCAATAATCCTCAGGCCCGGATTGCCGTTAGCCCCTGTTGGACGCGTCCTGTTCCCGGTCCGGCCAGTTCACGTCGCCCTCGGGTGTGAGAAAGACCTGGCCCGGATAAATCAGGTCGGGGTCCCGGATCTGGTCCTGGTTTGCCTGGTAGATCGTCGTGTAACGCACGCCATCGCCATAAAGACGCCGCGAGATGCGCCACAGATTGTCGCCCTTGCGGATGATGACGACCGGAAGCGACTTCTGGACATCAGCGCCCTGACTGCCCTGGCCGCTTCCCGACCCCGTCGCGACCACCTTGGTCAGAACGATCTGCTTGTCCTGTTCCTTCTCGAACGTCACTGCCGCACGTGCATCCACGCCATCGCCATCCTGCGCGATCAGGTCGGCCCGGACCTCTACATTGCCTTCCGGCACATTCGTGGTGCCCTGCACCAGCCAACGGCCGCTGGAATTGACCTTGGCTTCTCCCTGGTATTCTTCACCGACATAGACGCGCACCGAGGACCCCGGCTTTCCGGTTCCGGCAACATAGACCTTGTCCGGTTCGGATTCGACGGCTTCCACCGTGACAGAAGGTTCCCCACCCGCGGTGGCCTGCTGTTGCGGCTGCACTGCCGGTGCGCCTGCTGCCTGAGCCGTCTGCTCCTGCTGCACACTATTTCCGCTGGCGTCGCCGGCAGCGGTCTGTGTTTCGACCGGCTGGGCAGCTTGCGCTTGAGCGGTTACCGCAGATTCGTCTTGAGATGCCCCGGTCTGCGCGCTTTGCGCCGTTTCCGTTGCCGTCGTGTCGGATGCGGTTATGTCGCTGGCCGACACGGCGGTTTGCCCCGCGCTCAGGGCCGCCGTTTCGGTGGCCTCGCCTTGCGCCGGTGCATCGGCCGTCTTGCCGGGTGCCTGGCCATTGTCGCTGGTTCCGGCGGCGGATTGCGGTTGCGCCGCCGTTTCCGTCGTCGTCGCCGGCGCGGATCCAGCGTCTGCCCTGGCGGTCTGTTCCGCATCGGTAGCTCCACCGGCCGTGGACGCGTTGCTGTTCTCGCCGGCCGGCAATGCGGCAACGACAGTGCCGTCATTTTGTGTGTCGCCGGCGCCCGACAAGTTCTGTTCCGCGCCATCTTGCGCTGGAAGTTGTGCGATCAGGTCATCGGTTGCGGGCTTTTGCAGGATGTTGGAGGGCGCGTCCGGGGAGTTCAGGACCACGAGCGGCTGCTCCTTGCCACCTTCGGGAACGGAGACAATGAGACGCTGCTCGGATTCCTCGATCGACGTGCCCTTCTCGTCGTGAACCTCGAGACCGACATCGTAATCGCCGGGCTTGAGCGGTTCTTCCAGAATGATTGTCCACTCGCCCGCCTGGTTGGCAATGCTCTTGCCGACGACTTCGCCATTGGCGGTCAGCGCAACCATGGCGCCGGCATCGGAGCGGCCGGCAACAACCGTTTCACCGGTGGGTTCGACACCGACGACATCGAAGCTCGGCCCTTTCACCGGCGGGATCGGGACCGCGTCGGGTTCGGCCTCTGCCTGTTCAGACTGAGCGACCGGTTCCGCGTCGCCCGCGCCCTGCCCGGCATCGTTCGTTGCCGGTGTTGCGGCCTGCACTTCCTTCTTTTCGGATTTGGCGTCCGTATTTGTCGAATTCTGCGCGGTATCGACGGCGTCCGCTTCCGGTGCGAAAAAGACGTCCTTGTAGACGTAAGCGCCGGCGATCGCCGCTATCGCGAGCGGTACCGCAACAACTGCAATGCGGACCAGAGTGTTCTTGTTCATTGTTTTCCCGTCAGAAGGCTTGCGCGCATGCCGCACTGCGTCAAATGCAGGTCGTGGTCTGGCGCAGCATCTGCCCCTGTCACATTTAATTAGCTACCCATCCATAGCCCCCTTTTGAGGGCACGGCAAGAAATCCCGCTTGTTTCCCAAAGGTCTCAAAACAGAATGCTTGACCTTTAGGGGATCTGAATGCCACATCTTTGCGTCATGAATACGGTTTCTCAAAATCAACTTACAAGCGTCTGTGTCTATTGCGGTTCCAGCTTCGGCTCCGACCCGGCGCACGAAGCAGCGGCAACACGGCTTGGCCAAATCATCGCCGAGGCGGGGCTGCGCCTCGTTTATGGCGGCGGGTCCGTCGGTCTCATGGGCACGGTCGCAAACGCCGCCCTCGAATCGGGCGGAGCCGTGACCGGAATCATTCCGCGTTTCCTGGAAAAGCGGGAGGTGATGCTGGAGACGCTGGAAGACCTCGTCATCACAGAGGACATGCACGAGCGCAAGCACCTGATGTTCCAGAAGTCAGATGCCTTCATCGCGCTGCCGGGCGGCATCGGCACGCTTGAAGAAGCCGTCGAAATGATGACCTGGGCGCAGCTCGGCCAGCATAAGAAGCCGGTCGCCCTGGCCAATATCAACGGCTTCTGGTCCCCCTTGCTGGAACTGCTCGATCACATGCGTGCGCAAGGATACATCCGGCCGGATACGGAAGTTCCCTATCTGGTGGCGAAAAAGGTCGAGGACATCCTGCCGATGCTGCGGGCCTCCGTCGCAGGCCGCGTGCCTGAAGAAGCGGATGGCCTGGCGAAGGTGACGGATTTCTGAGCCACCCTCACCGCGGTCGTTGCCGGGCGGCCGGTCCCGGTCATCCAGCACACGCTACATAATATCTGAATACCATTTCCGTACCGGAAGTTGAAGTCGCCCCCGCACAATAGTAAACTCCTTGAAACCCGCCCGCCCCGGACGTTCCCATGCAAACCACCCTCCTCGTTGAAGACGCATCGTTTTTTGAAAAGGCGATCGTCAAGAAATTGCATGATGTCGGCCGCCATCAGATCATGGTCGCGCGCAACTATGCCGAGGCGGAAAGCTGCCTGAACCTGCCGATCGGTGAACCGGACCTCGCTCTTGTCGACCTGACCCTGCCGGACGCGCCCGACGGCGAGATCGTTGACCTGTGCGACGAATGGAACATTCCGACGATCGTGTTCACGAGCCGGTTCGATCCGAAAATACGCAAGAAAATGCTTCAGAAGGGCGTGATTGACTACGTTCTGAAGGATTCACCGGGAAGCCTTGATTACGTCGCGGACCTGATCCGGCGCCTGTCGAAAAACCCCGGCATCGGCATCCTTGTGCTGGATGACGCAAGCGTTGAAAGACAGGCGATCGCGCAAATCGTTTCCAAACACATGTACAAGGTCTACCAGGCGGCAAGCACCGACGAGGCGCTCAACTGCCTGAAAGAAAACAACGACATAAAGCTGGTCCTGGCCGACTATTTCCTGCCGGGCAAGGACGGGTTCGCGTTTCTGAAGGCGGTCAGGCGGAACCACAGTGCGGAACAGGTCGGCATCATCGGCATGTCGGCCGTGACGAATTCCGACAACCGGGTCCGGTTTCTGAAATACGGCGCTGCGGATTTTGTCGACAAGAACTGTTCCCCCGAGGAACTGCTCCTCAGGGTTTCGCAGAACCTCGCCTATATCTACCGGATCGAGGAACTGAACAATCTGGCCATGAGGGATGCTCTGACCGGGCTCTACAACCGGCGTTTTCTGCTGGAGGACCAGGCAAAGGCAATCCAGTCCTGGGTTCCGGATGCCGGCACGAAAAACTGGCTTGTGCTCATGGATCTCGATGCATTCAAAAGCGTCAACGACAATCACGGACATGATTTCGGAGACGCCGTCCTGAAGAGCTTCGCGCGGCACCTGTCCAGATTCGCCAGCAACGACGATTTCGCCATCCGCCTCGGCGGCGACGAATTCTGCGTGCTGCTGCGCAACCAGTCGGAACAGGCCGCGCAGGACCGGCTGACCGAACTTCTCGACGACGTTCAAAACACACCCGTGGAGCACAGGGGCCAAAAGCTGAACATCAAGACGAGTGTCGGCCTTGCACCCTTGCTCGGCGGAAACCTGTCGGAAAGCCTGAAGGTGGCCGACCTCAATCTCTATTCCGCAAAGCGCGCGTCCCGCGCCATGCCGTGACCCTTTCCGAGAGCGCCATGGCCCGAAAGGTCAGCGTGCACGCCTGTAGCGTTTCCAGCTGTCCAGCGTGAAGACGGCCAGGGCCGTCCAGATCATTGCGAAGGCAAGCAGCTTCGTCTGATCGAGCGGTTCATTCCAGACATAGACTGCCATCAGAAAGTGCAGCGACGGCGCCAGGTATTGCATCAGGCCCAGCATGAACAGCGGGAGGCGGCGCGCGGCAGCGGAGAACAGTGTCAGCGGCAGAGCGGTGACGATGCCTGTGCCGATGAGGGCGATCAGCACCGGAATGTCGCCCAGGACGAATGCATCCGCCCCCGTGCCGAGGCTGTAAAGCAGGTAGGCTGCCGCCAGGGGAAACAGCAGGAGGGTTTCGACGAACATGCCCGGCGTCGCCTTGATCGGCGTCACCTTGCGGACATAGCCATAGCCGGCGAAGCTGAAGGCCAGGATCAGCGAGACCCACGGAACGCCGCCCGCAAGGATTGCCTGGATCAGAACGGCCAGGGCAGCGATCGCGACCGCAAACCCCTGCCCCATCGAAAGCCGCTCGTGGAGCACGACGAGGCCGACCAGAATGCTCACCAGCGGGTTGATGAAGTACCCGAGGGAGACGTCGAGAACGCGCTCCTGCTCGATGGCCCACACGAAGACAAGCCAGTTCACACCAATGAACGTGGCCGAAGCCATCAGGCGCACGAGGATCGCAGGCTGTCCCAGAGCTTCGCTGACCTCCTGCCAGCGCCCACGCAGATAGAGGAACAGGCCCACGAACAGGATCGACCAGACGATCCGATGCGACACGACGATATCGGCGGGAACGGAATCGGTAAGCTTGTAGTAGGCGGGAAAGAAGCCCCACATGACATAGGCCGAGAGCCCGAAGAAAAGACCCTGCCGAAACTCCGCCTGTGCCTCGGCTTCAGAGACCGGCTGCGACATGTATTCCGCCTTTCTGACGCCCGAAGATCAGACGCTGTCCGCTTTCAGAAGCGCGAATGTGATGGAGTCCACCAGGGCCTGGAAGGACGCGTCGACGATGTTCGGCGAGACGCCGATGGTAAACCAGCGGCGCTGTGTGCGCGCGTCATGGCTTTCTATCAGTACACGGGTGACCGCGCCCGTGCCGCCGTTCAGGATACGCACCTTGTAGTCGACCAGTTCCAGACCGGCGATCGCTTCCTGGTACTTGCCGAGATCCTTGCGCAGCGCCATGTCGAGCGCGTTGACCGGACCGTTGCCTTCGGCCACCGACATGCGGGTTTCACCGTCAATATCGACCTTGACGACAGCCTCGGACACCGTGATGAGATCCCCGATCGCGTTAAAGCGGCGTTCGACCATGACCTTGAATGAGCTGACTTCGAAATAGCGTGGGACTTCGCCCAGCTCGCGGCGCGCCAGCAACTCGAACGAGGCATCCGCGGCCTCGTAGGCATACCCCTCGGACTCCCGTTCCTTCACCAGGGCAAGAAGCCGGTCAAGTTTGGGATCCGCCTTGTCGACCTCGATGCCGACACGTGCCAGTTCGCCCAGCAGATTGCTCTTGCCTGCCTGATCGGAGACGAGCACTCGGCGCTGGTTGCCGACGACCTCCGGAGCGACGTGCTCATAGGTCTGGGGATCCTTCAGGATTGCAGACGCGTGAATGCCCGCCTTGGTGGCAAAGGCCGTTTCTCCGACATAGGGCGCCTGCCTGTCGGGCGAACGGTTCAGGATTTCGTCAAACGCGTGCGAGACCGAGGTGATGTCTTCGAGCTGTTGGCCACTGACGCCGATTTCGAAACGGTCCGAAAACGCGCTCTTGAGCTTCAGCGTCGGGATCAGGGTGACCAGATTGGCATTGCCGCAGCGTTCCCCGAGACCATTCAGCGTCCCCTGTATCTGACGCACGCCCGCGTCGACGGCCGCAAGCGAATTTGCGACCGCCTGCCCGGTGTCGTCATGGGTATGAATGCCGAGATGCGTGCCGGGAACCACTTCCTGTACCTTGGAGACGATGTGGTAGATCTCGTCCGGCAGGGTGCCGCCGTTGGTGTCGCACAGGACGACCCATCGCGCCCCTGCCTGATAGGCCGTGCGCGCGCAATCGAGGGCATAGTCCGGATTGGCCTTGTAACCGTCGAAGAAATGCTCGCAGTCGATCATGGCTTCCTTGCCGGCGGCAACAGCGGCCTCGACCGTGTCATGGATGGAATCGAGGTTTTCCTCGTTGGTGCAGCCCAGCGCGACCTCGACATGATAGTCCCAGGCTTTTGCGACAAAACAGCAGGCATCCGATTTGCTCGCCAGCACTTGCTGCAGACCAGGGTCATTCGCGGCCGACCGGCCGACCCGCTTGGTCATACCGAAGGCCGTGAAAAGCGCCTTCTGCGTCCGTTTCTCGCTGAAAAACTCGGTATCGCCGGGATTTGCGCCCGGATAGCCGCCTTCGACATAATCGACGCCGAGCCGCTCCAGCAACTCGGCGATGACGATTTTCTCGTTCACCGAAAAATCGATACCGCTGGTCTGCGCCCCGTCGCGCAGCGTCGTGTCAAAAAGATAAAGGCGTTCCTTGGTCATCGGTGTTTCCTCGCCGTCATTCGACTGGCTATTTTGTTTTTTCCGGCGAGACCGGCGCAGCGGGTTGAGCCACGGGCCAGGTTTCGGTGTCGTGATCGGGATGCTGGTTTGAAACGATCGTGTCCAGAAAGACAGCCGTTTCGACGTCATCCTCGGTCCGGCGTTCAGGGATTGCCGCCATGGTGTCGGTGTAAGGCAGCTTGGCCTCAACGCCGTATTGAATCACCGGCGCGATCCCTTCCGGATTGTCGAAAGCGCCAATGGCGATGCCGACGTCCCCGGGAGCTTCATAGGTCAGCGGCGTCCCGCATTCGCGGCAGAAGCCGCGGGCGACATGATTGGAGCTCTGGAAGCGACTGGGCTCTCCCCTTGTCCATATCAACGTCGCGGGTGCGCGAATGCCGACGAGCGGCGCATAGAAGGCGCCGAAGGCCTTCTGGCACATGCGGCAATGGCAGATTGACGCTGTCCCCAATTCGCCTTCGACGCGAAAACGAACCGCGCCACACTGACAGCCGCCCGTGTGGACGCGCGTTTCGGGTCCGCTCATCGCTTGACCTCCCAGGACGTGACCCGTTCGCCCGTCGCTGAGTCTTTTGAATCCTTTAGAAGAATTCCCTGAGACATCAGTTCATCACGGATCCGGTCGGCTTCGGGCCAGTTCTTCGCTTTGAGCGCCTCCAGACGTCTTGTGACCTCGGCTTCGATCGCGGCATCGTCCACGCCGCTCAGGTCCGCCGCGACCGGACGCAGCCCCATGAGCGCGGCCGAGGCGGAATAGACGCCCATTTTGCCGCTGTCCCGCGCCGCCTCGCCCGCCAGCGCGTGAAGCGCCTGGATGGCAGCCGATGTGTTCAGATCGTCCTTCAGCGCTGCCAGCACGTCTGGCGAAGGCTCTGCGTCCGTTTCGATAGGATCCGGCCATTTCGACAA
The DNA here is from genome assembly GCF_965232425.1 of Roseibium sp. Lineage (GTDB taxonomy): Bacteria > Pseudomonadota > Alphaproteobacteria > Rhizobiales > Stappiaceae > Roseibium. Next base: position 6,129,321 of record NZ_OZ246971.1, read on the forward strand.
CAGGTTCTCGGCCTCTTCCAGTTTTCTGACGGAAAAGTCGATCGGCTCCCGGTAGTTCGTCATCAGCATGGCAAGTCGCAGCACTTCACCCGGCCATGTCCGGCCACCGAAATTCTCGGTTTCCAGGAGTTCCTGGATGGTGAAGAAATTGCCTTCCGACTTGGACATCTTCCTTCCTTCCACCTGAAGGAAACCGTTGTGCATCCAGTAGTTGGCCATGGTCTTCGTGTCATGCGCGCAGCAGGACTGGGCGATCTCGTTTTCATGATGCGGGAAGATCAGGTCGAGCCCGCCGCCATGAATGTCGAACACCTCGCCGAGGTGATGCGCGCTCATGACCGAGCATTCGATATGCCATCCCGGACGGCCGCGTCCCCACGGGCTGTCCCAGCCCGGTTCGTCGTCGGAGGAAAGCTTCCAGAGCACGAAGTCTCCCGGGTTCTTCTTGTGTGCATCGACCGCGATACGGGCACCGGCAATCTGCTCGTCCAGCTTGCGCTTGGACAGGCCGCCATAGTCCGGCATGGACGCCGTGTCGAAGAGAACTTCTCCCTCGGCCCTGTAGGCATGTCCCTTGTCGATCAACTGCCCGATCATCGCGATCATACCGTCAATGTGCTGAGTCGCCCGCGGTTCATGATCGGGTGGAAGCACGTTCAGCGCCGCGATGTCCTTGTGAAACTGGTCCGCCGTCCGCTGCGTGACCCTGGCGATCGCATCGTTGAGCGGAAGGCCTGGATGATCCCGCAGCGCGCGGGCATTTATCTTGTCATCCACATCGGTGATGTTGCGCGCATAGGTGACGTGGTCCGGCCCGTAGACATGCTGCAGGAGGCGGTAAAGCACGTCGAACACGATCACCGGTCGTGCGTTTCCAATATGCGCAAAGTCGTAGACTGTCGGGCCGCAGACATATAGGCGCACGTTCTCGTCATCGATGGCCCGGAAATCTTCCTTTTCGCGGGTCAGCGTGTTGGTGAACTTCAAGCCCTTGTTCGTGCCGGATTTTTCAGTCTCAGCGGCGCTCATGTCAAACGGTCTCCTGGCCGGCTGACCGGGCGATCCGTCTCAGGAGAATTTTTGCCAAGAGGGAACGGCCACAGCCAGCGGTGTCGCTAGCTGCAAATAATGGTGATCGAAATGATGTTCCGTGTGGCCGTCATCATGCGGGCTTTATGGACCGGAAAGCAGGACGCGGTCAAGGCTGCATTTCGACCCGAACCGCGCCGGGAAAAGCGCGGCGTTGGCGCATCCTCCCACATCGACTAGACTTTGCATCAAGGGAATCAGAGGGGGATTTCACCATGGTTGTGCCGCGTTCAAAATATCCGTTTTCATACGCCGCCGCCCTGGCGAGCGCTGTCTTGCTGTCTGTCTCGCTGCCGGAGACGAGTGCTCTCGCGCAATCGACAGACGCCTCGGCCCCTGTCGCCGAACAATCGGCTCCTGAACCGCAGACGCCGATCGCCGTCGCCATCATGGCGTCGATGTCACAAACCGTTCCGGAAGGGCTGCAAGCCTACTATGCCGAACGGGTCTACGCTCCGGTCTGGTTCGATCAAAACGGCCTTAGGGAAAACGCGCACCTGGCAATTGCGGCAATGGCCGAGGCCAACGATCACGCTCTCAATCCGAACAACTACAATCCCCTCGGCCTGGCGCAGCAGACCGAAACGGCGCAGACGCCGGAAGAATGGGCGGCGTTCGACCTGGAACTATCCCGCCAGTTCCTGCGCTATGCGACCCATCTTTCTTCAGGCCGGGTCCAGCCCAACAAGATCAACAAGGCCCTGAACCTCTTTCCCGACCGGCCTGATCCGAAGTCCCTGTTCGAAAATGCCGAAAAGTCGGTCGATTTCAGCGCCTTCCTCGACAGTCTGGCGCCCCAGTCGGACAATTACGCACGGCTGAAACGCCGGCTCGCCCAATACAGGCAGAAAGCGGAAACCGGCGGGTTCACATCCGTGCCAGATGGCGAGGTGCTCAAACCCGGCATGACCGATCCGCGCGTCACCGTCCTGCGTGCACGGCTTATGGAAGAAGATATCCCGGGAGCCGAAGACCATACGGGTGAGGTCTATGACGGTGCGATCGTCGAAGCGGTGAAAATTTTCCAGGAACACCACGGCCTGGCCACCGACGGCGTGATTGGCAAAAACACCCTCGCGCGCCTCAACATCCCGCTCCAGGACAAGCTCGTGCAGATGGAGCTCAACATGGAGCGCAGACGCTGGATGCGCGACTATCTCGGGGAGTTCTATGTCTTTGTGAACCTTGCGGACCAGAACCTGAAGGTGGTGCGCGACGGAAAGACGATCCTCACGACGCGAGTCGTTGTCGGCAAACCCTATCATGCGACGCCGGTCTTTTCCGATCAGCTTGAATATGTGGAGATCAATCCGTTCTGGAATGTTCCCTACTCGATCGCAACGAAAGAGTACCTGCCCAAGCTGAAACAGAATCCGTCAGCGCTCAGCCGCCAGAACATCAGGGTGTTTCAGGACGGAAACGAGGTCGCCGCAACACGGGTGGCCTGGAACAGCTATTCGGGAGGCAACTTCCCGTTCCGCCTGCGCCAGGATCCGGGTGACGGCAATGCGCTCGGCCGCATCAAGTTCATGTTCCCGAACGAATTCAACATCTACATCCACGACACACCGTCCAAGTCCCTGTTTTCGCAGGCCGAGCGTGCCTACAGCCACGGCTGTATCCGCGCCTCGAACCCGTTCGCGCTCGCTGATGTGCTGCTTGCAGACAACAACTCCACCCCAGGGCATTGGGAAGGAATTCGAGACACCCAGAAACGGACGGTGATCAAGCCGGTCGTGCCGATCGAGGTGCACCTCACCTATCTGACCGCCTGGATGAACAAGGACGGGTCAACCCACTTCCGGAAAGACATTTATGGCCGCGACGAGGTGCTTCTTGACGCGCTCAGAAAGGCGATGACGGACAACCTATAGAAGTTAAGTCGCCGTTTCTATTTGTCTTTTCTTCCTGTTTAGACAAATGAACGGACGCTGAACGTACCGCTCAGTATCAGTTCAAGCGGTGCACCTTAGTCTCCGGGCAATCGATACAGATTGTCTTCAGGAGACCCCGATGTTGAACCGCGTATTTGTCCTGCTTTTCCTGGCCCTCGTTCTGGGTGGTCCCTTCGCCGCGCTTATCGCAATTACGGATGGAACCAAGGCGTTCGGCAGCGAATTGCAGCAAAAGAGCATGTGCCTGGCGACCGGCACCGGGTGCGGCGACGGCAACATTCTGGTGACGGTGGCAGGCCGAATCTAAACCAACCTCAGCAACGTGTGGTGCAATTGACCTCAGACTTGAAGTTTTCACGCGTGTTTGGCACAGTCACCTGATGGACTACAAAGCACTTGAAGATAAGGCAGAATCCGCGGCCGACTTTCTGAAGATGATGGCGTCGGCACCCAGGCTGCTTCTGATGTGCCTCGTCCTTGAAGAGGAGCGCTGCGTCAGCGAACTTGCCGAGGCCACCGGCATGAGGATGCCGACCGTTTCACAACAGCTTTCACTCCTGCGCGCCCAGGGACTGGTCTCGACCCGCCGGGAAGGCACCACGATCTATTACCGCCTCTCAAGCGAGCCGGTCAAAGACGTCATGGCAATGCTTTACAAGCATTTCTGCGCCGATACAGACCTTCCAGTCGCAAAGCACCTGGAAACGCTCGACGCGGACTAGGGTGCGGACCCATAAATGAAGTCAATTTGGTTTGGATCGTTTTGACCAGCTGCGAGGAGCGAAAGCGCAGGAAATGTGGTTCATTTTCAAGCCTTTCGCGACGCAGCAGATGGCCAAAACGGCCAAATCCGAAGGACGGCAAAATGGCTTCACCTCGCAGCGTCACCGCGCTTGACCGGGCACAAAGCCCGCTCTACGCACGCTTCCTCGCGAGATTTTGCCATTTATGCCGCCAAATCGGCTTCATTTATGGGTCCGTACCCTAGGTGTGCTTTCCACTCAGCCTTTTCCCTCAATCCGTCAGATAGTCACCGCACTTGGGCGGGGCCTGGTCTCCCCAGGGCATCAGCGGCACTGTCGACGTGGAATTCTTCGGGCTGCCTTCAATCAGCTTGTCTGAGTAGACAAGATAAACCAGCACGTTCCGCTTCACGTCGCAGCCGCGCACGATCTGCATTTTCTTGAAGACAAGAGACCGCCGCTGGCGGAACATCTCTTCACCCTGCTCGAATTTCTCCTTGATGGTCACCGGACCGACCTGACGGCAGGCCAGGGACACGTCGGAAACCTCTTCCGCGACACCAAGCCAGCCGGACACGCCGCCTTTTTCCGGGACGGTGAAATGGCAGGCGACGCCGTCCACCAACGGATCGTCGATCGCATAGGTCGCGAGCTTGTGGTCCGGTGTCAGAAACTTCCAGACGGTCGATTTCTTGAAAATCAGGTCCGGCTCATCCGCCGAAAAGGCCGGTGCCGCGCCGAGCAAGCCGATAACCAGCGCAAGAATTCCGGCGATAGAAAAACGCATCGATTTCCCTCCGAATGCAGATCGGACTGACATGTGGTATCGATGCCAGTTCAATCAAGCAACCCGGTTGCAGTCAACAAAACAAGACGCACGCCGCGAGGGCGTGCGTTGCAAGATGTGTTCAATGTGAGCGATGAAATGCGCCCGCGTTACCGGGCCGCTTCCATGAGGATCTTCGGTTCGGACTCGCTGTCGGTCTCGTCCGCGTCCGCCGTGTTGTCCGGCCCCCCGTCATCGCCCAATCTGACAATATCCTCCGAGGACAGGTCCAGCGGCTCTTCTTCCTCCTGAGAGCCCCCGCCGTCACCTTCCAGTAGCGACGCGGCAAAATCGTTGTCCGAAACAAGTTCCGTCGCGGCTCTGTCGATCGGATTCTCGGGGACTTCAGCCGCATCTTCGCTGTCTTCTTCGACAGCGGGCGGAACCGGTTCGATACCGGCAAGCGCATCCTTCAGGTCGGCACATCTCTCGCGCGTCCAGATTTGCGGCTGGTCCAGTCCGAGTGCCTCGTCATAAGCGCGTGCGACATTGATCGGCAGGTTGAGCTCAAAGTCCGTTTTCGAAGCGAACTGCGACGCCAACGCATCATTCACCGCCGCGAAAGTATCCTTGAGCCCGAGATTCTGTTCGACGCATGCCGCTGCCGCGTCCCGCAACGTCGTGACGAAGTCGCGTGTGGTTTCAATGGCCTGAGCCACTGCCGTCGCGCCGATGGCCACCCTGCCCCTGCCGGGCATCAGCGTCGTCGGGCGGAATGCCGCGATCCGGTCAAGCGCCCTGGTCCAATCCCCCAGATGTGCATCGCCGCAATAGGGAATTGCCGATGTCTGCACAAGATCTCCGGTGAACATGACCGCGCTGCCCGGCACCCAGACAACGAGATCTCCCGTCGTGTGGCCCCGTCCGAGATGCATCAGACGAACGTCGATGCCGCCAAGGTCGATCGACATCGAGGAGGCGATGGTGAGACTCGGAAGACTGATGGTCGTCGTGGCAGGAAGCGCCTCGAACAAGTCGGGCATGCGCTCGCGGGCCACCAGAATTTCTTCCGCTCCGCGCGTGTCCATCATCCGCCTGGTCAGGTCGGACGCAACGATCTCACCGGCCTCGAATGAATTGGCGCCGAGTGAACTGTCTGCATGGAAATGCGTCAGAACCACCTGCTTGACCGGTTTGTCCGTAACGCCGCGGACTTTCTCCAGAACACGTTCGGCGTGTTCGGGCGTCGCCTGCGCATCAATGATAAGGACACCGCGCTCACCGACAATGACCCCGGTATTGGAACATCCGTCAGCGCTGTAGGCATAGCAACCACGACCCAGTTCCTCGAACCGTTCATTCGCTCCCGTCGGATTCTCGGAGTTGTTCGATTCGTTCGTCATTGCGGCCTCGCTTTCATGCCAGCTGTCTGGTTGACTTCCAGGAATTTCCGAATTGCCACACACTCTTTTTCTGTTGACCGTAGCGTCTCAGTTTCCGTCTCTGATTCGCAATTTTTCACGTCTGCATTCCTTAACTATTCCCTGTTTATCAACAGATAGGTCCGCCAATTCGTCCGCTCCAAGACTTGGCTAGCCGAAGCTCTGCGCAAATTTTGGCTTCAAAGTTGAACAATTTTCGAAGCAGCGCGGGTTGTCTTTCACCGGCGCCTTGTTCGTTTATACTTGCTAGTGACACAAAGTGGCCGGAACACGGCATGGATTTCTGCCAGCGGGATTTGGCGGATGAAACATTGCAGGGCTGGAATACATCATGTCGCGCAAAACAGGTTCCGACACCCGGACGATGCCGGACGGCTCAGGTGACAGGCCGATCCTGAAGCTGAGCCACTTCCTGCCGTATCAGCTCAATCATCTTGCCGAGACGGTCAGCCGTTCCTTTTCCAAGATCTATGCGGAGAAGTATGGAATCGGCATTCCGGAATGGCGCGTCATCGCCACGCTTGGCGAACACGAGGTCATGACGGCGCGCGATATCAGCACGGCGACGTCGATGCACAAGACCAAGGTCAGCCGCGCCGTCGCAGCGCTGGAAAAACGCGACTTTATCGCCCGGGACAGAAACCCGGACGACATGCGCGAACAGGCGCTCAGGCTCGCGCCTGCGGGAATCGCTCTTTACGAGGACATCATTCCGAAGGCTCTTGCCTATTCCGAGGATCTGCAGAATGCGCTGACGAGCGAGCAGAAACAGCTGCTTGCCTCCGTCTTTGACGAGTTGCACCGCGCCGTCCGCGAACGCGACGGGGACTGAGACTTCACCGGAACGTGTCCCGGGCGCATTAACCGAACGTGAGCGCTTTCGTTGCTATTGATGGGGACAAGGACGATACTTCTTTGGGTGAAAGACGGTTCAGGGACGAGCGATGGGGCGCCAGAAGAGAGCCAAATCCTTGCGGTTAGTGCGTGCAGTCTGTGTCGCCACAGCGCTGCTGCTGCCGTCCCATGCCGTCTACGCGGCGAGTTGCTCCGCCCTGAAATCCGAACTGCGGAAGCTGGAATCGTCAAACGGATCTCAATCGGCGGCCTCGCGCAAGTGGTCGAAGGCAAAGCGGCAGCAGGAAAAAGCGATCGCGGCGGCCTCGCGCGATGCAAGACATTTCGGATGCGCGCAGAACCGAACGGCGAAATGCACGGATCTCAACAGCAAGCTGAAACGGATGAACTCCAATCTCGCCGCGATCGAGCGTCAGCTCAAGCGATCCGGCGGGGGCGCTTCGGCGAAGAATACGAAACGCATAAGGCAGGTGCGCGCGGCGCTTGACCGTCAGGACTGCAACGCGCCGGCGAGAAACCGGCAGGCAAAGGCACAGGGCGATGCGGATCAGCCCAAGGCACAATCGTTCTTTTCCCGTCTCTTCAACGCAGGGCCGCGCGTGGAACAGACAGCGGCGCGGACCGGAGATCGCGAGATCGATACGGTCAGGCGCGCACGGCGCTCCGATGCGACGCGCCCGTCCCTTCCCTCGGGCGGTGTTTTCAGAACCCTTTGCGTGCGGACTTGCGACGGCTATTTCTTCCCGGTCAGTTTCTCGACCGACAAGAGCCAATTCGTGAATGACGCGGCCCGTTGCACGGAAATCTGTCCGGCTGCCCCGACCGAACTCTACGTTTACCGCAACCCGGGTGGAGACCAGTCGCAAATGATGTCGCTGGCCGGCATTCCGTATGCCGAGCAGCCGTTTGCGTTCCGCTACAAATCCGAATTCGTGGAAGGCTGCAGTTGCAGGCTTTCCAAGACCTCCAAGTCGCGATCTGCGTGGTCCGAGGTGAGTGTCTCGTCCGGAGGACGCCTGTTCTTTTCCGACATAAGCGCCGGTCTACCGAAGCGTTCTCTCCAACCCAGTCAGGGAGAAACATTCGAAACCGCGGACAAGGCGCCGGCGCTCCTTTCCAGACTTCCACTGAACGCCTCGCAGCTGCCGAGATACGAAGACCCGGGCACGCTTTTCAATCTCGAGAAGGGATTTGACGTCACCAAGGTTGCCGCATTCATTTCAAAGGGGTCCCTGTCCCCGGATGACGGTGCACGGCAGCGCGGTCCGTCCGCAGATGGGGACTTCCCGCTGCTTTCGCTCCGCAAGCAGAATGAAGAAGACGAGATAGAAGCCGTCTCGGTTTCACCGGTCTTCAAATCCGACGATCAGGGATTTCGACCGATGCCGGAAGGCACGCCTCCGGTCAGGGTAGTCGGTCCAGACTATTTTGTCGCCCAATAAGGGGCAGCAGCATCTTCATGTCCGGGCCGTGATCCATGCCGGTCAGAGCGCGCCGCAGAGGCATGAACAGCCCCCGGCCCTTTCGGCCCGTTTCCGATTTCAAGGCAGCCGTCCAGGTGCCCCAGGTCTCTTCAGTCACGTCGCCCTCGGGGAACAACTCCCGCGCCCGCGCGACAAAGTCCCGGTCCTCCTCATCGATGCGCGAGGCAACGGGACCCGTCACGACATTCCAGTAAAGCTCTGCGTCGCGGACAATTTCGCAATTGCCGCGCACCGTTTCCCAGAAGCCGGCACCACCGCCGACACCCAATTCGGCCAGGCGATCGCTGACGGCTTCGAAAGGCAGGTCGTGCACCAGCCGGGCATTGAGGCTCTTGAGTTCCTCGGGGTCGAACTTGGCCGACGATCTGGACACGCTGGACAGGTCGAACTTTTCGATCAGGGCATCCATATCGGAAAGCGGCTCTACCGCCTGGCTGGTCCCGGTCAGAACGGCCAGCGAGGCGACCGACATCGCTTCAAGGCCTGCCTCTCTCAACGACCCGATGGAAAGGGCTCCCTTGCGCTTTGAAAGCCCTTCGCCGTCGCGCGTTGTGAGGAGGTTGTGATGGCCGAAAACCGGCGCATCAGCTCCGAGCGCTTCGAAGATGGCGATCTGCACACCCGTGTTGGCAACATGGTCCTCACCGCGGATCACATGCGTCACGCCCATGTCGATATCATCGACAATGGATGGCAACGTGTAGAGATAGGTGCCATCCGCGCGGATCAGCACCGGGTCGGACAGCGATGCCAGATCGACAGACTGGCTGCCCCGGCACAGATCATCCCACGTGACATCCGTCCGTCTCGTTTCAAAGGGGTCGCCGTCGTGGTTCGGCAGAACGAAGCGCCAATGGGGTTTCCGGCCTTCAGCCTCGAACGCAGCCTGCTCTTCTTCGGACTGCTTCAGTCCGGCGCGGTCATAGACCGGAGGCCTGCCCAGCGCGCGCTGGCGCGAGCGGCGGCGCTCCAGTTCGTCCGGCGTTTCGTAGCAAGGATATAGAAGACCGGCGTCCTTCAGTTTCTGCGCGGCCGCGTCATAACTCGGCACCCGTTCCGACTGGCGCTCGATCACGTCCGGTGCAATACCGAGCCAGCGCAGATCCCTCTCGATGGAGTCCGCATATTCGGCCTTCGACCGCTCAAGATCGGTGTCGTCGAACCGCAGGATGAAGCGGCCATTCTGTTTCCTGGCGAATAGCCAGTTGAAGAGCGCGGGACGGCTGTTGCCGATGTGGATGTGGCCGGTCGGTGACGGCGCAAAACGAACAGTGACAGTCATGGCGCCTCAGTTAGCCCCTGAAACGGGGGACGGCAACCGAAAAGTGCGGTCAGTCCGCACCCGCCTGCCGGGCGCGGTAGGCGCGTGCCATCAGGGACAGGATCAGGACGAAGACGAGGCAATAAAGCCCCATGCCCATGATCTGAACATCCAGCGATACGCCGATGTCAATCAGCCAGCCAACCAGAAACGGCCCTGCAGCCGAGGCAAAGACCATGATGGAGAAGGCCATCGCGCGGATCGCCCCCATGTGGCGCGTGCCGTAAACCTCCGGCCAGAAGGAACCGACAAGCGTTCCGTTGAAACCGTTGCCGATGCCCACGAGCCCGAGAAAGACAAAAGCCGCGGCCTGTGCATGAATATTTGCCAGGACAAAGCAGGCAACGCACAGCGGCAAAAGCGTATAGGGCAGCAGCTTTCTTGCCGAGAACCTGTCGATCAGCGGACCGATCACCAGCGAGGCGGCCACCACGCCACCGGCCATGAACAGGAATGCGCTCACGAAAACTTCCAGCGACCAGCCCCGAAGCTCGACCAGATAGACCTGGTGAAACAGGATCGCGGTGCCGATGAAGGCCGGCGCATTGATGCCGCATGAGACGAGCCAGAACCGGGCATCGCGGAACACCTCGCCGCGCGTCCACTGTCGGCCCTCCACCTTGAGCGAAGCGACTTCCGCCTTTGACGGGATGCGATCCTTCGCCAAGAGCCAGAACAGGACGGGAAGCGCAACACAGACCAGCACCAGAGCGGCGACATACCAGGCCCCGCGCCAGCCGATCACGCCACTCAACAGGACGAAACAGAACGGGAAGATCGCCTCGGCCGTCGGAAAACCGAGCATGGCTATGGACACCGCCCTGCCCCGCTGCGCGGAAAACCACCGTCCCGCCGTGGTCACCGATGTGTGGGTCATCATTCCCTGGCCGCACAGGCGCAGACCGTAAAAGGCCAGCGCAACCATCCAGACCGCGAAGGCATTCGCGAGGGCAACGCAAAACAGGGCAAAGCCGACGACAACGACCAGCGCGATCTTCTGCGCCGGAAAATGGTCGAGGCTCTTGCCGACATAGGGAAGCGTGAGCGCGCTGCCGAGGGTTGCCAGCATGTAGAGCATCCCCAGGTCGCCGTGGCTCAGGCCGAACTCGGCGCGCAGGTCACCGGCGGACAGCGAGATGAAGAACGTCTGGCCGAAACCGGAAAAAGTGGCGAGCAAATAACTCGCGGACAGCCAGCGCGCATTGTCGCGCAGGAAAGCAAAATAAGACATACACGCCAAGCCGATTGCCCGGAACGGGCCCGAAGGAAAGGGAACGGCTCCGGTGTGGCCTTAAGTGCGATCCCGGAACCGGTTCGTGATGGGATAACGGCGGTCTTTTCCGAAATTCCGCTCCGTTATCTTGACGCCGGGAGGTGCCTGGCGCCGCTTGTATTCGGCAATATAGAGCAAATGCTCGATCCTGTGAATCAAAGCCCTGTCGTGGCCGCGTTTCTCGATCTCGCTGACGGACATTTCCTCCTCGACAAGGCATTCCAGAATGTCGTCGAGCACATCGTATGGCGGCAGGGAATCCTGGTCCGTCTGGTTTTCCCTCAGCTCGGCCGTGGGAACCTTGGTGATGATGTTGGACGGGATCACCTCCCCGTCCGGTCCGAGCAGCCCCGCAAGCGCGTTGGCATTCCGCCATCCGGCCAGGTGATAGACCTGTGTCTTGTAGAGATCCTTGATCGGATTGTAGCCACCGTTCATGTCGCCGTACAAGGTGGCGTAGCCAACCGACATTTCCGACTTGTTGCCGGTGGTCATGACCATGTGGCCAAACTTGTTCGAGACCGCCATCAAGATCACGCCACGTGCGCGCGATTGCAGGTTTTCCTCGGTGGTGTCCTCTTCAGTTCCCTCGAACAGTCCGCTCAGCGCCGACCTGAACCCTTCCACGGGTTCGGCAATCGGCACGGTGTCATAGCGGATGCCGAGCGCGGATGCGCAGGCGGCCGCGTCCGCAATGCTTTCCTCCGACGTGTATCTGTAAGGCAGCATGATCGCGTGGACCCGGTCGGCACCGAGTGCATCAACCGCCATGGCCGCGCAGATTGCGCTATCGATCCCGCCGGAGAGGCCGAGCACGACGCCCGGAAACCCGTTCTTGTCGACATAGTCGCCAAGACCCATGACGCAGGCGCGCCAATTGGCTTCGTCGAGGCCCGGAAGTTTCACCACATCGCCCGTTTCGCACGTCCAGCTTTCGCCGTCGCGGCGCCAGTCGCTGAAGGCAAGCGACGTCTCGAACTGCGGCATCTGGAATGCGAGGGAGCGGTCCGCCTGCAGCGCAAAGGACCCGCCATCGAAAACCAGTTCGTCCTGCCCGCCGACCTGGTTGCAGTAGACAAGAGGCAGCCCGGTTTCGACAACCCGCGACACCACGACCTGTAGCCGCTCTTCCGCACGATTGACCCAGTAGGGCGACCCGTTCGGAACCAGAAGCAGTTCCGCGCCCGTTTCCTCCAGGCACTCGCACACTTCGTCGTTCCAGATGTCCTCGCAGACCGGCAAGCCAATGCGGACACCCCGGAAATCGACCGGTCCGGGCAAAGGACCGGCAGTGAACACCCGCTTCTCGTCGAACACGCTGTAGTTGGGCAGGTCGTACTTGTAACGGATGGCGCGGACCTCGCCGCCATCCAGCAGAAGCACCGCGTTGTACACCTTGCCGTCTTCGGCCTGCCAGGGTGTGCCGATCACGAGAGCCGGACCGCCGTCGGACGTCTCTTCAGCCAGATCTTCGGCCGCTTCCATGCATTTGCGAACAAAGGCGGGCTTCAGAACCAGATCTTCCGGCGGGTAACCCGACAGGATGAGCTCGGAGCACAGCATGATATGCGCACCGGCTTCCGCAGCCTGCTTTCTGGCTTCACGAACGAGCTCTGCGTTCCCGGAAACGTCGCCGAGCGTGGGATTGAGCTGTGCGACAGCCAGTCTGAAGTGATCGGAAATCATGGAACCCGTTCCAGGAAAAGACATTCCTGCTGATTTAGCGGCAAGCAGGTCGCGTTGCAATATTTCAAATCGGAAGGCAGGTGCGTGCGGCCTCCGCCGTCAGCCGGGCGCGACAAGACACGCCGTGTCAGAAGGAGTGTGCACTCTCAGAGCAGCGCGAGACCGCTGTCGTCTTCTGCGGGGGGCTCAGCATCCGCGACCGGTTCGCCCGGCGGCTGCTGGACGTCGGCGATATTGAGCTTGCGCGTCGGTTTCTGCGAACCCAGACCCTTGATGCCCTTCGAGCGGCCGTGCATGTCCTGCCGTTCGAGAATTTCGCCGATGTGCCGGTAAAGGATCGCCGGCGCGATCGGTTTGGCAACGAAGCCATGGACGCCGATCGTGATGGCTTCCATGATCGTCGCGCGGTTGGCATGCGCGGAAATGACGAGGACGGGAATTGTGGAAATCACCGGATCCCGGTCGCCGCGCAGGATCCGCAAGAATTCGCTTCCGCCGAACGGGTTCATGACCCAATCCAGGAGGACGACATCCGGCTTCCTGTCGACGACAAGTTCGAGCGCTTCCGCGCCATCGCTTGCTTCAAAGATCGAGCGGATGCCAAACCCTGTCAGAACAGAGCGCAGGATCGTACGCATATGCGGATTGTCATCTGCAATCAGGCAGGAAATTCTGGACAGATCCCACTTCTCGCGCACCCTCGCGTCTCCTCCGGAAATTTTGCGGTTCTCCAGATATGGAGCGCGAGCGTTAAATGTGGCTTACCTCGTGCAAAATGACTGTCCAAATTACCTAAAAAGGCGGCAAAAGCTGCCTTTTTGGTTAACAGTTGGTGACCGCTGACCAGCGGACCTTAAGCACTCGCGGCAATCGGTGCAGCCTGACGGCCGTCGCGTTCCTTCTTGAGGTTCTCCGCAATCAGGAAAGCCAGTTCCAGAGCCTGGTCGGCGTTCAGGCGCGGGTCACAATGGGTGTGATAGCGATCGCCGAGCTGTTCGGCGGTCAGGGCGTGCGCCCCTCCGGTGCATTCGGTCACGTTGCGGCCGGTCATTTCGACATGGACACCCCCTGCATGCGTCCCCTCGGCGCGGTGCACTTCGAAGAAGGATTCCACCTCCTTCAGGATGCGGTCGAACGGACGTGTCTTGTATCCGCCCGCCGTGATCGTGTTGCCATGCATCGGGTCGCACGACCAGATCACCGACTTGCCTTCACGCTCCACGGCACGAACAAGCTGCGGCAGGTGTTCAAACACCTTTTCCGACCCGAAACGGGCGATCAGCGTCAGCCGTCCGGGTTCATTTTCCGGGTTGAGAATGTCGATCAGCTCAAGCAGGCCGTCCGGCGTGAGCGACGGACCGCATTTCAGGCCGATCGGGTTCTTGATGCCGCGGAAGAATTCGACATGCGCATGGTCCGGCTGGCGCGTCCTGTCGCCGATCCAGAGCATGTGACCGGACGTGGCGTACCACTCGCCGGACGTGGAATCGACACGCGTCAAGGCCTCTTCGTAGCCGAGAAGCAGCGCCTCGTGGCTGGTGAAGAAATCGGTACCGCGCATTTGCGGCACGTTTTCGGAGCTGATGCCGCAGGCACGCATGAAGGCAAGCGCTTCGGTAATGCGGTCGGCCAGTTCCTTGTACCGGTGGCCCTGCGGGCTATCGGTGATGAAACCGAGCATCCACTGATGCACCTGGTCCAGGTTCGCGAAACCGCCCTGCGCGAAGGCACGCAGCAGGTTCAGCGTTGCGGCAGACTGGCGATAGGCCATCGCCATGCGGCTCGGATCCGGGATCCGGCTGCCGGAACTGAAGTTGATGTCGTTGATGATGTCACCGCGGTAGCTCGGCAGCTCGACATCGTTCTTCGTTTCAAAGTTGGAAGACCGAGGCTTGGCGAATTGCCCGGCGATGCGCCCGACCTTAACAACCGGCTGGCTGGCCGCGTAGGTCAGCACGACGGCCATCTGCAGGAACACGCGGAAAAAGTCGCGGATGTGATCCGGATGGTGTTCGGCGAAACTCTCGGCGCAATCGCCGCCCTGGAGAAGGAAACCGTTGCCGGCTGCAACGTCGGCAAGCTGCTGCTTCAGAGCGCGCGCTTCGCCTGCAAAAACCAGCGGCGGATACGTCGACAGGCGCTGTTCAACATCCGCCAAAGCCTCTTGATCCGGGTATTCCGGCACCTGCAAGATCGGCTTCGATCTCCAAGTCTCCGGGCTCCACTTCTCCGCCATTTTTCCTACTCCTACAGGACGCGCGCAAATTCTCTCATGGTGGCGCACCGTCCGAGACATTTTCATTGGTATACGCTTGCCGCACGGCAGCAAACGTGCGGCGTTATACACGCCGAAGGACGGTAACGCCACAGTTCAATCAGGCAATTTTCATCAGCTTCCCGGCGAGCTGTCCGTCATCGCGAAACGCGCGGACAATTTCGGCCTTGACCGGGATCATGGCGACGCCGGGTCTCGTGCCTCACCATGGCCTTGCGACAAGATAGGACAGTCTCATGCCATCTCCAAGACTGGAGCACAGCCACCGACCCGATGATATCGCGTCCAGGCTTTCCGCAAAACCGCAGGCCAGCTACCTCAGGGACTGGATCTACGGCGGCATTGACGGTGCCGTCACCACCTTTGCCATCGTTGCCGGTTCGGTCGGCGCGGCGCTTTCGGCCAAGACGATCCTGATCCTCGGCGTGGCCAACCTGCTGGCCGACGGTTTTTCCATGGCGGCGGCCAATTACAGCGGAACAAAGTCGGAGGAAGAAGACTACGCCCGGCTTCTGTCCATCGAGGAAAAGCATATCGACCTCGTCCCGGAGGGCGAGCGGGAAGAAATCCGGCAGATCTTCGGATCGAAGGGCTTCGGCGGCAAGGATCTGGACGACCTCGTCCGGCTGGTCACGTCGAACAGGGCGACGTGGATCGAAACGATGATGCAGGCGGAGTACGGGCTCAGTTCCACGGCCCGGTCTCCTGTCAAGGCGGCCCTGGCGACCTTCACCGCGTTTCTCGTTTGCGGCAGCCTGCCGCTGCTGCCCTTTCTCGCCGGCTCCGGTTCTTCGGAAATTCAAACCACCGCCCTGACGGCTCTCGCATTCTTCCTCATCGGCTCCATCAAGTCGCGCTGGTCGGCAAAGTCTTGGGTCGTGTCCGGACTGGAAACAACCGGCATAGGACTGTGCGCCGCCGGTATCGCCTATCTTGCCGGCGCCCTGCTCCACGGGCTCATCGCCTGACGGTCACCGCCTCAGCGGCTGCGCAGCGGCGCATCGATATATGTCAGGTTTCTTGATGCGATGGCCGCGTCGATCACCTCGCGAAGGCGGTCCGGCAGCACGACCGCGCGCGGATAGGCAGGATTGTGCCGGTCGCGAAGAACCGGCACGTGCCAACCGTCGGTGGTATCGAGAAAGTGTTCGATCCCCTCCTCGCCCCACAGGCTGAAAAAGCCCGCCAGGACACAATCCAGGTAGCTTTGCAGGATCGGATGCGTTTCCGTCCCCCAGCGATTGTGTTCTGCCGCGCCCACGAAGACGAAAAGATCGCCCGGTCCGTTCGCCTGCTCCGCGTCGCATCGAAAGGCGCCGCCCACAGCTTCCACCTTGCGGTATCTCTTTTCCCGTTTTTCCAGATCCTTCAGGCGCGATCGGGGCTCACGCACCATCACGCCCCTTATCTCGCTGCCCGGTGCTTCGCGCACGCTCAGGGCACAGCGCCCCTGTCCATCCTCGCCCATTCCGCAGACCCGCCACTCGCGGACCCAGCCACGAAGCCTGCCTGGCGTCACCGTTGCACTGGCCGGGATCGTGTCGGCATTGACGAGAGAGCCATATCCAAAATATGTGATCGTCATTGAGTGCAGGTCTCAGATCTGTTGTTAGCCGACAACACGAAGCCGAAGGTCATCATGATTGTTCCATCCCTTTCCAACCACGATGTCGCGGCGATGCGGGACGATACACCCGGTGTAGGGCAGCTGATCCATTTTAACAATGCCGGCACGGGGCTTGCCCTCGGGCCGTCCCTTGATGCCGTCAAGGCGCATCTCGACCTCGAGGCAACGCTCGGCGGCTATGAAGCGGCGAGCGCGAACAGCGCCGGGATGGACGCGTTCTACACGAGCCTTGCCGCCCTGATCGGCAGCAAACCCCATGAAATCGCCTATGTCGAGAATGCCACGCGCGCCTGGGACATGGCTTTCTACGGTATCGACTTTCGCGAGGGGGACCGGATCATCACGGGCCGCGCGGAATATGTTTCGAACTACGTCGCCTTTTTGCAGATGAAACGGCGCAAGAATATCGAGATCGACCTTATCGAGGACGATGCAAGCGGCCAGATCGATCTTGCCGCGCTCAAGGCCGCGATCACCCCGAAGACGCGCCTGATCGCCCTGACGCATATTCCGACCTTCTCCGGGCTCATCAATCCGGCAGAGGAAGTCGGCGAAATCGCGCGCTCCGCAAAGCTTCTCTATCTTCTGGATGCCTGCCAGTCGGCGGGCCAGATCCCCCTGAATGTCAGCGACATCGGCTGTCACGTGCTGTCGGGAACAGGACGCAAGTATCTTCGCGGGCCGCGGGGCACGGGGTTCCTTTATGTCAGCGACGATGTTCTGGACCAGATCGAACCGCCTTTCATCGACCTTCAATCCGCCAACTGGCTGGACGACAACTCCTATGAACTCGTCCCGCATGCGATGCGCTTCGAAACCTGGGAGCGATACGTCGCGGGTCAGATCGGCCTTGGCGTCGCCGTCAGTTACGCCATCGGCTACGGCATGGAGCGCATTGGCAACCGTATCTGCGCGCTCGGAGCACAACTTCGGACCGAACTGTCAGCGGTCAAGGGTGTGGCGCTGCACGACAAGGGAGCCCGCAAGGGCGGGATCGTCACCTTCGCCGTCGACGGCGAAACGCCCGCCCAGACGCAGGCGAGACTGTCTTCGGCAGACATCAACGTCTCGGTGAGCAAGGGAACATCCGCGCAGATAGACCTGCCGCACAGAGGGCTTGAATCCGTGGTCCGGGCGTCGCTGCATGCGTTCAACACGGAGGACGAAATAGAACGCTTCGTTAAGACTCTTGGCAGTTTAGCCTGAGTTTCCGCCGAAAATCCGAGGTTTAGAAGCTGACGTTAAGTTCCCTCTGCTATCCGAAGAGATGGATTGAGGAGGGAATTCGCCTTGTTCGAGCGCGACATGAATGCCGGCACGGCCGGGGACACAGATACTGTTAGGTCCGCGACCGGGCGTCAGATCAAGGTGTGGATCTACGGGCTGGCAGCGCTCCTGATCGCGATGTCTGCCGCGTCCCTGACATTCATTGCCCATCTTGCCTGGGTCGAAGCGGACCGGCGATCGCTTGAAAGCGAAAAACTGCGCTTTTCCGGGAACCTCGACACCTACACCCAGATGATTGCGATCGACCAGTTCGACCTCGCGCAATGGGACGATACCTTTACCGCGCTTCAGAGACCGGCTGACCGTGCGTTCATCAAGGATCAGCTTGTTCTCGATCTTTGGGAAACGTTCGATCTGGAAAGAACCTTTGTCGTGGCCACCGACGGCGCGCTGATCGCCCAGGCCGTTGAGGATCACACCCGGTTTCCGGACAAGAAAACGGAGGCTGCGCCGGTGCTTCGCCAACTGGCCGAACGCACGCGGGCGGCTTTCGACGAGAGAAAACGGCGATCGAACTCCGCATTCGCCGACTGGTATCTGCCCCAGTCGGTCCTGCTGGACGTATCGATTTCCGAGTTTGCCATCGTCGACGGGCAGCCCGCGCTTCTTGTCGCGGTCCCGGTCCTGCCGGACTACGGCGATGTCGATGCCAATGACGATTACCCGGCTGTTCTCATAAATGCCGTCTATGTCGACGAGGCCATGGTCGCCGAGCTGAATGAAACTCTCGACTATCGTGATTTGCGCTACATTGCCGGCCAACCGGAGCGCAACCATCCGACCAATCAGCTGATCCGGGCGGCCGATGGCACGGTCATCGGATACTTCCGCTGGGACCAGGAAAAACCGGGACACCAGATCTGGCTGATGGCGTTGCCGCTCATCCTGCTGATGACGGTGATCATTTCGACCGTTGCCTTTGCCGCTGCCGCCAAAATCAGCCGCCTGTCATCGCAGCTCGAGGAGAGCGAGCGCAAGAACCATCATTTCGCGAACCACGATACGCTCACCGGGCTGCCCAACCGGCACCATTTCTCCGACCGTCTGGCCTATTCGATCGACAGTCTTCCGGACAAGGGATTTGCGCTGTTCGCCTGTGATCTCGACCGGTTCAAACCGATCAACGACACCTATGGCCATGAAGCGGGTGACAAGGTCCTGTGCGTCGTTGCCGACCGGTTCAAACGTCAATTCAGCGAAGATTCCGTTGTCTGCAGGATCGGCGGAGACGAATTCATCGTCCTGGTGACAAAATACGAAAGCGCGAACGAGCTTGAGGAGATTGCCGAAAGCTTGCGGACATCCATGTCCGTTCCGATCGAAATCGGCGGCGGAAACAGCGTCCAGATCGGCGTCAGCGTCGGCATCGCCACGGCGCCCGAGTGCGGGTTGAACGACAAGGACCTGATCCGGCTTGCGGACCTCGCCCTTTACCGGGCCAAGGAAAACGGCCGCAACACGGTCGAGTTTGCGGCGCCGCGAACCCTTCATGCGGGCAACGCGGACCTTTCAACGACCGCCCAGTCCAAGGCAAGTTAGGGTCAGGACAACTCGAGTTGCGGCGCCTCCACGGATACGCTCACGCAACCTCAAGAACAATTTACCTCTTTTACTGCTATTCGCACCCGTTATTAATCAATTTGCGCCTTAATCATCTCTCAAATCTCAAACGAAGACTAAACCAGATGTAGTAGAGAGAGCACCCGCAACTTGAGCGAATTCCGGAGACGATACAGCGACCAGGCTCCCCGGCTCGCCAGACAGCACATATCGCGTCTGGCGTTCGCGCTGGCGGCTCTCCTGATTGCCGTAACCTCGGTTTCCCTGCTCTTCGTCGGCTTCGTGGCGACCCGTGCCTCGACGCAACAGACCATTGCCAACGAAGAGCGCCTGTTCCGCAGTGTTGTCGCCGACCAGCAAATCACGATCGTCAGAGAACAGATCGGCATCGCCTCATCGGACCTTTCGGTGACCAAGCTGGTCAGGACCTTCGATCCCGCCTATGCCCGTGAAGCTTTCGACACGCTTTGGACCAACTACCGGCATGACAAGCTGATCCTCATTTCCGGCAACCGGCAGGTTTTGGCGGAATCCTTCCGGGACTATACGCATATCGTGACACGGCCCCTGGCCGAGACACCGGAACTGGCGACGATCGTCGACGAGCTGACGACGAAATACATGCTCAACCGTGTACGGGTTCCGGGCGGGTTCGGCCATCGGTCGCTGCAGGACCTTGACGCCGCCACCTTTGCGATGACGGGTTTCGTGCGCATTGACGGGAAGCCTGCCCTCTATGGTGCCATGCCGATCATTCCCGACCGGTACGAGACGACACTGCCCGACGGCGCACCCATGATCCTCCTGTCCGCGCTTTTTATCGACGAGGCGCTGCAGAAAAAACTGAATGCGCAGCCCGCGTTCCGGTCCTTCGTTTTTGAAGAAACCGTTCCTGCCCGGATGGAAGGACCGTTTCATCTGATTTCGGACAGTGCGGACACTCCGATCGGCGTTTTCCGCTGGAAAAGCGAATCTGCCAGCGCATCGATCTGGCCGACGATCATTCCCGTAATCGCCATCTTGAGCGTCGCGCTCGGCACGCTTGCCTTCGGTATTGCCTGGCGGATCGGACGCCTGACGACGTCCCTGCAGGCGAGTGAACAGCAAAACCGCTATCTTGCCCTTCACGACACGCTATCTGGTCTCGGCAACCGGCTGTTGTTCAACAGGGTGCTCGATTCATCCGCGAAGGAGCTGCCGGACAAGCGTTTTGCGGTTCTTCACTGCGACCTCGACAAGTTCAAGTCCGTGAATGACACCTTTGGACATGCGGCGGGCGACACGGTGATCAGGACCATCGCGGAGCGGCTGAAAGCCGGTGTCGGGCGGCAGGGTCTCGTTTGCCGGATCGGCGGCGACGAGTTCATGGTCATTTACAGGAACGAGACGACACGCGGTCACCTGAAGGCCCTGTGCGATACCCTGATTGCCTCGGCTCAGGAGCCCGTGCCGCTGAGCGACGGCAAACAAACCGCCGTGGGGCTCAGCATCGGCATCGCGAGAGCGCCGGAAGACGGCAGCGATCCGGAGCAACTCGTCGGCTTCTCCGATGCAGCGCTCTATCATTCCAAGGCGCTCGGCCGGAACTGCTTCTCCTTTTTTGCCGAGACGCCTGCAGCTGAAGGCACATGGACAGCCGAACTGGGCGAAGCCGCGGACGCGCCACCGCCGGACCTCAAGAAAGCGAACGGTTAGAGCATCGCCCGATGCGCTAGACAAACGAAAACCGAACCCGTTTCCAGGTCCGGTTTCCTCTGTCATGAAAGTCGTTCTTTAGCCGCGCAGCTGTTCGGTCGGCTCGCGCATGGTCACGAGTTCCTCAGCCGCCGTCGGATGGACGGCGATCGTCCGGTCGAAATCGGCCTTGGTCGCGCCCATCTGCAAGGTCACGCCGAGGATCTGCGCCAATTCTCCGGCGTCGGGACCAACGACATGCACGCCCAGAACCTTCTGCGTATCGGCATCGACGATCATTTTCATGAGCATCTTCTCGTCGCGGCCGGACAGGGTGTGTTTCATCGGCCGGAAACTGGACTTGTAGATGTCCAGGTTGGGCGTGCGCTCCAGCGCCTGTTCCTGTGTCAGTCCGACAGTTCCCATTTCAGGCTGAGAGAAGACGGCCGTGGCGATCAGGCTGTGATCGACCGTCCAGGGCTTGTTCCCGAAAACCGTGTCGGCAAAGGCATGACCTTCCCGGATCGCGACCGGGGTCAGGTTGGCCCGGTTTGTCACGTCACCGACCGCGTAGATCGACGGAACGCTCGTCTGCGAGTCCGCGCTGACCTTGATCGCACCGATCCGGTCGGTTTCGACACCGGCCTTTTCCAGACCGAGATCCTTCGTGTGCGGATTGCGCCCGATCGCGAACATGATCTTGTCCACCGCGAGTTCCTTGCCGCCCTTCGTATGTCCGACGAGGCCGCCATCCTGGCGTTTCTCGATGCTGGAGAACGTATCCCCCAGAATGACCTTGATGCCCTTCTTCTCCATTTCCTGACGGACGGTGGTCCTGAGGTCCATGTCGAAGCCGCGCAGGATTTCCTCGCCGCGGTAGATCAGGGTGGTATCGACGCCAAGGCCGTTGAAAATGCCGGCAAACTCAACCGCAATATAGCCGCCGCCGGCGACCACGATGCTGTCAGGCAGCTCCGCCATGTGAAACGCCTCATTGGACGTGATCACGTGTTCCATGCCGGGCACGGAATTGTCGACGTTCGGTGACGCGCCAACCGCGACCAGAATGTACCTGGCCGTCAGGGTCTGGCCGGTGGACAGAAGCCGAACCGTGTGTGGGTCCTCGATGACGGCGCGGCTGTCGTGCGCTTCCACGTCGGTGCGCTCAAGATTTCGGCGGTAGATCCCTTCCAGGCGCGTGATCTCCTGGTCCTTCGCAGCGATCAGCTTATCCCAGGAAAATGTGCGTTCGCCGACGGACCAGCCGAAACCCTCAGCGTCCTCGAATTCCTCGGAGAACTTGGAGGCGTAGACGAACAGCTTCTTCGGGACACATCCGCGGATCACGCAGGTTCCGCCATACCGGTACTCTTCGGCGATCCCGACCCGTGCGCCATGCGTTGCGGCAATACGCGCGGCGCGCACGCCACCGGATCCGCCGCCAATTACAAAAAGATCATAGTCATAGTCGGTCATCTTCGCCTCTTTTCGCGTTCGCCTGCTCTCTGCTCCCGGAGAGTTCCAGGCCCGCCCCAGATAGGCGCTGCAGATCACCATGCAAGGCACGAACTGCGGCGACGCGTCGTCCCGCAGCTCCAGAACGGTGTTGTTCCAACGAATTAGGCCGCTTGCGCGGCCTGTTTGCCGGTTTCAGGCACCAGCTTCAATTCTTCGTGCAGTCGCCGTGACGCGCGGCAATCACTGCGCTTGGGTGCGCTTCTGCAGTTCCTGCTGAACGATCGTCACCATTTCGGTCGACGTCTTGTCTTGCCATTCCCGAGCCGCACCAACCGAAAGCTGCGTGACGCGCGGCAGGGTCTTGGTCAGCTTCTGTCCCAGATCCGTCTGGTAGAAGGCTGCCAGCTCGTTGAGTTCGTCTTCCGTGAAACTGGTTGCCCAGGCTTCATAGACCAGCGTGTTCAACTCGCCACGCGTGGGTGCGAGGCGCAATGCGACTTCCTGCACCACCTCGATGATTTCCTCGGCACGGGTCGGTTCAGCCTGGATGAACGCGGTCCGGGTCTGCTCTGCGAGAATGGGCAGAATTTCGTCGAACGGTTCCAGAACCTTGGTGACTTCGGCAACGCGCTTTGCAGCAGCCATATGGCTTTCCGAAATCGCGTCCTGCGCCACGGAAACGCTTGCGAACATGGCTGTTGCTGTCAATACGGCGCCAAAAACAGCTGCCCGCGGCAAAGCTCTCGTGAGTGTCATACTTCTACTCCTACGTGGCTGTCCGACAGCTTCACCGGACACCAAAACATCATAATTCAGGCAGGTACCACGGTCTTTACCCCATTCGTACCTGCAACGTAAGCCTTTGTTGCGAGCCCTATGAAGAGGCCGTGCTCAACGACACCGGGAATGTCAACGAGCTTCCCGGCGAGGGATCGTGCGTCTGGAATCGCCTCCAGGTGCGCATCCACGATGTAGTGACCACCGTCGGTCACAAACGGATCCGCAGCACCACCTCTCAAGACGAGTTTCTCCGGCAGGCCCGCTGCCCGAAGCGTCTTTTCGATCGCGTTGGTGGTGGCCTTCAGGCCGAATGGCACCACTTCGATCGGCAAGGGAAACCGTCCGAGGGTGGCAACTTCCTTGCTGCCGTCGGCAATCACGATCATTTCGGCGGAAGACGCCGCAACGATTTTTTCCCGGAGCAGCGCGCCCCCGCCTCCCTTGATCAGCGACAGGCCCGCATCCAGCTCATCCGCACCGTCGATCGTCAGATCCAGTTCCGGCAGTTCGTCGAGGGTCGTCAGACGGATGCCCAGTTCCGAAGCGAGAGCGCGCGTGCGCTCCGATGTCGGAACCCCGATCACATCCAGTCCGCCGGCAACGCGGTCAGCCAGCGCACGCACGAAAAACTCCGCAGTGGACCCGGTTCCGATCCCCAGGCGCATCCCAGACGTGACGTCCTGCGCTGCCCGTTCGGCAGCCTGCCGTTTAAACTGATCGCTCATCCATATTCCTTCGGTCGGCGCCCGAGCGGATGGGGCGTGACCACTTCTTATTCTTGACCGCCGGGTGCTTAGCATGGCCGACCTCTCACGGTCCAGTGACATTCAGGGAGACGTGCGAGAAAGCCATGGACGGCAAGGGAATACCGAATTCATTAACCATGACTTTAGATTGATTTGCGAAGTTTGAGCCTACAACCTGGGTTTTGACATGCGCGGCAACACATGAACCTCTTTATATTAAAGCAAAATCGGCCCGAAAATCTGATGCAGGAACACGCGGCTGCCGAATCGGACGCAGAGGAACCTTCGAGCGAGACCGCCGATCCGCAGGCGCCCGAGCAGCTTGAGTTTGTTCTCGACAGCCTCGAGGATGATCTGCAGGTCGCCGCGAAGACCATCAACGTCGCCGCGGAAAACGTTCAGGACCGGCTGGTGAGCCAGATGGATACGCTGGCGAAGATCCGCCACGACACGCGGTCCTTGTCCGACCAGTCCTCCATTGCCGACGAAAATGCGTCAAGCCTCGCCTCTTCCATCCAGGAACTGTCGGCCTCGAGCAGCGAGATCGGATCCCAGGTCGGCGTTTCGAACCAGCTCGCCGACGAGGCCCGCGAAATCGCGGATCAGGCAAACGAAGGTGTCCTGGAACTGAAGAACGCAATCGATGACATTGCAAATGTCGTCAGCCTTATCTCCGACATTGCCAAACAGACCAACCTGCTCGCCCTGAACGCGACCATTGAAGCGGCCCGGGCCGGCGAGGCCGGCAGAGGCTTCTCCGTGGTTGCCAGCGAGGTCAAGTCACTGTCGGTCGAAACCCAGTCGGCCACGGAACAGATCGTCTCGAATATCGAGAAGCTGAACCTGTCCGCGGAGCACAGCCTCGGTTCGGTGAACCGGATCATCGAGGTCATCGGCAAGATACGACCGAGCTTTTCGGCCGTTGAGGACGCCGTACGCTCCCAGGTGGACACGACCAACCTTATCGGCGAACAGGCCAACAAGACCGCCGAATTCGCTCAAATCGTGGTGCAGAAGGCACAGGCGATCACCGACAGCGCCGCTTCTGCAGAAGAAGGCGGAACGCGCGCCCGCGAGACCGGCTCGCAAATGAGCGTCGCCTCGAAAAGCCTCCAGAGCCGCTTCACGATGATGATCCGGCAAACCGAGCTGGGCAACAGGCGCAGGCACGACCGGTTGCCGGTGAAACTATCAGGCTCCATTTCCAACGGCAGCGCGTCGGCGCGTGGCGAAACCCTCGACATTTCCGAAGGCGGGTGCCTCTTCAAGGCTTCCGAAAACGTCACGCTTCGTCCGAACGACCTGCTGCAGATCGAACTGAGCGGGCTTGGCAAGGTCACGGCGCGGCTGGCGGCCGTATCCGAAAACGGTTTTCACTGCTGCTTCCAGGATCCCGACCCGGCCTTCGAGAGCGCCTTGCACGCAAGGATCGCCTCCATCCACGAGAGTCATGCGCGCGAAGTCGACTGCGCCCAGAGCGGAGCCTCCAGAATTGCAGCGGCGATGCAGGGCCTCATTTCGAACCGCATCATGACGATGGATGATCTCTTCGACACCGACTACGCGCCGATCGAAGGAACCAACCCGCAGCAGGTTTCGACACGCGCCCTGCGCCACCTTGAAACCGTCATTCCGGAAATACAGGAAGACATCCTCGCGGACGGCAAACCGCATGGCATGGCCTTCTGCGCCTCGGTCGATCGAAACGGCTATCTGCCGGTCCACAACCTCGTCTTCTCGAACCCGCAACGCCCTGACGACCCGGTCTGGAACACGGCAAACTGCCGCAACAAGCGCATCTTCGACGACCGCGCGGGCTTGAGCGCTGCCAGAAACACCCGGCCTTTCCTCATCCAGTCCTATGCCCGCGACATGGGCGGCGGCAACGTCGTCTGGATGAAGGAAGTTGACGCTCCGATCCTCATCGAAGGCCGGCACTGGGGCGGTTTCCGCACGGCGTACAAGCTCTAGGGTACGGCCCCTAGAGCTTGCCCTCTCCTCACCTTTGCGGTTAGGGAAGCGCTTCAACATCCTTGTCCGAGGGTCTCATGTCCGTACTCGTATTCGATCTCGACGGCACACTGGTGTCATCGATGGAAGATCTTGTCGCCACGCTCAATGTCGTTCTCACCACGAACGGTCACGCGGCGGTCCCGCAGGCAAAGGTCGTCCACATGGTCGGCATGGGGGCCAAGGTGCTGCTGCAGCGCGGGCTGGAACACAATGACGTCCGCTGGACCGAGGAGATGGTGCTGCCGCTCTATCATCAGTTCCTCGATCACTACGCTGCCAACATCGCCGTTCACACACGCGCCTTCGAAGGCGTTGTTCCGTCGCTGGAGCGTTTCAGAAGCGAAGGATGGAAACTCGCGGTGTGCACAAACAAGGCGGAACGGCTTACCCTGCCGCTTCTCGAAGCCCTTGATCTTGCGAAATATTTCGACGCGGTCGTCGGCGGCGATACGTTCAGCGTATCCAAACCCGATGCCGAACCCGTACACGGTGCCATCGCGCGCGCCGGCGGATCGATCGAAGGGTCCGTCATGATCGGCGACAGCGGCACGGACATCAGCGCCGCGCGGAATGCGGGCATTCCGGTCGTCGCGGTCGATTTCGGCTACACGCCCGTGCCCGTCAGCGAGCTCGGGCCGGACAGGGTCATCTCGCATTTTGACGAACTGGCCGAGGCGATTGCCGGCGTAACGCGCGCCTGACAGCCGGTTTCGGTCCGTTTCCACCGAAGCCTGCACCGCCGTACAACCGTTTCTCACAGCACACACACCCGATCGCCTGACTATCCCCAGCGTATTTGCGCTGCCGGATGCGCAGACCTGCGCAGGCGCAAGAGTGGCTGATATGCTCGCTGGAACGTGATTCCAACTGGATTGACTGAGATGGCAACGCAGACGGCGCCAAATCCTACGCGCGAGAAGATGCTCAAGGGGCTGGGCTATCAGAAGTCCGGCGAGATCGAAAAGGCACAGCGCTGCTACAAGCAGGTTCTGAAGAAGCTCCCGAACAACCCCGACGCACTTCATCTTCTCGGTGTCACATACCGGCAGCTTGGCTATCCGAAGCGGGCGATCGAATACATACAAAAGGCAATTGCCGTGAACCCCAACCAGGCGCCGTTCTATGCCAACCTGGCCCGGGCAATGATGGATGTCGGCACCGACGCGGAAAGCATGCTGGCGGTCTCTGAAAAAGCGCTGTCCCTCAATCCGCAGGAGAAGGAAGCGCTCAACATCAGGGGGATCGCTCTCACCCGCCTCAAACGGACGGAAGAAGCGGAAGAGATTTTTCAGCAGCTGCTTGTCACGTATCCCGATTTCGGGGATGCCTACCGCAATTACGGCCTGCTGCTGAGAGAGAGCGAGGATTTCAAAAAGGCGCTTGCCTTCTTTCACAGAGCCGTTCAACTCAACCCGGACAATCCCGAAAACTACATCGAAAGATCACGTTGCCGCCTCAAACAGAAAGATTTCAAGGTTGCCGAAGCGGAACTAGCCGATGCGCTGGAGCGCTTTCCCGACAATGCCGAGCTCAAACATGAGACCGCACGGCTGCTCTTTTCAATCTCCCGAACCGATGTGGGCGTGAAATACGCGGAAGAAGCGGTTGCAGACAACCCCAAAAACTATCACCGACTCGTTACGCTCGCCGTTCAGTATCTCATGCTGGGACGCGGTCGAGAATCTGTCGACACGTTCCTGAAAGCAAAGAAACTCGCTCCGGAAGGGGCTGCCGGAATAGACTGGAACCTCTCTCTTGCCTATCTCTCCATTGGTGATCTGACCAACGGTTGGGCGCTTCACGACGCCCGCTTCGGCGATGAGAATTCCACGTCAAACAAACGAAAATTCGATGTTCCGGAATGGGGGGGCGAAGATATATCCGGCAAGACCGTGCTTGCGTGGTGCGATCAGGGCCTCGGTGACGCCCTGCGAGGCTGCACCATGCTGCATGAACTGATCGAGCGGGCCGGAAAGGTCATCCTGGAAGTCGCACCGAAGTCCGTGCCGTGGTTTCAACGCTCGTTTCCGAAGGCCACTGTCCGGGCGGCTCAAGTCAACTCGGACCTTACAACCGACCTGAACGACTTCGACATCACCGCCAATCTTGTCGACATTGCAAAGTTCTTCCGTCCGGATTTCCAGTCATTCCGAAACGCGAGAACCCCGGCATTTTCCTTCGACATCGAACTCGCGCGCACGTTTTTTGAACGCCTGAAAGGCAAAGCGGACAAACCGATTGTCGGCATCGGATGGCGGTCACGGAACCTCGAAGTGTATCGCGCACGCTATTATCTCTCCGCCCCCGAGTTCTTTCCGATCATCGACATGGAAGACGTCACTTTCGTCAACCTGCAGTATCTCAGTGCCTTGAAGGAGATCAAATTCTTCGAGGCCAAATCGAAGGGAGCGTTCGTCAATTTCGAGGAGGTCGATCTTTTCGATGACCTCGAAGCAGCCGCTGCCTTGACGGCTTGCTGCGACGTCGTTGTCTCGGCCAATGTCAGCGTCACGGAAATATCAGGCGTTCTGGATGTTCCGACCATTCGCTTCGGACCCCAGGAATCAGCGCTGCTGCTTGGTCAGAAGAACGTTCCCTGGCATCCGTCGACAACCTACCTGCGCATGGACGAAAACAAGCTTGCCGTCGATATGGTTCCGACAATCAGGCAAACGCTCGAGGAGCATCTCAGCACCTTCGACCCGTCACGGCGGAACAAGCGGCTGCAACTCGAAACTGTCGCCGGCTGACAGAGCAGCGCGAGGTTTCAAGTTCCGAACTCCTGGCAAGGCCGCGGCAGGAGCGCCTGATCAACGGCCTCTCAATGCGCCAAACGGTTCAAAGGTAGTTCTTTTCCATCAGGAACTCGGCGAAATAGAAATCGATATCCGTATCGATGTCCACAATGCGCACCGTATCGGGGACGACATATCCCACTGTTTCCGGTGACATCATGTGCGCATTCAGCGCATCGACGTGATCGGCTGAAATCACCATGGCCCAGGACGTGAGTTCAAAACACTCCGGATAGTCCTGGCGCCGGTAGTACTTGTTGCCGTCATATTCCACGAACGTCCTGATAGACCCGTCCGTTTCCCGCTTGGCACACAGGAATGGATGGGTGTCCGGCTGTTTCAGCCCGATGACACTGTGGCATCCAGGGTTCTCCAGGTAGTGGCGCAGCAGATCTTCCAGGAGCTCCGGCGTCCGGAACGGATAGGTCGGATAGAGCACCACCACGGCATCGAATTCATCGCCCTGGCTCCGGCGCGCTTCGATGAATTCTGCGACGACGGCCTGCATCGTTGTATCGGATTGTCCCAGATGATCCGGGCGTCGATGCGCGACTGCGCCGGCGGCCCTGCCAATCTCAAGATAGCTGTCGCTGTCACTGTTGATGAATGTTTCACTGATCATGCTGCATTCAAGCGCCGGGCGAATGCTGTGTGCCATCAGCGGCTTGCCTGCAAGGGGGCGGACGTTCTTGTCTGGAAGGCCCTGGCTGCCAGCGCGTGCGGGCACCATCGCAATGAACTTGCTGGTCATTACATTCCCAAAACGGCGTCATGGTCCTGTGCGTCGAGTTTCTCGCGCACATGGACAAATTCATCGTCGGACAGGCTGCTGAAGTTCAAGGGCCTGCCGCTTTCGTTCGTGATCATTTTCGTGGCGTCGTTCAGTTCCAGGACGTATTGCCGAAAGTTTTCGTCGCCGACGGGCTGCCCTGATTTGCGATCAAACTTGAGATTGAAAACGTCACCGAGCGTTGCGCGGACACGCGGATGCCGGAACATCTCGGTTCCCGGATAAGCGGTCGCGGTAAAAATGGACGTGTTGATCGAAGCCATTGCATCGTCGTGATCGGGCGTACCGGCCACCAGACCTTCGGTGACAAGGTCCTGCTGCCACTTGATGAAACCCAGACTGGTTTGCAACTGCTCAAGCGTTTCACCCGGATAGCCCATGATCCAGGTGCAGTTGCCGTGGATGCCGGCTTCCAGCGTATTGCGAATTCCCTGTGTCATGGCCCTTGGAAACTCGAAGCCATTGTAGACTTCCGTGCCGCTGGACAGCATGAAACCGCCCTTGCCCATGTCTTCCAGAACCTGAGGCGATGCCGACTCGGCGCCGAACCCGATGTAAATGCAGCCGGCACGGCGCATCTCCCTGACACGAAGAACATCCGCGCTGCGATAGCCGCCCTTGCGGTCAGGGCGCAGATCGGCCGCTTCATCCAGCCTGCCATGCGCGCCCCAGCGCAACTGTCCGCTTGCCGCATAGGGCTCAAGAATGTCGGCAAGGGCAGAGATACGCTTCGGGCTCACCATGAAGTTGTCGTCCATCAGGCCGATGAAATCGACGCCATAGCGGTTTTGATATTCGATGAACTCGGTCGCGAGGTTTTCAGCGCTGCGCACACCGTAGTTCCGTTCCCCCTGTGCGCCGCGGAAGCAGAATTTGCACTCGAACGGACAGCCGCGGCTCGATACCGTGGAGATGCTGCGCTTGATTTCAAAACTGGTTGCGGAGCTGTTCTTGGCGCTGCCGCCCCACACGGGAACATTGAGGTATTCCTCGAGCACCTTGAAGCCGTCGACATCTTCCTGCATCAGGTCGTAGGCCGGCAGCGGCAGGCTGTCGAGGTTCGCTGGCCTGCCGCCGTGATAGACGAAACGCGGCCGCCCGTCTTTCGTTTCGCGGTAAAACGGCGACAGCAGCCCCGCGTTCAGCGCCCGTTCGAAGCCCTTGTCCCTCATGGCTTTGGCATCCAGGGCGATTTTCACGACGATGTCATCGCCTTCGCTGTGCGCCACGGCATCCAGTTCAGGGATCCAGTTCAAGAGGTCGGCGCGAAACTGCGTCGCCAAACCGCCACCACTGACAAGCATCGCGTCCGGATCCAGGTCGCGTACAATCTTTGCGACTTCCGTCTGCCAGCGAAGTGTCGTGATCAATCCGGAAAGTCCGATCAGGTGCTGCCCGCCGGCTTTTTCCAGTGTCCGGCCGATCAAGCCGCGAGCTTCGGCAAACGTCAGGGAACGGCCGGTCTCCAAGCCCCGCCGCGCGGCGTCCTCGTCCTTGATGCGATAGATGTTCAGATCAATGATTGTCGGCTCAGCGCCGAATTCCCGCAATCTGGCGGCAAGCAATGCGGGACCGACCGGGGGGTTGTTGGGTTTGGCCTGTTCCCGGATCGGCATGTTGATGAGTGTCGCCTTTACGCCCGCGAGCGCATTGGGCTGCAGACTGTTCAGGAAACTGTTCGTGGCAACTAGGTTCATGCTTCAAGCCGTCCGGTTCAATTGATATCAGCTGGCCGCATTGCCCGGGTGCCCGCCCCTCTCCCGGTCGCTTCCACGGCACGAATGGTGACACTCCCAAGACTTCGCCGAGTTCCGGATTTACGCTGTACAAATACCAACAGGATAGCCGCCGATTGATTCCCCATCACTTGAAGGATCACATGCGGGTCTTGAGACTACAAGAGAAACGGCCATGACAAACCAAGTTTAACTGTTGAAATGATTTCCAAACAAGAAAACCGATTGTTCAACCTGATCGACAAGATAGCGAAGAATGCAAAACCTGTTGGAAAACCAAGCGCCTTAGACTTGTAGGTTCGCGGTTCGATTGAGTACTTTAAGCAAGTGCCGGTATGCAGCACCGGTTGGGCATCTCATCTGGAGAGGGAACGCGCATGACGTTCGCGAGCGCGCAAATCGTTCAAGGTATCTCGGCTGAGGATGTCTGGGACTTCGAGAACGGCTACCACTGGTTTTCCGACCCGACGCGCCTTAACAAGACACTGGCCCATTACGAACTCTACAAGATGATCACGGGCCTCCCCGGCGACGTTGTCGAACTGGGTGTGTTCAAGGGTCTGTCGCTTATCCGATTTGCCACGTTTCGCGCAGCGCTCGAGGACATGTCGTCCCGGCGCGTCATCGGATTCGATGCCTTCGGGAAGTTCCCGCGCGCCGGACTTTCGCGACCCGAAGATGTCGAATTCATCGAAACCTATGAAACACAGGCGGGAGATGGCCTGTCCAAAACCGAACTTGACGGGCTTCTGCAAGCGAAGGGTTTTGCGAATATCGAACTGGTCGAAGGCAATGTCCTTGAGACCCTGCCGGATTATCTCAAGGCAAATCCGGCCCTCCGGATCTCCTTGCTGCATCTCGACTTGGATGTTCTGGAACCCACGGAATTTGCGCTTGATCTGCTTTTCAGCCGCGTCGTAAGGAACGGCCTTATCGTTTTCGACGACTATCAGGCCACCGTTGGCGCCAGCATTGCGGCAGACAGTTTTATCGAAAAGCACGGTCTGGCGCTTGAAAAGCTGTCCTTCTACAAACAACCCGCATTTGCGAGAAAGACCTGACGACAAAGAACAAGCTGTTCGTCTCGTCTACCTCCCGGCGTTCAGGACTAACCGGAACAACTAGGCGGCCGCGTGGCTGCCCTGTTCCGGTTTGTGGCAAATGCCGTAGAGACAAGTGTTCCTGTAACCGGTTGTCAGCGTTGCTTCCTGGGTGACCACCTCGATCTCCGAGGGCTTGAAGTGGCGGGACAGCAGGGAGAGGAAATCTGAGCGCGTCAGTTCGCCGAGATGATATGGATTGTCGGCGCTTGGGCCAGACACGCCGCTGCGTGCCTCCGGGCTGCTTACCACCAGGACTCCGCCGGGAACCAGGGCGTCACGAAGCGCAGAAATCAGGCCGTCCTGCCGGTCCAGCTCGATATGTTCCAGTCCCTCGATGCAGCCGACAACATCGTAGCTTTCGCGTGCCAGCTCCGGGTTCCGCAGGTCGCCGACATCATAGCCGGCCCGATAGCGGCCATAGGTGCGCTTTGCATATTCGACCGTGGTTCTGTCGAAATCCAGACCTGTATAGGAGACGTGCAGCGGGCCAAGAACTTCCGCCGCATAGCCGCTGCCGCATGGAAAGTCGAGTACGCGCAGGTCCGGACGGCAGAACAGTCCGAGTTGGAAGTAGCGCGCCTTATGGCGCGCCACCGTATCGCGCATGTCGACGCCGGGAATGTCGGTCGCCCTGACAACGACCCTCACCCCGCTTTCGCTTACGAACTCATCGTCCTTGAGGTAGAGGCGCTCCTTGTCGCTTCCACCTAGAAAGAGCACATGCTCGTCTGAACTCATGGACACGGAAACCTTCACTCTCCTCACACCGGAACTTCCGGCACAAGTGCGCCGTCGATCAGGTGATCGCACAATTCGCGCAGGGCACCGTCCCCACCGGAACATTTCAACACGATCTGGCAGACTTCCTTGACCTCGGCCCGGGCGTTGCCCGGCGCGACCGAAAGACCGCAGGCTTCAAGGCACTCGAGATCGTTGATGTCGTCGCCGATATAGGCAAGCTCCTTCCAAGACAAGCCGTTGCGCTGTCGCCAGGCATCCAGATAAGGCAGCTTGTCCTTTACGTCATGTGCGCACTCCATATGCAGCTTGCGCGCACGCGCCGCGACCACACCGTCACTTTCTCTCGACAGAATGAGGAGTTTGAGCCCGCGCCTGCGCAGCATTTCGATTCCCATGCCATCGGCGCGGCTGCAGCGGACGAACTCCCGTCCGTCCGTGTCTAGGAACACCGAATTGTCGGTGTGAACTCCATCGAAGTCCGTAACGAGCGCCTTGATTGGCGCGCGCGCAGCTGCGCCCCGCACCCCTAGGAAACCTTGTTCAAGAGCAGCCCGTCGGTCTCGATTGCGCTTGTTTCGCGCCACTTGAGCTTGTGACGCTGGGCCACTTCGACGTCGAGAATTTCCTTTTCCTTGTAATTCAACGCCGCCGACACCTCCCGGACACCCTCGCAGAGCTGTCGAAGGCCGTCGGGTTCCAGACTGGCCGCGTGGTCGGTGCCCTTCCAGTTGCAGTCGAGCGTGAAGTGCCGTTCGATATATCTGAACGGACCCCGCCTGAAACGCGATTCACCGCTCATGCCCACGGCGACCGCCGCCATGTCCACGGCCGTGCCGATGTGGTGACCGGAGAACCCGACCGCTGCTATTCTCTCACCATAAAGGTCCTGCAGACGATTGATCTCGAGCAGGCAGACTTCCTCGAAAGGAACAGGGTAACCCGACGTGCATGCGTAGATGACAAGATCGCGCGCACGGCCCATCTTTTCATAGAATTCGATGGTCGAAGACAGTTCTCGCCCGGTGGTCATCCCGGTCGAAACGTGGATCATGCCCTCAAAATTCCGGCACAGATATTCCTGGACATCGTAATTGAGGTTCGTCGCCGACGGCACCTTGATCATCGACGGCTTGAGCGCCGCTATCTCCTGAGCGGATGTCAAATCCCACACGGACGTGGAATACTCGATGCCCCGCCTGCGGCACTCCTGCTGCAATTCGCGATGCTGCCCGATGGAAAACTCGAGAAACTCCCTGTGCTCACCATAGGTGCGCCCATAGGAATTCGCTGGAACGGGGTGCGGCCGATTGTAGACATCGGGTGGAAGCAGACTTCTGTTGTGCCGCTTTTGAAACTTCGCAACCTGGGCGCCGCAATACCCGGCTGCCGTCTCAATCATCCGGCAGGCAATGTCCATGTCGCCAAGATGATTACACCCGATTTCCGCGATAACCTGGATTTCGCTATCAAGTTTCATGAGCCGGGCTTGCTTCCAACACTGGTCTAAACGTCACTGACACTCTGGCGACAACAGTCCAGTAAAACGCTC
Source organism: Roseibium sp. (assembly GCF_965232425.1). GTDB lineage: Bacteria > Pseudomonadota > Alphaproteobacteria > Rhizobiales > Stappiaceae > Roseibium. The sequence goes on from NZ_OZ246971.1 coordinate 6,164,009, forward strand.
CCGGATACAAATACATAAAAGTACTTTTCCCACGATATTTCGGGCCAGTCCGAACAGACTTGCGTCTCCCTCCGGACAGACAGCCGTGATGCACCCACCGGCCCGATCATGGGTCTGGACCGGTGCTGGTCTACCTTTTGCGCGGTTTGATGGCGCGCGGGGCTTCCTTCCGGCTGGCGGCCCGGTTGCCCGGATCGCCGAGCCGTTTTAGCCGACGAATGCGCGTTCGACCACAAACTCCGCTGGCTTGTTGTTGGCACCTTCCGTCAGACCGGCTTTTTCGAGCAGGGCCTTGGTGTCCTTGATCATGTCCATCGAGCCGCAGATCATGCCGCGGTCCACGGCCGGGTCCAGAGGCGGGACGCCGAGATCGGTGAAGAGCTTTCCGCTCTCGATCAGATCGGTAATCCGGCCCTGGCGCGGAAAGTCCTCGCGCGTGACGGAGGTGTAGTGGACGAGCTTGTCCTTGGCGAACTCGCCGATCAGCGGGTCGTTGATCGTCTCCTGGACGAGGTCTTCGCCATATTTGAGTTCAGCGACCTCGCGGCATGTGTGCGTCAGGATGACCTGATCGAACTTTTCGTAGGTGTCGGGATCGCGGATCAGGCTCGCGAACGGTGCGATGCCGGTCCCCGTGGAGAACATGTAGACGCGTTTGCCGGGAATGAGCGCGTCGTTCACGAGCGTTCCCGTGGGCTTCTTCTTCATCAGGATGGCGTCGCCCGGCTGAATCTTCTGAAGATGAGAGGTCAGCGGGCCGTCCGGCACCTTGATGGAGAAGAACTCGAGTTCCTCATCCCATGCGGGGCTGGCGATCGAATAGGCCCTGTAAAGCGGTTTGCCGTCGATCATGAGCCCGATCATTACAAACTCGCCGGAGCGGAACCGGAAGCTTGCCGGTCGCGTCATGCGGAACCGGAACAGGCGGTCTGTGTAGTGCTGAACGGTTTTCACTTCTTCCACGAAAACGTTCGCGGGAACGGCGGATTCAAGATCCGATGGTTTGGCAAGTACGTTCATGTGTTTCGCAATCCGTAGGTCTTCACGCATCAGGGGTTCTGCTCCATGTAGACCACGTGTGCATTGACTTGAAGCAACTTAAATCCACGAATTGTCCGCTTCGCAAAAAAATCATTCCAAAATGATCCCTGAACCTAGTGTTTTGGTGAAATCGTGTTTCGCAGCGGCGACCTCAAGCGCCTGTTCGACGCGAAAATAGCTCACCCGGGGATCTGAGTAAAATGTCTTCACTGACAGCGGCCCCAGGACAGATCAGTCCCTGAATTCATCCGCGCACCCAGCAGGATTTGATCTGCGCTTCCCGCTTAGTCACAGTTGCCTCCACCCTCCCAAAAGATCTTGCAGGAAAGGTCCGGTCCGGACGTCTTGCGGCGCGCACACCGATTTTGTCACACGCGCCCCGACAGCGCGCCGACATCACGTCCCGACCATGTAAATCTCACGTCCTTACTTGGCTGATCTGCAACGGACGATAGAAGCAGCACTCGCGACAATCACATGACGTTGCCGCAAAGTTGCTTGGGATCGATTTTTTTTATTTGACAGACAAATAAAAAAAGCAAAAATTACTGATCAAATAAAACAAAGCATAATAATACCTTCCAACGAGGGAAAGTAAATGTCCGGACGCACGCACGAAGAAACAGGCCAGTCCATAGCATTTGTGCTCATGGACAGGTTCTCAATGAATGCATTCGCCAGCGTCATTGAGCCGCTCAGATTAGCAAACCGGCTACTTGGCCGCGAGTATTACGAGTGGACTACTTATTCACTGGATGGAAATTCAGTCGTGGCCAGCAATGGCTGCGAAGTCATGGCAAATAAATCTATTCGTGAACTTGTTGACGCCGATATTACACTGTTGTGCACAGGCATCGATGTCGAACGTCTTCCACTGGATGCCGACCTCGGAAACAAGCTGAGGCGCCTGAATGCGATGGGACGCACATTCGGGGCGATCTGCACCGGTGCCTATCTTCTCGCCCGCTACAATCTTCTCGACGGCCGACGCTGCACGATCCACTGGGAAAATCTGCGGTCTTTGAGAGAAGAGTTTCCGGACGTCGAGGTGACGTCAGATATTTTCGCCATCGACCGGAACTGCATCACCTGCGCCGGCGGAATGGCGTCGCTCGACATGATGCTGCGGCTGATCGCGATTCAGCATGGCGCGTATCTCGCCCACGAGATCGCCGAGGTCGCCCTCTACCAGAACATGCGCTCCGGCGAATCCGCTCAGCGGCATGACATCGAGGCGCGGACCGGTATCTCGAACGCCAAGATCCTGGATGCGATCCGGATCATGGATCTGCATATCGAGGACCCGCTCAGCTGCCAGCAGCTTGCGATGACGGTCAGCCTGTCCCCGCGCCAGCTGGAACGCCTGTTCCGCCGGCATTTCAACTGCACGCCCGGCCAGTATTATCTGCGCCTGCGCCTGGAAACGGCACGCGATCTGCTCCGGCGCACCAGCCGGCCGGTTCTGGATGTCGCGCTCGCGTGCGGCTTCGCTTCCACGTCGCACTTCACCAAGTGCTACCGCGAGCGGTTCCTGTGCACACCGACCGAGGAACGGCAGTCCTACCAGTGGGCCAACACCAAGACCACGTCCGGCGTCGGGACCGCGGCTCCCATGCGGCTGGTTGCGAAATAGCACGTTGCAGAACGACGAGATTTTCTGAACGCCGCCGCCAAGGCGGCGTTTTTCATTGGACAAGCCGCCAGATGCCGAGCGGGACGAGGTACAGGCCGAGTGCCAGGATCGCGCGCTGGATCAGCTTGCGAAAGGCCGCATCGGAAAAACGGCTCCGGAAGCGCTGTCCGGCCCAGACCCCCGTCAGGGCAGGAAGGACAAGAGCGGCAGAGGCGAGCATTTCACGGCCGCCGACTAGACCAAACCCGCCGAGAGACAGGCCGAGCGCAACGGTTGAGGAGAGAAACAGCAGCCCCAAAGCCTGTATCAGCGCATCGCGCGACAGTCCCAGTGCCTGCAGATACATGATCCCCGGCACGACAAAGGCGCCTGTCAATCCGGAGAAGACGCCGTTGAGGAGCCCGGCGGCGATCCCGACCGGTACAACCTGCCGCTCCTCAAGCAGAAACGAAACTCCGGCCAGCATCGGCAGCGCATAGGCCACCATCAGCATACCCAAAACCAGGTCCGCAGCGCCTTCAGGCACCTGTGTCAGAATGAATGTCCCGGCGCCCAGGGTCAGAACCGCCGTCACCAGGAACGGCCACAGCCGCGCGAGCAGCACCTTCAGGTGACCGCCGGAAAAGGCCTGCCAGACATTGGTCAGAAAGGCCGGCCAGAGGATCAGCAGCATCGCCTTCTCGATCCCGACAAAGACGGTCATCAGCCCGAGGCCGATCGCAGGAAGGCCGAAGCCCACGAGACCCTTCACAAACCCGGCAATGACGAACACCAGTACCGCGATGACGGCAAGGTTCGGGCTCAATCCAAAAAGTTCACTCACGCCGCGTCCCGTTCCCATGGCCAACACTGTGCCGACTTTTAGTTCGTGATGGTTTGGGCCGCAATGTCGATGTCCGCGACACCGTCACAAACGATCGCAAAGCGGATTTCGCAACCAACGCAATGGTGTTACCGTGCCGGCCATGAACACCCCGTCCCTCTCCAGAATTCCCAACGCGAAAGCCCGGCACCTGTTCCTGCACAAGCACGGACTTTGCGCGCCTCCCAAGGGAAGCGGCAAGGGTGAGGACCTGTGTGCGGTCTTCGACCAGCTCGGTTTCGTCCAGGTGGACAGCATCAACACGGTCGCGCGCGCGCACCACATGATTCTTGCCGCACGCCGGCCCGCCTACAAGGAAAAGAACCTGAAGCTGCACCTGGAACGGGATCGCCTCGTGTTCGAGCACTGGACCCACGACGCATCGATCATTCCGACAAAGTTCTTTTCGCACTGGAAACTGCGGTTCGCCCGGGACCGCGAACGGCTGATCAAACGGTGGCGCAACTGGCACCAGAACGAATTCGAGCAGAAACTCGACGACGTGCTGAAACGTGTCAGCGACCACGGCCCCGTCACGTCCGCGAGCGTCGGCGAGGACGAAAACCGCAGTTCGGGCGGCTGGTGGGAATGGCATCCGTCCAAGACCGCGCTGGAGTTCCTGTGGCGCACCGGCGACCTGTCCGTCTGCCGGCGCACGGGATTTCAGAAAGTCTACGATCTGACGGAGCGTGTGATCCCGGACGCGCACAGAACCACGCGCCACGAAATCCGGGAAACCATTGACTGGGCGGCGAGATCGGCGCTTTCGAGGCTCGGATTTGCAACGTCCGGGGAGATTGCGGCGTTTTGGGATCTGATATCTCCGCAGGAAGCGAAAACCTGGTGCCGGACCGCGCTCGCGGACGGAACCATTGTCGAAGCCGAAATCGAGTGCGCACGCGGCGATTTCCGGCGTGTTTTTCTCTACCCGGAAACGCTTGCAGGCCTGGATGACGTCCCGGGACCGCCGTCGCGGGTGCGCATCCTGTCGCCTTTCGACCCGGCCCTGCGCGACCGGAAACGTGCGGAGCGCCTTTTCGACTTTTCCTACCGGATCGAGATCTTCGTGCCCGAACCCAAACGGCAATACGGATACTACGTTTTTCCCGTCATGGAAGGCGACCGGCTCATTGGCCGGATCGACATGAAGGCACAGCGGGACAATGAGCGGCTCAAGATCCGCGCCTACTGGCCCGAACCGGGTGTGCGGGCAAGCAAGGGCCGCCTTGCCAAACTGGAAGCAGAGCTTCAGAGAATGGCTCGGTTCAGCGGATGTTCGGACATCGAATTCGAACCGGACTGGCTGAGACACTCAAACCCGGCGCTCTGAGTTGTGGCAAACCGAGCAACTACACACATCGTGTATACGTCATGACCGGCACTGAGGCTGCGCTTCACGATCCGGCAGATTGCGTGCCGCGCGTGTGAATTCATTCGATCCCACATAAGTGCTATTCTTGTTTTATCACGGCCAAGGACGCTGAAACCGATCCGGATTTCACCGGAACCGCTGCGACCAATTCGCTGCCGTGCATTTCCGAACTGGTTCGCGGCGTGAAAACACGCTATATATTCAAACTTACGAAATTATGAATGTAAGGAGTTGGAAATGACTGTTGAACGCGCAATTCTTCTTGTGGTCGGTACTCTGATTGTCGCCTCCGTACTGCTCGCGGTTTACGTCAATCTCAATTGGCTCTGGCTGACCGGCATTCTCGGGGCTCATCTCGTCCAGGCGTCATTCACCGGCTTGTGCCCGGTCGTCTTGATCCTGAAAAAACTCGGCCTGCCGCAGAAGTCGGGTTTCGCCTGAACCGGCTGCCGGGCTTCACCGGTGCCCGGCCATGATTTTTCTTCCCGAAGAGAGCGGAGTGGAGGTACGGGAACTGGGTGGCAAAGTCGGGTCGGGTCACGAACCTACACGCTTCGGCTCCCCGGCCCCGGATCTGCGCGGTTGCTTGTCCGGGGCGGCGAAGGAGGGTGTGACGGTCCCCTCCGTCATTCCAGACAAGTGAGGCGACGCCGAACGACGATCTGGACTCCAGACATCAGCGTGAGCGAAGCGAGCACGAGCGTCGAGACGGCTGTAAGCAGTTGCGCCTCTGGCGCGAATTACATCTGGTTAGCCGATCAGGCCGGGCACAAGTTCCGGAGCGGCGCACAGCTGGCGCTGCCCTAGCCCGGAATGACCCCAAGGGAAGTTACATCCTCCGTCGTCACCCCTAGTGAACCCCAAAGCCTCAGGGAACGATTCCCATCCAAATGTGTTTGTCATCGCTGCGAAAGCAGGGAACCAGTAAGCTCTTGTCTGGCCGTCATTCTCAATTGCCATCGACGCGGGCTACTGGATCCCGGTCTTGCCGCTCATGCGGCAAACCGGGATGACAACCGGAAACAAGCGGTCTTTTCCCTATGACATCGGGGTCCGTCCTGAAGGATAGGCCTTGACGTGAGGCCCATCCTTCGAGGCCTCGCTGCGCTTCGCACCTCAGGATGAGGTCAGCTTGCAGGTCGGTTCTGCCACGCGGCCAGGCCGTGGCGCCTATCCCGCCTCACGTCCAGCTGAGGACCACCTTTCCGGCTTCTCCGGATTTCATGGCGGCAAAGCCCTCCTGAAAATCGTCAACGCCGAAACGGTGCGTGATGACGTTGCGCACGTTCAGACCGTTCTGGAGCATGGCGATCATCTTGTACCAGGTCTCGAAAATCTCCCGGCCATAGACGCCCTTGATGGTGATCGCCTTGAAAACGATCCGGGACCAGTCGACGGGCGATTTGCCGGGCGGAATGCCAAGCAGAGCGATGCGCCCGCCCATGACGAGGTTTTCCACCATCTGGTCCAGCGCCGCCTGGCTTCCGGACATTTCCAGCCCGACGTCGAAGCCTTCCCGCATTCCCAGCTTCTGTTCGATCCCCTTGAGGTCCTGTTCGGCGACATTCACAGGCACGACATCGGTGACCTTCGCCGCCAGATCGAGCCGCGCCTGGTTGATGTCGGTGATGACGACATTGCGCGCGCCGACATGGCGTGCAACGGCGGCGGCCATGATCCCGATGGGTCCGGCGCCGGTGACCAGAACATCCTCGCCGACAAGGTCGAAACTCAGGGCGGTGTGGACGGCGTTGCCGAGCGGGTCGAGAATCGCGCCAATTTCATCGTCGATCTCATCCGGCAGCGGCACCACGTTGAACGCGGGCAAGCGCAGGTATTCCGCGAAGGCGCCCTGCTCGTTGACGCCGATGCCGCGGGTCTCCGGGTCGAGATGAAACTTGCCCGCCCGCGACTGGCGGGACTGTTTTCCGATCAGATGCCCCTCACCGGAACACCTCTGGCCGATTTCGAACTCCGTGACATTCTTTCCGAGTTCGACGATCTCTCCGGCAAATTCATGACCGGTGATCAGGGGAACAGGCACGGTCCGGGCCGCCCAGTCGTCCCAGTTCCAGATGTGGATGTCCGTGCCGCAAATGCCGGTCTTGCGGACCTTGATCAGGACGTCGTCGGGACCGATCTCCGGCACCGGCGCGCGGGTCATCCAAAGGCCTTCGCGCGGCTCCAGCTTCGAGAGCGCCTTCATCTGGTTGCTGCTCATGACAGGACTCCGGTTGCCCTGCCTGCCCTGTCAAAGGCCGCCAGGGCCCGGTCAAGCTGTTCATGCGTGAGTGCGGCATTCATCTGGGTGCGGATGCGCGCCTGACCGCGCGGCACGACGGGGAAGAAGAAGCCGGCGACGTAAACGCCCTCCTCGAACAGCCTTGCGGCCATCGCCTGCGCCAGTTTCGCGTCGCCCAGCATGACGGGGATGATCGGGTGCTCACCGGGAAGAAGCTCGAAACCGAGCGCTTCAAGGCCGGAGCGCCAATAATCCGCGTTGTCGAACAGGTGGCGCCGGAGATCGTCTCCCTCCTCCACCAGCCGGATGGCTTCCAGTCCGCTCATGACAACGGCCGGCGGCAGGGAGTTGGAGAAGAGGTAGGGCCGCGCGCGCTGGCGCAGCAGATCGATGACGGGCTGGGGTCCGGCGATATAGCCGCCGATGCCGCCGCCCAGCGCCTTGCCGAGCGTTCCCGTGAGAATATCCACGTCGACGCCGAAATGGGCCGGCGTTCCCTCTCCCTTCGGCCCCATGAAACCGGTGGCGTGGCAGTCATCCACCATGACCACCGCGTCATACTGGTTTGCAAGCGCCGTGATCTCGGGAAGGTTCGCGAGATACCCGTCCATGGAAAAGACACCGTCGGTGGCGACCATGACGTGGCGGGCACCTCCGGCACGCGCCTCCTTCAACTTGTCCTCGAGATCCGTCATATCGGAATTCGCATACCGGTAACGTTTCGCCTTGCAGAGCCGGATGCCGTCAATGATGGAGGCGTGATTGAGCGCGTCCGATATGATCGCGTCCTCCGGGCCAAGGAGCGGTTCGAACAGGCCGCCATTGGCGTCGAAACAGGCGGCGAACAGGATGGAATCGTCCTTGCCGAGGAATTGCGCCAGCCGCTGTTCCAGTTCGCGGTGAATGTCCTGCGTGCCACAGATGAAGCGGACGGAGGCCATGCCGTATCCTCTCGGCTCGAGCGCCCTGCGCGCGGCTTCTTCAAGCGCCGGATGATTGGCCAGACCGAGATAGTTGTTGGCGCACAGATTGATGACCTCGCGCCCGTTCACCTCGATCACGCCGCCCTGAGGCGACGAAATCTCCCGCTCCTTCTTGTAAAGGCCCTCGGCCTCGATTTCTTCCAGGATACCGGTGATGTGGGAGAGGAAGGCGTTGCTCACGGCGAAGCTCCGATAAAATAGACGCTTCATCCACTATATCGGAATTTCGAGCGAAGTGAAAGCGACAACATCTAATATAGCGGATTTTTGACCGCAAACAGAAGAAGCCTAAAACTTCACGACCATCAGGATCGCGCGTGCGGGGCCGTCAATGGCCTCGATCGCATGCGGGACGTCGGCGGCGTAGCGGGCCGTGTCGCCTGTCCCGATCATGCCCCTGGCGACCCCGGATGTCACCGCCAGCCGTCCCTCCTGGGCAATCAGCTGTTCGCGGGTGCCGCGCGAATGCGGCTTGCTGTCGAGCTTGCCACCCTCCTTGAAGATAAGCTCGTAGACCTCGAGCTTGCCGGCATCCTGCGGAGCGGAGAGAATGCGGATCTTGCAACCGTCGCCGGCCCGGTCCAGTGCCGGCGTCTGGTGTTCATGCAGGATCTCGACCCTGTCTTCGGCGACCTCCTCTCCGAGCAATCCGGCGAAATCGACGTTCAGCGCCCGCGTCAGATTGAGAAGCGTCGCGACCGTCGGGTTCGACTCGCCGCGCTCGATCTGGCTGACCATCGACCTTGAAACACCGGAGATCTTTTCGACCGCTTCCAGCGAGAGGCCCTGTGCGCGGCGCGCCTGCTTCAGGCGCTCCGGAAGCCGGGAGAGAATATCAGAATCTGTCATGGCGGAAATAAAGTCAGTTTCGCGCGCCATTGCAATTGCTCTTTTGCGACGCGCGTTTGCGGCGTGGCGTGTTTTTCTGCCGCTTGCCGTGTGTCCGCAAGCCATCGTCGTTTCCAAAGTGCATCCTGTCGCAAACGGAACAGATGCTGCACTGCGCTCTCACATAGCGTTCCGGGCACTGTCAGCGGCGCATCCCGCCTGACCAGATCCAGTTTTCAAGGACATGCCGCGGAGATAACTAATGGCAAGCGATATCGAAATTGCCCGTGCAGCCAAGATGAAGCCGATCCAGGAAATCGGCGACCGTCTGAACATTCCAGATGAGTCCCTCCTGCCCTACGGCCGGACCAAAGCCAAGGTCTCGGCCGACTATATCGAAGGTCTCGGCGAGCGCGAGAACGGCAAACTGATCCTTGTCACCGCGATCAACCCGACGCCTGCCGGCGAAGGCAAGACAACGACCACCGTCGGCCTGGGCGATGGTCTCAACAAGATCGGCAAGAATGCGATGATCTGCCTGCGCGAGCCGTCGCTTGGCCCGTGTTTCGGCATGAAGGGCGGCGCGGCAGGCGGCGGCTATGCCCAGGTCGTGCCGATGGAAGACATCAACCTGCACTTTACCGGCGACTTCCACGCGATCACGTCTGCGCACAACCTGCTGTCGGCCCTGATCGAGAACCACATCTACTGGGGCAACGAACTCGGCATCGACCAGCGCCGCGTGACCTGGCGCCGCGTGCTCGACATGAATGACAGGGCTCTGCGCTCGATCGTCTGTTCTCTGGGCGGTGTCGCCAACGGCTTCCCGCGCGAGGGCGGCTTCGACATCACGGTTGCCTCGGAAATCATGGCGATCCTCTGCCTTGCCACCGACCTGGAGGATCTGCAGAAACGCCTCGGCGACATCATCGTCGCCTATCGCCGCGACCGCACGCCGATCTACGCCCGCGATCTGGAAGCGGACGGCGCGATGACCGTTCTCCTGAAGGAAGCCCTGCAGCCGAACCTTGTGCAGACGCTGGAAAACAACCCGGCCTTCATTCATGGTGGCCCGTTCGCCAACATCGCACATGGCTGCAACTCGGTTGTCGCAACTCAGACGGCGCTCAAGCTTGCCGACTACGTCGTCACCGAAGCCGGCTTCGGTGCGGATCTCGGCGCTGAGAAGTTCTTCGACATCAAGTGCCGCAAGGCGGGTCTTTCGCCCGACGCCGTGGTCATCGTCGCAACCATCAAGGCCCTGAAAATGAACGGCGGCATCGCCAAGGACGATCTCGGCGCCGAAAATGTCGACGCGGTCGTCAAGGGCTGTGCCAACCTCGGCCGGCACATCGAGAACGTCAAGCAGTTCGGCGTGCCCGCCGTTGTGGCGATCAACCATTTTACAGCGGACACGGAAGCCGAAGTCCAGGCAGTCAAGGACTACTGCGCGGACCTCGGCGTCGACGCGATCCTGGCAACGCACTGGGCCAACGGCTCCGCCGGTACGGAAGAACTGGCGCAGCGCGTGTCGGAACTTGCCGAAAGCGGTGCAGCGCAATTCGCGCCGCTCTACGAAGACAGCCTGTCGCTGTTCGAGAAGATCGAGACGATCGCCAAGCGGATCTACCGGGCCGACGAGGTGCTTGCCGACAAGTCCGTGCGCGACCAGCTCAAGCGCTGGGAAGCGGACGGCTTCGGCGATCTGCCCGTCTGCATGGCCAAGACCCAGTACTCCTTCTCCACCGACCCGCAGCTGCGCGGCGCACCGACCGGGCACAGCCTGCCGGTCCGCGAAGTCCGCCTGTCGGCTGGCGCCGGTTTCATCGTCGCGATCTGCGGCGAGATCATGACGATGCCCGGCCTGCCGCGCGTCCCGTCGGCCAACCACATCCGTCTGGACGACAACGGCCAGATCGAAGGTCTGTTCTGATCTGTCCGGACCAGAACAGCTAACTTGGGCGGGTCAATCGACCCGCCCTTTTCTTTGTGACCGCCGGTTTACCGGCACTGTCGCGTAAGCGACTTGCCGTGTCGCATTGAAGATATCGGCAAAACAGCCTTCAGGCATAAGGTTTTGTACTAAGTTATAATCACTTGCGCCCTGTTGGAGCTGCCCATGTCCGATGAAGAAGATATCGATCTCGCGTCTCTTTCCGACGACGAACTCGTCGAACAGATGCATGACGACCTTTACGACGGTCTTCAGGAAGAGATCGTGGAAGCCGTCAACATCCTCCTGGAGCGCGGATGGGCACCCTACGACATCCTGACGAAAGCGCTTGTCGAGGGCATGCGCATTGTCGGCATCGACTTTCGCGACGGTATTCTGTTCGTGCCGGAAGTTCTCCTGTCCGCCAACGCCATGAAGGCCGGAATGGGAATCCTGCGTCCCCTGCTGGCGGAAACCGGCGCGCCGAAGGTCGGCAAGATGGTCATCGGCACCGTCAAGGGCGACATTCACGACATCGGCAAGAACCTCGTTTCCATGATGATGGAAGGCGCAGGCTTCGAAGTGATCGACATCGGCATCAACAATCCGGTCGAGAACTACCTCGCCGCGCTTGAAGAGCACCAACCCGAGATCCTCGGCATGTCGGCCCTCCTGACGACCACCATGCCCTACATGAAGGTCGTGATCGACGAAATGAAAGCCAAGGGCATTCGCGACGATTACATCGTGCTTGTCGGCGGCGCACCGCTCAACGAGGAATTCGGCGAAGCGGTCGGAGCCGACGGTTACTGCCGCGATGCGGCCGTTGCGGTCGAAATGGCGAAGGACCTGATTGCCCGCCGCCACAACCAGCTCGCCGCAAAAGGCTGAGACGGTGTTTGAAGGGGCTGCCGGCATGCATGTGGGCGAGCCGCTTTTCCCGATCCAGAACGAAGAGGACGCGAACGACAAGATCGGACGCGTCCTCATCATTGCCTGCGGCGCACTCGCGCGCGAGATCATCGCGGTCCGCGATCTGAATGGGCTCGATCACATCGATCTCACCTGCCTGCCGGCGCAGCTTCACAACACCCCCGACAAGATCCCCGACGAAGTCCGGCGCACGATCCTGCTGCACCGGGACGCCTATTCGGAAATCCTGATCGGCTATGGCGATTGCGGCACCGGCGGCCTTCTCGACAAGGTGCTGGAGGAAACCGGCGCGAGGCGGATCGAAGGCGCACACTGCTACGCGTTCTTTTCAGGCCTCGAGGAATTCGACAGGCTCGCGGAAGAAGAACTGGGCACGTTCTATCTCACGGACTTCCTCGCGCGCCACTTCCAGTCGATGGTCATCGAACCACTGGGTCTGGACTGGCACCCTCACCTGAGAGACATGTATTTCGCCCATTACAAGCGGCTGGTCTACCTGGCGCAGACCGACAATCCGGACCTTGAGAAGGCGGCGTGCGATGCTGCCGAGAGACTGGACCTGACCTTCGAGATCCGGAGAACCGGCTACGGTCTTCTGTCCGGATTTCTGGGTGCAGAGGCAGAGCGTTGACGCGCGGCCGGGACAAGTCGGATTTTCACGCTCATATGCCGCTATCAGGCGACCTCAATCGAACTGCTTCCGGCAAACATGCTCTCGGAGGAAGATGAGCAAATGGCGCAGAAGATTATCGTTTTTTGGCGGGATATCCCGGCACAGATCCTGGTGAAAAAGGGCCGCAAGTCCGCTCGCCGCGAGCTGCCCGCCGTTTTCATGGAAGCGATCGATGCATGCGCCATGCGGATCGGTGCGAAAGACAGCGAGGCCTACATGGCCGAGTGGCGGCGTACCGACCCTGTCGAAGTCTCTGACGATCTTGAAACCGAAGCGGAAACGGCCCTGAGCGAGTTGCTCGACGCCTATCCCAAAGACAGACTGAAGACCCTGCTCGCAAGTGGAGGAACGGAACATGACTGAACAGCGCTTATTGGCCACCGGGCGCTTTGCCGCCTCCACCGAAATGTCGCCGAAGCAGGTGGTCGAGAAGACCGAACTCCTGGCGAACATTCCGGCCGGCACGCAGGTTTATGTCACGGATCTCGGCAATGCCGCAGAAGACACGATCATCGACGCGGTGCGCATCCTGACCGACAACAAGCTGATCGCCGTTCCGCACATGGCCGCGCGCCGTTATCCCTCGCGCGAGGCATTCGAGCGCCGGGTCACGCGTCTGACCCAGGAAGGCGGCGCAACCGAAGTTCTCGCGATCGCGGGCGAAGCCGAAACCGCCGGGCCGCTGACCTCGTCGGTCGCGCTGCTTGAAACCGGCCTGTTCGACAAGCTCGGCATCCGCAAGATCGCCGTTGCCGGCCATCCGGAAGGCGCGCCTGATATTGCACCGGACGTGATCCAGTCCTTCCTGATGCGCAAGCACGCGCTGGCCGCCGAGAGCGACGCCGAATTCCGCCTGGTGACCCAGTTCGGCTTCGATCCCCATCGCGTCAGCCTCTGGCTGGACGAATTGCGCGACTGGGGCAACACCTTTCCGGTGCATATCGGTGTCGCCGGCCCCGCCAAGATGACAACGCTCCTGAAATACGCCGCCTTTGCAGGTGTCGAGAATTCGCTGAAGTTCCTGAAGAAGCGGGGCGGCGCCGTTGTCTCGATGCTGGCCGGATACGATCCGGAAACCATGGTCGAACCGCTCGAGGCGCGCGTCACAAGCCAGCCGGACACACAGCTTGCACAGATCCACGTCTATCCGTTCGGCGGAATCCAGAAAACCGCCGACTGGCTGCATGGACGCGGGAGCTGGTCCTTTCAACCCTCATCATCCCTGACTGCCAACGAGAGCGCCTAAATGACACGCACAGTCGTCGCATCCGCCACCAAGGAAATCGTAATCGGTTTCGATCAGCCGTTCTGTGTCATCGGCGAACGGATCAACCCGACCGGACGCAAGAAGCTTGCGGCCGAGATGGTCGAAGGCAATTTTGAAACCGTGAAGTCGGATGCGCTGGCACAGGTGGCCGCGGGCGCAACGATGCTTGACGTCAATGCCGGCGTCACGGCGGTCAATCCGAACGAGACCGAGCCGCCGCTTCTGGTCAAAACTCTCCAGATCGTTCAAGAGCTTACGGACATTCCCTTATCAATCGACTCATCGGTGACGGAGGCAATCAGGGCCGGTCTGGAAGTGACCAAGGGCCGTCCGCTGGTGAATTCGGTCACGGGCGAAGAAGAAAAACTCGAAGCGATCCTGCCGTTGATCAAGAAATACGACGTGCCGGTCGTTGCCATCTCGAACGACGAGACAGGCATTTCGGAAGACCCGGATGTCCGCTTTGCCGTTGCCAAGAAAATCGTCGAACGCGCCGCGGATTTCGGCATTCCGGCGCACGATATTGTCGTCGACCCGCTGGTCATGCCGATCGGGGCCATGGGCACGGCCGGACAGCAGGTGTTCAGGCTTGTACGCCGTCTGCGCGACGAGCTGAAAGTCAACACCACTTGTGGCCTCTCCAACGTCTCGTTCGGGCTTCCGCATCGGCACGGCATCAACGCCGGCTTCATTCCGATGGTCATCGGCGCCGGCATGACCTCTGCCATCATGAATCCGTGCCGCCCGCAGGAAATGGAAGCCGTACGCGCTGCCAACGTGCTGAACGGCACGGACCCGAACTGCCAGGAATGGATCATGACCTACCGCGATCACCAGCCGGCCGCAGCCGGTACCTCGGCCGCACCCGTGGAAGCGGCGGCCGGCTCCGGCGGACGCCGCCGCGGCGGCCGTGCGGCACGTAGGTCCGCAGGATAGGGAGGGAATGGATGCATCCGCTTGTTGCTCTCAAGCGGATGCCGCCGGAAAACGCCGATCGGATGCCCCACCCCAATCCCCTCCCTAAAAGCGGGAGGGGTTTTGTGCGTGGAGAGGCAATGTTCCGAGCGCAAGGTCTGAGACTGAGCTGAAGCACAGGCTGGGAGAGTGAACACGGAAGAATTCCCCTCCCCCTTTTAGGGAGGGGTCAGGGATGGGGGTTTCGAACCCTCGAATTTGGACGCTGCCGAAACGAAGCGAAAGCATGAACGAACACGCCAAACTTGCCAAAGTCGTTTTCCAGCCGAGTGGGCGGCGCGGAACGTTTCCCGTCGGCACACCGTTGCTCGACGCGGCGCGCTCCCTTGGTGTCTATGTCGAATCTGTCTGCGGCGGGCGCGGCATCTGCGGGCGCTGCCAGATCTCCGTTTCCGAGGGGACCTTCGCAAAGGAAAACCTGACCAGTTCCGCGGGCAACCTGGAAGGCGCGACGGAAGCGGAAACCCGCTACGCGACGCTGCGCAGCCTGGCCACTGACCGGCGGCTCTCCTGCCAGGCAAAGATCCTCGGCGATCTGGTCGTGGACGTTCCGACCGATGCCCAGACCAACCGCCAGGTGGTGCGAAAACGCGCCGAAGCCAAGCATATCGACGCCGACAGCGCGGTCTCGCTCGTCACCGTCACCATCGACGAACCGGACATGGAAACACCGCGCGGCGATATTGACCGCCTGCGCGAAGCTCTCGCACACGAAGCCGGCCTGACCGATCTTGCGGTCGATCCGATCCTGCTTCCATCCGTGCAGACGATCCTGCGCAAGGGCGAATGGACCGTCACCGTGGCCATTTACGCCGATGAGGCACTCCTGCCAACCGTGACGGCCCTCTGGCCAGGAGAGAAAAAAGCGGTTTACGGCCTGGCAGTGGACATCGGCTCGACAACAATCGCTGCGCATCTGTGCAATCTGAAGAACGGCAGAACGGTCTCCTCCGCAGGCACGTCCAACCCGCAGATCCGCTTCGGCGAAGACCTGATGTCGCGTGTGTCCTACGTTCAGATGAACCCGTCGAAGCTGCCGGAGCTGACAAAGGCCGTGCGCGAGGCGATCAACGCGCTGGTCGGCAAGCTTGTTGGCGATGTCGGTGCGCAACGGTCAGACATTCTGGACGCGACCTTCGTCGGCAATCCGGTCATGCATCACCTGTTCCTCGGGATCGATCCGGTCGAACTCGGCGGCGCGCCTTTTGCGCTGGCCGCTTCCGACGCCATGGTGCTGACGGCCCGCGATCTGTCGCTGGAACTCAATCCCGGTGCCCGTGTCTACATGCTGCCCTGCATTGCCGGTCACGTCGGCGCCGATGCGGCTGCAGCCACCCTGTCCGAAAGCCCCTACAGCCATGACGAGATCACTCTGCTGGTGGATGTCGGCACCAACGCGGAAATCGTTCTGGGCAACAAAAACCGGCTGCTGGCGGCCTCATCGCCGACCGGGCCTGCCTTCGAGGGCGCGGAAATCTCGTCCGGTCAGCGCGCAGCACCTGGTGCCATCGAGCGTATCCGCATCGACAAGGAGACTCTTGAACCGCGGTTCAAGGTGATCGGTGTCGACGAGTGGTCGGACGAAGAGGGTTTTGCGGAGAAGATCGACAGTGTCGGCGTGACCGGCATCTGCGGGTCCGGCATCATCGAAGCCGTCGCCGAAATGTATCTGGCCGGTCTCATCACCGAAGACGGGGTCATCGACGGAGCGCTCGCCGCCCGCACACAGCGCGTCCAGGCCCAGGGGCGCACCTTTTCCTATCTCATCGCGGATGAGGACGTGGAGATCTCGATCCTGCAGACAGATATCCGCGCCATCCAGCTCGCCAAGGGCGCGCTCTACGCAGGCGTCAAGCTTCTCCAGGACAAGCTCGGCACCTATGCGCTCGACCGGATCCGGCTGGCGGGTGCCTTCGGCAGCTACATCGACCCGCAATATGCCATGGTGCTCGGCCTCATTCCCGACTGTCCGCTCGACGGTGTGACGGGTGTTGGCAACGCCGCCGGAACCGGCGCGCGCATGGCCTTGCTCAACCGGGGCTTCAGGCGCGAGATCGAACAGACCGTGCGCGACATCGAAAAGATCGAGACGGCGCTGGAGCCGAAATTCCAGGAGCACTTCGTCAACGCCATGGCCCTGCCCAACAAGGTCGATCCCTTCCCGCATCTGCGCGCCGCAATCGACCTTCCCGAACGCAAGAGCCCGGCCGCGGACGAGACCGGTGGCGGTGAGCGCCGGCGCAGACGCCGGCGGGGATAATCGCAAGCGCGCTCAATGGCCGCCGGTCACCCCGATCAGGAGCTGAAAACCGGCAATGCTCAGGCAGAGGAGCACACCTGCCAGTCCCCACCAGCGCCGTTGGTGCAGGTTCCCTGACCGCTCTCTTGTGCCCAGTCTGAAAAGCGCGAGATTGACCAGCGCGAAGACACCCAGCGTGACGAGACTTGTTGCCGAGGCAAGCTGTACGAGCGGAAAGAACAGGGCGAGCAACAGGACCATTGCCGCAACAAAGACCGTAGCCCTCGCAGGCGTCTGCCGGCCCGGATCAACATTCGAAAACCACCTGGGTGCAAGGCCTTCGTTTCCCATGCCATAGAGCACGCGGCTCGCCATGACGATCTGCACCAGAATGCCGTTGACCATGGCAATGGATGCGGCCGCCGCCACCGGCTTTCCTGAAAGTCCCGACACGGCCTCGAAGACGCGCGCCATCGGCGCGGGCGAGGCAACGATTGCCTCTCTCCCCTCCGCCAGCGCCGCAATGATGGCAAGCAGCGCATAGACAAAAAGCGTGATGCCGAGCGTCCAGAAGATCGCGCGTGGGACGGTTCGCTCGGGAGCCACGGTCTCCTCGCACATGTTGATCATGTCTTCGAAACCGATGAAGGCGAAGAAGGCGAGCACGCTGCTCGACAGAATGCCGCTCAGGACAGCGATATTCAGCACCGGCGACAGGGTTCTCGCCACTTCCGGCAGATCGGTGAGCAGCGGAGCGCCGAACGCGATCACGACAAGAAGCGTTCCCAGTTCGATCAGCGTCACCGCGGCTGCAAAGACAACGCTTTCGCGAACGCCGTACCAGGCCACGACCGACAGGCCACAGATCACCAGCCCCACCAGAAGAAACTCGGGCAGGTCGACGAATTCACGGATGTATCCGGCAAAGGAAATCGAGATGACGGCGCTCGAGATCGTCCCGGTCGCGACGACGCCGTAGCCGGCAAAGCGCGCGAACGCGCTACCGACACCGCGGTTCACAAAGACAGCCTCGCCGCCCGCCTTCGGAAACCTCCTGATCAGCGACGCGTAGGAAACTCCCGTGACGCCCGCGATCAGCCCTGCAAGCAGAAAGGCCAGAGGCGCCTGGTCGCCCGCCAGCGCGAGCACCTCTCCGATCAGGGCGAAGATCCCTGCCCCGATGGTGACACCGACGCCATAAAAGACCAGCCATGGCAAGGAGAGAGTCCGTCTGAGACTGCCGGTACCGGTTTTTTCCGATGTGCTCATGCGGGCATTGTCGCGACGATCCGGTGCCGCGCCAATTCGGCGTTCCACTTAGATGTTTCTGTTATACTAAGGATCCAGAAAGAACTGCTCGCGCAGCTGATCCCAGATCTTTTCGCCGATCATGCAGTCATAGGGTTCTTCGAAGGTGAACTGCACGGGCTGGACAAGTGGCTGCTCCGGCTCGAAACCTCCGATTTCCAGGATGAGCTTGCGGCGCACCGCGTCGGGAAACTGGGCCCAGTCCGTGACCGGAATGACGAAGCTTGCCGGCCCGCCCGTGACGCACTTGCGGTAGTAGACATCGAGATCCGGAATGTTGAACTGCGATCCCGGCCCACCCGTCGTCATCAGCGGCAGGCCGTTGATCGTGATCCCCTTCTCCAGTGCCGCATCGCGCGCGATCGTGACCGCCCTGCCGTGGTTGTTCGGTCCGTCGCCGGAAATATCGATGACATGCCGGTCGGCCCGGAAGGGCACGTCTTCCAGCAGTTCGGCCGCGTGGGTGATCGCGCCGGATATGGACGTCCGGCGCTGGCTGAAGGACCTGTCCGCCAGAACCTGGTCGGAAAAGGCCTGCGCGTCAGCCGCTTCGTCGATCAGCGACCAGTCCACGATCACGCGCAGGTGGTTGTCGTTTGCCCACTCGAACATCTTGAGCGCGATCCGGCCACGCGCGCCGAGGTCGATGGCCCTGATCACCTCGGGGCTGGCGATTGCCGCCGCGTAGCCCCTGCGCTGGAGTTCCAGTTCTTCCTGGGACATGGACCGGGAGACGTCGATGGCAAGCACGAGGGCCACATCCACCTGTTCTTGTCCTTGTTCCTGGGCCTCCGCCTGCGACTGGAAATCCGCCCCCAAAAGGACGGCGAACAACAGGAAGGGTGTGAGTGCCGCTCTCCACATGTCCTCATCCTACCTGAAAACGCGGCGCTCCGCAGCGGTGCGCTTTCGATCCTTGATAACGGCTGCGTGAAACAATCGCCGCCCGGCTACTTTTCAGCTATCGCGGAGGCGCCGCGTTCCGCTATAACAACCGCAAAACAATCGATCCAGGAAACGGCCATGTCTGAAACCGCCGCGAACGACCAAACCGAAAAGCCGATGCTCGGCACGCTTCTGCACGAAGGGGTCTACCGGATCGTCATGCAGCGGCCGGACCGCATGAATTCGCTCTCCTCGCAGATGATGGCGGCACTGTCGGCGGAACTCGACGAAGCCGCTCGAAATCCGGCCGTGCGGGTCATACTGCTGGGCGCTGAAGGCAAGGTTTTCTGTGCCGGACATGATCTGAAGGAACTGACCGCTGCCCGCGCCGAAGCCGATGGCGGCAAGGCGACCTATCAGCGGATCATGGCCCAATGTTCAGATCTCATGCAGCAGATCGTCCGTCTGCCCAAGCCTGTCATAGCGGTGGTGACCGGCGTCGCCACGGCTGCCGGCTGCCAGTTGGTTGCCTCCTGCGATCTCGCGATCGCAACGGATACGGCAACCTTCTGCACGCCGGGCGTCAATATCGGCCTCTTCTGTTCAACGCCGATGGTGGCGCTGTCGCGCAATGTCGCGCCGAAACACGCGATGGAAATGCTGCTCACGGGAGAAAGCATCGATGCTTCGACGGCCAAGGAGTTCGGGCTGATCAACCGGATCGTTCCAAGAGACTACCTGGACCAGGTCGTCCAGAAATACGCCGAAACAATCGCTTCCAAGTCCCTGAAAACGCTCAAGATCGGCAAGGAAGCCTTCTACCGTCAGCTGGAAATGCCGCTGTCCGAAGCTTATGATTTCGCCGCGAAGACCATGGTGGACAACATGCTGGCGAATGATGCCGAAGAGGGCATTTCCGCGTTCCTGCAAAAACGCAAACCCGACTGGACGGACAGCTGAGCCGCACATGAACCACGACAGTTATTCCGACGCCTACATCAAGGGCATCCTCGATGAGGTCAAGACCGTTGCGATGATCGGCGCGTCGGCCAACAATGTCCGCCCGTCCTATTTCGTTCTGAAATACCTGCTTTCAAAGGGCTACGAGGTCTGGCCGATCAACCCGGGCCAGGCCGGCAAGGAAATCCTCGGCCAGACAGTCTACGCCTCGCTGGACGATCTTCCGGATGTCCCGGACATGATCGACATCTTCCGCAATTCGGACGCTGCGGGACAGATCATCGATCATGTTCTGCAAAGCGGCAAGTTGCCCAAGGTCATCTGGATGCAGCTCACGGTGCGCCACGACGAAGCGGCCAAACGCGCCGAGGATGCCGGGATCAAGATCGTGATGGACCGGTGCCCGAAGATCGAATACGGGCGGCTCTCCGGCGAGATCGGCTGGGCCGGCGTCAATTCACGAACCATCTCCGCCAGGCGGCCGACACTCAAGTCGGGATTCCAGCATCGCGGACTGACGGGCAAGACTGAAAGCTGAAGCCGCCGGATGAACAGAAACGACGCTTCGGCACACTCAAGCCCTTGATATCGGTATTCCAACAAGGCACGTGAAATAGAAAAATCCTGCTTTGACCTCCCCCCAAGGTTCGGTCAAACTGCGCCAAATTCCAAAGGGAGGTTATTCATGAGCGAAAATATTCCAGGGTTTTCCACGCTGGCCATTCATGCCGGCGCTGCGCCCGATCCGTCCACGGGCGCACGCGCCACGCCGATCTACCAGACGACGTCCTTCGTCTTCGACGATGTCGATCATGCGGCCTCCCTGTTCGGCCTGCAGGCTTTCGGCAACATCTACACCCGCATCACCAATCCGACGACCGCCGTTCTGGAAGAGCGCGTCGCAGCCCTGGAAGGCGGCACCGCCGCCCTTGCGACCGCATCCGGCCACTCCGCGCAGCTGCTCTGCTTCCACACCCTGATGCAGCCCGGCGACAACATCGTTGCGGCCAACAAGCTCTATGGCGGCTCCATCAACCAGCTGAACCATTCCTTCAAGAGCTTCGGCTGGAGCGTTAAATGGGCGGATCCGGACGATCTCAACACATTCGAAGCGGCCATTGACGAGAACACCAAGGCGATCTTCATCGAAAGCCTGGCGAACCCGGGCGGTATCGTCATGGATATCGAGGCGATCTCCGCACTCGCCAAGGCCAAGGGCATCCCGCTGGTCGTCGACAACACCATGGCAACGCCCTACCTGTGCCGGCCGATCGAGCACGGGGCCGACATCGTGCTGCACTCGCTGACCAAGTTCATGGGCGGGCACGGCAACTCCATGGGCGGCATCATCGTCGACGGTGGCAGTTTCGACTGGTCCGCCGGCGGCCGGTACCCGCTTCTGTCGGAGCCGAGACCGGAATACCAGGGCATCGTCCTGCACGAGACTTTCGGCAACTTCGCCTTCGCGATCGCCTGCCGCGTGCTCGGCCTGCGCGATCTCGGGCCCGCGATTTCGCCGTTCAACTCCTTCATGATCCTGACTGGCATCGAGACGCTGCCGCTGCGCATGCAGCGCCATTCCGACAATGCCAAGAAGGTTGCGTTGCACCTGTCCGGACACAGCAAGGTCAAATGGGTGTCCTACGCGGCCCTGCCGGAAGACAGGCACCATGCGCTTCAGCAGAAATACATGCCCAAGGGAGCGGGAGCCGTCTTCACCTTCGGCGTCGAGGGCGGATACGATGCGGGCGTGGCGCTCGTGTCAAAATGCGAACTGTTCTCGCACCTCGCCAATATCGGCGACACGCGCAGCCTGATCATCCACCCGGCCTCCACGACGCACCGTCAGCTGACCGACGACCAGAAGACGGCCGCTGGCGCCGGACCGGACGTCGTGCGCGTTTCGGTGGGTCTTGAGGAGGTCGACGACATCATCGCCGATCTTGATCAGGCGCTGTCCGACTGACATAAGTGACGCAAAGTCGAAATGCCCGCCCCTCCGGCGGGCATTTTTTTGGTCAAATACCTTTGCCCGAAACTCCCTCCGGTCATGCCATGGCTCGACCATGGCATCCATGCCGTTTCCTTTCTTAATCCTGAGGCGGCGAAGGTCTCGGCATGGATTGCAGGGTCAGGCCCTGCAATGACGCGGTGTTTTGCGGCAAAATACGTTTTTGGACCGCTACCCCCTGACCGGGTAAGCGCCCTTGAGCGCGGCCAGATGGGCCACAGAGGCGGCGAGGACGAAAACCGCGAAACCCTGGTGGACGAGCGCCATCGAAAGCGGCACCTGCCAGATGAGCGTCAGGATACCGAAGACCGCCTGCAGCACGACGAAACCGCCGAGATGCGCACCGGCGCGCCTCAGGGAACTGCGGCCACTCACCCGGAAGGTCGACCACATCAGGATCAGCGCCAACACAATGAGCAAGTAAGCCGTCATCCGGTGCTGGAACTGCACGGTGAGCACGTTTTCGAAAAAGTTCAGCCACACCGGTTGCAGCAGAAGCAGGCCATCGGGGATGAACTGACCGTCCATCAGCGGCCAGGTGTTGAAGGTCATACCGGCATTCAGGCCCGCAACGAGGCCGCCCAGGAACATCTGCACAAACACCACCGCGAGCACGACAGTGCTCAATCCGGTCAGCCTGTCTCTTTCCTCGGGCAACGGGTCTTCCAGCGGGGTCAGCCTACGCGCGATCCAGAACAGGTAAGCGAATATGATCAGCGCGAGCGTCAGGTGAGTTGCAAGCCGGTATTGGCTGACATCGACACGATCGACCAGACCCGATGCGACCATCCACCAGCCGACAAAGCCCTGTAACCCGCCAAGGGCGAGCCCAAGAAGAAGACGCGGTTTGAGCCAGGGTTCGACACGGCCGGCAACCCAGAACGCCACCATGGGCACAAAAAAGGCGACGCCTATGACGCGGCCAAGCATCCTGTGACCCCACTCCCACCAGAAGATGAACTTGAACTCTTCCAGGCTCATGCCCTTGTTGATGAGCTGGTACTCGGGAATCTGGCGGTATTTTTCGAGTTCTTCTTCCCATTCCGCTTCGCTAAGCGGCGGGATGACGCCGTGTATGGGCTTCCACTCGGTGATGGAAAGTCCGGATTCGGTCAATCGGGTCGCGCCGCCGACCACGACCATCGCCAGGATCAGAAGGCACACACAATAGAGCCACCAGCGGATCATGACCCGGCTGCGTCTAATCCGTTCCAGCTTTGCAGGCGCAATCTGGACGCTGGCAGCGCCCTCGCCGTTTGCAATCACGTTCATAAACCCGTCCCGGTTATCCCATCGCCGATTTGACCTTTGGTGTGCGGAGATATAGGTGCAATGACAACACGGCAAGCAGACTGAGACATTTTGCGTCAATCGGTCTCGAATTCCGGATCATTCAATCGCTAAAACGGACACTCCCGACGATGGTTCCCTCGTTTCGCAAATTTGTAGGCATGGTGCTTCTGGTCACCTTCGTGATCATCTACGCGTTCACGGCGATGGTGATCGGCGACATGACCCTGCAGCAGGCTTCGAACCTTGTCCGCTTTATCTATTTCGCGATTGCCGGCCTGTTGTGGGTGATACCGGCAGGCGCCATCATCTGGTGGATGGAAAGAAGCGGGAAAAACCGGACCTGACGCCGAATCCCGAGGCCGCCCAACGGGCGGCGCGATAGAGCGCGAAAGGCGCGCCTGTCAGATACTGATCGACGATGGCCGGCTCCTGGAAGCGCCCGTTCAACGAGACCCTCGGCAACATCATCGGATCGCGGGCATTCACCGACTGCAGAACACCGGGCAGTGTCGTCACCGAAGACGAAAAGCCGATGTCGCGGAGAATTTCCGCATCGCGCAGGCTGACCGCATGCGATTTTCCATAAGGATAGGCAAAGTGCTTCGGCCGCCTGCCGAGTTCCTTCTCGAGGATCTTCAGGCCCTTGGTGACATCGGCGCGGGCCGATGAACTGTCCAGCCGCGCCAGCGCAAAGTGATCGTGCGTGTGCGCCCCGATGGTTACGAGTTCGTCGCTTGCCAGCTCGCGCACTTCGTCCCAGGTCATCATCTGCTCGTCCGCGAGACCGGCAAGATCGAGGTCATACTTCCCGGCAAGCGCGCGAATGATCTTGCGCTGGTCAAGCTCACCGATTTCAAGGGTCAGGTAGTCGACGATGCGCTCGAAGCAGCTGTTCTTTTCCGCCGCCGTTCCGCATGGCAGGCCGTTTTCCTCGCCTGCCCGGGTGAATTCGACCGTCTCGTTTGCCGCTATGATCCGTTCCAGTGCCAGCCACCAGAGTTCGCTGGTGCGCTCGACAAGGCCGGTGGCGACGAACACCGTGAACGGTGCCTGCAGGTCCTTGAGCACCGGATAGGCGACCTTGAGGTTGTCGCGGTAACCGTCGTCGAAGGTCAGCACGGCATAGCGATGGTGACCGTAGCCCGATTTCAGAAGATCGACCGCCTCGTCCAGCGATATGATTTCATAGCCGTTCGCGCGTATGCGCTCGACCGCAAGGCGGAGAAACTCCGGCGTGATTTCAAGATGGGCATTGGGCTGAAAGGCATCGTCACGGGCCGGACGGACATGATGCATCATGAAAACGGCACCACATCCCTGTGTCAGCGGAGCCATCGCGCGTCCAAGACCGGATCCCTTCAGAACCCGGAATGCGCGCGAAACTGCTTTTTGACGAATGCCCATATGGCGCCGGTGCCCGTTTATGAATTAAGCGCCATTAAGGCACGTATTCTTTAACAATTGTTGCTAAGTCTACCGGGCTCGAGATTGCCCGGCCAGCACAACCCAAAGTTTTCGTCAATGATCGTTTAAAATGGATTACCCCTATGTCAGCGGCAAATGCGACCAGCTTGAACTCAGGAGACAAAGGCGGTTTCGCGCAGAAATCGCAGGCCCTGCAGATCGTCTTGTCAGATGACATCCAGGCGGCGGCGTCCGGCTGGAAACAGCTGGTGGCTGGCGGTTTCGGCAATCCCTATCAGTCCCCCGGCTGGCTTGCGGCCTGGAGCCAAACGATCGGTCAGGACCTGGATGTCACGCCCGTGATCGCGACCGTCCAACTTGACGACAAGCCGGTTCTTCTGCTTCCGCTTGGGCTGCAGAATTCCGCAGGCACCAGAACGCTGTCATTCCTTGGCTATCAGAATGGGAACCAGAACACGGCGATCTGGGATCGGGAGTTTTACCGGAGCGTGACAGAAAGGCAGATCTCGGAGGTTCTGACCAGTGTGTGCAGAGATGCCGAGGCCGATCTGCTGCTCCTGCAAAACGTCCCGGAAACCTGGAACGGCCGGCGCCATCCGCTTGTCCTCGACGGAGCGACACCCAGTCCGAGCCCGATCTTCACCCGCCGGCTCGCCGATGACTTCGAGACGCTTTTCCGTGAGACGCACAGCAAATCCTCGCGAAAGAACCTCTTGCGCAAACAAAGGCACCTGCAGTCGGTCGACGGATACCGCGTGATCAGGGCCGAAACCGAAACGGATCTGCGCAACGGGTTCGAAGCTTTTCTCGAACAAAGGTCAAAACGCGCGCAAGAGGCCGGCATTCCAAATGTTTTCGCAACCGCATCCGCGCGGCAATTCCTGGAAAGGATTCTCGGGCTTGCCGGCACGGAAACCGCCCACCGGGATCTGGACCTCTGGTTTCTCGAGGCGGACGGCAAGATCCGGTCAACCTACCTGTGTGCGCAGGGCGGCGGCACGATCCATGCCTACAGCAACAGCGTCGCACATGACGCGTTGTTGCCGAACAGCCCCGGCCTGGTCCTGATCAAGGAAATCGTCGAACGCGCCTGTTCTGATCCGCAGACGACGGAACTTGATCTCGGGCTGGGCGAAGAGCGGTACAAGACTTCCTGGGCCGAACCCGTACCTCTCAGGGATAGCCGCATGGCCGTTTCGCTGAAAGGCAACATCAAGAAGAACCTGGAAGCGCTTCGGTTGCAGGCAAAATCCGCGGTGCGGAATTCAGATGTGCTCTGGCCGCTGGTGCGGCAGATGCGCCGCTGGAAGTCTGCCGGCAGCGGATCGTAGTCCGAAAACTCCCACCCTGCTCAGCTGTTACTCTAGGCCCGTTTCATACCGGTCGCCGATGCGCGTCAAGCATGTTGCCCGCGCACGGGAACGTTTCGGCACGGGCATCTGGAAGCCGGTGCCTCACGCTGCGTGTCCGTCTCCGTTTCGGCGGGGATCCGGGGTCAAGTCCCCGGCGATCAGGACTTCCACCCTGGCTCCGGTGTTGTGTGCCAGCAGGTTGGCGGCGCTTTGCAGCTCGTGCCCGTGATCCGGTGCGCTCGCGGCGATGAACACGCGGTCGGCAAAGCTCAGCATGCGTGCACTTGCGAGCGATCCGTCAATTGCACCCAGATCGACGACGACCACCTCATAGGTGGACTTGATCGCATCAAGGGCGAGCCTGAAGCGATCCGACCTGACCATGTCGTCGGTGATGGCGAAGCGGCCGGATTCGATGATGTGGGCCTTCGACACCGCGTCCCGGTAAACCACCTTGGCAAACGGCATGCGGCCGGACACGACGTCCGAAAACCCTTCCGCGGCCCGGTTGTCGGCCTGGTCGGGGAAGACTTCGACAACCAGGGCAGACGCCCCGTTTCCGGCTGCCTTGCGCACAAGATCGAAAGCCAACTCGTGCGACAGGTTTTCGTCGTCGACGCTCAGGACAACGATCCGCCCCGTCACATCGATATCCTTGGAAAAGGATGCCTTGGGCTGTGTCTTCCAGGGAATGCCAGGTGTCTTGTCCGCCAGCGGCTCTAAGGCGGTTTCCTTGTCCAGCGGCGGCCTCGGCTCGTCCTTTGCAGGCGCCGGTTCATCATTGCCGCGCAGATTGTCCAGCCAGTCGGGCGACACATCCTGATCGTAATCACTCCTGGCATCGACGGGTTCGCCCCGGTGGCGCGTGCGCGTCCGGCGCGGCGATGAAGGAATGCCCGCAAGATCAACGACGCGTTCGGCATCGGGTGCCTGTTCGCGCGGCTGCCCGCGCTTCAAGTCAGGTGAAAGGTCGTAACTTGCCGAAGACACGCCATATCCCGGTGACCATCCCAGAGGATCGCGCGCAGACAGGTTGGCGCTCATGAACTGCCCGCCGCTCGAAGGCTCCATGGCGGGCGTACGCCGGTCCGGCCGCGCGTGCATTTGCGCAGATGACGAAGCGCCAGAGGCATTCACGCGGTAGAGGGCATCGCCTGAGAGAAAGGCGCGCATCAGCACGAGGGCACAGCCGAGTATGAAGGTCACAAGAGCGGCGATGATCGTGCTCGGAATGATCTTCGGCGCATAAGGCTCCACCGGGACGCTGGCGCGCGAAATGATGCGTGCGTCTGCCGGCAGCACCTGTGCACGAAGCCGGGAATCAGCTTCCTGAAAGCTGAGCATGAGCTGATCGAGCTGCGCGGCCTTGGCGTTCGCTTCCCGTTCCAGTTCGCTGAGGCGCGCCTGGTCGGCATTGGTCCGGGCGGCCGCCGTTTTCAGGTCCTCAAGCCGTGCTTCCAGCGCAAGCGCCTGCTGATTGGCCACCTTCGCATCGTTTTCCAGTCCCTGGAGAATCTTGCCCGCTTCCGAACGGATCTGCCGGTCATAGTCGGCAAGCTGAGACTCCAGCGAACGGAGCTGGGGATGGTTCGGCAGCAGCGTGATCGACAATTCGGCAATGTTCGACTGGATCTCGACCTGCCGCTCCCGCAGCCTCTGGATCAGGGTCGAATTGAGCACATCGCTCGCCGTTTCGAGCGATCCGCCGGAATTGAGCAATTCCCTAAGCAGATCCGCTTTCGCCTGCGCCTCGGCCTTGGAAGCCTGCGCCGCGGAATAGTCGCTGCTGGTTTCGGCCAGCTGCTGCTGGTTGAGCGGAATGTTGTCGGCACCGATCAGAAGATCCGCCCGCGCCCTGAAATCAGCGACGGCCTGCCTCGCTGCCTGAACCTCCTTGCGCAGCTCGATGATCTGCGGCTCAAGCGCGGCGGAGGCCAGTTCCGTGGTTTCTCTCTTGGCGCTTGATTGCAGCGAGAGATATTCGTCCAGGATGGTGTTGGCGACTTTCGCGGCGAGAACGGGGTTTTCCGCGGAATAGTCGACCGCGATGACCCTGGAGCCCTCGAGCTGGTAGATATCGAGATTCTCGTAAAAGTGCTTGAGAACCCTCTCCTCCGCGCTGTTGCCCGCCGAGTCGCTTTTCAGACCGATCGCGGTCAGGAGATCACCGATGAGAGACCCGTCGCCTCTGGCATCGAATTCGGGGATCGCCGCCAGGCTCAGCTTGGAGGCCACCCTGCGTGCGAGGTCCGCGGACATGAGCAACTGCACCTGGCTGGCAACCCCTTCGGCGTCCAGGAGCGCCCTCTCCTCTTCAATACCGCGCGACGCACCGGGAAACTTGTTGTCGGTGCTCTCGATCAGAACCCTGGCTTCGCTCTTGTATTTGGGTGCGACGAACTGCAATCCGATGAAAACGGCAGCCGCCACGAGAAGCGTCAATGGCAGGAGCCAGCCCAAGGCACGGCCGATCGCGCGCAACAATCCGCCCAGATCAAGCGCCATGTCGTCTTCAGGATGGGTCTGCCGATCAGCATTCATTGGGTTCTGTCTCCACATTCCGGCAAACTATCGCGAATTAGGGTAAGCGATCGGTTAAGCTTTCTGCAATTGCATGTTCGCCGGCGTTAATCTTTGCATCGGCCTCGGTTGTTTTGACAGGCCCACGCAAAAACGCTCTTCACGCTCAATTAACCATAACACGCGATGCTGTCCTGGAATTGTAGGAGAGTCGCTGATGCGTACGAGAGCGCTTGTTGTTCTGGCCTTGTGCCTGGGCCTTGCCGCGTGCAGTGGATACAGACAGCCGCCAACGGCGTTTCATGAAACGCTGACACAGCCCTATCGCCTGGATTCCAGCGACAGGCTGCGCATCATCGTGTTTGGCCAGGACGACCTCTCCAACACTTATGTCATTGATCAGGCTGGTTATATTTCCTTCCCACTTGTCGGTAGTGTTGCTGCAAGGGGCAAAACCCAGCAGGGACTTGCCGCCGAGATTGCCGCCAAATTGCGGCAGGGATATATCCGCAATCCGGATGTTTCCGTGGAAGTGGATACCTATCGTCCCGTCTTCATCATGGGCGAAGTGCAAAATGCAGGCCAGTACAACTATGTGGCGGGCATGACCGTGCAGAATGCCATCGCCACCGCCGGCGGTTTCAGCTCCAGAGCACAGCAGACCAACGTCGACATCACCCGGCAGATTAATGGTGAAGTTCTAAACGGCCGTGTTCCCATTTCGGACCCGATCCGCCCGGGAGACACCATTTACGTTCGGGAACGCTATTTCTAAAACGCCCCCCATTAACGGTGGACTCATCTCCGTTTGATACGGTGCAGCCTCAATACCTCACGGGTTCAAAAAGAAACCCGGGGGTAAGAACAGGGAAACTGCACCATGACAACGACCCCAATGCGGATCGTGCATTGTGTCCGTTCGCCTATTGGCGGGATTTTCCGTCATATACGCGATCTGGCGACCGCTCAGTCGGAAGCCGGGCACGATGTCGGCGTAATTTGTGACAGCAGTACGGGCAGCGAATTCGACAACAGGCTGATGGACGAGATCAGGCCAAGGCTCTCTCTCGGTCTGGCACGCTTTCCGATGCAACGGCAACTCACCTTTCAGGACATGTCCGCGGCACTGGCCCTTTACCGGCACGTGCGCGACCTTCGTCCGGACGTCCTGCACGGGCACGGTGCGAAGGGCGGAGCCTATGCCCGGCTGATCGGGACGGTGCTGCGCCTGCGCGGCAACAAGGTCGCGCGCGTCTATTGTCCGCACGGCGGCAGCCTTCACTACGATCCGAACCGGTTCGAGGGCCGCGTCTACCACACGCTCGAATACCTGCTCGGGCGTCTGACCGACGGCATCGTCTTCGTCTCCGATTACGAGGCGGCGGCGTATGAAAGCAAGGTCGGCCTGCCGAAAGCAAAGACGCGCATGGTCTATAACGGCCTGACACCTGCCGAGTTCACGCCCGTCCCGGCCAGCGCGGATGCGGGTGACTTCCTCTATATCGGCATGCTGCGGGATCTGAAGGGACCGGATCTCTTCATCGAAGCGCTTTACAACATCCGCCTGAAGACCGGCACCGCGCCCAGCGCCCATATCGTTGGCGAGGGACCTGACGAAGAGCGTTACCGCAAGCTGGTCTCCTCTCTCGGGCTGGAAAAGTCCATCACGTTCCATGGCGCTCTTGCCGCGCCCGACGCCTTCAAGCTGGCGAACACCGTCGTGGTGCCCTCGCGCGCAGAGGCCATGCCGTACATCATCCTGGAAACGGTTGCCGCGCAGCGCCCCCTGATCGCAACGCGTGTCGGCGGCATTCCGGAGGTTTTCGGAAAACATGCCGACCGCCTGATCGAACCGGGTCATATCGGGAAGCTCACGGTCGCGATGGAAAATGCCTTGTCGGAACCGGAGCGCATGGCCGCCGACGCGAAGGAACTGCGCAGTTGCCTCGCCGAGACATTTTCCGTCGAGCTCATGAGCGACCGGATCACCACACTTTACCAGGAAATCAAGGGCCTCAAGCCCCAGGAGGTTTCCGTTTCAGGTGCGAAAGAGACGGTCAGCGCACGCGCCAGGCCTCAATCCGTCTATGCCAGATCGAGCAACCGATAATGAGCAATCCAGCCCTCAAACCTTCTCAGACCGTCCACCGGGAGCCGGAAGGCAATGCCGGCATAGATCTGCGGCAGAACCTGGAAAGGCAGTTCCGGCACAGCGTCGATGACGCGATCGGCCCGCAGAACTTTCATGCGTTGCCCACGGCCGAAAACGGGCTTTCCGTTGCCGCGCTGCAGCTTGCCCAAAGTCTTGGCGGCAAGGGGATCTCCGTTCCCGTCCTGACAGGGCTCGTCAGGTTGACCGACGTGGTTCTGATCATGCTCAGCGCCGGCGCCGCCGTTTTCGCTGGCGGCGGCGACCTCGCCGCCGGCTGGTCCGCCGTCTTTGCGACCCTGGCAGCCGTTCTGTTCACCCTCGCCTTCTTCCAGGCAGCCGACGTCTACCAGGTTTCGGTGATGCGCCAGGGATTGTCGCAGCTCGGGCGCGTTGCGGCCGGGTGGACGCTTGTCTTTGCGATGTTTGCCCTTTTACGCTCGACCACGGGGATCGGCACAGGATTGCCCGACCCATGGATCGGCGCATGGTTCGCGCTCGGATTGACGGGGCTCTGCCTGTCGCGCCTTGTCGTCTATTCGCTTGTGCGCCACTGGATGACCCGCGGCCGGCTCGAACGGCGCGCGATCATCGTCGGCGGCGGAACGGCGGCGGCGGAACTGATCCACGAGATCGAGGCCCAGCCCGACAACGACATCCGTATCTGCGGCATTTTCGACGACCGCGCCAACGACAGGTCCCCTCCGGTCGTGGCCGGGTATCCGAAGCTTGGAAACATCAGCGCCCTCGTGGAGTTCGCGCGCCTTGCCCGGATCGACATGCTGATCGTCTGTATTCCCCTGCGCGCTGAAAAGCGGGTTCTGCAGCTTCTGAAGAAGCTCTGGATCCTGCCGGTCGACATCCGTCTGTCCGCACACACGGACAAGGTCCGATTCCGCAACCGGGGCACATCCTTCATCGGCACGGTTCCCTTTGTCGACGTCGTCGAGAAACCGATCGCCAATTGGGACATGGTCGGCAAGCGCATCTTCGATCTCGTGTTCGCGACTGCGGCGATCGTGGCGCTGTTCCCGCTCATGATTGCAGCGGCGATCGCCATTCGCCTCGACAGCAAGGGGCCGATCCTGTTCCGTCAGAAACGTTATGGCTTCAACAACGAGATCATCGAAGTCCTGAAATTCCGGTCCATGTATACCGAGATGTCGGATCCCGACGCCAAGCAGGTCGTGACCAAAGGTGACCCGCGCGTCACCCGCGTCGGCCGTTTCATCCGCAAGACGTCGATCGACGAGTTGCCGCAACTCTTCAACGTCCTGGCGGGCACGCTGTCGCTTGTCGGCCCGCGGCCGCACGCGGTCAACGCGCATACCGACAACACCACCTGGGACGATGTGGTCGACGGCTACTTCGCCCGACACAAGGTCAAGCCGGGCGTGACCGGCTGGGCCCAGATCAACGGGTGGCGCGGTGAAGTCGACACGCAGGAAAAGATCGAAAAACGGGTCGAATGCGATGTCTACTATATCGAGAACTGGTCGATCCTGTTCGACCTGAAAATCCTCCTGCTGACACCGTTCCGGCTGCTCAATACGGAGAACGCCTATTGAGCACCGTTGCCGGATATTCTGGCGCTTACGGACCGCACGCGCCGATTGGCCTGCCTGTCAGGAGCCTGGGCAACGGCGCGCTTTGG
This sequence comes from Roseibium sp., assembly GCF_965232425.1. Taxonomy (GTDB): domain Bacteria; phylum Pseudomonadota; class Alphaproteobacteria; order Rhizobiales; family Stappiaceae; genus Roseibium. Next base: position 6,196,547 of record NZ_OZ246971.1, read on the forward strand.
CTTGCCGCGTTCCTGTCCGGTTTCGTGATCGAGGAGCCCGCCCCTTACGAGCTCTACATGGCTTTCCTCACGGTGGTCTGGCTCGCCTGCGGGCTGAAGCTGCGGCGCGAGTTCGGACCGCTGATCATCTGCCTGATGCTCTACATCACCGGCGGCATCGCCTCGGTCCCGATCGCGAACGACTTCGGCGACGCGTCCATGTACATGGCCGTGTCCGGATTCCTGGCGATCACCGCCATCTTCTATGCCGCGATCCTGGCCGAAAAGCCGGAGCGGTTCCGCATCATCCAGAACGGATACACGGTCAGCGCCGTCTTGGTGTCCTCGGTCGGCATCGCCGGCTATTTTCAGCTGTTCCCGGGCGCGGACTATTTCACGCTTTATGACCGGGCGCGCGGCACCTTCAAGGATCCCAATGTTTTCGGGCCGTTTCTTGTCCTGCCGACGCTGCTGATCATTCAAAAGCTGCTGCGCGAGTCGGTTCTGAAAAACGTCTTGTTGCTGCTCCCGCTGACGGTGCTGCTGCTCGGCATTTTCCTGAGCTTTTCCAGGGGGGCCTGGGGCGTGCTCTTCGCCGGCGTGCTGGTCGTCTATTTCCTTGCCCTGGTGACGGAGCAAAGCAACCAGCGCAGGATGCGCCTGATCATGATGGGATTTACCGGCGTGCTGGCCGTCTTCGCGCTTCTGGCAGCCGCGCTCTCCATCGATACCGTTGCGGAGATGTTCGAACAGCGGGCGCGCCTGGTCCAGGACTACGACAGCGCCCGGCTTGGCCGGTTCGCGCGCTATGCGCTCGGTTTTCAGCTGGTGATGGAACACCCGCTCGGCCTCGGGACGCTCGGTTTCCGGAACTATTTCCCGGAAGACACCCACAATGTCTACCTGAAGAGCTTCACGACCTATGGCTGGCTCGGCGGCGTCACCTATATCGTGCTGGCGCTCTGGACGGTTTCAGCCATGGTGCCGCTCCTGTTCAAGTCGCGGCCCTGGACCGGCTTCACCCAATGCGTCTTCGCCGTTTTCCTCGCTCACCTGATCCTGTCGGTGATTATCGATACCGACCGCTGGCGGCACATGTACATGCTCTACGGGCTCGCCTGGGGCCTGATTGCGGCCGACAGGATTGAGACCCGGCGATCCCGCTCCGGTTTTGCGACAGGGAACCGGATGGGTGGACAAAGCCGGTCCTGACCCCAACAAGCGGCTTGCGCTTGGAAAGCGAACAAGATAGGTAGAACCCGTTCGGGCAGTAGCGCAGCCTGGTAGCGCACTTCACTGGGGGTGAAGGGGTCGTCGGTTCAAATCCGGCCTGCCCGACCAAGCCGTTTCAACGGCAAAAAGGCAAAATCTCCTGTTGCCTAAACCTTCCCCGCCCCTCCCCACTCTTGCAAAGGTCCTGTCGGGCCAATAGCTTCGGCACGAGGCGCCGGGTGCAGGCGCTCGTCGTGGGGCGACGCAAGGGGCCGATGAAACCGTTTTCCAGATTTTCCATAACCGTCAGCCTGTTCACGGTGACGTTGAGCGTTGCCCTGGCGCTGGCGGCAACCATCATTTCCTATACGCACTATGCCAACCGCGAGACGGCGCTGACGGCCGGGCGCGAGCTCATGGAGCGGTCCGCCGAAGTCGTGCGGCTGCAGACGGCCTCCTTGATCGAGCCGATCAACGCCATCGCGCACTATTCGGGAGACTGGCTCGACGTCAATATCGACCCCAAGGCGAGCGGCCACCCTGCCCGCAAACGGCTGATCTCGTTTCTCTCGGCGATGCCGCAGATCGCCAACATCTATATCGGCTACGAGGACGGCAGCAATTATCTTGTCGGCGCCACCCGCACGCTGCCCGAAGCCCGCCTGGAGGAGATGGGTGCGCCGGAGGGCACAGTGTTTCGCGAGCAGATCATCCTGAGGGGCGACCGGGCCAGGCCCGTCCAGATCGAGCGCTTTCTGGACGAGAACAGCGTCACGCTGCACACCAATTCAAACGAGGACGAGATTTCCTACGATCCACGGGAGCGGCCCTGGTACGAACAGGCCATCAACAGCCCCCTGGTGGAGCGGACGGACGTCTACCTGTTCACCGGCTCGAAAAAACCCGGCCTGACTGTCAGCAAGCGGCATGCGCGCGGCGTCGTCGGCGTCGATATCACGCTGTCGGACCTCAGTTCGTTCCTTGATTCCGAACCCCAGGCGAGAACCGGGGTTCTCGCGATCATCAGCCATGAAGGCACGCTGCTCGCGCACTCCTCCCTCAAGGACAGCCCGGACGGCGACGACAGATATGCTGCCCTGGCGGCCCTGCAGGAGCAGGTGCGCAATCCGGAGCGTGAAACGATCAAGACGGTTGAAGTCAGCGGCCATCCATGGATGACGCATATATCGGCGATCGGGCTTGGCGCGGGCGAGCGCGAAAATCTCGCGATTGCCCTGCCGTCGCGCGACGTGATCGGCGAGATCACTCGGGCGTCTCAGCGGACGATCCTCGTGTCCGCACTTATCGCGCTGTGCAGCATCCCGTTCATCTGGCTCGTCTCGCGCTCGCTGTCACGCCCGCTCAAGACCCTGGCGAAAGGCACGCAGCGCATCCGCAACTTCGATCTCGACCGGCCGTTTTCGCGCTCATCCGTGGTCAACGAGGTCTTCCAGCTCGAAACAGCCCTGGACCAGATGCGCACATCGCTTCTGACCTTCGGCAGATATGTGCCCAAGGCCCTTGTTCAGCAGATGATCAAGCGGCAGGAAACACCCGAACCCGGCGGCGAAAAGCGAGATGTCACAGTCCTCTTCATGGATATAGAGAACTTCACCGCCATGTCGTCGAAGCTCCCGCCGGAAGAAGTCATGAACCGGATGTCGCGGTATTTCGAGGTGGTCACACAGACGCTCCTGGCGCACGAGGCGACAATCGACAAGTTCATCGGTGACGCCGTCATGGCATTCTGGAACGCACCGAACCATGTCGACGATCACCCGGTAAAAGCCTGCCGTGCCGCGCTCGCCGTGATCGAGGCGTGCAAGGCCGAGACGGATTCCTGGTCCGACGCGGACATCCTGCCTCTCAGGACCCGCATCGGCCTTCATTCCGGCGAAGCCATTGTCGGCAATGTCGGCAGTTCGGACCGCCTGAACTACACGGCGCTTGGCGACACGGTGAATTTCGCCTCGCGGCTCGAGGGACTCAACCGGGAAAAGAAAACCAGCATCCTGGTCAGTGCAGAGCTCGCAAAGCGCGTTGAAGGCCGCATCCAGGTCCGCTCGGCAGGAGACGCGCGCGTCAAGGGATACGACGACACCATCGAAGTGTTCGAGTTGACGGCGGCGCATACAAAGGACGCCGGCTAGAGCTCTTGCCCGAGCCGAAGACCATCCGGCAAGCAAAGAAAAACCCGCTCGGCATCACGATGCCGAGCGGGTTCGAATTCCTGAACGGGACGCAGGCTTACGCAGCCTGACGCCGCCTCCAGCCAACAAATCCAAGTACCGCGAGCCCTGCTCCCAGAAGTGGCAAGGCCGCCGGAAGCGGCACAGGCGTGACGCGCACAGCGTCGACGTCGAAGCCACCGGTCGACAATCCGCGGGTCGGAGACGTGTCCATGATACGCACCGTGTCGAATGTCCCGGCCAGCGCTATCGGCACCACTCCGCCGCCCTGGGCATCGTCATTGCCGATGGATGCGATGAGTTGGAAATTGATCCCGTCGCCCACGAAGATCTGGGCAGCCTCAGGCCAGTTCAGAACATTTCCGAACGTGATTTCGAAAACGGACACGCTCGTATCGAAAAGCGTTCCGAAAGTCAGGTCGATATAGCTTCCGAAACCGATCTCGAAAAACGAACCGTCATGCGCACCGAGCGCATTCTCAGCGTTGCCGCGATCGTTTGCGCTGCCGCGTGCCGCGTTGGCATCATACGTGATGGAGGTCGCGTAGCCGTTGTCAAAGCCGCCGGCCCCGACCGTATTCCACATGGGTGCCGCGGTGGCGGCAGCTGGCCCCGCGAACAGAATTCCTGCTGCAATCACAGCGCGCACAGTTCCAAGCATCTGAAAATCTCTTTTATTGATTCAACTTTTATGCATTACAGCTGCTTCGTAGCTGCTTGGCGACTGATGTGTCAACGCATTTCAGGCCTTCTTTAACCTTACGTAGCGTCGTTCAATACTTCATGGTTAACGCGCTCCACGCGATCCGCCCGTCCTCACACGTCGCACGGGACTGTCCACTGCCATCGGGACAGATCAAACCGTTGCGGATTGGAGATACCTTAGGCTGTGGTGTAGGCTGCTCCAACCGGCGCTGCGACGCCCAAGTTGCATGCCCAGGCCGGCTTCAGTCCGCTGAAAAAGATGGGCCGGACCAGGACGCGGAAACTGAAAAGGAGCCTTGCCAATGACCATGATCAGGAACCGTCTGTTGTCCAGCGCGGGCGCGTGCGCCGCACCAATTCTGCTGGTGCTTGCAGTATCGCCTTCTCCTGCCTCCGCTCCACTTCTCGTCACGACCGGCGCAGACACCGGCGAAGGGTCCTTTCGTACGGCACTTGAGACGGCGTCCCGGGACACCCAGACAAGGCCGATCTTCATCGTGACGGGTGATGACATCGACATTCAAACAACCCTTGCCTATTCGGGCCGCGCACCTCTTGAAATATACGGCAACGGACAGACGGTTCATGCCCGGGAAAACGTGACGCTGCTCGAAATCTCCGAGGGCGCCGACCTTTCCGTTTCGAAACTCCATTTCAAGGGCCCGGGCGGCTTCAGCATCGAAAACCGCGGCGACGAAGCCGGCTCAGGCGGAAAGGGTATTTTTCTCGATGTGAGAGACGATCAGACCGGGGTCGTTCATATGACGCTTGAAAACGTCTCGGTGTCCGGCGTTGCCTATCATGGCATACATATTTCGGATTGCGACCTTGCCGACGCATGCGGCGGCGGCAGCGGCGGCGGTGGCGACGGTGCCCCGGCCTCCATCAATGCGCAGCTTACGGATGTCAGGATAGAGAGAGTGGGTCTCGGCGCGTTTGACGCCGACGGGATCCGGGTCGACGAACGCGGGGACGGCGACATCACGTTCGTTTCCTACAACTCCGTCTTCCGCAAGGTGGGCGCGGACGGCGTGGAGCTCGATGAAGGCGATGCCGGGAGCGTTTACGCCTCTGCCGTCGAGAACCGGTTTCTAGACAACGGCGATTACTGCGACCCCAGGATCCTGCACAGCTATCTGCCCGATGAGCCCGATGGGGAGTTCGATGATGGGGAGAAAAGCGAAGCCGACCTCCCTGCAGCCGTGACCGGCTCGCCGGACGACCGTTGTTTTGAACGCGAGATATCGCTTCATGCGTCCGGGTTCGTCGAAGAGTATGAATTCTCAATCGATCTTGATGACGGCATCGACATCGACGAAGCAGGTGACGGCGACCTGGTCGTGACGATGACCGACAGCGAAATCACCGGCAATCTCGACGAAGGTGTCGACCTGGACGAGGAAGACGCAGGCAATGCCGTCATCTCCCATGTCAGGTCGTTTGCCGATCACAACACGGATGACGGATTTCGGACGTCAGAATCAGGCCCGGGCGACCTGACAGCAGTCGTCTACGAAGTCGGCGCGTGGAAAAACGGCGGCAACGGATTGCGCTTCGACGAAGCGGGCCAGGGAACGGTCACGGTAACCATCCACAGGGTCACCACCGCCGGAAACGACGACGGCAACGATACGGGCATACGCGTTTCAAGAGAGGGCGACGGCAAGGGCACGTTGACGGTGGATCAGTCGGACCTTCGCGATGGAATCGATGCGCGCAATGTCGAGGTCGTTGACGTGAAGTGAAGCCTGCGCACAAAAACGTCGCGTTTTCGTGGTTTCATCAAGTCGCGACACGGGCCGAACATGGTTCGCTCCCGCAAATGTGCTTTCATCCGGGCCACGATGGATCGTAATGTTCCCGTCTTTCGAAATTGAGTCGGGCTGTCGCTTTGTCAGGCACGGAGATTGGTGCAAACTTGATCGAAAATGGCTATATTAAGCGTGTTTTCATCCAGCCGCTTCCAGAGCCGCGATGAAGACCTATAAGAAAGACCGTGCCGGACAGACATCCGGCAGAATCGTTCTGAGTTGTCACGGACCAAGGGACTTCCGGTGACAGGCGGAGGAAACTGAATGCAAATCAAGCGCGTTGATCCGGCGAACATGAAAGGATTGGCGGGTCAGCACATACAGGAGCTTGAGGCTTTCCTGAGGGCAACGGACGGAAAGTTCCGGCCGGACATGCCCCAGTTTCATCGTGTCGTCTTCACGTCGATCGCCGCCAATGGCGACCATATCCCGCAGATCGGATATGTCGGACAGAGCAGTTACATCAAGGAAGTGATGGAAGGCCAGTTCGGCAGCGATTTCGCGTCAGCAATCCGGAGCCAGGATCCCAAGTTCGACCAGGCCGTTGCCGGCGGGTTCGCACGGGCCGCACAGGGCGACAGGGTCTTTGAACTCGTCGAGATGGAGGTGACGCCTCCCGGCGCGCTCACCAACATACCGGTCAGCTATTATCGTCTGATCGAAAGGCTGTGGCTCGGCACGCCGAAGCCGGTTCTCGTGAATCTCACCCTGCCGACGACGGCGCAGTTTCATGAGCATCTATTTTTGCAAGATAGAGAACGTCTGACGGCCAGTTGAACAGGAACATGTCGTCCTGCTTCCTGTCCTCCGGCGGGTTCAACCATCTCGTGGCGTAGGGATACCTGTGGAACGCCCCGTAGATATCCCCCAGGGATTTGCGCACCCTGTCCGCTCTTGCGAGGCCGACACACGCGTTGGCGTCCTGCCACGTCGCCAGCCCGAGATACAGGTTCATCCGCGCAATGAGCGCCAACCGCTCCAGCGACAGCCGGGCCGAGCCGTGACCCGAGACATTCAACGCATCGCCGGAATAGATGACCTTGCCTTGTATGTCCTTCATCGGCGGACACACCCAGGATTCGTCGACCGGATACTCCGGCCCGTAAATCCGGGACAGTTGCACCCTGTGGTAGTCGAGATACTGCATCGCGCCGGTATCGAACAACTGGCTGCAATAGAATGAAACAGGTTCGTCATCGGCAAAGGCCACGTGGCAGAAACCGTTGTGGCCGTTGAAGTCGAAAAACCGCGTCTGGAAAAAGGGGGTGACGTCCTTGCCGCACTTTTCAAGCGCCGGAATGACTTCGCTGAAATCCCGCAGGACACGGGCCGTGCAACCGAGCCCGTAGAGCCTGGCCCGGCACGCTGAATACGCATTGAACAAGATCGAAACGTCTTCAGGTCCCAAGGAACCCCCCAATTACGTCAAGTCGCAGGTCCGCATGATCGCGATCAGCAGGAGATGAACAGGATGATATTCCTAACGGTCTTCCGTGGAGAGCGGACACCAGAAGCCGCTCCAATCCCGCAACAGGATCGGTCCGGACCTCACTGACACAGTATTATTCCCTATTCGCTGTTTTGACTAGAAAAAAACGGCGAATTTACCATAAATTGGAACTTATTTGGAAAATGAAGACTGTTAAATTCCAGTAAAATTTTATCTATTATCCGTATTGGCAGCAACTTTCTTAAAAGCTGCCCCAAAAGTACGGCAGATGCAGCCATCACAACCGCTAATATACTCGATAAATTCGGTTTTCGCACGCTATAAACTGAATAGATTTGGGTTCGAAACGCAAATACAGGCATCTGCTTCAGATATTGATAAATTTCCGCAGGCCAAGCTGCCCACGCGTCGGGCCTTTGCCACACAGGTGCTCTTCTTCTTCGCGCAGCGAAACGTTTTCGGTCAAATCTGGAGAGAGTCGTGCAGCGGTATTGGCGCGTTTCCCCTCTTCCCGCTGTACCCGGCTGCCTTGCAAAACAGATGGAACTTGAAAACTTGTCCTCAATGCCGGATGTCAGAAGGCGGTCCCTTGCAAAACCCGGACCTTGAAATGAACCACCGCCAACAATCCGTGCGTTCCAGATCAGTGAGACCTGAATGAGCCCGTCGCCGCTCCCCGCCTTCGATCCCCTGTCCGATGCGTTCGCGAAAGATCCCTATCCCTTTTACGAAGCCCTGAGAGCCCGGCCGGGCCTGACCTATTTCGAGGATTTCGATGTCTGGCTGGCAGCAAGGTTCGACGATGTGTCGGACATCGTCATGAATGACAGGATGGTCCGCTCGCTCGATCACATAGCCGACGCTGAAGAAATCGCAGAACAGAAACGTGCAGGCAACTGGCACGACATGCCGCATCACAGCCGTTTCGTTCAGTTCTCCCTGCTCGACAGCGACGGCGACGTGCATGACCGCCTGCGAAAGCAGGTTTTCAAGCTGTTCACACCGGTGATGGTCAACAACCTGCGCACCAGCATTCAGGCTTATGTGGACACGCTGTTCGACGCGCTCGAGGATAGAACCGGGATTGATTTCGTCGAAGACCTTGCGGCACATGTCCCCGGGCACATCATCGGTCGCATCCTCGGCGTGCCGGACGCGGACTGCCCGCAGCTCCGGACCTGGTCGGAAAACATCGTCCAGTTCTTCGATATCGACAGATCCGATGACCGAAAGGAACTCGCCGAACGCAATACGACGGAGTTCTATCACTATCTTCTGGAGCTGAAGGCAGCCCGCGAGAAAGCCCCCAGGGACGATCTCCTTTCGGTCATGATAGAGGCGGAAAGACAGGGTCACATGTCGCATGACGAGTTGTTCTCCACGGCCATGCTGATCCTGATGGCCGGGCACGGCTCGACAATCGACGTTCTGGGCAGCGGCATGCACGCGCTTCTGACGTTCCCTGCCGAACTGCAGCGCCTGCGCGACGAGCCGGGACTGATGAAAACAGCGGTACAGGAGATGTTCCGGTACGAATCCCCCCTGCCCTTTTTCCACCGTTATTGCACGGAGGATGTCGAGATTTGCGGTCAGGACTTTCCGCGCGGGACCAAGTTCGGTGTCTTATACGGTGCGGCGAACCGGGACCCGAAGCAGTTTCCGAACCCAGACCGCTTCGATGTCGGGCGCGTACCCAACTGGCACGTGGCATTCGGGCGCGGCGCGCATTTCTGTCTCGGCAATCACCTGGCGCGGCTCGACATGGACATCATTTTCTCGACTTTGCTGAAACGCTTCAATTCGATAGAACTTGTGGAAGAGACTGTGTCCTACAAACGGGGTTTATCGGTCAGGGGACCTGAAACGCTCCGTATTCGATGGAAAAATATCTGAGCCGGGCATGCGTCCCGGATGTCCCGAAATCCTGGGCGTGTCCTTCCGGTCCGCTCTCAGATAAACCTGAAAACGAGAGAACCTGCCATGTCCTTGCCAGCGAATTTTCGACAGCACCCCCGCAAGGGCGGTTTTCTCAAACAGACCGCTTCCGTCTGTCTCGCCGGGCTGGCGGTTGCCGGATTGCCTTCTCCCGGCAAAGCGGAAACAGTTTCGGTCGGCCCGCGCCCCGCCTATCTCGTCAGCCAGATGGCGGACAGCGACCTGAAAACAAAGCTTGAGAGCTGCATTGGCCAGCCGGTAGACAAGACCCTGTTTTCGATTTCCCATCGCGGGGCACCGCTGCAATTTCCCGAGCACACCGAGGAAGGCTACCGCGCAGGCGCGCTGATGGGTGCCGGCATCCTGGAATGCGACGTCACCTTCACCAAGGACAAGGAACTTGTCTGCCGTCATTCGCAGAGCGATCTGCATACGACGACGGACATCCTCGCGACGGATCTGGCCGGCAAATGCACCGGCGCATTCGTCCCGGCGCAAGGTGACACACCGGCTTCCGCCGAGTGCCGGACATCGGACATCACTCTTTCCGAGTTCAGGACCTTGCGCGGCAAGATGGACAGCGCCGACAAGACCGCGCAAACCGTCGACGACTATCTGAAGGGAACCGCGGACTGGCGGACCGAACTTTACGGCCATACGGGAACCCTGATGACCCACGCGGAGTCGATCGACCTCTTCAAGGATCTCGGTGTCAAGTTCACACCGGAACTGAAGGCACCAAAGGTTGCCATGCCGTTCGACGGATTTTCGCAAGCCGACTATGCGCAGAAGCTGATCGACGACTACAAGGCGGCCGGTGTGGCTGCGGAGGATGTGTTCGCCCAGTCCTTCAATCTCGAGGACGTTCTCTACTGGATCGAAAACGAGCCAGAGTTCGGCAAACAGGCGGTCTATCTCGACGGGCGGCGCAATCTCAATCCCCTCGACCCGTCAACCTTCTCCCCCTCCATGGCCGAACTGAAGGAGATGGGCGTCAATTACCTGGCACCGCCGCTTTTCGTGCTCCTGACCCTGGAAGACGGCAAGATTGTCCCCTCGCCCTATGCCGAAGCCGCCAAGGCAGCCGGGCTCAAGCTGATCACCTGGACGCTGGAGCGTTCGGGCCCGCTCACTTCGGGTGGCGGCTGGTACTACCAGACCGTGGGAGAGGCAATCGACAGTGACGGAGACATGATGGACGTCATGCACGTCCTTGCACAAGACGTGGGTGTGGAAGGCATTTTTTCCGACTGGCCGGCAACGACGAGCTTTTATGCCAGTTGCATGGGATTGAAATGAGGCTGTGCCTTCGACGCCGGGATTGTGAACTTTGCTAATACCTTGTTCACCGATTTTGTTTACCCTTACGCAGCGTTGAAAACAGTCTGCGGTCAATGAGTTGAAAATACATCCTCTTTCAAGCGTCGACAGCCAGATCCTGCATCAGGAATTTCGGCCATTGGGCGGTGACAGGATCCGGCATATCCTTGCCGAAGCGGCCGAACATGTCGGGCTGAATGCGGAGGACTGCGTTCAGCAGGAAAGCGGTTCTGAACACGACATCGCCATTCAAATCGCGGATTTGAAAGTGTCGGTCGTGCAGTCGATCCCGTTTGCCGAAGACGACTATCTGCAGGTTGCCCTCGACACATTTTCCCTTGAAAACTTCATCAAGGGCGACCAGCGCATCGACGATGCGGTGACAGCCTGCACGCATGTTTCCATCCAGCCCGTTTCCGGTGACAACGTGACGGCTCTGAATGGTTCCGGCGCCCCGGGCGCCGGCAATCAGGCCGTTTTCGAGGACACGGAGCGTGCGCTCCGGGCCATGTCGTTCGCCAAGGCGATCGTGACGGGCCTTCTGGCGGAGACGGACCCTGTCTCGGTCTTCTGGGGCCCGAGCACCTTTCTGCTCGAACCGGAGACATTCAGGCGGCTGGCCGCGGCGAAAGAAGAACTGCTCCTCTACCTGCACTGTCACCTGTATTCCGAAGACGATCCGAAGACCGGCGAGACACTGACCGGTGTCGTCGCCGCCGGTGCCCAATGGCTTTTGGGACGGTACGTGGAGATCAAACCGTGTCCGCAACCGCCCGAATATCTGGTCGAAAAGGTCTATGATTTCGTTCGCACGGCGCTCAAGTCCGACAGCATCGGAACCGACGGGCTGTCTTTCGGCAGAGACGAAGACGAGAGAATCGAGATCCGTATGGAACCGTCCGAGGGCTACGCCCCGGGGCGGATCCTGTTGCAAGTCGGAAACAGTGACGCGCAGGTCCCTGCAGACGAAGCTGAGAGCGAACTTGCGCAAGACGCTTCTGCCGCCGCCGCCGAAGAAACCGATCGCGCTCCGCTCGATCCGCCAACTGCTCCCGCGCAGCACCGGCTTCCGGCAACAGCCGATTTCCGGGATTTCGATGATGACGACGCAGAGCTGGACCCGGATAATCCGGTTGATGCTGCCATCCTGCAGCGGTTGGCGGAACTGAACGACGCCGGAGCGGACGAAGAAGTCGCCATCGCCGAGGAAGACGTTCCGATGCCCGCGGAAGACGAACCGGCTCCGATTGCGGTTGCGGCAGAACCGGTTCCCGAACCTGTCTTGGCAGACGCCGGCGACCAGGTAACCGAAAGCGTCGAGGCCGGGCAACGGCCAAGACCAAAGAAGCCTCAACCCAAGCGCATGTCCATGGCCGAACTCAGGAGTTTCGCGCAAGAAGCTCAGGTCGCCCAGAAGGACCGGGACGTTTCGACAAAAAAGCGCGGCTTTATCGGAAAGATGTTCAACGGAAAAACAGGCTGACCGGCTGCACGCGTTACCTGGCCTGATCCAGGGTCCGCTTGCATTCCAGCAATTCAAACAGGGTCGCCTGCAGCCGGCGGATATCTTCCTTGGAAACCGCTGACTGCCCCGTTGCCGAACCCGGTGTCGGCTTTTCCCCCCTGAGCCTGTTCAGGAAATTCATCCCGCCGGACGCAGGCGGCGAAGATGTCTCTTCACTGTTTTCCGGAAGAACGCCATTGGGCAAGGCTTCTTCCGGCATGGGGGTTTGTTCCGATGCGACGTCCGGCTGGGCTTCGTCGGCCTGCACGGTCATCGTGGCCAATGGCGAGGCATCTTCGCGCCAGATCTGGGTTACGAAGCGCTGGCCCTGTTCCTTCAGGATGCGTTGTACGCCCTTTATGGTGTAGCCTTCACCGTAAAGAAGATGCCGGATACCCTTGAGAAGTTCGACATCATCGGGACGATAGTATCTGCGTCCGCCACCGCGCTTGAGCGGCTTTATCTGGGAAAACCGTGTCTCCCAAAAGCGCAAGACATGCTGCGGCAAGTCCAGATCTTCTGCGACTTCGCTTATCGTTCGAAAGGCGTCCGGGCTTTTTTCCTGTGAAGTCATCCGGTCGTTGTTATTTGCTTGCCTGCCCTGTCAGCGCATCATTGATCCGCTGCTTCAAAACGTTTGACGGCTTGAACACCATCACGCGACGCGGTGAAATCGGTACTTCCTCACCTGTCTTCGGATTGCGGCCGATACGCTCACCCTTGGAACGGACCACAAATGAACCGAAGCTTGATAATTTTACCGATTCGCCGGTAACAAGACAGTCCGAAATTTCAGAAAGTACACGCTCGACCAGTTCTGACGACTCGGTTCGCGAGAGGCCGACCTTTTGATAAACGGCTTCACACAAATCCGCACGGGTAATAGTCCGATTGCCCATGACCCCTCCACAAAGATGCCAGCGATCTGGCTGATTTTGCAATGGAACTCCAACGCAAGGCCCTACGGTATTGCCTCACGGCGGGCCGGTCAACCGGAACTCCACCTCAAGATAATATTTGTCGGCAATGGACTTGCCGCCGATTACCAGCGCAGGAGAACCGATCCCCAGGTGAAGCCGCCACCCATCGCCTCGAGCATCACGAGATCGTTGTTTTTGACACGTCCGTCCTTCAGCGCCGTGTCGAGCGCCAGAGGGATCGAAGCTGCAGAGGTGTTGCCGTGCAACTGCACGGTTGTGACAACTTTTTCAGGAGCGATGCCGAGCTTTTTCGCGCTCGCGTCAATGATGCGCTTGTTCGCCTGGTGCGGCACGAACCAATCCAGGTCCTCCGACGTCAATCCCGTTGCCGCGTATGCGTCCTCGATGACGTCCGTGATCATGCCCACCGCATGCTTGAAGACCTCACGGCCTTCCATGCGAAGATGTCCAACCGTCTGCGTCGACGATGGTCCACCATCGACAAAGAGCTTATCCTTGTGGCGGCCGTCCGAGCGCAGGTGGCTGGTGAGCACGCCCCGGTCGACATTCGTGCCCGAGCCATCGGTTTTCTCCAGCACCACGGCTCCCGCGCCGTCGCCGAACAACACGCAGGTCGTCCTGTCTTCCCAGTCAAGTATCCTGGAGAAGGTTTCAGCGCCAATGACGAGGCAGCGCTCGGACACGCCTGCGCGAATATAGGCGTCCGCCGTCGTCATGGCATAGACGAAACCAGAACAGACGGCCTGCACATCGAAGGCGAAGCCCTGGGTGATGCCCAGCTTGGCCTGCACCGTCACGGAGGTTGCCGGAAACGTGTTGTCGGGCGTTGCAGTTGCAAGAATGATCGTATCGATGTCTTCCGCCTTGCGCCCGGCGCTGTCCAGCGCACGGCGCGCCGCCTCCAGCGCGAGATCGGACGTCACCTCGCCCTCGGCGGCAATGTGACGTTGCCTGATGCCGGTCCGCTGGACGATCCACTCGTCGGACGTGTCGACCTGCCTTGCAAGATCGTCATTGGTAAGAACATTGTCGGGCAGATAACTGCCGCACCCGGTCACGGTCGAACGGATTACGCTCACAAATCACCTTCCGTTGTCGGCGCGGCTTCAGCGAAGCGGCCGCGATGGTAGTGCACAAGATCCTGCGCGATCTTGTGCGTCAATTCGTTTTTCACCATGTCATAGGCCAGATCAATCGCTGAAGCATAGCCTTCAGCGTCCGTGCCGCCATGGCTTTTGATCACAATTCCGTTCAGCCCGAGAAAGACGCCGCCGTTCACCTTGCGCGGATCCATTTTTTCACGAAGCAGGTCAAAGGCACCCTTGGCGAACAGGTACCCGATCTTGGACATAAAGGTTCGATTCATCGCGGAGCGCAAGTAACTGCCGATCTGCTTCGCAGTGCCTTCGGCTGTCTTGAGCGCAATGTTGCCTGCAAATCCCTCTGTCACGACGACATCGACCGTACCCTTGCCGAGATCATCCCCTTCGACAAAGCCTGCATATTCGAGGGAACGCAGCGGTGTTTCCCGCAGAAGCCGCCCGGCGGTCCTGACGTCCTCGAGCCCCTTGACCTCCTCGACACCGATGTTGAGAAGACCGACGCTCGGGCGCTGAACGCCAAACAGCGCGCGCGCCATCGCCCCGCCGAGAATGGCGAAGTCTATCAGTTGCTGCGCATCGGCGCCGATCGTCGCCCCGACATCCAGAACGACCGACTCCCCGCGCGTGGTCGGCCAGATCGCGGCGATGGCCGGTCGTTCGATATTGGCCATCGTGCGCAGACAGAATTTCGACATGGCCATCAAGGCGCCGGTGTTTCCGGCGGAGACGGCCACGGAGGCATCACCGGATTTCACCGCTTCGATGGATCGCCACATGCTGGAGCGCCAGCGGCCCTGCCGCAATGCCTGGCTCGGTTTCGTATCCATGGCGATGGAAACATCGCAATGATGCAGCACCGACGCGTCCCGCACGCGCGGGTACTGTTCCAGCAACGGGCGAATGACGTTCTCGTTTCCGTAAAGCAGGAAGCGGATCTCGGGGTGACGAACAAGTGCGATCTCTGCGCCGGGAATAACGACTTCGGCCCCGCTGTCGCCGCCCATGGCATCCAAGGAAATCGTAATTGTCTTCGCCATTCAGAAGGTCTTTTAACGTTTCACACAAAAGGACGGCACAGGTCAGCGCACCTACGGGTCAACACCCTTCCCGAAGGGGCTGGAGTCGGGCGCGAACATAACGGTTTTGCCCGGAGTGACAACCGTTTTCCTGAACTCTTTCCGAACTTACGCCCAAAACATCCGCCTATGACATTGCACAGATGCCCGGCACGCACCACGAAACCCATTATTTCAGTCTTCCTGCCCGGATTTTAAAGCCTCCAGCGCCGCGAAAGGGGAAGGTTCCTTCTCGCCTTCGTCTTCCTCGCCGGTTTCCGTCTCGCCACCTTGAAACTCCACGCCGGGTTTTCGCGGAAACGGATCGAGCGAAAGCGCGAGTTCCTCGCAAATGACCGCTCCGAGGTCAACGACACCGTCAACGACAAGATCGGGGGGATCCAGGGCCTCGAGATCGATCTCGATCTCGCCGTCGTCGTTCAGATCCCGGATCTTGCCGGACCTGCTCGACGCCGGTTCGAAGGTCCGGTCCACCTCCAGTTTCAGCTCGCTTTCGAAGGGCTCCAGCGTCACCACGCAGGTTTGCGTCACCGACGCCAGAACCGGGCCGACGACCCGGACACCGGCCTTGCGATAGGGTTTCAGCGTGAAGCGGGCCTCCAGGTCGCGGATGCGAACGAAGTCATACGCTGCGGCAATTGCTTCCAGAGCGGCGGCATCGGGCTTCACGGTGATCGTCTCATCCTTGTCGACGACCCGATTCGCATTCACCTTGAAAGCGTATGGGAATGTTTCTTTTTTCATTTTCCGGTTTTCCGCTGCCGTTTACACCGGCAAATCCTTGTAGGCTGCAGGATTCGGCCAACTCAGCTTTCCCTGCATGAGGTCAGCGGTTGCCTGTCCCGACATTATGTCTGCTGCGTCCAGCATATACCTGGCAAGACGCATCTGCGCCATCGGCTCGGGATTGTCGGGAAACAGATTGCGTCCCACCGCGGCTGCGAGCGCTTCCGCGTCGGCAGCGTCAATGGCGGGAATATACGCATCCGCCCTGCCGTAGAAGGCTTCCCCCATCACCTTGACCTTCTTCGGAACGCGCGTGTCGCTCACGCCCATTTCACGGAGGGAGGCGTCCATGTCCTGGAAAAACAGATCGAATACGGCCTGGGCGAATTGCGAGACCTTCGCGCCCTCGCCGCGCATCCGCCTGAAATAAAGCACGGCGTGCAGAACGATAAGATCAAATCTGCCGTCAATCGTATCCGGTACAAGAAAGTCTGTATAAAACTCCG
Organism: Roseibium sp.; assembly: GCF_965232425.1. GTDB lineage: Bacteria > Pseudomonadota > Alphaproteobacteria > Rhizobiales > Stappiaceae > Roseibium. The sequence continues at coordinate 6,213,004 of NZ_OZ246971.1, forward strand.
GCTGCCGCGCTTGAGCCACGATTTCACAATAGACCTCGTGTTCAGCTTCTGTGGACCGGCGGCGAAACAGGCCGAATACCATGACCGTCTCCATTTGACTCAGGTGTTGCCTTGTGCCCTATCCCACGATAGTGAATTTGCCAAGCAACGAAATACAAGATCGGCCGGTGTGGCCTGGCGAAACGGGACTTCTTAGATGAACTTCAAGGCGAGCGCCCTGATCCTTCCGCTTCTGGCGACCCTGCCGCTCGGCGGTTGCTTCACCTCCACCTATACGCATGGACATGTGGTGACGACATCCATGCTGAACCAGGTGCAGGTCGGTTCCAGCCGAGAGCAGGTTGAACTGGTTCTAGGCTCGCCCTCGACAACTTCAAGCCTGAGCGGGGATGCCTATTACTATATCTCCCAGAAAACGGCGACCACGGCCTTTCTGTCCCCCGACATCGTTGAGCAACGCGTCGTGGCGATCTACTTCGACGATGACGGATTTGTTCAGGATATCGGCAACTACACGCTCGAAGACGGCAAGATCGTCGATATCGTCACCCGCAAGACACGCACGGGCGGTGCGGATTACGGCTTCCTGACGCAGATCCTCCGGGGTGCGACCAACCCGGGTCTTGGGCTCTAGGGTACGGACACCCAGGCAAAACAGACAACGGCGCGCAGCGGCAGGTCAGCTCGCTGCTACGCCAGTCGGTCTGGTGAAACGCAACTGCTGTTTCCGGGCGTCAACCGCCCTCTCCTTCGGCCCCTGTTCCATTGAGTGCCGGCGGAACCAGCGTCCCTGGGACCGCGCCTTGCCCCTGCTCTACACCGACGCATAAGGCCGAGCTTGTGAAAGCTGCCGCTTTCAGAGTAAACCGCATGTGTTCAAGGGAATGGCGCAAGCGCCTGCAAGCCAGTGGCGCGAACAGCCTTCCGAACGGCTTTTCAGGCCTCCTCACCCAGGTTCGGGGTGCGGAGGTGATCAAAACAAAGAAACAGAACCCAGGGCGCGGGAATTCAATTCATGAAAGTTGCGAACAGGAAAAGAATTCTCGTCACGGGCGGCGCCGGGTTTCTGGGGTCGCATCTGTGCGAGCGCCTTCTGGATGAAGGTGCCGATGTCTTGTGCATCGACAATCTCTACAGCGGCACCAAGGACAACATCTCCCATCTGCTCGCAAACCCTCATTTCGAGTTTCAACGGCACGACGTCACGTTTCCGATCTATCTAGAGGTCGACGAGATCTACAATCTCGCCTGCCCGGCGTCGCCCGTTCACTACCAGCGTGACCCGGTCCAGACGACCAAGACGAGTGTCCACGGTTCCATCAACATGCTGGGCCTCGCCAAGCGCACCAGGGCACGGATCTTTCAGGCCTCCACGAGCGAGGTCTACGGAGATCCCGAGGTTCACCCGCAAACCGAAGACTACTGGGGCCGCGTCAATCCGATTGGCGTCCGCTCCTGTTACGATGAGGGCAAGCGCTGCGCGGAAACGCTCTTCTTCGACTACAACCGCCAGCACGGCCTGGAGATCAAGGTCGCCCGCATCTTCAACACATACGGGCCGCGCATGCACCCCAATGACGGGAGGGTCGTCAGCAATTTCATCGTGCAGGCCCTGCAGGGCAACGACATCACGATCTACGGAGACGGGCTTCAGACGCGCAGCTTCTGCTATGTCGACGACCTCATTGACGGCTTCGTCCGCCTGATGGCCTCGCCCGGTGAACTGACCGGGCCGATCAATCTCGGCAATCCGTCCGAATTCACGATCCGCGAACTCGCAGAAACCGTTCTGGACCTCGTCGGCGGGAGCTCGAAACTCATCTACCGCCCGCTTCCGCATGACGACCCGAAACAGCGTCAGCCGAACATCGCGCTGGCAAAGTCGGAACTTGACTGGGCTCCCAAAATCCCCCTCAAAGAGGGACTCAAGAAGACCATCACCTATTTCAGGGAACTGTGAACCTTGATGATCCCGACGGACGCCCGCATCATTATCGTCACACCGGTCTACGAAGACTTCGAGGCCAGCAGCCGGCTGTTCCAGGAGCTGCAGGCAGAGCTCGGCGACAGTGTCTATATCGTTGCCGTCGACGACGGCTCGGTCAAACAGCCGCTTGATACCTCAAGCCTGGACCAGGCAGGCGCCAGGGGAACCGTCCTGAAGCTGAGACGCAATGTCGGCCACCAGAAGGCGATCGCGATCGGCGTCGGGTATGTTTCAACGCATATCAGCGACAACCAGTTGGTGGTCGTGATGGATTCCGACGGGGAGGATCTCCCCTCTTCCATACCGAAACTGCTGAGCGTGCTCAGCAAGGACGATGTCGATGTCGTTGTTGCACGGCGCAAGAGCCGCTTCGAGACGATGCGCTTCAAGACCTTCTACAAGATCTACAAGCGCCTGTTCCGCATCATCACCGGCCGGACGATCAGCTTCGGCAACTTCATGGCGATGAAGCCGATGGGCGTCAAACGCCTGGCGGCCATGCCGGAGCTGTCGATCCATGTCGCATCGGCGGTTCTCGCGTCCAAGCTCCGGATTGCGACCTGCCCCCAGGACCGCGGTCCGCGCTATGCCGGCCAGTCGAAGATGAATTTCGTCGGCCTCGCGCTTCATGGCTTCAAGGGCATGATGGTCTTCGCCGAGGACGTTCTTGTGCGCGTCGGCATCGCCTCGGCGATTGTCGCCGCACTGTGCGTCGTTTTCGGATCGACGGCCGTCATCCTGAAGACCATCGGCTATTCGACGCCCGGTTGGGCGTCGGTCGTGCTCGGCATCATGATCCTCATGTTCCTGCAGACCGGCGTCCTTGCGCTCATGACCCTCATGCTCACCGGGGTCGTCCGCAGCGGAACGGTCACGTCGGAACTCGACTACCAGGATTTCATCGATGAAATCCTGGTTAGCCGGCAGATCTCACCCCAGAGCAAAATCGTTTCCTGATCCATCCAAAAAAGAAACGGCGAGCCTCCTGAGAGACCCGCCGTTATTCGTTTCGGCAGAAGCATTCCCGCTCGCAGGGCGAGCGGGAGGTTTCCGTCAGTGTGCCAGGATCGCCAGGAGCAGGAGCGCCATGATGTTGGTGATCTTGATCATCGGGTTCACCGCGGGTCCGGCCGTGTCCTTGTAGGGATCGCCGACCGTATCGCCCGTGACGGACGCCTTGTGCGCTTCGCCGCCTTTTTCGTGGGTGACGCCGTCCTTGTCGGTAAAGCCGTCTTCGAAGGACTTCTTGGCGTTGTCCCAGGCGCCGCCCCCTGCCGTCATCGAGATGGCCACGAAGAGGCCGGTCACGATCACGCCGAGCAGCATGGCGCCGAGCGCGGCGAACGCATCCGCCGGCGTGGCGACCGCGCGAACGACGTAGAACACGACGATCGGCGACAAAACCGGCAGCAGCGAGGGTATGATCATCTCGCGGATCGCGGCCTTGGTCAGCATGTCCACGGCACGCCCGTAGTCGGGACGCTCCGTGCCCTCCATGATGCCCGGCTTTTCCTTGAACTGGCGGCGGACTTCCTCCACCACGGCTCCGGCAGCTCGGCCGACGGCCGTCATGGAGATACCGCCGAAGAGATACGGCAGCAGTCCGCCGAACAGCAATCCGGCAACGACATAGGGGTTGGAGAGCGTGAACAGCGTGTCCACGTTGATGCCCGCGAAGATCGATCCTTCCTCAGCCGTGCTGGAGAAGTATTTCAGATCCTCCGTGTAGGCTGCGAACAGCACGAGTGCACCCAGACCCGCTGACCCGATCGCGTAGCCCTTGGTCACGGCCTTGGTCGTGTTCCCCACCGCATCGAGCGCATCCGTTGTCGTACGAACTTCCGCAGGAAGATCCGCCATTTCCGCGATGCCGCCCGCGTTGTCGGTGACCGGCCCGAAGGCGTCAAGCGCCACGACCATTCCGGCAAGCGCAAGCATCGTGGTCACCGCGATCGCGATGCCGAACAATCCGGCAAAGCTGTAGGTCACCAGGATACCGGCGATGATGATGATCGCCGGAAGCGCTGTCGCCTCCAGAGAAACCGCGAGACCCTGGATCACGTTGGTGCCGTGACCGGTGACCGAGGCCTGGGCGATCGACTTCACCGGACGGTATTCCGTCCCGGTGTAATACTCCGTCACCCAGATGATGAGTCCGGTCACAATCAGGCCGACAATACCGCACACGAACAGGTCGAAACCGGTGAAGGTGGCTCCGCCGGACGTGGTGTACTCGGTGCCGGATCCCAGCCAGCCGAAGACAATCACGGCCAGGGCAACAGCCGACAGCACAGATGTTGCGATAAAGCCCTTGTAGAGCGCACCCATGATCGAGTTGTTTTCGCCGAGCTTGACGAAAAAGGTGCCGATGATCGACGTCACGACGCAGCTTGCGCCGATCAGAAGCGGCAGCAGCATCAGGTCGGTCGCGGCTTCGCCGGTGAAGAAGATCGATGCCAGAACCATGGTTGCCACCACGGTCACCGCGTAGGTTTCGAACAAGTCGGCCGCCATGCCTGCACAGTCACCGACATTGTCGCCGACGTTGTCGGCAATCGTTGCCGGATTGCGCGGATCATCCTCCGGGATACCCGCTTCGACCTTGCCGACAAGGTCACCACCGACGTCGGCGCCCTTGGTGAAGATACCACCGCCGAGACGCGCGAAGATCGAGATCAGGGAGGCACCGAAGCCCAGTGAGACGAGTGCATCGATAACCGTGCGGTCCGTCGCCTCGTATCCCATCATGCCTGTCAGGATGGCGTAATAGACGGCGACACCCAGCAGCGCCAGGCCTGCAACCAAAAGGCCGGTGACGGCACCGGCCTTGAAGGCGATTTCCAGCCCGGCACCAAGGCTCTGGCTGGCGGCCTGCGCCGTGCGCACATTGGCACGAACCGAGACCATCATGCCGATATAACCGGCAGCTCCTGAAAGGACGGCCCCGATGGCAAAACCGATTGCCGCGGGCCCGGACAGCAGTATCCACGCGAGCACGAAAACAACCGCGCCGACGATGGCGATGGTTGTGTACTGCCTGTTGAGATAGGCACTGGCCCCTTCCTGAATCGCTCCCGCGATTTCCTGCATGCGGGCATTTCCCGCGTCCGCCGCCATGACGGACTGGATCGCCCATGCGCCATACGCAATGGACAAGAGGCCACAAACAACAATGATGACAAGCTCGATCATACTTCCTCCCAGAACTGCGGCGGATACTTGTTATCGTTGTTTTTGCCGCCAGATCGCACCCCGCACAGATTCCTCAGCGTGAGGCGCGCACACGATAGCAACAAAGCGGAGCGTTTCGTCAAGCTCTCACATCGTTTAATTTCACTCTTCCGTTGCGACAAGATTTGTTGCAGTGCAGTATTTTTGCTGCACCGACGAAAGAGATTCAGGAAGATACTTTAAGCGGTTGTAACTGCTTTTCTTTCAGCAAGGACCAGCCAGACAAGCAATCCGATGCAAAGCACAACAAACGGAAAAACGAGAACATTGACCGTTTCCCATCCGAAGGCGTTGAGAAGCGCTCCGGAGGAAAACGACGCCGCGGCGACAAAACCGAACACCAGAAAATCGTTCACGGCCTGAACCATGTTGCGTTCCTCCGGCCGATAGGTATCGGTCAGCATGGCCGTGGCACCGATGAAACCGAAGTTCCAGCCCAGTCCGAGCAGGACCAGCGCCGTCCAGAAATGCGCCAACTCGATCCCCATCAAGGCCACGACCGAACAGCCGGCAAGAAGGCTCAAGCCGATTGAAACGATCCGTTCCTTGCCGAACCGCGCAATGAGACTGCCCGTGAAGAAACTCGGCCCGAACATGGCCAGCACGTGCCACTGGATGCCGAGCGCCGCGTCTGTCTCCGACAGGCCGCAGGCGATCATGGCAAGCGGCGTCGCGGTCATGACGAGGCTCATCAGGGCGTAGGAACAGATCCCGCAGGCAGCCGCGACGATGAACCTGGGCTGCGCCATGATCGTTCGCAGCGGCCGCCCACCTGCTTTCGTGCTGCTTTGAACCGGTGGCTTCGGTATCCTGATGAAGACGAGCAGAAAGAGAGACACAAGTGCCAGTCCGGCCTGCGCCAGATAGGTGCCGGCGAACATGATCGGCGCGAACATGTCCTTTGTCGCGATCACCGTCTGAGGACCGACGATGCCTGCCAAAACGCCTCCGGCCAGAACCCAGGAGATCGCCTTGGGTTTGAACGCATCGCTCGCGGTGTCTGCGGCGGCGAAACGGTATTGCTGTACGAAAGCGCCAGCAAAACCGCCCATCGAACAGGCCAGTGAGAACAAGAGGAAATTGTCCCGGAACACCGCGAAAGACGCAAGCAGTCCGGAAAGCACCCCAAGAATCGCCGCGCCGGTGAAGCCCGCCCTGCGGCCGAACCTGCGCATGATCATTCCGGCCGGTATCGTCCCGAACGCGGTTCCCAGAACCATCGCGGACACGGGCAGCGTGGCGAGGGACTTGTCCTGATCGAGCATCATGTAACCGACCAGCGGCCCCGTCGCGATCACGATCGACGCCGATGCCCCGCCGAGAGCCTGGGCCAGCGACAACAAGAGGGCGTTGCGTTTCGCCAGGTGATCATCAACGAAGTGTTCCGGCTGCGCGGTGGTCATGCATCAGGTCTCGGGATTGGCCGGTTGCGGCATAGAAGGAAACAAGGCGAACGGGTAACACGGTCCGATCCGCTGGTAAAATGCTCGTGCGGTGAATTTGAAGATCGCATCATTGCTGCAGCAGTCTCCGAAGCGAACTTCAGATTCAGGTGACTAGGGTACGAACTCATAAATGAAGTCAATTTGGTTTGTATCGTTTTGACCAGCTGCGAGAAGCGAAAGCGCAGGAAATGTGGTTCATTTTCAAGCCTTTCGCGACGATGAAGATGGCCAAAACGGCCAAGTCCGAAGGACGGCAAAATGGCTTCATTTATGGGTCCGTACCCTAGCGGACAACATGCGTCGACATGGCGTCCCGCTACTCAGAAATGCGTGAATCCGCCGTCGTCGCGCCAGGCTGAAATCGTCCCGTCTTCACGGCAGTTTACAGTCCCCCGGCCTTCAACGACAGCTCCGATTGCCGTGACCGGACACCCGGCTGCCGCGGCCCGGGTCTGAAACGCGGGTGCTCCGACCATGGGGACGGCCGCCAGGATTTCATAGTCGTCGCCGCCGTTCAGGCACGCTTTGTAGGCGTCGCGGGAAGTCGACTGCAGCTGCTGCAAAGCCGGCGAGACTGGAATTCGCGCAAGATCTATTTCCAGATCCACACCGGAAGCGGCCGCCATATGAGCGCTGTCCGCAAACAGACCGTCGGAAATGTCCATCGAAGCCGACGCAAGTTCGGTCAGGAGATCGCTCAAGGCCAAGCGGGGCCTCGGGATGAGGTACCTGTCGAGCAGATGACGTTCCTGCGCGTCCGTCAGCTTGTTTTCTGTGGAGAACAGCTTGTTGAGGCGTATCTTGAGGCCCGCGGCCGCATCGCCGATCGTGCCCGTGACGAAGAGGACATCGCCCGGTTTCGCACCTGACCGCCGGACCGTCCGTTCGGCTGCGACCTGGCCGATCGCGGTAATGGAAACCTGAAGGCCGTTGCCGGAGCGTATCGTGTCTCCGCCGAGCAGCCGGACATCGAAAGTCGTTTGATCCGCCGCCAGTCCGGCGCAGAACCGCTCAAGCCAGGCCTCTGTCCAGTCGGCGGGCAGCGCCAGGCCGAGGAGGTAGCCGCGTGGCCGGGCGCCCTTGGCCGCAAGGTCCGAGAGGTTCACCCTGAGCGCCTTGGACGCGATTGCCTCAGGCGTATCGTCCTTGAAGAAATGCACGTCGGCTGCAAGCACGTCCTTCGTCAGGACCAGGTCATATCCGGCCTCCGGCACGAACACCGCAGCATCATCGGTCAGTCCCAGACTGCCCGGATCGGAAGCCAGCGGCGCGAAAAACTGCTTGATCAGTTCGAATTCGCCGGGACGGTCCTTCGACATGTCAGGACGCGCCGTCCGCCTTGCCACTGTCGAGTTCCGCGTTGCGCAGCTCGTGTGCGAGCCGATCCAGGACACCGTTCACGAGGCCCGGTTCGTCGTCCTCGAAAAAGGCTTTCGCCACGTCGATATATTCGGAGATGATCACTTTGGCGGGCACGTCCTTGCGGCGCAGAAGCTCATAGGAGCCCGACCGGAGGATCGCTCGCAACAGGCTGTCAATGCGCTTCAGTGGCCACCCCTCGGTCAGCGCGGTGTGGATGTAGGGATCCAGAAACTTCTGGTCCTCAACGACCCCAGCGACAATCTGCTTGAACCACTGTTCATCGGCATCGCGATACTGCGCGCCGTCAATTTCCTTGCCGAGACGGAACGCGGTAAATTCGCTGACGACGCTCGTGAGCGGCGCTCCGCCGACATCCATCTGGTACAGGGCCTGGACGGCGACAAGCCGCGCAACGCCGCGCTTGTTGGCGGGGCGCACTGTCTTTTCAGGTCGGTCCAGGTCGGCCTTGCCGGTCATTCTTGCTACACTCCAAGGCGTTCGCGCAACGCGATCATGTCGAGGGCTGCCCGCGCCGCGGCACCGCCCTTGTTCTTGTCCCCGACCTTGGCACGCGCCCAGGCCTGTTCATCGTTCTCGACGGTCAGGATACCGTTTCCAACGGCAAGATCGGCGTCAACGATCAGGTCCATGATAACCCGGTTGGATTCGTTCGCGACGATGTCGTAGTGCGTGGTCTCGCCGCGGATTACCACACCAAGCAGAACGAAACCGTCATAAAGAACCCCGTCGTTTTCCATCGCCGTCATCGTCATGGAAAGCGCCGCCGGAATTTCGAGCACCCCGGGAACGGCGATGCGGTCGTAGCTCGCTCCGGCAGCCTCAATTTCCTTGATGGCTCCCTCGGCAAGCGCGTCGGCCAGATCGTCATAGAACCGGGCTTCGATGATCAACAGTTTCGATGCAGCGCTCATGGGTCAGTCTATCCTAAATGGGGCGGCGACAGGAACCACGTCTGTCACGTCTTGTCCAGCGTCAATCGTGCAATGCAGCCAGAACCGGACGACATGCGCGCAGCCGGACCAGCGATGGCGTGTTCCTGCGAGAGGTTGGAACGTCCCCTACCCGTTCTTGCCGAATTCCGCAAGTCGCGCGGCATAGCGGGCCATCATGTCGACTTCAAGATTGATCCCGTCGCCGACGTTGCGGTCCGACCAGGTCGTGACTTCGAGCGTATGGGGGATCAAGAACACGGAGAAAAGACAGCCGTCGACCTCGTTGACGGTGAGCGATGTGCCATCGAGCGCAACGGAACCCTTCTTGGCGATAAACGGCGCCGCGTCTTCGGGCACGTCGAACTGGAAGTAGACCGAGTCGGGATGATCTTGCCGCTTGACGACGCGCGCTATGCCGTCGACATGGCCCAGAACCAGGTGTCCGCCCAGTTCGGCCCCAAGCGTGAGGGACCGTTCCAGATTGAGTTTCTGGCCTTCCCGCCAGTCGGAAACGGTCGTAAGCGCGAGAGTCTCGGCGGCCGACTCCACTTCGAACCAGTTTCCGCCCGCCTCATTCGCCTTCCGCGTGACCGTGTGGCAAACGCCGGAGCAGGAAATCGACGCCCCGATGTCGAAGGACTGCGTGTCATAGGACGTCCGGATCCGTGTCCGCTTGCCGGCCGGGATATCGGATATGGCGATGATTTCACCCATGTCGGTCACAATGCCGGTAAACATGTCAGCCTCCACGGCGTCTGAGGTATACGAAACGGTCCTGGTCGAACGCGCCGGTATCGACCCGCTCGAATTTGGGGTCTGCAAGCACATCTTCAAGCGCAAGATCCCGCAGCGCCGGGATGCCGCCCTCACCGATCACCAGATTTCCGGTGACGACACACAGGTCGTCGACCAGGTTTGCCTCCAGGAAAGACGACGCCATGCGCGCACCTCCCTCGACCATCACCCGGGTGATGCCCCGGGTTGCGAGCGCGCTCAAGACAACCCCGGGATCGATGGAGCAGTCCCCGGCCGGCACCCGGATCACGTTGACACCGGCGGCGGCCAGCAGCTCGATCTTGTCCGGGTCGGCGTCGTTGCCGCAGACAAGCCACACCGGAACGTCAACACAGGTGCGGACGAGTTTCGATTCCAGCGGCAGGCGTGCACACCGGTCCACGATCACGCGGACCGGCGAGCGCTGTGCGAGCCCCGGCAATCGGCATGTCAATTGCGGATCATCGGCAAGCGCGGTTCCGGTTCCGACCAGAATGGCGTCGTACTCGGCACGGAACCCGTGCACCTTGCGCATCGATAATGGACCCGAGATCTTGACCTGTCCCTCGCCGGAGCGGCCGATAAAGCCGTCTTTCGACACGGCAAGTTTCAGGAAGACATGCGGCCGCTGCCTGAGCTGGCGGAGCGTGAAACCGTTGTAGAGATCCCTCACCTGCTTTTCACGCACGCCGACGACGACCTCAACGCCTGCATCGCGCAACATATTCACGCCGCGTCCGGCGACACGCGGATTGGGATCCAGCATCCCGATGACCACACGCGCGACCCCGGCTTCGATGAGTGCCAGGGAACACGGCGGTGTGCGGCCATAGTGGGAGCACGGCTCCAGCGTGACATAGCAGGTGGCGCCGCGCGCACTCTCGCCGGCGTTCCGGAGCGCATTCACCTCGGCATGGGCCATGCCCGGCCGGGACGTGACGCCACGGCCTACAAGGACCGGTCCGCCCTGCTCTTCCCTGACGATCAGGGCCGCAACGGAAGGGTTCGGCCAGACGCGTCCAAGTCCGCGGCGGGCAAGACGTTCGGCCGCGGCCATGAACCGCGTATCGGTCGTGGTTACACAAGACATGTCAATCAAATCGCAAAGATCATTGGTCTTTTAGTGGCGCGTTCTCTGAATCGCTGAGTTCGTCCAGGAGCGCTTCAAAATCTTTGGCTTCTCGGAAATTTCTGTAGACGGAGGCAAACCGGACATACGCGACATCGTCGATGCCTTTCAGCCCCTCCATGACGTGATTGCCGATGGTCTCGGCGGTAATTTCAGTTTCTCCGGAGCTTTCAAGCTGCCGCACGATGCCGCTGACCATGCGTTCGATGCGATCGGGATCGACGGGTCGCTTGCGCACCGCAATCTGGACGGACCGCATCAGCTTCTCGCGGTCGAACGTCACACGGCGACCGGACCGTTTCAGGACCATGAGTTCACGCAATTGAACCCGCTCGAATGTCGTGAAACGGCCGCCGCAGGTGTTGCAGATCCTGCGGCGGCGAATGGTCGTGTTGTCCTCGGTCGGACGGGAATCCTTGACCTGGGTTTCCTCGCCACCGCAAAACGGACATCTCATTTCTCAAAGCTCCTGACCGGGCCGGATTATCCCCCGTAGATCGGGAACCGGGCCGTCAGTGCTTCTACCTTGGCTTTGACCGCTGCTTCAACTGCCGCATTACCCTCTTCACTGTTTGCGGCCTTCAAACCATCCAACACTTCCGTGATCAGGGCGGCAACTTCCCTGAATTCGGCGACACCGAAGCCGCGCGTGGTGGCCGCAGGCGTGCCGAGGCGGATGCCCGATGTCACGAAAGGCTTTTCCGGGTCGAAGGGGATGCCGTTCTTGTTGCAGGTGATGTTCGCGCGCCCGAGCGCCTTTTCCGCCGCCTTGCCGGTGGCATTCTTCGGGCGAAGATCGACAAGCATGGAGTGGTTGTCCGTTCCACCGGAAACGATATCCAGTCCCTGTTCCTTCAAGGCTTCGGAAAGCGCCTTGGCATTGTCGACGACCGCGCGGGCATAGGCCTTGAACTCGGGCTGCAGCGCTTCCTTGAAGGCGACCGCCTTCGCCGCGATGACGTGCATCAGCGGGCCGCCCTGCAGGCCCGGGAAGACCGCCGAGTTGATTTTCTTGGCGATTGCCTCGTCATTGGTCAGGATCAGGCCGCCGCGCGGACCACGCAGAGACTTGTGCGTCGTGCTGGTGACAACGTGGGCATGCGGCACCGGGGACGGATGCACACCGCCCGCCACAAGGCCGGCAATATGCGCCATGTCCACCATCAGGTAGGCACCGATGCTGTCGGCGATCTCGCGGAATTTCGCCCAGTCCCAGAAGCGCGAATAGGCCGTGCCGCCCGCAACGATGAGCTTGGGCTTGTGTTCGTTCGCAAGGCGCTCGACCTCTTCCATGTCGAGGCGGTGGTCGTCCTTGCGCACTCCATAGGACACGACGTTGAACCACTTGCCGGACATGTTCACGGGGGACCCATGCGTCAGGTGCCCGCCGGAATTGAGATCGAGACCCATGAAGGTGTCGCCTGGCTGCAGGAGCGCCAGGAACACCGCCTGGTTCATCTGGCTGCCGGAGTTCGGCTGAACGTTGGCAAACTGGCAGCCGAACAGTTCCTTGGCACGTTCGATCGCGAGTGTTTCGGCAACGTCCGCAAACTCACAACCGCCGTAGTAGCGCTTGCCAGGATAGCCTTCGGCATACTTGTTGGTGAAAATCGATCCCTGGGCTTCCAGAACCGCGCGGGACACGATGTTCTCCGAGGCGATCAGTTCGATCTCGTGCCGCTGGCGTCCCAGCTCCTGCTGAACGGTTCCGAAAATATCGGGATCAACTTCGGCAAGGGTACTTGTGAAGAAACCGGAATGAGTCTGCCCGGAGCTTTCCATCAAAGACATCGCACTTTCCCTGTATTCGATTGACGAGGAACCAGGCCCCGGTCCTTACCCAACCGGGCAAGGCCAGGCCGCGTGGCCAACATGGCGCGAGGAAGTAACACAGCCCCCCTGCAGAACCAAGGGGCATACCGACGCGGCCAGTTGGGAAAACGACAGATGATCGTCTCGAAAGCCTTCGCCTGCGCGGTCTTCCGGCGTTCGACGGCAAAGTTTCCGTCAATACAGGGTCGGGTCACGTGCCGCGCCGTCGCGATCGGCGATCTGGCTGATCCGGCGCATGAGTTTCCGGACCGCAACGCGCTGCAGGTCTTCCTGGGCCGTCGTTGCAGGTCCGAACGTGGAGACTTCAATGCCGGTCGCAGCATCGATCGCGGTGACCTTCACCTGCCGACCGATCGGATGGAACTCGAGATAGATCTCGCCTGGCCGCGGCTCGCGACTCATCTGGCATCTCCCTGCTGCAGTCGTCTCCTAAAAGCCACGAAACGCCGGCCTTATCAAGACCGGCGTTTCGTACCCACACATCTGTTAAGCGCTGAAAACCCTATAGGCGCGCCTGTGTTTCGGTGGTAAGGACATCATCCCTGGCATAGATGTCGTCGCGAAAATGGACGACGCCGTCCGCATTGGCCCACGCCGTCACGTAGGTCATGTAAAGCGGAATTGACTTTTTCAGCTTCACGTCCTCGCGTTCGCCGGTCCGAATGACCGAATCCACGCGCGTGCGGTCCCAGTCCGGTGTCGTCGACTGGAGCATCCAGGTGACAAGCTCACGGACGTTCTGTACGCGGACGCATCCGGAAGAGTGGAAACGCTGGCTCTCGCCGAACAGAGTCTTGGACGGTGTGTCGTGCAGATACACCTGGTGTTTGTTGTGGAAATTGATCCGGACCGAGCCAAGCGAGTTTTCCGCGCCCGGGTCTTGGGTGAAGCGATATTGCGTCGCTTCATCCGTGTTCCAGTCGATCTGCTGCCAGGCAAGCTCGTTGCCGCTCCAGTCGAAGATACGGATGTTGTTCTTCGACAGGTATTCCGGATCTTCCTTCATTTTCGGAATGAGATCCTTGCGGATGATCGAGACCGGAACCGTCCAGTAGGGATTGAAGTTCAGCTCGTAGATCTTGCTGTTCAGGATCGGCGTCTGCCGGTCGATCTTGCCGACCACGGCCGTGTGACGCGAACGGACCCTGCCGTTTTCAACGGCTTCGATCTCCGCTGCCGGAATGTTCACCATCACGTATCGGTCACCGAGGAAACCCGACATGGAGCGCATGCGCACCAGGTTGGTTTCGAGCTGGCCCAGGCGGACATGGGCCGGAACGTTGAGCGCCTGGACGGTGTCGTTGCCCATGACGCCATCGGGGATCAGCCCGTGGCGCAGCTGGAAACGGCGCAGCGCTGCTTCAACGTAGGAATCGAATGCGTCGGACAGTCCGGCCTGCTGTTCCAGGTCGCCGGATGCGATCAGACGGCGGCGCAATTCGACTACGCGCGGATCCTTCGCGCCGATGCGGAGCGCCTTGCCGCCACCGGTGACCGTTCCCCAGCCCCCGGCCTGAACGATGCGCTGGTAGCGATCGATCGCGACAGCGATATAGTCGGCTGTTTCAGGGGACAGGGTCGGCGCGGAGGAATTCACCTCGGTGATGTTCTCCGTGGCGATATCGAAGTTATCGGTCCATTCGACATTCTGCCGGTTCTGCTGCAGCGACTGCAAAGCCGTCTGTGCATTTGCCGGGCCGCCATGTGCCAGCAAGGCGCCTATTCCCAGGGCGCACACGCCCAGGAACGATTTCCCGGCACGCCACGCGGCAAAACCCGCTTTTCCGGACTGGCCGACCTTCATGTGCATCGCCAACTTCATTTGCAACGCCCTACGCCTTCAGATCTCGTGATATTGAACCGGGCCAGTAAAACAGCTCCGGCTTCCTGTTCCAAAACAAATTTCTATTCGGCAGAGGTTAATAAATCGCTTGAATTTTTAACCATGCTGCCGCCTTGAGCGCTGCACAAAGCCATTCTTTTGTGACCACAAGATGTCACCGAACAGCCGCAACACACAAAATCCGGGCGATCTCAGTCGTTTTCAGACGAGCTGTGCCCAGACCACCGGATAAGAAGAAAAGGAAACGAATAAAAGCCACAAATGCGTGAAGACCCAAAACAAAAGCACCGCCCGGTGGGCGGTGCTTTGTCATCCGGATATACCGCTTGAATTCAGAGCCGGTAGAGAATCTGGTCGGTCCAGAAGCGTTCGAGACGGCGAAGCGACTTGTTGAGTGCAACAAAGTCCTCGGCACCGATCTCGCCAACCTGCTCGACGGACAGGATGTGCCGCTCATAAAGATCGTTGACGATCTTGGCGACTTCCTGGCCCTTGTCGGTCAGGCTGACACGCACAGACCGGCGGTCCATACGGGAACGCTGGTGGTGGATGTACCCGGTCTCGACCAGTTTCTTCAGGTTATAGGACACGTTCGATCCGAGATAATAGCCGCGGGTACGCAACTCACCGGCAGTGAGCTCCGCGTCGCCGATGTTGAACAGCAGCAAAGCCTGCACGCTGTTGACATCGGACCGACCCATACGGTCGAATTCATCCTTGATGACGTCCAGCAGACGCCGATGCAGTCTTTCGACAAGAGTCAGAGCTTCAAGGTAAAGTGGCTTGATTTCCACTTCGTCCGCTTCGCTCGGTGAAACAGCGTCGACTGCCCTACTTGCGGTGATCATGTGTTTGCGCCTCTTATAGTACCTGTTGATGGGCGGATATCTTCCCGCCTTGACACTCAATCTAACCGAGTGTTTCTAAAATCCGCTTAAGAGACACGCTGAATCGTTCGTTAACGTTTGAACCGCTTTTGAGCACCCTGTTTCATCTTTTGTTAATCACGTTCCGCGCAGGAAATTCACGATACCTGAGAAGTCCTTAGCATCTCCCCCTGAGTTACAATACAGCGCATAAAGCGCCGCGGCCTCGGCTCCGAGAGGGGTTGCTGCGCCTGCGGAGCTGGACGCCTCCTGGGCGAGCTTCAGATCCTTGAGCATCATCGCCGCGGCAAATCCCGGCTGGTAATCCCGGTTGGCCGGCGAGGACGGCAAAGGACCCGGCACCGGACAATAGGATGTCAGAGACCAGCACTGGCCGGACGCCGTTGAAGAGATGTCGAACAGCTTCTGCGCATCCAGTCCGAGTTTTTCGGCGAGCACAAATGCCTCGCTCACGGCAATCATGGAAATGCCGAGGATCATGTTGTTGCAGATCTTCGCCGCCTGGCCGTTGCCCGCACCGCCGGCATGCACGATCGTCTTGCCCATGATGTCGAGAAACGGCTTGGCCGACGCGAATGCGTCCTCGGAGCCGCCGACCATGAATGTCAGCGTACCGGCCGTGGCACCGCCGACGCCGCCGGAGACCGGTGCATCCACCATCGGCATGTTCTTCCCTGCCGCGGCCGCCGAAACCGCCCTGGCACTGTCGACGTCGATGGTCGAGGAATCGATCAGAAGCGTCCCGGCCTTCGCATTGTCCAGAATGCCGCCCTCTCCCTGGTAGATCTGGCGGACATGTTTGCCCGCAGGCAGCATCGTGACGATGATATCAGCTTCGCCGGCAAGGTCTGCAACGCCGTCCGCCTTTTCACCGCCGGCCTCGACGAACGCACTCACCGCTGCTTCCGAAAGGTCGAACCCGAGGACCCTGTGCCCGGCCTTGACGAGATTGACGGCCATGGGCCCACCCATGTTTCCCAGACCGATGAAACCGATTGTGCTTGTCATATCGTCTCTCCCAGATGCATTCCGCCTTGTTCCAGAGTCGGTTGGGCGGGTTTCCTTATGATTTGAGTCAGCTGATCGGTCGTCGCAGGCGTCGGTCAACCGGTTGCCGTTGCCGCCCGGTTTTCCTTGTGCATGAGATAGGCCAGCGCCGCGTAGATCGCGATCGTGATCAGATAGAAGGTGATTTCGTAGGGTCGGCGGCCATAGAGATCCGCAAAGGCCGTGTGCATCAGGATCTGGCAGAAACACCTGAATATCCACATCACCGTTCCCCAGGAAACGGTCAGCCAGAGACCGGTAGCGGCAACCAGGTCCAGCACGGCGAAAAAGACAGTCGCTCCTTGCAGGGCGATCGGCATGTCCCAGAAAAAATTGCCATGCCACTCGACGATGCCGATGATGCGCGCCCAGTAGATGACGCCCCCGCCCATGAGAACCAGCGCGATGCAGCGCAGATAAAGGATCAGGATCGTGCTCCACGGAGGGCGGGCGTCAATGAGGTCCTGGAAGCTTGTGATCATGTGCGATCCGATTGGGCCTTAGATAAGAAGATCTCCGTCAGACGGTTCTTCGAAATACGACGCCAGCCCGGCCCTGTCTACTTGTGCGAGCTGATTAGGCTGCCATTTCGGAGACTGGTCCTTGTCGACCACGACAGCGCGGATGCCCTCGAAGAAATCCTCGCCCTTCAGGATCTGCGAGACGATCCGGTATTCCAGCTGCATGCAGTCGTTGAAGGTCAGCGCCGCGCCACGCTTCATCTGCTCGAAGGCAATCAGGACACTAGTCGGTGACTTTCCCCGGATCGCGGAAGCGGTCTTTTGTGCAAACTCGTCGCCGAGGGAGTCAAGACGGCCGAGAATCTCTTCGACGGAAGAGGCCGAGAACGCATGTTCGATCAGCTCTGCATTCTTTTCCACGGGTCCTGCTTCAGGAGACACCAGAAAACGCTCCAGCGTCGCGTCAACATCGTCTGTCGATTCGAGTGCTGTCTGCAGATCCGAGAGGTTTTCCCGCGCGGCGGCATGGGTCAGGACACCGCAAGCGAGCGCGTCTGCCTGCTTCAGCCTCCCGGCGGACAGCGCGCAATAGACGCCGGTTTTGCGCGGCATGCGCGGCAGAAAATACGTGCCGCCAACGTCCGGGAAAAATCCAATCCCGGTTTCCGGCATCGAAAACAGCGTGTTTTCGGTTCCGACGCGATGGCTTCCGTGCACCGACACACCGACACCGCCGCCCATGACAATGCCGTCGATCAGCGCGATGTAGGGCTTCGGATAGGCCTTGATATAGGCGTTCAGCGTGTACTCGTCCCGGAAGAAGGTCTTCAGTCCGTCGAGTTCCCCGGCGCGCCCGGCATCATAGATGCTACGGATGTCGCCTCCGGCGCAAAAGGCCTTGCCGCCTGCCCCCCCTATCACAACGTGGCGGACTGCGGGATCATCCGCCCAGCGTTCCAGCTGCGAGGCCAGCGCCCTGACCTTGTCATGTGTCAGCGCGTTGAGCGCCTTGGGCCTGTTCAGGGTCACGAACCCCGCCTTGCCGCGCACCTCGAACAGGATCTCGTCGTTCATTGAATTGCCTTGTGGAATGCGAGTCGTTTCAAAGGGTAAAAGGAGAGGCTTCACTCAGTCCTTCAGCAAATGGCGCGCAATGATCAGGCGCATGACCTCGTTGGTTCCCTCCAGGATCTGGTGCACCCTGACGTCGCGGAAAAAACGTTCGATCGGATAATCGCGCAGATAGCCATATCCGCCGTGAAGCTGCAACGCTTCGTTGACGACCTTGAACCCGGTGTCCGTCGCCAGCCGTTTGGCCATGGCCGCCAGCCTTGTCGCCTCGTGGGATTTTGCATCCACGGCCGCGGCCGCCTTGTGGAGAAGCAGGCGTGCTGCTTCCAGTTCGGTCGCCATATCGGCCAGCCGGAATTGCAGGGCCTGAAAATCGGCAATCGGCCTGCCGAACTGCTTGCGCTCCTTCATGTAGTCCAGCGCGTGATCCAGACAGGCCTGCGCGGCACCGAGTGAACAGGCTCCGATATTGAGACGACCGCCATCCAGTGCGGACATGGCGATCTTGAAGCCCTGTCCTTCCGCGCCGACGAGATTCGATTTCGGAACGCGGCAATCCTGGAAATTGACCTGCGCGGTCGGCTGGCTCTTCCAGCCGAGCTTGACTTCGTTGGCTCCGAAACTCAGGCCGGGTGTTCCCTTTTCAACAAGAAGACAGGAAACGCCCGCGGGCCCCTCGCCGCCCGTGCGAACCATGACGGCGTAAAGATCGCTCACCCCCCCGCCGGAAATGAAAGCCTTGGAGCCATTGAGAATGTAGTGGTCGCCGTCGTCCCTTGCGCTGGTGCGCAGGCTTGCCGCATCGGACCCGGAGCCCGGCTCGGTCAGGCAGTAGCTCGTCAGGAGCTCCATCGTGCAGAGCCTGGGCAGAAATTTCTGCCGCAGCTCTTCAGAAGCGTATGTGTCGATGATCCAGGCGACCATGTTGTGAATGGACAGATAGGCCGCAGTCGATGTGCAGCCCTTGGAGAGTTCCTCGAAGATCAGCGCCGCATCCAGGCGTGCGAGCGCGGACCCGCCGACGTCTTCCTTCACATAAATGCCGCCGAACCCCAGTTCGGCGGCCTTGCGCAGGGTCGGGACCGGAAAAATGCTGTCTTCGTCCCACTCCTTTGCATAGGGGGCAAGCTCGTCCCTTGAGAAGCTGGCCGCCATATCCTGAAAAGCGCGCTGATCTTCGTTCGGTGCAAAGTCCACGTCGTTCCTCCCAACTGAGCCTCACCCGGCGAAGGTGACAGCCATCCGTTTTCCGCTACGGCTGATGCACTAAACCATATTTGACGCAAACGTCAAACAATCTCTTTTTCGTTATTATTTTCAGTTGTTTTACAGAATGTTGGAATGCGTCAATCTGCGTGATAGATTGCGCCATAACATCCGGCACAATGTGCATTGTCCTTCCGAAACCCGAGTCCGAACCCGCCATGTCGTCCCAAAAGCCGCTTCCTCCGATTACGTCAGATCACATGGACACCCTGCTGGCAGGCACCCGCATGCGGCGCAACCGGCAGACCGACTGGTCCCGGCGCCTGGTGCGCGAAAACACGCTGACGGTGGACGATCTCATTTGGCCGATCTTCCTTGTGGACGGGGAAAATGTCCGGCAGCCCGTCGCCTCCATGCCCGACGTCGTCCGCCTGTCCGTGGACGAAGCCGTCCGCGAGGCAACGCGTGCGGCAGAGCTCGGCATTCCCGCGCTTGCACTGTTTCCCTACACGGATCCTGACCTGCGCGACGATAGCGGGAGCGAGGCACTCAACGCGGACAACCTGACCTGCCGCGCGCTGCGCGCCATCAAGGCGGAAGGACTGAACACGGGCCTGATGACCGATGTCGCGCTCGACCCCTATACCAGTCACGGACACGACGGGTTGATGGAGGGGAACACGATCCTCAATGACGAGACCGTCGACCAATTGTGCCGTCAGGCGCTGGTGCAGGCGGAGGCCGGCTCGGACGTCATCGCACCGTCCGACATGATGGACGGACGCATCGGCGCCATCCGCCAGGCGCTCGACAGCCAGGACCATCGCGGCACCCAGATCATGGCTTATTCCGCCAAATATGCTTCTGCCTTCTACGGCCCCTTCCGGGATGCGGTGGGATCATCGGGTACGCTCAAGGGCGACAAACGGACCTACCAGATGGACCCGGCGAATACGGACGAGGCGCTGCGCGAGGCGGCGCTGGACATCACCGAGGGCGCGGACATGGTCATGGTCAAGCCGGGCCTTCCCTATCTCGATATTGTCCGGCGCATCAAGGATGAATTCCAGGTCCCGACCTACGCCTACCAGGTGTCGGGAGAATACGCGATGATCAAGGCCGCCAGCGCCAATGGCTGGCTCGATGGTGATCGCGCGATGCTGGAAAGCCTGCTGGCGTTCAAGCGCGCGGGCGCGGACGGGATCCTGACCTATTTCGCCCCCAAGGTTGCCGAGATGCTGGCCGAGCGCACATGACGTCCGTTCCCGGTCCGGCGGATCAGGCTCAAGTTTCCCTAGATGGCATTCAGGCAGCGGCAAACCTCATAAAGGATGCGGTTCTGAAGACACCGTGCCTCCCCGCACCGCGCCTGTCGCAGCTCACCGGTGCCGACGTTTTCGTCAAATACGAGAACATGCAGGTGACCGGCGCGTTCAAGGAACGTGGGGCGCTGGTCAAACTGTCCAGTCTGAGCGCCGATGAAAAACACCGCGGCGTGATTGCGGTGTCGGCGGGCAACCATGCGCAAGGAGTCGCCTACCACGCCGGCCGCCTCGGCATTCCGGCCACGATCGTGATGCCGGTGCTGACGCCTTTCGTGAAGATTTCCGCCACGCGCGGCTATGGCGCCGAGGTGGTCCTGGCGGGTAACACGCTCGCGGAGGCCAAGGAAGAGGCCGACAGGCTGGCGAGAGAGAAGGATCTGGTCTGGGTTCACCCCTATGACGACGCCCATGTCATTCGCGGACAGGGCACGATCGCGATCGAAATGCTGGAGGCACAGCCCGATCTCGAGGTCATCGTTGTGCCGGTCGGCGGCGGCGGGCTGATCGCCGGGATCGCGACGGCCGCGAAGGCCCTGAAACCGAGCGTCGAGGTCATCGGCGTCGAAACCACGCTCTATCCCGGCATGTGGGGTGCGTTCTACGGCAAGGAGGTTGTGTGCGAAGGCGCGACCATTGCCGAAGGGATTGCCGTGCGCGACATCGGCGTTCTGACGACCGAGATCGTCAAGAGAACCGTCGACGACGTGGTTCTGGTCTCCGAAAGCAGCATCGAGCGCTCGATCAACGCCTATCTGACCTTGCAGCGGACGATTGCCGAGGGTGCGGGTGCTGCCGGTCTGGCGGCCCTCCTGTCGGATCGTGAGCGCTTCGAAGGCAGGAAGGTCGGTCTCGTTCTGTGCGGTGGCAACATCGACCCGCGTCTTCTTTCCAAGATCGTCGTCCGGGAACTTGCCCGGGACGGCAAGCTCGTCTCCATCCGGATCGACACGCCGGACCGGCCCGGCACTCTGGGCGAGATCGCGACCGTGATCGGCGACATGCAGGGCAATGTGGTCGACGTCGAGCACCACAGGCTGTTCTTGAACGTGCCGGCAAAGGGCGCGACGCTCGATGTCTCCTTCGAAGCGTTCGACCGGGACCATGGCGAGCGGATCGTCGCAGCGCTTAGGGACCGCGGTTTTGTGGTCCGTTATCTGGAAATCGGCGAGCGCATGGGGTGATATGAAGCGGCCTCCAGGCTTGCGGCGTCCCGCGACTTCGGTCCTGCTGAATTTGCGTTTTGCGGCGTGAATGCCCACATGAGGCTCATCACAATACAAGGAGCCGCTTAATGTCCGCCGAGACTTCGACCGACCATGTTCGCGAAGACGTTTTTGATCCCGCCCTGCATCCGGAACTGTTTTCCGGCGTGCGCAGCCGCCGGATCTTCGCGTTCTTCATCGACGTGATCGTGATCGCTCTCATGACCTTCGGGGCGGGTATTCTCGTGTTCTTCCTGGGCGTTTTCACGCTTGGGCTCGGGTTCCTGCTCTACGGAATCCTGCCGGCAGCGGTTGCGCTCCTCTACGTGGCCTTCACGCTCGGCGGGCCGCAGGCCTCGACGCTCGGCATGCGCGCCATGGGCCTGGAAATGCGCCTCTGGTACGGTGCAAAACCCTATCCCCTGCTCGCCGCCGTCCATGCGCTTCTGTTCTGGTTCTCGGTTTCACTGCTGACCCCGCTGGTACTGCTGGTGTCGCTGTTCTCGGACCGCAAGCGCCTGCTGCATGACATGATCCTCGGGGTCGTCGTGGTGAACTCGGCATACCATCAGCGGTTTGTATTGGCGGGAGACCCGCAGAACGCCTAACTGCTACCCTTGAAAAGAACCCATATTTCTCAAGTCTAGGTGCGGCAATCGAGGAAAGCGGGGGCTCAATGTCCAAGTTGCCGCCTCAGAAACCGGCGAACCACAAGGGCATGCCGTCTTAAGAGCGACTGGGCCACAAGTTCTTTCGGTCGAGGCCGGATTTTGGTTATGTTGCCGGATCTCCGGCCGCATCTCTCGTTTGCATCCAAATCTGATCGGGCTCTCAAACCAAAACCGGCGCGGCGTCGCGTCGCCGAACCTCCACACCGACAGCGAGCATCAAGGAGACGCCAACTCAATAGTGCGTCACCGGAAATGATGAAAACGCCTGCCAAACTAAATTCTTGGTTCGTTTGATCTGCCGGGCTCTCTGTAATCCTGCAGGCTAGACATGCAGGTTTGCCTGCGACCGAGCTGGATGGCTATGACGAGACAGACTGGAACGCCGCCGGTTTTCCGCTAAAGGACCAGTAATCTGTGCTCCCGCCGAAGCGTTTCGCCGCGATTGATACCCGCACACCGCAGGACCGATGAGCGGGCACTATGTTGGTTGAGCAAGAGACGTGTCCGACGCTGGCTCAGCCAGGAAGCCTGCGAACCGTTCCCAGAAGCGCGAGCCCCAACGCCAGCAGAGGCAGTCCGGCCGGTAACGGAACCGCAGTGACTCGTTCGAGCGAAGTTATGTCTGCGGTAAAGCCATCCCACCTGTCGAATTCAGTCTCGGAAACGAAACCGTTGAAACTGATAATCGCAAGATTCATATGACCCTCAAAATCCGACAGCGACAGGTTGGAAGGTATGGACAACGACGTAAAGGTGTCCGGATCGACTTCATTTACGAAGGAAATACCTGCGGACGAATAGCCGTACCCCAGTCCGGTTCCCGCATCGCCCGCCCCGGCGCCAATGAGGTCGAAACTGTCGTAGGCGAAGGGAGAATCATCAGTTACCTGAATTAGACTGCCTGCTTTCGAAATATCTATGCCCGATACAGACGCCGAAATCTGTGCGTTCGGAGAAAAATAAAGGCTCGAATCGGAGAAAACGGCGGAAGCCACGTCCGATGGATCGATCGTAAATTCGCCTGTCACCACATTTCCGGTACTGACCGCACCGAAAAAGCCCACGTCGTTCGAAGCGAAAAACACGCTCGCGGTGAATCGGTAGGTGGTCGGTGCTGCCTGTGCTTGAAAAGCGGTCAAACACAGTGCTGCACCGAGAATCATTCCATAAAAACGCATTTGCATCGCCCCTGTATTTCTTACTCAGGGTTGATAAAATTTCTTCTACGTATTGTCAATAATAACGAAATACACAGTGCTTTATAAAGCTACGTTGCGTAGTACTAATCCAAACCGACAAGCCATTTCACGGCCGTTGTGCGGCTTTCCACCCGTGCGCGTAACATCAATCGATGTTGCGGTTGCAGCGACAGTGCAGACTTGCACACTCCTTGACGTATCAGGTTGATAATGAGCTGTTTTACCGAACGCAACAGTAGAGTTGTTGTCTGGCGGGCATTTTGATTAGCGCCAATTATCTGTGGCAGGCGGTCGAGATCATCCGCAAGGGTAGCCTTGTCTTGACCCCACCATTTCGAAAGCAAATTTCAGACCGAAGTTGCCTCTGGACCGGAGTTACGTCTCTGTTTCCCTGTTCGGCTTCCTTGGCCGAGGCGAGGAATACGGATTGTTGGGCTTTCAATTCAGCAGCGCCAGGGACAGATTGAGCAGACCCGCAAAGCCGACCCAGGCCAGATAGGGACAAAACAGGAGCGCCGCGGTCCTGTCCGGCAGCCACCGGTTGGCGATGAAGAGACCGATCGCGGCCAACATTCCCAGAAGGATCACCAGCGCGAACCACAGTTGGTGAAAGACGAAAAAGAACGGCGACCACGCCCAGTTCAGCACCATCTGGGTCACCCAGAGCTTCATGGCCGCCGAGCGAGACGCTTGCCTGAATGTCCGCCAGCCGGCAACGGCGATAAACAGGTAAAGCACGGTCCAGACCGGTCCGAAGATCCAGTTCGGCGGATTGAAGGACGGCTTTTTAAGGGTCTCGTACCAGTCGCCCGGTGCCGACTGCGTGCCGATGAAAGTTCCCATCCCCAGAAGGACAACGACAAAGAACAGGAGCGTCGCAATTGCGCGTGGCGTGTTCAGCTTCAGCGGCGATTCGGTTGACATCTTCTTCATTGTTTTCCTGTTTTGCGCGATCCAGCGTTTCACGGCACGGGTCTTTTGGCCAGAACCAACTTAATGCCACGCGCAAATCGCGCACGTTAAGTCGGTCCGTCAGATCTTCGGAGACCGAAACCGGCGCTGGAATTTTCGCTGACTTTTCCGTGCTCTACCAAGACGCGAAGCTCACGGTAGCAAAAACCTGAATATTTGAGTCGACTTTAAATTCTGTTTTTGTTATTGCTGCGCTGCAATCTAACTAACGGAAAACGCTATGTCTTTCTTCAAACGCGTAGGCGCACTGACGTGCGCGTTCGTGGCCGGCTCCCTGTTGGCAACGCCAGCCACGACCGCCTGGGCCGAGGCCCTTACCTTCACCGATATTGCAGGCCGGGAAGTCACCTTGCCGGAAATGCCGGACAAGATCATTCTGGGTGAAGGCCGGATGATGTACGGCATTGCGCCGCTCATCGACGGCAACCCGTTCGAGAAGATCGTGGGCTGGAAAAGCGATCTCGTGCAGTACGATCCGGACGCATTCCGTAAGTACCAGGGCGCGTTTCCGGAAGACACGGCGCGGATGATCGACTTCGGCAACCCTTATGCCGGTGACTTTTCCATCGAGGCCGTCCTTGAAGCGGAAACCGACCTTGTGCTGCTCGATGTCGGCAACCTGTTCAAGGCCGAGGAAACCGGTCTGATCGAAAAACTCGGAAATGCAGGTGTCCAGGTCGCATTCATCGACTTCCGCCGCAATGCGACCGAGAACGCCGTTCCGTCCATGCTGATCCTCGGCCGGATCTTCGGCGAAGAGAAGCGCGCGGCGGAGTTCATCGATTTCTACATCGCCCAGATGCGCAAGGTGACGAATGTCGTCGATACCATCCCGGCGGAAGACCGCCCTCTTGTTGTGGTCGAAAACGCCGCGGGATGGCAGACCGATTTCTGCTGCTGGTCATTCGGCCCGTATAATTACGGCCGTTTTGTCGAACTCGCAGGCGGCAAGAACTATGCTTCCACGCTTGCCAATGCCTACTCCGTCGATTTGAACCTGGAAGGGATCATCGATGCGGACCCGGATGTGGTTTTCGGCACCGGTGCAAACTGGAAGGAAGCGCGCCCGGAAGTGACATCGACGCTCCTTGGGTATGACGGCGACCCGGAAGTGAATGGCGACCGCCTCGCCGCGCTGGCCGCGCGCCCGGGCTTTGCCGATCTTCGTGCCGTCAAGGAGGGTCGCTTCCACTCGATCTATCACCAGTTCTACAACTCGCCCTACCATTTCATCGCGGTCCAGGTTCTGGCGAAATGGCTGCACCCGGAAGATTTCGAGGATCTTGATCCGGAGGCGACGTTCAAGGACCTGCACGACCGGTTCCTGCCATACGAACTGTCCGGCCAGTTCTGGGTAACGCTCAACAACTAGACCATCTTTCCGGCGCACTGCCGCTCCACTGTTCGGCGGCGGTGCGCACAATGGATTTGTTATGTCCGACAGCACACTTGTATCCGGCGAAGCCCTGGCGCTGGTGCGCGCCTACAAGCTCCGCCACCTGCGGCGGGTCCTGCTCGTCTGTTTCGCCTGTCTCCTTCTTGCAGGCCTCGTCATCATCGACATCACGACCGGTCCGGCCGATCTCTCCATCTGGCGCACGATACAGGTCATTCTGGACCGCTCCGTCGCCACGCCCAAGGAAGATGTCATCATCTGGCAGTTGCGCCTGCCGGTTGCCCTCATGGCCGTTGCGGTCGGCGCGATGCTGGGCGTCGCCGGAGCCGAAATGCAGACCATCTTGAACAATCCCCTCGCCGATCCATTCACCCTCGGCCTCAGTTCCGCAGCCGGGTTCGGTGCAGCGCTTGCCATCGTGCTTGGCTGGTCGGTGATCCCGGGCGTCGGCGGGCTGTTCGTATCGGTAAACGCCTTCGTGTTCGCAATGCTGACCTCCTGCGCGCTCTTTCTCTTCACGCGGCTGCGCGGGGTCACGCCTGAGGCCATGATCCTGGTCGGGATCGCCATGCTGTTCACGTTCAACGCGCTGCTGGCGTTCCTGCAGTATGGCGCCTCGGAAATTCAGCTTGCGCAGCTGATCTTCTGGCAGCTCGGTTCGCTGGCGCGGGCGACCTGGGGCAAAGTCGGTATCTGTTTCGCCATCCTCTTGCTCATGTTGCCCTGGTTCATGAGCCGTTCCTGGGCCCTCACCGCGCTGCGCATGGGGGAAGAAAAGGCGGCCGCGCTCGGCGTCAATGTCGGCCTGTTGCGGATCACGGTGCTGGCCGGTGTCTCGCTGCTCGCAGCCGTCGCCGTTTCCTTCGTCGGGGCAATCGCCTTTGTCGGCCTTGTCGGCCCGCACATCGCGCGCATGATCGTCGGCGAGGATCAGCGCGGTTTTCTTCCTCTTTCCGCCCTCTGCGGTGCGCTCATCCTGTCCGGAACATCGATTGCGTCCAAGGCAATCACGCCGGGCATCGTCTATCCGATCGGGATGATTACGTCGCTGATCGGCATCCCGTTCTTCCTTCTGCTGATCCTGGGTCAGCGCAAGAGGCACTGGCAATGAACACACTCACTGCACAAGGTCTCTCGTTTTCCTACGGATCCCGGCGGATCTTCGATGGCATCGACCTGGACCCGATCATGCCCGGCAGGCTGACTGCCCTCATTGGCCCCAATGCCGCCGGAAAATCGACGCTGTTCCGTTTGATCGCGGGGCTGCTGAAGACCGAACGTGGCCAGGTGCATCTTGGCGATGTCGACCTCGCAACCCTATCCACGCGGGCGCGCCTGAAACGTGTTTGTTTCATGCCGCAGTTCTTTACCGCCAATGCCGCCCTCACCGTTTTCGACGTCGTCATGATGGCGCACAAACAGCTCAGGGGATGGCGTGTAAGCGAAACCGACATGATCGCCGTCGGCACCACGTTGGAGGATGCCGGCATAAGCCACCTTTCTGAAGCCTATGTGAGCGAGCTTTCAGGCGGGCAGTCACAAATGGTGTCCGTCGCCCAGGCGCTGATCAGAAAATCGGATGTCTACCTGTTTGACGAGCCGACGTCCGCGCTCGACCTGCGCCACCAGTTGGAGGTGCTCGGCAGGATAAGATCGGCAGTCGCGCAACGCGGCGCGATCGGCATCGTCGCGCTTCACGACCTCAACCTCGCCGCACGCTTTGCTGACCATCTGATCCTGCTTGGCGAAGGCCGGATCCTTGCCCAGGGATCGCCTGCGGCGGTTTTGCGCGCTGATGCAATTTCGAACACCTACGGGGTCGCGATCGAAACGTCGACGGGCCCCAGAGAGGAACTCATCGTCCATGCTTACACGCCGTGAATTCATTCTCTCCGCGGCTGCGATGGCCGGAACCGGATCGGCTCTCGCCTGCCCCGCCCCTGCATCCTCAGACGCAGAACACGGCGTGCTCATGCTCAATGCGGCCTGCGGTGACCCGGACACGCCGAATGTCTTTGAGCCGGCAATCCTTCGGATCAACCCAGGCGACGGCGTTACATTCGTACCGACGGATGCGGGTCACAACTCGGCGTCCAAGCGCGGCATGATCCCGGAAGGCGCCGCACCCTGGAACGGCGCTATCGACGAGAACCTGACGGTCGAGTTCACCGTTCCGGGGATCTACGGACACATCTGCGTTCCCCATTACGAGTGGGGAATGGTCGGCCTGATCGTTGTCGGAAACGACCTGTCGAACCTGAAATCAGTGAAGAAAATCAGGCACCCCGGCAGCGCTCGCAAGGTGTTCCGCGCGCTCCTGAAAGACCTGGAAGCAAAGGCATAGGTATGGCCGTGGAAACAAACCTAATCGAACACTGGTCCAGCCTCCCGTCCGAAGAAGACGCGATGACGGAAGAGCACACCTGGATCTGGTGTGAAATGATTGATGCCATTGATGAAACCAACCTGTCCAATGCGGACGTGCTTGATTTCGGTTGCAATCAGGGCGGTTTTCTCCGGCTGCTGCATGACCTGCGCCCCTTTAGGTCGGGCACCGGCGTCGACATCGCGCGCCGTCCGATCGAAATCGCCGAGGCGCTCAAGGGAAACCGTCTGATCTCGTACCGCGCAACCGCCGAATTCCCGGATACCGATCAACGGTTCGATCTCGCGTTCTCGCATGAGGTGATCTACCTGCTCGCAGATCTTCACGCGCATGCACGGCAGATGGCCCGCGCCCTAAAACCGGGCGGCAGCTACTATGCCGTCACCTGCTGTCACCGGGACAGCCCGCTCTGGGCGATGTGGCGCGCCCGGATCCAGGAGTTTTCGAACGTTCCCGTGCCCAATCACAGCATTGCCGACATAGCCGGGGCGTTCCGGACAGCAGGTTTTGCGGTCTCCGTCCGCCGTTTTCTGGCCAATGCCTTCGTCCCGATGGAAGCGCCGAGCGACTACTTTCCAACCGACGTGGACCGCCTGGAAACGTACAGCCGATGGAAACTGATGTTCCGCTTCGAAACAACGGGTTGAGCTCAAACCACGATCACTGCCCACGGGTTTCGAATCCGGTGTGTAAGAAACTTTTTTCTCCAGAAAGCGCTAGGCAGAGGACGATCCACTCCGTATCAACGGGCCGTTGAATTCAAGGCTCTTTCAATGAGCGGACCGCCTGTTCTACACTGTGCGTTCGTCAAGAGTGGCCACGCAAGGCTTGGGCAGGTGAATGCATTCTGTTGATATCGCGATGGCGCTGACCTTTGCGGTCATCGCGTCGACCGTCATCCTGTATGCCGTCGAGCGCTATCCCATCGAGACGGTCGCTCTTGGGTCCGTGACTGCCTTCATCGTCATCTTTTCAATCTTTCCCGTAGAAACCCCGGACGGCCATCAGGTTGCCACAGCCGATTTTCTCATGGGATTTGCCAATCCTGCGCTGGTTACGGTGATCTGCCTGCTGATCATCGGCCAGGGACTGTTCCAGACCGATGCGCTGGAGGGGCCGGCCAAGACCATTGTCCGGATGACGCGCGGACGTTCCGCATTGGCGACGATACCGATCCTGCTGGCAGTCGCCGTCCTCAGCGCCTTCCTGAACAACACGCCCGTCGTCGTCATGTTTCTGCCGATCCTGACAGCGGTCGCCGCGACTGTCGGGCAGTCTTCATCGCGCGTTCTCATGCCGCTGTCCTTCATCGCGATCCTCGGTGGTATGACGACGCTCATCGGGTCGTCAACCAACCTGTTGGTCGCCAATTACGCCGCGCAATCGTCCGACCTCCAGTTGAGCTTTTTCAGCTTTACACCGATCGGACTGATCATTGCCGGTGTCGGCTCCCTTTACGTGTTTTTCGTCATGCCGCACCTGATGACAACCCGCAAGACGATGGCAGAGGAATTCCAGGCAACGTCAGGCAAGCAGTTCATTGCGCAGATCGAAATCACCTACGGGCATCCGCTCGTCGGGGTCGAGGCGGTTTCGGGCATGTTTCCCAAGCTGAAGGACATGACGGTCCGCCTCGTGCAGCGCGGTCAGGAACCACTGTTGCCGCCCTTCGAGAATGTCGTGCTCTCGCCCGGCGATACGGTGATCGTCGCGGCGACCAGAAATGCGCTCGCCAACGCGCTCGCGCGCCGGCAGCCGCTCATGGAGGCGGAGACGGAACAGGCCAGCCCCGGGCGGGACCAGCAGGCCGTTCAGCCTGGATCGATCAGCCTTGCAGAGGTCGTCGTGGCACCCGCGTCGAGGCTGATGGGACGAACACTGCCGCAATCCGGGTTCTATGCCGACACGGGCTGTCTCGTCATGGGCATCCAGAGACGCAGCCGAATGCCCCGCATGGCGATGAACGACATCAGGCTCGAAGCCGGTGACGTGCTGCTTGTCGCCGGCAGCGAAGAGGACATTTCGCGCCTGCGCGGTAATCGCGACGTGCTGCTGCTCGACTGGTCGACGGCCGAAGTGCCCAGACGGCGCTATGCGCCGAGAGCCCTGGCGATCTTTGCCGTCGTCGTCGCACTGGCAGCGTCCGGGCTGGTCCCGATCGTTTCGGCGGCGATCGGCGGAACCTTCGCGATGATCGCGTCCGGCTGCCTGAATATCCGTCAGGCGATGCGCGCGATTGACAGCCGGATCTTCATGCTGGTCGGCGCTTCGCTGGCCGCCGCCGTTGCGCTTGAAGCAACCGGTGGTGCGACGGCGATTGCCTCCGCACTCGTCTACGCACTGCACGGGGCGTCCGCACCCGTCATTCTTTCGGCCTTGTTCTTTCTCGTCATGGTGTTGACGAATTTTCTCTCCAACAACGCCGCCGCGGTTCTGTTCACACCAATCGCGATCAATCTGGCCAACCAGATCGGGCAGCCGCCGGAGGCATTCGTCGTCTGCCTGATCATCGCGGCCAACACGTCCTTTGCGACACCGATCGGCTACCAGACAAACCTGATCGTGATGGGTCCGGGCCACTACCGGTTCATCGACTTCATCCGCGCAGGTGTCCCGCTGGCGCTCATTTTATGGTTGACGTTCTCGTTGGTCGCGCCATGGTACTATGGAATGTCAGTAACGCATTGAGGTATCGCGGGACAACAAGGTGACAAGACACCCGACCGACCATCCGCAGTTCTATCTTACAGCCCCTGCGCCCTGCCCCTATCTGGAGGGAAAGCACGAGCGGAAGGTGTTCACGCATCTGGTAGGCCACGGTGCGCCCGCCCTGAACGAGGTGCTGACGCAGGGCGGTTTCCGCCGCAGCCAGAACATCGCCTACCGCCCGGCATGCGAACAGTGTCAGTCCTGCATATCCGTGCGCGTGCGCGTGAACGACTTCAAGTGGAGCAAATCGCTCAGGCGCGTCTGGAAGTCCGGCGCGAACCTCATCGGCGCACGCCTGCCCGCCAGCCCGTCGGCGGAGCAGTATGATCTTTTCAGGGACTATCTTCAGGAACGCCACGAAGACGGCGGCATGACGGAGATGAGCGTGCTCGACTACGCGATGATGGTCGAAGACACACATGTCGAGACCCTCGTGCTTGAATACCGCCAGCGCGGACCGGACAGCTTCGTGACCGGCACCGGGGAAGGCCCGCTGCTCGGTGTCGCCTTGAGCGATCAGCTCTCCGACGGGCTGTCCATGGTGTATTCGTTCTATGACCCCGCCTATACGGAAACAGCGCTCGGCACCTACATGATCCTCGACCACATCGAGCGGGCGCGGAAGATGCGGCTTCCCTATGTTTACCTGGGATACTGGGTCGAGGGGTCGGCAAAGATGGCCTACAAGGCCCGGTTCAAGCCGCAGGAGCACCTTGGCCCGAACGGCTGGACGGTGGTCGACACAGACGCGGCAGACAAGGGTTAGCGCCCTCCCGCCAATCTCCGACGACAGTTGCACTCACCGAAATGTATCGCTGATCGATGCCGGCTATTGCGGAGGAATATGCTGTCGGATTTTCTCGAACACCGACCGGAACATGTCTTCGGTCAGACGTCCGGTGTTCGTGTTGTAGCGCGAGCAGTGATAGCTATCGAACAATGACATCTCACGGTCCGGAAGCTGATGCTCAGCGCAATGCGCAAACGGAAACGCGGCACGGCGCAGCTCCAGCGCCGTCAGGAAGGTCTCGTGCGCGATCCTTCCAAGCGCCAGGACGGCGCGGATCGACGGGTTGGCCGACAGCGTTGCAAGCAAATAGGGGCGGCACGCCTTGATTTCCGGGCCGGTCGGCTTGTTCTGCGGCGGCAGGCAGCGCACGGCGTTGGTGATCATGGCATCTTTCAGGACAAGACCATCGTCCGGGCGTGCAGCGTATGTTCCCTCCGCAAATCCGTATTCGAGCATCGTCTTGTAAAGAAGGTCGCCTGCGAAGTCGCCCGTGAACGGCCGTCCGGTGCAGTTGGCACCTTTCATGCCCGGCGCGAGACCGATGACCAGCAACCTGGGGTTTTCAGCTGAAAACGACGGCACAGGCGCGTTGTGCCAATCCGGATGCGCCGCCTGAAGCTCGTGACGCAAGGCGACGAGCCTCGGACAGACCGGGCAGTCCGGCGGCGGATCCGTTGGTCTCTGATTGTCTATCTGAGCCGGCATGACGGCGGCTTAGTAGTCATCATCCTCGTCGTCATCATCGACATGAGACGACATCTGCGGGCGCACGGGGCGCTCCGACGGATCACGGCCGATCTTGTTGGCAAGACTTGCCAGATCAATGAAGTGGTCGGCCTGGCGGCGAAGATCATCGGCGATCATCGGCGGCTGGGTCTTCAGCGTCGAAACGACACTGACCTTCCTGCCCTTGCGCTGAAGCGCCTCGACGAGCGAACGGAAATCGCCATCGCCGGAGAACAGCACAATGTGATCAACGGACTTGACAAGTTCCATGGCATCGACCGCAAGCTCGATGTCCATGTTGCCTTTGACCTTTCGGCGCCCGGCACTGTCGACGAATTCCTTCACCGGCTTGGTGATGACCTTGTAACCGTTGTAGTCCAGCCAGTCGATGAGCGGCCGGATCGACGAATACTCCTGATCCTCGATAAGCGCGGTGTAATAATATGCGCGCAGCAGATATGCCTGTCCCTGGAACTCCTTCAACAGCCGTTTGTAATCGATATCAAATCCGATCGCCTTGGCCGTCGAGTACAAGTTGGCTCCATCGATGAACAAAGCAACTTTTTCTCTAGCGTCAAACATATTAAGTGAAACCTTTCCGAGTTAAATGCGCTTTTGAATGTAAAGGAATGGTTGATCGGGCTCCCGCAGCCAGACCCATTGTGCCTTTCACCCGGCAAACGCATTTTTGCTGAGAATACATTTAACGCCTATCGCCGTTTTGCTCAGCTTATTGTTTTGATTTTCCCACCGACCCTATTGATTCTTATAGGTCCCCAGTAGTGCCCTACACTAAAAGATTGGACCGCTGCAATGCAAAAGACATTGGAGCCAAAAAAAATCGATAAAAAACCTGCAAAAAGCGGCTATCTCCTCTGAAATCCTCCAAGGGGTTGCTTTTTGGAATTGTGGTCACTATACGCTTTTTTTTCAAGTTCCTTTAGCCTATGGAGACGTCGAATGGCGCGCGTGACCGTCGAGGACTGCATCGACAAGGTCGAAAACCGGTTTGAGCTGGTGCTGCTTGCTGCGCATCGGGCCCGCATGATCTCAAGCGGATCTCCGCTCACGATCGACCGTGACAACGACAAGAACCCTGTCGTCGCACTGCGCGAGATCGCCGAGCAGACCGTCAGCCCGGAAGACATGAAAGAAGACCTGATCCACTCCCTCCAGAAGTTCGTGGAAGTGGACGAACCGGAAACCGAAGCCGTGCCTGTCGTTCCGTCCGCGAACCAGCACCAGGTTACCCAGGTCAACACTGTCGACGACAGTGCCGTGGAATTCGATCGCATGTCGGAAGAAGATCTTCTGCGCGGTCTGGAAGGTCTGGTGCCGCCGGAGCGCACCGACGACGTTTGAATTATCGTCAAGTTCCCGTCTGAAACGCAACCGCAAGGTGCACGCGTTTCAGGCGGATTTTGTTTTTCCTGCTGATGTCTCAGCCGGTTGCCTGGGTCGGTTGCGGCCATGATGCGTCAATACGAACTCGTTGAACGGGTTACACGCTATAACCCGGAAGCAGACGAAGCCTTGCTCAACAAGGCCTATGTCTATGCCATGCAGAAGCATGGCCCGCAGACGCGCGCATCCGGTGACCCCTATTTTTCACACCCGCTCGAAGTCGCCGCGATCCTGACGGATCTGCGTCTCGACGACGCGACGATCGCCGTCGCGCTGCTTCACGACACGATCGAGGACACCGATGCGACGCGCGCCGAGATCGACGCGCTTTTCGGCGAGGAAATTGGCAAGCTTGTCGAAGGGCTGACCAAGATCAAGCGGCTCGACCTTGTGTCGCAGAAGGCCAAGCAGGCGGAAAACTTCCGCAAGCTGCTTCTTGCCATCGCGGATGATGTGCGTGTCCTGCTCGTGAAGCTTGCCGATCGGCTGCACAACATGCGCACGCTTCAGCACATGCCCGCCCACAAGCGCGGCCGCATTGCGGAAGAAACCATGGAAATCTATGCGCCGCTCGCCGGCCGCATGGGTATGCATGACATGCGCGAGGAACTCGAGGACATATCGTTCCATACGCTCAACCCGGAAGCCTATGAGACGATCACCGACCGCCTGGCCGATCTGCGCGAGAAGAACCGCGATCTCATTGCCGACATCGAAACGACCCTGACGGAGCGGCTCAGCGAACGCGGCATGGCGGCGGAAGTCAGGGGCCGGGAAAAACGCCCCTACTCGATCTTCCGAAAAATGCAGCGCAAGGCGATCGGGTTCGAACAGCTTTCGGACATCTACGGCTTCCGCGTCACCGTGGGAACCGTGGAGGCATGCTACCGCGTGCTCGGTGTCATCCACACCACATGGCCGACGGTTCCCGGACGGTTCAAGGACTATATCTCCACGCCGAAGCAGAACGACTACAAGTCGATCCACACCACCATTGTCGGGCCTTCGCGCCAGAGGGTCGAACTACAGATCCGGACGATCTCCATGGACCGGGTCGCCGAATACGGCATCGCGGCCCATGCACTCTACAAGGATGGTGAACTGGGCGGACGGAACATCGCGCGCCACACCGAAGACTGCCGCGCTTTCGAATGGCTGCGGCGCACGACCGAACTGCTTGCCCAGGGCGACACGCCGGAAGAATTCCTGGAAAACACGAAACTCGAACTCTTTCACGACCAGGTCTTCTGTTTCTCGCCGAAAGGCCGTCTGATCGCGCTGCCGCGCGGCGCAACGCCGATCGACTTCGCCTATGCGGTCCATACCGGCATCGGCAACACCTGCGTGGGGTGCAAGATCAACGGCAAGATCATGCCGCTGGTGACGGAACTCCACAACGGTGACGAGGTCGAGATCATCCGCTCCGCCGCGCAGACCCCGCCACCGGCCTGGGAAGCGATTGCCGTTACCGGCAAGGCACGCGCCGCGATCCGCCGCGCGACCCGAGAATCGGTCCGCAAGCAATATGGTGCGCTCGGCGAACACATCCTGAAACGCGCCTTTGCCCGGGCAGACAAGGTGTTTTCGGAAGATCTGCTCGAAGCCGTGCTGGGCGAGCATCACCAGTCGAGCGTCGCCGATCTTCTGGCGGCGGTCGGGCGCGGCGATCTCAGCGCGCAACTGGTGCTCAAATCGGCGCACCCCGACTATCAGGATGAACGTGTTGCCATGGCCGGGCCGCCGGTGGAAGAAGGCTGGTTCGGACTGAAACAGGGGCACGGGCTGAAGTTCCGCATCCCGCCCGGGGAGCTTGACAACGGCAAGCCGCAGGCCGACGAGGACGATCAGCCGAGCGAAGGCCCGGCTCTGCCGATCCGCGGCCTGTCCGGCGACATACCCGTCAGTTTCGCGCCGGATGGCGGAGCCGTTCCGGGCGATCGGATCGTCGGTATCTTGACCCCGTCAGAGGGACTGACCATCTATCCCATACAATCGCCGTCGCTCAAGGAATTCGACGACCAGACCGAACGTTGGGTCGATGTCCGCTGGGACATCGACGTGAACAATCCGGAGCGCTTTCCGGCGCGACTGGACATATCGGCTGCCAACGAACCGGGATCACTTGCGGCGATTGCACAGGTTATCGGCGAGAACAGCGGAAATATCGACAATGTGAAAATGGTTCAACGTGCCCCGGACTTTCACCAGATGGTGATCGATCTCGAGGTCTGGGACCTGAAACACCTGAACCGGATCATCAATCAGTTGCGCTCAAAACCTAATGTATCAAGCGTCAACCGGGTTAATGGATAGCCGCAACATGACAGGGAGATTTTGATGAACCGCGACGAAGTGTTGACCTTGTTCCGCGAAGCCGGTGCGATCCTTGAGGGACATTTCATTCTGACGTCGGGTCTGCGCAGTCCGGTCTTTCTCCAGAAAGCCAGGGTGTTCATGTACCCGGACAAGACGGAAAAACTCTGCAAGGCGCTTGCCGAGAAGATCACGGCCAGCGGTCTTGGAAAGATCGACTATATCGTCTCCCCGGCCCTCGGCGGGCTGATACCGGGTTACGAAACGGCGCGGCATCTGGAGGTTCCGGCCATGTGGGTGGAACGGGAAGACGGCGAATTCAGACTGCGCCGCTTCGACATGCCCGAAGGCGCCCGGGTGATCGTTGTTGAGGATATAGTTACCACAGGTCTATCGAGCCGCGAGACGGTAACTTCGTTGAAAGCTCTTGGTGCTGAAGTCCTTGCCGTGGCCTGCCTGATCGACCGGTCCGGAGGCGAAGCCGATGCCTCTGTTCCCATCGTCGCGTTGGCCGAATACAAGGTACCTGCTTACGAGCCGGACAAACTTCCCCCGGAACTGGCCGCCCTGCCCGCGGTCAAACCGGGAAGCCGGGGCTTGAGCTGAACAACAATAAGCTGCTGACAGGACGCGACACGAATTCATGCTGTTTCAACGCCGAAATAGACCCTCGCGCATCGAGCGCTTTCGCGTTGCGGTCTGGCCGCGGAACAGCTGGTCGCGTTCGACACGGTATTTCGGCAAACGCGTCCTGCGCCTGACGGCAACGCCGCATGCCATCGCGATCGGTTTTGCCGCCGGTGCCTTTGCGTCCTGCACCCCGCTGGTGGGTTTCCACTTCCTGACGGCGTTCGTCTTTGCCTATGCCGTGCGCGGCAACATGATTGCGGCAGCGCTCGGGACCTCCATCGGCAATCCGTTGACCTTTCCGTTCATCTGGGCATCGACCTTCAAGATCGGCCAGTGGATCCTGCACGGAAGAGCCCCGAAAGCAGACCCGCATCAGGTTCATCAGCGTTTCCAGGAAGGACTGTTCGAACGGTCGCTGGATTCGCTCTGGCCGATGCTGAAGCCGATGTTCATCGGCGCGGTCCCGCTCGGGCTGGTGGTCAGTACGGTCTCCTACATCATCGTGTACAAGAGCGTCGAGGTCTATCAGCGCAAGAGGCGTCAGACCCTCGCCGACAGGGGAAAACCTCCCTATTCGGGCGGCGCGTCGACGCTCGAGGATGACGGCAGCGGTTGAGTTTTGCCGGAACGACCCCAATTAAGTGCCCAGAACTTCTCAGGAAACGGGTCCGCGACAGAATGATCTTAGGGATAGGCAGCGATCTGATCGACATCAGGCGGATCGAAAAGACGCTGGAACGCTTCGGCGACCGGTTCACCAACCGGGTTTTCACGGAAATCGAACGGGCAAAATCCGACAGGCGCGCGCAGCGTGCCGCCTCCTATGCGAAGCGTTTCGCCGCCAAGGAGGCCTGTTCCAAAGCGCTGGGAAGCGGAATCCGGATGGGCGTCGCCTGGCGGGAAATGGGCGTGGTCAACCTGCCGAGCGGCAAGCCGACGATCTCGTTGCAGGGCGGCGCGGCCGAGAGGCTGGCCGCCATGACGCCGACCGGCTTCAGGACGACAATCGACTTGACGATCACCGACGATTTTCCGCTCGCACAGGCATTTGTCGTGATCTCGGCTTGGCCCTCCGACTGGCCTTTCCCGCCATCAACAGATTCCCGGTGACCTGCGGTTTCATGACGGTAGACAGCACATTGCGTCAACCGGCATGAACCGTTAAGAGTCGCGCTCGGGTGTCGCCCCGAAAACCCGATCCACCGCAAATTGCTTTAAGGGAAAACATGAGCGTGTCTGAAAACAAGAAAGACAAGGACGGCGGTCTGTACGAGACCGTGAAGGTTGTCGTCCAGGCACTGTTGCTTGCCCTGATCGTTCGCACGTTTCTTTTCCAGCCGTTCAACATTCCCTCCGGTTCCATGAAAGACACGTTGCTGATCGGCGACTATCTTTTCGTTTCCAAATACAGCTACGGGTATTCCAGGTATTCGTTTCCCTTCGGGATCGTGCCTTTTTCAGGCCGCGTCTGGTCCGCCGACCCCAAGCGCGGCGATGTAGCCGTCTTCAAGCTGCCCACCGACACGTCCATCGACTACATCAAGCGCGTAATCGGCCTCCCCGGCGACACGATCCAGGTTCGGGACGGTGTTGTCTTCATCAACGGAGAAGCGGTCAAGCGCGAGCAGATCGACGACTACATCGAAACGTCTGCATCAGGCGCAGTCCGCCGGGTACCGCGGTTCCGGGAAACGCTGCCCAATGGCGTATCCTACGACACGTTGGACCTGACCACGCGCGGGCAGCTGGACAACACCCGCGAATACACCGTGCCCGAAGGGCACTATTTCATGATGGGCGACAACCGTGACAATTCGGTCGACAGCCGTGTCCTGTCCAAGGTGGGATACGTGCCGCTCGAGAATTTCATGGGACGCGCTGAAATCCTGTTCTTCTCCATCGGCGACGGAACGCCGGCCTGGCAAATCTGGACCTGGCCGTGGACCGTGCGCTGGGACCGGATCGGCAAGACCCTCTAGCTCTGCGTTTACCCGCGGAAGGCCAAAGCAGGCCGTATGACACAGAACCAGAAGAAAAACGCGGTATCGGCCCTCAAGGCGGCGCTGCAGTACGAATTCAGCGACCTGGAGCTGCTCCGGGTCGCGCTGACGCATGCGAGCGCCCTCGCCCCGTCCGAGACCGTTTCGGGAAGCTACCAGAGACTGGAGTTCCTGGGCGACCGGGTCCTGGGGCTCGTCGTCGCCTCCATGCTGCACGAGCACTTTCCCAAGGCCGATGAAGGCGAACTCGCCCGCCGCTTCAACCACATGGTCAAACGCGAGACCTGTGCCGAGATCGCGCAGGAGCTGGGTGTCGGAGACGCCATGCGGATCGGCCTCGCGGAAGCACAGACCGGCGGCAGGAAAAAGACGGCCCTGCTCGCCGATATCTGCGAAGCGGTAATTGCCGCAATCTACCTAGACGGGGGATATGCAGCAGCCGAAACCTTCGTCAGGCGCCTTTGGGAGCCGCGTATGTTATCCTGGACAGGTCCCCTGCGGGACGCGAAGACAACGTTGCAGGAATGGGCGCAATCGAAGAGCCTGCCGACGCCGCGGTACGAGGTCACCGACCGCGACGGGCCTGATCACGCCCCTAATTTCACGGTCGCGGTCATCGTGCAGGGATTGGCCCCGGGCGAAGGCAAGGGTGGCTCCAAGCGGATCGCCGAACAAAGCGCGGCCGAGACCGTCTTGCGCCGGGAAGGTGTCTGGAAGGAATGACGTTCCATTGAGTGAAGAAGAAAAATCCACCGACGAGGGCACCGAATTCGTTCCGGAAAAGGGCCGGTTCGATATCCCCCTGCCTGCACCGCTCGGCGAAATGCCGAAAGACACGAAAGCCGGTTTCATTGCCCTGATCGGCGCGCCGAACGCCGGCAAGTCGACCCTGATCAACCAGCTCGTGGGCACCAAGGTGTCCATCGTCACGCATAAGGTTCAGACCACGCGCTCCATCATTCGCGGCGTTGCCATGCACGGCAATGCCCAGCTGGTCTTCATCGACACGCCGGGGATCTTCAAGCCCAAGCGCCGCCTCGACCGGGCTATGGTCGACACCGCATGGGGCGGTGCGCGTGACGCCGATCTGATCGCGCTGCTGATCGATGCGCGCAAGGGCATTGACGAGGAAGTGGAGAACATCCTCAAGCGTCTCAAGAACCAGTCCGCGCCCAAGGTGCTGATCCTCAACAAGACGGATGTCGCGAGGCGCGAGAAGCTGCTGCAGATCGCCCAGCAGGCAAACGAATATCTCGACTTCGAGGAAACCTTCATGGTGTCCGCCCTGACCGGCGACGGCACCCAGACGATCCTGGACCATTTCGCTTCGAAGCTTCCGGACGGCCCGTGGCTCTATCCGGACGACCAGCCGTCGGATCTGCCCCTGCGCATTCTTGCGGCGGAGATCACGCGCGAAAAGCTGTTCGAACGCCTGCACCAGGAACTGCCTTACATTTCGACGGTGGAAACCGAGCAGTGGCAAAGCCGCAAGGACGGATCGGCGCGCATCGAACAAACGATCTATGTCGAGCGCGACAGCCAGAAAAGCATCGTTCTGGGCAAGCGCGGCCAGACGATCAAGGCGATTTCGAAGGCCGCGCGGGAAGAACTGTCCGATATCATCGAAGCGCCCGTGCACCTGTTCCTTTTCGTGAAAGTGCGCGAAAACTGGGCGGACGATCCGGAGCGCTACCGGGAAATGGGTCTCGAGTTTCCCAAGTAGGTGGGTGTTTGGCCGGGCACGATCGGGACAGTCCGGCGGCAGAACAAGGTGTTTCCGTTGGAGTGGACGAGCCGCGGGGTGGTGCTGAC
The DNA here is from genome assembly GCF_965232425.1 of Roseibium sp. Classification (GTDB taxonomy): domain Bacteria; phylum Pseudomonadota; class Alphaproteobacteria; order Rhizobiales; family Stappiaceae; genus Roseibium. The sequence continues at coordinate 6,253,768 of NZ_OZ246971.1, forward strand.
CACGCGCAAACACGGCGAGAACGATGTCATCCTGGAAGTCCTGACGCTCGACCATGGACGGCATCTCGGGCTGGTGCGCGGTGGGCGCTCGCAGCGCAACCGGCCCGTGCTGCAGCCGGGAAACGAACTCGACCTGACCTGGAAGGCGCGTCTTTCGGACCATCTCGGTATTTTTGCGCTCGAGCCGCAGACGCTACGCGCGGGCCAGCTGATGACGAACGCGATCGGACTTGCCGGATTGCAGCATCTCGCCTTCCTGCTGAAACTCCTGCCGGAGCGACATCCCTACCCGCATCTTTATGACGCGCTCAATGTGGTTCTGGAGCATCTCGATGCGCCCGATGCCGCCGCCGCGCTGCTCATCCGCTTCGAACTGGAACTGCTGCGCGATCTGGGCATGGGGCTCGATCTCACGTCCTGCGCGGCGACGGGGCAGAGCGAAGACCTTGTCTATGTCTCACCGAAGTCAGGGCGCGCGGTCAGCCGCGATGCGGGCAAGCCCTATCACGACCGGATGCTGCCCCTGCCCTCGTTCCTGCTGGAGGGCCAGCGCCAGGCTGGCTCTGAACTGACCTGGACAGATGTCACGGAAGGTTTTGCGCTGACATCGTTCTTCGTGTCCAGCCATCTGCGCGAGCGCGGCAATCCGGACCCCGGCACGCGCCAGCAGCTGCTCGGTGCCCTGGAACGGCGCTACCGCGAGGACTTTCCCTGGAATTTCTGACGGGCCGGACCAGCGCAACCGGCATGCGACGATGTTGTGCGGCTTCAGTGCTCGTTTCAAGTGCGAAATCCGTTGAAAATCAGCCATTCCGCTTGCCAATTGCCCGGTCTCGAATTGCGGAGCCGGAGTGAAACGGTTAGCTAACAGATATGGGAAAAGAGACGACACCACCACCGAGCGGCATCGAGGGGATCAACCTCAAGGATGCACTTGAAGAACGCTATCTGGCCTATGCCCTTTCCACGATCATGCACCGGGCTCTGCCGGATGTCCGCGACGGGCTGAAACCGGTTCACAGACGCCTGCTCTACGCCATGCGCCTGTTGAAGCTGGACCCGGGAGCAGGCTTCAAGAAATGCGCACGCGTCGTGGGCGACGTCATCGGTAAATACCACCCGCACGGGGACCAGGCGGTCTATGATGCGCTTGTGAGGCTTGCCCAGGACTTTGCGCAGCGCTATCCGCTGATAGACGGCCAGGGCAACTTCGGCAATGTCGACGGCGACAATGCCGCGGCCATGCGCTACACCGAAGCGCGCATGACCGACACGGCCAAGCGCCTGCTCGACGGTCTTGATGAAAACGCTGTTGATTTCCGCGAGACCTATGACGGCGAGGACAAGGAACCCATCGTCCTGCCCGGCGGGTTTCCGAACCTGCTCGGAAACGGGTCCTCCGGCATTGCCGTCGGAATGGCCACCTCGATCCCGCCGCACAATGCGTTTGAACTCTGCCAAGCCTGTCTGCATCTGATCAAGAATCCCAGGGCCGAAGTCGACGAGTTGCTGGAATACATCAAGGGTCCGGACTTTCCGACCGGCGGGCTGCTTGTCTCCGATCAGGGATCGATCCGCGAGGCTTATGCGACCGGGCGCGGCAGTTTCCGCATCCGCGCACGCTGGGAGGTCGAGGATCTCGGCCGCGGCCAATGGTCGATCGTCGTCACGGAAATTCCCTATCAGGTGCAGAAATCGCGGCTGATCGAAAAAATCGCTGAGCTGCTGACCGCGCGCAAATTGCCTCTGCTTGATGATGTGCGCGATGAATCGGCCGAAGACATCCGCATCGTGCTCGTGCCCCGGTCGCGCAATGTCGACGCCAACCTGCTCATGGAATCGCTGTTCAAGCTGACCGACCTGGAAAACCGGTTTTCGCTGAACATGAACGTCCTGTCGATGGGCAAGGTGCCCATGGTGATGGGCCTGAAGCAGGTGCTCCGCGAGTGGCTGGACCATCGCAAGGTCGTCCTGATCCGGCGCTCTGAGCACAGGCTCGGACAGATCAACCACCGGCTGGAGGTTCTTGCCGGCTATCTGATCGCCTACCTGAACCTCGATGAGGTGATCCGGATCATCCGCGAGGAGGACGACGCCAAGGCCGAGCTGATCCGAACGTTCGAGCTCACCGATGTGCAGGCAGAAGCCATCCTCAACATGCGGCTGAGATCCCTGCGCAAGCTTGAAGAGCTGGAGATCCGCAAGGAACACGAGAAACTCACTGAGGAGAAGGACGAACTGACGAAGCTGCTCGGTTCGGACGCGCGCCAATGGACGCGCATTTCCAAGGAAATCGCCGAGATCTCCAAGGTTTACGGGCCAGAGACCGAGATCGGCAAGAGACGCACGGACAAGGCCGAGGCTCCCGAGGCCGACCTTGTCGACATCCAGCAGGCGATGATCGAGAAGGAACCGATCACCGTCATCATTTCCGAAAAAGGCTGGATCCGCGCGCTCAAGGGGCATCAGAGCGACCTTTCCACGCTCTCCTTCAAGCAGGGCGACAAGCTGAAACTGTCCTTCCACGCCGAAACGACGGACAAGATCCTCGTCTTCTCGACCGGCGGCAAGTTCTTCACCCTTGGCGCGGACCGCCTTCCGGGCGGGCGCGGGCACGGCGAACCGATCCGGCTCATGGTGGAAATGGACGAGGCGCAAGACGTGGTGAACGCGTTCGTTCACAAGCCGGGGCGCAACCTGCTTGTGTGCAACAACGAGGCACGCGGGTTCGTCGTCGGCGAGAACGACGTGATCGCGAACACGCGCAAGGGAAAACAGGTTCTCAACCTGACCGCACCAACGGAGGCAACGCTCTGCGTGGACGCGACAGGAGATCATGTTGCGATCATCGGTGAAAACCGGAAGCTTCTGGTCTTCCCGCTGGCACAGGTGGCGCAGATGGGCCGAGGACGAGGCGTGCGGCTGCAGCGTTACCGCGACGGAAAAGTCGCCGACATCCGGGTGTTCAAGGCGGAAGACGGCCTGACCTGGACCGACAGTTCGGGGCGCAGCTTCACGCGGACGATGGACGAACTGGCCGACTGGCGTGGGGATCGCGGCAATGCCGGACGTCTGCCGCCGACCGGCTTCCCGCGTTCCAACAAGTTCGGTCCGGGATCGCTCTAAGTCAGATGCCGGTACTGGCGGCGGTCAACCGCCGCCACGCGCCCGGGGTCATGCCATACGCGCGCCTGAAATGCCGGTTCATGTGGCTCTGATCGGCAAAACCGCTTTCAAGTGCCACCGCGGCAAGGGGTTCCCCGTTGGATAGAAGCTGCCTTGCATGCGTGAGGCGACGCATGAGCAGATACCGGTGCGGGCTTGTGCCGTAAGCCCGCTTGAATTGCCGCGACAAGGTATAGCGATCAAGATCCGCCAGCCTTTCCAGATCGCTTACCCGAACAGGGTCCCTGAAACTCTCCTTCAGGAAGTCGGCACACTTTTCCAGGGCGGCCCGGTCCGTTGGACCCTCAGACCTGCTCGTGCCAGTGTCGCCTACCCTGCGAAGGCCGGCAGCAAGCTCCGCAAGAACCGAACTGCGCCTGAGGTCCCCCATTTCCGTCTCGATGTCTTCAAGCGACTCCCGCAGGACTGCCTGCAGCTGCGGGTCGGTGAAAACGGGATCCGCGAGATGAGGCAGACTCCCGGTCCCTGGCCCTTCCAGCGCACCGCGAATGTCTTCCGGCTGAATGTAAATCATGCGATAGCGCAGACCGCTTTCCGTTCCCGCGCCTCCGTCGTGCAGTTCGTCTGGATGAATGACGATGATCTGCCCCGGCAGCGAGGCATGTGATTTCCCGCGATAGCGGAACGTCTGCACACCGTTCAGCGTCAGACCGATCGCGTAGGTATCGTGCCTGTGCGGGTCGAAACCCTTGCCCGTGAACCTGGCTTCAATTCGTTCGATTCCGCTCTCGACAGGGGCAATCCGGATCGAGTCACTGTTCGTGGTGCACAAACGTTCAAGACCCGCGTCTCCATCCGGCGCAAGGTTGGCGCGAACCCTTGCCGATCTGATGCCCTGCGTGGAGTTTTCCCTCATGTTTGATACCAAGTTTGTCGTCGTTGTCCGTGAAGACATGGCCGTCTGGCAAAAGCTCAATGTAACGGCGTTTCTGTCGACCGGGATCGCCGCGGCAAAGCCGGACCTCATCGGTGAAGCCTACCGCGACGCAGAAGGTAACAGCTATCACTCCATGAGCATCCAGCCAATCATCATCCTGTCCGCCGATGAGATGCTGATCAGGAAGATCCACGCAAGAGCGCTTCAAAGAGGCGTGAAATCAAGTCTTTACATCGAAGACATGTTTGCGACCGGACACGATGTTGCAAACCGGGCGGTCTTCGAAAAATTCGCACCGGACGATGCGCGCGTGGTCGGGATCGCGTTCCATGCGGACAAGAAGATTGCCGACAAGATCACCAAGGGCGCGCGCATGCATGCCTGACGGCCCCTGTCAGTTTCTGCAAGATTCCATGATGGTCCCCCTCGACGGATCAGGCCGGAGCGGGCAATCTGTCTGCCGACCGAGTCAGGGGAAGACATGATCGCGCCGTTCACCTTCAATACCAGCCAACGCATCGTGTTCGAGAACGGAGCAGCGTCGAAACTTGCAGACGTCGCCGCGTTCTGTCTTGGACAGCGGCCTTTCATCGTTACCGATCCAGGCATCGTTTCGCTGGGTCTGCACACACCCGCTCTGGATGCACTGACGCGGGCGGGGCTCGATGTCGGGCAATTCACGGACGTTGTCGCGGATCCGCCAAGGGCGCTGGTCGAAAAGGCCGTGGCGGCCGCAAAGTCGCATCAGGCAACCTGCGTCGTCGGATTCGGTGGCGGATCTTCTCTCGACGTCGCCAAGCTCGTCGCGCTGCTTGCCCAGAGCGGTGAAGATCTGGACGAAGCCTGGGGGATCGGCAACGCCAGGGGTCCGCGCCTGCCGCTCGTTCTGATCCCCACAACTGCGGGAACCGGATCCGAGGTCACGCCGATATCGATCATTACGGTTGGTGAGGAAGAAAAACGCGGTGTCGTCTCCCCGCTCCTGCTGCCGGATATCGCGGTGCTCGATCCCTTGCTGACGCTGGGATTGCCCGCAGCCGTTACTGCGGCGACCGGGATCGACGCCATGGTGCACGCGATCGAAGCCTATGCCTCAAGGTCATCGAACAACAATCCGGTCTCACGGACACTGTCGGTCGAAGCGCTGCGTCTTCTGGGGGCAAATATCGAAACGGCGGTCACCACACCTCAAAACGAGGACGCAAGGGGCCGCATGCTGCTCGGCTCCATGTTTGCCGGAATGGCCTTTGCCAATTCACCTGTCGCAGCCGTCCACGCTCTTGCCTATCCGCTTGGCGGAACGTTCCACATTCCCCACGGGCTCTCGAACGCGCTGGTTCTTCCGCATGTCCTAAGGTTCAACAACAGCGTCGCATCGGCAACCTATGCCGAGATTGCCCCCACCCTCTTTCCCGAATTGTCGGGCGTAGCGGACCCGCATGCGCGCGCAGACGCGTTTGCCGAAAAGCTTTCGGAACTTGCCGCGAAGCTCGGACTGCAAACCCGGCTAAGCGAACTGAGCATCACCGAAGAAGACGTTCCCAAACTCGCGCGGGACGCCATGAAACAGACCCGGCTTCTGGTCAACAATCCGCGCGAACTGACAGAGGCGGACGCCTTGGATATCTACAGATCCGCGCTATGAATTCCACAAGTTATCCACAGGATATGCGACCAACGCCACTTTCGAGAAGCGCCTTCCGGGTGTTTCGAGAAATCCCCACACGGTGGATGGATGTGGACATTTATGGCCATGTGAACAATGTCCAGTACCTGAGCTTCTTCGACACGGCCGTAAACGGCTGGTACGTCGACAATGGCATTCTCGATCCGCGAACCGGTGCCGAGGTCTTTCTCGTTGTCGAAACCGGGTGTCACTACTTTTCGGAGTTGACATTTCCGTCGACTGTTTCTGCAGGTCTCAGAATCGAGAAACTCGGCTCCAGCTCTGTGGTTTTCCGCATCGGTTTGTTTGCCGGCAAAGAAGACCAGACAGCGGCCCATGGCCGGTTTGTTCACGTGTTGGTCGACCGGGAAACCCGTCGGCCGGTTCACATTCCAGGCGAAACGCGGAGCATTCTAACAAGTTTGTTGGCGTAGGAAATGCAATCTCGCCGAGCGGGCACCCGTCCAGAGGTTTTCATCAGCCTGTCCACGGGAAAACCGGTTGAACAGCGCCGTCATGGTGGCGTGTAAACTCACAGGCAATCCACAAGTTATCCGCAACATGTCAACAGAACGCGAAAACCCGGTTGCGGTGCGTTTTCAACATGTGGAAAACGCGGATCAGCCCAAGTTCTTCATAAGACGGGATTTCTCGCGCTGCCAGTCTCGCTTCTTCTCTGTTTCGCGCTTGTCGTGCAGCTTTTTCCCCCGCGCAAGGGCCAGTTCGAGCTTTGCCCGGCCCTTGTCGTTAAAATAAAGCTTAAGTGGCACAATTGTCTTGCCCTCCTTCTGCACGGCACCGGCCAGCTTGCCGATTTCCCGTTTGTGCAGAAGCAGTTTGCGCGGACGCCGGGGCTCGTGGTTGAACCGGTTCGCCTGCAGATATTCCGGGATATAGACGTTGTAGATCCAGATTTCACCGCCATATTCGGCCGCGTAGGATTCGGCAATGTTCGCCTTCCCGTTGCGCAGAGACTTCACCTCCGTGCCCCGCAGCTCGATACCAGCCTCGAGCGTATCTTCGATTTCATAGTTGAAACGGGCCTTCCGGTTGTCGGAAATGATTTTCCGTCCCGGATCGCCTCCCTTTTTCGAAGCCATTCTCGTCCTTCAGGGCATGACGCCCTGCTCGCTCAGTTGATCAGACCCGCATGCGCCATGGCGTCGCGGATCTCGGCCCTGGTTTCCTCGGTCACCGGAACGAGAGGCAAGCGCATTTCCTCTTCGATCTTGCCGAGTACTGAAAGCGCATACTTCGACCCGCCGGGGCTCGGTTCGAGGAAAAGCGCACGGTGCAACGGCGCGAGCCGGTCCTGATATTCGAGCGCCTTTGCAAAATCACCCGCCAGTGTCGCGGCCTGAAACTCCGAACAAAGGCGCGGCGCAACATTCGCCGTGACGGAGATGCAGCCGACGCCGCCATGTGCGTTGAACGCCAGGGCGGAAATGTCCTCGCCGGACAGCTGATTGAACTCGGGACCGCAAAGATGCCGCTGCCGGCTGGTCTTGGACAAGTCCGCGGTCGCGTCCTTGACACCCTTGATGTTCGTGCAGGTCTCGTAAAGTTCGGCCATTGTTTCCGGTGTCATGTCGATGATCGACCGCCCCGGAATATTGTAGATGATGATCGGCAGACCGACCGCATCGTTCACCGCCTTGAAATGCGCTTTCAGCCCGGCCTGATTCGGCTTGTTGTAGTAGGGCGTCACGACCAGCAAACCGTCTGCCCCCGCCTTTTCGGCGTGCTGGGCAAAATCGATGGCTTCAACTGTGTTGTTGGATCCTGCACCGGCAATTACCGGCACGCGTCCCGCAGCCGCTTCAATGCAAAGCTCGATCACCCGTTTGTGCTCGTCATGGCTCAAGGTCGGACTTTCGCCGGTGGTGCCGACAGGAACAAGACCGTTGGAGCCTTCCTGTATCTGCCACTCGACAAAATCCTGAAACCGTTTCTCATCAAGCGCTCCGTCCTTGAACGGGGTAATCAGCGCTGGAATGGAGCCTTTGAACATCTCGGTTTCCTCTTGGATGAGTCGTGTTTTTCCGGGCAACGGCGATTGCCCTGTCTCATTGGACGCGCAACATACTCATCCGCTGCAAAAGGGGCAATGCTTGCGTTGCTGTTCAGCCGGATTCGCTCCCTTTATTCGGCACAATGCGCCTTTTCAGAGACACCTCGCTCGGCGCGATCGGCAAGATACGGTGTTTTCCTATTGGCAGAGCATCTGGCCTGCCCCTATCTTTCTGGAAAACAGAACCAGGAAACGCTTTCGGAGACAATCAATGAGCACCGCGCCTGAAGACGCGCACTCTGCCGGCGCGCAAACGCCGCCCTCGCAGCCGCGGGATTTCACCTGGCAGAGCGCCGACGGACTTACCCTTCATGGCCGCGACTGGGTTGTGGACATGCCTGACGACACGGCCGGCATTCCGGTCATCTGCCTGCCAGGTCTTTCCAGAAACTCACGTGATTTCAATGATATAGCAAGTTTCCTTCAGAAGCAGAATCATCACGTCATCGCGCTGGACTACCGGGGCCGCGGCAAAAGCGATTGGGATGCGGACTGGCGGAACTATGCGCTTCCGGTCGAGGAAAACGACATCGCTCTTGCGATTGAGAAACTCGGCTTGAAACGGTTCGCCGTCCTCGGAACCTCCCGGGGTGGGCTCCACGCCCTCGTCATGGCCGGCCGCTATTCCGCAGAACAGATGGCCGGCGTCATTTTCAACGACGTCGGGCCGCATATCGAGATGCGCGCGATCCATCGAATCGCGGCGACACTGGGTCACCGGATGAGCGCACGCTCACTTGCTGAGGTCGCCGACAACCTGAAACACACGATCGGACACCAGTTTCCGGCATTTGAGCACAAAGACTGGCTGAAACTCGCAAGCCAACTTGCCTCCGAGACTTCCGACGGTGTCGTCATGGACTATGACCCCGCCCTCGCCCATCAATTCGCCAGCCTGGACGATGCGGCGCCCGCACCCGATCTCTGGCCGCTTTATGACAGGCTGCTCGATCGTCCGGTGATGGTGATTCACGGTGAAAAATCTGATCTGCTCAGCCCGGAAACCTGCGATCGGATGATCGAAACGCATCCGAATGCCCGGCTCAGGACAATTCCCGGCCAGGGTCATGCGCCGGTGCTTTGGGAAACGGAGACGCACGAAGCGGTCGCACGATTTTTGAAGGAGCTTTAGGCCGGAGAGCCGCAGTTGCTCTGGTATCGGCGGCACTGACAACTCGCTTGGCACCCAACGGATTGAAATCCCGGGCTTTTTTGAGTCTTGAAACAAGAAAGAAAACCCGGCGTTTCCGCCGGGTTTTCCATCAAACCTCGATTGAGGATTGATTAGAACGTACGCTGCATACGAACACCGAAGAGGAGTTCGTCGAAGTCGTTGTCGGAGTTTCCGCCGGTGCCACCGATGGAGTTGTTGGCGTAACCAACGTCTGCACCCATGACGAAACCGGAAACCGGCTGCCACTGTACGGAACCGTCGATTGCCCAACGGTCGATGTCGCCGAAGGAGGAAGAGCTGTCTACGTCTACGTGAGCGTAGGAGCCGTCCATTGCGAGACCGATGGTCGGAGTAGCCTGGACGTAAATACCAGCAGACAGGGAGTAACCAGAGTTGGTGTCTCCGTCCGGAGCGTAGTCGGATACGCCGGTCAGGCCAGTGATGCCGTTACCGATGTAGGACAGTGCGCCGTCAGCATAGAAGCCCTGGAAGAAGATGTTGGAACCGGAGTTGGCGAACGGCAGGTTGACGTTCACGCCGGCGCCGATTGCCCAGCCGAGGCTGTCTTCATCGCCAGAAGCGTTGGTGCTGTTGAAGGCAGCGTCAGGATAAACCTGGTGCAGAGCAGCGGAGAGCTGTGCAGCACCCCAGCCCTGGGATACGCCGAGAGCAGCAACGATGTCAGGCATACGGGTTCCGCCGTAAGCGCCAACTTCACGACCGGAACGATCTTCGAGAGCGAGCGTTGCGGAGAAGCCGTTGCCGAAAGCAGCGGTGTATGCGAGCTGGTTGACCGTGGAGTCGGACCAGTCACGCGTGACAACACCCATGAACACCTGACCGGTGTAGATGTTGAAGTTAGAACCGAGGTAACCAGCTGTCAGGCCGCCCCACTGGATGTAACCAGCGTCCAGCTTGAAGCCGCTTGCACCGTTGGTGATGTCCATACGCAGACCGACATATGCACGCAGGGTGCCGAATTCAGTAGCGTTACGAGCATCGAGGTATGCGTAACCGCGCGTCAGCCAGGAATAGCCGTCGGAGTCACGAGCGCCCCATGCACCCGGTGTGTCGTCGTCATCCAGAACGTTGTTGATCACGAACTGCGTACGCAGACGGCCACCAACGCGCAGGCAGGTTTCGGTGCCCGGGATGTAGTAGAAGCGAGAGCCGTAAGCGTCACAGACGCGAACGTAGTCGACCGGCTCCGGAGCAACCGGAAGATCGGCCGCCTGAGCGGTGGTAGCGGTAGCAGCAGCTGCTACGCCGAGCATCAAGCCCTTGAGTTTCATTTCTGACCTCCAATCAGTCATTTCAATTGGCACTAAAAACAGAAGCGCCATTTGTCCCCGCGAATTAAGTCTGCGTTTGCTTCCGATCGGAGGTTGGATGTCCGTGGCATGCAAACCAGTGCGGCTCGAAGCCGCTCGCACCATGACCATACGCATCCACATTTGCGGTTCAACATCGAATACGCGTTCGACCCTGCCCGAGCGCTGTTTTCAAAAACCGGTGTTGCGCGAATGTCACAAAATTGGGGGAGATCTTTAGAAACTGTTAGGAAATGAGCGCTCTAGAGCCTCTCCTAGCGGCACAAAACGACGCTTTCGTTTTACGCAGCTGGGGCGAGTCACCGCAAATTTGAGCTGAGAATCGACAAATCCAAAAAGGAGACGGCCCAGCAGATTGGAGCCTGCCGGGCCGCATGACTGACCGGAGTTCAGAAACTCTCAGTCAGGATTCTAACCGTTAGATTAGAATGTCCGCTGCATACGAACACCGAAGAGGAGTTCGTCAACATCCGTCGAACCCGTTGCGCCAGAGGCAGGGTTGTCGAAGCTGGTGTTGGAGTAACCGATGTCGGCACCCATCACGAAACCGGAAACCGGCTGCCACTGTACGGAACCGTCGATTGCCCAACGGTCGATGTCGCCCAGAGCAGACGTGCCCGAGTCGATGTGAGCCCACGAACCGTCAGCTGCAAGACCGATGGTCGGCGTTGCCTGAACGTACAGACCAGCAGACAGGGAGTAACCGGAGTTGGTGTCACCGTTGCTGTCGTAGTCAGACGGAGAGTAGGTCGTTCCGCCCGTAGTGACTTCAAAGCCGGTGATGCCGTTACCGATGTAGGACAGTGCGCCGTCAGCGTAGAAGCCCTGGAAGTAGATGTTGGAACCGGAGTTCGCGAACGGCAGGTTGATGTTCACACCGGCGCCGATTGCCCAGCCGAGGCTGTCTTCATCGCCAGAAGCGTTGGTGCTGTTGAAGGCAGCGTCAGGATAAACCTGGTGCAGAGCAGCGGAGAGCTGTGCAGAACCCCAACCCTGGGAAACGCTGAGGGCAGCAACAACGTCAGGCATACGGGTTCCGCCGTAGTCGCCGACTTCGCGGCCGGAACGGTCTTCCAGAGCCAGCGTTGCGGAGAAGCCGTTGCCGAAAGCAGCGGTGTAAGCGAGCTGGTTGACCGTGGAGTCGGACCAGTCACGCGTGACAACACCCATGAACACCTGACCGGTGTAGATGTTGAAGTTGGAGCCGAGGTAACCAGCTGTCAGGCCGCCCCACTGGATGTAACCAGCGTCCAGCTTGAAGCCGCTGTTGCCGTTGGTGATGTCCATACGCAGACCGACATACGCACGCAGGGTGCCGAATTCGGTAGCGTTACGGGCATCAAGGTATGCGTATCCACGCGTCAGCCAGGAATAGCCGTCCGCGTCGCGGTTCTGCCAGCCGGACGTTGTGTCGAAGTCGTCGTTGTCGAGAACGTTGTTGACAACGAACTGCGTACGCAGACGGCCACCAACACGCAGGCAGGTTTCGGTGCCCGGGATGTAGTAGAAGCGAGAACCGTAAGCGTCACAGACGCGAACGTAGTCAACCGGCTCCGGAGCAACCGGAAGATCGGCCGCCTGAGCGGTGGTAGCGGTAGCAGCAGCTGCCACGCCGAGCATCAAGCCCTTGAGTTTCATTTTGACCTCCAAACAGTCATTTCAATTAGAGCCTCACCCCGCCCAAAATGACGTGACAAGGTCTACCCCCGCGATTTTCTAGAAAAACAACTCAATTGCTCATCATTTGAATTATTTTCCGAGACGAATACTCGTTATCGCGACTTCCTTAAAACCAGATCCATCTCCCAGCTTCAAGCCAAAAACATGCTCAGGTTGTACAACTCAAACGGGATGTGTTATTTTGGCAACAAATTAAATTACTGTTTTTTATTGTTTTTCGATTCCAGATTTCAAAATACCGCAGAATTCTGCCGATTTTACGTAGAATGCCAGAGATTGTAAAATACAATCTCCGTTTGCGAATCTTCAGGTTGTATTTGACAAGCTCAGGCCGTCACAAAAGTATAATATTTTGTATATTTAATATAAAAATTAATCAAACATGGCTATTTTTAGTAGAAATCATATTTGTTTTTCATTTTTCCGATATTTAATTACTATTTCTATTTATTTTATACTTATGCAATCGACTTGCGCGCAATACGCGAGCAGTCGTTACTTTCGATTACCTTAAGTTAGCTTTTCAGAATGCGTGCGGATACGCTCTCCTGGCCGCGAATTGCAACGGCGACCCGCGTTGCCAGCAAGTTTGACGGGGAAATTTTATTATATTTTTCAGATATTTAACGCATCATGAACGAAACAGATGCACTTCCGCCAATCGCGTCGAGGATCGTCACGTGTGCGTAACCAGGCGCTTCCGGTTGCCAGACAAGTTGATTCTGCAACGCATCCAGGCGATGCGGCCGGCCATTGACAAGAATCGCGTAAGGGCCCGTCCCGCCTTTGAATTTCACGACAATGGGTTGTGCTGCCCCAAGCTCCCCCAGACTTGTACCGAAACCCAGATCCAGCTCTGCTCCCGCTGGCGGATAGGAGATCGACAACTTGTCCTTCATGCGGTCAGCGGCGCGGCCCGCCGATGTGCGCGCATAGCGCAAGGATACGGGCACGGCACCATCGAGCAGTGCACCGACAGCCGCAGGATAGACCGGCAGGGTTTCCCGGTTCGGACCGAGCTTTTGAAAGACTTCGTGGAGGATCGGCACGGCCGTTTTTTGCCCCGTCTGCCCGGGAACGGGAGACCCGTCGGGCCGCCCGACCCAGACTGCGGCGACGAATCGGCCGTCATACCCGACCGCCCATGCGTCCCTGTAGCCGTATGAAGTCCCGGTCTTGTAGGCAATATGGTGCGATTGTGCGCTTCTCGGCTGCGGCATCCCGATCAGGATGTCGCTCACCATGACCGCAGCCTTTTCAGATAGAACGCGTCCGCCGGACTTAACGCCAGCCACGGGCAGACATGCGTCGCGGCAAGCCACCAGGCGGGTTTTCTCACCCCCCCTTGCCAATGCCGCGTAGGCCTGCGTCAACTCGCCCAGCGTGAGCCCGAGCCCGCCCAGACTGACGGCCAGCCCTGCGGATCTTCTTCTGTCCAGGACCGGCCGCACACCAGCCCGCCCGAGACGTGACATGAGTCTTGCCGGGCCGACAGCCTCCAGCAGCTGCACTGCCGGCGTGTTCAGGGAAAGCTGAAGCGCCTCGCGAAGTGTGACCGTGCCCTGATAGGCGCGATCGAAGTTTGTCGGGCGATAGCCGCCAAAGCTGACCGGTCTGTCCGCAATCAGGCTCTCCGGCACACCGATCCCCTCCTCGAAGGCCAGACCGTAAATGAACGGCTTCAGGGTCGACCCCGGGGACCGGACCGCGCGCGTCATGTCAATGTGTCCCAGCCGTGCCTCGTCGAGAAGATCGGGGGCGCCGATTCTGGCCAGGATTTCACCGCTGGCGTGATCGGCAACCACGAGCGCGAGCGACACCGGCGCAGGAAAGTCGGCGACACGCCGCCGCGCCTGCACCTCAAGCGTTGCCTGCAGGTCCCGGTCCAGGGTGAGCCGATGCGCGACCTTCTCCGGTGCATTTTTCCGTGCGTGCCGGCTCTCGTGGGGCGCGATCAACGGCATAGCGTGGCGACGCGTCCGCACCGGTTCCGCAGAGGCAGATGCCGCTTCGGCCGACGACACCACGCCCCGCGATGCCGCAACGGCGAGAACGCGATTGCGCGCCGCGCGCGCGTTTTCGGCGAACCTGTCGGGCCTGCGTGTTTCCGGACTTTGCGGCAACGCGACGAGCAATGCCGCTTCGGCGGACGTCAGGCGTCCGGGTTCCTTGCCGAACCATGTCAGGCTCGCCGCCCGCACGCCCTCCAGGTTTCCACCGAAGGGAGCGCGCATGACATAGAGACGAAGGATGTCTTCCTTCGTGAACGTCTCCTCAAGCTGGATCGCGCGCAGGATCTGCTCGTATTTGCGCCGAACACTTTTTGTCGGTTTTTCCTCAAGCAGGCGGGCGACCTGCATCGTCAGCGTCGAGCCGCCCGAAACGATGCGTCCCGCGCGCACGCTGTAAGCGGCGGAGCGCAGAAGCGCACGCGCATCAATGCCGCCATGCTCGAAGAAGCGCTTGTCCTCGAAAGCGAGCAGCATGTCGAAATAGATCGGGTCTATGTCACCCAGTTCCACCGGCAGCCGCCATTTGTCGTCGTCGCTGACGAAGGCCCTCAGCAGACGATCGTCGCGGTCGAGCACAACGACCGAGAGCGGCAGGTCAGCAACACCGGGCGGTTCCGGCAGGGACGAGTAGTCGCCATGGACCTTCCATGCAGCCAAAGCGGAGGACACGGCGCAGAAGAAACCGGCCGCGACGAGCGATCGCCTGTAGTTCAGCTTCTTCTTTTGCCGCGAACGCTTCAGCATGCCGGGACTTACCTGGTCGGTCCGAGCACGGTGAAGCGGGACGTCGCGGTGATCGCTCTGCGGTCCGGCAGATACATGTCTTCAACGGACGCCGGGGGATGCGCAAACGTGCCCGGCGTTGCGGCGCGCGCCAGGTAGGCGAAGGTCAGTTCCTCGCCGCTCTGACGGTTCTGATCCACGGCGACCTCGAACCGGTCGTCGTAAAAAGCGGCATGCTCGGGCGAATCAACCGTCGAGAGGAACGAGAGCCCGCCGATATCGCCGGACCTCACCAGGCGTGGATTGTCGATCACCAGGCCTGCAGGCAAGCGATCGACCACCATCAGCCGCCCGGGCTGCCCCGTGAGAGCGCGTACGCTCACAACGACCGCAAGACGCGTGTTCACGGGAACCGCCGCCGGATCGACCGGATTGCCGTCCAGATCGTAGATCGTGCGTTCAATCGAATAGTCGCGCCCACCCGCGGGTTCGGGAACAGCGGGCTGCCCGGAAACGGAGACAAGCAGATCCGTTGCTGCGGTGCCATTGTTGACGACCTCGACGGGCAAACCGGCAATCTCGGATCCCGTCAGCGACCACGCAAGGCGCCCCGGCGTTTCCGCGCCGGCGACCGAGATACGCGCCTCCTCGGCCGACTGGTTGAGAGCGTTCGCCGCCAGAAGCAGCCAGGCCATGTCCTGGGTCGAGCGGTTCGGCGTCTGCCCCTGGGCCTCTTCCAGCCGATCAACGGCCTCGTCCTCGAGCTGCGTGCCCGCAGACGCCGTGACCACATAGTC
The DNA here is from genome assembly GCF_965232425.1 of Roseibium sp. Taxonomy (GTDB): domain Bacteria; phylum Pseudomonadota; class Alphaproteobacteria; order Rhizobiales; family Stappiaceae; genus Roseibium. The sequence goes on from NZ_OZ246971.1 coordinate 6,269,285, forward strand.
GGTGACGGCAGCACTGTCGCGCAGGCGCGACCCGTAGTCATCCCTGAAGATGTTGGAGGTATCGCGCGGGAGATCGGCAAGTGCGGCGGAGAACCCGATCGCAGCCCGTTCCCTCTCGCCATACAGCGAAAGACCGGCGGCAACCTGCGCCTTGGCAAGCGGCGTCGCAAAATCCTGCAGCTTCGCGTCGAGATAGTAGCGCAGGTCACCCATGGACGCCCGGCCGTTTCTGGCGAGGACGTAGAGCGCGTAGGCGATATCCTCCCCGCCATTCCGGAAATCGGTGGCGTAGGAGAGCCGGTTTTCAAGATTGTCCAGGGCGGTGGTGAAGGCGAGATCGGGAACTTTGTATCCCTTTTCGCGCGCACGGGTCAGGAAGTCGGTCGCGTAGGCGGACAGCCACGTGTCGCCGCCACCATAGCTGTTCCACAAACCGAAATCGCCTGACGAGGACTGATTGGCCAGAACCGCGGCGATTGCCTTCACGACACGTTCGCGTATGGCGTCGTCGCCTCCCAGGCCAGCGCTCTCGGCAACCTCGCTCAGGTAGAGCAGCGGCAGCGCGCGGCTTGTTGTCTGTTCGGTGCATCCGTAGGGATACCGGTCGAGGGCAGCCAGAAGACCGGCAAGATCGATGCTGGCAGCACCGCCGGCCGTGAGGGTCACGTCGACCGTCGATGCTTTCAGACCGTCGAAACTGTCGCTGCTCAGGGTCAAACTCCCGCCCGCGACCAGTTGGACCGAGGACCGGCGCACGGTTTCCGGCTGAGTATCCCTGATATCGAGCCCTATCCGCTTGACGAAGCTTGCGCCGTCCGGGCCGGTCAGGGCGGCAACCAGCTCGCTTTTGCCGGTCGCGCTGCCCGCACCCACCGGCAGAAGCAAGAGTGACTTGTCTCCGTTTTCGATGCCCAGGCTCCGAACCTGTCGCGGCGCATTGTCGATCGTGAGGCCGTTGCCCGCCGAGACTTCCAGTTCATAAGTTCCGGATGCGCCGTCAACGTTGTCGATCTCGATCGCGATACGCGACACGTCGCCCGGTGCGAGGAACGCGGGTGCGCTTGCCGTCATCACCACGGGTGAGCGGACTTCCACTTCCTGCTCCGCGTGCCCGACACCGTCGGCTGTCCAGGCAACCACCATCAGTTTCAGGGCACCGTTGAAGGCGGGCACATCGAACGAGACCGAGGCCTCACCGTCGGGTCCGACCTCGACAAGCCCGGAAAACAGCGCCACGGGCTCCTCGTCCGGAGGTGGCGAATCGAGGCGGAGCGACATGGCATCCCCGCCGGACCTGACCCGGCCGGACGTGCCGGCCATCCTGTCGATGAGCTGTCCGTAAAGGTCCCGGATATCCGTTCCGAGACGGCGCTGACCGAAATACCATTCTTCCGGGTTCGGCGTTTCGTAGTCGGTGAGGTTGAGGATGCCGACATCGACGGCGGCAACCGTCAGATAGGCGCGCGTTCCGGCCTGGAGATTGGCAAGCCTGATGGGCACGTCGAGCGTCGTTTCGGGAAGGATCCGGTCCGGTGCGGAGACGTCGATGTCGATGGTCCGATCGCCGGGATCGATCTGCAGCCAGGACAGTCCCACGGATCGGGACGGCATGCGCTTCTGGTCGATATCCATCGGCCGGTACAGGCTGGCCGTGATATAGGCGCCCGCGCCCCAGTCGTCGCTGACCGGGATCTCGATCTCGGTTTCCGCGGCACGCACCTCAACACTCTGGCTTGCAAGCAAACCGCCGGCGACCACGTTCACGACGGCGATGCCCGCCATCTGCGGCTTGAGGCGCAGTTTCGCAACCTCACCCGGCCGGTAGCTGGACTTGTCCAGCCCGACATCGAGATAGTCCGGTGTGTCGCTGGTCGCATCCGCCGAGTACCATCCGGCATTGAAGGAGACGCTCGTCGCTGTCTGGAGTGCCCCGCTGCCCTTGATATCAAGCCGGTACTCTCCCCACTCCACCGGCAGCGAAAGCGTGGCAGGACTTGCTGCCGTCGTTTCGAGTTCACCGCCGGCAACGCGCTGCGAGGTCGTGATCGGTTCGAAGGACCAGCGCCCGTCCAGCCGGTACCACTGGTATCGGCGGTTGACTTTCGAAAGTGTCCAGGTCAGCCCGGACGCTCCGACCTGCCTGCCGTCCTCGCCGACGGAAATGATCGAGAAGGCGGCCGGTCCGCCTTCGTCGACGCCGCCGTCGAACGCTGTCTTGATGCCGATGCGCGGCCCGTCAAGGGCAACTGGCAGTTCGAGGTCGCGCTCGACATAGCGTCCGCCAGCCTCGACGAGGCGCGCGACAAGCGTGCCGTCGTAAAGGGCAGTCGTCTCGGGCAATGCGGGCATGGCAACATCGAACGTCAGCCTGCCCTCGCCGTCGGTCTTGAGGCCGGAGGGAATTTCACCGCGGCGCGAATAGGTTTCTTCGCTTTCGAGCCCGAAGACATAGCCCGGGTGATCCGTCATCGTTCGCACCGGACGGACGATCACGTCACCTTCGAGTGTCTGGCCGCTGGCTGGCGACCCGTACAGGAACTTCGCCTCCAGCGAGACAGGTGTCGGCGACGTTCTGCTGAAGGCTGAAGCCCGGGATTCGAGTTCGAAATCGACGCGCTCGGGCTGGTAGTCCTCAACGAGGAAGGTTTCCTGGGCCAGGGCGCGGCCCTTCGGATCGGCAAATATCTGCCACGACCAGATACCCTGCTGCGCGGATGTCCCGAGGTCGAGATCCTGCAGATGTCCGCCCAGCCCGGCATCCGAGACGGTGAAACGGGCATGTTCCACACCATCGGGGCGGTTGAACACAAAGGTCAGCGGGAAGTCTTCCTGGGCGACGGCCTTGGAATTGCGCAGAAGCGCCTGCGCGTGAACCGTCTCGCCCGCCTTGTAGATCCCCCGGTCGGTCCAGGCGAAGACATCCAGGGGTCCCGGCGCCGTGCGGCCCTCGACACCACGGTCGGACAGGTCAAAAGCCGGTTTGCGCAAGTCGAGGAACGAATAGTCGCCCCCGGCGGTCTCGGCAATCAGCACGCCTGGCGCGGATCCGCCCCGTCCGCGTGTCAGTCCGGCCGCGAATTCTGCGAATCCGTCCTGATTGGTGGCGGTTTCACCCAGAATCTCGTTGTTCACGGCCAGCAGCCTGACCGTCACGCCTTCCAGGGCTTCCGCGGAAGCGAGCGATCGGACATTGGCGGCAATGCCATTGTCGCCGCTGAGCGCGGTCAGCCCGAGATCGGACACGAGAAACCACTGGGTCGCAAGCGTTCCCCACCGGTTCCTGACGTCCAATTTCGACCGGGCCGTCAGCGCGTAAATACCGGGTTTGAGGTCGATACCGGTTTCGGCGACCGGAAAGGCCGTGGTCACATCAAGGTTGAGCGGGTTCTCCGTTTCAAGGACGCCTGACCAGACCTTCTCGCCCAGTTCGTCCTGAATCCGGTCCGCCTGCCACGGGTCGAGCTGGCGCAAAAACCTGTTGTCGCGCAGCACATCGGCGACCGACCGGTTGCCGACGCGATAGATCGTGGTCTCGACTTCGTTCGTGTTGACCGATACGATCGGGATCGTCGGGTTGCCGCCGGAGGGCAGGACGTAGGACCGGCTCAGGAAGTGAACCGATGGCGACCGGTCCTTCACGTAAATGGAGAGTTCGGAGGTCTTCTCCAGCTTCTCGCCGTCCGCCGCCGGCAGTCCGCTGCGCGCGGTGACCTGGTAGCGGGCGCCATGTTCAAGGCCGTCGGCACAGATCTGCGTTCCCTCGGCCTCAATCGAGGACGTCGTCGGACCGCGGACCGTTACATAGGGCGAAAGGTCTTCGCCAAGCGGCAGTTTCTGAGAGAAAACAAGGCAGATCCGTGGCGCCGTGCTGTCGGAATCCACCTGATGATCGACGATCCGGAAGCCGTGCTGCGCGACAAGCTCATCGTAACGCCGGCGCAGGTCCGGATTTTCGCCGAGCGCGAGCGACGCTCTCAGCGACTTGATCGCCGACTTGAACTCGCTTCTGCGGACCAGGGCGCTGCCGAGCAGGTCCAGCGCGTAAGCCCGCTCCTGCGGCGTAATGGACCGCAGGTAGGCATTGATCGCCGCCGAGACCGCATTTTTCTGCTTGGTTTCCCTTTCCTGCCAACTGTCCGGGTTTTGTGCCAGCAAAGCCAGGGCGAGTTGGGTCCAGGCGGAGAAATCACCCGGTTCGAGGACGATCAGCTGCGCAAAGTCTGCTTCGGCAAGCGCTGCGTTGCGGTTCCTGAGCGCGGCAAGTCCCTCCGCACGCAACTGTTCGACCGTCGCCCGCGTCGTCCGTCTGAGATTGGCAAGGCTTTGCGAGTAGGTTTCCGCGCTTTCCAGCTGTGCGCGCGGCACAAAGGCCAGCTCGGCCTTGCGGTCGGCGCTTTCGTCGGCACGCGGTGCCTGAACCTCGACGACGCGGCCCGCGATGGCACCCTGGAAACTCTGAAGTTCTCCGAAATCCGACTTGAGGAAACACCAGCCCGCGGAAGTATTGAACGTGAAGGCGCGGCACTGGTTGTCCTGAAGGCAGGCGCTGGTGCAGCCGTCCAGATCGACATCCTTGACGGTTCGATAGTCTCCACCGAAGAAATCCGCGTCATCGATCGTCACGATGCGCCGGTCCTGGGCATGGGCCGCTGGAACCATCGCGATCGTAGCAGCCAGGACCAATGGTGCCGTGAACGCCTTGAAACTGCGCTCTTTCAAACGCGCCGTGAAGAAATTGACTGGGTTGAAAGTGTTGAATGAAACAAACATGCCTGTCCTCCCGGACCGAGAATTTTCTCTATCAAGGCACCGGAACGTGACAAGGACAAGGCAATTCTGGTGTTGGACCGGAGAGGACGGACCTCAGCCGATCCGGTCGAGCAACTCGTCAATCAGCGTGGCAACCTCGATCGCCGCCTTGCTGGACGGCGCATCCTCGGTCACCGCAATGCCCCTGCCCATCGCGGAGGCGAATACGGTTCGGTTGCCGAGCCGCGCGTTCAGTGTCTCATAGCCGGATTCGGCGATCGCTTCCGCCATTTCTCCCGTCAGCGACGCGCGCGGCGGTACCCGGTTCAAGACGAGCAGCGCGGGCGTGCTCTCCCGGTTGGCAAGATCGATCGTCTGGGACGTCGCCCACAGATCGACCGGGGTCGGCTGGACCGGCACAATGACGAAATCCGCCGCGTCAATCGCGGGTTTTGCATCGGTATCCGTCTTCGGCGGCGTGTCGACGACGACATAACCGTGTGACCGTGCCAGAGACCGCGCCTCGCGCCGTGCGCCCCAGCCGGACGCCGTGCGGAATTCAAGTCCGGTCTCGTCTTCCCCCAGGGTTTCCTCACGCGCTTCGAACCAGGTTCCGAGTGATCCTTGCGGGTCGACGTCGAGGATCGCAACCGGTTCACCTGATTGTTTGGCGAGCGCAACCGCAAGGTGAGCCGCCAGCGTGGTTTTGCCGGATCCGCCCTTTTGCTGGGCTACTGTCAATATTCGGCCTGACATTGCACTTCTCCAGAATGAGACCCGCATTGTGCGACGCATGTTTTCGCAGCGCAACAAAACAATGGTGCAATACGACATAAATCACGGGAGAGGCCTTCTCAACCCTGCGTTCCCGGCGCAGGGCACGCCTGAGGGGCGGCTACTTTCCGCCGAGCGCGCTGTAGACGTTCCATGACGGCCGCCCGGTCACCGGCAAGCCGTACTTGGCTTCGGCCTTGCGGATGCCCGCACGGGTCAGCGGTCCGACCTTGCCGTCGGGCTCCCCGACATTGAAGCCGTTCCTGTTGAGAAGCTTCTGCAATTCAAGGCGCTGTGCCCGCGAAAGGCCGGGATTGTCCGTCGGCCAGGGCGTCTTGAACGGTTCGCCGTCTGCAACGAGTTCAGACAGAAGCGCGATCGCGAGTCCGTAAGATGTCGATGCATTGTAGGACCGCAGGGCGTTGAAGTTGCGCGTGACCAGGAAAGCCGGCCCGTTCGCTCCGGCAGGACGGATCAGAGCCGCCTCGGTCTTGCCAGAGACGCTGCCGCCGCCGACCTTCTTGAACCCGCGCTGGCCCCAGGTTGACAGCGAGGCACGCTTCTTGAGGCCTGTCGGCCCCGAATAGCCGGACGGCACCTTGACCTCATAGCCCCAGGCACGGCTGTCTCTCCAGCCCGCATTCTTCAGGAAATTCGCCGTCGATGCCAGGGCATCTGGAACGGAATTGACCAGGTCCTTGCGCCCGTCGCCGTCGAAATCGACCGCCAGGCTGTTGTAGGTGCTGGGCATGAACTGGGTCTGACCGAATGCACCGGCCCAGGACCCCTGGAAATCATTGACGGGAACGTCCCCGCGCGAGGCAATCTGCAAGGTCTTGATGAGTTCGCCGCGGAAATACTTCTGACGCCGTTTTCCGGCGCAGACCAGGTTGGCAAGCGCATGGGGTGTATAGAAATCCCCCTTGAACTGGCCGAAATCACTCTCGATCCCCCAGACGGCCAGAACGACGTGGCGGTTGACGCCGTAGCGCTTTTCAATCGCCGAGAGGGTCTGGCGGTGCTTGCGGAGGTTTTTCTTGCCATCCTTGATGCGCTCGGCATCGACAAGGAAGGCCATGTAGTCCCAGATCTCGGTCTTGTATTCCGGCTGCGACGTGGAAAACCGGATCACCTTCTCGTCGAAAGATGCCCCCTTGAGCATCCGTTCGGCGACCTCCGGCCGAACGCCGGCGGAAATCGCTTCCCGTTTCAGCGATGCGACGCAGCTTTCAATGGCAAAGGCATTCTGCGAGCCGGCGGTCCAGACAAGCCCCATCCCAAGCGCCAGCAGCGCCAGTCGTTTCAACCCAAATCCCGGCATGAGCCCCTCCAAGAGCATTGATTCCTCTGCGAGATGTTTTGATTATCGCACGATGGAAATGCGGCGAAAAAGGGATGGGAGCGCACTTAATCCCACAGGAGCTGCAAATCCCGGTTTGGAATTCGCGCCGTGCAGGCCCTTCATCCGCCGAAAAATCGTCTTCCGGAGCTGTCGGCCCACACATTCTGGCCTCCGATCAGCCGTTTCAAGGCGATCAGCCCGGCGGCGTGGCCTTCTTTCCCGCCCCCACCGGAAGCGCAAGCCCATTCCAGGACGACCGGCCTGATCGCGACTTCAAACAGCGCCGTGGCAGACGACAGCACGCAGATCTCCGTGTCGATCCCGCACAGATGCACTTCGGACAGGCCATTGAGATGGACCCATCTGAGCAAATCGTACGAGACGGCCGAATAGTGCGGCTTGTCGAACACGAAGGCGTTGGAGACTGGCCTGAAGGCAAGCTCGACTTCGCCGGTGCCGGGCAGAAACCTGTTCCAGTCCAGAAATAGGCGATGCGGCGAGTTTTCATGATTGACGAAACGGGAAGCGGCGACGTGGCTATAGTTCTGCTGCAGATCCTCGACGATACCCGGAATATGGTCCGTCCCAGCGCCGACGAAACCGGCCTGGACATCCACGATCAACAATCCGACATGCGCCTGCATGGTGGCCGCCTCCCCATGGCTGACAGGCGACCACAGCGCTGCGCATTGCGCAAGCCGTCACGCGACCCGATCCGTGGACAAAGGGTGTTGCTCTATTTGCCCTCAATCAGCTTCCTGCGCAGCCATCCCGAGGCCTGATCCATCATGATGACGACCAAAATCGTCAGGATGATGATGTAGCTCGTGTTTTCCCAGTCACGGGACGTCTTCATGGTTTCGACTAGCATCAGGCCGATGCCCCCTGCCCCGAGCGCGCCGATCACGGTTGCCGAGCGGGTGTTGGATTCCAGATAGTAGAGAACCTGCGAAACGAAGACAGGCAGGATCTGCGGGATGACGCCGAAGCGGTAGCGCTGGATCTGGCTGGCCCCCGTCGCCCGGACGCCCTCCACCTGCTTGTTGTCGATATTTTCAAGCGCTTCGGAGAACAGCTTGCCGAGGGTGCCGGTATCGGTGAATGCGATTGCAAGCGCTCCGGTCAACGGTCCGAGACCAAAGGCTCGAATGAAGATCAAGGACCAGATCAGCATGTCGATGCCTCGGAGAAAATCGAACAGACGGCGCGTGCCGAAACGCAGGAGGAGTGATGGCGTGAAGTTTCGTGCGGCCAGAAACGCCAGGGGCAAACCGACAAACGCGGCGATAAGCGTACCAAGAACGGCCATCATGATCGTTTCAAAAAGTGCGGTGAAAACCTCACCGTGCTGCCAGTCGGGGTTTCCGAGAAAATCGTGCATGATCAGCGACATGTTGGATTGCGACGGATCGATGCGTTCATTGGAGAGCGCGATGGCCCAGAGCTGGCTGAAAGACATGCCGTGCAGCTCGGACTGGAAAGAAAACCAGAAATTTTCCCAGCCGCCAAAGTAGTTGTGCACTTCGATTTTGGTTTTCGTCACCTGCACGCGCCGATCAAGTGTCGGACGGGCATCGAACTTTCTCGGATCATCCTTGAGCCATTCCGGAACGGGACCGGGCGGCAACTCAGTCGTCACGCCGCTGTTTGTCGCCGTGACCTTGATGGTGCCGTAGTCGGGTACGGTGAACTCCATCACCTTGCCGGTTATCGCCACTTCATAACCGTCGCCGAGATCGACAATCGCATTCGTGCCGTCAACGTCCACCCAGTCGGGCAGGTCCTCCTGAGCGTAGGTCGCCCGGCGCTCCCCCTCGATGGCGACCTCCATGATGTCGCGCCGCAGAAGCTTGGTGACATGGACCTTGTAGGCGACACTGTCGGTCGCCAGGATAACCGCTCTTTCGGGCTGCGCCTTTGAGAGCAATTCGGGCACGCCAAAGGCAAACCATGTGTAGGTCAGGTAAAGAACGATCGCCAAGGGCGCACCGATGGTGAGCCAGGCCCGGCGGCGCACATTGCGGAAAACAGTGTCGCGGTCGAAGACCGGTTCATTGAGCGTATCGACAGCCATAATGAAGTTCCTCAATGCGCGCGGCCGGAGCCGACGAGTTTGCCACGCAGGTAGGACGAGACCTGGTCAATCATCATGATGGTGCAGAACAGGAGCACGAAGATCGCAGCTGTTTCGTCCCCCGCGCCCTGACCCCAGCCGATGGTGCGGCGGAGCTCCTGGCCGATACCGCCCGCGCCGACAAAGCCGAGAATGGCCGAAGCGCGCACATTGATCTCAAGCCGCAGCAGGAAGTAGCTCAGATAGTTCGGGGCGACCTGCGGCATCACGGCATAGCGGATGCGCTGCAGCCAGCTGGCACCACAGGCTGACAAACCTTCGATCGGCTTGCGATCAATGTTTTCATTGACCTCGGAAAAGAGTTTTCCGAGAGCGCCCGCCGTGTGGACCGCAACCGCGATCATTGCCGGAACGGGACTGGACCCGAGAACGAAAATCAGGAAGAGAGCGATGATCAGCTCCGGAAACGCTCTTGTGATGTCCATGATACGGCGAACGACCGGGATGAGAGGTCCCCAACTGTCGACGTTGCGCGTGGAAGCCATGGCCAGCACGACCGCCATTGCACCTCCCAAAAGCGTTGCGACCGCGGCTATGTTCAATGTCTCCAGCATCGCCGGGACGAAGGTCAAAATGAGCCCGAAGAATGCCGGCCCGGCCTGCCAGGCTTCGGCAACGATTTCGCCGGGATAGTCGAAGAACTTCGAAAGCCCTTGCAGGAAGCCGCCGGAATTCATCTCGTTGGATTTCGAAAAGCCGGAAACAAGCACTGCAACGACGAGCAGCAACCCGATCAGCGAGTACAGCTGGCGGCGCTTGCGCAGTATCAGGATTTCCTGTTCGAGAGCGGCAACGGCCATGTTCTAGGAGCCTTCTGTGAAAGAATTCTGGCATGTTGGCAGCGTCGTGCTGCCCAGGGCGGTCTTGGTCTCGCAATCCCTGCATCCACCCTTGCGAGCAACGACTACAGCAGGGATCCGGTAACCACAGGCGCAGGGGTGACTGTTTACAAAAACGGTCCTGAGGGCACTGGGCCCCGGCCCGGTTCCTTGCTCGAACCTGAAGTGAAATCAACGCCTTGATGGAAGAAAACACGGGCCGATAGTCGGCCCGTGTCCTGGTTCATTCGAACCTTAGTTCTTGTTCTTGGCCTTACGGGCTTCAACGATGTTCACGTAAGCTTCGTGTGTGATCGGCATGAAGCCCTTCGTCTCGCCGGCTGCAATGTTGTAGGCGCAGTCCGGATCGATGGAGTTGAGGGACGCGATCAGGCCGGTCATCTTGATCTTGACGTCCTCCGGCAGCTTCTTGGAAAGAACGATCGGGCCTTCCGGGATCACCGGGGACTGCCAGATCTGACGCAGTTCGGTCATGTCGACAAGACCGGCATCGGATGCCTTGCGCAGAGCACCGGAGTTGTAACCGTCTTCCCATTCGCCAAGACCGTCGGCCCAGGTCACACCTGCATCGATATCACCATTTGAAACGGCAACGATGGTCTGTTCGTGACCGCCGGTGAAGACCACGTCGCCGAAGTAATCTCCAGCTTCCATCGGATAGCCTTCCTGCGGGATGGCGATGGACGGGATCAGGTAGCCGGATGTGGAGTTCGGATCACCAAAACCGAAGACCTTGCCTTTCATGTCTTCCAGCGAATTGATTTCGCTGTCATTGCGGGCAAAACCGATGGAGTAGTAGCCATAGCCGCCGTCAACGTTGACCTTGACGAGAACCGGATCAACGGCTTCCGGATCGGTCAGGTGAACCTTGGCGTAGCTGGACGCACCGAGCCAGGCAAGATCGAGGTTGCCACCCAGCAGGCCTTCGATCACGCCGTTGTAGTCGGCGGGCGCAAAGAGCTTGACCGGGACGCCGAGAAGGTCAGCGGTCTTTTCTTCCAGGCACTCATAGGCGCGCAGGCGATCGGAGGCGTTCTCGCCGCCAAGAATGCCGATGCGGAATTCGGTGATTTCATCTGCGCCTGCAAGCGAAGCATTCAGGGCGATCATGCTGACAGCGGCAAGCGCGGCAACTTTGGATACGATTTTCATTTGGGACACTCCCCGAGAGACTGAATCCGATGACGTTGTAAGGTGCGCGGGCGGTTCAAACCGCCGCTGCCGCCGGGGTCATCGCACCGGCGGATTCTTGAGCGCCGGGGTTGCCGGCATCGATGGCAGTGGATGTGGCTGCCTCGTTGAAGCTTTCGTCCGCGCCGTAGATCTCGCGGGCTGCATTTGTCGTGAGTTCTTCCGGTTTGCCGTCGAAAACGATGAAACCGTCACGCATCCCGATCACGCGGTCGCAATAGCTGCGGGCGGTGTCGAGCGTGTGCAGATTGCAGATGACCACCTTGTTGTCGCGCTCGTGGATTTCGCGCAGGGCGTCCATGACGATTTTCGCGTTCATGGGATCGAGCGACGCAATCGGTTCGTCGGCGAGGATCATGTGCGGGTTCTGCATCAGCGCGCGGGCGATCGCGACGCGCTGCTGCTGGCCGCCTGACAGTTCCTCGGCGCGCTTCGTCGCTTCCTGGACGATGCCGAGGCGGTCGAGGGCCTCAAGCGCGTCAGCGACATCTTCGGCGCTGAAGATGTTGAACAGGCTCTTGATCGTGCCGTGGCCATTCAGACGCCCCAGCATCACGTTGGTGGCGACATCTAGGCGCGGCACGAGGTTGAATTGCTGAAAGACCATGGCGCAATCGCGCTGCCAGCGGCGCATCATGGCACCTCTCAGGCGCAGGATATCCCTGCCTTCAAACAGGATCTCCCCGGACGTTGCCGGCGTGAGCCGATTGATCATCCGCAGCAAGGTCGACTTGCCCGCACCGGACCGGCCGATGATGCCGACCATCTGCGGCTTGCCGATGTTGAAACTGACCTTGTTGACCGCAGTCCGGGACCCGAAGGTCTTGGTTACATTCTGGAATTCAATCACCCGACAGCCCTGTCCGTTATAATGCTTAGCGCCCGGGGGAAAGAGCCATTGGTCGATTACAGTCAGATGACAGGTTTTTGACGTTCAGGCTAAGTATTTGTGTCCTTTCAATGACATGGAGGCAGTCGTCGCCGGCTGGACTTAGACGGATAATGTTTTTTCGCCTTGAAGTGTCGACGGTTGGCCTGCGGTAACCACGCACGCAATGCGCCTGTTTTTGAGGCAACGCGCGTTCCGCTCCGGCGCCGCAAAAACAGGCACTCCCCGTTTTCCACGGTGTATGCACATGAGAACTGACGCAATTCGTCATGGCATTGTCATCAAAACTTCACTTGAGACGCGCTCCGGCCCGCTAGAAACACAGCGCGTATTGATCAATTCCGTTGGAGACCAGATGTCCGCGCCCACACAAAAACCTTCGCTGAGCGAGGCCCCGAACATTCATCCCGAAGCCAGCGTGCTGAATTGCGAACTCGGGATCTGGACGGAAGTCGGTGCGCGCACCGAGATGCGTGAAAGCCAGATGGACGATTATTCCTACATCGTTCAGGACGGCGACGTGGTCTGGTCGAGCATCGGAAAGTTCTGTTCCATCGCGCGGCGCGTGCGTCTCAATCCGGGCAATCATGCGACCTGGCGCGCGTCCCAGCATCATTTCACCTATCGCGCCGCGGCCTACGAACTCGGCGACGACGATGCCGGCTTCTTTCAGTGGCGCAAGGACGACTGGGTCACGATCGGACATGATGTGTGGATTGGCCACAATGCGACCGTGCTTGCCGGGGTCACGGTGGGTACGGGTGCCATCATCGCCGCGGGCGCGGTCGTGTCGAAAGACGTTGCCCCCTATACCGTTGTCGGCGGTGTCGCCGCCAAGCCGATCAAACGCCGTTTCAGCGAACGGCAGGAACAGGCGCTGATGGACATTTGCTGGTGGGACTGGCCGCACGCCGCGCTGAAGGAGCGCCTGCCGGACTTCCGGGAGCTTTCCATCGACGCGTTTATTGAAAAATATCGATAGGTCTCTTCTGCGCGAGACCTATTGTGCGCCTCGCGTGCCGGTGCTTTCCTTGCGAGCAGACCGAAACGGAGGCCAACCGATGAGCACACGAACGGCAACGTGCAGGTGCGGACAGCTGCGTGCCGAGTGCAGCGGCGAACCTGTGCGCATTTCTGCCTGCCATTGCCTTGAATGCCAGAAGCGGACCGGAAGCGTTTTCGCGGTGCAGGCACGGTGGCGCGACGAAAATGTCCGCCTCCAAGGCGATTTCAAGGAATGGCACCGCGACTGCGACAGCGGTCATGTCGCCACCTATCGGTTCTGCCCGGTGTGCGGGTCGACCCTCGCCTTTGTCATCGAGGGCTGGCCGGGTGTCATCGCCATTCCAGTCGGTGCGTTTGCAGATCCGGCATTTCCAGCGCCACGGTTTTCGGTTTACGAACACCGCAAGCACCCCTGGGTGGAGATCGGGATTGACGGCATCGAACACTCATCCGATCCGTCCATCGCGTTCACACAAGGCGAACTCAGGAAATGAGCGACACCGATCTGAGCGCCCCCTCCGGCAGCGGCGTGACTGTGTCCGCAGGACTCAATCGAATCATCCTTTATGTGCGCGACGTGGATATCAGCGCCTCGTTCTATGCGTTTTTCTTCGGGTTCAGGGCGGTGACAACACCGACAGACCGGATCACCGAACTGGTTCCGGAAAATGGCGGGGCGCACCTCTTGCTCCACAAGGCCGGAAAGGCGCAAAAACTGGGTCAGGTTGCCGTCAAGCTGGTCTTCGATGTCGCGGATGTTCCCGCATTCCGGGAACAAGCCGCAAAGAAGGGCCTGAAATTCGGAACCATTCACAAGGCGGACGGGTACGCTTTTTCCAATGCGAAGGACCCGGACGGGAACGCCCTCCAGATCTCCAGCCGGGCATTCAAATCGGTCTGATTGACGCGATTGCCACTCCCCCTTTGCGGTAAGCGGCTGTACACTGTGAGCATGACAACCGAATCCGCCGCTCTCGCCTCCAGCCTCGGCCCTTCCTTGCGTCGATGGCGCGTCCTCAACCGGGTCAAACAGCAAGTCCTGGCCCGGGATCTCGGCGTGTCCCAAAGCAGGATATCGCGCTGGGAAAGCGGACAGGCAGCCCCGGATGGGTTCGAACGGCAGCAGCTCACGAGATTGCTGCGCGCGCGGCCCGAGACGGCAGCGGACCGGGCCCTGCTGGATCTCGTAACACAGGCCGCAACGCCCGTTCATCTCGTGTGTGACCTGACACACAGGCTGCTTGCCGCCTCGCCTGCCCGCACGAAAGACTGGCGGGTTTCCGTTTCCGACCTCATCGACACGCCTTTGTGGCGGTTTGCCTCCGAGGGCATAAGAGTGGCCGAGGACGGTCTGGCGGACAACGGCTGGTTCGAGCCGCTGGGTCCCGACATCGTCTACCAGACAGAGCGCGCCGAATTTGCGGAACTGACCATCCCGGCAAGCCGGATCCGCATTTCGCGGCTTGCCCTGTCCGACGGACGTTTTGCGCGCCTTGTCCGCGACGAGATTTCCACGCCCGCATAATTTATTCAAGGCATCGCTACGCCCCGCTCAAGCGATTACGATCACCGGCATGACCCAAGACGTTCCCAATTCCCCGGCGGACACGATGGCGCCGCAGAGGCTCGCCGGCATCCTGACCTTCCTCCAGGAAACCGAAAGACTGAAGGACACGATCCGGTCCGGCTCGACGCGCAAGGGACGGCCGGAAAGCACCGCCGAGCACAGCTGGAGGCTGGCGCTCATGGTGCTTCTGTTCGAGAAGGAACTGGCCGGGATCGATCTGCTCAAGCTGGTGAAACTTTGCGTGGTTCATGACCTCGGCGAAGCGATCTCCGGTGACGTTCCGGCACCGCTTCAGCAGGACGGCGACGATCGCGAAGCGCGCGAGCGGCAGGACTTTCAGACCTTGTGCAGCGGTCTTCCTGAAGACCTCGCGGAGGACCTTCTCGACCTCTGGGATGAATATGCCGGAGCAGCGACAGCCGAGGCCAGGCTGGCAAAGGCGTTCGACAAGCTGGAGACGATCCTGCAGCATCACCTGATGCCGCCGCAGAGCGCCGAGTTTCACGCCTTCAACCTGACCTACGGAACCTCCAGAACTGACGCGTTTCCGCTGACTCAGCAAATCCGGAGGATTGTTGACGACCGCACGCGAGCTCTCGTCTCAGAGGCTCAAGACAGCAACGGCTGAGCACCGCTCGACCGCGTGCCTTGATTGGTGGGAAACACGTGCCCTAAGCTGGCGGCCGGTTTGGAAGAAAAGCCCCGGTTCAAGGAAGGTGCCGATGTACAAGATCCTCCCGCGCAGCAACGGTCCGGTTCTCGGCGTCGAGATCTCCGGCAAGCTCGACATAACCCAGGAAAACGAACTGACCGACAAAGCTGAAAGTCTGATCGCGGAACACGACAAGATCAGCATTCTGGTCGTGCTTGGAGATCAGGTCAGCGTTTCATTCGAGGCCGCCGCCTCCGATATCAAGTGGATGCTGACCCACATGCATCGCTTGCGGAAAGTCGCCATCGTTGCCGACAGCAAGTTTCTCCAGGCGCTCGTGTCTGTGGATGCGTTCTTTGCAAAGGCGGTCGACATCGAGGAAATGCATTATTCCACGGACGAGATCGAGACCGCCTGGCACTGGATCGAGAGCTGACGCCGGGTTGCACGGGTCGGGTGCGATCGCACCCTCAGTCGACCAGATGTTCCTCGCTCAGGAAGGCGACCTGCCGAACCTCGCCGTCCTTCACCTCGATCATGTGTCCCTGAGGGACTTCGATCCAGCGGCTGGGCGCTTCATCGAGTGGCTCGGAAACAACCATGACGCCGTCATCGAACTGCCGGTAATAGAGCGTCGGCGGGTGATTGTCGGACGCATAGCGCGCGGCATAGAGCGTGTTGCCGTCCGACCATGCGGAGGCAAAACGCATATGGGGTTTTTCTCCGGCGTAGCGGGACAGCGCTTCCGCCTCGTGGACCACCCGCGCCATGGCGGCACGCGGATGCAGCCGCAGGCCATAGGCCAGCGCGATCAGGAACAGGCACTCGCTGTCCGTGCCGCCCATGCGGTGCCGGTAGAGGTCATCGGGGATCATGTTGTCGAGACGCCGCCTGACCTTTTCGTAACCGCCGACCTGTCCGTTGTGCATGAATGCCCAGCGCTCATGGGTGAAGGGGTGGCAGTTGTCCCGTGTCGTTGCCGTGCCCGTCGACGCGCGGACATGCGCCAGGAAGTGTCCAGAGCGGATATGCCTTGCGATCTGAAGGAGATTCGGATCGGACCAGGCCGGACGCACGTCCTTGTACAGACACGGTGTTTCCCGGTCGCCGTACCACGCGACACCGAATCCGTCCGCGTTGACGGCCGTCTTGCAGGACAGCGCGTTCCGGCTTTGATCGATCAGTGAGTGGGCCGGGTCGCAAATGACCTCTTCCAGATATCTCGGTGCGCCACTCCAGGCCGCCCATCGGCACATTTCTTCAAATCCTCATCAAGCAGCGGTTCGGGTTGCCTTGAAACGCGCCGTTTCCCGGTCGCATTCATACCAGTCCGCAAGCGGATAGGGTGAGCGTGCGAGTTCATCGACCGCGGAAATGATCCTGTCCACCTTGTCCGCGGTGAGCAGAACGGAAAAGTTCAAACGCGTCCACCCCGGCTTCTTCAGTTCTTGCCCGGCCAGGATGCCCTTGCGCAATCTATCCGATTCGTCCGGTCCGATCGAAAGAAGGCGGTGTGCATAGGGCCCGGCGCATGCACACCCTCCCCGTGCCTGGATACCGTAAGCATCCGAAAGCATGCGCGTCACCAGTTGCTGATGGATGTAACCGCCGCGCTCAAGATCGCGCATCCGGAACGAAAAGACCGGCAGGACATGGCGTGCATGCGAGTTTCCCATGATCTCGATTGCCGGGTTTTCCCGCCAGACCGCCAGCGCCTTGCCCCGCCAGGCAGCGTTTCTGGCGTCCATCAGGTCCTGGCCGATCGCTTCCTTCACAAGAAAGGCAAGGCCGGCACGGATGTCTCCGATCACGTTCGGGGTTCCGGCTTCCTCGCGTGCGCACAGGTCGGTGGTGTAGTCATGTCCCCATGGAGACACGAAGCGCACGCTGCCGCCACCCGGAAAAACCGGCACGTCCCGCCTCACGGCGTCCTTGCGGACGATCATCACACCGGAGGCCGCAGGACCGCCTAGGAACTTGTGCGGCGACACCACGACGGCATCCTTTTGCGCGTCCGTGCCGCTTTGCATGTCGATCGGAAGATATGGACCCGAGCCGGCGCAGTCCCAGACGCTCAATGCACCATGTTTCCTGAGCAGACGGGTCACGGCAAGATCGTCCGTCACGATGCCGGTGACGTTGGACATCATGGAAAAGGCGCCGATCACAAGTCTCTTCCTGCCACAGGCCAATAGTCTTGCCTCGAGGTCCCCCAGATCGGGACCACCCGCCTCGTCCTCCCCGATCTCGATGACTTCGGCCCCGCTTTCGCGCCACGGGAGAATATCGGAATGGTGTTCATAGGGGCCGAGGAGAACCAGCGGCCGCTCGCCCTTCCTGACAGCCTCGCTCACACCGAGCAGGTGAACCAGCCTGTTGAGACCGGCCGTTGCACCGGAACCGCAGAAAATAGCGGCATACGAAGCGTCCGCGCCGCAGACACGCGCGATTTCGGCCCGCGAGGCTTCGCGCATCCGTGTCATGGCACTGCCGCAATAGGACGCCTCGGTGTGAGAGTTGGCGTAAACCGGCAGCACTTCTTCCAGGACGAAATCCTCGATCTGGCGCAGCGCCCGGCCGGACGCGACATAGTCGGCGTAGATCATCTCGCGCTCGCCGAGCGGACCCGTAATCATCGTGCCTTCGCCGATCAGTCCTGCCCGCAGTTGCCCAACGAGATCCGGTGTGTCCAAGACGGCCTTGAAATGATCGATTGCCGTTCCGGTCTTATGTGTCATTTGCTGCTCCAAACTTGCGTTCGGGCAATCATATGACCTTTTCAGATGAGAAAACTTCACGGTTTTTGTTTGTTCTTAATGATCTTTCGTGTCATTTGATCGAAAATGGAGAAAAAAATCGATCAGATTGACCGGGCGATGCTTCGGGCTCTTCAACGGGACGCCCGTCTTTCACAGAGGGAGCTTGCGGATATTGTCGGGCTTTCACAGAACGCCTGCTGGCGCAGGTTGAAGGCGCTTTACGACAACGGCCTGATCAAGAGCCATACCATCCGGCTGGACCCGGCGCTGCTGGGGCTCAACCTGACGGTTTTCGTGATGATCAGAACCCGCCATCATTCCAAGGACTGGCTGGAAAGCTTCCGTCGCGAGGTGTCGGCAATCCCGAACGTCATCGACTTCTACCGCGTTGCCGGCGACTACGACTACATGCTGAAAGTCGTTGCCGAAGACATGAACGCCTTCGACAGGGTCTACCAGCGCCTGATCGAGAAAGTCGATCTGGACACAGTCACGTCCTACATGACGATGGAGGCGATCGCGGACGCCCGCGATCTGCCGCTTTAGAGGTCTGGCGGCCCGGATCTGAGCCCGGCTCCGCCTGACGGCAACTGCAGGAAGCGCCGTTACCGCCTGCGATGTCCGCCACCGCGCCGCTGACCGCCACCGCCGCCCCGTTGCGGACGTGCCTGCTGCGGCCGGGCCTGACGTTGCGGACGCGTCTGCTGCGGACGGTTCCGCTGAACGTTGCGGTTCCGGTTGACCTGCCTGTTGCCCGCGTTGCGCGCCTTCCGATCCCGATTGAGATGCGCGGGTGCCTGCCGCGTATTCTGCGCCGGGCGCGTTGACGGTCTCTGGGCAGGCCTTTGCGTGCTCGGCCTTTGGGTGCTGGGTCTTTGTGTACTGGGCCGTTGCGTGCTCGGGCGTTGCGCCGCTGGCCGGTCACCTGCCGGCCTGTTGACGTTCGGTCTGTCGCCCGCGGGGCGGTTCTGCGGGCGCTGCAAATTCCCCTGCCCGGCATTGGGCCGGTTCTGGATCCGATCGCCCGCCGGACGGTTGGCGATGGCCGCGCCTGCACCGGCGCCGATTGCCGCCCCGGCACCGATCTCACCCAGGCGATTCTGGATGTTGTCGCGCGACGGCGCGGCGACATCGCCCCAGCGTCCGCCCTCGAACTTCTTCCAGTTCTCGCCGTCGCGGCGGTAGACCGAGCCATCGCGTCCGGCGAAGACATCACCCCTGCGGTCCAGGCTACCGATCCGGCCGAGGTCACCGCTTTCCTTCCAGCGCTTGGCGGCACCGGCCTGAATGTCGCGTGTGCGCGACCACTGCGGGCCGGAGACGACCGCACCGCCCCAGGAGCCGTAGATGCCACGCGCGCCGCCGGCGACGATCCGGTTGCCCGTGCGCGGGTTGTAGGCCGTGATGAACCCGGCGCTTCCGCGCGGGCCGCTGATGGCCGCGCCGCGAATGTATCCGCCGGTGCGGGGATTGTAGATACCGCCACCGGCGATACCGCGCCTTGGGCCATAGGCATAGCCATACCTGCCGAAGGTGCCGCGGACGGGATTATAGAAGGCACCGATGCCGTAGGTGACGGGACGCGGGAAATAGATGGGGCGAATGCCCGGGCGATACCAGGGACGGTAATACCAGCCGGAGCCGTAGACGAAGACGCCCCAGGCGAGGAACCCGGTCAGATACCCCATCGTGTAGCCGTACCAGACCGCATTCGGTTCCGATTCATAAACGCGGACATAAGTCGTGTTGTAGACCGGAGACGACGGCGGGATCGTGTAGATCTCGTCCGGCACTGCCGTTGCCACGACGAACGGACCTTCCGGGCTGTCGCCGACAAACCACACGCCATCCTGAAGAACGTAGTACTTCGCGCCAACCTGGATCACCTGATCATTGGTGTTGACGGCGTAGGACATCGATGTCCCTTCGATCGGTTCGAACTCCGGATCGCCGGCGTAGGCGATGTCCGCACTCACCGACCCGACCTCGACGCGTGCGGTCGTCGGAATGCTCGCTTTCAACCGCGCCTGCGCCGCTTCGGATGTGCCGGGGATTGAGGACAGCACGGAGTAGTAAGGGGCATCTTCCGGGATGTTCTGGAACTCGGGCGGCAGGCTCGGCGTGGTGAATTCCCAGGGACCGTCGAGAGAGGCCGACTTGAACCAGCGTCCGGATACGAGGATGTACCAGGTCGATGTCGACTTCAGGAAAAAGACGTCGCTCTCCGTGTTCGAAGCCCATTCAAGATCCGTCGAACCGACAGGTTCCAGCTTGGGCTCCCCGTCAAAGACGATCATCTCGGCAGGCTTGTCGGAGTAGACGATCTTGGGCGGCTTGTTATCGGGGAACGGCTGAGGCGGGATCGCCTCGCGTGTTTCCGACCAGTTATCATCATCCGGCAGGTTCTTGATCAGGTCCGGAAGCTCCGACACCGGCTGCCAGCCGCTGGCAACATCCTTGGTGGAGAGCCAGGACTTTTCATCGCGCAGATAGAACTCTTCGGTCTCGTCGATCTTCAGGACGTCCCAGTTTGTGTTCACCACGAAGCTCAGTCCCTGGTCGCCTTTCACAGGTGCCAGGATCGGTGCGCCCTCGGTCTGGACCAGGATCGAGGGTTCGGTCTCGACGAAAATCGGCGGCGCTTCGGCATTCAGACCCTCGACATCTTCCATGCGCTGATATTCGGCCAGGCCCGCGGTAATCCGGTCTTCCTTCACCGTGACCGTGCCTGTCGGCATGATCTTGCCGACCTGCAGGGTCAGGTCGGTCAGGGAACTCCTGTCCAGCGAGGAAAAGTCCAGCTGGGTGACCTGGATGTCGCTGACGGCAACTTCACCATTCTGCGGATCGGCGACCGTCGAGCCGCTGACGCCGATGACGCCGAAAACCGGCTTCGCGTCCTTGTCCTTGATGTATTCGGCGGCGACCAGGGCCTTGAGCGTCTTGAAGTCGGTCCATTCGGTAAATTGCGGCTGGTAGAGGATCAGGGTGGCGCCGCCGTCGGTTTCAAACGAGCGCGGCCATCCGGTCGTCTGTTCAGGCTCCGTAAGCTGCAGATACCGGCCGCTGACAAACCCGTTCTGGCCGTTGTAGCTGATCGAACACCAGGCGCCGGTGTCGTCGCAGTTCTCCAGTTCGACCGGAGTTCCGTTCGGCACGGTGCCAAGCGTTCCGAACCCTGTGCCCGGTCCCTGGCGGAAATTCACGTTGGCGGTTGTGACCGCCGGAGCGGCGAAAGCGCCGTTCACAAATACGGTTTGCACAATCAATGCTGAAGACAGAATTACCGAAATAGCCTTGCGCATCTGGCCCTCCCAAAGGCGGAAAATGCATATTGAACCCATTCGGATGATATGCAGCCACTGGCTGAACTTCCAGCGACTGCAATCGATCCTCAAGAGCCGTCCTCGACCGCGTGCATTGCCTGTGTCCTGCGTCACAGGTGCGGAAACGCACGCCGCGTTAGTTTGCTCTCACGCCACCATGACACAGATTGTGAAGCCCGGTAAGGCTAGGAGGTTTTGACAATGTTCCCAGGTAAATTCACCTTGAAAACCAGCTTGTTCGGTGCCGGTCTGGCCCTGTTCGCCGCAGCGTTCTCAACGTCTCCGGCATCCGCTGAAACCTTCATCTGCGAGAGCACGCAAACACCCAACGGCGCGGCGAAATACTGCAATTTCCTGCTCTTTGACGCCAGCTTCAGACGGCACAGCCAGATCATTCTTGCGCAGGGAGCCCGGAAAAGGGTCGCGCTCAACGGCCGCTATGACCTGTTCTGTGTTCTCGTCCAGAACCACAAGGGCGTGCCCGACAACCTCGCGCTTCGCACCCAGCAATGCAAGAACACGCATAACGGGCGCGAGTACAAGGTCGCGATCAAGGAATTCAATTTGCGCCGCGGGCGTAACGGTTACAGCACGAATACTGCCCCCCTCGTGCGTGCCGTCGACCGCTGGTAGCAAATACGGACCGGCGCGTCCGCATTCGCGCCGGTCCGTTCAAAAACTCCAATGACGCGGCAAGTCACCGCCGCATCTTTATGTCCCTTTTCACTGACACCCGGATCTTCAGCAAGCGACAGAAGAAACTCCTGGAGAGGACAGTGTCACGACCTGCCCCATGCGCGCCGACTGTTGCGCTGCAAGCCCCATCTCAACGGCACGGCGGCCGTCTTCCAGAGTGACTTCCGGCAGATCGATTTCACCGCGCACGACGGCCACAAACCGCTCGTGCTGATAAAAGGTTGATCCGTTGTGGTCGCCCGCGTCCAGGAGAGCCGGGTCGACAGGGATCTCCAGCGTACGCGGCCCCTTCGGACAGCGCGGTGACACGACAAGCTGCGCGACTGGCGGCTCGCCGAGATCTTCCGGCCAGAAACGGCCGGGCCCGGGAACAAAGGCCTCGATCTTTCCGGTGGGACCGACCGCGACAACCTCTTCCTGGTACCTGGATCCTTCGGCAAACATGCACAGATCCAGAAGCGCGCGCGATCCGTTCTCGAAATCGACGATGACATAGCCGTTGTCGAGAATGTCCGGCTGCTCGCCGTCATAAGTCTCGTCCTTGTGGTTGGCATCCTGACCGGCGGATGCCATCACCCGGACGGGTTCGGATTTCATCATCAGGCGCATGAGGTCGAAGAAATGGCAGCATTTCTCGACAAAGGTGCCGCCGGAATACCGGTTGAAACGGTTCCAGGCCCCCACCTTTTCCAGGAACGGGAACCTGTGCTCGCGGATCGTCAGCATCTTGATGCCGCCGGTCGCCTCTTCCACCTGATCGATCAGCGCCGCGATCGCCGGCATGTAGCGGTACTCCATCGCCACCCAGATCGGGGCGGGATAGGCGGCCTTGAACGCCTCCAGTTCCGCGTGTTCCTTCGGGTCGGTGAACAGCGGCTTTTCGACAAGCAGGGGCAGCGGCCGCTTCTGCCGGATTTCCTGCATCTGCGGGACATGGCAGTGGTTCGGGCTGGCGATCAGGATGCAGTCCAGTTCCGGAACGTCCAGCAACTCGGACACCGACGAAACGAGTTTCGCGCCCGGCGTGATCCCGGCCGCCCTTGCAGCCATCTCCGTGTCCGGCTCAAAGATCACCGTGACTTCCGTATCCGGCAGCAAGGCGATGTTGCGCAGGTGCTCCTGCCCCATCATGCCGCAGCCGATAACCCCGTATCTCACCTTCGCAGGCATCAAAGTCTCCTTCTCGGCAGATTTCTTCCGACCTGCCTATTTCAAACGCTGTACATAGTGCGCCCTGGCCGTATCGAACCAGGTGCGTGAATATTCCACAGGCTTAGGGCCGTCCGCCCAGCTGAACCTTTCGATGAATCCCGTGATCGTTCCGGGCTTGAGCGTGAACGGTTCGGGCGCCCACTCCGGCACGGCGTCGATCGTGACCCGGTCCTCCGCGCGCACGATCCAGAAACCGAGATGCTTCTGGTAGAACCGGTAGAGCGAATCCGACAGCAGTTCGCGTTTCACGTGACCGGCATCGCCGTCGAGCCAGATCTCCTCGACGGCAATGATGACGTCATTCAGATATCTGAGACGCCGAATGCGTGTGCCTTCCGCACTCGTGCCAAAGGCGGGAAATTCCTCCGGTTTGCGCGTGCGCTCGACACTGAGAATGTCGGCGCGCGGCAATCCGCCACCGGTGAGAAGCTCGAGACGGAACATCGCGTAGATGCTTTCGTGGGTCCCGGCCTGACGTATGTAGTTTCCCGAGCCCTGAATGCGCTCCAGTAAGCCTTTCTCCGTAAGATCGGCGAGCGCCTTGCGCAACGTGCCGATGGAAATTCCCAGTTCGTCCGCCATGTCGCGTTCGGGTGGCAGACGTTCGCCGTCGATCAGCCGTCCCGCCGCGATATCCCTGATCAAAAGCTCGCTGATCTGCAAATAAAGCGGCAGCGCATTCGAGGTCTGCGACGATGTTTGCATGGTGGTCAGGGGCTCTGATTTTTAAAATTGATACACTATTGATTTACATCAAACCGGATGATAAGCAAGAATAAATCGACGGTAAAGTGAAGCCGTTCGAAATCAAACGAAAGTTCGATCCCCGCAAAGGGCTCCCCGCGAGCCGCAATCGGGCAAAGCCGATCGAAATGAAGGTGTTAGGGCCCGTGTCCGCTCGGACATCCCCAAGGAGGAATTTTATGACAGTTGTCCCAGTGACATCGCCGGATCTGGATGCAGCAGAGGTTTCGTGGTTCTCTGCGCTGTGTTCCGACGATTATCAGTTCCTGGGCGTTCCGGAGGGCGATCTGCGTTCCTCCTGGGACCACTGCTCGCAGATCGTGAAGACCGCCGAGGAACAGGGTTTCCGGAACATCCTGTGCCCGTCCTCGTACCAGGTCGGCCAGGACACACTGTCCTTCGTCGCCGGCTGCGCTCCGATCACCGAGAAGATCAACCTGCTGGCCGC
Source organism: Roseibium sp. (assembly GCF_965232425.1). Classification (GTDB taxonomy): domain Bacteria; phylum Pseudomonadota; class Alphaproteobacteria; order Rhizobiales; family Stappiaceae; genus Roseibium. The sequence continues at coordinate 6,293,612 of NZ_OZ246971.1, forward strand.
CGTGCGCTGCGGCGAGATGCAGCCGATCATGCTCGCCAGAACGATCGCGACGCTGGATCACATGCTCAAGGGCCGCCTGACGGTCAATATCATTTCCTCCGATTTTCCCGGTGAAAAGGCCGACAGCGGTTACCGCTACCAGCGCTCGCGCGAAGTTGTCGAGATCCTGAAACAGGCCTGGACGCAAGACGAGATCAACTACGAAGGCGAAGTCTACAACTTCGCCGGTCTGACGACTGATCCTGCGAGACCCTACCAGACGGGTGGCCCACTGCTTTACTTCGGCGGTTACTCTCCGGCGGCTCTGGAACTGTGCGGCCAGCATTGCGATGTCTACCTGATGTGGCCGGAGAAGGTCGAGGAGCTGGAAGGCCGGATGAAGGCCGTGAACGCGGTCGCCGAAAACTACGATCGCACGCTGGACTACGGTCTGCGCGTGCACATGATCGTGCGCGACACGGAAAAGGAAGCCCAGGAATACGCCGACTACATCGTTTCCAAGCTCGACGACGACCAGGGCACAGCCATCCGCGAGCGGGCGCTCGACGCCAAGTCGCTCGGCGTCAGCCATCAGGCCAAGAACCGCGAAGTCGCCGACGAGTTCGGCTACATCGAGCCGAACCTTTGGACCGGCGTTGGCCGGGCCCGTTCGGGCTGCGGCGCAGCGCTTGTCGGCTCGACCGACCAGGTCATGTCCAAGATCGAGGCCTATCAGAAGATGGGCATCCGGGCGTTCATCTTCTCCGGTTACCCACACATCGAAGAGGCAAAGCATTTCGGTGCACGCGTGTTGCCGAACCTGAAGACCTGCTCCCTGCCCCACGCCTACGGCCGGGTTCCGGCCGACACACCAGCAACACCGCTTGGCAATGGAGTCCGCCGCTAATGGAACGTGTCAAACTTTCCGACACTCTGGAATTTTCCCGCCTGATCTACGGCATGTGGCGGCTTGGGGACGATTCCGATACGTCCGCGGCCTATGTGGAGAAGAAGATCCAGGTCTGTCTCGATCAGGGCATCACAACCTTCGACCAGGCCGACATCTATGGCGGCTATGCGGCAGAGGCCGTTCTCGGCGGCGCGCTGAAAGCCAACCCGGCCCTGCGCAACGGCATGGAAATCGTCACCAAATGCGACATCGTCGCCCCGGTCGGCCGCTACGCCGACGCCAGGGTGAAACACTACGATACCTCGCGTGCGCATATCGAGAAATCGGTCGAAACGTCCTTGAGCGAAATGGGCATCGACACGATCGATCTCCTGCTCATTCACCGTCCGGACCCGCTCATGGATCACCATGAAACAGGCGCAGCGCTCGACGATCTCGTCAAGAGCGGCAAGGTCCGCAGTGTCGGCGTTTCGAATTTCCGTCCATGGGACTGGGAATTGCTGCAATCGGCAATGTCCAGCCCGCTCGTGACCAACCAGATCGAGATTTCGCTTGCCGAGATTTCGCCTTTCACCAATGGCGACCTCGCCTTTCACCAGCGTCTCGGCACGAAACTCATGGCCTGGTCGCCACTGGGTGGCGGATCGCTGATCACCGAAAGCGGACAGCTCGGCGCGGTCATGGACGAAATCGCCGGGGCTTCCGGTGTCGACAGGTCGGCTGTCGCGATTGCCTTCCTGCTGGCCCACCCGGCCAAGCTCCTTCCCGTCATGGGAACGAACAACATCGAGCGCATCGCCAGGATTTCCGATGCGCTGAAAGTCACACTGGATCGTGAAACCTGGTACCGGCTCTACGAAGCCGCCCTTGGAAACGAGGTACCCTGATGACCATGCAAAACGCCAATCATCCCGTTACCTTTGCGCCGCACACGGACAATACCCGTCTTCTGCGCGATGCATTCGGCCGATTTGCAACGGGTGTCACCGTTGTCACGACGGGGTCGGACGACGGCCCGGTCGGGATCACCGCAAACAGCTTCTCGTCGGTCTCGCTGGACCCGCCGCTTGTGTTGTGGATGCCGGACAAGGGATCGCGCCGGTTCCAGTATTTCGAAACGGCGGAAAACTACGCCATCCATGTTCTCAGCCACCACCAGGCCGAAGTGTGCAACGGGTTCGTCAGAAACGCCCACGCCTTCGACCAGCTGCCGCACACGATCGACGAGAACGGCGTGCCGCTTCTGGACCATTGCCTGGCGCGGTTCGAATGCAAGCGTTTTGCCGCCTATGAGGGCGGCGATCACCTGATCGTCCTGGGACAGGTCATGCAGGCAGAAATGCGTCACGGGGAGGCGCTGACATTTTTTGCGGGCAAACTCGGACAAATCGCTCCAGAATAGGAGTCCAATGCCAGGCGGACCCCGCCCGGTGACAAAAGAAGTACTAGGGAGGAGCCCGGATGGGGGCATTGCTGGCGGTTCTTGCACCGCTTGCTTTCGTCAATTCGCAGCTTTTGCGAGTCGGCCGAGCGATAGGCATCGTTGCCGTGGCCTTGATGGTCCTGGCGATCCTGATACAGGTGGTTTTCCGTTACGTGTTCAACAACGCGCTGCCCTGGCCTGACGAGGCGGCGCGTTTTTGCATGTTGTGGATGACGGGCCTGATGGCGCCGACCGCCTTCCGGCGCGGCGGCTTCGTGGCGATCGACATGCTCGGACATGCCCTGCCCCGGTCCATCGGAAAACTGCTCTCACTGTTTCTGCTCCTGATTTCGCTCCTGGTTCTCGTGATCGCCGTACAGATCGGCTATGCCGAAGTCACCGGGTTCGGCGGCAAATTCGCCACGGCGTCTCTCTACGTTCCCGGCAACCTCACGCTCACCGAGTGGATCCGGGTGCCGCGGAGCTGGATGATGACGTCCCTCTTTGTCGGCGTGATCCTGCTCACTCTGGTGAACATCGAGCTGATCCTGCGGAGCGTGATCTCGATTGTCGGCGGTGATGACCAGCTGCCGGCCATTCCGGACGCAGACATGGCGGGGGCTGACTGATGCTGATCTGGTTCCTTCCTGTCTTCCTGTTCTTCCTGATGATCGGGCTGCCGGTGTTTTTCGGCCTGCTCGCAGCACCGGGCATCCTGCTCTGGATGAGCGGTCAGGAGCGCGACATCACGCTGCTTTACCGTAACGTTTACAACGGCATGGACAGCTTTCCTCTGATGGCGATTCCGTTCTTCATGCTCGCCGGCGAACTCATGAACAAGGGGGGCATCACCACCCGCCTGGTGGAATTCAGCCAGGCGCTCATGGGGCACCTGCGCGGCGGCCTTGCGCATGTGAACATCCTGTCTTCCATGCTGTTCGCGGGCCTGTCCGGTTCCGCGGTCGCCGATACGTCCGCGCTCGGCTCCATGCTGATCCCGGCCATGGAAAAACAGGGATACACGCGGCGCTTTGCAGCCGCCGTCACGGCGGCCTCCTCCGTTATCGGACCGATCATTCCGCCGTCCGGCATCATGATCATCTACGCCTATGTCATGGGCGAGAGCGTTGCCGCGCTGTTCCTGGCCGGTATCGTGCCGGGCGTCATGGTCGGTATCGGGCTGATGCTCGTGGTGCGGCTCATGGCGGACAAATACGATCTGCCCAAGGCGCAGCGGATCGTGAACCCGGGGCAGAAAATGGCACCGGTGGAATACTGGGTTTCGCTCGTGCTCCTGCGGATCAATCTTGCATCCGTTCTGCTTGCCATTGCTTTCGGCATTTCCGGTCAGATGTCGCTGGAGCTGACGGGTGGCACCACGGCCATCCTGTTCGTTGCCCTGCTAGCGATATCGCATTTCATCCTGTTGGGCCTGCGCGGTGCCGTTTCGGACGACTTCAGGATGGTGTGCAAGAAGGCCGTTGCGCCGCTGCAGACGCCGATCATCATTCTCGGCGGTATCCTGATCGGCGTGTTCACGCCGACGGAAGCCGCGGCGGTGGCCGTCGCCTATGCCCTGCTCATCGGGTTCTTCGTCCTGCACTCCATCAAGATGAAGGAAATCCCGGGCATCCTGAACAGGGCGGGCATCACGTCGGCCGTCGTCCTGCTGCTGGTGGGCGCGGCAATGGCGTTCAAGACCGTCGTCAGTCTCAGCTACGCGCCGCAGATCATGGCCGATTTCGTGCTGTCCCTGTCGGAGAACCCGCTGATCCTGCTGTTCCTGATCAACCTGCTTCTGTTCGTGGTCGGCATGTTCCTGGATGCGGGACCGGCCATCATCATTCTCGGACCGATCCTGGGCCCGATTTTCGTGGAACTGGGTGTTGATCCCATCCATTTTGCCATCATCATGAGCGTGAACCTGACCATTGGTCTTGCCACGCCACCCATGGGACTGGTGTTATTCGTTGCCGCATCGGTTTCAAAGGAACGGGTTGAAACCATTGCCAAAGCCATTCTGCCGTTTCTGGCGGTAGAGATCGCGGTGATCTTTTTGATCACCTACATACCGGCACTTTCGATGACGATCCCGCGATTGACCGGATTTGCCAACTGATATTGAGCTTAAAATGGGAGGTACCTGATGCTCAAATCTGCCCTGAAAACACTCACCGTCGCGGCAATGCTTGCCGGATCTTCGCTGAGTGCCGTTGCCGCGGACTACACGCTGCGCGCAACCGCCAACTCCAACGAGAACGACGAAGACTATGACGGTCTTGTCGTTTTCAAGAACTTCGTCGAAGCCGCTTCAAACGGCGCGATCGAAGTCGAACTCTTCATCGGCACACAGCTCTGCTCCAACGGCGCCGAGTGCCTTCAGGGCGTTGCCGGCGGCGCGATCGACATCTACATCTCAACATCGGGCGGCGCTTCCGGCATCTTCCCGTATGTTCAGGTCCTCGACCTGCCCTACATGATGTCCGACGACCGGATTGCCGAGCACGTTCTTTCCGGCGATTTCGTGCGCACCATGCGGGCGATGGCGCTTGAAGATTCCGACAACACGATCCGCCTGATGACGGTGGGCAACACCGGCGGATGGCGGAACTTCGCCAACACCAAGCGCCGCGTGGCCGCCCCTGCCGACATGGAAGGTCTGAAGATCCGTACGGTCGTCGCCGACCTGCCGCAGGAACTGGTGAAGGCGCTCGGCGCGTCTCCGACCCCGATCCCGTGGCCGGAGCTGTTCACCTCCTTCCAGACCGGCGTCGTTGAAGGATCCAAGAACGGCATCACCGATATCATGGGCATGAAATTCCCGGATGCCGGCCTGCAGTACGTCACGCTTGACGGCCATGCCTACATGGGCGCCCTGTGGTGGATGAGCAACGAGAAGTTCCTGTCCATGCCGGAAGACATGCGCCGCGTCGTTGTCGACGGGTTCTACGCCCTGCAGCAGGCCACCTTCGCGTCTCCGAAGCGCAAGTCCATCCAAGCTTATGAGGACTTCGTCGCCGGCGGTGGTGATCTCTACGTGCCGACGCCGGAAGAAAAGGCCGCCTTCAAGGAAGCCGCTTCGCCGGTCTACGACTGGTTCAAGTCCAATGTCGGCCGTGGCGGGGAAATCTTCGGTGCGCTGGAAGAAGCCGTCAAGGCAGCTGAAACCGACATCAACGGTGCACGCGACGCCGACGTGAACTAAACCCTGAGCAACTGGTGCCGCGCCCACCCCAACAGGGTGCGGCACCATTTCAACCAACGTTTGTCAGTGCAGGGCTCGACCCTGCAATCCATGCCGTGCCGTCGCACCATATTCGGAGATTTTTCGAGGTTAAACGGCATGGATCCCATGGTCCGGCGATGGGATGACTTGCGGCTGTCAATCGGGCATCATCACAGGGCGTACTCTACGGCCTGCGGATTCCCGATCCCGGCTCGCGCTCCGCTTGGCCGGGATGACGAATGAACCGGGCGGAAAAGTCACCGGAACGGATACATCCAGACCTTGTAGTCATCGACCAGAATATGCGCCTTATCAATTTCATCCTTGGTCATTTTCTTGACGACCTCTTCCAGCGAGATCGCGGCATCGGGGTCGCCGCCGATGGCGGACAGCGTGTACCACATGTAGGCGCGCACGAGATCGGGAGCGGGCATGCCGCGGCCGACCTCGTAGTACCAGCCGACACCGGACTGCGCGCCCGGATGCCCCTTCATGGCACTCCTGAGATACCATTCGAACGCCCGCTGGTCGTCCCGCTCCACGCCGAGCCCCATCGCGTACATGACGCCGATCAGCTCCTCGGCGTCCGCGTTGCCGGAGCGCGCCGCCGGCCAGAGTTGCTTCTTCGCCTGTTCAAACTGTCCCGCTTCCATCAGGTCGCGCGCGGCCTCGATCTCGGCATGCGCAGGCATCGCCATCAGAACAAGGCCGAACACGGCGGCTTCAAGCGTCTTTCTCATCTGCTTCGGTCAGTCCCTCTTGTCGTTCTTCTCTCGGTGCCGGCCGTCTCCGCTGAATTGCCCGCACCGCTCGGCACGGATGATTTCATTGCGTTCGACAGGAAACAGGCCGCGCTCGGTCAGCTCCTCTTTTACGACAAGATCCTCTCGGGCAACAGGAATATTGCCTGCGCAACATGCCATCATCCAACGCTGGGGACCGGTGACGGGCTCTCCCTGGGCATTGGCGAAGGCGGTGAAGGACTTGGACGGAACCGGACCGCGCTTGTCGCTGAAAACCGGATTAAGAAAAGGATTCCGCGAAACGCGCCAGGTCTCTGGAATCTCGGGGCAAAAGAGCTTCACACGCTGTTCCACGATGGCCGCCTTTCCATTTCCGACGACTACGAAAACGGCTTCAATTCGCCCGCCGAGGAATGGCTGCCCGAAGGCCTTGAAACGCTGCTGGGCGCCCAGGCGATCTTTCCGCTGGTTGCCCAGTTCGAGATGGCCGGCAATCCGAAGGAAAACGAGATCGCCGGTGCGGTCCATGACCGGATCGACGCCTCCTGGCCGATCCTTGCCAAACGGGTCCGGGTGATCCCCGAATACGGACAGATGTTCGTGGAGGCGTTTGACCATATCGAGGAACCCGAACAGGTCACGATTGCCGAAATTGCCAATGCACTGGCGGCCTTCCAGGCGATCGAGTGGACCAGTTTCGACAGTCCCTTCGACCAGTATCTTGCCGGTGACGAGGCCGCGCTTGCCGCCGATCAGAAACGCGGGCTGAACCTCTTTTACGGTAAGGCCAATTGCGCCGGTTGCCACTCGGGCAAGCTTCTCAGCGACCAGAAATTCCACGCGCTCGGCCTGCCGCCCTTCGGCCCGGGCCGCACGCGCCGGTTCGACCCGATGGTGCGCGATGTCGGCCGTATGGGGGAAAGCGACCGCCTGGAAGATGCCTACCGGTTCCGCACCCCGATGCTGCGCAATGTCGAGCTGACGGCGCCCTACGGCCACAACGGTGCCTATCCGACGCTCGAGGGCATCGTGCGCCATCACCTCGACCCGGACGGGATGCTGGCCGGCTGGCAACCGGAAAAGGCTGCGCTTCCTGACGCACCCTGGTTGGAAGCCATTGACTTCGTCGTCTGGAACGACAAACGTGAGATGGCCAGACAAGCCCGGTTCCGGGATGTCGAGCCGACCAACCTCTCCGACCGCGAAGTCTCCGACCTTGTTGCGTTTCTGAAAGCCCTGACGGGAACGGCCTCCGTTTCCAATCCCCCTTTCGGGATCCCCGACAATGTTCCAAGCGGACTTCCGGTCGACCGACCCTGAACAGGAACCCCATGCTGGACAATTTCAAGCACCGGGCGAGCGACCTGTTTCCCGGCATCGCCATTGCCGGGCTCGTCGCCATATCAGCGCAATTCCTGAACGAGCATTACGGCGCGCCCGCGATGCTGATGGCGATCCTGCTCGGCATGCCTCTGAACTTTCTCTCCGAAGAACAGCGCACGTCGGAAGGCATTGCCTTTGCCGCCAGGACGCTGCTGCGCATCGGGGTCGCGCTTCTGGGCGTGCGTATCAGCATCGAGATGATCGAAGCCCTCGGCCTCCCCTTCCTTCTGCTGGTCATTCTGGGTGTCCTGGCAACCATCGCCTTTTCGCTGATGATCGGAAACCTTTTCGGCAAGGACCGCCTGTTTGCCTTCCTGTCCGGCGGCGCGGTCGCCATTTGCGGCGCATCTGCCGCGATGGCAATCGGCTCTATTCTGCCGAAAAGAAAACATGCCGAACGGGACCTCGCCTTCACGGTCATCACGGTGACGGTCCTGTCCACCCTGGCGATGATCGTTTACCCGATCCTGACCAGCAATCTCGGCCTGTCGCTCGATGCCACCAGCGTCTTCCTCGGCGGCACCATTCACGATGTCGCGCAGGTGGTCGGCGCCGGGTTCTCCGTTTCGGAGGAAACCGGGGACCTGTCCACGCTCGTCAAGCTCATCCGCGTGACACTGCTGGCGCCGATTGTTCTTGTCGCGGCGCTGATCCTGCGCGGCAGCGCGGAGCCCGGCGCCTCGCGGCCGCCCCTGATGCCGGCCTTCGTGGTCGCCTTCCTTGTGCTGGCGGCGTTCAACTCCTTCGGCCTCGTTCCGGAAACGGCCAAGGATCTGGCCGGCCAGGTGTCCCGCTGGGCGCTTCTAGCCGCAATTGCCGCCGTCGGCATGAAGACCTCGATCCCGAAGCTCCTTGAGGTCGGCGGTCCGGCGATCTGGATGGTGGTGACCCAGACCGTGTTCCTGGCGCTGTTCGTCCTCGCCGGCATCTGGCTGATCGGATAGCGGGTTTCGATCCCGGCGGCCTCCCGCCCAACCCAGTTAAGCACGCTTCAAACACACAGGATCCCTGCCTTAGCAGGGATGACAAGAAAGAGAACCATCGGCAGGACGAAACCGTCATTCCGGACAAGTGTAGCGCCAGCTGCGCGCCGATCCGGAATCCAGATTTATTCCGCGCCGGAAGCGTGGCAGTCGGCGGTGTTTCGCCTTTCGTGCTCGCTTCGCTCACGCCAATTTCCGGATTCCGGATTCCGGATTCCGGATCAGCGTTCAGCGTTCAGCGTCGCCTCACCTGCCTGGATTGACAGGCAAAGCATGCATGGCCGCTGCCTTGCCTTTCAGCCGTGAAACCCCACATTGATCCCGGAAACCCGGCCCGGGGGTTTCCTTGATCCCTTGAGTGTGAAATATAGCTGCGGTCCCAGGTTCGGGACCGCATCAATGGGCGCATGGCTTGCATTCAACCGAGTGCGCCAGCTTCGCCCCGGAACTTCGAAAGCGTTTGGATGAAAAGCTACATCACGACCCCGATCTACTACGTCAACGGTTCTCCGCATATCGGACACGCCTTCACCTCCGTGATGGCCGATATCCTGAAGCGCAACCGCCAGGCGCTGGGATGCGACGTGATGCTGTCCACCGGCGTTGACGAGCATGGCCAGAAGAACCAGGAAGCCGCCGCCGAACTCGGCATGGGCTACCAGGACTTTCTCGACATGCGCGGCAAGGAGTTCCGGAGTGTCTTCGATCTCGTCGGCATTTCCTATGACTATTTCGTGCGCACCAGCCGCGAAGGCCACAAGCAGGCCGTCGCCGGGATGGAACAGACGATTTTCGACAAGGATCTGATCGTCAAGAAGAACTACACCGGCACCTATTGCAAGGGCTGCGAGGAGTTCAAGAAGGAATCGGACCTGACCGAAGACGGCCAGTGCCCGCTGCATCCGACCATGCAGGTCGAGCAGACGGAAGAGACCAACTACTTCCTGAAGATGGAGCCCTTCCGCGAACGGCTCTTGCAGCACATTGCCGACAATCCGGATTTCGTTCAGCCCGAGGCGTTCCGCAACGAACTCAAGCAGATGCTCGCCGAGCCGCTGGAAGACCTGTGTATCTCCCGGCCGAAATCGCGCGTGACGCTCGGTGTCGATCTGCCGTTCGATCCGGACTTCGTCACCTATGTCTGGTTCGACGCGCTGACCAACTACCTGACCAACATCGACTGGCCGAAAGACGGCTATGAGGGCTGGTGGGCGGAGTGCGAGCACCTGATCGGCAAGGACATCCTCAAGCCGCACGGCGTCTACTGGCCGATCATGCTGATGGCCGCCGGCCTGCCGCTGCCCAAGAAGCTCTCGGTGCACAGCCACTGGGTCGGTGCCGGCGGCGTCAAGATGTCGAAGTCGATCGGCAATGTCGTCGACCCGATCGAGGTTGTCGAGAAGCTCGGCGTCGATGCGCTGCGCTGGTATCTGGCGCGTCACATGCGCGCGGACAGCGACAGCCAGATCTCGGTCGAGCTGATCACCCAGACCTACAACAGCGAGCTGGGCAACAAGATCGGCAACCTGCTGTCACGCGTCGCCAAGTTCTCCAACAAGAACTTCGATGGCAAGGTCCCTGCTCCCGGTCCCCTTACGGCGGACGACGAGGCGCTGCGCAAGTCTGTCCTCGAGGCGACGTCCGGCTTCAGCCGCTGGATAGATCTTCAGGACATTCCGGCACGCACCCAGGCGATCGTGACGCTGGCCGAGGAGATGAACGAGTATATCGACAAGCAGGCACCGTGGACGCTGTTCAAGAGCGAAGAGACCCGCGAGCGCTGCCAGACGGTGATCTACGTGACCCTCGACTGCCTGCGCGTGATCATGGAGGCCCTCAGGCAGGTCATCCCGGGCTCCGCCGACAAGGCACTTGCCATGCTGAATGCCCCCGAAGCCCCCCGGCCCTGGACCCCGGTCCTCGACAGGCTTGAGGGCAACGGGCAGCTTGGCGAGATCGAGTCGTTGTTTCCACGCGTTCAATAAGCGGACAATGATTTCGGACCCTTTGAAAGGCGCCCAACCAGGCGCCTTTCTTTTATCTGCACCTCATCCTGAGGAGGGCGTCAACATTTGTCAGTCATCCCGCCCAGGCGCAGCGCGAGCCGGGACCGGTGAGGCAATGCCCTGTCGGATCTCGCGGTGGCTGTTCACCTGCGCCAGGGCTCCCCGGCCCCGGGTCTCACGTCGTTCGCCCGGGGTGACGGTGGCGGGAGCAATCCGATACAAACTCTCGCTTCAAGGTCATGCCATGGCTTGACCATGGCATCCATACCGTTCCATTTCCGGTCCTACAGCCCTGCCTCGTTGAAAGGCAATGGCATGGATTGCCAGATCAAGTCTGGCAATGACGGCTGGAATCAAAGGGATGAGTTCGCGGACCTTGCCCCCGACTACATCCTCATCCTGAGGAGGGCCGGAGGCCCGTCTCGAAGGATAGGCGGCACATTCGAAGGGTGCGGCCCATCCCTCGAGACAGCGCTTACGCTGCGAGGAACTCCAGGCGTTCGTCCAGCCGTGCCGGGGTGATTTCGAGGATCTCGGCGCTGACGACGCCTTCCACGACAAACGGGTCCTTGCCGACGAAGGCTTCCAGATCTTCCAGGCTCGTGTTGTGGGCGATGATGCCGCCGCCCCTGTTCGGCTGAAGGCTGCCGACCATCAGGAAGAGCCCCTGATCGAAGCCGCTCTTGATCCAGGCCTTGTGTCCCTCCATCAGCTCACCCGCGCGGGCCTTGTTGTCCGAAAATTTCAACGTAACCACAAACATTTCAGTCTCCTTTGGATTTGGTTGAAGGCATGTCAGGCATCCGCCTGACGGTTCGCGGGACCGGATTGCCGCGCAACCCGGTCGACCCAGGCGAGGATATGATCGACTTCCCGGGCGACAAAGTCTTCGTCCTTGAAGGATTGCGCGAGCGTCGCAACGCCCTGGCTCCAGCCCAGTACGTGAAGCGCATGCGCCGCGGCGTCCGCGGCGCTGCCAAGCTCTTCAAACTGCCGGGTCAGCCAGTCACGGAACAGCGCCAGGATCCGGTTCGCCTTGTCCTTCGCGGCGTGATCCAGCTTGACGAGTTCGGCTGTCAGCGTCCCGACGGGGCAGCCGTAAGCGAAAATCTTCGTCTGATTGACGATCAGGATGCGGACAAAGCAGGCAATGCGCCGGGCCGGGTCCGCGGACATCTCGTCCCAGTCGCGAAGCATCTTTTCCCGGTCGGACAGGCGTTTTGCGATAACCGCGTCGAGGATCTCGTCCTTGGTCCTGAAGTGGTAGTAGAAGTTTCCGCGCGAGATGCCGACCGCTTCGGCAATGTGGGCGAACGAGGTTTCCCCGAACCCCTGCGCATAGAACAGCTCATCCGCCGCATCGATGATCTGCCGCCTCGTTGAACTCGATTTCATTTGTTCCCAATCCTCCAGACGGGTTCAAACAGCAATTAGGACAATTGACCTAATCCTGATTAGGACAAATGTCCAAATTCGTCAATTCCCGAAATTGCGGAGATGGGAGACGGGATTGGGCAGCGAACGCGGAGGATCGGCCGCACAGCCCCTGGTTGCCTCCTTCGGGCGCTCACACGTTTGTGAAGCCTGATGTCAAACAATCCTGACAGACAGCTGTCAGGAGGAGTCCGTTACCTTCTGCGGCATCGACAACGGCGAGCGGACAGGCGCAGACCCGTGTTTTCGCGTCTGATTTCAACGGCTTGCTGATTTAAATCAAAAGTGGTGCCAATTAAGATGAATTCCGGAACACTGATGTTTTTCGTCAACACACAGGGTGCGCGTGTCAGCAATGCGCATTTTTGCACCGGTGCGGTGCGTTTTGCCCCGTTGGAATCCCTCCTCCGATGCCTACGTTCACAGCGCTTGGTGGCAGTCACAGGGCCGGCGGACGGCAATCACGCCGATGCCCATGTGGAGGGACAAATATGACTTACGTGGATGAACGGAACGACCCGTCTTCCGACACAGATCTCTTGGATTTTTTCTACGAAACAAGGACACAGACTGAAAGCCTGACCGCCCCTCTCAGCGACGAAGACATGGGGCTTCAATCCATGGAGGACGCCAGTCCGCCGAAGTGGCACCTGGCGCATACGACCTGGTTCTTCGAGGAATTCATCCTCAAGCCTCATCTGCCCGGTTACAAGCCGCGGGACGAGCGGTTCGCCGTTCTGTTCAATTCCTACTATGTCCAGGCGGGGCCGCGCCACACCCGTTCCAAGCGCGGACTTCTGTCGCGGCCGAGCGTAACGGAGGTCACCTCCTACAGGGCCCATGTGGAAGACGCGCTGCGCGAAGGCATGATCTACGACAAGTTCGCGCTGGATCCGGAGCAGCTGGATGCACTGATCACGCTGGGCTGCCACCACGAGATGCAGCATCAGGAACTCCTGGTCACGGATCTCCTGCACGCGCTGTCCCATAACCCTCTCCTGCCCGCCTACACACCGCCACAACCGGAAGTCGTGGAGCGCGTTCCGGACCGGAGCTGGACGCGTCACGAGGGCGGTCTCCTGGAAATCGGGCACGATGGCAGCGGATTCGCCTATGACTGCGAAGGCCCCCGGCACCGGGTCTGGCTGGAACCCTACCGGCTTGCGGACCGCCCTGTGACCAATGCCGAATGGATCGCCTTCATGGATGATGGCGGCTACGGGAAACAGCCGCTCTGGCTGATGGAAGGCTGGGCCGTGCGCGAACAGAACGGCTGGGACTCTCCGCTTTACTGGTGGAAGCAGGACGACCGGTGGTGGACCTACACACTGCAGGGACCGCGTCCTGTCGACCTTGCGGCACCCGTCGTTCACGTCAGCTACTACGAAGCCGATGCCTTCGCCAGGTGGGCCGGATACCGTCTGCCGACGGAAGCAGAATGGGAAGCGGCAGCCCAGCATACCGACATTGCCGGCAACTTCCTGGAAAGCGGCGCCTTCATGCCGCTCGGACGCGAAGCCGGGCTATGGGGCGATGTCTGGCAATGGACCAGCAGCGCATTCTCTCCCTATCCGGGTTTCCGTCCGCCGGAAGGCGCGATCGGTGAATACAACGGCAAGTTCATGATCAACCAGATGGTTCTGCGCGGCGGCTCCTGTGCAACCCCCAGGCTTCAAATGCGTTCTTCTTATCGAACCTTCTTCTATCCCCACCAGCGTTGGCAGATGCTGGGACTGAGACTGGCGGCAGATCAATGACCAAACACGTACCTCCCGCAGAGCAGGACACGGATTTCCGGTCGGAGATTCTTCAAGGCCTGACCGCCGAACGCAAAGCCATCAGCAGCAAATGGCTCTACGATGATGTCGGGTCACATCTTTTCGAGGCCATCACGGAGCTGGATGCCTATTATCCGACACGCACGGAACTGGGCATTCTGGAGGCCAAGGTCCGCGATTTTGCAAGGCTGCCGGGTGCGCGCGGCGCGATGGTGGAGCTCGGCAGCGGTTCGAGCCGGAAGACCAACCTGCTGCTCGGGGCCTTCCCGGACCTGTCAGTCTACATGCCGATCGACATCTCCGCCAATCACCTGAAGGAGGCCGCCGGCAGGGTCCGGCGCGCCTACCCGTCCCTGGCGGTGATCCCGATTGCAGCGGATTTCACCCAGCCGCTCGGGAAGCTGCCGCTTCTGCCCGAACTGCCGGTTCTGGTGTTCTTTCCCGGCTCCACCATCGGCAACTTCGAAAAAAGCGAAGCGGTCGTTCTCCTGAAGAGCATCCGGGACGCCATGCCCGAAGCGCACATGATCATCGGCGTCGACAGGCCGAAGGGCGAAGCGGTGCTGGTCGAGGCCTATGACGATCCGGCGGGCGTCACGGCGGCTTTCAACCTCAATCTCCTGCAGCGGATCAACCGGTCGCTCGGTGCCGACTTCGAACTGTCCCGTTTTCGGCACAGGGCGCTTTGGAACGCGGAGGAAAGCCGCATCGAAATGCACTTGGAAAGCCTGGCGGACCAGACCGTCCGGATTGGTGACACGGACATCCGCTTTGCCAGCGGCGAGACCATTCACACAGAAAACTCGCACAAGTATGACGACAGGGCGTTCGCGGAGATAACGAGCCGGAGCGGCTGGCGGGTGCTTGATACCGACACGGACCCGGACGGGCTGTTCAGCGTCCTGACACTTCAGGCGCAGTCGTTGCCATAGCCCGCTCCAGATCCCTGCTCGCTTCCGCCTCGAACGCGGCTTCCAGGACGTCCGCGAGGCGTCTTGCCGCAAGCCCCGCATCGGACGCGGTTGCGAGCAGGATTTCGGTGTTTTCCAAAGACGGCATTTTCAGCCCGTTGTCCGTTTCAAGATCTTCCGGCGCCATGTGGCTCGGCAGGACGGCGACGCCGAGACCCGCGCGCACGGCGGCAAGCGTGCCGGCCAGCGAGCCGCAGACATAGGCCGCGCGCGGTTCGAACCCTTCCTTGCGCAGCGCCTCAAAGGCGCGTTTGCGGTAGACACAGGGCTCCGGGCTGACCGCAAGCGGCATACCCTCCCCGGGCTTCAGGAGCGCGGGATCCGCCGAGACCCACAACAGGGGTTCGCTCCACACGCGCTGACCGCCGATGGCGGCAGCCGGTTCGCGCTTCAGGAGCACGACATCCAGCAATCCGGCACGGAACTGTTCCAGGAGATTGAGCGTGAGGTCACATGTCACTTCGAGACTGGCGCCCGGATGCGCCTCGGCATAGTCCGCCAGCGCCGCGGGCAGGTAGGTGGTCGCAATGTCCTCAGGCGTTCCCAGACGCACCAGACCAGTGACTTCATGCGCCCGGAAAGCGGACAGCGCTTCGTTGTTCAGCTCAAGGATCCGCTTAGCATAATCGAGAAACCGGGTTCCCGCCGGTGTCAGCACCACATTGCGGGCGCTGCGGCGCAGGAGCCGCTCGCCCAGCAGGTCTTCAAGTTTTCGGATCTGCAGGGAGACAGCCGACTGGCTGCGGAAGAGGCTTTCCGCCGCCTTGGTGAAACTCCCGGTGCGGCTCGTCAGAACAAAGGCCTTCAGCAAGGCCGGATCAATCGTGTCCATATCCATCCATTCATGAGTTTTTTAAATCTAAATACTGAAAATAATTAATTTCTGCAATTCATTTGCAGCCCCTACATGTGGCGCGCACACAGTTTTCAAACGTCAGGAGACAGACATGAACGTTCACAGCGCGCAGGCCGCCTATTCCATAGCACCCGCTGAAACGGCGCAGATCGCCGTTGCCTATGGTGACGGTATCGGTCCGGAAATCATGCGCGCCGCCCTGCGATGCATGCACGCCGCGGGCGCGGACCTGGACATTCATGAAGTCGTGCTCGGCGAAAAGGTCTATGAGGCCGGCCACACATCCGGGATCCTGCCGGACAGCTGGAGCACCCTGCGGTCCGCCGGTGTCCTGTTCAAGGGCCCGATCACCACGCCTCAGGGCGGCGGCTACAAGTCGCTGAACGTGACCATCAGGAAGACGCTCGGCCTGTTCGCCAACATCCGCCCCTGCGCTGCCCTCACGCCCTTCGTCGCGTCGAACCATCCGGGCATGGACGTCGTGATCTTCAGGGAGAACGAGGAAGATCTCTACGCCGGCATCGAGCACCGCCAGACAGACGAGGTGTTCCAGTGTCTCAAGCTCGTATCGATCCCGGGCACGGAGCGGATCATCCGGCAGGCCTTCGAATATGCGCGGTCGAACGGACGCAGAAAAGTGTCCTGTTTTTCCAAGGACAACATCATGAAACTGACGGATGGTCTGTTTCACAAGATGTTCCTGAAGATATCGGCAGAATACCCTGAAATCGCTGCGGATCACTGGATCGTCGATATCGGCGCCGCCAAGTTCGCCGCGTCGCCGGAGTTGTTCGACGTCATTGTCACGACGAACCTCTACGGGGACATCATCTCCGACATCGCCGCGGAAATCAGCGGATCTGTCGGGATCGCACCGTCGGCGAATATCGGCGAAAGCTTTGCCATGTTCGAAGCCATTCACGGGTCGGCACCGGACATCGCCGGGAAAGGCATCGCCAACCCGTCGGGGCTGATCCTTGCCGGCGTTCAGATGCTCGGGCATCTCGGGCAGCACCAGGCCGCGACGCGGCTCCACAATGCCTGGCTGAAAACGATCGAAAGCGGCATACACACCGCCGACATTCATTCAAAGACGCAAAGCCGGACGAAGGTCGGAACGGACGAATTCGCCGATGCGGTCATCGACAGGATCGGCGAACTCCCCAAGCGGCTCAAGCCTGCCGGACTTCAGCGCCAAAGGGCCGCGCCGGCGATCGCGCCACCCGTCCGTCCGGTTCCGGCGCAACGGCGGCTTGTCGGTGTGGATCTCTTCGTGCGCGACACGGTGGTCGATCCGGACAACCTGGCCGTCCGGCTGATCGCAGCGACCCAGCAATGTGCCGCGACACTGACCATGATCACCAACCGCGGCGTGAAGGTCTGGCCGGCAGGCCTGCCCGAAACCTTCAAGACGGATCACTGGCGGTGCCGCTTTGAATGCGACGAGGCGCATCTCAAGCAAGGCGACATCGCCGACCTCATCATGGCGCTCAGCCAGAAGGAGGTCGAGGTTATCAAGACGGAAAACCTTTACACGTTCAACGGTGTCCCGGGTTACTCGCTCGGCCAGGGACAATAAATGAAAAAAACAGAACGACCCCATCCGCCAACTTTCCTTCCGGCAGAGCTCCCTGCCGGAAGGTTTTTTTGATGTGAAAACGCACTCCGGACCCGGAGCTGATTCCGTGACATCCGGTCCGCCGGTGAGCTGAAACCGGGTTGCCCGGAATATCGGCGAATGCCACGCGGAATGTGCGAACAAGAAACACGCCGCCGGATTGTCCTGCTGGTTCCCGGACAGGTAAAAGCACCGGGAAAGAAACATTTGTTTCAGGGTTTGACAAGATAAAAAACAAATGAAACAGTGCGCCGATGGGAGCCAGGCCGCAGCAGCAAATCCGGAC
>NZ_CBDDPR010000001.1:0-7149 GCF_965232425.1 Roseibium sp.
ACACTGTTATTTCATGTTGGGGCAGGAGATTTTTATTTTATATTGGGCGAGGCATTTTTATTTTTTTGTTGGGGCAGGGCATTTTTATTTTACCTTGAGGCAAGGCCTTTTTATATTTTCTTGGAGCAGGGGCATTTTTATTTTATGTTGGGGCAGGTCATTTTTATTTTATGTTGGAGCAAGGAATTTCTATTTTATATTGGGGCAAGGCTTCTTTATTTTATGATGGGGCAGGGCATTTTTATTCTAAATTGGGGCAGGCCTTTTTTTCAATGCTGGGGCAGAGCAATTTTTTGTGAAATTGAAGACAATGACAAGAAGGGAAGAATAAAGATGAATAAGAAGATGCAGATGGAGAAGACAATGAAGAGGAAGAAAAAAAAGAGGAAGAGGAAGAGGAAGAGGAAGAGAGGAAGAGAGGAAGAGGAAGATGAAGATGAAGATGAAAGACAACAAGATCAAGATGCAGATAAAGGGCAAGAGAAAGAAGCAAGGCAAGAAGAAGAAGAAAATGAAGATGCAGAGGCAGAGGAAGATAAAGAGGAAGGAGAAAAGGAAAAGGAGAAGGCAGAGGAAGATAAAGATGAACATGAAGAGGCAGATGAAGATGAAGATAAAGAGGAAGAGGAAGGGGAACAGGAAGAGAAAGGGGAAAAAGAAGAGGAAGATATAGATGAAGGGGAAGAGTAAGGGCAAAAAAAAGAGGAAGAAGAAAATGAAGATGCAGAGGAACAGGAACATAAAGATGTTGAAGAAGATAAAGATGAAGAGGAAGAAGAAAAAGAAAAAGGAGAAGGAAGAGGACGAGGAAGGGGAAGAGGAAGAGGAAGAGGAAGAGGAAGAGGAAAAGAATAAGGCCAAGGACAAGGACAAGGCTAAGGACAAGGAAAAGGAAAAGGAGAAGGACAAGGACAAGGAAAAGGACAAAGACAAGGAGAAGGACAAGGACAAGGAAAAGGAAAATGAAAATAAAAAGGAACCAGAAGATGCAGACCATTGGACCGCTTTTTGACCATTGGACAAAAGTTGTTTTCTTTTTTGCAGTTGCTTGCTGTGCCCCTGGCCCTGCTGCTGCAAATTGTGTTGGAAGTAAAAAAAAAGCCAAACAAAAACAGCAACAAGTTCAAAAGAAAACAAACAAACACTTCAAAAGGTCGAGAAACAGGCAAGGCACAATGTGCAGATCTGAAGGAGCAGGCAAAGCAAGCAAATGCAAATGGAAAAAACAAAGAAAGAAAGAAAGGAACAAACTCAAGAAATTGACAAAGTCACAACTTGACAAATTGACAAACTTACAACTCACAAGCTGACAAATGACTGAAAAACTTTCAAATTGACAAAATTTATTGACAAAATGACAAATTCAAAAGCGACAAACTTATCAATTGGCCAAGTAAAAAATAAGCAAACTTACAAGTTGGCCAATTGAAAACAAGAAAAACCTGCAAATTGAACAAATCAAGGTCAGGGGCAGGGTCTTTTTTTTTTTGGTTGGGGCAAGGTATTTTTATTTTATGTTGGGGCAGGGCATTTTTATTGTATGTTGGGGCAGGGGCATTTTTATTTTATGTTGGGGCAGGGCCATTTTTATTTTATATTGGGGTAGGACATTTTCATTTTATGTTGAGGCAGGGCATTCTTGACTTTATGCTGGAGCAGGGCATTTCTATTTTATGTTGGAGCAGGATATTTTTATTTTATGTTGGGGCTGGGGCACTTTTATTTTATCTTGGGGCAAAGGCCTTTTTATTTTATGTTGGGGCAGGGCCATTTTTATTTTATCTTAGGGCAGGGCATTTTTATTTTATGTTGGGGTAGGACATTTTCATTTTATGTTGAGGCAGGGCATTCTAGTTTTTATGTTGGGATAGGTGCACTTTTATTTTATGTTGGGGCAAGGCATTTTTATTTTATCTTGAAGCAGGGAATTTTAGTTTTATGTTAGGGCAGTTTCACTTTTATTAGATGTTGGAACAGGGGTATTTTTATTTTGTGTTGGGGCAGGGCATTTTTATTTTTGAGTGGGACAAGATATTTTTATTTGAATTTGGAACAGGGCCTTTTTTAATTTAATTTGGAGCAGGGCATTTCTATTTTATGTTGGGATAGGGCCTTTTTATTTTATGTTGGGGCTGGGGCACTTTTATTTTATCTTGGGGCAAAGGCCTTTTTATTTTATGTTGGAGCAGGGCATTTTTATATTATCTTGGGGCAGGGGCCTTTTGATTTTATGTTAGGGCAGGTGCACTTTCATTTTATATTGGAGCAGGGTATTTTTATTTTTTATTGGGGCAGGGGCCTTTTGATTTTATGTTGGGGCAGGTGCACTTTTTATTTTATGTTGGAGCAGGGCATTTTTATTTTATGTTGGGGCAAGACATTTTTATTTTAATTTGGAGCAGGGCATTTTTAATTTAATTTGGAGCAGGGCATTTTTATTTTAATTTGGAGCAGGGTATTTTTAATTTAATAGTGGGGCAGGCCATTTTTTCAATGCTGGGGCAAAGCATTTTTTGTTGAAATGAAGAAGAAGAAAATGAAGATGCAGAGGCAGAGGAAGATGAAGAGGAAGGAGAAAAGGAAAAGGAGAAGGCAGAGGAAGACGAAGATAAAGATAAAGATGAAGAGGAAGGGGAACAGGAAGAGAAAGGGGAATAAGAAGAGGAAGATATAGATGAAGGGGAAGAGTAAGGGCAAAAAAAAGAGGAAGAAGAAAATGAAGATGCAGAGGAAGAGGAAGATAAAGATGTTGAAGAAGATAAAGATGAAGAGGAAGAAGAAAAAGAAAAGGAGAAGGAAGAGGAAGATGAAGAGGAAGAGGAAGAGGAAGAGGAAAAGAACAAGGAAAAGGACAAGGACAATGAATCAGAAGATGCAGATGCAGATGACAATCTGGATGAAAAGGAAGAGGAAGAGAAAGATGAAGAAGAAGATGCAGATGCAAATGACAATGGGGATGAAGAGGAAGAGGAAGATGAAAAAAAGATGCAGATGAAAAGGAAGGGGAAGGGGGAGAAGAAAATGAAGACGAAGAGGGAGATGAAGATAAAGATGAAGAGGAAGATGAAAAGGAAGATGAAGAGAAAGGGGAACAGGAAGAAAAAGGGGAAGAGGAAGAGGAAGATGTAGATGCAGTTGCAGGTGACAATGAAGATGAAGAGGAAAATGAAGTTGAAGATAAAGATTAAGAGAAAAAGGAAGAAGAAAATAAAGATCTTAATGAAGATGAAAAGGAAGAAGAAAAAGAAGATGCAGATGACAATGAAGATGATAATGAAGATGAAGATGCAGATGAAGAAGAAGAAAATGATGCAGATGAAGGGGAAGAGGAAGAGGAAGGGCAAAAAGAAGAGGAAGAAGAAAACAAAGATGAAGAGGAAGAGGAAAAGAAAGAGGAAGATGAAGATGAACAGGAAGATGAAGATAAAGATGAAAAGGAAGATGGAGGAGAGGATCAAGAAGAAGATGAAGAGAAAAGATTAAGATGCAGGTGAAGAGCAAGATGAAGAGGAAGAAAAAGATGAAGATCTTGATGAAGATGAAAGGGAAAAAGAACAGGAAGATGCAGATGACAATGAAGAGGAAGATGACAATGAAGATGAAGATACAGATGAAGAAGAAGAAATGATGCAGATGAAGGGGAAGAGGAAGAGGAAGGGCAAAAAGAAGAGGAAGAAGAAAACAAAGATGAAGAGGAAAATGAAGAGAAAGAGGAAAAGGAAGAGGAAGAGGAAAATGTAGATCTTAATGAAGATGAAAAGGAGGAAGAATAAGAAGATGCAGATGACAATGAAGATGAAGATGCAGATGAAGAAGAAGAAACTGATGCAGATGAAGGGGAAGAGGAAGAGGAAGGGCAAAAAGAAGAGGAAGAAGAAAACAAAGATGAAGAGGAAGAGAAAGAGGAAAAGGAAGAGGAACAAGAAGATGAAGGTGAAAAGGAAGATGGAGGAGAGGATCAAGAAGAAGATGAAGAAAAAAGATTAAGATGCATGTGAAGAGGAAGATGAAGAGAAAAAGGAAGAGGAAGAGGAAAATGTAGATCTTAATGAAGATGAAAAGGAGGAAGAATAAGAAGATGCAGATGACAATGAAGATGACAATGAAGATGAAGATGCAGACGAAGAAGAAGAAACTGATGCAGATGAAGGGGAAGAGGAAGAGGAAGGGCAAAAAGAAGAGGAAGAAGAAAACAAAGATGAAGAGGAAGAGAAAGAGGAAGATGAAGATGAGCAGGAAGATGAAGATGAAGGTGAAAAGGAAGATGGAGGAGGAAGAGGAAGAAGAAGAGGAAGAGGAAGGTGAAGAAACACGCATTGAGATAACAGAAGTCTATGGAGCAAATGCATTGAAATAACAAAAGTCCATGGAGAAAATGCATTGAGATAACAAAAGTCCATGGAAAAAATGCATTGAGATAAGAAAAGTCTATGGAGAAAATGGGAGAAGATGCATTCCACATAACAAATGTCCATGGAGAAGATGTGAGGGAAAAGATGTTGGACCGCTTTTTGTTTTCGAAGCAAAAAAAAACCAAACAAAAACAGCAACAAGTTCAAAAGAAAACAAACAAACACTTCAAAAGGTCGAAAAACAGGCAAGGCACAATGTGCAGATCTGAAGGAGCAGGCAAAGCAAGCAAATGCAAATGGACAAAACAAACAAAGAAAGAAAGGAACAAACTCAAGAAATTGACAAAGTCACAACTTGACAAATTGACAAACTTACAACTCACAAACTGACAAATAACTGAAAAACTTTCAAATTGACAAGTAAATTTATTGACAAAATGACAAATTCAAAAACGACAAACTTATCAATTGGCCAAGTAAAAAATAAGCAAACTTACAAATTGGCCAATTGAAAACAAGAAAAACCTACAAATTGAACAAATAAAAACCTTACAAACTGACAAGCTGACAAACTTACAAAGTGACCAACTCACAAACTCACAATTTGAGAAGTTGACCTTCCCACAAACCAACAACCCAGAAACTCACATCCAAATTGACTGGTCTACAACTGGCAAACTGAATAAACTGATATATTGAAAAATTGAGGAAGTGAGAAACTTAGCAAGTCGAGGGCTGGACAAAGAGACAAGTGACAATGAAAAAACGGACAAGTTGGCAAACAAACAAAGTGAAAAAGTGGCAAAATGAGGAACTCTTAAGTCAACAATTTGACAAACTGAAAAACAAAAAAGAAACAAACAAACAAACTGTCAAACCTAGAAGCTGACTAATGAAAAATTATGTGACAAATTGCAAAACATATACAAGTAACAAATGCCCAAATTAAAAAACTGACAAGTTGGCAGACTGACAAAATGACAAAATGGCAAAGTGACACACTGATTAGTCAACAAGTTGACATATTGAAAAACAACAAAGAAACAACAAAAACAAACAAACAAACAAATTGTCGAATGGAGAAGTCGACAAAAAATAAATTGTGACAAATTGCAAAACATAGAATTTGAGAAAAAAAGACAGTTGACATTTTGGGAAGTTGACACATTCATTATGCTGGAACACAAGTATTTGAATTTTGTGTTGGGGCAGGGCATTTTTATTTTTTGTTGGGGCAAGGCATTTTTATTTTTTGTTGGAGCAGGGTATTTTTATTTTACGCTGGAGCAGGGCATTTTTATTTTATGTTGGGGCAGGGCATTTTTATTTTATGTTGCAGCAGGGCATTTTTATTTTATCTTGGGGCAAGGCCTTTTTATTTTATGTTGGAGCAGGACATTTTTATTTTTTAATGGGGCAAGGCCTTTTTATTTTATGTTGGGACAGGGCATTTTTATTTTATGTTGGAACAGGCCATTTTTATTTTATCTTGGGGCAAGGCCTTTTTATTTTATGTTGGAGCAGGGCATTTTTATTTTTTGTTGAAGCAGGGCATTTTTATTTTATGTTGGGACAGGGCCATTTTTATTTTATGTTGGGGCAGGGCATTTTTATTTTTCGTTGGGGCAGGGCATTTAGATTTTATAATGGAACAGGCCATTTTTATTTTATCTTGGGGCAAGGCCTTTTTATTTTATGTTGGAGCAGGGCATTTTTATTTTTTATTGGGGCAGGGCATTTTTATTTTATGTTGGGGTAGGACATTTTCATTTTATGTTGAGGCAGGGCATTCTTGACTTTATGCTGGAGCAGGGCATTTCTATTTTATGTTGGAGCAGGATATTTTTATTTTATGTTGGGGCTGGGGCACTTTTATTTTATCTTGGGGCAAAGGCCTTTTTATTTTATGTTGGGGCAGGGCCATTTTTATTTTATCTTAGGGCAGGGCATTTTTATTTTATGTTGGGGTAGGACATTTTCATTTTATGTTGAGGCAGGGCATTCTAGTTTTTATGTTGGGGTAGGTGCACTTTTATTTTATGTTGGGGCAAGGCATTTTATTTTATCTTGAAGCAGGGAATTTTAGTTTTATGTTAGGGCAGGTATACTTTTATTGTATGTTGGAACAGGGGTATTTTTATTTTGTGTTGGGGCAGGGCATTTTTATTTTTTGTTGGGGCAAGATATCTTTATTTGAATTTGGAGCAGGGCATTTTTAATTTAATTTGGAGCAGGGCATTTCTATTTTATGTTGGGGTAGGTACACTTTTATTTGATGTTGGAGCAGGGCATTTTTATTTTATATTGGGGCAGGGGCCTTTTGATTTTATGGTAGGGCAGGTGCACTTTTTATTTTATGTTGGAGCAGCGCATTTTTATTTTAAGTTGGGGTAGGACATTTTCATTTTATGTCGAGGCAGGGCATTCTAGTTTTTATAATGGATAAGGGCATTTATATTTTATGTTGGGATAGGGCCTTTTTATTTTATGTTGGGGCTGGGGCACTTTTATTTGATCTTGGGGCAAAGGCCTTTTTATTTTATAGTGATCAAGGCATTTTTATTTGATGTTGGGGCAGGGTATTTTTTTGTTGTACTGGGGCAAGGCATTTTTATTTTTTATTGGAACAGGAAATTTTTATTTAATATTGGAATAGGGCATTTTTATTTAATAATGCAACAGGGCATTTTTATTTTATGTTGGGACAAGGCATTTTTATTTTATGTTGGATCAGGCCATTTTTATTTTATTTTGGGACAAGGTCTTTTTATTTTATGTTGGAACAGGACATTTTTAT
>NZ_CBDDPR010000002.1:0-16258 GCF_965232425.1 Roseibium sp.
GTGGCTTGAGAAGGTATCAGGAGCGGAACCGCACGGCGGTCGCCTATAGGGGTATAGCTCAGTTGGTAGAGCGACGGTCTCCAAAACCGTAGGTCGCGGGTTCGAACCCTGCTGCCCCTGCCAGATTGCTCTTGATTTAATTGCCTCGAGGGCTTAAAGAGTTTCCTCGAGTGAGGCGCGCGGAGTTTTCCGCGCGCCCACTCGTATTTAACAGACCGGAACCGGAATGGCGAAGACCAATCCCTTTAAATTCATCCAGGAAGTGCGCTCCGAAACGTCCAAGGTGACGTGGCCGACGCGCAAAGAAACCGCTGTGACCACTGCCATGGTGTTCGTCATGGTTCTGATCGCGTCGATCTTCTTCCTCGTCGCGGATCAGCTGATGAGTTGGGGCATCGGTTTGCTGTTGGGTGTCGGCGGCTGAGTAAGACCGACCGTCCGGTTTGCAGACAAGAACAAGAAACGGAACGAAGATCCATGGCCAAGCGCTGGTACATTGTGCACGCCTATTCCAATTTTGAGAAAAAGGTCGCCGATTCCATCCGCGAGAAGGCCGAGCAGAAAGGGCTTACCGATCTGTTCGAGGAAATCCTCGTTCCGATGGAAAAGGTCGTTGAAGTGCGCCGTGGCCGCAAGGTCGACACTGAGCGCAAATTCTTCCCGGGCTACGTCCTGGTGAAGATGGACATGACCAACGAGGCGTTTCACCTCATCAAAGACACGCCGAAAGTGACGGGATTCCTGGGCGCGGATCAAAAGCCGATGCCGATCCCGGAAAAAGAAGCCCTGCGCATAATGAATCAGGTGCAGGAAGGCGTGGACCGGCCGAAGCCGTCGGTCACATTCGAGGTTGGCGAACAGGTGCGCGTGTCCGACGGTCCGTTTGCCTCCTTCTCCGGCCTTGTCGAGGAAGTTGACGACGAGCGCGCACGTCTCAAGGTGGCCGTGTCCATCTTCGGTCGTGCAACGCCTGTCGAACTGGAATTCGGTCAAGTCGACAAGCTTTGACCGTTTGCCGTCCGAAAGGGCGGTTCGAGTGCCCGGGACGAGGCGAAGCGTCCGGACCGGGAAAATCGGTGGAAGGTTCTGACATTCATCGCCGGATGTCGACAAGGGCCGGACCACCAGCTCCCAGCCAGCTGGATCGCCGTTCAGCTGCGTATGATTGGAGACTGACATGGCGAAGAAAATTGAAGGCTTCCTGAAGCTTCAGGTGCCGGCAGGTTCCGCGACCCCGTCGCCGCCCATCGGGCCGGCACTCGGTCAGCGTGGTCTGAACATCATGGAATTCTGCAAGGCATTCAATGCGCAGACTCAGGATGTTGAAAAGGGCGCTCCGTGCCCGACCGTGATTACATATTTCACCGACAAGTCCTTCACCTTCGAAGTGAAGACGGCGCCGGTAAGCTTTTTCCTGAAAAAGGCTGCAAAGCTGCAGAAGGGTTCCCAGACCCCTGGCCGTGGAACGGTCGGATCGGTCACGCGGGACCAGGTCAAGGAAATCGCCGAAGCCAAGATGAAGGACCTGAACGCCAACGACGTCGACGCAGCAATGCTGATGGTCGAAGGCTCTGCCCGTTCCATGGGCCTCGAGGTGAAGGGGTAAGATCATGGCGAAGGTTGGAAAACGTATCACCGCTGCCCGTGAAGGCATCGACCGCAACAAGCTCTATTCCCTGGACGAGGCAATCGGCCTCGTGAAGGGCCGCGCCAAGACCAAGTTCGACGAGACCGTCGAAGTTGCGATCAATCTCGGCGTCGATCCGCGTCACGCCGACCAGATGGTCCGCGGCGTCTGCGTCCTGCCGAACGGAACCGGCAAGAACGTGCGCGTTGCCGTGTTCGCACGTGGCGACAAGGCCGATGAGGCCAAGGCGGCCGGTGCCGACATCGTCGGTGCGGAAGAGCTGGTTCAGGAAGTGCAGGGCGGCAAGATCGACTTCGATCGCTGCATTGCAACGCCCGACATGATGCCGCTGGTCGGCCGTCTGGGTAAGGTGCTCGGCCCGCGCGGCCTGATGCCGAACCCGAAGGTCGGAACGGTGACCCCGGACGTGACCGCTGCGGTCAACGACGCCAAGGGCGGTGCCGTTCAGTTCCGCGTTGAAAAGGCGGGTATCGTTCATGCCGGCGTCGGCAAGGTGTCCTTCTCCGAAGAGGCCATCCTGCAGAACGTCAAGGCGCTCGTCGACGCGGTCCAGAAGGCCAAGCCGTCCGGCGCCAAAGGCTCCTACCTGAAGCGCATCGCGGTGTCGTCCACGATGGGCCCGGGTGTGAAGATCGATCTCGCCAGCGTTGCCGGCGAGTGATCCGGGAAACCGGATCGAAACGAGATTTCGGCCTCAAGGCCGAATAGACCCGGCGGGTTTCCGCCGGGTTGCCCTGTCCGAGACTGCAGGTGCCGGGAAACCGGCTTAAGCGATTTAGGCCTGCATAGATGGGTGAGAACCGAATTTTCCGCGTCAAGCGGACAACCAGGTTCGAACCAGACCTTGCCGCGCGTTCCGCGTGAAGGTGAGGGGACAGGACCCTGAGCGCCGCCTCGACAGCGGTTCCGGGTTCGGAACCGAATGCGGGTGGCAAAGGTAAACCGATGGCGGCAACGCCATCAAATGGAGAAGGCAAGTGGAAAGAGCGGAAAAGCACGAGTTCGTGACGTCTCTCAACGAAGAGCTGGGCAATACCGGCGTCGTTGTCGTCGCGCACTATGCAGGTCTTTCGGTTGCCCAGATGACTGCACTGCGGGCATCTGTGCGTGAAGCCGGCGGCTCTGTAAAAGTCGCAAAAAACCGCCTTGTGAAACTCGCCCTTAAAGGCACCGACCTTGAGCATATCTCCGACCTGTTTCAGGGCCCTACCGTTCTCGTCTACTCAGACGATCCGGTAGCAGCTCCAAAAGCAGCTGTCGATTTCGCCAAGGCCAACGAAAAGTTGGAAATCCTTGGCGGTGCTCTTGGAACGACCAATCTGAACCCGGAAGGCGTCAAGTCTCTGGCAACCATGCCGTCGCTCGATGAGCTGCGTGCGAAACTGGTTGGCATGATCCAGACCCCGGCTTCCCGGATTGCTCAGGTTGTCAACGCACCGGCCGGGCAGCTCGCCCGCGTCTTCAATGCGTATGCCACGAAGGACGAGGCCGCGTAAGGCGTCCAAACACACTGTCTAACGTAACCGAACTGGTTCGAACTTAAGGTACTGAATAAAATGGCTGATCTTGAAAAGCTCGTAGAAGAACTGTCCTCGCTGACCGTCATGGAAGCCGCTGAACTCAGCAAGCTTCTGGAAGAAAAGTGGGGCGTTTCCGCCGCTGCTCCGGTTGCCGTTGCTGCTGCCGGTGGTGCTGCGGGCGGCGAAGCTGCTGCTGCTGAAGAGAAAACCGAATTTGACGTTGTTCTGGCTGGTGCCGGCGACAAGAAAATCAACGTCATCAAGGAAGTCCGTGCAATCACCGGTCTTGGCCTGAAGGAAGCTAAGGAACTCGTCGAGTCCGCTCCGAAAGCCGTCAAGGAAGGCGTTTCCAAGGACGAAGCTGAAGAACTGAAGAAGAAGCTGGAAGAAGCTGGCGCTTCTGTCGAGCTGAAGTAACAAAGGCGTCTGCCTTTTCGCGGTCCCGGGCAACCGGGACCGTTTGTTGCCCCGGCGGGTCCGACCCGTTTCCGGGGCAAACGCACCACTGGGGTATGCCGCGTTTGTCTGCTGTGCCGCGCATGTCCCGGGCCCCATAACCCGGTCAGCTTTTCTTCCAGGTGGAAGCTGATTGAATTTGGGGGACGGTTTTCCGAAGCGCCCGGGCGGTCTGCCCGATTGGAAAAGGGGCGTTTCGGGAAGCCGTTACCCGGCCGATACGAGGAGCGACAATGACCCAAACGTTCAACGGTCGCAAAAAGGTCCGTAAATATTTCGGATCGATCCGCGATGTCGCGGCAATGCCCAATCTCATCGAGGTGCAGAAAGCATCCTACGACCAGTTTCTCCAGGTCGACGAGATGGCGGGCGGTGGCCGCAAAAATGAAGGCCTTGAAGCGGTCTTCCAGTCCGTGTTCCCCATCTCCGATTTCGCAGGGACGTCCCTGCTGGAATTTGTTTCCTACGAATTTGAAGCTCCCAAATACGATGTTGACGAGTGCCGCCAGCGCGACATGACGTTCGCAGCGCCGCTCAAGGTCACCCTGCGGCTCATCGTTTTTGATGTGGATGA
The DNA here is from genome assembly GCF_965232425.1 of Roseibium sp. GTDB lineage: Bacteria > Pseudomonadota > Alphaproteobacteria > Rhizobiales > Stappiaceae > Roseibium. The sequence goes on from NZ_CBDDPR010000002.1 coordinate 4,199, forward strand.
AGACACCGGTGCCAAGTCGGTCAAGGACATCAAGGAACAGGATGTCTACATGGGCGACATGCCGTTCATGACAGACAACGGCACCTTTATCGTCAACGGTACCGAGCGCGTCATCGTCTCCCAGATGCACCGTTCGCCGGGCGTGTTCTTCGACCATGACAAGGGCAAGACCCATTCCTCCGGCAAGCTGCTGTTTGCCGCACGCGTCATTCCCTATCGCGGCTCCTGGCTCGATATCGAATTCGACGCCAAGGATATCGTGCATGCGCGTATCGACCGCCGGCGCAAGATCCCGGTCACGTCGCTGCTGATGGCGCTCGGCCTGGACGGTGAGGAAATCCTCAACACGTTCTACAACCGGATCGACTACACGCGGCAGAAAGACGGCTCCTGGCGGATGCCGTTCGACGGCGCGCGTCTCAAGGGCACCAAGGCGTCTTACGATCTTATCGATGCGGACAGCGGCGAAGTGGTCGTCGAAGGCGGCCGCAAGATCACCGCGCGCACCATCCGTCAGCTCGGCGAAAAGGGCGTCACGGCGCTGAAGATCACCGATGAGGATCTGCACGGCCAGTACCTCGCCGAAGACATCGTCGACATGAAGAGCGGCGAGATCTTTGCAGAGGCCGGCGACGAGATCACCGGCAAGCTTCTGGAAGAACTCGTTGAGCGCGGCTATCACGAACTGCCGATGCTCGACATCGACCATGTCAACACCGGTCCGTATATCCGCAACACGCTTGCCGTCGACAAGAACGAATCCCGCGAGGATGCGCTGTTCGACATCTACCGCGTGATGCGTCCGGGCGAGCCGCCCACGATCGACACCGCGGAAGCGATGTTCCAGTCGCTGTTCTTCGACGACGAGCGCTACGACCTGTCCGCCGTTGGCCGCGTGAAGATGAACATGCGCCTCGACCTGCAGTGCGAGGACACCGTCCGGACCCTGCGCAAGGAAGACATCCTGGAAGTCATCCGCGTTCTCCTGGAACTGCGCGACGGCAAGGGCGACATCGACGACATCGACAATCTCGGCAACCGCCGTGTCCGCTCCGTCGGCGAACTGATGGAAAACCAGTACCGCGTCGGCCTGCTGCGCATGGAGCGTGCGATCAAGGAGCGGATGAGCTCCGTCGAGATCGATACGGTCATGCCGCAGGACCTGATCAACGCGAAGCCGGCCGCAGCTGCCGTTCGCGAGTTCTTCGGGTCTTCGCAGCTGTCGCAGTTTATGGACCAGACCAACCCGCTGTCCGAAGTCACGCACAAGCGCCGCCTGTCGGCACTTGGCCCGGGCGGTCTGACCCGCGAGCGCGCCGGCTTCGAGGTGCGCGACGTGCACCCGACGCATTACGGCCGTATCTGCCCGATCGAGACACCGGAAGGTCCGAACATCGGTCTGATCAACTCGCTTGCCACGTTCGCGCGTGTCAACAAGTACGGCTTCATCGAGAGCCCTTACCGCAAGGTCAACGACGGTGTTGTCAGCAACGAAGTCGTTTACCTGTCGGCAATGGAAGAAGCCAAGCACTACGTAGCCCAGTCCAACGCGGAATATGACGCGGATGGCCGGTTCACCACCGAGCTGATCACCTGCCGTCACGCGGGCGAGAACATGATGGTGCCGTCCGACAAGGTCGACCTCATGGACGTTTCGCCGAAGCAGCTGGTGTCTGTCGCGGCGGCGCTGATTCCGTTCCTGGAAAACGATGACGCCAACCGCGCGCTCATGGGCTCGAACATGCAGCGTCAGGCCGTGCCGCTGGTACGCGCCGAAGCGCCGTTCGTCGGTACCGGCATGGAGCCGATCGTTGCTCGTGATTCCGGTGCTGCCATCGGTGCACGGCGTGCAGGCGTGGTCGATCAGGTCGACGCGACCCGTATCGTCATCCGCGCAACGGAAGATCTCGATCCGGGCAAGTCCGGCGTCGATATCTACCGCCTGCAGAAGTTCCAGCGCTCGAACCAGAACACCTGCATCAACCAGCGTCCGCTGGTGCGTGTCGGTGACCGGGTTCACAAGAGCGACATCATTGCCGACGGTCCGTCCACGGATCTCGGCGATCTGGCACTCGGCCGGAACGTGCTCGTCGCCTTCATGCCCTGGAACGGCTACAACTTCGAGGATTCCATCCTGCTCTCCGAGCGGATCGTGTCCGACGACGTGTTCACGTCGATCCACCTTGAGGAATTCGAGGTGATGGCGCGTGATACCAAGCTTGGCCCGGAAGAAATCACCCGCGACATTCCGAACGTTTCCGAAGAAGCGCTGAAGAATCTCGACGAGGCCGGCATCGTCTATATCGGTGCCGAACTCAACCCGGGCGATATCCTGGTCGGCAAGATCACGCCGAAGGGCGAAAGTCCGATGACGCCGGAAGAGAAGCTTCTGCGTGCCATCTTCGGTGAAAAAGCGTCCGACGTCCGCGACACATCCCTGCGTCTGCCGCCGGGTGTCAGCGGGACGGTCGTCGAGGTCCGTGTGTTCAACCGCCACGGCGTTGAGAAAGACGAGCGCGCGATGGCCATCGAGCGCGAGGAAATCGAACGCCTCGCGAAGGACCGTGACGACGAACAAGCGATCCTCGACCGGAACGTCTATGGCCGTCTGGCCGAGATGCTGATGGACAAGACCGCCGTTGCAGGCCCGAAAGGCTTCAGCAAGGACGGTGTCCTGACGGGCGACGTTCTGAACGACTTCCCGCGGTCTCAGTGGTGGCAGTTTGCCACCGAGGACGAGAAGTTCATGTCCGAGATCGAGGCTCTGCGTGGTCAGTATGACGACAGCCGGAAGCGTCTCGAGCAGCGGTTCATCGACAAGGTCGAGAAACTGCAGCGCGGCGACGAACTTCCCCCGGGCGTCATGAAGATGGTCAAGGTCTTCGTTGCCGTGAAGCGCAAGCTTCAGCCGGGCGACAAGATGGCCGGCCGTCACGGCAACAAGGGCGTCGTGTCCAAGATCAACCCGTGCGAAGACATGCCGTTCCTGGAAGACGGGACTCATGTCGACATCGTGCTCAACCCGCTCGGCGTGCCGTCGCGCATGAACGTCGGTCAGATCCTGGAAACCCACCTTGGCTGGGCCTGCCGGGGCATGGGCAACCGGATTGGCGAGATGTACGAAGAGTACAAGCGTTCCGGCCAGATCGAGGAACTGCGCGGCAAGATCGTGGAGATCTACGGCGACAACATGAAGGGCGACGACGTCAAGTCCTATGACGACGACGGGATCGTCCGGCTCGCGGACCAGCTCAAGAAAGGCGTTTCGATCGCAACGCCGGTCTTCGACGGTGCGCGTGAACCGGATGTGGTCGAGGCCCTGAACATCGCCGGCTACGATCAGAGCGGCCAGTCCGTGCTCTTCGACGGCCGGACCGGTGAGGAGTTCGATCGCAAGGTCACGGTGGGCTACATCTACATGCTGAAGCTGCACCACCTTGTCGACGACAAGATCCATGCCCGTTCGATCGGCCCGTACTCGCTCGTCACGCAGCAGCCGCTGGGTGGCAAGGCGCAGTTCGGTGGCCAGCGCTTCGGGGAAATGGAGGTCTGGGCGCTGGAAGCCTACGGTGCCGCCTACACGCTGCAGGAAATGCTGACAGTGAAGTCGGACGACGTTGCCGGCCGTACGAAGGTCTACGAGGCCATCGTCCGCGGTGACGACACGTTCGAGGCGGGTATCCCGGAAAGCTTCAACGTTCTCGTGAAGGAAATGCGGTCCCTGGGTCTCAACGTTGAACTTCAGCGTACCGATGTACCCGCGATTGCCGAGGAAGAAACTGCGGACGCCGCAGAATAACCCCGGCAACGGACCACAAATGACTTGGCATGCCGGTTACGGGGACGGTGAACAAAACCCGGTCCCCGGCCGCGCATCGAAGGAGATGGATCATGAATCATGAGGTCATGAACCTGTTTAACCAGCAGGCTCCCACACAGACCTTCGACAATATCCGGATTTCGCTTGCGAGCCCGGAAAAGATCTTGTCCTGGTCTTTCGGCGAAATCAAAAAGCCGGAGACCATCAACTACCGGACGTTCAAGCCTGAACGCGACGGTTTGTTCTGCGCGCGTATCTTCGGCCCGATCAAGGACTACGAATGTCTTTGCGGCAAGTACAAGCGCATGAAATACAAGGGCGTCATCTGCGAAAAGTGCGGCGTTGAAGTCACGCTTTCCAGGGTACGCCGCGAACGCATGGGACACATCGAGCTGGCCGCTCCGGTCGCTCACATCTGGTTCCTGAAGTCGCTGCCCAGCCGCATCGGCCTTCTGCTCGACATGACGCTGAAGGATCTGGAGCGCGTGCTCTACTTCGAGAACTATGTCGTTCTCGAGCCGGGCCTGACACCGCTCAAGCAGCATCAGCTCCTCTCCGAGGAAGACTATGTTGCCGCGCAGGACGAGTACGGCGAAGACGCGTTCACCGCCATGATCGGTGCCGAGGCGATCCGCGAGATCCTGATGAGCATGGATCTGGAACGCGAAAGCGAGAAGCTGCGCCAGGAAATCGCCGAGGCAACGACGGAGCTGAAGCCGAAGAAACTGGCAAAGCGTCTCAAGGTTATCGAAGCGTTCATGGAATCGGGCAACCGTCCGGAATGGATGATCATGACGGTCGTTCCGGTGATCCCGCCGGATCTGCGTCCGCTGGTCCCGCTCGACGGCGGCCGGTTCGCAACATCGGACCTGAACGACCTCTACCGCCGCGTGATCAACCGGAACAACCGTCTGCGCCGCCTGATGGAACTGCGTGCTCCGGACATCATCATCAGGAACGAGAAGCGCATGCTTCAGGAATCCGTCGATGCGCTGTTCGACAACGGCCGCCGCGGCCGCGTCATCACGGGTGCCAACAAGCGTCCGCTGAAGTCGCTGTCCGACATGCTGAAGGGCAAGCAGGGCCGCTTCCGTCAGAACCTGCTCGGCAAACGCGTCGACTATTCCGGCCGTTCGGTCATCACCGTGGGCCCGGAGCTGAAGCTGCACCAGTGCGGCCTGCCGAAGAAGATGGCGCTCGAACTGTTCAAGCCGTTCATCTATTCGCGGCTTGACGCCAAGGGCTTCTCCTCGACCGTCAAGCAGGCGAAGAAGCTGGTGGAGAAGGAGCGTCCGGAAGTCTGGGATATCCTTGACGAGGTGATCCGCGAGCACCCGGTTCTCCTGAACCGTGCGCCGACGCTTCACCGTCTCGGCATCCAGGCGTTCGAACCGACCCTGATCGAAGGCAAGGCCATTCAGCTGCACCCGCTCGTCTGTTCTGCGTTCAACGCCGACTTCGACGGTGACCAGATGGCCGTTCACGTTCCGCTGTCGCTGGAAGCCCAGCTGGAAGCGCGGACGCTGATGATGTCGACGAACAACATCCTGCACCCGGCCAACGGTGGCCCGATCATCGTTCCCTCGCAGGATATCGTTCTCGGTCTCTACTACCTGTCGATCCTGGCGGAAGGTGAGCCGGGCGAGGGCATGGCATTCGGCGATATCGGCGAAATCCATCACGCCCTGGCCAACAAGGTCATCACGCTGCACACCAAGATCAAGGGCCGTTACAAGTCCGTTGATGCAGACGGCAACCCGACGTCCGAGATCATCGAGACGACACCGGGCCGGATGCTGATCGCGGAGCTGCTGCCGAAGCATTTCGAGGTTCCGTTCGAGGTCTGCAACAGGCTGATGACCAAGAAGGAAATCTCCAAGATGATCGACACGGTCTACCGTGCCTGCGGTCAGAAGGAGACGGTCATCTTCTGTGACCGGATCATGGAACTCGGCTTCAAGAATGCCTGTAACGCAGGTATCTCGTTCGGCATGGACGACATGGTCATTCCGGACACCAAGCAGAACCTGGTTGCCGAAACAGCGTCGCTCGCGACCGAATACGAGCAGCAGTACAATGACGGTCTGATCACCCAGGGCGAGAAGTACAACAAGGTTGTCGACGCCTGGGCGAAATGCACCGACAAGATCGCCGACGAAATGATGGCTCGCATCAAGGCGGTCCAGATCGACGACGAGACCGGACGTCAGAAGCCGATGAACTCGGTCTACATGATGTCGCACTCCGGTGCCCGTGGCTCGCCCCAGCAGATGAAACAGCTGGCGGGCATGCGCGGCCTGATGGCCAAGCCGGACGGTTCCATCATCGAGAACCCGATCATTTCGAACTTCAAGGAAGGCCTGTCGGTTCTGGAGTACTTCAACTCCACGCACGGCGCCCGCAAGGGTCTGGCCGACACCGCCCTGAAGACGGCAAACTCCGGTTACCTCACGCGCCGTCTGGTGGACGTTGCGCAGGACAGCATCATCCTGGAACAGGATTGCGGCTCCGAGCGCGGCATCACCGTTGCGCCGATCGTCGATGCCGGTAACGTCATTGCCTCCCTCGGCATGCGCGTTCTCGGACGGACGACAGCGGAAGACGTCGTCAACAACCAGACCGGCGAAGTGCTTGTCCCCAAGGGCACGCTCATCGACGAGAAGGATGTCGAGGCGATCGAGGCTGCCAAGGTTCAGCAGATCAAGATCCGTTCGGTTCTGACCTGTGAGACCGAAACCGGCGTGTGCGCGACCTGTTACGGCCGTGACCTTGCACGCGGTACGCCCGTCAACCTCGGTGAGGCTGTCGGTGTCATCGCGGCGCAGTCGATCGGTGAACCGGGAACGCAGCTGACGATGCGGACGTTCCACATCGGCGGCACGGCGCAGGTTGTCGACAGCTCGTTCATCGAGTCCAACGTCGACGGCACGGTGAAGATCCGGAACCGTTCGGTTCAGCGCGACTCCGAAGGCAACCTCGTCGCCATGGTCCGCAACATGTCCATCGTCGTCATCGACAGCGACGGCAACGAGCGTGCCGTGCACCGGGTGGCCTACGGCTCCAAGCTGCATGTCGACGAAGGCGATGCGGTCAAGCGCGGACAGCGGATCGCGGAATGGGATCCCTATACCCGTCCGATGCTTGCGGAAGTCGACGGCACCGTCGATTTCGAGGATCTGGTCGATGGTGCGTCGGTTCAGGAAACCGCCGACGAGGCGACCGGTATCACCAAGCGTGTCGTCATCGACTGGCGTTCGTCGCAGCGTGGTGCGGATCTCAAGCCTGCAATCGTCATCAAGGACGACAAGGGTACGATTTCCAAGAACGCCCGCGGCTCCGATGCCCGCCTGATGCTGTCGGTGGACGCCGTTCTTTCGGTTCAGCCGGGATCGACGGTCAAGGCCGGTGACGTGCTGGCGCGTATTCCTCTGGAAAGCGCCAAGACCAAAGACATCACCGGTGGTCTGCCGCGTGTTGCCGAACTGTTCGAGGCACGCCGTCCGAAGGATCATGCGATCATCGCGGAAATCGATGGCACGATCCGGTTCGGCCGTGACTACAAGAACAAGCGCCGCATCATCATCGATCCGGCAGAGGACGGTGCCGATCCCGTCGAGTACCTCATCCCGAAAGGCAAGCATTTCCATCTTCAGGAAGGCGATGCCATTGAGAAGGGTGAGTACATTCTCGACGGCAACCCGGCACCGCACGACATCCTTGCGGTCAAGGGCGTGGAGGCACTTGCGGCCTATCTCGTCAACGAGATCCAGGAAGTCTACCGTCTGCAGGGCGTGACCATCAACGACAAGCACATCGAGGTGATTGTCCGTCAGATGCTGCAGAAAGTCGAAATCACCGATCCGGGCGACACCGAGTTCTTCTCGGGCGAACAGATCGACAAGATCGACTTCGAAGAGGCAAACCAGAAGGCGATCGACAACGCCCGGGATCCGGCCAAGGGCGTTCCCGTCCTGCTCGGCATCACCAAGGCGTCGTTGCAGACGCGCTCCTTCTTCTCGGCCGCTTCCTTCCAGGAAACGACCCGGGTGCTCACCGACGCTGCGGTCAACGGCAAGACCGACCCGCTCGTCGGCCTCAAGGAGAACGTCATTGTCGGCCGCCTGATCCCGGCCGGTACCGGCGGGGTGATGAAGCGCATTCGCCAGATTGCAACGCATCGCGACGACCTGATCCAGGAAGCACAGCGGCAGCAGTCTTCGGAAAGCGCGGGGGAAGGCCTGCTGGAAGACATGACCGGCGCAGCGGAATAAAGTTTGCGCCTTGTGAAATCCGAAAGGCCGCCTCCGGGCGGCCTTTCTTGTTCAAACGGAATGAAAGAACTCCGAAATGAATGACAATGAAGTCGAGATGGAGCCGGTGGTCTACATCGTCATCGGCCGTGTCTGGGAAAACGAAGAGGCGCTGCCGGAGGATGCGATCACGATCCATGCCCTGCTGACGGCGCCCGATGATGACGACGCCGTGCGCAAGACGCTCGAAGCGCTGCAGGGGCAGGGCTACGCCGAAGCCGAACTCGACCAGATCGGTGTCATGGACGGTGAACCCGACGATCCGGTCCACGAGGGCGCCTACCAGGACGCGCTTGCGGGCAATGTCGCCATCGTGACGTTCACTGCGTGAGCGCTGTCTCATCGAGACATTCCCCGGTTTGGCGCGCATGCACGTCTGCATGGCAGGTCTCCGATTTCGGGCCGGGTGACCCGGTCAGGCCCGTGTTCGACGGCCTTGGCTTGTTTTGCGTTGAAAAACCAATGAATCAGCAGTGCCGATTCTCGAACCAAGACGGTTTTGTGGCGCCACAGGAACGCTGCCTGTGCATCGAAAGTGCAGGGGTGCTCTGCGTCTGACACGCACTGCGCAACAAAATTACCCAAAGCGCGGAATTTATAGCACCGAGATAACAATAGAGCGCTGTTTTGATGTCGAAAATTCGTGTTTGCCGGGGTTCATGACACCGCTTGCGGTTTTTTCGATAAAGCACTTGACGCAAAGGGTGCATATGAGTAGGTTCCGCGCATCCCAAGGGCAGGCGGTAAGAGTGAACCGTCCAGCGCTGATCAAAGGCGCAGGACCCAATCCCCTTAAACGCTGCCGGGTTACATAGGCGAATACGCGTCGATTGCATGACCGCGGGGCAACTCGTGGTCCTCTGGTTTTTCGCAGCGCCTGCCGCTCTTTCAGAGCGCGCGGGCGCGATTTTGCATGTCTTGACGGATTTGCAGGGTCAGCGGGGGACTGCAGTTGCATACGAATTTTTGGATGGACAAGGTAAAGGGCAAAGAATGCCGACCATCAACCAGTTGATCCGCAAGCCGCGGAAAGATCCGCCGAAGCGGAACAAGGTGCCGGCCATGGAGGCCTGCCCCCAGAAGCGTGGTGTTTGCACCCGCGTTTACACGACGACGCCGAAGAAGCCGAACTCGGCTCTGCGTAAGGTGGCCAAGATCCGCCTGACCAACGGCTTCGAAGTCATTGGCTACATCCCGGGTGAAGGTCACAACCTTCAGGAACACTCGGTGGTGATGATCCGCGGCGGCCGCGTCAAGGACTTGCCGGGTGTGCGCTACCACATCATCCGTGGTGTGCTCGACACCCAGGGCGTCAAGGATCGTAAGCAGCGCCGGTCGAAATACGGCGCCAAGCGGCCGAAGTAAGGAGCACATCAGATGTCCCGTCGTCACCGCGCTGAAAAACGCGAAATCAACCCCGATCCGAAATTCGGGGATGTCGTCGTAACGAAGTTCATGAACTCCATCATGTACGACGGCAAGAAATCCACCGCCGAACGCATCGTCTACGGTGCTTTCGACGTTGTCGAGAACAAGACCCGCGAGAACCCGATCGAGGTTTTCCACGCGGCTCTTGAAAACGTCATGCCGCAAGTGGAAGTGCGCTCCCGCCGTGTTGGTGGCGCCACCTACCAGGTTCCGGTCGAGGTGCGCTCCGATCGCCGTCAGGCGCTCGCGATCCGCTGGCTGATCACCGCTGCGCGCAACCGCAACGAAACCACGATGGTTGATCGTCTCTCCGGCGAACTGCTCGATGCAGCAAACAACCGTGGTACCGCAGTTAAGAAGCGCGAAGACACGCACCGGATGGCCGACGCCAACCGCGCGTTCTCGCACTATCGCTGGTAATTTGACTTCGAAGGGCTGACGCTATGTCGCGCACGCATAAAATCGAGGACTACCGTAACTTCGGCATCATGGCTCACATCGATGCCGGCAAGACCACGACCACGGAACGTATCCTCTACTATACGGGTAAGAGCCACAAGATCGGCGAAGTTCATGACGGCGCAGCCACCATGGACTGGATGGAGCAGGAGCAGGAGCGTGGCATCACGATCACCTCTGCTGCAACGACCGCGTTCTGGAACGACAAGCGCCTGAACATCATCGACACCCCGGGCCACGTTGACTTCACCATTGAAGTCGAGCGCTCCCTGCGTGTTCTTGACGGCGCGGTTGCTCTCCTGGACGCAAACGCCGGTGTCGAGCCGCAGACCGAGACTGTCTGGCGCCAGGCCGACAAGTACAACGTTCCGCGGATGATCTTCGTCAACAAGATGGACAAGCTGGGCGCCGATTTCGATCGCTGCGTCACCATGATCAAGGAGCGCCTCGGCGCGACCCCGCTGGTCATGCAGCTGCCGGTTGGCGCTGAAAGCGAATTCGCAGGCTGCGTTGATCTCCTGAAGATGAAGGCGCTGATCTGGCAGGCTGAGAACCTCGGCGCTGCCTGGGACGAAACTGACATTCCGGCCGATCTCGCCGATCGCGCCCAGGAAATGCACGACGCCCTGATCGAGACCGCCGTCGAAGTCGACGAGGAGGCAATGGAAGCTTACCTGGAAGGCGAAGAGCCGACCATGGAAAAGCTGAAAGAGCTGATCCGCAAGGGCACTATCAACGGTGACTTCGTGCCGATCTTCTGCGGTTCCGCGTTCAAGAACAAGGGCGTTCAGCCGCTTCTCGACGCGGTTGTCGACTTCCTGCCGAGCCCTGTCGAAGTTCCGGCGATCAAGGGCGTCGATCCGAAGACCGAAGAAGAAGCCGAGCGCAAGTCCTCCGATGACGAGCCGCTCAGCCTGTTGGCCTTCAAGATCGCCAACGACCCGTTTGTCGGTTCGCTGACTTTCTGCCGCATCTATTCCGGTGTTCTGAACAAGGGCGTGTCCCTGTTGAACACGGTCAAGGACAAGCGCGAGCGCGTTGGCCGCATGATGCAGATGCACTCCAACTCCCGTGACGACATCGACGTGGCCTATGCAGGCGACATCGTTGCGATCGCGGGCCTGAAAGACACCACGACGGGCGACACCCTGTGTGACGCGCTGAAGCCGGTGATCCTGGAGCGCATGGAATTCCCCGAGCCGGTGATCGAGATCGCCGTCGAGCCGAAGACCAAGGGCGACCAGGAAAAGATGGGCCTTGCCCTGAACCGCCTGGCTGCCGAAGATCCTTCATTCCGTGTCAAGACGGACGAAGAATCCGGCCAGACGATCATCGCGGGCATGGGCGAATTGCACCTCGACATCATCGTCGACCGCATGAAGCGTGAATTCAAGGTCGAGGCGAACATCGGTGCGCCGCAGGTGGCCTACCGCGAAACCATCACCAAGGTTGCCGACGTGGATTACACCCACAAGAAGCAGTCCGGTGGTTCCGGTCAGTTCGCCCGCATCAAGCTCACCATCGAGCCGTCCGAGCCGAATGAAGGTTACGTCTTCGAGAGCAAGGTTGTCGGCGGTAACGTTCCCAAGGAATACATCCCGGGCGTTACCAAGGGTATCGAAAGCGTCATGTCCTCCGGTCCGCTGGCAGGCTTCCCGATGCTCGATATCAAGGCAACCCTCACCGATGGTGCCTACCACGACGTTGACTCGTCCGTTCTGGCCTTCGAAATCGCCGGCCGTGCCGGTTTCCGCGAAGCGATCCAGAAGGCCGGCCCGAAACTGCTCGAGCCGATCATGAAGGTCGAGGTTGTCACCCCCGAAGACTACATGGGTGACGTGATCGGTGACCTGAACTCCCGCCGCGGCCAGATCGCAGGCACGGAGAACCGGGGCATCGTGACCGTCATCACCGCAATGGTTCCGCTGGCCAACATGTTTGGCTACGTGAACAATCTGCGGTCCATGTCTCAAGGCCGCGCCCAGTACTCGATGGTGTTCGATCACTACGAGCAGGTGCCGCAGGCTGTCGCCGAAGAGGTTC
>NZ_CBDDPR010000003.1:0-3170 GCF_965232425.1 Roseibium sp.
AGGCAAACACCAAAGAATCTTCAATCATAATATCATTCAGCCTTCCCGTCCATGTGCCCGAGGTCTAGTTTCTACAGCTTACACTTGGCTTTTTCATCCATATCTGGGTAATAATCTCTAGAAAATATGGGTCTTCATCATGAAGGAATGAAGGTAAGACCCGGTAATTCCTATATGACGAGGGTGGGAGGAAAGAGGGAATGGGTGAGAGAAGGACCTTCCACCACTGGCGAGGACATTAAATCTATAATATTGTCTCAGGAAAGTTCCACCGGTAAGTCCCATAAGAGCCAATTAAAATACAAAAAATCTGTTATATTTTTTATTTCTTTTGTCTCTTAATGGGCTGTATCCGTCTAGTCGCTCTAGTGTTCATTGCGCCTCTCTCCCTTTGGGGGCGCATACTGCCTACATAAACTGGTTAATCTTTGGGGCCCATATCAGCTATTTATTATTGTCTCTTTTATTAGTTTCAACCTTCTCTCATCTGGTTTTCCCTTTATAATCTGGTTTTCCTTTTCCACACCCATACCGCTACCACGTCCCTCGTTCAATAATAATAAGAATTAGAAGATAGCCGGCCGGCGCAGCCGAGAGACGCCGGAATGAACTTGTGAGACGATTAAACGAGAGACGGACTTACCAGGAATGATCCTCCAGGTCCCTCACTTATGATTACCTGGTTCATCTCTCCTAGTAATTCCAGGTAAATATCTTCCTGGTCTACCTTCATTGCGGCATCCGCCTGTCTTCATTGCGGCTTCTCTCTGGCCAAGGGCCAGGCCGCATACCTTACAAGGAATTATTTGTCTGGTCACTGGGTCCCCGTCCCTTACGTAAGCGTAGGAACCCCTAAATAACTAATAAAAATAATGGAATTTTATTGGTATTTATAGGGGTTCTGGTACGCGGGACGCTTGGCCAAGAGGGTTGATTGAAGGCCAACTCAGTCCCGAGGGAAGTATGCTGGGTGCGGCCGAAGTCCCTTATGCCGCCCAACCGCGTTAACGCGTTATGCCCTTACAATAATATCAGAATTTATATGATTTATGGGTTACTATAAGATAAAAGTATATTAAAATTCTGATATTATTGCCGTAATAACTAATAAAAACACAATATTTCTTAAGGATTTTTATCTTTTAAACCTACTTACCGGCTCCTACATCTTCTAATAAATCTATTGTAACGGGTGGTAGCTGGTTATGGGCATAGAATTATCCGTGAAAATCCAATAATTGGAGGCTTATGTGTCCCTCGGCTGATACGATTCAATAATTTCTTACCTTTCGTCTCTTCTTGTCCTATCGTATACCTTACCGAGATGGAAAGATTGGAAGCTAGTCAAGGGCCAAGCATAAGACTTCTATCTTCTCGTTCTCTCTTCTACCGCTAGGCTCTTATGCTTGGCCTGTTATCCCCTAAGAAACCTTCACAGAATTATTATAGTTCTTTCCCAATATCTTACCAGAATTTACCATCAAATCTTACAGGCTGGGCACACGACCGTCCGTTTTATTTATTTGTATTATTCTGTCCCCCATTATAATATATTATTTTTATTTCTTTTATTAGTGTATTAATGGGCCAGGAAGATACAGACAACTGTAAGGTCAATGAAAGGTAAACCTGGTTTACACGCGTTAACGCGGTTGGGGCCTGCGGCAGCATATTTCCTTATTATAGTGTATCCGCCCCCGGCGTAGCCGGGAGAGAAGGCGGAATGAAGGTGAGAGCGGTGGCGGATACAGTGGAAGGACAAGAGACCCCAAAATTATTTGTATTTTATTGGCATTTTGGGTGTCTCTTGCTAGGAAGGAAGACCAGGTTTACCGTCCCTAAGGATAGATGTACCTGGAAGTCCTTGAAGGTAGACCAGGAGGATATAACAGGGACATACCAGGTAATATTATCCTTGATTACTAGGGATTATAGGACCTGGAAGAGTTATCAAAGGGACCCAGGAAGATATTTACCTGGTTTGGCCGTATCTAATGTTCATTTCCTCCGGACGGTGGCCTAGCGGCAGCATATGTTATTATGTAAAAGTATCCGCCCTGGCCAGAGGCCAGAGAGAAGGCGGAATGAAGTCATGAGTGGTGGCAGATACGGTAGGGAAGGTAATCAGGTAATAAAATACCCAGGAATCCTTATAAAGGGAGACCTGGTAATTATTCCCTGAATACCGTCCCTAAGGATAAATAAACCAGGAAGATATTGAAAGATAGACCTGGTACCTACAAAGATTCCTTGATTATAACTGAGAGATGAACCTGGATGATATACTCGAGAGGAAGACCAGGTTAACCTTTCAGGCCTATATGCAAGGTAATTATTCCTTGAATAGAGGCCCTATGATACCAGGAAGAATTAACCTAGGATGGATAGGAGGGACGACCAGGAGGATATAACAGGGACATACCAGGTAATATTATCCTTGATTACTAGGGATTATAGGACCTGGAAGAGTTATCAAAGGGACCCAGGAAGATATTTACCTGGTTTGGCCGTATCTAATGTTCATTTCCTCCGGACGGTGGCCTAGCGGCAGCATATGTTATTATGTAAAAGTATCCGCCCTGGCCAGAGGCCAGAGAGAAGGCGGAATGAAGTCATGAGTGGTGGCAGATACGGTAGGGAAGGTAATCAGGTAATAAAATACCCAGGAATCCTTATAAAGGGAGACCTGGTAATTATTCCCTGAATACCGTCCCTAAGGATAAATAAACCAGGAAGATATTGAAAGATAGACCTGGTACCTACAAAGATTCCTTGATTATAACTGAGAGATGAACCTGGATGATATACTCGAGAGGAAGACCAGGTTAACCTTTCAGGCCTATATGCAAGGTAATTATTCCTTGAATAGAGGCCCTATGATACCAGGAAGAATTAACCTAGGATGGATAGGAGGGACGACCAGGAGGATATAACTGAGAAACCAAGCAGGTAATCATTTTTGCTGGGTATTTGGGGGACGGTATCCTAGGAATCATTATACCTGGTCTACTCTCCCCTCCATCCTGGTATTAATGATTCCCAGGGTTACCTCTCCTATCTGTTACCACTCATAACTTCATTCCGTGGTCTCTCCCTTCGGGCACGGATACCTTTCAAAGAATTATTGTCTAGGTGGAAGGGTTACAACTGTAAGGTTACTGAAAGGAAGA